>NZ_CP108669.1:4497500-10031225 GCF_045162855.1 Streptomyces sp. NBC_01077 | reverse complement strand
TATGCCCCGGCAAGCCGGGGCATAGAGCGCGAATTGCGCAAGCGCAATTCGGATTCCGGCGCAAGCGCCGGAATGGAATTCCGTAAACGGAATTCTAAAAGCAAGCAAATTCGCGCAAGCGCGAATTGCGGGCACCCGCGCAAGCGCGGTCGCCTAGGCTGGCTATGAGGGGCGGTGCATCGCGCGCGGGCCTGTGTAGGGTCTGGGAATCCCAGCCACCACCGTCCCAATGGGAATGACGGACCGTCGGCCTGACGGGGTATCGAGTGACGGGCTCCGCTGCGCTCCACCCGTGCCTCTCCCCCGCTCTCGCGACAGACCGTCAAGTCCATTGTGACCCTGCCAGCATACGGGGAAACCGGCCGTTAGCGAGTGAGATCGAGTCACGTATTACTCTGGGGGGCGAAGTTCTGGCGCGGGTGATGCATCGCAGATGCCAGCTGTGTAGAGTTTGGGATCAGACACCAATACCCCGGCCCACCACTCGCCGCGCCGGACTTTCTTTATGATTGCGCGCCGTATTCCGCGAAAAGGAGAACACGGGAATGGTCGTGAAACTGCGTGACCACCAGATCGAGGCCGTTGCTGCCATTGTGCGCGGTCTCGATGTCCCGCCGGGCGGTATTCCTTGGAATGGCCTGCGTGGGCAGGTGCACGCCGCGTGCGGAACAGGGAAGACCATCATTGCGGCAGCGTCGGCCAAGCGGCTCGTGCCCAAGGGCCGCGTTCTCGTCCTGGTGCCGACGCTGGATCTTCTGACCCAGACCGTGCGGGCATGGCGTGGGGCTGGGCATGCGGGGCCGGCGGTTGCGGTGTGCAGCCTCACCGATGACCCGGAGCTGTGGAGCCTCAAGGTGCGCTCCACCACGAATCCTGTGCAGCTGGCTCTGTGGCACGGCTCTGGGCCTGTGGTCATCTTCGGGACGTACGCCTCGCTGGGGGTCCTGGCGGAGGCGTTCGAGGGCGCCTACGGGCAGCAGTTGGCGCCCATGGACCTCACGGTGGTGGATGAGGCGCACAGGACTTCCGGCTCGATGGGTAAGGCGTGGGCCGACGTCCATGATCAGACCGTGATTCCGTCGCGTCGCCGTTTGTACCTGACGGCGACGCCGCGGATCTGGGAGGAGCGGCTGAACCGCGAGGTCGCGGAGGGGGCGCGTGACCCGCTGCCGCGTGAGATGGCGGCCTCCATGGACGACGAGAAGGTCTTCGGGCCGGTCTTCTACAAGCTGTCCTTGGCGTCGGCGGTGTCGCGCGGTCTGCTGGCGCGGTATCAGATCATCGTTCTGGAGCTTCAGGACCCGGTCGTCACGCCCGAGCGGCTGATGGGCGAGGAGCGGCATACGGAGGAGGTACGCGGTCAGCGGCTCGGGGCGCTCCAGGCCGCGCTGCTGCACACGATGGCGCAGCACGGTCTGTCGACGTGCATCACGTTCCACCATCGGACGATGGAGGCGCAGGCGTACGCGGAGGGCCTGGAGAAGGTGGCGGCGAAGCTGCACGCCGATCAGCCTGAGACGTACCCGAGGCGGATCTGGGCGGACTGGCTGTGTGGCGAGCACGCGCCCGAGCGCCGGCGGGAGGTGCTGGGCGGGTTCGGGTCCACGGTGCAGCGGGCTGTGCTGTCGAACTGTCGTGTCCTGGGTGAGGGTGTCGACATCAGGGCGGTGGACAGCGTGGCGCTGCTGGACCCCAAGGGCGCGCCGCACGACATCGTGCAGGCCATCGGCCGCGCTCTGCGTCAGAAGCCCGGAGAGGGCAAGGTTGCTTCGTTGATCGTGCCGGTATTTCTCCAGCCGGGAGAAAAGCCAGAGGACATGTTCACCTCCGGATCGTATCGGCCTTTGGTGAAGGTCCTTGAAGGTCTGCGCGCTCACGACAATGAGGCCGTGGAATTGCTCGCCATTCCTCAGGAGCCTCAGAGGAACTGGGCAGAGCCGTCTGTGAATATCGGTTCGGCGCCCGGGGAGGGTGAAGAAGAAGCCCGTCTGTTGCTGCGTTTCGCGGCTCCGCGTGACCCGGTGATGGTCGCCGACTGGGTCAGCTTTAACGTGATCGACACCGAGCGGCAGGACTGGGCGCGTGGCTGGGCGAAGCTGAAGGCGTACGTCGAGCGGGTCGGGAACGCGAGAGTGCCCTACGGACACCGGGAGGGTGCGGCACCCCTTGGGCAGTGGGTGGCGGAGCAGCGGCGGGCCTACGCGGCTGGGGAGATGAGCGGGCAGCGAGCCGGGCGGCTGGAGCGGCTCGGGATGGTGTGGTCGGTGGCGGATGAGCGGTTCCAGGAGAACCTGGCGGCGGCGAAGGCGTACTACGAGGAGCACTGGACTCTGTGCGCGCCCCGGTCCGCGACGATGCTGGACCGGCCGATCGGACAGTGGCTCGCGAACCTTCGCCGTCCTGGTGCGCTGGAGGGCCGCCCGGAGTGGAAGGCCGCGCTGGAGGCGGCGGACGAGGACTGGAGCCCGTCGTGGCCGGCGGAGTGGCAGCGGCACTTCGCGGTGGTGCGGGAGATGCTCGCCGAGGAGACCATCCTGGCGTACGTCGAGCCGGGGGTCACCGTGCACGGCATGGACATCGGCAAGTGGCTCGCCCGACAGCGCAAGCCTGAAGTCTGGGCAGCCCTCACGGAGGGGCAGCGCGAGCGCCTGGGGGCCGTCGGCGTCATCCCGCACGCCCCGGAGCTGGAAGCACCTGCGAAGCCGTCCGCAGCGCCCGTGAGCGCCTTCGAGCGGGGTGTTGCGGCCCTGGCCCAGTACAAGGCTCGTACGGGCTCCGTGGTCGTCCCCAGGGCCCACACAGAGCGGCTGGAGGATGGCACGGAGGTCAAGCTCGGGGTATTTCTGAGCAACAGCAAGACCCGTCGGGCCAAGCTCACCGCGGACAAGCTCGCCGCGCTCGCCGAACTCGGACTTCAGTGGGCGCGTTGACAGAGTGTCTTCTCGAAGTGATCTCCAGAGCCCTACCGCATCTCAATACTGCGTGCAGGAAGATCGAGATTCCGGCTGCCCGTCGCCGTCAGACATGGGAGACCCGGTGCATGAGGCGATCGACGGACGGAGGCCACGGTGGTACGGGCGGCGTTGGATCAGTTGCTGTTCACGCAGCCGGTGCCGGGTACCGCTGAGGAGCAGTTGCGTGTGCTGCTCAGGTGGGCGAAGGGGTCGAAGCGGGTGGTGGCGCAGGAGTTGGGGGTGTCGTTGCGGACGGTTCAGCGGTGGACGGCGCGGAGGGGGTCGGGGCGGGGCAGGCCGAGTGGTCGCCACCTGGTGCTGATCGAGGAGCGGGTGCGGGCGCGGTGGCAGCCGCGGGTGCGGGCTCGTCGGCAGGCTGCCGCGGAGGAGCGGGGGCTGGTGGTGCACACGCGGGCGCGGTTCGGGTTCGCGGCCGGTGCCGGTACCTCTGACGATCCCCGGCTCCGGCTGCTGACGGTGGCGGTGCCCGGAGAGGTGGCACGGGAGCTGTTTCGCGCCTGGGAGGCCGGGGCTTCCGACGGACAGCACGAGGTGATCCTGGGCCGGGCGTTGGGGCACGTCTACTTCCGGCAGGCTGGCCGGCGGGCGGACGCGCTGCAGGTGCGGTTCGGGGAAGTCGACTTCATCGACTTCGGGCTCGCGTAGCGGCTGTGGAGTTGCCTCCGGCCGGCGGTGGGGCGGGCTGGCCGGTCTCATGGCTCAGTGCCTCGTGTTTCTCCCGCCAGTCCCAGACCACCGGGCCGCGGTGCGTGCCTGCTCGGCCGGCCGGGGGCTGGGGCGGGCGGAGTCTGATGGTCTCGGCCAGGCGTAGGAGGGCGGGGCGGTCAGTGGGGGCGGCCAGGAGGTGGGGTGTGCTGGTGAGGTGTGCGAAGCGGGTCGCGGCGTGGAGGAAGACGGTGGCCCAGGGCGGGATGGGGTAGATCGCGCAGCCGTCGGTGTACCGGGTGCGGTCGTGCAGGGTGAGGGTGTGGTCGGCGGGGTGGAAGCCGTCCGTGTGGGCGGTGGTGAGTTGTTGGAACGAGGCTCCGGTGGCGATGGCTGCCGCGAGGGCGGCGGCGCGGGCGGGGTGGGCTGTCGCGGTGTGCAGGCGGTCGGTGAGCCGGGCTGTCTGGGCGGGCGTGGGTGGTAGGGGTGCCGGGCGCTGGTGGTAGACGATCGGCTTCGGTGCGCAGGCGGTGGTGCAGGGCTGGGGGCTGTCGTAGGAGACGAGGCGGTCGAGGGCGGCGAGGGTTATCCAGCGCAGGGCAGCGGGCGAAGCGGGCAGGGTGGGAGCTGCTGGCGGCGGGCTGGATGAGGCGGTGTCGCCCAGGTAGAGGGCGCGGGCTTCGGTGAGGGTGTGGACGGTGGTGTGGTGGCCGGCTGCCAGGGCGCGGTGGAGGGCTGCGGTCAGGCGGGGGCGGTGGACGACGAGGGTCAGGTGGATGCCGGTCTGGCACTGCAGGTCGAGGAGGCATTGGAGGCGGCGCTGGTCGAGGAGGTGGGCGCGCAGGACGGTCAGGCGGGTGACTGCCAGGGCGGTCGTCCACGCGGCGGCGGCCTCCCACAGTGGTGGTCGGCCGTGCGGGTACGGGCCCGGGATGTGGGCCGGTTTGCCCAGGGCCTGGAGCAGGTCGGAGGCGAGGGCGGTGTCGCTGGTCGTGCCCGGGCCGGGGTGAAGGGTGATGCGGCTGGCCTGCGGGGCGTGCGCGGCCAGGGCGGTGTGGGTGAAGGCGGCGTCGTCCCCGGGGTCGAAGACGACGGCGAGGCCTGTCCGGGGTGCGGGGAGGGTCATGCGAGGCGGCTGAAGGCCCAGCGCAGCAGGTCGCGGTCCGGGCGGGGGCGGCTGGTGCGTTCCAGGGCGGTGCGCAGGTGGGCGGTGAGCTGGGCCCAGGCTCGGAAGTTTCCGTGGGCGGCCTGCTCGTCGGCGAACGTCACGTCCGCGGGGTCGGCGTCCTCCCAGACAGGGTGGAAGAGCGGGACGACCTCGAGGACCTCAGCCGGGGTGAGACGGGTGAACTGCTGCCAGATGAAGATCCGGGAGGAGAGCATCGGCTCCCGGCGCAGCACGGTATGCGCGCCGGCGCCGCCGACGAAGACGATCGCGATCTGTGTGGCGGGCTCGTCCCACAGGTAGCGGAAGTACTCGAACGCCTCCCCGTTGAGCCACTGCGCCTCGTCCACCAGGAATGTACGGGGCCGTTCCGCCAGAGCCGTTTTCAGGAGGCGGTCGAACTCGCTGGGGTGACGGGGCGGCTCCCCCGGCAGACGCAGGGTCTCGAAAAGCTCGTAGCGGACTGCGCGGGCGGTGGGGCGGGCGCGGAAGGTGACCCGGCACACCTCCTCGCCCGCCGTCTCCTCCAGCTCGCGCAGGCAGGTGTTGACCGCGAGGGTCTTCCCGAACCCGGCACCGCCGTGGATGCACATCATCGCCCGGGCCGCGACCGTGTCGGCGATGTTCTCCCTGGCGGTCAGCAGAGCTCGGGTCGTCACGATCTGCGCATCGGGCAGATCAACGTACTGATACGTCGGGGCAGTCACCGCGATTCTCCCCCGCCGGTCAGGTCGGCACCGGCACCGGCGGCAGCGCCCGGGCTGTGAGCGCCAGCGGTGCCTGAGCGGGGCAGCTCGTCAGCGGTCGGTGTATCTGCAGGGGCGCGGTGGGTGCGGGCCACAAGGGAAGGCGGCGTGCGCCAGCCGGCCGGAGGCGCAGCAGGCGGAATCAGATCCGGCAATGCCAGCCGCGACAGATCCGACTGCTCGGCCGCTGCCAGCTCCCGGCCGGCCTCCGCCCCGGTCACCGCACCAAGCCGCTCGGGCTTCCCTGGCCGGGTGGCTGCGGCGTAGCGCTCACGCTGCGCTGCGGCAAGGTCCTGCCGCAGCCGACGGGTGCGGGTGGCCCGCGCTGTACGTACCGCGCTGATCTGCTCCGGTGTGGCGGCGTCCGCCAGTTCGGCGGGGCCCAGGTATCGGCCGGTGGCGGCGTCGAAGACCTCGATGCGGTGCTGGTGGTGCGGCATGAACCGCACCCGAACTCTCAGACCCGACTGGCCTGTCATCCACGCGCCCACGTAGTCACGGCTCCTGAACCGGACACCGCGCGTGGAGATCACCCGGAACCGGCCGGTCTCTTCCAGCGTGAACGTCCACAACTCCTCGGCACTCACCTCCCGCAACGGTGTCGGGTCTGTCTCCCAGGCTTCCAGCGGGGTCTTCCCGCCCAGTGGATCGGGCTGGTGCACGGTGTTCCACCACGACACCCAATCCAGCAGCCGAGCGGTGAAGTCCTCGAAGTCGAGCAGCACCTCGTCCCTCGGGCGGGCGGGACGCTTGCCGGGGCGCGGCTGGCGGACGTATCCGGGCAGCGCGGCAAGGAACATCGACTCCACGGCCCGGTTCAGGCCCTCCACCGTGCCCTTCAGGTGCGGGGTGTAGGCAGGCAGGTCCTCGACGGTGACGTCGAGGGCGTTGAACGCGGCGGCAACGGTCTTCGACAGGAAGTCCTTGCCCCGGTCCACGCGTACCTTTTCCGGCAGGCCGCCCTGTGGCCCGAACGGCTCCTCGCGCACCACCGCGGCGCGCAGCGCGGCCAGGACGGACTCCCGCGACGGATGCCCCGGTGTGACCGCGACACCCATGATCGTGTTCGAAGCGCAGTCGACGAACCAGGTGATCCACGGCCGGCGGACGGTGCCCTCGACGTCGACCAGGACCGGGGCCTGGACGTGATCGGTCTCCCAGACCTGATTCCGCCATCCCCGAGGCCGGGACAAGAACACATCGTGCCTGCGAGCCTCGCGCTCACCGCCGGCATGCCCGGCCCGTTCCCCCGGCGTCAGATCACGCCGGATCGCGCGGTGCAGCGTCGGAACCGACGGAGGCGGATCACCCTCGCCCCTGGCTGCACGAGCCGTCAACTCACGATGGACAGCGGCGACGTTCCCCTTCCATAGCCCGAGCAGAGCCCGAACCTCCGCAGTGACCGTGAACCGTCCCGGATACGGGGCCCGCTCCCCCGGCGCCACAGCCGCGGCCTCGTCCTCCTCAGCGGCAGCCAGCCACCGCCACACCGCCCGCTCCCGCACACCCAAAGCATCCGCCGCCACCCGGACGTGCCGGGTCGTAAGGATCCCCTTCCGACGCAGAGCCAGGAGCCGGCGCACCGCGGGGCCCCGCAACGCCCGAACCGACACAGCAGGCAAAACAGCGGCCGACTCGTCACCCGATCCCTCCGAGGCCACGTCCGGTTCTTCTCGTTCCACCCGTCGATCACACCAACCACCCGCCGGCCAGTGGATCAGAACTCACGAAACTGAGACAGCGTCACACCTGCCGCGATAAAGACCCACGACAGCGATCCCCCACCGATCTCTCACCACCATGACAGTGACCCCACACCTCTCAACCGGCCCTGACCAGCATCAACACACCCAGACCACTGTCTCTCACACCACTGTCACCAAACCGAGAGATCGCACCTGACGCGGCAGACGGGGATCACGGTCCCGGCTGACGGGGGGATTGGGGGCGGCCCGACGGTACTGCTCCCAGAGCGCATCTGGGCGCCGGGGCGAGACCAATCGGCACCCGGGGCCGTGTGCACCGTAGCGGATCACGGGCACATCCCCCGGACGGAACGATCACTCGTCGGGGTGGTCGTGTCCGAGCGAGGTGGTGAGGGAGCTGCGGGGCCGGCTGCCTACGGTGGTCACGTGAGGACGTCCCCCGAGCCTGCCGAGTTCGAGCCGGTGCCTATCCGCGTGGTCCTGCCGGACGGGCAGGACATCGTGGGGCGCCTGTACGCCCGTCGGCAACTCCCTGACGGCTGGGTCTACCTCGTCTCCATCCCCGTCTACCGGAACTCCAACGAGGACGTCGAGCCTGCGGAGTATCGGATGTGGCTCCGGCCCCAGGACCACCTGAGGCCGGTCGAGGGAACGTCGTACGACTCTGTCCCCACCGAGCGGCTTGAACCGCCGTCGCTCGTCCAGCAGATCCTCGGCCCCCGCCGGCCTTCCGGGTGGGTCCTGGAGCCACTCGGCGGGCGGCGTGGTCCGTCTCAGGCCGTGGTGCATGCCGTCGACTGCGCACGTTCGGTGGAGTACTCCGAGCGGTGCTGTTTCATCAGACGCACAGTCCGGCTACGAAGCGCGGGGTCAGTCTTCCTGGGCACGGGTCCCATCCTCTCCGATGGCTCACATAGGAGAGGCAGAGAAGCCGAAAGGGTTCACCGGCCCGTATTGCCGACGGATAGGAACTCAGGACACGACTAGGTACTCGTTACTCAATTCCACCGAGGCCTCGCCGTGATGGACTCTGACCCCTATCTAGAGGGTGCCGACCCACAACAGTCGGCAATATACCTATCAGTTCAAATGTCAGACCCCGAAGGGCCAGTGCGCATGCCTATCAATTACCTACAGATGCTCCTAGAAGAAGGCGGCGGCACTTCTCCGCAATGCGACGGGCAACAGACGTGCTCCGGAACCGATACCACCTGCGGAGAGAATAGCTGCGGCGAACATTCAGGCAACTCGAATGGCGGTGGCAGACTCCCCACAGGCGGGGGCGGTTACGGAATTCTACTATTCGACACGTAGTAGCAGATTTCATATAGGCCAGGCCGCATTCGTTCTTCGCGACCTGGAAGCGATCCTCGATCGCCCACCGTATCCCGGCCCCCCGGGTGGCTCTGCCGATGACGAGGAGCAGCGTTTCTCGGGCGGTTCGGGAGGCGCTGCCCGCGTCGGATATCGATTCCTTCGGATAGCAGCTCGGTGCCGACCGGCAAGACGCCGTGTGCCGCTCGCCCGAGGCCCCGGGACAAAAGCGCTGGCTGCGGGCGTAGATGGCGGCCCTCGTTCCGCCGTTGCCGAGTACCGGCTGGTGCCTTCCGTTCTCGTCGACATCGAGATCCGGGCGCGGTGAGTGCCTCCCGAGGTCGTCGACAACCGCTGTCGTGTGACGTCGATAAAGCCACCCGGGCTAGATCCACTCGGATCTAGCCCGGGTGCGCACGGCTGAATTGCGTCGGGACACGGGCAGACATGGATCGCGTAAGAGGATCTGCGTCGATACCCACCGGGACCATGTCGATCCAGACCGCCGATCCCAGTCGACGGTCTCCACAAGACCCCCAGCGCTCCCCGGCCTGGGGGTCTGCCATGCCCGCCCCAGTCCTGCGGGGGCTCGATGTCGGGTCCGAGGGCGACGACCTGTCAAGGTCGCGATGGGGCGTCGACGGCCGCGCGAGCGCGTCGGCTAGAAGTCGGAGGGCATCTTCGCGTTGAGGGCCGTCACCCATGCCGCCGGGACGGGTCGAGGATCAGGCCCCCGGAACACCGCCGCATCGGCCGTCTCCAGCCCCAGGAGCTGCATCACGCTCGTGCCCGGGTGCGCGGTCGCCACGTGGGCGCCGGCCTCCGTAAGGATCGTCGCCACCGGATCGCTCCCCAGACCACAGGACCACCCGGCCCGTTCCCGAGCACCCCTTGCACCGCATCCACGCCACGTCCACGCCGGTCTCGCTGATCGTCTCCACGCCGTACGCAACGAGCCCCACGCCAACGGATCACGGTCCCCGGCTGACGGGGTGGTGGATTAGGGGCAGCCGGGCGGTAATGCCCCCGGGGTGTGCCCCTGGGGTGTGCCCCTGGGCGCCGGGCCTCACCCACGCACGCCATATCGGCACGGGCTGCCGCCGACCCTACAAGACCGGCGCGGCACCGGGGTCGGGCGAGCCGGGGCTCCACTGGGGTAGAGCGCAGTTCGGCGGTCCAGTCCCCCGTGGAGGCGCGTTCGGCAGCGGTCCGGGCGCGCGGGTCACGGGCAGCCGGCTCAGGAACATGAGGGCCAGGGCCAAGGACCCGGCGGCGTGCGGTACTCACCACCCGATTCTCCCCGAAACGCCCGTGCGCCCGGATCCGGGCCCGCCGCCTCTGCGCACCCTGGGGAGCAAGAGGGAGAGACACTCTCCTGTCCTACGGGGAGAGGTGTCGGCGTCGAGAAACGGTGACCCATGCCCCGTGACCAGAGGAGACGCGGGGTTCCCACGGACGGGTAGGCAACTGGTGGAGCAACCAGTGAGGCGACCACCCACGCAACCAATGAGGCAATCAGCCAGGCAACTGGTGAGGCAACCGGTCGGGGCGGGTACCCGGGTGTGCCGGGACACGATAGATGTCACCTGGACACGTTTGTTGTCACCGGTGGGCCCTCCGGAAGCCGCCGCGCTTGGTGATGATCTCCTCGGCCGTTGCCGCCTTACTCTCGCCGCGTCGGTGGGCCAGGAGGGCGACCTGAAGGGGGAAGGACGTCCCAGGTTTAGTTCGAAGGGCATAGCCCACCTTTCGGTGAATGTAGGTCGCTTCGACCGCCAGGAATTCAAGGAATCGAGCTGCCTCGCGCTCGTCCCGAGCGCTCAGGAACCGATCCGCCATCTCCAGGACGGCGGCGGTAACCGCGGGGTTCTCGGGTGGAGCGATGTAGACGCTGACCTTTCGGCGATAGGCGCCGGGGGTGTCCCGGACGTTCTCGAACGCTCGGTGCCGCTGCTCGGCTTCGTGATCGAGGATCTTGGCCAAGGTTCGGGTGGCAGCATGGGGCCGGGCTTCGGGCCAGGTCATGAGGATCAGCGTGGCGACCGTCCGCAGGTCGTTGAAGTACTGGGCAGTGGGGATGAGCCAACCGACGCTGCTGACGTGTTCCGGTCCGTCCGGAGCAAGGAGGGTCAGCAGCCGGGCCTGGGTGGCGAAGGCGGCCTCCCGAGTGCGACTGGCGGTGGGCAGGAGGTCCCGCGGCCGGTCGGCCTTGGCCAGGTCCGCTCCGCAGGCCGGCCGGACTGCCCGGAGGGTCTCGACCGGTGTAGATGCCCGGCACTGGGTGGGGTGAAGCTCACCGTCCCGCGGCCTGGCGATCAGGTTCTTCGCGTCGCCTTGGACGTGCTCGCCGCAGTTGGGACAGCGCTGCCGGAGGAAACGCCTGTGCCGAAGGCAGGCGAAGACGGCGGACAGGCGCCAGATCCGCTGCCATGCTCCGCCGTGAACCTGCTCGATCTGCGACGAGCTGTCTCCGGCGAGGCAGTCAGGGCAGTACTGGGTGCGGTCGGAAAGAACCCACGGAGAGACAAACCGGGTCCGTTCATCAGCCTGGGACCTGGAGTACTCGGTGCTCAGCGGCCCGTAGCGGGCTCCCAAAGGAGCCACCAGCAGCCCTGTGACCTCCTCGCGGGACAGGCGGGTTGTGCGGCCGAACGCTTCGAGACTGACGTCGTCGAGGCTGAACCCGAGGGCAGGCGAGACACGAGTGATCTTCGTTCCTTCGAGCCGGGTGCCGGTGAGCCCGGTGCGGACATAGAGGTGAAGGGGATCGACACCGAGACGATGGGCCAGCCGCAGGAGGTAGCCGGACAAGGCCTCGCCTTCCAGGGGGTCCAGGCTCCGTGCCATGGGTCGGAGTTGGCTCGCGTCGAGGGCTTCAGGCATCTGCGGTTTGCCCGCCTCGGTCGTCGAAGACCGTGTTGCGGCCTCTCCTGCGCCTGGTGGCCTTGGGAGGCTGGGCGTCCGGGATGACGGGGGATCTCGCCGGCGCTCGGATCGCGGTCGGCGACGTTGCCGAGCCGGATGGGGATCGTGGCCAGCAGCTCCGGTGTCAGTTCCTCGGTCCCTGACTCGATGGCCTCCCTGCAGCCGTCCTCGATCAACCGCTTGAGCAGGCCGACGATGCCGCGTGTGCGGCGGAAGAGGTACTCGGGCATCTCGCCTTCGGTGAGCATGCCCTCCTTGGCCCGCAGCAGCCGCAGCCGGTCCTCGATGCCGACCAGGTGGTCGATGAACGCGGTCATGCCCTCGGCGGTGTCGTAGTCGAACGGGTCGAGGTCAACCAGGTCGAACCGACGCTCGGTCTGGGTGGCCGCGGAGGGGTTGAAGCTGTTGCCGGCCTTGGCCGGACCCAGCGCCCACTGCCCCGTGCGGGGGTCTGCGTGACCGCCTCTGATCAGCCCCGAGTTCGGGATGTCGACGCCGATGAGGACCAGCGTGACGTTGAGGTCCATCAGTTCTCGGACCAGGTCGAGAGTGTCCTGGTCGTCTTCGCGGTGGAGCCGCAGCCGCGTGATGTCGTCCAGCAGCAGCGCGGTGGTGTGATGGTCCCGGATCGAGTCGCGGACCTGCCGGATCATGCCGTTGAGCGTCTTGGCGTGCGGGGCTCCGAAGAAGCCAAGGATGGCCGCGCAGAGCCCCTTGGGGGTGGCCCGCACTGGTGTTCGGCAGTAGGCGACCGGCACGAACAGGTCGCGTGTGCCGGGGACCGGCCCGGGCAGAAGCTGCCGGTGCAGGTCCCGCCAGAGCTCCTCGAAGGCCCCGGCCGCCGCGCAAGCGGTCTCGGTTTTTCCCAGGAAGCCGCCGCCGCTGATCATGAGGCCGTCTCGGGTGCCCGGCTCGAAGTTCAGCGCGTTGTTCCTCAGTCGGCCCCGCATCAGCTTGGTGACCTTCGCGCTCATGGGGGTCTCCAGCAACCCCATGTTGACGTGGGTGGCGGTGCGGTGCAGGTCGTTCAGCGCCCGCCGCCTGGGGCTCAGCGCCGCGTACTCCTCCAAGGACAGCCGCGGCGCCGGAACGAACAGCCCGCGCTGCTGCCGCCACTGTTGCCAGCCTTCCCATGTGGTGCGGTCAGGCGGCGGCCCGGACCGGAGGAAGGGGACGATGCCGCTCTCATCCTGCGTGCGGTCCGCCATGCGGCTCCTCTTCGTCATCCTCCGGGAGGAGGAACAGATCGCGTCTGCCCGACGACTCGCCCAGCGCGGGCGGTGGAGCCGGGCGGCGCCGGACGGCCTGCTCGCGCCGGTGCCGACGCTGGGTGTCGATGCTCTGCTCGGCCTGCCTGGCCCGCTGGCTCCAGCGCAACGGCGTGACCACCGCACCCGCTTCCACGACATCCTCAGTCCGGTCAGCGGCAGGCTCCTGCGGCGGCCGGTCAGCTCGAGCCGCGGCGGCTTGGGTCATCTCGCGGGCATGCTCGGTCCGCTCCGTCTTCCGCCGGCTCTTCCAGCCGCTGACCGGAGCCCGCAGCCCGATCAGCTCCAGTAGCACCGGCAGCAGCTCCTGGTCGGACTTCGGCTGCATCCCGCCGGCACGGACCTTGGCCATCAGCTCGCGTACCCGTGCGTCCCCGAAGGCCGGGGCCTTGCCGTCCGGCGGCAGCCCGGTCCAGTCCAGCGGGTGCCAGTAGTGGGTGAGCGGGTCCTGGAAGAACACCCGCCGGCGGTCCCGGGGATCGCGGCGGATCACCCACTTGCCCTTGTGCCGGCCACCACGGGTGGACCGCCGGCCGCGGTAGTCCGCCAGGGCTGGACCGTCATACCAAAGGTCGCGGATCTTCACCCCGCGCCGGGCGTCGATGCCGACGTAGTGGGCCGGCAGCAGTTCGTAGAACAGCTCCGGCGACGGGATGTCCATCGCGAACCCGGCCTGCGCGAAGGACGCCGCGAACAGGGTGTTCGGGCTGTGGTCCCCGCCCGGATCCCAGCTCGGTGCGTACTCCCCCAGCCGCCGCCTCTGCCAGACCGACACGATCCACGTCGCGATCAAGTGCTCCATCTCCTCGATGGTCAGCACCGCGTCACCTTCCGGATCGGCTCCGCGGTCGGCCGCGTCGATGCCGGTGTAGCCGGGCAGCTGCTCGAACAGCAGTGAACGGATCGAGCCGAAGGCCCGCTCGACGGTCTGCTTGTCCGTCGGCCGCAGCACCCGGACCGGAAGGATGTTGCAGCCCACCACCCGCTCGACCTCGACCAGGTGGTGGTTGCGATAGACCGACCCGTGATCCGTCGTCACTGTCTCGGGTGCGAAGAACGGCAGCCCCGCGACCTTGTGGCCGGCGAACTCGGCGACCACCGCCGCCGGCAAGCCGGGGTAGGGCCACTCCAGGTCCTCGCCCCAGTCGTCCCGCATCGGCAGCGGCAGCATCACATCCCTCAGCAGCATCGCGACGTCGACCGAGGTATCGGACACCAGCGTGAGCCGGAACGCGCAGAGCGAGTGCGTATGGACATCCATCGCCAGTGTGAGGTGGACCTTCACCGGTTCGCCGAACACGCTCTCCCGAACCATCACCGGCAGCACCGTGGTGTCCAACGCGACGACCTGGCCCGGACGGTGCACCAACACATGCCCGTTCTTCTCCGGCAGCTCGGCCGACCGGGCATACCGCTGCCGCGATCCGCCGGGCCCGAACCACTCCTTCCAGACCCGGCAAAGCGTCCGATACGACGGAACGTCCCTGACCGGATCGAGGTGCAGAACTTCACGTACGTACTGACGGATCATGCGGTCCTTGGTCCGCATGCTCACCCTCGAGCGGTGCAGCGTCTCCTGCCGGACGGCGAAGATCGCCTCGCGGACCGCCTCGCTGACGCTCGGATGCCCACCACTCTCCCGCAGCCACCGGTCGTCAGCACAGCCGATCAGGCCGAACCGGCGGCGATCCTGATCCCAGCGGATCAGCGTGCGATAGCCGACCCGGTCCAGACCCAGCAGCCTCGCTTGCTGCCGGTCCATGGCTTCCAGCTCGGCCACCTTCGACAACCGCCGGCTGGTCAGCGTCGTTCTCGCGGGGTCGTACTCAGGCTTGGGCTCACCCGGGCCCGGCCGCAGCGGATCCCCGCTGCGAAACCCCGTCGCCACCTCCAGCAGATGGGCCAGCCTCAACGCAGACAACTCCCGCTTGCCAGGCCCGAGGTCCTGCAGCGTCTTCGTCTGCCGGCCCCTGTCGGCCCCCGTTGCCGACGTCCGTGACGAGGAGCGACAGTCCGGGTGATTCGCCAGGAACCGGAAGCTCACCCGCTGACGGACCCCATCCAGGGCAACAAGCTGGACCCGGCCCAGCTCAGGCTCACGTCGTTCGACGGTCCACTCGCTCCCGTCCAGCACCAGCCCGGCGCCGGGGGACAGATCCAGCACCCGCGCCGCCGTCACGAATCCGGCCCTGTGGAACGGATGACGAACGACTGGTCGCCGAAGGGCCTGCGCAGATCGATGCCCGCCTGGCGGTGCCAGAGCAAGTGCAGCAGCTGAGCCCGGGCCACTGGCGGAAACGGCGTCGCATCCGCCAGCTCTCCGAACGTCCCGCCCTGCCGAGCGGCTTCAAGCAGGCCCAACCTCAGCCCAAGCGGGTCGCTCAGAGCCCGTCGCTGGGAGGAAAACGCATCCACCGCCGCCACGACGTTCTCCCGCCACTGAACGGCAACCACGTAGTGCCAGCCGCAGGCCAACGCGATTTCCGCAGCCGCGGCGAACGCCTCCAGGTCTGATCCCTTGATCAGCGCCTTCGGCCGGACATCGACCAGCCAGACGCCCGCCAGGGTCACGGCGAGGAAGTCCGGGGTGTGTTCCCGACGCTTCCCGCCCGCATCAAATCTGAACTTCACCGGCTGCGCGATCACATCGACCAAGCCGCCGGCAAAGTCCAGGGCGAGCAAGACGCGGGCCTCTTCGAGACTCTCGGCACCGTGATGCCGCCCCGTACTGACAAGGAAGTGCAGGCCAGGACGGTGACGCTGGGACCGCCGCCACGAAAACCAGCGAGTCGGGCCACCGTCCAGGACCGATGTCTGAGCCAGGTCTCGCACCACACAGGACACCGGATCACCACCCGACGACCATGTCGCGGTCCATCTGCTGGCCCACCCCTCAGCGAGATCCAGCTTGTCCAGGCCGTCGACCAGCGACACCGGAACCAGAAGATCAGCCCAGCCACAGTCGTGCGACCACAACCCCCCGTCGAGAGGCGCCGCAGCCATGCCGGCACGCATGCCAGACAGTCGTCCGTCCTCCATGCACTCAGCCAACCGCCGAACCACACAAGATCGGGAGAGATCTCCGGATCTGGTGACAACACGACTGACCGCGTACCAGAGGTGACAACAAGCTTGGCCAACTGGTGACAACTACCGTGTCCCGGTCGTCGTAAAAGCGCAGTCCGCTACCTCACTCTGGTGACATCTACCGTGTCCCGGCACACGTGGGCGCCAGGTTCGGGCGCTCGCCCGGCTTCCCGGCTGCGGTGCGCTCGTAGCGGTGGCCACCGTGACGCCGTCGGCGGTCGCGCTCGGCGCCCTCGCAGCCTCTGAATCGGCCAGGCGACGGTCTAACGGGCCGTCTCTGCCGGTCTCAGATGGTCTCTTCCTCAAGTGCTTGCATGCGGATGCTGAAGGTGAGGCAGGCAATGGCTTGCCTGACGGCTTCCAGCGCCTGGTTACCTGTGGGCGCGGTGGCTCGGACGAAGGCAAGCCGGGACGTGCTGGAGTCCAGGGAGCTAAGGCGGGTTCCGGGATCAACGAGCAGTTGAATGCTGGTGACTGCATGGGTTTGTCGGGCTTCGTCGATGCCATCGATGGACGTGAGGAGTCCGGAGGCAGGCGGGCTTGCGAACCAGATGGCGGCATGGCGCGCGGGGTTGGTTTGGGTTGCTTGGGTTCTGAGGTGGTCAAGGACGTCGATGCCGGCGCTTTGCCTGGCTACGTAGCCGGGGAGGTCGATGCCGGTGGCATCGTGGATGAGCTGGGGTATTTCATCGCCTCCCATGCGGAGGTGGGTTTCGATCACCCGAGGGCCCTTGGGAGTGAGGACGAGTTCCGTGTGAGTCGGGCCGGACGTGACGCACCGCGCGAGCCGGGAGCTGCGGGACGACGACCCTCGGGGGCTGGCGTGGGATCCGGCGCTGGCTGAACGTCAAGGTGCCGAGAACGTCGCGGAGATCGCCTGCCGCAACGCCCTGGCGGAGCAGGCCGTAGCCGTTGGGCTCGCGGGCTCCCCCGGGGAGCTGGATCCGGCGCAGGCCGAGTTGGCCGAGCTGCTGCTGTGGGGCGTGCAGAAGGGCTTGCTGACACAGGCGCGGGTGCGCCGGATCGCGGCCGAAGTACGTGAGGAGTCCCGGTCTGCGGCCCAGCAGGCAGGAATTTCGGCGGTCGCGTGGCGCAAGCGGCGCAGCCGCAGCGTTGCGCGGCTGCGCCGCTTGCGGAGCAGTGGGCGCAGGCAGCGTGAGGGGCCGCGGCCGTGGAGAACCTGGCCGAGTACCGGCCGCAAGCGGCGCGCTGCCGGCGGCCGACGCGGAGCCGGGCGAGTCGAAGGAGCCGGAGGGGCTGTTCGCCCCGCGTCGGCTTCCGCCGACGCGGAGCCGGGCGAGACCGCGGTCCGGTGGAGCCATCGGGGTCATTCCCAAATTTGGGAATGACGCCCTGGACGTGCTCGTGGGCAGCGTGGCACCGGCTCTCGCCATCGGCCACCGCGATAGGTCACGGCCGGGGCCGGGGGTGTGGTGAGTGCCGCCGACAGCACTCACCACAGCCGGTCACAGGACGCCCAGGGCCTGCATCTCGACCACGCGGACGGTGAACGCAGTCTCCCGGACCTCGGTCAGAATGCCCGCGTCACCGAGCGCGGGCGCGGACCACTCCACGGTCGCACGGCCCGCGAACCGCTCGTCGCCTTTTACACCACTTTCTGGACGCGACCTGGTGGGCGCGCGAGGGTGATACGGGTAATGATGGGTGGTGGAGGTGCATCTCATGGATGAACTCGTCGATGTCAATGGGACAGAAATCAGGGTGGAGACCCGAGGCGAAGGGCCGACGGTGCTGCTGATTGCGGGGCTAGGCGATCCCGCCGAGGCATGGCAAGCTCAGATGGATGGCCTTTCCGGGCGGTACCGGATGATTGCCTACGACAATCGAGGCACAGGACGCACCCCGCTACGGGACGAGCAGCTGTCGCTGGCTATGATGGCAGACGATGCCATGGGAATTCTCAAGGCGCTCGACGTGAAGAACGCCCATGTCGCGAGCTTTTCGGGCGGCAGCATGGTCGCACAGGAGCTTGCGTTGCGGCACCCCGAGTTTGTCCGGAGCCTCGTGCTTGTAAGCACATGGGCTCGTGAGGACGCATACCTGGCTTCGGTGATCCGGTTCTGGCGTTGGCTTGCGACGGAGGCACCGGATGAGCGAGCCATGCTGGAAGCGTTGCTGCTGTGGATATATACGCCGCGCGCTCACAACGACGGTACTGTTGAGCGGGTCATCCATGAGATGCTGCAGTCTCCTCACCCCCAATCGCCTGAAGACTTCCAGCGTCAGCTGGAGGCATTCACGGGAAACGATACTCTCGAGCGCTTGTCAAGGATCGCGGCACCCACTCTCGTCCTAGCTGGCGATCTGGACATAGTCACGCCCCCCCGGTTCGGACGGGTAGTAGCTGAGAAAATTCCGGGAGCGGCCTTCGAAGTATTGAAAGGCGAGGCACACCGGCCTTTCCAGGAATCGCCGGAAGCGTTTAACGCGCGAATTGATGCATTCTGGCAAGCGACGGACGGATATTGAGCCGGAACTATTTGAGTTGCCGGTTGGCCAGCTCTTTCGTCCTTGCAGGGTCTCGCGTTTGAAGGCCGCGTTGAAGGACTCGGCGAGTGCGTTGTCCGCGCTGGACCCGACCGCGCTCATGCTTCGCTGAACCCCTGCTGACCTGCATGCTTCGGCGAAGGCCCGGCTCGTGTACTGGGCTCCGTGATCGGTGTGCATGATCGATCCGGCGAGGCTGCCGCGGGTGTGGATCGCCGCCGCCAGGCCATCGGTGACGAGGTCCGCGCGCATGTGGTCGGCGATCGCCCAGCCGGCCAGGCGGCGCGAGGCGAGGTCGATGACGGTCGCCAGGTAGCAGAACTTCCCGCCGTCGATGGGCAGTTAGGTGATGTCGCCGACGTACTCCGTGTCCGGCTCGCCCGCGGTGAAGTCGCGGCCGATCAGGTCCGGAGCCTTGGCCGCGGCGGGGTCGGGGACGGTGGTGCGGTGCCGCCGGCGCAACCGGATCCCTTCGGTCCCGAGAGCCCGCATGCTCCTGGCGACCCGCTTGTGGTTGACCGCCTCTCCGCTCGTCTCGCGGAGCCCGGCGGTGATTCTTGGGGCTCCGTAGGTGCCGTCCGATTCCTGGTGCACCACCCGTATCCGGGCGGCTAGGCGGGCGTCGGCCGCCTTCCGGGCGGCCCGGTCCGTGGCCGTCCGGCGCCAGTAGTAGAAGCTCTAGCGGCTGACACCGAGGGTGGTGCACAGCCGCTTCACGCCGTAGCGGCGCTGGAGGCCGGCGACACACTGGAAGCGGTTCACCAGCGGGTCTCCCCCGGCGAAATACTTCGCCGCTTTGCGCAGGATCTCGCGTTCCTCCTCGAGTTCGCGGACCTTCTTCCGCAGAGCCGCGTTCTCCGCCTCCAGCGGGGTCGGCGGCTGGGCCGCTTCCTGCGTCCGGTGTCCCCGTGGGCGACTTGCCCCCGCAGCCCTCACCCAGTTCCGTAGGGTCTCCGGATTGATCCCCAGACCGGTGGCGACCGACCTGATCGTCGCTTCGGGCCGCGACACGTACAGTGCGACCGCGTCCGCCTTGAACTCCGGCGGAAAGTTCTTCATGACCACGAGATGTCCGTCCTCGAATCCTTAGGATCCAGTGTCTCGTGTGTCCAACATCAGGGGTCAAGGCCCGTCCGTGTCCTGGCCCGTGCCTGGATCCGCGTGATCCACCGGTGCTGGCTCAACTACGAGCCCTACCAGCCCGACCGACGCGGCGGAATGCAGCGCTTCACGGAACCACAAACGTTGGCTCTCGCGGTGTGAGATTGACACAAGGGGTGTCATCGGCCGGTGGGCACGTCGCGTGTTCCGGCGCCGCGATAGGTGGGGAGGAGCGGCGGGGGAATGGGGCCCTTGATGCGTCGCCCCTGCTCCTTCTCCTCCCAGGCGTGCGCCAGGACGCCGACTGCGCGCGACAGGACGAACAGGCCGCGGCCGAGATCGGGGGCGAAGCCGAGCTCGCTGTAGATGATCGCGGTCGCGCCGTCGATATTCATGGGCACGGGGCGGGGGCGCCCGGCCGCCAGCTGTCGTTCGATCTCCAAGCCGATTTCCTGGAACGCTCCCGCGACGACACCGTTCTTCACGCCGTCGGTGAGGGCTGCCATGAGCGGGTCCCGACGTGGGTCCCGGGGATGGAACCGGTGTCCGAAGCCGGGAACGTACCGTCCTGCGGCGCGGAGTTCGGCGAGGCGGTCACCGACGGCGTCGGCGATGGGTGTTCCGGTGCTGTCGACGCGGTCGCGGATGCCCGTAAGGATCTCCATGCACTGCTGTCCGGCACCGCCGTGGACATCACCGAGGAGGCCGACCCCCGTCGCCACGGCGCTGTTGAGGCCAACGCCGCAGGTCGCCGCCATGCGTGCCGCCGCGATCGAGGGGGCCTGAGGACCGTGGTCCACCGCGGCGACCATCGCGGTCTCCAGCAGCGCTGATTGGCGGGGGTCGGGCAGTTCGCCGCGCAGCAGGAGCCAGATCATGTCGGCGAACGAGGCGTGCTGGATGAGCTGCTGGATGGGATACCCGCGAAGGCGAATGACTCCCGGGCTGATGTCCGAGATGGCCGTCGCCCACCATCCGGTGACCTGCTCCGTAGTGGGCGTGTCCTGGGGCGAGCCGCTCATACCGCTCCCTCCTCGCGCAGCCGGGCGATGTCGTCCGGGGTGTAGCCGAGCGTTTGCAGAACCTCGTCGGTGTGCTCGCCGAGTCGGGGCGGCGGCCCGGACGGGGCCAGGCTCTCGCCGTCGACGTGCGCCGCGCTGCCGAGCAGTGTCAGCTCGCGGCCATTCAAGGCCGGCGCGGGTACCCGGTGTGTGAGCCGCCGGTGCTTGACCTGCGGCGAGCTCAGTGCCTGGGGGACGGTCAGCACCGGCGCGGCGGGGACTCCGGCCGGTACCAGGACCGCGTCCCAATCCTCGGCGGACTTCGTCCGCAGTGTCTTCTCCAACTCCTTGCGCAACGTGTCGCGGTTGGTCTTGCGGGCTTCCCGGGTGACAAACCGGGGGTCGGTGATCAGCTCCCGCTGATCGAGGACGGCACAGAGAGCCTCGAACTGCTCCTGCTTGTTGGCGGCGATGTTGAGCTTGCCGTCGGCGGTGTCGAAGGTGCCTGAGGGGGCGGAGGTCCTGTTCTCGTTTCCCATGGGCATCGGCTCGCGGCCCGCGATGAGGTAGTCCGAGACGATCCAGCCCATGGAGGTCAAGGTGGCGTCCAGCATGGAGACGTCAAGGCGGGCGCCCTCCCCCGTGCGGTGCTGGCGTAGCAGAGCGGAGGCTACAGCGAGGGCTGCCGTGATGCCGCCGATGCTGTCGCAAAAGGGGTAGCCGACGCGCAGCGGCGCCGTGTCCGGCGTCCCGGTGATGCTCATGGTGCCCGAGAGGCCCTGGATCACCTGGTCGTATGCGGGCCGTTCCCGCATCGGGCCGTCGGCGCCGAATCCCGACAGCGCGCAATACACCAGGCGCGGGTTGATCTCGCGCAGCCGGTCCCAGCCGAAGCCCAGCCGTTCGAGGACACCGGGACGGAAGTTCTCCAGCAGCACGTCCGCCTCAGCGACGAGCTTCGCGAAGACCTCGCCGCCCCGCTTCTTTTTCAGGTTGAGGGTGACCGAGCGCTTGCCCGCGTTCTGCGCCAGGAACGATACGCCCAGGTTCTCGCTGCTGAGTTGGGGGTCCGCACCGAGCTGGCGGGCCAGATCGCCGGTGCCGGGCACTTCCAGTTTGATGACGTCGGCGCCCATGAGGGCGAGCTGGTAACCGGCGAATGGGCCGGACAGTACGTTGGTCATGTCGAGGACGCGCACGCCATCGAGGAGGGCCGGGCTCACAGGAACGCCTCCATGGTGCCCAGTCCGGTCTCGGTGATCCGCGCGGCGGCGCGGGTGACCGCCGGGATGTAGTCGACGATCCGCTCGGCGGTGAACCTGGAGGTGGGGCCGCTGGCGGACAGGGCTGCGATGACCCTGCCGTCCTGGGCGCGGACGGGGGCGGCGACTGCTGAGGCTCCGAACTCGCGTTCGCCGTGTGTCACCGCGTTGCCGGTCTCGTTTACGGCGGCCACCTGCCGTTTGAGGGCGTCCATGTCCACTTGTTCCTCCTTCGCTGCGAGTTCGTCGAACACGGCGGCAGGGGTGTCACAGAGGAGCACCTTGGCTGCTGCCCCTGCAGTGAGCGGCATGGGGACGCCGACCTCCACGATGCTGCGCACGGTCGCGGTGCCCTCCTCTTGGGCGACGCAGATGCGGTCGGTGTCCTGGCGGACGTAGATGTTGACGGTCTCGCCGCACTCGTCCACCAGATCGCGCATCACTGCGCGGGTCTCGGCGTTCACCTCCCACAGGCGCTGGGACAGCCTGACCCAGCGCAGGAATCCGGCTCCGAGGCCGTAGACCATCTCGCCAGTGGGAGTGATCAGGTCGAGTGACGTCAGCGTCGCCAGGAGCCGGACGACCGTCGTCTTGGGCAGGCCTGTCAGTTCCACCAGGTCCCGCAGGGGCCGTGTCGGGTGGTGGGCGTCGAAGAGCTGCAGCAGCTCGGCAACGCGGACGACGCTGCGGACCCCCTCGGTCCGGGCGTCGGTCGGGGTCTTCTCGTCTGTGGTCACGCCGACATCGTAAACCGAAAAACGGTTTGGCGACACCGCCTGGTGGGTTGTGTGGGGCTGTCGCCCGTGCTTCTATGAGGGCGAGCCGAACACAGCTCCCACGGAAATGGTTTATTGAAACCGCTGGCTGGTCGCATCTGCGAGGCATGCAACACACAAGGGCAGAGACAGTGAACGAAATCCAAGTTGATCTTGTGGTCGTCGGGTGCGGCGCTGGCGGTCTGGCCACGGCCGTGCGTTTTCTGGAAGCCGCGCCAGGTGCGAGCGTCGTCGTCCTGGAACGCACATCACGCCAGCGACGCGGTGGGAACACAGCATGGACGGGCTCGTTCTTCCGCCTGCAGCCGGATGGGACTCCGGCGCCGGACTTCGAGGAGCGGATGCACGAGCTCAGCCGCGGCCGGACTGACAAGGAGATCATCCGCACCCTCAGCGAGCACGCGAAGCCCACTGTGGAGTGGCTGCACACCCAAGGCGTCGAAACCACCTCCGGCCCGACGTACTTCCTCACCTCCAAGGGTCCCCGCCTCATGCCTGCCGGAGGGGGCGGGGCCATCGTCGACCGGTTGTGCGGCCGCATCGCCGAACTCGGCGGCATCATCGAATACGAGGTGACCGCCAGGGCCCTCCGCCAGGACGACAGAGCCGTCTGCGGCGTGGTCGGCACGGACGCCACTGGCGAGGAACGGGCATGGCGGGCCACCACCGTCGTTCTCGCCTGTGGAGGCTTCGAAGGAAGCGCGGAGCTACTGCGGGAACACCTCGGCGAGCACGGACCGGATCTGCCCACCATCACCCCCGGCGGCAGGGCCAACCAGGGCGAGGGCATCGTCATGGGAATGCAGGTCGGGGCGGACACCGACGGGCAGTTCGACCGGTTCCACGGCGAACCGATCGACCCCCGGACCCGCACCGCCGAGGCGCTCGTCATGGCCTACCCCTACGGCATCCTCGTCGACCACCGAGGGCAGCGCTTCCTCGACGAAGGCGCCGACACCCCGGACAACACCTTCGAAGAGGTGGCCTACAGGATCTGGCACGAGGCCGATCAGTTCGCCTTCCTGATCGCCGACCAGAAGCTCATGCGGCACGACATCGACCGCGCCGTACTGACCGACAGGTCACCAGAGACCGCCCCCACCCTCGAAGCGCTCGCGGCCCGCCTCGACATCGACCCCGCCGCCGTGCGCGCAACCGTGGACACATACAACGCCGCCGCCGTGCCCGGCGACCTCGACATCACCCAGCTCGACGGCATCGCCACCACAGGAATCGAGCCGCCCAAATCCAACTGGGCCCGACCCATCGACGAGCCACCGTACGTTGCCTGGCCGGTGACCTGCGCGATCACCTTCACCTTCGGTGGACTGCGCACCGACGCCAAGGCCCGGGTCCTGACCGAGAAGGGCACGCCCGTCCCCGGCCTGTACGCGGTCGGTGAAGTCGCCGGTATCTATCACCACGCCTACCCTGGCGCGACCTCGGTCCTGCGCGCACTGGTCTTCGGCCGCATCGCCGGTGAGCAGGCGGCCGCCCGCACCGCCGCCCACCCGTCCACTAAGCCGACGACCGGACAAACCCCTGCCCCCGCACCCAGACCCGGCACGAAGGAATGAGGAGACGATGACCCCACGTCCTGCGACCCCGCACTTCCCAGCAGCGACCGCACGCCGCGCCGCGCTGGCCAGCCTCGTCGGCACACCACCATCGAATGGTTCGACTTCTTCATCTACGGCACCGCGGCCGCCCTCATCTCCCTCAGCAACGCGCTCGGCGGCCTCGTCTTCAGCGCACCCACCCCGCTCATAGCCGAGGCCGGCCCGACCGGTACCCGGTGGTGGCCCCTCGGGGTCATGATGGTTCTCGCCGCACTAATTTCACTGGTCGCCATCCGAGGCGTGCTCCGGTCCGGCCCTCGCCATCACGGGCCCAGCCCCGCCGACAGTACGGCGGATGCCCTGGCCGCAGTGCCCGGCGAAGGCACGGCCTAACTATAACGAGCCGCTTGTATCAGGCCACACTCCTTGAAAGCGACACAGATCATGACGACCGGTAGCCCGACCCAGCCCCCCACCCCGACCGGACCGGACGGCCGCGAGCACTACCAGATGCTGATCGGCGGCAGCTGGACCGATGCCGCCGACGGCCGGCGCTTCGACTCGATCAACCCGTTTGACGGAAGCCACTGGGCCGACGTCCCGCTGGCGGGCGAGGATGACGTGGACGCCGCCATCCGCGCCGCTCGCGCCGCCTTCGACAGCGGCCCGTGGCCGACCACGCCGCCGTCCCGGCGAGCGGCCCTGCTCCGCCGCCTCGGTGATCTGATCACCGAGCGTGCCGACGACCTCGCCTGTGTCCAGGTCCTGGAGAACGGCAAGCTCATCCGCGAGGTCGCGGGGCAGACGCGCGCACTGGCCGGGCACTGTTACTTCTATGCCGGGGTCGCCGAGACCATGCACGGTCAGACGCTCGCGAGCAGCGTCCCCAATATGCACGTCTTCACCGTGCGTGAACCCATCGGTGTCGTCGCGGCCATCACCCCGTGGAACAGCCCCCTGGCCTTGCTGCTGTGGAAGCTGTGCCCCGCGCTGGCCGCCGGGAACACCATGGTGATCAAGCCGTCCGAGGTCACCCCGGTCTCCACCCTCATCCTCGGCCGACTCATCACCGAGGCAGGCTTCCCCGAGGGGGTGGTGAACATCGTCACCGGTGGGGGCTCCACCGGAGCCGCCCTCACCCGGCATGCCGGAATCGACAAGATCGCCTTCACCGGCTCCACCTCGGTCGGCAAGACGATCGCCGTCACCGCCGCGGAACGGCTGGCGCGCGTCTCGCTGGAACTCGGCGGCAAGTCGCCCAACATCATTTTCCCCGACGCCGACCTGTCCAACGCCGTCAACGGTGTCCTGGCAGGTGTTTTCGCGGCCACCGGACAGACCTGCATGGCGGGTTCGCGGGTCCTGGTGCACCAGGACGTGTACAACGAGTTCGCGACAGCCCTGGTGGAACGCACCAAGGAGATCAAGATCGGCGACCCGCTCGACCCGGAGACCGAGATGGGCACGGTCGCCTGCCTGTCCCAGCATCGCAAGGTCCTGGACTACATCGAGATCGCCCAGAAGGAGGGCGCCACCCTGCTGACCGGCGGTAAGCGCCCGGATGACCCGGCGCTGGCGAAGGGCCTCTTCGTCGAGCCGACCGTCTTCTCCGGTGTCACCAACGACATGCGGATCGCTCGCGAAGAAGTCTTCGGCCCGGTCGTGGTCCTCATCCCGTTCCGCGATGAGGACCATGCGGTTGAGATCGCCAACGACACGCCGTTCGGCTTGGCCGCCGGTGTCTGGACCACCGACGTCGCCCGCGCCCACCGCATGGCCAGGCGCCTGCGGGCCGGCACCGTCTGGATCAACAACTACCGCAAGACGAACTACGTCGCGCCCTTCGGCGGGTTCAAAGAGAGCGGTCTGGGACGGGAAAACGGCATTGAGGCCGTCAACGAGTACACCGAAATCAAAACCGTGTGGATCGACACGGGAAACCGCATCGCCGACCCGTTCAATCCCCGCGCCTGAACCCGAGCCAAACGAGAGACATGAACCAGCGAGTAGGAGAGCCCGCGTGGGCGTTGTCACGTTGTTGGTGGTGTGATCGGCTGAGGGCAGGAAGAGGTCGTCGGCTGGCCTGTTGCTCAGGCGGTGATGGGCAGGCTGGTGTTGCCGGCGATGTGGTTCCAGAGGGCGAGGCGGAGGGTCATCTCGAAGCGGTGGCGGCTCGCGGTCATGAGGTGGCGTCCGGGTCTGAAGTGGGGTGAGATGCCGGTGAACGCGGACGGGAACCGCTGCGCTCCGCCCACGCTGCGGAAGCCTTTCATGGCGCGTTCGCGCTGCCGGGTGGGCTGGTGGGAGTTCTCCGCCCGGTTGTTCAGCCCCTTGTGGGAGCGGTGCTCCACCGACGGCATCACCTCACGGTGCGCGGCACCGTAGGACTTCAGCTTGTCGGTGATCACCACGCGGGGAAGGCCGAGCACCAGTGCACGGTCATCGACGCCAACGGGACGACGCTGCTGTCGCGGCGTGTGCCGAACAGCGAGGCTGAACTGCTCGAACTCCTTGGTGACGTATTGGGGATAGCCGACGGCGGCCCGGTCACCTGGTCCGTCGACCTGAACGCCGGCGGGGCGGGCCTTGACCCCTGATCTTGGACACACGAGAGACTGGATCCTGTGGATCTGAGGACGGACATCTCGTGGTCATGAAGAACTATCCGCCGGAGTTCAAGGCGGACGCTGTCGCGCTGTACCAGTCGCGGCCCGGAGCGACGATCAGGCAGATCGCCGCTGATCTGGGGATCAACCCCGAGACGCTGCGCAACTGGATCCGGGCGGGCGGCGCGAGCCGTCCCCGCGGTCACCGGGCGGAGGAACCGGCCCGGCCACCGGTGCCCCTGGAGGCGGAGAACGCCGCTTTGCGCAAGAAGGTCCGTGAGCTGGAGGAGGAACGCGAGATCCTGCGGAAGGCGGCGAAGTATTTCGCCGGGGAGACGCGCTGGTGAACCGCTTCCAGTTCGTCGCCGACCATCAGCGCCGCTTCGGCGTGAAGCGGCTGTGCACCATCCTCTGTATCGCCCGCTCCAGCTTCTACCACTGGCGCGCGACAGCCCCCGACCGGGCCGCCCGCCAGGCGGCCGACGCCCGCCTCGCAGCCCGGATACGGGCCGTGCACCTCGAATCGGATGGCACCTACGGCGTTCCCAGGATCACCGCCGAGCTCCGCGCGGACGGCGAACATGTCAACCACAAGCGGATCGCCCGCGTGATGCGAAGCATCAATCTGCAAGGAGTGCGGCTGCGTCGCAGACACCGCACCACGATCCCGGACGAGGCGGCCGCGAAGACCCCCGACATGATCAAACGGGACTTCACGGCCGACACGGTGAACAGTAAGTACGTCGGTGACATCACGTATCTCCCTTTGGAAGGCGGGAAGTTCTTGTATCTGGCCACCGTCATCGACCTCGCCTCACGGCGTCTGGCCGGCTGGGCACTCGCGGAGCACATGCGAACCGAGCTCGTCACCGACGCCCTGGCCGCCGCCCAGCGAACCCGCGGCAGCCTCGCCGGTGCGATCATGCACACCGACCACGGCGCGCAATACGTGAGTCGGGCATTCGCCGAAGCCTGCAGGTCAGCAGGGGTGATCCAGAGCATGGGCACGATCGGGTCCAGCGCGGACAACGCACTCGCCGAGTCCTTCAACGCAGCCTTCAAACGGGAAACACTCCAAGGCAGAAAGTCCTGGCCCAGCGAGCGCGAAGCCCGCCTCGACGCATTCCGGTGGCTCCACCGCTACAACACCCGGCGCCGTCACTCCCGCCTTGGACACCGCAGCCCCATCGCCTACGAAACAGCAGCCACAACACCATCAACTACGCTGGCCCAAGCCGCATAACCCGTGTCCAGTATTCGGGGTCAAGGCCCGGCCTCCTTGTGGATCGCGCTGCTGGTCAGCCACGGCCAGAAGCTGCTCTGCATCCCCGGCCGGACCGTGCACCACGCCTCAGCGGCCTACCGGGGCAGCGGGAAGACGGACGCGCAGGACGCGTTCATCATCGCCGACACCGCCCGCATGCGCCGTGACCTGCAGCCTCTGCAGGAGCTCGGTGAGATCGCAGTAGACCTGCGGATTCTGACCGCGCGCCGGACCGGCATCGCGGCCGACCGCGCTCGCGCGATCAACCGCCTCCGCGCGCAGCTGCTGGAGTACTTCCCCGCCCTGGAGCGTGCCTTCGATCTGAGCACCTCCAAGAGCGCGCTGATTTCGCTGGCCGGCTACCAAACCCCGGCAGCCCTGCGAAGGATCGGCCGGTCGCGGCTCACGACCTGGTTGAAGAACCACGGCGTGCGCACCAGCACCGCTGCCAGGAGCACGGCCGGGGCCGCGGTGACCGCCGGAGAAGCCCAGTTCACCGTCGTTCCCGGGGAAAGGACCTGCGCGCGGATGGTCCACACGCTGGCCGCGGCGGTGCCGGCCCTCGACGAGGAAATCTCGGAGCTCGAAGCCCAGATCGAGGCCCGGTTCCGGGAGCATCCCGACGCAGAGGTGATCACCAGCATGCCCGGCATCGGCATGACGCTGGGCGCCGAGTTCATCGCCGCTACCGGTGGAGACATGTCTGTGTTCGGTAGCTCCGACCGGCTCTGATGGCGCTCTTTGATGTCCTCAGGTGCCGCTCTTCAGCTGGCCAAACCTGCTCAGGTAATCTCCCCACCCTTTGCGTGATCCTTGTCGGCGTGTCGAACTGGTGTCGGCGTGTCGTGGAGAGCCTGCGTGAGCACGGAGTTCGGCCTGTTTGAAGGGCCCTGGATGCTCACCTGGGAGGAAGACGTGGATGCTCACGCATTGCGTCGCCAGGGCTGGTCGATCTCGGCGATCGCCCGGCACCTGGGGCACGACCGCAAGACGATCCGCGCCTATCTGAATGGCGAGCGAGTCTCCGGCTATCGCCGCCAGTCGCCGGACGCGTTCATGCCCTTCTTGGAGTACTGCCGCCAACGGTTGAGCGATGACCCTCATTTGTGGGCCTCGACGCTCTTCGACGAAGTGGTGGAACTCGGCTATGCAGGCGGGTACTCCACGTTCACGCGAGCCCTGCGGCGATACAAAACACGTCCGCACTGCGAACCATGCCGGGCTTCGAGCGGCCGAGACGTGGCGATCATCGCGCATCCTCCGGGCGAAGAGATCCAGTTCGACTGGGTCGAGCTCCCGGACCCGCCCGCGGAGTGGGGCGTCGGTGCCAACGCGCATCTCCTCGTCGGTGCCCTGGCTCACTCGGGGCGATGGCGGGCCGTGCTCGCCAAGGCAGAGACCTTCCCGCACCTGGTTCAGTCCATCGACGCAGTGCTGCGGCGCCTGGGCGGAACCGCCCGGAGGTGGCGGTTCGACCGGATGGCCACCGTCTGCCACCCGCCGACGGGACGGGTCCTGCCGACCTTCGCTGCCGTCGCGAAGTACTACGGAGCCGGCGTCGACATCTGCCCGCCGCGGCGGGGCAACCGCAAGGGCGTCGTCGAGAAGGCCAACCACTCGGCAGCCCAACGCTGGTGGCGAACCGTCCCCGACGGCATCAACATCGAGGCAGGCCAGAACGGCATCGACAAGCTGGCCGTCCAGATGGACAGCCGCAAACGCAAGCTTGATGGAGCCTCGACCACAGTCGGCGCGCTCGCCGAGGCCGAGCCGCTGCTGGACCTGCCGACCCGTCCGTTCCCCGCCGAGCTGGAGCAGACCCACGTCGTCAGCGCGCAAGGACTCGCCTCCTTCGCCGGCAACCACTACTCCGTCCCGCCCGGGCTGACCGGCGCCCACGTCACCGTCCGGATCCGGCTCGGCGAGGACGACCTGCATGTGGTCACCGCTGGCCGCGCGGTCATCGCGCACCACCGCCGGGCACCGGACGGGGCCGGACAGACCATCCGGGACGCCGGACACGTCATCGCCCTCGAACGAGCCGTACTCGCCTCGTTCTCCGACAAGGCACCCTGCCGCACCAAGGTCCGCCGGCCCCCGTCGGCCGCGGCCCAAGCGGAAGCCGAAAAGCTTCGCGGCCGCCCCGAATCGGACGTCGCGAACCGGGTCGTGATCGACCTGTCCCACTACGCCGCCGTTGCCGACCGGCTGCGGCAGGCCCCCACCCACGAAGACCAGGAGCGTGAGAGTGAGTGACACCATGCCGATGAGCGAGGCCCGCCGCTACCAGCAGCTGCGAGGACACCTGTCCTATCTGAAACTTAACGACGCCGCCGAAGCCCTTCCCCGCGTCCTGGACCAGGCCCGCGCCGAGCGGATGACCCTCACCACCGCCCTGGAGAAACTCCTCGAGATCGAAGTCGAGGCGACCGAGGCCCGCAAACTCTCCTCCCGGCTGAGGTTCGCCTGCCTGCCAGAACCGTGGACCTTGAACGACTTCGACTTCGCAGCCCAGCCCGGCGTCGACGAGAAACTCATCCGCGACCTGGCCACCCTGCGGTTCCTCGACAACGCCTCCAACGTGCTGCTGGTCGGCCCGCCCGGCGTCGGCAAGACGATGCTGGCCGTCGCACTCGCCCGCTCCGCGGTCGACGCCGGCCACCGCGTCTACTTCACCACCGCCGCCGAACTTGCCGCCAAGTGCCACAAGGCCGCCCTCGAAGGCCGCTGGTCGAGCATCATGCGGTTCTTCGCCGGCCCCCGCCTGCTCGTGATCGACGAGCTCGGCTATCTCCCGCTGCCGGGCGATGGCGCTTCGGCCCTCTTCCAGGTGATCAACCAGAGGTATCTGAAGTCGAGCACGATCCTCACGACCAACGTCGGTATCGCCGACTGGGCCGGCGCTTTCGGCGACGCGACCGTTGCCGCCGCGATGCTCGACCGGCTCCTTCACCGCGCCGCCGTGGTCGGCATCGACGGACCGTCCTACCGGCTCCGCTCTCACCAGTCCCACGCCGACAACCTCCGCAAAGGGGTGACCGGACGTGCTGGTTGAATTTCGGGAGTGCCCCATTTGCTGGACGTCATTCCAGGTCAACCGCAATGCGGCGGCCCGGCACACCTACTGCACCCCTCGCTGCAAAGCAGAGGCCGCTCGGCGCCGACGCCGCGAACGCGACGAAGCCGCAGACCTCGCTGAAGGCGAACCGATGACGCCAGCATCGCCAGACCCGACCCCACTCGCACCCACGGCCGTCCGGAACTGCCCGCACTGCGACAAGCCCACCAGCGATCGGTGAGTCCTTCTGCTTCCCGCTCCCCACTTTCCCCAGTTGGTTCACTTCGTGAACCAACTGGGGCGAAGAGCAGCAGTGGGGAAAATTCGAGATCGGCATCAATGTCGCGGCGGCCCTGGACCTCTCCGGTGCCAAGGGTGTCCAGGTGGGTGTCGAGCTGGCGGATGACCGACTCGGGGAGGGCTTTGCCGATGCCGTCCTCGTCCTTCCAGGCGGATGCGGTGCTGTACCGGGTCGCGGCTGAAGGGTCCCGCGAGGGTGTTCAGGTGTTCGGACCGGCGGCCGTAGTCGATCAGCTGGAAGAAGCAGGCCAGGAGTGTGCGCCGCTGGGAGGAGCGGTAGGCGGTGCCGTCGCGTCGCAGTGCCGTGCGGAAGGCGTCGACGACCGCGCTGGCATCTGTGAAGCCCAGTGCTGCCGGGTCGAGGCCTTCACCGGGCCGCTGGGCCAGGGCGCGGGAGGCGATGGCCAGGGCGCGCATGGTGTTGGAGTAGTTGTCGGTGCGTGGGGAACTGGTGGTCAGCCAGTGCCGGAGCAGATCGCGTAGCCAGGGCTGGTGGATGGTGCGCAGGTCAGTGGTGCCGGGCATGTGGCGCAGCGCGAGCGCCTGGAGGTCGTCGGCGTCATCCCGCACGGCCCCGGAGCCAGAAGCGTCCGCGAAGCCGTCCACAAAGCCAGTGGGGGCCTTCGAGCGGGGAGTTCCGGCCTGGCCCAGTACAAAGCCCGTACGGGCTCCGTGATCGTCTCCAGAGCCCACACAGAGCAGCTGGAGGATGGCACGGAGGTCAAGCTCGGGGTATTTCTAAGCAAGAGCAGGCGCGCGAAGCTGACCCCCGACAAGCTCGGCGCGCTCGCCGCCCTCGGGCTGGCGTGGGCGGCGGCGGGGTAGCTGCGCCTGCCGGGATGACGCCCAGCCGCTGTCGGGGCTCCCGGTATCCGACTGCGGGCTCGCGCTGGCTGGCAGACGAGTTGATCATTCAGGCAAGGGTCTCTGTCGGTGCGGTCTGTTTTGGGCGGGAGGTGGGCATGCCTGCGCGTGCTTTGTGGAAGTGGGGCGCTTTGCCGGTGTCCACGGGAGTGATGCTCTTGGCTCCCGCGCTACTCCCCGGGGAGGAAGCACCCCGGACCGTGCTCAGGTACAAGGGTGGGGTTGCCAGGCAGGTCGCGGACTCCCGTTCCGGCATCGTCTCTGCCACCGCCGCGACTTCGCCTTGGGTAGGGAGCGCCTCCCGGCTGGTGTTCCGGGCTGTTGGGCGCGCCCGGCCGGGGCTGGGGTGCTGGCTGTCCGGTTCGGCCCGGGGCCGGGTGTCTACGGGGTGGGACAGCCACTGGCGGCGCGTCTGAGTCACCCCGTGCCGCAGAGCGACCGGTCGGCCGCGGGCAGCGGTCGAACAGGGGCTGCGGGTCACATCCGTCCCGGACGCCGGAGGATCGTGGCACTGGGTGGACGCGCAGACCCTCCACTTCAGGCCGCCGTCCTTCTGGCCCGCGCACGCCGTCATCACCGCCCACAGCATCCTGGACGGGGCGAAGATCACAGATTCGCTGTACGGCGGCGGTTCGGAAGCCTTGAAGATCACCACGGGAGACCGGGTCGAGGCGGTTACCGACGTGGCCCGGTTCTCCATGACCGTGTACCGCAACGGCCAGGCCGTCAGGACGATTCCGGTGACCACCGGCAAAGACGGCTACCGAACCCGCACAGGGGTCAAAACCGTTCTGGAGAAGCAGCCGGCGATCCGGATGAACGGTGAATCCATCGGCATTCCCAAGGACAGCCCCGATGCCTACGATCTCGACGTCCGCCATGCCGTCCGGGTCACCTGGAGCGGGGAGTACCTGCACGCCGCACCCTGGTCAGCCGACGCCCACGGAGCGGAGAACGTGAGCCACGGCTGCACCGGCATGAGCACCGACAACGCCGCCTGGCTCTACGACACCCTCACTCCAGGAGACGTCATCCGCGTCATCAACGGTCCCGGACCGCAGATGAACGCTTTCGACAACGGCTACGGAGACTGGAACCTCAACTGGGCCCAATGGCAAGCAGGCAGCACCCTGCCGCCCCCGCCAGCCGCGGAACACCCACCTACCCCAGCCGCTCCACGAATGACCCCCCTGCTCTGAGGTGCCGCATGCCCCCTGCTCCAAGGGCGCGCCGGGGCGGGGACAGGTTCGACAGTTGACATCTCGCGCGTCCCGGCACAAACGCCGGGCGGAGCCCCTTCTCACCGTTCCAGCAAGGCTGGAGCAACCGGCGGAGACCTGGCTGTACGTCATCGTGGTGACGTACAGGAGCACGCACCCCGAATCAGACGACTGAGGCTTTTTATGTGATATGTACCTTTGTGAAGCTGGTTGCAGTCAGCAGCCGGCCGTTCTGAGAGGTGACGTAGATGCCGGAAATGCCGCACGGCATGCAGGACGCCGCAGAGAAGGTCAGGAAGATCGAGTCCAACGTCAAGTCCGCTCCCGCGGACTGGAGCAAGAAGCAGGAGACCACCGAACTCCTGCGTGAGCTCAAGTCGACGGTCGAGCAGCAGACCCGCTGACGGCAGGCCCGCATAACGCCCCTGTGCTCTCTTCTCGCCTGGCATGTGCGAGGGGGGGAGCACAGGGGCGCCGTCACGTAGCCGACAGCGTGGGACGGCCTCTTGCCTGGCCGCGTCCACGCGACCGGCCAGGCCATGAAGCGCGACACCGTCCTACGACAATCGCCACACCCGGTACGACGACGCCTCAGAGGGCGCGGCCTCGGTGTCAGGCGCGGGCCCCGAGGCCGGGTTGGTGTGCTCGGATTCCGTCCCGGGAGTGAACGGCGAGATCCGGGCACGCGTCGTCTCCCCCGCGCCCAGGTCCGCGAGGCACGCGCGGCGATCTCAGCCCCACCCGCTCAACGCCCCACAGAGCGGGCCCGGACGAGATCCGAAGCCCGGGGAGCGCCGTAGAGGCATCCCCGTGCAGACCCTGCGCCGCCCGCCCCGGGAAGAGAGGGAAAGGAAACATCTCTCCTCGGTCCTACAAGAGAAGTGTCGACGCCGGAATCCGGTGACCCATGGCCCGTGACCTGCACGGACGCAGAGTGCGCTCGTGCGGGTCGGCAACCGGCCGGGCAGCCTGTGCCGCAACCGATCAGGCAACTCACCGCGCGACCAACCAGGCAACCCGGCGAACAACTGGACCAGCCCGCCGCTCAAACGCTTGGCGGAGCCACCTCTCACCGTTCCGGCGGGTTCGGAGCAACCGGCGGAGACCTCGCCTGTACGTCATCGCGGTCACATACAGGCCTGTACTCGTCGAGGACGAAGGTCCTGTTGTGCTGCCGCTTGCCGCGAAAGAGGTCTTCCCGGCTTCGCAGCATCGGCGAGGCTCTTGACGATGCGGTGGGTCATCTGGAGCTGACGCCCGATGGAGCGACAGCTGTGGCCGGCTTCCAGCAGCGCGTGGACCGTGGCGTGCCTGGCTCGGACGCGATTGGCGAACCGCTCGCTCAGCGGCTTCCCCGAGGTTGTGTCACAAGTGCCAGCGGTCGGCGACCTGCGTCGCCTGGGGTGCCCCGGCAGAGGTGCCTTCGGCGAAGAACGGTGCGCGGTCCCGGCAATCAACCTCGATCCATACTCCGGCTGATGGACATGCCGAGCACGGGAGCCAGGCGGTCGCCAGCTCGACCAGCCAGGGCGAGGCCGACTGCGGTCAGGATGGAACGCAGTCGTTCGGTGTGCTGGCCGTGCCTGCAGGTGAGACCGGATATCTGCTCCACGGACGTCTGGCCTGGGCACTTGGTGTTCCCGCACCGGAACCGCCGGACCCGCAGCTACGCAGCTGGAGTACGACGCTTCGTCCGGCACTCGGGACATCAGCGAGACCGCAGGTAGGAGCTGTGAACCCAGGTCGACTGGTACTCCGCATCCCGGGCAGGCAGCGTCGGCCGTGGTGCAATACGCGTCAAGGTGAACCATCTCGATATCCACGTCCACGCAGGACCGCGGAGCGCAGCGCGGCCAGTTCCGACTCCCGAGACGGGTGCACCGGCGTGACCGCGACGCCGGTGATCGCGTTCGTCGCGCAGTCGGTGAGCCAGGTGATCCACGGCCTGCGGGCCTTGCCATCGACATCGACCAGCACCGGGGCCTGCACGTGGTCGGTCTCCCACACCTTGTTGCGCCAGCCCCGCGGCCGTGCCAGGAACACATCGTGCTTACGCGCCTCCCGCTCACCACTCGCAAGCCCCGCCCGCTCCCCCGGCGTCAGATCACGGCGGATCGCCCGGTGCAGCGTCGTCAGCGACGGCACACCCGGCGGCCGACCTGAACCGCGCGGTGCCCCGGCCTGCGCCCCGGCGCCGGGGCGTCCAGCCCTGCGGGCAGCGAGTTCACGCTGCACCAGTGAGGCGATCAGCCAGGCAACCGGTCGGGGCGGGTACCCGGACGCCGTCGCCGCGACCGGGATGCCAAGGTGCACGGCGGGCGCAGCGCGTGTCCGTACGTCATCAAGGTGACGTACGGCCCGGGGTGACGACGTACGCGGTGGGCTCAGCCGGGCTTGTGCTCCTGGTCCTCGGGCCGCGCCCGCCGAGGGTGGCCCAAACAGTGACCCACGCAGGTCAGAGCCGGTGGGGCAGTGTGGCTGACCGGACTCACCACGGCCGGTCAGCGGACGTTCAGCGCCTGCATCTCGACAACGCGGACGGTGAACGCGGTCTCCCGGACCTCGGTCAGGGTGCCGGCGTCTCCAAGGGCGGGCGCGGTCCACTCCACCGTCCACGTCGCGGTGGCGCGGCCCGCGTAGCGCTGGTCCGGCTTGTCGTAGGAGGCGCGCTCGTAGAGATGGCCGCATATCGGGGACGAGCCTGAGCGAGGCCGGGCCCGGCCGTGGGGGGCGGCCCCGTCCGCCACCTGCCTGCGCGCGGCCGGGGCCGACCGGACGACCCCTGTCGTACCTCCGTGGTACCCATGTCCCATGCGCCAGTTCCGCGACTTCAACCTCAAGCTGCTCATCATCGAGGAGCTCATGTACGGCCCCGAGCCCCTCCTCCCGGTCTACGACCTGCCTGCGCGGCTGGCCGAGCGGGGGATCGCCGACCCAGCGTCCTACGCCCTGGAGAACGGCCTCCACGCAGAGGTACTGCCGCAGTCCCGGGCCTATTTCGAGGCCCTGGAAATCCCGGCCGAGCTGCTCGCCCGCGTCGAGGAGCTGTGCTTCGACGCCGGGGCGGACGTCTTCCGGCACTGCGCCCCCGCCTGGGACGGCGAGGACGACCTGTTCGACGTCCGCTCGCTCGAGGACCTCTCCCTGCTGCCCAACCTGCGGGAGGTCACCTTCGTGGAGGACGGCGTCCTGGCAGTGCCGGACGCGGCGGAGGTCTTCGCCGCGCGCGGCATCGACACCGACTGAGCCCCCGCATCCGTCAGTCGCCCGCCGCCCCGGGAGGAGAACAGGTGAACGCCGCGGCAGCCGTCAGCACAGCGCTCTCGCCCGTCAGGCCAACCCACAATGAGCTTGTTCAGCGGTGAGTCTCGAGGGTGAGGATGGCTTTGGCGATTGACGTCATCCGGCTCGGGGTGCAGCGGGCTTTGCGGAGGATCCGCCAGGTCTTGACCAACGCGATGGATCTCTCGACGGGCCACCGCAGACGCGGGCGCGCGCGGTTGACGCACTTCTGTTTGAGCGTGAGGTCCTTGCCCGGCCGTCGCCGGTGGGGAACCGCGGCGGTGTCACCGGCTCCCTGGTAGCCGCGGCCGGCCAGGACCGGGATGCCCAGGCGGATGCAGGTGGCGGTGATCCGGTGCCGGCGGGCCGCGGTCAGGTCGTGGGTCCGGCCGGGCAGGGCGGGTGAGATCCACACCAGCATGCCGTCCGGAGCGGTCACCACCTGCAGGTTCACCCCGTGCCGGCGGTGCTTTCCCGAGTAGTGCGCCCGGCCGTCACCGGTCCGGTCGCAGTCGGCAGGAGTCCCGTCCGGCAGCACGTAGCGGGCGTCGGCGGATCTCAGCGCTTCGGTCAGACCGGGGGCGAGCCCGGCGAGGTGGCCGACCACGGCGTGGACATGGGCGTGGGCGGTGCCCAGGCCGGTGGCGAAGCCGGCCGCGAGTTGCCGCAGGGTGTCGTTCTTGCGCAGGTACACCAGTGCGACCAGGGCGCGCTCGGACGGTGACAGCTTGCACCTGCGGTCACCCTCCGCACGGGTGACGATGAGCATCGTGACCCACTCCACCAGGGCATGCGGGACGTCGAGTACGGCACGATATGGAACCACGAGGCCCCGAGTCGAAGAGCTGCGGACGTCAGACATCCCGCTCAACAACTCGAGGGCCTCTCCCGGCACACCACGCCAGCCATCACCCGATCAGTGGCCACATTGAACAAGCTCAATGCGTCCGCAGCGGCCAAGGAGATCAGGCCGCCCCTACGGCCCTGGATGGCACGCTCTGGCATACCAGCAGGCTAACGGCCAGCACCGACACGGTGATAGCCGGTGACCGGCATGGTCCGGGAACTGCAGGGCGCCGGAAGGGTGACTATCAGCCCGCCCCGGTGGTCGGCCATGGCCGACACCGAGATCCTGAGGGTGGTGCTTTCCCACTGGTGTATCCGATCCAGTGCTCCCGGATACACCAGTGGTCCCTTCGCGGCGGGACATTCCGCGAAGGGACCACCGGTGCTGCCGCCTCAGCTGGTCCTGGTCCCTGAAGGGGCAGTTCTCCGCTGCTTTTCCATTGTCAGCGGGCAGAGCAGGAGACGCGACACGGGAGTGTCATGCACGGCTGACAGTTATGGAGCCCGCGGCGCGGCACACTCCGATATGCCCCTTCCGCCCACTACGGTCCTGGCACGAGGTAGCACAGTAAAGCCCGGGGCGGCGACACTCCCGGGGTTCACTGCTGCGGTGCCGGTCGCGGCACAAACCCTTGGACCTGGCGAGTGGAATCCCCCCTTCAGCCGCCAGGTCCAAGGGCCGGCACTCCCCCGGCCGCGGACCAGGCATCCGCGAAGCGTCCTGCTGAGTCCGGCGGCGCCAGCCATCAACCGCGTGCGAAGACACCGAGCGCTTCACCGGCCTGTTCCAGCATGAGCGCGCGTACCCGCCGGAACCAGCAGGCCGTACGCCTCCGGACAGGAGTCGATGAGCTCGTGCCGGGTTCGGGCGGGAAAGGCAACGACCTGACGGGCCACACCGTTCGGAACAGGCAGCCCGGGGACGGTACTCATACCCCGGGCACCGGACCGACCCGGTCTCCTGCAACCCCTCCTGCCAGCCATGAACCCTCAAGACCCAGGCCACGTTTACGCCCGGGTGCGCTCGCCGACAAGCTGGAGTGGGAAGCCGCGTTGAAGGAGGTCGACGAGGGACTGTCCGGGCCTCCTGGTTGAGCTGACCGGCATTGAGCACGTCGAGCCCAGTGGCAGGCCGCGGGCCGCGCCGTGCCCGCCGGAACCTCTCCGCCCGCCGCGCCGCTGGCTCCCGGCCCGCGGGAAACGTCCCTCAGTCACCGGGCATACTCCGGGGGCTGACGGCCCCTGCCGCGGCCGTCGGCGCGTCACACACGCCGGACCGGGCCCGGTGGCCGTATCGTGCGCCTGACCACCCGCCGTGACACTCCGGCCGGCAAGGTGTTCCGGGAGGGACTGTGGAGCTGCGGTCGCATGCCGGGAAGCATGACCACATGTCGGCCCGCCGGTACGCACACACCGACCAGGACGCGGTGCTGGCCCTGCTCCAGGCCGACCGGCTCCCCGGCCTTCCCCCGGCGGCGCCATTCCTGCTGGATCAGCCGCTGTCAGGGCCCGGCGCGGACCTGGCGGAAACCTTCGTCCTCGTCGGCCCGGCCGGCCGGGCCGAGGGGGCGGTCCGCTGCGGGGTACGGCCCGGGGACGATGCCGGGGTGATCTGGTGGCTGCATGGCGGTGAGGATTTCGGCGTGATCGCCTCCTTGCTCGCGCTGGCCCGGGCGCACCTGGGCGAGCGGCGTCCTCTGTATGCCTTCGGCGGGTCCCCGGACGCGGCGGTTCTGCCCGGGCTGCCGGTCAGGCACCGGCCCGTCACGGTCCGGGTCCTGCAGGCGGCCGGGTTCATCCCGGATGGTGCCATCTGGTATTTTCGGCGCCTGGTGGCTGTGCCCAGGCGCCCGCCCGGCTATCCGCTGGCCGAGGTCACCGCGCTGACCGATCCGCCCGGCTGGCGTCTGAAGATGACCGACACCGGCGGCCGGCTGCTGGCCACCGCCGTGCTGCACGCCGCTGACGGCACCGTGGCCCTGGCCCGGCTGGCCGTCCACCCCGCCCACCAGGGCCGCGACACCGGCGGGCGGCTGCTGGCCCAGTGCCTGCACCTGGCTGCCGCCCACCACGCCACCGACGTCACCGCCCGCACCAACGCCGGCGACCACACCGCAGCCCACCTCCTCGCCGCCGCCGGCTTCGCCCTCATCGACACCCCGACCGTCTACCGCCGCCCCTGACCAGCCCGGCCACGGACGCCACCAGCCCACCACCTCAGACTGACCTCCGGCTCTGGCTTCCGGATGCCGATACCGGCGTCCCGGCCCCCTGCCCCGACAGCGGCCGGACAGCACCCGGAGGGCGGCTGATGCGGTCTCTTCGGCATACCGGCCCCGGTCATGGGCCCCGGAAAGTCAGGACGGGGGTCTCCCCCGCGTCCTGGCCCCATCCTTGTGCCGCCGCCCCGTCTGTACGGTCAACGGATGCCTGCGTACGAGCCGGCGCCGCCGCAGGCGCCTGATCGCTCGTAGCGGTTCGGCATTCGGCACGGCCGGACGGCCCCGATGCCCGTCGTGTTTGCGCCAGTTGGAGCACAGCGACTCTGCATGTGAGTCGTACCCGGCTGTGCACGTACGTGAGCTCGTACACAGGGGTGGGGCGGGCCACGTCACAGGCGTCGTTGGTAGACGGTGAGGGTGTCGAGGGCGAGGAAGCCCGCGCCGGCGAGGAGGTGGGCGGCGGGGATGTCGCCGTCGGGGGCGTCGGCGGTGAGGTGGTGGGCACCGTGCTGGGCCGCGTGGCGGAGGCACTGGCTGAGGAGGCGGGTGGCGATGCCCTGGCGGCGGTTAGGGTGGCGCACGGTGAGCTGCCACAGGACGGCCATGTCGGCGGTTTCGGGGGTGGGAGCGCGCAGGATCGCGGTGGCGATGTGGCGGCCGTCGGTGTCGGTGAGTTCCAGCTGCCAGCCTGGCGGGTCGGCGATCGGGGTGACGTCGGCCAGGGGACACTCTGGCGGGGCGGGCGGGGCGGTGGTGAGGTCGCGCAGGAAGTACCGCTGGGCGGAGGCCGGGGAGAAACCGGCAGCAGTCAGGGCGCGGGCGGTGACGGCGCGGTGCTCGACGGGCAGGCCGGGGATGCCGGTGGCGGTGGCCGGGCCGGTACACGCGTACAGCGTCCGCTGGCCCAGATGGGCCCTGGCCACCGTCAGGAGCGCGGTGACGATCTCGAAGTCCTCCCGGCCGTGCAGCTGCACGATCAGCCCGGCCCCGTCGGCGAGCCGCACTCCCACATCCACCACCCCGGCCACTTCGCCGTGGACGTTGCACACGACGAGGATTTCTGCCTCACGCAGCCGCTTTGCGGGCTTCAGCGGGAACTGGCGGCTGGGATGATGCTGTCCGGGCAGCCAGTCGGTGTCGATCAGCGACACCACGGCGGCGTGATCGTCCGGGCTCATGGGGCGGACGGTCAGCCCACTCCCGTCCCGCAACCGGACCGGCATGTTCACGTCCATGGGGCCCACTCCCTTTACACAGGCCGCACAGCCCAGTCCAGCACACCCCTCCCAGAGCCGCACCGCCTCAGGCACATCCCCTGTCCCTTGGACAAGAGATCCTGGCTCTGTTCACGAGAAGCGACTCTGGTCCACTTAGACCCAATACCGGTGATTTAGGTGTGTCTCGGTGTATTGGCCCTAGCACTGCAACGGTCCTTGTTGTGACGGTTGGGCAGTTTCTGGTGGTGTGTGGCCGCGTCGTTTGTAGTGGCTGGCGCGGGCTTGGTGTTGGCGTCTGCGTCGCCAGTGGGACCAGTGCAGGACGTGGTCGATGGGTGCCGGTTGGCGGTGGGTGAGGCGGTGGATCAGGCGTCTGAGGTCGGGAAGGCTGAGGGGGACGAGGTCGGAGGATCCGTTTCTGCTTTCTCCGTATCGAGTTCGCGGGCTCGCAGGACGGTGAGGCAGGCGTGGGCTGCCATGGCCAGGGTCGTGTGGCGGTGCCAGCCGGGGTAGCGGCGGACCTGGTAGTCGTCCAGGCCGCACTCGCCCTTGGCAGTCTGGAAGCATTCCTCGACGGCCCACCGGCTGCCTGCGATGTGGATCAGCTGGTCGAGGGTGGTGTCGGCGGGGCAGTAGGCGATGTAGTAGGAGATCGCCTGGGGCCGGTTCACGCTGCGGCGGGCGATCACCCAGTGCCGCCGGTCTTCCCGGTGCCAGGGACGGACCTCGGCCCTTGCCCAGTCGAAGACCCGTGGGCCGTGGGCGCCGTTGCCGCAGGACCGGCGCTTCCACTTCTGTCTGGGCAGATCGTGGAAGAGGTCGTGGACGGGATGGTCGATGGCCCAGCGGGTGACGACGGTGTCGTGGCGGCTGGTGGCCATGACATGGAAGACATCGGCATGCTCGAGCTCGGTCCGCCAGCTCTTCGAGTAGCCGTAGCCGGCGTCCGCGGTCACCCACCCGAACGGGATCTTCTCCTCGATCGCCCGGCGGACCATCGCCCTGGCCATCGCGACCTTCGTCTCGAAGGCGACCGTGTCGTCGATACCGGCCCGCCGGCACCGTTCACGATCGTCAGTCCAGGATGCCGGCAGGTAGAGGCGCCGGTCGGTCAGCGTCCGACCCAGCGAAGCCGCATAGGCGAGGAAGACCCCGACCTGGCAGTTCTCCGTCCGCCCGGCCGTGCCCGAATATTGGCGCTGGACCCCGGCCGATCGCACACCCTTCTTCAGGAATCCGGTGTCGTCGACGATCAGCACCGCCTCCCGGTCGCCGAGATGCTCGACGACGTACTCGCGAACGTCGTCCAGGACCTCCTCCGCGTCCCAGTCGATCCGGTTCAACAAGCGGTGGATCCGGTCCGGACCCGTATGCCCGGCCTCCTCCGCCAGCGTCCAGCCATTCTTCCGTTCCAACGGAGCGATCAGCCCCTGCATGTACGCAAGCGCCGACTCACGCGGCTCCGACCTGGCAAAACGATGCACGAACCGCTCATGCAGAGCCTTCAACTCACCCGCCCACGACCGGACATCCACCTTTTCATTACTGACTTCAGCTCGTCGGGGTGAATCTGTGTGAAGTCCCTGACGGGTGAAGGCGGGTGGCTGTATCCGTGAGGTGTGAGATATGCAGATGGGGGCGGGCTGACGCCGACGGGGCGCCGGCGTCGGGAGACGGTTCGGATGCAGGCGGCTGAACTGTTCGAGCAGCAGATCAAGCCGTCGGAAGTCGCACGGCGGCTGCGGGTGAGTGTGAAGTCGGCTTATCAGTGGCACCAGTTGTGGCGGGATGGCGGTGTTCAGGCGCTGGCCTCCCGTGGTCCGAGCGGGTCGCGGTGCCGGCTGTCCCCGCGGTCTTTGGAGAAGCTGGCCGCGTATCTGGAGCAGGGGCCGGCCGCGCATGGCTGGGTGGAGGACCAGGTGTGGACCGCCTCGCGGGTGGCCACGCTGATCGGCAGGAAGTTCCATGTCTCCTACAGCGTCTCGGGTGCGACCCGGCTGATGCACCGGCTGGGCTTCAGCCCGCAGGTGCCCGCCCGGCGGGTCGCGGAGCGCGATGAGCAGGCTGTCGCCGTATGGAAGGAGGCGACCTGGGCGGAGGTAAAAGGGCGAGGGCGGCCTGCGGGGGCTACGTCTGCTTCGAGGACGAAGCCGGGTTCACCCGCAGGCCGCCGCGGGGACGGACCTGGGGCTGCGCGCGGAGTGACCCCGGTTGTCACCATCAGCGGCCGCCGTTCGGGCCGGCTGTCAGTGGCCGGGCTGATTGCAATGCGGCCGGGTTCCCGGACCCGGCTGTGTCACCGCCTGCGGAGTCATCCCGCGGGGAAAAGTGCCCGTCGCAGTATGGGCGAGCGGGACTTCATCGCGCTGATCGACGGTGTCCACCAGCTGGTCGGGGCACCAATCGTGCTGGTCTGGGACCGGTTGAACACCCACGTGTCCCGCAGGATGCAGGCCCTCGTGGCCGAGCGGGCATGGCTGACGGTGTTCCTGCTGCCCGCCTACTCGCCCGACCTCAACCCCGTCGAGTGGGTATGGGCCCACGTCAAACGCAGCCTCGCCAACCTCGCCGTCATGGCCCTCGACCAGCTCGAAGCCCTTGTCCGTAACAGGCTCAAACGCCTTCAATACCGGTCCCACACCCTCGACGGCTTCATAGCGGGGACCGGCTTGACCCTCGTCGAGCAACTATCACCCTGACGAGCTGACGTCAGTAGTTCTGTGGGCGCCGTGGAGTCGTTGGTGGGATCCTGATGCTGTGTCTTTCAAGCCTTCGCCTGTTGTTCCTCCTTTGACGCGGCCGCAGTTGGCCGAGGCCCGGCGTGTGCGGGCGGCTGAGTTGTTCGACCAGGGACGTTCGGGTGCTGTTATCGCGCGGATGCTGGGGGTCAGTGAGCTTCTTCAGCGGTCACTCCAGAGGATGAGTGGCTGGCTGAGGTTGACTGCCCTCTGAGCTGCGGCAGCGCAAAGCTCTCGTGGGCCCAATCGTCACCCGATCGGTGGCCACTCTGAAGAAGCTCAGTGACGAGAGTGTGCGGCGGTGGAAACGGGTCTGGGAGAAAAACGGGGCCGACGCTCTGCGTCGGCGCCCGGCCATCGGGCGTCCGCCCAAGCTGGACGATGCCCAGGTCGAGCGGGTGCGGACCGCCCTGGAGCAGGGCGCCCAGGCACATGGCTTCGAAGCCGATCTCTGGACGCTGGAACGGGTCGGTGCGGTCGTCACGCGGGAGACGGGGGTGACGCTGTCGAAGGCCTCGGTATGGCGGTTGCTGACCGGCCGACTCGGATGGAGTCTGCAGCGGCCCGAACGGCGGGCGGTCGAGCGGAACGAGTCCGAGATTGCCCGCTGGATCGCTCACGAGTGGCCACGCATCAAAAAGGGGCCGTGAACACACGTGCCTGGATCGTGTTCCTCGACGAATCAGGAGTCTCTCTACTGCCGCAGGTCCGCCGCACCTATGCACCCCGCGGCCGCACACCGCTCCTGCGGCACCGCCTGAACTGGAAACGTGCCTCGATGGCCGGGGCCCTGGGATTCCACTCCACCGACCCCGATCGAGGTCCTCGCCTGTGCTTCCACCTCAAGCCCGGCAGCTACGACACGGTCGGACTCATCGAGGTCCTGGAGCAGATGAAGGTGTTCTACCGCGGCGAGCGGGTGGTTCTGGTCTGGGACGGCCTGTCCGCTCACTGGAGCCGGGCGATGCGGGCCTGGGTCGCCGAACAGGACTGGCTCACCCTCGAGCGATTACCCGCTTACGCACCCGAGCTCAACCCTGTGGAACTGCTGTGGTCCTCGCTCAAGAAACGCGAGCTCGCCAACCTCGCCGGCGACCACCTCGCCGATGTCGCCGACGCCACCGAAGCGGGCATCCACCGGATCAACGACAACCCCCAACTGCCCTGGTCCTTCCTCGCTCACACCGGACTCACCATCCACCCACCAACCCCACAGAACTAATGAAAATGTCAAGTAGTGACCTGAGCCAGAGATTCGGTGGCAGTAGGCGGCGACTTTGTCGAGGATCTCGTCGGCGGTCTTCGTCCAGATGAACGGTCTGGGGTGCTCGTTCCAGTCGGCGAGCCAGGCTCGGATGTCGCGTTCGAGGGCCGGGACGGAGCGGTGGACGCCGCGCTTAAGCTTCTTCTGGGTGAGCTCGGCGAACCACCGCTCGACCAGGTTCAGCCAGGACGCACTCGTGGGTGTGAAGTGCAGGTGGAACCGCGGGTGGGCCAGCAGCCACCGCTTGATGTCGGGTGTCTTGTGGGTCGCGTAGTTGTCCAGGATCAGATGAACCTGCAGATCAGCTGGGACTTCTTTGTCGAGCTTTGCGAGGAACTTCTTGAACTCCGCTGCCCGGTGGCGGCGGTGGAGGGAGCCGATCACCTTGCCGGTGGCGACCTCGAGGGCGGCGAAGAGAGTGGTGGTGCCGGCCCGGACGTAGTCGTGGCTGCGGCGTTCGGGAATGCCGGGCACCATCGGCAGGACCGGCTGGGACCGGTCCAGGGCCTGGATCTGCGACTTCTCGTCCACGCAGAGAACCAGGGCCTTCTCCGGCGGGTCGAGATAGAGGCCGACGACGTCACGGACCTTGTCGATGAACAGCGGGTCGGTGGACAGCTTGAACGTCTGCGACCGGTGCGGCGCCAGGGCGAACGCCCGCCAGATCCGCGAGACCGTCGACTGCGACATGCCCGTGGCCGCCGCCATCGACCTGGTCGACCAGTGTGTGGCGTTCTTCGGAGTCTCTTCCAGCGTCTTGACGATGACCCGCTCGACGTCAGCGTCGGTGATCTTCCGTGGGACACCGGGCCGCGGGTCGTCGCACAAGCCGTCCAGACCCCGCTCGATGAAGCGGCGTCGCCAGGTGCGGACCGTGTCCGGAGCGATCCGCAGCCGGCGGGACACCTCCGTGATCGAGTGGCCTTCGGCGCACTCCAGCACGATCCACGAGCGTTGGGCCAGAGCCTGGGCCGTCGTGCGGCGACGTAACCAGCCCTCCAGCACAGCCCGCTGGGCATCAGTGACCGACAACGGCGGAATCTTCGGACCCGGACGACTCATGCCGGATTAACGACGAATCTCCGACTCAGGTCACTAGGAGCAGTTCAACCACGACCACGCACGGCTCAGAGCGCCGGGAGAACGAGCGTTCGCACAGCTGAAGTCCTGGCGGCTACTACGACGAGCCAGATGCTCCACCTACCGCATCGGCGCACCATCGTCCAAGCCGTCCAAACGCTGCTGACCTTCGCTATTCAGGATGAAAGAGGCCCAATCGCCATCAGCACTGTGGGCATTGATCGCCAGCTTCGGTGTGCCCTGGACCAGCATAACTCTTCTCGCAGATTACGATCACAGTTCCCGCTGTCGCTTCCTCGCCGCACCTTGCGAAGGTGGTTGATTGCTCGTGGCCGAGCATCTGCAGCAAGTTGACATTCATTCATTGCTCCTTTATTAAATGCCGTTAGGTGCGGGGTTGCGACGCGGTACCTCGGAGTTTAGGTTCGCCACGCGACGACGCAGCACTGAAGTTAGGCGGTCCGGTTCGACCACTACGTGAGTATTTAGTGCTTATACGCAGATGGGGCAGGCTGTGGGGAACCTCGGCTCCGCCCTGGAGTATCACGCGGCCCGGAGCCTTGCCTTTGTCGTGCCGCCGGTCAGCCAGTGTCGCAGGCTGCGGGTCACGTCCGCTGGAGTGGTGTATCGACGACCACTCGGTGGTCCATGTTGTTGCTATGCGATGAGTGCTTCGGGAACGGCGTCGGCTGTGGTGGCCGGTTCGAGGCCTCCACGCTTCAAGCACCGGACGGACCGCGTGACGGGCGGTAGCCGGGGCAAGCGGACCGTACTCCAGAGGGAAGACCGAACACACACCCACCAGCCGGCGCAGCACGCAGCAAGCGCTGCTTGCTGCTCGCTACGGGAGATCGTGGTCGAGGTCATCTGGACCACGGCCTGTCCAGTGGGGTCGAAGTCCCTTTTCTGGTAATTCCAGCTGCGAGATCTGCAGGAGCAGCCTGAGCGAGCCTTCTACGCCGCCAGCTGCCGACTCTCCCGGAAACGATCAATGAGTAGTCGATGCTCAAGCGTGTGGTGGGATTTTTTGTGGACCCTCGAATGCCAGACACACGTTCCGTGGGCAAATGGATTTCGAGAGGATGCGCATTGTCGAAAGAGCATCCGGGCGCCAGCCGGTCCCGTCCTGCCGAGATCCTGCCTGGCACGGCCTCCCTGGCGCGTGATGCGGATCGTCTTGTCGCAGTCGTTACTGCCGAAGACTTTTCCGGCGCTCTCGCCCCATCGCTGTATGAATCACTCGCAGTTTTCAGCTGCCTACACAGCACTCAAAGAGTGGGAGACTGGAACGAATCATCCATACGCAGTGCGCTCTCCGACGTCATAGCGAAGCAGGATCAGGAGGGCTGGTGGGGAAGTGATCCGCGCGTTCCGTTCCTTCCGGATCGGATAATTACCACCCTTGCAGTGATCGATGCGGCAGACGTCCACGGCGTTCTTCCCGATTTGGTATTCCAACGGGCGCGTCGATTTCTCGTGCAGTTTGTCGTCCCCTCGCTGAAGTCCAAGGAGAACAAGAAGCCGATCGCTTACGACGCCCTGGCGTGCGAACTCCTGACTCGGCTGGCTGCACGGGGGCGCCCGATCCTCGACCAGGAGCAGCTTTCCGGGATATCTGCTCGCTGCCGCCGAGCGATCGAGGGAAAGGGTTCGCTGCTTCTCGGAGGACCAAGCACGATTCACAGCATCCTGGACGCTCTCGGCAGTGCGGGTGTCGACTGGCTTTCCGTTGCGCGCTTCCAAGATGGAAACGGCTCGATGGGCAGCTATCCGTCTAGTACGGCTGCGCTCGTGCGCAATATTCCCGGCGATTCGCGGCACGCCCTCGATGCCTCGCGATACCTTACCCGGGCGATGAACGACCGCGGTGAGGTTCCGCCGTTCTTCCCGTCCGAGGAGTTCGAGCGCTGGTGGGTCCTGCTTGCTCTTGCTCAGTCACCCCTCAGGGGGCGCTGCATGGTGCCTGGCATCGATGTCGGCGGTGTTCCGCCTCAAGGGGTGGCCGTCAGTTCATCCTTCGCTCTGCCCGATGTGGATACCACGGCCATGAAGGCTGCCACACTCCTCAGTCTCGGCTACAACGTCAATCTGGATTTCCTGGAGCGCTTCCACGTTGACGGTGTGTTCATCTGCTATGAGAGCGAGCGGAGAACGTCCCCCAGCGCCAACATTCATGCGGCTATGACGATCGCGATGGCACCCTTACGGCACTATACCGTCGAACGGGCGAGGATGTTGAAGAATGCCCTTTCGCCGGTGATTCAGGCCATCAAGGACGAAGGATTAGTCGAAGACAAGTGGCATCTGTCTGACATTTATTCGACAGCACATGCAGTCGAATTATTTGCCCTTCTCTCATCTGGCTCAAAGCCTATTCCGGGAGTTCATCGTCAGAGCCTCTTGGAACTGATGCACACGTGCATAAAGTACATACTATCCCAGCAGCACGATGATGGCGGTTTCGGCTGTGGTGCATCGACTGTGGAGGAGTCTGGATACGCAGTCCGTGCTTTATGTATAGCCAAATTGAACAACCTATTCGATATTCCTGAGGCGATCCTAGCGGCTGCCGGAAGATTTCTGGACGGGGCATCAGAAGAGGGCGACCCTCCTCTGTGGATGGGGAAGACCCTGTACCGATCCCCTCTCATCGCCGGTGCGCAACGGGTGAGCGCACGCGCATGGCTATCGGCCACAGGCGTCAGGCCCAGGGAGTGACGAAGGGCTGCTGAGGCAAAACGAAGGAGATCGACAACGGAGAAGAGGAAGATTCACGATGAACCACGCATTGCCCGCCGACCTTGCTGCACCGTCATGGCTTGAGCAGGGAAGGGCCCTGTGTGTGCCGCCGCTGAAGGACGCAGTAGCCAGACTTGCCTCCCCCATGGGCCGCATCGCCTCCTACCACTTCGGCTGGACCGACCAGCACGGTCGACTGGTCGGCGGACACGGAGGAAAAGCCGTGCGAGCGGCGCTAGCGGTGCTGTCTGCAGAGGCCGCCGGGGCCGAGCGGACCGTCGGCATCCCGGGCGGCATCGCCGTGGAGTTGGTTCACAACTTTTCTCTTCTCCATGACGACTTCATGGACCGTGACACGGAACGACGCCACCGGCCAGCCGCGTGGACCGTCTTCGGCGGGACCTGGGCCGTCCTGACCGGGGATGCGCTGCTCGCCCTCGCCCCGCAAGTGCTGTGTGAACAAGCGCCCCCTTCAGCGGCAGCCCGGGCCGTCAAGCGCCTCACGGCTGCCAACTGTCAGATGGTCGACGGGCAGGCGCGCGACCTGGCCTTCGAACAACGTGACCACGTTGACATCTCGGAGTGTCTGCAGATGGAGGCGGAAAAGACCGCCTCGTTGCTCGGGCTTTCGGCTTGCATAGGCGCCGTACTGGCCGCCGCCGACGACACCGTGGTGGGGGCGCTCGAACGATACGGTCACCACCTTGGCATGGCCTTCCAGGCCGTAGATGATTTGCTGGGCATCTGGGGGCCGGCGGGCACGACAGGGAAAACCGCCTGGAGCGACTTGCGGCGCCGGAAGAAGACGCTCCCTGTCGTCGCCGCTCTCGCCGAAGGCGGAGGCGCATCACGTCAACTGGCGGATCAGTTGGCGGCCCCGGCAGACAGAGGCACTGAACCTGACTCGTTGCTCGCATTACGTGCATTGCTTATCGAGAAGGCAGGAGGCCGGGCCTGGACCGAGCGACAGGCTCGCTGGCACCATGAGGCCGCGCTCAATGCGCTCGACGAAGCTCCGATACCGCAGCGCACGCGAAGACAACTATCCGAGTTCAGCGAGTCCCTGATGGGCAGAGTCAGATAACCCAGAGTGGAAGGCTTCTGGGAATTTCGGAACGGCATCCCGTTATGACCGACGCCGTGTCACGCACACCCAATTTCGTTGAACCTGACACGCACCGAGGAGGGCCCACTTGAATGCAATTTCACGCCGAGCCGCCACCGTGAAGCACCCAACCGGGACCCTGCTGCAATCGTAGACATGATAGACCGGAGGAGCCATGGCCGAAAATAGATACCTCTCTGTGAATCCGCCACGAAGGATAGCGGCTTACGCAAGGCTCCTCAAGATTAACGTTCCCGAACTGTCCCTATATCCTCTGATTTCGTTCGGTCTCACGGCTGTCCATATCCAAGAAGCACGCTACTGGCTGATCAATTCCGGGTTTCTCCTGTTTGTGTTCTGCTGCTCAGCCCTGTCCATCTCCCTGGATGACTTGAATGGGTACATCGATGGAGTCGATCGACTCGACACGCTAAACACCAAACGTAACATCACCAAGCCACTGCTTACCGGAGAACTCGAACAGTCTGATGTCCGACGTGCGGCAGCATGTGCAGTATTACTGGGGTGCCTGCTCCTTGTCCTCGTGTCCACCCAGACCCGTTACCCGGCGATCTCCGTCCTGCTCATGGTAGCTTTGATGCTCTATTCGGCCCAGTACTCGGCAGGTCTGAAACTGAGCTACCGGGGGCTTGGTGAGGTAGTGCTGATGCTCGGGATACCAGCGTCCATCTGCCTTCCCGTCTGGCTGCTGGCGGGTTCGGTGCCTCCGGGTGCCATTATGGTGGCCGCCATGATGGGCCTTCCCTATGCGGCTCAAATAGTAATCTCCAATCTGATCGACCATGACGGCGATAAGGATGCAGGTCGACTCACCCTTACAATTGTGATGGGCCCGAAAAGGGCTGCGGCCCTCCTTCCCGCGTTCCTACTCGCCACCTTCTGGATGATCTGGCTTGCGGGTTTTTACTGGCACATTCTCCCAAGGTTAGCCATCTGCTGGATTGCCCTACTCCCGCTCCACGTGAGATACATTGCCCTCATTCGTAATTCGAGGTACGCAGATGCTCGTTTGCTTTCCTTTAAGGGGATACGGTTCAAGCTCCTTCTCGTGACCGTCTCCACGCTTCTAGCCGGTATCGCCCTTTGACAGTGGGCGTTCCACTAATGTGGCACGAAACAGTCGACATTGTTTCGGAACAATCTCTACAGTCCCTTTACCGGACATGACAACCCGCGCTTCGTGCAGAGCGCGATCACTTTGAGGACATGGCGTGACATCGGTCAAGAAGGTCGCAGTACTGCCGGGCGACGGCATCGGGCCTGAGGTTGTGGACGCGGTGCTGCCCGTGCTGGACCTGCTCCAGGTGCCGGTCGAGCTGACGTACGGCGACATCGGGTGGGAGTACTGGCGGCGCGAAGGCGACCCGGTACCGGAACGAACCTGGGAGCTGCTCGACACCGTCGACACATGCCTCCTGGCCGCGATCACCAGCAAGCCACCTCGCGAGGCCGAGGCCGAGCTCGCCGGCAGTCTGCAGGGGCAGGGCATCCGGTATGTGTCCCCCGTGATCCAGCTGCGACAGCGGTTCGGGCTGTTCGCCAATGTCCGCCCGGTGGAAAACCTGCAAGGACATGGCCGCCCGTATCGCTTCGCGTTGATCCGGGAGAACACCGAGGGCATGTACGCCGGTTTCGACTACACAGGTGACGTGGTTCCGGCCGCACTGCGTTCCATGGTCGGGGGACACGCAAACGTCGTCGCCAACGCCGGGCAGGACCTCGGGGTCTCGCTCCGGCTCGTCACCCGCCTCGGACTGGATCGCCTCCTGCGTTTCTCCTTCGCCTACGCCCGAGCCCATGGCCACTCTCTGCTGACCTGGGTCGACAAGCCCAACGTCCTGCGGAGCAGCAGCGCGCTCGCCCGGGAGGTCCTCGAAGAGGTGACCGCCGAGTACCCGGGCATCGCGGTGGAGGTACAGAACGCCAACGCCGTGGCGATGTGGATGGTCGAGCAGCCGGAGCGCTTCGGCGTCGTCGTCGCCGAGAACATGTTCGGCGACGTGCTCTCCGGCCTCGGCGAGGGCGTCGTGGGCGGCCTAGGGCTGGCGCCCAGCGGCAACTATGGACAGCACGGCAGCTACTTCGAGCCGGTCCACGGCAGTGCCCCGCACCTGGCCGGCGCGGATTGTGCCAACCCCTCCGCCATGCTGCTCGCCGTCGGGATGATGCTGGAACACCTCGGGTTCAGCGATGCGGCTCTGGAGATCCCCAAGGCCGTACGTTCCGTACTCGCCCGCGGTGAGTCACTGACGTTCGACCTCGGTGGTGGTGCCGGTACCAGGCAGTCAGCCGATGCGCTCCTGGCCGCCTGCGGCCCGGGTTCCGCGCAGCAGCCGACCGCCGCGGTCCTCACCGTGGGCGACGAGCTGCTCAGCGGAGCAGTGGAGGACACGAACACCACCCAGGCGGCACGACTACTGACCGGGCACGGCTTCCGCGTCCGGGCGACCGCCACCACCGGTGACCCGCTAGCCGACATCACCCGGACCGTACGGGGGCTGCTCGGCCACGACCTGCTCGTCGTCATCGGCGGTCTCGGCCCCACTTCGGACGACCGGACCCGCGAAGGCGTCGCCCAGGCCCTCGGTGTCCCCCTGGAGCACCACGCGGAGGCGTGGACGGCTGTGCAGCACCGGCTGAAGCGGTTCGGGCTCGCGGTCCACCAGGACAACGAGCGCCAGGCGTTCTTCCCCGCGGGCAGCGAGCCGCTTCCCAACGCGAACGGGACCGCCTGGGGATCGTCCACCACAGCGGACGGCACCCGTGTCGTGATGCTTCCCGGGCCGCCCCGCGAGTGCATGCCCATGCTCCAGGAGATTCTCGACCGCATCGCCCCGGCGAGCAAACCGGCCGACCACCCGCACTGGCGGACCCTCGGACTCATCGAGGCCGACGTGGCCGCCCTCATCGACCAGGCGGTCCAGGCCGAAGGGCTCACGTTGACGCCCTCCTATCTCTGGGCCTATCCGTACGTGGACATCGCCCTCCCGGTCGCAGTGGGTGAACATCCCGACCTCGAAGCGCTGATCGACCGGATCCTCGCCGGCCACGTCGTCAGTCGTCGCCGGCTGACTGCGGCCGAGGAGCTGCGGATGCACCCGGGAAAGCCGGTGATCAGCCTCGACGACCGGCTCACCGACGGGCTGGCAGCCGAGCGGCTGGCGAGCGCAGCAGACGCCGGTATCGCAGTGCGGGCCTGGAGCGACGAGCCGCTGACCGTCACGGACGGCCAGGTGTGGGACGGCACGGTGACCATGCACTGCGAGGTCCGCATCAACGACCTCACCCGTACATACGCCCTGACCGCCCCGAAGCGTGGCCCCGAAGTGGTCGACATGGCAACGGACTTCGTGGCCTGGTCCGTGCTGCGTGCCTGCGCCGGAGAAGGAGACGCCCATGCCGACCGCTGACCACGCAGCCCCTGACGCGCCACTCGGCGAAGAGATGCTGACCCGCCTGGAGCACCTCGACACCGCCGCGCTCTCCGACGCGCTGTACAGCCTGGCCCTGGGCGGAGTGCTTCCAGGTATCGCCGCGCGTGTCCGGGGAGCCGTCTGCGTCGGCCCCGCCTACACCGTCCGGTACCGGCCGGCGCGGAGGCGGCGGGGTTCCGCAATGCGGCGAACTGCATCGACGATGTGCCCGCCGGATCGGTCATCGTTTCCGACAACGGCGGCAGCTGGAATGCACCACCAGGGGCGGGCTGCTGACTGCTGTGGCCATCGGGAGCGGCCTCGTGTCGCACCCGAAGCACGTTAGTTGTCACCCCTGCCACTTCCGACCAGGGTCTTCCCGTCTCGCGAAGCAGGCCAGTTGTCACCATCGCGGCAGACCGCTTGTCACCAGTGCTGAGTTTGCCAGGTCGCTGTCACCGCTCGGTGGAGCTCTCGAACAGACCCGGCCGGCCAGGCGTAGCCGCCTGGGTTACCGTCCGGGCGCGAGTGCCGCCGCAACAGCGGCCTCGGCGTGCAGGCGGGTGGTGGCGAAGACAGGAACGATACTGTGCTCCGGGCCGACAAGGAGCTCGATCTCGGTGCAGCCGAGGATGATGCCCTCCGCGCCGGAAGCCACGAGTCGGCTGATCACCTCACCGTAGGCCGCTCGGGATTCCTCCCGGATGATGCCGAGGCACAGTTCTTCGTAGATCACCCTATGGACGATGGCCCGGTCGTCCGCGTCAGGCACCAGGACCTCCAGGCCGTGCCCGGCCACGCGGTCGCGGTAGAAGTCCTGCTCCATGGTGAACGCGGTGCCCAATAGCCCCACTCGGCGCAGGCCCGCGGTCCGCACTGCAGCCGCCGTCGCGTCGGCCAGATGCAGCAGCGGAATGTCTACTGCCGCCACCACCTGGTCGGCGACCTTGTGCATGGTGTTGGTGCAGATCAGCAGCAGGCCCGCACCAGCGGCCTGCAGGGACCGGGCGGCGTCAGCGAGTACTTCGCCGGCGTCATCCCAGCGCCCGGCCACTTGCAGCCGCTCGATCTCGGCGAAGTCGACCGAGTACAGCACGCACTTGGCCGAGTGGAGGCCGCCCAGCTGCTCCCGGACTCGCTCGTTGAGCAGCCGGTAGTACTCGGCCGTCGACTCCCAGCTCATGCCGCCAATCAACCCGATGGTCTTCATGCCCTACTCTCGCACGCGCTTCGCTGGTCCCGCGGTTGAGGGTCTGGGTGACAGTATCGCTACCTTTGTGACAGCTATCACGTGCTTCGGCTCAGTGCGGGAATTCGGTGGTCATGTATTCGCTGGCTCCGGTGTCGCGGGCGTCGAACAGGCGCTGCGCGTACGCGGCGCGGCGGAGGCGGCCGCCGTCGGTCGATCCGGCTGACGACTCGTAGCCGAACCGGGCCCGGGTTTCCACCGTGATCCCGGTAGCGACGGCCTGTTTGCACCGGCGCTTGCGCAGCATCGGCTGCCACCGCTGCCGTACGGCGTCGTCGATCTCTGCGGCGACATCGGCGCGGGGGTGCTTGCGGGCGCCGCGCCGGTAGCGGTTGACGGAGTCGGCGGTGACGCCGAGCTCCTGGGCGACGGCCTTGGCGCTGCCGAGCTGCTTGAGCAGGCAGCTGATCTGGCCCTTGAGTGTCTTCGGTGGCTCCCAGGTGAACGCTTCCCGGTCGGCCCGCTCGATGGCGTCCTCGATCTTTCCCGCCACGGTTCAGCTCCCTTCGGGGGTGGGGTCCTGGCCGGCGGGGTCGACGAGCCGGAACCAGGTCTCGCGCGTCTCGCGCAGGTCGCAACGCCACAGTTCGAGCCGCGGCGAGGCCCAGCGGGCGCGCAGGGAGAACTGGACCGCCTCCATGCGCGCCTGAAGGCTGTCCAGCGTCCGCTCCAGCTCCGCGTCGGCATCCAGCGACGGCGCCCCGCCGGTGGTGGTGTTCGCGGGGGCCACGGCTACTCGCCCTCGTCTACGACGGCGTCGCCGCCCTTGATGCCTCGCGGGGCGGCCCGCGGGTGCGACCCCGGATCAGCCTCGGCAGCAGCCGAGCGGTGCCAGCGTCCCAGTACACCGTCTCCAGCACGAATTCCTCACGCGCTGCATCCCGACGTCTTCCTCGGCTACTTCGCCCAGATCGGCAGGCGTGGCTGAAAGAAATAGCCGGTCTTCCTGGCGACGTTGATGGCAGCAGTGGCCGAGCTGTCGGAACCGACCGGGATGTGCGGGTAGACGCAGTCGACCAGGTCGTACGCCGTCGCGTCATCGGCTCCGGAGCCGACCACCGCACAGATCGGCCTGCTAGATCTGCCGGCCTCGGTCCATACCCCGGGCCAGTCGGGGTGCTGGTCGGTGACGTATACGTCGCAGTGCTGGCACGGGACCTGCTGCTCCTTGTCGGTCAGCGTCCCGGCCGGGCGGGCCTGAGCGGCATCGAGGACGTGGCCGACCCGCTCCGTGGCCTTGCCTCCGAGCCGGGAACGGTCGCACACCGGCCCGTATTCGTTCTCCATCCTGACAAGCACGCCCGGCCAGTGCGGGTGCCTGCCGGTCACAGGCGCACCGCAGCCGGCGCACCCGCGGGCGGACAGGCCGTGCTCACGGAACAGGGCGAACGTCTCCTCTGGCAGCGCAACGCACAGGTCGCTGCCGGGGCCGTCGGCGAGCGGCGCCAGGTCGAACAGCGGCAGCTCCTTCTCCGCCAGGCACACGTCCTCCCAGGTCCGCATCCCGGCCACCGGCAGGCTCTGCGCCCAGCCGATGCGCGGCACGCTCGTGGTCGACGGCCGCTGGACCACCTCGAGCCCGAGGCAGCATAGGTCCTCGGGCACGTACGCGGCCAGGACGCCGCGCAGCTGCTCCACGGCCTGGTCCTGGTCGTCGGCGTCCAGCCAGCTCGTCTTCATCAGATCCCGCAGCGCCTGCCGCGGGTACAGCACCACCTCGTACCGCCAGCTGTCCTTGACGTGGCGCAGACTGCGCTCGTATTCGCCGGAATCGTCGAAGGAGAAGCACGACAGCACCCCGCCGGCCTCCTCCGCCGCGGCCACCGCGTCCTCGACCGTCGCGTAGCTGTCGGTGAAATCGCCCCACGGCGTCGCCAGCGGTCCGAAGAGAAAGTCGTCCATCGACGTCAGCTGCGGCAGGCTCGCCGCCACCGCCGCGGCGTTCCGTGAGGCCGCGGCCTTGCGCTGCTTGGCCTGCTTAGCCGACCGCTTCTGCTGCGCTCTTTTCCCCATCATGCCCGCCTATGCCGAAGTTGCTGCTACATCAACCGGTAAACGGGGAATCACGAGATTCGTCACGCGTCCACAGCCCGGCGGCCCTAAGGTGTGGCGCTGCTCCTCCCACGATGTTCTGACGCGCTCGCCGGGGCGGCGGCCAGGTCGCGCCATCCACTCGGTCCGGCCGGCGGCTGTGTGCTTCGCCCGGTGCGCCTCGGCGACGTACGCGTCCCTCGCCGCGGTGAACTCGCCCGGCTTCAACCCGTACAACTCATCGGCGGCCTGCTCGACATCCACATCCTGACCTGTGCGCCGCCCCGCGCACGGAGCCGAACTCCGCCAGGTACGCGCCGCTCACCCACTCGGCGCGAGCACCTCGCCCCTCCGTCCGACTTATAGGAAGATGCGGCAGGCCCTCGCATTCCATACCGTCAGGAAACGGCCTCCGATTGGACGGAGCGCCTCTGGCGGCCCGGCGCCCGTGATCCTGCCCCCGATCGCAGACGCCGGGCCGGCACCGCGCCACGACCTCGGCAGGCCGAGAGGCAACTCGCGGACACTGAAGATCAACCCGGCTCTGCCGATCCCGACCGCTAGTGTCCTGCGCCGGAGATCCGTTGGCAGAAACGGGCGAGTGAGTCGAGGATCTCTTCGGCTGTTTTGGTCCAGGTGAACGGGGTCGGGTTTTCGTTCCACTGCTTGACCCAGGCGCGGATGTCGGCTTCCAGGGAGCACACACTCTTGTGGGCGCCTCGCCGGATCTTCTGGTCTGCGAGGAAGCCGAACCATCGCTCCACCTGGTTGATCCAGGAGGAGCCGGTGGGTGTGAAGTGCAGGTGGAACCGTGGGTGTTTGCCCAGCCACGCCTTGATTGCCGGGGTCTTGTGGGTGCCGTAGTTGTCGCAGATCAGGTGGACCTGAAGGTGCCCGGGGACCTCTTTGTCGATCTTGATGAGGAACTTCTTGAACTCCGCGGCCCGGTGCCGGCGGTGCAGTGAGGTGATGACTTCACCGGTCGCGACGTCGAAGGCTGCGAACAAGGTGGTCAGACCGTTGCGGACGTAGTCATGAGTGCGGCGCTCGGGCATGCCGGGCATCATCGGCAACACCGGCTGAGAGCGGTCCAGAGCCTGGATCTGGGACTTCTCGTCCACCGACAGCACCACCGCTCCTTCGGGCGGGTTGAAGTACAGCCCCACCACGTCGTAGAGCTTCTCCACGAACAGAGGGTCCGTCGACAGCTTGAACGTGTCGCTCAAATGCGGCTTGAGCTGGAACTTCCGCCAGATCCGGCCCACTGTCGACTTCGACAGGCCACTGCGGTCGGCCATTGATGAACGCGACCAGTGAGCGGCGTTCCTCGGGATCTCTTCCAGCGTGCCGACCACGACCGCCTCCACCTGATCAACGCCGATGGTGGGCGGCCGGCCCGGCCGGGGCTCGTCGACCAGCCCGTCCAGCCGGGCCGCCAGAAACCGCCGACGCCATTTTCGGACCGTGTCGGCCGCGATGTGCAACTCCCGCGCCACCACGACAATCGGCGGCACATCAGCACCGGCACACGCCAATACGATGCGGGCCCGCAAGGCCACTGCCTGCGCAGATGACGCCCTGCGGGCCCAACGCTCCAACACCACACGCTCATCGGGCGACAACAACAACGGTTCCAACTTCGGACCGCGACGAGGCACCGGCACATCCGCAGAAGCATGCACAAACTAACGATGGATCTCCGGCGCAGGACACTAGTGTTCTGCGCCTGAAATCTAGGGGCTAAGTATCTGCATGTTTCTGGTTGGTTGGTGGGGTGACCTTGGTGAGGTAGTCGGCGAGGGATTTGAGGATCTCGTCGGCGGTCTTGGTCCAGGTGAACGGCCTGGGATTCTCGTTCCAGGTCGCGATCCACTCCTTGATGTCGCTCTCCAGGGCCTTGACGGAGGTGTGGACGCCGCGGCGGATGAGTTTGTCGGTCAGCAGGCCGAACCAGCGCTCGACCTGGTTGATCCAAGAAGATCCCGTGGGGGTGAAGTGCACGTGGAAGCGGGGGTGTCTGGCCAGCCACCTTTTGATCTCAGGGGTGTTGTGGGTGGCGTAGTTGTCACACACGAGGTGCACGTCGAGCTCGCGGGGCACTCTCTTGTCTATCGTGACCAGGAACTTCTTGAACTCGATCGCGCGGTGCCGGCGGTGCAGTTCACTGATGACGGTGCCGTCGGCGATGTTGAACGCGGCGAAGAGGCTGGTGATGCCGTGCCGCAGGTAGTCGTGGGTGCGGCGCTCGGGCATGCCCGGCATCATCGGCAGCACGGGCTGCGAGCGGTCCAGGGCCTGGATCTGGGACTTCTCGTCCACGCATAGCACCACGGCCCGCTCTGGCGGATTGTGATACAGCCCGACGACATCGACGACCTTGGCCACGAACTGCGGGTCGGTCGACAGCTTGAAGGAGTCCTGCAGGTGCGGCTTGAGGTCGAACCGCTTCCAGATCCGGCCGATCGTCGATTTCGACAGCCCGGTGCGAGCGGCCATTGAAGCCCGTGACCAGTGGGTGTCCTTCCCCGGGGCGGATTCCAGGGTCGCCTCGATCACATCTTCGACCTGGTCGAGGAGGATTGAGGGCGGCCGGCCGGTCCGGGGCTCATCCTGCAGACCTTGCAGGCGTTCGGCGATGAACCTCGCCCGCCACCGGTCCACGGTCGAGGCATCGACACCGAGACCGGCCGCGGCCTGCCTGTTCGTCCCACCCTCCGCGCAACGCAGCACGATCTTCGCGCGCAATGCCAGGTATTGGGCGGTCTTCGCCCGCCGGGCCCACCGGACCAACTGGTCCCGCTCGGCCTCGCTCAGAACCAGATCGGCCTTCGGCCGGCCAATCCGAGCGGCATCCTCCAGCCCGGACATCCCCTCGGCGGCAAACTTCCCACGCCACTTCCTCACCGTCGCGACGGTCACCCCGACCTCCACCGCCACCCGCGAGTTCGGCATCCCCTCCGCGCACGCCAACACGATGCGCGCCCGCTCCGCGAACCGCGGAGCAACCGCCCCACTCGCCCAGCGGGACAACTCGGCGCGCTCTACATCGGACAAACGGACTTCAACAGCTCGAGGACCCGGCGACATGACAACAGGATACAGACTTAGCCCCAAGATTTCAGACGCAGAGAACTAGCCCTAGCGCGCGGCGAACTCGGACGGTTCAGGACATGGCAAGGAGTGGCTGGCCGAGTCGACACTCTGCCTGGGTGACGTCAGGACCGGTAAAGCTGCGTGACCATCAGATCGAGGCCATGGCCGCCATTGCGCACGGTCTCGACGTCCCGCCGGGCGGCATTCCCGTTAATTGTCTGCGCGGGCAGGTGCGGGACGGGGATCATCATCGCGGCGGCGTCGGCAAAGCGTCTTGTGCCCAAGGGCGCATTCTCGTGCTGGTGCCGACGCTGGACTTCTGACCCAGACGGTGCAGGCGTGACGCGGGGCCGGGCACGAGGGGCCAGCGGTTGCGGCGTGCTCGCTCCAGGACGACCCGGAGCTGTGGAACCTCCAGGTGCGCTCCACTGCAAATCCGGTGCCGTTGGGTCTGTGGCACGGCTCCGGGACGTACGCCAGTCTGGGTGTCCAGGCGGAGGCGTTCGAGGGCGCCTACGGGCAGCCGTTGGCTCCGATGGACCTCACGGTGGTCGATGAGGCCCACAGGACTTCCGGGTCGATGGGTAAGGCGCGGGCGGACGTCCACGATCAGACCGTGATCCCGTCGCATCGCCGGCTGTACCTGACGGCGACGCCGCGGATCTGGGAGGAGCGGCTGAACCGCGAGGTCACGGATGGGGGTGCGTGACCCGCTGCCGCGTGAGATGGCGGCCTCCATGGACGACGAGAAAGCCTTCGGGCCCGTCCTCTACAAGCTGTCGCTTTAAGACGCGTAACTAGACCCAGGGTTCGTGGACCCAGCCGGTGTCGGATACAGTGGCGTAATCTGTACCGGTATTAACGGTGACTGTACCCAAAGCCCATTCGGGCCCGGAGTGATAGTCCGCTATCCAAGGGGTATACACCTTAACCGTGTCGCCACTCTGAACTGTCTTCGTGCTCAAGTTGCTACCGAGAACAGGGCCCAAGTACTGGAAGAGCTGTATTGAAAAATTCACCCTTTTGGAAGATCCACTCGCATTATTAAGTTCAATATAGGCGCGATCCCAACTTGTTCCGTCCCACTGAATACAAGAACGCCCCCAAAGGCCGCTCGCATCCACCTTCTTCCAACTGCTGCAGCTACTGCCCTCAGCTGCTTGGGCGGTTCCGGCCAGCCCTCCGACAAGTACTCCGGAAGTGGCCATCGAGGCAAGCAGCATCGGGATGATCTTCTTCTTCATTACTTAACTCTCCTGCTGGATTCCGGTGATTATTCAACAGGCTGCTCGGGCGTTCCAGACAGAGCATTCGGTACCCTAATGCTCCAGCTGTAGATCGCGATCTTCATTCCTCAGTGAGCCGCTTTCATCCTGAATAGCCACAGGTAAGTAGCCTGTGGACGGCTTGGACGATGGTGCTGATGCGGCAGGTGGAGCATCTGGCTCGTCGGAGGATTCGCCAGGACTTCAACTGCGCGAAGGCGCGTTCGCCAGGGGCCCTCAGTCTGGCGTAGTCGCGGTTGAACTGCTTGTAGCGCTCGGGCTGTTCGCGGTGGTGGTAGTACGGGGTGCGGACGGTGGCGCCGGCGCCCTGGTAGGCGCGGTCCGCGAGGATGAGGATCTGCCTGGTCAGGCAGGCCTGGACGATGCCGTGGGCGCGGGCTGCGGTCGGGTCGTGGGTGCGGCCGGGTGCCGCGCGGGACAACCACAGCGGTGTTCCGTCGGGCCGGGCGATGACCTGCAGGCTCATGGCGTGCTTGCGGTGCTTCATCGAGTAGTACGGCTCGTCGGCGGGGATGCGGTCGGTGGGAATCAGGGTGCCGTCGACGATGACGAAGTCGCCCTCGCCCAGGCCGGTCAGGGCCTCGTACAGGCGCGGCGCCCAGGCCGTGAGGACGTCGAGGGTCTCGACGACGTAGCGCCAGGCAGTGGCTGTCGAGATGCCGAAGCCGGATGCCGGGGCGGTCAGCGTCTCGTTCTTGCGCAGGTGCACCAGCGCGAGCAGGGCCTGCTGGAAGCACCCCGGCTTCCGCCACCGCGAGCGACGTTCACACCTTCGTGCGTAGATGAGCCAGGAAAGGTGCTCGACCAGTTCATGCGGGACGTCGGCCGTGGCACGGTACGGGACCAGGCGAGGCTCCTCGGACGATGCGTGGTGCGTAGAGAACACCACCGCAACGACCAGGAGCCTCGTCGTTGCACACCCCTACTGACCTGGTGTTTCACCCCACAGAGACAGGATGAAAACGGCTCAGTGGCTTGTCGGTGATAGTGGCTGGCCTGGGATCGGTCCCACTGGCGGCGTCGCCAGTGGGACTAGTCAAGCCAATGGGCGGCGTCGCGGACGCGCCACGCGACGAGCGCGATGAACAGGTGCTGGATCTCGTTGCAGATGAGCGGTATCAACCCGTCAGACCTGGGGCGGCGGGCATGTTCATCGGCGCGGACGACAGTGAGGAAGGCGTGGGCGGGCATCGCGAGGGTGACCCAGCGGTGCCGGTACGTCCAGCGTCTGACCTAGTGTTCGTCCAGTCCAGCCAGACCCTTGCCGGACTGAAAGGTCTTCTCGACCGTCCATCTGAGTCCGGCGACCCCCACCAGGGTGGACAGCGGAACCTGGGTAGCTGAGTAGCAGCGTTGACATCCTCTCCACCCTAAAGGACGGAGATTCCCGCCTGCCTGCCAGTGGTCACCGGCTGGGGCTTCCGGTGGGCTCCTGTTTCTTCGCGCTGTGCCGGGACGAGTCCCGGTCTTACCCGCGCTCCGCAGGCTGATACCTCCAGTCCGGCGGCCTTGGCGACGTTGACCGCCGCATTGATGTCCCGGTCCAGGACGGCCCCGCAGGTCCCGCACGTCCACGATCGGATATGCAGGGGCTTGGGGCCGTCCTTGACGCCGCAGGCCGAGTAGACCTGAGACGTCGCCGCTCAGCCGTCGCCAGCTTCCAAGACTGATCCGGCAACCGGATCCGACTGCTGATTCACCGCCGCCTCATGAGCCGCGACATGAGCACGCGCTTCCTTGGCCGTGATGCCCAGCAGTTCTGTTGCCATGCCAATACCCCCGAACACATTCACAGCCTCGACAACAGACTGGGTGAGGGCAGCCTGAGCAAGAGAAGTCTGCTCAAGTGCCCTGTCATAGGCATCGAGAGCGTCTACCTGGCGCCGGTGGAGCGCCTGCAGCTCGTTTCTCCGCTGCTGCGCATCTGTCATGGATGGCTCAGTGCTGGTCATGCCCCCATGATCTCAAGCGCCGCGCAGCGGGAGATACGGGCCCCGCGAGAGCACGGGACAGCCTGCCCGGGGGATGCGCCCGCACCCGAGGCCGCCGGCCAGCAGCGAGACCCTTGGCGGGCTACGCAGCCTGACGGAGCACCAGGCCGTACCCCACCACCCCAGGGAGGAACAGGAAGACACCTCACCTGGCACTGCAGGCGAATCAGAGGTGTCGGCTCCGGAATCCGGCGACCCGCAGCCCGTGACCTGCGCGGACGCAGGATGCACTCGTGCAGGTCGGCAACCGGCCCGGCAACTCACCGCGCGACCGACCAGGCGACCCGTCGAGCAATCGGACCGGCCCCCGCCGCTCGAACACTTGGCAGAGCCACGTCTCACCGTTCCGACGGGGCCGCCGCAACCGGCGAACGAAGACCCGGCTGTACGCCATCACGGTGACGTACACGCCGCATCGGCGACGTACGCGGCCAGGGCGGCCGGAATCGCGCTCCTGACCCACGCCGGTCAGAGCCGGTGAGGCCACTTCCCGCTTTGGTAAGCCCGGTGGTAAGCGGCCCGTGACTGTGGTGAGTAAGCCGACCAGACGCACCACTGCCGGTCAACGGACGTTCAGGCCTGCATCACGACGACGCTGACGGTGAATGGGGTCTCCCGGACTTCAGTCAGGGTGCAGGCGTCTCCGAGGGCGGGTGCTTCCCACTCGATGGTCCACGTCACGGTGGCGCGGCCGGCGTAGCGCTGGTCGAGCTTGTCGTAGGCTGCGCGCTCGGCCGCGATCGTGACGATCGCGGACCGGTCCCGCCGGGTCCAGCACCACGCCAACCTCGACCTGCGCATGGACCACCTGCGCGCGGCCATCACCACGTACGACGCCGGCCACAGGCTGACCGAGGCGGACTTCGACCTCGCGTACCGGGTAGACGCGCTCGTTGCCGCGCACCAGGCGCTCCCGCTCGACTGACCTGAGAGGCCCCTCCCCGAGTGCTGCGGCGAGGGGCCTCGCTGTGTCAGCCGAGCACCGCGCCGGCCACGACCGGCAGGGCAAGCGCTGCCAGGACCGGCAGGCCGACCGCGGCCGCCTGCTGCTTCGCGTACCGGCTAGCGATGACCTGCACCGCCACTGCACCCAGGAGCGCAACCCAGGCCTTCTCCTGCTTCGACATCAAATTCACCTTCTCTCGGGAAAGTTGGAGGAGAGTGTGACAGGCAGGCCTGACACCTGCGCCAGACTGGGCAAATGCTACTAAATGGCACGGGCCGCCCAGTAAGCGTCCCGGGCCGATTCGTACCCCTTCTCCGCGCTCATGGCTGCCTCGTGCGCGTCGAGCTGCTCCGCGGTCAGGGCCGGAACGTTGCTGCTGGGGGAAGCGGAGCCACGGGGCGTATGACGTCGCGGAGATATTGGAAAGCCTCCGTAGCCCGCTTCAGCGCCGCCAGGTACTCCGCTTCGATCTCCTCGAACGTGGTCGACATGCGCCCTTACACAGCACAGCCCCGCTGGTTGGCGGGGCTGTGCTGCAGGGCGCAATCTGTCAGCTACGCATCGGGCTGCGCCGCTTCCTGGCCGGCAAAGCGGGCAGCGATGGCGCTGCGCAGCCCATCGCCGTCGGCGGCTGAGCCGTCGACCTGGCGCCGCAGACCCGCGACGGTTTCGCAGGCTGGGCTCGGCCTGGTTGAGGTCGAGGCGGATGCGCAGGGCCGCGCTCTGGTCCTTGTCTGAGATGGCCAGTGGAGAGAGTCATCGTCTGGACCAAGACCTGGCCAGCCCTCTGCATGGCCCGCTACAGCCCCAACAGACTCACGTCAATCGCCAAAGCCGGCCCCACCTTGGAGGCTCACCGCTGAAATGTCCACTTGGCCACACTTCCATGCCGGGCCGGCCGCCTTGATCAAGCCGTGGGGGAGCCCGGGGGCGCCCCCACACATACAACTGGAGCAGGCCAGCGTCAGCGCCCTGCTGGATGGCGGCCAGGCCCGGTTGCAGCACGGCGCCGGTAGCTGTGCATGCTCGCCAGTGGCCTCATGGCTGCTGGCGACGTCCTTCTACCTGGAGGTGCAATCCGTAGGGAGCGGCAAAGAGATTTGGCCGCTTGCTACGGATCCGGAAACCGTGAGCAGGCCTGAGCGACCAGCGCCGGGTGATCGATGAAAGCAGGTTGACAATCTCGCTCACTGCGAAGCGGTCGCCGATGCAACCACGTGCGCCTACTCCGAAAGGGATATAGGCGCGGCGGGAGACGGTCGGAGGTCGACCATCCCACCTGTCCGGATCGAAGGTGAGCGGATCTGAGTAGTATTGCGGGTTCCTGTGGATTTGGTACGGACTGAACATGATGCTCGACCCGGCAGGGAATAGATAGGAGCCCAGCACAGTCGACTCATCGGGGCTCCTGCTCAGCAACCAGTTTGAAGGATAGCAGCGGAGCGTCTCACTTATGAAGTTGCACGTAAATGGGAGATCGCCGAGATGGTTCTTAAAAGACACAGGGCCAGGAGGCAGGCTGTCGAGCTCTGCGTGAAGGCGGCGTTCGAGGTCAGGGCGTACAGACAGAACGTACATTGCCCAGGCAAGGGTGATCGCCGTAGTTTCCGTGCCTGCAGTAAACAGCGTGATGATCTGGTCGCATAGTTCTTCCTCTGTCAGTCGCGCCCCTCCCGTCCCGTCGCCCTGCATCAGGACACCCAGCAGTCCTTGCTCTGGGGTGTCCGAGTCGCGACTTGCCTGCAAGATCTGATGCGCTGCACGGCGGGTGCCGGCGACTGCAACAGCGAAGCGCCTATCGAGGCTCGGCACGATGCGACGCACCGGTTTCGGAACAACGACTTGCAGCGCCAGCAGGCGCGTCAGCTCCTTCACGACGCCAAGAAGGTAATCCACGTCGATGGCGTCGGTGACCGACGGCATCAGGGTGCGCGCCACGACTTGGTGAGTCATACGTCCGGCCTCTGCAAGGACGTCCAGCACCTGGCCGGCTTGCCAGCTCTGGCTGGCATGCTCGCCTTCGTCGGCCATCACTGACTCGGCAGCGCTGATCGACCGCGGTGAAAACGCGGGCTGCATCAATGTGCGCTGCTCGCGGTGTACGTGAGCGGGGCAGACTACGAGGCTGTTGGGTGCGACCGAACGTCCTGCCTCGTATACAGGACCGCCTTTGTCGAATGCGCCGTCTTTGTTGACCAGCATCTCGCGGACGAGGTCTGCATCACATACGAGATAAATGCTCCGGCCTGCCACCTTCATGCGAACGACGGGCGCAACGTTTGAGCAGCTTCGCAAGAATTTGAGGGGATCCCATAGGAGTGGCCCGAGATGTCCGGTAAGAACATGGGAACCCGGCGCCAGAGGCGGTTTACGCGTTCCGCTATGGAAAGAATCGCTTTGTGAAGGGCTGATGACCGTCATGAAACCTTCCCTCGAATGGGGCCCCTGGGTGATGAAGGCCTTATAGTCGCCACTACAGGATTCCCGTTTGGACAGCAGCGAAAATGGCGGGCGGCCCTGAGCTACACCTCTTGGTTTAAATTCTTTCGGAGGCAGAGATTACATTTCCCAGCACCAGGCGATAGCAGGATAGGATAGCGGGGCTACCGAGGACGGGGAATCGCTAAATTCTTGCGCCATGTCCCCTGCGTACTTGTACCAACTGTGCCGAGCGTGCTGTTCGTAGGCGAGTGTGGCGCTTATAACACTGAGAGTGTTATCGATGTGCTCGAGCAGCGTATCGGGTATTTCTCCCTTCTCTGCCCTGGCTCTGATTTCCAGGCAACGATACATTATGCTGTCCAGCATTCGAACAGACTGGGCTATGGCCTCACCCTCGGAGCATCGAGTATCCCGGATAAGCGAGGGAATGAAGTTGCACTGCTCCTCCGAGGCGTCCTTCCGATATCCCCTGACGTCATTTCGTATTCCGATGTGTGCAAGTACAAGACAATGCAAGGCGCGGACATCCAGCCGACTGTAAAGAAGATCAGGCACAGCTCGCTCGCAAACGATATCGTTCGAGAAGAAATACGGGGTGATCTGCATCGTCCGTACCCTTAACGGGATGTATTCATTGACACTGAGGTTGATCCCTCTGCTGTTTACCCATGTTTCTCGTATGATGCTCTGCAGGTCCTGGCGAGCAGATTCCAGCCACCTCTCGTACTGGACAGGATTTGCCAATTGCCGCAGTTGCGGAACCAGGTCCTCTAAAGCTCCCATGATATTGGGGTAATCTGCCAGAACTTTCGCGTTATGCACCTCCAGTGTGCATTCGACGCGTGCGATCAAGTCAGCCACAGCCCCGGGCTGCCGCGCCAACTCCTGGGGCATAAATTCCGCCACGACAGTCTGAAGCGAGAGGAACTTAGCGAAGGGAAGAATACGGTTCTCGTCGGCGGTCGGAGTGATAAGTCCGTGCCACCACGGAAACTGTGCATGCCGGGCGATCTTCCGGTATTGATCTGAAGGATATATTCCGAACCGGTCTGCCCAGTCAAAGCTCTCCTCTGTGATCCGCTCAATAGCTGCGTGCTCACGTACTGGGTAGGGGCAGTAAATTGCAGGCAGGTCGACGTCCATATGCTAAACCTCTGATAGCGATTTAACGGTTGGTCTCGGCTACACCAACTAATTTCAGTGTCCGAAGCGCCGCTCGCGCGCCAGAAACCAGTTGAGCGCATCGGTGAACGCCTCAACTGTGAATTCTGGCCAGGCAGTTTGGGTCACGTAGTACTCGGCATATGCCGCCTGCCAGGGCATGAAGCCGGACAAGCGGCACTCCCCTGAGGTGCGGATGACCAGGTCGATATCGGGTTGGCCAGCTGTGGAAAGGTAGCGTTCCAGATCATTCTCCGTGACGAGATCCCCAGCAGAATCTTCCTGCATCAGGGACCGCACGGCATTGACGATGTCAGTTCGTCCGTCGTAGGCAACGCCGACGTTGAGTGTTCCCCATGATTCACCTGTGGTTCTGTCGGCAATGGAAGCCAACTGAGCGGCCGCAGCGGCCGGAACCAGGTCAAGCTCCCCGATAATCCGAATATGCCACTTTCCCGTTTCCGCTATCGATTCCAGCCCCATCGCGACTGCACACAGGATCTGGCCGATAGCCTCGTTGGCACGGTAAAGGTTATCCCGAGACAGAGCGAATACCGTGACGGCAGGAATCCCCGAACTTTCACACCAGGTGACCAGATCACGCACCCGGGCAGCCCCCCGCGCGTAGGCTTCGGCGAGCGTAACGCCGTGATGGCGCGCCCAGCGGCGGTTTCCGTCAAGGATCACGCCGATATGCCTTGGCGTGCCCTGCTGCGCTGGTGTACTGCCATGTAGCTGCGCAGATAGTATCGAGGATTTGGCTGAAGGCGGCATAATGCTGGTTCTCCAACTAGCGGCAGCGAGGCGGCGTAATGCCTTAGGCCGACTGACCGGACAGTCCTTTGCCACGCTGCACCAAATGGACCATATCCGATTTTCAGGTACCTATATGGGCAAACTTCCGTGAGTTCGACAATTCACCTTTTGCGAGTATATGGGGTGAGTAATTGATACTCATTCTGGGGCGCAGTCCAAGGCCTGCCCAGGGCACGGCACGGGCGTACATGTCCTACCTGACGGACAAGTTCCTGGCAGACCCACCGGACTGGGCCAAGATTCTGCGGGGCTTCGTGCCACGGTTCTGGGAGTAGGCACTGAGGCCGGGCAGGGGGGACCTGCCCGGCCTCAGTGCCGTCGGGTCGGCCGAAGCCGAGCGCCTCCCGCGCGGAGTCGGCGGGAGCCGGTGTCGCGCAGTGCGTGGCAGACCCGGTGGAACGGGGAGGCGGCCCCGCACGACCGTCTCGCCGCCGCGTGCAGGGTGGCGGCCCCAACCCCCGCAGCAGCTCCTCCGGCCCGCAGTCCGTACGCAACGGGCGCCGCGAGATCAGCGTGAGAAGCCGGGCCGGGCACGACGGGCACGCGCTGGAAAGCATGATGAGTAGGCCGGCCCGCCCGTCAACGACCAGGGCAGCCGGCAGTACTCGTCGTAGTCGGACAGCACCTCGTCCGGGCGGCGCCGGCCGTGGGCGATCCGGCCCCTTGCCGCCGTGGCCCGCGCATCCTCGCAAAGACACCCGCCGCAGCAGGCACGAACTTTGCCGCGCCTCCCAGGCGGGCCTTCCCTTCGGCCAGGGAAAGGGCCAGAAACCGCCGCGTCATACGAAGTTCTTGTGGGGAGATACGAGCGGTCGTCAACCAAGAGTAATTAGGGAGTTACATGGGGTGGAAACACTCGTTCGAAGAGGCGATGAGACAGCTGGCTTCCGTTCAGAACCAGCTGAACGCCCTCAACGACCCGACCATCGGGCTCGCAGCGCTGCACGGCGAGATCACGCAGACCCGCATCAAGATCCAGGAGGTGGTCCTCACCGGCGTCACCGGACTGCGTGAAGAGAACCGGGAAGTCCGCCGCCGCCAGGACCGGATGATCAACGACCTCCACGACACCCGCGGCGAACTCCGCCAGCTGCTCGACCTCGCCAGCACCCTGCGCACCCTCACCGTTCCCTCAGTCCACGGTCAGGAGAAGGCCGACGGGCCGCCGGAGGAAGGGCCAGAGACCGTCCCCGCCCAGCCGGCAGACGCCCCCTCGGCCCCGGCTGGCCGCCGAACCGGTCCGGATTCCGCAGCCGCCGATTCACGCCAGCACGCCGAGACCGAGACCGAGCCCCAGGCACAGAGGGAGACCGTGGACCCCACCGAGCAGCAGCCGCAGCCCGTACGCACGGACAACGACCAGGACCTCGGCCTCAAGAAAGCCATCGAGGCTGCCTACCACGGTGCGGACATCTCCGCTGCCTCCTCCCCCGCCGTGCCGCACGCTCCCGAAATCCAGTCCGAGAACACCGAGGTCAGGCACGGAGTCCTGCTCCTCAGGGCCGCCGGTGTCGCCTCCGTCGAAGTCGTCGCGCACCGCGACAGCTGGGAATGGCTTTCCGGCCTGGCCACCGACCACGGCCACTTTCACACCCCGCCCGCCGTCGAGGACATCAAGGACGGCCGCGTCCAGACCGTCCTGTCCGGACGCTCCCTCATCGCCCTGCTGATCGAGCTGTGGAACACCCGCTCCACCGCGGCTCCGTTGGGAGCCGACTGGGCCCTGGCCACGACCTCCTACCACCGGATCACCGCCGAACTAGCCGATGTCACCGGCCAGGGCGACACCATTCGCATCGTCCTCGACGACGGACTCCCCCACACCACCGACGGCTGACATCTGTCCGCACGACAGGGGGGGCGCCCTCAGGCAAGCGGCTCCCCTGCCGTGCAGTTACTGGATCGGGGAGGACGGCCTGGACACCGGCTGTTCCGGAGATGATGCGAGCGCCCCTAGCTGTGAGCGATACATCAGTCACGCATCGTTCAGGAGACGTCCTCGGGGAGGTGCGGCCCTGGAGGAGAGCTGTGGCGGGCGCGACAGGAAGTCCGGCTGACTCAGTACTCGATGTCGAAGTAGTCGATGTCAGTGAGTCTGACTTCGGAGAGTCCTGCGGCGCGGGGGCCCCGTTGTCCTGGGAGTAGACCTCCTTGAATCCCTCGGCCATGATCGCGCGCTTCTGCTGGTCAGTGAGGCCTTGGACCTGGGCGTCGAAGAGGCGCTGGGCATAGGTAGCGGGGAGGTTGATGGTGAGGCGGCGGAGGCGGCCGTCGTCGGTAGTGCCGACGGGGGCGGTGTAGCCGAAGCGGGCGCGGGTGGAGACTTTGATGCCGGTGGTGGCGGCCTGCTTGCGCCGGCGTCGGCGGACACCTGGCAGCCAGCGGGCCTTGACGGCGGTCTCGATCCGGGCGGCGATGTTCTTGGGCGGGTTCTTTCGGGCGCCGCGCCGGGCGCGGAGCAGGCGTCGGTACTTGTCGTAGTCGTAGCCGCGGTCGGCGAACAGACGCCGTGGTCGGTGACGGGGCCGGCCCACCAGGCCGCGGATGAGGGGCCTCGCCACCCGGCACACCACTGTCCATCTCGGCATGCCCGACTTCCGCACCAGCGCGGGGCGCCTCAGCGCGGAGCAACTGGGGACTGAGAGTTCTGATCATTGACGTGCCTCACAAGCCCGTTCGAGGCACACCGACACGTGTTCCCAGCGCTTCTCCAGCCAGGAGCGTGCACCCTCGGCGGCCCGATGCCGCACGTTCTTACACAGATCCTTCAAGTCCTCCAGAAGCTCGGTCGTGGACGGTTCGCCGTCGTGGGCTCTGTGAAAGAGGTCAGCTTCGGCGGCCGCGGCGATAAGTTGGGCGAAGCTGAGCTTCCTAGCCGCTTGTTCACGAGCTCCTCCAGGACAAGCTCGCAAGCTGTGTGGAGTTCTTCAAGGAGCACTTCGGGAGCGATCTCAGGCCGAGGGTCACGAGGTCAAAGCCGAGGACGTGGCCCGGCTGTCCCCGCTGGGCAGCGCCCACCTCAACGTCCTGGGACGCTATTCGTTTTCTGCCTCCCAGCCAGGCGAAGGGCTGCGTCCACTGCGCGACCCAGACGCTCCAGAAGATGACCCCCAGGACAAGGTCCCAGCAGACTCCGAGTAAGCAGAGCGCTGCCCCTGCCCGCCCCTGAACCCAGCCAGCCCTACGGGGACCTCATCAAAGGGGCGTAGGGTCCAGACGAAGATCGGCAGTAACTGCGCGGCACTGCCGTGCAGAGCACCGCCAAAGGCGCCCTTGAGCGGCCGGAGGAGCCCGAACGGCCGGCGGTTTTCGGGGACCAGCCCGTGGTCTTCGGGGTGGGAAGCCATCTGGCCGCCGGTACCCCGGCCTGCGGAACTCCTTCTGGTCAGGATTCCTGAGAGCGGCAGGCGTTCAGAAGGGGAGCCAGGCGTCGCGCGGAAGCGGTCGGGCGGACAGCGAGGTAGGTCTGCAGGGCGGGTGCGGGCGGGGCGAACGGGCGGAAGGCGGTGCGGGCGGTGGGCAAGATCGCGGCCTTGGAGGAGTAGAACACGGTCCAGGAGGGCTTGCCGCTGCCGATGGCCGCGAGGGTGTTCTGGTCGGTGGTGAAGGCGGGGCCCATGACGGGCTCGAAGCCCGCGGCCCGGCAGGCGGTGGTGATCAGGTCGACCAGGTGCGGGTTGGCGTGGCGTGGCGCGATGCGCAGCGGCATGGAGGCCAGGTCGGCGATCTCGACGCGTTCGCGTGTGGCCAGCGGATGCGACGCGGGCAACGCCGCGACCAGTTCGTCCCGCCACACCGGGATCAGGTCGAGCCCCGGGCTCTGGCCGACCCCGCGGACGAAGGCGGCGTCCAGTGCGCCGTCCCGTACCCGTTGCAGCCGAGGCCCGGGTGGGGCGTTGTGCAGTTCCACCGTGACCTCCGGCGCATGGTGTGCCATGTCCGCCAACAGCTGCTCCAGGCGTGAGCCGAGACCGGTGTTGGTGCCGACACGCAACGTCGTGAGCTGGTCGGCGTGGAACGCGGTCATCGTCTCCAGTGCCGCTTCCTCGGCCGTCACGATGGCCCGGGCGCGCGGCAGGAAGGCGTGCCCCGCGGTGGTCAATGTGACGCTGCGGGTGGTCCTGTCGAACAGTTCCAGGCCGAGTTCGCCTTCCAGCCTGCGGACTTGCTGGCTGACGGTCGGCTGGACGACGCGCAGCCGTTCGGCGGCGCGTCCGAAGTGCAGTTCCTCGGCGACCGCGAGGAAATACCTGACCTGCCGCAACTCCATACCCACCCCTTTCACTCATTACGATCCGTGATCAGTGTATGAGTCAAGTGTGCCTTGATCGCCACAGCGCGGGGCGGTGAACTGGGCTACGCCACGGCTCAAGCCGTACGGCTTCAAGAAAGACCAGGAGGCAGCCATGCCCGCAGTGACCGTCCAGCAGGGCCCCCGCGACGTCGAGCTCAAGCGGGAGCTGATCAAAAAGATCACCGACGCTTTCGTCGAGACTTACCAAATCCCCGCTGCGACGGTGATGGTCTTCATCGAGGAGACCCCCACAGACAGCTTCGGCGTCGGCGGCAAGCTCGCCGCCGACAAGTGACACTACGCACGCCTGTGAGCGGACGCGCAATTCCCCGCCTCGGCTGCGTCAGGTGATCCTGGGCGGCACGCGCGGTGCTCGGACAGTTACGGTCCCTCCGTATGAAGATCAACGCTCCCTAAGGATCTTCAGAGTGGTCTCCGATCGGGTGACGGCCGCCTGCGGATAGCAGGCGAGGCCTTCGGGCAGTGGTTCGAGATGTCTGACGTCGCAACCGCTGCGACCGGAGGCCTCGTTGGTCCCTTATCCTGCCGCACTCGACCTGCCGCACGCGCTCGTGGAGTGGGTCACGATGCTGATCGTCACCCGTGAGGGTGACCGCCGATGCAAGCTGCGACCCTCGCAACGCGCCATCATCACCCTGGTCTACCTGCGCGAGCACACGACCTACGCGAAGCTCGCCGCGGGCTTCCGCATCAGCGAGGGCACCGCCCACGCCTACGTACAGAGCGTGATCAAGCTCCTCGCCTCGAAAGCACCGTCCCTCACGCAGGCCCCGCGCCGCGCGCGTCCCGAGTACGTCCTGGTGGACGGCACCATCGCCGAGTGCGACCGGGTCGGCGACCACGAACGCGACTACTCCGGCAAGGCCCGACGGCACGGCGTGAACATCCAGACCGTCACCGACCCCGCCGGCGAGCTCATCTGGTACTCACCCGCACTGCCCGGCCGCACCGTCGACATCACCGCCGCCCGCACCCACCGCATCGTCACCGTCTGTGAACGACTGCAGATCCCCGTCCTCGCCGACAAGGCCTACGCCGGCGCCGGCGGAACCTTCCAGGTCCCGTTCAAACGCCACCTCGGAAGGCCCCTCACCATCAGACAGGCAGCCGTCAACCGAGCACACGCCCGGCTCCGTTTCCCCGTCGAGCGGGCCTTCGCCCGACTCAAGGCCTGGCAGATCTTCCGCAAAGCACGGATCAGCCCCAACCGGCTCACGTCAATCACCAAAGCCATCCTCGCCCTCGAGAGGCGACGCTGAAGATCCTTCCTGAACCGGTCCTCCGCACGGCGGGCCCGGGATCACCGCTCCGCTCCATCGGCTGGTGCGGGATGCCGCCTGCGCGGAGCTCGCGCAGGTCCGGGATGTGGTTGTAGGACGCCGCCGCCCTGGTACAGGAAGCGACGGGCGTGCTGCATCGGTGCCTCGAGTGCCCGCCCGACCAACTGAACGACTGCCCCTCGCGCCAGCGTCTTCAGATCTCGTCTTGCTGAGCTGGTGAAAACCCGTAATCACGCGCCTGTGCCTCCACGATCACATGATCATCCGAAGGTGGTGCGTTGATCACTTGAGGGTGCCAACCGGGGCCGGCTGTCGTCCTCCAGCGTAAACGTTTGCAGGTCCTCGGAACTCGCTTCCCGAAGAGAGGTGGGATTGGCCTCTCACGTCTCCAGCGGGGTCCTCCCGCCCAGCGGGGCAGGCTGGTGGACGGTGTTCCACCACGACACCCAGGCCAGCAGCTGGCAGGTGAAGTCCTCGAAGCCGAGCAGCACCTCGTCCTTCGGGCGGGCAGGACGCTTGCCGGGGCGCGGCTGACGGGCGTAGCCGGGCAGCGCGGCCAGGAACATCGTCTCCACCGCCCGGTTCCGGCCCTCCACGGTGCCCTTGAGATGCGGGCCGTAGGCGGGCAGGTCCTCGACCGTCATGACCAGCGCGCCGAACGCCGCGGTCACCGTCTTGGAGGCGAATCGTCCGTGGACGGTCTGACCTGGCGATGATCCCGCCACCTGCCACGAGCCCGACTGGCTGGCGGCAGAAGTGGTTCGATCACCGCCCACGCAGCGTCAGAAATCTCGCCATCCCTCACAACCGGACCAACGATCCGATGATCGGAAAGACACTTCCTATTACTGCAACGGTCTTTAGGCCAGGATCTCGTTGTGATTGTTGATCCAGGATTTTCCGGTATAGCAGTAAGGGTCTGCCGATCATCAAGGTGTTGCTTTCAGAGCTCGGGCTCGTTGGTGTCGTATGCGCATCCCGGACGAGACTCGTGATCAACTTGCCGTGAAGTTCGCGGTGTTGTTCCCACACCTGGACGAACGACAGCGGCGGCTGCTGATGGCCGCGGAGGCCCGAGGACTGGGCCATGGCGGCATTCGGGCCGTGGCCCGGGCGGCCGGGGTGAGCGGGACGACGGTTCGCAAGGGCATGTCCGACCTGGAGACAGGCCAGTTCCTGACCGGGCGGGTGCGGCGGCCGGGCGGCGGACGCAAACGCGTCGCGGACCTCGACCCTGGACTGCGGGGTGCCCTGCTGAGCCTGGTCGAGCCGGACGAACGTGGTGATCCGATGTCGCCGTTGCGGTGGACGACGAAGTCGACCCGCACGCTGGCGGCCGAGCTGACCCGTCAGGGTCACCGGGTCGGTGCGGACACCGTCGCCGGTCTGCTGCGGCAGGAGGGGTTCCGGCTGCAGGCCAATGCCAAGACACTCGAGGGCAGCCAGCATGCCGACCGGGATGCCCAGTTCCGGTATCTCAACGAGCAGGCACGTGATCACCAGGATGCCGGCCAGCCGGTGATCAGCGTGGACACCAAGAAGAAAGAGCTGGTCGGCGACTTCCACAACCATGGCCGTTCCTGGCGGCCCACAGGCGAACCGGTGCCGGTCCGCGTCCACGACTTCGCCGATCCGCTGCTGGGCAAGGCCATCCCTTATGGCGTCTACGACCTGGCGGCCAACACCGGCTGGGTCAATGTCGGCACCGACCACGACACCGCCGCGTTCGCGGTGGAGTCGATCCGACGCTGGTGGCACGGTCAGGGCCGGGCCGACTACCCGCAAGCTTCCCGGCTGCTGATCACCGCCGATGCGGGCGGGTCCAACGGCTATCGCGCCCGGGCCTGGAAACTCCACCTCGCCCGCCTGGCCGCGGAAACCGGGCTGGTCATCACGGTCTGCCACCTGCCGCCGGGCACGTCGAAGTGGAACAAGATCGAGCACCGGCTCTTCTCCCACATCACGATGAACTGGCGCGGTCGCCCGCTGACCAGCCACGAAGTCATCCTCGAGTCGATCGCCGCGACCACCACCCGCACCGGACTGCGGGTGAAGGCCGAGCTGGACACCAACACCTACCCCACCGGCGTCGGTGTCGGCGACGCGGAGATGGCGGCCCTGCCGCTGACCCGGCACACCTTCCACGGCGAGTGGAACTATGCCCTGCACCCCCAGCCGAGCCCGGCCGTCCCGGCAGCCCGCAACGGCCGGCCACCGACACCGCCGTGGCACTCGGCGCTGCTGTCCGACCCCGAACTGACGGGCCTGACTCCACACCAGCTGCAGAACCTCATCCACACCCTGGCCGCGAAGGGCCTTCCCCGCCGCGGACGCCCACCCCGCCTCACCTTCGCCGACCAGGTCCTGGCCACCGTGCTCCACCTGCGCGTCAACCTGGCCGCGGAACCTCTTGCCGTTCTGTTCAACAGCAGCCGCACCGCAATGCACCGCACCCTGCTGAAGATCAGGAAACTGCTTGAAGCACAGGGCATCATCATCTCGCCGGCCGTCATCCCACCGACCGCCCTGCCAGCCCTTCGAGCCCGAGTGGCCGCCCAAAGCAGCAGCCCCAACAGCAAGATCAAAGCGGCAGGTTAATGATCGGCAGACCCTAAGAGACCTCTTCGCCATTGGTAGCGTGTTCAGTCTGAGGCGACTCTTCAGGAAGATGCTGCAGATCGGCGATGTCGGGCATTGGCTCACGTCTCCTTCGGTGTTTCAGAGGTTGTACCGCCCATCCTCAAAGCGAAAATGCGCAGCAGCATCAGCACCGGCTACTCCACTCGTTTCTCGAGTCTCCCGACCGCCAGGAGCGCTTCCATGTTGTCAGGCGGGGGGTGAGACATTGAGCTTCTTCAGAGTGGCCACCGATCGGGTGACGATTGGGCCCACGAGAGCTTTGCGCTGCCGCAGCTCAGAGGGCAGTCAACCTCAGCCAGCCACTCATCCTCTGGAGTGACCGCTGAAGAAGCTCATTCTTCACGCCTGCGTCCGGGAAGGTGCCGCTGGTGCCAGACGTGGCCGCTCAGTTCAGCGGCGGCGCTTTCAGCCCGCACGGTACCGCCGACGACGCGCTCGCTGAGGTAGGCAAGCCCGGCAACATCCTGGCCGTGGCCAGAGGAGAACGTAGTGCGTTTGGGCGAGACGGCCATATGGCGCGACGTGCACCGCTCGGGGGGTCTCTATGTTTTTCGTCAAGGACGTGATGCCGGGTATGAGTCTGTTTGCGATGGTCATACGGCGAGGGTGACAGGGGACTCTGGACTCGTAGAAGGTGCCGTCTCGGAGCATGGCGAACAGGACGCTGATGCGTTGGCGGGCGAGCCTCAGGAGAGCCTGGGTGTGGGTTTGCCGCGGGCGCGGCCCACAGCTCCGGCACCCCCACGTCCGCCCGAGGCTCCAGCGACATCCTTCTCAACCCTCCCACGTTCACAGCAACCATGGAGGACCAACAACACCCCGCCTGCCCGAAGCACGCCCTTCTCAGCAGAGTCCTAAAGAGCGAAGCACTGCGCAAGATCAGAGGTAGAAGCCGCCTGCGGCCTGGTTTAGCGTCAACGCCTTCTTCGTCCCGACAGCGGAGGCTGGCGCCGACTGGGAACTGGTACGTGAACTTCGAGCACCCAACGTGCCGGGTTGTTCGCACACGCGGTGCGGTGGACGGCCTGGAGGTGGGAACCGGCCTGGCCCACACAGCGCTCTGCCTCGCAGCGGTAGTTGTCACCGGCGACGGCAGTCGACCTGCCGGCTTCGCGCCGGAATCTCAGTGCTATCTGCCACCAGATGCGCGCGCTTGTTGTCACCAATCGCAGGTTCGCAGCCGTAGTTGTCACACCTCAATGCGCGAGCGAGTCGGTGACCTGGAGCGTCATGCAGACGTCGACCTGTGCCGTGACACGCTAGTCGGAACTGCCAAGTCGGGCTGGCCTGGCTCTTTGCGTCGCAAGCGCCACGCTAGTGTCCTGCGCCGGAGATCCATGGTTAGTTTGTGCATGACTGAGCGTTTTCAGCGTTGCCTCTCCAGGGTGAGGACGGCTTTGGTGATGACGGTCATGCGGTTCGGGCTGATGCGGGATCTGCGGAAGATCTGCCAGGACTTCAGCCGTGCCATGCCGCGTTCGACTGGTGCCCGGGCTGCGGCCAGAGCCCGGTTGACGGTGCGCTGGGTGAGGGTGAGCTCACCACCCGGTGGTCGTTTGAGTCCGGTGGTGACCCAGGGGCCGGCGCCCTGGTATGCGCGGTCGGCGAGGACCGGGACGCCCTGACGCTCGCAGGTCTGGATGATGCGATGGGTGCGGGCCGCGGTCAGATCGTGGGTGCGGCCGGGCAGCGCGGGCGAGATCCGCAGGATCTCGCTGGCGGGGTCGGTGACGACCTGGACGTTCACGCCGTGCCGGCGGTGCTTGGCCGAGTAGTCGGCCCGGCTGTCGCCGACGCGGTCGCACTCGGCGAGGGTCCCGTCCAGGAGGACGAAGTCCGGATCGTCTCGCGCAGAGTCTTGAGCAGGCCCGGCGCCCGGTCGGCGAGCAGGCCGGTGACGGCGGTGACCCGTATGCGTGGGCGGTGCCGACGGATATCCCGAAGCCGGCCGCGATCCGGGTGAGTGTGTCGTGGCAGCGTAGGTACACCAGAGCGACGAGCGCACGCTGGTGGGGCGGGAGCTTGCACCTGCGGTCACCCTCGCGGGTGACGATGAGCATGGTGACCCACTCGACCAGGGCGTGTGGGAGGTCGAGTGCGGCAGGATAGGGAACCAACGAGGCTCCTGTGCCGGTGGGTTGAGACTTCGAACACCTCCCCCAACGGCACGGGAGCCTTGTGCGTTGCGGCCCTCACCTCGGGCTCGCCGCCGTCACCCGATCGGTGGCCACGCTGAAAGAGCTCACTGCTTCTGCGGATGTGCCGGTGCCTCGTCGCGGTCCGAAGTTGGAACCGTTGTTGTTGTCGCCCGATGAGCGTGTGGTGTTGGAGCGTTGGGCCCGCAGGGAGCCGGTGTTGCCGATGATGCCCGGCATGCCCGAGCGCCGCACTCATGACTACGTCCGCAACGGTCTGACCACCTTGTTCGCAGCCTTCGACGTCGCGACCGGTGAAGTCATCACCTCACTGCACCGCCGGCACCGGGCCGCGGAGTTCAAGAAGTTCCTCATCAAGATCGACAAAGAGGTCCCCGGGCACCTTCAGGTCCACCTGATCTGCGACAACTACGGCACCCACAAGACCCCGGCAATCAAGGCGTGGCTGGGCAAACACCCACGGTTCCACCTGCACTTCACACCCACCGGCTCCTCCTGGATCAACCAGGTGGAGCGATGGTTCGGCTTCCTCGCAGACCAGAAGATCCGGCGAGGCGCCCACAAGAGTGTGTGCTCCCTGGAAGCCGACATCCGCGCCTGGGTCAAGCAGTGGAACGAAAACCCGACCCCGTTCACCTGGACCAAAACAGCCGAAGAGATCCTCGACTCACTCACCCGTTTCTGCCAACGGATCTCCGGCGCAGGACACTAGCGGAACTGATTTGACAGGGTTACTGGCACCGATCGATCAGTTGTCATCCTTGTTGGCGCCAGATCCGAATTCCTGGCTTGAGGGGGTGAAGGCGGTTGCTCTCCTGGAGGCGTGGAACAAAGCGATGACCGGCGCTGTCGGCTTACGCCTCAACGTCCCACCCGAATCCGGCAGTGAAGTTGTGGTCGTATCAGGTCGGCGTCAACACCACCTGGCCGGTCCCTGAACAGAGCGATCCCGTGAGCTCTTTCAGAGTGGCTACTGATCGGGTGCCCCAGGCCGAGTCAGGATGAGGACCGCAACGCGTAAAGCTCCCGCGCCGTTGAGGGGGTGTTCGAAGTCTCACCCCATCGACTCAGGAGCCCTGTTGGTTCCCCATCCTGCCGCACGCGACCCGCCTCATGCTCTGGTCGAGTGGGTACTCGAGGGCCGCCGAGCGGAACGCGAGGCCTACGTCGGCCAGTTCGCCGATGGCCGCTGGCACGCAGAAATCACCGGCAGACTCACCGAAGACGACTGGGTCGTAGACCACGAAACAGCCCACGGCCTCGCCCCCGAGCCCCTCCGCGTCCTCGTGGCATACCTGGTCCGGGACGGATACATCGACCGCGCCGAATCCCTCGGCTGACCAGCTCCGCCGCACTGCTGTGCGGCGGCGGCCATCCCGCCCGGCAGACCGAACCCAAGCCCGGCACCAGGAACCGCGCACTGCCAGATCCAGACCGGTTCTCCGAAAGTCCCTGTCGATGAGTCCACGCTCCCTGACGACCGGACGGGATCCTACGACCGCCCCCAGACCGCCTCATCCCTGAAACCAGAACTGGAGACAACGTGGCAGAGCCGCCGAAGGGGCTCGACGGCGGTTGGAGCGGTGATGGCCGCTCATGGACCTGCATTCCATGAGCGGCCTTGGTGGTGCTGGCAGTCAGTCAGTCCCCAAATCAGTAGGCATCAGCCAGAAGACCCATGGAACCGGGACGTGACTCGACCGCTCCCGGAGGAATCACGACCAGACCTTTTGGTGAGTACTCGTGCTGATCTTGATGTCGCTGCCGTCTCCATCTGCCGCATTACTTGCTGTTGTGGTGACTGCGAGGAGGGCGGAAGCTGCAAGGAAGGTAGCCGCCAGGCGTCGAAGCATAGCTGGAGTGTCCTTTCTGGTTGATGTTTAAGTGCATTGATTAGTATTTCGTAAGCAAGGTGCCCTGCTATAGGTAGCTGCTACCCAAATGCGCCGCGTCCATCTCGAACACGCCTGCATCCGCTGCCCGATGCTGAGCATCAACTCGAAGACGCTGCCACACCTCGACGAGCTTGAGGAGGACCTTGTGACCCGCCGCCGGGGGGCAATCGATGAGAAATGGAACCCGTCGTGGTCTGCCGAGTGACAGGGCCACTTCGCGGTGGTGCGGGAGATTCTCGCGGAAGAGACCATCCTCGCGCACGCCGGAGGGAGGTGGACGGTGAGCCTGTGGAAGCGTCCGTCGTCGATGCTGCCCGCCGGCGCGGTGTAGCCGAAGTGGGCCCGGGTCTCCACGGTGATCCCGCCAGTGGCGGCGGCCTTCCTTGGAAAGCGGACAATTGACCGTGGGTCTGACCACAGCCGACCTGGGCGAGAACAGCCCTGGCGACAACAGCGCGAAACCCACTGCCGACCCCGCCCGGACAGCCCCGCCGAGCACCGCGGCCAGGGCCCTGCAGGCAAGACCCCGGGGCGGGAGGCCGGGAAAACGCCATCCCGGCAGCTCCCCGCTCCAGCCCCCTTGGCCACAGCCTGGAAACAGGAGGGCCGTCCACACGGCTCAGAAAAGGAGCCAACGGCCCCGGCACTGAGGCGCAGAACCGGACCGCTGACTACGCAGCCCAGGCGTGGGGCGCCCGGACCTGTGCACGCGTCACACAGCGCAACGCCCCACACCCCGCAAAGACACGCACCACGTCAACACGACGTTTCCCCTTCACTCGGGAAGATGAGCGATGCAGCGCGGCCAGTCCCCTGCCCGGCCAACCTGACCCCCGGACGCAACAGACACGGGCACCTTCACCACCCCCGACCAGACCGCCAAGAACAATCGGCAGCGTTCATCGCTCATCGACACCACGGCGAGGGCAACCAGGCCGCCCGCCCCAAGGAGAGGGTGAGAGGAACTTCGCCTTGGCCCTACAGAACCGCACCACTCACCTCCGGCTGGCAAGCACCGCCCGCCGGGCCTGTCAGAGATCCAGAACCTCCAATTGCTATCGACTGAGAGGTTCGGGGCCGGAATCAGGTGACCCATGGCCCGTGACCTGTGCGGACACAGGACGCGCTCGTGCAGGTCAGCAACCGGCCGGGCAACCTGTACCGCAACCAGCCAGGCAACTCACCTCGCGATCCACCAGGCAACCCGCCGAGCAACCGGACCGACCCGCCGCTCGAACGCCTCGCGGAGCACTTCTGTCTGCCGGGCCTCGGCCAGGGTTCCGGCGTCGCCGAGCGCCGCTGCGGACCACTGGACGGTCCATGTGGCGGTCTCGCGGTCCTTGTGCCGCTGGTCGGGCTTGTCGTAGGCGGCGCGGTTGTAGCGGTGGCCGCATTCCGGGGACGGGGTCTTGCCTCGGTCCGGGGCGTAGCGGGTGCCGGGGCCAGCGCAGGTGATGGTGGCCGTCGCCCATGTCCCAGCGGACCGACGACACCTTCGCCGTGGCGGCCGCCGGCGCCGCCGCCGACGGCCGCGGACGCCGTGATGGGGCCTAAGGGTGCTCGAGGACGGGGTGACCCACATCCACATCGGCATACCGACGCACTCGCCAGCCCCCGGCCCGGCTGAGCGCAGAGAGAACGCCGGCGGTCGGCGGTCGGCGCCAGTCCGGCTTGAAGCCCGGATGGGATGCTTCCGGGTGGAGTTACAGCAGTCGCCCTCGTCAGTGCTGGAGGACGGGTGGGTTCCAGGGGGAGAGGGTTTTCAGCCGGTCGAGGGTGTAGCGGAGCCGGGGGTGCAGGCCGGCCAGGTGCAGGCGGGTGTGGGCGGCGTGGGTCTGGTCGGTGAGGCGGCGCAGTGCGTGCAGGCCCGTCACGTCGCAGAAGGCGAGGGCGGTGAGGTCGAGGCAGAGGAGGTCTGGCCCTGCGGCCAGTGCGGAGGAGACGGCCCGGTCGAGGAGCGGGGCGGTGGCGATGTCGAGTTCTCCCTCGAGGCGGAGCAGGACGGTGCCGCCCCACCACACGGTGTGGGCTTGCAGCAGCTGGTCCGCTCGCACGGGCGCCTCCGGCTCCATGGGACGCAACAGGCTTCCAGTCTCCTCTTCCGCTTGTTTCAGTGCGGGCTTTTGCAGGATGCGGGACGGACGTCAGGCTGCGTCGAGGCCCGCCCAGTGGTCGATCAGCCCGTCGAGACCGGCCTCGGTCCCGGTGCCGGTGTGGCCGGCGAGGGCGGAGACGATCTGGTCACCCCGGCCATGCTCGTCCTCGGGCCGGGCGGCGGCCCAGCTGCCGTGGCCGGCTTCCGTGCGCGGCCCGCCGTCGGTGACATGAACCTGGACCCGGCCCGAGGCGTCCACCGAACCCTGCAGATGCAGGACAACCGGCGGAAGCGCATGAGTGACAGCGTTCGTGACCAGCTCGGAGACGACCAGCAGCGTGTCATACACCCGGTCCGCGTCCAGCCCCCAGGCCTCCAGCACCGGCCTCACCGCGTGACGGGCAGTGGCCGGGGCAAGCGGCCCGTGCTCCAGAGACAGGCTGAACCCGCGCCCGCCATCCGGCACGGCAGACAGCGCGGAACGCTGCTGTCCGTTACGGGAGAACGTGGTCGTCGTCATCGGGATCACTGCCTGCCAGTGGGTCTGGAAGTACCTTCTCTGGTACTTCCAGCACACTCCCCCACAGCACAGAAACCCTGAGCAAGCAATACCCAAAAACAGGAAAAACGGACATCGGAAGAGTCTGGGCCCTCAGCGCCGAACCCAGCAAAACAGCCTCCCGCAACGACACCACGGAGCCACCGCCGAGCCCTGCCCAGACAGCCCTGCCAAGCACCGACCAGGACCTTCACAAAGACAGAAACCGGGAGACCGCCGTACCGCCAGCTCCCCAGGCCACGACGAAACAGGAGCCGCCGTCCACACGGCCCAACGCAGGGCCGCGGCTCTATGGGGTCGGCCCCGGTGCCGCGGCATCGAACGGGGCCGCAGACTGCACAGGTCCGGCCGCGGGGTGCCCGGACCTGTACGCCCCCGCGCCCCCAGGGACACCCGCCACGTCAACGTGGCGGTTCTCCCACCGCCTGGAAGGATGAGCCGATGCAGCCCCTGCCCGTCCCCTGCCCCGCCCATCTGATCCCGGACGCGACAGACCCGGACACCTTCAACACCGTCTACCAGGCCGCGAAAAAGGAGCAGGCGGGCCAGTACACGGATGTCGTCGTATGCGTAGCGGTCCGGCTGCTGGCGGCGCTGCCGCTGGGGCATGCACAGCCAACAGGTGGGACGGCCCGGCGGTACCGCTCCCAGAGCACGGCTGGGCACCGGGCCTCACCCACGCACGCCATATCGGCACGGGCTGCCACCGACTCTACGGGACCGGCACCGTACCGGGCCGTCCGAGACGCCGCCGGGCGGGCCGGGGCTCCGGCGGTGTGGCGGCCAGTTCGGCGGTCCAGTCGCCGGTGGCGGCACGTTCAGCGGCCGTCCGGGCTCGCGGGTCGCGTGCAGCCGGCTCGGAGATCTCAGGGCCGGGACCGAGGGCCCGGCGTCGTGCGGTACTCACTGCTCCAGTCTCCCCCGCGCCCAGTGGCCCGCGTGGACTCCCCAGTACCTGCCGCACTGCCCCGGGCATCCATGCGCCACCCTCCTCCATGTCATCGGCTGCATCCCCAGCGACCAGGCCCCCGGACCGGGAACAGGCACTTGCCGCACTCCAGCAGCCACGCGCGGCAGCCTGCACGGAATGCGACGCCGCCCGCTCCCTGGACCCACAGCAGCCGCCCGCCTCCTGAAGCCGCACCGTGAGGGTGAATGCCAGCCGAGCAGCCGAGTTACCTACTTGGCCTCACCCGTAGTAAGGGGGCCAACTGCAGTCGACGGCGCGGAGGGTTGTCTGCATCCGGTTCATCGTTTGCCGCAATGTTCCCGGGCTGAGATGCCGCAGCGTTGGCCGTAGGAGCAAAGGTTCAGCCGCCCGCTCTGGAAGCAACAGTAAATAGCAGAAGGGTAGTGGAAATTGAAAGAATGTTGTTGACGCGCATTGCTCGGACTGCCCATGTCTGGACCTGTTTCGGTTTCCGGGCAGTCAGGGTGATGCGTGCGAGGAATATGCCTGGCCGCTGAGGCGGATGCGCTGCAACTGCCGGTTGCCGCAGCCGCGTAGAGGGCATGGTCAACTGGGCTGAACCGACTGAAGCCTGACTGCGTGGGGATGAAGGGCGCGAAACCGGTGAGAGCCAGCGTCCCTGTGACCGTCTGTGACCCTACTCGGCCCACTCGGACCGGAGCGGCGCGCCCACCTCGTGCAGGTGGCCGAGGGCCTGGCGGTACGAGTCCACGAAACCGGTCTCCGTGTACGGAACGCCCAGGGCCGCACAGTGGGCCCGGACTGCAGGCTGGGCGAGACGCAGATTCGGGCGCGGCATGCTCGGGAAGAGATGGTGCTCGACCTGGTAGTTGAGGCCGCCGAGGAACCAGTCGGTCAGCGCGCCGCCCCGGATGTTGCGCGAGGTGAGCACCTGGCGCCGCAGATGGCCCCAGCTCTCGCCGTCCGCGTGCTCGTCGGGCCGCTCCATGCCCTTGTGGTTGGGGGCGAAGGCCATGCCCAGGTGCACACCGAGCAGCATCTGGTGGACGAGGGCGAACACGAGCGCCTGGGCGGGGGTGAGCAGGGTGAGCAGCAGGGCCGTGTAGCCGGCGAAGTGGGCGAGGAGCAGCGCGCCTTCGACGAGCCGCTCACGGCGGGAGCGGCAGGGCCCGTCCTTGGCGAGCAGGGCCTGGACTCCGTACACCTTGAGCGCGACGCCCTCCAGGGTCGTCAGCGGGAAGAACAGCCACGCCTGGTGACGGGTGAGGAAACCGCGCAGCCCCGTGCGGCCGGCCGTCTGGTGCTCGGCGAAGACGAGGATGTCGGCCGCGACGTCCGGGTCCTTGTCGAGGTGGTTGGGGTGGGCGTGGTGGCGGTTGTGCTTGTCGTTCCACCACTCCCGGCTCATGCCGAGGAGGAGGTTGGCGTGGACGAGCTGGAGGATCCTGCTGACCCTGCGGTTCGCGGTGATCTGGGCGTGGCCGGCGTCGTGGCCGACGAACGCGGCCCGGGCGGAGAGCAGCGCGAGGGGTACGGCGAGCAGCAGCGCCCACCAGGAGGGGCCGATCAGGGCGAGCCCGGCCACGACGGCGGCGATGCCGAGCAGGTTGACGGCGATTCCTCGGGCGTACCAACCGGGGCGGTGTTCGAGGAGGCCCTGTTCCCTGACCGTCCGCAGGAGCGGGGTGAACTCGCTGCCGCCCCTGGCACGGGCGGGCGCCACGGCGGGTGCGGCGGCGGCCGGGGTCAGGACGGTGGCCTGGGACATGACGGGCTCCGGTCTCTGTCGGTCGGAATGCGGCGGCGACGCGGCCCATGGTGGCGGTGATGGTCCGTGACGGGCGGGCGTCTGGGACGTTGACGGTGTTGGCTTGCAGCAGCTGGTCCGCTCGCACGGCCGCCTCCGGCTCCATGGGACGCAACAGGCTTCCAGTCTCCTCTTCCGCTTGTTTCAGTGCGGGGCCGGATGCAGGTCAGGTCATGCTGCGTCGAGGTCGGCCCAGTGGTCGATCAGCCCGTCGAGACCGGCCTCGGTCCCGGTGCCGGTGTGGCCGGCGAGGGCGGAGACGATCTGGTCACCCCGGCCATGCTCGTCCTCGGGCCGGGCGGCGGCCCAGCTGCCGTGGCCGGCTTCAGTGCGCGGCCCGCCGTCGGTGACATGAACCTGGACCCGGCCCGAGGCGTCCACCGAACCCTGCAGATGCAGGACAACCGGCGGAAGCGCATGAGTGACAGCGTTCGTGACCAGCTCGGAGACGACCAGCAGCGTGTCATACACCCGGTCCGCGTCCAGCCCCCAGGCCTCCAGCACCGGCCTCACCGCGTGACGGGCAGTGGCCGGGGCAAGCGGCCCGTGCTCCAGAGACAGGCTGAACCCGCGCCCGCCATCCGGCACGGCAGACAGCGCGGAACGCTGCTGTCCGTTACGGGAGAACGTGGTCGTCGTCATCGGGATCACTGCCTGCCAGTGGGTCTGGAAGTACCTTCTCTGGTACTTCCAGAACACTCCCCCACAGCACAGAAACCCTGAGCAAGCAATACCCAGAACAGGAAAAACGGGCACCTGGAGAATGCCGCCGCCCGCCTGCCCGGACAGCCCCGCCAGGGCCGGCAGGCCCCCGCGAAGAGAGACTCGGGACGGGGCCAGGAATCGCCGTACCAGCAGCTTCCCAAGCCAGGCCCTGGCCACAGCCACGAGCAGGAGCGGCTGTCCACACAGCACAGGAGGGAACCGCGGATCTTTGGGGGCGGCCCCGGCGCAGAGGCGTAAGAACCGGGGCCGCGGACTGCGTGGCCTGGGCGTGGGGCGCCCAGATTGTGCACGCGTCACACACCTCAACGCCGCCGGCCCCCCAAAGACACGCACCACGTCGACACAGGGCGCCCTTCCCCCTCATAGGCCAGCAAACGGGTACCCGCCGGACCTATCCCGAGACCGGGTGAAAGCCCCGGTTTTGATGTCACCCTTGTGGATTTCGACACGTCAGCAGCGATTCGTTTGCGCTCGTCTTCCCGATCCCCGCCTGACGCCTCTTACAGCGCCCTTTCCCCATCGCTCACCACGACGGTCTTCAGCCAACGCAGCATGAGGCGTTTGAAGCCTCCCCCCGTAGGGCGACTCCGAAGCGCCTGCCTTCATCTTTGGCACAGCACCACTTCCAGGAGTGGCCCTACAGCCAACTCCCTTTCATGTTCAGGACGCAATCACCCGCGCACGCCATATCGGCACGGGCTGCCGCTGACCCTATGGGACGGGGGTCAGCGGCAGCCCGTCGCGAGACACCACGGTCCGCGCAACTCGGTGCGGCGGTCTCGGAGCGCCTCCCGAGCTGATCAACAGACGACGCGTTCTCGCGTACGAAGCCACCGGTCAGAAGTTGGCGGTCAGAGCCGCGTTCAGGCCCGCAAACCAGGGGCGGGGGTCGCTGCGGTCGAGTGAGCGGGTGTTGCGGGTGACGGCCGCGTCGTCGGTGTGCAGCGCCAGGAGGCTGAGAGGCTCTGGCCCGGGTGGGTCGTCTCGACGTGCCGGACGCCGCTGCCCATGGAGGGGGCGAGGGGGTCGGTGGTAAGGAGAAAGAGGCCGGTGCCGCCACACGTGCACTGCAAAACGGCCCGGTGTCCGGCTGTGTTCGCTCTGCGGCGCCTCCGCTGAGCGTCCTGAAGGGCTTTATTGAAGGCTTCGACCGGGCCGGGGACGACGAACCGCCGTGAGTTTGCCGCTGTCTCTACGGGACCAGCGCGGTACCGGGATCGGCCGTGCCCGCCGCCGGGCTGACCGGGGCTCCAGGGGCACAGGGGTCCCATCCACTCCGATGGCTCACAACGGAGCGGCAGAGAAGTCGGAACGGTTCATCCCGCCCCCACACCACCAGCACAAACCCATCAACCTGATGCACCATCACTGACACCAAACCGGCGCATCGCACGGGCCTTAAGCGAGGCTCCTCGGGCGGGGCGTGGTGCGTAGAGAACACCAACGCAACGACCAGGAGCCCCGCCTCGTGGCACCCCCACCTGACCTGCACATTCGCCCTGCAGGGACAGGGGAAAAGGGTTCACTCAGGACACTAGCGTCAGTCCTAATGGCCTTGCGGCGGCAAGTCCGTTGCGGTGCACCAACGGGTTTCTCCGCATTTGGTAGTCGTAGCCCCCGCGAAGCCTCCATCCTGGGAACCGTCGACGCTCTCCTCAGGAACTAGCTGGAGAATCTCAACATTTGTGATCACAGAACACCTCATGCACATCAGAAGCCCGTGTGTTATCGCAGGCTCAGCCGAAGCCCGGTGGGTATTCCGAACGGCATCCCGAGCCGTCACTCCGGGCCATACCCACGGAACCCCACAGGTGAGATGGAGTACTTGAGTAATGGCCACTCACTCGTGGAGGGCCCCTCTCATCGCTCCGGTTGGGACTGCATGAATTCGGGACGTTGTCAGAGCACTGCCACAGGTGTTGTCACGTTGGTGAGGGCTTGAGGGGTGGGGGTGCGCCAGGGCGTGCTTGGCCCGGGCTCTGGTCTCGGTCAGGCCGCCGAGCACCGTGCCTGGGTAAGCTCCGCGCAGGCCCGCCCCGTCCCTGGAGTGTCCCCACGCACCACCCGCCCCCCGGCAGACGGCCTGCCACAGAGAAGCCGGCCCGCATGGACACCCCAAGTACCTGCCCCACCGCTCCGGGTACCCAGGCGCCACCCTGCTCCACGTCATCGGCTGCACACCCAGCGACCAGTGAGCCGCCCCGAAGTTTCCGGACACCGGACCAACTAGAACTCCCGCACAGCGGGTGCGCTCGACCAGGCACCGACCGAGCTCCGCCTTCGTGAGCACCCTCTTCTCCCGGCACCGCATCACGGTTACCGGCCCAGGTCTTGCCCAGGTACAGGGCGAAGTCGGTCAACGCCCGGCCTTGCGGGGGCACGCACGCGAGGAAACACCGCGACCTGGTGGTTCTCGACCTGCCCGGTGGTCGCGGCGTACCTCCGGGCGTCCCCGGCCGACTTCGTTCTCTTCTTCAGAAATGCGGGCTCGTCGATCACCAGAACCGCCTCCGGATCGCCCAGACACCCGCCGACGAAGGCCCGCACCCCGCCCCGGAGCCCGCTCCAGCTCCACGCCGTACACCGCAGCAGGTTCTTCACCCGGTCCGGCACCACGTGCCCCGCCTGCGTAGCGATCTGCCAGGAGTTCTTCCGCTCCACCGGCCCCAGCAACGCCTTAAGATACGCACGCGCATTCCCACGCGGGTCCTTCCGGCCGAACAGACCCGAGCGAAGCGAAGAAAGCCTTGAACCACTCCGCTCACCCCGCTCCACATCACGCAACATCTCCACGCGCAGGACAACGGACCGCCCCGCCAGCCGGCACGGAAGCGCTCCTGTAGTACCGGGTCAAGCAGTATGCAATATTGAAGATTCTACTACCAAGTGAACTCGTGCGAGCTGGCGACGTTGTCGAATTGTGGAATCTGAGTGTAGGCGGCGCACAAGTCCGAGGTGCAGGGTGCATACACGCCCGAGTGAACGACGAACGGGCCGCCATAGTTGGCATACGCATAGAGGGTAACCTCGGCGGTAGACCTGTTCTTGCTGCTGCTAGCATGATTATCTGTCGTAGTCAGAGTGCCTCCGAAAATAAGACCCTTATAGCTAAGTCTGCTCGCGGCGAAGTCTGTCGTTCCGCCAGCGTAATATTCGTAGCGGTATACGCAGAATTCTCCGGACTCACAGTTTCCGTCTAGTGCCTCCGCCGCATGGCTGGTTCCAGCGACCCCAGCCACAAGAGCGAAGGCCGCGGCCACAGTCGCTGCCAAACGTCGAATCATTGCTGCTCCTTTGTGATGTTTCGTATATGCCAGAGAGTGCCGATGCTCTGCGGATGACTTGCGCAAGCGTGAGAGCCCTGCCCCCTAGCGCCCCGGACGTCGGGAGCAGAGCAATACTCTCGCTTCGGTCATGCCTCGCTGGAGAGCAAGACGTACTCAGACCCCACGAGACCATCCGGCGCTGGTGCCTGAAGTTCGGGCAAGCGCACGCGAACTCTCTGTCCGCCAGCGGCGTCCGCAGCCAGGTGAGCCGCCCCGAAGTTTCCGGACACCGGACCAACTAGAACTGCTGGTCTGATCGACAGAAAAAGTACGTGGCACAGAAGCGCAAGTAGGGCCTTGTTACGTTGTCGGGGGTGTGGTCGTCTGAGGGGCAGGCCGGGGTCCGGGCCTGGTCTGGTGCAGATGGCGGCAGGCAGGCTGGCGGTGCCTGTGATGTGGTCCCAGAGGGTGAAGCGGTTGGTCATCTCGAGGCGTTGCCGGCTGGCGGTCATCAGGAAGACGTGCCTGCCGATCAGAAGCCGCAGCAGGCGGCGAGTCCGCCGCGCAGCAATCTTCTCGGGCACGTGCCCCCATCCTCTCTGATGGCTCACAACGGAGCGGCAGAGAAGTCAGAACGGTTCACGGTGAGGTCGAGGCAGAGGAGGTCTGGCCCTGTGGCCAGTGCGGAGGAGACGGCCCGGTCGAGGAGCGGGGCGGTGGCGATGCCGAGTTCTCCCTCGAGGCGGAGCAGGACGGTGCCGCCCCACCACACAGTGCGGGCTTGCAGCAGCTGGTCCGCTCGCACGGCCGCCTCCGGCTCCATGGGACGCAACAGCCTTCCAGTCTCCCCTTCCGCACCCGGAGGCTGCCCAGCTCAACCGCCCAGCATCACAAGATCAGCGACAGAGCCGATGAAGATGTGCTCAGTCGTCAGGCGACCTGGGTGTCGCGCTCGATGGCTGCGAGTCGGTTCGTGAGCCGGTAGCTGGGGCCGTTGATCGAGACGACGTCGCAGCAGTGGAGAAGCCGGTCGAGGATGGCGGTGGCGAGGATGCTGAAGAAGACCCGGTCGGTACCCCGGGTGATCGTGACAGACAAACTCCGTTCCTACCGTGCCGCGCACCGCGAGGTGATGCCCTCGGTGGAACACGCTCCCACAAGGGGCTGAACAGCCGGGCGGAGAACTCCCACCAGCCCACCCGGCAGCGCGAACGCGCGATGAAACGCCTCCGGTCCGTCGGCGGAGCGCAGCGGTTCCTGTCTGCGTTCACCGGCATTTCGCCCCACTTCCAGCCCGGACGCCACCTGATGACCGTCGGCCACCACCGCTTCGAGATGGCCCTCCGCCTGACTATTTGGAACCACAACACCGGCAACACCAGCATGTCCGCCACAGCCTGAACATCAGGCCAGCCAGCGCCTCTTCCTGCCCTCAGACGATCACACCTCCGACAACTTGACAGTACCTCCGGGCGGCCTCGGTCACCGTCCTACCCGAAGAGCGGACGAGCGGGATCGCGTCCCGTCGGTACTCCGCCGAGTGCCGCATCGTGTACTTACTTCCCACCTGGCACTACTACCTCTGGAACCTCACGTCCCAGTCTCCAGGTGTCCACGATCAGAGGGAAGCTTCAAGGCGAGCTCCAGTTGCGCGATTGAGCGGTGATTGCTCAGGCCGCACATGCGGCACGCGACGACCCTAGGGGAGGCCTGCAGCGCCTGCTACTCCGCTTCCGGTCAAATTCAGATGGCTAAGGGAAGGCACGGAATGACGGGCGTGTTCTCAGCAGAGTCTTCGGACTACGCATGGGAGGTCCCGGGGTACCGGACTCTGAGGGAGTTGGGAACAGGAGCCAGCGGGCGTGTCGTCCAAGCAGTGCACCAGACGACATCGGAAGCGGTGGCCATCAAGTACCTGAGCCCCGAACTTCGCAGCAGCCCGGACTTTGTCGAGTCGTTTCGCGCCGAAGCTAGACTGCTGGCAAGCCTCGACTCCGAGCACATCGTACGCCTGTACGGCTACTCCGAAGCCCGCACCGGAGCTGCCATCGTGATGGAGCTGGTGCAGGGAGTCAGCTTGCGTATCCTGCTCCGTGAGCAAGGTGCGACCACGCCCGAGTCAGCTCTGGCCATCCTCAAGGGTTCGCTTCTTGGCCTGGGCGCAGCCCACAGCGCGGGTGTCGTGCATCGTGACTACAAGCCGGCAAACGTCCTGGTGACGGCGCAAGGCGCGTCCAAATTGGCCGACTTTGGCATTGCGGTGCGCTCAGGTGCCGCCACTCAGGCTGTTGGCACACCCGCTTACATGGCCCCCGAGCAATGGCGAGCCGAGCCGGTCACGCCCAGTGCTGACATCTATGCCGCGACGGCAACCTTCTTTGAGTGTCTCGCGGGTGAACAGCCCTTCGCCGGGTCAACGCTCGCCGAACTGGCCCTTGCCCACAGTACGGCGCCGGTCCCTGTAGCACAGGTTCCCGATGCTCTCCGGCCTCTGATCACTTGGGGTATGGCCAAAGCACCGGCAGACAGACCGGCTGACGCATCTTCCTTCCTCGATGAACTGGAGAGGACCGCAGGAGCGGCATACGGATCGGACTGGGAGAAGCGCGGCAAGGGCACCCTGGCTGCGGCTGTCGCGTTGCTGCCCCTGCTCATCCCCGCTCCTGGGTCTGTCGCGGCAGGGAGCACGGAACTCGCGACAACTGTTCTGTCTCCATCGCAAAGGCCCGCTGCCAGGGGTACGGCGCGTGGCTCGGACATCAAGAGGATCCCTGCGTGGGCTGCACGCACTGCAGGTGCCGCGGTGGTCGTGGCAACCGGTGTCGCAGGGGTTGTCGTTGCTGCTGGCGAAAATCACGCACCGCGTCCGCTGCACCGGGCTTCGCCTTCCCTGCCTGCCGGAGCCTTGGCTGAATCCCCCAGGAACACGCCCGGGAGTCCTGGCCACACTGCCTCTCCCAGTAACAGTCCTTCCCCGGCAGCGTCTGCTTCTGACCCTGCCTTTGCCTCGGACGGTCAGACCGCAAGCAGATCACCTGAGGCGAACTCAGATTCCGGCAGTGAGGAACCCACCGGACCTGATGGCAAGGGTGACACCAGCGGAACCACCGTTGGTGCCGGAAAGGCTAATTTGCAGCCCACTGCCAGCACTTCTCCGGCTGTAACACCCGGAAGCACTGAACGGCCGCCGCCTCTTTCTCCCCCTGTCACTCCGCCCCAGCAACCCTCTCCTGCTGCGTCGGCATCCACCACCAGTCCTACTCCACCCTCCAGAGTTTCGTTCCTCGGCCTGACCAGCCTGGCTGCGACAGGCAACGGACGTGCAGACGCGGGCATTCTTGTCAGAACGCATACCCCAGCGTCCGTCACGGTCACAGTGACATGGTTCGACGCGAACGTGAACAGCACAGCTTCCAGTCCTGGCAAGCAGGACGGAGCTGCTCAGACCTTCGTGCTCAACGGGAACACTCAGTACACCCTCAACCTAGGCCACACCTTCGGTCCCGCGTTCTGCACACGGCGATGGGGCGTTCTGCTTTCAAGCTCCCCATCCTCTGAGCCTGCACGTCCCTACCAGCACATTCCCAGCAACGCATGCTGAGGGGCAGTCAATGAGCACGCAGTCTCGAGGCTCTGAGCAGCCGACCCCGGACGAGATGCCGACGCTCCACTCGGCCTGGCATGCGCCATCGCAGATCCCTGCCAGCGACGGGGCACCGCTCCCGCAACCCTTTTCTCCGAGTGCCGCGCAGACGATGCCTACCTACCTGGACGAGAACTGGACGTCGGCTCCTGCGGCTCAGCCGGCCCAATTCGCTGCGCCGGAGACACTCGTGTCCACGCGCCAGGCGACCCGGCCGATGCCCCATGGTCTGCCCGCTGCCTTTCCGGCCTGCGTAGCCCTTCCGAATCGACCGGCCTCGCGCCGCAGGTCCCGAGCACTGCTCCGGTACGGGCCGGCGGCGCTCATCCTCGCTGGAGTAACTGCGTATCTGGCGCCCTCGTATCTGGGACCGGAGCTGGCCGTCACCGGCGTCTCAGTGGAACCAGCGAGCAAAGGTCGCAAAGTGGGCTGCGGAGAGACCACCCAAATTACCGGACATATCATCACAAATGGCGCACCTGGCGTGCTCTCCTATCAGTGGATACGGAGCGACGGCAGCACGTCGGCCCTCCTCGAGGAGAAGCTGACCATAGGACAGAGATCCGTCTCTCTCCGTCTGAACTGGACGGTCAGCGGCCGGGGCACATATCAAGCAAAAGCCACCCTTAGAATCACTGCCCCCGCAGCTCCTGAAGCCTTCGCAGCGTTCACCTACCAATGTGCAGATTCAGGTACAAGCCCCGAATAGATGCCACCACAAGCCTGCTGGACCAGTTGATCCGCCGAACGAAACGGGACAGCGTGGCCCTAGGGGCCCACAAACGCCTTGGCGACCATCGGGCCTACGCTCATTTTGCTCTATAGGTAATACTAGTGATTTAGGTGGGCTTAGGGCGTCTGCTGGCTGGTTTGGTGGGTGGCACCAGCGTGACGGTGTGAGCCGGTGGTAGGGGTGGGTTGTGGTGGTGGGGGTGTTTGAGGTGCCAGTTGCTCGACCAGTGTCTTCACCGGCCCGTCCGCACACAGCACCGCGTCCGTGAGCTCGGAGAGTGCCTCCCTCCGGGCGTAAGGGCACTCGTAGAACTCGACACGAAAGCGGGACAAGGCGTCGAACGCCTCACCTGCAGCCCCGAGAACAGGGAGACTCATACGCAGCGACCGTTCTCTCATGCTTCGTTACTCGACATCTCGAAGCTTGGAGAACGGCCGCCTCCGCTGTCCCGACACGAACCGCAGATCAGCGTCGGGTGACAGACGAGGTTAAACGTCAAGCTCAGAGCATGTGTGCACCGGGCCTCACCTGCGCACGCCGGACCTGGCACGGGCTGCATCCGATCCTAGTCTTCTGAGTCAGGAATTCTGTTCAGATATGAGGCGAGGCGTTCGAGGATCTCGTCCGCGGTCTTGGTCCAGATGTAGGGCCTGGGGTCGGTGTTCCAGGCTGCGCTCCAGATCCGGATGTCCTTCTCCAGGGCTTCGGCGGTCTTGTGGACGCCTCGCCGTATCTGTTTGTTCGTCGGCTCGGCGAACCATCGCTCCACAAGGTTGAGCCAGGACGATCCAGTCGGCGTGAAGTGCAGATGGAACCGCAGGTGGGCCAGTAGCCAGGTCTTGATGGCCGGGGACTTGGGGGTGGCGTAGTTGTCCAGCACGAGGTGGATGTCGAGGCCGTCCGGCACTTCCCAGTCGAGCTTGATGAGGAACTTCTTGAACTCCTCGGCCCGGTGGCGGCGATGCAGGGAACCGATGACCTTGCCGGTGGCGACCTCCGGGGCGGCGAACAGGGTGGTGGTGCTGGCGCGGACATAGTGGTGCGCGACGCGTTGCGGCACTCCGGGCATCATCGGCAGCACCGGCTGCGAGCGGTCCAGGGCTTGGATCTGCGACTTCTCGTCCACGCAGAAGGCCAGAGCCCGCTCGGGCGGGTCCAGATAGAGGCCGACGACATCGTGGACCTTAGCCTACGAAGTACGGGTCTGTGGACAGCTTGAACGCCTCCGACCGGTGCGGCTGAAGACCGAACGCGACCCGCGACACCGTCGACTGCGACAGGCCCGCCTGCCTCGCCATCGACCGCGTCGACCAGTGGGGGCGCGTTCTTCGGAGCCGACTCCAGCGTCCTGGTGGCCAGCGCGGCTACCTGCTCGTCGGTCACCGTCCGGGAACCGCCCGAGCGGGGCATGTCTCCCAAGCCGGCGATCCGATGCTCTACGAACCTTGCCCGCCAGCGGCCCACCGCATGCGTCGTCGAGCCGAGCCGGGCAGCGACGTCCTTGTGGAAGCACTCTCCGCGCAGGCCAGGATGATCCGGCAGCGCAAGGCCCACGCCTGCGGCGTGGAACGGCGCTGCGCCCGCCCTCGAGCGCAGCCCGTTCCTCGTCCGACAGAACTAACTCGGCCTTCGGCCGTCCAGTACGTGCCACAGGCCAAGTCTAAACATCTGAACAGAATTCCTGACTCAGAAGACTAGCGAGAGAACCAGTCACACTATCACCCCTTCGTGATGTAAGTAGTAATTGCTCAGGCATGTCTCTGCTCACACCTGGAGAGTCGTCTGTGGACTGACGGGTGCACAGCCCAAACAGCAGAATCTGCTTCGGTTACTACCCGATACATGCGCAAGCATTCCGCTTGCGCTGACTGGAACAGTGCATTTCGAATTTCAGGGAAGTGAATAACATGAAGAACTCTCAGAACCTTGAAATGCTGCCCTCTGAAGAGACGGATGAGAGGTTCGCTGAAGCCTACGGAACGGCGTGCCCCGGCTCATGCGGACATACAGGCGGCGACGGCGGCTGGCTCACAAACCACAACGAAATTGCGGTGGAAGGTTAGCAGGGGACTGATACACCGGGGACGGGCTGCCGACCGGCAGCCCGTCCTCTTTTTCAGCATGCCCCAGCAGCTGAGTGGATTCCAGGCGAGGCGATCATGGCAAGCGTCCCGTTGACACAGCCTGCAGTTATTTCCCTGCGTGCGCGCGTCGGGGTTTGTCGCGGGCGGAGTTGTACGCCGCGATCCGGAGGGATAAACGTGTCGATCCGGAGATGTCGCAGCGGGCATTGGGAGAGAAGGGGGTTCACCGCAGGACTGTTCGGCAGGCGTTGAACTGCACCACCAACGAGAACGCCGCCCTGAAGGGCATCTACCTCGCGGTCATGTCACTCGACCCGACCGGCACCGGCCGCAAACGCTGGACCAGCCGCTGGAAGCAGGCCCTCCAGGCCCTCGGCATCGCCTTCGACGGACAACCGAATCCGACCCAGCCGACCAACCCAGTTGCACTCAAATCTTTACAGTCCCGCACGAGAGAGCCGCGGGCGTACGTCGTTCTTGATCGCGCACCGTCTCTCTCGACCATCCCGGGACGCGGATGTGATCCTCGCGATGGGGACCGGCTCGATCACCGGGCGCATGGCGAGCCGATGGCGGCGGGCGGGTCCTGTGCCCGGCTGTAGGCGGCCCAGTCCGCGCAGGCCGTCACCAACGCCGGCTGACCTGACGGCCGCGGTACTGGCAGACCGTATTTCCTCTGTCCATCCCCCGGTTTGCGCCTGACATGCTGTTGCGCATGAACGCCTTGACTGGGCCAGCCAGTGTGGTCGAGCGCCAGCTGACCGCCTACAACGACCATGACCTAGAGAGCTTCACCGACACGTACGCCGAGGACGTCTGCATCACGTACCCGGACGGCAGTCTGCTCCAGGGGCGCCAAGCGGTGCGCGAGGCGTACGCCGGCCAGTTCACCGAAGGCCGCTGCCACGCGGAGGTGACTGGCAGACTCACCGAAGGCGACTGGGTCGTCGACCACGAGACAGCCCACGGCATCGCCGCTGAACCGCTCCGCGTCCTCGTGGCATACCGGATCCGGGGCGGGCGCATCGACCGCGTCGAATTCCTGGGCTGACCAGCTCTGTCGCACTGCTGCGTCGGCGCCGGCCATCGTCGGCAGCCCCAGCCCGGCGCCGGAACCGCGACCTGCCAGGTCCAGGCCGGTCCCCGAGATTCTCTTTCGATGAGTCCACGTCCCCTGGCGACCACGCACGAGGGCCGCCCGGCGGGCACGGCCAGGTTCCCAGATAGGCGTGGGCGACTGGACGTAGAACGAGAGAGAGGCCGGCACCCGGCTTCCCCCGCTTTCGAGGAGGAATCGTGCCCAGCAGTCTGCCGCGTCCCCACTCAGCGCCGAGATGCAGAACGCTATGGAGGCGTGCATGTCCTGCCACACGCCACACCACGTGCCAAGGAGCCCTGGGCTCCTGCCTGACCGCGAGCACCTCGGGCGGCCGGGCCCAGATGCAGATCATGCGCGCGCTCATGGACTGCTCCGAGCTGACCTGCAGGTGCGCCGACCTTGCCTTCACCGTCGCCACCACGTGGCCGCCGAGCAGTACATACCCCACCCAGGCGTGGGCAGGAGAACAGGTGAACGCCGCAGCAGCCGTCGACACAGCACTCTCGCCCGTCAGGTCAAACCACAATTTGTCCGCAGCGCCCAGTGGGAGCAGGCCGGGCAACAGCGGCAGGGTGGTCACCCATGCAGTCTCGTCATCTGAAGGTCTTGGTGCCAACAAATTTTCCTGGGGCGGTTGGCGACCCGGTGCCGCACGTCGCAACTGGCCGGTCCGGCTCAAAGCACAGAGCTCTTTCAGAGTGGCCACTGATCGGGTGAGGGGAACGGGCAGCGGGTCGTGGCAGAACGGACGGGGCTCCTCGGCAGTTGAGGGAGGTACCTGACATCTCATCCCGCCTGCCGGGGAGCCCCGTTGGTCACCTGTCCTGCATCACTCGGCCTGCCCCACGCCCTGGTCGAGACGGTCACCATGCTCATCGTCCTCCGTGAGGGTGACCGCCGATGCAGGCTCCGCCCGTCCGGACGGGCGATCGTCGCACTGGTGTATCTGCGACACCACCTCACCCTCGCCCAGATCGCCTCCGGTTTCCGCATCAGCGCCGGAACGGCCCACGCCTGCGTCCGCCAAGCCGTCACCCTCCTCGCCCGTCGGGCACCCGGACTGACCGCCGCACTGCGCGGCAGGCCGGACGCGGCGAAGCAGGCATACGTACTGGTGGACGGGACTCTCACCTAGTGCGACCGGGCCGCCGGCGGCCGGGCCGGCTACTCCGGCAAGCACCGCCGCCACGGGGTGAACCTGCAGGTCATCACCGATGCGTCAGGCCGAATCCTGTGGATCTCACAAGCCCTGCCGGGCCGAACCCACGACCTCACCGCAGCCCGGAAACACCAGATCACCACCACCTGCATCCGCCTTGGCGTCCCGGCCCTGGCCGGCCCCGACTACCTCGGAGCAGGCGGAACCTTCACCGTTCCCCAGCGACGGCGGCCCCGCAAAGAGCTCACCACCCGACAACGGTCCCTGAACCGGGCCCACGCCAGGCCCCGCTGCCCGGCCGAACGCGGCATCGCACGAATCAAGACCTGGCGCATCTCCCGCCGAAGCCCGCTGCACGGAGCGTGAGCTTCACGCCCGAGTCTCATATGGGGCACCGGGAGGGTGCGACTGCATGGGCTGTCCCGGCCCAGCCGGGACAGCCCATGCAGCTGACACATCGAGGGGGGTACCTGCTGCGTCGACCCTAGTCGACCATGGAATCCCTTCCTTCGGAGTGAGTGATCATTGCTCCATCCGCAAACCGGTCCACGACCAGCCCGGCGACTGTGCGGCCGCCAGTAGCACGTCAGTCACTGACCCTCTACAGCGATCCCTACGAGCAGCGCTGACCGCGCAGTCATCACCGACCGGATCACTCCGGGCACTGGTCTTCTGCTATCCACCAGCCGACCGAGGCCTGGCAAGCGAAGTAGTGAGCAGCCGGGACCATCGTGGGTCTGACCGGCCACCAAACCTGCCATCGGTCACCGGACATTCAGCGTCTGCATCTCGACGCACGGTGACAGCGGCGCCCGATCGAGCGCCGAGGGCGGGGGTTATCAGGTGCTGGCCGGTCCCGCACCCGGCTGGGCGTCAGGATGACAGCCGGATGGAACACTTCCGGGTGGAGTTACAGCAGTTGCCCTCGTCAGTGCTGGAGGACGGGTGGGTTCCAGGGGGAGAGGGTTTTCAGCCGGTCGAGGGTGTAGCGGAGCCGGGGGTGCAGGCCGGCCAGGTGCAGGCGGGTGTGGGCGGCGTGGGTCTGGTCGGTGAGGCGGCGCAGTGCGTGCAGGCCCGTCACGTCGCAGAAGGCGAGGGCGGTGAGGTCGAGGCAGAGGAGGTCTGGCCCTGCGGCCAGTGCGGAGGAGACGGCCCGGTCGAGGAGCGGGGCGGTGGCGATGTCGAGTTCTCCCTCGAGGCGGAGCAGGACGGTGCCGCCCCACCACACGGTGTGGGCTTGCAGCAGCTGGTCCGCTCGCACGGGCGCCTCCGGCTCCATGGGACGCAACAGGCTTCCAGTCTCCTCTTCCGCTTGTTTCAGTGCGGGCTTTTGCAGGATGCGGGACGGACGTCAGGCTGCGTCGAGGCCCGCCCAGTGGTCGATCAGCCCGTCGAGACCGGCCTCGGTCCCGGTGCCGGTGTGGCCGGCGAGGGCGGAGACGATCTGGTCACCCCGGCCATGCTCGTCCTCGGGCCGGGCGGCGGCCCAGCTGCCGTGGCCGGCTTCCGTGCGCGGCCCGCCGTCGGTGACATGAACCTGGACCCGGCCCGAGGCGTCCACCGAACCCTGCAGATGCAGGACAACCGGCGGAAGCGCATGAGTGACAGCGTTCGTGACCAGCTCGGAGACGACCAGCAGCGTGTCATACACCCGGTCCGCGTCCAGCCCCCAGGCCTCCAGCACCGGCCTCACCGCGTGACGGGCAGTGGCCGGGGCAAGCGGCCCGTGCTCCAGAGACAGGCTGAACCCGCGCCCGCCATCCGGCACGGCAGACAGCGCGGAACGCTGCTGTCCGTTACGGGAGAACGTGGTCGTCGTCATCGGGATCACTGCCTGCCAGTGGGTCTGGAAGTACCTTCTCTGGTACTTCCAGCACACTCCCCCACAGCACAGAAACCCTGAGCAAGCAATACCCAAAAACAGGAAAAACGGACATCGGAAGAGTCTGGGCCCTCAGCGCCGAACCCAGCGAAACAGCCGCCCGCAACGACACCACGGAGCCACCGCCGAGCCCTGCCCAGACAGCCCTGCCGAGCACCGTCGCCGGTGCCGACAGGACCCCGCGAAGAGAGACTCGGGGCGGGACGGGGGCCGGGGAAAGCCGTACCGGCAGCTTTCCAAGCCAGGCCCTGGGAACAGCAACGAAGCATGAGCGGCTGTCCACACAGCCCGGGAAGGCACCGCGGACTTTGGGGGCGGCCCCGGTGCCGAGGCGTAAGAACCGGGGCCGCTGACAACGTGGCCTGGGCGTGGGGCGCCCGGACCTGTGCACGCGTCACACACCTCAACGCCCCCGGGCCCCCAAAGACACGCACCACGTCGGCACAGCATCTCCCCACGCCCGTGACCCAGGCGGGCGCCACACGCTCGCTCGGGGACAGTCGTCCTGTACGGCGAGTGCGGCTGCAGCCTCCAGCGGGCTGCTGATCTGGGCTTCCAGGGCCCGGCGGAAATGATTCCGTGTGTCGTCAAGTCTGAACTGTTCACCCTGCAACGCCACCAGCGTGGCGCACGCAGGCACGGCACACGGCCCGCTAGAGTCCGAGCGAGATACGCAGCAGGCCTCGCCAGCCTCCGCCGGGGCCCGCTGCCACGAGTGTCGGCCGCTTCGCCCAGGTCACACGGCGCAGGCTCTTCCACCGGCACAACCCCGGACCTGACAAACGGCTTCGCACCCGTTCCCCGTCAGGTCCGGGGCACAGCCTCCCGGCAACCCGCAGACAAGCCACCCCACGCGAACAGCCACCAGCTGAACAGCCCGCCCCTGGCTGCCCGCACCGCGGCTCTGCCATCGCAGAGAACACCTCACGCCACCGCCACCAGAACCAAAGGCGCCCACAGAGCCATCCAGACGCCCCCCTGGCCCGCAACACAGGCCCCCAGCCTCCACGCCCAGGCCAGTGCGGCCATGGGGCGTCGCTGGCAGCGCGAAATCCCGGTCCGGAGGAAGGACCGGAGCGGCCGGCCACACGGTCCAGGAGAGAACCGCGGATCTGAGGAGCGGCCCCGACGCCGGGCGTGGAATCGGGGCCGCGGACGGCGCGGGTCCGGCCGCGGGGTGCCCGGACCCGCGCACACACCACACAACCCAACGCCCCTGGTGCCCCAGGGACACGGGCCGCGTCAACCCGGTGGTTCTCCCGTCGCCGGGGAGGATGATCCGATGCAGCTGCTCCCGGTCACCTGCCCGCCCTCTCATCCCAGACGCGACAGGCGTCGAGGCCTTCAACACCGCCTTCCGCCGCCGAAGAACGGCGGGCGGTGTTCCTCGCCATCGACACCACGGCCCGCGGTGGACAGTCAAAGCCGGCACACTCACCACACCCCGGCACACCATCGACACCGCGGCGCACGACAGCGTCCGCCAGGCCGTCACCCGCCTGCTCCGTGCCCGACAGATCCGCTCCGGCTCCTTCGGTGGTCCGGTCTGCTACGTGCTCCACGACGTGAACAGCGAACCCTGGGCACGCGAACTCGCCGCAGCCCTGCACGCCGCTCTCGACGGTAACCCGGCCCCCTGGGCCCACTCCGTACCTCACACCCCCTGGCAGCCCCCGCCACCCCGGCCGCCGCCGCTCCAGGAGACAGGGACTGGCCCGGAGACCCGGCAACGCAGGCAGGCCCTCCGGGTTTCACCCGGCGCTGCCCCACTCCCCGCCACCTGGGACACCACATGCGCCGGATATGTCTCGTTTTGGGTATGTGTTGCTCAGGTACCCACTCGGCGGCCGGAGGAAGGTGGTCAGTACAGAGACGGAAACCCAGGGCTGAAAAGCAGCCGTTCTTCGGAAGTGATCGTCATGTACGCCACCGAATACAACACCATCATCACCGGCCAGACCGGTGGCGAGGGCGTGCGGGTTCCCGCTCCGCGCCCGCCCGTGGACAGCAATGACGTGACCGAGGCCCTGGACCACCGGCCGCAGGCCGTCCGAACCGCCCGGCACGCAGCGCAGGCGGTGCTGGACGAGTGGCAGGTGGCCAGCGATGCGGTACTGCTGGTCGTGTCCGAACTGGTCACCAACGCCGTCGAGCACGCCGCACCGCCCCTCGCACTGCACCTGCACCGCGAGCGGACCGGCAGCCGAGTCTGGGTAGGGGTCACCGACGGCGGCCCCGTCGAGACAGAAGGCACAAGGACCACCTCTCGCGCCGACGACGAACACGGCCCCACCATCGTGGACACCCTCGCCGAAACCCACGGCACCCGCACACACCCCAGCGGCACCACCCACTGGGCACGCATCGCCGCTTGACGCACCTCATAGCCCCGGCCCCGCCCTGACACGCGGGCCGGTCTGTCCGGCCGCACCAGGGGACGCCACGTGCGCCGGGCCACGAAGTGGGGCGGGAGATAATCCCGCCCCACTTCGCCGTGCCGGGACACCTCGACGACCACGGGCACCGACCGAGCAGACCGCCGCGGATCTGAGGGTCAACCCGGAGACCTTGCGCAACGGGATCCGGGCAGCCGACGCCGGCAGGCACTACAGGCTCCACCCGGTTTCCGGCTGCCGCTCCCCGCGCACCCGCCGATGGCCAGGCACCAGGAAGGTGAACCGCTGAACAGCCTGCCGTCTGCAATGACTCGCCAGGCCGTTGAAGCCAGAGCCCCATGCAGGCCCAGGGCCGCTCAGCCGTCGCCAGCTTCCAAGACTGATCCGGCAACCGGATCCGACTGCTGATTCACCGCCGCCTCATGAGCCGCGACATGAGCACGCGCTTCCTTGGCCGTAATGCCCAGCAGTTCTGTCGCCATGCCAATACCCCCGAACACATTCACAGCCTCGACAACAGACTGGGTGAGGGCAGCCTGAGCAAGAGAAGTCTGCTCAAGTGCCCTGTCATAGGCATCGAGAGCGTCTACCTGGCGCCGGTGGAGCGCCTGCAGCTCGTTTCTCCGCTGCTGCGCATCTGTCATGGATGGCTCAGTGCTGGTCATGCCCCCATGATCTCAAGCGCCGCGCAGCGGGAGATACGGGCCCCGCGAGAGCACGGGACAGCCTGCCCGGGGGATGCGCCCGCACCCGAGGCCGCCGGCCAGCAGCGAGACCCTTGGCGGGCTACGCAGCCTGACGGAGCACCAGGCCGTACCCCACCACCCCAGGGAGGAACAGGAAGACACCTCACCTGGCACTGCAGGCGAATCAGAGGTGTCGGCTCCGGAATCCGGCGACCCGCAGCCCGTGACCTGCGCGGACGCAGGATGCACTCGTGCAGGTCGGCAACCGGCCCGGCAACTCACCGCGCGACCGACCAGGCGACCCGTCGAGCAATCGGACCGGCCCCCGCCGCTCGAACACTTGGCAGAGCCACGTCTCACCGTTCCGACGGGGCCGCCGCAACCGGCGAACGAAGACCCGGCTGTACGCCATCACGGTGACGTACACGCCGCATCGGCGACGTACGCGGCCAGGGCGGCCGGAATCGCGCTCCTGGTCCTCGGGTCCGCCCTTGGCAATGGTGACCCGAATGGTGACCCGCACAGGTCACGGGGCTTGGGTAAGTCGTCTGCCGGGTCTCGGCCAGGGTTCCTCGTCGTGAGCTTGTTCCGCTTTGACGGACACGTTTGGTGTGGTGGTCAGGCTGCGAGGGCGGTCTCGTATTCGGCGGGGCTGCGGTAGCCGAGGCTGCTGTGGAGCCGGTGCAAGTTGTACCAGCTCTCGGTCCACTCGAATATCGCGGTGTGGGCTGCGGCCCGGCTGGGCCATGGCCGGCTGTCGCCGAGCTCGTTCTTGAGGGTGGAGAAGAACGATTCGGCGAGGGCGTTGTCCCAGCATTGGCCAGTGCGTCCGACTGAAAGCCTGATGCCGAAATCTGTTGCCAGGGTGGCGAGTTCACTGCTGGTGTATTGGCAGCCGCGGTCGGACTGGAAGATCACCGGGCTGGCCGGGCGGCGGGTTCGGCAGGCGGCCGTGAGGGCGTCGGCGACGAGTTCGGTCCGCAGGTGGTCGGCGGTGGCCCAGCCGACGACGCGGCGGGAGGCGATGTCGATGACGGTGGCGAGGTAGAGCCAGCCCTCGTCGGTGGCGATGTAGGTGATGTCCCCGCACCAGCGGGTGTCGATCGCGGCGGGGTCGGGCTGGAAGTCGCGAAGCACCAGGTCAGGCCGGGTCACCGTGTGCGGGTCGGGAACGGTGGTGCGGTGGCGGCGCCTGCGGTGCCGGCCGGTCAGGCCGGCCTGTCGCATCAGACGGGCGACCCGGCGCCGCCCGCAGCCGGCTCCTTCACGCTGAAGGACAGCGTGGACGCGCGGGGCGCCATAGGTGCCGCGGGACTGCTGGTGGACGGCTGTGATCTGTTCGGTCAGCTCGGCGTCTCTCACCGAACGGGGGCCGGGGGTGCCGTTGCGGCGGGCGTAGTAGGCGGTCCGGGAGACCTTGAGGAGTTCACACGTCCGTTTGACGGTGTGACCTGCTGTTTTCTCCGCCTCGGTGAACGGGTCCACGTTCACCGGGTCTCCGTCGCGAAGAAAGCCGTCGCACGCTTGAGGATGTCGACGTCCTCGCGCAAGCGGCGGTTCTCCCGCCGCAGAGCCGCCAGTTCCTCGCGTTCGCTGCTGGTCAGGCCGTCACGTTCACCGGCGTCGACCTGGGCCTGGCGGACCCAGTCGCGGACCGCGGTCTCGGTCAGGTCGAAGTCCTTGGCGACCTGACCGACCGAGCGGTCACCCCGCCGGCGACAGCTCGACGATCTCGGCCTTGAACTCCCACGTGAACGAGCGCCGAGGACGCGCCTTCTTCTTCCCCATGCTCTCCATGATGAACATCATCCTTCCGGGGCCCAAGCCCCTGATCTCCGATGTCCGTCAAAGCGGATCAAGCCCAAGTGAGGTTGATCCCGGGGAGTGGACACCGGGTTTCATGCGACGAGTTGTGACAGCGTGCTCGTAGCTCGAGCCGACCCGGCCCATGCTGCGGAGGATGCCGTGCCGTCGGCAGACCTCGGCGAAGGCTGCCGCGCTGTACTGAGCGCCCCTGTCGGTGTGGAAGACGACGCCGTGGACCCGGCCACCGTGGGCGGCCACGGCCATCGCGATCGCGTCGGTGACCAGCGAGGTGCGCATATGGTCCGCGGTTGACCAGCCCACGACCTTCCTCGAGCAGATGTCGATCACCGTGGCGAGTAAAGCCAGGCCGAACCGACGGCCATGTAAGTGATGTCGCCGCACCACTTTGTGTTGAGCGTGTCCGCGGTGAAGGCACGCATCACTAAGGGTCTGCCGATCATTAACCTGCCGCTTTGATCTTGCTGTTGGGGCTGCTGCTTTGGGCGGCCACTCGGGCTCGAAGGGCTGGCAGGGCGGTCGGTGGGATGACGGCCGGCGAGATGATGATGCCCTGTGCTTCAAGCAGTTTCCTGATCTTCAGCAGGGTGCGGTGCATTGCGGTGCGGCTGCTGTTGAACAGAACGGCAAGAGGTTCCGCGGCCAGGTTGACGCGCAGGTGGAGCACGGTGGCCAGGACCTGGTCGGCGAAGGTGAGGCGGGGTGGGCGTCCGCGGCGGGGAAGGCCCTTCGCGGCCAGGATGTGGATGAGGTTCTGCAGCTGGTGTGGAGTCAGGCCCGTCAGTTCGGGGTCGGACAGCAGCGCCGAGTGCCACGGCGGTGTCGGTGGCCGGCCGTTGCGGGCTGCCGGGACGGCCGGGCTCGGCTGGGGGTGCAGGGCATAGTTCCACTCGCCGTGGAAGGTGTGCCGGGTCAGCGGCAGGGCCGCCATCTCCGCGTCGCCGACACCGACGCCGGTGGGGTAGGTGTTGGTGTCCAGCTCGGCCTTCACCCGCAGTCCGGTGCGGGACCCCTCCTGCCGCAGCAGACCGGCGACGGTGTCCGCACCGACCCGGTGACCCTGACGGGTCAGCTCGGCCGCCAGCGTGCGGGTCGACTTCGTCGTCCACCGCAACGGCGACATCGGATCACCACGTTCGTCCGGCTCGACCAGGCTCAGCAGGGCACCCCGCAGTCCAGGGTCGAGGTCCGCGACGCGTTTGCGTCCGCCGCCCGGCCGCCGCACCCGCCCGGTCAGGAACTGGCCTGTCTCCAGGTCGGACATGCCCTTGCGAACCGTCGTCCCGCTCACCCCGGCCGCCCGGGCCACGGCCCGAATGCCGCCATGGCCCAGTCCTCGGGCCTCCGCGGCCATCAGCAGCCGCCGCTGTCGTTCGTCCAGGTGTGGGAACAACACCGCGAACTTCACGGCAAGTTGATCACGAGTCTCGTCCGGGATGCGCAAACGACACCAACGAGCCCGAGCTCTGAAAGCAACACCTTGATGATCGGCAGACCCTTAGACCCAATACTAGTGATTTAGGCGGTTTTAAGGCGTCTGGTGGTTGGTTTGGTGGGTGGCACCAGTGTGACGGTGTGAGTCGGTGGTGGGGGTGGGTTGCGGTGGTCGGTGTGTTTGAGGTGCCAGTTGGCCATTTTGCGTTTGATGACACGGGGGTTGGAGCGTCGTCTGCGGGGCGGAAGGAGTCGTTCGAGCAGCTCACGGATGGTGTGGGTCAGGGCTTGGTGGAGTCGTGAGGGGGGAAAGCGCCGCTTGGTCGGTGACGTGGCGGCGGGCGGCGTTGAGGGTGCGAGTGAAGGAGATCCGGTCGGGATCGAGGCCGGCCTCGGATGCCGCGTGGTGCATGACGTCGCGCAGTGCGTGGTGGACGAGGAGGAATCCGTAGACCTCCTGCTCGACACCGTCGGGATACTCCGAGCGCAGGACGAGTTGCCGGCCGCCCTGGTGGGTCTTGATCTCGTCCAGGGTGTTCTCGATCTCCCACCGCTGGTGGTAGAGCGCGGCGAGTTCGACGGCGGGTGCGTCGTCGGGGTCGCAGACCGTGGTGATCAGACGGTAGACGGTGTCCTCGCCGTGTCCGTCGAGCCGGTATTCGATGACACGGACCGGGGCCGGATCGCGGCGGCCGCGATCTCCGCTCGCCACGATCTCGGAGAGGCAGGAGCCGTCCTCGAAGGTCTCCAGGACCGGCAGGACGATGTTCTTGCGGACTCTCCACAACAGGTCCGCACCCGTGGCGGACGCGGCTTGCCACAGGCCGAAGCCGGTGATGCCGCGGTCGGCCATCAGCAGCATCCCCGGCGTGAGGCGGTCCAGCAGGCCGGGGATCAGGTGCTGTTCGTGGACCGTCAACGGGCCGGTCGCCGCGGCGAACACCGCATGCGTCCCGCACTCCACCAGAGCAGCCACTCTCACCTGCGGATACGCACTACGCTGCTGACCTCGGCCCGAGCCGGGCCGGCCGAAGAAGGCGCCGTTGGCGTCGGTGTCCGGGACATCGAAGACGGTGCCGTCGACCGCGACCAGACGCCACCGCCGATACCAGGCACCCACCGTCTCCGGCGTCGCGACCGGACGGCACACCCGGCCGAAAAGCACCTTCAAAGGCTCCGGTCCCAACCGCCGGCGGGCCCGCCCGATCGCCGCCGTCGTCGGCACCGGCCACGGCTTGTCCCACCGCCGCACCCGCTCGAGCCCCTGCGTCAAAAGCCGGGCCACCTCCTCATAGCCCTGCCCGGAGAACAGGCACATCGCGAGCACGAAATACACCACCACCCGGGCCGGCAACAGCCGTGAACGCTGCTCGACCCGCCCGCACTCCGCCACCACCTCATCCGCCAACTCCGGCGGAAACACCCGCGTCAGCACACCCAGAGCGATCCGGTCCGACAACCGGCCACCCGACGACTTCACCTGCCCAGGCCTCGGCACACCACACCCAACGACCAACACCCACCAAAGTCACCGGTATTGGCCCTAGACCCCACACCCCGTGGTGCTGGGACACCGTCCCGCTCTGCCTGACTGGAGGACTCGGCCTCGCCACCACTCCGCTGGTCAACCGGGCCGTCACCACGGCACTGGCCGGGAGCCCCCGGGCCCTCTGCTTGGACCTCACCGGCCGAACCTTCTGCAACGGAACGGGTCTCGCGCGCTGAACCAGCTCACCCACCAGGTCCGCACGTCTACACGAGCCTCCACCTGAACAGCCTGGACCTCAACCTGCAACGAACCCTTGGCCTGTTTCCCGTAATCCCGGACACTCGTTCATGTTGCCGCGAGGATGCTGGTGCCGTTGCCGGGTTTCGGTCGGGGTGAGGTAACTGAAGTTCTCGTGCCTGCGCAGGCGGTGGTTGTAGAAGCTCTCGATGAACGCGAAGACCTCGGAGCGGGCGGTGGCCCGGTCGGGCCGGACGCGAGTGCCAATCTCTTCTTCGAGCAGGGCCCAGAAGCTCTCCGCGACGGCGTTGTCGAAGCAGGTCCCGGTCCGGCCGTACGCCTCCAAACTGCACCTCCGGGGCGGCGGCGAGGATCTGGAGGTCCGCCTCGGTCGCATCCTCCGGGGCGACCCGGGCAGAGGCGTAGACGGCGAGGGCGCCGGCCCGGACGGCGGTGGCGACGGTAAGGGACCCTTTCACATATCCTTCGCCGCCGTCTCGTCGAACTTCCCGTGGAACCGCGGCACTCTGCCCTTCACCTGCCAGAGGAAGAGCCCCACGAGGGCGATGGACCTGTCCGCGAAGACCGCGTACGTCCTGGCGAACCCCATGTACAGGGTCTGCACCAGGCCGTTCACGACGCCCGCAGCCGGCGACTCGGCCTTGGCTGAAGCATCACATCAGGTGATCCGCTTCGAGCCCGGTCACGCAGCCTCTCGTAAGGCTTTCGTGGTTGCGCCCCGAGCCTGACGTCTCAGTGAAGACGGGTGAGCAGCATGTTCTTGCGGGTGGAGCGGCCGTCGCCGAGGCCTGCGTCGAGGACGACCTGGGTCACGTGGCCGTGCCCGGCGCGACACTCTTGCAAGCCGCGGCCGCCAGGCCGATCAGTGCCGTTCTGCGCAGCACAGACGCCCCAGCCAACGCCCGCGGCTGGCAGCCACGTATATATCGCGGCGTCGCGGCATCTCACGGGCCAAAGCCCGGCGTCTCGGAATTGCAGGTCGCTGCCGGCGAAGCGCTGGGCGCGATGTCCTGAAGGGGTTGGTCATCGCCGGTGCTTCAAGGCCAGCCAACGGTGAAGGCGGCCAGCGTATGCGTCTGCTGTGCGAGGGGGGATGAACGCGAGGTAGAGGATGAACATGGCAAAGCTGAAGAAGCCGACTGTCAAGGTTGCGTGGATCGATAGGTGGAGCATGACTCCGGCGGAGAGGATCCAGGGCCGTAGGCGGAGGTTCCATACCAGGGTACCTAGGGCGAATTCGAGGGCGAGGGTGCCCCAGGTTGCGGCTTGCATGAGCAGCGGCTGGGTAACGATCCACTCCGGTGGCGACAGATTCGCCAGATCGGGCAGCCGCAGCGAATAGGAGACGGCCGTACCGTCAGGCCAGGTCTCGCCCTTGAGCTTGAGCTGCACCGTCGTCAGGTAGATGACACACATTTGGATCTGCAGTAGACGGAGCGTCCACGGCGCCCGTATCTGGGCGTCCCAGAAGGATCCGGTGGTGCGACGGCGGTCTAGCGACAATGCCGCCCCGGTAGGAGCCAAGGCTAGGAACAGAGCTTCGATGACAAGAAGCCCGTCGCCGGAGTTGATGATGACGGGATCGCGTCTGGTAAAGGAGAGCAGACATAGGAAGACGACAGAGGCGGCGATGCGGCTGTGCCAGCCTGCGGAGAGCGCAGCCGCTGCCAGGAGCATGACGGTCCATACGATGAGCACAGCCTGGTTGCTGGGGAACAGGTGCAGCAGTCCCCAGCTGTAGCGGAAGGACGGCGGCTCTGGGGTTACACCAGTGGGACCGTAGAACGTGAGCAGGTCCGGCAGGAGCGTGAGGGTCCATACCAGCACTATCAGTCCGAAGCAGATCCGGATGATGCCGAGGCTAGTCATGGGCTGTGGCTGGAACCAGAAGGTATTCCAGGTACCGGTGGCACTCGGCGTGCTGGTTTCGGCGTGCCGAGCTCGTGGCCCGGTGATGTGTTCGGTCATGTCAGAGTGCTTTGTCGTAGAGGATCTGTTGGCTCTCCTGAGGGGTGACAGCGGAGCCCGGCGGCGGAAGACTCCGAGAGGAGAGCACGATACGCACGTGCGTTGCCCTCGCTCCATCGCGCTGAGCCTGCTCGGCGACCCATAGGGCAAGCGCCGGACGAATCTCCGCATGGCGCACTGCGCTCTCCTTGAGCTTCTGCCACCGGTAGGTCCAGAGATGGCTAAGCAGGGGGTCACCGTGCGGGACATTCCAAGTCACCTCACGACCATTGCTGAGCGTCACGATCACGTCGATGCCCTCAGCATGTCTGGGCGGATTCGGTGAGAACATGCCCCAGTTCTGGTCCACGCCGCCGGCGTTACGGATGGGGGCTCCAACTGACTCCGCTTGTGTACGAACAGGGCCAGGAGGCAACCACCTTTCCAATACCGGAAACAGTAGCGCGACGACCAGAGAACTGATCAGTATCCGGCCGAACACGCTCGCCTCGATGCGCTCCTGGAGGCAAGAGAGCTGACGAGGAAACCGGCGAAATATTGCTGCCATATGGAAGAGGCTACGCGCATCTCTATTAAGTTCAACCCTTTCTCCCGATTCGCCCGATTCACCCGAACTGGGGTGCAGAATGCGGGATAGCGATATGAGTACCCATTGCTCAGTCGATCTTTCATCTTCCTCCCTCACTCTTGGGATTCGAGTCGCCGAGGTCAAGTGCCCTGCATGCCGATCTGACCGGGACGCCGATCGAGCATCCACCTCTAACCCGCAACGCGAAGCCATGCCCCAGCTCCTGCGGGCGTTCTCCGCGGCAAAATCCCCTCCCAAGGAGTCTTAATTATGAACTGGTACAAGAACTTGAGCACCAAGGCTCGGCGATTTGCAAAGGGAACGGCGGCAACCGGCGCGGCTGCGGCAGCCGTAGCGGCGGTTGTCGTGGCTGGCCCGGCCACCACCGTGCAGGCCGACACCACCGGTTCTACGGACAGCAGCACCACCACTGCCCCCGGTGGGGGCAGTGGTGGCTGGCTAGGAAACCACAACGAGCTGCTGGTCTGACCGGAGCTGAGGGCGGCAGGGGAAGGGACAATAGCCCTTCCCCTGCCGCCTCGTGCAGCGCCTTTGGCCAAGGCCATGCATGCCGGGTCTCGACGAGCCCGCGATGTCCGCAGTCGGCACCGAAAACGTCCTCGCCTCCCGGCTGATCCACCGTGCCCATGACGAATCCGGCGGGGTACTGCTACGAACCGGCCTGCGCGCTCGTCGAGGCTGGCCGAGCGTGCCCCGGCGCTGCCGAGTCTCTGGCGTCAATGAGGTTGTTCAGTGTGGCCACTGATCGGGTGACAGCTTGGAGGCATGACGGGAGAGGCCCTCGAGTTGTTGAGCGGGGTATCTGACGTCCGCAGCTCTTCAACTCGGGGGCCTCGTGGTTCCTTATCGTGCCGTACTCGATGTCCCGCATGCCTTGGTGGAGTGGGTCACGATACTGATCGTCACCCGGGAGGGTGACCGCAGGTACAAACTGTCGCCGTCCCAGCGTGCCCTGGTCTCACTGGTGTACCTGCGGAAGAACGACACCCTGCGTCAGCTTGCGGCCGGCTTCGGGATCAGCCTGGGCACCGCTGATACCCACGTTCACGCCGTGATCGGTCATCTGGCCGGACTCGCGCCCGGTCTGACTGCGGCCTTGAGGTCGGCCAATGCCCGCTATGCCCTGTTGGACGGGACGCTCGCCGAGTGCGACCGGACCGGCGACGGCCGGACGGATTATTCGGGAAAGCGGCACGGGGTGAACCTCCAGGTGGTAACCGCTCCGGACGGCACCCTGGTATGGATTTCACCCGCCCTGCCCGGACGGGCCCACGATCTGACCGCGGCCCGACAGCACCGGATCACCGCCACCTGCATCCGACTGGGTATCCCGGTCCTGGCCGACCGCGGCTACCAGGGAGCCGGTGACATCGTCGCCGTTCCCCACAAGCGACGGCCGGGCAAGGACCTCACGGTCAAACAGAGGTGCGTCAACCGGGCACATTCCCGTCTCAGGTGGCCCGTTGAGAGATCCATCGCGTCCGTCAAGACCTGGCGGATCCTCCGCAAAGCCCGCTGCAACCCCAGCCGGATGACGTCAATCGTCAAAGCCATCCTCACCCTCGAGGCTCACCGCTGAACAAGCTCAATGCACCCCCCTCCGTCGGCCCACACGTAGACGTAGTCGGTAGGTCAGGTCAGGGTGCTGGATGGCGGAGTGGCCCTCGGTCCACTTGAATCGGCGGCCGGGTCACGGTGGCTGGCGGCAGACCCGCCGCGCCACCCAGGAACTCTTCGAGCGCCGACACGAAGTCACCGAACGACAGTCCGTGGAGGTGGAGCAGGGGTAGCACCTCGCTGATCTTCGGAGATTTGCGGCACCACGGCACGAGGGTCTTGGAGGAGAACCGGCCGTGTTCCCCCGCCTCCTCGTCGAGGCACAGGCGCTGAACGTCCAGTGATGCGCCGTGGTGAGTGCTGGCCCCGGCCGCTTACCACGGCCACGGTCTCGCGGGTCTCGGTCGGGGTGCCCGAGAGTCTCTGAGTGCGAGCGCCTCCCATTCGATGGTCCAGGTGGCGGTGGCGCGGCCCTTGCACCGCTCGCCGGGCTGGCCGTACACGCTCGAGAAGTGACCGCACATCGGGGACGGCGTCTTGCCCTGGTCGGGGGTGTAGCGGCTGCCGGGGCAGGTGGCGGTTCCGTCGCCCATGGGCCAGCGGACCGATGTCACCTTCGCGGTGGCGGTCGCGGTATCCTAGTCGGCCGTCGCGGACGCCGAGACCGGGCCGAACGTCGTCGAGACGGGGTGCTCCACATCAACATCGGCATCCCGATGACGTACGTCCCCCGCCGAACGCGCCGGGCCGGTGAGCCGCATCAAGGTTGAGCGTATCTGAAGCTGATTCGCGGATGCCACGATTTGGACGGCTCTTCGCGTCAGCAGATTGTTGGGTTCGCGATCAGGATGCCCGTTCAGCATAGGCCCGTGGGTGTGCGGGACCGCAACCGACCTGACACAAAACATGGCTATTTCAGGCAGACCTAGGGCTTCTCACGGAGCATGTGTAACGCAGGCTCCTCTGGAAGCTGTCGTGCCGTGAGAAGCCACGGCTCTGGGGGCTGATCCATCCAGTACCAGTACCTGAAGGCATCCCATGGGAACAAGCCCCGGGAGTGACAGACATGGTCACACTCCCCGATGAGATGGCCCCGCCCGTCCTCCGTCGCTTGGCTGTCATCTTGGACGGAGACCGGCGCCGGGCTCACCAACAAGGCCTTCCGCCGGTCCCGGGATCCCAGAGCGGAGGGCAGGGCGTTCTGGACCTTCTCACCTGGTGGGAGAGCATCGATGAGATAGAGGTGGCCACAATATGGTCCCTGTCCCAGACTCGAGCGCCCCCAGCACGAACTGGCGGATCTCGTCTCCGCGAATCACGGAGACGACTGAGAAGAACGCCGCGACCCAGCGCAGGCAAGATAACTGAGACCTAAGTATCCAACTCATTGCGGCTGACGAGACGGGAAGAAGAATGGCGACGAATAAGGCCCTGCAAAGCTCGGTCAAGGTGCCGGGGCCGCTGGCTCAGGAATTGAGTATGGCTCCGCGTAGACTGCCGATTCTCGGCCATGCGGTGGCTCTGCGGAGGACTCCACTAGATTTCCTGTCCTCGCTTCCAGCACTCGGCGATCTCGTCAAGATCGGACTCGGCACCCGCACCGCCTATCTCGTTTGCGACCCTGAACTCTCCCATCTCGTATTGCGCGACAGTCGTACATTCGACAAGGGCGGCCCCGTGATGGATACGGCCCGGACACTGTTGCGTGACGGCATGGTGACCTGCCCTTATGAGCCGCATCGGCGTCAACGTCGGCTGATTCAGCCATCCTTCAATAAAGACCGTCTTGCCGAATACGCAGATATGATGCCTCCCTACATTTCTGCCGCGCTTGACTCCTGGCAGGACGGCCAAGTGATTGACGTCCTTCCGGAGATGATGGAGATCACCTCTCGGGTAACGGCACGCACCATGTTCACTGCCACTCTCGATGCAGACACCATTTCAGAGTTCATGGACTGCCTGGGTATTGTGCTGGATGGCTTGTTCAAACGTGTAACGTCGCCGCTACCTGTGCTGATGAAGCTGCCCACCCCTGCCAATCGTCGTTACGCGCAGGCACGCGCTCGCATGGACGAAATCGTCCAGCAGACTATCGAATTCTATCGCCGCTCCGGGATACAGCGCGGTGACCTCCTTGCAACGCTTCTCGCTGCTCGTGGCGAAGATGGTGATCGACTCAGCGAACAGGAAATCCACGACCAGGTATTCACCTTCTTTGCGGCTGGCACAGAAACCACCGCCACTCTTCTGGCGTGGGCACTGCACGTTGTCGGGACGCAACCCCACATCCGGAAGCAACTGCAAGCCGAAGTCGACACAGTCCTCGACGGCCGGCCGGCAACCTGGGCCGATATCCCCCGCCTGGACTTCACCTATCGCATCCTGATCGAGACCATGCGCCTGTATCCACCCGTGGTACTGACCACTCGGATCACCACAGCCGACACCGAACTCGGTGGACACAAGATTGCGAACGGCACCGACGTGTTCCTCAGCCCATACATCGTCCACCGGCGCCCCGAGATCTACCCCGACCCCGACACCTTCAATCCGGACCGCTGGCTCTCCCAGCGCCCCGCCCCGCCCCGCGGCGCCTACATCCCCTTCGGCGGCGGCTCCCGAAAGTGCATCGGCGACACCTTCTCCCTGACCGAAGCCACCCTCGCCCTCAGCACAATCGTCAACCGCTTTGAGCTTCACCCCGACCCCAAATCCACAACGCAGCCGCGGCTCAGCAGCACCCTGCGGCCGCATCCCCTGCTCATGAGCCTGCACGCCCGCCGCGACCAAGGTCGGTGAGAAATAGTCGGTGAGTGGGTTGTTGGTGAGGCGTGGGTCTGTCCAGCAAACGGTGTAACCGGCTTGGTTGCTGAGGTCAGATTCGGTTGCTGGCGAGGCGGCCGCCGAAGGCCTACCAGGGCCCGCTTCTACCGTGGTCAGCGTCGCAGCGGGGCGCAGGCGAGGTCCTCCTGGACCGCTCGGACCCTGGCCAGCAGCGCGGGCTTGAGGCCCTTGTTGGTCTGTGGGTTGATCGAAAACGTCAGCGACCGCTTGCAGTCCGCCGTGCTGACCGTGAGCTGGGTGTAGCCGGGGAAGTTGTCGGTGTGGCCGTAGACCTGCCGCATCGCGTCCTGTACTGGAAGATCGGCAGCCCGCCCGCGTTGGCACCGGTCCCCGAGGGTTCCGAGGCCTCGCCGGGAGAGATCCTTCTTCGCGACGAAGCCGAGCAGCCGGCGCGAGTCGAAACGGCGTGTCGGGGCCCTCCTCCGAGATCTCCTGGAACGCGGGCGGCCGTCAAGAAGTCGGGCAGCTCCGGAGGTATACCGGCCAGTTGCCCACAGATGCCGCGGGCAGCGTCTGTGGGATGGTCTACGTGCTGTGGCGCGGGCTGGGCAGACGTGCTCGCAGAGCGAGTCGGCCGCAGCGGGGTGACGGCTCGAGTGTCGGGGCCTTTAAGGCGCCTCTATGGCTCTCGTCAAGCCGTAGCCCGGTGTGGGTGGCTGGTAGAAGGTGCCGTCGCTGAGCATGGCGAGGAGGACGTCGATGCGGCGTCGGGCCAATGCGATGAGGGCGGCGACGTGGTGCTTCCCTTCGCGGCGTTTGCGGGTAGCAGGCGCGTGACTCGAGCTGGGAGAGCGAGGCGAGCGCGGAGGGGCCCGCCAGGTCGTCGTCGACCCCGGCAATCATCGCGAACTCGGGTCTCGTCGGCGGGATCGATCGTCCGCAGTGTGTGAGACATCGTCCTGGCGGAGTCGGCGGCGTCTCTGCTGCATATCGCCTCCGCGGCAGTGAGCCTAGCGGTCACGCGCGAGGCTGATATCACACCTTGCTGCCTGGCGGTAGGCAGGGCAGCCACCGGCCATCCGGAGCAGTAATGAGTATCGATTGCTCATAGTGTCGTGCTGGCCGGAGCGCACAGTTGAAGAGTCCGATTTGCCCTATCTGGCAGTCGCGGCCTGAGGTGCTTTCGCTCAAGCCTGGCGCCCTAGCCACAGCATCAGTGTTGCCGGACAGGATCTCAGTGGCTGCAGGCGCGACGATGCTGGAGGACTGGTCATGGCTGCGACGGAAAGCAGGACCGGGTTCGACACCCTGGCAGGCTCCTCGGCCTCGTTGCCGACGCAGCGCGTACGGCAGGAGGACTTCGCCCTTCGCCAACTGACTGCAGTGCTGTTCAAGTCACTCGATCGTAGTGATCAGCGTCGGCACGCCCTTGCTTATCTTCGCGGACTGCTTGGCGCGGACGGCCGACGGTCCATCCGCAACATTGCTGCGCTGCACGGCGATCCGACCATGGCACAGAGCCTTCATCACTTCATCTCGAACTCCACATGGGAATGGTCACCGATGCGTGAAGCGCTTGCCGAGTACCTGGTGGGCAGCCTCCAGCCGGCAGCCTGGGTGACTGTGCCCCTGGCCATTCCCAAGCGGGGCACCACCTCAGTGGGCTCGGAGCGCCAGTACGTTCCGGAACTCGGCCAGGTTGCCATCGCCCAGCAGGCCGTTGGTGTGTGGGCCTCCACCGAGGATGTCAGCAGCCCGGTGAACTGGCGGCTTCGGCTGCCGGAGAAGTGGCTCGAAGACCCGGAGCGGCGCCGCCAGGCGTCGATTCCAGATGATCTGACGGCACGCACCCTCGAGGAATGCGCCGTTGAGGCAGCGCTGGAAACAGCCAGCGGGTGGGGTCTGCCAGTCAGGCCAGTAGTCATCGATGCCCGACGGATCGATGTGGCCTCATTGGTCAAGCGGTTTCATGACGCAGGCGTGCCTTTTGTTGCACGGATCAGCGACAACACTCCTCTGGCGGCTGCTGAGCCAGGACCGGCGAACCGAACCGGGGCCTTCCAACCGGCGGGTCAGATGGTCAAAGGATGGAGCGGCTGCATTCGCCCGGTTCGGCGGCCACAGCCCCGCGAGCCGGAGACGCACCCTGAACTCGCCGCAACGGTGCAAGTCCGCATACGCCAGGTGACGGGGCCTGCGGACTTGACCCTGCTGGCGACGGGGCAGAGCCGACGGGAGTGGCCCGCAGAGCTCTGGCTCACCAACATTACTAATGCACATATGTGCGCCCTGGTCCAGCTGACAAAACTGCCCGAGCGCATCGATCAAGAGTGTGGGGAAGCTGCTGACCGGCTCGGGATCCGGGATTTCAGAGGGCGTTCCTACGAGGGTTGGAACCGCCATGTCACACTAGTATCCGCTGCATATGCACTTTCAATGTTCCTCTTTAAGGACTGCCGTATCCAGGCAGGTCACTTTTCCTCCTCCACCCGTAATTTCGGTTCACCGCAGACTCGGGCAGCATGAGTAATTCAATCCAGTCTGCCATACGATTCCAGAGAATGAATATGATCCTGCCGGGACACTTACCTAGATGAAGGTTCTGTTCTATATACCTGCGATATCGAGCACCGGCCCCCCACCCGCCAAGATGGATGATGCAGAAACTGATGTCTGATGCCTCGAACTAACGCACGCCGCGTCTTGCTTGCCGGTTCCCGTGGTTTCTGTGCGGGGGTGGACCGTGCAGTCACCGCTGTTGAGGAGGCCCTGGAGCAGTACGGGGCACCGATCTACGTCCGTAAGCAGATCGTGCATAACAAGCATGTCGTGCAGAGCCTGGAGAAGAAAGGAGCGGTCTTCGTCGACGAAACGGAGGAGGTTCCGGCCGGCGAGATTGTGGTGTTCTCTGCGCATGGCGTCGCGCCGTCCGTGCACGGTGAGGCCAAGCGCAGCGGGCTCGCCATTATCGATGCCACCTGTCCTTTGGTGACCAAGGTGCACAAGGAAGCCGTGCGCTTCGCAGAGGAGGGTTACGGCATCCTGCTCGTCGGTCATGAGGGCCATGAGGAAGTGATTGGGATCATGGGCGAGGCCCCGGAGCGCACCTCGCTGGTGGACAACGCGCACGACGCGGCCACGGTGCGTGTGCCAGACGGGGAGAGGGTTGTCTGGCTTTCCCAGACCACTCTCTCGGTGGACGAGGCCACGGCAACCGTCGGGCGGCTCAAGGAACGCTTTCCGGCACTGGTCTCCCCGCCCAGCGACGACATCTGCTATGCCACCCAGAACCGCCAGAACGCGGTAAAGGAGATCGCCCCCGAGAGCGACCTGCTGATCGTGGTGGGCTCGGAGAACTCCTCCAACTCCGTACGGCTGGTCGAGGTTGCCCGGGAGTACGGGGCCAGAGCCGCCTGTCTGGTCGACTCCGCCAGCGAGATCGACGAAGCCTGGCTGAAGGGCGTCGCCACCATCGGCCTCACTAGCGGTGCCTCTGTACCGGAGGTGCTGGTTAACGATGTCTTGGCATGGCTCGCCGAACGCGGCTGGAACGATGTTCAGACGGTGGAGACGACCACCGAGACCCAGCGCTTCGGGCTCCCGCGCGAGCTGGCCCGCACCCGTGAGGAGCTGTTCGGCGGCTCTGGTGTGGCAGAGTCTGGAGCCCCCGCCAGCGATGACGCCGTTGAGGGGATCTCATGACCACGGTTTCGCTGGGCATGCCCGCCATGCCGAGCCAGTCCCTTGCCCCTCGGCGCACATCGCGGCAGATCATGGTGGGAAACGTTCCGGTGGGCGGCAACGCACCCGTGTCGGTGCAGTCGATGACCACGACCGTGACAGCAGACGTCGATGCCACGCTCCAGCAGATCGCGCAGCTGACCGCGGCGGGGTGTCAGATCGTCCGGGTGGCGGTCCCCTCGCAGGACGATGCAGAGGCACTGCCCGGCATCGTCCGCAAGTCCCAAATTCCCGTGATCGCCGACATCCATTTTCAGCCGAGGTACGTCTTCACAGCAATCGACGCGGGCTGCGCTGCCGTGCGGGTGAACCCCGGGAATATCAGGCAGTTCGACGATAAGGTCAAAGAGATTGCCCGTGCGGCTGCAGGGGCAGGTGTGCCGATCCGCATCGGGGTGAACGCCGGGTCTCTGGACAATAGACTCCTGGAGAAGTATGGACGGGCGACCCCCGAGGCTCTGGTGGAATCAGCTCTGTGGGAATGCTCTCTCTTCGAGGAGCACGGGTTTCGGGACATCAAGATCTCGGTGAAGCACAATGACCCAGTCGTCATGGTCAACGCCTACAGGCAGCTGGCTTCCGCCTGCGACTACCCATTGCACCTGGGGGTGACTGAAGCCGGCCCGGCGTTCCAGGGAACCGTCAAGTCAGCAGTTGCTTTCGGTGTACTGCTGGCTGAGGGCATCGGAGACACGATCAGGGTCTCCCTGTCGGCTCCTCCGACCGAGGAAATCAAGGTCGGTATCCAGATCCTGGAATCGCTCAACCTGCGTCAGCGCCGGCTGGAGATCGTTTCGTGTCCGTCGTGCGGGCGTGCACAGGTGGATGTCTACAAGCTGGCGGCGGAAGTCACCGCTGGGCTTGACGGGCTGACTGTCCCGCTGCGCGTGGCAGTGATGGGGTGTGTGGTCAACGGTCCGGGAGAGGCCCGGGAGGCAGACCTGGGCGTGGCAGCGGGTAACGGCAAGGGACAGATTTTCGTCCGAGGCAAGGTGATCAAGACCGTGCCAGAGTCGAGGATCGTGGAAACCCTGATTGACGAAGCCCTCGCACTCGCCGGCCAGATGGGCGGAGAAGGCGATCCCACCGTCACAGTGATCGCCTCAAAGTAGCACTCTCCCCGCACTTCACATACGACGGAATGCGTCCACCATGGCAGACACAGTTTTTCTCTCGGCACCTGCGCTGCTGGAATACAGCCGGGCCCGGTACACACCAGCCCTGCGTGAATCCGTCGGCCGGCTAGCCGCCCCTATGAACACGATCGCCGGCTACCACTTCGGCTGGAACGACCAGTACGGCCGCCCCACCGCCGACGACGCGGGCAAAGCAGTCCGTCCCGCCCTGGTTCTGCTGTCCGCTCAGGCCGCCGACGCCACAGACGAGGTGGGGATCCCGGGTGCGGTGGCCATAGAGCTGGTTCACAACTTTTCCCTCCTTCACGACGACATCATGGATGGCGACCACACTCGCCGGGGCCGCCCGACGGCCTGGTCGGTCTTCGGCTCCGCTCAGGCGATCTTGGTGGGCGACGCCCTGCTGGCGCTTGCCCCGCAGGTGCTCTTGCAGGCCACGGAACGAGGCAGCGCTCCTGAAGACACCCTGCGTGCCGTCCAGCAGCTCACCAGCTCGACGTGTGCGCTGATTGACGGTCAGTGCCAGGATCTGGCTTTTGAAAAGACCGAGGGCATCACTGTTGAGGAGTGCCTGGTGATGGAGGGCGGCAAGACTGGGGCTCTGCTGGCTTGTGCATGCCGGATCGGTGCAGTACTGGCGGGTGCTGACGACCGTGTCTCCCACGCCCTGTACCGCTACGGGTACCACTTAGGGCTTGCGTTCCAGGCAGTAGACGACCTACTGGGTATCTGGGGTGACCCGCAGATCACCGGCAAGGCACGCTGGGGAGACCTGCGGCGGCGCAAGAACTCCCTGCCTGTCTGTGCCGCTCTCGCCGAAGGCGGCACCGCCTCCCGCCGCTTGTCCGACCTGCTCACCGACCCGAACACCTCAGACGACGATGAGCATCAACTCGCTCAGCGCGCCGCGCTCATCGAAGCCGCTGGCGGGCGTGCGTTCGCGGAAGCCGAGGCACGTCGCCAGCACGCCACAGCAGTGGCTGCCCTGAGCGAGGTGCACATTCCTGGCGAGGTTGAGGAACAGCTCACCATGCTGGCCACATTCATCGTAAAACGGGAAAGGTAGGAGTCTTGATGGAACCGTATTCCCTGGCCTCCGCGCGCACTATGGACTGCCATGAGGAGGCTTCGCCAATCCTTTCAGCGCCGCGCCCAAGCCAGCACCGGCCGTTGCTGCCGACTATCACGAACCCGCGGAAGCTGGACGCGTTCACCGGTCAGGAACTCGAGTCCCTGGCAGGAGAGATCCGCAGCTTCTTGGTGGACAATGTCGCGCAGACTGGAGGTCACCTGGGGCCGAACCTCGGTGCAGTCGAACTCACCATTGCGTTGCACAGAGTATTCGACTCTCCCCGCGACCGTATCCTCTTCGATACCGGCCATCAGTCTTACGTGCACAAAATCCTGACAGGCCGCCAGGACTTCTCTCGGCTCAGAGCGAGTGGCGGATTGTCCGGTTATCCCTCACGTACAGAGTCCGAGCACGACGTGATCGAGAATTCGCACGCCTCCACCGCCATCGGCTACGCAGATGGCCTGGCCAAGGCCAACCAGCTGCTCGGGCACCATAACCGCCCTGTCGTCGCCGTCGTAGGTGACGGGGCGCTCACCGGAGGCATGGCCTGGGAGGCACTTAACAACATCGCCGCAGCCAAGGAACGTCCCGTCATTGTCGTCGTCAACGACAACCAGCGCTCCTACTCACCGACCATAGGCGGCCTCGCCAGCCATCTGGCCGCTCTTCGCCCCGCGCGGGACAGCGTGGACCAGGCAGACGGCTGCCGCGTCTCGGGGCGGCCGTTCCCCAGTTCCCCCCACGGCAGCGGAGGAACCGTAGACCTTTCTTCGGCACCCACGGTGTTCGAGGATTTGGGGCTGGCGTACATCGGTCCCGTCGATGGCCACGACATCGCCGCCCTGGAAGCCGCCTTGCAGCAGGCTCGTGACTTCCGCAGACCCGTCATCGTCCACTGCCTCACCGAGAAGGGCCGTGGCTACAGCCCCGCCGAGCGGTGCGACGAGGACCGCTTCCACGCTGTGGGCGCGATCCATCCTGACACCGGTCTGCCGCTGAAGCCCTCCGGCAGAGACTGGACTGCGGTATTCGGCGAAGAGATGCTCGCCCTGGGACGTGAGCGTGAGGACATCGTGGCCGTCACGGCAGCCATGCTGCATCCTGTTGGCCTGGCGCCTTTCGCCAAGGAGTTCCCCGAGAGGGTCTTCGACGTGGGCATCGCTGAGCAGCACGCTGCCGTCTCTGCCGCTGGCCTGGCCACCGGGGGAGTTCATCCAGTTGTAGCGATCTACGCCACTTTCCTCAACCGGGCCTTCGACCAGCTCCTCATGGACATTGCCCTGCACCGGCTGGGCGTCACCTTCGTACTGGACCGTGCCGGCATCACCGGCCCCGATGGCGCCAGTCACAACGGTATGTGGGACATGTCGATCCTTCAGGTTGTCCCCGGTCTGCGTCTGGCCGCGCCGAGGGATGCCAGCCAGCTCCGCGCCCAGCTGCGCGAGGCTGCCGGCGTCGAGGACGCCCCCACCGTCATCCGCTACCCCAAGGGCGCCGTCGGCCCCGACGTCCCCGCTCTCGGCCGCATCGGCGGCATGGACGTACTGCGTGGCAGCACTGCCCCCGCCAGCGAGAGCAGTCCATGCACCCAGCGTGCCGACGTGCTGCTTGTTTCTGTGGGCGCCATGGCCTCCACCTGTATAGAAGCTGCGGAGCTGCTCGAAGCACAGGGGATCAGCTCTACGGTCGTCGACCCTCGCTGGGTCAAGCCCGTTGATCCTGCGCTGCCCGCTCTCGCCTCTGAGCACGGCATGGTGGTCACCGTCGAGGACAATAGCCGCTCTGCAGGCGTGGGCTCCGCTGTCGCCCAGGAGCTGCACGACGCCTCTGTAGACGTGCCCCTGCGCAACTTCGGCATCCCGCAGCGATTCTTCAACCACGCCAAGCGGGAGGAAGTCCTTGCCGAGATCGGCCTCACCGCGCCAGGCATCGCCCGGCAGATCTCCGTCTGCATCCAGGAAGCCAGAATCAGCCACCCGCTCGCTCACGAAAGCACACCGGCATGCCACCACTGTCCAGACACTCCCCTGCAGACACTGCACTGAGCAGCCCAGTGATCCCCAGCCAGCGAAGGAAGCCCGGGCGCCGTCTCGATCGGGTGGTCATCCGCTTCGCGGGTGACTCCGGTGACGGTATGCAGCTGACAGGTGACCGCTTCACCTCGGAGACGGCGTCCTTCGGGAACGACCTCTCCACGCTGCCGAACTTCCCGGCCGAGATCCGGGCACCCGCCGGAACCCTGCCGGGCGTCTCGTCCTTCCAGCTCCACTTCGCCGACCACGACATCCTGACCCCGGGCGACGCCCCGAACGTGCTGGTCGCGATGAACCCCGCCGCCCTCAAGGCCAACATCGGGGACGTACCGCGCGGTGGCGAGATCATCGTCAACACCGACGAATTCGCCAAGCGCGCCATGGCCAAGGTCGGCTACGCGACCTCGCCCCTCGAAGACGGTTCGCTGGACGGCTACCGGGTCCACCCGGTGCCGCTGACCACGCTGACCGTCGAGGCGCTCAAGGAGTTCGGCCTGTCCAGGAAGGAGGCCGAGCGTTCCAAGAACATGTTCGCGCTCGGGCTGCTCTCCTGGATGTACCACCGGCCGACCGAGGGCACCGAGACCTTCCTGCGGCAGAAGTTCGCGAAGAAGCCGCAGATCGCCGAGGCCAACGTCACCGCCTTCCGGGCCGGCTGGAACTTCGGCGAGACCACCGAGGACTTCGCCGTCTCGTACGAGGTCGCCCCCGCGACCCGGGCCTTCCCCACCGGCACCTACCGGAACATCTCGGGGAACCTCGCCCTCTCGTACGGCCTCGTCGCCGCCTCCCGCCAGGCGGACCTGCCGCTGTACCTGGGCTCGTACCCCATCACCCCGGCCTCGGACATCCTCCACGAGCTCAGCAAGCACAAGAACTTCGGTGTGCGGACCTTCCAGGCCGAGGACGAGATCGCCGGCATCGGCGCCGCCCTCGGGGCCGCCTTCGGCGGTGCTCTCGGCGTGACGACCACGTCAGGCCCCGGTGTGGCCCTCAAGTCGGAGACGATCGGCCTCGCGGTCTCCCTGGAGCTGCCGCTGCTCATCGTCGACATCCAGCGCGGCGGCCCGTCCACCGGTCTGCCCACCAAGACCGAGCAGGCCGACCTCCTCCAGGCCATGTACGGGCGCAACGGCGAGGCCCCGGTCCCGATCGTCGCCCCGAAGACGCCCGCCGACTGCTTCGACGCGGCGATCGAGGCGGCCCGGATCGCCCTCACGTACCGCACGCCGGTCTTCCTGCTCTCCGACGGCTACCTCGCCAACGGCTCCGAGCCCTGGCGCATCCCGGACGTCGGGGAACTCCCGGACCTACGGACGCAGTTCGCCACCGGCCCCAACCACGAGCTGGCCGACGGCACCGAGGTCTTCTGGCCGTACAAGCGCGACCCGGAGACCCTCGCCCGCCCCTGGGCCGTGCCCGGCACCCCCGGTCTCGAACACCGCATCGGCGGCATCGAGAAGCAGGACGGCACCGGGAACATCTCGTACGACCCCGCCAACCACGAGTTCATGGTCCGCACCCGGCAGGCCAAGATCGACGGCATCGACGTCCCCGACATCGAGGTCGACGACCCGGACAGCGCGCGGACCCTGGTCCTCGGCTGGGGTTCCACCTACGGGCCGATCACGGCGGCCGTCCGCCGCCTCAGGGCTGCCGGACTGCCCATCGCCCAGGCCCATCTGCGGCACCTCAACCCCTTCCCGAAGAACCTCGGCGAGGTCCTGAAGCAGTACGAGAAGGTCGTCGTCCCCGAGATGAACCTCGGACAGCTCGCCACCCTCGTCCGGGCGAAGTACCTGGTCGACGCCCGCAGCCACACCCAGGTCAACGGCATGCCGTTCAAGGCCGAGCAGCTCGCCGCCGCTCTCAAGGAGGCCATCGATGAGTGAGCCCCTCCTCCACCTGGTCCCCCGGGCCGAGGCCCAGCAGTCCATGAAGGACTTCAAGTCCGACCAGGAGGTGCGGTGGTGCCCCGGCTGCGGTGATTACGCGGTCCTCGCCGCCGTCCAGGGCTTCATGCCCGAGCTGGGCCTGGCGAAGGAGAACATCGTCTTCGTCTCCGGCATCGGCTGCTCCTCCCGCTTCCCGTACTACATGAACACCTACGGGATGCACTCGATCCACGGCCGCGCCCCGGCCATCGCCACCGGCCTCGCCACCTCCCGCCGCGACCTGTCCGTCTGGGTCGTCACGGGCGACGGCGACGCACTCTCCATCGGCGGCAACCACCTCATCCACGCCCTCCGGCGCAACGTCAACCTCAAGATCCTGCTCTTCAACAACCGGATCTACGGGCTGACCAAGGGCCAGTACTCGCCCACCTCCGAGGTCGGCAAGATCACCAAGTCGACGCCGATGGGCTCGCTCGACGCGCCCTTCAACCCGGTGTCGCTCGCCCTCGGCGCCGAGGCCTCCTTCGTGGCCCGCACGGTCGACTCCGACCGCAAACACCTCACCGAGGTACTGCGGCAGGCCGCCGACCACAACGGCACGGCACTCGTCGAGATCTACCAGAACTGCAACATCTTCAACGACGGCGCCTTCGAGGTCCTCAAGGACAAGGACCAGGCCAAGGAAGCGGTCATCCGCCTCGAACACGGGCAGCCGATCCGCTTCGGCGCCGAGAACGAGAAGGGTGTCATCCGCGACCAGGCGACCGGCGACCTCCAGGTCGTCACGGTCACCCCCGAGAACGAGTCGCGGACCCTGATCCACGACGCCCACGCCACCACCCCGACCACGGCCTTCGCGCTCTCCCGGCTCGCGGACCCGGACACCCTCCACCAGACCCCCATCGGGGTGTTCCGGTCGGTGGAACGGCCGGTGTACGACACGCTGATGGCGGACCAGCTGGAGACGGCGGTGGAGCAGCACGGCAAGGGCGACCTGGGGCAGCTGCTGACGGGGAACGACACGTGGACGGTCGTGGGCTGACGCAGGACAGGAGGATGATGCACTGTGCGGCAGCTCGGTGCCAAGATCCGACGATGTCATCACTGCATGCCGACGTTGCGAGCACACGCCCTGATGCAGAACAGTCTTCAGCCATTGCCCTTGCACCGCTTGTTCACAGCAATATGCGGAGCCGGGCCCCATGCACTGGCCGCAGCGAAGTGTCCCAGGCAGTATCGGTCACGGCCTATAAGCGACCCTGCCAGCCTTTGAACTCGGCCTTGGCTGAAGCACCACATCAGGTGCCGCTTCGAGCCCGATCACACGGCCTCCGCATGCTGATGCACCGTGGTAACCAGCGAACAGGTCGCGTCGATGGTGACGACCTGGGCCTCGCGGTATGCCAAGGGGGATGGCGTCGTGAGCGGAGAACACCACGAAGACGTACTCAGGCACCTGCGGGTCTCGTCTCCTCGACGAATACCGTGCCCTTCCTTGTCCGCTCGCACGGCTGCCTCCGGCTTCTCGCGGGGCTGAGTGCTCTGTCGTCTTCGTTGCGGGCGTCGGCCGTGGGTGGGGGTTCTTGCCGGGTGCCAGGACGGTTGTTCAGGCTGCGTCGAGGTCGGCCCAGTGATCGATGAGCCCGTTGAGGCCGGGGTCGGTCTCGCTGCCGGTTCCGGTGCTGCCGGCGAGTGCGGTGATGATGAGGTCGCCGCGGCCGTGTTCGCCGTCGGGCCTGCCGGCCGCCCAGCTGCCCTGGTCGAGCCGCGTTGTTGGGGCCGCCGTCGGTGACGTGGACCTGGACCCGTCCTGAGCCGTCCATGGTGCCGTGCAGGTGCAGGACAACCGGGGGCAGCGCATGTGTGACGGCGTTGGTGACCAGCTCGGAGATCACCAGCAGTGTGTCGTAGACCCGGTCCTCTGCCAGGCCCCAGGCCTCCAGGACCGGGCGGGCGGCATGACGCGCGGCGGCCGGCGCGAGGTGCCCGTGCTCCAGAGACAGACTGAACACACGGCTGCCGGCCGGCACGGCCTGCAGCACGGGAGGCTGCGGCCCGCCTGGGGAGATCGTGGTCGTCGTCATCGGGATCACTGCCTGTCCAGTGCGGGATCGGAAGCCTTCTCTGGTACCTCCAGCACACTCCCGCAGAGCACAGAATCCCTGAGCAAGCAATACCCAAAAGCCAAAAAACAGATACCTGTGCGAGCCTGGGGCAGTTTCGACAGAGCGTCCTCAGCCGGGAGGCGAGGTGCCAAACGGATGACGGGGCGTCCGGCGATGCGTTCGCCGCGACGGCCCCCGATCCGCCGGGAGATGGAGGGGGCTTTTGAAGATCCCCGAGGTAGTGACCAGTGGGGCCACGGCGGTCGCGTGCGGCATCCCCGGTGGTGGGCCCCCGGTTGTTCCTTGAGCGTGGCGGCATGCCGTCAACCGAGCTCAGCCCGGCCTCTGGCAGATAGCTGTCCTTACACGGAACTCGAAGAGATCGCGCTGCCAACCACTTCAAAGATCATTTCGATAGGGGTTCGGCTTCTCTCGACGGATACCGACTTCTGGTTCGACAAGAATCATCGGCTCCACTCCGGTCGAGTACGACCGCTCACGCCCTACCGCGAAGCGATCGGACCTGGCCAGCCGGGCCGGATACTGCACCAGCCTTTCCCGATTGCTCTGGGGCATGGGGCTACACCTCGTGCGCACCCCAGTCTGTATGCCGATCTTGTGGTCCCTTGCGAACCCAGGCCAGACGAGGGCGAGGTACTGACGGCGATGTTGGATCGTGAGCCGGACACAGTCACCGGCCGCCCCGGCCTGCTACCGGTCACGGACAAGGGCTTCGCCTCCCCGGAGACAGCCAGCCATTCGCCGACTCCAGCCAGTGTGAAGCACCACTGAAGAGTGCCCCCGTGGCGGCCGTGGAGTCGTGCGCGGATGGGCCTTGACCCCGGGTTTGGACACCATGCGCGTCGCGGTCGACAAGCGCCCCCCGGGCAAAGCCAGTTGGGGCGTGCCGTTACCCAGGGCAAGGCCCTTGTTCGCGGGGCTGGGCGGTAAAGGTCAGGCGGGACAGATGTTCTCCGCCTGCGCGCCCTTCTGGCCCTGTGTGACGTCGAACGTCACATTCTGGCCCTCCCGGAGCTCGCGGAAGCCCGTGGAGTTGATCGCCGAGTAGTGGGCGAAGACATCCGGGCCTCCACCATCCTGGGCGATGAAACCGAACCCCTTCTCCGCGTTGAACCACTTCACAGTTCCCGTAGCCATGTCTTATGCCTTCCAGCCGATGAACGCCTCCCACACCACGCGGAAGACACAGGTGGCCGCCTTGGTCCCCGCGCCTCACAGCACGCAGCAAAACGCCCACGCCGCAAACGCAGGCAAAGGGAACTTTCGAACCACGACAGCTACCTCAGACGCTACACATCCCCACCCTCTGTCATCACAAGAAACGCCTCGTGACCGCCACAAGAACCAAAGCCACCCTCGAGACCATCCAGGACGGCCCCAGGCTTACGGTCTTGGTCGGCAGCCTGGGGGCCACCTCCCCGGCCCCGGGTCAGTGCGGCCCAGGGCCGTCGCTGGCTGGTGGCGCGGAGTCCCGGTCCGGAGGAAAAACCAGGATGGCCGGTCGCATGATCCGGGAAAGGGAACCGCGGATCTGTGGGGCGGCCCCGGCGCTGAGGCGTAGAACCGGGGCCGCCGACCGCGCGGGTCCGGGCGTGGGGCGCCCCGACCAGTGCACGCGTCACACACCTCAACGCGCCCACACCCCCAAAGACACGCACCACGTCAACACAGTGGTTTCCCCTCCGCCTGGAAGAATGATCCGATGCAGCCGCTGCCGATCCCCTGCCCCGCCGGCCTGATCCCGGACGCAACAGACCCCGACACCTTCAACGCCGCCTACCGGGCCGCGCAGGAGCAGCAGGCAGTGTTCATCGCGGTCGAGCATCACGGCCCGCGGTGGACGGTCAAGGCCGTGGGGGTGCGTTGCTCGAGCTGGTGGACGCGGTGTTGTCCGCGGAGGGTCCGGTAGCCTCGCTGCCGGAGCTGTCGCTTCAGGCGGTGCGTCGGCGGGGACACCGCGCGATATACGACGTACTGGCTGACGGTCGGATCGATGTGTGCCGGCTGCGGGCCGTTCTGCCAGGCTTGAGCTGCCGCGTGGGAGTGACCGGCAGCTGTCGATCGCGCCGGGTTACGGGTGGCGGCAGACGATTCCGGGATGGCGTACCAGGTCGCGGTCGCCCTCACCGACCAGGCCACCCACGCGACCCCGGCCAGGAGTCCGCCGTCCACGACCGGTTCGGCGCCGTCATCGCCCTCTGCTGGAGGCGCCTGTACCCGAAGCTGGAACGCCGCGGCCCGTGGACCGGGCACGAGGGCGAACGAACTCCACATTATCGAAGGCACGTTGCTACATCTGGCGATCGAATACCTGCCGGGAAACCGTGCCCCCGTATGGCACAGCGACCCGACGCTGCCGCGCACGACGTCGACCGTCTGTGGGGAATCTTCCTCGGGAGATTCGACCTCGAGCACAGGTTCCGCTTCCTCAAGCAGACCATGGGGATGCCCCGGCTCCGGCTGCGTCACCCGTCCAGGCCGACCGGTGGGTTTGGGTGGGTCGTCGCCACCCGCGCCCAGCTCCGCCCGCCCGGCCTCTCGCCGCCGCTCTCCGCAGACCCGGGAGCTGCTGACACTGGACGCCCTACTCCATGGCATGGGCTGCTCTGTGACGAGGGGCGATACAACATCGAGGCGGGATGAGCAGTAGGTACTCATGCCGCCCTCGTCTTGGCAGCGAAGAGTTGGGATAGGCCCCTCAAGGACAGAGGACAACCGTACGCGCCGGAGGCGGTGACTAGCTGTGACCATTCAGCTGTACGTCGACGAACCTCACCTGGCACCCGTCTCCTGGCCGACGCGACTGAAAACGCTCCGGGCCCACCCGACCCCTTTGTCAGCGGACCTGCCGCCCGTAGAACTGTCCTCACCGCAGGTGCGGACCCCGGCCCTCGGCGAGCCGGTCTACGGAGTGGCAACACGGGACGTTCCGCTGCTCGCTCTTCCGGAAACCCGGCTGGATTTTGACTACGGCGATCCACTCGGCTGCGCGGCCCGGCAGCCGCTGGACGCATTGGGCCTGCTCGCGTCGACACAGACCGGATTCATGCCGTCCAGGTCCCCCGACTACCGCTTCCCCGCGCCCCTGGCAGGCATGGCCGCGCTGTGTGACGCCGCAAGCACTCTTTACTCCCACGAAGACGCACGCTCCTTCCGGCGCTGGATGGAGGGGGAAAACGAGTCCCTCGCTGCACGCGCGGGGACTCTGGTCAACCTCATCCAAGCAGCGATCTCCCTGCCTCTTCCGCAGCAAGAGATGCTGATGGTCCCGTTGATCTATCTGAACCACATGTGGCGACAGGGCAGCCCGGCGCTGGAGGCGGCCGGCGGGCCGAGCGAGATGCCCACCTGCCTGAACGTGCTTCTCACGGCACTCTCGGAGTCCACAGGGATTCTGCCTCGCTTCAATCAGCTGATCATGACCATGCGGGCATGGAGAATCGACAGCCTGTCAGACGGTGCAGAGGTGTCGTATCGTGATCTCACCGCCCTGGATCACGTGAGACCTTATTTCTGGCTCAATGGAGTCAACAAGTCTGAGCTCGACTTCTACCGTGCATTCTTCACCGTCGAATCCTTCGGTGTACCGGTGTACGGCTGGGGTTGTCTGGCACTGGAATGTGCCGCCGCGGATGACGCCGAACTGGGCGCCTTCGCACTGCGGTGCATTCACGACGCGCTGCGCAACGTCTACTTCTGCGTCCGGCACCTCGTACCCAAGGTCGATCCTTTGGAGTTTCGGAAGATCCAGCTCACCGGCGGCTGGATCAACGACGAGCTGAACGGGGCAGCCTCCGGCTATCAACTGCCATTCATGATCATGCTGGACGCGCTCTTCCAGGTTGAATACAGCCATCTGGGTGCCGCCGAGGCCCAGATGAACGGCCTGCGTTTCGTTCCGGAGCGGTGGAAGGAATTCTTCCGGTCGATCCACGGGCACAACCCTGGACTGCAGCCCTGGGTGAGCCAACGGCAGTCTCCCGGACTCACTGACGCTTACCAGCGCTGCATCGAGCTGTACACCGTTCACCGCACACTGCACCGCTATCTCGCGGGGCAGACACTGTGAGGTGCAACCACGACCGGGCGCGCCTTCGGCTCCTCTGAACGCGACTACCGCGACTTCATGAGCGAACCGGAGCCCTGGTGGCGGCTTGATGCGGCGAAACGCTCACGGCGCGCCGCCTTCAGATCCTGGGCCGCCGTTACCTCACGCACTGCGCTTGATGTGCGGCGGCCCCCAGGTAGCGGCTTGTGACGGCGTCGAGGACCTCGATGCGGTGACGGTGATGCCGCATGAACCGCACTGGGACCCTCAGGCCGGCCTGGCTGGTCATCTATGCGCCCCCGTAGTCACTGCTCCTGAACCATGCAGCGCGTGGAGATCACCCGCCTCGCGAAGACCCGGCGCGACTCCCGGGCCTGCGCCGCGCTGAGCGGCGGCCGCACCGGTCCGGCAACGATGTCCTGGTCGTGCTCGCCCACGCCCCCGTCCCCCTCCGCGCCCGCGGGCCGACGCGGAGGGTGTACGCAAGCACGAGCGCAAGCTCCCCCTCACAGGCTCACACCCTCACAGACCACCCCGTCTGTCTGAGGAAATAGTCTGTGCGCCTCACAGCCCGATAGGTCGCCGCGCGGGGGTACCGATGGTGAGACCCATCTTGGACAGCGCCTGCCCGGCGAGCGACAGGACCACGCGAGCGCCACCTACGCCCTGACGGCGTGCCGCGGCCGCGACGAGGCGCCTTGCCAGCGTCACGGCAATCGCGTGGCCGGCACATTCCTCCCAAATGTACGCGGAAGGCGGTTACACCCCTGACTGCATCGAGCTTGCCTTGTTATTGAAAAGGCCTAGGCCACTGTAGGAGGGGCATGTACCTCCGATGCAACCCGCGCCCGAGGCGCGATGGAGGACTTCAGATCCGCCCCAGTTACTGTTTTCGTAGAGCCTGATCTGCATTATCGTTCTATTCCAGCTGCTACTTGTTGCATTGTCGACATCGACGCTAGTGCCCGGGAAGTCCCAACCCCAGAAAGAGGTGAAATCATCTGCGGGAGTCGCCACAAGATCAGCCCTGTTCCCGGTGAAACTAGTCCCGTTGTACATGCAGAATTCACTATTCTCACAGGATCCGTTCCACTCGGCTGCACTGCTAATGCCGGCCCCTCCCACAAGTAGCGCCGACATTGCGATCAGGGTTGTAGCCATGCGCTTGAGCATAATTCCCCTATCCGCCTTTCAAATTCACGTGAGGGAAACTGTGACCCACGGAAGCTAGCATTGAGGCAGCATGCGACCGGAAGAGTAGAATGTACTCAAAAACTGGCATTTCAAACCAAGCGCCAAGAGTTCTCTGGTCCAGATGAGCTCAAGCTGCGGTTCTTCAGCTTCGCGACACGCGCCCTTTCACCACGGTTGTGGTCTGGCCAGGTGGGCGGCATTGCGTATCTGGTCGAGGGCCGGAGCGTGAGGCCACCACCCACCAAACCGCTCAGATCTCAGCTGATACCTGTGCCAGGCGACGACACGGCCCTGTACGCAGGCCCTGTCAGCCGCCAGGGCGACAGGGCGGGAAACTCGGCGTCACACCCGGCAAACGGCTCGCTAGAGGCAATGGAGGCGCGAGTGCACCCCTGCCATCCGAGATGCGGCCATAACCAGGGGCTCGGGGACAAGACTCCTCTACCCAGAGCCTTGCGCTTGGAGGAATCTCCTGCCCCACCGTTGCCGAGAACGCGCGCACTGCCCGGCGTCCACAGCCCCAGCCGCGGCAAAAGCATGCAAACCTCAGATCATCGGGTAGATTCTCGGGCCGACTGGGGCGAAGGAGCGGTCCGTAGCGGGCGGGTGAGGATGGCAGGGCGCTGCCTGCGCGCCATTCCCGCCAGTTGAGGTTCCAGTCCCCGGAGCCGTTTTCGAAGGCGCTCATCTGCTGTCCGGAGCCGTTGATAACGCGGACGACGTCACCGACGTTGAGGGTGTTGTAGAGCCAGGCGGCGTTGCCGGTGCTCATGCCGGTGCAGCCGTGGCTGTCGTTTTCCACACCGTGGGCATCGGCTGACCAGGGTGCGGCGTGCAGGTACTCGACGCTCCACGTGACCCGGATGGCATGGCGGACGTTGAGATCGTATGCATCGGGGCTGTCCTTGGGGATACCGATGGATTCGCCATTCATCCGGATGACAGGCTGTTTGTTCAGGACGACTTTGAGGCTGGACCACCCGGCCGTCACCTGGCTCCTCGAGCGATACGGTCCCCGGCCGCTCTGCGGAAGGCCGGCCGCCGCAGACTCGTCGAGTTGATCCGTCCCAAGGCCCCGCGCATGGCCGCACGGCTGATCGACGACGTCTACGACGCCCTCGACGAACAGACCGTCGTGGTCCCGGGAACCGGCACCCTCGACGTCGTCGTCCCGTCGCTGGCCGCCTCGCTCACCGCGGTCCACGAACAGAGCCGAGCCCTGGAAGCCCAGATCAGCACCTCTGCTGGAGGCCCACCCTCTTCACCCGGTCCTGACCTCGATGCCCGGAGTCGGAGTCAGGACCGCCGCAGTCCTGCTGGTCACCGTCGGAGACGGCACCAGTTTTCCCAGTGCCGCCCACCTCGCCTCCTACGCCGGTCTCGCCCCCACGACCAGGTCATCCGGAACCTCGATCCACGGCGAACACGCCCCCCAGAGGCGGAAACCGGCAGCTCAAACGCGCCATGCTCCTCTCCGCCTTCGCCTGCATGAACGTCGACTCGGCTTCACGCACCTACTACGACCGGCAAAGAGCACGCGGCAAAACGCACACCCAGGCACTCCTCCGGCTCGCCCGCCAACGCATCAGCGTCCTGTTCGCCATGCTCCGCGACGGCACCTTCTACGAGTCCCGAACCCCCAGCATCACCCTCGCTACATAACCATCCCAAACACCCGCACACCAGACACCACCTCCTTGACGAAGAACATAGAGACACCCCCCACGGGGATCACGAAAAGGCCCGGCCGGTCTCCCGGTCGGGCCTTTTCGTGGTGCTCGCCCCGGCTACTCGGGGCGCGGGTCCCAGCGGAAGCTGCGGACGGCGATCAGGGCGCCGATGACACCCCAGGCGGCGAGGACCGCCAGGTCACGCCACTGGAAACCGGCGTCCTGGGTGAAGAGCGCCAGCATGGCGTCGTTGAACGGCTTCACGGGCAGCAGACCCGCGATGGTGTTGAGGAGCTCCGCGTGGATCGGGAAGTAGCTGCCCGAGATGAAGACCAGCGGGAACTGGATGAACTGCACGACGGCCGGCGCCGCCTCCGAGTTCTTGATCAGCGAGGCCACGCCGACCCCGAGCGCGCAGAAGCTCGCCGCGCCCAGGACGAGCGTCAGCAGGACCGCGCCCCAGTGGGTGGGCAGGTCGACGCCGTAGAGCGCGCCGATGCCGAAGACGAGCGCCACGTCCACGATGCTGACGACGACGCAGTGCACGAGCAGACCGGCGAAGTAGACCCAGGCGGGCAACGGTGTGGCGTGCAGCCGCTTCAGGACGCCGGTCTGCCGGCGCATCGCCAGCACGATCGCCAACTGGCCGTAACAGGCGCCCAGTACGGACACGGCCGCGATCACCGGCGTGTAGTACTGCATGCCGGTCAGGCCGAAGAAGAAGTCCTGGCCCTCGCTGCCGCCGAACACGGCGCCGAAGATGCCGATGATGACGATCGGCAGCACGAAGGTGAAGACCATCGACTGCGGGTTGCGCCAGAACGACAGCTGCTCGTACCGGATCTGATGGCCCAGCAGGGCCAGCGGGTTCCGCTCGCGCGGGGCGTCCGCGTGGTTCGCCGAGGCCGCCGGGGCGGTCGTCTCGGCGGTCGGGGGGATCAGGGGAGTCATGAGCGGCTCCGTCCGGGTCGGCGGCCTCGTCCGGCGGGCGCCTTGCGCTCCCCCGCGGACGACGGCGAGGAGGCTTCCTGCTGTACGTACTCGCTGGTCAGGCTCAGGTAGACGTCCTCGAGGGTGGGCTGCCCCACGGTCAGCCGGTCGAGCGGCGTGCCCCGGTCGAGCGCCCAGCCGGTCAGCCGGTGCAGCGCGGCCGTCGGCTCGGTCGTCTCCGCCGTCACCAGGCCGTCCTCGACATCGCTCACCGGCAGGGGTACGTCGGCGAGCGCGGCGCCCGTCGGGAGCGCGAAGCGGATCCGGGTCCGGGCGCTGTCGCGGCCGCCCAGCGTGTCCGGGGTGCCCGAGGCGACGATCCGGCCCTCGGCGATGACCACGACGGAGTCGGCCAGCGCCTGCGCCTCGTCCATGTAGTGGGTGGTGAGGACGATGGTGGTGCCGTCGTCCCGCAGATTGCGCACGACGTCCCAGGCCCCGCGGCGCGCGTTCGGGTCGAAGCCCGTGGTCGGCTCGTCCAGGAACAGCAGCCTGGGCCGGCCGACGACGCCGAGCGCCAGGTCGAGCCGGCGCTTCTGGCCGCCGGACAGGTCCTTGACCTTGGCGCCCTTCTTCTCGTTCAGGCCGACGAGGTCGAGCAGTTCGTCGACGTTCCGCGGGTCCGGGTAGTAGCCGGCGTTGCGGGCCACGGTCTCCCGCACCGACAGATAGGGCTCCACGGCGATGTCCTGGAGCACCAGGCCGACCTGGCCGCGCAGCCAGTGGCCGTCGGCCTTGACGCCGGGATCGCGCCCGAGGACCTCGACCCGCCCGCCGTCGCGGTCGCGGAAGCCCTCCAGGATCTCCAACGTGGTGGTCTTGCCCGCGCCGTTCGGCCCGAGCAGGGCGAAGATCTCGCCCTCGGCGACGCTGAAGTCGACGCCGCGCACGGCCTCGTGGTCGCCGTACCGCTTCTGCAGGCCTTCCACGGCCACCGCGGCGGTCACCGCGGTCCCTCGGCTCGTGTCACTGTGTGCCTCCCGGTGTGGTGGTGGGACGCCGTGGGGTCGTCGCCCGCAGACGGACTCCGGGGCGCAGCCTCGACGTTAGGTGCGGGCCGGACCAGGCCCGCGCCGTCGACCGAGCAAACATCCAAGCAGATCAAACGAATACCAGTCACCGCCTCTTCGGGGCGAGAAGTAGCGCGAAGTCACGCCCATCCGGCAAACGCGCTGAGCGTTAGCTACATCACTTACAGGCCAGCTGAGTAGTACTTCCCCATGGCTCACGCCCGGCGTCCCGGTCCAATCGTCCTTCCAGCTCATTGCAGGAAGGACGCACCGATGCGAAACCTGACAAGCTTGAGAAAGACAACGACCGCAGCAGTCCGGCGCATGACCATTGCCCTGGCAGGCCTCTCGCTAGCAGCCGGCACGACAGTGGTCGCGGCGCCTCAAGCGACCGCCGCGCCGGCCAGCAAGAACCGACTCGATGGGTGGATTACCCACTCGCTCGCCGTGATGCGAGCCAAAAAAATTCCCGGCAGCGCCTGGGCGATCCGCGCCACGATAATGCGGGAGTCGAGCGGAAACGTCTACGCGATCAACCTGTGGGACTCCAACGCGCGAGCGGGCATTCCATCGAAGGGCCTCATGCAGGTCATCGATCCAACGTTCCGCGCATACCATGTCAAGGGCACGTCGTGGAACATCTACGACCCCATCGCGAACATCACCGCCGCCTGCAACTACGCATGGCACCGTTACGGCTCCATCGATAAAGTCGCCTACAGGTTCAACTACTGACCGGCACTGAGCAGACGACGGCCGTAGGCAGCAGGACATCGCCTGCAAGTCGTCGCCGCTCACCGTCACGCTCCCCGGCAGGGGCCTCGCCCCTGCAGGACTGCCGGTGACGGTGCTCTGTTACCGGCTGGCAGAGGTGCCGTAATGGGCCTGTTGTTCGTGTCAATGAAGGCGGTGTCGACGACCACGCGCTGGCGGGTCCTTCGGGCCGGGGCGCTTGGTGATGCCGTCGAGGACGCCAGCGATCTCGTCGTACATGCGGAGGACTCGGCGCTTCGGTGCCTGGTGCACGCGGCGCGGGTATTACGGCTGCGGTCAACGGCCGCAGGGCGACGGGATCGGCCGCCCACTGGCTCCGCCAAGGCCGCTCCGCACACTAGCCTTACAACTCATAGCGAAATGATCTTCGGGCTGGTGGACGGTCCTGAGAACGTTAATTAGGGGGTTGCAAGGGCAGCACGCACCACCTGATCACCGACGTCACCGGTATTCCGCTTGCGGACCGGGTCGTGGACCGGGTCGTGGACCGGGTCGTGATTGCAGGGTGGAGTAGCGATCACTCACCCAGAAGACAGGATTCCATGATCATCTGAGGTCGACACGGCAGGTATCCCCCGATTGCGTCAGGCGCAAGTCTGTCCCGGCTGGGGCCGGGACAGCCCTGGAGCCGGCTGACCGCAGACGTCCAGCTACAGTAAAAGCGTGTTGCAGAGGTCGCGTTTGGGCAGGTCGGAGCCGGGATCGCAGCTGGTCTGATCATGCTGCGAGGGCGAGGTTGTGCGTGTGGGCGACAGCTTGGACCGCGTGGTGGAGGCCGTGGCCGCGCTGTCGGCAGTCGCGGAGGATCCTGTAGTGCTGAATGTGGGGCGAAGGCATACTCGACGCGGGCTCGGACGGCGTTGTCTTCTTCGCCGGGCAGGAGGGCTCGTCCTTGGCGTTTGCGGTGCGGGACGACGAGGCCAGTGTTGATGTACGCACCTTCGAGCACGGTCACGCCTTCGCAGTGCTGGGCCGACGCCGTACGGCCCGAGCGCCGCGACCGTACGGGTCGCGCCCTTCTCGCTCGTGGCCCGCTGCTGCCACCGCTTCACGGTGAGCCGCTTGCCATCAAAGCGGAGGGGAAATATGTACACGCCTCAACTGCTGGGTGGAGTCGGGCGCGATGCGGCCGAGAAGGCAGTGCCCCTCGTGCCGCGCCGACGAACGTGAGGACTCCAGCCGGGGCCCTCGTTCCCAAGTGGTTCCCGACCAAAGGCTTAGCTTAGGGTTGGATAGCAAAATACCCAATAGCAGGTGAGATCGTTTCATCACCTGCGACTCGCAGTGGGGTGGGTGGGACTTGAACCCACGACCGACGGATTATGAGTCCGCTGCTCTGACCAGCTGAGCTACCACCCCACCAGTTCGATTAGAACATGCACCCGGTCTCGGTATCCTGCGGGGCCGCGCGCCGGAAAGCGACCGCTTGCAGGGTTACATCCTTGCGTACCGATGGCCGAATCACCCAAGGACGTGCGTGCCCACTCCTGCGCGTGCGGGGAGTCCGGGTGCAGGGTCACGATGAAGGCATGTCCGCTCCGACAGGCGGCGGTGGCGAGGGCGCGGCACGCCGGGCACAGGTGCTGCGCCTGGAGACGCTGCGCGACATCGAGGCACTGCTGCGCGGGTTGCGAGAGCTGCACGCTGAGCTGATGGCGTGCGAGGACGATGACGGGGAGCGGGTGCGGGACCTGCTGCACGCTGTGGGGGTGATGACCGGGGTGTGGCTGGACGACATCGCCTGCCGCTTCGCCGGGACCGAGCACGACGCGGATGAACTGTTCGCCAGAGCGTGGCATTTTGTCGACGGACTGGAACTGGACCCAGGTGGTTTTCTGACCAGAGACGATCCGGCCCTGTTCACCACGCTGCGTGGCTCGGCCGCCAGCATGCTGGCCCGGCTGTGGGTCACCGGCTACCTCCTCGGCCCCGTCCCTGAAGACGCATGGCCCGATGAAGAACTGGCCGTCCTGCTCCTCAGAGCGCTCGAGCATCACGCAGACGTCCTCGCACTGACCCAGACCCTCGACCACCACAACGCGAGCCGCGACGAATCGCGCCCGCCCCAGAAGCCCGAAACCGAAGAAAATCCGGGCGGAACGCAGGCGGAGTCACCCTGACCACGTCGGCCTCCCCGGCATGTCGGGGGCCGCTATCCCGCAGCACCGTACACGGCAAGGGCACCCTCGCCCCGTGGCGTCTGTCAGGTTCGGAAAGGGCGGGCGAGCAGCCCCACGGCGTGGCGCCAGGATGCGCGGTGCATCTGAGTAGTCAGGTTTTCGGCTGCCTCCTGTACCTAGGACCAGCCAGGCACCCTCCCCAGCAGGGGCGAAGAGCGCCAGGTAGACGCGCCAATGGGGGCGCGAGCCTACCGGCCGGGTGAGGAACAGTAGCCCCCGTCGACGACCGCTGTCCGGGTGCAGGGCTCATGGATCACGGCGCAGTCGAAGTACGGGATACCGGCCTGGCCGGTCGACTGGCCGGCCAGACCTGGGAGAGACCATCGGGCCGGAACGTCTGCTGCCGCGCACGGACCCCGCATCGGTATCGGACGGCGATGCCGCCTCAATCTTGTATTGCTCACATCCCCCGCCTCAATCGCTGCGAGCCACCCGCCCGAATAGTGAGCACCGTTTGGGCTGGTATATGGCGGCGATGGTCGGCACACTGAAGGGCAGTATCACGCCGCACAACCTGCATGGAGGTGATGGCGATGCCGAACACCGGTGTGTCCGTTCAACTGACCCCCGACGGCTACACCGTCACCTGTCCCGGCACCCACGTCACCGGGCACGGCCCCACCGAAACAGCCGCGTGGGACGACTTCTGGAGCGCATACCACGCCCAGTGGAAACCCCCCGTCACCATCACGGCACCGGACGGCCTGAACGGCCCCCAGCGCCTACGCAAGATCCTCACCCTGCACGTCCGCGACCTCTTCGGCTGACACAGCCCTCGCTGGCCACCACCACACACCGGGGCAGCCAGTCACCCCCGCAGGGAGGCCTGGAATGAGCACCCATGTCCTTGTGATCCGCGACGGCCGCCAGGCCGTCGCGTACGTGAGCGGCGAACTCGACATCGCCACCGCACCGCGTATCCGCCAGACGCTCCTCGACACCGTCCACAGGCATGAGCAGGTCATCATCGACCTGGACCGGCTCGACTTCTGTGACTGCGCCGGCCTCAGTTCCCTCATCACCGCACAGAAAACTGCCCACGCACGCAGCGCCGCCCTAACTATCCGCAACATCCCGCCCCAGCTCGCACGGCTGCTGCGCCACGTCCCCCACACCCTGCCCATAGAGCTACCCCGACCGGGCGTCGGCAGGAAAACGGGTGAACGGGTGAACGGGGCAGAGGCTGTCGGCGCAGCGCTGTCGGGTGTTCGAGTCGGCCCGCAGAGTATCCGCGGCGCTCAGAGTTATCGGGCTGCCTCTACGACCCGGGATGACATGCTCTGACATACCGGCAGGCTAACGGCCGGGGGCCGGAAGTTTTCGGCACCCGGACAGTGGACGAGCTGGAAAGTGGCGGACTGGCGTCGGTCTACAGAGAGCGCAGCAACGCGGCACCTCTGCCGAGGATGATCGCCTCGTCGCCGGGAATCGGCCCACAGGTCGGGGGTGGGGCATCACCCATGCCCGGTCTCCTTCACGGCGCAGGCGCTTCACCGTGGCCTCGCCGTCCAGGGTCGCGGCCACGATGTCGCTGTGGTCCACTGAATCCGCATACCTCACGGTGACGAATGCCAGCGTCACAGATCGCTGCGCCGATCATGCTGTCCCCGACCACCCCCAACGTGACCAGCCAGCCTTCGCCGACCCAGCTGCCGCGGCAAGGTCAGAACATCGTCCGCCGATTCCGTGGCAATATCGGGGCGCTGGCTGCGATCCGGCCGACCACGGGGCCATCGCCAGCGCGGCCGACGTCGGCATCTGGGGGAAGTCCTCGGTCCAGCGGGCCCGGACACGGTAGAAACGGGGCCGATGCGGATCGCAGTACAGGACCTACTTCCGTTCCAATGCCAAGAGCGGGTGCGCCACGGACGATGTGCTGTTGAGCCCTACCGCGGCGCCGATCTCCCATATAGAGGGCGGCGCGCAGCTCACGCCGGTCCTGATGGCCTCGGCCCGGACACAGTTGTCCGGTCCGGCCTGGCTAGACCCACCATTTGCGCTACCGGTCGATGAGCCCTCACGCACCCGATACACGACCAGGGCGCGAAGGGTTCGACCGCCCATGGTCGGCAACCCACTTACCCTCGGCGAGCCTGTCGCCCGGCTCCGCCCGGCAAAGACTTCTGGCGAACAGACTATCCACACGCCTCACAGTGTCGTCTGGATACGTGATATCGATGTCCTCGGTATACGTGGCCACAAAGAGGTCCAGGTGCTTGCCCGGTGACCAGGATCCGGGGAGGCTGTCCGCCGTCCCGCGAGCCAGGACTGCGTGGCCACCAGCGAGCCCGCCAAAGGTTCTGGATCACCACCCCGGCGATAGATCGGCACAATCGGTAGATCAAGAAGATAATGGGCATGCTGCCTCTGCTGTGCTCACACAGAGTGTCATTGCGGCAGAGACGGCCCGACAGCAGGAGGAAGCATGCTCATCCAGCACGCGGCCAGCTATGGAGTTCTCCGTCTGACGATCCCGGGGCACCTGGACGTGCCCAACCGGGCGGCTGCCGCCTTGCAGATCGAAATGCTCCTCGTCGCCCACCGCGCCCTGCACGTGTGGATCCGGCTGTCCGCGGCCGACCCGTCACCAGCATCCCTCAGCGTGCTCGCCCGGGCTCGCCGCCTGAGTGAAGGCCTCGGCATCCCACTGACCGTCGTCGCGCCCCCGCAGCCGTCCTGCCCCGCAGGCCAGCGACCGCCTGACGAGTCTTCGCCGCTATGGGAGAGCACTCTGGCCCACGAACACAGAAGGTGAGTGCATCCCTGATCATTGACGTGAGTCTGTTGGGGGCTGACGCAGGCTTTGCGGGAGATTCGCCGGGCTTTGAGGCGTGCGTAGGCCCGTTCCGCGGGTGAATGGGTCGGGTGTACGCCCGTTGACAGTTTCCTCTTCGGCAGCGAGCTGCCGGCTTCGGTGTCGCTGGATCGGTGTGGTGAGTGTTCCCCCGGCGGCGCCCTGGTGGGCCCTGTCCGCCGGGACTGGAATGTTCGGTCACTCACAGAGCGTGATGATGCCGTGAGTGCGGGCAGCTGCGACGTCCACGGTCCGTCCGGGCCGGCGAGTACCGGACAAGCCTGTCAGCAGCACCGGTGATGGCCTGGATGTTCACGCCGTGCTCGCGGTGCTTGCCGGAGTAGTCGTTCTGGCCGTTGCCGACACGGTCGCGCTCAGCGAGCGTGCATGATCGGGGACCGTGCCTGCACCACTTCACCCGCCTCCTGGCGAACGCTCTAACGAGCTGGCACGAAGTACACGACAGCCCGTGGCTCCCCCTGCCTGGTCTGCGTCAACTCCCCCAAGTGCCCGACCGCGAAAGCCTTTCCACCGGCATCGGTCTGTGCGAACATGCCTGACTGCACCAACGGGGCTCCTCGTAGCCACGGTGTCTCGGTCGACTTCCGTCCTATGCAGTGCCCCGCCCCTCTGCATCAACTTCCCCGAACCGCTTGACGGCAGCCCTTGGCTGCAAAACTTGTGCCAGTACGTGCAGGACGGGCTGCCGGGGCAATCCGGGCCCCGACGGCCAGCCGGTTCCCGGTCCGGTCATGCCGCAGCGGTGAGGACGTCGCCACGGCGATCGTCGCCGACCGGGATCCGCATGGACTCATCACCCGGGAAGCCCACCGGCAGCCGGTTTGCCATCGGCTGCAGACTCCACGACATGGCCCACCTCTGGTCCTCCCGCCGTGGCTTGCCCTTCCCTCAGCTGCTGCTTCCTCCGTCCGGACGTCGCGGGCGATCGCCGCCCAGAGCCGGACACGACCATGGCAAGCTCGGCCCAAGGACCTCGCCGGTCTGCTGTTCAAGAGGGCGCTGCCAGCTCGAGGTGCCGCTGGCATCTCCTGTCACCGAACTGGATGAGAAAGGGGCGATCTGTTACGGGTCAAAACTGTTCCACGAAGTACGGTTGAACAGTCATCCAGCCGTTGCCACGGGCTCCATAGCGTTTGCCGTTGGCGCTCTTGGCCAGGGCGTACCAAGAGTCGACGTAGTCGTCCTCGTCCGTCCACCAACTGTCGGGGACAGCGTCCAGGACCGCATTCACCAGGGGGACGTACATGCCCTGGTCGGCGATGGCGAGCAGGGCTGTGGCGACCGCCTTGGCGAGGTCGCGGTAGTTGGTGTTGCCGTCGTCCTCCATCATCACCGCGTCAGCGAGGTTATACCTGTAGTTGGACCAGTTGACCATGATCTGGTTGGGGTGGTAAGTGGTCTTGCCTTCGTCGAGGTAGGGCATGCCGACAAGGTCGACTCGCACCCTGCCGTCCTTCCCGAAACCAGTGACCAGGGTGTAGATTTCGGCCTTGCCTTTGATCCACGGCTCTTCGTCATTGGAGACTCTTACCGCAGTGATGCGGGTGGTCCAAAGGCCCGTAGGGACGGCGGACGCCGAAGAGTTCAAGCCCTGACGAAGTAGCTCCTCGTGAATGACTCCCAGACCAGCAGCCACAGCCTGTGCACTGTCGATGTCGACGACGTAGACGGGATGACTGGGTATAACGCGGACATCCAGTGTGTGCATCTGGCCGCTGATGTCGTATGCGGTCACGAAGCGGGCATCATCATCAAAAGCTGCCGCTGCGACCCAGGGGGTGACTCCAGCTGCCAGTGCGGCCCGCATGGAGTCGTCTCCCAGTCGTAGCCGCAGCAACTGGCCAACGCGCGGATCAAGACCCTTGGCAGCGAGAATTTTTCGGTCGGCCTCGACTAGAGTTGGCAGCACAGCGCTGCGTGTTTCGGATGCCAAAGTGGTGATGGGCACCTCGTCAAAGGCAAGCGCTGCCTTCTGAACCTTAGCGCGCCAGGCGGAGTCCGAGAGCGAATGAGCCATAGCGCGGGCCCCCTCATCCTCCGCCATGGCGACGGCAGATGCAGGTGCCTCAACCGCATCGGCGGTGGGCACAGCGGCCACATTGGTGGCCGCTGATAGGACCAGCAGGCATGCGGCAATCGAAGCGATTCTGGACGAATGCGCGTGACGTCTCATTGGGCTGATACCTCCGGTGAGCCTGGATGACCGCTCTGCGCCGCTGCGGCTGCGGCTGCGGCTGCGGCTGCGGCTGCGGCTGCGGCTGCGGCTGCGGCTGCGGCTGCGGCTGCGGCTGCGGCTGCGGCTGCGGCTGCGGCTGCGGCTGCGGCTGCGGCTGCGGCTGCGGAACAGTCGGATGGGCAAGGTAGTTACGTAGGCACCGAGTTCGCAGGGAGATCCAGTCATACGATGGAACCAGCGCCGTCGCCCGCCTCGAAGAGCACTCGCTACTCAAGTTGCTTAATCTGCAGCAGAGTTGTGGACATTTGAGGACTGGCACAAGCGCCGCGAAAGAGGTTCTGTCGACGCGTAGTCGGTGGGGGCGCCGAGACAGGCGCTGGTGCACGGTGAACGCAGCAATCACCTCAAGCTCCTCCAGCCGCGCAGCCATCCGGCCAAACCTGCCCCGTTGGCTGGCGGCATCACCACATACACGCCCTCAGCGCTTGTCGTGGCTCGTCGTGCGTGACACTCACCTTCTCCGTACCACGCAGGCTTTTGCCAACCGCTGTGAGGAATCTGGGCGTGGCGGCAGCCGGGTATCCGTGGGCATCTAGTACTGCAACGGTCCTTGTTGTGACGGTTCGACAGGTTCGGGCGGTGTGTGGCCGCGTCGTTTGTAGTGGCTGATGCGGGCTTGGTGTTGGCGTCTGCGTCGCCAGTGGGACCAGTGCAGGACGTGGTCGATGGGTGCCGGTTGGCGGTGGGTGAGGCGGTGGATCAGGCGTCTGAGCTCGGGAAGGCTGAGAGGGACGAGGCCGGAGGATCTACCTGCCGGCATCCTGGACGGACGATCGTGAACGGTGCCGACGGGCCGGTATCGACGACGCGGTCGCCTTCGAGACGAAGGTTGCGATGGCCAGGGCGATGGTCCGCCGTGCGATCGAGGAGAAGATCCCTTTCGGGTGGGTGACCGCGGACGCCGGCTACGGCTACTCGAAAAGCTGGCGGACCGAGCTCGAGCAGGCCGATGTCTTCCATGTCATGGCCACCACCCGCCACGACACCGTCGTCACCCGCTGGGCCATCGACCATCCCGTCCACGACCTTTTCCACGATCTGCCCCGGCAGAAGTGGAAGCGCCGCTCCTGCGGGAACGGCTCCCGCGGACCGCGCGTCTTCGACTGGGCGAGAGTCGAGGTCCGTCCCTGGCACCGGGAAGACCGGCGGCACTGGGTGATCGCCCGCCGCAGTGTCCGCCAGCCCGAGGAGATCTCGTACTACATCGCCTACTGCCCCGACGGCACCACCCTCGACCAGCTGATCCGCGTCGCCGGCAGCCGATGGGCCGTCGAGGAGTGCTTCCAGACCGCGAAGCAGGAATGCGGACTGGACGACTACCAGGTCCGCCGCTATCCCGGCTGGCACCGCCACATGACCCTGGCCATGGCAGCCCACGCCTGCCTCACCGTCCTGCGAGCCCGCGAACTCGACACCGGAAAAGTAGAAACGGATCCTCCGGCCTCGTCCCCCTCAGCCTCCCCGACCTCAGACGCCTGATCCACCGCCTCACCCACCGCCAACCGGCACCCATCGACCACGTCCTGCGCTGGTCCCACTGGCGACGCAGACGCCAACACCAAGCCCGCATCAGCCACTACAAACAACGCGGCCACACACCACCAGAAACTGCCCAACCGTCACAACAAAGACCGTTGCAGTACTAGCAGCCCCAGCTTCGCCCGCCCACGAGAAGTCCAGTCCTCTCCGTGAGGCCGGACCAGAGGGTCTCGCTCAGCCTCGGCGCCGGCCTAGGTCCACTCGACAGGCTTCGCCGACAGGGTCATGCCTTCCGGAAACCGATTCCTGCGGGGGGGGGTGCCTCTATGTCCTTCGTCAAGGCATCCCTGTCGGGTTTGGGGTGATTCGGCTTGTTGGGGTCATGCTGCGAGTTCGACGTCCGCGGGCGGGCGGGATTCGTAGAAGGTGCCGTCGCGGAGCATGGCGAACAGGACGCTGATGCGGTGGCGGGCGAGGCGGAGGAGGGCTTGGGTGTGGGTTTTGCCGCGGGCGCGTTGCTTGTCGTAGTAGGTGCGGGAGGCGGGATCGGCGTTCATGCAGGCGAAGGCGGAGAGGAACATGGCGCGTTTGAGCTGCCAGTTTCCGCCTCGGGGCGCGTGTTCGCCGTGGATCGAGGTCCCCGACGACTTCGTCGTGGGTGCGAGTCCGGCGTAGGAGGCCAGGTGGGCGGCGCTCGGGAAGCTGGTGCCGTCGCCGACGGTGACCAGCAGGACGGCGGCGGTCCTGACGCCGACGCCGGGCATCGACGTCAGGACCTTGGAAAGAGGGTGGGCCTCCAGCAGGCTGTTGATCTGGGCTTCCATCGCCCGGCGCTGGGTGTGGACGGCGGCGAGCTGGCTGGCCAGGGAAGGGATCACGATGTCCAGAGTGCCGGTCCCGGGCACCACCACGGTCTGCTCGTCCAGAGCGTCGAAGACCTCGTCGACCAGCCGTGCGGCCATGCGCGGGGCCTTGGGGCGGATCAGCTCGACGAGTCTGCGGCGTCCGGCTTTGCGCAGGGCGGCCGGGGAGCCGTAGCGCTCCAGCAGCCAGGTCACGGCCTGGTGGTCCAGGCGCGGCCCGAGGACGCGTTCCAGGCTGGGGTGGAACTGGGTGAGCAGGCCGCGTATCCGGTTGGAGGTGCGGGTGGCCTCGGCGGCGAGGTCCTGGCCGAAGCCGGTCAGCACGGTCAGCTCGGCGGTGATCTCGTCGGTGAGTTCCAGCGAACGCAGGGTGTGCGGCATCGTCCGCGCGGCGTCCGCGATCACGGCCGCGTCCTTCGCGTCGGTCTTGGCCTCGCCGGGGTAGAGGTCGGCGATCCGGCGCATGGCCAGGCCGGGCAGGTAGGCGACGCGGCAGCCGGCGTCGCGGGCGACGGTCAGCGGCAGGGCGCCGATGGAGGCGGGCTGGTCCACGATGACCAGGACGGTGCCGAACTTTGCGGTCAGCTTCTCGAAGACGGCCCGCAGCTTCGGCTCGCTGTTGGGCAGCGGCTTGTCGAAGACCTTCTTCCCGGCCGGGGTCAGTCCGTGGCCGTGGTGAGCGGACTTGCCGACGTCCAGGCCGAGGAACACGCCCACGTCTTCGATCTCGAACATCGCTCCCTTTCAAGGGTGTTGGCGGTACCGGCCTCGGCTCGGGTGTCGTGCTCGCGCATCCACGTTATGCAGACCTGCCGCCCGCGAACCGTCCGGCATTGCGCCGGACTGGGCGGTGGCCGGACCTCTGATCAGCGTCTCCGACGAACACCCCCGGACCCGGTGACACCACCCCACAGGTCATGCCTTCGACAGGGGGACACAGTCATGCCGGACCCGGAGGCCAGCGGCCCTCTTGCAGGACCGCGAAGAACATAACGGGGGGGGCGTTCCCGCATGGTCCTCGTATGTAGGACGAACAGGGGATGCCCTGGAACACCAGCCGGACCGGATGCCGCATCCGACCCGGAAACCGAGCCCGACGCTCCGCCCTCGGCAGGAGCGGTCCCATCATCGGCCAGAGCTCGTCATCCACTTCCCGCGGCTTCCGCCGAGCCACCCTCACACCCAGATCAAAAGATCTCAGGGCACCATCCGACCAGCCGAAAGATCATTTCGTTAGGAGTCGAAAGGTTGTGCAGGGGGGCGCTGGCGGGCCGGGGAGGGCTCTTCCTGTCATCGCGTGAAGAGAGACTACCCGGCTACCCAAGACCCACTCACTGCTCACCAGGCGCATACCGCAAAGCCCCGTGCCATAGAGACGCGCCCTCTCGTGGGGCTCTGACTTGTCAGCCGCCGTTCGAAAGCGGATTCCATGCCCGTCCCCCACGCCACTGGAGCCAGCGCGGGTCGTCCAGCACCTCTTCCGGATCACTCAAGCCCGCGCCCTGGAGGAAGGCGATGACATCGTGATCAGAGAACGCCGTCCCCAGAGACTCCTCGTGACCACGACGCATCACGGTAACCTGGCGGCCACCTGTCTCGCCCGGCTCACTTACAACGATCAACGCTGCCATACCCCCACCATCACGCGATTCCTGCTTCCACGCACCTGCGCGCCAGCCTCGGCCCCTCTCTTCCTCCACAGAAAGGAGTCGCCCCATGAATCGCGGCGGGCCCAGACCCGCTCCTTGCACCAGCGGGCGAACCGACGACGGACGATCGGCCAGGCAGGTCCGGATAGCGTGCGTCCACGACTATGGACGCTCCCAGAACGCCACGAGGCGATGGCCAAGTGGCTCATGATCATCCTCGCGGGACGCCGCCTCGCACGATACGCAATCTACAGACGCCCCGCTATCGGTTCAGGAGCCCGGCAGGATCAGCCAGGTTGCAGCTGGGCGAAGGAGCGCTCGCCGGACACTCTCGCGGGTCTTTCCGATGTCCGTACCCGCCCGGATCTGAGCCGCCAGTTCCTCCGGTCGCTCGGTGTGCGCTGCCCTTCCCGGACGACCTCGCCAGCGTGGTTCTACTCAGCGATGCCCCTACAGGGGCCCGCAGCTCTTACTGACGTCAGCTCGTCAGGGTGATAGTTGCTCGACGAGGGTCAAGCCGGTCCCCGCTATGAAGCCGTCGAGGGTGTGGGACCGGTATTGAAGGCGTTTGAGCCTGTTACGGACAAGGGCTTCGAGCTGGTCGAGGGCCATGACGGCGAGGTTGGCGAGGCTGCGTTTGACGTGGGCCCATACCCACTCGACGGGGTTGAGGTCGGGCGAGTAGGCGGGCAGCAGGAACACCGTCAGCCATGCCCGCTCGGCCACGAGGGCCTGCATCCTGCGGGACACGTGGGTGTTCAACCGGTCCCAGACCAGCACGATTGGTGCCCCGACCAGCTGGTGGACACCGTCGATCAGCGCGATGAAGTCCCGCTCGCCCATACTGCGACGGGCACTTTTCCCCGCGGGATGACTCCGCAGGCGGTGACACAGCCGGGTCCGGGAACCCGGCCGCATTGCAATCAGCCCGGCCACTGACAGCCGGCCCGAACGGCGGCCGCTGATGGTGACAACCGGGGTCACTCCGCGCCGTGCCCCAGGTCCGTCCCCGCGGCGGCCTGCGGGTGAACCCGGCTTCGTCCTCGAAGCAGACGTAGCCCCCGCAGGCCGCCCTCGCCCTTTTACCTCCGCCCAGGTCGCCTCCTTCCATACGGCGACAGCCTGCTCATCGCGCTCCGCGACCCGCCGGGCGGGCACCTGCGGGCTGAAGCCCAGCCGGTGCATCAGCCGGGTCGCACCCGAGACGCTGTAGGAGACATGGAACTTCCTGCCGATCAGCGTGGCCACCCGCGAGGCGGTCCACACCTGGTCCTCCACCCAGCCATGCGCGGCCGGCCCCTGCTCCAGATACGCGGCCAGCTTCTCCAAAGACCGCGGGGACAGCCGGCACCGCGACCCGCTCGGACCACGGGAGGCCAGCGCCTGAACACCGCCATCCCGCCACAACTGGTGCCACTGATAAGCCGACTTCACACTCACCCGCAGCCGCCGTGCGACTTCCGACGGCTTGATCTGCTGCTCGAACAGTTCAGCCGCCTGCATCCGAACCGTCTCCCGACGCCGGCGCCCCGTCGGCGTCAGCCCGCCCCCATCTGCATATCTCACACCTCACGGATACAGCCACCCGCCTTCACCCGTCAGGGACTTCACACAGATTCACCCCGACGAGCTGAAGTCAGTAATCGGCGGCCGAGTCGACATGAGACACCGGGTGGCCAGGTAACGGGAACCATCGAATGCAACCCGCTGAAAGCCATACCACCCGGCGTCTCTGGAGCTCTGGACCTTACAACTGGCCCGTTCAACCCAACGTAGGCTCCACTGACTGGCCTCGCTGCCACCGAGCCCTCGGCACTGGCACTACCAGCGAGAAAAAGCGCAGATGCGAACCACCGCTAAATCACTGCGCCTTGACAAGATTCTGGGCCGCCAAAGAGACGTCATAGTCCACCAGCAGGGCTGCATGTCCGACACAACCGACGTTGATGTTGGTTGCTCCATACAGTTTTGTGCTGGTGTCGGGGTTGATGATCTCATCGCACCAGGATCGCAAGGTCGAGTAGTGCACATCCCCTGGGGTCTCGTCCCCTCCATTGAGGTCGCTCAGGAACGCGCTGCCGACCGCCATCTCGCGGCACGATGGGAGGAACGGTGCGCACAGTGACGCTGTGTACGTTCCGTGGTTCGGCCCGCCGATCGACACCCAGTCGTCTACAGCCTCAACACCGCCGAGCTTCTTGAGGTAGTAACGGGTGCTGAGTCCTCCCATGGAATGGCTGATGATGTCGACCTTGTCCGATCCCGTACGAGCTCGCAGTCGGTTCACGGCATCACGGACTTCTTCGGCGGTCTCCGCGTTGGACTGCTCCGTGTTGTACGAGATGGCCTCCAGCCGGCCCCCCGGGTAGCCGGCAGCCCTGAAGTCACTGATCATGAGCGACCAGTTCCATGAGGCCCCGGACCATCCGTGTACGAAGAGAACCGGGTCAGGCATGCTCGCGGCCTGCGCCGGCGCGCAGAACAGGAGCGAAGCGGACGCGAAACACGTCATGGCTACGAGCGAAGACAAGCGTCTTGGCCATTCTGGCATGGTGGCTCCACAGGTGAGTTGTGTGCGCGGGCGAGCCGAAGAGCCCGAGGCAGCCGGGAGGCGGCTATTACTGGAGTGAGCAACAGACCTCCGCTCGCGTCTACTTATGGTGCCCCGCCAAGGGGATGACGTGTCCATGAGTAGTACGTCCTCAATCGATTGCCGGGAGACATAAACATCATGCGCACGACGGGTGAGGTTCCTTCGGTACCACCGTCGGCCCCGTGGTCAAGAAGGACGGCCCAGACTCATATTGGCCGAGGGACTGTGCAAATCCGCCGCTGTTGGCTACCTTCAACCCGTTCGTCGGCTCGGAGAACAGCGTCGAGTCCGCCGAGGCTTCGGGGCGGCGTGCCGACCAGGCGTGCCCGCCGTGCGTTCCTCTCTCATTTCACTCGGGCCGCGTTGCGTCGATCGAGGCCGGTGAATGCGCCCTACTTCAGAGGTGGTTGGCCGATCTGGACGAGAACATGATCATGCTTGTCGATCATGTCCTCCTTTCCATCGAGCCGCTCACCGAGTCCTCGGCTGCAGGGCCCGACTGTGCAAGCGGCCCCAGGAGTCTCCGCCTCGCCGGCGACCGAAGCGCCTGAGCTACGGGACGTACCTGTCCGAGCCACGGGGACAGAAGAGGGGAAGGGGGCGCCGCTCAGGCGGCCTGAGTAACGCGCCGAGGACTCCAAGAGCGTTGCCTCGGAGCTCTTCTGCCTAGTCGTGAACGATCCCTAGGACCTGTCTGATAATTGATCTTGTGGTGGGTCGTGGTGAGCTGACGGATGCGGCATGGGAGCGGATAGCGCCTCTGCTGCCGGGTGTTGATGGGCGAGGTCGGCCGTGGCGAGATCATCGGCAGGTGATCAACGGGGTGTTGTGGCGGTTGCGGACCGGTGCGCCGTGGCGTGACCTGCCGGAACGCTATGGGCCGTGGCAGACGGCCTATGAGCGGTTCGCTCGCTGGGAGGCGGACGGAACCTGGGCCCGTCTGCTCGAACAGGCCCAGGTCCGGGACGACTCCGTCGGAGCCGTGGAGTGGACCGTGTCGGTCGACTCCACGATCAACCGAGCTCACCAGCACGCCGCCGGCGCCCGCAAAAAGGGGCGGCGGCGGGGGACGAACTGGAAGATCCGGCACGTCCGTCGGCTGGCCAGGCGCTCGGTCGGTCCCGCGGCGGGCTGACCACCAAGGTCCATCTCGCCTGCGACGGCAGGGGCCTGCCCCTGGCCGTTGTCGTCACGCCGGGTAACGTCAACGACTCCACCGTCTTCGACACGGTCATGGACGAGTTGAGGGTGCCCCGGACCGGTGCCGGGCGGCCCCGCCGCAGGCCCGACGTGGTCATCGCGGACAAGGCGTACTCCTCCCGGGCGATCCGTCAGACCCTGCGGCGCAGGGGCATCCGAGCGGTGATCCCTGAGCGGTCGGATCAGAAGGCCAACCGTGTGCGGCGCGGGCAGACCGGCGGCAGGCCGCCGGTCTTCGACCGCGAGCTCTACAAGGCACGCAACGTGGTCGAACGCTGCTTCAACCGCCTCAAACAGTTCCGTGCGATCGCCACCCGCTTCGACAAACTGGCCGCCCGCTACAAGGCCGGAGTCCACCTCGCCTCGCTCATCCTCTGGCTCCGCGAACCCACCCAAGATCGTTTGTCAGACAGAGCCTAGGCAGCTCCAGCATCGGAGCTGGCCGGTCTACGACCCGTTGCGGGTGAACAAGAGATCTGAGCCTCGCTGCACCCAAGCGCCGTTGACACCAGAGGCGCTCGGACCTCCGGAGCTGACTCATCGACAGGTACAGATGCCAGCCCGAGGGAGATCAATGCATCATCCACACACTTCGGCCTTGTGGAAGTCGGTAGGGGCGCTGGCACTGCCTGGCCACCGCTTCTCCGTCGGCACGCCGATCACGGCCGTGATGCAGGCGACCCGCCTGATGGCGTAAGGCGCATGCCACTCATATCTCCGGCCCTACCCCGCCATGCGCCCTGCCACCTCACCCCCGCGCCTCCCAGGGACAGGCGACACCTGCAATACGGACAGCTGCGTGTGCCGTAGCAGGCTGTCAGTGGGCACTCCACCGCTTGGTGGTATGTCCCGGAATGTGTTCTTGGTCAGTTGGTGGTTTGCTGCTCCACGTCGGCAGACCGTCGTCCGGTCGCGTCGTTCACCCCTGCAGTTCCCCCGGAGACTCAAGGAGGAGTCCCGTATGTCTGTCTACACCCCCCAGCAGATCAGCCAGCCCCAGACCCAGCAGCCCTACGACCAGCCGATCTCCCCTCAGCAGCCGTGGAGCCTCCAGGCCCCCGGCCAGCAGCCCTGGGCCCAGCAGGGCCACGGGCAGTTCAGCATGCAGGGCATGCAGCAGCTGCCGCTGATGGTGACGGAACTGTCCCTGCGCTGTTCGGCGACCGCACTGTCTGCAGTGGTGGAGCAGCTGCGGACGGACCCGCAAATCCTGATGGGCATCCAGGCGCAGGGACACATCCCGCCTCACGCCTTCAGCCAGGTGCTGACCGAATGCGCCCGCCGGATCGCCCCCATCGTCCACACTGCGTTGACCCAGCTCACCAACCAGAGCCAGCAGGGCCAGATGGGACGGTTCCCGGGACAGGGGCAGTCCGGCCAGTTCCCCGGCATGCAGCCGCAGGCCCAGCTCGGCCAGCTGCAGGGTCAGAGCCTCTTCGGGCTTCAGCCGCAGTACGGACAGACGCCTGGCATGGGCATGTGAGACATGGCCAGGTCGGCCGCTTTTCCATTTGAGCAGCCCACCCGGCCACCGAGACCGCCACAAGGCTGACATGGCCCTGTGGCGGCCCGGGGTCCGATGTGCGCGGTGGCATGCCCGCACACCACCGGCGGCATTCCAGTGGTGTGCGGCGTGTGACGGACATTTCGAAAGTGACTGTTGGGTGATGATTGAGCAGGGCGGCGGCATCAAGCCGGGGTCTGGTATCAGAGCGGCAAGGCCTGAGGGCACGCAGGGGTCAGCGGGAACGCAGCCCGGCGAGTTACGTGAGCCAGGAGGCCAGCCGCAGCCGGAGTCATCGTGGCAGGCGCGCATGTGTGGGCTATCGGGACCGGCGCCACCGCCCATGCCGTGACCGGCTCCGAGGGCAAGGCCGGCCTCGCCCTCGCCTCGGACACCCCCGCCACGGTGAAGGCTGCCCTGGACATCCGCCCGGCAGTGCCTACTGGCCGCTGCGCCTCTCGCACGCACCGGAACCCACCCGGCAGGCGGCCACCATGCAGCAGCAGCCCTGGCCCAGCCCCTACCCGGCCCTTCCACCGCCGCCGGCGTCGACCTCGCCGCGCCAGGCGTCGCCGTGATCACCACCGCACCCGGCGGCGGCCACATCCGAGCCACCGGCACCACGACCACGTGCGCACCTCCGCCCGAACCATCCAGCTCTACACACTGCTGCGCACCACCTGCCACCCGATCCCCGGCGCCGACCCCGCCCGCACCGGCGCCAGCATCACCGATGCTCCCACCGCACTCGACATCACCACCACCTGGTGGTTCAGCCCATGCCCCGAGCAGCCGCATGGCCGCCGGATATCCCGGGGCCTGAAACCGGCGGCACCACCGCCGCCCTATGCTCCGTACCCGGCGCGCCCGATACCTCCCGCGTTGGGTACGGAACCTACAAAGCATGCAGTGCCGCTCCCGTGTAGGCCCGCAGTACGCAGCGTGGCGGGCTCCCGGGGGCCTTGACCCCGAATACTGGACACGGGTTATGCGGCTTGGGCCAGCGTAGTTGATGGTGTTGTGGCTGCTGTTTCGTAGGCGATGGGGCTGCGGTGTCCAAGGCGGGAGTGACGGCGCCGGGTGTTGTAGCGGTGGAGCCACCGGAATGCGTCGAGGCGGGCTTCGCGCTCGCTGGGCCAGGACTTTCTGCCTTGGAGTGTTTCCCGTTTGAAGGCTGCGTTGAAGGACTCGGCGAGTGCGTTGTCCGCGCTGGACCCGATCGTGCCCATGCTCTGGATCACCCCTGCTGACCTGCAGGCTTCGGCGAATGCCCGACTCACGTATTGCGCGCCGTGGTCGGTGTGCATGATCGCACCGGCGAGGCTGCCGCGGGTTCGCTGGGCGGCGGCCAGGGCGTCGGTGACGAGCTCGGTTCGCATGTGCTCCGCGAGTGCCCAGCCGGCCAGACGCCGTGAGGCGAGGTCGATGACGGTGGCCAGATACAAGAACTTCCCGCCTTCCAAAGGGAGATACGTGATGTCACCGACGTACTTACTGTTCACCGTGTCGGCCGTGAAGTCCCGTTTGATCATGTCGGGGGTCTTCGCGGCCGCCTCGTCCGGGATCGTGGTGCGGTGTCTGCGACGCAGCCGCACTCCTTGCAGATTGATGCTTCGCATCACGCGGGCGATCCGCTTGTGGTTGACATGTTCGCCGTCCGCGCGGAGCTCGGCGGTGATCCTGGGAACGCCGTAGGTGCCATCCGATTCGAGGTGCACGGCCCGTATCCGGGCTGCGAGGCGGGCGTCGGCCGCCTGGCGGGCGGCCCGGTCGGGGGCTGTCGCGCGCCAGTGGTAGAAGCTGGAGCGGGCGATACAGAGGATGGTGCACAGCCGCTTCACGCCGAAGCGGCGCTGATGGTCGGCGACGAACTGGAAGCGGTTCACCAGCGCGTCTCCCCGGCGAAATACTTCGCCGCCTTCCGCAGGATCTCGCGTTCCTCCTCCAGCTCACGGACCTTCTTGCGCAAAGCGGCGTTCTCCGCCTCCAGGGGCACCGGTGGCCGGGCCGGTTCCTCCGCCCGGTGACCGCGGGGACGGCTCGCGCCGCCCGCCCGGATCCAGTTGCGCAGCGTCTCGGGGTTGATCCCCAGATCAGCGGCGATCTGCCTGATCGTCGCTCCGGGCCGCGACTGGTACAGCGCGACAGCGTCCGCCTTGAACTCCGGCGGATAGTTCTTCATGACCACGAGATGTCCGTCCTCAGATCCACAGGATCCAGTCTCTCGTGTGTCCAAGATCAGGGGTCAAGGCCCCGGGTGCCTACGATGCCCTGTGGCCCTGCCACTCTGCCGGACCACCGTTGACGGCAGCGGCGGAGTGGCGGTGAGATCACGAGGGAAGTACCGCTGCGCCGAAGCCGGGGTGAAGATGGCGGCGGTCAGGGCCCGCGGGTGTCACGGGACGCCGTGAGACGGGCAGAACCGGAAGTCCGGTAGTAGTGGCCGGCCCGGCGCACGCATATGGCATCCGATCGCCGAGACGGGTCTGAGCCAGCGCAATCAGCGCGCGCTCGCCCTGAATCCTCGCGGCGTGCAGCCGCACGATCAGGCCTCCCCCGTCTGCAGACCGGACACCGCACTGCACCGCACCCGCCACGCCGCCGTGCTCGTCGCACACGGCGAAGCCCCCAGCCCGCCCTGAAACTCTCTCCCAGGCACCAGGATGCTCCGGTCGATCAGATCCACCATCGCCAGCTCGTCATCCGGGGCCATCAAACGGGCCATCAGCCCCTCCCCGGCTGCCCGTTCGATCGATCGACACATCTTCTCCTTGAACCTGGCCTGACCGCTTCTGGTCAGGGGCGGCGGATGAACGTGTAGAGCTGGTCGATCTCGGTGAAACCGGCAGCTGTGTGGAGCGCAAGGGCGGCGTCCAGGCTCGGCTGGTCGTCCGAGGGAGCTGGCAGGACGGTGGAAACCTCGCGTACTTTGCGGTCGGCAAGGTGAGCAAGGCATTGCTCCAGAAGGCTGTTGCCCATGCTGCGCCGCCCCGGTGTCAGCCGCGCCCATTCCAGAGCCGTGACGCCTTCGACTGGTGCACGGACGAGAGCCTCTCCAATCCGTGCGCCGTCCCACTCCCGCAGATCGAGCCGCCAGCCCGGAAGCCCTGGGCACTCGACCACATCCGCGAGCGCAGGCAAGTGGCCACCGCGATCGTCCAGCCGACGGTGCAAGTAGCGCCACCGGTCCGTACCGGAGAATCCACAGTCTTCCAAGGCCCGGCGGGTTCCGGCACGGTTGTTCACCGCAAGGCCCGCGGGTGCCAGTGCGGTGGGCTCCGCAAACGCGTGCACCGCCCTCCGTCCCAACCGTGCCACCGCACGCCCGATCAGCGCCCGAGCCAGGATCTGCTCATCTTCCAGGCAGTGCAGCCACAACAACATCACCGTCCCGTCAGATGATCGGACCGCCCAGGAAACCGCGCCCACGACCCGACCATCCGGACAGGCAAGCACCTCGGTACACACTCCCTCCAGCCCGGCCCGAACAGCGGGGCCGCTGGGGCCGGTACCTTGCACTGCCTGGTCGAGCTCGGCGAAGGTCAGACCGGGCAAACCGGGTAGCAGATCCGCCGAGACGAGTTCTAGCACCGCCGTCCTGTCCTCGCCCCTGAACGGCCGCAGCACCGCGGTACTCATCTCTTTCGCCTCCGTGGCCACCCGTACCAGCCCCTTCCCTTGCCATACCGACGGCCAAGCTTCCCTCCCTCTTCTTGTAAGAAGCCCCACGACACGCATGAACCATGTCAAACCGCAGTGTCCGGGCCAGGTCAACTGCCCCTAATGCCGAATGCCTGGCCTGCTACTAGGTTTCGGGTCGCGTCGGGTGGTGACCCGTCATGATCCCTGCAGTGTGCCGAGGGTGAGATATCCGGAGGGGTGGGCGCCTGACCACTGCGTCGAGCTTTCGCGAGAAGAGCTGGCTTCAGGCTGGCAGGCGGTTCGCAGTGAGTGAGATGACTGCGGTGATCGCGAGGGATTTGCGGGTGAGTGCGCGGTGGGTGGAGCGCTGGCGTCGTTCCTGGCGCGAGGGCGGCATGGAGGGCTCGTGTTCCGTGGGTCGGGCGAACTCTCCGGCCGTCGCCGATGCCCGGTTCGGCGCTGGAGGAGGAACTCGGCAAAAGCCCGGCAGCGCACGGGTTCGACGACGAACGCCGGGCCCTGATCCGGATTCAGCCGGTTTCGTCGTCGCCGAACGTCAGGGCAGGAATGAGCCCTTCGGGCCTTGACCGCACATCTGATAGCAGGTGTGGTGGACTTCGTGCCCATCTCGTTGGCGGAGGCATGTCTGCCCGCTGCAGCCATCCGGGCGAGAACGGGCGCAGCATCCATGAGCTGATGGGCATAGGCGCGCTTGATCTATCAGCGATCCCAGGAGTTATACCTGAAAGAGCCAGCCGAGCTTGTCGGGCTCGAAGTCGCGGATCTCGTGCAGGGCGGTGCCCCGCAGTCCGTCGTGTCGGCCCTTCATCGGTCGGTTGCTGCACCAGCGCGAGTCACCGCGATATCGATGGCGGCTTCGAGGCGGGGGCGACTCGGCTGCGACTTTGTGGGCGGCTTCGGAGACCTCTGAAGGCGGGAAGCTTCACTGCGAGGCCACGAGCAAGGCGACGGGCGGGACCCGCGGGGAAACGTTGGGGATACCGCCGGGGGCTGGTCCGCCACGCCGCGTCCTCTGGTGCCGACCGGGCCCCTGATCTGTCAGGTGTGCGGGGCCGGGGTCTGGAGGGGATCAGGCTGCCGTGAGGCGTGCCCAGTGGGTGGAACCGCCGGTGTGGCGACGCGTACCGTGGGCGTCGGCCAGCATTTCAACGATGCCGAGCCCACGGCCGTGCTCGCCCTCGCCGCACGAGGAGGTCCACGCGCCATCGTGCAGGGCGGGGCCTCCGTCGGTCACACCCACCCACACCCGGCTCCCGCAACGCTCGCGGTGCAAATGCAGATGAAGCGGGGCGCAGGCGTGTTCGACCGCGTTAGTGACCAGCTCCGAGACCACCAGTACAACAGTCTCGGCCGTCTCCGGGTCCACCCTCCATGCCTCAAGAACGGCCTGGGCGGTGCGCCGGGCGTCGCCCGCAGCCTCCGGGCGGTGCTCCAGCATCTGAGTGACGTCGTCATCAGCAGGCTTACGGGGAGCGGGGATGCGCGCCACGCCGGCGTCACCGGCGCCGGTCTCCGCGGCCTGCGGTCGCGCACCCGCGCCGCCGGACCGGCCGGTGAGGGTGCCGAGAACAGTGGTGGCATACATGGCGATCACTTCCGCGAGGAACTGCTCTTGTGGTCCGGGAGGCGGGTCCGGGATATCCCTCCACTGACCACCTTCCTCCCGCTTTGCTTGTCATCACTGAGCAACCAATACCCAAAATGAACAAATGCCCCATCGGATGCTGTTGCGGAGCGGCAGTCCGGCTGCGCCGGGCAGGCCATTCGGGGCTACTGGCCGGTGCGGCAGGGTGCGGGAAAGGTGGGAGTGCCCGTACCCGTCGGCCTCTGCCGGCCCGGGCCAGGAAGGGCTGCCTGTCAACATGGTCCGCTCAGAGTCCCTCGGTACCCGGTACGACACGCCTGTGGCGGCCCAGTGGACGGTCAGCGCGGTGAAGATCGGCTCGCCTCATCGTCGTACCAACGCGCCGCCGGCGGCCAGGTCACCGGTTGGCTACCCACGCGATCGGAGGCGCCGGAGACAGTGGCGCCGAGAAGCTGACCGCGCACACCGAGGCCAGAACTACTGGCAGGCATTCCCTGATCGGGATGAAGCCGATGTCGGCCGCATGGTGAGGTGTGGTGCAGACTGTCGAGGCAACCGGCCGACGTACATGAAGAGCCGGACGGGGTACGTGATGATGACAAACCGCGTCGGGATGGCGACACCGCCGCAGACGCGGCACTCCACGCACTGAAGGTGTTCTCCAAGTCGGCACATGAACGACCCGCTGCATGCCGTTGCCCACTGCGACACTCAGCACACCGACGTCGCCCAGATCAGCACGCCGCGCCCCTCGACTCGCGACATGGAAGCCCCTGGACTCCCCCAGTGCCGATTCCACGGCCATCGCCCCTGCCCGGCACCCTCTCCATTGACGCCATCACATATACCGGCACATGCCTGGCAGCCCCACACAGCCGCCCAGCATCGGCGTGGTCACTCCGGGCGTGAGCGTGAGTAGTACCGGCCCCCGCTGACGGCTACACCCCACCGGACGCCACCGCGAATCGCCGCCGCCCATCTCCCGGCCTGCTCGAGCCACCTGACGCCCTGGCAGCACGCCCCGCAGCGCGAATCGATGCACTCGAGCGGAGTGCAACCCCACATACACGCAAGCGTCGATTCGGCTCCGACCTGAAGAAACGATGGACGAGCCGCCCATGCACAGCCTTCAGCTCACCCGCTCACGACCGGGCATCAACAACAACCCCACCGGGAACGGCGCCCGTGACCCCGCGTCTTCGACCAGGCCCGAGTGGAAGTCAGGCCCTGACACCGGGAATACCGTCACCGGGTGATCATCCGCCGCGGCCTGAATCCTACGACCCTGCCGATACCGCCCTCGACCAGCTGATCCACGTCGCCGGCAGCCGCTGAGTGGTCCAGGAGTGCCTCAGGCCGCCAAGCAGGAATGCGGCCTGGCCGACTACCAGGTCCGCTGCCACCCGGGCTGGCACCGCCGCATGACCCAGGCCATGGCCGCCTCACCGTCCTACGGGCCCACACGCTCGACACCGACAAAGCAGAAACGGATCCTCCGACCTCGTCCCCCTCAGCTTCCCCGGACTCCGACGCCTGATCCACCGCCGCCCCATACCCATCGGCCCGTCCTGCACTGGTCACACTTGCGATGCAGACGACAACACCAAGCCCGCACCAGCCACTACAGACGACGCGGTCACACACCCCCACAAGAAACTGCCCAACCATCACGACAAAGACCGTCACAGATCGCCGCCTTCTCAGCTCCGAGGCCGGATCCCCTTTCGCCGGTCAGCCGAACAGGTCCCGCACCCGAATCGTGCGCACCCGCCGCCACCTGGGCAGACCAGGTGGCAGCCGCCCGCCCAGAGAGGCGACCGTGTCCTGCTCCGGCGACTTCCAGTCAGCACGCACCGCCGCCCAGAAGTCCTCCCAGGCAGCCGCCTCCGTCGGCCCCCACCCGATCACCCGCGTGCCCGGGCAGGACACCACATAGCCGCCCGAAGTCACCTTGACCGACACCGCCCGATCATTCACGACCATCACCACCCGCATTCTGGACGAACACGAAGAAGACAGGACCACCACCATATGGGCAGGTCAGTCGACGTGCGGGGATCTGAGATGCACGGCATCCTCGAGCACACAGTCGACGCCCGGGAAAATTTCCGTCTCGCGGCCATCGTCATAGCGCACCCGATACGGCGGCTCGCCCCCGGCCCCAAGAACCTCCAACACCTCCGCATGGTGCTCCGCAGTACCAACCTTGTGGCTGGTGAACCGCAGCACATCACCCACGTTCACACGCATGCGCGACCTCTTCTCAGCACGTCCCGGCCACAGCCGGGAATTGATGGATCAACCCAGTGTGACCCCAGTTACACGACCCTCGCACCTCGTCACTGTTCGCCGCCTCGGCCCCGATCGCACTGAGTTGATCTTGTACAGATCATGGTGAGGCGAGACTCCTGAGAGAGTCGCGCTACCACCAGAATTCACCGCCGACTGTGTACCCGGACCGCCCCAGGGCCAGGTCGCTTTGAGCCGGTCCGCCTACTGGCGGACGCCAGACCGGCCTCTATGCTGCGGCGCCAGCGTCAACCACATTCATCGACTCCTGATCCGGCGGACGGGGGCCGGTATGTGAACTGCGACGCCGGAGAGCGGTTCGTGCAGCGACCCCACGGCCGTGGAGCTGCCCAAGCTCCGTGGGCAGGCCGGTCCCGCTCGGCCCCGAACTCTTGTGCACCGCTCTCGGCTTCTCTACTCTTCCGAAGTCGCCTCTCTGTGCATCTGGGACAACCGAAGGCTCTCTGCCCGAAACCCATCACCGGGAAGTCGGAGCCACCGTGACCTGTTATGACACCCCCGCACTCCCCGTCCGTTCCCCGGGCAACCCCCGCCCCTGGACGCCCCATTGAGCGCGCGCGTCCGCCCCTCTGACGACATCGTCGGGCAGTTGCGATCAAGGCTCGGATCAGGGGTGCACGCGCCTGGCACCGCCGGGTACGGGAACGCACTGGCGAAAGTCTTCTTTCCCGAGGCCAGCCGTCGACGGCCTACGTGCGTCGTGGCGCCCCGCACGGTCGACGACGTCGCGAGCGTCATGAGCACCGCGACAGCGGCGGGAGTGCGGGTAGCCGTGCGTGGCGGCGGTCTGAGCTCGAACTGTGTCGCCGACGGAGCCATCATGCTGGACCTCTCGCAGCATCTGTCCGCCGCCCGTCCGGACGGAGACCGAGTGGTCACCGACGGTGGTGCGACCATGACCACCATGCTCAGGTCCGTCGCCCCGGCGCGGCGTGCCGTGCCCATCGGCGTCGTCGGCCACACCGGCCTTGGAATGGCCACCCGCGGAGGGGTCGGCTGTCTGACAAGATCCCTGGGACTCACCCTCGATCACCTCGTCGGGGTCGAGCTCGTGCTCCCGTCAGGTGACGTCGTCCACCTCTCGGAGAGGAACTCGGGCGACGAAGGCGACCTGTGGTGGGCGGTGCAGGGGGGCGCGCCCTCCGTCGGGGTAGTCACCTCCGCCGTGTTCCGGACTCACGAGATCGGCCCGGTCTGGGTCGACCGCGCAGTGGTGGGCCTGGACGCGCTCGCCACCTACTTCCGGATCGCTCCCGAGCTCCCGCGACACACCACGATGAGCGCAGTCCTCGGCCGCACCTCCCTCTCGCCCGACGAGCCGGTCCTGCTCCTCTACACCGCCTGTTCGAGCCAGCACGACAGCGCCATCCGGCAGGCCAGGTCAGCGGCCTCCGCCGTCGTCGCCGGCGCGGGCTCCTCGCCGCTCCACCGATCGGAGACCTCCGGCCGCTATCCGGCCGGGCTGCCCGAGTTCGCCATCCCCGGTGCCGACGGCGCGGAACCCAACCCGATCCGGCTGCCCCAGCCGGGCGACGGACCGCGTGGTTCGTTCTTCGGCAAGGCGGCCTTCACCGGTCCCACTCTCGACGCCGCGGCCGCCGACACCCTTGCCGACCGGATCCATACCGCACCCACGCGGGCGTGCCGCATCGATTTCCAGCACACCGGCGGGGCTCTGGCCGACGTCGACGACACCGCTACCGCGTTCTGGGGCAGAGCCAGCGAATGGAGCATCCCGGTGAACGCGATCTGGGACGACGCCGTCGACGGCGAAGCCTGCATAGCATGGGCCCGCGACACGCTGCGGGCACTGGCCGCTCATACCGTCGGGGTCTACAACGTAGAACTGCGACCCGGCCTCCCCGAAACCGAAACCGAGACGCGGGCTGCATACGGCGGCAACCTGGCCCGACTCCGTATGCTTCAACACCGCCACGACCCCGCAGCGGTACTCGTACCGTTGCTCCAATGACCCGACCCCGGGCACGTGACACGACCAAGAACCTCTCCCACGTCGAAAACTGAACTGTTCCGGGTTGCGCAGACAGTTCAGTTATGGTTACGACCTGGGCTTTCGTGGTGGCTCGGCAGTGGATGTTCTCGCACTAGACCGGTGGGACGTGGCCTGCCTCACCGTGCAATCAGTAGTTCTGCCAGTCGACGGACTCGGCGGTGGCGAGTCCCATGCCGGACAGTTCCTTCCACGGCCGTCGGGGTTTGACCAGCTCGGCCTTGAACAGGCCGATCGTGCTCTCCAGCAGGGCATTGTCGGTTTCGCCGACCCGCCCCGATCGATCGGTTCATCCGCGGCGATCCGATCGGTACGGATGAGGGTGCCGTCGACAATGACGGAGTCGCCTTCACCCAGCCCGTTCACGGGGTCTCATGCAGGCCCGGCCCCACGCGGCCAGAACCTCGGCTAGTCTCGTTCATGTACCGCCCATCACTGTGTACACCGAAACCAGCCGCGCGCTGCGGGAACATCTCATCCGCAATTGGGGCAGCGCCGAGAGGGCCCGCTTAGAGGTCCCGCTGATAGGCAGGTTGGGGACCCCGGCAGCAGAACGGGCACAGGTTCCAGCGATCATGGAGTTGCGACGCTCTGTGATCACTAGGGAGACCTGTGCCCGCGCCGCCATCATGGCTTACCGAACCGCTCTGGGACCAATTCGTGGCTCTGCTGCCCGAGCGGCCGGAGTACCACCCGGACCATCCACTCGGCTGTCACCGCCGACGCGTCAGTGACCGGATCATCTTCGACAAAATGCTGCAACTGCTGCGCTTCGGCTGTTCTTACGAAGCGATCGCCGACACGACCTGCTCAGCCACCACGATCCGCAGCCGCCGCGACGAGTGGATACGACTCGGCGCGTTCGCCCAGCTCAAGCGGATCGCACTGAACTCCTACGACCGGATCGTCGGCCTCGTCCTCGATCAAATCGCCGTGGACGGCTCCATCACCAAGGCGCCCGGAGGCGGCGAGGTGGCCGGACGCTCACCAGTCGACCGCGGCAAACAGGGCCTGAAACGCTCGGGCATGACAGACGGATACGGCATTCCACTGGGCCGAGTCCTGGCCGGCGCCAACCGTCACGACTCCCCGCTACTCGCCCCTACCCTGGACCGTCTGGACAACCTGAGGCCATTACCCGACGACATCACCGTGCACCTCGACGCCGGCTACGACTCCGACAAGACCCGCGCACTGCTCAGCGAACGCGGCCTGCACGGACGCATCGCACACAAAGGCGAGAAAGCTCCCATCCAGGCCAGTCAGCGTTGGCATGTCGAACGCACCCACGCCTGGCAGAACGCCTTCTACCGGCTCGCCCGCTGCTACGAGCGGCGTACCACTGTCATCGACACATTCTTCGACCTCGCCGACACGATCATCACCGTGCGTAGCCTGATCCGACAAGCATGGACGACTCACCGCTGGGACGAACGCCCGAATCGCCGACCATGACCGCACACCTATCAGCGCGAACTCTAAGCTACTGAGGTTTTCGGGTTGTCGTCAGGTAGTGACGGTTGATGATCCCTGCGGTATGCCGGTGAGGTGAGGTATCCAGAGGGTGGGGGCCTGCCCGCTGAGCGTCGGGCGTTTCGTGAGGGGATCCGGCTTCAGGCCGGCAGGCGGTTCGCGGCGGGTGGGAAGACTGCGGTGATCGCTAAAGAGCTGCGAGTGAGCGTGCGGTCGGTGGAACGCTGGCGACGCGCCTGGCGCGAGGGCGGAATGGAGGCCTTGCGCTCGGCGGGTCCGGCGAACTCCCCGACCGTCACTGCCGCCCAGTTCACCGTGCTCGAGGAGGAACTCGGCAAGGGCCCGTCAGCACACGGTTTCGAGGATGAACGGTGGACTCTGATCCGGGTCCAGACGGTGATCCGCCGCCGTCTGCGGGTGAGCCTGTCGGTGGCGAGGTGTGGCGGCTGCTGAAACGGCATGGCTGGTCCTGGCAGGCACCCGCCCGCAGAGCCCTCGAACGCGACGAGCACGCGGTAGAGCTGTGGAAGAAGGCGATGTGGCCGAAGAGACTCGCGGCGGCGTCCGGGGCATGGATCGTCTTCGAGGACGAAGCCGGATTCTCCATGACGCCGCCGCGAGCCCGCACCTGGGGCCGGCGCGGATACACACCCGTCATCCGCGTCCGCGGCAGGTCCCCGCCGCCGGACCTCGGTCGCCGCCCTGTGCTGCTACAAACCCGGTGAGAAGAGCCGTCTCATCCACCGGCCCCGCACCCATCTCCTCCTCAAGGGCGCCCGCAAGGGCTTCTCCTGGAAGGACTACCGCGACCTGCTGGTCCGCGCGCACATCCAGCTGGACAGCCCGATAGTGGTGGTCTGGGCCAACCTCAACACCCACCTGGCCGCCGGACTGAAACGGTACGAGGCCGAGCACGGCTGGCTCACCACCGTCCGGCTCCCGCCCTACGCACCCGACTTGAACCCCGTCGAGGCCGCCTGGTCACTCGTGCGCAGAGCGATGGCCAACACCGCCTACGCCACACCCGCCGACCTCGACCGCACACTCCGCCGCGAGTTACGCAGAATCCAACTCCGGCCCCACCTCATCGCCGGCTGCCTCACCGCTACCGGCCTGGCCCTCGCACCACCGACCCGCCCTGAAACCTCAGTAATGCCAGACGTGCCGTGTGATCTGTTCCAGCGAATCGTTCACCGGAGCAGGAATAGAGCGTCCAACAAGTGCGGCGCAAAATCGGCATGAAAGCCCTCGAGTCGAACAGTCGCGGATACCAGGCACCCCTGCTATAACTCGAGAGTCCCATTGTCACAGCCTCGGCCGTGTGGGCCCACCGGCAGAATCACTCTTTACGGAACCCACATAGCGTCGTGCGAGGAGATAGTATCGTTGATCCATCCCAAGCTGCTGTAGGCGGGGCACTCTCCAGAGACACATCCGCTTCCTGCCGGGCGATGGCGAATGAAGTCTCCTCCTTGAAATGAGGACTCGTAAGCGTAAACGATGTAGTTTGAATGCTTGTTCACGCTACTGCTTGCGCTGTTGTTTACTGCAGTTCCGGCGCCGTAGAACTGATCTCCGACGTAAGAGTTTTCGGTGACTACGGCGGAGTAATCGTAGACCCCGCCCAAATAGTTGGTATTCTTATACAGGCAAAAATCGCCATTACCGCAAACCCCATTAGCCGCACTGCTTGCCGATATGGAGCCAACAGTAACGGCGAGAGCGGACAGAGCGACCGCCGCGACTCGCTTAAACGTATTCATCTGAACCTCATCCAACGCTGCTTCGATAGCAAGCATTTGAAATCTATTGCGCAAAGTTCGGGCAGTAGCATAAATGCACTTGCCCGCTGCGACATTGATTCGGCATGAAGATTCTCCATGCGCTTAGACGCATTGAAGCATGTCCCTCAGGCCATAGGCAGAGCATTGCTTACCTAACGATGTCCGGCATGACTGACGCTAGACATCGAACCCTGGACGTTCGATCGTGGTGGTCTGACGGGGTGCGCCTAGTGAAGTTGTCATCGGCGCCTGCAGGCCCCGGTCGCCCGAGCACGTCCGGGCAGCAAGCACCACGTCCTCGTCGGCAGGCAGGGCATCCCGCTCGCGGTGTCACTGACGGGCGGCAACCGCAATGACGTCACCCAGCTGATGCCCTTGCTCGCGAAGATCCCTTCAGTCGCAGGCCGGGTCGGCCGGCCGAGGCGCCGACCGGACATGCTAGTGGCCGACGGGGGCTACGACCACGACAAGTACCGCTGTCTCGTCTGGGCCCAAGGCATCAAACCGGTCATCGCCCGCCGCGGCATCCCACACGGCTCAGGCCTCGGAATGCACCGCTGGGTCGTCGAGCAGACGATCGCCTGACTGCACGGCTTCCGAGGCCTACGCGTCCGCTGAGCGCGACGAGACGACATCCACGAAGCCTTCCTCGGCCTCGGCACCTGCCTCATCATCCACCGACACGTCCCTTTGTTAGGGCTCGCAGAAGAACAACACGCGGACGAGCAACGCGCTGACCTGCTGTGTCAAGGCCTAAAACACGCAAGTTTATTCTCTGCGAGCCCTTACGAGCTGGTGCGTGATAGCGGTTGAGGGGCAATCGCGCGAGGGTGGGATGATCCAGCGAGGCAGGCCCCTGGCCAGCCACGACGTCATCGTGAACAGCATCAAAGCAACCACCACCCACACCGGGCTGACAGTCCATGCCGAACTCGACCCGGGCACATACGACACCGGCGTCAAGGTCACCGACAGCGACATCGACGCCCTGCCCATGCAGCGGCACCGCTTCCACGGCGGCTGGAACTACACCCTCCACCCGCAACGGCACGACACGGCCGGGGCGGCCGGGGATCCGAGGCCAAACGAGGACCTGCCCTCACAGTGCTGCGGTGGCGGTCTGCGCAGTCCGGAACTGACCGGCATGACAGAACCGGTGCTGGACGAACTCGTCGGCGAGCTGTCCCACCAACTCGATGAGCTACGTGAACACGGGCGGCCCCAGCAACGAGGAGGCGAACGCCTCCGCGCTCGCGGAGCCGGCGCCAAGGACAAGCTGACCACCCCCGACAGAGTCCTGGCCACCGTGCTCTACCTGCGCAAACTCGGAACCCGAGACCTGATCGCCCAGCTCTTCGGAGTCGACGCCAGCACCATCACCAGGGCCGTTCACCAAGTCCGGCCCCTCCTGGCCGGGAACGGCCACACCATCCCACCCTCGACAGCCAGGTTCCGCACACCCGCCGACGTCACCGCGTTCCTCACCAACAGCAGCACCACGGAGATCAAGTCAGCATGTTGATTCTCTGCGAGCCCTAGGTCGTGGGGGACAGGTGACCGAAGCAGTGCCGATTTATCCGCATATGGGTATTGCTTGCTCAGGGATTGTGTGCTGCGGAGGAGTGTGCTGGAAGTACCGGAAGAGGTACTCCCGACCCACTGGACAGGCAGTGATCCCGATGACGACCACGATCTCCCGCATCGGAGCAGCAGCGCCTGTGCTGCACGCCGTGCTGGCCGGTGAGCGTGTGTTCAGCCTGCCTGTGGAACACGGACCGCTGGCGCCGGCGACCGCCCGTCATGCCGTCCGTCCGGCTCTGGAGGCATGGGGGCTGGACGAGAATCGGATCTACGACACGCTGCTGGTCATCTCCGAGCTTGTCACCAATGCCGTCACACACGCATCTCCTCCGGTCGTGCTGCACCTGCACGGTTCCACCGATGGTTTGGGGATCCAGATCCATGTCACCGACGGTGGAGCCCGGACCGGAGCCGATCCCGGCAGCTGGGCCGCCGACCGATCTGATGACGAGCACGGCCGCGGCGACCTGATCGTCTCCACCCTGACCGACCACACCGGAACCGACCACGACGACCTCGCCGGGCTCATCGACCACTGGGCTGACCTCGCTACGGCCTGACCCCCACCCGGCATCCGGAGCAGCCACCACCTACCCCGGATGCTGGGGAAGGAGAACTCGAACCAATTTGATGCATGTGAAGCCGGAGGCGGCCGTGCGAGCAGACGAACTGCTGGAGGCACACACCGTGTGGTGGGGCCATACGGTTCTGCTCCGCCTGGACGGTGAACTTGATCTGGCCACCGTCCAGATCGTCGACCGGGCCGTGTCCCTAGCGCTGGCAGGACAACCACGAGCCCTGTGTCTCGATCTCACCGGGCTGGTCTTTTGTGACATGACGGGCCTGCGCGCACTACAGCGGCTGACCCACCGGGTCGGCGCCGCTCACACAACTCTCCACCTCACAGACCTTCACCCCAATCTTCACCGCACCCTCGCCCGACTAGAGACCGTCGTTCCTTGGGCCCCGCGTGTTCTCCAAGAGTGACGCCCGGAACAGCACACGCTGCGGATTCGGTCGCGTTGTATCAGTCGCGGCTCGGGGCCACGATCAAGTAAGCGCCGCCGATCGGGGATCAAGTGGGTCAATCCCGAAACACTGCGGGACTGGAGCCGGACGGCTGGAGCAGGCTGGCCCCGAGGACGGGCTGAGGCGGCTCCGGTGCTCGAGTCTCCGTTCGAGTCCGAGGGCACTACCCGCGCGCAAACGGTTCCGCGAGCTGGCAGAGGAACGCGCGATCCCGCGGCGGGCTGCGAAGCCTTTCGCCGAGACATGCGGGTGAACCGCTGCCAGTTCATCGAAGATTATCAGGGCCGATAGGCGTCAAGCGATTGTTTCGGATCGTGGGGGCTGGTGCGCTTGAGCAGCTGGCAGACGAGTGCGTGGGCGGCGGTCAGCTACTCTGCGGGCGACTCCCTCCCATGCCTGAAAATAAGCATTGATTACCCAGGTGAAAGTTCATTCGATCCGGATAAGATTTGCAATCAAAATGGAGATAGGAGCATAGAATTGCTAGACATCATTGACTGTGTGCTGGCATCCAGAAAGAGGGCTCTTACGATCCTGGCCCTTGCCATCGCAGCACCCTTGCTGAGTATTTCGACTCTTACCAGCAGCCCGGTCCACACCACTGCCGCGGGTACCGCAACCGGACAACACTCGAATCACTCGTGGGGCATAGCCGTAGACCTCGGGTAACGGGGCCGCAGCCCAGATTCATATTTTTAAGCTGTCTAGAAGGGTCAGCCCAGAAAGGCTGGCCCTTCGAATCGTGAGCGCACGGAGCGCGGACGACGTTCCCGGACTCCGGTCATTTGATGAAGCAGATACATCCCCGAATTCGCCCCACTGGGGAAGCGCGGCAGTACTGGTTGAGGAGCGTGTGGTTCGCCGTTTGGAGGTTGCGGGACGTCGAACGGCAGGGTGCCGAAGAGCTAACTGGCGCAGTCTCTGGCCAAGGCAGTGTCACCGGATCGGTGCAAACAGGCGGAGTAGCGCGTTCTGATGCCAGCGCAGTCAGTGGCAAAGCCGGTGCGACCCTGTGGGCGAGGCCCTACGCCCGGGGAGGACTTCGGATGTTGAGGGACATCAGTCCGGCGCAGTCGGCATCAGCTGCGTGACACGCAGTGCTTTGGAGTATGGGCCGCGACCGAGGATTCCAGAGCCGGCGCCAGCCCGACGGATGGCCATGCTCCTCGCTGTTGCCCATGCGCTGAACCCATTGGTTCGGCGTTGTCCCTCAGAGGAACAAGTTCGTGTCTTCGTCTTCTGCGGCACCGTCGTATGCGGCTGTGCTGCGCACCCGGTATGCCTGCCGTACGTTCGGTGCGGCGCTTTCAGGTCGGCTCTCATACGGAATGGTGTCTTTGTCGCTGGTTTTGGCGGTCAAAGAGACCACCGGCTCTTACGCCGTTGCCGGCACCGTTATGGGCTTGTTCGGGCTGACCAGCGTCTTTCTCTCGCCGACCCGTGCTGGTCTGGTCGACCGATACGGGCCCCGTCGGGCTCTCCCACCGATGGGCGCTGCTTACGCACTGGCGTTGAGCGGGCTGGCATTCGCGGCCTTGTGGTCCGACGCTTCAAGGGTTCTGATGGGACTTTTGGCCGCGGCTGCCGGCTCCAGCGCACCGCCGCTCGGTCCAGTGATGCGGACAGTGTGGAGCAACCTGGTTCCTGATAGGCGGATGCTGCAGCGTGCGTACAGCCTGGACTCGGTTGCCGAGGAACTCCTCTTTGTCGCGGGGCCGCTGTTGGCTGGTCTGCTGGGAAGAGTCACAGCCCCTTCCGTCGGCCTTGCCGTGAGCGCTGCGCTCATGCTGGTCGGCTCACTGTTCCTGGTCTCGTCTCCCGCGGTCCTCCCGGAAGTCGATCGCGGGGAGTCTCTGTCCAGGCAGGGGCTGTCCAAGGAGCTTGTGTCCACCGTAGAGCCTGCCGCGCTGCAGCGGCTGTCGGTGCGAAGCTCCCCTGACCTCTGCCGGGCGATCGCAGTCTCGGCCGGGGTGGGTGTGTGTCTGGGGGCATTCGATCTTCTTGTGATCGCCTTCGCTGACGAACATCACGCCCCTGAGACAGTGGCCTGGATCCTGGCCTCGTTGTCCGCAGGCAGTGCGGTCGGAGGCCTGCTCTATGGAGCTGTCTCATGGCGCGCCTCGAGGGTGCAGCGGCTGTCGATTCTTGCCGCGGCTCTTGGGACGTCCCTGGCTACGGCCGGGCTTTCTTCTCATGTCTCTGTGCTTATCGCGTGGGCAGCTCTGTGCGGACTGTTCGTCGCCCCGGTCATGACGACCGCATATCTGATCGCTGACGAGTCCGCCGGGTCGGACACCCGAACACGGGTGGGGGCTTGGGTCAATACCGCTTGCAATGCCGGTTCAGCAGGTGCAACGGCCGCTACGGGGCTGCTGCTGGGCCGCCTCCCGCTGCCGGTGTGTTTCATGCTCGCTGCAGCCCCGGCGGTGCTGTCTGCAGCATCAGCTCTGAACCGTGCAACCGGATCTGCCTCTGCTGCTGTCGCCCTGACCGATCAAGAGGGCACCTGATCAATATTCCCGCGGTTGTGAGTGGGATGTCCGTTTCGATTCGTCAGGTTGGTCCTAATTCTCCGGTGAGTTTGCGGTTCATCTTGTTGGCCATGACCCAGTGGATCAACGTCCAGGATCTCTCCGGCGGGGCTTTGTAGGCACGCGCCAGGCGGCGGCGCTGTATCAGTCAGCCGAAAGTCCGCTCGATCACCCATCGCTTGCGTACCGGCTCGAAGCCCTTCACCCGCGGTCTGTCCACCACCTCCATAGCGATCCCGAGGCGCGCGCCATACTGGACAGCACTGGTCCGGTAGCCGCCGTCGGCCGGACAACCTTGGTCGCATTCGGATGTACCCGAGTTGGCTCGGTCAGTTCCCTTTGTCGCCGCCGAAGCCATGTCCCGACACGGCGATGCCAAGGACGGTGAGGACCGGTGGTGTCAGTGATCAGGTGACGCTTCCTCCCTTTGATCTTCTTACCGGCATCGACGTGCTGGCTGGCTTCGACGAGATTGCTCGAAGGCTTCACGCTCTGCGCGTCCACCGCGGCCGCGGACGGCACCCCGCTTCGGGGCACGAGCCCCGTGGGTCCTATCCCGCAACAGGCCGCACAGCCCTCATCGACTTCGAGCTGAGGCGTAAAGCCACACCATGCGCAGGTCAAGGATCCGGCGGCTCAGCGTCCTGCCCGCGCGTGGCGGCCTGCACGGGGCGGAGCGGACCACTGCGCTCCATCCTCAGGGAGGCGAAGTCTGTGCCACAACGCACCACCTGCCGACCGATAGCGACGCTGCGGCCCGCGGTGCTCCGCAACGCAGGCTGCAGAGTTCGAGACAGGACGCAGCGAATGAGTACTTGTTGCTCACCCGACCAAATCGACCCTCTTTCATAATTAATGAAAATGGTTACATCTGAATGTGGACCGTTCCGTGAAAGCGGTCCATCTGAGTGGACTGTACCTGCCGGCATCTCAACGGATCCTAAGCGAGGTGGTCATGCCCGATATCCGGACGCCGCGACCTGCGGATTCTTCAGTTCCGGAGGCTTCCCTGCGCGCGCTTATCCTCTCCAAGAAGAACGATCCTCACGCTCGCCTGTGGGCACAGGCTGAGCTTGCGGAGTTCTGGAGAGTGGCGGGTGATTATCGTCGCGCGTCGCTGATGTTGAGGCTGACGCTTGGCACAGCAGAGACCCTCTACGGGAGGAACTCGCCCGAGGTGGCACGGTTGTGCAACCAGTCGGGCGTGGTGGGGAAGTACACCGGAGATTTCATCTATGCGGAGAGGGTCTATCACCGGGCGCTGACCATCCTTCATCGTGTGTACGGACCTCAGCATGATGCTGTGGCGACGGTGTACCACAACCTCGGTGGACTGGAGCACAGTCGCGGCCATCCGGAGACAGGTGAGCCGTGGTCCGCGTTGTCGGTGGAGATCCGCCAGAGTCTGCACGGTCCCGACCATCCACTGGTGGCCGCCGATATCGCCGCCTGGGCTCCTCTGCTTGCCGGCTGCGGTCGTCTGGACGAGGCAGAAATGCAATTGCGTCGGGCACTGAAGATCTTCGAGGCTGCCGGGGACGACTACGAGAGAGCAGTGACACTGCACAATCTTGCGGCGTTGGAGCAGCGTCGAGGCGCGGTTCGAGAGGCTCTTGCCGACAACGTCCAGGCCTTGACCATCAAGCTGCGGCTACTGGGGGGCGGGCATCCTGAAATTGCGATGACGCTGGTGAACCTCGGAGGTCTCCTGTACCGCACCTTCGACGAACCGGACCGGGCCCGGCGATACCTCAAACACGCGGTTCACATCCTCGTCCCGCAAGTCGGTCCAGACCATCCCACGCTTCTCAAGGCCCGCCGAACCCTGGACTCCCTGCCATGCTGATGAGCCCACACTGGCGACCGGCCGCCACGAAGGTCGAGGTGGGTCGAGAAAGCCCACGGCAGGGTGCCGGTGCCCCGGCATCGGCTGGTGTTCGTCGACCGGGTCGGCGTCACGCTGATTCGTCTGCGGCATGACCTGCCACATGCAATGCTCGGGCTGCGGTTGGGCGTCGGCCGTTCCGCCCTAGTCGAAGCAGACGATCACGGATCGTGCCATGGAAGGGACGGGCGCGGTCACTCACTGGCCTATCCACATGGCCTTGGCGGTCACAGCCGAAGGTCACCGCGACATTCTCGGTTTTGCGGCCGTCGGCGAGGGCGCCAAGCGTTGGCTCCGTGTCCTGACCGAGCTGAAGAGCCGCGGCGTCGGAGATGTCCTCATGCTTGTTTGCGACGGCCTGAAGAGCCGGCCGACGCGGTTGGCCAGGTCCCGCCTGGGACCGTCACGCAAACGTTCGCCGTCCACCCCTTGCGGGTCTTGTCGCGCCAGCCGTCAGGCGTAGGACAAGACCGCCGAAAGCGTTGAAGCCGGTCTGCACCACTCCGACCGAGGGCGTGACGACAGCCCTTTCCTGGAATTGTGAGAGGAATGGGGAGGGAGTATCGACCGCGTACCGTGGCGCTCGGCGGATGTGACTGAGGTATAAGCCACCAGGATCAGCCGCTCGACCACCCAACCGGCCCCCGTAGCTCAGTGGATAGAGCAGGTGCCTTCTAAGCACTTGGCCGCAGGTTCGAGTCCTGCCGGGGGCGCACGACGGAAGACCCTCCTTCGGGAGGGGTCTTTTTGCTGGTCAGAGGTAGTTCTCGGCCGAGGGCGGAGGCGCCAGGGAGAGGGCCTCGGATGGCTGGATCTGTCCGGCTGAAACCCAAGCAGGTCCTTCGCCTAAGCCTGCAGGTCAGCCGGGGTGAGGCAGAGCATGGGCGCGACCGGATCCAGCGCTGACAACGCGCTCGCGGAGTCCTTCAACGCCGCCTTCAAACGACGACGCTCCAAGGCCGCACGAGCTGGCCCAGCGAGCGCACGGCCCGCCTCGACGCATTTCGATGGCTCCACCGCTACAACACCCGCCGACGCCACTCACACCTCGGACACCGCAGCCCCACCGCCTACGAAACCGCAACCGCAACAACATCAACTACGCTGACCAAAGCCGCACAACCCGTGTCCAGGCTTCGGGGTCAAGGCCCCATAGCGCCTGGCCATGACAAGCTGACACCGAAACCAGCAGCGATCTGTCAAGGGTGTCCTGTTTCCGCAGGTAGACCAGCGTGCAGCGAGCCCGGTCGTATGGACACCTGGAGGTGGTGACGATGGCGATCACGTCGCTGGAGGGCCGACAGGTCTCGGAGCGAGCTCCTCGCTGGCATCGCATCCGGCAGACAGGAGGACCCAGGGTGTCTCCGCAGTTCAGACAAGGCGTGGTGGCCGACTAATCCAGCGGCATGCCCCGTTCGTCATGCCCTGTCAACGCTCTGCGACCAGCCCAAAACCGTACGGCACAACGGAAGCGGCTCCAGGAAGCTCATGGGGTAGCAGATGCTCTTCTCGGCGATCCAACTCTGTGAGAATAATAAAGAAGGTGACATTCACCGACTCAATCACTCTCGACCCTGATCATATAACTGGAGCGCTAATGCCTCAAATTGAGGACTTGCAACTTCTCCCGGAGACCGAACCAGTCGAGGTCGGGCTCAACAAGCAGCCTTGCTGGCCAAATTTCACCACGCCCAGCGGCGGTTCTCCGTGTTGCCTACCATACACCTGTGACCAGTGGCAAACTACGCCGAGCGGGCGCGACTGCCTAGTCGTTAAGTAGCCCCGGACCCTCGGAAGTAGGCTTGGTTCGCAGAGGGCTGTCTGCGAACCAATCCCGTTCACTCCTTCTTTGAGGGATTGAAGATGTCGTTCGGCAGATTTATGGAAAAGGTGAAACCATCTCAAAAGCCTGATGGTTCCGCTCGCCATGTCCATTCATACTCGCGGCTCGTGGCTCTGGGCCTCCCGTGCTCGGCTCATGAGCTGGATGGGCGTTGCGCTTCTCTTACGCCTGAAGGTCACCTCACTCCCGACCAGGCGACGCTTCCGTTACGGTCAGCCAGCCTCTGCTGGAACGTAACGGAAGCGTCGCAATTAACGAAGTTTACACACCGCCGGTGCAGAGCTTTCGTCGCCCGTATCAGAGTCAGATGATTACTTCAGGGCCTGCTCTGTGTCGGTGAAACTTGCTCGGCAGAACTGATTCAGCTGCTCGGCATAGCTGGCAATCGCCTCCTGGCAGGCGTCAGTCCCCGGCAGCGGAGAGGCTTCTCGTGCTCTTTCCCCCCGCTCGCCGCAGCTCTGTTTCGGCATCACACGCGGAGGACTGATATGCGGCCCGAACTCGCCACCAGCGCTGCCCAGATTGCCGCCGCAGTGGCCGGACGGCTAGCCGACCCGCAGCAAGTGCTGCTGCGGACCCATCCCGTGCCGGCGCACATAGCGCTACCTGGCTGCGCTCTGCTGGCTGCGCGCTATACACAGAGCGATCCTCACGCCGCGGGGTCCGTCGCGGCCCTGATGCGTACCGTTCTCGGAGAATTGCCCGCGGGGCCGAACAATGTGTTTCAAGGGAGCATCGGCGCCCTGACCACAGCACTCATTCTCGGGAAGACGTCAGACGTCCAGCTGCAGTCTTTTGCTGACTCTGGCAGTGGGTGGCTGAGCCGCTACGTGATCGAACTGTCCGACCAAGCACGGAAACGTACTGTGGACGACGCCTCCGCCGGGATGCTCATCGAGGAGTACGACGCTGTAAGCGGCCTGGCTGGCTTAGGCCGTACCTTGCTTCGTGCCTGGGCTGCCGGACACACGGGAGCCGAACCGGGCATCGCGGCGGCACTACAGAGTGTGACATGGTTGTTGTCTCCGCCTGTCAGACAGATGCCCCACTGGTGGCTGCCCCACGGCGTTCGCAGCCACTTCGCCCCTCAGGCACCTTCCGGAGGCGCGAGTACAGGCATGGCGCACGGAGTGGCCGGGCCGCTTGCCTTCCTGTGTATCGCCCTGGACAGCGGATTCGAGGCCGTAGGAACGCGAGAGTCCGTGAACTATGCGGCCTACTGGCTGCTCGAGCACCGAGTCCCGGGAACCTGGCAATGGCCTCGAGAAGTGAGCGGTGACCGACTGCGGACCGGGGTGGAAGATTCCACTCCGAGCGTGGCCAACGATCGCTGGTGCAACGGTTCATCGGGTATAGCCAGTGCCTTGTACATGGCCGGACGGGCCCTTGGCGATCCCGTGCTTGTCGAGTCCGGAGTCAGTGCACTGTCGGCGCTTGCAGATAAGCCCGTCTCCGACTGGGGCGCCTACGGGCCGCACGTGTGCTGCGGCTATGCCGGCATCCTCCGCTGTGCGGTGAGTATGATGCGAAGCACCTCTGATCCACGCCTGCACGCAGTCACCGAGCAGGCCGCCGAATGCCTTGTGCGACTTTGGGACCCGGACACCCCCTTCGGCTTCCGGCACCTGGCGACCTCGGGAACGGAAATCCAAGGGATGTCCGACCTGCTCTACGGAGCATCCGGTATTGCCCTTGCCCTCCACGATTTCGCCACCGAAGAAGACTCATTGTGGCCATCCCTGCTGCTCCTTAGTTAGCGATTCAGCTAGGGTCTCCTGAGAATTTAGAAAAATGCAACGATGCCCAACTACCTGATCACTTCAGAATGACTTTCGCTCGGGGGTTTGACAGTTGGGCCAACGGTCAGCGGAGTTCTGCAGGTTTCAGATAATCTCGTGTCGGATGCCACAGCCTGCACGAGGTCTCTCCTGCCAGAACTCCGCAAGACGGGCCTGCTGGACATGGACGACGGCTGGCATGGCAGAGCCCTCAAAGAGGAGCGCACACCGGCCCTTCGCTGGTCGACCGCGGTCGACCAGGCAGCAAGCACCACCTGATCACCGACCGGCACACGACTCCCTTCGCAGCGTCGCTGACCAGTGGAAACTTGGCATGACGTCACCCGGCTGATGCCCTTGCGGGACGCGATACCCCGCATCTGAGGCCACCAGGGACGACTTCACCACACCCCGGCCGACCGCGGTTAGGACTGCGACAAAACCGACGCCTGTTCCGCGCCCGCGACATCAGACCTCATACCGTGCCCCATGTGGCGATGCAGGCGTTTTTAGTGGCAGAGAGTGGCGGCGATGCCGAGGAAGGCGAGGTAGCTGGCTGGGGTGAGTTCGTAGCGGATGTTGAGGCGGTGGTAGCCGGTCAGCCAGGGGGTCCGCTCGGTGAACCGGCGATGTCGGCTGAGGCGTTCCTTCAACTCGATGCCTTAGCGGGCGATGCGGGGGGATGTGCTTGGGGCGGAGCCATCTGGTCGTGATTCGTTTGGAGTCCCGCGACCATCAGCTTCAGGGCATTGCTGTCGTGGACGTTGCCAGCGGAGCTGCCACGACAGGGGCAGTCCTGTGCGGTCCCGCAGGGCAGGCACTTCGGACCGGGCCTTCCCCCGGTCCGCGAAGCTCGGACTTGTGCGTTCGTCGCCCTTCTCGCCCCGGGCGTGGGCTGAGTCGAGGACCGCTCGGGACAGATCGAGCAGGCCTGCGTCGTCGAGTCGGCGCAGAACCGCTTCGTGGAGCCGGCCCTCGCTCCGGCCCGCTACCAGATCAGGAACGGGCGATGGACGGTGAACTCCGACATGCCGAAGCAGGGTGGCAGAGCCTGCCAGGAGCTCCGACCAGGCACATAGACGATCGCGGCGAACAGCGTCCTATGAGGGTGCCCTGCGTCCTGCCGCCCTGCGGTCGCACCCGAGCGGGCAGGATCAACGGCTCCGTGGTCTCCCAGAAACCGTCCGAATAATCCAAGGCCGAGAGTCCCCACCCATGACCAGTCCAACGACTCACCGACGCGGTGGGCTTGATCCGCTTTGACGGACATCGGAGATCAGGGGCTTGGGCCCCGGAAGGATGATGTTCATCATGGAGAGCATGGGGAAGAAGAAGGCGCGTCCTCGGCGCTCGTTCACGTGGGAGTTCAAGGCCGAGATCGTCGAGCTGGGCCGGCGGGGTGACCGCTCGGTCGGTCAGGTCGCCAAGGACTTCGACCTGACCGAGACCGCGGTCCGCGACTGGGTCCGCCAGGCCCAGGTCGACGCCGGTGAACGTGACGGCCTGACCAGCAGCGAACGCGAGGAACTGGCGGCTCTGCGGCGGGAGAACCGCCGCTTGCGCGAGGACGTCGACATCCTCAAGCGTGCGACGGCTTTCTTCGCGACGGAGACCCGGTGAACGTGGACCCGTTCACCGAGGCGGAGAAAACAGCAGGTCACACCGTCAAACGGACGTGTGAACTCCTCAAGGTCTCCCGGACCGCCTACTACGCCCGCCGCAACGGCACCCCCGGCCCCCGTTCGGTGAGAGACGCCGAGCTGACCGAACAGATCACAGCCGTCCACCAGCAGTCCCGCGGCACCTATGGCGCCCCGCGCGTCCACGCTGTCCTCCAGCGTGAAGGAGCCGGCTGCGGGCGGCGCCGGGTCGCCCGTCTGATGCGACAGGCCGGCCTGACCGGCCGGCACCGCAGGCGCCGCCACCGCACCACCGTTCCCGACCCGCACACGGTGACCCGGCCTGACCTGGTGCTTCGCGACTTCCAGCCCGACCCCGCCGCGATCGACACCCGCTGGTGCGGGGACATCACCTACCTCGCCACCGACGAGGGCTGGCTCTACCTCGCCACCGTCATCGACATCGCCTCCCGCCGCGTCGTCGGCTGGGCCACCGCCGACCACCTGCGGACCGAACTCGTCGCCGACGCCCTCACGGCCGCCTGCCGAACCCGCCGCCCGGCCAGCCCGGTGATCTTCCATTCCGACCGCGGCTGCCAATACACCAGCAGTGAACTCGCCACCCTGGCAACAGATTTCGGCATCAGGCTGTCAGTCGGACGCACTGGCCAATGCTGGGACAACGCCCTCGCCGAATCGTTCTTCTCCACCCTCAAGAACGAGCTCGGCGACAGCCGGCCATGGCCCAGCCGGGCCGCAGCCCACACCGCGATATTCGAGTGGACCGAGAGCTGGTACAACTTGCACCGACTCCACAGCAGCCTCGGCTACCGCAGCCCCGCCGAATACGAGACCGCCTTGGCGGCCTGACCAACACACCAAAGGTGTCCGTCAAAGCGGAACAAGCTCACCACCTACTGGCGGACGCTCTCAGAGGGTGTTCGGTACTGCTTTAGGCTGCCGCGGGGGGTTTCGGGCGGAGATATTGCCCGGTTTTGTTCGGGCTGGCGGTCAACCGGTTGGCCATGGAGTTCACCATGGACCAGTGGATCATTGACCGGGACCGGGTCGGCAAGGCTTCGTAGTCGCGGTGCAGGCGGCGGTACCGGCTCATGATCCCGAAAGTCTGCTCCCCACGCCATCGGACTTTCTGGACCACGAAGCCCTTCTGCTCCGCATCACGTGAGACGACTTCCACATCGATGCCAAGGTCCGAGGCGTGCGCGATCATTTTTGCCTTGTATCCGGCGTCCACCCAGGCTTTCGTCACGGTGGGCAACTTTGTGGCGAGTTCGTCGGCGGCGAGTTTGCCGCCGTTGGTGTCCTGCACGCCGGCGGCGGTGACGATCAGGACCAGGAGGAGCCCGAGGGTGTCAGTGGCGATGTGCCGCTTACGGCCCTTGACCCTCTTGCCTCCGTCGTATCCCTGCGTGGCCTCCGGTGCGTTCGGTGATGCCTTCACCGTCTGGGCGTCGATCACTGCGGCTGTGGGCAGGATCCGGCGGCCCTTCTTCTTCCGTAACTGTTCACGGAGCGTGTCGTGGATCTCCTCTGTAGTGCCGTCCGCCTCCCACGCCTGGAAGTAGCCGTAGACCGTCGTGTGAGGCGGCAGATCATGAGGCAGATACCGCCACGCGATCCCTGTTCGGGCGACATAGAGGATCGCATTGACGACCTCACGCAGGTCGGTAGTGGGTTCCCGGCCCTCGACCCGAGCAGCCCGCCACTGCAGAAGCAGCGGCTCGACCAGTTCCCACTGGTCGTCCTTCAAGTCCGAGGGATACGCACGTCGTTCGGTCACCACATAGTCAATACAGCCCCGAAGCGCTACCCGCTACGAGATCATAAAGACACGTCCATCTCGCCTCAGCGTAGATCGGGCGGATAGGGAGATACCGCTACCGAACACCCTCTGAGAGCGAGCTGGTTGCAGAGCGCTGATGAGACATGACGAACGGTACATACCGCTGGTTAGCTTGTTTATAGGACCTTCTCCGCCCTGCGGAGACGAGAAGCTTGATCATGCTCTGCACGTAGGCATGGGCAGCGCCCTCGCTGATCCGGAAGCCTGTGGGGTGCGTATCTCGTAGCGGATCCGGAGGCGCTTGAACTGGTGGAGCCAGCCGAAGGTCCGCTCGACGACCCATCGTGTCCTGCCCAGACCGGAGCCGCGCGTGACCCCCCGATGGGCGATCTTGGGCGTGATGCCGCGACCCGCAGGAGGCGGCGGTACTTGTCTGAGTCGTAGCCGAGGCCGGCGAACAGCCAGCCCAGTCTGTGCCTCGGTCGCCCGCGAACCCCGCGGATGCGGGGTATCGCATTGAGCAGCGGCATCGACTGGGGTGTGGCATGCCTGTCGGTGATCAGACGGTGTCTGCTGCACGGGCAGGCGGGGTCGATGTGCGTAAATCCCGCGTGCGCCCCCTTCCGGAGGCCCTGACGTGGGAGCCGTCGACCGCGGCGTCGTTCATGTCCGGCAGACCGGCCGCCCGCAGTTCTGCCGGAAGGACGTCGTGCAGACGGGTCCGGACACGGCCTCGGTCCAGCCCCCGCGGCTGCCGCCAGACCGCCATCCTGCCGCAGCCGGTCCTGTCCGTGTATGCACATCGGCCCGGCTCACGCCCCTGCAGAGGGCACGAACGATCACACGGAGAGTTGCCAGGTCGTCCACAGGCGGGCGGCCGGGGACACCTGCGGCATCTCGATGGGGAGGAGCGGGGCCACACGGCCCCACAGGCGGCAGGCACAAGATCATCCGGAATCGCCAGACTCCGCCGCCACCCGCGCCAAGACCCTGAACCGAACTCATTCTAAATGATCAGTTTTAACGGCAGGAACTCACCCGGCGCTCCAACGAACTGCGGCGCCCTATGCGATGTTCCGTGGTGCCGCACGAGATCGACAGTGCTTGGTTGGTAGGAGTGGAGGGAATCGAACCCTCACGTCGCAATGGACACCGGGACTTGAAGCCGGCGCGTCTGCCAGTTCCGCCACACTCCTATGAACCTTCACCAGGGTAGGCCACCTGACGAAGCCACGCACGTCTGCGAGCCGGTTGATCTCACGAGCACTGCCCGTGAAGCCGCAACGCCCCGTCTGTCAATCTGTGCTTTTGATGCGGTCGGCCTGGCGGAAACGAGTGCCGCCCCGCGGAGGTGGACACGTCCTGCGCTCGCAGTATCCCGACGGTGTCGAACAGGAGGTCTACGGATTCCTCCTCGTCCACCACGCACTGCGCGACGTCGTCTTGCACCACGCGGCATCCGAGGCCGGCTTCGATCCCGACCGGATCTCCTTCACTCGCACCTCAACGCTGCCCGCCGCCACGTCACCGCACAGGCGGCGCCTTCCCCCCTCGCAACTCCACCAAGCCCTGACCCACACCATCCGTGAGCTGCTCGAACGACTCCTCCCGCCCCGCAGACAACGCTCCAACCCCCGTGTCATCAAACGCAAGATGGTCAACTGGCACCTCAAACACACCGACCACCGCAACCCACCCCCTACCACCGACTCACACCGTCACACTGGTGCCACCCGCCAATTGACCAACAGGCGCCTGAAACCCCTTAAATCACCGGTATTGGGTCTTAAGAGGCTGGATCTCTGGTCTCGTCGCGCCATAGGGGGCGATAGGTTCCGTTGCACTCATTACTGCTGAGTGCGAAGGATGGCATGCGCGTCGTGCGTGCGAATCGCGCGCAAGCTTCCAACCTGTGTCAATGATCTCCGCGGACCTCAAGCCAGGCGGCCGGCCCGTACACCACCTCGATGCGGTGTCTCTCCTGCACGTGGCCGTTCTGATCGGCAGAACTCGTCCGGGAATGCACGAGCAGCGCACCATTGTCGCGAAGCTCGTAGAAGTACCGCAGCGAGTTTCCATTCGAACTTTCGTCCGACCAGGTAACGCTTTGTCTCTCACCGATGAGCCTGATCACTACAGTCATGCTTCAAATCTAAGGCCTGATCGGTGGCTCAGCCGTACTCGCGGCGCCGCTTTGGGCAGCGCCAGATCTTCGGCGACGCTCGCGGGATGACGATGCAGGAAGAGCCCGGGTCGGGCATGCCGAGGCCTGAGTAGCCAGTGCTGAGACTGTCGATGTGTCGGGTGGAGCTTGGGACAGCTCGGTCGAGTGTGCGGCGGTCGGACTACGCCGAGTGCAAATGAGGCCGCCCCCTCGCGTTCCGGTAGTCAGTTGGTTCAGACGGCGAGGGCGGCTCGAGGGGGGCGAAAAGGGGATGAGAATTGCAGCGGTGTGTTTGTGGCCTCGATTGCGGGGCCAGGAAGCGCCCTCGCCGTTCGATCATGCCAGAGTTCAAGGCCGAGATCTCCGACCTGTGCCGGCAGGGAGACCGTTCGGTCGGTGTCGCGAAGGACTTCGGCCTGGCCGAGCATCCTCAGACGTGCGACAGCCTGCTTCGCAACGGAGTCCCGGTCAACCGAGGCGGAGGATCCGCCTGCCGCGAACGGTGGGCCGGGCACTACGGTGGGACGCGAAGGACTCCGTGTGTGGTGCGGAGCTCAGACACCCCCACACCGGCGGTCTTCGCCATGATCAAGAACCAGCCCTGTTGAGAACGGTCGTGATCAATACAGTCGGCAAGCCCAGTCCTCGGCATACGCGCCTGCCTTCGCTGGGACGCCGCGGCGCCTGGGAGTGCGATAGCCCGAGTGCCCTCCTTGCTCAAGGCGTGAGCGATTGTCTAGCTCCTGACCTGGGGGAGGCGGCAGCGCCGAAGAAGACGAGCAGGATCATCTGGCGGCACCAAGCTATGCGCGAGGCATGGCTGAGTGGGTGCTCCGCAGCAGCCCGGGCAATCTGCGCTTTGCACCAGCCAGTGATGTCGGTGCCGAGCATGTGCAGTACCTCGCGGCGAATGGAGTCCGGCTGAGGCATGTCGTGGGGGCGCAATGAGGTACAGAAGAGAGCTGCGGAAAGGGCTGTGAGTACGTCCTCACCGATCACGGTGCCAGCCGGAGTACTGAGTTGTATCGACTTACCCACCATAAAATCACCTCCCAAGGTCATCAACTGAGATCAAAGCACGTGGTCGCTTTGTCCAAGTTGCCCTATTTCATCGTCTTGGCAGATGCGGCGCTCCACTTGAGTAACTGCTACCTGTTTCGTTCGCCACACGATCGAGAGCGTGCGGCAGTTGCCACAGCCCTGATTGCCGAGGGGGACACGAGACGGGGCCGTACAACCGTTCGGCCTTGAAGGTGTCGCGCTTCAGGCGCATGGATCTTGGCCTTGGCCTGCCCGTGGTGGGGCGGGTGACATGCCGGTCCCGCTACCTTCGACCGACTCCTGGCCCACTCCGGAACAGGGTGGAGGTCGCCCGGTTGGTCGCGATCGAGCTCACGGCCGTGTGAGCCCCACGGCACACGGCCAAAGTGGACTCCAAGAGCGCAGGCTCGCGCGTCCCACGACGGTTTGAGCAGTACATTCCGCCTCGTATGAGTCGGCCGAGGGCCCCTCGGCCGACTCATACGCTGCTGGCAACTGCGACGCTGCACCCGGACCGCGATCGGCACCGGGCCCGTGAGCGCCGCCGGCCGCTAGGGAAGGCCCTCGGCGCAATCTGCGCACACGTTGCGGAGGATGCCTGACGCCCGCAGTTGCCAAGCCCGCATCAGCCAGCTTGGGACCCGAGGCTACGACGCCTCAACGTAGTGACAATCTTGCAGAACGTTACTGACGTCAGCTCGTCAGGGTGATAGTTGCTCGACGAGGGTCAAGCCGGTCCCCGCTATGAAGCCGTCGAGGGTGTGGGACCGGTATTGAAGGCGTTTGAGCCTGTTACGGACAAGGGCTTCGAGCTGGTCGAGGGCCATGACGGCGAGGTTGGCGAGGCTGCGTTTGACGTGGGCCCATACCCACTCGACGGGGTTGAGGTCGGGCGAGTAGGCGGGCAGCAGGAACACCGTCAGCCATGCCCGCTCGGCCACGAGGGCCTGCATCCTGCGGGACACGTGGGTGTTCAACCGGTCCCAGACCAGCACGATTGGTGCCCCGACCAGCTGGTGGACACCGTCGATCAGCGCGATGAAGTCCCGCTCGCCCATACTGCGACGGGCACTTTTCCCCGCGGGATGACTCCGCAGGCGGTGACACAGCCGGGTCCGGGAACCCGGCCGCATTGCAATCAGCCCGGCCACTGACAGCCGGCCCGAACGGCGGCCGCTGATGGTGACAACCGGGGTCACTCCGCGCCGGCCCCAGGTCCGTCCCCGCGGCGGCCTGCGGGTGAACCCGGCTTCGTCCTCGAAGCAGACGTAGCCCCCGCAGGCCGCCCTCGCCCTTTTACCTCCGCCCAGGTCGCCTCCTTCCATACGGCGACAGCCTGCTCATCGCGCTCCGCGACCCGCCGGGCGGGCACCTGCGGGCTGAAGCCCAGCCGGTGCATCAGCCGGGTCGCACCCGAGACGCTGTAGGAGACATGGAACTTCCTGCCGATCAGCGTGGCCACCCGCGAGGCGGTCCACACCTGGTCCTCCACCCAGCCATGCGCGGCCGGCCCCTGCTCCAGATACGCGGCCAGCTTCTCCAAAGACCGCGGGGACAGCCGGCACCGCGACCCGCTCGGACCACGGGAGGCCAGCGCCTGAACACCGCCATCCCGCCACAACTGGTGCCACTGATAAGCCGACTTCACACTCACCCGCAGCCGCCGTGCGACTTCCGACGGCTTGATCTGCTGCTCGAACAGTTCAGCCGCCTGCATCCGAACCGTCTCCCGACGCCGGCGCCCCGTCGGCGTCAGCCCGCCCCCATCTGCATATCTCACACCTCACGGATACAGCCACCCGCCTTCACCCGTCAGGGACTTCACACAGATTCACCCCGACGAGCTGAAGTCAGTAACCGACGCCCCGACCGGCCCCGGAGCTTCGACGAAACCCTCCACCGGCGATGCAGCGCGTGGAACCCCACCCTCACCGCCTCAAGCAACGGCGTGGGCACCGTCACCAATCACGACAGGCACCCAGACCGCCACCCTGGCCAACCGACCCATGATCTACAGCACGCTTCAGCGGCTCACTTGTTCACCTTGGATGATTGGTAGCTGGGTATCGAATGCTCTGTCCGTCGAGAAGGCGCACCTATGTCATGAAGGCTGGTCTCACCGCGTTCTCTCTCCCACTTTTCGGGAAGTCGCTTCAGCTCTCGCGATCCACGTCTTCCCGATCATTTTCGCGGAGCATTGTCTGTTCGGGAGGACGCGACGGCGGACCAAGGAAGAAGGTTCACAAGATGGCCGATGGAGTCGTTGCTGCCGATCCGGCGGACGCAAGCAGCCCAACCTCGCGTCAAAAGAAGGACGGTCGCCGTGTCCTGCTCGCGGCTCCGCGTGGCTTCTGCGCAGGTGTCGACCGTGCGGTAACCACGGTTGAGAAGGCGCTCGAGCTATACGGAGCTCCAATCTATGTCCGCAGGCAGATTGTGCACAACAAGCACGTAGTGCATGCTCTGGAGCAGCGGGGAGCGATCTTCGTTGAAGAGATTGAAGATATTCCCGAGGATTCCATCGTCATCACCTCCGCACATGGTGTCGCTCCATCGGTTCACCAGGCGGCGAAGCGTTCCCAGCTCGCCACCATCGACGCCACCTGCCCCTTGGTAACCAAGGTCCACAATGAGGCGCGGCGCTACGCCGAGGACGGCTACGACATCCTTCTCATTGGCCAGGAGGGGCACGACGAGGTGCTCGGCACGCTGGGGCAGGTGCCTGAGCATATTCATTTAGTCAGTGAAGCGGGTGATGCCGTGCATGTGAGCGTTCGGGACGAGCGTAAGGTTGTTTGGCTATCGCAAACCACGTTGTCCATGGATGAAACTGAAAAAACCGTTACCCAGTTGAAGCGACTCTTTCCGTTGCTGGAGAGCCCACCCAGCGACGACATCTGTTACGCAGCTCAGAACCGTCAGGGAGCAGTCAGGAGGATGGCTCCAGAATGTGACTTGGTGATCGTGATTGGTTCCAAGGATTCGCATAACTCCAGTCGCTTGGTCACAGTTGCTTTGGAATATGGCGCCGGGGCAGCCTACTTGGTGGACTGTGCCGAGGAGGTAGAAGAGGACTGGCTGAGGGGAGCGAGCGCTGTCGGTGTGACGAGTGGTGCCTCAGTTCCAGAATTCCTTGTGGGTGGCGTGTTGAAATGGCTTGCGGAGCGCGGTTACGACGAGGTCGACATAGTGCGCACTGCTACCGAGTCTCAGAAGTTCGCATTTCCGCGTGAGCTAGGGCGGAGCAGGGATGAACTGCTCCGCGCGGCCCATGGGGAGACGGTGTAACTCCGATCATGGAAGAGTGCACCGGTGACAAGCGAGAACATAGCCAGTCCGTCCGGGGTGGCGGCTGCGTCGGCGGGCGTGGATGACCGGTTCATGAACGAGCCCGTGGCCCGGGCTTGGGGCCTGTAACTGACGGGTGAGGGCGCCCTGTTTCAGCAGCCGGCCAAACTGCTGATCGAGTCCGCCCTCGAAGGTGAGATGACTGATCACCTCAGCTATGACTGGCATGACACGGCCGGGGAGAATGGCGGCAGCTCGAGGGGTGGCAAGCCGTCGGCGCCAAGCACTGGCTGCGCGTGCTGGCGGAGTTGAAGAACAGGAGCGTTGAGGATGTGTTGATGCTGGTCTTCGGCGGCTCGAAGGGTCTTCCCGACGTGGTCGGCGAGGTCTGGCCCAGGACCGTCCTCCAGAACCGTGTGGTCCACCTGATGCGGGCGTCGTCCGGGGCAGGACCGGGACAAGATCGCCAAGGACCGGAAGCCGGTCTGTGCCGATCGAGGACCTGCGACCACCCGCTCCCTCAAGTTCAAGCTCCGAATCGCCCACACCCGGTGGGTGATCGAGCGGACCAATGCCCTGGCTCACCGGATACCGTCGGCTCAACCACCGCTACGAACGCCAACCCCGCAACTACCTAGCCTTCCTTGGCCTCGCCGCCGCCCTCGGCTGCTACAAACGGCTTCTCCACCTCACCACATAGGACACGGCCTTAGAGGGTGTTCGGTAGCGGTATCCCCCTATCCGCCCGATCTACGCTGAGGCGAGATGGACGTGTCTTCATGATCTCGTAGCGGGTAGCGCTTCGGGGCTGTATTGACTATGTGGTGACCGAACGACGTGCGTATCCCTCGGACTTGAAGGACGACCAGTGGGAACTGGTCGAGCCGCTGCTTCTGCAGTGGCGGGCTGCTCGGGTCGAGGGCCGGGAACCCACTACCGACCTGCGTGAGGTCGTCAATGCGATCCTCTATGTCGCCCGAACAGGGATCGCGTGGCGGTATCTGCCTCATGATCTGCCGCCTCACACGACGGTCTACGGCTACTTCCAGGCGTGGGAGGCGGACGGCACTACAGAGGAGATCCACGACACGCTCCGTGAACAGTTACGGAAGAAGAAGGGCCGCCGGATCCTGCCCACAGCCGCAGTGATCGACGCCCAGACGGTGAAGGCATCACCGAACGCACCGGAGGCCACGCAGGGATACGACGGAGGCAAGAGGGTCAAGGGCCGTAAGCAGCACATCGCCACTGACACCCTCGGGCTCCTCCTGGTCCTGATCGTCACCGCCGCCGGCGTGCAGGACACCAACGGCGGCAAACTCGCCGCCGACGAACTCGCCACAAAGTTGCCCACCGTGACGAAAGCCTGGGTGGACGCCGGATACAAGGCAAAAATGATCGCGCACGCCTCGGACCTTGGCATCGATGTGGAAGTCGTCTCACGTGATGCGGAGCAGAAGGGCTTCGTGGTCCAGAAAGTCCGATGGCGTGTGGAGCAGACTTTCGGGATCATGAGCCGGTACCGCCGCCTGCACCGCGACTACGAAGCTTTGCCGACCCGGTCCCGGTCAATGAGCATTTTCAGCGTTGCCTCTCCAGGGTGAGGACCGCGGCGGCGATGTCCGTCGTGCGGTTCGGGCTGCAGCGGCTCCGGCGGAAGATCCGCCAGGACTTCAGGCGGGCGACGCCTCGTTCGACAGGAGCGCGGGCCTGGGCGAGTGCCCGGTTCAGCGTCCGTTCGGTCGGTGACAGTTCGCCGTTGGGCGGGCGGCGGATGGCGGTGGTGACCCAGGAGCCTGCGCCGATGTAGGCGCGGTCGGCGACGATCGGGACGCCCTGGCGTTCGCAGATTCGGATGATGCGGTGGGTGCGTGCGGCGGTCAGATCGTGAGCGCGGCCCGGCAAGGCCGACGAGATCCACAGAAGCTGGCCCTGGGGATCGGTGACTATCTGCACGTTCACGCCGTGGCGCCGGTGCTTGTGGGAGTAATCGGCGCGTGCGTCGCCCAGGCGGTCGCACTCGCTGAGGGTGCCGTCCAGGAGCACGTAGTCCGGGTCGTGCTCGCGCAGGGTCTTGAGCAGGCCCGGCGCCCGGTCGGCGAGGAGCCGCACGACGGCGGTGGTGTAGGCGTGGGCGGTGCCTACGGATATGCCGAACCCGGCGGCGATCTGCGCGAGAGTGTCGTGCTTGCGCAGGTAGGCGAGAGCGACGAGGGCGCGCTTGTGCGGCGGAGCTTGCAGCGGCGGTCACCCTCACGGGTGACGATAAGCATCGTGACCCACTCGACCAGCGCATGAGGCAGGTCGAGTGCGGCAGGATAGGGAACCAACAGGGCTCCTGGGCCGGCAGGTTGAGACTTCGAACACCTCACCCAACGGCCCGGGAGCCCTGTCCGTTGCGGGCGCCAAGGTCATCACCCGATCGGTGGCCACGCTGAAAATGCTCAGTGAGCGTTTTCAACGTTGCCTCTCCAGGGTGAGGACAGCTTTGGCGATGACGGTCATGCGGTTGGGGCTGATGCGGGATCTGCGGAAGATCTGCCATGACTTCAGTCGTGCCATGCCGCGTTCGACCGGTGCCCTTGCCGCGGCCAGGGCCCGGTTGACGGTGCGCTGGGTGAGGGTGAGTTCGCCGCCCGGTGGGCGTTTGAGTCCGGTGGTGACCCAGGGGCCGGCGCCCTGGTAGGCGCGGTCGGCGAGGACCGGGACGCCCTGGCGTTCGCAGATCCGGATGATGCGGTGGGTGCGGGCCGCGGTCAGGTCGTGGGTGCGGCCCGGCAGTGCGGGCGAGATCCACAGCACCTCGCCGGCGGGGTCGGTGACGACCTGGACGTTCACGCCGTGCCGGCGGTGCTTGGCCGAGTAATCGGCTCGGCTGTCGCCGACGCGGTCGCACTCGGCGAGGGTCCCGTCCAGGAGGACGAACTCCGGATCATGCTCGCGCAGCGTCTTGAGCAGGCCCGGGGCCCGTTCGGCAAGCAGGCCGGTCACGGCGGTGACATACGCGTGGGCGGTGCCGACGGATATCCCGAACCCGGACGCGATCCGGGCGAGGGTGTCGTGGCGGCGCAGGTACACCAGAGCGACGAGCGCACGCTGGTGCGGCGGGAGCTTGCACCGCCGGTCACCCTCACGGGTGACGACGAGCATCGTGACCCACTCGACCAGGGCATGCGGGAGGTCGAGTGCGGCAGGATAGGGAACCAACGAGGCTCCTGTGCCGGTGGGTTGAGACTTCGAACACCTCCCCCAACGGCACGGGAGCCTTGTCCGTTGCGGCCCCCCACCTCAACCTCACCGGCGTCACCCGATCAGTGGCCACACTGAAAACGCTCAATGATCCACTGGTCCATGGTCAACTCCATGGCCAACCGGTTGACCGCCAGCCCGAACAAAACCGGGCAATATCTCCGCCCGAAACCCCCCGCGACAGCCTAAAGCAGTACCGAACACCCTCTCAGAGCGTACAGATGGAAGAGGCTCTTGGAATACCGGCGCTGAGGCGTGTCCAGCTGTTCACGCGCGGGACGTGGTGGAGTAGCGGCCACCCAAGCGGGCACCGAAACCTCGTGTTCGAATCGACCCTGCGAGACGGCTCCACTCACCCCAGTGGACTACTCGCCGTGGGCTGTCTCCAGATGGCGGAGACAGCCCACATCTACGACTGAGGCGCCCGCGCGAGAACGTCAACTCGATGTCGAGGAGCAACCACTCGCCTTCCTCGCGGATCCGCCACTTCTGATGTATGTGCGATCAGGGTCGTCACTCCCTCCACACGTAGGCGGTTTCGTCGATTCAAGGCCAACCACACATGGAGGAGGCACCCGCGGAGCTTTCTGCATGGTCTGGCGTCGCCTGCCCGTACGTACCGAAGGTCGCAGCCGAAACGTACCCTTTCAGCTAGTTGTGTAGCGGCTACTCAGGCAGACGAGTGGCTGGCGGGAAAAGATAGGTACGGTCGGGGACAGGCGAGATTCCTGTCGCTGTTCAGCACAGCCACCACGCCGCCCTCCGGAGGTGATCATCGTGCATAAAGCCAGCGAACCCGGCCAACACAGCGTGGATAGCGATCCACTCACCGGTAGCAGTCTCCTGAGTCACGTTCCCACGTCACGTATGGCAACTGAAGTCGGTCACGGTGACGGTGTACATGAGATTCTCGAACACCGTCCCGACACTGTGGCAGTTGCTCGCGGCACCGCGCAACGGCTGTTGGAGAACTGGCAGGTGAGTAGGGATTGCGTCGAGGCAGTGGTACTGGTCGTGTCCGAATTGGTCACCAACGCCATTGAGCATGCCCTCCCGCCGGTTGTGCTCCACCTCCGCCAGGATTGCGACGATCGGGTATGGGTCGGAGTGAGCGACGGTGGTCCAGCCATGCATGCTGGCCCCTGGACTGCCTCCTGCGCGGACGATGAACACGGCCGTGGTCTCAAGATCGTCGCTGCACTCGCCGAAACACACGGCACGCACACCCACTCCGCCGGTACCACCACCCACTGGGCCAGGATCATCACAGGCTGACCCGTATGCCCCCGCCCCGACCCCCTGACAGAACGGGGCGGCTGCCTACATCACACGGACGCCGCGCGATAGACCCCGCAAAGGGACGGCCCCCCTGTCGCAACCGGTCCCATTCCCTTGTCTGCAGGTGAGGTACCGGCCGCGTCGCCCCGCCCCTGATTTGAGCCTCCGTGGGCCGAAGCCTTGGCGGCTTCACCGCGCGACGCGAATGCGCCGGCAGCTCAGCGAACGTGCCGAACCATCCGTGACCGGCGGCCCGATGATGAGGCCGGAGCCCGTCCGGAATCGTGGCATCCAACCCCAGCCATGCGACAGCCACGGCCCGCCTCGCGCAGGGCGGTGGCAATGGACGCACTCGGCAATCAGGTCGGCCACCCAGCCGGAGGCAAGCCCCTGTCTCCGGCTGCGGGTAGTGGGCATCCGTATTCGCAGGCATCGATCACCTGACAGGTGCCATCCGCTGAGGGCGGTATGGCTGAACGTCTTGACCCTCCCACGCTCTACTGGTTCAGTGGCTGAGCCACTGAACCAGTAGAGCGTGGGAGGAAGCATGGAGGCCCTGTCTCGGCGAACAATCGTCGATGAACTGGAGAACCGGCTGAGGGACGACATCATCGTCGGGTGTCACCCGGTGGGGAGTCTCTTGCCACCTGAGCGGGAACTGGCCCGCAGTTACGGCGTGACCAGAACTACACTCAAGCACGCTTTCGGTCGGCTCGTGCAGGCTGGCCTGCTCGAGACTCGCCACGGGGTAGGTACTCGCGTGCGTGACTACCTTCGGCTCGGCGGGGCCGACTTGCTGCCGGTACTAGTTCGGCACGGCAGCGACTGGCTTGGCGATGTGTTTGAGGTCCGTCGCACCATCGGAGCGCTGATCGCCGAGCGCGCGGCTGTCCGGGCAACACCCCAACAAGTAGCAGAGCTGCACTCGTTGCTCAAGTCAGTCGCTGAGGCAGACGAGACGGCGGCAGTCCAGCTGGCCGACGTGGAGGTCCACAGGGCCCTTGCTCGTGCAACGGGCAACCGCGTCTACCTGCTGCTGACCAATACTCTCTTCCAAGCGTACCTGCCGTTGCGGGCGGCCCTGTCAAGACCGTTCATCGACGCGCAGGCCGCGCATGATCGCCTTGCCGGTGTCATCGCGGCCGTCGCAGCAGGCGATCCGGTCGCGGCCAAGTCCGAAGCAGAATCGTATCTCACCGCTACGGAACGCATCATGTGGGAGTGCCTGCGGTGAGGACGACAACGCGCTTCTCAGAGACGATGCTCGGCACGGTCTCACTCGACGGGCATGAACGATCCATACGCCTGGACCTGGATGTGGAGACCGACGAGCTGCTCAGGCCCTGGCGGACGGTTCACGCCAAGGCGAAGGGCAGAATTCGTGTCACGGGTCTCACCGACGACTCAACAGTCACCGCAGATCTGGAAATCTCACCATTGAAGCGACGTAGGATCCGCTACCGCCTCTCGTTCAATGCCGGAGGGCGGCGCCTGACCCTTGACGGATGGAAATCGGTGACGGCACTGCGTCCGGTGGCGTCGATGACAACACTTCCCTTCACTCTCCACGAGGAAGACGGCACCCGTGCAGGCACTGGAACGCTGCGCTTCCCCCTGAGTACGAGTCTTGTTCCCTTCCTGAGGAGCTTCCGTTTCCCGCGCCAGGCGGCGCAAGTCGCAGTCCACAGTGCCCCGCGGTGGAACGGAGAAAACGGGCGGACGGAGGTCTGGTACACCACCCTGACCGACCCTCTGACTGGAACTGGAATCTGGCTGCACCACGAAGTCGTTGCACCCACCGACGGCAGCCCTCCCTTCGCACACGGCTGGGTTGCAGCCTTTCCCAGGAGCCGGCCCCCCCAGTACGCCCGCTTTGGGCCCCAGCCATGGGGCAAACCGCGCGACGGTTTTCTCACCGACGACGTTCATGCGCTGCCCGACCGGCTGGCAGGGGCTGTAGAGGACTTCTCCTGGGAACTGACGGAACATGGTACCCAGGCACCGCTGTTCACCTTCCCCGCCTGGTCCTGGCGTCACGCCCTGCTCCCAGCCGCCCAGATGCTCCCCTCAGGCCGCTCCACCTATACCGGCACCTTCCGATTCGGCACCACCACTCTGTCCCTTACGGATGCGCCCGGCGCGTCGGCCCGCATCTACGGCCATGGAAACGCCCGTAGGTGGTCATGGCTGCACGCTGATCTCGGCGACGGAGACGTACTCGAGGTCGTAGCAGCCACCTCCATGCGCCCATTGCTTCGCAGCTTGCCACCCATGGTGTTTCTGCGACTGCGTCGCGGCACCACCATCTGGCCACGGCGAGCGGAGCGAACCGCCGTCGGTTGGGCCGGATGGCGCAGGTTCCGCGCCGACCTGGGACTCCCCAGCTGGACCGTGACCGGACGGGCAGGTCTGCGCCGCATCCGGGTCGAGGTCACGCAACCGGCACAACACACCCTGAGCCTCAAGTACGAGGACCCCGACGGCAGCATCGCCGTGTGCAGCAACAGCGAACGCTCCGACGCCCGCATCGTCCTCGAACAATGGCGAGGGGGCTGGCGTACTGAGGCCGAGTGGACACTCAACGGCACTGCGCACGCGGAAGTTGGCCACCGATGAACCTCGCCCCCCTGGTCCGCGCAGTGCTGGGGGACGACCCCAGCCTTCCCTGGACAGCCAGCGTCCCTCACCGCCTCGAGGCGGTAGCAGCCGCGATGCCTCCCGCCATGCGACTGGCCCTACGCAGCGCCGCAGCCGCTGTTGACGTCTACGCGATCGCCCGCACAGGGCGGCGCACCAGCACGCTCCCGGCAGCACAACTCGACCGATTGCTCGCGACTTTGGCCACCAGGCCCACGACAGCCGCGCTGCTGGACGCCGTGAAAATGCCCGTCCTGTTGGCAGCCGGCACCGAGCGGATGCTGGCTCTGGGCAATGGTCAGCAGACCACAGTCGTGTCTCGTCCAGACCCCTACCTGGATTGCACTCCCGCACAAGACTGGCCGTCGCGAAGCACTGCAGACGCAGTCGTTGTCGGTTCCGGAGCCGGCGGTGCCGCCGCCGCGCGTACCCTCGCACAAGCAGGCATGCGCGTGGTCATTGTCGAGGAGGGAGAACATCACACCACCGCATCGTTTGCTCAACAGACTCCATTGGACCGCTTTACCCAGCTCTACCGAGATGGCGGCGCGACCATCGCCTATGGAAGACCGCCGCTCCTCCTTCCCTACGGCCGCGCCGTAGGGGGCACCACCATCATCAATTCCGGCACCTGCTATCGCACACCGGAGCACGTTCTGCGACGCTGGAGCAGAACCTACGGTTTCCGGCTGGCAGATGACATGGAGTCCCGTCTTACCGAGGTCGAAAGCGACTTGCGGGTGGGGGTGCAGCCTGCCGATGTCCTAGGGCGTAACGGGCAATTGTCTCTTCTTGGAGCCAAGCGGCTCGGATGGCAGGCCGCACCGCTGCGGCGCAACGCGTCAGGGTGTGCCGGATCCTGCCAGTGCGTGGTGGGCTGCCCCACAGGCGCCAAGCAGAGTATGCAGGTCTCGATCCTGCCGGAAGCCTGTTCGGCGGGAGCCAGAATCGTCACGCGAGCCAGAGCACTGCACCTGCTTGTCGACGCCGATCGGCCTGGCGGCCCACGGGCTGCCGGTGTGAGGGTACGCCGCGCGGACGGGACCGACCTGGAGATCCTTTCTCCCCTGGTTGTCGTCGCGGCCGGAGCACTGCAGACGCCGCCGTTGCTGCGCCGCTCCGGCCTGGGCAGCCACCCACGAGTCGGCCGCAATCTCAGTGTTCATCCCGCTATCAGCGTTGCAGGCCGTTTCAGTGAACCTGTCCTGGCGTCGAAGGGAGTACTACAGAGCACTGGGATCGAGGAGTGGCACAGCCAGGGAATCCTCCTGGAAGCAACTGCGGCTCCACCGGGCATGGGCAGCTTCGTCCTTCCCGGTGCAGGCGCGGAGCTGCGGCGCGAACTCCTCGAGTCGGACCATCTCGCCACCCTGGGCGCTATGATCGCCGACCGACCGAGCGGTCGAGTCCTGGGGCGCTCCAAGGCGCACGTCTTCTACGACCTTGACCCGCACGACGGCAGACGACTCATCGCAGCTCTGCGTGCAGCCGGCACCGTGCTCTTCGCAGCCGGCGCAGACGAAGTCCTCACCGGAATTCCCGCAGCAGCGCCTGTCAAATCCCTGCACGAGTTGGAGGAGCTCCTTGACCACACCCGGCCCCGGCAGCTCCATCTGTCCGCTTTCCACCCCACAGGCACTGTCGCTGCAGGCGCCCAAGATCAGCTGTCGCCTGCAGATCCGCAAGGCCGCCTTCGTGGGGTTCGCGGTGTCCTGATCAGTGACGCTTCGGTGCTCCCCAGCTGCCCCGAAGTCAATCCGCAGTTGTCCATCATGGCCGCATCGCTCGCCATCACCCGAAACTGGCTCAGTACGCAGGCGTCAACTTGAGCCGGTCCTAAGGGACCGGGCTTGGAGGTAGCGCCCAACTGGCTGTTGGGTGGGTTCCTCCGTCCAGGCACCCCGCCTTGGGGTGGCAGGGACGCGTGATTCACTCCCCGCAGTCCACACGGTCTCGCCCTTGCGGGCGATGTTGTGGGAGGCGTTGTCGTCCACGTACAGGACGATCACGCAGGACCGGCACGTGAACGATGCCTGTGGATGGCGGTCGAGCCGGTTGATGTGCCCACGCTCGGAGCACTGTTGGCTGGTCTACGCCGGATCAACGTACACCAACGGCACTCCGTGGTTGACGTTGTCGGAGTGCCGGGCCTCCTTGCGGGAGCGCTTCTTGAGGAGGCGTTTCGCGGACTTGGTTCTCTTGGCCTGGGGCTTCTTCGCGAGGAGTTCCCCGGGCACATCCGCAAGGACCTGTGGGGCTCACACTTCTGATCGCCGTCCTGATTCGCCGCGTCCCGCGGCGGCGCACCGCTCGCCGTGGTGAAGGAGTACATCGAGAACCAGTAGCGTCCCGGCTGAGGTCAACAGTGTGGACCCGTGGGGGCCGTGCGGGCCAGAGAAGCGAGTCCTCCCGGGCCCCGTTCAACGGCCCCAAAGCTCACGGATCAACGGAGAAGCAAGAGTGGTAGGCCTGCGCCTCTACGGAACTAGCGTCTCCTCATACAAGCCAACCCTCGGAGAGGTCAGAGCATTCAGTGTCTCAGCCAGGTTATTTTGAATGCGCTCGCTCAACGCGAGCACACTCCTCCCAGGAAGAAGATCGTCAAACTTGGTTGCTTCGAGAACGGCTACGAAGGTGCGGCATGCTGCAGCGACCCATGTCGCATAACCGTCCCTAGCAGGACCGGATGTCTCTTCCTCATCAATGGCCTGCAGTGCTTGAAGCAGCCAACCCGAGGTGGTGTGGTCTCCGACCACCGGAGCCATCTTCTGATCGATGAGCTCCCGAATGCCCTGGTGGTAACAGCGGGCAAGAGGTTCCGGAGGCGGCGGAGAAAAGCCTAGTTGCGCAATCGCCCTCAGCATCAACCGAGCCCAGCCGCGGAACTCTTCTCGGTCCTTCTCGGAGTCTTCGAGCTGTACGGCTTGGGAGTGGACGCGCGCCAATACCGCTGCGCACCTCTCAACCGTCCCCATGTTGTGTGTGCCGGATGTTCGCATCTACTGACCTCCGCAGCCGTACCCCCGACTACCTGTGTTCGTCCATCGTCGGAGCCGACACCCGGAAAGTGCGTGAGCAGTACCTACTCACTCACAAATCAGACAAATGGACTCTCGTCTTGAGATCGATCAATCCGCGACACGGTACCTGACGCACAGCCTGTGCCGAGAGCACCGCCACGCACGTTGCGGCAGAACATGCAATGGGCCTGGCGGCGCCGTGGTGTCTGCCCATGGCCGACCTCGTACTACTGATTGCCGCCCATCACGCACGGACTCCCACGGTGCGCCATCTCGCACATCCGTTCGGTGGCCTGCCGGGTGATCAAGCGGCTGCGGCCACTGCTCGCAAGCGAGCCGGTTTCCCGGCTCACCGACACAGTCGACGGCCTGTGGATCGTGGACGGACACGCCCTCTGTGAACGTTCGAGCCTCACTCGATGCTGACACCAGACTCGACGTCACTGAGGTCGGCTGATCCCGTGCTTACGAGCTCGCGCATGGTTGACAGCGATGCGTCGAGGGGCGCGGTTTCGCCGGGTATTTCGCCCACCTGCCGCGAGGGTGAGGGGCTGCTTGTGTGACAGCAGACCGGCATTGGCTTGGACGGCGTAGGTCGCGTGCTCGCGGCGGCACTGATGGTGAGCGGATGTTCGCCAGTTCTTGAGGTGTGCGATGCCGTGCTCGCCCCCGATCCGGCGGGAGGAGTGAGCCTTGGGCTGATGGTGGTGCATCTCCTCGTACCAGTCGGGGGCCTGCTTGAACTTGCGGTGTGCCGGCGTCACGACGTGGCCGCCAGTCTGGGTCCCGCTCTGACTGGGCATCTCCGCGCAGCTGGCCGGCCGGGCCGGGCTGCAGAACAGCAGCCTTCCGTCGGCGTCAGTGACGGCCATGGACGTCACAGCGTTCTGTATTGTCCTTGCCGGCTATGTACTTCTCCCGGTTCTTGCGTCCCACAGCGGCTGCGGACCCTGACCTCTGTGCCGTTGATGATGCCGTTCTGCCCGCTTGCGCCGAGACCGTCGACGGCCTTGGCGAGTCGACGGAGCCGGACGCCGGGGCGATCACGCGGCCCCGCGCAACGCGAGCAGCGGCCGCACCTCACCGACTGCACGCGTGATCCTGGAACGATCGACACCGGACCAGCAGGCCAGCACATCATGAGCGGCACCGTGGCAAAGGTGGACGAGCGTGGCCGTCAGCATCAGCGAAGACCAGCTGGTGCTTCGCGTCGGCGCCTGCTGCCGGGCGCCGTGGTCGCGACGCGAGCCCATCCTGATGCCGTCCATGCCACAACGGGCCAAGCTCGGCGACGAGTTCAGCGACCACGTCGGGCGTCAGCCCCGTGTTCTGTCGACTCCTGACGATCGTCGCACTGCCCAGTTCCCCACCGCACAGGCCATGATCACCGCCTCGGCGCACGCTGCTGGCGCCAAGTTCCTCGCGGCCGCAGAAGGGGATGTAAGGCGCTTCGGAACTGCCGATCGTCCGGCCGGCCTCGCCGGGTCGCCCTGGTGCCCCGAGACTGGGGCAATGTCAGCAGCAACCTGACCGCCCCTGGTGCTCCCGCCGCGGCCGGCAGCGCGTCTTCTACGCATCCGCGCTGATCAGCATCCGCGGCTGCGAAGCATTGCAGCGTTCCTAGGAACCCGAGCGGCCCGAAGGCCAGCGGAATGCCTGGCTGTTCTCGCGCTGACCCGGAGAACGGTAAACGTCTTGTGCGCCGTGACGCGTGACGGACGTCGCCATACCTTCTACTCGGGCCGGAGCGTTTTGAGTCGCGTCAGGAACGGTGCCGGTGAGTACAGCCAGCCGATGCGCTCGGCGAACCGCCGGGGGGATGGCATCGTCGATCGCTCCTATGCCAGGGCCCGTATCTCCAACCTCGCGGCCTCCATGGCACTCCGCCGTGAGGCTCGGCGAACACCGGAAGGTCGGTCGCCGCTCAATCGCAGCCCTCACCGAGTCCGGGCCGCTCGACCGCAGCGCGACCTTTGATCACAGACGAAGCATCTCGGCCTCTCCTCCGCCTTCAGGGCTCTTCAGCCGATCAGGGGGACAACTCTGCGGAGTCCAGGGGGCCGGCCCTCACTAGAGCAGCGGCGCTCGCCTGCACAGTGGACACCGCTCACCCCACACCTGGTAACCACTTGCACCGGCACACGATGGACAAGCCCACTCAGGCTCTTCTCTACCGGCTGACCCGCTCGTGCGCGCACCACGCCGTCCGAAGTCACCCTGCTCAGAGCACATCGCCCCTCCCGGCTTCTCATGTCTCCGCCTGCCTTGAGGGAAACCTGAGTAGTTCCTACTGCTGCAGTGACCGCATAGTCCGGAGAGAGTTTAATCTGAGGAATAATCGACTCTTTCCTGATGTAGCGAACAAAGGAGAAACGATGCGTTCCTTCGACCACTTGCCATACCGATTCAAACCGATACCAGAGGTCATCGAATCTACGACCTGTACAGCGCGCCGAAGCGAAACGATCCGATTTCATGTGCAATTGGGTTAGAATCATCTTCAAATCCAAACCCTCCCCGCATTGCGCCCCACCAGCAATGTCGAACAATGACCTGATCGAGTAACCTCCGGATTCTACTACCGACAAGATGCTACCCTCACCCGGCTCGATAGAACATCGACTGGCACCGCGACCCTTCTCAGGAATTCAATGCATCACGCCCGCATCATCGGAACCGGATCCTACATCCCCAGAAATAGGGTAGACGGCCCCGTATCGCATTCAACTAGCCGACTAAAAGATTCGCTTTCCGACGCATTCGAGGACTCAAACAGACGACACTATGCGTCACCGGACGAAACGTCGGTATACATGGGAGCCCGGGCGGCGCAACGCGCCCTCGAAGACGCAGATGTAAGTCCCACCGACATCGATCTCATTCTCTACTGGTCATTCGTTGCGGATTCCGAGACACCAAACGATGGCACGCGGATTGCCATGGAGATCGGCGCCAGTCAAGCCGCGTGCATCGCCGCAGAAATGGGGCTCAGCGCCACCTCTCTGGCATTGATATGCATGGCTTCAAGCTTTATCGAAAGTGGAACATTCGATCGGGTCCTTGTTGTCACTGTGGCCAACTGGGCAAACAGAGCATTCGAAAAAGGGACGGACATTGGCCCCGTGGGAGACGGAGCCGGAGCGCTGGTGCTCTCCCGAGGAGTTGAACGCTCTCTGCTCGGTATGAAACACGTTAGAGAGCCTCGCTACATCGACGTGATCAGCGCCAGCTCTTCATTGGCCACCGGGCGCCCGGAGTACCTCACAGCGAACAAGGTTGCGGATTTCGATAAGTTCGCAGCTCAAGCACCCGTCTTGTTTCTGAATGACTTCTTAAATGAGCACCAGATCTCACCTGAGGATCTCACCTGGTTCCTCCCTCATCAAACAACTGATCGCATGTGCCGCCACTGGGGCGAATCTCTTGGATTTCACGAGAATCAGCTACTCACCACCTTCCACGAACACGGCACACTCGCAGCGGCGAGCATCCCGATCGTGCTCGATCATTTCCGACGAGAAGTACCTGTAGTCAATGAAGGGGACACGCTCCTTCTGTTCGCGGCTGGCGCTGGGTTCAATATGATTGCCATGCTATGGAGACTTTAAAAGCATGCCACTGACCCATCAACGACAGTCCCGAGATATTTCAGTTCGAAACGAGCACAATGCATAATCAATTTCGCCCCGAAATAAGCAATATGCCTTCCTATCGCCCCATCCCCAACCCGAAGGAACTGGCAAACACTCACGGCCTAGGCAGGGTTGTCAAGCTTGACACAAACGAGGTGCCTTTTGGGCCGCTTCCTGGCATCACGGAAACGGTCGCCAGGGTCGCTGACGACGCTCGCCTATATCCCGACTTGTCAAACACTGCCCTCATTACGCAACTAGCCAGGCAATATGAAATCGATCCATCCACTGTCGCGGTGGGGAATGGCTCGGTAGCCTTGATCGAAGCCCTGATCAAGGGAATCACTCGGCCAGGCGAAGAGGTTCTGCACTCGCAGCCTGCATTCGAGGCATACCCACTGGTCACTACGGTGGCTGGAGCCGTTTCGGTCACAGCCCCTCGCAACAAGCACGCACATGACCTTGATGCATTGCTGACAGCAGTCACAAGCCGGACTCGAATCATCATTATCTGTAATCCCAGCAATCCCACAGGGACGTATATTCCATTGGAGGAATTCGAAAGATTCCTCGACCTGGTGCCCCGCAATATCCTGGTCATCGCGGATGAGGCATACATTGAATTTGTCACACCGCCGCCTCAGCGAGATAGCACCACTCTTCCGGCGAAACATCCCAACTTGGTCGTAATGCGGTCATTCTCGAAGGCCTGGGGACTGGCTGCCCTCCGCGTTGGATGGCTCTGTGCCCACCGTACCGTCACTGCCAATATCCGCAAGTGCATCACTCCATTCTCAGTCAATGCTGTCGCTCAGGCAGCGGCTATTGCGGCCTTGCACCAAGCTCCTGAGATGCGTCGTCGCGCAGCGCAAATCGCCCTGGAACGTGACTCAATGATCAAGGAGCTTCGCCGGCTGCTGCCTGGGATACCGGACTCGCAAGGAAACTTCTTCTGGATGCCTCTGGGACCACTCTCTGCCCGTTTTGCCTCATCGTGCGAGCAGCAGGGGTATGTAGTGCGTTCCTTCGGAGACTACGGCGTGCGCGTAACAATTGGCCTTCCGGAAGACAACGTCGGGTTCCTGCGCGTCGCAGAGGACTTGCTCAACTAGACCGAGCGCAGCCGCTGCAGCGCCTTTCAATCAAAAAGGCTGCGCCAACAAGAGAGTGAACACAGTGCGTCCCCTCAACGTTCCGAAGGAAGAACCGGTGTCGAACTATCCAAACCTGCTCATCGACGTAGCCATGCACCACCTCAAAAATCAGGGCATCACTACGGTGTTCGGAATTCCCGGCGGTCTGATACATCCGTTCTTCGACAGAGTCGAGCAGGACGAAGAATTCTCGGTTGTCGTGGCCCGCCATGAAGGTGGTGCTGCTTTCATGGCTGATGGATACGCTCGGGCGAGTGGAAGAATTGCCGTGGCTGCCGCCACATCAGGTCCGGGCGCTACCAACCTACTGACTGGTGTGGCGGCTGCCTTTGCGGACGGTGTACCTATGCTTGTGATAACTGGACAGGCTCCGAGCCATACCTTGGGCAGGGGTGCGGCTCAAGAAACGGCACGTGAAGATATCGATATCGTCGGGATTTTTGGTCCAGTGACCAAGTACTCCGCTATGGTGCCGTCGCCTGCACAGTTCTCTCGTCATTTTCGGCGGGCCATCACCCTGGCTCTGAGCGGCCGTCCGGGCCCCGTACATCTGAATGTGCCGGTCGACTTCTGGCAACAGCCAGTTGACGAGCCCCTCGTGGCAAGCACCGCGATAGAACCCTCGCGGCCTGTGGATCTTCCTGCGGTCGAGCTGGCTGCAGCTTTTCTGACTCAAGCACAGCGCACCGTCGTCCTCGTCGGGTCGGGTGCTTCGTCGCTCGGAGCCAGGCGCCTAGTGGAAGAGGTGGCCACTCACCTTGGCGCTCCCACGGCCACCACACCACGTGCGAAGGGGGTGTTTCCAGAAGATCATCCGCTTTCCCTGGGGGTCTGCGGTCTGGCAGGCAGTCCAGCCGCGCAATCGGCCCTCGTGGAAGATTCCGTCGACACCTTACTCGTTGTTGGCGCGTCTATGAACGAAACTACTACATTTAACTGGCACGCCGGAATTGGACATGAACGCCGCATCATTCAACTCGATATCGACCCGGCACGCATAGGTCGAAATTACCCCGTGGATATTGCCCTGGTGGGCGACACCGAAGCGACACTCGCAGAGCTGTTGAAGCGTCTCCAAGCACATGACAGTTCCCCTCAGCCGGCCACATCTGCGATCCCGGGTAGCAGAAGCATCCCGGAGATTGTCAATGTATCCGAAGGCTCGTCTGCCGCAGAACTCGGTCCGGCTGTTTGGCGTGCCGAATTGAATCACGCACTACCATCGGATGCCATCGTCTTCTCCGACATCGGCGGACACATGCTTTTCAATCTGCGACACCTGCAGATGCGAAATGATCAACGCTTCATTCTTAACATGGGATTCGGGTCAATGGGACACGGCACAGTGGCCCCTATTGGGGCTTCCTTGGGGTGTCCGGGAACACCGATTATCGCAATCGTGGGTGACGCGTGCTTCACGATGAACGGAATGGATCTGTTGACGGCCCGTGAATATGACATCCCCGTTGTGTGGATCGTGGAGAACAACCAGGGGCACGGAATCTCCTATCATGGCAGCAAACTCGTGAACGGTGGGCGCGCCATGCAATGCATCGTGAACAATAAGCGGATCAGCGCGGCAGCCATTGCCGGTGCCATGGGGATCCCAGTGTGGGAAGTTGATCAGCCAGGTCAGATCGGCCACGTCCTCAGAGAGGCGATCACCGTTTCGGGGCCAACGGTGATCGAAGTTCACGTGGATGCAGAAATCTCTCCCCCGCTGGCTGAACGTGCCAAAACCGTTGCGGGATTCAGAAACGACTGACCCTGGCCGGCGCTCGCCTTCTCCTCGCCGTGCGCAAATTTTAGAAGCGGAGCCTGCGACAACTGCCACGCCGGCAACGGACCGCGCCCGGGTGCCCCTCACTTCCAGCGATTTGAGGGGCCGGTCCGTTGCCGGCGTCCGATGGTCAAGACTCCAGTGGATGGAGTTGCGCCGACTTCGCAGTGCCAGGTGCCTTGGTTAAGGCCAGTCGAGGTCGGGCTGAGGAGCGCGGCGGTGCAATCTTCTGCCAGCTGCAGCTGACCGTCGGTCACAAGCGTAGAACCCGCCGCAGGTCTCGCCGGTTCGTGATACCCAGCTTGGTAAAGGCGCGCTGCAAATGGTTTTCCACGGTTCGTGCAGACAAACTCAGCATCTCAGCGATTTCCTTGCTTGTGAGGCTGCCTGCAGCCAACTGAGCGATCTCTCGTTCACGTGCTGTCAGTGCTGCAGTTGCTTCTGTCAACCCCAGAAGAGGTGTGCGGGCCCCATTGCATCGTCCGGAGACGATTGCGGCGCGGTTCCGCGCTGCAGCGGCCATTCGGGACTCGCCCAGACGACGAAGCGTCGTGGCTGCAGCAGCAGCGGCTTCTGCAGCCAGAAGATCCGCGCCGAGATCCTCGAGTTGATCAGCGGCAGCCATTAGTTCGTCTGGATCGTTGGCTGCCAGAGCTGAGGCGAAGTGAGCCCGTGCTGGCGTGAACGCTCCATCGCAGAATTCTGCCAGCTCAGAAAGCCGTCCGGTCGCCTCCCTAGCGCCACCGAGTCGGGCCAGATCCGTCAGGAGTAGAATCTCAGATGTGAAGAAATGCCCGGCGCGGGCTCTGGCTACAGCTTTCGTGAGCACTCGTCTGGCATCTGCCGTCTGTCCACGGGCTGCCAGTATCCACGCTTCTCCCAGAAACTCTTCCCCAGTGAGCCACCCCGTCGTGGGGTATGCGCGGGTGTCCGGCGGGGATGATTCTGTAGTGCTGAAGTCGCCGAGCACTGCCGCCGTCGCTGCCAGGTACGACAGGGTCAGCGGTAGTGCCCTGAGGTGCTGGCTTTCCCGTGCAGGAGCCAGCGCTTCTGAAAACCATCGGTGAGCCACTCCTGGATGACCTGCTTGCCATTCTGCTCGTCCTGTCAAGAACGCGGTCCAGATTCGTGGCTCTGTTGTGCCAGCAGTGGCCATCAACGCGCGGAACGTCTGCTCCCCCGTTGCGATGCTTTCGGTAAGCATGCCGGATTCTGTCCACGCATGATGAATCAGCTGCGTTGCAGGATGAGGCACGGGGCGCTTTTCCTTGTAGGCTCTTACATGAATGTCATGGGCGTGTTTTCCCCAGGTCATTGCTTCGGCGGTGCGCCCGACTGCAGTAAGCGCGATGGTCTTCATGAGTGCGCCGAGGAGCCAAGTGCTGCAGTCGTGGCTGGTTTCGGCTTCTCTTTCCATGTGTTCTTCGAGGAGCTTCAATCCATGATCCGGCTGGCCTGAGATGACCCGAACGTAGCCTTCGATGATCCGCAGTGTTCGTTGGCCCGAGAGGTTAGTGACATGCAGCAGGGCACTGTCTACGACCTCCAGCGTCTTCTCGGTCTCCTGTCCGAGCCAGAAGAGGTTCATAATACGAGCTAGCGCGACCTCCAGCCTTTCTTGCTCGTCGGCAGCATGTGCGTCACCAACAGAGAGCACACTCTCCGCGGATTGCCATCTCCCAAGTTCGGTCAGTGCGTGGCCAAGGAGAACTCGAGTCGATGTCGTGTGCCTTGCATCGGGCAGGGCCTCCAGGAGAGCGACCGCCTGGGGGTAGTCGTGCGCGTGAAAGCTCAAGGTGGCTGCCTGGATCAGGAGATCAGGATCTACGCTTTCGGACGCGTTCAGTCTCCAGATGGCAATGCGAAGGAGATCTTCTCGTCTCTGGGCACCCAGCGCTTCCTTTCGTTGTGCTTGGCCCCGGAGAAGGTTCCGGCGCCGAAGGACGGAAGTGTTCTTGAGGAGCACTTCTCCGTACAGCGGATGAACGAGGGTTACGGCCGTCCGACTCCGATATTCCATCGTGCGGATCAGCCCTGCCTTCTCCAGTTTGTTGAGCTCTGCCGGTGACGTCACGCATTCTGCATCGTCCAACGTCAGCGGCCCGCACAGCGCAAGTAGCTCCAGCACAGGCCGTTCCTTCGGGCCGGCGGCTGCCAGGCGGAACTCGACCAACTCAGTCAGTGTCGGGAGGACCGAGAGTGATGTAGCGGACAGGCGCCACACTTCTCCGTCATGAACGAGGCTTCCGGTGTCCATGGCTCCGCGTACTAGTTCACGCAGGTACAGGAGATTCCCGCCCGATCTTGCATGCAGCCGTTGCGCGGTGCGCCGGCCCACCGGCCCTCCGAGCACGGCCTTGAGGAGCTGCTCGCTCTCCTTCTGTTTCAGCTCGGACAAATTTACCCGGTGCACGGAGGCGCCAAGGCAGAGTGCTTTGACCGCGTCGCTCGTGGGTTCTCCGGCACGAACAGTGGCGATCAGTCGCACCAACTCGTCGTCCATCAGCTGCCGCAACAGCGTCGCGGTTGTCGCGTCCAGCAGGTGCAGGTCGTCCACCCACAGGATGACTCGGCGAGTGCGCCTCTTCAGACCGGCGGCTACATCTGCCGATGCTGAAACCGGGTCATTGAGGTCGATGCCGTCCGGGACGAGATGTGCGATTGCGCCCAGCGGCATTGCCGCAGCAGCTGCGCTTGCTACAGCGTGAGCGCCTTGGAATCCGGCGCGCACTGCGCTTGCCAGGCACTCTTCGGCCAGCCGTGACTTGCCGACACCTGATGGCCCGCACACTACAAACCCGTAGCTCCGCCGTGCTGCCAGCGTCTCGGCGAAGGCGTTCAGCTGCGTTTGTCTGCCGACGAAAGGCCACCGAGTGAGGTCGGCAGACCTCGCAGAGCCGTCTGTTCCTGCAGCCCCGATCAGACTACTCACTACTTGCTACCTCACTAGAAGCCGTCTGCTGCCCGCCAGTTCGCTGAGAGTCCAGGCGGCCACTGTCGGCATTTTTAATGACAATGTGCACACTCAATTGCTCGCCGGTGTGTCAATGCCTACCGGGATATGAGTAGGTCGACGTGAGTACTCACTACTCCACTCAATTACCTCTCGGCCAAGGCCCCGTCGCGGACCGAAAACCGAGATCCACCTCGGCACAGACAGGCGCTGCCGCCCGCGTTCACATGGTCATGGCCCGGATGCAGATGCCCTGGCCCAGCGGCCGGGCCCGGGACCACTCCCGAACCATGCAGGCTGATGGGCCTTCTGTCGGTATCGGCGTCTGCCTGGCGTCGTCGGCGCCTGTGGTGAACGTAGGCTTGCCCCGCCCCGCCGGGCGCGGCGGCACCTTCTGGTCAGCTCACCGCTATGAACGAAGCCGCAAGTCGATGCCCGCGCTACCTGTTGACGTTTTCAGGGCGAGGCCGGTGGGTTGATGGCCAGGCTGGTGGCGGTGGGGCAGGCGTCGACCACGCGGGGCGGGGCTGGATCCTGCGTAACTCGCGGCGGAGCTTGCGGTCGAGGTCGTCGGGTACGGCGAAGGCAGTGTCGCTTGGGCACGATTCGCCAGACGGCTTCGACGGGGTTCGGGTCGGGCGCGTCGGCAGTCGATGGTGGTGAACCGGTCGTGTTCGGCGTCGTACGGCTGCAGCCCGGCGGCCGGATGGGTGTTGAGATTGTCTGTCCCAGACCACAACGATCGGGCCGTCAGGCATGGATGTGTGCCCCGCACCAGGAGGTCGCGATGGTCTTGCAGGAGAAGCACTTGCGTGCGCCCTTGAATAGAAGATGGGTGCGGGGTCGGTCGATGAGCCGGCTCTTCTCGCCGGGTTTGTAGCTGCACAGGTCGGAGACCGAGGTCAGGCGGCGGAACCTGCCACGCACGCGGATGACGGGAGTGTGTCGTGTCCAGAGTTCCACCGCGTACTCGTCACGCTCCAGGGCTCCGCGGGCGGGTGCCTGCCAGGGGGCAGTCGTGCCGTTTTAGCAGCCGCCGCACCGTTGCCGCCGGCAGACCCACCTGCGGCCGCGGCGGTCACGGTCTCAAGCCGGAACAGGGGCCGGCGTTCGTCGTCGAAGCCGTGCGCTGCCGGGGCCTTTGCCGAGTTTCTCCTCCAGCACGCCGAACCAGGCATCGGCGACGTCCGGGGGGCGCCCGACCCACGGAACACCGGCCCTCCATCCCACCCTCGCGCCAGGCACGACGCTGGCGTTCTGCCGACCGCACACTCACCCGCAGATCCTCCGCGATCACCGCAGTCATCTCACTCACTGCGAACCGCCTGCCGGCCTGAAGCCGGCTCTTCTTGCGAAACGCCCGACGCTCCGTGGCGAGGCTCCCACCCTTCGTATATCTCACCCAGTCGGCACGTGGCAGGGACCATGACGGGTCACGACTGACGGCGGCCCGAAGACCTCAGTGAAGGGTCGAGAAAGCGGTTGTCATCCTGTGTCTGGACGGTGTCCTGCGGACTCGCACCCGGCAGCGGCGGCCAGTGCAGGTAGTTGATACTCATGCCCCCGGTCACGGCGCGGACCGAGAATGGCTGTCTTGTCGATCAATGGACGCCCCGAGCGAACGGCCGCCGATGGCAACCGCGCCAGGCGCATGCTGACCATGGGAACGAGGTACCGCGTGGCGCACGATCCGCTGTACGGGTCCGGTATACGGATGAACGGAGCGTGGGTATCCCACGTCTCGGCTGCGTCAGAAGTTGGCTTCTGGACGACAGCGAGAGCCTTGCCGTCGTTGGCTCGGTTTGCGCTCCGGACCTCCTGGCGCGCTGATCGAAGGGCCTTTCTCGCAGTGGGCCTTGCCCAGGTGGTGCAAGCAGCGGTGAGCGCATTTGGTCTGTTAGCCGTCAACAAAGTGCTGATCGGGTTGCTGGCCGCCGGCCCCACGCCGGAACGTGTGCGAGCAGCTGTGCCGGCGCTGCTGGTGGTCGGCCTTGTCCTTGCTGTGGGTTCACTGACGCGTGCGCTGGCCACGGCTGCGCAGGGCACGCTCGCACCGAAGGTTCAGCGGGCTGCAGAGCAGAGAATGCTGGAGCACGCTGCGCGAGTCGAGCTCTCTGTGCTTGAGGACGGAGCGTTCCAACGCTCGTTGGCCGGCGCCAAGCTTGGTGTGACTGCCACCCAGCAACTGACCTCCAGCGTGCTGTCGTCAGCCGGGGCCATGCTCAGTGTCGCGGCCATGGCCAGCGCGGTGTCTATGATGCATCCACTCCTTGTACCGCTCCTGCTCCTGGCCGTCATCCCGCAGGCCTGGAAAGCAGTCACCACTGCGCGTTGGGAGTACCTCTCCGCAATGAAGTGGATGAACCAAAGCCGACAGAAGAGCGTCCTCGCAGAAGTTCTCACGGCACAAGGTGCTCCGGCCGAAGAGGTAAGGGTGCACGGGCTGGCCGACTTCCTGCTGGGCCACTATCGCCGGCTGGCAGGCGCCCTGGAGGGCGAGCGTTCTCGGCTGGCGAAGCGCCAGGCCGTGGTGGGAGTCATCGCCGATGCCGCAGGTGGGATTGCACGTGTGCTGACGTACGTTGCGTTGGGGTGGCTCCTGGTGACAGGCGCAGTACCGCTGGCTACAGCTGCCACGGCAGTCATTGCGATCACGCGAGTGACAGGACAGTTGACCTCCCTTTTGCTGCAGTTCAACGACCTCTACACACATGGGCTGTTTGTTGCGGACTACACCAGGACGATGGACCAGGCAGCTACCCACGCCATACCGGTAGATGGCCGGGAAGTGTCTGAGTACCCCTCGCACATCGCTGTTCGGAATGTTCAGTTCACGTATCCGGGCAGTGAGAAGCCGGCTGTACAGGGGGTCGATCTGGAGCTGCGCCGGGGTGAGATCATCGCGCTGGTGGGCGTCAACGGAAGCGGCAAGAGCACTCTGGCGCGACTCCTTGCCGGACTGCACCAGCCGGAGCAGGGCTCCATCACCTGGGACGGAGTGGATGTCAGCAGCCTGAACCGCGCTTCGCTGTTCTCTCGGGTGGCGTGGATCGGGCAGGATTTCCATCGCTGGCCGTTCACTGCTCGGCTCAACGCCACGCTCGGACGGCCAGGAACCGACAATGAGGAAGCCCGTTTGGCTGCTGCTGCGAGCTTCGCGGAGGCAGATGAGATCGTGGCCGGTCTCCCCGAGAAGTGGGACACCCTACTGGCTCGAGAATTCGAGGGTGGAGTCAATCTCTCCGGCGGGCAGTGGCAGCGCATGGCCCTGGCCCGAGGGCACTTCCGGGATGCTCAGATCCTGATCTGCGACGAGCCGACAGCTGCTCTCGATCCTCTGACCGAGATAGAGACTTTCGACAAACTGATGCGTCTCGCCAGCAATGGCCAGACGGTCGTACTGATCACGCACAGGCTTGGCTCGATTCGATACGCCGACCGGATCTATCACCTCGACGAGGGTCGTCTCACAGAAGCCGGCACTTACGATCAACTCATGTCCCTTGGTGGATCCTTTGCCCGTATGTACCAGGCGCAACGTCACCAGTACAGTCTCCCGGCCCAGAATTCCCCTCGGCAGGAAAGCCAGGCGTGACCACTGCTGAAAGAGCCAAGTATGTATCTGCCGATGTAGCAGAGCGCGTCAGGGTCACCGCACGTGTCTTGGACCTGACACAGAGGCCGATTCCTGTACATGTGTCTCTGCCGGGCTGCGCAATGCTCGCCGCCAGGTTTGCTTTCGGAAGCCCTCAGTTCGCAGAGTCCGCCGTGGAGCATCTGCGCACGATCACGCAGGTGTTGCCTGCGCATCCAAGCAATCTGTTCCGAGGTGTGACTGGAGCGATCAGTACCGCTCTCATCGTCAATGCAATGACAGGCGATCCTCGGCTGCGACCGCTCCTCCTTTCGGGCACAGCTCGGCTGAGCGACCAGGCCGAGAGTCTCGCGGAGCGATGCAGGGTGCAGCGCCGCGGCGGTGGCCGGCATCTGGCGGTCGCGGACTACGACGCTGTCAGCGGCCTGGCCGGTCTGGGACGGATGCTCTTGCTCGGACTCCACAGTGGCTACTCCCCGGCCGAGCCCGGACTTCAAGCTGCACTCGAGGTGCTCACCGAATTACTCACAGGCTTGGATGACCGCATGTCAGGTCTATGGGCGTCCTCGAGGCAGGATTCCCGCCGGGGCGAGGCGGAGCTGGGTATGGCCCGCGGGGTCTCAGGTCCCCTGGCATTTCTCTCCACTGCCTTGTCTAAAGGCAACTACGTAAAGGGTCAGCACGACGTCATCCGTTCCACAGCCGAATGGCTTCTCGCCCAGCGCTATGCCGGGACCTGGACGTGGCCCGCGAGCGTCGGCCGTGGCCATCCGGTTGGCTCGCCCGCTCCGGATCACCGCTGGTGCGCCGGGTCGACGGGGATTGCGACAGCCATTCATCTTGCAGGCAGGGCATTGAATGATCAACCTCTCGTCGACGCAGGAATCGGGGCACTCGTCTCGCTCGACGCATCCCCTCGAGGCCACTGGGCGGTGAGCGGGCCTGCACTGTGCTGTGGCTACAGCGGCGTGCTCCAGGCCGCGCTGACTGTGATGAGTCGAGACCCTGACCCCCGGCTCAAGCGCCTGGCCGATTCGGCCGCCGAGGGTGCACTGGACTACTGGAACCCCCGCACCACGTTCGGGTTCCCTCAGTTCCGCCAGTCCGGAGCCTTGGACTCACCGGAGTTCCTCGACGGCGCGTCGGGAATCGCGCTGGCCCTGTACGACTACGCACACGGAGTATGCTCCTCATGGTCAGCTCTTCTCCTGTTCCGCTAGAGAATGGCGCATCTCTCTCCGCCGATGGGGCTCTCGTTGAGTCCGGGCATCCCGACACGTCACGTGGCGCCTTCCGGTTCTCGCCCAACGGCAGGCACAGCGTGTGCCTGCTGCTCTCCGGCGAGCGATGGATGATCGAGCGTTGGAGTATTGGGGAACCGGTTCGAAGCTGGCCGCTCAGCGTGCCGGCTGCAGGCTTTGCCCAGGTGGGCGTCGACGATGCCGGGACCATCACTGTGCTCACGCCGAATGGCAGCCAGCACGAGCTGCTGCGGATACCTGCTCTCCATGAGGGCACCATCCAGGGGCCGGGGCAGGTTGTTCCGGCTCTCATTTGTCAGCTTGCCCAAGGCGCACCAGGACTCGCCATGAGCTACACAGACCTTGGCACCATCGTATGGAAACTCAGCACGGACGGGCCGCCGTCTCCACTGATCACCACGCATGGCACGCTCAAGGGTGGTCTCTCTCTGGAACCGTCGGGGCGCCACGTCGCCTTCAACCGGCTAAGCCGTGACGACCACGGTGAGCCTGTCTGCCTCGACACGGACACGGGAATCCTGTCCCCCTTGGTACCAGATCAGCAAGGAGTGCAGATCCTCCTCACCCAGCCGGGCAGAAGCCAGTTATTGCTGGCCGTCGGACTCCCCGAACGGCCGAGGCTGGCCACCGCACAACTCGACCCGATCCTGCTCATTGCGCAGAACATCGTGCTTTTGCCACCGCATGTCAACGATCTCGACGCCGTTATTCGTCCGGTGGCCTTCGACACGCTCGGCTCTGCGCTGTACCTGGCGGTCGACCGTGGGGTGCGTTCCTGTATGATCCGCCATCGGCTCGCAAACGGCTTCCAGGAGCAGGTGCCGATGCCTCTCGGGGTGGTGACTGCAAGCGGTGCCTGCCACGACGGAGTTCTGCGTTTCCCTGTCTCCACGCCCGTCCGTCAGCTCACACTCGCCACAGTCAGCGATGCATCGGCACGTCGGGCCCGCCTCGCCGTGCAGCCTGCCGGCGAATCGGTCCCCTGTCTCTCCGTCAGGACCGAATCGTTCTCCACGCCCGCGGGGTCGGTGGAAGCACTCGTCTACGGGGAATCATGGACCACCGCGCACCGGGTGGTTATCGCCCTTCATGGTGGACCCGAGGCTCATTGGCAGGCCGCCTTCAATCCATCGCTTGTGCACCTTGCCAACTGCGGCTTCACCGTGATCGCTGTCAACCAACGCGGAAGCACGGGGTACGGGCATCGACATCAGACGGCCATTCAAGACGCTTGGGGCGGGCCGGATCTGGCAGACATCCACTACATCGCCGACCACATCGCCACCATGCGTCGGCCTCACCGCGAAAACCGGCTGATGATCTACGGCACGAGTTACGGGGCGTTCCTGGCGCTGCTCACAGCCTCCACGCAGCCCGCCCGATGGTCGCATTGTGTGGCTGTGGCGCCCTTTCTCAGCGGCAAGCGTCTCTACTCCGAGGCCACGACGCCCGTCCGTAACCTGCTGAACCGTCTCGGAGGTCGTACCGAGATCACCGATCGCATCGGCTCTCGTGACCTGCTACGGACCGCTCAGGCGCTGCGCGCAAAAATCCTCTTGGTCCACGGCACCGCAGATTCTATTGTCCCGATATCTCAGAGTCGCACACTCCATCAGCAGCTCATCGACCTCCGATATGGCGCTGATCTGGAGTTCATCGAGGCACCTGATGCCGGGCACAGTCCCCTGCTCGATCAGAACGGGCGCTCGATCAACCATCGGATAGCCGACTTCCTCGGCCGATGACCACTCGGGTTCCGGAGACAGAATGGCAGTGCTCTTCGGACGTCCGAGCCTTCGACACCATCGCTGGAAAGGCCATCTCCCCTCTGCACCCCGACACCGGGCGGTGGAGTTCAAGAAGTTCCTCGCCAAGATCGATCGAGAGGTTTCCCGACGGCCTCGACGTCCACCTGCTGTGTGATAACTACGCCACCCACAAGACCCCGGCAATCCGCTCCTTCCTGGACCGCCACACCGGCATCAGAGCCATCAACAGAGACAACAGCAGTTATACAATCGGCTGGCAACATCCTCCGCCCACTGCTCTCCATCCCCTCCCCTTCCGCCCAGGCTGTGCTGGGAGGACGGGGCCCGAGCAGTCCCAGAGCGTGCGGAGCAAGACGGACAGCGGTTCGCCCCAGCTGCTTCGCAACTCCCCTTACGCTGGCTTCTCGTCTCTCCGTGTCTCACAGGGGCATGCACTCTTATCTCGCTGGCAAGGTGGCAAGGTAGCGGACAGCGACACCGGCCTCGGCCGTCCGGTCTGTGATCACGGGACTCGCGCGCTCGGCCAACGCAGCGATGGTCAGAGACGGGTTGACGGTCAGGGAAGCGGGCACGGCCGACCCGTCTGTGACGAAGATTCCGGGGCATCCGCGCAGTTCGTGATTGGCGTTCAGTGCACTGGTCGCGGGGTTGTCGCCGATGCGCACCGATCCCAGTGGATGGGCCGTGACGGTGCCGGCTACCTGCTCGCTCCAGGGGCGCGCTCGACCGAGTCCGTCCTTCTCCACGATCTGTCGGAGTGCATCATCTGCGACACTCCACGAGTGCCGCGTGCGGAAAGTGGGGTGATACCGCATGGTGCCCTTCCCCAGTCCTGGAGCCAGGCGAGTGAAGCCTCCCGTGACAGGCGGCGAGCCGAAGGTTCCCTCATTGTCGTCTTCGGTCATCGCCAGGAGGGTGAGCCACGACTGCCAGCGAGCGCGCATGTCACGTTTAGCGATCCCGAACCAGCCCGGCGAACCTGCCGCCTGCGCAAGCAGGTTCGTCAGCGGTGGGAAGTATATCTGTTGAAGGGTGAATCGCTCGAATTCTGGAGCGTCCGGGTTCAGGTAGTCATAGGTCGCAGCAGTGATAGGACGCCCAATGGGCAATGCCTGGTAGGCCATGTCATCAGATCGGGACAGCCCCAGAAGAGAGCGCACCCTGCCTTCGTCGATGTCGGCGACGCTGACTCGGTCGCCGTTTCCCGAGAAGTACTTGCCTACGGCAGCCGGCACTCCACCCAGGAACAATGACGAGCGCTGCAGAATCACCGGGGTGCCGACTGCCCCTGCAGCCAGGACGACCACCTTCGCATGAATGACACCTGACTCGACGGTGCAAGTGTAGTCATCGCCATCCAGGACCGTATAGCCGACCGCGTACCGATAGCCGGGAACGTATGACGGTGTAAGGAGTTGGACCTCATGGAGCGGGCGCACAACGGCACCGTGCGACTCCGCCGCCGGTAGGTAGTTCAAAAGCATCGAGCGTTTGGCATCGAACCGACAACCGGACAGCATCCAGTTACAGTTGGTACAGGCCGTAAGATCTACCGCCAGCGGGACAGGATTGCAGGTGTGTCCGGCTCGCTGGCAGGCGGCTGCGAACACGCCACCGGCATAGGAGACATCGTTCCAGTTCGCACGAGCCACGGGAAGCGCCTCCTCGACCCGGTCATACCAGGGGTCCAGAGTGGTGCGCGTCAGCTTGGCAGGCCAAATGCGTTGTCCGATACTGCCACGCCGTTCGAAAGCCAGTGCTGGAGCGCGCAAGGAAGCTGCGAAGTAGACGACACTGCCTCCACCTACACAGTTGCCAGCGAGCACGGAAACGCCGTCCCCTTGGATCACGTCGACGATCCGATTGAACTTACCGAGCTCCATGGACTGTTCGAATTGCCCTGCCGTCAGGCGAGGGCCACGCTCCAGGATCGTGACTCGCGCACCGCCGGCCGCAAGATGATATGCAGGGATCGCGCCGCCGAATCCACTACCTACTACCAGGACATCTGTCGTCTGCTGGTTCATGCCGGGCTTCCTGAAGCGGTCGTCTTCGGATGGAGATCTGCGAGGGCCCTGCCGTAGGAGAACTGAGAGAACCTCCAGAGCCCGTCCGTGTCCGGCGGCGGGAAGCCCAACCAGGCGAGCCCCGAGTGATGCTGCTCGACGGCCGCAGAGGTGTCGAGGTGGCTGGCACTGTCGAAGGCCAGACTTGTCAGAAGGCTCAGCATCTGCCAGATCTGTCGATCTAGGTCGTTGGCGTCGAACAAGCTGCTGACTAGCGCTGTGCGGTGGGCGAATGACAACCCGACGAAGGCCGGTCGAGTCACCGGCAGCCAGATCAGGCGGATCGCCGCATAGGCGGTTGCTCGTGTATTGAGCAGTGCGGCGATGCCCGGCAAGAAGGGGAACAGGGGCAGGTCGGGAGACTGCAGTACCTGCACGGCGCCCGCCTGCACCGCCCCGGGCCCTTGCACCACACCTGCGATCGGCACGTCCCCAGAGAAGCGGCGCTCTCCAGGGACGAGGGTGTCGGCGAAGGCCTCCAAGGTCTGCACCGTCCAATTCGTTTCGTTGACGGCCGCAGCAGCGGGCAGCCAAGAGGCCGGCTGCCCGACCGAGATGCCGACTGCAGCCGTCAACGCTTTGATCACCGCCCGGCGGTCCAACGGGGGCACTGCTGTCACCCCGTCGCTGCGCAGTAGAGATCCATCGGCAAGTCCACCGTCATACCGCTCTCCCCAGAGGTCCTGCCGTAGTCATCGAGGGCATCGGCAAGTTGCGGGAAGCGCGGGCGGAGGGCCAGAACGGCATCACCGATGCCGACCGCCTGACCTTGTACCTTGAAGTTCGTCAGTCGTGCGCCGCCGCGCCGCGCCCGCTTGTCCCACCAGTACTGGCCATCCCAGGTCACCCAGGGGACGGCCCCCGAGGTGGACTGAACACTCCAGTGGTCTTTCTGGTAGTAGCGACAGGTGATCGAGGCCACGGCGAATCGGGATGGTTCGGCCAGCAGAAACTGGGTCGCCCCACCGTTGTCGATCGTGATGTCACGCTTGCTGTACTCGATGCACAACGGATCAGCGAACATCAGTCGCCAGGACGGGCGTTCCCCCTCCCCGAACCTGTGCCATTCGCATGCGCTGGCAAACCCAGGCTCGACGAAGGGCCCTACGTGATCCTCAGATGAAACCGGCAGAGTGTGTGTGGTCGAAGCACCGGACGCGGTGCTGGGAATGAGCGCAGCACATGTCCCTAGAACAAGGGACACTACTGAAGTACGTATGCGCAGCGAAGACATGAGACCTCCCGAAGCGGAGCGGGACAACAATGACTCAGGAACGCCAGTGTCGTGACGTCACGAGGCGTCAGGACCAGCACACAGAGGATGCAGTAACCTACCGTCGGGTACAAGAGGCGGAGCAGTGAGTCATGCACAGATGATGCGATGACTGGGTCCGTCCACTTCATCTCTGCCCCTCAGTCAGATCCCCTGGGACTGGGTGTCAGGCACCGCGGCGTGACAAGGGCGGCGTTCGGGTACGGTCGTCGCCACAGTCGTGGTCGGAGCCTCGCTACGCTCAAGAGGGCCCGAGTACCTGCGTGGGCACCGAGGAGGGCACCGCGTGCAGCGGGCAGAGGCTGGCGCGAGCATAAGGTGGCGGTTCCCGTTCGACCTGCACATCGTGAGGATCGGAGAGCTTTCGCGGCCATGCATTCCCCAGGTCCGGGGGCGACCACGCGGTAGCAGACTGGCTCGGGTTCGAGGACGGTGCCGGGCAGACCGGTGACGGTGCGGCTGGTGTCCGGGCGGTCGTCTTGCCGGCGGTCGTGGTCACGCGAGATCGGTGACTTGACCGTGCGGGTGCGAACGCGTGGCCGCCTGAGTGAGAGGAGCTGGGCCAGGATCCGCTAGCCGATGGCGCCGGTCGTGCCGTGTCCGGTGATGCCTGTGGCCTGGACGACCAGATCCCGGGCGGTGGTGAAGCCGCAGCGGTCCGGGGCAGTGCCCGGCCGGGCTCAGCGACATCCGCCATGACCATGCGCAGGGCCCCGGTAGAGCGGGAGCATGGCCCACACATCGCCTGCTCGACGCCGCCAGAGCGGAGCACGTCGGCCGGTCAGCGAGTGTGCCGCAGCGCGAAGTAGGCGGACTCGTGATCCCACCGCCGACGGCAGAGGGCGACAAGAGGTCCGGCAGGGTGGCGTCGGTCAATGCGGTGGCGAGGCGGTAGGAGCTGGTGAACGAGGTGCCGTCCTTGCAGATCGCAGTGACGGTGACAGTCACTTCGACGATGCGGGCCGCGAGGGACCGCGGAGGGACAGGTAGGAGTCGGCCAAGGAACTGGGCGCCGGTACCGGTACCGGCCACGAAGGCAAGGGCGTCGAAACCCTTGCCTCATAAGGCTGAGCTCGTCGGGGCGCATGGCGCTGCAGCTGGCGAGCGTAGTCAGTCTCGCCCACGTCGGTGAGGCCGGACACCGCGCCGATCAGGGCCCGGATGCCGGTCTCGCCGAGGTATTCGACTCCGCCCTCGGGTAGCCGCCGCGGCTCTGCGACCCCACCCAGTCCACATTCCTGTCACTCTCGGGGACCTTGATGGAGCTGGAGCCGTTGAAGGAGACCGTGTGGAACGGTCCGGTCCACGCCGCGTATCGTCGGCCGGGCAAGCGGCCCAACAAGTACGTCGAACAGGATCCGCATCGGCCCGGCACCGATGTGGCGACGCAGTTCACGCAGGGGCGGCCTACGCGGTCGGCCATACGGCCTCCGGCCCTGCTTCGAGGGGGCGGACCGCGGCCTCTTCCACCCCGGCATCGGTGATGGTCCGCGGAACCGCGGCGGTGACTCGTCCGGCAAGCCACCGAGCCGGTCCCGCAGAACCGGGTCCACCACCTAGCCACCGTCTTACGCTCGATACCCAACCGCGCAGCAAGCGCCGTGTTGTTCCATCCCCACGCACGCGCCAGCACGCTGGGCCGGGCCTTGGGCGATTGAGAGAGCTGGACTGGCAACACCCTCTGAAGACTCTCACCTACATCACATAGAGTTACATTTGAGACCCATATGCCGACACGGCGTGACGTAAGTAGCGTCTGCTCAGGACTGCGAGGGGAAACCCTAGCAGCATAGCGATCAATAAGCGGGCAAACCGGGCATTCTGCCGGCCAATACCGACACTCGCCCTGGAGGATGAGATGGCTCTTCTTTGCAGCATCCGCAACACAGCCGCTTGTCCGTGCCTCTTCCGGCAACGCACAATCGATACGCTCTTCGGTCTCCTGATCGCCTCCGAGCGCAAGGCGCAGCATCCGCCGACCCCCTCGCGGCCCGTTAGGCAAAGGAACCCGCTGAACCGGGACGACTAAGGGCTCGCAGAGAATAAACTTGCGTGTTTTAGGCCTTGACACAGCAGGTCAGCGCGTTGCTCGTCCGCGTGTTGTTCTTCTGCGAGCCCTAACGAGTTCGTGCACGGTAAGCGGTGTGACGTCGGGCTTCGGGTGGTTGATCATGGTCGGGTGGTGGGGACCGTGACTCGTGCAGTGATCGTCAGCAATCGCCGGATCACGGGGCTGTCGGCCGATGTGATCGCTGAACTCATCACCGAGTTAGACCCGTTGTGGCATGAGTGTCACCAGGCCAAACTGACCTCTCGGCCGCGGAAGCGTGCTGCGGGCGCCGGTGCGAAGCACCGGTTCGTGTTCGCCGGCCGGCTTCTGGCCGCCCTCGTCCATCTCCGTCACGGTGCCACTCATGACGTGCTGGCCTGCTGGTTCGGAGTCGACCACTCCACCATCACCCGGGCCATCGGCGAGATACGGCCGTTGCCCGCCGAGCGGGGGTGCCCGATCAGCCCCGGCGTCCTGCTGTGAACACTGGCCGAAGTCATCGGCCACCTCGGCGTCAGTGGGCAGACCGGGATCATCGACGGCACCGGGATCCGGGTCCGCCGGCTGCTGGACGCAAGGACCGGGACACGTTCATCTCTGGGAAGAACGAGCAGAACGCCGTCAGGACCATGGTCCTCACCGACCAGAACGGGCGGATGCTGTTCTGCAGCCCGGCCAGGTCGGGCGCTGCGCGGACATCGCCCATGCCCGCCAGCTGGGCCTGGTCAAGATCCTGGTGGACGGCCCAGCCGTCGATGCGGGGTTGGTAGTACCTCGGCAATGAGTTCAGCGATCACATCGGGTGTCAGCCCCGTGATCCGCCAGATCCCGATAGTCGCTGCACACAGCACGATCTCGTCAGACGCACAGGCAGCCAAAGCCGTCGACTACCCACTGAAACCGACCTGCTACGCCGCGCATCTCAGACGTGGCATCCATTTCAGGGATACACGGCCGGAGCTTACGCACGGTCAAGATGGAAGGGTAGAGCGTTCGACAGGTGTTACGGCGGAACGAGTACCAGGTGCTCTGGCGAGGGGTGTCACCCCGGGCTGATCATCGGGCTGTCTACTCTATCAGCTACCCGACTCGCATCGGGTGCCCCAGCAGGCATCCCCACATGCGCCGACATCTGATTGGCGGATCGCCGGTAGCGTCAGCAAGGAGAGAACGGGCATGGCCTTTCCACCTGCACGCAAGGACCCAGGAGCCGGGTCTCGTGCGAACCATCTGCCTCTCCGGGCCGGTCACCGCAACATCCGCCCGCCGGATCCTGACCGCCTCGGCTCGAAGCTCGAGTATCACGGACTGTTGTACAGATGACCACCGTGACCGACTGGAGCGCCCTGTGGCACCTTCCTCCATCAGTTGACGCCGCTCCTGCCTCTCGGCGTCTTGTTCGCCCGCACCTGCGCCGATGGAAGCTCGACGCCGAACTAGTCAGCGCCGTATGCCTACTTGTTGGTGAGCTTGTCGCCCACGCCGTACATCACGTCGGGCATCCGATACGGCTGCAGCTAGTCTACGCCGATGGTGGAATCACCGTTATTCTCCACCACACCGGCCCTCCGGCGGCGACGCCCCTAACACCGGACGCCGGGGCCGGCTCCTACCGGCTGCAGCTGGTCTCCGCGCTAGCAGATAGTTTCGCAGTCAGCAGCAGCTCGCTCGGCACGTTCGCCGTGGCCCACCTCCACAAGCAGTAGATCCCTCACCAGAGCGTCCGTTCTTCCTGATGAAGGGAAACACCGATGCATGCATGCTCCGCCTTCGATGCCAGGTGCTGCGTGTGCGATCTGCCAGCACACGACGTCACGATTCTCTTTCTCACGCTGATCGAGTCGAACTACAGCGTGCTCGAGGATCGGAGACTGCGGCAAATCGTCAGGACTTCCCCTCGCCACAGCTCCAAGCCACATAGCCCCGACAGCGGCCACCCCACGGATACATGAGCCCGAATTGGCCGGTCAATGGAGAACTGCTTGATGATCACGGTCTGGTTACGGACCGCGTGGAAGGGGTGGCTCCCCCTTCAGCTCAGAGCCATCGGCGGGAGCCAAGGCGAGGCGGATCCAAGCCAGGCCACGGTTCTCCGGACATTGGGATGGATCCCGACAAGGCACAGGGCGACATGGGATGCTTGGGCCAGGTCAGAGATACGCCGCAGCGCTCGAAGTCCCGCCTCGTCACAGAACGTGACGTTCGCCAGATCCAGATGGAGGCAGCGCGCGTCGCTCAGAGGTACAGACACCGCCGCACTGTCGACCAGCGGGGCAGTAGCCATGTCGAGCTCCCCGGTCAGCCGCAGAAGCACTGTGTCCCCACGTCGCAGGCTGCGGATCCGCAGCAGTTCATCAGGTAGCACAGCTACCTCCGGAAACCCTTCGGACAGAAACCTTGGCCTGACACCTCTCGTATCTCAGACAGGAAGACACCAGAGTCCTTCCAGGGTAATGGCGTGCATCAAAACACTGCGCGCCCAGTCTCACTGGGTTCACCAGCCGGTTTCGACCATAAGGCCTGACCGTCTCGCGTGCCGAGGCGAAACCCAGAGCATTCCACCCATGCCTCAATTCCAGGGTCAGGAGACCGCATCGGCTTATGCCGAAGTATCGCTCGCATTGTCAGTCGCGCCTTCCGCCCGGCCTCGCTGTCCGCAGCGGCCGCTGATGGACCCGTCTGTGCTCACCACCACACACGACTGGCTGAAACCTGGGGCAGGTGCATGAGGCGGGTGGCGCAGTCGACGAGGGTGTCGATCGCGGATGCCTGCGCCTTTCCGGCGATGAGGTCTCCGTGCCGGTAACACCAGCTACCTAGATCAGATGCCCTCCTGGTGGAGGGCTCGGCAGACGGTCTCGAGGCACAGGTTCATTGTCGGCTCACCGGGATGGATGCAGGCGAGGTGGCGGGTGATCTGCTGCGGTGACCAGTCTTGCCCCAGCTTGGCGTTGACGAGGTCACGCAGCTCGGAGCCGGTCCGGAGCTTCTCCGGCTTGGGCCGGCATCTGCGCACAGTGGCCCAGCGGGCAGCCGCTGCTGCTTTCAGGCCGCCTCTGCGCAGTTCAAAGTGCTTCTTCGGCGCCGACAAAAGCCCACGACCCGGCGGACAACTCAGCATGCCGCTTCCGACAAGGGGTGCATTCTCACGCACTCCAGCTGGCCTGCGCCGCATCGAGACGTAGGCGGGGCATCACTCGCGGCATGATCCAAATCCACTGGGTTCCAGATCAGCCCTACGCACTCCCGCCGGAGGGGAGCCTCGGGTGTGTGCAGATAGGGGGACGGTCGCAGCGTGACGGAACCTCCGGCCGCCGACAGTCGGAGGTTCCGCCATGCCCGAGGAAGCGAAGGGATAGGGCCTGCCCGACAGGCGAACGCGGACAGGACGGCCGGCTTCACAGAGGGGTAGTTTCACCAACCGAGCAACGTGGCTTCCCCTCACACGTTGCCACCCCGAAACACTGCCGAGAGGTGGGGGGCACCGCCCCGGCAGGACCTCATTTGATCATCAGGCATAACCGGCATCGCGAGTAGGCGCTACTCAATTGAGGTCGGCAGGTCGCGTCCTCCGGAGGATCGGGGACGGTAAAGAAAACGGTGTAACTCCGATCATGGAGGGTTGCGCCTGTGACCAGCGAGAACACGGTCAAGGCGCCCGAAGGTGGGGCCGTGCCGGCGGGCGTGGATGGCCGGTTCCCGAACGAGCCCGGACCCGGGCCGAGGGCCTTCAGCCGACGAGTGCGGGCGGTCTGCTCCAGCAGCTGACGAAGCGGCTGCTGGAGTCGGCTCTCGAGGGGGAGAGGACAGACCCTGTCGGTGAAGTCCGGCACGATCCGGCCGGGGAAGAACGGCGGCAACTCGAGAAACGGCAAACGCTCCAAGCCGTCGTCACCCGTCGCCGTCGCGTCGATCCTCATCGCCCTGAACACCGCGGGGTGGGGTGCCTCTATGTCCTTCGTCAAGGCATCCCTGTCGGGTTTGGGGTGATTCGGCTTGTTGGGGTCATGCTGCGAGTTCGACGTCCGCGGGCGGGCGGGATTCGTAGAAGGTGCCGTCGCGGAGCATGGCGAACAGGACGCTGATGCGGTGGCGGGCGAGGCGGAGGAGGGCTTGGGTGTGGGTTTTGCCGCGGGCGCGTTGCTTGTCGTAGTAGGTGCGGGAGGCGGGATCGGCGTTCATGCAGGCGAAGGCGGAGAGGAACATGGCGCGTTTGAGCTGCCAGTTTCCGCCTCGGGGCGCGTGTTCGCCGTGGATCGAGGTCCCCGACGACTTCGTCGTGGGTGCGAGTCCGGCGTAGGAGGCCAGGTGGGCGGCGCTCGGGAAGCTGGTGCCGTCGCCGACGGTGACCAGCAGGACGGCGGCGGTCCTGACGCCGACGCCGGGCATCGACGTCAGGACCTTGGAAAGAGGGTGGGCCTCCAGCAGGCTGTTGATCTGGGCTTCCATCGCCCGGCGCTGGGTGTGGACGGCGGCGAGCTGGCTGGCCAGGGAAGGGATCACGATGTCCAGAGTGCCGGTCCCGGGCACCACCACGGTCTGCTCGTCCAGAGCGTCGAAGACCTCGTCGACCAGCCGTGCGGCCATGCGCGGGGCCTTGGGGCGGATCAGCTCGACGAGTCTGCGGCGTCCGGCTTTGCGCAGGGCGGCCGGGGAGCCGTAGCGCTCCAGCAGCCAGGTCACGGCCTGGTGGTCCAGGCGCGGCCCGAGGACGCGTTCCAGGCTGGGGTGGAACTGGGTGAGCAGGCCGCGTATCCGGTTGGAGGTGCGGGTGGCCTCGGCGGCGAGGTCCTGGCCGAAGCCGGTCAGCACGGTCAGCTCGGCGGTGATCTCGTCGGTGAGTTCCAGCGAACGCAGGGTGTGCGGCATCGTCCGCGCGGCGTCCGCGATCACGGCCGCGTCCTTCGCGTCGGTCTTGGCCTCGCCGGGGTAGAGGTCGGCGATCCGGCGCATGGCCAGGCCGGGCAGGTAGGCGACGCGGCAGCCGGCGTCGCGGGCGACGGTCAGCGGCAGGGCGCCGATGGAGGCGGGCTGGTCCACGATGACCAGGACGGTGCCGAACTTTGCGGTCAGCTTCTCGAAGACGGCCCGCAGCTTCGGCTCGCTGTTGGGCAGCGGCTTGTCGAAGACCTTCTTCCCGGCCGGGGTCAGTCCGTGGCCGTGGTGAGCGGACTTGCCGACGTCCAGGCCGAGGAACACGCCCACGTCTTCGATCTCGAACATCGCTCCCTTTCAAGGGTGTTGGCGGTACCGGCCTCGGCTCGGGTGTCGTGCTCGCGCATCCACGTTATGCAGACCTGCCGCCCGCGAACCGTCCGGCATTGCGCCGGACTGGGCGGTGGCCGGACCTCTGATCAGCGTCTCCGACGAACACCCCCGGACCCGGTGACACCACCCCCCAGGTCATGCCTTCGACAGGGGGACACAGTCATGCCGGACCCGGAGGCCAGCGGCCCTCTTGCAGGACCGCGAAGAACATAACGGGGAGAGAGAGATCGCGGCACGAACTCTTACGGGCCTGGAGCGCCCCGGACCGGGCGACCGGACCCGCGGCCCGGACCGTGAGTGACGCCCTGGCCGAGGACACCGTCCGGACGCTGGCCACCATCACCAAAGGGGCAGGAAAGCGTCTGCTGGCCCCAGAGGGGCTTTACGGCACAAAATGCTGGCCCTCATCGCCCGAAGCCAGCTTCGGAGCCGTCGACCGCGCCATGGGGGCCCTCGGACTGGCCAGCGTGGTGCGAGGGAAGAAACCCAGAACTACCGTCCCCAACCCAGTCGGCAGCCTGGCTGCGTACCTGCTGAACAGGGACTCCACCGCGCCGACCGCGGCCCAGAAGCGGATCGCCGACTTCACCTACCTCGCGTTCATCGTGGACTGCTTCTCCCACCAGACCGTGGGCTGGCACGCTTTCCGTGAAGCGGAACGTGGAGCTGGTCGACGCGCCGCTCAGGTCGCCGCGATCACGAGGGCACCCGTGCCGGCGGGACCAGCTCACATGCCACTCGGTCGCAATATACGAGCGTACGGTTCAACATCTCCGGCCCGAGGGCATCAGTCCCTCGGTCGGAAGCGCCCGCCACGCCGGACGCCGCCGAGGGCTTCTCCTGGCCGGTCGACGCCGCCTGCGAAGGACGAGCCCTGGCCGTCTCGAGCAACCTCCACCCGTCCGGTTTCGACGAGATCACGCCCATGACCCTCGCCGCTGCGGGCGTCGACCGGCTCCTCCGCCACGCTCACATCGTGGTCACCGATTCGCTCCGGGGAGAACTGAGAAGCTATTGAAACCAGTTGAGCAGTCTCAGCTTTCGCAGATCCGCATGTCGGCGGTGATCCAGTAGCACGGTGTCGTGGACAGCTGGCGGCCAGCGAGAGGGGCGGTGGCGACGGAGGCCGGGTATCTCGTCTGCGGGGGATGATCGATTTACCGCAAGTTCGAGGGCCTCCTTTCTCCCGCGCGAGTCTACGCGGGACCAAGGTTCAGCGGCGCAGGGCTTCTACTGGCTGGATCTGCGAGGCTCGCAGTGCCGGGTACAAGCCGGCCACGATACCTGTGAGCAGTCCGATTCCGGGGGCTGCTGCTACGGTCAGGGGGTGGATCACCGGTGTCCAATCGCGGGCTACAGCGACTGCGACAACCGTCATCGTTCCCAGGCTCGTACCCACGATGCCACCGAGTGTGCCCAGCGCAGCAGACTCGGCCAGGAATTGGGCGACGATGTGGTGGGCTCGTGCCCCCAACGCACGGCGCAGCCCGATCTCGCCGGTCCGCTCCAGTACGGCGACGAGCGTGGTGTTGGCGATTCCGACCGCGCCAATGATCAGGCAGATCGTGGCGAGGAGGAGGAACAGCTGGCTGAGGTCGTTGTTCACCCCGCTTCTCAGGCTGCGTGGGTCCGGGGGTGGGGTCGCTTTCAGGTACTCCGGGTGGTCAGGGCGCAATGCGATCGGTACCTGCTGGGCAACCTGCGTCGCTGCGCCGATCTTGGTGGATATCAGCATGCTGGCGGGTTCGTCGCGTGGTGGTCCCCAGATCGCCTCGGCCGTAGCCCTCGGTATGGCTACGGATAGCAGCAGTTCGGCCTTGCGTTCGACGTCATCGACTATTCCGATGACGGTGAACGGTTGCTCGCCGATGAAGACAGCTGGTTGGGCGGTCAGGGTGGTGATGCCGAGCTGAGCAGCGACGGCCGACCCGATGACCGCTACTTGCTCGGCTCGCCGCTCATGGAAGTCGTCGTAGATCCGCCCCTGTTGGAGATGGGGGACGGCAGCGCGAAAGGCTCCCGCCGACACCGCCATGACGCTGGTTGTCTCACCGCTGTCGGAGGTAGCGGCCAGCGATGGCCTCACGGCAGTGCGGGTGTCCGTCCTTACTGTCCAGAAGACTCCTGCCTCGCGTACGCCCGGCAACCTTGCGACTCGATCGTCGGCGTCTATCGGAAAGGCGGGATCGGCAAACTGGTTGACCTTCTTCGCCACGTCCTCGACAGTCACTTCGGTTGCCGTGAGTACCGAGAACCTTGTGTCGATCTGCGAGGAGGCGGTCGCTGTAAGTCCCAGGATCGCGACGAATGCGCCAACGCCCAAGACTGTGCCTAATGCTGTCAGAATCGCCCGGGCGGGCCGCTGCAGAATCCCTGTAAGTGCCTCGGACATGAGGTCACGCAGGGTGATGGTAGATGGCTTCCGCTTGGCTGCCGTTGATCGCCTCATGTGGCAGCCCTTTCATATAGAGCTCCGTCGCGGATTGAGATGGTTCGATCGCCGTGCTCGGCGACCGTCTGGTCATGGGTGATGACCACAATCGTCATGCCGTCCGCGTGAAGTTCGTCAAGTAGTGCCAGGACTGCCTCAGCGCTGGCCGAATCGAGGTTACCGGTCGGCTCGTCGCACAGCAGCAGTGAGGGCGTGGCCGCCACCGCACGGGCTATGGCGACACGTTGTCGCTCGCCTCCGGAGAGTCTGGACGAGAGGGCTCCCATCCGGTGGGCGAGCCCGACCCGTATCAGGGCTTCACGGGCGCGACAGATGCGATCAGCACGGGGAACTCCGCTGTACATCATGCCGAGCGCCACGTTCTCTTCAGCGGTGCGGTGGGGCATCAGGTGGAAGGATTGGAAGACAAAGCCGATGCGCTGGCCCCGCAGGGCTGTACGTTCTGATTCCTTGAGAGCTGCTGTGTCGATGCCGTCGAAATGATAGGAACCGTGGGTAAGGGTATCCAGCAAACCTGCGATGTTGAGGAATGTCGACTTACCGGAGCCGGATGGGCCGACCACGGTGACGAACTCGCCTCGCTCGATGGTCAGGTTGCACTGTCTCAGCGCCACGACAGGAGGTGGGCCAGCGTACGTCAGACCGACCTGCCGTAATTCGATCACAGGTGGATGCTGGGTGCTCACTTGCCGTCCTCCCCCGTTGTGTCGCCCCTGTCGGCCCCGACGACCACCTCGTCGCCCTCTCGCAGGGTCTCGCCGGCTGAAGGAGACACGGCTATGAAGCCGTCGCCCGACGTGCTTGCTTTCACGACGACGCGCCGCTGCGCGCCGCTGTCCTCCACGACGGTGACAACGCTCTTGCCGTCGGCGCTGGAGGAAATTGCGGACACAGGCACCACGAGGGCCTTGGCCACGGTGGAGGCAGCTTCGACCGTGACCCGCACGTCCTGGCCGGTGAGCGAGCTGGCGATGGCCTGGTTGGGGCGAACGACCATCAGGTATCCACCAGTCTGCTCCGGCGTGCCCGCGTCGCCGTTTCCGCTGTCCGCGTCTTGCCCCTTACCGCTTGCGAGCCGCGTGTTCCCAACTGATACGACGGTGGCTTCCACGTCGTCACCGCTGGACTCCGACAGAACGTGTGCCTTCTGTCCTGCTCTCACCAGATCCTTCTGGTAATTCTGCAGATAGCCGTGTACGACAAGTTCGCCAGAGGACAGGGTGAGTGCAGTATTCGCGACTGCGGCTCCCACCGATGTTGAGACCTGCGTCACCTGTGCCGGAAACTCTCTCACGTAGACGACCTCAGCAGCAGGCAGCATAGGGCCGGAGCTATCACGGAGCTTTGCGAGTTGTCTACGTGCCTTCGCGAGGTCCTCGCCGGCACGGCCGGCGTTCTTGTGCAGATCCCCATCCGGCGTGCTCGCATTCTGGCCAAGAGCGTCCTTCGCGTCCTCCAGGGCGCGCTCAGCAGCGACGACGCCGTCCTCGGCAGCCTCTAGCTGGTCTGCACTCTCAGAGTTGGAGGGGATGGGCTTGTAACCGATCGAATCGTAGAAGGAGTTCAGCGCGCGCTTCGTTCCTGCACCAAAGGTTCCCAGTCCGTCCGAGCCGTACGAATGTCCAAGCATGGACAGGGCCTGCTGCAGCTGTTTCACGTCCTTGCCGACGGTTCCCGGGCTGATGTCTCGGTATGCGGGTAGGCTGCCCTTCAGCACGAAGACAGGTCGCCCCGAGACCTCCAGCACTACCTGACCGGCATTAACTCGACCGCCCATTCGTATCGGCATTCTGGTTGTGACCGGCCGTCCCCCTTCGTTGCCTGCGCCAGTGGGATTCACAAGCACAGATTGACCAGCCGTAACAGTGCCGCGAAGAATCACCGAATCCGTCAGTAGCCGGTGCTCGACCCTCGCCGTTATGACGCCGGGGGGTGGGGCGTCAGTGTCGAGCGCGACCTGGGCGGGAGACTTCACAAGGAACGAGGCAGCCACGCCCGCGGCCGCGAGCAGCATGCCTCCCCCAGCAACTGCGGCGACCCATCGTCGCCGTGTTGCCAGCAGGGATGACCGCCCATTCCTGCGCACCGTAACGTCACTGTGCTCGGCAGCGGCAGACACTCCGCCAGCTTCCTCTACAGAATGGTCGTACATTCACAGTCTCCCTACAGGTGAAACACTCAACCGATCAGCAAGCAGTCACATTGGTCACCCGTCCGCACTTTTGCGCTCGCCCCCAGCAATACTGGAAGCCGCACATCTCGAAGCCACAGACCAATTCTTCAATCCGCGAGCAAATAGATGCGAAATCCGTCATCAACCCGATCGAATCGGATGACCATTTCGTGCGAACTGATGATGCTGCCGACCCAGCCGAGCGAGGTACAGGAAGGGCGCTCTTCGCCTGCACGGCAAGCGCAACAATGCAGGAAGTCTCCGCCTCGGAGAGCGAACTCGATCGATAGCACTCATGCGGTGACCCGGTATATCCGGACGCCCTGGAATCCCTATCGGACATCCTCGGACAATTAAACCACTGCCACCGCGACGACCAGTGGGTACTTAGTACTCAAACGCCGATCATCCAATCGCGATCATGAGCGCTGGCACTGACCCTCGCGGGTCGTCCGATCCTGGAGCGCCGGCAGTCAATCGCCCAGGCGTGCAGCCCTCCCAGCCGGGCTGCCCTCACACCAAGCAACTACTACTCTGCCTGGCTGGCGACGGATCTGAGAAACTCTCATAGCACACTCTGGAGAATTGCAATACCTCACATCACCTCTGGGGCCGCCTCCAAGATACACAAAACACCGGGGCCGAAACAGGTGTATGGATTCTAAAACTCTCCGTAGGCATGGCCTCGCGAAGAACTTAAGCCTCCAGCTTCTACACCTGCATGTGAGGCCCGGTCGCGGACGGTTTGCCATGAGTAGCCACCGGTGAATCGAAGCGGTTCCACCGGCGCGTTGGCAACAGAAGGAGAAACATAGATGAGGATCGGAAGACCAACTGCTGCACTTTCGGTGCTTCTGGCCACTGCGTGTGGTGCAGCCGAAACCGGCGATTCACCGCCTCCTATCGGCGAGGTCAAAAAGGTGATGTCCGCAAACGACATCTCCCTGCCTCTAGACGCCTATGACCTTACTTCCGAGGAACGGAGCGCTCTTCAGCAGGTATACGACCTCATGGGTACTGCGTGTATGAAAGAAAAGGGCTTTAAGGTTACTATGCCCGAGCGTCGCCCAGAGGACGCGGAATCCATCTACGGCCGACGCTATTTCATCATCAACATGGCCGAAGCAGAACGATACGGATATCGACCGTCGAGAATGATGGAGAAAAAGGAGAAGCAATCTCCTTCAGGTCTCGAGTCGAAAGCCGCCTTGACCGCCTGGCTCGGGCATGACCCTGACGATGAAAGCCAAGACCCGAACTCCGGGAAGGGATGCGGAGCAGCCGCGCACTCGATCCTGGAAGAGGGTGTAGGGCAGGACTCGGATGTGGTGATACATGAGCTGAGCGCCGAATCCTGGCATAGGAGCGAGGAAGACAGCCGTATGCAGAAGGTCTTCAAGGCGTGGAGCTCCTGCATGGCGAAATATGGATTTGAGTACACAACCCCGATCCAGTCCAACAATGATAAGCGCTGGCAGCAGAAGGTTGTATCCGATCTTGAAATAGCGACCGCGAAGGCTGATATTTCATGCAAGCAGAAGACCAACCTTCCGGGAATGTGGCTCGCTTTGGAGAGTGCATATCAGAAGCGTGCGATAGAAACGCATTCAGAGGCTCTTCGCATCAGGCGTGAGGCCTGGGACAAGCGGATGAGGAACGCTCACAAGGCGCTCGGCGGCTAACCACGGACTCCGAGCGCGAGCGCGTCTAGAGTTACACTCCGGCAAGGTTGATCAAGGGGTCCACGAGTCGGTCGATGAAGGTCGGCTCGTGGGCTTCGCGCCGGCTCCCACCGAGGGGCCATGGCGTGGGAGGGGTACCTCAATTCCCCCTCCGCACATAATGCCTGCCTCCGCGGCCATCGCAACGGTTGCAAATGAACGTGAGCCCGGAGGGATGCCAGATCCGAGTGATCGCCGCTCTCCCAAAAGGTCCCCCACACCGCGCGGGCCATCCACGAGCACGTACCGCTGCATCACTGCCAGCCTGGGCTTGTTCGAATGCGTCAGGCGGCGCCGGGTCCCTGAGCTCTTCTTCAGCGTTGCTTCTCCAGGGTGTGACGGGAGTCTATTGGGGCTGGCGCGTGCCTTTCGGAAGGATCTGCCAGACCTTGAGGCGTCCAAGGCTCATGTCAATGCTCCCGCTGATCCGGAACCCGGCAGGGATCAGGGCCAGAGTGTCGTACTTGTGCAGGTACACCGGCGTCACGAGAGCCGCCGGGAGGCCGGCAGCTTGAACCGGCAGCCACCCCTCACGGGTGACGATCAGCATCGTGACACACGCCACGAGAGAATGCGCAAGCTTCAGTTCGGCAGGACACGCCACCAACCAGGCTCCTTGGCGCACGAGTTGAGATGTCAAATCTCTGCTCAACCGCCCGGGAGTTGTCCGTCACGAGCCCTCGCCGGCCACCCCGTCAGTGCCCAACTCGAAGAAGCTCACTGAGGCGTTTTCATCCTGAATAGCTGCAGGTCAGCAGGGTGTGGATGGCCTGAACGATGGTGCTGATGCGGCGGGTGGAGCATCTGGCTCGCCGGAGCAGTCTCCAGGACTTCAGCTGGGCGAAGGCGCGTTCGCCGGGGGCGCGGAGCCGGGCGTGGTCGTGGTTGAACTGCTGGTAGTGGGCGGGCTGTTCGCGGTGGCGGTAGTAGGGGGTGCGGACGGTGGCGCCGGCGCCTTGGTAGGCGCGGTCCGCGAGGACGAGGATGTGCCTGGTGAGGCAGGCCTGGGTGATGCCGTGGGCACGGGCGGCGGTCAGGTCGTGGGTGCGTCCCGGCGTGGCCCGGGAGAACCAGAGCGGTGTGCCGTCCGGCCGGGCGATGACCTGGACGTTCATGCCGTGCTGCTTGTGCTTCTGTGAGTAGTACGCTCGTCCGCCGCGATTCGGTCGGTGGCGATCAGGGTGCCGTCGACGATGACGAAGTCGCCCTCGCCCAGCCCGGTCAGGGCCTCGTGCAGGCCCGGCGCCCACGCCGCGAGGACGTCCAGGGTCTCGTCGACGTAGCGCCAGGCCGTCGCGGTCGAGACGCCGAACCCGGCCGCGAGCTGGGCGAACGTCTCGTTCTTCCGCAGATGGGCCAGGACGAGCAGCGCCTGCTTGAAGCAACCGAGCCGTCTCCACGGCGAGTTCAGTTCACGCCTTCGGGCGTAGATGAGCCAGGAGACATGCTCGACGAGCTCGTACGGGACGTCGGGCATGGAAGGATATAGAACCAACAGGGCCCCTCGGTCGCCGGTGTGATGAGTGAGATCACCACGCAAACGACCAGGGGCCCTGCCCCGTCACACCCCCGCCCACCAGGTCATTCCACCCTCCCGGCACAGGATGAAAACACCTCACTGAGATGCTCGACGGCGCACCCACGCGTGTCGTCGAGGACTTTCCCGGCATTCCGAGCCAATCTGTTCATAGTCGGCCGGTGGATCCGGTCTGGACTCGCATGACCGGCCTCCTGCGCCAGAGCCCAGCCCTTCCTCCGCCCCAACCCAGCGATCAAGGCGTGCATATATGCCATCGCCGACTCGCGAAGCTCAAACCTGGCGAAACGGTACACGAACCGCTCATGCAGAGCCTTCAGTTCACCAGCCCACGACCGGCATCGCCGCGACCCGCCGATGAACAGATCAACGACCCACCTGCCCGACCGGCACGGCAGACCGTTCCAGTATCAGCAGCAAGCTGAGCACCAGGGAGTCGCCTTGAGTGACCCATGTCAGCGCCACCGCGCAGGCTCGCATGTAACTATAAGTGATGCCCCGACCACATATGAATGAGTATCAATTACTCATGGATCTCTACTGCAGTGCGCACAGGCTCTGTTGTGCGGTATCGGGCCAGAACCCCCGTCTGGCACGGGAGCCGCGGCGAGCCTGCCGCACACCAATAGGCGTGGTGTGCGGCAGCGCGCGTGATCTGGCCGCCGCTACATGGCCAGATCGAGGATGCTGAAGACTGAAGAGGGTTAGGGAGCTGAGAAAGTTGGATCCGGCCCGACGTGGCGAAGTGTCGACAACGGTCGGAGTGCCCCTGTCGTCTCGCAGTCCTGCAGGCCCTACCTCAATTGGTAGGTGCGCACCGCAGGCCCACTCGGCCATCGGCGGTGGCGAGGGCTCTTTTGCACTACCCGCGCAGGAAGTGGAGTTGGTAGGGCGCCAGGTCGAGTTGGCCAGGCTTGTACGCTTGCTTGCCCAGCGCAGTCACCATAGCGGCGTACTGCTGGCTGGCGCCTCAGGTACAGGTAAGACCCGACTGGCGGCGGAAGCGCTTCGGGAACTTGGGTCGGAGATCGAAGTCGTTCCGGTGGTGGCGGCTTGGCCAGACCGTGATCGTCTCACCGAGGAAGAGCGATTCCAGCAGACCCCATCGGAAGCACATGCCAATGGCCTGCCAGCGTGGGAGCTCAGGCAAGCACTTGAATCGATCCGTAACCGGCAGCGCAGTGTCGTGCTCTTGATCGATGATGCTCACCTGCTTGAACCAGCCGCAGCCGCTCTCGTCCTCGAGCTGGCCCAGCGGCGTTCCGTTCGCATGCTGTTGACCCTGAACACCGACGAACCTGCTCCCATGGCGATCACTACGCTATGGAAGGATGACCACCTGCACCGGATGGACATCGGACCGTTGAATGTCACCGCCACGCGTCGCCTGGTTGCTGCACTCTCCGGACGGCGCCTGGCACACAAGACGGCAGCATCGCTCGCCCGGCTGGCGCAGGGAAACCCTCAGCTCCTGCGTGAGCTGATTCGGGCAGCAACGAAGCATCACCTTTTCGAGCCCTCGCCGGCAGGCTGGACCCTGTCCGGCCAGATTCCCCTTTCTGTGCCGCTGTGTGAACTGCTCACGCGAAAGATCAGCCGTCTGCGCCCAGACGCCTTGGAGGTCCTTGAGCGTGTAGTGGTCGCCGAGCCTGTGCCGCTCCCTCGACTAGAGGCCGTCGCTACCCAGGACAGCCTGCTCAACCTGGAGGACGAAGGGTTCATCCGTGTGACCCCCTCAGCATCACTGGGGCTTCACACAGCACCGTTGGTCGAGGTGGCTCATCCCTTGATCGGCTATGCAATCGACCACACTCTTCCTGTTCTACGCCGGCGCGCCCATCTCGAAGCATGGCTCAAGGCGTACCCAGCGCTGGAGCAGTGCGCAGGGCAGGACGCCGTCACTGTTGCCAGCTGGATGCTGGAGACAGGAACGCCTATCTGCTCAGACGAACTGTTGCGGGCTGCCCAGTGTGCAGAAGAGGTCCAGGATCTGGATGGTGCATCCCTTCTGACTGCAGCCGCCTGGAGCATCTCCCCGTCTCCCAAGACGGCTGCTGCGCATGCACGTGCGCTCATCGCACTCGCGGACTTCACCACTGCCGCAGAGGTGCTGGACGCTGCTGAGGCTACCGTCTCGCCAAATTGGGAACTCACGGCTGCTCGGGCCCGTAGTTGCCTTCTTCAGGGACGTTTCGACGCCGCTGAGTCCGTGATCGCCCGCCTTCCAGAAGATCAACGACGCCTCTACATGGGGATGGCTGCCTACTTTCAGGGGGCGATTGGCACTGCCCTCGAGCTGTGCCGACCCCTGGTCGAAGATCCGACGTCCGATCAATACCTGGAGGCCGCGATCTTCTATATGGCTTCCTTGCTCCACGCCGGCCGTCCCCAGGACGCCTTAACGATCTACAAACGGCTCCCCGCCAGCCCCGAGAAGCGGAGGTTTTTCCACGGGGACTCGCTCAAACAGATCTACGCTGTCATGATTGCCGACCTGGGCCAGCTCAGTGACGCCGTCGCTCATCTCACACAGGCCCATCGCAGTGCTGTCAGGGACGGCCGGGCCCGCATTGATGCCCAGCGTGGCCTTGCCCTTGGTGCTGTCCTACTGGAGAGAGGCCGACCTCGCGAGGCATTGAACCTGCTCACCTTTCATCCTTCCTACCAGGTCGGGTGGCAGCTTTGGCATGACCGAGCCCGCACCCTGAGGACACTCGCCACAGTGACGCTCGGTCGAAATAACGAGGTAGACCTGCCGGAAGAAAATCCCAGCCACTTCCTGATCTTCCAGCAAGTCGCCCAGGCATGGATCAGTTCGCTTGACGGCAATCGAGAACGCTCTGCCGCAATCCTCATCCGTGCCGCCGAAACTGCCGTGAAACAAGGAGCGTACGCGCATGTAGCCATCGCAGTGCATGAGATGGCACGCATCGGCGTGGCCGCAGAATCTAGTCCGTACTGGCAGACGCAACTACAAGGGGCATACCTCAACGCCCGCATCAACTATGCTCGCGGCCTCGCCACAGATAACATCGCGATGCTGCGACGGGCGGCCGAAGCCTTCGCCAACAGTGGGGCCGAACTCTACGGAGCAGAAGCATATGCTGAACTCTCTCGTTTGCTGCGTCGAACCGGTCAGGGGAGGGCAGCCACTGCAGCGACCCGGCGTGCGCAGGAGCTCGCAGAGCGATGTGAGGGAGCGAAGACGCCAGCGCTGTGGCTGTTGAGTTCCAGCGAGCCGCTCACTTCGCGAGAGCAAGAACTCGTCACGCTCGTTGCTCAAGGACACAGCGACAAAGAGATCGCGCAGCAGCTCACCCTGTCGGTCCGCACCGTGAGTAACCATCTCTACCGGGTGTATCGAAAACTGGGAATCACCAATCGCCGTGCACTCCAGCAGCAGGTCGGCCTTGCGCCGCGTAGCCCCGGTTCGGAGGAATAGGGCTGCTTCCCTCGGATCGTCGGATCGCCGGGCCCTAAGGGCTCGCAGAGAATAAACTTGCGTGTTTTAGGCCTTGACACAGCAGGTCAGCGCGTTGCTCGTCCGCGTGTTGTTCTTCTGCGAGCCCTAACGAGCTCGTGCATGGTTGGCCGCTGGTGCCTGGTGAGGTCTGGTTCCGCTCCGGTGTTCACATTCGCTGACCAGCCATGAGGATGGTGGTCTGTTGGTGCGACAGCAGCCCGGCGATGGCTTGGATGGTGTCGGTCATGTGCTCGCAGCAGCCGTGGTGGCGAGCGAGGGCTCGCCAGTTCTTCAGGTGCGCGATGCCGTGCTTGACGCGGATGCGGCGGGAGGAGTGAGCTTTACGCTGCCGTTCGTGCATCTCCTCGTACCGGTCCGGAGCGTTCTTCTTGAAATTGCGGTGCGGCGGCGCCACGACTCGACCGCCCTCTGGGCACCGAGTCCCTGATAGCCCGCGTCGGCCAGGACCTCCACGGCGGGCCCGTCGGCAAGGAGCTTGACCAGGCCTAACCGTCGGCCATGAGTGATGTCGGCACAGCTCGCCGGCTCGGCCGGGCTGTCGGAACAGAAGCCTGTCGGCGGCGTCCGTGACGACCATGGACTTCACGACGTTCTGCTTGCCTTGCCGGAGATGAACTACTCCCGGCCCTTGCGCCCCGCTGCGGGTCTGCGGACCCGGATCTCGGTGCCGTCGATGATCCCGGTCTGCCCGCTCGCGCCGAGATGCTCAATGAGCATTTTCAGCGTGGCCACCGATCGGGTGATGACCTTGGCGCCCGCAACGGACAGGGCTCCCGGGCCGTTGGGTGAGGTGTTCGAAGTCTCAACCTGCCGGCCCAGGAGCCCTGTTGGTTCCCTATCCTGCCGCACTCGACCTGCCTCATGCGCTGGTCGAGTGGGTCACGATGCTTATCGTCACCCGTGAGGGTGACCGCCGCTGCAAGCTCCCGCCGCACAAGCGCGCCCTCGTCGCTCTCGCCTACCTGCGCAAGCACGACACTCTCGCGCAGATCGCCGCCGGGTTCGGCATATCCGTAGGCACCGCCCACGCCTACACCACCGCCGTCGTGCGGCTCCTCGCCGACCGGGCGCCGGGCCTGCTCAAGACCCTGCGCGAGCACGACCCGGACTACGTGCTCCTGGACGGCACCCTCAGCGAGTGCGACCGCCTGGGCGACGCACGCGCCGATTACTCCCACAAGCACCGGCGCCACGGCGTGAACGTGCAGATAGTCACCGATCCCCAAGGCCAGCTTCTGTGGATCTCGCCGGCCTTGCCGGGCCGCGCTCACGATCTGACCGCCGCACGCACCCACCGCATCATCCGAATCTGCGAACGCCAGGGCGTCCCGATCGTCGCCGACCGCGCCTACATCGGCGCAGGCTCCTGGGTCACCACCGCCATCCGCCGCCCGCCCAACGGCGAACTGTCACCGACCGAACGGACGCTGAACCGGGCACTCGCCCAGGCCCGCGCTCCTGTCGAACGAGGCGTCGCCCGCCTGAAGTCCTGGCGGATCTTCCGCCGGAGCCGCTGCAGCCCGAACCGCACGACGGACATCGCCGCCGCGGTCCTCACCCTGGAGAGGCAACGCTGAAAATGCTCAATGACCTCGGCAAGGGTGAGGAGCTTGACGCCGGGCGCGATGGTGCACCCCTTTCGGGGAGCAGCGGCCGCACCTCACCGATCGCACGCGTGAGGTGCACCGGTCGATACCGAACCAGCAGGCCAGTACGTCATGGGTGGCACCGTGGCGAAGCTGAACGAGAGTGGCCAGCAGCCGATCGACGACTAGCTTGCGCTTCGCCCCTGCGCCCACTGGCCGGTGCCGAGGCAAGCACGGCCTGATGCCGTTTGTGGCACAACGGGCCGACCTTGGCAACGAGTTGCGCGATCACCTCGGGCGACAGCCTCGATTTCGTCGAGCGGAGAGACGCTTCGCGATCGGTGTACGTTTCACGAGTTCAGCGCGGACCTTGAGCGGGACAGCCGGGTCTTCCAGGAGGGACAGGTAGAGGCTGTGGGCACGCCTCGGGTCTCGGCGTTCCAGCCACCGGGCCGCTTCCCGCCTGATCGACTCCTCTTCGTCGGTCACCGCAGTTGCGAGAGCCTGCAAGGACGCAAGGTCAGACCGACGACCCAGACCTCCGACCGCTCGTGCGCGTGTCTGCTGGTCCGAGTGTTTGACGAAGGGAGCCAGCAGGGCGGTTACCTGCGGTAGATGGATGGAGTCGAGAATCATGACCTCCAATGTCGGGCTGCTCCCCAGACGCACCCGGCCAGCTTCGAACTCTTCTAGGTACACAGCAGGGAAAGTGGTCGCCAGCTCGGCTAGCAAGGTTGCCCAGGCGTCGACGATCGGGCGGTCCTCGCGAGATCTCAGGGCAAGGGTGATGGTTTCCGAAGCTGCGCCCTCGTAGTAGATATGAATTGCCCGACGTAGTGCCTTCGGACCTAACTCGGCCAGCCTTCGCATGCTGTCCGTGGTCTCATGTGCGAGCCAGCGGGCGATGGCCTGGTCGGAGTCTGCTTCGGCGGGTTGAACATGGTGTTCTTCTGGGCTCATGCTTGACAGGATACGTGGGCAGTGTTCTATGCAGCAGGCTAGAACGGGTTCGACTCCGATGCATCTCGTTGGCATCGGTGGTGGCGTGAGCGGGCGCCGGCTACGGAGATCGCCGGTATTTGACATTCATCGCAGCAGCCAATTCTTGTCTCGTCGATACGCCGAGTTTCGTATATGCGTGATGAAGGTGGTTGTCGACGGTGCGGACTGAAAGCGTCAACTTCTGTGCTATTTCCCTACTCGTGCTTCCTGTGGCAGCAAGCATCGCTACCTCTTTTTCCTTTCCGGTAAGAGGTGCGGTCTCCTCTGCCAGCCCAAGGAGTGGGGTGCGCGCCCCCTTGCAGCGTTCGGTGATGGACGTCGCTTTATGGCTCGCTGCGGTGGCTCTCCGTCCTTCTCCTCTACTGCGAAATATGGCCGCCGCCGCTGCCGCAGCCTCGGCAGCCATGACATCGACCCTAAGATCAGCAAGCTCTTGCGCGACCAAAAGGAGTTGCTCCGGGTCGTCTGCCGCCAAGGCCTGGGCGAAATGAGCACGACATTGGGTGAGTAGTCCGTCGGATATTTCTGCCAGCTCTGCGAGGCGCTGCGACACTTCTCTTGCTCCGCCGAGGCGTGCTATATCGGCGAGGATCAGCGCTTCAGAAGACACGTGTCCGGTGTCACGGGAATATCTGGCTGCTTCGGTCAGAACTTGACGGGCGCCAGAAATGTTTCCTTGAGCTGCCAGGATCCACGCTTCCCCGAGTCGCTCTTCTCCTGCGAGAAGCCCAAGAACAGGATACTTCTTGTTCTGGTCGTGTACAGATACCGCTGCCTCGTAATGTCCCAATGCTGCGGTAGCTGCTGCCAGTCCGGAAGCTGCAAGGCGAATAGAAAGTATTGAGTTTTGATTCCTCGAGTTAGCCAGGGCTTCTGCATAGAGAGTACGCGCTTCTGCGTAATGTCCCGCCACGAGCTCGTTTCGAGCCGACCAGAACGACAGCCAAAGATAAGGAACGGCGGCCTTGTCTTGAATTGATTGATGCATGGCGCTCCGGGCCATGGACCGGGCCTCCTCTATCCTCGCTCCTTCACACAGGGCTGCTGTCCATGCTACAAAATGGGTCGTTGGGTGGTAGAAACGAACCGAGTTGCTTGTGTGAAAATCGTATGCGCCTTGGGACAGCTCGACAGCATCGGCGATCCGGCCGAGAAACACGAGTCCGTTCGCCTTTGCCGCAATTGCGTGCGTCCATGCGTCGGCGGCAACTGGCCCTTGCTCTGCGCTTTGAAGATCTGTAAGGTCCTGTATTTCCCTGACACCCCGTCGGGGGTCGCCTGTCAGGGCCCGTATGGCACCGTCGGTTACATCTATAATCCTTCGCCCAAGTGCGCTCTTTATCGTCAGTCGCGCATCTTCAGTGACTCGTAGTGCATCCTCCGATCGGCCACTAATAAACAGATTCAAGGCCCTCGTCCGAACTGCCATGATTTTTTCCGGTTCGCTGGCAGCTGATTCGTCCGCCAGCGTCAGTGCTGTTTCAGCGTCACCGAATCGCTGCAGGTTCGAGTATGCCTCGCCCAAGATGAGGCGCGTCTCTGTGCTGTGGTGCGTGTCAGGCACGGCTTCGAGCAAGGCGACCACACTCTGGTAGTCGTAGGCGTGTCTGGCCAAAGTGGCGGCCCGGACAAGGAGGCCGGGCTCGGCAGAACCCGTCGCCGCCAGCCGCCAGGTCGCTATGTGCAGGAGGTCTTCGCGACGCCGTGCGCCGTGGCCCTCGGCTCGGGCTACTTGTTGCGTGAGCACTTCACTGCGCCGCATGTAGGGGATCGTGCTGCGCAGGACCTCCCCGTACAGCGGATGGGCCAACTGCACGGTCGTCCGCCGACGGGCGGTGACAACTTCGACCAGTCCTGTTTCTTCCAAGTCGGCCAGTATTTCCAGCGAGACCACGGCAAGGGCGTCGGTCAGGGATACAGGTTCGCAGAGCGCGAGCAACTCCAATACTGGCCGGGTGTGCAGGCCCTGGGCTGCCAGTCTGGCTCCGATCAGCTCTGTCAGTTTCGGCGTTCTGATCGACCCGTTGCCAGTCAGTTCCCAGATCTCCCCGTCGCTTGCGAGAGTTCCTGAGTGCAGTGCCCCGAGAACCAATTCTCGCAGGTACAGTGCGTTGCCGTCGCTGGCGTTGTGCAATTGGTGCAACGTACGGTGCCCTACCGGCCCGCCTAGCGCAGCCTGCAGGACGGCGTCCGTCTGTTCCCGGCTAAATCGCGCCAGATCGATCCGGTCTATGCCATCGCCACCGGCCAGGGCCTTCACAGGGTCGCTGATCGGTTCCTCGGAGCGAACGGTGGCTATCAGCTTTACCACGCGAGCGTCGAGCAGCTGTCGCAGAAGTACCGCAGACGCAGCGTCTAGCAAGTGGAGGTCGTCCACCCAGAGCACCCAACGCCATCGGCGTTGCGGCCCCGCGAGAGCCGTGGCGACCTGAGCGAATCCCTTTACTGGATCGGACAGGTCAACCCCGTCCGGAATCAGGTGCGCGATCGCACCCAATGGGACTGCTGCAGCGGAGGCAGAAGCCGTCGCACGGAAGCCCTTCGAACCATCGCGAACTGCAAAGGCCAGGCATCCCTCGGCAAGCCGAGACTTGCCCACGCCGGCCGGCCCGGAGATCAGCACTCCCTGGCAGCGGCCACTCGACCATGCCGCCGCGAAAGCCTCCAGATCATGATCCCGTCCAGCGAGCGGCCACTGCGACGCCCGGTCTTTCATATCCATGGCAGCTCCTGCGGCAGTCGGGCTGGCGATGGTGGTGCAGAGCCAACGCGTACGTTCAGGCCTAGCGGCCGTCGCCTGGGAGCGGTTCGCGGCCTCGAGACCATAGTGACCAGGGGGCGATGTGCAGGCCGCTGTCGCTGATGCGGGCATAGGCGCGATTGATAGAGACACGGAGGGATGCAGGCTGACGGGTGGGGACTGTGTGAATGATGGTGCTGGCGGTCCGCCAACGGAGAGGCAGGGACGGCCAGGCTTGATGCCGTGAGGTGAAGGGCGCTGGACGCAGGCTCCACGCGTCGGTCGAGCGCATGCTCTCCGCCTGGGGCGGTGCCACCGCTGAGGTGTAGGTACCGAATGCAGGGAATCGAGATCGTCATCGGGATCACTGCCTGTCCGAGCCGGCGCTGGTCAGTCGGCTCTAGCTTTTCCAATGCACTGCGGTCGAGCACGCGGCCTCTGGGTAGATGTTACTCGCATTGCAGGAAGGCGAAGTGTGACCTGCGACTGCATGGGTCCTGCAGGTCGTGACGCTGTTGCAGTGCTTGCGGGTCGGGCTCGCAGCGCGGCGGAGACAGTGTTCCGCCGCGTCTCAATGACGCGATATAGCCCCTCGGGGCCGCAAGCCGGTGAGCCGGACGATCATGCCCTTGGCCGGTCGCGTGGCGGCCTGACGACGAAGGTCCATCTGGCTGCCGATGCCGGCCTGGCATTTGTGTTCGCACCTGGCCAGGCCGGGGATGCATCAGCGATGCTGTGGGCTTCCCTCTAACATAGGCCGTTGCTTGTGCTGGGCGAAGGCGTCGAGGGTCGCCAGATAAAAACTCTCTGAGCCGGGAGCGAAGTTTGTTGTGGGCCTGACCGCGGGGCCAGACGGCGTCCTGATGGGCCGGGGCGAGCGCGGCGACGGCCTGGACGAGCTCGGAGTCCGCTGGCAGCGGGCGGTGGACGGCCATGTCGGTTCGCAGGAGATTGGCCAGGGCCGCGGCGTCGGTGGCGTCCGACTTCTTGCGCGCGACGGAGTGGCGGTCCCGATAATGGGCGACCGCCAGTGGATTGATCGCGAGGACTGCTCGGCCGGTGGCCCGCAGACACGCGACAACAGTCCGCGTGACGTCTTGATCGCCACCGGAATGGGGGTGTCCTCGCTACTGCCGTGCCCGGCCAGCAGAGCAAACCCCGCGGCATCGTCGCTGATCCGCGCCTTTGCGGGCTGCCGCCTACTCGCATCGACCAGTGCGATGTCGTGGTGAGCTCCGGCCCAGCCCACCCCGCAGAACACTGGCGCCGGCAACCCGGTGATCTCCATCCGATCCTCCTTAGTGACAACTCTCTTCCCAGGCCAGAGCCTGCGCAGGGTGCGCGTACTCCCTAGTGGAAGTGCTCAAGACACGTCATCCCGCCAGGCGTTCGCAACCCCAGCGAGTCGCGCGGTCCGCGGTTCGCGCCAGAGCTGCAAGCTCAAGGCAGAGGTGAACCGTGCAACCAGCTCTTACTACGAGCAGCCAAGCGCCCGAGAGCGGCAGACGGACCGTCCCGCAGTAGCAGGACCCTTTCGAAGCTCATGCAGAACGCACGGCACCTGATTTCGAACACTCCGCCCGGACTGCTGGCGCGAGCCGGCCTCGTCCCAGCTGGCTGCGCCCGCGCAGGTGGGGGAACAGGCGAGTCATGGCCCGCGGGCCTTTCGAGCCTCGCCGGGGGGTGGTGTGCGTGAGCGTTAGCCCGGCCCACGGGCGGCAGCGACGCGGTCACGGCCATGCGACATCAAAGCCCCGACCTGCGATCCGATCACTGGAGAGATGCCTCCGGACCAAAGGGCATATAGGTCTATTCCTAGGCGTTTGCGGTAGACCGGTGCATACTATGCACCTACCCGATATATGGTTGTGCTGGTGGGCTGGTGAAGTGTGTCCCGCTTGGAGGTTGTCGTGGTGGTGCGGCAGCGTTTGGCGCGATGGCCGTTGGTTGGACGCGAGGCCGAGTTGGGCGTGCTCGAGGTGGCCTGGTCTAAACCACGGTGCCCGGGCGTGGTGATCCATGGAGCGGCTGGGGTGGGAAAGTCCCGTCTTGCCGAAGAGTTTTTCGCTCAGATGGTGCGTTCGGGATGGCAGGGCGGCAGGGTGACGGCGTCTGCGGCCGCTGCGGGCGTGCCACTGGGAGCGATCGCTCACCTGATTCCGGCAGGGGTGGATCTCGCTGACCCAGGCCACGGGTTTGCCGAGGTCGTGCGGGTGATGAGGGCAGGCGGCCGCCAGCGGGTGGTTCTGGTCAACGATCTGCACTTGCTCGACGCTGCGTCGGCGGTCCTGTTGCGCGAAATGCTGGAGGCCGGAGTGCTGCGGCTGGTCGGGACGGTACGCAGCGGAACCAGGATGAGTGAGGCTGGCGAGGCCCTGTGCAGTGTCGGGGGGATGTGCGGCATAGAGCTCGGTGCGCTCGATCGCGACGGTATCGGGGCGGTTCTGCGGGCGGCTCTGGGAGGCGCTGTAGGGCGCCAAACAGTGCACGAGCTGTTCGCCGCTTCGGCGGGCAACCTGCTGTATCTGAGGGAATTGGTGACAGGCGCGCTGGAAGCCGGCACTCTGTCGAGCGACGGGGAGATCTGGGAGCTGGCCGGAGGCCGCAGTGCGGGAACGCCGAAACTGACCGAACTGATCAGTACGAGGCTGACTGCAGCTGGCCCGGATGCACGGCCGGTCCTTGAGTTGATCGCCGAATGCGAGCCGCTGTCCCTTGCCGACGCCACAGCAGTCGCCACTAGCGAGCTTGTTGCAAGACTCGAGGATGAGGGGCTGGTCTATCTCAGCCACGACGCGCATCGAACAACCATTGCACTTGCTCACCCATTGTACGGAGAGGTTTTGCGAGCGGGCACTCCTATGCTGCGGCGCCGGGCACTGCTGCTGAACCAGGTCCAGAGGGTCGAGGCTCACGGCGCTCGACGACACGATGATCCGTTGCGGATTGCCACATGGCGACTGGCAGCCACGGGCACCGCAGACGCCGAGCAACTGGTCCTTGCTGCCAGCCTTGCCCGCCACGCCCACGACTATGAGCAGGTCGTATCGCTCCTGCAAGCCTTGCCTGCAAGACAGCACACCACGGCTACTCGCCTGCTCTACGGCGAAGCCCACTATGAACTGAATGACTTCACTCGGGCCGAAGACGTCTTCGCAGATGCCGCTGAGCATACGACGAGCGATGAGGAAGCACTCGCGATCGTCATGGAGCGCACGCAGAATCTCTTCTGGGGCCTGGGCAAGGTGCATGAGGCAATGAAGATTAATGAGGCTGCCGAGGCCAGCGTCAGTCATCCAGTCATGCAAAACGTGCTGGCCATCAACCATGGGGCCATGCAGATCTTTGCCGGGGATCCAGTGGCAGGGTTGGGATTCCTCGACGGTGTCGAGGAATTCCCCGACATCCGCGCTCGCACCTATGGGATGGCACTCAAGGTGGTTGGTCTGGGTGACGTAGGCCGATCAGCAGAGGCAGTGGAGTTGGGGGAACGCGCTTACATCGAGCATGCCTCTGCTGATCCTGAGGTCGTCGTTCACCATTCGACGGCTCAGCTGCCAGGGCTCATCGAGGCGTACACAGGACTTGGGGAGCTGAGTCGTGCACGGCTCCTTGCCGAGCAGGGCTTGGAAGCAGCGGTGGATACAAGGACAAGAACGTCGTTGCTCTACGTACTGGCTGGCACGGATTGGTTGACTGGCGATCTGGGCGAGGCGAGGCGCTCGTTCGCCGAGGTCAGCCGCCTAGCAAGAGACCGCAACACTTGGTTGTTGCGGTCTGCGGCATCTGGATTGGCTGCTTGTTCGGCACTCCTCGGCGACATTCCAGCCGCTGAATCCGCCATCGCAGACCTTGAGGCATACGCTCAGTTCTCTCATCTGGCCGCCGAAGAATGCTCCGGTAAGGCTTGGATACTTGGTGCTCGTGGGCACGCTGCCGAGGCGCGAGCCACGTTGCACGAAGGAGCGAGCACGGCTAGAAAATCCGGCCGCCTCATCTCCGAAGCACGACTGCTGACCGACATTGCTCGCCTCGGTGGTGCAGCTGAAGTCGCTGATCGGCTTGCAGAGTTGGCTGAGATCTGTGTCGGCCGCCTCTCTGCCGCACGAGCCGCCTTCGCTGCCGCCCTCGCTGCAAGTGACTCCTCTGGCCTCAATAAGGCAGCACATAAATTTGGTGAAATCGGGGCAAATCTTCTCGCTGCCGAAGCGAGTAACGCAGCCGCGGTAGCCTTGCAACAGCAGGGACAATCGAGACAGGCCGCCGCCGCAACGAATCAAGCCAAGACATACGCGGCCCTCTGTCCGGGGGTTCATACACCCCTACTGACATTCGCAGATGCCGCCATACCGCTGACTCCGCGCGAGCGTGAGATCGCAGTGCTCGCCGCCTCAGGCAACTCCAGTAAGGCGATCGCCGACTCGCTCCAGCTCTCGATTCGCACCGTCAACAACCATCTCCAGCATGCCTACACCAAGCTCTCTGTCACCACTCGCCAGGAGCTCGTCAAGGCAATGAAGACGCAATCACAGTGAACCTCTTTCATCCCGAATAGCCGCAGGTCGCTAGGGTTTGTATGGCTTGGAGGGTGCGGCTGATGTGTCGGGTGAGCGGTGGGCTCTGTGCATGAGGTGCCAGGTTTCGGTTGGGTGAAGGTCCGTTCGCCGGGAGCGTGTGGTCGGGCATGATCGCGGTTGAACGGTTGGTGATGCTCGGGCTGTTCGCGATGGTGGTGGCACGGGGTGCGCAAGGCGGCGCCGGCGCCTTGGTGGGAGCGGTCGGAGGCGATGGGGTGGGCCAGGGCCTCGGTCAGATCATGGGTGCGGCCGGGTGCCGCGCGGGAGAAGGCAGAGCGGTGTGCCGTCCGGGCGGGCTTTACCTGCAGGTTCATACCGTGCTTGCGATGTTTCATCGGGCAGTACGGATCGTCCGTGCGGATCCGGTCGGTGGGAATCAGGGGAGCCGTCGAAGACGACGTGATCGCTCTCATCCGGGCCGACGAGGGCCTCCCGCAGGGTCGGCGCCCACGCTGCGAGAACGTCTAGGATCTCGTCGGCATACCGCCAGGCGGCGGCCTGGGATAGACCCGGGATCCGGGACCAGCAGGGGCTCCTCGGCTGCCGGTGTGCTGAGTGGGGCCCTCCTCGTCACCCCACCCGCTGACCAGCCCACTTTCCGCCAGCCAGGATGAAAGATGAAAGAGGTTCAGTGAGGTGTTTTCATCCTGTGCCGGGAGGGTGGAATGACCTGGTGGGCGGGGGTGTGACGGGGCAGGGCCCCTGGTCGTTTGCGTGGTGATCTCACTCATCACACCGGCGACCGAGGGGCCCTGTTGGTTCCGCATCCTTCCATGCTCGACGTCCCGTACGAGCTCGTCGAGCATGTCTCCTGGCTTATCTTCGCCCGAAGGCGTGAACTGAACTCGCCGTGGAGACGGCTCGGTTGCTTCAAGCAGGCGCTGCTCGTCCTGGCCCATCTGCGGAAGAACGAGACGTTCGCCCAGCTCGCGGCCGGGTTCGGCGTCTCGACCGCGACGGCCTGGCGCTACGTCGACGAGACCCTGGACGTCCTCGCGGCGTGGGCGCCGGGCCTGCACGAGGCCCTGACCGGGCTGGGCGAGGGCGACTTCGTCATCGTCGACGGCACCCTGATCGCCACCGACCGAATCGCGGCGGACGAGCGTACTACTCACAGAAGCACAAGCAGCACGGCATGAACGTCCAGGTCATCGCCCGGCCGGACGGCACACCGCTCTGGTTCTCCCGGGCCACGCCGGGACGCACCCACGACCTGACCGCCGCCCGTGCCCACGGCATCACCCAGGCCTGCCTCACCAGGCACATCCTCGTACTCGCGGACCGCGCCTACCAAGGCGCCGGCGCCACCGTCCGCACCCCCTACTACCGCCACCGCGAACAGCCCGCCCACTACCAGCAGTTCAACCACGACCACGCCCGGCTCCGCGCCCCCGGCGAACGCGCCTTCGCCCAGCTGAAGTCCTGGAGACTGCTCCGGCGAGCCAGATGCTCCACCCGCCGCATCAGCACCATCGTTCAGGCCATCCACACCCTGCTGACCTGCAGCTATTCAGGATGAAAACGCCTCAGTGAACATTTTCAGCGGTGAGTCTCCAGGGTGAGGATGGTTCTGGGGGTTGACGTGCGCCTATTGGGGGCTGAGTCAGGCTAGGTAAAGATCTTGCATCCGCGCGATGGCTCTTTCGCCGGGCCGCCTCGGGTGGGAGCAGGCCCGGTTTCAGATCTCTGTTTGATGGTGAGGTCCTTGCCAGGCTCCTGTGACGGAAAGCCGTCATATCGTCGACCGCTCCCTGGCAGGCCTTTCCGGTAGATCACGGGGCTTTCGCCTGCGGTGATTGCTGAACTCGTCTCCGAGGTCAGCCCGTTGTGGCAGGAACGGCATCAGGTCGGGCTCGCCCCGGCGAGACGTCGGGCCTTGGATGGGTAATCATGGGCAGGTGGTGGAAACACGACTCGCGCAGTGGTCATCAGCAACCGCCGGGTCACGGGTCTGTCGGCCCACGTGGTTGCTGAACTCATCGCCGAGGCGGGTCCGTTGTGACATGCGTGTCACCAGGACAGGCCTGACTCTCGGCCTCGGAAGCGGGCCGAGGGCGCCGGTGCGAAGCACCCGGCTGGTGTTCATCGACCGGCTCCTGACCACCTCGTTCATCTGCGTCACGGCACCACGCACGATGTGCTGGCCTGCTGGTTCAGTGTGGACCGCTCCACCATCACCCGCGCCATCGGCGACGTGCGGCCCCTGCTTGCCCAGCGGGGGGTGCACCGTCAGTCCCGGGGTGCGGCTGCGGACGCTGGCCGTGGTCGTCGAGCACCTCGGTGCGAGCGGGAAGACCGGCAACATCGACGGCACTGAGACCCGGGGCCGGCGGCCTGCCGCCCCGGACGTAAAGACCGGGACAGGTTCGTCTCCGGGAAGAACAAGCAGAAGGCCGTCAAGGCCCCGCCTCGGACGCCTTGCCAGGCTGACTGCTCTCATCGTCGGCTGGCACGCTTCGGCCAAGCAGGGTCTGAGGCTGGTCGACCTGCCCCCGGGGAGTGACGCTGTGGTGTCGCAGCCACGAATGCACCCCTGCCCGCCAGGCGGGACCAGCTCATCCGCCACAGCGATGCCAGATCGCGATCCGGACTCAACCGGTCGTTTGCAACACCCGCTTCTTGGATCGAGAGCGGGTGTTCGTGAGGGCTTCGGCGGGTGCCTTCCATCCGAGGGTTCGCGGGGCTGGCAGTTGAGGGCGAAGGCAACGGCCTCGAGGTCGTCCGCCTGCCACGGGGGCAGGTCCGTGCCCTTCGCGAAGTACTGCCGCGCCAGCCCGTTCGTGTTCTCGTTCGTGCCGCGGTCCCAGGCCAGCGACAGGTGCAGGTCGAAGAGCTTGATCGAAGACGAGTACTCCGTGCTCACGCGGTAAGAGAGTTCCAGCATTATCTTGAGGTGTTGGCCAACAAACCAGGGGATTGGGAGCATGAAAAAGAGAAGGATCATTCCGGCACTGCTCACCTCGGCGATAGCAGCTGGGGCGTTTATCGGAGCTACCGCTGGAAACGCTCAGGCGGCTAGCGGAACTTCATGCAGCAGCTGGACAATTAACCAAAACGTCTGGATGCGTGGCTGCATTCAGTGGTCGGGGACCACCGCGGATCGTGCCTACACCGAGGTGGAAAATAGATCAGGATCTTCCAAAGAGGTTGCCATTACGGCGACCCTCCGGGATGACGACGGAAACCAACTTGCTTACAAGCGCGAAGTGAAAGCACTCGCGATTAATGCTTCAACAAAGGTCTATACCGTCTGGGTTGACGACTTCACCTGGGGCCCCGAAAAGGCTTCAGGATCTACCTCGGTCCGGTACTCCTGGATGGAAAGCTTCCCAACCCCCTTTGCCACCGGGTGGGCATTCGAGCCCTGGTACTGATTGGGCACACCAAGTGCCTCGGGTGGCGAAAATGACCGCCAGTTGGATTAAATTGAAATTAATCCACTCAGACTTCATCTTAGCTGCCGTTGACCGATCCACGGAATCATAAGCCGCTCACTACTACAGGGAGCTCAACGGGGCGAGCAATTCCCACTCCTGATTAGTAAGTTCAATACGGCGTATCATGCCACCATGATCCACCATCGAACGAGCTTGTCAGAGGTGGACCCTTACTGACACGGAGCGCACTGTGCTGTCATTTGAGGTTCCAGGATTTCACCAATAGCCGTCGCCGATGTGAACTGAGCGATCGACTTGCGAGACGGACATGCTGTGGAACTCCTCTTGCCACACCGATCGCAGCGGTCAACGACAACCGAGGGCTGATGCGCAGCCACTCCAATCGCACTTCTGCCGACGGGAAGAACTAGGGTGCGGAGTACTCACGCCGAAAGCAACCCGACCTGCCACTATTGCAGCAGTGCCGAGTCCGGGCATCGCCGTTGCTGAGGCAGGTCTCCGTCTTCCGGTGTAGAACCTCCACTGGCATTCGGGCGTCACCGATGAGCCATCTAGCCACAAATCCGTAAATGAAGTATATCGCGAGCGAATAGGGACTATCATGCCAGAAATTGCCAACCTAGAGATGCTTCCCAGCGAAGAAGTGGGACTGTCCGCCCATCCCGGGTGTGGCTTCTTCACACTCGTAAAGACGCTCTGCGGCGCATCAGCCACGCAGTGTCGCGACACGGACTACACCCACTGCGACACCGATTACACAACGCCGTCCGGTGCTGAAACCTGCTAGACCGACTAGTTGCCGGCAGTCACCGGGCACACGGTGACCTTTCCACGTCCAGTGCCCGGTGACACCCGGCGGAGTCCGCGATGCCACGGGAACGTTTGCCGCCGTGGATGATACGGCGGACTGATCGACAAGTGTTCGATGAAAAGACTTCCGCGCCAAGGCTTTCGCTAGTTCCTGTTGGATAAACGCTCGCACCATCGCATGCGTCCACGCCAACACCCTGCTGCCCTAAGCATCAACAACTTGGCCGACCGGTTGACTGAGATCCCTCTTGATCCTCCTGTCCGACCGGGTCAATCGTCGGAATCTCCTGCCTGGCCGAAGCCGGCTGATGAGCGGGAGCAGCCGCTGCGGGTATGAGCAATTTGCCGAAAGCGCATGAGTAGGGTGTACTCATGCCGATCCGGTTACCTACTGGTAATTTCTGCGCCTGTGACGCATACCACACAGAATTCGGCGAAGCCCACTCGGCGCTCGGTCGTGAAAGCCGCCACGGGAGTCGCGCTCGTGTCCTGCGCAACCGCTCCCGGCGTTGCCCATGCGACCTATACGGCTCCGGTGTTCCTGCATGGCGTCGCCTCCGGCGACCCGTTGCCCGATGGCATCATGCTGTGGACCAGGGTCACCCCGACACCAGATTCTATTCCAGGCTCAGGACGGGGCCCTGCCGCCGTCGTGGACTGGAGCGTAGCGACTGACCGTCAGTTCACTCACATCGTGGCCTCCGGCTCGGTAAACACAGGGCCTGAGGCCGATCACACGGTCAAGATCGATGTTCGAGGTCTCGCGCCCGCGACCACATATTGGTTCCGCTTCCGCATGCAGGGAGCGGAGTCTCCCGTGGGCCGGACCCGCACGGCCCCGGCCATCGATGCGATGGTCGATCGGATTCGTCTTGGTGTGGTGTCGTGCGCCAACTGGGAGGCCGGCTACTTCTCCCCGTACAGGCACTTGGAGGCACGTGGTGACCTTGATGCTGTGCTCTTCCTCGGCGACTACATCTACGAGTACGCCTCAGGCGAGTACACCGCCCGAGATCAAGTGGTCCGGCCACACCAGCCCTCGCACGAGATCGTCAGCCTTGCCGACTATCGTCTGAGACACGGCACTTACAAGACCGATCCAGACCTTCAGCGTCTGCATGCCTCGCTGCCCGCCATCGCAATTTGGGATGATCACGAGTTCGCGAACAACGCTACTGCGGAGGGAGCCGAGAACCATCAACCCGCTTCCGAGGGCGACTGGTCAACACGCATGGCGGCTGCCAAGAAGGCGTACTTCGAGTGGATGCCAGTCCGGCAGTCCGTCGCAGGCACGACCTATCGCTGGATTCGCTATGGAAGGCTGGCAGACATCGCCCTGCTGGATCTTCGCTCTTTCCGCTCTGCGGAAGGTGACTGGGGTCCAGGAAGTGATGTGGACGCTCCCGATCGGACAATCACCGGCAGAACCCAGATGGAGTGGCTCAAGTCCGGTCTGACTCAGTCCAATAGCGTCTGGCGTCTCGTCGGCAACTCCGTCATGATGTCACCCGTCCAGTTCCTCTCTCTGCCAGCATATCTGGCGCGTCCCCTGGCGAAGCTCCTGGGTCTTCCGCAGGAAGGCTTGGCGGTCAACACCGACCAATGGGACGGCTACACGGCCGATCGCCGTGAGCTTCTCGGACATCTCAAGAAGTTCGGAATCCAGAACACGGTCTTCCTGACAGGTGACATCCACTCTGCATGGGCGAGTGATGTGCCTTTCGAAGCAGCCACGTATCCCTTCTCTGACTCTGTGGCCACTGAGTTCGTTGTCACTTCGGTGACGTCCGACAACATCGACGACATCCTGAAGGTGCCGCCCCACACTGTGTCTCTTGTGGGCACCACTGCTTTGCGGGCAGCCAACCGTCATCTGAAGTGGGTCGACCTCGACTCCCACGGCTTTGGAGTCCTGGATGTTTCCGCCGAGCGTGCCCAAATGGACTACTACGTCCTCTCCGATCGCACCGATCCCAACGCGACGGCAACCTGGGATCGTTCCTACCGGACTCTCCACGGAACCCAGAAGTTGGAGCGGGTGAAAACACCACCGCGTTGACCCGTGTGCTGGTCGCGCCTGAGACGGCGCGACCAGCCGCTATCCGGTGTCTGTTCCACAAACCGATCTTCTGGGACTCGAACCCGGCTGGTCAGACCTGATCCATGCCAAGCCGATCGCTCCAGGTCACGAACCAGGTTAGTCGGCCAGTATCGAAGTGGCTGGGCATCCAGTAGGACTGCCGAGTTCAGCTCATACCTCACAAGAGCGCGGAGGAAAGAATGGGTAGTCGCCTAGAAGGCACTGCGATACCAAGGGAGTCATGCATAGCCATGACGGTGGCAGGACTTGGCTACGCCGTCTTCTACCCGGTACTGGTGATCTCCGCCACACCGGGGTGGGTGTGGGGCGAACCTCACAGAATGCCAGCCTTCGAGCACATGCTTTTCGCCATCTACGTCCCCCTGGGCTTCTTCCTCGTCTGGGGGGCGCGGGACCCGCTGCGCTACAGGCCACTCGTCGACTACGTCATCGCGTCCAACCTCTTGCACGCCACGGCCATGCTCCTCTCCGCCTCAGCCGATCACTCGGAGCATGAACATCTGCTGGCCTGGGGAGACGTGGCCGGAACATACGCAGGTGCCATCGTCCTACTCGCGGGGCATCCGACCCACGGGATAGCAAGCTACCTTCGTCGGCGTCGTACCTCGACATCAGCAGGCTGAGTCCCAGCCTGCTGGCTTCCAATCAGCGGTGCGCGGGGTCTTCGAGGAAATCGACAAGACCGTCCGCCACGGCCGTGTGTGCCCGCCCCGGCCGGGAAGTGTCCTGGACACTGCGGACCAGCGCGCCTGCATACATCAGATGCCCGGCCGTGGCCCGCGACGCAGGCTGCCAGGTCGGATACCTGCCCGGACTCGCATTGGGCGGATCGCGGCCGGAGCTGACTGTCGAGATCACCGCTGAACCGAGCGTGCTGACCGGCTTCGGCCGAGGCGGCCCGCTCCTCGTCTTGAGCGGGCTCAGAGCCCACGATTGGATCACCCCGCCGTCACCTGGCTCCTCGAGCAACGGACCGGTTGCTCGGTTGCTCCTTCGGTTCTAGCGCTTGTCGCTACATTCTTTGATCATGATGGGTGGGTTGATCGCGAGGCGTGGTCGGTCTTCCCCAAGATGCCTCTGTACTGTCGGCCGACCCGGCCGCGGTGGATCCCCTCTTGATGAATTCGATGTCGTCGAGATCACACACACCGCCCGGTCCGATCCGCTCGTCGACATGCTCCCCCACGTCGTCACAGACCGCATCCGCGTCCCAGACCACCAAAGCCCGTCCCAAGCTCGTGGCCTACGCGACGCGACGAACACCCCGCACGTGAGTTCAACAGACTCTGGAAACCATCCGGGATGCGATGACCTGTGTATTCGGCCAGCTGCCAACCGTTCTTCCGTGCCACCCGCCAGCAGACCCCGCAGATAGTCGCGCCGCCAGTGCGGATCAGCCTAGGCGAACCGGCCCGCCACCTGTACGAACACGGCGTCCGACTCCGCAGCCCACACCTGGACCTCAGCCATCCATGTGGGCTGGGATTGTTCCGGATGGTTTGCTGGAGAATACGGAGCCGTTGATCCTGCCTTCTCGGGTACGGCCGCAGGGCGGCGGTACGCAGGACACGCCTGATGAGGCGCTGTTCGCCGCCATCGTCTGCGTGCTGGTCGGCGGGTGTGCCTGGGGGCGCTGCCACCCGGTTCGGCGTCTTGAGGCCGACCGTGCATCGCCGGTTCCCGATCTGGTCGCGGGCCGGCGTGGGGGGCCGACTCCACGAAGCGGTCCTGCGCCGACTCGAGGACGCCGGCCTTCTCGACGTGACCCAGACCGTGCTCTACTACGGCCCACGTCAACGAAGCCGCATTCGGTGGTGGACCTGCCGCCGCTGCGAGAGCAGGGCCGGGCGCCGTCACGGTCCTGGACCGAGGCCGCCATGACCGGTACGACCAAGAGCAGGCTGAGGGCGTCGACCGCGGTATGCCGCTTGCGGCCCCACCTTCTTGTCGGCGTCCCACCCTCGGTTGACGACGGCGGCGGTCTCGGGCGGCGCGGACCGACTACGAGCCGGTCACGGTTGCGCTCGGCTCGTTGACGCGTCCCACCTTGCGATGAAGGCGATCACGGAGTGCGTCCTGGAGGTCGTCGAGGTGCTGCGTGCGCTCCCACTACACAAAGAAGGCATACACGGTGGAATGCTGTGGGAAGTCGACCGGCAGAGCCCGCCGCTTACGAGCTGGTGCGTGATTGCGGGTGAGGCGTCCGTGCTGGTGGGTGGCATGATCCGAGTGTGGCGATCATGGTCAGTCGGACGGTGCTCGTGCATCGGTTGTTCACGGGCGTCTCCCGGCTTCATCTCGCTTGCTTGGTCGCGGAGTTGGACGGCCCGTGGCAGGCCGGTGCCGAGGGCCGTCGTCATGAGGCACGCGGCGGGGCCAGGAAGCGGGCCGCGGGTGCCGGCGCCCGGTACCAGTTGGTGTTTGCCGACCGGCTGGTCGCCACTCTGATCCATCTGCGGCACGATCTCCCGCACTCGGTCCTTGCTCTGCTGTCCAGTGCCGGCCGTTCCACTGTCACCCGGGCCATCGGGGAAATACGGACGGCTCCGGCCGAGCGGGGATGTGCGGTCCCCGGCCGTCCTGGCCTGCGGCTGCGGACCCTGGCCGATGCGTTCGGCTATGCCCAGGCCGAGGGCACAAAGCTGTTTCTGGACGCCACCGAAATCCAGGTCCGCCGCCCCTTGGCCGGCCGCGGCGGACGCGGCGCGTTCGTCTCAGGGAAGACGAAGCAGAACACGATGAAGGCCACCGTCATCGCAGACCACCAGGGCCGCACATTGTGGACCGATGCCCTGCGGCCAGGGCGGATGCATGACGCGACTGCCACGCGCAACGAAGGCATCAGTGTCTGTTTCCAGCACTTCCCCGATGTGGAGGTTTCTCCTGAACGACGGATGTCCGGGCCTCCGCCGCGACCACCCCGGCCAGGCGATCACCCCACCCAGAAAGCCAAACAAGGTCGCCCTCCCGCACGTGTATGCCGCCCGAGAGGAAGCCCGGCACCAACACTCATCGAAACGCATCACCGTCAAGCACGCACTCGCCGACCACAAACGCTGGAAGCAGCTGACCCGCTGGACCCACCGGCGCGAGACTCTGCCCGACACCTGCCGGGCCATCGCCGACCTCGTCTCCGGCCGCACCGCCAACGCCTGACCACGACCTCGATCAGGCAGACACGGCTCCACCTCTATCACGCACCAGCTCGTTAGAACTGCTACCGAATGACTGCAGGCGCCGCCGGCAGATGAGTGAGCAAGCGAGGCTGAGGAAGGCCTCGTGGATTTCGACGCGTACTTCCCAGCGGATCCGTGGTCGGCGGAACCGGTAGAGATGGGCGAACGTTTGCTCGACGATCCAGCGGTCGGTGCCGAGACCGGATCCGCAAGGGACACCACGTCGGGCGATGACGGGCTTCACGCCCAGGGCCCGGGCCAGACGCTCGCGTATGGGAGAGCCCTCGACCGTCGGACGTGAGGGGTCCAGACCGTTCGCTCCGCGGAGCCGAGCGAGAAGGGCCTCGGGCAGCCGTGGCGCCAGCCTCGGGCCACTCGGCCAGACGCCGCCGACAGGTCAGGCCCGATCCGAAAACCAATTCCTGCGGGAGGCGTTCCCACACGATCCCGGCATACAGGACGAACAGGTGCTGCCCTGGAACACCAGTCGGCCCGGATGCCACATCCGCCCCGGATGACAAACCCCACGCTTCACCCTCGACAATGAGCGATCCGATCACCGCCGAGATCCCATCATCCACTTCCCACGGCTTCCGCCAAGCCACCCCGCAGATCCAGATCAAAGATCTCAGAGCCATCCAACCAGCCGAAAGATCATTTCGTTAGGGGTCGTTACGCCCGTTGCCCACCACATGCCGGGACAGCATCGACGATTTTCCGCCGGCGGCGCTCCTCCCGAGCGCCCGCCTCGCCCCCATCGACAGGCAGGCAGCAATAGCTCGATGAACCGCCACTCGACATCCGTCATGTCGACGAATAGCGCCACCTACGAGTAGGTGAGGCGGCACCGCGGCCGACGCGACGTGCCGGTCGCGGACAGCACGGAGAGGCAACCTAGTTGGCGTCGTCGGCTGAGAACGGTAGAGCACCACTACGAGGCTCCTTCTGGTTCGCAACCGCTGTTGTCACGGAAGCCTGCTGCGTTCGCGGAGCTTCAATCTGCGATGTCGACTCGAGCCATCCGGCAGGACTTCGAAACACGCCCTACCAGCCACCTGGTTACCGCTAGGTGGTTTCCTCCGACCCATCGGAACGCATTACCGGGCCATCCGGCACATCACGTATCATTCGCGGGATAACCGATAAAAGGCGCTCCTCGCGCTCAGCCCTCAAGGTGACCATCGGTAACCGTGCTCTAAATCCGGACCGGTGTTTGGCGTAGAGTCCTGATTCTCTGGCACACAGGACCCTTTCGTATCACACTCTTCGAGTCTCCTCTTCCCTCGAGGTTTCATTGCGCGACAGAAGGTGTACTCTGCCCTTATGGCACAGAAGCACGTGACGATTTATATCGACGACCTGACCGGACAGGAAACGCAGGAGGGCTCGACCCACACGTTTGCGCTCAATGGAGTGCAATACGAGATCGACCTCTCTCCGGACAGCTACGACCAGTTGCTCGATGCCTTGGGCCCGTACCTGAAGTCGGGCCGAAGGGTGCGCGGTAAGGCGAGGAAGCTCACTTCCCCTCGCAACCAGGTAGAGGGGCCGTCCACCGCCGAGATCCGTGAATGGGCCAGGCAGAACGGCTTCGAGGTCAACGAGCGCGGTCGAGTGCCCGCCGAAGTGCGCGAGGCGTACGAAGCAGCGCACTGAAACACCCTCTTGTTCCACTCCGGCGTAGATTCGAGAGCTCCTGGGCCGGCCCGTTGAAGTTACGGGTCGTTCCTCCCAGATCAACGCGTTGGTGGGAGTCCCGAGTAATCTGGGCTCCCACCAACACACCGGTCGATAGGTGAGCATTTGAACCTAGGTCACTTATCGGGTGGGGGTGGAGTGGGCTGAGCCCCACGGATGTTGAGTGAGGTGTTCGGCCTCCGCTCTTCATCGGTGGGGCTCTGTGGCTGCTTGCACGCTGCTGATCGTCGCCCGTGAGGGTGACCGCAGGTTCAAGCTGCCGCCGTCCCGGTGTGCTCTGGCCGGCTGGTGTACCTGCGCAGGAACGACACGCACATCGCCGTCGGGTCCGGCATCGGTGCGGGCGCCGCTCGCCTGCATCCGTATGGTCATAGCGCTTCCGGCCGGCCGGGAGTACCACGCCTGACCGCAGCGTTGAGCAAGCACCGCAGGCACGGCGTGACCCTTCAGGCCATCACCGCTCCAGACGGGACATTCGTGTGGATCTCACTCGAGGTGCCGGGCCGGCCCATGATCCGGCCGGGGCCCGTTAGCACCGGATCACCGCCACCTGTACCCGGCTCGACGTCCCCGTCCTGGCCGGCAAGGCGCACCAGGGAGCCGGAGACGGTGCCGCGTCGCACAAGGCCCGGCAAGGACCCCGCCATCGCGCAGAAATGCGCCGCCCGGGCACACTCCCGCCCGAGACAGCCGGTGGACAGAGCGACCGCCCGGATCAAGACCTCCCGCGTCCCCAGAAAAACACCCTGCACCCCCGACAACCTCACATCAATCGCCAAGGCCGTCCCCACCCCGACGACTCACCGGCTGAAAATCCCCGGCGTACGCCCGCCGAGGCTGGCGACCAAGGTGAGCGGCTGCTGTGGTCTCGCTCCCTGCAGGGGTTCGCGCCGCGGTTGCCCGTCTCGATTCTCGCGGGGCACGTCCTGTCGAAGCGCGGGCCAGTACGACACTTCGTCGGGCACCTCAATGGCTCGGTGGTCGTGGGCCACATTGCCTACGCCACACCTCGGCGGCGTTCACGGCTCGATCCGGCCTCAGGCCCTATCAGTGATCACGCTGAGGCTACCCAGTGCCGGCCGACGAGTCGCCGGGAAGTTTCCATTACTCTGCGTACTGCAGAATGAGCCCCGGCAGATACCAGGTGAAGCACCCATGAGTCGATTGCTCCCATAGCGCTCTGCTGCGGTTGCAGATCCGCTCGTGTGGCATCCTGATCAGAGTCGGGATTGTGTTGAGGTCTGCTCAACCGTGTCGCAGCGGCCGTGGCATGGCTGCCAGAAGCGCGCGCGTGTACGACGCCTGAGGATCTTTCAGTACCGCCTCGGTTGCACCGCATTCGACGAGCTGCCCTTGATGTAGGACAGCCAACCGGTCGCAGAGGGCCCATGCGAGTCCGACATCATGCGTGATGAAGAGCAGGCCTATCCCGTGATCTGAGCGGAGTTGCTTGAGTACCTGCAGTACTTGGCTGCGGACCGAGACGTCCAGCGCGGATACCGGCTCGTCACACACGAGTGCCTGAGGACCCAGCGCGAGGGCTGCGGCGATGACCACTCGTTGCCGTTGCCCCCCGGAGAGTTGATGCGGGTGGCAATGCCAGTAGCGGTCAGCGGGGGTGAGTCCGCTCTGTTCCAGCGCAGCGACCGCAAGGGCTGTTCGTTCCAGTCCTGGTGTGCCGATCCGATGGATGTCCAGTCCCTCCGTTACCTGTTGCCCGACGGTGCGGCGCGGGTTCAAGGATTGATATGGGTCCTGGAAGATCATCTGTACATCGCGGCGGAAGGAGCGGGCGGCCAGTGCTCTGCTCAGGGGTTGTCCCTGATAGGTCACGTCGCCTGTAGTCGGTTGTTGCAGCCCGACGAGGGTCCGCCCGAGTGTGGTCTTACCGCTGCCTGAACCTCCGAGCAATCCGAGGATTTCTCCCTTGTTCCACTGGATGTCGATGTCGGCTAGGCCTGTAACGGTGCCGGAGGCTGTGCGTGCGACGTACTCGACACCGAGGCCGTGCGTTTCGAACAGAGGGCGGTCTGCGCTGAGCATGTCGAGGTCCTATCTCGGGCGGTGGCAGCGTGCCGTGTGGTGTGGTGTCACGCCCTCGTGGAAGGCTGGCTCCGTGGTAGTGCACAGGGTGTCGGCCCGGTGGCAGCGGGGGGCGAACGCACAGCCGGCGCCTCGTGGTTCAAGGGGGCTTGGGGGGTGGCCTGGGATGGGAGTCGGTATCTGTCGGACAGGGCCAAAAGTCGGCAGCGCTGCCAGGAGACGCTCGGTGTAGGGGTGCCGGGGGTTCGTGTATACGTGATGGGGCGCCCCTTGTTCGACGACTTGTCCTGCGTACATCACGGTGATGTCGTCGCACACCTCGCTCAGCAGCGAGAGGTCGTGTGAGATGAGCAGAAGGGAGAGCCCGAGGTCTTTCCGTAGCTCGTGCAGCAGGTCGAGGATCTGGCGTTGAGTGATGACGTCCAGGGCCGTGGTCGGTTCGTCTCCGATGATGAGGTCGGGACGGCAGGCCAGGGCGAGGGCGATCATGAGTCGTTGCCGTTGCCCTCCGGAGAATTGGTGAGGGTAGTCCCGGGCCCGGGCGGGGTTGAGGTGGACTTGCTGCAGGAGTTCGCCGACTCGTTGGTTCGTCTCGGGGCGGTCCAGTTCCGGTTCGTGGGTCTGGATGGCTTCGTGGATCTGCTCGCCGACGCGCATGACGGGGTCGAGGGCGTTCATCGCGCCTTGGAAGATCATGGAGATGCGTCTCCAGCGGATCGAGCGCATGCCTCGTGGGGAGAGTGTGTGCAATGGGCGGGGGCCGGCAGGGGTGGCGAGGTGGATCTCTCCCGCTGTCCGATGCAGTCCTGGCGGGAGAAGGCCCATGATGGCGAGTGCTGTGGTGGACTTCCCGCAGCCTGATTCGCCTGCGAGTCCGTGGACTCGGCCCTTTTGGATGTCGAGGTCTATGTCATTGACGAGGGTGGCTCCGGGGACGGTTCTGCTGGTGATGGTCAGCCCGCGGATGGAGAGCAGGGTCTCGGTTGCGCCGGGTCGGTTCATTTTTGTTCTCCCAGCCGAGGATCGATGCGGTGCTCGATGGCGTGTCCGACGAGTGAGAATGCGAGGACTACGAGGGCGATGCACAGGCCTGGTGGGAGGAAGTAGGTCCAGGCACCTGATGTCAGAGCACCTGCGCTTTGCGCGGATTCGAGCATTCCTCCCCAGGAGTATCGGTTGGGGTCTCCGAGGCCGAGGAAGGAGAGCGTTGACTCGGTCAGGATGGCGAGCGAGACGTAGATGACGGAGTTGGCGAGTACGAGGGGCAGTAGATTGGGGATGAGCTGTTGGCGGATTACGCGTAGGTGGCTGGCTCCCAGGACGCGTGATCGTTCCACGTAGGCACGGCTCTTGAGGGAGAGGGCTTCGGCTCGGACGATGCGCGAGGTGCCGGCCCAGCCGAAGACGCCTATCACGGCTATCAGGACGCCTGTTTGCCCAAGGGGTACGGAGGATGCCCGGTTGCCGAGCAGGGCGGCGGCCAGGACGGCTACGGGAATGAGAGGAAGGACGAGGAACCAGTCGTCGAGCATGCTCAGCGCACGGTCCATGGCGCCGCCGAACCAGGCCGAGGCTATGCCGACGGCGGTTCCTATGACGGTGGATACGAACGCGGCGGCGAGTCCCACGAGCATGGATGCTTGTGATCCCAGAAGGAGTTGGGACAGGACGTCGCGGCCGTTCTCATCGGTGCCGAGCCAGTAGTGTGCCGATGGTCCGGTAAGGATCTCGCTTGAGAACGACGATGCCGCGTTCGGGTCTTGCGGCGCGAGTATGGGGGCCAGGAGGGCCATCACGCCGAACAGAAGCAGGATGATTCCGCCTATTGCTCCGCGTGCGTCGCGCATCACTGACAGAGTGGCTGGGGCCATCCTTCCGATGGGTCCTCGTCGATTCGCAGTAAGGATCTTTTGGGCTGTGGCGCGTTGCTCTTCCGTGAAGGTAAGGAGCTGACGGGGTTCTGAGGATTCGCTCATGGCAGTCTCCGGTCAGTTCCTGATGCGGGGGTCGAGACGGCTGTAGATGAGGTCAGTGGCCACGTTCATGAGGATGACCATTGCTGAGGAGAGCAGGAACAGGCCCTGAAGCAGGGGATAGTCCTTGCCTTGGATGGCTTGCATCGTGAGAGTTCCGATGCCTGGCCAGGAGAAAAGCGCTTCTACTGTGATGGCGCCGCCGAGGACGAAGCCGAGGTTGAGTCCGATGACGGTGACGACAGGGAGGAGGGCGTTGCGCAGGATGTGGCGTCGCCTGATGGTTCGTGGTGGGAGGCCGATTGCTCTGGCTGTGAGTATGTGGTCCTCTTGCATGGCTGTGACGACGGAGCTGCGCATGTTCACGGAGTACTGGGCCAGTAGCCCGAGGGTCAGTGTCGTGATCGGTAGTACGGCGTGTTTTGCGATGTCGACTGCGTGTGCCATGCCCTTTGCGGTTGATCCTGGTTCCGTGGCGTGGCCGGTCGGTAGGAGAGGGATGGCCTGGGCGAAGGCGACGATCAGCAGCATGCCGAGCCAGAAGACGGGTATCGCGTACAGGACCACGGAGCTCTGCGTGAGCAGGGTGTCCTGTGTTCGCCCGCGCTTCCAACCCGCGTGGAGACCGATCCAGGGGCCGATGAGGGACGCGAGCACGGTGGCTACACCGACGATGAGCAGGGTGTCGGGGAGTGCATCGATGAGTTCTTCGACTACGGGCCGGTTGGTGACGAAGGAGCGTCCGAGATCGCCGGAGAGGGTGTCCGCCACATAGTGCTTGAACTGAATCCACTGGCTCTGGTCGAGGCCGCGTTGCTCGATGATGGCGTCTTGTGCCGCTTTCGACAGCTTGGGGTTGCGCGCGAGGTCCTGCTTGGGGTCACCGACGGCGCGGAAGAGAAAGAAGTTGAAGCAGAGAACGAAGGCCAGGGTGCTGCCTGCGGTGAGCAACTTTTTCAACATGTTCATGGCGCTCGCCTTTCTCAGTCCTCATCGGTCCAGTCGCGCAGGTGACTTACTGACGGCTTCCTGCGTCGTCCTAGGATGAATCCGACGCCCGCTGCTGCCGCAACGAGCACCGCTACCGAGGGGAGCGACAGTTGCCGGGGGCCCGCATTCGGGCGCTGGCTCTTCGCGCTTGCCGTGTCGGGTCCTGGCCGCAGGTGAGTCAGCTGCAGCCAGTTCGTTCCGAAGGGCGATCCGTTCGGCTGCGGTGATGTGAGGTATCCGTGCCATGTGTCGTTGCGGGTGAGGGTGAGGCTGTGTGAGTAGACCGTGGGGATGTAGGGCAGGTCCTTCATGGCGATCTTCTCCGCCTCGTGCATGGCGGACATGCGTTCTGCGGGGTCTGTGCTCTTCAGGGCTTTCAGGGAAACGCGGTCATAGGCGGGGTTGGAGTAGAAGGAGTCCTGCCAGGTGCTGTCTGTGCGGAGGACTTCGAAGTTGAAGTCCGGGGTACCGATGTCTCCGGACCATGCCCAGTAGAAGGCGTCGAAGGTGGGCGCGTAGTGGTCATCGTCCTTGCCCGGTGCGTAGATGGCATTGTTGAGGGCGTCTTCGGTGACGACGGCCATGTCGATGGTGATGCCCAGGTCTGCTGCCCAGGCACGGATGCGACGTACGGCATTCTGGTCCTGGTCTTCGGTTGATCGCACCATCATCTCGAAGCGTGCGGGTGTGCCGCCCTTGGTGCATGGATGCCGGGTGCAGTCCCAGCCGCCGGCCTTCAGGATGTCTCGCGCCTTGGCAGGGTCGTACTGGTAGCCGATCTCTGCGTCGCGAGAGTGGTCTTTGAAGTATCGCGAGTAGTAAGGGGAAATCAGTCCGTAGGCAGGGGGGTTCTGGCCGCCGTAAACCGTGCGGGAGAGGGCTTCGCGGTCGATGCCCCATGCGATGGCCTGCCGGATAGCGGGATCCTGCACTACGGAGACCTTTGCCCCCTTGCCCGGTCCTGAACATGCCCCGGCTCCCTTGGGCGGGCAGGAGTTGAAGGCTATTTCGGAGAACCCGGGGGATGCAGCACCCCAGACCTTGATGTCCTTGGCCGTCTTGAGCTGTTCCACCCATCGGCTGTTGCCCTCGGAGACCATGTCGAGGCCCTTGAGCTTCAGATCGCGCAGTGCGGCCTCGCCGTCGTCATAGTGGACGAAGAGCACGCGCTTCATCTGAGGTTTCTCGCCACGGAAAGTTGGATTGGGGACAAGTTCCGTGGTGCCGTTTTTGTTCCATTTCTTGATGCTGAACGGTGCCGTGGTCACGCTGGGAAGTGGTACCGGCGCCTTGTCGATCTTGTCGATGGGCACGCTGGCGAAGATGTGCTTCGGAAGGATCGGAATGAAGACGGAGTCGAGTCGTGCGTCCGGTTCCGTCAGGCTGAGGCGCACGGTGAGGGGGGTGGGTGTGGCGATTTCACGGACGCTGGTCGTGTACCCGCTGAGCATGTTGGTCTCGTTGGTACGTACTGCGTCGTAGGTCCACTTGACGTCCGCGCTCGTAAAGGGCTTCCCGTCGGACCAGGTGACACCGGATCTGAGTTTGAACGTCCACGTCTTGCCGTCCGGGGAGAGCGAGTAGGACTCGGCAAGCGAGTGCTCCAGGTCTGGGCGACCGTCCAGGGTGCGGTAGTTCAGCAGGAGGTCATAAGACAGTTGGGAGACGGTGTTGGCGATGATGTTCTGCTGCCCCAGAGGGTTGATGCTGTCGATCGGTTGTTCGTGGCCGATGCGGTAGTCCCCTGTTGACGGCGTTGTGGCGAGCGACTCGGCGGGGATCACGTAGTTCGCGCCTACGGTGAGGCCGATCGCGGCGGCAAGCGGAGCGGTGAGCCGAATGAGTCGGTGCAGGCTGAAGGATGCGGGCATGGCGTGTGCGGGCCTTCCTGTCTTTCAGGTGCGATGAAGCGGCAGATGGCGGCGGAACCAGTCCATGACGCGTCGATGACGGTCGACGCGCCGGTCCAGCCGTGCCGTGCCTTGCATCAGGTGGTCGGATTCCGGGTAGAGCACATAGGCGACATGCCGGCTCAGGCGGCGTAGCGCGATGAACATCTGCTCGTTGTCCGCGGGGGGGCATCGGAGATCGTCCTCGGCCTGCAGGATGAGGAGCGGGGTGTTCAGGTGTTCGGCATGGCGCAACGGCGAGGCCCTCCACAGGCGGGCTGCTCCTTCTTCGCTGGTCGGGTCGCCCAGCCCTGCGGCTTCTGCGTACGTGGGGCCGGTGTCGCAGGCGCTCCACGCCGTGATCTGATTGCTGACCCCGTTCTCCGCGACGGCCGCGGCAAAGCGAGGGCTGGTGGCGGCAAGCCAATAGGTGAGGAAGCCGCCGTACGACGCTCCGCACACACCGATGCGGCCGTGCTCGGCAAGACCTGTCTCGATGAGGTGGTCCAGCACGGCGTGAGCGTCGGCGGCGTCGACTTCTCCCCAAGCACCGTGCAAGCTGCCGGCCCAGTGACGGCCCTGGTCAAGGGATCCTCTCAGGTTCGGCATGGCCACTCGGTAGCCGGCAGAGGCCAGAATCATCGCTTCCAAAGTGGGATACATGCCCCACTGGAGCGTCGGACCGCCGTGGAGGGCCAGGACGAGCGGCACCGCTGTCCGGTCCACCAGACCGGGAGGCTCTGCAAGGTAGACGGTGATGCTTCCGGCCGGGCCCGGCACTTGTCTGCGTTCCACAGTAGGAAGCACGTAGCGGTCCAGCCAGAGCGAGCCGTGCTGGGTCAGACGGCGAGATCCTGAGCCCTCCAGGGCGTAGACCTCCGGTGCGCAAAGAGCTCCTTGCACCAGTACGGCGACAGTGCGCCCACCGTGCTCCGCTATGGAAGACACCTGGCATCCATAGCGGGCGTCCAGCAGGCGTTCCCCGCTGCTGAGGCGGACAGGAAGCACATCGCCGCCAATGCTGACCGTGGTGACATCCGCCGAGTCGTCGCCATCGGTCCACCAGTCGTGCAGATCGCTCTCACCGCCGAGCTCGCCGACCCAGAGGTCCGCCACGGAGTCGCCGAGCAATGGCACATGACTCAGGTCGGGCAAGATCCGGTACGCCTGTGAGGGCTCGGCTGAACGCGGGGCAGCGACGTCGTGACCGATCGCGACGATGCTGCCATCAGCCGCGAGATGATAGCGCCGCACTCCCCCAGCCAGGAATGTGACTTGCTCCCACTCCTGTGTGCCTTGCGGCCCCGGCTGCAGCTTGTGCACCTGGGGGCACGGCGCAATGTCTGCGTCCTCCCGCAGGTCGGCCAGAACATGGATCACACCGTCACGGTCAACGCGTGGACGAGATAGGAACTCGGGGCCGAACGTCAGCTGACGCGCTGAGGTGGAGTCGGCACTCACAGGCACTCGGTGCACATGGAACGGGCGCAGCCTCAGCCCTTCCCCGTCAAAGCGCCAGTTCGAACGCTCGATCACACGACAGACCACACCGTAGCTGTCTTTGGCATCCGCGTCCGCTGACGGTGGCGCGGCCGCCACTTCGAATGGAGAATCCACGTCCTGAGCGAGTACGGCGAGCCACCGCCCGTCAGGGGACCAGTCGAAATCGCGGACTCCTCCGGGAAGGGCAGTGAGTTGATGCCTGCTGCCGGTCTCCAACGACACCACGTCCACCTGTGCCGGAAGATCACCGTCATCAGAGATGAACGCCACCGATCCACCGCCTGGCGCGATCCGGGGGTGGGTGTCGATGGAAGGACCGTCCGTGAGCCGACGGGGTTCCCCTCCGTCATAGTCCACTGCCCACAGATCGATGCGATCCAAGCCGTCACGGATCTCCCGGCGCGTGTACACGACCGTGCCTTGGCCGTCACCGGAGACGTGCAGGGCAATCTGCCCAATCGCCACCTGCTCCTTGAGCGCGTCAGGAGACAATAGACGGGGCGGAGCCGTGGGAACACCCACCATGGAGCAACCTTCCGATGAATCACGTGGCATGCGCACCGGTGCGGTATCACTGACGCAGGCCGGTGCCTTGGAGCAGACCACGTTCGGCACAACAAAGGCCGCTTCCTGAAACCCGTCAGCTTGAACAGGGCTGCCGGCGCAGGTTCCAAATATGCGATGAGTCCCGGCGCTTCTTCATGAGCAGCCGGTACTTAGAGCGTCCGCCAGTAGGTCATCGGATGCGGGGTGTGCGGGGTCGTGTGTCCCATCGGTAGTGGGTCCAGGCCTTGCGGATCGGGTGGCGGATGGTGACGAATATGCAGGCCAGGGCGATGTAGAACCCGATCGCGGCTTTGCGTCGCTCGGTGCAGCGGCGGAGTTTCCCGAAGCTGTTCAGCCAGGAGTTCGTCCGCTCGACGGCCCAGCGTCCACCGGCCTGGATAGGGACCTTCATTCCGCGGCGAGTGATCCGGGCGTCGATGCCGCGTTCGGCCAGGTCGTCGCGGACGGGCCGGGGGCCTTGACCCCGAATACTGGACACGGGTTATGCGGCTTGGGCCAGCGTAGTTGATGGTGTTGTGGCTGCTGTTTCGTAGGCGATGGGGCTGCGGTGTCCAAGGCGGGAGTGACGGCGCCGGGTGTTGTAGCGGTGGAGCCACCGGAATGCGTCGAGGCGGGCTTCGCGCTCGCTGGGCCAGGACTTTCTGCCTTGGAGTGTTTCCCGTTTGAAGGCTGCGTTGAAGGACTCGGCGAGTGCGTTGTCCGCGCTGGACCCGATCGTGCCCATGCTCTGGATCACCCCTGCTGACCTGCAGGCTTCGGCGAATGCCCGACTCACGTATTGCGCGCCGTGGTCGGTGTGCATGATCGCACCGGCGAGGCTGCCGCGGGTTCGCTGGGCGGCGGCCAGGGCGTCGGTGACGAGCTCGGTTCGCATGTGCTCCGCGAGTGCCCAGCCGGCCAGACGCCGTGAGGCGAGGTCGATGACGGTGGCCAGATACAAGAACTTCCCGCCTTCCAAAGGGAGATACGTGATGTCACCGACGTACTTACTGTTCACCGTGTCGGCCGTGAAGTCCCGTTTGATCATGTCGGGGGTCTTCGCGGCCGCCTCGTCCGGGATCGTGGTGCGGTGTCTGCGACGCAGCCGCACTCCTTGCAGATTGATGCTTCGCATCACGCGGGCGATCCGCTTGTGGTTGACATGTTCGCCGTCCGCGCGGAGCTCGGCGGTGATCCTGGGAACGCCGTAGGTGCCATCCGATTCGAGGTGCACGGCCCGTATCCGGGCTGCGAGGCGGGCGTCGGCCGCCTGGCGGGCGGCCCGGTCGGGGGCTGTCGCGCGCCAGTGGTAGAAGCTGGAGCGGGCGATACAGAGGATGGTGCACAGCCGCTTCACGCCGAAGCGGCGCTGATGGTCGGCGACGAACTGGAAGCGGTTCACCAGCGCGTCTCCCCGGCGAAATACTTCGCCGCCTTCCGCAGGATCTCGCGTTCCTCCTCCAGCTCACGGACCTTCTTGCGCAAAGCGGCGTTCTCCGCCTCCAGGGGCACCGGTGGCCGGGCCGGTTCCTCCGCCCGGTGACCGCGGGGACGGCTCGCGCCGCCCGCCCGGATCCAGTTGCGCAGCGTCTCGGGGTTGATCCCCAGATCAGCGGCGATCTGCCTGATCGTCGCTCCGGGCCGCGACTGGTACAGCGCGACAGCGTCCGCCTTGAACTCCGGCGGATAGTTCTTCATGACCACGAGATGTCCGTCCTCAGATCCACAGGATCCAGTCTCTCGTGTGTCCAAGATCAGGGGTCAAGGCCCCGGTAGTCGTAGCCGGCGTCCAGACCCAGCCGCGGGTGTTCCGGCAAGGGGCCCAGGACGTTCCCAAGGCCGCGGTAGGCGTCCAGAATGGCTGGCAGCAAGGTGTGATCGCGGATGTTCGCGGGCGCCGGCTCGGTGACGAGCGGTATGCCCTGCGCTTCGGTCAACTGCGAGCGTTTGAGGCCCTGTTTGCCGCGGTCGACCGGGCTTCTTCCCGCGCACTCGCCGCCGGCGGGCGCCTTGGTGATGCATCCGTCCGCGATGAGATGATCGAGTTCGAGGCCGATCATGCGGTCGTAGGCGGACAGGACCAGCAGCCGAAGTTGTTCCATCACCCCGAGTGCGATCCATTCGTCTCTGCGCCGGCGCAGCGTGGTGGCAGAGCAGCGGCCATCGGCCACCCGTTCGTATCCGCAGCCGAACACGAGCACTTGCACCAGGCGGTCGAAGACGACCTCGTCTGCAATCCGGGGGTTGTGACAGCCGAGCGGATGATGGTCCTCACGGGCAGGCAACAGTGCCAGGAACTGGTCGCGGACTGGTTTGAGCAGGCATGATGGAACAGCAGGCACGGACACCCCGAGTGATCATGAAGCGTGAAGAACTCCATGATCGGGGACCGTGCCTGCACCACTTCACCCACCTACTGGCGGACGCTCTTATACAACCCCTGAGTGAAATGATCTTCGGGCTGGGTGGGTGGCTCTCAGAGCGTTGATCCGGTCGTGTGGGGTGCGCCGGCGTAGGCAGTGGGACGTCGATGACACGTGTGGGCGGTGATCGAGCCGCTGTTGCCGAGGCGTAGCGGCTCGGTTCGTCATCCTGGGCCGAAGCCGCATCCGGACCGGCTGGTATTGCAGCATCCTGTTCGTGCTGCACGCAGGGATCATGTGGAAGCGCCTTCCGCAGGAGCTGGGCTTCGGTTCGGGCATGACCTGCCGGGGCGTCTGGCCGAGTGGCCTGAAGCCGACGGTTGGCCGCGGTTGCACGAGACTCTCCTGGCCCGGCTGTGCGGAGCGGATGTTCCTGACTGCTCGCGCGCAGTGAGCTTCTTCAGCGGTCACTCCAGAGGATGAGTGGCTGGCTGAGGTTGACTGCCCTCTGAGCTGCGGCAGCGCAAAGCTCTCGTGGGCCCAATCGTCACCCGATCGGTGGCCACTCTGAAGAAGCTCAGTGAGTCAACTCCTGCATACACGCGGCAGAGAGGGGGATCCAAGAGAGGGCGAAGCCCTGTCGACCGGGCAGGACGGCAGCAAGTATCACCTGGTCGCTATGCCTCAGGCAATCCGCCTGCGGTCACGCCCACCGGAGGGAACCGCACCGCCGTCACGCAGTTCATCCCTTGCTCCAGGCAGCGTCCCACCGGTCCGTGGCAACTTCGGCCGCCCGCGGCGACGGCCCGACCCGTGTCAGGCGACCGTGGCCACGACAGGCACCGTCGCCCGGCATGGGCCCTGGACGTGAAACGCGTCCATGCCGGACGTGGCGTCTCACACGGATCCGGGCCCGGCGCCCGCCAGCAGGTCGGCGAGCACGCCACCGCCCCAGAAGCCTCGCCCGCTCACCTGCTGGCGACTCCAGAAGGGCTGCATGGAAGAGCGGTATAACTCCGGTCATGGAGCGGGCACCGCGTCGACGGGCGTGGATGGCCGGTTCATGAACGAACTCGTGGCCCGGGCTCAGGCCGAGGGCTTGCAGCTGACGGATGAGGGAGGCCTGCCCAGGCAGCCGCCAGGGCGTGTGTTGGAGTCTGCTCTCGAGGGGAGATGAGCGATCCTCTCGGCTGTGACCGGCCGGCTCCGGCAGCCAAGAACGGCGGCAAATCCAGGAACGACAAGCGGTCCAAGCAACCAGGCCTGAGCTGGCGATTGCCCGCGCAGGCCTGGCAAAGACACAACTCTATGCGTGGATGCTCATGAGCCACTTGAATCCCTGGACAGTCACCCGCCCGTTACGTGGATGATGTAGCCAGTCGTAGGCCTTGGCGGGTCAAGCTCGTCGCCCGCGACTACAGCGCTTCGAAGATCCCCCTTGGCGGATGAGGCGACGGCAAACCCGGAAAGAGCAGCAAGCGCGATCCCTGCCGCTATCCCCATACTGGTGATCCTTAATTGAATACGCAATTTCATTCCTTACCTATTGCCCTGCACACTGCTCCTACAGCGGTTCCTACCGTGAGGCGGCAATGCCCATGGGTCGATTAGCTCGTATGAATTATCTTGACAAAACATAGACAATCTCCCGAGCAGTGAGTACTCAATTTCATCAGTCAGGCGCAGCAGCTTCATGATCCATGCAATCTGTTCGCCCCATTTTCCACCGGCCTAGAGCTCTGCCGTCGCTGCTCCGGCCACCCCGCCAGGGCATGTTCGGCGGGTGGTTGCCGGTGGCGGTGGGCGTCTTGCCTGCCAGGGGCGGTCGCGGCCTGATGACAAGAGGCCGCCTGGAGGTCGTGGGAGCGAATGGTCAGGATCCGGCCTGCTTTGGCTTTGGTGCACCGCTCGCGCGGATAGCACCCGCTGCACAGGTCCCTGAAGGCTGCTTTGCGCTGGTGGTGCTGTCCGCCGGGGTCCGGCAGCGGGACTGTGTGCCCTTGGGAACAGGTCACGGTGGCGGCGACGGCGAAGCAGCCGGTGCCTGACCCGCTCCAGCACCTGGCGGGCGTTGCCGGTGAGGCAGGCGATGTCGCCGAAGGCGTGAACCGGCTCGTCCTCCTCGGCGAGCAGATCCAGGCGACAGCGGCCTCTTGGTGTTCCGGCCCGGCTCCGGGAGCGAGAGCAACGGCGGTGAACGGGCCGGTCTCGGGCTCGACGGCGAGGTGGGCCTTGTATCCGTCCTGCTGATGGGATTGAGTCTTGCGACGTGGCGGGCTTCGGGATCGACCGTGGAGACCATGCGGCCCGGGGCGGTGGCCCGGGCCCCAGCGCCCGTCGCGGCCGTCCGGAGTCCCTCAGCCGGTTCGACGCCCTGCCCGGCGGCCGGGATGCCCACCGCGTTCGCGGCTTTCTCGCCGAGCCGCTTCTCGGGCAGCTGTCCCGCCCGAGCAGCCGCAGTGCATCCGTGACATGGGATTCCACCAGCGCGGTGCGGGCCTGGGCGTCGTTCCAGGCGCTGCGGGGTTTGCCCGGCTCGGTGTAGTCGTGGGCGGTGCACTGCAGGCCGCGGCCCGGCCAGCTGCCGGGACTTCCCGGATGGCCGCCCGGATAGCGGCGATGCACTCGGATTGAGCTTGTCCTGGGACTCGGCCTTCAGTTCCAGATCGGCCGCCATCTTGACTCGCCGCGGTCGACGGAACCGCTCCCCGGGATCGCTGATGGGCCAAGCCGGCGTCATAGACGCCGTTGTCATGACGACGGCTGTTGCAGCGCAGCCCGCGCCTGGCCGTCGACGGCGCCCGTCCGAGCCGCCCGGTTATCTCGCGGACGCCCAGGCCGCGCTCGTGCAGGGTGGCGATCCCATTGCCTGCCAGCAGCGAGAGGCAGCGGTCCGAACGGAATGCTCCGGAGGGGGGCCGGCGGGACACCGCCGCTCTCCTCCCTCCAACGGCAGCTGGTCTTCCTGCCAATCCCGAGCTGCCTGCGCGCCTTGACCGTGCCCTTACCCGACGCCAGCAGCCGCCAGTACTCAGCCTCAGGGGCCGGCCTCCGCTTCCTTCCCCGCCCCGCCATCGACGCACCCATCATGATCAAAGAGTGCTACGACAAGCGTCAGAGCCCGAGAGCCCCGGGAGGGGGCAAGATGAAAGAGTCGTTGACAACACCGCCGCCCGTGACCTCGCGCAAGTCGAGCAGCATTTCAGCCAACGTGCCCGCCGGGTCGTCGGAGACCGCACCCCGGCCGAGGCATGAGACGCTGGCCAAGCGACTCACCTACTGCTGATTCGAAACGATCACTGGAAACCGCCCCTTGCCGAGCGGGCGCGCCTGCCATTCGGCCACGCCCTCCATCACCGAATCCGTGATCGTCGAGATGGTCTGCTTGGAGACCTCGGCTCCCTGGACGTCTGGCGGAGGTGCGGAGATCTCGCTGCGGGTCAGGCCCCTCGCCGCGAGCGACAGGATAATTCGTCAACGCCGGTCAGCCGGTGTTGGCGCTTCTTGACGATCTGCGGCTCGAAGGTGCCTTCGCGCTACGGTCCCTCGGGCCGACCAAACAACCGCCACATCGCTCAGTGCCCAGGCGCATTGCTGGGAAGCGTCGTGGCAGATGCTGGCATCCGATTCCCGTGCGCTGGCTGAGAATTCCACGCGAACCTGTGGGCGAGCAGGCTCCGCCCTGTGTCGACGAATCCGCGCTGGGCATAGTAGTCGAACAAGTGCCGAACGTCACTTCCATTCGGGGCGATTACCAACTCGACTGCGCTGCAGCCATGCGCAGAGGACCAACGCAAGGAGTCCTTGATCAGCTGACTACCGTAGCCGCGTCCGCGAATGTTTGGCGTCACGTAGAGGTCCTGGAGCTCAGCTACCAGTCCTCCTTCGAGCCCCAAGGTCGTCGTGGTGATCGCGAACCCTAGGATGTCATCACCTTTGGCCTGAACCGCCACTCGAGCGATGGATGAACCGACCAAGACGGCGAGGTTGGCGCGAAGGGTGGATTCCGGTGTGGTGAATCCACCTTCTTCGTAGAACGCGATGGCAAGTTCCAAGACGGACGGAAGATCGTCAAGGACAGCAGTGCGTACAGCCACGGTTCTAAGTCTCCTTTGAAGTGCCACGGGGCGCTTGCCGCTGCCGATTGGTGAGCTCGCCCCGTTCCAGCCAGGGTCGGCGCGAGAAACTGCGTCCCGGGAGTGGGCATGGCGGCGGGGCCTGCGCGCATTAGAGGCTATAGGGCTCTCACCTCGCACAATGGAGTAGCGGTACCCATGCTAAGCCGGGGTGCAGCTCTCACTTCGTGATCTGCACGAAGCAATCCATGGTGGCGCAAATCGCTGAGCGCCCTGACAACAGTCGAGGGCGCTAGATGCGAGAGACAGCTCTGGCCCGCCCGCCTACGCGGAGGCCTCCAGTTGAGCAAGGCAAGGCGGGTGAAGCCGTGCTCAGAATGGCGCCATGCTGGACGCGCCCACTCTGCGGCAACGTGCGCGGGTGGGCACCCGGTAGCCCAGATGCCCACCCTTGCTATACGCAACGCTCCTACGGCGTGACCTTTTCGATCACGACGTGACCCGTGCCAGCGGGCGTGCCATGGGCGTTGAGCAGCTGAACCTCGCCGAAGAACCGGCGTCCTTCGGGGGCGGGGGCGGCTGCAACCACATCGGCAGCTAGCTGGGCTGTTGCACCGTTCGCGAGCACTACGGGCTGCGCATCGTCGACGTTGACGCTGCCGAGAGAGGGCGCGAAGTACACGTCCTGGTAGTCGAACTCCGTCGAACCAGCCGGTACGGCATAGCCCACCACACGGATCGTGTATGTGCCGGCAGCGGGGTTGTCGATGCTGACGGACTCCTCCGAGTCGCCGTCCGCGGACTGTCCCACCAACGTGTCGCCCAGCCAGAGCTCAAGGTCGAGGTCGGCCGCGGCATCCGAGACACCGCCGATGGAGACATCCAGCCTCTCGACGCCGCTCGCGAGAGTGACGGCCGTCTCCTGGGTCTCCTGGTCCTCGATCGATGGACGGGTGACCTTCGCCGAGCCCAGCGGGCCGCCCCTCAGCTTGCCGTTGATGCCGGCGAATCCGTTGCTGACCGTCCACTGGACCTGAGTCGGTGCACCGACGTGAACCTCGGAGAGGGTCTGCACAGCGGGGTCGAAAGCGGCGCCGAGCAGTGTGACGTCAATTCTGAACGGGTTGTCCAGCAGCGGGGATGTGCGGCGGGACTCGACCTCGATCTCCCAGACTCCCGGCTGCGGGTCGCTGTAGGAGCGCTGGTCGGGACGGCAGGTGTTCTCTGGGTTGGTGTAGTTCGGGTAGCAGTTGATCGTGGCGCTGTCCTCGACGCCCACACCGTACGGATGAATGGAGATGAAACGGGTCTGGCTGCTGTCCTTCAGCCCGCCGAGGGCAACCTCCAGAGTCTTGGCGCCCTCCGGAACGGTCACGAAGTACGACTTGTGGCTGTTGCGCTGCACGGAACTGGAGGCCGAGAAGGAGTACCCGGGCTTGGTCAGCTTCTCCGAGACGACAACGGTAGCGAGAACCTGCTTGTCCACACCGGCGGTGGTGGTGTCGTCCAGTTCCAGGATGGCGCTGCGAACTCCCGAAAGAAGTGGGTGCGCACCGACCTTGACGGTGACCGGCGTGTTCAGAGGGAGCTCCACGGAAGGCGCACCGAGCAGCCTGAAGGTGCCGTCGTTGTACTTCCAGCGCATCTCATGACGAACCGGACGGTCCGGCCCGGTCGTGCGGACGACCGTGACGTTGTACGTCTTCTTCTGCCGGACCTTCAGACCGCCCTCGCGATCGTAGATACCGGTACCAAAGCCAGGAGTCTGCAGGAACTCGTCGATCGCGGTGTCGACCGGTGCCATGACCTTGTACTCGTGCGCCGTGGCATGATCCTCTACCGCCGCCCAGGCTCCGACGACGTTGATCAGCCCAGAGCCCTGCTCATGCGCCTTTGCCCCGACGATCCTCTTCGCAGTGCTTGTGAGTGCCGTGCGCAGATCTGCGGGCGAGAGCTCCATACCACGCTGCTTGGCAGCAGAGAGCAGCAGCGCGCTCGCACCAGCGGCCTGAGGCGAGGACATCGAGGTTCCCTGAAGCATGCCGTACCCGGCCGGGAGCTGGTAGCCGGCCTCCTTCACCGGCGCGCCGGGGAGCCAGGTCTGGATGGTGTTGACCGCAGCACCGGGTGCCGTGAGGGTCGGGGTGAAGCCGCCGTCCTCGCGCGGCCCGCGCGAGGAGAAGGGGAACATGGCGTACGAATTCGTCACGACCGAACCGTAGTTGGCGGCCCACGTCTCCTTGGAGACCGCAGCGCCGACGGAGATCACCTTGTCGGCGAGGCCGGGGTCCCCGATCGTGTTGAGACCAGGCCCCTCGTTCCCGGCCGAGATGACCAGCTGAACGCCGTAGGTGTCAATGAGCCGGGAGTAGAGCTCAGCGCGCGCGTTGTTGCCGTCGTTCAGCGCGGGCAGACCGCCGATCGACATGTTGACGATGTCGACACCGCGATTGATGACCAGATCGGCCATGCCCTCGGTGAGTGCGACGTTGGTGCAGCCACCGCTCCACGAGCAGGCGCGGGACGAAACAAGCTTGGCACCGGGTGCGGCGCCGTTCATCTTCCCGCCGAACAGGCCCTTGGCGGCGGTGATGCCGGCCACGTGAGTGCCGTGCTCGGATTCGATGATGCCGACGTTGACGAAGTCGGCCTTCTTGCCCACCCAGGTGCCGCCGAGCGGGTCCATCGGGACGTCCTTGCGGATTTCAATGACGAACGGGATCCGCTCGGCCACCGGGGTCGCCGGGTTGTCCGTGCCGAAGTAGCCGACCTGGTACCCGTCCTTGTACGGCTTCATCGGCACGTTGTCCGTGAAGTCGCCGTTCTGGTCGGTGTCGACCCGTACCGTCCCCGCAGCCGGATCGTAGAGCATGCCGAACCGGTCAGAGGTGTCTCCGTCCCGGTTGACGTCGCCCGCCATGTCACCGGTGGCTGTTATCGATTCACTGAACCGACTGAACTGGTACGAACCGGCAGGGGCCTTCCAGGAAGTGCCTGATGCCGTGAACGTCGGGCCCGTGACAGGCGTTGTTTGAGCCCGCCACGTCCCGTCGTTGTCGGTGATCGGGTCCGTGGCAGTTACCCAGTCGACGATCTTACGCTCGCCGGTGGTGGTCTGCTGCAGGGCAGGGTGGCCCAGATCGACGCCGGAATCCAGGATGCCGATGGTCACGCCGCGGCCGTCGTATCCGGGGTGGCTCTTGACGAACTCCACCGCTCCAGTTTCGAAGGACGGGTTGTAGGGGTTCGCTGCAGGCGTGTCCTTGCCAGGGGCCGGAGAACCGGCTACCGGCAAGGCCAGGAGGGCGTTCTTGGCCCGGTCCGCAGCCGGCGTCGGATCGTCCAGCTCGATCTCGTGGCTGAGGTCGATGCCGTGGACAGCCGAGAGTTTGACAGCCGCCTTGATCGCGGCTTTCGCGCCCTCGGTCGGTAGCGTGGCGCGAACGTAACCGAGCTTGTCATAAACCTGGCCTACGGAACCTCCCTTCACTGCGTCAAGCTGCGCGGCGACCGCCGCAGTGGAACCGGGCGCGGTCGCGACCATCAAGGTGACGGTCTTTTCGCCCTTGGCTTCCGCCTGCGCCAGTAGATCCGCGTCAGCCTTCCCCAGCTTGTCGGATACCGCCTTGAACGGGACGGATCCTGACGGGGCGTCGACTGCTGCAATTGAGAACGCGGGAGTGACGCCGGCGCCGACCAAAGCGGCAACAAGGCTTGCCGCGGCTGCCACAAAACCGCGGCGCCGCCGCCGGGTTATGGATTCCTGGGGTTCGGGGGTCATGTGCATCCCTGCATGTAATGAGAGAACCGGAATCGGTATCGGACGACGGCACCCTTGCCTATCCGTCTTCCCGACAGAAGCCCGTGCGGCAGTACTTGAGTAGCAACTACCCAAGCCGTCTGCGTGGCGCGTTGTCTCCGGCCGTGGATCACGACTGGTGGACGCACAGCGAATCGAGGTCTGTGGCGGGCTTGAAGGACGCATCAGATCGCAGTTTCACCCGTAATCGTCAGGTTGGAACCCTTGTGCATGCCCGCTTTGAAACGCGGCCGTCGGCGAGTCAAGGTCAGCGCTCAAGCGGCGTGACTTTGAACACAGCCCTCGGTAGATGTGGGTTTACACCCAGCCGGTCACGGGGCGCGGCCTGCACCTGCTGTCAGCCTGAGAAGCAGAGTGAGGCGAAACGGCGGGAGACCACTGAGCCGTTTCAGCCGGTGAGTCGTCGGGGTGGGGACGGTCTTGGCGATTGAGCTTCTTCAGCGGTCACTCCAGAGGATGAGTGGCTGGCTGAGGTTGACTGCCCTCTGAGCTGCGGCAGCGCAAAGCTCTCGTGGGCCCAATCGTCACCCGATCGGTGGCCACTCTGAAGAAGCTCATTGATGTGAGGTTGTCGGGGGTGCAGGGTGTCTTTACGGGGGACGCGGGAGGTCTTGGTCGGGGCGGTCGCTCTGTCCACCGGCCGTCTCAGGCGGGAGTGTGCCCGGGCGGCGCATCTCTGCGCGATCGCGGGGTCCTTGCCGGGCCTTGTGCGACGCGGCACCGGCACCGTCTCCGGCTCCCTGGTACGCCTTGCCGGCCAGGACGGGGATGCCGAGCCGGGTACAGGTGGCGGTGATCCGGTGCCAACGGGCCCCGGCCGGATCATGGGCCGGCCCGGCACCTCGAGTGAGATCCACACGAATGTCCCGTCTGGAGCGGTGATGGCCTGAAGGGTCACGCCGTGCCTGCGGTGCTTGCCCGAATCATCGCCCCGGTCACACCCGGCGAGCGTCCCGTCGGGCAGGACATACCGGGGGTTGACGGGTCTCAACGCTGCGGTCAGGCGTGGCGCTCCCGGCCGGCCGGAAGCGCCACGACCATACGGATGCAGGCGTGAGCAGCGCCCGCACCGATGCCGGACCCGACGGCGATGTGCGTTCGTCCTGCGCAGGTACACCAGTCGGCCAGAGCACACCGGGACGGCGGCAGCTTGCACCTGCGGTCGCCCTCACGGGTGACGATCAGCAGCGTGCCCCACTCCACAAGGACCTGCGGGACGTCGAGTGAGTACGACACGACAAGCAACCACAGATCCCCACCGATGAAGAGCCGAGGCCAAACACCTCACTCAACATCCGTGGGGCTCAGCCCACTCCACCCCCACCCGATCAGTGAGCATTTTCAGCGTTGCCTCTCCAGGGTGAGGACCGCGGCGGCGATGTCCGTCGTGCGGTTCGGGCTGCAGCGGCTCCGGCGGAAGATCCGCCAGGACTTCAGGCGGGCGACGCCTCGTTCGACAGGAGCGCGGGCCTGGGCGAGTGCCCGGTTCAGCGTCCGTTCGGTCGGTGACAGTTCGCCGTTGGGCGGGCGGCGGATGGCGGTGGTGACCCAGGAGCCTGCGCCGATGTAGGCGCGGTCGGCGACGATCGGGACGCCCTGGCGTTCGCAGATTCGGATGATGCGGTGGGTGCGTGCGGCGGTCAGATCGTGAGCGCGGCCCGGCAAGGCCGCATGAGATCCACAGAAGCTGGCCTTGGGGATCGGTGACTATCTGCACGTTCACGCCGTGGCGCCGGTGCTTGTGGGAGTAATCGGCGCGTGCGTCGCCCAGGCGGTCGCACTCGCTGAGGGTGCCGTCCAGGAGCACGTAGTCCGGGTCGTGCTCGCGCAGGGTCTTGAGCAGGCCCGGCGCCCGGTCGGCGAGGAGCCGCACGACGGCGGTGGTGTAGGCGTGGGCGGTGCCTACGGATATGCCGAACCCGGCGGCGATCTGCGCGAGAGTGTCGTGCTTGCGCAGGTAGGCGAGAGCGACGAGGGCGCGCTTGTGCGGCGGGAGCTTGCAGCGGCGGTCACCCTCACGGGTGACGATAAGCATCGTGACCCACTCGACCAGCGCATGAGGCAGGTCGAGTGCGGCAGGATAGGGAACCAACAGGGCTCCTGGGCCGGCAGGTTGAGACTTCGAACACCTCACCCAACGGCCCGGGAGCCCTGTCCGTTGCGGGCGCCAAGGTCATCACCCGATCGGTGGCCACGCTGAAAATGCTCAGTGACCAAATCGAAAATTCTCACTGCGTGGGCCCGTGTCGCTACTTGAGCGAGAGAATTGCGCGATGGATGGAGGCCGGACGGTAAGTGGTGATCCGAAGCACCTGAGATGCGCCGGGCTTGCAATACTGCAGAAATGCCTGGCATCGCAGTCCGCACCGTGGTGGAGATCCGGCGGCTCGCGCAGGCGATGCCCCGTGAGGCGGCAGCCGTCAGCTCCACAAGATCGTCCGGCCCCTGACGTCGCCGTTCGTCAGCATAACCACTAAATCACTGAGCTTCTTCAGAGTGGCCACCGATCGGGTGACGATTGGGCCCACGAGAGCTTTGCGCTGCCGCAGCTCAGAGGGCAGTCAACCTCAGCCAGCCACTCATCCTCTGGAGTGACCGCTGAAGAAGCTCACTGAGCCGAATTTATTGTGATGATCGGCAAGAGCATTTTCAGCTCGATGATCCACGGAAGTGCTTGCAGCGGCAGACGGGGGCTGTGAGCCCGAAGGGGCGGTAGTTGGCCGGCGCCAACTCACCGCGATTGGCTCAGACCTGCTGCGTGACACGCTTCTCCTGCGGGCAACGGTCTCGATGTGTTCGGGGAGCGAGAGTTCGACGCGGAACGCTCATCGGGTATCCGCTCAAGTCCCAGAGGTTGCCGGAGCGCCCATCTGGCACCCATGCTCCGCACATGACAAACTATCTGACGAGACGTCACATGCTAGGTGTTGGCGCTCTCCAGGCGGCCTCGGCATTCGGGTTCACTCGTATCGGCCTTACCGCGGCAGCTGCGGTGGAGCCTGAGGCGACCCAGTACGCTCCCGCTGTCGTCGTCGGCTCTGGCTACGGTGCAGCAGTTGCCGCGCTTCGCCTCGGCGAGGCAGGCGTCGAGACACTGGTCCTCGAGATGGGCCGTCTCTGGAACACGGCAGGCCCGGACGGGAAGGTCTTCTGCGCCACCCGAACACCCGATCGTCGTTCCATGTGGTTCCGTACTCGCACCGAGGCGCCCCTCGCCACTTTCCTGTGGCTGGATGTCGTCAACAAGGACATCAACCCCTATCCAGGAGTCCTCGATCGTGTCCGCTACTCCGACATGTCTGTGTTCATGGGCCGTGGTGTGGGAGGGGGATCACTTGTCAACGGCGGCATGGCGGTGACCCCGAAGCGCTCATATTTCTCCGAAGTGCTGCCTCAGGTCAATGCTGCACAGATGTATGAGACCTGGTTCCCCAAAGCGCGCCAAATGCTGGGCGTCAATACCGTGGATCCGTCATGGTTCAACTCCACGAATTGGTATCGCTTCTCACGCGTCTCCCGCAAGCATGCAGAGAGAGCAGGGCTAAATACTGTCTTTGTCCCCAGCGTCTACGACTTTGCTTACATGCAGCGCGAGGCGGCGGGCCTTGCGGTCAAATCTGCCCTCGCCGGCGAGGTCATCTATGGCAACAATCATGGTAAGCGCAGCCTCGATAAGACGTACCTGGCTGCGGCTCTGGGCACTGGAAATGTCACGATCCGGACCATGAGTCGAGTCAGAGGTGTGCGGAGAGAGCCAGACGGTACCTATGTACTGACTGTCGACCGGACTGACGACCATGGACGGGTCGTGGCCACTACCGAAGTCGGCTGTCGTCAGTTGTTTCTCGGCGCGGGAAGCCTCGGGACTACCGAGATTCTTCTGCGTGCACGCGACAGGGGCACTCTGCCTGACCTGAGCCTGGAGGTTGGCCGAGGGTGGGGAGGCAACGGCAACGTCATGACTGCCCGTGCTAACCATCTCTGGGACACGGTAGGAAAGAACCAAGCGACGATGCCTGTCATGGGCATTGACGACTGGTCAAATCCCACACACCCGGTATTCGCAGAGATTGCGCCTCTACCGATGGGGTTCGAGCACTGGATCAGCCTTTACCTTGCTATCACAAAGAACCCTGAACGAGGCACTATCGCTTACGATTCTGCATCCGACACCGCAAGACTGCAATGGCGTCGGTCCCAGAATCAACCGTCCGTAACCGCTGCAAAGTCGCTTTTCGACCGCATCAACCGAGCGAACGCAACTATTTACCGGTACGATCTGTTTGGCGAGAATAAGACTTTCGCCGATGATTTTACCTATCACCCTCTGGGTGGTTGTGTCCTCGGCCGTGCGACCGACAATTATGGCCGCGTCAAAGGGTCGCCGCGGCTGTACGTGACCGACGGGTCACTCATCCCAGGTTCCCTCGGAGTGAACCCGTTTGTCACGATCACTGCTCTCGCCGAACGGAATATGGCGAGAGTTCTGGCGCAAGACGAAATGGACTGACGCCAGCACTCCGAGCTGCTGCAGATGCCGGGTACGAGCGAGATCCGCTTGAATCCGCTCTACGCGATCCGTTCCCGAGCCGCATGCGAAATGACCGGTGAATCGAGATGTTCGATGCCCCGCAGCGTCGTAGTGGCGCTGCGGGGCGCCATGCACAGTGAGCAAGATGGGATTCGAACCCACACGTCTCGAGGACTGCGGATTTTAAGTCCGCCGCGTCTGCCTTTCCGCCACTTGCCCAAGCTTTTCCCAACATGAGCCCTCGCATGCGACGGCTCATGAGCAGTCAGTGCTTACTTAGCCCTTCCTCGATGCCTGAGAGCCTGTTGGCTGCCAGCACGACCGGAATGCCGGTGCCGGCGTCTGTAAGTTCCACCAAAGGCTCAGGCAGTGCGGTCCCGTCTCGCGGCTCGGCGTGACGGGCCTCCGGTCGAGCAAATACCCATGTAGTCCACTGCGGTGGGCGAGGCCGTGTAGTACGCGCGGACGACACCAGCCTCGGCCAGCCCGTCCTGGCAGCGTGGGCACGGGCGGGCAAGGAGAGAGGCCCCGTCGGAAGCAACCCGAGCAACGTAGATGATCGCCCCGGCGGCGTGGCGCACTCGCCTGAGGACAGCCTCTTCCGCATGGAATGTGGCATGCCGGAAATCGATCATCGGGTCATTGCGGCGAAGGTTTGGTGAGGCTGCCATAACACGCCGTCCTGCCACCAGTACTGCCCCCACCCTGTGGCGGCAGTCGGAACGCAGAGCCTGGCGTATTGCCAGATCGATCATTGACATGGCGATGCGGACGTCCGTTCTGCAGTGACAGCGGATACGTTCCTTGCCACAGTGATCTGGCCTGCCGTCCTGGCGCCTGAGTAGTCACTACTTGGACAATTCCGACGAATCGTACGTCTAGGATGCGACCATGCGCTTCTCTTGCCTCGGCATCACGGTCGTGTCCGAGACGCCGACGAGGAGCCCTGCGAGCTTGCCTACCCGCTTTCGCCCTCACGTGGTCCGAGTCGAGATCGAGCAGGCCGACGTCGTCGAGGCGGGCGGGATCTCCTTGCACAGTCGGCTCTGCGCTCTGGCCCGCCGCCGGATCAGGAACCGCGGCAAGCCAGCGATGCCAAGACTTGGAAGCGGGACGACGGAGCCCGTCAGCAGCCGGACACCAACACGTGGGTGATCTCGGCGAACGACGCTCGCCAGAGGTGTTCCACCTTCCAACACCCCGCGGCCACCTAATCCCGTATGCCGATCTGAACGATCACCTCACGAGGTAGAGCCCGGCCCTGCTCCGCTCTTCGCCCGCTTGGTGGCTTCGGTCCCTTGAGCGCATGCGGGCTGCCAACCACCCAGTCGGCTGGAAGTCTCTGCAGATTCAGCGCCCGACCGGCGGGGCGTAGACAGAGCGCAGGCTTGTCCCCGGACTCGGCAACGAACCTGCCCAAGGCCGCGGTCCGGGATCTCCCGAGCCCAGGCTCTTGGCCGAGACAGCACCTGGCTGACCTTGAAGGAAAGGGCCGACCCAAGTGCAGGTCGGGATCCCAGTGAGGTGTGCATGCCAGGCTGTTAGTGACCTGGGTCAGAGCGGCGGCATTGAGCCGTGGCCTTGTCGAGGATTTTCGTCAGCTGCCTTCCTCCAGGCGAACGGCCGCGGCTGGTCTTTCCGGTCAGCGAGCGAGGCCCGGATGTCACGCTCGAGCGCTCGGAGCCGTGAACTCCATGCCTGAGCCTCTTCTGAGTGAGCTCGGCGAATCACCGCTCGACCAGGTTCAGCCACGAGGCACTCTTGGGCGTGAAAGTGCAGATGGAACCCGCCGATGCGCCATGTCAGTGACTCTTGGGCTGACGGTGCCTGTCCCTGCTGAACGCAAGAGGATCGCGACGCTACGCAAGCGCCGCCTGGGCATAGGCGAGGTCGCTTCCCGTTTAGGCAGGACTCCGTAGGCAGGCGAAACTCAGGCTCGATGCGGAGCTTCGTTCCGAGGTCCAGGGCCAAGCTCGACCTGGAGTGGGGCCCCGAGCAGATCGTCGGCCACCTGGCACGCGCTGTCGCCGGAGAATCCAGAACGGCACCTGTGCCAACGAGCCATCCATGGTGGGAGTGGCTGAGCGTCTCGGATATCGAATCGGTGGCGGATGCCCCGCTGGCCGCAGTCGACGGCCCAGGCCCTCCAACCCGTTCGACAATAGTCCGCATGCCCCGAAGAGGTTCAGCCTGGCCCGGCCGGAGCCACTCCCGTTTGGAGAACCTACCTTCGCCATCAACTTGACCCGGCCCTGAAGGGCCGGGCTTGGAGGTAGTGCCCAACTGGCTGCTGGGTGAGCTCCAGACACCCCTATGGGGTGGCAGGGACACCACATCCGCAAGTACCTATGAGGCGCACACTTCTGGTCCCCGTCCTGCTTCGCGGCCTCCTGCGGCGGTGCGCCGCTCGCGGTGGTGCAGGAGTACATCGAGAATCAGAAGCGCCCCGGCTGAGGTCGACGGTGATGACCCGTGCGCCAGTGCGGGTCACAGCAGCCCAGAGAAGCGATTCCTCCCGGGCCTGAAGGCCCGGGGTTCCTCGCTAGGACCCGCTGAAAGCCCCCGCTCCCGGAAGACTCAGGCCAGCGGATTCCTCTCGGCCCGCACTCATGCTCGGGCCTTCTGGCCAGTCTGGGTCTCCCGATAGCGGAAGTTCGAATAATCACTCGCTTCCAACAGCGAAGATGTCGGATGCGATCAGGACTGAGTCACCGACATCCCGTCGATGATTGAGTAGAAAACAGACTTCTGCTGCTTAGTCCGCGAAGCTTCACTCTTGGCCACCAGGTTCTCGAGAGTGTTGCGCACCACAGCGATGCTGACATTGCGCTCGGGGTGAGCCTCCGAAACCGCAGCAGCGACCTCGGCTGCGGACCGCGGCCCCTCGTGCTCGGCCAGATGCATGCTGACAAGCTCACGAAGAGGCAGGCTGCCATCCGCGCGACGGTACTTGGCCCGCTTCTTGGGGGAGCCCGTCTCCTTGACGGGGTTTCCTGCGCCGTTGACTGCCGAAGCCGGCGCGCGGCCACCCTCGGCAGGCTTGACGTGCCCGTTGCTTCCGTTGGCTTCACCGTCCCTGCCTGCGGCTGAGAGCGAGTTCGAGAGGGACTGCTCCATGTGTACGAGCAGTGTGTGGTCGTTCTGGAGAGCCAGCAACTGATCCTTGAGTGCGGTCAGTTGCGAGCTGATCTCTTCCTGCTCTCGAGTGTTGCGCTCCAAGTCCGCGGCGATCTGCGTGGCGTAGTGCGACTTGATTCCGATGGCGTCGGCGGAGAACTTGGGCATGATGGCCGCTCCCTGGTAGACGTGATGACAGGTAGATGCTACTCACATTCTCTACCAGACGCTTTACTGTTGTTCCACCGAACTGCAGAGATTCGCTGGGCGCACCTACCTCGGCGCGCTCTGAAACACCTTCAGCGTGGCTCTCGCCGTCACCGAAGACCGGTCCCCAAGGCTCCGTCGCTGAAGTCCATGGGGTCTCTACGGCTCGGCATTGGCTGAGGTGAGGAGCTTGGGGCTCTGCATGGCCAAGACGTCCCGGATCTAGGCACTGGACCGCTCTCAGGCGGCCCTGCCGAGGATGCCGGGCATGCCCGAGCGGCGCATCCACGACCATCCGAGGCCCGGTGGGCACCAACCTCTTCGCGGCCCTCAGCATCGCCGATGGCACCGTCATCCGTGAACTCCACCGCCATCGAGTTCAAGAAGTTCCTGGTGAACGCGGATCAAGCGGACCCGCGACCTTGACGTGCACCTGGTCTGAGACGACTATGCCACCCACAACATATGGAGATCAGAACGTGGCTGGCCAAGCATCCCCCACTTCCGCATCCGCTTCACGCCCCCATGGATCGTCCTGGATCAGCCAGGTCGAGCGGTGGATTCGGCCTACTGACCTACAAGCTCATCCGCCGTGGTGTCCACACCTCGATGCAGCCACTCAAAGATTCCATCCGGGTTTGGATCGAGACCAGGAACCAGGACCCGAAGCTCTTCACCTGGACAAAGTCCGCCGAGGGGATCCTCAAATTCCTCACCAAGATCACCCCAGCAGCCACCGATATCCAGACGCAGGCTTTAGACCGTGCCCCATGTAGTGAGGCGGTCGTTGAAACCGACATAGGGCGGGGTACGTGGAGTTGGATTGTTCCGGACGGGCTGTGGGAGATCAGCGAGCCGTTGCACCCACCCTCTCGGATGCGGCCACAGGGTGGCGGAATACGGGACACACCTGATGAGGCACTGTTCGCCGCGATCATCTACGTGTTGGTGTCCGGCTGCGCCTGGCGGCCACGCTTCGGTATGTCGAAGTCGACAGCCCATCGCCGGTTCCTGATCTGGTCGCGGGCCCGCGTGAGGGGCCGACTCCACGAGGAGATCCTGCACCGCCTCGGCCACGCCGGCCTGCCCGCCTCTCCCGTGCGGTCCTCGACTCCGCACACGGCCGGGCGAAAGAAAGGGGGCAAACTCACAGGTCCGTCCGAGCCCCGTGAACCTGGGCAAGCCGGGTACCAGGACGCACCTCCTGCCGGACGCGAACGGACTGCCCCTCCTCATCAACGTCCCGGCCGCCAGTATCCACGACAGCCAAGCTCTGAAGCTCATGGCGCTTGGTCACCAACCGGGACGCGCCCTGCGACATACTCCAACTCGGAAATGACTCCGCGGCAAACGCACCGGTGTCCCCACCGCCTGCAAGGGCGCCGAGTCATCAGAACGGCTCGGACGCCGCGGCCGGGCGATCGAGCGGACCATGTCCCGGCCCACCGGCCACCGCCGCCTCAACCACCGCTGGTTCTGTCTGGCAAACGATCTCGGGTGGGTTCGCGGAGCCAGAGGATGAGCGAGGCGAGGTGGACTCCGGCTTTGTACCAAGTGGCCATTTTGCCGAAGCGGGTGGCGATCGCGCGGAACTGCTTGAGACGGCCGAAGCAACATTCGATTACGTTGCGGGCCCCTGTAGAGCTCTCGGTCGAAGGCCGGCGGCCTGCCCGCGCAGTATCCGATTGGCCTTCTGGTCCGACCGCTCCGGGATCACCGTCCGGATGCCCCGACCGCGCAGGGACTGACGGATCGCCCTGGACGAGTACGCCTAATGGGAGGCGAAGGCTGGCGGATGTTGGCCTTCGTGGGCGCGAGTGGAGCCTTTGAGTATGCCCGGGCCTGAGACGCTGATACGTCGGGACGAGTGCTGGTGGCGGGCTTGCAGGCGGGCTTCGTGGAGGGGTGGGCTGGTCTTGTTGGCTTTCCTGGGTGGTGTGATGGCCTGACCGGGGTGGTCGCGTCTGAGGCCGGAATAGCCGTCGTCCAGGAGTGCTTCCTCGTCGGGAAAGTGCTGATAGCAGACGGCGATGCCTTCACTGCGTGTGGCGGTCGCGTCATGCATGCGCCCTGGCCGCAGGGCATCGGTCCAGAGCATGCGCCCCCGGGCGTCGGCAATAACTATGGCTTTCACCGTGTTCTGCCTCTTCTATCCCGGGACGGATGCGCGCCTGCCGCCGCAGCCGGCTGCGGGCTGGCGGACCCCGGACTTCGGTAGCGTCCAGACGCAGCTCGACACCCTCGGCCTGGGCATAGGCGAACACGTCAGCCAGGGCCCGGAGCCGCAGCCCAGGACGGTCGGGGACCGTGCATCCACGCTCGGCGAGAAGCCCGCGTATCTCACCGGTCGCGCGGGTGATCGTGGAACGGCCGACACCGGACAGCAGACCCAGGACCGCGTGCGGCAGATCGTGCCGCAGACGGATCAGCGTGGCCACCAGCCGGTCGACGGACACCAGCTGGTTCTGGGCGCCGGAACCTGCCACACGCTTCCTGACACCACCGCGTACTTCGTGACGACGCCCCTCGGCCACGGCCTGCCACGGACCAGCCAACTCCTCAAGCAGAGAAACGAGATGGCGCCGGGAGATCCCCCGTGAACACCCGATGCGCGAGAACCATCCGGTTGACCATGATCGCCACATCCCGATCATGCCACCACGCAGCGGCCACACCACCAGCCGCCGCTATCACACACCAGCTCGTTAGAAAGTCGCTCAGGGGTCAGCTTTCACGCCTCGACAACAGGCGTAGAGGGCGAGGTCGGTAGCTTTCGGCAGGTACTCCCGCAGAAGTCCCTTCGGATTCTCATTCGTGCCGCGCTGCCAGGGTGAGTGGGACTCGCGGGATGGGATTCGGAATCCGGTCAGCTCCTCTGCCTCCTGGTGAAGGTGGAGCTCGCGGCCCTGGCCCCAGGTCAGGGGTTCCACGCAGAGAGGCGGGCAGCCGGCGGTTGCCCGGCGAGCGCGTCGCGTATCTTCGGGGCTTTCCAGCCGTGGGGCAGCTGGATGAGGCGGGTTGAAGGGCTGCCCGACGCCGTCAGCGAGGTCTGGCCCCACACCGTCGTCCAAATCTGCGCGTCCGCCTGCTGCGGCATCGGTTCCGCTATGCCGGCCTCCAGAGCCGGGGCCAGGTCGCCAAGACCCCCAAGCCTGGCTGCACCGCACCGACCGATGACGCCGCCACCAGCAGCTTCCTCAAGTTCTGTGAGGATGCGGGACAGAAGCGCCCGGCCATCGTCCAATCGCGGGGAAGATGCCTGGGGCGATTTCGTACCGTTCCCGCAGTTCGATGCAGAGATCCGCCGGATCGTCTGCAAACCTATGCGATCAATTCCCGTCAACGCGAAGGTCCGCCGGGTGGTTACACCGTCTACTGGACAGACCGCCCCGCGACCTTCCGGTGAGCCTCTGCCGAATATCAGGAAGGATCCTCGGAGACGGATCGACGTCAGGCGGTTGAGGGCAAGGCTGGTCCGCAGCGTCGGGTGGACAGCGGGTCGCCGAGCTGGACTGCGGCCTTGTTTCCCCATCTCCTGGCTTTCAAGCACAAGATCGGGAGATCCGCCAAACCACCCGCATCGGGCCTAGATCATCGCGTCGACGCCTGGGGATGGAGGTGATTCCGGGCACTGAGTTCGTTGCCGGCGCGGGCGACTTGACTGACCATCAGTCGCATATCTGATTACCATTTCAGTTTGGGCTGCAGTCCGGGACTGCCACCGCCTGGATGGCACCTACGATCGGCCCCAGCCGACCAACGGTATGCGGCATGTACTTTTCCCTTCTGTACTCCAGCGCGATCGGCCCGGACGCCTCTCCCCCGGTTTCGAGACATCAGCCATCGGAGTCTCCCGTTTGAGTGCGGGCGCCGTTCCCATTCATCCACGACCGCACGTACGAGGCGATTTCCGCCCCGTCACGTACCCACCTGACGTGGTCGGCCTTCCCTCCCTCCCTCGGTTCGTAGTGCCACCGCTCGACCCGTGAAGTCGGCAGCTTGGAGCAGAGACGGTCCACGGCAGCTGGCGGCGCCAGGGAGTCGCCAGACAGTGATATCGCGAGAGTGGGCAGGCCGCCACCATTCGCCAGCAGCCGCTCGTAGTCGATATCCGATCCTTCTGGACGGAAACTGCCGGTGCGCGCGGTGCGCGCCCAGTCGCGCATCAAACGTGCGGGCTGTCTGCCGGCGAACCCCAGAAGGTGTCCCGGCCAATAGCCCAGAAGCGTTGCAACACCGGCAATGAACTGAGTACCCAGTAGGACTTTGAGCCGTGCTAGTCCGCTGAAACCGCGATAGTCCACCGATCCGGAGGCAACCAGTACCAGTCCATCGACCTCGTTCTTGGCCAGCGCACTGTAGTGGAGGGAGATCTGCCCACCGATGCTGTGGCCCAGCAGGAATAGGCGTGCTTCGGGCCCAAAGCGCTCGCTCGTCCAGGCGACCAGCGAGGGCCAGTCCCGGGAGGCGAGAAGGTGGTATCCGTGTCGGGTGGTCCGGCCGGCTCGCGGGGCACTGTCGCCCTGGCCTCTCATGTCGGCAACCACCACTGCCACACCTGTCTCTGCTATGAGCTCACAGAACGGTGTGTAGTAGTCCGCTCTCACCCCCAGCGCGGGGCACACGAGCAGCACGGCCTCTGGGTCTCCGGGCGGAAGAGTGACAGTAGCTGCCAGGTATCCACCTCCCGAGGATTCGATCATCACCTTCTCTGCTGAGTTCATCGCCAGCCGCCTTCATCGTTGACGAGCGGGGAGACGTGCACCCCTCGTGTCGTGCAGTCAGTCATGCTCAGCTCTCCCTCGCAGTCGGCGGGCCCTGGTCTCGGACGGAATCGGGGCTTCATAACGGGTTCGAAGACCATCGGAACATAGCGCACCTCTCACCCCATTTAACAGAATTGTTAGGCAAATCATTGATCATCGGGTGATGGTTCTCGGATAAGTCACAGCTCAATATGTCTACCGTCGCGGTCATGGCCGAGGCTTCGCAACGTCGACTCATGGCCGAAGCGGGAATGCACCCTCCCCGCGCAGGGTTCCGCATCTCCACACTCAGTCGAGCCGACCGTCCGCAGCAATCTTGCGAAGCGGGCAGCGGATTCAAGTCGCGCCACCTGCTGCCGGACAGTGCACCAGCGCTGGCCTTGTCACTGCCGAACAGGCTTACGGTGTAGTCGAGTTGCTGGGGGGTGCGATCGGGTGCAATGGACGGCATCCAAGATGGCATCGCGCCGGACTCGACTCCGATTGCTCAAGTCCCACTGTCTGTCTCTCAGTGTGGTGGCGGGGAAGGCACGGAGTAGAGGCTGTTCAGGGCCCGGCGGATTGCTGCGGGCCTGGGATGCCTGATGGGCGGGGTACTGGCGTCCCCCGCCCATCAGCCGCCGCTCGCCTGCGCTATTAGTAAGCGCGCGGAGGGTTGTAGCGAATTATCTGAGGGTCGTGGTCACTCGCCTGATCGGAGAACTCCGCGTTGATGTGTACCACGTCGTAGCTGAACTGTCGGATGGCCGGGCTGGTCAGGATGTGGTCGAGGGTCTGTGCATTGCCATCGAAGACGTAGCTGTAGCGTTCGTTGGCTGGCAGGGTGTTGATAAGCGGCTTGAGGGTGCCGCCACCGGTCAGGATCTTGGTGGTCTGCGAGAATTCGAAGTCGTTCAGGTCCCCGAGTGTGATCACCTGAGCGTGCTTGTCGGCTGTCAGGATCTGCCGGACGAACGCGTTGACCTCGGCTGCTTGCAGGTGGCGTTGGGTTTCCGATGAGCGTTCGGGCTCCTGGTTGTGCCCGTGTAGTGGCTGATCGCCGCCCTTGGAGGCGAAGTGGTTGGCAATGACGAAGACGCTCTTGCCAAGGAACTCGAACTCGCCCACGAGCGGCTTTCGGCTGTTCGCCCAGGCCTGGCTGGTGGGGTTGATCCTGCCTGGCGAATGCGAGAGCTGAACAGCACCCTTGACTGTGAGGGGCGTTGTCGCCGTGGTGGCGTTACCGCCCGGGCGGTCGGAGAAGGTGACACGCTGGGCGTTGTAGAGAAAGACCTGGCGGATGTTTCCGCCGGGCTCGCCACCGTCCTGCAGGTTCTGAGGCGCGATGTAGCGCCAGGTGTAGCGCGGTCCGCCGGCCGTGACGATCGCGTCGGTGAAGCGCGTGAGCGTCGCCTCGGAGGTGACAGTACCGTCGTTGGTGGCTCCGTTGTCGTCCTGGATCTCTTCAAGAGCAACGATGTCGGGAGCCGCCAGGTTGACGGCTACTCCTGAGGCGAGGCGGTCGAACTTGCTCTGAGGGTCTCGTGCGTCGAGGTTCTCTACGTTGAAGGTGGCAACAGCCAGCTCAGTGGGGCGCTGCTTACGGGTGATCTCTCGCTGAAGGTGGTGGTCGACGTGTGTGCCCAGGGTGGTGGCCTGCAGGCTGTACCCGCCGAAGTTCGAGTAGTCCACCGGGCCGGCCGTAACGCCCGCCAGCTCGTCTCCGACATTGGCAACCGGGAAGGCACTCTGGCTACCCAGGTACGCCACCTTGATGCGGCCGGTATTGGGCTGCGCGTACGAGCCGTAGACGGTGCCGCCACGCGGTGTCCGGTTCTCCTCCGGCTTCGATGTCACCCACAGTTCGTGGTACGTGTTCGTTGCACCCACGACGTGAGCTTCCGTGATCTCGGCACGGGCACCTTCGATGGACTCGTAGAAGTCCATCGCATACACGTCCGGCTGAAGAGGGAGCCCGTCGACGCTACCGCCCCCTGCAGTGGGGATGTAGCTGTCGGGAACGGAGGCACTGTCCAGGACAACAGTTGCGGGAAGAGGGTTGCCGCTCGAGAGTACCGTGACCGTCGGGATAGTGATCTCGGTCAGGGACTGGGCCGGACCGGCGCCGCGGTACTCATTGACCCTACCGCCGACCAGAACCGAGTCGCCTGCCTTGACCGATGGGGTGACCGCTCCTGTATGAACGAATACGCCTTCGCTCGTTCGGGCATCGCTGTCAGGCACCGGGTCCTGAATCCAAAAGCCCCTCGATCCGGATGTCCGTACACCTGTCACGATGCCCGGGATGGCAGCGACATTCTGCCCGACGAACGGGGAAAGCCGGGTGTGCCCCTGGATGTCATGGATACGGAGACTGCCCGGCTCTTCGTCACCCCCGCCAGGTGCCTGTCCGGCGCTGTTGACCGGGGAAGGCTGCCCTGCGCTGAAGTCCGCCGCGTTGTTGTCCGAGTCAAGCAGAGTTGCCGGACGCGAGACGCTGGAGGTGCTGCTGGCGCCTCCGGCCGGCCCTACCTCGCGTACCACCGCGTTGCCGTAGCCGACCAGGTCCACCACGCGAGCATCGGCTGCGCAGTCGAGAGCAGTCAGACAGGTGAGGGCTGCTGAGCCGGAGACGAGAGCGACTGTGCCCGAAGTGGCTCCCACCGCTATGTTGCCCGCCGCATCGGGGGCAGGCAGCGCCGTCACTCCGCTACTCCCCCCGCCCTCTCTGATCAGGTAGCGCCCTCCAGGTGCCAGAGAGCCGGTGAGTGGTGTGACGCCCCATGCCGAGCCGGCCGAGGGAGAGCCGGGTAGGTACTGGACGCTGTAGCCGGTCAGGTCACGCACGGTCGAGCCTGCGTTCGCCAACTCAATGAAGTCGTGCGTTAGCAACGCCCCCGCGTTGCCTCCGCCGCCATAGACCTCCGCAATCACGAGACTTGTGGACGGAGCCGCCTGCGCGGCAGGCAACGTTGCAAGAACGAGGGATGTGGCTGCTGTCGACGTGACGAAGGCCCATATTGCTGCTCGTCGGAGGGGTTTGCGGTGGTCTTTGAAGCGGACGACGGACACGAAGGGGTCCTCCTAGGGAAGCGCTGCCCGGTAGCTTTGCAGCTGGGCAGTTGTGCATGGCGCATGCGGCGATCCGGTGTATGGCCGCAGACTGCGCTGCGGCACGAGACATGAAACGCGCGTAGAAGAGCTTGGACAAGTCCAGAGTGCATGCAGGGATGTCCTTGAGTGTCGACTACTCACGGACCATTGTGGTCCACAAATGGATCTTGTCCGCGTATCGCCGTGATCCTCGCGTCCCCGGGGGGATTTGGCGAGCGCTCAGAACTGCACGCAGGGCAGTGGAGATGAGCTCTGCCGACCGCTCCTCGGCGGGATTGGAGATAGGGTGTTTTATTGCGATGGGTGGCGATCCGGGGCGCTGTCGGTGGCGGTGCAGGGGGCATTCGACGATGCCGCCTTGCGGGTGGCGGCTCTTCCGGGCCTGCGGGGCGCGTCGGCAGTGCCGTCTGTGTTTCGCGACGCGTTGTGGGTCCTCAGTCCTGGTGCCCCCCTCGGCCGAGGGGGCCTGAAGGTCCAGTCCTGCTGTCGTCGTCCGCGGTTGACTCTGCCTGCTGTGGGTGGCGGAGCCTGCCGCTCGGGGCTCGTAGACCTGTCCGGGTCCGGCGTCCGTTGATCCAGCTCTCAGAGCAACACGCCGGTCGGCCTGGACGATCGTGTGATCCGAGCGCGTTAGTCACCGCCCTACGAAGGCCTGTGGGTTTCACTCGATTCGTGCCCACCTGCAGGGTGCACCACTGACGGATACGCCCCGCGGGGAGAAGTCCCCCTGCGGCACAGGCCACGCAGTGATGGTCTTTCAGTCGTCGGGTCCGGTCGCGAAGACAGTCCCAATCCGCCTGGGTTTGAGTATCTATTGCTCCTGAAATAGGGATGCCAAGGTGGCACGATGAGAAGATCCTTGCGCCGCTTCAGGACGTCTCGTCGGAGTTATCTCAACTCAGGGCGGCTCGCATCTACCCAGGCCACGGTGTTCTGCCTGCTCAATGCGTCGACCATAGCGATTGGCTGCATAACCTCTAACAAACAAGTAAGAATAAATTCCAGAACACCAGCGCAATCGACCACCATTCCTGTGGTGGCGAGTACAGAATTCGAATCAAGGGGTCGAGCATGCTCGCACACACCTCGTACGACGTGGTGATCGTAGGGGGAGGCCACAACGGTCTGGTCGCCGCCGCCTACCTGGCAGGCGCAGGTCGCTCCGTACTGGTTCTGGAACGACGCGCAGCCATCGGTGGAGCTGCGGTGTCCACGCGCCCGTTCCCAGGTGTCGATGCACGACTGTCTCAGTTCTCCTATCTCGTCTCCCTGCTGCCTGACAAGATCGTGCGTGATCTGGGGCTCGGCTTCGCAGTCCGCAAGCGCACGGTGTCCTCTTACACGCCGAAGGGAGACAGTGGTCTCCTCGTGGGTGCTGGCCGCACCCGGGATTCGTTTGCGGCACTCACAGGTGGCGAACAGGAGTACGCGGCCTGGGAGGAGTTTTACGGCCGCACCCGCGAAGTCGCTGGGCGGGTATTTCCGACGCTCACCGAACCATTGCTGCCTCGAGCGCAGCTGAGGGCCGTCGTCGATGACGACGATGCCTGGCGGATGCTGTTCGAGGAGCCGATCGGCGTCGCGATCGAGGAGCGCTTCACTGACGACCTGGTCCGAGGGGTGGTGCTCACCGATGCCTTGATCGGGACGTTCGCCGATGCCCATGACCCGTCGCTGGTGCAGAACCGTTGCTTCCTCTACCACGTCATCGGCGGTGGCACCGGGGACTGGGATGTACCCGTCGGTGGAATGGGAGCGCTCACCGACGCACTTGCTACCGCGGCGCGGGCGGCGGGTGCGGAGATCGCGCCGCTGCACGAGGTTGTCGGTATCGAGACCGATGGAGAACGGGCCGAGGTCTCCTTCTGTTCGGCTGACGGTGAGGGCACCGTCGCCGCCCGGCATGTTCTGGTCAATGCCTCGCCTCAGGCTTTGGCCACTCTGTTGGGCGAGCCTGCGCCGGAGCCTGCGGAGGGATCCCAGCTTAAGGTGAACATGCTTCTGCGCCGCCTGCCCCGGCTGCGTGATCGCTCGGTCGACTCCCACCATGCTTTCGCCGGCACATTCCATGTCTCGGAGGGATATGGCCAGTTGGCAAGTGCCTTCCGGGAAGCAGCGTCGGGACGGCTTCCCAGTGCGCCGCCGTCTGAGATCTACTGTCACTCGTTGACGGACCCGTCGATCCTCGCACCCGAGCTGGTGGCGCAGGGGTATCAGACCCTGACGTTGTTCGGACTGCACACCCCGGCGCGGCTTTTCGCAGCGGACAACGACGCAGCGCGCGCGGAGTTGCTGGCTGCAACGCTCGCCGAACTGGATTCCCATTTGGAGGAGCCGATCGCCGACTGCCTCGCCCTGGACGGGAACGGTGCTCCGTGCATTGAGGCCAAGACCCCGCTCGATCTCGAGCACGAGCTGTCGTTGCCTGGCGGTCATATCTTCCACCGGGACCTGTCATTCCCCTACGCGAGCGAGTCGACGGGAAGGTGGGGCGTGGAAACGGCGCACCCCAATGTTCTGCTGTGCGGGGCAGGTGCCGTACGTGGCGGGGGAGTCAGCGGCGTGCCCGGGCACAATGCCGCGATGGCGGTGCTGGGCCGATAGGGCAGCCCTCCCTGGTCGGTCGCAGGACGCAGTCAGTGAGCTTCTTCAGAGTGGCCACCGATCGGGTGACGATTGGGCCCACGAGAGCTTTGCGCTGCCGCAGCTCAGAGGGCAGTCAACCTCAGCCAGCCACTCATCCTCTGGAGTGACCGCTGAAGAAGCTCAGTGAGCATTTTCAGAGTGGCCACTGATCGGGTGACGTGAGGGCGGCTGTGGAACGGACGAAGCCGCAGGGCTGTTGGGCGAGTTGTCTACGCTCAGCTCCTCAGCCTTGGGGCTCCGTTGGTTCCTTATCGTGCCGTACTCGATGTCCCGCATGCCCTCGTGGAGTGGGTCACGATGCTGATCGTCACCCGGGAGGGTGACCGCCGGTGCAAAGCTGCCGCCGTCCCAGCGCGCCTTGGCCGCACTGGTGTACCTGCGCAAGAACGACACGCTCACACAGATCGCCGCCGGCTTCGGGATCAGCGTGGGCACCGCCCACTCCTACGTCCACGCCGTCATCGCCCTTCTGGCCGGCCGGGCACCGGGACTGACCGCGGCCCTGAGGGCTTCCGCGGCCCAGTACGTTCGGCTCGACGGCACGCTCATCAAGTGCGACCGGGTCGGTGACGGCCGCGCCGACTACTCGGACAAGCACCGCCGACACGGGGTGAACCTGCAGGTCATCACAGCTCCGGACGGGACATTGGTCTGGATCTCGCCGACCCTCGCCGGCCGTGTCCACAACCTCACCGCTGCCCGCCGGCACCGGATCATCGCCACCTGTATCCGCCTCGGCATCCCGATTCTGGCCCACAAGGCCTACCAGGGAGCGGGCAGCAATGTGGCCGTGCCCTGCCGGAGAAAGCCAGGCAAAGACCTCACAGCCAAACAAAGATCCGTCAACCGTGCGCACTCCTGGCTGCGATGGCCCGTCGAGAGAGCCATCGCCCGGATCAAGACCTGGCGGATCCTCCGCAAAGCCCGCCTCAGCCCCAACAACCTCACGTCAACCGCCAAAGCCATCCTCATCCTGGAGACTCACTGAGCTTCTTCAGAGTGGCCACCGATCGGGTGACGATTGGGCCCACGAGAGCTTTGCGCTGCCGCAGCTCAGAGGGCAGTCAACCTCAGCCAGCCACTCATCCTCTGGAGTGACCGCTGAAGAAGCTCACTGAGCTTCTTCAGAGTGGCCACCGATCGGGTGACGATTGGGCCCACGAGAGCTTTGCGCTGCCGCAGCTCAGAGGGCAGTCAACCTCAGCCAGCCACTCATCCTCTGGAGTGACCGCTGAAGAAGCTCACTGTTGAAAATGCTCAGTGTCCCGCGGCCGACTGCGTGAAACGGCGCCTCGGACCAATGTGGTGTTGCTGCCAGGAGACGGCGCGCCTTGCCGAGCCCAGGCTGGGGTGTCGCACCGATACGCTGCCACTCTCCGCTCCTGCGATACCTGATCGGTCGCACCACCCAAAACCGTCGCAACGGTCCGACAGCCAGCCGGGGACCCGAGGCTACTAAACATCGACGTGGAGCACGCCTATTCGTCATCGGCTCGCTCGCGCGTTTCTGGAGGGTTCGGGTCCGGGGCAGTGGTGATGCCCATGGCGCCGCCTGGGACGGCCGCGGCGACAACTCACGCAGCGGTCGGGTTCCCGCGCTATGAATCGGTGCGGCCGGCTTCAGCTTTTCGAACCCGACGCGATCGTCGAGCCGCGCACAAGATTTAGTCTGCTGCCCCTCACTCAATCAGGGCAGAAATATCTCCGAACAACCAGTTTCCAGGATCTGAGGGGTCGTCTCCGCAATAGAAGTTCCGGCTGTGGTGGACAAATTCCTCGTGCGAGATGAGATCGGTGGGACCGATCCCCAGACGTCGCGCAGCAGCGATCACTTCGCACTCGGAGACGGCGTAGGAGCCCAGGAAACGACAGAAGTCGGACTCGTCCAGATAGTGGTCGCGATCGATGTCGCAGATGTCGACGATGAGGTCGACGATGGGCTTCATCCCTCGGTCAAAGACGTCCGGGCGGCCAGCCAGTTCACCTCCCATGAAGTCGACGAAGGTCTGGAGATCCACTCTGGCGTCCTCAACTGGCCCACAGTCCCTGGCCAGCCGTTCGAACGCCTGCCGGCATGCACTCACCAAGGATGCGCCGAGGGTGCTGTTCGTGGCCACTCCGGACGCGTGGCACATCCTTACAGCCACCGTGACATAGTCCGAGAGCTCCAGGAACCCTGAGCCGTTCACATCGAGGGTGGTGAATCGGTGCACATACTTCCGCCGCTGTAGTTCGCTGATCATTTGATGGGCCTGTTCAGTACGCGCAGCCCCGAGAGCATTCATCGAAGAGTCCAGACCGACATGTACGGCTGCGTCGAAACTCACCGGCACTAGCGGGCTAGGACGGGCCGGCTGCACGCTCCCGGAACGACAGACGGACGATACGGAATCAGGTTCCAGGGAACGTCGCCCTAGTCCGGCTCGCCTGAGCAATCGGTACTCGGGCGATGACGGTGAGGCGGGACGCCTGCGGGCTGATGTCGTGGTGCCGCAGGCCTGGATGCCCACCCGACTGAGCCGAAACGCCGAGGTCCGGCAGAGGAATCCGCAGGGAGCACCCGAGACGATCGTCGGGGGTGCACCCATCGCGTGATGACGGTCCGTGATGTTCGTACGCTTCCGGACTCGAGTCGAGTGCTGCCGATCATGTGATTGGTGGTGGAGTTGTGGCGTCGGTGGAGCGGACGGCCTGGCCGCGGTTCAAACGGATCATCTCCGACCGCGAGCTGGCTCGGTTTCTTCACCGCCCCCAGGTGTCACCCTGTGTAGTCAGTTGATGCGGAGGGCGCCACATCAACGCCGTCCCAGATCTTGGGAGGGATACATACCGCGCCGACTAGCCCGCCACTGTCCGCGGCCTTGAGCTCTCGGCCGTCTCGTGAGCCCCCGCCCCACACGGGAGCCGCCCCTCCGTGGCCTGCCGTCGGTGTGTCTGGAAGCCCTGACAGGGACGGTGCGCCCCGGCGGTGTCGGGGCGCCCGCCTGAAGCTGCAAGCGAACTGCGCCGCAATGGCTCATTCGATGTTCAGGGTCCTGTGTAGCGCAAGGGCCCGTTGGTGGGATCGCTGACCAGCGTCGACCCAGCAGTGTGTGACCTTCGAAGAGCGGAGGTCTGACTCGGCTTGGTGTATGAACCACTGCGCCACCCTTGCGCTGGCGACAGGTTGTCGGCACTCTTTGAGACCAGTAGCTGACGCTCAGTCAGATGCATGTGTGGCTCTTCCCAGTCGGCTACTACCCATATTGCGCACCACCTATGAGGAGGATCCCTCTGATGGCAGTGATGCGTACCACCAAGGTGACTGTCTGCGGGACCGCCGCGGGCGTACTCCTTGCTCTCGGTGCAGGATTGGTCCAGCCCGCGGTCGCGGCCGACCACGCGGACAAGCTCATCGCCAACGCCGGCCAGCCAGGCGTGATCAAGGACAGCTACATCGTCACCTTCAAGTCAGACCGACTCAATGTGCGCTCGCCCAAGGCGAAGGATCTCGCGAGCCACTTCGGCGCCCGCGTCGTCAGAACGTTCGGTTCGGCCCTCAACGGCTATTCGGTGAAGGTGACGGAGCAGCAGGCGAGGCGCTTCGCACAGGACCCTGCGGTGCAGTCAGTCGTCCAGGATCAGGTCGTCTCGGCGTCGGCAACCCAGCCCAGCCCGCCGTCATGGGGCCTCGACCGGATCGACCAGCCTTCGTTGCCCTTGGACAGCCGCTACGTGTACCCGGATTCAGCCGGCGGCGGGGTCACTGCATACATCATCGACACCGGTGTCCGTATCAGCCATCAGGACTTCGGCGGGCGTGCCTCCTACGGTTACGACTTCGTCGACAATGACGCTGTGGCCGACGACGGAAACGGCCACGGTACGCATGTCGCGGCCAATGTGGCCGGAACCGCGCACGGCGTCGCGAAGAACACCAAGATCGTGGCGGTTCGGGTGCTCAACAACAGTGGGTCCGGAACCCTCACGGGCGTGATCGCAGGTATCGACTGGGTGACGCAGAATGCGGTGAAGCCGGCAGTCGCCAACATGAGCCTGGGTGGCGGCGGCAACACCGCTCTTGACGATGCGGTACGGAACTCGATCGCTTCTGGCGTCACCTATGCCGTCGCGGCCGGTAACTCCAACGCCAACGCCGCCAACTACTCCCCTGCTCGCGTGGCGGAAGCGATCACTGTCGGGGCCACCGCCGACACGGACAGCCGCTCCTCATTCTCCAACTGGGGCACCTCGCTCGACATCTTTGCGCCGGGTACTGCCATCACGTCCGCGTGGAACACCGGAGACAGCGCCACAAACACCATCTCCGGAACCTCTATGGCGGCCCCGCACGTGACAGGCGCGGCCGCGCTCTACCTGGCGGACCACCCGGCGGCTCTGCCCACCGAGGTCGCCGCTGCGTTGACGTCAACAGCCACTGCGGGCGTCGTGGGCAACCCCGGTACGGGCTCTCCGAACAGGCTGCTCCGTGTCATGCCTCCCGTCGCCCCTCCGGCCCGTTTTGAGAACGCCACCGACTACCCGATCTCCGACTTCGTCACCACGGAGTCCCCGATCAAGGTCGCTGGAGTCTCCGGCAACGCACCGTCCGGACTCCGTGTCTCGGTGGACATCAAGCACACTTATATCGGCGACCTTCAGATCGACCTGGTCGCCCCCGACGGATCGGTCTACACGCTCAAGAAGGCCGGCGCCGGCGGCAGCGCTGACAACGTCCTCGCCAGCTACCTCGTCAATGCCTCCTCCGAGGCAGCCAATGGTACGTGGAAGCTCCGTGTCAGGGACAGCGCCATGTTCGACCGAGGAAAGATCGACTCCTGGTCCCTCCGATTCTGACCCGCCCATATGAAGCTGGTGCCTTCGAAGAATCGGGCTCGATTCTTCGAAGGCACCAGCTCGTTCGTGCCGAAGAAGCGCTCGATCGGCCTCCGGTGTCCGATCCGCTGTGCGCGGACTCCGCGCCATCGCGCACCTTGCGGACCCGTCGCCCCGCCAGAATCAGGGATACAGGGTGGCTGACCAACTGTCCCCGGAACGACAATCGTTGAGGAGTAATTACTCACTCCAACAAGCATTTCCGGGAACAGGGTGTGGCCACCAAACCACCTCTCACCAGAGGGATCCACCGTGCCCAGACTTCAGGTACACAGACGCCCTGTACTCAGCATTCTAGCCGCAGGGGCAACCATGCTCGCGGTTCTTGGATCATTTCCCGCCGGCGCAGCAGCTCTCGCCCCCGCCCTCCCATTGCCGTCATCTTCGCCTCCAATCACCATCCACGAGATCGGAGTTCAGGAGTTCATTGTCGGGTACCGGCAGGGTGCGGCTGGCGCTGTGTCGGACAAGGCGGCGCGCGACACGGCGGCGAACTCCTTCAAGCAGGCGGGCCGTAGAGTGTCATTCGTCCGCCGACTGGGCACAAAAGGAGCGCTGCTGCGCACCGACTCTTCCTTGACTCCTCGTCAGACGGCTAATCTGATAGCCGACTTGCGCAACCGACCCGACGTGGCCTACGTCGAGCCCAACAGGCGCCTGCACGCAACAGCAACCGTCGACGACGCACGCTTCTCCGAGCAATGGGACCTTGCAGACCCTGTAGCCGGCATGAACGTCCCCGAGGCATGGAAGCGCGCCACTGGAACCGGCGTGACCGTGGCCGTCATCGACACAGGCATCACCGCACACTCAGACCTGGCCGCCAATGTCGTCCAAGGCTACGACTTCATCTCCGACGCTGCCGCGGCCCGAGACGGCAACGGCCGCGACCTCGATGCGAGCGACGAAGGTGACTGGACCAGCTCCCCCGGCGAATGCACCGGAGACCCGGACGAGGCGCCGGACACCTCCTCCTGGCATGGAACCCACGTCGCCGGGACCATCGCTGCCGTCGCCAACAACGCCAGGGGCACCGCAGGCGTGGCCTTCCAAGCCAAGGTCCAGCCCGTCAGGGTCCTCGGCCGATGCGGCGGTTCGACTGCCGATATCGCCGATGCGATCATCTGGGCCTCGGGCGGCTTCGTATGGGGTGCCCCTCTCAATCCGACGCCCGCCAAGGTCATCAACATGAGCCTCGGCGGATCCGGATCGTGCTCAGCGACCTTCCAGAACGCCATCAACTCTGCAGTCAGTCGTGGCACGACGGTCGTCGTGGCCGCCGGCAACGAAGCCGCCGACGCACGCGACGCCGAACCGGCGAACTGCGACAATGTGATCGCTGTCGCAGCGTCCGACCGCCAGGGCAACCTCGCCAGCTACTCCAACTACGGTGCGGCAGTGGATGTGACAGCACCGGGAGGAGAGACCCGCCCGTCCCGTGCCGACGGCATCCTTTCCACTCTGAACTCTGGGACGACCCGACCGTCCGCGGAGGCCTACGACTTCTACCAGGGCACCAGCATGGCCACCCCACACGTCGCCGGTCTGGTCGCCCTCGTGCTTTCCATGAAGCCACTCGCCCCGGCTACCGTCGAGGCCACCATCAAGGCGCACACACGTCCTCTACAGGGACAGTGCCCCGGCGGCTGCGGCACAGGCCTGGTCGACGCCACCAGGACTCTGCAAGCGCTGGCGGACTCGCAGATCTTCGAGAACACCGGCAACGTGGACATTCCCAGCCACGGATCCGCCGTGGAATCGCTCATCCCGGTAACTGGAGTTGCAGAGAAGGCTCCCTCCGACCTCCGTGTCGCCGTGGACATCAAGCACCCTTACCGCGGCGACCTCACCATCAGCCTCGTGTCACCTGACGGGAGTGTCTACCCGGTCAAGGCAGCTGCCTCTTGGGATTCTTCCGACGACGTCAACACTACGTTCGTCGTGGATGGCTCATCGGAGACAGCGAACGGCATCTGGCGCCTCCGGGTCCGAGACGTGGCCTACTTCGACAAGGGCTTTATCGACTCCTGGTCACTGCACTTCTGACACGTCAAGGACCCCACAGCCCAAGATCGGCATGGCCCGAGCGCGTATCGCTCGGGCCATGCAGGCCTGTTCCCACCCACTCCCCCAGGAAGCCCGGCCTACAGCCCAAGGCAGTGAGGTTACGGCCCGGGATCCGACGTCAGGATGTCGATGCTGATGGTGTGGCTGTCGACCAGAGTTCAGGGCGATGGAGAAGCTGCAGCGGTAGGGATCAGCACCGGATGCTAGGTGGCGTCGGCTAGGACCTGTCTGATAATTGATCTTGTGGTGGGTCGTGGTGAGCTGACGGATGCGGCATGGGAGCGGATAGCGCCTCTGCTGCCGGGTGTTGATGGGCGAGGTCGGCCGTGGCGAGATCATCGGCAGGTGATCAACGGGGTGTTGTGGCGGTTGCGGACCGGTGCGCCGTGGCGTGACCTGCCGGAACGCTATGGGCCGTGGCAGACGGCCTATGAGCGGTTCGCTCGCTGGGAGGCGGACGGAACCTGGGCCCGTCTGCTCGAACAGGCCCAGGTCCGGGACGACTCCGTCGGAGCCGTGGAGTGGACCGTGTCGGTCGACTCCACGATCAACCGAGCTCACCAGCACGCCGCCGGCGCCCGCAAAAAGGGGCGGCGGCGGGGGACGAACTGGAAGATCCGGCACGTCCGTCGGCTGGCCAGGCGCTCGGTCGGTCCCGCGGCGGGCTGACCACCAAGGTCCATCTCGCCTGCGACGGCAGGGGCCTGCCCCTGGCCGTTGTCGTCACGCCGGGCAACGTCAACGACTCCACCGTCTTCGACACGGTCATGGACGAGTTGAGGGTGCCCCGGACCGGTGCCGGGCGGCCCCGCCGCAGGCCCGACGTGGTCATCGCGGACAAGGCGTACTCCTCCCGGGCGATCCGTCAGACCCTGCGGCGCAGGGGCATCCGAGCGGTGATCCCTGAGCGGTCGGATCAGAAGGCCAACCGTGTGCGGCGCGGGCAGACCGGCGGCAGGCCGCCGGTCTTCGACCGCGAGCTCTACAAGGCACGCAACGTGGTCGAACGCTGCTTCAACCGCCTCAAACAGTTCCGTGCGATCGCCACCCGCTTCGACAAACTGGCCGCCCGCTACAAGGCCGGAGTCCACCTCGCCTCGCTCATCCTCTGGCTCCGCGAACCCACCCAAGATCGTTTGTCAGACAGAGCCTAGGGCGATCCGGATCGCCTGATAGATGAGCCTGATCCGCTTTGACGGACGGCTGACATCAGGGCTTCGGCCCCGGAAGGATGATGTTCATCATGGAGAGCATCGGGAAAAGGAAGCCGCACCCTCGCCGCTCGTTCACGCCGCAGTTCAAGCCGAGATCGTCGAGCTGTGCCGCAGAGTGGACCGCTCGGTCGGTCAGGCCGCCAAAGACGTCGACCTGACCGAGTCCGCGGTCCGCGACTGGATCCTTCAGACCAAGGTCGGCGCCGGTGAAACGTGACGGCCCGACCAGCAGAGAACGCGAGGAACTGGCCGCTGTACGGCGTGAGAACTGCAGGGTATGGGAGGACGTGGAGGTCCTCAAGCGGGCAACAGCTTTCTTAGCGACGGAGACCCGATGAACGTGGACCCGTTCATCGAGGCGGCTCCGTCAATCAGCTCATCGCCGAAGACCAGCCCCGAGGGGTGGTGCCCACGGGTGCCGTATCAATATCTACCGAGTGAGGGTACCCCAGCAGGTTCCGTGACAAGCTGCAGACGACACGGTGCTGAGTGAGCTTGATTCAGGAAGCTCTTCAACGCCGAGTCCGTCTTCGAGCGCGTAGAGGTCGAGATCAGATTCCATCATTACTATATCCTTATCGTAAGTAAGGGACGTACCGCCCACAGTGATGTAGTGCGACTGGTTTTTTGACTCTAGAATGCCCTCACGACCGACTTCCTGAGCAGTATTTGCTCAATTCCAAATGGATGCCTTGATGGCGAAGCCGAGTAAGAACTGCTACCGGCCTCAGGCGTCGCCAGCAGATGAGTGAGCAAGCGGGGCTGAGGAACGCCTCGTGGATGTCGTCCCGTACTTCCCCAGCGGATCCGCAGTCGGCGGAACCAGTGAGCATTTTCAACGTTGCCTCTCCAGGGTGAGGACAGCTTTGGCGATGACGGTCATGCGGTTGGGGCTGATGCGGGATCTGCGGAAGATCTGCCATGACTTCAGTCGTGCCATGCCGCGTTCGACCGGTGCCCTTGCCGCGGCCAGGGCCCGGTTGACGGTGCGCTGGGTGAGGGTGAGTTCGCCGCCCGGTGGGCGTTTGAGTCCGGTGGTGACCCAGGGGCCGGCGCCCTGGTAGGCGCGGTCGGCGAGGACCGGGACGCCCTGGCGTTCGCAGATCCGGATGATGCGGTGGGTGCGGGCCGCGGTCAGGTCGTGGGTGCGGCCCGGCAGTGCGGGCGAGATCCACAGCACCTCGCCGGCGGGGTCGGTGACGACCTGGACGTTCACGCCCTGCCGGCGGTGCTTGGCCGAGTAATCGGCCCGGCTGTCGCCGACGCGGTCGCACTCGGCGAGGGTCCCGTCCAGGAGGACGAACTCCGGATCATGCTCGCGCAGCGTCTTGAGCAGGCCCGGGGCCCGTTCGGCAAGCAGGCCGGTCACGGCGGTGACATACGCGTGGGCGGTGCCGACGGATATCCCGAACCCGGACGCGATCCGGGCGAGGGTGTCGTGGCGGCGCAGGTACACCAGAGCGACGAGCGCACGCTGGTGCGGCGGGAGCTTGCACCGCCGGTCACCCTCACGGGTGACGACGAGCATCGTGACCCACTCGACCAGGGCATGCGGGAGGTCGAGTGCGGCAGGATAGGGAACCAACGAGGCTCCTGTGCCGGTGGGTTGAGACTTCGAACACCTCCCCCAACGGCACGGGAGCCTTGTCCCTTGCGGCCCCCCACCTCAACCTCACCGGCGTCACCCGATCAGTGGCCACACTGAAAACGCTCAGTGAAGGCGGGCGAAGGTCGGCCCAAGCATCAAGGTCGACCACCACACCTACAACGCCACCATCAGCATCGACATCCAGACGGCGGATCCCGGACCGTGACCTTCACGGCCTTGGGCTTTGGGTGGTCGGCTCCGAGGAGTAGGCCAGCGAAGATCCGCACGAGGTACAGGGACTCGGCCCAACCTGCTGAGCTGTGGGGCGCCCGAGTGGCGCGGCCGGTTCCGTATGCTTCGGCACTCGTGCGCCTCCCTATCGGGTGCCGGAACGGTAGACCGAAACCAGCGAAGGCAGGTCCAGCGGCATGGGGAGACGGTGTCCGCCGGGCAGGCGGCCCCTGCCGTCGGCCTGCTGGTGGTGGCTCAGCTAGGCGCGGGCAGCCTGCAGGACCATGAGATGCGCGAGCGGGCCAAGCGTTGCGAGTGCGTAGCCGGTGGAGATCGGGTCGCGGGGCCGACCGTGGCGGACCTGTGTGTGTCTGGGGGTGAGTAAGCAATGCCCAAGACTCGCTCGGCTAGGGATGCGAGCATTCACTGCGGGGCAGCCTTGACTGACTACGCACCCAAGAAAACCACTTCGGCAGAAGAAATCAATATGTTATGCAGGATTCACAGACTGACCTTTACGTCGTTGAAGACCTCGCCACGGAAGGACTTCCAGATGGAAACGCCCCGGCGAGCACTTTTCTAACCGCACTGACTACCAGCTCGACTGGAACCGTCGCATGCATCGGCACACTCTCGAGTGCCAGCCTGAGCCCTAATACCGCCTCGTAATTGGGATTCGCCAGCGAATAGCCTCGTCGAGCTGGTATGTACCCTGCCCAGGTAGGAAGATATTTTGGTGAAGAAGGTCCGGCTGCGCGCTCGGCTCAGCGAAGTCTGGTGCTGTCATTCTATCAAAGTTGCCAAAGGAACTCGACACCGCATAGAAGTAATCCTCCGGCAGGGGACCTCTTTCATCCTCCCTTGTGCGTGAAAGGCTCTGGTCGAGTTGGCGGTGACGCAACAGAACCCCCGGTCTTTGGCGTGTTGAGACCATTCGATCACGCCAAAGACCGGGGACTCTGTCACGACAGCTGTAGTTCTATTGTTTCGCGGTTCAGGGAGACGTGCTGGTCAAACGCTGCCAGTTCGTCGAGGACCACCAGGCGCCGATACGGCGTCCAGCGGCTGTGCCGCATCCCGGGAATCGCCCGCTCAAGCTTCCACTACTGGCGGACCGCAGCTACGAGCTTCGGCGTCTTCGGACACCATCCATCAGCTCCGCCTTCCACTGCGCGATTGAGGCCCGGCAGTTGAGCTGTCCGCCGCGTGTGGTCACGTTGCGCCGCAGCTCCCGTGAGGCGGTCGACGGGTTTCTGCCCAGCCGACGCGCAATCTCGCGCGCGCCTTCGCCCTGGGCATTGAGCAGCGCGATCTCTTCGCACTCCGTGAAGAACAGGTACCGGCCTGATAGCCGACTGAGCTGGTCCGTCGGCATGCCGCCACACTCACAGAACCACCGGGCTCCACCACCGGGGATACGCCGCACGTGATCGCCGCATCCCGGCTGGCCAGCCCCTAGAAGACTGATGAAGATCTTGTTGCGGGGCTGTCCGGCCGGAGGCCGGGCAGCCTCGCGTGGTCATGTGCCGGCTGGGGCGAGGTGCCAGGTGTCGTTGTTGTAGGTGAGTCCGAGGTTGATCAGCCGGCGGAGATTGAGGGCGGCTGCTCGGGTGCGGAGCCAGGTCGTTCTTGATGGTGCCGATGTATCGGAGTCTGCGGTTGCCTCGGCGGACGATCCAGGCGACGGCGCGTTCGACGGGGGGCGCCAGCGGCGGTAGTCGGCTTGCCAGTCGGGGTCGGTGGCGGCCTGGTGGCGGGCGGCCGCCTGCTGGTCGTGGTGGGGGCAGATGGTCAGGATCCAGCCCGCTCTGCCTTTGGTGCACTTTTCCCGCAGGGGGCATCTGGTGCGCAGGTCTTTGAACGCTGCTTTGCGCTGGTGGTGCTGTCCGCCGGGGTCCGACAGCGCGACGGTGTGTCCTTGGGGGCAGGTCACGGTGGCCGCGGTGGTGACGATGGCGAAGTCGTCGAGGGTGAAGCCACCGGGAACGGCCGCCCGCAGCGGGGCGGGTTTGAGGAACAGCCGGTGTCCGGCCCGTTCCAGCACCTGGCGGGCTTCGCCGGTGGAATGGGCGGTGTCGCCGAAGGCGTGCACCGGCTCGTCCTCCTCGGCGAGCAGGTCCAGGCCGACAGCGGCTTCGTGGTGCTCCGGCCCGGCTTCGGGAGCGAGGGCGACAGCGGTGAACAGGCCGGTCTCGGGCTCGAGGCGAGGTGAGCCTTGTATCCGTCCTGCTGGTGGGAGCGGGTCTTGTGGACGTGGCGGGCTTCGGGATCGACGGTGGAGAGCATGCAGCCCGGGACAGTGCCCCGGGTGATGCGCCAGCGCCCGTCGCGGCCGTCGGAGTCCTCGGCCGGTTCGACATCCTGCCCGGCAACCAGAGCCAGGATGACCACCGCGTTCGCGGCCTTCTCGCCGAGCTGCTGCTCGGCAGGTGCCCCAGCAGCCGCAGTGCATCCGTGACGAGGGCGTCGACCAGCCCGGCGCGAGCCTGGGCGTCGTTCCAGGCGATTCGGGGTTTGCCCGGACCGGTGTAGTCGCGGGCCGTGCACTGCCCGGCCGCGGCCGGGCCGGCTCCCGGGACTTCCCGGATCACCGCCCGGACAGCGACAATGATCTGAGTGACGGTCTCCTGGGTTGCGACCGCATCGTCCAAAACGGTGGAGTCCAGCGCCCGCCGGTGCCTGCCCCTCAGGACCCCGGTGGCCTTGACGACCTCGCGGACCGCTTCGAAAACCCGGTTCGGGCGCGTTGAACGAGCCAGCCGTCGACGGAAGTACGCCAGCAGCGACTGATCCAACGCCATTGTCGTGCAGGCCGAGCCCGCAGGCGGCTTTCCACCGCAGGTCACAGCGTAAATCCTGGACCGTCTCGAAGTCCGACAGGCCATGCAAGGCCTGCACCGTAGTCGCGGCGGCCAGGATCTGCGGCGGCATCGACGGCCGCCCGTTCACCGACGGATACATGTCCGCTTTAACATCTCCGCGGGAAACAGCCGGCCACGATGCCCGGCCAGGAACGCGAACACACACTCCCAGCCGGAATCAACTCCCGGCACGTCGCCCACACATCAGGCCCGACGGTCTCCCCGACCCACTCCCCTTGAACCACAACAACTAGTCTGGCCCCGCCGCTGACACGGCGGGGCGAGAACCCAACATCTTCATCAGTCTTCTAGGCGATCTTCACAGGGAAAGCGCTCCAAATCGCGACGGGTCGGGTCCTGCCTGGCGAACGCATTGCCGGAACAACATCCCGGCCCAGGGCCGCGGCGAAGGCCGTCGACGTGATCGGCCGCGACTTCACCGCGGCAGGTGAACACGAAGTACGTCGGCGACATCACCTACCTGCCCCTGGACGGCGGGAAGTTCTGCTGCCTCGCCACCGTCATCAACCTCGCCTCACGCCGCCTGACCGGCTGGGCAATCGCCGGTCATATGCGAACCGAACTCGTCACCGACGCGCTCGCCGCCGCCCAGCGGACGCGCGGCAGCCTCACCGGCGCAATCATGCACACCGATCACGGCCGCAATACAAGAGCCGAATTCGCCGAAGCCTGCAGGTCAGCGGGGTGATCCAGAGTATGGGCGCGAGCGGGACCAGCGCGGACAATGCGCTCGCCAAATCCTTCAACACGACCTTCAAACGCGAAACGCTCCAAGGCCGCAAGAGCTGGTCCAGCACGAGGCCCGCCTCGATGCCTTTCGACGGCTCCACCGATACAACACCCGCCGCCGTCACTCCCGCCTCGGACACCGCAGCCCCACCGCCTACGAGACAGCAACCACAACAACGCCAACTACGCTGGCCCAAGCCGCATAACCCGTGTCCAGGATTCAGGGTCAAGGCCCAGGTGTTGCTCCCGTAGTTCAGCTCATTGAGCTTCTTCAGAGTGGCCACCGATCGGGTGACGATTGGGCCCACGAGAGCTTTGCGCTGCCGCAGCTCAGAGGGCAGTCAACCTCAGCCAGCCACTCATCCTCTGGAGTGACCGCTGAAGAAGCTCATTGGTGTCGTGTGCGTATATCTGGCAAGGTCCGTGGTCAACTCGGCCTGACGTTCGCGGTGTTGTTCCCGCACCTGGACGAGCGGCAGCGCCGTCTGCTGATGGGGGCTGAGGCCAGGATCCTGGGCCACGGCGGGATCCGGGCGGTCGCCCGGAAGCCGAGGTCATCGAGACCACCGTACGCAAAGGCGTGGACGAGTTGGAGGCGGGGGCGGAACGGCTGGGCCGTGCCCGCCGTCCCAGTGGCGGCGAACGCAAGCGGGCGGCCGAGGTGGATCAGAGCTGCGGCCCGCACTATTGGCGCTGGCCGAGCCCGATATGCGAGGGGATCCGATGTCGCCGCTGCGATGGATGACGAAGTCGACCCGCAGACTCGCCGGCGAGCTCACCATTGTCCAGCCCCTCTTGGCCGAGCACGGCCACACCGTCCGCCCTCGACAGCCAGGTTCCGCATACCCGCCGACGTCACCGCGTTCATCACCAGCAGCAGCCCCACGAAGATCAAGTCAGCATGTTGATCCTCTGCGAGCCCTTACTTCCCACCTGTCACCACTCCCTCTGGACCTCACGTCCCAGTCTCCAGGTGTCCACGATCAAGGGGGAGGCTTCATCGTCCGGATGCAATCCATCAGCCGCGATCGACTACCTCGCGCGTCACACCACCGAAGCCAAAACAAAACGGGAGATCATCCGCTACGTCATCCGAGAGGTTCATGCCCTGATGGAGAGCATGATCACCTGTTCAAGACCGAATTGATCAAGCCTCAGCGGCCCTGGAAGGCACCATCCCAGGTCGAGCTCGCCACCGTCGAGTACATCCACTGGTACAACACCGGCGACTCCACGTTGAGACAGGCCACGTCCCGCCGCCGACTACGAAGTCAGCCACTACCGAGCGACCACGAAACCCCAGGTCACAACCAACGTCTGAAGTCTCTACCCAACCCGGAACGGTTCAGGTGGAGATCTTGACGCTTTCGGCTTCGATCCGCAGGCTGAACGGCCAGCGACCCGCCCTTCCTTCCCCCGGAGGAGTTGCCCGAAGAGGCCGTTGAGCTGGGTAAACACACGCCTGCACTCAAGATGAGCATGACCTGCTCACCCGATTGCTTGGCCACACCCTGCACGATCGCATTGCGAGCACGCCTCTGGGCGCGTGAGTCATCCCACCCTGGGACATAGCGACAACAGGAGCACGCGGCATGACGACGCTCAACGAACCAGTACAAGCATCAACAATCCCCGCATCGCTCAAATCCATGATGGACCTGGTCTCCCCATTCGGCTTGGTCTCCAGGCTGTCCTGGCTGAAGGCGACGGAGGGAGAGCCGGAGTACCAGATCGTGTCGGGATCCCTGGGGAACCCTGGCGAGGTACTAACCGCCCAGAGCAGTTGGTCGCACGATCCCGCTTCGGGGAATTTTGATGGCGCCGGCGGCGCCCTGGACTATGAGCTCGCCTCGCACCTTGCGGTCGCCGAGTCGCTCGAGCGTTACTCGTCTTGCGCATGGGATCCGGCAGACATGATCTGGGCTACCGCTGCCGAGCTGGGTGATGATGCGATCCCGCCGTGGGACTGGCCTCAGTGTTCGGAGCGAGAGTTCACTCACCCCAACTGCGGTCTACTCCCGCCGGATCCGCGTATTCCCCTTCGGTGGGTGAAGGGGTGGTCCCTGACACGCGGGCGCGCAGTGTACATCCCGGCCGTGCAGGTGTACCTGCGCTGCATGCCTGAGTCCACAGCCGAGCGTTTCGTCCACCCCGTCTCAACTGGGTGCGCAGCACATGGTGACCCCGTCAGCGCAGTCGTCAACGGGCTGCTGGAGGTCATCGAGCGTGACTCTATTTCACTGACATGGCTCCAGCGGCTACGCCTCCCGCGGCTTGAGTTCGAGCTGGAGGAGCTGCCTGCTGAGTACCGCGCTTACGTTGAACGCGGCACATCTCGCAACCTGCGAACACTGTTGTTCGATGCCACCACCGACCTCGGCGTCCCCGTCATCTATGGCCTGCAGCTAGCGGACCATGATCCCGTATTGGCGCAGGTCGTCGCTGCTACCTGCGATCTCGACCCGGCCAAGGGCGTTGCCAAACTCTACCGTGAGACAGCATCGCTTCGCATCGCTCTGCGATCCATGGCAGGCAGAGCACCGGATGTGGACCCACAGGATACGCAGAGCGTGGTAGGCGGCGCACTGCTGGCAGGGCCGGTCGCGCAGCGACACCTGTTTGACTTCCTGCTGGAGGGAGACCGCCCGGTCCGAAAGCTGTCCGATCTTCCAGTTCCCGACGCTTTGTCAAGTCCCCTGCCCTGGTTGCTGGAGCGCATGGCCAGAGCAGGGTGTGAAGTGTTGGTAGCAGACCTCACCACTGATGAGGCCAGGCAAGTCGGCGCCAGCGTCGTCAAGGTCATGGTGCCGCAGCTCATGCCGCTGTCCTTTGCCCATCGAGCGCGGTACCTCGGTCACCGTCGCCTCTACCAGGCTCCCGAGGCCATGGGGCACAGCGTACATGACGAGGAACACATCAATCCCAACCCTCAGCCCTTCGCGTGAAGACAGGATCTCATGAAGTCTATCTCTGAAGGCCCTCGTCTTCTCGTGCTCACGGCCGGCGCTTTCGGTAAGGATGTAGCCAGCCGCCTGGAGGATCAATATCACGCCGTGGTCCAGGATGTTGAGCCTGCCACACATCCCAGCTTCTGGCCATACGCAGACATGATCGTGCTGGCAGCCTCGCACGAGCGCTCTGCTCTGGCCGACAGCATCGACCAAGTGTCTTTCGTCCGGCGCATTCCGTGGCTTCCTGTCTGGAGCAGCCCCACGGAAATCCAGTGTGGACCACTGGTTGATCCCGGCCGCACCGCCTGCTACCAGTGCTTCGTCCGTCGCAGGAATCAGCACGCGGCGGCCAGACGCGAAATCAAACCGGACGGTGCGACTCACCCGACGGGCTATCCCGATCATCATGTAGGCATCGCCGTTGCGTTCGCACGCCAAGCAATCAACGAGGCCTTCAGCGGAAACTCAAAGGGCCTCGGCGGCACGGTACGGCGGTTCGACCAAATCAACGGGATCACAAGCAGAGCATCTGTAGCCCGAGCGCACCGATGTTCAAGGTGCAGCCCTCCTAGTCTTGCAGGCGGCGAAATATGGAACGAGCTTGAGCTGGCGAAGAGGGGAGAAGGAAATGAATGACAAAGCGGCAATGACAGCCGACGTCATCGGGGCCGCGGCAAGGACAGATCCTCAACTGAGGATTCCCCTGAAGCCACGTGTACGCAGAGGTCTAGTCATCACCGCTGAGGAAGACCAGATCGTAATTGAGGGCGGCCCCAAGAAGCAGCTCTTGCGGGGCCGCACGGCAACCGATCTGCTTCCCAGCCTGCTCGCGCAGCTCGACGGCACACGTGATCACCCTTCACTCGCCCGTGAGTTGGGCCAGTCCGACGACGTGATCTTCAAGGTGCTTTCCCTGCTCTGGACGTGCGGAGTCATTGAGGAGGGACCGCCCGCCGAGTCGTTGGCCGAAGTACATGATGCACTGGCTGACTTTCTTTCCCGGATGGGCGACTCCACTGGGGCCAACCCGACTTGGGAGCAGGCTGCAGCGCGCCTTCACGGAGCGCAGGTCGAGGTCTTCGGAGACCGTACGCTGGCAGGCCTGGTCCAGTCCGAGCTTGCCAGGGCGCTTCCGGTCGTAGTCTCTGATCGAGAGCTACCGCAGCCTGGAACGACGCTGGCCGTGTGTGCGGGCAGTCCATCCGCGGAGTTGGTGCAGCACTGTTGGACGCATCGGCTGCCCCTGATCAGGCTGCGGATCGACGGGCGCCTCGCTGATTTCGGGCCTTACGTGCAAGCTGGCGTCACCCCTTGCTTCAGTTGCCTGGTCACCGAGGACAAGAGCGACGAACGTGTGGCGACCGACGGGGACCATGCGCTCGCCGCAGCTCTCTTCGCCAGAGAGCTGTTCGCCTTGGTCTCCCGCTCCACCCCGACGACCCTACCGCTTCGGTGGCGTCGTGTGGATCTTGAGACTCTCCGTATCGCTGACCTCTCGTCAGCGACACGCTCAGGGTGCCCGAACTGCTCTGTCGTCGACGGGCCGCTCGCGGAGCAGGCGTCCCTGGCCGCCAGATTCGAGGCGCATGTAGCCATACCGCCCAAGCAGTATGCAGATCCCAAAGCACACCAGATGCACTACCGGCCATCAAATCTGGCCCTGCAGCATGTCTCGAAAGCCTGGCCGGTCGCACGGGTTGTCAGTCTTCCAGAGCCGCCTTTCGAGCACCTGGCGCGGAAGCAGCCCACAGCGGCACTGGGTACAGAAGAGCTCTCCCTGCTGCTCAAAGTCACCGCTGGCATCCAGGGAGAGGAAGCCGGCAAAGTCCTACGGTGGACCGCAACCGGAGGCAATCTCGGCTCAGCAGGCGTGTTCTGCATAGTGCGGGATGTACCAGGCCTTGATTCTGGCGTGTATGCCTATATTCCTGCCGAACACCGGCTCGCCAGCCTCTCACCCTCGGTGGAGGAGGACCCGCATGGTGCACCACTCACCCTGGTTCTGACAGGTGACTACGGCAAGGTGGCATCCAAGTACTCGGCCTTCGCTCTGCGGATCATTCTCCTGGACAGCGGATGCGCCCAGGCTGCTGCTCGCGTCGCAGCGCGTGCACTGCGTCTTGAATTCTCGCCGCGAACTCGCTGGGACGACGATGCTCTCGCCGCTGCTGCCGGAGTTGATGCCGACCATTACCCGATCACTGCCGTCATAGACCTCGGAGTGCCAAGATGAATGATGCAACTGGGCTCGCGGCAGAGTTCATTCGTGCTTTCCGCTCGCCACCCCCGGCATCCCCTGTGACTGAGAGGTCGCCGCGTCGGCCGCATCCGCTCGGACCAGCGATGCAATTCAGGCCGGGGGACTGGAAACAGGCAGATCTGCTCACCACACTGTGTGCCCGGAGGTCGGTCAGGACGTTCGCCCCGGACCCGGTTCCGGCTGGGCTTGTCAGCAGGATCATCGGCCGCGGGTTCGAGGATGATTGCGGAACCTGGCCGGACGAACAGACCCATACTTCCCTCCAAGCCGATGTGGTTGCTATGCGGGTCGGCGGCCTACCACAGGGGATGTTTTCCTTTTCTTCCCAGACGTTCTCGTACACACCGGTGGCACCGCTTCCCGACCCTGAGACGCTCTACGACATGACGATCCAGCGAGAGTTCTGTGACTCCGCCGTCATCATCTCAATTGCGGCGGACCTGGATGGTGCTCTTGAGGCGCATGGCCCGCATGGATACCGACTACTTCTTGGCCGTGCCTCGGCAGCAGCATATTCGATGTGGCTTGAGGCCGTTTCTCATGGTCTTGCAGGTGGCGTCTTTGCAGGCCTTATCCAGGCATCAATCCGTGAGCCGCTATGCAACGACGGTGCAAGTCGTCACCCGATCTTCGCTCTGGCGTTGGGTGTCCCACCATACGCCGGGGATGAAGTGGACTCAGCTCATACTGGCGAGTCCATTCAAGAGAAATGAATCCCAACGATTCCCAGAAGGGAATGACAATGCGCGAACCAGAGATTGACCTTTACGCGTTCGAGGAGGGACTGGAGCTGGAGTCTCTCGCCGAGAGCAGCGCCCCATCGGCGTCCGTTTCCACCACTACCAGCGTTAGCTCGGCCTCGTGCCCTGCAACGTCGGCTGGATCGTTCTCGACGTGGGGCTGCTACACGAGCGACTTTGCACCCGCCCCGGCGCTCTCCGCCAATTAGCACCAATCAGTCATTAATTCATCAAAGCGAGGATCAATGAACACTCAAATCGATCTGCACTCTGTGGATCTACCGGATGACGGACTGTCGCTGGAGACGGTCCCGGAAGGCACGGCCCTCTGCACTTATAGCTCCACCGGCACCGCGAGCACGGCCAGCTGCCCTGTCAGTTCCGCAGGATCAGTCTCCACCGCAGCTTCGGTCTGCCCCCCCGCCGGCGGCCTAACCACCTAACCCCCTCATGAGCGGATGGATATATGCCGCTCGTAAGACGAAAGAGAGAATTCCACATGCCTGAGAATCAATTTGATCTCTACTCTGTGGAGGGGGACGTCGGATTCGAAGAGCTCCCCCAGGGCAATGCTCTCGACTGCTGGTTGAGCGCTTCCACCCTCTCAACGGCTTCCTGCCCGGCAGGAACCGCCGCAAGCGTAATGAGCGCATCGACGTACGAGGGTGGCGTAGCCCCCGGAACCCTTACTCAAAGGTAGGTAGTTATGGGAAACGAGTTCGACCTCTACGCAGTGGAAAGCGACCTCGGGATCGAAGCACTTCCCGAAGGAAATGCTCCCTCCGACTGCTTTGCAACCTATGGTAGTGCCACAACTGCCTCATGCCCTCTCACATCGGCCTCGTCTGTGAGCACGGCATCCACCCTCAGCGGTGGTGGCGATCTAGTCCCACGGTGATAGCAGGGGGCTCGAATCAAGCTAGGCGCCTGGGAATACTTTCCCGCCGCCCAAAAGGGGAATCACGGCATACAGGGATCGAGCACTACTCCATGAATCGACTCCCCTGAATTCCCTCTAGTTCGCTTTTGAGATCTGCCGATTTGAAGGTCGGGCCCGGAGTCTGACGAAAGGCCTGAGGCTCCGGGCCCGTACCACATGTGAAGAGATTTCAGGATCCCATGCAACAAGCGATCCGGAAGGTAGTAGACGAATGGCTGACTCACTAGTTCAGATCCGAACCGAACTTCAAGTTATTAGCGGAATGGACGATATTCCACTAATCTTTGACCCGGTCACCGGAAATTACCACAGGATCACGCCGGCCGCCGTCAAGGTACTGTCGTTCCTGGATGGCACTCGTACCACTGAGGAGCTCATTGAGTTCCTCTCCCGACACAATCCGAGCAGATCTGAAAAAGTGGGCAAGCAGGTAGGTTCGTTCCTTGTTACGCTCGAGGAAAGTGGCCTGCTAGTTGGATCTCAGCTTCCAAAGAAGGACGCCAAGAAGGCGGCTGGCGGCCGTTTCCGAGGCGACATGCTGATGCCTCGTTTCGTCATCTCGAAATCTCTTCCAAAACTACTCGAACCAATAGCGAGTGCACTAAGAAGCGGCCCCCTCGGGCTGATATGCGGATTGTTCGCAGCTGGTGCAATCCTCGGATTCGCCTTCGCTTTCCATGCCCTCTTCACCAGCGTTCCGCCGATTACTCCAAAAGTCGGCTTGGCATTTGCATGCGCTGGCGTGATTCAGATAGCCATCATGTTCGTGCACGAGAGTGCGCACGCTCTAGTAGCACAGGTTCTCAAGGTCCCGATTCGCGGACTCGGCGTGGCCCTGCTGTTCTATTTTATGCCTCTTGCTTACGTGGACCGCACCGACGCCTACCGAGTCCGTGGCAGGAAGGGTCGCGTCGCACTTGCACTCGCGGGCATAATGAGTGATGGCTGGATCACGGGCGTGGCAGGTCTGGTGGCCGTCAATTCGGATGGGCTTGTGCAGCACGTGGCGACATATGTGGTGGCCATGCAGATGTTCGGGTTGGTTATCAACCTTAACCCCCTGTTCCCGAGTGACGGCTATTCGGCCATTGAGGCCAGCATCGGATCAGTCGACACCCGCGGGCGGGCCTTTACGCTACTTAAGAGCCGCGTGCGCCGGGCCGAACTCCCGGCTCACCTGGAACACCTGAGCAAGCGCGCCAAGGCTGCCTATACCGTATACGGACTCGTATCGGGCGCCTACGTCCTCGGGGCAGCCTTCAGCATGCTTCGCGGAATAGCGACGGCGGTGATGTAATGACAATTGTCTCCTCGCCGGTCATGACCAGGATCGCCGGTCTTCCAGCAGATGTGCTGGACATCGTCAGCTCGTCCACCCGAGGATTGCTTACCGAACTGGCCGAACACGACGAGCAACTCAGGAATGCGGCGCCAGCTCTCATCGACTTTCTCTATGGTCTTATCCCCCTCCTGGACGACGATGTGCCGCTGCGCCGTCAGGTCCTTGCGGGCAAGCGAGCCGTCGGCAGGCTTGCCCCCCTCCCCTGGAACGCGCAAGCGCACCAGCGACTGGCAGCCCGGGCCACGGCGCAGGAGTTCGCCCAGGTCGAGGCATGGATGGATCTGGCTCAACACCAGATGGACCTGCGAGAGGCACTCGGCCGCCAACTGGAGGCTGACCGCACCGAAATGGTCGAACGATTCAGAGCCCTCATGGAGTCAGATCGGTTTGCTGAGTCGCTGGCACTGGCTGCCCCTGATTGGATGCGGCACGGCAAGCATCGTGCCGCGTCTCCGAAAAGTATCAGGACGCTGTACTCCTATGTGTCTCGGACGTCAGCGAAGACCAGTCCGTTTTCGGGACTGACCGCCGTGGGGCAGGCCGGCGCCCAAGGGCTCGGCCGCGCCCAGAGCCGGGTTTCCGCGGCCACGGCCTACGTGGCGCTGGAATACATCGCCCGCACAAGGGAGACTGCAGACCTCATCGAGTACCGGACAGCGCCGGTACGCCCCGGGGGTCCTCAAGAGCCCAACGGGCTCATGCTGCAGGCGGAGCTGACCGCGGCGGCCGGTGCCATCTGGCGCCAGGAACGCGTCGTCGAAGCCGATCATGCTCTGACATGGATCAGCCGACTCCCCGAGCGCTTCACACTGAGCGAATTCCTCAGAAAGATGGGCGGCAAGCAGCCTTTCTCCCGCTTCCTCCGGCTCCTCGACTCGGGTGTGATCTACCCCATAGCGCCTTGGCGCCAGGGGCAGGACCCTCTCCTCGCTCTCGAAACCGTTGCGGCATACGTGCCGGAACTGGCTAAGGTCCTGTCGCAGGTACGCCGTACGGGCGCAACTGCTCACCACATGGACGTTCAGTCCCGGATCGATGCAGTCGAGCGGATTCGGCGGCTCACAGCCGACTGGGGAGCGCGCGCCGGGGGGCAGCGTGAGCTGGACACAGCCCTTCTGTATGAAGACAGGGAGACCGAGCTCCTCCTCCCTAACCCTTGCGACTCAACTGAAGTCCACGCCGGTCTCGAAAGTCTCGGGGAACAGGTGCGGCCCTACGTCTTCCGGTCCCATGTCTACGATCTTATCGTCGACCGCTTCCGGGATGAATTCGGTCCGGGAGGTACTTGCCGCGACGTGCTGGGCTTCCTCATGCGACTCACTGTGGACCGTGATTCGAATCCGCAGTTCGAAGCCGCCCTGGCATCGGACGCCTCGACCAGAGGGAAGGAGACAAACCATCGTTCCCGACTCCCGGTCGGACCTACGAGCGCACCTCCTGGCACGAGCGTTCTATTTCAGGTTGAGGAGCTCTCCGAAGAACCAGGAAGTCACCGAATAGTCGTTAATCAGTTCAATCCAGGCAGCGGCGGGCTCTTCACCAGGTTCAGCGCACTGCTGGGAGAGGAATTCCGGGCTGAGCTCACCGGCCATGTCGAACGCAGTTGGAACGGCCTGCAGTGTCTGGAGCTAGTTGTCTGGACTGATTGCAACACGGCCCAGGCCCAGTGCTCAGGGCTGCTGCCATCGCTGATGATTCCAGGTGAGATCGAGGCTGAGAACGGCACCTCGCTAGACGACCTTGTCCTGAAGCATGATCCTGCCACCGACACCGTGTCGCTGTACGACGTGCACGGAGCGCCCATTGGCCTTGTGTACCTGGGACTGATACCACCGCACATGCTGCAGTCGTATGTACGACTGCTGGCAGTCCTGGCGGACCCCTGGATCAACGGATCACCGCACTCCGACTACACCATGAGCCACAGTTTGTATGAGCACTGCTCTGAGGACGTCAAAGCGCTTCCTAGGATCTCCAGTGGTCGGCTCGTCACCAGGCGCGCTTCGTGGGTCGTGCCTGTCACTAGGATTCCTCGGCCTGAACCCAGCCGACACCGCGAGGCCGAATTTGCCATGCGGCTGGACGAGTTCCGCCGGGCCAACAACATGCCGGAAGAACTCTTCGTACACCAGTTGACCGGCGCAGGATCACCGCTCGGAGCCGACCGCAAACCCATGTGGGTTTCGCTGGCTTCGCCGCTGTCCGTTGAAGTCCTCCTGCACTGGCTTGGCTCCAGCACCGGGCATGTCCGCATGGTCGAGGCTCTGCCCCAGCGTCACCTGCAGCCGCAGGCCGACCTCGGCGGCCGGCGCCGTGTAACTGAGCATGCTGCGCTGCTGTTCTGGCCGCGGGAGGTGTGAGATGGACTGGTGGTATGTCTGCGCTTATCCCGGACGTGCAGAGCTGATGGACGAGGCGACCCGTGTCCTCATCCCCTGGCTCAAGGTTCAAGCACGCCAAGAGTCAGCAGCGAAGTGGTTCTTCATTCGCTACTGGGACACTTCGGGTCATCACCTAAGAATGCGTGTCCAGTGCACTGCAGACGGGGCAGATCGTTTGTACAGTCGCACTGAGGAGATCGCCGGCCTGCTCAGAACCCTGAAACCCGGCACACCCAGTGAACGGCTCGTTCCCGGGGCCGCCTTTTCCGGTGTACCCCGCAGCAGTCTCGTTCGGACCCGTCTGTACGCACCCGAGCTCGCCAGGTACGGGGGTGAGAGAGGTGTGCATCTTGCAGAGAAGCTATTCACGGCCTCAACCTCCTGGTACGCCGAGCAAGATCTAGCAGGATTGGATCACCGCCTCGGCCGTGCGGCTCTTGCCATCGAGTACATGCAGTCAATTGTCAGCGAGGCCCTGCCACTCGATGACCAGAAGGCATTCTGGGCAGAGCACAGGCGGCACTGGGGATGGCAGCTTCGGATGGTCATTCCAGAGCGGGAAGATCTGAGAGCGCTGCTGCGCCGCCGAGTGTCTGAAATCGAGTCGAGCACCGAAAACCAACTCGATTACCAGCCGGGGCTACGGAAGCATGTCGATACCATCCGTAACGTCCTGGATATCGGTCAGGCTGCAGCCTTGCCAGTCACTCGATCCCAACTGCTTCTCTATTACATGCATATGGACCTCAACCGCTGGGGCTTCCTCCCCGCCGAAGAATGCCTGTTGGGGCTTATTTCCTCGTCCCAGATACCCACCTAGCCCCCATAACGAAACCAGGAACCGAAAGTGATCAAAGAAGGCACTAACCTCGGCGAGACTGCACGCAAAACCCAAATTTGGCTCCACGCACTCAAGGAAGGCGGGTAGCGATGAGTGATCATCTGATGATGCCTCAAGCGGCAATCCTGATGACCAATGTGACGAAATGTTACAGAGGGCCACAGGGCGACATCACCGCCGTCGATAATGTCAATCTCGGTGTTCTCCCCGGGGAAATCTTTGGCCTCCTCGGACCTAATGGTGCAGGCAAAACAACAAGCATCGAAATCATGATGGGGCTCCGCGCACCGAGCAGCGGAACTGTCCGCATCCTGGGAATTGATCCGTCGAGAGAGCGGGACAAGCTGCGTAGTTGTGCTGCTATTCAACCTCAGCAAGCAGCACTATTCGAGAACCAGACTGTAGCCGAGCTTCTACGCACTTGGGCATCACTGTACCCGGAGCCAGACAGCGTCGATTCAGTCATTTCGCGGATGGGTCTACAAGGCGCCAGGGACGTCCGGGTTTCCAAGCTATCAGGTGGTCAGCGACAGCGGCTCCTGGTTGGAACCGCGTTAATTTCCCGACCGAAGGTTCTCGTTCTTGACGAACCCTCAACAGGGCTAGACCCCAACGCCAGGCAGGAACTCTGGGATGCTATCCGCATGCATGCCGATTCCGGTGGCACCACACTTTTGTCGACTCACTCGATGGAGGAGGCAGAGATGTTGTGCGATCGAGTCGCCATCCTCTTCCAAGGCAGGGTGGTCGCGTGCGGTGACCCTCATACACTCATGCGCAATCATGCTCCTGAGCAGGAGTTGCACTTTACTGTGTCCCCGGACACTGATCTGACATTCCTTAAAGATCACAGTGCGGTTTCGCATCTAGTGGCGCACGAATCCGACACCGGTATTCAAGTACGGCTCCGGACCATGGATTCAGACTCGGTACTGGGGATTCTCACCGGTCCCGTGGCGGCGAGGAAGATTCAAATCCGAGAAGCCAGCCTGGATGCGGTCTTTCGTAAACTCACTGGCAGAGCATTTGCCGAGGCTGACCACACAGAGTCCGCCGAGCGCACCAGGAAGGCGAAACTGTGATATCAACCGCGACTCGAGAGATGACGCTACTTCACGCCCGCGAACTGGTCCGGGACAGCAAATACTTCTACTTCGCTCTGGTCTTCCCGTTCGGAATGCTCGGCATATTCTTGGGTATAAATGCACTTCTCCCGAAGGGTCCCAGCGTTCCGGACTTCACGGCTACAGTCATTCCCATGTCACTATTCCTGGCGGTTACGAGTAGCGCCCTGACCGTTACCGCGGGGCCGCTGACAGAGATGCGAACCAAAGGAACGCTGAAACTCCTCGGGACAACTCCGCTTGGCCGAACTCGACTTATCATGACCCATATGGCGATACGAGTAGTGATGGTGGCTTTCCAATCGGTGCTACTTCTGACCGTGGCAGTCGCTATCGGGGCGGTAGCCATCTCTGCAGTGCCGGTAATGTTTGGTATCACGTTGCTCGGCATGGCCATGTTCGGATCCATCGGCTATCTTATCGGCGGTCGCTTGAAGTCCGCGAACGCCGCGGCAAATGTCGGCAACCTACTGCAGCTCGCGTCTCTCTTCCTGAGTGGTTTGGCATTTCCGCTCTGGCTGATGCCATCAGCCCTTGCGAATGTTTTGAGCTTCTTGCCCACTACATTCTACGCAGACCTGATGATGACACAGATATCTGAGAGTAAGTCGTCTCACCCTGCATGGCTTTCAGTCCTGGTCGTCGTCAGCGTTGCCTGCATGGCGATTTTTGCCTCTATCAGGACATTCAAATGGGATCAAGGCGAAGATCAATAGAAATCCAACTCGGAGAAAGCTTGTGTACTGAGGGCGAGTCGGCGGGAAGGCTTCTACCTTCACAGATTGGACATCGCCGATAGCAGATCCCATTCGGTGATCCAGGGAACCACGGGGATCAAAGTCAGATTCTGGTTCAAATGAGAGTAGGCGCAGGCATTTCGGCTTGAGCTATCCGGGCTGGTTATCCAATCCCGATGGAGGGATCAAATCCCCCGGCTCTGACTCGTACCTGAAGCACCGGAGATACCGGGAGTGTCATGAGTTACTGAGGTTGAACTCGTGGAGTCGTAGAGCTGCCGGCCGGTCGTCAGCTGCGGTATCCGGGAAGTGACTACGCTACGGCTCAGGGCGGCTGAGAGGTTCACTGAGCTTCTTCAGAGTGGCCACCGATCGGGTGACAATTGGGCCCACGAGAGCTTTGCGCTGCCGCAGCTCAGAGGGCAGTCAACCTCAGCCAGCCACTCATCCTCTGGAGTGACCGCTGAAGAAGCTCACTCAGGGAGAGGCGGTCTCAGTGAGCCGTTTTTCATCCTGAATAGCCACAGGTCAGCAGCGTGTGGACGGCCTGAACGATGGTGCTGATGCGGCGGGTGGAGCACCTGGCTCGTCGGAGGATTCGCCAGGACTTCAGCTGCGCGAAGGCGCGTTCGCCAGGGGCTCTCAGTCTGGCCTGGTCGCGGTTGAACTGCTGGTAGTGCTCGGGCTGTTCGCGGTGGTGGTAGTACGGGGTGCGGACGGTGGCGCCGGCGCCCTGGCAGGCGCGGTCTGCGAGGGCAGAGATCTGCCTGGTGAGGCAGGCTTGGGCGATGCCGTGGGCGCGGGCTGCGGTCGGGTCGTGGGTGCGGCCGGGTGCCGCGCGGGAGAACCAGAGTGGTGTGCCGTCGGGCCGGGCGATGACCAGCACGTTCGAGCCGTGCTTGCGGTGCTTCGTCGAGCAGCAGGGCTCGTCGGCGGCGATGCGGGCAATGGGAATCAGGGCGCCGTCGGCGATGACGAAGTCGCCCTCGCCCAGGCCGGTCAGGGACTCGTGCAGGCCCGGCGCCCATGCCGCGAGAATGCCGGGGGTCTCGTCGGCGTAGCGCCAGGCAGTGGCTGCCGGGATACCGAAGCCGGCTGCCAGGGCGGGCAGCGTCCCGTTCCTGTGCAGGTGCACCAGCGCGAGCAGGGCCTGCTGGAAACACCCCGGCTTCCGCCACCGCGAACGGCGTTCACACCTTCGCGCGCAGATGAGCCAGGAAACGTGCTCGGCCAGCTCATGCGGGACGTCGGCCGTGGCACGGGACGGGACCAGGCGAGGCTCCTCGGACGATGCGTGGTGCGTAGAGAACACCACCACAACGACCAGGAGCCCCGACTCGTTGCGCACCCCTACTGACCTGCTATTTCACCCCACAGAGACAGGATGAAAACGGCTCAGTGATCGCCAAAGACCTGCGGGTCAGAGTCCGCCCGGTGCAGCGATGGCGGCAGATGTGGGACCAGGGCGGTCCGCGGGCCCTGCGGTCGCAGGGGCCGGCGTCGCTGCCGAGGTTGAGGCAGAAGCAGTTCGCCCAGCTGGAGGCGGAGGCGGCCAAGGAGCCGGCCGCTCACGGCAGGAAAGACCAGCGCTGGACCCTGAGCTGCGTGAAGGCGGTGTTCGACCGGCGCTTCCACCTGACCTGCACCTCCAGAGCGTGCGCAAGCTCCTGGTACGCAACGGCTGGTCCTGCCAGGTACTGGCCCAACACGCGATCGAGCGGGATGAGGCGGTGGCCGGGTAGGCCAAGGAGGCGTGGCCCTGCGCGGAAGACTCGCGGCGGCCAGTGGACCTGGCTCGTCTTCGAGGGCCAAGTGCACTCCACGTCGTACTGCAGGGCACCGGCCGGACGCAGTCCGTGCCGGTATAGGTCGACGCTTGCTGCATCTCGGTGTCTCGGGCGGGCCCCATCCGGCGGGTCCGGTCCCGCTCATCCAGGCACTCGACATTCGGGGGCCCCAAGACTATCGGTCAACTAGGTAACGACTGCTCATCCCCCGACACTCTGCTGATCCCTACGTTGCCCTTGGCTGCCATGGCTTCACACCGGCAGCCGCCGAACGATGCGCGCCTCAGCCGGTGGGAGGACTGTGAACAGCGGACGGGACCAGATCACACACAGGCGCCGACTGTGACGTGTGCGGGCATTCTCTGTACACCCACTCTGGCGCGCTGTCTTGAGCAGAGCAGTGTTAAGCGTGCAGTTTCGGGCCATTCTCCTCAGGCAACCGGGCACGCCGAGAGGAAGTCGTCGTGAACACGCAAACCAGGACCGCGCAGTGGCCATTGGTCGGCCGAGAGACCGAGCTCAAGGGCTTTCAACAGGCATGGGCGGCCAGGCGAGCCGAGGGAACGGTGATCTTCGGGGTTGGTGGAGCCGGCAAGTCCCGGCTGGCAGATGAGTTCCTCTCCTGGGCGAAGCAGGACGGCTGGAAGATCGCTCGGGTAACCGCATCGGCAGCCGCTGCCGCGATACCCTTGGGTGCTGTCGCCCATTTGATCCCGGACGGTGTGGATCTTTCCAATCCGGTCAAAGGCTTCGCCGATGTGGCTCGAGTGCTGTCTGGCACGCAGCGCAGCCGATGGGCGGTACTGGTCGACGACCTGCATCTCCTGGACGCCACCTCGGCAGTACTGCTGCGGCAACTGCTGGACGTGGGAGTGATGCGGCTGATCGGCACGGTGCGTAACGGGGAGCCGATGAGTGAGGCAGTGCAGGCCCTTTGTGGCGGAGACGCCATCTACCGGGTGGACCTGAGCGAGCTCGACCGTGAGCAGGTCGCCGTGGCGCTCCGGAGCGCTCTTGGCGGCACGGTGGGGAAACGCACCGTGCATACGCTATACACCACATCGGGCGGGAACATGCTCTACCTTCGGGAGCTAGTTGAAGGTGCATTGTCGTCCGGGACGCTGACCAACGACGGACAGATTTGGGAACTGTCCGAGGATCAGCCGTTGGGGACTCCCCGGCTGACCGAATTGATCGGCGCCCACCTGGCATCGGCGGATGCGCGGGCCCGGCCGGTGCTGGAGATGCTCGCCCTGTGTGAGTCGATGTCTCTGGCCGATGCCGAAGCATTGGCGCCGAGGGGCGTTCTCGCGGAGACCGAGGCGGCCGGACTGACGCACACCCTGCAGGAGCGGCGCCGCACCACCATCTCCCTCGCGCATCCCCTGTACGGGGAAGTGCTGCGGTCCAAGATTCCCAGCATCCGCCGTCGTGGCCTCCTGCTCGAACTTGTCCACCGCATCGAGTCCCACGGGGCCAGACGGAGGGACGATCAACTGCACATCGCAAGCTGGCGGCTCACTGCCACCGGGACAGCTGACCCGATGCAGCTCATCCAGGCTGCCGCCCTCGCCTCCCATTCACTTGATTTTCAGCAGGCTGTCACTCTGCTGCGTGCCATACCCGCCGATCAACACATATTTATGAGTCTGCTGCTGCTCGGCAACTCGCTCTTCGAGCTGGGTCACGCTTCGGCAGCCGATGAAGCGCTGATCGGCGCTCACAAGCTGGCGAGCAATGACTCCGAGAAGCTGAGTGCAGTCTTTGCCCGGACCACAAGTCTCTTCTGGGCGAAAGACCGTACCGCCGAGGCCTTCGCGGTCAACGAAGAAGCCGCTGCGGAGCTCTCCGGTCCTTCAGAGCAGGCATGCCTTCGGGTGAACGAAGGCTTCATGAGGATATTCGCCGGCCATCCAGAGCGTGGATTGACGCTGCTGCAGGATCTCGGGGACGACCCGCTGACATTTCCGAGTCCCAACATCTGGGTGATGGGGGCCGCAGTCAAGCCCACGGCGCTGGCTCTCATCGGGCGCACCAGTGACGCGGTGAGGGAGGCCGAAGAGGCGTACGCACGGCATTCCCGAATCAGTGACCAGACACTGTTGCGCCCGGTCGCACAGTTGATACCCCTCGTATTGGCGCTTGCCAAGGCAGGGCGTCTGGATGAAGCACGTGAAATCGGAGGGCGCGCCCGGCAGGAGCTCGACGAGGTGCACAGCCCCCTCGTCGGCATTTGGCTTGCTTTCTATCAGGCCCATACAGAATGGCTGGCCGGCCACCCAGAGGACGCACGCCATTGGTTCGCCGAGGCAGCCGCGTTGTCTCGCGCCTGCCGCAACTACCGTGGGCTGCGGCCTGCACTTGCAGGACTCGCTGCTACTGCGGCTGTGCTGGGCAGAGTGGACGAGGCGGAGGCCTTCGTAAACGAAGCCGCCTCCTACCCCAGCATGGGCTTCCACAACGGCGAGGACCGCCTGGGCGAGGCATGGCTGCACGTCGCCCGCGGCAATCTGCGTAAAGCCCGCACTGTGTTGGCAGAAGCAGCAGAGGAAGCCAAACGCAACGGCCACGTCGCCTCCGAAGCTCTTCTCCTGACCGACATCGCTCGACTCGGGGGTGCCAAGGATGTCGCCAAGAGACTGGCCGAGCTCACCCGCACCTTCGACGGTGCGCTGTCCGCCGCCTACGCTCACCTGGCAACGGCATTGGCCGCGGACGACCCCGACCAGTGCTTGGCTGTAGCGGAGGAACTAACCGCCGTCGGTGCCGATCTCCTCGCTGCCGAGGCCGCCAGTGCGGCCGCCGCTGCATTGAGGCGAGTCGGCAAAACTCGCCGCGCCACGGCAGCAATACAGTGCGCGCAGGCGTATGCCTCCCGCTGCCAAGGTGCCCGCACGCCCTTGATAGCCATCAGTGAAGCCACACTCGCTCTTACTGCCCGTGAGCAGGAGGTCGCCCGGCTTGCCGCTCATGGCACCACCAGCAAGGACATCGCCGAAGCCCTGCACCTGTCAGTGCGCACTGTTGACAACCATTTGCACCACGCCTACACCAAACTAGGCGTCACCACCCGTCGAGGCCTCGCCCAAGCCCTGGGGCTGAAACCCTCATCGGGTGTTGCTCTGAAGCCGGTCCGCTGACCAATCGGACGGCACAGCAGGCCTCCCTCCTCATCCTGCAGGCGCAACGGTGGCCAGAGGCTGAGATGGTCCAATGGCCAACTCCGCGGCTCGAGCACCCCGGGACCGTCAACAACGAGAACAGCATCAACACGAGACCCTGGAGTCCGGGGTGCCCGGATCGGGCACCCCGGAGCGGCCGGCGAACAGCCTGCGGGGCCGATGGCGGGGCCGGCCTCTTCAGCAGTGGCATGAACTGGGTGACGTCATGCCTGTTTCCCCTCTCAGGGAGACGGCGAACGGGGTCCGGTGTCGGTCGACGATCAGGTGGTGCTTGCTGCCCGGCCGCCGCTGGTCGACCGACGAGGGTCCAGTGCGAGCCCCCTAGTCCGTGCTGTAGACGGTTCGAACTCGTTCGTGCAAGGGCTCGATCCGCATCACGCCTGTGACAGATGTCAGCGTTCACGTAATTCCCCATCCCGGCCTCCTTCGTCCCCATGCGTCGGCATCGACACGACCGTGCTGGTTGAGGGGGCCGCCCGATCTCGAAGTGTGCGGGCCGAGCCGGGCCGTCAAGGACGCCTCCGGCGTCGCCAAGGCCATGAGCTGCGCTCATCCTTGACTGCCCGCCCCGACCCTGAACCTCGGGCGGCCGGGGAAGATCTGGCCTCCCCATGGGGACGACGGTGCACCTCCGCGATCCCCATGGCCTATTCCGTGACGCTGGGGGTGGGGAACATCGGCGTCGTTCACAACAGATGCCTTGAGTCCGCCAGGCCCCGCCGAGGCCTCCTCAAAGGGCGGCACCGTCAGCGGACTTCGCGGAGTGACGGGCCCCAGGACTGCGGCCTCGTTTCCGGGGTCTCCTCCACCACCGCGAGACCTATGGACGCCGTCCAAACGTTGAGGATCACGGCGCGGGTCCTCTCCGGGTCCGGTCTCTTGCAACACCCGCGAGCTCTGCAGGCAGATCGAGCCCTGGTACGCACTGGTGTCGCAAACGGCTGCTGAGATGGCCGACCAACACGTCCTGGGATCAGGGCGCCACGTGAACCCCGAATGTGCTCGTGACCTGTATAAACGAACAGATCTTGGAGGGTGTCTTTGACCGTCTTCTGCGGACTCGACTGAGCGGACCGACACTACGACGTAGCATTCGTCGACGACACGGGCACCCTGCTCGGCCAAGATCCATATCACCGGCGATTCAGCCGGCTACAACAAGCTCCTGGGACTCCCGGCCGAACACGACGACAGCCCCAAAGGACCGCCAAAGACAGTGCTTCGCGTCAAGCCAGGTCAGGGGTTCCTGCCCGCCCGGTGAAAACGGGCAGGACGGCCGGCACAGGGAACAGCTGCCTGGGCCGGCCAGACCGCACGCCCCCCGGCTGCGACCACCCCTCGCCGTCGAAAGCGCGAAACCCGCTCTGACAGCGGGCCTATTCGATCACGCCATGCCACACCGGGCCGGAGTAACAAGTACTCCAGCGCCGTGTGTGCGCGGGCGAGTTGCGACCATCGCCGCCCAACGTGGCATGACCGGCATCGCGCGCCGGATCATCACAGCAGGCACCCGGTAAGGACATCGATGGGGTCATAAGGAGCACGGGCCACGAAGCGGCAGGAATTCTGGGGTGAAACAGGACCAAGCCTCCTCCCGCACCACCCATCACCGTCTCTGTGGCGCATCCGCTGCCTCACGATCACCACGGCCTCGCACCCTGAGAATTTAGTCCTTGCACCAGCCGTGGCGATGCTCTGCTGGCGGCGTCCGACCGAGGTCGCCATCCGCGAAGCGGAACACCCCACGACGGCGGAGCCGTCGTGGGGTGTTCCGCCGATGGCCGTCCGTCCCACCGGCCCGGCAGCAGAAACAGCATGTCCAATTCCAGCGGCACAGCAGGGCTGGGCTCAGGGCGCGTCGCGCACCGGCCAGGTGCTTCCCAGGCGCTGCAGCACCGGTCATCGCTGCAATACGCGGCGCCCAACCGGTGTGCTCTGCTGCCAGCCGACCCGATGCAGCTCGGGTGTCTCGTGCCGGTCGAGCGGGCGCCCCACACAGAGGTAAGCGACCAGTCGCCAGTCCGGCGGTACTTCAAGCTGCCTGGCGACACCGTCGGGGTCCAGGATCGAAACCCAGCCCACGCCGATGCCGTGCGCCCGCGCGTGCAGCCAGAACGAGAAGACAGCGGTGACCACCGAGTAGCGCAGCATCTCGGGCATCGTGCGCTGGCCAAGCCCGGCCCCTTGCGTGGTTCCCTCATCACAGAACACTGCAAGCTGCCGCGGCGCGTCGCGCAGTCCGGCCAGTTTCAACGTCGCATACAGCTTCGCACGTTCTCCGGAGTAGCCGGCCAGTGCGTCAGCGTTGGCCCGAGTGAAGTTCTCCGCCACGGCGGTCCGGTTGTCCGGGGCATCGACGGATACAAAGCGCCAAGGCTGCGACAGACCGACGCTGGGCGCCAAACAGGCAGCGTCCAGACACTGCTCCACCACATCGTCCGGAATGGGCTCGGTTGAGAAATGGCGTACGTCCCGTCGCCATCGGAACAGCTCGTACAGCGTCTCGCGGAAGCCCGGACCGAACTCCTCGGGCCCGGCTGCTGCCCCGTTGGCGGCGGGGGGCATACAGCCCTCCCGGGTCAGGTCGATCTTCAAAGCGTCCTCCTTGGAAGGGGATCAGCTGAGCACCATCCACAGTTCGCGATCACTTGCTCCATCGAAGTGAGCAATTGCTACTCAATGGAATGTATCGGCAGATAATGATTGACGCGCTCGCCTAGAACGCCACTCGAATGACGTACAGGGAAGTGACAGAGCGTCACCCCGGGCTGCCGCCAGGGCCGAGCCGCGGCCGCACGCAGGAGCACTGATCGTTCGCGGCGGCCCGGGATTGCCGGCGGCGTTGTCCAGTCGGGTCGGAGGCTTGCCCGATGGCATGATCACCCAGCTGCGCGGCGCCACCTCTCCCCGCATTCCGACACCGACGTGGCACCCGCTCACCGCGCCGGCCACCGCACCGAACCTGTCTCCGTCAGGCCGCCAGATCGGATCACCGTCACTCATCCGTAGAGCCTCCGCGACCCGGGCCGGACGTCACCACCACGGCCGGACATGCCCCGAACCGGGCGAGGGCGCGAAGACCTCCAGCCCGACCGCTCCCGGCAGCCGACTGATGGCCTGCGATGGCTACACAGCGATGATGAGTATCTTTTACTCAGTCCCATTTGCCGCCTTTTGGATTCAGTAGGCATATGCGCTCCATGCAGCCTTCCTCGACATGGCCGCACAGTTTCTCTACCCATTCCATTCGGTAATCAAGTGGTTATCTCTGACCCGCCGAGGATTTAATGAGTAGCAACAGAGCAGAGCTTAGAAACGCCATAGACATTCCCGCTGAGGGTGTTCCGGCGGACGAGCCGCAGCGCTACATGGACGAGGCCACCCGAGTTGCGGGTTCGATTGTTCACGGCGACAAACTAGGGCGCATTCTCGGATTTCCGACAGCCAACATTGCCCTAGAGGCAGGTTCCCCCTCACTGGTGGACGGCGTTTATGCCGGATGGCTCGTACTGGATGAGCATTACATGCCAGCAGCGATTTCCATTGGGGTCAACTCCACCTTTGACGCAGCCGAGCGAAGAGTCGAAGTGCACGTTCTGGATCGAACCGATCTTTCGATATACGGGAGAAAGGTCACCGTAATTCTCGGGACACGGCTCAGAGAGATGCGCAAGTTTCCGGATGCCGCAACGCTGGTTGCCAAGATCGAGGAAGATGTGCGTCTCGCCCGAGCATGGCTGCAGAGCAACGCGCACCATTCAGGTAAGTATTCACCGTGAAGGCGAATGGCGGTCAAGTCACATTCCCGTGACAGAACGCACAACATTCCGGTTCGGGAATCAGGATTCTGCCGCCGGTGAATTTGGCCGATCCCAGACCCTATCTGTCGCACCATAGTATTTCACAAGCTTAAGGGGCCGTAGTGTTTACTGGAATCGTTGAAGAAGTGGGTGAGATTACCGCCGCGGACGACCTTGGCGACGCCTTCCGCTTCACCTTGCATGCGTCGCTGGTTACGGAAGATGCCAAGGCTGGTGATTCCATCGCAGTTAACGGTGTCTGCCTGACCGTCGTGGACCTGGAAGAGGGCACTTTTACCGCCGATGTCATGGCCGAGACGCTTGCCTGCTCAGGACTCGGCAGGCTCCATGCCGGCTCTCGCGTCAACCTGGAACGCCCCATAGCTCTGGGGGGGCGGCTCGGCGGACATCTGGTGCAAGGGCACGTTGACGGAATCGGCACAGTTCTCGATCTCATCCCCTCCGAGAACTGGACGATCGTCAAGGTCTCACTACCCGCCAATCTGGCCCGGTACGTCGTGACGAAAGGCTCTATCACCATCGACGGGGTCAGTCTCACAGTCGTCGATGCCTCTTCGGATTTCTTCACCATCAGTCTCATCCCCACCACACTGGCGGAGACCACACTCGGATTCAAGCAGCCCGGAGACCTGGTCAATCTGGAAGTCGATGCAATCGCCAAGCACATCGAGCGCCTGATCAACCTCAATCCCCAGGAGCCCACCACATGAGCACGAGCCAGGACACCTCCGAGAATCTCACTCTCGACCCCATCGGACAGGCGATATCCGACATCGCGGCCGGCCGGCCCGTCGTCGTTGTCGACGACGAGGGCCGCGAGAACGAGGGCGATCTGATCATCGCTGCAGAAAAGGCCACTCCCGAGATCGTCGCATTCATGATGAGCGAATGTCGCGGCCTGATCTGCGCGCCGTTGCCGGGGCCCGAATGCGACCGGCTGGGCCTGCCGCAGATGGTCGACAACAACACGGAGTCCATGGGTACAGCCTTCACGGTCTCTGTAGACGCCGTCGGACAGTACGGCGTCACCACCGGCATCTCCGCCGCCGACAGGGCCACCACACTGCAACTGCTGACTCACGGTACGACGAACGCAGATGACTTTGTGCGCCCGGGGCACATTTTCCCCTTGCGTGCAAAGGATGGCGGCGTACTGGTCCGTCCAGGACACACGGAAGCAGGCGTAGACCTGGCGCGTCTCGCAGGCCTGAAGCCCGCCGCTGCAATCGTCGAGATCGCAGGCGAAGACGGCCGGATGCTACGGCTGCCTGAGCTAGTACCTTTCGCCCGCAAGCACGGGTTGTCGATCATTTCCATCGAGGACCTGATCGCCTACCGACGTGGCTGCGAACCCACGGTCCGCAGGGAAGCGGAGACCAGACTCCCGGCCGCGTTCGGCGACTTCACCGCCTTCGGCTACCGCTCCCTCACCGACGGCGTCGAACACATTGCCCTACTCCGAGGCGAGATAGGAAACGGTGAAGACGTACTCGTGCGGGTCCACTCCGAATGCCTCACCGGGGACATCTTCGCCTCCCAGCGCTGCGACTGCGGGGCACAGCTGCACGCCTCCCTCCGACGCGTCGCCCAAGAGGGCCGCGGCGTGGTCATCTATCTGCGCGGGCACGAAGGCCGCGGTATCGGCCTGACATCCAAGCTCCGCGCCTACGAACTCCAGGAACGAGGCCGAGACACCCTGGATGCCAACCTCGAGCTCGGCCTGCCCGCCGACGCCCGTGACTACGCGGCCGGCGCCCAGATCCTCCACGACATGGGTGTACGCAGTATCCGTCTGATGACCAACAATCCCGAGAAGACTGCCGCCATGTCCAGGTACGGGCTTGAGGTCAAAGAGCGCCATCCCATGCCTGTCCAGGCCGGTGAGCACAACCTCTTCTATCTGCAGACCAAGCGAGACCGGATGGGCCACGAACTGCCCTGGCTCGACAACCAATCAGCGCACGACGCTCCGTGACACCCCTAGAGCCTGGCCCCAGAGACCCGAACGGAAGGGAAAACCATGAGCGGCAACGGCGCACCCGAACTCGTAGTTGAAAGCTGCACCGGCCTGAGAGTCGCAGTTGTAGCGGCCCAGTGGCATGAGAAGGTCATGAATGGCCTGGTCGGTGGCGCCCTGCGGGCCCTGGACGAGCTCAGGATCCAAGAGCGAACCATCCTGCGAGTGCCTGGCAGCTTCGAGTTGCCGGTCGTGGTCAAGGCCCTCGCGGGCCAGGGCTACGACGCCGTCGTCGCTCTCGGGGTCGTCATCCGGGGCGGCACCCCACACTTTGACTACGTATGCCAAGGCGTCACCCAGGGCCTGGCCAAAATCTCCATCGACACCGGCGTCCCGGTCGGCTTCGGCGTGCTGACCTGCGACACCGAGGAACAAGCACTGGACCGGGCCGGCATCGAAAACTCGAACGAAGACAAAGGGTACGAGGCTGTCACGACCGCAGCCGTCACCGCCACCATCCTGCGCTCGCTCCCCACCTGAAAACGAGGGCCCATGGCCTCCGTCCTGTCCGTCTGTGGAAGCCCCTCCGCCTCCTCCCGCACCGCCCACCTGCTACGGCAGCTGGACAACCGATTGGCCGCGCATGGCCACGAAGTCACCAGCCTGGACATCCGAGCCCTTCCGCCCCAAGCCCTCTTTCACGCCGACACCCGGCACCCGGCCATCGCGGCAGCCGTACGCTACGTCGCTCAAACAGACGGCATCGTCATCGCCACACCCATATACAAAGCGGCCTACTCCGGTGCCCTCAAAACGCTCCTAGACCTTCTGCCCCAGCACGCGCTTGCCGGCAAAATTGTTCTGCCCCTGGCCACCGGCGGTTCCAACGCGTATGTCCTCGCCATCGACTACGCCCTGCGCCCTGTCCTCAACTCCATGGGGGCGGCGCATATAGTCCAGGGCCGCTTCACTCTCGATGAAGACATCACCGTCCACGAGGACGGGTCCGTCACCATTGAGCCCCCTGCCGCCGACGCCCTCAACCACGCGGTCGATCAGTTCGCTCACACGCTCAACCAGGGGTCTGCAAGGGCCTGTCAAGAGAACGGCTCTGTCCGCATTGGGGCTGCAAAAAAGACGGTGTGACTCTGATCGTGGAGGGTTGCTCCTTTGACCAGCAAGAATATGGCCAAGGCGTCCGAAGGTGGGGCCGTGCCGACGGACGTGGATGGCCGGTTCCCGAACGGGCCCGGGCCGAGGGTCTTCTTCAGCCGACGAGTGAGGGCGGTCTGCTCCAGCAGCTGACGAAGCGGCTGCTGGAGTCGGCTCTCGAGGGCGCGAGGACAGACCCTCTCGGTGAAGTCCGACTCGAGGAACGGCAAACGCCCGAAGGCCCGGGGTTCCTCGCTAGATCACGCTGAAAACCTTGCCTTCGACCGCGCCCCAGGCCGCTTGCCCGGCGCATCGTGAATCCGCAGGCTGACCGCAGTCGCTACTGAACGCCCCTACGTACCCGGCCGAGTATCTCTGTCTCGGCAAGAACGGATGTCTGCAGCTGCTGACACACGCCGCCAGCGAGAGGCAAGCACTGGCCTGATGTGATGTGCACTCTTCAGCTCGGTGACACCGTGGATCGATCCATCCCAAACACCTACCGCAGCCGGTACTTTCGTGGACGAAGAAGACGACGCTGCTCGTCACTCGTCAGGACGATTGCAGGCCAGATGCGTTGCCTTTGGCAGTGTCGAGTGCCCTGCGGAGCTCACCCCGGGTAGTGACACCAAGCTTTGTGTACACGTGGTGCAGGTGGTTGTCGATGGTACGTACGGAAAGACTCAGCATCTCGGCGATATCCTTGCTTGAGGTATCGGCCGCTGCCAGCACGGCGATCTCACGTTCGCGCTGCGTCAATGGGGCAGTGGCTTCGGCCAGAGCCAACAAGGGTGTGCGCGCGCCCTGGCAGCGTGCTGCCGCGTCGGCGGCCCGGTTGCTTGCCGCGGTTGCGCGCCGAGGCTCCCCTCGGCGGCGCAAGGCCGCTGCTGCAGTCGCCGCCGCCTCGGCGGCCAGCAGATCCGCACCGATGTCTTCGAGTTCGGCCGACACGGCCAAAAGTTGATCTACGTCGTCGGCAGCGATGGCCTGGGCGAAGCGCGACCTGGCGGGGGTGAAGACTCCGTCACAGGTGCGTGCGAGTTCGACGAGCCGTTCCACCACGTCTTCTGCACCCCCCAGGCGAGCGACCTCCGTCAGGAGCAGAACTTCCGAGGTGAGGTATTGCGCGGTGCGGGCGTCTTCGGCAGCCTCCAGCAGTACCCTTCGGGCTCTGCTCTCTTGGCCCTGCGCTGCAAGAAGCCACGCTTCCCCCAACCGCTCTTCTCCACGCAGATACCCCCTGACCGGGTACTGCTCAAGCTCGGCAAGGGCTGATCGGGCAGCGCCGAGGTCACCGAGCTCGGCAGCCGTCGCCGCCACGTAGGACGAGATCAGGCGCAGGGCATTGATGTGGTTGGCCTTTCGGGCCGGCGTGAAAGCCTCGGCGAACCACAGTCGCGCGGCACTGGGATGCCCGGACTGCCATTCGGCCCTGCCCAGGCAGAAGGCGACCCAGATACGAGGAATCATTGTATCTGTAGAAATCATCAGGTCGCTGAATGCCTGCTCCCCCACAGTGAGTGCTTCGGAAAGCCTTCCTTCCTCCGTCAGGGCCGTGGTGCTCAACTGCGTCGCCGGGTGCGGCACCAGCTGTTCCTCGGCCTCGGCGCGCACGTGAGTGGCGTAGGCAAACTCCGCCCAAGCCGTGGCCTGCGTGGTGCGACCGACCGCTGCCAGTGCGAGAGTCTTCGCCAGGGCTCCGCGCAGCCATGTGTTCAGGTCATAGCTCTCGCTGGGGTCTGGCTCCAGCTGTTCTTCGAGCAGGGTCAGGCCGCGGGCAGGTTCACCGGAGATGACGCGCACGTAGCCTTCGATAGTGCGAAGCGTGCGGCGACCCGCCTGACTGGTCACTTGTTGGAGTGCACCTTCTACGACCTTCAGCGTCTCTTGAGTGCGCGAGCCCAGCCAGAACAGGCTCATGATCCGGGCGAGAGTGACTTCCAGTTTCTCCTTCTCGTCAGCGGCCTGCTCGTCGGCATCGGACAGGATTCGCTCCGCCGATTCCCACTTGCCGGTCTCAATCAGCGCGTAGCCCAGTAGGAGCCGGGTATCGGTGGTCTGGTGCCGTTCCGGCAGGGAGTCCAGCAGTGCGGTGACCTGGGCGTAGTCGTGGGTGTGAAATCCGAGTGTTGCGGCTCGGATCAGCAGGCCGGGGTCGGCGGTACCCGTGGCAGCCAATCGCCAGGTAGCAACGTGAAGCGGGTCATCGTGGCGCCGTGCACCGTAGCGCTCCGCCCGCTCGGCATGCTCCCGAATCAATGCCTGCCGTTGCGGGTCAGGAATCCCCTTCCGCAGCACTTCTCCGTACAGAGGATGTTCAAGGGCCACTCTGGTCCGTCGCTGGTCCACCGTGATTTGAATCAGCCCGGCCTGCTCCAAGTCGGCGACCACTTCAAGTGAAGCCACCGCTTCGGTATCGGCCAGCGAAACGGGCTCGCACGAGGCCAGCAGCTCCAGCACAGGGCGGCCGGCCTGGCCGGCCGAGGCAAGGCGTGTGCTGATCAGCTCCGTCAGCCTGGGCGTGCCCGCCAGCGAAGCCTCGGCGAGCTCCCATACTTCTCCATCGTGAATCAGGTTGCCTGAGGCGACAGCGCCGAGCGTGAGCTCGTGTAGGTAGAGCACGTTCCCGCCGGAGCCTTCGTGCAGGTGGCGCAGGGTGCGCCGTCCGACGGGGGCGCCGAGCGCCTCGTGCAGCAGTCGCGCACATTTCCTCCGGTCCAGCGCTTCAAGGTCCACTCGCTGTATGGCATCCCCGTGGCAGAGTGCGTTTACGGCGTCGCTCGCCGGCTCTCCCGTACGGACAGTTGCGACCAGCCGTATCACACCTGCGTCCATAAGCTGTCGCAGCAGCACGACAGAGGTGGCGTCCAGAAGATGGAGGTCGTCCACCCATACGGCCCAGCGGCGGCCTCGTCCAGGGCCCATCAAGGCTGCCGCAACATCGGCGAAGCCGCGCACCGGGTCGGATAGATCGACACCTTCGGGAATTAGATGTGCAATCGCGCCCAGAGGCACGGTGCCAGCCGCCGCGCTAGCCGTCGCGCGCATGCTCTTGTAGCCAGCACGCACCGCCTGGGCCAGGCACTCCTCCGCCAATCTTGACTTGCCGATGCCAGCGGGCCCGTAGATCACGAATCCCCGTCCCCGGCCATCCGCCAATGCCTTGGCGAATGCGTCAAGCTCCTCTTGTCTGCCCACGAACGGCCAGCGTTGCATCCGGCTGACAGTGCTCACCTGGCACCTCCTCAATGGCAACGGCATGGAACCAGCTGGCTCGTCGTGCCGCATCACCCATACAGGCCAAGAGTAGCGGGGATTCTGTTCATGCCACTGCGGAGCCGACGCGGTGATCCTTCCTTGCCGCATCGCTCGCTGCACACTTCGACCCGACGGATCCCGACTTAGTGCTTGCTGTGCTTCGGGCGCTGCATGAGACGGCAGGTATGTTCTGGCAAACGGAGTCCCATCGAGTCGGCCCAGACACGGCGCCCTTCGGACCTGGTGTCCCGCCATGGTGACCGCAGCCTGCCGCCAACCGGACCGGGGAGATCGCCGAGGTGGCACCCCGTACCGCTCGTCGAGCATGCTCTGAAGCAGTCGGAGACTGGCACTCCCGAATACACCAGCAAAGCCACAGCCCGAGCAGATGACCGCCCCAGCAACCCGCGAGGCTCTCCCCCTCGGTCTCCGGGCCACCGTCAGCGTGTTCTCAGCACGCTGACGGTGGGTGCATCAAGGGCAGCGAATATACGTGTGAAGCTGATCGGTCACTGTGAAACCGGCAGCCTCGTGGAGGTGGATGGCCGCCTCGTGGTGAGGCTTGTCAAAATCGGGAGCGTCCAGACACGTGGTGACATGGCGAACGCCACGGTCGGAGAGGTTTGTCAGGCATTGCTCGAGCAGGATGTGGCCCAGGCGCCGGCGTTCAGGAGCCAGAGTGACCCACTCCAGGGCAGCTACGCCGCCGACCGGGACACTGACACAAGCCTCACCGATCCGAGTGCCGTCCCGCTCCCGCAGATCGAGCTGCCAGCCGCCATCTACGTGCTCGATCAGGTCCGCGATCGCATACAGGCGAGGGCTAAGCGTGTCCAGGCTGTGGTGGAGGTACCGCCATCGGTCAGTCCCGGAGAAACCACACGCCTCCAAGGCACGCCGAGTGCCAGGTCTTTTCCGCATCGGTAGTCCGGCAGGTGCCATCGCCGTGGACACGGCATATGCGTGCACAGTCCGCCGTCCCAGCTGGGTCAGCGTGTGATCAATCAGATTCTGTGCGAGGCCCTGCTCGTCCTCCATGCAGTGCAACCACAGCAGCACTCCAGCGCCGTCGCCCTTAGGCACACCATATGACACCGCCCCCAGAACCGCATCGTCCGCAGAGACCAGCACGTCACAGCCGGCGTTTTCAAGCCCTTCCTCTGCTCGCAGAGCATGACTGAGCACGGTCGGACTAACAGCCGGTTGGCCTGGCAGCCGGTCTTCGTCAATGAGCCGAAGCACCGCCGCCCGGTCTTCATCGCTGAACCGGCGCACCCTCACACTCGAACAAACGGACGTGACCGACATACATCCACCTTCCTGACGTGACTGTCTCGCAGCATTGCCCACCTCCTCTCTCACGAGCGGGCACGCCACGCTCGACTTACATATTTTTCTGGCCCGGTCGTCCGAATCGGCAACTCCGATGTCATCAGGAAGCACGCCGATTTGCACCGCAGGCGAGAGAGTTACCTGCCGCCATGCCGCATTCTGCTCGGCGCGCATGCAAGGAGGCTTGGCGACCACCCGCAGGACCTCGGCACTTGGGGGTGGCGGATCCGGCTGCCAATTCCGGGATCGTGCACCAGATCCCGGAACTGCACCGGCAGTCGCGGTTCGCTCGGCAGTAGTACGCCTTGCCCCCATGTACTCGCAGGGTCGGCTCCGTGGCCGGCCCCTGGCCGTGCCTGGCAACCCGGATCGTGGACCGGCTCGGACTGCGGACTGTCACCCCGTCGGCCCATCATGACCAGCAGCGAGAACGGCTTCTGGACGTGTTCGCATGCCAGTGGATCTTCACGGTGAACCCTCCCTGGGACCTGCACAGCCCGTGGTCGTCCGGCTCGTGCCCGACCCGCCGGGCGGCCCCCTCTGCCGGCGCCGTTCCTGCGGATACCAGCTGCGTGCCGTGGGCACGCCAGACAGTGGAGTCGACATCGGTCTCCCAGGTGAACGGCCCTGCCGCATAGGCCTGCACCTGCAACAACAACATCAGCCGGGCCCTACCCTTGCCTCTGGCCACCCGCGGAACAGCCCGTAGACGGCCTGCCAGGGCCCGCACCCACACGACAGGTGACGCCACAGAACACCGGGTCCGCGCCCACCATCGGCAGCAACAACCCCTGCACCGACCACTCCCACCAGAAGGATCACCATGCCCACACCGTGATCATCACGGCATGAGGCATGGACCGGCACCCCGACCAAAAAGCACGGCCTAACCGAGCGGGGCGATTTCTGCGTGTGGTGGTGTCCAGGGATGCTGGTCGTGGTGGCGGAGGCGGAGGTGGAAGCGGAGGGTTCCCGCAGTGCCGGTCTGATAGCTGTAGTCAGTCTGGGGGTGCTGCGGATCGCGGGCGGCAGCGGTTTGAGCGTCGATGACTGCGGCCAGGGTGCGCGCTTGCTGGTAGTAGGTGTCCTGGCCGGTGTGGTGGGTCATGTCGAGGAGGAAGTGGCCTGCGCCGGCAAGGCCACAGCAGGCACCGGCGGGGTGGGGCCAGGGGTTGTGAGTAATCGCGGCAGCTGCGTGTTCGGCAAGATCCGCGAAGCGTTGTTCACGAGTAGCCGACCACAGGCGGATGAGGAAGGAGCCGATGCCTCCGGATCCGTTGCACCAGAACATCCTGCTCTCGGTGTCCGGGGTGGCGTCGGAGTCGTCTTTCTTGGTACTGCGGGGCCAGGACGCGCCAGTCTCGGTGATCTGTGCAGCACGGACCAGAGTGTCGCCGGCACCGAGGGCGGCTTGGTGGAAGCGGTCTCCTGATCCGGGCATGTGCTGTTCGGCTGCCTGTGCGGCGGCTAGCAGGAAGTCTCCGACACCTGCGACCCCGTGGGCGAATCCGTAGGATTCCAGCCCGGCGAGAGCGGAGTCGATGCCCTCGGGGATAGGCCAGGACCAGTCGTCACCGTCGCGGTGGGCTACGGCAAGTACAGCGTCGGCACATGCCAGCGCTTGGTCGAGTTGTTCGGACTTGCCCGTGGTATACCACAGATGCAGGTGGGTTACGCCGGCGCCGGACAGGCCGTGAGTGACGTCCGCGGTGTGCCATCGGGTAGGAAGCTTCTCCGCGAGTTCGATGGCACGTGCCTGAAGTTCGAGGTTCTCCAGCAGGCGGCCGGCATCGTGGAGTGCCCAGGCGGTGCCGGCGCGACCGAAAGCGAGGCCGGGCAGCAGGCGGGGGATTGCGAACAGCCTCTGATCTACCCATGCAGCGGCCTGGGTGAGGGCCTCGCGCAGTGTGTCGTCGCCGTGGCCGTGGGCAGCTGCTTGAGTGAGTGCGGACAGCCCACCAGCGGCACCCTGCCACAGTGCGCAATCGTCCCGGTCGCCCTCGGTCTGCTTCCACAGCTGTTCGGCTTGCGGGGTCATAGAGGTCTGCAGCAGGCGGACCTGTTCGTCGATGATGGTGTCGAGACGCTCGTCGGTGAGTACAGGCCGGCGCAGGGTGAGTGCGGCCAGGGTGCTGTCACCAACGGCGAGAGCGGTGAGTCGTTCGCGGGCCTGAGGCAGTGTCCAGCGCTGCTCCGGGTCCGGCTCGGTCAGGTTGAGGATCAGGTCGGCGAAGTCGGGCAGAGCAGGATAGGAACCGACGATTTGAGCAAGGGTCTCCTCAATCTCCTGCCGGGTCGCGTCGCTCTTGCGTGCCAGCCAGGAGGGCGAGAGTCCGGTGATGGCATGGAAGAGAGTGGCACCCAGGCTGTAACAGTCGGTGGCCGCCGTGGCGACCTTGGATGCCTCGTCCTTCTTCGCCAGTTCCGGGGCCATGAAGTGTGGCGTGCCGATGGGGCGGCACACGGTGTCGATACGGGTCACGTATTCGACGTCGATGATCCGCAGGTCGCCGTCCGGGAGCATCATGAGGTTGCTGGTCTTCAGGTCTCGGATCACGTACCCCCCCTGGTGGATCTTCTCCACCAGACCCACGAGGCGTGTTGCAGTCTCCAGGGCCTCAGCACGGGACAGCCTCGATGCGCCGCCGTTTCCCTGGGCCCACTTCTCCATGGTCTGGCCGGGGACCTGTTCCTGGACCAGGAACAGGTCATCCTCCAGCTGCATGAGCTCCAGACAGGCGGGGGCGACGTCGAGAGGCTGCAATTCCTGCAGCATCCGGGCCTCCTGACGGAGTCGGTCGCGCACGTCCGTGCCATCGAGTTCGGAGCTGACATGGGCGCGCGCCTGCTTGATCACCACGTCCGAACCGTCTCGCTCGTCGACTGCCCGGTAGACGCCGCCCTTGTTCGCATGCCGGATCGCCTTCAGCACCCGATACCGGTCGCCCAAAAGCACTGATGCTGGCGTCTGCGGGGTCTCCACCTCTTCGTCGGGAAACGGCGAGGTCGCCCACGCCGGCGGCGAGAACCACGCGTTGCGCTCGTCCTCGACAGCCGTACCGTCCGGCCCCACCATGCGCCGCTCGAACGTGCCGTCGTCGTTGAAGAAACGCTGGCCGCTGCCACTGATCTCACCGTAGCGGTAGTAGACGAGACTTCCCGGCCGCAGACGCTTGTCCGACAGGATCCCTGGCCCTGGCAGCCCTGCGGTCGCCTCGTGCAGCTGTTCGGCCAACTCGCGGAACTGTGCGTCGTCCTTCGGATACACCGTGATGAACTTCCCCCCGCCCCCACGGGAGTACCACTGATTAACCAACTGCGCCACCCGAGGCAGGTCCGTACCGAACTTGAACGCGCACCCTGCCTTCACCAGCACCTCCCCTGCACGCGCCAGTACCAACGGCGCCGACAAGGGCGTTGCCGACACATGCAGCTTCCAGCCGTGCTCGCGCGAATGCCCATCCGGTGGAGACAGATAGCACCATGCCTCACTCGGCTTGATAGACCACCGCTGTCCACCACATCGATCCAGCACCGCACGTGCGACATCGATCAACAGAACCGAATCCGCCGACGTCGAAACAGAACTCTGATCGCCAACACCACTGCCTGTCATACCTCTGCCTCTGGTCGCTCTGTCTGGCCTGCCGTCGCCTCTCCTCAGGTGAGGCGTCCCTCTCACACTCCTTCTCATCCGGACGCACCTGCTTGAGCACTCGGTACTCACCCCTCTTCGCCAGGCCCACCGCTTGCAAGCAAGCCCCCTTGCATGCCAGGTGCGCGACGGGGTGGACCCAGAGGCATTGCATCTGCGCTGGACGGTCTCGCTCGCAGCAGCCTTCTTCAGAGACGACGCGTCTGGATGCCGCGAAGAGCCGGCCTGGCGGATCAGCCTCAGTGGCGTGAGGGGCACCGCTGCGTTCTCTGGTACCGCACGGCCCGTCTTCGTTCTCGATCTGAGGGGACGGCGAGAACCGCCTCCATCCCGACTGGACGGCCTCGGTCCAGGTCGCGCTCGACGCGGTAGAGAAGGCCAAGGGACCGCGCGCTCTGATGACCTGCACCACGGGAAAGTTCTACTCGACCGGCCTGGACCTCGACTGGCTTCTCGCCCATCCCGACCAGCAGCAGGACTACGTCAACACCGTCCACGGACTCCTCGCCCGGATGCTGACCCTGCCGGTGATCACCGTCGCAGCACTCCAAGGGCACACCTTCGCCGCCGGCGCGATGTTCTCCCTCGCGCACGACTTCCGCATCATGCGGGCCGAGCGTGGATTCTGGTGCCTGCCCGAAGCCGACACCCCTCGGTCGTCGTCCACCGGGACATACCGGCCGGTGCGATCCCGGATTGGCGCAAACGACCCCGTGACCTCGACGCCGAGAGGCCGACCCCGCCTCCACCACCAGTGCCGAGGCTGCGCCCCGGTCACATCCACAGGGCTTGGCCCTGGCAGTCCCACCGGCTACCGCACATCCATCGAACTGGAGTACGACTCGCGCAATTTACACCGCTGGAGGTATGTCGGAAATGTCATTGCCGTCGATTGATGGTTCCCTGGTCCGTGTCATCGCTGATGCGCCGAGCAGTCCCGACCGCGAGCGGCAAGCCACTCGCTCCACACCCCCTTCAACAGTCGACTCGAGGAGAAATCCCAGTGTCCGTATCCCGATGAGAACGTGGGCGGCGGCCCTGCAGCCCCCTCAGGCAAGGCTGTGGATTCAGGGCTCAGGGGCAGCAGTAGGCGGCTCCGGGGCACAAGCGCGCCACCTGCGAACGCCTGCCGCATAGCGGTAAATCAGCCGCACAGGGACATCGCCACCATAGTCCTGGACGACACCGGTCAAGCCAGCGGCGGCGAGGTGTTCACCCCTCGACCCTGCCTTTGATTCATACGTCACGGGCAGCATGGAAGGCCAGCAGCGGGCGTGAGAAGCAAACTTTTCGCGTCCGAATAAGCGGCGAGAAATGCGACACCGGTGTTTCCGCAGCGATCACTCATCGAGATGACACTGATTGCCGGAGCGGAACCCCATGGGATCCCGCGGCCCGTCACCATCCCACCCGACTGCCTCCTTTCTGCATCCCCTAAACAAACCCAATCTCAGGAGAATTTCCCCTATGACGCTTCAGAGGATTCCACTTGACAGTGAAGGCCGACTGAAGAATCCTTCCAAATTTCAAGTATTTGCCATCATCGCGGTAGTTATCGCCTTTGTCGAGATTGCGCCTTTGCAGTTCACGATGGTATTCGCGGCGATCCCGCAGATTGCGCCATCTTTCCCTGAGGCGGGTCCGAACATCAGCTGGATCCTCATCGTATTCCTGCTCATTGGTGGTTCAACAACGCCCATCATCGGCAAGATGTCCGACATGTGGGGAAAGCGTCGCCTATTGCTGATCGTTGGAGCAGCATTCTTTGCCGGGAATCTGATCTGTGCCATCACCACATCTTGGCCCGTCTTCCTTGTGGGCCGCGGTGTAGCAGCTCTCGGGTACGCGACTCCCGTTCTCGCCTTCGGTCTTTTCCGCGATATCCTCCCACGCAGATACGTGCCACTCGCGGTCGGTTCAGTGGCCGGTGGGTTCGGTCTTGCCGCCGTCATCGCTCCACTGCTCGGGGGATGGATCCTCAATCATTACAGTTGGCGCTGGCTGTTCTGGAGCATGCTGATCTTTGTCGGCATCGTGGCTCCACTTCTCTGGATCGTAGTTCCGGAGAGCAGGCTTCGGCTCCGGCAGCGCCTCGATTTCGCAGGTGCATTCCTCCTGGCATCAGGAGTGGCCCTCGTCCTCCTTTACCTGGCCAATGGGGCTACGTGGGGCTGGGCGAATGCAGCCTCACTGGCCTGGCTGCTCTCAGGCGTCGCGTTGCTCGTCGCATTCGTCGTCACAGAACGCATCGTCTCGGAACCGATCATCGACCTCCGCCTTCTCTTCAATCCTAAACTCTCCCTAGTGCTCGCCAATTCACTGATCACCGCCGTCTCTATCGGCGTCATGACTTACTCCATCCCTTATATGATGCAGTCACCTACCGAGGATCAGATCACCGGTCGAGTCATCAGTGAAGTGTCTAATAGTTCCCCTACTCCACCGCCTGCGTCCCTGCTTGAGCAGATCCATGTCGGAGTCATCGGAGACATCAGCTTTGCCCTCGGCCTTACCCTCTTGGGATTCGCTACCCATGCAGCAGTCTTCGGCTATGGAACCTTCAGCGTCACCGGGGTCGGGGCAGGCGCTTGGTCCAGAAAAGTGGGACCGAGGCTGCCTCTTATCATTGCAACAGTCACTTTGGTGGTGTCTCCGGTCCTGTTCGCCCTCTTCAATCACGTCTGGTGGCAGTACGCCATCATCTCGGTGATTCAGGGAATCGGGCTGGGAGGCTTCTACTCCTCGATCCCGAACCTTATCGTGGAAGCGGTCCCGGCGACGCAACAGGGAGTGAGTGCCGGAATGTACGGCGTCACAAACGCCGTTGGCCAGTCAATCGGAACGGCTGTCGTGACTGCCTTCCAGAGCGCGAACCCTCTGAAATTCGTCGTCGAAATTCCCGGAAAACCGACGAGTCCCGCCCAGACAATTCCACAGCTCTACACCGCCTCGGCCTACGAACTAGCGCTCTACGTGGCTGCTGCCGCTGCTGCGGTCGGTCTGATTATCGCTGTACTGATGCGCCATGGCCGCGCCCCCGCGACTGGTGGCGCAGCCGTGTAGGGCCGGCGTAGTCCGCAGCGTCCGCTTCGGATTGTGTCCGGCAGGCAACGACGGGCCAACTCTGATGCCGTCGAAGGCCTCAGGATGGCCGCAACGGATTGGCGAGAAGGCGAGCAGCCCTCCTTGAGGGGAACCAAGCCGTGGCGCACGACGGAGCCTTCTGAGAAGCACGCCCCGTCGACAGCACCTGCTCTGGAGAGGACTGGCAGGCTGTCGCGCTTCCGGATCCCTTCGCGCATCAGATGTCGGCGTGGGGACGGGCCGCTGTTGTTACCGATCGTTTCGGAATTATGTTCGGGGTGCTGAGAGCGGATGCTCGGCTCTTGCGCATCAGGTGTTCACGGCGGTTTCCCGGCAGCATGCGGCCGTCTGGTCGAGGAGTGGCCGATCCATGGCAGGCCGTGGCCGAGGGTGTCGTCACAAGGCTCGCGGCAGGGATCGGGAAGCGTGCGCAGGGGCAGGTGCCGGGCGCCTGCACGAGACCCTCCTGGCCCGGCTCGGCGCATGTTCCGAACTTCTCTCGCGCGCAGTGGTCGACGGCTCCCGCATAGGGCCGTCAAAGGAGGATCCAGGACGGGACGAAGCCCCGTCGGCCAGGGCAGGAGGCAGCAAGCACCGCCTGATCACCGGATGCTTCAGGCATGCCGCCTGCGCTCACGCCCATTGGCGGAAACCCCAACGACGCTACCTGGTTCTTCCCCCTGCTCCAGGCCGTCCCACCGGCCCGCGGCACCTCGGCCGACCGCGACGACGGCCCCCGTACCGGGCGACCGGGCTACGACCGCGCAAGGCATCATCGGCCGCCAAGGGCCCTGGGCATGAAACCCGTCCACGCCCGACATGGCGTCCCACATCGATCCGGGCTCGATACCCACCGGCGGATCGTCGAGCGTGCCTCTCCCCATCTCCACTGGCCCCGCCTGCTCGCTCATCCGCCGACGACGCCAGGAGCCATTCCGATAGGAATTCGTGTGCTGGTCCACCGGAAGTCTCTCTGCCGGATTGCCTTGACCAGTACGTGGAGAACGTGAAGTGAGCCTCGAGCGGGTCTCGTGGCCCAACTGGCTGAAGTGCCACCGCGTTACGTGGGGTATCACTCCTCGAGATACGCTGCGCATCGCTGACCAGCGGGGGCGATGCCACACCATCGCCTCTATGCGAACCCGCCTGTCTCACATGCGAATCAATCGCCGTGCGTGTCCGAACCGAGACTCCCACCCGCCGCCTGGGCAGGATCAGAGGTCCCGGAATCCCGCGCATCCGCCGCGATGGACGGTGGCGTCTGTCCTGGGCCTCCTGAACCAGCCATGCCGGCTCATCATCTCGACAGCTTGTCAAAGGGCGTGGGGTCCCCGCCACGTCGATGCGGAAGCAGGCCGATTGGCCGGCCGGACGTGGACCGGGAGGCCCCGGCTGGCCTCCTTTGTCGCAAGGCTCCGAAGTGGACGCGGCCGCGTCTGGTCTCCTCTGGAGTGACTCGCCGTGAATCAGTGCAGATCGCCGTGCTCGAGCAGCTGTGTCACCAGGGCAGCAATCGCGGAGCGCTCAGAACGATTCAAGGTTATATGGGCAAAGAGCGGATGGCCTCTCAGTTTCTCGACAACGGCAACGACGCCGTCATACCTGCCGACCCTTAGGTTGTCACGCTGTGCTGTGTCATGGGTGAGAACCACTCGCGAGTTCTTCCCGATCCTTGACAGCACCGTGAGAAGTACGTTGCGTTCAAGCGACTGGGCTTCATCGACAATGACAAATGCATCATGCAGCGAGCGGCCACGAATGTGAGTGAGCGGCAATACCTCAAGCAATCCCCGAGACACTATCTCTTCGATCGTTTCCGGCGCGGCAAGGGCACCGAGCGTATCGAAGACGGCCTGTGCCCACGGTCCCATCTTGTCGGCCTCGCCGCCGGGGAGGTACCCCAGTTCTTGCCCACCCACGGCGTACAGAGGCCGGAACACCATGACCTTGCGATGCTGTTGACGCTCCAGGACGGACTCCAGCCCTGCCGATAGCGCCAAGGCCGACTTCCCTGTGCCTGCGCTGCCCCCCAGGGAGACAATCCCAACTTCTTGGTCGAGAAGTAGATCGAGCGCGACTCTCTGTTCGGCGCTGCGGCCGCGCAGCCCGAACGCCTTTCGCTCGCCTGGAACCAATCTGATCCGTCCGTCGACGGTGACCCTGCCCAATCCCCGACCGCGGGGAGACGTGAGTACAACGCCTGTGTGTACAGGCAGGTCGTCTGCTTCGGGCACGTCGATCGCCCCCTGCTCGAAGAGCGTGTCGACCTCGTCTGCGTCAACCGGCATGTCAACCATGCCGGTCCAACCGGTAGGGGCAGTGAGCTCTGCCTGGTACTCCTGGGCAGCCAGCCCCATCGAGCCAGCCTTGATCCGCATCGGCAGGTCTTTCGAGACGACCATGACGCTGCGCCCCTCGGCCTGAAGGTTGAGGGCCACAGCGAGGATGCGGGTGTCGTTGGTGTCGAGACGGTAGCCAACGGGGAGACGGGAGAGGGAACTGTGGTTCAGTTCGATACGGATGGTGCCTTCGGAGTCTCCGATAGGCACGGGCTCGTCGAGACGGCCCCATCTGGTCCGGAACTCGTCTAGTAGTCGCAGGGCCTGACGCGCGAAGTAGCCGAGCTCTGGGTGGTTTCGTTTGGACTCGAGTTCGTTAACCACGGTGATGGGAATCACGACGTCGTGCTCAGCAAAGCATGTCATTGCCCTTGGGTCGGACAGGAGCACGCTGGTATCGAAGATGTACACCCGCTTGCCTCGTCCCCCCGATCGGTGGGGGTGGTCGGGTGCAGTCGGGCACCCTCCTTCTTCACCCCTCATCGAGCGCTCCTGCCGCCACCTGCAGTCGTCTCGCCTGGTCCGAGAAACCAGGCGAAGGTGACCCTGGGTAGGGGCTGAGGGCACCCCCACCCACCCTTGGCTGGAGCGATCTGCGGCGGCGATGAGATCACGGAAATCACGGCTCCTGGTAGTGAAACGCGCCAAATCACAACTTCTCTTCTCCAGCCCACTCCTATGCCCACCCCTACACCTGAGCACTAGATACCTATTTAGGTCCATTTATGCAAATAGCACCTCTTGCTCGTGCCTGGTACCTGTCTCTCGGCTCCTCCGCGCCAGCGCCAGGGGCACACTGCCTCGACGGCGGCAGCGCCAGCCGTCGCGGCACTGCCGGTGGACCGACCCGCACTCCTTGAGGGCTGCCAAGGACGGGGGCTTCGCAAGAAGCACCGCCACAGTCCCGACCGCCCCAGCCTGGTCCGGCGATGGCCGACGCTTCCCATGGCTGCAGGAGACAGGCGGCCGTGCCCAGGATGACCCAGCCCGCCCGGTACCTTCGGCCAGAGCCGGCGTTTTCCGACGACTGCCGAGAGCGACGAACCGTTGCCTGTCTGGGCCCTGGAGGGTAGGAGATTCGTCGATGCCGACGCAGTCAGCAGTGATCACCGGCAGGTCGACCGCAACCGCGAAAGCTGGCGACAGGCCCGCGGAGACGCTCACTCCTGCCTGCTGACAGCGCCTGCCCAGGGCCGAGTAGGGCTCGCCGGCAAGCTGGAAGAAGCGCAGCGACGGCCGGCAGACGAGCTCAGTCGATACCTTTGATCTTGATCCAGTCCCGGCTGCGGCGGCCGGGCAGGTAGGGACTGCCGAGGCGCTTGGCGATGATGCCGTCGTAGCCCTCTTGCAGCGCCTGGGCCAGGGCTTCCGCGCCCATGGCAGGCCAGCTGGCAGGCACCGCAATGTGGTCGTGCTTCAGAGGTAGGTCGTCGAGGAGGGCGCGGCGAGCGGTGTAAGGCAGATGAAGGACTGGCTGCCACAAGAACAGCACATCGAAGATCATCAGATGAGCAGGCTGCTCAATCATGGCATAGGCGACGGCGCGTGGGTGGTGCAGGCTCATGCGTTGCTGGAGCCGTTGCACTGACGGGCGTCCCGCGTGGTCGAGGGTGATGATCTCACCGTCGAGCACTGCTTGTATCTGCGGCAGCAGTCCGGCCGGCGGGGTGAGTTCTGGGTAGTCGGCGGTGACGTCCAGACCGGCGGCCGTGATCAGTCGCATCGTGCCGTCACCGGGCAAATGAACAAGGACGCGCGCACCGTTCCACAGCGTCTCATAGGTGTACTCCGCTTCTTTGGCGGGGCCGGGTAGAGAGCCGACGGACGCGTACATGGGCGACCACGACGGAAGCCCCTCGGGAACGTCACCCATACATCCAGGATCACCCCGAGACGGGCATCGCGCCCGCGGAGGCAACACCGCAGAAGCGAGCAGCCTGGCGCACGCGCGAGCCGTCCGAATCCATAGGCAGACGCAGAGGAGGAAAAATCCACGGGAGTTCCGAGGCACAAGGTGCTCGCGCCTCGCCGGGCGGCGGGCCTGCTCAACCCGATGAATGCTTGACGATCCGCACCGACCGGAAGGATGACGGCTCGTCTTCTGCTGCTCACCTGCCTCCTGCCTGACGAGCCCGCCTCCGGCTGGCAACCCGCCTCTACCTATGCGACTGGATCAAGAGACCCGGCAGCCGACAGGTCCGCTGCCCGTTCCACCCAGCCGCCGCCAGGGGGAGGAAGGGAGGGGGGAACTCTGCCCGAGGATCTGACTGGATGCAGTCAGAAATTTGCTTCACGACGCACCATCCGCCAGCTGTTCTGTGAGGCATCGACAGCCGAATGCCCTTGTTAACCGTCAGCCACGTGGTTGATGCTGTTGATGTGACCCCTGATGTCTCCGTCAGGTACTGCGCCGGATAACCGAACTGCGCACCGGCAGCAACCCAGGCACCCTCGGGTAGCCCATGATCACGGACGGCGTGCGAAGAACGCCCAAATCTGCGCATAGCGGTGCCGTCATGAACACGACGGCACTGCTAGCTGCGGCTTGGCCGGATTCAGGCAGTTGGATCGCGCATCTGGGATGCCCGTGCGAGCGCATGACCAAAGGAACTCATATGGACACGAAAACGAGAGCAGCACTCCCCTTCAAGGCACCTTACAAGCCAACGACGGCCTTCACTGCCGACCCCGGCAGCCCACGGCAGCGAGACGCCCTCCGATCCGTTGCCAAATTCCATGATCCCGATTCCGGTGCAAGGTTCCAGACCGGCCGGATGACGTTTGCTCGGCGGCCAGACGACCAGGACCCCTTTCCCGAGCCAGATCTGGAAGTCTTAGCAGCCGGCGCTGAAGGCACCAAGACGACCATCGCGTGCGCCGACCGGGATAGGGATCCCACTCGTAGCCATGGCACGACTCCGTGCTACGACTACGGGCGGGCCCCCTTCCTCCGCTCCCCCGAGAAGGCAGGAACCCGCTGATGTTCGTGATGCTCGCCGTCCATCACCCCCGGCCCGAAAACAGAGACGACGTGCTCGCCTCGATGCAACGAGTCGTGGAAGCCGCACAGGGTGCACCAGGGCTGGTACAGATCGATGTATGGCACGACCAGCGCAGCGGCCGCCTTGTTGGCCTGGCACTATGGGAATCACAAGGCGCCTTCGAGGCCTCCCGCGACGAGATCTTCCGAGTCGTGGCAGGTACTCCCTTTGCCGAATGGGAGCAGCAGCAGCCGGACGTCTTCCTCCTTACCCGTCCCTGACCACGCAGGTACCCAGGTAGCCGCCGTCGGTGATCACTCTCATGGGTCCTATGGCGGCCGTCGCTCCGGAAGACTCTCATGAATTGCAGCCGTTTCGGCTGCCTACAACGGCCGGCTGGCCGCGACGGCCAGCCGCGGCCAGGTGCCGGCGGCGCGGACCTGACGGTTTACGCAGTACGGGTAGCTCGAAGAGGTCACAGGTGAACCCAGGCGTGTGAGTGAAGGGCCACCAGACAAGGTCGAAGCCTGCCGCCGTTCTGGGACTGAATCCCTCTGTTCAGACCGGTCTTATCTCGCCCGCTCCCTGCCTGGCGCAAACCTTCTGTAGTTCCGGGGCCTTGACCCCTCGTCAAAAACCGGTCCCGCCCGGCAGAGGCTGGAATACCACCAGCTTTCATGTCCTCAGCCCGCTGGCAGGGCCGGCCTCTCAACAGTTCGCGAGCCCATGAGCTCTCCAGCAGACCGAGGCCCTTGCGAGTGGCTCCTGGCAACCTTCACCGCCGACTATCTGGACGGCTGCCGCAGGTCGAGGAGGCCCTGGGACACCGGGCAGTAACACTCATCCGCCAGCTCGATGCCTCACACAACAGCGTCGCTCCGCTTGTTCTTGCCGGAGAGGCAACTGTCCCGGTCCTTGAGTTCCGGGGCTGGCCCCCGGACCCGGATCCCGGTGACGTCAATGCCGCCGGCCTGCCCGCTGGCGCCGCCAAGGTGGTCAACGACCTCAGCCAGCGTTCGCAGCCGGGCACCGGGGCCGACCGTGCACCTGTACTCGGCGAACAAGAGTCGGTCTCTCGCCGACAGCCCGGGGGACAGTGGAGCGGTCCACGCCGAACCAACAGGCCGGCACATCGTGAGTGGCCCCATGGTGGAGATGAACGAGCCCGGCGTGGAGCCGGTCAACGAACGCGAACGGGTGCTTCGCACCGGCACCGATCCGGCGGCCGGCTGGCGGCCCTCACCGCGCTCCAGCGTACCGAAGTCATCGACCTGTCGTTAAAGGGCTGCGCACATGACTGCACGATTGGCAGTGCTCAGCGAATGCACAAGGTGCAAGAGGTAGTTCAGTACCTGCCTTCGTAGCTTCCCCCACGGGAGCTACGAAGGCAGGCGGGCGGCGGAAGTGTGGGGCGACTGCCGCCCGCCCGGGATCTGCGCCCCCGGGGTCGTAGGAGCGCGTCCGCACCGGAATCCCGGTACGCCTGAACATAGCGCCTCAGCTGCATAGTGGAGTGAGTACTGCGTACTTGAATCCCGGCCGGTGCTGCAGGTTGTTCAACGGGCACAGACTCTCATCGGTCCCGGGCTCCATCACGCCCCGCGATCCTGAAAATCGCCTGCTTCGGCACTTCGGTCCCCGCGGTCCTCGCTGGCCACGGCGGCAAAACTCGTGTGCGGTTCTCACCGCAAAGCAAGTAGCAAACTACTCATCAGCGGTGGCAGTGCGCTCTGGAGCTTGAAGGCTCCCTGTCGTGAGGGTACGGACTCTAGAAGGAGGCCTCCGTGTCCAGGATTCGCAGTCTTGCGGTCGCTGCCGGACCGGCCTTTGTAGCTGTGGCTACGTCCGACATCTTGTCGGCCCAGGAAAACCCAGGTGCGGACGGCATGAGCAGCTCGGGAGTGAACGTCATCCTCGGAACCGATGGGGCCGAAGGCGGATCCCGAACCCAGAGGGTAAGCGCCTTGGAAGCAGCCACCGTAGCACCTGGTGCACGTTTATGTGCTACAGCGCCCGAAAAGCTGGTTAAGTCCGACTCGGTGAGACAAGTTGATCACCCACCCGTGTCGGACCGGGCAGTCATCGCTCTTGAGCCATGCGCAATGGACTCACCGTGATTGCGTGACGGTCAGACTTCCACATCACAAGTCGCTGTGACCTTCCGTGCGCCATACACACCATTCATGATCCTTCGTCAGGATGAGTATCTGATACCGGCGCGGCAACGGCCATCGGCGGCTTTCATGAAGGCCCCACGCTGCTCCGCCTCAAGGGCAAGGGTGCGTGCTTCACGAGTATTCTCTGAGGCACGCCCCCAGGCCTTCTCTCCGTGGATACGTGTGCACGCCACCGCGCCATGAGGAAGCCCCATGACTCTGCCTTTGTCCGTCGCCGAGCTCGTCGATCGACTCACCTCCGAGGACGCACCTCCGTTCGCATTGCTGCGCCGCAATGCGCCGCACGTGACACCCGGCACCATCGAGGTACTCACAGGCACGATAGGTACTTACGAGCGGCTGGCTCAGCTGCCCGTTGTTCCTGATGCACCTGCCTGCGGCGGTCCAGTTCACGATCTCCTCGCACTTGTCCCCTACCGGCAGATACGCGAGCGGGGTTTCGAGGCACAGGACGATGGAACTCCGCTGCAGGCCTTGCAGGTTACGCAGCAGAGAACCCTTCCTGTGGCACTTCTGCTGGCTGCCCTTCCGGAGACGGAGGTTGATCTTGCTGACGGAGGGTTCGTCACATCCGACCATCAGTACGCGGAGACTGTCCGTCGGATCATCAGCGACGAGATCGGGCAGGGCGAGGGAGCAAATTTCGTGATCCGGCGGGATTTCACAGCCACGATACGAAACTTTTCGCTGCATTTGGCGCTCGGCCTGTTCCGTCGGCTCATGGAGCAGGAGCGCGGCGCCTACTGGACATACCTGGTTCACACCGGCGAACGCGTTCTGTTGGGTGCCAGTCCCGAGGTTCACGTCCGTCAAGCCCAAGGCACGGTCGTGATGAACCCGATTTCAGGGACATATCGTTACCCGGATGGCGGTCCGACGTTGTCATCGCTGATGGAATTCCTCCAGGACACCAAAGAGTCCGAGGAACTGACCATGGTGGTGGACGAGGAGCTGAAGATGATGTGCTCCGTCGGTGACCGCGGCGGCCAGGTGATCGGGCCGCGTCTCAAGCAGATGGCTCGCTTGGCACACACGGAGTACGAGTTGCGCGGGCGGACGAGCATGGATGTGCGTGATGTCCTGCGTGAGACGATGTTCGCCGCTACAGTCACGGGCAGTCCCCTGCAGAACGCTGCCAGTGTGATCTCCCGGTACGAACAGTCCGGACGTGGGTATTACGCCGGCGCGCTGGCCCTGATAGGCCGCTCGGCCAGCGGCGGCCAGACGATGGATTCCCCAATCTGCATAAGGACAGCGGACATCGATGTGTCCACGGGGCGCACGGTGGTACGAGTCGGAGCCACGCTCGTCCGCAATTCCCATCCGGAGGCCGAAGTGGCAGAGACCCATGTCAAAGCCGCTGCCATCCTCGGAGCGATCGGAGCGATCGAGTCATCACCACAGCACCAGACCACTCCAGGTGAAGGACACACGCTTGCCGAGAGTTACCAGGTACAGGCTGCGCTGTACAAGCGCAGAGGGAAGCTGGCCTCGTTCTGGTTGAAGAAGCAGGACGCCTCCCCACCGACCATTGCCAGCCGGGCTCTGGTCGTGGACTGCGGAGACGGCTTCACCGCTATGCTCACGCATCAGCTCCGCTCTCTCGGCCATCCTGTCGTCGTAGAGAGCTACGACTCTCCTGGACTGAGTGAGAGCGTCGCATTCCACGACGGCATCGTCCTGCTCGGACCCGGTCCCGGTGACCCCACCAGCACAACCGATCCGCGGGTACGGACGCTGAGAACGATCGCCCAAGCAGCCCTTCAGCGAGACGCCGGCGTCCTGGGTGTATGCCTGGGGCACCAAATGCTTGCCACCGAGCTTGGTCTACCGATACGTCGTATGCCGAAACCAAGGCAAGGAACCCAGGAGGAGATCACGCTCTTCGGCCGACGTGAAACCGTCGGCTTCTACAACACCTTCACCACCTGGTGCGATGATCTTGCGGAGGGTGCCCTACTCGATCAGGGGATCGAACTCGCACGTGACCCGCGCACAGGCGAAGTGCACGCACTACGCGGAAGCGCTTTCGCCAGTGTGCAGTTCCATCCCGAATCAGTGCTGAGCACCCGCGGAATCGGTGTTGTCGCCGAACTGGTGCACCATGTCGAGCGTTCCGCGCACAAGAACCTCCGGAAGGCCTGGTCCGCTCGGTGACGGCCCAACACCCACATGCGCGGACCTGGCGGCATGTCATCCAACACCTGATTGAGCGACGCGATCTCAGCGTCGCAGAGGCTGCTTGGGCCATGAACGAAATCATGGAGGGCAACGCAACTCCCGCACAGTTAGCGGGGTTCGCGGTCGCACTGCGGGCGAAAGGAGAGTCAGTCACCGAACTGCACGGCATGGTTGAGGCCATGTACACCCATGCCGAACTCCTGGACGTACCTGGCCCGAGCGTGGACATCGTGGGCACCGGTGGAGATCAGGCTCAAACAGTCAACATCTCCACTATGGCCGCTGTCGTGGCCGCAGGCGCCGGCGCGACCGTGGTCAAGCACGGCAACAAGGCTGTCTCCTCTTCAAGCGGGGCTGCGGACGTACTGAGGGAGCTGGGAGTCGAGATCTTCCTACCGCCGCGTGCTGTCGAGCATGTGGCCCGCACAGCAGGCATCACCTTCTGCCTGGCCTCCACGTTCCACAAGGCAATGCGCCATGCCGCCCCGGTCAGAGCGGAACTGGGCGTACCCACCACGTTCAATTTCCTCGGTCCTCTCGCCAATCCTGCCAACGTTCCAGCGTTAGCGTTGGGATGTTCCGACGGTGCCCTTGTAGGAAGGTTCGCTTCCGTGCTGGCTCACCGAAACAAGCAGGGCCTGGTGTTCCGAGGGCAAGACGGACTCGACGAACTCAGTGTCTGCGCCTCGTCCGATGTTTGGATAGTCAAGGGAGGCGCCGCACACCAGCAGACTCTCGACCCTCGAGTTCTGGGTATCCCACGTGCCGGGATCGACGCTCTCAAGGGTGGCGACGCCCGGCACAACGCCAAAGTGGCGCGCAGCGTGCTGGCGGGGGAACGAGGCCCCATTCGCGACACAGTACTACTGAACGCAGCAGCCGCTATCACAGCCGTACAGCTCACCGATGAACCGCTCTTGCATCAGTTACGCTCTTCGCTCATCCAGGTGACCAAGTCTATCGACTCAGGATCAGCGACACGGAAACTCGAGCAATGGGTCACAGCCACGCAAAACGCTCGGCCGGAGAACTCGATCGCGGGTACGCGGTGAGCACCGGACGAGCCTCAGCTGCGTCTGATCAGCTCCCCATACGCTCAGCCAAGGCCCGAATAACGAGAGTTGGCCCGCGCGATCCGAACCGTGCGGAGCATAAGCGCAAAGAACCCCGCTTGATCGTAGAGTTCACACGATACGCAGGCCTGTCCCAGCGCAGCGAGGAACGCGAAATAACGCGCACTTCCGGCAGTGGTGGACGCCGCGCTGGCCCAGCGCCGATCCCGAAGCTCACGCCTGACCACTGCTCGAGAACGGCCCCTTAACACCGGTTCTCGGACATCAGGAAGCACAAAGGGAATCGGCTGACGCTCCGTGTGACCAACGGTCTCGAGACGAACCCCCTCGCCCATCCTTGGAGTAGCTTCTACTCATCCCGACGCCATCCCTGCATGATCCAATCTTTCCAGCCACGGAAGGCCTTCTCGCGGCGATGGTGGAGTGACGACGCTTACCCCGGGGGGGTGCGTTGTCAGGGCCGGCACAGTCCAACCCCCCTGTGTCGGTTCACCCGCCCGTTGGTTGTCCCAACGGGCGGGTCCCGCTGCAAAGAGGCTGTGCTGACGGCACCCCTGGCCAACGCCTGCGACCATACTGGCGAGTTCGTACCGGCGAAACCGGCCCTCCGTGTTTGTCGATCTCGATGGTCTGCTCGTTGAAGGCCATCACCTGCTCGGCCAGGATGCGGGCCAGTTTCGCGGTGATCTTCTCCCCCGGGGACGGAGGAGTGCTGGCGTTCGGCCGCCCCGAACACATTCGGCAAAGGTTCTGGTGTTGCAGGCCTTACAGTTGGCCAGCCACTTCGCCAGTCGGACGACGCCGATGCGGCGGATGGCGGGGGCCGGCAACCGGTCGGTCATCCCGAGCGGGCCGGGTACTGGTCACGTCCAGAGCGAGGAACATGCTCAGCAGGGTGTCCCGTCCAAGTCCCTACTGTGGCTGCTGTCAGCGGAATCGGAGTCTGCGGATACGTCAGGCGGCATCGGAGCTTCAGGGACCGAGCAAGCAGAGTCCCGACGGTCCGACCCACGCATTCCGGGTTGACCTGTCCTGTTGGGTCGAGGTCGGCCCCAGTGGTCGATGAGGCCGTCGTGTCCGCTTACGGTGTGACGCGCCGGCGCGGTAACGACTCAGATCCCCGCGCCGGTTCGCTCCAAACGCCTTGTGCTTCACGGGGGTACCAGGCGTTCAGCTTCGCGAGGATGTCCAGGTGTCCGTTGCACGAGGATCTTGGATCCCTTGTACGGGGCCAGTCGAAACCGCCCCGCGCAAGGGGTCGCGCAGGGCGCTTAGGTTGTAGCTATGCCGCGGCGGGCCAAGATCTCAAGCTTGTCGGGCACATCGAGCATGCTCTCGTCTGCGCCGAGGAACCGTTTCAGATTCGGAAGAAGAACGAGGTCGTCCAGGGAGCGGACATCGAACATGTCGTCCTCACCGTCCCAGTATGGACAGCACTCCAATTGTGCCTGGAGGCCACCCTCGATGTAGATCTCGTCCACTGTAGCAAGGAGCTCGTCGCCGATCTCCAGCTGTTCGAAGTACGCCCGCGATTCATCGAGCACATCGTACAGAAGGCCCCCCTCATGGAGGTGCCCCCAGGGGTCAATTATCCCACGCCCCCGCATCCGCTCGATAATGTTGTATACGGGGGCGAGTGATCCGTCTTCGTACATAAGCTTTTCAATGACGAGAAGTTTGAAATTTAAGTCTCGGAATATAGCCATACTGCATCCTAGCGAGGAGTCAGCACTGGCATCCACGCGAGATCTCCAACAAGGGCCCCACGAGCAGCTACCCTCCGGAAGATTATCGGTCTCAGCTCTGCTCGCTTTTAAGTAATATCTACTCGTAACGCAGGTCTCGCGCCGGTAAGGGCTGAGTATCGCCAGATCGCTCCCTCTCAGGGGCCAGCCCCCGCGTCCAGTCTTCCGCACGGTGCGGGTCATGTCGATGGTGGTGGAGAAGATCACGCTCACCGCGATGAGGCCGAGGATTTGATCGCTTTGTCCTGTAGCTCGGGGTCGCAGCTGGTCAGCCGGCCCGGCGTTGCCGAAGTAGAGCTGCTTGGCGAATCCGCTGTAAGCCTTCGGCCGTGTTCTGGGTCGCTGGATCTGCTCGTGTAGTGCGGAGTCGGATCCTGGGGAGCAGATCGATCCCCAGCAAGTGCGCAAGCTCGAAGACAGGGAGCAACTGGCCTTGCTTATCAGCGTGGACCTGCTCCGGCTGTACCGCCGAATGGTTCTGGAGCAGGGAGTCCGATCAGATAGACGGCTTGCCACACTCCACAGAGCACGAGCCGTGAAGAGAGCGAACGTAGGTATCGGCGACCAGATGATGGGCGATCCCGCCGTAGCCTCGTACCGAATCGAGGTTTCGGCGAGGAGAAATGCCGTCGCACCAGCATCCCCCGGCTTGTCATTCAGACACACCGCCGTGCGCCACCGCTGCGAGCCGACTGCATACGGTCGGCCCTCAGGACGCAGCCTTGACGCCCACGGCGTGCCTCTTTGACGCATCCAGGGGCCCGCTCAGCTGGATGCGTCAACTGCAGCCTGCTCCGGATCGCAGCGTCTCAGCTGGTCCTGCTTGTGAGTCGGAAGCATTCCGTTAGCGGTGAGTGCTGCCAGGTGGTGTCAGCTATGGGGGCTGAGTGTCTGGTGGAGGGCGTTAACGACCCTGATGTACATGCGGTTCTTGATGGTGTGGAGGGTGTCTCCGGCTTTGGCAGAGTGCGCGTGGGCGAGTTGGTGTGCTGCCGGTCCGAGGGCGTGTTCGGAGACTGCCTGGTCGACGATGTCGGCGGTCGCTGCATCGGTCCCGCCGTAGCGGTGAGCGGTGAGCATTGCCTGGTGGGCGGTGCGGGGGGACAAGCGGGCCTGGATGAGTGCGCTCATGCCGGTGGTGAAGGGGATATCGATGTCGGCTTCGGGCAGGCACCAGAATCCACGGTCGGCCCGCATGATGCGGAAGTCGTGCGCGAGGGAGAACATCGCGCCGGCGGCGAAGGTGTGCCCTTGGAGTGCTGCGACGGTGATCATCGGCAGGGTCAGCATCCTGGCGAGGAGTCCGTGGACTGAGTTGACGTAGTCCTGCTGCTGGTCAGGATGGGCGAGAAGCCACTCCAGGTCCAGGCCGGTCGAGTAGAACTTTCCCGTAGCGCAGGTCACCAGAGCGCGCGGTCCCTTGGCCTTCTCGACCGCGTCGAGCGCGACCTGGACCGAGGCTATCCAGTCGGGATGGAAACGGTTCTCGCCGTCCCCCAGATCGAGAACGAAGACGTCGTCTTTGCGGTCCAGCGTGGGCATGACTCCTCTTCCAGACAGATTACAGCGGTCGGTGCGCGACACAGCGACCAGCAGACGAATCACAGCGCAACACCAGCATGAGCGATGCCGACGAAAAGAACGACGCCCCTGTTCATGGGCAGACCCTGCCGGACGGACAGGGCAAGGAGCTCCCCGACTCGCATCCGGTCAATGCACTATCGTCCGGACACTCTATGCGTCACGAAGAGACGCTGTTATTCGGTTTCCCCAAGGACACCAGTATGCCATCGGCGTACCTTGAACTTCGTTGACATCTACACTCTCTGCGCTCGGGTCGATTGGTCATCAAACGCGTCCAGTCTCTGGACGCGAACCTGTGGGCAACCAGAGCAGTCACCACTCATACGCGGTGCGATGGCACGGCGGGTGCCGATCGGCAGGACTCCGCACGTCTCTGCTGTTCGATCTGGGGAGAGCGCTCCTGGTGGGGCTTTCCGTAGGAGAGGAGGCTCAGTGCTCAGTGCCGAGATCCGCCGCCTGTTTCGTACGAGTCACTGAGCTTCTTCAGAGTGGCCACCGATCGGGTGACGATTGGGCCCACGAGAGCTTTGCGCTGCCGCAGCTCAGAGGGCAGTCAACCTCAGCCAGCCACTCATCCTCTGGAGTGACCGCTGAAGAAGCTCACTGCCAGAACGCGACCACGCTTGAGCCAGTTAGGGCTCGAAGTGCCGGTCAAGGGAGATGGACTGCACGTCGCGCTGGCGGCAGCGGCTGGCTCTTGGTCATGCAGCCTTCCGCCTGCCACGGTGGAGAAGTGGCGCTGTCACGGCGCGGCGGTACCGCGATGAAGTCTCCGAGCGCGTCGCGTCCCTGGTCGGGCCGTCGCCTAGACGGCGTCCCTCGGGAGCACAGCCTGGCGGAATCCGTCCCGTCGTGTTTCGTTCGCGGCCGGGCAGGGGCCAGCTGCCGGAGGTTTCACCTGCCATCGCAGGTCTCCGTGAAAGCCTGGCTGTGGGGATCCACCCTCTCGGGACATCGTCGATGCCCCTTCCAGTCGTCGGAGATTGTCACACCGGCTGCTGCCTCCGCGCTGTCGATCAGGGACTCTGGAGACTGCCTTCAACGTCAATCTGCGCGCATTTCTGCATCAAACGGCAGAAGATACTGCAGCGCCGTGGGCAATCGCCGCGCCCAGGACGACTCGGTGTGCTTTCCTGAAGGATCATAAACGTGCAACAGGTCGACGCCACTGACATGACCGTCGGCGAGTAGGGCGTCGCGGAAATGCACCGTCTCGGTGAGGCCGTCATTGTTGCCGCCGGCGTCCATGTAGAACCGCACCGGCCTTTTTCCCTGATAGGTCTCGACTCCGTGCGTGAATGCCTCTGCGTCCCACCAGAAGCTGCTCGACATGCAGCCGACTCCTCCATAGATCGCGCTGCGGGTCCAGCCGGCGTAGCAGCTAAGAAGGCCGCCCAAGGACGACCCCACCATGAGTGTGTCCGGTGCACCGATCAGGGTGCGGTAGTGGGCGTCGATGTACGGCTTCAAGGTCTGCTGGATGAAATCGAGATAGGCATCGGCGTTACCTCCCCCGTAGCGAGGGTCGACGCTCGGAGTGTATTCGCTGATTCGGCTGGACGTATTGTTTATTCCCACAACGATCGTCTCCCGTGTGGAGCCCTGGCCGATAGACCGGTCGATGGCCTCATCCACCTGCCATTCGATGCCCCCGAATGCAGACCGAGGGTCGAACAGGTTCTGTCCATCGTTCATGTAGACCACCGGATAGCGCTTGGCAGGATTTTCGCCGTAGCTCGGCGGAAGATAGAGAGTGAGATTACGACGATTATCTAGCTGCGGCGAGTAGAAGTTTGTAATCGTCACCATACTGCCGCGGGGGATGCCGAAGAACGGGTAGATATGGATTGAGCGTGAAACGGCCGTCGTGGTTTTGAAATTGCTTCCGGTGGACCAGGTTTTGTCGTTGATCAGCAGTTTGAACTCGAAGTCTCCGATCGTGGAGGGTGCCTCCCACGTCCAGACGTTCCCACTGGTCCAAGTCATCGACTTCCCGGCAGTCCAGCTCAGAGGTGCCGAACTACCGCGGATGGTCAGCTGGTTTCCCCATCCTGTGTCGTAGTGGACGAAGACCCTCACGGTATTCGGCTCAGCCTGTTCGGCGTTCGGCTGCGCTGGCCCCAACAGTGCATGAAGGAGCATCATCACTCCCATGCGTAATATGGCCCTGCGCCATCGAGTATGCATGTTCCGGACCTCCTTGATCAACAAGGGACGTCGCATTCCGGTGAGCGGCGACGTGAGCTGTCATGGCACACACGACGTGACTGTCCGGGTTGAGCCAGGCGGGCCGTAACGATGGCAACCCGCCCATGAAGGATCAGGCTCATCTCGGCGAGCTCGCCGAATTCGCTCCATGGGGGCATTTTCCCGAACCGTGGAAACAAGTCCATTCGGACGGCGTGACAGCTGGTTGCGCCGTACTTCAGTTCTGCGCGTTTGGCAGTCTCCTGGTGTTGGCTGCCTCGGCCCATCCGGCTAGGCGATGTGCCGCGCCACTGCTGCGTAAGGGGCGAGCCGGCGTCTGTCCTCTCACCTTGCTGACGCGCATCGCGACTCGGTTGTCAAGCCAGCGAAGCATCGGCTCGAACCGACGTCAAGGCACACACCAGTAATCGACTTGAGTCGGGGCGCTGACTGTTGAAAGCGTGTCGCGGGAGGCTGTGGTTCCGCGGGCTGGAGCTGGGGTGCGGGTGGCCTGTCATCGAAGCGGCGATCCGGTCCGGGGGTACCTCACTCCGAAGCGCCGAAGAGCGCAGGCAGCCTCGCACTCAGGAGTCGCTGCGAACTGCTCGGGTGCTTCCCGAGCGACCGTCCGAGACTCATGGGCATGCTCGCCGCTGATGCCCCTGCGCAAGCACTTCGGGTCGCTCGGCGGGGCCGCGCGCAAGGGCGCGGCCCCGCCGGGCTGAAGGGCCCAACTATCGGGCTACGCAGTTCGCCGACCCTCTGAGGACAAGTCAATGCCCTTCGCCCCCAGCGGTCCCGTGGACGCGGCCGGCTCCGGGGTGGTGATCCTGGTTCCAGCGGCTCCGTCGTCCAGCCGCGTCTCCGGTTGCCAGCCCGGTCTTCCAAAGACGTTCCCAGCGCGCTCGCGCCAGTGACGTGCGACTCGGACGTCTCTCGCGATAGCGGCATATTCGTGGGTAGCGACCCGCAGCGGGTTGTGGGTTGAGATGTTCTTGGTGAGACCGAAGACGGGCCTGCCGGTCTCACGGGCCCACGAGCCGAACATCCGGTCCCACACGATAAGGATGCCGCCGAAGTTCCGGTCGAGGTAGCCGCCCTGCGAGGCATGGTGCACGCGGTGGTGGGACGGCGTGTTAAGGATGTACTCGAACGGGCGCGGCAGCTTGTCGATGCGCTCGGTGTGAATCCAGAATTGGTAGACGAGGTTGACCGAGTAGCAGAAAGCCACGGTGGCCGGGTGCACGCCGAGGGCGATCATCGGTAGGTAGAAAGGCCAGGATGTGAGCGCGGTCCAGGGCTGTCGCAGCGCAGTGGTTAGGTTGAATCTGCGGCTGCTGTGATGCACCACGTGGCAGGCCCACAGTATGCGGATGACGTGGTGCGCGCGGTGCTGCCAGTAGTAGAGGAAGTCCTGTGCGATCAGCATCAGGGGAAGCGTCCACCACAGCATGGGGACACGCATGGGTGTCAGCTCGTGGACGGCGGTGTAGATCGCGACGGTCGGTAGCTTCCAGAGGAGGTCGAAGACGAGACTGCCGAGTCCCATGCCGACGCTGGTTGCCGCGTCCTTGGCGTCGTAGCCGGCAGCGTCCTCGTCGGGATGGAGCCGGTAGCTGACCATCTCCAGGATGGCGAGCAGGAGAAATGCTGGTATGGACCAGAGCACGGCATCGGGTAGGTGAGACATGTCAACGACGGTAGAGGTGGGTGCGGGGGTGCGACCAGATGCGGCTACCACCAAGTACGGGAACAGCTTGTCGGCCGGCTTTGGCGCCTTTTGACATATCAAGGCAGGAACCGGCCTATCGGATGACGTCGTGAGTCGACGAGAAGAGTGCGCACCCTGGAACGGCTTCAGGGTGCGCGCACACCGGCCACACCTCCGGCCCGGAAGCAGAACGACTCGATCGCCGCAGCATGGTACTCCTGGCCAGGCAGGTGAGCCGGGGTAGAGGCACGACAACTGGGCTGACTCACCAACTTGAGTCCCACACGATCAAGTAGGTACTCACCACTCAGGGCAGGCCGAACGGGCCAGGTGAGACTTAGGGAAAGAGAAGTCAACAGCAGAGGACACCAGCGATGCTTACTGGCACAACCTACCGCAGCACCGTTCAGGTCGGCCCCGACGTGGCCGTTCCTGACAGTGCCCACCGTCATGAGGCCAGTGAGGCAGCTACAGTTGCCGCTCGGCAAGCGATGTCGCATACGGGTGGGGGCCCTCGTGTGCTGGTTTTCCGCGGGGAGTGGTGAAGTTACTGCCACGCTCGATCTCGTACTCCGGGCGTTGTGCAGGACCCCGGCCGCGCCATCTTGAGCAGTCGACGGATTTTCGGGTTCGGTGAGGTTCATCGCCTTCGCCGGACGAACGGAGGCTCACGCCTTCGTCTCATGACCGCCGACTGAGATCGGGCTACAGCATCAGGTACTGAAGGGGGCTCGGTCACTCAGGTTGGTGTCGAGATCGGGGTATCTCCTATCGCCGCCCAACGATGACCGAGCGGCTGGCCACTCACAGTGGATGGGTCGGCGGGCGCCTTCGGGCGTCCGCCGATCGTCTGTTAGGTGATGTCGAGGTCGGTCCAGGGGTCGAGGAGGCCGTCGGTGCCGTCGTGTCCGCTTCCGGTGTGACGCGCCGGCGCGGTGACGATCAGATCCCCGCGGGCGTGCTCGTCGGGCCGGCGGGCAGCCCACGGCTCGGGAGCCTTCCGCGGACCGCCGTCACTCACATGAACCTGGACCTGCTGCTGGTCAGGATGGGCGAGTAGCAGGTCCAGGTCCAGGACGATCGACCGTGTCCGGCAGTGCGCGCACTCACTTCCAGGGCAAACGTGCTGGCGGGGAACGTTGCCATCGTGGCAGCGATCTGGACCTCAACCAGCCGCCGGAACGACTTGTGCGACTGGCTGGTCACTGCAAATAGAAACCACCTTGCCCCGGCCATAGCGCCCGGGGCATGCAACCCAACGCGACGTCCGAAAGCTCCGATGCACCTGCACGGGGCGTGCCCAGTGCCGGGCACGCATCACTCTCGGGCACCTGCCATCACCTCAAGCGCGAGACTCAGGTCTGACCCCCCACAAAGCGATGGCGAAACGCGGTGAAGCAACCCGGTGCAGCGCTCCCGGATAAGACGTCCCGCTGCTGCAGGTGACTCCGCTACCACGGCGAAGGTGCGAAGCATCTCGTCGTCGATGAGACGACCCATCTCCGACCACCTCCCACGCCTTGCCAGCGCATGAAGCTCATCCTGTAGGGGTCCCCACCCATGATGATCGAGCACCGGCCGGTAGGCTGGCGTGGACGCGTAAAAGGCGATACGTTCACGGGCTGCCCTCACGGAATCGTTGTACTCCTGCCGCGTCCGGCCGGTCGCCGTGATTACACTGCCGGCGATTTCGAAGGGGAAGCGGCTCCATGGAGCACTGTCCGCCTTTTCTTCCAGTCGTGCTTCGATCGCGCGAGGGACAACGCATGCAGCGAGGTACGAAGTTGAGCTGAAAGGGTGGCACAGCAGTCCGTCACCGACTTGCCCAGCCGTGCGTGTCATGGACGGGCCCACTGCGGCAATCAGCACTTTTGGTGGACCTGGCTCCAAAGGCGTCGGCGTGAACGTGGGTGTCATCAGGGTGTGGGTGTAGAACTCCCCTCGGAAGGTGATACTTTCCCCGGCCTGCCAACTGTCCCAGATGGCCCGAGTCGCCATCACGAACTCTCGCATGCGAGCAGCAGGGTTACTCCACGGCATCGAGAAGCGGCGGGTGATATGAGCCTTCACTTGTGATCCAAGTCCGATCACCGCTCGGCCGCCGGACATCTCTTGCAGGGTCCACGCACTGCTTGCCAGCGTCATGGGTGTCCGCGCAAACGCGACGGCAACACCTGTAGCCAGCTCTATCTTCGACGTGCGTCCGGCGGCGACGGCGAGCGCCTGGAAGGGGTCGTAAGCCGCCTCTGCCACGTACAGCCGTTCGACACCATGCTGTTCGGCCAGTTGCGCAGCCGCGGCGACGCCCGCTGGCGGCCCTGATGCCGTGACCTCCACTGCGAGAGGTGTCGCTGCTGGACGCTGGACACGGGTCATCCGATCACTCCTCGAGGAGCCGATGGCTCCCTATCGAATCGCAGCCTCGTTCTTGCGGTCGTCTCGATGCTCCACAGGTACCTGAAGTCGAACGGACGACAAATCAGCCCGGCACAGATTGTCCTGCTGCTGGAGCTCGCGTGCGATGTCGAGCGCTGGGAAAGTAGCGGCAAACGCAGAAACTGTCCAGGGGTGTTCCTTGGACAGAACGCACACATGAATCTTCGTCTGCGTTCAGTCCTTACGCCTCCCCCATCGCAGCCCGCACCACTCAGGGCGCCGGCGCCCGTGCTCGTAGTCCCCATGTCCGGCGCGACCCGTCACCGGACCCGTCCGTCCGACGCTATGCCACCGCTATCGGCCTGTGGACCAATCCCTACATCCTCAGGCACCGCCGTCGGCAGATCCGTCACCGAGCCCTGGCACTGGCCCTGCTAAGAGGCCATCTGATCTAGGTAGTTGGTGTTTTGGGATGTTCTTGTGACTGCAGACGGTGGCACTCATTGGCCAGGGTGTGACTCCTCGACGCGCGTATCGCAGTGATGTCTCCGATGCCCGCTGGGCATTGATCGAGCCGGTGTTCGTCGCCTGGCGGGCCGCCCGGTCTAGGCCCGGGACCGCTGCGCGGGTTCATGATCTGAGAGAGATCGTGAACGCGATCCTCTACGTCAACCGCACCGGGATCCCGTGGGAGTACCTGCCGCACGATTTCCCGCCGTTCAAAACCGTCTACGACTGGTATCGGCACATCACCTTCACAATGCTCGCGCACGCCTTCCTGGCCGCCACGGCGGACTACCTACTGGTCCAGGCCGCGTTCGTTCCTTCGCGGCCTGGAAGCACTCCTCGATCGCCCAGCGCGTCCCGGCGATCCTCACCAGCAACGGCTCAGTAGGCGATCTCGTCGGGCTTTCGGATGCTCCGACGGGCCAGTGTGCCCCACCGCATGCGGTAAGCAGCCTGCCCCGGTAATCGAACTCGCCGCACCGCTGCCCAATGGTAGACACGAGGGCCCTTCACACCGTCACCGCACGAGACTTTCTCCTACGCTTCGTCCGGGGGCCTGCGCGATACGGGGCAGCCCGCGGTGAACTGGGACTTGGACACGACCAGCACGTAGCCGATACCCGGCTGCTGCAGCAGCCGGCGGAAGCGGCTCTCCCCTTCGCAGGCGATGTCCGCGGTGACCCAGGCGATGGGCAGCAGCGAGGGTACGGACCGCAGCACGATGCGCCGGGCCAGTTCGCCCTTTCGTGGCGCACTCCCGCTCGTCGGGGAATCTGGTCGCGCGGCAGCGGATCCGGTCCTCGGCCCAGGACTTGGGCAGGTAGAGCTCACAGCTCCACCAGGGCCCGGCCGCAGGTGGTGGCGTAGGAGGCGAAGACGCCAGTTCTCATTGCTTCCGGCTGGTGCTGGATCCCAGCGGAGGTGATGCCCTTCTTGATGAACCCGGTCTCGTCGATGCACCCGGTCTCGTCGATGATGAGGCGGCGGCGCAGCGGCGCTCGCGCCGGGGCATAAACCCAGGACTGGAGGGGCCCACACCGTTCGCCATCCTCCCTTGCGTGGCGGGGCGTGCTCAGTGTGCTGTTCGTCTACTGCGCTGGTTCGTAATGATTTGCCCGGCCATGACCACCAGTACCGCGAGAACGAACATCGCGGTGCCGATGACGTTGATCTGAACGGGGGTTCCTCGCTGTGCCGAGCCCCAGACGAACATGGGGAAGGTGACGGTGGAGCCCGCGTTGAAGTTGGTGATGATGAAGTCGTCGAACGAGAGCGCGAAGGCGAGCAGGGCGCCGGCGGCGATGCCGGGCGCGGCGATCGGCAGGGTCACGCGCAGGAAGGTCTGCGTGGGTCCCGCGTAGAGGTCGCGAGCCGCTTCCTCCAGGCGCGGGTCCATGGACATGACCCGGGCCTTGACCGCCGTCACGACGAACGACAGACAGAACATGATGTGGGCGATCAGGACCGTCCAGAAGCCGAGCTCGATGCCCATGTTGAGGAAGAGGGTGAGCAGCGAGGCGGCCATGACGACCTCGGGCATGGCCATCGGCAGGAAGATCAGCGAGTTGATCGCGCCTCGGGCCCGGAAGCGGTAGCGGACGAGCGCGAAGGCGATCATCGTGCCGAGGACGACCGCGCCGACCGTCGCCCAGGCGGCGAGCTGGAGCGAGAGCGAGAGCGACTCGCACATGTCGGCGACGCCGCAGGGGTCCTTCCAGGCGTCGAGCGAGAACTCCTGCCAGGAGTAGTTGAAGCGTCCCTTCGGCCTGTTGAAGGAGAACGCCATCACCACGAGGTTCGGCAGGATCATGTAGGCGAGCGTCAGCAGGCCCGCGATGACGACGAGGTTCCGACGGATCCAACGCATCAGACCAGGTCCTCCGTTCCCGCTCGGCGGATGTAGACGGTGACCATGGCCAGCACGATCGCCATGAGGATGAAGGAGAGTGCGGCGGCCGTCGGGTAGTCGAGGACCCGCAGGAACTGCGACTGGATGACGTTGCCGACCATCTTGGTGTCGGTCGAGCCGAGCAGTTCGGCGTTGACGTAGTCGCCGCTCGCCGGGATGAAGGTGAGCAGGGTGCCGGAGACGACGCCGGGCATCGACAGCGGGAAGGTCACCTTGCGGAAGGTGGTCGCCGGGGAGGCGTACAGGTCCTGCGCGGCCTCGTGCAGCCGGCCGTCGATCCGCTCCAGGGAGGTGTAGAGGGGCAGGATCATGAAGGGCAGGAAGTTGTACGTGAGACCGCAGACGACCGCCATCGGGGTGGCGAGGACGCGGTCGCCCTCGGTCCAGCCGATCCAGCTGGTCACGTCGAGGACGTGGAGCGCGTTGAGCGCGTCGACGACCAGGCTGTCGTCGGCGAGGATCGTCTTCCAGGCCAGCGTCCGGATGAGGAAGCTGGTGAAGAAGGGCGCGATGACGAGGACGAGGAGCAGGTTGCGCCAGCGGCCGGCCTTGAACGCGATCAGATACGCGAGCGGGTAGCCGAGCAGCAGGCAGAGCAGGGTCGCGGTCCCGGCGTACAGCAGGGAGCGTATGAACTGCGGCCAGTACTCCTGGAAGGCGTCCCAGTAGGTCTGGAAGTGCCAGGTGACCTTGAAGCCGGCTTCGAGCGAGCCCGTCTGGACCGAGGTCGAGGCCTGGTAGACCATCGGCAGCGCGAAGAAGACGAGCAGCCAGATGATGCCGGGCAGCAGCAGCCAGTAGGGGACGAGCCGCTTGCGGGTGGAGGGCTTGCGCAGAACCGGTTCCTCGACCGGCTGCGGCGCCTCCTCCTTCGTGAGCGTGGACGTAGTCATCCGGCGTCCTCCACCGTCTCCACGCCGGCGTCGATGTCCTGGGCGGCGTCGAGCCCGAACGTGTGCGCCGGGTTCCAGTGCAGGACGACCTCCGCGCCGGGGACCAGGCGGGTGTCGCGCTCGATGTTCTGCTCGTACACCTGGAGCTCCGCGCCCGCCGGCGAGTTCACCACGTACTGGGTGGAGACGCCGATGAAGGAGGAGTCGACGATCCGGCCGGTGACCCGGTTGCGGCCGTCGGCGATCGAACCCGCGTCGTCGGCGTGCGCGAGCGAGATCTTCTCCGGGCGGATGCCCACGAGCACCTTGCCGCCCTGGCGGACGGCGGAGGTACAGCGGTCGCCGGGGACACGGAGCTTGCCGCCGCCGGCCGTGACGAGGACGTCGGTACCGGTCTCCAGGACCTCCGCCTCGATGAGGTTGGAGGTGCCGAGGAAGTTGGCGACGAACGTGGTCTGCGGGTTCTCGTACAGGTCCGCCGGGTTGCCGAGCTGCTCGACGCGGCCGCCGTTCATCACCGCGACCTGGTCGGCCATCGTCATGGCCTCCTCCTGGTCGTGGGTGACGTGCACGAAGGTGATGCCGACCTCGGTCTGGATCCGCTTGAGCTCCAGCTGCATCTGGCGGCGCAGCTTGAGGTCGAGGGCGCCGAGCGGCTCGTCGAGGAGCAGCACCTGCGGGTGGTTGATGAGCGCGCGGGCGACGGCGACGCGCTGCTGCTGGCCGCCGGAGAGCTGGTGCGGCTTGTGCCGGGCCTTGTCGCCGAGCTGGACGAGTTCCAGCATGTCGTCGACCTGCTTCTTCACCGACTTGATGCCGCGGCGGCGCAGGCCGAAGGCGATGTTCTCGGTGATGTCCATGTGCGGGAAGAGCGCGTAGGACTGGAAGACGGTGTTGACCGGCCGCTTGTACGGCGGGAGGTCGGTGACGTCCTTGTCGCCGAGGAAGACGGTGCCCGTGCTGGGGTCCTCCAGGCCGGCGATCATCCGCAGCGTGGTGGTCTTGCCGCAGCCCGAGGCGCCGAGGAGGGCGAAGAAGGAGCCCTGCGGGACGGTCAGGTCGAGCGGGTGGACGGCGGTGAAGGAGCCGTACGACTTGCTGATCCCGGTGAGACGGACGTCGCCGCCGGTGTTCTTGTCAGTCATGGGTTGTGGTCCCGGATCGTGGTGAGGAGTGGACAACGTGCAAGGCCTTCAGGCGCGGGCGCCGGTCTCGTTGCCCGGCCTCAGGCGCCGATGAGCTTGGCGAACTTCTCCTCGTACGCCGTCTCCTCCGCGCTGGTGAGCGAGCGGAAGGCGTGCGACTTCTTGGCCATGGCCTTGTCCGGGAGGATCAGCGTGTTGTTCGCGAGTTCGGGGTCGATCCTGGCGAGCTCGTCCTTCACCCCGTCGACGGGGCAGACGTAGTTGATGTACGCGGCGAGCTGGGCGGCGACGGGAAGCTCGTAGTAGTAGTCGATGAACTTCTCGGCGTTGGTCTTGTGCCGGGCCTGGGCGGGGACGAGCAGGTTGTCGCTGGAGGTGATGTAACCGGCGGACGGGATGGAGAACTTGATGTCCGGGTTGTCCGCCTGGAGCTGGATGATGTCGCCGGCCCAGGCGAGGCAGGCGGCGATGTCGCCCTTGTCCAGGTCGGAGGTGTAGTCGTTGCCGGTGAAGCGGCGGATCTGCTTCTTGTCGACGCCCTTCTGGAGGCGCCCGATCGCCGCGTCGTAGTCGGCGTCGGTGAAGTCGCCCGGATCCTTGCCGAGGTCGAGCAGCGTCATGCCGACGGAGTCGCGCATCTCGGTGAGGAAGCCGACGCGGCCCTTGAGCGCGGGGTCGTCCAGGAGCTGGGTGACCGAGTCGACCTTCTTGCCGCCGGTGGCCTTGGAGTTGTACGCGATGACGGTGGAGATGCCCGTCCACGGGTACGAGTAGGAGCGGCCCGGGTCCCAGTCGGGGCGCCGGAACTGCGCGGAGAGGTTCGCGTACGCGTTGGGCAGGTTCGCGGGGTCGAGCTTCTGCACCCAGCCGAGCCGGATCATCCGGGCGGCGAGCCAGTCGGTGACGCAGATCAGGTCGCGGCCGGTGTCCTGGCCGGCCGCGAGCTGCGGCTTGATCTTGCCGAAGAACTCGACGTTGTCGTTGATGTCCTCGGTGTACTTGACCTTGATCCCGGTGCGCTTCGCGAACGCCTCCAGGGTCGGGCGGGACTTCTCGTCCTCGCTGACGTCCATGTACTCGGTCCAGTTGGAGAAGGCGAGGGTCTTCTCCGTGGCCGACGCGTCGGTGGAGGCGGGGCCCTGGCCCTCCCGCTTGGCCGGCGGGATGCCACAGGCGCTCAACGACGCGAGGCCGCCGACGGTGAGCGCGCCGACACCGCCCGCGCGCAGCATCGAACGGCGGGTGAGGGCTCCCCGGCCGCTCGTCAGGCTGCGACGTATCGCCGCCGTCTGCGCGGCGGAGAGGCTGTCGGGCTCGTACTGCTCCATGCGCCGTGCCCCAATCCTGTGAGTACCAACTCTGTGAGGGGCGTTCTCCCCTCCGACTCTCCAAAGTGCAGCGAGGGACTGCTCTGCAGGCCCTGTCACGCGCAGGGACGACTTGGCTCCGCGCCCAGCCCAGAAGCAGAGGTCGTGGGGCCGCGCTGCAGCTGTCCGTCTATGATCAGGATTTTCTGCGTCCCGCATCGAGCAAAGGCTGAGCAATCACTACTCGGATGCGTCGCGCGTCAGGTGTACACGACAATGCAGTCGGCCAGCGTCCCGGCGTGTTTCAAAATTCAGCGTTTCCTCCGATAGAACGGCTCTATGCATAGCCGATGCCCGGGACCCGAAGCCCGGGATTCACCGGCAAAGAGTGCGGCTTCGCCGCGGATCTCCTCAGCAACGGTCTGGGTGTGAGGGGGCGTGCGAGGTGTCGTATGAGCGGCACTTGGAACGTGCTGCCGGCCCTGACGTAGGCCAGGCCATGTCGGCGAGGACGGGGATCCGCAGCCGTTCACGAACGGTGACGATGCGGTGGGTGCGGGCAGCGGTGATGCCGACTGTGCGGCCCGGCAGTGCCGGCGAGTGCCAGAGCAGCTCACCCTCCGGGCTGGTGACGGCCTGGATGTTCACTCCGTGCCGTCGGGCCTTGCACGAGTAGTCCCGTTCGTGGTCACCAGCCCGGTCGTACTCGGCGATGGTGCCCTCGGCCAGGACGTACTCGGGACGCACGTGACGCAAAGCCTGCGTCAGGGACGGTGTCTTCGAGGCGAGGAGCTTGATCAGGCTCGGTACGTCGGCATGGCGGTGTCTTCGCTGATGCGGAAGCCTGCGGCGGGCTTCGCACAGGTGGTGTGCTCACGCAGGCAGACCAGGGTGATGATCGCGCGTGGTGAGGGCCTCAGCTTGCAGCGGCGGTCACCCTCACGGGTGACGATCAGCATCGTGACTCACTCCACCGAGTGCGTGCGGCAGGTCGAGTGCGGCACCACAAAAGGAACCAACGAGGCCTCCGGCTGCAGCAGTTGAGACGGCAGACATCTCGAACCACCGCCCGAAGGCACCGTCTGCAATCCATCCTCTGCCGTCACCCGTTCGGCGACCACTCTGAAGATCCTTAATCATCCTGAAGGCGTCACCTGGTCCTACGAGAGCTTCACGCAGGCCTGCGGTTCCACATGGAAAGATACGGAACCACCAGAGCCCCCGGGTCCTCGGCCGTGTCGAGTTGAATCAGCACCGCCAATAGCCGGGGGCTCTTGCACTCAATGCGCCAGAAGTGGGGTGCTAGTGGCGGGGAGGTCGAGATGGAAACGAAACTGGATCACCCCCGCCAGGAGGCAGGTGGCTCACAGGAATAGGTGCGAGCTGAAGTGGTTGTTGAAAGTTCCAAGGTCGGAGTACTTGTTGCAATAACCGCCACCGCAGATACCAATTGAGGCCTGGTGGTAAACACTAGCCCCACCATAGTTCGACTCGACATAGGCGCGAACCGGGTTGCCCACCGACTTGTTCCAGCTGCTCCCGGCGTCATCGTTCACAGAGTCACCCGTGTTGACAAAGTAGGGCGCCCCCGCCGGCATGTACTGGGCGTTACTGCCGGTGAAGTCTGCGATGCCGTTGGTGTAGTTGGTACCCTTATAGATGCAGAACTCTGCCGTCTGGCAGTTTCCGTTGAACGGAGTGGCGGCGCTGCTGACGCCTGCAGCGGTGGCGACAATGGAGAGTGCGGCCACAACAGTTGTTACTGCACGCTTAAACATGATCATTTCCATTCCGAGATGATATCTACAGGAAAGACGAACCCGCTTTTATACTGCGATTGCCCACAATGCGTCCGAGAGGGTTCTTCTCAGTTCGGACAGATCTACAGTAAACACCTAGAGGCGGCTTCAAGTCCGAGTATCTGCTACTCGAATCGCCTTCCAGGAAGACGAGAAGAGCTCCTTGATATGCTCACTTCCAGAACAAGGCACCCATATATGGCGAGATCATCTGACGGTTCTGCTTGACGGCATGGAATGTTGAGCGGCGGCGCGGGTCGTGCTGTAGCCGCACGACCCGCATCCCGAGATCTACGACGTCAGAGACGGCTGCGGGATTTGCAGGATCGCCAGAACACCCCCACGACCCGCTTACGGATCGTGAGGGGTGCGGGACCCGGAGTGTCCAGTAGCGGAGCCCGGGAGATAGCGCGTGTCGACCCGCAACCGGGGCCGTGCCACCCGCCCACCCAGTCAGTGAAAGCCTTACTCGGGCGGCGTCGTGACAGGGATCGACAACCACAGCTTGACTCCTGCACGCGCTGCCTTGCCCGTTGGCACCGCGTGATCTGCAGGGCAGAGGGAGCAGCCTGTCTCCCTGGCGCGGTACTGCACCGGCGTAGCGGCCCGAGTCGCAGCATGCGGGCGGCCACTGGTCAGCGGGCGTGGTGAGGCAGGGCCAGCCCGTCATCGTTGGCGTGGTGGTTCCGCTCAGCCGACCGAAAGGCTCTGTTGGTTCCGTATCCTGCCACGCCCGACGTCCCGCATGAGCTCGTCGAGCATGTCGCCCGGCTGCTGTACGAGCACCGTCGGACCCGCAACATCCGCTGGCGCAAAGCTCCGAGCGGAAGCGCGGGGCGTGGCCGCGACGATAGTACACACCGACCGCAGATCGCAGCACACAAGTCGGGCATTCGCCGAAGCATGCAGGTCAGCAGAGCTGCGGCAGAGCATGGGCGCGATCGGATCGCGTGGACAACACCGCTGCCGAGCCGTTCACCCGACCTTCAAAAGAGAGACATACAAGGGCCGAAAGGGCTGGTCAGGCGAGCATGAGGCACGACTCGACGCCCTTCCGCGGGCTCCATCGCTACAACACCCGACGTCACCACTCCCACCTCGGACAACGATCGCCGATCGCCCTACGAGAACATTTTCCACCCAACCTCGGCTACCCTGCCCCAAGCCGCATAGACGTGCTCAAAGTCCGTCCGGGTCAAGGCCCTTTCACCGGTGGGGTGCCTCTATGTCCTTCGTCAAGGCATCCCTGTCGGGTTTGGGGTGATTCGGCTTGTTGGGGTCATGCTGCGAGTTCGACGTCCGCGGGCGGGCGGGATTCGTAGAAGGTGCCGTCGCGGAGCATGGCGAACAGGACGCTGATGCGGTGGCGGGCGAGGCGGAGGAGGGCTTGGGTGTGGGTTTTGCCGCGGGCGCGTTGCTTGTCGTAGTAGGTGCGGGAGGCGGGATCGGCGTTCATGCAGGCGAAGGCGGAGAGGAACATGGCGCGTTTGAGCTGCCGGTTTCCGCCTCGGGGCGCGTGTTCGCCGTGGATCGAGGTCCCCGACGACTTCGTCGTGGGTGCGAGTCCGGCGTAGGAGGCCAGGTGGGCGGCGCTCGGGAAGCTGGTGCCGTCGCCGACGGTGACCAGCAGGACGGCGGCGGTCCTGACGCCGACGCCGGGCATCGACGTCAGGACCTTGGAAAGAGGGTGGGCCTCCAGCAGGCTGTTGATCTGGGCTTCCATCGCCCGGCGCTGGGTGTGGACGGCGGCGAGCTGGCTGGCCAGGGAAGGGATCACGATGTCCAGAGTGCCGGTCCCGGGCACCACCACGGTCTGCTCGTCCAGAGCGTCGAAGACCTCGTCGACCAGCCGTGCGGCCATGCGCGGGGCCTTGGGGCGGATCAGCTCGACGAGTCTGCGGCGTCCGGCTTTGCGCAGGGCGGCCGGGGAGCCGTAGCGCTCCAGCAGCCAGGTCACGGCCTGGTGGTCCAGGCGCGGCCCGAGGACGCGTTCCAGGCTGGGGTGGAACTGGGTGAGCAGGCCGCGTATCCGGTTGGAGGTGCGGGTGGCCTCGGCGGCGAGGTCCTGGCCGAAGCCGGTCAGCACGGTCAGCTCGGCGGTGATCTCGTCGGTGAGTTCCAGCGAACGCAGGGTGTGCGGCATCGTCCGCGCGGCGTCCGCGATCACGGCCGCGTCCTTCGCGTCGGTCTTGGCCTCGCCGGGGTAGAGGTCGGCGATCCGGCGCATGGCCAGGCCGGGCAGGTAGGCGACGCGGCAGCCGGCGTCGCGGGCGACGGTCAGCGGCAGGGCGCCGATGGAGGCGGGCTGGTCCACGATGACCAGGACGGTGCCGAACTTTGCGGTCAGCTTCTCGAAGACGGCCCGCAGCTTCGGCTCGCTGTTGGGCAGCGGCTTGTCGAAGACCTTCTTCCCGGCCGGGGTCAGTCCGTGGCCGTGGTGAGCGGACTTGCCGACGTCCAGGCCGAGGAACACGCCCACGTCTTCGATCTCGAACATCGCTCCCTTTCAAGGGTGTTGGCGGTACCGGCCTCGGCTCGGGTGTCGTGCTCGCGCATCCACGTTATGCAGACCTGCCGCCCGCGAACCGTCCGGCATTGCGCCGGACTGGGCGGTGGCCGGACCTCTGATCAGCGTCTCCGACGAACACCCCCGGACCCGGTGACACCACCCCCCAGGTCATGCCTTCGACAGGGGGACACAGTCATGCCGGACCCGGAGGCCAGCGGCCCTCTTGCAGGACCGCGAAGAACATAACGGGGGGGGAACCGGGCTACGGCCTGCGTGCCGGAAAGCCAGGGCGAATCAATGCAGTTCGGCCTCGTCGCAGCTGATTGCCGCTCGGAGGCGGACACAGCAGGCCGACTCGACGCACACGCAGATGGAACAGTTCCCGCATCTCATCCGGTTCCGAGGTCATGCGCATGCCGGGCCGGCCGGACGGGCGCCACGGCATCGGGGCGTAGCCGTTATCGTTCGGTCTGGTGCAGTGATTCGTCGCGCGTCTTTCTCGCCGGCCAGCTCCCCGCACGGGCCGGCAGGACGGTGCCGAGGACCGAGTCCTCACCGGCTCTGGCGCGCTCGATGCCTTGAGCGGTAGCAGCCTGCAAAGGGCGACCTGAGTGCCGACAGTCTCACGGATGGTCTGCAGGGCTTGCGGCTCCTTTGACGAACGGGGCGAACCAGGGGACGACCGGCAGCGGTTTCAAGGTTTCGGACTGCAGGACGGTAAAACCGGCTCTCTCGATGTCCCCTTCGGTGTCCCGGTTGGGGTGACACCCTGCTGCGAAGCGTCGGATGACGGGAGTGAGGAGGTCTTGGACGCGGGACGCCAGCCAGCCACCGCGCACGTGCTCGAGGAATGCGAGGGTCCCGCCGGGGCGGAGTACCCGCTGTATCTCTGCGAGTGCGGCATAGGAGTCCTCGACCGAGCAGAGGACGAATGTACACACGACAGCGTCGAAGCTGGCACCGGGGAAGGGCAGGTCCTCCACGACCGCGTCGACCACCGTCGTCGCTACCCGGGCATCGCGGGCGACTTTCTGATGCAACTGTGACCGCATGGCGGGCCAGGGCTCCACAAGCACCACGTGGTCCGCATTTTTGTAGTGGGGGATGTTGACCCCGGTTCCTGCACCCACTTCCAACACCCTGCCGGTCAGCCCGCTGAGAAGCTGTCCACGGCTCTCGTACGCCCAGCGGCGCTCGGCGGCAGCCATGAAACGGTTGTAGGTCGCAGCGAACCGGTGGTCGAGGCGTGCCTGCACATTCATCCTGAGGGCCATTTCCAAGCTCCGTCGAATCCAGGGGGTGCATCAAAGGGGCGATTTTTCGAGGACCTTCTGATATCGCTCCTCACCACACCGGGAAATCGACGTACCCAGTCGGCGAACTTCCGGTATGCCGAAGCTTCGGTCCAACTCTTGATGAATCTCGAGTAGTCGGACGGAGGAAGGTTCGATATCGTTTGATCATAACCGTCAGGAATGAATATGGTCCGGATGTCGCTGCTGGGACCGCGAGCCATATCGACGGGAACCATGCGGCAAATACGACCTTCGGTACGGCTGACGAAGGCTCTGACTTTCTGTCTTCCTGTCACGTATACAAGGCAGTCGACCAGAGCGCATGACCGGTCTTCTGATCCGTTGGCCATCCGGACGAGGCTGCATGCTCCGGCTCGCTCCAGAAGTGGCTTTAGGAGTGCTCCCGGGAATCCCATAAGTGCAGGAACGTCAAGCCCGCTGTCAACCACTATTACCGGTCGGCCAAGGCTTGCGTGCGCTTGCTTGGCTTTGTATACGGCGACATGCAAGGGGTCGACTGACTGTATTTCAGGGATGGGGAGTGGAGACCTAGTCAAGGTGAATTGCGTGCCGGACATCTCGGCCTTGGCTAGGAGGAATTTGTCCGGGCTCGTTGTCGCGAAGAGAATCCCATGGTCAGTCACTGTTATGCGTCTTTCGTCACGACAGGGCGGCTGAATCCTGCTACTCGGTCAAGCCATGTCTGCCCGGCGCGGCGCATCAGTTTCTGCAGATAGACGGGGGCGGCTTGCTCGCATGTCTCGACATCCGCTGCGATCTGGTCGATTACTGGCATAACGCCATGGGCGAGAATCGAAGTGCGGATCGATCGGTGAAGATTGTCGAGCCTTCGGAGTCTCGTTTCGGTGCGCAGGTGCCAGAGCTCGCGCAGCTCCACGGCCAGCTCGGGGCGCTGGCGCAGGGCCTGGAGCAGTGCTGCGGTCACGAGCCCCTTCCTCAGGTCGTCGTTTTCTCCTTGCTTCTCTCTGTCCTCGATCACGTTGACCAGGTCGTCAACGTCCTGTCCGATACGGGCGAAGGGAACCATGGAGGCGCGGGGAAAGTCAGCTTTCCCGTTCAGTCTCAAGGCGCTGCTGATGACGAAGTGGTAGCCGTCGATTGCTTGCCCGTAGCGGTTCTCGAGTATTCGGGGGAAGTCGTCGAGGTGTCGAGGGTACCTGTCGAACTCCTCTCGGAGTTCTTTGGCCCCTATGCCGCGTACGGACTCCAGTGCCAGGTCCAGGAGCGAGGGGAAGCCGTTGGCGATCTGTTGCATGAGCATGGACATGAGAACGGCGACGCAGGGCGTCGAGCTGTGTGCACCCCATCGTCCGGGGAAGGTGAGATGTTCCGACCTTGCATTTGAACCGTCGATTGTGTCGTCCATGACGGCAATCATTTCCATGGACAGCATCAGGACGGGGAGGAACTCCTGATGTCGCTCCGTGATTCCGCCGGATTCTCGGGCCACTTCGAGAAACAGGATCGGAAGAAGAATGAAAGAGGGTTGGCTGCGTTCAGTAATGAAATCGAAGAACGTCCGGAACCCTTCGGGGATCGGCATCTCGCAAAGATCCCTGCGTGCGATCGTCAGGCGCTCCTCATACCATCGCGCCTCCGGTTCGAATATTCCCTTGAAGTTTTCTGGGAATCTGATCTGGGAATTGTTGGAGATGTACTTCATTGCGACCTCCGGAGGGATGGTTGCCCTTTACGGCTCAAGACGCTTTCAGGAGTTCCGGGGCGGATTGCCGTCCCGACCTGTTCCGCAAATTGACCCGTAATGATGCGACTCGATTTGAGAGAGCAAGCGACCGGCATCGGATTCCTCGATCCATCGCGCACGATCCTTCGGGCGCATGAACCCGAAAGAGGTGACGCGATCCAGGAATCTGAACAGGTCGTCGTAATATCCACTCCCATTGAGGATCCCGAACGGCTTTCCGTGCATGGAAAGCTGACCTGAGGTTGCTACTTCGAAAATCTCGTCCATGGTTCCCAGCCCTCCCGGAAGGACGACGAACGCATCGGACATCTGCGCCATGAGAAATTTACGCTCGCTCATGGAATCGACCAGATGCATTTGGGCTGCGCCTTCGAAACGAATGCCGGGGACGGCCAGCTGCCGGGGGAGCACCCCTATGACCTCGCCCCCATTGGAGGAGACTTCTGCAGCCACGGCACCCATCAGGCCGACGCGTGCGCCGCCGAAGACCAGGCCGATCCCCCTCCGCGACAGCTCACGTCCGAGCTGTGCAGCCTCCGCCAGGAACGCGGGTTCGCCCCCGGGGGACGATCCACAGAAGACGCAGATACGTCGCACCGAGTTCATTGCCTACTCCCGCGGCTGCGCCGAGGGGATCGCAGGCTGGGCCGACCGGCGAGTTGAACCCACCGGTCCTCGGTCGGCTGGTCCATGTTCGTTTGATCCGGGGTGGCCTTCGGGATGCTCGGCAGATCTCGCATGCGTTCAGCACAGCAGGGGAGGTCCAGTCTCGTATGAGCAATGACTACCTAGACATTTCCGTTGCTTTCCCCTCATGTGGAACATATGGGGCAGGTTCCGTCGCTCCCCCGACGCCGGAGTAGCGGTATCTCATGCCTATGGGCCTGCTCTGGCGAGCCTGCCGGACTGCAAGCACCGACGCTTGGCTCGCCTGGGCCGGACTTCCGTCCTGCGTGATCGAAAGCCCACGGGGCGGCCAGTGAGCTTGCCCCGATTTGACGGACACCTTTGGTGTGGGCAGGCCCCGAGTGCGGTCTCGTGTTGGCGGGACTGCGGTAGCCGAGGCTGCTGTGGTGCCGGTGCACGTTGTACCAGCTGTCGGTCCAACAGATGCAGACCGTCCACATAGACGACTCCACGCCGCCGGTGCGCTCCGCGGTACCACCGCCGCGCGCCCCAACACCGCCGCCACCTGCGCGAAGCCCGGTGTTCGGGCATATCCGCCCCGCCTGGCAGTAGATGTGCGTTGGCCCCCAGCGGCACGGGCGGGGCGCTACCGAGGCCCTCGCCCGGCCATGCGCATCCGGCTTTCGCCGCTTGCCAGGCACTCCTCGGCCGGCCGCGGCTTGCCTACCCTGCCGGCCCGGCGATCACCACGCCGTTGCGGCGGCGGTCCGTCCACGCCGCCTCGAACGCCGCTAGCTCCTGCTCTCGCCTCACCGGCGGCCACTGTGCCCATCGCAGGCCTCCAAGTAGCGCCTGCCCTATATCCCAAAATCATACTCATGGACATTCGAGTACGAAGCAACATACCGTACATAACACCTCAAAGTGGGATGCACCTGCAGCTCCGAGCCACCGCACCGTTCCATCCACGGTGCGGACTGGCACCACACTCGAAAGGGACGCAGAATGCGAGAGATTCCAGTGGCACCGGGGGGCGGAGGCGCGCAGCCCTGGTGGAACCCTCAGCAGCCGTCAGGGATGCCGACAACGCGCTACGCACGTTCAGGTGCAGGCTCTTCGGCTGGGTCGCGTGAGCGGCATTGGCCTGATCGCGTTCCTGACCGGGCTCCGTTGTGGGCTTCTGTGGACCTGCGGGACGGGAATCAGGCTCTGCCCAGTCCTATGGACACGGTGCGCAAGGCGTCGATGTTCGATCTCCTCGTGCAGATGGGCTTCAAAGAGATCGAGGTCGGCTACCCTGCAGCCAGCGAGGCAGATTTCGCATTCGTGAGGGATCTGGTCACTCGAGATCGGATTCCGGACGACGTCACCATCTCGGTTTTCACGCCGGCCCGAATGGACCTGATCGACCGCACCTTCGAGTCGATCCGCGGGGTGGACCGCGCGATGGTGCACCTGTGTCTGGCGACCGCCTGCCTGTGGCGGAACGTCGTGCTCTCGATGACCTCTGCTCAGTTGCAGGGGCTCACTGTCCGGGCGGCGGAGCACATGGTCCGACTGGCGGAAGCGACGCCGGCGTCGCAGCTGCGTTTCCAGTACTCACCCGAGACGTTCAACGTCACCGAGCCGGAGTTCGCTCTGGAGGTGTGCGATGCGGTGACTACCACCTGGGATGCCTCACCGGACCGCCCGGTGACCGTCAATCTGCCGACGACCGTGGAGACCGACTCCCCCAACGTCTTTGCCGACCAGGTCGAATGGATGCACCGCAACTTGAGCAGTCGGGATTCAGTGATCTTGTCGGTGCACCCCCACAATGACCGGGGCACTGCTGTGGCATCGGGCGAGCTCGCTGTGATGGCCGGCGCCGACCGGGTCGAGGGCACGCTGTTCGGGAACGGCGAGCGCACCGGGAACGCGTGTCTTGCAACTTTGGCGCTGAACCTCTTCACCCGGGGCGTCGACCCGCAGCTGGACTTCTCCGACATCGACAGCATCCGTGACACGGTCGAGCGGTGCAACCAGATGCCCGTCCACGCCCGTCATCCTTACGCGGGCGATCTGGTCTACACCGCGTTTTCCGGCACCCATCAGGATGCCATCGCCAAAGGTCTCAACTCCTTGGCGCAGGAGGCCGACCGCACAGGCCGAACGGTCTCCGAGCTTCCGTGGAGGGTGCCCTACCTGCCAGTCGACCCCAAGGATGTCGGCCGAACGTACGAGTCAGTCATCCGTCTCAACAGCCAGTCGGGCAAGGGCGGTGTCGCTCACATCCTGAAGACTCGCCATGGCCTGGACCTGCCGCCGGCTCTGCGCGTGGAATTTGCAGGACGCATCCAGAAAATCACAGACGAGACCGGGACCGAAGTGACCCCTCTACGCATGTGGGAAATCTTCAGCGACACCTATCTCGAGAGCATCCCCTGGCTCGAGCTGAAAGAGCTGCACGAGCAAGAGCACGACGCCGGAACCTTGGTGCACACCACACTCGTCACACCCCAGGGCCGGGAAATACGCCTCAGCGGGGTCGGTGCAGGCACCGCCGAAGCCCTCCTTGACGCTCTCGCCCGAAGCGACGGAAGCCACTCACAGCTGCATGACCACCGATGCCATTCCTTCGGCAGCCCGAGCGACCTCCGCACGGTCGCGTACGTCTACCTCACCACCGAGGGGACTTCCGCCCACGGCATCGGCATCGACAGCGACCCTGCAATCGCAACTGCGACCGCCGTCGTCAACGCCATGAGCCGCGCCCAGTCCCCCGACGGCCGCACGCGTCGCAGGCCACTCAGCGATGTCCGTGAGCGAGGCGTCAAGCAATGAGCACTCATCCGACGAAATCGCCTGAACCTCCCGGCCGGGAAGCCGACGAGCCTCAGTCGGTGGCCGGGTTCATCGTGCGGGCCCTGTCCGAGGCGGGCGTCACCCACGTCTTCGGAGTGCCGGGCGGTCCGCTGATGCCCCTTTACGAAGCGCTGGAGGACTGTCCGGGCATCGAGCCAGTGCTGGCCAAGCACGAAGAGGGGGCAGCCTTCATGGCCCTGGGGCATGCTCAGGTCACCGGCCGCCTGGGGGTCGTTTGCGGTACCGCTGGGCCCGGTGCGCTGCACGCGCTGACCGGGGTGGCCAGCGCGACTGCGGACGGAGTGCCCGTGCTGGCGCTCACCGCGCAGGTGAGCTCCTCGTCTTTCGGACGAGGAGGGCTCCAGGACAGCAGCGGGGGCAGCTGGGGTGTGGACACCGTGGACGTCTTCCGGTCCGCCACCAAGCTTTCGGCACTGGCTGCCACGCCCGCACAGGTTCCCCGGCTCTTGGCTCTCTCTGTGCGCACGGCGTACCTCGGGCGGCCCGGCGGGGTGCACATAAGCCTGCCCGCGGACGTGCTGTCCGGATACCTCGAAGTGGCCACGCCGCTGCCCGACCTTCGCCGCCCCTGCATCGGCCCCCCGGATCCTTCGGCCGTCGCGAAACTGGTCGGAGCCGTGCGAGCCGCACACCGTGGGGTGGTACTGGCAGGTCAGGGCGCCAAGCTCTCCGGGGCCGGCAGCTCATTGGTCCGGTTCGCAGAAGCACTGTCCTGGCCGGTGGCGACAACTCTGAAGGGCAAGAGTGTCTTCCCCGAGGACCATGCACTCTCGGCGGGAGTCTTCGGTTTCGGCGGCGGCGCCAGGGCTCACGAGACAGTGCTCGCACCTGACGTGGACGCGTTGCTCGTCGTCGGCAGCGCGCTGGGAGAGCTTGCCACACACGGCTGGGAGCCTCGCCTGGTGAAAGGTCGCCGTCTCCTGCGTATCGACATCGACCCCCTGCACGCGGGTGCCGGTTTCGAAGCGGACGTACACGTCTCCGGAGACGCCACCGCGGTGATGGACGCTTTGCTGGCCGAGGTACGGTGCCGCCCAGCCTCGACCAAGCCCGTCATCACACCACCCCCTCCAGCCGCACACGCATCGAAGGATGACGTCCCACTGCGCGCTTCAGCGGTCGTGACCCACATGAGCCGTCTCCTTCCGCGAGACACCATCCTGTTCACGGACAACGGCAACTGCGTCAGCTGGCTCGGGCAGGGCTTCATCAGCCGCCCTCCCGGCGCCATTCACGTCTCGCTCAACATAGCCTCGATGGGCTCCAGCGCGGGATCAGCCATTGGAGGCAAGATCGCCGCCGGAGACCGGCCCGTCGTCGCTCTGACCGGCGATGCCGCGTTCGCCATGGTCGGCATGGAGATCCACACCGCCGCTGAACTGGGCCTTCCTGTCATATGGATTGTCCTCAACAACGCCGGCAACGCAATGGTCCACAACCTTCATCAGGGTCTGTTCGGGCGCTCCGTCAGCGCCATGTACGGCACACCGATCGACGTCGCCACCGTCGCCCGTGGCCTGGGCGCTGAGGCTTTCTCGGTTCACACTCTCGAGCAGTTCGATTCTGCCTTGCTCAAGGCGCTGGCGTCTCCCCTGCCATCGGCGATCGACGTGCGCGTGGACCCGGAAGAGGTCCCCTGGGCGCTAGCCGGAAGGATCGCAACCCTGAGCGCAGCGTTCAAGCGAGGAGAGTCCGGCAACAAGAGGGAGGGCTGAAGCAATGCCCCATGCATCCGAGCCCTGTTCCTCGGCCGGGATTCTCGGCTGCGGCCACTCCCTGCCAACGGCCATCCGTCACAACGACGACCCCGTCTTCAATCGTCTGCCGCGCGATCCGGGGAGCAGCGACACATTCGACACGGTCTCCTTCTTCACCGGGTCGCAGGAACGGCGGCACCTCTCCGACGGCGAAACCATCGAGCCCCATATGGCCGATGCCGCACTCCAGGCCCTGGCGCAGGCCGGAATCGGGCCGGAATCGGTCGACCGACTTTACGGATACGCCTCGGTACCCGACCACACCACTCCGAACTCCCTCTACCGGGTCCACCACATGCTCGGGCTGCCACGTGAGGCTCTGGTAGTCCCGATCAACAGTGAGTTCTCGAATTTCCTGGCCTCGCTGGTGCTTGCGACGGAAGCTGTGGCAACAGGCGGTGCCCGGCACGTGCTGATCGCATGCGGATCGAACTGGACGCGGCATCTCGACTATGCCAAAGGCCATGCATTCGCCGCCGGCGACGCGGCGGCTGCGGCAGTCGTCGGCCCCACCGGCCTGTTGCGGGTAGTCGACCATCTCTCACAGACACACAGCGACCAGTACCTAGGCTTGACCATGTCCGTTCGATCCGTGGACATCGACGGCCACGCCCATCTGCCACTGGATGCACGAGGGCTGCCGACACCGGTGTACAGCATGGAAGCCGCCGGCAGTGAGATCTACCAGAAGCTCCTCCTGAACGGACTGCCCGACCTGGTGAACCAGCTCCTGGCCCGCAACGCCGTCCACAGTAGTCAAGTCTCCCTCATCACACACCAAGGATCACGACGACTCCTCGACCATTGGGCCAACACAATCCGTCCAGGGGCCTACCTGGAATCCCTTCGGGACCTGGGCAACATGACCCTCGCCACCTACCCCGTCAACCTAGCCCGCCACTTCACCTCGATCACTACCCCCTACGTAGTTCTGGCCGCAGTGGGCGCAGGCTTCCACCTCACCGCACTCCTGCTGGAGAACCACACCCGAGCCGAGGCGGCCGAGGCAGCACTCTCCGCGCCTTAAGGAGCACGCGTGGTCCAACGGTGTCGCCACCCGCGCTGTCGGATGCAAAGCAGATTCGTGAACACGCCCGGGCCATGACCTTGCCTCGGAAAGCGGCTGCATCGCGCGGTTGTCATGCCTATCGCCGCGGAACAGCAACCACGACCGTGTAGTTCCTACCCGGTCACCGCCGGCCACGCCTCGGCCCCGGCCGCCCCAGGAATACCCTGGAGGAAAGCCGAAGCAGGCGAGGCCTGGTGACGTCGCAGCTACTCGATCCAGGTGCAGTTGCCCCGACCCGCACCTCGAACCCACCACGATTCCCGGATCAGAGCGCGGGACAATCAATGTTGCATCTGAAGGTTCTCGCTCTGCTTCTTCTTGAACTTTGCGAGATCGGAACCGGCGAGGTTACCGTCGCCCACCGAGGTACCGCGAACCGTCCGCGGCAGATCAAAGTGGTACTTCTGCCGAAACATGACAACCCTGCCCCGTCGCCATTAGAGCATCGTTCAGAGGAAGCATGAGGAACTCACAGATGACGGAACCGACTCCAGACCGTCGGCGTGTTCCGCGCACTCAGCCGGATCCTCGTGCACCCCTCCTGAATTCCGGAGTTCCCGTGTCACGCCCGTACGTTCTGCTGTCTGCCGCCGTCTCCCTCGACGGCTTCCTCGACACCCGGCCAGGCCAGGACCGGCTCCGGCTCTCCAACGCCGCCGACCTGGATCGCGTCGACTCCGTGCGTGCATCCGTCGATGCGATCCTCGTCGGCGCCGGCACCCTCCGCGCCGACAACCCCCGCCTCCTCGTCAACTCCAGGGAGCGCCGATCAGCCCGCGTCGCCACCGGACGGTCGGAACACCCCGTGAAGATCACCGTCACCCGTACCGGCGACCTCGACCCTGCCTGGAGGTTCTGGCACTACGGCGGCGAGAAGCTCGTCCTGGCCGTCGGCAAAGAGGCAGCTGCGAGGGCCGAAGCGAACCTTGGCGGCCTCGCAACCGTCCAGGGCGTCCTCGCCGAGGCCACCTGGCCGGCCGCCCTCGACATCCTCGGTGCGATGTACGGCATTCAGCGCCTCATGGTCGAGGGCGGCGGCAGCATCCACACCCAGCTGCTCGCGGAAGCACTCGCCGACGAGCTCCAGCTCGTCATCGCTCCGCTCCTCGTGGGCCAGCCCGACGCCGTCCGAATGCTCGGCCCCGCGCACTACCTCGGCGGCCCCACCGCCCGGCTGCGCCTCATGGAGACCCGGCAGATCGGCGACGTGGTACTCCTGCGGTACGCCCCCAAAGACATCTCAACGGAGCCCCTATGAGCAGCATCCCCTCCAGCACGAGCACTCCCGGCACCGGCCACGACGCCAATGCAGCCGACCGGGCCTGGCTCTCCCTCGCCTGCGAGCTAGCCGCCCTCTGCCCACCCTCGACCACCGCGTTCTCCGTCGGCGCGGTGGTCGTCGGCGCCGACGGCACCGAACTCGCCCGCGGCTACTCGCGCGAGACCCACCCTGCCGCCCACGCCGAGGAAACCGCGCTCGACAAAATCCCTACAGGCGACCCCCGGCTCGCTGCCGCCACGATCTACAGCTCATTGGAACCCTGCGCCAAGCGCGCCTCCAAGCCCCTTCCCTGCGCCCGGCTCATTCGCAACGCCGCCATTCGGCGCGTCGTCACCGCCTGGCGCGAGCCGGACACGTTCGTGCCCGGCGCCGACGGCATCGAACTCCTCGAGGGTGCCGGCGTGGCCGTCATCGAAATCCCCGAATTCGCGGCCGCAGCTCAGGGCCCGAACCGCCACCTTCTCTGACGAGCTGGGGCATGGCAGGGATGATCCATCCTTACCGGGGGACGGCATGATCCGCGTGCGGCGAACACAGCCATCGGGCCGTTCCCACCGTCTCATCCAGCTGCTTGAGGAGTCTGACGGGCCGTGGCAGGCGGAAAATCGAGAACTACGCCATGACAGTCGGGGCAAGGCGCGGAACGCCAGGCCGGTATCGAATGGTTCTTCGCGACCGGCCGGTGGTCGCGCCGACCCATCTACAGGACGGCGGCATGCGGTGCCAGAGCTGTTGTCCGGTGCCGACCGCTCGACTGCCATTCGCGCGACCTGGTAGAACCGCACCCCTCTGGCCAAGCTCCGTCGTGGCGGTCCCGCTCCTGCGCCTCGTGGACTTCCGGCGGGCAGATCTTGTGCGCCTTCTGCTGCAGGATGACCGCCTGGCCAGGATAATCCCGTCGAAGGTCCAAGTATATGTATTTCAGGAGGATTTGGATTTCGGGAAACTGGCAGAACAGGAGGCCGTCAATGCCTTCGCCTCAGATGGTGGCGGCGTGCGCGAGCCGAGGGTCGCCAGCCCACAACACCTGGCCTTGCGCCTCGGCGGTGGCGGTGATCTTCATGGTGCTCTGCTTATTCCTACCGGAGACGAACGCCCGTCGGCACCGCATGCGGCAGCTCGTGGCGCAGATGGGTCAGCGTCGTATCCACTCGGTCGAACACCAACCGGTGCTTGGCGCCCGCACACGCGGTCCGGCGCCGCACGCTGCCCCGTACCGCGTGTCGCCTGCCCTCAACCTCCGCCTGCCACGGCGCGGCGAGGTCGACGACCAACTCCGCCAGGTGCCCGCGCGTGAGGCAGGTCAGCATCCGATGGCCGAGGACCGGCATGGTTCGTCATGATCATCACAATGGAAGATCATGCCGTGTCCGGGTCAGGCAAGCTCAACCCGCCACGATCACGCATCAGCTCATCGCCCGGGAGTCGACGCGACGGTCCGTCGCGGCTGCGAGCCCTCGGCAAGCGAGCCCGCGCTCAGTCACCCAGAGATTGTTCGCTGATGCTGACATGCGTGGCCGGCTTTGCGCCCTCTACGTGAACATCGCTGGCGGATGACCCCCCAACGGCTGCCGAGATTCCGCCACCCACATGCGTGACAACAGGAATGAAGAACAGTGCGGCTACTGCCGCAACGGCAAGGTGCTTATAAGTGACGGAAAGACTGGACACTCCGGCTCCTTCAAAATCAAAGCTACACTGGATGTTATAAAAGCGCGTACGAGCTACTTTCGCTGAGTAGCACGCTCAGCCCTCTGGATTCACGGCAGTAGAATACTGGATTCATTTCGCAAGGTATCCGCAAAGAGGCTGCGCCGGACCGCAACAATGCGATCAGCGGCGCGCTCGCATACTGGTACTAAAGCAGTCGCCGTCGATTTTCCGTAAGAGTAGGGTCTGCTCCATCTCCGGGTACCCCTCGCCCCTCCGGACAGCCGCCCGCGAGGCGGGCGGCATCCATGCAGAGAACGCCAATGCTGGGCGACGAGTCCCAGAAGATCACCGTCGAGTTATGGCGCAAGGTATACATTTCCGCCCTGCTTCGGGACATCGAAGTCGACCGCGCACCGCCGGTTCCTGATCTGGTCCAGAGCCTCCGCACACGTCCGCGCCGAAAGGGGCGAACTCACAGGCCCGAACCCCATAGACCTTGTAACACGATCTTGGCTATGGGGCCGGGTGCTTTCTGCAGTAGGTGCTCACGGTACTGGCCAGCTTTCGCTGGATCGCTCGGAGGGCCGGGAGGGTGGTCTCGTCGCTGAGCCCTGTGGTCGTCTGCCACTCGATGCCTGAACCGGCGAGGTCACTGACGAAGACGATCTCCGCAGCCAGGAGAGTCCGCGCCCAGTCGACGGGCTTGATCGGATCATCGTTTACCCAGAGCGCGGCTCAGGATCCTGCACTGATCGAGCAGATCGCGAGCGTCCGCGAACCCCATACCGAAGGCGAGTTGGTCGCTGCACCGAGCCGACCCGCCCCACTCGCCGAGAGCTCGTCGCAGCATTCGGACCTCACCTTCAGCCAGGAGCTCGCTTGGTCTCGTCACTTGCTCCGACACCCGTCCCGCCCTTCCGTCCTTGCCACAGGACGATCAAGCTACCTCTTCTTGAGCCTCCTCCAGCAGATGAGGGAGCAGGCAAGCGAGGTAGAGGCGTCGTGGAGGTCAAGGCGACGTTCCCAGCGGCCCTGGATGTTGGGCTGACCCCTCCGGGAGATGACCGGCAGAATCCCACGCCGCCGCAGTGCCTTCCGATTCGGGTTGCTGTCGTAGCCCTTGTCGCCCAGGAGCGTCTCGGGGCGCTTGTGGGGGTACTGACTTCAGCTCGTCGGGGTGAATCTGTGTGAAGTCCCTGACGGGTGAAGGCGGGTGGCTGTATCCGTGAGGTGTGAGATATGCAGATGGGGGCGGGCTGACGCTGACGGGGCGCCGGCGTCGGGAGACGGTTCGGATGCAGGCGGCTGAACTGTTCGAGCAGCAGATCAAGCCGTCGGAAGTCGCACGGCGGCTGCGGGTGAGTGTGAAGTCGGCTTATCAGTGGCACCAGTTGTGGCGGGATGGCGGTGTTCAGGCGCTGGCCTCCCGTGGTCCGAGCGGGTCGCGGTGCCGGCTGTCCCCGCGGTCTTTGGAGAAGCTGGCCGCGTATCTGGAGCAGGGGCCGGCCGCGCATGGCTGGGTGGAGGACCAGGTGTGGACCGCCTCGCGGGTGGCCACGCTGATCGGCAGGAAGTTCCATGTCTCCTACAGCGTCTCGGGTGCGACCCGGCTGATGCACCGGCTGGGCTTCAGCCCGCAGGTGCCCGCCCGGCGGGTCGCGGAGCGCGATGAGCAGGCTGTCGCCGTATGGAAGGAGGCGACCTGGGCGGAGGTAAAAGGGCGAGGGCGGCCTGCGGGGGCTACGTCTGCTTCGAGGACGAAGCCGGGTTCACCCGCAGGCCGCCGCGGGGACGGACCTGGGGCCGGCGCGGAGTGACCCCGGTTGTCACCATCAGCGGCCGCCGTTCGGGCCGGCTGTCAGTGGCCGGGCTGATTGCAATGCGGCCGGGTTCCCGGACCCGGCTGTGTCACCGCCTGCGGAGTCATCCCGCGGGGAAAAGTGCCCGTCGCAGTATGGGCGAGCGGGACTTCATCGCGCTGATCGACGGTGTCCACCAGCTGGTCGGGGCACCAATCGTGCTGGTCTGGGACCGGTTGAACACCCACGTGTCCCGCAGGATGCAGGCCCTCGTGGCCGAGCGGGCATGGCTGACGGTGTTCCTGCTGCCCGCCTACTCGCCCGACCTCAACCCCGTCGAGTGGGTATGGGCCCACGTCAAACGCAGCCTCGCCAACCTCGCCGTCATGGCCCTCGACCAGCTCGAAGCCCTTGTCCGTAACAGGCTCAAACGCCTTCAATACCGGTCCCACACCCTCGACGGCTTCATAGCGGGGACCGGCTTGACCCTCGTCGAGCAACTATCACCCTGACGAGCTGACGTCAGTAACCGACGCGGCCGGCGACCGGCGGGATGCCATCGCCCAAGGCGAGGGTCTGGGTGATGTCGTTGATGTTGGCCGCAGTGGTGATGGCCTTGAGCGGAGTGCCGCCGCCGTCGGTGATCAGGTGGTGCTTGCTGCCGGTCTTGCGGCGGTCGACCGGTGATGGGCCCGTCGCGGCGCCCCGTTACCGTTTTCGTGGCCTCGCAATGGGGCTCCCGGCCTTCGGCCCCGGTATGACTTGAGCCCCCAGTCGAGATGATCGAAAAGGTGGTGTCGCCGGTGTCGGAGGCATTGGCAGACCGCTGATTAGAGGCACGAGCGCCCTCGGGCAGTCTCTTCGTAACGTGGATGCTGGCACGCTGATGCCGCAGGTGAGGCCGGGGAGAACGCAAGCACGGGAGTAAAGGGCATGGCGGACGAGACGGGCATCGACGTCTATCTGGGCCTGGATGTCGGGAAGGGCGATCACCACGCCACCGCCGTGAACCGGGCGGGGAAGAAGGTGTTCGACAAGCCGCTGCCCAACAGCGAACCGAAGCTGCGGGAGCTGTTCGACAAGCTGAAGGCCAAGCACGGAACGGTACTGATGGTCGTCGACCAGCCTGCTTCCATCGGGGCCCTGCCGCTGACGGTCGCCCGGGACGCGGGCTGCCAGGTCGCCTACCTGCCCGGACTCACAATGCGGCGGATCGCCGATCTCTATCCCGGTGAGGCGAAAACAGACGCCCGTGACGCGTTCATCATCGCGGACGCCGCCAGAGCGATGCCCCACACCCTGCGGACGATCGATCCCGAGGACGAGACGGTTGCGGAGCTCGCGATGATCGCCGGGTTCGACGACGACCTCGCGGGCGAGTCCACCCGGATCGCCAACCGGCTCCGCGGCCTCCTCCCCCAGATCCACCCGTCCCTGGAACGCGTCCTGGGCCCGCGGATCCAGCACCCGGCCGTGCTCAAACTGCTGGACCAGTTCAGCTCCCCGGCCCAGATCCGCAAAGCCGGACACCGCCGCCTGGTGACCCTGATACGTCCCAAGGCACCGCGAATGGCCGAGCGGCTGGTCGAAGACATCTTCGCCGCACTCGACGAACAGACCGTGGTGGTTCCCGGAACCGATGCTGCCGCGCTGATCGTTCCCAGCCTCGCGAGTTCGCTCCAGTCCGTGCTTGACCAGCGCAAACTCCTCGCCGCGAGGATCGAGGAACTCCTGGAGGCCCACCCTCTTTCCCAGGTCCTGATCTCGATGCCCGGCATCGGGATCAGGACCGCGGCACGCATCCTCATCGACGTCGGCGACGGCAGCGGCTTCGCCACCCCCGGCCATCTCGCCGCCTACGCCGGCCTCGCACCCGTGACCCGCAGTTCCGGCTCCTCCATCCGCGGCGAACACCCCTCCCGCCGAGGCAACAAACAGCTCAAGAGAGCCTTCTACCTCGCCGCGTTCGCCTCGCTCTCCCAGCCCGAGTCACGCGCCTACTACGACCGCAAACGCCGCGAGGGCAAACACCACATCGCCGCCCTCATCGCACTCGCCCGACGCCGCATCGACGTCCTCTTCGCCATGCTCCGCGACGGCACCTTCTACCAACCACCCACACCCGCTACAGCTTGACGAAAACCATAGAGGCACCTTTTTCGCACGCACGTGGGAGGCGTCCACGCACGCGCGACTCCAGTCCAGTTTGCCGACGGCGTTCAGCTCCGCCAGCAGTGTCCGGTGGAGCTGATCGAAGACCCCGGCTTCCTGCCATCGCTCCAGACGCCTCCACCAGGTCTGTCCGAAGCCGAAGCCCAGCTCCACCGGCAGCTGCTTCCACGGGATCCCCGTGTTGAGCACGAACAGAATGCCCTGTAAGCACAGCCGGTCAAGGACTGGCTTGGGTCCGGGCAAGCGCTCAGGCCAGGGCGGCAGCATCGGCTCAATCGTCGTCCACAACTCATCGTCCACGACCCACGGCTTGACGCCCACGTCCCTACGGAACGGCTCAATCGTCGTACCGGTTAGGGCTGGCCTCCAGTGGCCCGCAAGATCGTGTTACGAGCTCATAGGCCGCGGCAAGGCGGGCTCCGAAATGCACGACATGTCGGACGCGAACGGACTGCCCCTCATCGTCGGCGTCACCGCGGCCAACACCCACGACAGCCAAGCCCTGAAGCCCATGGTGCTCGGTCACCAAAAGAGACACGACCCCCACCGCGGTCGCCACTTCAAGCCCCAGCGTCTGCATGCCGAAAACGCATAAGACGCACCTGGGCTGCGGAAATGGCTACGCGGCAAACACATCGGTGTCCGCATCACCCGCAAAGGCATCGCGTCCTCCGAACGAATCGGAGGACGCAGATGGGTCATCGAACGCACCATGCCCTGGTTGCCCAGCTATCGCCGGCTCAATCACCGCTACGAACGCCATCCCCGCAACTACCTGGCCTTCCTCGGCCTCGCCGCCGTCTTCTGCTACAAACGACTCTCCACATCACCGAATAGGACACGGTTTAAAGATCAAGCCTAGCTGTCGTCCTTCATCGCTTTAGCCTCGCTCTTGAGGATGCGAGCCGATTTACCCAACGAACGGGCCATGTCAGGCAGCTTCTTGGCGCCGAACAGCAGCATGATCACGGCTAAAATGATAATAATTTCCGTAGGCCCAAGCCTGCCCATAACTGTCTCCCATCTCCACCGAGACACGGGGCGCGTACCCGGTCGGTCGCACCTGGTCGCCGCGGAGTTCTTGAATGAATGCGGCCCACGGAAGCGATGTCTTACCCATGGTCCGACTTACCGCACCCTCCGCCTGCCGCCTACCCACTGCATGAGCAATCACAACTCAGTCACGGCAGGTGTAGACAGCGCTGAGTCTTCTGATCATGGTGCGATGTCGGCGCAGGTGTGCCAGCGACAGCGGCAGAGGCGGGCACGATGCCGGTCGCGGCGCCAGGTGGATCGCCGCGCGCAGGGCAGGTACGTAAGAACGTCCGCCAGTAGGTGCGTGAAGGAGTGCAGGCACGGAGCATTTTCAACTTGGCCACTGATCGGGTGACGCTGCCGTGTGAGCATGTGCTGCTCAGGAGATTGTCTGTGTGCCGAGGACTGTTGGGACAGGTGGGATCGTGCTCATGCTGCGTATTCGTTCGTCGCCGAAAACACCCCTCGGTCCGCATCAAGCTGAAAGGGAACCATGATGCTCTTCACCCGCACGAGGCCTATGTCCCAGGTCTCCCGCCTCTTCGCCGCTGCTGCTCTTCTGTCGGGGGTAGTCCTCGGGATCAATTCCACTGGGGCGGGCGAAGCAGGGTCTCACCCGGCGTCCGCCGTCCTGGCAGATGGGAGTCACGACGCCGTTCATGTCCGCATTGGGGGAACGATGTAGTAAGGGCTCGCAGAAGAACAACACGCGGACGAGCAACGCGCTGACCTGCTGCGTCAAGGCCTAAAACACGCAACTTGATTCTCTGCGAGCCCTAACGAGCGGGTGCGTGATAGCGGTTGATACGTCGTTGCTGGTGGGTGGCATGATCCGGGTGTGACGATCATGGTCGACCGGGCGGTTCTCGCGCATCCGTTGTTCACGGGGGTTTCGCGGCATCATCTCGCGTGACTGGTTGAGGAGTTGACTGTCCCGTGGCAAGTTTTGCTTGCCATTCAAGATGAGCATGGGCTTGTCACTCCCGATGAGTATGTGGGGCGATGAGAATGCCCTGCCGGTGGGATTCCGGCAGGGCATTTGATGCTCACGGTGTGAGCAATAGTCAAGAGTTGTGGATCGGTTGACGGCGGCCATGACAGTCTCCCCATATTGATCAGAAACTCATGGGGTTCTCGTCCAGGACGTAGCGGACATGTGGGCCGCCGAAGTAACCGCGGACGATGTGCGGCTGACGCTGGCGTCTGCGGAAGAAGCGGCGGGTCTCCGCGGCGAGTTCGGCCTGGTCCCGGGCTCGGTGCTGCTTGGGCAGGCTGTGCTTGAGATCGGCGTTGACCAGCTCGTCAGGGTTCAGCTCGGGCGAGTACGGGGGCAGAAAGTGCAGTTCGACGTCGTCGGGGTGGGCGGCGAGCCGGTCCCGGACCTTCTTCGGGCGGTGCGCGGAGTGTCCGTCGACGACGAGATGGACCTTGTGGTCGAAGTGGCCGGCGAGCCGGTCCAGGAAGCGGCACATCACCTCAGCGGTGAAGCTCTCGGTGAAGACCATGAAGTGCATCCGGCCCTTGGTGCTGATCGCCGACATCGCGTTCACCGAGAACCGGTTGCCGGTCCGCCGCGCGACGGGGGTCTTCCCCTTCTCGCCCCAGGTACGGCCGGTGACCTGGTCGGAGCGGATGCCGACCTGGTCGGCGAACAGGACCTCGCCGCCGTCCTTCCCCGCCTTCGCCCGGATCGCCGGCCAGGTCTCCTGATGCCAGCGGCGCACGGCCTGCGGGTCCTGCTCGACGGCCCGCTTGTCCGGGCGCTGGAAGGACAGTCCCCACCGCTTCAGGTACTTGCCCAGCCCCACCTCCGTCAGCCGCACCCGGTACAGCTTCGCGATCAGCTCGCCCACCAACCGCCGCGTCCACAGCTGACCGGAAAGCCCCACGTCGCAGGGCCGGTGATCGAGGACCGCCTGCCGCACCGCGGCCTGCTCGGCCTCCCCGAGCACCTGATGCACCCCGACCGGCTTGCCTCGCGGGCGCATGACCAGCGCCTCCCGGCCACCGGCCTGCCACTTCGCCCACCAGGTGTCGACCGCCTTCAGCGACACCCCGAACACCGCCGCCACGTCCTCACGGTCCCGCCCCGCCACCAACGCGGCCACCGCCCGCAGCCGCAGGGCCTCCTGCGCCGACGGCGACAGATGCCGCGCGTCCCCCACCAGATCGCTCGCACCCCACCAACGACCCAGAACCCAAACCGTTTCGGATCAATAGGCTCAGCTCTTCACCAGTGAGGCTCTGTGGTTCCTTTCGTGCCGTACTCGATGTCCCGCATGCCCTGGTGGAGTGGGTCACGATGCTGATCGCTGCCGGATTCGGGATCAGCGTGGGCACCGCCCACGCCTACGTTCATTCTGTCGTGGCCCTGAGAGGTGTGGACGCCCGGTATGTCCTGCTCGACGGAACGCTCGCCGAGTGTGACCGGGTCGGTGACAGCCGCGCAGACTATTCGGGCAAGCACCGCAAGCATGGCGTGAACATGCAGGTCATCACCGATCCCGACGGGACACTCGTGTGGATCTCACCCGTGCTGCCCGGCCGGGTGCACGATCTCACCGCGACCCGCCGGCACCGGATCACCGCCACCTGCATCCGCCTGGGCATCCCGATTCCGGCGGACAAGGCGTACCAGGCCGCCGGTGCCGGTGTCGCGGTACCCCACCGCCGGAGCCCCGGCAAGGACCTCACGGTCACACAGAAATGCGTCAACCGGGCACACTCCCGCCTGAGATGGCCGGTGGAGAGAGCCATCGCCCGGATCAAGACCTGGCGCATCCTCCGCAAAGCACGCTGCAGCCCCAACAAGATCACGTCAATCACCAAAGCCATCCTCACCCTGGAGACTCACCGCTGAAAATGCTCACGGTCACCGATCATGAAGCCCTTCGGGCTTCACAATCACTCGAGGTGTCCGTGCCTGCTGTCGTTAAGCAGGACTGTCCATCGGCGTCTGACCTGAACCGGTAGCGGCGGACCACCTCTGTGGTGGTATCGGGCCGGGCAGTCTCGGCCCCCGCTCGAGCGATACCCGGCGACGTCCGGCACCCCTCCGGCGTTACTCCCAAGCTGCGCTTTCGGCGAGCACCAGGTGCAAGCCGGGTGCCGTCTACACCAGCTTCGGTGATCTGGCCTTGCCCGCTCGCCGCTGCGACTGCCGCTGCCGTCGCGCCTCAGTCAGGCGGATCGATGATGGAGAGGCCCAGCATGGTGGCACGCCGTGCGCCGCGCCAGGCCTGCCGGTAGGCGCGCTGCTTGAGCTGGGGCATGCACACCTCCTCCCGCGAGCCCGCGCGGCGCGGCCCGGGAGGTCATGGCGGCAGCGGCCGGGCATGTCAAGGTGGCGGTCGCGCGGGACCCGCGATCCGGCAGCGATGCCGCCATCTAGTGCACCGTCACCACAGCGACGGACCGGTGCGGGCCGGCCTCACCGCCGCCCGTATCGCGACCACGCAGGGGCAACTCGTGGCGAAGCAGCGCTGGTGATGCAAGAAGTCGTTCGCCCTGGGGAGCAGTCCACGTCCCGGACGGCGGGGACCGTGGCAGGCGTGCCCTCGTGGAGGGGAGTGCGTTCGGGGCCCGAGTGCATCCCTGGCAGCCCGATGTGCGGCCCGCGCCGTGCCGCACATCGGGCGCAACCGGGTCGGGCACCGAGCCGCACCAGATGGTGTGCAGGCACCACTTCATCCGCTCACGTCACGTGAAATCTCATGCCGCACAAGATCATAAACTTGGACAAATAAGCCAACTCAATAGTTAGTAGACATTGGCTTGCTGTACCGGTTTGCCGTTACCAAAGCATTGGTTACTCAGCCGCCCGATCGGCGCTGCCGCCTACGATTCCGCTTACCGGAGGAGGGAACGGCGCCAGGAGCAGTCAGCCGGACGTCTCGCCCCCGGTCCGACACTCCAAGGAGGACTGGCCTGACCATGCTCACGAAAAAACACGGCAGTTGCCCTGGCTCTCCCCCTCTGTTCTACGGATGCCGCAACGACCGCTAACTCGGCCCGGCACTGCGGCGTTTACGGAAGCCGAGACCTGCGTCTCCGCAACGGCGACGAAATCGTCTCGGCAAGTGCTCGGGCTACCGGTACGCCGATGCCGGCCAGGGCGCGAACTCATCACTGATTGCGCCATCTCGGCACACAACGTCATCGAGCAGCACGTCGAACGGGCAGGCGAGCGGCCTCCTTCCCGGACGCAAGAACGCCGCCGGAAGACGCGCACAGGCACCACGATGTCGCGCCCGCTGTACCAGTAGTGCTTGTGTCCCCCGGCTCCAGCGACCCTCGGCCGGGCATCGCCTGCCAGGTGACACGGCACACACCAGTACTACGGGATGGCCCCGTCCTAATCGTCACGACCAGATCCGTCCTCACTCATCGACTAGAAGAAGCCGTATCGGGCGGCAGGTCATCACGTCCGGTCGGACAGCGGCGCCTGTTGCGCGGCGCAAGTACCCGGCCGGAAAAGATGTCTGACTGCTCCTCCGAGCAATCGCCAGGATCCATGCCTGTACCGAGCGGCACTGTTCCGTCGGAGCCCTGCGCCACACCACGTGCCACCGGGACCGTTCAAGGTCTGCCGCCCCGACCCTCTTAACATCCTGCCCGCACACCCCACCAGATCGCCATGTGCCCCGGCTCAACGCATGCACCGGTCACCTCCTGTCAGGAAGTCCCCCATGCTCCACATCCCTGCCTTCCGTGTGCCCCGCCGCATCCTGGCTTCACTCTTCACCGTCGGCACCATCGTCCCGACCGCTGTCGCCCTCTCCGCGTCCGGTGCCTCCGCAGCAGACCTTCAGACCTGGGACCGGGTCGCCTCCTGCGAAAGCAGCGGCGACTGGTCCATCAACACCGGCAATGGCTTCTACGGCGGCCTGCAGTTCACCTCCAGCACCTGGGCCGAGTTCGGTGGCCACCTCTACGCAACAGACGCGCATCTGGCTACCAAGGAGCAGCAGATCGCCATAGCAGAGAAGGTTCTGGCAGTCCAAGGCTCCGGTGCCTGGCCCGTCTGCTCGATCGAGGCAGGCCTGACGGCCGAGGCCGGGCAGCCCCTCACACAGCAAACACCCGAAACCGCCGAGATCCGCAACCACGTCCGGACAGCCTTAGCGTGGCCCGCCGACCAGCCGTCTCAGCCTGAACCGACGACAAGCACCCCGCAGCAGCCGAGCACGACACCGACCACATCCGACGCCGCCATGCCTGCCACGGGCAAGGGCTCGGCACCCGTCGACGCTCCGATCACCACCCCCTACCGCACGCCCGGCTCCTGGGCAGCCGGGTTCCACACCGGCTCGGACTTCGCCGTACCCACCGGAACACCTGTCAAGGCCGTCGCCTCCGGCACAGTCGTCTCTGCCGGCTGGAACGGTGCATACGGCAACTCCGTCGTCATCCATCACACCGACGGCATGTACTCCCTCTACGCCCATCTGAGCTCCACGGAGGCCGTCCCCGGGCAGAGGACCGCCCCCGGGCAGCAGCTCGGACTCTCGGGCAGCACCGGAAACTCCACCGGGCCCCACCTCCACCTCGAGATCCGCACCGAGAACACCTACAACGCGCACATAGACCCTGTCGCCTATCTCCGCAGCATCGGCGTCACCATCTGACTGTCCGGCACGGACCACAGTCCATCCGCCCTCCCTTGCGGAGAAAGAGCTCAAGAACACCCCCAGTCGACCATCCGTACCTGAACCTCGCCGCGGCAGCTTGGGACGGAAGCCGTCAGCCTCGCCAGAGGTGTGCTCTCGGCATAACGGACGCAGACGGCGTAGGTAAGGTCCCAGCACCGTTCTGCCCCGGCCAGCATGTCGGTGTACTTATCGAAGTACTCAATCAGGTAGCGATGTAAAACACCTGGCCTCTTACTCCTGTGGCGTGCATATGGCCTGCCTTGGGCCTGACCTGTACTCCAGGTCAGGCCGGGGCGGGCAACGACGGTGTTGTGGCCATGGAGAGTCCGGCCATACTTCGACGACTGCAGGCCGTACTTAGCGAAGCGCCTGGTAGATGCGTTCTCAGTCGAGACCGCAGGTATCCGCCAGGAGCTGCGCGTTCTGTTTCACCCACCGACTATTACACCGTTTACTGGGCAGACCCTCTTCGTCCCAGGCCGCAGAGGCGATCCGCGGGAAGTCGAGAAATGCGGCAGCTCCCGGGGGGATCGTGCCGGTTGAACACCCACCTCAGCTCGCATCAGCCGGCCTGTTCTGTGGTGGTGGCCCTTCGGGGCCGGCTGACTCAAGGCTCCAGATCGCCCCATCGAACGTACGGTTCCAGATTGCCTGGGCAGAGCGTCCCCACATGATCCTTGTGACAGTTGATCGCGTGGGCTGCACCGCCTTGGATGCGCAGCCGGTTAATGGCGTAGCGAAAGCCGTCGAGGAGTCCGTTGGTGATGGTGTCGTAGTTGGCTGGTGCACCGCCGACCAAGCCCAGGACCGCGTACCAGTTCTGATTTCCTGACGTGCTGCCGTTCGCTGCCGAGCGTACGTGTTCACCACGCCCCTGGAAGACGTAGCCGTGGGAGCAGACGATGTGGCTGTAGGCGATGTCGGCCCAGCCATTCACATCCATGTGCTGGTTCTGGATGTTGCGGACCGAGTTGTCGCAGTCGGCGTGATTGGCGCGGGCAACCTTGGCTCCGCCCGTGTGGTGGATGGTTACTCCACCATTGGCCGGGGTGATTCTGTGGTTGACAAGTTTGGGGGTTCTGGCGCCCCACTGAGCTCGAGTAATGAAGGTCGCCATTATTTTCCCTCCCCTGTCAGTGCGCAGTCCACCGTGGCATTGAGGGGCTCGCTGTTCTTGCGGTCAGTGCCCCTTACGTACAGGGCGGCGGGGTGATCCGCGCGCGTGACCAGCGGCACCTCCGGTACTGCCGCATAGGACGTGCCTGGCAGGGCAACAGCCGAGACGGCCGCGGCTCCGAGTGCCCCGGCTGCCGCACCCAGAAAGCGCCTGCGTGAAGAAGAATCTGACAAGGTCCTGCCTTCCGCTGTGTGAAGCTTCGACAAGGAGTCAACGGAGTCAGGGAGCTTCTTCAGCGGTCACTCCAGAGGATGAGTGGCTGGCTGAGGTTGACTGCCCTCTGAGCTGCGGCAGCGCAAAGCTCTCGTGAGCCCAATTGTCACCCGATCGGTGGCCACTCTGAAGAAGCTCAGGGACTTGCGTGGCCTGCTAACCGTGCACTGCGCCCGGAGATCCGATGTCGTCCGATCTTCTAGTAGAAGCTCGGAGCAGCCCGTGTACATGAGTAGACCGTGCTCCACACACGAGCGACTCATCTTGAGCGGTCGGACACTAGAGGCATTGCGCAGCTGCCGTCAGTGAGGCGTTTTCATCCTGAATAGCTGCAGGTCAGCAGGGTGTGGACGGCCTGAACGATGGTGCTGATGCGGCGGGTGGAGCATCTGGCTCGCCGGAGCAGTCTCCAGGACTTCAGCACGGCGAAGGCGCGTTCGCCGGGGGCGCGGAGCCGGGCGTGGTCGTGGTTGAACTGCTGGTAGTGGGCGGGCTGTTCGCGGTGGCGGTAGTAGGGGGTGCGGACGGTGGCGCCGGCGCCCTGATAGGCGCGGTCCGCGAGTACGAGGATGTGCCTGGTGAGGCAGGCCTGGGTGATGCCATGGGCACGGGCGGCGGTCAGGTCGTGGGTGCGTCCCGGCGCGGCCCGGGAGAACCAGAGCGGTGTGCCGTCCGGCCGGGCGATGACCTGGACGTTCATGCCGTGCTGCTTGTGCTTCTGTGAGTAGTACGGCTCGTCCGCCGCGATTCGGTCGGTGGCGATCAGGGTGCCGTCGACGATGACGAAGTCGCCCTCGCCCAGCCCGGTCAGGGCCTCGTGCAGGCCCGGCGCCCACGCCGCGAGGACGTCCAGGGTCTCGTCGACGTAGCGCCAGGCCGTCGCGGTCGAGACGCCGAACCCGGCAGCGAGCTGGGCGAACGTCTCGTTCTTCCGCAGATGGGCCAGGACGAGCAGCGCCTGCTTGAAGCAACCGAGCCGTCTCCACGGCGAGTTCAGTTCACGCCTTCGGGCGTAGATGAGCCAGGAGACATGCTCGACGAGCTCGTACGGGACGTCGGGCATGGAAGGATATAGAACCAACAGGGCCCCTCGGTCGCCGGTGTGATGAGTGAGATCACCACGCAAACGACCAGGGGCCCTGCCCCGTCACACCCCCGCCCACCAGGTCATTCCACCCTCCCGGCACAGGATGAAAGAGGCCCAGTGAACCTCTTTCATCCTGAATAGTCGCAGGTCAGGGGGTTTGGATGGCTTGGACGTGCGGTTGATATGTCGGGTTGAGCGGTGGGTTCCGCACATGATGTGACAGATTTCGGGTTGGGTGAAGGTCCGCCGAGAGCGTGCAGTCGGGCATGGTCGCGGTTGAACTGCTGGTAATACTCAGGCTGTTCGCGATGGTGGTGGTACGGGGTGGGAAGGCGGCGCCAGCGCCCTGGTTGGCGCGGTTGGCGAGGGCGTGTATCTGTCTGGTGAGGCAGGTTTGGACAGTGCCGTGGGCCTGGGCCTCGGCCAGATCATGGGTGCGGCCGGGTGCCGCGCGGGAGAAGCCAGAGCGGTGTGCCGTCCGGGCGGGCTTGACCTGCATGTTCATACCGTGCTTGCGATGTTTCATCGGGCAGTACGGTTCGTCCGTGCGGATCCGGTCGGTGGGAATCAGGGAGGCTGTCGACGACGTGATCGCCCTCATCGGGGCCGACAAGGGCCTCCTGCAGGGTCGGCGCCCACACTGCGAGAACGTCCAGGATCTCGTCGGCATACCGCCAGGCGGCGGCCTGGGATATCCCGAAACCGGCTCCGAGCTGCGAGAACGTCTCGTCCCTTGCGCAGGTGAACCAGGAGCAGCACCCGCTTGGAGCAACCGAGCTTGCGCCAGCGGGTGTTGCCGGGTCCGGCAATGCTCGTACAGCAGCCGGGCAATATGCTCGACGAGCTCATGCGGGACGTCGAGCATGGGGACACGGAACCAGCAGGGGCTCCTCGGCCGCCGGTGTGCTGAGTGGAATCACCACGCCAACGGCCAGGGCCCCTCCCCGTCACCCCACCCACTGACCCGCCCATTTCCCCCCAGCACAGGCTGAAAGGGTTTATTGCGCCTTTCCATCTTCAGTCTGAGCTGGTCAGGTGCAGGGTGAGGATGGCCTGGGCAATGGTGGTGATCCGCCTGGTCAAGCAGCGGAGCCTACGAGCAGTCGCCAAGACTTGAGGGTGGCGACGGCCTCCTTGACCAGGCCCCGGAATTCTTGCGTGAGAGCCGGTGACGGCCTGCTGAACTGCGGAAAGTCTTCCCCGTCGGCCGTGGTACGGCACCCACCCCATGCCGAGGCCGGCAACGGCCAACCTAGGTTCCCATTGGGCCTACGACGTACCTGAGCTGCGGAAATGCCTACGCGGCAAGCGGTTCGGTGAGCCTGTGTCGCTCGCAAGGGCGTCGAGTCATCAGAACGGCTTGGGCGCCGTCGGCGGGTGATCGAGCGGACCATGTGCCCGGCCGTCTGCGGCCGCGGTCCTCCGCCGAGCAGCCCTGATACGGCTGGAGTCGACCGCTGGCTCTGCCGACCGCAGCCTTTTCGCGCAGAACCGCATGGAGCCGGTCCTGCGCCCGGCTTCGTTCCACTCGGCAAGCCAGCGTCGAAATGTCATGCCAGACTCGAAGCCAAGCTTCTGGGGCAGGATCCCTCACGGAACCTGCCGGTCGGCTGTCCGTTACTGTGTCGCCACCAGCTTCTGTGCCGGAATGGCCGCAACGGGTCGCCGGTCCACAGTCGAGCATCCGCCTTCCCCACGAACCGGCCGACGGGCATTCGAGCTGGCAATCACAAACATCAGCAGCTTCTGCTAGGACCTCTAAAATAAACGGGTGACTGTTGCACACCAGGCCTTCGATGAGAGAGGTGCCCCTTTGTTTCGGCTCCGTCAGCCGCTCTTCAGGTCTTGTAGTGTCACGCTGGTCGTACCGGGCCGAAGGAGGGTCCTATGTCAGCCCCTCACACTGTTAACGACGTGATGTCCCTCACCGTCATCGCTGTCGGACGCCATGCTTCGCCCGCGGAGATCTCTGAGCTGATGCGCGAGTGGGACATCAGCGTAATTCCCGTGCTCGAAGGAGAGGGACGCGTCGTTGGTGTAATGACCGCGGCATCCCCTGCAGGGGGGCGTCCGCACCCCCGGCAGGGGACACCCGATCAGGGCACCGGTAGAGAAGACATCGTGTCTGTACCGCCCCGGACGGTCCGGTCGCATGCGACGCTGACGGAAGCAGCACGGCTGATGGTCCGAGACCGCATCGATCATCTCCCGGTCGTCAACCGTTTCGGCCTGCTCGAGGGAATCGTCAGCCGTGGCGACATCCCCGTCACGTTCTTCCGCTCCGACGCCGAACTCGCCGACGAGATTCGCAGCGCCATCCTGCCGCGTTTCACTCCATCGTCCGAAACAGATGTGACCGTGGTCGATGGTGTCGTCACCATCCGCAACCTTCCCCGGGACGGCGCCTTGGGCCCTCGGCTCATATGGGCGATCCGTGCTGTGAACGGTGTCATTCGCGTGCGCGCAGAGCACAGCGGAAACTCGGGGACTGACCTGGCATCCCCGAGTCACGCATGGTGAGCGCCTGACTGAGGGCTCCTGGCGCCCACAAGGCCGCTGGTGCCGAGCCACAGCCAGACTGACCATCTACGGTGGCACTACTCGTGCGGCTCTGTGCTCGACGAGGGATCCTGCTGGGAGATCGTCACCCGTCCCAGGCCGACAGGCGGCCTGGACGGGGTCGCTGTTCTCCCGCCGCGGTCAGAAAGGAAACTGTATAGCGCTCTCGGTGTCTTCAGGCCTTCCAGCCGCCTGTGATCGATCCCGATTCCGTACTGGCTCTCAATGCGCTCCACGGCGTCGATGAGTGTCAATGAGTCGAAACCAAGATCCACAAAAGGCGTGTCGGCGATCTCCTGCACAGCTTGCACGCCGGATGGTTCCGCTGTAGCAGCCATGACGCGCCAGAAGTCTTTCATCGACATCATCCCGGCACTTCCCTTCATCACAGGCCCAGCCCTTGGCCGGTACACAACGCCCCTTCACTCACCCACGCAAACGCATTCGAACGGCTGCCGCCCGGACCTTGAAGAGGTCAAGAAGTGACGGCCTCCTCCCCCGCGACCGTATGCCGCAACCTCCTGCGCATCTCCCTGCGATATAGGCACTGGGATCCGCTGATTTCCATGCCGGCGCCGCCCTGCACAACCGGGAGACGACGAGGGGCGCGCCGACCTTCTCATCACTCTGCGTGTGATGTCTGGCCCTCGCCTGAGCAAAGCATGCTCACTGCTCTTATCGCCCATAAGCTGCCGCGACCGGCCTCCACGACATGCCTGACAGCGGAATACCCTCCACAAGGCCCGCGGGAAGGTAGTCCCCGAGAAAGACCCGTCGGAAGCCCCAATGAGCCGACGTCCCGCCCCGCGCGCGGGGCGATCCGGTACGGCGGGAATCGCCCTGTGCATGTCGACACCCGTGCTTATGAGTCGAAGACAGGAGGAGCCCTGGCCGCCCTAACGAGGCCGCAGGGGTGCACTGATGAAGGTGCCCTCCTCAAGCAGCTGAATGACGAAGGCACCCAACGAAACGGGACACCATTCCCACTCCTTCAGCCGCTGAAGTATGCGTGTGAAGAGACGCCAGGCCATCACCGGGGTCCGCGCCCCGTGGGCTGCATACCTCCAGAGCCGAGCGTCATCACAGCCACACGGTCCGACGCCACGTCATCACGGCCGCAGCCCTCCTCGACCACCGGTCCGGAGCACCCCACGATCACTCAGGCTCGCGCCTGGCCCCACACTCAAGCCAGACCAGGCAACACCCTCCGCCCGCCTCAAACGACGTACGGCACCGCCGCACCTCACGTCCCACGAAGTCACCCGAATGGGCGAAGAGTGGTGTGAGATGTAGACCGGCGGCACTTGCCTACGTAGCGTGCCAACCCTGTCGAGTGAAGAAGCAGGCCGAGCACGGATGGCGGTCGGGAAAGCGGGGACGTGTGGAGACCAGCTGGATGTCGTCGGGGCTGTGCAAGACCACGCCAGCAGACGACCTGTTCGTCCAGGGAGCCGCTCAGAACCGGGCGAAGGCGCTGTGCACCGGCTGCTCAGTGAAGGCCGAGTGCCTTGCCTACGCGCTCGACGAACGGATAGAGCACGGTGTATGGGGCGGCATGACGGAACGCGAACGCCGGGCTCTGCTGAAGCGCCGCCCGACCGTGCAGTCCTGGGCCCGGCTCCTGGAAACCGCCCGACGCAAGCACGACGCCGACACACCCGATTCCCAGCGCCGCACCGCCTGAGACGAACCACCACTGCCGGGTCTGAGGCGCAAGCAACGACACCGGCCCAAACCACAAGCGGGCTACCCCAAGTCCAGCCTCCGAGGGGCGGTGGAGCCTGCCCGCCACGTGCCGCGCCGATGCCCTGTACGCCCTTTCGTGGGTGGCGTGCCGGGCTCCCAGCGCCGATATGCGGCTGGCGGCCCAGCCGCCCTGTGCCGCACGACCACTCATCAGACGCGGCATGTATCCAGAGCCGGGCGGGTGCTGGTGTCCAGTGGGCCGGAGGTTTTTCTGTGCGCGTGGTCACTTGGGAGACCCAGGCAGGTCCGTCCGGTCCCGTGAGGTTCAGGGGCGGTGGTGGTGGACGGTGAGGGTGTCGACTGGGAGGAAGGCCGTGCTGGCCAGGAGGCGGGCGGCGGTGTGCCCTTCGGGAATGTCGGCGGTGAGGTGGCGGGCACCGTGGGCATGAGCTTGGTCGAGGGTCTGGGCGAGCAGGTGACTGCCGATGGCGCGGCGGCGCTGCCCGGAGCGGGCAGACAGCTGTGACAGGACGGCCATGTGAGCAGTGGCCGGGGTGGAGGTGAGCAAGGTGGCAGTGGCCAGGTGCTGGCCTTCGATGGTGGATAGCCACTCGCCAACCCGCCGGACCGCCCAGAGAGGTGACATCTGCCAGTGGGCATGCCGGCAGCACCAGTGGGGTGGTGGTGTGGTCGCGCAGGAAGTACCGCCGCGCGGAGGCCGGGGAGAAGCCAGCAGCAGCGGCCAGGGCGCGTGCGGTGATGGCACGGTGCTCAATGGGCAGGCCCGGGGATGCCGGTGGCGGTGGCCGGGGCCGGTACACGCATACAGCGGCCGGTGGCCGAGGTGAGATCGGCCAGTGCGACGAGCGCGGCAGTCACCTCAAAGTCCTCGCGGGCGTGCAGCCACACATTCAGACCTGTCCCGTCGGCGGGCCGCACCCGGCAGCGCAACGCGCCTACTACCTCATCGTGTTTGGCACACACGACGACAGTCTCTGTCTCACTCGGGCTTTCACCGGCTGGCGTCAGGGTTTCGCAGGCTGGGTGCTGGCCGGGCAGCCAGTCGGCATCGATGCGATCGTCGGCTCGATCGGCACGTTCATGCGGCCTGTACTCCGCTCCAGAGGCCATCAGCCTGTTGCGCTGCGCTCCCTTTAGGCGTCGTGCATGCGAGCGGAGCGCTCCGGTGACTGTGGAACGGGTCCCGGTCTGGTCGGCCCGCTCGGTCAGGGACGGCGGGTGTAGGTGTGGAGCTGGTCGATCTCGGTGAAGCCGACGGCGGAGTGGAGGCCGAGAGCGGCGTCCAGGTACGGCTGGTCTTCGGTGGGCGCGGCCAGGTGGGCAGTCACCTCACGGACGCCGCAGTCGGCGAGGTGGGCCAGGCACTGTTCGAGGAGGATGTGCCCCAGACGGTGCTGGCCGGGTGCCAGACGTACCCACTCCAGGGTGGTGGTGCCATCCACGGGCAGGGCGGTGAATGCTTCGCCGATGCGGGTGCCGTCCGGCTCCCGCAGGTGCAGGTGCCAGCCCTGAGAATCCGGGCACTCGGCAAGGTCGGCGACTGCATACAGCCACCTGCTGCGGGTCTCGAGGCGGTGGTGCAGGTAGCGCCACCGGTCCGTACCGGAGAATCCGCATTCTTCCAAGGCGCGGCGGGTCCCGGGACGATTGCCCGCGGCAAGCCCTGCGGGTGCCAGCGCAGTGGGCTCGGCAAATGCATGCACCGTCCGCCGCCCCAACTGCGCTGTCGCATGGCGGATCAGTACCCGGGTGAGCGGCTGCTCGTCCTCCAGGCAGTGCAGCCACAAGAGCATCCCTGCGCCGTCCGACGCACGAACCGCCCAGCAGACCGCGCCCAGGATCTGACCGCCTGCGGAGGCGAGTACTTCGGTACGCACGTCCTCCAGGCTAGCCGGGCCACCAGGCACGGTCCCTTGCACAGCGTGGTCGAGCATGGCCAGGGTGGGATACGGTCGGCCGGGCAGCAGATCCGCACCGACCAGCTGCAGCACCGCCGTCCCGTCCCCGCCCCTGAACGGCCGCACCGTCTCCTGCGTACCAGCCCCAACCGCCGTCGTGACCACCCGTACCTGCCCTTCCTCTGCCATACCGAGAGCCCAGCTTCCCCCTCACCGCGCAAAGCGATAGCACGACACGCACAAACCCACCCAACGCCACCCGACGACCATGCAGCCGGGATACGTTGGCGATCAGCGCCCAGAGACCCGAAGCCGTACGCGTTTCCAGCCGAGATCGGGCTGTACCGGTTACCGTTGCCGGTGCCGAAGAGGGACTTCGAACAACTGCGTAGAGGCGGCCTGAAAGGGGCAGCGGCTGCCCGCCGGGTGCGTGTATCCACCAGCGCGGGCCCGCTGTGGTCCATCAAGGCTGGACGATACTCCTGCCCGACACGCCCATCGACGCCCGCTACCTCAGCCAGGACGACCGGATCACCGCTCGCGGTCTCGATCGGCAGGTCCCGCTCCACCGTCTACCGGGAGATCCGACTCGGCCAGGGGCCCGGCGGCCGTTACAACCCCTGGCGGTCCGGCAACGAGGCTAGTCTCCGCCGGCGCCAGCCCAAGCCGGAGAGGCTCCGGACCAGCTCCGCGCTGCGTGACCTCGTCAACGCCAAGCTGGGGCAACATAGGGTCACCGCAGCAGATCACCCGCCACCTCACCTGCATCCATCCCGGTGAGCCGACGATGAACCTGCGCCCCGAGACCGTCTGCCGAGCCCTCCAGCAAGGGCTCTTCGCAAAGCGCCCTGCCCGGCCGCGTTCCCGCAGGATCCGGCGGAAGAAGCAGCGCCAGGGCACACCCACGAAGAACACCATCCCGAACAGGAGGTCCCGCCACACCCGCTCCCGCGAAGAAGAGGCACGCCAGGCAGGCCTCTTCTTGAACTTGCAGTACGGCGGTATCACCACACGGCCGCCCGTCTGAGCACCGAGCCCCTGATAGCCCGCGTCGGCCAGGATCTCCACGGTGGGCCCGTCGGCAAGGAGCTTGACCAGGCCCAACCGTCGGGCATGAGTGATGTTGACACAGCACGTCGGCTCGGCCGGGCTGCAGAACAGCAGCCGGCCGGAGGTGTCCCGTGACGACCATCGACTTCACGGCGCTCTGCTTGTCGCTTCTCCCGGTCCTCGCGCCGGCTGCGGGTGTGCCTCCCCGGATCTCGGTGCCGTCGATGATCCCCGGTCTGCTGGCTCACGCCGGGATGGTCAATGGCCTCGGCAGGCAACGGAGCCGGACACCGGGGTGACGGTGCAACCTCTTCTAGGCGAGCAGCGGCCGACCCCACCGATTGCGCGGGTGAGTGGTGGAACAGTCGACACCGAACCGCGAGGCCAGTACTCATGGGTGGCACCGTGGCGAAGCTGGACGAGAATGACCAGCAGCCGATCGACGAAGGCCAGCTTGCGCTTCGCCCCGGCTCCCACTGCCCGGCACCGCGGCCGCGAGGCAAGCACGACCTGATGCCGTTCGCGCCACAACGAACCGACCTTGCCGGCGAGTTCAGCAATCCCCGCAGGCGAAAGCCCCGTGATCAGCCGACTCCGGATCTGGCGGGCATTCGCGCTGGCACCCCACCGGTCCCAGACCTTCAAGCTGTCGACCGACCCGTTCTTCATCGACAAGGTCCGCGACGTCGTCGGCCTCTACCCCGACCCGCCGGAGAAGGCCCTGGTCCTCTGCGTGGACGAGAAGTCGCAGATCCAGGCCCTGGACCGGTCCCAGCCCGTCCTGCCGATGATGCCCGGCGTCCCCGAACGACGCAGTCACGACTACATCCGCGCCGGCACCACCACCCTCTTCGCAGCCCTCGAAGCCGCGACCGGCAAAGTCATCGGCTCACTTCACCGCCGCCACCGGGCCATCGAGTTCAAGAAGTTCCTGGCCAAGCTCGACAAGGAAGTCCCGGACGACCTGCAGATTCATCTCATCCTGGACAACTACGCGACCCACAAGACACCCGACATCAAGAAGTGGCTGCTCGCCCACCCGCGGTTCCACCTGCACTTCACACCCACGAGCGCGTCATGGCTGAACCTCGTCGAGCGATGGTTCGCCGAACTCACACAGAAGAAGCTCAAGCGCGGCGTCCACCGCTCCGTCCCGGCCCTCGAACGCGACATCCGGTCATGGCTGGCCGACTGGAACAACCAACCCAGACCCTTCATCTGGACCAAGACCGCCGACGAGATCCTCGACAAAGTCGCCGCCTACTGCCACCGAATCTCTGACTCAGATCACTAGGCACTGCTTCTCGGATCTCCTGACAGAGGTGGAGCGTTGAGGCCAGGCTCGTCGTATGGCCGTGGGGATCTGACGAACTCAGAGCGGGAACGGCTGGCGTCGTCCCTGCCTCACGCTGGTGCAGGTTGAGGCAGATGGAGTGACCACCGCACGGTCACAAACGTTCAGCGGCGTGACCTTCCGGAGCAGTTCGAGCCGTGGGAGACCGCCTGCAAGCGTCATCGCCTCTGGTCAGCGGATGAAGCCTGGCCGATGCTGATGCCTCGCATCCAGGCCGCGCGGGACCCTGCAGGCCGGACCGCGGGATCTCAGAAGGGGAACACTCAAGGGATGAACCAGGATAGTTCCGGTAAAGCCGGGCCACCTACCTCGCTCGCTTTACGGGTATGGCCCCAGCTACGAGCCTGAAGATCACCACACCGGTAACCATGCCTGAAAGGCGAAGTCAAGTACCGTCTACCTAATCAGAAACTGGTACTGAAGGTGTTCCATGGGCGCAGGGATAACCTGGCGTAAGGAGCAAGGCATGAAGAGGATAGTCCCAGCCCTGCTGGCCTCAGCAGCCGCAACTGCGGCGCTGATCACTGGTACCGCTGGAAGCGCCCAGGCTGCATCGGGGGTCACGTGCTCCCTGTGGAAGTCGGTCGCGCACGGCAACAAGGCAGGATATTCACTCACCGTCCGCTCTTGTATCCAATGGGACGGAACGAGCTCGGATCGCGCCTATACCGAAGTGCGCAATATAGACAATGTCACCCATTACGTGGATTTCGGCGCCGGCCTCTTCGATGACGGCAACGACAAGATTGCCAGCAAATACGCCTGGCAAGTCGCGATCGCACCCACGCAAAGCGCAAAGGTTTACACGAATTGGGTGGACGACTACACCTGGGGCCCAGAGAGGTCCCTCGGCACAGTGACCGTCACTGGCGGAGTAACGAACACTGGCTGGGTTGACGAGCCCTGGTTCTAGAGGGCCCGGTGATGTCGTTGCCGGAGCTGTCGCTTCAGGTGGTGCACCGGTGGGGACACGGCGCGGTGTACGACGCACTGGCCGACGGCCGGTCGATGTGGGCCGGCTGCGAGTCGCTCTGGCCGGCCTCACGCTGCCGCGTGGGTCTGACCGGCAGTTGTTGATCGCGCTGGATGTGACGCCGTGGCCGCGTCCGGACGCGGAGTGCTCACCGGGCCGGCTGACCTGTCACCGTCCGTGTCGGTGTGACGGGGTGCGGCAGACGATTCCGGGGTGGCCGTACCAGGTCGCGGCCGCGCTGGGCGGGGGGGTGCCCCTATGTGTTTGGTCAAGGTCGAGGACCAGTAGGTTCGTGTGGTCGAGGGTGGGGCCGAGCCGTAGGGGTGTGCATGGGTGATAGCCAGGTCACGATCAAGCTCACGAGTGACGAGGCGCTGGTGTTGTCGGACTGGCTGGAGAAGCTGCAGATGACGGACCTGAGCCGGGTTGTCGACGACCCGGCGGTCTGGGCGCCGATCCATCGCATCGCGGGGACGCTGGCCAAGTCACTTCCTGGGCTGTTCGCGCCTGACTATGACCATGACTTGAGGCCGCTCGGCAGCGGCTTCGGCCGGAGGAGGACTGACCGGTGAGTCTGAACCGTCACCTGGCCCCTGCGGGTTGGGGTTCGTAGAAGGTTCCGTCGCGGAGCATCGCGAAGAGGACGTCGGCTCGTCGTCTGGCGAGGCAGAGCAGGGCCTGAGTGTGGTGCTTGCCCTGGCTGATTTTCTTGTCGTAGTAGGCCCGCGAGGTCGGGTCGCCAAGGGCAGCGAACGCGGAAAGGAAGAAGGCCCGTTTGAGCTGCTTGTTTCCTCTTCTGGATGGCTGTTCGCCGCGGATCGAGGAGCCCGAGCTCCGGGTGGCCGGGGCGAGGCCGGCGTAGGCGGCGAGGTGGCCGGCGGTCGGGAAGGTGCTGCCGTCGCCGACCTCGATCAGGATGCGGGCTCCGGTCCTGACGCCGATGCCTGGCATCGAGGTCAGGACTTTGGAAAGAGGGTGGTCCTCCAGGAGTTCCTCGATCCGCCCGGCCAAGAGTTTCCGCTGGTCAAGCACGGCCGTCAGCGAGCCGGCGAGGCTCGGGACGATCAGTGCGGCCGCCTCGGTCCCAGGGACCGTCACGGTCTGCTCGTCCAACGCGGCGAAGATCTCCTCGACCAGACGCTCGGCCGTCCTCGGCGCCTTCGGCCGCAGCAGGGTGACCAGCCGCCGACGGCCGGCCTTGCGTATCTGTGCCGGTGATCCGAACCGTTCCAGCAGCGTGAGGACGGCCGGGTGCTGCAATCGCGGCCCCAGCACCCGTTCCAGCGACGGATGGATCTGGGTGAGCAAGCCGTGCAGCCGGTTCGCGACCCGGGTCGCCTCGCCGGCCAGGTCGTCGTCGAAGCCCACGATCATCTCCAGCTCGGCGATCGTCTCGTCCTCGCCGTCGATAGCCCGCAGCGTGTGCGGCATCGCGCGGGCCGCGTCCGCGATGATGAACGCGTCCCGCGCGTCGGTCTTCGCCTCGCCCGGGTAGAGGTCGGCGATCCGCCGCATCGTCAATCCAGGCAGGTAGGCGACCGGACAGCCCATGTCGCGGGCAACGGCCAGCGGCAGAGCGCCGATCGAGGCCGGCTGGTCGACCACGACCAACACCGTTCCGTGCTTGGCCTTCAGCTTCGCGAACAGCTCGCGAAGCTTGGGTTCGGTGTTGGGTAGCCGCTTGTCGAACGCCTTCTTCCCGGCCGGCGTGACGGCGGTGGCGTGGTGTTCGCCCTTGCCGACGTCCAGGCCGAGGAAGACGTCGATGTCGCCGGTATCGATCACGTGCAGGCCCCTCCATCACGCTTTCGTCCGGCCTTGCCAGGGCACCGAGCTGCCACATCCACGTTACGGAGAGCTCTTCCGGCTTGGGTGAAGCCGGTGCTCAAGCCCCTCATTAGCGGTCTGTCGATGCCTCCGGGCCCGGTGACACCACCCCCCGGATCATGAACAACAAGGGGGGGAAGTCATGCCGGACCCGAAGGCCGGAGGCCCCATTGCGGAGCCACGAAAAAGGTAACGGGGGGGGCGCACGTCGTGGATCGGGGTGCTGGACGCGGTCCGGCTCGGCCCGCATGATGATCCGACCGAGGTCACCGTCGCCCAGATCAGGGACCTGCTCGTCCGGCTGCGGGAGGCCGGGCAGTGGCACGAGGGCGACCCGGAGGTGCTGTTCGTGCTCGACTCCGGTTACGACGCCGTGCCCTGTCCTGGCTACTGCGCGAGGACCCAGTGCGGCTGCTCGGGCGGATCCGCGCCGACGGGGTCATGCGTCACATCCGGCAGGACGGCGCAAGGGCCCCGTCAAGGGCCGACAGCCGCGTCACGGCGAGGTATTCCGCCTCGCCGACCTTGGCCACCCACACCGTTCCGGCCCAGGAGTCCACCACTGTCCACGGCTTTGGTGCCGTTGTCGCTCGCTGCTGGAGACGTCTGCATCCGAAAACTGGAACGCCGCGGCTCATGGACCCGGCATGACGATGAACTCCCCATCGCGGAAGGGAAACTCGTTCACCTGGCGGTCGAGTACCTGCCTGACAACCGTGACCCCAAACCGATGTGGCTGTGGCACAGCGGCCCCGACGCCACCGCGCACGACGTCGACCGCCTGTGGCGCATCTCTGGCTGATCCTGGCCGCCTACACCCAGCTCCGCCTCGCCCGCCCCCTCGCCGCAGATCTCCGCAGACCCTGGGAGAAGCCGCTGACACCGGACACCCTCACCCCGCCGGGTCCTCCGCGGCTATCGCCGGATCCGGCGGAGCCTGGGCACTCCCGCGAAAGCGCCGAAAGCATCCCGGCCCCGGACCGGCCACCCACCAGGCCGCACCAGCAGCCCCGCGCGCCGCCGGAAAACACCACCACAAAAAGGACAACTCTCAGCCCGACGGGCGAGGGGAGCTGGTCGAGAGCAAGAAGGCCCGTCACCTACTCACCATGGAGCTTAACCAGCCCACCCTCTATGTCCGGTACCGCCGTCCGCCCTGAAAGAAGGCCACCGTGAAGTACTACGACCGGCACCGAAGGCCACGGCCGTGAGGAAACCCGCATCATTCAGGTCCTGACCGTCTCCAACCTCAGCTTTCCTCATGCCCGACTGATCGCCCGGGTCATCCGGTGCCGGACGGACAAGCCCACAGGCAAGCGGACCCGCGCGCCCGCATGACATCACCACCCTGCCGTCCCGCCAGGCCAAAACCCCAGAAGATCACCCTGGCCCTGCGAGGCCAATGGCGCTTCGAAATCAAGATCGACTACGTCGTGACACCGCTCGCAGATCCGCACCGGCCACGACCCCGAGAACATGGACACCCTGCGCAACACCCCCTCAACCAACTCCGCGCCACCGACATGACCGAAGCCCGTCCGCGATCTGTCCTGCGAACCCTTCACCACCCACTCGGCCTTCTCAGCTCCCCCGCTGAACAGCAGAAACCCGCGCGAAATTCGACTATGCAAGCGCCCTGGCATGACAGCAGTCGGTGGCCATCACACCACACGAATGCGAAGATGAGATGGCTTGTCATGCTTTTATGTGAATCATGGGTAGCGGTGGTCTCTCCGACCTCCGTCGTCTGGTGTGGCTTTGGTGGGAAGTGGCGATGCTGACGCTCGGTGCGGTGTTGATCTCCGTGGTTTGGCTGGCGGCTCTGGTCCTGATTACGGTCACAGACCGGGACGCGCTGGACCGCACCTGGGCAGTCGCGGCCTCGCTCGGTACCGCCGTACCGGTCGCCGTGGTGACCGTCGCCGCCACGGGCCGGATGTGGGTAGCGCTACTCATCGCGGCGACTGCTGGCGCAGCGGTGGCCATCCTGCTCCTGCATGGAGGACCCCGCGCCCGATAGTCCATCTCACATAGAGAGGGCGAGCAGCTCGTTCCGCGCATTCTCCCGCCGCGCTCGTCCTCGCAAGCACTCGTCATGGTGGGGGAGCCGGATGGTGCGTTCCTGGTCGACGGATGCACCGCGGTCGACCGCCATCAGGGCTGTCATCTGGTCTTCTGGGATGGTGCCGGAGAGTGTGCGCCGAGAATCGGCTGTTCACGCGACACCGTCAGCCCGGCCCGCTGCAGGGCCTCGACCGTTTCCGTGAATCGGTCGGGGTCGACAGCGAGGACGGCTCCGACCGCTCGGACGTGGCCGGCTTATTCACGGGGCCCTGGAGCAGGCCCGCACTAATCTCCTGGTGCGCGGTGTCAGCGGGACACGCCGGATCTGAGTGCCTGATTGAGAACCGATGACGGTAAGTGGAGTGTCACGTTCGCATGGTGGGGCTCTGAAGAGTCCGCAGAAGCAGCAGGACTCCCGTAACAACAGCGGTTGCGAAGCCAAACCGTTGTCACAGGAGTCCTGTCATACCGTTTTACCGTTCCGGGCTGTCCGATGCCAACTCGCTCCCTTCAGCGGGCTGTCCGTGTCCGGCAGGCCGCCATGGGCGGGGCGCCTGTGAGCCGGCGCATCTGGTGCGCTACCCGTCGGACACGAGTGATGCGGAGTGGCAGGTCACCGAGCCTTTGCTGCCCCTGCCGGCCTGGCGGTGGGGCCGGGGCGGCAGCGGAGGAGCACTGCCGCCGGAAGATCGTCGACGCCATCAGGTATGTGGTCGACAACGGATGCAAGTGGCGGGCGCTACCGGCCGACTTCCCGCCCCACCCGACTGTGTATGCCTTCTTCACCCGCTGGGAACGTGCGCAGTATGTCGACGACCTCCATGACACCTTGCGCGACCGCCTCCGCCGGAAGGCGGGCCGCGGCATCGAGCCCAGTGCGGCGGTGATCGACTCGCAGTCGCTACGGGCTGCCGAGACCGTCGCCGTCGGCAGCCGGGGGTGGGATGCGGGCAAGAAGGTGAACGAGCGCAAGCGGCATCTCGCCGTCGATACGCTCGGCCTGATGCTGGTCGTCCTGGTGACCGCAGCCTGTGTCCAGGACCGTGACGGCGCCCGGCCGCTTATCTCCCGGCTGCAGTAGATCCACCACCACATCACACGGGTGTGGGCCGACGGCGGATACGCCGGCAAGCTCGTGACCTGGGCGAGAGAGCGCTGGGACCTCACCGTCGAGATCGTGAAACGCAGCGACGGCGCCCAGGGCTTCGTCGTCCTGCCCCGCCGATGGGTCGTCGAACGGACCCTCTCGTGGATCTGCCGACGCCGACGCTGCGTCCGCGACTACGAACGCCTGCCCGCCCACCACGAAGCCATGGTCAAGTGGTCAATGATCATCCTCATGACCCGCCGCCTCGCCAGACAACAACCCACCCGCACACCTCACCGTGACCGGTTCTCAATCAGGCACTTAGAGATAAGCGAAAACTGTTCTGGATCATACAAGCCTTTGTAGTCCCAATCGAGGCAAGGTTAACCGAGTAGTCAGGGCGGATTCAACCGGTCGTCGCAACACCTCGTGATCATGGAGGTGTCGGATGGTTCGTCGTCAGCAGGCAGCGGATCGGGCGGTGCGGCCGAAGCTGAGGTCTCCGGGGCATCCGAAGTACCAGCGGCATGTCGAGGCGGCGTTCTGGACGGAGATCGCGAAGGGCCTTCTTGCCGAGGAGGCCGCGGGCATTGTCGGCGTGGCGCCGGCCGTCGCGACGCGCTGGTACCGCCAGTGTGGCGGTATGCGACCGTTCGATGCGAAGCCCTGTTCGGGCAGGTACCTGTCGTTTCATGAGCGGGAGGAAATCGCGCTCCTCAAAGCCCAGGGCAAGGGAGTTCGCCAGATCGCTCGAGACGTCGGTCGTGATCCGGGAACGATTTCCCGTGAACTTCGGCGCAACGCGGCCACCAGAGCCGGCAGGCGTGACTATCGCGCATCAGTCGCCCAGTGGAAGGCCGATATGGCCGCACGCCGGCCGAAAGCGGCGAAGCTGGTTGCCAACCCGCGGTTGCACGCTTACGTTCAGGAGCGGCTGTCCGGTCAGATCAGCACGTCACACGGCAGGGCGATCACGGGTCCCTCGACAGGCGCGTGGACGGGACGGAACAAGCCGCATCGCAAGGACCGTGCGTGGGTCCAGGCGTGGAGTCCGGAGCAGATCGCGAACCGGATCAAGCTTGACTTCCCGGATGATGAGTCCATGCGCATCAGCCACGAGGCGATCTACCAGGCCCTCTACATTCAGGGCCGCGGAGCGCTGAAACGCGAGCTGATCCTGTGTCTTCGGTCCGGTCGTGCTCTGCGTGTGCCGCGGGCGCGTTCCCGGCGCAAGACCTGGGCGCACGTCACGCCTGAAGCGTTGATCAGCGAGAGGCCCGCCGAGGCCGAGGACCGGGCTGTTCCCGGCCGCTGGGAAGGAGATTTGATCATCGGGCTGGAGCGTTCCGCGATCGGCACCGTTGTCGAGCGGTCGACCCGGTTCACGATGCTGGTCCATCTGCCCCGTGAAGAGGGATATGGCACGACCCCCCGCACGACGAACGGCCCCGCACTGGCCGGCTACGGAGCGGTCTCCATGAAGAGGGCACTCGCCAACACCATGGCGCCGCTGCCCGAGCAGCTGACACGGTCCGTGACATGGGACCGCGGCAAGGAAATGTCGGCACACGCCCAGTTCCGGGTCGAGACCGGCATCCCCGTGTTCTTCGCCGATCCGCACAGCCCATGGCAGCGAGGCACGAACGAGAACACGAACGGACTCCTGCGCCAGTATTTCCCGAAGGGCACCGACCTCTCGCGCTGGTCCGCCGAAGAAATCGAGGCCGTCGCCCACACACTGAACAGCAGGCCGCGCAGGACACTTGGCTGGAGGACCCCGGCCGAGGCACTCAACGAGCAGCTACTGCTGCTCCAACAGACCAGTGTTGCAACGACCGGTTGAGTCCAAGCAGTACACGATCACAGCGAACCGCTCCAGAAGTCGCAGCCGAGGGCAATCTCGCTTCCGACCAGCAGCCAGTAGATCCCATGAGTCGCTCGCCGATGGATAGTTGGTACTCCAGCAGCGAATCGCATCCTGGGCTGCTTCTCCTCCGGCAGTGACAGTGGCGGGCGGTGGCTTACCGATGTCGTCGCCGGTGGGACCAGGTCAGTACGTGAGATGGGCGAAGGTCCGTCGACGACCCACCAGTGGGTACCGAGCCTGGAACCATGCGGACGCCGCATCGGGCGATGATGGGTTTCGCGCCCAGGGCCCAGGCCAGACGCCGGTACTTGTCGTGGTCGTAGACGCGATCACCCAGCAAGGTGTCGGGCCGTCGCCGGGGTCGGCCGCGCTTGCCACGGACCGGCAGGATGGCCTGAAGCAGGGCCCCGAGACGAACGCCCGGCGTCCGCCGCGCCCCGCCATGGGTCTGCAGACCTGGATCTCGGTGGCATCCAGACGCAGCTCGGCACCCTCAGCCTGAGCATAGGCGAACACATCGGCCAGGGTCCGAAGCCGTATGCCAGGACGGTCGGGCACCACACATCCCGCTCGGCCAGGAGCCTACGCATCCCTCACCCGTCAACCGCAATCACGCGCCGGTTCGTTAGCGACCGAACATACCTTGACTAGTTCATGCCAGCACTGGACCATGTGCCCGGCACCCGCACATGTATGTCGCACACCCACACTCCACTCAGGAGCAAGCATGCGACTTCGAACAAACAGAAGAAAGTCAGCCGCTCTCGCGGCCCTTCTGACGCTCGCCCTCGCGGCGCCCCTCTCCGCAGGCGCGAACCTCGCCGAAGCCGACTCGGAGCCGACTCCGGCAGCCGAGGAAGTGATCCGCCAGTACGAGATCCACAGCCCGTCCACCGTCGCCGAACGTACCGTCCTCGCCGCGACCGGAGTCTCGATCGACGAGGCAGGCGACCACAGCACCGTCGTCAGCGCCAACTCAGCCCAGCTGCGCAAGCTCCGCGCGCTCGGCCACCGCCCCGAGGCTCTCCCAGCCCCGCCCGACCGTTCGGTGAAGGGCCTGGCCGTCCAGCCCTTCGACTTCCCCTCCGCCGACTCGAAGTACCACAACTACGCGGAGATGAACACGGAGATCGACCAGCGACTCGCCCAGTACCCACGCATCATGAGCAAGCGGGTCATCGGGAAGACGTACCAAGGCCGGGACATCGTCGCCATCAAGATCAGCGACAACGTCGGCGCCGACGAGAACGAGCCCGAGGTCCTCTTCACCCACCACCAGCACGCCCGCGAACACTTGACCGTCGAGATGGCGCTCTACCTGCTGCGCGAACTCGGCGCCGGCTACGGCATGGACTCCCGGATCACCGGCATGGTGAATAGCCGCGAGATCTGGATCGTGCCGGATCTCAACCCGGACGGAGGCGAGTACGACATCGCGAGCGGCTCCTACCGCAGCTGGCGCAAGAACCGTCAGCCCAACTCCGGTTCCTCCTACATTGGCACGGACCTGAACCGGAACTGGAACTACAAGTGGGGCTGCTGCGGCGGCTCCTCCGGCTTCAAGAGCTCCGCGACCTATCGGGGTGCTGCCGCCGAGTCCGCACCCGAGGTGAAGGTCGTCGCCGACTTCGTCCGCTCGCGCGTCGTGGGCGGCAAGCAGCAGATCAAGGCGGCCATCGACTTCCACACGTACAGCGAGCTTGTTCTATGGCCCTTCGGCTGGACCACAGCCAACACCGCGCCCGGCATGACTCAGGATGACCGCGACGCCTTCGCGACCGTCGGCGGCAAGATGGCCTCCAGCAACGGCTACACCGCCGAGCAGTCCAGCGACCTCTATATCACGGACGGGTCGATCGACGACTACCTCTGGGGCACCCAGAGGATCTTCGGGTACACCTTCGAGATGTACCCGACATCGTCCTGGTATGGCGGCTTCTACCCGCCCGACGAGGTCATCGAGCGCGAGACGAGCCGCAACCGCGACGCCGTCCTCCAGCTCCTGGAGAACGCCGACTGCATGTACCGCTCCATTGGCAAGCAGGCGCAGTACTGCACCGTCTGACACGCGGATAGGGGCGCCCTGGGGATTCCACGGCGCCCCTATGGTTGACGGGCCTAACCTCGGGCTTTCACTTGGAGTCCGTCCGGATCACGGACGGGAACGCGAAAGTGCCTTCTGAACTCGGACGATGAGCCTTGTTGAAGGCACTGTCGGTCTGGACAGAAGGCACTTTCCACGTCCAGAGCATCGGTCTGCGCCCCGAGCTCCATGTCTGTGCTGACGATGCGGGGGCGGTCGGTCACGCCGGAGCACGGCTACGCACTGCTCAGCCCAGTGGCATCAGCGACCGCGTGATCGAGGACTCAGCGCAGTGGAGTGTACTGGTCATGGCCCGGGCCGGATCGCCACGGACCTCGGTGATGTCGGTTGAGGGCGGCGAGGCGGTCACGAATCTGGCCATGCTACAGGACCAGGGTCAAGTGTTCCGTCCCGTCGCCCCGAAACCGAGGGCCTGGCGGCTGCTGTCGGCCGTCGAATATGTTCTGGACTGCCGGGTCCGGAGTCATGCCCGAGGAGTGGCCTGACGACAGGCAACCGACCCGCTGCGGCACACCGGCGGCGAAAGCCTGTGGACGGGAAGTACCCGGCCTCGTCCTGGACATCGATGCCACTCTGATCACCTGCCACTCCGAGAAAGGGGCGGCCGCGCCCACCGATAAGTGGGCACCTGATCTAGTAATTCAACGGTCTGCGGTCTGATGGCTGGGCAGTTTCTGGGGTGTGTGGCCGCGTTGTTTGTAGTGGCTGAGGCGGGCTTGGAACGGTCGATGCCGTCACCAGTGTGATGACCCGTGCAGGATGTGTTCGAAGGGCGCGGGTTGGCGGTGGGCGAGGCGGTGGATCAGGCGCCTGAGTTCGGCCAGGCCGAGGGGGGACGAGGCCGGAGGGTCCGTTTCTGCTTTGTCATTGAGCATTTTCAGCGTGGCCACCGATCGGGTGATGACCTTGGCGCCCGCAACGGACAGGGCTCCCGGGCCGTTGGGTGAGGTGTTCGAAGTCTCAACCTGCCGGCCCAGGAGCCCTGTTGGTTCCCTATCCTGCCGCACTCGACCTGCCTCATGCGCTGGTCGAGTGGGTCACGATGCTTATCGTCACCCGTGAGGGTGACCGCCGCTGCAAGCTCCCGCCGCACAAGCGCGCCCTCGTCGCTCTCACCTACCTGCGCAAGCACGACACTCTCGCGCAGATCGCCGCCGGGTTCGGCATATCCGTAGGCACCGCCCACGCCTACACCACCGCCGTCGTGCGGCTCCTCGCCGACCGGGCGCCGGGCCTGCTCAAGACCCTGCGCGAGCACGACCCGGACTACGTGCTCCTGGACGGCACCCTCAGCGAGTGCGACCGCCTGGGCGACGCACGCGCCGATTACTCCCACAAGCACCGGCGCCACGGCGTGAACGTGCAGATAGTCACCGATCCCCAAGGCCAGCTTCTGTGGATCTCGCCGGCCTTGCCGGGCCGCGCTCACGATCTGACCGCCGCACGCACCCACCGCATCATCCGGATCTGCGAACGCCAGGGCGTCCCGATCGTCGCCGACCGCGCCTACATCGGCGCAGGCTCCTGGGTCACCACCGCCATCCGCCGCCCGCCCAACGGCGAACTGTCACCGACCGAACGGACGCTGAACCGGGCACTCGCCCAGGCCCGCGCTCCTGTCGAACGAGGCGTCGCCCGCCTGAAGTCCTGGCGGATCTTCCGCCGGAGCCGCTGCAGCCCGAACCGCATGACGGACATCGCCGCCGCGGTCCTCACCCTGGAGAGGCAACGCTGAAAATGCTCATTGTCTCGCGGGCCCGCAGGACATTGAGGCAGGCGCCTGTGCGGGAGCAGGCCCGCCGAGCGCATGCTCGGAGCCGGGGAGCCGTCCGCGGCCGCAGGGGACGCGCAGAGCGTGAAGACCTCTGGCAATGTCGCCGAAGCCGGTCAGGGCATCGGAGCCGGCAAGAAGATCAAGGGCGAAAGCGCCACCAGGTCACCGACACCCTTGGACTGGTCCTGACCGACCTTGTCACCGCCCGCCTCGGTCCACGACTCCACCGATGGCAAGCAGGCTCTGACCGAGTTGGCAGCGGACCATCCGACCAAGGTGTGGGCCGGCAGCAGCTACCAGACCAGGGTCGCCAGCACGGCGTCGGCCTCGGGATCGATGTGGACGTGGTGCAGCGACCGCAAGTGAAGGGCTTCCAGCCAATACCCAAGCGGTGGGTGATCGAGCGGACCTTCGGTTGGCTGATACAGCACCGCCGCCTGGCGCGTGACTACGAAGCCCTGCCGCTGAGAGACTGGACGATGACTAACAAGATGACCGAGAACTCACGGGAGAGTCGGCACCACCCTGGCGGATCGAACGGGCATCCCGCTCGCAACAGCGTGAACATTAATCAGATGCCCCTCTAAAGCGTGGGCGCGGGCGGCGGGAGGTCACGGACGACTTCGCAACGTCGCATCGTTTCTCGGTGGATACAATCCTTCTTTCACCTTCTGATCGAGCTACCCATTCCCCCGACTGAACACATTTCAGTTTCACCGAGCGCTTCTTTATTTCCGCACATCAAAGACGTTCGGCGGTAATCAGCCAAGTCGCCGACGAATACATGATCCCATCCTGCTTCGCGTGACTCTCAATATTCGCGCGCAGATCGGCTAGGGCCCGGTCGCGGTTCTCAGCGTCTCCGAGCATCCACCCGAACAGAGTGCTGATGAACCAGAAGGCGTCATCCGCGTCATGACCAAAGTTCATGGGCGCGCTCAGTTTTTCGAATTTCGGCTCAGCAAAACCAGCCCCAGTGAGCAGATCGCGAACCCGATCCGGATCGAGCAGAGAAAACGGACCGGGCTCATCACCTGGAGGAATCGAAAATTCGCACCCCGCAAGGGTTCTGGAGAACGTTGTGAACCATTCATTACATGAGGGAGCCTGCCATACCAATTGGACCAGTCTTCCTCCAGGCCGCAGCGCCGTCGCAACGTTACTGAAGGCGGAGGCCGGATCGGAGAAAAACATGGTACCAGTCCGGCTGATCGCAACGTCAAATTCCTCACGGGGAAATGGGTGGACCTGCGCGTCGGATTGCTGGAATTCTATGTTGCTTAAGCCTTCCCGGATAGAGGTTCTTTCAGCTACTTCCAGCATTGCCGCCGAAAGATCCACGCCAAGAACCGAACCGCAGGTAGCGAAACGTGCCGCGTCGCGCGCTGTTTCCCCCGATCCGCAGCCGATATCAAGGATCCGGTCTGTGGAACGAATCGCCGCGACGTTGAAGAACCTCTTCCTGTATCCACGCATAGTCAGATTGAATCGTTCCGCATTTTTGGCCCAAAAAATCCCGACGTCACCATCCCACGCTCGCGCCTGCCTGGAGTTTCCTGGATTGATCTGCACAGATTCGAAAACAGTCACAATTTCTCAACTTCCTGAAATTATTCGGGTATCTCGGTGGACGTCCTGTGGATGCCCTGGCGGCTGACGGCTTCTTCTTGAATGCGTCAATGGGAGACACGCCCTGCAGTGGCCTCAGGAATGAAATGATTTCAATTCTCCAAGGCGGCGCAGTCGCTGGTTTATGTCGGCAAAGTCATGGGCAGCGGCGAGCTTGAGCCGCCGGTGCATTCCTCTAGAGTACCGCCCCACTCAGATCGAACTGCTAAAGAAGCTCAGTCACCCTTGCCTTCGCAGCCTTCAAGGAGAGCCGATGCAGCCGTCCGACCACGTTTCTCCTGCAGTGGATCTCTGCTGCCGCAAGCGTCAGCATCAGAGAGGCGCGGCGATAGCCACCCGTCAGCATTAAAATTCCGCATGCGCTCACAGGCGACCGTGCGGATCACCCTTCTCGGAGGCAACAGATACACACAGAGGTACCTCTGGAGAAGGCGAATCCACAGGTCGCGTTTGTCCGGGCATGGGACATGACCGCCTCACTTAGGATCTGCAGAGTTCTGTTCAGCTGTCAAAATGGCGAGATGGGCCATTATTTCCAAGCGGCCTGCATATTCACTGAGGGTGCTTAATTTCACGCCGCGAAATCGCCATCTACCCGAATTGATCTTTTTCGTCAATTGTTTATCCGTGCCGATCCAGTCGGGTGAGCAGCGTCTACTCATTTGTTGGGTCGCTTCTGGAACCATGTGGTCGTAGTAGCGTGTGGCTCGGGCTGGTACAGCGAGGCGAATGCTGCGAGGTCGAAAGGTCTCTTGACAGGTTCTAGGCGGATGGCCGGGCGCGGTGCCGAGCCGCCAGGGCCGGGGAACGAGCGGTTTCGAAGACCGTGCCCGCCACCCGATCGAGCCCCGTGTCCGTGGGGATGGTCACGTACTTCTCGCGGTTCTGGGGTGGCGCTGTCCGTATGGTCGAGGCGCGGAGAGCTCTCCCTGGATCTCAGTCACGGTGCGGGCCTTGCCGAGCTCGGTCTCCAGCCGGGCGTAGTCAGCCTCGAGCCGGGTTCGGGCTGAAGGGCAACGACCGGACGGGCCACACTGTTCGGGTCAGACACCCCATGTCATTTGGTGTCAAGTGGCGTGGAGGTTGGCGTGGTGTGACCAGGCGGTAGCTTCGCTGTAGAGGGTGCGGGTTTTGAGGCATCCGTGGAGGATGCCGACGAGGCGGTTGCCGACCTGTCGGAGGGCGGGGTTGTAGCCGACTTCGCGTGCGCGTTGTCTGTCGTAGTAGCGGCGGGCTCCGGGTGAGGCCCGCACGGCGGAGAACGCCTGGGTCTGGAGGGCGTCGGCGAGGCGGTTGTTGCGGACGTAGCGGGCCTGGACGTGGTGGCTCTTGCCGGAGGCCCGGGTGATCGGGCTGGTGCCGGCGTAGTTCTTGCGGGCCTTCGCGCTGTCGTAGCGGGCGGGGGCGTCCCCGAACTCGGCGAGCACCCGGGCACTGGTGATCTCCGCGATGCCGGGCATCGAGAGGTAGATCTCAGCGTCCGGGTGCGCCAGAAAATGCGCCTTCACCTGTACTCCATCGCGGCGATCTGCTCGTTCAGCGCGATCAGCAGCCGCGCGTGGTCCGCGGTGGTGGCCGCGTAGGCGGCTGTGACCGGCTCGGGCAGTCCAAGCTGCGGCTCGCGCAGAGCGGTGAGGACAGCGGCCGCCTTCGCGTCGCGGTTGCGCCGGCGGTGGCGGTGGCGGTGGCGGGCCAGGACGGCGGTGATCTGGGTGCGGGTCAGTTTCGCCGCCACTGCTGGTGTGGGTGCTTTGACCAGCAGTTCCAGCGCATCCATGCTCGTCAGGGTCAGATCTGCGTAGGCGTTCAGGGCGGCGGGAAAGTACTCCCGCAGCGTGGTGCGCAACCGGTGGAAGGTGCGGGTGCGTTCCCAGATGAGAGTCTGGTGGGCGCGGGCGACGACCTTGACGGCCTGGGCCTGCTCGCTGTCCCCGGCCACCGGCCGCAGCTGGGCACGGTCGAGACGGACCATGTCGGCCAGCGCGTGGGCATCACCCTTGTCGCTCTTGGCACCGGAGGACGCGTGCCGCTCCTTGAAGCGGACGACCTGACGGGGGTTGATCGCGTAGACCTGATAACCGGAGGCGATCAGGGCCTGCACCCACGAACCACGGTCGGTCTCGATCCCGACCACCACGTCCGCCGGCTTCAGGCCCTCGCCGCCGTGACGGGCGATGAGCTCGTGCAGTCTGGCGATGCCTGCCACCCCCTCGGGCAGGTTCACGGCGGCCAGCCTCGTCCTGGAGCTCGACATCGTGGTGATCTTCGGCCCAGTCGTCACCGATCAGCAGCAACAGACCCTCCCCAGTCAGTACTTCACCCAACAGCGGTGCAGCCAGCGGAAGGCACGGCACGCGGCCTAATGGATCTAGTGCTCACGCCCTGACGGGCGGGCACGCCACCCCATCAGCGGTCTGGCCTCCCGGCCGACCATCAGGGGCACGGTCTGACCCCAGAACTCGAATGGTTCTGGCAGCGATAGTGCTCACCTGCTGGCGGCTACGGAACCGAGCATTCCCCGGTTCCGTAGCTCCCATTAGGCAGCCGTGAGCTGCTCTTGCTCTCGGGAGTCCCTGAAGCCTGGACTACGGTCCGGGCATGAGGAGAACCACGAGCTGTGCCAGCACCACGTAAGTACCCCGATGAACTTCGTGAGCGCGCCGTGCGCGAAGTCCGCTCGACCGGCCGGCCGGTGACCCACGTCGCCCGTGACCTGGGCATCCACAAGGAGGCCCTGCGGTCCTGGGTCCGTCAGGCCGAGGCTGACGCGGGCGAGCGCGACGACCGGCTCGCCACCCTTGAACGCGACGAGCTGAAGGAACTCCGCAAGGAGAACGCCGAGTTGAGGCGGGCGAATGAGATCCTGAAAGCGGCCAGCGTGTTTTTCGCCCAGGAGATCGACCGTCCCCGGACGAGGCCGAGCAGGTGATCGACCACCTGCGCGACGGCTTCGGGGTCGATCCCGTATGCCGGGTGCTGGACCTGTCCCCATCGACGTACTTCGCACGCAGGACACGGCCGAAATCGGCCCGCCGACTCCGCGACGAGGAACTGATGTTGCTGGTCACAGCGGTGTGGGAGGACTCCGGCCGGACCTACAGAGCCCGCCGGATCACCCGGGCCCTGGTCCGCGCCGGGCACCGGGTCGCGCGGGCACCGTCGAGCGGCTGATGCGCGAGCTCGGCATCGAGGGCATCATCCGCGGCCGGCGCCGCCGCACCACGATCCCGGAACCGACCGCCCCGCGCGCCCGCCCGACCTGGTCAGCCGGCAGTTCGAGGCCGAGCGCCCGAGCCAGCTCTGGCTGGCTGATCTGCCCTACGTCCGCACCTGGTCGGGCTGGGTCTACGTGGCGTTCGTCCTGGACGCGTACTCCCGCCGGATCGTGGGCTGGCAGGTCGCGGACCACATGCGGACCGACCTGCCGCTGGACGCGCTGGAGATGGCTCTGTGGCGGCAGAAGATCAAGACGGATGCCGATCTGATCCATCACAGCGACCACGGGTCGCAATACGTGTCCATTCGCTACACGGAGCGATTGACCGAGGTCGGCGCCTCGGCATCGGTCGGGTCCGTTGCCGACTCATACGACAACGCCATGGCCGAGGCCCTGAACGGCACTTTCAAAGCCGAGTTGATCGAGCATCAGGGGCCGTGGCGGGACTTCGGCCAGGTCGAACGGGCCGTCCTCCGGTGGGTCGCCTGGTACAACGGCGAACGACTCCACTCCGCCCTCGACTACGTCCCGCCAGATGAGTACGAACACGCGTACTGGGAACACCGGGCGCAAGACCCGCAACCGCTTGATCACACGATCGCGGACTCCACAAAAGTCGGGGCCGCTCATGTTGGTTGACGGCATCCGGGGCTGTCCCCTGGGCGGGTGGGACGACGAGGCTCCGGACGGCACCGTGGAGGGCCGTGCCACCGAACTGAGCGCGCCGAAGCCGGCGAACAGTTCGCGTACGTCTTCGACGTGGGCGACGGCTGGGACCGCTTGTGCACGGTGGCCGAGAAGCGCAGCGCATCAACCCCCTCGATGAACTCGGCGCGGTATCGGACCGGCCCGTTTCCTATCGGGCTCTCGGCTGCTTCCCCGACCAGTACGCACTCCGCCGGGACGGGGACGGTGGGGAGTCGCCCATGCCGAAGCGGCCAGGTCGCGGGTTCAGTGATCTGCCGTGGTGGGGCCGAAGATGACCTCACTCTGCATACAGGAGGTGGCCGCGAGCGGGAAGTACAGCCGGCCGCTGGTCCCCCGCCCGCTCGGCAGCCCCTGACCCAGGCGGGGGCACCACACGCTTCCTCGGGGACATTGTCCTGTACTGGCGAGTGCGGTGGCAGCGCCCTGTCAGCGCGCCTGCCCTCCGCGCGGACGGCGCGGTCCAGAGCCGGGTCGCCGGAGGTGCGGGTCGCGGTCGGCTGGTGGGGACGGAGAGGAGAAGCCGCCCGGAACAGCGGAACGTGGGGGTGAAGGCAACGTCACCGTGGACGGCCTTGTGGTGTCGGGCCGTTGGGTCACGGCACGGGTGATGATCCTGGCATGAGGGATCAGAGGAGCGCAGGCGACGCAGACCTCCTCAACGCTCCACACCCGGCCGAAGGCCGGGTCGTGGCGCAGGATCAGCGCCGCGGTGCCGGTGCAGTACACCTTGGTGTCCTCGTGGGCGGCGCAATGCTCAGTGCGACAGTGGCACGCGGCGTTGGGTCGTAGCGTGGCAGCTTTGGCGTGGGCAGCGGCATGCTGGGCGGCGAACGTGCGCAGCGACGCCAGGTCCTTCGAGCGAGGCGGCATCCGGCACGCGGCAGTGGAACAAGTGACCGTGGCAGTGCGGTTACCGTAGCCGGTCAGGCGCACGGTCCAGAACCTTCCCAGAACACGTGCCGTGCCAGGGGCAGGGCTGGTTTCGCTGCAGGTGCTTGTCAACAGGACGGTCCATTCGGGTTGGTCGGTGAGACATCCGTTCCACTATGAGCCAAGGCCGTCGGGTGGACCAGCGGCAGATGTTGAAGAAGTACCGCATGCTCAGCTGCAGATACGGGGTGCGGTGGAACTGGCAGACGCGCCGGATTCAAGTCCGATTGCCTTCGCGGCGTGAGGGTTCGGCTCTCTCCGCTCCTACCAGTACCCCGCCGATCGGCCACGCAGCCGGACCCCGTCCGCGCGGCTGAACTCTTTCAGCCAGAGCGGCGGCTGCGACTGAGGCCGTGAACAGGCCGCACTTCCGGTCGGCTCGAATCTCCGGTAGCAGACCGGGCGGAAGCGCCGACGACAGCGGGCGGAGGCTGTACGTGGGTTGGGTGGGAGTTGAACCCGTGACCGACGAATTACGAGGCCCCGCGAGATCATCCCGGGTGATGCCGGACCGTGCCACCGAATCCTGTTCCCCCAGTCAGCAGGTGTGGCCGCAGCCGGATACCGGCAGAGCCAACGATCGAGTACTGAAGCCCGGCACCCGTACGTTGGGCGCTCGAAGAATGAACATGCGTCAAGCCGACACGATTCAGTTGAGTACTAATTGCTCACATGCTGCGATCAGGGGGAGGGGACCTTGAGGGGTATCGGCTTCTCACGCGGCCGGTGCTTTCCGTTGGGTGAAGTCTAGGGCGGTGTCCGTGAGTGCCCTTCGCCGTCTGAAGGGGTATTTCTGCAGTGCCGCAAGGACTCAGGGAGCAGGATGGCCGTGAAGCAGGAAGTGCCTCGGCGCGGGCCGAGAGCAGGCGGCCGATGCTCGGCTGCCGGACAGAATCCGGTAGGCCTTCGATGATCGACCGATGTCCGGCGGAGTTCAACGACTGCGTTTTTCGAGAGCTGAGTTCCGTACTGTTCGAATCTCTCAGCCGGAAGGATCAGCGGGCACGCGGAACCGACTATCTGCGAGGCCTTCTGGGTGCGCACGGGCGCAGGACGATCCGGAATATTGCCGCGATCTTCGGCGATCCTGCAGCCCAGCAGGGCCTTCACCACTTCATCTCGAATTCCACGTGGGAATGGTCGCCCGTACGCCACGCGCTCGCTCGTTTTCTGGTGGAAAGGCTCCGACCGGCTGCTTGGGTGGTAGAGCCCATGATCATTCCGAAGTGGGGTGTGACTGCGATCGGTGTAGATCGTCTGTATTCCCCGGAGTCAGGTCAGGTCGTCAACGCGCAGCAGGCAATCGGCGTGTGGGCCGTGACGGAGTGGTTGAGCAGTCCTGTGAACTGGCGGTTGCAGTTGTCTTCAGCATGGCTGGAGGAAGCGGTGCGTCGTCGCGCTGGTATTCCCGAAGGCGTCGCGGGGCGCAGTCTCGGGGAGTGTGCGGTCGAGGCTGCGGTCGAGACCGGAAGCGAGTGGGGGCTCCTGGATCTGCCAGTGATCGTGGACGCTCGACAGGTCGATGTGTCCTTCATGATCGGAAGTCTCCGCCGTGCGGGCGTTCCCTTCCTGGCACGGGTACGGGACGACCTTCCGCTTGTGCCGGGCGTTCCCGGTTCGGCAACCGGCTATGCCGGTCAGCTGATGCGCGGCGCTTGGGATCGCGTGCGTCCGGTGGTTCGGCGATCGCAGCAGGGTGCGATCGCCGGTGTCGAATTGGCTGCGGTGGTCACCGGGGTCGGCATGGTGCCGGCCGGAGGGTGTGACGGTTCGGTGGTCGAAGTGTCTTTGCTGGGTGTCGGCGAGAGCCGGGAGCAGTGGCCCGGCGAACTGTGGTTGACGGACATGGTCAGCGCCCCGGTGGTGGCGCTGGCCCGGCTCAGCGCGCTGCCCCGGCGTATCGATCAGGACTGCCGTGAGGGTGCGGGCCGTCTCGGTATCCGTGATTTCGGGGGGCGGACGTACGGTGCGTGGCATCGTCATGTCACATTGGTCTCGGCCGCGCATGCGGTCTTGACGCTCCAAGAGCGTCCGGGGCGGTGGCACGCGGACTGCTGCAATCGGTAGTGCTGTGCTCACTCCGTCCGTTCGGCGATCTTAAGGGCCTCTTCGATGAGGGTCTCGACGATCTTCGACTCGGGGACGGTCTTGATGACCTCGCCCTTCACGAAGATCTGGCCCTTGCCGCTTGACCTTGTCGTCGAACTGCTTGATGTTGCCGGGGTTGACGCGGACGGCCGCGCAGTCGGCGTCGATCGCCGCGAAGACGTACTTCGGCTGGAAGTCGATGTCGGTGATCACCGGGATCTGCGACTTCCGCGCGATGACTGCGAGGGCGTCGGCGTCGTCCTGGGTGGGGCAGGCCACGCGCACGATCTGGCAGCCGGAGGCCGTCAGCTCGGCAAGCTGCTGCAGCGTGGCGCCGATGTCGGACATGCGGGTCGTGGTCATCGACTGCACGGAGAGGGGTGCGTCACCGCCGACGGCCACGCTGCCGACCTGGATCTGGCGGCTCTTGCGCCGCTCGGCGAGCCGGGTCGGGACGGTCAAGAACCGATGAAGTTAGTGGCCATCGCAATGGCCCTTCGTAATCGTGCGGGGTGCGTGGCCGGACCGGGGCAGCCGATGCCGCTCCCTTTCACGGTTCTGGGCACATGGTCTGCACAGCCTTGCGGCGAGGCCGGCGGGATGAGGAGCGTGGCACTCACCCGAGCCCCCGCACGCCGTAGGAGCTCGCCCTGCCGGCACCCTGGAGTATGCACCGTGCGATGCCGGGGCCGTCCAGGCCGGCTTCGGAGAGGAGTGCAGCGCGGTTGCCGTGGGGGATGAAGGTACGTGGCAGGCCGAGTGTGATCACAGGGGTAGCGACACCTGCGTCCTGAAACGCTTGGGTGATGGTGCTGCCGATGCCGCCTGCGCGGATCCCGTCTTCGAGGGTGACAACCAGATGGTGTCGGGAGGCCATGGACATGAGGGTCTCGTTGACCGGTTGAACCCAGCCGGGATCCACGACTGTGACTCCGAGACCTTCGCTTCTCACCGTTGCGGCTGCTTCCAGAGCAGGATGTGCGAGTGGTCCCGTGGTTATGAGCAGGACATCCTGGCAGCCCGGGGAGGTGCGGTGCAGGATGTCGATTCCGTCCACCCGTGCCACGGCGGGGACGGGGCGGCCGACGGTTCCCTTCGGAAAACGTATCACCGTCGGTCCGTCGGCGTCGTCGACGGCCTCGCGCAGCAGCTGTCGGAGCTGGTCGGCGTCTCGGGGCAATGCGATCCGCAGGTGCGGCACGGATGTCAGCAGGCTCAGGTCCCACATTCCGTGGTGAGAAGGGCCGTCGGGTCCGGTTATTCCGGCTCGGTCGAGTACGAACGTCACCGGCAGCCGGTGCAGGGCCACGTCCATGATGACTTGGTCGAGTGCCCGGTTGAGGAAGGTCGCATACATGGCCACGACGGGGTGGTAGCCGGCCATGGCCAGGCCGGCGGCGGACGTTACGGCATGTTGCTCGGCGATTCCCACGTCGAAGACCCTGTCCGGGAATCTTGTCGCCATCGGGTGCAAGCCGGTTGGCCTCAGCATCGATGCGGTCACGGCCACCACGTTGCTGCGCTGTTCTGCCAAGTCGGCGAGCTCCTGGGCGAAGATGCTCGTCCAGGACGCCGAGGTGGCTTGAGTGCGAGGAGGGGGTCTTCCGGTGTCGGGGTCGACGACGCTGACGGCGTGGAGGCAGTCTGCGTCATCCGACTCTGCCGGCGGGTAGCCTTTGCCTTTGACCGTCACGATGTGCACCAGCACCGGGCGGTCCAGGTCACGCGCTTGTGTGAGACCTTGTTCGACAGCGGCGATGTCGTGGCCGTCGAGTGGACCGAGGTAGGCGAAACCCAGTGACCGGAAGAGGTTCTGGGGTTCTTCGCCGCCATGCCTGAGAAGGGCAAGATGTCCGGCGAGTGCGCCGCAGGTGGGGGCATAGGACCGGCCGTTGTCGTTGAGGACCACGATCACCGGCCGGTCGGTCGAAGCGCCGAGGTTGTTCAGGGCCTCCCACGCCATTCCGCCTGTCAGCGCTCCGTCCCCGATGATCGCGACGACGTTCCGGTGCTGTTCGCGCGAGAGCTGGCGGGCCTTGGCCAGTCCGTCGGCATACGCCAACGCCGTCGACGCGTGCGAGTTCTCCACCCAGTCGTGCGCCGACTCGGCGCGCGACGGATACCCCGAGAGTCCTCCGCTCTGACGGAGGGAGCCGAAAAGGTCCTGCCGACCCGTCAGTATCTTGTGGACATAAGCCTGGTGCCCCGTGTCGAACAGGAGGGCATCGTAGGGCGAGGCGAAGACGCGGTGCAGCGCGATCGTCAGCTCCACGACACCAAGATTGGGCCCCAGGTGGCCTCCCGCCCGACATACCTGCGTGACCACGAAACGGCGGATCTCATCTGCCAGCCGTGGCAGGTCTGCTGCCGGCAGGGCCTGTAACGTCTCCAGTCCTGCAATTTCGGTCAGCAGGGGGAGGAGGGGCGCCTGAGGCTGTGGAGTGGATGTCATGAAATGAGCCTTCCCGTCGGCAGACCACTCGGGTCGAGGTCAGGGAACCCGTTCAGCATAGGCCGCCGCTCCAGCGGACAGCGGCGACCTGACATACATCATGGTGATTTGTGCTGGATCAGCGGATTCTTGTGGAGCATGTAACTGTCAGAGGACTCTCCGACAGTTGCACGCATCAACGCCCCGGGCAGCCGCTGCAGTGATGGCCGCGCGGGCGACAGGAGGTGTCCCCCGTGAGATCGAGCCGCGAGAGCAGCAGACATGCCTGCACCCCCTGCCAAGACGATCCCTCAACCGCTGCGCCACCTGGCCGTCATCGTGGACGGGAATCGGCGTTGGGCTCTTCAGCACGATCTTCCGGCCATCACGGGATACCGGACGGGAGGCCAGCGCGTTCTGGAGCTCCTTACCTGGTGCGACTCCATCGACGAGATCACGACAGTCACGCTGTGGTCCCTGTCCACGGAGAACCTCCGACGTGGGCAGAGCGAGCTGGCGGATCTCCTCTCCGTGATCACAGAGACGACGGAGAAGATAGCCGCGACCCAGCGCTGGCAGGTGCGTCTCATCGGCTCCCTGGACCGACTGCCGGAGGAAACCGCTCGAAGCCTCCGCGACAGCGTGCACCGAACCAGACACATCACCGGCAAGGTAGTCAACGTCGCCGTCGCATACGGTGGGCGTGACGAGATTGCGCGTGCCGTACAGAGTCTGGTTCTCGCCCGGCAGGCGGCTGGCGATCTCCTGCGCACAGTCCACCCGGAAGAGATCGGCGCCCATCTGGACACCGCAGGCCAGCCCGACCCGGACTTGGTCATCAGAACCGCGGGCGAGCAGCGGCTGTCCGGCTTCATGCCATGGCAGACCGCGTACTCAGAGTTCTCCTTCACATCCATTCCCTGGCCTGCCTTCACGCACAGCGACTTCCTCGAGGCATTGGCATGGTACCGGCGGCGCACCCGCCGCTATGGAACATGAAAGAGGGATTTCATGCCGCAGGACACTCCCTTCGACATGCCGTTCGAATTGCGAGTCAACCCGAATGCCCAGGAGGCGCATTCGCGATCGCTGCAATGGCTGGAGGACTTCGGAGTGACTTCCGACCCGAGAGCGATGAAGTCCGTGGAAGCTGCCGAGCTGGCAGCGTATATGGCAAGGAACTGGCCGGAAGCTCCGATCGATGACTTGATGGTGGGTACGGATTTCGCCAACTGGATCGTGATCTACGACGACCTGTTCGACTTCTTTCCCGGTCCGGATCCGGCGCGTGCCGCTTTCGAGGCGTGCCGGCCGTTCGTCGACGTCGTGCACTTCCGTCCCGCAACGGCCCGCGGCGGCGAGGAGGCCTTGGTCGCGGCCTTTCAGGATTTCTGGGAGCGCGAGTCGGCCCCGATGTCAGAAGCCTGGCGACAGCGCGCTGCGGACACCTGGGAGGCCTACCTGACCAGCTGCGCGCGTGAGGTGGCGCTGAGGACGGGACCGGCCGGAGACCTGCCCGGAGTGGACGCGTACGTTGCGCTGCGCAGAAAAACCATCGCCATGGAAGTGTGCTGGGATCTGTGCGAGCGGGTGAGCCGCAGCGAGCTCTCCCCTGCCTTGGCGGCCGACCCGAGGATACGGCAGCTCCGTGACGCCGCCAACGACGTGGTGTGGCTCATGCAAGACGTCACTTCCGTGGAGAAGGAAGAGGCAGCGGGCTGCCCGCTCAATTTTGTGTTCGTGCTCGAGCGGGTATGCGGGCACAGCCGCTCCGCAGCCGTACAGAGCATCCAGGCCATGCAGCATGAACGAGTCGAGGACTTCCGGCGCGCAAAAGCGGAGCTGACTGCCGTGGCTGGTCCCGCCGACGAGAACACCGCCCTGATGCAGCACATCGCCGACCTGGAGCACTGGCTCAGCGGAACGCTCGCATGGCTCCAGGAGCTCGTCGAAGGACGATACGTGAAATGAACAGGAGAACCTACATGGATGGCGGCAAGGCCCATCACCGGTCCGGGACCGCAGCAGCGCTGCCGCAGGCGGTGTGCACGCTCGGCACAGCTCCGCATCGGCTTCCGGTTCTCGGACATGCACTGGCTCTGCGCAACAGCCCCCTGGAGTTCCTGGCGTCTCTCCCGAAACACGGCGACCTTGTCGCCATCGGCCTCGGCCCATCGACCGCATACGTGACCTGCGACCCGGAACTGTCCCACCTCGTCCTACGAGACAGTACGGCGTTTGACAAGGGCGGACCGCTCATCGAACAAGCGGCGAAAATACTGGGGGACGGCCTGGCCACCTGCCCTCGCCAGGCTCACCGCCGCCAGCGGCGCCTGATCCAGCCCGCCTTCGTCGCGGAACGCATCGCCGAATACGCACAGGCCATGCCGTCCAGCATCGCGGCTGTCATGGGATCGTGGCGTGACGGTCAGGTGATCGATGCGCTTCAGGCGATGACGGACATAGCGTCACGTGTGACAGCGCACACCATTTTCTCCGCCGTTCCAGAAAGAACTATGGACGAGTTCGGAGAATGCATCACCATTACTTTCGACGGATTCTACAAGCAGATGACGTCACCCCTTCCCTTCCTGAAGCGGCTGCCCACTCCGGCAAATAAGAGATACATGCAGGCCCGGTCCCGCATGGACCAGATCGTCAGCGACACGATCACGCAGTACAGGAACTCGAAGAACGCACCGCACGGAGACCTCCTCTCCATGCTTCTGGCAGCTCACGACGGGCAGGGCGACACGCTAAGTGAACAGGAGGTGCACGACCAGGTCATCACCTTCTTCATCGGCGGAATCGAAACCGCCGCGTCCCTGCTGGCATGGGCGCTCCATCTCCTCGGCAGGCACCCGCACATCCGCCAGCGCCTGCACAGTGAAGTCGACGAAGTCCTCGACGGCAATCCGGCTTCCTGGGACGATATTCCCCGGCTGGGTCTCACCACCCGGATCCTGACGGAAACCATGCGGCTGTACCCGCCGGGCCCCTTGTTCACCCGGGTCACCACCGCCGAGACCGAACTGGGCGGACACACCTTTCCCGCAGGAACCGACATCGTCTACAGCGCCTACATCGTCCACCACCTTCCCGAGATCTACCCTTCCCCTCACCTTTTCGACCCGGACCGCTGGCTGCCCGGGACGCCACCCCCGCCCCGCGGCGCCTATATCCCGTTCGGAGGCGGAGCACGCAAGTGCATCGGCGACTCGTTCGCCATGGCGGAAGCCACTCTCGCTCTCAGCACCATCGCCGCGCGTTTCGATCTGGAACCGGACCCCCGCGTCCTGGTCAAACCAATGGTCAGAACCACCCTGAGGCCGGATCTACTGCCCATGCGGCTGCACGCACGCACTCCCCGTCGGCCATGAAGCTCCGGTATGGGAGCAGACCAGAGATCGCAAAGGGCGAGCACATGACGATGAAGGCAGTACCCCGGAACCCGGGTGGCCGGCGTTCGCACTAGGCGTCGCCCCAAGTGGGCACCCTGCCCTCGGACACACGATGGCGCTGCGCTGATACCCACTGACGTTTCTGCCATCACTTGCCGTGCGCGGCGACCTGGTCGAGATCGGACTCAGGACCCGGACCGCTTAAGAGGTTCGAGCGGTCCAGGGCGGTGATCGACTCCAGCCACATCCGGGCTGCCCGGCGCGGCCCAAAAGCGGTCCAAGGCCGGTCGCCCGAGCGCGACCGGGCAGCAAGCACCACGTCCTCGTCGACGGACAGGGCTCGCCGTGTCGCTGACCGGCGGAAACTTGCCCAAGGCATCAAACCGGTCATCGCCCGCCGCGGCATCCCACACGGCTCAGGCCTCGGAATGCACCGCTGGGTCGTCGAGCGGAGGTCAGCTTGAGGAGCCGTTTGTAGCAGCAGAGTGCGGCTGAGCTTGCCGCGCTCTATCACCAGCGGTGGGAAATCGAGAACACCCTGGACGAGATCAAGACCCACCAGGGCGGCCGACAGCTGGTCCTGCGCTCACAGTATCCCGACGGCGTCGAGCAGGAAATCTACGGATTTACTTCCTCCTCGTCCACCACGCACTGCGGGGCGTCATGCACCAGGCGGCTTGCGAAGCACGCCTCGATCCCGACCGGATCTTCCTTCACCCGCACCCTCAACGCCGCCCGCCGCCACGTCACCGCCCAGGCGGCTCTTTCCCCCCTCACGACTCAGCCGAGCCCTGACACACACCACCCATGAGCTGCTGCAACGGCTACTGCCACCCCGCAGACAACGCTCCAACCCCCGTGTCATCAAACGCAAGATGACCAACTGGCACCTCAAGCACCCCCACCACCGCAACCCGCCCCCACCACCCACTCACACCGTCACCCTGATGCCACCCACCAAACCAACCAGCAGACCGCGCCTGAAAACAATTGGGTATATGACCGTGTCCTATGTGGTGAGGCGATCGTTGGGTCCTGCATGGGGCGGGGTACATGGAGTGGGACTGTTCCGGACGGGCTGTGGGAGATCGCGAAGCCGTTGATCCCGCCGTCGAAAGTGCGGCTGCAGGGCGGCGGAACGCAAGGACACGCCCGATGAGACGCTGTTCGCCGCGAACATCTACGTGCTGGTTTCCGGTTGCGCCTGACGGGCTCTGCCGCCGTGCTTCGGGGTATTGAAGTCGACTGCTCATCGCCTGGCCGGTTCCTGATCTGGTCCAGGGCAGGCGTGTGGGGCCGACTGCACGAGATTCCGCACGACACCGCTGCCCCGGGACCGGGCTGAGCGACAGCCCCCGAAGGGCATTGCCCACTTCTCCGGAAAGCGGCGTTCTCCCTGGCGAAGGTGAGCACAATCTACTCAGTCATGAGTAGATTGCCTGCCGGAAGATATGTACTATGTCCGCCCGCGTGAATCTTGCTGGAGATGGAGGTTTGCGGAAACCTTTGCCGTGAGCGTGCATGAACGGCATGCCGGACGGGACGGGCTTGGTGCACTCAGCCTTTCATTCTTTCCGGTCTACCGCACCCTCCTGTAGTGGGAGCACTCCCCTGACCACCGCAGAGGTGGAGGAACGTCTCTATGTCCGTAAGCTGTGATCCTGACATCCCAGGCCGTCGCTATCTTATGTGCGAGCCCCGCTTCTTCGAGGTCCGCTATGCCATCAACCCGTGGATGAATGCCGGCGCCCCAGTCGACATCGCTCTGGCACACGCGCAGTGGCAGACCCTGGCCCAGGCCTACCGCGACCATGGACATACGGTCGAGACCGTGGCTCCGGTGGAAGATCTACCGGACATGGTGTTTGCGGCCAACGCGGCCTTCGTCGTGGACGGGAAAGTCTTCGGATCCTTCTTCCACGCACCCGAGCGGCGACCAGAGTCCAACGCTTACGAAACGTGGTTCAAGGCAGCGGGATTTGACGTCCACCGTCCGCACGCGGTGTGCGAAGGCGAAGGTGACTTCGTCGCAGCCGGCCAGATCATACTGGCAGGAACGGGGTTCCGCACACAGCGGTCCGCTCACCGCGAGGCACAGGATTTGTTCGGCAAGCCGGTGATCAGTCTCCAGCTGGTGGATCCCCGCTTCTACCACCTTGACACCGCACTTTTTTTTCTCGGCGAGGAGACCGGTGACAGCGATGGGAACATCGTCTACTACCCGTCGGCCTTCTCGCGGGACAGCTGTAAAGTTCTCCGCCACATCTACCCAGACGCGCTGATCGCCACAGAAGGCGACGCCGTGGCCTTCGGCCTCAACTCTGTCTCCGACGGCCGCCATGTCTTCATCGCTCCCCAAGCCCGCGACCTGACCGGTCAGCTTGCCGACCGCGGCTTCGTACCCGTCCCCATCGACCTGTCGGAATTCCGCAAGGCCGGCGGAGGTATCAAGTGCTGTACCCAGGAGATCCGCTGATGAGTAACTCCGTCGCCCGGCCCGGAATCGGGCTAGAGACACCTCCGTCCGTCCGGCTGACCCAAGCCTAGACCGGAGGGCCTGTTCGCGGGGTTTCAAGCCTGTTTTGTGGAAGGCGAGGGCGGGAACGGTCTTGACAATGCCGGGGAACTGGGTGCAGGGCCCGCGGTGGCGGATGGAGAAGATCTTCCACCCCTTCAGGCGTGCAAGGGCCCGTTCGACGGCGGCTCGGAGTGTGCCGGCCGGGCCGCCGACTGCTTCGTTTCCTGCGGATCGTTCCCCGCCAGGTGGTCTGTGCCTTGGTGCGATGAGGCCGGAGCCGAGGTGACCCAGATGTCCGATGCCCTCGCGTTCGGCGAAGACTTCGAGGGGGAGGGAGGAGGACCGGTGCCAGGCGTGCATGTTGTGACGGGGGCTAGGCACCCTATAGAGACCGCGAGGAGGTCCCCGAGAGCGACGGCCTGGAGGTCGGAGCCGGTGGCACAGTGCTTGCCGAAGACACAGCCGAGTGCCCACTCCTTGGCAGTCTCATGTCGTGACCAGAGTGCTGTCCACCAGGACGTTCCGACCGGCAGGCGCTTCGGCGGAGTCGGGAACACGGCAGGTCAGGACCTTCCCCCACCGGCAGCAAGGTTGTCCACCGCCTGCAGACGGCGGCCCGACCGATGCCGAACAGCTCCTCGGCGGCCTCCTGAGTCGGGTTCTGCCGCAGCAGGAACAACACCACCACGACCGGCCTGCACAGCCCCGGCGCCCACATCTGTCCCGCCGCCACCGGCGAGCCCTGATCGTCCACAAGCTCTCGACGAACCGGTGCCACCTGCCCGACAAGCCGATCGGAGCCCAGCCCTGCCGTGACGTTCCAGCCCAATGGCCCTGCCTCGGTGAAGACCTGATGCCGTCGCAGGCCTCAGGCCACCGAGCAGGGCCATCTTCATGATCGAAAAGAACCCCGTACAGAGGGATCGGGTACTCGGCAGTTTCTTCTGGACTGACGGGAAACTTACCGTTCGGATCGAACTACATACCGGTCTTGATGGTGATGTCGTCGTATGAAAGCTTTCCGACGGACCCACTGGCGGCGTCCCGGCCGTTGTCGGCTCCCCCGTTCACCAGAACGCTGAAATCGGGGACGATAGGAGCCGTGGAGCCGGATGTTGCAACAGCGCTGAGAGATACCGCGTCCAACATGGCCTGAGCCGAGAAAACAGAGAAGAAGGACATTCCAGCCAGGGCGACTCCCGAGAGGAAGATCACAGATTTGACGGGACTGGTTCGGGATAGGTTCATTTGGCCCTCAAAAGGTCGAATATTTTCAAGTCATCCACCGTCGGAGCCGAGACCTCGGAGGGCAGGCCCCAGACCCGACCGCCGGCCTCGCACCCTTGAATGCTGGACAGGCGACCTGAATGACAGTCCCCCAAATCGGGCGCCTGCGAAAGAGCAATTCATGCTTAAGAGACCTGGGCCAAGGGCTGATTCATAGCCGGGTTGATCATGTGGCGTTGCAGGTCAGGGGTTGTTGGCCCGAGGAGGTCCAGTGGGCGGGTGACGGGCATACAGGGAGACTTCCCGGAGTCCGGCGGCGATGCCGGGGGCCTTCGTCGCGGAGGTTGATCGCGAAGTTGCGAAGGGTAACCATGTTCTATGGTCCACGCCTGTCCGGATCTTCGAGGCTTCGGTGAACGTGGCGCCCCGACGCGATGCCCCGCTGCACTGGAGATACGCGCGATCAACTGCGGTTACGCCTCGGACGACGTCGTGCCGGTGACGGCGCGGACGGTCTGGCGGGTGACCTCGTCGGTCTTCAGGTCGGTGCGGTGCCGTCGAGCAAGTCCCTGAGCATGCCCCCGCATTGCGGACCGAGGTCGTGAAAGCATTCCTGGATACCGGTGCCACCCCGGCGAAAACGGCACGTGATCTAGACGAGCAATTCCGAAGTGATCACGATCCGGCGTGTCGATACGTCAATGGGCTATCGGATAGCCTCGGGGCCTCCGGGTCTGCTTATATGCTGCCATGACCACTGATCTCCCGGCCAACTTCACCATATCCAGCGACCCGGCTCGTCTCGACCGTGCAGTCATCCACCAGTGGCTTTCCGCAGATTCGTACTGGGCCCTGGGGCGGTCCCGGGAGAAGCAGGATGCAGCCATGGCCAACTCGTTGAACTTCGGGGTCTATGACAGTGTCACCGGCGTTCAGCTCGGCTACGCCCGGGTGGTCACGGACCGGGCCACGTTCGCATGGCTGTGCGACGTCTATATCGCTCGCGGCAGCCGGGGGAAGGGCCTGGGGCATGCACTGGTTGCCGCCGTCTGCGAACATCTCGCGCCCTACGGGCTGCGCCGTGTTCTGCTGGCCACCGCAGACGCGCACGCGATCTACGCCAGGGCGGGCTTCGTATCCCTCGAGAAGCCGGAGAAGTGGATGACGCTCGGCGCACAGTAAAGGCCGGAGCCGTGCTGGCTGCCGGGTGCCCTCACCGCACGGGCGGCCCTGCGATCCGGACAGAAAACCAAAGATCGTTCTGTGACGAATGCCCCAGACACCCTGCTACCTCACTGCACGTGAAGATCGACGACGATCCCACGGACACCCAGTGGCTGAAACCCCTCCCCGACTGGCCGGCTCCGGGCTCACCTGCCTCGCCGTCGCCCAGGCGATGCTGGAGACCTGGCCGACTGAGCCGGATACAGAAACCGCGCCGGCCATTCCCGATTCTTCTCGGGCCTACGGATACCCCGTGCGCACCCCAGCCGGTATGCCGGTCCTGTGGTCCCTTGCCAACCTCCATGCGAGACACACAAGGCATGGCGAGTCTGAGTAGTACTTACTCACGCCAGACTCACACAGCGCCGGAGAATCGGGGGAAAGGTGTATATGGGTTCACAAGCTCCTGTATGACAGTCGGGTGGTGACCGCTCGTGACCAGCCAGTCCTACCTTGCCAGGCCTCTGCTTACTTCTTCCGAGTGGGCGAGGCGGCGGGCCAAGCTGCTGGCGTTTCCGCGGCCACTGTCCTCAGACCTGCCGCCTGCCAGCCTTTCGTCACCGTCGATTCGCACCCCTGTGCTCGGTCCGAGGACTTACGGGGTGGCACTGTGGGACGTTCCGCTGCTCGCCCTGCCGGGCAGCCGGCTGGAATTCGACTACGGCGAGCCCCTGGACTGTGCTGCCCTCAGTCCCCTGGATGCCGTAGGTGCGCTTGCATCCACGCAGACGGGGTTCATGCCGCCAAGGTGTCCTGACTACCAATTTCCCGAACCTCTGTCGGCGCTGGCCTCGCTGTGCCAGTCGGCGAGCACCTTGTACTCCCAAGAGGACGCGCAGGAGTTCCGCAAGTGGGTGGAGGCAGAGAACGACGCGCTGGCCCACCGTGCCGGAACTCTGGTCAGCCTCATCCAGTCTGCGATCTCCCTGCCCCTGCCGGAGCAGGAGCTGTTGATGGTTCCGCTGATCTACCTGAATCACATGTGGCGCCAGGGCAGTCCGGTTCTTGAGGCGGCGAGCGGTCCGAGCGTGATGCCGCCGTGCTTCGATGTCCTGCTCACCGCCTTGTCTGAGTCGTCGGGGATCCTGCCCCGGTTCAATCAGCTGATCATGACGATGCGTGCATGGCAGGTCGACGGTCTTTCGGACGGCGATCGGGTGTCCTACCGTGAACTCGCCGACTTGAACCGGATCAGGCCCTATTTCTGGCTCAACGGGGTCAACCAGTCTGAACTCAACTTCTACCGCGCCTTCTTCGCCGTCGAGTCCTTCGGCATACCCATCTACGGCTGGGGAGCCCTGGCGCTGGAGTGCGCTGCTGCGGACGATGCCGAGCTGGGGGCATTCGCCTTGCGATGTGTTCACGACACACTGCGCAACGTCTACTTCTGCGTGAGGCATCTCGTACCGAAGGTGGACCCGGTGGAGTTCCGCAAGATCCAGCTCACCGGCGGCTGGGTGAACGACGACCTCAACGGGGCGGCATCGGGCTACCAGTTGCCGTTCATGCTGATGCTGGACTCGCTCTTCCAGGTCGACTATTCCCATCCAGGGGCCGCGAGCGCCCGCGCGAACGGACTGCGTTTCGTCCCGGGCCGGTGGAAGGAATTCTTCCGTTCAATCCATGACCACACTCCGGGACTGCGCTCGTGGGTGCAGCAGCGGCAACACACCGAGCTGACTGAGGCGTACCAGTCCTGTGTGGACATGTACACCGTTCATCGCACACTTCACCGGTACACGGCTGGGCAGACACTCCGGGGCGCGACGACCACCGGCCGTGCCTTTGTTTCGTCGGAACGCAACTACCGCGACTTCATGAGCGAGACGGGTGCCCTGGTGAGGGACACCGAAGCCGTCGGACTGTCAGAACAGGAAGAGCGGAGGCACTGACATGGTGACAATCCGGGTCGGAACCCAGCAGGTGCATGTCCCCGCGGGTTCGCCGCTTCTCAACGTCAGCACCGAGCACAACCTCCCCATCGTCTTCGGCTGCCGGGCCGGCCGCTGTGGTACATGCCTGGTCCAGGTGGTATCCGGATCCGCCAATCTGCGCGCGCCCACCGTCCGCGAGGAAGGGATCCTCAAGGTCGTCGACGCCGAACCCGACTGGCGGCTCGCCTGCCAGTGCATCGCCTTCGGCGACGTCCACCTGCGCTACGTCTGAACAGTGCCCGCCCGCGCCCGTGCCGGGTGCGCGTCCCTGCTGTCGTGCAGCGCCTCTCGCGCGCACGGGAGGCGAGTAAAGTGATCAAAGAATCGTCAGCTGTCGCCGACAACATTCGCAGCACATATCGCGAGAGGACCGAGAAGTCTCGCCTCATGCACGAGGATGCCAAGTGCTGGCTCCCCGGCGGGGACACCCGGACCATCAATCACTTCACGCCGTATCCGACGTTCATGTCCCATGGCGCCGGCTGCACACTCACCGACGTAGACGGCAACACGTACCTGGACTTCATCAACAACATGGGCTCGATGGTCCACGGGCATGCCCACCCGGCTCTCACGGCCGCCGCCACGGAGCAGTTCGCCCAGGGGACCGCGCTTGGCGCTCCCGTGGAGGCGCAGCAGCGCCACGCCCGGATCATGTGCGAGCGCATCACCTCAGTCGATCTCGTCCGCTATACCAACTCCGGCACCGAGGCGACCATGCTCGCGCTGCGTGCCGCGCGCGCCTTTACCGGTAAGCATGCGATCATCAAGATCGACGGCGGGTACCACGGTGTCTACAACGATGCCGCGCTCAACATGTTCGCAGGCATGCCTGGCCCCCTGATCCCTCAGCCGGGCCTGCCCGGGGAGTTTCCTCCTGTTCAGGTGCCTCGCGGGGTTCCGCCGAGCACGGGGGCGGAAGTGTTCCTGGTCCGCTACAACGATCTGGATCAGGCGGCGCAGGTCCTGGCCACGCACGCCGACCGGATCGCAGCGATCATCGTCGAACCCATGATGGGAGCCGCCGGCTGTATTCCGGCCGATGTCCATTACCTGCACGGCTTGCGCGCTCTCACCCGTCATTTCGGTGTGCTGATGATCCTCGACGAGTGCTCCACCTTCCGGCTTGGTCCGCTGCAGGAGCGCTACGACCTCAGGCCTGATCTCACCACCGTCTGCAAGATCGTCGGTGGCGGTGTCCCCCTGGGCGTGCTCGGCGGGCGAGCGGAGATCATGGAACAGTTTGACCCGACCCGGCCGGCGCCTCTGTATCACGCGGGAGCCTTCGTCGGAAACGGTCTGGCCTTGAATGTCGGCGCGACCGCTCTGGAAATGTTCGGTCCCCAGACAGTGGCCCGGCTGAACGGCCTGGGTGAACGCCTGATCAGTGAGCTTCCTCAAGTCGCACGTGACGCCGGCATCACGATGCAGGTGACGGGCATCGGCTCGCAGGCACACCTGCACTGGGGCGAAGGCCCGCTGCGTAACGCCCGCGACGTCCAGGCCCTGCAGACGGACCTGGCTGAACTCCCCGAGCTGGTCCACCTCGAACTGCTCAACAGGGGGATCCACCTCTCGCGGCGTGGCCTGTTCACCCTGTCCACGCCTATGACTGACCGGCACATCGATGTGTTCCTGGACGCGATGCACAGGACGCTGCAGAGCCTGCGTCCGTATATCGCCGAACGGATCCCCCGGCTTGTGACGGACACCGCCACCGCGGTCCCCGCCCGTGCGCCTGTCAGTACCCAGCCGGAACCAAACACTGGAGAGGAAGACACCATGAGCCATCTGAAGGAACTCGCTTCAGACCACTACACCGCCATCAACTCCGGGGACATCGATGCAGTGATGGCTCACTACGCCCCGGACGTCGAGTCGACTACCCCCAACGGCGAGCTCAAAGGCGCTGGAGCGGTCCGCATGTTCCAGGAGGTCTTCCACACAGCCGCCCCGGACGCCCGCATCGAGGCCCTGCACACCTTCGAAGACGGTGACACCGTCATCATCGAGGGCATGTACTCCGGCACCCACACCGGCCCGCTCGTCAGCCCGGACGGTACCGTCCCTCCGACCGACAGGGCGTTCAAGTTCACGTTCGTGGAAATCCTGCAGTACTCCGGCGGCCTGATCCACAGCCAGCGCCTGTACTGGGACAACGTCACCTTCCTCACCCAGCTCGGCCTGCTTCCCGGATAGAGGGGTGAGCGGCCAGCACAGTCTCCACCGCGCCACCTGCATTCATGCCGGCCTGCCGGCCGACGCACCTGGCGCGAAACACTTGCCGCAGGACATCGGCCGGAGGCAGAAACCGCGCGGAACACCGTCCCGATGCCCAGCCAGCCAGGGACGAGTGCATACCCCGTCCCACCCGCCGACAACGTCTCCTTCCCCCGCTCACACCGGCATGCGCTGGGCCGCAAGCGAGTAAAGGACACAAGGATGAATCACATTGATTTCGGCCTGTTTGACTGGCTGGACCGTGCCGACTTGCCTCCGCACCGGCTCTATGCCGAGCGCCTGCGGCTGCTGGAGGCCGCTGACTCGGCGGGGTTCTACGCCTATCACCTCGCCGAGCATCATGCGACACCTCTTGGCATGGCGCCGTCGCCAGCCCTGTTCCTCGCGGCGGCGGCCCAGCGGACACGCCAGATTCGCCTCGGCCCGCTCGCCTACGTGCTGCCCCTCTACAACCCCCTCCGGCTCATCGAGGAAGTCTGCATGCTGGACCACCTCTCGGGCGGCCGGCTGGAACTCGGTGTCGGCCGCGGTGCCTCGCCCTACGAGCTCGGGTACTACGGTGTGGACACCGGCGAGACACGTGCGCTCTTCAACGAGGTACTTGCCCTGCTGACGTCCGGCCTGACGCACTCGCGTCTCTCCTTCGAGGGCGAGCACTACCGGTTCCATGACGTCCCCATGGAACTGGAGCCCCTGCAGCAGCCGTACCCTCCGCTGTGGTACCCGACGCACAACCCTGAGAGCATCGAGTACGCGGCCGTGAACGGCTTCAATTTCGTAGGCCTCGGACCGGCAGGGTTCGTCCGCCAGCTGACAGACGCCTACTGGCAGAACTGGAAATCCAGCCTCCAGGACCGCAACCGTCTCAATGGTCACGTGACCCAGCCCAAAGCAGGGATCCTTCGCCACGTGTTCGTCGCCGACACCGAAGCCGAAGCGCGGGCCGTCACGCATGTCGCCTACGACAACTGGTTCGGCTCCCTCAACAAGCTGTGGCACTCCCACAACGATCCCAGCATGGAGCAGGTCTTCGGGTGGGATGGCGCGGTGCAGAACGAGACCATCCTGTTCGGCACACCGGCACGCGTGCGAGAGCAGGTTGCAGAGCTGCTGGAAGTGAGCGGCTGCAACTACGTCATCTGCGCGTTCGCCTGGGGCAGCCTCTCACAGCAGCAGGCCCTGCACTCGCTGCACTTGTTCGCTCAAGAGGTCGTGCCCGCCTTCGCGGACGAAGCGTTCTCCAGCTGACCCGGCTCCACCTCAGCCGCCGTGGAGCGGGCGTGAGGCCTGAAGGTGCTGAGCGCGCGGTGGTCGCTGCCGAGTTGCGCTTACGAGCTGGTGGATGATTGATCTGGAGCCTGAGCGCTGCAGGTTCGCCGGCTGGTGTTGTTGTGGCCGGAGACGAGGCTGGCGATGGCTCGAGAGGCGGCTGGTGAGGTGGCCCGTCGGTTGGCCCAATGGGTCGGCGTTCGTAGCCGGCGCGGGAGTGTTCGACGGTGATGCGCTTGGATCAGTGGTGGTCTCGGGCTCGTATGCGGCTTGGAGGACCTCTGGCGGGCTGCTTGCTGATTCTGTTTCCCTTCCCGAGCGGGTCACAGCCGGGGAGGGTGATCGCGTCGGAGCTCGGGGGATCCGTCGCCCAGGAGGACTTCCGCGTCGGGAAGCGCCGGAGGCAGACACCGATGCCTTCGTTGCGGGCGGCGGCGTCATTCATCCGCCCAGGCCGCAAGGCGTCGGCCCACAAGGGTGCGGCCCCGGTCGTCGGCGACGGTGGACTTCCTGCCCGAGACGCACGCGCGGCGTCCGCTGCGACCGGCCAAGGGTCGACGGAGCTGGACCGCGGTGGCGTCCGGCCGCAGCTCGATCCCTTCGGCCCGGGCATGGGCGAGCACATCCGCCTGCGTGCGCAACCGCGGGCCGGGCCGGGACCGCACTGCCACGCACCAGCTGGCCACCTTCCAGGCGAAGGAAGCGCCACCGTGTTGACGTGATGCGTTTCCCCGGGGCCGCGGGCGCGTTGAGCTGTGTGACGCATGTACCGGTTCGGGCACCCCGCGCCCGGACCTGCGGCCCCGGTACCACACCTCCGCCGGGGCCGCTCCGCAGATCCGCGGCTCCCTTCCCGGACCGCGCGACAGGCCGCTCCTGCTTCGCGGGCAGGACCTGCCCCGGGAAACCGTCCGTGGCGGCAGGGGCTTCGTACCGCACTGCAGGACAGGCTGCCCGGCCCGTGCTGGAGTCCTGGGGGCTGGACGAGGACCGCGTCTACGACACGCTACTGGTCATCCCGACGGACTGATCGACCACTGGGCCGACCTTGACGCAGCCTGACACCCGCCCTGCAACCTGGGAAGACACCACACCCAAACGCGCCGCGAAGACTGTGTCGTCCCGTATGAAGCCGACGGAGCCATGCGAGCGGACCAGCTCCTGCAAACCAGCACCGGCTTCGCTCACGTTCAGCAGCAGCGTTTGCCGTCGCTGGCTGGTGGCGCGGAGTCCCGGTCCGGAGGAAAAACCAGGATGGCCGGTCGCATGATCCGGGAAAGGGAACCGCGGATCTGTGGGGCGGCCCCGGCGCTGAGGCGTAGAACCGGGGCCGCCGACCGCGCGGGTCCGGGCGTGGGGCGCCCCGACCAGTGCACGCGTCACACACCTCAACGCGCCCACACCCCCAAAGACACGCACCACGTCAACACAGTGGTTTCCCCTCCGCCTGGAAGAATGATCCGATGCAGCCGCTGCCGATCCCCTGCCCCGCCGGCCTGATCCCGGACGCAACAGACCCCGACACCTTCAACGCCGCCTACCGGGCCGCGCAGGAGCAGCAGGCAGTGTTCATCGCGGTCGAGCATCACGGCCCGCGGTGGACGGTCAAGGCCGACACACTCACCGCTCCGCAACACACCCTTGACCCGGCGATGCACGACACCGTCCACGAGGCCGTCACGCGCTTGATCCGTGCCCGGGAGATCCGCTCCGACTCCTTCGCCGGCCCTGTCTACTACGTGCTCCACGACATCGACAGCGAGCCCCGGGCCCGTGAACTGGCCGCCGCCCTGCACGCCGCCTTCTACGGCAGCCCCGGCCCCCTGGCCCACACCACACCCCACGCACCCTGACAACCCACCCACCCCGGCCGGTACCACTTGCCCCGGGAGACCAGAACCGACCCCCGAGCCCACCTGCCGCCCGCAAGCACGACGTCACCAGCCCGGCCGCCGAACACCGCCACACCGCCTCCGCGCACCCCAACACGCCCACGGCCGACGAGCCGGGCCGCGTCACACAACGGCCCTCCGCACCGGACAAACTGCCCGCGCAACCTGTCCCCGGTAAACTCGACGAGACTCCCTCGCAGAACCTGACGCCCTCCAGCGCCCGAGAGCCGCGCCTGCGGCCCCGCTGCCAGCCTCCCCGGCCGGTGCACCCCACCGCAGCCGCAGCGCCGGGAACGGACCCGCACTTCAGACCCTGGCACGCGGGTGCCTTCATGGTCCCGGCGCCGTGTCGAGAGCGCCGGGGGCAGAACCTGTGCCTGTCCGCCCAACGGGTCCCGCACCCGGGTCGTACGGATGCGCCGTCACCACGCGCAGCGTGCGGCAGCCGCCCGCCCAGAGCAGTGACCGTCGTCGGGCGCTGCGGCTGCGAGTCGGCACGCACCGCGCCCAGAAGTCCGCCACGCATCCGACTCGGTCGGCCCGCACGCCACCGCATCTGTGCTCGGGCCGGAAACGGCATGACCGCCGAGTGCCGGTCCGACTGACACCGCCCGATGAACAATCACTGTCCACCACCAATGAATCCACCCAGCGGCTGCCGTCAAGGTGGAGGGACAGGCCATGAGGTGACTCCTCCCCCTCATGAATGAGGGGGCTTCTCGCTATGCCGGTGGGGCTTCGCGACGGACCAGCCCGGCCCGTAGAACATTGATCGCTCCCACCGTGTCCGCGTGCGCGGTGTGGCCGCAGGCGACGCAGTGGAACTTCTCCTGGGTGGGCCGGTTCTCCTTGGCGACGTGCCCGCATGCGGGGCAGGTCCGGGAGGTGTTGCGGGGGTCCACGGCGATCACTTCCCGGCCGGCGCTTTCAGCCTTGGCGGTGAGGATCGTCAGGAACACCCCCCATCCGGCATCCGAGATCGAACGGTTCAGCCCGGCCTTCGCGGCGGCCCCGTTGGGCAGAAAGCCGCCCGGCTGTTCGGGGTCGGACCTCGGCGCGGGGGCCTTGACCATGTTGCGGATCCTGAGATCTTCGTGCGCGATGACGTCGTGTGCGCGGACCAGGTCCAAGGCGGTCTTGTGCGCGTGGTCGAGCCGCTGACGGCGGACCCTGCGATGCAGATCGGCAACCTTCCGAACGGCCCGCTGGTGATTTCCGGTGCGCCTGTCCCGGCGCACGCGGGGGAACCGGGCGAGGGCCCGCTGCGCGGCCTCCAGTTTCGCGGCGGCCTTCCGCCCGTGACGCGGGTCGGGAACGAACCCGCCGCCCGAGTCGGCGAGGAAATGGGCGATGCCCATGTCGATGCCGGCCACGGACCCGGTCTGGGGCAGCGGCTCGGGGGCGGCCTGCTCGGCGGTCAGGATCACGTACCAGCGCTTGCCCTCACGCTTGACGGACACGGTCTTGACCTTGCCGGCCACCGGCCGGTGCTGGTGGACCTTGACGTGCCCGACGCCCTGGAAGCGGACGCGGGTGGCGGGGGCGTGCGGGGCGGCATCCCAGCGGCAGCCGTCACCGTCCTTGGGAAAGTCCACCGTGTCGAACCAGTTCACCCCCCGGAAGCGCGGGTAGCCCGGGGTGTCGCCGGCCTTGACCCGGCGGAAGAACGCCGCGAACGCCTTGTCTAACCGGCGCAAGGTGGCCTGCTGGCTGGAGAACGACCAGCGGCCCTGACGCTCCGGATCGAACGCCCGGATCTCCCTGAGCTGCGCGGACTGCCGCCCGTATGTGACGCTCGTCTTCGAAACGTGCCGCCAGGCGCCGCGGCGTTCCTGGAGCGCCCCGTTGTAGAGGGAGCAGTGATCCCGCAGCATCTCGCCGAGCGCGACCTGCTGGCCCACGGTGGGCCGCAGGAGGAACTTGTACGCACGGATCACCCGACCCATCCCCCTCCCACGCCGGTTCGCTCGATCACCATACATTTGGCGGATGTCACCACGCTGGGAACCTGACCCCGATATTCGCAGGGGAAACCACGTCGTCTACAACCTCCATGCCCATTTGGTGTTCGTCACCAAGTACCGGCGTGAGGTCTTCGACGACGACATGCTGACCCGCTGCGAAGCGATCATGCGGGACGTCTGCGAGAAGTTCGAGGCCGAGCTGAGGGAGTTCAACGGCGAGGGCGACCACGTGCACCCGCTGGTGCACTACCCGCCGAAAGTTGCCCTGTCCAAGCTGGTCAACAGCCTCAAGGGCGTCAGCTCCCGCTACCTACGCGCCGAGTACACCGGCCGGATCAACCGCATCGGCATGGGCTCGGTCTTCTGGGCTCCCTCGTACTTCGTGGGCTCATGCGGCGGGCCGCCCCTGAGCATCGTCCGGGAGTACATCGAGAACCAGAAGCGGCCGACCTGACCGTCACCCCGGAGGCGCAGAGAACTCCGGCGCTTCGCGCCTCCGGGCCGAGGATCGGATTCCCGCCCGGCCTGAAGGCCGGGATTCCCTGCGAAGATCAAGGGATGGGGCGCCAGACGATGACCCCCGTGGGCAAGGTCCCGTTCAACCTGGCAATGTCTGCCCGGGCGTTGGCGCGTTGCCCCGGAGTGTGACCCTGCGAGGGCATGCTCCGCAGCGCGTGCCCTCGTGGCTGGCTCCTGTACGTCCGGGAACAGGAGCCAGCCAGGCCCAGACCCGTTTGCGCTTTCCGGGCCAGGTTCATCAGCACTCTAGAACCTATTAATCTGGTTTCACCGAAAATACGTGAGTGTGTCGGCAAGACCAGGACTTTCTTCGCCCAGGTCACAAGGCGCAGGGTTTCCACCGGTACAAGCCCCGGATCTGCCAAGCGGCTTCGGGTCCCGCCGGCACGGTCCGGGGCGCACCACCACACGCGATCTTCAGCACGTTCACGCTGGAGAGCGCTTTGGTGACGCATCCGTCCTCGACGAGGTGATCCGGGTCGAGGCCGGTCATGGGACCGTAGGCGGACAGGACCAGCAGCAGGTTCTTCACGACGCGGGGCCCGGGATCCACTTGTCCCCGGCGGCACCGTAGCCTCGTGGCCAAGCAGTGCTCGTCGGCAGCGCGTTCGTATCCGCAGCCGGACACCAGCGCCTGCACCAGGCGGCCGAAGGCCACCGCGTCAGGAGGCGCTGGGGAAGACCGGTTCCGAGCTGCTGACGGGCACCGTTCCGGCGCTCGCTCCGCACGGCCTCCGCACGGCTGCCCTGTATTTCTCAGGGGAGGCCTGCTGATGATCCGCTGCCAGTTCGTTGACGTTCATCAGCGCCGATTCGGCGTCACGCGTTGTGCTCGTTGCTGGGGGCTCGGGCTTCTACCACCGGCGCGCCGCACCGCGGCCCGGATACCCGCGGTCCGCCAGGACTCCGACGGCATCTGCGGTGCCCTGGAATCAGCGCCGAACTTCGCGACGAGGGGATGCGGATAGACCACGAACGCGTCGCAGGAATCATGCGGATCCTCGGAATCGAGAGAGTCCGTCAGCGCGAGCGCGGCTGGCGCCGGGCCACCGTCGCGGCCCAGGCCGTGGCAGAGGCACAGGGTCTGGCTGGCCGTGACTTCACCGATCGCGTGAACACGAAGTACGCCGACGGCGTCACGCACTTGCCGGTTCAGTGGCGCGAGGCCGCTCCATCGTGCAGCCGTCATGGATCTGTGCTCACTCCGTCAGGCCGGATGGGCGATCGCCCGATCAGATGTGAACCGGGCTTGTCTTCTACGCCCTGGCGGCCGCCGGGCGGAGCCGCAGCTCCTCGCCATCACCAGGAGTCTCCCCGGCAGCCAGGCATGACCCGCTGCCGGGGAGACTCCCCGGTGCCGGAGCACACCGTGCCACGCCGGCACTGAGGCTCCCGGGCATGAGAAACATGCAGGGCCATGCTTCCGGCTTCAGCTGTTCTCGAGCCCGGCAGGCTTCCGGCCTCTGACACAGACGAACTCCCAGGAGAGTGAGGCGGCCCGGAGATCGGCTGTGAACTGGCGGAACCGGCGCATTTCGTCTTCGGTGACGCCGGCGGCGATCATTCTGTCCCGAACCAGATTGACAGCCACCCAGTTCAGTTCCGCACCCGGGCTCCCTCCGGTCCAGTTCTCTGCGTGGTCTGTCATCCGGAGTCGTTCCAGCCCGCTGGCATACATCGCCGCGTAGACCTTGTGCGCCCAGTCGTCTTCGATGTCTGCATGGTCCATCACGATCTCTGTGAACCTGTGCATGAGCCGCCCGAAGAGGGCCGAATCGTCTTCGGACGGGCTGTTCAGCACACGTAGCGGCCGTTGGCTGAATTCTCCGACCACTAGCCATCCCCCGGGCGCCAGGGCATCGACAAGCTCGCCAAGCAACTGCCTGCGGTTGGGCAGGTGGGACAGGGTGAGACGTGCGTGGATCAGGCTGTACGGGCCACGGCAGCTCTCTGGGAGGCCCAGCTGCAGGTCGTGCCGGACGATGCGCACGTTCGGTGCAGGAGTAACGAACCGGGGATCCCGGTCGACGGCGACGACCTGTCCCGTGGGACCCACCCGCGCGGCCAGCCGCCTGACCATGGAGCCCCCGCCTGCCCCCAGTTCCAGGCAGGCAGCCCCGCCGGGCAGAGGCAGCTCGTCGATGAAGTTGCCGGTGATGGGGTCGCAGTACGCTTCCAGACCGCTGAACATCCTGAGGAAAAGTGCGTCATCGCTCCCTTCGTATGCATAGCCCTTCAGTTCCCGCTCTCTCGCCGGTTCTTGGCGGCTCACGGCTCCTCCTCGGCACATCGGATGCGGCAGGCCAGATTCACCTACTGCTCACCTGCAACCTTTCGGGCCAGATTGAGGTCCACAATCCGCTCGGGCGGAAGGGGTTCTTTGTAGGAGAGCACTCCTCCGGCGTTCAGCCATACGCCCTGCAGGTCCAGGGTTGCCTTCTCGGCAAAGGCGGACTGGAAGTCGCTGGTGAACTTGAAGGGCGTCTCGGTCTTGGTAAAGACGTCCGAGGGAACCTTCATCGCCTTCGAGAGGGCCTTCACCACTTCAGGATCCTTGTGGTAGTCGCCGTCCAGGTACGTTCGGTGTGTACGGAGGACGGCTCGCATGATCGCCTCAGCCACCTCAGGCTTCTCCTCCATGAAGCGCGTGGGCATCATGTATGACGCGACGTTTCCTCTTGTGCCGGTCACATAGCGCGATTTTCCCGATGCTTCGACCTGCTGCCAGAAAGGTCCGAGGAGGTAGGCTCCGTCGACGGCCCCTTGCTTCATGGCAACGACGGTGTCGGGCGGGCTCATGTTAACGATCTGAACGTCTTCGAGACTCAGGCCGATGCTCTGCAGCCATTTACTGGCGGACCCGGCAGTTGACTGTCCAATACCGATAGGGCCGAGTACGAGCTTCATGCCCCGGACTTTCTCAGGGTCGACCTTTCCATTTGCGTCGAAGTACTTGTTGCCGATCCAGATCCCTTCCTTGATTTCGCCGATCGTGTCATACATGAAGCCCACGACACGATACGTGTCACCGCTCGAGATTCCGTTGAGAGTGGCAGCGGTCAGACCGCTGGGCTGGAATTGGATACGGCCTTGGGCCATCGATGTCAGGGTTTCAGTCGTGGGCAGCACCTGAACGGACACATCCAGGTTCTCCTTCTTGAACTCGCCCATCTGGTCTGCGAGCAGAACACCGGCAAAATTCTCGGCAAGAGCTGCCATCGCGATGGTGACCTTTGTGTTCTTCGCCAGAGGCTCGGGAGCAGGCGCACCGCCGTCTTCGGTGACGGCCGGCGCCGGCTGTGACTTTGGCTGCGCAGCCGCGTCCTTGCTTTCGGGTGACCCGGTACAGGACACCAGCGGGAAAGCCAGTGCCACAAGCAGAGTCCCCGAGCAGATCTGGGTGTTCCGGTTCATCAGCGCTCCTCGTTCCAGGGGGTGAGGCGTCTGCCCAGCATGACGACCAATTGCGTAAAAACGACACCTAGGATGGATACAGTAACGATTCCCACATACATGCGTTCCGTCAGGAGCAGAGACCAAGAATTCCAGATCAGGAAGCCCACTCCTTGATCACCTTGCGTGAACTCTGCGGCAACCATGACGAGAACGGCGGCACCACTGGCCAGCCTCAGTGCAATGAATATCTGGGGAAGGGCTGCCGGAAGCAGCACATGTCTCACCATTTGACGCCGGTTGGCACCCAGGCACAGTGCGGCCTGACGGTAGGAACTGGGGATGGAAGCCACTGCGGCAATGGTCGGGATCAGCACGAGGAAGTAGGTACTCGTTGCGATGAGACAGATCTGTGGGGCGGCACCAAACCCGAAGATGATGAGGAAGAGGGGAAGCAGCGCGATCTTCGGAACTGTCCACAGCGCGTAGATGAGCGGGCCGGTGGCAACCCGGACCAGCCGGGTCAACGCCACAGCCAGACCAGTCAGCGCTCCCCCTGCCGCCCCGATAGTGAAACCTATTCCTGTATTTGTCATGCTGTAGAGCACTGCGTCGTAGAGCATTCCGTCGCCCATCATTCCGAGCCCCGTACGCGCAATATCAATCGGCGCCGGAAGGAAGTCCCCATCTATATGTCCTGCAGAGGACATCGCCTGCCACACCAGAAGCATCACGCACGGCAATCCCACGGCACAGGAGAACTCGGTGATCCGGCGGAATCTGAGATATCTGCGAGGATTCCGCTCCATGTCCCCTGGCCGGATGGTGATCAGTTCCGTCTCCCGGCCTCGTGCCGGGTCTCCTCTTCCCTGCAACACAAGGCAGCTCCTGTTCATCCGTCCGCGGGAAGCGGCGGGACCAGAGTTCCCCCTGCTTCCTGAAGAGTCCGCCAGATCTGCGCTTCGATCGCACCAAATTCCTGATGCGATCGAATAGAGAAGTGCCGAGGCCTCGGGAAAGGAATTTCTATGGCATCACAGACAACGCCGGGCCTGGGGCCGAGAACTATCACCCGATCGCCGAGAAAAATAGCTTCATCAAGGCTGTGGGTGACGAATATGACAGTCCGCCTGTCATTCTCCCAAAGCCTCACCAGCTCAAGTTGCATATTGAGCCGAAGCTGTGCATCGAGCGAGGCGAATGGCTCATCCATGAGGAGCACTTCAGGATCGACGGCAAGAGCTTGACCGATGGCAACTCTCTGCCTCATCCCGCCCGACAGTGTCGCCGGATAGGCATCCGCAAAATCTGCTATGCCAAGTCTGCGCAGCAGCTCGTCCACGCGCTGATTTCTATCGCTCTTGGACGGCCGAGGAGACATAATGTCAAGGCCGAATCGAATGTTCTGCCGAACCGTTTTCCATGGAAAGGCATTGTGATCCTGGAACACCATGGACAGAAGAGTCCCGGCCCCCTCTTTCCTGATCTCCACGGAACCAGATGTCGGTCGAATAAGCCCTGCCAGTATCCGTAGCAGGGTGGACTTCCCGCATCCCGACGGGCCGACAACACAGATGAATGCACCGTCATCGATATCAAGGCTCACCGGGCCCAGGGCCTTGACTTCGCGGCCGCTGCTCAAAAACGTTCTGCTGACATCCCTGATGGCGACCCTTGGACCCGTGACTCTGAGTCCGTCTGCCTGACTTCCGGCGGGTTGATCGAACATCTCGGCGCACCATCTCGTTCACTGAGGGGTGCCGGCCTCGGCGCATTCAGGATGCGGAAGCAGCGCAGCACCTTCCTCGAAGAGTCCTGGGAAGGCCTGGACAGTTCAGACGGTAACCGAGAGCCCGCTCGTCAGCAATCCCGGGGCGCTGACCAGATTGCGAGGTTCTGTCACGCCATCAATATCCGTCATTTCAGGTCCCGTCGGCAGCAGAATTGTTCGGTTCCGCCCAACCTTGGCCAAGGAAACGAACCTTGGCTGCCGGTATTGAGTAGTGACTACTCAAATCCCGGTCTCCGGCTGCTCGGCTGAGGTGTTCCGCACCCAGGCCTGCTGTTTCTGAACGTGTCGATCCGCACCCGGGGTCGTGGAGCGCCGGCCTCAGCCGTCCGTTCCGCCCGTCACGCTGCGCAGGCTGCATCGGACGTGACATACGGACGGCGGTGCGGTGCTGCCCGCCGTTTCCGAGCGGGTCACCAACACAGTTGCGCATGCCGAGCCGCCGCTCGCGCCGCATCCGCACCTTCAGTGGGGCGGCCGGGGGCGGGTGTGGGGCGCCGATAGCGGCCCCGCCGCGCAGGAGGGCGCGTGGGACGGGCTCTTGCGCGGATGCCGAGCACGGGCCGCGGTATCGGCATCGTGGGCACTCTCAGCGGCGCCCACGGCGCCCGCACACACTCGGGTGCCACTCCACTGGGCACCATCGCCGCTTCACACACGCCTCACGGCCCCGCCCGCCCTGATGCGGAGCCCGGCAGGCCCTTCCGGCCTACCGGGGTATGTCATGTGTGTCGGGCCGCCCCCTTCGCCGTTCTCCGACCGGGGGTGCGTGCGTCCTGTGCCGGTGATCTCATGCGAGGCCCTGCTACAGGGATGGTGGCCGTTCCCTTCCGGTCCGGGGCGGACATTGGCGAGCTACTCCTGATGGGCGTATGTCCCGGAATGTGTTCTTGGTCGGTTGGTGGTTTGCTGCGGGTGCGGTGGGCCGGGTTCAGGATCCGCCGTTTCTTCCGCCGGAACTCAAGGAGGAGTCCCGCATGTCCGTCTACACCTCTCAGCAGATCGGCCAGCCGCAGACGCAGCAGCCGTACGGCTACGGCCAGCAGTTCAGCCAGGCCCCCTTCGCTCAGCAGCAGCCCTGGATGGGGCAGGGCCAGGATCTGGGCCAGCAGAGGCCGGGGCAGTTCGGTCAGCAGGGGCAGCAGGGGCAGCAGGGGCAGCAGCAGATGTATCTGCTGATGACAGAGCTGTCGCTGAAGTGTGCGGCGAGTGCGGTGTCGGCGGTGGTGGAGCAGCTGCGGATGGACCCGCAGATCCTGATGGGGATCCAGTCGCAGGGGCAGATCCCGCCGCACGTGTTCGGTCAGGTGCTGAGCGAGTGCGCCCGGCGGATCGCACCCATCATGCACATGGCCCTGGGTCAGATCGGCGGTCAGGGGCAGTCGAGCCCGTACGACCAGTCCGGTCAGGGGCAGTTCGGGCAGCAGCCGTGGGAGCAGCAGACGCGGGGCCAGTTCGGGCAGTTCCAGGGCATGGGGCAGGGTTCGTTCGGCCAGGGGCAGTTCGGGCAGCAGCCGGGCATGTGAGACCGGGCCGGGCAGCGTGGCACCCTCGTAGAGGGTGCCACGCTGCCCGGCCGGATGCGCGCCGTGCCGGGCCTGTGAGGTCTGGGCGGTGGGCGGGAGCGGAGGCGTGGGTCCTTTGCTCCCGCCAGCGACCTCTTCGGGACACAACAGGTGAGACGGCGGTTGGCTGATGAGTGAGCAGGACGGCAGTGGCGTGAAGCCGGGCAACGGCACGAGCGGTGCGAGGCCGGGTAATGGCGGCAAGGGTGTGAAGCCCGGCGGTGTGCAGAGCGGGATGGGGACACCTTCCCGGGCCGCAGGCCCGCCGGCCGGCGGGCGGAGCGAGGAGCGGCGTGAGCCGGCCGCGCCGCAGAGCCGGGCGCAGGATGTGCGGCTGGGGTGGGGGCGGTATCTGGTGGCGCCGCGGCCGGTGGGGCTGCTGGCTGTCGGGGTGCCGCCGATCGAGGCCTCTGCGCTGTTCGCGCTGCTGGAGGAGGACCCCGATGTGGAGCCGGTAGCGCAGGTGCGTCCCTCGCGTTCGCATGGTCTGGGCGCGATCGCCGAGCCTCACCCGGCGTGCCCGCCGGTGGCGGTGGTGGCGATGCCGGATGAGCGGGCCCGCGCTCTGGCGGCGAACCCGCAGGTCGTCGTCGAGATCGACCAGCCCCTCTCCTACGCCCCTATCCCGGTGCTGGGCAGTGTGAGCGCCGTACCGCTGCTGGATCCCATGCTGGCGGTGCCGCTTGAGGAGCCCGAGCACATCCGGGTGCTGGTCACGGGCAGCGATGGCGATGTGCTGACCGGCGCGCATGTGTGGGCGGTCGGTGCGGCGTCGGCGCACGGGGTGACCGGCCGCGACGGGCGGGTGAGCCTGCGTCTTTCCGCGGATACTCCTGCCACCCTCCAGTCGCTGTATGTCCGCCCGGTCAGTGGCTATTGGCCGCTGCGCATCGACCGTCCTTGCCCCACCGGCGGCAGTGGGGAGATCACCGTCGAGGTGCAGGCACTGGCGGAGACGTTCGAAGGGTTTCCCGGGCGTGCGGTGACCGGCTGGGGAATCCAGGCGATGCGGCTGCACCAGCTCCCGCCCACCTACCGCGGCCACGGCATCAAGATCGCCCTGCTGGACTCCGGCGTGAACACCTCCCACCCCGATCTCAAAGACACGGTCCAGGCGGGGCGTGATTTCACCGGCCCGGACGGGGCGTGGCAGAGCGACGCCACCGGACACGGCACCTGGTGCGCCGGCGTGATCGCGGCAGCCGACAACCACAGCGGTATCACCGGGATCGCCGCAGAGGCTGAGCTGCACGCTCTGAAGCTGTTCCCCGGCGGACGTGTAAGCGACCTGCTGCAGGCTGTGGACTACTGCATCGCCCACGACATCGACATCGCCCAGATCAGCCTTGCCTACACCGTCCCGTCCCAGCTGGTGGCGTGGAAACTCATGGACGCGCACGCCGCCGGCATCACGGTCATCGCCCCGGCCGGCGACACCGCGGGACCGGTCACCCACCCCGCCGACCTGCCGGGCGTTCTGAGCGTCGGGGCGATCGCCCACACCGGCGCCTACCCCGCCCGAAGCCCTCTCGAGGCCACCCGGCCGCCGTGGCCCGGCTTCTACCCCGCCCCCTTCACCCCCGCCGGGCCCGATGTGGACCTGGTCGCACCCGGCACCGCCATCATCACCACCGCACTCGGCGACGGTTACACCCCCGCCGACGGCACCGCGATCGCCGCCGCCCACGTCACCGGACTGGCCGCCCTCCTGCTCGCCCACCACGACCACCTGCGCACCCAGGCCATCCCCCGCACCCCCGCCCGCGCCGGCCACCTCCTCGCCCTCCTGCGCATCGCATGCCGCCCCCTGCCCGGCACCGACCCCACCCGCCTGGGCGCGGGAATCGCCGACGCCCCCACCGCGCTGGGCACACCGGCGCTCTGGCAGCCGGAACACGGCACCCACCCGATGTACGCCGCGGCCGGCGGCCCCTACCTCCGCACCTAACACTCGCTAACCCCATGCTCCGTTCCCGGCGCACCCATCACAGCCGCAGCGCCGGGAACGGACCCGGACCGGTCCTGCCAGGGGCTCACCGCCTCGGCGCCGAGCCTCCTGGCAGGTGTCTCTCCTGCCTCCTGGCGGGACATGTGGGTTTCGGGACTCTGCGCCGCCTGGGGGCCCTCGGGCGGCCGAGATCGTGCTGGCCGAGTCGGCGAGCAGCCCTTCGGGAAAGCGACCCGGAGGCCCTGCTCATCAACCCCACGGAGCTCGCCGACCTCGAGGTAGCACGAGGCACCTGCTGTCGGTTCTCATGAGCACAGCCACTGGGGGGTCGCGCAACCCGGCACATGGAGCTCAAGGCGTCGGAGCCCGGTACAGGGATGCGACACAGGCGTGCAGCCGGTCAGCCCAAGCCGGCTGCGCTCTGGGCATCAGAAATCCCGTGGGTCGCGTACCGTCCCGCACGACAGCCGGACTTCGATCTCGGCCTCCTCGACGGAGTAAGGGGGGTGCGGTGACGGTCCCGTATGTTTCACGAGGCGTCTTCTTCCTCCGTGGGCTCTTCGAAATGGATGGTCCCATCCTCGTCGATACGCGGGTGGAGGGCCCGGGGGGCGTGCGTGTTGATGTCGGACGGGCGGGGGCCTTCCGGCCCGTCGGAGCCCCAGCGCAGCAGGCGGCGGGCCCGGGCGATCCTGAAGACGGTGCCGTGGACCTCGACCTCGTCGAGCCTGCCTGCCTGCGCGCAGCCGGTCCGCCGCCTCGGCGAACACCGCAAGCTCGGCGGCCAGGGGACCGGTGTTCTCGGCGACCATGGTGCGCGCGTCGACGTCTCTCTCTGCGTCGCGCGGGATCAGACCTCGCTTGCGCGGTTCCCACCAGGCCAGGGCGAAGGCCAGGGTCCGGCGTGCGTCGTGGACGGTGGCATGCAGACCGCTGCCCGGCGTCCAGGACTTCTCACCCGACCGCTCGATGATCAGGAACGCCACCGGCATCAGCACGACATCGGGGTGACTCTCCAGAGCCCGCGCGGAGTCCTGCAGTACGGGGCCGGGAAACCTGGTGTCGGAGTAGACCAGGGAACGCAACGCCAGCCGCTCCGCCGCCTGAACGGGAGAAAGGGGTGCGTCCGGGTCCAGGACGAGATCGCCGTCCACCCTCGGGCCGCGGGCGCCCGCCCCGGAGCCCCAGCCAGGAATGAGAGGTCCGAAGTCGGTGGGCCATGGCATTTCGATGTCGCCGTGCGCATCGAGAGCCACGTACTCCTCCGCCCGCACGACGCGATAGCGCATGCCGAGCACGGTGAGCTCGTCGACGTACTCGCTCTCCAGCCGGGCGACCACCGCCAGCAGCGCACGCCGTTCCCGCCTGCTGTCCGCCTCGTCCTTGGCCCGGAACCAGAACCGCGAGTTCAGCCCGTCACGGGCCTGCTGCGGACAGCCGTGGGTGACCTCGACGACCACACGCCACCGTTGACCGTCGTCCTTGCCCTGCGAGGCCACCCCGAACAGCGGTCCCCGTACGGCCAGAGCGCTGCTGCGTACCGCCGCGCCAAGAGTACCGGCCTCCATCACGACCTCAACCGGCCCCACCACAACCCTCACCACCGGCCACGCACCCATCTCACTCATACCACCATCGTCGCGGCAACTCTGCGCTCACATCATGGTTTCACCGGAATATCCCCTACACCAGCACCCCCGGTCGGCCGGAGAAAACGACGACGCTCTCGTCCTCACACAAATCTCCGACCCCACACCGTCCCCCACACCGACACAACCCTCCTCAACAGTCGCCTTCCAGGCCGTGCCCCTTCACGAGCACTCAAGAGAGTGCCGGGTATCAACACACCGGTTCGATCTCGTTCTCTGCCGGTTCGAGGACACGGCCCGCCGCGGGCCACGGCTCCGACCCGCTCGCGGCGCTCTTCCAACCCGGGGAGCAAGGTGTCAGTGGGGTCGCCGAGTTGCTTACGGGACATGCCGTTCGGCCTGAGGTCCTGGAGTTCGAGGGCGCATGAGCCGACGGCAGGATGAAAGGGGTAGCTACGTTCGGCATGCGTCTCACCAGGTTCACGAAGGCTACGATGCCCCGTTTCGAGGTCGGACATGGGCGTGGCGGCATCGCCTCGGCACAGCCCGTCGGAGTCCTCTCCGCGGATTCATATATATGCCGACCACGCCGCGAGGAAGCCCCCGATGGCCCGAGGCTCGGCCTTTGACCGCTGCTCAGGAACAGAGTGCAGTCACGTCGACGTCCTCGGACGTCGTGGAGCACAAGGAAATCCACTGACGCTCCTTGCGTGACCGCCCCTTTATGCCTCCCCTCTCGGTGACGAACACTCAGCCTCACCCTGGAGTACCACCTACTCATCCTGACACCGTCCCCGCATGATCGAATTTGCCCTGCCAGGGAAGTGGCCTTCTCGAGGCAAAAGGTGGAGTGACGGCGCTTTCTGGGGGAAGTGTGCCGTCAAGCCGGCACATACCGACCCCCCTGTGCCGGTTTACCCGCCCGTCGGCCCTCCCGACGGGCGGGTCCCACTGCATCGACGGCCGATGCGCATTGCGGCCGAGCCAGACGCTCTCGGCCCCACCGTCGCGCGACTGCGCTCCAGGTGACCGACTTCCGCTTCGACTTGAACCACACGAAGTGCAGCCACGGCGAGGGCGGCACTCCTCTGCTGCGTTTCCTGAGGGCGGGATCGTTCGGCTTTGACGGACATCCAGGATCAGGGGTTTCTGTCCTGAAGGATGACTTCCACGGTGGAACGCGTGGGTTGCCGTATGTCCAGTCCACCCGCCCCTAGTCCAAGCTATGCCGTACGCCAGGGGCAGCACATGAGTAGCGACCGCGGGGTGTGACAGGAGAGAAGCCGGAGGGGTGCACTCCAGGGGGCGACCGGCACGGGTTCACGAAAAGGACCGACCTCGCCCTCGCCTCATCCGAGGGACCGTACCGTTCTGATCCCGTGCCCAGACTGGCGGCCGTCCGAACCCTTCAGGAGCCGCCAGGGTGACCCCCCGTTACCTTTTCATGGCTCCGCAATGGGGCCTCCGACCTTCGAGTCCGGCATGACTTCCCCCTCCTGTTGTTGATGATCCCGGGGGGGGTGTCACTGGGCCCGAAGGCATCGACAGACCGCTGATGAGGGGCTTGAGCACCGGCTTCACCCGAGCCGGAAGAGCTCTCCGTTACGTGAATGTGGCAGCTCTGTGCCGAGGCAAGGCCGGACGAAAGCGCGATGGAGGGGCCTGCACGTGATCGACACCGGCGACATCGACGTCTTCCCCGGCCTGGACGTCGGCAAGGGCGAACACCACGCCCCGCCGTCACCCCGGCCGGCAAGAAGGCGTTCAACAGGCGGCTGCCCAACGCCGAGCCGAAGCCCCGCGAGCTGTTCGCGAAACTCCAGGCCACGCGCGGAAAGGTGCTCGTCGTCGATCAGCCGGCCTCGATCGGTACTCTGCCGCTGCCGGTCGCAAGGGGCATGGGCTGTCCGGTCGCCTGTCTGCCGGGGCTGACGATGCGGCGGATCGCCGATCTCTATCCGGCGAAGCGAAGACGGACGCGAGGGACGCATTCATCATCGCCGAACTGGAGATGATCGTCGGCTTCGACGACGCCCTGGCCGGCGAAGCCACCCGGGTCGCAAACCGCCTGCACGGCCTGCTCACCTAGATCCACCCGTCGCTGGAACGGTGCTCGGGCCCCGGTTGCAGCACCCGGCCGTCCTCACCCTGCTGGAACGGTTCGGCTCACCGGCCCAGATACGCAAGGCCGGCCGTCGACGCCTGGTCACCCTGCTGCGGCCGAAGGCACCGCGGATGGCCGAGCGGCTGGTCGAGGAGATCTTCGCCGCCTTGGACGAGCAGACCGTGACGGGTCCGGGAACCGAGGCGGCCGCGCTGATCGTCCCGAGCCTGACAGGCTCCCTGGCGGCCGTCCTTGAGCAGCGCAAGCTGCTGGCCGGGCGGATCGAGGAACTGCTGGAGGACCATCCTCTTTCGAAGGTCCTGACCTCGATGCCAGGCATCGGCGTCAGGACCGGAGCCCGCATCCTGATCGAGGTCGGCGCCAGCGGCACCTTCCCGACCGCTGGCCACCTCGCCGCATACGCCGGCCTCGCCCCCGCGACCCCCACCTCGGGGTCCTCGATCCGAGGTGAACAGCCGTCCTGGAGGGGAAATAAGCTGCTCAACGGGCTTTCTTCCTCTCCGCCTTCGCTGCCCTGCGCGACCCAGCCTCCCGGGCCTACTACGACAAGAAGATCACCCAGGGCAAGCACCACACCCAGGCCATGCTCTGCCTCGCCCGGCGCCAGGCCGACATCCTGTTCGCCATGCTCCGAGACGGAACTTTCTACGAACCACAGCCCGTTCGGGCCATCGCTCCGCAGACCTAGACCATGGTCTGGAGGTGATCCGTCGGTGCGTAGTCGATCTTCCAGTCGGCATAGACGCCGGAGAATCCGTCCTTGATGCTCCGCAGGCCAACGGTCACCCAGCGGACGGATCCGTCGCCGCCGAGCGAGAACGCGACCGCGGCCTCGAACTCCTCGCTGCCGCACGGGCAGCCGGCCGCACCGGCCTCGTCGTCCTCCCAGGACTCCTCGTTCCAGTACTCCTCGCTGTCCGCGATGAACGCACGGCTCCCGCAGCCAGAGCACTCCCGTTCCGCCCCAGACGCGTTCACCAGCACGAAGAAGACCCGACCGCCGCATCCATGGCATACGGAAGGAGCGATCTTCTGGGCTTGATCCGCTTTGACGGACATCGGAGATCAGGGGCTTGGGCCCCGGAAGGATGATGTTCATCATGGAGAGCATGGGGAAGAAGAAGGCGCGTCCTCGGCGCTCGTTCACGTGGGAGTTCAAGGCCGAGATCGTCGAGCTGTGCCGGCGGGGTGACCGCTCGGTCGGTCAGGTCGCCAAGGACTTCGACCTGACCGAGACCGCGGTCCGCGACTGGGTCCGCCAGGCCCAGGTCGACGCCGGTGAACGTGACGGCCTGACCAGCAGCGAACGCGAGGAACTGGCGGCTCTGCGGCGGGAGAACCGCCGCTTGCGCGAGGACGTCGACATCCTCAAGCGTGCGACGGCTTTCTTCGCGACGGAGACCCGGTGAACGTGGACCCGTTCACCGAGGCGGAGAAAACCGCAGGTCACACCGTCAAACGGACGTGTGAACTCCTCAAGGTCTCCCGGACCGCCTACTACGCCCGCCGCAACGGCACCCCCGGCCCCCGTTCGGTGAGAGACGCCGAGCTGACCGAACAGATCACAGCCGTCCACCAGCAGTCCCGCGGCACCTATGGCGCCCCGCGCGTCCACGCTGTCCTTCAGCGTGAAGGAGCCGGCTGCGGGCGGCGCCGGGTCGCCCGTCTGATGCGACAGGCCGGCCTGACCGGCCGGCACCGCAGGCGCCGCCACCGCACCACCGTTCCCGACCCGCACACGGTGACCCGGCCTGACCTGGTGCTTCGCGACTTCCAGCCCGACCCCGCCGCGATCGACACCCGCTGGTGCGGGGACATCACCTACATCGCCACCGACGAGGGCTGGCTCTACCTCGCCACCGTCATCGACATCGCCTCCCGCCGCGTCGTCGGCTGGGCCACCGCCGACCACCTGCGGACCGAACTCGTCGCCGACGCCCTCACGGCCGCCTGCCGAACCCGCCGCCCGGCCAGCCCGGTGATCTTCCAGTCCGACCGCGGCTGCCAATACACCAGCAGTGAACTCGCCACCCTGGCAACAGATTTCGGCATCAGGCTTTCAGTCGGACGCACTGGCCAATGCTGGGACAACGCCCTCGCCGAATCGTTCTTCTCCACCCTCAAGAACGAGCTCGGCGACAGCCGGCCATGGCCCAGCCGGGCCGCAGCCCACACCGCGATATTCGAGTGGACCGAGAGCTGGTACAACTTGCACCGGCTCCACAGCAGCCTCGGCTACCGCAGCCCCGCCGAATACGAGACCGCCCTCGCAGCCTGACCACCACACCAAACGTGTCCGTCAAAGCGGAACAAGCCCACTTCACCGGGCGGCCGTCGACCGCCTCCCGGAGGAACACCGCGAGCTCCGCAGGGACACACTCACCAACCTGATCATCAGGATGCACGGAGACACATCGTTCCAGACGCCTCGAACGACCACCCGACCAGCTTGACCAAAGACATAGCCCCCCAGTCACGGCACCGCCGACACCGATACACCTCGTTGGTGTCTGGCCGATACCGATGAGAAGGATACACCTCGGAGGCACAATTCGCCCTGAACTGAGGCGTTTGCATCCCGTCTCTGTGGGGTGAACTGGCAGGTCGCCGGAGTCGGGTGACGAGACAAGGCTCCTGGTCGTTGCAGGGGTGTCCGCTACCCACCACGCATCGTCCGAGGAGTCTCGCTCGGTCCCATATGTGCCACGGTCGAGATCCCACATGCGCTGGTCGACACAATTCCCGGCTCATCCACGCATGAAGGTGCCAACATCGTATGCGGGGGAGGAAGCTGATCCTGCCTCCAGAGGGCGTTGCTCGCGCTGGTGCGTCTGCGCCAGAACAAGACACCGCCCGCCCTGAAGGCTGGCTTCGGCGTCTCGGCCGCGACGGTCTGGCGGTACGTCGCCGAGCAGGAGCATGTGAACCGGGCCCGCACGAGGCTCTGATCGAGGCTGGGCGAGGGCGACTGCGTCATCGCCGACGGCACGTGATCGATACCGGCCACAGTACTGACGTCAGCTCGTCAGGGTGATAGTTGCTCGACGAGGGTCAAGCCGGTCCCCGCTATGAAGCCGTCGAGGGTGTGGGACCGGTATTGAAGGCGTTTGAGCCTGTTACGGACAAGGGCTTCGAGCTGGTCGAGGGCCATGACGGCGAGGTTGGCGAGGCTGCGTTTGACGTGGGCCCATACCCACTCGACGGGGTTGAGGTCGGGCGAGTAGGCGGGCAGCAGGAACACCGTCAGCCATGCCCGCTCGGCCACGAGGGCCTGCATCCTGCGGGACACGTGGGTGTTCAACCGGTCCCAGACCAGCACGATTGGTGCCCCGACCAGCTGGTGGACACCGTCGATCAGCGCGATGAAGTCCCGCTCGCCCATACTGCGACGGGCACTTTTCCCCGCGGGATGACTCCGCAGGCGGTGACACAGCCGGGTCCGGGAACCCGGCCGCATTGCAATCAGCCCGGCCACTGACAGCCGGCCCGAACGGCGGCCGCTGATGGTGACAACCGGGGTCACTCCGCGCCGGCCCCAGGTCCGTCCCCGCGGCGGCCTGCGGGTGAACCCGGCTTCGTCCTCGAAGCAGACGTAGCCCCCGCAGGCCGCCCTCGCCCTTTTACCTCCGCCCAGGTCGCCTCCTTCCATACGGCGACAGCCTGCTCATCGCGCTCCGCGACCCGCCGGGCGGGCACCTGCGGGCTGAAGCCCAGCCGGTGCATCAGCCGGGTCGCACCCGAGACGCTGTAGGAGACATGGAACTTCCTGCCGATCAGCGTGGCCACCCGCGAGGCGGTCCACACCTGGTCCTCCACCCAGCCATGCGCGGCCGGCCCCTGCTCCAGATACGCGGCCAGCTTCTCCAAAGACCGCGGGGACAGCCAGGCACCGCGACCCGCTCGGACCACGGGAGGCCAGCGCCTGAACACCGCCATCCCGCCACAACTGGTGCCACTGATAAGCCGACTTCACACTCACCCGCAGCCGCCGTGCGACTTCCGACGGCTTGATCTGCTGCTCGAACAGTTCAGCCGCCTGCATCCGAACCGTCTCCCGACGCCGGCGCCCCGTCGGCGTCAGCCCGCCCCCATCTGCATATCTCACACCTCACGGATACAGCCACCCGCCTTCACCCGTCAGGGACTTCACACAGATTCACCCCGACGAGCTGAAGTCAGTAACGAACCATAATGCCCACGCGTGCCCACGGCATCGCCCATGCCCGCATCACCAGGCAGATCCTCATCCTTGCGGACCGCGCCTACCAGGGCGCCGGAGCCACCGTCCTTGCCCGAGCCAGATGTACCACCCGCCGCATCAGCTCCCTCGCCCAGGCCGTCCACACACGGCTGACCTGCAGCTATTCGGGATGAAAACGCCCCAGTCACACCGGATTCTTTAGAGATCCCGGTACTTAGTACTCAGGAGCTGTCGTGAACCTGGAGACTAGATTTACCGCCACGTGTCCCGCCCGGCCAAGGCGGCTGCACTTTGCGGACTAAACGTCAAAAACATGGAGATACGATGCTACAGGCATTGCAGCTGCTGATCCCGGAGCAGAGCCCGAAGCCGATTTGTGACGGCTACTACACCTGCCACCGGACTGACATCAGCGTCATCGACGATCCCAGCGATGACGACGCGGGCTGATCGCAATTTGAGCATTCCTACTCCTCTCTGCCGACTTGGCAGGGTTTGATTTAATTCCGATGACAGCGGCTCGGCATGTCTGCCGTGCGCGGCTCGTATCGAATGCGTTGATCGGCCTCGGCGCTCTGCCGCTACCCGTTGTCGACAGAGCGCCGAGGCCGTTCAGCAGAGATTCCCCTTGCCCTGCTTGCGCAAGCACCCGTCGGGCGATCGCGACCAGGCAGGCCTGGCGGGCCCCACGGTATGCGACGTGCTCCTTCGGGCCAGAGGACCTCAACTTCGACACCACGTCCGAGTGCGTAGGCGACGAGGTGAGCAGTGGCATCCCGGTCGGTGGAGGGGGAGCCGTCCCATACGGCCAGGATCTTGGCACATTTGCGGATCAGGGTCTCGTCCGCGGCGATGCACGAGTCACGGCTCGACGGGTCGTACTCGAGCAGCCGTGTCTGCTGCGACAGCTTGAGCAGCTCTTCGACCGGCCTGTGGCCCTGGCGTAGCGGGACGGGCAGTCCCGCCTTTGCGGGCAGGACGGTCACCGGTGCCAGGCCCGCGGCTCCCGCGGCTCGTCCGGCGACGACCGGAAGCCCCTGACCGGCTCGGATCACTAGCGTCCCGTCCGCAGCCGCGCAGGCGGTCAAACGGGAAGTCAGCTCGGATTCGAGCATTGCCAACGTGGGCGCGGTGAGGTCGCCATGCCCTACGACGGTGATCATCGTTGTGTAGTCCTTCTCCCAAAATGCGGGTGTTGCTCGGCGGGGCCGCCCGGTCTCGCTGCCTGGAGCATCGGATGAGGCCGCTGCGGATGCTCACCGTCCAGCCACAGGCAAGGTGGAGGCCCTGCGGGGGATGAAGCGCCGCTGTCAGTTCCTTGGGCTTCTTCGTGCAGGCACCGCGTCCGCAGAGGAGCCTCCCTGCGGTCTGGCGGCCGACGGCGTCTTCGGTGCCTCGTCCCGGGCTCGCCTGTCCCGGTGGCCACCCCGTGGAGCCTGGGGTCGGATGACGTCTGGCCGGCGGTCGGCACCCTCACCCTGTGCGCTTGCGTCTGGCTGGTTTCGGGTCGGGGGGCGGATCGTTCAGACGGCGGCAGGCATGTTGGAGGGTGTGACGGGCTTGGAGCAGATGGGCCGCGGTGACGGGTTCTTCATCGGCGCGGATAGCGCGTGCAGCGACTACGGCGGTCTCGGCGATGATCTCACGGACCGTGAAGACCAGATGGGGGACCCAGACCTGGTAGAGCTGTCGGTCGACTGCGGGACCGGGACGGGCATGGGTGCGGTGACGGGCGTGGACGAGCCAGCGTCTGGCTGGGAGGCCGCCTAATACGGGCTGCAGGTACTTCTCGATTGCCAAGATCAATCGCATCTGCCAGAAGCCTGCTTGCTGCCCGCTCAGGCGAATGACGTCGTCCCGGTATGCGATGAGACCGTCGATCAGTACGCCAGACCATTGGCGGAGGTCTTCGGTGCTGGGTGGCACACGCCCATGGCCTCCGGACATTTGGTGGATCGTCCACCACAGTTGGTGGCGTGCAGTCCTCTCTGCTTCGCACCTACCGCCATCGACACATGGAACGTAGGGTTCGGGACCGCTCTGCCGTATAGATTCGGAATCGGACATGCGGGTGGCCATTCGTATCATCCTGTCTAGTGGGCAGAGGAATCTCGATTGGTGACGCCGCGCCATGTGCAGGGAACAGAGTTCCAGCTCTCCCCCATGTCGCCGAAGGAAAGCATGTGATGGCTCGTCGAGCACTTATTTCGGCTACTTCGCTACACGCGAGGCGGATTGCGCTGCAGGCCTGTATCGATTCACGGACTCAAAGCGAAATTTCCGTCACAGACTGTACCGCCGCATCCGGAATGTCTGGGCTCTAGATCATGGACTCCTCGTTTCTCGATGCCGCCGGGCAACCCAACCGGCTTACCCATTTTCCCGTGTGAATCCATAGAAAGGCGTGAGTACCCGGTGCTCATTGCACTCGGGCGGCCGGCTCCGATGTCCTTGGTAGAGGATGGCCACCAGGATCTGGCTGGCGGGAGTGAGGGTGGGTTTGCGGACCATGACGCAGGCGTGGCACGGTCCGCGGCTGGCCACAGCTCGGACCCCCTTGCGGCGCTCTTCCAGCCCGGGGAGCAACGTGTCCGACCTCGCGCGTTGCCGGGGAAGACGCAGGGGCGGTCCGCGGGGTGAACGGTGCAGTTCCAGTCTCAGTGGAAGTGGTGGCGGGTGATCGGCAGGCCGGCGATGATCTCATCGCTGATGCGTATGCCGGTGGGACACTCGCCCGTGTCGAGCTCGGCGTTTACCGTCGGACCGCTGCAACTAAGGGCTCGCAGAGAATAAACTTGCGTGTTTTAGGCCTTGACACAGCAGGTCAGCGCGTTGCTCGTCCGCGTGTTGTTCTTCTGCGAGCCCTTAGGGTCTGCCGATCATTAACCTGCCGCTTTGATCTTGCTGTTGGGGCTGCTGCTTTGGGCGGCCACTCGGGCTCGAAGGGCTGGCAGGGCGGTCGGTGGGATGACGGCCGGCGAGATGATGATGCCCTGTGCTTCAAGCAGTTTCCTGATCTTCAGCAGGGTGCGGTGCATTGCGGTGCGGCTGCTGTTGAACAGAACGGCAAGAGGTTCCGCGGCCAGGTTGACGCGCAGGTGGAGCACGGTGGCCAGGACCTGGTCGGCGAAGGTGAGGCGGGGTGGGCGTCCGCGGCGGGGAAGGCCCTTCGCGGCCAGGGTGTGGATGAGGTTCTGCAGCTGGTGTGGAGTCAGGCCCGTCAGTTCGGGGTCGGACAGCAGCGCCGAGTGCCACGGCGGTGTCGGTGGCCGGCCGTTGCGGGCTGCCGGGACGGCCGGGCTCGGCTGGGGGTGCAGGGCATAGTTCCACTCGCCGTGGAAGGTGTGCCGGGTCAGCGGCAGGGCCGCCATCTCCGCGTCGCCGACACCGACGCCGGTGGGGTAGGTGTTGGTGTCCAGCTCGGCCTTCACCCGCAGTCCGGTGCGGGTGGTGGTCGCGGCGATCGACTCGAGGATGACTTCGTGGCTGGTCAGCGGGCGACCGCGCCAGTTCATCGTGATGTGGGAGAAGAGCCGGTGCTCGATCTTGTTCCACTTCGACGTGCCCGGCGGCAGGTGGCAGACCGTGATGACCAGCCCGGTTTCCGCGGCCAGGCGGGCGAGGTGGAGTTTCCAGGCCCGGGCGCGATAGCCGTTGGACCCGCCCGCATCGGCGGTGATCAGCAGCCGGGAAGCTTGCGGGTAGTCGGCCCGGCCCTGACCGTGCCACCAGCGTCGGATCGACTCCACCGCGAACGCGGCGGTGTCGTGGTCGGTGCCGACATTGACCCAGCCGGTGTTGGCCGCCAGGTCGTAGACGCCATAAGGGATGGCCTTGCCCAGCAGCGGATCGGCGAAGTCGTGGACGCGGACCGGCACCGGTTCGCCTGTGGGCCGCCAGGAACGGCCATGGTTGTGGAAGTCGCCGACCAGCTCTTTCTTCTTGGTGTCCACGCTGATCACCGGCTGGCCGGCATCCTGGTGATCACGTGCCTGCTCGTTGAGATACCGGAACTGGGCATCCCGGTCGGCATGCTGGCTGCCCTCGAGTGTCTTGGCATTGGCCTGCAGCCGGAACCCCTCCTGCCGCAGCAGACCGGCGACGGTGTCCGCACCGACCCGGTGACCCTGACGGGTCAGCTCGGCCGCCAGCGTGCGGGTCGACTTCGTCGTCCACCGCAACGGCGACATCGGATCACCACGTTCGTCCGGCTCGACCAGGCTCAGCAGGGCACCCCGCAGTCCAGGGTCGAGGTCCGCGACGCGTTTGCGTCCGCCGCCCGGCCGCCGCACCCGCCCGGTCAGGAACTGGCCTGTCTCCAGGTCGGACATGCCCTTGCGAACCGTCGTCCCGCTCACCCCGGCCGCCCGGGCCACGGCCCGAATGCCGCCATGGCCCAGTCCTCGGGCCTCCGCGGCCATCAGCAGCCGCCGCTGTCGTTCGTCCAGGTGTGGGAACAACACCGCGAACTTCACGGCAAGTTGATCACGAGTCTCGTCCGGGATGCGCATACGACACCAACGCGCCCGAGCTCTGAAAGCAACACCTTGATGATCGGCAGACCCTTAGGAGGCTCACCCACGCACCCGCAAGTCACGATGAGACCGGCGACGGCCGGGCCGCCCCTCCGCTGAGCAGCTTCGTGGCTCGATGGAATCAGGGAGGTGCGGCAGTCTGCCGACCGTGCACAACAACCAACAGTCCGGTGTCGTCCGAATCTTCCAGTGGGCGCTCAAAGCAGCCCGCTGACATGAGTAGACGTGCTCCATGCGTGAGGCGAGTAGCTCACCCCACTTGAGGCATGGCGTCAGCCGCAGTGCGCTGAGAGTCTCCCGGCGGCTGTGAGTCGAGGCGTGGACAGAGGGGAGAGGCCGCTGCGGCCGCGCTACGGACCATGAGGCCTGTCGGCCTGCACGGCGTCCCCAGGCCGGTCCCTCGCACCTCTGCTCGCGTCGTGTCGAACCGAACTCACTGATGAGTCGTGGGCGTTGACAACGTCGTAGGCAGCGCCGTGTCGGATGAGCCGGCCGGTGCGGAACCTGCCTCACGTCGTGCACGGGCTCCGGCGGAAGCTGCCCACGCGTACCGTGGCGGGACCTGCCCGAACGCCATGGGCCGGGGTAGGCGATCTCCGATCGCTTCCGGCGCAGGGGTGTACGGCAACATCCGCGACCGGCTCATGCTCAGGATCGCTCCTCCGTCGTCGGACACACATCGACCGGCCGGCATCAGGCCAAGGTCGCTCACGCCTGCCCCGACTCCGGCTCCCGTGATCCTTCGAACGAGAGCCGGTACGCAGTCAGGGCACGTCCCATGACACCGTGTACGGCTCGAAGAGGCCACGCACGTTCGCGCCGTCGCCCTCACCGCGAACCCCGGGGGTCGCCGATATGGAACGGTCCCCACTCAGGACGGCAGGAAGGGGCCGTATGGGGGCACGGCAAGCAGAGCGAGAAGCCGTTCCCTCTGCCTGGGCCCGACCCCCTTGATCCGCCGGCGCTCGGAGATGCCCGCTTCCCGCATCAGTCTCGCAGACCTGACCGGCCCGATACCCGGCAGAGCCTCGAGCAGCCGACGGACGCGTATCGGGCCGGCCACGTCGTCCCTGCGCTCCAGCATCGCTTCCAAGCTGGTACGCCCCTGCTCCAGATCGCGAAGGACACCGGCACGTTCACGTCGCAGAGCAACTGCTCTTCGGGACGCCTCAGCCCGTTCGGACTGGGTCATCGGCGGTATCGCCATGCGCGGCCTCTCGATGAGTCGGATGTCTTGGTCAGCCTGCCCTCATACCGCGGCTCATGACAGGGAAAGCAATACTCTTGCGGTCCACCACTCTTCCCTCCGGCAGGTCGCGGCACCATCAGTGCGGACCGCCTTTGCTCGCCCCGCACCATCCCGCACCGCACACTTGCTCGCCACAGCCACCGCGGAGGCGGACCGCATTCCAGCCCTTGCGGGAACGGAGTCCGGCCTTGCGATCCCGCCGTCAAGGGCCGGTACGTAGTAGCGCATGCGGCGGTGTTCTTCCACCCGGCCGAATCGATGGCCGATGGTCACGAAGAGGTCACCCCGGTCCAGGTTCCACTGATCGCCGACACGCGCGCTGGTCACCCCGGGAAGATGCCCCGCCGCTGCCGCGGCGTGGTCGCACGGTCGAGGAGCGGGCCAGTCAGACTGTCCCTGGCTCATCGACAGCCCGGGGCACTCGCTCCGCCCAGCGAAACCTGCACGTCAGTCATCAAGTCCGGCTGGTGTACTGACGCAAGACCGCTCAAGGCGTGAGTCTCGGCCCGTGCATGCAACCCGGCCGCGAATCCGCAGGCTGCCATCAGACGCCCGCTGCTCTGGAACCCCTGCACCTCCCGTGTCGTCCTGAAACAGACGGTCCTGGAGGTAGGCACGATGGCGGTGGGTTCGGCCCTGGTCGAAGGAGCGGATGCAGGGGCGTTTCAAGGTCGCGGTGATCACGTGGACCGGCTGGTCAGGCATTGTCCAGGAGGTCGAGTGGGCGGGTGAAAGACTCGTAGGAGGCGTGGAGCAGAACGACGGCGATGTTCCGGTGCCCGGCGGCGCGGAGGGTGTTGATCGCCAGGTTGCGCTGGGTGGCTATGTTCTCGGGGCCGCGGCCGGTACGGATGTTCGAGGCGTCCTCCCGGAAGGTGGTGTCACGGACGAAGTGCCGGTTCTCGATGGTCCACTGCGACCTGGCGAGCCGGCCGAACCGTTGGGGCGAGGCCTGGTGAGAGGTCAGGTCCGTGATCGCTTACATGATCTGGCGGCTGCCGGTGCCGGTCACAATGTGCGTACGGTGACGCCGGATGCGCACGGCCCTGAGCGGTGTGGGGGGAAGTCCAGGGCGAGGTCGGTGACATTGAGGGCTCTGGTCGCCCGGGTCTCCCCGCGCCGACCATCGCCGATCCCACGGTCGCAGCGGCGTGCGGTGACGTCCTTCCAGTGGCGAGCGCAGCCTGCGGTGACGGTTCGGGCTGGTTGGTCTTGACCACCAGCAGGTAGTGCGCCTTCCTCTCCTCCACCAGGAAACGCGCGTGACTGCGCTGGGCGTGCAGGGCATCCGCCGTGACCGTGACCCCGGTCAGGCCGTAAGGCGACAGCGCGGCGAAGCAGGTGATCTCGTTGGTCTTGTCGGCAACCCATAGCCAGGTGACGGTCCGGCAGTGACCGGTCATCGCGCCCAGCAGGTGAGCACCGGGCGTCTGGCCGTGCCGGAGCCGCGGGCCGTGCCCATCCACGGCCACTGACTCCGATCCTGTGGGATCGGCGCCGGTCACGACAAGCCGAGCACGGAATGCAGGAGCCAGCAGATCTGAGTACTCAGCGTCCTATCAGAAAACATGGGGTTCTCGTCCAGGACGTAGCGGACATGTGGGCCGCCGAAGTAACCGCGGACGATGTGCGGCTGACGCTGGCGTCTGCGGAAGAAGCGGCGGGTCTCCGCGGCGAGTTCGGCCTGGTCCCGGGCTCGGTGCTGCTTGGGCAGGCTGTGCTTGAGATCGGCGTTGACCAGCTCGTCAGGGTTCAGCTCGGGCGAGTACGGGGGCAGAAAGTGCAGTTCGACGTCGTCGGGGTGGGCGGCGAGCCGGTCCAGGAAGCGGCACATCACCTCAGCGGTGAAGCTCTCGGTGAAGACCATGAAGTGCATCCGGCCCTTGGTGCTGATCGCCGACATCGCGTTCACCGAGAACCGGTTGCCGGTCCGCCGCACGACGGGGGTCTTCCCCTTCTCGCCCCAGGTACGGCCGGTGACCTGGTCGGAGCGGATGCCGACCTGGTCGGCGAACAGGACCTCGCCGCCGTCCTTCCCCGCCTTCGCCCGGATCGCCGGCCAGGTCTCCTGATGCCGGCGGCGCACGGCCTGCGGGTCCTGCTCGACGGCCCGCTTGTCCGGGCGCTGGAAGGACAGTCCCCACCGCTTCAGGTACTTGCCCAGCCCCACCTCCGTCAGCCGCACCCGGTACAGCTTCGCGATCAGCTCGCCCACCAACCGCCGCGTCCACAGCTGACCGGAAAGCCCCACGTCGCAGGGCCGGTGATCGAGGACCGCCTGCCGCACCGCGGCCTGCTCGGCCTCCCCGAGCACCTGATGCACCCCGACCGGCTTGCCTCGCGGGCGCATGACCAGCGCCTCCCGGCCACCGGCCTGCCACTTCGCCCACCAGGTGTCGACCGCCTTCAGCGACACCCCGAACACCGCCGCCACGTCCTCACGGTCCCGCCCCGCCACCAACGCGGCCACCGCCCGCAGCCGCAGGGCCTCCTGCGCCGACGGCGACAGATGCCGCGCGTCCCCCACCAGATCGCTCACACCCCACCAACGACCCAGAACCCAAACCGTTTCGGATCAATAGAGGGGAGGGTATTGATTACCCTAGTAATCCTCCCGGCGATTCATCTATCCTCCCAAGCAGCCGGGATGGATGGATTAAACCCAAACTCCACCATCCTGACTTACCAGGAATAGACCTCGAACCGCGTATCAGGGAACCGTAGAGCTATTGCGGTCTCTTTCTTCGCCACAGGCGTCGCGACCCACGAGCGAATTCGGATTCGACGACGATAGGAAGCTCGATGATCAAGCGCACAGCAGCCGCCGCGGGCGCCGCTCTCGCTCTCTTGCTCGCTGGCGCCGGCGCCAGCAGTGCCGCCGGCGCTGACGACACCCTCAGCTCGGCTGGCACGAGCAGCGTCGCAGGACACTCGTTTGATGGGAAATGTGATCTCAGAGAGTTTTGCATCTACGACGCATACGTAGTCGACACGTCCAACTACCCGCCTGTAGCGGACTTCCGAACCAACGAAAACGACTATATAAGTGCAGGGGTTTATTACTGGAACACTGCGGTCAGCGTTCAGAACACGGCGTCATCCACCCGCAATCGGAATGTGCAACCGGTTCGAGCCTATGAAAACCCTAATGAAAGCGGCGCCTCTCTATACCACTCCCCGATCGGGAATTTCTGCGGCAGCGGGAAGACAGAGGCTGACAGTTGCGACTCATACAGGGTTCTCGTTAATTTCAACAACAAAATCTCCTCGCATGCATTCGTAGGGCCTCACCGGGCGCAGTGAGTCTTTCCGGCTGGCGGTGTCGACCGCGAGCTGGACAGTCCTGCGCAGCGACGAAGCTCCCGGCAGACGGGTCCTCGACCGAGACCACCCGTGTCCGCCGGGGGCTTCACGAGTTTGTCCACCCATCCTCAGCCGATCTATCCAGCCGCGCCTTGCGGTTCCTGACCGGACAGCCGGGCGACAGGCGATCGGGACGCAATGGCGGCGCCTTCCCACCGCACGTCAGGCCTTGCTCTCCGGGCCACCTTGCGGTGCGGTGACACCTATGCGCCGGCTCGCTGCCGGATTCGGCATCGGGCCGCGACCGTGACCGTGACCGTCAAAGAGTCCGCGATGGAACCACCCCCGAGTACTCCTCCGTCTCGCCCGCCAGCGCATCAGCGTCCTGTTTGCCATGCTCCGCGACGGCACCTTCTACGAATCCCGAACCCCCGGCATCTCCCTCGCCGCATGAACACCACCAACCACCATCGGTGACCACTCCGAAGATCCTTGGTGAACCTTTTCATTCTGAATACCCGCAGTTCAGGAGGGTGGGGATGGCTCTTGTGATCTGGTGGCGCGGTTAGTGGGACGTCGCGCTCACCGGAGGACCTGCCAGGTTTCGAGCTGGGCGAGGCGCGTTCACCGGGTGCCCGCAAGCGGGCGTGATCACGGTTGAACTACTGGCAGTGCTCTGGTTGTTCGCGGTGGCGGGAGGGAGGGGGACGGCTACGCCGGCGCCCTGGTAGGCCCGGTCTGCGAGACTCAGGATCTGGCGGGTGAGGCGGGCCAGGATGATGCCGCGGGGTCTGGCTGCGGTCACGTCGTGGGTCCAGCCGGCAGGGCCTTTGGGAACCACAGCGGTGTCCCACCCCCACGCGCGATGACCTGCACGTTCATCCCATGGCGATGGTTTTACATCGAGTAGTATGGCTCGTCCGCGTAGCTGCGGTCGTTGGGGACGAGGGTGGGGTCGACGATGACGAAGCCGCCCTCACCCGGGCCGACGAGGGCCTTGTGGAAGCCCGGCGCCCATGCGGCCAGGCCCTCGACGGTCTCGTCAACGTACCGCCAGGCCATTGCGGTGGAGACATCGAAACCGGCCGCGAACCGTGGAAACATCTCATTCTCAAAGTACTGCCGCAGCTGTCTCCGGGCACTCACGCACCCGGCGCTGCCACGGTCCAACACCCGTCGCTCCACCTCCGACCTGAGGTGTTGCGACGCCCAGTTGAATCCACCCAGTACACCAGCCATGAACTCACCACCCTGGCAACACCGTTCGGCATCCGGCCGTCCGTCGGCTGCACCGGCCAGCTCTGGGACAACACGTCGGCAGAATCATTCTTCTCCTCCTGAAGAATGAGGTGGACGGCAACCACCCCTGGCGCAGCAGGGCTGCCTACACACGCAATACTCGAGTAGTTCGAGAACCGGGTAAAGCCTGCACCGGCTCCACAACGGTCCCGGCCACCTCAGTTACGCCGAATACGAGACCGCCTCGGCGGCCTGATCGGCACACCGATGGTGCACGTCAAAGCAGAGCAGGCTCTGAGAGGGTGTTCGGTACTGCTTTAGGCTGTCGCGGGGGGTTTCGGGCGGAGGTATTGCCCGGTTTTGTTCGGGCTGGCGGTCAACCGGTTGGCCATGGAGTTCACCATGGACCAGTGGATCATTGACCGGGACCGGGTCGGCAAGGCTTCGTAGTCGCGGTGCAGGCGGCGGTACCGGCTCATGATCCCGAAAGTCTGCTCCACACGCCATCGGACTTTCTGGACCACGAAGCCCTTCTGCTCCGCATCACGTGAGACGACTTCCACATCGATGCCAAGGTCCGAGGCGTGCGCGATCATTTTTGCCTTGTATCCGGCGTCCACCCAGGCTTTCGTCACGGTGGGCAACTTTGTGGCGAGTTCGTCGGCGGCGAGTTTGCCGCCGTTGGTGTCCTGCACGCCGGCGGCGGTGACGATCAGGACCAGGAGGAGCCCGAGGGTGTCAGTGGCGATGTGCCGCTTACGGCCCTTGACCCTCTTGCCTCCGTCGTATCCCTGCGTGGCCTCCGGTGCGTTCGGTGATGCCTTCACCGTCTGGGCGTCGATCACTGCGGCTGTGGGCAGGATCCGGCGGCCCTTCTTCTTCCGTAACTGTTCACGGAGCGTGTCGTGGATCTCCTCTGTAGTGCCGTCCGCCTCCCACGCCTGGAAGTAGCCGTAGACCGTCGTGTGAGGCGGCAGATCATGAGGCAGATACCGCCACGCGATCCCTGTTCGGGCGACATAGAGGATCGCATTGACGACCTCACGCAGGTCGGTAGTGGGTTCCCGGCCCTCGACCCGAGCAGCCCGCCACTGCAGAAGCAGCGGCTCGACCAGTTCCCACTGGTCGTCCTTCAAGTCCGAGGGATACGCACGTCGTTCGGTCACCACATAGTCAATACAGCCCCGAAGCGCTACCCGCTACGAGATCATGAAGACACGTCCATCTCGCCTCAGCGTAGATCGGGCGGATAGGGGGATACCGCTACCGAACACCCTCTGAGGTCGCCTCGTGCGGGTAGTGACCTGAGTCAGAGATTCGGTGGCAGTAGGCGGCGACTTTGTCGAGGATCTCGTCGGCGCTCTTGGTCCAGACGAAGGGTCTGGGTTGGTTGTTCCAGTCGGCCAGCCATGACCGGATGTCGCGTTCGAGGGCCGGGACGGAGCGGTGGACGCCACGCTTGAGCTTCTTCTGTGTGAGCTCGGCGAACCATCGCTCGACCAGGTTCAGCCATGACGCGCTCGTGGGTGTGAAGTGCAGGTGGAACCGCGGGTGTGCCAGAAGCCACTTCTTGATGTCGGGTGTCTTGTGGGTCGCGTAGTTGTCCAGGATGAGATGAATCTGCAGGTCGTCCGGGACTTCCTTGTCGGGCTTGGCCAGGAACTTCTTGAACTCGATGGCCCGGTGGCGGCGGTGAAGTGATCCGATGACCTTGCCGGTCGCGGCTTCGAGGGCGGCGAAGAGGGTGGTGGTGCCGGCGCGGATGTAGTCGTGACTGCGTCGTTCGGGGACGCCGGGCATCATCGGCAGGACGGGCTGGGACCGGTCCAGGGCCTGGATCTGCGACTTCTCGTCCACGCAGAGGACCAGGGCCTTCTCCGGCGGGTCGGGGTAGAGGCCGACGACGTCGCGGACCTTGTCGATGAAGAACGGGTCGGTCGACAGCTTGAAGGTCTGGGACCGGTGGGGTGCCAGCGCGAACGCCCGCCAGATCCTTGAGACTGTCGACTGCGACATGCCCGTCGCCGCCGCCATCGACCTCGTCGACCAGTGTGTTGCGTTCTTCGGTGTCTCCTCGAGCGTCCTGATGATCACCCGTTCCACGTCCGCGTCGGTGATCTTCCGCGGGACACCCGGCCTGGGCTCGTCACACAGGCCGTCCAGACCGTTCTCCAAGAAGCGCCGCCGCCAGGTGCGGACCGTGTCCGGAGCGATCCGCAGCCGGCGGGACACGTCCATGATCGAGTGGCCGTCCGCACACTCCAACACGACCCGCGCCGACGCACCCAGCCCTCCAACACAACCCGCTGGGCATCAGTCACTGACAACGGCGGAATCTTCGAACCCGGACGACTCATACCCAAACTAACGACAAACCTCTGACTCAGGTCAGTAGAGTACCGGGCACTCACCCGGAAATAGACGATTTTGTGGTCCTCTGGGGCTGACACGGCAGGCATCCCCAATGTGTCCCACGCAGGGGCCTAGGACAGGCCCCTGCAGCCAGCAGCGGCAACCAAGCCAGCTGCGAACAGCATGCGGCCGCACCGTTGAGCACGACGTAACCCGTCCCACGCAGCCGCCCGCCCCCGCACCGGAGACACCGGTGCGGGTTCGCCGCTCGACGCACTCTCGACAACGTCGTCCGCAGCTGCGGCCGACGCACGTCCGGAGACGCCGCTGCAGCAGATACCTGGACCCACGAGTACGCCCACTCTCAAATGGTGGACATGAGCGGCGGGGCGTAGAACGGGAGCATGGCGGCCGGCATCCGGCTTCCAACGGTCCGAGGAGGAATCATGGCTCAGCAGCAGTCTGCCGTATCCCCGCTCAGCGTCGAGATGCAGAACGCCATCGAAGCGTGCATGTCCTGCCACACCGTGTGTGAAGAGTCCCTGAGCGCCTGCATGTCCACGGACGGCCATGCCCAGACGCAGATCATGCGTGCGCTCATGGACTGCTCCGAGCTGACCCGCATGTGCGCTGACATGATGATGCGGCGCTCACCCATGACAGCCGAGATGTGCACTCTGTGTTCCAAAGCCTGCGAGATGTGCGCGGAGGCCTGTATGTCCATGCCCGACGATGCCCTACTGATGCGCTGCGCCGAGGCGTGTCGCAGCTGCGCCGAGATGTGCCGCTCGATGGCCGATGCGATGTAGCAGACAGCATGCGAAGGCTGGGGCTCCGGCAGGGTGCCCCAGCCTTCGGGGCGTGCCTCCCGCCGCGCTGCAGATTTCCGTCAGCAAGCGAGCGATCTCCGAATGGAACCGTCCGGCATTCCGGAAGAGCTCTGCGGTGTCCGCTGCTGCCCGGTGCTCCGGGCTCCGTACCCGCCCGATTTCCGCAGACGGCCGTGGACGGCCTGCCTTCTCTGAGATCACGAATGGTGGTCGTCGAGGGCGAAGTGGAGTAGTCGAAGCCCATCCGGCTGCGGGGTGGCCCGCCCGGCCGAGATCATCCTGCCTTGGGCAGATGCCTTCACCACCGCCTGGCGGCGCCTCACTGGTCTTCCGGCCATCACCTGATCGTCGGCCCGGCCCGGCGAAGACAAGAGACGAGAACAGTCAGCACCCTCGGCCCGTAAAACCCGGTGACACCGCAGCATCACACGACAACCCGCCGCGGGCCGGCAGGGGGTATCGAGCGTGTTGCCGGAGAGCGGAGTCGTCCTGTGGGCGACGGGACCGTGAGGGATCAATGGTCCTGCTGCGATTTAGCGCAGTGGCTGGACCCGCACACCGGCATGGTGGTGGAAGGAGGGTCTGAATCTTCATGAGCGAGAAGTTCGTCACGGATCCGCGCATCGACCTCAAGAGGCGGCTGGCCGTCGTCAACGCCTCTTTGAGCAGAGGTCTCGAGTGGGACAGTCTGGAGATTCCAGCGCGAATTGAGTCACTCGACTGGGCCGAAGGCGTACTGAACGTCATTCGTGAGGCCGGCCTGGACCTTGTGGACCTGAATCCGGAGAACCCCCACTCCTCAGAGCGCACCAGGCGCCTCACCGACGTATGGGCTATGTCTCTGCACACCTTGTCCACCGCCGTCGAGAAGAGAAACGGCCTCCGCTATGCCTCCGATGTCCAGCGGATCATCGACGACGTGTCCAGCAGCTCCAGAGCGCTCGCAGGCATTGTGGACTGTTGCACCTCCTGGTTGAAAGCCGAGCACGAGGCCGGCCGCCTGAAGCTCGACCGAAAGGGCCTCAACCAGAACGCCGAGGCAAGGCTGCAAGCCGTAGTCGACGCCCTGGACAACACCGTCCGCCAAACGACCGAACTCTATGAAGCAGCGGAAGCGGCGCGAACCGAGCTGTCCCCGTTCGCCTCCAAAGAAATCTTCTGACCCGGCCGCTCCGTCCTACCACCGGTGCCCGCGCGCCGGTGCACCGCTCGCCGATTCGCTGACGGGCTCGGCCGACGGCCGCCCTGGAGCGGAACGGCAGTGCCTACTGGAGCCATCGGCGCGAGAACCCGCTCCCGCTCGGGACGGCTGAAGCGGAACCTCGACCACGACGGTCTCGGCCACGTGGAGATCTACCACGTCGACCAGGAGCCAGGTCCCGAGCAGCAGTTCCACTCAAACGTCTCCCAGCGGTCCATCACGGTCCGCCATGTCTGGGGCGACCTCGTCGATGCCTACGCCCACTACGTTCCCGCAGCCGGCATCGGAGCCTCAACACGCCGGCGGCCGTAGGTGCTGCCGGAATCCTCGAATGCCTTCAATCTCTGCAAGCATTCCCACGGTGCATCGGGCACACCTTCCGGCTGTTGAACCGGACCTGCCCGAAGTTGCGCGCGAAGCCGACGGCCGCTGGACCTGGCTGATCTTCACGGTTTTCACCCAGCTCCGGCTCGCCTGCCCGCTGGCGGCCGATCTTCGGCCGTGGGAGAAGCCGACCCCGCCCGGCAGGCTCGCCCCGCCCGAGTCCGTCGCGGTCTCCGGTCCTCCGCCCGAAGGCGACCTGTCCCGCCAAAGCACCGAAGCCCTCCCGCCCCGGCCCTGGAGGACCGCCCGGACACATGAGCGTCCGGCCCACCCCACGCCACTGCGTCCGCACAGTCCGCACATCAGACGCCGCGAAACTGAAAGCGAGGAAGCCCCTCCTCGCCTACGCCGCACAGGTTGAAGATCAAGCTGGAGGCGCCAAGGCGGACATGCACCGCCGCTTCGCCACGGGATCGCAGCGCACCTCGGCGCCAGCGTGTCAGGTATTTGCCCGGTCACTATCCTGGAGGCACAAGGCCAGGGTGTTCCGGAGGCTCGGGAGCGCCGCACAGGAGGCTTTCATGGCTGTTCACGAACGTGCAACGACGCGATGGCCACTGACAGGCCGGGACGAAGAGCTGCGACAGTTTGCGCAGGTGTGGGCGGACCGGCGCTGTCGCGGTGTGGCGATCTTCGGGCCGCCCGGGGTGGGTAAGTCGCGACTGGCTGAGGAGTGCATAGCCAGGGCGGGCAAGGCTGACTTCAAAACGGGGCGGGCGACGGCTACCGCAGCGGCAGGTACCGTGCCGTTGGGCGCGATCGCTCACTTGCTGCCGGCCGATGTCGACATGGCTGAGCCAGTGGAAGCCTTCAAGGCAGTCGTCAACGCCCTGGCCGGGCCACAGCGCTCCCGGTGGGCATTCCTGATAGACGATCTGCAACTCCTGGACGCGGCATCGGCCATGTTGCTTCAGCAGCTGACCGATGCCGGAGTGGTCCGGGTCGTTGGCACCGTCCGCACCGGAGAACCAGTGAGCGAAGCGGTGCAGACACTCACCAGCGGGGAGGCAGTACACCGCATCGATCTCTCGGAATTCGACCCACAGCAGACGGAAGCGGTGCTCGGCGCAGCTTTGGGCGGCAGGATCCGACGGCACACCCTGCACCGGCTCCGCGCTGTCTGCGGGGGCAACGCACTGTTTCTATGGGAGCTGGTGAGCGGTGCGCTGAAGGCCGGAACCCTGCGCATGGACAAGGGCGCCTGGGAACTGGCTGGGGACCGAGTGCAGGGCACGCCCAAGCTTGCCGAGCTCATCAGCACCCGGCTCCAGGAAGCCGATCCGAATGCCCGTCCGGTGCTTGAGCTGCTGGCACTGACTGAGCCGTTGCCGCTGGCCGATGCACAGGCGAAGGCCTCCACGGCGATTCTGATGCAGTTGGAGAAGACAGGGCTGATCCGGGTCACCACCGACCGGCGCCGATTTGCAGTGCAGTTTTCGCACCCGCTGTACGGCGAGGTCCTGCGTGATCAAATACCCCGTGTGCGCCGCCGGTCTCTGCAGGTGGAAGAGGCTCAGCGGGTGAAGAGTCACGGTATCCGGCGCCGCGGCGATCCCCTGAATCTGGCAGTCTTGCAGTTGGCCAGTGAGGGCACTGCCGCGCCGGACCTCCTCATCCGAGCCGCCAGCCTGGCCCGCCATGCCCATGACTACAGGCAGGTCATCAATCTACTGCAGGCCCTGCCACCCGAACAGCACACACACGCAACACACCTGCTTCTCGGCGAAGCGCATTCCAGTCTGAAGCAATTCGACGAGGCGGAAATCCATTTCCTTCGCTCCTATGAATCTGCTGCTACCGACGATGAAATTGTGCGCAGCGCTCAAGAATGGAACATGAATTTTCAGATGCAGGGCCGCATGAAAGAGGCCCTGGATGTTCTCATGCGCGCCCAGGAGAGAGTCGGAGAGGGGCACGGAAGGGGAACGCTCCAGGTCAATGAGGGGATCCATCGCTGTGCGGCAGGAGAGCCGGTCCCGGGTTTGCGACTACTCGAAGCGGTGGACGAATTGGAGAAGGATATTGCGAACCCGCAAGTCCTTGATGCGTGGCTTTATGGTTCTCTCATGCGGGCGACGTACAGTGCCCTTGCCGGAAAGAGTCTCTTCGCGCTTGGTGTCGCCGATCACGCCCATGCGGTGCATACCGAGCTGGAGCGGGAATCACAGTTTCAGCAGCCCATCTTCCAGCGTGTTCCCTTGATAATTGCACTGAGTGAGCTGGGGAGGTTCACGGAAGCACGATCGGTAGGTCGGGAAGTAATCACTCACGGATTGTCCGAGCACCTTCCGGTGACGTATCTGTGGGGTCTGTTCTTCACCGCACGCAGCGAATTCTTCGCCGGGCGTATAAGGGAGGCTCGCGACCTCTATGACGAGGCTTCCAGGGAGGCCCATAAGCAGAACGACATGTTCGGCACCCGGCTGATCGACTCCGGTTTTGCCGCGGCTGCTGCGATGCTCGGTGACCTGCCGGCCGCCGAAGCCGTTCTTGCTGAGAGTCAGCAGCATCCGGCCTCTGGAATACTCGTGGGAGAGGATTCCCTGGGGGACGTCTGGGTCCAGGCTGCCCAAGGCCATCTGGGACAGGCCCGGAAACTGCTGTTCAAGGCGGCTGCGGCGGCCCAAGATGCGGGGTACGCCACCTCCGAGGCCCTTCTCCTGACCGAAGCCGCCCGCCTCGGCGGTGCTCCCGACGTCGTGACGCGGTTGTCGCAACTGGCCGATGCCTGCGACGGGAACCTCGCCGCAGCGCGCGCCCACCTGGCGGTGGCATTCGCTGATGGTGCCCCCGAGCTGCTCGAGGAGGTTGCCGGCGAACTACAGGAGACCGGAGCAGACCTCCTCGCCGCCGAGGCATTCAATACAGCCGCCGTGGCCTGGCGGCGGCGCGGAGGAACCCGGCACGCCACAGCCGCCGAGCAGCGTGGCAAAGCCTGCGCGGACCGCTGCCAAGGAGTCCGCACCGAGCTGCTTGCCCGGGCTGAGAGCACGGCAGTACTCACGCGCCGCGAGCAGGAGGTCGCCCACCTGGCTGCGAGAGACATGTCCAGCAGGGATATCGCTACCAGCCTCCACCTGTCAGTGCGCACAGTGGACAACCACCTGCAGCACGCCTACACCAAACTTGGTGTCACAAACCGACGTGAACTTGCTCAGACACTCAGCCAGGCGGATGCACCCTAAAAGGAGCTGCCCCATGACCTTGCCCGGCTTCGCCCGGCCCAGCGCGAGGCGTGAAGGGCTCGCCGGCTGCCGGCGCTCCTGATCCGGACTGGCGTGAGGCCCGGGACCAGCTGGAGATGACTGACCGCTCTGATCAACGGCCCCGGCTGCGATGCGCTCTTCCACGATGACGTGATCCGCATCCCGCCCCGGCACTCGGTCTGTCCCTGGTGCGCGGTCGTGCCCGACTGGAAACGGCCCAGATGGGAGAAAGGGATCTGTGCACCGTCCACGATCAGCGGTGCCAGGAGACGCGGGCCACTGAAGCAGGAAAGAGCGACTTCGTGCACGCTGCCGAGCCGTTGAAGGCGACCCGGATGACGGAGGAGCGACGCTGCCACGTCCGCCCTGAACGGCCTTCCCGCACCAACGAGTTGGAGCTGCGTCCGGCGCCGCAACCGCTGGAAGGCAGAGACGCAGCGCCACGGCCAGGTGCCGGCGGCGACCTGTGGGCGGTCGACCAGGACACCTGCCCGGCTACGGCTCCTGTCATCTGCGGGCCTGCCGTGCTCTGGCCGCATCTGCGCTGGGGCTGTGCACGGACGGTCCACTCCGGCAGCACCCGGCTGGCGAACCGGGCCGGGCGGCGCTGCCGGAGAACGGCCGGGCCTTCTTGTCCGCCCGGGTCAGCGAGCGCCGCTTGCGGCGGGTGACACCACGGATGTCGCGTTCCCGCATCACCCGGGCGATGCGCTTGTGGTTCGCCCGCCGGCCCAGACGTCTCAGTTCGGCGTGGATCCGGGACGCCGTAGGTTTTACGGGAGGCGATGGATAAGCACGGTGATCCTGTGCGAGCTCGTCCCGCTTCGCTTAGCCCTCCCGCCCTGGCCCTTCGCAATGTGGAACAGAGAAGCGATTGCTCATCGCCATCATGGAGTACGAAGTGCTCTTCGCGTTGGGCTGGCTTCACGAGAAAGTGGCGAAGCAGAAGCACTCCACTCCTTCCCCGGTGTCGAAGAATGCCCGATCACCCCTCGCGTCAGGCTCGACAGCCCGCCCCCTCGGCACTTGCCATGACCAGCGCATCCGGCCAAGCACCGTCAGGCCTGGAGAGATCACCGAGAGGGCTCCAATCCACACGTCGCCTGGAGGGCCGGCGTCCGTCGGCCGAATCTCCAGCCACGACGCCGGCTCGCCTGCAGAAGACCGTCCGGCTCCGCGCCCGGACAGGAATCACGGCTGGAGCGCCTGGGGCGGCAGCACCTGTCGGCCACCGTGAACCCGGACACGACGCGAAGGGCCGACGCCCCGTAGTGAGAACCTGCGCGTCCAGCCTCGCTCTGCCGCGTCTCCTGCTCGCACGAAAAGCCGCTTACACGCTTCGGCATTCCAATCCGACTGCCCCAGGAGAAGGGCCTCGCATCTGCAGAGGGGGCCGTTCCATGACCTCCGGAACCCTCAGGACAATTGCGAGTTTGAGCTCCCGCATGCCTGACGCGAACTATTGGTCCTATCACGTGAAGTCCCCTTCGGTACCACAGGGGTCGCCTTGACCCCAACCCGCCCGCTCGCCCCGGAAAGACCTGCCGGTCACCTCCTTCCGCGATGCGAAACAGTGGAGTGTTTACTCATCATGATCGTGGAGTACGGAATGATCTTCGCCCTGCATTGCTCCTTCGAGTTGAAGCCTGAGGGGCGACAGTCGAAGGCGCGTAGCGGGCAGACTGCCGGGCGATTGAGCGAGACATTCCAGCTCGCTCGTCAGGGAGCCTGTTGGGATCGCGGTGGCCGGTCCGCGCAGCAGGTCGAGCAGGGCGCCCGCACCAGTGCGGCAGTGAACTTGCGCCGCACAGCCGGGTAGCCGCACTCCTCGAACGGGGCTGCGGCCGGCAGCAGGTAAACCACCACCCGGGCGGAGATCCTCCGGCAGCCGTTGCTGAACGGCACCGGTCTCGGCGAGGGCCACACCGGCCATCTCAAGCGGGTGGATCTGGGCGAGCTCCCCAAGGTGCCCGTGGGCGAACAGGCCATTGGCTACCGTGATCACGCGTGATGACACACTGACCGGACAGCAGAGCCTCCGGTGCTGTGAACGGTTGACTTGGCCGGCTGCCAGTTCTATCGGGGCTCCGCTTCCCGTCCGAAGTTCAGCAGACCAGAGTGCACTTGCCAGCGCTCCCGGAGTCATCACCTGACGGCCTTGACCTATCGCCCGCTCTCATCGTCACCGACCGATGGTTCGCGCAGCAGTCGGCCTCGGTCAGGTGAAGGAACACGTACCGGCCGAAAGAGCTGATGTGATCGAACTGTAGCGGTGATTGGGCTTGTTCCGCTTTGACGGACACGTTTGGTGTGGTGGTCAGGCTGCGAGGGCGGTCTCGTATTCGGCGGGGCTGCGGTAGCCGAGGCTGCTGTGGAGCCGGTGCAAGTTGTACCAGCTCTCGGTCCACTCGAATATCGCGGTGTGGGCTGCGGCCCGGCTGGGCCATGGCCGGCTGTCGCCGAGCTCGTTCTTGAGGGTGGAGAAGAACGATTCGGCGAGGGCGTTGTCCCAGCATTGGCCAGTGCGTCCGACTGAAAGCCTGATGCCGAAATCTGTTGCCAGGGTGGCGAGTTCACTGCTGGTGTATTGGCAGCCGCGGTCGGACTGGAAGATCACCGGGCTGGCCGGGCGGCGGGTTCGGCAGGCGGCCGTGAGGGCGTCGGCGACGAGTTCGGTCCGCAGGTGGTCGGCGGTGGCCCAGCCGACGACGCGGCGGGAGGCGATGTCGATGACGGTGGCGAGGTAGAGCCAGCCCTCGTCGGTGGCGATGTAGGTGATGTCCCCGCACCAGCGGGTGTCGATCGCGGCGGGGTCGGGCTGGAAGTCGCGAAGCACCAGGTCAGGCCGGGTCACCGTGTGCGGGTCGGGAACGGTGGTGCGGTGGCGGCGCCTGCGGTGCCGGCCGGTCAGGCCGGCCTGTCGCATCAGACGGGCGACCCGGCGCCGCCCGCAGCCGGCTCCTTCACGCTGAAGGACAGCGTGGACGCGCGGGGCGCCATAGGTGCCGCGGGACTGCTGGTGGACGGCTGTGATCTGTTCGGTCAGCTCGGCGTCTCTCACCGAACGGGGGCCGGGGGTGCCGTTGCGGCGGGCGTAGTAGGCGGTCCGGGAGACCTTGAGGAGTTCACACGTCCGTTTGACGGTGTGACCTGCTGTTTTCTCCGCCTCGGTGAACGGGTCCACGTTCACCGGGTCTCCGTCGCGAAGAAAGCCGTCGCACGCTTGAGGATGTCGACGTCCTCGCGCAAGCGGCGGTTCTCCCGCCGCAGAGCCGCCAGTTCCTCGCGTTCGCTGCTGGTCAGGCCGTCACGTTCACCGGCGTCGACCTGGGCCTGGCGGACCCAGTCGCGGACCGCGGTCTCGGTCAGGTCGAAGTCCTTGGCGACCTGACCGACCGAGCGGTCACCCCGCCGGCGACAGCTCGACGATCTCGGCCTTGAACTCCCACGTGAACGAGCGCCGAGGACGCGCCTTCTTCTTCCCCATGCTCTCCATGATGAACATCATCCTTCCGGGGCCCAAGCCCCTGATCTCCGATGTCCGTCAAAGCGGATCAAGCCCAGATGCCGGGCCACGGAACCTCGACCGGCACCAGCCCCGACACCAACGGTTTCACCCAGGACAGCGACACAGGGAGCGACGGCGACCAGTGACTAGCACACGTGGTCGTCACCAGCCTGTACGACCCCATCGCCGACGTGGTGATCAGCGAGCTGCACGACCGGGATGTCCCGGTCGTGCAGCTCGACTGGCCGACAGGCCTCCCCTCATGAGTTCCCTCGCTGTGGCGGGCAGGCGGCGCTGTTCGACATGTGCGTCGGCGGGCTGAGGTGTGCGGGGCGTCGTGTCCCGGACGGCCTCCGGCAGGTCAGCGCCCGCCCCGTCCCGGCGGGGCCCTGGGCGGCTCGGCCAGGCCGTTCCTTCAATACGGCTGTACTAGAAGGTGAGCTTCCAGCTGTTGATGTAGCCGGTGTCGAGGCGGGCCTTGTCCTGGACGCGGAGTTTCCAGGCGCCGTTGGCGACCTCGGAGGAGGCGTTGACGGTGTAGGTCTGGACGATGTTGTCGGCGCTGCCGCCGGTACGGTTGTGCAGGTTGTAGACCGAGCCGTCGGGGGCGATGAGGTCGACGACGAGGTCACCGCGCCAGGTGTGGACGATGTTCACACCGACGGAGAGGTTGCTCGGGGCGTTGCCGGTGACGCCCGTGACGTTGACCGTCGAGGTCACCGCGGCGCCGTTGTCCGGGATGGACACGTCGGCGGTGTTCTCGAAGACCTTGCCCGGCTGCGGCTCGCCGCCACCCGGGCGGGAACCGACGGCGATGGCGGCCCAGGCGTTCTCGACCGCGAGCACCTCGGGGCTGCCGGCGCCGTACAGCTCGGTGGCCACCGCGACGGTGCCCGTGCGGGCCCCGGCGTAGTTGGTGTTCGAGCTGAACTTGGTGGTGAGCGCCTTGAACCAGATCAGCGAGGCCTTGTCCCGGCCGATGCCGGTGACGGGCAGGCCGTCGGAGGTCGGCGAGTCGTAGTTCACGCCGTTGACGGTCTTGGCGCCGCTGCCCTCGGAGAGCAGGTAGTACCAGTGGTTCGCCGGGCCCGAGGAGTAGTGGACGTCGATGCCGCCGAGGCCCGAGTACCACGCGTCCTTGGACGAGCCGTCCTTGCTCGGCTTGTCCATGTAGCGCAGCGGGGTGCCGTTGCCGCGGATGTCGATCTTCTCGCCGACCAGGTAGTCGCCCGGGTCGTTGGCGTTGTTGGCGTAGAACTCGACGGCCGCCGCGAAGATGTCCGAGGTGGCCTCGTTGAGGCCGCCGGACTCGCCGCTGTAGACCAGGCCGGCGGTGTTGGAGGTGACGCCGTGCGTCATCTCGTGCGCGGCCACGTCGATGGAGGTGAGCGGCTTGGTGTTGCCCGCGCCGTCGCCGTACGTCATGCAGAAGCAGGAGTCCGACCAGAAGGCGTTGACGTACGCGTTGCCGTAGTGGACCCGGGAGTACGCGCCGACGCCGTCACCGCGGATACCGGTGCGGCCGTGCACGTTCTTGTAGTAGTCCCAGGTGAGCGCGGCGCCGTAGTGCGCGTCCGCGCCAGCGGTCTCCCTGTTGGAGGGGAGACCGTTGCCCCAGGTGTCGGTGGTGTTGCCGAACAGTGTGCCGGTGCCGAATGAACCGCCGTTGAGGTTGTACGTCCTGTGGTTGCCGCGGCCGGTGTCGGTCAGCGTGTACGAGGGCGCGGTGCCGAGCGTCACCTGGCCGCTGTACTGCGTGTTGCCGGTGCCGGTCTCGATGGCCTGCCACTCGAAGAGCTTCGCGCCGGTCTTCGCGTCCGTCACGACGTGCAGCTCGTTCGGGGTGCCGTCGTGCTGGAGGCCGCCGACGACGGTCTCGTACGCGAGGACGGGGGTGCCGTTGGCGGCCCAGACGACCTTGCGCGGGGCGCGGTCGGCCTTGGCCTTGTCCGAGCCGTCCGCCTGGGCGAGGCCGACGGCCTGCTTCTCGGCGGCGGCCGGGGCCACGGTGGCGGAGGTGGAGATGTTCTTCAGCTCCGCGCGGGTGGACTTGGTGACACCGGTGGTCGCGCCGGCCTTGGTCTCGGCGACGATCAGGTCGCCGCCCAGGACGGGCAGTCCGGCGTAGGTGCGCTCGTAACGCGTGTGGGTCGTGCCGTCGCGGTCCTGCACGACGTCACGGACGACCAGCTTCTCCTGGGCGCCGAGGCCGAGTTCCTTGGCCGTGGCGGCCTTGCCGGCGTCGGCCGCCTTGATGAGCGCGGTGCGCTCGGCGGGGGTGAGGTCGGCCGGGAGCTTGCCGGGGTTGGCCTGGCCGCCGGCTTGGGCCTTGGGCGCCGCGGTCCAGGAGGTGTTCGCCGCAGTGGCGGAGCCGGTCTGCACGCCGGCGGCGAGCATGGCGGCGGCAGCGATCAGAGCGCCGGTCGCGGTGGCACGACGGCTGGATATGGATCTCACGCGAACTCCTTTTGCGAGGGGGGTACCGGCCGACCGGACGGGGCTCGGCCGGGTGGCGCATGCAAAAGCAGTGGAGCGATCGAACGTTGGTGCGTTCGACATGCGAGATGCGGAGTAGACGAAGGGTGACAGCCGAGTACAGCCCCTGTCAGGACCGCGTCAACGACTTGGCTTGAAATCGCCCATCGCGCGGGGGTGTTGCGTCGCACGTACGACAGGTCCACCGCAGTGTGCCGACCTTGGCGGGATACACCGCCGGCGGCGTGGACTGGCGGTTCGGCTGCAGGGCCGACACTGAAGGGCATCTTTTCAGCGCACATGTGCAGCAGGAGCAACCGATGCAGACCGGCCGGGTGCTCGCCACGTACGTGCCGGCGCAGTCTTCGTACTCTCCGGTGCGCTCGGGCTCCTACCCCTCCAAGACCGCGCCATATGTGATGAGGTGTTCGTAGCAGCAGATGGTCACGGCAAGGCCGCGGAAGGCGGCCAGGCAGTCAGCGGGGCGGCACGCGTAGCGCGTGCTAGACCTCGGTATCCGGTCGCCCATGAGGCATCTCATGTATCGCTGCCGGGTCAAGGTTAGGCGCTCATGCGACCAGTGCGAAGTTGCCGGTGAAACTCGCTCAGGGTCGTAAAAGGGTGTGGTCTTGCAGGCAGTCGCAGAACGGCCGCAGAGTCCTGCTGAAGAGGCTACGCAGGGTGGGGTGTGGCGTTCACCTCCCTCTCGGCAGCGGTGCAGTGGGCCCGTGATGCCTGGGGCGGAAGGGCGGCGAAGGCCCACATGTAGCCAACCGGCGGCCAGTCTGCGGTTCTCGCCCCTGCGGGCGACCACGGCGTGACTCCCGCCGGAGGCGCGGTGCACCGGTGCAATGTCGGCCTTGAAGGTCTTGGTGAAGGCAGACGTGTGCAGTCGTCGCCTGCCTCGGCCGGCCCCTCACCAGCGATCTACGCAGCCCCGGGAGAAACCCCTCACACCGGACCGGCTCACCCCGGACGCGTCTGCCGCGGCTATCAGCGCTTCCTCAGGATCCTGGGCACTCCCGCGAAACCGCAGAATGCCACCCGGACCGGCCGCACCACCAGCCCCCCGCACCCCTCCACTCCGCCGACAAAAACCGCCACAAAAAGTCCCCCGGGCCGGAGGGCCGAGGGGAAACCTTGAACGCAAGCTTATGTGTCACGAGAGGACGCCGTTGCGCGGGCTCCCCGAGCACACCAGTACGCTATCGGGGATCCACATCGAACCGGTCAGCCCCCCTTGCCCACCCAGTCCCCGCCCACAGCCGCCTGCGCGGGCAGCGCTCCGAGCAGGCCAAGGGCAACGGATGCGACTCCTGCCAGCAGGCCGAGCCGGTAACGGCGTCCCTTGAACTTCGTTGACATGTAATTCCTCCGTGCTCGGGCTGACCTTCAAACGTGTTCAGTCTCCGGATGCGGTCCTGCGAGCAACCAGAGCAGTCACCACTCATGCGTGGCGCCATGACACGACTGGTGCCGACCGGCAAGACTCCGCACCCAGCCGGGGAGAGCTCTCCTGCGCCCCATCGGGGAAAGGCGCGGGCGAGTAACGGGCCGCCGGCCACGGTGAACGCGGCCGGCTGCGGTCAGGGTGTTCCTCGAGGCAGCGGCGGACCGTCGCGGCGGCCGGGTTCCTCCTCGCCCGGAGCGATGGGGCCGACGACAGCAAGGTGGTTCACAACCCGCCGGGCCAGAGCAGACCCGCTCGGCGGACCCTCTACACGCCAGGGCTGGCAGACCGCGGACGCCGCGGCCCCAGAGCCTCCGCGCAGGTCTTGTGCGACGGCACACCCTCCTCGTCTCGAAGGTTCGTGGCGACCGAGCAATACCGGCACGGTCGCTTCTCAGACGCCCAGTGCTCGCTCCCCCGCCAGTCCAGATGGAGCGGTGCAACAGCCCCATCCGGCCCTGACTGCCGAGGAATCGCAGGCGCTGCGGTCTCAGGGGGTGCAGGCGGCTGCGCAGGGGCGGGCGTCGCAGACGGCCACGCCCCGACCGGCCGGGACGGTGCAGAGGGCTGGATCGGAATCGAGCCCGTCGTCACGACGGGCTCGGTGGAGGGGACAGCTGCAGTCTGGTCGGACGGCCGACACGTCGGCGCGCGGTGGCTGGCGCCGGTGGGAAGCTCCCGCTCGTCCTCCGGATCGGCCGACGGCAACACCGGGCGACCGCTGTTGAGGTCCTCAAGCCGTTCCTGATCCGTGTCCGTCACCCAGAACCGCTGCACCTTCGACCCCAGGCTGTGCTCGACAGGAACGATCAGTCCAGCCGCCGTCTTGCGCACCAGGTCGTCGAAGAACACGTCCCTCGGCTTCGGCGTCACGTGCATCTCACACACCGCCGCTGCGTCTCCGGGCACCGGTACAGGGCGCGATGGTCACAACGCCAGAAGTCGAGCGCCCTGAACCCCGACACCACACGCAGGTCGCCCGACTTCGCGATCACCTCCGCCGGCAGGCTGTCGCTTCGCGTCCAGTGGGTGTCCCTCCGGCTCGCGTAGTCCGAGCGGTCGGTGTGCCACGCCGGCGTGATCCCATGCTTCGCCGCCTTCGCTGCTCGCGCCTTCACGCTACGCGGGCCTTCGACGCCGGCGGACGACAGCTGCACCTCCCACCCGAGCAGGCGCCCGCCCTCACCCTGAACCAGCGTGTCGGTCTGGATCCATGACCGAGGACCCACACTAGTGCGCACCTCACTGTCCGCACGGAAACCCGCGCTCTGCGCTGTACGGACGATCCGCTCCTGGTATGCCTTGTGCTCGTCCGACAGCGGTGCCCGATGGCGCGCCTCGTCCTCAGACCGCTCGTGCACAGCCTCCCTGCGCCCGTTCCGCTCCCGCAAGTACATCCACGCGACGGCGCCCGCCTTGCGGCACACGCCGCCGCACTGCAGACCGCGTTTGGGCAGCGGCACGTTTCTGAGCGCGTCGACCTGTGCCTCCTGGTAGAGCAGATCCCACAGCCCCGGGATGCTCTCGTGCCCGAGGTCATCCCGGGTCAGGTCCAGCTCGATGCCCCACTTCTCGTGCCAGACGATGTTCGCCAACGTACCCGCCTTCCGCCCGCGAAGAACTCCTGGCTCGAAGGTAAGGCCCGGCACTGACAATCCGGCAGACATTGGATCAGCCATATGAATCCGGACAACGCGTTCGCAGCGGAAGCCCTCGAAGCGACCCCGCAGTGTCAGTCCCGGATGACAGGATCCCGGCATGAGTGAGTGGGGGATCGCCCTGATCGCCGCTGGGTCGGCCATCTTGGGCAGCATCACGACGGGGTTCTTCGCGTGGAAGGCCGGCCACCGACAAGCCGCCGCCGCAGAGGCGCCCGGGCAGGCGCAGGCGGGCGCGCTGATATCGACCGTGCAAGCCACCCTCGACGGACAACGCCGCGTCCGCTCTGTCGACCGGCGGTATCAGGTCTGTGTGCAATACCTCAGCGCGGTGGACGAAGTGCGGAGTCGGCTATTCGACGGTGAGCCCGGGGACATCGCTACCTCCCTCACCACTCCGTTGTCCGAAGTGAGCTGCGCTGAGCCTTGACGGCCCACACCAGGTAGTCGACAGGGCATCGGAATACGTAGATTCGCTCCTGGCGTGGGCCGAGTCAGGAGACCGCAGGCACGACTCCGAGCTTGACCGCGGGGTCGCCCAGCGCCGTCACGCCTTCGTCCAGGAGGCACGAGCGGTGCTTGCTGACGCCCAGGGCGCACGGGATCAACCGACGTCGGCCGTCCCGCGCTCGTCTGACGAACCATGGGGCCCGCCATCAGCCGGTGACAGGCCCCACGTCGTCGCGGCGCTCACCGCGGGTGGTTGCCCGCGGCACAGCCGACTTCTCGACGCTCCACCAGACCCGATCCGATGGGCCAACCGTCGCCGGCCGCCGGGCTCATGCGTCAAGTGGATCCCCGACATGGACTCCCCCGACCGCATACACGCCGCCGCGTGTGCCACCGAGCTCGCCGACCCGGCCTGCGGTGTCCACAGGGACCTGGGCGAACGACGACCAGCGCCTCGCGGGCCACCGCTGACCTCGGATGCACATGCCGTTGACCGGTTCGTGCACGACTCTGGCGTACCCGACCGTCCCGGTGGCAGGGCGAAGGCACGCGGCCCCTCCGCACCGCTCACCCGCCGACCTGGCCGTCGGCCCTGCTCCGCGTCGCCCGCGGCAGTCATGGCCGCGCCTCCCTCCCGGCTCCCCACGGGAGGCCAGCGGCGCGGGGGGACACGATCAACACGAAGACATAGCAGTGCCCCACGCCGCCCTGAACGGGCCCGGTGGCACCCGCCTTTCAGTCGAGACCGATCGTGAAACGCCTCGCTCCCGGAGCGATCATGTATGCGTGAACCGAGCCACGAGCCCGGTCGTACTCCCCGGTGCCGCCGGCGATCCCTTTACCGAACGAAGAGGGAGGGCCTGGGATGAGATGGCCGAAGACCATCCCCTGCACCGAGAGCTGGCCGCCCGGGAAGGTGCAGGTCACGACGCACACCTCCGCTCCGCCGTTGTCGACCCGGGTGGTGGTGCAGGTACGAGAGGCGACGGTCCGCCCGGCCTTGGTCTTCCCGGCACCGGCGCCCCCTCACCACGCAGAGCATTTCCCCGACCCGGGCCTGCGCTGCCCATACGCGGTGGCCGGCCCGCGCACCGCTTTCGACGTACCCGGCCGACCACACGCCGGTGCCCCGTCTTCCGCCCGGGACGTGGCGGAGGAGGGGGCATCAACGGGAGGGGTCAGCGGCGGTGGTGGTGGCCCCAGGACTCGATGTCGACGGTGCGGCCGCGGTCGTCGCGCAGCGTCGCGGTGTCGGAGCGGTTGTCCCACACGTAGTTGCGGCGGTCCTGGAACAGGTCCGTGCGGGTGTCGCGGCCCTCACCGGTGTGGATGCGGACAGTGGCACGTCCGGCGAGACGGTAGTCGTTGAACTTGTAGCGGTGACCGTCCTCGTCCTTCAGGGTCCAGCCGTCAAGGTTGATCGCGTGGCGGGTGTTGTTGGTGATCTCGACCCACTCGGCGTTCAGCGACCGCACCGTGCGGTTGTCACGTCCGGGACTGTCGGCCTGGACGGCGCTGATCTCCACCTTCGGCGTCCGGTGACGGTCGCCGTCGTGGGCGGAGGCCGGCAGGGCGACGATCGAGACCATAGCGCCGGCTGCGAGAACGGTCGCGGCGATACGGCGGGCGGTCGAAGAAGCAGACATGGGCGATCCTCAAAAACAGTGCCCCACCAGCCGAAAGAAGCTGGTGAAAGCGGCGCAGGTCCCGGTCCGGTGCTGGGCCGAGGACCCGAACTCTGCCGCCCCGCCCACCCCGCCAGAGCGCCACACGGGGCCCGTTACCGGGTACGGACATTTCCGTAACCGACGGCTGTACCGGACACAGATACGCGGCAGACGTGGCCCTGACATTCACTGACAGCTACACCCACCCGCCCAATGATCAACCGCAAGCCCTTACACACTCCCCCGCACCACCGGTCGCAGCACCCGGCGCACTCCGCCAACCGCGTGACCAGCCCGGGTAACAGCCATTCTGCACATTTCTTCGCACATCCAGGCCGCCTCTCGCACGCCAGGGCGAGCATGGGCACCTGCGCGAGCGGCGCACGGCTGGCGGGCTGTGTTCTCAGTGGCGGCTCGTAGCGTCTACTGACGTCAGCTCGTCAGGGTGATAGTTGCTCGACGAGGGTCAAGCCGGTCCCCGCTATGAAGCCGTCGAGGGTGTGGGACCGGTATTGAAGGCGTTTGAGCCTGTTACGGACAAGGGCTTCGAGCTGGTCGAGGGCCATGACGGCGAGGTTGGCGAGGCTGCGTTTGACGTGGGCCCCCACTCGACGGGGTTGAGGTCGGGCGAGTAGGCGGGCAGCAGGAACACCGTCAGCCATGCCCGCTCGGCCACGAGGGCCTGCATCCTGCGGGACACGTGGGTGTTCAACCGGTCCCAGACCAGCACGATTGGTGCCCCGACCAGCTGGTGGACACCGTCGATCAGCGCGATGAAGTCCCGCTCGCCCATACTGCGACGGGCACTTTTCCCCGCGGGATGACTCCGCAGGCGGTGACACAGCCGGGTCCGGGAACCCGGCCGCATTGCAATCAGCCCGGCCACTGACAGCCGGCCCGAACGGCGGCCGCTGATGGTGACAACCGGGGTCACTCCGCGGCCGGCCCCAGGTCCGTCCCCGCGGCGGCCTGCGGGTGAACCCGGCTTCGTCCTCGAAGCAGACGTAGCCCCCGCAGGCCGCCCTCGCCCTTTTACCTCCGCCCAGGTCGCCTCCTTCCATACGGCGACAGCCTGCTCATCGCGCTCCGCGACCCGCCGGGCGGGCACCTGCGGGCTGAAGCCCAGCCGGTGCATCAGCCGGGTCGCACCCGAGACGCTGTAGGAGACATGGAACTTCCTGCCGATCAGCGTGGCCACCCGCGAGGCGGTCCACACCTGGTCCTCCACCCAGCCATGCGCGGCCGGCCCCTGCTCCAGATACGCGGCCAGCTTCTCCAAAGACCGCGGGGACAGCCGGCACCGCGACCCGCTCGGACCACGGGAGGCCAGCGCCTGAACACCGCCATCCCGCCACAACTGGTGCCACTGATAAGCCGACTTCACACTCACCCGCAGCCGCCGTGCGACTTCCGACGGCTTGATCTGCTGCTCGAACAGTTCAGCCGCCTGCATCCGAACCGTCTCCCGACGCCGGCGCCCCGTCGGCGTCAGCCCGCCCCCATCTGCATATCTCACACCTCACGGATACAGCCACCCGCCTTCACCCGTCAGGGACTTCACACAGATTCACCCCGACGAGCTGAAGTCAGTAAGCAGAGGTGCGGGAGCACCCGCGCCCCACGCAACGCCGGGAGCGGCGGCGATCTGGACTGGACCCGCTGCGCGGTCGACTCGGTGAACATGCGGGCCTTGAAAAGGGGGACCGACAGGTCCGAATCCTGCCGACCGGGGCAAGTACGGCTCTGAAAATCCACTTGCTCACCGAGCGGACCGGTAAGCCCATCTCCGTCGGAGTCTCGGCGGCCAACCTGCACGACAGCCAGGCACTGATCCCTCTGGCCAAGAGGCATACCGCCGATCCGCTCCCGTCGCGGAGGCAGACGGCGCCAGCCGGCCAAGCTCCACGCCGACAAGGGTTACGACTGCCCCTACCTGCGGCGAGGGTTACGCGAGCGTGGCATCACCCACCGCATCGCCGCAGAGGAGTCGAGCCCTCACAACGACTGGGCCGCCGCAGACGGACCATCGAGCGCACCATGTCCTGGCTCGCCGGCTGCCGCCGACTCCACCGACGCTACGAACGCAAAGCAGAGCACTTCCTCGCCTTCACAGCCATCGCCTGTACCCTCATCTGCTACCGCAGACTCACCAAATGAGATGACGTCTACGGGGTTCCTCACCTCGAATGAGGCGTGGGCGTACTGAGCCAGCGCGGCCACGCCCCGCTCGAAGGCGCTCATAGGGGCAGTGGACGGCTCCGCGGGCACACCCCGGCGCCACCACGGGGCTGGCGGGACGACGCCGAGGCCCACCAGGCGTTCGCGCTGCCCCTCGTTCAGCGCCGCCCACACCCCCGGCGTCTGCTGCCGGACCAGCCACTTCCCCACGTCCATCCCGTGCACGGTGAACCCCGGCATCACCTGGTCCGGCCCCTCCTCGTCGCGTACAAGCCCGCGCAGCGCGGCGAAGTGCCGCTGCCACTGCGCCGGCCACGACAACCACTGCCCGATCGGCTTGTCCAGCATGGTCGCCGGTCCGAGGCACGCACAACGTCCAGTGAGGCGCGCACAACGCCAGTGCTGTTGGTAGTACGCCTTCGCGGCCTGATGGTTCTCCTGGAACCGCTCTTCGGCCAGCGACCAGACCATGCCGAGCTTCTCTAGCCGCTGGGCGCACCAGGCCGGTCATCTGTCCGGCCCCGCAGGCCTCTCAATAGGATCTTCATCGGCCTTCTAGGCATCAGCTACTCACGACGACTGCTCGCGGGCGCCCATAACCTCCCTTTTGTTGCACCTCGCGATCTTATGAGATCGACAGCAACTGGGCGAAATTTGCCAGCGGCAGTTTCTCCGGCTGCGTAAGTTTCAAATACTATCCATTAGGAGCTAATATGTCTGAGATTGATGCCCTGCAGACCCTTCCTGTTGATGCTGGCACGGAGACAGGATTCGTTTGCCGTGATCAGTACACTTGCGGTTGGATGTTTACGTGCAGCGCCACTGACGACGGCAAGTGTCAGAATTCGTGTTCCACTACGCAGTTCTGACGAGTTCCTCTAAAACGAACCAGGCTTGACTGGGTGTGAGGCAGCATTGTCGGCTTCGCGCGGCACGTGCCTCGCCAGGTGGCCTCCCGCACGGCCAGGCCGACCCCCGGGGCTCCTGCAAGGTCAGTGTGATCTTGCAAATGTGCTGGTCGGGTCAGGCGCCACCGGAAAGATCGAAGCTCCGTCGCTTGTCGCCGACGGAGCTTCGATGCGCTGTGAGGGCCTTGTCACGTTGTCGAGGGCGTGGTCTATGAGGGCAGGAAGAGGTCGTTGGCCGGCCTGTTGCTCAGGCCGTGGCGGGGCACTGTCACGTCATCAGACAACGTAACAGTGCTGCTGTAGGAGTGCTCCGGCGACATGGATGCGGCGCAGGCAGAGCTGATCAAGCGCGCCATTCCCGACGTGATGGCACTTCTTAAGGCCCAGATGCGGACGACAGCGCCGAGAAGGTCGAGAGGCAGGTCGTGGATCCGACGTTGGTGACGGTGATCGTGACGGGGGTGCTCTCACTCCCTGGGCTCTGTGCACGGCTGGGGTACAAGGCGGTCCGGGATCGGGCTGAGATGCGGCGCGCCGAACTCGCTCAGCAGGATCTCTCGGAGCGGGTCAGGCTGCTGCCGCCCGGGTAGTCGGCTCTCGGAGCGGTCCTCCGAGCATGCCGTGGAGATTCTGGTCGGCGGCGCTGACCCCGGCCGGAGAGAGGTGATTGTGACCGAGGTTCCAGCCCCCATCACGGCCACATGGCGGGGAGAGATCCCGAATCCGGACTGCCACGGCCAGACGCAGCCTCGGAATCAGGACGAGTTCGATGCCTTGTTGTACATCGGCGAGATGCGAAAAGTGACTGTCTTCCTGATGAACCTGGGAGCCAGTGTGCACGGCGCGGCTGACGCCGCGCACGAAGCGTTCCTGACATTGCTCCCGGACAAGTGGCGCGAGCTGGAGCACCCCCGGGCATGGCTCCGCACGGTCGCCTACCGCAAATACCTGGGGCAGGCAATGCGTCTCGAGAGGAGGGCGTACGGCATCCTCGCGGGGCGCATCCTGGTGGACGCGACAGGGCCGGGGGGGCTTTCCGGGGCAGGCGGCCGTGGGCCGGACGAGACGGAGCGGGGGGCGGTCGGTCGCCCGGGACGCTGTGGTCGACAGTCGGCCCGGTCTCGCGCCCGACCCTGGTGCGGCGGCGCGGCCTGGCACCACTCTAACCAGCGGGTTCTCGGTCGGTCGGCCGGGGGCGTAGCCGAGCCTGCGGCGTAAAATGAGCGGAATGAGCCCACTCCGATACGAGCTGGTGTTCTCCGACGACACGGGTTCGGCCCAGGACGTCGTGACCGTCGAGCGCACCTCTTCCAAAGGCCCCGGCGGCCATCCGGTCTACACCGACCCCACCGGCATCATCCGGGCGGAGATCAGCGACCACGACGAGGTCCGCGTCCTCGCCACAGGCGGGCACCAGGCTCCCGCCCAGCACGTCCTGGCCCGCCGAATCACCGACGCCGATCCCAAAGATCCCGGCCCCTCCAGCTCCGCGGCCTGACCGGTACGCGACCCGGCTCATCTGCCGGCGAGCGCACTCCGCGTTCGGGTACCGGCGCCTCACGATCCCCCACGGCGACGCGGCCAGAGGCTGCCAGGGCCGGGCGAACGAGCGACTCTCTCGTCTGCGCCCGCCACCAGGAGAACTACGCCCCTGGAACCACCCGAGCCTGCGCCGCCGCCTGCTGCGTCCCAGCCAGGCCCGGCTCCGGAACGTCAGCGAGGACGCCGAGTCCGGAATCGGGCCGTCAGACTCCGCACGTCGGATCCCGCCCTCGACCAGCGCCCGGCGGGCCTCTTCACGGCTGAGCGTCTCCAGTGGGGTGCGACAAGCCGACACATGCCCGAGTCCACCAGCGCCTTCGACCGCGACGTGTACGGCCCCGTCCTCCTCGTGCGGGCAACGTTGCTGGACCTGACCACCACCCTCGGGCAGCGGATCCGCGGCCGCGGATCGACCGCCCGCAAGCTCACCCTAGCCGTACTGTTCGCCGACGGCTCCACCACCGAACGCACCCTCGCCCTCCCGCAGCCCTCCGCTCACACCGACGACCTCAGAGTCAGCGTCTTCCGGAGCCTGGACTCGATGGCGTTCCAGCGCGCGGATCCGCCGCCTCGTCGTGACCGCCGAAGATCTCCGCCCCGCCGGCGAAGGCCCCGGCACACAGATCTCCCTGACCCCCGCCGCTCCCTCCGTCGACAGCGGGCACCCGCGCTCGGCTCGCAGCCGCGCTTCCTTCACTCATGCCGTCGCCCCCTGGTCGAGCGCGACCCGCTCGGCGGGCTCAAGTTGGCCGATGGGGCAACCAGGTTCGGGCACCGCCGGTGCCCGGGGCACTCCAAGCAGCGTCCCGCTCGTGAGGAAGGGCCCGGATGAACGGCGGACTCATGGGACGCCTCACGGAACACGAGCAGGGCGAGTGCGCAGACGCCGCTGCGGACCCTCGCTGGCGCCGTCCCCGCCGTCAGTGGCGTCCAGCCGAGCGAGACGCCCAGAGTGAGGGGCAGCCTCGCATCGCCGCATCCGAGACTCCCCGAGCGATCAGCTCGAAGCCGCCCCCTGGGGCGCTCCCCCAACGAAACCGGCGGTAGCCAGCCGCCGGGGTAGTTGTAGCGCGGAGCAGCAGCCGGGTCACGAGGCGGGTTCCCTGGCGGGTCGAGCAGTTCGGGTGAACGGCCGCTGATACGCGGAACCGGGGGACTCCTTTGCGCATCGGATGGTGACCCAGAGGACCGGGAGGGGTGACCCGGCTGGGGTTTGGGTCGGGTTGCCGGTCGGGCAACCTTTTGACCTGCAGTTTTATGGCTCTGGGTCACTTTCTGGGTCAGGGGCGCTGAGGACAGTCGACGACACGTCATCGAGGAAGTGGGGCCGTGTCGTGGACATCCGTGTCTTCAAGGGACTGAACGCCGAGTGGGCACTGGTGTGTGCTGAGCCGGGCTCGGGTGAGCGAGTGCGGGGCTGGCTGGAGCAGGCCGGCGTGCTGCGCCGGGGCGAGGGGCCTGCGGAGTTGGAGGAGCTGCTCGGCTGGATCGGCGTGCGGGACCGGCGGCTGGGCCGTGAGCACAGCGACCGGTGGATGGGGGTTCTTCTGGAGGAAGCCTCGGGCGAGGGCGCGGAGGCGCGGCTGGCGGCTCGGGTGGTCGTCCAGGCGATGTTGGACGGGGCGGTGCGGATGACGCTGTCGCTGCTGCGGCCCGGGCGGGACTTCGACGAGGTCGGGCAGGTCGTGGTGGTGAACCTGTACGGGGTGGTGCGCTCCTATCCGCTGCGCCGGAGTCAGAAGGTCGCCGCGAACGTGTTGTTGGAGACGCTGCACCGCGCGAGCCGGGAGCTGCGGGAGGACGACCCTCAGGGGCTGGAGTGGGATCCGGCGCTGGCGGAGCGTCCAGGTGCCGAGAACGTCGCGGAGGTCGCGTGCCGCAACGCCCTGGCGGAGCAGGCCGTGGCCGGTGGACTCGCGGACTCCCCCGAGGAGTTGGATCCGGCGCAGGCCGAGCTGGCCGAGCTGCTGCTGTGGGGGATGCGGAAGGGCTTGCTGACGCGGGCGCGGGCGCGCCAGATCGCGGGTGAGGTGTGTGAGGAGTCCCGGTTGGCCGCGGGGGTTTCGGCGGTGACGTGGCGCAAGCGGCGCAGCCGGAACGTTGCGCGGCTGCGGTCGGTCGCGGAGCAGTGGGTGAACGCGGCGTGAGGGTGGGCGGAGTGCTTTGTGCGGGGGGTGCCCCTATGTGTTTGGTCAAGGTCGAGGACCAGTAGGTTCGTGTGGTCGAGGGTGGGGCCGAGCCGTAGGGGTGTGCATGGGTGATAGCCAGGTCACGATCAAGCTCACGAGTGACGAGGCGCTGGTGTTGTCGGACTGGCTGGAGAAGCTGCAGATGACGGACCTGAGCCGGGTTGTCGACGACCCGGCGGTCTGGGCGCCGATCCATCGCATCGCGGGGACGCTGGCCAAGTCACTTCCTGGGCTGTTCGCGCCTGACTATGACCATGACTTGAGGCCGCTCGGCAGCGGCTTCGGCCGGAGGAGGACTGACCGGTGAGTCTGAACCGTCACCTGGCCCCTGCGGGTTGGGGTTCGTAGAAGGTTCCGTCGCGGAGCATCGCGAAGAGGACGTCGGCTCGTCGTCTGGCGAGGCAGAGCAGGGCCTGAGTGTGGTGCTTGCCCTGGCTGATTTTCTTGTCGTAGTAGGCCCGCGAGGTCGGGTCGCCAAGGGCAGCGAACGCGGAAAGGAAGAAGGCCCGTTTGAGCTGCTTGTTTCCTCTTCTGGATGGCTGTTCGCCGCGGATCGAGGAGCCCGAGCTCCGGGTGGCCGGGGCGAGGCCGGCGTAGGCGGCGAGGTGGCCGGCGGTCGGGAAGGTGCTGCCGTCGCCGACCTCGATCAGGATGCGGGCTCCGGTCCTGACGCCGATGCCTGGCATCGAGGTCAGGACTTTGGAAAGAGGGTGGTCCTCCAGGAGTTCCTCGATCCGCCCGGCCAAGAGTTTCCGCTGGTCAAGCACGGCCGTCAGCGAGCCGGCGAGGCTCGGGACGATCAGTGCGGCCGCCTCGGTCCCAGGGACCGTCACGGTCTGCTCGTCCAACGCGGCGAAGATCTCCTCGACCAGACGCTCGGCCGTCCTCGGCGCCTTCGGCCGCAGCAGGGTGACCAGCCGCCGACGGCCGGCCTTGCGTATCTGTGCCGGTGATCCGAACCGTTCCAGCAGCGTGAGGACGGCCGGGTGCTGCAATCGCGGCCCCAGCACCCGTTCCAGCGACGGATGGATCTGGGTGAGCAAGCCGTGCAGCCGGTTCGCGACCCGGGTCGCCTCGCCGGCCAGGTCGTCGTCGAAGCCCACGATCATCTCCAGCTCGGCGATCGTCTCGTCCTCGCCGTCGATAGCCCGCAGCGTGTGCGGCATCGCGCGGGCCGCGTCCGCGATGATGAACGCGTCCCGCGCGTCGGTCTTCGCCTCGCCCGGGTAGAGGTCGGCGATCCGCCGCATCGTCAATCCAGGCAGGTAGGCGACCGGACAGCCCATGTCGCGGGCAACGGCCAGCGGCAGAGCGCCGATCGAGGCCGGCTGGTCGACCACGACCAACACCGTTCCGTGCTTGGCCTTCAGCTTCGCGAACAGCTCGCGAAGCTTGGGTTCGGTGTTGGGTAGCCGCTTGTCGAACGCCTTCTTCCCGGCCGGCGTGACGGCGGTGGCGTGGTGTTCGCCCTTGCCGACGTCCAGGCCGAGGAAGACGTCGATGTCGCCGGTATCGATCACGTGCAGGCCCCTCCATCACGCTTTCGTCCGGCCTTGCCAGGGCACCGAGCTGCCACATCCACGTTACGGAGAGCTCTTCCGGCTTGGGTGAAGCCGGTGCTCAAGCCCCTCATTAGCGGTCTGTCGATGCCTCCGGGCCCGGTGACACCACCCCCCGGATCATGAACAACAAGGGGGGGAAGTCATGCCGGACCCGAAGGCCGGAGGCCCCATTGCGGAGCCACGAAAAAGGTAACGGGGGGGGTCACGTTCGGGCCGGGGCGGCTCCTTGCGGGGGTGGTACGGCGGATCGGCCGCCGGTGAGCCGGTATGGGAGGAGTCGGCTGTGGTGGAAAGGGATGAGGCGGTGCTGGTACGGGCCCGCCGTCGGCTGGTGGAGCTGGCCTCGCTGCTGGAGGTCGCGCCGTTCTCGGCGGACACGGAGGAGGCGATGCGCTGCTATCTGCGGGATGAGGCTCCGAGTGCGCGTGAGGCGTTTGCCCGGTGGGCGGAGTTGCCGGCGCAGTCCCGGCGAACGCGGGCCGCGCTGCTGAGGGAGGGCCCGTCGTGAGGCGCCGGAGGGACGACTCGGTCCGTGGTCGTGGAGGTGTGGATGGACGGTCCGGTCCTCGGGGCGGGCGTCGGTCGGAGGAGGGTTCGGTGGTGCTGCCCGGGGAGGTCGGCGGGTGGGCGCTGGGTTCCCTGGGTGCTGCGGCGAACGCGGTGACGGTCGTGCGGCGCGCGGCGTGGGTGCTGCTGCTGGCAGGGCCGGCGCTGGGGGCGTGGGCGCTGCTGTCGCAGCCGGAGGTGGTGGTGAGTAGGGCCGTGCCGGAGCGGGGTGCAGTCGCTGCCGCGGATACGTCGGCTTCCGGTCCAGGTGGGTTTGCGGAGTTGTTCGTGCACGCGTATCTGGAGGCCGGGGAGGGGACGGAGGGTTCGCTCGAGGGTTTCTTGCCGGGCGCGGAGTCGGTGGTGGTCCTGGCCGGCCCCGGGAGCCAGGTGGTGGAGCAGGTCGCGGCGGTGCGGGTGCGTGCGGTCTCGGACGGCTACTGGGCGGTGACGGTCGCCGCTCGTGTCCGCCTGGTCAAGTCCGCCGCCGTGAAGCCTGCCGTGCAGGAGGGGGCCGATGCGGGGGCGGGGGTGGCGGTGTTGCGGTACTTCCGGGTGCCGGTGCGGTCCGGGCCCGCGGGGGCGCTCGCGGCGGTTTCTCTGCCTGCGGAGGTGGGTGCGCCGCCTGCCGGGAAGGCACCCGCGCTCGGGTACGGGCAGGGGGTGGAGCCTAGCCAGGCGGATGCCGGGGTGCGGACGCTCGGAGGGTTCTTCTCTTCGTATCTGGCCGGCGAGGGCGAGCTGGACCGGTACATGTCGCCGGGCAGCGCGCTGGCGTCGGTCGTGCCTGTGCCGTACGCGTCGGTGGCGTTGGTGCGGATCGCGGAGTACGGGACGAACGCGCCGGGGGCTGCGTTCTCCGAGGGTGCGGAGATCGCGGATGGCACCCGGCGGCGGCTGCTGGTGGACGTCGCGGCGGTTGATCCCGTGGGCGTCGAGCGGCCGCTGACGTATGCGGTGGCGATGAAGGCGCGGGATGGGCGGTGGGAGGTGGAGGCCGTCGAGGCGGCTCCGCTCCTCGCGCCGGCTGGTTCTGGTGTGGCGAAGGAAGGACGGAACTGATGGGGAACTGGGTGGTGCTGGCGGATGCGCTCACCGACGTCGACCGGCTGGGGGTGCGGATTAGGGATGTGCTGACCGGCACGGTGATGTCCGTGATGCTGGTGGTCTCGGTGGTCGTCACGTGGAGGCAGTCGAAGTCGGTGCTGGCTGCGGCCGGGGCCTTTCTGGGGGCGGCGGCGCTGTGGTTCGCAGTGATGAACGCGATCGTGTTCCGCGACAGCATCGGGCAGACCATCAAGCCGGGCGGGGGTGCTGTGCCGCCGGTGACCGAGGGGCGGGGGCCGGGCGTCGTCCGGGTCGTCGACCCGGCGGCTGGTTCAGGGCCTGACGGTGAGGCGCAGTGAGCGGGGAAGCAGCGTCGGCTGAGGACGAGGTGCTGGTCGGCCGGTGCTACACCAAGGCGCGTCGGCATCCGCTGATGATCGGAAAGTGGCCGGGGGGCCGGCAGTCGATCTGGGGCGGCCCGTACACGGTGCCGCAGGTGATCGTGATCGCCGTGGTGTTCGGGGTCTTGATGCTGACGCGCTCGGTGTGGGCGCACTTCGGGCTGGTGAACCTGGTGATCGCGGTCGGTGTGCCGTACGTGTTGTCGCTGGTGGTGCGTCATGTCCACGTCGACGGGCGGAATCCGCTTCTGGTCGCGGTGAGTGCGGGCGGGACTGTGATGGCGCCGGTCGGGGGGCGGCTCGGGGGGCGGCCCGTGAAGTCGCTGGGCCCCGGCCGGAGCCTGGTGGGGGTGTGCAGTGTGACCTGGCCTGCAACGCCTCGGCCGCAGGCTCGTCGTGTGGTCGACGGGCGGGTGGACCGGCAGGTGGCGCGTTCGGTCGGGGAGGTCTTTTCTTCGGGGTCGCGGGCCGGTCGGCCGGTGTCGGCGGCTGCGGGTCTTCTTGCGTTGCGTCAAAAGCGCGCCGCCCAAGAGGTGCCTGCGGATGGGTGGGGGTGTGGGCGGTGAGGATGCCGGTCCGGCATGTGGCCGGGAACGTCATGTGGACGACGCAGGGGACGGTCTGGGCGGTCTTCCGGGTGGAGGGCGCTGATACGGCTCATGCCTCGCGGCGGGCCAGGCAGCAGCGTCTGGGGTATCTGGAAGCGCTGGTGAAGCAGTTGCGTGGGGAGTCGATGCTGCTGAGCCTGTGCCCGGCGGTGGACCCGGCGTCGGTGGTGGCCAGGATGTGCGCGGACATCGACCTGGGGGCGTCGCCGCGCTACCGCAAGAGTGTTGAAGTGCTGCGGGGCCAGTTGGGGCAGTTGGAGCTGACGGGACGGTCGGACTGGCTGGCTCTTCCCCTGCCGATGCAGCGGGCGGAGTCGGCGCGCGAGGTGTTCACGGCCGCGCGCGCGGGGTTCGCCTTGTCGCTGGGGCTGCTTCCCCGGCCCGTTTCCGCAGGTGAGGAGGAGCTGCGTCTGGGGCAGGCGGAGCGTCTGGCGTCGATGTGGCCGTCCGGGATCGGTGTGCGTGCCGCGTCGACGGCGGAGGTGCTGTGGATCTATGGGCACAGCGCGCGCCGCGGTCTGGTCGAGCCGGCCTTGCCCGGTGGTGGGGAGGGTGAGCGTCGGATGCGGGGGCGTGGGCGGGGGGCGGCCGCGCTCGGGCAGGTGGTCCTCGCCGAGGGCGGCCACCTTCTTGCCGGGCAGGACCAGGACAGTGATAGGGCCGGCCGTCGCGGGACGAAGAAGCCAGGGAATCCGTTCGCGCGGCGGTGGCTGGAGGTGACGACCGAGTGGGGGCCGTCGTACCAGGCGATGCTGGCGCTCGCCGAGATGCCCGAGGCGTTCGCGTTTCCTGGCTCGGAGTATCTGGGCCGGCTCGATGAGTTCTCCTTCCCGGTGGACTGGGTGGTGCGTCTGAACGTGGCGGGCGGCGCGGAGGCGGAGGCCAAGAGCCGGCGCCAGGCGAGGGAGCTGGCCAACCAGTATCAGGAGTACGGCGGGGAGACGGCGGGGGTGCCGGCCAGCGTCGGCAAGGCGGCGTCGGGCCTGGATGAGTTCCGTGAGCGTCTGACGTCCTCCAAGGCGGAGGTGGAGGTGCGGGCGATGACCGCGCTGTGCGTGTGGGGCGGCACACCGCAGGAGGCGGAGCGTCGGGCGGGTGAGCTGGCTGGGCATTTCGCCGGCGGCGAGTACACCTTCGTCCGGCCGCGCGGTGAGCAGGAGAGCCTCTGGTACGGGATGCTGCCCGGCGCCCGTACGCCGTCGGTGATGGCCCAGTACGCGCAGTACCTCCTTGCGCGTGACTTCGCGATGGCCGGCCCGTTCACCGGCAGCGCGCTGGGGGATGAGACCGGCCCTTTGTACGGGCTGCAGCTGGCCGGCGGCGGTGTGCGGCCGGTGCTGTGTGACTGGTCGCGCGGCCCGAGGGAGAACACTTCGGCGGCGGCCGCGTGGGTGGGTGAGCTGGGCAGCGGCAAGTCGGTGGGGATGAAGGGCGCCATGTACTCGGTGCTCGCCGCCGGGCGGCGCCTTCGCGGTGTGAGGCGGGGGCGGGCCGTGGTGGTGGACCGGACCGAGCAGCAGGAATGGGTGCGCTTCGCCGAGGCCTGCCCCGGCGAGAGCGAGATCATCACGATCGACGACCAGGCGCGGATCTCCCTGGACCCGCTGCGGATCTTCACCAAGGCCTCGGAGGCACAGCGGTTCACCGAGTCGTTCCTCACGCTGCTCCTGGGACTGGCGCCGATGAGCGAAGAAGGCATCGCCCTGTCGGAGGCGATCGAGGCGGCTCTTCAGGAGCCAAGTCCTTCGATGCGGGTCCTGGTCGAGGAGCTCGCCAACCGGGGCGCGGGCGGCGATACGTTCGCGGCGATGGCGGCGCGCCGGCTCGCGGCAGTACGCCGCAAGGACCTCGCCCGCGCAGTGTTCGACGAGTCTCTGCCGGTCGTGCGCAACTCGGCTGCAGACAGTGTGGTCTTCGCCGTGGCGTCTCTGGCTCTGCCGTCGAAGAGCGAGCTTGAGGCGGGACGTCTGGACAAGCTGCAGTTCGAGAAGACCTTCGGGCGTGCGGTGATGTATCTGATCGCCGCGCTGTGCCGGAAGATCGTCTACGCGCAGCCGGATGAGTTCGCGGTCGTGGTGTGGGACGAGTGCTGGTGGCTCACTTCCTCCCCTGAGGGGCTGGACCTGGCGATCGAGCTGGTCAAGGACGGCCGCAAGCACAACGCGGGCGCCTGGTTCGGCGGGCACGACGAGGACGACATCGGTCCCGCCTCCAGCGACAAGGGCCAGATCCTGCGCGGGCTGATCCCGCGCAAGTTCCTCTTCCGGCACACCAACCGGAACCTCGCCCGGCGAGGCCTGGCGTTCCTGGGCTGCAACCCCGAGGACGAAGACCTCCTGAACGTGGTCACCACCGGTCTGTCCCCCAACCGGCCGGACATGAACGACGCGGAGCGCGCCGCGCGGGCCGGCGAGTGCCTGCACCGCGATCTGACCGGCCGGATCGGCGCCATGCAGGTCGTCATCCCCGCCGACCAGGCCGCCGCCGACAACATTCATTCCCAGCCCGTCCGGCAGGCGGCCTGATGCCCCGGCAGCAGGCCCTCGTGCAGAGCGCAGCGCGGCTGAGCACGGGTATCAGGGGCCATGCCACCGCGGCGGCACGGTGGGCGCGGCCGGGCCGGGCGGTGCTGGCCGCGGTGATCCTTCTCATGCTCGCCAGCGTGTCGTCACTGACCCTGGCCGCTGTAGCCACGGCCGCCCCGAAACCGACACCGTCCCCAACGGCACCCCAACAACTGGCGCCTCCGGTCAACCCGGACAACCCGCTCGCGCCTGCCCCCGTCCTCACTCCGCCCAAGAACGGCACCACTCTGGAGGAGATCGGCCAGGAAGCGGAGAAGAACGCAGCCGCCGAGCGGAAGGCGAAAGAGAAGAAGGCCAGGGAGGACTGGGACAAGGAGGTGGACAACTACCTCAAGACCCAGGCCTCCCAGGGCGGTGTGCTGTCTGCGTTCGAGGTCACCGACCGCAACAACATCCCTGTCTCCGCCTACCGGGTCTATGCCGACACCGGCGACTGGAACGACTGGGACCTCAAGGTCGAACACTTCCTCGTCGAGATGATGTTCCTCTGCAACAAGTGGGGCGTCTCCTTCGCCTGCTTCCTGCTCACCTGGGCGCTGTCGTTCTCCCTGGCCGGCCTGCTGCTCAAGCCCGCGCTGACGGTCTCGACGTCGCTGTACGGCGGGGTGGTCATGCAGCTGGGTCTGCCCGCGCTGTTCCTCACGTTCTCGGCCGTGGTGGCGTCCTGGCACCTGCTGTTCGGCAACCGGGCGCGGGGCTGGGGCGAGATGGCGGCTGCGATGGTCATCTCCGCGCTCGCCGTCGGCGCGCTCGCCTCGCCTCCCCAGTTGCTGCTGTCCAAGGATCACGGCGCGGTCGCCACGGTCCGCGACCTGGCGGTGGAGACCGCCGCGCTCGTCCTGGACAAGGAGGCCATCGACGCCGGCAGCACCGCCACTACAACAGCCGGCAGCACGTGGGAGAGGGCCGGGCAGGGAGCGACGGTCGGGCAGCGGGTGCGCAGTTCGGCCGGCTCGATCGCCCGGCCCATTACCGATGCCCTGGTCGACGCGTTCGTCGCACGCCCGGCGATGATGCTCTCCTACGGGCGGACCTTCGAGGACCCGAAGAACGGCCGCGGCCCGAAGTGCGGCACCCTGTTCCGCCAGTCCCGTATCTCCCAGGCCGTCTTCGACCAGAAGATCGACGAGATCCTGGCCGCCGACAACAGGTACGTCCAGGACGTTCCCTTCATCGGCGGCCCTCTCAGCGACCTCGTGGACGCCTCCACTCAGCCGGCTGAGACCGTCGTCCGCGAGAAGCTCGCCGCCAAGGGGCCGTTGAAGGAGTTCGAGGCCGCGTGCGTCAAGGACGGTGCCGCGTCGGCGAAGAAGGCCAGCATGGAGAAGGTCGGCGGCGCCTTCTTCATGGTCATCGCCGCGTTCCTGACCTGCTTCTTCATGATCGCGCTGACGTTCGGCTTCCTCTTTGCGCAACTGCAGATCGCCCTCGAGGCGATGATCGCGAAGGTCGCGCTGGCTTTCGGTGTCCTGCCCGGGCCCGGGCGCGGCTGGCTCTGGGACCGTGCGACCGCCATCGCCCGAGCCCTGGCCCTCCTTATCGTCTCCGTCACCGCCATCGCGGTGTTCGTCGTCGTCGTCAACGCCGTCCTCAACGCCTCCGACACCGACATCCCCGGCGGCATCACCATCCGCTTCGTCGTCCTGGACTGCGTCGGCGGCGGCGCCTTCGTCTACCGCAAGCGCCTGATCCGCGCCACCCGCGGTCTGACCATGCGGGCCCGGGCCCGGGTCGGCAGCAGCGTGGCCGGCGGGGCGGCCACTGCGTCCTCGCTCGGTCAGCCCAACCGCGGCGGCAAGGGCAGGAAGCTGCTGATGGGCGGGCTCATGATCGGCGCGCTCGCTGCGACCGGCGGCACCAGCGCGGCCGTCGGCATCGGCCGAGTGGGTACGGGGCGTGTGGCCGCGCGTCTGGGTGGCGGGGCCCTGCACGGTGCCGGGCGTGCTGTGGCCGGGACGGCGAACTTCGCCGGCCGCACCGCCCTCGCCGGCGCCAAGGGCGCGGTGAAGACCACCGCGTTCGCGTTGAAGGCGACCGCGGGGCTCCCGGTGTACGGGCCGCGTGCAGCCCGCCGGGTCGGCGCCGCGGCCACGGCCCTGCCCGACCGGGTTGCCTCCATGACCGGCAACACGGTTCAGGGCATGCAGGAGACCGTCCAGGCAGTACATCAAAGCGTCGTGGCACCAGTTGCGGACTTCAGCGGGGAGTACACCCACAATCTGCGCTCGCTCGGCCGGATCGTGACCGGCCGGGGCGGACTGGGCCGCTACAACGCCCCGCGCAGGCCCGGCCCCTACCCGGCCGCATCGCCTGCACGGCGCCCACGTCCGACACCCCGCCCGCGCACTCCTGCTCCTGTGCCTCCCGTGCCTGCCGTACCTGCTGTGCCGACCGTGCCTGCGGTACGTCGGCGTCCGGCGCCGCCACGGGCCGTACAGCCTCCGGCCGGACCGGCCCAGGCCATGCTCCGGCAACGGCTGCACCGCCTTCAGGCCCAACCGCCCCGGCCCATATCTCGCTCGCAGCCTCCGCAGACGCCGCCCCCGGCTGCCCCGCCCACCGCACAGACGCCGGCCCCGCCCCTTCCGCAGACGCCGCCTCCAGCTCCCCCGCAGACGCCACCCCCGGCGCAGACTCCTCCACGGGCCGCGCCTCGCCCCGCCCGGAAGGCTCCGCCGGTAAGGCCGACGCCGCGCCGGCCGGGCCGGCCATGAGCGCGTCAACGAAGACGGCGCTGACCGTCGGTGCGGTCGTGCTCGCCCCGCTGCCGTTCGTCGTCGGACTGCTCGTCCTGTTCATCGCCGCCGTGGCCAGCGGGGCGACCGGCCACGAGAAGGAGAGTGGAAGCTCCGCTCAGGGGCCAGCAGGCGCGACTCCGTCCAGCGTCCCCGGGATCGGCCCGGTCGTCCTCAGCGCCTACGTCAAGGCCGCGCACACCGTCACCACGCTCCGGCCGAAGTGCGCGGGGATGCGCTGGTCCGTCATCGCAGGCATCGGCAAAGTCGAATCCCGCCACGCCGCCGCACGCCAAATCGCGGCGAACGGCGACGTGACGCCCAGGATCTACGGCGTGCGGCTCAACGGGTCAGGGACCGGCGGCAACACCAGCGTCCACAGCGACACCGACGGCGGCGCCCTGGACGGCGACCCCCTGTACGACCGGGCGGTGGGACCCATGCAGTTCATCCCCTCCACCTGGCAGGGCCCCTCCGGACAGGACGGCAACGGCGACACCGTCAAAGACCCCCACAACGCCTTCGACGCGGCCCAGGCCACCGCCGTCTACCTCTGCGGTACAGGGAGCAGCAACCTCACCGACGACGCGCAGCTCCGCAAGGCGGTGCTCCGCTACAACCAGTCCGGGGCGTACGCGGACGAAGTCATCGCGCACGTTCACACCTACGACCAGCTCACCACTTCCGGCTCCAACCCGGCCAGTACGTCACCGGGCGGCACGGCATTCCACGACGGCCTCGCCAACTGGCCCTCTTCTGTTAAGAACCCTCGCTCGACAGCGGGGGCGATCGGCTGGGCACTCCAGGAGGCCGCCGGCGGAGGCCGGGACTGGTACCGGGCCTGTCTCGCGTTCGTCGCCCGCACCTACGGCTGGTCCTACTCCGGCGTCCAGTACGCCGTCGACCACTACCGGCAGATGCCCGCCGCCATGCGCCACGACCGCAACCGCACTCCCCCACCCGGAGCACTGATGTACTGGGACACCGGCCAGCGAGCCGGTCACGTCGCGCTCTACCTCGGAGACGGGAAGATCGCCTCCAACGACATCCGCCGCAAGGGCTATATCGACGTCGTCAACGCCACCGACATCGAAACCGTGTGGGGCGCCACGTACCTCGGCTGGGCCCCGCCGTACTTCCCCAAGGGAGGATGAGACGTCCGATCCCGCCATACCCACGGTCCTGAACGAGGCCGGGCCGTGCTCATGCCGTCAGTTCAGGCATTTCAAGTCCCGTCACAAACGCCGAGAGCCGGCCTCAAGTGAACCGACAGCACCATCTGCTGGAAACACCGCCGAGCCGCGCGGCCGGGCAATCGAATCCGCCCACGTCTCGCCAGCAGCACACCCATCATGATCAAGGAGTGTTGCGCCGGGCGTCAGAACCAGAGATGACCGGTCGTGGCTGACACTCGACGTGTTCGGCACCATCGCGATCCGTGGTAATCGGGTGACTGTCCTCGGGACTGGTCAAGGAGGACGACACCAGAGGGCTACGCCCTCCTCGACGATCCCGTCTGCGCGGCATTGACTGACCGGTCGCTCCATTCAGTGACTGAACACGGTGGCCACCGCGCCGAGCGCTGGGTCCTGCAGGCAGGCCAGTCAGGGACTGTCATGAATTAGGTGGGTTCCTTCCTCGAAGGAGTCATCTGATGGGTACGCCGACGGGTCACACGATCGGGTTGCTGGAGGAACTGGCCGCGCTCGCGGCGGAGGAGACCGCGGCAGGCAGTCTCCGCCTGATGGGCAAGGCATTCTCCCGGAACTCGCGCAGCACCTCATGCAGGCCGCGCTCGAATCAGAGGCGGGCCTTCATCTGGCCGATGAACCGGTGATCGCTGGCGGTCGAGGTTCGCGTTCGGGCAACAATATGCGCAATGGATACCAGGCGAAGAAGGTGATGACCGAGGCCAGTCCGGCCGTCATGAACGTTCCGCGTGACCGGCGCGGCACCTTCCGTCCCGGACTGCTGCCGCAATACGCCCGGCGGACCGGCACCATCGACGAAATAGTTCCTTCTCTGACAGGGAACAACTGACGCCCGGGGAGATCGTCGCCCACCTCTCCGGTCCGGGGCACGGAGAACCGCTCGAGAACACGCTCAAGCTGGGGGCCGTCGCCGTAGTGCCCAGGCGTCAGGACGGGAGCGAGAGGCCAGCATCGTCCGTCGGCTGTGATGTGGACTTTGGTGGTGAATCCTCCTCGGGAGCATCCCAGGCACTCGCCGATCTGGCCACCTCCTCCAACTCCGGGCTGTCAGCTTTCGCAGCACCGGACCGGCCCGGTTCGTCCCCCACACGTTCCCCCTTTTACCCGGGGGCTGCCGCACTGCGGCGGCCCCCGGGCAGCGGAGTGGGAACGGCGGATCGAAACCGCGGCGGAAGCAGACGGGGCCTGTCGGCTACAAGAAGCGCGCAACGCGGCAGCCGCAATCGCTGAAGAGACCCGCCCAGGCAGCATTGATCACCCGCGGCACCGTCGACTGCAGCGTCACAGTGGCCAGGGAAGCGAACTGACAAGGCCACGCTTCTCATCATCCACGCTCAGGATCTGACCTCGAGGCAGGACCCAAGCCTGGGTACCGGTTGCTCAGGCCCTCTGGGGTGCGATCTCCCTAGCCTCTGTGTCTGACCCGGCGCCCTCGCGTCACGCTCGGACGGTAAAACGTCCCACAGAAGAGGAGTCACCATGAAGAAGGCTGTTCTGGCCGGCTGCGGACTGGCGCTCGCCAGCCTGGCATCTGCCCTTCTGCTCAGCACCGGCGCAAGCGCGGATCCCTACATGGACAACCCGCGGGGCAACAACGACTTCACCGTGCCGTCCAACACCCCCACACCCGCGCCCTCTCAATCCTAGGAATCGCAGGGCCGATCAGCGCTGAGAAACCCAGAGGGCTCACAGATCCAGGCGCTGCACCGGTCCCAGCCGGTCCTGCCGATAGTGCCCGATGCTTCCGAACGCCGCATCCACGACTACGTTCAGGCCTGCACCGCGACCCTGTTCGCCGCCCTTGAGGCCGCCAGTGGCAAGGGCATCGGCTCGCTCCACCGCCGCCACCGGCCAGCGGAGTTCAAGGAGTTCCTTGCCAAGCTGGACAAGGAAGTCCCGGCCGATCTCCAGGTTCATCTGATCCTGGACAACTACGCGACCCACAAAACACCCGACATCAAGAAGTGGCTTCTGGCTTCACCCGCGGTTCCAGCTGCACTTCACACCCACGAGTGCGTCGTGGGTGAACCTGGTCGAGTGGTGGTTCGCCGAGCTCACGCCGAAGACGCTCAAGCGCGGTGTCCGCCGCTCGTTCCAAGTCCTCGAACGCGACATCCGGTCCTGGCCTCGCCGACTGGAACGAGTACTTCACAGGCCGTTCGTCTGGACCAGACAGCCGACGAGATCCTCGACGAATTCACCGCCTATTGCCGACGAATCTCTGACTCAGGTCACCAGAACCGCATTCTCGAGGGCGAAACAGCAACTTCGCGATCTCCGCATGCCGGCGCCCCGCTCCGACCCCACGTTCAGCCTCACCAGGAAACGGCCTCAAGGCGTGCAACCTGAGTGAGTACCACCTGCCCATAAAAGCAACGGCGCGGTCACTTTACCCTAGCTGGGCAGGCTTCGCCTCGACTACTGCCCGCAGAATTCTGCAGCACCATACTTCCCGTGAAACCCACGTCTAATGCTGCAGAAACAAGCCTGTCAGGCGGAATCTACGTTCCCTTACGTTTAAATCGAATGGAATAACCCAATGAGTCTCCTCGAATTCCTGATTTCCGATGCCTCCGACCCTGCCGCCCAGCAAGCAGGCGACACCGACATTTCCGTGGCCACCGACGCCGAGCTCGCCGAATTCAAGAAGAAGCAACTCGAAAACCTTAAGCTGCAGCAGTGAGCTTCTTCAGCGGTCACTCCAGAGGATGAGTGGCTGGCTGAGGTTGACTGCCCTCTGAGCTGCGGCAGCGCAAAGCTCTCGTGGGCCCAATCGTCACCCGATCGGTGGCCACTCTGAAGAAGCTCAACGATTCCCCAGGGCGGGTGAATAAGATCCACTTGAGCCCTAAATGAAAGAAATGGAACGAGAATGAGGAAAACGCGTCACTGGGCCTTGACTGTACTCGCCAGCGTGGCCGGTGCCGTCTCCGTGCTGTCTCTGGGCGCCGGGCCGTCGGGAGCCGCCACGCTGTCGGATCAATGCACCGCACTTCCGGCGGGGTCCAAGGTCAATGGGCTCGAATACGCAGTATCTGTATACAGCGACTCGTCTTGCACGGACTTTGTCGACCTCATTGCTCCGGGAGGTGTCTCGGAAGCTGAGCCGGTCGTTGTCTTCCTGAAGAAGTCTGGAACTCACGTGCCCGAGTAGGCGGCTCATTGGCAACGCAGAGAAGCCCGTCCAGCGGCACCCACATACCCCTCCCGTCGCACGTAGTAATTTCAGACGTATCCGTCCGTCGGGACGGATGGGCGGGTTGGGTGCCGCTGAACCTTCAGTGTGTTGTCACCACAGTGGATAGAGCGTCGCCAGAGCGGGCCCGACCGATGCCTTGGTTGACCTGGCTAGCCGTCGGCGAATGCCCGGCCAGGGGCCGCTGGTCGCTCCAGCAGCCTTCTCAGAGCTGCGGGACCCTGTCGTGTCTGCCGAGAGACGGGGGCGTCTGTCTAATGATTGCCCAGCGTCGGACCGTGTCCGTGAGCTGCTTCTTCTCCGGCAGTGGCAGCAGCGAGCGGTGGCGTGTCGGTACCTTCGCCAATGAATCTCTTTCACCCTTCAGAGACAGGACGAAAGCGATTCAGTGAGCTTCTTCAGAGTGGCCACCGATCGGGTGACGATTGGGCCCACGAGAGCTTTGCGCTGCCGCAGCTCAGAGGGCAGTCAACCTCAGCCAGCCACTCATCCTCTGGAGTGACCGCTGAAGAAGCTCAGTGACCGCTCCCGGTCACCATCGCGGATGTATAGTGACTTCGCTCGATCGGGAAGCTTCACTTAGAGCGTCCACCAGCAGGCGAGTATAATGACGCAGGCATGGCCCCTGATCAGGGACCATGCCTGCTGCCCCATCTTGCATTGTTGACCCGCTCCGCGACCAGCTCCTCGCCTTGTTTCTCAAGCAGGGGGATCGACATTCGCTGGCCGGCGCAACCCGCGGGTCAGCGATGCGGTAGGCCCACTGCTGCGACTGCATGATCGGCCTCGAGCTGTGCCACCTGGTGGCTGACGATTGCATCGCCCTGTGAGCGCGCCGGGCATAGTGCCGTCAGCGGCACGGAACAGGGCCTGAAATGCTCGCGGTTGACCGAAAGCACAGTCATACCACTGAGCTTCTTCAGAGTGGCCACCGATCGGGTGACGATTGGGCCCACGAGAGCTTTGCGCTGCCGCAGCTCAGAGGGCAGTCAACCTCAGCCAGCCACTCATCCTCTGGAGTGACCGCTGAAGAAGCTCACTGACTACTGAGGTTGAACTCGTGGTGTCGTAGGGGCTGACGGCTCGTCGCCCGTGCGGTATCACCGGGGCATGCGGTATCCACAAGGTGGCGGGCTGACCCCCGAACGGCAGCAGTTCCGCGAGGAGTTACGGCTCAAGGCGGCCGAGAGGTTCGCCCTGGGCGAGGCGATCGCGGTGATCGCCAAGGACCTGCGGGTCAGCGTCCGGTCGGTGCAGCGGTGGCGGCAGATGTGGGACGAGGGCGGTCCGAGGGCTCTGCGGTCACAGGGGCCGGTGTCGCTGCCGAGACTGAGCGAGAAGCAGTTCGCCCAGCTGGAAGCGGAGCTGGCCAAGGGTCCGGCCGCGCACGGCTGGGAAGACCAACGCTGGACCCTGAGCCGTGTGAAGACGGTGATCGGCCGGCGCTTCCACCTGACCTACACGGTCCAGGGCGTGCGCAAGCTGCTGGTGCGTAACGGCTGGTCCTGCCAGGTCCCGGCCCGACGGGCGGTCGAGCGGGACGACGAGGCGGTGGCCGGGTGGGCCCGGGAGGTGTGGCCCTGCGCGGAAGGCTCGCGGCGGCCCGTGGAGCCTGGCTCGTCTTCGAGGACGAGGCCGGATTCTCCATGACGCCGCCGCAGGCAAAGACATGGTCACAGCGCGGCCGGACCCCGGTGGTGCGGGTCCGTGGCCGTTCCCGCAGACGGATATCCATCGCCGTGCTGACCTGCTACAAACCTGGCCACCGGTCCCGGCTGATCTACCGGCCGCGCCGGGACGACGGCCAACGCGACGGACGCAAGAGCTTCTCCTGGCGCGACTACCGGGGCCTGCTGATCGCCGCCCACCAGCAGCTCGGCGGCCCGATCGTGCTCGTCTGGGACAACTGTGAGACTCATGGGGCACCGTCCGGGGCCAGGGTCTGACCCGTGGGACAACTGGCCCAGGCTGCCTTGTTCAGGATCTGTCGGCCCGTGGTCCCGGGCGGTGCTTGCTGCCGCCGGACCGGCGGGCGTGTCCCGATAGGGGCCTTGCCACACAAGGCACCATCACAGTTCTGACCGCCCACCCGGCCCGGCGTCGGCCATCAGCCCCAGCCGATGAAGGAGCCGCGTGACCATCACCAGCATGCCCCAGCCGATCCTGCCCGCACAGCCAGAAGAACCGCTGGCAGAGGACGTGATCCTGGGAGTGGACACCCACAAGGACGTGCACGTCGCCGCCGTGATCACCGCTCTCGGAGCACTCCTGGCCCACCAGCAGTTCCCGACCACCGCCGCCGGATACCGCCAACTCCTGTCCTGGGCACGCTCCTTCGGCGCCCTGCGCCGAGCCGGTGTGGAGTGCACCGGATCCTACGGAGCGGCCCTGGCACGCTTCCTGAGCCGGGAGAACGTCCAGGTCATCGAGGTCAATCAGCCCGACCGCGCCCTGCGCCGCAAGCGCGGCAAGACCGACGCCGTCGATGCGGAGGCCGCCGCCCGCGCGGTGCTGTCCGGACGCGCCGACGTCACGCCCAAGACCGGAGAAGGCCCGGCGGCCGACATGCGCGTGCTGCGACTGGCGAAGGAGTCAGCCGTCAAGGCCCGCACGCAGGCAAAGAACCAGCTCAAGGCCGTGCTGCTCGGTGTCGATCCCGCGCTGCGCGAGGCACTGTCCATGCTCAGCAACACGGCCTTGATCGCCAGGTGTGCCGACCTTCCCGACGCCGGCCACGCTGCCGTCTTCACGCTCCGGCTGCTGGCCCGGCGCATCCAGCAGCTCACCGTCGAGGTCAAGGAACTCACCCGCCGGGTCAGCAAAGCCGTCCACCGCTGTCATCCGCAGCTCCTGGACATCATCGGTGTCGGGCCCGACAGTGCCGCTGCCCTGCTGATCGCCGCCGGCGACAATCCGGAACGGCTGGCCAGCGAAGCATCATTCGCAGCTCTGTGCGGCGTCAGCCCCGTCGAGCAGTCTTCCGGAAAGACCCAGCGCCGGAGGCTCAACCGCGGGGGCAACCGGCAGGCCAACGCTGCCCTCTACCGCATCGTCGTGACACGCATCCGCCGTGATGCCCGCACCCGTCTCTACGTCGACCGCCGCACAAAACAGGGCATGTCGAAACGCGAGATCATCCGCTGCCTCAAACGCTACGTCGCTCGCGAGATCTACCGTCAGATCCAGCCGCCGTCGGCCCTTGCTGCCTCGTCTTCTGCCGCTTGACGCAACATAGGGGCATCCTGAACGTCCACAAGGCCGCCGGTCTGCGGGAGTTCGCCGCCTCGCGGGACTGGCTCACCATCTACTACCTGCCGCCCTACGCACCCGACCTCAACCCCGTGGAAGGGATCTGGTCCCTGCTGCGGCGTGGCTGGCTCTCCAACGTCGCATTCAGCACCCCCGAACACCTCGTCCAGCGCGTCCGACGCGGCCTACCCCACATCCAGTACCGCAGCGACCTCATAGACGGCTGCCTCGCCGAAATCGGCCTGACCATCAGACCCACCTGAGCGACCCAGCGACATCACGAGTTCAACCTCAGTAACAAGCTCGTGCAGGTTAGCTACGGGCCTCCGGCTCTACTAGATCACTCCGCGACAGCTCCCCTGGGCGCACGGCGCTACGGCACTCGCCCCTTCGGTGGGGATCCCTACCGAGGTCTGTTTGGCGACTGACCTCGGGAGTGCACTGCCGCCATGACCATCCTCTCCGAGCGCCCTGCGCCCACCCCTGATGGCATCAACCCCTCCCGGGCCCGCGACGTCGTCCGAGCCCCTACAGCCGGCCTCCCCTCACGGCCGCAGACCTCAGCGCGCCCCTGCTCTGAATGCCCGACGACGGGGTCGGCCCGGACGCGCGGCCCGGCACCGTCCAGCTCTCCGACATGCCAGCGACCGCCGGGCGTTGGGCCGAGCTCGGCATCCACGGAACCAAGCTGTTCTCCTTCGGGCAGCCCGCGACGCGCACGCCTCCGGCGCCATCGCGGCGGGCAACCGCATGATTCGCACCATCGGAAGCCGTTGCGCGAGGGATCAGGACCTGTAACCGCCGAGAGCACGCGACCGACTGCACGAACCGACTGTTCCGCCAGCACCTTCCCAAGGGCTGACCGGGCGCTGCTGGACGGGGCTCCGGCGTCCCCTTACGCTCCGTTCCGGTGCTGTCCTCAGCGCTCAGCCGGTTCCCGGAGGAGCACGCGCGCGATAAGGCCCTGTACTTCTCCTGGCTCGCCGAGGCGTACCTCTCGAGACGCACCGCTGAACAAGTTCAGTGAGTGGTCCGCATTCTGGCTCGGCAGACCTGGCGGCTCTGATGTCGCCAGGGGTCCTCCCGGGACTCGACCATGGGCAGCGCGGTGGGTCGTTTGGCGTGGTCACACTGACTGTGATGGGCAGCCCATGCCCGACCGGAGGTCCATCGCGGAGCTGACGGAGACGGAAACGTGCGCAGCGGGAGGCAGGCCGCCGCAGATCAGCCCTTGACAGGATCCGTGTTGAGCTGACTGGACCTGGGCACGTTGTTGAGTAGGTGCTCCGCCGCCTGCTGTACTGCGGCCTTGTCAGAACCCGCGAGGTCGATCGCCACGAGCTCGTCCTCGATCTCGACCTTGGCTGCGCGGCCGTGGTTTCCGAGGCCCGTCACGTGAGGCTGGGCTGGTAGAAGCATCTGCATTCGGAGCCTCTGCAGGTGCGCGATGATGCGGTCGCGGAGCGTGAACGCCTCTCTGGTTGAGTCGGCGTGGGCGTAGACCTGTGCGTGGTGCGGCTTACGCCTGAGCTCGAAGTCGATGAGAGCCGTGCGGCTGAGCATCTCGGCCAGTGTGAGGTGGAGGTCGTGCACGTGGTTGCGGGAGAACGTGCCGGCGAAGCCGAGGTGGACTAGCGGAGTGTCGTCTCCGGCGGCGCGGGTGAGGTCGAGGTAGTACTCCTCGGGTTCAATGTCGTAGGACGTGCAGCGGCTGATCTTGAAGTAATCGTGGCCGGGGTAGAACCGCGGAGGAAGTAGCTCCACAAGGCGGGAGAAGGCGTGGTCTTGGGTGGGCCCGAACGGATGGTAGCCCGGGGCCTTCTCTCCGAGCAGGGTCAGGAGCTCAACGTATGTCGCGGGCAGCTCGACCCTGTGCTCCCGCTGCACCGCGACGATGACGTCATGAGGTACGGGAGTTACGGCCTTGGCGAAGGCATCGTCGCGCGCGCACATGAAGGCAAAGATGTTTCCAAAGGTCATGCCAGCCCTTCCCTTTCGGCCAGCTGGCGAGAAAGACGTCTATTGGCGGGATGGTACATGTCCGTTCTCATCGAAGGCATGGCCTGCCTGTCGATGGCCGCCTGTCACGGCAGCCGAGCCTCCGGAGGCCTTGCGCATCGACCGCCTCGGCGTTGGTGGGAGCGCCATCGGTGAGTGACGGGATCGGGCCTGCCGGAGGCAAGAGACCAAAATCGGCCCAATGTCCTTAAAGTCCAGCGGAACGCCATCAAGGTGTTGGTGATAGTTGTGCGGTGGCCCGGGTTGGGCTGCTGTCAGGACCGGCGCCGGTGTTCCGGCATGGCCTGCAAGGTAACTGGCGGCTCGTCAGATTCTGCCGTGCCCCCGAGATGTCTGCCGCGAGCGTCGGCGTCGGCCAGGCCCACCCCGTTGTCTTCCTCTTCGCCGGGCAGGAGGGCCCGTCCTTGGCGTTTGCGGTGCAGGACGGCGAGGCCGGTGTTGATGTAGGCGACGTCGGCCAGTACGGTCACGCCTTCGCATGCCGCGGCCAGGCCGGAGTCGCGCTAGACTCTCGCGTCCGCGGTGCTGCCGGCCCTGGCGTAGGCCTTGTCGGCGGCACGTTCCAAGTGCCGTTCAAACGACGCCGCGGACACCCCCTCACACCCAGACCAGCAGCCGTCAATCGAGCGCACGCCCGACTCCGCTTGCCGGTCGAGCGGGCCTTCGCCCGTTCAAGGCTTGGCGGATCTTCCGCAAAGCCCGGATCAGCCCCAACCGGCTCACGTCAATCACCAAAGCCATCCTCACCCTCGAGCGGCGACGCTGAAGATCCTTAATGAATGAGCTTCTTCAGCGGTCACTCCAGAGGATGAGTGGCTGGCTGAGGTTGACTGCCCTCTGAGCTGCGGCAGCGCAAAGCTCTCGTGGGCCCAATCGTCACCCGATCGGTGGCCACTCTGAAGAAGCTCAATGACCACAGGTACCAAAGAGAATTCGGTCCAGCGAGACGGACTCCCCTCGATGATGGCCTACCTGACCCGCCTTGTACGTCGACCGCCTCGGCTTTGGAGGGGGCGCCATCGATGACGGGATCAGGCCCGCCGGAGGCAAGAGACCGAATTCGGCCCAATGTCCTTAAAGTCCAACAGAATGCCATCAAGGTAATTGTGATGGTTGGACTGTGGCCCGGGGCTGGGCTGGGCTGGGCTGGGCTGCTGTCAGGATCGGCACCGACGTTCCGGCATGACCAGCAAGGTAACTGGCGGCTCGTCAGATTCTGCCGTGCCCCCGAGATGTCTGCCGCGAACGTCGGCGTCGGCCTGGCCCACCCCCGTCATCTTCCTCTTCGCCGGGCAGGAGGGCCCGTCCTTGGCGTTTGCGGTGCGGGACGGCGAGGCCGGTGTTGATGCAGGCACAGTCGGCCAGCACGGTCACGCCTTCGCATGCCACGGCCAGGCCGGAGTCCCGCTAGACTCTCGCGTCCGCGGTGCTGCCGGGCGCCGGACGGGCCGCGGCGATCACGAGTTTCGTGTCGGCGTCGATGATGACCTGCACGTTCGCCGAGAATCGGGAGTTGCGTGAGGATGCGCCGGCCTCCCGGTCGCGGAACGGGATGAGGGTGCCGTCCGCGATCCACAGCCGTTCCACCGCGTCGGCCGGGCGGGGGGCCGGCTCGACGGCCAGGATCGGCCGCAGCCGCTGGATGACCCGGCACACCGTCGCGGGCGAGATGTCGAACAGCGGCGCGAGCTGCCTCATTGTGAGGTTCGTGCGGTAGTAGACGGCCACCAGCAGTACCCGGTCCGCCAGCGGCAGATACCACGGTCGGCCACCACCAGGACCGTTCCCGCTACCGCCCCGTTCCCGGACCGCCTTCAGCAGCCGCTCGAACTGCCGCATACGCAGACCCGTGAATGTTTCCACCCACTGCGGTTCAGCTCTCAAAGCCCCACGCGCACAGGGGAGATGCTCGCACTGCAGTCTGATGCAACACGCTTCGAAGCGTCCCTGACTCATCACGCGTCCAGCCATACCTGTCGAGAGAGGTGCTCAGAGCCCGGCCTTCGTCCCCATGCCTACCGAGCATGCTGAGCACACGGGGCGCTCTGGCTGTGCAGCGTGGGAGGGTGCAATGAGCTTCTTCAGCGGTCACTCCAGAGGATGAGTGGCTGGCTGAGGTTGACTGCCCTCTGAGCTGCGGCAGCGCAAAGCTCTCGTGGGCCCAATCGTCACCCGATCGGTGGCCACTCTGAAGAAGCTCAATGAGAGTGAGGGACACTACTGCGCCAGCAATGAGCACTCCGGGTGCACGCATCAGAGTGCTGGACTTGAGGCCGTGACGTGTCGCGACAGGAGCCATGACAGAAAGCTGGAGGTCATTTTTACTCATGCCTCCAAAGTAGCGTTGTCGATTGACGGCCAACTGAGTACTCCATGCCGGGAATCTCAGCACCCCCAGATCTGGGCGAACCGGGGCATTTGAGTTGATGCCGGGCATCCTGCTCATAGAGGTATGATATGATCGCACCTGCCGATGCTCGAGATGCGATAGTCAGCCCTTTCTGCCCTGGCGTTCCTTACTGACTTCAGCTCGTCGGGGTGAATCTGTGTGAAGTCCCTGACGGGTGAAGGCGGGTGGCTGTATCCGTGAGGTGTGAGATATGCAGATGGGGGCGGGCTGACGCCGACGGGGCGCCGGCGTCGGGAGACGGTTCGGATGCAGGCGGCTGAACTGTTCGAGCAGCAGATCAAGCCGTCGGAAGTCGCACGGCGGCTGCGGGTGAGTGTGAAGTCGGCTTATCAGTGGCACCAGTTGTGGCGGGATGGCGGTGTTCAGGCGCTGGCCTCCCGTGGTCCGAGCGGGTCGCGGTGCCGGCTGTCCCCGCGGTCTTTGGAGAAGCTGGCCGCGTATCTGGAGCAGGGGCCGGCCGCGCATGGCTGGGTGGAGGACCAGGTGTGGACCGCCTCGCGGGTGGCCACGCTGATCGGCAGGAAGTTCCATGTCTCCTACAGCGTCTCGGGTGCGACCCGGCTGATGCACCGGCTGGGCTTCAGCCCGCAGGTGCCCGCCCGGCGGGTCGCGGAGCGCGATGAGCAGGCTGTCGCCGTATGGAAGGAGGCGACCTGGGCGGAGGTAAAGGGCGAGGGCGGCCTGCGGGGGCTACGTCTGCTTCGAGGACGAAGCCGGGTTCACCCGCAGGCCGCCGCGGGGACGGACCTGGGGCCGGCGCGGAGTGACCCCGGTTGTCACCATCAGCGGCCGCCGTTCGGGCCGGCTGTCAGTGGCCGGGCTGATTGCAATGCGGCCGGGTTCCCGGACCCGGCTGTGTCACCGCCTGCGGAGTCATCCCGCGGGGAAAAGTGCCCGTCGCAGTATGGGCGAGCGGGACTTCATCGCGCTGATCGACGGTGTCCACCAGCTGGTCGGGGCACCAATCGTGCTGGTCTGGGACCGGTTGAACACCCACGTGTCCCGCAGGATGCAGGCCCTCGTGGCCGAGCGGGCATGGCTGACGGTGTTCCTGCTGCCCGCCTACTCGCCCGACCTCAACCCCGTCGAGTGGGTATGGGCCCACGTCAAACGCAGCCTCGCCAACCTCGCCGTCATGGCCCTCGACCAGCTCGAAGCCCTTGTCCGTAACAGGCTCAAACGCCTTCAATACCGGTCCCACACCCTCGACGGCTTCATAGCGGGGACCGGCTTGACCCTCGTCGAGCAACTATCACCCTGACGAGCTGACGTCAGTAAGAGGGCATCTGGTCAAAGTTCATGCGTTTGCGACTGGGGCGGATGAGGCCGCCCGGGCGGGGCGGTCGGCACGTTCCCGATGCTGAGGCAGGCGGCATCCGTCGTGATCGCCTGCCGTGCGCCGCCCTGGCCTATCGCTTCCGCTGACGCCGAGGTGCCTTCTGAGGGACCGAGCATCAGGTGCTCGACGGGGAGGAGTGTGACTCCGGGTCCTCGCGGACCTCTTCGATCTTGTACTCGTCGGCCGCCGGGTACGCCACGAGCAGGCACGTGCCGGTGGCCGGGTGAGCGCGCAGGAACGTGCCGATCGGCGGTCGCCGCCGAAGACGAGGAGAGTGCGGCCTTCGGCGTCGTCCACCTCGGCCTGCCAAAGCGGGGGCAGGGTCAGGCCGCTGGGGGCCGCAATCCAGGCGACACTGCGGGGCTGGAGAAGGCCTGCGCCGGTGGCAAACGACGACGTACGAAGGGGTGAGATGGGCACCGGTGCAGACCGTGACAGTCGGACCTCGTCGGTGCGGAGTCCGGTGATGTGCCGTGCGGGCCGCTGGTGCAGCGGCCGGGGACGTTGTTCAGGGCCGGGATCCGGCAGAGGTTGCGGCACAGCCGGTCCGGCTCGACCAGGATCGAGGGCATGCCGACGCTGGCAGCCATGCGGGCGGCGGCGCAGCCGGCCGGACCACCGCCGATGATGATCAGGTCTGTGTTGTGGGTGGCGGGCGACCCGGTGCGGGGCGGCGTGCCGGCCATGGGGCTATTCCAGCACCGGGGCCCCAGCGTGTGCAGTGAGTCGGCCCATCACGGGGGGCAGCGGTGACGAGCTGGCCGCTTCCGGTCAGGCGGCGGGCGACGAGGAGGGCCGACGTCGCTGGCGCAGGCGTCCGCGCTCATCCGCGGTGCGTAACTCGATGGCGTCGGCGGCGGACTTCAGAACGCAGCTCTCCGTGGCGATCCCGCAGAAGACAAGATCGGTCCAGCCTGCCCGGCGGACAAGTTCAGCAGTCTCTGGAGTGAAGACCGTCTACCCGGTCTTGCCGACGACCGCGTGTGCGTGAGTGGTTACTTCTGCGAGCCCGGGAACAATGCCGGTCTCGGGCGGTTCCTGGAGTCGGCGCCAGCCAGGTCCGCGTCGAGGGTCCACGCGCCGGATGATGCCGGCGGTGAGCAGGACGCGTTTTGCCGAAGCATACGCCCGTACCGACGACGGGGCAGCCGCTACCGGCCTCGTCCGTGTGCTCCTCCGGTTCCGAGGCGATGGAGGCTTGAGGTGAGCGTGTCCTGGGGTGCTACGACGGTGAATTGCGCTCCGTCGGGGTCGGTGAGGTCGACCCATCGGCTTGTTGCGGTCGTAACTACAGGGGCGACGGTTCCACCTCCCAGCCCGTTCGTGGCCTCGATCGCCTCGTCCAGGTCCGGTACGGGGAAGTGGAGGTGCCAGCGCGGGCGGGTCGAGGGGTCCGGAGCCGCGTCGACCGCTGCGCCGCTGATGCGCGCGACGGTGTCGTGGCCGTGGCGCAGGACGACGTGGTCGTGTTCGTAGGATGTCACGCAGCAGCCGGATCCTTCCCCGGCCCAGTCGAGAACCTCCCCGTAGAAGATCGAGGCTTCGAAAGCGTCGCGTGTGTGCAGTTCCAGCCAGGCGGGGGCACTGCCACGGCCCAGGGACCAGTCCGGGAGGACGGTGCCCTGCCAGAACCCGAAGACTGCTCCGGCGGGGTCGGCGGCCAGTCCGGCCCGGCCGGTGCCGAAGGCGAGGGGGCCTACGGCCATGGTGGCCCCGCGTTCGCGGATCCGTGCGGCGGTGACGTCGGCGTCCGCGACGGCGAAGTACGGCGTCCATGCCACGGGCATGGCGGGGTGCTCGGCGAGTGTGCCGATTCCCGCGATGGGCCGGCCCTCGTGGAGAGCGACCGAGAATGTGTCCCCGAGGCCGCTGGCACGGAATTCCCAGCCCAGGACGCCGGCGTAGAAGTGCTGCGCGGCTGCCAGGTCCCGGGCCATCAGACTGACCCAGCACGGGGCGCCCGCGATCTCATCACTCGACGTCGACACGGCCGTCACCCTCGGATCACTTCTACGGACGGGAACTATTCAACCGTAAACCCGGCAAAGGCACTGAGCCGTGGGACGGTACCGCGCCGGGCGCGTCGGGCCGATTCCACCACTCGGGTCTTCACTGAGCTGTGCAGAGTGCGCGGACTCAGTGAGCATTTTCAGCGTTGCCTCTCCAGGGTGAGGACCGCGGCGGCGATGTCCGTCATGCGGTTCGGGCTGCAGCGGCTCCGGCGGAAGATCCGCCAGGACTTCAGGCGGGCGACGCCTCGTTCGACAGGAGCGCGGGCCTGGGCGAGTGCCCGGTTCAGCGTCCGTTCGGTCGGTGACAGTTCGCCGTTGGGCGGGCGGCGGATGGCGGTGGTGACCCAGGAGCCTGCGCCGATGTAGGCGCGGTCGGCGACGATCGGGACGCCCTGGCGTTCGCAGATTCGGATGATGCGGTGGGTGCGTGCGGCGGTCAGATCGTGAGCGCGGCCCGGCAAGGCCGGCGAGATCCACAGAAGCTGGCCTTGGGGATCGGTGACTATCTGCACGTTCACGCCGTGGCGCCGGTGCTTGTGGGAGTAATCGGCGCGTGCGTCGCCCAGGCGGTCGCACTCGCTGAGGGTGCCGTCCAGGAGCACGTAGTCCGGGTCGTGCTCGCGCAGGGTCTTGAGCAGGCCCGGCGCCCGGTCGGCGAGGAGCCGCACGACGGCGGTGGTGTAGGCGTGGGCGGTGCCTACGGATATGCCGAACCCGGCGGCGATCTGCGCGAGAGTGTCGTGCTTGCGCAGGTAGGTGAGAGCGACGAGGGCGCGCTTGTGCGGCGGGAGCTTGCAGCGGCGGTCACCCTCACGGGTGACGATAAGCATCGTGACCCACTCGACCAGCGCATGAGGCAGGTCGAGTGCGGCAGGATAGGGAACCAACAGGGCTCCTGGGCCGGCAGGTTGAGACTTCGAACACCTCACCCAACGGCCCGGGAGCCCTGTCCGTTGCGGGCGCCAAGGTCATCACCCGATCGGTGGCCACGCTGAAAATGCTCAGTGAGGTACACCCGGCATAGGAACGGCACCGCGCTTCCCGGCGCCGCGAATCCGAATGCAGACCGGTCCTCACAGTTCCCGTGCCGTCTTCCCGACGCCTCGTGAGGAGTCCTCTGGGATGAGGGACTGCCGTGACGTCTCCCGGAGAAGAGGGCGATCACCCCGGCCCCGTGATTGAGGTGATCCCGGGAGACAGGTCAGTCAGGTAGGCGCCAAGCCCTGGCCACGTGGTAGCGGTCGAGCGCTCGGGTACGACTGGATTCCCGATGATGGTCTTGCCCGGCACCACAGGCGGCCGTTCCTGACGTTCGTCGTGCAGATCGTCTCCGCCGCATTCAGCCGGCCGCCGCTATGCCGGGGCGACTCGCCGGGCGAGGTCTGCGGCAAGCCGGCTGGCCGCGTAGCCGTGGTGCGTGGTGTCGAGAGATTCCAGCCTCTTCAGGTAGCCGATGGTCTGCAAGACCTCCGCAGCAGTGAGCAGCGGCAGGCGGGGGCCGTCAGTGTCTGTGTATTCGCCGGTCACCGGCTCAGCAGTCTCCATGGGGTGATCCTGGCCTGTCCTGACCCGGGCTGGAAGAACCCGCGCCGCCGGCTAGAAACCCGCCACCGCTCCTCCCCGCAACGAACGGCTATGGGGAGGAGTCTGACGGCCTGGACGTCAGGTGTCCTCTGAGAGGTCAGGGGCAAGCGAGAGGAGGCAGTGGCCAGAGGCACGGGCGACGGCAGAGTGGTGGCTGACCGTGTGGTGCCGCGCCCAGGCGTTGAATCGGTCCTGCAGCGTATCTGCGGTCTCCCGGGCGGGTCGGGCACGGAATAAGCGGGTGCATGGTGGCGCGCGATCTCTCAGGCTCACGCTCTTCTGCGGCTGCGGTAGTCCACGCCCGGTACGCAAGCCGGCTGCCCTCCCCCTGGCGGAGCTCACCGGTCCCGACCATGGCACGGTCACCCGCCCCCACACGTTGCCTGGTCCGGCCTGCGCGCCTACAACGTGGACCGTCCGCGTCTGTGGATGGGCATGTGCCGCACTGTCCTGGCCGACGGCCGGCACGAGGATCTGATCAGCCTCCTCAACCGCGACCGCCTCCTGGCCCAGTGGCCTGTCCTGCTCACCTTGGTCAGCGGGCACCGGCGGGAGGTCTGGGAAGGGGCCTTCCCCGAACTCGCTATAGCGGAGACCTCCGCCGCGTTAGGGGTTCGGCATAGCAGAGCGACGTTCGTTTTACGAAGGGATGCCTGAATCATTGCAGTTTCGTTCACTGAGCGTTTTCAACGTTGCCTCTCCAGGGTGAGGACAGCTTTGGCGATGACGGTCATGCGGTTGGGGCTGATGCGGGATCTGCGGAAGATCTGCCATGACTTCAGTCGTGCCATGCCGCGTTCGACCGGTGCCCTTGCCGCGGCCAGGGCCCGGTTGACGGTGCGCTGGGTGAGGGTGAGTTCGCCGCCCGGTGGGCGTTTGAGTCCGGTGGTGACCCAGGGGCCGGCGCCCTGGTAGGCGCGGTCGGCGAGGACCGGGACGCCCTGGCGTTCGCAGATCCGGATGATGCGGTGGGTGCGGGCCGCGGTCAGGTCGTGGGTGCGGCCCGGCAGTGCGGGCGAGATCCACAGCACCTCGCCGGCGGGGTCGGTGACGACCTGGACGTTCACGCCGTGCCGGCGGTGCTTGGCCGAGTAATCGGCCCGGCTGTCGCCGACGCGGTCGCACTCGGCGAGGGTCCCGTCCAGGAGGACGAACTCCGGATCATGCTCGCGCAGCGTCTCGAGCAGGCCCGGGGCCCGTTCGGCAAGCAGGCCGGTCACGGCGGTGACATACGCGTGGGCGGTGCCGACGGATATCCCGAACCCGGACGCGATCCGGGCGAGGGTGTCGTGGCGGCGCAGGTACACCAGAGCGACGAGCGCACGCTGGTGCGGCGGGAGCTTGCACCGCCGGTCACCCTCACGGGTGACGACGAGCATCGTGACCCACTCGACCAGGGCATGCGGGAGGTCGAGTGCGGCAGGATAGGGAACCAACGAGGCTCCTGTGCCGGTGGGTTGAGACTTCGAACACCTCCCCCAACGGCACGGGGGCCTTGTCCGTTGCGGCCCCCCACCTCAACCTCACCGGCGTCACCCGATCAGTGGCCACGCTGAAAACGCTCACTCTGCCCCTGATGCTGCCCCCGAGCTTCGCCGGACGTTGTCACCGAGGACCGATGCCGTCATGGGCCGCCAGGAGGTACGCGTCCAGGTCTTCGTCCGGTGTCTGGCTGCGCAGCCACCGCAGCTCCCCCTTGGCGATGCGGTAATGGTCGACGAGGTAGGTCCCCTCACCGGCACCGTCTTCATGCGCGAGGCACAGCAAGAAGTCGACGTCGGCGAGATACGGAGCCAATGCGACGATGCATCGGACATAGTCCTGGTAAGGGTGATATACCGCGTCGGTGTAGACCCGGATGAAGGACTTGGGTTCCAGGTTGAGCCTGAACAGCAGTTTGACTCGTTCGTCGTCCATGCCGGAGAGGATCTCCGTGAGTGCTGCGGTGTGACGGTGCTCGAAGCGCAGTACGGCCTCGAGGCCGTACCCCGCTGTCGACATCTGGCGAACATGGAACGGACCGTGATAGACGAGGCGGCCGGGAGGGGTCTCCCCCACTGCACGGAGGAGTTCCCCCTGGGTGACACCAGGATCGAGGAGATGGACGCTCACGGTCGTATCATCGCGCATCCTCGGGAAGCACGGTACTGCGGCGGCCAGCTCCACACAGTCAGCGGACCCCCAAGACTTCGGCGTAGTCGGCGGGCGTCTGTTTCGTGATCGTTTGAGCCCGAGCAGGGACGAGCGGGCGGTCCGCATTGCGGGCGTTATGCCGGAGAACAGCGGCGATGCTGGTCGCGTCGGCCTGCCGCAGGGCACCGATGGCAAGGTTGCGTCAGGTGGCCATCGCGCGGGGCGCGTTGCCGGTTCGCAGCTGTGAGGCGTCTTCGGCGAACGTGGTGTCCCTGACGTGATGCAGGCTTCGATGCCAGTGATCACGGATCAGGGTCGCCAGCTGGGCGGGGCTGGCCTTGCCCGGCGGTGAGGCTGGTGACGGCGTAGACGGTCTTGCTGGTGGTGTTGCCGGTCTTGCGGCCGGAGCGGTGGCCTTGATCTGGACGGCTTGCCGGGCACCGGGGAAGAGCAGGCCGTTGACTGTGCCCACCTTGATCCGTCATATCTCCGGGCGCCCGTGGCCGATGTCCCTCACGCGGCCCTGCAGCGGGATCTCTGTCCGCAGAAGGGATCTGAGCTGCTTGCGGAGCTTCCTCTGGTTACCCTTGACGATCACGATGCAGTGGGCTTCGCGGCCGAGAAGAGCAGTCGGCGTGCTCGCGCTGGGTGTGCACGGCGTCGCTGGTGACGACCACCCCGGCCAGGTCTGCAACGGTATCCAGCAGCGGCTGGAAGCAGGTGATTTCGTTCGTCATTTCCTGCACGTCCAGCTGGGCCAGGACCAGGCCGGTGGTGTGGTCCAGGGGCCGCGAGCAGGCGGATCCTGCGGCCGCTGGCCCTGGCCGCTCCGCGAAGGCTCTTGCCGTCGACCGCCAGGTCCAATACATCGCCGTCGATCCGGGCCAGCGGACCGTCGTTTCCGCAGGCAGGGACCGTTTGGGGAACAGTGGGTCGAGCCGCACACCGACGTGTTCCAGCACGCAGGCCGGAGCGTCGGCGATCCATTCGCCGACCGCCAGCAGTGACGTTGCCCCACCAGCACCACGCAGGCGGCCAGGGCAAGAACACCGACGAGAGCGTGGCGCACTCCGCGGGGATCACGCGGATCAGGCACCTGGGCGAGGCGGGCCCAGCAGCCCGGGCACTTCTTCCGGCGCGGCCTCCGGATGCTCTCGGAGTTGGTCAAGGGCAGGCGGGATCAGCGATGATGCTTCGGCAGGCACGGCCTTCCAGGCAGGGCACAGGGCGTCGAGAACTCCATGTTCTTGGTAGCCGTGCCTGTTCCGCTCTCCCTGGCAGACCGTCATGAACCGGATGCCCAGCGACTACGCCGAAGCCCTGTCCGCCGCGTGAACCTGAGCGACCAGCACTGCAGGCTCCTCGCGGCGCTGTGACTCAACCTGACAATGCCGCAGTTCAAGCCTCGCGGATCACAGCATCAGTGCAAAGCCGTGTGCTGGTTTTCAGGGCTGGGCGGCGGTGGTGAGGAGGTGGGTCTCGTCGTGGAATTCGGAAATCCGGGGCTCTAGCGCCGCCCGGTAGCGCCGGCCGTGATGGGCGCAGAAGAGGAGTTCGCGGTTGTGGCTGAAGTGGGCGCGGATGTAGGCCTGGGCTCCGCAGCGGTCGCAGCGGTCCTGAGCGGTCAGAGAGCTCATGGTGTGTCTCCGTCGGGGAGTGGGAGCTTGCTGGAGCAGGGTGATGAAGGCGTAGCCGGTGTCGTCGGGAAGGCGCTGCACGTGGAGGGTGTCAGCAAGGATGGCTGCAATGTGCAGGTCGCGGTCGCTGATACAGGAGGCGGCAGGGCTTGCCCAGCCGGTCTCCGTACGCTGGCGCACCGCTATGGCAATGCAGGGGGAGGCGTAGGCGAGCTCCAGGAAGAGCGGTCCGCTGCGATACCGGGCAGCACTGGCGAGGAGCTCTGCGATCACCTGTTCCGCTGTGCGGATGACCGGCTCGGGGATCGTCCACAGTTCCAGTCGGCGGCGAAGGGTCATCTGGGCAGCCGGGGCGGATCCGGCAGCTGCCGGATCAGGGAGATGCCAGACAAGAGCAGGACCGAGAACTCCGCAGATAGGAGGCAGGGGCCAAGCCAGATCTTCCGCACGCCATGACGGGGACATATCTGCCGACCTCCTCCCGTAGTGGGAATAACGCTTCCTACCACCAAACGCCCGCCCCGCTTCCAGCGCGCGGGTAGTAGTTACCTACTTTGCTGAAAGCACCCACCGACGGGACATGTACGCACTCAGGCAGTAATGGCCCGGCCTCGGGGGGTGACGGAACCAGGAAGCCGATCACGTCCAGGCTCTGGCCGATGCCGAGGACGCTGCCCGCCGGCCATGGATCACCCGGTTCGCGGAGTGCGCGTCGAGCACAATCATGGGTGTGACGGTCACCCCCGGGCATCCATCGCGGGAAGTCGACCCTGGCCGCGCTGCCCGGCTATGTACGTCAACCCCCGCCCAGGCCGACGCTGGGGGCGGCGGCCAGAACGAGGTGCTCCTGGACCTCGAGGACTTCGCCACCCGCCTGTCGGACTGGTGGCACTCGTCCGCACCGGCATCGACTGGCGCACCGCTCACGCCGTCCATCTCGCCCAGCCCACCGCGGACTGGCCCACCGGCCGGCCGGTCCTCACCACCGAACCACAGCTCTACGCCAAGACCGGCATCCGCACCATCAAGCTGTGACCCGCCCGCACCCTTGCGGACGCATCCGCACTACCGGAACGGCCGCCCACCGACGACCTTGTCCGGCACGCCGGGACGGCCACCCGTCCCGTCTTACTGGCGAACCCTTGCCGGGCTGGCTGAGCGACCTCGCAAACAGCGGACTGGCGCCACTCGCCAGCCTTGCAGGAGCCCTGGACGAAGACCGACATGCCGTTGCCCAGGGAATCACGACTCTTACAACTCAGGGATCCACGAAGGGCGTATCACCGACGTCAAGCTGCTAGAAACGCCTCATGGCCGGACGAGCCGGCGTCTCTCTTCTCCGCCACCACCACGTCGTCCTGATCGCCCGCCTCCGCCGACTCCGTGCGGACTGGTCAACCGGGGCACCGGGGCCGGGCCGCTGGCCGCGTGGCTGCTCCGCCACCCTGGCATGGAAATCATCTGCCGGGACCCCGCGGGAGCCTACGCCGAGGCGCCCGGCGTGCTCGGCATTGTGGGTAGGACGCCGGTGTCCATGGCGGCTCCCCCGACTCGGGCGTACAGAGCACCAGCAGTGCACACTAGCTGTACAGTAGATGCATGACAGTCTCATATCCGATCACGGAGGCTCGCGGCCAGCTTGGTGAACTTGCCCGGCGCGCAGCCCAGCATGAACGCATCATCCTTACCGACCGCGGCCAGCCGACAGCTGTCCTAGTCTCCCCGGCCGAGCTGGAGGACATGGAGGACGCCCTCGCTCTGGCCCGCCTGGAGCGCGACCGGGCCCTCGGCGCCACGGCTGAACCCGTTGCTGATGCGGACGCCCGCACCCTGTTCAAGCGGGCCGCTGCCCGCGGCGCCGTCTGATGACCTGGACGGTCACGTGGGAGCCGGCCGCGGTCAATGCCACCGTCCGCTTCCTGGAGGAACACCCGGACATGCTCCCAGAGGTCTTCGAGGCGAGCGACCTGCTCGCCGAGGATCCCAAGCCGGCAGGGAGCATTCCCTGGGGGACGAGTCACCGGCGACTGCGCGTGAGACGCTGGCGGATCCTGTATCGCATCGACGATGTGCACCGCACGTTGCACATCGAGCATGTCGGGTTCAGTGCCTGACACCCAGCTCCGCCCGGCGCAGGGGGAGGCAGCAAGTGGCCCTCCCCTCGTAGCGTGGAGTCCGTGACTGCAAGGGAGTTGAGATTCATGGGATCCAAGGGGTCTGACACGAAATGACCCCTCGATCGGGGTGGTTCCTACACCCCGTGTCGTTACTGACTTGAGCTCGTCAGGGTGAGAGTTGCTCGAGGAGGATCAGGCCGGTCCCCGCTATGAAGCCGTCGAGTGCATGGGGCCGGTATTGCAGACGTTTGGGGCGGTTGCGGACGAGTGTTTCGAGCTGCTCAAGGGCCATGACGGCGAGGTTGGCGAGGCTGCGTTTGACGTGGGCCCATACCCACTCGACGGGGTTGAGATCGGGTGAGTAGGCGGGCAGCAGGAATACCGTCAGCCATTCCCGCTCGGCGACGAGGTCGCGCATCCTGAGCCTGGACACCACCGTCCCGCCACAACTGGTACCACTGATAGGCCGACTTCACGCTCACCCGCAGCCGTCGTGCGACCTCCGACGGCGCCAGGGCCAAGACCCGTCCAGGGCCAGGCTCGGGAGGACTTTGTGTTGGAGGCCGGGCCGGGGATGACGCTGCAGAGCACACCCGGGGGAGGAAGCGGTGTCCATGCGAACACCCTCCCCGAGCTCCATTGGTACCGTTTCAAGTGAGCTATCGCCTATATGTATCGGAAATAAATGCCGATGCAAATCCGGATTTCAGATACAAGCGCTCGGCGTCGGATCCGGGCTCGACTTGCAGCCCCAGCTTGATGTCGCCGCACTTTTCGGCGTCGCGGTGGATCTGCCCAAGCAAGAGACTGGCGAGACCCCTGCCGCGATGGGACGGAATGGTGGTCACCGCATAGATTCCGCATGTTCCATGGCTTCGCAGAGTGAGGGTCACTGCTGCGGGTTCGTCCCGGTACCGCAGCAGGTAAAGATTCTGCTCGGGGTCGCGATGACTGTGCAGGGCAACCTCGCGAAAGGTTGTGCGCCACCACGCTGCCGACGGGAGGCCGGTAGGGAGGAAACCGTTCGCCTGGGCGCCGGCGAAGGCCAGGGCATCGTCATCTGAGCGGACCACCGAGATGGTGACGCCGTCTGGCAGCCGTGGCGGAGTTGGGGCGACCTGCGCTTCCATGTAGTGGAGCTTTTCCGAGGGAGCAAACCCAGAATCCAAGAGGCGCTCATGCCAGGACTCTCCACTCCACGGGTACAGGCGCACGTTGCTGGCCGTTTCCGGAATACCGGCACTCGCGTCGAGAGGAATCCAGCACGACAGAAAGTCTGCCTTCCCGACCAGCTCGATCGCATCGTAGCTCCGGTGAATCGATCCACGATGTGCGGCCATGAAGGAGAAGTGATTCTCGGCAAGCTCGGAGAATGCGGGATGCTCCCGCCGATCGTTGATGTCCATGCCCGTCCTGAGGTCTGATTCGTAATCGATCTTCGCGCTGGTTCAGCCTGCGCTGGCCAGGCAGAACGGGTGTCCCTCGGGATCCAGGAGTACGACCCACTTGCCCTCGCCGGGCTGGAACTCGGGCCTGGAAGCACCAAGGCCGACCAGCTCAGTGGTGGAGTGCTCCAGATCGGCGACGGAGCGGTCGAGGTGGGAGTGCTTGCCTGCGTCGGGCCAGGCCGGTGCCTGATATCCGTCGATGCGCTGGAAGCCGAGCTGGATAGGACCGCCGTTGCCCAGGTACGCGAAGTCGTCGTCGCTGTAGGTGAGCTCCCAGCCGGTCGCCTTCTGGTAGAAGGCGGCGAGCGCGGCAGGGTCGGTGCAGTCGATGACAACCGCAGTGAACGTGGCGGAAGTGGACATGGTGACTCCGTTGTGCTGATGGCCAGAAGGAGCGAGCACGCAGGCCTGATAGGGCTGCTGGCTGTGCACACTGGTGATCAGCTTGACGGGAGCGATAGTTCCCGTCTTGAACATCCTTGCGCGCGCGGCTGTCGAGTCTGCGCCTCTTGTTGTGCGCATCACAGGATGCCGCGCTGCCGAAGCACGCACGTAGCCTTCATGGGTGCTCTCGGTTTCCAGTCTGGCCAGTCGGCCCGAATACAGCATCAGCGCGGTGACGTGTCGCGACGACCATGTCCGCTGGTCGGGACCTGAGGTGTGCGACACCCATCGGGTGGTGCTGGTGAGGCGGGGACGGTTCCGCCGCCGGGTGGCCGGCACTCCCACCGATGTGGATGCCACGGTGGGCTACGTCGGGCTGCCGGACGAAGAGGAGCATTTCGCTCACCCGGCAGGAGGTGACGAGTGCACGTCGATCAGCCTGACGCCCGATTGGTGGCGGGATCTGGCCGGCGAAAGCCCCAGCCTGCGAGCCGACGCGCTCTACATTGATGCCCGGCTTGATCTCGCTCACCGGCGTGTCCTCGCGGCTGTTCAGGGCCGCGACGCGGACTACGCACTTTCGGAGTCATTACTGGGACTGCTCGCCGCGACGGTCGGGCAGGTTGTTTCCGGCCCGACACCGGCCGGTGCCACACGGCGCCCGCTCAAGGACGAGCGTGCCCTTGTCACGTCCGCCCGCCAGGTGATCAGCGATGGACATCCGGCCTCGGTGGCACTGCTTCCGCTCGCCGAACTGCTCGGTGTCTCCCCCTACCGCTTGAGCCGCGCGTTCTCCCGCGAGCTCGGAGTGTCCGTCACCCGGTATCGCAACCGGGTCCGCGTCGGCCAGGCCCTCGACCGGCTGGAGCAGGGCGAGAACAGCCTCGCCGCCCTCGCTGCCGATCTTGGTTTTGCCGACCAGGCGCACCTGTGCCGGACTGTGCGCCAGCTCGTGGGCCATACACCAACGGCTCTCCGGCAGCTACTTGTGCCCGCATCCGGAGTTACCGACTCCCACAACCGTCCACCGCGGTAGCGAGTGAAGAGCCCCGCATGGACGCGTGGGCCAGACGGGCCGCCCCGCTGAGCCGCCTCATCACTCTTCGTCGATGGCATCCAGGTTACGCAGAAGCCGCCGGGCGAAGGGGTCCCTGTGATCCGAGTCCGCTTCACCGGCCCGCTCCAGCATGAACGCGCGTACCCGCCGGAACCAGCAGGCCGTACGCCGAACGAACTGACGGGCCACAGCGTTCGGGAGAAGGCCCGGGGGCGGTAGTCCCACCCGGGCACGGGACCGACCCGGTCTCATACAATCCCTTCTGCCAGCCATGAATCCTCAAGACTCAGGTCACGATCGCATGCGCACCGACCGGGTTGACGCCCGCCCAGTGACGGATCACGTCCAGGGTCTGATCGACCAGCGTCCGGACCTGCCGGTAACGGCCATCGCCAGGCGAGCCGATGTTGCCCCTTCCACCCTCAAATCGCTCCTGTCCGACGCCCAGCGCCGCCCGGACACAGCACGCACGGTCAGCCGCGCGACAGCGGCCCGCCTGCTGGCCATCGTGCCTGACGACCTGCCCCACCGCGACCGTGGCTACGGCGGACGTTCCACCGACGCCACCCCCGCTCTCAGCCACGTACGCGAACTCCTGGCCGCCCACCCCCACCTGTCACAAGCCGCCCTGGCCCGCGCGGCCTGCATGTCCCTGACGACACTCGCGGCCGCGCTCCACGACGTGGACGCCGGCCGGCCCCGCAGAATCCAGGCCGCCGCCGCGGACCGGCTGCTCGCCCTCGGCAACCGCACCCCCCTTCCCAGACACGCCACGCGCCGCAGCGACACCGTCGACGCCCAGCACGTCGTCAACCACGTCCGGTCTCTGCAGCTGCGCTACGACCGAGCCAGCACGGCCTTCATCGCCAAGGCTGCCCAAGTCAACGCCAGCACCCTCGCCTCCGCCTTGATCGACCACGAACGTGGCGCACGGCGCGGGATCCACACGGACGTCGCTCGACGGATCCTCGCCCTGCGCGAACTGCCCCCGCCCGCCTTCCTGCGCCGTACCCATGTCACGGAGACCGGGCTCCTGCGGCGCCTGCGCGGCTTGTGCGCCGCAGGCTGGACCCTCCCCGCCATCGCCGGGGCCGCCGACACCACCGCAAAGTCACTCACCGACTTCACGAAGACCCGCACCAGCACGCCCGCGGTCCGAGGTGCCATCCTCACCGCCTGGGCCCACCTCTCCCACCAGCCAGGACCCTCCTCCCAAGCCCGGCGACGCGCCGCGGTAAAAGCCTGGGACCCCCCTCTGGCCTGGGACGAACACAGCATCGACGACCCCGACGCCACCCCCAACGGCACCCGTATACCCGGACTCCCCCAGCTCTGGGACCCTTTCCTCCTGCAGCACGAACTCGCCTTCCTCACCCGCTACGGCCTCAGCCGCCCCGAATGCCTCCGCCGCCTCGGCCTCAGCACAGGGCGCGCCCGCCAACTCCTCACCACACCGCCAACCGACCCCAGCACGCACCACACCATCGCCGTGTGAGAGCACCTCGCCATCCGGCGCTTCCGGGCCGGCTCGACCAGCCGAAACCTCCGACGAACTACCCGGCCACGAAGATCGCGATCTCGACCAGAACACTACCCAATTGCCCGATTTCTCCAACTTTGGGTATTGACTGCTCAGGGTTTCCGTGCTCCAGGGGAGTGTGCTGGAAGTACCAGAAAAAGCATCCCGGCTCCCCGTTCCGGACAGGCTGTGATCCCGATGACGACCACCACGATCTCCCGCAGCCGGCAGCAGCGCACCGCGCCGCAGGCCGTCCCGGCCGGTGAGCGTGTGTTCGGCATGCCGCTGGAACACGGGCCGCTCGCACCCTCCACCGCCCGACACGCCGCCCGCCCGGTCCTGGCCTCCTGGGGACTCACCCAGGACCAGATCTACGACACCCTGCTGGTCATCTCCGAACTGGTCACCAACGCCGTCACCCACGCCCTGCCCCCCGTCGTCCTCCACCTGCACGCAACGGCGGACGGTTCCGGCCATGTGCAGGTCCACGTCAGCGACGGCGGCCCCCAAGCCGCCGCAGCCGCCACCAGCTGGGCCGCCACCCGCCCCGACGACGAACACGGCCGCGGCGACACCATCATCACCGCCCTCGCCCACCACACCGGAACCGGCTCCGACCCCGGCATCGACGGGCTCATCAACCACTGGGCCGACCTCTCAGCGGCCTGACCCACTCCCTGCCCCGATACCGGAAAAGACACAACAGCCGGCCCGGCCCACCCGCAACCGGAGGCGGACATACGAGCGGACGAACTGCTCCAGACCCACACCATGTGGTACGGGGACACCGTCCTACTCTGCCTGACCGGAGAGCTCGGCCTCGCCACCGCCCCGCTGGTCAACCGGGGCCGCCGCCACGGCACTGGCCGGGCGCCCCCGGGCCCCCTGCCTGGACCTCACCGGCCTCACCTTCTGCGACAGGACGGGGCTGCGCGCGCCGAGCCAGCTCACCCACCAAATCCACACCGCCCGCACGAACCTCCACCTGCCCAGCCGGAACCCCGACCGGCAAAGAACCCTCCACCTCTCCAGTCCGCATACCCCTGGCTCCCGCCCACCCTCCTGCACTGACACCACAAGCAGCAGCGGGCCGCCACGACCGCGGCCCGCCGGCGAAACGGCGGGCCCTGCACGCGTGACGTCACAGCCCATGCCGTCGTTGAAGCTGACGGACGCGTGAAGTGCGTCCCTGTCACATGGAGACGCGGCCCTCGTGAAGGGGGCTCCGGACAACGCCTCGCCCAGGGCCCCCACTCCACTTCTCAGCCACCGTCGGCTGCAGCCTGTCACTCCTTCTGTGTTGCGATGACTCCTGGAATCCGCCGGGCGGGGCGGGCGGCCAGGGGCGTGCGCCGGGGCAGGCTTCGGTGGCCGACCAGCGCAGCGCGGTTGCAGGGCACAGCGCAGGGCCTACCTCAGGGGTCGACCGGCCGGGGGCGCGGTGCAAGGGTGTTGGCGAGCTCTCTACGGCTGGTGACGCCGAGTTTGGTGTAGGCGTGCTGGAGATGGTTGTCGACGGTGCGGACCGACAGGTGCAGGGCCGTGGCGATGTCCTTACTCGCCACGCCGGTCGCTGCCAAATGGGCGACCTCCTTTTCACGCCCGGTGAGCACTTCCGTACTCTCAGCCGGTGCCAGCAGCCGGGTGCGGGCGTGGCAGCGGTCAGCGCACGTCTGGGACTGGAGGGCGGCTGCTGTGGCGCGCCGACGGTTGCCGACGCGGCCCCAGGCCACGGCCGCGCTGTTGGCAGCCTCGGCGGCGAGCAGGTCGGCGCCCATCCCCTCCAGCTCGCCGGCGGCCGCCTGCAGCAGGTCGGGATCGTCTGTCGCCAAAGCGGCTGCGAAACGCGCCCGGGCGGGAACCAGTGTGCCGTCGCAGACTTCCGCGAGCTCGGCCAGACGTCCGGCCACATCACGCGGAGCGCCCAGGCGGGCCACATCCGTCAGCAACAGTGCCTCCGAGGAGACATGCCCCGTCTCACGGGCGGACGCGGCCGCATCGAGCAGCGTCGTCCGGGCTCGGCCAAGATCGTTTCGGGCGGCGTGCAGCCAGGCTTCCCCAAGGGACTCCTCGCCCACCAGAATGCCCGAGACCGGATGCTTGTGGCTCTCAGTGACGATGGCCTGCGCAGTGGGCAGGTCTCCCAGGAGCGCGGTGGACGCTGCGAGGCTCGAGTCGAAGAGCCGCATTCCGAAGAAGTCGTTCTGCTTGTGGGCTTCCGCCGCCGCCTCGTCGTACAGGTCACGTGCCGCTCCCATATGTCCTGCGATGAACTCACAGCGCCCCGTGTAGAACGCTCCCCACAGATATGCGATGGGAAGATTCTGCGATATGGACTGCACAATGATCTCGTGGCCGACAGAAAGGGCATCGGAGAATCTGCCTTCCTCCACGAGAGCTATCAGAGTGGGGATCCGCTGGAACAGAGGCTGTTGAAAAAGGGACCTGTACTCATGGCGGAGGTGGGTCTCGTACGCCTTGGCGGCCATGTCGATCGTCTTGGAGGGGTGCCCGGCAGAAGCCAGGGTCGCACCTCTTATCACTGCCGCGTACAGCCATGCGTCGAGGGCCTGCTGATCATCAATGTCTTCTTCCAGGTCGTCCATCACCTCAAGGAGGCGCAACCCCTCAGACGTCTGCCCTGTCACGCAGCGCAGAATTCCCTCGTTGACCCGGAGGATCTTCCTCCCTGTTCCTCCCTCGACTCGATCTTGAGCCTGCATGAGCACCTTAAGCGCGTCGTCCATCCGGCTTTGAGTCTGGAAGTTCATCTGCCGCGCCTGGGCGATACCGATGATCTCCGCCTCGGTTGTGGCGGTTTCGTATGCGCGGGCGAAACTGATCTCTGCTTCGTCGAGCTCTTTCAAGCTCGTGTAGGCCTCGCCGAGAAGGAGACCGGTGGCAGAGGACTGCTGCTGGGGCTCGAGGGCGCTCAGCAGGGCGATTACCTGCCGGTAGTCGTGGGCGTGGCGGGCCAGTCTGGCGGCCTGGATGAGCAGGCCGGGTGCGGCGGTACCGCCGACGGCCAGCTGGGCGGCGGCCAGGCGCAGGGGATCGTCACGGCGACGGGCTCCGTGGCTTTCCACCCGCTGCACCTGCCCCGCCAGCAAGGAACGGCGGCGCACAGCGGGGATCTGCTCTCGCAGAACCTCCCCGTACAGGGGGTGGGCGAGCTGCACGGTGGAACGACGCCGGTCCAGGGTGACAGTGATCAACCCTGCCTCTTCCAGCCGTGTCAGTGCCGTGGGGGTGGTCTCGCTCTGAACGTCGGCCAGCGACAGCGGTTCGGCCAGTGCCAGCAACTCCAGCACCGGGCGGGCGGCGGGCGGCGCGGCATTGAGGCGGGCGGCGATCAGCCCGGCCAGTTGGGGAGTACCGACCCCAAGATCCCCGGCCAGCTCCCAGGCACCCGGGTCACCGACTAGAGTTCCGGCATGCAACGCGCCCTGGACCAGCTCCCACAGGTACAGAGAGTTCCCGCCAGAGGCGGCGTATAGCTCCTGCAATGTGCGTCGCCTCACTGGGCCACCCAGCGCAGCGCGCAGTACCTCTTCCGTCTGCTGCTGGTCGAACACCTCGAGGTCGATACGGTGCACCGCATCCCCGCCGATCAGCGACCCCACCGCATCGCTCAATGGTTCGCCGGTGCGGATCGTGCCGATCACCCTCACCACCCCGGCATCAGACAGCTGCTGCAGCAACACCGCCGACGTCGCATCCAAGAGCTGCAGGTCATCCACCAGGAACGCCCATCGCTGACGCTGCGGCCCCGCCAGCACGCGGGCCATCGCCGCAAAGCCCTTCACCGGGTCCGACATGTCCACCCCGTCCGGCACCAGATGCGCAATCGCCCACAACGGCACCGTGCCCGCAGTCTGCGACGCTGTCGCCCGACCACCCTTAAAGCCCTCCCCCACCGCCTTTGCCAGGCACTCCTCAGCGAGCCGAGACTTCCCCACACCGGCCGGACCGCAGATCACCACCCCACGACAGCGCCGATCCGCCCACCCCTCGGCAAACGACTGCAGCTCCTTTTCCCGCCCCGTCAACGGCCACCGCACCACCCCACGCTCCCGCACGGCCATGCCAGCCTCCTCCGCGAGGCCAGGAACACCTCATCGCATTCCACGATACGCATCTGAGACGCGGCCGGGAGTCTGCAAGGTTTTAGGTGTACTGGGTAGGTTTGTAGGCTCAGATTCGGTTGTTGGTGAGGCGGTCGTCAAAAGCGATGCAGAAGGCCTGGAGGGCCGGCTTCCAGCGAGTGGTCCAGCGTTTTCGTCCTGTGCCGGCCGGGTCCAGGGACATCACCGCGAGGTAGACGCACTTCAGAGCCGCGTTCTCGCAGGGGAAGTGGCTTCGGGGCCCGGATGGCCCGGCGGATGCGGGCGTTCACCGGCTCGATCGCGTGGTGGTGCAGACGGTCTGGCGGATCTCGGCGTCGAACTGCAGGAACGGGACGAACTCGGCCCACGCGTTCTCAGCGGCACGAGCACCGCTGTCGAGCTCATCTGCGAGGCCGTGGCGCACCGGGGTGGAGCGGTCCGGGTAGCCGCCACCGACCTGTACGTCCAGGCTCAGACCGACCTGTGCCGCCTGGCCGCCGCCGAAGCAGCCCGCGACGGCCCGGCCGCGCACGTCAGCGCCTCGCCCTCCATCGGGCCTTGACCCCTGATCTTGGACACACGAGAGACTGGATCCTGTGGATCTGAGGACGGACATCTCGTGGTCATGAAGAACTATCCGCCGGAGTTCAAGGCGGACGCTGTCGCGCTGTACCAGTCGCGGCCCGGAGCGACGATCAGGCAGATCGCCGCTGATCTGGGGATCAACCCCGAGACGCTGCGCAACTGGATCCGGGCGGGCGGCGCGAGCCGTCCCCGCGGTCACCGGGCGGAGGAACCGGCCCGGCCACCGGTGCCCCTGGAGGCGGAGAACGCCGCTTTGCGCAAGAAGGTCCGTGAGCTGGAGGAGGAACGCGAGATCCTGCGGAAGGCGGCGAAGTATTTCGCCGGGGAGACGCGCTGGTGAACCGCTTCCAGTTCGTCGCCGACCATCAGCGCCGCTTCGGCGTGAAGCGGCTGTGCACCATCCTCTGTATCGCCCGCTCCAGCTTCTACCACTGGCGCGCGACAGCCCCCGACCGGGCCGCCCGCCAGGCGGCCGACGCCCGCCTCGCAGCCCGGATACGGGCCGTGCACCTCGAATCGGATGGCACCTACGGCGTTCCCAGGATCACCGCCGAGCTCCGCGCGGACGGCGAACATGTCAACCACAAGCGGATCGCCCGCGTGATGCGAAGCATCAATCTGCAAGGAGTGCGGCTGCGTCGCAGACACCGCACCACGATCCCGGACGAGGCGGCCGCGAAGACCCCCGACATGATCAAACGGGACTTCACGGCCGACACGGTGAACAGTAAGTACGTCGGTGACATCACGTATCTCCCTTTGGAAGGCGGGAAGTTCTTGTATCTGGCCACCGTCATCGACCTCGCCTCACGGCGTCTGGCCGGCTGGGCACTCGCGGAGCACATGCGAACCGAGCTCGTCACCGACGCCCTGGCCGCCGCCCAGCGAACCCGCGGCAGCCTCGCCGGTGCGATCATGCACACCGACCACGGCGCGCAATACGTGAGTCGGGCATTCGCCGAAGCCTGCAGGTCAGCAGGGGTGATCCAGAGCATGGGCACGATCGGGTCCAGCGCGGACAACGCACTCGCCGAGTCCTTCAACGCAGCCTTCAAACGGGAAACACTCCAAGGCAGAAAGTCCTGGCCCAGCGAGCGCGAAGCCCGCCTCGACGCATTCCGGTGGCTCCACCGCTACAACACCCGGCGCCGTCACTCCCGCCTTGGACACCGCAGCCCCATCGCCTACGAAACAGCAGCCACAACACCATCAACTACGCTGGCCCAAGCCGCATAACCCGTGTCCAGTATTCGGGGTCAAGGCCCATCGACGTCACCGAACTCGACTACCCCGCCGTCGGCGCACTCGTCCGCACCGGCATCGAATGGCCCACCGCTCACGCCGTCCATCTCGCTCAGCCCACAGCGGACTTGCCCACCAGCCGCCCGGTCCTACCACCGCACCGCAGCACTACGCCAAGACCGGCATCCGCCCATCAAGCTGTGACCCGGCCGCACCCTTGCGGACGCATCCGCACTACCGCAACGGCCGCCCGCCGACGACCTTGTCCGGCACGCCGAGACGGCCGCCCGTCCCCTCTTACCGGCGCATTTCCTCGGCATGCCGCAGCCCTCGACCTTTCGCTGTTCTCGCGGGGCCGGTGTGATCAAGCTATGTGCTGGATGCCTGCCTGGGCCCAGGCTTGGTGGACGGCCTGGGTTCCGGCGTCTGCGGGCTGGCCTGAGGTGATGGGGAGAAAACGGGTAGCAATGATCACGCGGCGGCCGAGAAGTCAGAACGGTTCACCCTGTGATCTGGCCACAGATCCGGGCCACCTCCAAGCCCGTCTGGCTCCCGCCCGTTCCAACCCGCCCTGCCCCTGCCGTATCGGTGCTGGCACACGATGGGTCCCACCCGGGGGCGTTCACACATGCTGATCGGGAGAAGGATGCGAAACCCCGCCTACGCCGTGTGTGTGACCCGGCGCCGGTGCCGCGTCACACGAAGAGACCAGGGCGGTGCAGGCTGTCGGGCCAGGGTGAACTCGTTCTACTCGTCGTCTGGGGTGTACTCAGCCATGAGTCGCGCGTCGAGGTCGGCAGCCCAGGCCAGGGCCCAGGCCCGTAGGTCGGTTGTCTGGTCTGGGGTGAGGTGGTAGTCGGCGTAGTCCTGGTCATCCCACCAATCGGCGCCTGCGAGGCGGTCACGCAGGTCATGGAGGCTGAAGTCGAACCTGGCGTGGCGGCGGCCGAGGCCTTCGAGGTCGGCGTTGGTGCGGTGGCGGGAGGCGGCATGGACGTCGATCAGGTCGCGGACCGCGCCGCGGTCGGCCAGAGCGCGAACCTTGGTGCCGATCACGTCATCGAGGGCGAGGACGGGCCCCGTACTCGGTGGCGGTGGGCGAAGCCCAGAAAACCTCTTTGAGGATGTCGACTTCGCACTCCTCACCGCTGGGGGTCGGTGATGAGGAGCCGGCTGGAGAGCTGGTCGGTCTCGATCTGCCGCACCAGCCAGCCGAGCTCCGTCAGGCCGACTCTGACGGTGTGGACGATCTCTGCCATCGGGGCGGGGTTTTCGGTGGCGTCGTCCAGGTCCTGGCTGAGCCGGTTGACCAGGCCGTGGGCCTGGACGACGTAGCCGCCGGTGATCACAAGAGGGTAGGGCTCGCCGATGGCAAGGACGTCAGCCAGAAGCCGACGGTGCAGGCCGTCCAAGTTCACGCGGCGGACCTCCGAGCTGCGGCGAGTTCGGGAAAGGCGTCTTCCCATGCCTCGCGCAGGGGACGGCTGATGAGGGTGCGCAGGATCGGCCACTGGCTGATCAGCAAGTCCTGGTCGAGGAAGGCTTCCAGGTCCTCGCGCAGCCCCTCGGCGAGCACGGTACGGTACAGGCCCATTCGCGAGCGTACGCCCTCAAGCTGATAGCTGCGCCGCCCCGACCAAACGACATGCAACGGCAGGTCGACCGTGCCCTGAGTGGGGCCGTTCAGGTCTTCCAGCCGGGCAGGCAGCCGCCTGCTGTAGCGCGTGCGCAGCACGTCGAACGCCGACGGCACGGGAACAGCACTGGAGGAAGCCATAGCCCCGATTATGGCGCGCCGTCGCTCGCCAACGCTACGCAGCGGGTGGCTTTCACCGGCTTGGCGCACCGTTGACCGTGCCCGGCCGACGCGGGGTGCGGCTGTCGTTGCTCCCGTATGGGATGCCCCAGGTGCGGTCTCTCACCCGGAGCGCTGCTGTACTGGGACACCGGACAGCGAGCCGGTCACGTCGCGCTCTGCCTGCGAGACGGAAAGATCGCCTCCAACGAGTTCCGCCGCTACGGCTACATCGACGCCGTCAACGCCACCGACATCGAAACCGTATGGGGCGCCACGTACCTCGGCTGGGCACCGCCATACTTCCCAAGCGGTGGATGAGAGGCGATGAGCATGCCCGGTCATCGTCCGGTAGTTGGCCGTCGGTTGCGTGGGCCCGGCCTGTTCCTCCAGGGAACGCAGAACGCGCTTCCTGGAGGAACAGCGAACCTGTTCCGTCTCGGAAGACCCACGCCACAGTGGTGAGAGCAGGTCGGATCAGGTTCAGTCGATCTTGCCGCCTAGCAGGTCCAACGCCTCCTCCCACTGGAAGCGCTCCGCTCCCCCGCCTGCCTTCGGCCGGTGCGGCTCGTACGACCCCACCATCACACCCATCTCCCGTAGTTGGTCCAGACTTCGGCCGTACGCCGGGTGCGCGACCATAGCCGCGTTCACGTACGGCAGGACCACGGTCGGGATCCCCATCCCGTACGCCTCACACAGGATGCCCAGGGCAAGGTTGTCGGCGATGCCGGCGGCCCACTTGTTAACCGTGTTGAACGTGGCGGGCGCAACGGCGATGGCATCGGCGGGCGGGAGTGGACGCGAGTCGCCAGGGCTGCGCCAAGCCGAGCGGATGGGGTAGCCGGTCTGGGCCTCGATCGCGTCGGGGCCGAGGAAGCCGTGCCCTTGAGGTGTGGCGATGACGCCGACACCACAACCCTGCTCCTGCGCGGCGGTGATCAGCTTGTGAGCGTCGCCCGCGATGCCGGCGGCGCAGACGACGACGTACAGGAACGGTTGTGCGGTCACGCGCGGACTCCCAGTCGGCGGCTGAAGTGGTGGAGCTCGGGCAGCGTACGTCCCCGGTCGCGGGCGACCAGGTCGCGGACGGCGGGGCGGCGTACGTCCTGGGCGGCACAGGTCTCGGCGATACGGAGGGCCTGGTAGCCCTCAGCGAGGCGGCCCTGCTGGTCGTAGGCGCGGGCGGCTTCGACCCACAGCGCCGCTCGGCGTTCGGGGACGGGGATGTGGCGGCGATGAGGGGTGCTGCGGTGCTCAGGGCAATGCCGGCGTGCCGAAGGCAACGGAGCGCTCACCGCGTGGAGGGCGCAATCGGTGGGGCTGAAGCTGGCCCAGGCCTCGGGGCGGTCGAATGCGACGTAACGAGCGATGTCCCCGGTCTCGGTCGAGGAACTCGCTGGTGGCTTCGCAATCGTCGGCCGTGCTCGCGGCAGTCATACCGCGTAGGAGGAGGAGACCTATGGCCGCGCGGTAGCGCGGGGAGCGCTGGTCGTATGAGCCTGCGAGCTCACCCGCGCTGTGCCGAACAAGGGTGACGGCCTGGGCAGTGTGTTTCTCGCGGGTCAGGACATGGGCGCGGACGCTTGAGGCGAGAATGGCGGGGTCGCCGGAGTGTTCTGCTTCGGCCATGGCGCGGCCTACGGCGAGCCAGGCGCGCCATGGTCTCCCTGCTTGAGCAGCAGGCTCGTGGGGGTCTGGTAAGCGGTGACGCCAGGAGCCCCGCCATAGCCGCGTCACCATGGGGGCCGCCGGCTGCCTCGCGCAGGTCGGCGATGACTCCGGGAAGAGCGGCTTCCAGCGCTGCGCAATCGCAGGTGAGCAGAGGCGGCGGGCCACGGCGACCCGTGATTCCAGGGACTTCTTCTCCGTGCCGTCCGCTTGGGCGGAAGCCGTGCGTGAGCCTGGGAGTAGAGCGCGGACAAGGTCGTCGTGGGCTGTAAGCCGGATCTGGGGCCCCTCGGTATGGCCGAGACCCGCTACTGCCCCCTGCCGGCAGACACGATCGCCCAAGGGGCTCACGTGGCCGTCCGGCCGCAGGTACCGTTCGCCGTATGGCGTACGAGCTGGAGGAACAGGAGGCCATCGGCCGCCGGATCAAACGGCGACGACTCGGTCTCGGAATGGCCCAGGCCGACTTGGGCGAGGCGATCCACAAGTCCCAGGGGTGAGTGTCCAAGGTCGAGCGGGGCCGGATCGAGCTGGACCGGGCCGGGCTGATCAACATGATCGCGTCCGCGCTGCACTGCCACCCCAACGACCTCATCTCCCGCCCCTACCTGGGCAGTCCGAACGACGAGCAATGGCAGCCGGCGGCCGCGCCGATACTGCGCGAACTCCGCCGCTACGACCGCACGCCCGTGTTCCCGGGCGAACCTCGCTCGTCGACCTCGCTGTGGTCGGACATGACGCCCCTTCACCGTCTCCGCGACGCGGCCGCGAACGTGGCGATACTCCGCAGCCTGCCGGACCTCCTGCGCGAGGCTCATGCCCTGGCCGACCGGTCGCGTGGTCACGAGCAGGAAGAGGCGTTCGGGATCTACGCGGTGTGCTGCAAGTTCGCCCACACCTCCGCCCACGCGCTCGGCCACCCCGAGCTGGTCGCCACCGCATGCGAGCGGGCCGCCTGAGCATCATGTGGGCCACCGCAGACTGGGCCGACGCGAGCACCGCATCGGCCTCGCCCGCCAGGCCGCCCTCACCACCGTTCGTGCCTTCGAGGAATGGTGTGCCGAGCGAAAGCGGGTCGCCCATCCATGCACCACGGCCACGTACCCCTCGTACGGCCTGCACCTCATCCGGCGCGGCAAGGCCGACGAGTTCGTCCCGGACACCGTCCGCCAGTACATGAGCCGCATCTACAACTGGCAGACCGAGGGCATGCGGCCCGGCCCCACCGAGGTACGAGCCAGGATCCGCGTGTGGCGCGAGGCCTGGAAGGAGAGCGGTGGCGAGGTCAATCGATCAGCAGTGCTTACGATCCCTACTTGCTCAGGTGTCTGGAGCAGTGCGACGAGACCACGCACATCAGGATCCGGGACGCCTTCGCCCTGGCCCTCGCGTACCACAACCTGCACCGCCGAGTGGAACTGACGGACCTGCTGGTCAAGCAGGTGCGCGTCATGTCGTCGGGACTGCTCGTCGTCACCGCCTCCTCCAAGACCGACCAGGACGGCAAGGGCACACCCCCCGAGTTCCTGAAAGACCGTGCCGACACCCAGCTCGTCGCCCGCGCGAAGGCCTGGTTCGAGGTGCTTGCAAAGCTCGGGGCAGACGGGCCAGACCAGCCCGTCTTCCGCGCACTCACCCCGCGGGGCAACCTCGCCTCACGGACCCTGGCCACGAAGCGCGGCGACCGCATGAAAGGCGACGCGATCAACGCCCGGGTGCAGCTACTCGCCGACCGCGCAGGCATCCCGTACATCGCCGGGCAGAAGGTCACCGCCCACAGCCTTCGCCCCGGCCCGAACACCGACATGATCGCGGCCAAGGTTCCGCTCGCTGAGCGGAACCGGCGCGGCCGGTGGGCGCCTGAGTCCCGTACGGCCGATACGGTCTATCACCGGCCCGAGATCGTTGAGGCGACGGACCCGATGGACTCCGTGCCCATCGGGGGCCACCAGGTCAAGACAACCGGTGCGGCAGCATGTGCCGAGGCTGCCCCCGGGTGACCTGGGCCTCTAGACTGGCGGCGAACGAAGGCGGCCCCCCTCAACGCATCTGAGGGGGGCCGCCATTCTTCGGACGGCTGGGACTAGGCGTTCGGCTCCATCGAAGCCACGAAGGTTGCCCATGCACCGTGGTGTACGACGAAGGCCGGCCCGTCGGTGACCTTAGAGTCAGTCACGCCCACCGCGCTGACGAGGGCCGCGACCTCAACGCAGGCACCGCCGTTGCTGTCGCTGTACGAAGACTTGAACCAAGCGGTCGGGGGGGCCACCTCGGAGGCCCGCAGGTTAGTAGCGATGGCTCTTCCATCCTTGCGTGAGTTGGTACAGGAAATCGGCCGTTGCGGCCGGTGCCAACGCGCTCTCGCGCATGGCGTCGAAACCGCGGATGGTGTTGGCAACCGTCCGCCGGTCGTCCGTGACGGAGATAGTGTTCGGTAGGTCTGTCTGAACCACCGGATCCACCTCGTCAGGGAAGTCGAGAAGGATGAAGTTGGACCTGGCCCGGTACGTGACTGTGTGGTTCGGAAGGATCAGAACGGTCACGTTGTCCAGCTTGCTCAGCTCGATGACCTCGTCGTACTGGGCCCGCATTATGCCGGGTCCGCCGACCATCCGTGCCAGCGCTGCCTCGTCCATGATGACCTTGAGCTCCAGGGGGCTGTCCGTGCGAGTGATCAGCTCCTTGCGTTCGAGCCGCAGCTTGATGTTCGTATCGATGAACTCGCTGGTGGTCTCGTCGACGGGCTTGGCAAGCTGGAACAGCGCCCGGGTGTACTCCTCGGTCTGGAGCATGCCGAAGACGACGTCGGGCTGGAAGGCCCGCATGACGTGCGCGGCCTCCTCCAGGCCCCGGTACGTGGGCATCTTGGAGGGCATGAAGCCCTTGTACGGCGTCCAGGGGTCCTTACTCAGGGACTCACGGTGCAGTTGGAGGAGCGTTTCACGATCCCCCTTGTCGATCAGGCCGTACAGGGTCATCAGGTTCTCTAGGTCGGTGGTTCGGGGCAGATCAATGTCGCCCGACTCGACTCGCCCCAGCTTCGTGTGGGAGAAGCCGAGCTGCTGACCCACTTCCTCCTGTGTCAGGCGCTGCGCTTCTCGTAGTCGCCGAAGTTCCCTGCCGAGCTCACGTCGTCGGAATGTAGCTCCTCGCCGCGCTGCCACCCTGTGCCGTCCTCTCCTGCTACGAGTTGGTGCTCACCGAGACCTCTGTCTGTTGCCGCCGCGCTGTCTGTCCCCGAGTGTGCCACCCCCTGTCCCCTCTGAACATGCTCCTGTTGGCGCTCTGGCACATGCCAATTTTCGCTACCTCGCGCATGCGCTTGCACATTAACTCTCACATGCACGACGGTAGTTGAGCCAGAGGATACGCGGGTTGAACCCTTCCGACCGGCCCGTCCTGATCAGCTTTTAGCGGCTTCGGCCTGCCCTCACGGTCAGTGGAGAGGCTCACCATGCAACCCAAACGAGGCGTCGACGATGTGGCACGAACGAGCGATGCTCCCGGCAGCTCCAGGGACCAGGAACGCACCCGACGAGCTGCGACCACCATCGAACAATTAAGCAGGCAGGTACACAGCCGGACGACGCTCGACGAGGTCATCAAGCGCTCCGCCCCGCAAGGTGAGGTTCTCGCCGAGACGGACGCCGCCTGGCCGAAGCGGCTGCGCCGAACTCTCCGGGAGAACTCGGAGCACTGGGGTCGTCCCGACCTCGTGTGTACGGCGGAGCTCCTCCTCACCGAGCTGGTGACCAACGCCCTGCTGCACACGGACGGTCCGACCATCCGGGTCCGTGTCTATGTCCAAGGCCCCCACCTTGTGATCGAGGTCAACGACGGCTGTCGCCATGGCGCCATGCCGCGGCGTGCCGGCCTTGAGGACGAGCACGGCCGCGGGCTTCTTCTCGTGGACGCCCTGGCTGACCGATGGGGCGTCAGTGACGACCGCACGACGGCATGGTGCCTCCTCCTGCTGGCCGAGCACGCCCTAGAGACGGACCCGGCGACGGCGACCGCGCCGATCCGCCACGACACGTCGATGTCCTTGCCGGCCAACCCCCGAGCACTGAGCATGGCCAGCATCCAGGGCCGCATGCTGCTCACCCTCATGCACTGGGAGGGCAACCAGCACACCGCCGTCCAGGCGCTGCACGTTCTGGTGGACAACGCCCTTCGACACGGCATCACACCGGGCGAGCCGGACCAGAAGCTCGAAGCCTGGCTACGTATCACCGAAGCCCGCGAGCTTGTCATCGACGTCATGGACCCGTACCCGTCGTTTCCCGACTTCGAACAGGCTGTCCGCGGGAACCTGGGACGTGGCCTGGAGGCCCTGCGTCGATTCGGAGCTGCCGTCTCCTGGTTCCCCGCCCCAACTGGTGGCAAGACCGTACGAGTCGCCCTGCGGCCCGCTCAGGCAGACCTGTGAGCACCCCCGCCATGACACCTCTGGTCGTGAACACGATTGCCGAGCTGACGGATCACCTGATCCGGGCGGCTGGCCCGAGCTGGGAGATCGCCCCCGCCATGGAGGACCTCACCGCCGTCCTCCGCACCTTCCAGGACGTCACGGCTCAGCGTGAGACCCGTGTGCAGCTTGGTGACGAGCTCTTCGACGTCGTCATCACCGGCTCCGATGCGCAAGCGCGTGCGGCCGTGGCAGAGATGGACGTGGTCCAGGGACGGTGCGGGCCCGTGATCGAGGACCCGGACGCCGGCTGGCTCTACTGGCTGGTGCCGCCCGGGTCCAGCCAACGGTGGGAGCCGCACCCGTACGCCGCATGCCTGGGCGCGCCTCACACCATCATCCTGCCGCCGCTGAGCCGCGCCCTCCCGCCGGGCCCGTACTGGCTCCGGCCCTCGGCGAGCGACCGCCTGGTCCCGGCCGGCCCGCTCTGGGACGCCCCCCCACTGGCCGCCGCAGCGCAGCTCGGCGTGACCCCGTAGACCCCGTGCCTGCCCGAGAGGGTGTCCCCCCACACGTGGCAGGCACGGCCCAAGCGCCCTGTGGACCAGAGCGGACCCGGCTCCGGTCCACAGGGCACCTCATCGCCTTTCAGTAACCGACCTACAGGGGAACGCAGTGCCCAGACCGTCAGTGCCGTACGTGGTCCCGTGGACGGGAGAGACCACTCCGCTCGGCGACATCGTGATCAGCGCGCTCGGTGTCGCCTACGCCAACCCGGTTCGGGACGCGTACCAGGCTGACTTGGACGGCGTGCTGTGGGCGTTGTGCGGGGGGACTCAGACCGGCGGACCCGCGTACGCCAAGGAGCTGCATCCGATGCGGCAGAAGGCCGTGATGATGCGTCCTCTGTGCGCAGGGTGCAAGGAGCTGCCCGAGCGCGACGAGCGCGGGACGCTGTTGCTCCTTCGCCTCCTCGACGACGCCCTGGACACAGTCTGGGAAGGCGTCCGTACCGTGATCCCGCCCATGTGCGAGGACTGCGCGGACGAGGCCAAGGAGAACTGTCCCCGGCTGCTCGACGGCCATGTCGAGCTCCGCGTCAGGGAGGCCGAGAAGGTCGGCGTCAGGGGAACCCTCCATCCTCGCTTCGGTGAATCCGTAGAACCTGATCCTGACGCCGTGGTCCTCTACGACACTCCGGACCGATGGCTGAATGGTCTCCCCACTTCGTACGGAATGGCAGCCGCTCCGCACCTGGAATCCACCCCTTGAACCGCCCTCCGGCACGCCGACCGTACTCACCAGTCCCCCTGGGATCGGACACGTGACGGAGGGCTTGACCCCCTCGCCGGAGAACCGGCTGAGAGGTGCTGGCCGCCGCGAGCCAGCCCCTACGGGCCCCAGCTCCCGTAGACGCCGACCCCTGACCACCGGAGGTGGTACCTGTGGAACACACTCACGAGCACGCTGTTCGGCACCGGGTCGCGACGCTCGGCCCGGCCGGCACCGACGCCGAGGCCGAGGCCCGGCGCTTCTTCGACGACGTCGTCCTTGCGGACTCCTTCGAGGGCGCAATGCGGGCGGCGCTCGACAGCGGGACGCACGCGTTGGTGGCGGCTGGGTTCGTGCAGCGGACCGGCGCCCAGGTGACGGACCTTTGGGTCGACCTGCACTTCCGGCACCTGGACCGCATGCGGATCGTCGGGGTGTGGGAGAGCCCGACCAAGCCGATGTGCGCCGCGACGGGCCCTCGCGTCGCCTGCCTCGCGGACGTCCGGTCGATCGCGCTGCACCCGGCGACGGACGTGTTCGCCGGCCAGTTCACGCCGGGTGCCGAGCGCCTGTACGTCAACGCCAAGCCTCTCGCCGCCCAGCGGGCCGCCGAGGGTGCCGTGGACGGCTGCATCGGCTCCGTGGACGTCGTCGAGCGTCATCCGGAGCTGACGGTGCGGGAGGTCTTCCATCCGACGATGGTCTGGGTCCTCTATCAGCCCCTCGTTCAGGGCGAGTTACCTTCTCCGCGAACCACCATGAACCATGTCAAATCACTGCTACTGTCGGGCGCCTGACAGCCCCGGTCTCCACATTGGCGGACCGGTCCGCGTCCAACTCGGGAGACACCTCATGAAGGTCCTGATCACCGGCGGTGCCGGGTTCATCGGCTCGACCATCGCCTCGGCCTGCCTCGACAACGGCATCGACGTCGTGATCCTGGACGACCTGTCGACAGGCCGCACCGAGTTCGTGGAAGGCCGGACCTGGTACCGCGGCGACATCGCCGACGGCGACCTCATCGACCGGATCTTCGCCGAGCACCCCGACATCCACGCCAGCATCGGCTGCGCCGCGAAGATCGTCGTCCCCGAGTCCGTCGCGGACCCGCTGTTCTACTACACCGAGAACGTGGCCAAGGGCCTGGCGCTCCTGGGCCACCTAAACCGCAACGGCTGCGAGCGGTTCCTGTTCTCCTCCTCGGCCGCGATCTACGAGGCCGGGCAGGGCATCACCGAGACGGCGCCGCTCAACCCCATGAGCCCCTACGCCCGGACGAAGGCACACTTCGAAAACGCGCTGGAGGACATCGCCGCCGGGACGCCGCTGCGCGCCATCTCCCTGCGGTACTTCAACCCGATCGGCTGCGACCCCAAGCTCCGTTCCGGGCTCCAGGTCATGCAGCCCACCCACGCACTCGGCGTCCTGATCGACGCCTTCCACGCCGGACGCCCCTTCCCGGTCACCGGCACCGACTGGGAGACCCGCGACGGCACCGGCATCCGCGACTACGTCCACGTCCACGACCTCGCCCGCGCACACATCGCCGCCGTCCGCCGCTTCGACACCATCACCTCGAACGATGCCGACGCCGCCGCGCCCTACCGCGTGATCAATCTCGGCTCAGGCACCGGCACGACCGTGTTCGAGCTGATCAAGGCGTTCGAGAACGTCACCGGCCGGGCGCTCGCCACCGAGACCGTCGGCCGGCGGCCTGGCGACAACGCGGGCGCCTACCCCGACATCACCCTTGCCGGAGAACTCCTCGGGTGGGAACCGGCCCTCTCCGTCGAGCAGGGCATCTCCGACTCCCTCGCCTGGTTCGCCCGGCGCCCCCTTGTCCTGACCGAAGGAAGTGAAGAATGACCCCTTCGCCCTTACAGGGCGTCCGTCCGACGACGAGGATCCTCGTCGCCGGGTATGGCGCCCTGACCTCCGGGATCCTGCCGCACCTGACCAGCCTCCCGGACGCGGCCGTCACCCTCGCGAGCCGTCACCTCACCGCCTCCCCCGACCCATTGGCCGTCCTGATCCAGCCCGATCACGTCGACCAGGTCCGGCCCGACGTGATCGTCGGCTGCTTCGCCGACGACGAGCGCAGCCAGGCATTCTGGGAACACCCCAGCACCACGACCGCCCTCACCGACTGCCGGCCCGCGTGCATCGAGCTGTCGACCGTCAGCCCTACCTGGGCGGAGGAGTGGCACCAGCGTCTCCAGCACCACGGGACGGTGCCGGTCGAGAGTCCCGTCACCGGCAGTCGGCCCGGCGCCCGCGCGGGGGCTCTCACCGCGTTCGTGTACTCGCCGTCCGTGGACGAGCGCGCTGAGAGGGTGCTGGCGGCGTTCACCCGGAACCGCCACCGCTTCACCGCAGCGGGGCGCCCCGCCCGGTTCAAGCTCCTCTACAACGCGTGGGGCGCGGCCATCCTGCACTCCCTCGGCGTCTACGCCCGGCTCCTTCCGCAGCACCTGGGCGAGGACGCCGCGACCGCTCGCGAGATCGTCACCACCGACGGATGGATGTCCGTCATCGCCTCCATGAAGCTGGAACGGATCCTCGGCGGCGACTACAGCGACCCCGACTTCGCCGCCACCCACATGGCCAAAGACCTGCACTACGCCCGTAACCTCCTGGGCAGCTCGCCGCTCATCGACCTCACCCTGGACGCCTTCGAGGAGACCGTGGAGGTCCACGGTCCGTACGCGGACTTCACCGCCGTCGCCGCCCCGGGCGCGTCATGAGGGCCGCCGACCGGCCCGCGCTCCTGGACTTCCTGCGGAGCGAGCTGGCCCAGTTGGATGCCATGTCTGTGGCCCTGTCCGGTTCCCTGGCCCGCGGTGACTTCCGCACCACCAGCGACGGGACGATCACCTCCGACCTCGACCTCATCCCCCTGGTCGTCCGCGCCACCGATGTGCCGGCCGCCCGCCGCCAGATCACCCCCGTGCTCCAGGCCGTCACCGACCGGTTTGCCATCGACGCCACCGCGGCGATCACCCTCCTCGACGCCTACCGGCGTGTCCCCTGCGCCGCGTACGTCACCAGCATGACCGGCCAGGCCTTCCTGACCGACCCGCTGCACGTCGGGCCCGCCGTCCCGCCCGCGGCGCAGGACCCCGACGAGCGCCTGCCCTGGCTCATCCAGCCCATCACCTACTACCTGGCCAAGGCCTGTCACGAGGACCCGGTCACCAACCTGACCAAGGCGAGATCCGCAGCCCTCCACCTCACCAGTCACCTCGGGCTCGACGACCCCGACACCCTGCGCGACCTACCGCACACCGTCCGGGAGGTGTACGAGCGCTACGACGTCACCCTCCTGCCCTCCTCCGCTGCTTACCTCAACGCCCCCACCTCCCCGGGCCGGTTCCAGGCCGTCCGCGACCTGGTGTTCATGGAGAACCAGGGCATCCCCTTCCCCGACTCCGCGCTGACTGCGCCGCGTCGCCACCAGCCGATCCAGGAGGCCTCGTGACCCGCCTCGACATCTCGATCCTCCCGCCCCACCCGCCCAGCGCCGGATACAACCGGGCCCACGCCCGGGGCAGCATCGCCGACGACTTCCAGCGCCGTCTGGAGCCCGCGAACTTCAACCCAGTGTTCTTCACCGCGCTCACCGGCCGCATCGAGCAGGCGCTCGCGGCCGCGCCTCAGGACCCCGATCTGCGCTACCAACTCGCGTTTCTCCTGCTCCAGAACAACACCACCCTCGCACTCGTGGAGCAGGCCGCCGAGCACCTCGCCTGCAACCCGCACCCCGGCAGTGAACGGCTCCTGACGTTCATCGACGGCATCCGCCACCGCGCCTCGGCCACGGCGGGACCGGGGCAGGTGCGTCGGGTGAACTGGTCGATCAACAACCGGTGCCCCATGGCCTGCCGGGGCTGCTACAACGCATTCGTCGACGGACAGATCACCTTCCGACAGGCCACCACCATCGTGGACAAACTCGCCGACCACGGCGTCACCGACGTTGTCCTCGCTGGCGGCGACCCACTCCTTTGGAGGCCCATCTTCGACGTCATCGACTACGCGGTCGACGCCGGGCTCAAGGTCGCACTCGACACCACTGGCTACACCCTCACAGCAGACCGGCTCGCCCGCCTCGGACGGCTCGCATCCCTGCGCCTCCCCCTGGACGGCACCACCCCCGCCATCCAACGGGCCTTCCGCCGCAGCAAGGACCCGAACCTCACCCAAGCGCTCAACGAATCCCTCGACCTGTGCGACCGCTCGGAGTTCCACAAGGTGAGGGTCCACACCGTCGCCTCCAAGACGAACATCCACGACCTCGCCGCCATCGCCGACAACGTCCTGCCGCGCCCCTCTGTACGACAGTGGGTGATCTTCCAGTGGTGGGACCGCCGCGCCACCGACGCGCTGCGGGAGGAACTCCGAATCGACGCTGAGCCCATCCGCGCAAAGATCACGAAGATCAAGGAGAAGTACCCCGACGCCGACGTCATCCTCGCCGACACCGCCGTCCGCGAGTTCCTCAACTGGATGGTCCTCAGCAGCGGCCAGGTCGTGACCTTCGGCTCCGGCTCCGAGGAAGAGTTCATCATCGGCGACCTCCTGCTCGACGACGTCGAGACCATCGCCAGCCACCCGATCCTCGACCACCGGGCCATGAGCCGTGGCGTCCCCGTTACACCCCGCAGATAACACCGTCCCGCCCACAAGCCCCGTCCTGGCCCGGCATGCTGGGCCCGTACGAACGAGGAGCGCCTGATGACCGCGCTGACCACTGGCCACGCCCCTGCCATTTCGCCCGACTTCCTCTCGCTGGAACTCACCTCCCGCTGCCAGTTCGTCTGCCCCAGCCAGTGCTACACCGAGGCCGGCCCGACCCGCGACCACGGCAGCATGACCGCCCAGGACTGGCACCGACTCATCGACGAGGCCGCCGCCCTCGGCACGAGCACCGTGCAGTTCATCGGCGGCGAGCCCACCCTGCACCCGGCCTTCACCGAGCTCGTCGAGCACGCGCTGCGCGTCGGCCTGAACGTCCGGGTCCACACCAACTTCTACAAGGTCCGTGACGAGCACTGGCCGCTCTTCGAGGACCTGCGGGTGAGCGTGGCGACCACCTACCACAGCGACATCGCCGCCAAGCACGACGCGATCACCGACCGGGTCGGGTCCCATGCGGCGACGCGCGCCGCCATCGTCAAGGCCGTAGGCCGGGGTGTGAAGCTACGGGTCGCCATCGTTGACCACGGGGACGGCCAGCGGGCGCAGCAGGCCCGTGCCGAGATGGAAGCCCTCGGGGTCACCGCCACCGTCGACAAGGTCCGCGCGGTCGGGCGCGCCGCCGGCGGCCTTCTGCCGTCCACGTCGTCGCTGTGCGGGCGGTGTGGCAACGGCAAGGCCGCCATCCTGCCGGACGGCCGGGTGGCACCCTGCGAGATCGGCCGCTTCTTGGCCGCGGGCAACGTGCGCGAGACGCCGCTCGCGGCGGTCCTGGCCAGCCCCGAGTGGGCGCAGGCGCGCGCGAGCGTCCCGGCCCGGACGTCGGCGGACCCGTGCAGGCCGGACTGCGGCCCCTCGGACGACAGCTCGTCCGGGGGCGGCTCCTGCCAGCCGATGGGCTGAGGACGACCGACGAAGAGGAAGAGGAGCGGACGTGGACTGGCAGATACACGCGAGGCGGCTGGCCGACGAGGTCGACCGGCCAGGTTCCCGCTGGGGGGCCGCCGTCGCGGACATCCCCCGGCACCTGCTCGTGCCCCGGTGGTACCAGAGGGACCAGGCGGCAGGCGGCCGGGTGGTCCGCGACGGCGCGGCCGACCCGGAGGCGTGGCTCGCCACCGCGTACAGCGACACCACGCTGGTGACGCGGGTCGGGGCCCTGCACGCCGACGACGCCGAACCCGGCACCGTCGTCACCTCCGGGGTGTCGACGTCATCCTCGACGGAGCCGGGGTTGGTCGTCGGGATGTACCGGCACGCGGAGCTCACCGACGGCTGCCGCACGCTGGTGACCACCGGCACCGGCTACGGCACGGCCCTAGCCTGCCACCGCCTCGGCTCAGACCTGGTGACGAGCGTCGACATCGACCCCTACCTCGTCGCCTCCGCCACCGACCGGCTCGCCTCTTTTGGGCTCCGCCCCAAGACCGCCGTCTGCGACCTCACCCAGGGGCCGCTCCCAGGCCAGTACGACCGGATCGTGTCCACCGTGTCCGTGCCGGCCATCCCGGCCGCCTGGCTCAAGGCCTTGCGTCCCGGCGGCCGGCTGGTCACCACGATCACTGGTACCGGCCTGATCCTCTACGCCGACAAGACCCCGGACGGCGGCGCCCTGGGGCGGACCGCCTACGAGCCGGCCTCCTTCATGGGCGCCCGCCAGGGCGACGACTACGAGGAGACGGTTCCGGCGTCCGTCTGGGACGAGGCGAAGTACGGCGACGGCGAGCCGAGCGTCAGCCGCCACCTGCTCGTATTCGTCCCGGAGACCTGGAGCGTCCGCTCCATGCTCCAGCTCCACGCCCCGGGAATCGAGCACCGCCGCCGGTGGTATCCGGACCGCGGCCACACAGTCTGGATGACCCACCCCGACGGCTCATGGGCCCGCGCCCACGCCGCCGCCCCCCCGGGAAGCCCCCACCGTGTACCAGGGCGGCCCGCGCCGCCTGTGGGACTCCCTGGAGGACATCCTCGACCGCCTCAACTGGATGGGCGAGTTGCCCGTGTACGGCGCCCGCGCCACCATCACCCCCGATGGCGAGACCACCCTCACTCGCGGGAACTGGCAGGCCGTTCTGTAGCCCACCTGACCCGCTTCCTGCTGCGCCCCCGAGGCCCTAAGCCCTGCTCGGGGGCGCAGCTCTTGGTGTAACGGCAAACAGCGGTCACTCCGTCCAAGTAGACGGCCAGCCGTTGACGCTCGGCCACCGCCTGCTGTAGCGCCCCCGAGAGGAACCTGACCGTGCCGACCGTTCTCGACGCCACCGACCAGCTCACCTTCGAGCCGACACCGCGGAGCTGCTGCCGAACGGGAAGATCATCCCCCTGTACCGCCCCACCGGAGCCCGCAGCATAAGCACCACACACGACGAGCTGTCCGACAAAGAGCGCGAGTTCGGATGGCGACGACTCGCCGTGGTCGTCCAGCTCCGCCAGCATCTGACCCGCTACGAGTGCGGCGAGACCCTTACCCACGGCCGCGGTCCTCGCGATGCGCTGGGTGTCGAGGCCCGGGACATCAGCACCGCCTTGATGACTCACCTCGACATCGAGGAAGCGCTCATCTACCGCAGCAGCAACCGGCGCAGCGGCCGCTCCTACCAGCTGCGCCCCGGCGAGCGGCACCCCGACGGTGTCCAGCCAGCTCCCTCGGGCCTGCCGTCGGTTGGTCAGTCCCACTCCTGCGCAGCGGTGATCAGCTTGTGGGCGTCGCCCGATGCCAGCGGCGGAGACGGCGAGTGCCGCGCGCTGGCTCCGCGCGCCGAGAGGGAATCCGCCTTCATACGGTGCCCGCGGATCATGGGGATACGCGATCCTTGGTCTCGGCGCCGGGCTCCGGTCCATGGCTGACGTTCCTTGACTCGCGGGGTGCACCGTTCATGAACTCTCGATCAACGCTGGCGACCTGGCTGGGCAGCCTCGACGGCTCTCGTCTGGCACGCGTGCTCGGGGCGCGGAAGGATGCCGCGTTGCCTCCGGAGCCGCGATCGGTGGGAGAACTGGCCGACCGTCTTCAGCGCCCTGGATCGGTGGCGCTTGCGCTGCCGCAGCTCGCGCTGCCTCATCTCCAGGTCGCCGAAGCGCTGGCGGCTCTGCGCGTGCCGGCGTCGCGCGATGCCCTGGCCGAACTGCTGGGAGCAGCCGACGGTGACACTACCCGCGGGCTGGAGGCTGTGCTGGAGGTTCTGGCTGATCATGCTCTGGTCTGGGCGGACGGCGGAGGGAAGCTCTGCATGGCCGGACCGCTGCGGCAGGCGTGGGACACGCCTCTGGGTCTGGATGGCCCGCTGGAGGAACTGCTCTCCGGCACGGCCTCTGACGAGCTGCGCGGAATGCTGGCGGCACTGGGCGTGAAGCCTCCGGGCAGCAAGTCGCAGCGCCTGGCCGCACTGGTGGAACACCACAGCGACCCGGCCCGGATCTCCTCAGTGGTCGCCAAGGCCCCAGCGGCGGCCCGGGAGCTGCTCGAAGGCCGAGCGGGGGCTGGGCCGAGGCCCCCTCGATTCAGCGTGTCCGGGAGTCTGGGCCCCGGTCCCGAACCGGGCGTCCGATGGGCACTGGACCGGGGGTTCCTGATTCAGGACCGTCACCGCTACGGCCGGGCCCGTATGCCCGCCGAGGTGGCGCTCGCGCTGCGGGGGCCCGGCTGGCACGCCCCATTCCAGCCCGTGTCGCCTTCTGTGGGATTGGCGCCCGTTCCCCTGAGAGAAGTCGACGGCGAGGCGTCGGCCGCCGCCTCGGCGTTCACCGCCGGTGCTGCCTCGGTTCTGTCGGCCTGCTCTGCAACCGCGCTGGCCCGGCTGAAGTCCGGCGGGATCGGTGTGCGTGAACTGGCGCGGATCGGCAAGGCCGCCCAGGTCGGCGACGCCGTCGTACGCCTTGCCCTGGAGACGGCGTCCGCCGTCGGCCTGCTGGCCCGGGACGGCGATCGCATGGCACCCACCGAGGCATACGACGCCTGGGCGGAACAGGAACCCCCGGAGCAGTTCGCCGTACTGCTCCAGGCATGGCGGAACCTGCCGCTCACCCCCACCCGGGCGCGCGACGAAGACAACAAGGCTCTCCCCGCCCTCGTCGGCGCACCACCTTGCAGCGGTTGTGTGGAGGCCCGCCACGGGCTGCTGGCTGCAGCCTCTCGGCTCCCAGCAGGGCAGGGCACGCGGGTCGCGTCGGACCTGGGGCCGCTGATCGCCTGGTACCGGCCCCTCGCCGACTCGTCGGCTGACGGTCCACCGTTCGCCACCGTGATCCGGGAGGCCGAACTCCTCGGCGTGCTCGCACGCGGTGCTCTGTCTGCCATCGGCATCCACCTGCGGACCGGCGACACGGAGGGGCTGGGCATCGAGTGCCGCCGGCTGCTGCCCTCGGCCACCACGACGGCACGGATCGGAGCCGACCTCACCGCCATTGTCACCGGCACCCCGTCCGCGCGGCTGGCCTCACTGCTGGACTCCGTCGCCGACCGGGAGACCAGCGCCACGGCATCGGTGTGGCGGTTCAGTGCCGGCAGCGTCCGCCGCGCGCTGGACGCCGGACGCATCCCCGAAGACATCGCGGCCGACCTGACCGTCGTCGCCGGGCCACTGCCACAGCCTCTGTCGTACCTGATCGCCGACACCGCACGCGGCCACGGGCGCGTGCGCGTCGCACCCGCCGCCTGTGTCCTCTACGGCGATGAGCCCGCGCTCCTGGCGGAGCTGGCTGCCCACCGCAAGCTCGCCAAGCTTGGGCTACGGCAATTGGCGCCGACGGTGCTGATCAGCCGTAGCCCGCTCGGCGCGACTCTCGCCGCACTACGGGCCGAGGGATACGCCCCCGTCGCCGAGACTGCCGAGGGCACGGTACGCATCGAAAACGCCCGGCCCCGGCGGGCCTCCGCTCCCCTTCCGGCTCCGCGTGGCTCCAACGCGAGAGGAGGCCGGATCGCAGTGGCTCACCCGGCGAAGAAATCCGCCGCTGTCGATCCGAGCACCTTGGCGACCCGGTTGCTGGCCGCCCCACCCGCCGCTCACGAACCAGAGCCACTCGACGGCGGAGTGCCCTTCGCCACGGACACCGAGGAGATCGTCACAGCGTGGGCGAAGCGCTTGCCCTACAGCGACATCCGCCAGCTCGCCCATGCCATCGACGCTGGTCAGGGCATCACCATCGAGTACGTCGCTACCTCGGGCAGCCGAACCGTGCGCGCCCTCAGCCACCTCGCACTCGACCCGCCCTACCTCGAAGCGTGGTGCCACCTCCGGGACAGCGAGCGCGTTTTCACCCTCTCGCGCATCCACAGCGTCATGAGCATCGCACCTGAATGAGGGAAGACGAGATCGGCGGGGACGGTATCTCCCGCGATGCCATCCCTCGCGGAGGCTAGCGCATCGGGTGACCAGCACAACGGCGGCCGCTGGGTGGTCGAGCGGACGAACTCCCGGCTGAACAACTCCGGCAAACCCCGCCGCTGCACCGAGCGACGGAAGACCACGGCCCCTACATCGTTCTGGCATGTAATTTCGTCACCGTCCGCCACCTCATCCGCCGGGCCTGGACCCACAACCGATGGGACATACAACCCCACACACCACGCGTCCGATGACCTACTGGCGGACGCTCAAAGCCACGCTGGAAATTTTCTTTGCGTGGCCGGTCACGCTGTGCAGGCTGCGCGACCTTGCGGGTGGTGTACGGGCGGCGTGAGGCCTCCCCGGCCTGCGTGGAGTGCCCGATGGCAACGGATGAACACCACCCGCTCGGGCAGTGGGACGTGGTGGTCGACGTGTTGGTGAACTGGATCGGCTGGCTCGTGGCGATCGCTTTCGTGGTCGGCTGCGTTCCGGGCTGGTGGTGGGGCGGTGACCTGAGCGGCCTGCCGTTCACAGGGGAGTCGGTGGCCGAGGCTGCGGCCGCGCACCGAGGTTGGCCCGAGTGCCGCTGCTTTTCACTACGTGCGGGGCGGTCCTGATGCGGTGTGGCTGTACGCGGTCGCTGGCCGGATCCGCGGTATGCATCCGGGGCGTTGGTATCCGCGCGGCCCGCTTCGATTCCCCTTGCCGAAGGCCAACTGGTAATGGATGAGCCCCTGTTCGCCCCGGTCACGTCTGTGTCGGGCGTGGCCGCTTCGGTGGTGGAGAGCGTCCAGGCGCATCAGTGGTGGCTGGGGCTGTCCGTACTGGCCGGGGCTGCATTGTGGGGGGGATGCTGGGTGTGGTGGCGTCGCCGCACCCTTGCCGCGCTTGGGTGCCGGACGGTGGTCGATCTGGTGCCGTCGCGTGGCTTTGATCCGTCGGTGGAGGAGATCGGGCGGCACGCGGCACGTCTGGCGCGGGTGCCGGCGGCTGTCGGATGGCTGCCGCGCAGGGCGTCGGGGGTGCGGATGCGGCACGTGACTGTCGAGGGGAAGCTGGCGACCCGGCTGGAAGGCCCCGCACGGGCTGCGGGGCTGCTGCGCCTGTCGTCGTTTCCGGGCGTGGATGTTCTGGAGGCGGGCCGCGGCCGCAGCGAGGTACGGCCGGTCCGGTTTACCAACATCGCGCCGCTCGGCGTGATGGACAACGAGCAGGAGGGCTGATGAGCCAGGTGCTGATGGACAGGGTCACCGCTCCCCTGGCCCCACGTCGTCGGCGCGAGGAGAAAGGGGAGGCGAATCGGGAAGGGCGCGGGGGCTATGTGGCGCGGGCGGAGCTCGTGCTCGCCCGCCCAGATCACCGGCGGCTGGCGGCGGCGAGTCTTGATCCCGATCCGCTGCAGATGATGGCGGCCGCGTGCGCGCACGTCGACAGTGAGCGGGGCGAGCGGGCTGAGCTGGTCGTGGATCTGGTGCCGGTGTCCGGACGGAAGGTGGCGCGTTGGCGGCGGCGGCTCATGCGGCGAGCAGCGAAGCGGGGACCGTCGGCGTACGGGGAGCAGCTCGGCTCCGGCCCGGGCGGTGGCCGGGCCGGGTCGGTGTTCGGTCAGGTGCTGGAGGGGCTGAACGGGGGGAAGCCGTTCGGTTCCGGTCGCTCACGGCGCGGGTCCGCACCGCGGCCTCGGCAGACGGACCTGGCCGACGGAGTGGGGAAGTTCCTGCCCGGAGTGGACGGACAGGTCTTTGCGGTGCAAGTCCTCGTCCGGGTCGAGGCGCGGCATCCGGCGCGGGCGCAGGCGCTGTTGCATCAGGTGATGGCGGTGATGGATGCCTGGAGTGGCGAGAACTGGTGGCGTCCGGTGGGGCCGCGTCGTACGGGATGGCGGCCGTACAGCAACGTGTGGTGGCGGCGGTCCTCTTTCGACCGCAGGTTTCGCACGGGCGAGTTCGCTCCGTCGAGGCGGCAGTGGGTGACGGTGAGGGAGATCGCCGCATTGTTGAAGCCGGCCTCGGTGCACTGTGAGGCGGCGAACGTGGTGCGTACCGGCGGGTTGGTGCCGTCGGCGCCGCCGCGGCTGCCGGAGTGGGCGGGGCAACCGGGCATGGTGCCGTTGGGGCGCGTTGTGGGTGCGGACGGCCGGGTTCGTCTGGCTGCGGTGCCGCAGAGGGACGTGTTGTTCGGTGCGTCGTTCGGGAAGTCCGGGTTCGGCAAGAGCGAGCTGGCCTTGCTGCAGGCGATCTCTCTGGCGTACGGGGGGCTGGGGGTGTGGTTCCTCGACCCGCATGGTGCGGCGGTGAAGCGGGCGATGCCGTATCTGTCCCATCCGGCGCTGCGCGAGAGGGTGTGGGTGATCGACCTGAGCGTGAAGAACCCCACGGCGCGGGTCGGGGCGTGGAATCCGCTGTCGATGGAGCATCGCGGCGCCGCGCAGGTCCAGGACGTGATCGGCGCGGTGGTGGGCGGGCTGGCCTCGGCACAGGGCTGGGGCGACGGTGCGCCGCGCGCCAGGGCGATCCTGTCCCACGCGGTGCAGGTCCTGGCGCACCTCGCGCTGGCGATGTGCCGCCGGGGGCGTCCGGATCTGCAGCCCACCATTTTCTCGATCACCCGGCTGCTCACCGATGAGGAGTGGCGCGAGGGTGTCCTGGAGCATCTCCCGGTCAAGCTGCGCCGGTTCTGGACCACAACCTTCCCCAAGTACGAGGGGAACGCGGTCCCGGTGGTCACCCAGACGCTGGAGCAGCTGGAGACGTCGGACTCGCTGCGGGCGTTCCTGGGCCAGCCGCGGTCGACCTACGACATGCGGCACGCCATGGACACTTCGAAGATCGTGCTGCTGCGCTGCTCCGGTACGGGTTCATCCGACCAGGTCATCACCTCGTTGCTGCTGTTCGACCTGTTCCTGGCCGGATGCTCGCGGGAGGGCGTCGACCAGGACGTGCTGGAGACGATGTTCGCGTTCTGCGATGAGCTGACCGCCATCGACGGGGCATCGCGCGGCTATGTCGCCGCGATCCTGGAGCAGTTGCGCAAGTACGAGCTGAGGCTGATGGGGATGACCCAGATGGCAATGCGGCTCAGCGCTGAGACGCGGATGGCGCTGATGCAGAACCAGTCGCTGCTGTCCGCGTCGGCCGCCGACAGCGACGAGGCGGCGTTCGTCACCAAGCGCATGGAGCCGGTCTCCCCTCAGACCCTGTTGTCACTGCCGAAGTGGAATTACGTGATGTCCACGATGCTCCACGGCGAGCGCACCACCCCGTTCCGTGTCGCCGGCGTGGCCCTGCACCAGGCCCTCGCCGACTACCACCATCCCGAGCTCCTGCCGGATCTGGAGCGGGCCGTGGATGGCAACCTGCGGCGCCGCACGGTCGCCGAGATTCTGCGTGACCTCGAAGGCGACGACGCCGGCAGCCGGCCCGGCCTGGACGACCGGATCCTCGCCGAGCTCATCATCCCCCGGCCCGCGCCGAAGGCGCGGCCGGAGCGAACCACCGAACCGGCCATGCCCGCAGCCGGATTCCGGCCTGCGGCCAGCGGAAGCGAGATCGGCTGATGACCAGCACCCTGTCCCCCGCCGCAACCAGCCTGCCCCGCCTCGGGCAGGAGCTGCTGCCCATCCTGTACCAGCACCGCCTTGTCGCTACCGGCCAGCTTCACCGGATGCTGACTCCCCACGTTCAACGGCCCGTCTACCTTCGGCGCGTCCTGAATCAGATGCGCGATCAGGGGCTTGCGGACTGCACCACGCGCCGGGCCGGGAGGATGGGCGGCGCTGAACTGTTGTGGTTCGTCACCCCGCGCGGCGCAGACATCGTCGAGGCCAGCCGGGAAGTCACCTCCCGGGCCTACCGCATCAATCCCGAGACCGCAGCCTCCCAGCTCCAGGAACACACGCTGGCCGTCGTCGAGACCGGGCTCGCGTTCAGCACCTGGGCCCAGGCTCTCGGCGACGAGTGCGGGCCACTGGACTGGGACCCTGAACTCGTCCACCGCGTCCGCGACGGCGAGAACCGCCTCGGAGACGACGCCCTGCTCATCCCTGACGCCGTCCTGCGCTACACCCGCACCACACCCACCGGGCGCCGCCTCCTCACCTACTTCCTCGAGATCGACCGGTCCACCATGCAGGTCGCACGCCTCGGCCGGAAACTCACCTCCTACGCCCGCTACGCCACCTACGTGCCCGCTCCCCCGCCCGGCCGCCGCTTCGCCGCCGCCACGGGAGCAGGCCGCGAGGCCTGGCGCGACCGCTACCCGGCCGTACCCCGCCTCCTCGTCGTCCTCACAGGAGCCAGCGAGACAGTCCTGCGTAGCCGTACCGAGGACCTGCGTGCCTTGGCCGCCGCTGACGCCCGCGTCCGGCGCACCCCCCAGCTCGCCGTCGGTATCACCACCCTCGACCAGCTGACATCTCAGGGCCCGTTCGCGCCGATCGTCACCCCACTCCTTGGCGAGCCAACCCCCGGTGATGTCCTCCTCTCCACCCCGTCGGCCTCATGAGGCAGCACAACTGCTGTCCAACGTACGTGCCGGGATCTGGCCAGCGCGTTCTCCTCACGCGGCAATTGACCTGACACAGTCATATTCATTCTCGGCCCGATTTGGCTGATTGCATCGCAGTCCGCGGCCCTTAACATCCGTTACGCCCGGTGTGGTTGGTGTGATCTTGCTTAGTCTGGTCCTCCGCATTTTCAACGTGGTCCCGCGGTACTCAGTGAACTCCTCAGGATCGACAGGCGCAGGTGGCGCGCCGGTGACCGCACATGCATCGGGAGACATCGTGATGACCCATACGCACATGCGACGCGTTCGCTCGCGAATGACGTCGTTCCAACCGGCAGTCGCACTTCTCCTTGCTGGCTCAATCCTCCTTACCGCATGCAGCAGTGATCCAGAGACGCCGGAGGCGAAGCCGGAGGCGAAGCCGGAGGCGAAGCCGGAGGCGAAGCCGGAGGCGAAGCCGGAGGCGAAGCCGGAGGCGAAGCCGTCCACGCACTCCACACCCAAAGTGACGCCGTCCAAGACGAAGACCCCGGTGGGCCCAGTTGACCCCGTGGAAGCAGCGAAGAAGGAAGCGATCGCCACCTACCTTTCACACTGGAAGGAAGTGGAGAAGCGCTACGCCGACAAGACAAACAAGGCTGGCGACCTGAAGAAGTACGCCGCCGCCGTCGCGCAGATCCAGGTCGAAAAGGACGCTGAGAACCTCCACCAGCGGGGGATGGTCACTACCGGCACCATCGCCGTGGGCAACCCAACCGCAGTCAGCGCGGATGTCGGCCGCAAAGTGCCCAAGATTGTCCTCTCCAGCTGCCTCGACATCACCCATTGGCAGACCATCCACACCAAAACCGGGAAGCCAGCGGCCATGCCGTCCAACCGGCTCCTGCGGTACGTCATCAAGGCGACCGTCGAGAAGTGGGACAAGGGATGGGTCGTCATCGAAGACAAGCCGCAGGGCAAGAAATGCTGACCCGACAGGCAGTAGCCACGGCATTCCTCGCGCTGAGCGCCGCAGCTCTCCCCGCAGCCACTGCCCACGCAGCGGACGATCCCGAAGGATCCGCCGGGACTGGCTGCACCTTGTTCTCCTGCGATGTAGAGGTCAACGTGCCCGGCTCCGACGGTGGGAGCACCGCGGGCGGCAACAACGGCGGCGGGGGAGGCGGCAAGGGGCCTCGATCCAAGCCGCCCGAGTGCACACCGGCCGAGAGGGTCGACCCGCAGCCGCCCGCCGAGAGTGATGTTTGGGAAGGCCGGGACCCCGCCAAGGGCGCTTTCCTCTACACGCGGACCTGCCGCTACTTCATGGCAGACGGATCCTCAACGATGATCACAGAGCCGCTCATTGGGGGCCCTGGAGGACCTACTGCTCCGGTAGTGGACCCAGCTGTCCTCGCGCGGCAGGCCGTCGACAGCATGGTCCTGCGCGGCCCGGAGATCGGGATCACTCCGAAGCCAAGTGGGATGGGCTTGGTCGGGATGCCGGTCTATCTGTGGACGGAGCGGGGCCCGGAGACGTACGGGCCAAACGTCGCCTCGGCGTCCGCGGGCGGGATCACGGTGACCGCTACGGCGAAGGTGGCGCGGATCGTGTGGCAGATGGGAGACGGGAAGACCGTCACCTGCACTACCGCCGGTACTCCCTACAAGGCTTCGTTCGGCACGAAGTCGTCGCCGGACTGCGGTCACCGTTACGCCAGGCCGTCGACGGCCGGCTCTGGGACGTATCACGTGGTCGCGACGTCGACCTGGACGATCGACTGGCAGGCCACGACGGGGCAGTCCGGGCAGCTGGCCGAGACCCGGCAGAGTGCCGTGGACATCCGGGTCGGCGAGCTCCAGGCCGTCGGCAGCTGAAGCTTCCCGTCGGTTCCAACGAAGAAGGCGAAGGCGAGAGATCGTGAGCAAGACGGCGGTTCCGGTCGGCGCGGGCCAGGTCCCCGTGCAGCCGACGCACTCCCTGATCCCGGGTGCGGCAGTCGGGTTCAAGGGGCGCAGGCGGCGTCCCGGTATGTATGCGCTGGCGATCGCGCTGATCGCGGCTGGTGGGGGCGGCGGGTTCCTCGCCTTCCAGGCGACGGGGGAACGCACGCCGGTCCTGGCGGTTGCCCAGGGCGTTGAGGCCGGGGATGTCATCAAGGACTCCGACCTGATCGAGGCCCAAGTCCAGCTCGACCCGGTGCTGAAGCCGGTGCTGGCTTCCGAGCGGGAGAAGGTGGTCGGCAAGCGGGCCTCGGTCGCCCTGACGCCGGGCGCACTGCTGACGCAGGGCCAGGTCACCACTCGCACTCTGGTCAAGCCGGGTGAGCGGCTGGTCGGTATCGGGCTGAAGACGTCGCAGATGCCCGCGAGCCGTCTCTCGCCCGGCGACAAGATCCTCGTCGTCTCCACTCCCGCCGACGGCCAGATCGCCGGAGAGAAAGCCGGCGAGGGCGCTGGCCCGCAGCAGATTGCCGCGCGGGTCGTGCGGGTGGGAGAGCGGCAGCAGACGACGGGTGAGCAGGTCGTCGATGTCGCGGTGCCCTCGCAGTTCGGGCCTGCGCTCGCGGCGCAGGCCGCGACCGGGAATGTCGCGCTCGTCGTCGATGGACCGGGAGAGTCCTGATGGCGGTGATCACCCTGGTGGGACTTCCGGGCGCTCCGGGAGCGACGAGTTCGGCGCTTGCGTTGCTGCGGACCTGGCCGCTGGAAGCCGGCCGGCGTCTGGTCCTTGCGGAGTGCGACCCGGATGGCGGCGCCGTGCTGCCGGGCGCTCTCCAGAGCGCGGTGGTCGCCGACCGTGGGCTGCGGAATCTGACGGAGTCCTCCCGTACGCAGGATCTCGTCACTGCGTTCTGGCCGCAGCTGATCGCTCTGGAGAACGACGAAAAGTGCTCGGAGCGCAACCGGCTGCTGTTGCCCGGCCTGACGGCGATGCACCAGGCCTCCAGCCTGGCCCCCGTATGGGGACAGCTCGCCGACCTGTTCACCGGGATCGAGATCCACGCCCACGACGTCCTGGTCGACCTCGGCCGCTCCGGCGCGTTCGGCCCCGCCGGCGTCCTCGCCCTGCGCGCGGACACCGTCTTGGTGGTGATGCGGGGAACGCTGCGCAGCATGCACGCCGCCCGGTCCCGCATCCAGGCTCTGCGGACCTTGATGGATGGTGACTCCGGCCAGGGAGCCGGCGCGCTTGGCATCCTCCTCATCCGCCAGGGTCCCTACGGCTCCCGCGAGGTTCAGGACGAGCTCGGCGTGCGGGTTGTCGCAACGCTGCCGTACCGGCCGGAGGAAGCGGCCGTGCTGTCCGACGGTGCGTCCGAGGGCCGTGGGTTCATGACGTCGAAGCTGATGAGTGCCGCGCGTGACGCATCGACCCCGATTCGGCAGACGGTCGCCTCCCGACGGGCGCGGGTCGCCTCTCCGTTGCAACAGCGGCTGATGAAGGCGGTGACGGATGCGCGCTGACCCGATGTACCCCGCGGCCGTCCCTCCGCCTGCTGTTCCGTCTCCGGCTCCGGCTCGCGTTCCCGGGATGGGTGCCGTCGCGCAGCCGGGGCTGCCGGGTGCCAGCTACGATCCGCGCCGTGGTGGGCGGGCCGCCGCGCCGGCGATGGTCAACGCGCCGTCCGTGCCGCAGGTGAGCGTTGACGCCCGTGCGGCTGGTGAGATCAAGCGGCAGGTCAACGACCTGCTCCTGGCCGAGGCGAAGCTGAACCGCGGCCTGGTCGGTGCCGTGCGTGAGCAGCGGGCCCGGGCTCTGATCAACGAGCGGGTCGCGGTGTGGGGCGACGCTGCCCGCACCTCTCGTACGGTCACGGCCGGTGAGGAGCAGCAGCTTGCCGCGCTCGTGTTCGACATGCTCTTCCGCTCCGGCCGTCTCCAGCGCCATCTCGACGACCAGCGGGTGGAGGACATCTGGATCAACGGCTGTGACCGGGTGTTCCTCAAGTACAGCGGCGACAGTGAAGCCGTCGCGGCCGAACCCGTCGCCGAGTCTGAGGAAGAACTTCAGGAGCTGGTCCGTGATCTGATCCGCGCCAGCGGGCAGTCCGGCCGTACGTTCTCCACCGCGTCCCCTGATGCCGCGATCCGCCTGCCCGACGGCTCCCGGCTCCAGGCCCTGCACCCGGAGATCACCGGCGAGCGGACGTTCGTCACGATCCGCCGCCACCGTCTGCAGAACGCCACCCTGGACGACCTCGTCACCGTCGGCGCCATGGACACCACCGTCGCCGGTCTGCTGCGCGCCTGCGTACGGGCGCGGCGCAACGTGATCGTGGTGGGCGAGCAATCGTCGGGGAAGACGACTCTGATGCGGGCGTTGTTGCGGGAGATCCCGCAGCACGAGCGGTTCGGCACGGTGGAAACCGAGTTCGAGCTGTGGGCACACCAGAACGGCTACCACACCCAGGTCGTGCCGATGGAGGCCCGTGAGTCCAACGGCGAGCGGGTCGATGGCCGCGCGGTCGGCGAGATCACCCTCCTCGATCTGATGTACCGGGCCAAGCGCATGTCCCTCAGGCGCGTCGTCGTCGGCGAGGTCCGGGGTCCTGAGATCACCGCGATGATGCAGGCCCTCACCAGTGACCGGCCCGGGTCCATGTGCACGATGCACGCCTCCGAGCCGCACGTCGTCTTCGACCGCATCGCCGAGCTGTACCTCCTGGCCCGGGGCAACTTTTCCGAGCAGCTCGCCTACCGGCAGATCGCCAACGGGCTGCACTTCGTCGTCTTCATGTCCGTCGACGAGTCCGGCCCCGCACCAAGGCGGCTCGTCAGCCACGTCTGGGAGATCACCGGCATCGGCGAGAGTGGCCGCCCCGCCTACAACGAGATCTTCCGCCCCGCTTCCGAGGACGATCTGCGCGCCGTCCCGGCAGCCCCGCTCTCACCGCGTTCGCGGCGGCGTCTGGAGCTGGCCGGGTTCTCCACCCATGTCCTGGATCAGGCTGCGGCCTGGAACAGGGGGCTGTGATGGGCGCGTTGTGGTGGACGCTTTGCGGGTCGATGCTCGCCGGCGGCCTGGTGGCCGCGGTCGTCGCCACGATCGGCACGAGTGCCCCCAAGGGCCAGGGCCGTACGGCCCGGTGGCGGGCCGAGTGGTCGGGCGGCCCCGACGGACAGCAGCGTGCCGCCCGCCGCCGTCTCCTGATCGTCGCCGCTGTGGCCACGACGGCTGTGGTGTGGCTGGTTTCCGGAGTGTTCGTTGCCGCTCTGATCCTGGGCGGCTCCGTGATCGGGGTGCCGTGGCTGCTTGCCTCCGCGACATCGGCGAAGGGCCGGATCGCCAAACTGGAGGCACTCGCCGACTGGACCCAGCGCCTCTCCGAGATCCTCCGCCTCGGTTTCGCCCTGGAACAGGCCCTGATCACCAGCCGGAAGAACCCGCCCCCGGCGATCGAGGACGAGGTCGGCGAGCTCGCCGACAAACTGAAAGCCGGCTGGCTCCCGGTCGACGCGCTACGTGACTTCGCCGGCCGGCTCGACGACGTCACCGGCGACAAGGCCTGCGCCGCCCTGATGCTGTGCGCCGTCGATCCCGGCCCCGGACTCGCCCAGGTCCTCGAGGACGTCGCCGCACAGGTCCGCGAGGAAGTCGCCGCACGCCGCCGCATCGAGGCCGACCGCGCCAAGTCCCGTACCGCGATGCGCACCATGACCCTCATCTGCATGGCCCTGGTCCTCATCGGCTTCCTCATCCCCTACACCGCCCCGTACGCGACTCTGCTGGGCCAGCTCGTCCTCGCCCTGCTCGGTGCCGCGTTCGCCGCGGTCCTGTGGTGGACCCGCAAGCTCGCCACCCACCAGCCGGTCCCCCGCTTCCTCATCAACGACCCCCGAAGCCAGGTCAAGCAGCCCGGCCCCGCCGAACCCACTGCGGAGGTGTCGGCCGCATGAGCCAGACCGCCCTGATCGTCTGCGGCGCCGCCACCGGCGCGGGCATCGCCCTCCTCGTACGCGAACTCGTTCCCGCCGCACCCCGCCTCGGGCCCGCGCTACGCCGCCTCGACCCGCCCCCGGTCCGCCCCGGCGACCAGCCGAGCCGTGCGAACGTCGTCGGCGCCGTGTGGGCCGGACGCCTCGCCGAGCGTATGCCCGGCAGGATCCCGCGCGCCGACCTCGACCTGCTCCACCAGAGTCCGGAGCAGTTCGTCACGAACAAGCTCGCCCTCGGGCTCCTCGGCCTGCTCGTCCCGCTCGTCCCGGCGGTCGGCTGGGCCCTGATGGGCCTGCCCGTCCCCCTCTTCGTCCCTGCCGTCGCTGGCCTGCTGCTCGCCGCTGTCCTGTGGTTCGTGCCCGACTGGGCCGTCGCGACCGAAGCCACCAAGGCCCGCACCGAGTTCGCGCACGCCGCAGCCGCCTGGATGGACCTGGTCGCCACCCGCATGGCCTCCAACGTCGCCGCCGACCAGGCACTGGAAGACGCCGCCCGCATCGGCCGGGGCTGGGCCTTCACCCGCATCCAGGAGGCCCTCCTGCGCGCCCGTACCGAGAAGTCCTCCCCGTGGCAGGCCCTCGCCGATCTCGGCACCCAGCTGCGCCTGCCCGTCCTGGGCGACGTCGCCGACATCATGCGCCTGTCCTCCGACGACGGCGCGTCCGTCTACGACACCCTGCGCAACCGCGCCAAGAGCCTGACCAACGAACTGCTCACCGCTGAGGCCGCCCGCGCCAACGCCGACAGCGAGAAACTCCACACCCCCGCCGCCCTCCTCGCCGTCATCGTCATGATCGCGATGGCGTTCCCGGCGGTCCTCAACATCTTTTCCATCTGACCCGCACAGCCCGCACCACCCGAAGGGAAGCCCACCTCATGAAGACCAGCCCGCTGCTCCGTGCCCAGGCCGCCGTGACCGCCTGCGCCTGGGCGATCCGTTCGCGCCTCGAACAAGTCCAGCAGGAGGCGAAGGACCGTGGGGACCGCGGAGACAGCCCGATATCCACCGTGGTCATCATCGTCGCGGCCGTCGCCGGCGCCCTCATCATCGCCGGCGGTCTCGCGGCCGCTTACGGGCGGGCCAACGGCAAGCTCAGCGGCATCCTCGGCGGCTGACCCCGGGGAACTCAGACGCCTCATGTTCACCGCCCTCGAACCCGCCGACCGGGACAGGGGGTCGTCACCGATCCAGGTGGCGATCCTCTTCCCGGTCGTGATCCTGCTGATCTTCGCGATCGTGCAGGCCTTCCTCGCCGCCTACGCCCACAACGTCGCCGCGACCGCCGCACGCGAAGGCGTCTCCGCCGGCCGCATGTACGGAGCAGGACCAGGGGACGGGGCGGCCAAGGCACGCGCCGCGGTGAACACGCTCGGCGGAGATCTCCTCGTCGACGCCCGCGTCTCCACCGCGGGCAGCACCACCGACCGCATCCGGATAACCGTCCAGGGCCGCGCGATCTCCCTCCTTCCCGGCATGGGCGGCTGGCCGGTCACCGCCGCCGCGTCGGGGCCCGTCGAGCGATGGACGACCGCGGCAGGAGGCCGATGATGCGCAGCCCGCTCCACCTCGTTCGTCGATCCGTGCGACACGACGCGGAGCGGGGCGACGCTGCGATTGAGGCGGTCATCGTTGTGCCCCTCCTGATCGCGATCGCCCTGGTCGTCATGGCCGGGGCCCGTCTCTCCCTCGCCGGGCAGAAGACCGACGCTGCCGCCCAGGCCGCCGCCCGCGCCGCGTCTCTCGAACGCACTCCCGCCGCCGGACAATCGGCGGCCCGCCGCGCGGCCGCTGACGCCCTCGGCGAGCGGAACCAGTCCTGCACCTCCACCCGTGTCACGGCCAACACCCGTGGCCTGGGCGCCCAGCTGGGACAGGTCTCTACCGTCACCGTGACCGTCTCGTGCACCGTCCCCCTGGGCGACCTGCTTCTGTTCGGCGGCGGGCCGGGGGTACGGACCACGACCTCTTCATTCACCTCGATCGTTGACGCTTTTAGGGAACGTGGATGAGCCCCAGGCACCCCGCCAGACGCTGGAACTTCGGCGAGGACCGAGGCGCGGTATCTCCCTTCGCCGCCATCATCACCGTCCCGCTTCTCTTCCTCGGCGGCTTCCTCGCTGTCGACGCCTTCGGCGTCACCCGCGCCCATGAACGCACCGACGGCATCGCCACCGAAGCCGCCCGAGCCGCCGCCCAGGCCATCGATCCCGCCCGCGCCGTCACCGGCGAGGGCGTCGTCGCCGACCCCGAGGCGGCCGCCTCCGCCGCCCGCGCCTACCTCAACCAGGCCGGCGCCGTCGGCACGGTCACCGTCTCCGGTGACGGCCGCCGCATCACCGTCCGCGCGACCGGCACCTACCGCGGCGTGTTCGTCCCCAACACCTGGACCGTCCACGCCAGCAGCTCCGCGACCCTGCTGCACGGCACGACCCGACCTGTGAAGGACTGACCGCTGATGCCCGCTCCCCGCTCCCTCGGGCGGCGCCTACTGCGCGCCCTGGTGTCCACGGTCGTCCTGACCGCTCTCCTGGCCGGCATGCCCTGGCTGCTCTACGCCACCACCACCGCCGTCTGGGCCCAGGGCACCGAAGCCATCGCCCACCTGTTCACCCGCCAGGACACCGGCGCCGCCTTCATGCTCGCCCTGTGCGCGATCGGCTGGATCGCCTGGGCCGGCTTCACCCTCTCCGTCCTGCTGGAGATCCCCGCCCAACTCCGCGGCCGCAGAGCCCCGGCCCTTCCCGGACTGCACCTGTCCCAGCGCGCCGCCGGAACCCTCGTTTCCGGGATCCTCGTCGCCTTTGCCTCCAGCACCCTCGCCTCCGCAACACCCGCCCTCGCAGCGCCCATCACCGCCACCTCGGCGGCTGAGATCGTCCACCCGGGCTCTGCAGCGACGGCGGCCGAGCGTGCCGCCGAGACGGCCGGTACGGAGCGGGCGGCGTCGCGTACATACACCGTCCGCGACGCGCGTCCTGCCGAGAGCCTGTGGAGCATCGCCGAGAAGCTCTACGGCCACGGCGAGCTCTACACGAAGATCGCCGACGCGAACGAGGGCCAGCGGATGGCCGACGGCACCATCTTCAGTGTCGACGCACCTCTCCAGCCCGGATGGATCCTCGCTCTCCCCCACGCCCCCACAGACACCACGCCCCCGGCTGCCGAGGCAGGCCCCGCCGTGCATACGGTGAAGGAGGAGAGCAGCACTCATCAGCGCGCGGTAGAAGCCGCCCATGCCGACGCTGCGGCGGGCCAGACAGTGGTGTCCGGGCCGGACCCTGGGCTGCAGCACACCGCAGATCCGGCGGCCCGCAACGACAGCGGCAGCCGCCCCGCTCCGGGCGCATCTGGTGGCGAGCAGTCTGCGGAAGTGACGGTTCGCGAGGGTGACAGCCTCTGGTCGATCGCCGACGCACATGGCGACCCTGAGGGCTGGCCCGCCATCTACGAGGCGAACAAGGGTGAACCGATGCCGGGCGGCGGCACCTTCGACAACCCCGACGTGATCCTCCCCGGACAGGTGCTGGAGCTGCCCGGGACCAAGGCCCCCAGCGCACCGGCCCCGGACCGCAGCACGGCCAAGCCAAAGACACCCGCGCCGCCCGAGGACACCCAGCACTCAGAGAAGCCGCCGTCCCCGAGCACCCCCGATGCCGACCAGGACACCCCGCCCACCGCCACCCCGTCCCCCTTCCCCACCGCCCAGTCTCCGAGCAGCCCCGTCCCCATCCCCGGCACCAGCACTCCGCCCGCCGTCGATCACAGCGCCAACAACTCCGCCATGAGCACCCTCCTGTCCGCAGCGGGGGGCACGCTGGTCGCCGGTGGCGTCGTACTGATGCTCCGGCGACGGCGCACCCTGCAGCGGCGCCGCCGTGAAAACGGCCGGACCATCACGATGCCCACCGGTCGTGCAGCGGTCACCGAGCAGGCACTGCGCAGCATGGACTCCACCTCGGAGCTGCTGCTCCTGGACACCGCGCTGCGTACACTCGCCTCCCGCCTTGCTGCCGAAGATCGGGCGCTGCCGCCTGTGGCGGCGGTTCAACTGGGTGCCGAGGGCGTCCTGCTGCACCTGTCCAAGACCACGGACAGGTACGACGGGAAGAGCCCGCTTGAGGCGGTGGCTCCGTTCACCGCCGTCAAGGACCGGCCAGAGCTGTGGTGGTGCCCGGCCGGCTCCACCGAGCTTCTGGACAACGATGAGCTTTCCGAGGTCGCCGCTCCGTATCCAGGGCTCGTACCGCTGGGGGAAGACACCGCCGGCGGCGTCCTCCTCATCGACCTGGAGGAGTTCGGTGCGCTGCACCTGACGGGAAGCCGCCGCCTGCAGATGCTGCGCACCTTGGGCATCTCTCTGGCCTTGTCTCCGCTGGGGCAGGTCGATGTCCTGGTCGCGGGTGAGGACACCGCCCCGGGTCTGTCGCTGCTCGACGCCCAGCGGGTCCAGCCGCATCAGGGCCTCGAATCGGCTGCCGCTGCAGCCGGTGCACACCATGCCGGCCAGCAGCAGCTCATGGCCGATGTGGATCTGCCGGATCTGTTCCACGCCCGTGTGTCGGACAATGCCGAGGAGTTCCAGCCCCTGGCGGTGCTCTGCGATCTCGATACCTGCCCGGCTCCCGAAGCCGTCAGCCGGCTCGACGACATCTTGGACGCCGAGCCTCTGTCATCCACCGCCGTGATCACCAGCGGTGCGCAGCCCGCCCGTGCGGCCGCCAGCGAGGTGTGGGAGATCGACACCGATGCCCCCGTCCTTGCGGTGCCGAACACCTCGCTGCACTGCGTGCTGTCGATGTGCAGCGACGACGAGTACGCCGACATCCTCACGCTCGCGGTGACAGCGGACTCCCCCACCGGCGTACCTGCCGCGGAACCTGTCCCACTGGCCAAGCTCCTCCCCGGCCTCGAGACCGCCACGGCCACCGTTCCTTCACCGGAGCCGGGCTCGGGTAGATGTGGGGCGGCGCCGAGTCTGCTGTCAGTCCTCGCCGATCTCGATGAGGATCCTGCAGACGCGGGTGAGGAAGAAGGAGATCAAGAGGAGGAGGGGTCTGAGGCCGGCGGCGAAGCCGTTGCCGGGGTTTCGGTGACCGCCCGTCCTTCCTCATCCGCTGCCGTCGCCACGGGCGCCAGCGCCGACGTCGTTCCGGTAGTGCCGGTGCTGCCTGCCTCAGCGGCGCCGGGACACGTTGTCCTGCCCACCTCGCGGGCCCTGCCACAGATCAGTGTCCGGCTTCCCAGCCCGGTCCCGTCCTCTCCCCCGGCCCAGCCCCCCGCCACCACCCCTGCGCCCGATGGCTCACCCGGGGCAGAGCAACCGGACGTCGGCTTCCCCCAGGACCGGCCCGTAGTCAGCATCCTGGGCGCGGTGGAGGTCACCGGGGCCCGCGGCACGGTCGACTCCAACCGGCGCACCCGGGCCATGGAACTGGCCGCGTTCCTCGTCCTTCACCCCGGCGCCACGGCCCCGCAGATCGACGAGGTCCTCTCGCCTCGCGGCGGGCTGACCAACCCCAAAACCCGCAACACCCGCCTGCGTGATGTGCGGCGGTGGCTCGGCCTCGACGACGAGGGCCAGCCCTTCTTCCGCCGCATGACCAAACACGCCGAAGGGCATCGGCTCGTCGGGGTGGAGTGCGACTGGATCCAGTTCCAGCTCCTCCACGACGTCGCCCTCCAGGTCCCCCGCGACCAGGGCCAGGGCCTGCTCCGCCGCGCCCTCGAGCTGGTCCGCGGCCGCCCCTTCTCCGGCGTCAGCTCCACCTACTACAGCTGGGCCGAACCGATCGTGGAGGACATCAATGACAAAGTCGTCAACAGCGCCAGCCTGCTGGCGGACTGGTACCTCGAAGCCGGTGACGGCCCGGGCGCGCTGTGGGCAGCCAGCCGCGGCCTGGAAGTCGCCCGGGAACGCGAAGAGCTCTGGCGCCACCGCTTCCGTGCCCTGGCTCTCCTGGGTGACCACCCCGGACTCGAGGAAGCCATTCAGCGGCTGGAGACTCTCCTCGTGGACCACGGGTGGGCCATGGAGGAAGAGACCTCCCAGACCATTCGCATGGTGCAGGCCACCCGCCGCTGACCCATCACCGAGAAAGGGGGGCCGCTGAGCCGGTGGTCCCACCCTTTCTCGGTTCCCGACCAGCTTCGGAATACTTCGCGGGCTCTTGGCAACGGCCGACACGTCCCCACCCGCAGACGGGCCCATGTCCTTACCCTGACCTTCCGGTGCCGCGTCCCGAGGGACGCAAGCCATGTGGCGGGTCACTGTCTGGGTCACCGTCGCAACAGCGGCCCAGACAGTGACCCAACACTAGAAGTGCAGGTCAGATGCGGCGGGTCACTCCTGAATGGGGGTAGTGCCCGATCGCCGGCAGAGCCGGATCCGGTCACCGGTTGAGCAGGCGGGGGCAGGCTTGGACAGTCCGCTCACGGGCCCGCTCCCCGCCTCGACTGGCAGGCCGTCCGGGCCGGCGATGCGCCGTTTGACCTGATGTCAGGTGGCCGTCCTCGAACGCCGCAGGGCACCCCTCGCAGGAGATGGTGCCGCCCTGTCGGCTCAGACGGAGCGGGGCAGCCGGTTCAACCGTTTTGATGATGCCGGCGACGGCCTTTCCGACGCTCGCCGACAGCCATGCGGGCTGGGTTGAAAAGGCTGCCGCTCTCCTCCAGGTTCACGGCGTGCATGTCCGGCTCGACGGGCCGCTCGTGCTCGGGGAGAGCATGGTGAGCGGCCAGGATCATGCTGGCCACCCGTCGCTCGCCCCGCTCGCGGGGGCTCAGGCGGGCAACACCGTCGGCTTCCCGCTCGGCCGGAGCGGCTGCCTCACGGGCAAAGGCGAGCGTTTGAGCCCGCGGCTGGCCGGGCTTCTTCCGGCACACTCGCCGCCCGCAGCCTTGGTGACGCAGCCGTCCGCGATGAGACCGTCCAAGCCGGGGCCGGCTATGCGGCCGCAGGCAGACAGGACCAGCAGCCACAGGCCCTCCATGACTCCGGGCCTGATCCACTCATCCCGGCGGCGCCGCAGCAGCACTGCCCGTCGGCGGCGCGCCAGATCCGCAGCCGGACACCAGAACGTGCACCAGACAGCCGAAGAACAACCCTCATGATCATGAAGTGCGAGAACCCCATGCCCAAGGACCGTACCTGCACCGCTTCAGCCGCCGGTCGGCAGACAGTCTCCCTGATCATCATCCCGGCCGGCATGGCGCAAGGCGGGGAGAGGACACGGCTGGCGTCAACCTGCTGTCTCTACGTTCACCTGGGACGATGCCTGGCATGGAGCCGTCGCCGATTCCCTGCCCCGCACCTCTGGTACCGGATGTCACCGCGCTTGCCGCCCTGGACACCGCGTACAAGGCCGCCAGGATGCGGCAGGCGGTGTTCATCGCCGTCGAGTACCAGGGCTCGCACTGGGCGGTGAAGGCCGATACGCGCGCCGCAGGCCCTGAACACACCACAGACGACGCTGCCTCCGCCGCCATCGGCGCCGCTTTCCTGTACCTGGCCCGCCGCCGGGAGATCCGCTTCGACGCCTTCACCGGCCCGGTCTACTTCGTGCTCCACGACATCGCGGCCGAAGACAGAGCCCGGGAACTGGCAGCCGCCCTCCACGCCGCCCTGTACGGCGATCTTGGACCTCTGAGGGCGGCCTTGCCGGTTGACATCTGACCGGTTGCATCCGAGACCAGGAATTCCCCTGTCCGGCCCCTCGTCAAGGCCCTCAAAGGAGGGTTCGCACCAGACCTCCGCCGGCGGCCCGCGCGCGTCCCGGCAGCAGCCACCGCCAGGCCGGCGGCCCGGCACGCCTCTGGCCCCCGCTCTGCCCAGCAGGTGCCGTCACGATGCCACCGCTGCCGCCTGCCGGGCGCGGTACCACGCATCCGCAGGGTCCGCGGGCGGCGGCACCGGCCGGGCCGGTTGTACCGCTGGCGAGACGCGCGGTGACTCCGTCAGCAGCGGCCGTGCCCTCTGGCCGGCACCCTGGACTGCTCCCGTCCCGCCCGAGGATTCACTGATTCGCCTGCGCAGTGCAGGATCACGCTGCAGCCTCGCGCCCCTTACAGGCACTGGACGAGAGCGTCAGGCCGCCGGTCATCTCGTGGTGATCTATCTGGCCATCGCCTTCGAGTGGAGAATGGCGGTCGCGGCGCTCATCGCGCTGATCCACGACCTCACGATCACGGTCGGCATCTACTCGCTGGTCGGCTTCGAGGTCACCGTCGGTACGGTCATCGGTCTGCTGACGATCCTCGGTTATTCGCTGTACGACACGGTCGTCGTCTTCGACTCCCTCAAGGAACAGACGAAGGACATCACGAAGCAGACCCGCTTCACGTACAGCGAGCTGGCCAACCGCTCGATCAACGGCACCCTGGTCCGTTCGATCAACACCACCGTCGTCGCGCTGCTGCCGGTCGCCGGCCTGCTCTTCATCGGTGGCGGCGTCCTCGGCGCCGGCATGCTCAACGACATCTCGCTGTCGCTGTTCGTCGGTCTCGCCGCCGGTGCGTACTCCTCGATCTTCATCGCCACCCCGCTCGTCGCCGACCTCAAGGAGCGCGAGCCGGCGATCAGGGCACTCAAGAACAACCGCAATCACGCACCAGCTCGTAAGGGCTCGCAGAAGAACAACACGCGGACGAGCAACGCGCTGACCTGCTGCGTCAAGGCCTAAAACACGCAACTTGATTCTCTGCGAGCCCTAAGCTTGGCGCAGCGCGACTGTTCGTGACGCCCTCTGTGATGGCTGGTTGGCCTTGTTTTCCAACAGGGTGTTCGCGTGCACGGTGCCGATTCTTCGAGCCTGTTGGCCGGCCGGGGCCTGCGGTGCCGAGTTTCGGTGCGCTGGCCGGCTGGGGGGGTCTTCCCGTGGAGGCGGCGAAATCCTCGGCGGACGCGGGCGGGCGTGAGGCGTCCTCGGCGCGCGGGCCGCTCCCAGGGTTTACGGAGGTCTTCTGCAAGTGGCCGGGCGAGTCGGAGTTGGGTGTAGGCGACGACGACCAGCCAGGTCCAGCGATCGGCGGCTGCGGGCTCGCGGAGTTCGGGAACGGTCCAGCCCAGCGTCTGCTTGATCACCCTGAAGGCATGTTCAAGATCGAACCTGCGCAGGAACCCTTGCCAGAGTCGGTCGACATCCCCGGCCGTTGCACTGGTGCCGGACCACCACAGCCAGACCGGCCTGGGGTTGCGGTCCCCGCGCAGGTGCTCCACGCGAAGACGGATGACGGTGCCTTCGATGACCGCAGCCGGCCTTCGGGGTAGTCGGACCAGGCCGAGCGCCGGACCAGCAACGGGTGCAGCCGGTCCCCGGCAGCGGCTTCGGCCTGTCCATAGTGCGTGGTGTCGGTCGCCGTGGAGACGGCCGGGGCGGGCCAGGTGGCGGGATCCTCGAACTTGAACTCTGCCCCGCGCTGCGGTTTGCGCCCTCGCTTCCCTGCCGGTTGCGGCGGGGGCGGGAAGTAGAGGACGCGGTCCGAACGCATCCGGCCCAGCAGTTCAACCGGCAGGTCGGCGAGCAGGAAGGCCAGGCGGGTCACGTCGTAGCCTGCATCGAGGACGATCAGGATGGGCGGGTCACCGGTCTGCCACTGCCCAGCCGCCAGCAGTCGCTGGATGACATCTCGGACCTGTCCGGCAGTGACAGCGATTCCGTCATCCCACGGACGCATGCGGACCATGTCCAGCATGGCCGTCCAGGAAGTCCGCCCAGGCTCCAGAGCAGCGACGAAGGAATAAGGCCAGCCGGGGACCATCTGGGCCGAGCCCCTGCCACGACCGTAGGTATGGCAGAACAGCCTCTCCGGGCTGGTATTCGCGTCCGGGCGCAGCCAGTTGCTGACATCGACCGCCGGGACGAGCCGCCCGTCCGCAGCCCTCGGCAGCGGCAGACTGGCCAGAGTCCTGCGCAGCCGTGCCGCATCCAGCCGCCCGCGGTTCACCCCGCCGTACAAGGCGCCGTGACCGCGCGGTGCAAACGCATCCCCTGGGTCGCCCCGCTGCAGCAGACTCATCCACGCGGCCTTCGTAGTGATCAGGTGCCTCTGTGACGGAGCACAGCATCAGACGAAGGCCGTTCCTCATGTCTGGAAAACAGTCGAAAACCCCGGCAAGTTCGAGGTCACGTTCGAGCGCAGACGATAAACGCCAAGCTAAGGCCTTCGTCATGGCCAGTGCACCTCGGGTGGAGCAGGTGATCAGACGAAGGCCACCTCAGAGTCCGGCGAATACCCGGGGCAGCGACCTGGGCGAGGAATATTTCGGCACCGGAGGTTAAAACCAAAGGTAAGACTGTGACGCTCCGGTCACTTGCAGCACGGAGGGCCCTCGATCTTAATGGGGACGGATTCACCCGTCGGGTTCACTCCACCATCGGCGGATGCTACACCCCCCAGAGGGAGGGAAACCGCAAACACTGCAGCAAATGCTGCTCCGATCAGTTTCGCAATCTTGCCATGACGCCCATGCGTCTTACTGGTGTGTCGCATAGCTAGGCTTCCCCTGTCGTGTCGCCATAGTTGGTAACTTCTTCCATGAAAGTTAACTTTCTCGTGAACGCGAATTGAGAGTATTGGTTACTCAGCGACGCCACTATCGCCTCCAAAGACCTGCCGTTGCGGATCAAGGCGAGCTCGGTCGGCCTGCCGCCGAGGATTCCGGGCAGAACTAGCGAACTCCTCTGGGTGGACAGGCATTTGCGAACTCGTCGCCGCCAGTGACCAGGTGGGCGCACTTTTCGCAGCGGGCCACAGTGCCGCTGCCGACCTGGACGGCACCCAGAACCTGCCCTCCCACACCGGACTGGTGATCACCTCAGAGCGCAGGCGTACCCTGGGCCGGGTCACCCCGGACGGGCGGGTGCAACTGGTATGCGGGGACCGGAATGCCTTTGGCGTCAAGGGCCGCAGCGCCGCCAGCACCGGAAGGTCATGGTTCTTCCGCCCTCTTGTCCGCCTCGGCCCCGGGCAGGCAGCTGAGCTGCCTGCCCGGGGCCGAGGCGGGCAAGAGGGGACCCTGGGCGCAGGCAGTCTTCGACATTCCACCACCCCAGAGGTGATCGAGGAGCTGCTCGCCGGGGACATGCTGGAAGTTCTCCCGCTCACCCACATCCGTGGCCGGTCCCTCCACGATGCCTTCGTGATCGTCGACGAGGCCCAGTCGCTGGAAACATCTTGCTCATGCTCTCCCGGATCGGCGAAGGGTCACGCGTGGTACTCACGCACGACGTGGCGCAGCGGGACAATCTCAGAGTGGGCCGCCAGGACGGCGTGGTGGCCGTGGTGGAAAGGCTCAAGGGACATCCGCCCGCCGATACGACCGCGAGGCCGGGCACGGCCGGCGCGAGACCCTCTCGGCGCGCACACTCACCGTCACGGACCTGGCCTGGGCTTCCCCCCGCGTAGGTGTGCAGGGCGAGGTGGGCAATCAGGTGGTAGCCGATGCGGTTCTTGGCGCTGCCGATGCGGTGAGGGGCAGCCGTCGGGCGGGGCGTCCGAGAACGACGTTGAAGAGCTTGAGGCTGATCCCTGCTTCGGTGGCGTCCGCGGCTCCTCCGAGGTTGAGTCGCTTGGCCCAGGCAGTCATACCGATGGCGATATCGGCAAGGCGGCGCTCGGTTTCGGCTGTGACGTCGTCTTCGTCGACGAGTTGTTCAAGCGTGGCGGCGTTTTCATGGGCGAGGACAGGGTTGTGGCGCAGCCGGGTGATGACGCTGTCTGTGCCTGTGCGGGTGAGTGCCTCGGAGATCCGGCCCTGGATGTGAGCGACTCGTTGGTTCTGTTCCTGCAGGTTGCGCAGGCGCTCGTCGCTCGCCAGGAGTTCTCCGAGCCGGGCGCCGTTGAGCCCGAGGGGCGCCCACTCGGCGAAGCGGCTGCATGGCGGTCACCAAGCGATCGAGGGCCGTGCGGAGCCGGACATGCACTCCTGCATGATCGTCCATGGGCGCGCTGTCATGCGTACGAGGACGTCGAGCGTAGAAGGGTACGGGATGCCTCACCCCGGGCGCCGGCGGGGATTTTATCGAGCGTTCCCACCATGCCGTATCCGCAGGGGCACTTTGAGCATCCATTGCTCAATTGATGACCGAGTAATCGATTGCAGAGTATGTATTCACCACTCCATCCTTCAGGGGCATGAGACGGCGACACGCCCGAATCCCTCCGGAGGGGACGGGAAGGGGATAGCAGAAGCTAGGGCATGACCTCTTCGGTGCCAATGGTCTGCGAAGGCTGAAGAATTTCAGTCGAGGACGTCACCATACCCCAACATCAAATTCTCAGAAATCCGGAAAGGATAACCGAGTGAGTCAGGTTTCCGACCCGAGATTCAGAAAGTCATAAGGACACTGACCCATGCATGCTTTTCCTGACAACTCCTCAGACAGAACGATCAGCGTCTTCTTCTACGGCCTGTACATGGACCCTGATGTCCTAAGAGGGAAAGACATCGAGCCGCGGGATGGGCAGCAAGCCACGGCAGAGGGCTACTCGCTACGAATCGGGCACAAGGCAACGCTGCTTCGCGCACCCGGAACAGCAGCGTGCGGCATGGTCTACTCGCTAACGCACGCTGAACTCGACCGGCTCTACTGGGGCGCGGGGCTGGACGAGTACCGGGCAGAGCCTCTACTGGTGCGGACGTCGGACGGCAAGGTCATTTCCGTCCTGTGCTGCAACCTTCTGCAGCCACCAGCAGAGCACGAGGAGAATCCTGGCTACGCCCAGTCTCTGCGCGAGGCGATGATGCGCGCGGGGCTCCAGGGACCGTTCCCAGAGCCGTCGAAGCTGGAGAGCAGGCAGCTCCCTCACGCTTAGTCAAGGCGGAATCTCAGTGGGCTCCGATCCCCCAGTACAGCCCGGTCCTGCTTTGCGTTCGTAGCGTCGTTGGTGCCGACGGCAGGTGACGAGCTGGGGCATGGTGCGTTCAAGGTCTGCCGATGGCGACCCAGTCATTGCGAGGTCGTAGAAGTCCACGGATTTCCTGCTTTTATCCGTGCAGCGCCGGAGCCTGCCGCAGTCGTTCATCCATGAATTGACTTAGCTTAGCCAGAACGAAGTACACGACAGCCCGCACACAGGCAGGTTGCACCCGCCAGGTCTGCGCCAGCACAGCGTCCATCAGAGACGTCGTGATGATCTGCGTCAACTCCCCCCGAGTACCCGGCCACGAAAGCCTTTCCACCGGCATCGGCCGGTGTTGCAACGACCGGTTGATTCCGGGCAATAGACGAGCGTGCAGTTCACCGAACATCTCCGACTTGAGGGCATCAGCCCCTCGATCGGGCGCATCGGTGACGCATACGACAACACGCTGATGGACACCATAACCGGCTTCTGCAAGTCCGAGTACATCCGCACAAAGGTCTTCCACGACGGCCCCTGGAATACGAGGAGAGCGGGACGACAACCACCGGCTGCACTCAAGTCTGGGCATGATCAGCCCCACCGGTTTCGAACCAGAACTTCACGCTGACACAGAACCCGTGGCCGACTGCCCGCTGGCCGGCAGACCACCGGCAGCAGGCACCACCTGATCACCGACGCCACGGCATTCCGTTTGCCGCCACCCTGACCGGCGGGAACCGCAACGGCGTCACCCAGTTCATCCCCCTGCTCCAGGCCATCCCGCCGGTCCGCGGCAAACGCGGCCATCCCCGCCGAAGGCCCGGCACCGTGTGCCCGGAGACCGCGGCTACGACCACGACAAGTGCCGTCGCATGGCCCGTGCCCTGGGCGTGAAACACGTGATCGCCCGGGGCGGCGTCCCCCACGGATCCGGCCTCGGCACCGACCACTGGGGCGCCGAACGGACCTTCGCCCACCTTGACCGGTTCCGCCGGCTGCGGATCCGCTGGGAAGTGCTGGCAGTGACCAGCACTGCGGGAGAAGGCCAAGCGTGTCGGTGACAATGCTGCGTTTGCGGCCCACAGTCTTCTTGCCTGCGTCGATGCCCTGACTGGAGGCGGGAACACTGGTGGAGGTCTTGACGCTCTGGGCGTCGATCACCCACGCCGAGGGCTGTGCGTCCCGCCCCTCCTTCTCGCGCAGAAGTTGCCTGAGGAGTCCGTTGAGCTGGGCGAACACGCCCTCATCCGCCCATTTGGCGAAGTAGCCGCAGACCGCGTTCCTGTCAGTTACGTGGAATCACGCGCCGCGGGAGCCATCTCGTATCCTGCGGCGTCCCCATGGGCTGAGGAGGCGTGTTGGGCAGCGCGGTGGTGCTGGAGGAGAAGCGGTCGGTCCTTGGCCTGCATGAGCGGGCGGCCGAGTGGCTGCGGGTGCGGGCGGATCCTGGGAGGGCTCCGAGGACGATCGACGCCTGCGCCCGGGGCCTGGCCGAGTACCTGCTGATCTGCGAGCGCGACGATGTCGCCCCGGTGATGGCGGGGCGGCTGCGCGTGGCCGTGTTCGTGAAGACCTCCCAGCGGGCATCGGCCAGATCACCCAGAATGCGGGCGTCGCTTTGTCGTGCTTCCTGCGTGCCGCCGCAGACCGAATGCGCCCAGGCGCACAGCCGTGGCTCCGGAAGCACGCAGGCAACAAAGGGCGGACGTTCTGGAATGAGACAGGAACAAGGCCCATCCCGCTGTCTGCCAGGGCCCCTCATCACGCACCCCTTGCCACAGTAAGCCCCTTTCGTCCGCACCTGGGATATGGGGGTACCCAGGCCCGGAAGGCTGGCCGTGCTCACTGCGCTTATCAATCTGAGTAACTCATCCTCATCCCGCAGGGGCGCTGGCCGTACTCACCAGGGCCTGTCGAGTTGAGTAGCCCGTTCTCAACTCGGCGGTAATTTTCCGGGGGATGATGCTGTTGCCAATTCGAACAAGGAGGACGGCGGAAGGCCGCTTACCCCTGGCTCGACAACGGGAGGAGAAGCCTTGTCAGATCTAGCAGCACTTGGAATTTCCGCCGGTGCCGAAAGGATATATCGCTATCTCCTGGCTCATCCGGGTTCCAGCGGAGATGATCTTCTCGCAGATCTCGATATGGCCCGTGATTCTGCAGATGCAGCACTGAAGCAGCTAGAAAAGGGCCTCCTCGTCCGCTCCGGGAGCCACGGTTTCGGTTTCGAAGTAGCCGATCCCGCCGTTGCTGTTGAGAGGCTGATCGAGGATCGACTGGAATCCATTAGCCTTGAACTGCAGAAGGTCAGTGCCACCCGGCGCGTGATCCCATGGCTGGTCCAGGAGCGAGGCCGCGGAAAAATTGGTTCTCATTTCCGCGAGCTGGAGCGAGTGGAGGATGTGGAGCAGATCCGGACCCGTCTTGAAGATTTATCCTTCTTCGCTTTCCGTGAAATCCTCTCCCTGATCCCGGGCAGCAGACTGCTCCCTGAAGCGATCGCTGCTGCACGTCCCCTCGACCTGCGCTGCCTGCGGCGCGGAATCTCGCTGCGCACCATCGTGAGCAGTGACATGCTGTCCGACCCAGTGTCCGCTGCCTACATCACCGAAGTGGTTTCCTTGGGGGCTCAGGTGCGGATCATGAAGGATCCCGGGGACGGGTTCCTGGTCTACGATCATGAAACTGCGGTAGTCCCTGAACATCCGGATCGTTTTGATTCCAGAGCTGTACTCGTGCAGCAGCCGGGACTGGTCTCCGGGATCGTCTCATTTTTTGAGAAGCTCTGGGGCGATGCGGAAGAGACAGTCGAGCCTCACGGAGACACCAGCACGGGAATACTTTCCGAGACGGAACGCCAGGTTCTTCTCCTTCTTTCACGATCGGAGAAAGATGAGGCCGCCGCGCGGGAAATGGGTATATCCGTGCGCACCTTCCGTCGCCACGTGGCTGATCTGATGCTGCAACTTGGTGCAGGGAGCAGATTTCAGGCTGCGCTGCTTGCGAAGAATAAGGGCTGGCTCTGATCGGAACTGCCGGCGCGAGCGCTTCATAATTGAAGCTCTAATCGCTCGCCTCATTTTCTGATCTTCGGCAGGCCTCCGGCTTGCAATGCCGACAGCTTCAACCCAGAGCATTCTGACGGTTTTGCGGCATCGGTGCACGGTGAAAAATCGGCAGTCGGCAAGTCTACGTGAAGGGGAATGCCGTGAACATTTGGCAGTAGAGAGGCAGGCCCGGGCGGCGAGTGTGAAGCGCGTGAGAAGGCCGCGATAGCGAGAGGGGCTTGCGGTGCTTCAGGTGAGTGATGGCCCGCGCGGCTGCGGCTCGAGGGGGCCGGCGGTCTTGGCCACTGTGTCTCCTGTGGATCGTTCCTGGCCCGGCGGCTCGCGTCGCGAGGGCCGCGTTCCGGAGCGGGAGCGACCCGGTCAGCAGTACGTCAACCAGGGGCGCGCGGACGCCGGGCCGCAGTCACATATCCCCGCGCCGGCTCGCCCGGACACTTCTCACCAGGCCCCGACAACCTCAAGGCCAAACATAGCGATCTCCTGGACCGACTCACCTCAGCCTGCTCCGAGATGACCGACCTGGCCGCCAGAGTCCGGGACTTCGCCGCACTCCTGAGCCCCGCGAAGGAAACGACGACGGTCTCTCCCGCTGGATCGTCCAGGTCCGCGCAACCGGTCTGCCCCGTCTGCAAGCGTTCGCCGAATTCGACATCCTCCTCGGCGACCGCCCTTGCCGCCAATCAGGTACAGGACAGACAACCCAAGAAACAACCCGTAACGAGCTGGTGCATGGAGCCTTGCCCCCTGATCTTGGACACACGAGACACTGGATCCTGAGGATCTGAGACCGCGTTTGAGATCTGCCGTAGCCGTGGGCTGACGTGCTCGTTGAACTCTCCGTGAGTGGTTCTGGGGGCGGGTATCCGTCGGACCTGACGGACGAGCAGTGGGCGTTGGTGGAGCCGTTGCTGCCGCCGGCGCGGGTGGGGCCGAAGGGCGGGCGGCGGGAGAAGCATCCGCGGCGTCGGATCGTGGACGCGATCTTCTACGTGGTGCGGGCAGGGTGCGCCTGGCGGCAGCTGCCGAAAGACTTCCCGCCCTGGCCCGCGGTCTACTGGTACTTCACCTGGTGGCACGACGACGGCACCGTCGAGCGCGTCCACGACGCACTGAGTGACCGGGTCCGCGAGGCCGACGGACGCAACCCTGAACCGAGTGCCGGACTGATCGACTCGCAGTCCGTGCGCACTGCCGATACCGTCCCCGCCGCTACCAGAGGCTTCGATGCGGGCAAGCAGGTCAAGGGCCGCAAGCGGTTCATCGTCACCGACACCCTCGGCCTCATCCTGGCCGTCCACGTCGTCGCCGCGAACATCCAGGACCGCGACGGCGCCAGGCGTCCGCTGCTGTGGACCCGCCTCGACCACCCGGGTGTGAAGAAGATCTGGGCGGACCAGGGCTTCGCCGGACGCCTGGTCGATTGGACCGCTCAGATCCTCGGCCGCGAGCTGGACATCGGAGTATGGCGGTCACGGCCAGTCGGGCGGCTCTCGCGCATCAGTTGTTCACGGGGATCTCCCGGCAGCATCCCGCCTGTCTGGTCGAGGAGTCAGCCGGCCCGTGGCAGGCCGTTGCTCACCTGGGAGATAGAGCCGGGTTCCCCGACGCATGTCAGCGAGATCGGCTGAGAGACACCCCGCCGCCCCTCTCTCCGGCGCACCGCTTGAGCCTCCGCAGTCCAGATCACCCATGCCCATGTTCACGACGCGGCACACAAGAGCCCGGCGTCAAGGCCGAGGAATGACCAAAGCAGCCGGCTGGAGACGGACGGCCTCGGAGGCAAGGTCCTGGCCAAGCCCAACCAGCAGGGCCAGCTCTGTGATGATCTCAGCGGCACAGGGTGCAGGACATCGAATTCACTCTGAAACGATCATTAAAGATTGGTGTTCTGTGCAATCAGTCGCGGGGAGGCCGGGGGAGGAGGGGGCGGCAGCTCGCTCGTGCACGCCGCACAGGAACTCGGATCCTGGTAGGAGCCGTCCGCTGCCTGCGCCGGAATGATGCTGAGCAGAACACCTGCCGCAGCGGCAGTTGCGACACCCGCGGCCAGAATGCCGCGTCGGATTACCGTCATCGAAATTCCATCCTTCAAGAACATATTCCAGCACTATTGATCTGCAGCCGTAGCAATCGCCTGTCCTGGCCGCCCCGGAGCCTGATCTCTTGTGAAGGAAATATTTCACCCTGCCGAAAGAAGAAATAGTCATGCAGGTGTCAGCATCATGCAGCCCCCATGCAGGAAGATGTCGTGACGAGCTGGTGCGTGATCATGGGTGAGACGTTCTTGCTGGTGGGCGGCATGACCTGATGTGCCGATCGTGGTCAGTCGGACGGTTACAGCGCATCAAGTGTTCATCGGGGTCTCCCGGGATCATCTGGCTTGTCTGGTCGAGGAGTTAGCCGGTCCATGACAGGCCGTGATCGAGAGGCATCGTCGCGAACCTACAGCAACGGGCAGGGCCGCACCCTGTTCTCCCGGCATCGTCCGTCCCGGCCGGATGCTGAAGCGGCTGCCAGAGAACGAACGGGCCCTCTACGGCGAGAACCGGCTTGGCCTGGCCCAGGGATTCCCATGGCTCGCGTCACCGCGAGCGAGTGGCTGGTCCATCCGTCGAGTCGGTGCCGGCTGGCCGGTGCGGCAGTTGCTTGAGTGTGAGATCGCTGCCGCGCCGACCGCCGGCGAGAGGCCGGCCGGGGCCATGGTCATGCGCCGGACTGCAGTGGCTGTTGTTTTCCCGGCTTGTCAGGTTTCGCATCGGCGCGTCCTTCCTGCGGTGAGCCGGAAGGACGATTTCGCCGGAACGCCAGCCGTGAGTCATGGAGAAGAAATACTCAGACGGCTTCAACTGATGCAGTCGACGATCCGCGCGTCTGCTCGCCGGAAAAAGACCGGCGAAACAGCGTGATGCCTCGCGTCCGTGGCGTTGCCTGACGGAGGAGAGCCCATGCGTTACGATCATGACTGGGACAGGTATCAGATACTCTGTCGAGATCCTCGTGACATCTGGTCTATTTCAGGCAGTGTTATCCACCGCTCCCGGCATTGCCGGAACCCTGAAAGGCCCCAGACAATGTCTCCTTTCTCTCGCGTGCGTGGTGTTCTCACTGTCACTGGCGTCGCCATGGCACTCTCCCTTCCTGCTGTCGCCGCGCACGCAGATGCCGCAGAATCAGTGACCCCGAGTACTGTCCCGGTCCAGCGTCGCGACTCCGTCCCGGCGGCGGACAGTGTCAGGAACGACAGAAGCGAGGACATCGTCATCTGCGCCGGCGCGGCACGCTCCGAAGGGGCACGCCGCCCGCAGCGCAGCGATGTCACCACCGGCCTGAACGGTGAACCCATTGCCGACGCGGCATTTTTCTTTACTACACGGGATTTCGCCGGGAAAACGCAAGGATGGCTAAAGGCTTCGCTGGAATGACCCTTGCCGGTACCGGCGTTTCCGCGGGCGCCATTGCCCGGTTTCCTGGCTTCGCGCCCGGATGAGGATGGCGGCGAGGTGGAGTGCGGCTTGGTAAGCGATAGCGAGTCTGCAGGTTCGTGCCGGCCAGACCGCGCCACTCCTGAGGCGGTTGATCCAGCGTTCGACCGCGTTGCGCTGCTTGTCGGCCCCGGTATCTGAAGCGGGCGGGCGGCCACCGGCACGGCCTCGCCGAAGGCGGTGACGGACCTGGCCTGACGGCTGGGAGATGACTGCACGGATCCCCGGGGCCCCGTACCGAAGGCCCCCAAGGGCCCCGGCGGGAGTCGGCCCCGCCGGCCGGCGTGATACCACTGAGGCCGTCTCGCCCGCGTGGCCTCCGCCGACCGCCTGCCCGCGGATTCGTCATCACAGGCTCACCGCTCGGAGAATCCCCGGCAGGCCGCCTCGAGACCGGGGCCACCGCACCGTGACCTTCGATGATCCGACGGAGCCGGCCGAAGTGATTCAGCCCGCAGACCATCCGCTCCGGCTTACAGACAAGGCCTGGGCGCGCCGCGAGGCGGGTGCGGCCGGCGAATGAAAGAAAGGCCCCGGCTGCCCGAGGCTCTTCTGTCCGCCCGGTTCGGTGTGTTGCCGGCATCTGCTGCCGGAGTCCTGCGCGCCAGCGAGAACGTCGATCGCATCGACGATCAGAGTCCGAACGGCAGAGCCCTGCTCTGCCATGCTGCCGAGGGTCTCGAACGCCGCCTCGTAGAGCGATCTCACTCGGCTGAGTGAACACCCGGGCGGAGAGCGGCTCTACGGAGGCAAGAGTGTCGTCGCAGAGGTGAGAAACCTCCTGCGGCCGCCTACGTCGCTCGTCGGCTCTTCACTGTGCCCACGGCCCGAGCACGTCCTTCATGGCATTCGTCATCGCGATCTGCAGCCGCGGGCCGTAGGTGATCCGGCCGACGCCGAGGCGGCGAAAGCGCTCAAGATCGTGCTTGACGGGATGGGCTGTGGAGTTCACGGGAATGGCGACGGCGCCGGTCACCGCCGCGAGCAGTTCGTCGTTGTCCTGAATACCCACCGGGTAGACACTGTCGGCGCCGGCCTGTTCCAGGGCCCGCAGCCGCTCGATCGCCTCGCCGAGGACGCTGGAGGCATCCTCGGCGTGCAGGAAGAGGTCAGTGCGCCCGTTGACCCAGACCGGGATCCCGGCTTTGTCAGCCGCCGCGCGCAGGCCGGCGATGTAGTTCGCGTGTTCCTGCGTGCTGCGCATGCGTCCGCCGTCCGAGTGGACGGTGTCCTCGATGTTGAGACCGACGCCGCCGGCCTCGGTGAGTCCGGCGACGAGATCCGCGGGCTCCTGTCCGTACCCGGACTCCAGGTCCACGGACACGGGGACGTCGACCGCCGCGATGATCGGCCTGACGGCGGCGAGTACCTCCTCGAAGGTCTGCCCCTCCTGGTCGGCGGCCCCCCGGGAGTCGGCGAGCGGATGACTGCCGACCGTCAGTGCGGGGAACCCGGCGTCGGCTGCCGTTCGCGCGGACCAGGCGTCCCAGACGGTCGGCAGCACGAGCGGCTTGTACTCGGCGTGCAGCTGCTTGAGGCGTTGAGCGCGCTCAACGGTGGTGCGAAAGTCCATGCCGGGGACGCTACCCCGCGATCGAACCTCCGCGTGGCCGGACACCCGCCGCCCGACCCGCTGCCGGCAGCCGGGCGTTCTTCTGCGGGCATACAGCGCGGGCCGGGGTCGGCTGCCGGCGTGCCCGGCCGCACACCGGCGAACCCTCACGGGCCCCCGGGTCAGCCACCGGACCGGGGGCCGGAGCGGCACACCGCCGAAGCGGGCGCTGGTTTCGCAGCGGCACCGAGGACGAGCCGGGTGTTGCTGATCCGGCCCTCGCAGGAGCCAGTTGGCGGCTTCCCGGACGCGGGACCTGTGAACGGGTCGGCGACCAGGCCGTGAGCATTTTCAACTTGGCCACTGATCGGGTGACGGTGGGCGGTGGCGAGACGGGACGCTCGTGTGGATCTCACCCGTACTGCCCGGCCGGGCTCACGACCTGACCGCGGCCCGTCGGCATAAAATCGGCAAAGACCTCACGACCGCACAGAAGTCCGTCAACCGGGCACATTCCCGCCTGCGATGGCCCGCCGAGAGAGCCATCGCCCGGATCAAGACCTGGCGCATCCCCCGCAAAGCACGCTGCAGCCCCAACAAGATCACGTCAATCTCCAGGGCCTGGAGACTTACCGCTAAAAACGTTCCGTGACGACACTGGACGTCGCCCCCCTACCTGACGCAGGCTGCGGCCGAACGTCGGGTGGAGCGGTCCGCCCGGTTCACGATGCTCGTGTACCTTCCCGATGGGCATCCGGCCGAGCTCTTTCAGCGGGCCCTGGCCAACGTCATGCGTCCGCTACCGAGCCAACTGCGAGGGTCGCTTACCTGGGATCAGAGTTACGAGATGGCGGGCCATGCCGCGTTCATGCGTGATGCCGGCATGCTGGTCTACTTCTGCGACCCGGGCAGTCCGTGGCAACGCGGTGCGAACGAAAATGCGAATGGCCTGCTGCGTCAGTGCTTCCCGAAACACGCCGGCCTCTCCCGATACAGCCGCGAAGACCTGCATGAGGTCGCGGCCGAGCTAAACAGCCGACCATGTAAGACGCTCGGCTGGGACGCCCCGGCCGCCCGGTTCGCTGCCCTGCTCATGGCAGACCAGGAGTGCCGTAAGACCTGAAATGAGTAGCTCATACTCAGGGCCGCGTAGAGCGTTCTCAGTCAGAGTCGGATGAAAGGTCCACTCCCAAGGATGTGAGCAGAATTATGGATGCACTCAATCTTGAACTGCTTCCCGCCGAGGTCCCCGAAGGCGAGCCCGTACAGGGCTGCATGGCGGCTGGGACTGGCGACTGGATCGGCAACCACAACGAGATTATCGTCGCTGAAGGTGCCGAGTAGGTACGAATATGACATCCCTGGAGGAGTCGCTACTGAGCGACTCCTCCAGGGCGTGTTGCTTAATCCCCAGCACCATGGTCCCGAACCATCCGAGCCGGTGAGCATTCCGAGTCGCGCAGCCGCGTAGGCTGATCGTCGTCATGCTCCACCACCTGTTGCGACGACTGCTGGAATTCGCCTCATGGATGGTGAGGGGCCCTTTCGTTGCTATCGGCACAGTTCGGCGCGGACGGCCATGATCGCCGCCACCACGACACCGCAGATGCCAATCAGGAGCATCCAGGCCCGATGTTGCCGGGGGCTATTGCCCAGGTGCTCGGTGCGACGCGGCACCCGTCCGGGGCGCGCATCCCACAACGCCGACTGCTGCCCAGAACCCGAACGTTATCCCCTTGAGACGCACCGATTCCCCCCTCCCTGCGGACTCCTGCCGGAAGCCTAGGCCGCCATTGCTCAGGAGGGCATACGCCCGGTCCCCGCCCACTCCGGCGTTTCCTCTCCAGCTCCCCGGTTCCGCAGGGAACCATCGCCCCGCCTCCGTGGGGTGTGCGCCGGATGACGCTGTACCCCACCGTGGCCCACTGGGTACACGTCTGCCCGGATCACCCCCGGCACTCAGAGCGCCGTGTTCTACGACGCGGCCGGCGAGGTGATGAAGATGCCGGGCCACGCAACGTCGACCGGTACCCCTTCTACCGGCACCAGCCCCGACGGCAACGGCTCCACCCAGGACGGCGACACCGGCAGCGACGGCGACCAGTGACTGACACACGTCCGGTGTTGGTCGTCACCAGCCTGTACGACCCCACCATCGTGGTGATCAGCAAGCCTTCGCAGGAGAGCTGCTGCCAGACGGCTTCGAGTGCCTGGTGTCCCCGTCCTCATGAGAGTGGTTCTGGCAACAAGGTTTGCAGCAGCCGCAGATCATCTCGGGCACGTGGTCGGCCGGTTGGCAGGGGGCAGCCTGCGGGTGTGCTGGACTTCAGGGTCGGTGGTGGGATTGGAGCCGTTGAGCTTGGGGGCGGTGGTGTGAGCGAGCGGGCCACGGTAGGGGGGCGCAGCCCTTCGGTGGGGGCGAGAGCGTGCAAGAACACGCTGTTCTTGGCTTTTGGGTATTGCTTGCTCAGGGATTCTGTGCTCTGCGGGAGTGTGCTGGAGGTACCAGAGAAGGCTTCCGATCCCGCACTGGACAGGCAGTGATCCCGATGACGACGACCACGATCTCCCCAGGCGGGCCGCAGCCTCCCGTGCTGCAGGCCGTGCCGGCCGGCAGCCGTGTGTTCAGTCTGTCTCTGGAGCACGGGCACCTCGCGCCGGCCGCCGCGCGTCATGCCGCCCGCCCGGTCCTGGAGGCCTGGGGCCTGGCAGAGGACCGGGTCTACGACACACTGCTGGTGATCTCCGAGCTGGTCACCAACGCCGTCACACATGCGCTGCCCCCGGTTGTCCTGCACCTGCACGGCACCATGGACGGCTCAGGACGGGTCCAGGTCCACGTCACCGACGGCGGCCCCAACAACGCGGCCCGCCACGGCAGCTGGGCGGCCGGCAGGCCCGACGGCGAACACGGCCGCGGCGACCTCATCATCACCGCACTCGCCGGCAGCACCGGAACCGGCAGCGAGACCGACCCCGGCCTCAACGGGCTCATCGATCACTGGGCCGACCTCGACGCAGCCTGAACAACCATCCGGCATCCTGGAAGAAACCCGGCCACGGCCGGCGCTCGAAACCCGCTGCAGGCCCACGCACTGTGGCGGGGTGACAACCGGACCGGGCCGGAGCGGCACACCGCCGAAGCGGGCGCTGGATTCGCAACGGCACCGAGGAGGAGTCGGGTGTTGCTGATCCGGCTCTCGCAGGGGCCAGTTGGCGGCCTCCCGGACGCGGGGCCTGTGAACGGGCCGGCGACCAGGCCGTGACGACGCTGGACGTCGATCCCTGCCTGACGCAGGCTGCGGCCGAACGTCTCGGCCGGATCGGCTGGCAGCCGGCTGTCGGCACCGCCGGCGCTGAGCAGCTCTGCCCGGCACCTTCGACCGGATCTTGCCCATGGTGTCCATGCCGCATATCCCCGCCTCGTGGCTGCAGGCACTCGCCCCTGGCGGCCGGCTCGTGACGACTATCGCGAACACCGGGCTCATCATCACCGCAGACAAGACCGACGACGCAGGAGCCCGGGGCCGTGTGGGAGTGGGACCGGGCTTCGTCGAGAACATCCCCTCTGCATCGACTGCCCGCCACCGAAGTTTCCCCTCGCCGCTGATCTTGATGAACACCTCATCCAGATGCCAGGCGCTTCTTCCGGGAGCTGATGAAGAAGACCCGGTCGGTGCCCCGTGTGATCGTCACCGACAAGCTCCGCTCCTGCAGTGCCGCCCATCGGGAGGTGATGCCGCCGGTGGAGCACTGCTCGCACAAGAGCCTGAACAACCGGGCGGAGAACTCCCACCAGCAGACGAGGCAGGGTGAATGCGCAATGAAGGGCTTCCGCTGCGCCAGCGCAGCACAACGGTTCCCGGCTGCGTTCACCGGAATCTCGCCCCGCACAACGTGACAACGCCCCCTCGCGGCATGAGCCACATCAACTGATCCACGAGTCTTGACTATTGCTCCTGCTGCCGTGGAGCGTCGGCGTTGGCCCGCTCGGCGAGGGACTCTGCATCGGTGAGGGAGGCAGCGTCACACAGCCAGCACCTGCAGCACCGGCCGGACAGACCGGTTCAGCGTCCCCAGCCTGATCAACGCGGCTGCCATCCCGCCACCCGGCATGTCTCAGATCTCTCCGTCACATTCCTTCGAATTTTTCAACGTGGTGATTCCGCAGACCTCGGCAAGACGGGCAGTTCACAATCTTCCCCGGACGTCAGCCCTTCCCCGTGAGCGAGAGGACCATTTCCAGCATCTGGATCTCTGCCGAGTCATTGGCCGTACGGGTGATCAGCGAGGGCGCGCCGCCCCAACTCCCGCACTGAGGATGACTGCACCGGGTCGATGATCGCGTCGCGCACGCCCCGGCCCAGAACGTAGGCGGGTCCTGGCACCGTAGAACACGGCTCCGATGTTGCAGACGACCTGGCCGGAGGAGACGCCGACCGTCAGGGCGCCGGAATGCGGGATATGTGCGGTGCCCCTGTCCGCGGCGCCCATCTGAGTATGGATTACTCATACGAGACAGCATCGGTGAGGTCACGCTGTTTGTGATTGCAGCACATCGAGACAAGGAGAGAGTGATGGCAGCCATTAAGTCCCTTCAGCAGCTCACTGAAGAGGAAACTGCGCTGGACCAGCACGTGTGCCATAGCATTTGTGACATCACGCTTGTCTGCTCCACCCGCAATACCCACTGCGGTATTACGCCGACGGGATTCGCACCCCCTCACGTCAAGTAACGGGCAGCAACCAGTCCGGACTCTGGCCGGCCGCGGTGGAATCAATCACCAATGAGGCTTTCTCGGCGAAATAGTCTGGCAGCCGCGGGCCGGCCGGACCGCTTGCCCCGTCATGGACGGACGTGGAGCCCCTGGCAGGACAGGTCTGCCAAGATCATGTCCACGAACACCAGGGCTTCACGTTGGTTGCCGGTATTGCCATGCTCGATGTTCCGCGCCAGCGGGCCCGGCGGTGCCTGGAAAGGGCCGTGCACATCCTTGCCCCCCAGGCAGGCCCCGCGGCCCACCCCGCCCTCGCCACGGCCCGCCGCACCCTGGACTCCCTGACATGAAGATCAATCAGCCCTACATCGCTTCGGCCGGTATCCGCGCCGAGGGCCTGGTGAAGTCCTACGGCAGCGTACGGGCCTTGGACGGTATCGATCTGGACGTGCCCCAGGGCACTGTCCTGGGACTGCTCGGCCCCAACGGTGCGGGCAAGACCACCACGGTCCGGGTGCTGACGACGCTGCTCCGGCCGGACCGCGGCCACGCGGCTGTCGCGGGCGTCGATGTCGTGAAGCATCCGGACGAGGTGCGGCGCAGGATCGGCCTGGCGGGCCAGTCCACGGCCGTCGACCAGCACTTGACCGGCCGGGAGAACCTTCACATGACCGGCCGGCTGTACCGGCTCTCTGTGAAGGCCGCGAAGGCCAGGGCGTGCGAGTTGCTCGAGCGGTTCGGCCTGGCGGAGGCGGCGGACCGCACGGCCCGGTCGTATTCCGGTGGCATGCGCCGCCGGCTGGACCTGGCGGCCGCGCTGGTCGTCTCCCCGCCGGTGATGTTCCTGGACGAGCCCACCGCGGGTCTGGATCCGCCTAACCGGATGATGCTGTGGGACACCGTCAGGGAACTCGTGAGCGAGGGCACCACCGTGCTGCTCACCACCCAGTATCTGGAAGAGGCCGATTTCCTGGCCGACGCCGTGTGTGTCGTCGACCGTGGCAGGGTCATCGCCCGCGGCAGCCCCGACGAACTCAAAGCCCGGACAGGCGGCGACCGTATAGAAGCCGTGATCCATCACCACACGCAGATCACGGCCGCCGCAGACATTCTGCGGCCCCTCGGCGCGGACCTACTCACCTGCGACCCCCACACACGCAAAGTCACCGTCCCGGTCACCGGAGGGGCCAGAGCCCTTGCCGAAACCATCCGCCGGCTGGACGCCGCGGGAATCGAGATCGACGACATCGCCCTGACCCGCCCCACCCTCGACAACGTCTTCCTCACCCTCACCGGCCACGCCACCACAACACCGGTGGAAGACAGCGGGAAAGAGGGCCTTCCAACAGCATCGGGCTCCCCGGGCCCAGGGTTCCGTACCGCCCAAGGCGAGGCCGCATGATGAGTGACACAGAAGCCGTACCGCGCACCGCGCTCTCTCAGTGGATCACGCAGTTTCAGTGGTCCGTGACCGACTCACTCATCATCGCCAAACGCCACCTCATCCGAATATCCCGAATACCCCAGACAATCATCTTCGCGGTCATCCAGCCCATCATGTTCACCGTGATGTTCAGCTACGTCTTCGGCGGATCCATGAACATCGGCGACACCACGGACCCGTCCGCCTACCGCGAATTCCTGATCCCCGGCATCCTCGCCCAGACTGTCACAGTCGCCGCCACCACCGCCTGCGTCGGCATCGCCGACGACATGCACACCGGTCTCTGGGACCGATTCCGCGCACTTCCCATGAGCCGCGGCGCTGTCCTGACCGGCTGCCACATAGCCAACCTCGCCCGGACCGCGCTCACCCTCACCGTCCTCACCGTCGTCGCGCTGCTGATCGGCTGGCGCGTCCATACCTCGGCCGCACACGCGATGGCGGCTTTCGCGCTCCTCCTGCTCCTCGGCTACGCCTTCTCCTGGGTCGGATCCCTGACCGCCCTCTGCGCCCGCACCCCCGAAACCGCGGGCTCCGCCGGCCTCCTCTGGGTCTTCCCCCTCACCTTCATCTCCAACGCCTTCGCCGACTCCAGCAACATGACCCCCTGGCTGCGCCACATCGCCGAATGGAACCCCTTCAGCGCCACCGTCCAAGCCACCCGCACCCTCTTCGGCAACACCAGCCTCAGCGAATCCACCGCCTGGCCCATGCAACACCCCATCCAGGCATCCGTATTCTGGAGCCTTCTCATCATCCTCGTCTTCCGTGCCCTCTCCGTACGTAAATACCGGTCCGAACCGAAGATGTGACAACGAGGCAGGAATTCCAAAGGCGATCGCGTCTGGCCAGAAAAGGACAATGACTGCCGGATTCTCACGGCATGACGATATCCGAATGCCGGTATTCGAAGAATGTTGAGGAGGAGATATGACGGGCAGTGGATCGCCGGATGCCGGTCCGGTTTCGGTGAGGGCGGACTCGGTGTTGCTGATCGATGTGGCACGTGCGGTGCTGGACCGATGCGGTGGGCAGCGGTGGTCGATCAATCCGGAGGATGCCTGGTGCTATCTGTCCCCGCCGGACGATCATTCGCGTGAGCACGGGTGGAAGCTGCACGTGTCGGCGACGCCCCTGTCGGCGCCGCTGGTGTTGGCGCGTGCCGGTGAGGTGCTCGTGAGCGCGGGATGCGCGTTCAAGTTCGGTACCGATTTGCGCCGCGTGGCGGAGCTGGTGGACCAGTGGTACTCGCGTGGGGGCGGGGGCAAGTTCATCACGGTGTATCCGAAAGATGACGAGCAGTTCCGTGAGCTGGCCGAGCGGCTGCACAAGGTGACGGAGGGGCTGCCCGGGCCGGACATTCTGTCGGACAAGCAATTGCGCCCGGGGAGTCTGGTCTACTACCGCTACGGTGAGATCAGCGGCGGCGGCCACCGTGTCTTCACCGACGACGGTGTGTTCAAGCGGCAGATGCTGGGTCCGGACGGCACGGCTGTCGAGGACGAGCGCAACGCGTGGTTCTCGCCGCCGCCGTGGGCTTCTTCGCCGTTCCCCGACGAAGAAGCTGAGACACCGCAGGTACCCGATTCGGTGCTTCTGGGCGGCCGGTACCGGGTGCGGAAGGCGATCCGGCACGCGAACAAGGGCGGCGTCTACCGGGCCACAGACGAGCGCGACGGCTCGGACGTGGTGATCAAGCAGGCCCGCGCCCACGTCAGCTCCGGCCTCGACGGCACCGACATACGCGACCGCCTGCGCCAGGAATCCGAGGTCCTGCAGGAACTGCAGCAGCTGGGCGTCTCCCCGCGCTGGGTCGAGCTCATGCGGGTGGAGGACGATCTCTTCCTGGTCCAGGAGCAGGTCCCCGGACAGACTCTGGAGAGGTGGGCCCAGGAACACGGCGACGGAGCCCTGTCTGTTTCTGAGGCGTTGAAGACGGCATCCGGCCTTGTGGACCTCGTCGAGAAGATCCACGGCAACGGATATGTGATCCGTGACCTCAAGTCCAGCAATGTCATGGTCCTCCCCGACGGGGATCTGCGGCTCATCGACGTCGAGTACGTGACCCGGAGCGGCACCGTGTGCCGTCCCGTCGGCACGCCGTATTTCATGGCCCCTGAACTGCCCAAAACCGACGGCGCCAACAGCGAGGCCACGGTGGCCGCAGACTGCTACAGCCTGGGCGCCACCCTCTTCCACACGGTCACCGGACTCATGCCCTCGTGGCTGGCCCGCCAGAACGACGCGACGCAGCAGGACACCGAAGAGATCCTCGCCCAGATCGCCGGCGACCATCCCGCCCTGACCGGCTTCGCCAGGCTGATCCTCAGTCTGACCGAAACAGATCCGGAACAACGCTGGACTCTCGCCCAGGTCGGCGACCGGCTCACCGCTCTCGCCGACGGCAACGGCGCGCTGCCGGCAACGGCTCCTCACCAGCGCGCACTCACCGACGAACGTCTCGACGCCCTCATCGACGAACAGACACACCTACTGCGGACCTCGATGACCCCGCGAGCCCAGCAGCTGTGGAAGCAGTCCCAGGACGACCAGGACGTCTGCTCGCTGTGGAACGGCGCCGCCGGGGGCCTGAGCGCACTCACCCATGCCGCCGCACACGACACCACCCTGTCCGAGACCGTCACCACCGCCGCCGCATGGATCGACCAGCGGCTGTCCGCCATCCCCAGGCTCCTGCCTGGCCTCGCCTTCGGCCGCGCCGGCACCGCCTGGGCACTCCACGATGCCGGCCAGCTGCTCGAAGACCCCAGCCTGCAGTCCCGCGCCATCGAACTGGCCGCGAAACTTCCCACCCGGTGGCCCATCGCGGACATCACCCACGGCCTGTCCGGCGCCGGCATGACCCACCTGCGCCTCTGGCATGCCGCAGGCAAGCCCGAAAGCCTCGAGCAGGCCCTGGCCTGCGCCGGCGCCGTACTCACCGCTGCCCGCCGCGACGGCGACGAATGGACCTGGCCCACCCCCGAGAAAACGGACTCCACGCTCGCCGGGCAGAGCACCTATGGGTTCGCCCACGGTGTCGCCGGCACCGGAGCCTTCCTGCTCGCCGCCTCACAGGCCGCCGAACGGAACACACCCGGCTCCGGACAGCGGTTCCATGAAGCGGCACTCGGCGCGGGCGACACCCTCATCCGCGCCGCGGTGACCGCCAAGACCAGCACAACCTGGCCCGGCAACACCAAGAAGGGCGGCTCGGGGGACGCCATGAACGGGATGTTCTGGTGCAACGGAGTCGGAGGAATCGGTGCTTTCCTCATCCGCCTGTGGACCGCCACCCGCGAGCAGCGCTTCGCGGACCACGCCGAACAGGCCGCCGCCGCCATCACCCGCAACCCCTGGCCCCACGCCACCGGCGCATGCTGCGGGCTCGCTGGAGCGGGACACTTCCTCCTCGACATGGCCCACCACACCGGCCAGGACACCTACCACCAACAGGCCCGCGGCCTCGCAGCCGTCATCCACACCCGCACCACCACAACCTCCCGCGGCCCCGGGCAACCCCAACCCGACCACAGCTACCAGAGCGGCGTCGCGGGAATCCTCCGCTTCCACCTCCGCCTCCGCCACGGCGGCCCCCACCCCTGGATGCCCGAGCACGCGTAAATGCCCCTGCCGGCCCACGCGGACATCCCGCGCACCGCTACACCCCTCGCCATCCGCGAGCATGCTCGGGACCTGTGGATCGGTCCGGGGCAGGGTGCCTCGCGGAACGCCGGGGCGTACTCCTTCAGGATGAGGCGCACCGCAGCACGATCCGCCTGCCCCGGGGCGGCGGAGTCCGGGTGCGGGGCCGGGAAAGCCTGGGCGGAGTGCTCAGCGTCCTGTCCGAGGCACCCGGCGGGGGTTTGGGGTGTGAGCTCTGCCCGTCGAACGCCGTCGGTGCCACTCCGTCACCGGGCCTACGGGGATGGCATCTGCGCGGCCGGGCGTGCGTACCCGCACGCTGTGCCCGGGGCATTGAAATGCCGGGGCGTGTCCGGCAAGGCTGCCCGCTGGTCCCGGGGGGCAGGCCGGGTGGTCTTTGCCGCGGGTTTGAGCGCTCGGAGCAGGGGGTGGCGTGGGCGGCGCCCATGTCGGGCGGCGGGACCAGCGCCAGGGACAAGGCCCGTTCGAACGCCACGGTTCGATGCCGGCAGCTGCCCGGGACTGCTGCGGGCCGCAGCCGGCCGGTGACGCCGTCGTCGTCCTGGGCATCACGATCCACCGAGTGGTCGTCGCCGGACGGCGGCCCGTCACCGGGCCGCACCCGAAAGATGCCTGATGCCCCCGGACTCTCTCAACAGGTTCACAGGCCGACTGTGCTGGGCGGCCTTCGGCGGACACGTCGCCCAGGCCACATCTGCCCCACAAGACCGCCCGGTTGCAGCGTCTGCTGGGCAGGCCCACTCGTGCGCGCAGTCGGCCACACCGGAATGCGGCCGACTGCGAAGTCACCAAGGCGCGAACTCGGGTCAGAGAGGGTCGCTGGACGAGTGACTCACAAGGACCTTGTCACGTACTCACTCGAATGGAACTGAGCAGGCAATACTCCATATCGGATTCCGCGGCCGCCCGGCGAGCTGTCCGGCAGTGCGGCGGCGGGACACCTGCTGCGCTGCCCCGCTTCCACGAGGCTGCGGCCGGGATCCGCGAGGCGAGTCGAGTAGCGGCTACTCATCAGTAGGTCGTGATCACAGGATTAACTCCCCTCGCATGCGACCACGCCCATCCGGCACCGCATTCGACCGCCGAATGCCTGGTTCCGATCGTAGGCGATGCCGTCCTCGAAGACCTTCGGGACGGGTGACCGGCTGCACAGAATCCATGCAGACTCATGAGGAGGAAGCCGTGCGCGGTGCCAAGAGCGCCAAGTGGGTAACGGGCGCGATCATCGTTGCCCTTGCTGCGACTGCCTGTGGCGGGGGTAAGAGCGACAGCGGCGACGCCAAGGGCGCTGTCGACCCGAACGGAATCTTCTCCGTCGAGCTGGGCGAGCCCGAGAAGCCCCTGCTCACCGGTGACACGATGGAGTCCAACGGCTCCGCCGTGATGGCCGGCCTGTTCTCGACCCTGGTCGACTACAAGGCCGACGGCTCCCTGGAGATGATCAACGCCGAATCGGTCACCACGACCGACTCGAAGACGTGGACCGTCAAGCTCAAGCCGGGCTGGACCTTCCACGACGGCACCCCGGTGACCTCCAAGTCCTACGTGGACGCGTGGAACTGGAACGCCAACGTCAAGAACGCCCAGGGTCTGTCCTCGTGGTTCGCGGACATCAGGGGCTACGACAAGGTCCACCCCGAGGCCGAGGGCGCCAAGCCCGCCGCCGACAAGATGGACGGTCTCACGGTCGTCGACGAGACCACCTTCACCATCGAGCTCACCAAGGCCGTTCCGTACTTCGGCCACAAGCTCGCCTACATCGTCTTCGCCCCGCTGGCCGAGTCCTTCTACAAGGACCCGGCCGCCGGTGGCCAGAAGCCGGTCGGCAACGGTCCCTACAAGTTCAAGAGCTGGGACCACAAGAGAAAGATCGAGATCACTCGATACGACGCCTACAAGGGCCCGAACAAGGCGAAGAACGGCGGTGTGGTCTTCAAGAACTACACCAGCCTCGAGGCCGGGTACGAGGACCTGAAGTCGGGCAACGTCGATGTTGTGCGCGCAATCGCGCCGAAGGACCTCCCGGTCTACCGCCAGGACCTCGGCGACCGCGCAGTGGACCAGCCGTTCTCCGCGATCCAGAGCATCGCCGTCGCCTTCTACGCCGACCAGTGGAAGAAGCCGAAGAAGGTCGACCCGCGCGTCATCCAGGGTCTGTCGATGGCGATCGACCGCGCCACCATCACCAAGACGGTGCTGAACGGCACGCGTGAGCCCGCGACCGGCTGGGTCGCCAAGGGTGTCCTGGGCTTCCAGGAAGACGGTGGCGCCGGCGTCACCAAGTTCGACCCGGCCAAGGCCAAGGAGCTCATCAAGGCCGGCGGCGGCGTCCCCGGCAACAAGATCTCCATCCAGTTCAACGCCGACGGTGGCCACAAGGAGTGGGTGGACGCTGTCTGCAACTCCATCCAGCAGGCCACCGGCGTCCAGTGCGTCGGCGACGGCAAGCCGGACTTCCAGGCCGACCTGACCGCTCGTAAGTCGAAGCAGGTCAAGTCGCTGTACCGCTCCGGCTGGGTGCTCGACTACCCGGTGAACGCCAACTTCATCTCGGACCTGTTCCGTACGGATGCCGGCGGCAACCAGGGCGGCTTCTCCAACAAGGAGCTGGACGCCCGGATCGCCAAGGCGGACTCGGCGGCCACCCTGGAGGAGTCGGTGAAGGCGTACCAGGCCATCGAGAAGGACCTGGTCAACTACATGCCGTCCATCCCGCTCTGGTACTACAAGGTCAACGCGGGCTACTCCGAGAAGGTTTCGGGCGTGGCGTACGGCCAGGACGGCGACCCGATCCTGACCGGCGTCGAGGTCAAGAAGTAATCACTCAAGCGTAGTCCACCTGCAGAGGGTGGGGCTGACGGACAGTCAGCCCCACCCTCTGCAGCTCTGCGTTGCAAGACTGCCGGATCACGCACCGCACCGGTGAACCGTCGACGATCAGCCGGCACAAGTCCGACTCGACTGCCCGCGGCAGCGCATCGAACCGAGGACCCGATACACGGTCGCGGCCATGACACTGGGACAGCCATACGAGCCGCCTTGTGAGGTTCGCGCAATCGTGCACGGTCCATGAGCTGTGCCCAGTGGGCCCTCGCGGGCGCGGGGACGGCATGTTCTGGACGTGGGCACGCTCCTCGCCGACAAGCGCCGGAACACGACGAAGCTCGGGTTCGCCGTGCAATGGACACCGTCCGGATGCTCGACACGATTCTGGTCGACGACCCAGCCCCGCGGCACCGGCGTCCACGTCGGGTTCGTGGCCGCGCTGCTACGGCTGGACCCGGCCTGCCTGCCCGGCGGACTACACCGTACGGCCCAAGACGGCCTATACTGACGTCAGCTCGTCAGGGTGATAGTTGCTCGACGAGGGTCAAGCCGGTCCCCGCTATGAAGCCGTCGAGGGTGTGGGACCGGTATTGAAGGCGTTTGAGCCTGTTACGGACAAGGGCTTCGAGCTGGTCGAGGGCCATGACGGCGAGGTTGGCGAGGCTGCGTTTGACGTGGGCCCATACCCACTCGACGGGGTTGAGGTCGGGCGAGTAGGCGGGCAGCAGGAACACCGTCAGCCATGCCCGCTCGGCCACGAGGGCCTGCATCCTGCGGGACACGTGGGTGTTCAACCGGTCCCAGACCAGCACGATTGGTGCCCCGACCAGCTGGTGGACACCGTCGATCAGCGCGATGAAGTCCCGCTCGCCCATACTGCGACGGGCACTTTTCCCCGCGGGATGACTCCGCAGGCGGTGACACAGCCGGGTCCGGGAACCCGGCCGCATTGCAATCAGCCCGGCCACTGACAGCCGGCCCGAACGGCGGCCGCTGATGGTGACAACCGGGGTCACTCCGCGCCGGCCCCAGGTCCGTCCCCGCGGCGGCCTGCGGGTGAACCCGGCTTCGTCCTCGAAGCAGACGTAGCCCCCGCAGGCCGCCCTCGCCCTTTTACCTCCGCCCAGGTCGCCTCCTTCCATACGGCGACAGCCTGCTCATCGCGCTCCGCGACCCGCCGGGCGGGCACCTGCGGGCTGAAGCCCAGCCGGTGCATCAGCCGGGTCGCACCCGAGACGCTGTAGGAGACATGGAACTTCCTGCCGATCAGCGTGGCCACCCGCGAGGCGGTCCACACCTGGTCCTCCACCCAGCCATGCGCGGCCGGCCCCTGCTCCAGATACGCGGCCAGCTTCTCCAAAGACCGCGGGGACAGCCGGCACCGCGACCCGCTCGGACCACGGGAGGCCAGCGCCTGAACACCGCCATCCCGCCACAACTGGTGCCACTGATAAGCCGACTTCACACTCACCCGCAGCCGCCGTGCGACTTCCGACGGCTTGATCTGCTGCTCGAACAGTTCAGCCGCCTGCATCCGAACCGTCTCCCGACGCCGGCGCCCCGTCGGCGTCAGCCCGCCCCCATCTGCATATCTCACACCTCACGGATACAGCCACCCGCCTTCACCCGTCAGGGACTTCACACAGATTCACCCCGACGAGCTGAAGTCAGTAAGCACACGAGGGAGCTCCAAGAGGTCCTGACAAAGGGCGTTGGACGTGTCGGTGGGTGATGAGGCAGGCGGCGAGGCCGAGGAACGCGTCGGGGATGCCGTCGCGTCTTTCCCATCGGACGCGCAGGCGCCGGAAGCGCAGGCATAGCCCTCGCGATCGCCTGTCGCCCCCATGTCCGGCGTCGCTCACGCTCAGGATCTCGACTGCCGCCACTTCCGCTTCCGGGAAGACGCCCAGGCGGAACTCGACCGGGACCCAAGCGACCCGAACCGGCTCGACGAAGATCAGGGACCTGACGACGGCATCGCCTGCGAAGCGCTCCCCAGGCGCAACAGCGCAGGCGCTGTGCCGCCGGTGACCCCGCGCTCTACCACCGTGCCACCGGTGCATCCGAGTGCCGGCTCCGGTCCGCCCGGTCTCACCATGGGCATGAGCCTCACCCTGACCGCCGGATCCACCATGGCGGCCGGCTACCTCACGACACGACGCCTACCCGCGGATCGAAACGCCCCTGAGCGACACCACGGTACTCGCACACGGCGAGGAAGATCGTTCTCCCACAATCACGCAAATGCCTCCTGGTGCTCGCGCACAGCACCAGGCCGTTGAGGCTTCACCACCGACAACCAGCTGACGAATCTCCGCTGCGTCCGGCCTGGCGGGCGGCTGATCCAGTTCTCACCGTTGGACACCCAGCGGGAAGGGGGTGGAGGGGATTCGCGGGCGCTTGACAAAGGTGACGGGCACGGACTGTCTGGCCGGGGTTGACGGGGCACCATGCGACACGGACGGTCAGGCCCGCAAGCCTGGACCACGATGGACACGGCGAAGGCCGCATCCAAGATCCCGACCGAAACCGCGCGGGGACGGCCGGGACTTTGAATGCGGCCTGCGGCACTATTACGAGCAGGAGCCGCTGATGCCTCAAGGTGATCTCGACCATCACCGATTCGTTCATTCAGGTTCTTGATCAGGTCAAGGTCACACGCGGCAGGACAGGCGAACGCCGGGGCGTCTCTGCTGTCCTAGGCTTGTTGTGGTGCCCGTCCAGCCATGGAGATGCCCCGCGCGTCCCTCCCGCTTCAACAGGAGGCTATGTCACACTCGCCAGAACCGTGGCCGGAAAGCATCCTGATCTCATTCCGCAAACAATGTTAGACGTAGTCTCTCTGCTTTATCGTTATCGCTTCAGTCTTGTTGATCGCGGCGATTTCGGTCTGCTTTCAGATGAGAATGTGATCGGACCCTGCATGACCATGGAGAGCGAAGCTCCGATCATTCCGGCAGCGACGGCTAGGTAGGTTACCCGTCGCACGGATTCATTGATGCTGAAATTCTTGGCTTGCACGGTGTCCATTTCCTGGAAGACGAGAGAACCGGCAGTCGCCAGCTCGCACTTAATGCATGCATTAAGCAAGATACGACCCGGTGTGAAATTTAATCCTGCTGACGGACGACTTGATTCAGATTTATATCCGACGGCGCCGGCCGCCCGCGCATCTATGAATCGCACGAATGGGTTTGTGCCCGCACGAGTATGAGGCACTCATGATTGAAGCTTCAGACTCAACTACTGCGGTAAGGAACCCTCGTCGGCCACCTTTCCAGCCACACTGGACCTTGAACCGTTCCGGGTTCGGCAGAGATCTCAGATGTTGGTTGTGACCTGGGGTTTCGTGGTGGTCAGGTAGCGGGTGGCTTCGTACTCGGAGGGCGGGGTGTGCCCTACCTCGCCGTGCAGCCGGGTGTGGCTGCCCAGTCGGCCCATTCGGCGGTAGCGAGTGGCGCCTGGGCGAGGGATCATCACGGCCGCTGCGGCTTGATCACCTCGGTTTCGACGAGGCCGGTCGTGGACTTCATCAGCACGTTGACGCTCCTATAGTCGTCAACTGGCCGCGTAGTGTGCTTGCGCCGCGGGTCGGAGCAGGTGCTGGACCTCGCGGGCGGCGTGGCGCTCGAGGCGGCGGATGATCTTCCGTTTCGTCTTGCCCTCGACAGTGCGGCTCGCGACGTAGTCGATCGCGGGCTGATGGAATCACATCCGGACGATGACGGTTCGGGAGATCGCGGCATTCAGCTGCCTGTGGCCCGCCGTGGTTGATGCGATGCCTGCCGCTGGGTCATGCCGGAGCCAGTGGGTACTGGAGCGATGCCCGCAAGCTCGGTGAGTGCAGCTTCGGACTTGATTCTTTCGGGGTTGTCGCCTGGCAGATGAAGGACCTCACCAAGCCTGCCCCCGACAGCCGCCGATAGGACACGGATACGCATCGTGAGGGGGCGGAGCCGCACCGAGCCGATGGCTCTGCCGATGACGAGGAGCAGCGTTTCTCGGGCGGTTCGGGAGGCGCTGCCCGCGTCGGATATCGATGGCTTCGGACAGCAGCTCGGTGCCGACCGGCAAGACGCCGTGTGCCGCTCGCCCCAGGCCCGGGACAAAAGCGCTGGCTGCGGGCGTAGGTGGCGGCCCTCGTCCCGCCGTTGCCGAGTACCGGCAGGTGCCTTCCGTTCTCGTCGGCATCGAGGTCTTTAAGGCTGTCGAAAGCCTTGTACGCGGACGCGAAGCGCAAGTACGCGACGAGGTCGAGCTTCTGCAACGGGCCGAGAATAGCCAGACCCACGTCATGGGTGGTCAGCTCGGCGCTGGCGGTGGCGCGCACCGCTTCCTCGGCCCACTCCCAGTGGCCGAGCTCGGCAAGGGCGTCCCCGGTGACCGGTCGCCCCTGGCGCGCCGTGCGGAGCAAGTGAGCAATCGCTGGTCACGTCCATGTCCTCGGCTCGGTTTCATAGAGCCGCGGTAACCCGTACCGGACGGTCCTGAATCGCTGCTGAAGGCCGCCGAGGCAGGAGCGTTGGGCCGGGACGCGGTCCGGCCGACCGGGTAGATCTAGCTCCGGCGGCCGCGGCCGCCGGTGCCAGTAGACGCTGTCCATGCACTCCAGGTTGGCTTTCACGGGTGTCCGGCGCAGCTGAGGCTCTCCCTCCAAGAGGGCCGGCCCGTGCAGCCGAGGGCTTACGCGCTTGCTGAATTCAGCCTGGCATCCGCATAGAAGCCTTCGAAACCAAGACGCCAGAGCGCTGTGGCACTTTCGTTTCGATGGGTTCTGGCGGGAGAGGCCATCGCAGGGTGCGCGGGGAACAAGGCGTGATCCTGGCGGAAGCCAGCGTCACCCTCGGCGTGAAGCATTCCCGGCCCCCGCGAGGCTGGGAGTCGCCCGAGTCCCACTGCACCATGTCATGGCGAGTGCCCCCGGGGAGCTGAGCCGAACCGACAGCTGCCGACTCGGCTGTCAGTGGGGCGCACCACGTGCCAATTTGGCTGTGGTGTACCCGGCGGTCACTGCGATCTGGCACCCGGCGTTGAACGACGGTCTGCGTCCTGAGGATGTGCGGCCGAGATCGAACAAGGTCATGTGGTGGCTGTGCCCTGACTGTGAGAAGCCCTTCCTGGGAGCAGTCGTGGACCGGGTGGTAGCCCGGCATTGCTGCTGTGGTGCTTGCGCGCGCTTTCGGTCCTGGAGCGCTCGCAGGGCGTAGGGCCCTACCGCGCGGCCTCGCCGATGAACTGGCTGCGGGGCTGGGCGTCCCTCAGCAGACAAGGGGCTGGCGATCTGTGTCGGGGGCCGGCGCACGGGGTCGGTTATGGCGGCTGCCCCGGTGCTGCAGTAGGCGTGAGAACCGGCCAAGTTGGAGCGGGTGACTGTGAGATTCCACGAGGCGGGGTGGGACACCTGCGGACGGCCACGTACACGCACGGGCAGTGGGGAGGTATGGCCGAAGTCTGCGGGGCTGGACGCCGGCGCTGTTTCGCACCGGTCGGAGTGCGCCACACTCCCCGGTATGCCGGGCTTTCAGAACAGGAAGGCGATCGGTGACGCCCATGAGCAGCGCGTCGCCCAGGAACTCAACCACCGCGGATGGCACGTCAGTCCCTGAGGCACGGAGTCATGGGCGAACCTGTACGGCTCGCTCTGCAGCACACCACCAGCTCGCTGCGCCGGACATCCGGCCTCATCGCCGCCGAGGGGCGGCAGGTCGACCTGATCGGCTGCAAGAGCCGCATGACCAGCCGGGCCAGCCGGGCCGGCCGGCGTCATGCCGTGGAGCGCTCCGCGATCACCGCCCCTCTGCAGCCCGTCGCCTGGACCGGGATCCCTCTCTACTGCGTCTTCGACAACCTCGGCCTCCTGGCCCCGCACGACGCACTCGGCCCCGGGCAGGCGGGTCCCCTCGGCAGCGGACTTCCCTCGCAATTTCCGCACCGTCGCGACCTGCGCGTTCGGCATTTCAGCCGCGCGTGCCGGCACGGTCCGCGCCTGCTCCGCCGATCGCGGGGCCGCTGCCCTGCCTGCCCGAAGAGACAGCTCCGCCCGTTCCTCATCGGACAGAGGGACTTCAACAGCACGAGGACCCGGCGGCATGGCAACTGGATACAGACTTAACCATGAAATTTCAGGTGCAGGACACTAGCGTCCTCGTGCACTGTTCGTCGGGTTCAAGTCGCTGATAAAGCAGCGAACGTCACCGGATACGTATCAATGCATCCGCTATGGCTGCCGCTATGGGAAGTCCGGTCTCATCTTCGATCCAGGCCCACTGGCCGTTCGGGTTAAGATCGAGAAAGACCCAGTCTCCATCCGCCGTAACGATGAAATCGATGGCCGCAAAACGGAGATTGAGCCTCGAGAGAAGTCCGCTGACGGCATTTCGGACGGCATCTGGAACAACAGCCGTAGAATACTTCAGGTTCGAATAGTCCGACCTCCAGTCGATCCCGGCGTCACACGATTCAGCATCTATTCGAGCCGCAAAGAATTCATCGTCAACAACAGTCAGTCGCACTTCGAAGTCTTTTTCCACCCACGCCTGGAACAGGTGGGAAGTGAGCTTGACGGAATCATCGATCGTGGCGGGATCCACGATCGAAGAGTAAATCATCTTGACGTCGCTCGATTCGGAGAATGCAGGCGTGCTCAGAGTCTTGTAGACGACCTTCCCGAAGTTCCCGACAAATTCTTTAACCTTATCCGGAATATTAGTTATAAGCGTGGGCGGAACGTTCAGGCCGCATGCATTGGCGACCGCGAGATGTACAGGCTTTATTGTTGCATAAGCGTTTGCGGAAGGATGATTTATCCACCTTTCAAGGGAGCTGATTACGCCGCCGAATCCCATGCGCGCTTCGGCTGCTGCGAACTTTCGCTCCGGAGAAGTCATCTGCTCAGGGAGGATGAACTGCGAAGGCCGCCGGTAGTAGACGCAGCCCACGTCCGCCAGGTCAAGCGTCCGGGCATCGTCATGCAGTTGCCCGGACCATCCGTTGTCAAGCGTGACTGCCAGGTGAAGTTCCTGCGGAAAATCTCCCGTATCACATCGGAAAACGCGAGCCCCTCGTCTGTCCAGTTCGCGAACTACTAGATCAGAAGTAACGTCGAAGGGGTCAGTAAGAATTACTACTGCTTGCGTATCGGACATGCCGGATCCCGCTCTTTAGGTTCTGCCTAGAAGTTCTTTCGCTCCACAGAATGCTGCCGATCCAGACCGCCTGCCGGACGGGGCATCCTCATCTAGTCGCTCTCGTAGTCCTGGCTGTAGTCCGTGTCTTCACCCACGAAGGTGGAGGGGTTATGCGTGCCCCCATAGCCTGTCCCGTTCGCCGTTCCGCCTTTACCGGGATTTGCGTACGTGTCAGGAATGAACGGGTGGTCCGGCCCCAGGGGCTTCCCGGCCGTAACCTGGCGCTCTTTGTCGTAGACGAATTCAGTGATGTCGATCACGTTGACCCGCTTGGGCAGGCGGCTGTACCGGAGGCCGAAGGGACGTGTAGCCGCAGCACCCGGCTCGGATTCGTCCACAGGACTGGCACCGAAGCGCCTCCCGAGAGGGAACTTGCTCGGAACTGGACAGATGGGGTCGTAGTCGCTCTCAGAGGCTTCAGGATTCTCATTCCCAAGCAGTCCGAAGGGGCGGACTGATTCCATCACATTCATGATCACTCCAAATGAACTGATGTAACCTGGCGCCTGGGCAGGGGTACTACCGGCTGGGTCCAGGATGGATGCACGATCCATTCGAAGGATGTCCCTCTCTGTACTTCGGCAGCCCGAGCAATAGGTACTCAATAGGTCACGCCGTGTTGCGGGCGTACGAGAGCTGAGCTGACTCTGCCAGGATTTTCGTAGCTGGAGATCATCTCGATGGCACGGCCGGCCGGTCCGCAGGGCGGGCAGCCTGTGACTGTGCCCGTCTGAACCGGCCAGCCTGTGCCCGCAGTTGTCTGATGCGGTGGCGGTGGTCCGGGCCCGCACAAGATCCGGCGAACCAGTGAGCATTTTCAGCGTGGCCACCGATCGGGTGATGACCTTGGCGCCCGCAACGGACAGGGCTCCCGGGCCGTTGGGTGAGGTGTTCGAAGTCTCAACCTGCCGGCCCAGGAGCCCTGTTGGTTCCCTATCCTGCCGCACTCGACCTGCCTCATGCGCTGGTCGAGTGGGTCACGATGCTTATCGTCACCCGTGAGGGTGACCGCCGCTGCAAGCTCCCGCCGCACAAGCGCGCCCTCGTCGCTCTCGCCTACCTGCGCAAGCACGACACTCTCGCGCAGATCGCCGCCGGGTTCGGCATATCCGTAGGCACCGCCCACGCCTACACCACCGCCGTCGTGCGGCTCCTCGCCGACCGGGCGCCGGGCCTGCTCAAGACCCTGCGCGAGCACGACCCGGACTACGTGCTCCTGGACGGCACCCTCAGCGAGTGCGACCGCCTGGGCGACGCACGCGCCGATTACTCCCACAAGCACCGGCGCCACGGCGTGAACGTGCAGATAGTCACCGATCCCCAGGGCCAGCTTCTGTGGATCTCGCCGGCCTTGCCGGGCCGCGCTCACGATCTGACCGCCGCACGCACCCACCGCATCATCCGAATCTGCGAACGCCAGGGCGTCCCGATCGTCGCCGACCGCGCCTACATCGGCGCAGGCTCCTGGGTCACCACCGCCATCCGCCGCCCGCCCAACGGCGAACTGTCACCGACCGAACGGACGCTGAACCGGGCACTCGCCCAGGCCCGCGCTCCTGTCGAACGAGGCGTCGCCCGCCTGAAGTCCTGGCGGATCTTCCGCCGGAGCCGCTGCAGCCCGAACCGCATGACGGACATCGCCGCCGCGGTCCTCACCCTGGAGAGGCAACGCTGAAAATGCTCAGTGGGAGGCAGGGATGCGGTCGGCTCAGCGCCTGTCGCCACAGCCGCTAGGTACGGCGCCTTGCTGACGTCATGCCCGGAGGCCGGCCGCTGCATAGCGGCTTGTCCGTGTCCGGCCTGGGCCGGACTCTCTGGGCCGTCGAGCTGGCCTTCGTATGACTCCACCCGTTCAGACGGCTCCGCATCCACTACGGGATACGCGCCGGCCTCCACCTCAGCCTGCTCCAGCCAGCCGGCAGCACCTTCTGCTTGACTCCGAACCTCGTTCTCACACGGTCTGTAACCAGCCCGCCGGCCGGAAGCCAGCCAGACCGCCGGCAGCGCCGGGCTGTCCACGCCACACGCTCTGCGGCAAGGCGGACCGCGGCGGCGTCGGCCTCCTGTTCGCGTCCGGACCACACAGCCAGACCTAACACAGCATGTCGAGCCGGCGTACTCACTTGTGGGCTGACATGTCCCGCCAGACACCGCGACGGCGAATACCAGCCATCATCCCCTCTGCTGACGGAAGAACATACGACCATGACTGGTGGCGAGTTCGGACGTTCGAAACCAGACAGGCGACCCGCCTGCAGCGCAAGATTTCTTCCCGATGACCCCATTTGCCCGCCAGATCAATAGGCCTGATCGATCCTCAGCGGAATGTGACATGGCCGCATAACCTCCGGTCAGTGGCGAGGAAGTACCTCCCCACCACAAGGAGTTACCCGTGCGTGCTTTTATTCATATATCACCGCGTATGTCACGTCGCGTGCTCGGCACCGCTGTTATGGCCGGAACCCTGGCCCTGGCCCCGCTGTCCGCCCCGGCGGCCGCCCCTTCCACCACTACCCTGGCCTCGGCCGAGAAGTGCGCAGACGGCCCCTCCGCCCTCTCCGGCGCACGCAAGGCCAAGGGCCACGCCACCCAGGCCGAGCCGAACGAGGTCACGGCCGCCCAGGCCAAGGCCATGGACGCGGACCTGGAGAAGAGAATGCCGCAGGCCCGGGCCGCCGGCCGCGTGTCCGCCGCCACGGTCACCATCCCCGTGTACTTCCACGTCATCCACAGCGGCACGACGGGCAAGCTCAGTGCCGCGGCCGTCAATAGCCAGATCGCCGTTCTCAACGCCGCGTACGCGGGCCAGGGCGCCGGCAACGTGAACTCGGGATTCCATTTCTCGCTGGTCTCCACCGACTACACGGACAATGCGCACTGGTACAACCTGAAGGACGGATCCCTCGCCGAGACCCGGATGAAGCGGACGCTCCGCAAGGGCGGCGCGAACGCGCTCAACATATACACCGCCAGCCTCCGCGGCGGCCTGCTCGGCTGGGCGACCTTCCCGTACGCCTACAGCACCCGGCCGAAGATGGACGGCGTCGTCATCCTCGACACCTCACTGCCGGGCGGCTCCGCCACGAACTACAACCAGGGCGACACCGCCACCCACGAGGTCGGCCACTGGATGGGCCTCTACCACACCTTCCAGGGCGGCTGCATCGGCAACGGCGACGGCGTAGCCGACACCCCGGCCGAGAAGAGCCCCGCGTTCGAGTGCCCCACCGGCCGTGACTCCTGCGCCAACAAGACCGGGGTGGACCCGATCCACAACTTCATGGACTACACATACGACGCCTGCATGTACCAGTTCACCTCGGGCCAGGTGACCCGAATGAAGCACTTCTGGACCGCCTACCGCGCCTGACGGACCGTCCGGACACAGCGCCGTGGCTCCCGGGGACTCCCCGGGAGCCACGGCCCGTTCCGCCTACGGCCCGCTGCGCGAACGGTGCGGGGGGCCGTCGCGCGAGTCTTTGGGCCTGGACACAGGGTGAACCGCTTCGCACTCATGCAGCATCCGCCGCCCGGCCCGACGGGATGGATATGCCAGGAGGCGCGCAAGGTCATCAGCGCGCCACGGGCGCACGGCGAGGGCCACCTCGAAAAAACGCGATGTTCAGGCCCCGGCTGCTCCAGAGGGAACCGCCAGTTGCGAGGCGGGTAACCGCTGAGAACTTCAGCCGCGCCAGAGCCGCGACAACGGCTGCCTGCGGCCGGTACCCACCGGCGCCGAGCCAGCGGCTGGCGAGTGGCTCCGCCCTCGGCGGAGCGGAGCGTGCGACGGACGGGCGATGCACGTGCCGCCCGTACACGACCGAAGGCCAGCCAGCACGCCGGCCGGGGTATCTCATCATCATTATTAACCCTGGTTGCCCCTGCGGACACTGGAGGTGGCCTTGAGGCCGCAGGAGGTCATACCACCCCAGCGTCCCGGCCATCCGGAACGTGATCTCCGGGGGTACCCAGTGATCGCGGCAGCAGAGCGTGGGGCGAATGGGGCAGGCTTCGGAGCCGTCAATGAGCGGCGGAAGCTCGTACTGGCCGCCGTCGGCTGGTGCGCTGTGTGCGGGCTGCCCTTTGGGGATGAACCACGATGGGCGCCACTTTCGCGCCCAACGTCTTCCGGGTGCAGGCGATGCAATACTTCAGCCACCGCCGCTCGTACGGCTTCATCGCCCGGCAGGTCCTGGACCGCGCCGAGCTTTCTCAGGCCGCAGCTGCCTTCCCCGACGCATCTGGCAAGGCAGCCGCGCAGTGGCTACTGGACCAGGGTGATGATGTCCCCAGCGCTGTCCCTCTGGCGAGAGCCCGGCAGACAGCAGGTCTCTGTGCCCCCCTTCCTGAGGTGAGGCCAGCCCGCCCAGGCCGTAACGTCGGCAAGAACGCGCACTTGCCCCTGCGGTTCAGGCCGCAAGGCCCGCCGGTGCCACCCTGCAGGGGTACCCGAGTAGCCCTGCAGGGTGGAAACGTGCTTGCGCACGGCGGCTCGCGGATGCGGCGCGCCGACGGGCCACCGTCCCAGCTCCAGACGCTGGAAGAAATCTGGGGGATGATCTCCTCCCAGAGACAGCCGAGACCTCGCCGCACCAGCACAGTCCAGCCTCTGACCTGCCTGTTTAACAGAACACTCAGGTACCGGTCTTGCCCGAACCTCATCCGGGGGGGAGGTGCCGGCGAAGGGCGAAGGGTGTCTTGTTCGGTCACGGCACGGCCTCGCCGGCGCTCTCGTTGGTGATCAGATGTTCCCCGCACCCCACCCGAAAAAGGCCCGCGGCGGTGAGGGCCAGGATTGTGCGGGTGTCTCACCGCCTCAGGTGGGCAAGTCCGAGCTCGAGGACCGGCGGTAGGTGCGGGGTGGAACCAGTGGGCTGCGAGCCACAGGTGACCACGCTCTCCCTGCCAGGTCAGGCCGCCGCTCTTTGGCGCTGCGCCGGGCGGCAGGCAGGGCGAGCGAGATCCGTGGTACTGACTGATCGTTTCAGAATGAGGTTCGGAGTCGTCTCAAGCAGATGATGCTGCAAGCGAGTTTGAGCAGGCCGAGGTGGAGGCCGGCGCGTATCTCGTAGCGGATCCGTAGTCGTTTGAACTGGTGAAGCCAGGCAAGGGTTCGCTCGACGGCCCAACGGGTCTTGCCCGGGCCGGAACCGTGAGCTGTGCCTCTGCGGGCGATCTTCGGAGTGATACCGCGGGCCCGCAGGAGGCGTCGGTACATGCCGTAGTCGTAGCCGCGGTCGGCGAACAGCCGGCCCGGTCGTTGTCCCGGCCGGCCCGCGAACCCCACGGATGCGGGGTATCGCGTCCAGCAGGGGCATCAGCTGAGTGGACGTCGTGACGGTCTCCGCCGGTCAGCGAGACGGCCAAGGGGGTGCCATGCCGATCGGTGATCAGATGGTGCTTGCTGCCCGGACGCGCACGGCCGGCCGGCGAAGGTCCGGTGTGAGCCCCACTTTGAGGGCCCTGACATGCGAGCCGTCGACCGCGGCGTCGTCCATGTCCAGCAGACCCGCCTTCCGTAACTCAGCCAGAAGCACCTCGTGCAGTCGGGGCCAGACCCCCGCCTCCGTCCAGTCCCGCAGCCGCCGCCAGCACGTCACACCACTGCAGCCAATCTGCTCCGCAGGCACGTGTCGCCAGCTCACGCCCTTGCACAGCACATAGACGATGCCACGCAACGCAGCCCGGTCATCCACCGGCAACCGCCCCGGATACCTCCGGCGCCGTGGCGGCCGGGGCGGAAGCAACGGGGCAACACGCTCCCACAGATCATCAGACACAAGATCATCCAACACTGCACAAACTCTGCCAGCACCACCCCGCACCCCCAAGAGCAATGCCCACTCATTCTGCATCGGCCAGTAACGGCCCTGGGAGCGATACCGGCTCCGGATCTGTCTGGCGGTCTGGGCCCGCGCGGTCAGGACGCCGCTGAGTGGTGCCGTCAGGCGGACCGCGGTCGCCGCTGTCCTGACCGGCGCGTCTTGGCCAGGGAGCGGACCGCAGCGGCAGCGCCTGCCACACCATCCCCGGGGACTGGAGGAGGGGCCAGGGCTCGGGGCCGGAGTCATCGGTGTCGACGAACTCCGGCGGCCGTGTGGCCGAAGCCGGCGGGCCAGCCGGTGTGCTCGCTGGCCACGGCGCCGGCCAGGCGTGCTTCGACACAGTTGGCGGTGCTCAAGTCGTGCCGCGCAAGTCGGCCATGCGGAGATCGGCGCGTTGGAAGACCGCGCCGTGGGCGACGGCCTTGCGCAGGTTCGCCTCGCACAGGCCACTCTCAGCACGGGCTCGTTGAACCTGCTGGTGTTCGCGCTGCTCACGTACATCGCGGAGCTGAAGGGCGAGAAGTCTGTCATCTTCGCGATGGAGGAACCGGAGATCGCGCTTCCTCCGCACGCGCAGCGGCGCCTGGTCGATCACGTGGTCCGCAACATGGGCCAGGCGATCGTGACGTCGCACTCGCCGTACGTGATCGAGCGGTTCACCCCGGAGCAGATCGTCGTCCTGGACCGCGACTCGACAGGGTCGATGACCAGCGAAGACATCACTTTCCCCGCGGGCTTCAAACTCAAGCGGTACCTGGCCAACCAGCGGCAGTTCGCCGAGGCCGTGCTTGCCCGGGCCGTGCTCGTGGTCGAGGGCGCGACAGAGGCCGCCCTCTTCCCGATCGTCTCCGACGTCCTCGACCGTGACCGGGACCGTCGCTGAAGGAGTACGTCCACATCGACCTCGCCGGCGTGACCGTCTTCGACGCCCAGGGCGACACGTCGGTGCCCCTGTTCGCACCCGTCTTCAAAGCCATGGGCAAGCCCGTCTACGGCATGCATGACACCCCGACCAGCCCTCTCACCCCCGATGCCGAAGCGAAGGCCGCCCACTTCACCCGGTACGAGGTCATCGGATACAGCGGGGTCGAGGAATTGCTGACGGTGGAGATTCCTGTCACCGTGCAGCGCCGGTTCCTCAAGCACGTGGCCACACGCTCCGACTATCCGCACAACGCCGGCTTCCTGGACGAGCACGCCGATGACGAATCTGCCCGGAAGCTGACCACGCAGGTACTCAAGAAGAGGAAGGGGGAGGATACGCGGCTCTGCTGATCTCACAGTGCGCAGACCGGTCCGAACTTCCGTGGACCCTTGCCGACTTCCTCGTTCAGATCGACCTCGACCTGCGCACCACGCCGGCACCGGCCATCAAGGAGCCGGACGACAGTGGCAGCGAGCCGGATGACGATCTCGGATGAAGATCGACGAGAAGCGCCAGGCGATCCTCGACTCGTCAGGGCATCTGCTGATCGAAGGTGGCCCCGGCTGCGGCAAGACGACCATCGCCCTGCTCAAGGCGCAGCAGTACGCCCCGCACGCTCGAGCCGGGACAGCGCGTCCTCTTCCTGAGTTTCTCGCGGGCGGCGGTCCGGCAGATCACTGAGCTTCTTCAGCGTTGCCGCTCCAGCGTGAGGATGGCCTTGACGATTGACGTCATGCGGTTGGGGCTGCATCGGGACCTGCGGAAGATCCGCCAGGACTTCAGGCTCGCGACACCGCGTTCGACGGGCGCTCGTGCTGCGGCCAGCGCCCGGTTGAGGGTCTTCTCGGTGGAAGTGAGTTCCTGCAGGGGTCTGCGTTTGATGCCGGTCGTCAGCCACGGTCCTGCGCCTTGGTAGGCGAGATCGGCCAGGATGGGAACGCCCTGGCGCTCGCAGATTCGGATGATCCGGTGGGTGCGGGCGGCGGTCAGGTCGTGTGTGCGGCCCGGCAGGGCGGGCGAGAGCCACAGCAGCCGGCTGCCGGGGTCGGTGACGACCTGCACGTTCACGCCGTGGCGCTGGTGTTTGTGGGAGTAGTCGGCCCGGCCGTCGCCGACCCGGTCGCACTCGGCGAGGGTGCCGTCGAGCAGGATGAAATCGGGATCGTGCTCGCGCAGCGTCTTGAGCAGACCCGGTGCTCGTTCGGCGAGCAGGTCGACGACCGCGCGGGTGTAGGCGTGGGCGGTGGACTCGCTGATCCCGAACCCGGCGGCGATCTTTGCCAGAGTGGTGTGCTCTCGTAGGTACACCAGTGCCACCATCGCCCGCTGAGACGGACGGAGCTTGCAGCGCCGGTCGCCCTCACGGGTGACAACCAGCATGGTGACCCACTCCACGAGTGCATGCGGCAGGTCAAGTGCGGCAGGATGGATGACCAACGAGGCCCCCGAGCAACGTGATTGAGACATCAGACATCTCGATCAACAGCTCGGGGGCCTCGTTCGTTGCGCTTCACGGCCCATCACCCGATCGGTGGCCAACTCGAAGAAGCTCACTCAACGGATGAGTGGCGTTCTGGACCGCCAGACACAGAGCCTCATCGAGATCCGCACCTTCCATGCCTTCTTCATGGACCTCGTACGCAGCCACGGCCGGCTGGTGACCGGAACGCCGTCGTCGTTCATCACTCCCGAGAGGGAGAAACACCTCAAGACAGACTTCGACGGCCACTGGCCGACCGAGCGTCGCCGACTGGCCGAACAGGGCCGGTACAGCTTCGACGAACTGGCTCCGGCCGCCGCTACTCTCCTGGAGAGCAGCACAGCCGTCCAGACGCTCTACACGCAGATCTACCCCGTGGTCATGGTCGACGAGTTCCAGGACACCAACACCAACCAGTGGCGGGCGGTGAAGACGTTCGCCGCGAAGTCGACGGTGATCTGCCTGGCCGACCCGGACCAGCGGATCTTCGACCACATTCCCGGCGTCGACGCCGAACGGATCAACCACGCAATCGATCACCTGCAGCCCACGCGGTTCGACCTGTCCGCCGACAACCACCGCAGCCCCTCAGGCGGCCTCCTCGATTACGCCAACGCCGTCCTGCGCGCCAACCCTCACCCGGCACCGGAGGCCGTGCAGACCATCCACTACGCCACCTACAACGCTCCCCCGGTCGAGGCATTCACCCACTACGCCGTCATCGCGCTTCGCCAGCACCTCGAATCCGAACTCGGCCGGCCACCGACCATCGCCGTCCTCGCCCGCGAGAACGCCTTCTTGGGAAGAATCTCGGAGAAGATCACCAGCGAGGGCTCCATCGGACATCACAAGCTCCCCGCCATCGAGCACGACTTCGTCTTCGATCCGGAACTATCGGCAGCAGCCGGCTACGTCGTCGCTTCCATCCTCGAGTGGCCGGGACTGGCCCCCACGGACGCCATCACCCGCACCCTGCGCGCCGCAGCCGACTACTACCGGGTCAAGTTCAGCAACGGCACCACCGGCGCCAAGACGACCGTGCAGACCCTTGAGAACGCCATCGCAGCAATCCAGAGCGACTCCGCAGTCAAGTCGAAGGCAGCAAAGCTCCTGATCGCCAGTCACGCACGCGGAATCCGGCTCACCGGCCAGCCGGTCGCCGACTGGCAGACAGCACGTGCCCTCCTGACCGGAGCCAGGGAACTTGACGAAATGTTCAAACAGGTTCGGATGCTTCGACTGCTCAAGGCCACCGATCTCCTCGCCTGGGTGCTCATGGAAGCCGGGGACGCAATGTCCTACCGCAACGCGGCCGGAGCCATCAGACGCGCACTCGGCAACGAGTCCCTCGCCATGTCCCGCCAGGAGCACACCGACATCAGCCTCATGAGCATGCACCGCTCGAAAGGCAAAGAGTTCGACGGAGTGGTCATCGCCGAAGACATCCACCGATCCAAGCTTCTCGATCCCCAATGGGACACCAAACGCACCGCCGAGACCCGTCGCCTCCTTCGCGTGGCCATCACCCGCGCCCGGCACATGGTCGTCTTCGTCCGGCCGGTCGGGGCACCGCCCCTCACCCCGCCCTCGCCTCCCGCATCCCAGTGAACTGCAGGAGTACAGCACCGGAAGACAGGCACCGTCGCGGACGTCTGACGGACAGGAAGGCGATCGGTGGCGCCCATGCGCCGCGCGTCGCCCAGGAACTCAACCACCGCGGATGGCACGTCAGCCCCTGAGGCACGGAGTCATGGGCGAACCTGTACGGCTCGCTCTGCAGCACACCACCAGCTCGCTGCGCCGGACATCCGGCCTCATCGCCGCCGAGGGGCGGCAGGCCGACCTGATCGGCTGCAAGAGCCGCATGACCAGCCGGGCCGGCCGGGCCGGCCGGCGTCATGCCGTGGAGCGCTCCGCGGTCACCGCCCCTCTGCAGCCCGTCGCCTGGACCGGGATCCCTCTCTACTGCGTCTTCGACAACCTCGGCCTCCTGGGCCCGCACGACGCACTCGGCCTCGGGCAGGCGGGTCCCCTCACCACGGCCGGTTCCGGGACTCCCTGCCTCGTTGTCACCGCCACACGCGGAGTCGCCTTCGACCAGGTCTTCGGCATCCCTGACGGACTCCTGGCGGTCTGAAAGCAGCAGCCGAGCAGGCTTCGGCGCTCAGGTTCCGTGTCGGGGCCAGGTGGTACGGGCGATGAATCGCGCACGGCCCTCCCCGACGGGATGCTGCCATGCCGCGCCCACGCTGCGCTCGGCGGCAAGACAGCACAGCTCAAGATGACCGAGACTCAGAAAGTAGCGGTCGGCCATAGATACTTTCCCTGGCTGGACTTGTCGTGCGCTCATCCATTCCATCAACATGCCGGCCGAGTTCCGGGCCATCGAGGGGCGGGAGAGGTCTGCTTCAGACTCCAGGCCCCAGGTCGCGCGGTGCCACATCTGGTCGACGGCTGTCCGTACCTCTTCCCTGAGGTTGCAGAGCTCTTCCCGGCTCGTCTCAAGAAGCAGATCGAACCGCTCTTCGGGAGAGGTTTCCTCATAGCGGGCCATCTGCGACGAGTGAGAGATGGCCGCGTACTCCCATACGGCAAAGACGTCATCGTCGTCCTGGGAACAGTCGAAGGCCAGCGCTGCTGATAGGTCGGCCATGAACTCGTGGTCGTCCTCGGGCAGGCGCAACCTGTTCAGGCCCACGAGGACGCCGAGAAGCCGCTCGTCGACCTGTCGCTGCGGAGCACCTGCGAGGTCCGGAAGGCGGCGCAGGTTGATCCTCATCTGGCGCACTGCCCGTCCACCCTTGGCCAGTTCGGTCCGGGCCTCGGCTTCTGCGGCCTCGTACTCCTTGCCGAGTGCTGAGTCCCATCCTTCGGGCACACGTGCCGCGGCCTGGGCGATCACGTTCTCGTGGCGTAGGCAGCGGTTGAAGTAGGTGCGTGCGATCGCGAGTTTGAGCGCCGTTTCGGGGACATCGGCGCCGTCGAAGAACGCCAGAAGTGCCAGGTCGTCGCTCCGCCTTCCCGGGACACTGAGTCGGGCGAGTGCACAGACGAGGTCACTCGTCCCGTCCGGGTAGACCGACGCGGTACCGTGCCGGCCGCGGTAGACACGCGTCGGCTGCGGCAGCAGGCCACGCCGACGCCATCGCTCAAGCTGACTCGCGCTGACCGCATATCCCTGCGCGCGGGCCTGCCGGATCAGCTCCTGATCAGCCTTGCTGGGTTCACTCCGAGGCATGCGCAAGACGCTACTGAGCACACCACGGCAGCTTCCGCGCCCACCGCGCGGGGGTCCAACCTCGCTGAAGGGCCTGTTCGGTCGCCTTCGATGCATGACCGGTGCCCCTGTTCATCTGTCGATGAACAGCAAAAGCCACGCTGCTTTGTCACGCGCGTAGAGTTAGGTATGGCGTCCTCACCTGCGATGGAATGGCTGCGGCTCTTGCGAGGCGGGCGCACGCGGGGCGGCGCTTGCCTTGTGGGCGGGGCCGTGGCGGGCTGGAGGGTCCAGCGGCGGCGTGCGGCTCAGTGGGAGCGGGTGAGGTCTCAGGGGCTGCGTTATGCGCTGGCGCAGCTGGACGCTTTGCATCACCGGCAGTTCGAGGAAGCGGTGCGGGATTTGATGCGGCGCGATGGGTGCGCGGACGCGGTGCAGGTCGGTGGGGCCGGGGACAACAGCGCGGATATGAAGGCGACCGATCCGTACGGGCAGCGCTGGGTGAATCAGTGAGCATTTTCAGCGTGGCCACCGATCGGGTGATGACCTTGGCGCCCGCAACGGACAGGGCTCCCGGGCCGTTGGGTGAGGTGTTCGAAGTCTCAACCTGCCGGCCCAGGAGCCCTGTTGGTTCCCTATCCTGCCGCACTCGACCTGCCTCATGCGCTGGTCGAGTGGGTCACGATGCTTATCGTCACCCGTGAGGGTGACCGCCGCTGCAAGCTCCCGCCGCACAAGCGCGCCCTCGTCGCTCTCGCCTACCTGCGCAAGCACGACACTCTCGCGCAGATCGCCGCCGGGTTCGGCATATCCGTAGGCACCGCCCACGCCTACACCACCGCCGTCGTGCGGCTCCTCGCCGACCGGGCGCCGGGCCTGCTCAAGACCCTGCGCGAGCACGACCCGGACTACGTGCTCCTGGACGGCACCCTCAGCGAGTGCGACCGCCTGGGCGACGCACGCGCCGATTACTCCCACAAGCACCGGCGCCACGGCGTGAACGTGCAGATAGTCACCGATCCCCAGGGCCAGCTTCTGTGGATCTCGCCGGCCTTGCCGGGCCGCGCTCACGATCTGACCGCCGCACGCACCCACCGCATCATCCGGATCTGCGAACGCCAGGGCGTCCCGATCGTCGCCGACCGCGCCTACATCGGCGCAGGCTCCTGGGTCACCACCGCCATCCGCCGCCCGCCCAACGGCGAACTGTCACCGACCGAACGGACGCTGAACCGGGCACTCGCCCAGGCCCGCGCTCCTGTCGAACGAGGCGTCGCCCGCCTGAAGTCCTGGCGGATCTTCCGCCGGAGCCGCTGCAGCCCGAACCGCATGACGGACATCGCCGCCGCGGTCCTCACCCTGGAGAGGCAACGCTGAAAATGCTCAGTGCAAGCACCGCAGGGCCGGTCTGCCGGCTCCGCGGTGGGTACGCCGGATCTGCAGGTGCTCAACGGCACCGGCCGACCGGTGCACAAGGGCGATGTCGTCGTCCTCGTCACCAACGGCAGGTTCTCCAAACCGGCACTCGGCTTCGCCCGGTCCCAGCGCCTGTACCTGGCCGACCGCCCCCTCCTCGCCCAATGGGCCAGCGGCTCGAGACCTCTGCGGGAACTTCTGGGGCCATTCCCCCGCCCCGCCGGCCCGCACCCCTGTCCTGACGCCGAACTCTGGCCGCCTCGCTCGGGTCGGCAACTCGGTCTCGGCGGGAGGCGAGTGCCGGGTCCGCGGCGGGAGCGGGTGGGAGCTCGTGGTCGCGGGCGAGGGCTCCACGGGGCAGGCGCAGCCGTGGGCGGTGAATGACGGGCTGGCCGGATTCGTCTGCCGGTCGGGCGGTGGGAGTTCCGCCAGGAGGCACTGGAGCGGTTGTTGCGCTGGGCGCTGGAGGAGTAGTTCGTACCCGCCGAAGGTACTTCCCAGGTGCCGACGGGTGGAGCGAGTGCTCGATGGTAAGCAACGGCGGTTCAAGCCCTCGCCGCCTGACTACCCCAGACAGCCTCATGCCCGGCACCGCATCCTTGACGAAGGGCATAGGTACACCCCCCGAACAATCAGCCTTCGTACCCGAGGAACTGATTGTCTCCCTGCTGTCCCCGCGGGGGGAGTATAGCCGCCGGGGTAGTGCAATTGGCATCCGAGTACAGAACGATTTCCCGTTCAGTTCCGTTCACAATTTTCTGCGTCATCTTCGGAATAGACGCGCACTGACTAGCTGTCGTAATCTCGAAAACGCCGCTCTCGGCATGGGCGGCAACGGGTAGGGAAAACGTTGCAGCAATCCCGGCCACAGCAACGAAGCCACGCAGACGAGAAGAAGCCTTCATGAGTGAAAGCATTTCGGTTCCTGACCTTTCTTTGAAATAGAAATAAATAGCCTGAATCCCGGCCAGGCCGGAACGCAGGGTCCCGGCTTTTATGAACTGAATATTTCATAAATCAGGAAACAGGGGAAGCAGGGCGGGCGGCAGCATCGTGCAGAATGATCTGCAGGAAATTGCCATCTTGAGTACTGACCCAGCTCAATGCGGCAGGTGAACGGCATCCTGGACGAAGAACAGGGGTACGGCGGCGGGGCACACGATCGGGATGGCTGGCAGCCTGTCGCCTGCTGGGACTGATGCGACTGCTGAGGGTTGACGTGAAGTCGATTCCGGTGTCTCTGACAATGGTCTGCCGGTCCAGTTACTGGAGGAACTGGCCGCGCTCGCGGCGGGGGAGACAGTGGCCAGTGGTGATCTCTGCCCGAGCACGCACGGGCCCGGCGCCCACGACGAAATGACTCTCCCTCCGACAGGGAAAGGACTGGCGTCCGGGGAGACCGTCACGCACCTCGCCGAGGTCTAGGACGCGTATATAACAGCAGTCAGAGTGGGTGTGGGCATGGCTGGGTGCCAGGTGGCCGTGGATGGCTGCCGGGTGTAGAGGTCTTCCCGTCAGGCCTCGGTTTCCCTGGGGTTGAGGGTGACTGTGCAGCCGAGCTGATTGAGTCGGCCGATGGCCCGGCGGGTGGCGCGTTCGGGATGTCGCTGGGTGAAGTAGGTGCCGCCGAGTTCCTGGCAGGCGGCGTTGTCGGTGAGCATGTGCCCTGATCGAGTGCTCGACGGCGACGAGGGCCCGCCGGGGGGCCGCGGCGGGCGGTGAGCCGCTTGTAGCGGGCGGCGAGGTAGGTGTCCTTGGTTCTGACTGCGCCGAACGCGGCGAGTCCGGGGGGCCCCTTTGAGGTAGGGGTTGCCGGGCCGGACTCTGGTGTTCTTGGTGCGGTCGGCGGATTCGTGGTGGCCGGGGCAGACGCCCGCCCAGGACGCCAGGTTCCTGGCGGAGGGGGAACGACGTCATATCCCCGCCGGTCTCCGCGATGATCACTTCGGCAACGTACTGGTTGATCCCGGGGATGGTGTCGAGCAGGTCGGGGGCGGAACGAAAGGGTGCCATCGCCTCCTCGACCGCGCCGTGATCTCGTCGATCATGGTGGTGAGCTGGTCGTACTGGTCCAGATGGAGGCGGGTCAGGAACGCGTGGTGTTCACGGAAGCGTCCGGTCAGGGCCTCGGTGAGTTCGGGGATTTTGTTGCGGAGCTTGCGTTTGGCCAGGTCCGCGAGGACGTGCGGGTCGGCTTCGCCACGGATGAGGGCTTCGAGCATGGCCCGTCCGGAGATGCCCATGATGTCGGAGGCGACTACGGAGAGTCTGATGCCGGTGTCCTCCAGCCGCTGGACCACGCGGGAGCGTTCCCGGGTGGCGGTGGTCCGGGCCCGGGTGAGGTCACGTAGTTCCCGGACTGGTCGGGGCGGCACGAACGAGGGGCGGACCAGTCCGTGGGAACCGAGCTGGGCCAGCCAGGCCGCGCCCGAGGCATCCGTCTTGCGGCCCGGCAGGTTCTTGACCTGGCGCGCGTTGACCAGGATCACGTTCAGGCCCTCGGCCAGCACGTAGCAGAATGGCTTCCAGTCCGAGGTCGCCTCGATCACCACCAGCGTCACCCGTGCGGCAATCAGGTGCTCCAGCGGTGCAGGCCGATGCGGACTGGGCGGGGCAGCAGGTCGGCGATCGTCTCGTAGGCAGGCAGGACGTGGTCGCGTGGAGCGCGTCCGGCTGCCCGGTCGACGGCGATCGCGGCGAGCCTCTGCCGAGCGAGGGCAATCGGCTCGCCCCGCTTCCAGAGCAGCAGGAGGTCGATGCCCTCGTCCTGGAGGGCTTGACGTTCCTGCAACTGGAAGCTGATGCCTCGGCGGTTGCCGCGCAGACCCCTACGCATGGGCGTGTGGCCGTCACAGCCGCTGAACAGGGCGTCGACTACCTGCTGTGTCCAGCTTTCGTCGGTGGTGTGCTGGACCACGACGTCGATGTCACCGACTTCCGGGGCGCCGCGGATACAGGAGCCGAAGAGGTGGACTTCGGTGATGAGGTCGAGTGGCCAAGTGCTCTGTTCGAGACGGTCGAGCATCTCGTGCAGGATGGGGTCGCCCGCTCCCGCTTCATGCAACAGCTCCTGATCTTCTCAAAGTTGGCCGGCGCTGGAGGAGGGGACTCCTAACCCCCGACACTGACGACGGCGTTTGCCGTGAGCCGAGATGGGCTGAGCGCATGGTTCCTGCGATGGTGTGTTTCAGGGTCGCGATGGTTTCCCGTCCCTTCTCCGCTTAGCTTGCCGTTTAACCTCGCCTGTCACCCGACCTGCTGATCTGCGGTGTTTTCCCTGACAGCGGAGGCGGCCGTTCTCCACGCTTCGAGATGTCGAGTCAGGAAGCACCAGAGAACTGCCGCCGTGTATGAGCCTGCCTGCCGAGGTGTCCGGACGCGAGGCGTTGGATGTGTTGTCCCGCTTTCGTGTCGAGTTCTACGACTGCCTGTATGCCCGGGCTGACGTGCTCTTCGAGCTGACCGACGCGGTGCTGTGTGCGGAAGGGCCGGTGAACACCCTGGTCGAGCTGTCGCTGACGGCCGAACACCGGCGTGGACACGGGACCTTGTATGCGGGGTTGAACCGCGGCTGGATTGAACCGACGCGCCTGCGACGCGCTCTGGCCGGCCTGCCGCTGCCGAGAACACCGGACGGGCGGATCGTACTGGCCGTGGACGTAAGCAACTGGCTCCGCCCCGACGCTCCCACCAGCGATAACCGGCTGTTCTGCCACGTCTACGCACGCGGCGACCGCGGCAAGGACCAGTTCATCCCTGGCTGGCCGTACTCCTTCGTCGCCGCCCTGGAAACAGGCCGCACCTCCTGGTGCCGGCTACTGGACGCCCAGCGGCTCGGACCCGCAGACGAGGCGACACTCGTCACCGCCGCCCAACTCCGCGAGGTCGTTCGACGCCTGGCCCACGCGGGACACTGGAAGCCAGGCGACCCCGAGATCCTGATCGTGATGGACGCCGGCTACGACGTCACCTACCTCTCCCACGCCCTGCGGGACCTGCCCGTCGTGCTGCTCGGACGACTGCGCTCGGACCGCGTCATGCTCCGCGACCCGGGCCCCACCCGCTCCGGACCCAAGGGCGGAAGGCCCGGCCGGCACGGCAGCGTCCTCACCTTCGCCAAGCCCGACACCTGGCACCAGCCCGACATCACCACCGCCACGAACACCACCCACTACGGCAAGGCAGAGACGATGGCCTGGAACCGGATGCATCCCCGGCTCACCCACCGCGGCCCCTGGCTGGACCGCAGAAATGAACTACCCGTCCTGCACGGCACATTGATGCGACTGACGGTCGAGCGCCTGCCAGGCATCCGCGAACCGAAACCAGTCTGGCTGGGGTGCTCCGCAACCTCAGCCACATCGGCGGACGTAGACCGGTGGTGGCAGGCCTTCCTCCGCCGCTTCGACCTGGAACACACCTTCCGGCTGATGAAACAGACCCTCGGATGGACCGCACCGAAGATCCGCCGCGCCGACACCGCTGATCTGTGGACCTGGCTGATCATCGCCGCACATGCCCAGCTCTATCTCATCCGGCCCCTCGCCGAAGACCTCCGGCGCCCCTGGGAACGACGAACTGAACCGCGTCGCCTCACCCCCGCCCGGGTCAGGTGGGGGTTTCGCAACGTCCGCGCGACCGCGGCCCGCCCGGCAGCCGCACCGAAACCATCCCGACCCCCAGGATCGAAGAACAAGCACCGGGCCAGCCACCACAGCGTTGGCAAGACCGTCAAACGCGCCGAGTCGATCAAGGAACATCAAGCCCGCAAAGGTTAAACGGCAAGCTTAGAGCTGTCCGGCCGATCATGCTGGTTGTTAGCGTTCTGGCGTGTCAAAGACCAGCGTGAGCAACGAGACCGAGAGCGTGCTCTGCTTGTGGGTGGAGCCCTGGGGAACCGACTACTGGATGCGTCCCGGTGAACAGTTCAGCGTCGTGACGGAATTGGAGCCCGAGGAGTCGCCGTTCAACGTCGTTGTCCATGCCCAGGGCATCACAGTGTGGGTGAACTCGGCCAACTCCTCCGAGGTCCTCGACCAGGACGGCGTTATCGTTCCGTGCGGGCAACAGCGGCCGGCTGATCTGGGGTGGTGACCGGTCTCGGCGTCAGGACTTCAGCCAGATGGCGAGGGCGGTGACGGTTCCGATGAATGCGTAGCCTCGCTTGTCGTAGCGGGTGGCCAGCGCTCGGTGGTGCTTGAGCTTGCAGATGGCCCGCTCGACGGCGTTGCGTCTCTTGTACCGGTCCTCGACGAAGCCCGGTGGTCGTCCGCCGCGTGACCCCTTGCGCAGGCGGGCGGCCCGGCTGTCGGTCTTCCAGGATCGTGTGCGGGATACCACGGCGCCGCAGGTACTGAAGGCAGGGCCGGTTGCTGTAGGCCCTGTCCGCGGCGACGCTGTCCGGCTTGCTGTGGGGGCGGCCCGGTCCGAGGCGGGGAACACCGTTCTTCTCCAGTACCAGCTTGAACTGGGGACTGTCGCCCCGTTGGCCTGGAGTGATCACCGGGGACAGCGGGCGGCAGCGTCCGTCGGTACTCAAGTGGACTTGCGGGTGAAGCCGCCCGCGTGCGGCCCGGTCCCTCACCGCCTGCACCCCCTGCGCCAGCCGGGCGAACAGGCTCTGCCACGGAGGTTCGGCCTGCTGTTCCGCCGCGAAGTCCCCCTTTGACGTGGCTGGGCCGGGCGGCGGGTCATTGCGAGCACCGGCCGCGTGCTGGTGCGCGCGCTCGTCGAATCGGCCGAGACGTTCCCGCCGATGTCACCGGCGGCATCGGCCGCGGCATGGACCTGCGGCAGCAGACGTACCCAGGTGCCGACTGCAGACCACAGCCGGCCCAAGGGGAGTGATCTTGGCTGGCTCCGGCTCGCCCCGCTCGACCGCACGAACCTACTGGTTGTCGGACTTGACCAAACACATAGAGGCCCCGTCCATGCGGCCCCGGCCACCTGCCTCCCGGTATCCGGTCAACCCCCGGCAGGACGCGGCCGCCCACAGAGCGGCCCGTTCGGTCCCCCGGTGCCCCGGGGGGCGAAGACGACCGCCTCGGTACCGGCGGCCGGGATTACCTGGCATGGTTTGAGGCGCCGAGCAGGAGGGGTGCCTCCGGGGGAAGTCCCTGAGCAGCATGGATGTCGTAGTTCTGCACAGCCGGGCAGGAGCAGACAAGGTTGCGGTCCCCGTATGCGTCATCCAATCGGCGAGCGGCAGGCCAGTACTTGGCTGTGCGCAGGTATGGCAGAGGGAACACTGCCTCTTCGCGCGAGTACGGGTGCGGCCAGGGCCCGGTGAGTGATTCTGCGGTGTGCGGTGCGTTGTGCAGCGGGTTGTCGTGCTGCGGCCATTCGCCGCTGGCGACTTTGCCGATCTCTTCTCTGATCGCAATCATGGCCGTGCAGAAGCGGTCCAGTTCGTTGAGGTTCTCCGATTCTGTCGGTTCGATCATCAGTGTGCCCGGAACGGGGAACGAGACGGTGGGGGCATGGAAGGCGTAGTCGGCCAGTCGTTTGGCGACGTCCGTCACGCTGATGCCCGTGCTGCGAGTGATCGGGCGTATATCGATGATGCATTCGTGGGCGACCAGGCCGTGCGGGCCTGTGTAGAGGATGGGGTAGTGGGGGCCCAGGCGCCGGGCTATGTAGTTCGCGTTCAGGATGGCTGTCTGGGTGGCCTTCAGTATCCCGTCGGCTCCCATGAGCCTGATGTAGGCCCAGGAGACCGGCAGGATGCCGGCCGATCCCCACGGCGCGGCCGCGATCGGTCCCGTCCCGCCGGCGGGGCCGGCGTGCGGCTCTTCGGGGTGGTTGGGAAGGTAGGGGGCCAGGTGTGTCCGGACGCACAGGGGTCCGATGCCCGGGCCGCCGCCGCCGTGCGGGCTGCCGAAGGTCTTGTGGATGTTGACGTGGGAGACGTCCGCGCCGAACCTGCCTGGGCGGGCCAGGCCCGCAAGGGCGTTGAGGTTGGCGCCGTCGAGGTAGACCTGGGCGCCTGCGTCGTGGGCGAGGGCGCAGACCTGGGTGATGGACTCTTCGAAGAGCCCGTGCGTCGAGGGGTAGGTGACCATCAGCACCGCTGCTTCGTGCCGGTGCTGCTCGAGTTTGGCGGTGAGGTCGTCCAGGGCGATGTTGCCGTCGGCGTCGCAGGAAATCACGACGACGCGCATGCCTGCCATCGCTGCGCTGGCTGCGTTGGTCCCGTGAGCGCTTTCGGGCATCAGGCAGATGTCGCGGTGGGACTGGCCCTGGGATGCCAGGTACTTCCGGATGGCCAGCAGGCCGGCGAATTCGCCCTGTGCGCCGGAGTTGGGCTGCAGTGAGACTGCGTCGTAGCCGGTGATGTCGGCCAGCCATTGCTGCAGCTGCCGGATGAGCTCGCGGTAGCCTTCGGTCTGCCCGGCGGGGGCGAAGGGATGGATGTCGGCGAAGCCTGGCCAGGTCACAGGCATCATGGCCGCAGCCGGAGTCATTTTCATGGTGCAGGAACCGAGTGGGATCATGCCCCGGTCCAGTGCGTAGTCCCTGTCCGCGAGGGTCTTCAGGTACCGGAGCATGCCGGTTTCCGTGTGGTGTTCGTGAAATACCGGGTGGGAGAGAATGGCATCTTCTCGCAGCGGGCAAGGGGACCCGGCAGTGCGGACGTTGCCGTCGAGGGTGTCGATGTCGTGTCCGGCCACGCCGAATGCGGCCCATACCTGTTCAAGGTGCTCACGTCGGGTGGTCTCGTCGCAGGCAATGCCGACGCAGTCCTCGCCCGCCGCCCTGAGATTGATGCCCCGGCCGGCAGCGGTCTGCACCACGTGCCGGGCCCGGCCGGGAACCTTCGCCAGTACGGTGTCGAAGAACTGGCCGTGGACGAGTTCGATGCCCCCGGCGGCAAGCCCGGCAGCCAGCACCCTGGCGTAACGATGGACCCGGTGGGCGATTGCCCGCAGGCCGTCGGGACCGTGATAGACGGCGTACATTCCGGCGGTCACGGCGGAGAGCACTGCTGCGGTGCAGATGTTGCTCGTGGCCTTCTCGCGCCGGATGTGCTGTTCGCGTGTCTGCAGTGCAAGCCGGTAGGCCTGGCGGCCGTCCGCATCGACCGACACACCCACCAGACGGCCGGGGATCTGCCTGCGCAGATCGGCCTTCAGGGCGATATAGCCCGCGTGGGGCCCGCCGAAGCCGAGCGGGCATCCGAAACGCTGAGTGCTGCCGACGACCGCATCGGCCCCCATGGCACCGGGTGCGGCAAGGATGACCAGGCTCAGCGGATCTGCGGCCACCGCAACCCTGGCACCGCGGCGGTGTGCCTGTGTGATGGTGGATGCAAGGTCGCGCACCACACCGCTGGTGCCCGGGTACTGCAGCAGGACGCCGTAGAAGCTTTCCTCCGGCAAGCCCGATGCCACGTCACACACGAGCACTTCTATGCCCAGCGGTTCCGCCCTCGTCCGGACCACTTCGATCGTCTGGGGCAGGCAGTCCTCGTCGACGACGAAACGCGGGCTCTGGCTTTGCGCTGCCCGGTGCAGCACCATCATCGCCTCGGCAGCGGCGGTCCCCTCATCCAGAAGGGATGCGTTCGCCACGGGCAGTCCGGTCAGATCCGTGATCATCGTCTGAAAGTTCATCAGTGCTTCCAGGCGTCCCTGCGAGATCTCAGGCTGGTACGGCGTGTAGGCCGTATACCAGCTCGGATTCCCCAGCACATTCCGCGCGATCACAGGAGGCGTGAAGGTGCCGTAATACCCCTGCCCGATCATGTTGACCATGCGCTTGTTGCGGGCAGCCAGTCCGGCGAGCTCCTGCAGCACGGTCTGCTCATCCACCGCATCCGGCAAGCCCGGAGGCGCACTCTCGCGGATGGCATCCGGTACTGCTTCTCCGGAAAGGCAAGCCGGCGACGGATACCCAAGGTATGCGGCTACTCGGCCCGATTCCTCTTCCGTCATCCCTATATGGCGACTGGCGTAAAGGGAGGCGTTTTCCAGCATGGCCAAGGGGGTATCGATCATGACTCTGGCTCCAGGATACGGGTCCAAGAAGGTGAGCTTCAGTACCATTGGCGCCAATACGCCCGAATCGACACTGAGTAATCACTACTCGGATCCGGCCATCGAGGCGGCGGCCCGGCACCGGCTGCGGCAGCCTGCGCATCCGCACACCCAGGCCCGCTGCGGCCCCCGCACCGAGCAGCCCGCGGCGGCACAAGCCGGCTGGCGTGACGGGCCCGCGTGCCGCCACTCCGGAGCGCGCCCGCTGCCTCCGGCCGGGCTCGCCGCCGTGTCCGGCACGCCAGGGAAGAGCGCAGCGAACCCGGGAGGACCGGTCGGCGGCCCGCGCTGCCGCGTCCGGTCATCCGCCCGGAACACTGCCGGCCGCCCCCCGCAGGGCTGCGAGTACGCCAAGCAGAGAGGGCGAGGACGGCTCTCGCGACTGACGTGAGCCGGTTGGGGCTAATCCCTGTCTTACGGAGGGTTGCAACGACCGATTGAGTCCCGGTTTTGCGAGCCGTGATCGATGCGCCTAACTGCCCCGGCCAGGACCTCTTAGTCTGATCGGCTGCCGCGAGGGCGTCGATGACGAGCTCGGTACGCACGTGATCGGCGATCGCCCCATCCCGTCAAGGAGCTGACCAGCCACAAGACTCTCACCCAGGGCCATCCAAAGCGGACGTAAATGAGTATTTAATACCCTATCTGCCACGCGCTTTATGCTGTCCAATCCTCGAGGGGCGAAATATGCGTCGTGGACCGAGAGAAGGAAAAGGGTAGTACTACCTATAAGGTAGGGCCGAACAAGGAGCCGCGGCCGCTGAGTACCGTCACTCAAGCCTTGGGCGCCCTGTGTTTGAAATAAATATCCGCGAACAGTCAGGTAGGGAAAATGCAAAAGAGGATCGAATGGGTCGGGCGACTGGCGTCAGTAGCAGGCCTTGCAGCAGCGTTAGCCATAGGATCGGCGGGAATTAGTCAAGCTTATCCACAGCCCATATGTTCGAAGTGCAAGACGGAGGTCGTGAACCCTCCGCCGCCTTCCACCGCCTCTTAGGGCGTCCGCCAGTAGGCGGGTGAAGCGGTGCAGGCGCGGTCCCCGATCCTGGAGGTTTTTGTGCTTCACGATCATTCGGGGTGACCGTGCCTGCCGGTCCAAGCATGCCTGTTCAAGCTAGTCCGCGACCAGTTCCTGGCGCTGTCGCCCGAACGGGTGGACCGTGATCCGTTGGGCTGGCGCAGCCCTCTAAATTCCAGATGGGGTCGCTTTCGCCCGTCTGATGCAGGTGCTCGTGTTCGACTGCGGATACGGACGAGTAGCCGAGGACCCCTGCTCCGTCACCACGCTCCGCCGCCGCAGAGGCGAAGGGGCGCACTCGGTGTGATGAAACAACTCCGACTGCCGGTTCCGTCCGCCTACGATCGCATGATCGGCCTCAAACTGGACCATCTCATCACGGACGGATGTATCACCACGGCGCCCGCCGACGGCGAGAGCACGGGAAGAAGTCCTGTTGACCGCATTGAACAGGGGATCAAACACTCGCAGTTGACCGCAGCGCAGGGAATACCTCTGACCGCCGAGCCCGCGCCAGCGAACGTCCGCGATCACGCCCTGGGACAAAGCACAAGCTCGCCGGGCCCCCGGACCCATGCGGACGCTGCCTTCGTAGGCCGAATGTAGTAACCGGGACCGCTACGGCCCAGGGCGGCCGCGCTTTGCGTGTCCGCGCTCATCCGCACAGCAGCCGTGTACCAACCCCTCTCCTGCAAGCGCTGCGCGACCTCTCTGACGACCGTGGGCTTCCCCATGCCCGCTGCTCCCTCGCACAGCACGATCTGCCGACTGGGCGGGTCCATCGCGGTGAGCATCTCGACGAGATCGTCCGCATGCGGACGTGCAGCAAGGCAACGAAAGACGCAGGCTGAGCCTTGGCGTGGAAGACGAGACGCTCAACTGTCACCCGCAGGGCATCGACTGTGGTCGTGTCCCCGACCAGGAAACGTCGCCTGGCTTTTTCTTCTCCAGGTAGCCCCACACCAGCAGTCAGAACATGGTGGATCTGTTGGTCGAACAGGGCGCGCAGGATGGAGCCGACCGCTTCGGGGTCACCTTGCACCAACGCGGCATAGCTCAAGTTCACGGCCCGCTGTAGCCCTTCCTCCTGCTCATGCAGAACGTCGACCAGCCGCAGGTACCTCCACGCGGTTTCCTGGTCGGCATCCGCCTACGCCGCAACGGCCTTCGCAAGCAGCTCAGCGTGCGGAGCTGTCCGGCTCTCTTCGAAGTCTTTGAAAGATCAGCATCCCGTGCACGCGCACACAGGCCACGCAGATTGGGGGCGTCAGTCGCCACGATCAGACGGACCCTCTTGCCCGCGGCAAGGTGCGCCTTGACCTTCCGCAGCACCTCGACAAGCGCTCCTGGGGTCCACGGCTTCCCACTGGCCTTGACCTGATCACAGTACGGACCGTCCGGAAGCCGAAGCTCGAACTCAATGCCCTCGCCGGCTGCGTTCAATGGCTCCAGATGAATGCTTGATGCCTCGCCCCTGAGCAACCGCGCGACCTGCAGAGCCGTCCACCAGTGCTCGAACCTGTTGGGGAGCTTGTCCCCGGCCCCGCCAGCTGTGACCATCCAGCGCCCCGTAACCCGCCGTGAAATGCCGGGCCCAACCACCCGGAAGTCACCACGCTACCCGCCCCCCGCCGGCACCCGCCCAGCTCCGGCCTCGGTTCCGGGCGGCCTCCCGCATGACGGTGAGGCGGCGCTGTGACGGGTGAGGGCCTGGTCGGCGCTGTGGGTGCCGTTTCCGAGATCCTCAAGATCCATGGTCTTGGGTGTCAAGGACCTCGGGTGCGGGCCCCTTTTCGTTCAGAACAGCGCCAGGTCCTCACCGCTGGTATCCGCGATGACGGGACGGACCCGGTCGGGGAGGCCGTCCAGGCGGTCGGGACCGGCCGCGGCAGCCACGGCCGGGGCCGCCACGGCCAGCCAGGTACGAAACTGTAGGACGGCTTCGCGATAGGGAACCTGCGTCAGGACTCGGTGCTCGCCAGTGGGACAGAGGTCGACGGCGACGGTGAGCAGACAGGACCCGGGCGCGTTCTGGCTGCCCGTCCAGGACACGCGCAGCAGACCGCACGGTTTGCGCCCGCGGGGGGCGCGGTGGGCCGGGCGCATGGCACGGCAGGCTGTGTGGGCGGTCCATGCGGCGAGGTGCGGCAGGGGCAGCGTGGTGCGGGCTCGGCAGCCAGGGCATCGGTGCCAGTGAGGGAGCCAGTCGGCGGCGTGGGTGTCGAAGAGGCGTGTGTAGTGGCCGGCCACACGAATGTCGTTGCTGTACAGGTGGTCGGGCCGTTCCTGTGTGTTGCAGGAATGGCACACAGGGGCGCGGACATAGCCGTGTTCGTGGCAGTGATCAAGGACTGCGGCGGGCGCGGTGCGGCAGACAGCGCACGCCCACCCGGCCACCTTGCCGCAGACGCCGGGCTTCCTGCTGACTGCCGAGTACAACTGGCCCTTCAGCTCCCCGTTGTACACCTGCAGTACGGTGGCTGAGTCGTCCGTACTCGTCGTCTCGCGTCCGGCGGCGGCTTTGGCCTGCCGGTGGGTGGATGACAGCTCAACTGGGGTCTGGCTTGCCTGCCGCGTGGCGTGCAGCCACCGTCTTTCGGCATGTTCGGCTGCGTCCAGCACCCTGACCACAGCGCGCGGCAGCCACCACGTTCCTGCTGCCCGGCCGTGGGGCTGCTCTACGAGTACCCGACGCCAGTCGATCCCTGCCAGATGGCTCGGCCGGCTGCCTTCATCTCGTGCTGCCCGCCCGGTCTCGCCCGGCTCCTGCAGTTCCCGGCTGATGCGCCGACGCCAGGGCAGGAGCATTCCCTCGTCATGCTCCTGCCCTGGCATGCCGCCAAACGGACCGATGCGGACCAGGTCCTGGCGCTCCATCTGCACCGCGTTCAGTTCCGCTGCCGCCCGGCGCACCTCGGTCTGGGGAACACTCCACCGGCTGCCGTCTGCCGTCACCGTCGTCACCACACGACCGCCGAGCAGGACGTACCCCGCCCGGGCATCAGCAGGCGAGCATGTGAACGCCGCGACAGCTGTCGGCACCGCACTCCCGCTCGTCAGATCAACCCACAAAGAGTCCGCGGTGCTCAGGGAGATCAGGCCACCCCTACGGCCCGGTATGACATGCTCTGACATACCAACAGGCTAACGGCCGGCACCGACCAGGTGATAGACGGTGACCGGCACGCTGCGCGAACAGAGCGGCTGCGAACCCCCAACTGGGGCGCCGGCTACGACTATCAGCCCCTACCCCTCCCGGTGATACACGTCATGGCCTACGCCAGGAAGGGGCGGATCGTGCTTCCCGCTGATGCAGGTGCGGCTCCCCGGACACACCCGTGACTGTTTCGCGTCAGGACACTGCGCGGAAAGGCCATTGATATTGCCGGCTCAGCTGGGCCTGGTTCCTGAGGGGCGGTTCGCCGCTGCTCTTCCGTGGTCAGGGGGCGGGACATGAGACGCGACACGGATCGTCATCTCGCGGGTGACGCTGCATATCCCGCAGTACGGCACGCACCGATATGCGCCTTCGTTCGCCAAGGGGTCACTGCTGCGATGCCACCTGCGGCGGCAAAAGACAAGAAGGGAGGGCTCATGGAGTCAGGAGATGCTGGACACCGCACGCCACCGATCACTGTCATACTCCCCGACGGCCAGGAAGTCCGCGCACGGCTGCACGCCCGCCGCCGGCAGGAGAACGGCTGGCAGTACCAGGTCGGAATCCTGATATGGCGGAACAGCCCAAACGGCGCCGCCGAGCCTGCCGAGCACCGTGCCTGGGTGAGCCCCGCACACGCACGCCCCCTGCCAGACGTGTCCTACCAGCACGTCCCCACCAGGACAGACAACGCCCTGCCCCACCGGCGCCAGCCCGCCTGGACCATCCAGCACCTCCCCCACCGCCCCGGGCACCCAAGCGCCACCCTCATCCACGTCATCGGCTGCACACCCAGCGACCACACCCTCGACCGGGAACAGGCACTGGCCGCACTCAACCAACCCCGCGCAGCAGCATGCAGAGAATGCGCAGCAGCCACATCCCTCACCCCCGGAAACCAACAGACCGCGCCTTGAGCCCAGCAGCACCCGCCTTGTCCAGTCTGGGAATCGCCTTTGGGGTAGGCCTCGGCCAGCACTTCCGAATCCTCAGCAATCAGTCGAGAGTGATTGACCGGAACGCCGTCCTGCTGCGCACGGTGCACTACGTCCCCGGCCCCGCTCGGCCGAGCGAGTTCAACCAGCAGTTACCCCTCCGCAGCATCGGCTTCGCGGACAGCAAGGCTCACCCACAACTCCAGGCAGCGGATTGGGCTGCGGGGGCGACAAGGCGCTGAGCTGATCAGCCCTCGAAGTAGCTGTCCTTGTCGCTGTCGTTGAACGTCTGGCGCTGGAGGGTGGCCTCGGCGATGTCTTGGGCATTGGCCTCGGCCGCGAAGCGGACGGCGGGCACGGTGGTCTCGGTCTGCTCGGCCATGGCCGGCCTGCTTGGGTTCAGGGGTTGTTCCTGCGCGGTGCATGCACATGAGACCGGCTGCGGACTGCCCTCTGCAGAGCAAGGCCTGGTGACTTTCCGGGGCAAAGGCAGGGAGCGGTCAGCCGGCGTGCAGCAGACCGGCCACAGCCTGCTGGTGGATGGCGTAGACAGCCGGGAGTTCGCCAGGGAGGCGCGCTCGTCGATGCCGTGCAGGCCCTCGTAGGGGACGCCGAATCCGGCCGTGGCGGGGATGCCGTGACCGCGAGGAGGTTCCCGATGTTCGACGGGCCAGCGGTCTTAGCCCGTACATCGAGCCCCGCCGCCCGGGCTGCGGACTGCGGGTGCCGATTACAACGTGGCCGCCGGGACGGGCGAAGGGCGCAGCATCCTTGAGTGCCTGGATCGGCTGCCATGGCACCGGGCAGCACGTTCAGGACGGACATCGAGGTGACCAGGTCAAAGCCGGTCCTCTCGGGTCCGGGCCAGCCGAAACCGTCGTGTGGGCCGAATCCTTCAGCGTCCAGGTTTGTCGAGGGGTAATGCGCGACGTCATGCCTCGGCCGCAGCCGTGGTCCAGAACACTACTGGCGCCCAGAGGCTGGGTGAGGTGCCCGGTCAACGCCCGGGATGCCGGAGTGGGGGCCTGGCGGCCCGGTCTCGGCGGCGGTCTGGATCTGCGAGCGGAAGTCAGGGCCGTACCAGCGCTCGACGAAGCCGGTGATCACTCCACTCGGGATGACCAGCGGCAGGGTCCGCAGCCGCTCGACGCCGACGGCCTTGGCGGCGATCTCGCGCACCGGCAGGTTCGTCAGCAGGGCCAGGCCCTCGCGGTGCCCTTCGAGGAAGTCGTACCCGGGGGCAACCTGTCCGGCGGCGGCTTCGGCTGCGAGCCCGCCGCCGGGCAGGTCGGCCTGGCTGGAATCCAGGCGCTTCCAAGAAGTCCCGGGTCCGCACATGCACGGCCTTCAACTCGATCTCTCGCTCCATCAGCTGCGGGGCCACCCTCTCCCACGCCAGGCGCCGTCACACTGCCACCGGCGGAAGGGGGCCACAGACCCGGTTCCACTGTCCGCACTCGACCGGGATCTCCCGCCATGGAACGCCGCTCCGGACCCGAAACCGCAGGCGAAAGGGGCGTCCGGAGCCGGAAGGAGGCCCATCTGCCCGCGGACCGCGGGCGCCAGCGCCGCGGCTCCAGTCGGACGCGAGGGCTCGGGACCGGTGAGCCGTGGCGCCTCGAGACCGCCGTACACGATTGGTACGGAAGAATTCTCGAGCCGGGTATCCGTCTCATTTGCGGCAGGAGATGATTCTGCATGCACGGCCGTCTCCTGCCGCGGAACAGCTCCCTGGGCTCTGCAGAGATACAGCCAGTCCGCTACACCATTGTTCTGAATACAGCCCCAGACGGGCGTTCGCTGATTTCATGACCTTAAAGTGAAGCCAATGACTGAACCCGGATCATCAAGGGAATACCCGGAGGAGGCCGCAGGCCAATCACACGCTACCACAGCGAGGAGTCCGTCAAGCGGCAGCTCCCCGTTGTGTCGCAGAGGGAAAGTTCGCAACCGGTTTCACAGACAGTTACATTGCCGCCGCACTCGCCCGCGCCAGTGTGATTCTCGCTCTTGACCATCTGCAGCAGATTTAGAAATTCCATCTCAAACCCTTTCCGGCTCTTCAAGGTGAGGGAAATCTTGCACCTACGGCTATCCTTGGTCCTGAGCAATAGATACCTATCAGTATGGCCGGAATTCGGTGGGGTGACGACCGTCACCCCACCGCTGTGACCGCTGCCCCCCAGCGCAGGTCAGCCATCCTGGCGCCGTTGCCGCGCTGCTAGAGGTGTGGCCGTCTGAGAGGTCGTTCTTTTTTCGATATTTCATCCCGGGATGGGCTGTTCTGTAGCTTTCTTCGGTTCGTGCCGATCACGGCTTCGGAGCGGGTGGGCAGGGTTTCATGGTCGCGAGCCAGGTGGCGGTGGAGCATGGGCCAGCCGTAGGTCCGCGGCCGGCAACGGCCGGGGCAACGGGCAGGCGCGCCGGTGAAGGCCCTGCGCGAGCTGTTGCTGGCGCGTCCCGTAAGTCGCCCTGCAATGATCTTGATCGTGTCAGGTGTGATCACGGCGTCGGAACCGGCCTGGATAGCCCCGTTTACCGGCTGCGCCCGCGCGTCTTCGGCAAGTTGGTGACCGCGCTTCGCCGCGAGGGCGCCGGCTCCCCGGGCCAGGGGCGGCCGTGGGGTCTGCCGCTGGAGGTCCGGGTGCTGCTGCTGGTCGCTTACTGGCGCACGAACCTGACGATGCGCCAACTCGCCCCTTTGTTTGGCATCTCGAAGTCGGCGGCCGACCGCATCATCGACCAGCTCGGTCCGCTCATCGCATTCCAGCCTCGGCGCCGGTTCGCCAAGGACACCGTGCTGGTAGTCGACGGCACCCTGGAGCCTACCTACCCGGCTCCACAACATCGCTGAACAGTCGAAGAACTACCGGTACTCCACCAGCCACCAGGTCGTCATTGACGCGGATACCCGCCTGGTCGTTGTGGTCGTTGAGCCTTTGCCCGGCAATCGCAACGACTGCCGGGCATGGGAGGAGTCTGGCGCGAAGGCCGCCGTGGGCAGGAACCTCACGATGGCCGACGGCGGCTATCCGAGCACCGGCCTCCTCATGCCCCACCGCCGCACCCCGGGCGAAGAGTTGCCGGGCTGGAAGCGCGAGCACAATCGCTCGCACAAACAGGTCCGGGCCCGCGTCGAGCACGTCTTCGCCCGCATCAAGACCTGGAAGATCCTCCGCGACTGCCGTCTCAAGGGCGACGGGGTCCGACACGCCATGCTCGGCATCGCCCGACTGCACGACCTCGCTCTCACGGGATAGCTTCTGCCGCATACGAGACCTGAGAGGCCCCGGGAGACGGCCCCCACTCGCAGTCTCGGAGGAGAATCAGGCGAGGCAGAACTCGTTGCCCTCGACGTCCTGCATCGTGATGCACGACTCGTTGACACCATCGGCGCGCTGCGTCAGCACGTGTTTCGCGCCGAGCGCCATCAGCCGTGCACATTCGGACTCGAGTGTGGCCAGGCGCTCGTCACCCACGAGCCCTGTGCCGACCCGCACATCAAGATGCACCCGGTTCTTGACGACCTTGCCTTCGGGAACTCGCTGGAAGAGCACGCGCGGGCCCACACCCGAGGGATCAGCGCACGCGAAGTAGACCTCGTCCTCAGGCGGCAGCGAGTGGTGGTACTCCTCCCACGTGGCAAAGCCCTCCGGGACTGTCGGTACGACGTACCCCAGCACCTCGCACCAGAAGGCGGCGAGGCGCGCAGGTTCCGCGCAGTCGAAGGTCACTTGGAACTGCTTGATCGTTGACATCGGCGCACGATAACAGGGGCCCTGCTCATCTCCCCAGGCGGGTGGATCCACACGTTGCGGGAGGACGGCCCCTGCCATCCGCTGCTGTGTCGTGCGGTCACAGGGGTGAACCGAGGTCGGCGCCTCTCCCAAAGGGTGGGACCCAGGATCCGATCTCAGCCGACCACTCTCGTGCCAAAGATCAGTTACGGGACAGCCCTTGGGCGACATGCGGGGACCATCCCCGAGCGAGCACCAGAGGCTGCACCGATCCCGTCCCCGTACCGCAGAGGGCAACCGTGCAGGGAGCAGTGTTCACCCCTGGCACGGCGGATCGGCGGCAGGGCGTCATCACCCAGGCGCGGGGAGCAGCCCTCTGCCCCTCCCGTGGCGCGGGCGGGTTGGGGCCATCCCCGCAGGTGCGGGGAGCAGTGGGCCGGGCCGCGACCCGCGGTTCTCCCATCTCGTCCTTATCGTTGACGCGCTCGGCGTCCCCCTCGCGGAGCTGGTGCGGTAGCCCCGGCCGGGCGTGGGGGAACGGATCGGACCGGGGCGGCGTGCCCTGCCCGTCCGTGGTCCGCGCTGACCACGGACGGCCAGGAGCTCAGGCGCGCTGACTCAAGTGGTTGAAGTAGGTCGCACGGTCCACGCGGACGCCGCCGATGTGCGGGACGGAAGGCGCGGGTGCCGGGTGCGGTAGCAGTCGGGATGACCGCGGGGATGCCAGTAGGCGGCCGGCCGGGCGTGATCGCCGATATCCTCGGCCGGGCCTGTGATGGTCTTGTCGCAGTAGCCGCAGATCTTGCTCATCGCTTCGTCTCTTTGTGGCACTGGCAGTCGCACCGTTTCGCGTGCACCCTCGACGACCCCGTTGACGCGGCGCTCGTCGAGGGTGCACCACAATCAGCAGCTGGGCCGCGGTGTCGGGGCCGATGCCGTAGGCGGCCCCGCAGGCCCGGGTTGTGGGCGCTGGCCACACCGTCGAGTGCGGCCGTCAGTTCGTCGTGTTCGGCGGTCAGGGCCTGGACCCGCCTGGCCAGGCAAGACACCGGAGCCCCGGTGCGGTCGAGTTCTCGCAGGACCTGGATGGCCTTGGCGCGTGATCTCTGGGAATGAGCGCGCCCTCCCGGTGCAACGTGCGGCGGCTTCCCGGGCGGGCTTCACCCTCATCGTCCGCTCATACGGCTGCGGCCGCGCGCCGGGGAGCCGGGGGCGGCGGACCGGTATCGCGCCCGGGTGCGGGATCGATTCTGTGGTGAACGTGCTCCCCCACACGGCTGACGGAGACTCTCATCACGCAGCGGCACAAGGCGCTGGACCGATATCCCTGTGTTCGTGATCAAGAACATGGTCCGCGGCGCTGCCGCGCTCTCTCTTGCCCTGACCCCGCTCGCTCTTCCCTCGTCGGCCACCGCCGCCCCGGCCGCGCCTGCGGAAGCCGCGGTCCTGAACCTCGTTGATGCCATCGGGCAGATCCCGCTCGCCGGCGAATCCCGTACCGGGTACAACCGCGAGAGCTTCAGGCACTGGAACCGAGGCCTGGACCTGACCGACGGCTGCAACACCCGCAACGAGGTCCTCCTCGCCGAAGCCATCGAAGTGCCGAATGCGGCAGCCGGCTGCAAGCTGTCGGGCGGCCTGTGGATTTCGTATTACGACGGCCAGGAGGTCAACGACGCCGCCAAGCTCGACATCGACCACATGGTCCCGCTCGCCGAGGCCTGGGATTCGGGCGCCAGTTCGTGGACGGCCGGGCGGCGGGAGGCGTACGCGAACGACCAGGACGCCGCCACGTCCCTGGTCGCGGTCACCGCCAGGTCGAACCGGTCCAAGAGCGACCAGGACCCGGCCGAGTGGATGCCGCCGCTCCCCGACGCGCACTGCCGGTATGTCTCCGAGTGGGTCGCCACCAAGCTGCGCTGGGGCCTCGCCGCCGACCAGGCCGAGGCCGACGCGCTGCAGCTATACGCCGAAGGCCCCTGCGAGACCACCGTCGTCCACTACACCCCCGCCCCATAACCTCCCGGGGAACGTACTTGCGCCCCCACACCGGGGATCGCTGGTGTGGGGACGCACAGGGAGACCTACCAACGACCAGTCGGCCCGACCTCCCCACGGACAACGGTAGGGGCCCGCGGCTGCGTAGGCCCGGCCTTGTCCCTCGCAGGGGCGGTGTTGCCACGCGGATCAGCTACAGCCGCACGTCCCGGCTGACGACGCTGTTGACGCGGGGCTCAGCCCGCCTACGCGCCGGCGCAGGCGGTGGCGATGACCGTGAGAGTGCTGGTGGGGGTGCCAATCATGATGACCGCGGTGACATGACCGAAGGCGACGGTGCGGATGATGCCGTCGTCTTCCCCGCACGGCTCGGAGTGGCCGACCGGGTATTCCTGTGCGTCAACGAGGCAGACGGCGAGGTCCTGGCGGGCCTTGCCGGGCAGCTGCTTGTACGTGTCGAAGACGTCGGCGGGGAAGCTGACCCGGCCGGTTCACGCAGCGCCCCGGCCCGACCCGCGGTCGCTGCGGTGGCACCGCTCTGCGCCGTTCACCCGTTGGGCGTGATTGCCGCTGTGCCCCGGGGGAAGGGGTTCCGGCTGTCAGCAGGTCGATCCTGAAGCGGAGGCAGGAACGTGGCTTGGACGTGGCGCTTGGAGACGGCCGATGGAACGGAGACGTCACCGGCGGTAGAGCCGGAGGAGTTCACGACGCAGGGCGACGCCGAGTCGTGGATCGGTGAAGTGTGGAAGGAGCTCCTCGACGGCGGTGCCGAGAAGGTGACGCTGTTCCAGGACGACACCCAGATCTACGTGATGAGCCTGCGCGCGGCAGCCGGGGCATAGATCCTCGGGCTGGAAGCCGCTGGCCAGAGAGCAGCTGCGCGGGGCGCCGTCCTCACCGGGGTGGCGGCCCGCGCAGCTGCGCTCACTCCCGCCGGGATCTCCTCCGACGGCCTGTCCGCCGCGTCACTCATAGCCGCCACCGATCCCGTGAGCTGAGCTGACTCGCGCTTGGTGCAGAGAAAGTACCTGACCGCCGACGGACCGGTGGCTGCGAAGCCGTACGTGCTGCTCCGCAAGGCGCTCGAGCGCAACGGGAAGGTCGCCGCCGCCACGTTCGCCCTCCGCGGCCGCGAACGACTCGGCCTGCTCCGCCCCCTCGGCGACGCCCTGCTCCTGTCCGGCCTGCACTGGGGGAGATGAGATCCGCTCCTCCGAGGGGATCACCCCGCCCGAGACCGAGCTGACCGACCTGGACGTAACCGACCACTGCACGGAGGCGCTCCACGAGGTCATCGAGGCGAAGGCCGAGCACCGGGCCCCGAAGCCCGCCGAGGGCGAGGAGGAGCCGGCCGCGCCGGTCGTCGACCTCATGGCCGCGCTGGAGAAGTCCGTCGCCGACGCCCGCGAACACCGCGGCGAGACCGCCGACGGGGGCGAGTGACCGTGCACGAGATGCCCCGCGAAGCCGAAGAAGGCCCCCGCCAGGAAGACCGCGGCGAAGAGGACGACCCGCCGCAAGACTGCCTGACCCGTTCGGATCGTGTCCTTGGGGCGCCGCCAGAGGTTGATCGCCCTGTGGAGACTGAAGAGCCTGTGATCGGTGACTACCCAGACGCGGACGAGCCCCGCCTGCCCCTGCTGACCGCGGCAGAGGCCCGGGACGCGGTCGGGTACATGCGGCTGCTGGAGACGCTCGACCTCACATCCCGCGGGCAGGCCGCCGGCCAGCTCGCCGTGAACCTGGCCCGACGGCTCCCCACGGACTAGACACCCCGGCGCCGGAACGTCAGTCGAGGATGCCGGGTTCGGAGTCGGGCCGGCAGATTTCGCACGCCCGCCTCCCGCCGTCGGTCAGTGCCCGGCGAGCCTCCTCGCGGCTGATGGGTTTGCGGGGGCGTGCGGCAAGCTGGCAGCCGCCGATATGGACCGCTGTCCCGCGGCCGGCCGCCCTCACGCAGGAATGACACTATCTCCGGGCCTCTCCGCTCTCCGGGCCTCGCCCGGAGCCATAGCCCGCTGCTGTCGCCGCCACGACAAGCACGGCGACTGGCGCGCTGCCGCCCAGCGCAACCTCTTCAACCGCCCCGGACAGAGGTTCCACTGCCTCCATCGGCGCGAACTGTCCGATGAGAACACCGCATGCCCAATCGCCTTGGCCGCAGCAGCTTGACGGCCTGGAGCCGTCAGGTGTCTTCCCCGGCCTCGAGCGCGCACGCACCTGCCGGCGACACCAGTAAGTCATTCCGACAGGAATTCTAAGTACTCGGTACTCAAGTTTATCGACTCCGCCGTGATGAATGCTGGCAATACAGGCGATGTTGATCATTGCGATAGCTACGCATGGCAACCTGGAAATGACTAGAGAGAGACGGTAAGCGTGTCTACTATTTACCTGCAGATGCTCGGTGCAGATGGTAACGGCAGCTCTGCGCAATGCAACGGGGAAGTGACATGTTCCGGAACCGATACCGAAGATACTGGTTGCGGTGAACATTCAGGCTGCGCCAACTCGGGCGGTGACGCCGGGCCCGAGTACTTCGCCCATCACGGATTCATAAATTAATACAGACGAGCTGGTGCGTAACTGCGGTTGAATTGCACGGCCCTGAGCTGGTGGTTTTGTCAGGCAGTTATGGTGCGGTCGGAGACGAGGCCGGCGCTGGCCCGGCAGGTGCCGGGCAGGTCTCGCATCGGTGTGTCCAGCCGGTCATGCTTCCAGCGCTTGTGATCGGCGCGCGCGTGCTCAACGGTGATGCGCTTCGACGAGTGCCGGTGCCCGGCCTCTTCTCTGGCTGCCTGCACGCGCGGGAAGGCGATCTTGTTCGGCTTTCTGGGGGGCGTGATCGCCTGGCCGGGTGGTCGCATCTGAGGCCAGGGTATCCGCCGTCCAGGAGCACTTCCACGTCCGGGAAGTGCTGGAAGCAGACAGCGATGCCTTCATTGCGTGCACCGTCACACCGAACGCACCCTCATCGGCCCGTCACGCGAACCCTACGGGGCCGAACGCCGCAAGGTCGCTCACGTCCGCGACTACGTCGAACACCACGAAGCCGTTCGCAAGCGGATCACACCGGCTTGGGAACTCAAGCCCCTCCCGACAGACATCTCCGACCGCACCGCAGGGCTCTGACAGAGGCACAGGGATCCGGCACCCGCGGAGCCATCCGCATGGCGCTGGGACAACTCCTCGTCTGCCGCCGCCACATTCCCGGGCCTCCCGACCGCAGGCAGGTCAGCACGTTCACGAGGCGGCTTCGTCCGGCGCGCGATCGTCGAAGTGGACGCTGCCGTGCTCGTCGAGGCGCGGGTGGATGGCCTGGGGGGCGTGGGTGTTGATGTCGGAGGGGCGAGGGCTTTCCGGCCCGTCGGGGCCCCAGCGCAGCAGGCGGCGGACCCGGCCGATCCGGGAGCCGGTGCCATGGACTTCGACCTGGTTGAGCCGGCCGGTTCGGAGGCGGTCCGCGGCGTCGGCGAACACCGCCAGCTCGGCGACGGCTGGGTGGGTGTTCTCGGCAACGAGGGTGTGCGCGTCGATGTCTGGCTCGGCGTCGTCAGGGATCAGGCCGCGCGTGCGTGGTTCCATCCAGGTCAGGGCGAAGGCCAGGGTTCGACGTGCGTCGTGGGCGGTGGCCTGCAGGCCGCTGCCCGGTGTCCAGGGCTCGTTGCCGGACCGTTCGACGATCAGAAACGCCGCGGGCAAGAGCAGGAAGTCGGGGTGGCTCTCCAGCGCCTCTGCGGAGTCGTGCAGTACGGGGCCGGGGAACCGGGTGCCGGTGTAGGCCAGGGAGCGCAAGGACAGGCGCTCCGCCGCCTCAAGTGGGGTGAGAGGTGCGTCGGGGTCCAGGACGAGGCCTGCGTCGACCCGCGGGCTGCGGGCGCCGGCGCCAGGGCTCCAGTCGGGGGTCAAGGGCTCGGGGTCGGTGGGCCGTGGCGTCTCGATGCCGCCGTGCTCGTCCATGGCCGCGTACTCCTCGGCCCGCACCACACGGTAGCGGGCGCCGCGCAAAGTGAGCTCGTCGACGTACTCGTTCTCCAGCCGGGCGACCGCCCCCAGCAGTGCACACCGTTCAGCCGGGCTCTTCGCCTCGTCCTTCGCCCTGAACCAGAGCAGGGAGTTCAGCGCGTCGCGGACCTGCTGCGGACAACCGTGGGTGACTTCGACGATCACCCGCCAGCGTTGGCCGTCGCCCTTGCTCTGACTGGCGACACCGAACAGCGGGACTCGCACCGCAAGGGCGCTGTGGCGCGCAGCCGCTTCGCGGGCGTCGGCCTCCATCGCGGCCTCTACCGGCTCCACCGGAACCCTCACCACCACCGGCCACCCGCCAGGTCCCGCCCCCTCTTCCTCCGGCGGCCGCGGCCGCCGGTGCCAGTAGACGCTGTCCATGCACTCCAGGTTCGCCTTCGCGGGCGTGCGGCGCAGCTGTGGCTCTCCCTCCAAGAGGGCCGACCCGTGCAGCCGAGGGCCTACGCGCTTGCTGAATCAGCCTGGCATCCCCGTAGAAGCCCTCGAAACCAAGACGCCAGAGCGCCTGTGGCACTTTCGTTTCGATGGGTTCTGGCAGGAGAGGCCATCGAAAGGGGGCGTGGGGAACAAGGCGTGATCCTGGCGGAGGCCAGCGTCACCCCTCGGCGTGAAGCTTTCCCGGCCCTCGTGAAGCTGGGAGTCGTCCGAGCCCCGCTGCATCACGTCATGGCGAGTGCCGCCGGGGGCTGAGCCGAGCCGACAGCTGCCGGCTCGCGGCGTCCGGCCGCAGCCACGGACTGGCGTCGACGGCCAGCACCACACGGCCGTCCGCGGCCTTCGGCAACGGCAGCCCGGCGAGAGACCGTCGCAGCCGCGACGCATCAAGACGGCCCCGGTTGAGAGCGCCGTAGAGGGCCCCGTGCCCACGACGGTGCTCGGGAGCGAGCGCGAGATCAACCAAAGTCCGGACCGGGCCGTCACTGCACAGCAGCGCGTCCGTCAGCTCGAACAAGGTGTCCGCCCGCCCGGTCATCGACGCGTACAGCTCCGCCCGGAAGCGTGACAGCAACGCGAACGCCTCACACTCCGGCTCCCCACCCGGCACACTCATCCGTACGGCCTCCGGCTGCTTCACGTGCGCTCCTTGGTCGGATGCACAGAATCAGGCGGATGCCGCCCTCACGGCCGGCGAATCCCCAGGTGAACGCCCAAGTACGATCCGCCGTTCGAGGCCGCGAGTTAAACGACAAGTTTCAGATCTTGTTCGGATTCCGCGCCCGCGATCAGCAACCCAAGGGTGGGCTCGAGCGAGTTGCAGGCGGTGCATGTTGCTTCCGCGTCGTCCCGGTACCGTTACTTAAATGCCGGGAGGGCTTTTGCCTGGCGTGCAGCGGTTCGGCGCATCAGCCTCTGTATGCCGCCGAGGAGACGTACGCTGCACAGCGGGCGATCTGTTGCCCTTTCCACCCGCCCCCTCATCACGTAGGAGCCTTTCGTGACCTCCTTGAGCGCCGCCGTTCACGGCATCGATGCGACAACTTCCGCACTGCAGAAAGAACTTCCCCTGCTGGAGCAGCTTCAGCAGGACCTCGAAAAGGAACTGGCCGCAGTCTCCGAGCGCGTGCTCTCGGTCCGTACAGCGCTGACGGCCTTGCTGGCCCTGGCCGAGACGCCCGCACCACGCGCCGTGCAGGAGGCGGAGCCGGCTCCAGCGGAGAGCGAAGCCGCAGTCGAGACTTCCGAGGTGGTGGCAGCGACGCAGGATTCTGGTGCGGTCCCCGCGCCGCGAAAGGCCGCCAAGTCGCGCTCCGCCGGTGGGCGGAAGACCGCGTCCAGCACGAGCGGGGATGAGGGGCGTCCCTCGACGAAGGAGCATCGCGCCACGGCTGCGGCGCAGGAGGCAGTATCTGCGGCTCAAGAATCCGGCGGCCTCACCGAGCAGGTGGCAGCCGTCCTCTCGCAGTCGCCGAGCAGCCCGATGCGTGCGCGTGACGTCGCGCAGGCGCTCGGCCGCGATTCCTCTACGAGTGCCGTCAACACCGTCCGCAGCACACTCGACCGGCTCGTCGCCACCTCGCGGGCTTCCCGCGCCGGCCGTGGCCTCTACCAGGCTCCCGCCAGCTGACTCCGGGACGGCTGGACGCGGGAAGCCCGCGGAGCGGCCATCCGAGCCGGCCGCCGGTCCGCCCTGCGGGCTCCCTTCGGCTGCCCCACAGCAGCCCACCACCACCCAGCACATACAGCGCCGGAACGACGGGGAGACGGACCAGAGAACCGGAACCACCAGGACACCGGCCCCGATTCGACAGCTCATTCGAGCCCGACTGAAACTCGTAACGCTGCCAGCACGAGGCGACCGGACTTCCCACCGTGTTCATGCTGGTCAGCCCTACTTCCATCGATACACCGCGCGATGCGCCGGCCCGGTCGTTTGGCCTGCTTCCGCATGTTCACCTCCCTCCGGAAAACTCCAATTGGCAGGCACGCCCCATCCTCAGACCGGGACGCCCCACGTTTACCTCACACCAGGGTGCGGGTTGCGGAACATGGAGCGCACGATGGCGATCCCTGGCGAATAGTCGCCAGCCGTACGACAGGGGGCTACTGTCAACTCAGCCGAGAACGTGGGGCGTAGATGTGACGAGACTCCCCGACATCCGACTTGCAGACCTGCTCGGCCTGGCCGGCGGTCGACGGGAGAGCTCGGGCGCTGGTAGCGCTGTTCGCTGAGCTCTTTCATTCTGGCCACTGATCGGGTGACGGCGGCTGGGCGCGCAACGCACGAGGCCCCCGCGCCGGTGAGGGAGGTTTTCGAAGTTTCAACCCATCGGCGCAGGAGCCTCGTTGGTTCCCTATCATGCCGAACTCGACCTCCCGCATGCTCTGGTCCCGCGGGCGCCGAGAGCAAGATTTCAGGGCGAGCATCTTCGGAACATCCCCACGCGGTCGGGGAGTATCAGCCGGGCTCGGCGAGGGGCGGGGTCGCGGGAACACCCCCGCGCGGGTGGAGAGCAGTCCCGGGATGGGATGGCTTTATTCACGGGTTGCGGGTCTGGCTCAAGGTCTTGGTCCAGCCGCCGAACGACTCGTTCGAGGCGATCGCGACGCTGTTCTTCTCCTCCCGCTCGGTCAAAACCTGGAACAGCAGTTCGGCGCCGTGGCGGTCCAGCTCCATATAGCCCAGCTCGTCGATGCAGAGAAGATCGACGCGGCCGTAGCGCGCGATGGTCTTGTTGAGCTGCTTCTCATCAGCGGCCTCGACCAGCTCGTTCACCAGCTTCGTGGCGAGGGTGTAGCGGACGCGGTAGCCCTTCATCGCGGCCTCGGTGCCCAGGGCAATGAGCATGTGGGACTTGCCGGTGCCGGAATCCCCGATCAGACAGAGCGGCTGACTCTTCTTGATCCACTCGCAGCTGGCAAGAGTGTGGATCGTGGCCGCGTCGATGTTCGGGTTGGCGTCGAAGTCGAAGGCCCGCAGGGACTTCTCCCGCGGGAAGCCGGCCGCCTTGATCCGCCGTTCCGAGCGGCGCCGTGCCCGGTCGTCGCATTCGGCCATCAGCAGCTCGGCGAGGAAGCCGCGGTAGGTCATCTGGTCCTTCATCGCCCGGTCGGCGATCTCGTTAAACTCATTTCTGATCGATGGCAGCCGCAGCATGCGACAGGCGGTGTCAATGGCGGCGTCGGCGGCCTGCTCGGTCAAGCCTCGCTGGCGGGGCAGGGTCACTGCGCTCCCTCTCGGTGGTCTGCGCCGCTGATGCGACGATGTCGGAGCAACTGGTCATAGGGGGTCACCGATGGCAGCGGCCGGGTGTCCGGAGGGAGATGAGACAGCTTCCACTCGTGCAGAGACGTCACGTTCGCCGACGAGTTGGCGGGCGATGGCCGGCTTGCCGGGTCGGTTTCGGTCTCGGCTTGGGCGGCCTTGCGGGCCTCCAGCGCGACGGCATCAGCGGTCATCGCCCCCGCCGGCAGGGCCGCAGCCAGTCCTGCGACGACGTACTCGTGCGGCAGGTGCCGACCAAGGAGCAGGACCTCGATCAACGCGCGGGTGCCGTCCCGCTCGCCGTGGATCTTCTGAGCCTGAGCCCACCAAGCGTCGTGGACCGGGGTGAATTTGCCTGCCGAGCGGGCCTGTTCGAGGGCGGTGGAACCGGGAAACGCGCCGGGCTTGCGGACCAGGACCTCCAGGTAGTGATCCAGCTCCAGGCGGACGGCGCCCTTGGCGATGAGTCTCTCGTGCCTGGCCACTTCCACGTTCTGGTCATAAACCACCAGGTGAGAAGCATGCAGGACGACGCGCACCCGCTTGCCGATCAGCCGGATCGGCACCGAGTAGCGGTTGGTGCGGACGGGAATCTGGCCATAGCGGTCCACCCTCGGCGTGAACAGCCGGCCCGTCTCGAATGGCTCCTCGGGCAGGGGCATCAACAGCGGCTGTTCGAGCGCGAAGCACTCGGCGACAGTCTTGGACCGGGCACCGATGCGGCGTGCGTCGTCCTGCCGGTCCCACTGCTCGACCATTTCGTTCAGCTCGGCGAGCGAGGACACTTCGGGGACGGGAACGAAGTGGTTGCGGCGGAAGTAGCCGATCTGGCCTTCGACACCGCCCTTCTCGTGGGCGCCGTCGATACCGGGCTGGCAGTAGAAGCTCTCGATACCGAAATGCGACCTGAACGCAATCCACCGGTCAGCCTCGACCCTTGCCCGGCTCAGCCCAAGCACCCTTGCGACGGCGGCCTTGAGGTTGTCGTAGCGCACCTTGCTCCGCGGGACGCCGCCCAGTGTCCGAAGCGCGTGGACGTGACCTTCGAAGAATGCTTCCTGACCGCAGGAGGCGAACACCCGGTGGACGGCCTTGCCCGAATACGACAGCCGGAAGGAGAACAAATAGCAGGTCACCAGCTCGCCTGCCAGCCGCACCGTCACGTCACCGAAGTCGACTTCCGCCTCGTGACCGGGCTGGTGGGTCTGCGGGACGAACGCCTCCAGCGGTGCCTTGCCGGACGCGACCAGAATCTCCGGCTTCCGGCCGGCGACGTAGTAGCGGACCATCCCGTAGGAGACGTCCGCCCCATGTTCCTCGACCAGCCGGTGGAAGATCCGCGTGACGGTATGACGCTGCTTGCGTGGCGCATCCAGGTCCGTCCGGAGGATCTCGTCGATCACCGGCTTGTACGGATCCAGCCCGCTCGCCCGGGGCGGCAGCTTCTTGCGCGGCTCCGGCCAGGCCGAGTCCAGTGCCTTCCGCACCGTCCGCCACGTCACGCCGTGCTTGCGCTCAAGCTCCCGCATCGACATGCCGCCGCGGTGGTCACGCCGGATCGCCGCGTACAGCTCGACCCTCGACATCCGCGGCATGACCAGCACCTTTCACCAGGAGCATCCCGATGCTGCCCTGGCAAGAACCCCGGCGCCTCCCAAACTCGTCAACACCACCCATCCGTGTATCGAGGCGCCTCCCGAACTCATCGACAAGCGACGTCGCTACTGCTCGACAAAGCCAGCGGCCGACGCCCGGGCCGCCGAGTTGTCGTGGATACGCACTCCGGAGAAATCCGCACCGAACTTCGCCTCCATATCGGTACGAGTCGAGTCGTCCAGGGGCCGGCCGGCGGTGGCCAGCACGTCATGGACTGCGGAGCGTTGCACCGGCTCGCCGTGGACAGCGGATCGCTGCACCGGCTCCGGTGCCTCGACCCCCGGCCCGGCTTGATGGCTGCAGCCGGGGCCGTGCTGCTGGTGGGCGGGCTGGGCCCAGGGGTGACCGATCTGGCTGAGCAGCTGGACCATGGCCGCGTTTCCAGCGGTGCGCTGGATGTTCAGAGCGTCGGACGGAGGCAGGGGTGCTCGGGCCGCCACCTGCCGTTCGGCACCGGAGGTTTTGGGGCTGTGTTCCTGAGACATACGAGGGAGCGCCTTTCATGGAAGTGGGCTGAAGCCATCCATGACAGAAGTCCCGGTACGCGCAGAAGGACAGAAAGGGCGGAGGGCAGGGCAGCCTTCGCTGCCCGGAGCACCTTGCCGGGCCGTCCCGACACGAGCGTCAGGAACTGCGGTCCAGCATCCGGGTCAGGACCTCGCGCTGTAGGGGCAGCACCTCGGCATGAGGCGCCAGCCCCTTCTCCGTGAGTTTCACCTGGACTCCGCGCCGGTCCTCGGCACACATCCCCCGCAGAACCAGGCCGTCCTTCTCCAGGCGCGCCACCGTCCGGGACAGCGCGCTCTTGCTGAGATGGACCCGCCCGGCGAGCTCCTGCACACGCCAGGAGGCCGGGCCGTCCTCGGCCGCGCCCTCGGCGAGGACGTCGAGGACCTCGAAGTCGCTGGCGCCGAACCCGTGCGGATGGAGGGCCCGGCGCAGAACGTCGAGTGGGATGTCGACCTCGACGCCAAGACCGGCGGAATCCTGAAGGACGCGCGGGACAACGAACCCGGCGGAGCTCCGGCTAGACGCCCACGCCCAGGGGCGGCCCCCGCGATGGGGCCGCCCTTTCCATCTCCGGAGCGGGCCTGGCCGACTGGTCGCGTTCGTGCAGAGAGGGTCGGGTTCCATCAGGGCCATGCATGGCCGGAGAGCTCGGTCGTGACGTTGCCATCCTGGTCAATGCGGGTGACGGAGCAGTGGTCGATGTAGCCACGCGGACCGGTGTCCCATGGCGGGATCTGCCGTGTGAGTACGGACCCTGGCAGACCGTTTACGGACTGTTCCGCAGGTGGCAGCGGCAGGGTGTGTGGTCCCGGCTGCTGACGTTGTTGCCGGGCCCACCAGCACGCGGCCGGTGCCCGCCGCAACGGCGCCGGGCAGAAGGAACCGCCCGGCGGGTTCAGCCAAGAGCCGGACGACCACGGGCTGGGCAGGTCCCGGGGCGGGTTCACCACGAAGATCCACCTGGCATGCGAACAGGGACAGAAGCCGTTGGCGCTGCTGGTCACGGCTGGCCAACGGGGCGACAGCCCGCAGTTCGAGCCGGTCCTCGAAGCCATCCGAGTGCCCAAGCCCGGCCGTGGGCGCCCCAGACGCAAACCCCTGCGAGTGCGGGGAGACAAGGCATACTCCTCGCGCGCCAACCGTGCCTACCTGCGCAGACGCGGGAGCCGGTGCACGATCCCCGAGCCGGCCGACCAGATCCGCAACCGCAAGCGCCGCGGCCGCGATGGTGGCCGCCCGCCGGCCTTCGACTGGCAGGATTACAAGGCGCGTCACGCGGTCGAGTGCGGAATTAGCCGGCTCAAGCAGCATCGGTCGGTGGCGACTCGTTTCGACAAGCTGGCCGTCCGCTTCGAGGCCACTGTCCAGATCGCCGCGATCCATCCCGCCGGGCCGTGCCATCCTGACCACCGGCATTCACACACCGCCGTCGTATCGGCGCCCGATGGCGGCGCCTGAGCGCGGGGCGGCAGGCCCTGCTCGCTCTCGCCCATCTCCGCAACGGTCATCCGTACGCCCAGATCGCGGCCGGGTTCGGGATCGGCACCACCACCGCCTACCGCTGCATCGCCGAGGCCGTCGATGTCCTGGCCGCCCTCGCCCCGGCCCTCGCCGAAGCGGTCCGGGCGGCGTCGCCGAAGCTGCACGATGCGGCCGGTCGGCAGCAGCGTCCCGTCCAGCAGGACGAACGCGGGTCGTCGCCGATCCTTTCGGCCGGCTGCTGTGGGCGTCTCCCGCTCTGCCCGGGGCTGTCCATGACGTCAGCGCGGCCCGCGAGCACGGTGTCATCGACGCTCTCGCAGGGGTCGGCATTGTCTGCCGGGCCGACAAGGGATACCGAGGAGCCGGGGGTACGGTCCGTGTTCCCTGCCGCGGCCGGCGGGAGACGCTGTCCGCAGGCCAGCAGGCCGTCAACCGGTCCCACGCGAAGATCCGGGCCCTGGCCGGGCAAGCCGTCGCCACCCTCAAGTCCTGGCGTCTCCTCCGCAAGCTCCGCTGCTCGACCACCCGCATCACGAACGTTGTCCAGGCTGTCCTCACCCTGCATCTGGCCAGCTCAGAGTGAAGATGGAAAAGGCTCAACGTGACAATGCCCCGTCACGCCTTCGGTGAGGAATCGAGGCCAAGCATTGGAAATTACCTCGTCGGGAAAACCTCACCATTCTGGAGGAAGCCCTACGCGTGGGAGCTGATCACGTTATCGGCCCATCCCAAAGAGTGGTAGGCGGGGCAAATTCCACTCACACACCCCGAACCTACAGCGCGGTGCTGAACCGAAGGGCCGCCGAGGCCGGTGTTAGCATACATTCGCACTTCGTAGACCGTATTGTTCGCACTACTGCTGGCGTTATTGTTGACCGAGGTGGCCGTATTGACGAAATAGTAATTATTGTAGTTATTGTAAGGGCCGGACCCCTCTAGGAAATCCATTACACCGCCAGAGTAGTAAGTGTTCCTGTATAGACAGAACTCGTCTGCAGTGCAATTTCCATTTTCCCATCCGTCCGACGAGATTGCACTACTGTTCGTCGCGGTTGCCCCAAGAATGGCAGACACTGCAAGAAGGGTGGCAGCGACTTGTTTAATCATGAACAGCACTTCCCTTGTATTTCGCGAAGATAATATTCTCTTGGTGTGCCCGGTCAACCTGTCGTGCGGATCTTCCGGATGCCCCACACTGAGCTTCTTCAGACTGCCCACCGATCCGGTGGCGAGCTGAGGGTCTTTGCGTAGGTCAGACCCCTGATCCAACTTGACTGAAGCCCAGACCGAGGAGACTCGCTGAACATATAGCTCGGAATTTCAGTGGTCAACGAGTACTCTCTACTCGATCAATCGCGAGTAGATACTGCAAGTAACTCTCTACGCCTACTCTGCTGTGTCTTGCTGCTCAGTTTCTCCGAGAATTGGCGAGAAGGGTACTAGCACGCTGTTTTGGGTGTGATACCTTGAGGACAGGAGGCCTATTCACGGGGCTTCACCAGCCTTTCCTGTAGAAGGCGAGGGCGGTGACGGCCTTGGCGAAGCGGGTGAGGGGGGCGCGTGGCGAAGATCGTTCGAGTCCTTCAGGTGAGCGATGACCCGTTCGACCGCGGCCCGGAGGCGTTGCCAGAGCGGTTGGCCACTTTGTCTCCTGTAGATCGTTCCTCACCCGGCGGCTTGCGCCGTGGGGTCAGCATTCCAGAGCCGACGTAGCCCAGATCGCCGATGCCCCCCGTTCGGCGAAGGCCTCGGGGAAAGAGGACCCGCGCCAGGCGTGCATGTCGCGGCGGAAGCCCGGGGCCTCCGAGGACGAGGGCCACGGAGAGGACCAAAAGGAACAGGCGCATGGGAGGTTCAACGACCAGAGCCGCTTGGAGTCCTTGAGGGCGTCCCACGATTTCTTGCCAGGTATCCCGTCGGCCGCGGTGTCGCTGTGGCCGAGCTTCTGCTGCCTGCAGCACCTGAAGCCCCCGCCTGTGCAGCTCGACTAAAGCCTGTCCCGTATAAGGGCGTGAGCTGGGAGTTTGCCTGACAGTACGGTCGTTTGGTGGAGTCGAACAGGATGAGCGAGTGCGTGTCACATGAAGGCGGGGTGCGCCCTGACTGCCCGGCCGGGCGCAGTCTTGAGCAAGTAGTCGCCTCGTGCCATCTGTACGGCTCAGAGGCTCCGTCCGGCCCGCTGGACGTGTGGCTGATCGACAGCGAAGCGGTCGCCACGCGCATCACGACCGGTTCGGACTGGTGCCTGGTCTTGGAGACGTCAGCCCCCTTCGCGGGGTACGACATGGCGGAGTCAGGTCGCGTCGAGGTGGCGCCGATCAGCGGCGAGGCCCCGTTCCCGGCTCACCTCGGCGAGACGGTACTGGGAGTCAGCGAGATAAGTGTCCCGGACAGTGGGCGCATCGCGTGGGGGATCACCTTTGACTCCGGTCGTGTCCGATGTGAGACCTGGTCCGGAGACCTCCGCCTGTCCAGCACGTGACGGGCAGGCTGGGAAAGTCCAGCCGTCGACGAGATCGAGAATGGTTCCCAGTGCGCGGATGTGGAAGTACTCGCGCCCCCGAAGGGGTTTCTCGCCGACGTCCCGCATGGCGGTGATGCAGGTATTTTCCAGCTTGCGTGCCTCGGGATAGCCCTCGATCAGGCGAACGATCTGGTCAAGCCCGTCCCGTTCGTGGTGTGACAGGCGTAGACGCGGGTTGCCGGAAGTGATGCCGAACTTCACGACCTCGTTGACGTCATCGGTGACGACGTAGAAGACGTCCCAGGTCTTGCCTGCACAGATGCGACAATGCCGCATCCCGCGCGCACGTTACTCGGGGTGGGCGTTCCAGCGTGCCCCTTGGCACACCGCACCTGATGCGGCGCATCCTTGCCGAGCCACTTGGGCTCAAGGACCGTTCCTCTCAGCTCGGCAACCCTTGCGCGGAAGGCAGCCTCGGCCGTCTTCGGGTCCCTCCCGGCGCAGACCCGGCAGATCCCCTGCCCCCGTTGGACGGCGGACGGCCATGGCGCACTGACGTGGCCCTGGGCGCATCGGACTCGATGCGGCGTGGTCGCTCCCAGCCAATGCGACTCGAGGACGACGCCTCCCAGCTCCGCGACCCGGGCCCTGAACTTCGCTTCGCCGATCTTTGGGTCCCTCCCGGTGCAGGTTTGGCAGATGGCTGCGCCGCGTCGCACCAGCGCGGGCCTGGGGTGGCATTCATGCCCGTCGGGGCAGCAAACCCGGTGCGGTTCGTTTGCGCCGAGGTACACCGGTTCCAGGAGTGTCGCGCCCATCATCGCGAGCGCGTCCCTGAAGGCGCCTTCTGCTACCTCCTTGTTTGTTTCTGGCGCACGTGGAGCAGATCCCTTCGCCCTGCTGTACGTGGGCCGGCTGCGGTGCGCATTCGTGCCCGTTGGCACAACGGGCACGGTGAGGCTCGTGGTTGCCAAGCCAGCTTTCCTCAAGCACGATCCCGCCCAGTTCCGCAACCCGAGCCCGGAATGCTGTCTCAGCTTCCAGGGAACGCGCCCGGTGGGCGCACGTGCGGCAGATGCCCTTTCCGGCAAGAACATTGGTCGGATAGGTCGAACTCTCGTGTCCCGCCCCGCACCTCACCCGGTGAGGCTTCCGTGTGCCGAGCCACTCGGTTTCGAGGACCTCGCCACCCAGACCGGCCACGCGCGCTCGGAACAGCGCGTCGGCTCGCATGGAGCTCGCCCTCGACGCGCTCACGATCCACTCACCCACACGAAGGCTGAAGGTGGCTCACGCTAGAGGGCGAGGTTGTCGCCCGCCTATCGGCACCGTAGTGCATGCCTGCCGAAGTGACTGCGAGCGTCACGCCGCTGGTCATGTCTCCCCACATACATCTCCCCATGACGGGCGATCATCGCAGGGGCCACTGACAACCGAGTTTCAGGCCACCGTCTTGGCCGCCCCGTTCACGAGCAGGCCGAGAAGCATGACGGCGGTGTCGTCTGTCGTGCGGATCACCGGGTAGACCACGTCGGGCTCGGCAATGGCCGTGCCGATGTGGATGCCGCAGGGTCTGTCCAGTTAACGGCTCTGTCTCACATCCGGTGGTAACGGAGAGTGGCCAAGGTCGTGGGTGTCTGTGTGATGGATGTCAACGAGCTTGTGCAGATGGTGTTTTCAGGCATATCTCCGCTGGTCATTGAAGACGTGGCCGCTGAGGGCGGGCGGGTTGTGGTGAGGGCGCGGACTCCGAAGGAGCCGGCGCCCTGCCCGGCGTGCGGGGCGTCATCGGGACAGGTGCACGGCTACCACTGGCGCAAGGTGGCCGATGTACCGCTCGACGGCCGGAGGGTGGCGCTCCGTGTAGGAGTGCGACGGCTGGTCTGTCCCACATACGGCTGCCGCCACACCTTCCGGGAGCAAGTCCCGGGAGTGCTGGAGCGATATCAGCGGCGCACTACCCGTCTGACCAGGCAGGTCAAGGCCGTGGTGAAGGAGTTAGCGGGCCGGGCGGGCGTGCGTCTGCTGGCAGCGCTTGCCATGGACCTCTCCCGTCACACAGCCCTCCGTGCCCTGCTGGGGATTCCTCTGCCGACCAGCCGGATTCCCCGAGCGGTCGGCGTCGATGATTTCGCTCTTCGCCGGCGGCACCGCTATGCCACCGTGGTGATCGACGCCGAGACCCATGACCGGATCGATGTCCTGCCCGACCGCACGGCCGGCACGCTGGAAGCATGGCTGCGTGCGCATCCGGGCGTCGAGGTCGTGTGCCGTGACGGATCGACGACCTACGCGGAAGCCATCCGCCGGGCCCTGCCCAACGCCGTGCAGGTCAGTGACCGCTGGCATGTCTGGCACAACCTGTGCGAAGCCGCCCTGAGCGAGGTGAAGGCACACAGCACCTGCTGGGCCACCGTGCTCGACGCACCTTGTATGACGGCCCCCGCGCGCAGACCACACTCGAGCGCTGGAACCAAGTCCACGACCTGCTCAACCAGGGTGTGGGCCTCCTTGAATGCGGCCGCCGCCTGCAACTGGCCCTGAACACCGTCAAACGCTATGCCCGGGCCGACCGACCCGAGCGGATGCTCCGAGTCCCGAAATACCGCTCCAGCCTCGTCGATCCATACCGCGAGCACTTACGCAGACGCCGGGCCGAAGACCCCGGCGTCCCCGTCCAGCACCTCTTCGAAGAGATCAAAGCCCTCGGCTTCACCGGCTGCCTCAACCTCCTGCACAAGTACATCAACCAAGGCCGCGCGGACGCCGACCGCAGCCACATCTCCCCGCGCAGGCTCTCCCGGATGCTCCTGACCAGGCCCGACAACCTCAAGACCGGACATCGGGATCTCCTGGACCAGCTGACCGCTGCGTGCTCTGAGATGACCCACCTGGCCACTGCCGTCCGGACCTTCACCCCATTGCTGAAGCCTCGGCCCGAGAACGCCGACGCGCTCGAACTCTGGATCGCCCAGGTCCGTTCTGCCGACCTGCCGCACATGCACGCTTTCACCCGCGGCCTGGAACGCGACCGCGAGGCCGTGATCGCCGCGGTCACACTTCCGTACAGCAACGGCCCCACCGAAGGCGTCAACACCAAGACCAAGCGGATGGCCCGCCAGATGCACGGACGGGCAGGCTTCACCCTACTCCGCCACCGAATCGGGCCTTGACCCCGAATACTGGACACGGGTTATGCGGCTTGGGCCAGCGTAGTTGATGGTGTTGTGGCTGCTGTTTCGTAGGCGATGGGGCTGCGGTGTCCAAGGCGGGAGTGACGGCGCCGGGTGTTGTAGCGGTGGAGCCACCGGAATGCGTCGAGGCGGGCTTCGCGCTCGCTGGGCCAGGACTTTCTGCCTTGGAGTGTTTCCCGTTTGAAGGCTGCGTTGAAGGACTCGGCGAGTGCGTTGTCCGCGCTGGACCCGATCGTGCCCATGCTCTGGATCACCCCTGCTGACCTGCAGGCTTCGGCGAATGCCCGACTCACGTATTGCGCGCCGTGGTCGGTGTGCATGATCGCACCGGCGAGGCTGCCGCGGGTTCGCTGGGCGGCGGCCAGGGCGTCGGTGACGAGCTCGGTTCGCATGTGCTCCGCGAGTGCCCAGCCGGCCAGACGCCGTGAGGCGAGGTCGATGACGGTGGCCAGATACAAGAACTTCCCGCCTTCCAAAGGGAGATACGTGATGTCACCGACGTACTTACTGTTCACCGTGTCGGCCGTGAAGTCCCGTTTGATCATGTCGGGGGTCTTCGCGGCCGCCTCGTCCGGGATCGTGGTGCGGTGTCTGCGACGCAGCCGCACTCCTTGCAGATTGATGCTTCGCATCACGCGGGCGATCCGCTTGTGGTTGACATGTTCGCCGTCCGCGCGGAGCTCGGCGGTGATCCTGGGAACGCCGTAGGTGCCATCCGATTCGAGGTGCACGGCCCGTATCCGGGCTGCGAGGCGGGCGTCGGCCGCCTGGCGGGCGGCCCGGTCGGGGGCTGTCGCGCGCCAGTGGTAGAAGCTGGAGCGGGCGATACAGAGGATGGTGCACAGCCGCTTCACGCCGAAGCGGCGCTGATGGTCGGCGACGAACTGGAAGCGGTTCACCAGCGCGTCTCCCCGGCGAAATACTTCGCCGCCTTCCGCAGGATCTCGCGTTCCTCCTCCAGCTCACGGACCTTCTTGCGCAAAGCGGCGTTCTCCGCCTCCAGGGGCACCGGTGGCCGGGCCGGTTCCTCCGCCCGGTGACCGCGGGGACGGCTCGCGCCGCCCGCCCGGATCCAGTTGCGCAGCGTCTCGGGGTTGATCCCCAGATCAGCGGCGATCTGCCTGATCGTCGCTCCGGGCCGCGACTGGTACAGCGCGACAGCGTCCGCCTTGAACTCCGGCGGATAGTTCTTCATGACCACGAGATGTCCGTCCTCAGATCCACAGGATCCAGTCTCTCGTGTGTCCAAGATCAGAGGGTCAAGGCCCATCCTCCTCGGATAACACCACTCTCCGCTACCACCGGATGTGAGACAGAGCCGTTTTTCTTACAGTCCCAGGCGTATTGACCCGCAGCGTTGTTGACGCGGCTGATGGGCGGGTGTCCGTCGAGTGCGGTGTGGCAGCGGTGGTGGTTGTAGGTGTGGAGGAGGTCTGCCAGGGCTCGGTGCGTTCGGTGTTGCTGGTGTAGTGCCGTAGGTAGGCCCATTCGTCGAGGAGGGTGCGGTTGAAGCGTTCGACCTTGCCGTTGGTCTGGGGCCGGTGGGCACGGGTGAGTTTGCCGGTCGCGCCGAGGTCGGTCAGGACGTTTTTCCGGGCCAGGCCCTTGCGGTAGGCCCAGGCGTTGTCGGTCAGGACCCGTTCGATGCGGGGGATGCCTTGGTGGTGGAAGAAAGCGGTCGCGCGGGCCAGGAAGCCTGCGAGGCGGGAGTGGTCGTCGACGGCGGAGTGGACGTAGTCGAATCCCATGTTGTTGCGGGTGGCCCGTCCGGCCTGACGGCCCAGGGCCTTGTGACCGCCGCCGTCGGGGATCCGGCCGAGTTTCTTCACGTCCACTTCGCCAGGATGCCACCTGGCTGAGTAATCTTGCTTAAGAGAAGTTCAGCCGCCGAGATCGTCCTCGACTGCCTGGACCACTCCAGGAGGCTGTCATGGGCACGCAACGACAGCAGTGGTCAACGTGGCCGCTGGCCGGCCGGGAGGGCCAGCTGCAGGAGATCACGGCGGCGTGGGCGGATCGACACTGCCGCGGCGTGGTGATCTGCGGTCCGGCCGGGGTAGGCAAGTCCAGGCTGGCTGAAGAGTGCCTGGCTCGGGCTGTCCGCGACGGGTGGAAGGGGCGACGGGCCACCGCGACGGCAGCGGCCGCCGCGGTGCCGCTGGGCGCAATCGCCCACCTGATCCCGCCCGGGGTGGATCTGTCCGACCCCGTCAAGGCTTTCGCGACGGTGGCTACCGCGCTGGCCGGCCCAGGCCGTAATCGCCGCCGGGCCCTGTGGGTCGACGACCTGCACCTGCTGGACGCCACTTCCGCCGTGCTGCTGCGCCAGCTGATCGACGCCGGGGTGGTGCGGCTGATCGCCACCGTCCGGACCGGCGAACCGCTCGGTGAGACCATCGACGCCTTGATCGGCGGGGACGCGGTGTATCGCGTGGACCTGACTCCGTTCGACCGGCAGCAGACCGAGACCGTTCTGCGCGCGGCCCTGCAGGGCCCGCTCGGCCGTCGCGCTCTGCATGACCTGCACACCGCCTCCGGCGGCAACGTGCTCTACCTCCATGAACTGGCCCAGGGCGCCCTACAGTCCGGGGCACTGGTCAGTGACGGGGAGATCTGGGAAATGGCCGAAGATCGGCCGACCGGTACCCCGAAACTGGCCGAGCTGATCAGGACCCGGCTAGCCGCCGCTGACTCGGCCGCCCGCCCTGTCCTGGAGCTGCTGGCCTTCACCGAAGCACTGCCGCTGGCCGACGCCGAGCATGCCGCCCAGCCGGAGGCGCTGGAAGCGCTGGAACAGACCGAGCTCATCCGGATCGTCATCGACCGCCGCCGCACCACGCTGCGACTCGCTCACCCTTTGTACGGCGAGGAACTGCGCAACAGCATTCCTGTTCTTCGCCGCCAGAAGCTTCTGCTGGACCAGGTTGGCCGTACCCAGGCTTACGGAGCGCGCCGCCGTGACGACGCTCTGCGCATCGCCACCTGGCAGCTGGCCGCCACCGGCACCGGCGACCCGGCACTACTCCTTCGAGCGGCCACCCTCGCCCGCCACGCACGCGACTATCCCCAGGCCCTGGCTCTTCTGCGGGCTATACCTGAAGAGCACTACACAACCGCGACCCGCCTTATCCTTGCCGAGGTGCTGTTCCAGCTGGGTTACTGGGACCGGGCTGAGACTCTTCTCTGCGAGGTTGGCCGAAGCGCTACCGATGAGCGAGAAAGAATCGCCACAATACTTGGCCGAACCAGGAACATGGTGTGGGGAAACTTTCCCCCTGGGCAAGCGTTGGCTGTCATCCAAGATGCCGAAGCCAACGCTGGCAATGCCACCGGGCGCCACATTCTGCGGTCGGCCGAAGGTTTTATCCGTATCATGGCCAGCCAGCCAAGGGAAGGCCTTACCCTGCTGGAGGATCTGGAGGCCGACATCAGCATGGCCCCGGATGACGGCGCCTGGCTACGAGGCGCCTTCAGCAAGACAACCGCGCTGGCGATGCTGGGCCACACGCACGAAGCCATAGCCTGGGCAGAGCGCGCCTATGCCGCCAACATGCACGTGGACGAAGGCGCCCTGGTATCCCACGCCGCCGTCCAACGGATTCCCCTCATACTCGCACTCAGTGACAATGGAAGCCTCGCCGAGGCCACCCGCATCGGCGAATACGCCGACACCGCCACGTCCCGGATCAGTCCGCTCGCGGCGATCTGGCTGGCTCTCTTGACGGCCCGCGCCCAGTGGCTGGCAGGACATCCCGCCAGTGCTCGCTACTGGTACGCCAACGCGGCGGCCCGCGCCCGTGCCATTGACCACAAGATGGCGCTACGACCATCGTTCAGCGGGCTCGCGGCCTGTGCGGCGGTGCTCGGAGATCAACACGCGGCTGAGGCCGCACTCAAGGAGCGTGACCACTCGCCACGGTTGGCCATGGGCTTTCAGCCGCCCGGGGAGGAGGACCTGGGACAGGCCTGGGTGTACGCAACGCGCGGCCACCATGCGCAAGCTCGGTCCGTCCTTATCCAGGCGGCCAAGGCCGCCCAAGCAACCGACTGCGTCACCAGCGAGGCACTACTCCTGACCGATGCGGCCCGCCTCGGCGCCGCCGCCGACGTCCAGGACCGCCTCTCCGAACTCGCCGCGCAGTGCGACGGCACACTGGCCCCGTCCCGGGCCCACCTCGCGGCCGCGCTGGCCGCAAACAACCCCGAACGCCTAGAGACCGCTGCTGCCGAACTGGAAACGATCGGCGCGGACCTACTGGCCGCCGAAGCCGCCACCCAAGCAGCCGCAGCCTGGCAACGAGCCGCCCAGGCCCGCAAAGCCGCCGCTGCCACCCAGCGCGCCCAAGCCTTGGCAGCGCGCTGCCAGGGCGCCCGCACCCCCCTGCTCACCACCGCCCACACCGCCGCCGCGCTCACCAATCGGGAGAAGGAGATCGCCCTGCTCGCCGCCGGCGGCACCGCCAGCAAGGACATCGCCGCGATCCTGCACCTGTCGGTGCGCACCGTCGACAACCACCTCCAGCACGCTTACGCCAAACTCGGCGTCACCACTCGCCGCGAACTCGCCGACACGCTCGGCACACCGACCACTCACCCCAGGGATCCGACCGTAGCCGGCCGGTAGTCGCCCTGGTATCGGGTGGCTGCCCGCGCGCCTCCACGGCAAGCGCCTCTTAGCCCGTGTCCTATGTGGTGAGGCGGACGAGTCGCTTGTAGCAGCAGATGGCTGCGGCGAGGCCGAGAAAGGCCAGGTAGTTGCGGGGGTGGCGTTCGTAGCGGTGGTTGAGCCGGCGGTAGCCGGTCAGCCAGGACATGGTCCGCTCGATCACCCACCGGCGCCGCCCGAGTCGTTCCGACGACTCGATTCCCTTGCGGGCGATGCGGACGCCGATGCGTTTGCCGCGGAGCCATTTCCGCAGTTCAGGTACGTCGTAGGCCTTGTCGGCGTGCAGGCGCTGGGGCTTGAAGTTCCGGCCGCGGTAGGGGTCGTGTCTCGTTTGGTGACCGAGCACCATGGGCTTCAGAGCCTGGCTGTCGTGGGTGTTGGCGGCCGAGACGCCGACGATGAGGGGCAGTCCGTTCGCGTCCGACAGGACGTGCATCTTGGAGCCCGGCTTGCCCCGGTCCACGGGGCTCGGACCTGTGAGTTCGCCCCTTTTTTAGCCCGTACGTGGGCGGAGTCGAGGACTGCTCGGGACAGGTCGAGCAGGCCGGCGTCGTCGAGACGGTGCAGGATCTCCTCGTGCAGTCGGCCCCAGACTCCGGCGCGCGACCAGATCAGGAATCTGCGGTGGGCGGTCGACTTCGATATCCCGAAGCATGGTGGCAGTGCCCGCCAGGCGCAGCCGCTGACCAGGACGTAGATGATCGCGGCGAACAGCGTCTCATCAGGCGTGTCCTGCGTACCACCACCCTGCGGCCGAACCTTCGACGGCGGGATCAGCGGCTCCGCGATCTCCCACAGCCCGTCCGGAACAATCCAACTCCACGTACCCCGCCCCATGACGGTCTCAACGACCGCCTCACCACATAGGACACGGTCTTAGAGGGTGTTCGGTACTGCTTTAGGCTGCCGCGGGGGGTTTCGGGCGGAGATATTGCCCGGTTTTGTTCGGGCTGGCGGTCAACCGGTTGGCCATGGAGTTCACCATGGACCAGTGGATCATTGACCGGGACCGGGTCGGCAAGGCTTCGTAGTCGCGGTGCAGGCGGCGGTACCGGCTCATGATCCCGAAAGTCTGCTCCACACGCCATCGGACTTTCTGGACCACGAAGCCCTTCTGCTCCGCATCACGTGAGACGACTTCCACATCGATGCCAAGGTCCGAGGCGTGCGCGATCATTTTTGCCTTGTATCCGGCGTCCACCCAGGCTTTCGTCACGGTGGGCAACTTTGTGGCGAGTTCGTCGGCGGCGAGTTTGCCGCCGTTGGTGTCCTGCACGCCGGCGGCGGTGACGATCAGGACCAGGAGGAGCCCGAGGGTGTCAGTGGCGATGTGCCGCTTACGGCCCTTGACCCTCTTGCCTCCGTCGTATCCCTGCGTGGCCTCCGGTGCGTTCGGTGATGCCTTCACCGTCTGGGCGTCGATCACTGCGGCTGTGGGCAGGATCCGGCGGCCCTTCGCGCGCAGGCCGTGCATGTGGTTGAAGTCGTAGCCGTCGACCGCGGCGAAGAACTTCTCCAGGTAGGGGTCCGGTTGAAGCTCACGGAACCGCTCGGGGAAGTCCGTGAACGTGTTCGCGCGGAAACCTGAGATCGACGGCCGGATGACTCGCAGGCAGAAGGCGAGTTTGATCCCCGCGGTCAGGTCGCCGCTGTCGACGTGATCCCCCGGCGCGGCCAGGCCCCGGACGGGGTCAGCGCCCTCGCTGTCGAACCCGCTGGCCTCCCATCGCTCCTGCCAGGTCGAGCCTTCCATCTCCTCCAGGACCGCGAAAATCCGTTGGACGGCTCGCTGCCGGCGCCCGGGATTCGGCCGTCCCCTCGTCTCCCGCTCGACGATCCGCACGATCTCGCTCGCTGGTGCTCTGGAGAGGTCACCGAAGGGACCGGGCGGCGTGCTCGGCAGAGGCGCCGGCACCGCCTTGAGCTCGGCGCCGGCGAAGCGTGTGATGGGTGCCGGGACGAACGGCTCGTCGCGGTAGTCGATGCGGCGGTTCCGGGCGGTGAAGGTCTGCTGCGTGTCAGCCACCGAACACCACCTTGAAGTCCTCCGGGTCGTAGCCGGGCGCGATGCTCGGCCGGACCCGGGGCCGGTGGTAGTGCGCCTGGAGGGCGTCGAAGAGGTCCTCGACCTGGGCATGCAGATACCGGCCGGTGGTGGCCAGATCGGCGTGACGCAGGATGGCCCGGACCTCGGCCAACGTCAGGTGGGGGTCGTTGGCCATCCGTTCCGCCGCCGTGTGTCGCAGATCGTGCAGGCTCCAGTTCGTCTTGAGCCTGTCGTTGGCGCGCTGGACGACGCGACGCATCGCCCAGTAGGTCAGCGGCTTCTCCGGGCCGCGACGGGTGCGGAAGACCGGCGCATGAGCGGCCGGCATGCCGACGGCGTCGAGGTAGGCGGCCAGCACCACCAAGGACTGGGGGCTGACCGGGACGGGCTCGCGCAGCTTCGTGCCCTTGGAGACGACGTAGACGATCTGGCCGGGCCAGTCGATATCGCCGGGCGTCACGCCCAGAAGTTCCGAGGCACAGGCGCCGCTGGCGACGTACAGAAGCACCGCGGCGCGGTCACGATCGTGGTTCATGGCCGCGAAGAACTCGTCCCACATCGCGTCGGGCATCGCCCGGGGCTCGGTGACCGGGACGCGCTGGCGAAGGCGTGCGCGACGGAAGACCGGTGCAGCCTCCATCGGACTGCGGTGGGCCAGAGCACGGCGCCGTGCCTCCGAGACCGGCACCGGGTTCATCAGCGGCCCGCGGCCCGAGTAGCGGTGGAAGTCGTAGAAGCTGCTGACCACGGTCAGTGCGTGGTTGGTCGTGGTGGGCGCGTACCCGGCCCTGAGGTACCGCTTGCCGGTACGCGGGTTGACCGAACCCGGCTGCGGCGACGCCGCGCTGGAGCGACGGCGCTGCGGATTCACCGCGGTACGAAGCCATCCGACCATCACTGCCACCTCTCCTTCCGTTGCCTTGTCCCAGGGCACTTCCAGCAGCCACAGAAACCGGAACCAACGCAGCAGGTCATAGGCGTAACTGCGGCCGGTTGATGGACTGTTGTGGTTCAGAGCGAGGTCCCGCAGGTACGGCACCACGGGCTTGACCGGCTCCCCGTCCGGGCCAAGCACGGCGTACGGCGGGTGCTGGGTCTCCAGCTGAACGACGGAGCCGACACGGGGCAGGTTGACCCGCCCCTCCATCAGCTGATTGCGCAGATGCGACGTCACACGGAGCTCCTCGGGCAGTCGGACATCGCAGTGCCCAACGACCTCAAGAAGGTGCAGTTAACACACCATCCCTGCTCCGGGTGGTGGGCGATCAGAAGAGCAGCTTCACGGTCGGCGGAGTCGGCGGTGGGACAGGCCGTTTGATGCATGCACACCGTGGCCTCCTCGGCGGTTGATCGAATGGGGTAGGTGAGGGATCAGATGTAGGGACCGCGAAGGAGCATGACGGTGATCTCGCCGTGGGGATCGAGGTCATACCGCTCCCACTCGCGCCATCCCCGGGCGAGCTCGCGGACCTCTTCCTCGGGCATCCCGATGCCCCGGCCGTCCCGGATCCGCTGGGTGACCGCGGTGGTGACGTGCAAGATGCCGTCCTTGTGCAGCCACCGGCGGGCATCGGCGACGAACCGGGGTTCCAGGAAGTTGAGGACGTGCCTGCACGTGATGATGCCGACCGTGCCGGGCTGCAGGGGGCGTGGGATAGGGTCGGCGTCGAAGTCGTGGACCTCGTAGGTGACCGCGCCGTGCTGCGCGTGAAGCTGTCGGGCGCGTTCGATCGCCACGGAGCTGTAGTCGTAGGCGGTTACGGCCAGCCCCAGGCGGGACATCTGGCAGGCCCACTCACCAAGGCCCGTGCCGACGTCGACGGCGATCTGACCAGGGGCCGCGTCGGTGCGGTCCTGAAAGCGGAACGTCTCCCCGGGGTCGATCGGGAGGAAAGACGCGTCAGAGGCCGAGTACACGGCGTCCCAGAACGCCGACTTTCGGTACTTGAGTGGCACGGTCATGGCGCGACCCCCGTCTGCTCGGGGTCGCCGGACGGAAGGGTCTGGCACACATAGACGCGAGCGAGGTCGAAGCGACGGTCGTGATCGTCGCCGGCCTTCGCTTTGAAGAGGTTCATCGGCAGCGGACTGGTGGGCGAGGGAACGATCGCCGCCAGCGCCTGGCCGGGAACACGGGTGTCGAGCGGGCTCAATGGATGGACCTCTCAGGAGGCGTTGCTGAGCAGGAGGAGAGGGACGAGGGCGCCGACGATGAGGACGAGCAGGATCTGAGCGGCGATCTGTCGCCAGCCGATCCCGCGGGCCTCAAGCCGTCGGAAGGGAAGCGCGGTCGTGGATGTAATGCCTTTCACCGCCGTGCGGATCGTGGTCATGGATCCATCGCACCGCTTGAACAAGTCCCGGACCAGGGGAAATTGGAGGGGGAAAACTTTGTCAAGAGGGGAAATTTCAGCGGGAGATGAGGTCATGATTGGCTTACGTCCCCGGACAGAGGTCACACTAATGCCAGTCGATTCGTTCGCCTTATTACTCCGGCGGCTCCGTAAGGAGGCTGGTCGGTCACAGGAACAGCAGGCCGACGCGATCAACGCTGTCTCCGGCCGGATCACCGTGACGCGCCGCGAGATCAGTCGCTACGAGAAGTCCGAGAACATCCCTACGAACCACACGCTCGAGCACATTGCGGTGGCTTGCAGCGTCCCCTTCGAGACGCTGCAACGGGAAGCCAAGGCCGCTCGGGCTAGGCGAAGTCAGGCGCGCCGTCGCACAGAACAGGATTTGGAGGCCATGAAACGTCGCACAGTGCTGGAGGCCGCCGTCGTTGGGGTGAGCACGGCCACTGCCGAGCCCTGGGGGCGACTGGCCGCCGCTCTCCGGCGGGGAAGCAGGATCGACGACTCCACTGCGAGCGCGTTGATCGACCGAGCCTCCGACCTGCATGTCCAGGAGCTCAACCTGAGCCCCCGCCACCTACAGGACAAGGTCGAGTCGCATCTCGACGCGATCACTGCGGCCCTCCCGCGTGCCGGTCGGCACGAACGTGCCCTCACCATCGCCGCCGGAGAGACTGCAGCTCTCGCCGGCTGGGTGGCGTGGGATCTGGGCGAGAACGCGAAGGCAAACGCCTACTACAAGGTGACGTCGGAGTGCGCGGCATCCGCCGGCCACCCGCCACTGCGTGCACTGGCCCTTACGTACGCCAGCTACGGGGCCCACGCACCCCTGGACAAGCTGAGGTACTTACTCCAAGCGGCCCAAGACGTACGGGGCCGCGGTAACGCCGCTGCCGCCGCATGGATGCACGGGAGGTACGCCGAGGAGGCCGCGCAGGTCGGTGACGACACCAGGGCCCTTCAAGCGTTGGAACGGGCCCAGTTCGCCTATGACTTCGCGGACCACACCAGCGAGCAAGCATGGGTCCGCTTCGTGACCCCCTACCGGATGGATTCGCTGGCTCTCTCGGTGTACGGCCAACTGCGCCGGTCGGAGCTGATCACCACAGCCGACGACGCACTCGCACGACTGGGGGACGACCTACCGGACGGCGGAGTGGTCGTGCTCGGCGACCTCGCCCTGGCGCTGCTGCGTGGAGGCGACGTTGATCAAGGTATCGATGTGTCCCGACAGTTCACAGCTGCCGCTCAAGCCAAGACCACCACGATGGGCAAGGAGCGTGCTCGCGCCATCGCCGCATCGCTCCCGGGCAACGAGGAGGATCTAGCCCACCACGTGCGGCAGCTCGCAGCCTGAGCCCTTGGGCATCCTGCACGCGGACATGCTCACACCTCTCATCTCAACGCTCCGCCCGTCAGACCTCGGTTGTCTCCTCGACCACCCAGGACAGGTACGCCACCGACCCGCCACTCACAGGGAGGGTGATCCACTCGGGAACCTCGTACGAGTGCTTCTCGGCTACCCAGGCTTCCAGCTCGGGGAGCCGGTCTGTCGTCGTCTTGTACGAGATACGCCACTCCTGAGCGGTCTCGATGGTGCCCTTCCATCGGTAGACCGCGGTGAAGGCGGGGTCGATGTGCGCGCAGGCAGCCACCCGGGCCTCGACGGCCCCCAGGGCGAGGCCCTTCGCCTTCTCCTCGTCGTCGATGGTCGTCTGCGCGATCACAATCTCGGTCGCCATGCGACTCTTCCTCCTTGGACGGTTTACCTCGACCCTACCCATACGATCAGCGCATCAGATCGGCGTCTGACCGAGGCTTCGCCACACGCCGCCGCATCAGAGCGCGGCCCGAATCAGCAGCGGCACCGGAGATGACTGATGGGACACGCGGTGGTGCCTGGGTACCGTCTGGGCGGCCTTCTCCAGGTCCTGGAACACGCGCCTCTGCAGGCTGGCTCAGTACTCGATGTCGAGGTAGTCGATGTCGGTGAGTCTGACCTCGGAGAGTCCTGCGGCGCGGGCGCCGTTGTCCTGGAAGTAGGCCTCCTTGAATCCCTCGGCCATGATCGCGCGCTTGTGTTGGTCGCTGAGGCCTTGTTCCTGGGCCTGGAAGAGGCGCTGGGCGTAGGTGGCGGGGAGGTTGATGGTAAGGCGGCGGAGGCGGCCGTCGTCGGTGGTGCCGATGGGGGCGGTGTAGCCGAAGCGGGCGCGGGTGGAGACCTTGATGCCGGTGGTGGCGGCCTGCTTGCGCCGGCGTCGGCGGACGCCTGGCTGCCAGCGGGTCTTCACGGCCGCCTCGATCTGGGCGGCGATGTTCTTGGGCGGGTTTTTTCGGGCGCCGCGGCGGTAGCGGTTGACGGAGTCGGGGGTGACGCCGATCTCCACGGCGACGGCCTTGGCGGTGCCGAGCTGTCGGATCAAGTAGTTGATCCGGCCCTGGAGGGTCTTGGGGGGCTCTTTTGTGAACTGTTCCTGGTCGGCGCGCTTCAAGGCGTCGTCGATCTCTCCGGTCATCTGATTGAGCTCCCGTCGGAGGGCTGGGGCGGGCGTGTCCGGGCCCAGGGCTGGTGAGCGGGGTCCAGGTCGCGCGCCTTGCCTGGGCCGTGGGGCCTCTGGTGCCGGTGGGACGCGCGCTGTGGTGGGTGCTGGGGGAGAGGTTGATAGTGGGCGGGTGCGTGGGAGGTTGTGGCCTTGACCGACGTTCGGGGTGACCCGGTGCCATGGCGGCCGTAGGGTTATTCGCCTTCGTCCATGACGGCGTCGTGGCCGTCGCCCTTGATGTGGCGGGCGGGGTTGTAGCCCTGTTCCATCAGGTCGACCGCCCATGTCATCGGCTGTGCGCCTTCCAGCTTCGCCCGGCCCGGTGTGGGGCCGAGGCGGAAGGCGCCGGGGATCGGCTTGCCCGACTCGGCGTAGGGGAGGAAGTCGAGCGGGCTGGTGCTCGTGGCGGGGTAGACGACGCAGTCGGAGAGGACCGCGAGCGGGTACATGCCGGTGAGCTTGGCCATGTTGGCGAGCTTGCGGTGCATGTTGACTCGGGTCTTGGAGATGATCGCGTTGCGGATCCAGGGGGCCCAGGTGGGGCGTTTCATGGCCGGCCACTCCTCGCCGTCCTTGTAGCCCGTGCCCTGGGGTCCCTCGAAGAGCTTGCCGATGCCGCCCTTCACCGTTGCTTTGATCGCGGTGAGGACGGCGGCCATCGCCGGGTCGACCTGCTTGTGGACCTCCATCGCTGCGAGGAACTCCGGATCGGTGAGGTCGGGGGTGACGCCGAGGTCGGCCAGGGTCTCGGCGTAGGCGGTCTTGAGCCGGTCGTGCCACGGGTCGAGGTAGGCGCCGGTCTCGCGGCGCAGGTACGCCTCCAGGACGTCGACGTTGTAGCCGAGTTCCTGGGCGTAGGCGACGGTGTGGGTCTGGTACCAGGCCGGGCCTGTGGGGCGCTGGCCGGTCAGTGTGAACGGGCTGGGCAGGCGGGGGTCGAGGTCAATGTGGGAGAGGTCGACGAGCCAGGAGCCGGTGACCTTGGGGTAGAACTTCGGGCGCACGAAGTGGTCGGGTTCGCAGAGACCGACCATCAGGCGGGCGGTGGAGGCGAGGAAGGCGGTGTTGAGGTCGAGGCCAACCGCGTACGGGAGTGCTGCCTCGTCGCCGGTGAGGAGGTCGATGTCGCGGATCCACTGGTAGGCCTCTTCGTTGACGAAGCCGCCCGTCCAGCCAGAGCTGACGACGACGGGGTGTTCGGGGCGGGCTTCCGGCGGTGCCGGTGGCAGCGGGTCGGTTCCGAGGCTTCCGGCGTGGTGGCCACGGGTCCAGTTGCCGGTCTCCTCGTCGCGCACCGGGCGGGTCGGGGGGCGTAGTGCGGTCATCAGTTCCAGGCCGGAGACGGCTGTAGAGCCGCGGGGGGTGATGACGCGCTGTGCATAGATGCCGAGGACGCGGGCGATGTCGGCCGGGTGCATCTCTGCTTCGTTGACGCCGGGCCAGGAGCGGGAGTCCAGGGCGTCCCAGGGCAGGAGCGCGAGCTGGACGCACTGGCGGTCGCGTCCCTGGGCTTTGCGGTAGATCCGGGCCCAGGGGCCGAACCCGCGCTGGGTGAGCTGCCACTTGGCTTTCGTCACCTGCTTGACGACCGGATGGTCCTCGGGCAGGCGCAGACCTCGGCGGTCCTCCAGGCGCTCGGGCAGGCCGAACTTGGCGGCCGCGGTCGCGGTCAGGACGATGAGGGGGTCGGAGTCCATCCCGTAGCGGTGGAGCTTCGGTGCCCCGAGACCGGACTGCGTGAGGGTCCACTCGACCAGTTCCACGATCGTGGTCGCCGGACAGTCCAGCACGATCCCGCCGATGCCGTACGCGGTGCCGTCGCCGTCCAGGACTGCGAGCGGTCCGCTTGGGAAGCGGGGGTCGAACACGGCCGGGGCCGCCTTGTCCACCGTCGGCAGCCGCGATGGCGCGAAGCGTGTGGCCGGACGCCCGGACTCGATCGGATGCTCGGGTGCGCTCGCCGCGGCGGGAGCCGGTAGCGGTGTGACAGGTTCCGCTCGCGCGGCAGGGGTGGCGGGTCTGGTGAACGCGGCCGGTGCCTGCGGCTGTGGTGCGGGGGCGGGGGCTGCGGTCGGTGTGCCGTGTGTGGGGTGCTTTGCCGCCCAGCCGCTCAGAATCCGCTGGTATGCCTCCAGGCGCGGTGAGCGCGGTTCGCTCCTGCCGTTCTCCCAGTTCTTGATTGTCTGCGTCGTGGTCTTCAGCGCGGCTGCGAGTCGGGCCTGCGTGATCCCGGCGGCCTCACGCAGACGGGCACGCTCTGCCGGGGACGGAAGCTGCGGCACCTCCGCAAGCAACTCGTCAGCGGCGGCGAGCAGTTCTTCCTCACTAAGGCCCATGCCACAGACACTAGCAGCATTTAACCCCTTCTTTAACCTGCACCTTTAACCCTATCGGATGGCTCTTGAGGGGTAAGGGGAACAGCCCGGAACAACGGGCTCTCTTGCCTACGGCCGGCAGCCAGGGAGCAAGAGCAGAGAGGAATCTTCATACCCCGGCGGGGGCACAACAGCCGGATGTGAGGCCGTCTTGCGCTTGCGGGCAGCGTTTTCCTCCCCTTCCCCCCTCCCCTTCCCCCTCCCCTCCTTCCTGGAGAAAGCCCCGGTGGCAACCGCACGGGGAGCGGGAGCAAACCGTGGCGCTGAGGGTGTACCGCGCGGCTGCGCCCGCAGGCGTGCGGTACACCCTCGGGTGCTACAGGTCGGCGCCGGTCAGAGGGCGCAGGGTAGAGCCGTCGCGGTGCTTCCTCACGTTGAGCTGGCTGGGGATGCGGCGGCTGAGTTCGGGGACGTGGCTGACGATCCCGACGGTGCGGTTGCCTGCCCGGAGCTGGTCGAGCACATCCATGACGTCCTGAAGGTTCTGTTCGTCGAGGGTGCCGAAGCCTTCGTCGATGAAGAGGGTTCCCAGGGGGCGTCCGCTGGCTTCCTGGGTGACGACGTCGGCCAGGCCGAGGGCGAGCGCGAGGGAGGCGGTGAAGGTCTCGCCTCCGGACAGGGTGGAGGTCTCGCGTTCGGTGCCGGTCCAGGTGTCGAGGACCCGCAGGCCGAGCCCGCCCTTCAGACGGCCGCGGCGGCCGGCTTCCTTTTCGTCGCTGTGGACGAGGAGGTAGCGCTCCGAGGTCATGTTCTGCAGGCGGGTGTTGGCGGCGGCAGCGATTTCCTCGAGGCGTGCGGCCAGGACGTAGGCCTCGAGTTCCATGCTGAGGGTGTTGGCGGCGGAGTTGGCCGAGGTGATGGAGGCCAGGCAGTCGGCGAGGCGGTGGCTGTGCTGGAGGGGTTCGAGGCCGGCGAGGCGGGTCTCGATGTCGGCGGCCAGTTCCGTCAGTGCCGTGACGCGCTCTGCGGCCTGGCGAGTGGCGCCTGCGGTGTCCTTGAGGCGGGCTTCAGCCTGCTGGAGGGCATGGGCTGCGGCAGTGGGGTCGGCCGCGGGCTGGAGGCTTGCTTCGACCAGGCCGGGGTCGGTGAGGATGCTGGTGACGATGGCGTCCTCCTTGCCCCACTGTTCGAACTCGTCGGCCCACTGCTGGAGCAGGACGGGGGTTCGCAGTGCGTCGGCCGCTTCGTCGCGGCTGGTGAAGCCGGCGCTGCGGGCCGCCTGGTCTGCTGCGGTGAGTGCGTCGTGGTGGCGGGCTTCGGCGTCTGTTGTGGTCTGTGCGGTGGCCATCGCGTGGTCGAGGTGCCCGGCTGTGCGGGTGAGGTCGGCCAGGCGGGCGGGGAGGCTGGTGTGGCCGGCGCGGGCGTCGTCGAGGGTGCGGGTGAGCTCTGCCTGCTGCTGGGCCAGGGTTCGGCTGCGGGTCTGGCACTCGGTCAGCAGGTCTCTTGCTTCCTGGTGCAGTCGGGTGCGGGTGTCGTGTTCGCTGCGGAGGCGGGCGAGGTCCTCTCGTGCGGCGGGGAGACTGGCGGCGGTGTCGCAGGCTTCCTTGTGAGCGGTGTGGGCGTTTTGCAGGGTGGTGGCGAGTTCGGCGGCGGGGGTGGTGCCGGCGGAGCCGATGGCCATGGCGTGTTGTTCGGCCAGCTCTGCGTGCTCGTGGTCGGCTTTGGTGAGGGCTTGTTCGGCCTGCTCGTGCAGGGTTCGGGCTTTGTTCTCGTCCTCTCGTGTGGGCTGGTCGGCCCGGGGGCGGGCGGGGGCTGGGTGTTCGGTCGAGCCGCAGACGGTGCAGGGCGTTCCGGGGCTGAGTTGGGCGGCGAGTTCTCCGGCCATGCCGTCGAGGCGGCGTTCTCGCAGGTCGAGCCATTCCTGCTTTGCCTGGAGTGCTTCTGTGGCGCGGGCCGTCTTTTCATCCGCGGCGGCTGTCAGGTGTGTGGCCAGGCTGTCGCGCAGGAGGGCGGCCTCATGTCGGGCGGTGGCGTCGCGGGCGGTCTGCTCGAGGTGGGCGATGCTGTCCGTCGCCCTGTTCATGGCGTCGACGGCGCTGGTGTGCCGGCTCTCTTCTGCGGGCCATGCGGCGAGCCACTTCTCGGCGTCGTCGAGGTCTGCGCGTGCCTGCTGTTCCTTGGTGGCGAGGTCTTCGAGCTGGATGCCGAGCTGGGTGTGGAGCTGTTCGTCGGGAAGCAGGCCTTCGATTCGGCCTCGTTCGGCGTGCTGGCGCTCGAGATGCGCGCTCAGTCGGCGCGGGTCTTCCTGCTGGTACTCGGGGGCGAGCAGGGCCCGGGCCTGGTGTTCGCCGGTGCGGGCTTCCTCCAGTGCGGCAGCGGCGCGGTCCAGTCCGTCGAGCAGGGGGCGCATCGCCTGGGCGCTTCGTCCGCGGTCGAGTTCTTCGCGCAGCTGGGAATGGCCGACGGCTTCTTCGTCGAGTGCGGTGCGGCGGGTGCGGGCGTCGAGGTGCCTGGCCTGCCGTTCTGCGAGGTCGGCCGCCTTTTCGTGGTTGCTCTTGGCCTCGCCGTGTTCGTCGTCGCTGCGCACGGCGTCGGCCTGCGCTGCGGCGTGCGCTTTGTGGGAGAGGGCGAGGAGCTGCTGGGTCCAGGTGAGGACTGCGGCGGGGTCGTCGGGGGCGGGGCGAGTGGGAGTCTCGCCGTCCTGCGGGCGAAGGGTGCGCGTCTCCTGGTCGATCCGTTCGCCCAGCTGCCGGATTTCGGTGAGGGCCTCCTCGAGTTCCTTCCGTGCTTCTTTGCTGCGGGTGGTCAGCCAGGTCTGCAGTTCCTGGAAGCGGCCGGTGCCGAAGAGGCGGCGCAGCAGGCCGGCTCGGTCCTTGGCATCGGAGCGGAGGAACTTCGCGAAGTCGCCCTGGGGCAGGAGGACGACCTGGCAGAACTGTTCCTTGTTCAGGCCCAGAGCTGCCTCGATCTCTCTGGCCGCGTCCTGATGGTTCGCGCAGACAGGGTCCCACTGGTCCTGGCCATCGGCGGTTTTGGTGTGCTGGTGAAGCTGGACGGTGGCTTCGTCGGTGGCGAAGCCGGTCTTGGCGCGGGTGCTGGGGCGCTCCTGCTTGGGGGTCCGGGTGATCTTCAGGCGGCGGCCGGCGGAGCTGAAGTCGAGGGTGACGGCGGTGCGGGTGGTGGTGGGGGCGTGGTCGCTGCGCAGGCGGTGGGTGGGGCGGATCCCGGGGACGGTGCCGTAGAGGGCGAAGCAGACGGCGTCGAGGACGCTGGTCTTTCCGGCTCCGGTGTCGCCGCGTAGGAGGAACAGGCCGTTGCCGGCCAGGGCGTCGAAGTCGACGGTCTCGGTGCGGGCGAAGGGGCCGAAGGCCTGGACGGTGAGGTGGTGCAGGTGCATCAGTGGGCCTCTCGTGCCGCGGCTTGGATGCGGACGTTTTCCAGTCCTTCGCGCAGCAGGTCCTGCTCTTGGAGGGTGGCGGGGATGTTGGTCACGTGGTGGACGAAGCCGAGGGTGATGTCGTGGTCGCTGCGGCCGTTGACGCGGGCGCTGTAGGACTCGTCGCTGGTGTGGTGCTCGGCGGTGAAGCTGAGCCTGAGGGTGTGGGGGAAGCGTTCCTTGAGGCGTTCCATGGCCATGTGCGGGCGGTCGGGGTCGGTGAGGGTGATGTGGAGCCAGGAACCTTCGTGCGGGGTGTGCTCGGGGTCGGTGAGCAGGGCGTCCAGGGTTCCGGTGAGCCGGCCAAGGGCGCGGGGCACGGGGCAAAAGATCCGCTGTGCGCTCAGGCGGGCCTGTGCGTCCAGGTCGATGAGCCACATCGCCTTGGGGTGGTCGGCCTCGGAGAAGGAGTAAGCCAGGGGCGATCCGCTGTAACGGACGCGTTCGGTGATCTTCTGGCAGCGGTGCAGGTGGCCCAGGGCGACGTAGTCGGCGCCGTCGAACACCGAGGCGCTGACCGAGGGCACACCGCCGGCCGTGATGTCGCGTTCGCTGTCACTGGGTGCAGCGCCGGTGACGAAGGCGTGGGCGAGGACAACCGACCGGGTGCCGGGGCGGGTGGCGAGGTCGGCGCGCACCTGGTCCATCGCCGCGCCGAGGACGGCCTGGTGGCTGGGCTTGTCCGCGTCGAAATGGGCCTGGACCAGGCCGGGTTCGAGGTAGGGCAGTCCGTAGAACGCCACCGGTCCGTGCTCGTCGTGCAGGACGGCCGGGCGGGCGCAGTCGTCCACTGCGGTGCGAAGGTGGATTCCGGCGCGTTCGATCAGGCGCGCGTTGACCCCGAGCCGGCGCGGGGAGTCGTGGTTGCCGCTGATCATCACCAGCGGCACGCGCATGTCGGCGAGTTCTTCCAGGACTTGGTCGAACAGGCCGATCGCATCGAGCGGCGGGATGGCCCGGTCGAACACGTCGCCCGCGACTGCCACGACGTCGACGTGGTGTTCCCGGACGGTGTCCACAAGGAACCGGAGGAACGCGTGCTGCTCGTCGATGAGCGGCACACGGTGAAGTTGGCGGCCCAGGTGCCAGTCGGATGTGTGCAGAATCCTCATGCGCACACACCGTAACCACAAAGGCCAACACTGTAGGTGGATTTCATGATGAATGATCCTTTGGAGTGACCTCCCGGCGGCGACTCACGAAGACCTGAGCCGCCGCCGGGAAGAGAAGGACAGAAGAAGAGAAGGGGGTGACTCGGTCCGGCGTAGCCCGCGCGTACGGTCCCGTCCCGCTGTCGGCGCCGGCGTGGACCGCTCCCCCACAGGACCGGTGCCGCGGACCCGGTCCGCTTTCAGCGGGCGGTCCGGGTGCGTGCCGCCTTGCTGCGGGGCAGGGCCGGTGGTCTCTGGTGCGTGCGCGCGAGGGGCGCCGGGCCTCGGAGCAGAGTCCTTGGGGCGCCCCAGCAAGGCGACGGTCAGACGTACCGGATGCCGCGGCCAGGCGGGATGGAGCGGGGCATCGTCTAGAGCAGCGGGAGGGTGTCGGCGACCGGGCGGGAGGCGGTGCGAGGGCCGGGAACTGTCAGGGCCGGGTGGCCGAGCAGCAGGGTGAGCGTCCGTGTCGGAGGCGGGAAGCCACCGGTCAGGTTGGTGAGAAAGCCTGTCGCCTTGATCCGTCGGGTGGGCGCGGTCGTGGCGTCTTCGAGCACGCCGCTGGCAGCGAGCTTGCCCGCGACCTCTCCGATGCGTTCCTCCACGTCACGCCAGGCGGCCGCGGCGTCGGCCTCAACCCGGCCGGCGGCGAGCGTGACGGCCCGGCTCAGCAGGTAGCTGACGGGGGGAACGTCGCTGTCGGGGAACGTGTCAGTGGCCACGGCCTTCCGGGCCGCCTGATTCCTGGCCGCACGGAAGGCGGGCAGCGTCGCGAGCGCGGCGGCCATCCGCTCGGCTTCCGCCTGGGTGTCGACCTGCTCCGCCGCGTGCACCTGCTCTTGGCGGTCTCGCCGTGCCTGCTGCAGCAGCAAGGTGAAGTCGTCCCACTGGTCATCGAGCTCCTCCCGCCAGGGGGCAGCGGATCCGGGAGGTCGTCGGCCTGGGCCTGCCCGACCTCGTCCCCGGCCTGGTCATCGAGCACCGGCCGGCGCGGACGGTGACGGAGGCCGAGCACGTCCAGGTCCTCGCGCTGATGGGCAAAACGAGGCGCCGATCCACTCCGACTCCGAGTACTGCCGCCGTACCGGGCACCCGCAGGTCTTGGTGTGCGGGATGCTCACCCTCAACATCGTGCTAGGCATGACGGTCCGCTCCACCAGCGGCATGACCACCGGCAACCTCGCCCTGGACGAGGTCAGCTGGAAGACGCCCGTCCACGTCGGCGACACCCTGTCCGCGCGCAGCACCGTCCTGTCCGCCCGCCGCTCGGGCAGCCGCCCCGACCAGGGCGGAGACCTGGTCGTCACCGGCACCCGCACCTTCTTGGTCCCCGCCGACCCGGACGTCGTCCGCGACGCCACCGACTACTAGAGAAAGGGGAGCCGAACCGTGGACGTGGAGTTCACCGAGGCCGACGACGCCCGGTGGGAGGAGTACGACGCTCTGGCCCGCCGCGCCTACGGCCAGCCGGTGCCCGACATCACGTGCCTGGGCCCGCACGCGGACCGGCGGGTAGCGGTGCGCGGCGGCCGGGTCGTCGCCGGGGGCATGGGCATGCTCGTGCCGCAGTGGTTCGGCGGCCGGCCGGTGCCCGCCGGAGATACAGGGCGCAGCTCCAGGCGGTGCGGCGGTTCGCGCCGACCGAGCCCTTGACACCACCGAGCCCCCCTCTAACGAGCTGGTGCGTGATAGCGGTGGAGATGGGCGGTCCTGAGCTGGTGGTTTTGTCAGGCGGTGGTGTTGCGGTCGGAGACGAGGCCGGCGATGGCCCGGTAGGTGTCGGGCAGGGCATCTCGCCGGTGTGTCCAGCGGGTCAGCTGCTTCCAGCGTTTGTGGTCGGCGAGCGCGTGCTCGACGGTGATGCGCTTCGATGAGTGTCGGTGCCGGGCCTCTTCTCTGGCTGCATGTACGTGCGGCAAAGCGATCTTGTTCGGTTTTCTGGGCGGTGTGATCGCCTGGCCAGGATGGTCGCGCCGGAGCCCGAGGTAGCCGTCGTCCAGAAGCACTTCCACGTCCGGGAAGTGCTGGAAACAGACACCGATGCCTTCGTTGCGTGCGGCGGTCACATCGTGCATCCGGCCTGGTCGCAGGGCATCGGTCCAGAGCGTGCGGCCTTGGTGGTCGGCGACGACGGTGGCCTTCATGGTGTTCTGTTTCTTCTTACCGGAGACGAACGCGCGGCGTCCGCCGCGGCCGGCCAAGGGTCGGCGGACCTGGACTTCGGTGGCGTCCAGCCGCAGCTCGATGCCCTCGGCCTGGGCATAAGCGAAGACGTCCGCCAGGGTCCGCAGGCCAGGACGGTCGGGACTGCGCATCCGCGTTCGGCCAGGAGCCTGCGTATCTCTCCGATCGCACGGGTGACAGTGGAGCGGTCGACGCCGAACAACAAGGCGAGGACAGAGTGCGGGAGATCGTGCCGCAGGTGGATCAGCGTGACGACCAGCCGGTCGACGAACACCAGGCGATGCCGGGCGCCGGCCCCCGCCTCACGTTTCCTGGCCCCGCCACGTGCCTCGTGACGACGACCCTCCACAACAGCCTGCCACGGGACGGCCAACTCCTCGACCAAGCAAGCCAGATGCTGCCGGGAGATCCCTGTGAACACCTGATGCGCGAGGATGTGTCGGTTGACCATGATCACCACAGGCTGGACCATCCCACCCTCGCGCGATTGCCCCTCAACCGCTATCACGCACCAGCTCGTAACTGATCCTTTCAAAATGAGGTTCGGATCGTCTCAAGCAGATGCTGCTGCAGGCGAGTTGGAGCAGGCTGGGGTGGAAACCGGTGCGTATCTCGCAGGGGTCCGTAGTCGTTTGAACCGGTGAAGCCAGGCAAAGGTCCGCTCGACGGCCCAGCGGGTCTTACCCGGGCCGGAACCGTGAGCTGTGCCTCTGCGGGTGGTCTTCGGCGTGATGCCGCGGGCCCGCAGGAGGCGTCGGCTTGTCGTAGTCGCAGCCGCGGTCGGCGGACAGCCGGCCCGGTCGTTGCCTCGGCCGTCCGCGAGCCCCGCGGATGCGGGGTATCGCGTTCAGCAGGGGCAGAACTCAAGGAACATGCGGGCCTTAGCGGACCCGCCTGGCTGCACCAGATGCAAGAGCCCCGGACCTACCACGAGACACGCGCCGAATTCCACGTCACCAGTTCGTCATCTGCATGAGATGACTGCGGACTCAAATTCCGAAATGATCAATAAGGAAGCAGTTGAGCATCTACTACTCAGGATCCGCCACAGCCGGATGGGTAGGTTCGTTTCGTTTCGTTTCTACATCACTGAAAGGGGTGTGACATTGTGGCGTACGTACTCAAGGGCAGGATCAGGGCTGTGGTGGCGAGCACAGGCGTCGTCGGAATTGCTGCCGCAGCAGCCGTGCTATTTTCCGGATTACCGGCAGACGACTAGCCACTCTGGTCTACCGAGCAGGCTCAGGGGTGGCCCAGTCAGGGTGGTAGCGCCTTCACCCGAGTGCCCATACCTCAAATCCAGTTCGCAGCCTTCTGTACATACCCATGTTCCACCGAGCCGCTACCCGCGACGGGCAAGAGCCGGCTACCGGCGGCCGAGAGGGGTCCTCACCACGATGACGGCACCACTGCACGAGACGAGTGCAAGCGAGGCGACCGCCACCGTCGACGGCGCGCCCGACGCATCTGCCGTTCCGGACACCCGCGGCGCCGCCGCTAGGGCGATCGAGGGACGCTCGCCCTGGAAGATCGCCTGGACCCGTCTCAAGCGCGACAAGCTCGCCCTCGCGGGCGCCTTCGTCGTTGTCTTGCTCGTCCTGGTCGCGATCCTCGCCCCGGTCATCGTCGGCCTCCTGGGCCACCCGCCGGACGAGTTCCACGAGGACCAGATCGACCCGCTCTTCGGCATCCCGATCGGCTCCTGGGGCGGTACCAGCTCCAGCTTCCTTTTCGGCGTCGAACCCGTCAACGGCCGCGACGTCTTCAGCCGCATCGTCTACGGCGCCCGGATCTCCCTGCTCGTCGCTTTCCTGGCGGCGGTCTTCGCGGTCGTCGTCGGCACCGTCCTCGGCATCATCGCGGGCTACTTTGGCGGCTGGATCGACGCGGCCCTCAGCCGGGTCATGGACGTCATGCTCGCGTTCCCGCAGCTACTCTTCACGATCGCTCTGGTTTCGGTGCTGCCGAACCAGTTCCTCGGTCTCGACGGATCGGGCGTTCGCATCGCCGCTCTGGTGCTGGTGATCGGCTTCTTCGGCTGGCCGTACGTGGGCCGCATCGTCCGCGGCCAGACCCTCTCGCTGCGCAACCGCGAGTACGTCGAGGCCGCCCAGAGTCTCGGCGCCGGCCGCCTCTACATCCTGCGCCGCGAGCTGCTGCCCAATCTGATCGCCCCGATCACGGTCTACGCGACCCTCATGATTCCCACCAATATCCTCACCGAAGCGGCGCTCAGCTTCCTCGGCGCGGGTGTAAAGCCTCCCACCGCTTCCTGGGGACAGATGCTGTCGACGGCCATCACCACCTACGAGTCGGACCCCCTGTTCATGGTGATCCCCGGCCTCGCGATCTTCATCACCGTTCTGGCGTTCAACCTCTTCGGCGACGGCGTGCGGGACGCGCTCGACCCGAAGGGCTCGCGCTGACCGTTCGCCGACGACACGCAAGACCCGCCCCTGCCGCTGGCGACAGGAGGCCCATCCCAATCGGTGGTCCGCCCTGGCGGCTGCCACTACTCCGGAGGTTACTGGACCATGCTGAAGAGCTCTCAGCGCAGAATCGCCGCGGGCGCCCTGCTCGCCGCGGCCACCATGGTTGCCGCCACCGCCTGTGGCGGCGACGACAGCAGCGGCCAGGGCAAGGCGGGTGCGGCCGGCTTCAACGCCGCCGTGAACAAGGTCGCCGCCGCTTCCGACAAGAAGGGCGGCGAGCTGAAGTTCATCGGCTCGCAGGAGGCCGACTCGTGGGACCCGCAGCGCGGTTACTACGGCTTCGTGTGGGACTTCCAGCGCTACTACACGCGCCAGCTGGTCACCTTCAAGGCCGAGCCGGGAGCCGCCTCCACCGAGCTGGTCCCGGACCTCGCCACCGACGCAGGCAAGGTCTCGGCCGACGGCCTCACCTACACCTTCACGCTGAAGGACGGAATCGCCTGGGAGGACGGCAAGCCGATCACCTCCAAGGACATCAAGTACGGCATCGAGCGCATCTGGGCCCAGGACGTCATCTCGGGCGGCCCGATCTACCTGCCGCAGGTCCTCGACCCCAAGGGCGAGTACAAGGGCCCGTACAAGGACACCTCCCCGGACAAGCTCGGCCTGAAGGCAATCGAAACCCCGGACGACAAGACCATCGTCTTCAAGCTGCCGGTCGCCAACGGTGACTTCCTCCAGATGCTGGCCATGCCCGCGGCCTCTCCTGTCCGCCAGGACAAGGACACCAAGGCCAAGTACGGCCTGAACGTGTTCTCCTCCGGTCCGTACAAGTGGGAGTCGTACACGCCGAACAAGTCCATGAAGCTGGTCCGCAACGACAAGTGGGACCAGAAGACGGACAACATCCGGAAGGCACTCCCGGACACCATCAGCGTCACGTTCACCACGAACGCCGACGACATGGACAACCGTCTGGTCGAGGGCGAGTACGACCTCGACATCAACGCGACGGGCATCGGCGCCGCCGCCCGCCAGAAGGTGCTCCAGCAGCACAAGGACAACGTCGACAACCCGCAGACCGGCTTCATCCGCTACGCGGTCTTCCCGCAGACGGTCATCCCCAACATCGAGTGCCGTAAGGCCATCATCTACGCGGCCGACTCCAAGTCCCTCCAGACCGCCCGTGGCGGCCCGCAGGCCGGTGGCGACATTGCCTCCAACATGCTGCCGCCGGCGATCAAGGGTGCCGACCCGAAGGCCGACCCGTACGGCAAGCTCGCCGGCTCCGCCAACATCGCCAAGGCCAAGGAGGCCCTGGCGAAATGCGGCAAGCCGAACGGCTTCAAGACCACGATCGCGGTCCGCAACAACAAGAAGATCGAGATCGCGACCGCCGAGTCCCTCCAGCAGTCGCTGAAGGCCGCCGGCATCGACGCCCAGATCGACCAGTTCGACGGTGCCCAGACCTCGGGCATCATCGGTTCGCCTAAGGTCGTCAAGGAGAAGGGCTACGGCATCATCGTCATGGGCTGGGGCGCCGACTTCCCGACCGGGCAGGGTTTCCTCCAGCCGCTCGTCGACGGCCGCTTCATCCTGCAGAGCGGTAACAACAACTTCTCCGAGCTGAACGACCCGGCCGTCAACGGCCTGTTCGACCAGGCGCTGAAGGAGACCGACCCCGACAAGGCCGGCGAGCTCTACAAGCAGATCAACACGAAGGTCTCGGAGGCCGCGGTCTATATGCCCTTCACTCACGAGAAGAACATCATCTGGCGCAGCTCCCGGCTGACCAACGTCTACACCGCGGACGCCTACAACGGCCGCTACGACTACGCGTCGCTCGGCGTCGTCAAATAATCCGACCCGCTCCACCGGCGCACCCACCCGCCGCCAGGTCCGAAGGGCAGGTGATGGCCGAGGTCGGCGGCCGGGATCCCTGATCGGGGACCCGGCCGCCGACCGGCCGAACGCATGCTTGCATACATAGTCCGAAGGCTCTTCTCAGTCGTCGTGATGCTGCTCGTCGTCACCCTGGTGACGCTCAGCATCTTCTTCCTCATCCCCAAGATGACCGGCAGCGACCCTGCCGCGATGTTCGTCGGCAAGCAGGCGGATCCGGCTTCCATCGAGGCCATCCGGCAGAAGCTGGGCCTGGACGAGCCGATCCTGGTGCAGTTCTGGCACTTCATCTCCGGCCTCTTCGTCGGCCGGGACTACACCGGCGGCGGTGACACCATCCACTGTGCCGCGCCCTGCTTCGGCTACTCGTTCCGCACCGAGCAGGATGTCTGGACGATGCTCGTCGACGCCTTCCCGGTCACCCTCTCCATGGTCGTCGGTGCCGCCGTGCTGTGGCTGGTGCTCGGCGTCTCCACGGGTGCGGTCTCCGCGCTCAAGCGGGGCACGGCCATCGACCGCGCGGCGATGATCACCGCGCTGGCCGGCGTCTCGCTCCCCATCTTCTTCACCGCCATGCTGGCGATGCTCGTCTTCCGTACCCAGCTCCATTGGGTCGACGCCTCGTACGTGCCGATCACCGAGTCCTTCGGCGGCTGGTTCGGCGGCCTGCTCCTGCCCTGGGTCACCCTCGCCTTCCTGTACGCGGCGATGTACGCACGGCTCACCCGCGCCACCATGCTGGAGGTCCTGGGCGAGGATTACATCCGCACCGCCCGGGCCAAGGGCCTGCCGGAGGCCGTCGTGCTCGGCAAGCACGCCATGCGCTCCACCATGACCCCCATCCTGACCATCTTCGGCATGGACCTCGGCGCCCTCATCGGCGGCGCGATCCTGACCGAGACCGCGTTCAGCCTCCACGGCCTCGGCGGTCTCGCCATCAAGGGCGTGAGCGAGCGTGACCTGCCGCTGATCCTGGCCGTCACCCTCATCACCGCCGCCTGCGTGGTCATCGCGAACCTCGTGGTGGACCTTCTGTACGCAGTGATCGACCCCCGAGTGAGGCTCGCATGACGGACAAGCTGACGAAGACCGGCGCGGCGGTGGGAGAACCCGTCGCCACCGGGTCCGCTCCCTCCGGCGCCTTCCTCGACGTGCGCGACCTGAAGATCCACTTCCCGACCGACGACGGTCTGGTCAAGTCGGTCGACGGTCTCAGCTTCCAGCTGGAGAAGGGCAAGACCCTCGGCATCGTGGGCGAGTCCGGATCCGGCAAATCGGTCACCTCGCTCGGCATCATGGGCCTGCACACCGTCGGCCAGTACGGCCGGCAGAAGGCCCGCATCTCCGGCGAAATCTGGCTCAACGGACGCGAGCTCCTCTCGGCCGACCCGGACGAGGTCCGCCGGATGCGCGGCCGCGAGATGGCGATGATCTTCCAGGACCCGCTGTCCGCGATGCACCCGTACTACACGATCGGCCACCAGATCGTGGAGGCGTACCGCGTCCACAACAAGGTGGCCAAGAAGACGGCGCGGCGGCGGGCCGTGGAACTCCTCGACCGGGTCGGCATCCCCGAGCCCGCCAAGCGGTTCGACAATTACCCGCACGAGTTCTCCGGCGGCATGCGCCAGCGAGCGATGATCGCCATGGCGCTCGTCAACAACCCCGAACTGCTCATCGCCGACGAGCCGACCACCGCGCTCGACGTGACCGTGCAGGCCCAGATCCTGGACCTGATGCGGGACCTCCAGAAGGAGTTCGGCTCCTCGGTCGTCATCATCACCCACGACCTCGGCGTCGTCGCCGAGCTCGCCGACGACATCCTCGTCATGTATGGCGGGCGCTGCGTCGAACGCGGCCCGGCCGAGTCCGTCTTCTACGAGCCGCAGCACCCCTACACCTGGGGCCTGCTCGGCTCGATGCCGAGGATCGACCGCGACCAGACCGAGCGGCTCATCCCGGTCAAGGGCAACCCGCCCAGCCTCATCAATATCCCGAGCGGCTGCGCCTTCAACCCCCGCTGCCCGCACGCGGACGTCCCCAAGGGCGGCGTCACACGCACCCAGCGGCCGGAGCTGGCACTGGCCGGGGAGCGCCACTACTCGGCCTGCCACATGCCGCAGGAGGAGCGGACCCGCATCTGGACCGAAGAGATTGCGCCGAAACTGTGAGCGACAACATGGAATCTCTGCTCAAGGTCACCGGCCTGAAGAAGCACTTCCCCATCAAGAAGGGGCTTCTCCAGCGCCAGACCGCCGCGGTCAGGGCGGTCGACGGGCTCGACTTCGAGGTCCTGCCCGGGGAGACCCTCGGCGTCGTCGGCGAGTCCGGCTGCGGCAAGTCCACGATGGGCCGGCTCCTCACCCGCCTCCTGGAACCGACCGCCGGCACGGTCGAGTTCCAGGGCAAGGACATCTCCCACCTCGGAGTGGCGGGCATGCGCCCGTTCCGCCGGGACATTCAGATGATCTTCCAAGACCCATACGGCTCGCTGAACCCGCGCCACACGGTCGGCACGATCGTCTCGGCGCCCTTCAAGCTCCAGGGCGTCGAGCCCGAGGGCGGCGTCAAGAAGGAGGTCCAGCACCTTCTCGGCCTGGTGGGCCTCAACCCCGAGCACTACAACCGGTACCCGCACGAATTCTCCGGCGGTCAGCGCCAGCGCATCGGCATCGCCCGCGCGCTGGCCCTCAGGCCGAAGCTGGTCGTCGCCGACGAGCCCGTCTCCGCCCTGGACGTCTCCATCCAGGCGCAGGTGGTCAACCTCCTGGACGACCTCCAGCGGGAGCTCGGCCTCACGTACGTGATCATCGCGCACGACCTCTCGGTCATCCGGCACGTCTCGGACCGCATCGCCGTCATGTACCTCGGCAAGATCGTCGAGCTCGCGGACCGCAAGTCACTGTACGAGAACCCGATGCACCCGTACACCCGGGCCCTGATGTCTGCCGTCCCCATCCCGGACCCTCGCCGCCGCGGCGCCAAGAGCGACCGCATCCTCCTCACCGGCGACGTCCCCTCCCCGATCGCCCCGCCCCCGGGCTGCCGCTTCCACACCCGCTGCTGGAAGGCCACCGACCTCTGCCGCACCCAGGAGCCCCCGCTCCTCGAACTCCGCCCGGGCCAGCGCGTCGCCTGCCACCACCCGGAAAACGCGGATTCCCTCACGCTCCCGACCGCGAGGGAATCGCTGGAGGTATCGAAGGGCACAGCGAAGCTGGCTGCGGAGTTGATGTCCGAGGCGTCGAAGCCGGAAGCCGTGGAGGATGTGGCGATCCGGGACGACACCGCAGGCGAGGAGTAGGACGGGCAGCGGCGGTCGCATCGCGGCCACGGCACGAGGCTTCCGTGAAAGGCGCGGAAGCCAGCACAACGTACTTCACGGAGCGCCCTGAGCCAGAGGCACACGCCATCACGAAGCACATCCCTTACGGGCTGGCGTGATTGTGGTTGAGGGGTGATCTCTGGCGCGTGGGATGATCCGGCTGCGGCGATCATGGTCAACCGGGACGTTCTCGCGCATCAGGTGTTCACGGGGACCTCCTGGAAGTATCTGGGCCGTCTGGTTGAGGAGTTGGCCGGGCCGCGGGAGGCAGCTCACGCGCATACCCTGACGGCCCAGACCACGGCCTGCCAAAACTGCTGACAGCAGCACCGGTTTTCCTGGTCCGTTCCTACTCGGACGCCAGCCGCGACAAGCGGCCGGCGCCGTCGTCGTCAGCCCTCCACGGAAAGTGAGCCAGAACCCTACTTCGGGAGGCAGTCCCCGACGGCTGTCGTGTTCGAATTGTCCACGAGCTGCGCGGCAGCACCTTTTGCCAGATATTCAGTGGCGGTGGCGGTACGCGGCTGTCTCCATCTCGATGAACGATCGAATCAACGGGTTGGTGTCACCCTCGTTCCACACCGCTGCCACTCGGCTTGGCGGCGTGTCGATCAGCGGCACCACGGCCAGCCCTGTGGGCAGGTCGTGCCCGAGCGGGGCCAGGCCGACCGTGCCGTTCCACAGCACGGCCTGGAGTTCCTGGACGACGCGCACCACTGGGGCCCTCGCGTGGCTCGCCGCCGTTCCAGTACGACTGCCAGATCGGGCCGGCTCCCTTCGGGTACTGGAACCAGCGGCGGTCGCCCAGGCCGGCCAGCTGCGGCTGGCCGCGGCAGGCCAGAGGATCGTCGGCGCGCAGGACCACGCCCACCGGATCGGTACGCAGCTCACGCACCGTCAGCACGGTCTCGTCGAACGGCGCCCGAGTCAGAGCAACGTCGACCAATCCGGCGCGCAGCCCGCAGGTCGGGTCGGTCAGACCGGTGTCACGGATGCGGATGTCGACGCCGGGTGGCTTCGACGGTAAGCGGCGGCCAGCCTGGTCGCTCCCGGGTCGGTGCTGTCGCCCAGGATGCCGGCGGTGATGGTCGCGACACCGGCCGCCGCGCTCACGCGTACGCGGAGGCGGTCGGCCTGGTCGAGCAGGGCCCGCGCCTCATCGAGCAGCACTGCGCCCACCGGGGTGAGCGTGACGCCGACAGGCGAGCGGGCGAACAGCTGAGCCCCGACCTCGGTCTCCAGCTGCTTGATCGCCCGGCTCAGCTGCGGCAGGTTCATGTGCAGTCGCGTGGCGGCCCGGCCGAAGTGAAGTTCCTCAGCGACCGCCACGCATTAGCGCAGGGCACGTAGCTCCACACTGCGTCGATACCCAAGCGGTATCGACATTGCGGAATGGGCCTTGGCCAGTCGCAGGGCCCTGGCGGTGCACTCGCAGCATGACCGAAGAACGAAGACCAGCGAACCGCAGGCCGACCCCGCCGTATCGGTGGTCGGTCCCGGCGACGGCGAAACGATCGTCCTGGGCACCACGCGCGTGCGCGTCCTTGAAGACGGCAGCCATACCCGGCACCGCCTGGAAACCGCCGAGTCCCTCCTCGCGCCGCACATCCCCGGGCTGCCGCAGCACCGACACGCCCAGCACGACGAGGGCTTCTACATCGTGTCCGGCACGGTGCGGTTCACCGTCGGGGACAAGGACTACGACGCCACCACGGCCACGCTCGTGATGGTCCCGCCCGGCACCCCACACACCTTCGCCAACATCACCGACCGGGTGCCGCCAAGACACCCACTCACACGAGCCGTGGGTCCTTGAGCTGAGTCGGGGTCGCCCCCCCCCAGGCCTCCCGCTGGCACAGGGAACATTGGCAGCCGGAGGGGCCTGGCTGCCGATGGTGGTACACGGGGCGGGGTTGCTGGCTAGCCTGGGTTCCGGCGCCCGCCGTGGGCAGCCGCGCGGCGAGAGGAAGCCCATGACCGAGCAGGCCACCCGGCCCCGTGCCCAGGCGGACCCCAGCATCCTGACCCTGGAATTCCGGCATGCGCACCAGCTCATCGATCCAGCTGCGGAGGGCGTTCAGACCTGGCAGGTGTGCCTGCTCGCCAGCGGGGAGACAGTGGCCCAAGCGCGTGCGACGCGCGGCCAGCTCTGGAAGGCCCATAACCTCGGCAAACGCCTGGCCGACGAGCAGTCCTTCGCCGCGGTGGCGGCTGAGCAGCTCTTCGACGAGGACGGCGAGTTGAGTCCGGAGTACGAGAACTTCGTCGATCTGCCGGGCAATGTCCTGGTGATCGACGGCCTCCGCATCGATCCGCCGTGGGACAGTCCCTGGATCGTCGCCGGGTTGGTCTCCAGCATCATCGACCGGCTGACCGACAACCAGTATGCCGCGGTCCTTCCTCGTGTCTCCGGCGAAGCGGGGGATGCCCTCCTTGCGGAGGCGGGTGAGCTGCTAAGCGCCGAACCGTTCTCCGGCAACCTACTGATCATCGACACGTCGCTCGCCTTCCCAAAAAGGGCCGCACAGCGTGTGCTCGAGCACCTGCGTTCCCTCGCTCGCTAGGCTCTGTCTGACAAACGATCTTGGGTGGGTTCGCGGAGCCAGAGGATGAGCGAGGCGAGGTGGACTCCGGCCTTGTAGCGGGCGGCCAGTTTGTCGAAGCGGGTGGCGATCGCACGGAACTGTTTGAGGCGGTTGAAGCAGCGTTCGACCACGTTGCGTGCCTTGTAGAGCTCGCGGTCGAAGACCGGCGGCCTGCCGCCGGTCTGCCCGCGCCGCACACGGTTGGCCTTCTGATCCGACCGCTCAGGGATCACCGCTCGGATGCCCCTGCGCCGCAGGGTCTGACGGATCGCCCGGGAGGAGTACGCCTTGTCCGCGATGACCACGTCGGGCCTGCGGCGGGGCCGCCCGGCACCGGTCCGGGGCACCCTCAACTCGTCCATGACCGTGTCGAAGACGGTGGAGTCGTTGACGTTGCCCGGCGTGACGACAACGGCCAGGGGCAGGCCCCTGCCGTCGCAGGCGAGATGGACCTTGGTGGTCAGCCCGCCGCGGGACCGACCGAGCGCCTGGCCAGCCGACGGACGTGCCGGATCTTCCAGTTCGTCCCCCGCCGCCGCCCCTTTTTGCGGGCGCCGGCGGCGTGCTGGTGAGCTCGGTTGATCGTGGAGTCGACCGACACGGTCCACTCCACGGCTCCGACGGAGTCGTCCCGGACCTGGGCCTGTTCGAGCAGACGGGCCCAGGTTCCGTCCGCCTCCCAGCGAGCGAACCGCTCATAGGCCGTCTGCCACGGCCCATAGCGTTCCGGCAGGTCACGCCACGGCGCACCGGTCCGCAACCGCCACAACACCCCGTTGATCACCTGCCGATGATCTCGCCACGGCCGACCTCGCCCATCAACACCCGGCAGCAGAGGCGCTATCCGCTCCCATGCCGCATCCGTCAGCTCACCACGACCCACCACAAGATCAATTATCAGACAGGTCCTAGGGCCTGCGTGACGTCGTGATCATTCGGCGGTCTTGATCAGATCGCCGATCCAGATCATTGCGCCGCGGAGGTGGAAGCCGGCGAGGTAGCTTTCGGGCGACTTGTCATAGCGGGTGGCGATGCCTCGCCCACGCCGGAGTTCAAGGACGAGATCGTCGAGCTGGGCCGGCGGGGTGACCGCTCGGTCGGTCAGGTCGCCAAGGACTTCGACCTGACCGAGACCGCGGTCCGCGACTGGGTCCGCCAGGCCCAGGTCGACGCCGGTGAACGTGACGGCCTGACCAGCAGCGAACGCGAGGAACTGGCGGCTCTGCGGCGGGAGAACCGCCGCTTGCGCGAGGACGTCGACATCCTCAAGCGTGCGACGGCTTTCTTCGCGACGGAGACCCGGTGAACGTGGACCCGTTCACCGAGGCGGAGAAAACCGCAGGTCACACCGTCAAACGGACGTGTGAACTCCTCAAGGTCTCCCGGACCGCCTACTACGCCCGCCGCAACGGCACCCCCGGCCCCCGTTCGGTGAGAGACGCCGAGCTGACCGAACAGATCACAGCCGTCCACCAGCAGTCCCGCGGCACCTATGGCGCCCCGCGCGTCCACGCTGTCCTCCAGCGTGAAGGAGCCGGCTGCGGGCGGCGCCGGGTCGCCCGTCTGATGCGACAGGCCGGCCTGACCGGCCGGCACCGCAGGCGCCGCCACCGCACCACCGTTCCCGACCCGCACGCGGTGACCCGGCCTGACCTGGTGCTTCGCGACTTCCAGCCCGACCCCGCCGCGATCGACACCCGCTGGTGCGGGGACATCACCTACCTCGCCACCGACGAGGGCTGGCTCTACCTCGCCACCGTCATCGACATCGCCTCCCGCCGCGTCGTCGGCTGGGCCACCGCCGACCACCTGCGGACCGAACTCGTCGCCGACGCCCTCACGGCCGCCTGCCGAACCCGCCGCCCGGCCAGCCCGGTGATCTTCCATTCCGACCGCGGCTGCCAATACACCAGCAGTGAACTCGCCACCCTGGCAACAGATTTCGGCATCAGGCTGTCAGTCGGACGCACTGGCCAATGCTGGGACAACGCCCTCGCCGAATCGTTCTTCTCCACCCTCAAGAACGAGCTCGGCGACAGCCGGCCATGGCCCAGCCGGGCCGCAGCCCACACCGCGATATTCGAGTGGACCGAGAGCTGGTACAACTTGCACCGGCTCCACAGCAGCCTCGGCTACCGCAGCCCCGCCGAATACGAGACCGCCCTCGCAGCCTGACCAACACACCAAACGTGTCCGTCAAAGCGGAACAAGCCCACGTGGCTGAAGGGCCGGCCGCCTCGTGTGCCCCTCTTCTTGCGGTTGGCGCCCGCTTTCCCGGGATGCCGGCCGGCCTTGATGCCCCGCGTCTGCGCAGGTAAAAGTGGTTACCGCGAGACGAGTAGGCTTTATCGGCGGCGACAGCGCCGGACCTGGTGCGGGGACGGCCGGCAGGCAGACGGACCTTCACCCTGGAGAGCACGGGATGAACTGCGGACTGTCCGCGGCCTGCCCGGCAGTCAGGAGCAGCGCAAGCGGACGGCATCTGCGGTCCGCGGCGAGATGAATCTTGCTGGTGAGGCCGCCCCGGGACCGGCCGAGCAGGGCTTGCTTCAGGCGGAGCTTGCGCCGGCGCCGGACACGCCGGCGCTCGTCCTGTCCGTTCTGTTCCTCCGTGCCACCCCTTTTTGCCGGGCTGTCTCCTGCTCCTGCGCGGCTTCCTCCAGGGCCGACATGAGGTGCTTGCTGACGCGGAGCCCCGCGGCGTCGTGGTGGGCGCGGACCGTAGTGGAGTCCACGCTGACCAGGGACAAGTCTGTCTGCTCCGCGCGGGCTGCCTGAGCGATCAGACCCTCCAGCAGGGCGGTGAACACACCGGCGTCCCGCCAGACGCGGAAACGTCCGTAGACGGTGGCCCATGGACCGAACTCGGCAGGCATCTCCCGCCACTGACCGCTGGAGCGGAACCGCCAGACCACCCCCTCGAACTGTTCCCGCAAACGCTCCGGATACGGGCCGTACCTGCCGATCGGCAGATACGGCTCGATGAACTTCCACTGAGCATGGGTGAGTTGCCTACGCGTCACGCCCACAGTCCTACCGGGTTCCACCCCACGAAGAGCACAGAACCCGGCAACTGATCACGACATCACACAGGCCCTAAGCGGCTCGCCCAGCTTCACCGTCGCTTCGACCCGCTGCGTCCCGGTGCAGCCGGAGGCCCGGTCCAGGGAACGGGTCTCGTACGTGACCCTCACGTGTACCGTGCCGCGTTCGACAGTGTCGAGTTCACCGCGCAGGTTGCGCACGCAGTCGCGTGCGCCGTCGGGGACTTCGGCGTCGACTATTAGAGACCGGCCTCCGTCGGTTGTGCGGACACCGCCGTTGCGGATCGGAGCGGCGAGTGTCCAGGCTGTGCCCGCGCCTGTCGCCTCCTCCACGGTCTCGACGGTCTTGGAACCACAGCCGGCGAGGATCACCAGGGCCGCGCCGAACACGACCATCCGTATGCCCCGCTGCCACATGCCATGCCCCCCATTCGCCCAAGATCGGCAGCCTAGCGTGCCCGCGGGTGCGTTGAAGTGGCCGTTGGCGGACATGGGCGTGTTGTTGGTGGTGTCGTCAGCCGTGCGGACCCGCCGGCTGCGGCTGTGGCCGGGGCACTACGACCACCTGCGCCGGTAGCTCCGTCGGCGGGGCATCCGTCACCGCATTACCCGCAAGCGGGGGTCGAGTCTTCACTGCGGCTGGGCCGCCGCCGGCGGGTGGTCGAAAGGACAGTGCCCTGGCTGGCTGCCGACGTCTGCATTCCCGTCATGAACGCAAGGCGGCCGAGCACTTCCCGGCCTTCGTCGGCATAGCCCCGACCCTCATGGGTACCGTCGCCTGATTCGGTGAGCCAGTGGGTCGGGAGCATCAGTCGGGCCGGCGCTGGTGGTGTCAGTGACAGCTCGTAGGGTGCGCTGGTATTCGACGAGGAGGTTCCGTGGGGTTTTCCGGTCATCTGGTCTTTGCGCGCAGCAAGCGCCCGCTGCTGGAAGCGCCCCTGTTTGGCAGTACGGGTCCAGGGCTGAGGGACGACGTGCATGAGTGGCGGCCGCGACCGGGCGGCTGGCAGACCCTGCAGTTGGAGCAAGGCGTCTGGGAGGACGGGTACCTGTTCGCCTTGGTCGAATGGACTGGTGTGCCGGCCTGCGTCGCCGATGTCTCCGACAGCAGTATCGCCCTCGTGACCGGCCTGGACACAGACGGGCACCGCTGGCAGGCATGGCTCAACCTGGACAACGCCGCGGCTCTCCTCGTCGAGGAACCCGAGGGCGTGGATGACGTGAGCCTGTGGGTGGACACCCTGGAGTTCGAAGAAGCCATCGGGCATAAGCGTGCGGAGCTCGATGCGGAGGTGCCGGCCGGCGCCGAAGGCGCTCTCCTGTGGGCTTCGGCAGCTGGTGTCCAGAGCGCGACGCTGCCGTCTCGGATCGAGGAACTGCTGCGTGCACGGGAGACGTTCGTGGAGGAGCTGTTCGACGGGCTGCTGGACGAACTGGGCTTCCCTGAGGCTGCCCGCTCCGCGCCGCAGCCATAAGAAGCGATCTCTATGACCGTGTTTGAGATCTTCGTGGATCGTGGGTCGGGAGGTGTTCTGGCCTCTGCTGGTGAGCGATGCGCGCGTCGCCTTCGTGGGCGACTTCGGAGAGCTTGAGCAGGGCAGCCCAGATGGGCTGTCGCTGCGGTCCGCGGTCAGGGCCGAGGAGCCCGCTCACGGTCGTGAGCTGGTCAAGTATCTGCAGAACGGTGCGCTGCTGGCTGCGACGAGCACGCTCGTACGTGACGTTCTCGCCCCTCGACAACCCTGTGATGGGCGGGCTGCACCTGCTGACGGACGGGCACTGGCTGTGGTACTCGGACCTGGCGCACTGCGTCGAGCGCTGCCATCTGGCGCTCGTTGCGCAGTTCATCGCTCATGCGCAGGCCAACGGCTGGGCGGTCCCGCAGCTCGGTGACGCGGAGCTGCTTGCGCTGGAGGCGGTCCTTCTCGGTGACGGTACGGACTGGGTCGGTCACCTGCGAGCCGGTCGTGTGTCCCGCCGCTGAGACTCGCGCGAGCAGCCGGGGACCCGGCCGTGTAGCGCGACCTGTGTGCTCGAGCTGCCGCACCCAGGATCCCGGTCTTTGCCCGACAGATCACGGTTTTCGAGTTGGCCGGACTGGCTTCGTAGTCGCGGGCCGGACGACGGTGGGCGGTGAAGCCACGAGAGGGTTCGCTCCACAGTCCTCCTCTTGGGATGGACCTGGATTTCCCGCTGGTTGGGGTCCCTTCGGGCCGCGCGGAAGGCAGTTCGCCGGCGGCTGGCGGTGCCGGGTCAAGCGGCAGGGTGTCGGGGTGGCCGCGTGGTGGTGCGGGTCAGGGATTGCCTGTGAGGTGCCGCGCCCTTGCCGTTTCGTGGGGTGGGCGTGGTGTTCGGGGTGTTGGCGCGGTGGGAGCCCGCAGGAGGTCGCGCCAGTCGGCTGGCCAGTTGGCCAGCGCGAGGATGCCCATGATGAGGAGGTGGGTCGGTGCGGCCCAGCTCTCCATGGCCGGGTCGTGGTTGACGATGTGGGTGGTGACGGCACCGGTGAGGACGAACATCAGTGTCGTGGCGCCCAGGAAGCGTGTTCGCTTGTCGGGGATCACGAGCAGGACGGCGGCGATACCTTCCAGGGCGCCGACCACGAAGCGCATCCAGGGCGGGTAGCCCCAGTCTGCGAACTTCGTGGAGTACGCCGAGCTGAATATCGTGTCGCCCGGCCAGAACTTGGTGACGGCGCCCAGGGCGAACTCGAAGGCCATGAACCAGTACAGACCGGTCATCAGTCGCTTCGGCATGTTTTCCTTTCAAGGGGAAGTGGGCAGGGTCGGGCTGACGCGCGGCGCTTGCGGTGCCGCGGGAGTCTTTGCTTTCGGGAGGTCAGCCCTGCAGGGTGGTGATGGCCTTCTCGATACGCCGCCGGCGCGTCTCGGGCCTCTTCGCGCTCTCGATGGCGCGCACATGCTCACGCTTACGGCTGTAGGGAAGGCTGTCGTATGCGGCGCGGGCGACAGGGGTGTCGTCCAGGGCCCGCGCGAAGTCCGGGGGCTCGACGACGACACGCGGCTCGGTGTCGAGCTCCAGCTCGACCTCGACCTCCTCGCCGATTGCGACACCCGCGGCCTGCCGGTTGGCGTTGCTCAGGCCCAGGAGGTGACGGCCCCGCAGGAGAGCGACCCGGCTCTTCCAGGAATGCCCGTTCAGCGTGATCGTCACCGGCGGCCGCGCGCCCCCGCCGAGCGCTGCCACCACCTCGGCCGGAACCTCCAGACCCCGCATGGGCTCGGGCGGCTCGACGTGGGCCCGAAACTTCATGATCTTCCTCCAGTTGCTCTGCCGGCTCATCGCGGATTCGGGGGTCAGGACGGTGTGGGGGCGAGGGAGGCCGCAGGCTCCCAGGCGAACCCGTCCTGGTCGGTGAAGGCGCCTGCGGTGCCGCCGAGGACGATGCGGTGCGAGCCGGTGCCGTCGGCGGGGACGCCGAGGTCCTTGGCCAGGGCACGACGCTTGTACAGCGCCAGCTTGATGGGGCTGGCGTGGCCGGGGGTGAACTCGGCGTACTTGCCGCCGAAGCTCTTGGCCACGCTCAGGCCCAGGCCGACGTAGAACTCCTTGGTGGCCTTCACGTCCTGGACGCCGATCAGCAGGACGACCTCGTCGATCTCGCGGGTGGCGGGGCCGCTGTCCTTCTTCGCCGAGGTCGCGATCTTCCAGATCGTCCCGTCCGGCGCCTGCACGACGCCGCCGTAGCCCCACAGCGACTTCGCGGCGGGCTTCAGCACCGTGGCGCCGGCCGCAGCGGCGGCGCCGACGAAGCTGTCGACGGTGGCCGGACCGGACACCGTGAGCGCCAGGGTGAAGCCGCGGAATCCGGTGGAGTGCGCCTCGGACGCCCGCAGGCGTATGTAGGTGTCCACGCCGAAGGCGCTGTAGAAGCGGCGAGCGGCCCCGGGGTCAGCCACCTCAAGGGTGACGGACGCGAGGGACGTGTGGGCTGCGGTGGAAGCGGTGGTTGCCATGACCATCACGCTAGGGGCCGCACAGCAGGCGGGGCTTCTCGATTCCTGACCGCTCTTGGAGACTTGCTTCGCCACACAAGCCTGCATCCCCTCCACCCTTGATCACCGCCCCGCATCACGGGCCGCACCCGCAGCATCGGCACGGTCGCCCGCCACATCCGCCGCCTGGCGCCGGAATGCCCCCGGCGGCATACCGGCCAGCCCGGTGAAGCGGATGGTGAACGTCCCCAGCGACACGCAAGGAGCGGCCCTCCTTCTCGGCCTCCGGGGCGTAGTCGAAGGGAACACCTCCGCGGTCACCGGGTCCGACCTCTTGCAGCAGGCCCTCTCCATGGATGCCGCTTTCCTCCGGTTACTCGTGTGCCGGCGCGTGGCCTGTCGTACGACCTGCCCGGCTCTGGGCATCACCCCACCATTACGCCCGCCCGCCGGAACGCACCCACGACCTCTTCTCCGACCAGCGCCGGGGGCAACCTCCTTTCCTGTGAGGCGCCGGCGTCGAGCGCCGCCTGGACGGCCCGGAAGGCTCCGTCGATCGCGCCCGACAGCGCCGCAGGCGGCTCTGTCGGCAAGCGGGGCGGCGGGTGTGTACTGGGGAGGGTTGCCGCATCGAGGGGGAAGCATGCCGCAAACACCAGATCCGGGAGCACCCGAGCCGGCGTACGAGGAGGAGCCCTGGCTGGACAGTCGTGAGGTCGCCGAGCTGTGGCCGGTGCGTAAGGACTGGCTGCCCGGCGTCGCCGGCCGTGCGGATGTCCGCGTCCGCCAGTTCGGCGGGGAGAGCCGGGGCACTTATGGAGCGGCGCCGACCTCCTACCACTACCACCCCGAGGACGTACGGCGGGCCGCGACGGCCATCGCCGAAGGCCGCCTCGACATCCCGTCGGTCTGGCGCAGCGACACTCCCGACGGTCGGCGGGCGGAGTACTGGAGCAGATTCCGGCTCCGTCTCACCTGCGCGGTCATCCTGGCCCCGGTCCTCCTCGCCCTGGTGCTGGCGGTCTATGCCATGGCGTCCTGAACCCTGAGCCGGCGGGCAGCAAGTCCAGGTCGGCCGTGGCGGGTGGCTACGTCACCCGGTAATCAGGGCCGCCCGGTCCGGGACCGGCGCACGGCATCGGCCACGGCGGGGCGAGGGGCCGGCCGGGGGCAGACCAGCGCCTGCCTCAACCAGAGCCCGGAGAAGACCGAAGCCTGATTCGAAATGCCCGGTGGCGCGCTGCCCCGCCAACAGCACTGTCGCCTCCTGCCACCCCGGCAACCCCGACAACCCCAGCAATCCCAGCAACCCCGGCACGTTCGCCGCTACCGGGACATCCCCACGTGTCATCGGCGTTACGGCGCCGGCCTCAGTCCTGGATGCGCCCGCGCCACGACCGGCCGGGACATGCCCCCGACCGACACTTCAACCCGCAGCCGGCCTGCTCCACGGCCACCTCCACCGCCCGGTAGATCCGAACACCTGCGAGCGGCAACGCTCGGCCGGACCCCGGTGGCGGCCCGAAGCGACGCGGCCGGCTGACGAGCTCGTGCACGGTGGGCGGGGAGACGTCGAGCCTTGGATGGCTGATCATGGTCAGGTGGGTGGTGGGGAACGCGTCTCGTGCAGTGATCATCAGCGATCACTTCGGGCGACAGCCCCGTGATCTGCCGACTCCGGATGATGGTCCGTGCACGTGCCCGGTTTCCCACGATGCAGACCGTGCTCAACGATCAGAGGTCCGCCGTACCAGCGGCCGGCTCTGCACGAGCTCGTTACGGGCAGTCTTGAGATGCATTCATCCCCGGCCTGGAGTCCGGGGCTTTCTGCAAGTGTCCGGGTAAGGGACCGGCGCTGTGTCCGGGGACCGAGCACGACCGGAGGGCGGGGAGCTGATCCCCTTCCCGGCCTGAGTCGCGGTCACTCGAACCCGAGGGGGCTGCGAAGGGGTCGTTGATCGGTTGTTGATCAGCCGTGTACCGGCGGCTGGCCTACTACGAGTCGGTTTTCGGTTCGCGGTCTTGGAGGACCATCGTGCTCAGGCGGACGGTTCGGGTGAGGGTCGGTGTGGCGGCGGCCTTGGTGCTGGGCGTCGCGGTCACGCCGGCCTGCGGAGGCACTGCGGTGGAAGGGGCCGGCCCGGTGATCCCCAAGGCCTGTGGTGCCAGTCCAATGGGCTGTTACTGACAGGCCGTGGTTCGGGCTTCGGGAACCGGCAGGTGCGGGGGTGGGACGGATGCCCGACATCGTGACGCGTCGGCTTCGGCTACGGCGGTTCAGTCGTGACGATGCGCCGGCCCTTGCCCGCTACCGCTCCGATCCCTGTGTCGCCCGCTACCAGACCTGGCGCTCGCCGATCGACCGAGCGGAGGCAGAGGCGGTCGTTGCCGGATACCTCAGGGAGAATCCCGACGGGCCCGGCTTCTTCCAGTACGCCATCGAGCGGAAGAAGCGGCCCGGCTTGATCGGTGATCTCCATGTCGAGACCGGGACCGGCCGCCGCCAGGCGAGGGTGGGCATCACGCTGGCGCCGGATATGCGACATCGGGGCTACGCGACCGAGGCGATGGCCGCGGTGGCGGACCGCCTCTTCGCCACGGGCGCGAAACGGATCACGGCCACCTGCGACGCCCGCAACACAGCGTCCGCGAAGCTCCTTCGACGAGTGGGCTTCGAACAGCGGGGCCGAGAGAAGCAGTACCTGGAGCGACGTGGCATCCACGCCGACGTCCTGCTGTTCAGGATGTCGGAGGGGCAGCTGCGCCGCCCCTCATGATGCTGCCGGAACCAGCCGGGTTCCAGCGGCGATCACCGAGCGCACTCACGCGCGATCACCACAGGAGGACAGCATGGACGGAGCCCGCCCGGGAAACCGGATCGCGCCGATCGACGAGAGCGAGATCGGCGTCGATACTGCGGACACACCGAGTCAGCCGGATGTGTCGGGCGACTCGGAGGAGGTCGAGGCGTAGCCGTCGTCTCGTGCGCAGCGCCTGCACAGCGCCTGCGCAGCGCCCTCCCGTCGAGGACCGCCGCCTTCGACGGGAGCAACTTGCCGACAGTCAGGGCCCCTTGGCGCATCACGTGTGTGGAAGGAACCACCGATGGGGGCCGGGCCCCTTGGCCCGTACAGCGCAGGGTCGTCCGGCTTTCTGTCGACCCGCGTGTGCTGGCTGCTGTGGATCGGCATCACCTGCCGTCTGTCGTACTCCTGCAGTTCGAAGGATGCTCCAGGCACGGGATGACTGCACGCCGGCCGGCCGGCAGGTTGATCTCGGCGAGGGGGCGCTCGCCCCGGCCGCCGCCGGGCGGTTCCGCGTGCGCGGGCTCGGTGAGGGCAGCGCAGAGCAGGCCGCCCAGGGCGAGTACGGGCAGGAGGCGGCCGAGGACGGCCCGGCCGCACCTGCCGATGGTGTGCTTCATGGATCCGCTCCGTTTCGTCGTGTGTCGTTGCGGGCTGTCCAAGGTTCGGCGCGGGTTGCCGGGAAGGGCTCAACGTTCGATGTACGTCCCGGTGCCGGGCGAGCGGAACGAGCGAGGGTGTGTTCCGGCGCGGGGCCAGGGGGAGGGTGGTCATGCAAGGGTTGACGCAGGCACAGGCACGATCGGGGCACCTGGCGGTGCGACTCCTCGGACCGGTCGGTGCCCGGCTGGGCGGGGAGCGGATCGAGCTCGGACCGCCGCAGCAGCAGGCGGTGTTCGCGATGCTGGTGCTGCGGCGTGGCCACGTCGTCGGGGTCGGGCAGTTGGTGGAGGGGGTGTGGGGATCGGCTGCCGTACCGCGTAGTGCGTCCTCGGCCGTCCGCACGTACGTCTCACAGTTGCGCGCGGCCCTGGAGCCGGACCGGCCCGTGCGGTCGGGAAGCCGGCTGATCGTCACCGTGGAGAGTGGCTATCGGTTCCTGACGCCGGCGGTTGTCGTGGACGCCGAGGTGTTCGCGCACGAGAGCGCGGACCGGGGCGGGACGGCCGAGGCCGTGTACGAGCGGCTGACGTGTGCGGTCGGGCGCTGGCAGGGCGTCGCCCTGGCCGGGGTGCCGGGGCCCTGGGCGGAACGCCGCCGCGAACAGCTGACCGAGTCTCTCGCGGCGGCACGCGAAAACCTGTACGCCGCAGCCGTCGAGCTGGGGCGATACGGGGAGGTCGTCGCCGAACTGCGCTCGATGGTCCGGGAGTTCCCGCTGCGGGAGCGCTCGCACGGGCTGCTGATGCTGGCTCTGCAGCGCACCGGACGCCAGGTGGAGGCCGCTCGGGTGTACGACGAGGCGTGCGAGGTGCTGGCGCGGGAACTGGGGACCGAGCCGGCGGCGGAGCTGAGGGATCTGCATCGTGGACTGCGTACAGGACGAAGAGTGCATCCCTTCGTATGGCCCGGTGGCACCGGCGTCCGTCCGTCGCCCTCCTCCCGCGCGGCCGCCACGGACGATCGCCGATCGGGAGCACCTGCTGCGGGCGGCCAGGCAGTCCCGTACCTCGCCGCGCACCGATCGGCTGGTGCCCCGGGCCACCGGCGGCAGCCGTCCACGGGGGCGGACCGGCGACCCGGAGCGCCTGTAGCCGTAGGCCCTGCGGACCGGCGCCCCGGAGCGCCTGTAGCCGTAGGCACCGTGCAGGGCGGCGCGAGGAGGACTGCGGCACCGCTCCCTGGCGACATCGGGTACTTCACCGGGCGCAGCCGACTCATCGGCGAGATAAGGGATCACCTGCTCCAGGCCCGCCCCGGGCACAGCCCGGCGATGGCCGTCGCGACCGTCACCGGCATCGGCGGTGTCGGCAAGACCGCGCTCGCCGTCCACGTGGCACATGGCCTGCGCGCGGCCTTCCCCGACGGGCAGTTGTACGTCGGCCTGCGTGCCGGCGCCACTCCCGCGGACCCGGCCGGTGTGCTCGCCGATCTTCTCTCCGTACTCGGCACCCCGCCCGACCGGCTGCCGCTGGACCTGGAAGAGCGGGCCGCGCTGCTGCGCACCCTGCTCGCCGACCGCCGTGTGCTGCTGGTCCTGGACGACGCCCGGGACGCCGCCCAGGTTCGCCCCCTCCTGCCCGGAACGGCCGGCTCCGCGGTACTCCTCACCACCCGGGCTCCTCATATCGCGGTCCCCGGCGCCCGTTCCTTCGCCGTGGACGTCTTCGCCGAGGCCGAGGCGGTGACGTTGCTCGGCACCCTCGCGGGCTCCGCACGCGTGGCCGCCGAGCCCGAAGCCGCCCGGGCCCTGGCCGACTCCTGCGGCCGTCTGCCACTCGCCGTACGCATCGTCGGGGCCCGCCTCGCCGCCCTGCCGCGCCACAGCCTGCGCGCCTTCGGGGCGCGGCTGACCGACACCCGCACCCTGCTCGGCGAGTTGAGCCACGGCGACCAGGCGGTGGAGCCGGCCTTCCAGCTCGGCTACCGGGCCCTGACGCCCGATCAGGCCAGGGCGTTTCGTCTCCTGTCCCTCCTCGACGCCCCCGATGTGCCGCTGCCCGTCGCCGCCGCTCTGCTCGGTATCGAGGAGAGCGCGGCAGAGGACCTCGCGGAGAGCCTGGTCGACACCGGAATGCTGGAGTCCCCCGCCCCGGGTCGCTATCGCCTGCACGACCTGCTCCGGCTCTACGGCCGACGCCGTGGCGAATCCACCGAGCCCGAGGACCGGGCGGCGGCGCTGCGCCGGGTCCTGGCCCTCCTCTACGGCAGCGCGGTGCATGTGGCACGGACGGCTCTGCCCGACGACGTCCCCTCACCCCCCTGGCTCCAGACGCCGGGCCGTGCGGGCATCGCCTTCGAAGACACCGAGCAGGCCCGTGCCTGGTTCCGCGCGGAGCACGCCGTGCTGACCTCTGCCGTGGAGCAATCGCTGGCGTCGGTCCCCGACGCCCTGCGGACGGCCGTGGATCTGCTGACGCTGATCGCGGTCTGCAGCCTGTTTCCGAGCCGTGGTCACTACGAGGACGCGTGCCGGCTCGCCGGATCGGCCGCTCGGCGGGCAGCGGAGGCCGGCGAACCCGAGTACCGAGCCCGCGCGCTGCACACGCGGGCCTGGCTTTCGTCTCTGGTGGGCCAGTACGCGGCAGCGGAGAGGGACCTGCGCGAGGCGCTCGCCTGGGCGGAGGCGACCGGCAGCGCCCGGCGCCTTCACATGTCGGGGGTGCTGCTGGCGCTCGTCCTGCGCGCCACGGGACGCGTCGGGGAGTCGCAGGCCGCGATGGCCAGGGCCGAGCATTTCGCGGGCGATCCTGACGACCCGGCGAGCCCTGCCGGCTTCGCCCGCTTCGTAGCCCGCTTGCACGTCGCCGTGGGCGCGGACCAGCCGCCCTTGGGGCTGCCTCTGATGACACCGCTGATGCGCCGTGTGGACGCCCACGGGACCTCGCTGGTCAAAGCACAGGGAGTAGTCCGCCTGGGGGCCGCGCTGAGCGGGCTCGCCACGTCGGACGACTGACCGAAGACGGGATGGGAGTTGAAAGATGAATCCGGGAAGATCGACGGAGAGCAAGACCGTCTGAGGTGACGCTGGCCGACCATGACTGTGGGGCGGGGTTCGCCGTTTCCGGCGGACCCCGCCCCTGGCTTTTGTCAGCCGATGGCGCGGCTGGTTGCCCAGCCGAGGTCGCCGGGCATGAAGCGAGTGCCATGGGTGTCGGGGCCACCATGGGTGTCGGGGCCACCATGGGTGTCGGGGCCACCATGGGTGTCGGGGCCACCGGGGGTATCGGGGCCGCCGGGGCTGCCGGGTAGAACCTGCAGTTCATCGACGTGGACCCGGAGTCCGGACAGACCGGGAGCCCGACGGCCTGGGTCGACAAAACGACCCACGACATCCTGCTCCAGAGCTGCACCGCCGACGAGACGACCCACGCCGAGTACACCGCCGACGAGACGACCGCGCCAAGTGCATCGAGAGGAACACGCCCGGCCACGACAAGGTGGCCCCCGAGGACGAGAGCGTGATCCGCTTCCCCGCCCACATGCTCCCGATCCTGAGGCAGGCCTGCGATGCCGCAGAACGAGCCCCCCCCCCCCCCCCCCCCCCCCCCCCCCCCCCGGTTCGATGAGCGGCTCACCGACGCCCGACAAAGCCACAGCCCCCTTCCCCACTTCAACCATGGTGAGGAGGCGGGAACACATCCGCGCGAGCGGGGAGCAGTTCCGGGGCCTCCCCTCCCGAATCTCCCGCGCGGGACCGTCCCCACGCGGGACCAGGAGCCGTTCCACGGTGTGGGCGCGGTGCTCGCGGGAACACCCCCGCACGAGCGGGGACCAGGTGAGCGAGTCGAACAGACTGGGACCTTGTCCGGCCGGTCACGTGCCTGTCCTCATCGGCAGATCCATCCGTAGCAGGCTTCGCGACTCGGCCATACCGGGTGGTGAACCGGTCCAACAGACGGATCGCCATGCCGTGGTCGCAGAAACTGGGCCATCTCCTAAACCGTACGTCCACCGCCGACGGTTGCGGCGGGGTCAGCACCGCAGGCCAGGACGATCCCGGTGAGAGCACTGTCGATCGGCCGCCCGGACTGAAGAGCCGAGTCCCCTTCCACTTCGACGGCGTGCATCAGCAGAGTCATCTCGCAGCAGACCTCGATCACGCCGGCCCCCTCGTCGAGAAGCCGCGTGAGCGCGGCATGGTCGCCCCACCCACCGCTTGACGGGCCGGAGTCCGTAGGCTTTCGAACTCGAAGCTGCTCACCGCGGCATCACACCTCGACGACAGGCAACCATGACCGGCCGGACAGGTCCTAGGTGTATCGACCTGCAGCGTTGTCGACACGACTGAGGGGCGGGCTCCGCCGCGGCGTGCCCGAGGAGTCGGCCCGTGAGGACACCTCCGACCAGGATCCGCCTGCCGAGAACGGTCAGCCCGGCATGACGGTCGGACACGAAGACCTCCGTGTGCGGTGGGGAGCCCAGAGACCTCCACGACACCGGAGGTCTTCACCATGATCAAGACCAGGCCCCGTCAACAGCACCCGCGATCAATACACCTCACGCAGCAGGAACTCCTCGGCAGCCCGGGCACCGCCCTCGCTACGGCTCTGGGTGGAGTGGCCGGCGCCCGGGAGAACGACGAGTTCGGGCCGCGGGGTCACAGACGCCAGGTCGCGGGCCCACCGCACCGGCGTCGACAGGTCCCGGTCACCGGCGAGGATCAGCACCGGCATCGTCAGAGTGCGGCGGAGCGCCGCCTGATGGGGGCGCGAGGCCGGCCAGAACAGACAGGTCCGCGGAATGCCCTGCGCACCCGCCGTCTCCCGCTCAAAAGGCCACACCGCCGCCGGCCGGATCCGCTGGACGGCCTGCTTCAAGGCGCCTTCCCGACCCTCGACAGGGGCGGAGGCATCGCCCCATGGCCATCGGGAGTCGGCACAGAGCGTCGCGGCGTGCAGTCCGGAGCTGAACTCCGAAGGCGGTTCGTCGGACGGCGCGGAGAACCCGGCGACGAGACCGTCGAGGCGGGCCCGGTCGCCGGAGGCGGAGGCGTGGATGGCGCCGAGGATGCCGAACCGGGGGTTGTCGAGCTTCGGGTCGATGATGCTCGCGATGACGAGCAGATTGAACACGCCGACGCCGTTGCCGTCGCGCCGGACGACCCTCGCCAGGTCCCGGGCCGGGTCGAAACCGCACCCCTGCTCACGGCAGGCGGTGCGGAGCACCCGCGCAGAGTGGCCGAGGGCGTCCTCGTACAGCACGCCCGCACCGTCGAGCGGTACGACGGAGTCGAGGACGAGTCTGCGGACCCGATGCGGATGGCTCAGGGCGTACTGGCCGGCGGTGAACGTGCCGTACGAGACCCCGTCGAGCGTCCAGGAGCCCACGCCGAGGGCGCGCCGCAGGTCTTCCAGATCGGCCACCGTGTCAGCGGTCGTGTAGAAGTTCCGTTTCACGCCGAGGCTTTCGGCGCAGGCGGTGACGGCGCCGGGCGTGGGGGCGACGGTGTCGCTGCTGCCCACCTCTCTCTGGAGCTGCGGGCAGTCGACGGCCGCGCCGCCGGTACCGCGCTGGTCGATCATCACCAGCCGGTACTGGGCCAGGGCTTCGGGGAGCCGCTCGCGGATCCGCTGGACGAAGGGGACGCCCGGCTGGCCGGGGCCACCGGTGAGGAAGAGCAGCGTCCCCTTGGGCGCGTCGGCGGTGCCGAAGAGCGCGGTTTGGAGCTTCAAAGTGCCCGGCACGGCGCCCGTACGGTCGAGAGGCACGGCGAGATCGGCGCAGGTCACGTCGGTCTGTCCGGGGCAGGGACGCGGATCGGTGAGCCCCGGTGCCGCGACAGAGACGGCAAAGGGGGCGGTGCGGACCGAGGAGTACGGGGCCGGGGCGGCGCCCGGTGCGGAGCCCACGCACATGACGGCCGTCAGGGCGGCGGCCACAGTCGTACCGGCTCTGGTCAGGAAGATCATCGTCACGTTCCCCCACAAGGAAGACGGTGCGCCGTGCAGCACCCACAGGGAGCACGGCACCGGCCGGGTCTGCGGCCGCCGCCAGTCTGCGGCGCGCCCTGCCCCGGGGCGTTGGACATTCATGCGCGATCCGCGAGAACACCCCTCAAGGCGCTGGGGACGCTCCCCGTATGGCTGCGGCACGCACGGGTCAGATGCGCCTGGTCGGCGAACCCGTAGACGTACGCGAGGGTGCGCAGGCTGTCCTCGCCCTCCTCAAGCGCGTGCAGGACGCCCCGGATCCGCAGCTCGTTGCGGTGGCGCGTGAGCGTCGTGCCGGTGACGGCGCGGAAAACACGGCTGAGATGGTGCGGCGAGACCCCTGCCGCGCCGGCCAGCTCCTCCAGGGAGAGACGGAGCCCCGGGGTTCCGCCGGCCAGGACGGCGCAGACGTCGCGGACCAGCCGGGCGTGAGCGCGGGCGGCAGCAGGGCGGCTGCTCGTGTCCCTGCGCCAAGGCCCGGCGGAGGCGGCCACATCGTCGAGCAACCGGTGCAGCCGCTCGCCCAGTTCGAAGTCGTCGGCCCCACGCCGTGCCGCAGCCAGCAGCGCCCGGTGGTGCACATCGGTCCTACCAGTGACCGTGAAGCGGCGGGAGAGCGACGGGCCGTCGAACCGGTCGGTGAACAGCTCGGCGCCCAGCCGGATCTCGGTGGACCGGTCACCGGGGCCGATCGGGTGGGCCACTCGGTGTTCGTCGCCCGGCCGAGTGAGATAACCGCCGCTCGCGTCGACGAAAAACTCCTCGCCGGCGATCCGACGGAGGTAGCCGCCGGACCGGGCCAGGACCACGGTGTACCCGTCCGCGTGCCCGGGCCCGACGAACCCCGTCCTGTCCTCGCAGCACAGAATGTCCTCGACGGTGATCCCGGCGGCGCTGATCCGCCCGCGCAGCGCGCCACGCCGCTCCCGTACGGCCTCGTCCTCGAGTAACTCCCGGGTACTGCAGCCCTCTTCGTTCATGCGTTCCCCCTGGGGACCCGGATCCCCCACCGAGATGCGGTCCACACCCGCAGAGGGCAAACCGTGAACCGACCGGAAGACCCACCGCTCCAGGACACATCGCCCGGTCGTCAGCCGGATCGTACTGAACCCGCAGCGCCGCCACCCACACCGGCATCAACCCGCGCCCAGCGAGCACGCCGACCAGGGCCGACGCCACGGCGCGCGCAGAGACGCGTCCGCCAGGATGCTGCAGGCACCGACGCCGAACACCGCGACCACGAACCCGTCACAGAGCGATCCGGTGGGCCAGGGCCCGCACCCGGACACGCACCACAAGCCGGCCCACTACCCCGACCTACAGCCAGGAACATCCCCACCCCAACAGAGGAACAGCCGTTGCGGATCCCGGCCGACGGCCCATCCCCGCGCACGCAGGGAGCAGGGCGGCTCCCGGGACCAGGCGAGGGCCTCCTCGGGCCTCGCGCGTACGGGGAGCAGCATGGTCCGTGCGTCGCCTGCCAGCCAGTACCGGGAACACCCCCCGCAGACACGGGGAGCAGGGCTACAACTCCGACAAGGCCATGGACCATTCGGGGCTGAGGCCGACGAGCTGAGCGAGCTGCCTACGTATGTAGAGCGACTGCACGACGAACAGTTACGTAAAGTAGTCAGCGCGGCGGCAAGCGGACAGAGCCAGATGTGTGTCCTGGTGGGGGCGTCTTCCACGGGCAAGACGCGTGCCTGCTGGGAGGCCATCCAAAAGCCCGGTGGTCAGGCTCATTCAGGGGGCACCGCCTTCGGGGACGCGCACTGGCATAGGCGCAGCGGAGTAGGCACGAGACGGACGGTAGGAAGCCGGACTGACACGGCGTCACCTGTAGGACTGAGCTGAAGGGCCGAGCTGGTGCTGGATTCACCCCGGAGAGGGAGCGGCTCGGCTTCTTGGTGACGGACGGCGGGCGCTGGCCGGCGGCCCGGGCGGTACGCGGGCCGGGACAAGGTCGTTGGGTTGATGGGATCTCTGAAAACGGTTCTGTCCGCGGTTTCGTGAACGATCTCGGGCTCAGTCGTCGGCCGCGACCAGGAGCGTCAGGAGCGCCCGGCCCTGGTCGATGACGACGTATTCGTGCGGCGACGGGCGGAACGACACTTTCCTTCAGGCGGAGGGGTGGGGGCGGTTGTGGTCGCGCCAGGCCCGGGGCGAGATGCCATAGGCCTGTTTGAACACCTTGCTGAAGTGGGTCGCGTCGGCAAAGCCCCAGCTTCGACCTATCGCCGCAATGGTCTTGTGCCGACCCTGTGGGGCGGCCAGCTCCCGCTTGCATTCCGCCAACCGGTGCGTGCGGATCCAGTCTCCGAGGCTGATACCCGACCGCGCCAGCACAGTGTAGAGATGACGGATCGAAATGCCGTGCGCGGCGGCGATCCGCGCCGCCGACAGGTCGGGATCTGCGAGGTGTGCCCGTATGTACTGTGTGATGCGCAGGCCGAGTGTTTCCGCCAGTGGTCCCCGGGCCAGGTCCGCCTTTCCGAGCTGGGCTGCCACGACGGCCCGGACGAGTTCGACACTGGGCTCCACGACCGCTTCGGCGGGCCGGCCCCGGTGCAGCTCCTCGCTGACGGCCAGTTGGCGAAAGTAGGCAGAGGCCAGACGAGCAAGAGGGTCGTCGGAGGCGAGGGCTACCGCGGTGATATCCCGGAGCAACCTCTCAGGCAGCGCGAGTGCCGCGCGGGGAAAGCGGAGGAAGTGCTGGTCGACCCCCTCGTCGAAGAGGAGGGTGTAGGGGGCGGCCGTGTCGTAGAGGGCGAAGTCTCCCGGTTTCAGCAGGGCTTCGCGATCGTTCTGCACCACCACACTGGTCCCGGTCACCTGAAGGCCAAGGAAGACGGCCGGCTCAACGTCCTCTCGCGCCAGCCGCGGAGTCCGCTGAATAGTGAGCGCAGTCGCTCGCGCCGAGCAGACTCCGATGGGCCCTACGGTATCCAGCCCGATGTGCACCGCGAGGTCATCGGGCGGCAGATGGTGTTCGATCTCGATCCGTACGACGGACTCCCACACGGCGTACCGGACCACCTCTTCCCGGTCTCGCGGTGGAACAGAGGTGGTGTCCAGGATGGGGCTCACCGGACAGGCACGGGTCGGGACCCACTGTCGGCCCTGCGGTGTAACGCCTCGGCTCCTACTCTCACAAGTCGCCCCCAGCGCAGTCAGCCAGGCACCAGAGTGACAGAGGCCAGTCATGCCACGCAACGAGGTCGAGGCGCAGAAGCTGCATTCAACAATGCACAGGCAACAAGGTTCCCCGCACGCATGACACATTGCGTGTGCTGCATCCGTCCTAAGTTCTTCGAAGCCATGCGAGGTGGCTTAAGGATGATTTGGGAGTGCCGATGTTTGGTTCACTGACCGTGCTGTTGGTCGTCGCGGTGGTCTGGTTGTCGATCTCGCTCATCCCGATGCGCAGCATCCCGGCCGGCAGGGCGTGGGGCATGATCGTTCTGGGTGTCTCGGTTGTCCTCGTTCTGGTTGCCGGCCTCTTCGCCTCGCAGGTGGAGGTCAGCGACTCCTACCAGGGCGAGTCCCCCACCTTCCTCGTGATGCTCGTCGCGGCGATCGTCCTGGCACCCGGCGCGATCGTCGCTCTCGTACGCCGAGGCAAAAGGGACTAGTTCTCGTAGACGGCGGGCTCGCCACACACGCAGCACGCGGACGACTGGGCCGGATTCGGCTCGGGCTCCGGTTCGGGGTGGAGCTCGGCGGCGAGGCGGGTGAAGGCGTCGGCGATCGCGACGCCCAGGAGGTGACGCGGGACGCGGGCCTGGTAGGCGAACCGGATGCCTTGTCCGGACATCTCCGCCGGTCGTGTCCGAACGGTGTCCGCCCTGGTGAGGAGCGGTCCGCAGTCGCTCGTCTCCCCAATGTCAGGGCGCGACCGGACAACGTCGCTCCGGGCGTCCGGGCAGCCCTCGGACATGTCCTTGTGCTGTCCGGGGGTGCTCATGCTTCGGGGTTCGCCCCGTAGGCGGTCGTCCCGGCAGGGACGTCGGAGCAGTTCACCGTCCGGCAGCCCTCTTCGATGTACGGGCTGCTGAGGATCTTCGATTCTTCAGATATCGCCGTCAGGGTCGGGGACGGAGCTGCCGGCGTGTGTCGAGGTGCCGTCGGGCGGGGCGCACGAGGTGGGGGACGTGGTGGCTGCGGGCAGGTGGTCGCCCTCGGGCAAGAGCCGGCTGTAGACGTCGGGCGCCCGCCGGTCGGATCCGGTATCGGCAGGCGGAACGACGTTCCAGATTTCTGGGATCCACCGCGGGCGTTCTGCGCCCACTGCGCGATCCGGATGCGTCGGAATGGACGAGGACGACGAGGTGGTCTGAGCATCGGCCGAAGGTGAGATTTCAGGCTCTCAGCGCGGGTCCCTGCGCATGCACCACGTGCGGGGGCCGTTGTCGGGGAGCTGGACATCGGCTGTGACCTTGAAGCCGAGGCGCTCGTAGAAACGCACGTTCGCCTCGCTGGAGGTCTCCAGGAACGCCGGACACCCAGCACGCTCGGCCTCCTGGATGCCGGGAATCAGCACCGCACTGCCGAGGCCCTGCCCCTGGACCTCGGGGGCGGTTCCCACGGTTTCCAGGAACCATCCCAGCTCCTGGGGCCGATGGGGGGCAATGGCCGCGTCCGCGGCTGCGGAAGCGGCAGCCCGGTCGCCGCTGAGTTCGCCGAGCATCGGCCCGAGTTCAGCGAAGGCGGGCGAGGGATCCTGGCCGGGAATGGACCACACAGCCACGGCGCGGCCTTCGTCGGCGACCCAGACTCGGCCGTACACCATGCCGATGCGGGTCAGGCACAGTTCCTGGGACCGCCGGATCCGCTCCTTGTGATCGTCCGCTGCGATCACGTGCCGCGTGTAGGGGTAGTCGGCGAAGGCGCGGGCGAGGGTATCGACCGCGGTAGGGATGTCGGCGTCGGTGATGGGACGCACGACAGGGGCATTTTGGTTCTGTGCCATATTCACCGAGCCACCCTGCCACCGGGTGAATCCCTCGACAAGGCATTTTGACCAGAGATAGCCGCCGGGGAGGCGGAGCCTTTCTCCCGGCCAGGTCAGGAGGGGGATCCCTTCACCACCAGGGCCCCGTCGCCGGTCCTCCTGGTCATGCTGAGGGTCAGTGGTGGTGAGGAGTAGAGGAGGGCGCCGTCGCGGTACAGATCCCATCCGTAGCTCTTGCAGCGCTCCAAGGCGCGGCGCTGCTCGGGGTCGGCGTCGGGGAGGGTCAATTCGACGAAGCCGCCGCCGGCTTCGAGGACCCTTGGCAGGTGATGGTGCCGGTGAAGACCAGGGTGGTGGTGTCGGTCGAGACGTGGACGGCGTCACCGAACCGGCGGTGTGACCGTATTGGGCGTGACCTGCGTTGATGCTTCGCGGACGTTCCGGAAGGATTCCGTCCCCAGGGCCTGCTGAGAGAGGGTGGCCCAGCAGGTTCTGGGGCTGGATAGGGCGGAGGGGGCCGAGATGCGGGAAATCGGGTTGTACTACCCGTACGTGCATGTCCAAGACGACGCGTGGATGAAGACAGCCGCGCTGTATTGGCATCGCATGGGGCGGGTGGTAGCGGAGGACTATCAGGTGTCGGACACCGGGACCGCCAGAGCGCTGCAGGACGGCCTCGGTTTCTTCGTGCCGGTGGCGCCGGACGCGGCATGCGCGGCTGTGGAAGCCGCCTTCCTCAATGTGATCCGCGAACACGCCCCGGCTCTGCGCACCCGTTATGTCGTAGACCCCCAGCCCGGAAGGGCGATCCCTGTCGCGCCGTCCATGCGACGCACGAACCGCTACGTGCCGAACACAGGACGCTGGGTCGATTACGGCGGCTACGTGGCCCACTTGTATAGCCGCGAGGTGTCCCTGCGCCTACGCGAGGTCCTGATCGAGGAGGGTCTGTCCCTGTCTCTCCGGCGCGATGGCCAACTGTCGTCGCCAGAGCAGGGTGAGTGGATCACGATGGACCCAATGATGGCCTGGGTCTACAAGTGCGCGCTGACGACTGAGCTTGCCCGCCGCGAACGCCTCGTTCCCACCACCGATCAGGTTGCTGCACACCAGGCCGGCCGCGAGTGGGACGCATCCCGTATCGAGCAGGTCCTGCTGCGCCGCAGAGCGGCGGTCTCGCGCGAGGTGGGGCCCCCGGCGGCGGTTCTGGGTGAGCTGGCTGTCCAGATGGTGGTTCCGGAGAACATCGCCGACATCCCGGTGGCGAAGATCATCGAGTTGAGGAAGAAGTACGAGAGCGAGTTCTCCGCGTTCCTCGACGCGGTCTTCGCCGCCTCAAAGGAGGCGCAGGAGGAGCTGGCCGGCATTGAGAGCAGCGAAATTCTCGTCGCGTACCTGCAGCATCTGCATCAAGCGCGGTTCGCCAGTGAGCTGGACAAGCTCAAGGCGGCGATGAAGGGGTTGAAGATCGGTTCGCGTCTGGGCGTGATGAACCTGCAGACCCCGGCACTTGCCGGCGCGTCGCTGGGGGCGATCGGTGGGTTGGCTGCGGACCAGCCTTATGTCGTCGCCGCAGGAGCCGCTCTCGGCTTCGTCGCTCACCGCCACACGGTTGGCGAACAGCGTCGCGCGATCCTTCAGGCGTCGCCGGTCTCCTTCCTCCTGCACGTGGAAGAGGGACTGCGGCCCGCCGGCTTGATGCGGCGCCTCACCCGGGGCACACGGAGGACCATGCAAGGGCGTCTTCGATGAGCACTGACGAGTCTGGTGCCAGATAGCGGAACGGGGCTGGGCACCGGCGCCGTCAGTCGCGGACCGTCTCCGGGGCAATCGGCAGCCGGCGGGAGACCTCCCTGGGGCGGGCAGCTGGGGCGGACGAGGAGGGCCAGGACGTCGCCGGTCCTGGCGCAGCTCCAGGACGCCGGCGTCGAGCAGGCCCTCGCCGCAGACAGGCGCGACCTCGCCACGCGCGAGCAGGCCCGCACCTCGCTCACGACGGCACACTGCTGCCCCGTAAAGGGTGTTGGTCAAGGAGAAACGCGCCCCGCAGCCGAGCGGGTGTTGTCCACCGCGCCCGGTGGCGCCCGCTCAGCAGCCTCCCCCGCCCGGCGCGGGTGCCCCCACTCTCCCACCGGATGGAGTCCACTCCGGGACCGGTGCGCACCTCCTGGACCGCCACCCCCGCAGCAGCCCGGTCTATCTCGACGTACCGCCCAAGTTCCCCGACGGGTGGCGCGCCCACCAAGTGGTGATGCAGCACCTGGAGAAAGAAGCACGCCCCGGCGGGTGACGGCCCCACGGTCAGGTGCCCGGACATGACGGAGCCCTTGTTCTTCCGTAGGGAAGAACAAGGGCTCCGTCACACCCTCACCAGGGTCTGATCCCACAGGAATTGCCGGACATGCCTCAACGAACGAGCCCGGAGGCGACCTGCTGCAGGATGGCCGCGAGCGAGACACGTTCCGATGGAGTCAGTTCACCTCGCATATCGGCCATCACCGCCTCGACCCCACTGCTCAGCCAGAAGTAGCCCAGAATGAACGCACTTCGCTGCTCCCGGTCCAACCGGTCGAAAGCCGCGCTCATGACGGCCACCCCGTCGTGCCACGGCACGGTGTCCACCGCGTGGGCCGACAGAGCGCCGTCGATCCGGGAATCCGGGACGGCAACGGGTGCCCTCCCCGTATCGACGGCTTCGGGGGCCACCACTCCCCCATCGGCCGATGCGGCCGCTTCGGCCGCCGGGCCCACGGCCAGCGCGGGAGGGGACGGATGCGCGCGGCAGGTCCCGAGGTGTGGCTCTGGATGGGCTCCGAGGCATGAGGGCCTGGGCCAGCTCGTGGCCTCGGAGGGTGATTGATCAAAGATTCGATCACTACAAGGGTTTCACTCTGTCAGGCGAAGGTGTCATAAATGGTGGCGGGGGCATGTGCCCCCTACGCCTTGGGGAGGGGGCGGGTTCCTGACGCGCGCACTGGTGGAGCGCCGGCCGGGAATCTCGCGGAGGGGAGCACTCGTGGGAGGGGCGCAAGCGGTTTCCGCGGCGGCGCGACACATCGTTGAGCTGGTACCGGAGTTGCCGCCCGGCGTCTCGCGCCGGGATCTCCTGGCGAGGGCAACCCTGCGGTTCCCGAGACTGACTGAGCCGCGGCTCGCGAAGCTGATCGCCGAAGCCGTCGCCGGAGGTCTCTTGCGGGTGGACGGGGACCGTTTCCTGACCGTCGCCAGCCCAAAGGAATCGCCCGCTGACAGGGCCCCGGCGGACGCCAGAAGGCTGCCGACCGAGGGGACGAAGGTCTGCGACCTGACGGACTCCGAGGGCGGGGGCTCCTCAGGAAGAGGCGTTCTCAGGGCCGTCACGCTCGACATCGAGAGCGTCGTGCGCACCACCGCCGTCGCGCCCTACGTCCGGCGTAACGTCTACGACGTGGCGGCAGTCAGGTTCGGCGCGGATCGGGAATGGGTCGCGGCGGGTCCGCGCTGGCAGCGGTACCTCAGGTTTGCGGGCGACGGCGAGGAACTGCTCGACGGTGCCGTACGGGACGCGGTGCTCGAACGGGGTGTTCCCGCGCGTCAGGCGTGGACGGAGTTGCGTGACGTCCTCGCGGGCGCGGATGTCGTCGTGGCGCACAACGGCACGGTGCTGGACTTCCCTGTCGTCAGTGAGGCGGCCGCGGATGCCGGGGCGGAGAATCCGCTCGCCGCCGTGCGGTTCGTCGACACCTTGTACCTCGCCCATGCGATGTGGCCGACGGCTCCCTCCCACCGGCTCCAGGACCTGGCCCCGGCGCCTGGTCCTCAGGAGACTAGGCCGCCGCGGGCGCACACGGCGGCCGGTGACGCCGCCCTTCTCGTCCGCCTCGTGGAGCGGGCGGCGGCCGAGTTCGCGGAGAAGGCACCGGAGCTGCGCGCTCTCGTCGCCGATACCTGTCCCGACTCCGACACATGGCGTCTCCTGCGGGAGCTGACCGAGGGGGAACGGGCCGCAGAGCGGGAACCACGGGGCTGGGAGCAGGCGGACGTGGCCCGCCTCCTGGGTGCGGAGGTCGCGCAGCATCCGCCGCGGCGGAACAGGGACGGCCGGATGCCCGGCCGGAGCGCCGTCCTCGTCCCGGCCGCGCTCCGGGGGCCTGACGGCAGGGTCGACCCGACCGCTCTGGCTCGCGTCGTGCACGGCTCCCATGTCGAACCCCGCCCCGCGCAGCAGCGCATGACGGCCACGCTGCATCAGTGGACCGACGACGGTGTCAGCGGCCTACTGGAGGCTCCTACCGGAACCGGCAAGAGCTACGCGGTGCTGGCCGCGGCACTGGACTGGCTCGCCGGTGGCGACGACCGCACGGCGGTCATCGCCACCTACACCAAGCAGTTGCAGAGCCAGATGGCGATGGACGTTCAAGATCTGGAGCGGGCGCTGCCCGGGGTCCTGGGTGTCACCGACCTGGTCAAGGGACGGTCCAACCGGCTCTCCCTCGCCGCCCTCACCAAGGCGCTGTCCGACGCCACGCGTGCGCGTGGGTCCCAGAGCCCGCGCCGGGGCCAGGCCCCTGCGCCGCGCTTGCGCGAGCTCGCGGTCCTTCTCGCCCTGCGGCTGATCGCGTCCAAGGAGGCCCCGCGGTCCTGGACGGCGAGGTCCGTCGACCCGGTGGATCTGCCCGCCTTCTGCGCGGACTACATGGGGCCCGCGCTCCCCTTCTGGCTGGAGTCGCTGTCCCAGCGCGACGGCGACTACGGCCCCGCGGCTGGCAATCCCCTGACCGCGCACACGGACACGGTCCGGGAGGCGATCGGCGGCCACCGCCTCGTCCTGGCCAACCACGCCCTGGTCCTCTCCCACCTGGACGATCTGCGGGCCGCCGGCCCGAACGTCCTCCTCCTCCTGGACGAGGCGCACGAGTTGGAGAACGCCGCCACCACCGCGCTGACCGTCGCCGTCGACTACCAGGACTTCGAGGAGGCACTGGCCGAGCACCTCGCCTGGGTGGCTGAGGCGCGTCCCGGCCCGGAGCGGGACCGGGGCCTGGCCGTGACGGCGGAATTGGAGCGGCTGCTCGACGACGAACGGCTTCCCAAGCTCGCGGCCCTGGCGTTCGACGCCCGCGCCAAGGGTGTGGGCGTACGGATCGGAAGCCGGACGACCACGCTCGCCGGCCCCCACACCGGCACCTCGGGCACCCGGGACACCCGACGGATTTCGCTCTTTCTGGAGCGCATCGCCAAGGAACTCGTGAGCTGTCGCATCGCCCTGGAGCGGTACGTCGCCCAGAACACCGCCCACCTGGACCCGCTGGTCCGCGAACGCCTCGACGCGCTCGCCCTGCACACCGACACTCTCACCACGGCCCTCGGCCGGATCACGTCGGACCTCGGTGACTTCCTCAACCCCGCCCGCACGCTGGATGAGGAGCTCCCCTCCCGCGTCGTCCATCTGGAGGAGCTGGGGGAGCCGAAGGCGGAGCTGCGCTCGTATCGCTTCCGTATTGCCACCAGCCCTGTCGATCTGCCGGCGGACCCGGAGTGGCGGCGCTACCTGGAGTCGTTCGAACGCGTCCATTACGTCTCCGCGACCCTTCGCGTGGCAGGGGGATGGGACTTCGTCCTCGGCCGGCTGGGGCTCCCGTGGGACCTGCCGGTGATCGCTCTGCCCTCGCCGTTCGACCTGAGCACCCAGGCTGAGGTGGTGTGCTTCTCCGACTTCCCGTCCTGGGCCGAGCAGGAGGAGGGCGCGCTGCGTTCCGTGGCGCATCAGGTGGCCAGATTCGCCGCCGAGGTCACCCGGGCACGCCCTGACCGACACGGCTTCGACGGTGGCGGCATGATCCTCACCACCGCGCGTTCGACTGCCGCCGGCATCGGCTCCCACCTCGTGGAGGAACTGCGCTCGCGCGGCCTGGACACGCCGGTCGTCGAGGCGCTCACCCTCGGCAACGGCCGCGCCTACCAGGCGTTCACCGACCGGCGGGACGGTGGCGGATTTCTCGTCGGCACCAAGGGGCTCTGGCAAGGCATCGACGTCTCCGACCATCGGCGCCTCAGCCTCGTCTGGGTCAACAAGCTGCCCTTCGCGCCGTTCGCCGCACCGATCGTCGAAGCCCGGCGCGCGGCCGTCGCCGAGCGGGCGGCGCAGGCGGGGCATCCCGATCCCGAGGGTGCCGCCACCGAGCACTACTACCTGCCGCTCGCCGCTCTTCAGCTTCGGCAGGCGGTCGGCCGGCTCATCCGCTCCGACCGGCACCGTGGAGTCGTGATCATCAGCGATCGCAAGCTCGGTGGGCAGAGCAGTCTGCGCCGTTCCTACCGGCGGGCCTTCCTCGGGAGCCTGGACGAGGGCTTGCAGCGCCCCGACCCCGAGAACGGCGAGGCGTGCGGTGGCAATGTCACCACCATGGCCGAAGGCTGGCGTCGTATCTGGGAGTTCATGGCAGCGCACGGGGTCCTGGACCCGGCGCGGGCCGCTGAGCTGTGCACCGGCCCGGCACTCGAGCGGCACACGCTCCTCCCGCACACCCGACGCATCCGCGCGCTCGAGCTGAGCGCCGACGACGCCGACGCGCTGCGTGAGAAGGGCCTGCTCGCCGAAGAGGTGCTGGAGCGCTGTGCGCGGATCGGTGGTTTGCTGCGGCTCTCCGACGAGCCCGTCCTTCTAAAGCCCGCGCAGCGGGCCGTCATCAGCGCCGTGGCCGAGGGGCGCAACGTCCTCGGTCTGCTGCCCACCGGCTTCGGCAAGAGCTTCACGTTCCAGCTGCCCGCGCTTGTCCTGCCCGGGGTGACCGTGGTCGTCAGCCCGCTGGTGGCGCTCATGCACGACCAGGCCCTCGAACTCAACCGGACCATCGGCGGAGCGGTCCGCGCGCTCATCTCCCCGCTGCGGGAGTCCAGCAGCCGAGCCGGCAAGACCGAGGTCGCCGACCAGCTCCTGGGCCGCGCCGACCACGGGATCCGCCTGGTATACGTGAGCCCGGAACGCCTGTGCCAGCGGCGCTTCCGCGAGATCGTGCGCGCGGCCTCGGCGGCCGGCCGGGTGACAAGGATCGCCGTCGACGAGGCGCACACGCTGGCCCAGTGGGAGGATTTCCGGCCCAGCATGCGCCGGGTCAGCCGGTTCCTGGACGAGTTGCGCCGCGACCACGGGGTGGCCGTCACTGCGGTGACGGCGACCGCTAACAGGGCCGTTCACGAGGCACTGCGCGAAGGGTTGTTCGCCCTGCCCGCGGAGGTGCCCGCGCGCGGTTCGGCCCGCGCGGCCGCCGAAGCGGATCAGCCCTGCGTCGTGGGCGGTCTCCTGACCGTCCGCGAGAACCCCGTCCGGCCCGAGCTCGCGGTCTTCCGCCGTTCCCTAACCCGACCAGGTCAGGGCGGCGTAGCGGGCCTGACCGAGCGGGTCGTCGATGCCTTGGAAGGCCACGCGATCCTCTACTGCCTCACCGTCAAGGAGGTAAACACCCTCTACACGCACCTCCGCGAGTACGTCGGCAACGCCGGCGCCCACGTCCTGCGGTTCCACGGTCGGCTCACGGAGGCCGAGAAGGCGGCCGTGATGAACGAGTTCCGTGAAGCCCCAGGCGAGGACGACGATGGGTTCCGCCCCCTGGTCATCGTCGCCACATCCGCCTTCGGTCTCGGCATCGACAGGCCCGACGTCCGCACCGTGATGTGTGTCCCCGCCCACCGACCTGGCCGCGCTGTACCAGCAGATCGGCCGGGCGGGCCGTGACGCCGGGCGCAGGGACCCGGGCTCCCCCGCCCCCGTCAACAGCGGCCTCGCCCTCGCCACGAGCCGGGGCATGCGCATGGTCCGCTTCATGACCGGCCAGGAGCTACCGCCCTCCCTGCTCCGGCGCACGGGCCACATCGTCCTCGCCCAGCGCGGCGGGACGCTCGACCCGGTGCGGCTGGCCGAGACCCTCATGGCCGACGATGCCGCCACCGGTGAGCTGACCGAAGCGGACCTGGAGGACCGGTACGTTCAGGACCGCTACCGCGGCGGCGTCATGCGCGCCTTCAGCGCCCTCGCCGACCTCGCGGCGGTCGAGGACCTCGGCGACCATCCGCCGTACTGCGCCATCAAACCGGGCGACCTCGGGCCGGCGCCGCGTGCGGCGGACCAGCCCAACAAAGGCCCGAGCGATCCCGTACGGATCGAGCGGGCCGTCGTGGACATCGCCCTGTCTTGGGACACCCCGGGCAAGGTGGACGTCCAAGCGCTCGACCGGGAACTCGCCGCCCGCTGCCCCGACTACCGGTCCGTCGCCGAGGGCCCCGCCGCGACCTGGGAACTCCTCGCCGACCTCCACGACCGTGGGCTGCTTGACGTCTCCGCGGCGCCGAGTCGGCGTCTGGTCACCGGTCTCACCGTGCTCACGGACACCCTCCCCGACGGCTATCTCCCGCTGCTGCGACGGCGCGGCAGCCGGGCCGCGGCGGAGCTGGCCGAACTGGGGCGCTTCTTCGACGCGACCACGGTGTGCGCCCAGCGGGCCTTCGGGGACTACTTCGGAGTCGGCGACATCCCCGAAGGCTGCTGCGCGACCGCCGCCTGTCGCTGCTCCGCCTGTTGGAACGCCGGCGACCATCCGGTCGACGAACGGCGTCCCGCCGTCGCGGACGCCTTCTACAGCCCCCGCGGCGGCAGCCGTACCGACACGGCACTGCGCGAGCGGCGCATCGACATCCAGATCCATCGCTTGCTGCAGCTTCAGCCGTCGGGGGCGCATCCCCGCCGACTCTGGCACGCGCTGCGCGGCGACGAGTCCTCCTACAACCCGAGGCAGCACAAGATGATTCCCCTGCCCAGAGTCCTACGGGAAAGCCGTCACTTCGGAGGCCGTGCCGACCTCCCCTACGCCTCGGTCGGCGAGGGCCTGACGCGACTGGCCGGGAGTGGAGTCGCCGCCGAGGGGCCGGACGGCCTCTGGCGCGCGATCCGCCCGGCACGCCAAGCGCCGGGCTCCAGCGCGAGGGAGGAGGCAGGGGCGTGACGGCAACGGACGGTACGAGCATCTGGCGGCCCTACGTGGACCGCCCGGTGCTCACTTCGGCAATGGTCACCGGACACCGGACTACACCGGCGATGGAAGTGGCCCGGCTTCGCCGCTACTTGGAGGCGGTAGTCGCCGCTCGCGGCTGCCCGGTCCATACGGCGGTCGCCTTCAATGCCGCGTACTTCGGCTACGCAACGGGTGGAGAGGGCTATGGAAACGGCCCATTCGGCCTCGACGACTTCCCCGTCCTCACCCTGGGGGACGAGGGGACGGCCCGGCCCGTCGGCGCGCTCGTGCGGATCCACACGGGCTCTGACCCACTGTACGCCGAGATCGTCTACAAGGAGGGCCGCCATCCCGCGATCCGGGAGGACGGCGAGGTGCCGGCCTGGGTGTCCGGCGCGCCGGCTACCGCTCAGGGCCCCGGGGAGCAGCAGACGGGCTCCCCCGTCCGCAGAGAGCTACTCGTGCCCGATTTCACCGCCTTCGGCCCCGCGCTCGAGCTCGACGACACGAAGCTCAAGAGACTGCGAAGCAGGGGGAAGTGGCTCGACGAGAACGGCCACGTCATGGTTGACGCGAGCTACGCCCCCCAGCGGGAGGCCATGCGTGACGACACGACGACCTTCGTGGACTACCTCCTGGCCCACCAGAGGGACTGGCTCCTCAGCCCTCTCGTCCCCGCGTCCGTCGCCCACCTCGCCGACGGCGGCGACGAGGAACGACTGCGGTCCGCCCTCACCGGCTTGCTGGACGTGATCGACCACGCGCTGCGGACGGCCGACGGCCTGCGCAGCTGGGGCCCCTACGCGCTGAGCCGCGCCCGCGTCGGGGCCGGACTGCGCCAGGACGGACCACTGGGCAGCGCGGACCTGGGCGCCCTCGCCGGTTCCCTCGAGCAGGCGGCCGCCCCCAGCACCCGTCGGCGGCACGGCCTGGGCGGCCCGCGTACCGCGTACACGGCGATCTCCCCCTGGCTGCGGGGCATGACGGGCGTCGAAACCTTGATCACGGGCACGGAGTACGCCGTTTCGGTCTGCCGGGCCAACATCGCGGTGACGGACTTCCTCCGCAGCGACACCGACGACGGTCTGCTCACCGGTAGCGACGTGCGGATCACCCTGGACGACAGCTTCGAGAACGGCGGCATCTGGCGCTCCCGCCACCCCGGTGCGGAGGACGTGGACGGCAGCGACCCCCTGGTTCCTGCGGGACGTGGCTGGCGCGACACGATCGACCCACCCGCGCCGCGCACCGTCGAAGCTCCCGCGCGGACCACCCATGAGAACGAGGAACCCTCCGAGGTCCCGACCGCCGACATACCGCCCGCCGACGTGCCCCTCGTCGACGCTCCGCTGGTCGACGCCCCCGTCACCGACCAGGAGGACATCGGCCTCACGAACTACCTCCGGGTCAACGACAGCGAAATCTGCTGGCAGCAGCCGTTGCGCCTGGCCCACCTGATGGAGGACAGGCTGCCGCTGAGCCGGATGGCCCGGGACGCACTGGCGTATCCCGGTTCGGCCCCTGTCACCGTGCGACTGGAGATCCGCCACGACGGCGTCGAGATCGACCCGTCCGAGGAAGTGCAACAGGTCACGCTGGACGTCTCCGACGCGAGCGGGATGCTCCGAGGCGTCCAGTGGCCCATCGACTTCTTCCCCGGACTCCGCCTGTACCTTCAGTGGCCGCGCGGCGGCGCCGCCCTCCGGCTGTCCACCGTCGAACTGGAGGAGCCCGTCGACATCGACGGCCAGCTCTTCACCCACCGGTACGACCCGCAGGTGATGACCCGCGACGGTGCTCCGGGCAGCGCCCGCGACAGCGACTCACCCTCCGGGCTCGACGACAAACAACTGGTGCTGCGCGCCGTACGGCGCTTTGGCCGGCTCACCGACGACGGCCACGCCCTCCTGGACCGGGACGCACTCCCCCGGGCCATCTATGACACCTCACCCGCGCCCGACCAAGTCACCGCGGTGGAGCGGGCCCTGGCGGACCTGATCACCGAAGGACTCCTCTACACCGACGCCGGCAGTCGCGGCGCGAACGGTGAACCCCATCATCCCCCGCGCGATGGCGAACCCCTCATCCTTCTCGTGGGCTACGCGCCCGCCCCTGTCGTCGTACCGCGACCGGCCTCGGGAGGCGGCGGCCTTCCCCAGGGCATGGGCATCGAGTACGTGGTCCACGGCTTCCTGCGAAGACTGCCCCAGGGTCGGGAACCGAGCGATGCCCAGCGCGCCGCCTACCGCGCGAGCTGCCGCCGCGTCGGAAAGGCCGACGGATGGGAACTGCCCCGTGGCTACACCTTCGTCACCTCTCACGTCCGTAGGCGCTGACGGACGGCTACCCGCCATAGCCGGCCACTCGGTTCGGGCCTCACCGGGCCGGGCGGCCCATGCTCCGCTCACCGCAAGTCACCACTCAGCAAATCGATACGAGAAGTCGGACACCGAATGACCCTTACCTATCCGGTGGTCACAGATCCACCGTTCTCGCCACGGGGCGTGCCCGTCGAACCGCTCCAGGAGCTGAGTTCCGTCCTGGTGGAGCTCGGGCCGGTCGTGAACACCGCCCTCGCGGAACTCACCGTCGAGGAAACGGGACTGGCTCTCAATGCCCTCACCATCCAGGACCGTCAGGCGATCATGCAGAGGCTCGGGTTCCGGCGGGTCGTTCCGCGCCGGTTCGGGCAGGTGCTGAGCGAACAGGTGCTGCGACGGATCCAGCGGCTAGAACGGGCCGACGAGCGGCGTCACACCGCCTTGCATCTCACCGGCCGCATCGTGAACGACATCCTTGACGACGTCATGGACCTGCCGGAGCGCGGCACCAACAGCCCCGCCGACCGATGGGGCACACGACTCGTCCGCCTCGCGTTCTTCTGCCGGGTCAAAGCGTCGGCCTTCGACGCGCATCTCCTCGTTCGGGCGGCCGAGCACGGCTGGTACGGCGTCGAGGCTGACGACGCCACCCGCGAGGCGGTCCGCACCGCCGCTCAGGACGTCATCGATTCGGTACCGGACTTTCGGCCCCGCCAGGCGTTCGGGGCCGAGACAGTCAGTGCGGGCAAGGACGCCGGAATCGTTGACGGGGAGCAGCGGACAGCGGGCCGAGGGGCCACGACCGCCGCTCCGCGGCATCAGGCCCACGACGACGCGGAAGAGGAACGGACCAGGGTGGAGCCAGCCGTGCCACAGACCACACTGCGGACACTCGACGCCCTTCAGGAGGAATTGACGGGTGTCTTCGGCGAGGCGAGAGCCGCCGTCGGCCGCGTGCGGCTCGCGCTGGAGGAGGAATGTCCGCCGGCAGCATCCGATCTGGAGGCCCTCACCGCCGTCGGGGTCGCGTTCGCCCGTGCCCGGACGGTGTTCGCGGGATCCGGTCTCGCGGAGACCGTCGATCGCCTCGACGCCATCGGCGTCGCGATCGAGGCCTACCGCACGACCGTTCACCGCGACGAGAAGGACGAACTCACCCGTCGGGCCGTGGCAAGCGTGCTCAGTCTCCGCTGCCCGCCGGACAGTGCGGTGGCGGGCGTGATCGCGGATGCCAGGCAGCGGGCCGAGAAGCTCCTCGCCGTGCGGCAGTGGGAGGAGCAGGACGAGGCATGCGCCCACTTCCTCACGCTGCTGGTACGTCTCGTCGAGGTCAGCGACGCCGAGGTTCCCCAGCAGACACTCGTCGAGGTCCAACAGCAGCTCTCGCTAGCGCACCCTCCGTACGCCGTGGCCGCCGTCCTGCACGAGCAGATCACGATGGCACCTCCGTCGGAGCAGGACACCACGGCGCGTGTGGTGGCCGCGCCGGCCGGCGACGTACCGGAGGAGGGACAGGAGCAGCCTGAGTCCGCGGTCCGAGAGGTCGTCCCCGACACGCCTGCCGACCGCTCCGGGCAGCCGACGGACGACGTGCCGGTCCCCGTCGCTGAAGAAGCCGAATCCGGTGGAACGGCGGAACCCGTCTCGTCGGCCGCCCGATCCGATTGGCACATGGCCGACCCGCTCAAGACGGCGTCGCTCACCAGCACAGCCAAGTCCGTCGGCACCGGCATCAAAGCAGTCGCGGCCGAAGGGACCGCCGACGTCGGGCCGCTCCCGGAGGGCGGCGAAGGCGGCCCGCGGGAGGACATCGACCCGATCCTCGCACGTCTCATCGCCGAGAAACGCTTCGGGCTCGCCGCCCACCTCTCGGCCACGGCGGGTCGGCCCCAGGCGGAGGCCGCGGTGCTGCGGCTGTCCGCAGCTTCGGCGCTGCTGAACCCCCGCTCCGACGGGGCCGCGCTGTTCGTCGAGGACGCTCTGCGCACATGGGACTCCCAAGAGGGAGCCGCGGCAGGCGGACTGGAACTGCTCCTGCTTCCCGTCCTCGTGAAGGCGGCGCTGGTGACCGGGTCACCGGTCGTCGGCGCTCAGCTCAAAGCGCTCTCCCAGCACCTGCCCGACAACCTCCAGAAGGTGGCCACGGAGGTGGCCGAGCGCACTCTGAACAGCGCGCTGATCCTGGCACCGCTGCACACCATCGTCGCCGACGCCTCCCAGACCGAGATCCGCCTCCAGAACGCGATCGACACCTGCCGCAACCTGATGGTGGCACCCCGGATGCAGTTCCAGCGCGCGTCCCAGATGGTCAAGACGTGGCTTTTGCCCACCGGCTCGCTGGGCAGGGTGCTGGCGGCCATCGTCGACGGTTCCGCCGGCGCCGCCGACCTCGCCGACGCGCTGTTGGACCGGCTGGACCGGAGCGCGCGTATCGAGGACGAGATCGACCGGATGGATGCCGAATTCCGCGGCACCGGCGGGCGCGCCATCCACGGGGCCGGGCGCAACAACGTGCGCCAACTCCTCAAGCGGGTGCGCGCCGCGGTGTGGGAATGGCGCACGATCCAGCGCGAGCTGGGAAACGTCCCGTCCGAGGAGACGGCGTGGGCCGCCGACTCGGTGGCCGGTCTGAGGCTGTCCCTCCTCGGGCTCCGCAAGGGAGTCATGGGCGACCTGGCGACTGCCGGCCAGCGGTCACGGGCCGTGGGCAAGGCCACCGCCATCGCCTCCGAGGACATGCTCACCGAGGTCCTCGACGAACTCGAGTCGGCCACGCCCCCGGCGCGGTACGGCGGCGAGGTCGACGTCGCGGAACTGCTGGACGTCGAGCTGTGCAAGATGCCGGACTGGCCAGGCGCCGACCCCACCGTGGCCGCTCTGATCGCGGCCGTGGACCGGACATGGGACGAGGCCATCGGTTTCCAGACCATGCGAGACGGTTTCGCCGCCATACGGACGATCTTGAACCTAGCCGAACGGAAGGTCCTGCCCGCGGGCCACACCCTGGACACGTCCGCGGATCGAGTCACTCGCCTCACGCGGGCGGAGCGGGAGCGCCACGACGCGCTCGCCGACAAGGCGCGCGAGCTCGGGGCGGAACTGCGCCGCGCTCAGGCGGACGCGGCCCTCACCGACGAGCAGGACGTCAACCTCCAGGAGCTCCTCGCGGACTCCGCGCCGCACACGGCGAGCGGGGAACCGCGAGAGCTGTCCGTCATCCGCCGCAATCTGGACCGGGTGGCCGAGCTGATCCCGCACCACCGCGAGGAGGCCGCGAACAGACTCCAAGCGCGGCTCGCCGCCCTGCCCGAAGTCAGCGAGGACGACCGCAGGCGCGTCCTGCACAACCTGGCCGACGGCACCCTGGCGACCGCCGCCGAACTGGTCTACTTCCTCGAACTCGGCGAATCGGTCCCGGAGATCAGGGACGAGGACTCGCACCTGGAGAGGTTCTTCCCCGCCGTACCGGATGCCCTGGCCAGCGGCATCACCCCCGAACTGATCGAGGCCGTCCAATCGCGCCGACGGCTCGGCGAGTCAGTCGTGCTGGACTACTCGTCCCTGTCCGAAGGCGCGGCCGAACGGGCCGCGGGCGCCCTCGAACGCTGGGCCAAGCTGGCCACGACCCGTGATCGGGTCAACATCAACCCCCGGGTCGACCTGAATCCCGCCCTGTCCCTCCTCGGCTTCGAGGCGAGGAAGGCCCTGCCCTTGCACGGTCTGAGATACGGCGCCGACTACCGCTTCTTCGAACTCACCGAGACGGAGGTCACCGGCAGGGCCTGGGCGCCCGCTTTCGGCTCACAGATCAAGGACCGGGGCAACAAGCTGCGCGCCCTCCTCATCTGGGGACGACCGGCGGCGAAACTGCTCCTCAGCCGTATCGGCCAGGACCCCGACGAAAGCAGCCTGCTCGTCGTCCACTTCGGCACGATCGACAGCCGGACCCGCGCCGAGCTCGCCGCCGCGTCGCAAGGAGGGAAGCCCATCCTCGTCGTGGACGACGCGGCCCTGGCCTATCTCACCGCGCACGGCAACCGGCGGGTCGACGCCGCCACCGAGACCCTCCTGCCCTTCTCGGGGGTGAACCCGTACATTAAGGAGAAGCGGGGCCAGATCGGCCGCGAAATGTTCTACGGACGCGACCGCGAGCGCAAGAACATCATCGACCCTGCCGGGACGCAGATCATCTACGGAGGCCGTGGCCTCGGAAAGTCGGCGTTGCTCGCCGACGCGGGCGACCGGTTTGTGGGTCAGAACCCGGGTTCGCACCGCAAGCTCTACCTCAACCTCGACAAGATCGGCATCGGCAAGGGCACCGCACTCGGAGCGGCGGCGATCTGGACGACGCTGGACCAGGAACTGACCAAGGCAGGTGTCCTGGAGGAGCCCCGCCGTAAGGGAGTGCAGCCGGAACCGTGGCAGCGAGTCTCGGACGGCATCGCCGCCTGGCTGGAGGAGGACTCCGACCGGCGCCTGCTCATCCTCCTCGACGAGTGCGACCGCTTCTTCGAAGCCGATGTGCCCGAGTGCACCGAGACGCGTCGTCTGCGCGGCCTCGGGGACACCTCGCGGGGCCGCGCGAAGGTGGTCTTCGCCGGTCTGCACTCCGTACAGCGCTTCACCCGACTCGCCCGGAACGGACCCTTCAGCCACCTCGCCCAAACACCGACCGTTGTCGGACCACTCACGCCGCAGTTCGCCGCCGATCTGATCGTCCAGCCCATGCGGGCGCTGGGCTTCGAGTTCGAGGACGTCGACCTCGTCAACCGTGTCCTGGGATTCTGCTCGTACCAGCCATTCCTGCTGCAGATCTTCGGCAGTCGGATGGTGCAGGTCATGCAGACCAAGCGAGCACGGCAGCCCATACTCCCTCCGCCCTACACGATCGAGGCGGGCGACGTGGACGCCGTGGAGCAGGACGCGTCGCTGCGCTCCGACATCACCGCGGCCTTCAAGGACACCCTCGCCCTCGACGACCGCTACAACGTCGTGGCCAACGTCCTCGCCCAACACGCCCGCGACAACGGGCTGGAGACGCGGCTCAGCGACAGGGAACTGCGCGACGAGTGCGCCGGCTGGTGGCCGCAGGGCTTCAACCAACTGGACAGCGAGGGCTTCAGGGCCTATCTGCAGGAAATGGTGGGGCTCGGAGTTCTCGCACCCAACCACGACGGACAGGGCTGGCACCTGCGCGGCCCCAACGCCCTGCGCATGATCGGCACCGCACAGGAGATCGAGGCGCGGCTCCTCGGCGCCGAGCGGGAGTACCGGCTTGAGGAGGCCGTCGTCCTGGAGAGCCGCCCCGACCTCGACGGCGGGCAGCGCTCCGCACCCTTGACGATCAATCAGATCGACTACCTGCTCGGCGAGCGGGGCAACCAGGTCCGCGTCGTCCTCGGTACCCACGCGACGGGTATCAGGGACGTGGAGCGCACACTACGGGACGCGACGGGCCGGGTGGCCGGCTGGACCCTCCCGCCGATCGGCAACGCCAACACTTACCGCAAGCAGCTCGCGGCTGGCCGGAGGGGAGAACGACGCCTGCTCATCAGCGACCTCGCGCAGGGGAGCGACAAGTCCTGTCGGCAGTCCCTGGAACTCGCCAGGACGACACTCCCCACCGAATCCGAGGCGACCCGGTCGGTGGTACTGGTGTCCAGCCCCGAACAGCTCAGCTTCTGGCGTGACCTCCTCACCGATGCAGGGGAAGCCACCGGAGAAGGCGACACGGCCGTCGTCCTGCGCCGCTACGACCGGCGCGGACTGAGGGACTGGGCACAGCAGCACAGCGCATACGAGACGGAGGAGCGGCTCACCAGGCTGGCCTCCCTCACCGGAGGCTGGCCGCTCCTGCTGGACAAGGTCCTGGCCCTGCGCGACCGGCACCGGGATCAGGACCAGGCCCTGGAAGAACTGGGCAAATGGCTGGCCCGCAAAGAGAACGCCCAGGAGTTCATCGAAGCCGTGGGCCTGGCGCAGCCGTCCCTGGCCCCCGTGGACGGTGAGGACGAACTCGTCAGGCGCGCCTACGAAGCCGTCGTGGCGGAACTCGGCACAGATTGGAACCCTGAAGCCGACTGCGCGACCGCGGCCGAACTCGCGGGCCTCTCGCCCGAGGACGCCCGCTGGGCCATCACCTGCCTGGTGACCCTCCAGGCCCTGGACAGGGACGGCACTCGGCTGCGCGTCGAGCCGACCCTGCACGCGGTGCTCGGCATCGTCGGCACCAAGGAGTGACTGTCCTTCGGAGGGGCTGTGTCCTCAGCAACACGGTCCCTCCGAACTCACTCGCCTATCTGAGTCGACGCTCGCCCATGGCGGGTACGTCGCCGGTGCCGGGATGCCGATCCGGTGTTGCCCCCCGCGGCGCGGCTCGTGCGTCCCGTCGGGCGCCCGACCAGTGGCAGTTCGCGTTCGACGAGGAGATGGGCGCGGCGCTCGCCGGCACTCTGGAGACGTGCGACACGATCCTGCTGGGGCAGGTGACGTTCACCGAGTGGGCCGGGTACTGGCCGACGGTTACCAGCGGTGACGACGCCGGCTTCGCCCAGTGGATCAACGAGTCGCCGAAGTACGTCGTCTCCTCGACTCTGGACAGCGTCGACGACTGGTCCAACAGCACTCTGATCAAGCGCGATCTGGCCGCGGCGGTCAAGGAGCTCAAGGTTGGCGAGGGCAAGGACATCACCGTCGCGGGCAGCCCGACGCTGGTGCGCTCGCTGCTGGAGCAGGACCTGTTGGACGAGCTGGTCCTGCTGATCCACCCGGTCGTCGCCGGCGAAGGCCGCAAGAAGCTGTTAGCCGACGATGCGGCGCTGAAGAAGCTGGAGCTGGTCAGCGCCCAGCCCACCAGCAGCGGCGTGATCATCGCGACCTACCGCCCGGCACGCTGAGGCCTGTGCCGGCTGACTTCCTACTCCGTGTTCTCGCGGGCCTTCTCGGGGCTGACGAGCGAGGTCTTGGGATCGTGGGGCTGCACCCGGATCTTCAGCGCCGTCAGGCTGCGGGCGATGTCGTCGGCGACGCTGAGCAGGCCCACCAGGTTCACGTCGCCGCGTTGGCGGGGCGGGGGCAGTTCGTCGGGGTAGCTGTGGGACGGTTCCAGCGGTTCGTGCGGGTCGGTCGAGGTTCCTCCCATGCCGGGGCCAACGCCCCGATTCTTACGACTTCGGCACCTACCTCGACAGCCTCGTCATCGATCCGGACATCGCTGAAGACACCTGGGCCGATGTCGCCGACAGTGATGCCACCGACCCCTGGCGGCGGACCGTCGAAGAATGGCTGGACAAAGAACTCCCGCGCTGGCGGGCTGAGCCGTGGGCAGCGGGCTGAATGCTTTGACCATCCCTGCAGATGCGGGGAGCAGGCTGACCGGCTCCCCGTCCCAGGGCTCCGAAGAAGGGCCATCCCCCGCGGGTGCAGGGAGCAGCGTCTGTGTCTCAGCTCCAGCTCGGCACCCTCGTTGGGGCCGGCCACAAGGGGACTTGGTGCCCGAACGGCCGTCTCGATTGGGTGGTCGTCGGGTGCCCGGCGCATGCGAGGAGAACCTCCTGAACAGCTCGCTGGTGTCGAATAACCGAGCATCAGGACGCCCTGGTGTCGCAGTCTTGCGTGACGAAGCCAGGAACCCGATTCCCGGTCGGTATCCAGCGACGGCAAACCGCCCCAGCGAGCACCGATCCGAGCTGCCTGCCACTGCTGCTGCCGAAGGTCTCGCACCCTGCAGAACAGCGGAACGAGAACGGGCGTTCCTTAGGGGAGACCAGTGGCTGGACGAGGGCTCGGCCGACGAGCATGCTTGTCCGATGCTTCGACGTACGTTGCGAAGGTGGCAGGGGCATAGGGCCTGGGAGAACCGGGACGTCGCTACCAGGATGAACGAGTTCTATGACGCGCTCTCGGTGCAGGAGAGAGCGTCCGCGCGAGACGTCGCCCTCAAGTACGGCCGCACGCTCTACCCCCCCCTACGAGCGCCTCCTCTCGTTGAAGTCCGCGTCGACCTCGCCGTACTACGTCGGGCTGTCCTCTGACATGGCGAGCTTCACCCATGTCACCAAGCGAGTTGTGCTGGTCACGGACACGGTGCTGCTGTCCGACCACGGGGCCGGAACGGTGCACGAACTCGGGACTCGGGAGGCGAGCCAAACCGTCTATGGGGATGCCGCTGACGGCGTTGGACCCATGATGGACTTTGAACATCGTGAGTGGCACTACGGGATGGTGACCAGGGATCTTGCCGAGTTGGGGCAGTGGCTCTTGGGAGCTGAACATCTGCTCCGCAGCGGACTGGTCTGGTACGGACCGGTCTTCCAGGAAGGGAGGGCCGGTGGGAATCTCGCGTTTGTCATGCATCACACAGAGCCCGGGCCCCTGCCTTCGTTCCGCGACCGGTCCATCGATTTCGTGGTGGAGCACGGTCGGGCGGTGGATCTGTCCCGGGCGAAGCCGCTCGCCAGCCGGGTGGTCCGGCCGATCCTGGAAATGGACCTTCCTTTCATCGACGGGCTCAGTCTCAGCGATTTCGCGCAAGTCACCGCCGAGGAGTTCGACTCCTACCGCCAGTACCGCGACTTCATGCGTTCCCAGCTGCTTGAACTCGACGACGCGCTCGAAGGGGTCGACTCGCAGGTGGCCCTCGAACGTGTCGCTTTGGCCATCCGTGACAGTTGAACGCTGCTAACGCCGAGATGAGCACAGCGGCCCGTTCCCGCGCCCTCACCCGCTCCGGAGCTGTACTGGGTACGACGAGCGCCATCCTCGCCGCGGTCCGGCCCGAGGCCCTTCAAGGCGCGCTGGCCGCCGGCGCGACGCTCGCCGCCGGTGCCACCGGACTGTGGCCGACCATCCAGGCCTTCGGCGATATCAAACCCAAACGCGCACACGGCAAGTGGCACTACGTCTGGGTCCTCCAGAAGAAGGCCGCCCGCTGACCGCTGCGCGTACGTGCCCTTGGTGCGGAGACTATGAGGTGATCCCCATGTACTTCCTCGGGCAGGCTCTCTGGGGCACCGACGACCAGACCGTCACGAGGGCAGGCGGGTACACACTGGTAGACCTGTCGGACCACCTGGCAAAGACCCTGCGCGCCTACCTCGACCACTTCGCCCTCCCCACCGAATCCTTCGACCCCGCAGTAGACCGGGCAGGCGACTACTGGTGGCTGGAGCTAAACCCCAACGGCCAATGGGGGTGGCTGGAGCAGAACACCGGGCTGCCGATGGCCGCCGCACTCGCCGACCTGCTCACCCAAGGAGAAGCCGCCCGATGACCGATACCGCCCCTCAGCGGCGTGCACTCGCCGACCGGCTGGAGACCGCCGGCATCCTCACCTCCCCACAGTGGCGAGCAGCAGTTGAGGCCGTGCCGCGCGAACTGTTCCTCAACCCCGGAGTCTTCCTGCCCATGGACGGCGGCCGCTGGCGGCCGGTCACCGCTCTCGGAGCCGACCCGGCCGAGTGGGCAGCGATTGCCTACCGGGACCAGTCCCTCACCAGGCCCGGCAGCTGGCTGTTTCCGCCCACCCTCTGCTCGCGGCGTGGTGGGCCAGCTCGCGCCGTCCAGGCGGTGCAGCAAGCCGGCCGTGCCCGCGATGGCGGCGGCGCACAGGATCGTGACGGCGAGGACGAGAAGGGCGACGACAACGTCAAGGGGCATGATTTCTCATTCGGTTGAGACGAACCGCGCTGTGCGGCGTGGTGTGATGCCCCTAAGGTGCCGAGAAGGTCGTCTGTCCGTCACGCCAGTCGGACGGGGCGGGGGTCGGACAGCCGTGTGCGCAGGTCAGAGCTGTTCTTCGTCCTGCTGGGTGTCCGACGAGATACACGCGTCGTATCTGCGGGGCGGCAGCGGAGAAGAGTCAGAGCGCAATGACGAGTCGGCAGAGCAACGAGGCGGAGGAGTACTTCCGCGCCTCGCTGCTGTCCCTGGGCAACCTGCTCGGCCTGGTCGACGTGTCCTGGCGCGGTCTGGCTGACCAGGTCGGGGTGGCGAGCAGCACCCTGAAAGGATGGCTTCGGAGGGGATTGGTCCCCGATGAGGTTGATGGCGTGAAGAAGGTGGCTGCAGTGCTCCTTGCTGCGGCACGCAGCTCCAAGGAGCCTCGTGCCGCTGACTTCGTGGCCCGCCTCGACCACGTCGACTGGTCCGCTGCGCACCGTGCGGTGCAGGCCGCCCGCGGCGAGGGGTGCAGCCGGTCGGCTCGGGCAGGTCGGGCACAGCGGGCGCAGGGTGTGCCGGTCCACACGCCCACGCCGGATCGCGAAGTACACGTGTGGACCGCTGATCAGCTCGGTGTGCACGCCGCAGTCGCAGGCGAGAGGCGTGGCGGCGGCGAGGAGTTCGTGCTGCCGGCCTACGTTCCACGTGCGCACGATGAACAAGTACGCGACTGGTTGCGGAAGCTCGTCGAGGGCGGCGGGACGCAGCTTCTGGTGCTGCGTGGTGGCTCGTGTACGGGCAAGACGCGAACTGCGTTCGAGGCGGTGCGCGAAGTGATGCCCGACTGGCGGCTGGTGTATCCAAAGACCGCCCAGGCGGTGGTGGAACTGCTGTCTGGCGTGCCCTTGCCGGCGGGGACAGTGTTGTGGCTGGACGATCTTCACCGGCTGCTTGCCGAGTCGGCAGGGGAGCAGGCGGCGGGGCTGCTGAGGGAACTGTTGGATCAACCGGGGCCTGTGGCGGCTGTGGCGACGATCTGGCCGGACAAATACAAGACGCTGGTCTCCACTCCCCTGGAGGGTCAGGCAGACCGTTACGGCCAGGCCCGTTCTCTGCTTGCTCGTGGGTCGATGGTGGTCGTTCCCGAGGCGTTTACCGGTGAGGCGTGGGAGGAGTTCGTGCGCCGGTCCGCGGCGGACGCGTCGCTGTGCGCAGTGGCGGCGTCGGCCGGCGAGGGCGGGAGTGTGGCCCAGCTTCTTGCGGCTGGCCCCGAGCTGATGGAGCACTGGCAGCAGGCCCCACAGATCTACGGCAAGGCAGTGATCAGTGCTGCCATCGATGCGAGAAGGCTCGGGACGCGTGCGCCGCTTCCGGAAGTCTTCCTGCAGCACGCAGCTACCGGATACCTCACCCCTCGTGAGCGGGCCGAAGTGGATCCCTCGTCGTGGTTCCGTGATGCGCTGGACTATGCGTGTCGTCCGATCAAACAGGTCACCAGCGCTCTGCAGCCCGTGCCTCATCCGACCGGTATGGGTCCGCTGCCAGGTGTGGTCGACCTGGCGGACTACCTCGAGCAGCATGCCGGGGCTCTTCGCTGGGATCACGTTCCGCCTGCCGCGTTCTGGGACGCCGCGCACCAGCACCTCGATACGGGTCAGGACATCAACCGCCTGGCAATGCAGGCCTTCTCCCGAGGCCGCTTCCGGATCTCCCGCACGCTGTATCTGCGCGCCCACGAGCGGGGCAGCGCGGATGCGGTCGAGGGCCTGTGCTTTACCTACACCGAAACCGGTCGCATCCTCACCGCCGACGGTCGCGAAGAGCTCGTCGGCCTCGCTCACGATGCCGATGGTCGCGGCTACAGCCTGTGGTACCTCGGTTCCACACTGGCGAGCATCGGCAGCGACGAGTCCGACGAGGAGGTCTGCGCTCTGGCGGCGGAACTGCTCGCCGAATCCTTCGACGCCGGGCATGTGGACGCGGCTTTCTCCCTGGCCGAGCTGTGGGAGGACTCTGGTCACCATGAGGACGCAGCACGCCTTGTCGCCTACGCACGTCAAAGAGACGAACACCCTGCAGCCGAAGCGGCAGTTGTTCCGGCTCTGGCAGCAAGGATCAAGAGCGTGCTGTCCGGAGTAGGCAGTGCGCCGGACCAGGACCAGAGCGTCCTGGGGCATGCATCGCATCGCGAAGTGACTGCGCTGGCACACCGCCTTCGCGTAGATCCCTCGCTGCTGCCTCTCGGGTGGCAGGCCCGACTGGCGGGACTCGGATACACGAAGGTGACCGAGATGCTGCTGCGGGCCTTGCTGGACGTCGGGGCGACGACCGCTCCGTTCGACCTGGAGAGGTTCTTGGAGAGCGAGGGAAGAGACAGCGAGGCGGCAGCAGTGCTGCTGTCCGCTGCCCGCGACGGCAACGACCGGGCCGTCGTCGAGCTGGTATCCCGCTGGAGCGCCACGAAGCCCAACGAGGTGCGCACACTGAGCGTTTTCAGCGTGGCCACTGATCGGGTGACGCCGGTGAGGTTGAGGTGAGGGCCGCAACACGCAAGGCCCCCGTGCCGTTGGGGGAGGTGTTCGAAGTCTCAACCCACCGGCACAGGAGCCTCGTTGGTTCCCTATCCTGCCGCACTCGACCTCCCGCATGCCCTCGTCGAGTGGGTCACGATACTCGTCGTCACCCGTGAGGGTGACCGACGGTGCAAGCTCCCGCCGCACCAGCGTGCGCTCGTCGCTCTGGTGTACCTGCGCCGCCACGACACCCTCGCCCGGATCGCGTCCGGGTTCGGGATATCCGTCGGCACCGCCCACGCGTATGTCACCGCCGTGACCGGCCTGCTTGCCGAACGGGCCCCGGGCCTGCTCAAGACGCTGCGCGAGCATGATCCGGAGTTCGTCCTCCTGGACGGGACCCTCGCCGAGTGCGACCGCGTCGGCGACAGCCGAGCCGATTACTCGGCCAAGCACCGCCGGCACGGCGTGAACGTCCAGGTCGTCACCGACCCCGCCGGCGAGGTGCTGTGGATCTCGCCCGCACTGCCGGGCCGCACCCACGACCTGACCGCGGCCCGCACCCACCGCATCATCCGGATCTGCGAACGCCAGGGCGTCCCGATCCTCGCCGACCGCGCCTACCAGGGCGCCGGCCCCTGGGTCACCACCGGACTCAAACGCCCACCGGGCGGCGAACTCACCCTCACCCAGCGCACCGTCAACCGGGCCCTGGCCGCGGCAAGGGCACCGGTCGAACGCGGCATGGCACGACTGAAGTCATGGCAGATCTTCCGCAGATCCCGCATCAGCCCCAACCGCATGACCGTCATCGCCAAAGCTGTCCTCACCCTGGAGAGGCAACGTTGAAAACGCTCACTGATCGTCATGACGGTTGAGGTCTGGCGGAACTGCCGGCGTCTCGGCTGACTGCGCCGGCTGGGGAAGCCCGTCAGCCGAACCTCTCACACCAGGCCAGCACTCCGGCGGGAGGGTGGTCAGCGAGGAATGTCGGCGGCATACCACAGCTGATTATCCCCGTAATGGCAGTCCCACTGGCGGGCCGGAGCACCGTTATCCAAGCGCCAATCAGCCATCTCGAGGCACTTACCGCTGTGCACATTCTTAAGGGCAATCACGTCGAGTCCGTCAGTAGTGGTGGTTCCCATCCACACCCACTGCTGGTTGGCCCCCTCATGACAGTCCCACTGCCGGACCACGGCACCGTTCGCAGTGCTCCAGTCCGCGACCTCAAGGCACTTACCGCTGTGCTCGTTGAAAAGCAAGTCCGACCCATTATCTTGCGGCAGGAAGAACCACCACTGATTCTTCCCTAGATGGCAGTCCCACTGCCGGGCCGCAGCACCATTCGCAGTGCTCCAGTCCGCGATCTCAAGACACTTACCACTGTGGTAGCTGGTAAGCCTCTGCCACCCGCTTCCGAGCTCCGCAGACGCAGGCGATGCGGGTAGGAAAAGGGACACCAGCACACTCGCAGCAACCATCCCGAGAGTACGGCGAACAAACCTGGCAAGATCAAATTTGACTGGCATGCGCATTCCATTCTTTTTGTTCGTTTGCGGGGTGGAAGTCGGATCGGGCGTCGAACTCCAACTCCTCTCGGCTTCAATCTGGGCACTGCCGCGGCTTATGACTCGCTGCGTCTCCCGCTCGGCCGTCCTCGCGAGAGGGCTTCGCAGCGGTTCGCGTGGCCTGCTCGCGACACGACAGACCGGCGTGACTAGTTGATGCAGCCGACTCCCTTGCTCGGCCCCAAGACCTGGCCTCTCACAGTGGGGCGCCTCGTGATCACTCAGCGGGAAGCATCGTTCGATATTGCGATCATGCCGAGAAGGTACAAACGGCTCCATGCAACAAAAGGTTGCACGGCCCTTCGGAGGATTGCCCGCGTGTGAGTCGCGGTTCGGTCCTGGCTACCCCAGGCACTCCCTCGGTCGCCAGAGACCTCAAAGGCTGGAGACCCCGTGGGCTCTTATTTCTCTTGAATGCGCCGCGCCTGCGGCGTCCGCCCGCCCCCTGCGTACTGCACGAGAGAGCGCCGCAGGAGTGATACGGCGAGATCAGGAGTAGACGGAAGTCCAATCGCCGCTCTGCGAGTTGGGCACCCAAACGGTTGTCTCCCCGTAATAGGTCGCGAACGAGCAGGAGTTGTTCTTGTAGAAGGTGACGTTGGCCTCCCCCTTCCACCACCAGCCACCGATCCAGGTGTCCTTGGTCGGGGTGGGGAAGCATCCGGATGCCGCATCGCCGTTCTGGTTGTAGCCCTGGATGCGGATGGAGTAGACGACGCTGCTGTTGTCGTGGAAGTGGATCTGCTGGCCGTTCGATCCAGCGAACGACTGACCTGCGGAGCCCAACACCCCGGCGAAGGCCAGGGCGACGGCCCCGACGGTAGTGGCAACCTTCTTACGCAAGCTCATGCTCATGTTCCGCGTGATCTTTCTCGTGGTTGTCTCTTGGGCGGCGGTCGGCTTGAGCATCGAACTCAAGCCTCCGCTCGGTTTCAATCGGGGCACTGCAGCAACCCGCTACTCGCTACGTTTCTCCGTCGGCCGTGCGCGTGAGACGTATGAGTTCATACCGTTCCACGGAATTGTCAGGCCGTAGTCGATGAGCTTGAAGCATGCTGCGGTGCTGGTCTAAGCGAGGACGAGCTCGCGGTACTACGTGCTGCGGCAGAGGCTGTTTGAGGGGCAGCCTCCGACCGCCGCTGCCGGCGTTGCGGTCGCTGCCAGTCCGCTCAGGAGGCGGTGGCGAGAGGCCGCGCGGCAGGGGCTGCGGCAAACGCCTAGGTCGCGAGCTTGCGCTTGAAGTTCACTGTTGTCTCCGTGTCAGAGAGTGCTCGGTACTGTCGGTGCCGCGCCACGGCACGAGTATTCCGCCCCCCGACCCCCGTTTCCATGCGGGGATCTCGCAGATAATCGGTCGGCACCCGTCCCCGACCGATGGATACGTCAGATGCGACTCTCCGCCCACGACCGCCACTCCCTGAAGAAGGTCCTTCAGGAGCGCCGGGCCTCCATAGACCCAGTGACCAGGGGTTTTCCAAGACGGTTGCCCGGTCCCGGAAGACGGGCCGTCGGTCTGAGCCAGGAGCAGATGGACGAGCTACTCGTGCGTGCCCAGGGCACGTACAACCGCTTCGAGAACGGTCAGCTCGTCAACCCCGGCGCGGACCTTCTGTCCTCCGTCGCGAAGGTCCTCAGGCTCAGCGAGCAGGAGTGGACGTTCCTCTGGCAGCTGACCCGCAAGGAGAACCCGCCCAGCACGCTGCACGGGAGCGCGGGCACCACCCTTGCCGGCATGTGGCGGCAGGTCATCGAAGGCATCACCGGCACCTTGGCGTACATCTGCGACGCCGAGTGGAACGTCGTCACCCACAACGAGGACTTCCGGCTTCTCTTCCCCCGCGAACAGGTCCCCGCCAACATCGCGCGCTGGCTGCTCCTGGACTCCGAGGCCCGCACCCAGGTCCTGACGGACTGGACCGGCCACTGGGCGCCGGCCATCATGCCCCACCTCAGACAGTCTGTGGAGCTGCGCCCCGACAACGCCGCACTCAACCGCCTGGAGCGGGACGTCCTCGACGACCCGGTGGCTGGCCCGCTCTACCGCGACGGCGCCGCGGTCCCCCTTCCGTTCGCCGACGGATCCGAACTCCAGCTCCGTCACGCTGTCCACGGCCCAGGCCGTCTCACGACCTGCCTCGCGGAGCCCATCCTCGCGCCCGGCGCCCGGATCAACCTCAGCATCTTCACGCCCGACGACCCGGACCAACCTGCCAAGCGCCCAGGGTAGTGGCGGGCGAGTCCACCCACATCGTGTTCCCCCTCCGGGCTCGAGGTAGGGCCGAATCGGTCGACGCCTGGCCGGCCAAGCCGCTGCCACCGCCTGCCCGCCGTGACCTCCGCCGTCTTGCTCTCCACAGCGAAGGAGCTGGCGGCCTTGCCGATGAGCCCGTAGTGCTGCAAGGCGTTGCGCCGTTCGGCAAGCTCCTTGACCGCCTTCCTGCCCCTAGCTTCGAGTTCGACCTCCACGACCTACGCGACCGGCTCGCAGGCGCCGAGTGGTGGACGACCAGGACTACACCGACTACGGCTGGCTTTGTTCATGAGAACGGGCTCTGGCTTAACTTCTGTGAGGTGCATACGTTGAGTGACGCCTTGCGCCGCGTGGTCTACTGTCGCGCCGGGAGGGATCGTGAGTCGCACCGGTGCGTTGATGAAGGGGACCTGGCTGGACTGGGCTGTCCTCGCCTACATGGTGGTGACTGCGACCACGTGTCAGAGCCCAATCCTGGTCGTCTTCTTTACGGTCATCGCGCTTGCTGTTGCAGTCGTCTGTGTGCGCAAGACCTGGCGGCTGGCTCGGCTGGCCGACATCTGGGCGTCACCTTCTGCGAGCGAGGAGGGGGCAGACCACAGAAGTTGAGCCAGAGCCAAGTGGGGCTCTGGCTCAGCTTGTGTGGTTCCGGGCACCCTGAGCGACGGCTGGGCTGGCCCGGACTGTGCGCCAGGCCGCCGTGAATGAGCTGCTGGGCCGTCAGGAGAGGCATGGTCGTGAGGGCGATCCGCCATCCCGCGAAGCGCTCGGCCGGCGGGTGCGCTCTATGATCTCGGCGGTCATCGACATGGGGGTAGGGGTATGAACGGCGGGCGTTCGACGCGCAGGTGGTCGCTCGATGAGAAGAACTGGTCGCGGGGGTGGTGGATTCCACTGGTCGTCGTCGTCCTGGCGGCCGCGACCTGGGGGTTCCTGGGGTTCGTCGAAGGCGGCTGCAAGCGCGGGCCCAGGCGCGGCTGCGTCGCCGCCGACGGCTACGAGTTGCGCAGCTGGGTGTTGTTCCTCGCTTCGATGCCCACGCTGTTCGTGGTCGGCACCGGCCTGACCGCCGACCGATGGCCGCCAGCGCTGGGCGTCGCTGCCGGCGGCGCGGCCTGCGGGCTCTACACGCTCGCGCAGGGCCACACGGTCCCGCACCTCATCATGGCGGCCGTCCTCTTCGCTCTGGCCATCACGGCACCCGCGCTGGCCTGGCGTCGCCGACGCGCAGCGCGAGCGGAGTGAGAGCGGGCACTGCCAGCTGCCACTGACCTCCCAGGTGACCCACGGTCACAGGCCACGGAAGTTGAGCCAGAGCCCGTTCCCGTGAACAAAGCCACGTGGTCAGTGTTCGCAGCCGGACATGGGGTACTCGAGGTACTTCCATGTCTGTGGGCCGACCTGGCCGTCGGCCTTGATGCCGGAACACTGCTGGACGGCCTTGACGGCGGCTTCGGTGCCGCTGCCGAAGTTTCCGTCGATCTCAGAGGGCGGTTCGTGAGCTTTCGCGAGGTTCTGTCGGTATGGGTGGGCCCGCGAGGAGCCGAGAGATTCCGTCGGCTGCTCCCTGTGAAGCCGTCCCCTTTTACCGCTGCGCGCCCACAGCGCGAAACGTAGTGCAGGGGATGAAACACCGGGAGGGAACGACCTCTTACATCTCTGCCGCATCCATGACCATCGCCCCGGCCAGCCACATGATGAGGTAGAAGGTCATCAATATCCAGGAGATCACTTTCCACAGTCGTGCCTTCTGTCCGCTTCGCCGGACCCAGGCAGGCATGGCGGCCAGCACCGAGGCCGCTGCGAAGCTGTTGAAGGCCCACTTCTGACCCGATGTCAGCGGGCTTGTGGCGGGGTCTTCTGCCATGATGATGAACGCCGTCGCTCCCCACATCAGGAGCAGGGAGATGGTCAGCCGAACGCCTTGTGTGACGTGCGTTCGCCACTGCGGGCGCACGGGCGCCGGATCTGGCGTGAACCCTGGGAGCAGCGCCGGCACGGGTGTGGGTGGGGATATAGGTGCACGTGTGGGGGGTGGTGGGGTCGCTACCGCCATCCGGAGGGCGGCGCGCATCGATTCCGCGTCGGGGTAGCGCTGCTCGGGCCGCTTGGCGAGCGCACGGGCCACCACCGGTTCCAGGCGTGGATGTCCGAGGACTCCAAATGAGGCCAGTGTCGGTGGCGGTTCGTGCAAGTGCCGATAAGCGATCGCGAACGCGTCTGGCCCGTCGAATGGTGTCCGGCCCGTCATCAGTTCGAAGAGCAGCACGCCGACTGCATACAGGTCGGACCGTCCGTCGAGGTGCGCCGAGCCCTGCACCTGCTCGGGTGACATGTACTGAGGGGTGCCGATCGTCATCCGCGTGCCGGTGAGGGCGCTCCTGGCACCGGCGGCCGCGCGGGCGATACCGAAATCTGCCACCTTTGTGATGCCGTCCCCGGCCAGCAGGATGTTCGCCGGTTTGATGTCGCGGTGGACGAGCCCCTGGGCATGGCTGGCGGCCAATGCGGACAGGATCTGGTCCGTGATGCGCGCCGCGGCTGACGCGGAGAGTCCATCTGTACGTAGCCGGTCCGCTAGCGAAGGCCCCGTGACCAGCTCCATCACGAAGTACGGCACCGGCGGCCCGTCTGCCCGCGACTCTTCTCCAGTGTCGTGCACGGTTACCACGTGCGGGTGCCGGAGCGCGGCCATGGCCTGCGCCTCGCGCCGGAATCGCTCCGGATGGCTCGCGTCGAGGGCGAGTCCGGGCAGCATCGTCTTGACAGCCACTGCCCGTGCCAGGCTGAGGTCGTAGGCCCGGTAGACCTGGGCCATTCCGCCGCTTCCCAGTAACCCGTCGATACGGTACCGGCCTCCGGCCAAGATCTCACCTTGCGCAAACACATCCCCCATGTGACCGATCATAGGAGTAACTCGGAGGCCTGAGGCCAGTTCATGAGTTGATGTCAATTCCCTGGTGAGGCTGAGACAGGGCTGCCGGTCGCGGTGCTCGGTCGGCTACTGCTTCCCACTTCAGGTACGAAACCCGGGAGACACGGCGAACGGCTCAGAGTTCGGGGTTCCACAGCGGCTCCCCGGGCCTGGGCCCGACGAGTTCGTCGAGGAACGCGTCCTGCCGGCCGAGGGCGCGGTTCAGCAGGGCGACCATGCCCATGTCGTAACGGCGCCAGTTCGCTTTGTCCCACACCACGACCGGCCAGGCGTCCGGATCCGCGTCCTCAGTCAGCCAGAAGCACTGCTCCCCTCCGACGCCGCCGCCCCACGCGAGCAGGCCGCCGGCCTCGGGATGGAAGAAGTACGGAAACGCCTCCGGGTGCTTCTCCCGAAGACCGCGCAGCAGGGCACCGATCTCGGCAGCCACGTCCAGCACGGGTGCCAGGGCCGCGACTCCGGTGCCAGCGACGTACGGGGGCAGCGGGATCAGCGGTGTGAGCCGGCTGCCCACTGTCCCGGGCCCGTAGGCGTCGACGAACGCCCGGTAGTCGGCGGGCAGGTCGAGGCCGTACGCGGCCCGGGTGTCGCCCCAGGGCAGCGCCGGCCCCGCCGTCCCGGGCGCGACCCCGGTGATCCGCGCGAACTCGGCAATGTCGTTCCGCACTACCGGACCACCACCTGTCAGGGGCTGAGGTTCTTCCCGCTCTTCACATTCTGGACCGTGCCACCGCCGGGTATCACGAGCGGATACGGATTCCCGCGGGAGTCCCAGGCGGTGACCTGGAAGGTGAACGCGTACGGGATCTCGGCCGCAGTGTCCTTGTACTTGGCCGTCACCGTCATCCGCACGATTCCTCCCTTGTTGAGGAATTTGCGGACTGCCGTTTGGATGTCCGTCATCTCCCCAACGTTCACGGGTGTGGCCCAGCACGGCGTGAGGTTCCGTTGTATGCCGCGGCCGCCGAACTCCTTGGGTATCAGGTGACAGCTGTTGACAAGGGTTCCCGGCACACCCGGGAGCAGTGCCTTCGCGCGGTTGCGGGCAGTGTCCATGCCGGGGCTGTTGGAATTGGAGGCCGTACCGTCACCCAGCGGATTCTTCAGGCACACGGTGGCCGCGGTAGCCCGCTTGTGCGACCCGGTGGGAGCGTAGTAGATCCAGCCCTCCCCGCTGGTCTCGACGACGCCGGCCGGCGGACTCTGCGTCAGGCAGGTCGGCTTGTCGTTCGGCCCGCTGCTGTTCGACGGCTCCGGCGACGCCGAGGAGCCGCCGGAACCGCAGCTCGCGCCGAGCTGGCTCGGGTCGGTCCACTGGTGGGTGCCGGAGCCGTTGACGATGACGAGGCGGTCGACGCGGGGGCCGCCGCTGGCCGGCTCGCAGAGGCTGTCCCGCAACTGCTGGAACTGCTGTCCCGTGGAGAGGGAGTGCTCCAGGTCCTGCGTGGTGGCCAGGTCCAGCAGCGGTCCCACGAACGGTTCGAGGTCGAGCCGTAGCACCCGTTCGTATCCGGACCGCGCCTTCTGGCCCCCGCCGGTCCCGGAACCCGGCTGCTCGCCGTTCAGTCGTGCGGCGCCGAGGCGTGCCTGCGACCCGAGTTCCGCCGGGCTCCGCACCGTTTGCGCCTTCACGGCGCGTTTGACCGGCCGGCCCTGCTCTGTGGTCGTGTAGAGGTAGTCCGTTGGCGGTGTTGCTCCTGCTGTAGTGGGCGGCGCGGTCCAGGTGACGTGCGCGTGAGGGTCGGTCTGGAGCAGCAGCGCAATCTCCTGGAGCACGCGCTGGTTGTCGGTCTTTTCGGTGGTGGGAAGGATGTCGCGCAGGTCCTGCGGGTTCTCCAGTCTGCCGGAGTGGAGGATCTCGCCCAGGTCGGGCAGCTCGCCCTGGCTGTTGGCCGCTTCGATCGCATCGAAGGCTTTGCTGCCCGCCTCGGTGTCGCTCGTCGGCCGGTCCTTCGTCATGACGTCGAGCAGCCCTGCCACAGTGGGCTGCAAGGGGGTGCTGAATGAGAGGTTGCCCGGCCGCAGGTTGCGGGCGTGCAACCGGCTGCCCACCTTGGGGTCGGGGCCGTACTCGGCGGTCGAGTACACCCAGGCGTAGTCGGTGTGGTGCACGGTCCGTCCGGTGCCCCACGCGATGTTGGGGCGGGTGCCGCTGACCGTCTTGGACTGCTTGGGCTGCAGGTTGCCAAGCGGGTGGGGCTGGTCGGGAACCCTCGGCAGGGACAGATAGAGCGTGGCCGCGCCCGCCTGGTCGCCGCTGTTGGTGACCGTGTAGGAGTACGAGCACGGGTTGGTCGTACACAGGTAGGCGTCGCTGCTGGTGATGGTGAAGGCGGGCCCCATGGTCTTGGAGACCGCCTCAGCCGACGTGGCGGGCGGGACGGCGGTCGCCACGGCCGAGGCGGTGGTGGCACGGACCGCGGCGGCCTGCTCGGTGGTGGCTGGCTTCGGCTCCAGCAGAAGGTAGCTGCTGAAGTCACTCTCGGCGACAGGCACAGCGTTCGTACGATAGCCCGCCGGCTCCATCACCGGTCCGGCGCGCCGGGCAGAGTGCCAGACGGCGGACTTGACGGGGCTGTCATGGCCGGGGTCGCCGCCGATGGCAAGGACCGAGTAGGGCGATTCGGCGGCGAGGACGACCGTCCAGCCCTGAGAGGTGTACGAGACGGCCTTGCGACCCTTGAACGTTGCGCTGTCCTCCCGAACCGCCTCGGGATCGGACGTGACCTGCCGGACCTGCGCGGCAAGCGAGGCCGGCGTCAGCGTGCCGGCATTCACCGCGAAGCTGTTGAGCATGTAGTAGCCGGAGCGCTTCTGCGGCGCGACCCAGTGACCGGCGCTGGTCAAGTCGTGGCCGAAGTGAGGATCCTGCTGAGCCCAGAAGGCCGAGTCGCCCTTCAGGTAGAGCCGGTCGCCGGACCACGCGAGGGTCGCCTTTCCGGCTACCGGTTTGCTGAGGGTTCCCGACGCCTTCCCTGTGCTGGTGACCGTCAGGTTTGCCCGGGTCATGGATTGGTGCTCGACCGGGGCGTAGACCATCGACAGGTTCACCGCGGGCAGGGTGCTTAACTCCTGCGCCGCCGAAGCGCCCTGCTGGGCCGGTGACATGCGGGGGGCCGATGCCTCGTGCTTGGCATCCCCGGACCCGCCCGAGCCGTTCGACCCGCTGGGCCACAGCACGTACAACAGGCTCGCCAGCACGGCCAACGCAGCGCCCGCGGCCGTGAAGGACCGGGCGCGCGACTGCCGCAACCACCCGGCAACCGCTCGCGGGGACCCCGCCGACGCACCCGCTGTGGGAGGCCGGGCCGGCAGCGGAGGCGCCGCGGGCCGCTGTGGTGCATGGGGCGGCCGGGGCGGCGGTGGAGAAGCCACGGGCGGCTGGGAGGGGCGGGGCGGGTGCGGAGGGGGCGGGGCGTCAGTCTCCCGTTCACCGGATTCCGGCTGCTGCCCATGATCATCCGTCACAGCGACTCCCCCAGTTGCTTCCGCCGACCCCAGAATCCGGGAATTCCACGCTACCGACGAAAACACCCTGGGGGAGTAACTTCCTCATGTTTCAGTTGACGACTTGAGTGACAACCCACGTGACTACCCAAACTCCAGGGACAACGTCCCCACAGCACGTCCGTGCGAGGAGGATCAGCACAACGAAGTCCGCGGTGACCGCGGTTGCTGACGACATGCCGTCACCCACAAGGAGGCCCTTCGAATCGCGACGTCGACGCCTGCCAACCGAGACACACGAGTGGATCCTCAATCAGAAGACAAGAGGCGGCTTCCCCACAGGAGCGAGACGCCGACGAAGGTGGACACGGCCTTTGCCGCGCTAACCCAGTCTTCTCGTAACCTCACGTATCGAACCTCCATTCAGGAACCTAGTACTCCAGCGGTAGATCGTGATCACGCTGGGGCTGCGGTTTGGCGGTGGTAGTGGCTCGCTTGGGACCGGGCCTGGTGGCGGCGTCTCCAGTGGGACCAGCGGAGCCAGTGGGCTGTGTCGTGGACGCGTTGGGCAACGAGGGTGATGAACAACCGGGCGATCTCATTGCAGGTGATCGGGATCAGCTTGTCCCGGGCGGGCTGGCGGGTGTGTTCGTCGGCGCGGATGACGGCGAGGAAGGCGTGGGCGAGCATGGCGAGGGTGACCCAGCGGGACCAGGACGCGTAGCGGCGGACCTGATGCTCGTCCAGTTCGGCCAGCCCCTTTCCGGACTGGAACGTCTCCTCCACTCGCCACCTTGATCCAGCGACCCGGACCAGGGTCGCCAGTGGCACCGGTTGGGGCGTGTAGCAGTGGTAGTAGGCGAGTTCACCGGTGGTGCGGTTTCGGCGGATCAGCAGGTGGCGGTGGCCGGGGGCGGTGCTGGGTAGGTCGATGTGGGCCCAGTCGTAGAAGCGTTGCCCCTTTGCTCCGGCTCCGGCGGACAGCTTCTGCCAGGCCCGCTTGGGGAGCTTCTTCGCGAGGGCTTCCACCCGGGACTTGCCTGCGTGGGTGGTGACTTCGTGGGTTCGGGCCACCGCGAGCACGTAGCCGGTGCCGCGTGCCTCCAGGGCGGTGCGCAGTTTCGGGTTGCCGCCGTAGACCTCGTCGCCGGCCACCCAGGAGGCACGGTGGCCGGCGTCCAGGAACCGGGTGATCATGCGGGCTGCCAGTTCGGGCTTGGTCGCGAACGCGGCGTCCGGGGAGAGCCCGGCCGCCTGGCAGCGGTCGGGCTGGTCGGTCCACGAGCGCGGGATGTACAGCTCCCGGTCCACCGCGGCATGTCCGCGCCGGCCTGCGTAGACCAGGTAGACGGCGACTTGGGAGTTTTCGATTTCTCCCTGCTGTGCCGGTGTACTGGCGCTGGACGCCGACCGTATGGCTGCCCTTCTTCACGTCGCCAGTTTCGTCGACCACGAGTATGGCCCGGTCGTCGTGTAGGTGCTCGGCCACGTAGTCGCGAAGGTCGTCGCGTACGGCGTCTGCTTCCCACTTGGCCCGGTTCAGCAGGTGTTGCATGCCGTCGGGGGTGGCCTCCCCGGCCCACTCGGCGATGGTCCAGCAGTTCTTGCGGGGCAGATCCGAGAGCAGGCCGAGCACCAACCGCCTTATCCGACGGCGGGGTTCGACCCGCGTGAACCTGCCAGCGATCCGGTCCATCAGGGCATCGAATGCATCCTGCCAGCGGGCAGGGTCTGCGCTGCTACCTGAGGTCACCGCGTGATCGTTTGTCCTCATTCAATGCCGGAGGAGTTCGCAGAAGCGCTCCAGGGCGCGGTCGGTGCGGCGGTGGTCCCCGGTGGTCGTGAGATCGAACAGTAGGCCCCGGATGACGGCCATGACCAGCGTGGGAGTGACGGTGTCGTCAGGGTCGGTGGCGATGTCGCGGATCGTGGCGCCGAGGGTGTCAAACCAGCCCGTGATCGCCTCGGCCTGGTCCGGGTAGTTCTCGGGGTGAGCCAGACCGTCGGCGTGCACCTCGAAGATCAGCCGGACGTACGGGGCTCGCTCAGGTGCGCTGATCCAGGCCCAGATGCCGCGCAGGTGATCCTCCGCAGAGGCTGCCTGCGCCGGGAGGTTCTCGGCCAGCCGTGTCGCGCCGCGGCGGCGGGCCTCGGCAAGGACGGCAGATACCAACTCCTGCTTGCTGCCGAAGTCGTAGAGCAGCATCCGCGGGCTGGTATCGAGAGCTGCGGCCAGCGGCCTCAGGCTCAACCCGGCCAGGCCGCGTGCCAGTACGTAGTCGGTCGCCCGCACCAGCGTGGCCTCCCGTCGGGCGGGATCTGGGGGTCGCCCCACGGTGGATCATCCTCTCGGTACTGCGGACCTGGGCGTACGTCAGTATATGGTACGACTGTTTCAACAATGGGAAGGAGGCAGTCGTGTACACACTCGACCGGGCACTCGCACTCGGCGCCGGAGGCCCCGTTGGTGCGGCCTGGATGGCCGGACTGGCCTGCGGACTCCGCCGCGGCGGAGTGGATCTCAGCGAGGCCGATCTGATCGTCGGCACGTCGACTGGCGCGATCATCGGCGCAGTACTGGCCACCGGTCAGAACACCGACCGACTCGCCACCCCAGTACGCCCCGCCGACACCAACAGCACCCCGCCCCAGGTGGACGGGCGTCGGCTGGGCGAGGCGTTCGCCGTGCTCGGCAACGCCGCCTCAAACCCAGCCGAGGCCTGGCGCCGAGTGGGCCAGATCGCGCTCGCCGCCGAAACGGGCCCCGAGCAGGCACATATCACCCGGATGCGCGCCATGGCCGGCACAGACCAATGGCCGGACCGGCAACTGCTCATCATCGCGATGGACGCCGAGACCGGCGAGCAGGAGGTCTTCGACCGCGCGAGTGGCGCACCCCTGCCCTCCGCGGTGGCGGCAAGCACGGCCTTTCCGGGCATCTACCCACCGATCACCATCAAAGGCCGCCGATACATGGACGGCTCCCTGCGGTCGGCAACCAATGCCGCACTCGCGGCCGGAGCCCGCACGCTCGTCGTGATCGACCCGCAGGCGCACCTGTTTCCCCGGGAGTTGCTCCAGCAAGAGCTGGTGGTCGCCGCGGCGCACACAGTGGTGACCATCGAGCCCGATCCGGCATCAATACGCGCATTTGGCTCGGACCTGAGTGACCGGACGGCCTGGGAACCGGCTTACCAGGCGGGCCTTCGCCAAGCCACCGATGCCGCAGAGCAGCTCCGCCTCGCGTGGAAGATCGGATCCGACATGGCCTGAGCGCCGCCCGATCTCCAGGCTGCTGCCCATCCCGCTGACCCCGCCCTCGGCCCCGGTCCTACCCACAGCTGATTCGCGACGAGCTACCACCGTCGGCAAACCATCCGGTCGTAAAGATCACGATCTACCGCTGGAGTACTAAGCGCGGATCTCTAGCGCGGATCGACCTCCCGACTACAGCACGCCGAGCAGGGCGTTGTCCTCCCACTGGTCGACGGCTTCGAGGTAGCCGGCCAGGACCTTGGAGTGCGGGGCCATCCGCCCTATTTGGCGATGACGATCTGGTCGTGGCCCTTGAGCCGGGCGGCTCGTGGCCTGGTCACCCAGGCATCAGCCCCTGTTGCTGCATCGACCGTCCTACTTGTTGCCTTTGTGGCCTGTTCTCGTCCTCTTTCGCGATACCTCGGGATGCCGGAAAATCGCGCCACGGTCAGGTGAGGAAAGGGGAGGGTCCATGGGGGTGCTGTGGAAGCTGGAGCCGGCGACGGCAGCCAAGCATCGGCTGTAACAGCGCTACCTCGATGCGTGGTGGCCGATTCTGCTGCAGACATCGCAACGCACCGGCTACACCCGCCCGCGGGTGACGCTCCTGGACGCATTCGCCGGGCCCGGCCGATACGAGGGAGACGAGCCAGGATCTCCCGTATTCATCCTGGACCGGCTCCTTCACCACCACGCCGTCGACCGGATGCACCTGAGCCAGCAGCGGGTCCACCTACTCTTCATCGAGAAGGACCGTGCCCGCCACGAGCACCTGCTCCAAGAGCTGGAATCAAAGTTCGGAGCCTTGTCAGACCTGCCAGTGAAGGTAGTGGTGCGCCGGGGCGAGGCTGGGCGGGACAGTCTGTCCCTACTGACGGAGCTGGGCGCGTGGGGGCACCCGATTCTGGGGATCTTTGACAGCTGGGGCAGTGTGAACGTACCGCTGGACGTGATGAGCCGCATCGCTCATAACAAGTCCAGCGAGGTGATTACCACCTTCGGGCCGAACTGGTTCAGCCGCCGTGAGCTGGGAGGTCACCAGCGGGATCCTCGATGGCCCGCTGGGCGCCGCCGAGTACGCAGCGTTCGAAGCCGGCGTCAGCGATCAGAAGACCACTCAGGGGCGTTCCCTGGACGGCGCGCCCGTGCTCCTCGCGGTCGACGTCTCCCGCTACGGCGCTGCGTGGATGCGCCCGGGCAAGGTGTGGGCCCAGCAGCTTGTCGCATGCGGCAGGTTCACGCCCGACTATCCCTTCGCCGGGCTCGCCATCATGCAGCAGAGCCTGGACCGGCCGGGCCTGACCGACATCGGCGTCGGTCATGTGCATGCCTCCGGACGCTACCGAAGCGATCACCCCGTTGAACAGCAGTTTCTTGGGCTGCCAGTCAGCCGTCCTGACCGGCTGCCGGCGCGTCCAGGGCGGGGCACCGGGCGGCGTAGGTGCGGCCCTCCTACGGGCCGGGGGCGTGGTCGAGCCATGACGCGGCGGCTGCTTGTCCGCCTCCCCGTCCCCGTCGGTGAGCGAGGGCGGTTCCGAGAGACCGACCGTCAGGTTCCGGAGAGGACGGCGCGCTCGGCGCTCGTCCACTGCGCGTACTCCTGCCGCACGTACGCGCGGCCGAGGTCGGGCTCGTGAGAACTGCGGTGACGGCTGCACTGTGTGCCTCGTACGGTCGGCGCGTGAGTGTGGCGGGCCGTGGCGAGCGGCCGCAGAGACACGCGCGCCCTGGTCTGGCGCGGGGCCGAACCGGGGCGGGAAGCTGTCCGGGACCCCTCCACGCAAAGCCGTGTCGGTATGCCCAGATGCCGACCCAAGCCGTAAGTATGGACGCCATGCGCCGAGTAAGCGCCTCGTGGCGCGATCGCGCTCGACCGGTCAACTTCCGGGCGCACACCTCCGTCCGCCGGGTCCTTGTCGCGAATGCTGCACGCGGCGAGAGAGCCCCACGGGCGATCTGGCTCTCCTCGTGGGGCACGATGCTGTCCGCTCTAGCCGCCGCGATCGGTCTGCTCTTCACCGGAACCGTCGCATGGTTCAGCGTCAGCACCGCACGCCAGCAATCAGCACAGAGCCTTCGAGCCCAAGCGACGCGCGTGGGCTTCTGGGAGGAGCCGGCGCCGGACGAACACATCATGACGGTCCTCGAGAACCGCTCGCTGGATCCGGTAACAGACGTGGAAGTGCTCTTCGAGCCCGTCCTTCCCTTCGACCCGCACCCCGGGTACATCTCGATCCGCTTCTCCTACATGCCGCCCTGCACTCGCTTCACGTTCCCCGAAGGATCCTTCGACAAGGCACTGAAGCATCTGGAGACATCCCCCTTCACCAAGGCACCACCAGCAGGAGGAACCCCCGCAGCGGTGATCCAGTTCTACGACGCCAACGGGATCCACTGGGTCCGCAACGACACAAGTCTTCGTCAGGGAACGATCGAACCCGACTGGCGCTCAGCAGAAGGACATCCTGAAGACCTGGACGTTAACATCACCCGCCAGGCCGCTCAGCACTGTGCGTGACACGAAGGCCAGGGAACAGCGCGCACCCGGAATCCTTCACTGCGACGGGGGCATGCGTCCGCGGTGCGACATCCGCCTCGCCCAGGGCATCGCCGGAGAGCAGAGTGGCCGACTGGCCCAGGCACTCGGCACCTGGCCCGCCACATGAACGGAGCACGCACAGCAGAGGGCCAAGCGCAAGTACCAGAGTGCTCTCAGAACTCGGCAACACAGTTCTTGTTGATTGCTTACCGCTCTTACTCGTGAGCTACAAGCGTTCTCAACTATCGACGACAAAGCCACCCATCCCGAGGCTGACTGGGAGCAGCTGCGCCAGATCGAGAAGGGCCGGCGGTCCCCGCTAGCCGCGCTGCGTCCGAAGCCGGTCGTGGTACCGGCATGAGGCAGCAGGGTGGGGCGGTCAGGGTCGGACTCGCCCCATGACGATCGGTGCTTCCCCAGCAGGCTGGCGTTTCAGCCAGTAGCCCTGCGCCGCCAGGATCGCGCGCAGGGCCTGGTGCATGGCGGACTGCTGGGCGCCCCACACGTCATCGGCCCGGTCCTCCATGTGCGGGTGCTGCCGCCACAGCATCTGAAGGCCACCAGGCCCCGGGAACGACCGACAGGGCCACCCCGCATCGGTCCTCAAAGGCGTCAGCGTGGAGATCCGAGATCGGCAGCCGCGCCTTCATCAAGGCGGTCACTACCTCCACCGCCAGTCCCCGGCACCCATCCGGCACCGTGGTGGTGATCACCGCCCGGTCCAGAGCGTTTGCGGCCTTCGCCTGCCACAGGTCACCGATCGGGCTGCTGGTGTACGACTCGGTCACGGTGGCGCTCCTGGGCTGGGAAATCGTTCCGTACGCCAGCTTGCCCAGAGGTCCCGCATCAAGATCGTGGCCTAGGTGTATTGACCCGCAGCGTTGTTGACGCGGCTGATGGGTGGCTTGCCGTCGAGTGCTGTGTGGCAGCGGTGATGGTTGTAGGTGTGGAGGAAGTCTGCCAGGGCTTCGGTCCGCTCGTTGTTCGAGGTGTAGGGCCGCAGATAGGCCCACTCATCGAGCAGGGTGCGGTTGAAGCGTTCGACCTTGCCGTTGGTCTGCGGCCGGTAGGCCCGGGTGAGTTTGCCGGTTGCGCCGAGGTCGGCGAGGACGGTCTTCCAGGCCAGGCCCTTGCGGTAGGCCCAGGCGTTGTCGGTCAGGACCCGTTCGATCCGGTCGATGCCGTGGGTGTGGAAGAACGCGGCCGCGCGGGTGAGGAAGCTCGCGCAGGTCGCGACCTTCTCGTCGGGGTGGATCTCGCTGTAGGCCAGGCGGGAGTGGTCGTCGACAGCGGAGTGGACGTAGTCGAAGCCCATGCCGCGGATTGGCCTGCCGGCCTCGCGGCCGTTGGTTTTGTGGCCGCCGCCGTCGGGGATCCGGCCGAGTTTCTTGACGTCCACGTGGATCAGCTCGCCGGGCCGGTCGCGCTCATAGCGGCGGATCACCGTGCCGGTCGGCCGGTCCAGCCAGGCCAGCCGATTGAGCCCGTGGCGGGTCAGGATCCGGTGGACGGTCGAGGTGGGCAGGCCCAGGACCGGGCCGATCCTGGCGGGGCCGAGCTTGCGGGTGCGGCGGAGATCGCAGACGCGGGCCTCGACGGCCTGGGGGGTGCGATGCGGTGTGTGCTGCGGCCTGCTGGAGCGGTCGACCAGGCCCGCGTCGCCTTCCATCCGCCAGCGGCGAATCCACTTGTGGGCGGTGGGCCTCGATATGCCCATCTCGGCCGCCACATGAGCAACCGGCCGTCCTGCCAGGACGCGTTCGACCAGGATCCGCCTGCCGTGAACGGTCAGCCGGGCATTACGGTGGGACACGAAGACCTCCGTGTGCGGTGTGGAGCCTAGACACCTCCACCACACCGGAGGTCTTCGCCATGATCAAGACCTGCGACTGTCAACAACGCTCGTGATCAATACACCTAGAGGCCCCCTCTGACAGACTCCTGGTCGCAGATCTCATCGAGCGACGTCAGCACCTCGCCCTGGTGTTGGTCCTGCTCGGCGTTGGGGAAGCCCCGGGTCGCACGGTCATGGCGGGCCACCTTCTGTGATACGACGGCCGCGGCGAGGGCCGGGTCCCCCTGGCGGGGTGCGGCGACCGCGCGAAGGGCACGCTCGGCCTCCTGGATGCCGGGAATCAGCACCGCACTGCCGAGGCCCTGCCCCTGGACCTCGGGGGCGGTTCCCACGGTTTCCAGGAACCATCCCAGCTCCTGGGGCCGATGGGGGGCAATGGCCGCGTCCGCGGCTGCGGAAGCGGCAGCCCGGTCGCCGCTGAGTTCGCCGAGCATCGGCCCGAGTTCAGCGAAGGCGCGGACTTGGGGCTGCCAGCGGGACCGTACTGCGGCGTCGATCCGGTTCTGGATGTGTTGGGGTGGGTGTTTGCGGGCGCCGCGGCGGTAGCGGTTGACGGAGTCGGCGGTGACGCCGATCTCCGCCGCGACGGCCGCCGAGGTGCCGAGCTGCTTGAGCAGAACGCGGCTTCGGAGGCAGAGTTCTCGGCTGCTGCGGCGTCCTGTGCGGCACGGTCGGCAGCGTTGCGTGCGGTAGAAGCGGAGGCGGCTGCGTCTGCGGCGCTCTGAGTGGCGGCGTTGGCGGATGCCTTGGCGTCGGCCGCGTACTTGTCTGCTGCCGCCTTCGCCTCGTCAGCTTCGGCGGAGGCTTGCGCGGCTTCGGCAGATGCCTGCTTGGCTATGGCTGCGGCAGTTGAACTGCTGGTAGCGATCAGGCTGTTCGCGGTGGCGGTAGTAGGGGGTGCGGACGGTGGCGCCGGCGCCCTGATAGGCGCGGTCCGCGAGTACGAGGATGTGCCTGGTGAGGCAGGCCTGGACGATGCCATGGGCACGCGCGGCGGTCAGGTCGTGGGTGCGTCCCGGCGTGGCCCGGGAGAACCAGAGCGGTGTGCCGTCCGGCCGGGCGATGACCTGGACGTTCATGCCGTGCTGCTTGTGCTTTTGGGAGAGCCATGGCAGCTCGAACTCGCCGGCTCTACTCAGCTCGTGCACGGCAGCCTCGGCGCAGAACCACTCCCACGCCCAGCCCCGCTCGGCCAGGTCGTCGATGCCAGGCGAGGGAATGGCAAGCCTCTGCCGCAGAGTCCGCATATTCCTTGCTGTCACCTGCCCGGTTCATGGCCTGCGTCGCGGATACGGTTTGCGCCCAGGGGAAGGTGCGCCAATACGCACTCAGCGTTCCTTCCGACTGCATCAGGTTTGCTAGCGCGGTGTTCGGCGTGCGTGGACGTCGCGGCATTGAGGCACCCTCGGTGCGTTCAACCTGTTCAACGGCTTCTCCACTGTGCTCCCTTACTCGTCGTCGCGCACTGGTGTTGGGGGATTACCGGCCGCACCGGCCGTTCCTCGGGCGGCTGTTGACGTCCCTGTCCGCCCTCGTCCCCGTCGGGGACGGGCAGGGCGAGCGACACCGTGGCGGCTACCGGGGCCGCTCCCCCGACGCGGTGCTTGCCGAGATGCGCGGCCACTCGGCGAAGTGCATCCATCGCTCCCCCATGTGTCCACGTCAGCAGGGCTGGTGGACGGGGAGGGCTGGGCGAGGCGGTGCCGGGCCGAGTGGGTGGGTGGGTGCGTGGCTCAGTGAAGTACGGCGTTCAGTGCGGCGCGGGCGATGTCCACGGTGGATGCGTTGCACGTCGGCGCGGGAAACTCCTCGCTGCCGAGGTCGACCTGGACGGTGAGGTTGCCGTCGCGGACGGAGAGGGAACAGGCGGTAGTGGTGTCCGACGCGCCCCGGAAGGCCTCGTCACCGAACCCGAGATCGCCCACCGCCCTCCCGTCGGCCACCAGAGCACGGAAGGCCTCGCTCTGGACCGCCGCGGCGTCGCGGGCGCCGTCGTCGTGGCGCAGGTTCCACAGGACCCGGGCGCTGGGTGCCCCGCCGTCCCTGCTTCCGAACCACGTGCAGCCGGTCCGAGTCTCACCGTCCGCCGAGGAGTGGCGGTCGCTGCCCCGGTCCCGCGGCGGGAGGGGCAGCGCCACCGCCAGTCCGTCGCATTCCTGGAGAGCGCTGTACTTCTCCGGCGCGCTGGTGCCCCCATCGGGCCACAGGCCGTACGCCGTCCCGCCGAGCGCGGCTGCTGCCAGTACGCAGGCGGCCACGGCCAGGGCCTGGCGTCGTGCGCGGCTCGGCGTCGCGGGATGCACCCGGGCAACGGCCGCCTCCGTGGGTAAAGCGGCCTGTCGCTCCGCTGCCGTCGGGGCCGGTACGGACCGGGGCGGGACCGGGGGCCTGGGGGGCGGCCCCGAGCCCTCGGTCTGAGTCGGCTCTCCTCGGTCCGACACTTCGGCCGATCCGGCCCGCCCCGGCTCCTCCGCCCGCCCGGGGGCGTCCACTACGGTGTCGTGCGGGCCGTCGAGCAGTCGGTCGATGGCGGCCCGCTGCGAGGCGATCATCCGGTAGACGGCGGGCGGCCATTGCCGTCCCACCGGCGCGATGGGTCCCAACAGCCCGAGCAACCCCGCCGGGGTCGGCCGGGCTTCCGGGTCCTTGGCCAGGCACTGTGCCACGATCCCGTGCAGCCCGGCCGGAAGACCACTCAGGTCCGGCTCCGCGTGGACCACGTCGTAGAGCGTCTGGAGGGTCGACGATGCGACGAACGGGCTACGGCCCGTCGCCGCCATGACCAGCACCGAGCCGAGGGAGAACACGTCACTGGCTGCCGTGAGTCTCTTTCCCTCGGCCTGCTCCGGCGACATGTAGGGCGGCGAGCCGATCACCAGGCCGGTCCGGGTCAGCCCGAGGTCCCCCTGGTGCTCTGCTCCCGTCTCTGCCGTCCGCGCAATGCCGAAGTCGATGACGCGGATGCCGTCTTCGGACAGGAGGACGTTGTCGGGTTTGAGGTCACGGTGGATGAGCCCCGCTCGGTGGATCTCGGCGAGCGCCGAAGCCAGCCCGGCCGCGAGTCGGCGTACCAGATCCTCGGGCAACGTCCCGACCTCCGCCACTGCGGCGCCCAATGAGGGACCGGCCACGAATACCGAGGCCAGCCACGGCGTCGGAGCGTCCGCATCGGAGTCCATCACGGGCGCTGTGTAGGCCCCCGAGACCTTCTGTGAGGCGGCCACCTCCCGTTGGAAGCGGGCGCGGAACCCGTCGTCGTTGGCCAGGCCTGCGTGCACCTGCTTCACCGCGACGAGCCGGCCGTCAGGTGCTGCGCCCAGCAGCACTCGTCCCATGCCGCCGCTGCCCAGCTCGGCTAACAGTCGGTATGGACCGGACGAGACGGGATCGGAAGCCTTGAGCGGCCTCATTGGGTCGCCGCCGAAGGTTCGATGGTGCCTCGCACGTAGAACCCCTCGTCATGCCAATCGGCTTGCTGCGCAGCCGACTTCCTGCCGGACCGCGCACTGATCGGATCCATTAGACGCAATCGTGGTCGGCGCCGTCCACTGGCCGTTGCCGGGCAGGCGCCGGCCCGCGAGTCCCTCGTGGCGGGCGACCTCGCCGACCAGGCCCGGGATCTACCGCCATGATCGCTGCCCAGGTCTCGCGGTCACCCGCCCGACAACTCGCCGGGCGAACCGCGGGCGGGAGTCCTGCACGGCGAGCTGTCGGTCATCAGCCGCCGATAGGTGTTACTCCACCCTCTTGACCAGCGTCGAGGACCATCGCGTGGTCGATGTGCTCCCGACACGTGAAGCCGGGCCGCTGCTCCGGCTGGGGCGGCTACAACAAGCTCGCCGGCGGCTCGGACCTCAACGGCGACGGCCGCCCCGGCCTCCTCGCCACCGACGGCACCGGCAAGCTCTGGTTCTACAACGGCACGGGCAGCAGCACGGCCCCGTTCGCGACGCGCGTGAAGGTCGGCGGTGGCTGGGGTGTCTACAACCACCTCACGGCCGTCGGGAACATCTCCTTCGTCAAGCTGTCGTGATGATGGCGGGTATGGCGAATGAGGATCAGGGGGTTGGGCCGCGACAGCCGCCCGGGGTGGACGCCGCTGCACTCTGCAGCGGATGAGCAGGATGCCGTTGCTGTCGGCTCGCTCCTGGCGGCGGGGTGCGCGGGTGGATGCACCAGATGCGCAAGGCAATACGCCTTTGCGGCTGGCCGTGTTCACGTATCGGGGCGACGGCACGGTGTTGTCGCTGTTGGTCAGGGCCGGTGCCGATCCGGACAAGGCCAACCTTCATGGTGCGAGCCCGAGGGAGGTTGCCGACTGGCCTATCGGTTCAGATGCCGCGGTGCATCTCGGGGAACGTCCTTCCTCGTAGTGCAATTTCTGCAGATCAGGCCGCGTTGGCGGGCTGGGGTTCGTAGAAGGTGCCGTCGCGGAGCATAGCGAAGAGGACGGTCGGATCGTCGTCGGGCGAGGCAGAGCAGAGGTTTGAGATCTTCGTGGATCGTGGGTCGTGAGGTGTTCTAGCCTCTGCTGGTGAGCGATGCCCGCGTCCCCTTTGTCGGCGACTTCGGAGAGCTTGAGCAGGGCAGCCCAGATGGGCTGTCGCTGCGGTCCGCGGTCAGGGCCGAGGAGCCCGCACACGCTCGTGAGCTGGTCAAGTACCTGCAGAACGGCGTACTGCTGGCTGCGACGAGCACGCTCGTACCTGACGTTCTCGCCCCCGACAACCCTGTGATCGGCGGGCTGCACCTGCTGACGGACGGGCACTGGCTTTGGTACTCGGACCTGGCGCACTACGTCGAGCACTACCATCTGGCGCTCGATGCGCAGTTCATCGCACATGCGCAGGCAAACGGCTGGACGGTCCCGCAGCTCGATGACACGGACCTGCTTGCCCCGGAGACACGCCTTCTCGGTGACGATACGGACTGAGTCGATCACCTACGACCCGGCCGCGCGTCCCGCCGCTGAGGCCCGGGTGAGCAGCCGGGGGACCAGGCATGGGGCGGGCCGAAGGCTTCTCTCAGGGCCTCTGGCGTACCTGACGGTCACATGCCGGTGCCCCGGCTTCCGCTGGGAACGTGGCGGGAGACGGGGCACCGGTGGGTGGGATCAGCGGCGATGGTGGTGGCCCCAGGACTCGGTGTCGACGGTGCGGCCGCGGTCGTCGCGCAGGGTCGCGGTGTCGGAGTGGTTGTCCCACACGTAGTTGCGGCGGTCCTGGAACAGGTCGGTGCGGGTGTCGCGGCCCTCACCGGTGTGGATGCGCACGGTGGAGCGGCCGGCGAGACGGTAGTCGTTGAACGTGTAGCGGTGGCCGTCCTCGTCCTTCAGGGTCCAGCCGTCGAGGTCGACCGAGTGGCGGGTGTTGTTGGTGATCTCGACCCACTCGGCGTTCAGCGACCGGACGGTGCGGTTGTCGCGTCCGGGGCTGTCGGCCTGGACGGCGCTGATCTCCACCTTCGGCGTCCGGTGACGGTCGCCGTCGTGGGCGGAGGCCGGCAGGGCGACGACGGACACCATGGCACCGGCCGCAAGGACGGTCGCGGCGATACGGCGGGCGGTCGAAGAAGCAGACATGGGTGATGTCTCCTCAAAAACAGTGCTCCACGAGCCGGTTACGGCTGGTGAGAGCGGTGCGGGTCCCGGTCCGGAGCGGGCCGAGGACCCAAACTCTGCAACCCCGCCGGCCCCGCCGAAACGCCGACCGGAGCCCGTTACCAGGTACGGACATATCCGTAACTGTCGCCTGTATCCGGCACACATACGCGTCAGACGTGGCCCTGACATTCGCTGACGGCTACACCCACCCGTTCAGTGATCAACCACAAGCCCTTCCATGCTCAGGCGCGCAACCGGCCGCGCCACCCATCGCACTCCGCCAACCGCGCGACCAGACCACGTAACAGCCGTTCTGCACCTTTTTCGCACAACCAGGTCACTTGTCGCACGCGAAGACGACTTGCCCCTGCCCGGCCTGCGCCTCAGAAGCTGTTTCTGGTCCCTGTTCCGCCGTCGGCACTGACGGTCACACACCAGCGCGTGGGAGAGATCTACTACGAGATTTCTTCGCGCTGCTGCTCGGGGGCCTGTGACGCTTCCGCTTCTTCCTTCACCCGGGCGATCCGCGCGTTGTTCAGGACCGGCAGCACGATGAAGGCAGTGATGGCCATGGCCGCTCCGCCTGCGTAGAAGGAGGCCGGGATCCCGAAGGACTTGGCCAACAGACCTCCGGCGATCCCACCGACGCTGAAGGAACCGACCGCGAGGGCGCGGTACACGGAAGTGACCCGTCCCATCAGTTCGTTCGGGACGATCTGCTGTCGCAGTGTGACGACGTGGATGGTCTGGATGAGGACGGCGAATCCGTCGAGTGCCATGAACACGACCGTGACGGCCGGGTTGACGGCCAGGCCCATGCCGGCCGTGGAGGCCGCCGAGACCAGGTTCGTAACGAGGATCAGCGTGCCGGGCCGGAGCCACTCCCCGACCTTTCCGGCTGCCATCCCGCCCAGGACCGCGCCGACGGCACCTGCGGCGAGCAGGACTCCGTAGCCGCTCTCCGATACCCCGAGTTCCTCCTGCGCGAGCAGGACGAGGATTCCGTAGCTCGCCGCACTGGCCGCATTTCCCACCGCGGCGACCAGACTCATCGCCCGGAGTGTGGGCGAGGACCAGTACCACCGGGCACCGACGCCGATGTCCGCCTTGACGCTTCTCACCGTCAGCGGCTCGTACTCAGCCTCCTGGCGGCGCTTGACTGCTGCGGGGATCAACGCGAGCAGACCCACCGCGGCCAGGTAGCCCGCTGTGCCCAGGGCGAAGGGGGCGAATGCGGCGGCAGCGAAGAGGAATCCGCCGACCGGGGGCCCGACGAATTCGTTGCAGATGACGTAGGTGGTCTGAAGTCGGCCGTTGGCCCAGGCCAGGTCCTTCGACTCGACGAGCGTCGGCAGCCACGCGGCTGTCGAACTGTCGTACAGGGTCTCGGCGGTGCCGATCGCGAAGAAGACCACGTACAGCAGCGACATCGACATGCTGTCGGAGACCACCGCGACCAGCAGGGTCGCGAAGGCCGCCGCGCGGATCCAGTTCGCCGCCTGCGTGACGCGCCTGCGGTCGAGTCTGTCGGCCAGGGCCCCCGATATGAAGGCCAGGAACAGCCAGGGAGCCCGCTGGACCACCGTGATCCCGGCGATCAGCGCGGGGTCACGGGTGATGCTGGCCGCGAGCAGTGGTGCGGCAGCCAGACTCACCCCGTCCGAGAGGTTCGACGTGGCCGTCGCCAGCCACAGTCTTCGGAATTGCCTGACATCAGATATGGGTTTCACTCCAGATTTTCCTTACAAGGGGCCACGCCGGTCAATTCACCATTGATCATTGATCATGGTAAGCGGGTGGTGAGCCCTGAGCTCCTGCAGGAATTGCCCGAAGCCGCGGATCAACGCGCGGAGGTCAATACGATGAATGAACTCATAGCGGAGACTGGCTCGTTGTGGCTGGCAGTGCGAGGGAGACGGAGCCAAGCCGGCTGACCTGTCCCGACCGGCCGAGCTGGGAACCCGTGGATGTGGCCGGCGGACCGAACTGCCGACGCGATCGTGCTCCCTACTGCAACCCCGACGGGGTCGTGGTCGCGCCTGCAGGCGCGGTTCTCCGCTCCTGATCAGTGTCAGTGCCTCGTGTGATCCTGCACGGGCCCGGCGGCGCCCATCCTTGAAGCCGATGCTGCCGCCGGGCGCCCGCCCAAAGAGCGACGGAGGACACCGTGAAGAGCTACCGCCCGACGTGGAAGCAGGACGGACGGGACGAGCAGCAGGTCTCCGCCGTCACATACGGGCTGTCCGCCGCCGAGGACTACAAGGCGCGCAAGGAGTCCGAGGGCGGCGTCAGCGACGTCGAGATCGTCCCGGTGAAGCCCGGCCGGAAGCCACCCACCCGGCGTTGTCAGTGGCGGCTCGTAGCGTCGTGAGCAGAGGCCGGGAGCCACCCGGCCGGCCAGGACAGGGAGTCGGGTCATGGGTGAGATCACCGTCAGCGTGCAGGACATGCACCACCTCCTGCACGACCCCGCGAGCACCTACGGCGCCCCGTACCAGCGGGCGTACGCCGAGCTCGCCGCCACACACCGCGGCCGGCCGGTCGCCGAGATCGTGCCGCTGCTCCGCGCGGCCGCCGACCGCGCACTCCTCGGCTTCACCGGCGCCGACCTCGTCGAGCAGGCGCAGGCGATCAGCGGCGGCGAACCGTACGAGCTCCGGGTCCGCGTCATCGGCCCCTGACACACCGGAACCCTGGTGCGCCGCATCAGCCCAGCTCGTACAATGCGCACATCCCTCGTCGTCCAGCGGCCAAGGACACCGGTCTCCGGTTCGCCCGGAATCGGAAACCCGGGTTCGAATCCCGGCGAGGCAACCCACCGCACCCCTTCCCGTGCGCCGCCAGGGGTGCGATCACGGGCCGGGGCTGCATAGCCTGGGAGCTGTAGGGTCTTGCCGCGCGTGGCACAGGCTGCGGTCGTTGACCAGCCGTTCTTCCGTTGTCTCAGGCCGATGGGCCAACTGGTCAGTCTCACGAACGTGGCATTTCCTCATGCTGTCGATCGGCAGGCTCATACTCCATGCGGTGAACCAGCCGGTGCGCCATCGCCTCCTCCATCCTGAGCGCCGAGACGATCATCCGTTGCGGCCGAAGTCGCAGGCGCCCCTCGCCCAGGCCACGGCCACGACCTTCGATGTCGCCGCGTCCAGGTCGGCGTCACCGACATGGACGGCAAGCCACGGCAGAGGTCGCCGATGCCGCGCCCGTCGGGCGGGATCGCCGGCGCCGGCCGCAAGGCCCGGTGGCCCGGCGACCAGCCGTGGCGTGCGCCACGTCGCCCGCCGCCCGTCGCCCGTCGCCCGGTCGAGCCCGCTGATCGCGGAGGAGCACAGGGACCTTGCCTGAGCGTCGCCGTGCCGCACGCCACGACCCCGAGTCCGGCAAACCCGGAATCGGGGTCGGGACCTTCGCGTGCCCGAGGCCGGTCGGGCGCCTACCCCAACGGGCCGGGCCCGGCGTCGAGCCCCAGGCGTCGTGCGTCCCGCTCCGGGCGGATGGCCGTGAGGGCGAAGGCGCCGGCCGTGAGCATCACGGCGCCGGCGACGAGGAAGGCGGTGGTGTAGCCGGCGGCCGGGGTGTCGGCCGCGTCTATGAAGTGGCCGGTAAGGAACGGTGCCACGAGGCCCGGCAGGGTGCCGATACCCGCGACGATGCCGAAGACGGCGCCGCGCTGGGCAGGAGGGACGACCTCCGCGGTCGTCATGTAGTGGAGGGGAATGGCGATCGCTATGCCGCCGAAGGCCAGCGCGATCAGCACGAGCCGCGGACCGAAGGCGTCGACGAACGGGAACGCCGCCATCGCGCACCCCGCCACGCACACGGCGATGCTCTGCGCCGCCCCGCTGGACCAACGGCTGCTCACTCCCCGGGACTTCAGCGCGTCCACGAACGGGGAAACCGCCAGCAGCAGTATCAGGCCGAAGCCGGATATGACGCTGATCGCAGTCGCGGAAGCCGCCGCCGACATGTCCAGCTGCGTCCTGAGGTAGGCGGGCAGCCAGGCATGGCTGAGGGACAGTGCCCACGCCGCTCCGAAGGCACTGGCGATGCTGCCGAGCACGGTGCCGGTCAGCAGGATCTTGCGGTATGGCAGCCGGAGCCCGCTGGATCCGGTGGCCGTGTGCTTGTGGTCGTACGGGCCGTCGTGGCCCACGCGCCACCACAGCAGCGCCCAGCAGGCGCTGACGACCGCGAGGACGGCGTAGGCCGAGCGCCAGCCGAAGCCGTCGATCAGCCAGGTGACCACGGGTGCCGCAATGAGCGTGCCCAGGGCCGCGCCGCCGATCTGGAGGGCCGAGGGCAGGGCGCGGCGCTCCGGCGGGAACCACTTGTACAGGGCGTGCATCGACATGGAAGCCGCCGGCCCCTCGGCGGCACCGAGCAGGATGCGGCCGGCCATCAGAGTCGGGACCGAGGCCACCGCGAGGACCGGGAGCTGGGCGACGGCCCACCCCGCGGTCATGAGGAACAGCAGGACCCGGCTGGAGATCCGGGTGGAGAGGAAGCCGACGAGGAGTCCGGAGATGCTGAAGAGGAAAAAGAAGGAGCTGGAGATCAGGCCGTAGGTGCTGTTGCTGAGGCCGAGTTCCTCCATGATCGGAACGGCGGCGAGGCCGAGGACCGACTTGTCGGCGAAGTTGATGACCATGAAGGCCACGATCATCGCCATGATCAGCCAGGCTCTGCGGCGGTCGGGTGCCGGGGCGGCGATGTGCCGGGGCGGCGCGGCGGCGGTACGGGGTGCCATGGGGCGACTCCTGCGGATGCGGGTGGAGCAGGGGGTCGTACGGGTGGGCGGTTGTCCCCCGAGGCCGCGGGCCCGCTCGCCGAAGCGGGGGCCCGCGGCACCGCCCTGGGCGGCAAGGGGTCGGTCAGATCAGGCCCTTGGCGATCGCGTTCTTGTGGATCTCGGTGGTTCCGGTGACGATCCGGAACATCCGCAGGCTGCGGAAGATCTGCTCGACCTCGTGGCCGCGGGTCAGCCCGGCCTTGCCGTGGATCTGGACGGCCTGGTCGGCGACGCGGAAGGACGCCTCCGAGGTGAAGAGCTTGCACATGTTGGCCTCGACAGAGACGTTGTCGCCCCGGTCGGCCTTGGCGGCGGTGGCCAGCACCATCGCGCGGGCGGCGTAGATCTCGGTGGCCATCTCGGCGATCTTGTGGTTGATCGCCTGATGGGCGAGGAGCGGCTGGTCGAAGACGACGCGGTTCATGGCGTACTGCACCGAAAGGTCCCAGGCGCGGCGGGCGGCGCCGATGAGGGACGGACAGTGCAGCAGGCGGTTGAGGGTGATGCGGCCGATGCCGATGCGCAGGCCCTGGCCGATCTCGCCGAGGAGGTTCGCGGCGGGGATCCGGCAGTCCTCGAAGACGAGGTCGCCCTCCATCTGCTGCCCGGACATGGGGACTTCGCCATCGAGAACGGTGCAGCCGGGGGTGTCCAGGTCGACGAGGAACGCGCTGTACGCCTCCTCGGTGCCGGCCATGCGGGCGACGACAATGGCGAAGTCCGCGAAGGGGGCGGCGGAGGAGAACACCTTCTTTCCGTTGAGGACGTAGGTGTCTCTGTCCGGGGTGGCGGTGGTCGTCATGCGTCGTACGTCGGAGCCCGCGTCCTCCTCCGTGATGGAGAAGCAGCACGCCCGCTCGCCCCGGACTACGGGCATCAGGTAGCGCTCCCGCTGCTCGTCGGTGGCGTACTTCACGATCGCGCCGACGCGCAGCGGGCCGCCCATGTCGCCGAGGACCGAGTGGGAGAGCGCGGCGCCGGAGGCGGTCAGCTCCTCTTTGAGGGCGCACAGTTCGTAGAAGCTCAGGCCCTGGCCACCGAGCTCGGGTGGCAGACTGATGCCGTAGAAGCCGAGTTCGGTGCTGCGCTTCCAGACGTGTTCGAGGGTGGTGCGGTCGAGCTTGGTCTCCGCGGTGATGCCGTGCTCACGCTCGTACGGAATGAGCTCGTCGGCCAGGTAGGCGCGCAGACGGACGACGAGGTCCTGGAGGCGCGGATTGTCGTCGTAGGAGGGTTCGAGGGTGAAGGGCATGCCAGGTCCTGTTCAGTTGACGCGGCGCTCGGCGCCGACCCAGTAGCGGTCGCGGATGGCGCGGCGGTCGATCTTGCCGTTGGGGTTGTGGGGCAGGGCCGCGACGAAGTCGACCGAGCGGGGCTTCTTGATGCGGGCCAGGTGCTCGGCGCAGAAGTCGATGAGGTCGGCCTCCGTGAGGGTGGCGCCGTCGCGCGTCACGACGACCGCCTTGACGGCTTCGCCCCACTGCTCGTCCGGGACGCCTACGACGGCGGCCTCGTAGACGTCGGGATGCTGGTGCAGGACGGACTCGACCTCGACGGCGTAGATGTTGAACCCGCCGGAGACGATCATGTCCTTCTTGCGGTCGACGATGAATACGTAGCCGTCGGAACGGCGGCGGGCGAGGTCGCCGGTGAGGAACCAGCCGTCCCGGAAGGTCTCCGCCGTGAGGTTCGGCTCGTTGTGGTAGCCGGGGACGACATCGGGGCCGCGGACGGCGATCTCTCCGATCTCTCCGTCTGTGACGGGCTGTCCGCTGTCGTCGACGATGGCGACCTCGGCCTCGGCGAGCGGACGGCCGCAGGACAGCAGCAGCTCCTCGTCCTCGCCCTCGATCGCGCGCCGGTGGTCCTCCGTGGAGAGGAAGAGCACGCCGGAGGTGGTCTCGCCACACCCGTATCCCTGGGAGAGGACCGGGCCGAAGAGGTCCCAGGCGGCCCTGATCCGGGCGGGAGACATCGGCGCGGCGCCGTAGATCAGCTGGCGCAGGGTGGAGAGGTCGTAGTCGCGGGCGTTCGGCAGCGCGAGGACGGTGTTGACCATGGTCGGTACGACGAAGGCGTGGGTGGCGCGCTCGCGCTGGACGGTGGCGAGGAACTCCTCGGCGTCCCAGCGCGGCAGGACGACCGCACAGCCGCCGGCGAAGAAGATGCCCATAAGCGGCATACCCGAGGCGTGGGTGACGGGCCCTGCCAGGATCTGCCGGTCACCGGGGCCCACCCGGGTGTCGACGCTCATCACCGACTTGCGCATCAGGGCGAGCCGGTTGCCGTAGGTCTGGACCGCCGCCTTGAGCTTGCCGGTGGAACCCGAGGTGAAGTGCAGTACGGCGATGTCGCCCTCGTCGCACTCCGTCTTGACGGGTTCCGGCTCGGTGCCCGCGAGGGTCTCGGCGTAGCCCGGCCCGAGATCGCTCGGGCCGTCGTAGCCGATGGCGGTCTTCACCCCCGTGCCGGGCACCGTGGCGCGGGCGATGTCCAGATGGGCCGCGTCCGTCAACAGCACCCGCGCGTCCGACTCCGCGAGCAGGTGGGCCACTTCAGCGGTGCCGAGCCTGGCGTTGATCGGCGCCCGGGCCAGGCCGGCCTTGTAGAGAGCGACTTCCGTGACGACCAGTTCCGCGCGGTTGCCGGCGAGGGTCGCAACCCGGTCGCCCCGGCTCAGGCCGAGGGTGCGCAGGGCCGTCGCGAGCCGGTCGCTGTGGTCGTCGAGTTCCGCGTACGTCAGCCGCACGGGTCCGCAGACCACCGCCTCGGCATCGGGTTGGTGGCCGGCAGTCCGGCGTACGTACTGCCCGAAGTTCATCGCACCTCCAGAGTTTCCGAACAATCTGTCCGATAGCAAGCTTGGTGTGCGGCAACGTAAAGGCAGCGTTAGGGTCAGGTCAACGGTTCGGACGAGAAGGAAACGAAGTGGACATGAAGCCCGCGGGAGACCGCCGCGTCCGCAGGACGCGGGCCGCACTGCGCCAGGCCCTGGTCGAACTGGTCCTGGAGAAGGGGTTCCACGCGATCACGGTCGAGGAGATCACCGAACGCGCCGATATCGGCCGGGCCACCTTCTACGCCCACTACCGCGACAAGGAGGACCTCCTGGTCGGCATCGTCCGCGACCTCGCCGAGGACCGCGACCGCCTCCTGCCGGCGGTCCGGCAGGCGCACGCGGAGGGGTTCACCGGACTGCCGGTGAAGTACATCTTCGAACACGCCGAGCAGGAGAAGCCCGTCTACCGGGTCGTCCTGCGAGGCGAAGGCGACGGCCGGGCCCTACGGGAGTTCACGGACCTCATCTGCGCCCACGCCGAGGCCGCCTTCCGCACCCGGACCGAGCAGCTCGCGGTGACACCGCGAATCCCCCTCGACGTCGTCGCCCGGGCATGGACCGGCGAACTCATCGGCCTGCTCACCTGGTGGGTCGAGAACGACACCGGCTACAGCGCCGCCGAGATCACCGCGCATCTGCGCGACCTGTCGGTCTACGGCCGTGTATGGGCCACCGGACTCGCCCCGTCCGACGCCCCGGGAGCTCTCGACCTCACCCCCTGAACCACGCCTCCACCGCGGCCTCCCGCCCTGCCGCCTGCCGCCTACCGCCTACCGCCTGATAGCTGTGCTCGAGTTACCGAACAGCGTGTACGGTAACTCGATCAGAAGGTGCATGACCGAAGAGCGGAGCGGACGCATGACAGGCATACCGTCGCTGGCCGACCTCGTATGGGCCCGGGGATACACCGATCCGGCCTGGGCCCGACGCCACACGACCTCAGGGCGGGAACTCGTTCCGAGCCGCAGTGTCTGGCGCGGCTCCGACGGCGCGTCCGCGCTACCGACCTCGCCGGCTGGTGCCCTCGACGACCTCACGTTCACAGGACCACACGGTCAGTCCCTCACCCTCACGGAGCTGCTCGCCCGGGCCGAGACCGACGCCCTGCTGGTCCTGCACCGCGGACTCCTCGTGCACGAGGAGTACCTCCACGGGTACGAGCCCCATGTCCCGCACTTCAACGCCTCGGCCGCCAAGTCCTACCTCGGACTCGTCGCCGCGGTCCTGGCCCACGAAGGGCAGCTCGACCGCGGCGCCCAAGTCGCGAAGTACGTTCCCGAGCTCGCCGGAACCGCCTTCGGCGACGCCCAGGTCGACCACCTCCTCCACATGGGCACGCAGATGAGCTACGCGGGCCGGCCGTACGACAAGGCACTCGAAGCGCAGCGCTACTTCGCCGTCCTCGCCCCCCAACTGCGCCCCTACGGCTACACCGGGCCGGCCACGATCCGCGAGCACCTCGCCACCGCCCGGACGACCGCCGAGCCGGGAAGCGAATTCCGCTACGAGAACGGCAACGTCGAAGCCCTCGCCGAGGTCCTGCGCCGCGTCACCGGCACCACCACCTCGGCTCTCCTGTCCGAGATGATCTGGTCCCGGATCGGCGCGGAGGAGGACGCGTACTACCTCCTCGACTCAGAGGGCTCCGAGGCCGCCTGCGGCGGCTTCAGCGCCACCGCCCGCGATCTGGCCCGGCTCGGCGAGACGATCCGCTGCGGCGGCGCGATCGGTGACCGCCAGATCGTCCCGGAAGCCGTCACCTCCACCATCGTCTCCGGCGTCCCGGACGGCTACGCCCACCGCGTGCGCTTCCCCACAGCACCCCCCGAGGCGCCCGCCACCCTCTCCTACCACGACCTCTGGTGGATCCCGAACGACCCGTACGGATCCTTCATGGCCAGCGGCATCCACGGCCAGCGCCTCTTCATCTCCCCCGCCCTCGACCTGGTGATCGTCCACTACGCATCCCAGATCATCTCCCCGTCCGTCCCCCAGGTCCCCCTGGTCCAGGCGTTCTTGAAGATCGGCACGCACCTCCGCGGCTAGGACTTGTCCGGCCGATCAAGGTCGGCCCAGAGGGTCTGTAAGGATGCTGTGATGCAGCACATGCCGGATCACCCGTCGCTTCTGCCCGCCCCGTGGTGGGTGCCCGGTGGTGGCATGCACGATTTCGAGTTTGAACTGCATCGCGAGCTTCCCCTTGGTCACCCACTGCACGGAGTGAAGGCCGGCGCTGTGGCGCGATGCGAAGGATGTGACGACGTCCTGTTCAGCGTCGCGAACCGGCCGTTCCCCTGGGCCGTGGTTCACCTGACGTGGACGGGCCGCGAAGAACGTGTGCCGTGGCCGATGACAACGCCGCTTGCAAGCCTGTCCGAGCTCCTCACCGAGTGGGCCGACCACGGCTGCAACGACGACGAGGCATCGTCTCCGGAATCACGTTCGTAGCCAGATAGCGAGGGCTGCCGCTGTCGCGGTGCCGAGGAAGACATAGCCGCGTTTGTCGTAGCGAGTGGCGACCGCCCGGTGTTGTTTCAAACGGTTGATCGCGCGTTCGATGGTGTTGCGCTTCTTGCACCGCTCCTCGTCGAAGCCCGGTGGTCGAAGCCCGGTGGCCGTCCGCCGCGTGAGTCTCTGCGCAGACGGGCGGCCCGGCTGTCGGTCTTCTCCTGGATGGTGTGCCGGATGCCCCGTCGGCGCAGGTACTCGCGGCAAGGCCCGTTGCTGTAGGCCTTGTCAGCCACGACACCGACCGGCCTCTTGCGGGGCCTGCCCGGCCCGATCCTCGGCACGCGGATCTTCTCCAGCACCGACTTGAACTGGGTGCAGTCCGCCCGCTGACCTGGGATAACGATCAGGGACAGCGGACGGCAGCGGCCGTCGGCGCTCAGGTGGAGCTTGGTGGTGAACCCGCCCCGCGAGCGACCCAGGCCCTCACCTCCAGCACCACCTCCACCAGGCGGGCGAGAAGACTCTGCCACGGTGTCTCGTCCTGGTGTTCCGCCTGCTCGGCCCCCTTTGAAGCGGGTGCCGGCGGCGGATTGGTCCGGGCGCCGGCCGTGTGCTGATGCGCACGGACGATGGTGGAGTCGACCGAGACGTCCCAGTCGATCTCACCGGCCGCGTCCGCCGCGGCCTGGACCCGCTGGAGCAGACGCTCCCACGTTCCGTCTGCGGACCACTGCCGGTGGCGTTCGTAGACCGTCCTCCACGGGCCGAACCGTTCGGGCAGGTCACGCCACTGAACCCCGGTCCGAACCCGGTGCAGAATCCCGTCGATCACCTGCCTGTGGTCCCGCCATGGCGTCGGGCGGCAAGCGGGGCTTGGCCGCGCTGCGCACCGCCCGCGCCGAAGTGCGCGTACCTGTCCGGAAGTTGGCTGGTGATGCGGCGCCGGACGCGGGCGGGCAGGTGATCATGGACATCGGCGGCGTTCTCGTGCTGGCGCACTCCGAGAAGCAGGACACCGCCGCGACCTGGAAGAAGACCTTCGGCCACCACCCGCAGACGAGGTTCGTCGGCCACGGCCGGGGCGGCTCCGGCGAGCCGGCCGTGGGCCTGCTGAGGCCCGGCAACGCGAGCTCCGACACCGCCGCCGGCCACATCGAAGTCACGAAACTGGCCCTGGCCCAGCTGGCGAAGCACCTCCGGCGGGGACGCCAGACCCTCAACCGACTCCGGCAGCGGCACCCACGAGTTCGGCGCCTGGCTCACCCGGCGCGGGCAGTGGCAGTAGTACTCGATCGGCATGAACCTCACCGACGCCATCCACCAGGCCGTCTTGAAGGTCCCTGCCTCGGCCTGGACGCCGGCCGTCGAACCCGACGGCGACATCCGCGACGGCGCCTGGGTCGCCGAACTCGCCGGCGACTGCCTGACTGGCCGGCCGAAGGGGCTGCGGTCGATCGTGCGCAAGGAACGGCCAGACCTCAGGGCCCAGTTGCGCTTCACCGACGCCGACGGCATGCGGTTGACCTGCTGCGCCACCCACACGGCGGGGAGGCGATCGCCGCCCTCGACTGCATCACCGGCAGCTGGTCCGGGCCGAGGGCCACATCCGTGCCGCAGGCGCCACTGGCCTGCGTAATCTGCCACTGCACGACGCCGTGCAGAACCAGATCCGGCTGGAGATCATCCAGATCGCCGTGGACCTGCTCGCCTCGATGCCGATGCTTGCGCCGAGTGGCCAGGCCCGGCTCTGGGAGCGCCGCCGCCTGCGGCTCCGCCCTTTCTCCGCCGCCCAACTCGTCACCACCGGCCGCCGCCGCGTCCTTCGCCTTGCCGGACACCGGCCCTGGACCGACGTGATCACCGACGCCCTGGGCGGCTCCACGCCCTCCCGGCCCCGGCTGACCCGCGCCTACCCGTCCCTGCGGGCAGAACGAGCCAACCGCAGCCGTGGAACCCGGCGCCCACCCGACGCGGCAGCCGTGCGCCCAGCCCTGCCCGGACTCCGAAGTCACGACGAAAACTCGCCACTAGGGCGTCGGCGAGCTGACGGATCCTCATGAACGTTGGAGGCTTGCAGTTGAGAACCATGTACCGTCCAACGATTCACTCGTTCCCGATCTGTTGAATGAGAAGGGGGACTTTTGTTCCGCCGATTGATCTCCGCAGTGGTGGTGATGGCCGGGTTGACAGCGTCGCTTGTCGTGCCGGCCGCCGCCACCGATTTCCCTCCGGCCACCACGCCTCTGGTCACCTGGAACATGCAGGGGGCCGACAACAAGGCAAAGAGCGGCAGTAAATGGACCACGGTCCAGCGGCTGGCGTTGCAGGTGCCGATCCTGATGCTTCAGGAGGTCGGCCCGCACCCGCCTGAAAACAGCGCCGCACAGCCCGACCAGACCTTCACCACGACCGACAGCCACGGCGGCACGCATCAGTTCACCGTGCTGCACCGGACATGGACCGTGGACAGCGGTTACCGCAGCACCATCCCGACCCGTGAGGTCTACTTCCTGCAGACCGCCGACGACGCGACCAACCCGCGCCGGATCGGCGGCCGGGTCAACAACGCGCTCGTCCTGACCGAGGCGCCCGACGAGCTGATCGTCGTCGGCAACCCGATCGACGCCGGCCGGAACGCGCTCGGTGCGCGGTTCGGCAACGAGTGGTACTTCACCGTGCACGGCCTGTCCGGCGGTGGCGGCGACTCCGGGACGCTGCTGGACGCCATCGACGACCAGATCGAGAGTCTCGGTAACCAGCGTGGCGTCACCTACAACGCGACGGTCGGTGGCGACTTCAACGTCGAGCCGGAGGTCCTCGAGGAGCGGACGAGCTTCCCACCGACCATGCGGATCCACGGCTCGGGGCAGGGAACCCACCAGGAAGGTGGTGAGCTGGACTACTTCGTCACCACCCACTTCGACCACGCGCTGACGGTCACGGTCCGGCCCGAGGGCAACTCCGACCACCGGCCGACCCAGTCCGGCCGGCTCAACGCGGGCGGCACCAGCCCGCCGCCCGGTCCCAGCCCGTCGCCCGGCGCGATCGACGAGCTCCGGCTGATGCCGACCGGTGACGGGATCACGGCCGGTGTGCACAGCACCGACGACGGTGGCTTCCGGGACTACCTGAAGACCATCCTGAAGGGTCTGACCACCATTGCGGTGGTCGGTGGCACGGCGGCCAGTCTCATCTTCACGCGCACGGATTTCGTCGGTGAGCTGAAGAACGGCAAGCGGGGCGACCCCGACCACATGGGGTTCGACGGCAAGGGCATCGACGCCATCAAGGCCGAGTCGATCCCCGCGCTGCGGACACTGCGGCCGAACATGATGACCCTGCTCGCGGGCACGGCCGACCTGGCCGGCGGTGCCGACGGTGCGGCGACGGCCGGGAAGATGCGGAACTTCCTGGACGAGATCTACCAGGCCTCGCCGACGACCACGGTCCTGCTCGGGACCCTGCCGCCGTCGACGAACCCGACCTATCAGGCCCGGATCGACGCCTACAACAGCGAGCTCCGCACGATCGCCTACGCCAAGATCAAGGGCGGCGCACGGCTGGTGCTGGTCGACCTGGGCGAGGTCACCCCGCAGGACATCACCAACGAGATCTACCCGACCGACGCCGGACACCAGAAGATCGCGGACGCCTTCGCCGAAGGCGCTCGCATCGCGGTCCTGCAGCGCATGATCAGCGGCCGCTCGTACGGCTGGGAGCCGATCGGCAAGATCCGGGACGCCGCCCCGGCCGGCTCGAAGATCGCGTTCCCCGACCTGAACGGTGACGGCAAGGCCGACTACGCGGTGGTCGGTACGGACGGCAAGGTCACCGGCTGGCGCAACGACGACCCGCGCAAGACCGCGGTCTCGCTGGGCGACATCAGCCCGGCCGACCGCGGGAACGACCCGGACCGGGTCTACTTCGCCGACCTCGACGGTGACGGCAAGGACGACTACATCCGGATCCTGATGCCGCCCGACTCACCGACCGGCATCCCCGCGATGCGGATGTCGCGGAACACCAGCAGCGGCAGCAAGATCAGTTGGGACAGCCCGACGATCGTCGCGAACAACCTCATCTACGAGCCGGACCTGTACTTCACCGACATCGACGGTGACGGCCGCGACGACCTGATCACGCTGGACCGGATGAGCTTCCCGACCGCCTGGCAGAACAAGGGCAAGGGAATGCCGACTCCGGGCGGCTGGGAAAAGGTCGAGGGTTTCGGCACTCCGGGGGAGGCTCGCGGCGCGCAGGTCGCCTTCGCCGACATCACCGGTGACGGCAAGGCCGACACGGTCCGGGTCGAGTTCATCACCGGTGAGGTCCGGGCCTGGCAGAACACCGGCGCTCCATGGAGCGTCACCAAGGGCTGGAAGTCGCTGGGCGTGATCCGCGCCGACGATCCGTTCCAGGGCACCATCGGGACCTTCGCCGACCTGGACGGCGACGGGATCGAGGACTTCGCCATGATCCGCTCCGGTACGACGGCGAAGACCGCCGTCAAGGCGGCCGTGGCGAGTGGCGCCGGTGACATCGAGGGCTGGCTGGTGCCGAGCTACGGCGATGGCAGCCGCAGCGACGGCGGTGCCGGTGATCTCGGTGTCAACGGTGGTGCCGGTGACCCGATGGAGTCTCACCCCGGTGGCGACGACGGCGGTTCGCGGCCGGGTGCGTCCGGCGACTGCCGGCCGGACGGTCTGGCGGCCACGGCGGGTGTGGCGACGCCGTACTGCAAGGTCTATCAGAGTGACGGCCGGGAATGGCTCGGTCAGGGCCGGGACCGCCGGGTCGTGGGCTACTTCAACGGTGGCCGCACGGGCGCCGACGGCACGCCGCACTACCTGGTGAAGAACATCCCGTGGTCGAAGGTGACCCACCTCAACTACGCGTTCGCGTCGGTGGAGAACAACCAGATCAAGGTCGACTCGAACGCCACCCAGAAGGAGTGGCCCGGCGAGGTCGGCGCCGAAATGGATCCCTCGCTGCCCTACAAGGGGCACTTCAACCTGCTGACGAAGTACAAACGCCTGCACCCGCGGGTGAAGACGCTGATCTCGGTCGGTGGCTGGGCCGGTTCCGGTGGCTTCTACGCGATGACCACCAACGCCGACGGCTCGGTCAACCAGGGCGGGATCGACACGTTCTCGCGCTCGGTCGTGGACTTCCTGCGGACCTACGGGTTCGACGGTGTCGACATCGACTTCGAGTACCCCACGGTCCTCGAGGACACCGGCAATCCGACCGACTGGGCGGTGTCGAACCCGCGTCGCAAGGGTCTGCCCACGACGTACGCCGCGTTGATGAAGACGCTGCGGGACTCGCTGAACCGGGCTTCGGTCGCGGACAACAAGTACTACCTGCTCACCTCGGCGTCGTCGGCCTCCGGCTACCTGGCCCGCGGGATGGCGAACCAGACCGCGCTGGACTACCAGGACTTCACCAACCTGATGGCCTACGACTACCACGGCACCTGGAACGACGTGGTGGGTCCGAACGCGGCGCTGTTCGACGACGGCAAGGACCCGGAACTGACCGATCAGTACGCCACTCCGGAGTACGGGAAGATCGGGTACTTCAACACCGATTGGGCGATGAAGTACATGCGTGGCGCGATGCAGGCCGGGCGCGTCAACATCGGTGTGCCCTACTACACGCGCGGCTGGCAGAACGTCACCGGCGGTACGAACGGTCTGTGGGGCACGTCGCGGAAGCCGAGTGGGTGCGAGCCGGGTACGGGCGTCAAGCGGCCGTGTGGTGACGGCGCCTTCGGCATCGACAACATCTGGCACGACGAGACCAACAACGGCAGCGAGCTCGGCTCCGGGACGAACCCGCTGTGGCACACCAAGAACCTGGAGAAGAACATCACGCCGGTCTATGCGCGCAGCGTCGGGCTGAAGCCGGAGACCGACATCACCGACCGGCGCACGGGCCAATACACCCGGTACTGGGACGACGCCACGAAGACGTCGTGGCTGTGGAACGCCCAGAAGAAGGTGTTCCTGTCGACCGAGGACGAGCAGGGCATCGACGCGGTCAGCGATCTGGTCAAGTCGACCGGTGCGGGCGGCGTGATGATGTGGGAGCTGGGCGGCGACTACTCCTGCCCGGCGGACATCCAGCCGGACACCCCGTGCGGGATGGGGTACACGCTGACCACGCGGCTGAACGAGAAGCTGGGCAATATCGGCGCCTATGACAACAATCTGCGCACCGGCAGCGGTGGTGTCGCGCCGACGGTGACCGCCAACCTGAGCGTCGAGATGGTCAACTATCCGACCGCCACGGCGAACCTGTGGCCGTTGCAGCCGACCGTCCGGATCACCAACAACACCGGGCGCACGCTCGGCGGTGGCAAGGACACGAAGCTGTCGTTCGACATTCCGGCCTCGACGTCACCGCTGGTCAAGGACGCCAACTGGCAGACCGATGTCCAAGGTGGCCAGTGGAAGCTGGTGCCCGGTACGACGTTCCACCGGGTCAGCACGACGCTGGACTACTGCCAGATCATCCCGGCCGGGAAGTCGCTCGACTTGCCGATCATCTACTTCCTCCCGATCACCGGCCCGGTGAACACGAGTCTGTCGATCGGCGGTACGGCGTACGCGCCGGTGAACGACAACCTCAAGGGACTCGGTACGGCGACCCCGCCGGCTGGTGGCTGTAGTGCCGGGAACTGGGACGCGACCAAGATCTACTCCCCGGCCAGCCAGCCGATCGAGCAGACCACGGTCAAGTACAACGGCAAGGTCTGGAAGGCCAAGTGGGAGACGAAGGGCAGTGCACCGGGGACCGGGGCCGACGCCGACCACGAGCCCTGGAAGCTGATCGGCAACGCCAGCTGACCGTTCTCAGCCACCCAGACTGACACTCCACGTCTTGATCAAATAAACGGAGAGTGCTTCTGAACTGCAACGATGGGACTCGTATGGGGTCCTGTTGGCTGCACGGGAAGAAGCACTCTCCAGGTGAGCAGGCGTATCGGGTTGTACCCGCGTGTTCGTGTCGAGGGCGATGGCAGTGGGGTGGTCTCGCAAGCTGGGGCGGCGCTGTTGGTCGAGACGGTCCGCGCGGCGGGCCTGGACACCGCGATATCGGCGGCGCCGGCGCCGTGGCGCAAGCGGCGGACGGTGCACGACCTGGGCAAGGTCCTGCTGGATATCGCGCTCGCGACGGCTCTGGGCGAGGACTGCCCGGCCGATGTCGCCATGCTGCGGGCCGAATGCTGCGGGCCGAGCCCCACATGTTCGGCCGGGTGGCGTCCGACCCGACGGTCTCCCGGCTCGTCGACGTCCTTGCCGCAGCAGGGCCGAAGGCGCTCACCGCGATTCGCACGGCGCGAGCCGAAGTGCGCGGGCGAGTCTGGGAGTTGGCCGGTGCGGACGGTCCGGCCGCCGAGGACAGCGTGATCGTGGACATCGACGGTGTGCTGGTGCTCGCGCACTCCGAAAAACAGGACGCCACCACGACCTGGAAGAAGGCCTTCGGCCATCATCCGCTCGTCGCGTTCGTCGACCACGGCCAGACCGGGTCCGGGGAGCCGGTGGCCGCCCTGCTACGGCCCGGCAACGCGGGCTCCAACACCACGAGCGACCACATCGAAACCGCCCAGCTCGCCCTGGCCCAACTGCCCCAACGCCTGCGGCAGGGACGGCGGACACTGATCCGCACCGACTCCGGCGGCGGCACCCAGGCGATCGACAGGCTCTACAGGCTCCCGAACCCCATCTGACCAGCCACCTCGACCATCCCGACAACCCGCACCACCACACCGGCGAAGTGGAACCCGGCGCCCACCCGACGCGACAACCGGGCCCTCAACCTGCCCCAGCCCCGAAAAGACCCATCACACAGCCAAAAAGTCCCCGTCAGCAAGCTGACGGGGACTCATGAATGATCGAGGTTGGACCCGCCACTTCCGAGACACGCCTATTCGCTGCACGTCCCCAGACTCCGGTAAGACCTCTCCCCGAGCCCGCCCGCTACGGCGTGCCTCCCTAACACAGGACTCGAGGATGGGCATTGTAGAGCCGCGACCCCCACGCTGGAGATGTGTACTGTGAAGGCTCCGATCAGGCTGATTGTCATTCCCCTTGGTGTTGCCCTCTTCATTAGCGCTTGTGGCGATGAGGGAGAACCGAGTTCAGAATCCCAGAAGAAGAATTTGCAACAGGACGTCGAAGCGGTGCTGGCCAGTGACGTCCCCGGCGCAGTGGTGGTGACTGCCGACAAAGGGAGCCAGGTCGCTAACGCTTGGGGACTGGGCGACATCGCATCCCGCACCCCCATGAAGGTGGAGGACCGCTTTAGGATTGGCAGCCTGGCTAAGTCCTACGTGGCAGTCGTCATTCTTCAGTTGGTCGACGAAGGGAAGATGACTCTCGATGATTCCGTGCAGAAGTGGCTGCCCGGGCTGGTCCCCGAAGGCGAAAAGATCACCGTCCGCCAGCTCCTGAACCACTCGAGCGGAATCCCCAACTACGAGGAGAACCCGCAATACCTGGCCCCGTACCTCGCCGGTGACGTCACGCATGTCACGGCGCCACAGCAGCTCGTGAAATTGGGAACATCCCTGCCAAGGACGTTTCAGCCTGGCACAGACGCCGCATACTCGAATACGAACTATGCGGTGGCCGGCCTCATCATCGAGAAGGTGGCCGGAGCCTCTCTGGCCACCCAATTCAACGACCGCATCTTCAAACCACTCAAGCTGGATTCTTCCTACTTGCCCACCGGGCCCGATATCGCCGGCTCCCATGCGCACGGATACTTTGTGCTCGGGAAGCCGCCCGCTACCGACGTGACGCGATTCAGTCCCTCCATCGCGTGGGCCGGCGGTGGAATCATTGCATCCTCAGGTGATGTCTCGTCGTTCTACCACGCTTTGCTGACGGGCCGCCTGCTCCCGCCTGACCTGCTGAAAGAGATGATGACGACGGTAACAGGCAAAAGTGGCGCAAAATACGGTCTCGGAATCGTACCCCGTAAATTCTCCTGCGGAACCTGGTGGGGGCACAGTGGGAACTTCCCCGGATACCTCGTCGAATCGTACGCAACGACGAATGGTCAGCGTCAATCGACTATCGCGATGAACTACGACCCGAACTCCATGCAGCAGAAGACGAAAGGTGCAGTCGAGAAGCTCACTGATGCGGCCGCGTGCTCGAAGCAGGAATAGGATTCTGCTTCGTCGATCGTCACCCGCCAGGATCACGTGGACAGGCGACGCCTACAATCTCTCTTCGCCGCGGACTTCCTGGCGGACGACTTCACTTTTCGTGGTCCTCTCGGCCGAGGTCCTCTTCGTCGGCTGTGGCATCTCGTGGGCGGTGGCCGGCCTGTCGGTCTCGCTGCGGCACTCCCGCGAGGCCGGGGCTTCCTGACCATGTGCGCCGCGAGGGCCACCGCGTACCCAGCGGCGGCACCGAGGAGGTGGCCGACGACCACGCTTCGCGACTGGGCCAGTGGCAGCGCGGGGGCGCAGTGGACCAGTGCGGCGCTGGCGGCGAGCGGGGGTATGAGCACCCGGCTGGTGAAGGGCGGCGCCGATCGCGACGAGTGCGAGGAGGGCTGCTGTGGCAGCGCTGACGTTGTGGGCGGTGGCCGCGGGCGTCGGTCGCGCCGGGGCACGGCCGGCCATCCGGGCCAGGCGCGGGCGCCGGCTGCGGTGGACGGCGGCGGAGCCGGTCACGGCCGGGGCGGGGTCGGGAGGCGGAGCGGTGTCGGTACTCCTGTGATGCGGGGTTTCCGGGCAGGCAGCCGTGGGTCGGACGAGACGGAGCGGGGCGGTCGGTCGCCCGGGGGCCCTGTGGTCGACAGCCGGCCCGGTCTCGCGCCCGACCCTGGTGCGGCGGCGCGGCCTCGCACCACTCTAACCAGCGGGTTCTCGGCTGGTCGGCCGGAGGCGTAGCCGGGCCTGCGGCGTAAAATAGGCCGAATGAGCCCACTCCGATACGAGCTGGTGTTCTCCGACGACGACTCGGGTTCGGCCCAGGACGTTGTGATCGTCGAACGCACCTCTTCCAAGGGGCCCGGCGGCCATCCGGTCTACGCCGACCGCACCGGCATCATCCGGGCGGAGATCAGCGACCGGGACGAGGTGCGCATCCTCGCCTCAGGCGGACACCAGGCTCCAACCCAGCACGTCCTGGCCCGGCGTCTCACCGACGCCGATCCGAAAGATCCCGCCGGCCCCTCCACCTCCACGGCCTGACCGGTACCCGACCCGGCCGATCTACCCGGCGAGCGCGCTCCACGTTCGGGTAGGGGCGCCTCACGACCCTCCCCCGGCGACGAGGCCAGAGGCGGACAGGGCTGTCAGGGCTGGGCGTAGCCGCGCGGCCACCACCTCATCCGGCGCGCGGCCTCCGCGACGACGTATGGGTCCGGCTCACCGAAGCGGCTGATGGCCATATCCACCAGGTCCTCGTTTCGGCAGGGCGCGCCATCACGCCTCGCGCCACCTGTCGCTTGCCTCCAGCACGGTCGCGTGCTGGGCCGCAGCCACGACGAGGCGCCGGGCGCCGACCTCAGTGAGGTCGACGGTCAGGCCGCCGTCGGCAGCGGCTGCCACACCGGTGAAGTCCCCGGCGGCTCGGATCCCGCGACGGCCGGCCGCCGCGTTTCGACCCCGCCGACTGCGGTGGCAGCGCGGGACGCTGTGGACCTCGCGAACGAGCGGCTCTCTCGTCTGTGCCCGGAGCAGGAGAACTACCCAAGCAGCACCGGCGGCCCGGTCAGCCTGACGGTTTGACCAGGCCGGAGCGGGCCCGCCTGCCTATCTGCCATTCGACCGGCCATAGGCGCGCTTGGGCTGGTAATCGTGCGTGCTCTGGAGATCGTCGAGGTCCAGGCGTTCGGACTTGGCGGCGAAGCTGCCGGTGGTGACGATCCGGCTCCCCGGGGTTGCCCTGAGCAGGGGGGCCAGGTGGTGGGTCAGCGCGAAGTGCCCCAGGTGGTTGGTCGCGAGCATCAGTTCGTGGCCGGCCGTGGTTTCGCGGCGCGGTGGATGGTCGAGCGCAACGCCGGCATTGTGGACGACGGCGTCGAGGCGATCCAGTCCGAGCGCGTCAACGGATGCCTTGAGCGAAGCGAGATCGGCCAGGTCCAAGGGCAGGTGCTTCACCCTGGCGCCGGGGACGCGCGAGCGGATGGAAGCGATCGCTTCTCCGGCCTTCGCCCTGTCGCGGCTACCGAGAACGACCGTGGCCCCGGTGCCGGCGAGCTGCTCGGCAACGAAATACCCGATGCCCGCGTTGCCGCCGGTGACCAGGAAGCTCCTTCCTTCGGCGTGAGGCAGCCGGCGGACGTCCCACTGCGGGACCTGGGGTACGGAGGGCATGGCGGTCTCCCGGATTCTCGGAGGGGTCTGGAGGCGGGCGGGACCGCACATTCACAGCCGGCCAGGCCCAGTTCCCACGGTCCCTCACGCCACCCACATTCCGCCGACAGGTCGGTGACCCCACCGACAGCCGACCGACATGGCGCGGGCAGCCGCGCATCGACCTTGACCTGCGGCGGTCCATCTTCGGTGTCACAAACCGCGCTCGGTCCAACTTCGATGGCGATCGATCCCAGTTCGGTGGCACAGGTCGCTGTGTGCCTCGCGACGACCTCATCGCCATGCTCCGCGAGCAGACCCCGGTATGCGGGCCTGCGCGTGACGCCTTGATCGCCGGGGGTGATTTCCTCCTCTGGGACGACCTGGTCCCGGCCAACCGGCGCGCGGGTGTCTTCCTGAATCGAATGCGCCTCGCCTTGAGGCGTGGCTACACGATCGATGGCCTTGCCGACAGCATCGACATCCTTCTGCGGGCCGAGGAAGAGCTGGTTCGTACCGGATGCATCGACGCGGTGGATAGGTCGTCAGTGTTCACGATCTTGCTGAACTCCACGGCGACAGTAGTGACGCTGTCGGAGCCCAACGGCTGGTTCAGTACCTCACTGATCGCTGCGGACGAAGGCCGGGATCGCCGTGCCCACAACATAGTGGCCGGACACGTGACGTGACGGTCTGGAGGAGGTACGGGATGGGTTCTGCCGTGGCTGATGGCAGCGGCCCTAACGCGGGATGTTCCTGAGAGGGCGTTTGTCTCCAGGAGGTGCGCCGGTCCCTCAGTCGCGTGAGGAGGCATCAGTGCCCGAGATTTCACTTCCGCCTTCGGCGCGAAGGCGGATGTCCCTGTCGGCTGCGCTGAGGCCGGATTGTTCGATCTTCGAGTTCTCGGCTGCTGTCATGTCGATGCTTCCTGTGCCGGTCGTCTCCAGCCTTGAGTCCCGGATCTGCGAAGCGCCCGTCGCCGTGAGCGTGACGCTGGTTCGCTGTCCATCGCCGCGTCCGGTCAGCCGCTGGTTCACTGCGACCAGTGCCCCCGTAATCGCTGCCAGTACGGCTGCGCCGACGCCAATCCAGATCCAGTCGGTGAAGCCGGTCATCAGGTTGGTGACCACGCCTGCCATGATCGGAAGGACAGTTGCGACAGCGATTGCGCGGCCCCTCTGGTCAGTCATCTGTACACCCCCGCAGGAGACTTGACGAGCGATACAGTGCGATCCTAGGCGGGGTTCCGCGATTGCGGAGGGGTACAGCATGGTGGAGCCGTGGCAGGGAGCCTTCACAGACCGAGAAGCCTCGATAGCGGCCTTCGACCGGTTCGTCGGGCAGGCGGACACTCAAGTGCTTGCCCTGTGGGGGATCGCCGGAATGGGCAAGTCCCGGCTGCTCGATGAACTACACAGCCGTGTCCCTGCCGACCAGCGCAGCGAACTCATCGACCTGAGTGTCCTGATCGGCGGGGGCCACGACCGCGCGGCCCGGGGAGATCAGCCTCCGACAGGTGACCTGCTGTCACGCATCGCCCACGCTGTGGCTTCATGGGACCCGTCCCTGAGCCACCGGATCGCCAAGTACGAACGCGCAGCGAAGGCGGCGGTTCGTCTCCTGGAGCCTGCTGACGTCGACGTAAGACTCACCGCCGAGAACGGCGGCGTCATCACCGGCAACACCATCAACATCGATCCTGGGCCGTCCGCGGAGGTCTACACACAGTACCGGCGGCAATTGCTCCACGCGCTAACAGAGCTCGTCCGTCGCCTGAGGCGTCCCGGGGTTCTCCTGCTCGACACCGCAGAGCTGCTGGCACTTCTCGACGACATCGCAGTGGAACAGCCCGGACGGGGGCAACCGCCGCTGAGTCATTGGTTCACGCATGTCGCACTTCCCGCGTTGCTGCAGAGCAGCCCCCTCATCAAGGTGGTCGTCGCGGGCCGTGACGAGATACCGATGCCCAAGGGGCTGGGGGTCGAGAGCCATGAACTCTCCGCGTGGGAGACCCTTCATACGGTCAGGTTCCTCGCCTCCTGCGAGATGACCAACGAGGACCTTGCGCAGGCAGCCCACGAGGCCTGTCACGGCGTACCTCTGTGGCTCTCGCTCATTGCCGATCTGGAGCAGACCCTGGCAGAACGCGGGGAGCGGCTCAGCCCTGGTCTGCTGCGCCGGGAAGCTGCCGGGCGTCCGGCGCAGACCTGGCTGCCCCGAGTCTTTCTCTCGCGGCTTCCTCCGGCTCAGCAGAAAGTCCTCAAAGCTGCTGTGGTGTTGCGGTCCCCGACACGGGAGGCGCTGGCGACGTTGCTGGCAGGAGAAGAACTGCCGCAGGGGTGGTTCGAACGCTTCCGGCAATACTCGTTCGTCCGCCCGCTGGGGGACACAGGACATCGGCAGATCCATGCTCTGATCCGCCAACCGATGCTTGCCGACCTCGCGAACGAGGAACCCCTTCGGCTGCGCATGCTGCATGAGACCGCGGCCCGGTACTTCGCGGCAGTCGGGCGCACGATGTTCCTTGAGCAGACGTACCACCGCTTCGCTGTCGGCGACATGACGACGGCACGGGAATGGGAACGTTCAACGGAGGAGGCCATACTGAGCCACGATCTGGGCTCCGCCATGCTCCACCTGAATGTGCTGACAGAGCAGCGCCAACGTGTTGAGGCTGCGGGCGGGAACGCCGTGCTCGCACGAGGGAGTCTCCTCGCCGGCCGACTGGCCTTCTTCCGTAATCAGTGGGATGAGTGTCACGAGGCCCTTCAGGCTGCTCGCGTCCTGTGCCGCTCGGTCCAGGACTCCACCGGTCTGGCCGACGCTGTCGCCCTGCTCAGCGACCTGGAGTTCCAGCGTGGGAGCGTCAGCGTCTCCATCCGACTCGCAGAGGAAGCGCTTGAGCGCTACCGCACCCTGCGGCTCGCCGCCGGTGAGGCCTACGCCCTGCGCAACCTCAGCTGGGCACACCGCAGACTCGGCCACTATGAGAAGGCGGCGACACTGGCTGCAACCGCCTGTGAACTGAGCGAGGAGGCGGGCAACAGTTTCGAGCAGGCCGAGTCGCTCCGTGCGCTGAGCTGGGCGCAACGCAGCATGCGCGACTACGACGATGCCGAACGCAGCGCACTGGGTGCGCTGCACATCTACCGAGAGTTGGGCAGCGGCCGGGGCCGCGTCAACGCCCTCGGTGCCCTGGTCGAGCTACATCTAGAGCGGGAGGAATTCCCGCAGGCCGAGCGATGCGTCGAAGAGCTGGTGGATGTCTCCCAGCGTATCGACTACCGGCTCGGCGAGTGCTACGGCCGCGTCGCCCTCGCCACCATCGCCCTGCGCAGCGGTTCCGCAACCCGGGCGACTCAGATCGCCGAAGCCGCCCTGGCCCGGCTCACCCCGTTGGGGCAGCCTCTGTGGACCGGCCGGACCCTACAGGTCTGGGCCGAGGCGCTGCTCGCCCTCGATCGCCCCGAGGAGGCCAGGGACCGGGCTCTCGAGGCGCAGAAGGAGTTCAACGACATCTCCGAACAGGACGGCCTCACGTCAACCGCAACTCTGCTCGCTCGCATTGGCCAGCAACTGCGGTAGGAGCCGGCCGTGTCCCCGCAGGATCCGTCCTTCGTCAAGGCCACCACATCACAGCTGCCACCATCGCTTCTTCGGGGGACTACCCGGCAACACCTGCTCCGTGGCAACAATGAACGCCCCTGGCTGTTGCGGCACACCGTGGTGCTCGTCGCACTTGGACAGCACCCATAGCTTGTCCCCCGACTGCTCAAGGTCAAGGTAGGCGGCATCAAAGCGGCTGCAGGCAGCGCAGCGAACTCCCCAGTCAAACTTCTCCGTGAGGTGAAAGATGCCGTGGCTCACCGCTTGAGTCTCGGCCGTGTGAAACGGCACCCAGCCGGTCTTGAGGTCGCCGCACGTACAAATCGCGCAGGCCTCAGGCCAGGCGGGGACGATGGGGTGCCCAAGGATCTCTCCGATCCTCTGCGCTGCTCGATCCACTGCAGGGCTCTCACGTTGCAGGAAGACCTCGTAGCGGATGCTCCCTGCGAAACCAGCGCCGCTCATCGCGTGTCCACTCTCCCTTGCTCTGAGAGGGCGGGAGCGCGTCGTCGCACCTCTCGAACTTGTTGCGCCTTGACGGGCTGCCCCCACGCTCCAGGCCGTGGACCAGAGCCCCGTCCGGACCAACTCCCCGCGCCGCAGGTCCGCAACACCCCGTACCGTCGAAACACCCCTCCGACAGGGCGATCACGGTGGTGGGCCCGCGTACATCGCACGGCGCGAGGCCCACCATCACACCCGCTCAGGCACCCTGCCAGCTCCTCTCCCCCCGGTCACCGGAAGCCCCCTACTGCGAGTATGGCCGCGAGCACAGCCAACGCGGCCAGGCAGCCTGGAACACCGGCCCAAGCCCTCCATCTGGACCAGGACCGCAGACGAGATCTTCGACCGCCTCGCCTCATATCTGAACAGAATTCCTGACTCAGATGACTAGAGGATGCCCTTCCAGTTCCAGGGGCGAGGACTGCGAGGACCCTTACGGCCGCGAAGGCAGTCCACGCGGCACTGAGCCTGCGAGGCCCATTCGGCATGGGTCGCTGAGTGCTGAGCCGCGTAGGAGACCATCCGTAGTTCTCTGGCCCCGGCAAGCAGACGGTAGTGGGCCGTGCCGTCACGTCTCGGCCGTAGATCTCGCAGAAGCGCCGGTATTCGGTTGTGGTGACCGCGCCTGTTGTCCGCCACCGGACTGCCGTCGAGACGAGGTCCCAGTCTGCTGGCCCCAGAGAGAAACGCCCCAGGTCCATGAGGAGGGGACCACCAGGCGTTCGGACCAGGTTGCCCGGCCACGCGTCACCATGGATCGCTGAGGTCCCGACCTCTGGCACGATCGTGTGCCATTCCACCGACAGGTCCTCGCACAACGAGACCGATCGCGCACATGTACGTGCGACCCGGCGTGGTCGCGGAGCCCGTGCCGCTCCGAGACCGCCCGGTTCCGGTACTACGTGGATCCCGCCCCGGACAGGGCCGCGATCGACGTAGGTGCCGGGCTCGGCCAGTTCACCTGCGAACTGGCCGGCCTCGAACTGATCACCATGGGCTTCGACTTCTCCACCGTGGCGGTCGAGCACGCCCGGTACAGCTCCACGGTGACCACAGCACCGCCGCCTTCCTCCGGCACGGCTCCGACGCCGACCAGATACCCGGCCGCCTCCGGCCCGGATCCGTCCACGTCATCTCCTGCCATCACGCTCTCCAGTTCTTGGAGCTCCCGCGCTTCATCCACGACGCCGCGCGGCTGCTCGCCCGGGACGGCGCTCTGCACGTCACGACAGCGGTCACCGAGAAGATCGGCCGCCCTGTCGGCCTCACCGAGGGCCAGGTGACGGCTCTCCAGCAGAGCTGGAGTTCGAGCACCCGCTACGACCTCTACGAACAGGGTCAGATCACTGCTCTCGTGCTTCGCGGACCCTGCGGGCGCTCACCTCGCACAGGGCTTCGCATGCCGCCAAAAGGCAGCGCCGAAGCTCCTCCTCTACTCCGCCCCCGGCCTGCTGCCGGACCGTGTTCCCCGCGCAGGCCCTTACGCGTAGCCCGGGGCGGGCTCCACTCTCCGGTACGGCACCGCCAGTCGACCACCTCAGGGAATGGCAGCGGCGCCCTACTGGATCCACCCACCCGCCCCCGCCCTGCGGCCGACGATCCTCATCGACGGCCGCGACCCGTTCGCCGAGCTTGGCGCCATCCCGTCGGTCGTCTGCCGGATCTACCGCAACCCCCGACGGCCCGGCCGGAGTACCACGAGCTGGCCGCCACGGGCGTGCGGGGTGACTACCGGGGAGTACACGAGCCGGACGTCGTTCTCTGTCTGGAGGTCGACCGCTTCGGGTTTCGTGATGGTGGCGCGGCACGTGGGACGGCGGTTGTTACACCGGCCGGCCACGGGCGCTGACGAGGCGTGAGCCGCCGGGTGTCCGGCACGCATCAGACGCGCAGGGCCGTCGCGTAGGGCCAGCCGTGTGGGAGAGCGGTCTCGGGTTCGCCGGTCGGGCCGGACGCGGTCTCGACCCAGGCGTGGTGGACGCGCGGCGGCGGGAGGAAGCGCACGCCGAGGCACCAGGAGAGGCGGTAGCCCTGGGCGACGGCCGCCAGGCTCGCGGCGAGCGAGGTCTCAAGGCAGGCCGCGCGCCCCGGCCACCAGGCGCCGGCTGAGCGCGCCGCCTGGACAATGCGGGCGGCCCGGGGCTGCGCCGGTTCCCTCAGGGGCAGACGGTGCAGCAGGCGCACGAGGGCGGTGGTGCGGTGCAGCGGGAGTCTCAGCAGGAGGACGGCGGTGAGGAAGCCGAAGGATCCGCAGAGTAGTTGGGGCAAGGAGGGCTGCGGGCCGGCGGCAGGAGCGACGGGCAGGCTCATCGTCCGGTCCTCCCCGTGAACAGTCCGGTGAACGGCCACCGGCGGCGCGGCGGCACGTCGGGGTGCCGGATCAGGAGTCCCGCGGCGCGCAGGTCGTGGAACAGGGCCAGGAAGGCGCGGTCCGAGCGCGACGCGTCATCGCCCGGTACGGCCGCCTCGGCTGCGGCGGCCTCCGGGTCGGCGCCGGCGAGGATCGCCTTGAGGAGTGCAGCTCCTGGCCGGGACAGGTGGTACCAGCGTCCGGAGCGCTCGTCGAGCAAAGCGGCGCCCGCGGTCTCGTCATGGACGACGTGCACGGTGCGGGGCAGGACCCAGGGCACGGGATCGGTCCTCCTTCCACCACGTCGAGCGGCTCTGGGTTTCCAGCTGCCGCAGCCACACCTCGACCGCGACGAGGTTGTGCACCGAGCCGAGCGGCAGCGGTAGCCCTGGCGCCGCCCGGCGCAGTACGGCGGTCACGGGGGCAGGGTCGACGAGCCCGAGTCGGGCAAGGCGGGAGCCCGTGCCCAGCAGCTCGGTGAGTGCGGCGGAGTGTTCGGCCAGGCCCGCGTAGACGGGCCCGCCGAAGGTTCCCTTGGTACGGCGGTCCAGGACCGGGTCGGCGACGATGCCGCGCATGGCGCGAGTTAGCAGCGGCTTGTACGCGCCGGGCACGTGCCGCTCCTCCGGCGGTACGCCGAAACAGACGGCGACCACCTCGTCGTCCAGGTACGGGGCCCAGAGGGGCATGCCGAGGCTCGCGGCCAGGTGCGCATATTGGGCGACGTCGTCACCGACCCTGGCCAGGCCGTGCGCGTCGCGCCAGGGTGCGAGGCGGTTCGGCTGTTCGCGGGACCGGCAGGTGTCGGTTACGTGGTCTGCCAGGAGGTCACGGGCCGGGCGGGGCATCCAGCCGGCGACCGTCTGGACCGGCAGCCAGGCGGCATCGGCGCCGCCGGTCCCACGGTGCGCCGTGGCGGCCGGGGCTGCGGGCCCGCGCAGCCGGTCCGTGAGGTGCCCGGCCTCCACGGTCAACGTGAGCGCGGCCTTGGACCGGGCGGCCCGCCACAGGCTCCATGCGGAGGTGTGGGTGACCCGGGCCGCCGCCCTGGCCGCCGCGGCGGCCTGGCGGCGCCGTCCGGCGCGCAGGGCGTCGGTCAGGACACCGGACGCGGTGAGCACGGTGTCGCCGCCGGTGCCCACGAAGTGGCCGCGCGAGCCGTGCGCGGCCATCGCTCCCAGGACCTTCGCCTTCATCGCCCACAGCACGACGGTGGGGCTCGGGGCGTCGGAGACGGGGACGGCGAGGTGCTCCGGGCTGAGTCCGGTGTAGTGGAGGGTGGAGCGGTCGCCGGTCACCACGTGATGGACCGCGCCCGGCATCTCGTCGGCGGCGGCCGTCGCGTACGGGAGATCGTCGTTGCGCAGCCACTCGTCGGTGTACGTGACGGCATGGGTCTTGCCCGCCCGCGCGGAGAGGTGGGCCAGGGTCGTGGAGTCCAGCCCTCCGGACAGGTCGGCGGAGCGCAGCGAAGTCGACCGTACGCGGCGGTCGACCGCCTCGGTCAGCCGGGTGCGCAGGAGCCGGGTCCCTTCGGGCAGGGTGAGGTGCTCCGCGTGCGCCCGGGTGGTGGTACCGGTACGGACGAGGCGGGCCGAGCCACGTTCGCAGAGCAGGGCCATGCCGGGTGGCACGCGGGCGACCTGCGGGAACAGGGCGGCGTGCGGGTCGAGCACCACGTCGGGCAGTGCGGTGCGGGCCGCGAGCGCGCGGAGTTCCGGGATCGGCGGGCCGGAGAGCGCGGCCAGCGGTGTCGCCGCGTTCGACCACCAGACTCCGCCGTCGAGATCCGTACGGTAGAACACCGGCCAGACCCCGGCGCGGTCGCCGACGACCACCGTACGGTCGCGGGTCTCGGCCATCAGCAGACACGAACCCGGCCGTTCCGGCATCCGGTCCAGGTGCCCGGCCCGTATCGCGTGGAGCGTGGCGGCGAGTTCGTCATGCGTGGGCGGGCAGTCGCCGGCGGCCGCGATCCGGGACGGTCCGGGGCCGTCGCCCTCGACCGTGCGCACCAGGACGGGTCCGACAGTCCACGCCGTGGCGAAGCCGGGGATCCCCTCCCCGGCGACAGGCGCCGGGACATGCGTCAAGCTCGTGTCCGGTCCTGCCCGGAACCCGGCCGCCCAGCGCATCAGTCGTGGGTCGGCGTCCAGTGCTGCGTGTCGTCGGGGTGGCCGTGCGACCAGTTCCCCAGGGTGACGTCACGCACCGATCCGGCGTCGACGAGGAGCAGTTCGGGGTCGCGCCCGTCCACCGCGGTGGCGGGGGCGTTCTCGTGTGCGGGGTCGCGGTGCTGGTGTGCAGAGTTCATCGCTCTCACTCCCGATGGATCGTCAAGAACAGTGACAGGCCGTGATAGACCGTCTGTGATGCCTTCCGCGAGGCTTTCCGAAGTTGTCAGCATGGCCAGTCCACACCGGCGGGTCCATCCCGGCGCAGTGGGGAATCGGCCCCTCCTCCCCGTACCGCGTCAAGTTGGCCGGATCGTGTTCCCGTTGCCCCAGGTCGGTGGTGAGTGTCTGACGAGCTCGTGCACGGTAGACGGTGTCTCGTCGTGCTCGCTCGGTTGGCGGATCGGGCGACCCGGCGTCGACCAGCTCCGCCAAGCACTCGACGTAGCCGCTGTGGCTGGATGACGCCGACTCGGTCGCTCACCAGGGAGGGACGAGGTCGGCAGACTCCCGATAGCAGCTGCCGGCGCGGGGCGCGGCGGCCGGAGCGCAGTCGTCTTCGCCGCGCCGCGCTCACATGGCCCGGCCAGAGCGAGGTCAGCCGGCGCCTGCCGCGACAGCCCGTACAAGCACGCCTCGGTGAACAGCCGCTGCGGATCGGCCTGGAGGTGGGACGAGAGTGTGTCCATCGAGATATCGGTGTGCTGCTGGCAGTACGCGGCGATCACCATGGACGCCATGTCTGGTGTCGGAGGCGTCCGTATGTTCCGGCAGCTTGTAGGAAGGCGGAGTAGGCGTTTTGCTGCTCCTCCCGCTCCCGCCGCTCCACCACGCGGTCCGGCAAGATCCTGCCGGCGTCCAAATCCCGGCGCACCTTTCGCGCACGACTGGATACGGATGACGCTGATCCGCGCCACTGGACAGCTACCTGCCACCGCAGGTCGCCTCGCTCGCGCGAATGGTCGCCGAGGTCCTGGAGGAGCCACAGCCGGCCACAGCGTGACACCCGAGGACGTGGCGTCGTTGGACGATGCGACCTCCGAGCCACGATAGATGTCCCGTTGGCTCGTCAGCGGTCGATCGGGAGCACTCGGTCCAGGCCGCTCTCCCGCAGGATCTGCTGGATGGTGTCGTGCAGGGTGCTGGCCGCGTCGATGACGGTCTCCAGGGCGTCGGGCAGCAGGTCCTTCTCCCTGTACCAGTCGCTCAGGTGGTAGGCGGTGACGTGCTTGAGGTACTCGGCGTCGGGCTTCGTCGCGTGCCTCAGCACCGTCTCCGCGTAGGGCACGTGGAGGTAGTAGCAGCGCGAGACACCGCGGTGGGCGTGCACCAGGTCCTGGAGCATCGTGCCGTAGCGGTCGGCGTACAGGATGCCCTCCACGACGACGTGGAAGCCGTTGTCCAGGGCGTAGCGGGCGGTGAGGTCGATCAGGCCGATGTTCACAGCTCCAGGCCGGTCGTGTTCGCGCAGCACGATCCGGCGCAGGTTGTCCTGGCCGACGATCGCGAGGTTGCGGCCGAACTTCTCGCGCAGGCCGGCCGCGACGGACGACTTCCCCGAGGCGCTGTTGCCGCGGACCACGATCAGGCGCGTGTCCTGCGTTCCCACCGGGCCCGGCACGCTCTCGGTCATGCGTCGTCGGTCTTGATGCTCAGGTGCATCCGGGTCTCGTTGAAGTGGTCCCAGTCCATGACCAGGCGGAAGCGCTGATGTGCCTCCAGCCTCTCCGCGTCGGCCCGCTCCTTCCCGCGGTGCACCTGGGCGTCGCCGGACTCCACGAGCTCCGCGAGGGCGATGCGGACGTCGTCGGCATCCTGGCCGGTGGCGACCGCCAGGCGGTCGAGGGAGGTGAGGACCTCCTGCGGTTCACCCAGATCGTCGACCAGGTACTTGATGAGCCCGTTGACGAGCGGGCCGGTGCGCATCGTCCAGCGGATCCAGTCGAGCCGCTTGGTGAGTTCGGCATCCAGGGGCAGCAGGTCACCGGGCAGCGGCAGCGCGGCGGGCATCGACCATCGGATGCCGTCCGGCGTCTCCTCGCGGCGCGCCAGACTCCAGGTCAGGTAGAGCTCGGACAGGTCCCGCACGGTCGTCGGCACCGGGAAGCCGGCGGCCGTGAGCATGGCGCCGAACTTCTCCCAGCGGTTCGCCTCGGATGCTTCGCGGCCCTCCGGCGCTTCCTCGTAGTCCCATTCCTCATCGGGCCACGAGAACGTGAGCGCGCCGTCGAGATCGCCGCCGATCATGTCCCAGTGGCCGTCGAAGATCTCCTGCAGGAGGTCGTCCAGGGAGCCGGTGAAGCCGGGCTGGCTCGCGGTGCCGATCAGCATCGTCAACGGGAAGCCCTGGCGGGGCAGGACGTGGTCCCAGCCCGAAGCCCACCAGTCGTTGTGCATCGCCATGTCCCGGCGCGGTCCGGGCACAGACGGATTGTCAGTCATCCGCAGCTCTTCCTCGAAAGACGGCCAAACGCTGGCAGCGTACGCACTGTGGTGCACGAAGCGTTCTCAGTGGACGGGTTCGCGAGCCTATGTCCATTTCCGGGCACGGCTGGGACGGGGGTGCTGGTCACGCTGCTCGGCCGGCTACCACCTCCTGGCGAAGCTGCCGGTGCCGAAGGGGCGGCCAGAACCCGTCGGCGAGGGCTGTGACGGTCTGACGGGAGACAACGCATGTCGTTTCATTGTCACTGAAATCTGGCTGCCGGTACGGTCGTTGAGCCCTTGGCTGATCAGGTGGAGGCCCTGGGCGGGGAGGGGCGGCGATGCAGGCTTCGGAGTTGGCCGTTGCAGCGGTACAGGTGTGACCGGAGGGACTCCGGTCACAGCCAGGCAGAAGACGGTAGTTCAGGAACTGGTCTGGAGCCGCCTTGAGAGAAGCACTCTGGGCGCCTCTGCGCCGGCCCGGCTGCACGAGCAGCCCGGCGAGGGATCAGCAGGCATCGTGGCCTCAGTGGCTGTTGTTGTTCCGAACTTGAGGAGTGCTGGTCGAACGGGGGTCACCTGAACTCCCGACCCGACCGGTCCTTCCCCGCCGTCGTGACCTCCGCGTCCATCACAACGAGCGGCAGCATGACCGCGCGCACCGGGTGGACGTCACGTCGCCGAGGTGCCCGGCCGCACGGCGAGGCCAGAGCACCCACAGGCACGACGCCTGGCGTACCGCCACCACCAGCGTCCTCGCAGCAGTGCGCAGCTTGTCACCCGAGCGGTGGGAGGCGAGGACGTCCGCAATGGCCAACCGGCGGCGACTGTGAAAATCGCTGTCCGATCACCGGAGCACGGTGATAGACATCCGGCGTGGAAAAGAATCTTGAGTTCCCTGACCTGTTGCGACTGATCGATGAACGGTCGACCGCCTTCCGCGCCGTGGTCGCCGCCGCGCCCGGTCTCGACGCGCAGGTGCCGACCTGCCCCGGGTGGACGCTGTTCGATCTGGTGAAGCACCTGGGTGGGGGAGACCGTTTCTGGGCCGCCATCGTCGGCGCGGGGTCTGCCGACGCTCCCCCGGCCGAGGCCGTCGCCGCGCGCGCCGCGCTGGAAGTGCCGCAGGAGCGTGAGGCCCTGCTGGCCTGGCTGGACGCGTCGACGCAGCTTCTGCTGGGCGCCCTGCGCGCGGCGGGACCGGAGAGCGGTTGCTGGACGTGGTGGCCCGCGTCGCAGTCACCGCAGACCGCCGGCGGCACCGCCCGGCACCGGGTCCAGGAGACCGCTGTGCACACCTACGACGCCCAGCTCGCCGGGGGCGCCCCGCAGCCGCTGCCGGTCGAGCTGGCACTCGACGGTGTGGAGGAGTTCCTGTTCACCGTCTGCGCAACGCCGAGTGCCTGGCCGCACAAGCCCACGGCCTTCGACTTCCACGCCGCCGAGGGCCGCTCCTGGCGCCTCACCGTCGACGGCGACGGCGCACGCACCACCCACATCCCCGCGCCCACCGCCGCGACCGGCGAAGACTCGGACGCAGCCGGCGCCTCCGTCCACGGCACGGCCAGTGAGCTGGTCCTCTACCTGTACGACCGGATCCAGGCCGACTCCTTGCACGTTGACGGAGACGCAGGGCTGCTCGACCTGCTCCGCGCCTGGGAGCCGGAGGAGAAGTAGGACGTAGCGGGGGCTGTTGGCCGCGCCTCGAGCCGGTAGGACACGACTCTTCGCCAGGTTCGTCAGTCGCGGCACCGGGCTCAAACCCGCGAGGCGGCCTCGGGGCGTCACCAAGCCGACCGTCTACCTGGATGGCAGTGCGAATTTGTCCGTCCCAGCGATCACGAGAAGCGACGCGACTGTCGTCGTCCCGATCTCGTCGAGAAGTCAGTCGATCGGGTGACTGCGGCGGCTGCCGTGCATGAGAGCAGGGCCTCTTGGTAGCTCGAAGGGTGTCGAAGCCAACGTGCGCTCCAGGAGGTCCTGTTGTCGCATTTCTACGGCAACGCGGGAGTGGGGTCCACTTCAGCCACTCTCGCGTGTGACTGTCTGGCTCACAGGTTCGGGAACGCCAGAGACCACGGGGCGCGCGAGCGTCGGTATGCCACCGACATGTCGGACGCCGAGTGGGCGGTGGTCCGGCCACTGCTGCCGGTGCCGGGCTGGCCGGGGCCGGGGCGGGCAACCGGAGGCTTATTGCCACCGCGCGATGCTGGACGCGATCCGCTACCTGGTCGACAACGGCACGAAGTGGCGGGCCATGCCTGCCGACTTCCCACCGTGGGACCGGGTCTACGCGTTCTTCCGGCGCTGGCGCAACCACGATCTGGTCCGCGAGTTCCACGACCGGCTCCGCCGCCTGGTCCGCGAGCGGGCCGGGCGGGACTCGGAGCCGGGCGCGGGCGTGATCGATTCGCAGTCGGTCAAAGCGGACGAGGTCGTCGGCTCTGACAGCCGCGGCTTCGACGGCGGCAAGCTGATCAACGGGCGCAAGCGGCACGTCGTGGTCGACACCCTTGGCCTGCTGCTCGCGGTGATGGTCACCGCAGCGGATGTGGGCGACCGCGCTGCGGCCCAGGTCCTGCTCACCCAGGTCACTGCCGCGCACCACCTGCTGGCCCTGGTCTGGGCCGACGGCGGATACACCGGCAGCCTCGTCGAGTACTGCCTCGCGGCCCTCGCCATCGTCAAACGCGGCAACGACATGCGCGGCTTCGTCGTGCTGCCCAAGCGGTGGATCGTCGAGCGGTTCTTCGCCCACCTGATGCGAAGTCGCCGTCTCGTGCGCGACTTCGAGCGTTCCATCGCCAGCGCTGAGGCGATGGTCTACTGGTCGATGACGATGCTCATGACCCGCCGCGTTGCCCGGCCACGTCCTTCGCGAGCGTGAATCGGCCAGGTGCCGGCTCAATCAGCCAGCCGCGCGCCGTCAGCCGCTTGGCCTTCGATCGCAGTGCCTCCACCTTTCCCGGTACGGGGTCCAGGCCGAAGCAAGCGGCCATCTCCTGGCACGTCAACGCTCCTTGACCGAGTCGGTTACGGTCGCTGAGGGCCTGCAGGATGCGCTGGTAGTCCACCGACAGCGCCGACCAGGCCAGCCCCGCGCGCCACACCGGCACCACTGTTTTCGGCTTCGCCGCCTCCGCCGGTTCAGGCCGCGCCGGTTGCACACCGGGAGCCGGCAGACCCTCGGAGGCGGCGGGGCCGACGACGGCGTCGTTGCCCGGGGCCAGTACCTCGCCAACGCGTGAGCGGGCGATGACCCACTCGTTCCACTCCCGCTCAGCCAAGGCCAGCTCCGCCTGGAGGCGGTCGGCCTCCTCCCGCAGATCGTCGACACGACGGCGAGCGGTGAGCTCACGCTGTTCCAGCAGTCCCACGACCGACGGCATCCTCGACCTCCACCAAAGCAACGACACGACACCACTGCCACGAGACCGCCGACCCTATGCCTGACCAGCGAGAACGCAGTCCTCAAGCCCGGAAAGACAACAACCTCTCAGTGCTGACCGACGAATTGCGAGCGCACCCGGAGTTCGCTGAGCTGATGGCCAGGGTCCTCCACGTGCCTCACAGCCCACCGCCGCAGACCGCCACACGCCGGCGCGCTGCGGCGGCCCCTCCGCCACCGCTCCTGCCCCCCCAGGCCTGTTGCGGCTCCCGCCCAGGTCCCAGATGCTGCCAAGGTGCGGAAGGTACTACTTCTCGGGCTTCCGCATACGCTCCTGGCCTACATCGTCATCACCATCGCAACGCGAAGCGGGGTGGGGGTGGGTCTTCAGATCGTCATCCTGCTCGTGCGCGTCGTCGACCTTGCCGAGGGCGCCGCGCTCATCACCGAGAGCGACCTCTTAGAGGTCCTAACAGGGGCGTTGGACGTGTCGGTGGGTGATGAGGCAGGCGGCGAGGCCGAGGAAGGCTTCGTGGATGCCGTCCCGCCGTTCCCAGCGGACACGTAGCCGTCGGAAACCGTGCAGCCAGGCGATGGTGCGTTCGACGACCCAACGGTGGGCTCCGAGGCCTGAGCCATGCGGGACACCGCGCCGAGCGATGACCGGCTTGATGCCCTGGGCCCAGACGAGGCGGCGGTACTTGTCGTGGTCGTAGCCCCGGTCGCCGAGCAGGGTCTCAGGCCGCCGTCGCGGCCGGCCGACCAGGCCCGCGACGGGCGGAATCTTCGCGATCAGGGGCATCAGCTGCGTGACGTCGTTGCGGTTTCCGCCGGTCAGCGACACGGCGAGCGGGATGCCCTGCCCGTCGACGAGGACATGGTGCTTGCTGCCCGCACGTGCTCGGTCGACCGGGCTGGGCCCGCTTTTGGGCCCCGCCGAGCGGCCCGCACATGGCTGGAGTCGATCACCGCCCTCGACCAGTCCAGCTGCTTCGCCGACCGCAGCTTCGTCAGCAGGACGACATGGAGCCGATCCCACACGCCGGCCTCGTTCCACGCAGCGAGTCGTCGCCAGCACGTCATTCCCGACCCGAACCCGAGCTCCTGAGGCAAGTACTCCCACTGGATCCCCGTATGGAGCACAAACAGGATCCCGCACAGAGCCTGCCGGTCAGGCACCCGCGGCCGCCCCACCACCAGCTTCGGCGGCGGGACCGGCAACAACGGCTCGATCAATCCCCACAGTTCGTCCGAGACGACCCACGGCCGAGAGTTCCTCTCCCCCACGAAGGAACCAACGACCATCCAAGCCGACAGTCACACCATCAACAGCTTCCGTTAGGACCTCTAAGGAGCTGGAGGGCGCGCCCTGCACGGCCGCGGGGCGAGTGAGGCACGGTACTTCGACTGGGAGTGGGGACTCCCTCCTGACCCCTGGACTGACCGCCGTAGGCTGACCCGATGGGGTTCTTCGAACGACTGACCGGCACCAGGCACCCGGCAGGCGGAGTGACACCGCTCACCGCGGCCGCGGTCCGCGACGCCATCCTCGCGGTGAGCGGCCCGGAGGTGCCCTACCGGGTGCGCCTCGCCAGCCCTTCGGAGAAGGCCGACCTGATAGCGGACTGGCGGATCCAGCACCGCGCCTTCGGCGAGGATGTGGATCTGCGTCTGAGCATCCGCATGCGGCTGGACCCTCACCGGCGCGAGGTGCGGGCCCTCCAGGAGCAGCGGTCGAGCACCAGGGGCCGGCTGTCGGCGTCGCGTGAGTACGGCCGCGGGGCCGGGTTCTCGGTGCAATGGACATACGAGCAGGGCCCCGACGGCCGCCGCCGCAGGGTCAAGACGCTCGACACCCGGGACATGAGGAACGTCCTGCGCGAGGCGGTTCTCGGCGCCGGGTGGACATGGCGGCCCCGCCTGCTGAAGCTCTGACCGCCTGCGACCAGCGCACCCTGCACCGCAGGCATCCATGGAGGGGGCAGTTCCCGAACAGTTTGAACGGATCGACCTGTTCGGGGTCCCGGGCGCTGTCCTGCACGAGGCGAGGCTCGGCGGCTGGTGCTCACAGGAGCCCGCTCCGGTGCCGACCAGAGCCCCGCAGACCGCAGACCGCAGACCGCAGACCGCAGACCGCAGACCGCAGACCGCAGACCGGGCACGACTACCCTGAAACTGACTGGCGGCCCCCTCGGCGAACCATTCTTGGATGGCACCGGCTTCAGCGAGGACGGGTGATGGTCTGCGCGAGAATGACCTGCCTCTTCGTCACCCATGTCAGCACCAGGCCGCCACGACCTATCAGCACCAGCTACCAGAGCACTCGGGCTGCACCGCTGACAACCAGATGACGACTCTCCACTGACACTCCCCCGCAGACCATCACTGACGCTCAAGCGAATTGCACAGACGGCGAGCTGCGGGCCTGGGAACTGGCCGCGGCTGCCTTGTGTCTGGACGACGCGGGTAGGCCGCTCGGAAGGGTGCGCGTCTCATGCCTTCAGGCGTCCGGCCTCGGCGGGCTCGCCGCCGTCCCGGACAACCACGACTGGCGTGACGGCCCCGGCCGCGGCCTTGAGACCGACTGAGCCGAGCAGGAGTGAAGAGAACCCGCCGAGACCACGGTGTCCGACCACGATCGTGTCGCGCCGTGAGGCCGCACGGGCGAGGCTGGAAGCAGGGGCGTCACGGCTGAGCTCATTACTCACCGGCAGCGCGGAGTGGCGCGCGGTGACCGCTTCGGTCGTCGCCTCAAGCAACCCGTGGCCGGCTCGGTGGACGCGAGCGACATCGGCCGGGGAAAGGTAGTGGGTGCGGTGCTCGGAGTCGCAGGCGTGGACGATGTGGAGCCAGCCACGCATGTCGGCCTCGGTAGCAGCCCACAGGACCGCCGTCCGTGCGGAGGCCGATCCGTCGACACCGACGACAAGCAAGCCCAGAGCGGGGAAGTGAGCGCCTGCCATGACTCCTAATCGTCGAGGTCGTGTGATGAGGGCGTCCAGGACTGCCCTCACGCTGCCACCGAAACGCGGCGGCCGACGGAGGCCACGGGAGCCAGGACGATGCCGTAGCGGTCCTGGACCTGCTGTCGGCGTGGAGGGACAATTCGCGTATCACAGCCCTGGGCATCGCATGGCATTCCCGGTGACGACGCACGTTCACCGCTGCACAGCTGAGAGGACCGGTGCATGCCGTGGGACCGGACATTGACTACACGGCGTTGTTCGCGGCCACGCCCAGTCCCTATCTGGTACTGGGTCCGGACCTGGTGATCGTCGACGTCAACGAGGCATACCTCCGCGCCACCGGCCGGACCATGCAGGACCTGGTCGGCCAGCACCTGTTCGACGCGTTCCCGGACAACCCGGCGGACGCGAACGCGGACGGCGTGCGGAACCTGAACGCCTCGCTGCAGCGGGTCCTGCGGTCGAAGCAACCGGACACGATGGCGGTACAGAAGTACGACATCCCCGTCGTGTCCCGGCCCGGGACGTTCGAGGAGCGGTGGTGGTCGCCGATCAACACCCCCGTACTGGGACCGGCCGGGCAGGTGGCGTGGATCATCCACCGGGTGGAGGACGTGACCGATTTCGTCCGCTCCCGGCCGCCCGGACAGGCCGGGGGGCTACTGGCCAGGCGGCAGGTGATGGAGGCCGAGCTGTACGCACGGGCACGGGAGCTGCAGCGGCTGAACGAGGAGCTGCGGCAGGCACACGCCCGCGAACGCCAGGTCGCCGTGACCCTACAGGAGGCCATGCTGCACTCGCCTGACCTGGAGCAATACCAGAATGTCGCGGTGCGCTATCTGCCGGCGGTCGGGTCGCTGAACGTGTGCGGCGACTGGTTCGACGTCGTCAATCTGCCCGACGGCTGCTTCGGCGTCGCGGTCGGCGATGTCGTCGGCCACGGTCTGGAGGCCGCCGCCGTCATGGGCATGCTGCGCAGTGCCCTGAGCGCCGCCGTCCGAGCCGTGCACGAACCGGCCAAGTCGCTGGAAGTCCTCGGCCTGTACTCACGATCGGTCGAAGGCGCGCTGGCCACCACCGCCTTCCAGGCCGTGATCGACACTCGTCAGCAACAAATCGCGTACAGCAGCGCCGGACATCCCCCGCCCGTTCTGCTGCACTCCGACGGCACCTACGACCTGCTGGTCCAAGCGACCGACCCGCCGCTCGGCGCACGTCCCGAACACGTCACCCGCCCGCAGGCCGCCCTCCCCTACAGCTCCGGTGACACCCTCGTGCTCTACACCGACGGACTCATCGAACGCCGCGACGAGGACATCGACGCCGGCCTGCACCGACTCGTCGACGCCCTCACCCACCACGTCCGCACCGGCCCCGACGCCCTCGCCGACGCACTGCTTGCCCGCCTCGGCGTGGCCGGCGGCGCCCGCGACGACATCGCCCTGATCGTCGTCCGCCTCTGACCACGCGCACAGGCAGCCAGCTCCCAGCGATCCAGTTCGGCCTCAGGGGACACCTGCCTCCGGCGCGTGCGTCAGCTGGAGGCAGGACGGGGTGGCTCCGGGGCTACCGGGCGATCATCGACCCGGAGGCGGTGAGGCGGGACGAATCGGCCTGGAAGCGCTGCCGACCACATCCGCCACGTCCTGACCGCCACCGGCGCCCGCGCCGCCGTCGAGGACACGATCGACCACCGCCGCCACGCGGACCTGACCGCCTTGGACTCCGCACCCTTCCCCGTTGCCGTCACCGCCGCCCTGCGCATCCTTGCCCGGACTGCGGCCACCCGCGACCGCTGAACAACCCAGCCGGCAGCAGGCGAAGGCCGTCAAGCTGGCGCCCGATCGCACGGAGGAGCTCTCCGCCCTCGGGATGCGGTGGTCGTGATGGTCGTCGCCGCCGTGATCGTCGCACTCGCGGCCGGCTATCCGCTCGGCCGCCTGCACCCGTGGCGACGCCTGGGCGTCTGGGCAGGTGTCGTGGACGGCGGCGCCTGATGCTGTTCTTCGAGAGCTTCCTGGCGCATCTTTTGGCGACCTTCGGCACGGCTGCTGATCTCCCCCACCCGCCCCGCATCCGCGGCGTAGTCCCCGGCGCTCGGTTCCTACCGGCCCCTGGCCCCGGCACCCGCGGCCTGCCGGGGCCGCCGCACTCCCGTCGCCGCGACGTCTACGCCCGGCCCGGCGAGCATGGGGGCGACCGCTGGCCAAGCTCCTGAGCGGAGACCGCTGGGAGAGCGCCCAGCCCACCGCGCGCGGCCAGAGCGGGGAGTCGGGGAATGCCGATCCTCGCTCTTGGTATGCCGTTTGCATGGGGGTGCAACGAATCAGGGGGCCTTCCCGGCCTGCGACGCGGCCCGGGCCCGCTCGATCTCGTTGATGTGGGCTTCCGTCCACTGGCGGAGCGCGGTGATCGGCTCTGCGAGGCTGTGGCCGAGCTCCGTCAGGTCGTATTCGACCCGGGGCGGAACGGTGGGATGGACGGTGCGGGAGACGAACCCGTCGGCCTCGAGGCCGCGCAGGGTCTGAGTGAGCATCTTCTGCGACACCCCCTCGATGCGTCGGCTCAAGTCCGTGTACCGCAAGGTGCCTGCGAGGAGCGCGTCCACGACCAGAATGGTCCACTTGCCGGAGATGTGATCGAGGACCTGGCGTGTCGGGCACTTCGCGGAGTAGACGTCGGCCGGCAGCCCGGACGATTCCACAATGGTCTCCATGCGGGGAGAGTAACGCACAAAATAGTGCCCTCTTCCTATCGGAGAGTGACTCTCCAATAGTGAGTGACATGACGAGTCACACGATGTCTGTCGCAGAAGCGATCCGCACCCGCCGCACCATCCGCCACTACCTGCCCGACCCGATCCCGGAAAGCATGCTCGACGCGCTTCTCGGTCTCGCCGTTGAGGCCCCCACCAGTTGGAACCTGCAGGACCGGTCGATCGTCGCGGTATCCGGAGACGAGGGCCGTGCGGGGCTGGCATGGGCCACGGGGGGCCAGCCCCAGCCGCAAGAGGCTCCGGTCGTACTGGTCTTCGTCGCCGAGCCTCAGTCCTGGCGTGATGACCACAGCGACGTCTATGAGCAGGCGCGCTGCGGCGGAGCGTGGAGCGACGAGTTCGTCGCGATGTTCTCCGCCGCATCGCGGGCGTTCCAGGAGGATCTCGACCAGCGGGGTCTGCTCCGGGAGTACGCGGTCAAAGACGCCATGATCGCGGCTTCCTTCGTGATGCTCGCAGCAACGGAGATGGGCCTGGCGACTTCGCCCATGAACGGCTGGGACGAGAAGAAGGTGAAGGAGGTGATCGGTATCGGTGACCGTAACGACCTGGCCATCGCCTTGTTGGTGTCGGTCGGCTACCCGGCGGAGGCGCGGCGTCATCCGGGGCGGCGTGCCCGGGAGCACACCGTGTTCCGCGAAACGTACGGGGCTCTGTGATCGCCGACACCGCCTCGTACCCCGACATCTTGGTCGAGCTGTTCGCGATCTGCGGCTACCAAGTTCTTCCTCGCGGATCGCCGACATCGGCAACGCCTGTCTGTGGCGCACCCACGCGAGCGCCGACTACGGCCCCCTCCAGGAAGCCGCCGGCCACACCGTGCGCCTCGACCGCGTGCGGGGCGGCACGCTGCGAGTGGCCGTCTCTCTGACCACCGGAGAGGTCTGCGGCTACGGCCTGATCCGCATGGTCTATCGCGACGGGCGACCCACCGGGCTCGGGGACACGTTCACGCACTACGGGCGGCTCTTCAAGACCCTGCACCTCGTGCTGGCAACCTGTACGACGCCGGGGCTGACGAGCTCAAGGGTGTCCGCGAAGTTCCAGGTTGTCTCATACTCCTGGCCCTGGTGGTGCCACTCCGTGCGGCTGATCGGTCTTTCGAGCAGGGTCTCCAACCAATCTGCGCGCTCGGCCGGTTCCTCCGCTGTCCCCGACGCCCGGAAGAACCCTCGGTCTGAGCGCTCATCAACGTTGAACACTGGTCGCAGACCTTCCCGGCCTCCACGTGCCCGTCGTAGAAGTGCACGGCCCACTCACCCAGCACCGTGTTTCGCTCGTCGTCGATCAGGGCGACGTGGACCAGGAGCGACGAGTCGTCCTGCGGGCGACCGACGCGACGCCCTCGTCTCCGGCAGACGAAGCCACTGAGCACCGAGGGCACTCAGCGCAGCACCGCCGACAGCAGGTTCGTGCCCAGCGCCGTCATCGCGGACAGGTCGAGGGTGTAGTGGACGTAGCGACCGCGCCGCCGGGCCGTGAGCAGCCCGGCGTGGCGCAGGACGGCGAGGTGGCGGGATACCTCCGGGGGTGAAAGTTCCCAGGCGTGGGCCAGCTCGCCGGTGGTGTGCGGGCCGCGGGCCAAGGTACGCAGCAGCCGCAGCCGTACCGGATGGGCGAGCGCCTCCAGCCGAAGCGTGACGGCTTCCAGCGACACCGGCTCTGCCGGACTCGGCTCGGCCACGGGGTACTGCACCACCGGCTGCCACCCGGGCGCGTGGACCGCCACCAGGTGCGGGCGGCCGAAGACGCTGGGGATGAAGGTGACCCCGGTACCGTGGGCGGCGGTCGCCTTGTCCTGCAGTTTGTCCACGGTGATGCAGTCGCCGTCCGGTGCCAGGGTGACTGCGCCGGAGACCGAGGCGAGTGCCGCCCCGATGCCCTGGCGCTTCAGCAGGTCGTTCTTCAGACGCAGGTCGGTGGCCAGTTGCACGGCGACGCTCGTCCAGGCGGCGTCGAAGAAGGCGTCGGCGCACTGTTCGAGGGTGCGGCGCACCCGTGCCCGCACGGCGGCCGGGTCTGCGAGCAGCCGTTCCGCGAAGGCCTCTTGCAGCGGGCCGCGGGCCTGGGCGAGGTCCAGGGCCCGCTCGCGCGCCGTCGCGTCGGTGAGCGGCGACGGCGCAGCGAAGTGGACCCGGTTGCTGCCGCACGTGGTGATGAGCGCGGACCTCACATACGTTTCGTCGTCTATCCGGTCCACGCCGTCCAACTCCTCGGCGAGGGTCGGCCGAGGCCGGGCGGGGACCAGGAAATCGGCTCGTGAGGAACGCCAGAGGAACTCCGCCTCCCGCAGCCGCTCCGCCAGCTCCGGCCGCAGCCTGGCCCAGACGTCCCCGGCCCAGCCGGCGAGTCGCGGATGATGCCCGGGTTCGGCCAGCACGTGCAGCATCGCGGTCAGCTCGGCCAGCGGAGAGGCGGCGAACCGCAATCGCTCGGACGGCAGGCCGCTGATGTCGATCCTCAACGTCACTCCCCCATCATCGCCGACCGGACGGCCGGCGACGGCGTCGGTTGACGATGGTCGTCAACCGACGTGGCCGGCACGGCGGTTGAACACACCGTTGGCGCCATGCCAACCACCACCAAGATCCGGCCCCGCGCCCTCGTCCGCGCCTCCGGAGGGCCCCGCTATGCCGTCGCCCTGGCCGTGGACGCGCTCGGCACCGGCCTGCTGCGGCCCTTTCTGCTGCTCTACGGGGTGACCGTGCTGAGGCTGTCCGCGCCCGCCACCGGCATCGCCATGACGGCCGGCGTCGTTGTCGGTCTGGTGTGCATGCCCGCGGTGGGCCGATGGCTGGACCGGGGTGCACGCAGCACGGTCGTGGCGGCGTCGATGCTGGTGCGGGTGCTGGGCGTGGCGCTGCTGCTGGCCACCCCGGCAGGGCACGTCTGGCTGTTCGCGACGGCGGCGCTCTTCCTCGGCATCGGCAACCAGGCATGGCCGGCCGCCCATGCCGCTCTCGTGGCCACGGTCGCCCACGGCCGCGAACGCGACGCCGCTCTCGCGGCAGGCCGCGCCCTGCGCAACGCCGGCCTGGGCGCGGGTGCGCTTCTCGCCACCGCATGCCTGGCGGGCGGCACCACCGCATTGCAGGCGCTGGCAGCCGTCACCGCTCTCGCCTATCTCGCTGCCGCGGCCTTGGCATGGTCGGTCCACCTGCACACGCATCCGGCCGTTACCCCGGCCAAGGACAAAAACGACGGGCCGCCACCCCGGATGCGCGCGCTGCTGGCCGCCAACGTGGTCTACGCCTTCTGCCTCAACGTCCCCGAAATCGCGCTCCCTCTGGTCCTGGTGACCCAGTTGCACGCATCCCCGGTGTGGTCGGCAGCCATCTTCGTGGCCAACACGGTGCTGGTGGTCACCCTGCAGGTTCCGGTCACCGTCCTGATGTCCCGCTTCTCCCGGCGGACCGTGCTGGCTCTCGCCGGCGTGGTCCTCACCGCGTCCTACCTCGGCTTCCTGGCGGCCGCCTCACTGGGACACGGATGGGGCGCCCCGGCCGTCGCCACGGTGTCCGTGGTCTGCACCCTCGGCGAGATCATCTATGCCGGCAGCGCCACCGCGCTCATCACCGCCCTCGCCCCGGCCCATGTCCTGGGACGCACCCTCGCGCGCTTCCAGCTCTCCACGGGCTTCGGCCTCGCCGTCTCCCCGGCAGTCGTCACCACTCTCGCACCCCACGGCCCGGCCGCCCTCTGGGGCAGCCTCGCTGCTGCGACGCTCCTCTCCGCCTCCGCCGTCGCCACCGAGAAGGATCAAGACGCGGCTCAGCGGTCGATTCCACCGGGCGCGAGCAGGCTCATGAACTCGGCCATCGCCTCCGGCGACGGTTCGAAGTAGCGGCGGACGTTCTCCGGCTTCTTGTGTCGGGAGCGCGGAGGAACAACCCGGGACGCAGCCCTAGGTGGCAGGATCCCCCGCATGACTGAGTGGGGGTTCGCCCTGATCGCCGCCGGGTCGGCCATCTTGGGCAGCGCAGTGACAGGGTTCTTCGCGTGGAAGGCCGGCCACCGGCAGGCCGCCGCCGCCGAGGCGGCGGGCAACGCGCAGGCGAACGCGCTGATCGCCAGCGTCCAGACCACCCTTGACGCACAACGCCGCGCCCGCGCGGTCGACCAGCGGCGACAGGTCTACGTTCAGCTCCTTGAGGCCTGCCAGGCCTGGCAAGTGAACCGGGAGCCAGACGCTGGAGTACGGATGCTCAGCGCAGTCCAGCTGGTCTCACTGGAAGGGCCGGTGGACGTGGAGGAAGCCGGCCGCCAGTATGCCGCCGCGTCCGAAGGTTCATCGCGAGATGCGGAGCAGCGCCGGAGGATCGACCGCCTTCGTGAGCGATACATCGAGGCCGCACGTCGAGCCCTCGACCAGACCTGACAGGAGCGACGGGCGGGCCGGCGAAGCAATCGCCCGAAGGTGAACCACCGCCGGCCACCGCACTCGTCGGGCTACTCGGTGGTGGGCTCCCCGCGCAGCGCCCGGCCTGCATGGGCCTGACTCAACCCGATCGTCCGGGCGATCGTTTCCCGGTCGACACCGCGCTCGTGCGCGGCACGCGTGGCGAGTTCCGGCGGGCGACGAGGGCCTGCCGGCGGTCACGGGACGCGACCCTGCGCTGGAGAAGGCGCCCCGTGCAGGAGCGCGCGGCCGGCCGGAGGTGGCACCGTTGTCGGATTCGGACGGTCGGGTCGTCGTGCCTCGGCGTCCACTTCACGGTCGCCGGGTCGGCTCGATCCGGGCCATCACGTCGGCGTGTTCGAGGACGGGGGCAGGACTGAGATGCGGGGCAGGGCTGGGGTGCGGGGCAGGTGCCTCGGTGTGATGTCCAACCGGGCGATGCCCGCGCGGCGGGCGTCCTCAATGGCCCGCCGCTGCGCGGCCAGGTCCAGGCTGCGGTCGTCGTGCAGGCGGCCGGGAGGTGCGCCGCAGGCTGAATGACGACGTTTCGAACGGACCCGTCACATCGCCGTCAGGCCTTCGGCACCGAGAAGCGGAGCAGCTTGCCCGACCACGTGGCGTAGAGGTGCTTGCCGGCGATGTGAGTCGACCAGGAGCCGGAGGCGCCGTCGGCAGCGTGATGCCAGACCTGTTCGCCGGTCTCGGCGCGGAAGGCGTACAGGCCCTTCTCGCCCGCGGCGAGGAAGAGTCCGCCCAGGGCGCCGAGGAACACCGGGTCCCCCAGGCCGGAACCCGCCGTCCAGCGTTTCGCGCCGGTCGTGGCGTCGATTCCGTACAGGACCTTCTGGTCCAGGTAGCAGACGGTCGCGCCGGAGCGGGCGTAGCCGCGGTTGCCGCGGGCGGCCGTCCCTACGCTCCACAGGGTCTTGCCCGTCTCCGGGTCGAAGGCGACGAGCAGGCCGCGCGTCGAGCCGTTGGCCCCGGTGCCCGGGTAGCAGAACAGGGTTCCTTCGAGCAGGCTCAAGGACCCGCTCCAAAGGAGGACCTCGCTGTTCGTCGGCGGAAGTTTCGTGGGCGCGCTCCGGAGTGTGCTGCCGTCCTCGGGATCGAGTGCGAGCAGGTTCATGCGGGCGTCGATGGCGTAGAGCACCTTGCCGTCGGCCGGCGGGTAGAGGGTGACGAGGTCCTTCGCCCAGACGCGCTCGCCCGAGTCCGCGGCGAGGGCGGCGTATCCGATGGTGGTCGCGGCCGGGTCCGTCTTCGAGGAGCTGCCCCAGGCGATCAGAGCACCGGCCCGGGTGGTGCCGATGACGGCGAGGGCTCCCTTCACGGCGGACGACGTCCAGCGCACCTCTCCGCTCGACGCGTCGAGCGCCTGGAGCCGTTCGCCGCTCGCCGTGACGACGATCTTGCCGTCGCCGAACTCGAGTCGGGGCGCGTTGTCCCCGTCCGGGGTCGCGTTCCAAACCTCCTTCCCGGTCCGGCCGCCGAACGCGTGCACCTTGCCGTCGGTACGAACCGTGTAGACGCGCTCGTCGTCGACGAGAGCGTCGGTGTTCTGCCCGCCGGGGTCCTGCCACAGCAATGTGCCCGTGGCCCGGTCGAAGGCGGCCCCCGAGGCCTGTTGGACGCACAGCAGCGTGGACTTGGTCACCGCGCTCAAGGACATGCCGGGCCGGGGCAGGTCGTGGGTCCAGTCGAGCACGGGGGTGGCCGCGGCGCCCTCGCCGCCCCCGCGCAGGAACCAGGCGGTGCCACCGGCCGCGGCGGCCACGGCGAGCACCCCGCCGCCGAGCAGCAGCCGGCGGCGGCTGAGCAGCGGCGGGCGTACCGCGTCCTGCAGGGTGCGCTGGTCCTCGGTCACCTGGAGTTCGACCGCGCCGAGCCAGCCCGTGGTGGTCTCCGGCCGGAGCCAGGACTGCAGTTGCTCGACGTCGGGCCGCCGGGCGGGGTCCTTGTCCAGGCACGCGGTGACGATCCCGAGCAGGCCGTGCGGGACGCCGTGCAGCTGCGGTTCCTCATACGCGACCCGGTAGAGCAGGGCGTGGGCCGCGCCGGTGCCGAACGGCGGTATGCCGGTGGCTGCGAAGGCGAGCACGGCGCCGAACGCGAACACGTCGCTCGCACCCGAGAGTTGGGCTCCCTGCGATTGCTCCGGCGACATGAAGCCGGGCGAGCCGGCGACCTGGCCCTCGGCGGTGAGGACGGTGCCGTCGACGGCCCGGCTGATGCCGAAGTCGATCACCCGGGGGCCGTCGAGGGTGAGCAGGATGTTGGACGGTTTGAGGTCGCGGTGAACGAGCCCCGCGCGGTGGATCGCGGCAAGCGCCTCGGCCAGGCCTCCGCCGAGCACGCGCAACGTGGCCTCGGGCATGGGCCCGTGGGCGTCCAGGGCGTCGGAGAGCGAAGGGCCGGGGATGTAGGCGGTGGCCAGCCAGGGCTGCGGCCCCTCGGGGTCGGCGTCGACGACCGGCGCGGTGAAGGCGCCGGAGACCGCGCGGGCGGCGTTCACCTCGGCCTTGAAGCGGCGGCGGAAGTCGGGATCGGCGGCCAGTTCGGGGCGTACGACCTTGACGGCCACCGCACGGCCGCTGCGCGAGGCGGCGAGGTGGACACGGCCCATGCCCCCCGCACCGAGCTCACGGATCACCCGGTACGGGCCGATGTACGGGCCGGTGGAGCCGGCCTGCGGGGGTGGCGGGGACGACGGCGGAGGGGTGGGCGGCGTGGTCACGAGGTGGTGCTCCGGAAGGCGTAGAGGGTGGTCTCGGACGCGGCGAAGAGGGTCTCGCCGGAGGTCTGCAGGTGCCAGGTGTCCTTGCGCCCGGCCTCGCTGCCGCCGGGCTGATGCGCCCAGAGCAGCTTGCCGTCCGAGGCGCGCAGGACGACGAACCCCGGGACCTCGCCGGTGGCGAACGTGGGGATGGCCACCACGGACGAGGAGACGACGGGCCCTTGGGACATCGCACCGCCGGAGGTCGACAGGTTCAGCGGGCTCGCGGTGTGCCACGTCTGCTCGCCGCTCTTCATGTCCAGGGCGAACACGGTGTCCTGACCGTCGAAGACGTAGGCCCGCCCGCCGCGGACCGTGGACGGGCTGATGGTCGTCGTCTCGTTGACGGCGGTCCACAGTTTCGCGCCGTCGGAGGCGCGGAAGGCCTGCACCTTGACGCTGACGACGAGCAGCGTCGTCCCGTCGGAGGCCAGTCGCGGGTAGGCGCCGGGTTCGATGACGTCCGGGACGCTCCACCGCTCGGTGCCGGAGCGCAGGTCGAGGCCCCGGAGGGTGCCGTTGTCCTGCAGGAAACAGAGACGACCGGAGACGTGGGCCTGGAAGTCGCTGCCGCGGATCCTGCGCGACCACAGGGCCTTGCCCGAGCCGAGGTCGACCGCAAGGACTCCGTAGCCGTCGTTGCCACTGGTACCGAGGACGGCGATCGAACCGACGATGGACTGGACGCTGTGAATGAAGTGTGCGTTCTGGCCGTCGGGTCCGGGCCGGGTGACCGCGTACGCGAACTTCTGCCTGCCCGTGGCGTCGACACCGAACAGATAGCCGTTCTCACCGCTCCAGCCCTCGGCGAACAGCGTCGAACCCTGGACGCCCAGCCATTTCGGTGCACTCGTGACCTCGGAGGGCGTACGGAGCGAACCCGTCCAGCGTTGCTTCCCGGTCGTGGTGTCGTAGCCGATCGCGTGGGTCGTGTCCCAGCGGACCAAGGTGTTCCCGATGAGCCGGAGTTGTCCGCTCTCCAGCTTCTTCAGCGGAGTCGTCCATCGTGGCTTGGGGCCTGCCGGGACCTTGGGCTCGGGGAGCCCGGTGGTGCCCGAACCACCGCCCGTACCCCCGCCCGCGCTCGTACCGCCGCCCGATCGCGCCGGGTCCTTGCCGCGCCGGGACCTCCATTCCGTCAGCGCCGCGGCGCCGCCCGCCGCCACGGCGGTGGTGCCGCCCGCGGCGATCCACAGGAAGGTACGACGGCTCGGCCCCTTCGGTCCGGCCGGGGCGACGGGCTGAGACAGGGGCGCCATGGGTACGGGCGGTGCGGTCACCAGGACGGCGGCGTGCGCCGCCCGCCGCGCGAGATCCTGCCGCAGGCCCTCGGTGAGCAGCGCGGCCGGGTCGGCGGCCCCCAGCGCGGCGAGCACCGACGCGGCGGGCGGCCTGCGGACGGGGTCCTTGTCCAGGCAGGCACCGATCAGCGGGGCCAACCCCGGGGGAACGCGGTCGAGTCGAGGAGGGTGGTGGACGGCCCGGTAGAGGATCTCGGCCGTCCCTCCGGCGCCGAAGGGGCCCTGCCCTGTGGCTGCGAAGACCAGGACACAGCCGAGCGAGAAGACGTCGGCCGCCGGTCCGGCCTCGCGGCTCGACACGATCTGCTCGGGCGCCATGAAGCCAGGTGTCCCCATCACCGCGTCCGTCCGGGTCACCTGTGTCGCGTCCACCGCCCTGCTGATGCCGAAGTCGATGACGCGGGGCCCGTCCTCGGCGATCAGCACATTGCCCGGCTTGAGGTCGCGGTGGACGATGCCCGCCTCGTGGATGGCGAGCAGCGCCTCGGCGAGACCGGTGCCCAGGGCGCGCAGGGCGGGCTCGGGCAGCGCGCCGAAGCCGCGTACGACGTCGTGCAGCGAGGGTGCGGGGACGTAGGCCGTGGCAAGCCAGGGCTGTGGGGCGTCGGCGTCCGCGTCGAGCACCGGCGGCGTGAAGAACCCGCTGACGCTGCGGGCGGCTTCGGCCTCGCGTCGGAAACGCCCGCGGAAGTTCGGCGCGTCGGCGTACTCGGGCCGGATCACCTTCAGGGCGACCAGTCGCGATCCCGGAGACCGGGCCAGGAAGACCCGGCCCATGCCGCCCTCGCCGAGGAGTTGGAAGACCTCGTAGGGGCCGATTCGCGCGGGGCTCTGCTGCTGAGGGACCTGGCCGCGCGGCAGCGGTACGGCGGTGAACGGTCGGGTGGCCGCGTCCGGCTCCCGCGCAACCGTGGTGTACGGAGGCTGCTCGGCCGTGGGGTCGGCGCCCCAGGAGGAGGGTGTGTGCACGTCGTCGTCGCGGCGGTCAGCTCAGCGAACCGAGGACGTCACGGGCCACGGCGACGGCGGCGTCCTCGGCCTGCTTCTGCGTCGTGTCGGAGTCCTTCCGGCTGAAGGTGTAGTCCGAGGTGACCACGGCGTTGCCCTCACGGACGATCACCTGGGCCTGGGTCAGGGACCCCTCGGAGTCCCCGGCGTACACGACGAAGGCCTCCTGGCCGAGCCCGCTGACGGGCTTGGAGTCCATCACCTTGCGCAGGGTGCCCATGTCCTTGAGGGCGGACCCCTTCTTCATGTCGTAGTTCTCCTTCGCCCCCACGCCGACCGAGAGATGCACGTCCAGGTTCTGGAACGGGCCGTCATAGCCCGGCCTCTCCCAACTCGGGCTCCTGGTGATCATCGACGCCAGGTCCTTGTCGTCGAAGAGACCGGGCGTGCACTCGGCTCCCGGAATGATCCTCTCGACGGTGGACGCCTTGACCAGTTCGCACCCCTTGGGCACCTTGGTGAACGCCTTCTCCGTCGGCTCCTCGGGCTGTGCGGCACCTCCCGGCACACCGGACGGCAGCCCCGAGGCCGTGCCCTTGTCGTCACCGCCCGACACGGCGACGACCACACCGACGGTCACGGCCACGGCGAGCGCCGCCGCGCCGGCGATCAGCCAGACCCGCGAACCGCCGCCGCGCGGGCCTCCGCCCGGGCCCGCGGGAACCGGCTGCGCCCAGGCCGAGGGCGCGGCCGGCGCCTGGGGCGGGAACGGGGGCGGGGCCTGCGGCGGGCCTTGCGGCGGGAACGGGGGCGGGGCCTGGCCTGGCGTCGGGGCCTGCCCCGGCAGCGGGGGCGGCGCCTGGCCGGGGCCCTGCGCCGCCGGTCGCCAGGACGGATCGGCCTGCCCGAACGGTTGGGTGGGACGGTCGCCGAAGCTCTGCCGGGGGTCCACCTGCGGGGTCTCACTCACGGGGCAGCCCTCTCTTCTCGTACGGTTCTCGCTCGCGGGCTACGAGGTTGGCCGGATCCCGGCATGACTTGGCAGACTCTGTGGTGTGGTGCTGCGATGCCGATGAAATCCTGCTGAAGCAAGCATTCTGAGAACTGCGCGCGCAGCACGGGGCGCGGGGGACGTGGGGACTTGGACGTGGGAATGGATGCAGCGGGTACGGGAACGGGCACGGGCTCAGGTGCGGGTACGGGTACGGGTACGGGTACGGGTACCGGCATCGGCGCGGGTCGGGCCGGGACGACGGCGCCGTTGAGGATCGACCTTCTAGGTCCGGTACGGGCCCGCCGGGCCGAGGCGCCGCTGTCCCTCGGCCCGGTACGACGGCAGGCGTTCCTCGCCGCCCTCGTCCTGCGCGGCCCGGACCTGGTGACGTACCGGCAACTCCTGGACGACGTATGGGGAAGCGAACCCCCGGGTACCGGCCACCGGGTCCTGCCGAGCTACGTCTATCCGCTGCGCAAGGCCCTCGACACGGCGGGCGCCGGGCCCGACCGGTCGGTGATCCTCGGCGGGCGCGGCAGCTACCGTTTCGTGCCCGGTAGCGCCAGGACCGACCTCGACGAGCTCGCCGCCGAGGCGGCGCTCGCCCGGCGGGCGAAGGCCGCCGGGGACCACGACTCCGCGCTCGGCCACGCGGGTCGGGCCCTCGGCCTGTTCCGCGGCGAGCCGCTGACCGGGCTGCCGGGTCCGCTCGCCGACTCCGAACGCCGACGGCTCGCGCGGCAGCGGCGCGCGTTGCACCAGGACCGCGTCGAGTGCCTGGTCCTGCTCGGGCGCTACTCGGACGCCCTGGACGAGCTCATGGCGGTGCCCCTGGCCCAGCCACACGACGAGCCCCTCGCCGCGCTGCGGATGCGCGCGCTGTACGGCAGCGGCCGACAGGCTGAGGCGCTCACCGCGTACCAGGAGACGCGAGGGCGGCTCCTGGACGAGCTGGGCGTGGAGCCAGGCGAGGAACTGCGCCGGATACAGCAGGCGGTGCTGCGCCGGGACGACCGGGTGCTGCTTGGCCGGCCGCCCGGGCCGCTTGGGTCGCCCGGGCCGCGCGCGGCCGGGCCGGGGGCCTCGGCGCCGGGGGACGGCTGGCGCGAGGCCGGTCGGCACCAGGACGGCCGGCGCCAGGACGCGCCGTCTCAGGACGCTCCGCACCAGAACTCCTTGCACCAAGGCGTCCCGCACCAGGACTTCCTGCACCGGGGCGTCCCGCACGAGGACGGTCGGCGCCAGGACTCGCCGTCACAGGACGCTCCGCACCAGGACTCCCTGCGCCAGGGTGTCCCGCACCAGGATGGTGTGCCCCGGGGCGCCCGGCATCGGGACGCCCTGCCCGAGGATGCTCGGCGGCGGGACGCCCCGCCCCGCGGCCTCCCGCTCCAGGACGGCCGGACCCAGGACGCCCCGCTCCCGGCCGCCCCGCCCCAGGCCCCCGCACCCCTCCGTGGCGGCTCCCGCCCCGACCGCCCCCGGCCCCGCCACAACGAACTTCCCGGCGACACCGCCTGTCTCGTCGGGCGCGAAGCGGAGCTCGGCCTGCTCACGGCGTCTGTGCCGTCAGGGGCGGTGTCCGTGGTGGCTGTCGACGGCACCGCCGGTGTCGGCAAGAGTGCTCTGGTGGTGCGGGCCGCCTGGATGCTCGGCGACGCCTGCCCCGACGGCTCCCTGTACGTGGACCTGCACGCGCACGGGGCCGGGCACGAGAGCGTCGACCCGCGGCGGGCCCTGCGCCGGCTCCTGCGCACGGTACGCGGCACCGGCGACGACCTGCCGGAGGACGGGCCCGACGAGCTGACGGATCTGGTGACGGCCTGGCGGACGGCCACCAGTGCGCTACGGCTGCTCCTGGTCGTGGACGACGCCCGCAGCGCCGAACAGGTGCGGCCGCTGCTGCCCGCAGGACCGGGGAGCCGGGTCCTGGTCGCGGGCCGGCAGCGGCTGCCCGGTCTCGACGCCGATGTGCGGCTCACCGTGGAGCCCCTGGACACCGGCGGCGCGGTCGGCCTGCTGCGCACGCTGCTCGGCGAGGACCGGGCGGACCGCGAGCCCGAGGCCGCCCGTGAGCTCGCCCGGCGCTGCGGCGGTCTGCCCCTGGCGCTGCGCATCGTGGGCGCCCGGCTGCAGAACCGCCCGTCCTGGACCCTGGCGCATCTGGTCGGCCGGATGTCCGACGACGCGCGCAGCCTCGGCGAGCTGAAGGCCGAGGACCGCAGCATGGCGGCCGCGTTCCGGATGTCGTACGACCAGCTCACGCCCGAACTGCAGCGCGGCTTCCGTGCGGTGAGCCTGTCCCCGACGGCCCGTTTCGACGGACTCACCCTCGCCGCCATGCTGGACAGCTCCCGTGAACACGCCGAGGACCTCCTGGAGGACCTGGTCGACGCGAGCCTGCTGCACCAGCCGCAGCCCGGCCGCTACCGGCTGCACGATCTCGTACGGGCCTACGCCCGGCGCCTCGCTGCCGAGGCCCCCGGGCAGGCCGCCGCGGACCACGCTGCCGTACTGCACCTCTACACGGCCGCCTGCCGCATCGCGGGCGACTGGGGGCCCGAGGGCTTCCCGACCGGCCCCGACGTCACCTCCGCCCCCTTCGCCGACTGGCGGGAGGCCACCGCCTGGCTGGACGGCGCGGGCGGCGAACTCGTCGACGTGGTGGCGTACGCCGCTGACGCAGGGCAGTACGACCACGCCTGCTGGATCGCCGAGGCGATGGTCGGCCAGCTGGTCCGCCAAGGCCATCACCACGAGACCCGCGCCGCCCTGGAGACGGCCCTGACCTGCGCGGACATGGCCACCGACCGCCGGATGTCCGCCTCCCTCCGCAACTGCATGGGCCTCGTCGACATCCACCAGGGCAGGTTCCGTCAGGCGTACGCCTGGTTCACCGACGCGCTGCGTCTCAGCGGCGGCCAGGGCGATCAACGGGACCGGGCCCGGGCGATCGCCGGGATGGGAGCCGCGCGGTGGCCGCTGGGACACATCGAGGAGGCGGTCGCCCACCTGAGCGAGGCGGTGGAGCTGGCGGCCCGGCTCGGCGACGACTGGCTGGCGGGGACCGCGACCCTGAACCTCGGCGCCATCCACGGCAATCACGGACGGTACGAGGAGGCCCTGGCGCACTACCGCACCGCGCTCTCCGTAGCGGAGAAGAACGGCCGGCCCAGGACGATCAGCGAGGCCCTGTGCTTCGCCGCCGACGCCCACCTGGCCCTCGGCCGCCACGCGGAGGCCACGAGCCTGCTGCGACGGGCGGCGGACCTGGCCCGCGAGGCGGGCGACGCGCCCCTGCGCGCGAACACCCTGTCCCGGCTCGGCGCCGCCGAGCACGCCCAAGGGGACCTGCACGCGGCCGTCGACACCCACCACGAGGCCCTGTCGGCCCTCACCGAGCACACGAGCACCTGGCTGGAAATGGAGGTCCGCACCCGCCTCGGCCAGAGCTACGCCGCCGTGGGCCGTCGCACCGAGGCACGGCGGGAATTCCGGACCGCCCTCTCCCTGTCCGGGGCGGGCGACCACCCCCGCGCCTACGACATGGCCCGCGACGGACTGGACAGCTGCTGACGGCCCGGGTGAGCGAGCGTGTCCGTTGGGGTCTCGGCCCGTTGTGAGGGTGTGACCTAGACCGGACGCATCTCCTCAGTCCTGGCCGTCGCCGCCGCCTTCTCGTGCCTCGGCGCCGCCGCGGCGCAGGCCGCCGCCCCATCGGCCCGCTCGGGCCGCCGGTGAACCCGGTCAGCGAGCTCGACGCCCTCGCCACAATCGAATGACGCTCCCCGCCAGCTGGTGCGAGCGCGTGGACCCCGGCGCTCCGGGAGGCCTACGCCAACGACCAGGACGCATCCACCTCGCTCGTCGCGGTCACCGACCGGGTCAACCAGGCAAAGGCGGACCGTGACCCGGCCGAGTGGATGCCGCCGTTGCCCGATGCGCACTGCCGGTACATCGGCGAGTGGACCGCCACGAAGCTCCGCTGGGGCCTCTCCGCAGACGAGGCCGAGGCCGACGCGCTGACCTTGTACGCGGAAGCCTGCAAGACCACCGTCATCCACTACACGCCTGTAGCCCGACCGCTTGCTATGTGATCGGGCGGCCCCGGGCCCGGACGATGCCGGGCGCCGCCAACACGCTCCTGATGCTCCCGTACGCCGCTCCCGTGCCGGGGTGACGCCGCGCCCGGTCCCGCACAAGGTGCGCGACCTAGCTGTATTGATCACGAGCGTTGTTAACGGGGCCTGGTCTTGATCATGGCGAAGACCTCCGGTGTGGTGGAGGTGTCTAGGCTTCATCGCACACGGAGGTCTTCGTGTCACACCGTAATGCCCGGCTGACCGTTCACGGCAGGCGGATCCTGATCGAACGTGTCCTGTCCGGCCGTCCGGTCGCGCACGTTGCCGCGGAGATGGGCATATCCCGGCCCACGGCCCACAAATGGGTCCGCCGCTGGCGGGCAGAGGGCGACGCAGGTCTCAGCGACCGTTCCAGCCGGCCCCGCACGACCCCGCACCGGACGTCCACCGCTGTCGAGACCCGGGTCTGCAGACTGCGGACCGACCGCAAACTCGGCCCGACACGGATCGGCCCGATCCTGGGCCTTCCCGCCTCGACCGTGCACCGCATCCTGGTCCGACACGGTCTGAACCGCCTTGCCTGGCTCGACCGCCCCACCGGCGAACCGATCCGACGCTACGAACGCGCCAGGCCGGGAGAACTGGTCCACGTCGATATCAAGAAACTCGGCAACATCCCCGACTGCGGCGGCTGGCGAACCGTCGGCAGGGCGGCCGGTGACCGCAACCGCCAGGCCACCACCACCGAACGCAAAAGCTGCACACCGGTGATCGGCTGCAGCTACATCCACTCAGCCGTCGACGACCACTCCCGCCTGGCCTACAGCGAGATCCTGCCCGACGAACGCCAGCACACCGCCATCCACTCCGCCTCGCTCATATCGGACCCGTAGCACGGGGCCGGTCCGGCCGGTCCGCGGCGTTGCCGAACCAGTGAGCGAGGCAATCGCACGACGACACAGTCGGGTCGGACTCCGCGGACCGAGACGCGTACAACGACGACAACAGAATCTCCCTGCGCTCAGCCGACTCGCATCGCCGAGCTACCAGGAGGCCCCGTCTTCATGCGTTGGCCCCGGCGCAACCACCCGATCAGGCACCCGCGTTCGAACCGACAGCCCGGTAAGGGGGTGGCCGCTCAGGCTCCGGTGGAGAGGGCTACGTGGCGCCATTGGTCAAGTTCGCGTCGCACCAGATCCAGCTTCGCCTCGACGCGCTCGATCGCGTCCGCGCCCAGTTGTAGGCGCAGTGGCGGCTCGGCGACCTCGGTGATGTCGACGATGGCTTTCGCTGCCTTCACCGGATCGCCCGGCTGGCGGCCGTCGTTCTTGGCCAGTGCCTTGCGCACCGGCCCCGCGCCGGCGGCGTAGTCGGCGATGGAGGCCGGTTCGACCTGCATGCTCAATCTGCTGAGGAAGTCGGTACGAAACCCGCCCGGCTCCACGATCGTGACGCGGACGCCGAGCGGGGCCAGCTCGCCGTGCAGCGCCTCGGAGATGCCCTCGAGGGCGAACTTCGACGCGCCGTACAAGCCCGCCGCCGGAGCGGTGGCGAAGCCGCCCACGGAGCCGATGTTCAGGACGTGTCCGGTCCGCTGGGCACGCAACGTCGGCAGGGTCGCCCGCAACGTGTTGAGCACGCCGAAGACGTTGACGTCGAACAGTGCCCGGGCGGCCTTGTCGGAGATCTCCTCGATCGCGCCGATGAGGCCGTGACCGGCATTGTTGGCCACGATGTCGATCCGGCCGAAATTTGCCAGGCCGGCCTCCACCGCAGCCATCAGCTGCTCCGGTTCGGTCACGTCCACGTTCACCGCCAGCAGCCCGTCCGGCTCTTGCGGGTACGCCCGGAGCACCACTGACGCATCCCTCGCTGTGGCAATCACGCTGTGCCCTCGGTCCAGCGCCTCCCGAGTGATCTCCGCGCCGAGCCCACGCGATGCCCCGGTGACAAACCAAACGCTCATGCTCTCCCCTGTTCCGATGGCCCGATGGGCCGACAACCCGACGCTAGAACCTAGAGTCGTGTCTAGATCAACAGTTATGCGAGGGAGGGGCGCTCATGGACCTGAGCATCGGTGAGGTGGCACAACGCAGTGGGCTGAGCGTGCACGCGCTGCGGTTCTACGAGCGGGAGGGCCTGTTCGCCAACCCGGTACGCCGCCTGTCCAACGGCCGCCGGATCTATCACGAAGAAGACCTGGAGTGGCTGGCCATCTGCACGAAGCTACGCTCCTCCGGCATGTCCCTGGCGATGATCCGGCAGTACATCGAACTGGCCCGTCAGGGCCCGGGCAACGAACACGAGCGCCTTCAGCTACTGCGCCAGCACGAGAACCACGTGGAGACGCAGATCCGCGAGCTGCAGGACACCCTGGATGTGATGCGGCACAAGGTGCGAATCTACGAGGATCATGTCGCCCGCGGTGAAGCCGACCGGCTCTGGAATCCGTCCCACTCAGATGCCGCACAGGCCAGCACTCACCAGGAGTGCCAGCCACCAGAGGGCACGTGATCGTCCGGTTACGACCCGTGTGAAGTCGGCCGCGACATCTGCCGCTCCTTCACCCGCAGTCCCCAGCCTGACGGCCCCGCGTCATCCGACTGCGCACCGCCCGGAACCCCGTTCGAACCGACTGCTGGCGACGACTCGCTGCGTGGAACGAGGCCGGCGTGTGGGACCGACTGCACGTCGTCCTGCTGACGAAGCTGCGGTCGGCGAAGCAGCTGGACTGGTCGAGGGCGGTGATCGACTCCAGCCACGTGCGGGCCGCTCGGCGGGGCCCAAAAGCGGACCCAGCCCGGTCGACCGAGCACGTCCGGGCAGCAAGCACCACGTCCTCGTCGACGGGCAGGGCATCCCGCTCGCCGTGTCACTGACCGGCGGAAACCGCAACGACGTCACCCAGCTGATGCCCCTGATCGCGAAGATTCCGCCCGTTCCGGGCCTGGTCGGCCGGCCGCGACGGCGGCCTGAGACCCTGCTCGGCGACCGGGGCTACGACCACGACAAGTACCGCCGCCTCGTCTGGGCCCAGGGCATCAAGCCGGTCATCGCCCGCAGCGGCGTCCCACACGGATCAGGCCCCGGAGCCCACCGTTGGGTCGTCGAACGCACCATCGCCTGGCTGCACGGTTTCCGGCGCCTACGCGTCCGCTGGGAACGGCGGGACGGCATCCACGAAGCCTTCCTCGGCCTCGCCACCTGCCTCATCACCCACCGACACGTCCAACGCCTCTGTTAGGACCTCTAAGAGGTCGCTCTCGTCCAATGTTTCATCCCGATATGGATTGCTTGGTGCCCTTCTTCGGGTCGCGCCAGGAGGCGGTGTTCTCGCTGGTGGGGCGGCGGGCCATGAGGCCGGTCATCGCGAGGTGAATCAGGGCTTCCGAGCGGGTGGGCAGGGTTTCGTAGTCGCGGGCCAGGCGGTGGTGGAGCATGAGCCAGCCGTAGGTCCGTTCCACCGCCCACCGCTTCGGTATCGGGGTGAAACCACTGGTCCCGGGCTTGCGGGCTGTGATCTCCACGTCGATATACCGAGAGTGGCGGCATGCTCGACGAGTGCTAACGGTGCGACGCTCACCGTCGACGGCGCCGCGACCGCACTCGCCCCGGGCACCCTCGGCTTCGAGTTCCGGCTTGAGCCACGCACCCCGCAGGCCTCACCGACAGTCACGACCGCAATGACCGGTCACGTTCCACCGACCGGCCACCCCGCACGGACGGGGGCGGTCGCGTTCATCCCGCACGGTCGGGACGGCCAGCGGCGCGGCGCTGGCCGCGGAGGCACCAGACGACCACGATCAGCGGCCGGAGCGACTGGAGGCAGGTCACCAGGCGCTCGGCCACGCCCGCAACACCGTGCCGGTCGGCCTCCACCACGAACCAAACAACCACCGCGCTCGACGGAGCCGGTCAGCTGCGATTCGGTGGGCACGGTAGGCCGGCTCTTGCACTTGCGTGGCGTGCTCGCATGCGCCCGACCGCTTTTTGTTGGTCGTGGTTGGTGAACGGGACCGAGAGAACAAGACTCGCGAAGTGATGCAACCGTCCCGTGTTCTGCTGATCCGTCACGGCCCCGTCGTCGAGAACTGCGGGGATGCCCGGCGGTGGGCGGCTTCCAGGACGGCGAGGAGGACTTCCTTGCTGGACTCCCGGACGCGGACGTCGCACAGGACCACCGGAACGGCGGGGTCCAGGTCGAGGGCGGAGCGTACCTCTTCCGTGGTCCAGGCCCGTTCTCCGTTGAAGCAGTTCACACCGACCGCGAAGGGGATGCCGCGTTCCTCGAAGAAGTCGATCGAGCCGAAGGAGGCTTCCAGGCGGCGGGTGTCCGCGAGGACGAGCGCACCCAGCGTGCCGTGGGCGATCTCGTCCCACATGAACCAGAAGCGTTCCTGGCCCGGTGTGCCGAAGAGGTACAGCACCAGTTCCGGGCTGATCGTGATGCGGCCGAAGTCCATGGCGACCGTGGTGGACGTCTTGCCTTCCACGCCGTCAAGACTGTCGACGTTCTGGCCGGCCTGAGTGAGTCGTTCCTCCGTCTCCAACGGCGCGATCTCACTCACCGACCCCACCATCGTTGTCTTGCCGACACCGAATCCACCCGCGACAAGGATTTTCACGGCCGTGGGGAGATGGATCTGTTCAGAGCTGGCGGATGCCATCGATAACCCTTTCGATGAGTTCCACGCTCGGTCTGTCGGACTGTGAGGGTGGTGCCTGCACGATGACCTTCTCGTCTCCGAGGAGATCACCGCAGAGGACTTTGACGACGCTTACGGGGAGATCCAGATGGGCGGCGATCTCCGCGATCGCTATGGCCCTGTGGCGGCACAGCTCCAGGATCTGCGCCGCCTCCGGCGTCAAGTGGGGATGGTCGACGTCGGGCGATCGCGTGACCACCAGGGTGATCAGCGTGAAGTGATAGTGGTTGTGTCGGGTACGACCACCAGTGATGGTGTAGGGCCGGAGGTGACGTCCGGCAATCGCCCCGTCGAGCTCGCGCGGCTCAGGCATCCTGGCTGTGTGCGACGGTGTGGTGGCCTGGAATGCGCGGCGCGGCACTCAGATACGCTCCGACCTGCTTGACCATGGTTCCCATCTCATAGGCCATCATGCCCGCGTCCACCTCCTGCGAGGCGAGGGCCGCCAGACGCGCCCCCTGACCGGCAGCGGTGATGAACAGGAACGCGTGCTCCATCTGAATGACGGTCTGCTGGACCGCGCCGCCGCGGAAGTACTGCGCCGTACCCCGGGCGAGGCTGTGCATGCCGGACGCCAGGGCCGAAAGGCGCTCGGCGTCGTCCCGGCCCAGATCATGCGACTTCCCGATCAGGAGACCGTCTCCTGACAGCACGATGGCGCATCGTATCTCCGGGATACGGCCCACGAGATCGTCCAGGACCCAGTCCAGCTGCCTGCTGGTGGCCACTTCAGTCATTGCATTCCTTCGCAGTTCGTTGGGTCCCATGCTCAGTTCGCCCATCCACCGTCGTTACGTGGTGCGCTGTGGGTTCCGGTGGCCTGGTCCATCCCGCGTCGGATGGCGGCGATGACGCGGGCCGACGCTTCGGGCGAGGGCGGACCTCCGCCCTCGTTGTCGAGACGGCTGCCGGCCTCCGCTGCCTCACGGCGCAGCTGCACGGCAAGGCTGGACCCGCGGGTGCGCTGGGGCAGTGTGGTGGGTTGCCCGAGGTTCGGCCTGTGGCCGCCCGGCGTTCCGTACGGGCTCTCGGAAGCGATGGGCGTCGACGGCACGGGTACGTCGGCCATGGGACGGCCGGTCGGCGTCGACGGCACGGGTACGTCGGCCATGGGACGGCCGGTCGGCGTCGACGGCACGGGTACGTCGGCCATGGGACGGCCGGTCGGCGCCTGGCGAGGACGGGGTGCGGCGCGGGGAGGCTCGGGGCTCGCCGGCCGCTGATGCGCATCGAGGGACTCGGTGCTGTCCGGGTGGTGCGGCGAGACGAGTCCGGCGCCTCCGTACGTGGGGAATCCGCTGTAGTCCTGGACTCGGCTGTGAGTCTCCTGCGGAGGCGCGGCGGGGGCTTCGCCGATGTCCCGAGTGTCCGCGACGAGGTCGTACTCGTCGCGGCCCCCGAGCACCCCGACGAGGCCGGGCGGCCCGTCCAACGGCTGTATGTACGGCGTCGGCTCGGGAAGGGCGGAGGTCGCGGATCCGTAGGAGGGAGCGACCCCGGGCTGCGGGACCGTGCCGGCGTTGATCGCGTTGACGGAGACCTGGGCGGCGGCCCTGAGCTGGTCCATGACCGGGGAGTCGAGTTCCTCGAGCATGTGAACCGGCAGGAACACGATGGCGAGGGTGCCGCCGTAGACCGAGGGGCGCAGTTCGACCCGGATCTGATGGCGCTGGGCCAGGCGGGCGACCACGAAGTGCCCGAGGCGCGGGTCCGCGCCGAGGGCCGCCATGTCGGGCTTCTGCGGATGGGCCAGGATGTGGTTGGCCTGGACGAGCTTGTCCGCCGGGATGCCGAGGCCGTGGTCCTCGACGTGCAGAGCCACGCCTTCGGCGACATGCAACGCGCTGACGACGACCTGGGTGTAGGGCGGGGAGAAGTTGGTGGCGTTCTCCACGAGTTCGGCGAGCAGGTGGGTGACGTCGGCGACGGCCCGGCCGGCCAGCGCTATCCGCTTCGTCGCCGGCAGGTTCTCGACCTTGACGCGGGTGTAGTGCTCGGTCTCGGCGACGGCGCTGCGCATCACGTCGGTGATGGTCACCGGTTCGGTCATCCGGCGGCTGGGGGGCGTGTCGCCGAGGATCACCAGGTTCTCGGCGTGCCGTCGCACACGAGTGGCGAGGTGGTCCACCTTGAAGATGTCTTTGAGGAGATCGGAGTCGCCGTGCTTGCGCTCCAGGTCGTCCAGGAGCGCGATGAGGCGGTGGATCAGGGTCTGTGTGCGTCGCGTCAACTGGCCGAGTACCTTCTCGGCGCCCGCGTGCCCTCGGGACTGGCTGAGTATGGTGTCGATGGCCGTGTGGCGGAGTCCCTCGATCGCGGATCCGAGGAGCTCGAGTTCACCGGCGGCCAGGAGCGGCGGCGTCTGGGGGAAGGGGGCGAGCGGTTCCCCGCGCTCGGACTGGGCCAGCGCCTGAGGCCACTGGCGGGCCATCTCCTCGGTCCGGCGCTGGAGTTCGGCGACCGCGTCCAGGGTCGACCTGCGGGCCCTGAGCCCCAGGACCGCACCGGCCGTGAGGAGCGCCGCGGTGAGCGTCGTTCCGGCGATCAGACCGAGGAGCAGACCGGTCGCGCGGTCGGAGGCCGCATCGGCCAGCTCGTCCAACGAGGCGGCGGTGAGTTTCTGCAGGTCGGTGACGAGGGTCTCGGCGTCGTCGCTCCAGGCTTTCGCCGAGGAGGGCAGCTGTGTCGCCGACGCCGCTACGACCGCGTCCTCGATGGAGGCGATCGAGGAGGACTGCGGGGTGGCGGCGATCTGCTCGTATCGAGCGCGGGCGTCGGCGGGCAGGTCGTCCACCGCCAGCGAGGCCCTTATCTCCCGCTGGGCGCCCACGGAGTGGCTGAATCGCTGGTGGGCGGCTGTGGAGATGCCACCCTGGGGGAGGCCGGCGGACAGCAGAGCGTCCTCGCGCGACAGCATCTCGACGAGTCGGACCAGGGTGGCGGTGGCGTTGCCTCCCTGCGAGAGCGGCCCGTCCTCGCTGCGCACCGCGGCGCCGATCAGGTCGGTACCGCTCTTGATGACGTCGGTGAGGTGTCCGAAGGCGTCGGCGGAGGACATGGTGCGGGCGTCGATCGCCTCGCGTCGGCCGACCAGCGTGTCCAGGGAGGTTTCGAGGCGCCGCGCCGGCCCTCCGAGCGAGCTGTCCGCGGTGGACAGGGAAGCCCGGAACTCCACGACCGCGGCATCGGTCCTCGCGCGGGCCTGGTCCAGGGCGCTGCGCGCCGCGGCCGAACGGCTCGCCTGCCACAGGGCCGTGAGGCGCCGCTCCTGCTGCAGGCCGGACACCACGTTCAGCGTCCTGCCGCCGGTCGTCGCGGTCCGCTCCGCGTCGTCCTGGAGCTGGATCTGCTCGCCGGCCAGACCGGCGGCCGTGTAGCCCCAGAGGCCGGTGAGGGCGATGGCGGGGGCGACGATCGGCATGATCAGCTGCGTGCGGAGAGACCTGCGCGGGACAAGCCGGTGGCGCGCCTTCGGGTCGCTAGTGCCTGACATCTGAATGGAATCCTCGCAGCGAGCTGACGACAGTGAAGATGATGCTGAGCGGTCCTGATCGGCCTGCGGCGTGGCGTCTTGACGCAGGAGCACCACGGCAGTGATCAAGGCGCACCGTATCAGGAGTCCGTGCTACCGGTACGCCTCGCCCGCCACCATCAGACCCGGTCAACTGACTCATGGGCAAGGCGAGTTGATGAGCGACGGCACCGATTGGGTCCGGTCACAGCAGCGCGAGCAACTTCGGGGTGTAGAGGTCACCGATCGTTGCGGTGCTGGCGACCATGTCGAAGTAGATCGAGGTGAGTTCGGGATCCTGCCGGATCGCGCGGAGCAACTTCAGGCGCTGAGGGTGCTGTTCGGCGAGACGGCCCACGGCAAGGGTCGCCTCGTAGCCGGGCAGCAGGGCGGCGTCCCTGTCTCTTCCGTACTGGACGAGGGCCTCGTCGAGAATGGCCGGATCACCGTCGAGCCGTCCGCCGACGTGCTGGGCCAGCATCTCCGCCTGGAGGAAGGCATCGCTGATGCCGCGCGCGGTGATGGAGTCCTTGTGGTGTCCCGCGTCGCCCACCAGGGCCCACCCCGGCCCTGCCGCCTGCCGGAAGTAGTTCTGCTGGTCGCCGGTGCCGCGCAGGCGCTCCACCTGGGTGGCTCCCTGCAGTCTTTCGTAGAGAGCGGGAGCGGTGGCCCGTACCTGCTGGAGGTGGTGGTGCTCCGCGTCGGCGCGGATCTCCTCGAAGCGGGACTGTGGGAAGTAGGTCAGCACCAGGGTGGCCTGGTGCGTTGCGACGGCGGCGACCCAGCGGTCGGGGGCCTCGTAGAGTTCGAGGTCGGCCGGCATGTCCTGCCAGTACGAGTAGTAGGCACACGTCAGTCGTGGGTGCTCGACGGTGACTGCGGCGCGGGTGAGGCCGGCGACGGTGGAGCGCATGCCGTCCGCGCCGATGACCAGTCGCGCGTGCTCACGGAAGGCCTTCCCGGCGTGTGTGCCCTCCACGCCGACGACCCGGCCCGTGGTGTCGTGCAGCAGCCCTGTCACGCGGCAGCCCTGCCGTATCTCGGCGCCGGCCTTGGCCGCGGCTTCGGCCAGCAGGGGGTCAAGGATGTGCCGGCGGGGCGCGTAGGCGGCCCGTTGTCCGTCCACGCCTCGCCCGCAGCCCTCGAGGCGGATGCCGGCGACCTCGTACCCCACGCGCTCCAGCGGGGGGCAGCCGGTGGCCTTCAACTCGTCCAGCAGGCCCCACCGGGCCAGAGCCGCCACTCCCGGCTGGTGGATGAGGTGCGTGGAGAGGGTGTCGGAGGGAAACGTGGCGCGGTCGAGAACCAGGACACGGTGGCCCGCCCGTGCGAGCTGGAGGGCGGTGGCGGAGCCGGCGACGCGCGCGCCGACCACGATGACGTCGAGCATGTGGGTGCTGCCTCATAGGGATGGTGGGTTGAATCGCGTCGGTGCCGGCCCCTCCCCCCGGGAGGCCGGGCCCGCGCGGTGTCGGTCAGTGTGAAAGGGACAGCTCTGTCAGCAGCGCTCGGTGGTCGATCTTTCCGTTGGCGTTCAGGGGAAGGCTCTCGAGGACCGAGATGCGGCGGGGTCGCATGTAGGGCGGGAGGCGGTCGGTGAGCTCCGCGAACAGCTTCTGCGGATCGCACGCGCCGCCGCTCACCACCGCGTGGAGTTCGGGCGAGCCGTGGACGTCCGGCACCGCGAGTACGTACGCCTCGCGCACGCCGTCCAGATCGCGCAGTACGGCCTCGACCTCGCCCGGTTCGATGCGGTGACCGCGCACCTTGATCTGGTGGTCGGTTCGGCCGAGGTGCACGAGAGCGCCGTCCAGAACGGTGACGCGGTCTCCGGTGCGGTACCAGTGGTCGACGGCCACCTTGTCCGTGTGGTCCCCGGCGTCGCCGTCGACCCGGTGGTCCCCGTCGTCCCGGTGGCCCGCGTCCCCTTCCCCCGCTGCGGGCGGGTGGAAGCGGCCCGCGTCGTGCGTCGGGTCCAGGTAGCCGGGGAACCGCTGCGCCCCGCGGACCAACAGCTCACCGGTATCGGCGGGAAGCCCTTCCTCGTCCAGGATCCGGTGCTCCAGGCCCGGATGGCAGTGCCCGATCGGTGCGGTGCCGTTGGGCGTGGTGGGCCACGCGGAGGGATCGTCCGGGAGGCGGTAGGCCGTGCAGGAGATGGTGAGCTCGGTCGGCCCGTAGAGCACCTCGATCGCGCTCCGCGGTGCCGCGGTCCGCCAGGCACGGGCAGCGGTGAGCGGGAGGGCCTCACCGCCGAAGACGCTCCACCGGAGGGTGGGCATGCTGTTCGGCTTGAGCGTGCCAAGCCGCTCCGCGAAGGAGATCAGCGAGGGCACCGAGAACCAGTGTGTCAGCCGCAGATTGTTGACCGTCGCCACCGGCGAAAGCAGTTGGGCCGCGCTCGGCACCACCAGAGTCGCACCGGCCGCCCAGGCGACGAAGAGGTCGTGCACGGAACCGTCGAAGGTCAGGTCGAAGGCCGCCGACATCCGGCTGTCCGCCCCGATCCCGTAGCGGCCGGCCATCGCGGTGAGATAGGCGCAGAGATTCCGGTGGAGGACAGGAACGCCCTTGGGGCTGCCGGTCGATCCGGAGGTGAAGATGATGTAGGCGATGTCGTCCGGGCCCGGTTCGGGGAGGTCCGACGGGGAGGACGGCGGTGGGCCGGGCGCGGTCGTGGGCTCGAGCAGCAGCTCGGTCACGCCCAGCGTGACGGCGGCTCCCGGGGTGTCGGTGAGCACGAGGTCGAGGCCGGCCGCGTCGACGATGGACTCGGTGCGGGACGGCGGGTGCTCGGGGTTGAGGGGAACGACGGTCGCGCCGGCGCGCAGTGCGGCGAGATAGCCGACATAGGCGCTGACGGTGCGGCCGGCCAGCAGCCCGACGCGCCGGGGGCCCGATCCGGTGCGCGCGAGGATCTGAGCGGCGTGGTTCTCCGCCAGGGCGCCCAGTTGGCGGTACGTCAGGGACTGTCCGCCCGCTTCGAGAGCGACACGCTGGTCGCCGTACCGTTCGACGGATCGAGCGAACCAGCCGTACACGTGCTGCGGGTCGGTCATCGCGCACCGACCTCGAGCGAGTCGGTCCAGAGGCGCAACTCCCCCACGGTGCAGAGCCGTCCCACCTCCTCCGGGTCGATCTCCAGTCCCGTCTGCTGGCTCAGTTCCACGATGAGCTGGAGTCTGGCCAGGGAGTCGATCCCTATGTCGGAGAGGCGCGAGGCGTCGTCGAAGTCGGTACGGGCGTGCTCGCGCAGCAACCAGTCCGCGGCGCTCTCCGCGCCGGCCGCCCGATCCTCGCCGGGCCAGTATCTGCGGGTCTGCCACGGGTACCGGGGCAGCGGCACGACCGTCCCGGGTTCGTCGAACAGGGCCTCCCAGTGCACCTCTTCGCCGGCCAGGTAGTGCTCGGCGGCGGCGAACAGAGGTACGGGGACCCCGGTGCGCCCGTGTCCCGGTGCTCCCCCGGGGGCCAGGGCGAGCGCCAGTTCCTCGTGGCTGGCCCCGACAACGGCCAGCCGGTGTACGTGGTGGGTGCGGCGGACGGTCGCGCTGTAGCAGATGTCGCGCAGGTTGTACGCGGTGCCGCGACCGCCTGCCCCGAGGTAGGTGACATAGGCGGCGGCGAGGTCGAGCAGGGCCTCGGGGGAACGGGCGGAGAGCGCCAGGACGTACGGAGTGTCCGAGGCGGGTTCCAGCGGGGGCTGGGCGAGGGTCCGGTCCGCCTGGCGCAGCACCACATGCGCGTTGAGGGCGGACACGCCCTGGCTCGACACGCCGGCGAGTGCCGGGCGGTCCGATGACGGGAGGTCCTGAAGGTCGCCCGGGATCCGCACCGGCAGCCGCTTCCAGTCCACTTCGGGGGTCGGCGCGTCGACGTGGAGACTGGCCGGTATCTGCCCGTTCCGCAGGCACAACACGGTCTTGATCAGGCCGGCCATACCGCCGGCGGCCTCCGCGTGGCCGATGTTCGACTTCGCCGATCCCACGAGAAGCGGCCTGTGGTCCGGGCGGCCCTCCCCCAGCACCTCTCCCAGGGCTTGCAGTTCCAGCGGGTCGAGCAAGGGGCTGCCGGTGCCGTGGGCCTCCACGTAGTCGACCTCGCTCGGGTCGACGCCCGCGTCCTCGTACGCCCACCGCAGTACGTCAAGTTGCCCTGTGAGCGACGGGTTCAGGAGCTGGTCCGTGGTGCGGCCGTCCGTGCCCACTGCGCTCCCGGCGATGACCGCGTGCACCCTGTCTCCGTCGGCGATGGCGTCCGCCAGTCGCTTGAGGACCACCACTCCGACCCCGTCGCTCGGGGCGTGACCGTCTGCCCGGGCGTCGCCGAACCGGCTGCGTCCGTCCGGCGACAGCGTTCCGGCGTGACCCATCATGATGCCCTCGTCGGGGCGCAGCACGAGGTTCACGCCCGCGGCGAGCGCGAGGGAGCTCTCCCTCACGCGAAGGCTCTGCACAGCACTGTGCACGGCGTACAGGGAGGAGGCGCACGCCGTGTCTATGAGCATGCTCGGGCCGCGGAAGTCGAAGGCGTACGACACCTGAGCGGGAATGACCGAACGGAAGTTGAGGTACTGCACGGCCGTCATGGCCTGCGGACCGTGACGGAAGGCGCGCTCGACGAAGTCCGCTCGCGTGGCCCCGACGAACACGCCGGTCCTGGTTCCCGCCAGGCGATCGGGCCTCAGCCCGGCCTCCTCCAGGGCTTCCCAGGCGGTCATCAGCAACAGGCGCTGTTGAGGGTCGAGTTCGGCCGCGTCACTGCTGGACATGCCGAAGAACTCGGCGTCGAAGTCCGCCAGGCCGTCCACGTATCCGGCGCGGCGGCTGCCTATGGTGCCGGGCTCGGCCTTCGGTGCGTTCAGGAAGTCGGCGTCGTAGCGATCGGGTGAGGATTCCGCGGTGGCATCCGTCCGATTGCACAACAACTGCCAGAATTCGTCGATGTCTCTGGCCCCCGGAAGTCGGCAGGCCATACCGACCACCGCCACTGAGCGCGCATCCGCGTTCGCTCCGTTCATTCAGAAAACTCCCTCAATGCCTCACCGCAGCACGTACAGTGCGGAGCAGCTTCAATTCAACGGACCGCGCCTGGGCAGTACAGTAGGCGTTGGCCTGCGGTTCTGGGAGTGGGCCCGTCCGGGGCCCGAACCGCACCTCGCCAGAGCGGCGTTCATGGGTGGCAGGTGAAGCCCGGACGGGGCTCCGCCTCTTTCAGGCACCTCGAGTGCGCCTCCGAAGGGCCGACCAGCCCCCACCAGGCCGACTGCCCCTGGGTCACTGTGTTCACATGCCTGTCTCCTCGGCCCACGCGTGCTCCCGCGTCCTAGATCAACCCCGCATGATTGTCATATGCCTTGCCGTCACTTCTCGCCTTCTGTCGATCAGTTGGCGTGAATTGATCGCTGCTCGTTGAAACATCTGATTTTTTCAGATATACTGCTGGTTTTCGTGACGCAAGGCATCAAATCGACCAACCGTGACGGCCTCGGCAGCATCACACAGCCTCAACACCGCCAACCAGGCCCAAAATCTGGGTAGGTGACGGACCACCAGGTCCTGGGATCTGATTTCATGTGATCTCATGGATCCCCAGACAAGTGGCGAGGCCCGGCGGCAGCGCCTGCAGGCCCTCGGCCTCAACTCGGCAGACGCGGAAGCCACCTTCGATCGAGTGGCCAAGGTGGCGGCGACCGTGACCGGAGCACCTCTGGCCATGGTCAACTTCATCAACGATCAGACACAGATGTTCCGGGGCATGTACGTACCCCGGGCCCCTGATGCCTCCCCCGATGAGCTGACGAGCGCCGACTCCGGCATCACGTTCGACCTGAGCAACTCTGCTGCCCGGGAAGCACCTGGCGACTACGGGTTCTGTCCCCACGTCGTCGCGCAGGGAGCCCAACTGGCTCTCGACGACGTGCTCGACTATCCGCGCTTCGCCGGCAACCCGTTGGTCAACGACATGGGCGTGCGTTCCTACCTCGGCACTCCCCTGCGCGACAACACCGGCATGATCCTCGGCACCTTGTGTGTGGCCGACACGTCGCCCCGCCAATGGGACCCGCAGACCAAGGAGCTGATGCACGACCTCGCCCAGACACTCGTGTCGGAGTTCAGGCTCCGGGACAGCCTCCTCGCGCAGCAACAGGAGCTGTTCGCCGTCTTCGACGGGGCTCCCTTCCCCATCATGCTCACCGAAGGCCCCCGCCACTTGATGCGCTACGCCAACGGCCGCCAGGCGGTCGTCTTCGGCATGGGCCGCCAGTACCTGCCCGGTCCGTCGGAACTGCCCGGTCTGCGGAGTGCCGGCGTCTTCGACGCCATGGATACCGCCTTTCACAGCGGACAGCCGTTCACGCACCGAGCTTCCCTGCCGACCGCCGACCACGGCGGATACCAGGAGTTCGACTTCCTCTGCACTCCTGTCAGAACATCCCCCGGGGCTCCGATCAGCGGCATCCTGACTGTCGCCATGAACGCCTCAACGGTCTCCGACCCGCACGCATTCTCCGTCAACGTGCAACAGCAGTTCGAGCGCTTGGGCGCTGGAGGGGGCTCTGCACCCTTCCCCGGTCAGCCCGGGTGAGCCCCGACTCTCACACAGGAGCCGATCGAGGCAGCCGCCCAGGAACGTTCCGCTAGCGGTTCCGGGTGCGGGGGCCCTCGCACCCGGAGCGGAGCTCCCGAGAGCGCACCTCCTACTGATGGCCTCCAGTGGAGAGGTGATTGCCTCTCAGTTCACGGGCATCGTGGCCTTCCACCAGCTGGTGCAGGTCGATGTCCCTCAAGGGTGCAACCTGCTCGGGTGTGGGGTCGCCACTGCGATACTGCGCGATCTGCCGATCAAGCCAAGCCCTCACATACACTCCGCCGACCATGTCCTTCTGCCTCGGCAATTACGGGCCATGTTCCGCAAAGTACTCGGTGGCGATGGTCAGGCTCTGATACTCCACAGGTCACTCCATCGAAGCCCCAACTCTTCGAGGCACGCAACCCGATCGGTGTGAAGCCGTCCGGGTCAAGTGTGCCGGGCCCGGGGCGCGCGCAGAAGCCGCAGCGCGGCGTCCACCACGGCAGCCACCCGCAATGAATCCCGCCCCGAACCCTCCAGCCGGACGGCGAGGACCGCGCCCCCGGCGGCCGGTCGACCGGGGCTGGTGAACTGGCCGTACATCTCGCGTACATCCGGCAGCGCGAACGCTCCGGCCTGGAGCGCCTGAAGGTGCTCGTCCGCGAGGCGGTCCTGGTACGCACGCGAACGGAGCATCACCGCTACCAACGCGTCGCCTGTGTCGAGGTCGGTCTCGTCGCCGATGTTGTGGAACGGCACGGTGATCTCGAGGAAGTCGCCCTCACCAAGACCGAGATGACGAGCGTGTGCCACCCGTCCCCCACCGCGCGGGGCCCGGCCTCCACCACCGCGTGCACCGTCCACCCCACCGGGCCGGTCGACCCGACCCGGTGTCCGCGACCACGAAGCCGCACCGCGGCAAGTACAACGGCCCGGGCTGTAGCCCGGCCCCGGCAGCGTCAGTTCCGGGCCTTGGCCGCCTGCATGGCGGTGAGTCGGCGGACGTAGCGAGCGGCGACGACCGCCGCCGGAACGACCAGCACGTGCAGGACCAGGGTGAGCCAGGTCTCCGGGTTGAACTCGTACCTGTAATCCGTCTCGGAGTACGTCTGTCCTTCCGGGATTCCAGCGTCGAAGGGCACCCGGCCGACGAGGGCGGTCCATGGACTCAGCACGAGCGGCCCGAGTACGAGGGTGACCAGACAGGCCGCCCACCAGCCTTGCAGCAGACGGGGCGCCGGGGCTGTGCCGTCGCCCTGGCCGGGTGGGCTGGAGGCATGCCAGACGTCGTTGGCGATCTGCTTGGGAAGGAAGAGATTAGCGACGGGGATGAACCATCCCACCACCGCCATGTACGGGCGGTAGCGCAGCCGACCGGGCGCGAACTGCTCGGCGACGGCACGCACCCGGGCGAACCAGAGGAGCCAGCTCACCACCAGCCCTGCGCCGAAGAGGAGCTGGGCGGCGAACAGGATGTGGAAGGGAATGCTTTCCCATTGCGTCACGTCAGCGATGTTCTCCCAGGAATCTTCCCAGGCCGGGTAAAGATCATCGTAGTCGTACTCACGCCCCGGGACGGTGACGGCGACGACGAACTGGTGGACCGCCGTGAGCGCGGACACCAGGGCCGAGAGTCCGAGCAGCCAGTAGACGGCGGCCCGGTACCCGTCGGCCGGTTCCGTCCTGCCGCGCGCGCGGCGGCGTTCGTCGACCAGCCGGGACGGCGGCTCATCCGCAGGGCCGGCCTGGTGGGGCAGGACTGTCCGCTCCGCCTGGTCGGCGACAGTGGGCGGGTACAGCGGCCGGGTCGGGCCCTCGGTCGTCGCCTCGGCGGCAGGGCCCCCGTCGAGCACGGCGTCCGCGACCGGACCCATCCGGGTGTGCGGGTCCTCCTGGTCGAGGAGTTGGACGGCTTCCTGCCCGAGCCGGGTCAGCACCTCCAGCGGCAGCCAGGGCCCCAGCGAGCGGTACTGCGTCTCCTGCCGTTCCCGCAGCTCGGCCAGAGTCGGCCGATCCGCGGGATCCTTGGCGAGGCAGGCCTCGGTCAGCTCGCGCAGCGAATCGGGCACCCCGGTGAGGTCCGGTGCCTCGTGCACCACCCGGTACATCAGGGCGTGCGCCTGGCCCTCCGCCACATCGAACGGGAGCCGCCCGGAGGCGGCGAAGGCCAGCACCGTGCCCAGCGAGAAGATGTCGCTCGCCTCGGTCAGCCGCTCGCCGCGGATCTGCTCCGGTGACATGAAGCCGGGCGACCCGATCACCACTCCGGTGCTGGTCAGACCACCAGTGGTGGAATTCAGGGCACGGGCGATGCCGAAGTCGATGACCTTCGGCCCGTCGATGGTCACCATGACGTTCGACGGCTTCAGATCACGGTGGACGAGACCGGCGGCATGTATGTCACCCAGAGCCCGGCACAGTCCTGAGGCCAGGCCGCGCACCGAATGCTCCGGCAGCGGCCCGTTCTGCTCCGCCACTACCTGTTGCAGGGTCGGACCGGCGACGTACGCCGTGGCGACCCACGGCAGTGCCGCCTCCGGGTCGGCCGCCAGCACGGCGGCCGTCCAGTCCCCGCCGACCTGCTGGGCCACGGCAGTCTCCTTGGCGAACCGGCGGCGGAAGTCCGGGGCCGCCGCCAGCTCGGCACGGATGGTCTTCACCGCCACCATCCGGCCCCGCGGCGACCGGGCCAGATAGACCACCCCCATGCCACCTTCCCCGAGCCGGCCAAGAAGCCGGTAGTCGGCCACCCGGTCCGGGTCCTGTTCCTGCAAAGGCTGCACGACAACTAGCTCCCCTGGAAGGCCACTTCGGTCGATCAAGACTAGCCAAGGCTCACCAACCACCACCGGTGAATGACGCCTCGCAGCGGCCAAGACAGCCTCTTATGCACCTGACCACCACATGGCAAATCACAAGTGTCTGGGACATTCAGGCAGCGTGGCCTGGGCAGTGCCTTCAAATGATCTTGGGTGGCCCGTCGTGGCGCGTGCCCTCCCTGAGCCCGGACCTCTCCCGCGGGAGCAGCATCGGGCCTTGCCAACGGTTCTGGTCCACCCGCCGCGACCCGCCTACGCTGCGGAGGTGATCACTAAGCACGCCGCCTCTCGCATGACCGCCACCGTCGCGCTGTTACTAGCAGCGGCTCTCACGGGGTGCGCCGACTCTTCAGACTCTCCAGGTGGCCCGCCGCCCGAGATGAAGCCGCCGGCCACCGCCCGCGATACCGCTCAGCGGTTCGCCCAAGCTCTCGCGCGAGGCGAGGCGCAGGTGGCCTGCGGGCTGGCCGATGACCGCTTCCGTGCAGTAGTCCCCGGCGTCCCGTGCGCCGAGGCGCTCGCTGAGCTCGCGGCGGATGACAGGTACGTCTTCACCCAGCCCGGATGTCTCGGCTCGCCGGCCAACTACGAGGAGGAGCAGCAGGACACGGCCGACTCCGTGCGCGTCTCCATCGACTGCCCCGAGGGCTACACGTGGCTAGGCCTCACCCGTGCCGGCTCCGTATGGCAAGTCACCGACATCAATACCCCGTAGCCCACGCCGTCCCGCACTCCCTCAGCGCGGCAGCGGGCCCTGGGGAAACCCGAGCCAGCTGCTCCCGGGCGACGTCGGCGAGCGCCAGAACACACCGATGCACAGGACCGACACCCACTCGGCACTGGCCCGGATAGCGGCCCCGGGGGCTATCCAGAGCGGCTCTTCGCGTCCCGCGGCGGACTCGACGCGCCAGTAGCGTCTGTGGCGCTTCTGGTCCACGTGCCGACATAGCTGCGGCCGAGAACGATGAGATGGGCGGGGCCCAAGATCTCTTCGCGTGCGCTGAGAAGCCACTCCCAAGACATCGGGCGCCGGCGTTACGGCCGCCGCCGGCGCGACTCGCCCAAAGCGAAAGGCCGCGGGCGTCCACGCCCCTGCGCCCCGACACACGGCTGCGGCTGCGGCTGCGCGTGATGTCGCGCCGTTGGCCACGCCAAGGCACAGGCGTCCGTCACGGCCCAGGGGTTGTCCGGACCGCGCGGCAGCGGCCTCCTGTTCGCGGCCGGCGGCTTGCTCTTGGGGTGCCGGGTTGCGAGCACGTGAGGTTATGAGGTTATGCGGTCAGGGTCCCAGGGGCCGGGCTGCCAAAGCCGAGCGGCCCCTGGGCATGGATGGCGGCCCCAACACGGCCGGGCAACGCACAGCCTCAATCTCGACGACAGCTACTACCGCTGGTGCCCCAAGCAGGCCGACGCGCGGCGGTCGTACAGTGCATAGCTCTCGACGCCCGTGCATCCAGGTCGAACAGGACCAGTCGTTGCACACTCGGCAATGCACGCGGTGACCACGACAGGGTGTCCCGCAAGTCCGAGTGTCCGTTTACGCCTCTCACCTGCAAGAACGGTCCGGACAGCTCAAAGTACAGGTGTCCGGGCTGTCCGGCAGCAGATACCCGCAACACGCCGAACCGGGCAAACAGAAGAGCCCCGGGTAGCCGGGCCCTCCCTTTCATCCGCCGGCCGCACCCGCCTCGCGCGCTTCGGCCTTCTCCACAAGCCGGAGCAGGCCGAAGAGAGTCCGCACTACCACTGCTGATTCGGCTGACCTGTGCAGTCCCACTGTCGGACCGGGGCACCGTTGTCCGTCCGCCAGTCCGCCACCTCAAGACACTTGCCACTGTGCTTGTTGACGACGACGACCCCTCGGGTCGAAACGCGGACCATCCACCGCTGATTCGGCTGGCCTGTGCAGTCCCACTGTCGGACCGGGGCACCGTTGTCCGTCCGCCAGTCCGCCACCTCGAGACACTTGCCACTGTGCTGGTTCTCGAGATCCACGTAATAGGGGTTCGGGTCGCGGCCCAAGTCGTACCAGGCTTGATTCGGCTGGCCTGAGCAGTCCCACTGTCGGACCGGGGCACCGTTGTCCGTCCGCCAGTCCGCGACCTCAAGACACTTGCCACTGTATTGGTTGACGTACTGCATGGGCGCCACGCTGGCCGCTGCGGATGCGGGCGAGGACGCCAGGCACAGGCCCATGGAAGCGCCCGCCGCCGCTATCCCAACGGCTCTGCGAACCATACGGATGATGCCGTTTCTCATGGAGATCCCCCTAGACAAGGCCGGTGGTCCCGGCCGAGACATATCTGGGTGGACCCTATCTTGATCTTGCTTGCCACGGACGTCATATCTGCGAGCAGGACCGGGCCGCGGCCACCAACTACGACAAGCAACTCGACCCCGGCGCCAGCGGCATCGGCGGGGCGCCCGGCATCAGCACGGTATGACCACCGCGCGCCTGGACGCCCACCCCCATACCGGGTGGCGCTGGGCCATCACCCCCCGCTCGGCGACCGGTCGCCAGCGGGGCGGTCGGCTTACTGGCGGGCCATGTGCATGCGCATCTCGCTCTCGGCGTCGACGATGAGGTCGCCGGACAGGTCGACGGTGACGCTGTGGAGGGTGCCGGTGAAGTGGAATGGCGCCTGGTAGTCGGAGGTGACGGCAGACCCGGGGTTGGCGCCGCAGGCCATGCCGCCCGGGTTGATGGCGATCGGGGTGGTGACCGGCATGTCGCTCTGTCCGACGAGGCGGCCGTCGATGTAGAGCTGGGCGCGCCCTGGTGCGCCCTTGCCGTGGGTGATGTCCGGGGCGCCGGTGGGCTCGAACTCGAAACGCAGCGCGTGCCGCCCCTCGGGCAGGCTCTCGCCGGAGACCACGTGGTACAGGGCCCGCTGGACGAAGTTGTGGGCGTAGTGCAGGTGGTCGTCCTTGACGTAGAGGGACCAGCCGCCGGCGTTGGTGCCCTGGCAGAGCAGGACGCCCTGCGCGCCGCCGGGCGGGATCTCGACGTCGGCGGTGACGCTGTGCGGGCGGTTGAGGAGCCGGGGGGCGACTGCGGCGGGCACGGTCTGGGTGCCGGAGCGGAAGGTGTAGCTGGTGCGGTTCTCGGTGATCTGCGGGCGCTCGGTCATGATGCGCTGCAGGACGCTGCCGTCGATCGGCATGACGTTGTACTTGCCGGCCTCCACGTACCACAGTGCGATCATCTCGATGAGTTTGCTGCGGTGCTCCTGGGCGAGGTTCTTGGTCTCGGCGATGTCCTCGTCGACGTGGTAGAGCTCCCAGTGGTGGGCGTCGAGGTCGTCGAGGTCCGCCATCGTGATCGGCGTGCCGAAGGGTCGCTCGGCCTCCTCGAATGACGGGCCGGGCCAGGGACAGACGGCGCGCCACCCGTCGTGGTCGATCGCCCGATGTCCGAGCATCTCGTAGTACTGGGTGCGGTGGCGGCTCGCTGCGTCGGCGTCGTCGAAGGTGTGTGCGAAGCTGACGCCGTGCAGGGGCGACTGGGTGACGCCCCGAATGGTCGCGGGCGCCTCGATGCCGAGCACGTCCAGGACGGTGGGGACCATGTCGATGATGTGCGCGAACTGGTCGCGGACCTCACCGCGGGCCCGGATGCCGTCGGGCCAGTGGACGAGGAACGGGTCGCTGACGCCGCCGCGATAGGTCTCCCGCTTCCACCGCCGGAACGGCGTGTTGCCCGCCCATGTCCATCCCCACGGGTAGTGGTTGAACGTGGTGGGACCACCGAGCTCGTCGATCCGCGCCAGGCTTTCCTCCAGCGTCTCGGGCGCGTTGTTGAAGAACTGCATCTCGTTGGTGGTGCCGGTCACCCCGCCCTCGGCGCTCGCCCCGTTGTCGGACACCACCATGATCAGCGTGTTGTCGAACTCGCCGGTCTCCTTCAGGAAGGCCAGCAGCCGCCCGAGATGGTGGTCGCTGTGGGAGAGGAACCCCGCGTAGACCTCCATCAACCGTGCGGCAAGTCGCCTCGCCTCCGCGGACAGCGACTCCCACGCGGGCACGTCCGGATCGCGCGGGGACAGCTGCGCGTCCGAAGGCACCACGCCGAGCTGCTTCTGCCGGGCGAAGGTCTGCTCGCGGTAGGCGTCCCAGCCGTCGTCGAACCGTCCCCGGTAGCGGTCGGCCCACTCCTGCGGCACATGGTGCGGGGCGTGCGTCGCACCGAGGCACAGGTTCAGGAAGAACGGCTTGTCCGGGGCCACCTGCTTGGCATCGGCGATGAACGACATCGCCCGCGCCACGAGGTCCTCCGTCAGGTGATACCCCTCCTCCGGCGTGGCCGGCGGCTCGACCTGGTGGTTGTCGTACACCAGGTCCGGATACCACTGGCTCGTGTCGCCGCCCAGGAACCCGTAGAACCGCTCGAAGCCCCGTCCCAGCGGCCACCGGTCGTACGGGCCCGCAGCCGACTCCTGCTCCGAGGGCATCAGGTGCCACTTGCCGACCATGTACGTGTTGTAGCCGTGCTGCAGCAGCGTCTCCGACAGGAACCCGTTCTCGAACGGAATCTGCCCGTTGTAGCCCGGGTAGCCGGTGGCCAGCTCCGTGATCGCCGCCATGCCGTTGGCGTGGTGGTTGCGGCCCGTGATGATGCACGAGCGCGACGGCGAGCACAGCGCAGTGGTGTGCATGTTGCTGTAGAGCAACCCGCCTGCGGCAAGCGCGTCCAGATTCGGCGTCTCGATCGGACTGCCGTAGCAGCCCAGCTGCCCGAACCCGGTGTCGTCGAGCACGATGAACAGCACGTTCGGCGCACCCGCCACCGCCCGCACCGGCTGCGGCCACGCCGGACTCGACTCATCGGTCGTCCGACCGATCTCCCCCGGAAACCGCTGCCCCGGCCTGTACTCACTCCACGACGACTGCGCCATCTGTCTCCGTCCCACCAGCGGCGCGGACACCGGTGATGTGTATGCGGCTGTGTGGCCTACTACGACCCCAGAGCCCTGCCATCGACGCGGGATCCGAACCGGACGGCCGAGCAGGAGGCCGTGGCCCTGACAAAGGCCAGACCCGGGCTCCTCCACGCTAGGCCGCCACCATCAGGTCAGCGAGCGGGGTGCGCTGTCTGGTCCCCCGCAGCGCGCGTACAACGCGACGGAGCCGACGTAGGACTCCGCCGTCAGCTCCGCCCGACGCGCGGATCTGCAGCCCTTGATCAGCGAGCGGCATGACATCTGCGATGTCATCGAGGACGTCCCGTACCTCTGCCCAGACGGCAGGGGCACGGGACGTCCTGCCGTAAGGCGGCCTGGCCACCGAGAACGAGTCGACGTCGAGTCCCTGCCCTTCCTGTCGCACGACCGCCAGAAGGCCGGCCCGCCCCCATGTCCCTTCGCCTCTCCGCCCGCTCTGCGAGCCCGACACCTCGGCAAACTCAAGGAAGAGGCTGCGCCCGGACTTCTCCATCGTCATGAAGTCGGCTTGTCGAGGACCCCTGCGAAGAAGGCGGCGCCGAAGCAAGCGACGGCGCGTCACCGGAAGTCCGCCTGAGGACGAAGCCGACCTCGTTGTCTCCAGCCCGGGACGGTGGACGATCCGGCGAAACCCGAACCCCTCTCCCCCGACTGGAGCCCCGGCGCCCGCAGTCCGCGGGTCGACGACGGCCTCGTCCTGGACCCGGACGCACCCCTCTCCCCGTTCCAGACCTCGGAACGGCTGTCCTTGCGCTCCCTGACCTACACCGGGACCAGGTTCCCGTACCCCGTACTGCACGACTCCGCGCAGGCACTGGAGACCCACCCCGACGTCGTGCTCATGACGGCAGCGTTCCTGATCGTCGAGCGGTCCGGCAACGAGCCCTGGACACCGGGCGGTGGTCTGCAGGCCACCGCCCACGACGCCCGCCGGACCCTGGCCTTCGCCCTTGCCTGGTGGGAACCGCGCAATCGCGGCCTGATCCCCTACGACGCGGAGACAGATGTCGACGCGCACACCGTCGTCGCCGAGAACACCAGCCCCGCGCTCGCGGAGGTGGCGGCGTTCGCCGAAGCCGCAGTCCGGCTCCGAGCCGACCGCCGGCTCAACCAGGTCGAGGTCCACGACACCATTTCCCGGATAGCCCGCGCCCCCCGGCTGCTGCGCGGGGGCCCCGACGGACCGGAAGGCCCCCGCCTCTCCGACATCAACACCCACGCCCCCGGCGCCCTCCACCCGCACCTCGACGAGCACGGCGCGCTCCACTTCGAAGAGCCCGCGGAGGACCAAGCCGCCTTTTGACCGCGTGAGCGGGCCCCACCGCCCGCTCAGCGCCCGGGAGAACGCCCAGGCGTCTGATCCACGACACCGTCACGCTGTGCGAGGGGACGGCCTAGCGGGGACGGGCGGTGCTGCCCTCAGCACGCGGGCGAGATCGCTGGACTTCCACGTCGAGGCCCGCCGCCGGTCAGCTGAGCGGTGGCAGGAGGGGGAGCCGGGCGGCGAGGAACTTCGGAGCCATCTCGCGGTAGCTGTCGGTGATCAGTTCGGCCAGCTCGGTCCAGTCGGTGTGGTCACCGAGAAGGGCGGCGACGACGTTATGGCCCCAGCCGGCGCGGAGGAACGGGAACCCGGTGGCGGTCAGGCCGAGCAGGTCGTCGGCGGGTACCCGAAAAGTCATCACGACCGGTTCCTGATCTGCGGTTACATACGAGGCGTAGACCGGGGAGCGATCCACGTCCGGCGTGTAGACATGGGCGAACGTCCGCGTACGGATCCGCCAGCGCACGCCGACCCAGGCTGGTTCCTCGTACGACTCGGGCAGCTGCCGGCAGATCGACCGCAACTTGTTCAGGATCTCCGGCGGCACGTCTCCAGGACTGGACATAGGCCGACACTATCGACCGCCGCGAATTCCGCGCCAGACGCGGCTGGGCAGGGAACCCGCGTGGCGGCGCGGAGCCCCAGCGCCTGGCGGGTTGCTGGGGCCCTACGCGAAACCAGTGCGTGGTGATCAGTGCCCGTGGTGCACGCGGGGCGAGGGGCCATTTCTCTTTTCCGGGTGTGCCGACAGGACGTAGCGCGGGTGGCGGAGAGGTGAGAGGCCGAGGAGCCCCATCAGCTGGACGGGGTCGGCGCTGTGGCGTGCCTCGTCGACGATGCGGTCCACGCGCAGGCGGCCGGGCACGGAGCCTTTCCCAACCTCATGTCGATGCGTGGTGAAGGACGACGTCCGCGAACAGCGGCTGAAGGTACTGCCGGAATCCAGGCGGTGACTCGCCCGGCAGGGTAGAGCCGCCCCATGACATCGGAAGGTACCGCTCGCGGTTCCCGCGGCCGCTCCCGCCGACAACTCCCTGCGAAGGCCAACACGCCAAGGTCTATACAAACGCTGTTGCCCCGTCAATCATCTTGTCATGTACCTGCGGCACGTAAGGCGGGCCGCAGTCTCATGGAGGTGTGGGATGCACCAAAGACTTTCCGTCGGCCTGTCCGCCTCGGCCCTTGCCCTCTTCACCACCGTCGTCACCGCCACTGTCGCCACGGCTGCCCCTGCCGACAAACCCCAGGTGCTCTCCAGTTGGACGCAGACCAGCGCGTCGAGCTACAACCTCTGGGCCGCCGCCCGGGCCAATCAGGGTGCATGGTCCGCCTACGCCTTCGACTGGTCGACCGACTACTGCTCCACCTCGCCGGACAACCCCCTTGGCTTCCCCTTCGCGATGTCGTGCGCCCGACACGACTTCGGCTACCGCAACTACAAGGCCGCCGGCACCTTCAGCGCCAACAAGTCCCGTCTGGACAGCGCCCTGTACGAGGACCTCAAGCGCGTGTGCCTCAACTACAGCGGTGCCACGAAGACGACGTGCAACAGCACGGCGTGGACCTACTACCAGGCGGTCAAGGCCTTCGGCTGATCGACCATGCCGCGCAGGACGTGCACCAGCCCGTACCCGTAGAGCAGCTCAGTGGCCTCGGCGGACAGCACGGCGGGCAGCGGCCGGGGCAGCAGCGCCATTCCGGTACGGGCGATGGCCTCCGCTTCCTCGGAACAGCACAGCAACCGCTCCGCGTCAGCCCAGACCGCATCCACCCGCAGCCACGGTCAGTCCGGAGTGATGCCAGTGAGGACAGCGAGAACGGCGAGACGGATGCGGTTATCTCGGCCCGTCTTCGCCATCAGGCTCGCCACGTGCGTCTTCACCGTGGTGACCCCGAGATGCAGCCGGTCGGCGATCTCCTTGTTGGACAGGCCCACGCCGAGCAGGCCGAGTACCTCCCGCTCGCGCGGGGTGATAGCCGGTCCCGGGAGGTCCGTACGGGTGTCGGAGGAGGAACGGGCGTGGAGAGCCCGGGCGACGAGACGGTCAAGGATGTCCCGGCTGAAGGAGGCCTCTCCGTTGGCGGATCGGCGTACGGCATCCAGGAGTTCGGTCGGTGGGGTGTCCTTGACGAGGAACCCGCAGGCTCCAGCCGCGAGCACCGGATACAGATGGTCGTCATCGTCGAACGTCGTGAGGGCGACGACCCGGGTGGCAGGGCGCGCCGCCAGGATGCGGCGGGTGGCCGTGATGCCGTCCATGCCGGGCATCCTCAGGTCCATGAGGACGACGTCGGGAGTGAGGCGTTCAGCCAGTCGTACCGCCTCCGCCCCGTTGTCCGCCTCGGCCTGGATCTCGATGTCCTGAGCCTGCTCGAAGAGCATGCGCAGCCCCATGCGGACGAGCTGCTGGTCGTCGACAACGAGGATGCGGATCACGGCTTGGGCTCCATCTCAGGCGTGAAGGCGGGCAGTTCGGCCGTGAGTCGCCAGCCCCGAGCCGCGGGGCCCGCATCCAGCCGGCCGCCGAGCAGGTCCACGCGTTCGCGCATGCCAATCAAGCCGTGTCCGGATGAACCCGAGGCCGGTGGCCGGGTTCTTCCGGCCCCGTCGTCGTGGATCGTCACGTGTACGGCGCTATCGGCCACCCGCACGGCCAGCTCGGCATGTGCGCCGGGCCCGCCGTGCTTGGCCGCGTTGGCCAAGCCCTCCTGGGCCAGGCGGAGGACCGCGAGGCCACGTACCGCGTCGAGCCGTGCGACACGCGGGTCCACGGAAGCGGTTACGGCCAGGCCGCTCTGGCGGCTGTGTTGCACCACCGACTCCAATGCCGTCGACAGTGCCCCGGGCGAGACCAGGGAACTCGTGTCGGCACCGGTACGGTCCGGGGCGCGCAGTACAGCCACCAGGCGCCGCAGATCGGCCAGTGCCGCGCCGGCACTGGAGTGCAGGTCGTCGAGGACTTCGGTGATCCGCGGGTCGGTGGTGCTGGTGGCGGCGATGACATGCCGGGCGACACCAACGCGCAGCACCATGGAGGAGACGTGGTGGGCCACGAGGTCGTGCAACTCGCGCGCGATGGTGGTGCGCTCCGCTGCGCGGGCGGCCAGCAGCTGTTGTTCGGCGCGCAGTCCCTGCTGCTCTGCGAACTGACGGGCGTGCACTGCGGCGTCGCGGGTCACCCGTACGTACGCGCCCAGGAGCAGTGGCAGGCCTGCGACGATGCCCATCTTGTAGAGCACCGGGAGGAGTTCGCCGGGCAGGCCATCAAGTCGGTTCACAGCGACGGCGAGCGCCAGTGCCGTCGTTCCGGCGGCCAGGCGGCGCCCGGACTGCCGAACCGCCAACTCGAAGAGAGTCACGGCGGCCAGCACCTTCAACGAAGAAACGGTGCTCGCACCCAGCGCGTGTGCGACAACGAGCAGGCCCGACTGCGCCAGGAGCGCGCCGAACGCCCACTTACCCGCGACCAGGCACAGCACGAGCGCGGCTGCGGCAAGGCCCCAGTCCTGCGCTCCGGACGGCCGCTGCAGCAGCAGGAAATCGCCGATCAGCACGCCGGCGAGCGCAAAGACCCGTGTGACGGCGAATCTCCTGTCGAAGGCAAGCTCGATCCAAGATCGGTTCACGCGGCCCACGATAGGCGAGCGCCCGTGCTCCTGGGGTCCTGCCATGGGAGGAGGGCAACTCCTCCTACCGGCCGCGATGTCCGGCCCGAGGAGGGAGCCGTGCGCCCGGAACGGGCTGCCAATGTGCTCGTCATGGATACGAACGCGAACACGGATATGAGTACCGACACGAACGCGAAATCCGAGGCCACGGGGCGGCGGGCCCTCCTCGGTGGTGCAGCTGCCCTGGGCCTGGCGACCGCGGCCTTCGGCACCACCGCCCATGCGGTCGGCGCCCAGCCCAGGTCCCGCAAAGCGGCAGGCCGCTTTGCGGGAAAGTCGGTGCTCATCACGGGAGCCACATCGGGTATCGGCAGGGCGACGGCGAAGGCGTTCGCCGAGGAGGGCGCCCATGTCGGATTCTGTGGCAGGCGAGCCGACTTGGGACGCCAGGTGGAACGGGAGATTCGGGACGCGGGCGGCGAAGCCACGTACATCCAGGCCGATGTCCGGATAGCCGCCCAGCTACAGACCTTCGTGGACCGGGTCGCGAGCCGTTACGGCGGCATCGACGTGGCCTTCAACAACGCCGGCATCGGCGGCGGCAAACTGCCCCATGAGATGAGCGTCGAGGAGTGGGATGACGTCCAGGCCACCAACGCCCGAGGCGTGTTCCTCGCGATCAAGTACGAGATCCCGCACATGCTCAGGGCGCAGCGCGGCGTCATCATCTGCACCTCGTCGTCAGCGGCCGAACAGGCGCGGCCGAACAGCGCCGCATACACCGCAAGCAAGCGGGCGGTGCAGGGAATAGTGAAGTCCGCAGCGCTCGCGTACGGCCCCAAGGGAATCAGGCTCAACGCCCTGCTGCCCGGCACCACCGACACCCCCTTCGTCCGCCCGCCGGGAATCCCGGACGCGGATTGGGCCAGGTACAAGCAGGCATGGGGGCCGCTCAACGTCGACGGTCTCGAACGGATGGCCGATGCCGAGGAGATCGCGCGCGCGGTGCTCGGGCTCGCGTCCGACGACTTCCCCTACATGACGGGTGCGTCGGTCTCCGTGGACGGCGGAAGCACCACGGGCCGGAAAATGATCCAACCGAACAGTGCCTGAGGTTGGGCCCTTGCCCCTTGGGCGGTCATCGGCGGACACCGCCGCGGGTGGCGAACCAGGCCGTCAGCGCGGCACCGCCGATGCCGATCGCGCGGTGGAACGCGGAGTCGAGCTCTTTCAGGGCTGTGCCGGGCCCGAAGAGCTCGGTGGTGATCTCGCCCTTGTCGTTGACGCGGGTGGCGGTGCAGTGGTCAATGCAGCCGCGCTTGCCCACCCGATCAGCGAGTGTTGGTAGGTTCCGATATTCGGGCGTGCGGAATAGGGCAATGAGGCCCATGCCTCCAGCTCGACCGGGACACGGTGCCACAGGAGGCACAGGGGGCCGGCGCCTGCTGTCCCTGGGCTACTCGGTAGCGTCCTTCTGGTGAATCTCAACCTCTTCAACGATGTGCCCGACGGCCTGACTCGACGAGCTCGATCGTTCGTCCAAGTGCACGGAGTCAAAGTCGACGTCAGGCACGTCGAGGACCACAGACAGTGGTGGCTTGAGCGAGACATCCCGGCGGCGGTCATCGACCGAATGGCGGCTTATGAGGAGCGCTGGGGCGGTCTGGTCCTACCACCCGCATCTCGGTACGACGGCGGCCCGAGGTACCTCGAAGCAGACTCCCCTGAAGGCTCTGAATCTGAAGGTTGGTGGTTCGAGGCTGGGATGCAGAGGAGCGCGGTCCCGTACAGGTTCACGATCGGGCCGTCTGGCGAGTTCGGCATTCACTCAGGTCAGTGGGTGCCTCTCCATGCCACCGTCGAAGGCTGGGTGGAGTCGCTCGCGCTGACCCACCACGCGTCCATGTGGGCGAAGCAGATCGTCAAGGTCACCGGCGACGATGTCGATGGCATCGTGCTGGACGGGTTCGAGCCGGTGCGCGAAGTGATGGGACTGGCCGACACCTGGTGGCGAGGAGCCGACTCGCTGGTGGTGGTCTATACAGGTGAGGCCGAGACCCTCTCCTTTCCGCAGGGCCGCACCGCGTTGATCTATTCCGGCTTGGATGAGTGGGGCCTGCGAGGAGGCGTCAAGGACAGCACCACCTGAGGACATCAGGAGTGATCCAGAGTCTCGCCGGCGCCGGCGAGCACTGCCCGCAGCGGGACGCGGTGGACCAGGACACGGGCGACCGTGATCGCGGTGGCGAGCTCCAGGCGCTCGCGGTCATAGGGAGCGAAGGCGAGGGGGCTCATCCCGTGTTCCACCCCGCGGCGCAGGATTCAGCCTCGCCCCTAACCTGCAGAGAGGGCGAACGGCGATCCTCGAGCGCCGGGTTCCTGCCGAGGATCTGGACGGCTTCGACGACCCCGATGTCGGCGAGATCCAGGTGGTCCACGAGTTCCTCTGAGGCGGGGGCTTACTGCGGGGGACACGCTGGCCCGATACGGTGATCCTGACGTGGGCGGCATGATCACGAGCGTCGGAGCGTTCCTGGATGGCCCCCGTTCACCGGGCTGCTCCTGTGGCAGGTCGGCATTCCGGTGACGGTTCTGCGACGCGAGGTTGTGGACGCGGTGTGCGGGGGTGGGCCGTGGAGCCTGTCGCATGAGGACCGGGCCCTGCTCATCGCGCCCGCCGGAGTACGAGCCTCGCCATGCGCCAACTGACTTCGTTGCTTGGGATTTCCAAGCCGGCGGCGGACCGGATCACTCACCATCTCGGGCCGATGTGCGCGCTGCGACCCCGCAAGCGGTTCGCGAAGGACACCGTGTTGATCGCAGACGGCACCCTGGCCCCCACGCGTGGGATCGCTGCTCCGGTGCGGTGACGGGGCTGTATGTGTTGGGCGTGTCGGTGGGACCGAAAGGCCCCCGTCCAAAGGATTGTGACGGCCGCAGCATCGGCCCTGGACCGAACCACGACCGCCACAGCGAAATGGACATGGTGTGACCAGAAGACACAGGCGGCACCGGGGTTTCGGCGCTGCGGGAGTGGCGGTAGCCCTCATCTGGGGATGTGCCACTGCTGGGAATGCCCGGCCCTCCGACGCGGCACCCGGCGGCTTCGAGCGGGCGGCCGAGCAAGCGGCAGCAGAATTCGGTGTGCCGAAGGAAGTACTTCTCGGAGTCAGCTACGAGTCCTCGTGGTGGGAGGCCAATGACGGCCACCCGAGCACCAAGGGTGGCTACGGTCCGATGCACCTGACGGACACGACGTCCGGGAGAACGTACGACCATCGCCCAGGCGAAGGGCCGGTGGACGCAACGGGCACCGACGACCCGTCCGAGCACACGTTGCAGGCTGCCGCCGCGATGATCGGCGTGGCGCCCCCGACTCTCAAGCGGGACGAACTGCAGAACCTTCGAGGCGGCGCTGCACTGCTCGCCTCGTACCAACGGCAGATCACCCGTGAGATGCCGCCCGACCCAGGTAGCTGGTACGGGGCTGTGGCGCACTACAGCCAGGCCGCCGACACCGCCGCGGCCGGGCGGTTCGCCGACGGCGTGTTCGCAGTGATCCGCACCGGCAAGCAGAGGGTGCGTAAGGACGGCCAGAGGGTGTCCTTGCCGAAGACGCCGTCCGTCCGTCCGACGAGGTCACAGCTCGCGTCCCTGGGGCTGCGGACGTCGGCCGCGGCGGCAGTGCCGGAGTGCCCCAGCGAGCTGAATTGCCGGTTCGTTCCCGCTGCTGCCTCGAACTACCAGGTGTCCACGCGGAACTCGAACGGCATGGACGTCAACTTCATCGTCATTCACGACCTCGAAGGGTCCTACGACGGGGGAATCAGCTGGTTCCAGGATCCCGTCAGCGGGGTTTCCGCACATTACGTGATGAAGGCCGACGGCAGTTCGGCAACGCAGATGGTTGCCACCAAGGACATTGCTTTCCACGCCGGAAACTACTGGATCAACCTGCACGGCGTCGGTATCGAACTGGAGGGATACGCTGCCCAGGGGCCCACCTGGTTCACTCCGGCCCAGTACAAGGCGACTGCCGCGCTGGTGGTCTACCTGGCACGGCGCTTCGATGTCCCGCTGGACCGCAAGCACGTCATCGGGCACGACAACGTCCTTCCGCCGAGGCCGGCCCGCGCGCCGGACGCACACTGGGACCCCGGCCCCTACTGGGACTGGGAGAAGTTCATGGCTCTCCTCGCCGCCGATCACCGCCAGGAGCGCGAGGCCGAGGGAGGAGAGACGGGCGGGAACATCGGAATCGGACAGGCGGTCACGATCGCCCCGGCGTACAGCAAGAACGCGCAGACGGTGACGGTGTGCGCCCCGACGTGCCGGTCCCAGACACAGCCTTCGAACTTCCTCTACGTGCGCACGGAGCCCCGCGCCGACGCTCCGCTCGTCTCCGACCTCGCCCTTCGCCCGGACGGGTCGGCGGGAAGCGACCGCATCGACGACTGGGGATCCACCGTGATGTGGGGGCAGGAATTCGTGGTCGCCGACATGCGAGGGGACTGGACGGCCATCTGGTTCGGTGGGCAGAAGGGATGGATCCACAACCCGGCGGGCATGAACACTCGCCCCGTCCCGAACGCGCGGATCGTCCGTCCCGCGATCGGGGCGAAGTCGGTCTCCATTTACGCAGCGGCCTACCCTCGAGCCGACGAGTACCCCCAGGGAGTGCCTGCATCGGACCAGACGCGGTTCGACATGTACGCGTTCCCTCAGGGTCAGGCGTACGTGGCCGCTCGCACATCGGTGGACGCCGACGACTTCTTCCCTGCCACACCCACGCGCCCGGAGGTTGTGGTCACCGGTGACCAGAGGTATGACGTGATCCAGTACAACCGGCGCCTGGCTACGGTGAACACCGCGGAGACAGGCTGATAGCCCCGGAGCTGAGTTTCGGTTCTGGCACGAATTCCGTGATCTGGCGCAGCTGCTTGGGTTCATGACATCTGGCAGGCGGAAGAACGACCAGGCCAGCGCCCCTGGCGAGGCCAGGGTCCTGGCGCGTACAGCCCGACGTCACAGATCTGGCTTCGGGCTTCGGGCTTCATCACGGCGAGCCGCGAGCACACGGCGCCTTGCAGTCAGGGCAACTGCGGTTCGGTCCAGATGATCTTCCCGGTCTCGGAGTACCGCATCCCCCTCCCCCAGCGGTGGGCGATCTGCCCGACCAGGATGAGACCCCGCCCACCCTCATCAGTGTCCACGGCCAGGCGCACTCGCGGCGAGGTACCGCTGGTGTCGGCGACCTGGCAGATCAGCGTCCGCGCACACACCAAACGCACGCCGATCGGGCTGGCGCCATGTCTGGATGGCGTTGGTGACCAGCTCACTCGGGATCCGTTCTGTGCCGAGGACCAGACAGGACCGTGCGCAGCCGCTCTCGTACTGCAACGGTCTTTGTCATGACGGTTGGAGAGGTGGTTCGTCGGTCTGGTCATGGGTGGGGAACTGTCTGACGTCCGGTTATGGGTGGGCGAACCGAGTGCTCTGCACGAGCGGTTCGTACACCGATTGCCAGGTCGGAGCCGCGTGAGTCGGCGCTGGCTCATATGCGCGGGCTGATCGCCCCGCTGGAGCGGAAGAACGGCTGGACGCTGGCCGAGGAGGCCGGGCATGCGGGTCCGGACCGGATCCACCGGCTGCCGGGCAGCCCGGTCTGTCTGGCGACCGGCCGCCCCATGGCGGGGTCCACCAGCGGATAGCCCGCGTGCCCGGCGATCAGCCCGGTGACGTCCGGGACGACCGAGCATCCCCATCTCTCCCTTGCAGGGATGGACGGCCGCACCGGCGGTATGCGGGCTGGGCGAGCTGCCGGTTGCTCACGGGTGGTGATCGAAGGGATTCGCGAGGTGAGAAATTAGATGAATCCTTCACTGAATTCACGTCAATAACCATCCGAGTTTATTTCAATTACATAACAGGATCACCGGAAAGGCCTGGACCAAGTCTTTGAGATGCAACCAACTGCCCTTAATCCAGAGCGAGTTGAGTGTTCATCAGAAACGGTAGCGTAGGTAACGGAATGGATTCTTTGAGCACTCTCCCCTTTGTCCGAATTCTTCACCGGGAGGTTCTGACAGGCTTCCGCGCACCCAGTCTTCTGACCAAAGAGTTGAGGTGTGCATGCCTAGACATAGGAAGCCGAAGGAGAGTCAGGCACGCGGGGCACGGCCTCGCAGACCCTTCATAGGCGTAACCGCCGCGATGGCCATCGCGGCGGTCATAGCCGGGGGGATCGCCTACGGGGCGGGACGCGCGGACTCGGGCAAGACTCCGCTCGCCCGCATCGAGACCCCCGTCACCGACATCGCCGACACCGCCGTCCCCGCCGCTGCGCCGGCCAGGAGCGTGGAGCCCGAGCCGATCCAGAAGAAGCCGACCAACGAGCCGGCCAGGGGCATGGTGTACGACGGGCTCAAGGTGGCCCCTGAGGGAGACCGCTGCGCGGGCGTCTACGCCACCGCCAACGGTTTGTGCACCCACGGCCCCGACGCGCCGCCCAAGGGCGTCGACATCAAGAAGGACACTCCACCCGCGGTCAAGTCCGTGACACCCGCGGCCGATCCCGCCGAGCCGACCGCGCCGCAGCCCGCGCCCCGTAAGAGCCAGGGACCCTCGCAGGACACGCCCGCCGTCGACGCGCAGGCCCCGCGTACCACGGCCGCCGCCGCGTCGCCGAGCCCCTCCACCGCCACCGCTCCGGCCGGCACCGGGACCACCACTACCGCCGCGGGGCCCGCCGGGCAGACCGTCCAGTGCGACAGCGACGGCAGCACCGGCAACCGGGTCCAGGTCCTGTACGTCCACGGCCCGGGACGCGACCGGTACTCCGAGTACCTCGCCTCCTTCCGCAAGTGGGCCGCCGACGCCGACCTCATCTACTCGGCCAGCGCCGAGGAGACCGGCGGCGTCCGCCACATCCGGTACGTGGCGGCCGCGGACTGCACGCCCACCGTCCTCGACATCGAACTCCCCGACTCCGCACTGGCCGAGTTCAGCGCCACCAACCGCGCGCTCGCCGCCAAGGGCCTCGACCGACGCGATCGCAAGTACATGATCTTCGCCGAAGCGCAGGTGTACTGCGGCATCGGCACCTTCGCCGGGGACGAGCGGCCGGGTCAGTCCAACCTGAGCAACTTTGGCCCCTCGTACGGGCGTACTGACAGCGGCTGTTGGGGCGGGCACACCGCGGCCCACGAACTCGGCCACAACCTGGGCGCGGTCAACAACAGCGCGCCCAACACCAGCCGGGGTGCGCACTGTACGGACGAGTGGGACGTGATGTGCTACTCGGACAGCCCGTACTACCCGCAGATGCGTAACGTCTGCACCAACCGGGCCTCCGAGAACATCCTCGACTGCAACCACGACGACTACTTCCACACCAGCCCGCGGCCCGGCAGCTATCTCGCCACGCACTGGAACATCGCCGACAACCAGTTCCTCATGCGGACCAAGGGAGGCGGTACCGGACCGGACCCGACACCGAACCCCACACCCAGCCCGACATCCACCCCCACCCCGTCCCCCACGCCCACGCCCACGCCCACGCCGACCGGGCCCCGGCCGGGCGCCGGACCGGACGTGACGGTCGGCCAGATCCAGGCGGACTCCGTCGTGGTGAGCTGGCCGCGGGTCAGCGGAGCGTCCTGGTACCAGGTACTCCTCGACGGCAGGCACCTGACCTGGGTCCAGGGCACCGCGCTGCGGATCTACAACCTGCGGCCGGGCACCTCGCACACCGCCTCCGTCTCCGTCCGCGACGGCCAGGGCCGTGACAGCGGACCGGGCCGGGTGACGAGCTTCCGTACCGCCGGGGCGGGCGGCACCACCACCCCCGACACCCGCTATCTGCTCTCCAACGGCAGCACCGGGCTGAGCGCCCAGCTGTGGGGCGGCCGGAGCGCCGACGGCACGGTCCTGGTCGGTGCTCAGAGCAACGGGTACGAGCAGCAGCAGTGGTACTTCGACGACGCGGGCAGCGGTCTCGTACGCGTCCGGTCGGCGGCCTCGGCCAAGTGCCTGCAGCCCGGCGGCACGCCTGCCCCCGGCATGTGGGTGGCCCAGCAGCCCTGTGCCGCCGGCTCCTCTGCCCAGCAGTGGCGGATGACGGTCGTGAACGGCGCGGTCACGCTCACCGACCGGAGCGGGTCCTACGCACTGACCGTCAGCAACCGCCCGTACTACGGGACCTGGCTGCTCGACCTCCAGCGCGTGGACGGACGGCCGGCTCAGATCTGGACGGCCCGCCGGGCCGGCTGAGCCGGCCCGCAGGTCGCATCCGCGTCGCCTCTCGGGCGGGCCGCCGATCGGCGGCCCGCCCTCGCGGGCCCCCGCGCCTCGCGAGCCCCCGCGCCCCGCGGGCCCCCAGCCGCGCCGGCCCACGCCGCGCAAGCCCACGCCTTCCCTCCACCACCGGACCGGAGCACCGCCATGCACACCGCCACCCGACCCGCACTCGTCCTCGCCGCAGCGCTCGTCCTCGGCCTCGCCCTGCCGCAGCCCGCCGCCGCACACGGCGACAACCTGGAAGTGGTCATCACTGGTCACCGGGACGGCCACGTCCTGACCAAGGTGACCTGGGAGAACGACGGCGACGCCGTCGACGAAAAGGTCGCCGCACTGGTCAGCGCTGTCAGCGCGGACGGCCGCCGTACGGCGGGCCCTTGGAAACTCGTCCGCGGCGCCCGCCCGACCGACTGGACCACCGCCGAAGCCCTGCCGACCGGCATCTGGAACGTCACGGTCGCAGCCGGACAACCCGCACTGGGGCACGCCGAGCGGCAGTTGGCGGTTGCGGCGGCCCCCTCCTCGCCCGGTGCCTCGTCGGTTCCGGGCGGGACCGCGGCCACGCCGACCCGCACTCCTACAGGGATGCAGGAGACTTCGCCGGCTCCGGAGGCTTCCCGGTCCCCGTCGACGTCTCGCTCCGCGGCCGAAGATGAGGACGAGCAGACCTGGGGTCCCTGGCTGACCACGGTCGGACTCGCGGTCGCCTCACTCGCCGGAGCCGCCGCCGGGATCTGGATACGACGCAGGCGGGGAGGTCGGCGCTGACGGCGGCCGGGTGACCGCGCCCTGCTCGACCCGGTCCGCTTGGAGCGCCTCCGACCCCCTTGCACGACGGCAGGGGACCGGACAATACCGCGGGGAAGCTCGACATTGAACGTGTCGCCGGGCGCTCCGGGCTGGGGCGAGATGCCGGTGCGCGGCGGCGTGGAGGGATGTCCATGGAGACGTCCAGGACGGCGGCCGAGCCCGTGCCGCCCAGCATGCAGAGGCGCGGGCCTTGACGAACGCGCGGCTGCCGCGGGGAGGAACGGGAGGTCGTGCTTCACGAGCCCGCGTGCCGCGGGGCTGCCCGTCTCCCCCGGCTGGTCAGCGTTCGAGGAGGGCGATGCGGATCGCTCGCTCCACGTGGGCGGCGGTGTTGGCGTGTCCTTCGGCCTTGGAGTGCACCACGGTGATGCGCTTGCCGATGAGACCGCAGTTCAGCACCGTGCCGGGGAGACTGGTGGGCCAGTAATCCTCGGGGTCGCCGCAGATGCCCTCGATCCACTTGGTGCCCGCGGGTCGGCAGGCGTCGTGGCCCACGCTGGAGGAGTAGACGTCGACGTAGCGGTCGCCGAGGACCCCGCACAAGCGCCGCCCCGGCAACCTCGGCGGCCGGGCCCATCCGGAACCCGGACGCTCGGCCCCATCCGAAGACGTGTGGGGAAGTTCAAGACCGACGCGGGCGGGGTCCCTACAGATCGACCGGACACCCCTGGGTCGGCAGACCGCGAGCCTCTTTCCCTTTGGCTCCGTTGAGTGTCACGCCCGTGAGCCGTGCGCCCCGCAGGTCCGTGTCGGTCAGGTCGGGCCCGTTCAGTATCGCCCCGGCCAGGTTGGCCTTGCGCAGGTCAGCCCCCCTGAGATCAACTCTCGTCAGATCGGCGTCGGTGAGGTTCGCGCTCTCCGTGACGGTGCCGGAAACGATCCTCGCCCGGAGAGACGTGTCCAAGGTGCTGAACATTGCACCGCACAGGCGGGCGGTCACCAAGGACGCCCCGTCAGGTCGGCATCGGCCAGGACCGCCTCCGTCAGGTTCGCCCCGGACAGGTTCGCACTGGTGAGGTCCGCTTCCCAGAGCAGAGCGCGGGACGGGTCGTTGGGGTTTAGATGCCTCACGGCGAGGCGAGGGCGTTGCGCGCCAGGCTGTCTCCGCTGCTGAGGCATATACGCTCGCCGCTCGGCCGGGTGCGGCGCAGCAGCGTGGCGTACGCCGAGGAACTGGCGGGTGGCTTCCTGTAGTCCCCACTAGGTCCCGGGCCGACAGGGCTCCACAGCGCCAGAGCGCTAGACCGGCGGGCCTTGGACCGCCAGGGCCCGCCGCAGGCAGTCGGTCAGGCAGCCGGCGATCGTCCCGTCGGGGTCGAGCCGCGGGTTGAAGATCGTGACGTCGAACCCGACGGCACGCTCGTGGCCCAGGGCCGTCCTCAGCACGTCCTCCAGCTCGGCCCAGCTCAGCCCGCCGGGCTGCCGGTAGTCGACGGCGGGCATGATCGCGTCGTCCAGGACGTCGACGTCGAGGTGGACCCAGTACCCGTCCCGCTCGGCGATCCGGGCGACGGCGCCGCGCGCGGCCGCGCCCGCGCCGGCCGTGCGCACGTCGTCGAGGGCGAGGGCGTACAGCCCCGGCGGGAGCGGCCGGCTCCCCGCCGCGGCGGACTCGTCGGCGTCCCGGAACCCGAACGCGACGACGTCCTCGTCCCGCACCAGCGGCCCCCGCCCCTCCAGGTCGGCGAGCGGCCGGGGGCCGCGCCCGGTGGCCAGGGCGAGTTCCATCGACGCGACCTCGCCGGTGGGCTCGGCGGACGGCTGGTAGAAGTCCGTGTGTCCGTCGAGGAACAGCAGCCCGTACCGCCCCCTGCGCCGCAGAGCAAGCAGGTTCCCGAGCAGAATGCTGCAGTCTCCGCCCAGGACGACGGGAAAGCGCCCGGAGTCGAGCACCTCGCCGACGGCGTCCGCCAGCTGTACGGAGTACCGCGCGATCCCACCCGGGTTGAGCACCCCGGTCTCGATGTCCCGCACCGGGTCGTACGCAAGCGGTTCGACCCGCGCGACCCGCGCCACTCCGCCGAGCACGGCCTCCGGCAGCTCCTGGCCCCCGGACGGCCGCAACCCGAGCACGGACGGCGCCTCGACGACGGCGAGGCCACGCTCGCAGAGCAGCGTCATACGTCCATATTGTCCCCATCGGGCAGACCGTGCGCGCGTAGGTGACATCGGCCTGCTCAGCGCATTGCCGGGGCAGTAGCATCCCCGGATGCAAAGCATCGAGGCCCTGATACCGCAGGCCGGATTCGACGACACCGCAGGCCTGCGGGAGGTCGGCGCGGAGGAAGTCGCCCGGTACGTGGCGGACCCCGGGCACCCGTGGTGGCGCCGCAGGCCGTGCGTGATCGCGCTGACCGGCCGGGTCCCCGAGCGGTACGTCCCCGAGCTGATCGCATGCGTCCAGGACCCCCAGGACACCTCCGAGGTGCGCAGGGCCCTGCTCGACCTGCTCGCCGACCGGACGGAGCTGCTGCCCTGGCTGCGGCACGAGGACCGCGCCTCCGACACCTCGTACGGCATGGGAGAGGCCTTCCTCAAGGCGCGAGGGCTGCTCGGCGACCACTCGGCCGCTCGCGAGCTGGCGACGCTCGCCGCCTCGCCGTGGCGGAGCGCCCGTGACGCGGGCGATGCAGGTCTGGACGGGCTCGTGGACCGGTACGGAGCGGACGCGATCCTGGCCGAGCTCGGCGAGGATCACCCCGAGGACCGGGAGTTCCGCGTCTGGATGCGGTACCGCGGCGACGAGGACGTGACCTACGCGCTCGCGGACCCGGACCGGCGGGTCGCATACGTCGCCCAGTCGCTCGCGACCGACGCGGACCGACTGCGTGCCTACCTCGACGAGGCGCCGACGACCGAGGCGAAGGTCTGGGCGGCGTACGCGCTGTACGGCCTCACCGAGAACAGGGCCGAGGCCCGGGCGGTCTACGAACGCCTGGGGCGCCCCCGAGTCGAGGTCGAGGGCCTGGACGAGGAGCCCGCAATGCGATCGTCCACGAGTACGGTCCCGGTTGTGAGCGCCTGAGCGACCCGCGGTGGCGGATCGAGGCCGTCTGCGCCGAGCCGCCCGCCCGCCCCGACGTGGACGACCAGCTCCGCCGGGCGACGGCCGCCCTCACGGCGGCCGGCCTGGCGCCGAAGCCCCCGGTCTCCTGCGGCGACGACAACCAGCAGGGGGACGGGACGTACCACGTGATCGAGGTCGGTGGGGACCGGCTCCTGATCAGTACCCTCGGCCCGTTCGCGACCGCCGAGGAGGACGCTCCCGACGCCGCCTGGCGTGCACTCGAATCGGCGGGCTTCCGCTGGATCGACGGGGAGACGGGAGCGATCCGGGTCACGGACCTCTGCGTCTACTCCTTCGGCGGACGGAACCCCCTCACGGTCGACGCGCTGCTCTTCTACTGGCAGGACTAAGGCCTGCCCAGCGGTGGATCGTGCCGGACAGGTCCCTGGTCCCGTGAGGGCTCAGCGCTTGAGCACAAAGGTGAAGTCGCCGGATAGCCGGCCGCTCAGCCGGTCCGCCGAGACGATCCTGCCCTCCGCGACCAGTCTCTCGACCTCGGCCCGTGACAGACCGAAGCCTTCTGCGATCAGCCGGACCGGCCGTACGGGAATCCGGGCGGCGAAGCGGACCGAGACGTCGACGGCCTCGCCGCCCAGGTGATCCGATCCGCCGGTGTCGAGGCGCCAGGCGCCGTCCCAGTCGAGGGCGACGCGGTTGCGTCGCCGTAGGACCGGATCCTGGAGCAACACGGCTGCCAGGCGCGGGTCGTTGTCGTGCATCCGGTCGAGCAGCTCAGGTCGTACGGAGCGGACGTTCGCCCGCTCCAGGACCGTGAGCTTGGCCGTCTCCCCGCAGGAGGTGCAGAGCACGAGGAGCCAGGCGTCGAGGAGCTTGTGGTTCGCGTTGACGCGGAACTTGCCGTTCGCCCGGAAGCGCTCGGAGGCGCAGGTGTGGCAACGGCGGAGGACTACAGGAAGGCAGGTGGGCATGACCACCCAGCTGTTGAGCACAGGAGTACACCGGTTTCAGTGAGAAATCCGCAGCAAGAAGGAGCGCGGCGCGCAGGCGCGACGCGCGACGATTCAGCGCTCGGGGGGTCTCACACGGTGTACAACGGCCTGCCCTTGGCTCGACGACGTGGCTCGGCAGCACGGTACGGGCGCACGGTGCCGCCGTTCCACAGGTTTTCGCGGGTGCGTGCGGGGCTGCGCTACCGGCCCTGGACGCAGAGGGAGACGAGGGTCAGGTCGCGGAGTTCGTCGGGCGCCTGGGGGTGGTGCCGGGCCGCGATCTCGGCGAGGGTGCTGCACTGCCCGGGGTGGACCATGACCGGCAGGTCGCGGCGGGTGAGGCAGCAGAAGACGGCGAACTCCTCGAGGAAATATGCGCTGGAGTGGTGACGCGTCGCCGGCGTTCCGCGTCATCGACCGTGGCGAAGTGCTTCGCGTGGTCGGCGCGCCCGAAGGCCTCCACCGAGGCGCGGAAGGCGTCGTCCCTGGCGAACAGGGTGCGCAGCTCGTGGTAGGTCAGCGCCGGGTTGAGGCCGTTCTGGTCATGCGGCGAGGGCGAAGTTGTGCATGTGGGCGACGTTGGACCGCGTGGTGGAGGCCAGCGCCGCGCTGACGGCAGTCGCGGAGGATCTTGTAGTGCTGCGTCCGGGCGAAGGCGTGCTCGATGCGGGCTCTGACTTTGCGGTGTTCGGCGTTGGCTCCTCCTCTTCGGCTGGCAGCAGGGCTCGTCGGATGCGTTTGCGGTGCGTGACGACGAGGCCGGTGTTGATGTAGGCGCCGTCGGCCAGCACGGTCACGCCTTCGCAGTGTTGCGCGAGGCCTGAGGCGGGCGACGGCCTCCTCAACGTGGCCCGGGCCGTTGCCCTCGACAAGGGCCGCGAACTTGACTGCCTCGGCGCGCGGTATCTCGCCTTGCTGCCCGCCCTGTTCGTGCGCGGCGACCGCGGCCTCTGCCTCGGTCAGGGCCTCCGCGAAGCGTTCCGCCTGGGCGGGGACACAGGCCCGGCGGTTTTGGATCTCGCCGCTCTCGTACCAGGAGTGGAAGCCCTCGGTGCCGTCCCGGGACCGCAGCGAGGACCGCGTCGGCGTCCGCCAGTGCCGCAGCGCCGCTTCGACGTCGCCCTCCTCCTCCCGCGAGGACACCGTGAGACGGGCGAACTCGCGCATCATGTGGATGATCAGCTGGTGCGTCGCCTCGACGTACGCGGCGACCGCCCGTTCGTACGCCGTGCCGGCTGCCTCCCAGCGGTCGGCCGTCGCCGGCGTCGTCGCCGCCTCCGCGGCCATCAGGTTGTGGATCGTGCGGTCGTCCTCCCAGGCCGCGACGGTGTCCGCGAGACGCAGGAACTCCTCCGCCGAGGCGAGGAACTCGTCCAGCTTCCGCACACCGCGCGCCAAGGTGAGCCGGGCCTGGGCGAACAGGCGTTCGTCGACCGACGAGGCCGCCTCGTCGGTGAGGACGGACTCCAGTTCAGCGACGGGGTCCGTCTGCCGTCCCGTGTCCGCAAGACGTCGACGAACCCGATCGCGTTCGGTTCGAGCGTTGCGGCCGCCGTCCGCGGGGTGTCTTCGGCCATGGTCCCTCACTGGTGCGGCGTGGACGGGGCGTGAATGCGAAGAGGAAACCCGCGCGCCGCACAGGGGATCGATGGTGGTGGCATAAGCCCCGCCCGCTCAGCCGGCGGCGCCCCCGGCCGCCAGTTGGCGTTCGGCGCTCTCCAGCAGCATGTCCAGCGCGACCGGGTACGCGCTGTGGGGCATACGTTCGGCCAGCAGCCCGGCGGTGGCCGCGATGTTCGGGTACGCGTCGGCTCCCAGCCGGGCATACGTCGACTCCCACATCTCCTCGTCCGCCTCGCGCGCCTTCGGCGTCAGCGCGAGGGCGCCCGCGTCGAGCGCCGCGAAGGCCAGGCACTGATCGATGTAGGCGTGATAGATCCGCACCGCGTCCACATCTGCGAACCCCGCGCCGCGAAGGCTGTCGAGGATCGCCTCGTCGGCGGTGATCTCCCGCGGCCGGCCGGTCACCCGGCTCGCGGTCAGCAGCGCGGCCTGCGGATGGGCGAGGTAGGCGCCGTGGATGCGCAGGCCCAGTGAGCGCAGGTCCGCACGCCAGTGCCCCGTCGCGACCCAGCCGGCCGTCGCCCGGCCGATCAGCTCCTCGCCGATGGCGAGTCTGAGTCCGTCCATGCCGTCGAAATACCGGTACAGGGTGCTGGGGTCCGCCCCCAGCGCGGCGCCGAGCCGCCGGGCGGACAGGCCCGCGCTCCCGTGCTCGCGCACCATCCGCAGCGCCGTCTCGACTATGAGCCGCTCGGAGAGCACCGTCCCCTGCCGAGTGGGGCGCCGCCGTCTGCGGGCCTCCTCAGGGACCACTTCCTTCGCCATCGCCACGCTCTTCCGTGTCGCCGTCCGGGTCCGCCGCCTTATGCCAACATCATTGACCTTAACTCGGAGCGCCGGGTTCCATCAGCCCCCTGAGGCACCCGCCTCACCGAGAAAGGACTGTGCCATGCGTGTTCTGCTTGTGGGCGCCGGCGGTGTCGGGAGCGCGATCACCAAGATCGCCGCCCGCCGCGGCTTCTTCGACCGCTTCGTCGTCGCCGACTACGACCTGGCCCGGGCCGAGGCCGCGGTCGCGGCCCTGGGCGGCGAGGAGACACGGTTCAGCGCCTGCCGCGTCGACGCCTCCGACGAGGCGGCGGTCACCCGGCTGCTCACCGAGCGCGGCTGCGACGTCCTGATGAACGCCACCGATCCGCGCTTCGTGATGCCCCTGTTCAACGCCGCGCTGGCGGCGGGCAGCCACTACCTCGACATGGCCATGTCCCTCTCCCGCCCGCACCCCGACGACCCGCACAGCATGTGTGGGGTGAAGCTCGGCGACGAGCAGTTCGAACGGGCCGCCGAGTGGGAGAAGTCGGGCCGCATCGCGCTCGTCGGCATGGGTGTCGAGCCCGGGCTCTCGGACGTCTTCGCCCGCTACGCGGCCGACGAGCTCTTCGACGACATCGAGGAGATCGGCATCCGCGACGGCGCCGACCTGTCCGTCGAGGGCTACGACTTCGCGCCGTCCTTCAACGTCTGGACGACGATCGAGGAATGCCTGAATCCTCCCGTGGTGTACGAGCGAGAACGCGGCTGGTTCACCACCGCCCCGTTCAGCGAGCCGGAGGTCTTCGACTTCCCCGAGGGCATCGGCCCCGTCGAGTGCGTCAACGTCGAGCACGAGGAAGTCCTCCTGATCCCGCGCTGGGTCCAAGCCCGCCGGGTCACCTTCAAATACGGACTCGGCCAGGACTTCATCGGCAAGCTCAAGACCCTGCACGCCCTGGGCCTGGACTCCACCGCGCCGGTAACCGTCCGCGGCGAGGACGGCAGCCCGGCCCGCGTCTCGCCCCGCGACGTGGTCGCCGCCTGCCTGCCCGACCCCGCGGCACTCGGAGAGCGGATGACCGGAAAGACCTGCGCCGGGACCTGGGTCAAGGGCACGAAGGACGGCGTGCCCCGCGAGGTGTACCTCTACCACGTGGTCGACAACCAGTGGTCCATGAGGGAGTACGACTCCCAGGCCGTCGTCTGGCAGACCGCCGTCAACCCGGTGGTGGCCCTCGAACTCCTCGCCACCGGCGCCTGGACCGGGCCCGGCGTCCTGGGCCCCGAAGCCCTGCCGCCGCGCCCCTTCCTCGACCTGCTCACCGCCTACGGCTCCCCCTGGGCCCTGCGCGAACAGCAACCGACCCCCACATCCGGCAGCGCCCCCGGCCCCGCCTGACGCCCTCCGGCCCAAGACCCCCGCACGCCGATCAGCATGCTGGACAACTGCCGCCCACACCTTGCTTCCTGCGCCCCCGGAGATGGCAGGGACCAGGGCGACGCTCCAGGAGGCGGAGATATCGGGTGCGAGACGTGTCGGTGGCGATTAGGGGCCAGATCTCATGAGTTCGTTCCTCCACCGGCCTCGTCCCTTCCTCCCATGACCTCCTTCTCCGCCTGCAGATGTGCTTCCCCACAGCTGAGGGCGACCGGGCTGTGACGACGGCTGGCTTCGACGTCGTCGGGGTGTGCGTGCCGCGCGAGCGGGCCCGAGAGGTCCGGGAGGAGTGGCGCGGCAGGCACGGCGAGACCGGCTGGTGGCCGTACGTCACGCTGGACTCGCCGACGGATCTGGCCGAGGGGTGCAGGGAGTCGAGGCGCGACGTATGGGTGGTGGAGGAGGTCGCCCATGCGGACGACGACCTGGAAAGCCGGCGGGCTGACTACGACCCCGCCCGGCTGGCACCACTGCTCGCCCCGCCCCTGAAGCCAGGCCGGCACCGGCAGCAAAGGCCGGACGGCCGCCCACTCCGCGTCCGACATGTCGCAGGGAGACCGGCGTTCCCGGTCCGGATGCTCGGCCGCATTGCCGTACACATGCGAGGCAATCACACGCTGGAGCAGCCGAGTTGAACTGAATGGGTGCGGACGCGTACAGCAACGACAGCAGGGCCTCCCGGCACTGCTCGGTCGGATTCGCATCCCCGAGCTACCGAGAGGCCCTGCCTTCATGCACGTACAACGGAAAGGGCACCCTGGCAGAAAACCCGTTCGACCCGCACGTTCCATGATCGGTTATGACATGGCTCCCCCATCGCCGGCCGCGACGATCGTCTGCACGGCCCGTGCCGCTTGGGCCGCTATGCCCGCAATGCTTGACGTAATGAACGGACCGCCCCCGGCGAGGTCTCCCACCACGTACAGGCGCGGGTCACCCGGAACCAGTCCACCGGCCGGGTGCAGCTCGGCGGAGCCGTCGGCCAGCAAGGCGGTGACCAACTGCCCGGCTCCCCGAGGGATCGCCTGCGGTGGCGGGTTCACGGCATTGATGACGGTATCGAACGTGCGTTCGTCGTCGTCGAGGCGTACCCGGAACACCCCTTCCGCCGCCTCGATCTTGCGTACGCCCGCGGCGACGGCGAGTTGCCCGGAGTCCAACATCCGCATGATGGTGGCGGCGTTCACCGGGACCATCGGTGAGGCCACGCTCGTCGCCATGCGGAAGTGGCGCTGCAGCCGCACACGGTCGGGCTCGGGCAGCAGCCGCCACGCGTACGGGCCAACGCTGTGCGCTGTCTCCTGGAGGACCCGGCGGCCGATCCTGGAGTCGTCGACAGCGTCCAGTTGCGCCCGCAAGCGCCGGACCGGATCTTCGGTTGTGGTCGCCAGCAAGTCGGCCACGAAGGCCTCGAAGGCCTCTCCGGTCTCCGCCAGTTCGGCTCGCAGCAGCCCCATGAGGTCCTTGAGGGTGACGGCACCGTGCTGCCGGTGCAGCACCGCCACCCGCTCGGCGGTCACATGCTGCGGCCGGTGCTCGACCGGGCGCTGCCAGACATGGGGCAGCACACCGCTTCGGGACAGCACCGTGACCGGCCCGGTGTGCCCGCGCGCGGCGAGCGACACGACGACGTCGACCGCGGTCAGACCGCTCCCGATGACCGCGACGTTGCTGCCGGCCGCGACCCGGTCGAGGGTGCGTGCCAGCGGGTACGGATCGTCCACGAAACCGGAGGCGCCGCCGAGACCGTATGGGTCTTGTGGCGTCCCCCCGCCCACGCACAAGGCCACGTGGTCGGCCTCGTGCCCACGTCCGTCCTCGGTGCGGAGCGACCATGTGGCCCCGGACCGGGATGCGCCGATGACGCGGGCGGTGACGACCCGCACCCGCCAGCCGACTTCGCGCAGGGTGGCCAAGGCCGTCTCCGCGGTGTGTGCCAGGTACTCGCCGTAGAGCGATCGCGGAACCAGCGGCTGGCCCAGCCGTTCGTCGAGGTGAGCCGGGCCACGCGTGCCCAGCCAGGCCGCGTGGTGCCCGAAGTCCAGGTGGCGGATCGACATGATGGCCGGTGGTGCGTTGACCAGCACCGTGTCCAGGTCAGGGCCGTACGGGCGGCCACGCCAAAGATGCGGGGACGGCTCGAACACCGTGATGGCCCCAGGGCTGTCGGCGGTGGCCGCCAGGCTGTCCAGCAGACCGACCGCGGCAGCACCCGCTCCGACTATTGCGATGTCCATGTTCTTCGTTCTTCCCTTCACGTTCCGGGCTGCCGCCGAAAGGAGCCGCGGCCTCATCGAGACTCGCCGCCCCCAGTGCCGAGCCCCATCCCCCGCCAGGGGTGACCGGCCGGAAATATCCCCCTCAAACGGGGGGGGTTGGCGGAGGACAGGAGGGCGGGCAGGCTGGCCTGCATCCAGACCACGGGAGGGATATCTCCATGTCCGATGCGCGCCGCCACGCCGAGGCGCTGTCAGGTCACGCCGAGGTGCTGTCGGGTGCGGATCGGGTCACCGACACACGTGAACTCTTCAGCCGGACGTCCGCCAAGCTGCGACGGCTCATTCCGTTCGACTCGGCCGTATGGGCGGCCACCGACCCGGAAACCGGTCTCATCACCGCGCCGATGCTGGTGGAGAACCTCGGCTCCGGCGAGGGCTGCGCCGAGTACTGGGAGAGCGAACTCCTGGAGGAGAACGTCCTCCCGTTTCGGGACCTTGCCCGCGCCGCCGTCCCGGTGGCCGGTCTGCGCGCGGCCACCGGCGACCTGCCCGCGCGCAGCGCGCGCTTCCGCCGGCTCCTCGGGGGTCAGGGCGTGGACGACGAGCTACGGGCCGTGCTGCGGGTCGGCGACCGGCCATGGGCCGTGGTGAGTCTGTTCCGTATGAGCGGTGGCGCCCCGTTCGGCCCGGCCGAGACCACGCTGCTCGCCGGTCTGTCCGGTCCGCTGGCCTCGCGGGTGCGCCGGTTCGCCCGCCCGTCCGCGTCCGGCGGCGTAACCGACGCGCCCGCGCCCGGACTGGTGCTCTTCGATCGTTCCGGCGAGCCGACGTCGATCAACGAAGAGGCGCGGCAGCACCTCTCTCAGCTCCCCGAAGGTCCCTCCATTCCCTCGCAGTTGGGCCTGCGCCTGCCGATCTGGGTGGTCGCCACTGCGCTGCAGGCCCGGGCGATCGCCCGGGGCCGCGACCGGGCAGGCGGCGCGAGGACGCGCATCCGGACCGTTGACGGCCGCTGGTTGACCTGCCACGCCTCCTGTCTCAGCGGCCCCGCTGGTCAACCCGGTCCCGTGGCACTCGTCATCGAACCGGCGACCGCCACCGACCGGGCGGTCCTCATCGCCGAGGCGTACGGCCTGACGCCGCGCGAGCTGGAGATCACCCAGCTCATCACGCGCGGGCTGCCCACCACTGAGATCGCCGCGACACTGTTCATCTCCCCGCACACCGTGCGCGACCATCTCAAGGCCGTCTTCGGCAAGGCCGAGGTCTCCAGCCGAGGCGAACTCGTCGCACGACTCTTCGGCGAGCACTATCGGGCCGTGTGAGCACCCCACCCGGAAGATCTTGGGGAATCCGTCGCAGAGGGTTACTGGCGGGTTCTCTTCGCCTTCCCCGGTTCCCTCAGTCCTGCCCCACCCGGTGATACGGCCCGCGGGTCGGGACTTGGTATGGCCGCGATCCACACGGCGGCCGTCTCATGCGCCACCAGGCAGCGCGAACCCATTTCAGGCAGCCATCCATGGAACACGGCAGGTGTGGGGGGCCGTTCCCTCTGGGCACCAGGCCTTGATCACTGCCTTGCGGATCGCCCGCCATGTCCGCAGGGAACACGACAAGTGGACGCGCAGCTCGATCAGTTGCCGTGCGCCGCTGCTCTGAGCAGGATGTTCCACGGCCCACTGGTCCGCAAGAAAGTCGTACACGTCGACGGTCGACAGCTCGCTCCCGTCAAAGGTGTGTGCGACGGTCTCGCTGATGATCAGAGCGCTCCGGGAGACCACAGCGTCCTCAACAAGTTTCTTGGCCCATGCCAGCCCCTGCTCGTCTGCGTACAAGCCGAACTTCAGGTCGCGTGTCCTCATCGCATCAGACCTTTGTGATGGTCGTCAGCGCTCTTGGCGGAGACGGCGGTGAACCAGGAGTAAACGGGAGCGAGCGTTGGTGATGCGGGCCATCCATTGACCTTTGCCATGAGCTGCCAGTAGCGCTCGGCGTGTGGGTCGGCGGTTGTCTGCAGGCGGGCGAGGAGCCAGCGGCGCAGATCGCTTGCGTCGGCACGCTCGAATGCGTCGGCGTAGAGGCCGCCCAGCGAGTCGGTAAGGGATGCAGCTTTGGCGGCGGCCGGCAGGAGGCCGGCGGATACGGCCTCGGCGATTCGTTCACGCATCGCTTGGTTGAGAGCGTCGTGCAGAGTGCCGACGTCCTGCTGGGAAGGCTCTTCCGCCTGCTCCTCAGCTGTCCGGCGTATCGCGACACGGAAGTCTGCGTTCTGGCAGAGCCCGGCGAGTTCCACCCAGGCCTCGACCTGTTCGGGCGTGGGATCGTCGGGGAGATCGGGCATGGCGGATCGCATCAGGATCACGAACTCGGGGTTGGCGTGAACACCTTTGAACGCGTCGTCGATGAATCCGGATACCAGTCGGCGTCGTTCGGCCTGAGAAAGCGTGACGAGTCTGTGCATGAGGTCCATCTCCATGGCGGTGGGGCCGCGTCTGGCGCCTGCGCGGAGTACTGCTCGGCGCAGGCGAAGAGTCTGGATCTGCACGTCCAAGGCGTTGGCGTGTGCTTCCATGACTTCCGGCATGGATGCCTCCCGGTCCAGCACCCTGCGCACGGTCGCCAGATCGAGCCCGAGATCACGCAGCGTGCGGGCCAGATCCAGGCGCGCGAGTGCGTCAAGGCCGTAGAGCCGGTAACCCGCCGGGCTCCGGTCGGTTGGCGGGACGATGCCCTTGTCGGAATAGAACCGAATGGTCTTCACCGGCAGTCCGGTCCGGCGGGATAGCTCTCCGATGGAATAGAGCGTGTCGCTGTCCATGCCCCCAGCTTGGTGTCTCCCCCCACGGGAGACTCAACCGGGGCCAAGACTTCCTGCGGCAACCACGGGCTCTGCGCAGGTGCCCGGAGAACACCGACCTCCGCGTCGAAGTCGCCTACATCTCTCCGGGGCTTCGCGGGCGAATGTGAGACCGGCGCCCGACTCCGGTGCAGGAGTAGTCCTCACCCTCGGTCGCGCTGTAGCTGACGGCGTCCCTTGTGATGGTGTGTTTCAAGCATGGTGTCCCTGCCTGCTCCGCAGCCTCAGTTGAAGCCCGCCGGGCCCAGGAACGACCGACAGGACTAATCCACTTGAGTGGCGGGCCAATCGATCGACGAGTCTGGGCAGGCTTCGTCCCAGCGGCCGGTCCATGTCGTGGGGCAGGAAGTCCCCGGTGACGGCCGCTCGCCGGGTGTCAGCGTAATCGCGGCCCAGGTGATCAGGTTCTCCGGGCGCTGACTGACCGTCATCACCCTTTGCCCACCGGGAAATCTCACCGCAGGACCGGTGTGGTGGTACGGATGGTCCGTCCCGCAGGGTGGTGGGGAAGGATGTAAGCGGATCTACGCGGCACGGACGTCGCATGGAACCGTCTTCTGACCGGGGAGGGCCAGTGAAGCCGCTGGAAGCGTCGGATGGACCGGAGGTCGGTCCGTACCGGGTGGTGGCCGAGCTCGGCCGGGGCGGGATGGGGCGGGTGCTGCTGGGCGGTACCCGCGATGGGCAGGTCGTCGCGGTCAAGGTGGTGCGTGCGCAGTTGGTGGAGGACGAGGGCTTCCGGGCGCGGTTCCGCCGCGAGGTCGAGGCTTCCCGCCGGGTGTCCGGCTTGCACACCGCAGCGGTGATCGACGCCGACGCGGATGCAGAACTCCCCTGGCTGGCATCCGTGTTCGTGCCAGGGCCCTCACTGCGCGAGGTCATAGACACCTCGGGCGCGCTGCCTCTTCGCGCGGTGCTGCACTTGGCCGCGGGGCTTCTGTCGGCCCTGGTCGACGTCCATGGTGCGCGGTTGATCCACCGCGATCTGAAGCCGTCCAATGTACTGCTGACCGTGGACGGGTGCCGGGTCATCGACTTCGGCATCGCACGGGCCACCGACAGCGACGGCGGCAGCGAGATCACGCATACTGGCTGGCTGGTCGGCTCACCGGGATTCATGTCGCCCGAGCAGGCGGAGGGCAGGCGGATCACGCCGGCCAGCGACATGTTCTCGTTCGGCACGATGCTGCTGCTGGCCTACACCGGTACGAGCCCGTTCGCAGGTCACTCCACGCCGCAGACGCTGTACAACGTCGTACACAAGGAGCCCGACCTCGGTGCTCTCCCGAGACGGCTGCGGGACATCATCGCTCCGTGCCTCGCCAAGAACCCGGATGCGCGTCCCGCGCCGGCGGAAGTTCTGGCGTCCATCGGGAGCGACGAAGTCGACTCCGGGCGCCCCTGGCCGCCCGCGGTGCACGCGCTGATCGACGCTCAGCAAGCCGAGGTGGCACGGTATCTGGGCATGTCGGCCGGGGACACGCTGGTCGCCTCGGCCGACGCGACGACCATCGTCCGTACTTTCGTGGGGCCATCCTTCCCACCAGCAGTACCGCAGTCTCCGGCCGATGGCCCCGACCAGCTGCCGCCCGCCGGCGCACTGAGTTCCCGCCCGAGCCGCCGAACGCTGCTGATCGGCACGGGGATCGCGGCTGCCGTCGCCGTACCCATCGGCTGGAAATTGTTCGACGGCCGAGGCGCCGCATCGGACAAGGGCAACGCCCCGACGCCGAGTACGAAACCGGCCGGGCGCACGACTCCCCCGTCACCCACGCGGCGCCCGGGCACCCTCTATGGCCCCCGGGTCTCGCCCAAGCACGGCGGCGCCGTGCAGTGCCTGGCGTTCGCCCCGGACAATTCGGTCATCGCCGTCGGTACGAGCGAGGGTGCCGTCACGCTGTGGGACAGCATCGGCCTGAAGCGGACCGCGACCTTCAACGATCGCACGAAGGTGAGGTATGAGGGGATCAGAGATGTGGCGTTCAGCGCGGACGGCACGGTGCTCGCCGCGGCCGAGGACCGTGCCACCACCCTGTGGGACGTCGCCTCGGGCAGGCCGATCGCCCGTCTGACCGACGCCGCGTACGACCCGCTCACCGTGCAGCGCCTGGCGTTCGCCCCGGACGGCACGATCCTTGCCTGCGCCAACGCCAAAGGCACGATCCCCCTGTGGGACGCCGCCGACCACACCCGGATCACGACCCTCGTCGACCCCGTCGCCCGCACGAACAGCCAAGGCAAAGCGCACACCGGCCTGGTGTTCACCGAGGACGGCAGAACACTGGCGGCCTGCAACGAGGCTGGAATCATCCGCTTCTGGGATGTCTCCAGCCACAAGAGCACGGCCTCCATCACCACAGACGACAGCTTCGAAGGCCTCGCCTACAGCCCGGACGGCACGATGCTGGCGAGCGCCACCGCCGACGAGAGGGTGCTGCTGTGGAACACGGACTTCCGGTCCAGGATCGGCGCCCTCTCCTTCGACGGCGGAAGCAGCAACTTCGACTGGTTCATCTACCAGGTCGCATTCAGCCGCGACGGCAAGACCCTCGCCGGTGCCACCGGAAGCGGGCTGAAGGTCTGGGACGTCGCCACGCGGGAACTCCACGAGGTGCCTCCCCCCGTAGCCGCGGAGAGCGGGGCCTCCAACGTGGCGTACAGCCCGGACGGCACGATGCTGGCAGCGTCCTTCCTCGACCAACTATGCGTCTGGAAAGTCGCATGACTGATCGTTTCAGAATGAGATGAGCTGCGGGACTTGTGTTCGGCAATCCTCGTCGACAAGCGTGCCCGCGTGCGTGCTGATCTCGTTCCGGACGACCCGTGGGAGCGGGATGCTCCGCTGTTGCCGCCTGCTCCCCGGCAGCGCCACCGCTACCCAGGTCGACCCCGTGTTCCCGACCGGGCCGCCCCCCGCAGGTGTCATGCTCGTGGAGACGGGACGGTGGGCTACTCCAGGCCGACACCGGTCCCGGTCCCTCGTTTCCCCGAGCAGGGGCCGACGCTCACCGCGTGCGGGTCGGTGGAGCGGCGGCTGTCGTACCGGCGCAGCCGGGCGGCGGTGGCCTTCTCCGTGCTGCCGAGGGCCACCTCGATCTCCTCGTCGGTGTCTTTCCTGGTCGCCAGACCGCCTCATTGGCTACGGCGTCGGCTACGAGTCCGTACACAGGGCACTGGTGTCGGCGCTGCAGAAACCACTGGACGAAGAGGCAGCCACGGGAAACGCGTCTGGCCCCTGCAGGTCGGCGGTCGACGGCATCCTCACAGCCGATCTGACCGCACCTCGGAAGCAGCGCCATACAGCGAAGAGGATCTACGACCGGCTGCTGGATGAGCGTCGGTCCCCGGAGTCTGGTAGGTGCCTGCCCGGCGCGGCAGGCTGTTCATCCGCGTGAACGGGCGGGCGTCGGCAGCTGCCCGACGCCCGCCCAGGGGCTTACCAGTCCACGGCCGCGATGCTGAAGGTCTGGTTGGGGTTCTGGGTGCACGACCACAGCCGCGCGGGGGCGCCCGCCTGCGTGCTCCAGTCGGCTGTCTCCAGGCACTTGTTCGGGGCGTACGTGTGCACGATCCCGGAGAAGCGGGACCAGATCCGCAACCGCAAGAAGCGCGGTTCCCGCGGCGGTCGGCCCCCGGCGTTCGACAAGATCGATTACCGCGAGCGGCACTCTGTGGGATGCGGCATCAATCGCCTCAAACGCCGCCGGGCCGTGGCCACGAGATACGACAAGCTCGCCGTTCGCTATGAGGCAACCGTACTGATCGCGGCCATGAACGAGGGGCTGTGACCCCACGGTCGCACCTGCCTTCAGTTATCCCTTTGCCGAGGAACCGATGGTCCGACTAAGTTCGCCCAAGCCGTCCATGTTGTTCCGGACCGGCACTGTCGACGAGGAGGTGTGGAGCACATGCGCACGAGTGCCCAGCAGGTGAGCCCGCGTACTGACCTTTGCCACCTCCTCACGACGGAGACACCTTGTCGCTTCGCATCACCCCACTGACCGACCCCGCTCACGGGGCGCACAGCCGACGCCTTGCATGGCTGGCATCCGACGCCGATTCCATCCCCGTTGGGACGGCCTTTCTGCGCCTGTTCGATGGCGGACAAGAGCACCTCGCCGAACTGACCCTCCGCGTCCATCCCACGGAGCGCCGCAAGGGCGTCGGCTCCAGACTCCTCGACACCGCCGTGGCCGCCGCCCGGGACAACGCCCGACGCTGCGTCAGCGCGCAGGCCCAGGCCGGATCGCCCGGCAATCACTTCCTGCCGGCCCACGGCTTCCGCAAGGTGCTCACCTTGAGATTCGCCCGCTTGCCACTGGCCGACGTGGACCCCACCGCCCTCGCCGAGATCATCGAGCGTCCGCACCCCGGCTACCGGCTGGCGGCATGGCGGGGAACCGTCCCCGACCACCTCGCCCAGACGTTCGCCGCCTCACGCCGCGCCATGGACGACATGCCCATGGAAGACACCGACTACGGCACCGTCGCCTGGGACGTGGACCGGGTCCGGGCCGCAGCGAAGGCCGTTCAAGACCGCGGAGACCAGCTGCACACGGTCGTCGCCATCGACACGACCGACGACTCGATCGCCGGGTTCACAGAACTCGTCGTCCCCGGCAACGGCACGGGTGATGGCCAGCACTACGGCACCGGCGTGCTGCCCGAGCACCGCGGACACGGCCTCGGCCGATGGATGAAGGCCGAGTCGATCCGACAAGCCCACGGGCGCTATCCAGACCTCGGCGGCCTCCTGACCGACACCGCCGACAGCAACACGCACATGAGACACATCAGCGACAGCCTCGACTACGTGCCCACACACACGACAGTCCAGTACCAACTCGACCTGTAGAGATGAGACGACGGGCCGGACCTGGGCATCACCTGGTCCGGCCCGTCGGCACGTTCACAACAAACCCTAGGTGTGCTGTCTCGTGACGTTGGTGCTGGTGGGCAGAGCCTGCTGATAGAGCGCCACCAACACGCCGTGCAAGGGCTGGTCCTCTGCGTTCTCCTCGGCCTCGTCGACCAGTCGGGCGAGGGTCTCGCCGAGTTCTCTTGCCTTCGCGGGGCTGAGACGCAGGTGGCGTAGTGTCAGGTGGGTCTCGGCGGGAGAGCGGCCCAGCTCCTGGGCGACCGCGGCGAGCATCGCGGCGGTGCCGGCCGCTTGGGGTTCGGCGACGACCATGTGGCGGGCCGTGCGCTGGTAGTGCTGCTCGGTGCCGCCGCGGACCTGGCGGGTCTCGGCGATGTGGACCAGCCCGGCTTCGCGGAGCACTTTGAGGTGGTGGGCCACGTTGCCCTTCTTCGCGTCGAGCTGCGCCGCAAGCTGGCTGGTGGTGGCAGGCCGGTGGCCCAGGGCGAAGAGCAGCCGCTGACGCAACGGGTGGGCGAGCGCCGCGAACTGCTCAGGCGCACCGATCTCCAGCACGTCCTGAGGAGGTGGCAGATAGGGAGGCTGATCACGCATACCGAAAGTGTCTAAACTCTTTGACGCTTCTGCAAGGGCGGTGCTGTACTCCGTGCCATGACGACTTCAACGAAGCTTTCGCCGGCCCCTGTCATCGACGAGACAGCCCGGCTCGTGATCGAGCACTACGTTTTCCCCGAGATAGCCGAACAGCTCGCCGACCTGCTGCAACGACGCCTCGCCGAGGGCGCCTACGACATCGACGGCGCCGAGGAGCTCGCCCGTCTGGTCACCGCGGACCTGCAGTCCGTCAACGGCGACCGACACCTGAGGCTGAAGCACCACGCCGACCCGGTGTCCCCGAAGCAGGGGGCGGCCACCCTGGACGCCATGCGCCGGGACTTCGACACCTCGCTGGGCGGTGCGCCGCGGGTGCAGTTGCTCGACGGAGGGGTCGCCGTGGTGGAGCTGGCACCGATGCTGTTTCCGCTGGAGTGGGCCGCCGAACCGCTGGGCGCCGCGCTCACCCTGGCCTCCCGCGCCCAGGCGCTGATCGTGGACCTTCGCGCCAACCGGGGCGGCGACCCCGACACCGTTGCTTTCGTCTGCAGTTACCTCCTGGACAAGCGCACCCACCTCAACACCATGCACTGGCGCAGCGGCGAGCGCAGTGAGCAGTCCTGGAGCCTGCCGCACGTTCCCGGCGCGCGCTTCGGTGGCAGCAAGCCCTTGTATGTGCTGACCAGCGACAGCTCCTTCTCCGCCGCCGAAGAACTGGCCTACGACCTCCAGCAACTCGGGCGCGCCACAGTCGTCGGCGAGCCCACCCGCGGCGGCGCACATCCGTGCAAGGGCTGGACGGTGCATCCCCACCTGGAAGCCACCATCCCCGTCGGCCGCGCCATCAACCCCGTCTCCGGCGCGAACTGGGAGGGCACCGGTGTGCAGCCGGATGTCCCTTGCGCTGCTGCTGACTCCCTCGACCACGCGCACGCTCTGGCCCTCGCCCGACTGGCGGGCTGACCCGGTCCGGCTCATCGACAGCACTGCGCGCAGCACCTCCCCCTATCCACGTCAGCCGCTGACTTCGGCGGCGGAGGCCCCAGCGTCCGGCGACCCCCTGCGCGCTCACCCCGGCGAATAGGTTCACCGTCATAGAAGCCGAAAGGGCCGGGTTCGCTGTCAAACACCTGGATTGGATGACAAGGGACACTCGTTCTGGCGTTGTTCACGAGATCGGGTTCTGGCGCAACTTCTGCGAACCCACGCCGTCATAGGGACCATCCCCGCGCTGTGCAGGGAGCAGCTTCCGGGCAAGTCGAACGACCTGCGATACGCGGGGAGCGGCGATCCGAGGAGACCATCCCCACGGACGCGGGGAGCAGGACGACCACGACGGCAGACAACCGACTAACGACGACCTGGGACCATCCCCGCGTCGCCAGCCGCCGGCACAGACAACTTGCGGGGCACCGGCTGGGACTCGGCGGACGAGAGTTCACCGAGCCTGTTCAGTCCATTTCGAGAAAGGGCTGAGCGGCGGTGTCCTTGCCCCGGCGGGCGGCGCCCGCGAGGCGACCGGCCCTGGCTCCCGCGCCGGCGACTCGGCGGCCCTCGTCGCGGCGGTGCGGGCCGCGCGGGCGGCCCGGCCCGCCGGGGCGACGAGCCGCTACACCGTATTGAAGAGGATCTTGTGCTTGCCGGAGAAGAGGGGGTCGGCGCGCGTGAGCTTGGCCTGGACGCTCGCGCCCAGGTCGAGCTCGGCACCGGACGTGATCCTGCCCATCACGGCGGGTTCCGCCAGGTGCACCATGCCCTCCTTCGGTCTGTCGTCCTCCGCGTCGGTGTTGATGACCGTGCCTCCGAAGACCTCGCCCACCCGGTTCTTGAGCACCGCGGCCTCCGCCAGGTCCACCGCGCGCCGGTCCGCCACTTTCCCCTTCCCCCGCGCCATGTCGCACGGCAGGCAGTACAGGGCGTCGAGCACCCAGTTCGGCGGAGCCTGGCCGGCGCACGCGGCCACACACAGCTCACCGGTGTACCGGTCGATCAAGCGCCGCAACGGGGCCGTGCAGTAGGCGTACGGGGCCGCGATCGCCGCGTGGACCGTGTGCTCCGGGATGTGGTGGTCGCGGAAGGTGGTGTACTCCGCCTTGAGCAACATGGCGGTGGCCTCGCTGAGAAAGGCCATGTGCTTGTGGTCAGCCGGATCGAGGGAGTTGACCAGCGCGGCGTACGAGACGCCGGGCTTCCAGTCGATGCCCAGGAGCTTTGCGATGTCGTGCACGCGCCGGACCACGTGCTGGTCGGCCTGCTCCTTCTGGGTCCGCAGGATCCCGGTACCGCTGTCCAGCATGATCCGGGCCGCAGCCATTCCGGTCATGAGGGAGATCTGCTCGTTCCAGCCCTCCACCGGCAGTGCCGCCACATAGCTCAGCCGGAACGATCCGTCCTTCAGGGTGACCTCCTGGTCCGGCAGGTTCACCGAGACGCCGCCGCGCGCGGCTTCAACAGCTTCCCGCAGCCTGCCGATCTCGCGCAGCAGGGCGACGGACTCCTCGGCCGTGCCGGCCTCGATGTCCTGTTGGACCCCCGCGTAGTTGAGCTTGGCCAGGCTGCGGACCTTCGCCCGGCTCACGGTCGAGTCGGTCACGTTGCCGTCGGCGTCGAGGTCGTGCTGCCACAACAGGGCGGGAACGACCTGGTTCGGAAGCAGGCTGGCCGGTCCCTCGGAGATCGACGGCGGGTGCAGGGGCACCTTCAGGTCGGGGAAGTACAGCGTCTCGATCCGGTCGTGAGCCTCAGCGTCCAGCGGGCTACCGGGCTTGACAAAGGCCGCCACGTCGGCGATCGCGTAATACACACGGTACCCACCACCCGGCCGCCGCTCCAGATGCATGGCCTGGTCGAGGTCCTTCGAGGCCGGCGGGTCGATCGTGAACAACGGCAGGTGGGTAGCGTCCTTGTCGGGCAGACGGACCGCAGCTTTGGCGGCCTCCGCCGCTTCCAGCACATGCACAGGAAACTCCGTAGCGGCCTTCAGCTCGGCCCGTAGCTCCTGCAGTGCCGTGAGCAAGACGTCCTGGGCCTCACGGGACATGTGCATCTGGCGGCGTCGCATGTCCCGAGCGTAGGACGGCAACTACGAAGCGGCGCAGTGAGCGGGTCCGGGCGAGGGAAAGAGCCTCGATCCCCGGCCGCTTCGCCAAGCCAGGCTGCGAGGCCGGCCGCTTCCCGGTCGGGCAGCAGGTCGACGGGCCGGCGCGTCTCGACATCCACCAGGACAGTCCCGCAGTTCGCAGTGCCGTCCCTTGCGGGTCTCGTACTCAGGGAACACGTACGGGACTGGGAAGGCTCCCGGGCACCGCCCCGAGGCTCTCCGGCGCGGTCCCGTCCTCCGCCCCGTGGCCCTCCGGAGCGCCGAACCATGCCACCGCGACCGCGCCCACGACCGCGAGGACGAAGCCGAGGACGGCGAGCCAGGCGAAGCCCGGGCGTGAGGCATCGCCCAGCCACCACACCCCGATCATGCCGGGGAGCACCGTCTCGCCGACCACCAACGCCGCCGTGGCCCCGTTCACCGAGCCGATCTGGAGTGCGACGGTGTGCAGATACATGCCGCCGATCCCGGCGACGAGGATCGCGTACAGCGCCGGGTCGGCGAGGAGCGTGCCGAGGTCGAAGGGGTCGATGCCGTTCAGGATCCGTACTCCGACGCCCAGCGCGCCGAAGCCGAGCCCAGAAAGCAGACCGGCCAGGATCGCCGCCCGCGCGCCCAGGAAACGTACGAGAACCGTGCCGCCCGCCATCAGGAGCAGGGAGATCGCGAGCAGCCACCAGTGCGTGGCGACCTGGGTGTGCCCATGGCCCTCCGGGCCCGCGGCGCTCGCCAGGAGTACCAGCGCTGAGCAGACCACACCGATCGACGTCCACTCCGCGCGGGTCAGCCGGATCCCGAGCAGCCGGACGCTCAGGACCGCCGTGACGACCAGATTCGCGCTGATCACGGTCTGGGACAGGAACAGCGGCAGCAGCCGGGCCGCGAGCGCCCCGAGACCGAAACCGATGAAGTCCAGGATCGTGCCGACGACGAACTCCCAGGTCGTCGCCGCCTTGGCGGTGGAGGACAGACTCGGCCCGCCGCGCTCCGTGAGCCGCCCCGCGGCCGCCTCGCGCCGGGCGGACTTGCGCGACCCGACGGCCTGCAGGACGGAACCCGTGCCGTAACAGATCGAGGCGGCGATGGCGGTCAGCAGTCCTACGAGCACCGAGTGGCTCCATTCCGGGAGGGTTCGTACGGACTGCCAGACGTGGGATCGGGCATCGAAGTTGCCTCCCGCAGCCACCCGCGGTGATCAGAGGACGCCGAAGCCGCGGAAACCCGGCGCGCGTGGCGAACCGCGCGGCCAGAGCCTGCAGGGACCACGCCGCGGAGCGTTCGGGGTCGGTGAGGAGCGGGCGCCCAACCCGGTTGAGGGACGGCTCTCGCGCTTCAGGAACGGGCCAGCACGTCGACGAGGGCCAGTTCCTCGATGTCGAAGTCGAGGTTGTGGAGGGCGGCCACGCTGTCCTCGAGCTGTCGTGTGCTGCTCGCTCCCACCAGGGCGGAGGTGACACGGCCGCCGCGCAGCACCCAGGCGAGGGCGAGCTGGGCCAGGGTCTGGCCACGGGACGCGGCGATGTCGTTCAGGGCGCGCAACCGGGTCACCAGGTCCTCGGTGACGGCGTCCCGGTTCAGGAAGGGGCTGTCGCTCGCGGCCCGGGAGTCCTCGGGGATGCCGTCCAGGTAGCGGCCGGTGAGCAGGCCCTGTTCCAGCGGTGAGTAGGCGATGGAACCGATCCGCAGGTCGTCGAGGGCGTCGAGCAGGCCCTCGTCCTCCGGGCGTCGGTCGAGCATCGAGTAGCGGGGCTGGTGCAGGGTGAGTGGGGTGCCGAGCTCGGCGAGGATGCGGGCAGCCTCGCGGGTCTGTTCGGCGGAGTAGTTGGAGACGCCGACGTACAGTGCCTTGCCCTGATGGACCGCGGAGTGCAGGGCGCCCATGGTCTCTTCCAGGGGCGTCTCCGGGTCGAAACGGTGCGAGTAGAAGATGTCGACGTGGTCGAGACCGAGCCGGCGCAGGCTCTGGTCCAGCGACGACAGCAGGTACTTGCGGGAGCCCCACTCGCCGTACGGGCCAGGCCACATCAGGTATCCGGCCTTGGTGGAGACGACCAGTTCGTCGCGGTAGGGCGCGAAGTCCGTCCGCAGGAAGTCGCCGAGGGCGGACTCCGCCGCGCCGGGCGGGGGGCCGTAGTTGTTCGCCAGGTCGAAGTGGGTGATTCCGAGGTCGAAGGCACGGCGCAGGATGGCGCGCTGGGTCTCCGCCAGGCGGTCCGGTCCGAAGTTGTGCCACAGCCCCAGGGAGAGGGCGGGGAGCTTCAGGCCGCTGCGCCCGGTGCGCCGGTAGGGCATGTCGGCATAACGATCGGAATGTGCGGTGTACAACGCGGCTCCATGGCGTGGGGACGCCCCCGGTGGACGGGGGCGGCGGGGAGATTGTCGTGCCGCCATCAATCTCCCTTGCTCCATGGGCATGAATCCAACAGGAGAATCCGATGGGATTCAGCGCATAGGCTTCTGAATCATGGAACTGCGGCATCTCCAGCACTTCGTCGCCGTCGCCGAGGCCCGGCACTTCACGCGGGCCGCGGAGCGGCTCATGATCTCCCAGTCCGGGCTCTCGGCGTCGATCCGGGCCCTGGAGCGGGATCTGAGGGCTCCGTTGTTCGTACGGAGCACCCGCCGGGTGACGCTGACGGAGGCCGGGCGGGCGCTGCTGGTCGAGGCGGAGCGCATCCTGGCGCAGGTACGAGCCGCTCACGAGGCAGTGGCGGCCGTGCAGGGCGTAGTGCGCGGCACGCTCTGCCTCGGGGCCGAGCAGTGCGTCGCGGGAGTGCACGTGGCGGGGCTGCTGGCGGCGTTCAGGCGGCGGCACCCCGAGGTGGAGATACGGCTCCGTCAGGAGGGTGGGCTCGCGCTGGCCGAGGACGTCTCCGCTGGACGCCTCGATCTGGCCTTCGCCTACCGCACCCGGGCAGACTCCGACCAACTACGCTCGGTGCCGCTGGCAGCCGAGCCGATGGCGCTTCTGTGCCACCCCGAGCACCCGCTCACCGCGGCTGGGCCGGTCCTCGCGCTTCAAGACCTCATGGAGGAGGACTTCGTCGACTTCCACCCCGGCTGGGGACCACGTCGGGCCACGGACGCGACGTTCGCCTCCGCGGGCGTACCGCGAACCGTGACCCTGGAGGTGAACGACGTGCACAGCCTCCTGGACCTGGTGGAGGAGAACCTCGGTGTCGCCGCCGTACCGCGGCATTTCCGGCACAAGCGGGACTCCCTGCACGCCGTGCCTCTTGCCGACACCGGCGAGGCGGTCTACGAGACAGTGGCCCTGCTGCCACCGCCGCAAGGCACCAGCCCGGCAGCCCGGGCGCTGATGACACTTCTGGAGCGGGGAACCGCCCGCTGATGCGCGAGAGAACGCCCGCGCTACGCGGATTGTCACCGGGTGCGGGCGATGTCGGGCAGCGCGCACTCCACGGGGCGCCCTTCCGATCACCGGACCGTTGGTCTGGTGATGCGGGACGGGGAAGTGTCCTGACGCCGGCGTGGGCGCCGGTCGCGCCGTCGCTGCCGGCGACCGCGGAGGCGGCTGAGGACCAGAGGGGAGGCAAGCTCGCGGTCAACGGGGCGAGCCAGCGACTGCCGTGCGCGGCCGGGGCGGACGGCGAGTACGTCCACTTCCGCCCCGCACGGCGATCAGGCCGGGCGCGGGAGATACGCCAGGCCGTGCGCGCCGGCCTCGCCGAGCTTGACGATGTCCAGCCGGGCCAGGCGATCCAGCGACTCCAGGTCGACGACATCGACGGTGGAGGAGATGGCGCAGGCCACATAGGCGAGTCGGCCGTCGGGAGACGAGGTGATGGTCAGCGGGAAGAGCCCGACCTCGAGTTCACCCACCTGCTTGCGGGTGTCGGCAGCGAACACGGTGAGGCGGCCCGGTGCGTGGCGTCCGAGTCGCGACCCCGGATCGGGTGCCATGCGCACTTCGCCCGCGAGCAGCTTCCCCGTCGAGGTCAGATGCACCGGCAGGACGATGTCTTCCGTGGGCAGGGTGTCGACGACGGACGCGGTGCGGGCGTCGATGATCCGGATTCCCGTGGTCGAGCGCCCTTCGGCGGCGGCGGAGAAGTCGCCGTAGGGCGCGGCGACGAAGGCGTGCGTGCCGTCGGCGGAGACGGCGAGGCCCTCACTGCCCGGTACCTCGACCTTAGAGGTGAGGACGCCTCGTTCGAGGTCGACGACCGAAACGAACGGCGCCTCCTTGTTGGTGGCGTACCCCGTCCTGCCCGCCGGGTCGATGGCGAACCAGTGCGGGCCGGGCGCGTCGGTGTCGATCCTGCCGACAGGCCGGCGGGTCGCCGTGTCGATCACCACGACACCGCCGGGCCGGTTCGCGGCGCCCTCCACGCTGACGTAGATCCGGTCGCGCGCCGGGTCCAGCGCCAGGCCGTGCGGCCCGTGTTCCGGTCCGATGTCGACGATCTCGACGATCCGGCGGGTGTCGGGGTCGATGACGGCCAGGTCGGTGCGCCGGCCGCCGTTCGCGTGGTAGTAGCCCGAGCGGTACGTCAGAGTGCACCACAGGAGCCGGCGCCTCGCGTCGAAGCACAACTCGTGGGGCTCGGCCGGGACCTGCACGTGGCCGAGGTGGCGGTCGGACGCGGCGTCGAAGAACGAGACGGTCGGCCCGCTCTGGCTGACGACGGCCAGGACATCGCCTTCCCGACCGGTACGGGGGGACTGGTGCACAGCGGCTCCTTGAGATGGGGCGGAGGGAGGGATGCCACGCGTTTCAGCGGGCGTCTCCACTCTCCGGGCCACAGAGCGCCACAACAATGCAAAGATGAGCATCCAATCATTGCCTCAGATGCAAAATTGCAGTTCAGGAGCCATTGATGGATCTCAACCTGCTGCGCGTCCTGGACGCCTTGCTCCAGGACAACAGCGTGACCCGAGCAGCGGAACGCCTCGGTACCTCGCCCGCGGCAGTGAGCCGCACCCTGGCCCGGCTCCGCCGTGCGGTCGGCGACCCGCTGCTCGTCCGGGCCGGCCAGGGAATGGTCCCGACCCCGCGCGCCCTGGAACTCCGGGAAGAGGTGGGCGCGTTGCTGCGCGGTTGCGACAACGTCCTGCGGCCCGGTCCCGGTTTCGACGCCGCACGTCTCCAGCGCACGTTCACGGTGCAGGCCGCCGACCTGCTCCTGGTGGGACTGGCCGCGAACCTGACCGCGCGGATCCACGCGGAGGCCCCGCAGGTGGACGTCGTCTTCCTGCCCGAGGCGGTCGAGGGCGGCCCCGGGCTGCGACAGGGCTGGGTGGACGTCGAACTCGGCGTCCTCGGACACCTGGACCCGGAGATCCGAACCCGACAGCTCACGCGGATGACGCCTGTCGGCATCGCCCGCCAGGATCATCCTCTCTTCGACGGGCCGATCGACGCCCGTCGGTTCGCCGCGGCCGACCACATCGGCATCTCCCGGCTCGGCAAGCGCCTCGGACCCATCGATCACGCGCTGGCAGAACTCGGACTGCGGCGCCGAACCGCGATCGTGGTATCCAGCCACACGAGCGCGATGATGCTCGCCCGGGACACCGACCTCGTCGCGCTCAGCCTGGCCGACTGGCTCCCCGACACCGTCTCCGCCATGGGACTGCGGACGTTCGCCATCCCGCTCGACCTGGCACCCATGGACCTCGGGATGGCCTGGCATCCCCGCAACTCGACCGACCCGGGTCACAGTTGGTTCCGCGAGCACCTGGCTGCCGCCGTCCTCGCCCCGGCAGGATTCGGCGAAGCCAAGCGCTGATCCCCGCGCGGCACCACCCTGCACCCGAGCAGGGCCGCTGACGATCAGCGGCCCTGACCCCGCACCCGGGGTGAGGGCGCGTCAACGACTTCCGGCCAGCCCCATTCGGCACCAATTCGGCACCCAGGGCTGCGTTTCGCGCAGCTTCCGACTGCTCCCCCGGCCAGCGCGCCAGGCCGAGCCCAGGTGAGCGGGCCGCGTCGAGGACCCGGTCGTCGATGGTGAACGTGTCGCCCTGGGTGGGCTCGTTTCCAGACGGGCTCCACCAGGGTCAAGACGGTGGTCCAGAAGTGCTCGTCGTTCATGTCGGGAGTGGGGATCCCAGCCACATCATCCATGCGTCAAGTCCACCTCTCGAACGACGCAAGCGACAGGGACAGGGACAGGGACAACTGTCATAGGCGCTTGGCGATCTGCCGCCCATGGCGCGGCGGGCGGCGCCTCTCCGGTCACGCGGAACGGCGGAGCTGCTCCCGCACCCAAGCGGGATCGGGGTTGACGTGGGGCCGGCCCGCCACGACGACGGTCGGCACCGTCTCGTTGCCGTCGTTGGCCGCCCTCACCGCCGCCGCACCTGCCGGATCACGCCAGATGTCCACCCAATGCATCCGTCGGGCGCTGCGCCCCAACCGGATGCGCAGGCGCAGGCAGTACGCGCAGCCCGGCCTCCAGAAGACGACCGGCCGGCCGTCGTCCGCGCTGCGACGCTGCGCCTCCAGAGCGCCGATCGACTTCGGGAAGATCAGAGGGGAGTTCGCCGCGGCGAGCAGCAGGAACGCCGCGAGCAGTGCCACTGCCTCGCCGGGGCGCTCCTTGCGGACGAGTCCGGTCGCGGCGGCCGAGCCGCAGAGCACGAGCAGTATCGGCAAAGCCCACATACGCATCATGAGGCGCAGGCTATCGACCGGCCGGGACGCACCTTCGGAGCAATCCGCTCTCCTGACGTGTCCAGGGCGATTCTCTGCCTGCGCACGTGTGCTCGGAGAAAGCACGGGCGGGCATGGCCGCTCTACTGGTGGTGTCGAAGTCATCCCACAGTGATCTGCTGGTCGAAGCGGAGCGGTGGCCCTGTCGGTCTTCAGCGGCTGAGGCCAGACCGCCGTCGCATCCCTCCAGGTCGCACGGCCCACTTCAAGGCCAGCCGACATCCAGCCCACGGTCCGCTCGGCTATCTCGATCGGCCTTCTTCGGTGGGTGGATGCGGCAGGGCTTCCCGGCCGCGGGCCCGCACACGGGCGGGTCCCTGGTGCTGATGTTCGGCCAGCACGTCAGCCGCATCGTCGCCCTGACCACCGGGCGCCTGGGTGAGGCCGGCGTTCACGTCACTCTGCGTCGGCGACACCCCGAACCGCCTACCCGGCTCACTCGCCGCCCTTCTCAAGCGGCTCACCGACGAACAGCCACGGCACGGCTGGAACTCCAACGCCCCCAGTACCTGCCTCTTCCCTGGCAAGCGGCCAGGCGCCCACCGATCCACCGGCCCTCTTGCACGCGCTCTCACCACACATGGAGTCCCCATCCGGGCTCCCGAACAACCGCCCTGATCCAGCTTGCCCAGGACATGCCCCCTGCCGTCTCGCGCCGCTTGTCGGCGTGCACGTCGACACCACGCAACAGTGGCGCCGACGAACTGGCACCGACTGGACTTGCCGCCTCCCAGTACATCGGCGAGCCCTCGAAACCAGACGGTGACCGACCGTGCAGTGATCGTGTGTGCAGCGAAAACCGCCACCCGCCTGGGTGAGTTGACCCGAGGGGTACCTAGTACTCCAGCTATAGATCGTGATCTTGATTCTTGTTGAGCGGCCTACCACTGGTAGTGGCAGGCCTGGGACCGGGCTTGATGGCGGCGTCGCCAGTCGGACCAGCCGAGCCGATGGGCGTCGCTGCACAACCCCTCCGCGTGGCTCACAACCGTGAGGTGCGGAACCGCCGACTTGGGCTGAGCGTCGAAAGGCCATGACTGAGAGAGCTGGACAAATCATCCTCGCCCTTACGCTGGCTGCTGGGGTGCTCACAGGCTGCGCCTCTGCCGACGAGGGGGCAGACGTCGTCCGGGCGACACCGTCCGGCCGGACGATTCCCTTCGATCTCTATACGCATTGCGGAATCGACGAGGCCCGTATCGGCTCGACGTACTTCGAAGCGGTGACCCCGCTCTCCGATGGCTCGGGAAGCCCACCCGAGGGGTGGGACAACCCCACCCAGCGCGGCACGATGACCTTGAAGTCCGAGACGGAGGCCGTCTTCACCGACGATGCCGGGCATGAGGTGAAGTTCCGTGCCCGGCCTGGTGCGAGTGCCTTCAAGCGCATCTGCGCCTAGGGTCTTTCGTTTGGATCAGGCCGGATCAGTGAGCGGGGTCTGGTGCCGTGGATCGCAAGGCTGAGGAGGGAGGCATGGCGGAGCGCCATGCGGACCGACGACAACGCGGCGCGGTGCGGCACCAGGGCACGCGAGCCCGGCAAGATCCAAACGAGAGGCCCTAGGCACCTCGGGACAGCCGAAAGGGCGCCCGGCCTGGAACTTCAGGCCGGGCGCCCTTTCGTCGGGGCATGCGCGTCAGGACGCGGAGGCGCTGTTCGCCGCGGGTGTGCCGGCCAGGATCGTCTCCTCCACCGCTTCGTACCGCATGCGCTGGTCGGCCGGGTCGCGTTCATGGAGCACCGTGCCGAGCCAGCCCGCGAGGAAGCCCAGCGGGGCCGAGAGGATGCCCGACGTGGTGAACGGGAACCAGTTGAAGTCCTGGTCCGGGAAGATCGCCTGGGGCGATCCGGACACCAGGTTGCTACCGGTCATGAGGATGAACGCGGAGGCGCTGCCCACGATGAGGGTGCAGAGCAGTCCCGTACGGGAGTAGCGGCGCCAGAAGAGGCTGTAGATGAGGGCCGGTGCGACCGCGGACGCGCCGATGCAGAACGACAGGGTGAGCAGTGCCTGAAGGTTCAGATGCCGTGCACCGGCGGCGATCGCGATCGCCACGAACCCGACGCCCGCCGCGGCGGTCCGGGCGATGGCCATCTCTGTGGAGTTCTTCAGTTGCGCCTTGCGGCGCAGCCCGTGCGTGATGAGGTCGTGCGCCAGGGTGTTGGCGCAGGCGAGGGTGATCCCGGCGACCGAGGCCAGCAGGGTGAGGAAGATGGCTGTCGTCACGGCCGTGAACAGCAGTGTCTCGACGGTCGTCTGGTCCGTGCCGAAGACGGCCTGGCTGACCATGAGGAACGCTGTCTTGCCTTGCGGGTCGCCGGCGACGATCCCCTGGTGGCCGACGATCGCCGCCGCGCCGAAGCCGATGACGGCGATCAGCAGACAGGTCACGACGACGGTCGACACGGCCCAGGACATCGAGCGCCGCACGGCTGCCGCGCTGCGCGCGGTGAACATGCGCATGGTGATCTGCGGCAGCACCGCGGCGCCGAGCACGACCGTCAACTGAGTGCTGATCATGTCGAGTTCGTTGCCGCCGAACTGCAGACCGGAGGCGAGATAGGCGTCTCCCGCCCCGCTGCCGCGCTTGGCGGCGTCCAGCAGGGAGGGCAGGCTGAAGTCGAAGCGGTTGAGGATGAGCGCGGCGATTGCGAGGGACGCGCCGAGCAGGACGACGGTCTTGACGATCTGGATGAAGGCGGTGCCCTTCATGCCGCCGATCGCCGCGTACGCGATCATCAGCAGGCCCAGGAACACGATCGCCCCGGTCTTGAAGCCGTCGGCGTGGAAGCCGAGGACGACGGAGAGGAGATCGCCGGCGCCCGCGAGCTGGAAGATCACCAGCGGCAGCAGTGCGGTCAGGGTGACCGCGGCCGTGGTGATCCGCACGGCGGGGCCGGGGAGACGCCGGGTGAAGACGTCGCCGATCGTGAACCGGCCGGCGTTACGCAGCGGTTCGGCGAGCAGGAACATCATCAGGACCAGCGAGAGCACGGTGCTCAGGGCGAGCGTGACGCCGTCGTAGCCGACGAGCGCAATGATGCCGATGGTGCCGAGCACGGTGCCGGCGGAGATGTAGTCGCCGGCGATCGCGAGGCCGCTCTGCACGGGGGAGAGCGAGCGGTAGCCGGTGTAGAAATCGCCCAGGTCGTCACGATCGGGGCCGGTCATCACGCACAGCAGCAGCGTGACAGTGATGACCGCGATGAACGCCATCAGCGACATGGTCTGGGCCCCGGAGCTGAAGCTGGTCATGCGCGCGCACCTCCGGTGGGCTTCCGCCACACGGGACGTCCGGAGCGGCTCTGGCGTTCTGGCCCGGGCGCGGCTGCCGCGGCCGCCTGCTCGGCGCGTTCGCGGATCGCCGCGGCGAGCGGGTCGACGCGGTTGCGTGCGATCCGCTCGTACAGCGCGATCGCAGCCAGCGCCACGGGCAGCTGGAGGAGCCCCAGGACCAGACCGGTGGTGAGACCACCGGTGATGTTGCTGGTCATCATCGAGGGGGCGTAGCCGGACAGGAAAAGGAAGATGACGAAGTAGCCGAGCGCGGTGAAGGTGGCGACGCGGCGGAGCCTGCGGTAGGCCGATCCGAGCCGGCGCAGATCATCACGATCGTCGGTGGCGGCGGGCGGTTGCGGCTGCGGGGACGCGTCCCAGGGCTGCTGTACGGAGTCCCAGCCCTGCGGCGAGGAGTCCCACGCTCGCGGGGACGAGTCCCAGGCTGCCTGTGGATCGGTGTCCCAGGACGGCGATCCGCCCTCCCAGGACTGCGACGCCGCCTCTTGGCGGTGCCGCCCGGCATTCCGGTGCTGCGGTACGTGCGGTGGGCCGGGGAAAGGCTGGTGGTACGACATCGATCTTGCTCCTTGCCGCCCCGGGGAACGGGCGGGTGGCGCTGGTGGTCCGCGTACGTTACTCATGGGTATAGCTCCTGCGTAAGAGGGTTTCCGACCGCTCGGTATGTCGGTTCGGTGACGATCCTGTGTGCGCGGCGACGGAACCCGCGGTAACCCCCGTCGTCGATCTTTCCGCAGGTCACGGTTGAGTCTCGGGCCGCCCACGGGGCCTGGCAGGCCGCTCGGCACGACCGGTCCGGCGAATGCGCCGGGCGGGCCGACGATGGGGTCGGGTGGATGCCCTCGGCTGCCCCTGTACTCCAGGTCTAGATCGGATCCTCATGTCTGGGTCGCGGTCTGTCGCCGGTAATGGATGGTTCGTGATCGTGGTGGCGGCGTCGCCAGTCGGACCAGCCGAGCCGATGGGCTGCGTCATGGACGGGCCGGATGACGAGTGAGATGAACAGGCGCTGGATCTCGTTGCAGGGCAACGGGATCATGTCGTCTGGGCCTGACCGGCGGGCGTGTTCGTCGGCGCGGACGACGGCGAGGCAGGCATGGGCACGTGTGGCCGTGATGACCCAGCGGGCCCAGGAGGGGTAGCGGCGGACCTGATGCTCATCGAGTCCCGCCAGTCCCTTCTCGGCCTGCAAGGTCTCTTCCATCCGCCACCGGGACCCGGCCGTCTTGACCAGGGCGCGCAAGGGGACGGGCCCCGTGGAGCGGCAGCGGCGGCGGCGAGCGCGTCCAGGTGGCGGCGGCGGAACCGCGAGATCGAGCGGAAGTCCGGGGCCTGGTCAGCGGCCAGGTAGCGGAACGTGATGTCGTCGTCCGCGCTTACGCTCGATCGCCCGCGAGGAGCGCACCCCGTTGGTGTAGCCGTAGATCAGCAGACGCAGTATCAGCCGGGGATCGTACGGCGGATAGCCGCGCTTCTCGGTGTAGTGGGGCCAGGATCGGTCCCGGGTCCAGCACCTCGTCGACCATGTCGGCGACGAACCGGGCGAGATGGTCCTGGGGCAGCCAGTTGCCCGGCGACGGGGGGCAGCAGCAGAACCTGGTGCGGACCGAACACCCTGAACCGCTTGTCCGCCGCAGCCCCACGGCCCTGCGGCTGCCTCTTCTCGACCGGCTCGACCGCAAACAACCCATCCCCATCACGCATACCGGGATGATCTCGCGCGGATGATCAAAAGCCGCACTCGGGTTGCCGGCTAGGGAGTCACGCTCTTAGCGGTAGAAAGTCCGGCCAGCGGCACCAGATGAGACCGACCAGACCTCGACGATCAACCCATCGGAGACCCTGAGGATGTCGATTCCGCTCCTGGCGACCTTCCCACCGTCGTCGGCCACGAAGCTCGCATGGTAGGGGCGCGCGACAAGTCCGGTCGGTGCGCCGTCGGCAGGCATGAGATCGACGGTGGCGGTCCCCTCCGCTGCGAAGAGAAGCCCAGTGTGGGACTTGTGCCAGGCAGCGACAGTCTCGGCAAGCTGCTGCGGAGTGCGGGTCTCGTCGAAGGCGTCGGTGCCCGCCTGTGCATAACGCAACACGAATTCGGGCGCCATGATCTCGTTGACGAGATCGAGGTCACCGTTCCACATGGCCGTCCACTGGTCGAACAGGCCGATACCGAACGCGCGCATGCCGTTGTCGCCCACAACAACCCCCTGAGTTAAGGATCTTCGTAACGCGACGACGGTAGCAAGCACCTATGACAGTCACTCACCCCTCTCGTAGCCGGGCCTGGGTGCCCCCTGCGGCCCCCGGCCTGCCGCCCGGGAGCATCGGCTGCGCATGCAGGGAGCAGCCTTGGCGAGTGCGGTGATGAGCAGCCGCTGCGATGGTGAACCACGCCTCGACACCACTCGCCACACCCCAGACAGTCAGACTCCTGAGGCAAGATCATCCCTGCAGACGAGCAAGGACCACAGCCAGTCGTTCAGCCGGCCCACTCCCCCGGCGTGCAGCCGGGGCCATACCCGCGGGTGCGGGCCGCAGGCGTGGTCGGGCTCGCCGCCTCGGAGTACGCCGGTGCCCGTAACCCGCGTTCGACAGGTGCCGGAGGAGGGCCTGACTACAGGCTCAGCGCGTCCTCGGCATCGCCCATCCACGCGGTGACGGAATTGCCGTCGGAGACGTTCAGGCCGGGCGTCGAGGCCTTGAGCGGCACCTGCTTCAGGTCGGACTCCGTGTTCATGGTCATCGCGATCGAGGAGACCGTCTCGCTCTCGGCGTCCTTCGGACCGCCCATGAGCCCCGCGTAGGCAGACTGGCCCGGTGCGAGCCGGATGGCCTCCTCGATCCCGGGGGCAGTGCCGCGCTCCGTCGCCTGCCCGTCCAGGTCGCCGAAGGTCACGACCGGGTGGCCGAGTACCCGGCACGGCTTGCCGGACTTGTTGGTGATCTTCAGCAGGTAGCTGCTGGTAGTGGGCTCGGCCAGGCTCGCGGTGAACGTCACGTCGTAGGTGCTGCAGGGAAAGACGTCGTAGTCCGGATCGGTCGACGGCGAGACCGGCTTGGCGGGCTTCGTCGGCTTCGTCGGCTTCGAATGCTTGGCCGGCGCGGACGGGGACGCGGAGGCAGTGGGAGTCGCGGTCGGCACGCCACTCCCGCCCGCGGTGCCTTCCTCAGAAGGCCCGCAGGCGGTCAGGGCCAGTGCGGAGACGGCTACGAGGACGACGGCTCTGCGGACGGTACTCATGGTGGTGCTCCCCCCGATGGCAACGCACGAACTGCGCTGTGGTGGGCACCAGGTTCGCGCGCGTGCTTCACAGTTCGGTGACGGCGTCTTGCCGAATTCACCACGGTTCATCCCAGGGCGCCGCCCCGCTCCAGTGGTGGAGGACTCCTCCTGCCGTGAAAGTAAGGCCCACTCCATCGCAGCGGCCCTGATGGCTGGCGGCCTGTGGCGACGGCCGATCACCCCGATCGTCTGCTGCCGGCACGCGCGAGCGGCTGGTCAGCGTTCCTCGAAGCAGTCCGCGTCCGCGGGTGGTCAAGGGTGAGTAGGCTCAAGGTGCCGCGCCGGGGGCAGCAGAGGAGAGAAACATGTTCGTCAAGGTGTGCGGGCTGGGGACGGCCGCCGACATCGATGTGGCATTCGCGGCAGGCGCGGACGCCATCGGTCTGGTGATCAGCCGGACCAGCGTGCGCGGGCTCGACCGGGACCGGGCAGCGCGGCTCGCCGCCCACGTACCGCCTGAGGTCCTGTCGGTCCTGGTCGTCAACGACACGCCTGCCGCCGAAGCCGCCCACCTGGCCGGTGAACTCGGCTTCAGCACGCTTCAGTTGCACGGTCGGGCGTACCGCGAAGAGGACTTCGCGGCCGCGGCGGAAATCTTTCCGCGGCTGTGGCGGGCCACGTCCTTGAGTGAGCGGCCCGACACGCGTGTCGGCGCCTATGGCGAGGAAGTCCTCCTCCTCGACTCGCCCCGGGCAGGTTCGGGCGAGTCGTGGGACCTGTCGCTGCTCGAGACGGCCCGCCCCGAAGGCACGTGGCTGCTCGCCGGCGGGCTCACACCCGAGAACGTCAGCGAGGCGATCGGCCGGGCCCGCCCCTGGGGGGTCGACGTCTCCAGCGGCGTCGAATCCGCCCCGGGCGTCAAGGACCACCACCGGATTCGTACGTTCCTCGCCACCGCGAAACAGACGACTTCGCAGGAGGCCTGACCCTGGCCAGGCCAGGAACGGCCGCTTCACATCCACGACATGCTTCAGAACCTGTCGCCGGAATCGCCACCCAGGTAGTCCTGGACCCGCACCCCCCGCCACCCACAACCGCACGAGCCGAGGAACGGCGGAAAGTTCGGCTGTGCGCACCCGGAGTTGGGGTGCTGGGGATACGTGCGAGACGTTCAGCCACTCCCGCAGGGACGGAGCACCCACACCTGAGGCCGCCAAGGCCCTCGGGATCACCAAGATCACATAACCGCCGCCCCAGCCACGAACCGGGAGAGGTCGCCCCCGCGGGCGGGGAGCAGTCCGCGCCGACGTACTGCGCGCCCTGGCACTCGGGCCAACCCGACCGTGCCCGGAAGCAGAGAATCCCGCCGGGTGCGACGCGCCGGGCGAAGGGCCCATCCCCGCCAGACGCGGGGAGCAGACGAGCGCGGCCCTGGCGAAGATCGAGAAACCGCTCTCGGGTGACTACGCGTCCCTGTCTCTCCCCTGCGCTCTCAGACGCCGCTGCTCAGCCGCGACGCTGTTCTGCTGCGTGACCCATCGATCGAAGTCCTCCAACGGGTACGCCGACCCGACCGGCTTGAGGCGAATCTGTGCCCGCTGATCCATCCACCAGGTCTCGAACCTCGCCACTGTCCCCTCGGCCGGCCACCGGTCCGGGTCGCGCGGCAGAAGGAGAACGTCGACGAAACCACCCACGGAAAGCCCCAGATCAACGAAGATCCCGATGCCCGCGGGCTGGGGAACATGCGCGACGGTCCCAGTGACGACTTGGGGAGCGATAGGAGTACCCCGCTGTGTGTGGGCCCGGCTCCTGGACGGTCGGCGGGCACGGCACTCGGAGGTCGGCTACACCAAGGGGGCATCGGAGGTGGGCCGGCCCGGAATCTCCAGCAAGGTGGACAGGCATTCGGGGCGCTCTTCGACCACGAGGTGTCCGGCTTCGGAGACCACACCGAGCTCAGTGCCGAGTGTGGCGCGTACTGCCGGGCCGAGCCGCCGTGGAGGGAGGAAGACGTCGTGCTCCCCAGTGACGACCAGGCGTGGAATTGACTGCGCTGGCAGGGTGGCAGCGCCGGGCGCCCCGCTGGAGCGCGCGTGCCGGGCGACCAGTGTCATCCAGTCCACCAATTCCTCGCGCGGCGGATGGCCAGGCGCGAGCATGGCGCGCAGGAGCCGGGCGCTGTGCATCGGTGCGGGCCGCAGGAACCAGGCCGCCGAGGCGGCCAGCACAGTCGGGGTCAACCTCAGCCGGGTCAGACCGCCAGGGGAAACCAGGACGAGCCGGTCGATCCGGGGAGAGTCGCTGGACAGAGCAATGGCGGCACCGAAGGAGTGGCCCATCACCGCTACCGGCTCGGACGAGATCTTCTCGATCACCTCGCTCAGCCACGCCCCATACCAGGACAACCGGCCGCCGGAGAGACCACGTTCGCCAGAACTGAGGCCGGGCTGGCCAGGGACGTCCACCAGCAGGACCCGGTAGCCGGTGGCGACCAGGGCCGTGGCCAGCGGCAGAGACGCGGCGGCGTTGAAGTTGGTGCCCGCGACGAACACAACCGTCTTCGCGCCGGAGCCGGCGAGGACCACGTGGGTCTGTGCGCCCTTGGCGGTCACCGTCTTCCGTTCGTGCGGCACCGGCCACGCGGCGAGCTGGTCGAGGCACCAGCGTCGGATGAGTTCCTTGCCCGTCGTACTGCGGTAGATCGAGTCCACTGGCCGAGTATCGCGCCTCGCCTCGGGCCGTGACATGAGAAGGGCCGCACGGGTTGGGCAAGTTGTGACGCAAGCCTGGGCCCGTGCGGCCTGTTCCCATCCTGCCCTGTCCGGCATCTCCCGCGCACACTTCGGCGAGTTGCTCGAAGAACTCGCGCCGCAGTGGGGAGCGACCCGGGAGTCGGCACTCCACGAGCGCCGCGGCGGGGGCCGGCGGCGGGCCGCTGGCGCGGGGCCCAAGCAGCGTCTGGTATTCACCGACCGGCTCTTGGCCACGCTGGTCCACCTGCGGCTGGGGCTGCCGCACGCGGCGCTGGCCGAGCTGTACGGGGTGAACCGCTCCACCGTGTCCGGAGCCCTCCACAAGGTCCGCCCGCTGCTCGCGGCCCGCGGCTTCGCTGTCCCCGACCGCCCAGGTGTGCGGCTGCGCACGCTGGAGGACCTGTTCGCCTACACCGACGCAGAAGGCGTTGAGCTGCGGATCGACGGGACCGAGGTGCAGGTCCGCCGCCCGCGCGCAGGCCGCCCCGGCGGTTCATTGGCCGCCGCGATACCTACGCCGATACCCATCTCGCGATCGCCAGCCTGGTCTCCGACCTCTCCGCCCGCCGGGCAACCGCCGCCGCAAGCCAAGCGCCGAACTGGTGCTCGCCCAGCAGCCCGCCTGCTGATCACCCACCAGCCGACCCGCCAGGCCGGCATGCCTCGATATCAATCGCTCCCAAGCTCGTAGGGCACTCACCGATCCGCAGCCGAGGCCGGAGTCGCTCCCCTGACTCATCGACAGACACCCAGTCACCCTGCACTATCCAAACCGAGGGGATCCACGGCCGGAGATCCTCACACATCACGGCACACCCGGAACCATCCCACGAGCGGCAGACAGCAGACCGAGGACGCCGGGAAACCGTTGCTGGAACCTCCCCACAGACACGCGGAGAGTCGCGCGACCGCACAGGAGCCCCGGCGAGTCAGCGGGACCATCACCGCGCATGCGGGGTGACTTTGTTCCCTTCCCGGAACAGAGATTGCCAATGCGCTCGGGGGCCGGGGCAGATTTGCCTGCTTGCGGATACTCAAGGGAGACGAAGGCTGCCTGATACCCCCTGCGACGAACAGGCGTCACTTCCGATGCGGGTGACGGCCCGGCCCTCGCGCGCGACGGGGCGTGTTAGCGGCGCTGTCCGTGTCGCCAGAGGACATGAATGACACGGATCACCGCAAGAACTCCAGCAACCGAAGCCCCCGCGACCAGAAGGAACTTCTCGACCGCCGAAGGAAGGTTCCAGACAGCCGCCGGACCGGCGATCGTCGCGAACACCACGACACCGAGAAAGCATGCGCTCAACAGCGCATAACCGATCTCCACCGTGATCTCGTCTCGTTCGGCCTGGCTTCGTCGTCTCGTCGTCATGGCTGAACAATCGCACCGGGGGCAGCGGGTCGTCCACGAGACCAGCCGACTTTGGCCGGCGCTTCGACACCGCGCTGGCGCCGGAGAGGCGGCAGGAACCGGTGTTGGATTCGATGGCGGTGCCGCCGACGTCAGCGCGTGATCGCACAGAGCCTGCCGCCTCCGCGACGGGAGGCCCGAACCCGCTGACCAGGCCAGGAACCGCAAACGCTGCGGTCGCAACGGCGGGCGGCCCCCGGCCTTCGACCGGGAGGACCTCAAGGCCCGGCACGCGGTCGAGTGCGGGATCAACCGCTTCAAGCAGCACCGGGCGGTGGCCACGCGCTTCGACAAGCTCGCCGCTTGCTTCGAGGCCACGGTTCACATAGCCGCGATCAGCATCTGGCTGTGATTCACGAGCGTTGTCCAGGGGAGAGACATGGCGCAGGAGGTGTTCCGGGAGAAACGCTTCCGGATTTCCTTTCGGCGCACCTATCGCTCCGCGGGAGTACGCCACGAGCGAGCAGCCATGGGAGGCGCTGGGAGCGCCATTGCGGTGCCCCGATAGGCGACGACCCGCTACATCTACCGAAAGCGACCACGAAGCATGCCCGTACGGCGAGTTGAGCTCTTCATGAAGCAGCTGCGCCGGACTGTCAGTTGTGGATGATCGAGAATGCCGCGCGCCCTCGATCGTACCGCTATGCGAGCAGCACCGCGTTCCAGACTTCCCAGATCAGGGTCAGTGGGAGGAAGACGGGGAGGAAGACCCCGCCGACGATCCGGAAAGACGGCTTGCCATGGTCCTTCCATCGGTAGAACATCGCGGCCATTCCGAAGAGCACTGCGACCAGAGCGGAGGCGACAGGGGAGACGCCGAAGGCCGGTGCGCCACCTCCAGAGCGGATGAACACGCTGCAACCGAATGCAACGATGCCAAGTCCGATCACGAGGAAGCAGCTCCCCGTGATCAGACGCCCTACACGCGCTATCCGGGACACCGGCGCCGCGGTTTCGGTCGATGCAGCGGGCACGGTCGATGACTGGGGTGCGCGCGGCAGCATGGGCGTCGCTGCGGTGATCGTGGGGGCGCCGGCCCGCAAAATGGCCAGGGTGCTGTCAACGGTCGGACGGTCTTCGGGGTTCTTGGCGAGGAGGGCGGTGATGAGGGAGGCGAGGACGGGGTCGGCCTGCTGCATCGGCGGGGGCTCGTGGAGAGCGACCGCGGCCATGGTGGCTGCGGGGGTCTCACGTCGGAACGGGGAGATGCCCTCGACCGCCTCGTAGAGGGTGGCCCCCAGCGAGAACAGGTCGCCGGCGGCCTGGTCCTGGATGCCCTGGAGGCGTTCGGGGGCCATGTACTCGGCGGAGCCGATGACGCCTCCGGTGACGGTGAGTCTGGTGTCGGTCTCGTGGACGGCGATGCCGAAGTCGGTGAGCAGTACCTGGCCGTCGTCAGTGAGCATCACGTTGGCCGGTTTGAGGTCGCGGTGCACGATCCCGGCGGTGTGGGCGGCCTTCAGCGCCTTGAGCAGCGCGGCCGCGACCTCGCCTGCGCGCGGGGCGGGCAGCGGCCCGTCCGTGCGCAGGTGCCCTTCCAGGGATCGCCCCTCGACCAGGCGCATGACAATCCAGGGAGTGCCGTCTTCAATGACCACGTCATGGACGGCGACGACGTGCGGATGATCGCGCAGCTTGGCGGCGTTGCGGGCTTCACGCGCGGCACGCACCACCCGCTCACGATGCTCGGCACCGGAAGCGGAGGCGGCCTGCTGCGGCAGCCACACCTCTTTGACTGCCACGTCGACGTCCAACATTTCGTCGTACGCCCTCCACACCCGACCGAATCCCCCTGAGCCGAGTTGTTTGACGAGCCGGTACCGCCCGCCGACGACCCGGTCCACCCCCTCCTGAGCTCCCAACGCCCCACCTCTCAGCGAGTTGACCACCCCTGACGGTCCTGACCAGAGCGTACGTGTCGCCTATCAGACTTTCACAGGTGTAGGTGCTCGATGAGCCCTTTGGGCATGCAGGACTGTGGCTTCACAGCGCGAAGGTGGAGCAGGGCAACCTAGAGTCCTGATGGACCTGACCGAGGATCAACGCCGTGCGCCACTCACTGCCACTGACGTGGAGGGGGTCTGGTCTGCTTCAGACCGCGGACGCCTGACGGTCTGGGCCGACGGGTCCGCAGAGCTGGAGCGGGTGATGGTGCCGGAGACGGGCTGCGGGCAGTCTGTCGGGCAGGTTCACTTCTCGTACACCGGTCCGGCGACCTGGATGTTCGACACCTGGCCCGACGAATCACCGGGAATCAGGTTCGCCCACCGAGGCGCGGCCACAAGGAGGACGTGCAAGGCTCCGGCTCCCAAGTGCTGCACGTCCCCGCGGGCCCACTCCCCCGCCCGCACCCCGCCCCGCCCGAGCTGCCTCCGTACCCTGAGGGCCCGCTGACCGCGCTGGCGGGGATGACCCTGCTCGCGTACGACGCCCCCGACGTCCGGGATGCGTTCGACGAGGTCGTGAACTCCCCGGAGTGGCACCACCACCAAGTCAGTGCCGGGGCGTTCACCAGTGCCTTCGTCGACCTCGACACCGCCCCCAGCGACGTGAGACACCGGGTCGGCAGCCAACCCCGGCTCGTCAGGGTGCCGTGGAGTGGCAGATCGCCCACGCGTCAGCAAGTACGCGAGGCCTGCTCTTCAGTCGACTGACGCCCTGGACACGTGTGCGGTCGGGCCCGACTCCTCTACGGCTCGACGACCGAGGCGGGATGCGAACCCACAGCCTCTGCGTCGGGAGTACGCCGTCCACCCCCCTGCGAGCGCCCACGCCGGGACTCCCGCGTGCCTCGTGTGTCGCACGTTTGCCCGTGAGACGCGGTGGGAGAGTTAATCCGACGACCGGTCGGCCGCGTCGCGGCCCGGGCGGCCGGACCACCTCGACGCCATGACTCGAACGGGAGCCTCCGTTGCGCTTCTACGCCCAGACACCTGCACGGCGGAACCGCCAGGTGCTCGTGGACCTGATCGCCGTGGCACTGATCGCCGCCGCCGTGTGGGCAGCCCTCGTCGTCCGCGAGACGATCATGCTGCTGGCCGTACCGGGGCGCAAGGTGGAGAGTTCCGGCGACAGTCTTGCCGAGGAGCTCGGCAACGCGGGAGACGCTGCGTCGGACGTGCCGTTCATCGGCGGCGTCCTGAAGAAGCCGCTCCAGGCCGCGGCCGACGCGAGCTCCGGTTTCGCCGACGCGGGAGTGTCGCTCCAGGAGGCTGTCAGCCAGGTCGCCAACGTGGTCACGACGGCCCTCATCGTCATTCCGGTGTTCTTCGTCCTGCTGCTGTGGCTCCCGCCGCGCCTGCTCTGGATCCGGCGCAGCAGCACCCTGCGCCGCCTCGCCGAGGCTCCCGGAGGCGCCGACCTGCTCGCCCTGCGCGCCCTCGTCGGTCCTCCAGGCGCACTCGCCAAACTGCCGGTCCCGCCAGGCGGATGGGCCGATGCCTGGCGTCAAGGGGACCGGCAAGCCATCACCGACCTCAGCGCGGTCGCCCTCAAACACGTCGGGCTCCGACCTTGAAGAGGGGTCGGAGCCCGAGGTCCGCGCGCGTCTCGGGCATTGGCCAGCGCGGTGGTGCGCTGCCGGCCCATGAACCGTTGCCCGCGGCCCGCGAGTCCGGGTGGGATCTCGGGTACGTCCCAGACGACCTCGACGTCAGTGCGCATCGGTGTTCCCGTGGTTGTGTCTGTAGCTGGTGTCACGCTCTCGGCGTGCTGATTCAGGGATGCGACGACGGCCCGCAAGGCGGCGGGGAGTCACTGATGGACCATGTACCTACGTCACCCGCCGTATCTCCGATCGCCCTGCCAAGATCGTTCGCTGTGCAGACATGGCGAGTCGCTCACTGGGACGGGGTGGCTCGGTGCTCGTACAGGCGTACGGCGAGGGCGGCGATGTCGTCGTCAAGACGTCCTTTGGTGTAGCGGAGAAGATCGCGGTGAAGCACCGTGAGAAGTTCGCGGGGTGGCGTCAGGGGCTGTCGACGCATCCAGGCTGCGAGCGGGAAGAACTCGCCGTTACGATCGCGGGCCTCGGCGATCCCGTCGGTATAGAGCAGCAGCAGGTCACCGGGGGCGAAGGCGCAGCTGTCGACGCTGTAGTGATCACCCAGCAGGTCGGCAAGGCTGAGCAATGGCGAGGGGGTTTTCGACTCAAGGACGCGGAGTGTCGTGCGGTTCAGGAGGAGCGGGGGCGGGTGTCCGCAGTTGAGGACGTCAATCCTCCCGCCGTCGTTCGGGATCTCGACGAGAAGCGCGGTGGCGAAGCGCTCCATCGTCCCTTCGGGGGGAAAGGCGCCGTTGTACCGGGTGCAGCTGGCGTCGAGCCTGCGTGCGACGTGGACCATGTCGGCCTCGCTGTAGGCGGCCTCGCGGAAGGCGTTGACGATGGCCGCGGCCGCTCCCACTGCCGGCAGACCCTTGCCCCGTACGTCACCGATGAGCAGCCTGACGCCATACGGCGTGTCGATCGCCTCGTAGAAGTCCCCGCCGATACGCGCCTCCGCCGCGGCCGCGAGGTACAGCGACTCGATCTGGACGTTTCTGAAGCGGCGTGGCATCGGGCTCAGCACCACCTGCTGCGCCGCGTCGGCGACGAGCCGTACCTGGAGGAGGGTGCGCTCCCGCTGGAGCCGGACATGGCTTCCGTACGCGGCGGCCACGGTGACGGCGATGATCCCCGCGACCGTCCACCACGTTCCAAGGTCGGGGAAGACGAGGCTGAGGCCGATCATCAGCAGCAGGCAGACCGTGCCGAGCAGGACGGTGGGCAGGACCGGCCACATGGCGGCGGCCAGGGCCGGTGCGGCAGGCAGGAGGCGACTGAAAGCCATCTCCGGCGGAGTGGTGTAGGCCAGTGAGGCGATCACCACGGTCAGAATGACCGGTGATAGCCGCACAAGCACCCCCGGGCCATAGCGCCGGCGAAGCCGTAGCCGTAGTCGTCCAGACTCGATCACACCGGACAGAATATCCACACAAGAGGTACATAGCGCTTCAGAGAACATGGCCGGCCACAGATGACGGCGGAGGTCCAGCAGAGGCCCAAGGGCCGGCAGCGCTGCTGGACAGAGCGGCGACGGCGTACATCACCCAGTGCCGACCGGCGACCAGCCGTCCTCGAAACGGGCCTCGACAGGGCCGGCCACCGGGAACTCTCCTCACCGCGGGCAGTAGGGCAGCGGCTGGGGTGACCGCTCCCCTGTAAGCAACCGTCTCCCCGCAACCTGCTCGCCCCACCTCCGCGCAAGCAGGCCGTGACCCGTCACCGGAAGGATCGGTGACCCAGTAGTAGGGCACCGCTCCCTCCACCGGTCGCCGTCAGGATCATGACGGCGCCCCGGGCGCGTGGCTCGCCACCAGGACGTTCCGGGACGGAGGAGACCGGCCTGGGCGGCTCTGACGTGCTTCCTCGCCGGTTCCTCGGCCCGCGGGCGCGGTGAGCACCTGGAGAAGACGCCGGCTCGGGCGGTGCGCCAAGGGCCATCCCCGTACGTACCAGGGGCCATCCCCGTACATACGGGGAGCAGGATCTCGTCCTCGCAGGCGTGCTCACTGGCTCTGTAGGTGGTGGGTTTCGAGAAAGTCTGTTACTCGGCGGCAGGAACGGTCCTGTCCTCCGGAAAGTGATGATGCCGAGCTCCGAGAACGCCTCAGTGCTTTCCCTAGGACCGTGGTTGTGCTCAGCACGACGCACCGAGGAGAACTCGGCCATGCACCCAGGCGCCGCGTGTCATCGCGGACGGGCTCGCGGCAATCCGCTCGCGAGGCATCCTCCCCGCCACGTACGGTCTGCACATGTCCAGGACCACGCCGGCCAGACCGGCATCCGTGGAGGCCGTCTTCCCGGAGCTGGCCGCCCACCGAGCCCGGACGACCCGGCTGCACCCCAGGCCGGGACGGCCCGGCATACACGACAGCCATGTCGGCGGACCGATCCTTTGGCCGGAGCTCGAACCATGGCCGGCCTGCCACGAACCACACCAGCGCGAGACCGAAGGATACGCGCCGGACGAGATCCGCAGCGCCCGGGCCGCAGGCCTGTGGCCGCGAAGCCGGCCGTGGCCCGGCACCGGCACGCCTGGTCAGGACGGACCGGTGCCGTTCGTGGGGCTCGCCCAGTTCTTCCGCCGGGACGTCCCGGGCCTGGCGGCCGGGCCCGCCGGCGCGGACCTGGTGCAGCTCTTCCGCTGCCCGTTCACCCACGGTCCGTACCTGGAGCGCGCCTACCACCTGCGGTGGCGACGGACGGAGGAGGCCGAGCGCGCGGCGCGGTTCCTCGCCGCTCCGCCCGAAGTACCGCTGCTGCGATGGGAAGACGAGCTCCCCGAGCCGTGTGTCCTGCATCCCGAAGAGGTGGACACCTACCCCTGGGCTGAGGACGACACCCTGCCCGCCCCACTGATCGCCCTCATCGACTCCTGGGACGACGCCCAGACGGCGGAACACGGCCCCGACGCCCCCAGCTACCAATGCGACCTGTCGATCCCACCCGGGTGGCGAGTCGGTGGCTTTCCCAGCTGGGCGTCGACAGGCCCGTTGGCCATCGCCTGCGAGTCCTGTGCGACCCCGATGGGGCTGCTGCTGACTGCCGGGGGCGACGAGATGGACGCCGCCTCACACAGCTGGATGCCGTTGGAGGACCGCGACCCGTCCCTGCGAGGGAAGGCGTCGGTCCGGGGCGGTCAGTCCGTTGCCGGACCCACTCGGCTGCGCTTCGGCCGGGACCGGGACCTGCATGTCTTCACCTGCCCGGCCGACCCCGGACACCCACCCCAATGGGTGCTCTCCTAGAGGATGCCGTCAAAGTGTCACGCTCACATCAGGGCGATGGGAGGGTGACGGCTGCTTGGTAGAACTGGGCGGTCCCGCTCCGAAGCGGGCACCGCCAACTATCTTCTGCGGCGGGGCTCGACATCCTCGCCTCCCGGCCCGCAGGGGCCACCGTCGCCCGGGGTTTCGAGGAGGTCGACGCCGGCTACTCGATCAGCATCGACTCGTCGTGATCAGACGCCTCCCCCGCCATCCGACAGTTCCGGTAACTCACCATGACGCAAAGGAGGTTGACGGCGAGACGAGGGTGACTCAAGGGTCCCTACGTCGCCGAGTGACAGTCCCGGCGTCAACGACCGGGGCGATCGTATTCCGCCCTGCCGGGACCGGCGCCGAGGTACGCCTCCCGCACCGCCGGGTCCGCATGGATCTCGGCCGGCGTCCCTTCTGCGAGAACCCGTCCGAGGTCGAGCACCACGACGCGTGAGCACAGCTCCATCACGAAGGCCACGTTGTGCTCGACGAGCAGCACCGCGCAGTTCTCCTCGTCCGCCATATGCCGTATGACGGCGGCGAGTCCGCGACGCTCCTCGGCGGTCGTCCCGGATGCGGGCTCGTCCAGGAGCAGGACCCGGGGCGGATCGGCGAGCGCGCGGGCCACCTCGACCATGCGCGCCTGTCCGACGGGCAAGCCGCCCGCGTACGAGCCGGCGAGCGCGTCGAGCCCGCACTCGTGGAGCACGGCGGCGGCCCGCTCCCGGTGGCGGCGTGCCGCAGGCCGTACTCCGCTCCGCCAGTCCTGGGCCACGACGAGATTGTCCGCGACGGTCAACTGACCGAAGAGCTGCTGGCGTTGGAAGGTGCGGCGGATGCCGTGCCGGGCGCGCCAGACGGGGGTTCGGCGGGTGATGTCCGTACCGTCGTACGCGATCGCTCCCGCGTCCGGCCGCCGCATCCCCGACAGTACGTCGAAGAGCGTCGTCTTGCCCGCGCCGTTCGGCCCGATGAGGCCGCAGATCTCGCCGGGGCCGACGGAGACGGTCACGTCGCGCAGGGCGTGGACGCCGCCGAAGCGGACGTCGATCCCGCTCGCGCGAAGCAGAGTGGTGCTCATCGGCGGGCTCCCGTTCCCAGGTAGGCCTCGGCGAGCCGGTCCGGGTCCACCTCGGACCGCGGCCCGGACCAGGCGATCTCGCCCTGTGCGAGGTACGCGACGGTGTCGGCGATGCCGAGCACCTCGGCCGCCTTCTCCTCCACGAGGACGAGCGCGGTGCCGTGGTCGCGGAGTTCGGTCAGGAGACGGAAGACCTCGTCCACGACGCGCGGCGCGAGGCCGAGAGACGGTTCGTCGGCGACGAGGACGGCCGGCGGTCGCTGGAGGAGCGGGGCGAGGGCAAGGAGCTGCTGCTCGCCGCCCGACAAGGACCCGGCGGCGACCGCGCGGCGTGCGGCGAGCGCGGGGAACCGCGCGTACACGGCGTCGCGGTCCTCGGCTCCCGTCAGCTGCAGGGCCAGGTTCTCCTCGATCGTGAGCCCGGCGAAGATGCCTCGCCCCTCGGGAGCCAGACGCACTCCACGGCGCGCCCGGGCGACCGCCACGTCGCGGGTGGCGTCCTCGCCCTCCACCCGCACGAGACCGCCGGCCGGCCGTAGCAGTCCCGCCGCCACGCGGCAGAGGGTGGACTTCCCGGCCCCGTTGGGCCCGAGCAGCCCCAGTACCTCGCCGCCGCGCACCACGAGGTCCACGCCGTGCAGTACGGGCGCGCCGCCGTACCCGGCGTGTACGCCGCTCAGCTCGAGCGCGCTCGGTGCCTCGCCGGTGCCGCTGCCCGTTTCCGGGGCGGTATCCCCGGCACCGACGATGTGCGGCTCGGCCGTCCGCGCGAGCCACGGCACAGGCGGGGCGTCGCCCGCCCGAGCGGCGCCGGTTCCGCTCCGCGGCGCTCGGCTGTCGCCCTCCGGGGGCCGGGGGCTTGTCGCCTGTTCCGGGACGTGTGGGTCCCCCCACGCCACGAGGGGTGGGCGAACATTCCCCGCCACAGGCCCTCGCGCCGCCGTCCCCTGTTTCGCGGCGCGCCGGGCCGCTCGCCTCGACGGCAGCGCGGCGCAGTACCCGTCAGGATCGTTCGCCAGTGCGAGCCCCGCCAGACCGAAGAGAATCACCGGCAGATGTGCGGACTCCGTCACGTACGTCGACATCAGATGCGGCACAACGGCGAAGACCAGCCCCGCCACCGCAGCGAACTGTGGCCTTCGCACCCCCGCCGCGACCACGACCGCCAGCCACACCAGGCCCGTCATCGCCGTGAAGTCCGTGGCGGTGATCCTGGTGTTGTACGAGGCGTAGAGCACCCCTCCGAAGCCCGCGAGGCCCGCCGACACCGTGAACAGCAGGAGCTTCGTCCGTACCACCGACACCCCCGACGCCGCGGCGGCCTCCGGGGCCGAGCGGACCGCCAGCATGGCCCGGCCCCAGCGGGAGCCGCGCAGCCAGCTCAGCAGGGCGACCATCACCCCGCTGAGCAGCACCAGCGCCAGCCCCAGCGCCCTGTCGTCGCCCAGGTCCACCGGTCCGGCCACCGGGCGCGGGATCTCCCACCCGGTGTCGCCGTTGCGCAGCCAGCCGAGCTGGAAGAGCATCTGATCCGCCAGGAAGGCGAGTGCCAGGGTGGCCAGGGCCAGTGATCTGCCTCCGAGACGCAGTGCGGGCAGTGCGACCACCGCGCCGAGCAGGGCCGCCGCCGCCGTGCCGACGGCCGCCGCGGCGACGAAGGGCCAGCCGTGGCTCATCAGCAGCCCGGCGACCAGGGCGGCGCCGGTCACGAAGGTCGCCTGGGCCAGCGACACCATCGCACCGAGACCGGTGACCACCGTGAACGACATGAACACGAGGCCGATCGCGAGCCCTTGGGCCAGGATCCCGCTCCAGAAGGGCGTGGTGACGGTGTAGAACGCCGTGCCGAGGAGCGCGCCGGCCACCACCCACGCGCCCCAGCGGCGGCCCCATCCCTTCCCGGCGAGGTAGTCGACCGGCGGTGGGTCCGCTGCCGCCGTGCCCGCCGCGCGGCGGCGGCGCCGCCCCAGGACGACGAGACCGGCGAAGAGGATGAGGAACGGTACGGCCGTCCGGAAGCCGGTGATGCCCTCGGCGAACGACGCGTACCCCGCCACCAGGTTCTGCAGCACCCCGAGCCCGAGGCCGCCCGCGAAGGCGAGCGGCACCGACGCGAAGCGCCCGAGGACCGCCGCGGTGGCCGAGACGAACAGGAACAGCGTGTAGTCGTGCGCGGAGAGCCCGAGGAGCGGGGTGGCGAGGACACCGGCGAGGCCCGCGAGGCCGGACGACAGCATCCACGCGATCGAGGACAGCCGGTCCGCGCTGATGCCCCGCAGCTCGGTCAGCGCGCGGTTGTCGACCGCCGCCCGCAGCCGCAGGCCGAGCCGGGTGTGCCGCATCAGGACCCACAGGCCGGCCGCCGCGAGGGCGGTGGCGATCCAGGTGATCAGCTGGTCGGAGTCGATGCCCACGCCGTCGAGCGGCTGCCAGGACACTGCGGGGCTCGGCCCGACGCCCGGCAGCCCGAACTGGTTCTCGGCGGACTGGACCGGGGCGCCCGCCCGCTCCAGGAGTTCGACCACCCACAGTCCGGCCGCGGGCAGCGCGACCAGAAGACCGATCGTGGCCACGATCTGCGCTGTCTCGCCGACCCTGGCCAGTTTTCTGAACATCAGCCGGTCCAGGCCCCAGCCGAGGCCGGGCGCCACCACGAACACCAGGAACAGAGCGGTGGGAACGGCCGGCCAGCCGAAGCCGGAGTGGAGCTCGTAGAACGCCAGCGCGCACAGATAGGCGGTGGCTCCGTGCGCGAAGTTGAAGAGCCCGGAGGCGGAGTAGGACAGCACGAGGCCGGTCGCGAGCAGCGCGTACAGCGCGCCGGAGACCAGCCCGCTCAGGACGAAGCCCAGCAGGTCACCCACGTGACGCGCCCCTCAGCCGAAGGGGATCGGCGGATAGCACTTGAACGGGACCGCCACCTCGTACCGCCCGTTCTTCAACCGGACGAGCGCCCCGCAGCCGAAGCTCTCCTTCTTGCCCTTGGGCTCGGCGCGGTCGCCCACGAGCGTCCCGGTGTCGGAGAAGCCGTCGGCGGCTCTCTGGAAGGACTCGACGGTGAGGTCCTTGCCGGCCTTCTCGGCGATCGAGAGGAAGAGGTCGGCGCTCATGTACCCCGTCATCATGTGCATGTTGAGGGGTACGTCCTCGCCGCCGGCGGCCTTCCTGATGTCGGCCTTGAACACCTGCATCGCGGGGCTGTCCGACTCGAAGGGCTGGAACTGCAGCAGCACGTGCACCCCGTCGAGGGCCTGCTTCGTCGCGTCCTTCGCGAGCAGCCCTGGGTCGTAGTCCGTCGGGTCGGAGATGACCCCTTTGTAGCCGGAACGCTTGAGCGCGGTGAACAGGCCGATGTTGTACGGCGTCTGCATCACGGAGACCACGGCGTCGGGTGCGGCGCCGCCGGGGCCTGAGCGGAGGATCTCCTTGGTGTACGCCGACCAGTCGCTGGGCATCGAGGTCGCCGGCACCACGGCCTTGGCGTACGCGACCTGGAAGCCGGCCGCCTTGAAGCCCTGGGTGAAGGTACGGATGCCGAACTTGCCGGCGTCGTTGTCGCCGGCGATCAGCGCGACCGACTTGCCGCGCGAGCCGCCGAGGACACTCGCGAGACCCTCGGGCCAGGTCTGGTTGAGCGTGCCGCCGGGCATCGGGACGAGGCAGCCGTTGAATCCGTACAGATGGGCCGGCCCGCAGAACGAGGGGAGCGTGCCCCAGCCCACCGTCGGGACTTTCTGGGCCTCCAGGAAGTCGGCCCCGGCGAAGGTGACCGAGCTCATGGGCGAGACGGCGAAGACCTTGTCCTGCTGGATGAGCTTGCGAGCCGCGGCCAGGTTCCTGGCGGGGTCCTGGCCGTCGTCCTCGGCCCCCAGGTACTCGATCTTCCGTCCGTTGATCCCGCCCTCGGCGTTGGCCCGATCGTAACGGGCCCGGGCGCCGAGGTCGGTGTCCTTCTTGGAGTAGCCGCTGGCAGTCGTCATGGAGACGATGCCGCCGACCTTGATCGAGTCGGCGGTGACTCCGCGTACGGAGGATGGGCTACTTCCACTGGTGGAAGCGGAGTTGCAGGCAGTGACGAGGAGCAGGGCGAAGGCGGCGGCGATGACGCGCAACGGTCGAGGCACGGGCGATCCATCCGTCGGGTGACCGCATTCTGTGACCGAACTGATGAACCGTCAATAACCGATACGTCGTCAATTGACGTACCGTCAGATTCTCCCTCGCAGCCTTGCCGCGATCAGCCGTAGGTGCGTCACGACTTCCGCCGACGGGGGCGGGCTCCGGTTCCGGAGTCCATCTCCGCCTGGAGGGGATGGCACCGGGCCAGAAACAGGACATGGTGCGAACGCAAGGGAAGTTCCGCTCGCACCGGTGACGCGCCGGCGACGAACGTCAGACCGCCGATGCCCCACCCTCCGTGAGGGCCTCACGGAGGGCATAGGTGAAGAGGTGGTCCTCGGGAGCCGCGCGTTCGTCGTCCGGGACGAAGACCGACACCGCGTGGTGGAGCACGTCGAGGCCGCAGTCCTCCCTCTGGAGGCGCAGATACTCCTCCACCGAGAAGCTGGAGACCCTGACCGTGCGCTCCATCCAGACGATCTCGAGGTCCTCCACGTCCGCGGGCACGGTCGCCGTCACCAGGAAGCCGCCCGGCGCCAGCCAGCCGGCCATGCGCTTGAGCGTGGCGGCCGCCTCCGCCCGGCTCATCATCAGAAGCGGGAAGAACGCGCACACCGCGTCGAAGTGGCCCGCCGGCGCGTCGAATGCGCGCACGTCGCACTGCTCGAAGCGGGCCCCGGGCACCTGTGCGCTCGCAAGGGCGACCATCTCGCCCGACACGTCGATGCCGGTCACCTCGAAGCCGGCGCCCACCAAGAGGTCGGCCACCGGGCGTCCCGTACCGCTGCCGACGTCGAGGACCCTGGCCCCCGCGCCCAGCCGTGCGGTGAGCCACTCGATCGCCGCCAGCTGGGCCGGCAGCCGGACGAAGGCGCGTTCGTAGTCGATCCCCAGGCCGTCAAACAGCTCCGCCGCTGACACCGACTGCCCCTTCGCACCGTCGTGGTCCATTCTGAGTCCCTTCCGTCGCAGGGTGCGTACGTGGGGTTCGTACCACGGGCGGGCCCACCCGCCCGGAGCTTTCCGGCAACGCAGTCGGAGGATGGTCCCTTCTGGTCGTGGGCCAGGATGGCGTTCGTGTACTGCTCCCTGCACCCGCGAGATGTACCCTGCGACGCTTCCGAAGCCACCCTCTTCGCGGTGGTCATCTCCGTCGGCGATGAACGGCCCGTCGGATGCCGGCTGTGCGGCAAGGCGTACGACGACATCCGCGGTATTCCGCAGCACGACCTGCCCCGCCTCGTCGTGAAAGGGCTGCCGGGCTTACCAGGTGTTGCGAGCCGAGACGTTGATGACGTTTTCGGTGAGCAGGGAGGCGCTCTTCGGTTCCGGGGATGGTGATGCGGGGCGACTGCGATGGCGGGCCCCGCAAGGCACGGAGAGCATGTCCCAGGACTCAGGCCGTCGGGGCCCAGAGTCCGTCGGCCTCGCCGCGGGCGAGGTGTTCGGCGTAGACGCCGACCTTCCAGGTGATGACGGAGCGGCACTCCTCCAGAGCCTGGATCTGGGCGTCGACGCGCTGCCGGTGGGCATCGAGGAGTTGCAGACGTTCCGCCTCGTTGCCCCGACCCTGGCGTACGAGCTCGGCGAACCGCTTGAGGTCAGCCAACGGCATCCCGGATTCCCGTAGCTTGACGCAGATCAGGAGCCAGTCGACATCCAAGGTGGTGTACCGCCGCCGACCGCCGGAGGTGCGCTGGACCGGCCCGACCAGCAGGCCCTCGCGCTCGTAGAAGCGCAGAGCGTGCACGCTGAGTCCGGTCTGCTCGGCCACCTCGCCGATGCCCAGTGGCTCCGTAGGAGTCTCGATGGTTGCCATGCGCCACAGTTTAGGACTTGATCTAGACCTCACTCCAGATCGTAGCGTCGTCGGCATGACCAGCACTGATCAGCAGCCGCTCGGCTCGCCCTTCTCCGCCACCAGCACCGCCCAGGACATCACCGCCGGCCTCGACCTCTCCGGCACGAGCGCCGTCGTGACCGGGGGCTACTCCGGACTCGGCTTGGAAACCACCCGCGCCCTGGCAGCCGCCGGAGCCCAGGTCCTCGTCCCCGCACGCCGGCCCGACATCGCCCGCGCCGCCCTCGCAGACGTGGAGGGCTGCGAGGTCATCCCCATGGACCTGGCAGACCTCGACAGTGTGCGCGCCGCCGCCGCACGGATCGGCAACTCGCTGACCAAGATCGACCTGCTCATGGCCGTCGCCGGAGTCATGGCCACCCCCCAACGACACGTGGGGCCCGGCTGGGAGAGCCAGCTCGCCGCCAACCACTTCGGACACCTCACCCTCGCCTGTGAGCTCTACCCGCTCCTGGCCGCCGCCGGCAGTGCCCGCGTCGTGGTCAACAGCTCCGCCGGCCACGCTCTGACCGACATTCGCTGGCACGACCCGCACTTCCGTACCGGCTACGACAAGTGGCTGGCCTACGGCCAGGCCAAGACCGCCAACGCCCTCTTCGCCGTGCACCTCGACGCCCTCGGCCGCGGCGACGGCGTCCGCGCGTTCGCGCTCCACCCGGGCAAGATCATCACCGGGCTGCAGCGGGAGATGACCCTTCAGGAGCAGATCGACCGCGGGTGGGTGGACGAGCACGGCAAGGTGATCGGCGCCGACTTCAAGACCCCGGCTCAGGGCGCCGCCACCGGCCTGTGGGCCGCCACATCCCTCCTCCTCGACGGCCTCGGCGGCCTCTACCTGGAGGACTGCGACATCGCCGGTGTCTCCGCTCCCGAGGCTCCCATGGACGGCGGCGGAGTCCGCGCATACGCCATCGACCCGGATTCGGCCGCACGGCTGTGGGACCTTTCCGTCGCCGCGACCGGCGCCACCCCGATCGCCCGATGACCCCGCCGCACCGGAATGCGCCTCTCTCGGTCGAGGGTCGGCGTCGCCTCGTCGAACGCTGTCGCACCCGCACGATCGCGCAAGTCGCCGCCGAGAGGTGAATCTCGCGAGCGTGCGGCTCGAAGTGGGTCAATCGCTCGCGCCGTCTTGGTGACATCGGCCTGCTCGACCGTCCGTCGCCCCCGCACCACATCCCGCGTGCGACACGACACCGGCGTGGGTGATCGAGAAGATCGAGTCCTGGGGCGGCAGGAGGGGTGGTCCGCGCAGCGGATCACCCCTGAGCCGGCCGGAATCGGTTACTTGGTCAACCGCCGCACCGTCACACGACACCTCACCAAGCTGGGCTCGGACGCCGCCGGTTCCTCGATCCGTGCGGTGACAGCAACCGGAAGCCGGGCAGGATCACCGCTCGCCGGCCTGGCCACATGCTGCATCTGGACGTGAAGAAAGGCGGACGGATTCCCCACGGGGGCGGCTGGCGCGTCCACGGTCGCGACTCAGAGCGGGCCAAGGCGCCGAGCCGCACGAAGTCAGCAGGTGCAAAGCGTGGCTACGTCTACCTGCACTCCGCCATCGACGGCATCTCCCGGCCGGCCTGCACCGAGGGGCTCGCCGACGAGAAGGGCGTCGCGGCAGCCGCTTTCCACAACAGAAGAGGGAACGCTACACCTAGGCGCGGTCGCGGACGTCGCCAGCGTCAACGGGACGATGCCGCTTGGTGCTCAGGGGGCACGGAAGTCCTTCGCTTCCGGGTACGTCACGTGGGTGCAGCCGCGCCGCTTCGTGATGTCGTCGACGTACGCGCGGAACAGGGCCGACAGCGTCTGGGGGCCGAGCACGTTGTCATAGGTGTAGCTGGAGCTGAGGGTGTGCAGTGCGGGCTTGCCGTCGCAGATGGAGGAGGCCCACCACGCGCCGCTTGCGTGTCCGGCCGTTCCCGCTGTGACGATCTTGTCCTCGCCGCCGAAGGCGTCGAATCCCACCGTGTGCGCCTCTGCGTCGAAGTAGGAGCCGGTACGCAGCCACCACGGCGAGTGAGTGAGCGCACTGCGTGCGGAATCGTGTTCGTCGTCGGGCAAGCCGTCGTCGATACGGCCCACCTGGTCGGGGCTGACCGCCAGAAGGCAGCTTTCGATGGGGGACGCGTCCAGGGCAGGTGTCGCAAGGGCACGGTCGGGCAGCCGGCCTTGCCCTTGCTCCTGGATGTGTCGGGCGAACCAGCGGCATGAACCGTCCGTCGCCTGCGCGGGGCGCAGGTCAGACGGCACGGACGGCAACGGGTGGTCAGGCAGGGCGGGCAGCTGGCCCTGGCAGCCGATCCGGTCGGTGAGCTCCTCGGTGGCCGAGCGGGCGATATGGGCGAGACGCTCACGGTCCGCTGCGGAGACGTCGTCGTAGTCGGCGCCGGCCGTAACGTTCACCAGCCTCGGAGCCGTCGCGCGGCTGCCGGCGCCGCACTCGGCGCGGATGGTGGTGTACCAGTTTCCGTACCGGCCCAGGGTGCCATCGCCGATCGGTCGCGGTTCGGGGCGCCGGTCGGCGATCGCGGTGACATCGGATTTCTGGCTGCCGAGACTGTCGCGGAACGGCTCGAGATCGTTGTCGTCACCGATCCAGTGCAACGGCTTGGCAGGGTCACTGACCCGCACGGTCAAGGTGAACAGGCCTGTGGTCTTGCCGGGACCAGGCACCTCAAAGACCGTGCAGGAACCGGGCAGCTCGCCCACATCGAGTCTGAACTTGTCGTAGTCGCTGCCTTTGGCCCGGACCATCCCGCCGTGCAGATCCATCACCGCGGCCCCGGACACGAGCCGATCGCACGCCGCGCTGATGTCGCGCTCACTGGCAGCACGGTCCCGGATGTCATCGAACGTCAACCAGCCCGCGTACAGACTCAACCCGATCCCGCCACACGCCGTCCACTGCCACAGCCTGATCCACCCAGCGCGCACCGCGCACTCCCCTCGGAACCCGTCCCGCCCGATCACTGCCGCCCCGGGCACTGAGCGTAGATGTCCGGTCTCAGGCGAACCGAGGCGGGGTGCTGACCCGCAATGCCGCAACGTGCACGAAATGACTTGCTGCATGTCATATCCGGGGGCGGGTGTGACTGAGCGCGTCCACACGTCAGGGATCCCCGTCACCTGGAGAGCCCGCGGCGCGCCAACGAAAATACACAAGTGCCAACCGAGCTGCGCAGTCACACTCACTGTGACTTGCGCACGGTGATGACCTGTCCGGCCAAGTGCGCGCTCAGAACGTCCCGAGGCCTTCACTCGGGGGCGGTTCCCCGTCCCGCCCTGGCCGCCCGCCTACGAGCACCGTCTGAAGTACCAGTAGCGTCCGTTCCATGATCGCCCTCGATGCCCTGGTCCGCCTCTGCCCGCCGCCCGCCGAACCGCCGCCCGCGGTGGCCTGGGCGCAGGCCGAACGCGTCCTGGGAACGGCTCTACCCGCTGACTACAAGCAGCTCGTCGAGACATACGGCGACGGCATCTTCGACGACACGATCTGGCTGCTCGTCCCCAACTCCGCCTACAGCGACTGCGACCTGCATGCGCAGACGACGGAACGGGAGGAGGTCTTGACCGACCTGTGGGAGTTCGAGGCGAAGCCGGCCGGCCTGCTGGAAGAGGGGGCGCGGGTCCTGCCGTGGGCATTCGAGGAGGGCACGGGGGCGTTCCTGTACTGGCTGGCGCGACCCGGCCAGCAGCCCGACGAGTGGACCGTGCTCTACAACGAGGGGCGCGGACCCCTGTGGGAGCAGCACGACATGGGGTGCCTCGCCTTCCTGTCGGCGGTGCTCACAGGAACGGCGGAGACGGAGTACTTCGGCCATCTCTACGACGTGCTGAACCCGACGGAGCACCGCTTCGCGACGGCCGACCAGACCCTCGGAACGTCCCGCCGCTGACGCCGTCCGAGCGCCGTACCTGGCCAGTACGGCAGGTACGGCAGGTACGGCAGGTACGGCAGGTACGGCAGGTACGGCACCCAAGCTTCAAGACGGCCGGAGTTCGTGGTGCCAGGTCGCCCACCTCCCTGTACCGGCCGAGGGCGCTGGCACGGTCAGTACCCACCAAGCCGCAGCCTATGGAGGGCGCGTAGGAAGACGTGCGGAACCCGGCACACGGGGCGGCCATAGCGTCTGGCGGGGCGCCGTTCGGGAAGACGAGGCTCTCTCGGCCGATGATGACAGCTCCGTCATCCGTCAGTCGGAGGTGATGGACGGCATCCGCCCGGGTAGCGGTGTCGATGCCCCGCTCGTCCGCGCCAAGCAGGAACAACCGGTCACTGCGCATCACGAGGCCGAACGGGTCCGAGACCGGCAGGGGCACCGGGGGGCAAGGCACATGCGTAGTTGCCCTCCTGCTCGCCGTGGAGACGGAAGCCTGGCGATCGTCGGCCCCGTGACGACATTTGTACAAGACCGAGGACCGGCAGCCCAGGCATCCTCCCGTGTATGGGTATCTACGACGGTAAGCATTTGCACGGGATGCACGTGGTCCACGACGGCCCGCGGGAGGCGCCGCCGCTAGTGCTCATCCACGGATCGGGGGCCTCGGGCAGCTCCTGGGGCCCGGTAGTGCCGGCACTGGCCAGCCGGTTTCACGTCATCCGGATCGACCTCCCGGGACACGGTCAGTCCCTGCCCGCGCCGTCGTACGGCGTGGCTGAGCAGGCAGCCAGCCTGGCCGCGGCGCTCGATGAGCTCGGGCTTCGTCCAGTCACCGTGGCCGGGCACTCCAGCGGCGGATACATCGCCACCGCCCTCGCCGAACAGCGCCCGGACCTGGTGTGTTCGCTCGCACTGATCAGCAGTGGCCCGAGTCCCGACGCGCTCCTTCCGCAGCCCGTCCTCCTTCGGGTCCTGATCGGCCCGCCGCTCGGCCCGCTTCTATGGAGAGTCCGTTCCGACGCGATGCTCCGCCGGGGGGGGTGACCGCGGTGTGCAACCGCCCGGTGGACGTCCCGGACGACCTGATCGCCGACGTACGGGGCATTGGCTACCGCACGTTCAGGACGGTGCTGCGCCAAAACGGCGCGTACATCGCCGAGAGGAGCATACCCGCGCGCCTGACCGCACTCGACGTCCCGGTTCTGGTGATCTTCGGCGCTGCCGACCCCCGCTGGGATCCGTCTTCGGCGCACCAGTACGACACGGTGCCGAACGCGCGAGTCGAGCAGCTGCCCGACGTCGGGCACTTCCCCATGCTCGAAGCGCCGGAGGCAACCGGCGAGTTGCTGCTGCGCTTCGCAGCGACGGGCCTCTGACACCCATCGCCTAGCCTGGTGCTGTGAGGTCCTCCGAATCACCACCTGACTGGGCGTCGGTAGAGGTAGCCGTGCCCCGGCAGCCGGGCCGGCTGCCGGGGGTCAGCATGGCTGGATTTCGCCAACGTGCTCCGGAACGCGTTGATATCGCCATGGTCGCGCACCCCTCGGTCACTCTGTTCGTGGACCTGAGCGACGGAGACAGCCTTGTCTACGACGCCCACGGCCGGCGCGAATGCGGCAGCACGGTCGTTGGACTGGTACCGGGCGACCTTCGGCTCGGAGGCCGGGCGGCCGGGGGGATCGAGTGCCTCCAGATCCGCTTGTCACCGGTCCTGGCGGTTGCGGTGCTCGGCGCATCGACCGACCTCAGCGGGACGGTGGTCTCCCTGGAGGATGTCTGGGGCCGCGACGCCGGGCGAGCCGAGGAAAGGCTGCGGGCGGCCGGGTCGTGGGACGAGCGGTTCACGATCGCAGTGGATGCCCTTGGCCGACGGATGAGCGCCCGCCCGTCGCTTGATCCAGAGGTGGCCGCTGCCTGGTGGCTGATGCTCACCAGCCGGGGACGGGTGCGCGTCGACAGTCTGGCGAACGAGGTGGGATGGAGCGTAAGCGCCTGTGGTCCCGCTTCCGGTCCCAGATCGGCCTCACCCCCAAGCGCGCCGCCCGGCTGGTGCGCTTCGACCACGCCGCCCATCTCCTCGCGGCGGGTAACGCCGCCGCCCAGGTGGCGGCCGCAAGCGGCTACGTCGACCAGGCCCACCTCCACCGCGAGGTCAAGGCGTTCACCGGGGTGACACCCACCGCCGTAGCCGCTGCGCCGTGGCTCGCCATCGATGACGTCGCGTGGCCGACCTCGCTCACGGACCTGACACCGTCGACGTCTCCGATCCGTCAGGTTCCGGCGAAGCGAGCTGAGGTCCCACGAGAGACGACGCATCGTCTCTCAGCACGTGCCCGGATGAGAAGGGCGCTGCTCCCCGCATCCCCAGAAATGGCCCGATGCCGTCCGCGGCCATAGCGCGATCGGCCTGCTGCTCCCCGCGCCCGCAGGGATGTCCGCCAGCCACCCACACATCAGTCGTGCACCGTGCGCTGCTCCCCGCGCGCGCTTGAGAACGGCCCCTGCGCCGCCCCGGTCACGTCATGGCTGCCGGTTCGTACGAGGCCTGTAACAGACGCGGGATGCTGGTGAACCGGCTTCCCCACACGGCAACAATAGCGATGTCGCTTGCACACGGACCGGCTCCGGGTCGGTCACGGGGGAAGAGAGAACGGCATGAACTCGAAGACGGTCAGAGACGGTTCACCGCGTCGATGCCTGCGCGGCGCTGTCCTGGGCGCGGCCGTGGTCGCGGCTCTGCTGACGACCACAGCCTGCCAGGGCGACGACCAGGCCGCCGCGTCGCCGCCCGCCGCCGCCCCGTCGACCGCCGCCCCCTCGGGCTCCTCGTCGGCCGGCGGGAGCAATCCGGAGACCACCGCGCCCACGGGCGACGCCGGGACCGGCGGCAGCAGCCCGACGGCCACTGGGACCGGGGACAGCGGCGAGACCGGCGGCGGCAACGGCACGAAGTACGCGGACTGCGAGGCGGACGGGCTCACCACCGCCGTCGAGCTCCAGGACGAGACCGGGAAGACCCCCCGCCACTTCTTGCTGACCGTCACCAACAACGCGAAGACGCCGTGCGTCCTCAACGAAGCGCCGCAGGTGCGGCTCAAGGCCGGCAACGACGCCCCGATCGTCGAGACGCTCGGGGAGCCGGACACCGAGCCCGTCGTCGTCGAGGGGGGCGGCAAGGCCTACGCCGGCCTGTACGTCTTCGGGAACGACGAGGGCGGCGAGGCGGAGTACGACCAGTCCGACCGCTTCACCGCGACCCTGGTCGCCGGTGAGGGCACCGAGCTGAGCGGCACGCTCATCTTCGACCTGCCCGACGCCCTCGGCACGGTCTCCGTCGACGACGCGGCGCGGGTGAACGGCTGGGCCGGCACCGAGGGCCTTGCGATGCGCCCCATCACCCAGCTCTGAGAAGTGGCGCCATCGCTAGGTACTGAGTGAGGAGTGGCGCGGGGACCGTCGCACCCCCATCGCTGGGTGGGGATACGGCGGTCCCTGCGGGGGACACGGCCCGGGTCAGGCGAGCCGAGTGGTCGTTGGACACCCCTGGTGCCCCCATCTCGTACGGGGGCACAGCTCTCTGACGACCAGAACCGCGACAGCCGTGTCCCTGCGTGGGTCCCCGCTCGTTCACATGTGATCTTGCAGGTCAGCGGCTACGCACACCGATAGCTGCACCGGGACGATCGAGATTGGGTGTTCGCGTCCGCAAGGACGAGGGGACGAACGCGTGTCGAGCCCGCCGGAGGACGTGGAGAACCTGGACGTCCCGGCCGTGCGCAACGAGGACGTCGGCCTCCTCTACACCGGCGCCCAGGAGATGCGCCGCCAGAACGGCGCGCTGGGCGACACCATGCGCAGTGAGAGGGCATCACGCCAAGTGGAAGGCGGACGGAACCACCGAGCAGGTCCACGACCTTCGTGGATGTCGTCGCGGATCTCCCAGCGGATCCGCAGGCGGCGGAACCAGTGCAGGTGAGCAAAGGCTCGCTCGACTACCCAGCGTGGGGCGCCGAGTCCGGAGCCGTGTTCGGAGCCGTTCGGTGCCCCGGCGGCCGATCAGCGGATTCACGCCGAGCGCACGGACGAGGCGGCGGGACTTGCCGTGACCGTAGCCGCGATCGCCGAGCACCACGTCGGGGCGGCGCCGCGGCCGGCCGCGCTTGCCCCGAACGGGCGTCCCGCCCCGGAGTAGTGGGATGAGCTGGGTGACGTCGTTGAAGTTGCCGCCGGTCAGAGTGCACCCCGACAGTGGTCCACCCACCCTCCCCCACCGGAGGCCGACGAGTCACCGTGCACGGCGACAACATCCTCGGCCTCGCCCACAGCGACAGGGACGTCGTCGAGTTCCTCCGGCGCGCTGGACACCCAGACACCGACACCCTGCTCGACGAACCCGCCTGGGTGAAATGGAGGGGCGGCCGCGCGCACGAGTACGGGGCGGCTTGAGCTGATCACCGCAACGGGTCAGACCCGACCCCTACCGTGATGAATACGCCTCCCCGCTCCCAGCCCCGAAGCCTTCTGCGGCCTGCCGTCGTCGAGATCGACCACGCCATCCGCCGGCTGATGGATGGGGAGCCCGACCAGGAGCTGCACACCGAGAAGTACCAGCACCTCCTGGTCCAGTGGGCCACAGCCACACGCAGCCAGCCCCCAGGGCACCCGAGCACCCGAGCTCCCGAGCTCCCGAGCTCCCGAGCTCCCGAGCGGGCGATCTGTCCGGCCAGTGGCCGCGCAGGGCAGAAGCGGCGGGCGGGGCCACCGGGGACCACCCGACGAGACAGCCGGACGACCGGCGTCGCGGACAACCTGTCCGGACACAGCAGCACGCCCCGCCCGGGTTCCACCGCCGGACGAGGCGCACAGGGGTCCGAGTGGCACCAGCACGGACGGGGCCGAAGCCAGCGCCCGGGGTCGGACACCGATCCAGACCGGCCCGCCCACGCGGCCACCCTTGGCACGACAGCGATGGTCGCGAGTTCGAGGGTTCGAGCTGCTGGGTGCGGCTTGGTCAGGGAGCGGCCCGGTGGGCACTCGACTCGCCAGCTGAAGTCTGCTTGGACCGGACGCCGCAGCGTCGCCCCACGTCGACGTGATGCGGGGCGCACCGTGCTGCGCGCCCTAGCTCAGCGTCTTCACCGCAGCCGCGTCGTACGGCTTCATCTCATCGGTCCGCCCCGCCAGGACCTTCGCCGCCCACTCCGGGTCCTGAAGCAGCGCGCGGCCGACGGCGACCATGTCGAACTCGTCGCGCTCCAAGCGGTCGAGGAGGTCGTCGATGCCCTGCACCGGGGCGCCCTCGCCCGCGAAGGCGTGGATGAAGTCGCCGTCGAGGCCGACCGAGCCGACGGTGATGGTGGGCCTGCCGGTGAGCTTCTTGGTCCAGCCCGCCAGGTTCAGGTCCGAGCCTTCGAACTCGGGGATCCAGTGGCGGCGGGTGGAGGCGTGGAAGGCGTCGACGCCGGCCGCGGCGAGCGGGGTCAGGATCGCTTCCAGCTCCTCCGGGGTCTCGGCGAGCCGCGCGTCGTAGGCGTCCTGCTTCCACTGCGAGTAGCGGAAGATCACCGGGAAGTCGGACGAGACGTTCGCGCGGACCGCGGCCACGATCTCGGCCGCGAACTTCGTACGGGCCACGGCGTCGCCGCCGTACGCGTCGGTACGGCGGTTCGTTCCCGCCCACAGGAACTGGTCCAGGAGGTAGCCGTGGGCTCCGTGCAGTTCGATGCCGTCGAAGCCGATGCGCTCGGCGGCCGCGGCTGCCTCGGCGAAGGCGCCGATGACGTCGTCCAGGTCACTCTGGGTCATCGCCTTGCCGGTCCCCTCGGTGCCGTCGGGGCGGATGCCGGAGGGGCCCATGGCCGGGGCGTCGGCGTAAGGCGCCTGGCCCTGCTTGCGCACCATGCCGATGTGCCACAGCTGCGGAACGATCGTGCCGCCTGCCGCGTGCACCGCCTCGGCGACCTTCGCCCACCCCGCCAGCTGCTCCTCACCGTGGAACCGCGGCACACGGTCGCTCTGCCCGGCCGACTCATGGCCGACGTAGGTCCCCTCGGTGACGATCAGGCCCACGCCGGCGGCGGCGCGGCGGGCGTAGTACGACTGCACGTCCTCGCCGGGGACGCCACCGGGGGAGAACATCCGCGTCATCGGCGCCATCGCGATGCGGTTCGGGATGGTCAGGCCGTTCAGCGCGACGGGCCGGGACAGGATCTCGGCCGCTCGGGAGGCGGGGGACGTGGTGACGGTCACAGGGACGCTCCTCATGGGTATTACTTGACAACCTTGATGCTTGAGAACTTCACGCAATGAAAGGACGGTAGAGGTAGATACTTGAGATAGTCAAGCTTCTCGGGATAGAGTGGTCCTCATGACAGGAGCTCCTCGCGCAGAAGCCCCCCGCGTCGACACGGCCCAGCTCATGGAGCTGTTCTCGGTGTCGCTCGGCATCTATTACGGCGACTTCACGGTCGCGGCGGCGAGCGAGAACCTCACGGCGAGCCAGGGCAAGGCACTGACCGTGCTGCGCCGGGGTCCCGCCGCGATGCGCGCCCTGGCCGAGACCATGACCTGCGACGCCTCCAACATGACCGGGATCATCGACCGGCTGGAGAAGCGAGGGCTCGTACGCCGCGAGGCGAGCGCATCCGACCGGCGCGTCAAGAACGTCATCCTCACGGACGAGGGCGAGCGAGTCACCGACGCGATCCGCGCGAAGATGCGTACCACTCAAGAGGGCCTGGACAGGCTCAGCGACCAGGACCGGGACAGCCTGTACGCCCTCCTGGAACGGGTCTTCGCCTCCCAGCCTGCCACCTGACCGGGATGGCCCGCGCCGCCGGGTCGCCGCATGGCCGTTCACACCCATGACGTGCGCCTGACCGTCGCCCCCCACAACACGCGCGGCGAGCTGTCTCCAACAGTCGCAGACGGTCGCCTCTCGCTACGCCAAGCACGGCTACGTCTCCCTCGGCACCCTGGCCTGGGGAACGATGATGCCCAGGCCCGGGCCGCCTTGGTAGGACCAGACCGGGAGGACGGTGGTCGCGCCGTCGACTGTGGCCCCTCCACCGGTGGGCGGTACCGCTGTCCGGGCCGGTACGGGTGAGATGCCGGTCCTGCCCGCGCTGACGATCACCGAGTCGGCGGGGACGGCCAACGGAGCGACTGCTTCCTGCGCGGCCTGCGCGGAGACGGCGGGGGCCGACGCCGCCAGCGGGACGGCCGGGATGGCGGGGGCGGGGGCGGGGGCGGCGGTCAGAGCCGTACGGGCCGTCACCGCGAGGGCGACGGAAGCCACCAAAGCGAGTCGACCGGCGGCATTGAGGCGGGTGTCAGCACCCGGACAAACGGCCCCGCGGGGTGGCTTTCCAGGCTTGTGACCTGTGAATCTCGACGACCTGGCATGGCACACGAAGGGCAATGGCGGACTCCCCCAGCGGACAGTGGACGTTCTTCTGGAAGTTCTGCGGGTCGCTGAGGTCGTCGGAGAACGGCCCAGGCGTGCAGGGCCGCGCCGCCGGCGCCCAGACCGTTGTCCGGGCCGGGGCAAGGCCCGGTGACGAATCCGCCGAGAGAGACCGAGATGCCAGCGATGATTCGAGTCACCCCAGTACAGGCTCCATGGGCTGCCCCAACTCATCACTCATAGGTAGAGCCGATGGGGCCGGATGGCGCCGGATGCGCAGAGCCAGGTGTTCTCACGGCACGTTGGCCCCGCACTGCCGGCCCTCACGCCGCGCAGCACTGTCCCAGCAGCGGTCCGGCCAGGCCCGCCCGTCGGTCGGTCGGTCGGTCCTGGGCCTGGCTGGTTGTTCTGAGCCGCAGGCCCGGTCCTCTGCCTTCCTCTGCCTTCCTCTGCCTTCGCCTGCCTTCGTCGGCGTGCCTCAGCGCCCACCCCGGGGCGCCGCGAACGCCCTCCACGCGGTCATGTAGGGGCGCCGGGACGGCGGGGCACTTCCAACTCACGTACCGATGTGAGTGGTTAGTGGGGATTCGGGGCGGGAGGTCGGCAACTTTTCCGTTGCGACGGTCGACGAATCCAGCCAGAAGGCTTCCAGAACAATGCGACATGTGAAATTTTACACGTCACGTGTCAGCCGCCCGTGTTCCCCAGCACGTGGCCACAACGGCCCCGGAGGCCCCCGCAGATGCATCCCTTCCGGATATCGAAGACCCGCGCGCGAAGACTTCCCGTGCTCGGCGCAGCCGTCTTCATCACGCTCGGGCTGTTCACGCCGCAGAGCCAAGCCGCCCCCATCAACGCCACGGCTCCGACCGGTGCGAACGCAGGTGCAACCGCAGCCTCGGCACCACGGTCGATCCCGGTCCCCAAGTCGCCCGACGCGATGAGCGTCACCCCCCGCTTCCGGCTCTCCTCGCAGGACGCTGCCGAGGAGTCCCCCTCGGCGCCCGCACCCGCGCCCGCCGCCAAGGCGAGCAAGTGGTCGTCGGCCGCCCCCGCGGACGCGTGCAGCGACCTCTCCGGCGTCATCAACTCCACGGGCAGCGCGCTGGTCCAGCAGCTCAAGGCGCTCCCCCAGATCACCTGTACCTACCCGCTGTTCAACCTCACCGGGGAGAACGCGCGGAAGACCTTCCGCGAAGCCCAGATGGTGACCGTCGCCAACGCGCTGCGCGACAACTCCGCGACGTACGCGGGCAACAACAGCACCGCCACCGGGCAGCTGGTGCTGTTCCTGCGCGCCGGCTACTACGTGCAGGACAACAACGCGGACGTCGTAGGCGACTACGGCACGGCCCTGGAGGGCGCGGCACGCGGCGCGCTGGACGCCTTCTTCGCCTCCCCGCGCAGCAAGGACGTCACCGACGCCAACGGCGAGATCCTCAACGAGGTCGTCACCCTGATCGACAGCACCCACGAGGCGGGCCGGTACGCCGGTGTCCTGAAGTGGATGCTCGGCAGCTACGACGGTACGTGGCCCGGTCAGATGAACCTTGCCATGCAGCACGTCGAGTGGGTCGTCGAGAACGGCTTCAAGGCCAAGAACGACGGCCGCGGCTGGCGGGCCGCCCTCAAGGCCGACCCCGCCATCCTCGACACCTGGGCCGGTTTCATCACGCGCAACGGCGCGCAGCTGAACCGCCTGGACGTCGTCAGCAACGTCGGCCGCTACCTCGGCTACGCCCTCGACGTCCCCGAGCTCAAGGACCGGGTCCGACCGCTGCTGAAGAACCTGATCAACAGGTACCCGAACGTCGGCCCCACCGCCCCGATCACCATGAACCTCGGCTGGTACACGCGCCAGTACGACAGGAACAACTGCGCGGCCTACGCCATCTGCGACCTGGGCGAGCGCGTGCTTCCCGCGGTCCTGCCGATCCAGCACACGTGCAACCCGGGCCTGAAGATCCACGCCCAGGACATGTCCCCCGGCCAGCTGGCGAGCACCTGCACGAGCCTGGTCAACCAGGACGCCTACTTCCACCGGGTCATCGGCGACAAGGGCGCGATCCCCGGCGACGTGAACACCAACCTGGAGGTCGTCGTCTTCGACGACTACACCCAGTACGCGCTGTACGCCTGGGCCATCTACAACATCGACGTCGACAACGGCGGCATGTACGAGGAGGGCAACCCGGCCGCTCCCGGCAACCAGGCCCGCTTCATCGCCCACGAGGCCCACTGGCTGCGCCCGGACTTCCAGATCTGGAACCTCAACCACGAGTACACCCACTACCTCGACGGCCGCTACAACATGTACGGCGACTTCGAGGCGGGCATGACCACGCCGACCATCTGGTGGGTCGAGGGCATCGCCGAGAACATCTCGTTCGGCTACCGCAACGAGCGCAACGCCGACGCGATCGCCGAGGCCGGCAAGAAGACGTACAAGCTCAGCGACCTGTTCGACACCGTCTACGGCCAGGAGGAGGACCCCGAGGTCAACTCCAACCGGGTCTACCGCTGGGGATTCCTCGCGGTCCGCTACATGCTCCAGAAGCACCCCGCCGACGTGGAGACCGTGCTCAACAAGTACCGCTCCGGTGACTGGACCGGGGCCCGTACCTTCCTCAAGCAGACCATCGGCACCCGCTACGACGCGGACTTCGCAACCTGGCTGACGACCGACTGCGCGACCAACGATTGCGGCCCGCTGCCGGATGCCTCGGCCGTCTCCGCCCCTCTCTGCACCATCAGCGACCCCCGTCAGTTCGAGCAGAACTGCCGCCGGGACAACCTCACCGCCTCCACCGGCAACTACAGCTACCACTTCGTGTACCTGCCGGCCGGCGTCAAGCAGCTGACGATCACCAGCAGCGGTGGCACCGGCAACGCCGACCTGTACTACGGCGGCAGCAGCTGGGCCACCACCGGCAGCTACCAGTCGAAATCGACCAATGCCGGGAACAGCGAGACCCTGACGATCGACAACCCGCCGTCCGGCTGGGTCTACTTCAGCCTCGCCGCCGCGCAGAACTTCAGCGGTGTGAGCCTCTCCACGCAGTCCAAGTGAAGCGGTTCGCCGGGGCCTACCAGGCCCCGGCGAACGTCACGGCACCACACGGGGCTGCATCACGCTTGGCGGAACAGCCGATCGCCGATCGCCGATACGAGAAACAATCCGAGCAATACAACCTCCACAGCGGCGAACAGAATGGTGGTGCCGGCCCGGACGTAGTCGTGAGTGGTCGTGAGTGGTCCGCTACAGAACTCCGGGCATCATCGGCAGCACCGGCAGCGAGCGCCCAGGGCCTGGATCCGCGACTTCTCGTCGACACAAAACACCAGAGCCCGCTCAGGTGGATCCAGGTGGAGATCGACGACGTCGTGGACCTTGTCGACTACGCACGGATCCGTCGACAGCTTGAACGTCTCCGTCCGGTACGGCTGCAGGCCCAACGCCCGCCAGATCCGCGACCCGGCCGACTGCCACAGGCCCAGTTCCTTCGCCACGCGCGGAACCACGGGCCGCACTCGCCCCTCGAATGTGGCCCGCTCCTCGTCCGACCATGTCGGCTCGGCCTTCGGCCGGAGCGTCATCAGCCCCACGCAGCCCACCTGAGCCGGTCAGAACGCGAAGGCCGCCCCGTCGTTCAGGGTGACACCCATGGCACAGGTGTTGGCGAAGGTGTACTGCCACGAGGTGCGGGACCCCTCCCACACTCCGTCCAGGGTGACGGTGACGGGGTCGAAGTGCTGCGGGCACATGCGGTCCGGGTCCGGTGAGGCCAGCAGCCCCTCGAAGGCGCCACCCTGGGAGGTGGCCTTGAGCTCGGCGCAGGCGGCCTCGGGGGCGGGGTGCGTTCCGCCGGCGGTCGGCGCGCAGCTGAGCGTGACCGCACGCAGGACAGTGGCCGAACTCGCGTCGGCACCCTTGCTGATGCTCAGCACGACGGCGGAGGGCGTGTACAGGCTGTCGGTCCGGGCTTCCGCGACACCGGCGGTGCCGACGAGACAGAGGAGAGCGGACGCGGAGACCGCAGCGAAACGGCGAAGCATGAAGGGGACTCACTTTCGATTCGAAGAGTTGAGGCGGCATCCACCTTCCGATCACCACCTCGCTTGCGCTTCGGAGTGTGTCTGACACGCAGAGCGATCGCACCTTCGCGGTCACTATCCGGACACCTACGCCCATATGCCGGTGATCGAATGAATGTTCAGCAGGTCAGACCCGATGCCGGGCGACTCCGCCGCGGGCCCGCACCCGCTCTCTCCGGCCCCGCAGCGACTGCCGGCCTGCGCAAGGACGCGTCAGGTTTACCGACCGGTCGTTCAGTACGACCGATTAACGACGCTCACGGGCACACGGGCCGGCCGACGACGTCCTTCGCGCCGGACACCCCCATGCCTTGCAGTTCTTCCGGCTGCCAGGCGACGGTCAGGCGGCAGCTACGACCATCTGAGAGTAGGCATGAGGCAGCGCGTGATGGCCTTCTTCGACCCGCGCCAACCAGCAGAACCCAGTCCTCCGAAGCATGCTCCACGGTCGAGTCCTGCGGATCTCCCCACCCCTCCGCGTGGAAAACCCGTGAAGGACCTCCGCAGCCCAGCCGACAGGTCCAACGGTCGGCCCCGATCACCAGCTGATGAGACGGCCGATGCACACCGGGCTGTGTGACGTGCTGGGTGAATGTGAAGCTTCGGTCCCGGGTCTACGTCTGGCCTACGCGGGCGACGGGCCGGTGGCCGGGCAGCTCTGCGGGCTCCCGGAACTGCCGCTCGACCAGCCCTGGCTGGAGTGGGAGAGGCACGGCGCACTCTCCCACATCGCCTCCCTCGACTGCGCGGCCCTCGCCACGGACGGCGGCTGCGGGCTCGCCCTCCTCCGACTCCGGAACCCTGCTCTTCCTCCTTCATTCGCCCTCCAGGCCCCGCAGCGGCTTGGCGGCTTTGCTCTGCATCAGGGGTGACTGGGCGTGCGCAGGTGCCGGCACTGCGGCAAGCCGCTGCCATCCTGCGCTCGGGTGGATGCGTGCTTCTGGGGACCGTCAGCCGGTACAGCCCGGGACCCCGCCGGCCGGGCTGCAGTTGTTCGGCTGGTTGTCGCGGACGACATCGCCGTTCAGGGTGAGGACACCGGACGCCTTGAAGATGCCGCCGCCGTCGCCCGCCCGGTTGCGGCTGATGGTGTTCCCCTCCAGCGTGGTGGTGCCCATCCCCGTGGCTCCGCCGGCGTGGTAGAGGCCGCCGCCCTGCGCTGTGCCGTCCTTGGCGGTGACCGTGTTGTAAAGGACCTTGTTGCGCCTGGCTGTCAGGGTGCCGCCGTCGGGGTTGTCGAGGCCGCCGCCCTGAGCCGTACCGTTCGGTGCGCCGACGGTGTTGCCGTTGACATGGCTGTCGGACAGGTCGAGCGTGCCGAAGGGGCCCACGCGGACGCCACCACCGCGCGCGGTGCCGCCCTTGGCTACCGCCCGGTTGCCACTGATCTCCACCCTGCTCACGGTCATCAGGCCGTTGTTCGCGATGCCGCCGCCCTGGGCGACACCGTGCGGAGCATCCGATGTGTTGTGGCTGATCGCGCCGCCGGTCACGGTCAGCCTGCCGGGCTCCGGGATGCCGTTGGAGACGGCGGCACGCGCGAATCCACCCGGGGCGAAGGAGCGGTTCTTGCTGATGACCGTGTCCTCGACGGTCGTCTCGGCGAAGCTGATGATGCCGGCCCCGAAGGCGGTGCTCTGGGTGTCCTTGGTGACGGTCGCGGTGTTCCCGGTCAGCCGGGAGCGGGTGACCGTCAGCGGGCCGTCGTTCGCGATGGCGCCTCCGGCAGCACCGCCGCCGGTTTCGCTCCCGCTGTAGATGACGTGGTTTCCGGTGACTTCGGTCTCGCTCACGCTTCCGCTGCCGGGGCTGTCGATGGCGCCGCCCTGGGCGAACACGTCGGACCGGGATGTGTTGCCGATGAATTTGCTGCGGGTCACCTTCATCGTTCCGGTGTTGGAGATGCCGCCGCCGCAGGCCAGGCCCTCGGGGACGGGGAAAGCGGGGCAGTCCGTGGCGAAGCCACCACTGATCGTCGTATGCGTGAGCGTGAGGTTTCCTGCCGGTCCGACGAAGAGGATCCGGAACTTCGGCACGTTGTTCTGTCGCCCCTCCCGCCTGATCGTGGCCCCACGCCCGTCGATGGTGATCTCACTGGCGATCACCGGCAACCCGTTGCCGGGGTTCACGGTGTCGGGCGCCGTCAGCCTGTACGTGCACTTGCGCGCCAGCCGGAGCGTGTCCGGTCCGGGTGAGCTGTTCGCGGCGTTGATCGCCGCGACGAGATCCGGGACCGAGCAGCGAACCTGCACCGTGGCGGCTTGAGCCGCTGGGACGGGGACCGCCACCAGCGCGCCCGCCACTAGGCCGAGGACGGCCGGGACATGCCGACGAGACATCGGAGACTCCTCCTTCTGCGGTGTACGGCCGGCCGTCAGGGGACCGCAACCAGCCAAGCCCAGCCGACCATGCGCAACCGCCGTCGGCTTCCAGGCGTGATCCGTACGGGCTGGCGGGCAGCCCGTACGGAGCATGAAAGCGCGCGAACGGGCCAAGGCGCGCGAACGGGGGCGCCCTGGACCGGCCCCGTCCGCTGTGACGCAGCTCGCCGCGCTTGGCCCGTGCTTCCCGCTCGACCGCACTGCGCCACCCGCAGACGTCCGGCCTTCCGCCACCCATTCCCTGACGGGCCCGACGCTCCGGGCGCCCGGCACCTCACCGGGTCGGATTCCTGCTCGACGGCCCGGCTCCGGGATCGACCACGGCCACGGTCCGCAACGGCCGGTGTCCCTGCTCGCCGGGCTGGGCCAGTTCGTCCTCGTAGTCGACGGTGATAAAGCCGTAATTGGTCACCACCGAGCGGCGGGCCGGGGAGATGTGCGTCAGCACCTCGGCGTCCACCTCGCGGCCAGCCTCGCGCAGTTCGCCGACGGTCAAGCCCACTCCGAGCTGATGCGGTAGTCGGCCAGACGGCAACCGCCCGCACAGTCCCCTTGCCTCCGCCGCTACTTCCGCGCCGTCAGACCTCCGCGCCGACCAGGACGGAGGCAACAGCCGGCCTTCCCGGCCGCAGCCCAGGCCCGCCCCTCAACCCCGACGCATCGTCCGCTGGATCATGACGCACCCACAGCACCTCGCCGCTGCCGACGTCGCAGAACTGAAGGAGACCGACAGAGCCGAAGAACTCGATCGTCGACACTGGCGGCTGTGCGGCGTTCAGCTAGGCCAGGACGGGTAGTGATGCCAACCCACGGACGAGTCGGGTGTGCCGCCATTCCAGCCGATCCGCTGGTACGGCAAGACGGATGCCGGGGAATCGAGTCAGGACGGCTCGCAGGGTGATCTCCGCCTCTGCCTTCGCCAGGGGCGCGCCGACACAGCGGTGAATGCCGTGGCCGAAGGCGAGGTGGGCAGCCGCGTTCCGGTCCAGGTCGAGCTGATCCGGCGCCGGGAACCGCGCTGGGTCTCGGTTGGCTGCCCCAAGTGCGACCAGGACCGGGACTCCGGCCGGGATCCCGGAACCGCCGAGAGTCACGGCTTCCGTGGTGAACCGGAAGGTGGCCGTGCTCACCGCCGAGTCGAAGCGGAGCAGTTCATCCAGTGCGGCAGGGACGTCATCGGGATTCACCCGAAGGCGATCCAGCGCGGCTGGGTGCCGGAGCAGTGCCAGAAGAGCGTTGCCGAGGGCGCTGGTGGTGGTCTCGTGGCCGGCCACGAGCAGGAGCACAGCCAGGGAGACCAGCTCCTCCTCGCTCAGGTGATCGTCTCCGTCGCGGGCAGCGATGAGCCGGTCAAGGAGGGAGCTGCCGGGGTCCATGCGCTTGGTGGCGATGAGGCCCGTCATGTAGTCGGCCATCGAGTGCGAGGCGGCGTCGATGACATCGGGCTCCCCTGCCGCGAAGAGCTGCGCGGACCAGCGCTGGACATCGGGCCGGTCCGCCTGCGGGACTCCGAGCAGCTCGCAGATCACGATGACTGGCAGCGGCACCGCCAGGCTGGCCACAAAGTCGAACGGCTCGCCGACGGGCCACTGATCCAGCAGCTCGTCGGTGACCCGGGCAATGAACGGGCGCAGCTCCGCGACAGCCCCCGTGGTGAACGCCCTAGTCACCAGTTTGCGCAGCCGAGTGTGCTGGGGCGAGTCGCTGGCCAGCATCGTGTGGGCGACCGCGGGGTGCAGACGGCGCCGTGACCCCTTGCCCTCGAAGAACGCGGCCGTATCCTTCGAAAGGCGAGCGTCGCCCAGGGCTTCTCTGGCTTCCGCGTAGCCTGTGACCAGATAGCGGGGGCGCCCGCCGGTGCCGGGGACGGGCCGCACCGGAGATATGGAGCGCATAGCCGCGTAGGCCGGATAGGGGTCCTGGAGGAAGCGGGACTCCTGAGTGTCGTCGGTCATTCCCTCAGGCTCCAACGGGGTCCGGTTGGCCGTGGACAGCGACACGCCCAACACGGCTGGCGATCGTCAACGCCCGACCGCCACCTCGGGGCGGGGATTCGCGAGAGTGCCACTCCGGGCCGCCCGCCCGGCATCACCGCCGGGTGCGGTCCAACCGGCGCAGGCGATGGCTATTTCACTCGGGGCCACCTCGATCGGCACCGGCACACCGGTCATCTGGCCTTGAGTGTCATGGGCGTTTCGCTGGGGGTCGGTCGACCGGGTGGTCTTGGAGAAGAAGTGGTGCAGCTCTGCACAGAGATCCGGTGCCGGCACGCTCCGCGGACGTCAGTCGCGGACGATGTTCTCGGCCCGGGGGCCGTTCTGTCCCTGGGCGACGTCGAAGGTGACCGTCTCGCCCTCGACGAGCTCCCGGTACCCGTTGCACCCGAGTTGAACCACTTCACGATGCCGCTGGCCATACCGCGTGTCCTTCGAACGTGCCGGGGTTGCCGGCCGGGATGAGTAGCGGTGTCTTCCTCTGAAGGAAGACACCGGGCCTCCGCCCTACCCCACCCACGGCCCACTCTTTCGATCATCAGTCCACAAGCCGGACGGCCGACGTCGTCCGAGCCGACCGCCGTCCGGGCCGACCGCAGTCCGGGCCGACCGCGGCGCGGCCCGCCCTGGGGCGCTGCGAAGGTGCGGCGTGACGCTGGGGTCGGCAGCGTGGAGGGCGCACCAGCGGCGCGGCGGCAATGGCGGCTGCCGATGCCCGAGGCGTGGAGGGCTCCGGGCTCGGGTGGCATCGGGGGGTTGGCGTCGGGCAGCGCCACGGTGGCGGTTGCTTCGTCTCATCCGTGGCAGGGCCGCTGCGCACAGGCCGCCTCGTACTCGGCGCCCAGCACGTCACCGCCGCGCACACCCCGACGCAGGGACCGCGTCCCCTTGCCCTCGGCCTGCCCGCCCGTAGCCCGCGTACCGCTGGTGTTTACACGCCGTGGCCCGGACGCTGCGGTCGAACCGTTCACGCGACGCGGAGCGCCTCTGCGCAGCTGGAGCATTCCCAGTCCCGCTTGTTGGGAGGCAGCCACGGCACGTCCGGGCCGCTGGGCTGATAGGCCAATCGCTCCATGTCCTCCGCTGGAATGCCGCAGAGAGTCCGGTCACCCGGTTCCACGGGTACGGCATGGACCGCCTCGATGCGTGCCGCAGGATCGCCGGGACCGAAGTCCCCGGACAAATCCTTGCGCAGTTCCTGCACCACCATGATCTCCATGCCTCCACCCTCGACTCCCACGACAGCCACCGCATCCCGAAGGACCCCGCACCACGCGGAAAGCCACCCCGTGCCACCCTGCGGCAGGGGGGTCAAGCCCGAAAGTTCGGGAACGCAGCGCCAATGGCTCACAGAGACCAAGGGGCGCGACCGCCAGGAGCGGGTAACGCACCGCGTGACATAGACAGCGCAGGGCACCTCCCGTATGCGGGAGCTGCCGTCCCTGGCTCCCTGGCTCCCTGTCGGCATTGAGGAAGGGCAGCAGGGGGATGCTCGGGAATTCGCCACCCACCGATCGCTCGCGCCCACGTGATTCCCTGGGAGTGGCTGAGACACGTAATGCGACTGCGCCCCGCTCCCACCCAGGCCCACCACCGACCGCCTCCCGCCGGCCCTGCCCGACAGGGGCCAGCCCGAAGACTCCACCGGGGCGGATCCGCCGACCGGATCGTGCGGACGGGTAAACGCTGAATCGGGGCCAGAAGGCCGCCCGGGTTACGCGCCGCTGGCATTCTGCTGCATGAGCCCGCGTAGGCCTTCGATTCCAAGACGCGGAGGCAGAAGGCAGCCTTCGACTTGACGCAGCGCCCGCTCCACCGATCAGTTCAACGAACTCTCAACCACCGGCTGCGAAAGCGCGCGTTCTCGGGCTGGTCACGGCCTTCGGCGGGCGGGCACGGACACAGAGCGCGGAGACGCCGCCATAGGCAGCTGGGCCGTTGCCCCTCACGCTTCGTGCGCCGCCCAGACGCGGCGCCGGTACGTATGTACGTCACCACAAGCCGGTACACGATGCTGCCAAGCGGCTCCGACGAACCAGGCCTACCTGGGCCCTTCGGGGCCTGGACCGCTCAGGGCGGCCAGGAAGACGAGCGCGGCCCGGCCGAGGACGCTTTTCGCTGAACCGCACCGCTGATTCACCAAGTCATCCCACTGCCCCTTTTGGGCTTACCTTGCTTGGACCCCCAATTGGGCCAACTCGGCGCGGTTTCCCAGCGCTTCCTCGGCGCCCTGGTCACGCCCTGCCCCACCCACTGGCCCGGCATCACCCCTCCCGCCGACGAGGAACTGCCGCGCAGCTCCGGGCCAGAAACGCACCACACTGATCGAGGAGTCCGTCATCGGAGCCGGTCCGGTACGAGCCGGTCCATCGCCAATGTCTTCGGCGGCTTACGGGGCGATGAGACCGTTGCGCTTCTCTGGCTGTACTGACAAGACGTAGCGGGTGGCGGAGAGGCGGACGTCCCGAGATGAGACAGGCACGAGACACATCCCGCCGCACTCGTCACCCCACCCAACCGGCAGGCCTCAACCACACCTGCAGCCTCACCATCGCCGTAATCCCGCACTCGAAGAATCGACAAATACACGGGCACTATGGGTGACAACGACCCCTTAGGGGGTGTCTCATGTGGCGATCTTGGAGAGCTTCTTGTAAGAGGTCATGACTGCGGCGAGCCCAAGGATGGCGAGGAAGTGACCGCCCTTGCGTTCATAGCGGACGGTCAGACGGCGGTATCCGAACAGCCAGGAGATCGACCTCTCGATCTTCCACCGGCGCCTTCCGAGACGTTCGGAGGACTCCACGCCCGGCCGGGCGATCCGTGGAGTGATGTTGCGTTCGCGTAGCCACGCCAGGTTGCCGGCCGAGTGGTACGCCTTGCCGGCCCGGACCTTGTCGGGGTGTCGCCGACGGGGGCCGCGGTGTGAGCGGACAGCCGGGATTCCGAGGATGAGTGGGCGAAGCGCTGGGACATCGTTGACGTTCGCGACAGAGGACACCCCGACGACCACAGGCAGTCCCTGCGCGTCGGTCAGAACATGCGGTTTGCTGCCCGCTTTGCCTCGGTCGACCGGATTCCGCCCTGTCAGCGGACCCCCCTCTTCGCGCGCACCGAGGCGGCATCGACGATCACGGAGCTCCAGTCCGCCGCGGGCTCCGATCTCGTCCAGAACCACCCGGTGCAGCTGACGCCACACTCCGGATGCGGTCCAGACGGAGAACCTCCGGTGAGCCGTCGCCGGCGACACTCCGCACGTCGGTGGCAGATACCGCCACGCGCACCCGCCGGTCAGCACGTACACGACGGCCGTGAACACGGCATGTTGGTCAATCGGCGCGGTGCCACCGCCCCGCGGGCGCGAGCGGAAGGACGGCAGTACCGGCTCGACCATTGCCCATAGATCATCCGGCACGAGCCGCTGCGACAGATCCCCACCCATGAACGATCATGATGCCGCTGCCGGGCGGCCCCCCGGCGACGGTCGGTGTAGGCGTTGGGCTGATTGCCCCCGCCACGTCAGAATGGGCGCATGACTCCCCCTTCCGTCGATCCGCGCCCGTTGAACGCCGACGAGCGCGCAGTGCTTCAACACGTCCTGTCAGCGGAGTTCGTCGGCGCGTCGCAACTGCGGAGTCAGCTGGACCACACCGAGGTGATCGCTGTCTGGGGGCCCGACTCCGTGAGCGTCGACCTGCAGGTTCGGGAACCCTGCGAGCATGCAGCACTGCCGAAAGAGCTCGTGCCCGTAGATGCGCAAGTCCATGACCCCTCCGGCGCCTACACCGGCAAGATCCTCGTATGGACGGACCGGGGAGCCACTCTCACAGCTCTGGAGTTCGCTTGGGTCACCGACGAGATGCCGACGTCTCTACCGGCCATCGTGGACGGCCGCCTCAGCTGGCCGGCCTGACAGGCCGGCCGTCCGCACCCCGAGCGTCTATGACGGTGCAGCGGGCAAGATCACCACGTGAGACAGCGTCTTAGTACTCCAGCCGTAGATCGTGATCTTCAGGTCTGATTCGCGGCTTGTCGGCGGTAATGGCTGGCCTGGGCTCGGGCCTGATGGCGGCGTCGCCAGTCGGACCAGCCGATCCGGTGGGCTGCACCGTGCACGGGCCGAACGACGAGCGTGGTGAATAGTCGCTGGATCTCGTTGCAGGTGAGCGGGATCAGCCCGTCCGGGGCGGAATGGCGGGCGTGTTCGTCAGCGCGGACGACGGCGAGAAAGGCGTGGGCGAGCATGACCAGGTTGACCCAGCGAGACCACGAGGTGAAACGGCGGACCTGGTGTCCTTCCAGTCCGGCCAGGCCCTTTCCGGACTGGAAGGTCTCCTCCACACGCCATCTCGACCCGGCGACCCGGCGACCCGGCGACCCGGCGACCCGCACCAACGTGGCCAAAGGCACCGCAGCCGGCGACCAGCAACGGTAGTAAGCCAGTTCACCGGTGGTGCGGTTGCGGCGGATCAGCAGTTGGTGGCTGCCGAGGCGGGGTTCGGCCAGGTCGATGACGGCCCAGTCGTAGAAGCGGTGCCCCTTGCCGCCGGCCCCTGCTGACAGCTTCAGCCAGGCCCACTTCGGCGCCTTCACGGCCAGGGCATCCGCGCGGAACTTCCCCGCGCCCGTAGTGACTTCGGCCGAGCAAGCAACGGCGAGCACGTAGCCGACTTGGCGCTCTTCCAGCGCGGCCCGCAGCTTGGGATTGCCGCCGTAGACCGCATCGCCCGCGACCCAGCCCACACGGTGCCCGGCATCAAGGAACCGGCCGATCATGCGGGCGGCCAGCTCCGGCTTGGTCGCGAAGACGGTGTCCTCGCCCAGTCCCGCCGCCCGGCAGCGGTCCGGGTCGCACGTCCACGAGCGCGGGACGTACAGCTCGCGGCCGATCGCCGCGTGTCCGCGGCGGCCTGCATAGACGAGGTAGACAGCGACCTGAGCGTTTTCGATCCTCCCGGCCGTGCCGGTGTACTGGCGCTGGACACCCACGGTGTGCGTGCCCTTCTTCACGTCCCCGGTCTCATCGACGACCAGCACCGCATCGTCGTCGTGCAGATGTTCCAGCACGTACTCGCGCACGTCATCGCGCACGGTGTCGGCATCCCACTTACTGACTTCAGCTCGTCGGGGTGAATCTGTGTGAAGTCCCTGACGGGTGAAGGCGGGTGGCTGTATCCGTGAGGTGTGAGATATGCAGATGGGGGCGGGCTGACGCCGACGGGGCGCCGGCGTCGGGAGACGGTTCGGATGCAGGCGGCTGAACTGTTCGAGCAGCAGATCAAGCCGTCGGAAGTCGCACGGCGGCTGCGGGTGAGTGTGAAGTCGGCTTATCAGTGGCACCAGTTGTGGCGGGATGGCGGTGTTCAGGCGCTGGCCTCCCGTGGTCCGAGCGGGTCGCGGTGCCGGCTGTCCCCGCGGTCTTTGGAGAAGCTGGCCGCGTATCTGGAGCAGGGGCCGGCCGCGCATGGCTGGGTGGAGGACCAGGTGTGGACCGCCTCGCGGGTGGCCACGCTGATCGGCAGGAAGTTCCATGTCTCCTACAGCGTCTCGGGTGCGACCCGGCTGATGCACCGGCTGGGCTTCAGCCCGCAGGTGCCCGCCCGGCGGGTCGCGGAGCGCGATGAGCAGGCTGTCGCCGTATGGAAGGAGGCGACCTGGGCGGAGGTAAAAGGGCGAGGGCGGCCTGCGGGGGCTACGTCTGCTTCGAGGACGAAGCCGGGTTCACCCGCAGGCCGCCGCGGGGACGGACCTGGGGCCGGCGCGGAGTGACCCCGGTTGTCACCATCAGCGGCCGCCGTTCGGGCCGGCTGTCAGTGGCCGGGCTGATTGCAATGCGGCCGGGTTCCCGGACCCGGCTGTGTCACCGCCTGCGGAGTCATCCCGCGGGGAAAAGTGCCCGTCGCAGTATGGGCGAGCGGGACTTCATCGCGCTGATCGACGGTGTCCACCAGCTGGTCGGGGCACCAATCGTGCTGGTCTGGGACCGGTTGAACACCCACGTGTCCCGCAGGATGCAGGCCCTCGTGGCCGAGCGGGCATGGCTGACGGTGTTCCTGCTGCCCGCCTACTCGCCCGACCTCAACCCCGTCGAGTGGGTATGGGCCCACGTCAAACGCAGCCTCGCCAACCTCGCCGTCATGGCCCTCGACCAGCTCGAAGCCCTTGTCCGTAACAGGCTCAAACGCCTTCAATACCGGTCCCACACCCTCGACGGCTTCATAGCGGGGACCGGCTTGACCCTCGTCGAGCAACTATCACCCTGACGAGCTGACGTCAGTAGCCCGGCCGAGCAGGTGCTGCATTTCATGCGAACTGGCCTGCCCGGCCCACTCGGCGATGCTCCAGCAGTTCTTGCGCGGCAGGTCCGACAACAGCCCCAGCACCAAGTCCCGCACCCGACGCCGGGGTTCAACCCGCGCGAACCGGCCCGCTGTCCGGGACATCAGGACCTCGAACGCCTCCTGCCAGCGGGCAGGGTCTACGCTGTGACTCGCGGTCACCGCATGATCTTCAGTCTTCACACACCGATGATCAACGGTGGCCGCGCCCGCCTTCACCGCCCCTCGGTCACGACGTGCGAAGACGGGGCCGCATCCCTTCCGTGTCCCGCACGGGGCACGCAGCGTTCGCCCGCCGTCTCGTGCCAGGAGGACACATGCAACGCGGTGAAGTCTGGTGGGTCGACTTCGATGAGCGACGCCCGGTCGTGCTGCTCTCGGACGAGGAGTCATCCGGGTTTCAGGCGATGCAGGTCGTTGCGCCAGCGGGCGTCGACATCAGCGGCCTGGGCGTTGAAGTGGCCGTAGGAGCCCCGGAAGGACTGCCCTTCGAAGGTGTGCTGCGGTTCGCGTTCCCGCGTCCAGGCTTTACTCCGTGCACATGGCTGACCACCGTGGCCCGGGACGACCTGATCGAGCGGGCGGGCGTGTTGTCCTCCGTGAAGCTCAGCGAGGTTGGAGAAGCCCTCCGTGCCGCTGGCCAGAGGAGGGAGTGGACCCCGATGACGGCTGCCAGGATCAGCGAGATCAAAGATGCCCGCCGTCTCGAAGGACTTGAGTAGCGGACGCCTGTGCTGCCCAGCTCGATCTCGTCGACGACTGACCGCTGCCCCCTCTCCACCGCACTCCAGCAACAAGATCACGATCTACGGCTGGAGTACTAGGGCGCGTTTGAACTGTGTTCGATGATGACGAGCGTGCCTCGACTGCCGGGGAGCACGGCGTGCTCGACTCCCGCCGCGACGATGTACATCTCCCCGGCGCGTACTTCGACCTCGATGCCGCCGGCCATCAGGTGCAGTGCGCCGTCCATCACCATCAGTGCTTCCGCTGCGTCATGGGATTCTGCTTCCAAAACACGCCCGTCCATTCGCAACACCTTCAATTCCGTGCTCCCGACCTGCCCAAGCACGAACGAGCTCCAGCCGCCGGGCAGTTCTGCGGCGGTGCTGCGTGTATCCACAACGGTCATGACATGTCTCCTGACGGGTCGTCTCGTCGGAGGACTGAATGAGCCGCCGGAGACTCCCGCGATCGCGTTCAAGGGGTGCAGTGACGTTACGACGCCACAGCGCGCTGCTGGTCGACCGTTGGGTAAAACCTCTCCGCCGCAGCAACGCCTCGTCTGGATGCACCACACCCCACTCCGGGTGGTGTTGGTGGTGTGCGTATTGCCGTCGGCCTGTTCTTCGTTGGCGCCGTGGTGCATGCCGCGGCCGAGCGTCACCACTCGCCCCCGGCCTGGGCGCCGAGCCCTGATAGTCGGGCATCAGCGTGGATTTCGACGTCGGGTCCGTCTGTCAGCAACACCGAACCAACAGGCCAGCACGTCATACATCGTTCGCGGCCTCTGACCCACTCATCCGTCGGTGCGGAACCGACCCATCCGCCGGCGTGGTGCACCCGCCTACGCGAAGGCAATGTCGAACTGCCAGGACATGGGCACGGAATTCCGAGGCAGAACTCGTTGACCGATCCACATTGGATCGCATTCATCATTGAACGGTGCGCAAAGCCGAGATCCCGACTTGCGGTCAGGATCCAAGAGCGCTGGTCTGGAATAGGCCGTCGTCGAGACCATCAGGAATCGCTACCGGAGGTTCACGATGACACACGCCTCTCCTGCCCGAAGTACACTACGTCAAATCCTGGCCCTGCTCGTGACGGCCGCCTTGACACTTTCCCTCTCTGTCATTCTTTCGTTCACCTCGGAGAAGCGCGCATCCGCCTCGTGTGTCGCAAGTGGGTTCGGGGGAACGTGGCGTTCGTCCGATGACAGACTGAGCCGCATCGACGTCTGGCCTGGAGAGGACTGCAACCTCTACGCCAGAGCGTGGTCCACCTGCAAGGCCGACGCCACGCGTGACTGCAGCTGGGGAAACAAGAAGCTCCAGGCCACCCCGGAAAGGAACTTCCGGTTCTTCTATTACAACTGGAGCAACGCGAACGAAGTGCTGCACTTGAGACTGAAGGACAAAACCCACATGTCAGTGTGGGACCGCACCGACTACACGTCCGGCCGGAACGTCACCATCACCTTGTTGATGGTGAAGGACCGCTGAACCGGGCACGGGCATGCGGGTAATTCACCTACTGGGCTCAGGGAAGAACCAAAGAGCACTCGTCAACGCAAGGGGTGCTCTTCATTCTTGTTCCCACCGGCAGAATTCGAACCTGCGAAACCCGCTTTAGGGGTTCGGTCGGGATATTCCTGTCGCCTTGCCCAGCACAACGAACTCGCCTGGCTTCAGAACCCCTCGCACAATGAGGTGGATCGGCCCTCGTGGCCGTATCCGAAACGCGGTTGGGAGCGTTGTCGAAGCCATCGGGGGTTGTTCGTGCACTCATCCACTCCATGAGCAAGCCGGCGGAGTTGCGGGCCACCCAGCGACAGGAAGGGTCTGCTTGGTGCTCCATCCCTCCGGTTGCACGACGCCAAATCCGGTCGACGGCTGTCCGTACCTTTTCACGACGCTCGGCGAGCTCTTCCCGGTTCATCCCCACAAGCAGTTCAAGCCGCTCTTCGGAAGAGGTCTCCTCGAAGCGGGCCACCCCGCATAGGCAGGGCTGTTCCGATGCTCGACACGACGATCTGCAGGCACTTGGTGCGGTCCTCGCGCAGGCGGGGGTGTTCCTCGACGCCGTGGCGACCGCCCTGGCGGACCTGGGTGGTCGCCGCCGGCGACCTCCGCTACCAGGGCCGCGTCATCATCGGTCTGAACAGCTGACAGGTGTGCCGATCAGGCTTAGGTGCGGTCACGCCTGCGAACGCGGCCGGTCAGGGACGGTCCGTTCAGGCGCCCTCGTCGAAGCGGCCCGCCTCCACCTGGAGGGCGAGGGTCTGCAGCACCTCGGCCGAGGAGACGTCGACCCGCCCCTCGTCGTGCGCCATTGCGAGACTGGTGAAGGCCAGGGTGAACCCGGAGACCATGGTGTAGAGCGCGGGACCGAGGGCCGTGGCAAGGAGGTGGGCGACGTCCTGCGGAGCGGCGTCGGCCGGCACCCTGATGTGGGGCAGCATCTCGTTCAGCATCTGCGTGACCACCCGCGGTTCAATCTCCGACACCGACTCAAGCACCTCCTCGCCCTCGTCCTCCACGGCCCGGCGGATCTCCTGAGCCTCCGTCAGGATGCCGATCACTCGCCTCAGAACCTCAGCTCGCTCCATCCACTGAGCCTAAAGGTTGTCCCGTGAATGTTCTCCGAGTCGCCTCAGGCATGGTGGATCGCGGTGAAGTCCGTCGATCTATCCGGCGAGGGCGAGGTTGTGCATCCGGGCGATGCCGAGCATGGCGTGGTGGACGCCGTCGTCTCTGAGGCGGCAGCCGCTGAGAATCTTCCAGGTCTTCATACGGGCGAAGACGTGCTCGACGCGGGCACGGACCTGCTTGTGGGACCTGTTGCGGTCCTCTGTCCAGACCGGGAGCTCGGTCTGGCTGCGCTCACGACGGTATGGGATGACCAGCCTGGTCCCCGGGGTCCCCAGGTAGCCGCCGTCGGCGATCGTGAGGGTCCTGCCAACGGCAGCCTTGGCGCCGGACTCCTCCCACGCCTTGCAGTCGTTGCGGTTGTCGGCGAGCGGCGGCCACCACCACGATCAGGCAGGCGTCGGCGTCGACGCGACCTGGTGGTTGGTGGAGTACCGGTAGTTCTTCGACCGCTCGGCGATGGTGTGGTCCCGGGTGGGAACCAGAGTGCCGTCGACGATGAGCACGGTGTCCTTGGCGAACCGTTTGCGTGGGTGCAGGGCGAGCATCGGCCCGAGTGTGGTCGATGATCCGGTCCGCCGCCGACTTGGCCACCCCGAACAGCGGTACGAACTGGCGCATGGTCAGGTTCGTACGCCGATACGCGGCGACCAGCAGGGCCCGGTCTCCGGCGGAAGGCTCCACGGCCGGCCCGTGCGGGCCGCATCCGCACCCTGGCGCCGCAGAACCGTCACCAGCTTGGCGAAGGAGCGCGGGCTCAGCCCGGAGAACGGGGCTATCCAGGAAGATTCCGACGCCGTGCTCACACCAGCCATACCAAGATCGTTCCACGGGTGTGATCAGCGGTTTGGCCCACCTCTCAGCTGCCGCTCAGCGGAGACGCCCACGCTGGGTCGTGTCGGGATCTCCTCGTGAGGTGGGCCAGCAGGTGCTCCGCCGCGAGGGGGGCAGTGTCTTTCGGCGCGCCTACCGCGGCCAGGGCGGCGATAAGCCTTGCCGATGCTGTTTCCGGCACGTCCGGGTCGGTGAGGACGGAAAGCAACAGCAAGAAACGGGTGGCCGTGTCCTGGACGCCTTCGTCCGCAGGGGACGGGCTGTCGGCGATCCGTATCAGTTCCCGCCATGTCAGCCCAGCGCCAGAGAAATCTCCGTCCCAGCTGGCGATCTGCTCGACGTAGGTTCTGCCTGGATGGGTGAGGAGGTAGTCAATGCCGTAGTCGCCATCCAGGTTGCGGTAGATCACCACGGCTCCGGGGCCGTCTTCTGCCGGCATCCTGAACACTGGCCAGTGCTCAGGATCAAAGAGGACCTCGGACAGGGCATCGGCATCGGCGCCGTCCTCACCGAACCACTCCGGAACCGGGCGCTCGGCACACCCCCCGTCGCTACACATCGCCAAGAGGTGGTTCGACCAGAAGCCCGGGTGGACCAGCAGTGACTCGCCTGGCACCATCGGGCCGACGTCGTATCCCTTGATCAGCACCCCTCGATCCTGTCACCAGCCACTGACACGGTCCGATCCGGGATCGGCAAGGAGGCGCCGTCCAGTTACGGGACAGCTCTTGACTGAGACTTTGTCCGGCCGATCATGTGACACCGTCGAGCGGGCGATCAACCGACTCAAGCACGCCAGAGCAATGGGCACCCGCTATGACAAGCACGGCTACGTATTCCTCGGAACCACGACAACCGCAACCCTGGTCACCTTCGTCATCAGTTGTCGTCATAGAGAATACAGATCGGTACGGGAAACTTGGCTGACCACTTTTTCGTGACCGAATCATACCCACGCGCATATCCGTTCTTCTCGATGCCATTGCAGGGAGCACGGAGGTGCGTATTGACATTGATCCAGCCTCCCGCAAGGAAGGGGTGATCCCGGGCCGTTACCCACTTTTTGAAATACAAGGTGCCGTTATTGTGTTTCACCATAACGTAGACCCGACCGTTCTCGGTGAAGCAGCCACCTTCCACCTTCAAATCGCCATCGAAGGCGTAAGTCGACACCCACGGTGGAGTGGGCGCACAATTCACCCCAGAGATCACGGCGTTATCGCTTACCGGAGTTGCGTGCGCCGATGCTGCACCAGGAGCAGTGAGGCCGATCGCGGCTGCCATGACAGTCGCCATAGCGGCAGTTATACGCCGCCGATGACGCAGATTCGACTTACCGAGGATACCCATGTGCGTTCCTCGCGGATTAATGGAGTCGACGTTGCATCGATTCCAGCTATTCGGGCGTCATGAAGGCACGCCGAACTAGTTTTGGTGGTCCTTGCAGACTCGGGACTCCGACACGGCCGACCGGGTGGCCACCCGGTGGCCAAGGTCCAGCTGGAGCCATCCATTCTTCCAGTCAGTCTACTGACGGCCGCGGAAAAGTGGCAAATTGTGCGTGCCCTGATCGAGCGGCAGACGATAGGGACACCTTGTGTGGCTATACATTGAATATTCAAAGGGCGTCCGCGCTGGTATTCCCCCGCCGCACGATGACCGCGTGACCGAACGCTGCGCCCTCGGCCCCGGGCCACAGATCCGAGACCGCATCCGTGCCGCCCAGGCCGACCTCCTCGACGAGCTCCCGGGCGTCCGCCTCCCCGACCTCGACGAGCTCCGCGGCCGTGGCGTGTTCGCCAGCGGCCGTGCAGCCGGACGAGGAAGGGACATGACCCAGGAACGGCCCGGCACCGGCCAGGCGTGACTCACCCGCTGGCTCCATCCGCTGGTCGCCTGTTCCCCCAGCGTCATCCGGCCGACCGTGGCGGGATCAAGGCTCCGACCCTGCGGTGACGAGGCGATGTTAATGGCAGGTCAAGGACCACGTTTCCCCGCCGGACGCTGCTGCTAAGACGTGGTTTCTTATGGCGGCACCGTCGGAGAGTCCGCGACGGACCTGACTGAACGGCTCATGCCGGACGAGTCATGGGTGCCGGTTCACAGTCCGAACCATGGGGCCGCCGATGCGGTTAGCCCGGATGCGCGGCGCCCCGTGTGTACAACGGCTCGGGGTTATGCGGGAGGAACCCCACGCTGCCGGTCTGGTCAGAGATCGAGACGGAGAGGTAGACCTTGCACGTCTTGCCTGTGGCCGCGCCTCGGTGGTCGAACCTGATTCCCGGTGATTCGTCGGGCCAGGTGTCGAACACCCAGGTCGCCGGACCGGTGTACGAGAAGTGAACCTGACCGGCAGACCGCCCGCAGCCCGTCTCCGGCACCATCACCCGCTCCAGCTCTGCGGACCCGTCGGCCCTGACCGTCAGGCGTCCGCCGTCTGAAGCAGACCAGACGCCCTCCACGTCAGTGACCGTGAGTGGCGCACGGCTTTGATCCTCGGTCAGGTCCATCAGGAAACTGATCAACGCCGCAACGAGAACCCCTCCGGCGGCAACCATCCACCAAACGACCCTTCGTGGCAGATCAGTAACTGAATCCCTCTTTTCAGGCAGCCAACTCGGGCGCCCCCGCCGCACGTGCGTTTTCGCCTCAGGCATCATTTCACTTGGTGAGTCGTCGGTAGTTGATGAGGCTGGTGGCGATGGCTGCCAAGGCGAGGAATTGTTCTGGCTTGCGTTCGTAGCGTGGGTGGAGCCGACGGCAGCCGGCGAGCCAGGACATGGTTCGCTCGATGACCCATCGGTGGCTCCCAAGTCGTTGTGAGGTATCGATGCCCCGGCAGGCGATCCGTGGCGTGATGCCGCGAGAGCGGAGCCAGCGCCGCAAGTGGGGTAGTCGTAGCCCTTGTCGCCGTGGAGCTTGTCGGGCCGCCTGCGGCGCAGCTGCGGATCGGCGGTATCGACGCGACGAGCGGCTTCAGCGCGAGACCGTCGTGGGTGTTGGCCGCGGAGATGGCGACCGCGATCGGAAGTCCGGATCGGTCGGTGATGAGGTGGATCTTCGATCCGTTTCTCTTGCCGCGACCGGTCGGATTCGGTCCGGTCAGCAGCCCCCTTTGAGGGCCCGGACACTCACTGAGTCGATGGCGAAGCGCGACCAGTCCAAGGTCCCCCTTGGCGCCGAGTTCGTCCAGGATGACCCGGTGGAGACGGGCCCAGACCCTGTCCTTGATCGAGCGGGCAAAGCGCCGGTAGACCGTCGGCCATGCCAGCCCGAACAGCGGCGGAACCTGCCGCCATGTGCAACCCGACGTGGCCACGAACACAATCGCGGTCAGACACTCACGATCCCCCGCCCGCCGACGGCCACTCCCTGTGGCCGCGCTATCACCGTTTCGGGTACCACTCGCCGGAACAACTCCCACAACTCATCCGGCACCAGCCGCTGGGCAAGACTCGTCGTGCCCAGCGCAGCGAGCCAAACCACCAAAGGAAACGGGGTCTAAAGGGCTGTCCCGGAATCAAGTGTCGGGCTGGGGCGCCGCTACCCAGGGCGGGAGGTTGCCGCTACTGGCCTGGCACTTGCGTTCGGCGTCCGCCCCGGGAAGAGTCTCGCGGACGCCGTTCGGGGCGAAGCCGTGGGGCAGGGGCAGAGCGATGTGTGTGATGGATGCGGCGGTCAAAGAGGCTGCCGTTGCTAGGTTTCTCCGCGAATATACGCAGATGGTGCGAGCTGCACGCGACCACCCCGCGCTGCTGGGCTGCGCGGATGTTGGCTGGTCGCGGATTCCCGGGTGCCCTGCCGGGATCCCGGTCCTGCTCCGCGGTCTCCTGGATGAGGCAGCCGGCCCCAAGGCCCTGCCTGTGCTGGAGAACGTCCTGATGAACAGTGTCTTCCACGGGAGCGCCGTGATGCCGGCCGCCTTGCCCTTCCTGATCCGCCTGGCAGCCGTCCCTGACATCGCGGTGCGGTCCGGCCTGGTGGAATTCTTGGTCGTCGCCGCAGAGCTGTCTCTGCCCGTCGACGCCGACGATGAACGCCGGGTGGTGCTGTTCGGGAAGGACTGTGACCACCCAGAACGCGAGTGGTGCAGGGCCGCCTTCGCCGCACACGCTTCCGCCCTGCGCGCGTTGCTGGAGGACGAGACTCTTCCGGACGGACTCATCAGCGCAGACGACCGCGAGTGCCTGCTCAGGGCTGTGGAACTGCAGCGATACCCCTCCTGACTATCCGCAGGTCGGCACCGCAGCCCGTGAAAAGATCATGCGGTGTCTGGTGTGAATACGGCGTCGGGGCCTTCCTGGATAGCCCCGTTCACCGGGTTGAGCCCCCGCTGCCATGGCATGTTGGTGACACAGTTTCGGCGGGAAGGAGCTAACGCGGTTCGCAGAGGCCGGCCGTGGAGCCTGCCGCTGGAGGACCGGGTGCTGCTGGTCACGGCGTACTGGCGAACCAACTTGACACTGCGGCAGCTAGGGCGTTTCCTTCGGATCATCTGATCGTTGGTTGATGTGTGTCGTTGACTGATGCCCAGTGGGGGCGGATCGAGCCGTTGCTGCCGGACAGGACACCGAAGCGGGGTGGGCGGTGGCGGGATCACCGGCAGGTGATCGACGCGACCGCGTTCAAGTACCGCACCGGAACACCATGGATGGACCTGCCCGAGCACTTCGGCTCGTGGAAAGGCGCCCACAACCGCCTGCGGAAGTGGGCCGCCGACGGCACCTGGGAGAAGGTCTTCACCGCCCTGCTCGCCCAGGCCGACACCGAAGGCGACGTCGACTGGGTCGTCGCGGTCGACTCAACCATCGTCCGAGCTCACCAGCACGCCGCCGGAGCCCGTCAAAAGGGGCCCCGGCCGGCGAGCCGGGCCATCATGCCCTCGGACGGTCTCGCGGCGGGCTGACCACCAAGATCCACCTCGTCTCGGACAGCCGCTGCCGCCCCCTCGCCTTCGTTCTCACGCCCGGCCAGGCAGGGGACGCGCCCGCGTTCACCCAGGTCATGGCCCGGTTACGAGTGCCCCGGCCGATCGGCCGGCCCAGGACTACGCCCGATATGGTCCTGGCCGACAAGGCGTATTCGTCCAGGGCGATCCGAAGTCACCTGCGGCGGCGCGGGATCCGGACGGTGATCCCTCAGCCGGCCGACCAGGCCGCGAACCGCAAGCGGCTCGGCCGCTCGGCGGCCGTCCGCCTGCCCTCGACCGCGAGGCCTACAAGCAGCGGAACACGGTCGAACGCTGCATCAACAGGCTCAAGCAGTGGCGCGGCCTGGCCACCCGATACGACAAGACCGCCACCATCTACCTCGCCGGACTCCACCTCGCCGCCATCTTCATCTGGTCAGCAAGATGATCCGAAAGAAGGGCCCCAGCCCCACCCCGGCGGGACACGCCTCTGAGCATCGGTGCTCCCACGGTAGGCGCCTCGCCCTCTCCCTACCGCGACGCTCGGACGTCCGCGCGGGTCTTCGCGGAAGAACAGGCCACAGGTCGTTGTCCTCGACGTGCTGGATCACGGCCGCGTCGTGGACGGACGGCGTGGACGGACGGCGTGACTCCGACCAGCGGCATAGCGCCGCAGAGGACCTGCGGCCCGTTCGGCCGCGTGCGGTCACCGCGCATAGCCGCCTAGCCATGCGGCCCTCGCGGCCCAAGCGGGCATTGTCTCTCCGGTGCCAGCCGATCCGCTCGGCGGCCGAGTGCTGGGGCAGGGTCGGCTCGAACCACGCCGCCCGCTTAGCAACGACCGCACGGACCGGATCGATGTCGAGCCCACGCGCCGACGAACACATCGGCCATCCCTGCTACCGGCGCTTCATCGCGGCGAGCCCCAGACCGGGCAGCATCCGGTGCAGTTCGCCCGGCTGGTCCTGGTCGACAGGAGCCACCTCGAGCCACCTCGGACGCCTCAGCCCGAGCGGAAGGCGACGCGCACCGCCCCGTCCGCCGGCACGACGAGCACGCCGCCGCCCGTCTTCGCCCAGTCCTCGGGGATGAGGAACATGCGGCCGTTGACCTCCGCGAGGAGCCGTAGACCCTCGTATCGGTACCGGTACCGCTGCGGGGGACCCGAAACCGGCAGGGCCGTCTCACGTACCTGCCGATGGGAGAAGTACAAGCGCTCCGCCGTGTCAACCGTCACCGCAGGACGCAGCCACAGGTGCCGCGCCAGGTATCGGGCGTCGTCGGCGCCGTGTCTCTTGGCGTACGCGTGCACCCCCCAGAAGCAGCACAGGCCGACCAGCGCGGCGACGAGGGCGAGCGCCAGCCGCTCGCGTGCCACCGGGTAGGCGGCGCCGGTGAGCTTGAAGGACAGGGCCCTGCCGAACACGACAAGCACCAGTCCGCCGCCGATCAGCAGCGGGGTGTCCATCGCTCCGGCCCGCCACACAGAGAAACCACCCAGGACGCCCAGGACGAACATGACCAGGCCGCAGGCCGAGATGACATACGGCGCCAGCCGGCCCCCCGGCGGCAGGGGCGCGCCCCGGTTTCCCAGCGTGCGCGCCGCGTAGTAGACCAGGACGCCGGCAAGCGCGACGGTGAGCGCCGCGCCCGCGGGGACGTAGAGGGCCCCGGCACTGCGCAGCGCGTACTCCTGGGTGGAGAAGCCGAGGGTCGCGGCGTCGACGCCGAAGTACGCATAGAGGGCGTCGGTGTAGGCGAAGCCGAAGTAGAGCAGCAGGGCGCCGATGAACGTGGTCGGGGCGGCCAGTGTGGCGACAGTGACGACCCAGTTGCCCCAGGGGCGCGTTCCACTGTCGGAGTCCGCTTCGGCCATGAGGCCCCCTTCGCTCGGGCGGGCTCAGCGGTTCTCGTCGGACCCGCCGGTGGTCTCGCCGGTGGTCTCGCCCGTCGTTTCCCCGGTCGTTTCGCCCGTGGTCTCGCCGGTCGTTTCGCCCGTGGTCTCGCCCGTCGTTTCACCCGTGGTCTCGCCCGTCGTCTCGCCCGTCGTCTCGCCGGTGGTCTCCCCGGTCGTTTCGCCGGTGGTCTCGCCCGTGGTCTCGCCGGGTGGCGTCACGAGATCCGCGGAGATCGACTCACTGACCTCGTCGGAGACCCCGGCCTCGTTCCGGAGCGTCGCGCAGACCTGGCGGGTCGACTTCGAGTTCCCGCCCTCCTCCGAGAACTTGAACTCTGGTGCGACCTCGCCCCCGGCGGACACGGTCACGGTCTGGCTGGGCGGAATGGCGGGCCGGCTCCCCTCGCCCGGTGTACAGTCCAGGACTTCGAGCGTGCCCACGTACGGCTCGGAGGACGGATTCGTGACCGTTTTCTTGTAGCTCTGCGGCCAGTGGCCCGAGAAACCGTCGGAGAGCCGACCCGCGCGGTTGAAGCTCCCGTCGTCCTTCTCCCTCTCCCGCTTCTCCCTCTCCTGCCTTTCCTGCTCCGTCTCCTGCTCCGTCTCCTGCTCTTCCTCCGTCGTCGGGTCGGTGACGTTGGTGTCCGGGCGCGGTTCGGGGTCGTCGCCGGAGGTGCAGCCGGTCAGCGGGACCGCCACGGCGCAGGCGAGAACGAGTGCGAGGAACACGCCCCCCGGCCTGTTCCAGAGACGAGTCGTCCGGCCGCGCATGGAGCCTCCCGATCCCACTGCGTGGGGGCGGAGTGCCTCCGCTCCTCTTTCCGGCAGACTAAAACGGTGTCATCTCGGGTGAAACCGCCGTTCGGGTAGCCGTCCGCCCCACCACCGGCCCCGGCAACAGCGAACCCCTCCGAGCCCGAAGTAGCGTCCGGCGTCAAGCACACCACTCCCCCGGCCAGCCAGACGTCGCAGGACAAGCCCCCCCCCGCTTCCCTGGCCACGCCCCCGGCCCCCCGGGTGACAGAGACGGCGACGCCGCCGGCCCGGACGGCGGCCCCCGCACCCATCACGGCCCCGACCACGTCTACATCTCTCGGCAAGGGAGGGCGTACCGCGTGAGCCCACGACAAGCCCAACCGCAGAGTGATCCTGACCAAAGGCATGGTCGGCACCCAACGTCACTCAGTTCCAATGCCTCCTCAACCTCAACCACAACCACAACCACAACCACAACCACAACCACGACTACGCCTCGCCAAGGACGGTGACTTCGGCATCGGAACCGCCGGAAAGCCGTCCAACGCTGCTCCGTGGGCCGACAGCGTCCGAGGCCCCACCAACTCAGGGACAGAGCGCACAGACGCCGGCAAGCCGGGTCCGCTTGGCACGCAACCGGTCGGGCCTCGTAGAGGCGGGAGGGGCCGCCGGTATGGTCACCCCACGTCCTTCGTCTTTCTGCGCGCGGCCTCGGCATCAGCATCGACGTGCCGCCCACTCCCCCTCGGTCCGGCACCAGACCTTCACACGTGTCTCGGTAGCGCCACCGGCCTCGTACATCCCGAACCCCTCGCACACCGCGGCGAGTCCGGCAGACAGGATGCCTGGGGCTCCCTCGGGGTTTGCGGCCCGGGGCCCGTAGGCTCGCAGCCGACGACGACAGGAGATCGACATGTGGAAGCGGGCCCTGGACCGGGCCGGAGTCAGGGAGCCGCGGCTGCGGCGGGACTACACCGAGCAGCGGCGAGCGGTGCGGCGGTTCGCGGCGGCCGAGTACGCGGCCGCTCGGCTGCTGCTCCCCGCCGCGCTGGTGCCGCACGTCGTGGCCGCCGTCGCGTTCATGCACGACACCGACAACCGGATCGACCGCGGGGCTCCAGGTGAACGGGCGGCCGCGCTCACGGAGTGGGACGGGCTCGTACGGAAGGCCTTCGCCGAGAGTGGCTCCGGGCTGCCTGTGCTGCGTTGCCTGGTGCGCACCGCCGAGCGCCACCCGGACGTGCGCGCGTACGTGGAGGTGTTCCTGGAGGGCTGCGAGCGTGAGGTCGCGTGGCGGAGCATCGCGGACGAGGAGGAACTTGAGCAGTACGTGGAGGAGTACTCGCTGCCCGCGCTGATGCTCACGGCCTGCCTCCTGGCGCCCGCGGACAAGGGGACGCGGGCCGTGTTCACCGGCGGCTGCCGCCGGCTGATGCGTGCCATGCAGCGCATCGATTTCCTGGAGGACCTCTCCGAGGATGTGCGGGATGGCCGGCCGGGTGTGCCCGCCGACGCGGTGGCGCACCACGGCGCCGACCTCAGTCGGCCCAGCGCGGCGCTGGGCCGGCTCGTTGCACAGCAGGCAGACCAGGCCAACACCGACCTGGCGGCGGCTGCCTGCCTCACAGACGTGGTGGACCCTTCGTACCGGCCCTTCCTACGAGCCCTCGTCGGCGTCCAGCGCCTCCGCCTCGACGCGGTACGCCACGCGGGCGCGTCCCTCGCGACACGGACCTCCGGTCCCCCGGCACCGGCGGCCGCCGTACTGCTGCTGCGGGAGACAGCCGCACGAGCCCGGCGAGGCCTGCGGGCCGGGTACTGAAGGGGTGTCCAGTGGGTCATGGTGCCAAGGGCGGACGTGATTCGTACCTGCCGAGAGGATCTGTGCGGTGCCGACTTGTGGCCCGCCGCACCTGGCCGATCGGGCACGTGGCATCACGGCCGGCCGCCAAGGCCTGTCGCCTCGCCGAACTACGGGCAGGCGACCTGGCAGTACAGCCAGTCCTCGAACGCGACTACACCTGTCTGGACGCGGAACAGGCACGCGCCTTCCGGTTGCTCAGTTCATCCACCAGCCCGTTCATGCCCCTGTCCCAATCGGCGACGCTCCTCGACCGTGACCTCGCCCAGACAGAAGACTGCTGGAAAGGAGGGGTGGCCTCTTGCGCAGGGTCGGCCGTCTGCCGGCACCGAGTGGGGCTGGGCGCCGTACCCCCGCCGTCACGGATGACGGGTGCGTGAGGCGAACGCACCACCGGAAATGGGCGGACGGGGAGCAGCTGCTGCCGCGTTGTGGCCGCGGCCGGTGTGGTCGCTCCGCGTCGGTACCCGTCTCGCTGTGGCTGATGCGCGTGTCGTTCAGCCGTCCTCCGGCAGCTCGTCGCCCCCCCACCTCAGGGACCGTAGACGTGCCCGCGCACCAGGGGGTCGTTCTCCAGAATGAAGTCCGAGACCTTCCAGAATTCACTCACCTTCGGATGTTGCAGGGCGGCTTCCCGATCGAGTTTGAGGCCGAAGAGAGGCCCGTCCGGGTTAGCGAGGCCAGCAGTCACCAGGGTGGAGGCAGGCGTGGACTGTCCCGCTACTGGGCCCACTCGGCAGGCGAACGCGACATGATCTGTCCACTCGTCGGGGCTCACGCCCCACGTACCAAAGATCACGTCTATCCATGCGTCGTGGTCTCGGTCGGTGTGGTGATAGCAATTTGCGAAGTAGACGGCATACGGGCTTCCGTCCGCGTAGATGTAGTCCCAGGCCCGCTCAATGGGGGCATCGCAGCAGTCGCACTTGAACTCGCGAGTCTGGCGGTCGGGGCCGAAGGTCAGCAGCATGCCGGACATCATGCTTGACGTCCTGATGGGGCGAAACGGCAGGTCGCCATCAAGCGCAGTTCTGGAGACCGCAGCGTCGTCGCCGTGCCCCTACGTGCCCGATCGAGTAGGGAAGCACGGGGAACGCCGCGGGATCACGGTCAAGGACACGGGAACGGCCCCTGACCGTCTTGGCTGCTCAAGGGCCGTTCACCTGCGGTGGGTGTGGGATTTGAACCCACGGTGACATCGCTGCCACGACGGTTTAGACGCCCGACTCTCCTACCGGCACAACCACGATCTGATTCTCATCCTCGTAGATGACTCGGCCGGGGTTCGAAGACACCAAGCGACGGCACTCAACACCATGTGCGGCGAGAAGCTCCAAGTACCCGTCCACCCGCTTGATGAGCACTTCAGCAGACGACTTGAACCAGGCCACGGCGCCCGGGTGCACCTTGGGGTCGTACACTTGTGGATCAATTCTGCTTGGATTGGTGTAGTTGGCGTCATACCAGTCGTTGTTGGACCTCCAGAACTGGTATTGCTGCTCAGTCAACTTGCCCTGCGCAGCGAGTTCATTGGCTAGAACGAAGACGCCGGGGAAGTGTCCTCGTGAATGCCGCACTGTTCCCTGGAACCGGACATACAACGCTTGCTCCATGAGTGCCCTCACTCCGATCCTGACCGCCAAAGGCGGATCTTAGGCGTAGCGATCGAGCTCCTGTCCGCGAGCGCCCCCAGTCGGCTCGGGAAGTCCCGTGCCACACGTGTGCCAGATCGGGCGGGGAGTCGCGGGGAAATGACGGTAGTAGACAGGGACCGCGTCCCAGGTCTGCCTGCACAGTGGTTCGCAGGTCAGGGCCCCGTTAGCCCTCCCGCTCTTCCCGGCCGCGCCGCGCACCTGACTGATGTGTCGGCGTGAGAGTCGAAGTGCAGAGGTCCGCATGAGGGAACGTACGGAGCCGCTTGCGGTAGCCCCGGGTTGTTGGCAGGAGGGTTCGCCGTGAGGAAGAATGCTCCGCATGACGTTTTGAAGAGCACCGGCGGAGCGCCGGGCCTGGCTGAAGGTCGGGACCTGGGAGACGGTTTTGGTCGGAGACCAGCGGGTCTGTGCCGACTGCGGGACGCCTGTCCGTTCCTACTGGTACCGCTTCCATCCACCCGAGTCCTCCGTGTTCGAGCGGTGCGTCGCGTTCGCGTGGTGTTCTGGGTGCCGGATCTTCTCCGGCTCGATGGTTCAGGTTCCCCGCAAGCGAGTTCTCGTTGACGCCTTGGCATCGCTGCCCCACGATCAGCGAGAGCGTCTCCTCGGGGGGAGCGAGGCCAAGCTGATCGAGCACCTGGACAGGCAGACCCGGGGCAAGAGTTCACCACAAGGTCGTTGATGATCTGCCAGACCTGCTAGGCGACGACACCGCCTTCTCCTTCGATGGCGGTGAGCGGGTTCCTGAGTCGGTAATTGGGGCCGTCAATCGAGACCACATTTCGCGCCGCTCCGTCGCCCGGTCGCCCGGTCACGGTCACGGTCACGATGTCGCACCACCACGAGGTCGACGGCACCTCCTACCCGCCGGGAATCGAGCTCGTGGTCGATGCGGAGTACGCCGACCGCCTGCGCGCGCAGGGCTACGCCCGGATGAGCCCACGGCGTACTGAAGCCGAGGCGGACGGTTCGCATGGAGCTCGGCCCAGTCGTCCTGCTCCCTGAAAGGCCTGCGAGGCACCTCGGTGCTGCGGTCTCCGGTACTCAGGGGAGGAACGTCACTGCCGGGAAGGCCGGGGACGGCCCGTCGAGCAGGTGCCCCCGGCGGTGGCGAAGGTGCTCGTCGAAGAACGCGAGAGGGTACGCCTGCTGGATCTTCACCGCCTGGTCGGGATCGAGGGTGCCGATCACGTCCTGGAGCTGCTGCCCGCTCCATCCGAACAGCTTCGCCACCTGCGGGAACAGCGCCTCGTTGTCGCCGTACGAGATGTGGGCGGCGCCCTGGGCCTGGATGTTCAGCCGCCAGCCCCGCAGGTGCGACCAGAATGCGGCGGCCTCCGGATCCGTGGCCCGGGTGAACTCGGCGGACATCATCATGAACGGTCGGTCCAAGTCGCCGGCCAGCGGCGGGTTCATCTGCATCGGGCCGTCGAGGCTCAGCCCGGCCCTGATCCGCTCGTCCGCGAGCGTGGCGCAGGCAGTGGCTGTCCCGCCCTTCGACCAGCCGAACGCGCCCATGCGCCGCGGGTCGAGGGAGCCGAGCAGCCCGGTCGGCAGCTCCCTCTGATCGACGTCGGGATTATGCCCGGCGGCGAGTTGCTCGACGCAGTCGAGGACGAAGCGCAGGTCAGCGGCGAAGTCCCCGGGCAGCGTCGGCGCCTGCCTGTCGTGGAGCGGGACGGCGACGCGGCCGTCGGGGAACTCGGTGTACGTGTCGTACTGGTGAGCCACCGTCACAGCCGCGTATCCGTGACTGGCGAGCTCCTGGACCACGACGGTGTGGTCGCCCTGGTGGCTGTGCGCGCCGTGCGAGAACACGACGACGGGCAGCCGTCGGCCCGACCGCCGCACCGGAGCGCCCACGTGGCCGGCAGTGAGCGGCCCCAGGGAAGCCAGTGCGCTGAACCCGGCGTCGGCGAGGAACGCCTGAAGTGCGCCGGTCGGCATCCAGGGCGCCACCGGGTACCGCTGGACGTTCCGGGCGGGGTACCAGACGGTGGCCATCAGCTCGCGAAAGTGCCCGGGGCCCGCGATGTCGTCCGGACGCGACCGGTCGACGAGGTGGAGCTGGACCGTGCCCACCGGGTGTGGCCCGGTCGGCCCGGGTAGCATGAGCCCCGTCGCGGCGGGGGCGGCAGCGGCCGGGTCGGCCCACGCGGGGCCGGCGACGGCGGCAAGCGGCACGGTGGCCCCGGCGACAAGCGCGGCTCCCAGCATGCCGCGGCGCGTCATGCCCTTCCGGCTGATGAACGGCGTGGTGGCCATGAGTCCTCCCGTGGTGATGGATCGTCAACTGTGCCGTGACGGCCAGTCCGTGGGCACAGGGGAACGCTGTCACGTGCCCCTCCCGCGCAGCATCGGCCCACGGGTGTACACCCTGGGGCCGATGGGGTCGGCGGTGTCGTCCGGTCGCGAGGCCATTCCGATCGCCTCGGGCTCGCGGTCAGCAGCGCCTCGGCGAGGGTCTCGATGCCTCAATGACGTCCTCGCCGCCGTCGGGGTCCATGTCCCTGCGGCTGCCGCGTCGGCGAGCTCGCACGACGCCTCCGCGACGGTGTCGGCGTGCTGAGCCACCGTCTGCGCGTGCGTCTGCGACGTGGACTCCATGCCCGGGTCAACGGCGCCGACGCCGACGCCGCCAGGAAGCCGCGACCCGGGCATCGATTGCCGGTCGGCCTCGTTCTGGTTCGCCTCGACGGTCGCGGTGAGGCGATGGATCGACCCGGGGAGGAGCCGGGGACCACGCTGCCAGGCCCCGTGAGCCGAAGACCTCCCACACGGGAGTGGTGCGTTCAGCCGGGAGCTCGGCCTTCCTGTCGTCCTGGCGCTCGGAGAGCACCACCGCCCTGGCGTACGCCACGTACGTGCCGATCATTTCGCGCAGGTGGGTCGAGGGGCAGGTCGGCGCGTAACACCTCGACGTCGTCGACCATCCACTCGGTGGCCTCGTCGAGCTGCTTCACCTTTCGGGCCCACACGCTGACCGGCCCCTCTTGAACTACGCGTCGGGCGAAAGATCACACCACTCGGGTGTCTTCACCCCACAGTGGTGACCATGCTGAACCGAGTAGCCGTCCTGTCCGACATTCACGGAGTCCTGCCGGCCCTGGAGGCAGTACTCGCCGAACCAGACGTCAGCACCGCCGATCACATCGTGCTCACCGGCGACATCACCGCCGGCCCGCAACCGACGCAGGTTCTCGACCTGCTGACCGGCCTCGGCGACCGCGTCATCTGGATCAGCGGCAACGCCGACCGTGAACTCCTTGAATACCGCCGGGGACAACGCGACACGATCCCCGACCCGATCGCCCCCTGGGCAGCCGAACAGCTCCGCGAGGACCATCTCGACCTTCTCAGCTCGCTGCCACGATTACTCTCCCTGTCCGTGAATGGCCTGGGAAAGGTGCTGTTCTGCCATGCCACCCCTCGCGACGACGAGGAGGTCGTCCTGGTCGACTCCCGTCTCGACCGTTGGAAGGAGGTCTTCAACGGACTCGATACCGACATCCAGACCGTGGTCTGCGGCCACACCCACATGCCGTACGTCCGCCTCGTCCACGGCCGACTCGTGATCAACCCCGGCAGCATCGGCATGCCATACGGACGAACGGGAGCACACTGGGCCCTCCTGGGCCCGGGCGTCGAACTCCGCACCACGCACTTCGACCTCCAAGCCGCAGCCACCCAGCTCAGCCAGGGCTCGTCCTACCCCGACATCACGGCGTGGGCCGACTACTTCCTACACGCTCGCGCCACCGACGCCGATGCCCTCGCAGCATTCGCCCCACGGGACGGACGCGACCACAGTCCGTGACACTCGCTCCCGATCGACGACAGCAGGGGTGGCCGCAGCGGGGTCGGCGTCGGCGTTCCAGTGCTCGAAGGAATCTCGGCTGTACCCCGCGCGCGCCTCGTCGGCGACTGGGATCTACTCGACCGCGTCGGCGAAGGCGAGCACGGCTGCAGCCGGGGCAGCGTCCGCGCGCGCTGCCTCGGCCGTGGGGGCAAGGGAGAGCGGAGCAAGAATGAGGGAAAACGACGGCGGCACGCACCAGGTTCTTGCGCATCAGGCAGACCACCAGCATCACCGACTGGTACAGCCCGATCGCCGCAGCGCCGTCCGCCCGGCCTCACAACCTCGCCGAGCAGCTTCGCAACTGCCCGTACAACAGAACCCTTTGCCTGCTGTCGAGCCCCGTGAGAGCATCAACGTTGAACGGTCCGTCTCCTTGCGTTTACGCTTCGCAACGCAAGTGAAAGAGTGCGGGCCGTTGCCATGTCCACGGTTTTGAGCAATCCACCAAGATCTGCAAATGGCAGGTACCGTTTGATGTGCACAGCAGAGCTGACAGAAGCCTGCATCGAGGATGCAAACAACACCTTGGTTGCGCCTTCGACGTTGCAGAGCAATGACCTGATCAGGGACTTCTTCGGGTCCACAATCACGCCAGAGGACCTTGCTTCTGGTTCGCCCGACCTCGCACAGAAGACCGTCTACCTGTGTGGCGATATATCCGGGATCAGCGGCCGCCAACTGCATGCGGCTGCCCGGGTATTCGTCATCCGGGAGCTATCGCACGGTTACCGTGAGGACCTCGATACACCTTGGACCCTCGTCGACGTCGGCCGAGTTCCCATCCACGTACACGGCGTCGGCGTGTACTACCGCCGATTCTTCGGACTCGGCGCCGATCACTTCGGACGGATCCGCGCGGAGCACGCGTTCCAGTCCCTGACGGAGTCCACCAAGCCTGGAACCGCCCATCGCAGCGGGATCTATCTGACACCCGTCACACAGAACGGTGACGAACTGCATTTCCGCCTGCTCCGGTGCTCCACGAATCTCTCGGGGCCGACCGAGAGCTTTCGCGCGACCGACACACACATCGTCGAGGCTCTGAACCGCGAGGCCGCCGCCGTCTTCCGGAACCAGGCACCGCTGAATCACGTCCTCGCTCAGATCTACCACAACACCCTTGCCACGGCCGAGCGCAAGCAGTCCAAGGCCAAGATCTCGGCCCATGCCGACAAGACCAAGGACATGCCGGCCAATGGCATCATGGCCTTCTGCACCTTCTATGACCAGTTCGACAAGCTGCAGCCCCTGGACGAAGACGCCTTCGACTACGGTGTGAAGGGTGCCAGCGGGCTGACCAGACTCCACTTCCGTCTCAAGGAGCCGACCGAAGAACGCGACGGGGTCGCGCTCCCCCCGCAGTTCACCGTGACCCTCTACCCCGGCTCCGTATTCTTCATGCCACTGTCCACCAACCGCCTGTATACGCACGAAATCCGGCCCTCAGCGTTGGACGCCGAGCTGCTCCCGACCCGCCTGGGATACGTGGTGCGCTGTTCGAGCGCCGAAGCCGTTCACAAGAACGGCCAAACATTCCTCAAAGCGGCCGGAGATTTGGTGAAGCTGGGACCACCCGGGCCGGCCGACGTGGACGAGCTGCGCAGGCTGTACGCCGAGGAGAACAGGACCTCGTCCTTCGTTGACTACGGCGACGAATTCCTCTTCAGTATGAACACGGGAGACTACATTGCCCCCCGAGTCTAGGATCTCGGATGAGATCCTCTCGTGTACCTTGCCAATCGAGGAGAATCTCTTTGCGGAGCTGTCCGCGTCGGCTCGTTTGGAAGACGTAGGAAAGGGCCGGCGAGGCGCCACGATTACCAAGATCGACGAGGCGGGCGGTGTGCCTCTCGTACGTACCACCACTCGATACGGCAGCCCGACGCAGCGTTTCCGGGCGGTGCACGAACGGCTGGCGCAGCAGATTCAAGAACGTGCGGCGCTTTCGGTCGGCTTCAACAACGCTCTCATCGAGAGCTACACGAACGCTTACAAAACCATGGGCAGCCATTCCGACCAAGCCCTCGATCTGGCCGACGAGTCGTTCATCGCCGTCTTCTCCTGCTACCAACGCCCCGAAGCGATCCCGCCGAGGAAGCTGATTTTCGAATCAAAGGGGTCCGGTGGCGAGAAGTTCGAGATCCCCCTCGCCCACAACAGTATCGTCGTGTTCTCCATCGACTCGAATCGGCGACTCAGGCACAAAATCGTACTAGACGCGTCCGCCCAGACGGCGGACAACCAATGGTTGGGTGTGACGTTTCGAACGTCAAAGACCTTCGTTCGGTTTCGTGACGCGCACGTATACCTCCCGCAGGGCACGCGTCTCATGTCGGCCGACGATGAGCAGAGGCGCGAGTTTTACCAATTGCGGCGCCGCGAGAACAATGAGACGGACTTCATCTATCCCCTGCTGACGTACACCATCAGCGAGAGCGATCTGACGCCGCCCGTCTGACCTTGAGGGCTTTTGAATAACCCTCCTAAGGGTCTGCCGATCATTAACCTGCCGCTTTGATCTTGCTGTTGGGGCTGCTGCTTTGGGCGGCCACTCGGGCTCGAAGGGCTGGCAGGGCGGTCGGTGGGATGACGGCCGGCGAGATGATGATGCCCTGTGCTTCAAGCAGTTTCCTGATCTTCAGCAGGGTGCGGTGCATTGCGGTGCGGCTGCTGTTGAACAGAACGGCAAGAGGTTCCGCGGCCAGGTTGACGCGCAGGTGGAGCACGGTGGCCAGGACCTGGTCGGCGAAGGTGAGGCGGGGTGGGCGTCCGCGGCGGGGAAGGCCCTTCGCGGCCAGGGTGTGGATGAGGTTCTGCAGCTGGTGTGGAGTCAGGCCCGTCAGTTCGGGGTCGGACAGCAGCGCCGAGTGCCACGGCGGTGTCGGTGGCCGGCCGTTGCGGGCTGCCGGGACGGCCGGGCTCGGCTGGGGGTGCAGGGCATAGTTCCACTCGCCGTGGAAGGTGTGCCGGGTCAGCGGCAGGGCCGCCATCTCCGCGTCGCCGACACCGACGCCGGTGGGGTAGGTGTTGGTGTCCAGCTCGGCCTTCACCCGCAGTCCGGTGCGGGTGGTGGTCGCGGCGATCGACTCGAGGATGACTTCGTGGCTGGTCAGCGGGCGACCGCGCCAGTTCATCGTGATGTGGGAGAAGAGCCGGTGCTCGATCTTGTTCCACTTCGACGTGCCCGGCGGCAGGTGGCAGACCGTGATGACCAGCCCGGTTTCCGCGGCCAGGCGGGCGAGGTGGAGTTTCCAGGCCCGGGCGCGATAGCCGTTGGACCCGCCCGCATCGGCGGTGATCAGCAGCCGGGAAGCTTGCGGGTAGTCGGCCCGGCCCTGACCGTGCCACCAGCGTCGGATCGACTCCACCGCGAACGCGGCGGTGTCGTGGTCGGTGCCGACATTGACCCAGCCGGTGTTGGCCGCCAGGTCGTAGACGCCATAAGGGATGGCCTTGCCCAGCAGCGGATCGGCGAAGTCGTGGACGCGGACCGGCACCGGTTCGCCTGTGGGCCGCCAGGAACGGCCATGGTTGTGGAAGTCGCCGACCAGCTCTTTCTTCTTGGTGTCCACGCTGATCACCGGCTGGCCGGCATCCTGGTGATCACGTGCCTGCTCGTTGAGATACCGGAACTGGGCATCCCGGTCGGCATGCTGGCTGCCCTCGAGTGTCTTGGCATTGGCCTGCAGCCGGAACCCCTCCTGCCGCAGCAGACCGGCGACGGTGTCCGCACCGACCCGGTGACCCTGACGGGTCAGCTCGGCCGCCAGCGTGCGGGTCGACTTCGTCGTCCACCGCAACGGCGACATCGGATCACCACGTTCGTCCGGCTCGACCAGGCTCAGCAGGGCACCCCGCAGTCCAGGGTCGAGGTCCGCGACGCGTTTGCGTCCGCCGCCCGGCCGCCGCACCCGCCCGGTCAGGAACTGGCCTGTCTCCAGGTCGGACATGCCCTTGCGAACCGTCGTCCCGCTCACCCCGGCCGCCCGGGCCACGGCCCGAATGCCGCCATGGCCCAGTCCTCGGGCCTCCGCGGCCATCAGCAGCCGCCGCTGTCGTTCGTCCAGGTGTGGGAACAACACCGCGAACTTCACGGCAAGTTGATCACGAGTCTCGTCCGGGATGCGCATACGACACCAACGAGCCCGAGCTCTGAAAGCAACACCTTGATGATCGGCAGACCCTAAGGGTTGTCCCGTAAGTGATCTCGCCCTGCAATGATCTTGATCGTGTCAGGTGTGATCACGGCGTCGGAACCGTCCTGGATAGCCCCGTTTACCGGGCTGAGCCCGCGCGTCTTCGGCAAGTTGGTGACCGCGCTTCGCCGCGAGGGCGCCAGCTCCCCGGGCCAGGGGCGGCCGTGGGGTCTGCCGCTGGAGGACCGGTGCTGTTGGTAGTCGCTTACTGGCGCACGAACCTGACGATGCGCCAACTCGCCCCATTGTTTGGCATCTCGAAGTCGGCGGCCGACCGCATCATCGACCAGCTCGGCCCGCTCATCGCATTCCAGCCTCGGCGCCGGTTCGCCAAGGACACCGTGCTGGTAGTCGACGGCACCCTGGTGCCTACCCGAGACCACAGCATCGCTGAACAGTCGAAGAACTACCGGTACTCCACCAACCACCAGGTCGTCATTGACGCGGATACCCGCCTGGTCGTTGTGGTCGTTGAGCCTTTGCCCGGCAATCGCAACGACTGCCGGGCATGGGAGGAGTCTGGCGCGAAGGCCGCCGTGGGCAAGACCCTCACGATGGCCGACGGCGGCTATCCGAGCACCGGCCTCCTCATGCCCCACCGCCGCACCCCGGGCGAAGAGTTGCCGGGCTGGAAGCGCGAGCACAATCGCTCGCACAAACAGGTCCGGGCCCGCGTCGAGCACGTCTTCGCCCGCATCAAGACCTGGAAGATCCTCCGCGACTGCCGTCTCAAGGGCGACGGGGTCCGACACGCCATGCTCGGCATCGCCCGACTGCACGACCTCGCTCTCACGGGATAGCTTCTGCCGCATACGAGACCTGAGAGGCCCCGGGAGACGGCCCCCACTCGCAGTCTCGGAGGAGAATCAGGCGAGGCAGAACTCGTTGCCCTCGACGTCCTGCATCGTGATGCACGACTCGTTGACACCATCGGCGCGCTGCGTCAGCACGTGTTTCGCGCCGAGCGCCATCAGCCGTGCACATTCGGACTCGAGTGTGGCCAGGCGCTCGTCACCCACGAGCCCTGTGCCGACCCGCACATCAAGATGCACCCGGTTCTTGACGACCTTGCCTTCGGGAACTCGCTGGAAGAGCACGCGCGGGCCCACACCCGAGGGATCAGCGCACGCGAAGTAGACCTCGTCCTCAGGCGGCAGCGAGTGGTGGTACTCCTCCCACGTGGCAAAGCCCTCCGGGACTGTCGGTACGACGTACCCCAGCACCTCGCACCAGAAGGCGGCGAGGCGCGCAGGTTCCGCGCAGTCGAAGGTCACTTGGAACTGCTTGATCGTTGACATCGGCGCACGATAACAGGGGCCCTGCTCATCTCCCCAGGCGGGTGGATCCACACGTTGCGGGAGGACGGCCCCTGCCATCCGCTGCTGTGTCGTGCGGTCACAGGGGTGAACCGAGGTCGGCGCCTCTCCCAAAGGGTGGGACCCAGGATCCGACTCAGCCGACCACTCTCGTGCCAAAGATCAGTTACGGGACAGCCCTTAGGGTCTGCCGATCATTAACCTGCCGCTTTGATCTTGCTGTTGGGGCTGCTGCTTTGGGCGGCCACTCGGGCTCGAAGGGCTGGCAGGGCGGTCGGTGGGATGACGGCCGGCGAGATGATGATGCCCTGTGCTTCAAGCAGTTTCCTGATCTTCAGCAGGGTGCGGTGCATTGCGGTGCGGCTGCTGTTGAACAGAACGGCAAGAGGTTCCGCGGCCAGGTTGACGCGCAGGTGGAGCACGGTGGCCAGGACCTGGTCGGCGAAGGTGAGGCGGGGTGGGCGTCCGCGGCGGGGAAGGCCCTTCGCGGCCAGGGTGTGGATGAGGTTCTGCAGCTGGTGTGGAGTCAGGCCCGTCAGTTCGGGGTCGGACAGCAGCGCCGAGTGCCACGGCGGTGTCGGTGGCCGGCCGTTGCGGGCTGCCGGGACGGCCGGGCTCGGCTGGGGGTGCAGGGCATAGTTCCACTCGCCGTGGAAGGTGTGCCGGGTCAGCGGCAGGGCCGCCATCTCCGCGTCGCCGACACCGACGCCGGTGGGGTAGGTGTTGGTGTCCAGCTCGGCCTTCACCCGCAGTCCGGTGCGGGTGGTGGTCGCGGCGATCGACTCGAGGATGACTTCGTGGCTGGTCAGCGGGCGACCGCGCCAGTTCATCGTGATGTGGGAGAAGAGCCGGTGCTCGATCTTGTTCCACTTCGACGTGCCCGGCGGCAGGTGGCAGACCGTGATGACCAGCCCGGTTTCCGCGGCCAGGCGGGCGAGGTGGAGTTTCCAGGCCCGGGCGCGATAGCCGTTGGACCCGCCCGCATCGGCGGTGATCAGCAGCCGGGAAGCTTGCGGGTAGTCGGCCCGGCCCTGACCGTGCCACCAGCGTCGGATCGACTCCACCGCGAACGCGGCGGTGTCGTGGTCGGTGCCGACATTGACCCAGCCGGTGTTGGCCGCCAGGTCGTAGACGCCATAAGGGATGGCCTTGCCCAGCAGCGGATCGGCGAAGTCGTGGACGCGGACCGGCACCGGTTCGCCTGTGGGCCGCCAGGAACGGCCATGGTTGTGGAAGTCGCCGACCAGCTCTTTCTTCTTGGTGTCCACGCTGATCACCGGCTGGCCGGCATCCTGGTGATCACGTGCCTGCTCGTTGAGATACCGGAACTGGGCATCCCGGTCGGCATGCTGGCTGCCCTCGAGTGTCTTGGCATTGGCCTGCAGCCGGAACCCCTCCTGCCGCAGCAGACCGGCGACGGTGTCCGCACCGACCCGGTGACCCTGACGGGTCAGCTCGGCCGCCAGCGTGCGGGTCGACTTCGTCGTCCACCGCAACGGCGACATCGGATCACCACGTTCGTCCGGCTCGACCAGGCTCAGCAGGGCACCCCGCAGTCCAGGGTCGAGGTCCGCGACGCGTTTGCGTCCGCCGCCCGGCCGCCGCACCCGCCCGGTCAGGAACTGGCCTGTCTCCAGGTCGGACATGCCCTTGCGAACCGTCGTCCCGCTCACCCCGGCCGCCCGGGCCACGGCCCGAATGCCGCCATGGCCCAGTCCTCGGGCCTCCGCGGCCATCAGCAGCCGCCGCTGTCGTTCGTCCAGGTGTGGGAACAACACCGCGAACTTCACGGCAAGTTGATCACGAGTCTCGTCCGGGATGCGCATACGACACCAACGAGCCCGAGCTCTGAAAGCAACACCTTGATGATCGGCAGACCCTTAGATCGTTTCCTGCGGATCATCTTCACCAGCCTTGTGCAGCTTGGATACGATGGCGAAATGGCGACGATCCTGCGGCACCCTCGACCTGGGTTCATGTGGGATTGGTGGGCGGTCGATGCTCAGGGCTTCCTCGTGCAGTTCAGCGGCGGTCCCGCTCCTGAGCACCTGCTGGCGCATGTGGATCGTGTCGACACCGTAGCCGCGTGGGCGGAGGAGAATTGCCCCGCATGGTTCGGGGATGGTCCTCTGCCACTCCACGTCTTCAGCTGCAACGGCGAGTTGCCGACCTACACCAGGAGCGGTGTCCCGGACTCCCCGTTGCGGCTGTCCGATGCGCCGGCAGCCATCGCTGACGTTGCGGCCTTGGTCGAACTTCACCGGGCAGTGGGAGACATCTGGACGGTCTGCCTCGACGAGGGATGGGTCTAGGGCTTGTCCCGTATAACGGCATGACCTGGGGATCCGCCTGACGGTACGGTCGTTGGGTGGAGTCGATGAGTGTGAGCGAGTGCCCGTTGCACGGGGTCGGTGTGCGTCCCGATTACCTGGTCGGGCGGCGGCTTGAGCAAGTGGTGGCTTCGTGGCATCTGTACGGCTCGGGGGCTCCGTCCGGCCCGCTGGACGTGTGGCTGATCGACAGTGAGGCGGTCGCCACGCACATCACGACCGGTTCGGACTGGTGCCTGATCGTGGAGACGTCGACCCCCTTCGCGGGATACGACATGGCGGAGTCGGGCCGCGTCGAGGTGGCGCCTGTCAGCGGCGAGACCCCGTTCGCGGATCACCTCGGCAAGACGGTACTGGCGGTCAGCGAAGAGGGTGCCCCGGGCAGCGGGCGGCTCGCACTGGAGATCTCCTTCGCCTCTGGCCGTGTCCGGTGTGACACCTGGTCCGGGGATCTCCGCCTGTCCAGCAAGTGATCAGCACACCAGCCACGGCGGGAACCGTGTGAGGCTCCCGCCGTGGCTGGTGTGATCACGGCGTCGCAGCCGACCTGGATAGCCCCGTTCACCGGGTTGAGCCCCCGCTTCTTCGGCACGCTGGTGACACAGTTGCGGCGGGAAGGAGACGACGCGGTCCGCAGAGGACTGCTGCAGTGGCCGCAACTCGGCCGGCCGACTCAGGCGAGTACCCACTTGCGTAACGGCCTGAAGCCCACGCGGCCGAGCATCGCGCGACCAGGGCGCACGACGCGCGGCTACTCCGGTTCGTCGGGTAGCACCGGAGCTGACCCGTTTCCGCAGGTGGCCACTCTCAAAGCCCTCCTGGTCCGTCGCGTCTCAGTTGCGCAGGTAGTCCACGTTCCTGAGGAAGGTTTCTGTCTCGCGGGTGAGATAGGGGTCCTGGAGGGTCCGGGCGATGCGCAACGCGGTCCTCCAGGACACGGAGGCGTCTTCGGCACTGCCGGTGTCGCGCTGGGCGAGACCCAGAACGAGGAGCGCCGCTGTGCGGCCCTGCAGATCGTCCGCTGATCCGGCGAGGGCTTCGGCGTTGAGGGCGGCGGAGAGCGCCTGGGTGGGGCGGTTCAGGCCATAGCAGGCGTTTGCCAGGGTGGTGAGGGCTCGGCTGGCGGGCCCTGGGCGGTTCGCGTCGGTGAGGAGGGATACGGCGCGCTCGGCGAACGGGATGGCCTTCTCGTGGTTCTCAAGCAGCAGGTGGGCGTACGCGATGGCGGAGAGGGCCTCGCCCTGGCCTGCCTCATCGCCGTTCGTTTCCGCGATCCCGGCCACGATCTGTTGGCAGCCGATTGCCCGTGCGTACTGCCCGGATTGGAAGCTCTCGCGTGCGAGGTCGGTGTACAGGCGTGCCTGGGCCGCGGGATCGTTGATGCGTTCGTAGGCCTCGACGGCGTTCTGATACGTGCGGGTCACGTTGGGCAGGGTTCGCCCCGTCCAGATCACCTGGGCGTGCTGCCCCATGGTGCGCGACGCCGCGCCGCCTGCGAGCCGTTCCGCGGCGTAGTGGGCCAGCAGGTCGCACACCTCCCTCCACTCCTCGGTCTCCTGCGGCTGCAGATCCTCGGGGATCAGCGACAACGCGTGCCGTGCCGCCTTCTCGGCGTGGGTGACGTAGGGGTCGGAAACGTCGTCGGGGAAGGAAGCCTTCGCCAGGCGCTCCAAGGCTCTTCGGGCCCATTTCACCGCCTCCGCCGGGGCGTTCAGCGGACGTTCGGTGGGTGGCTCGGTCGTGTCACGCGGAGGTTGTGAGCCGATCTCTTGAATGGTTTCGTCCAGGCGACGGGTGCTTGCCACCCGTGCGATGTCCTCGCGCCGCGTGTGCACCAACCGACGCTCGCGTTCGCCGAGTAGACGCTCGCTCTCCGCCACTGCGGCGACGGCGTGTTGCAGGAGGTGCCGGCAGTCGGTGGGGCTCTCGGCCTGGAGGGCTGCCTCGATGACTACGTACTGGAAGCGCAGCAACGTCCCGGCCGCTTCCACCGCCTGGTCTGCGTGGCCTGCGGATTCCAGGGCGAGCATCACCTGGTGCAGTGCCCGGGATCTGCCGGCGTGGTCCTTCGCTTCTCTCGCGAAGCGTACGGCCATCCGGGCGGCGGCCTCCCATTCGGCCGTCTCACCCCGGTGGGCGTGCACGGCGATCAAAGTCTCCTGGATGCGCAGGGCACCGTCGCCGTGGCCGAAGGTCGCGGCCATCGAGATCGCGGCCTGGAGGTTGGGGTGCTCACGGTCGCACCAGGCCAGCGCGTCCTCCACGGTATGGAAGGGCTCTGAGTGCCTGTCGGTGTCCAGGCTCGACATGGCGTCGGCTGCCAGGGCTATGTAGTGCTCGATGAGCCGGTTCGAGGCCGCGCCCTGGTCGTCGCCGTGGCGGCCGAGGAGTTCGATCGCGTACGCGCGCATGAGGTCGTGCTGTCGCCAGACGCTGGTGCCCGCCCGCTCGACGACATGGGCGCGGGCCAGCTCCCGGATCAGCTGTACGGCCTGGTCGTCGGCCATGTCGGCGAGCCGTGCGGCGGCGCCCGTGGCGATGTGTGGCCCGGGGTTGAGGGGCAACAGTCGGAAGAGCAGCGCTTGCTCGGGCGTCAGGCGGCGGTAGGAGAGTTCGAACGCGGCGCGCACCGCCCGCTCCCCGTCGTCGAGGACGTCGAGCTTGCTGCGTGCGCGGGCGAGTTCGTCCGCGAGGGCTCCCGGGGTCTGGTCCGGATCGCGGGCGAGGAGGGCGGTGGCGATGTGCAGGGCCAGCGGCAGACGGCCGCACATGCGACAGAGGCGCTCCGTGCCTTCGGCGTCCTGTCGGGTGCGGGTCTCGCCGGGAGAGAGGAACTCGAGCTGTTCCTCGACGAGGTTACGGGCGCCGACGGGTGACAGGGTGCCGAGTTCGAGGGTGCGGGAGCCTCGCGTGGCCAGGGTGTGCCGCGAGGTGATGAGGGTGCGGTGCACCCTGGAGCGCGGCATGAGGTCGGCGATCTGCGTAGTGCTGGAGGCGTTGTCCAGAACGAGCAGGACCGGACGTCGCTCGGCAGCTCGCTCGGCGAGCAGCCGGTGGTACTGGGCGGCCTGCCCGCCGGCTGAGGCGTCCAGGCGGCCTTGGAAGCCGAGAGCGTGGAGCATGGGGGCGAAGACGTGTTCGGGCATGACCTGGTCGGCGGGGTCGGGAGCGTAACCGTTGAGGTCGACGAACACGGCGCCGCCCTCGTACCAGCCCCGTGCCACGGCCTCGGCGGCGCAGGAGCGGGCGAGGGCGGTCTTGCCGATGCCGGCGAGCCCCGCGACGGACGAGGCGACGACCATGCCGGTGGCGCCGTGGGCCGGATCGAGGACAGCCAAGACCTCCCCCCTCTCAGCGCTGCGGCCCACGAAGACCTCGGCCGCCGCTTCGTCGGTGGGCAGCACGGGTTCGACGACGGCCAGAGGACCGGCCGGTCTGACGTGGTGGGACTCCGAGACATACAGGTCGCGGGCGGCCTGGTAGATCCGGCCGCCGGATGCGAAGGCCTCCAGCCGAACAGGCCGCGGCGGTGCCACGGAATCTGCTCCCACAGACGGCCCTGCGCTCGAATCCGGATCGGGACCGGCGTCCGACTCGGCGCCCGTGGGGGGAACCGTCACTCGCCACGGCTCCCCCGCCGCCTCCGACACACCCATGGACACCAGCCCTCAGCGCTCGGTGATGGTCATGTCCCGCGCGGCCTGGTAGATCCGGCCGCTTCCGGAGGCGTGGGCCTCCAGGTGCTGACTGCCGACGACGTGAGCGTCCGGGGACTCAGGGCGCGCGGCGATGTCGTCAGTGAGGCGAGCCAGTTGAGCAGTGAGCTCGGCGGTGAGGGCCGGGTCTGCCAGAAGCAGATCGCGCAGCCTCAGCTGCCACAGCTGCGTCATCGCCGCTTCGACCTCGGCGTTACCTCGCTCGTCGACGATCGAGCGGAGCTGCGTGAGCTCCTGGCTGACGTCCTGCGCACGCTCGGGATGGACACGGCGCCACAAGGCGACGACGCCGTCCCGCGTCTGCTGCCAGGCATCGGTGGCCATGGCCCCCACGAGTGCGGTGCCTGCCAGTCCTGCCACAGTGATCGGATCCATCGCGTCCCCCTCGCCGCCCGAATGACCCTTCTGGCGATCAGGGTAGGGCGCACCGATCGCCCGAAGGCTGTTTCTCCTCCTATATCAGGAGGAGTTCAGGGTTCACGTCCTCGGTGAGGCCATCGACCACGCCCACCAGGGAGAGGCCGGGCCCGCACAGGAGACGGTGTCTGGCTCGACTTCTGTGGTGCGTCGCGACTACGCGCCCGAGGTGATCCGGCGCGTCTACGCGCCCGAGGTGTTCCGCTGGATGCCGTTCCTGGTTGCGCCGTGTTCCTTGCCGCCGTCCGAGAGGCGGGCCGCCACCGCCTGGAGAAGCTGTTCCTCCCCGGCTGTCAGCAAGACCTCGAACTGGCGCCCGCCGACGTCACACAGGATCGTCGACACATCGCGCCCATGCTCCTGGGATTCCTCCTCGACACGGGACAGTGGCAGCTGTGGACCGTCCTCGCACTGATAGTCCTCACAGGAGCGGTGATCCTCCTGTGCGCCGAACGCTCACTGCCACCGCACGCGGTCACCCCCACCGCCTCCGCTCCCCGGGCAACCACCCGACCGCGCCAGACCACCTGAGACCGGCCGGCCTTGCGTACAATCCGGTCGCCAGATCCCTCCGCGTGAGGCAGGATCAGCCGGATCGATGCCGCAGGGAGAGACGAGTGATCACCGCTACCCAGGGAGTGAAGCTCACATCGCAGTGTGAGAGCTGTGGCGGCGAACTGGTCCGCGACGTCGGTCAGTTCATCGAACTGGGCCGGTTGTCGTGGGGCGTCGAAGGGCGGTGCCGAGACTGCCCGAACGCATGGTGCGAGACGGACACAGGCCCGGCTCCCGATGAGATCAGGCAGGCCTTGCTGACCACACACGGGGCCGTTCGGCTCTTCCTTGCGAACCATGACGCGAGCCTTGTTCCCGTACTGCGGGCCCTGCGCGAGATGCAGCACCTCACGCTGGCCGAGGCACGGCGGATGGCCGCCGACCTCAAGGGGGTTGGCCTGGCCGGCACGTCCGTGGAGGGGGCATACCTGGCCGAGGGGCTGCGCAGCCGGTCCGTCAGCGTGGACATCACTCCGTCGCCCACCTGACTCCTTGGACCTGACCGAAGCGGCTCGACGAACAGCATCAGGAATCGCCACGCGAGGTCACCTTGGCAGCGGAATCCGGGGCGCTGTCACGAGTGAATGCCCACAGCACGAGCCCGAGGCAGCTGAACGAGGCACCCAGTGCGCATACGGCGCCCCAGCCGGCCACCGTGTAGAGGGAGGTGGCGGCGATGGCGCCCGTGGCACTGCCTATCGAGTAGAAGACCATGTATCCACCGATCAGCCGGCTGCCCGCGTCAGGGTGCAGCGCGTAGATCAGGGTCTGGTTGGTGACGTGGACCGCCTGTACGGCGAGGTCGAGAAGGATCACCCCGACGAGCAGTGCCCAGAGCGAGCTGCGGGTGAAGGCCAAGGGCAGCCACGAGGCGGCGAGCAGTGCCAGGGCGATACCGGTGGTCCGCCGGGAGAGTCCGCGGTCGTTCAGGCGGCCCGCTGCGGTCGCGGCCAGGGCGCCGGCGACACCGATGAGCCCCAGCGCCCCGATCGCGCTGTGGGACAGGAAGTACGGGGCCTCGCTGAGCGGCAACGCGATGCTGCTCCACAGGGTGCTGAAGGCGGCGAAGATCAGCAGACCGAACAGGGCCCGAAGCCGTAGCAGTCGTTCCCTTGCGAAAAGAGTGACCGTGGAGCGCAGGAGTTGTCCGTAGCGCAGGGTTGTCGGCGGAGCGATGCTGTGGCGTGGCAGCACTCGGTACAGGACCGGGGCGAGCAGAGCGGTGAGCGCCGCCGAGGCGAGGTAGACGGAGCGCCAGCCTGCGAGATCGGCCATGAGGCCGGATGCGGTGCGGGCGAGCAGGATGCCGATGACCACGCCGCTGGTGACCAGACCGACGACCCGGCCGCGCCCGGCGGCGGGAGCCAGTGATGCCGCAAAGGCCAGCAGCGTCTGCGTGACGACCGCGAGAAGCCCCGTCGCAGCCATGCCCGCGAGCAGGATCGCCGCCGTGTGGGCGGTCGCCACCACGGCCAGCGCCACCACCAGGAGCAGCAACTGGACCACGATGAGCCGTCTGCGCTCGGCTACGTCGCCCAGCGGCACGAGGAGGAAAAGTCCGAGCCCGTATCCGACATGCGTGAGGGTGACCACGCTGCCCACAAGCGCCGGGCTCATGGCGAGGTCGTGGCCCATGGTCACGAGGAGCGGCTGGGAGCAGTAGACATTGGCCACCGCGGCCCCGCAGGCGACGGCGAACAGTATGACGACGCCACGGGACAGGACGAACGCGGAACCTTCTCCGCTTCGTGCCTCGGTCCGTCGTGCCACAGCCTCACAGTTGCCGGGCATCAGCACCCCTCCTCACTTCTGGTTTCATCTTGCTACCAGCGGCGAAGGTAACCATGTTGGTAGCATGTTGCAACCAGAGTGAGAGAGGGACACCATGGTGACCAGGACGCGATTCGACGACAGTGAATGTCCCGTCGCCCGGTCGGTGGACGCGATCGGCGACTGGTGGTCCCTGCTGATCGTGCGGGACGCCTTCGACGGAAGCCGACGCTTCGGCGACTTCCAGCGCAGCCTCGGCGTGGCGAAGAACATCCTCACCGCGCGTCTGCGCACCCTGGTCGCCGGCGGTGTCCTCGAATCCGTCCCCGCCTCGGACGGCAGCGCCTACCGCGAGTACGTACTGACTCCGAAGGGCAAGGCGCTCTTCCCCGTCATCGTGGCACTGCGGCAGTGGGGCGAACAGAACTTCTTCGCCCCCGGCGAACCACACTCACAGCTGGTCGACCGCCTACAGGGACATCGCCTCCGCGCACTGGAAGTACTGTCTGCGGACGGGCGACGGCTGGACCCCGACGACACCGCCGTCCACAAGATCTCCAACCAGTGATGTGAGTCGGAGGCCCGGTGTCGACACACTGCGGCCCAGTCCCACGCATACCGATCGGACGAGCCACTGCGCGACCGCCTCCGCTGGACCAAGCGCGCCCCGGGCGGGCGGCGACCACCGGCGGGTGCTGCTGTGTGAGATTCCCGGCAGGAAACGGCTGGCCCCGGGCGCTCGCCGAAGGCCCGGCCGACGTCGGGGCGGCGAAGAGGTTGGTGCGCGGGGCCTACGGAACCGGGTAACGTCTTTGTCATGTTCTTCCAGACGCCGATTTACGAGTGAGAGCGTGATGGGCCTCTGCTGACGTCCTTCAACGTCGCCCCCCGATGAATCCGTAGATCACTCCACATCATTACCCGGGAGAACCCGTGACCGTGAGCAAGAACATCAACAACCCCGTGGGCCAGGGCGGCGGCCAGCGCAAGAGGCTGTCCCGCGCCGAACGGCAGAACAACGGTCCGCACCGCAACCTCGACCGCCAGGGTGCGGCCGATCAGAAGGCGGAGCTGGTGCGCAAGATGCGCGAGAAGGCAGGCGCAGCTGAGGGCGCCGGGCAGGCGGGCGACGACACCGCACAGAGCTGACGCACCGCCGCCGCAGGGCGACACCGCACGGCAGCAGGCCCTGGACCGCGACGCGCGGTCCGGGGCCTGCTGCCGTCCCGGGGCCCTGCTGCCTTGCCGGGGCCCTGCTGCCGTACCGGGCGCGGCCGGTCACGCTCAGCTCTCGGCCGACCAGCCGCGGCTCAGCCGACCGCCCCCGGGGCAGCCGCAGATTCAGCAGCCCCGTCACCGCCTCCACCCCGAGCTGCACCAACAAGAGCGTCACCACCAGCGGGTTCCCCGTACCCAGCCCGGGCGGCACCGCAGCTATGGGTTGTCCCGTACCTGATCTTCGAACCGGTGCGGGCGAGGTCGGTTGCTGATCCGCCCGAACTTGGTATGCACCTGCCGCCAGCTCGGCAACTCCTCTTCCGGTCGTTGACGCAGCAGCCGCCCACCGAGTAGCACCGCGCAGGCCGCGAGAGTCAGCAGGCCTCCTGCGAGGAAGGTGCCCCGCACGTCGGCAAGCGGCAGGACCAGTCCTCCGAGCGCGGCGCCAGCCGCAATGCCGGCGTTGTAGGAACCGGAGTTCGCTGCGAGCGCGATGTCCGTGCGGCCTGGAGCGCAATGCAGCATCGCGTTCTGGGTGGTCATGAACACCGGCCCGAGTGCACCGCCCATCAGCACCAGGAACACCACCGCCGCCACCGGATCGGTGCCGGCCGCGTACAGGCCGAGCATGCCCACCGCCTGCGTGGCCACGGCAGTGGTGAGCAAGGCGTGCGGAAAGCGGTCCAGCAGCGCCCCGGTGATGCTCACCCCGGCCAAACACGCAGTGCCGAAGCCTACAAACACGGCACTGACCGTGCTTGGGGGGAACTGACTCACGTCACCCAGGAACTTCACCATGTAGGTGAATCCCGTGAACGCCCCCGTAGCGGACAAGGTCCCGGCCGCCAGCACGATCCCGAACCGGCGGGCGTCGGGACTGGTTCCGAAGGCGGCGCGCTCTTCTTCCGGACGCGAGGTCGGCAGCAGTACCGCGACTGTCACAAGGGAGACGAGCCCCAGACCCGCCAGCACGGCCACTGGCACCTGCCAGTCTCGCTGCCGGCCCAGCCAGGTCCCGGCAGGAACACCGAGCACGAGTGCGAGCGAACCAGCGACGGACAGTGCCCCGACCACACGCCCACGGACCTCGGGCGCGAACAGACCCACTGCGACCGGACCCATCACGGCCCAGAACAGTGCTTGAGCAAGCGCGGTCAGCAGCCGCGCCACGAGAAGCAGCCAATAGGAGGTCGCCAGCGCCGCGACCAGACTGGAAACGACCAGCGCGGCCAATAGTCCCGTGAGCACGTGGCGTCGGGGCACTGCCCGCATGAGGTGGGCGAGCGGAAGAGACGCGACGGCCACTGTCACGCCATAGCCGGTGACCAGAAGACCGACCGCTGACACTGACACCTGCAGGCTTTCTGAGATGACCTCCAAGAGGCCGATGGGTAGGTTCTCCGCAGTGTTGAAAGTGAAGGCGGCCAGCATCAGGGCTACCAGCACCGCCAGCCCGTGCCAGGGAGCCGATCGTGGCGCGACCAGGCGGTCTCTTCCTGACCTCGCCCGCTGCACCTGCTCCGTGGCACCGTCCATGGAGGTACCTCACCGGGCTTACCGGTCCACCGCAACCGCATTCACACGGTTCCGAGGGACCGGGCCAGTTCGACTGCGGTTCGTCCGGCGGACGCGGAAGGCCGGGGCGCCCGCGTGCGGGTGCCCCGGCCTTCCGGCTGCGGTTGGTCAGCGGCGGATCTGGTAGGCGCGTGTCACCGTCTGGTCGACGGTGTTGCCGTCGGCGTCGGTGGCGGTGGTCCTCAGCGAGACGAAGCCCGCGGTCGCCGGGTTGTCGATGGTGCCGTTCAGTCGGCCGTCCAGGCGGACCTGCCGCCAGGAGGCCCCGTCGTCGTACGAGGCCCACAGCTGGACCTTGGTGATCGCCGGGCCGGTCAGGCCCTTGGGGTGCCGCACGCCGAGGCCGACGGTCGTCCGGGACATGGGCCGGGCGCTGTTGGCCAGGTCGGTACCGAGGCGGTAGTCGACGGACAGGACGGGCAGCAGCGTCCGTCCCTCGCCCTGTGCGGAGTGGAAGCGCCAGTCGGTGCGCACCTTCGTGGAGGTGTTCCAGCCGGGCTCCTGCCGCTGCACGTCGGTGACCACGCGGTACTCGGCGCGCTCCGGGACCACCGGGAAGGCGACTGCGGTGGCAGGCGCGGTGCCGAGCAGCACGCCGTCCCGGTAGACCGTGGTCAGCTCCTTGTCGGTGCCGTTGCGCATGACGGCCCACTGTCCGGATCCGCTGTCGAGCAGTCCTGCGGCGGTGATCGCGCCGACGCCGCCGTCGCGGGCGGCCGCGCTGTCCAGGTCGCTCGGCAGGGCGGTGCGGACCACGGCCTTGTTCCAGTCGCGGCGCACCTGCTGGCCGGGGGTGAACTTCGTGGCGGCCGTCAGTTGCCAGGTACCGCCCGCCGTCCACACGGGGCCGAGCTTCATGGCCTCGTACGTCCGCAGGCCCGTGGTGACGTACTCGGTCAGGGTGCGCTGGAGCGTCACCCGCCCGAAGGAGAAGTTCGCCACCGGCTGCATCGGCGAGTGCGTCAGCCGGCTGTATCCGGCTTCGGCTCCGGCGGTCGTGCCGTGGAACCGGGAGTCGACCGTGGCCAGTTCACCGGTCCGGACGCGGTAGCGCTGGTCGGCGGGGATGCCGCCGGTGCGGTACTTGAGCAGCTCGTAGGAGTACGGGCTGACCGCCGTGCCGGTGAAGGTGATACGGGCGCCGGACAGCGCCAGCAGCCGCTCGCCCTCGGTGCCGGAGACCGTCATCGCGGGGATGCGGGTCTCCTTCGGGCTCCAGTTGCCCGCCAGCCAGCCGCCGGGGGTGTCGTTGTAGACGAGCACGGCCAGCGCTCCGGCGTCGGCCGCCGCGTCGACCTGCGCGTACGTGGTGGTCCCGGAGTCCCGCTTCACCAGCGCGAGCTTGCCCCGGACGTCCTCGCCGGGCTTGGCCACCCGGAGGGTCCGGCTGCCGTCGAAGCGCGCGGAGCCCGTCCAGCCCTGGAAGTAGGAGACGTTCACGGCGCGGCTGCCGTGTCCGGCGAGCCGGGCCGAGAGCGCGGGAGCGCCGAGCGACCAGCCGACGCGCGACTCGAAGAGGGCGGCGTCGGTGGTGGCCGACGGCACGGCGTAGACCGCCGTCTCCCCGCCCAGCCACGTCTCGCGGTCATGGACGAGGGCCTGTGAGGAGGGGCGGGAGGCGATGCCGACCCGGAGGCGGTTCGTCTCCGACGGGCGGGGCGTGGTCATGGTGACCCGGCTCGCTCCGGAGCCGTCGAAGGTGATCGTCCGGTCGGAGTCGATGAGAGTGCCGGGCTGGGCCGCGTAGGTGTACTCGTGGAGCATGCTCCAGTCGGGGCTGTAGTGGAAGATCTCCGCGATGAAGGAGTGCTCGCCGCGCGGCACCCGCACCACGACGGTCCCGTCGGCAGCGACCGGGTACGTCTCCGGGAGCACCGCCTTGTCCAGGGTGGTGTCGGTGATGGCGGCGATGCCGTCGGTCGGTTTGCCATCGCGGTCGAGGACCTTCAGGGTGACGTCGTAGCGCTGTACGTCCCGGCCGAAGCCGACCGCGGTCACCGCCGTCGTCCCGTCGGTGGCACGCGCGGTGACGTGCGCGCCGTGCGAGCCTGTGGTGACGCCGGCGCTGTCGAGGGTGAGGGCGACCTCGGCGGTGCCGTGCGCCGGGACGGTCACCCAGTCGGCGCCCAGGGTGAGCGTGCCGGCCGGCAGTGTCTCGCCCGCGTTCTCCAGCGAGAGTGCCAGCGTGACCGGTGCGTCGCCGTCGTTGACGTACTCGATCGTCTTGTCGACGGTGGCGGAGTCGTCCCAGGCCCGCAGGCCGAAGTCGACCGTGCCGTCGGCGGACACCGGCTGGCGGACCGCGCGCGCCACGTCGACCCGGCCGGCGCCCTGGGCGTACACGGAGGTGTCGACGGTGGTCTTCGCGGTGCTGGTGAGCTGGTTCTTCAGCCGGGCGGGCGACCAGTCGGGGTGGCGCTGGGCGAGGATCGCCGCCGCGCCCGCCACGTGCGGCGTCGCCATGGAGGTTCCGCTCGCGGTGGTGTAGAGGTCGCCGACCGGCGTGCCCATCGTCGTGCCCGCCGCGCGGGCCGCGACGATCCGGACGCCCGGTGCGGTGATCTCCGGCTTGAGGCCGCCGTCGCCACGCGGGCCCCGGCTGGAGAAGCTCGCGACGGCGTCGGTGGAGTCCACGGCGCCGACCGTCAGGGCCGCGGCGGCGGCGCCGGGCGAGCCGACGGTCCTCGCGCCGGGGCCGCTGTTACCCGCCGCGATGGTGAACAGGACGCCTGTCCTGGCAGTGAGTTCGTTGACCGCGAGCGACATGGGGTCGGTGCCGTCGGCGCCCTCCTGGCCGCCCAGGCTCATGGAGACGACCTTCGCGCCGGAGTGCGCGGCCCAGTCCATGCCCTCGATGATGCCGGACTCCGAGCCGGAGCCGCCGTCGTCGAGGACCTTCCCCACGATCAGCTTGGCGCCCGGTGCGACGCCCCGGTACTTGCCGCCGGAGCCGGCGCCGCTGCCGAGGATCGTGGAGGCGACGTGGGTGCCGTGGCCGTGGCCGTCGCGCGTGGTCTCGCCGGGGACGAAGCTGCGGCTCTCGACGATGCGGTCGGCAAGGTCGGGGTGGGTGGCGTCGACGCCGGTGTCGAGCACCGCGACCTTGACGCCGGTGCCGTCGTAGCCGGCGGCCCACGCCTCCGGTGCCCCGATCTGCGGGACGCTCTTCTCCAGGAGCGCGTCCACCTTGCCGTCCAGCCAGAGGCGCTGGATGCCGCCCGACAGACGGGACTTGAGGGTTCCGGCGCGGGTGCTGTCGTCGTCGACGGCTTCCCAGAAGGTGTCGCCCTTCGCCTTGTCGGCGGTGACGGCGGCGCCGCGCACGCCGGGGAGCTTGCGGGTGAGACGGGCCCCGCCGGGGGTGGTGGTGCCGGTGGAGTCGTAGCGCACGATCAGCGGGGTCGACGCGCGGTGGGCGTCGTCGAAGCCCTGGGCGACGAGCTGGGTGACGTTGAACAGGCGCTTGTCGACCTGGCCGTTGTGGATCAGCGCCTCGGCGTCCCGGGGGATCACGTACACGTCGGTGCCGACGGTGTACGTCCGCAGTCCGGCGCCGCTGCCCCGGTACGGGGTGACGTCGACGGCGACGGTCTTGCCCGCCCGGGTGGCCACCGTCACCTTGTCGCCGGTCACCAGGGTGACCGTCGCGGTGCGGACGGCGTCCCGGGGCGCGGCGGTCACCGCGTCCTCCCCGGTCGCCGGGATGGGTGCGGCGCCGTACGCGAAGCCGCCGGCGGTCATGGTGGCTGCCAGGGCAAAGCTGAGCAGTGCGGTTCTCCGTCTGCTGCGCATGCTGAGGGCACTCCTTCCGCCGGCGGAGGGGATCCGTGTCCGGCGGAACCAAGAGTCAACAGGAACGATCACCTTCGCCACAGGCTGCGGCTGGCGAGGAAGCGACATGTCCACCCGCCGCCACATTGCGGTTACCGCAGGCCCGAGCCGGTGCCCGCGTGGTAATGCGGGCTCTCGTTTCCGACGGGGTTGATGTGGTTTGATCACGCCTGATGCGGGGGCGTCACGTCAACCGAGGTGGGGGGAACGCATCGTGGAAGGACACATGCTGGAGGCGGCGGGGGTCGGCGCCGCGGAGGGACGGGTGTACCGCTTCCTCGTCGAGGTTCGGGAAGCCGACGCCGCCGGTATCGCCGTGCAGTTGGGGATCGACGTGACACGGGTCCACTGGCTGCTGGCGTCACTCCACGACAAGGGCCTGGTGGGGATGGCCTCCGGGCCGCCGCAGGGCGGTCCCGAGCGGTACGTGCCGATGGCGCCCGACGCCGCGCTGCGCCCGCTGCTGCTGCGCGGGCACGAAGCACTCGAATGGGCACGGCGAGGCGTGGAACAGCTCTCCGAGGACTACCGGGCGGGAGGGCGACGGCATGACGCCGGGCAGCTCGTCGAGGTGATCACCGGGGCGAGCGTGATCCGGCAGCGGCTGCGGCACATGGCGTACGGGGCGGGCGAGATGCGCTGGCTCTGCAAGGCCCGCCCGGTCGCCCTGGCGGCGGCGGAGAACGACGAGGAGTGGGAGCTGCTCGCCCGGGGAGTGCGGTACAAGACGATCTACGAGCGCGAGCTCCTGGAGGGTCCCGGCATGGTTGACAACGTTGCACGGAGCATCCGCGCGGGCGAGCAGGCGCGGGCCGTCGGAACGCTGCCGGTCCGGCTGGTGATCGCGGACAGTTCGATGGCCATCTGCCCTCTGGTGTACGAGAGCGGGGAAGGCCGCGACGATGCGGAGGGGGCGGCGGGTCCGGCCGACCGGGTGGGCGAACCGACGGCCGCCGTGGTCCACAGCAGCAGTCTGCTCGATGCGCTGATCGCCCTGTTCGAGAGCCAGTGGGCGGCGGCGACCCCGCTGCACGTGACGGACTCCGGCGAACTGGCCGACTTCGACGGCAGCCCGCGCCCGGCGGTGCACCTCGCCGACGACGAGCGGTATCTGCTGTCCCTGATCGTCGCCGGGGTCGCGGACAAGGCCATCGCCTCCCAGCTGTGGGTCAGTCAGCGCACGGTGCAGCGCAGGATCCAGGTCCTGATGCAGCGCGCCGGGGCCCTGACCAGGACGCAGCTGGTGTGGCAGGCGGCGCAGCGGGGGTGGCTGGCGTAGGGGCCCGCATCGCTACCGGCGTGCGCAGCAGTCGGTCATCGACCAGCTGCTGGAGGTGAACGTCCTCCATCGGCTCCGTGCTGGTGGGCGTCACTGTCCGGTGCCCGGAGGAACGGCCGGCAGCCCGCGCGGTTCGTGCCGTGCACGGATCCGGAACGCCCGGTCGAGGTGCTGGTCGATGGCGTTCACGACGGATGGTCGGCGGTGGATGCCTCCGGCGGTTCGGGCTCGTCCGCGGTCGGCGGCAGCCCGGTGAGGAAGGTGCGGATCTCGTCGGCCTCGGGGACGGCGAGGGCGGTGTAGAGGTCGAGGGCCTGTCGGGCGTGGTCGTGGGCGAGGTCGATGCTGCCGAGGTCGCGGTGGACGTGCGCCAGGCCGTCGTGGGCGCGGGCCTGCTCGGGGCGGTAGCTGAACTCGCGGGCGAGGGTCAGCGCACTGTCGTGTTCGGCCGCGGCCCGGGCGAGGTCGCCCATGGACCGGGCTGCTTCCGCAAGGGCGTTGAGCGACTCGGCCTCGTCTCCGGGGAAGTCGAACCTGCGGCTCAGCTCCAGGGCGTCGCGGTGATGATGCCGGGCCTCGTCGTAGCGGCCTTGCCGTTGGTACAGCAGCCCGATGTTGTTCAGCACGATGGTCTCGCCGATGCGGGATCCCGTCTCGCGGTACACGTGCAGCGCTTGCCGATGGTGCTCATGGGCGTCCTCGTAGCGTCCTTGGCGTTCGTGGACGGTGCCGAGGTCGGTCAGGGATCTGGCTTCGCCACCGCGGTCGCCGAGCTCGCGGAAGAGTACGAGGGCCTGCGCGCAGTGGTCGTGGGCCTGGTCGTACTCTCGCCGCCGCGCGGACAAGGTGCCGAGGTTCTGCAGTGCGCGGGCCTCGGCACCCTGGTCGCCGATCTCTCGCGCGAGGTCCAGGGCCGGCCTGTAGTGCTCGGCCGCTTGCTCGTAGGCGCCGTGCCACCAGAAGTGCACCTCGCCGAGATCGAGGAGCGTGCGCGCTTCGGCGGCTGCATCGCCGCTTCGGCGGCCGGCTCGCAGTGCCAGGCCGTGGAGGGCCAGCGCGTCGGCCTGGTGGGCATGGCCCAGCAGGTAGCGGTGCAAGGTGGCGGCCAGTTGGCTGGTCTGTGGGAGCCAGTCGTGCTCGGCTGCGTACTGGCCGGCCGCCATGAGGTTCGCGCGTTCGCTGTCCAGCCAGGTGATCGCCTCGGCCTCGTCCTGTGGGGGCGGGGTCGGGGTGTCCGGCGCGGGGATGCGTGGCCTGCGGTTCTTTCCCTCGGGGTAGAGGTGGTCGATGGCCGTGCTCGCGGTGTGGAGATAGTGGTGGAACAGTCGGCCGAGGGCCTCGCGCTGGGCGTTGGGGGGTTCCTGGGCGGCCGCGGTGGCGAGGGCGTGTTCGCGCAGCAGGTCGTGGAAGGTGTAGCGGCCGAGCTGGTGCTGGGTCAGGACGTGGGCGTCCAGGAGGTCTTCCAGGAGCGTCTCGGCCTGTTCGAGCGGGAGGTCGGCCAGCGCGGCGGCCGCCTCGGGGCTGACGTCACGGCCCGGCTGGAGCCCCAGGAGCCGGAACATGCGTTGCTGATCCGGAGTCAGCTGCTCGTAGGACAGCGTGAACGCCGCTGCCACTCCTCGCTCCGAGGTGGCCAGCTCGGAGAGTCTGCGGCGCTGGTCACGGAGCCGGTCGGCCAGGTACGCGACGGTCCAGCGGGGGCGATGATGCAGGCGGGCGGCGGCGATGCGGACGGCCAGCGGCAGGAATCCGCACAACTGCAGGACATCGAGGACGGCCAGGGGTTCGGCGGCCGCCCGTTCGCCGACGATCGCCGTGAACAGCTCCACGGCGTCCGCGGCAGGCAGCACGTCCAAGGACAGGGCGTGTGCCCCGTCCAGGTCGGTCAGCCGTCGGCGGCTGGTGATCAGGATGAGGGCGCGGGAGGCTCCGGGCAGCAACTGGCGTACCTGGTCGGCGCCGAGGGCGTTGTCCAGCACGGCCAGCACGCGACGGCCGGAGAGTTCGGACCGCCACAGCGCGGCGCGATCGGCGACCGATGCGGGTATGTGTGGTGCGGGCACGCCGAGTTGGCCAAGGAGGACCTCGAGCGCGGTACCGGCGTCGAGCGGCGCCTGGCCGGCGGTGTGCGCCTGCAGGTCGATGAAGAGCTGTCCGTCGGGGAAGTGCTCCGCGAGGCGGTGCCCCGCGTGGACCGCGAGCGTCGTCTTGCCGACCCCGGCCATCCCGTCGATCGCCGAAATCGTCACGACGCCGCCGTTGTTGCCCGACCACAGGCGGATCAGCCCGTCGAGGTCGCCTTCGCGTCCCGTGAAGTCCGGGACGTCGTAGGGCAGGAAGTTGACCCCCTGTGGCTTCGCCGGCGCGGTGACCGGCGGCCGCAGATCGGGGGCGTCCCGCAGGATGTCCTGTTCGAGCTTGCTGAACGCGTGGCCGGGGTCCAGTCCCTGCTCTTCGGCCAGGGTCGCCCGGAAGGTTCTCGCCAGGTGCAACGCGTCGGTTTGGCGTCCGGCGCGGTGCAGGGCGAGCATCAGCTGGCAGCAGAGCCGTTCCCGCAAGGGGTTGGCCGCCGCGTGGACGGCCAGTTCGTCGATGAGGTCGTCGTGCCGCCCACGGGCCAGTTCCAGCTCGGCCAGGCGCTCGACGGCCGTCAGCAGCTGCCCGTTCAGACGTGCTCTGGCACTCTGGACGTAATGGGCGGTGATGTCGGCCAGCGGCTCTCCCCGCCACAGCGCCAGCGCTGCACGTATCTGGTCCGCGGTGTCCCCCGGGTCGTCGGAGATGGCCGGTGCCTTGGCGATCAGGCTGGTGAACTCCTCCAGATCGAGTTGTCCCGGCTCGGGGGTGATCACGTACCCGGCCGGCCGCGTGGCCAGCATCCGGTCGGCTCCTGAAGCGCGCAGCATCCGTCGGATCGCGGCGATCGTGGTCTGGATCTGCGCGCGGGCGGAATCCGGCGGCAGCGGCCCCCACATCGCGTCGATCAGGCGATCCGTACTGATCGCGACCCCGGCATGCAGCAGCAGGTAGGCGAGCACCGCGCGATGACGGGGTGCCAGGCCGGACGCATCCGAACCGGGAGCCACGGCCTCCACCGGGCCGAGGATCGTGAACCGCATGCCGTCACTCCCGTGGTCACCAGCGCGTACATCGAAGAAGCATCGGGAATGTATCAAGGCCACCCGGCAGGGTTACCGGCATGCCACTCCACACCGTTGAGCCGGAGATCGCGACCGGTGAAGCCGCAGCTCTGTTCACCGCCACGCACCAGGCCCTGGGGCTCATCCCCAACCTGGCCAGGGTGATGGCCAACAGCCTGCCCGTACTGAAGGGGTACTTGGGCGTCGTCACCACCCTGAGCGCGGAGGGAACCCTGTCGGCGGACGTGCGCGAGCGCATCGCGTTGCTGGTGGCGCAGGAGAACGAGTCCGACTACTGCCTGTCCGTGCATGCGTTCCGCGGGACGAAGACGGCCGGGCTGAGTGCGGCCGAGGCCACCCGCGCACGCTGGGGCAAGGCCGACGACCCCTGGGCCGCCGCCGTCTTGGATCTGGCCGCCGTGGCGGTCCGTGACCGCGGAGCCGTTGCCGACGAGCGGTTGGCCGCGGCCCGGCGCGCCGGCCTGTCCGACGGGCAGATCGTCGAGGTCATCGCCCATGTCGCTCTCAACGTGTTCACCAACTACCTCGCCACGGCCGCCCGTATCGACATCGACTGGCCGCTCGTGCGACACACCGACTGAAGGAACGCGAACGCAATGGCACGGTCAGAGCCGGATCGCCTGAACCGGATCACCCCAGCCCCCCAACACAAGAAGATTGCCGTCCCCACCGAGGAGCCCCACATGATCAGCGCCGTCCCCCTCACTCATGTCTCCGCTGAAGACGCCGCCGCCTGGCATGCGGTCGTGGCGGCCTCGCTCGCCGACGATCTGCCTGAAGAGCCCCGGCCCACGTTCGAGCAGGTCCACGCCCAACTCACGGTTGCCGGGCGGGACAACCGCCGACTGCTCTGGCACGCCACCGCGACCGACGGCACGGTGGTCGGTGTGGCCGGGCTGCGGTTGTTCACCTCGCCCGGACAGAAGCACCTGGCAGAGCTGGAGTTGCACGTCACCCCGGACCAGCGGCGCTCGGGCGTCGGCTCGCACCTGCTGGCAACCGCCGTGGAGGCGGCACAGGCCGAGCAGCGCCGCAGTCTGATAGCCGACGTGGCCGGCGGCGGACCGGCGGACGCCTTCTGCGCCGCACGCGGCTTCCGGCGGGTGCTGGCAGTGGACCACCTGCTGCTCGACCTCCCGTTGGCCGACGATGCCGCAGCCGGCGCCGAGCACCCCGGCTACGAACTGGCCGGCTGGACCGGCACGGTTCCCGACGACCTGGCCGAGGCGTTCGCCGCCGCCAAGAACTCGATGAACGACATGCCCACCGGCGACATGGACTACGGCAGCCAGACCTGGACCGCCGACCGGGTCCGGGCCATGGCCGAAGTGCTGGCCGACCGCGGAGACGTACTGCTGACGACCGCGGCGCTCCGCAAGGGGGAGATGGCCGGATACACCGAGATCGTCATCCGTGCCGGGGAGGCCCGCCGGGCCCTGCAGTACGACACCGTCGTGGTGCCCGCACACCGCGGCCACGGGCTCGGGCTGTGGGTCAAGGCGGAGATGGTGCGCAGGCTCCGCGCCGAGCACCCCGGAATCGTGGAGATCGAGACCGACAACGCCCAGGACAACAGCCACATGCTCGCCGTGAACCGGCAGCTGGGATTCCGTGTCCACCGCAGCTCCCACAAGTACCAACTCGACCTGCCCACCACCTGACCGCCCCGCCCTGACCACCCCACCGCCGGGCCACCCCACGGCCTGACCACCCCACCACCTGGCCACCCCCACGGCCTGGCCACCCCCACCAAGGAGAACGTCCGATGCAGAAGTTCGAGACCCCCGACGCGATCGCCGCCGTTGTGGAGATACCCACCGGACGCATCAGCTTCCTCGCCGGCGACCATGCCGAGACCACGGTCGAGGTGCGTCCCGTGGACGCCGGCAAGGGCCGCGATGTGAAGGCCGCGGAACAGACCACGGTCGAGTTCGGCGACGGCGTGCTGCGCGTGATCGCGCCAGAAGCGAAGAACCAGGTGCTGAGCAACCCCGGATCCGTCGAGGTGACAGTTCAACTCCCCACCGGCTCCCGCATCGAGGCCACCTCCGCCGCCGCCCAAGTGCGCACCGTGGGCCGGCTCGGCGACGTCGCCGTCCATGGCGCGCACCGCCGCATCGAGATCGCCGACGTGGAAGGCCTGCACCTCACCTCCGTCGACGGCGATGTCCGCGTCAGCCGGCTCGGCGGCCCCGCGGAGATCTCCACCGCGCGGGGCGGCATCACCATCGGCGAGGCGGTGCGCGGCACCCTGGTGCTCCGCACCCAGCACGGCGACATCTCGATCGCCACCGCCTCCGGCGCCTCCGCCACGCTGGACGCCGACGCCCGCCACGGGCGCGTCACCAACGCCCTGAGGAACAACGGCTCCCCCGTGCTGGAGATCAGCGCCACCAGCGGCAACGGCGACATCTCCGCCCGCAGTCTCCTCTGACTCCCCTCATCCGTCCCCTCTCTCCTCCCGCCCCTCCCCCTCCCCTCTTCCCCTCCTCCCCCGACACCTTCACCCGACCAGGGAGCACCCCACCATGTCCCAGTTCACCGCTTCAGGGCAGCGCAAGATCCGCGACGTGCTGGCCCGCCACGTCGACTCCGGCAAGATCCCCGGCATCGTCGCCCTGTACAGCAAGGACGACGAGACGCACGTAGAGACGCTCGGCACGATGGAGCACGACGGCGGCGCGCCGATGCGCCGGGACACCGTCTTCCGGATGGCGTCCACCTCCAAGCCCGTCTCGATGGCCGCGGCGATGGTGCTGCTCGACGAGTGCCGGCTGCGGCTGGACGACCCGGTGGACCGGTGGCTGCCGGAGCTGGCCGACCGTCAGGTGCTGAAGAGGTTCGACGGCCCGATCGACGAGACGGTCCCGGCGCGCCGCCCCATCACCGTCCGGGACGTGCTGACCTCCACCTTCGGCCTCGGTATGGACATGACCTCGATCGGTACGCCGATCATGAACGAGGTCTTCGCACAGGGGCTGACCCCCAACCTGCCCACGCCGATGCCCGGGCAGGACGAGTGGCTGCGCCGCCTGGGCGCACTGCCGCTGATGCACCAGCCCGGCGACCACTGGCAGTACCACCTCGCCAGCGATCTGGCCGGCGTACTGGTCTCCCGGGTGACCGGCAAGACCTTCGAGGAGGCGCTGCGCGAACGCGTCTTCGGCCCGCTGGGGATGGAGGAGACCGGCTTCCACGTCGCGGACGACAAGATCGACCGGCTGCCGGTCCTCTACGCGCCCGACCCGGAGTCCGGCGAGTTCCACGTATGGGACGAGTCCAGGGGCGGCCGGTGGAACATCCCTCCGGCGTTCCATGGCGGTGGCGGTGGTCTGGTCTCCACCGCGGACGACTACCACGCCTACTTCAGGATGCTGCTGAACGGCGGCAAGCACGGCGGCAAGCGCGTTCTGTCCAGGCAGGCGGTGGAGCTGATGACCACCAACCGCCTCACCCCCGCGCAGAACGCCGCCCGCTCCGAGCTGGCCACCAACAACGTCCACATCTCCTTCGGCCAGGGCCAGCATGGTGGTTGGGGCTTCGGGATGGCGGTGCGGACCTACCGCGGCGACTACGCTCCCGTCGGCCAGTTCGGCTGGGACGGCGGCTCCGGCACCTCCACCTACGCCGACCCCGTCAACAACGTCGTCGGCATCCTCCTCACCCAGGTCGGCACATCGGTCCCCGACTCGGTCCACCTGATGCACGACTTCTGGACCACTCTGTACCAGGCGATCGAGGACTGATCGCCCGCACGGCTCTACGCACCGGTACCCAGTGCGCCCCGCCGTCACAGGGCCTCACCCCGGGAAACCGCGATGAGGCCCCACGTAGCTCTGCGAAGTGTTCCCACTCCGCGGCATCCGGCCACGGAGCCCGCGCAGAAAACCGTTTGGCGGGCCACGGCGACACTGCTACGTTTCCAGAGGCCGTGCGAGAGAACGAGGAGGTGGTACCCGTGAACGCAGTATCGACATGGGTGCTCCCCTCCGGGGTCACGGTCGGGCGATAGGTCGTCCGGGAGCGCCGTTCACGAGCACTCCCGAAAGGCACGACTGTGCAATTCACTTCCGAACAGCGCCTCGACGACGGCGTCCTCGAGCGCGAATTCACCCTCGGCGAGATCCCCGGCACCCTGTGGACGCCTGAATCCGCCGCACCGGTCCCACTGGTCCTGATGGCCCACAACAACGGCCTGCCCAAGGCGCAGTCCCGGCTGGTGGCCCGGGCCCGGCACACCGCGGCACACGGCTACGCGGTGGCTGCCATCGACGCCGCCGGATGCGGTGACCGGCCCCGTTCCGCCGCGGACGAGCAGGCTCGCGCCGACCTCCGCCGGGCGGTGCAGGCCGGCGAGCCGGTCGACGAGATCTTCGAGTCCTTCATCGGCCCGCTGGTCGAAAAGGCGGTCCCGGAATGGCAGACCACCCTGGACGCCCTCCTCACGCTGCCCGAGATCGGCGGCCCGGTCGGGTACTCGGGGTGGACCGCCGTCGGCATTCGGCTTGCGGTGGTCGAGCCGCGCATCGCGGCCGCCGGTTTCTTCGCCGGGGGTTACGTGCCCCTCGCCCAGCGCGAGGAGGCCCGGCAGGTCACCATTCCGCTGCTGTTCCTGCTGCAGTGGGACGACGAAGGAAACCCCCGGCAGCGGGCCCTGGACCTGTTCGACGCCTTCGGCAGCAAGGAGAAGACGCTGCACGCCAATCTGGGCGGACACGTCGGAACCCCGTGGTTCGAGGTGGAGGACGGGGGCCGGTTCTTCGGCCGGCACCTGAAGTGACACCGGGCCGTCAGGCCCGGTAGCGGACGCTGGACGGTGTCGGCCACGACGCCGCTCATCGAGCCCAGCCGTACGCGATCAGGCGAGTCCGTAGAGCGACAGAGGTCCGCCTGCTACTCGTGCCGGTTCGACCGGCACGAGTAGCAACGGCGCCGAAGTCGCATCACGCGACGGCGGTTCCTTCGAGTTCGACCAGCTGGCCGGGGATCGCCAGTCGTGTCACCCCGAGCAACGTGGAGGTCGGTGCCACTCCGGCGGCGCCCAATCGCGCCGCCAGCACGCCGTAGTGCGGGAAGAGCAGGTCGACGTCAGTCGTGTAGACGGTGAGGCGGACGAGGTTCGCGAGGGACATGTCGGCCTTGCCGAGTACGGCCTCCAGGTTGTCGATGCTCAGCGTCAGCTGTGCCGCGATGTCGCCGTCATGCTGGGGCTTGCCGTCGTCGCTCATCGCGGTCTGCCCCGAGATGTACAGGGTGCGTGTGTGCCCGGTGACGAGTTCACCCTGGTTGAAGCCCAGCTCTTCCGACCACGTCACCGGGTTGACCGCCGTTCGTTCCACTGCCACGTCAGTTCCATTCGATTGTTGGGGAGGTTGATGGGGAGTACGTACGTCCATCGGCTCGGCCGTCGCCGGCTTTGACGTCGTGCTGACGAGCCTGCCAACAAATCACGACACCCTTGGTCATGTATTCCGTTAGCGTTCTCGCATGCGCGCCGATCGGTTGGTCTCGCTGATGCTCCTGCTGCGCCAGCGCGGTCGCCTGACCGCGAACACGCTGGCCCACGAGCTGGGGGTATCCACCCGCACCGTGCTGCGCGACATCGAGGCACTGTCCGCGGCCGGCGTCCCGGTCTATGCCGAACGCGGCCGGCACGGCGGTTTCGCGTTGTTGCCCGGTTTCCGGACCGAGCTCACCGGACTGAACCACGACGAGGCCCTTGCCTTGCTGACCGCCGGATCGGGGCGCGGCGAGCAGGGGTTCGGGCTCGGCCCGGCGCTCGCTTCGGCCCTGCGGAAGGTGCTCGACGCGCTGCCTGAAGGCCACCGGGCCACCGCGAGCGATGCGGTCCAGCGCTTCCTCGTCGAGCCGGAGACCGACCTGCTCTCACGGCGGATGGTCGCCGATGAGGTACCTGACAGGACCATGATCGAGGTCCGGCGTGCGGTGCTCGGCGGACACAAGCTGCGCATCCACTACGCGGCCACGGGCCAGGCGCCACAGTGGCGCACGGTGGATCCGATCGGCCTGGTCACCGTACGCGACCGGGGCTACTTGCTGGCCACGCGATCCGGCGCGGACCGCACCTACCGGCTGTCGCGGGTGTTGGCAGCCGAGGAACTCCCCGAAGCGGCACAGCGGCCGGATCGGGTCGACCTGGACCGGATCTGGCGGGAACGCTCCGCGCGGTTTCTCTCCGACGGCCACCTCACCGTGCTGGTACGCGTGAACCCGGCGCGGCGGGAGGATCTGCTGCACACCGCCCTGACCGTCCGCGCCGAGGAACCCGACGCAGACGGCCGGCTGCGGCTGGAGCTGACCTTCCAGGACGCACGACACGCCGAGTGGGCCCTGTGGCAGCTCGGCACGGACGCGGAGGCCCTGGCCCCGCAGTCGCTGCGCGCCTCCCTCCGTGACCGCGCTGCCGCGATGGCCGCCCGCTACGGGGACTCCTCCTGAGACGCGGGGTGTTCTTGTCGATCGCCTCCGCTGTCCCCGGAGGTGTCCGCACAGCGGGCCGGGTCAGGCCGTGCCCTGGGTGAGGCCCGGCGGTGTCCGCCCGGCGGGCCGGGTCAGGCCATGCCCTGGGTGAGGGCGATGGAGTCGGGCACCGTGGTCACCTCCGGCACCGTGCGGGGCATGACGCCCAGGATCTGCTGGACGACGAACTGGGCCGACATCATGGCGCCCTCCTGCCAGCCGGGCAGCGGGGAGATCTGGTCCCCGGCGACGTGGAAGACGTCACCGCCCTCGGGCTGGAGCAGTTGCCGGTACGCCTCGCGGTGGTCCTCCCGGTCCGGCTCCCACTGCGCCCAGCCGCCGAGCTGGTACGGCACCTTGTGCCAGGCGACGGTGATGCCCTTCTCCCCCGGGACGAGGGCCTCGTCCGCGAACTCGGGATGGAGTTCCACGGCACCCTCGCGGGCCGCGTCGAGCCGCTCCCGGGGGGACAGGCCGCCGAAACGACCCGCCTTGCCCTCGAAGTTGTACGCGCCGACAAGGGTGCCCTTGCCGGAGAACCAGTCGTGGGACGGGTACCAGATCTGGGTGATGTCGTGGGAGGTCCAGCTGATGCCTCCGTAGATCCGCCCGGCACCGGCGGAGGGGTCGGCGGGGTCGTCCTCCCAGAAGCGCCGGTCGGCCTGCCAGCCCACCTTGCAGGTCTTCGCGAACTCCACGATCCCGACGGCGGACTCGAACGCGGCGGAGAACCCGGTCCGCCCCACGCCCCTGAAAACCGGTAGGGGGATGGTGCTCACGCAGTGCCGGGCGTCGGCCCGCAGGATCCGCCCGCCGCTGCGGTAGGTCACCCGGGCACCGCGCCGGTCCTCGTCGATCGCGATCCCGGTGACCTCGGCACCGAGCACGATGTCGGCGCCCGCGCGCCGGGCCCGGTGTGCCAGGGCCTCGACGATCCGGTCCATGCCGCCGACCGGCTGGAACATCGTCGGCTGCCACTCGTGGTCGAGCGGCTGGTAGAAGCTGGTCCTCCAGAAGCCGGACTCCACCAGCTCCTCGAAGGTCAGCGGCTCGGCGGGAACCGGGAACGGCTCCCCGGCCACCGGGTCGTGAAGGTAGCCCGACCGTGCCGCCACGGAGTACTTTCCGTCGGCGCCGAGCGCCCCGAAGACCCGGAGGAGATCGCGCACTTCGGCGGTGAACGCGTCGTGCGTCGTGAGCGTCTCGGTGAGCATCGCCGCGAAGTGGCCGCGCGTGTCGTTGGCCACCCGCCGGTTGGGCAGGGCCTCGGCGCGGTGCGGCGGCCGCACGAGGTTGGCCGTGGTCTCCATGACGTACGGTTCGAGGGCCACCTGGAAGTCCCGGCAGTATCCGAGCACCCGGCGGTGGTGGTGCGGGATGCGGCCCGGGCCCAGGTTGAGGTAGAGACCGTCGTCGAACCGGCAGGTGTGCGTGCGGACGGCCGCACCGGTCCTGTCGTCGATCTCGTACAGCTCGTCGCCCGCGCGCGCCGTACGGTTGCGCCCGCCGACCCGCTGCTGCGCCTCCAGGACGGTGACGTCGTAGCCGAGCGTGCTCAGCTCGTACGCCGCGGTCAGACCGGCGACTCCGGCGCCCAGGATGAGCACCCGCTCGCCCCGCCGGGCGGGCGCGGGGAGCCGGGGCGGGCCGGTCCAGCCGGTCGCCGCCGGCCCCGCGGCCCCGATCATGGCCAGGTACAGCGCCTGTGCGGCGGGGCCCTTCGGGGTGGTGGGGCCCTCGTTCCGGTCATCCGCGGGGGTCATGACGCCTCCTCTTCGGGACGCAGCTCCAGCGTGCAGCACTTGACGCTGCCGCCTGCCTTCAGGAGCTCGGACAGGTCGACACCGATCGACTCGAAGCCGCGCGCCGCGAGCGCCCCGGCCAGCCGGGTCGCCGCCGACGGCAGCAGTACGTGCCTCCCGTCGGAGAGCGCGTTGAGCCCGAAGGCCGCCGCGTCCTCCGCGTCCGCCAGGATCGCCTCCGGATAGAGGGTCTCCAGGACCGCGCGGCTCCCCTCGGAGAAGGCCGCCGGGTAGTACATGATCTCGGTGTCGGAGAGCACGCTCAGGGCCGTGTCGAGGTGGTAGTAGGCGGGGTCGACCAGGGTCAGGGTCACCACCGGCAGGCCGAAGAACTCCTCGGCCTCCTCGTGCGCCCGGGGTTCCGTGCGGAATCCCGTGCCGGCCAGGATCGTCCGGCCCGCGAGCAGATAGTCGCCCTCGCCCTCGTTGATGAAGCGCGGGGCACGGACCGTCGCGTATCCGTGGTCGGCGAGCCAGGAGAGGTACGCCGGCCCCTCCGCGGCCCGCTCCGGGTGGCGGAAGCGTGCCCCGAGCACCCGGCCGCCGATGACGGTGGCGCCGTTCGCCGCGAAGACCATGTCCGGCAGCCGCGGGTCGGGCGGTATCTCCTCCACGGTGTGGCCGAGCCGGCGGTACAGGTCACGGAGGGCCGCCCACTGCCGCAGCGCGCGGGCCGGGTCGGCACCCTGCTCCGGCCGCATCCACGGGTTGATGGAGTACGTGACGTCGAAGTGGGTGGGCCTGCACATCAGGAACCGGCGCTCGGTCGCCACCCTCGGCGGCCTCCGGCTCCCCGGGACGCGCTCGGCGAGCGAACGGTCCGGGGCCCGGCCCTTCACCGATGTGTGGTTCATGTCCATGACGTGCTCCCTCGGCGCATGCCCGCCACCCTGGCGGGCATCGACCAGATGTACGAGAATCCTTCGCCCGCGCGCTGGTCGAACTCGTTCTCCGCCTCGTAGGAGGCGTAGTCCGGGTGGTACAGCGAGTGCGGGGACGAGCGGCTGACCGTGGTGGCCGAGCCCTTGTAGAGCTTCACCGTCACCGTGCCCTCGACCCGCTCCTGGACATCGGCGAAGAAGGCGTCCAACGAGGTGCGGAGGCCGGTGAACCACTTGGCGTCGTAGACGAGCTGGGCGTACCGGCGGCCCAGTTCCGCCTTGTACTGGAACAGGTCCCGTTCGAGGACGAGGTTCTCCAGCTGGCGGTGCGCCTCGTAGAGGACGGTGGCCGCGGGACTCTCGTACACCCCTCGTACCTTCAGTCCGACGAGGCGGTTCTCCATGATGTCGATCCGGCCGACACCGTGGCGTCCCGCGCGCTCGGCGAGCCGCCGGACCAGCTCCACCGGGGCCAGGGCTTCCCCGTCGAGGTGGGTGGGGACGCCCCGTTCGAAGGTGAGGCGCACGTGCTCCGGGCGGTCGGGCGCGGCCTCGGGCGGCACGGTCGCCGTGTAGACCTCCTCCGGCGGGGCCCGCAGGATGTCGTCCAGCGGGCCGCATTCGACGCTGCTGCCCCACAGGTTGGTGTCGCGGCTGTAGGGGCTGGAGTTGAAGGCGGGGGTCTCCACCCCGTGGGTGCGCGCGTACGCGATCTGCGCGGCGCGGGTGTGCAGGTCCCATTCCAGGACCGGGGAGATGATCCGCATCCCCGGGTCGAGGGCGGTGATGCCCGCGTAGAAGCGGACCTGGTCGTTGCCCTTGCCGGTGGCGCCGTGGGCGACGGCCTGCGCTCCTTCCGCCCGGGCGATCTCCACGAGCCGCTTGGCGATCAGCGGCCGGCTGAGCGAGGCCGCCATGAAGTACGTTCCCTCGTAGACGGCGTTGGCGTGCAGTGCCCGGAAGGCGTACTCGGTGAGGAACTCGTGGCGGAGGTCCTCCATGTACACCTTGGCCGCACCGTTGCGCTCGGCGCGGGTCCTGACCTCGGCGAGGTCCTCGCTCTGGCCGAGGTCCGCGCAGAAGGCGATGACCTCCGCGTCGTAGGTCCGCTGGAGCCAGGAGAGCGCCAGCGAGGTGTCGAGGCCGCCCGAATAGGCGAGGACGATCTTCATCACTGCCTCCCCAGAGTCGTGTGGAGCCGGCGGAGCATGGCCCGGGTGTAGAGCCGTTCGCCCCACTGTTCGTCGGAGACGGGGAGGTCCCGTCCTTGCGCGATCATTCCGATCACCTCGTAGAAGAGCACCAGGCAGTGGGCCGCCGTACGGGCGCTGAGCGAGGCCGCGTTCTCTCCGCGGGCGATCGGGAAGCGGGAGACCTTCACGATCGGACCGGCGTCGATCCGCGGGACGATGTGGTGGCTGGTGGCGCCGAACTCCGCGCCGCCATCCCGGAGGACGAAGTCGTAGCCTCCGACACCACGGAACTGGGGTGTGGCCGGGTGGAAGTTGAGGGCGCTGACGGCGGCCCTGGCGAGGGTCTCCGGCTTCAGGAGCAGATCGGCCTTGAAGCAGAAGATGTGGTCGCCGTTCCACTCCTCGGGGAGCCGGGGCGGCGGGTCGCCGTAGTCCCAGAGCAGGACGGACACGTGGCCGAAGACGTCCCGCAGGTGGGAGGCGGCGAGCCGGCTCCAGTGCGAGGTGTCCCCGATGAAGAGCACGGTCCTATCCTTCGCGTGTGTCGTTCGCATCGTGAAGCTTCCTTCCTCTGAAGATGAACCGGACGGCGATCAGGACCGCCGCCACGGCGAGCACGGTCAGGGCACTGACCCGCTCGGAGAGAATCCAGGCGCCGAGCAGCACGGCCACGGCCGGAGTGACCAGGGTGTAGCTGGTGGCGAGGGTGGTGCGGACCGCGGTCAGCAGGTACATGTACGCGCTGTAGGCCAGGAGCGAGCCGAAGACGACGAGGTAGCCCCAGGCCCAGAGGGCCGACGCGTCGGGCATGCGGTCGACGCGCTCCCCCGCGAGCAGCCCGACGAGGCTGACGAGGGTGCCGCCCGCGAGCATCTCGCCCGCGTAGGCCATCGGGCCCCGGGGCAGCTCGAGGTGCTGGCTGAGGACCGAGCCGAGCGACCAGCTGACCGCCGCGGCGACGATGACGACGGAGCCCTTCGCGCCGCCGCCCAGGCCTCCGTCGACGGCCAGCAGGACGACGCCGACGAGGCCGAGCAGGATGCCGTACGCCTCCATGCGGTTGGGCCAGCGGCGGGTCGCGACGCCGACCATCAGGACGGTCCAGACGGGGACGGTGGCGATGCCGACGGAGGCCAGCCCGCTGGAGAGGGTGCGTTCGGCGATGGCGATGCCGCCGACGCAGCCGCCCTGCATGAGTCCGCCGACGAGGGCGCAGTGGAGCCACTGCCGACGGGTCGGCAGCGTGTGCCCCCGGGAAAGCAGGAACACGGCGAGGATGATTCCGCCCGCGAGGAAGCGCGTGCCCGTCATGAGCAACGGCGGCATGCTGTCCAGGGTGTAGTCGATCGCGAGGTAGGTCGATCCCCACACCACGTAGACGGAGGCGAGGCAGAGGACCACGGTCGGTCCGAGGGTGGACGAGGTTTCCTGAGTCTGCGTTGTCACGTCCGTGACTCCCTGTCAGTCGCTCGCGCGGAGTCCGGGCGAGCAGGTGTAGCCGAGGATGAGGATGTCCCGCGTCGCGTTCCGGGCGGGGTCCACCGGGGCGGTGGGCGTGACGGAGTGCAGGACGTCACGGTCGGCCCAGAACATGGTGTCCAGCGGGTCTTCGAGCCGGAACTCGGCGAGCAGCTCCCCCGATTCGCTGTGGACGCGGGAGTCACCGCCGCGCGTGTTGACCCGGTCCATCAGGTGGATGGCGCCGAAGTCGATCTCGTCGCGGTGGATGCCCTCCGGGGTGGGTTCGCCCGCCTCCCGCGGGGTCGCCCGGGTACGGAACTGGTGGCAGGCGACCTCCCAGGGATGGTCGAGGCCGGCCTCGTCGACGGGGAATTGCGAGAAGTCGAAGCGGATCAGCTCGTTGAAGAGGTCGTTCCCGAGGGAGGCCCGGGTGAGCGGGGCCACCTCGCGGCGGATGCCGCCGGCGTACCTGTTGGCCTCGGTCGACTGGAAGTACGGCCGGTGGGCCAGGAGTTGGATGGAGCGTGTGCGCGGCAGGTACCGGAAGCGGGCGTAGCGGCGTTCCCGGAACGTGGCGCCGTTCTTGAGGTAGCGGTCGGGCTCCAGCCGGTTCCATTCGTCGGCCAGTGCCGCCGCGGCGGCACGCGCGCTCGCGTCGACGTCGAGGTCGGCGCCGCGGACGAGTGCGTAGCCGCGATGACTCAGATCGCTGTGGATCGGATGGGACCAGGTGATCCTTGGCATGTCGGTTCTCCGGGGTGTGTGTCGGGTTCGTGCTCTGTCATCGACTTTCGGGCGCCCGGCGCCCCAAGGACATGAGCGGACTGTCCCCTCCCGGTCCCGGCCGTTGTCCCGGCTCCTGTCCGGGTCCGTGTCCCGGTACCACCGGGGCGGGGGTGGGGGCGGACGCGGGAGCCTGGGTTTCGGGCACGGCGACCGGTTCCGTCGGGGCAGGGGCAGGGGCCAGGGTTTCGAGGGCGGCGCGCAGGACGTCGGCTCCGACGGCGGTGACGGCGCGGCCGTGCTCCAGGTGCGGGACGCCGAGCTCGTCGAGGAGGACCAGGCCGACCCGGTGGGCCCCGACCGCGGCGGCCCGCGGGCGCGGCGGGCGCGGCCCGGTGGAGCCGCGAAGCAGCTCATCGAGTACGGCCCCGGAATCGATCCCGGTGGGCAGGGCGGTCGGGCCGCCGGCCCGTGCCACGAGGTCGGTGTGGGCGTCCAGGCAGGCCGCGTCGGAAAGTCCCGCGAGACGTGCGGCGCGCGCGGCGGCGAGCAGGCCGAGGGCGGTCGCGTCGCCGTGGTGCAGGGCGCCGGGGCGCGCACTCGTGCGAAGGGCGCGGGCGACGGCGCGTCCGTAGTGCAGGACCCTCGCGGGGCCGGTCTCGAAGGGGTCGTAGCAGAGGAGCCTGGCCCGGACTTCCAGGCACAGGGCGAGGAAGGAGGCCAGGGTCCCGGCGTCGTAGCGCCCGCCGCGGCGGAGCCGGGCGGCCACTTGGTCGTACGAGCCGGGGACGACGGCGAGCACGTCGCGAACGAGGCCCCACACCCCGGCCCGCAGGGCGGTGGCGTCGAGGGTCTCCAGGAAGTCGAGCTGACACCGGACCAGGACCGGTGCGGAGCCGGGCCCTTGGCCGGGACCTGTGGCGGGGCCTTGGCCGTGGCCGTGGCCTTGCCCGGAGCCGGGGCTGAGGCCCCTGTCGGCCGCGCCGCGCCGGCCGGCGACGGAGAGCCGGCCTGCGACGGAGAGAGCGGCTCCCGTCATGGCGCAGAGCGTGGTGGGCAGGCGGAGCAGCGGGGGCGGGGTCCCGTCGGGGCGGACGAGCCTGTCGGCGGCCCTGATGACCCGGGTGCCGCCGAGAGCCACGACCACCGAGTCGTCCGGTACGGGGCGGGCGCCGTCGGCCGGGGGCTCCCCCGGTACGGACGCAGCGGGCAGCCACCGTACGCGGGTGGGTGCCGCGGACTCCAGGGAGCGCAGCACGCGGGCGAGGTGGGCCTCGGGCAGCGAGGGGTCGGCGAGGACGACGACCCGGTCGGCGCCGGTCTGTCGTACGGGCAGCGTCAGTTCGGTCGAGGGGCCGGCGTCGGGGCGTACCTGGACGGGGACGTGCACGGGGCCGGCCTGGACGGACCGGTCCAGGGCGAGCGCCGCGAAGGTGGGGCACATGACGGTTCCCGTTCCGTGGGGCGGGTGGGGTTTCCACTGCCACGATCCGGGGCCGGAGTGCCCAAGGGCATGAGTCGGCGGCCCTGTTCGTGCCGTGCCCGGGCCGAGGACAGGCTCGTTACCATAAGTGATCGACGGTTACTGATAGCGTCCGGCTGTGCCCGAAGAAGATCGTTCCGCTCCCCGCGTCCTGATTGTCGACGATCACCCGCTGTTCCGTGAGGGGCTCAAAGCGGCCCTGGAGAGCACCGGCGCCGCGCTGGTCGTCGCCGAGGCCACGACGGGCGCCGAGGTACCCGAGGCCGTCGCGCAGCACCGGCCCGACGTGGTCGTCATGGACCTCTCGCTTCCCGACATCTCAGGCATCGAGGCCACCCGCCGGCTCGCCGAGGAACACCCCGGCCTTCCGGTCCTCATGCTCACCATGTCCGACGACGACGCCAGCCTCCTCGCCGCGCTCCAGGCCGGCGCCCGCGGCTACGTCGTCAAGGGCGCGGGCTCGGACGAGGTCCTGTTCGCCCTGCGCACCGTCGCCGCGGGGGGCGCCGTCATCGGTTCCGACATCGCGGCCCGACTCTCGCCGCTGCTGTCCGGCGGCCGGCAGCACGACGCGGAACGGCTCTTCCCGACGCTGACCGCGCGCGAGGTCGAGGTCCTCGAACTGATCGCCCGGGGCCACGACAACCGGCGCATCGCCCGTGAGCTCGTCCTGTCGGAGAAGACCGTGCGCAACCACATCACCCACGTCTTCGACAAGCTCCAGGTCACCTCGCGCGCCGAGGCCGTCGCCCGGGCCCGTGACGCGGGCCTCGGCGAGGACCCAACCATCGAGGCCTGAGCCGACCCGCGGCCCGAACCCCGCGCCAGTCACGGGAAGGCCCGGGGCAGGGAGCCAGGCAGAGCAGGCCCAGGCGGGGAGCCGGGCCCCAGAAGGCCCAGGGCAGGACCCCGGGGCACAGGAGGCCCAGGGCAGGGTGCCGGGCCCGGGGCATGGCCGGGACACGCGTCTCATGCGCCCGGGACCGTGGGCGTCCGAAGCTGGGAAACCACCGCCGAACCGGCGAGGAGGCCGATATGCGCGCAGGCCGTCGAGGAGTGCCGGACGCCCCCCGGTTGAGGACGGACATGGTGCCCGCCTACGCGGTGTGCGTCCTCACCATGGCCGCCGGTGCCGTCTGGGCGGGGCTCACCCTCACTCGGCTGCAGGACCCCGCTCTCCAGGGCGTCCGGCTCCACCTGGCCGCCGATCACGTCCTGCTCGGCCTGGGCCTCGCGCTGACCGGCATGGTGTTCACCACCCGACGCTCCGCCCAGGCCCTGGGCAGGCTTCTTCTCACCGCCGGCTGCGCCCTGACGGTGGCTCAGACCCTCTCCCTCATGGCTGTGACCTCCCGGATCGGCCCAGGGGCCTTCGCCGCTGTCCTGCTCTTCGCGCTCTTCGCCTACACCCTCCTCGGCGTCGTCATCTATCCCCTCCCCCTGTGGTTGCCGAGCGGACGGCTGCCGGCGCTCTGGGGCCGCCCGCTCGTGGCGGTCATCGCGGTGTGGAGCGCCCTGCAGCAGTTCCACGCCTTCGCCCGCCCCGGCTTCGTCTACTACGGGCGGCCCACCTCCCTGACGGGCGGCGCCTGGACCTGGCTGGAGGACCTGCTCCTCCCCTGGATGGACACCGCCGTCCGCTGGGTGCCGCCGGCCGTCGTCGCCGCCGCGGTACTCCTCATGGCGGCCCGCTGGCACCGGACACCGAAGCAGGAGCGGACGTACGCCGTGCTCGTGATCCCGTACGGGATGTGGATCACGATGCTGTACGTCCACCGGTTCACGGCCGCCCCCGAAGGACTCACCGTCATCGCCCTGTACATCGCGGCGGCGGCCTGGCCCGCGACGCTCGGCTACATCCACGTACGGGAGCGGAACTGGGCCCTCGACCGGGCGGGGCGTCGGATCCTGACCAGTTTCGTCCTGACGTTCGTGCTGTTCATGGCGTACGTCGGCGGCGGCTTCGTCCTCTCGTACTTCGCGCCCGGCACCACGACCCCGAAGTCCGCGCTGATCGCCTCCGCCGCCCTCCTCGTGGGCGTGCTGCTGCGCCCCACCGCCCGCTGGGCCGCGCGGCTCGTCGACCGCTACTACTACGGTGAACGCGCCCAGCCGTACCAGGCCGTGCGCCAGCTCGCCGACCGGCTCGGGCACGCCCTCGACCCCGGCGACATGCCACGGCTGCTGTGCGACACCGTGGTACACACCCTCAGGCTTCCCGGGGCCCGTCTCGTCATCAGCACCCGGCACGGGCGGCGCGAACTGGCCCGCAGGGGCTACCCGGGCAGTGGCGAGGAGCTGTTCCCGCTCGTGTACCAGGGAGAGGTCATCGGCCACCTCCTGGTGCCGCCCCGCCACGGCGAGCTCGCCCTCGACCACCAGGACCGCGAGGCCGTCCGCCTCCTGGCCGACCACAGCGCCCCGGCCATCGCCTCCCTGCGGCTCTACGAGGAACTCCAGACGAGCCGCGAACAGATCGTCCTGGCGCGGGAGGAGGAACGACGGCGGCTCCGGCACGACCTCCACGACGGACTGGGTCCCGCCCTCTCCGGACTGCGGCTCCAGGTCGACGCCGTCAGGTCGGCCATGCCGGCCGAACCCAAGGCGCTGCGGTCGCTGACCACCGTCTCCGAAGGCATCGGCCGGGCCATCGACGAACTGCGCAGGATCACCGTCGGCCTGGCCCCGGCCGCCCTCGACACCGCCGACCTGCCGCGCGCGCTGCAGGGGCTCGCCGAGCAGCTGGGCCGTACGGTGCGCATCACGGTCGGCCTGTGCCCCGAACCGTTCCCCAAGCTTCCTGCGGCGGTCGAGGTCGCCGTCTACCGCATCGCCTCCGAGGCCCTCAACAACGCGGTACGGCACGCGCGCGCGGACCGGGCGGAGGCCACCGTGATCCTCGCGGGCGAGGCGGTCACCGTCGAGATCCGCGACAACGGGAACGGCATCCCGGCGGAGCACGCCGAAGGGGTCGGACTCCGCTCGATGGCCGAGCGCGCCGAGGAGCTCGGCGGAGCGTTCGAGCTGGTCAACACGGGTACCGGGACGCTCGTGCGGGCAGTCATGCCCTGCGGGCAAGGTGGGACACGTGTGGGACCTGAGGATCAGGCGCCTGGGACAAGGTCCTGGCGAGACTGAGGTATGTCCACGGCCCGCCCGGCCGCCCGACCAGCCCAAGGATCGACATGCCCCAGGCCAAGTCCCCCCTCCGCACGACAATGAAGGCACTGATCGCGCCGGCCGTCATCGCGGCCGCCGTCGCCGCCCTACGGAAGTTCCCCGGAGACGGCACCCCGGCTGCCTTCTCGGCCCGTCGCTTCCCTGGCGGCGGCACGCCGACCGTCACCGGCAAGCAGCGCAGGTTCCCCGCCGACGGCACCCCGTGAGCACTGCCTCCCCGCCCCGGCCCCAGAGAGGGGCCGGGGCGTCGTCGCGCGCGGGGCCGTGCGCCGCGGTCGTACACCTGGTGGTCCTCGTCGTCGGGCCTGACCGGGCCGACGGGCAGGCCCTGCATCGGTAGGGGTGACGCAAGATACGGGACAGGAGGGCAACCATTCAGGGGGGTGGCGAGTCTCCTGAACGATCACGCTTGTGATCGCACCTACGAGGAGACCATCATCACCGCGATACGCAAGACCCTCACCGCCACCGCAGTCGTCGGCGCCGTCCTGGCAGGTTCGGCCGCCTGCGGCACGGTGGAGCAGCTGTCCGCCGGGAAGAAGCTGGACCAGGCCTTCGAGAAGCTGGGCAAGGAGAAGTCGATCTCCTTCGAGCTGGACCTGGACGTCGACGCCGAGACCCTCAAGCTGATGGACGCCGAGTCGGACCCGGAGTCCGGCGACGAGATCCCCGACGAGGCCGCGGAGCTGATCAGCGGGGCGAAGATCAGCGTCACGGTGGAGTCGAAGAAGCCGATCGACGAGTCAGAGGAGAAGGACTTCGTCGGTGTGGCCATGAAGGTCAGCACTCCCGGCGGCGACCTCGTCGAGTACCGGGTCGTCGGCGACTACACCTACGTCCGCTCCGACGTCGAAGCCCTCACCAAGGCGATGGACGCCCCGATGCCTCCCGCCGATTCACTCCCCCCGGAGGCCAAGGGCCTCAAGAAGGTGCTGGACGGCGAGTGGGTCAAGTTCAACACCAAGGAGATCCAGAAGGCCGGCCAGGAGATGGCCCAAGAGATGGGCGAGGAGCCCGGCGCCAAGCCGTCGCCCGAGCCCACGCTGGACTCCAAGACCCAGAAGAAGCTCCTGGAGGCCCTCCGCGAGGTCATCGCCCGCGAGGTCGACTTCACGACCGCCGGAGGCGAGGACGGCACCGAGCACATCACCGCCACGGCCCCGTTCCGCACGCTCATCACGGAACTCATCGGCGAGATCCGTCCGCTCACCAAGGACCTGCCGCCCGGTATGGACCTGCCTTCGGACAAGGACCTCAAGGACGCCCCCGACACCAAGGTCACGGCCGACTTCACGCTCAAGAACGGTGACCTGACCGAGGTACACGTCGACCTCGCCAAGCTGGCCGAGAACGCGAAGGTCAAGAAGTTCGGTCTGGTGCTGAAGATGAGCGGGGGCACCAAGCCCACAGCCCCGGCCGGAGCGACCGAGCTGGACCTGGAAGAGCTCATGGGCGGCTTCTTCGGCGCCATGATGCAGGACGAGGGCCTCGGCGAGAGCGACCTCCCCGACGAAGGCCTCGAAGAGGGGCTCACCGGGGACGCCGCGTAGGCACACGCCCGACACCAGGCAGCGACCCCGGCTCAGATCCCAGCCGGTGCCCCGGCGCCGAGTGCCGGGGCGGAACCGCCCCCGGACCGCACAGACGGTGCGGGCACCTGCGCCGGGCCCGCTGCATGACGCGCAGAGGGTCCGGCCTGCCCGACGGCCGACCGCGTCAGTCCTGGTCCGCCCTGGACAGGGCTTCGGTGATCAGGCGTGTCGCGAAGTCGCGGTCGTCGGTGATCCGGTTGATGTGTTCCGCGAGCAGGAAGGCCGTGGCTTCCAGGGGGTTCATCTCGTCCTCGGTCCAGTCTCCGTACTGCTGACGCCACAGGCTGGGGCTCAGGCCCGTGCCCGCCGCGACGACGAGACCGGCCATGGTCGGAATGACCTCGGGACGGACGCTCCTGGGCATCATGCGCATCGTGGCCACGAAATTGGGCACCACGCACTCGATGACGTCCTTGTCGTGGTCCTCGTAGGCCATCCGCAGCCACTTCATGAACATGAAGATGAGCGTGCACGCGCCGTCCAGCACATCACGGGCTTCCCTGGGCCCCAGCGAGGCGGTGAACTGGTCGATCAGCTGCTGCTGTTCGGGGTCGGTCTCGGTCCTGCCGTCGTAGATGGCCTTGAGACGAGAGTCGATCATCAGGAGCGCCGCACCCACGTCGCCGGCGGGAGCGTACTGGGGGTCGCAGGGCGATGACACAGGATTCCTCCTCGCGCGACCGCGGCGGGCAGCGCGGCACACCCGTACGGTAGACCGCCGGTCAGAACAGGATCCGACTTTCCCGGCAGCGCGCCTCCTGCGGTTGCACCCCACCGACCGGCAGCCCTGCAGACACGAACCTCGACGGCGCGTCCTCAGGGCTCGGCGACACCGGGCGGCGATCACCCGAACGGGGGAACCGCTGCCGACGGCGCCCAGACCTGGAGCACCCTGGCGCGTGGCGGCGAGCCGCTCCCCCGGCCTGCTGGAGCTCGTACGGCCCACAGATGGGACTCGTCGCCGCACCGGATACGACGTCACGGGGTCGTCGGTGGCGTCCAGCTCGGGTCTCGCCCGCTCAGACCCACCGCACGATCCAGCAGCGGGGCGTCGTCCGGGACGGGTACTACAGCTCCGAAGATGCCGCCGCCGCGGGTGTCGTCCTCGGCGGCCGCCAGCAGGAACTCGTGCGAGGCGCGCAGGGCGGACTCATCGGGGACGTACTCCTGGCCTGTGGCCCGCGCCAAGTCCCAGCCGTGGATCACCAGCTCGTCGACGGCGACCGCAGCCGCGATCTCGCCGGGCAGGTCCACGCCTCCCGCGCGGGTCATGCCCGTCCAGGCGGAGGGATCCCTCCAGGCTTCCGCCAGTTCGTCCAGGACCTGCGGCAGTACCTTGCGCCAGTCGTCCGGGAGGGCGGGCGCAGCCGCGCCGGGGGCCGTGTCCGTCGTGGAGCCCAGGTCCTTGCGGGCGGCGTCACGGAAGGCGACGGTGAGGCCTGTGAGGTGGCCCAGCAGGTCGCTGACCGCGTAATCGGGGCAAGGGGTCCGGTCGGCGAGGCGCGCGTCGGCGACACCCTCCGCGAGACGGGCCACGACGCGGGCCTGTGGCCCGAGGTCGAACGTCGTCGTATCGGTCATCGGTCACTCCTTGAGGACGAGGTGGTGAAGGGTGGACCGGGCGCGGAACACGAACTCATCGCTTGTCGCGCCACGGATTCACCCAGCGGCCGAGGAGCCTTCCTTCGCGGTTCGCACCCTTGGGGACGGCTTCGTGCCGGCGCAGCAACGGCCGCACGAGGTCCCACTCGGCATCGGTCAGCTCATGGCGACGTATTGCCCCACCATGATCCACCAGTCAAGGTCATTTCGACGGACTGCCTAGAGGTGAGGAAGGGCTTCGTCATCGCGTGACTCGCGGCGGTGTTCGAGCCAGAAAAGGTAGCCGCGCAGGTAGATGTCCAGTCCGCCATCGATGTAGGCGATGAAATCACGATGCCCCTGAGCTGCATCGTGATAGTGGCCGAGGTAACGCGGGTCGGCGTTGAAGCCCCAGTGCGGGTGAGCGTCCGCACCCCAGTCGGAGGCTATGAGGACAGCCCATTCCCGAACGCGGGCTCGGTCCCGCCACCAGTCACGGACGGCTTCCACCGTCCAATGGTCGTCACCGTCCCAGTTGTAGCCCCGGTACGACTCCATCCGGCAACCGTGGATCACGGCCGCGGTCTCGTCCTCGTCGACCGGTTGGCGATAGATGAACTCGGAGCCGAAACCGCCGCCCAGATCATCGTCATAGGCAACGTGATCCGGAGCGTTCAGACGCCCAGTAGCCATGCTGTCGGTCTCGCCGGCGTAGAAAGGGCCCGGAACATTGCGCCAGTTCCGTTGGTCCCACGCACCCGTGAAGAGTTGCTCCGCACGCTCCTCGAGGTTCTCCATCACCCGTTGAGCCGTGGGGAGCGGATTCCAGTAGCCGATCACGGCCCTATTCTGCCCGGCCGCGATGAACATGCTCCGGCCATGCTCGCGCTCCGCCGGTTCGGCGGCTGCCCATGCCCGGAAAGGCGCGTCCGGACGGGCCCGGGTCAGCTGCGCGGGCCGATCTCCTTCGGGCCGTAGAGAGCTGCCGCCGCGCCCGTCATCAAGGCCCAGTAGCGGTCTCCGAAGGACCAGTGCCACCACTCCGTGGGGTAGTTCACCAGTCCGGCGGCCGTGAGTACGGAGCCCAGGAGCTCGCGGTTGGCGCGGGCCTCCTCGGTGATGCCGACGGCATCGGTGTAGCAGGCGCCCTTGCTCTCCTCCGGGTCCGCGTTCATGCGTGTGCCCAGGTCCAGCTCCTGGCCGTCGGTGTCGGCCAGGGTGAGGTCCACGGCCGCGCCGGCGCTGTGCGGAGCGATGTCGGGCGGTGACACGTACCGGCTTGCCGCCGAGTGGATCTGTCCGGCGGTCCAATCGGGGTGGGCGGCCCCCAGTTGACCGGCGTACTCCTCGAAGTACTCCCGCTGAAGAGAAGGAGGCCGGTACCCCTCGACGAACAGCAGCCGCAGGCCCTGCGGCAGCATCGCCTGCGCCTCGATCAGTCGTTCCAGCACGCCTTCCCGCAGGTATGCGTAGGCATCCGCCGGGTCCTGCTTGCGTGTATCGACCAGCAACGAACCATTGCGACGGACGTCCACAAGGCGTTCACCGCATTCGGCGACGGGTATGGAGGACACCTTCGGGTCCGACATCAACACGATCTTCGTCATGGCCCGATCATTCCGCAGGGCTCACCCCCGTCGGACCGAGAGGTGCTCGTTCATGCGTCGACGAGCGCTCGACGGCCTTGCGGATCCGGCCACGGGCTCGCCGGGCGTTCGAACTCGGCACGCGGCCGGGAGCCACCGGTGTAGGTGCCCACCGGCTCATTCCCAGGGTTTGAACAGCCATCTCGGGGAGTTCTCGGTGCACGTCTGATAGACGACGGGGGTGCCATTGCGGTGGCTCCCGCCCGCGACGCCGACACAGTGCTGGTCGCTGATCTCGAAGCGGTCCCCGTGACCGATCATCTGCCAATCCGTGGTCAGGTTCTGGTCCGAGCAGTCCCCCTGCACGATGTCGCTGCCCGGTTCGAAATTGTCCCCCGCCATGGCGAGGCACTTGTCGCTGTGCTGGGCCCGGAGCTTGACGAAGAGGACGTGGTCGGTGTCACGCTTACCGGGCGGCCGGTCCTCCAGCTCTCCGAAGGGCATGTCGGCTGTGTTCGTGACCCGCCACCGCTGGTCCGTGATCCCCAGGCAGTCCCACAGGACCACGTCCGCGCCGGAGCGCTGGGAGGATCCTGCGACGCTCAGGCACTTGCCGTCCAGGCTGCGGATCTCGTAGTACTGCACGGCTGCGTGGGCTGGGCTCACACCCAGGACACCCAGGACCAGGGACTGCGCGGCGAGTATCCCGAGGGCGGCGGCCACGCGGGCCGCGGGACGCCGGGGCGTGCCGGTCATGAGTCCTCCTCGGCCGAACGGCGGATACCTACAAGCCGACGCTAGCCGCCGTCCGGGGGCCACCCGGTCATGGACTACTCCATCCGGGTGACACCGGGCCGTGGGAGAGGCGGGGCCCGGCCCAGCTGAGGCCAACGCAGCGGTGGAGGCCGGCGCCATGGCACTCCCCCGTGGGCACGGGGGCGGCGCCCCCTCATGGCGAGCCCGCCGCCCCAGCATCCCGACCATTGCTCTATCTATCGAGATTCGATAGATTCCCATCGTAAATCGATGAGAGGATGAGTCGTGGGGAAGTTGACCGTGCATGCGCTGCGGGCCGTGCTCGCAGTGGTGCTCACCGGCACTGTGTTCGTACAGGCATTGATGGTGTGGGCGTTGGCCACCGACCCGGAGGACGGGTCGCTCCCCCTGACCCCGCTGCGCGTGATCACGATCCTGGGCATGTTCACGGCCCAGGCAGCCCTGGTCAGCGTGTGGCGACTGGTCAGCATGGTGCGACGCGGAACCGTGTTCTCCCACGCCGCCTTCCGGTACGTCGACATCGTGATCGGCGCGATCGTGACAGCCGCCCTGCTCTGGCTCGCGGTCACCGTCATCAACGCGCCGGGCCAGCGCGACGACCCGGGCGTCACCCTCATCATGGGCGGGATCAGCCTGGCCATCCTCGGAGTCGCGCTCATCGTGCTCGTCCTGCGGATGCTGCTCACCCAAGCCGTCGCACTCGACGCCGAGGCAACGCAGATGCGAGACGAGCTGGACGAGGTCATCTGATGCCCATCACCGTCGACATCGACATCATGCTGGCCAGGCGCAAGATGTCCGTGGGCGAGCTCGCCGACCGGGTGGGAATCACGCCCGCCAACCTCGCCGTACTCAAGAACGGCCGCGCCAAAGCCGTACGCTTCGCCACCCTCGCCGCCCTCTGCGACGTACTCGACTGCCAGCCTGGCGACCTGCTCCGCTGGGAAGCCGAAGACGCCACCGACGAATGACACACCCCTGGCGGGCCGGTGCGGACGCCAGCCGTCTGATGCGCCCGGAGCGAGCTGCGAAAACCATTCCCTTGTACGGCACCCCCACAGGTACGGTTTCGCTGTTCACAGGCCCGTGAGGGGACGAACAGATGACGGGGGCGCAGCTCAGCTGCCGCCCCTGGGGGGCGGCATGAGGGCGACATCAGCGACGATCCGCGCGGTCAACAGGATGACCGCACACTGGGCGGCCGACGGCCTGGCGCCGGAGGCGCTCGCCAAGGGGACGGCATTCTCCGCAGCCGGCCTCTGGCCGCTCCTGGCCTTCCTCGCGGACGGCGCGTGCGGACCGGCCCGCGGTGAGCTGGAGGACGCACTCGGCATGCGCGCCGACGAAGCTGCCGAGGCAGCGCGCGGGCTGCTGGGCGCGCTGGCCCGTATCAGGGGCTCATCGGCCGCGGTCGGGCTGTGGGTGCGTCCCGGGCTGGAGGTACACGGACAGTGGGCGGCCGGGCTGCCCGACGCCACGCTGGGCCGGTTCAGCGGCGACGACGAGGCCGACAAGAAGGCCCTGGACGCATGGGCCACGGAGCGGACCGGCGGACTGATCCCCGCCATGCCGCTGCGCCTCGACAAGGCGACGCTGCTCGTCCTTGCCGCCGCTCAGGCGGTTCGGACCAAGTGGCTGAGCCCCTTCCAGGAAACCGGGCTGGAGCCGGACGACGAGGGCCCCTGGGCAGGCAGGGACCTGGTCGGACTGAGCCGCCGCACCAGCCTGCTGGACCGGGTCGGTGTCACGGAGACCCCGACCGGCCGCCTGACCGTCCTCCACGTGCTCGGCAACACCGGCGTCGACGTCCACCTCCTCCTCGGAGAGCAGGACGCCGCGCCCGGCGCCGTACTTGCCGCCGGAATCGGCATCCTGTCCGGCACACACCAGGTTGTGCCCGGCTACCGGCTGCCGCTCGGCGAACCCGGACCCGGACTGAACGTCCGCAATGTGCGCGCCGGCGACCGCGACCACGTCCTGTCCGTGACCACGTCCCCGTTCTCCCTGACCGCCGCCCACGACCTGCTCGCCACTCCGGCGCTGTTCGGCCTGACCAGCGCCACGGACGCCGGCCACGGCCACTTCCCGGGTGTCAGCGACGCCCCGCTGGCCGTGCAGCAGGCCAACCAGTCGGCATCGGCCCACTTCACCGCAGAGGGCTTCCAGTCGGCGACAGTCACGGCCTTCGGCGCCGCCGCCGGCTGCGCGGCGTCGGCGACCCCGTACGTCGTGCGCCACATCAGACTCGTCCTCGATCGCCCCTTCGGGTTCCTCACCGTCCACCGCACCTCCCGGCTCGTCCTCTCAGCCGGCTGGGTCGCCGAACCGGTCGACTACGCACCCGCCGAGAGAGACGACGAGGACTACGACTACGACGACTACGACGACTACGACGAGGAAAGCTGACCGACAGGACGAAGCGCGCGCCTGACGGACCTGACCCCGCCGGTCAGCACGGCCCTCCCTGGTGAGCCGGCGTTCGGGCGAGGCTGGGCGGGGCCGCCCAGCCGAACGGCGTCGCGCCAGTGCGGAGGCGTTCGTCCTGGCGCTCGGGGAGCCCGCCCGCGAACGAGCGGAGGTCCGGGTGAGGGCGTCGAGTTCGGGGCAGTGGGTGGCGTGTTCGTTGCCGCCGGGGCCGTCCGTGTCAGGCGACCAGCTCGTAGATGCTCCGGGCCGTCAGCCACAGGCCGGCGAGCAGGGAGAGGGTGACGATCAGCTGCTCCTGGTGCTGCTCCAGCCAGCTCCGCAGAGCGTTCAGCCGGGCGTTCGCGGCTGCAGGCGCCCAGACCGCGTACATCTCCATGACGACGAGGCTGAGCGTGGCCAGCAGGCAGTAACCGGCCAGTGCGAGCCAGTCGGTCAGGGTGGAGAGGTTCGCGTCGACGGCGGTCGCGGCGCCGGCGCCGACCAGTGCCCACGGCTGCAGCAGCCATGCGAGGCCGGCTGCGGTGGCCGGGGAGGCGTCGTCGATCCGGGCGGTCCAGCGTGGCGGGCCGTGCGGGCGCGGCGGTCGGCGGCGCCGGTGCGCGCCGTACAGCACCAGTGCCACACCGATGACGAGTTTCGCGACGATCGCGGCAGTCGAGGGTGCGCTGTGACGTGCGGGGGGCTGACCACCGGTCAGCAGCACCACACAGGCGATCACCGCGACGAGATTGGCCAGCCACGACAACAGGAACGCCAGCCCCTGACGAACGCCGCGCCGCGAGGAGAGCAGGAGGATGAAGGCACTGTTGTGCAAAGGCCCCAGGGTGATGGCCGTACCGATCACAATCATGTCGGGGACCATCGAATCAGCCGCTCCTGGACGTGAGTGAGGTCTGCCGGTGGACGGGGGGCCGGTCGGCAGAGTCGGGCGGCGCTGCTGCGGTGCCGCATCCCGACTCTGACGGTGGTGAAGGGGCCGGTCAAGCAGGCCACGCCCGTACGTTCGTCCGCATCGATCCGGACCTCGGACCTGCCTTCTCATCCGGCGGCGCGGTAGTGGTGTGGCGCGGGCGCTGGTGCTCGGGCGAGCTGGAGACGTACGAAGCCTGCGCGACCGGACATCTGGCGTTTGATCGTCCTGATCCGGCTGACAGACCGGCTGCGCCGTACTCAGCGGCGGTACGCGGCTGTCGCGATCTCGATGAACGAACGTACCAACGGGTTCATGTCGCCCTTGTTCCACACCGCAACCACTCGGCTGGGCGGCATGTCGATCAGCGGCACCGCGGCCAGCTCTGCGGGCAGGTCATGTCCGAGTGGGGCCAGGCCGACCGTGCCGTTCCACCGCACGGCCTGCAGGCATTCCTGGACGACGCGCACCACTGGGCCCTCGCGCGGCTCGCCGCCGTTCCAGTACGCCTGCCAGACCGGGTCCGTCCCCTGCGGGAACTGGAACCAGCGGCGGTCGCTCAGGTCGGCCAGCCGCAGCCGCTCACGGGCGGCCAGCGGGTCGTCCGCGCGCAGGACCACGCCCACCGGATCGCTTCGAAGCTCACGCACCGTCAGGGCGGTTTCGTCGAACGGTGCCCGCGTCAAGGCCACATCGACCAGGCCGGCGCGCAGCCCGCAGGTCGGATCGGTCAGGTCGGTGTCGCGGATACGGACGTCGATGTCGGGGTGCCTCCGGCGGTAGGCCTCGGCCAGCCTGTTCGCTCCCGGGTCGGTGCTGTCACCCAGGATGCCGACCGTGATGCTCGCACCGCCGGCCGCCGCGGAGACGCGTGCGCGGACGCGGTCGGCCTGGGCGAGCAGGGCCCGCGCCTCATCGAGCAGCACGGCACCCACCGGGGTGAGCGTGACACCGGCGGGCGTGCGGACGAACAGCAGGGCACCGACCTCACCTTCCAGCTGCTTGATCGCCCGGCTCAGCGGCGGCTGGCTCATGTGCAGTCGAGCGGCCGCTCGGCCGAAGTGGAGTTCCTCGGCGACCGCCACGAAGTAGCGCAGGGTACGTAGCTCCACTCTGCAACGATACCCACAAGGTATCGGCGTCGCGGAATGGATCTTGGACAGCCGCCGGGGCCCGGCGGTGCACTCGGAACATGCCTCACGAAACCAGGACCAGCGCATCGCGGGCCGGACCCCCGCCGTATCCGTGGCCGGCCCCGGCGAACGGCGCGGCTCACCTTCGGCGACAAGAGACCTCCAGAGACGTGATCGCCGCCTGTCGACCGCTCACGCCGCACGCCGGAATTCATGTGACGAGCCGCTGCGCGACCGTGCCTGTCACTGACCTCACCTGAAACCGACGGGATGGCAACAGCCGGCCGTCCCTCACCTGGCCGACCAAGCAGGGGCGCTCCCCGTTCTTCCGAGTCCCTCGGACGATGACCCGGTCTCCTTCAAGGAAGCCGCCGTGGAGCCCTGCGAATCGACTGGCCACCTGCAACCGGTGACCACGGAGGGGAAAACATGAACATCGCATACTGGATCGTCGCCGGACTGCTCGCCCTCTTCTACCTCTATGCGGGCGCTATGAAAGTGATCCGCAGTCGTGATCGACTGCGCCCGATGATGGCCTGGGTCGACCGAATACCCCTGCTCGCCGTCAGGGCGCTGGGGACCGTCGAAATACTCGGCGCCGCCGGATTGATCCTGCCGCCACTGACCGGCATCGCACCCTGGGTGGCACTGCCCGCGGCCTTCGGGTTCCTGCTCCTGCAGATCGGTGCGATCGCCGTCCATCTGACCGGCGAGGATCGCCGGATCACACTCAACGTCGGACTCGTCGGCACCGCGGCCGTCGTCACGTGGCTGGCCACAATCTGGCTGTGACCGCGCATGGTTCTCAGGAGATGCATGCTGCGGGATGGCAGGTGGGGCGACGGGCGCTCTATGTTGAGCGTGGATCCGGGGGGTGCGATGCGGCGTCGGGGGTGGCGGGGGCTGCTGGTCGGGGTGTTGGGCTTGCTGGTCGCGGGGTGTTTCGCCCCGCAAGGGCCGCAGTTCGGCGATGGCGAGGCGGTTCCCGAGGAAGCTTCGCGTGTCCGGTTGCCGGTGCGGCCGGGGCCTGACGGTACCTGGGTGGTGAACTCCACCGAAGCGGGGCTGCTCGGCCAGGGCCGCATGCTCGTTCAGCGGGAAGGGCCGGAGCGGCAGGGCTGGCGGCTGACGCTGCCCGCCGAGTTCGCGCTGACCTCACAACAACCCGGCGCGGCACACTCCGCGCTCGTCCAAGGCCACAGGGTCGTGATGGTCGGCGGACGCGAAGGCCACCGAGGGCCGAGCGCGATCGCCGGGCTCGACCCGGAACAGGGGCGCCTGAGCTGGCGGCACGCTGTCCCGCCGGGCAGCCAGGTATTCCTGTACGCCGACGGTTTCGCGACGGTGCTGGCGGCTGACTGCCGCCCCGGTTCCTGCCACCTGACCGGCTGGGAACCCCGGTCCGGGCGGCGCAAGTGGACGCGCACGGAGCCAGGGTCGGTACGGGTCCTGGACGGCTGCCGGGCCGACACGTTCACCGTCGACCCACGCCCCGGCGTCGACCGCTGCCGGCCGTATCTGGTCACCCCCGACCGCATCGCCACCCTGGACCCGGAAAGCGGCCGGCCGTACTGGAAGACGGGCCTCCGGATGCCCCATGGCAGCATCGACCGGATCACCGAACACAACGGACGGATCACCATGGCCACCGCCCCGGCCAGGGGCAGCTGTCGCGTCACGGTCCTCGCCAGGCCGGCCGGGAAGGACGACGGTCACGAGGCCCGCGACTGGCAGCACACCTTCGTATGGGACCAGCCCCAGGCCCCGCGCGACCCGCGCACCGGATGCCGATGGGACCGCACTCTCCCGCTGTTCGTCGGCTATGCCATGGCGCTGCCGGACGCCAAGGGTGCCCTCGTCGTCGACCCCTACTTCGGTACCCTGGGCCGCTCCCGGCGGCTCGCCCCGGGCGAGTACCTGGTCACGGACGGCACCATGAACGAGATCATCCGCGCACCCGGCCGGCCGGACCGGGCCCTCAACGAAGCCGACCGGCCGGTCCGCCCTGACGGGCTGAGCCCCGCGGCACGCGTCCTCACAGACCGCTTCTGGCAGGACGGCCGACGCCTGCTCCTGCTGGACCACGAGGACCACACCCTCTGGGAGGGTGCATCGGACTGCCGGGCCTTCCTGCACCACGGCAAGGGCCCCGGTGTCGTCCTCACCTATTGCGACGGCACCGACCTGGTCACCCTCCGCCCCGTGCACAAGGACTGACGGACCGTGTAGCCGACCGTCGACTCCCTTGAGCCTTGCGATGGAGCGGCGCTTCACGACTGTCGGCCAGCAGGGACGGCGACGCTGTGGGCTGCAGGAAAAGGGGAGGCGTCGGCGACGTGTCGTTGGCAGGATGTCCGGACTCAACACCCGATGGGAAAGGACCCGACCACCGTGGCTCGTGCCATCACTCTGATCCGCTCCACTTCTCTGTCCGACGTCGCCGAGTACGCGTATGCGGCCACGGCACCCGCCGAGTCCCGCCTGATCTTCCTCGCGGGGGCGTGTCCCCTGAACGACGACGGTTCAACAGCCGCGGTCGGGGACTACGCGGGTCAGGCGTCGAAGGCCGTTGAGAACATGCAGGTTGCTCTCGCTGCCGCCGGCGCGTCACTTCAGGACGTCATCAGTACACGGGTTCTCGTCGCATCGGCACGGCAGGAGGACCTGGTGGCCGCCTGGCAGGTGGTCCGGGACTCGTTCGGCGACCACGACGTCCCCAGCACCTTGATGGGCGTCACCGTGCTCGGCTACAAGGACCAGCTCGTCGAGATCGAGGCCGTCGCCGCCGTACTCGATCAGTGAGGCAGGCCGACGCAATTGCGGCGGCCGGGCGGGCCGTTCAGGAATCCATGGGAACCGTGGCAGAGCTCGCCGCCACTACCGGCACCTATGTACTGACCTCGACATCTTCGACCCGCGCGGCGATCGCGTCCCCGAGCAAGGACGACCCCGACCTCACGGGCGTACTGCTTCAGATCCTCGGGCAGGGGGTCCCGGGCGGGCCTGAGCTGCTCGACGTTCGGACGATCCATCACATGCTCAGAGAACACCTGGCCGGCCAAGGGTCGCCACAGCCGGAGATGACCGGTCATGGCGGAGCTCGACTGGCTCTCGGCGGCAACCATGCCGTGGGCGCCGGCGCCTGACACAGACGATTCAGCTGCGCGGGTAGGTCCCCGGCCTAGGCGATCCCTGGGCTGCCGCGGCCCCGGTCCGGACCGCCTTCTCCTCGGCGTCCGCCAGCCAGAAGTACAGCGGCGGCATCACCAGTTCAATGACCGTGAGCACCACCTGGAACCAGTGGGGCCACCCGTGCACGGCGAGCGAGAGCAACCGCCCGACCGCGCCCAGCAGGAACACCCCGGCCAGCCACCGAACCACCGTCGCCGGGATCGGCGACTGCCGGGCCGCCCAGAGCCAGACGAGCCCGTAGCCGGCGAAGATCGCACCGAAGAACCGCTGCAGACTGTCGACCGTCGCGCCGGCCGAGTCCGCGCCCGGCACCGAGCCGTTCCCGAGCGCCACATGGAACAGCCCGATCGCCACGCAGGCGATCCCCATCGTCCGTACGAGCCACCTGAGAACTCCGGCCATGATCCGACCCACCCCCATTAGTAGACACGCGTCTACTAGACGTCACTAGTAGACGCGTGTCAAGTAACCTTCTCCCCGTGCCTCCCCGCCGAAGACTCAGCCCCGCCGAGCGCCGCGCCCAGTTCCTCGCCGTAGGTGCGCAGCTCTTCGCCGCCCGACCGTACGACGACGTGCTGATGGAGGACGTCGCCGAGCACGCCGGCGTCTCCCGCGCGCTGCTGTACCGCCACTTCCCCGGCAAGCGCGACCTCTTCGCGGCCGTCTATCAGCAGGCCTCCGACCGACTGCTGGAACAGGTCCCGCTCGACCCGACCGGCGACCTCCTCGAACAACTCGCCGCCGGTCTCGACGTGCACCTCGACTACTTCATCGCCAACCGCAACGCCGTCCTCGCGGCGAACCGCGTGCTCGCCGGCGATCCGGTGATCCAGACGGTCATGACCGACGAGCTGGACGTCCTGCGGGCCCGGCTCCTCGACGTGCTCCCGCTCGCCGACGGCGGCAGCCGGGCCGCCGTGTCGGCCGTCCTGAAGAGCTGGCTTGTGTTCGTCCAGGTGCTCTGCGTCGACTGGCTCACGGCGGAGACGTGCACCCGCACCGAGCTGCGCGACGCCTGCGTCGGCGCCCTCCTGGGCGCTCTCCGCCCGCTCCTCCCCACAGACCCCGCGCCCGGTTGGCCGCGATAGGCCGGTTGCCCACCCGCCGTTCTCACACCGCCAACGCCGTTCCCACACCGCCAACGCCGGTGAAACCTCGGCGTGACGGACCGGTCGGCCATCGGACTACTGTGATTCTCGGCCCGTGCAGCAGTCGAGGGCAGCACCCCGACGCGGGGTGCTGCCCTCGGCGCTTGCGCTTACGACGGCCGGCCGCCGTACGGCACGGTGATGAGTTCCATGAAGTGGCCGACCGGGTCCATGAAGTACACGCCGCGTCCGCCGTCGTTGTGGTTGATCTCGCTGGGGTGTTGCCGGTGCGGGTCGGCGTAGTGCTCGATGCGGCGCTGCGCGATTCGCGCGTAGGCCGCGTCGAACTCCGCCTCCGAGACCAGGAATGCGTAATGCTGCAGGGTGATCTCGTCCGCGCGGATCGTGGCGAAGTCCAGCGTGACACGGTTGCTCAGGTCGACCGCAATGAACGGGCCCCACTCGGCGGTGATCTCAAGGCCCAGCAGGCCCGCGAAGAACTCGGCGGACTCCCGGTTGTCCCGGGCGTGGACGATCATGTGGTTCAACTCAACTGGCACGGAATGCCTCCGAGGGCATCTCCCGACACCTCCATGCCTCGCCCAGCCAGCGACCGACACGCGATGTCACTGAAGATCCTAGTTGCTGCTCCAGCGCGGCGGTAGGCGGTCAGGACCGCGGCTGCGCCGTCGCCACGTTCTGGGCTCGCCCAGGGCCGCCCTCCTGCGGCTGGAGGCCTAAAACTTGGACTGGTAGTTTCAGGCCTCACGCACCACACCACTCACCGAGGAGCAGGCCCGCCGGGCCCTGGCCGTCGACGGGCTCCGCGCGTGTGAGATCTGCCGACCGGACGCCGAGCTCGGCATCCTCGACTGACCAGATGCACCCTGGACGTATGGACGGCGCCCCGATAGTGCCACCCGCCCTCCCCCACCGGAGGCCGGCGAGTCACCGTGCACGGCGCCAACATCCTCGGCCTCGCCCACGACCGTCGTCGGTCAGCCGGTGCGGCGGGAGCGGGTGAAAGACCGCCCGCCGAGGGCCGTGCCGATCAACCCCAGCAGCAGCGCCACGTAGGCCCCGCCCAGCCCGTTGCCGGTTCCGAGACCGCCGTCGGCGGTGGCCGCGACCAGGCCACCTAGGGTCATGCCGATCAGGCCCGCTGCCATGGCCGTCATGGCCCCGAACGGCCCGTTGGCGGTGCCAAGACGACTCGCGGGGCGGGCCAACGCCAGCCCGGCGATGATCACGGCGGCCAGCCCCAGCAGCCCGCCCGTGGTGGCTCCGAGCCTCCCGAGGCCGAAGTCGGTGACACTGGCGGCGAGCGGCTGGACCGAGCTGTGCGCCGCCGCTGGTGCGGCGAGCCCGACGCCTCCGAGCAGGGCAGTCGCGGCAGCGGCGATCAGGCGACGAACGGACATCAGGGTGCTCCTTCTCTTCCCACGGCTGGATCTCGTCCGAGCATGTCTGCCGGACCGACCGCCGGTCATCCCACGGGCGCAGACAGTTCGCACTGCCGCAGCCGTGGCAGGCGCCACGAACGTACTGCGAGCGCGGTAGTCGGCCGCTCGTCCACGAGCGGGACTCGCCCGCCGGAGCACCCAGCTAGGGTGCGCCACATGAGCAAACGACGGTTCGCGGTCCCGGCCGGCGTCAGGGACTGGGTGGTCGCCGTCGGCGTGGCGGCGGCGCTGCTGGCCACCGGGTTGTCAGGGCAGCACTCCGCCACGGACCTCGACCTGCTCGGCTACGTGCTGCTGACGGCGGGAGGTCTGGCGCTGGCCGCGGGCCGCCGGGCTCCGGTTGCCGTCCTTGCCGTCACCGGGGTGTGCGCGGTGGGCTACCAGGCGGCCGGTTTCGACGTGGCCGCTGTCGCGTACCTGTTCGCGGTGTACGCCGCCATGCGGGCGGGACACCGCGTCATCACGATGGCGGTGAGCGTGGCCGTACTGGCTGCTCTCCCCATCGCCGCCCTCGCCTCGGGCCTCCACGATACGGGCGAGGCATTCGCACAGGCCCGGGGCGCCCTCGAAATCGCCTGGCTCATCGCAGCCGGCGCCGCCGGTGAAGCCCTCCGGCAGGCCGAGCAGAGGGCCGACGAAGCCGAGCACACCCGTGAGGAGACCGCACGGCGCCGCGCCGACGAGGAGCGGCTCCACATCGCGCGCGAGCTGCACGATTCACTCACCCACCAGATCTCGGTCATCAAGGTGCAGTCCGAAGTCGCCGTCCACGTGGCCCGAAAGCGCGGCGAACAAGTCCCTGAGGCCCTGTTGGCGATCCGGGAGGCCGGCCGGGAGGCGTCCCGGGAACTGAGGGCGACACTGGAGGCGCTGCGCGACGACGACACCACCCCACCGCACGGACTCGACCACGTCCCCGAACTCGTCGAGCGGGCCGGCAGGACCGGCCTGGAGGCGACACTGACGATCGAGGGCCAGCGGCACGACGTGCCGGCCGCAGTAGGCAGGACTGCCTACCGGGTCGTTCAGGAATCGCTGACCAACATCGCCCGTCACGCGGACGCCGGTACGGCGTCGGTCCGCATCGACTACCGGCCGGACGCCCTCGCGGTCCGCATCGACGACGACGGCAGGGCAAGGCCGGAAACCGCCCCGGTGCCAGGCATCGGGCTCCTCGGGATGCGCGAACGAGTCACCGCCCTCGGCGGCCGGCTCCACGCCGAACCACGCAGCGAGGGCGGCTTCACCGTCCAGGCCGAACTCCCCCTGGAACGAGCATCATGATCCGTGTCCTGCTGGTCGACGACCAGCCGCTCATCCGCAGCGGCTTCCGCGCACTCCTCGACCTCGAAGACGACATCGAGGTCGTTACCGAGGCCGCCAACGGCAGCGAAAGTCTGGAGCTCGCCAGGGTCCACCTGCCCGACATCGCGCTCATCGACATCCAGATGCCGGTCCTCGACGGCATCGAGACGACCCGGCGCATCGCCGCCGACCCGGCCCTGGCCGGGGTGCACGTCGTCATCCTGACCAACTACGGCCTGGACGAATACGTCTTCAACGCGCTGCGCGCCGGCGCCGCCGGATTCCTCGTCAAGGACATCGTTCCGGAAGACTTCCTGCACGCCGTACGAGTCGCCGCCCGCGGCGACGCCCTCCTCGCCCCCTCGATCACCCGCAAGCTGATCGACCGGTACGTCACCCAGCCGCCGCCCACCTCCACAGGCACGGCGCTGGAAGAGCTGACCGGCCGTGAACGCGAGGCAGTCGTCCTGGTCGCGCAGGGCCTGTCCAACGACGAGATCGCGGCCCACATGGTCATCAGCCCGCTGACCGCGAAAACCCACATCAACCGGGCCATGACCAAGCTCCACGCCCGCGACCGCGCCCAGCTAGTGGTCCTCGCCTACGAATCCGGCCTGGTCACCCCGCGCAACACCTGACAACCAACAACGCCCGGATCGCGCTGTACGTCGTGGACGACATGCTGCTCAGGCCACATGGCCGGACACCCAGCAGCCCAGGAAGGACGGGTTCCTCGAACGACTGCCCGAGGTGACCAACTGGCTTGCCACGCAGATGAACTGGGCGTCGGGGTTGGTGGTAACCGCCCGCATCTGAGAGGTCTATCGTGCCCTCATGCCGAGTGATCTGATTCGCATCGTTTCCCGCGATTCGCCGATGGCGCTCGCCCAGGTGGAGCGTGTCCGCGCCGAACTGGCCACGCTCCACCCGGACGTGAAGACCACCGTCCTGCCGGTCAAGACGACGGGCGACCGCTGGATGGGCGACCTCTCCCAGGTGGAGGGGAAGGGAGCGTTCACCAAGGAGGTGGACGCCGCGCTCCTCGCCGGTGAGGCCGACCTCGCGGTGCACTGCGTCAAGGACGTTCCCGCCGACCGGCCGCTCCCGGCCGGGACCACGTTCGCCGCGTTCCTGAAGCGCGACGACATCCGGGACGCCCTGATCCACCCGGGCGGGCTCACCCTCGACGAACTGCCCGCCGGCACTCGGATCGGCACTTCCTCCGTACGACGGATCGCCCAGCTCGCCGCCTCTCACCCGCACCTGGTGTGCGTCCCGATCCGGGGCAACGCGAACCGGCGCCTTGAGAAGCTGGCCGCAGGCGACGCCGACGCGCTGCTCCTGGCCGTCGCCGGCCTGGAGCGGATCGGCCGGACGGACGTCGTCACCGAGGTCCTGTCGACGGAGACGATGATGCCGCCGATCGGAGCCGGAGTACTGGCACTCCAGTGCCGCGAGGGCGAGACGGAGTTGATCGACCTGATCAGCAGCCTCGGCGACCGGGACGCCCACCGCGAGACCCAGGCCGAGCGAATGCTCCTCCACGTCCTCCAAGGGCACTGCAACTCCCCCATCGCCGGCTACGCCCGGGTGGAGCGCAACGGCGAGCTCTCACTGCGCGCCTGCGTGTTCACCCCGGACGGCAAGACCGTGCTCAACGCCCACGAATGGGCCGGCCGCCTCGACCCGTCCACGCTGGGCACGTCCGTGGCCGTCGCGCTCCTGCGCGAGGGGGCGCGCGAGCTGATCGACAGCATCCCGCACTGACCTGCCCTCAGCCCCATGCGGCGCCCTGCCGCGTCCGGGGCGGGAACCGGCCCGGACCAGCTCGTCGCACGCATACCCCGCCGCTAGGAACTTCGCCCGCTCCGGCTGCGATTGTTCTCAGCTGCCGCCCAGCTCGTCACCACCGCCCGCCGCCGGCACCTCCGGTTCGGCCGTCACCAGCCCTGGCGAGCTCGTGCACGGCAGGCGGTGAGACGTCGAGGATCACGGCGGGGCTCGGTGTTCACCTCTGCTGTGCGGGGATCAGGTCTGCGGTCTGCCGATGGGAGAGCGGGCCGGCCACAGCCTGGACGGTGTCGCTCATGTGCTCGCGGCGGCCGCGGTGGCGGGTCAGGGACCGCCAGTTCTTGATGTGGGCGATGCCATGCTCGACCCGGATGCGAAGTGAGGAGTGCTCTTTGCGCTGCCGCTCGTACATCTCCTCGTACCCGTCGGGGGCGTTCTTCTTGAACTTGCGGTGCTGCGGTGTCACCACGCGTCCGCCGGTCCGGGCGGCGAGGCCCTGGTAGCCGACATCGGCAAGGATCTCGACCGCGGGTCCGTCGACCAGGAGCTTGACCAGCCCTGATTGACGCGCGTGGGTGATGTCCGCGCAGCTTCCGGGCTCGGTCGGGCGGCACCACAACACGCGCCCCTCGCCGTCCGTGACCACCATGAATTTGACGGCGTTCTGCTTGTTCTTGCCGGAGATGAACCGGTCTCGGTCCTTGCGGCCGGCGGCGGGCCGCCGAACCCGGATCTCAGTGCCGTCGATGATGCCGGTCTTCCCGCCGGCACCGAGGTGCTCGACGACCTCGGCCAGGGTCCGCAGCCGCACGCGGGGACTGACGGTGCATCCCCGCTCGGCAAGTAGGGGCCGCATCTCGCCGATGGCGCGGGTGATGGTGGAGCGGTCCACACCGAACCAGCAGGCCAGCACATCGTGGGTGGAGCCGTGACGGAGATGAACGAGGGTGACCAGGAGCCGGTCGACGAACACCAGCCGGTACTTCGCACCGGCGCCCACGGCCCGCTTCCGCGGCCGAGACGCAAGCCTGTCCAGATGACGCTCATGCCACAACGGACCTACCTCGGCGATGAGTTCAGCAATTACATCGGTCGACAGGCCCGTGAGCCGGTGGTTTCTGATGATCACTGCACGAGACGCGTTCCCCACCGCCCGACCATGGTCAACCATCCGAGGCTCGACGTCTCACCGCCTACCGTGCACGAGCTCGTTACTGAGGTTTTCGTGATGAAGGACAAGCCTCACTCAAGCGTTAGGGGAGGGCGTACGTGACGATGGCGCGCGCCGGGTTCGGGAAGGCATCGGGGGCGAGCGGGGAGCGTTCGACCAGGACGGCGACTGAGTCGTTGCCGTACAACCAGGCGGGACCGCGCAGCGGCGAGCCGCACAGTCCCTCGGGGAGCTCGGGTTCGCCGTCGCCCAGGCCGTAGGCGGCGCCGTGCCGATCGTCGAACAGGGGCGCTTCGTCGGGGAGGAGACTCGCGCGATGGAGGTAGTCGGGTATCCGGCTGCTCAGGAAGGAGACCTGGGCGCGGCCCTCGCGGGTGACGTAATGGACGTCGGAGGCGTCGGCCGGGAGCGCGGCATCCCCAGGGTCGATCACCACGGGCAGTGGCACATCGCTTCCCTCGCAGGCCCGGACATCGCCGAAGGGGTGGAACAGCTCGTCCTGGAACAGCCAGACCAGCCCGCCGGCCGACACCGTGAGTGCGAGTGCGACGATCCCCAGGAGCAGCGGCCAGCGTCGAGACCGGGCCGGCGTGCCCGCATCTTCTTCCCGATACGCCGTCATGTTCATGGTCCCTGCCCCCGTCGTTGTTCGTCGTTTTTCTAGAGCCTAGGCGCGGGGAGGTCGTGGCATGTACGTGATCGACACCTTGCAGCCCCTTGTGATCAGGGGAATCACAGGCGCGCGAACGAAGGCGGGGCGGAATGGCGTACCAGAGCAGGGCCCTGGCCGGCTCGGGGTGACGCGCGCGTCGATTCAACCGGAGGGTCTGGCTCAACTGGATCCGGCAAACGGGCGCCCGTCCGCTCGCGCCAGCGCTGCAAGCGGGCAGATCACGGCCACCCTGCAGGGAGGACGGCGGACGGGGAAGTGGTGGGCGCCCAGGACGACGGTCGGCCGGTGACGGGCAGAGCGGTCATCCATGCGGTGGCGGCGGCTCCCCAGGCGGGCTGACGGCCGGCGGGGAAGCCGCGCGGCAGCAGGGGCGGTTTACCCAGGGCACCGAGAAGGAATGGGCAGCAAAAACCGGTCTCGCTGGTGGTGCTGGCTGGGGTGCAGGGTGATCCGATCGGACGGCGAATCATGGCCGTCCACGGCGGTGTGTGTGCAGATCGTGTCGCCGCCCGGGTCGGTGACCACGTCAGGGCGTGCTGCTCAGACAGCCGGCCTCTGCCCGCCAGGGCGAGCACGAGGCCGCTGTCGCAGATCCGGAGTTCGTACTTCTCCTCCACGAAGGGTCGCGCCTCGGGAATCCGCTCCGTCGCCCACGAGGTTGATGCCGGGCCGGCCGTGTGCGGCGACGATGCCCTTGAGTCACGCCGTGTTGTCGGCGTCGATCTGGACGAGGTCGCCCGGTTCGCAGGCGCGGATCACACTGCCGCAGGCCTGCTGATCGGCGTCGGCCCGGCAGCGCAGTCTCGCTCGCGAAGTGGGGGCGACTCATGCCTCGTCAAGGCCCGTGCGATCGGTGTCCCCAGGGCTTCCGGGTCGGGCTCCGAGAAGGCCTGGGCCTCCACTCTCCCGCACCCGGACTTGTGGAGCATCTCCGCGTCCATCTCCGGCGTGCGGGACCAGCGCTTCATCCCGAGGACCGAGCGGGTCGTCAGCGCTGGGTGGGAAGGGTGGGGGTGGCGATCCGGCCCAGGAGAGTGGCAAGTTGCCGGGGCATCGAGAGGAACGGCGAGTGGCTGCTCGGCAGCCGGTGGACGGAGCCGGCGCGTGTGGCGAGCTCGCGTTGCCGGGACGGTTCGAGTGCCTGGTCGCGGTCGCAGACGATGTAGCTGGAGGGCACGGTGCGCCAGCCTGCCGTGGTCACCCGCTCCGTGAAGGAACGGACGCTCTGCGGGCGCAGCCGGGCCACGGCACGGTCGGCATCGGCGTCGGGCACGTCGTCGAAGAGTACCCGTCGGGCGTCCTCGTACGGCGGGGCGTGGCCCGTGCCGTCGTCCGGCACGGGCGCCCCGAGGAACGTGAACATGCTCTCTCCCGCGTCCAGTTGGAAAGCGGCGAGGTACACCGCCCCGACCACGCTCGCGGCATCCGCGATGGCCTCCGTGGTGGGGACGCCTCCGTAGGAGTGGGCGATCACCACCACCGGGCCGTCGATGCGCCGGAGGCTGTCCCGGATGGCGTCCGCGTCGTCCAGCATGCCCACCGGGCGGGCGGGGTCGTGCCGGCCGGCCAGGGGATGGGCGACGCTGGGCAGGTCGACGACGTGGGACCGCCAGCCGTTGGCGTCGAGCTCGGTGCTTACGGGCTCCCAGCACCAGGCTCCGTGCCAGGCTCCGTGGACCAACAGGAGGGTCGGCCGGTCGGTGTCGGCGTTCATGTGCGGTACCTCCGCTGTCCGAGCCGCGGTGACGGGAGACTGTGACCCGAAACGGTCGGCGGCTGGGCGGTGGAGTCGTTCGGGTTCACCGGGACATCGAGTCGATGGCTGCCTGCACCGCTTCCAGCACGGGGGTCAGAGCACGCAGGTCGTCCCGTTCCGCGGCCGTGTAGGTCCATGTGTGGCTTCCCCCCGGGGCCTCCGGCCGGCCGTGGCAGATCTCCACGGTCTGCTTCCCCTTCCTGTCCGGGCTCGTGACGCGCAGATGCATGTGCCGGATGTGGAAACGGACGGGGTGGCCGCCGAAGATCTCCAACACCCGGCCGTCGAACGAGTAGAAGGTCCCGCCGACCGTTGCCGTGATCTCGTCGCTCATGGGGACGAAGCTAGTGCTTTCGTTCGCGCGTGTCAGTCGATCGCGGTCGGTCCGGGCCCCGCACGAGGCCGGAGTGAGAGCGTGCTCGCCGTGGATGACGACGTACGTTTTCTCCGCGCGCCACCCGTGCCCGGGCTCGACGTGCTGGGGGCCGACGTCACCGCCCCGGACTTCGCCCCGTCGACCTGATGATCGACCGTACGCGGTGCGCCCGGGTTGCCCCCTTCCGCGGGGAACCGGCCGTGGCGAGAATCTGTCCCTGTGAGGGGGAATGTCGGCCACGGCGTCGAGGGGGACGGGCATGGGCGCATGGGTGGTTCCGGGGTACACCGAGGACCGCGAGCTGGGGGCGGGCGGCAGTGGACGCGTGGTGCTCGCCACGCACGACGCGACCGGCACGCCGGTCGCCGTGAAGTACCTGAGTGAACGGTTCCGCTCGGACGAGGGGTTCGTGCGGGGATTCCGGTCCGAGGCCCGGCTGCTCGGTGCCTTGGACAGTTCGTACGTCGTCGGGTTCTACGAGTACGTCGAGGCTCCGCGGGGCGCGGCCATCGTGATGGAGCTGGTCGACGGCGTCGCCTTGCGCGCGCTCCTCGCGCGGGAGGGCTCGACCGGTCCCGAGGCGGCTCTCGTCGTGCTCAAGGGCTCGCTCCTGGGCCTCGCCGCCGCTCACCGGGCGGGCGTCGTGCACCGCGACTACAAGCCCGAGAACGTCCTGGTGGCCGCCGACGGAGCGTCCAAGCTCGTCGACTTCGGCATCGCGACCGGCCGGGGCGACACACCGGGAGTCGCCGGAACCCCCGCCTACATGGCTCCGGAGCAGTGGAACGGCGCGCCCGCCTCACCTGCAGCCGACGTCTACGCGGCGACCGCGACCTTCTTCGAGTGCCTGACCGGGCACAAGCCCTTCACCGGCGACAATTTCGCCGAGCTCGCGCTACAGCACCTGGACACGCCCGTACCCGACGGGCAGGCGCCGGAACCGCTGCGCCCGCTCATCCGGCGGGGCCTCGCCAAGTCGCCGCACGAACGGCCGGAGAACGCGGCCGCTTTCGTGAACGAGCTGGAGTCGGTCGCCCTGGCCGCCTACGGACCGGACTGGGAGGAACGGGGTCGTGGACGGCTGGCGGCGCTGGCCGCGCTGCTGCCGCTGCTCTTCCCCTCCACCGGCGGAACGTCGGAGGGCACGACCGCACTCGCCACCACCACCTTGCCCGCCCCGCCGCCCCGCTCCCGGTGGCGCCTCCCGCACGCACTGCCGGCGGGGGCGGCCGCGCTCGTCCTCGCCCTGCTGCTCGCCCTCGCCGCGCGGGCCGGGGGCGAGGAGGCGGACGGCGACCAGGCCGCCCAGGCCTTCGCGACGACCAGCACCGGGCCGAGCACCGGGCCGAACGCTCCCCCGACGGAGCCCGATACGTCGCCGACGGCAACACTCCCCACGACAGCGACGACTCCGGGGCCGTCCTCGTCGCCGAGCCCCGAGCCGACCGTCACCCCGGACGAATCCTCCACGGACGGCACGACGACAGCGCCGACCACGACCGCTCCCCCGACGACCCCTGCCGACTCGGCATCACCGACGACTTCCGCTCCACCCACCGGCATGACGCCGACCACCACACCCCCGACCACGGCTCCCACGTCCCCGCCCGTCTCCGTGACCGCCGTCTCGGTCACGAGCCTGCGCCAGACCGGACCGACGGCCGCCTCGGGCGCCGTCGAGGTCACGACGGACGGAACAGGTCCGGTGACGATCCACATCGAGTGGTTCACCGGCGACGAGCAGGGAGCCCCAGGTGCTCCCGACGGCTCCGAGACCTATCGCCGCGAGGGAGCCACCCGCTACACCCTGACGCTCGCCCACGACGTCCGGGGCGCCGGTTGCTACTGGGGACTGCGCGCGACCACCGATCCCGCCGCCGGGAACGGCGGCTCCCTGCAGCAGGTCTTCATCCGGCGGTGCACGATCTCATGAACGACGACGACTACAGCGCCACCGAACTCGGCAGCCACTGGTTCGAGCACCCGACACCGCACGCGGCACCCGACCGGGTGGAGGGCGAGGTCCTGCGGTTCGGGCCGGGCGTGACCGCGGCCACCGCACGACGCGCCGAGAACACGCCCACGGCGGTCCAGATCTGGCACGGCACCCTCCCCGGCGTCCCCGCGCCGAGACCCACCCGCTCCCGCCGGCCCCGGCGTTACGCGCTCGCCGGCGTCGTCCTCGCCGCCGTCCTCGCGTTCCTCGCCTGGCAGCACTACGGGCCCCGCGTCGCGGTACGGGACGTCACCGTCACCACGCCCGCGCAACAACTCGGCTGCGACGGCACGGCCGACGTCGTGGGCGTGGTGCGTACGGACGGACGGCCGGGCACCGTCACGTACCGCTGGGAACGCAGCGACGGAACCCGGTCCGGGGCTCTGCACGAGAGACTGACCCGCGGACAGAAGGAGGCCAGGGTCCACCTCCTGTGGACCTTCCACGGCCCCGGTACCCACCAGGCCGTGGCGCGCCTCGTGATCGCGGCGCCGGCCGGTCACACGTCATCGGCGACGTTCACGTACCACTGCGACCGAGGGAACCAGGCAGGTTGAAGTACCTCTCTGCCCCATCTTTAGGCGCAGCTGCTCACGACCCGCATGGGCGGCGGCACGCGGTATGGGAACCGGAGCAAGGCCGCCGGGTGGCGGGCGTGGCGGCTCCTTGTGGGGTTTTCGTCATGGTTGCATCCCTATCTGCGTGTTGACGTGGGTATGGGAAGCGAGGCTTGCATGTCCGGCTCGGCTGATGGTCCGGCGAGGCATCGGTGGTGGGGGCGAGGGCGGGCCCGGGGAGGAGGGGGTCCTCAGCTTTCGCGGGCCGGACGCAAGAGTGCGGCCCGGCTGGTGTGCGCGGCGGCCGGGTTCGTCCTGGGGCTGCTGGTTCCTGAAGTGACAGGCGGGCCGCAGGTGGACGCCGGGCAGGTGGTGACGTTCCTGTTCACGATCGGGTTCGGTGTCATCAGCCTCGTGAGCATCATCTACTCGATGCTGTTCCTGGTCGTGCAGTTCTCCGCCAGCATGTTCACGCCGCGGCTGGGGTTGTTCCGCGACGAGCCCGTCGTCTGGCGCACGTTCGCCGTCACCGTCGGAGTGTTCGTCTTCGCCATCACGGCGGCCCTGGCGATCGGCACACGCGGCAGCGTCTCGGTCCTGGTGCCCACGGTCGCCATGATGCTGTTGCTGGCGGCGCTGGGCCTGATGTGGTCCTTGCAGACGAGAGCGTTCAGCTCGATCCAGCTGGCACACGCGCTGACCGCGATCACCACGCGTGCTTACCAGGTGTTCGCCGCTTCGTATCCGTTGCCCTACGACCCGAGGAGGGTTCCCCCGGCGTCGTCCGCGACGCCCGGTCTCCCCGTCCGATGGACGGGTGTCGCGTGCGTGGTGCAGCGGATCGACGTGCCCCTGCTGGTCGGGATGGCGAGGGAGCGCGGCAGTTCCATCACCTTTCGGGTCCGTACCGGCGAAACCCTGTCGTGGGGCGCGACACTGGCCGAGGTGACGGGGGGCCGAGTGTCCGAGTCCGAGCTGCGCGGTGCCGTGACGACCGGAGTGGAGCGTACGTTCGATCATGACCCCGAGCTGCCGTTCAGGATCCTCGCCGACATCACGCTTCGAGCCCTGTCCCCGGCCGTGAACGATCCGGCCACCGCGGTGGAGAGCCTGAACCGCATCGAGGACCTGCTGACTCGTCTCGCCGACCGCGACCTTGAGGTCGGCCGTGTCACCGAGGCCGACGGCACCGTACGCGTCACCGTCCCGGCACCGGACTGGGACCGGTTCGTCCGCACGGCTGTCGACGACGTCATCATCGCCGCCGCCGCATCTCCGATGACTCTGCTGCACCTGCGAGCCGTACTGCACCGGGTGGCGGAGCGCAGTCCCGAGACCCGCCGCCGCATCGTCCAGGACCGGCTGCATTGGGTCGAGCGCACGGGCCGTGGGGCTCACCCGTTGATCTGGGCGGCGTCCGTGGATCCATCAGTGGATCTCGCCTGACGAGACCGAGGGTCTCCTGCTCTTCAAGGGCGTCGCGTACCCCCTGTGTCCGACCAGCCTGCGCGGCGGCCCTGTCGTCCACCCTCCGCGGACCGTGCGGGGCAGAGGCCGGTGGTTCTGCCGATGCCCGGGTGTCGTGGTGACCGGACAGTGGCGGGGCCAGTTCACGGTGCGGCCGTCGACCTGCTTCCCCGGAGAGCGGCCGCCCCACGACACGAGAGGACGACTCCGTCATGAGACGACACCTTGCCGCTGCATCCGCCGCGACCGCCACCGCGGCCTGCCTCGCCTTGCTCCTCGCCCCCGGCGTCCAGGCCGCCGACGCCCGAGATGCCGGCAGCCGGGCGGCCGACACCGCCTCCGCGGCCAATCCGTACGAGCGTGGTCCCGCGCCGACCCGGGCGAGCGTGGAGGCGCTTCGCGGCCCCTACGCCGTCGCCGAGACCGCCGTCTCCTCCCTCTCCGTCACCGGCTTCGGCGGCGGCACCATCTACTACCCGACGTCCATGAGCGACGGCACTTTCGGCGCTGTGGTCATCTCCCCCGGGTTCACCGCGACGCAGTCCTCCATCGCCTGGCTGGGGCCGCGCCTCGCCTCGCAGGGCTTCGTGGTGTTCACCATCGACACGCTGACCACGCTCGACCAGCCCGACAGCCGCGGACGGCAGCTCCTCGCCGCGCTCGACCATCTGACCCAGCGCAGCAGCGTTCGGGGACGCGTCGACGCGTCCCGGCTCGGCGTGATGGGGCATTCCATGGGCGGTGGCGGAACCCTTGAGGCCGCCAAGAGCCGGCCGTCCCTCAAGGCCGCGGTTCCCCTCACCGCCTGGAACACGGACAAGACCTGGCCCGAGATCACCACGCCCACCCTCGTCATCGGAGCCGACGGCGACACGATCGCCCCCGTCGCCACCCACTCCGAGCCCTTCTACGAGAGCCTTCCCGCCTCACTCGACAAGGCGTACCTGGAGCTCAACGGCGCCACCCACTTCACCCCGAACGCCTCGAACACGACGATCGCCACGTACAGCATCGCGTGGCTGAAGCGCTTCATCGACGACGACACCCGCTACGAGCAGTTCCTCTGCCCGCTGCCTCGGCCCAGCCTGACGATCGAGGAGTACCGGGGCAGCTGCCCGCTGGGCTCCTGACGGCTGTGCTCCGTCACAGAACGCGGCTCCCGGGTCTGGGCCACGGTCCAGACCCGGGAGCCTTCCGTCGTCCCTTACGGCTCGGTAACGTGGCGAGTGTGAGCGGAGCGACGCACGCCACTGCCCCGCCCCGGCGGCTGTACGACCGGACGGCCGAACTCGGCGCGGTGGCCCGTCTGTCGGCCCATATTCACGCGGGCGTCGGCGGTGTCCTGTTCGTCACCGGGGATCCGGGCGAGGGACGCACGGCGCTTCTCGCGCGCGCGGCCCACGACTTCCCCGGTACCGGCCGTCACCCGGCATCCGGCAGCGGATACCGGGTCGCCGCGCCGGAGCACCGTGGGCCGTGGAGCGGGGCGCGAGCCCTGTTCGCCGCCCTCGCTCCCACCCCGTCGGGCGCGCGACGAGCGCTGCGGTCGGCGCGGGGCGAGAGCGGCCTGGCCGCGTCGGTGGCCGAACTCCTCGGAGGCCGGCCGGCGCTGATCTGTCTGGACGACCTGCATCTGTGGGACGCCCATTCGCGTGCCGCGCTCGCCGTGGCCTGGCAGGACGTGGGCCTTGGCGCGTCCGGGCATCCGTGGTCCGGACGCCCAGGGCGGGGTGGATCGGCACGGCCCGGATGGCTCGTCTCAGCTGCCCGTCACCATCGGCTCCCCGACGTGCCGGGCGCGGAGGCCGTACGGCTGGGACGGCTGACCCGGGAGGGTGCCCGGGTCCTCCTGGACGACCTGTGCACGACGCCCCCGGCGCCGCCGATCGCGGACCGGCTGTTCGACGAGACGGCCGGGCACCCCGGCCTCCTCGCCGCGGTGACACGGCGCCTGACGCCCGCCCAGCTCGCCGGTGACGCGCCCCTGCCGCGCCCGGTGGCCGACGGTGCCGTCCTCACCGAGGTGTACGGCGGGCTGCTGGACCGTCTGCCCGCGGACTCCCGCCGTCTGCTCGCCCTGGTGGCGCTGACGGACCGCACCGGAGAGGCGGGCGGGTCCGCGGCGTCCGAGGTCGACATGGACTCCGTACGCGCCTGCTCGCGGGCGACCCGTACCTCTGTCGAGGCTCTGGACGGACTGATCGCGGACGGGCTGCTGCGCCGCAGGGGCGACGTGCTGCGCTTCGAGGATCCGTTCCTCGCCCGGGCCGCCCGCGCCTCGGCTCCGGCGGTGTGGCGCCACCGCGTCCATGAGGCCGTTGGCACGGTCGGAGCGGTCGGAGCGGTCGGAGCGGTCGGAGCGGTCGGAGCGGTCGGAGCGGTCGGAGCGGTCGGAGCGGTCGGAGCCGAACGGGCTCGTGCGCGCGTGGCCACGCGGGCGGCGCTCGAGCGGGGCGAGGACCACCGCGCCGACCGGCTCGGTCGCGCCCCCACCGGGCGCGCCCTCGCCCCGGTGGCCCGCGGCCGCGCCCTGCTCGTACGCGGACTCGCCGCCCTCGCGGGAGGCCCGGTCATGGACGCGCACGAGGCGCTGCTGCAGGCGGCGGAGCTGTTGCGCGACCGGGCGCCGGTCGAGGCGTCCGACGCCCGGTTCCTCGCGATGGAGGCCGCCTGGTCCGGGGGTGACGTGGCTGCCTGCCTGGCCGCCCTCGACGGAGGCGGGGACGCCGGGGGTACGGAGCGTGACTTCGCCGACGGTCTGAGCGCTGCCCTCACCGTACGGCTGGACCGAGCCCGTCCCCCACTGGCGCGGGTGGTCGCGCGCGACGGTGCCGAGGACGATCCGCGACTGCTGCTGCGAGCGGGATCGGCCGCTCTCGTCCTCGGCGACACCACCGCGGCGGCCCGGGTCCACGCCCGTGCGCTCGCCCGGGCGCGTGCGGAGCGCCGCACCGCCCTGTTGCCGCGCGTCCTGGAACACCTCGCCTACGCGGAACTCCGGGCCGGCCGGTACAGCCGGGCCGCGCGCACCGCGCGGGAGGGGCTCCGGGCGGCGGAGCTGTCGGGGCAGCGCAACGTCGCCGCCCATCAGCACGCCGTTCTGGCCCTGGTGGCCTCGGTGGTGGGCGACGAACGGTCGGTGGTGGAGCATGCAGGGCGGGCTCTGGAGACGGCCCGCCCCCACGGCCTCCTCCAGGCGGCCACCCTCGCCGAGTGGGCGCTGGCCCGGAGCGAACTGGGCCGGGGCCTGGCCGCCCAGGCGGCGGCGCGGCTCGTTCCGCTCGTCCGGACCGGACCCCGGAGCGGTCACTTCGCACTACGGATGCTGGTCGTTCCCTGCTTCGTGGAGGCGGCCCTCGCGACAGACCGGAGGGCCGAGGCCCGCGAGGCGGCCGAGGAGTACGCCGTCTGGACCGCCCAGGGCATCGACAGCACGGCACCGGCGCAGCTGGCCCGCTGCCGGGCGTTGCTCGCGCAGGGCGAGGAACCGGCGTACTGGTTCGATGAGGCCGTCCGCCGTCACGACGCCTCCGCCAACGACTTCGAACGCGCCCGCACACTGCTCGCCTACGGTACGTGGCTGAGGCGCCGCAGACGCCCCGGTGACGCGCGCGTGCCGCTGCGCGACGCGCTCGTCACCTTCGAGCGGGCGGCGGCGGAGGGCTGGGCCGCGCACGCCAGGTCCGAGCTGCGGGCCACCGGTGGCACCTCCGGCGGTGCGGTGTCCCCCTCGGCATGGGGCCGGCTGACCCCGCAACAGCAGCGCATCGCCCGCCTCGTGGCGGAGGGCGCCACCAATCGGGAGGTCGCCGACCGGCTGACCCTGAGCCCCAGGACGGTCGACCACCACCTCAGGAGCGTCTTCTCCCGGCTGGGCATCCGTTCCCGCGTCGAACTTCCCGGCGTGGTCGGGCAGTGGGACACCGACGGGTAGCCGGAGGCGCGGCGGAGCGTGGGGGCTTGCGGGTGGTCGCGGGCTGGTGGACCGCGGGGTAGGACATCGGGCCGTCAGTCGCCGATCCGTCAGTTGCCGATCCACCGGCCCGCCGGTCGCCCGCCCGCCGGTCGGTCGCCCGCCGGTCGGTCGCCCGCCGGTCGGTCGGCCCGTCGGCGACCGGTCGACCGTCGGCCCCGACGGAGAACCGGACAATTCGACCGGTGATCGTCGGCGCGTCGGCGCGCGCTCGCGACCGACACCGCGAAGCATCGCGATTCGACGGCACGGCGGCGGGAAGGCGCCTCCCGGAGGCCGCCACCGACGGAGAAGGAGTACGCATGCCGCACCCCTCCGACTGGCTCGTCGTCCACCCGAGCCGATGGCCGTGGTGGCAGCGGTGGCGACGGGACCCCTTCGTGGTCCAGACCCTCCGTTCCACCGCGGCGGCGACGTTGTCCTACGTCGTCGCCCTCCAGCTCAGCGCCGAGCCCGCGCCGCTGACGGCCCCTCTGACCGCCCTGCTCGTCGTGCAGGTGACGCTGTACTCGACGCTCAAGACCAGCCTGCGGCGGGTGACCTCCGTTGTCGTCGGTGTCCTCATCGCCATCGCCTTCAGCGCACTCGTCGGCCTGACCTGGTGGAGCCTCGCCCTGGTCATCCTGGCGTCACTGGTCGTGGGTCGGTTCGTCCGGGTCGAGGAGTTCATCCCCGAGGTCGCCATCAGCGCGATGCTCGTCCTCGGCGTCACCCAAGTCGCCAACACGGCGTGGGACCGCGTCCTCGAGACCCTGATCGGCGCGGTCGTCGGGCTTCTGTTCAACGTCGTGCTCGTGCCGCCGGTCTGGGTGGACACCGCGGGGGACTCGATCGTGGACCTCGCCCGGCGGATGCGCCGGCTGCTCTTCGACATCGGTGAGGAGCTCGCCGAGCCCGCCCGCAGCTCCGAGACCGGCGCGTCACCCCCGCCCGTGGAGCGGGCCGTCTCACGTCTCCACGAGGCACGGCTGCTGGACAACGACGTCGCCGACGTCGACGCGGCCCTGCGTCAGGCGGAGGACAGCCTCCGCCTGAACCCGCGGGTCAAGGAGGGAGTGCTGCACCGCATCGTGCTGCGCACCGGGCTCGACACACTGGAGATCTGTGCGGTGGTCCTGCGCGTCCTCACCCGTACGCTGACGGACCTCGCCAAGGAACGGCACGGCGCGGCGCTCTTCCGCAGGGAGACGGGCGAAGCCCTCCAGGAGACCGTACGGCACCTCGCGGACGTTCTCGTGAGCTTCGCGGTCCTGGTCACCTCGCATTCGAGCACCGGCTCGGAGAGGGCGGAGGGGCACCTGGGGGACGAGCTCGGAGCTGCCCGCGCCGCCCGTGACCGCGCGGCCGGCCTGTTGAGGAGCGATGCGGCGGACGATCCCGACCACTGGCAGCTGTACGGGGCGCTGCTGGCCGAGATCGACCGCGTGCTCGACGAGCTCGACCCGGATCATCGGGGGCGGCGTCTCATGGAGGAACTGGACCGCCACACCCGGGCCCGTGAGGAACGCCGCCGCCGCGTGACGGCCTTCGCGTCCCGGGCGCGCCGCGCGTCGTGACGTCAGATGGAGGCCCCTCCTCCCGAGGGGGTGCCGTTCTGCTTCATACGGGGCGCACTCTGGTGCGGACGTACCCGTAGCGTCCATGGCCGTTCGGCGACCCACCCCGTAGGCTCACGGATGTGCCACCCTCCACCGAGACTCCTGAGCACGTCGGCTCGACCGGCGGCCGACCGCGTCGGCTGTTCGTCCTGCGGCACGCCAAGAGCGCCTGGCCGGCGGGGGTTGCCGACCACGACCGTCCACTCGGCCCGCGCGGGCTGCGCGACGCCCCGGCCGCCGGGCGCTTCCTGGCGGGGACCGGCGGGCTGCCCGACCTCGTCCTGTGCTCACCGGCCCAGCGCGCCCGCCACACCTGGGAGCTGGCCGCTGCGGAGCTGGACACCCCTGTGCCGACGCGGCACGACCCGCGACTCTACGGATCGGACGGCCCAGAACTGCTCGATGTCCTCCACGGCGTACCCGACGAGGTCGCGACCTTGCTCCTGGTCGGGCACAACCCGGGCCTCGAGGACCTGGTCCTGCTGCTCGCCTCCGGGGCGGACGCGGCAGCGGGGGCGGACGAGGCAGCGGGGGCGGTCGGGGACGCCCTGGACCGTGTACGGACCAAGTTCCCGACCTCCGCGATCGCCGTCCTGACCTGGTACGGCACCTGGACGAACCTCCGCCCGGGCGGAGCGCTCCTGACGGAGCTGGCGATTCCCCGCGGAGCCCTCGACTCGTCCTGAGCCGGGCCGCACCCGCGCGCCGCCGGCGTCTGCCCCTGCACGCCGGCGGCCGGCCAGTTCACGCTCACCGATCTGTGCGTCCCGGCCCATGCGATCCCGAGTCCACCGACAGGTCCGGGTGCTCGGCACGCGTCACCAGGTGCGGTCGAGCAAGTGGGTGAACAGCACGTCCAGTTCCTGTGCTGCGGTGTGCGTCAGCGACACGTCTCGCAGTGCGCGGCGGGCGGCGTCCAGATGTCGGCGCGCTTCCTCGCGGGTCGCGGTCCGCCCGCCGGCCTCCTCCACGAGCGCTGCGACGCGTTCGGCGGTCTCGCCGTCGATCTGCCGGCCGGAGTCGAGCAGCACCGCGAGTTCGTGCGCGGCCTTGCCTCCGCCGGCGAGTGCGGTGAGGACCGGGTAGGTCTTCTTGCCCTGGCGGAGGTCGGCGCGGACGGGCTTTCCGGTGACTCCAGGGTCGCCCCAGATGCCGAGGATGTCGTCCACCGCCTGAAAGGCGAGGCCGAGATGGCGCCCGGCCCGGTCGAGCGCGGTCACGGTCCTGTCAGGAGCGCCGCCTAGGATCGCGCCGAGCGCGATCGCGCACCCCAGCAGGGCACCGGTCTTGTGCTCGGCCATGGACCGGTACTGTTCCGGCCCGACCGCGCCGGGTCCGTACCAGGGACGGTGCTCGAAGCGCAGGTCCTCCGCCTGGCCGGACACCAGCGTGTTCAGGGTCTGGCAGAGGCGCCGGACCGCGGCCGCGGTGTGGTGGCCCGGGACCTCGGCCAGGCACGTCACCGCCTGGGCGAGGAGCGCGTCCCCGGCCAGAACGGCCGGGCCGGTCCCGTAGGCCTTCCACACCGCCGGGCGCTGCCGCCGCAGGGCATCGGCATCCATGATGTCGTCGTGGAGCAGGGAGAAGGTGTGCACGAGTTCGACGGCCACGGCGCCCGGGACGGCGTCGGCGCCGTCCGCCCCGACGGCCTCGGCTCCGAGCACGGCGAGCGCCTGCCGCAGTCCCTTGCCCTCGGATGCGCCTGGGTCAGGGTTCCCGGCCGTATCGGCCCAGCCCAGCGCGTACGCCGCCATCTCACCGGTCCAGGGATGCAACCGGCCCACCGCCTCCACCAGGGCTGGCCGGACCAGTTCACGGCACCGCCCCAGGACGACGGTCACCGAGGCCTCGTGAGCACACGAGGTACTCACCGCGGCCACGGCCACGGCGCCTGGCGGGCCGGCGGGCGAGCGGACCGCCCGGGCAGACATCGGGAGGGCGCTCACCGCAGCCCCTCCACGTCGGCCTTCTGCAGGGCTTCCGCCCCGACGGCCGGCAGCACCGACCCAGCTGCCCCCGGTCCGTCTCCGGCACGGTCCGGCAGCCGCCCGACGCCCAGCTCGGCCGCGGCCTTGTCCACCATGTCCCGGGCGTGCCTCAACCCGATGCGGTCCAGTGTCGAGCGCAGGTCGGACAGTTCCGCGGCGGTGTGCGCGGCGTCGCGGCCCAGGCGGGCGTCGGCCTTGACCAGTCCCAGTCGCGACAGCGCCGTCCCCCTCGGCTCCTCCATCTCACGGAACTCCTCCAGCGCCTGCGCGTACAGTTCACGGGCCTGCTCGTAGCGGCCCGCCCGGTACAGCACATTGCCGCGCATCTTGTGGTTGTAGGCGAGCGCGCTGGACAGCCGTATCTCCCGGCACGCCTCCTCCGCCTGCGACAGCAGCGACAGGGCCCGCTCGACGTCCCCGTCCCGCACGGACACCACGTCGGCGATGCCCCGCAGAGCCCACGCCCACCCGCGCCGGTCCTCGGCGCGCGACGCCGTTTCGGCCGCCTCCTCGAACAGGGTCAGGGCCTGGTCGTAGCGGCCCGTGTTGCGGTGCATCTGCGCTATGCCTTCCAGCGCCCACACCGTGTGCCGGGCCTCGCCCCGGCGGCGGGCCTCGGCCAGCAGCTGTTCGTGCAGCCTCCCCACGGCCTCGTAATCGCCCTGTATACGACCGGTCTCGGCGAGCCCCGCCAGCGAGTAGCCCCGCACGACGACGTCCCCGCCCCGCTCGCCCGCCTCGGCCGCGAGCCCCAGCAACCGGTACGCCAGCCTGAGCGCACCACGCTGCCGGGCCAGTGTGCCGCCGCTCCACAGCGCCCACGCCATGGCCCCCTCGTGACCGACCGAACGCGCCGCCCGATAGCTCGCCTTCCACGCCCGGTCCGCCTCCTCGATCCGCCCGAGCCTGCGGCATGCCTCTGCCACGGCCAGCCCGCAGCGCGCCGCCTCTCGCCGGTCCCCGGCCTGCTCCGCCGCCCGGAGCTCCTGGACGCCCCGGGCGAGCACCTCGGGCAGGGAGGCGTTCACCGACAGCGACCCCAGAGCCCCTTGGTACTCCGGCGCCGACGCCATCGTCGGCCTCTCACTCACCTGACCTGCCATCAGAACCTCCTCGGGTCGACTCGACGATCAAGCCGACGCGAGGATCAAGACGTTGATCTCAGGCCCAGGTTCCCCATCCGTCGCAATGTCCGCCTCCGTGCGGGCTCCGGGTCCTCCTCAAGGACTACGCGGCCGCCGGAGCTCCTCAGTGAGACGTACACGGGCAGGCGGACGAACCGTGAGCCTCACGGACGCTCGCCGCCAGGCGGGACTTTCCGGGCACGGCCCAGCTTTCGGTGCGCCAGAACTCGCCGGCCGCAGGCCATCTCGGAGTGACCGGTGAAGAAGAAGGGCTGCTCCAAGGGCATCTGATAGGCACCCTCGTACGGGGTCGTCCGCGGCTCCGACTCTCCAAGGAGGCTGTCCTTCCGGCTGTCTACGGAATTGACCTGCTGTCAGGCGGGTCTGTGTGCCTCGATCAGGAACCGCGTCGTGTGACCACGCCCGATCAGCCGCGCCCCGTGCCTGCTCCCCCACCTCGCCGCACCGCGCCACCCAGCCGGACAGTGCGTAATCCCCGCCACGACACGCCTCGGAAAGTACGATCAAGCGATGTCCGACACGACTGAAACCACGCCCGGCTGGCTGACCGTGGACGAACTCAACACGACCAGATCCCAGATGCCGATCCTCTACGTCGAAGCCGTGCCCGTGCGCGTCGACGACAGCGGGGAGGTCACCAGCATCGGTCTGCTCCTGCGGATCGGCGCGGACGGCACCATCAGCCGCACCCTCGTATCCGGCCGGGTCATGCACCACGAGCGCGTCCGCGACGCTCTCCTCCGCCACCTGGAGAAGGATCTCGGACCCGTGGCACTCCCCCGCGTCCCTCCTTCGCTCCAGCCCTTCACCGTCGCCGAATACTTCCCCACGGCCGGTATCACGCCCTACCACGATCCCCGCCAGCACGCCGTGTCCCTCGCCTACATCGTCCCCGTCACCGGCGACTGCCGCCCGCGGCAGGACGCGCTCGACCTCGTGTGGTTCACCCCTGCGGAAGCCGCCTCCCCCACCGTCCAGAACGACATGCCCGACGGCCGCGGAGCGCTCCTCAAGCAGGCTCTCGCACACATCGGACACCCGTACTGAGCGTCCCCGGGCCCGGGGTGGGGCGGACCGGCACCGGGGCCCGGGCCGCCCGGTCCCACCTCCAGGCCGGCAGACGGCCATGCCGTGTGCCCGGAAAGGAACTCCGCGAGTTCTTTCGGCACCTGGGACGGGGTGGAGGGCTGGAAGGCGTACGCCGGCGCCTCGACGATCGACGTGACCGTGTCCGGCCCGTGCCGGCGCGCGCTGCGGCTGCCCGTCGCCGCCGGCCGCCGACGCACGCCGCTCCCACGTGTGGCGTCAGTGCCGCAGCAGGGCGCAGACGAAGTCCTCCTGGACGGCCCGGACCTTGGCCAGCAGCTCCGGCTTCAGGCTCTTGCTGGTCTGGGTGTTGATAGAGAAGGTGAGGGACCGCTTGCCGTCCGCCGTGCCGACCGCGAGCTGGGTGTAGCCCGGGAAGTTGCCGGTGTGGCCGTAGACCGTGCCGCACCGCGTCGTGTAGCGGAAGATCGCCAGTCCGCCCGCGTTGACGCCGGGACCGGCGGGCTCCGAGGCGGCGCCGGGGATGAAGGTCCGCTGCTGTCGGCGGGTCTCCTCCGACAGGAAGCCGCGTCCGCCGGCCCAGGCGCGGACGAAGGCGTTGAGGTCCTTCGGCGTCGAGACGATGCCGCCGGAGGCCCAGACGCCCGAGGCGCTGAGGACCTCGCTGATGTCCTCCGGCGGGGCGGGCGGCGTCACGTCGTAGCCGTGCAGGTACGGCCTCGGCAGCCGGTAGCCCTGGGGCAGGCTGGTCTGCCCCAGGTCGAGGGGCCGGTACACGAGCTGCCCGAGCAGCCGCTCGTACGGCTCTCCCGTGACCGCCTCGGCCATCAGGGCGACGGCGATGTTGTCGGAGTTCGAGTACTCGTACGTGGATCCCGGCGGGAACAGCAGGTCCTTGTCGGCGACGAAGTCGAGCAGTCGGCGGGAGTCGAAGTGATGCCTGGGGTCTTCCTGCAGGATCTCGATGAACGCAGGCGCCGTCGAGAAGTCGGGCAACCCACTGGTGTGACTGAGAAGTTGACGGAGTGTCACCTGATGCCATGCGGTCGGCAGTGACGGCAGGTGCTCGCCGATCGTGTCGCCGAGGTCCAGCTTGTGCCGGTCCACCAGGCGCAGGGCGACCGCTCCGCTGAAGGCCTTGGCGACGCTCGCGATGCGCATGTGGTCGGTGGTACGGGGCGGGCGGCCGGTCCTCGTGTCTGCGACACCCGCCCGGTAGACGGCCGTCCGGTCGCCCTGCCGCAGCAGCGCGATCACCCCGGGCGGCCCTCCGGCCGTACGGACGAGGTCGTTCAGCTGCTTCTGCAGGGCCCTGTCCGGGGACGGCGGCGTGCCCGTGGCCTGTGCGGGCTGGACCAGGGCGGCGAGCGCCGCGGACGCGGCCAGGCCGGCGACGGACAGGTGCAGACGTGCGCGCGAACGGGAACGGACGGGAGAGCGTGCCGACACAGGAGCTCCTTCACGGTGATGCCGGGCGGACGGGCACCCGGTTCAGAGGGTCCGCCTCAGCATCGGACGCACCGTCGGGTCCCGCCCGCCTCGATGCTCCATCCGGCCCAGACGCCATCCTTGGGGTCGGACTGGACCGTCGGCGCGGGCCTGCGTGCGGCAAGTTCCTCGGGGACGGCACGAAACTGTTCAGCACGGGGTGACCGGCCCCGGTGCGCCGGGCCTAGGATGCCTGGGTTCGACCGAGAGCGACATCGGGGGTACGTGGCATGAGCGGTTACGGCAATGGCGGGTACGGCGACCCGGGGGGCGGCGGGAACGGGAACCCGCCGCAGGGACGCCCGTACGCTCCACCGGTCCCCCCGCAGGGACACCCGAACGCCCGGCCCGGTCCACCCCCGGGATACCCGCACGCGCAGTCCGGTCCACCCCCGGGATACCCGTACGCCCAGTCCGGTCCGCCGCCGGGATACCCGTACGCGCCCATGTACCCGCCCCTCCCGCTTCCGCGCCCAGAGCCGTCGCGGGCTCGGAAGATCCTGCGTGGCGTGTACAACCCCCTGTACGCCGCCCAGCGGACCTTCCGCCCCTCGCGCCCGGGGATCGTCGACGACCCGCACGTCCGCAAGCTCCAGTTGTGGCGGACCGCGCTGGGACTCGTCGCCTGGGTGGGCCTGATGGTCACCTACAACAGCATCGCGAGCGCCGCCGACGTCGAGGGCGTGGCGAGCGACCGCCTCGACCAGAGCTGGTCCAGCGTCCTCGTCCTCGTCTGCACCTTCCCCGTGGTGGTCGGCGCCTTCGTGGCAGCCGCACGGGACGGCCTGCGCCGGGTGTACCTGCGCCGGACGCTGCGCCCCCTCGGCTCGGTCCTGGCCATCATGGGATCCATGGGCACGGCCGCCCTCGCCATGGCGCCGGAGTTGGCGGGCCTGCGGGATGCCGTGGGGCTGCCCGGGAAGATCGTCATCGGCGTGCTGTGCCTGTGGTCGATCGGCTTCGCCCTCTACGGCATCGGACTCTCACTGGTGCACGTCTTCCGCACCGCCGACATCCACGAGGTGTTGCCGCCGATCCTCGCGGGTGTCCTCGTGTGGGAGATGGCACTCCTGGACGTGATCACCGGCGCGTACGACCAGGTCCCGGTAGGGGCCCGGGTGGTCTTCGTCCTCGGCGCCCCCGTCACGGTGACGACCCTGTCGTGCTGGGAGCTGTACCGGCTTCGGCGCGACCACGGACTGACGCTCCGTACGGCTCTGCGACGCTGACGCCTTCCGTTGTCCGCCTTCCGCCGTCCGCTGTCCGCCCTCGTCGTAGGTCCGGGCGGCACGGACACGGTGCACGGGCCGCGGGGCGGGGAGGGGAGGGGAGGGCGCTCTGCCGCGTCCGCCTCCGGACCTCACTGTCAGACCCCTGCGTAATGATCACCGTATGACGACTGCTGCCCCCGTGGCTTCCCTCACCGACCGCGCCGCCTACGACGAGGCCGTGGACACGGCGCTCGCCGCGATCGGCGCGTACTACGGCGACGGCGAGTCCCCGCTCGACGACGCCTCGTTCGACGCCCTGGCCCGCGGCATCGCCGTGTACGAGCAAGAACACCCCGAGCACGCGCGCGCCGACACCCCCACGGGCAAGGTCGGCGGCGGGGCGGCCCCCGTCGGCGACGTCGCCCACACCGTGCCCATGCTCTCCCTCGACAACGTCTTCAGCGCCGAGGAGCTGCTGAAGTGGCAGGCCTCGCTGGCGCGCCGCATCGACGGCTCCGTCGAGGGCGGGTACGCGGTGGAGCCGAAACTGGACGGCGCGGCGCTCGCCGCCCGCTACCGCGACGGCCGCCTGGTCCAGCTCGTCGGCCGCGGCGACGGCACACACGGTGAGGACCTCTCGCACGCCATCGGAAGCATCGTCGGCCTGCCCGAGCGCCTTCCGGTCGACGCCACGGTGGAGATCCGCGGCGAGGTGCTCATGACCCGGACGCAGTTCGAGAGGGCCAACGAGATCCGTGTCGACCACGGAGCGAAGGTGTTCTCCAACCCCCGCAACGGCACCGCGGGCACCCTCCGGGCCAAGGACCGGCCCTACGTGATCGAGACGACGTTCTTCGCCTACGGGGCGGTCGCCCTGGACGAGGTCGAGTTCCTGCGCGGGCGGACCCACGAGGAGGTCATGGAGCAGGTGCGGGCGCTGGGCGTGCAGACGACCGCAGCGGCCGAGGTCGGGCTGCGCGTCTACGGGACGCTGGAGGAGGTCCAGGCCCGGGTCGAGGAGATCGGACGGCTGCGCGCCGAGCTGCCGTTCGGGATCGACGGCGTCGTGGTCAAGGCCAACAGCTTCGCCGAGCAGGACGCGGCCGGGTTCGCCACGCGGCATCCCCACTGGGCGACCGCGTACAAGCTGCCCCCGAGCGAGGTGCAGACGAAGCTGGTGGCCGTGGAATGGAACGTCGGACGCACCGGGATCATCGCGCCGCGCGCCGAGCTGGCACCGGTGGAGGTCGACGGCAGCGTCGTCCGGTACGCCACCCTGCACAACCCCGCGTTCATCCGTGACAGCGGCATGATGATCGGCGACACGGTCATGGTGTTCAAGGCCGGTGACATCATCCCGCGCATCGAGGCGCCGGTCGTGGCACTGCGCACCGGTGGGGAGACCGCGATCGTCCTGCCCGAGGTGTGCCCGAAGTGCGGCGGGGACATCGACAAGTCCGGCGAGCGCTGGGAATGCGCTGACGGCACGGGCGGCGGATGCGGACTGCTCGCGGCCCTCAGATACGCCGTGGGGCGGGACCAGCTCGACGTCGACGGACTCGGATCGACGTACATCGAGGCACTCGTCGAGTCCGGCGCGGTCGGCGACGTCGCCGATCTGTTCAACCTCACGCGTGAGCAGCTGGCTGAGGCGGCCCGCAGCGAGAAGCGCGCTGACTCCCTGCTGGAACAGCTCACGCAGGCCAGAGCCAAGCCGCTGAACCGGGTGTTCTGCGCGCTCGGCATCGTACGGACCGGCCGCACCCTCTCCCGTCAGATCGCCCGGCACTTCGGCACCATGGACGCGATCCGTGCCGCCGACGCGGAGGCGCTGGCCCAGGTCAACAAACTGCCGGGCGCGAACGCCCCGAAGATCGCCGCGCACATCGCGGCGATGGGGCCGGTCATCGACAAGCTCGTCACGGCCGGAGTGAACATGACGGAACCCGACGCACAGGGCGGCGGCGCGAACGGACCGCTGGCGGGCGAGGTCGTCGTCGTCACCGGAGGAATGCTCGGACTCCTGGCCGGCCACAACCGTACGCAGATGAACGAGCTGATCGAGAACGCCGGCGGCACGTCCTCGGGCAGCGTGTCGAAGAAGACCACGATCCTCGTCGCGGGCGAGAGCGCCGGGTCGAAGCTGGCCAAGGCCCAGCAGCTGGGAACACGGGTCCTGAACGAGGAGGAGTTCGCCGAACTGCTCGGCGAACACCTGTCCTGAACGACGCGACGCGGCACGGCGAAGGGTGGGGTGGCCTCTCAGGACCGCCCCACCGTGCGCCCACCGGCGTGGTTGCCGCTGCCGCGCAACCGCCCCTCTCCGCCGCATGGCCGGAACGGGACATCAGGCTCCACGGCATGTGGCCACGGGCAAATGACATGCGGACCCTCGAACTGGGCACTCCGGGCGGTCTTCGCGACCGGCTCAGCGCCCTCGTCCTGGCGGGCACGAAGACCGCCACCGCCACCTTGCTGGCCGAGTACGCCGAAGAGGAGGAGGCCCTGGAGACCCCCGGGGAGCTCCTCGCCCTGCTGGACGACCACGGCACGGTCCTCGCCGAACTCCGGGTCACCGCCGTGACGACTGTCCCCTTCGGCGAAGTGCCCCGGTCCTTCGCCGAGGCCGAGGGCGAGGGCTATACCGACGCCGCCCACTGGCGCCGTGTGCACGCCGAGTACTGGCAGGACAGCGAGGGCCGCCACATCACCGACGCCACCCCCGTGGTGTGCCTGCACTTCACGCGCACGACCCCGGCATCCGGCTGACCCGGCAGCTCGGAATCCGACGTGAGGCCCTGCCCGTCGGGGACGACGTCGGCTGGAGCGGGCCGGTCAGCCCTGGTCGGCCACGAAGGAAGCCATCCAGGTCAGGGCGGAGTTCCAGTTGACGGTGAGCTCGTTGGTCGACCAGGACTGGATGTCGTCGATGTAGCAGAACTGGCCGGTGCATCCCTGGAGTCTGCTCTGTGCGAGCGGGTCCTGAATGCCCGAGTTCGGACCGCCGGACAGCGAACCGGCAGGCGGGTGGGGCAGCTTCGGGTCGAGCTGGTGGGCGTACCAGCGGCTGTGCTGGTTCTGCGCGCTGACCTCGCCGAAGCCCGTGACGTAGGAGATGTTCAGGGCGTTGCGGCCCAGGATGTAGTCCATGCTCTGGACGGCCCCGTCGCGGTACTTCGCGCCGCCGGTGATGTCGTAGGCGGTGGCCAGGACGACGGCGTTGTTGAGGATCTGGTGGGTGGAGCCCCAGTCGTACCTCTGGCCTTCCGGGGCGTACGGCATGCCGTAGGGGTGGGCCGTCAGCGTGGCCAGGTAGCGCTCGGCACCCTCGCGTACGGACTGGCGGACCTTGTCGCGCCCCGGCAGCCGGTTCGGGACGGTGGCCAGGTCGAGCCGGGCGGGGACGGCCGTACGTGCCCAGTCGAAGCTGACCGGCCCGAAGATGTCGGCACTGTGGACCGGGGAGCTCAGGATGTGGTCCTGGAACTCCTTCCCGCCCGTGGTCAGGTACAGCTCGGTGGCCGCCCAGTAGAACTCGTCGGTGACGTCACGGTCTGCATAGGTGCCGCCGCCGATGCCGTCGCTCTCGGAGGCGAGGACGTCGGGGTGGGCGAGGGCCGAGGCCCAGGCCTTGCGGGCCGCCGCGAGGGCGGTGGCGGCGAACCGGGGGTCGTACGCCTTGTACAGGCGCGCCGCCTGGGCGGCGGTCGCCGCGAGGTTCAAGGTGGCCGCGGTGGTCGGCGGGTGCAGTTCGCGCTTCTGCGGGTCGTCGGAGGGCATCAGCGGCAGGCCGGTCCACAGCTCGTCGTGGATCTTGTGGTGGACCATTCCGCCGAGCGGTTTTCCGTCCGGAACCTGCATCTTGAGCAGGAACTCCAGCTCCCAGCGGGCCTCGTCGAGGATGTCCGGGACCTTGTTGCCGCTCTCGGGGATGTTCAGCGTGCCGTCGCCGAGCTCCTCGGCCTGCCCGGTGCGGGCGAGCCGGGCGCGCTCGTAGGTGCTGAGGAGCTGCCAGACGGAGATGCCACCGTTGACGACGTACTTGCCGTGGTCTCCGGCGTCGTACCAGCCGCCGGTGACGTCGAGCGTGTAGTCGCACACACCAGGCTGGCAGGGCACGTCACCGTCCCCCTGATTGGGGGCGGCCTCGACGTGGCCGGCCTCGCGGCCGTAACCGGGCCGCAGGTCGTCGCGAATCTCGACCCCGCTGCGCTGCGTGTAGTAGAACTTCGCGGCGTCCAGGCGGAGCTTCTCGTACGCGGCGGTGCCGATGTCGAAGGGCCGGCTGGTCTCGCCGTCGGCGACCAGGGTGAGGCCCGCCCCGGCACCGCGGTAGTCACTGAAGTGGATCGAGTGGACATTCTGCCCGGAGGACGGGTCCACGCCGCGTGGCACGGTCCAGCCCCGCGCGACGACCGTGCCGGAAGCGTTCTTCAGTTTCCAGGGCAGCCGCTCGGTCGCGTCGGTGACGAGGGTGGCGTTCTTCGGCCCTCGGGGCAGGTAGGCGACCTGGTTGACCCGGACACGGGGGCCGGTGTCCGGCTTGTGCTCCTCCGGCGGTACTCCGCCCAGCAGCGACACGTCGTCGAGGCAGAACCGCCAGGGGTCGGTGCCGCCGCCGAGCTGGAAGGCGACCTGGCCCTGCGGCGTGTCCACGGGTGAGGCGAAGGTGTACGTGTAGGTGTTGCCGGAGACGCTCAGCTGCGGGGTGACCTCGTAGTACGCGTCGTACGGTGCCGCCTGCAGGCCCACGACCGCGCGCACGGAGTTGCCCTCGGGGGCGCCCGTCGCGCTGAAACCGAACCGGTACGACTCTCCCTTGGCGAGCGTGAGGTCGTTCTGGCCGACGGCGGCGTCCCAGCGGTTCGCCGTGCCACCCGGTACGTCGGCACAGAGTCTGCCGTCGGACAGTCCGACGGTGACGCCGCTCGTCCACCACGGGTCGACGGTGCTGTCGAAGGTGCCGTTCCTGACCTGCTCGACCTCGTCCGCGCCGGCCGGGCCGGCGGGCACCGCGGCGAGACCCGCCGCCAGCAGGGCCGTCAGGGACAGCAGGGCGGTTCTGCGTCTGTTCACTTCTGGGCTCCTCGTAGGGGGTGCGGAGCGACTCACCGCTATGGGAGCGCTCCCATAGCGCCGCGCTGGACATGTTCGCGGCCGAAGTGCGGGGACGTCAACGGCCCGGACAGGATGAGATCGGCGTGCCGGGCGCGCGGGAGACGGGTCGGACCCGGCCGTCCACGCCCGTTGCACGCACTCGCCCCTGATGGGTTGTCACGGCCACCGCGGACTCCTACAGTGCCCACCGGAACCACTCGTGGGAGCGCTCCCAACAGGGACGTTCGGGACGCTTCCGATTCCCCACCTTCCTGTTCGGTCACCCCCCAGTGAGGCCCCCGCATGCGAGCGTCACCGCACCGCCCCAGGACCGCGCGAGGCATGCTCGGCGCGCTGCTCATCGCTCTCGCCACCGTCGCGGCCCTCGTGACCGCCGCGCCGGCGGCCCACGCCGACACCCTGATCTGCGAACAGTACGGTTCGACCACGATCCAGGGCCGCTACGTGGTCCAGAACAACCGCTGGGGCACCAGCGCCACCCAGTGCGTCACCGCCACCGACACCGGCTTCCGCGTGACCCAGGCGGACGGCGCCGCGCCCACCGACGGCGCCCCGAAGTCGTACCCTTCGATCTTCAACGGCTGCCACTACACCGATTGTTCGCCCGGGACCAAGCTCCCGGCGCAGGTCAGCGGCATCGCCAGTGCTCCCAGCAGCATCTCGTACGGCTATGTCGGCGACGCCGTGTACAACGCCTCGTACGACATCTGGCTGGACCCCACCCCCAGAACCGACGGGGTGAACCGCACCGAGATCATGATCTGGTTCAACAAGGTCGGTCCGATCCAGCCGATCGGCTCACAGGCCGGCACCGCCACCGTGGGCGGGCGCACCTGGCAGGTGTGGACGGGCAGCAACGGCTCCAACGACGTCATCTCCTTCGTCGCCCCTTCGGCCGTCCCCGGCTGGAGCTTCGACGTCATGGACTTCGTCGAGGAGACCGTCTCCCGCGGCATGGCCCAGAACAACTGGTACCTGACCAGCGTCCAGGCCGGCTTCGAGCCATGGCGGAACGGCGCCGGGCTCACGGTGAATTCGTTCTCCTCGGCCGTGAACCTCGGTACCCCCGGGACCGGCGAACCAGAACCGTCGACGGCCTGCAAGGTGACGTACACGACGAACGTCTGGACCGGCGGCTTCACCGCCGACGTCACCGTCGCCAACACCGCTTCGGTCCCCGTCGACTCCTGGGCGCTGTCCTTCACCCTTCCCTCCGGGCAGCGCATCACCCAGGCGTGGAACGCCGCCGTCACGGCGACCTCCGGAGCCGTGACGGCGACCGGGCTCGCGCACAACGCGCGGATCGCGTCCGGAGCCAGCCAGAACTTCGGTTTCCAGGGCGCCTACAGCGGCACGTTCACCCGGCCGTCCGGCTTCAGCCTCAACGGCGATGCCTGCGCCTGAGCCTCGTACCAGCTGCGTGAACCCATCACAGACCCACCGGAGAACCATCGGAGAACAGTTCCCACACACGCACAGGAGACACCATGGCTGGACGCAAGACACGACTTGCCTCCCTGGCGGCGGTACTCGCGACCCTGATCGCCGGCATCGGCCTGACCTTACTGGGCCAGGGCAGCGCGCAGGCGCACGGCGTCACGATGACCCCCGGATCGCGCACCTATCTCTGCCGGCTCGACGCCAAGACCAGCACCGGCGCCCTGGACCCGACCAACCCGGCATGCAAGGCGGCGCTCGCGGCGAGCGGCGCGAACGCGCTGTACAACTGGTTCGCCGTGCTCGACTCCAATGCCGGCGGACGCGGCCCCGGTTACGTCCCGGACGGAAAGCTGTGCAGCGCCGGTGACCGGTCGCCATACGACTTCACCGGGTACAACGCCGCCCGCTCGGACTGGCCCCGGACCCACCTGACGTCCGGGAAGACCATCCAGGTCACCCACAGCAACTGGGGCATCGACGGCTCAGGTCTCCTGGAATGCTCCACACCGATCAAGAACGTGAAGGAGGAGGCACCGGCCCTGGCGGCGGCCCGCCTCTCCTGCGACCCCGACGCCCCGGCCGCCAAGGCCTGATCGATCAGGTCGGACACGCCCGCACGCCCGCCTCCACCGACGCTACGAGCGCAATGCCGAGGTGGCGCTTGCGTGGTTCGCGTCGCGGGCCAGGTGGGACTTTCCGGACACGACCTAGGAGCGGAGGAAGGCGCGGACGCCCTGGGAGACCGTGTCGTCGCCGAGGAGTTCGTTGTGGTCGAGGCAGCCGGCGGCGCTGTTGGTCGCGCCGGCCAGGGGGACGCTGCTGTCGGGGTTGATGACTTCGTCGCAGTTCGACCACCAGGTGGCGTAGCGCACGGCGCCGGGCGTCTCGTCGTCCGCCGCGAGACCCTTCTGGACGTAGGAGCCGGGGGTCATGTCGCGGCAGGCCTGGTCCCACAGGGCGCAGGCCCATGCGGTGCTGGTGCCGTGGTTGGGGCCGGCGAGGGAGGCCCAGTGGGCGACCGACGCCTGACCGGCGGCGTCGAACTTCACGTACCAGCGGGTGACGAGGCTGCCGAAGGAGTGGGCGACGAGATCGACGCGGCTCGCGCCGGTCTGCCGCTTCACGCCCTCGACGTACGCGGCGAGTTCGCCGGACAGGACTTCGTTGACGGACCGGTGCGTGTCATAACCGAAGGAGAAGAGTTCGGCGTCCGTGTACCCGTCGGCCTTGAAGTCCTCTCGCAGGCCGCCCCATACGCCGGGATCGGCGTTGTAGCCGTGGACGAAGACGACCGGGGTGTGGGCGGCGGCGCTTCGGGCAGGCGACGGGGCGGCGCCGACCGCCGCGGTCGGCAGGAGCAGGGAGGCTACGGCGGCGAGCATCGGAACGGTGATCCTGGCACCGATCCTGGAACCGGGCTTCAACACACTTCCCCCTACGACGTGTTACGCACGAGTAGTCAGGAGCATGGTGGGGTCTGGGGGCGTGGATGAACAGTCCCGTGCACCACGTCGCCTCATGTCACGCTCGGCGTCGCTCCGGTGGCGAGACCGGCTATTGCGCCTGCGGATTGCCCGGTTCGACCGCGCTGCGGCCGGGCCGCCCCTACGTCGGCACGGCCCGGACGGGAGCGGAAGCGGGAGCGTCGGCCCGGTGCTCGCGGGCGTCATTGGGCCGACAAATGTCGCTCGTCACGGCGTGGTTGACGCGCGTCGACGGGGCCGCCAGTCTCGGGGGAACCCTCGTCCTGGGTCACCTCGGATTCGTGAGGCCATGGAGGTTCGATGTCCCGACGCTCCCCACGTTCGCTGCCCTTGCGCCTGCTCCTTTCGATTGTCATGATCGCGACAGCATCACTGACCGGAGTGATGGCCACCGCCGGCACCGCTCAGGCCGACGGCTGCTACACCTGGTCGCGCACCCTCTCCCAGGGCACCTCCGGAGCCGACGTCACGGCCCTGCAGATCCGTGTGGCCGGCTACCCCGGCTACGGCGGGGTGCTCGCCATCGACGGCGACTACGGCCCCGGAACGGCGGCCGCCGTCAAACGCTTCCAGACCGCCTACGGGCTGGCCGCCGACGGCGTCGCGGGGCCGGCGACGTTCAGCAGGATCTACGCACTCCAGGACGACGACTGCACCCCGGTCCACTTCTCCTACGCCGAGCTGAACGGCTGCAACACCACCTGGGCAGGCGGAGCGGTGAGCGCGGCCACCGCCAAGTCCAACGCCCTGCGCACCATGTGGAAGCTGGAGGCCCTTCGGCACGCCCTCGGTGACCAGAGCATCCGCGTCACCAGCGGCTTCCGCAGCCACGCCTGCAACGACGCCGTCGGCGGCGCCGCGTCCAGCCGCCATCTGTACGGCGACGCGGCCGACCTCGGTGCCGGACCCCACTCGCTGTGCCTGCTGGCCCAGCAGGCACGGAACCACGGTTTCAACGGGATCCTCGGCCCCGGCTACCCCGGGCACGGCGATCACGCCCACGTCGACCACCGGGACAGCCGTTTCTGGTCCGCGTCCAGCTGCGGCATCTGACGCCGCGGCGGACCGGATTCCCCAGCTCAAGGGCCTGCACGGCAAGGGCGCGCTCCGGCGCGTCCTTGCCGTCGTCCGGCGGGCCGGCCCTGCGGCCCGACTCCGTGTGCGCCGCCCTCCCGACGCCCGTACCCGCGTTGTCAGTGGCCCTGGATAGTCTCCCCGCATACCGCAGCTCAGGGACATCGCTCCCTTGGTTCGAGCTGCGCGGATTCTGACGGGACAGGCGGAGGGGCGCGGCTGATGACGTGGCTGGCAGCGGGTGAGGGGTACGAGATCACCCTCGACGACGGGCGGGTGGTCGCCCGGCGTGCTGGGGGGCGGCAGTTGAAGACGCTGCCGAAGGCTCTGCGGGACCATCCCGAGGCCGACCGGCTGAGGCGGCTCGCCGAGTGGCTGGACCGGCACGCGGCCGCGTGTGTGGCGCAGGTGGACACCTGGATGGTGTCGTCGCTGCCGGTGCCCACCGAGCTGATCGCCCGGGTATGGCCGGACGAGGCATGGCAGTCCGCCCTGCGCGACATGGCCGTCGTGGGCGACGACCCGGACGAGGTCGGCTTCCTGCGGGACGCCACCGTGGACGGTGAGTTGAAGGTGGTCGATCTCGACGGCGAGACGGTTCGGCTGTCCCCGCGCACGGTGACGCTTCCGCATCCCGTGCTCCTTCCGGACCTGGACGACGTACGGGACTTCGCGGCCGAGCTGGGCATCACTCAGCGGGTGGAGCAGATCCACCGGGCCACCTGGACCAGGCCGGCGGACGGGCGTCAGGAGGCGGCCACCGCCACCGGTGCTGCCGCCGCCACGAGCACCGCCACCGAGGTGCGGGACTACGCGGGCGGGAAGTTCGCCTCGCGTTTCGGTCTCGCGGCGCGGGCGACGGGGCTGGGCTACCGCGTGTCCGGCGGCTACGCCACCTGCAAGGTCCGCGACGGCGGCCGCGGTACGGAGGCGTCCGTGTGGATCGGCGAGCCGTACTGGGAGGGGGAGTCGGAGACCGGCGCGCTGAGCTGGCACGACGAGGACGGCCGCGCGGTGCGGCTGTGCGAGGTCGGGCCGGTGGCCTGGTCCGAGGGGATGCGCATGGCCGCGGCTCTGTACGCCGGCCGCACGATCGAAGAGGGTGGGGACGCGTGACCGGCACGACCGCTTCCGGCAACACGGAGCTGATCAAGGCCGGAGCCGTGCTCCCGGCCGACACCGACGCAGCGGGCGCCTCGGCGGTCGAACTGACGGCGCGCACCTACCGCCACCCGGTACTCGGCGAGGACCGGGTCGTCATCCGGCTGGCCGCCGCCGAGCTCGGCCCCGCCGAGGACCTCGCCGCCGGTTTCCTGGGGCTCCAGGCCCACGGGGAGCCGGTCGTGGTGGGGCTCGGACAGCGCCAGGAGCTCGGCTTCCCCGAGTGGGTGCTCGTGCACCACCCGCAGGACGGCCATCACGCGCTGGCGGTCGTGCCGGAGCTGGACCGGCTGGCCCGGCAGGCGAAGACCAAACCCAAGGCGGCCCTGGACGCCTGCCACGAGCTGGCCGGGCGGCTCGCCTCGGCCGTCCCGCACTTCCTGCCCGTCTTCTACGAGCAGGCCGCGCGGGTCTTCCTCGCGGTCGAGAACGCCACGTACGCGGGCCAGTTGTTCGGCCGCGCGCGCACCAGCGAGGCACAGCACGGTCTCTCGGTGGACGAGGACCGGCTGGACGCCGTCTTCCTGGAGTTCGCCCTGGCAGGCGCCTTGCCGGTGAAGGTCCTGACGGGCTACGGCAAGGAGCTCGCGGCCCGGCTCTCCCCCGCCGAGGCGTACGAGCGCTTCCGGCGGCTGTGTGTGCGCCGGACCGCCGGGGGTCTCGCCCCGTCCGCCCAGGTCGCCGTGGAGCTGCGGCGGCTGGCCCGCGCGGCGGGTCTGCCCGCCGGAGAGGCGGAGCAGGATTACCTCGCGGAGCTCCTGCCGCTGCCGGCGACGCTGCGGGCGGCAGGTGGCTGGTGGAAGTCGCACCGTGCCGCGCTCGTCGGGCTGGCCGGTCGTGTCCCCGCCGTACGGGGCGCGTTGCTGTCGATGATGCCGTCCGGGGACAACGGTGAGTTCGGTGACCTGTGGCTGGGGATCCTCGCGGAGTCCGGGGCGGACGCCGGGCTGACCGGCGTGGACGTTCCGGCGGAGGAGCGGTGCGCCGACGGCGCGGCGGGCTGGCTGGAGCGCTTCCACTCGGTCCGGCACCGGGGTTGGGGCCCCCGCCCGACGCCGCCCGCCCTGCTGGAGCTGGTGAACGGGGCGGCCGGGCGGCTGCGTGCCGAACTGGCGGCGCGGCCCGAGGGCGAGGGCTTCCTGCGGATCGGCGTCGAGGACGTGAACCTGCTGGACCTGCTGCTGTCGCTGGAGATCCCGGTCGCCGACCCCGCACCGCCCACCGGATACGGGCGTCAGGACGCCCTGAACCTGTCGGACTGGGCGCGCGGGGAGGAGCCCCGGGACCTGGCGGCGCTCGCCGCCGACCCGCGTTTCCGGCCCGCGTTCCGCCACGGCGCGAACAGCTACAGCAGCGGCTCGTCCGGGACGGACGTGATGCGACGGCTCGCCGCCTCGGCCGGCGGTCGCCCGATGCTCGCCGAGTGGATGCGGGACGTCGCCCGCGACTCGGTCGCCGCCGGGCTGCCCGGACTGCCGAGCGCGCTCGCCCGTCTGTCATGGCTGCCGTCCGAGGCGCTCGCGCTGGCACCGAAGGAGGTTGCGGCCGCGGCCTGCGCCGACCTCGGCGAGACCCTGGCGCGCACCCTGCGCGGAGGTCTGTGGGAGGAGTTCCGCTGGCCGGCATGGGAGGAGGCGCTCGCCGAGCTCGCTCCCGGGCGCGACAAGGCCGACGGCCTGACCGTCGTCGAGGCCTGGCCGTATCTGATCGTGGCCAATGCCGTCCAGGTACGGGTCATCGATGCCGACTCCACCGTGCTCACGCACGATCTCCGCGTGCCGACCGGGCACTCGCACCGGCACGGGTTCCACTACGTGGACGGCGCCCTGATGGTGTTCTGGAGCACCTACGGCCGCGGCGGTGACGCACAGGGCTACTGGCACACCGAGCCCGACCGGGTGTTCACGCTGGACGGCGGCGCCGACTACTGGTCGCTGCGTTCGGAGAACCTCAGCCTGCAGCTGCCCGGCGGGGGTCGCACCACCGGCGGCGGAGTCCTGCACCACGGCGACACGAAGCTGACCGCCGAGCACCCCGTGCTGTCCGACGGCACCTCGTACTGGGTGTGGGAGGCGGACGAACGGCACGGCGAGGGCGGCTGGGCCGAGTACGACCCCATGGAGGGAGCGTACGGGCGGCGTTCCCAGCCGGGATTCCTCGCCGACGCGCTACGCCCCCACCCGGCCGGGGCCGAGCTGGCCGCGCGCGCGTCGTGGCTGCGTCCCGCGCCGTCGGTGGACGGTTCGGCACTGGGGACGTCCACAAACGGTCTGCTGGGCTGGCGTGTCGTGCGGCTGCCCGGCAACGGCTGGCACGCCGAGGACACCACCGGTCGCGTCGTCACGCTGCCCGAGGGCTCCGACCTGCCGGTCACGGCGCTGACGTTCCCCGGCGACCAGCGCCCCCGTGCGGTGACCCACCAGTGGCGGGTGCTGTCGCTCAGCGACCCGGACGGCGTGGTCACGACGACGGCGGACGGCGACCGCAACGGCCTGTACGGCACCGCCGGTGCGACCCTGCCGCCACTGTCCTACCTGTACGCGCTGCGCGCGCGGGATCCGGAGGGCTCGGCCGCGCTGCGCGCCGCCGACGCGGAGTCGGCCGGGGCGCTGCTGAAGGCGGCCGCCCTGGCGGAGCGGGCGGCCGACCTGTCGGAGCTGGTGAGCACCGCTCTGCCGGGGATGTCCGCGCCCGAGCTGATCGCGGGAGTGGTGCGGGTGCTGCGGTTCGCCACGCGGCAGCAGGAGGCACTGGACGCCGTGGCCGCTCGGCTCGACACGTCGGGCGAGCCCGCGCAGGCCCGCGTCGAGGGACCTGCCGATCTCCTCATCAGCAAGGCACTGAACGGGATCGTGGGTTCCGGCTACTACCGGTCGGGCACCGACGAGGACGTGACGCACCGCTTCCTGGACGGGCTGGCTTCGGTCGGGGCCGACACGTCCGCCACGGCGCTGCCGGGCCACGTGCATTTCGATCTGCCATCGCTGCCGTACTCGGGCCTGCCCTTCACCTCTCTCCTGGACGAACCTGCGGCGATCGCCTACCGGGCCGTCGTGGCCGGCAGCGATGACGCGCACCGGGCCGCGCTGCTCGGCGTACTCGGCCAGGTGGAGGCACTGGGCCTGGCCTCGGTGGCGGGTTCGGCCGCTCACTGGCGCCGGGTGCTCGTCCACCTCGACCCGCCGCACCTGCACACCCCGGACGGGCTGCCGCACAACTCCTGGCACCGCTGTGTCCTGCCGCTGGGCGGCGGAGCGGCGCTCGGGATCACCGAGCACCAAGAGTCCGTCGCCGACGGGCAGGAGTTCGGGGCTCTGCTGTACGACCCGAGCGGCCGCTTCGTGGTACCCGGCCCCTACACCGTGCGCGGTGACGCGCCTGTGGGTGACCGCTCGCGCGGCGCCGACTGGCTGTCCGGCTTCCTGCGCGAGGCGAAGTCCCGTACGGAAGCCGCCCCCTTCCGCGCGGAGGCGGCCGAGGAGTTCAGCCGACTCACCGGGGCCTCCGGCGCGCTGGCACGGCTCGTGCTCGTGGGCATGCCCGACATCGACAGCTGGGAGAACAACTTCCTGCCGGCGGAGCTGCGCAAGACCCTCGGTCTGAAGGTGGCCGAGGCCGGGCACGCCCGCGACGAACTGCGAGCCCTCACCATCGAGGTACGACGGGCCGTGGTGGCGGCGCTCCTGCCCGCCGACCCGGCGCGGCTGTGGAGCGAGGGCCCCGACGTCGCAGCGGCGGCGGCCGTGTGGAACGCGCGCGTGGGACGCCGTGCGCAGGTGCCCGACTGGCTGGCGAGCGAGGCCGCGCGCGCGGTACGCAGCGGCTGGCCCGTGCACCGGGCCCTCCCGGCATTGCTCGACCCGGCGTCGTCCCCGGAGCTCGGTGTCGACGTGCCCTGGCACATCGAAGGCGACCGGCCGGTGACCGCCACCCCGGCCGAGGCGCCGTTCACGGCGTCGGTTCTGGCGGGCTCGTTGAACCTTGCAGCCTGGCTGGCCCACCGGCTGCCCGCCGGGGATCCCGTACGGGCGGCTCTGCCGGGCGCGCTGACCGCAGTGCGGCAGCGTCTGGCCGCACCCGAACTGCTGCTGTCCGTCGGGCGTTTCACGAGCCTCCCGGACTTCCGAAAGGTGGCGGGGGTCCCGACCGAGACGGCCCCGGATCACGAACGCTACGGCGCGGTGCTCATGGCCACGCACGACGATCAGCCCCAGCCGGCGCTCCGTCCCACGCTGCTGGACTCCACCGGTTCCGACCCGTACCTGGTGGCGCTGCGCGGGCAGGACCAGCACCCGACGGCGGTCGAGGCGGCGCTGCGGCACGCGTACGATCCGGTGTTCGCGCGACTCCTCGCCGATCCGGGCGCACCGCCGGCCGGCGAGCCGGACGCGGAGGGCATGTGGTGGCCGCAGGATCCGTCGCGTTCGGTGCCCGCACTCGTGGCGGAGGTCGCCGAGACCCACGGCCTGGGGGCCGACGCGGCCGCGCTGTACCTGATGCTGCTGGCGATGCCCGACCCGACCGACCGCACCACCGCGCGGTGGACGGGGTGGAAGCCGGCCCGTCTCAAGGCGGCCCGCGCCGCGCTTGAGGCCACCGATCTGGTGGTGTCGGCCGTGCGGGCCCGGGCGGGACGTTCGCTGTTCCTGCCGGGTGCCTGGGCCGAGCAGTCGGCCCCGCTGCTGCCGGTCGAGCAGTGGAAGCTGCCGATGTACGGGCCTGCGGCGGGCGGTGGACCGGTCCTGGGGGCGCTGGTGCCGACCGAACCCGCGGCGGAGCTGTTCGCCCGGGCGTGGCAGCGGATCCTCGACGGTGACGTCCCGCGCTTCGAGGAGCTGAAGGTGCGGCGCACGAGACGGCGCCGCTGATCTGCCGGCTGCCGGCTGCCGGCTGCCGGCTGTCGGCTGTAGCGCTGTCAGCTCGCCGAGCTGCCGGCTGCCACGCTTGCCGGCTGCCGGCTGCTCCAGCGGTACGGCGTGGCGCTCCCTCTTCCGGGGGCGCCACGCCGGGATCTCACCCGTACCCGTCCTGTCCCTAGCCCCGTAGTCGGGCCCCGTGCCCGTACCCCCCGTGTCTGCATCCCCGGAGGAATCCCCGTATGACCGTCACCGAACAGGCCGCCCCCGCCCGGCAGGTGCAGCCGGCCGAGGACCGTTACGCCGCCGAGCTCGCCTTCCTCGCCGCCCAGGACCCCGGCCCGCGCCCGCCCGGCTGGGCGCTGACCCCGCGCGCGGTCGTCACGTTCGTCTCCGGCAGCGACGGCGTGGAGCTCCCCCTGCCCGAACGCCGTGCCGGGCTGCCGTCGAAGCTGGAGATCGCCCCGAAGTTCGTCGGCGAGCGCGCTCTGGTGGAACGCTGTGTGGTCACCCTCGCCGGAGAGCGCGGGCTGCTGCTCACCGGCGAACCCGGTACCGCCAAGTCGATGCTGTCGGAGCTGCTCGCGGCCGCCGTCAGCGGGACCAGCGCCCTGACCGTGCAGGGCACGGCGGGCACCACGGAGGACGCGTTCCGCTACGGCTGGAACTACGCCCTGCTGCTCGCCCAGGGCCCCAGCCCGCAGGCCCTGGTCGACTCCCCCGTTCTCGCCGCGATGCGCACCGGGCGGGTCGTACGGGTCGAGGAGATCACCCGTTGTCTGCCCGAGGTGCAGGACGCCCTGGTCTCCGTCCTGTCCGACCGCCGGATCACCGTGCCCGAGCTGACCGCCACCGAGGACGCTGTGGTCGGCGCCGTACCCGGCTTCACCGTCATCGCCACGGCCAACCTGCGTGACCGGGGTGTCTCCGAGATGTCCGCCGCGCTGAAGCGGCGGTTCAACTTCGAGACGGTGGATCCGATCGCGGACGCCGACGCCGAGGCGGTCCTGATCCGTCGTCAGGCCGTCGCGGCGGTGCAGCGGGCAGGTGCGGCCTTCGGGGTCGACGACGCCGTCCTCGACGCCCTCGTCACCGTCTTCCGGGACCTGCGCTCCGGCCGTTCCACCGAGGGCTGGGACGTGGAGCGGCCCGGTACCGTCATGTCCACCGCCGAGGCGGTGCAGGTGGCGGCGTCGCTGGGGGTCGCGGCCGCCTACCTGCCGGGTGGCGACGTCCTCGATCTGCTGCCGGGCCATCTGCTGGGCGTCGTCCGCAAGGACGACCCGGCCGACCACGCGCGGCTGCTCGGCTACTGGGACGGACCGGTGCGCCGGCGGGCCGAGAGCGGCTCGGCGATGTGGCGGCGGCTCTGGGACCTGCGCGGGAGCCTGCGTTGACGATCCTCGAACCACGGGCGGCCGTGGACTCGCTGGCCGCATCGCGCGACCCGTATCTGCTGGGGGTGCGGCACCACAGTCCGGCTCTGGCCGCGGTGGTGCCCGCCCTGCTGGAGGAGGCGGGCGCCGAGGTCGTCTGTGTGGAGCTTCCGGCCGACTTCCAGCCGTGGCTGGAGCACCTGTCGGACCCGGAGACTGTCGCGCCGGTCGCGCTGGCAGGGGCGGGCGAGGGGGGACGGCTGTCGTTCTACCCCTTCGCCGACTTCTCGCCCGAGCTGGCGGCGGTCCGGTGGGCGCGGGCCCACGGGGTGGAGGTCGTCTGCTGCGACCTGCCGCTGTCCGACCCCGGCTGGGCACGGGGTACCGAACTCCCGGCGCCCGGATCGGGTGGGGCCGGTGGGGCCGGCACGGAGGAGGCGGTGGGGCGGAGTTCCTTCGCCTCGGCACTGGCGGCCGCCGGAACCGGGCGAGACGGCGATGACATGTGGGACCGGACTGTGGAAGTGCTCGCTCCCGGCTGCTCCCCCGAGGCGGTGCGCCGCGCGGCCCTCGGCGTGGGCTGGGCCCTGCGCGCCGACGCCACCACCGTGCCCGCCACCGACCTGGCCCGCGAGTCCCGCATGCGGGAGGTGGTCGCCACGGCGTCGGCAGGAGGCCGCCGGGTCGCCGCCGTGGTCGGCGCCTTTCATGCGCCTGCGTTGTGCCCGGCCGAGGCGCAGGACGGATCCTTCAGCGAGGGCGCGAGCGTAAGCGAAGGCGCAGGCGCAGGCACGGGCACAGGCACAGGCACGAGCACAGACGCAGGCACGGGCACAGACGCAGACGCAGACGCAGACAGCGGATCAGTACGGACCGGACCCGGCAGGGCGGCCTCTCGGGCCGCTGTCCCCGGAACCATCGGCACGGCGGTGACCTCGCTCGTTCCGTACTCCTTCGACCTGCTCGACTCGCGGTCCGGGTACCCCGCCGGCATCCGCGACCCGCTGTGGCAGCAGGCCGTGTTCACCGCCGGAGGGGACCCGGACCGGATCCGTGCGGCGGCCGCGGCCGCCCTCACCGGTCTGTGCCGGGAGATGCGCCGGGCGGGCCACACCGCCGGGACCGGCGAGGCCGCCGAGACCTTGCGGCTGGCCTTCGACCTGGCGACGCTGCGCGGGCTGCCCGCGCCGGGGCGCGGTGAACTCCTCGAGGCCGTCACCACCGTGCTCGGGCAGGGCGAACCCCTCGGTCGGGGCCGGGCTCTGGCCCGGGCCCTGGAGGCGGTGTTCGTCGGCACCGCGCGCGGCCGGATCAGCCCGCACGCGCCCCGCTCGGGTCTGGGACCCTCGGTGGAGGACGAGCTCGGCCGGCTCCGACTGCCCCGTCCGGAGGACCCCGAGCCCCGTGAGGTACGGCTCGACCCGCTCCGTTCGCCGCTGGACGGCCGCCGCGAGGTGCTGCTGCAGCGCCTGCTGGTGATCGGCGCCTCCTACGGCGAACCCCTCGCCGTGGCGGCCACCGGCGACGGCACCGCGCTCGGCACCAAGTGGCGCCTGACGTGGACGCCGTCCGTGCCCGCGCGGCTCGACCTCGCCGGAGCGCGCGGGGTCACCGCGGCCCAGGCAGCCGCCGGCACCCTGGGCGAGACCGCGCGCCGCGAAGCGGCCGAGGGCGGCCCCACCCCGGCCCAGATCCTGGCGGGACTGGCCTCCGCCGCCCGCTGCGACCTGCCCGAGCTGGTGGAGGCGCGGCTGCACGAGGCCGCCACCGTAGTGCCCGACGCCGCAGGCCTGCCCGAACTCCTCGAAGCGCTGGACCTCTTGGAGGGCATACGGCGCGGCCACTACCCCGGTACCACCCAGGACGTCCGCGACACGGCCGGTGTCCTCACCGGCGAGCTCCTCGAAGCCGCCGTACGCTCGCTGCCCGGTCTTGCCGGGAGCGACGCACCCGCGGACGCCGGGGCGCTCGTCGCACTCGCCGACCGGACGGCCGCCCGGCACCTTGGCCTCCGGCTTGATCAGGCGCTCGCCGAACTCGGTTCCGGGGCATCGCCGTTGATGCAGGGAGCCGCCCTGGCCGTACGGGTGATGCTCGACCTGGATCCGGCGTCCGGGCTCGGCGAGCGTGCGGCCGGTTGGATCGACGGGGCAAGCTCACCTGACACGCGACGGGCGCTGACGAAGCGGCTCGTGGGACTGCTCACGGCCGCCGCTCCGCTCCTCCAGGCATCGCCGGCGGCGCTCACCCCGCTGCTCGACCGGGTCGAATCGCTCCCCGACCAGGAGTTCCTCGACCGGCTCCCGGCCCTGCGGGGCGGTTTCGACGTGCTGGCTCCGGCCGCCCGCGACCGGCTGCTCACCACGGTGACCGAGCGCCTCGGCGATCGGCTCGACCTCTCCCTCGACGCGCCGCCCGAGCTGCTCGCCCTCTGGGCGGCGGCCGACGCGGCCGGGCTCGCCGCGCTGAAGGTGCGGCCCCTGCCCGGTCCGGACGGGTCCGGGCCACGTCCCGAGCCCGACGCCGGCGTGACCGCCACCGATCCGGCGGGGACGACCACAGGAGGTTCGCCGGACCGGCGGCTCGGCAGCGCCGACCGGTGGCGACTCCTCCTCGGCCGCCACAAGGACCGGCTCACCGGCGACGCGCGCCGCTATGCCCGCGCCCTGGACGAGCTGTACGGCGGCGGAAGCGGCGAGGGTGCCGACGACCTGGACCGCGGGTCCGGTCAGGGCGGCGGGCAGGATCCCTCCTTCCCCACCGCCCGGGAGTGGTCACAGGAACTGGAGGCGCTCTTCGGCGCCGACGTACGCGAAGAGGTCCTCGCCGAGGCCGCCGACGCGGGGCGCTCCGACGTGCTCACCCAGCTGGACCCGGCGGCGGTGCGGCCGTCGGTGGAGCTGCTGAGTTCGGTGCTCTCCCTGGCCGGTGGCATGCCCGAGGCACGACTCGCTCGGCTGCGGCCGCTGGTGAAGCGGCTCGTCGACGAGCTGGCGCGGGAGTTGGCCACCCGGTTGCGGCCCGCGCTCTCCGGTCTGGCCACCCCGCGCCCGACCCGGCGTCCGGGAGGGCGTCTCGACCTCGCTCGTACCCTGCGGGCCAACCTCGCGCGTACGCGGCGCACGGCCGACGGCCGTGTCGTGGTCGTGCCGGAGCGGCCGGTGTTCAGCACCCGGGTCGGCAAGGAGGCGGACTGGCGGCTGATCCTGGTGGTCGACGTCTCCGGCTCGATGGAGGCCTCGGTGATCTGGTCGGCGCTGACCGCCGCGGTGCTGGGCGGTGTACCGACGTTGTCCACGCACTTCCTGGCCTTCTCCACCCAGGTGGTGGACCTGACCGACCGGGTGGACGACCCCCTGTCGCTCCTCCTCGAGGTACGGGTCGGGGGCGGTACGCACATCGCGGCGGGACTCGCGCACGCCCGCTCGCTGATCACCGTTCCGAGCCGCACCCTCGTCGTCGTGGTCAGCGACTTCGAGGAGGGCGCACCGCTCGCCGGGCTGCTGGGGGAAGTTCGGGCGCTGGCCTCGTCCGGCGCGCACCTGCTGGGCTGTGCGGCACTCGACGACGCCGGAACGCCCCGCTACTCGGTGCCGGTGGCGCGTCAACTCGTCGCCGCCGGGATGCCGGTGGCCGCCCTCAGCCCGCTCGCCCTCGCCCGCTGGGTGGGCGACCGCCTCCGTGGAGAATCCCGTTGAGCACCGAAGTCCTGCCTCCCGTCGCCCCCGAGGTCCTCGCCGAGGCCGTGGAACAGCTCAGCGCACGGCTGCGCAAGAAGCTCGACGCGGCGATCGCGGACTGCGCCGAGCACGCCGCCCCGGGCGCTGACGGGTCCGTCGACGTGCGGTTCGGCGAGGACGCGGTGGTCACTCTGCGCCCCGGCCCGTCGGGCGCGGTCACCGACGCCGCGCAGGCGGTGTGTACGTGTCTGCTGGCCCCGCGCTGTCTGCACCGGGCGGCGGTGCTCGGCGCGGCGCCGATCGCGGACGCGGTGGCTGCCGGGGAGGGGGAGGGTGACGGGGACACGGCGCCCGCTGCCTCCCTGACGTCCGGGACTTCCGAGGCGGCGGGCGGCGGTGCGGAACAGGCCGTCGCAGCCTCCGCCCCCTCGGTGCCGTCCACGTCCTCCGCGTCGTCCGCGTCCTCCGCCGGTTCGCGGGACGTGCACGACGTCGTCGGCAGCGGGGCCGTGGAAGGCCCCGAGCCTGCCCTCACCGCCGCTCAGGTGCGGGCCGCGGCCGCGCTGTGGGAAGCCGCCGCCGAGGCTCTGTCCGCCGGTGTCACGGCGGGTGGGGCGGTGGTCCAGGCCGAGCTGTTGCGCGCTGCCCACACCGCGCGGCTCGCCGGGCTGCCGCACGCCGAGGCAGCCGCGTTGCGCGTCGTACGGGGACTGCGTGCCGCACGGGAGCGCAGCCAGGGGCAGCGCCTCGGCGAACTCGCCGGCGCCTTCCGGGAGCTGCTGGCCGGTGCCGCCCTGCTCGCTTCCGGGTCGGCCGCGCCCGGGGTGGCCGGGACCGCGCGCCGCACGTACGAACAGGGCGGCAGCCTCCGCGTGTACGGCCTGTGCAGGGAGCCGGTCCTGTCGGCCACGGGGTACGGAGGTGTCGCCACCCATCTGCTGGGTGCTGACGGCTCCTGCTACTCGGTTTCCGACGTACGTCCCGGGGGGCTGGCCCGGGCCAGAGGAGCGGGATCCGCGTCCGTGGCGCTCGGTGGGGCCGTCCTCGACCACGCGGGGCTGGCGCGCGGAGGGCTGAGGATCGTCGGCGCGACCGTTTCCGCCGACGGACGGCTGGGGGCGGGCCGTGGAGTGAGCGCGACCCCGTTGCGCGGGGTGGAGTGGTCCGGGGCGCCCGTGGCGCAGCTGTTCGCAAGGCCGGTGCGCGAGGCGATGGCCGCGGCGCTCGGTGACGGCTCTCACGGCGCCGGTTCGTCCGGGAGCGGCGCGTCCGATGCGGCGCTGCTCGGCTGTGACGTCGAGGTGGTCGGGGTGGCCGGGGAGCACCTCGTGGTCCGGGTCGCCGAGGGTGGGCCGCTGCTGCGGCTGCGCCCCGCGCATCCTCATCCTGAACTGCCGCACGCCGCCAATCTGCGGCGGATCGCGGAGAGCCCGGGGCTCGCGCTGCGGGTGTTGGGCCGCCCCGATCCGGAGCGGGCGGCGACGCTCCGGCCGCTCGCGGTCGGCCCGGTGCCGGGCGCGTCGTACACGCTGCGACTGCCGGAGGAGTGGCTGGGCCGGGCGGACCTGGGGTACGACCGCCTCCAGGGCAGCCACTTCCCGCCCGAGGCGGCGCGCACCGGATCTGTCGGGCTTCCGGTGACCGTCGGTCCGGATCCTCTGGCGGACGCGCCGCTGTGGCGGGTGCGGCGCCTCCTGGAGACGGGGGTCGCCGGTGGGCGACGTGCCGTGGCCGAGGCCGGCCGCGGGTCGGACACGGCCGGCCTCGTCGCCCCGCTGCGGCGGGCGGGATTCGGCGGAGCCGCGCATCTGGCGGCGGCCTTGACTGCGGAGGCGGACCGCCGCCCCCGCGATGCCTTCGGCCGTCTCACGGACGCCTCCGCCGACGGATACGCGAGGGCGTGGCTCGCCTCGGCGGTCCACCTGGCGGCTGCGGAGAGGTCGTTGGTGGTGGCTTCCTGGTCCTGACGCGAGCGGCATGCCCGCACGGAGGAACTCCAGGGCAGGTCCCCGTCGGACCGGAGGAGGATCAGGTGGTCGCGGGGTGGAGGGGGATGGCGGCGGAGAGGACCGTGCCCTCGTTCGGGTGGGATTCGATGGTGAGGGTGCCGCCGAGCTGGTGGGCGCGGGTTCGGATCGCGGGGAGGCCGTGGCCGCGTGGGCCGCGGGCGTCCCGGGCTGCGGATGTGCCGTCGGTCCAGGTGGTCGTGGGGTCGAAGCCGTGGCCGTTGTCGGAGACGTCCAGGACGACCTGGTCGTCGAGGTACGTCAGGGTCAGGGCCGCGGTGGTGGCGCCCGAGTGTTCGCGGACGTTGGCGAGGGCACCCTGGGCGATGCGGAGCAGGGCCGACTGGACGCGGTCCGGCAGCGGGGTGGTGGGGGCGCCGTCGATGTGGCAGTGGACGGTGATGCGGTCGCTGGTCTCTCGGCCGGCGAGCGTCCGGAGGGCCTGGTCGAGGCCGTTGCCGTCCGCGAGGTCTGCGGGGGCCAGGTCGTGGACGAAGCGGCGGGCTTCGGTGAGGTTGTGTTCGGCGATCGCGGTGGCCGTACGCACATGGGTGTGGGCGGTCGCCGGGTCGGTGTCCCAGACGCGATCGGATGCCTGGAGGAGCATCTGCTGGCTCGACAGGCCCTGCGCCAGGCTGTCGTGGATCTCCATCGACAGGCGCTGCCGTTCGGCGAGGATGCCCTCGCGGCGTTCGGTGGCGGCCAGTTCTCGCCGGGTGCGGATCAGGTCGTCGATGAGCTCGCGCTGGCGCCGGGACTGACGGTCCATCTGGACGAAGACCGCGACGGCGATCGCGGCGATGGCCGGCGGCGCGAGGAAGACGTCGACGTCGAGGCGTCCCGAGAGCCGTAGGTGTGCGGTCACCGATGTGGCGGTGACCAGGGCGATGAGGGCGATCGCCGCCGGCGGGCGGAGGGTGCGCAGGCCGATGAAGAAGAGGGGGACCGCGCACCAGCCGAAGCTCGGCGCGAGCCAGACCAGGGCCATCCAGACGGCGACGACCGCCCCGAGCCAGACGTAGCGGAGCGCCGTCCGGCGCCGGCCCAGGAGCGGGTCGAGGACGTAGAGGACCGCCAGGGTGACGGAGAGGGAGACGACCCACGGTGCGAGGTTCTCGCCCGTGTGCCGGATCAGGAAACGGGCCAGGGCGGAGCCCAGGAGCAGGAGGAACGCCACGTACAGCAGGATCCGGAGCCAGCCGTCGCCCCGTTCCGTGGTGTCCTCGCCGTAGCCGCCACCGTCGTGCACCATTACCTGCTTTCCCTGTCCATTGGGGTATCTATGGGGTGAACACAGCAAACATCCCATAGTGTCCCAGGACGGTGGTGGGCGGCGTCATCGGACCGATTGCCTCGCCCCCTCGGTGGCCCCCTCGGTGGCCTGCTCCGCGTGCCTGCGGCTCCAGGGCATGCGATTCCAGGACATGCGGGACCACGGGAGCGTCAGTTCGGCCTGGTCGGCGATGTCTTCAGGGGTGAAGTGGGTGAGAGGGGTCGCCTCGCGGTGGCGGGCGAAGACGGTGTCGACGTAGCGGTGGCCCGTGTCCGGGGCGATGAAGAGGACGGTCCGTCCGGGGCTGCGCTCGCGTTCGTGGCGCGCGGCGAGGTAGGCCGCGCCGGTCGACAGGCCCGCGAAGAGGGCGTGCCGGCGCAGGAGGTCGACGGCGCCCGAGAGTGCGGCGCCGAAGGCGATCCAGTGCAGGGTGTCGTACAGCTCGTGCGAGACGTTCCCGAAGGGGATGGAGCTGCCGATGCCGGCGATGATGATCTCCGGGTCGGAGGTGTGCTGCGCTCCGAAGGTGAGGCTGCCGAAGGGCTGGACGCCGACGAGTTCGACGTCGGCCGCCATCTCGTGGGCCGTTCCCTTGTCCGGGGTCCGCAGGTAGCGGGTGAGGGCGCCGGTGGAGGCGCCCGAACCTACTCCGCCGACCACCGTGAGCCGGGCGCCGTCGGTCTCCTCGCGGACGCGGTCGGCGATCGCGCGGTAGCCGAGGTAGTGGATGTCGTCGTGGTACTGCCGCATCCAGTGGTACTCGGGGTGTGCGGCGAGGATCTCGTGGATCCGCTCGACCCGTCGCTTCTGGTCGAGCTTCAGGTCGCTGCTCGGCTCCATCTGTTCCAGGGTCGCGCCGAGTACGGCGAGCTGGGTGCGCAGGGTGTGGTCGACCGTCGTCGAGCCGACGATGTGGCAGTGCATGCCGTGCCGGTGGCAGGCGAGGGCGAGGGCGTACGCGTAGATGCCGCTGGAGCTGTCGAGAAGCGTGTCCCCGCGCCGTACGACTCCGGTGTCGAGGAGGTGGCGTACGGCGGCGAGCGCGGAGACCACCTTCATCGTCTCGAAGCGCAGGCACACGAGCCGGTCGTCGAGGCGTATCAGGTCCGGCCGGCCGATCGCCTCCGCGATGTGCTGGTCCATGTGGTGAGCTCCTTGGTCGTAGGACGTGTGGGGGCGGGCGGAGCGGTGTAGGTGGTGAAGGTGCGTTCGGTGGGGATGCCCTGGGCGTCCAGGGAGCGGCGGCAGCCATGGACCCGGTGCCGCAGGCCTGGTGTTGCCGGGTCGAACAGGACGCCCGCCACGGCGCCGCTGTGCGCGATCTGCACGCCCGCCGCCCCGGATCGCCGGGCGATCGCGAGCAGGGCGTCGAACTCCGGGTGATTGAGGACCTGTTGGCCACGCCGGGCACTGGCCGTGGCGACCTTCCCCAGAAGGGTGACGTCGCCGGTTGCCAGCGCGCGGCGCAGTAGGTCGCGGAGCCGTTCGTAGGCGCGGAGGTCGGCGTCGGTGGCCTCCCGTACGGGCAGGGCGAGGGTGTCCACGGGCGCTCCCCCGCCGAGCGTGCAGCCCACGACGACCAGGCGCGGCAGGGCCGGGCCGAGTACCTCCAGGACCCGGCCCTCCCGCTGGGCGAAGAGGACCGGGCGGGCGTCGAGCATCAGCGGATCGCAGGCCCGTTCCGCCCGGACCGCCAGGCGGGCGACCGTCTCGGGGCCGAGGCGGAGCCCGTACGCGTCGGCGACCGCGCGGACGGTCGCGATCACATCACTGGTGGAACTGCCCATGCCCAGGCCCACGGGAATGTCACTGGTGAGCCTCACCTCCCCGCCGCAGGGCGGTAGTCCGGACCTCCGGGCACATTCCGCGACGGCGAGGGCCGCGGCGCGCGCGGCCTTCGTGCGGTCGGCGGGCACGACGGTGAGCGCGTGGGTCGGTGTCCCGGACCGGCGGACGAACGCGGCGCGGCTGCCGAGGCCTGCCAGGGGGAGGGTGACCAGGCCCGCGCACCGGCGCCCGGCGGCGTCGAGGAAGACACCCTGGAGGAGCTCGCCGTGATGGGAGGGGGCATGGCCGGTGCCCCGGTCCGGGCTCGGGACTCGGTCCGAGTCGGTGCGGGTTCCGGTGGCGGTGCCGGTCCCCGTGACCGTGCCGGTCCCCGTGACCGTGCCGGTGCCGGTGCCGGTGCCGGTGCCGATGACCGTGCTGGTGCCGGTTCCCGTGACCGTGCCGGTGCCCGTGGCGGTGTCGGCCGGGGTCATGTGCCGGCCGCCGTGCGGTAGCGGTACAGGACCGTCTCCTCGCCGCTGAACTGGGAGAAGGGGAACGGCTCCGCCGACACGGCCGTCACCCCCGATCCGAGGAAGGCGCGGGCGACGGCGCTGCCGCTCTGCGCGTAGACGATCAGCGGGATCCCGCGGTCACGGCAGCGCTCCAGGATCGTGTCGAACGATCCGTTGCTCAGGGTCATTCCCGTGGCGACGACCGCCTCGGCCCGGTCGAGGACCTCGTGCATGTCGTCCGTGACGGGGTCGCCCCACTGGGTGGCCTTGAGGTTGAAGTCGCAGGGCAGGGGTTCGCCGCCACGCTCGCGGATCGCCGCGACCAGGGGGTTCACCACGCCGATGAGGCCGACCTCGGCACCGTTCCCGATGTCGAGCAGCCCCGCGATGGCCGCGTCGCGGGCCTTCGCCCGGACCTCCGGGGTGCCGGCGGGCAGGGTGACGGGCTCGGCTTCGCCCTCGTCCGCGGCCGTCCGGTGCGGGCGGGCATGGGCGAGACAGGCGTCGAGGGCGGCGATCCGCAGGGGGCGCGGGGCGTCGCGCAGCAGGACGTCGAGCGGGGTGCCGGAGAAGTCGTGGCAGATCGACGGGGTGAGCTCGCCGGCCTCGAAGGCGCAGCCGCCGAAGGAACCGCCGAGCCTGACGAGGACGTACTGGTTGAGGTAGGTGGTGTCGCCCCCGGCCAGTCGGGTGCCGTGGTGGATCCAGAACACGCTGGTGGCGACGAGTTCCGAAGGGAGCGTGCCGTGTTCGCCCGCCAGGACCGCCGCTATGAGCTGGTCGACGGAGGCCGCGGAGGTGGTGGTGAGGGCTGATTGCGTGGTGGTGATGGGCTGGGGAGTGCTGTTCATCAGGGACCTTGTGCTCGTTTCAGAGGGTTGTGGGTCGGAGTGCCCGGAGTGAGGTGAGGCGCTGAGCGCCGAGCGGTCCGCGGTAGGTGACGGCCGGGTGTCCCAGGGCATCGGCGGTGAGTTCGGCGTCGACATCGAAGACCTCGGCGAGCCGCTCTGCCGTCAGCACCTCGGCCGGCGTGCCGGAGGCGACCAGTCGGCCGTGGTGCAGGAGCAGCAGCCGGTCGCAGTACCGGGCGGCGAGCGACAGGTCGTGCAGGGCGACCAGGACGGTGAGGTCGGTTCCGGTCAGCAGCTCCATCAGTTCCAGCTGGTGCTTGACGTCGAGGTGGTTGGTGGGTTCGTCGAGGAGCAGTGCGTGCGGTTGCTGGGCCAGCCCGCGGGCGATGTGGGCGCGTTGGCGTTCGCCGCCGGACAGCGCCTTCCATGAGCGATCGGCGAGCGCGGTGAGACCGACCGCCTCCAGAGCGGCCGCCGTCATCGCGCGGTCGCCGGCGTCCGGACCGCGCCAGCGGTCCCGGAACGGTGTCCGGCCCAGACCCACCACATCGGCGACCCGCAGGTCACTGTCGGCGCCCGAGTCCTGCGCGACGAACGCGACGTGGCGGGCGATCCGGCGCGCGCTCCAGTCCCGTACGGACTCGCCGTCGTAGCGGACCGTGCCCGTGTCGGGGGCGCGGAGCCCGGCGAGACAGCGCAGCAGGGAGGACTTGCCCGAGCCGTTGGGGCCGAGCAGTCCGACCGTCTCACCGGGCGCTACGGCCGCGCTGACCTCCCGTACGACCGGTGTGCCCGCGACCGACCAGCTCAGGTTCTCGGCGGCGATCCTCACAGCTCGCCCCTCCTTCGCAGGACGAGGAGGAACAGCGGTACGCCGAGCAGCGCGGTGATCACGCCGACAGGAACCTCGCGGGGTGCGAAAGCGATCCGCGCGAGCGCGTCCGTCCACACCAGGAACACCGCGCCCGCCAGCGCCGCGTACGGCAACAGCGCCCGGTGCAGCGGACCGACGAGGAACCGCACCCCGTGGGGGACGATCAGCCCGACGAAGCCGATGGCGCCGACGGTCGCCACCGCGACGGCGGTGAGCGCGGCCGTCACCACCAGGAGCAGCATCCTGGTGTGCCGTACGCCGATGCCGAGGGAGGCGGCGGTGTCGGTGCCGAACGCGAGCCCGTCGAGGGCGTTCGAGCACAGCCACGCGACGGTGAGCCCCAGGGGGGTGACGATCGCGCAGACCATGACGGTGCTCCAGCGGGCCGGTGCCATCGAGCCCAGCAGCCAGTGGGTGACGGCGCGGGTGGTGTCCGCGTCCGCCGAGGCCATCAGGACGAGGGAGGTCAGCGCGGTGAGGAGCTGACCGACGACCACTCCTGTGAGGACGATGCGGACGGAGTCGAGTCCGGTACGCCGGAGCAGGAGGAGGAGCAGGCCGAAGGCGAGTAGCGCGCCGGCGAGCGCGCCGCCGGTGACGCCGAGCGTGCCCGCCCCGATCCCGAGGACGACGACGGTGACGGCTCCGGTCGACGCGCCGGAGGACACACCGAGCAGGTAGGGGTCGGCGAGCGCGTTACGGGTGACCGCCTGGAGCACGGCGCCGCATACGGCGAGCGACGCCCCGACCAGGGCGGCCATGAGGACGCGCGGCAGCCGTAGGTCCCAGATGAGCGAGTCGACGAGCGGGGGCAGGGGCTCGACGTCCAGACCGAGGTGGGTCGCGAGGACGCGGGCGAGGTCACCCCAGCCGATGTCGGCGGTGCCGATGCGCACGGCTGCCGCGAGGGAGGCCACCAGGACGGCGGCGGCGGTGGCAGCCGTGAGGAGCGGGGGGAAGGGACGGGGTGGGGCGGTGCGTGCGGGCTTGGGCTGCTTGGGCGGCGGAGCTGCCTCGGTGGACGGAGCGGGGTTGGCGGGTTGAGCAGGGTTGATGGACTGGGCAGGGTTCGCGGGCCCACCAGGGTTCGCGGGCTGAGCCGGGACGAGGAGGCCTCCCGGGGGCCCACCGGGCGGCGGGTCAGTGGGCATGCCCGAGGTCCTTCATGCCCTGGGCGAGCAGTCCGAGGGCGTGCACGGAGCGCACCGAGGGGTCGAGTTCTATGCCCGGTACCTCGAGGATCTTGTTGTCGCGGACCGCCGCCAGCCGGGAGATCACCGGGTGGCCGGTCATCGTGCCCCGCTTCTCGGCGGCGCTGTCGCCGGGCCTGCCGCGCTCGGACAGGTCGCCGATCACGATGAAGTCCGGGTCACGGCGGGCGACTTCCTCCCACGAGACCTCGGGCCAGTCCTCGGCGACGTCGTCGAAGGCGTTCTTCGCGCCGACGATCCTGCTCATCTCACTGGGCAGACTCGTCCCGCCGGCCACGTACGGCATGCCGTTGAAGACGGAGTAGAGGAAGACGACGGTCGGCCGGTTCTCGCCCCGGGGCGTCGCGGCGGCGTTCGCCCCCGCCCTGGCGACCGCCGCGCGCTGGTCGGCCGCGAGCTTGCGCGCGCGTTCCTCGGCGCCGAAGAGCTTCCCCAGGTTCTCGTAGTCGGAGAAGAGCAGCTCGAAGGGGGTCGTGCCGGGCGGGTTGTGCTGCGGGCAGTCCACGGCGCTGACGAAGGTGGGGAGCTTCAGGGCGGCCAGCTCCTCGCGGGTCCCGGCGCGGTCCTTGGTGTAGAGGTCGGCGGACCCGGCGACGACGAAGTCGGGGGTGGAGGCCAGCAGTTGCTCACCGGTGGCGATCTTCGGGGCGATGACCGGGACCTTCGCGTAGGCCGCCGCGTACGGAGCGGGGATCTTCGTCTTCAGGTTGGCCGTGCCCGCCATCCGGTCCTGGAGCCCGAGTTCGAGCAGGGTCTCCGTCGAGGCCTGGTCCAGGGCGACGGTCCGCCGCGGCGGCTCGGCCAGGGAGACCTGACGGCCGCAGCTGGTGACGGCGGCCGCCTTGCGGGCGCCGGCTCCGGTGGCGGGCTTCGGCTCAGCTGCGGGGCGGTCACCGGCTGCGGTCGAGCAGCCCGCGGTGGCGAGGGCGAGCGTCAGGGCGATGCCGAGACGGGCGGGGTGGCGCATGGGGTTCTCCGGTCTGGGAGGTACGGGCATGGGTGTTGTCGTGCACCGGGCAGGAGTGCCGCGTTCGAAGGGTACTGTAATGGCAATCATTTTCATTAGTGACACCGGGGGCGGTTCCACGAGCCGCTCCCCCACCTCCGAGGAGCCATCGCACCGTGTCCACCACACCCGCCCCGACGGCGGCCAAGTCCCTTGCCCCGCCCCCGCGTTCGATCATCCGGGACCCTGCGTTCCTGCGCCTGTGGGCGGGGACCACCGCCTCCGGGCTCGCGACCTGGGCCCTGCCCTTCGTCCTCGGGCTCGCCGTACTGCACCGCGACCTCGGCGCCGCCGCACTCGGCCTGGTGCTCGCCGCGCGCACCGCGGGCTTCCTCGTCGCCGTCGCCGTCGGCGGCGTCCTGGCCGACCGGCACTCGCGCCGCACGGTCGTCCTCTGGTCCGGCCTCGCGGCCGCGGCCGCCGCTCCCCTCCTCGCCGCCGGTCTCGGCCACTCGCTCGGGCTGATGACGGCGGCCGCCGCACTCGCCGGCGCCGGGCAGGGCGCCTGCCGACCGGCGTTCCAGGCGCTCACCGCCGAGACCGTCGCGCCCGAACGCCGTCAGCAGGCCAACGCCGCCATGACCCTGGCCGTACGGAGCTCCACACTCGCCGGACCCGCACTCACCGCGCTCCTCGCGGCCCTCCTCGACGTGCGGACCCTGCTGCTGGGCATCGGGGTGTTGTGGCTGGCCGCCGCACTCGTCCCCGGCCGCGGGGCGGTGCGGACGACGGAGCCGGCCGATCCGTCGACTGTCGGCTCCGCCCCGCGCGCCGGGTTCCGGGCCGAGTTCCTGGAAGGCATACGCGAGGCGCGTCGCCACCCGTGGTTCCTCGCGGGACTCGGCGCCCTCGTCGCCGTCATCGCGCTCGGCTACTCCGCCACCAGCGTCGCGCTGCCCCTGATCAGCCGGGACCGCTACGGCACCCAGTGGGTTCTTGCCGCGGCCATGACCGCGTACACCGTGGGCGCGCTCGGCGGGGCACTGGTCATCGCCCGCCTGCGGCCGCGCTCCCAGGGCTGGGCGGCGTTCGCCGGGCTCGGCGCGTACGGTGTCGCGCCGCTGAGTCTGATGCTGCCCGTGCATCCGGCCGTGGTCGTCGTCGCGTACGCCGTGGCCGGGATCGGCATCGAGCTCTTCAACGTGCCCTGGTTCACCGCCACTCAGCGCGAGGTGGCCCCGGACAAGCTGGCCCGCGTCTCCTCGCTGGACTTCCTGGTGTCCTACGGACTCGCGCCCGTCGGGCTCGCGTTGATCGCCCCCGCCATCGACCTCTTCGGGGTCACGGCGGTACTCGCCGCATGTGCGGCGGCGTGTTTCCTCGTACCGGCCGCCGCGGCGCTCGTGCCCACCGCCCGCCACTTCGCGCGCACGGATCGGGACTCGACGGACTGACGAACCGGGCCGCCCGCCCATGCGCCGACGGCCCGGCCGGCACGGCCCGTCTCGGGCGCGCGGCGGGAAGGGCACGGGTGCACCAGGGCATCAGCGCCTGGAGGTGGCGGGGTTCGGGACGCATGACGGGGCCAAGGTCGTTCAGTGGCCCTGCCACGGCGGACCCGACCAGCGGTGGTACCTGGAACGTCGTGCGGACGACACCTGGCGGATCCGCTCGTTCCAGAGCAACAAGTGCCTCGACGCCCACAACTCGGCCTTGACCGCGCCCGGGCAAGGATCCCCCCTGCAGATCTGGACCTGCCATGAGGGGACGAACCAGTCCTGGCGGCTCCTCTCGACCGGATCACCGAGGATGCCGCGCCCCTAGGGAGTGTCCGGAGTGTCCCGCCCGGCCTGCGGGCAGACGGCGCTACCTTCCCAACACGACCTGGGGAGCGTCTTGTCGATCACGCCGCGAGCCCGGTCCGATCGACAAGTCACCCCGTAGGCCGTGGCCGAGCCGGCCCGCCGTGACCAGGGGAGGGGGTCGGTCCCCTTGGGCTCACTCGGGCAACGGCCCCCGCCTCCCCCGGCCCACCTCGTCCAGCAGCAGCTTCGCGGCCACCGTCGCTCCGTCGGTGCGGACCGTGTCCGCCACGGCCCGCGCCCTCGCGCGGATCTCGGGGGCGAGGACCGTCGCGAGTCCGGCGGACAGGGACGCGGGGGTCGGGGCAGGGCCGTCGTGCGCGACGCCGATGCCCAGGTCGGCGACCCTCTCGGCCCAGTACGGCTGGTCCCCGCCCTGGGGCACCACCACCTGAGGCACTCCGGCGCGGGCCGCCGTCGTCGTGGTGCCCGCGCTGCCGTGGTGCACGACGGCGGCCACTCGGGCGAACAGCGCCTGCTGGTTGACCTCGCCGACGACGAAGCAGTCGTCCCGGCCGTCGATCGGCTCCAGACCGGCCCAGCCACGGGCGAGGACCACGCGGAGGCCCTGCGCGCGGATCGCCTCGACCGCCGCCCGAGCCACGACCTTCGAGGCGCCGCCGCCCAAGGGCATGCTGCCGAAGCCCACGTACACCGGAAGGGTTCCGGCCTCCAGGAACTCCACGAGCTCGGGGGAAAGCGGGCGGTCGTCCGGCCGGATCCAGGCACCGGTCTGCACGACGCCCGGCCACGCCGGAGCCGTCCGTCCGGCCCGCCCTTCCGGCCCGGCCGACTCACCCGGCTCCATCGGCTCCGTCGGCTCCCCCGACTCCGTCGGACGCCTCCGCCCCGGCCACGGGCTCAGTACCGGGTCCGTCGCCAGCCACGGTTCGTCGGTGAAGGCGTAGTCGCGGACGTTGTCCACCGGGGGAAGCCCGATCGCCGCGCGCTGGGCGTTGATCTCCGCGCCGAACATCTCGTTCGCGTTCCGGGCGTCCATGTCCCACAGCTCGCTGTTGTCGGCCACCCCCGGCGGCAGCGCCTTCCCCCGCCGTGCGGGCGGCGGCTGGTGCGGTGAGGGCGTGCTGACGGGCTGGTGGCTCGCATGCACATAGCGAATGCCCAGCTTCTCCGCCACCGACCGCGCGGCCGCCGTCACCGGCAGCGGACCGGTCGCCACCAGCGCGTCGCACTTCCTCGCCGCCAGGGCGACCGGCCCGAACTGTTCGGCGATCAGCTCGGCAGCGCGCTGCGCCAGGCCCACCGCCGACCCCGGCTTCACCGTGGTCACGACCGGGCGCACCGGCCTGCCCGCCGGCACCATCTCCACCCCGGCATCCGCCAGCAGCTCCACGAACTCCTCGTCCGGCGGTGCGCACATCAGCACCTCGACGTCGAGTTCCCGCAGCCGCACGGCGAGTCCCACCATCGGCTCGACGCTCCCGCGCCCTCCGTACGTCGACAGCAACACACGCATTCCGCAGCTCCATGGTCAGCAGGTTCTGGCTCAGGTCGGCGATTCTGCGCCATGACCCGGGGCTTGCCACAAGCCCCCGAGTGAACTATATGTTGATCATGGAGGAGGCAGGATCTCTCGCGGATCGGGCATGACCTAGGACAGCAACTGGCCCAGATGCGGGGGAGGCTGCGCCCGTGACGACGACATTCCGTGGGCTCGCGACCATCCGCCTTCACGTCGCCGACCTGGCCGCCGCCCGGTCCTGGTACACCGAAGTCCTGGGCCTGGATCCCTACTTCGAGCGCCCCGACTACATCGAGTTCCGGCTCGGTGACCACAGCACGGAGCTCGGCATCTCCCGAACCCCTTCCGCCCCGGCCGGAGTCGTCGCCTAGTGGCACGTGGACGACGTCGACGCCGAGACGGCGCGGCTGCTGAGCCTCGGCGCGAAGGAACACGAACCGCTGCACGACTACGGCGACTTCCGCGCCGGAGCGGTGCTCGACCCCTTCGGCAACATCCTCGGCATCATGCGCAACCCGCACTACCTCGACGTGCTGGGCGACGGCGCCGGGCAGTCCCAGGTGCCGTGGTCCAGCGGGACAGATCGTCGCCTGCGGCCCCCGCCCGGGCCCCTCTCTCAGCCGCGCGCGCCGAACCGCACCCGTACCGTCAGGCCGCCGCCCTCCGGGTTCGCGAACGCCTCCGTCGTGGCGTCGTGGGCCCTGGCGATCGACTCGACGATCGAAAGACCCAGCCCCGCCCCCTCGCCGGGCGTGTGGGTGCGCTCCGTCAGTCGGCGGAACGGCTCGAACAGCAACGGGACCGTGCCGGGCGGCACGTCGGGACCGGTGTTCGACACCTCGATGCCCTCCGGGCCCGTACGGACGTCCACGCGGCCGCCCGGGACGTTGTGACGTAGGCCGTTCACCACCAGGTTGTGGACCAGCCGGTCGAGCAGCACCCCGTCGCCGTCGACGGTCAGCGGCCGGGCCCGTACCGACACCGCCACCCCCCGTTCCGCCGCCTCCGCCGCCAGGGCGTCCACCGCCTGGCGGGCCACCTCGTCGACCGCCACCCGGCCCCGCTCCCGCAGCCCCTGGTCGGAGGCGGCGAGCAGCAGGAGCCCCTCGATGATCCGTTCGCTGTCGTCGGCGACCTCGATCAGCTTCGCCCGGATGCGGGCGACCCGTTCCGGCGACGGCTCCCCCGCGAGCCCGATCTCGGCAGCCGCGCGCTGCACGGCGACCGGCGTGCGCAGCTCGTGCGCCGCGTTGGCGGCGAACCGCTGCTGGGCGGAGACCAGTCCTTCCATCCGACCGAGCATCCCGTCGAAGGTGTCCGCGAGCCGCTTCAGCTCGCCCGGCGGCCCGTCGAGCGCGATCCTCTCGTGCAGGTTCTCGCCCGACAGCCGGCGCGCGGTCTCCGTGATCACGGCCACCGGCCGCAGCACCCGGCCCGCCATCCACCACGCGAGCACGACGGAGAGCACCGCGTACACGAGCAGCACGATCAGTGACACCGTCAGAAGGCGCTCCAGCGCCGCCGACTCCGCCGCACCGCTCACCGACCGCGTGATCGCCAGCACTTCGCTGGGGAGCTGGGTGGCGCCGCTCGGGGCCGGGCTCGCGGGTACCGCACTGGCCGGCGCGGCGCTGGAGAGATCCGTCGGATACGCGCTCGGCAGCTCCTCGAGTCGCCGTGCCGGTACGGTCCCGGTGACAGCCAGGCTGATGGACGAGTACAGGCCCTCCTTCACCAGGAAGTACACGACGCCCGTCAGCAGGGCGCCCGCGAACAGCAGGAGCCCGCCGTACAGGGCTGTCAGCCGGGCCCGCTCCCCTGTGGTCACCCGTTTCATGGCCGGCGTCATGACCGGCTTCGTGACCCGCTTCACGACCGCCCTCATGACCGGCCTCACGACCCGATCCGATAGCCCGAGCCCGGGATCGTCTCCACCACCGGCGGCTCGCCCAGCTTCGCCCGCAGCTTGCTCAGCGTGACCCGCACCGCGTTCGTGCGGTAGCTGGTGTGCTCCTCCCAGACCTGCTCGATCAGGTCATCGCCGCTGACCACCGCGCCCTCGGCCCGCAGCAGCGCCTCCAGGACGGCGAACTCCTTCCGTGACAGCTGCAGATGGCGCCCGTCCCGGCTCGCCTGGCGGCGGGCGGTGTCCAGGACGATCCCGGCCCGTTCCAGTACGGGAGGCAGTGCGGGCCGGGCACGCCGGCCCAGGGCCAGGACCCGGGCGAGCAGCTCGTCGTACGCGAAGGGCTTGGCCAGGTAGTCGTCGGCGCCGAGGCCGAGGCCCTCGACCCGGTCCCGTACCGTGCCGGCCGCCGTCAGCATCAGCACCCGGGTCATGAGCCGCTGCTCGACCACGCGGCGGCAGACGTCGTCGCCGTGCATCCCGGGCAGGTCACGGTCCAGGACGAGTACGTCGTACTCCCCCAGTTGCAGTTTCCGCAGGGCTTCGAGGCCGTCGACCGCGATGTCCACGGCGAGCGCGTCGCGGCGCAGCCCCTCGGCGATCATCTCGGCGAGAAACGCCTCGTCCTCCACCACCAGTACGCGCATGCCCCCTGTGTATCCGAAAGGGACCTTTCGCCGGTGTAAACGAAACCGCTGAGGGAAACGAAACACCCCTTCGCGGCACGCTCCACGCCATGACGATTCGACGGATCACCCGGGCCGCCGCCACCACTTCCCTGGCCGCCGCCCTCGCCCTCCTCGCCACCGCCTGTTCCGGATCGGACACCGGCGCCTCGAAAAGCGTGAGCGAGGAGGGCAAGAAGGCCGACCAGGCCTTCGAGCACCGCAAGTGTCTGCGCGAGCAGGGTCTCGACGTGCCCGAGCCGAAGCCGGGCGAGCAGGGCGTCGGGCTCACCATCGGCGGTGACGGCATGTCGAAGGAGAAGATGGAGAAGGCGTTCAAGGCCTGCCAGGACAAGGCAGGCGGCGCCGGGTTCGGCAAGGAGCCGACGCAGGCCGACAAGGACAAGGCGCTCGCATACGCGAAGTGCATGCGTGAGAACGGCTTCAACATGCCCGACCCGAAGTTCGGCAGCGGCGCGCAGGCGGCCATGCCGATACCTCAGGGCGCGGAGAAGCAGAAGTTCGACAAGGCCGCCAAGGCGTGCGAGAGCGTGGCCCGATGAGCGGCAGCGAACGGCCGATGGCCCGGCGCCGGCTGGTCCTCGCCCTCGCGGCCATCGTCGCCGTCGCGGGCGGCGGAGCGGCCGTCACCGCCGTGTCCGCGCCCGACAAGGCGCAGGACGGCTCCGGAAGCTCCGCCGGCTCGAAGGGGCTGCCGGCCGCGACCGCACCCGTCACCCGGGGCGACCTCAGCAACAGCTCCCAGCAGGACGGCACCCTCGGCCACCTCGGCGAGCGGAAGATCAACGCGGGCCCGGCCGGGGTCTTGACCTGGATCGCGGCCGGCGGCTCGGTCGTCGAGCGGGACGAGCGGCTGTACGAGGTCGAGGGCCGCCCGGTCCGACTGATGTACGGCGTCGAGCCGATGTACCGGACGCTGAAGACCGGCGACAAGGGCAAGGACGTCCGTCAGCTGGAGGAGAACCTCTCCGCCCTCGGTTACGTCGGATTCGACGTCGACGAGGAGTACACGGCGAAGACGGCCGCCGCCGTCAAGCGCTGGCAGAAGTCCCACGACCTGAAGCAGACCGGCACCGTCGGCCCGGCCCTGATCGCCTTCGCGGGCAGTGCGGTACGGGTCAAGGAGGCGGGTTCCGCACCCGGCGACCGGGTCGCGCCGGGCGGACCGGTGCTCACCGTGACCGGCTCCGAGCGTGTCGTACGCTTCGAGATCCCGGTGTCGGAGGCCGATTCGGCGAAGACCGGGACCCGGGTGAAGGTCCGGCTGCCGGACGGTACGGAACTTCCGGGGAAGGTGTCGGCCGTCGGGAAGACCGCGTCGGCGGGCGACGACCCGCAGGACAGGACCCCGAAGATCCCCGTCACGGTCTCCTTCGACCAGCCGGAGAAGGTCAAGGGCATCGACCAGTCCCCGGTCACCGTCGACCTCACCGGCGAGACGCGCCGGGACGTCCTCACCGTGCCGGTCAACGCGCTGCTCGCGCTGCCCGGCGGCGGCTTCGGCGTCCAGGTAGTGGAGAGCGGAACGGCCCGGGACCTGGAGGTCGAGCTCGGCATGTTCGGGCAGGGCCGGGTCGAGGTCAGTGGTGACGGGCTGCGCGAGGGCATGAAGGTCGGGGTGCCGTCCGCGTGACCATGACCACGACGATGACCACGGCCCCGGCCCTGCCCCCGACCACGGTCGTACGGCTCCGCGGGGTCACCAAGGAGTACGCGGGTGGCGTCCGCGCCCTCGACGGTGTCGATCTCACCATCAGGGAAGGGGAGTTGCTCGGGATCGTCGGGCCGTCCGGCTCCGGCAAGTCGACGCTGCTGCACATCGTCGGCACCCTGGACCGGCCCAGCGCCGGAACGGTCGAGATCGCCGGACACGACATCGCGGCCCTGACGGACCGCAGACTGTCGGCGCTGCGCGCCCGCCGTATCGGCTTCGTCTTCCAGGCGTTCCACCTCGTCCCGGGAGTGGGCGCGTTGGAGAACGTCGCCGAGGGGCTGCTGTACTCCGGGCTGCCCCGGGCCCGGCGGCGGAAGATGGCCGCCGACGCGCTGGCCCGGGTGGGTCTCGCCGACCGGATGCGCCACCGGCCGCACGAACTGTCGGGCGGGCAGAAGCAGCGCGTCGCCATCGCGCGGGCCGTGGTCGGAGAACCGGCCCTGCTCCTCGCCGACGAACCTACGGGGGCGCTGGACTCGGCGTCCGGGGAGGCGGTGATGACGCTGCTGCGCGAACTCAACGCGGAGGGCGCGACGATCACGGTCATCACGCACGACACGGAGATCGCCGGGCGGCTGCCTCGGCAGGTACGGATCCGGGACGGGCGGGTGGTGGAGGACACGGTCCTGGACCGGTCCGGCGCATCCGGTGACGGAAAGGTGCCGGCCTGATGTCACGCACCAGACTCTCCGCCGCCCGGCTCGGCCCGCGTGACGTGCTGCATGTCGGTTCGGCGGGGCTGCGGAGCCGGCCCGTGCGCGTGGTGCTGTCCGCGCTGGGGATCGCCATCGGGATCGCCACGATGATCGCGGTCGTGGGCATCTCGGCCTCCAGCCAGGCACAGCTGCTGCGGCAGCTCGACGCGCTCGGCACGAACATGCTGGTCGCGAAGCCTGGCGAAGGGATGTTCAGCGGGCAGGAGGTCAAGCTGCCCAAGGACGCGGTGGGCATGGTCGGCCGGATCGCGGGGGTCGAGGAGGCCGCCGGGACGGGCGACCTCAAGAGCTCGGTGCGCCGCTCCGAGAAGATTCCGGAGGCCGAGACCGGCGGGATCGCGGTGAAGGCGACGACGGAGGGACTCCTCGACGTCCTGCGCGGCCGGATGGCGTCCGGTACGTGGCTGAACGCCGCCAACGGCCGCTACCCGTCCGTGGTCCTCGGCCATGTCGCGGCCGAACGGCTCGGCATCACCCGGCCTGGACAGCAGGTCTGGATCGACGACCGGTACTTCACGGTGCTCGGCGTCCTGGACCCGCTGCCGCTCGCGCCCGAGATCGAAAGGTCGGCGCTGGTCGGCTGGGAGGGTGCGGGGCGGGTGCTGCGCTTCGACGGGCATCCGACGACGGTGTACGAGCGGTCCACGGACGCGTCCGTGGAGGACGTGCAGCAGCTCCTCGCCCCGACGATCGATCCACAGAACCCGCAGAACGTGTCGGTCGGCGATCCGTCCTCGGCGCTCAAGGCCAAGGCGGCGACGGAGGGGGCGTTCTCCACACTGCTCCTGGGGCTCGGCGGGATCGCGCTTCTGGTGGGCGGGGTCGGCGTCGCGAACACCATGATCATCTCGGTTCTCGAACGCCGCCACGAGATCGGCCTCCGCCGGTCCCTGGGCGCGACGAGGGGCCAGATCAGGATCCAGTTCGTGACGGAGTCCCTGATGCTGTCGGGCCTCGGTGGCGTGGCGGGTGTCGCCCTGGGCGGGGCGGCGACGGCCGTGTACGCGTCCACCGGGGGGCTCCCGTGGGTCGTACCCCTCTGGGCGGTGGGCGGCGGCTTCGCCGCGACACTCGCGATCGGCACGGTGGCGGGACTGTACCCGGCGGTCCGGGCGTCGCGGCTGGCACCGACGCTGGCGTTGGCAGCGGCGTAAGGGCGCCGGGGCCTGCGACGGGGAGGGTGGAGTCGGTTCCGCCGCCGTTCGCGACGGCGGGACCGGCGACGCCCCGCGCCGAGCTCCTACGCGAGGGAGGGCCGGCGGGCGACGGCCCGGTCGGGTGGGCGTGCGACGGCCCGGTCGGGTGGGCGTGCGCACCCGCTTCATGCTCTCCGCTCCGAAAACGCGGTGCCGGGAGCGGTGTCGCGCTGCGATACTTCTCCGATGATCGACATGCCCGCCGCCGCGCTGGACTCGCTGTCCGGGCTCGCCTTCGGTGACGCCTTCGGGGACCGTTGGTTCGGCATCCTGCGCAGGGACGGGCCGGCTGCCCTGGAGGCGCGGACGCTGCCGCCCGAGCCGCTGTGGCAGTGGAGCGACGACACCGCCCAGGCGCTCGTGCTCGTGCGGGAACTCGCCGACGGCGGCGGCACCGTCGACCAGGACCGCCTCGCCCTGCGCTTCGCGGCGGCCTACGCCGACGACACGCACCGCGGGTACGGGGCCTCGATGCATGACGTGCTCCGCCGGATCGGCGCGGGCGAGCCCTGGCGGGACGTGGTCGCCGGGCAGTTCGGCGGCCAGGGCTCCTGGGGCAACGGCGCTGCCATGCGTGTCGCACCGCTCGGCGCCTGGCACGCCGCCGACCTCGACGCGGTCGCCGAGCATGCCGCCCGCCAGAGCGCGGTCTCGCACCATCATCCCGAAGCGGTCGCCGGGGCGGTGGCGGTCGCCCTCGCGGCGGCGCTGGCGACGCGCAGCCGGGGTGGAACCGCTCCTGCACGGGCGGACTTCCTGCGGGCGGTCGCCGAACGGCTCCCCGACAGCGACGTCCGGTCGGGAGTGCGTGTCGCGGCCCGGATGCCGGAGCACACCTCGGTCCGGCACGCCGCGGAGGTCCTCGGCTCCGGATACCGCATGTCCGGCCCCGACACCATCCCCTACGCCCTGTGGTGTGCGGCGGGGCACCTCGACGACCTGCAGGAGGGGCTGTGGTTCACGGTCGCCGGGCGCGGTGACATCGACACCACCTGCGCCATCGCGGGCGGGGTGGTCGCCGCTCGTACGGGGGTCGCCGCCCTGCCTCCTGCCTGGCACGCGGCCCGTGAACCGCTGCCCCCGGTGGTGCCGGATGCACTCTGATCAGCCGGTGCCCCGTGAGGTGAAGGTCCTCGACAGGGTTTCGCTGCTCGGGCTGGAGCAGCGGGCTCTGGAGCTCGGGCTCAACCAGCGGTTGGATCCGGAGTGGGTCGAGGCGCACGCGGCGCCCGGCGGCACGCATCATCTGTGGCTGGTGCGGACCGGTGTGGCTCCGGGGCCGTCGTAGGGGCTCCGTCAGCGGGCCGTCGTGAACGTGGCGTCCGCCGCGCACCAGGAGGCGAGCATGCGCCCGCGGGTGGCGAGAGCTCGCCCCTGCCCTGGTACCCGGTCCGAGGAGTCCCGCCGCGCCCTCACGGGTCCTGCTCACCCGGCGCACCGGATGAACGGCCGTCACTCCACCGTCCCCCACCACGCCCCGCCTCGTGCCGCAGCCTCCGCCGGGTCACCGGCCGCGCCCTCGCCGAGGGCGAGTCGGGAGACGACGCGGTAGCGGTCGCCGCGGTAGAGGGAACGGACGTACTCGACCGGTCTGCCGTTCGCGTCGGAGGTGATCCGGTCGAAGAGCAGCGCGGGCGACAGGACCGGCACGTCGAGCAAGGCCGCCTCCTCCTCGCTCAGTACGGTCGGTTCGATCGACTGGACCGCGTGGGCCGGCCGGATGCCGCACCGCTCGCGCAGATGGGCGTAGAAGCCGCCCTCCATGTCGGTGACGGTGAGCCCGGGGACCAGGTCGGCCGGGACGTGGAGGTGCTCCAGGGCGATCGGGGCTCCGTCGACGTGGCGGAGGCGGGTCACGTGGACGAGCTCCGCCGCCGGGGAGAGCGCGAGTCTGCGGCCGATGCGGGCGCCGGCCCGTACGGTGCGGAGTTCGAGCACCGTACTCGTCCAGCTGCCCCGGCTCCGGGGCGCGCCGGCCGCCTGGTGCTCGGCGACCAGCTCCTGGGTGATCTTGTCGGGTGCGACGAACATGCCGCGCCCGTGCTCCCGTACCAGCAGGCCCGTGGCGACGAGTTCGTCGACCGCCGCGCGCAGGGTGGGGCGGGAGACGCCGAGGGTGGCACAGAGGGTGCGCTCGGACGGGATGGCGTCGCCGGGGCGGCGGCTCTCGATCACGGTCAGCAGATGTTCTCGTACGCGCTCCCGCTTCAGCTCCATGCCGTCCCCTCCCCCTTACGCCGTCGACTGGGGTCAGTATGCATCGCCCTCCGTGGAGGAGGTCACGAGGCCGTCGCGGGTGAAGTCGAGGCGGGAGACGATGCGGTAGCGGTCGCCCCGGTAGACCGAGTGGACGTACTCCACGGGGCGGCCCGCGGTGTCGAGGGTGAGGCGCTCGATCAGCAGCGCGGGCGAGAGGACGGGGACGTCCAGGAGCGCGGCCTCGTCCTCGCTGACGACGGTCGGCTCGATCGACTGGGTGGCCTCCTGGACGTGGACCCGGTGGTGCTCCCGCAGGTGGTCGTAGAGGTCGCCCGCTTCGAGCTCCTCGGGGGTGAGCGCGGCGCCCACCAGGTCCGCCGGGATGTGCAGGTGCTCGATGGCCATGGGCGAGCCGTCGACCAGGCGGAGGCGGGCCACGTAGAGGAGCTCGGCGGCGGGTGAGAGACGGAGCCTGCGGCCGATACGGGCGCCGGCCCGGACCGTGGCGGACTCCAGGACGGTGCTGGACCAGCTGCCCGACGCGCGGGGCACGGTGAAGGCCGCGTCGTCCGGGGCGAGCCGCTGGGTGATCTTGGCGGGGGCGACGAACATGCCGCGGCCGTGTTCCCTCACCAGTGCGCCCGTGGCCACGAGTTCGTCGACGGCCGCGCGCAGGGTGGGGCGGGAGACGCCGAGGGTGGCGCAGAGGGTGCGCTCGGACGGGATCGGGTTGCCGGGGCCGCCCGCTTCGATCAGGCCCAGCAGATGTTCCCGTACCCGCTCCCTCTTCAGCACCCCGCTGGAGGAGCCGTCCTTCATGCCACTCTCCCTGACTGGTCAACTGGTAAGTCCGATACTAGCCGGAGTGGTTGACCTGTCGCTGGGTGAACAACCCATGTTTTTCAAGGGATTGACGACTCCAGTCAAGCATGCCACCTTCTGGTCACACACCTGACCACTTGACCAATTGGTCAACCATTCATCGAGGTGCCCGTGAAGACTCGTCCCCTCGCCGGCCCCGTCGCCCTCGCGGCGACCATCGCCCTCACCGCCACGGCCTGTGGCGGATCGGGCGACCCGGCAGCCTCCGGCGGACCGGAGAAGGTCACCGTATGGATCATGAAGGACAGCGTCACCGACGCCTTCCTCGACCGCTTCCGCACCGGCTTCGAGGCGGAGCACAAGGACATCGACCTCGACGTCCAGATCCAGGAGTGGGACGGCATCGGCGAGAAGGTCACGGCCGCCCTCGCCAGCAAGGACGCCCCGGACGTCATCGAGGTCGGCAACACCCAGGTCGCGCAGTACGCGGCGAGCGGCGGCGTCCGCGACCTCAGCGACAGGACGGCCGAGCTGCACGGCGCGGACTGGCTTCCGGGGCTCGCCGAGCCAGGGAAGGTCGACGGCAAGCAGTACGGCATCCCCTGGTACGCGGCCAACCGCGTGGTGATCTACCACAAGGACCTCTTCGCCCGCGCGGGCGTGACCACTCCCCCGAAGACGCAGGCCGAGTGGCTCACCGTCACCGCGAAGCTCAACAGGGGCAGGACCCAGGGGATCTACCTGCCCGGCCAGAACTGGTACACCCTGTCCGGCTTCGTCTGGGAGGAGGGCGGCGACCTCGCGGTCAAGGACGGCGCGGCGTGGAAGGGGGCGCTCGACACCCCGCAGGCACTCGCCGGCATGGACTTCTACCGCCGGCTCCAGGCGCTCGGCAAGGGCCCCAAGGACTCCGACGAGGCCAAGCCGCCGCAGGCCGACGTGTTCGCCAAGGGCGAGGTCGCCCAGATCATCGCCGTACCGGGTGGCGCGAAGATCGTCGAGGAGATCAACCCCGCACTCAAGGGCAAGCTCGGCTTCTTCCCCGTCCCCGGCAAGACCGCGGGGAAGCCCGGCGCGGTCTTCACCGGTGGCTCCGACCTCATCGTGCCGGAGGCGTCGACGCACCCCGAGGCCGCGTACGAGGTGGTCAAGGCCTTGGCGGGCGAGAAGTGGCAGACGGACATGGCCAGGACGATGAGTTACGTCCCCAACCGCACCTCGCTCGCGCGCGTGATCCAGGACGACGAGGGTACGGCCGCCATGGCCGCCGGCGCGGCCCAGGGCCGGGCGACGCCGAACTCCCCGCAGTGGGCGGCCGTCGAGGCCACCAACCCCGTCAAGCAGTACATGACCGCCGTGCTCACCGGCACCGATCCCGCGCAGGCGGCCGCGACCGCCTCGCAGAGCATCACCAAGACCCTCGGCTCGTGAACCAGCCGAACGAGCTCGTGAGACAGCCGGACGAGCTCGTGAACCAGCCGGGTGAGCTCGTGAACCAGCCGAACGAGCTCGTGAACCAGCCGAACCGGCTCGGACGCCCGGCCGGCGGCGGTGGCCCGTCGGGGCGAGCGGCCTTCTGGCCCTACCTCCTGGTCGCCCCCACCGTCCTCGGCGGCCTGCTCCTCCTCGGCTACCCCTTCGTCCGCAACCTGCTGATCTCCTTCCAGCAGTACGGCATGGGTGAACTGATCCGCGGCGACGCCGGCTTCGTGGGGTTCCGCAACTACCGGACCGTCCTGGCCGACCCCGAGTTCTGGGAGGTCGTCCGGCGCACCTTCTGGTGGACCCTGATCAACGTCGTCCTGATCATGGTGATCGGCACGCTGGTCGCCCTGATGATGCAACGGCTCGGGCGGAGGATACGGATCCTGGTGACGAGCGGGCTCGTCCTCGCGTGGGCCAGCCCGGTCATCGCCACCACCACCGTCTTCCAGTGGCTCTTCGCCTCCCGCCTGGGGGTGGTCGACTGGGTGCTCGTGCGGCTCGGGTTCGAGTCCTTCGAGGGCTACTCCTGGCTGGCGGACGGTCCCGCCGCGTTCACCGTCCTGGTCCTGCTCGTGGTCTGGCAGTCGGTCCCCTTCGCCGCGATCACGCTGCACTCGGCGCTGCTGACCGTCCCCGCCGAGCTGTACGAGTCGGCGCGGCTCGACGGCGCGGGAGGGTGGCGGATCTTCCGCTCGGTCACGCTGCCCCTGCTGCGCCCGATCTTCGGTCTCGTCCTCTGCCTGGAGGTCATCTGGGTCTTCCGCTGCTTCGCCCAGATCTGGGCCGTGACCAAGGGCGGGCCGGGCGAGGCGACGACCACCCTGCCCGTGTACGCCTACCGGGTCGCCCAGTCCCTGCACCGCTACGACCTCGGGGCGGCCGTCTCCACGCTCACCGTCCTGCTGCTCGTGGCCGTGCTGATCGCCTACTTCCGCCACATGCTCCGACAGGAGGCCGACCGGTGACACCGCGCGTCCTGCGCCGACTCCCCCTGAACACCGCGGCGGCGCTCGTCTTCGTCCTGGCCGTCTTCCCCGTGTACTGGATGGTCCTCACGGCGTTCCGGCCGACCCGCGACATCCAGTCCGAGACCCCGCAGTTCCTGCCCGTCTCCGTCACCCTGGAGCACTTCCGGAACGCCGTGGCCGCCGACGGCTTCTGGATCTTCTGGCGCAACAGCCTGCTCGTGACCGCCGGTTGCGTCGTGCTCGCCCTCGTGGTGGCGCTCGCCGCGGCGTTCGCGGTCGCCCGGATGAACTGGCGCGGCCGGAGGGGCTTCATCCTCATGGTCTTCCTCGCGCAAGTGGCGCCCTGGGAAGCGCTGTTGATCCCGATGTACGTGATCGCCCGGGACGCCGACCTGCTCGACCGGCTCGCGACGCTCAGCCTGATCTACTTCATGGTCACCCTGCCCTTCACCATCGTCACCCTCCGCTCCTTCCTGGCGGCGGTCCCGGCCGAGCTGGAAGAGGCCGCGCAGGTCGACGGGTGCACCCGCACCGCGGCCTTCCGCCGGGTGACCCTCCCGCTGCTCGCCCCCGGGCTGCTCGCGACCTCGCTCTTCGGGTTCATCACCGCCTGGAACGAGTTCGCCTTCGCCAACATGCTCATCATCAAGAACCAGGACGACCGGACCCTGCCCGTGTGGCTGTCGTCCTTCTCCAACGTCTTCGGCACCGACTGGGGCGCCACCATGGCCGCCTCCACCCTCTTCGCCCTGCCCGTCCTCGTCCTCTTCCTGGTCCTGCAGGGCCGGGTCGCCGCCGGAATGACCGGCGGAGCCGTGAAGGGATAAACGCACCGCGATGCCCCAGCCCCGACTCGTTCCCGAACCCACCCATCTCCAGCTCCTGCCCGGCAGGTTCACCTTCGACGACTCGACCGCGCTCAAGGTCTCGCCCGGAGCCGAAGGCGCGGCCGGGCTGCTGCGCATGCTGCTCGGTCCTGCCACCGGCCTGCCACTGCCCGCACGTGCGGACGGCTCCGTCGTCCTGGCCCTCGACCGCGCCCTGACCGGTCTCGGTGACGAGGGGTACGGCCTCACCGTCGGCACCGAAGGGGTGCTGCTGCGGGCCGCCCGCCCTCAGGGTCTCCTCGCCGGAGTCCAGACCCTCCGCCAACTGCTGCCCGTCGAGGCCCTCCGCGCCGAACCCGTGGCCGGCGTCGCGTGGTCCGTCCCCTGCGCGCAGATCACCGACACGCCCCGCTTCCCCTGGCGCGGCTCCATGCTCGACGTCGCCCGCCGCTTCCGCCCCGTGTCCTACCTCCGGCGGTACGTCGACCTCCTCGCCCTCCACAAGCTCAACGTCCTCCATCTCCACCTCACCGACGACCAGGGCTGGCGCATGCCGGTCGCCGCGCTCCCCCGGCTCACCGAGGTGGGCGGGCTGCCGCACGGCGGCGCCTACACCCGTACGGAGCTCACCGGCCTGGTGGCGTACGCGGCGGAGCGCGGCGTCACGGTCGTACCCGAGATCGAGATGCCGGGCCATGTCCGGGCCGCCCTCGCCGCCTACCCCGAGTTCGGCAACCATCCGGGCCGTACCTATGACGTCTGGGACCGGTGGGGCGTGTGCGACACGATCCTCGGCGTCCACGACGGGGCGATCGACTTCTGCCGCACCGTCCTGGACGAGGTGATGGACGTCTTCCCTTCCCCGTACGTCCACATCGGCGGCGAGGAGTGCCCCACGACCGAGTGGCACGACTCCCCCGCCGCACGTCGCAGGGCCACCGAGGAGGGGCTGCCGGGGCCCTCGGCCCTGCACGGCTGGTTCATGGAGCGGATCGGACGCCACCTCCTCGCCGCCGGGCGCCGGCCGCTGAGCTGGACCGAGAACGGCGCCGACCTCCCGCCGTACTTCACCGTCATGCCCTGGCGCGATGCCGACCACGGTCGCACCGCCGTCCGCCGCGGGCACCGCGTCGTCATGGCGCCCCACCGCACCACCTACCTCGACTACCCCCAGTCCACCAGCCCCGCCGAGCCGCCCGGCCAGGCCGGCGAGATCGTCGATCTGCGCACCGTCCACGGCAACGACCCCGCCCCGGCGGACTGGAGCCCCGAGGAGGCCGCCCAGGTCCTCGGCTCCCAGGTCCAGTTGTGGACCGAGTACGTGCCCACCACCGCGCACGCCGAGTACCTCACGTTCCCACGGCTCTGCGCGCTCGCCGAGGTCGTCTGGACCGGCCGCCACGACTGGCCCGGCTTCCAGGAACGCCTCCGCCACCACAGGACGCGGCTCGACGCCCTCGGGGTGCCGCGCCGCCTGTCCCCCACGCCCACGCCCCTCCTCACCCCCGCCACCTGACCCCGTCCGTACGCCAGTCGCACGCCGCCCAAGGAGAGGAATCACCATGAACGACCCCACAAGGAGCAGGAGCCTGCGGATCCGTGCCGCGCTCGCCGTCGCCGCGGTGACCGGGCTCGGCGCCACCGCCCTCACCGCCCTTCCGGCAGCCGCCGCCGGTGAGGCGGTCACCGTCCAGTACCGGCAGAGCTCGACGGGCGGCGACCAGGTCGAGCCCTGGCTCAAGGTGGTCAACACCGGCTCGTCGAGCGTCCCGCTGAGCCAGGTCAAGGTGCGCTACTACTTCAAGGCCGACGCGGGAGCCTCGTACACCTACGCCTGCTCCTGGGCCGTGAAGGGGTGCGCGAACCTCACCGGAACCTTCGGCACCCTCGCCCACCCCACCGCGACCGCCGACCGCTACCTGGAGGTCGGCTTCACCGCCGGCGCCGGTTCCCTCGCGCCCGGCGCGGACACCGGCGACATGCAGCTGCGCTTCAACCGCTCCAACTGGCAGCCGCTCGACCAGAGCGACGACTACTCCTTCGGCCCCTCACAGACGACGTACGCCAACTGGTCCAAGGTCACGGCGACCGTGGGCGGCGTACCGGTCTGGGGCACCGCCCCCGCGGGCAACGAACCGACCCCGACGCCGACCGACCCGACGACTCCGCCGCCCACCGGGGCCGCGCTCTTCGACGACTTCGACTACACCGGCCACACGGACCCCGCGATCGACGCCCACGGCTGGAGCATCCGCTCCAACGCGGGCGGCCCCGGAGTGTCCGGCGCCACCTGGGCCCCCGAGAACGTCACCTTCGCCAAGGAGGGAACGAACTCGATCATGAACCTGCGGAGTTCGACCGCCGGGACCGGTGAGTCCACCCGGCACACCGAGATCCTCACGCGGGCCTCGAAGTTCAAGAACGGCACGTACGCGGCACGCGTGCGCTTCTCCGACGCGCCGGTGTCGGGCCCGGACGGCGACCGTGTCGTCCAGACCTTCTTCACCATCAACGACCTCAAGGCACCGATGGCCGACGACTACGCCGAGTACGACTTCGAGTACCTGCCCAACGGCGGCTGGGGCGAGCCCGCCAACATCCTCTACACCACGTCGTGGGAGACCTACCGGCCCGACCCCTGGGAGGCCGTCAACCAGCACTCCGAGTCCCGGGCGAGCTACGCGGGCTGGCACGACCTCGTGCTGACCGTCGACGACAACGCGATCGTCTACTACGTCGACGGCCAGGAGTTCGGCCGGCACGACGCTCGCTACCTGCCCGAGCGCCCGATGTCGATCAACTTCAACCAGTGGCTGATCGACCTCGCGGGCCAGACCTCGACGACACCGCGCGCCTACGACCAGAAGGTCGACTACGTCCTGCACGTCAAGGACCAGGTCCTGACGCCGGCCCAGGTGGCCGCGAAGGTGGGGGCGTACCGCACGGCGGGCACGACCTTCCAGGACACGGTGCCGGCCACGCCCTGACCGGTGAGGATCCGGACCCCGGGCCTGCCACGACCGGCGGCCCGGGGTCCGGGTGCGTCGGACCGGGTCAGGGGGTGCCGGACCTGGTCAGGGCGTGTCGCACGTCGGGTCGTCGAGTGCGCTCACGGTGTACGGCGGCCGGCCCGGCGGCTCGTCCAGCTGGCTGTTCACCACGTAGAGGCGGCAGCCGTGCCGGGCGAGGGTGGTCGGCACGTCGAAGGAGACACCGCCGGTGGATTCACCCGTGAGGCGGTGGGTCACCGTGCCCGTACGCAGCTCCTCGTCGAGCCGGGCGATGTAGACGCCGTGCGGGGCACCGTAGTTGAGCACGGCGTAGAGCGTCCGGCCGCGAAGCACCATCCCGTCGGGTCCGAAGGACTGTTCGCCGAGGTCGAGTCGGGTGACCTCCCGGTCCGCGGTGTCGATCCGCCAGACCGCCTCGGTGCCGTTGGAGGCGACCAGGAGGGTGCTCCCCGACTCGTTCGCGACGATGCCGTTCAACAGCCAGTACTGCGCCGGGAATTGGGGGAAGGCGTCGCGGATGTCGAGCCAGGGTTCGAGGGGGCCGACGATTCCGCCTCGTACTGTTGCCCGGTACACCACGGGGTTGGCCCAGTCGGTCACGTACACCGCGTCCTTCGTCACGGTCAGGTCGTTGAGGTCGGGGGCGCCGAGCGGTCCGCCGACGGCCGTGCGGGTGGCGAGCAGCCGCCCGTGCCGGTCGTGCACGGTCAGGGTCGCTCCGCCCACCGAGAGGACACGGCCGCGCCGGTCGGTGTGGACGCCCAGGGTGCTGGTACGGCCCTCCAGACCGCGTGCGGGGAAGGGCCTCAGCTCCGGGCGGCCGATGTGTCCGCGGTACAGGGCGCCCGTGCCGTCCGAGGACACGTACAGGGTGCCGTCCGGGGTGACGGCGATCCCCTCGGGGAGTACGCCGGGTGCCCGGGAGACGACATAGGTGTCGGGCAGATCCCGGGCGACGGCGGGGCCGGGCGCCCCGGCGAGGGCGGTGAGCAGGACCGCGGCGGCGAGGCAGGCGGTACGGGTGGGGGCGCGGCGCATCGGTGTGACCTCCGGAAGGGCTTCGGCTGGGGCTGGGTGAGGAGGGGGTCGGCGAGGGGAGCCGGTGAGGAGAGGTGCGGCGAGGTGGACACGGTGAGCGTGCTCCGTGGTCGTCCGCGACGCATCGCCTTTCACGTCTGAGCGAAAGGGTCCGGCTGCACCGCTGGGCCAAAGCCGCCGTCGGGCCGATAATCGGTCGACATGATCCGCCTTCACTTCACGGCCGCCGATCTGCGTCGGATCACGCTCGCTCCGGCCGCCGACGCGCTCTCGGAGACCGTTCTGAGCCTCCGTCTGAGCCTGCGCCCGGGTTCGCGTACCCGCTCGCGCCCGCACGGGGCGCGGGTGCGCGCCGCCGCCCGGCAGTGGCAGCAGTCCCTGCCGGGAGGCGCGAACGCCAGGGCCGGTGTCCTCGCCGAGTTGGTCACGGGGGACGGATTCGTCCCGGACTTCCTGCTGCAACCCTCGGCGCACGACTTCGCCGAGGCGCTGGAGTCGGCCGCCTCGACGCCCCCCGAGCGGCTGGCGCTCGATCTCGGGATCCCGGAGGCCTCCGGCTGGAACGGCGGCCTCGACCGCCCCGGCCGGTGGGCCCACGACCTGGCCCAGGGCGTCCCGGCCGCCACCACCGCCCTGGTCGACGACGCACGCCGCTACTTCCGCATCGCGGTCGAGCCGCTCTGGCCACGGATCCGCGGCGACGCCCTGACCGATCGGGCGCTCCGGGCCGAGATGCTGCTGCGCGGGGGTGTCGACGCCCTCCTCACCACGCTGGGCACGACCTGGAACTGGCAGCCGCCGACGCTCCATCTGCCCTCCGCCTCGTCGTACGACATCCCGCTGTGCGGACGCGGACTGCTCCTCGTTCCCTCGTGGTTCGCGACCGGCCCGATGGTGATGTACCGCCCCGAGGAGGCGACCGTGCTCGTCTATCCCCTGTACGACGACGGGGCCGGCGCAGGCCCGGCCGACGGGTCCGGTGAGCGGCCGGAGGCGCTGGCGGCGTTGCTCGGCCGCACACGGGCGCAGGTGCTCGCGCTGCTGCGTTCCCCCGCCACCACGACGGCGCTCGCCGAGCGCGCCGCGCTCTCACTCGCCGCGGCCAGCCAGCACGCGGGAGTCCTGCGGGGAGCGGGTCTGATCACGACCGTACGGACGGGCACGTCGGTACTCCACAGCCTCACGCCGCTGGGCCACTCCGTGCTGACCGGAATCTGAGCGGCGGCCCTGCACCCACGTGCCGCAAGTGAGGTGAACCACATGAAGGTTCGCTGTTCAGGAGCGGAACACACGGGGTCCGAAGAACGGCAGTGAAGCGTTAGCGCGACGGCAGTGGGACGTGAGCGGCACGCGGGAAGCTGGGAGGGACCACCGTGGCCGGCACGCCGGCCACGGTCACCTATGCAGCAGACCAGCGATCAGCAGACCACGGGGACCTCACCATATGTGCCGACCATCGGCCGGAGACGACGGAACGGCCGCCTCGACGGCCGCGGCCGGGCCTCCGGCCGCGCCCGTACGGTCGAGGCGAGTGAGAAAGAGCAGGTAGCGGAAGTGCTCACCAAGCGGGTGACGGTGACCGTCCACGCATCCGATCCACTCAGTCGGGCCGGGCTCATCAGCCATTTAAGGCATCAGCCGACCGTCGACGTCGTTCCTGACCAGGACGACCCGTGCCGGGACTCCCCGGCGGTGGCGGTGATGCTCGCGGAACGGATCGACGATCCCACCACGGCCGAACTACGGCGCCTGTTGCGAGGGAGGGACCAGCGTGTCGTGCTCGTCGCGCGCGAGCTGCGCGAGCCCGACCTGCTGGCCGTCGTCGAGTACGGGGTACGGGCCATCATCTGGCGTCATCAGGCCACCGAGCAGCGGCTGTTGAGCGCCGTGCACAGCGCGGCGCGCGGCGAGGGCGAGCTCCCGCCGGATCTCGTCAGTCGGCTGCTGAACCAGGTGGGGCGGTTGCAGCGGGCGACGACGGCGGGCGCGGCCACCGGTGGGGCGGCGCCGCTGTTCGGTATGGCACCGCGCGAGGTGGATGTTCTGCGGCTGCTTGCCGACGGGCTCGACACCCGGCAGATCAGCGAGAAGCTCGCCTACTCCGAACGCACCGTCAAGAACATCCTGCACGCGCTGATGACGCGTCTGCAGCTCACCAATCGGGCGCATGCCGTCGCGTACGCGCTCCGCGAGGGCTACATCTGATGATCCATGAGATCGACGAGGCACTGCGCCGGCTGCTCACGCCGGCCGTCACCGGCGAGGTGGCCTTCGACGCGCCGACCCGTGACTGGGCGGCCCGCCGCAACGCCCCGACCCTGAACGCCTATCTGTACGACATCCGGGAGGACGTGGCCCGGCGGGAGCGCGGCGCATACGCCGAGTGGGACGCCCAGGGAATCGTGACGCGCCGGCGGCAGCCGCCTCGCTGGTTCCGGCTCTCGTACCTGGTGACCGCCTGGACGTCCCGGCCCGAGGACGAGCACCGGCTGCTGTCGGGGGCGATGGCACTGCTCCTCCCCCACGAGGTCCTGTCCGGCGAGGCGGTGCCGGAGTCGGTGCGCTCGATCGCCACCGCCCTTCCGCTCTCCGTCGCCGTCCCGCCCGCCGAGTCGCGCTCGCTCGCCGACATCTGGTCGGCGCTCGGCGGTGAACTCAAACCCTCGCTCGACGTCGTGATCACCACTCCGTTCCCGGTCACCCCGGTGTACGAGGTGGCGCCGCCGGTCACCGAGGGGGAGATCGTCGTACGGGGCGTCTCCGGGGTGCCTGCGGCATCCCGGCCGCGGATGATAAGGCGCCCGGGGGCCAAGGTGACCCTGCAGACCAAGGAGGCCCGGGAGGCCTCGGAGACCGAGGAGAGCGGCAGCACCGTCTCCGGCTCGCGGGACGGCGGCGGGTCATGAACGATCCTCACGGCGTCCTTGACTCCCTCGTCGCCCTGCGCGCGCGGGTCGCCGCCCTCGTCGACGCCCGGAGTGCCGGTGACCCCACGGCCGACGACCCGCTGCGCGGGCTCTATCTCACCAAGGAGTCCGCCCGTCGGATCGCTGCCGCGCCGGGCGGCCACGAGGCGCCCGACGTCGGCCTCCCGCTGCCGGACCTCGGCCGCGACGATCGGCTCGGCGCGCTCGCTCGGGCCTTCGGGCTGTCACCGCTCGACACGCACATCCTGCTCGCGGCGCTCGCTCCCGATGTGGACCGGGGCTTCGAGGCGCTGTACGGGTACCTCAACGACGACGTCGGACGGCGCCGCGCCACCATCGCGCTCGCCCTCGACCTCGCGGGTACAGGTCCCTTCGACCCGGCCGCCCGTGACCGCTTCCATCCGGCCGCGCCGCTGCGCTCCGGGGGCTTGCTCGCCATCGAGGACGAGGACCGGCCGCTGCCGGGCCGTGCGCTGCGCGTACCGGAGCGGGTGGTCGCCCACCTGCTGGGCGACGACAGCCGGATGGACGCCGAACTGGTGGGTGTGGCGGTGGAGTTGCTGACGCCGTCAGCCTCCGACGGTGCGGCATCGGACGTGGTCGCCACTCCGCTCGGCGCCCGGGTCGCCGCCGCCGGGCCCGTCACCGTACATCTGCGGGAGCGTGTCTCCGGGGCCGCCACCGATGCCGTGGTGGCGGCGCTGCTCGGCGCCGGGCGGCCGGTGCTGCGGTACCGCCCGGAGTCCGTCGACGTGGTGGTGGCACGGGCGTTGCTGCGCGAGGCCCGGCTGCGCCGCGCCGCCGTGGTCGTCGAGCCGCTGCCGCCGCGACCCGGTCCGCTGGTGCGCGCGCTCGCCTCGTCCGGTACGACGGTGGTCCTCTCCGGCACCGACGCGCCCGACCCCGGATGGGCGCCGGACGCGGAGCTGCTGACCCTCGACGCGCCGGGCGACGCGGTGGTCCCCGCCGACCTGTGGGAGCACGAACTCAACTCGTTGGAACGTGACTTCGACCTGGCCGAGGCCACGGCGGCGTACCGCCTCAGCGGTGATCAGGTCCGCCGGGCGGCCCGTGCGGCACGGGCTCTCGCCGCGTTCGAGGGCACCGCGCTGACGCTGGCGCAGGTCCAGCGCAGCGCCCGGCTGGTGTCCGCCCCGCTGCTCGACAGCCATGCGCGGCGGGTCCGGCCCGAGGTCGGCTTCGCCGATCTCGTGCTTCCCGAGGAGCCATTGGGTCTGCTGCACGAGCTGACCGGCCGGGCCCGTCACCGGGACCGGGTGCTCGGTGAGTGGCGGATGCGTACCGGAGGCGGGCGGGGGCGCGGTGTCGTCGCGCTGTTCGCCGGGGAGTCGGGCACCGGCAAGACGCTCGGCGCCGAGGTGGTGGCCGGCGAACTGGGCCTGGATCTCTACGTGGTGGACCTCTCCTCGGTGGTCGACAAGTACGTCGGCGAGACCGAGAAGAACCTTGAGCGGATCTTCGTCGAGGTGGACCGCACGGACTGTGTGCTGCTCTTCGACGAGGCCGACGCGGTGTTCGGCAAGCGGTCCGAGGTGAAGAGCTCGCACGACCGGTACGCCAATCTGGAGAGCGCGTACCTGCTTCAGCGTCTTGAGGCCTTCGACGGGATCGCCGTGCTCACGACCAATCTCCGGGCCAATATCGACGACGCGTTCACGCGCCGGCTCGACCTGGTCGTGGACTTTCCGTTCCCGGACCCCGAGCAGCGGGTCTCACTCTGGCACTCCTGCCTGGCGGGCACCCCGAAGGCGGCGGGCGTGGACGAGGAGATCACGCGCTGCGCCAAGGAGTTCGAGCTGGCGGGCGGCGCGATCCGGTCGGCCGCGGTGACGGCCGGATACCTGGCGGCGGCCCGTGGCTCGGCGGTGACCGGCGAGGACGTGCGGGCCGGGGCGCGCCGCGAGTACACGAAGGCGGGGCGGTTGGTCCTGGACGCGGGGGCGCCCTGGGCTCCGTGACGGAGCGGAGGGCGGGAGCGACGAACGAGAGGGGGGCCACCCGGTGCGGGTGGCCCCCCTCTGCTGTGCTGTCGAGCCCTTCGGGCCTCGGCTCACATGACGCTGCCGCCGACCATCTTGCGGATCGTGTTCCAGTCGGCCGTGCCGGTCGCGGGCAGGCCTACGGCCGCCTGGTACTGGCGTATGTGCTCGGCGACGCTGCTGCTGTACCGGGTGGGCGTCTGCTTGCCCGAGCGCAGGTAGTCGATGCCGACCTGGGCCCGCGCGCGCGCCTTCTCGAGGTCCGCAGCGTCGGATTCGCGGTTGTAGGCCCACCAGAAGGCCGCCATCAGCTGGGTGGTCTGCATGGTGGTCGAGCCGCTCTTCACCGAGTCCTGCGTGATGCGCTGGGCCCACAGGGAGGTGAGGGTCGCCCGGCCGAGCTCGCCTTTCGTGTCCGTCTTGAAGATCTCGGCGGAGTTCTTGCCGTTCGCGTTTCCGTCATCGACGACGGCCTGTTGGTAGCACGCGATGGAGGCGCGGGTCCGCGTGTCGATCACGCCCGGGTTCCAGCCCGGCTTGAGCGTGCACGGGTTGTTCCCCAGGGTCGCGAGGCGCTCCTGGGCGAATTCGACGACGAGGTCCTTCGGGTAGCCGAAGCGCCACGGCGGCAGGGTGATCTGCTGGGCGGGCGGGGGCGGAGGCGGGGGCGGCTGGTTCCCCTGGTTCCCCTGGTTCCCGCCACCTGTACCCGGCTTGCCACCCTGGGTCGGTCCGCCACCGCCGCCGCCGGGGGCACCGCCGCCCTCCGTCGGTCCGCCGCCGCCCGGGTCGTCGCCGGTGCCGTCGTCCCCGCCGGGCGGCGGTCCGTCGTCCGTGAGGGGCGGAAGGGTGCCGGGCGGCTTCCCGCCGGGCGTGGGCCCTCCGGTCGAACCGGGCGGTGGCGGCGCGTCGGGAAGCGCGTCCCCGGTGCCCTGGGGCGCGGGCCTGGGCGCGTTGGTGGCCCGGATCTCCTTCGCCGCGCTGACGATCGTCGGGGAGAAGTTGAACCAGAGCACGATGAAGGCGATCACGGCGGTCAGCAGGAGCCCGCCCACCACGACGAGCCAGTTCCCGAAGACGGGGCGCTGGTCGAAGGTGGCGTCGAGGTCGAGGGCGGTGTCGTCGCCGGCCCGTCGTACGGCCACGGTGAACCGGTGCGACTCCTCGGCTCCGGTCCATCGCACGGCCTGCGGCCGCACCACGAGTTCACCGAATGCGGCGCGGCCGGGGGCGATCTGCACGGCGTTCGGCCGTATGTCGAAGGTGAGCCGGTTCGCCTCGTCGCGCGGGACGAGGGACGCGGTCAGCGGGGTGTTGCCGAGGTTGTCCACGGCGATACGGGCACGCCCGCGGAAGCGGCCGACAAGGGTCGGCGGCAGGAGCTCGGCGCGCGTCTCGGTGAAGGGCGTGAGGGTCAGCCGGCCCTCCACGACGTCGCGGGCGCCGGAGTTCTCCCGGGGGTCGACACGAATGCCGTACGCGACGGGCCCGGCCTCCACGTCCGAGGAGCGGGGCGGGGCGAAGGAGATCTCGGCGGTCCCCTCGCTGCCCGGGTAGAGGCGGAGCACGTCCGGCTCGATCCGGGACCAGCCCGAGGGTTTGCCGACGAGGGAGAGGCGGTATTCCTCGACGGTGTCGCCGGTGTTCCGCACTCGCAGTCGGGCGCCGGCCCGGGCTCCGGGCTCGACGGTCACCTCGGCCGGGTCCAGAGAGGTCCACATGGTCATGGGCGAACGTTAAGGGCCGGGGTGGGGTGTCCGGCTGCCCGAAAGTCCCTGCTCGGGGGCAGCGCCACGTGCCCCGGCAGCCGTTCGGGCGCGGTGGGGTGCCGCCGCTCCCGGGCGACGGTCGATGCGCGGCCTTGCCCGGCCTGGCCCGGAGAGGGTGAGCCCCCGGGTTCGAGGGTCGCCGCCCGGACCCCGGTGCCGGGTCCCGGGTGTCCGCGAGGGCAACCCGCGCTGCCCTCGTGAGCGCCCCTTCTTCCCTGGTCGGAGCTTCGCGGCTCGGCGAGAGTCGGAGACGTAGGACCGCTGTCCACGGCCGAGGGGAGGGCGAGCGGGATGAGGTCGACGCACCGCAGCACGCCGGAAGCGGGCAGCCGTGACCGCCTGACGCCCCGCCCGGCGCGGCAGTCCCTGCCCGGGGGCTCCCTGTCGGGGGACTCCGCACGCCCCACGCTGTGACACCGCAGGACCACCGCATTCCGCAGAACCACGCTCTCCGAGGAGAACACGCACCATGCCCACGTACCTGTCCCCCGGCGTCTACGTCGAGGAAGTCGCCAGTGGCTCCCGCCCCATCGAGGGCCTCGGGACCTCTGTCGCCGCGTTCGTCGGGCTCGCGCCCGTCGGTCCGCTCAACGAGCCCGTGCTCGTCACCAACTGGTCCCAGTACGTCGCGTCGTTCGGTGACTTCACGGACGGGTACTACCTCGCCCACTCCGTGTACGGGTTCTTCAACAACGGCGGCACCGCGGCCTATGTGGTGCGTGTCGGCGGCGGGGACGCGCAGGGCGCCACGCGGGCCGTCGGGTCGGTCGCGGGGCAGGCCGCCGTCGCCGCGCCGCAGCTCGTCGCCGGTGAGGCCGTCGCGCTCGGCACCTTCAAGGTCGCCGCGATCGCGGCCGGTTCCGAGGCCGGCGGGGCGCTCACCGTCGAGGTGCAGGACGTCGAGGGCGAGACCGAGCGCTTCAAGCTGGTCGTCAAGGACGGCGAGAAGGTCGTCGAGAGCTTCGACGCCTCCGCCAAGAAGAGCGCCCGCAACTACGTGGTCGCGCAGGTCAAGCAGCGTTCCAAGACCATCCTTCTCGAAGAGGCCGCGGCCGGCGGGCAGCTCGCCAAGCCCGAAGCGCAGTCCGTGACCCTCGCCCCGCCCGCCCAGGTCCCGGCGCAGGTCGGCGCGCAGGCCGACGTCGCCGCCGCCCTGGAGTCCGGGCAGTTCATCGGCGACTCCGCCGACCGCACCGGCTTCGGTGGCCTGGAGGCGTACGACGAGATCAACATGGTCGCCGTGCCCGACCTGATGGCCGCCTACCAGCAGGGGCTCATCGACCTGGAGCAGGTCAAGGCCGTCCAGCTCGGTCTCATCGCGCACTGCGAGCTGATGGGCGACCGGATGGCGATCCTCGACCCGCCGCCCTCGCTCAACGCCCGCGACGTCCGCAAGTGGCGTCAGGAGACGGCCGGTTACGACTCCCCGTACGCGGCCCTCTACTACCCGTGGATCAAGAGCTTCGACCCGGCGAGCGGCCAGACCCGCGTGGTCCCGCCGTCCGGCCACATGGCCGGCGTCTGGGCGCGCAACGACGCCGAGCGCGGTGTCCACAAGGCTCCCGCCAACGAGATCGTGCGCGGCGCGGTCGACCTGGAGCTCCAGATCACGCGCGGCGAGCAGGACCTGCTCAACCCGATCGGCGTGAACTGCATCCGCGCCTTCCCGGGCCGCGGCATCCGGGTGTGGGGCGCGCGGACGCTGGCATCCGATCCGGCGTGGCGCTACCTGAACGTCCGCCGCTACTTCAACTACCTCGAGGAGTCGATCCTCGTCGGTACCCAGTGGGTCGTCTTCGAGCCCAACGACCAGTCGCTGTGGGCCCGTATCCGCCGCAACATCTCGGCCTTCCTCGTCAACGAGTGGCGCCAGGGCGCGCTGTTCGGTCAGCGTGCCGAGGACGCCTTCTACGTGAAGTGCGACGCCGAGACCAACCCGCAGGAGTCCGTCGACCTCGGCCGTGTGGTCTGCGAGATCGGCATCGCCCCGGTGAAGCCCGCCGAGTTCGTGGTCTTCCGGCTCGCGCAGATCCAGGGCGGTGGGGGCGAGCTGGAGGAGTAGTCCTCCCCGCCCTCTCGTCGCCCCGCCCTTCCGACCTCGGGTCCGTGCGCCTGCCGCGCACGGATCCACCCCTTGAACAGGAGTGAACCCCCATGTCCCTCGACACCGGTGACGCCCTCACCACCCACAATTTCGGCCTGCAGATCGACGGCGTCATGGTCGAGACCCTGCAGGAGATCAGCGGCCTCTCGATGGAGCAGGACGTCATCGAGTTCCAGCAGGTCTCGGCGGACGGCAAGCCGATCATCAAGAAGCTCCCCGGCGTGAAGAAGGCCGGTGAGTGCACGGTGACCCGCGGCGCCACCCAGTCCGCCGCCTTCACCGAGTGGATCACGTCCTCCATCGCCGGCGACATGGGCTCGGCCCGCAAGGACGCGTCCATCATCTTCCTGGACTACCAGCTCACCGAGGTGAAGCGGTACAACCTGCGCAACGCCTGGTGCACCAAGGTGGAGCTGAGCGCGACGAAGGCCGGCGACGCCGCGGCCCTGACCGAGCAGGTCACCATCACCTTCGAAGAGCTGACGCTCGGCTGATGCGACGGGATGGATCGGCGGGCACGCAGCAGGGCCGCCAACAGGAGCCGCTCCGCACGGAGTTCGAGTTCGAGCTGCCGCGCGGGTTCGTCGACGAGGCGGGCACCGTGCACCGCAACGGGGCGATGCGGCTGGCCACGGCCAGGGACGAGCTGCTCCCGCTGCGGGACATCCGGGTCCGCGAGAACCCGGCGTACCTGTCCGTGGTGCTGCTCGGCCGGGTGATCACCCGGCTGGGCACGCTCCCGTCGGTCCACGACGGGACGGTGGAGAACATGTTCGCCTCCGACCTGGCGTTCCTGCAGGACTTCTACCGGCAGATCAACGCGGAGGGGCACACCAGGGCCGCCGTCGCGTGCCCGCACTGCGAGGAGTCCTTCGAGGTCGAGCTGGCCGGGAGCCGCCTGGGGGAATCGTGACGTACGCGGCCGACCGGATCGAGGAGGAGACCGCGTACCTCGCCTTCCACTTCCACTGGGGCATGGACGACATCCTCGATCTGGAACACGCGGACCGACGGAGGTACGTGGCCCAGGTGGCCTCGCTGGTGGAGCGGTCGCAGGCGTAACGGCAGGACAGGGAAAGGGGGTTGGAGGAGACAGTGGGGATGTTCGAGAAGTGGCGGACCGCACGGACCGCGCGGGGCGCGGAATCCGGTGGACGCGAGGAGAGCGTGGCGTCCGTCGCGCCCGCGGCGGCGCCCGGGGACGCGTGGCGCGCGCTGCCGCCCGTACAGCGGGTGCTGGACGCCGGACCGCGCACCATCGCGGAGCACGGCTTCTCCACGTCGCTCGCGACCCACTGGAACCCCTCCTTCCAGAGCGACCTGGGCCACGGGGCAGTGCCGGACGCACCCGGCGGCGTCATGCTCGACGCGGTGCGGCCCGTGCCCGTACGGGAGTCGGCGGGCCGCCCTGAGGGGGCGGAGCTGCCGGGGTTGCGGCTGCCGGTGGCCGGGTCGGTGGAAGCGGGCTCGCCTTCGGCTTCGGGTTCGGCTTCGGGATCCGGCGACGGGGGCGGGTCTGTGCCCAAGGGCGGCACGGGAGGGCGGGGCGCCTCGGCGTCGGCCCTTCAGCGTGTGCCCGTGACACCAACGGGTGGCCGGAAAGCGCTGACACCTCGTCCCGTACGGGAGGAGGCCGCGGCCGCTCCGGTACGGGGTGACGGGACGGCCCGCGAGGCCGGGCCCTCGGGCGCGTCCTCGACTGTCCCCTCCGGCGCGTCCCGATCCGTGTCTCCGGCGGTTCAGCGTGCGGCCGTGCCCACCCGTGAGGCGGACCGGGCTGCTCGGGTGTCCGCGCGTAACGGCGGCGGCGAGGCCGCCGCCGCACAGGCCGCAGGCACGCCTGGTGCGGGGACACCGCCTTCCGGTGCCACGCCGCCGGGGCCCGTTCGACCCGTACCCGTCCGGCGCTCGCCGCTGGTCTCCGCACCGCCCGCGCAGCCGCCCCGGCAACTGGCTCCGGCCGGTGCCGCCAGGCCCGTGGGCACGGCCGGACCCGGCACGGCATCCGTCCAGCGGACAGCGGCTCCTGCCCGTACGTCCGAGAGCGCTGCTCTTCCCACGGCCGCGCGCGATTCCGCCGCACCGAAGCCTTCGGCTGCCGGGCGGCCCCAGAACGTCCCGGGCCCTTCTTCCCCCGTAGGGGGGCCCGGGACTCCCGACAACGCGCCCGGCACTCCGGTGCAGCGCCGCCCTCCCGTACGCCGCTCGCGGCGCGCCCCGGGCGCGGACTGGAACACCACGGCGTCCACTCCGCCGGCCTCGGCGGCCCCCGTGACTCCGGTGACTCCGGCAGCTCCGGCAGCTCAGAAGCCTCAGGCGAACCCCGCGAGTCCGGCTCCGGCGACGAGGACGAGTTCCGCCGCAGCATCCGCCGGTACCCCGGCACCGGCACCGGCACCGGCACCCAAGGCCGGTTCCACGGCTCCGCCACGCTCCGCGACTGCGGCGACCCCGGCGACCCGGCCTCCCGCCGCGTCCGCGACGGCGGCACCCACATCCGGCTCGGCCTCGGTGCCGGCAACCACGGTGGCTCGGACAACCGCCACGCCCACATCCCCGGCGCCCTCGGCGCACGTCAGCACGCCTACGCCCTCGACGGCGCCGGCACGCCCCGCGACATCGGCCTCGCCAGCGGCCCCGGCATCCCCCGTACCTTCGGATACCACCTCGCCCAAGACTCAGGCCGCGCCCGTACGTCCCACCTCATCGGCGTCCCCGGCGAGCCCGGCGGCCACGGCACCCGTGGTCTCTCGGGCGCGCGCCACCACTCCCGTGCCGCCGGCAACCCCGGCGACTCCCCCGCGCCCGGCCGCGCCGGGGTCCATCACCTCCCCCGTACTCCCGACGAACCCGGCCGCTCGGCCGACACAGGCCGCCGTGACTCCCCCGGCCCAACCGGGGCTCGGTGCCCCCGTTCAGCGTGCCACCACCGGAGCACCGGCACCGCGGGTGAACCCCGCACCGCGACGGTCCCCGATCGGCGCGCCGATCACCCGTGCGTCAGCGACCCCGGAGACGTCCGCTCCGGCCAAGGCCTCGTCTTCTCCCGGCAACCCCGTCACGCCCGGCCCTCGGCCCGTCGGACCTGTCGCGAGTACACCGCTGCCGACGCAGGCACCCCAGCGGGCCGCCGCCCCCGTCGCGGGTTCGGCGGAGTCCGCGCCCGTGCAACGGGCGACCCCGCACCAGCCCCAGGCGCCGGGCGCCCCCGGCACACCCGCCGCGAGCCGTCCCGTCGCCCCCTCGGCCGCCCCCGCGCCACACGCCCCGGCCCCGGCCCTCCCGACTTCTCCCGTGGTCCAGCGCGCCACGGCCGAGCCCCGGTCGTCTCAGAGGCCCACCGACTTCCCCGCTCCCTCGGCGGCACCCGTCCCCGCACAGCCGCCCGTGCGCGTGCCCGCACCGACCGCCCCCGCGTCGCCCGCCCTGCCCGTCGTCACCGTCACCGACCTGCCCCGCGCCACCGCGCCCACCGTGCAGCGGCGGGCCACGCTTCCGCTCGCCACCACGCGACCGCTCTCCCCGAGTGTGCCGACGAGCGCGAGCACGCCGGCGCACCCCCCTACCGCCGGCAACCCGGCCCCCCGCACCGCACGCGGCCACCAGCCGACGGCGCCCGTTCCCGTGCCCGTCCCGGCCGTTCCCCTCTTCAAGCCGACCGCCGCCGCCGTTCCATCCCTCCAGCGCGCCTCCGCCGCCCCACCCACCGGCGGGACCGTCGCGCCGCAGGCCACTCCCCGTCCCGTCGTTCCCCTCGCCCCGCCCTCCTCCGCGCGGCCCGTCGCCCGACCCGTGGCCGTTCAGCGTCAGAGCGCTCCCGAACCCACCCCGGCAGCCGCGCCCCCGACTGCGCCGGCCGTCCCCGTGGTGACCCCCACCCCGCTCCAGCGGACCTCGGCCTCCCCCGCTCCGGCCCCCCACGCCCCGCGCGCGAGCACGGTCACCCGGACCGCGCCCTCCTCGCCCTCCGTGCAGCGGACCGCCGGCGCGGCCCCCGCCGATCCCGAATCTCCCACCCAGTTGGACGAGTTGGCCCGCCGTCTCGTCACTCCGCTCTCGCGGCTCCTCCGTGCCGAGCTCCGTGCCGACCGTGAGCGGGTGGGCCGCCTCCGCGACCACGGCCGCTGACCGACCGCGCCCCGTCCCGTCCCCCACCCCTCACCACCACCGACCGCCGATCCGAGAGACCCGCCACCATGCCCCAGCAGCTGGACCCCGCATCCACCGTCTTCTTCACGCTCACCATCGACGGCGAGGACCTCGGCCTGTTCAACAGCTGCGACGGTCTCTCCTCCGAGGTGGAGGTGGAGCAGCGCCGGGAGGGGGGCAACAACGGCTTCGTCTGGCAGTTGCCCACCCGCGTCACGTTCTCCACGATCCGCCTCACCCGCCCCCTCACGGCCGAGACCGCGCGCGTGGCGGCCTGGATCTCGTCGATCGCCACCGGCATCACCCGCCCGACCGCGCAGATCGCGGCGCTGCGTGCCGACGGGTCGATCGTCGCCCAGTGGGGTCTGATCGAAGTGCTGCCGGTGCGCTGGACGGGGCCGACCCTCGATCCGGCCAATCCGGCCGTCGCGACGGAGACCCTGGAGATCGCGCACCACGGCTTCACCGACGCGGGAGGCGCCTGAGATGGCCCCGTCCTTCGGCGGGTTGATGGCCAGCGGGCTCTCCCGCGCCTCGCTCGCCATCCACCAGCCGCCGACCGACCTGTCGAGCTCGTACGGCGGCAAGCTCGGCGAGGTGAAGTTCGAGTTCAACCCGGACCAGCTCCAGCTGAGCAGGTCCGCGCACTGGTTCACCGAGCAGGCCGTCGCGTACGACCGTGGCGCGCCGCCGAAGTTCACCGGCAGCGAGCCGGCCCAGCTCCAGGTCGAGGTCTTCCTGGACCGTACCGGCGATCCGTCCTCGAACGACGTGCAGCAGCAGGTGGAACTGCTGCTGTCCTGTTGCGAGGTGACCCAGCAGAGCATCAGCGCGAAGGCGCCGTCGCCGCCGTGGGTGCGGTTCTCCTGGGGGTCGTTCTCGACCGTGCAGTTCGTCGCGTACGTCACGTCCGTGTCGGCGACGTACACGCTGTTCAGCCCGAGTGGGATTCCGATCCGCGCGACCTGTTCGCTCTCCCTCACCGAGATCTCCAGCGCGACCAAGAAGCAGAATCCGACATCGGGCGCGCTGTCGGCCCGCCGGGTGCACCGCACGGTCGCCGGGGACTCCCTCGCCTCCCTCGCCTGGCGCGAGTACGGCGACGCGACCCGCTGGCGGGTCATCGCGGAGGCGAACCGCATCGACGACCCGATGCGGCTCCGCCCCGGCACGGAACTGCTGCTCCCGTCCACCACCGAAACGCCGGAGACCGAGGGCACCTCATGAGCGAGAAGACCTTCACCACCGTCCTCCACGTGCAGCTCGACGGCACGCCGCTGCCGGACCCGCTCGCGGTCCGCCTCACCGAGGGCTGGGTGGACGCGAGCGTCAACGTCCCGTCCGCGTTCCAGCTGACGTTCAGCGACAAGGACGGCACCCTCACCACGAAGTTCCCGTTCCTCAAGGTCGGCGCCATGGCCGTGCTGTCCCCCTTCACCGACGGCAAGCTCGGCGAGCCCATGCTCACCGGCGAGGTCACCGCCGTCGAGGTGGACGCGGCTCCGGGCCACGGCCGGTACCTGATCGTGCGCGGCTACGACCCCGGCCATCGCCTGCTGCGCAGCCGCCGTGTCGAGGGCTACCCGAACATGACGGCCTCCGACATCGTCCGGAAGCTCGCCGCGCTCAACCGCATCCCGCTGGGCAAGGTCGACGCGACGCCCACGGTGTACGAGCTGGCCACCCAGCCCAACGTCACCGACTGGGACTTCCTCTCCCGGCTCGCGCGGGAGAACGACGTCCGGCTCTCGCTCGACACGGCGGGCCGGCTCGTGTTCGCCGCGCTGCCCCCGGCCTCCTCCGCGCCCGCCGACACCACCCCGGCCGCGGCCAGCCCGTACGTGCTGGACTTCGGGAGCAACACCCTGCAGAGCCGGGTGTCCGTCACCGCCGCCGGGCAGGTCGGAAAGGTGGACGTGCGGGGCTGGGATCCCCGCACGAAGCAGGCGCTGTCCTCTCCGACGCCCGCCGTGGCGAGCAAGGAGATCGTCTCCGACATCACCCCGGCGCAGCTCTCCGCCCCCTTCGGCGCGGCCGAACTGGCTGCGACGGACACACCGTTCACCACGCAGTCGGAGGTGACGCAGGCGGCGACGGCGCTCGCCGACGACGTCACCGGGTCGTTCGCGGAGCTGGAGGTCGCCGTCACCGGCAATCCGGCGCTGAAGCCGGGGCAGCCGGTGGCCGTGAAGGGCGCCGGCTTCCCCTTCGAGGGGCGGTACACCGCCACCGGTGTACGTCATGTCTTCGCGTCAGGACGGCAGTTCGCGACCTGGCTGACCGTGTCCGGTCGGCAGTTCCGTTCGCTGTACGGGACGGCTTCCGGTGGTGGGGAGGCGGCGCCGCCGATGCCCGGTGTCGCGGTCGCGCTGGTCACCAACACCAAGGACCCGCTCTCCCTCGGCCGGGTCAGACTGCGCTTCCCGTGGCTCTCGGCGACGTACGAGAGCGGCTGGTGCCGGGTCGCCCAGCTCGGCGGACGCGGTGGTGGCGGTCTGATGCTCCCCGAGGTGGACGACGAGGTGCTGTGCGCCTTCGACCGGGGCTCGCTGGAGCACCCGTACGTCCTGGCGGGGCTCTACAACGGCGTCGACAAGCACACCCCGGCGACCGACCGGGTCCCGCCCGTCGATCCGACCAGCGGGCGCGTCCAGTGGCGCGCCCTGACCTCCCGTACCGGCCACACCGTGGAGCTGCGCGAGGAGGGCGGCCGGACACGTGCCTCGCACGGCATCCGGCTGCGCACGGCGAAGGGCGGCCTGAGCGTCGAGCTGAACGAGGCGCGCACCACCCTCACCATCGACAGCGACGGCTCGGTCACCATCACGGGGGCCCGGGGGGTCACCGTCGAGTCGGGGACCGATCTGACGCTCTCCGCGACGGGGCGGATCACGCTGAACGCGGGGCTCGGTGTGGACATCAAGGCCGGGGCGAAGTTCAAGGTGTCGGCGCTCACCCAGGCCGTCGTCAACGCGCCGATCTTCTACACCTCGACCATCCCTGCGCCCAACCCCGTCATGGCGAACCTGCCGATCTGATGACCGCCCCCACCGCCCCGTCCCGTGGAATCCAGAGGAGGACCTTCCCTTGAGTGAGCACTTCGTCGGCGCGGGCTGGGCCTTCCCGCTGCGGACCGGCCCGAGCGGCTCCATCGCCCTCGTCCGGCGCGACCGCGAGATCGAGGAGTCGATGCGGCTCGTCCTCGCCACGGCGCCGGGCGAGCGGCCGATGCGGCCCGAATTCGGGTGCGCGGTCCATGAGTTGGTGTTCGCCCCGGTCAACGACTCGACGATGGGCCGGATCCGGTACGAGGTGCTGTCCTCGCTCGACCGCTGGGAGCCGCGTATCGACGTGGAGGAGGTCATGGTCGCCCCCGCGCCCGGCGAACCGACCACCCTCTACATCGACATCAGCTACCGGGTGCGCGGTGCCAACAGCCTGCGCAACCTCGTCTTCCCCTTCTACGTCATCCCCTCCGAGGACTGAAAGAGCCACCATGGCCCTGCCCGCACCCCATCTCGACGACCGCCGCTTCCAGCAGTTCGTCGACGACGCCAAGCGCTACATCCAGCAGGCGTGCCCCGAGTGGACCGACCACAACGTCTCGGACCCGGGTGTCACCCTGGTCGAGGCGGTCGCGCACATGGCGGACCAGCTCGTCTACCGCCTCAACCGGGTCCCGGAGAAGAACCATCTGGCTTTCCTCGACCTGCTCGGGGTGACGCTGTTCCCGCCCGCCGCCGCGCGCGCCGACATCACCTTCCGGCTGTCCGCGCCGCAGCCGGAGCCGGTCGTGCTGCCCACCGGTACGGAGGTGTCCACCGGGCGTACGGAGACGGAGGAGGCGGTCGTCTTCGCGACGAGCGCCGATCTCACCGTCGTGCCCTGCTCGTTGACGCACATCCTGCGTCAGGAGTCGGGCGGCACGCCCGAGGACCGCTCGCAGGATCTGCTCGGCGGCGAGGACGTCCCAGCCTTCTCTCCCCTGCCGCGCGTCGGTGATCTGCTGCTGCTCGGGCTGTCGGCGGCCGTCCCCGACTGTGTGCTCGTCCTCGACCTCGACAGCCGCGTGGACGGCGTCGGTGTGGACCCGCGCCGGCCGCCGCTGGTGTGGGAGGCGTGGACCGAGGCCGAGGGCTGGGTCGTGTGCGAGGTCGACGAGGACTCCACGGGCGGGCTCAACCGACCGGGCGAGGTGGTGCTCCACCTGCCGTCCGGGCACGCGGTCTCGCGCCTCGGCGGGCACGAGGCGGGCTGGGTGCGCTGCCGGGTCGTGGAGGCCGCCGCGGGTCTGCCGTCGTACACCGAGTCGCCGACGGTACGGGCGGCGGGGGCGTTCACCATCGGCGGGACGGTCCGCGCGGCGCACGCCGAGGCGGTACGGAACGAGGTGCTGGGCGAGTCCGAGGGTGTCCCGGCGCAGCGGCTGCGGCTCGCGCACGCGCCGGTCGTGGACCGGCCGCCGCTGCTGCTCCAGGTCGCCGAGCGGGCGGACAGCGGAGTCGACGAGGAGGACCCGGAGGCCGGCTGGCAGGAGTGGAACGTCGTCCGCGACTTCGCCTCCTCCCGCCCCGAAGACCGGCACTTCACGCTCGACGCGACCACCGGCGAGATCGCCTTCGGGCCCTGCGTACGGCAACCGGACGGCACACTGCGGCAGTTCGGAGCCGTGCCGCCGAAGGGCGCGGCGATCCGGGCGGTGCGGTACGGCACCGGGGGCGGCCGGGCGGGCAATGTGGCACGTTCCACGATCTCCGTGCTGCGGAGCTCGATCCCGTACATCGCGCGCGTGGAGAACCGTGAGGCCGCGCGGGGCGGGGTGGACGGGGAGACCGTCGAGGAGGCCAAGTCCCGCGCACCGATCAGCCTCCGCGCGCAGGAACGGGCCGTCACGGCCCGGGACTACGAGGAGCTGGCGCGCCGGGCGGCGCCCGAGGCCGCCCGGATCTCCTGCCTGGCGGCGGACTCGGCCGAGGCGGGCGACAACGCGGTCCGGGTCCTGGTCGTGCCGCAGGCCGTACCGGACCGGGGCGGCCGCCTGCGGTTCGAGCAGCTCGTCCCGGGCGAGGAACTGCTGTCCCGGGTCACCGGTTTCCTCGACGAGCGGCGCCCGCTCGGCACCCGGCTGGCCGTCGGACCGCCGTTCTACCAGGGCGTGACGGTGGTGGCGACGCTGCACTCCTTCCGGGCGGCCGAGGCGGAGCGCGTACGCGCCGACGCGCTGGACACCCTCTACGCGTACCTGGACCCGCTGACGGGCGGGGCGCACGGTGAGGGCTGGCCGTTCGGGCGCCCGCTGCGGGCCGGTGAGGTCTTCGCGGCGCTCCAGCGCGTGCCGGGCGTGGAGCTGGTGGACGAGGTCCTGCTGCATCCGGCGGACCCGCTGACCGGGCGCAGGGGCGACACGACGGACCGGATCGAGCTGACGCCGTCCGCGCTGCTCTTCCCGTTCGACCACCGTGTCCGTGTGATCGAGGCGCGGTGAGCGGCTCCGCGCGGGGGACGGTTCCCGGGCTCGCGACCCCGTACCCGCTGGGTGCGGCGCTGCCCGCCGTCTACGCGGAGGACGACTTCGGGCAGCGGTTCGTGTCCGGTCTCGACGTCGTCCTCGCCCCCCTCTTCAACGTGCTCGACTCGCTGGAGGCGTACTTCTCGCCCGCGCTCGCCCCCGCCGACTTCGTGGACTACCTCGCGACCTGGGTCGGCGCGGAGCTGGACGGCGACGAGCCGCTGCCGCTGCGCCGGCACGCGGTCGCCTCGGCCGTGGCGCTGCACCGGGTGCGGGGCACCCGGCAGGGTCTCGCGGCGGCGGTCCGGCTCGCCTTCGGCGTTCCCCCCGAGATCACCGAGAGCGGGGGCGCGAGCTGGTCGGCCGCGCCGCTCGGACCGTTCCCGGGGGCGCCCGTGGCCGGGCTGCGTGTCGTTCTGCGGGTCGCCGACCCGGCCGCCGTGGATCCGCACCGGCTGCGAGCCGTCGTGGCCGCGGCCCGTCCCGCACACCTGCCGTTCACGGTCTCGGTGACGACCTTCCCGCCGCCCTCGGCGCCCTCTTCCCGTACATCCGAAGGAGCTTGACCCTGATGAGTGACGCGCCCCAGTCCCGCCCCTGCCCGGACTGCGCGAGCCCGGTGCGTGCGGTGGACCAGTCGTTCTGCGACAGTTGCGGAGCCTTCCTGCGCTGGGACAGCCCCGCCGGGGCTGCGAGCTCCGGCAGTGGGTCCGCCGGTGTGAGGCCCGCGGCCGGTGGCTCCGCCGCCGACCCGGCCGTGTCGGAGCCCGTGGGGACGGTCCGGGAGGAGCCGGTCACCACCTCGGCAGAGGACGCGGCGCAGGTTCCCGCGCCGCGAACGGACGCGTCCACGTCGTCCGCTGCCTCGTCGCCTGCCGCCTCGTCATCGGCTTCGGCTTCGGCCGCCGCGGATGCGCCGGATGACTCCGGCTCCGACGTGACGGACAGCCGGTCCTCCGTCGGGCCCGAGGAAGTGACCGCCCCGCTGCCCGCCGTGGCCGCCTCCTCGGAGGCACCCGCGCCCTCGCCCGTACCGGAGGCGAGGCCGACGTCCGACGGACCCTCGGACACGCTCGTACGGTCCCTCCTCGTCCCCGTCCCCGGGAACCGGCCCGTGGAGCCGACGGTCGCCGCGCCCGTGCTCCCCGCGCGTCCGGAGGCCGCCCGGCCGACGGTCCGGGCCGCCGAGGCGCCCGCCCCCGTGCAGGGCGGCACCCCGTGCCCCGCCTGCTCCATGGCCAACACCCCGGGCCGCCACTTCTGCCGCCTCTGCGCGACCCCGATGGTCCCCGAGCAGCTCTCGACGGCCGAGGGCCCGTACGCCGGCCGGCGTCCGGGGCTCGCCCGCGACCGGAGCCGCTGGATCGTCCGCGCCCTGATCGCCACGACGGTCGTCACCGTGGTGGTCGGCGGCATCTTCGGCGGCCCGCCGGCCGTCCGCGCGATCCAGGACCACTTCGCCAAGCGGGTCCCGGTCCACCCGGTCGCATGGGCCGCGACCCACTCCGCGGCGAAGCAGGACCCGAAGCTGGCGGGCGACGGGTACTCCAACACCTGGTGGGGCACGGGATACTCGGGCGACTCCGCCGGCCAGTACCTGGAGGCCCGGTTCGCCGAGCCGACCGACCTGCTGAGCGTCCTGATCACCCCGGGCAGCTCGAAGAACACCACCCAGGCGGACGGTCAGGCGACCCCTCGGACCTTCGACCTCGTGGTCAAGGACGCCTCGGGCGAGACGCGCGTCTCGCAGCACCGCATCAACGACGGCGGCACGCAGCGGGTCGACGTACGGGTGCGGGACGCACTGTCGGTGCAGCTGGTGCTGCGCACGGCGTGGCGGGCCGATCCGCAGAAGCAGGTGGCGATCGCTGAGCTGGAGTTCTTCGGCAGGTCCGTCTCCTGACACCCCTTACCCGCCTCCGAGCCACCAGAAAATGGCGCCGGACCCCCTTCCCAGGCACGCATCCAGGAACAACGATGATCAGTGCCTGAACGGAGGAGGGTCCATGCGCAGCTACACCGGCGTACTCATCGGCAATCTGCTCCTCGCCACGCTCGCCGGTCTGGCCGGGCCGGTGTTCCTCGTCGTGGGGTACATCGTGTGGACCGAGGGCGCCGAATGGTTCTGGGTGGTCGCGTCGTTCGGCGTCGGCGCGGTCGGCACGGTGATGATCCCCGTATCGGCCGTCAGGGCCGCACGGCAGGACTTTCCCCGGATCACCCGGCGGGGACGCGTGCGGGACCTGGGCCCCGCATACGGGGACGACACCTCGGTGGTGTGGGCACCGAGGTCCCCGCAGGGTTCGGTCGGCGCGCGGTTGGTGCGGGCGGACGTCCTGGAGGCGTCGTTCGTGCGGTACAGCCCCGAAGGGGGCGCGACGTTCACGACATACGGGGGCAACCACGATCCGGCGGAGTTCCGGACGACGGTCAGGCTGACGCTGAGGGTCCACGACGGGGAGGATCACCAGCAGTTCGAGGTCACCGAAGAGGTCCAGGTGCCGCCCCTGTGCCTGTCGGCGATCGTGGCCGGCCGCCTCGCCATCCTCGTCGATCCCCCGGACGCGCCGACGCCGGGGAAGATCACCGTCCTCTGGCCGCGCAGCCTTCTCCTCGCGGGGACGAGAACCTGCCGGGTCATCGATCTCGACGGACACCTGACCGACGTGACCCGGTACGCCCGTCGCCAGCTGGAGCAGATGCGGATCTCGCTGTCGGTCGGAGGTGTCGTGATGGACGGCGACCTCATCGACCTCCGGCGCCTCGACGCGGAAACGGCGGCCCGGTACGCCGCCGTGGCCCGCGACGTCACCGAGCGACGGGCGCCGGTGACGGAGCCGGGCGAGGAGGCCCGCCGGCTCGCGGAGTTCCTCCCGGGCGAGGAGGGAGCCTTCGGCACCGTCCCCCGCCGCTGGTCGAGCCGCGGCGGGCATCTGGTGCGCGCCCGGTTCCTGTCGTTGCGCGGCAGGACCACCTTCCAGGACCACGGTCCTGTCCTGGACACGCTGCTCCGCTTCCGTCCGGCGGACGGCACGCCGCCGTTCGACGTGTCCCGGCGCCTCACGGTCCCGATGAACTACCTGGCGGTCCTTCATCACACGAGGGACGTCGTCCTCCGGGTCAGCCCGGACGGCAGGTCCCAGGTGGTCGACTGGGCCCGCACCAATCTTCTCGCCGGAGTCACGACGGCCCAGGTCATCGCGCCGGACGGTCGCGGAATCCCCCTGCCGAGACGCTCCGAGGCCCTCTGGCCCCTGATGAACCTGCTCGTCGCACACGGCGTCTCGAACCCGACGCCGGTGCTCGACCTCCGCAAGCCCCGGATGCACGCCGTGTCGGGGGCGGTCATGGACATGATCCGGGATGCGGGAGTGAGGGTGGACGAAGCCCGGCTCTAGGGATGCTGGGCCAGGTGGCGGACAGCCGACGGCCGACAGGGACGGATATCGCCGGGAGCAACGGGAAGGCTCTGGCGTGACCATCAGCTCCCGCTCGCGGCTCGACCGGGTGACTCTCCTGCTCGCGGGCGAGTTCGGCATCGTTCCGGCGTCTCTCACCGAGGGCCCGGCGGGGACCGCGACCCGCAACTACGTCGCGGTGACGGCTGCCGGCGACCGCTGGTTCGTCAAGACGTACCCGGCCGGTACGGACCTCGCGCGGGCCGAGGACGCGGCCCGGCTCAGCGAGTACGCCCGGCTCTGCGGCGTGCCGGTGGCACGCGCTCGCCCCGCCGTCGACCAGGAGCGGTTGGTCTCCTCGTACAAGGGAACGGCCCTCTCCGTGACGGCGTACGTCGCCGGGGCGGTCACGGCCGACGGACAGCTCGTGGGCCGGAGGTGGGAGGCGGTCGGATCGGCGGTCGGCCGTCTGCACCGAGGCCTGGCGCGCCACCCGCTCGGCCGTCCCACGCTGGGCGCGCGAGATCGTTCCTTCGACCCGGCGCGCGCCCGCGCACGGCTCACGGAGCTGGTGCGCCGCTACGAGGCGGATCCGCCGCGCAGCAGTTTCGAGCAGTGGGCGACGAGAGCCGCGCGGGAACGGCTGGCGGCTCTGCCGCTGGTGGAACGACTGCTGGAGAAGGCGCCGTCGGAGGTGACCTCGCAGATCGTGCACGGAGATCTGTCGGGGCCGAACGTGCTGCTGCGCGGTGACCGCGTCGCCGCGGTGATCGACTTCCACCCGCCGGGCCGGCGCAGCCCGATGTGGGAGCTGGGGCGCCTCGCACTCGACCCCCGTACGGTGCTCGCGCACGCGGACTGGCCGGAGGGCCTCGCCCGACTCGCCGCCGCCTATCGCGCACTGCACCCGACGCTGCCGGTGGAGGAGCTGGTGAGCGTGGTGCGGCTGACGACGGCGTACCTCGGGTGCACGGTCTACCCGTTGAACACCGTGATCGACGGTCTCGGGCCGGTCACCCCGTCCCTGGAGGCGTACGCCCGGAATCGCGTCCGGGCCGCGGTCGTCCTGCGCGAGCGCCTCGACGAGGCCGAGGAGGTCCTCCGCGACCACCTCCGGTAGCCGGCATGGCGCCGGGCCCGAGCTCGACGGGGTCAGAGCTGGGGCGCTCGCGTCCGGAACGACCGGAGGTCCTGCCAGGCGTAGGCGGCGAGGCCGAGGAACGCGCCTGCGTGGAGGAGCCACCAGCCGCCCTCGTACGAGAAGGTGGCACTTTCCGCGACGCTGGAAGGGAGGGACCTGGTCAGGTCGGGGAGTTCCCACCACAGGTCGGCGACGACGATGCGGACCGGGAGGGCGAGCGCGCACGCATAGCCCAGCAGGCGCAGGACGACGGCGGGCGGGCGGCGGGGGCCGGTGGCCCGGTACACGAGGACGGCCTGTGCGAGGAGCGCGGTGAGCAGCCAGGACCAGGGCAGAATGCCGTACTGCTGGGCCAGGTCGGGGAACTGGTCGAGGCCCAGCAGCTCGTACGTCGACTCGTTCGCGTCGATCCTGCGCCCGTCGCCCGTCCGGAGATGGACCTGGAAGGCCATCAGCGGCATGGCTCCCGCCCACAGACCCAGCATGGCGAGCGCGGTCAGCACCGCTCCCACCAGGGCGCCCCGTCGGACCCGCCGCCGGGTTCCGGGCGGCGCGGCCGGCATCGGGGGCCGTGGCGTCGGCACCGCGGCGGGTTGGGTGGGCTGCGCGTACGCGGGGACCGGTGCTGCCGGGGGTGGAGCCGCCGGATGGTCGTACGCCGTCGGCGTCGGCCGGGCGGGCTGCGGCGCCGGTTCCAGGTCGAGCAATTTCGCTGCGTGGCTGCCCAGTTGGGCCAGTACCTCGCTCGGCAGCCATGTCCCGGCAGCCCGTTCGGCGGTGGCCGCGGCGATCTGCTCCGGAGTGGGCCGCGCGGTCGGGTCCTTGCTCAGGCAGCCGCGTACGAGAGCGGCCAGCGAGTCGGGAATGCCGTCGAGATCCGGCTCCTCCTGTACGACACGGAACATCAGGGAGTGCGGGGTGTCCCCGGCGGTCGCGCCGAAGGGCTGGCGGCCCGTCGCGGCGTAGGCGAGCACCGATCCGAGGCAGAACACATCGCTGGCCGGGGTCAGTTCCTCGCCCCTCACCTGCTCCGGGGACATGAACCCGGGCGAGCCGACGATCGCTCCGCTCCGCGTCAGGACCGTGCCCCCCGCGGGGACCTCCAGGGCGCGGGCGATCCCGAAGTCGATGACCCGGGGCCCGTCGACGGTCACCAGGACGTTCGAGGGCTTGAGGTCGCGGTGGACGAGCCCGGCGCCGTGGATGGCCCGCAACGCGAGGGCCAGCCGGTTGGCGAGGGTGCGTAGGGACTGCTCGGGCAGCGGGCCGTAGTCCTGGGAGACGACGGTGTGCAGGTCGGGGCCGGGGACGTACTGGGTGGAGACCCAGGGCACGGCGGCCTCGGTGTCGGCGTCGAGTACGGCGGCGGTCCACTCCCCGCCGACTCTGCGGGCGGCCTTGACCTCGCGCGCGAACCTCCGCCGGAACTCGGGGTCCCGGGCGTACTCGCGCTGGATCACCTTGATCGCGACCGTGCGCCCGCTCTCGGACCGCCCGAGGTACACCCGGCCCATCCCGCCCTCGCCGAGCAGGCCGAGGAGCCGGTGGCGCGCGATGTGTGTCGGATCGTCGGCCGTGAGCTGCCGCATTGTTCCCCCTGTGCCGGGCCGGCTCCACAACTCCCCATGACCGGCTGCCGATGCGTGACCGACGTCAAGTTACCCCAGGGAAAGGTGGGCCCGCCCCCGGCCCGGCCCCGACCCTCCCCGGCCCGGCCCGGCGCGCTCCCGGGCTCGTACCAGCAGAGGGAGCGCGCCCGGGGTCCGACCGGCGGTCAGGTGATCAGCCACACGGCCGTGTCCACGGGCAGGCGGCCGTCGGCGTCCAGGGGGCCGCTCGACAGGAGCGGGCGCTCGTGGGGCGGGAGTGCTGCCGGGCCGGCGGAGAGGTTGACCACGCACACCAGGCCCTCCGACCGGGCGAAGGCGAGCACCCCCTCGTCCGCGGGCAGCCAGGCCAGCGGGCCGTCGCCGAAGCCCTCGACCGAGCCGCGCAGTCGCAGTGCCTCGCGGTAGAGCGCCAGCATCGATTCCCCGTCGGTCTGTTGCCGGTCCACCGCGTAGCCGTCCCAGTCGCGGGGCTGGGGAAGCCACGGTTCGGCGTCCGGGCCGAATCCGTACCAGGGTGCTCCGGCCGTCCACGGCAGCGGTACGCGGCAGCCGTCGCGGCCCGGGTCGGTGCCGCCGGAGCGGGCGTGCATGGGGTCCTCGATCCGGTCCAGCGGAACCTCCGCCTCGGGCAGTCCCAGTTCCTCGCCCTGGTACACGTACACCGAACCCGGGAGTGCCAGGGTCAGCAGCGCCGCCGCGCGGGCCCGTCTCGTACCGAGGGCGAGGTCCGTGGGCGTGCCGAAGGTCTTCGTGGCGAAGTCGAAGCCGGTGTCCGCGCGCCCGTAGCGGGTCACCGTGCGGGTGACGTCGTGGTTGCAGAGGACCCAGGTCGCGGGGGCGCCGACCGGGGCGTGCTCGGCGAGGGTGTCGTCGATGGTGCGGCGCAGCCGGTCCGCCTCCCAGGGGCAGGAGAGAAAGCTGAAGTTGAACGCGGTGTGGAGCTCGTCAGGGCGGAGGTACCGGGCGAAGCGCTCGGAGTCCGGGAGCCAGACCTCGCCGACGAACACACCGCCGTACTCGTCCGCTATCGCGCGCCACGACCGGTAGATGTCGTGGAGTTCGTCCTGGTCGATGTACGGGTGGGGGTCGACGCCCTCGACGAAGTCGGCGAGCGCCGGGTCCTTGGCGAGCAGCGCGGCGGAGTCGATCCGTACGCCGGCGACTCCTCGTTCGAACCAGAAGCGGAGGACGTCCTCGTGTTCGCGGCGGACGGCCGGGTGGGCCCAGTTGAGGTCGGGCTGTTCGGGGGTGAAGAGGTGGAGGTACCACTCGCCGTCCTCGACCCGGGTCCAGGTCCGTCCGGAGAACTGGGAGGGCCAGGTGTTGGGCGGGAGTTCGCCGTTCTCGCCCCGCCCGGGCCGGAAGTGGAAGAGTGCGCGTTCCGGGCTGCCGGGGCCGGCCGCCAGGGCGGCGCGGAACCAGGCGTGCTGGTCGGAGACGTGGTTGGGGACGATGTCGACGATCACCCGGATGCCCAGTTCGCGGGCCTCGGCGATCAGTTTCTCGGCCTCGGCGAGGGTGCCGAACGCGGGGTCGATGGTGCGGTAGTCGGCGACGTCGTAGCCGCCGTCCACCAGGGGCGAGAGGTACCAGGGCGTGAACCAGACGGCGTCGACGCCGAGTTCGGCGAGGTAGGGCAGTCTCGCCCGGACGCCCGCGAGGTCCCCGGTGCCGTCGCCGTCGCCGTCGGCGAAACTGCGCGGATACACCTGGTAGATGACGGCGTCGCGCCACCAGTCGTCGGTGCGATGCGAGTGAGGGGCTGCCACGTGAGGGTCCTTTCGGGCAGGTCGGGGTTCTTCGTCACCGGCCCGGATGCTGCGGGGCATGAGAAGACGGGCCGGCGACGAAGGCTTCGGGGGTGCGGGGCGGGGGCGGCTGCCGCGGTCGGGGAGACCGGCCGGTCAGCCCTTGAGGCCGCCCGCCGTGAGGCCGCTCATGATGTTGCGCTGGAAGACCAGGAAGATGAGCAGGGTCGGCACGGACGCGATGGTGAGCGCGGCGATCAGGACATTGACCGGGACGCCGTTGGAGAGCGAGTAGATGCCGACGTTGAGGGTCTGGCCGGCCGGGTCGGGGAGGGTGAGCATCGGCCAGAGGAAGTCCTTCCAGACCCCCACGACGGCGAAGATGGACACCACGCCGAGGATCGGCCGTGAGACGGGCAGCACGATCGACCACAGGATCCGCATCGGGGACGCTCCGTCGATGGACGCGGCGTCCAGGAGCTCCTTGGGGATCGAGTCGAAGAAGCGCTTGAGCAGGAAGATGTTGAACGCGTTGGTCACCGAGGGCAACCAGATCACCCAGGGTGAGTTGAGCAGGTTGCGCTCGAAGATCGGAAGGTCCAGGACCGTCAGGTACTGGGGTACGACGAGCACGGTCGCCGGGATCATCAGGGTCGCGAGCATCATGCCGAGCACGGCCTTGCCGAAGATCGGCCGGAGTTTGGACAGGGAGTACGCGGCGGCCACGTCCAGGACGAGCTGGAAGGCGAGCGCGCCGAACGCGTAGTAGAGGGTGTTGAAGAGCAGCGTGGAGAGGTCCATGACCTCCCACGCGCGGGTGTAGTTCTCCGGTGCGAAGGTTCCGGGCACCAGGGTCGGCGGTGTCTGGATGACCTCCTGGGTGTCCTTGAAGCCGCTGGACACCATCCAGTAGAGGGGGCCGAGGAACGCCAGGGTGAAGCCGCCGACGACCACGGCGAAGACCACCCAGTAGAGGGCCTTGCCACGGGGGCGGGCGAGCTGCGCCGGCGAGATGAGTGTGCGTGTGGACATGCTGGTCTCCCCGGTCCTACTCGTCCTCGGCGCGGCTGAGCTTCACGTACGCCGCCGAGAATCCGGCCAGGAGTACGAGCAGGAGCAGGCCGAGCGCCGCCGCGGCACCGTAGTTGTTGAAGTTGAAGGCGTATTGGTAGATGAGGTGGACGACGGTCGTGGTCGATCCCTCGGGGCCCGCGCCGCCGGTGAGCAGGAACGGTTCGACGAAGACCTGCATGGTGGCGACGATCTGCATGAGCAGCATCAGGGAGAGGATGAGGCGCGTCTGCGGGATGGTGACGTGCCAGATCTTGCGGAACAGTCCGGCCCCGTCGAGCTCGGCCGCCTCGTACAGCTCGCCGGGGATGCTCTGGAGGGCGGCCAGGTAGATCAGGGCCGCTCCGCCCATGTTCATCCAGGTCGACGCGATGACGACGGAGAACATGGAGAGGTCGGGGTCCTGGAGCCATTGCTGCTCGGGGAGGTGGAGGGAGCGGAAGAGCTCGTTGAGGAGTCCGTAGCCGGGGTCGTACAGGTACTTGAAGAGGAGCACCGAGGCGACCGGCGGGAGCATCACGGGCAGGTAGACGAGCAGCCTCAGATATCCCTGGCCGTGGTGGAACTCGTTGATGACGAGGGCGACGGCGAAGGGCACGACGAAGCCGAACACGAGCGCGAGCGCGGTGAACAGGAGCGTGTTGCGCCAGGCCTGCCAGAAGGCCGGGTCGTTGACGACGGTGACGAGGTTGTCCAGGCCGACCCAGGTCGTCTGACCGCTCTCGGTCTTCTGGAAGGCCAGGAGGAACTCCCTGACCATCGGGTACCAGGAGAAGAACGCGAAGCAGAGGACGGCGCCGACGAGGAAGCCGTGGGCGGTGAGATTGCGCCGCAGGCTCTTCGCGAAGCGGACACGGCCACCGGGGGGTACGGGGCCCGCCGCCGGCGGCGGGGAGTGGCGGGGGCTGCCCGCCTTGCTCGGGGTCACGCTGGGGGCCGACATCGTCGCTCCTTGGTGCTGGTCTGCCGGGGTGGAGTCCTGCGTGGGGTACGGGGGCCGGCGGGGGCGGTTCGGTCCGCCCCCGCCGGGGCCCGTCACTGCTGTGCGAGGACCTGGTTGACCTGTGCCTCGGCGGTGGCGAGGAGCTTGTCGATGTCGGCGTCCTTGTTGGTGAGGAGGCCGGACATCACGTTGTCGAGGACTTTGTAGACCTCCTGCGCCTTCGGCGGCTCGGCCTTGCCCGCGACGGGGTTGTCCATGAAGGACTTGAAGTTCGCGACCGGCATGGTGGCGTTGGCGACGCGTGCGGCGTCGTCCTTCGTCTTGGCGTCGTTCAGCCAGAAGTTGGGCTGCGGGACGCCGACGGGGAGGGCGTCCTTCTTGGTGCGGGCCCAGTCGAACTGCCCCTTGCCGACGGTGAGGTTCTTGAAGGTGAGCCAGGCGACCGCGGCCTTGATCTTGTCGCCGGAGATGCCCTGCTTGATCATGTAGTTGTTGCCGCCGGCCAGGGTGTTCTTCTCGCCGGGGATGGGGCCCATGCCGAAGTTCTCGTACGTCGCACCGAGTTGCTGGACCATGTACGCGATGTCGTCGGGGGCGGCGAGGAACATGCCGAGCTTGTCGGTGGCGATCTGCTTCTGCAGGTCGCCCCACTTGAGCAGCTGGGTCTTGCCCATGCTGTCGTCCTCCCAGCGCATGGCGTGGAGGTTCTTGGCCACCTGCTTGCCGAGCTCGTTGTTGAACGCGGCCTTCTTGCCGCTCGCGTCGACGACCTCGCCGCCGATGCTGTACATCTGCGCGGTGAAGTGCCAGCCGCCGGTGTTGCCGGCGCTGTACTCGCCGAAGCCGGCGATGCCGTTGCCGAGCGCGGCGATCTTCTTGGCGGCGGTGCGGACCTCTTCCCAGGTGCGCGGCGGGGCGTCGGGGTCCAGGCCGGCCTGGGTGAAGAGCTTGCGGTTGACCAGCAGGCCCATCGTGTAGTTGCTGGTGGGCAGGCCGTACAGCTTGCCGTCCTGCTTGAGGGAGCCGAGGACGTTCGGGTCGATGTCCTTCAGGAGCGGCACGCTCTTGTCGTGGACGTACGCGGTGATGTCCGCGGCGCCGTCCTCGGAGAGGACCTGCGGCAGGTCGGTGAAGTAGGTGTAGAACACGTCCGGCTGGGACTTGGCCTTGAGCATCGCGGTGAACCGCGGCGGCTCCAGGCACTGGCCGGGGGTGGAGCGGCCCTCGATGGTGACGTTCGGGTAGGTCTTGTTGAACTCGGCGACGTCCTCCTTCCACTCCTTGAGCTCGGCCGCCTTCGCCGCGGGGGGCATGCAGTCGATGGTGAGCGTCACCTTGGTCTTCGGGTCCAGCGGGGCGGTGGGGTCGGAGGACCCGCCGCCCTCGGAACCGCCGCTGCCGTTGTTGCTGCTGCTCGTGCCGCAGGCGGCGAGTGCGGCCAGCGTGAGCGCGGAGACGAGGGTGACCGCGCTGGCGCGGCGCGTACGGCGGAACCGGGCTCTTCTCATGGGTGGTCCCCTTCGGGCCTGAACGTGGAGGTCGCCCCACCGCCTGTGCGTTGTGGGGCGTCGCACACTCAACCACCCTCAACAAGTGAACGCAAGATATCGCGCTGATTTCGTAATTGCCTGACAGTCAGGAGGTAATGAACAGATCCAGCCGCCCAGAAACCGGCAGTTCAGGGGTCCTGCAGAGCGACCGGCAAGGCCTGGTGGCTCGACCAGGCTGACAGAACGCACGCAAGACCGATGCAAGTGGCTGCAAGTCACCTGCATCGGCCTCGCGAGAGAGGAGGGCGGAGGTTACGGGTTGACGTTGATCTTGAACGTGGAGGTGGTGTTACGGATGTCCACCGCGTTGTTGCTCAACCGCAGCCCGTTGAAGGTCACCTCGCCCACGGCGGGTCCCTGCCCCGACTCGGGCAGCTCGTTGGCCCACAGCCCGAAACCGGACTTGGCGTCGAAGGCGTCACCGCTCTTGCGCGCGCCCGTGATCGAGACGTCCGTGAACACGGTGTCCTTGATGGGGAACTGTGGCTGACCGCCCACGTAGTTCGTCTGGAACATCACCCCGCTGTAGGTGGGGTCGACGATGTCGACATGGTTCACCCTGATGCCCTGGAAGACCTTGGAGGCGGAGAACACCCAGATGCCGGGGAAGGTCTGGGAGCCCCAGAAATGGCCGCCCGCCCGGACGATGGAGATGTTCTCGAAGGTCGTGGGTTCGGTCCCGAAGCCGTTCATCGGGTAGCCGAAGTCCAGGGAGGAGATGGTGATGCCCGCGTAGACGAGCGTGTCGGCGATGTGGATGTTGCGGAAGGTGTTGTTGTAGCCGCCGTAGACGGCCACGCCCGCCGCTCGCCAGGTCAGGGTGGTGGTGAGGTTCTCGTAGACGTTGTTCTTCATGTCGGCGCCGCCGGCGTCGATCGCGGAGAACAGGGCGAAGCTGTCGTCACCGGTCGCCCGCGCGTCGTTGTTGACGACGTGGTTGTCCGTCGAGCCGTTGGTCATGTTGATGCCGTCGGCGAACAGGTTGCGGATGCGCGAGTTCTTGATCGTGATCCGGTCGGTGTTGGCACCCCAGTACAGGCACACCATGTGCTCGTTCCAGATGTCGTCGATGACGATGTCCGTGACGTTCGCGAAGTCGAAGACCTTGCCCGGTCCGTCGATGCGCGAGGTGTAGTTGCCGAAGTAGGCGAAGCCCTTGAACAGCGAGCCCTTGGCCGCCGCCTCGGCGCGGAATCCGACGTCCGTGTTGTCCTGCGTGGAGGGCGCGTGGAACGTCGTGTACCACGGTCCGGCGCCGATCACCCTTACCGGCTTGCCGTACACCTGGAACTTGCTCGACGTCTGGTAGTCCCCCGGCGGCAGATAGACACCGACGAGGGTGCCGGTGGTGTCCATCCGGACCTTGTCCAGGGCGTTCTGCACGTCCTGGTGGCCGAATCCGGCCGGCACGGTGTACGTGGCCGGGTCCGGGTTCGCGACCGGGGCGACCTGCTCCAGGTTCACGAAGTCGATCGCGTAGGTGGAGGTGTTCGCCGCGTCCTTCTGCAGGCGGATCCTGCTGCCCGCCGGGACGGTCTCGCCGAGGAGGAGGTGCGCCTCGTCGTAGATGTGGCGCGGGGCGCCCGAGCCCGGGGAGTTGCCGGGGCCGGCCTCGGCGCCGTACAGCCAGGCGTACTTCGACGTCAGCGGGAGCGACTTCTTGAACACCCCGTCGACGTAGACGCCGAGGGTGGAGTCGATGCCGCCACCGCCCGGGGCGTCCGGGATCGAGAAGCGGGTGACGAGGGTGTTGGTCGAGCGCCGGGTGGTGAACTCGACGTACTCCCCCGTCGCGTCCAGGCTCACGGCCTTGCGGCCGGAGGCCTCGCCCGCGATGTCGCCGATCGTGCGGTTGGGCCCGGCGACGGTGGCTCCGCCGCCGACCGTGCCGTCCTCCGCCTCGTACATGTCGTACGGCATGTTGGCGCCGCGTCCGACGAAGAGGGGCTGGGTGGAGGTGTTGTTGGCGCGCTTCACCGGGAGTTCGTTCGCGTCGTCGGCGACGACGACCTTCACGGTGTACGAGCCGTTGGCCGCGGTCCACGGACCGAGGTTCACATCGGCTCCGGCGCCGGGGGCGAGGACTCCGCTGTGGGCGCCCGTCAGGGTCTTGACCGTGGCACCCGTCGAGTCCGTGAGGGTGAGGACGACGCCGTGGCTGCCCGCGGCGCTCGCCGCGGTCCCCTGGTTCTTCAGGGCCACCTTGAAGGTGACCGTGTCCCCGGCGGCCGGGCTGGACGGCGAGGTCGTCACCGTGGCGGCGACCAGGTCGGAGCTGGACACCGACTTGACCACCAGGGAGGTCGGACTGGTGAAGGTGTTGTTGGACTCGTTCTGCTCGATGACGGCGTTCGCCTCGTCGGCGACGGCACTCAGCTGGTAGGTGCCGGCGTCGCGGGCGCCGATGGAGGCGCTGACCGTGGTCTGGGCGCCGGCGGCCAGGGCGCCGACCTGGGCGGTGGCGACCTTGGTGCCGCCGAGGCGCAGTGCGACCGTGCTGGCCGGTGCGGCGGCCGGGCCGCTGTTGCGGACGGTGGCGGTGACCGTGATCGGGTCCGACTCGACCGGCGCGGCGGGCGTGGTGGTCAGGCCGGTGACTTCGAGGTCCGGGTTGGGGGCGGGGACGCCGATGACCTGGAACTCCGCGAGCTGGCCCGCCGCGGAGCCGGTGTTGGCGGTGAACTTCAGCTGGACGTCGGCGACCCGGGCGGAGACGGGGATGGTGACGGTGTTGCCGCTCGCCGGGTCGAACGTGTAGCTCTTCGCGGCGACGAGGCCGCCGAAGCCGGTGGCGCTCTGCTCGCGGCCGAGGACCTCGACGGTCTGGTTGCGCGTCGACCAGGCCGTGTCCGGGTTGAGCTTGAGGACGAGGCTGTCGACGTCGGCGTTGGAGCCCAGCTTGACGGTCAGGGTGTTCGGGTAGCTGCCGCCGGCGCCTTCCCAGTAGGTGCTCACGTTGTTGTCGTTGGCGTTGGCCGCGACGAAGGTGTGCACGACGGAGGAGGCGTCGATCTCCTTTCCTACGGCGAGGTTGGAGCCCGCGCCGCCGCTGCCGGTGCGGGTGACGGCGTTGCTGTCGGCCGACTGGTTGCCCGCCGCGTCCTTCGCGCGGACGCGGTAGGTGACGGTGGCGGAGGCGGGCTGGTTGTCGGTGTAGGTGGTGACGTTTCCGGCGACGCTGCCCCGGAGGACGTTGTTGGCGTACACGTCGTAGCCGGTGACGCCGGTGTTGTCCGAGGAGGCGTTCCAGGTCAGCTTGACCTGGCCGGCGGCGGGCTCGGTGAGCGCGAGGTTCGCGGGGGCCGTCGGGGCTTGGGTGTCCCCCGTGTCGCCGGCGCGGGTGACGGCGTTGCTGTCGGCCGACTGGTTGCCGGCGGCGTCCTTCGCGCGGACGCGGTAGGTCACCGTCTGGTTCGCCGGCCGGGTGTCGGTGAAAGCGGTGACGTCACCGGCGACGCTGGTCAGGAGGGTGCCGTTGGCGTAGATGTCGTAGCCGGTCACGCCGGTGTTGTCGGTGGCCGCGTTCCAGGTCAGCCTGATCTGATCGGTGGCCGGCTGGGTGAAGGCGAGGTTCGCGGGCGCGGACGGGGCCTGGGTGTCGCCCGAGGCCGGCCCGTAGATCTCCAGTTCGGAGACCTGGGCGGCGGGCTGGACGCTGTTCGCCGTGACGAGGACCCGGACGTACCGGGTGGTGGCCGCGTCGAACGTGATCGTCGCGGCCCGTCCCCCGGCGGCGTCGAAGGTGTACGCCTGGGAGGCGGTCAGGTCGGTGAAGGCGGTGCCGTTCGCGCTGCCCTGGATCTTGAGGGTCTGGCTGCGCGCGCCCCAGGTGTCGGGGAGGCGCAGGACGACCCGGTCGACGCGGACGGACGAGCCGAGGTCGGCCTGGATCCACTGCGGGAGCGCGTTGTTGGCGCTCTCCCAGTAGGTGGCCCGGTTGCCGTCGTTGGCGTTGCCCGCCGCGTACACCTCGGTGTGGCTGCTCGCGGTCAGGGTGCGGCCGCTCGCCAGGTTCGCCGAGGATCCCTCGGCGGCGTGCACCTCCAGTTCGGAGAGCTGCGCGGCCTGCCAGCCGGAGTTGGCGGTGATGTCGACCCGTACGAACCGGGTCTGGGTGGCGGGGAAGGAGACCGTGACGGTGTTGGCCGCGCCCGGGCCGAACGTGTAGGAGGCGGAGTTCTTGAGGGTGGCGAAGCTCGTGCCGTCGGCGCTGCCCTGGACGGAGAGCGTCTGGTTGCGGCTCTCCCAGCCGGCGGGCAGCTTCAGGACCACCTCGTCGACGCGGGTCGTGGTGCCGAGGTCGACCTGGACCCACTGGGGCAGGGTGCTGCCCGCGCTCTGCCAGTACGTGCCCTGATCGCCGTCGGTGATGTGCGCTGCGCCGTACTCGGCGTGGGCGCCGGACGCCGCGGCGGCGTCGCCCAGGGCGATGTTGGGGCCGCCCGCCGCCTGGGCGGACATGAGCGGTCCCCCCAGTGCCAGGAGGCTGGTCGCGATCACGGCGCTCAGGCCCCGTGATCTCCAGTGGCGGAAACTCATCCGTCCTCGCTCTCGAATCGTGTGCACGGGGGTCACCCGGCCCTGTTGACGACGAACTGGGATCCGGGTTCGACGAGGACGTCGCCCTCGGCCGAGTTGGTGATGGTCACGCCGGTCAGCGTCGCGCTGCCGCGGGCGCCGCTCATCGCGAGGATTCCGGAGCCGTTGACCGACTTGTCGATGCGGACGTTGGTGATCTTCACGTCCGGCATCTCGCCGCCACCCGTCTTGAACTGGATGCCGTCGTACGTCGAGTCGAGGATCTCGGTGTCCCGGATGGTGACGCCCGGGATGGGCTGGCCCTGGGCGAACAGGGTGATGGCGCCGAACTCCTGGTCCTCGTTCCAGAACGCGCCGCCCGTGCGGTGCAGCGCGTTGTTGGAGATGAGGGTCTGGCCGGAGAAGGGCAGCGGGTCGTGGTCGGTCGCCAACATGATGCCGGGGTAGTTCATGGTGTCCGAGATGATGTTGTTCTCGATGGTGTTGCCGTAACCTCCGTAGACCGCGATGCCGTTGGCGCGCCAGGGCAACTGGATGGTGTTGTTGCGGAAGTGGTTGTCGTGGCCGACATCGACCGAGGTGTCCTTGACGTACTTGCTGGCCCATACGGCCAGGGCGTCGTCGCCGGTGTTGCGGAAGGACGAGTTGAAGACGGTCGAGTTACGGGTGCCGTTGGCGAAGTTGATGCCGTCCGCGTAGGTGTTGCGGATCCGCATGCCGGTGAACTCCAGGCCGTCTCCGGGACCCCACAGCTCAGGGATGTTGGAGTAGTCGCGGCCGGCCCAGACGCCGACGTTGGCGTGCTCGATCCAGACGTTGCTGATCCTGGTGTCCTTGCCGAAGCGCCCGTTGAGGCCGACGCCGCCCTCGGCGTTGCCGTCACCGCCGCGGATCGCTCCCGAACCGAAGATGGCGATGTCGGAGATCTGGGTGTTGTGGTCGATGTCGAAGCCGAAGTTGCCCTCGTGCGGGTGGTTGATGCCGCCGGCCTCGTGCGGCGGGGTGAGGGTGTACAGCTGGGAGTGCCACATGCCGGCTCCGCGGATGGTGACGTCCCGGATGCCGACCTGGTTGAACTGACCGCGGTTGAGCGGGTCGTCGGTGAGGATCTTCTGCTCCTGGCGCCACTGACCGGCGGGGATCCACACGCAGGGGATCTGGCCGTTCTGGTCGGCGGTCACCGCGCGCTGGAGGGCGTCGGTGTCGTCGATGCCGTCGTTGGGGACGGCGCCGTACTCGGTGATGGAGACGCAGTTCGCCGGCTTGGCGGCCGGGGGCGCCACCTGCTCCAGGTCGATCAGGTCGATGATGTAGAAGGACGCCGAGTCCCCGGCGTCGCGCTGGAGGCGGAACTTCGTGCCCACCGGGTACGACTGGGCGAGCAGGGCGTGGGACTCGTCGAAGAGGCGCCGGGCGTCGCCGCCGGGCCGGTTGGTGAGTCCTTCGGGGTCGTCGGTGCTGCCGTACAGCCAGCTGTGCTTGGACGACAGGGTCAGCTTCCGGACGAAGACGTCGTTCGCGTAGAGGCTGAGGGTGGCGTCGGCGCCGCCGCCGGCGGCCGCGTCGGGCACGGAGTTGCGCACGACGATGGAGTTGGCCGGGTTGGTGGAGGTGAACTCGACGAACTCACCGGTGGAGTTGAGGCGGACCGACTTGCGGCCGGAGGACTCGGTGGCGAAGTTGGTGTGTCCGAAGGTCCGCTTCTGGTCGGCGGTGAGCAGGGTGCCCTGGTAGCGGGCGTCCTCCGCCTCGTACTCGGAGTACGGAACGGCGGCGCCCCGGCCCACGACGAGGGAGCGCGAGAAGACGTTGTTGCTCTCGTCGGTCTCGGTGAGGGTGCCGGTGGCGTCGGCGGTCGCGGTGAGCGTGGCGCCCCCGGTGGTGGCCGTCCAGCTGCCGGAGATCGGCACGTTGACCGTCTGGCCCGCGGCGATGGTGCCGGTGGCGCCGTCGAGGGTGCTGGTTCCGGCGGTCAGCCGGGTGACCGTTCCGGCGGCGGTGGCGGTGCCGCGGTTCTGGACCGCGACGGTGAAGGTGACGGCGGAGCCGACGGCCGGGCTGGACGGGTTGGTGGTGATCCCGGTGACCCGCAGGTCGGGGCCGGGACTCTGGCCGACGACCAGCTTCGCGGAGGCCGTACGGCTGTTGTTGCCGTTGTCCTGCTCGGGGACGGTGTCGGTCGGGTCGACCACCGCCGAGACGGTGTACGAGCCCATGGGCCGCTTGCCCACGGTGACCGCGACGGTCGCCGAGGCACCGGCGGCGAGCGCGCCCACCGGGGCGGAGCCGGCCGTGGCACCTTCGACACTGACCTCGACGGTGGTGGCGGCGGCCGCGGCGCTGCCGGCGTTGCGCACGGTGGCGTTGACGGTCACGACGTCCGTCTCGGAGGGGGAGGACGGCGTCCAGGTCAGATCGGTGACGGTGAGGTCGGGGCCCGGCGCCGCCGCGCCCACGACCTGGAACTCCGCGACCTGGGCGCCGGGGGCGCCGGTGTTGGAGAAGAAGGTCAGCCGCAGATCGGCGTAGCGGCCGGTCACCGGGATGGTGAGGGTGTTCTGGCCACTGGAGGGGCTGAACGCGTAGTCGGCCCGTGCCTTGATCGAGGTGAAGCCGGAGGCGGCCTGCTCACGCCCGAGGACCTGGATCGCCTGGGTACGCGGGCCCCAGGCCTGGGCCGGGTCGAGCTTGACGACCACGGCCGTGACGTCGGCGTTCGCGCCGAGCTTCACCGTCAGGTCGGCCGGGAAGCCGGCGGACTCCCAGTAGGTGGTGGCGCTGTCGTCGTTGGCGTTGGCCGCGACGTACGTCTGGGTCGTCGAGGTCGCCTCGATGGGCTTGTTGCGCGCGAGGTTGGTGCCGGTGGGCGGCGGGTCGACCGGGCCACCGCTCTCGCCGTAGACCTCGACCTCGGAGAGCTGGGCCGCGTTCCAGCCGGTGTTGGCCGTCACCTGGACGCGGACGTACCGGGTCGTGGCGGAGGTGAGGCCGATGGTGACCGTGTTCGAGGCGGAGGGGTCGAACGCCCGTGACTGGGGCGCGGCGAGGGTGGTGAAGGTGCTGCCGTCGGTGCTGCCGAGCACGGCGACGGTCTGGGAGCGGGCCTCCCAGGTGGTGGGCAGTTTGAGTACGACCCTGTCGACGCGGGTTCCGGCGCCGAGGTCCACCTGCGCCCACTGCGGGAACGATCCGGCCGGGCCTTCCCAGTAGGACTGCTGGCTTCCGTCGGTGACGTTGCCCGCCGGATACGCGCCGTGGGCGCCCGCGGCCGTCGCCGTTCTGCCGAGGGCCAGGTTGGTCGCGGCTGCCGCGTAGGCGGTGACCGGCAGGAGTCCGACGGCGATCAGTCCGGCTACCAGGACGCCGATCGTCAGCCGCCAGCTCAGGATTTTGCCTCTCATATGGGCCTCTCCGTCTGCTGGGCCACCGGCTCGGAGTCGACACGGTGCCTCTCGCCAGGAACCCAGCGGAACTCTGACAATGAATGACGGCGAGATACAGACTTCTTGAGTGTTTTCGTTAATCTTTTGCGCCGCCGGGGTGTCAGGTTTCTAGCAGGTCACCGCTTTGTCAACAGCCGTGACAGAAACGGCAGTTGAGGTACCGCATCCCCGCAGGTCAACGACAAACGGCTCCGGCGCCGGGGAGGCGGTGAGGCCTCCCCGGCGCCGGAGCCGAGGAACGGAGAGCGGAAGGATCAGACGGTCGGCGGCGGCGCCGTCGAACCGCGCACCACGAGTTCGGGCTCGAAGAGGAGCTCGCCGGGGTCCGTCTGCGTGCCGGAGATCTGGGCGCACAGCAGCTCCACGGCGGCCCGCCCCATCGCCTCGATGGGCTGGCGCACGGTGGAGAGCGGCGGCTCGGTGCAGTTCATGAACGCGGAGTCGTCGAAGCCGACGACGGACACCTGCGAGGGGACCGAGAGTCCGCGGCGGCGGGCCGCCCTGATCGCGCCGAGGGCGAGCGGGTCACTGGCGCACACGATGCCGGTGACGCCCCGCTCCAGGAGGCGCGTGGCGGCGGCCTGCCCGCCTTCGAGCGAGAAGATCGACCGTACGACGTACTCGTCCGGCAGCTCCCCGCCGGCCGCCTCGGCCACGGCCCGGGCCGCTTCGAGCTTGCGGCGCGAGGGCACGTGGTCGCTGGGGCCGAGGACGAGACCGATCCGCTCGTGCCCGAGGGAGGCCAGGTGACGCCAGGCCTGTTCGACGGCGACGGCGTCGTCGCAGGAGACGCAGGGGAAGTTGAGCCCCTTGATGGAGGCGTTGATCAGGACCACCGGGATGTTGCGCTCCGCGAGCCGGTGATAGTGGTCGTGCGGCGCGTCGGCCTGCGCGAACAACCCACCGGCGAAGACGACTCCGGACACCTGCTGCTGGAGCAGGAGGTCGACGTAGTCCGCCTCGGAGACGCCGCCCTTGGTCTGGGTGCACAGGACCGGGGTCAGGCCCTGCTGTGCGAGCGCGCCGCCGATCACCTCCGCGAACGCGGGGAAGATGGGGTTCTGCAACTCCGGCAGCACGAGGCCGACCAGGCGTGCGCGCTCGCCCCGCAGCTGGGTGGGCCGCTCGTAACCGAGCACGTCGAGCGCGGTGAGAACGGACTGCCGTGTCGCCTCGGAGACACCGGGCTTTCCGTTGAGGACACGGCTGACCGTCGCCTCGCTGACTCCCACCTTCTTGGCCACTTGAGCAAGTCGTCGCGTCATGAACGCAAGAGTATCGCAATCTTCGCAAGCGAGTTGCGTCATCAGCATCTCCTTGCGGCCGACGAACGCAACCCATGAGAGCGGACAACGCTTGAAGGGTTGACGGGCAGAAAGGGGCCTCATAACTTCATGCCTTGATAAAAGGCTTGCTGTTGTTGTCCGTCGAGGCGCGAAACGGCGAAAGGGTTGTCAGGTGCATACCACACGCATGCGTGTACGCACGTTCCTCCGGCGAGGAGCCGGGAGACCGGAGCGACGAGCGGACGCCGGGCCCCGCACCCGCCGTCTCCGGCCACTGACCGCACTCACCGCGGGAGCCCTCGTCGCGAGCAGCCTGGTCCTCACCGGGCCCGGCACCGCGCAGGCCGCCGGCGAGCGGGTCGACGTCTGGCTCACCACCACCTCCGACGCCGGCGGCCGTACCGTCACGCGCGGGCTCGCCCAGCAGGCGCCCCTCGCGTTCGGCCCGGCCGGCGGCACCGCGAACCACACGATCACCGTCAACGAGAACACCACGTACCAGCAGTTCGAGGGCGGCGGCGCGTCGATCACCGACACCACCGCCCATCTGCTGCGCGGCGGAGCCATCAGCGCCGCCACCCGTGACGACGTGATGCGCAAGCTGTTCTCGCCGACCGAGGGCATCGGCCTGTCCTTCGTACGCAACCCCATCGGCGCCTCCGACCTCTCCCGGCCCGGGAACGTCTCCCTCGACGACACCTGCTGCGACCTCAACGACTTCGGCGGCAACGGCTACGACAGCGACGTCCGACTGCTGACCGCGCAGGCCAAGCAGCTCAACCCGGCCCTGCGGGTCAAGGGCGTGCCGTGGAGCGCGCCGGGCTGGATGAAGGACAACGGCCGGATGGACCAGATGGGCTGGCTGAAGGCGGAGTACTACCCGCTGTACGCCCAGTACCTGGTGAAGTACGTGCAGAGCTACCAGGCCGCCGGGGTGAAGGTCGACTACCTCTCCGTACAGAACGAGCCGAACTGCTGTCAGGCCGGCAACCCGACCGCCATGAACTACCCGGGCATGAGCTGGAACCCGGCCGGGCTCGTCGAGTTCACCAAGAACCACGTCTACCCGGCCTTCCGGGCCGCGGGCATCACCACCAAGGTCCTTGTCCACGACTGGAACTACGGCGACTACGCGAACTTCGGCGCCGGCATCCTGAACGACGCGGGCGTGCGCAACGACCCGCTGTTCGGCGGCATCGCCTGGCACGGCTACTTCGGCGACCCGGCCGTCGGCACCCAGGTCCACAACCAGTACCCGTCGGTGAAGCAGTTCAGCACCGAGCACTCGGGCGGCACCTGGATCGGGAACCAGCACAACGAGGACATGAGCGACATCGTCAACTACGCCCGCAACTGGAGCGGCAGCCTGGTCAAGTGGAGCCTCGGGCTCAACCAGAACATGGGCCCGCACAACGGCGGCTGCGGCACCTGCACCGGTCTCATCACCGTGCAGGAGGGCGGCGCCCGGGCCGGACAGGTCGACTACACGGTCGAGTACTACACGACGGGCCACCTCACCAAGTTCGTCAGGCCCGGCGCGTACCGCATCGACTCCACCGCGAACAGCACGGTCCAGAACGTGGCCTGGCGCAACTCCGACGGCTCCAAGGCGCTGATCGCCCACAACGGCGGCACTTCCGCCCAGTCCGTCCGGGTCGGCTGGGGCAACCAGTCCTTCGCGTACACGCTGCCCGCCCGGACCACCGCGACCTTCACCTGGGCGGGGACGACCGGCGGCGGGACCGGCGCCGGCACGCTGACCGGTCTGGCCGGGAAGTGCCTGGACGTGGCCGGCGGCGCCACCGCCGACGGCACCCCCGTCCAGCTGTACGGCTGCAACGGCTCCGAGGCGCAGCGCTGGACGCTCGCCGCCGACGGCAGCGTTCGGGCGCTCGGCAAGTGCCTCGACGTCACCGGCGGTTCGACGGCCGACGGCGCGCAGGTCCAGTTGTACAACTGCAACGGCACCGCCGCGCAGCGCTGGACGTACAACGCCACCACGCACGACGTGGTCAACACCGGCGCGAACAAGTGCCTGGACATCACCGGCAACTCCTCCGCCGACGGGACCCGGGCGCAGATCTGGACCTGCACCGGCGGGGCCAACCAGAAGTGGACCCACGACGCGGCCTGATCCCGCCTGCCCCTCCCAGCCCTTCGCACAGTCCTCCGCCCCCGCCAGAAGGCCCTTCAAGGAGCCCGCATGCCCCCCGCACGTCCCAGCAGAAGGACGGTGAGCGCGGCGGTCGTCGCCGCGACCGCCGTACTCACCGGTCTGCTCACCGGCGGCCTGCCGAGTGCCGCCGCCCAGGAACCCGCACCCCGAGCCGTCGACCGGTTCGAGGGTGAGACCCCCTTCGCGTCACCGCCTGCCGAGGGCTTGTTCACCTGGGGGAACGCCACCGAGTCGCATCCGAAGCTCGAACTGAGGGAGCGCGCCGACGCCCCCGAGGGCGGCAAGGTCCTCGAAGGCCGCTACGACATCAGCGGCTGGGGCGGCTTCACCCACGACTTCGCCTTCGACCGGCCGGCGCACGACTGGACGGCGTACAGGGGCATCCGTTTCTGGTGGTACGGCCAGAACACGGCGCCGCTTCCGCCCGGCTCGGGCAAGCGGATCGCCCTGGAGATCAAGGACGGCGGCGCGAACGGCGAGGCGTCCGAGCTGTGGACGACCTCCTTCACCGACGACTGGGAGGGCTGGCACCTCGTCGAGGTCCCGTTCTCGGAGTTCCAGTACAGGACCGACTACCAGCCCGTCGGCGGCATCGACCAGGTGCTCGGGCTCGACCGGATGTGGGGGTACGCCGTCACGCTCCCGACCGGGGCGCCGGGGGCGTTCGCCCTGGACGGCGTCGAGCTGTACGGCACGGCGGAGCCCGCCCTGAACACCAAGGTGGTCACCAGGTCCGTCGTGCACCCCGTCGACGAGGGCGGCAGTGCCCGGGTCGACATCTCGGTGGCCACCACCGGCTCCGGGCCGATCGGTGAGCCCGTCACCGTGACGTACGCGACGGAGAGCGGCGGCACCGAGCCGGGAAGGGCCGAGCCGGGGAAGGACTACCGGCCGGTCACGGGCAGCGTCGTGTTCCCCGCGGGGACGCCCTCCGGTACGACCCGCGCGATCACCGTGCAGACCTTGAAGGACGGTTCGGCCGAGTCCGCCGAGACGATTCCGCTGCGGCTCACGGTCGACGGCGCCAAGGCGCCCGCCGAGACCCCGCTCGTCGTGGTCAACGCGCACGGCCTGCCGTACCTCGACGCCAGGCTGCCGGTAAGCAAGCGGGTCGCCGATCTGCTCTCCCGGATGTCCCTGGCGGAGAAGGCCGGCCAGATGACGCAGGCCGAGCGCAACGCGCTGCGGGCCCAGGGCGACATCGCCGGCTACGCGCTCGGGTCCCTGCTCTCCGGCGGCGGCTCGGTCCCCACGCCCAACACGCCCGAGGCCTGGGCGGCGATGGTCGACGCGTACCAGCTGCGCGCGCAGGCGACCCGCCACCAGATCCCGCTGATCTACGGCGTGGACGCGGTGCACGGGCACAACAACGTCATCGGCGCCACGATCATGCCGCACAACATCGGCATCGGCGCGGGCCGTGACCCGGAGCTCGCCGCGCGGACCGGCGCCGTCACCGCGAAGGAGGTGCGGGCGACCGGCGTGCCCTGGGACTTCGCCCCGTGTCTCTGTGTGACCCGCGACGAGCGCTGGGGCCGTTCGTACGAGGCCTTCGGCGAGGACCCGGCGCTCGTCACCGCCATGGAGACCGTCATCAACGGCATGCAGGGCGCGCCGAACGGCAAGGACCTCGACCGCGACGACAAGGTCCTCACCAGCGCGAAGCACTTCGTCGGCGACGGCGGCACCGCCTTCGGCTCCTCGGCCACCGGTTCGTACACGATCGACCAGGGCGTCACCAAGGTCACCCGCGCGGAGCTGGAAGCGGTGCACCTCGCCCCGTTCGCCGAGGCGGTGAAGCGCGGCACCGGCACGGTGATGCCCTCGTACTCCTCCCTGGACATCCTGGGCGACGAGCAGGGTCCGGTGAAGATGCACGCGAACGCCGAGATGATCAACGGCGTCCTCAAGGACCGGATGGGCTTCGAGGGCTTCGTCATCAGCGACTGGCAGGCCATCGACCAGATCCCCGGCGACTACCCCAGCGATGTGCGCACCTCGGTCAACGCCGGCCTCGACATGATCATGGTGCCGACGAACTACCAGGAGTTCACCCGGACCCTCACGGCCGAGGTCGAGGCCGGCCGGATCCCCGCCGCGCGGATCGACGACGCGGTGGCCCGCATCCTCACCCAGAAGTTCCGCCTCGGTCTCTTCGAGAAGCCGTACGCGGACACCACGAACCTGCCCTCGATCGGCTCGGCCGAACACCGTGCGGTGGCGCGGGAGGCCGTGGCGAAGTCGCAGGTGCTCCTGAAGAACGAGGGCTCCGTCCTGCCGCTGAAGCCCGCCCAGAAGGTGTACGTGGCCGGATCGAACGCCGACGACCTCGGCAACCAGGCCGGTGGCTGGACCATCAGCTGGCAGGGTTCCTCCGGCCGTACGACGACCGGTTCGACGATCCTCGAGGGGATGCGCAAGGCCGCGCCCGGGGCCGAGCTCGCCTGGTCTAAGGACGCCTCCGCCCCGACCGACGGTTACGACGTCGGCGTGGTGGTGGTCGGCGAGACCCCGTACGCGGAGGGGTTCGGTGACGTGGGCAACGGCAACGACCTCGAACTCACGGCCGCCGACAAGACGGCGGTCGACAAGGTCTGCGCGGCGATGCCGTGCGCGGTCCTGGTCGTGTCGGGCCGGCCGCAGCTGATCGGCGACCGACTGCCGGCCGTCGACGCCCTGGTCGCGTCCTGGCTGCCGGGCACGGAGGGCGACGGCGTCGCCGATGTCCTCTACGGCAAGCGGCCGTTCACCGGTCAGTTGCCGGTGACGTGGCCGAAGTCGGAGGCCCAGCTGCCCCTCAACGTGGGTGACGGCAGCTACGACCCGCAGTACCCGTACGGCTGGGGGCTGACCACCCTCACCCCGGCGCCGTCCGGCGGGGAGCCCGCGCTGCGGGCGCTGCGGATCGCCGCCAAGGCACTCCAGGCGGCCGGCCGGGGCGGCTCCCCCGAGGGGCGGAAGCTCGTCGCGGTGGCGCGGCTGATCGTCCAGAAGAAGATCGGTCAGGACATCACCGGGGCCACGGCCAAGCCGTTCGCCGACGCGGACCACCTGCTGCTCACGGGTGATCTCGCGGGCGCGGTGGGCAAGCTGACGGAGGCGTACCGGGCCGCGGGCTGACGGACGGCGGCCTGACCCCCGGGGTGGATCTCACCCCGGGGGTCAGGCTTGTCGGAGACCCCCGGCACGCGTATCTTGCATTACATGGTTCCTGGTAACGCAATGAACGCGACGGGCGACAGAGTCCCCAGCCAGCTCCGCAAGGGAGTGCTGGAGTACTGCGTCCTCGCGCTGCTCAGGGACGAGGCGAAGTACGGCGTCGAGCTCGTCGCCGAACTCTCCGCGGTCAGCGTCATGACCACCAGCCAGGGCACGATCTACCCCCTGCTGTCGCGGCTGCGTCGCGAAGGCCTCGTCGACACCGAGCTGCGCGACTCCCCCAGCGGGCCGCCGCGCCGGTACTACACGCTCACGGGCGTCGGCCGGGCCTCCCTCGCCGAGTTCGCCCAGGCGTGGCCGTTGTTCAGAGACGCCGTCGATCACTTCCTCACCGACCCACAGGGGGATTCCGCATGAACGCCACCGACCAGCACCCGCTCGTCGCCGCCTACCTCGACGCCGTCGCACGTGAGACGGCCGAGCTGCCCGCCGAGCGCAGGGCCGAGCTCCTCGCGGACCTCCGCGAGCACATCGAGGTCAGCGGTGCGGAGGGCGACGACCAGCTCCGCGCGGTCCTCGCCGGGCTCGGCGAGCCCCGTACCGTCGCCGCCTCCGCCCTCGCCGAAGAGGCGCCCGCCGGTTCGGCGTCCCCGGCTCCGGCCGCGCCCGGCCGCACGTGGCTGACCGCGGTGCTGCTCGCCGTCTCCGGTCTGTTGATCCTGTTCAGTTCCCCCTTGGGGGCGGTTGCCATGATCGTCGGCCTGGTGCTGCTGTGGACCGCCCCGCAGTGGACGACCCGCCACAAGGTCATCGGCACCACCACCGCCGTGGCCGTACCCGTCCTGGCCTTCCTGGGCGTCCTGCTCGGGGCCTCGTCCCGGATCGGGCCGATGGAACTCCTGCTGGCCATGGTGTTCTCGTTGGGCGTCCCGGTCCTCGGTTCCACCCTCCTGGTGCGGGCCGCCCGCCGCTGACGCCGGGGAACGACACGGCTCCGGGACGCTCCCTGTCGAGGGACGCCCGGAGCCGTTCGTACGCGCCGAGGTGCCGTCAGGCCGTGGGCCCGGGGATCTGGAGCGCCTTGGCGTTACGCTCCCAGCCGGACCACAGGTCGCTGTCGACGCAGTAGCCGCACCCGGGGCCGAAGAACATCCCGCGCGCGTTCTCGTCGCCGAGCAGCCAGAAGCGCAGCCAGGCGGTGGTCGGGGCACGGAAGTCCCCTCCGTCGCCGATGGAGCTGAGGTGCCCGGCGCCGCGGACCTCGCCGTACACGGCGGGGGCGTGGTCCGTGTCCCGGTACAGGGCCTTCACCAGGGCGGGCCACACCGTCAGGTCGCGCTGGCCCGCCAGGTAGAAGACGGGCTCGTCCATCAGGTCCGGGTCGGTCAGCGGGCCCGGCTGGATCGGGATGGCGGTGTCGACCCGCGGGTCGACGGCCGCGTTGACGGCGGCGGCTCCGCCCTGCGAGTGACCGGCGGAGGCGATGTGGTCGAGGTCCACCTTGCCGTGGAACCTGCTGGAGCTGTCCGCGTTCCGGTGCTCCAGGACGTCGATCCCCGCGCGCATGCTGATCGCGAAGTTCGACGTGGGGGTGTTGGCGGCGGCGACGATGAAGCCCTGGCTCGCCCAGTGGCGCAGCAGCGAGCTGTAGATGCCTGGCACGGCGCCCGTACCGTTGCCCCAGATGATCACCGGGTGGCGCTCGCCCGCCCGCCCCATGTGCGTCGGGTAGTAGAAGGTGTGCACCGCCTCGATGTCGACGCTCACCTCGTACGGGCCCGTCCGGCCCCAGTCGGTGCCGACGGACGGAATGGTGCCCGTGGTCCCCGCGTCGGCGGCCGCGCCGGCGGTGCCCGGCGTGGTGCACACGGCCATCACGGCGGCGAGCAGAAGACCGCCGAGCACCCGGCTCGTTCTCCCTGACATACGAACTCCTTTACGGATCCGGCACGTTGCGCGTCCTCGCAAGCGTGACCAGGCCATGATCGAGCTCGCAGGGGCGAGTGTCTGTCCGCAGGAGCCCAGACCTTCCGGGGGCGCCTTGGGCATCTGCCCAGAACGCACACCGCCCCCGCCGAATCCGTGGTTCGGCGAGGGCGGCGGGCGGTGGTGGCGTCCGGGGTCAGCGGGCCAGCAGCTGGAGGGTGTCGATCACACGGTTCGAGAAGCCCCACTCGTTGTCGTACCAGGCGACGACCTTGATGTGGCGGCCCTCGACGCGGGTGAGCTCCGAGTCGAAGATCGACGAGGCCGGGTTGCCCGTGATGTCGGAGGAGACCAGGGCGTCCTCCGAGTACTCCAGGACACCGGCGAGCGGGCCGGCCGCGGCGGCGCGGTACGCCTCGAGGACGTCCTCGCGGGTCACGTCACGGGCGACGGTGGTGTTGAGCTCGACGATCGAGCCGACCGGGACGGGTACGCGGATCGAGTCGCCCGACAGCTTGCCGTCGAGGTTCGGCAGCACGTGGCCGATCGCCTTGGCGGCACCCGTCGAGGTCGGCACGATGTTGACGCCGGCGGCGCGGGCGCGACGCGGGTCGCGGTGCGGGCCGTCCTGCAGGTTCTGCTCCTGCGTGTAGGCGTGGACCGTCGTCATGAAGCCGTGCTCGATGCCGGCGAGGTCGTCGAGGACCTTGGCGAGGGGCGCGAGCGCGTTGGTCGTGCACGAGGCGTTCGAGACGATCGTGTGCAGGTCCGCGTCGTACGCGTCGGTGTTGACGCCGTACGCGAGCGTGACATCGGCGCCGTCGGCGGGCGCGCTGACGAGCACCCGCTTGGCACCGGCGTCGAGGTGGGCGCGGGCGGCCTTGGCGTTGGTGAAGCGGCCGGTCGCCTCAAGGACGATCTCGACGCCGAGCTCGGCCCAGGGAAGCTGCGCCGGCTCGCGCTCGGCGAGGACCTTGATGCGGCGGCCGTCGACGACGAGGGTGTCCCCGTCGACGCTCACCGGGCGGCCGAGGCGGCCGGAGGTCGAGTCGAAGGCGAGCAGTCGCGCGAGGGCGGTCGGCTCCGTCAGGTCGTTGACGGCCACGACCTCGAGGTCGGTGTCACGCTCGAGCAGTGCGCGCAGCACGTTGCGTCCGATGCGGCCGAATCCGTTGATGGCGATGCGAGTCATGAAAAGTGTCCCTTCAACTTCTGCGTCGCCACCAGGTTCGCTCGGAGAGACCGGCCTCGACAGAGGCGGGATCGCCATGGTCCGCAAGGATCGCGCCAGGACCCCCGGCGGGACCCCGTCGGGGGTCACTCGCCCTTGGTGAAGGTCCGCCGGTACTCGCTCGGCGTGGTCCCGAGGATGCGCTGGAAGTGCAGCCGCAGATTGGCTCCGGTGCCGAGGCCGACGTCGGCGGCGATCTGCTCGACGCTCCGCTCCGAGCGCTCCAGGAGTTCGCGGGCGAGGTCGAGGCGGGCGCGCATCACCCACTGCATGGGCGTGTACCCGGTGTCCTCGACGAAGCGGCGGGAGAAGGTGCGCGCCGAGACCGCCGCGTGGTGGGCCAGGACGTCGAGGGTGAGCGGCTCGCCGAGGCGGTGCAGGGCCCATTCCCGGGTGGCGGCGAACCGTTCGCCGAGCGGCTCGGGCAGGCTGCGGGGCACGTACTGCGCCTGGCCGCCGCTGCGGTAGGGGGCGGCGACCAGGCGTCGGGCGGCGTGGTTCGCGGCGGCCACGCCGAGGTCGCCGCGCAGGATGTGCAGGCACAGGTCGATGCCGGATGCGGCGCCGGCGGAGGTGAGGACGCTCCCCTCGTCGACGAAGAGCACGTTCTCGTCGACCTGGACGAGGGGGCGTTTCGCCGCGAGGGCCTGGGTGTAGTGCCAGTGTGTGGTGGCCCGCTTGCCGTCGAGCAGGCCGGTCGCGGCGAGCGCGAAGGCGCCCGTGGAGATCGCGGCGAGGCGGGCACCCCGGTCGTGCGCCGCGATCAGCGCGTCGACCACGGCCTGCGGCGGGTCCTCGCGGTCGGGGAAGCGGTAGCCGGGGACGAAGGCGATGTCGGCCCAGGCGAGCGTGGACAGGCCGTGGGCGACGGCGTACGACAGGCCGTCGCCCCCGGCGACCAGTCCGGGTTCCGCGCCGCACACCCTCACCTCGTACGGCATGCTCGCGCGGGTCGTGAAGACCTGCGCGGGGATGCCCACGTCGAGCGGCTTCGCCCCTTCGAGTACGAGGACGGCGACGCGGTGGAGGCGGGGAGTGGGCGGCACGGGATCGAGCGTACGCGGGCCGCCGGGCTCGCCGGCAGACGGCTGAGCAGGTCTGCGCGTCACCGGCCCGAGTCACCGGCCCAGCGGATCAGCAGGTCAGCGGGGCAGCGCGTCACCGGCTCAGCGGGTCAGCGCGTCACCGTCCACTTCTGGTTCGCGCCTCCGCCGCACGTCCAGATCTGCAGCCTGGTGCCGTTGGCGGAGCTGTTGCCGGTGGCGTCCAGGCACTTGCCGGACTGCGGGTTGACGATGTCCCGGGCGGCGTTGGCGGTCCACTGCTGGGCGCCGGTGCCGTTGCAGTCGTAGAGCTGCACGGGTGTGCCGTCGGCCGTACCCGCGGAGGCGACGTCGAGGCACTTGCCGAGGGCGCGTACGGTCCCGTCCGCCGCCAGGGACCACTGCTGGGCGCCGGTGCCGTTGCAGTCGTAGAGCTGCACCGGGGTGCCGTTCGCGCTGTTAGCTCCGGCCACGTCGGCGCACTTGCCGCCGATTCCGGTGATCGGTCCCCCGGTGGTGGGGCCGTCGGCGGTGGTGACACGGACGTGGTCGACGACGAGCTGCTGCGGGAAGGCGGTCGAGCCGTCCGGGTCGCCGGGCCAGTAGCCGCCGACCGCGAGGTTGAGGATGAGGAAGAACGGCTTGTCGAAGACCCAGGCGCGGCCGCCGAGATCGGCAGGCGTCCGGGTCTGGTAGACGGATCCGTCCACGGACCAGGTGATCTTCCCGGGCGACCAGTCCACGGCGAAGGTGTGGAAGGCGTCGGCGAAGGCCTGGCCGCCGGGCAGGGTGTAGGCGGCGCCGATGCCGCCGGAGCCGGAGTAGCCGGGGCCGTGCAGGGTGCCGTGCACGGTGGACGGCTCGAAGCCGACGTTCTCCATGATGTCGATCTCGCCGGAGGCGGGCCAGCCGACCTGGCCGAGGTCGTTGCCGAGCATCCAGAACGCGGGCCACATGCCCTGGCCGCGCGGCACCTTCATCCGGGCCTCGACGTGGCCGTACTGCGCGGTGAACTTCCCGGCCGTGTTGAGCCGTGCCGAGGTGTACTCGCATCGGCCGTACCAGCACTGGTAGTTGCCGGGGTTCTCCTTGCGGGCGGTGATCACCAGGTGGCCCTGGCCGTCGAGCGCGGCGTTGCCGTTGCCGGCCGTGTAGTACTGCCGCTCGTGGTTGTTGACGTTGTCGCCGGTCTCGATCTGCCACCGCGAGCCGTCCACGGGGAGTCCCGCGGCGCCGTCGAAGGTGTCGGAGAAGGTGACGGCGGCGGCCTCGGCGGCCGGCTGGAGGGCGGCGGTCACCTCGGCGGGACCGGTGTGCCGGGTGAGACCGGTGGGGCCGAGCGCCGCGGTGGCCAGGGCCAGGGCGAGGGCCGTCACGGCGGTGAACAGCGGCCGCCGTGCTGAGCGGGAGGAGGGCATGACGCTCACTTCCGTCGGATGTGGGGGAAAGGGCAAGCTCTTGCCATGCCCATGACATGGCAAGCGCTTTAGTCGCCTCCATGATTTAAGAAGTGAAGTAAGGGGGCGTCAAGAGGTGCGGACTCCCCCGCGCGTACCCGTCAGTTGGGATTCCCGGCGTGGGTGAGGGTCTCCCAGGCGACGAAGAGGTTGTCGGTGCCCGCCGGGCGCCGGGACTCGGTGAGGTTCTGCGTGTTCGTCATCCCGTACCCCATGCGGTGATGGAGCGCGTTGAAGCCCACCTCGGTGACCGGCCCGAGGTGGTCCTTGAGGGTGCCGCCGCAGAGCCAGCTCGGAACCGCCGTACCGAGCTCGTACTTGGCCTGGAGACCGAGGGCGTGCCGCAGGCGGTCGGCGACCTCGGGGTAGAGGTCCTGCCCCTGGATGCGGCTCGTCTCGGCGATGTGCGAGATGGCGGACAGGCCGTAGCCGGTGTGGGTGAGGTCCCGGCAGGTCTCCTGGGTGAGGCCGTCGACGAAGGTGGTCTGCCCCTGCCAGTACCGGACGATCTCGTCACGGGTGTCGAGACCGCTGCCCGGAGCCGCCTTCGGCAGGGCGCCGTCGCTCGCGAGATAGATGTAGGCGGGGACGCGGCCGCGGAACTTGGTCACGGCCTTGTCGTAGGCGGCGCGGTCCTCCAGGAAGACGGCGATGCCGATGGCGGCCTCGGTCATGCTGAGCTCCCAGTTGCCGTTGGAGTGGGAGCCGTTGGTGACCTCGGGGAGGTAGACGGTGCGCAGCATGGTCTTGAAGCGGTCGATGCGGGCCTGGGGCCAGCCGGTGTAGGTGTAGCGGATGATCTCGGCGGCCCGCGGCCAGGAGGATCCGGCCCAGCCCGTCTGCAGGGGCGCGTTGGAGTTGGTGTGGTCGGTGATCACACCGGACCAGGCATCCATGATCTCGATCGCCTTCTGGGCGTACCGGCTGTCCCGCGTGACGTACCAGGCGAGGGAGAGCGTGTACGCGGCGATGGCGTCCTCGCGCTCGTCGGTGCAGCCGTTGTTCGGGTTCGAGTACGAGCCGCACTCCACGACGGAGCGGGGCTTCGGGACCCGGGACAGCGAGGCGTACTTGCTCGCCGTCATCTGATCGTAGGCACCCTTCCACGGCTGCGCGCCGGCGTTGACCCGCTCGCGGGTGAAGTCGAGCTGGCCACGGGAGACCAGGACGCCGGGGTGGACGAACGTGGCGGGGGCGGCCTCCGCGTGGCCGCCTCCCGGTCCCGCGACCAGGGTGGCCAGGAGGGCGGCGGCCAGCAGGGGGACGGCGAGCAGCACCCTCCTTCCCCTGCGCTTCGCATGGGAACCATCGCGCCGTATGGGCATGGGGTTGCTCCTTCTTCAGATATGTGAACTCCCGAGGGCTGTCGAGGGTGGAACCTAAAGGTCTGAACCAAAGGCGTCAAGGCGCCGAGATGGGTGCCGGGTGAACGATTCCGCCGACTCGGACGCCTGTGAATACATCTGGGCTTTCACATACGTGAACCTACGGCGGCCGGCCACGCCCCTCCCGTCCGGACGGCCGTGTCCGGTGGGCGGGTGGCCACGCCGTACGATTCCCCTCGTTGTCACCTACATCATCCGAAGGAGATCCCCCATGGCCCAGGTCACGCTCAAGGGCAGCCCGGTACAGGTCAACGGCACCCTGCCGACCCCGGGGAGCCAGGCTCCTGACTTCACGCTCGTCGCCGAGGGCCTCGCGGACAAGTCGCTGAAGGACTACGCCGGCCAGCGCAAGGTCCTCAACATCTTCCCCAGCGTCGACACCCCGACCTGCGCGTCCTCGGTCCGCGCCTTCAACGAGAAGGTCGGCGCGCTGGAGAACACGGTGGTGCTCTGCATCTCCGCCGACCTCCCCTTCGCCCAGGCCCGCTTCTGCGGCGCCGAGGGCCTGGAGAACGTCAAGAGCCTCTCGACGCTCCGCGGCCGTGAGTTCCACACCAACTACGGTGTGGAGATCGCGGACGGCCCGCTGGCCGGCCTGACCGCCCGCGCGGTCGTCGTTCTCGACGAGAACGACACCGTCCTGCACGCGCAGCTCGTGGGCGAGATCGCCGAGGAGCCCAGCTACGAGGACGCGCTCGCGGCCCTGAAGTAGGAACGCCGCCGGATCACGGCGACGTACGGGAGCCCCTCCACCGACACGGTGGAGGGGCTCCTGCCGTTTCGAGAGCCCTGTCGGACGCAGGCAGGTCGGACACAGCCGGGTCGGACGCCGGCCCGGTCAGACGCAGGCCGGGCAGAGCCCGCGGTACGTCACATCCGCCTTCGACACGGTGAAGCCGAACCGCTCCGCCGGCGGGAGGACCGTCAGCGGGTCCCCCGTCGGGTGGACGTCGCGGATGATGCCGCAGTTCGAGCAGACCAGGTGCTGGTGCGGGTGGTGTGCGTTCGGGTCGTACCGCTTCGCCCGGCCGTCGGTGGAGAGCTCCACCACCTCACCGAGGGCGACCAGCTCGCCCAGGGTGTTGTAGACGGTCGCCCGCGCGATCTCCGGAAGGTGTGCCACGGCGCGCGCGTGCACCTCTTCGGCCGTGAGGTGGACGTGCTCGCCGGCGAGGACCTCCGCGACGACACGCCGCTGGGACGTCATGCGCCAGCCACGCGCACGCAGGCGCTCCAGCAGGTCACTCATTCGGGCTCACCCCTTCGGATGGTTGGCGTGGTTCTTGACTTGGACTCTGTCCATCGTAGGATCGGTTCCGGCAATAGCCAAGGCACACCACGGCTCCGGTAGGGCGCAGGCCCCCGCTGGTGCCCGCCCCGGCTGAGCACAGCGATCCGCCCCGTCCGGAAGGATTTCCATGTCCGAGAACCACGACGCCATCGTCACCGACCCCGCATCCCAGGAGTCGGGCGGCTGCCCGGTGGCGCACGGCCGCGCCGCGCACCCGACCCAGGGCGGCGGCAACCGCCAGTGGTGGCCGGAGCGGCTCAACCTGAAGATCCTCGCCACCAACCCCGCCGTGGGAAACCCGCTCGGTGACGAGTTCGACTACGCCGAGGCCTTCAACGCCCTCGACCTCGCGGCCGTGAAGCAGGACATCGCCGAGGTGCTGACCACCTCGCAGGACTGGTGGCCCGCCGACTTCGGCCACTACGGCCCGCTCATGATCCGTATGGCCTGGCACAGCGCGGGCACCTACCGCATCAGCGACGGTCGCGGCGGCGCCGGCGCCGGCCAGCAGCGCTTCGCGCCGCTGAACAGCTGGCCGGACAACGGCAACCTGGACAAGGCCCGCCGTCTGCTGTGGCCGGTGAAGAAGAAGTACGGCCAGAACATCTCCTGGGCCGACCTCATGATCCTCACCGGCAACGTCGCGCTGGAGACCATGGGCTTCGAGACCTTCGGCTTCGCCGGCGGCCGCGCCGACGTGTGGGAGGCCGACGAGGACGTGTACTGGGGCCCCGAGACCACCTGGCTCGGCGACGAGCGCTACACCGGTGACCGCGAGCTGGAGAACCCGCTCGGCGCGGTCCAGATGGGTCTCATCTACGTCAACCCCGAGGGCCCCAACGGCAACCCGGACCCGATCGCCGCGGCCCGCGACATCCGCGAGACGTTCCGCCGCATGGCGATGAACGACGAGGAGACCGTCGCCCTCATCGCCGGCGGCCACACCTTCGGCAAGACGCACGGCGCCGGTCCGGCGGACAACGTGGGCGCCGACCCCGAGGCCGCGCCGCTCGAGGCGCAGGGCTTCGGCTGGGCGAACTCGTACGGCACCGGCAAGGGCGCCGACGCGATCACCAGCGGCCTCGAGGTCACCTGGACCACCACGCCCGCGCAGTGGGGCCACGACTTCTTCAAGCACCTCTTCGAGTACGAGTACGAGCTCACGCAGAGCCCGGCCGGCGCGAACCAGTGGGTGGCGAAGAACGCCGAGGCGATCATCCCCGACGCGCACGACACGTCGAAGAAGCACCTCCCGACGATGCTCACCACCGACCTCTCGCTGCGTTTCGACCCGGCCTACGAGCAGATCTCGCGGCGCTTCTACGAGAACCCGGAGCAGTTCGCGGACGCCTTCGCCCGCGCCTGGTACAAGCTGACGCACCGTGACATGGGTCCGGCCGTCCGCTACCTCGGTCCGGAGGTCCCCTCCGAGGTCCTCCTGTGGCAGGACCCGCTGCCGGCGCGCGAGGGCGAGCTCATCGACGCCGCGGACATCTCCTCCCTCAAGGAGCAGATCCTCGGTTCGGACCTCACCGTCGCGCAGCTGGTCTCGGCGGCCTGGGCCTCGGCCTCCTCGTTCCGCGGCAGCGACAAGCGCGGTGGCGCCAACGGCGGCCGCATCCGCCTGGAGCCGCAGCGCAACTGGGAGGTCAACAACCCGGACGAGCTGGCGCAGGTGCTGCGCACGCTCGAGGGCATCAAGTCCTCCTTCGACGCCGCGGGCGGCAAGAAGGTCTCGATCGCCGACCTGGTCGTGCTCGCGGGCTCCGCGGCCGTCGAGAAGGCGGCCGCCGACGGCGGCTTCGACGTCGAGGTGCCGTTCACGCCGGGCCGGGTGGACGCGGCGCAGGACCAGACGGACGTGGAGTCCTTCGCGGCGCTCGAGCCGCAGGCCGACGGCTTCCGCAACTACCTGGGCAAGGGCACCCGCCTCCCGGCCGAGTACCTGCTGGTCGACCGCGCGAACCTGCTGACCCTGAGCGCGCCGGAGCTGACGGTCCTCGTCGGCGGCCTGCGTGTCCTGGGCGCGAACCACCAGCAGTCCTCGCACGGTGTCCTCACCACGACCCCGGGCTCCCTGACGAACGACTTCTTCGTCAACCTGCTCGACATGGGGACGACCTGGACGGCGACGTCCGAGGACGCGACCACGTACGAGGGCCGCGACTCCGCCACGGGCGAGGTCAAGTGGACGGGCACCCGCGCGGACCTGGTCTTCGGCTCGAACTCCGAGCTGCGCGCGCTGGCCGAGGTCTACGCGAGCGACGACGCGAAGGAGAAGTTCGTGACCGACTTCGTCTCCGCGTGGAACCGGGTCATGAACCTGGACCGGTTCGACACCGTCTGATGATCCTCAGGGGCCCGGCCGGTCGACGGAGTCGACCGGCCGGGCCCCTTCGCGTCCCATGGCGTCATCGCCGGGGGCGGGGGGCGGATGTCCGGGTTCCACAACCCGTGTCCCGTGTCAGGAACCGTTTTCGGACGTTGGCACTCATGAACCATGGGTACCGGGTCCAGGCCTCGCGGTCGGATGTTCCCGTGCCCTGCGGCGCACCTCTGCCGTGTGCCGTGCCGAACGATTCGGAAGAAGCCGAGGAACCACCGTGTCCCTGTCGTCGCACCGACGCCTGGCCGTGAGCGCCACCCTGATCGCCGCGCTCGCCGCGGGCGTCGTCCCCGCCACCAGCGCCTTCGCCGCTCCCAGCGCCCCCGTCTCCGCCGCGCCCGCCCAGACACCCGCGGTCCCCGCTCCCGACATGGACGGCGTGGTCGCCGCGCTGAACTCGGCCATGGACAACGGGGCTCCGGGGGCGATGGCCCGCTTCGCCGGTCCCGACGGTGTCCGGAGCCGCACGGTCGGCGTCCAGGACCGGGTCTCGGGTGCGTCCATGGACATCCGGTCGCGCTTCCGGATCGGCAGCGTCAGCAAGACGTTCTCCACGGTCGTGCTCCTGCAGCTGGTGGAGGAGGGCAAGCTGGAGCTGGACGTCCCGGTGAACACGTACCTCCCCGGTCTGCTCCCCGACGACCGCATCACGGTCCGTCATCTGCTGACCCACCGCAGCGGTCTGGCCGACTACACCGACGCGATGTTCGCCGACACCGTCCCCGGCTTCGAGGCCGTCCGGAACCGGGTGTTCAGCTACCAGGAGCTGGTCGACCTCTCCCTGAGCGAGCCGCGGACCACCGAGCCCGGCGTGTCCTACAAGTACTCGAACGCCAACTTCGTGGTGGTCGGGATGCTCATCGAGAAGGCCACGGGCCGGCCCGTGTCCGACGCGTACGAGCGCCGCATCTTCAAGCCGTTGAAGCTCCGCAAGACCTCGTACGTGCACCCCGACACCCTGATCGAGGGCACGCACGTACGCGGCTACCTGCACCCGGACGAGGCCGGCGGCGCGCTCGTGGACTCCACGGAGCAGACCGTGTCCTGGGCCCAGTCCGCCGGGGCCGTCATCTCCAACCCCGCCGACCTGAACACCTTCACCAGCGCTCTGATGCGCGGCCGGCTGCTGTCCCCGGCGATGACGGAGGCCATGACGACGGTCACGCCGACCGACACCACCAACACCCGGTTCTACGGACTCGGTCTGCGCCGCTACGACCTGTCGTGCGGTACGCAGGTGTTCGGGCACACCGGCACGGTGCAGGGCTTCTACACGTACACCTTCTCGACCCGCGACGGCCGCCGCAGCCTGTCCGCGATGGCGAACACCTCGAACCACGGTGCCGCCAACACGGCGCTCGGCGGGACGCTGGAGGCGGCGTTCTGCGGCAAGAAGCCGGCGCCCGCGGCCTCCGCGCGCGCCGCCGCCTCGCCCACGGCCCGTGACCTCACGTCACTGCCCGCGGAGCGGGACCTGCCCGAGCGCCACTGAGCCACCCGTGACCCGGGGCGTCAGGCCTCGTACTCGGTGAGGTCGATCGCGTAGACCCGCAGGGGGACGCCGAAGACCGGGTGGGTCGCCTCGCGCTCCTCGGTCATGCCGAGCTTGCCGATGACGTTCTCGGAGGCCTGGTTGCTGATGTGGGTGATGGCGACGACCCGGTCGAGCCCGCGGTCCTGGAGTGCGAACTCCAGGACCGCGTGGGCGGCCTCGGAGGCGTATCCCTGTCCCCAGAACGGTCGGCCCAGGCGCCAGCCGATCTCGACGTCCGGCATCACCTCCGGGAGGAACTCCGGCAGGGACAGGCCGGCGAAACCGATCAGCTCGCCCGAGGCGATGAGCTCGACGGCGAAGATCCCGAAGCCCTCCTCGTCCCAGTCCTCCTCGTACCGCTCGATGTCCTCGGCGGTCCGCTCCAGGTCCCGGACCGAGCCGTCCCCGATCCAGCGCATCACCTCGGGGTCGGCGTTGATCTCGGCCAGCGGGACAAGGTCGTCGTCGCTCCAGCGCCGGAGGATGAGACGGGGGGTACGAATTTCGGTCATGGTCCCATCCTGACGCACGGAGCGGGCGCTCCGTGCCACCGGCTCCGGCGGCCCGGGTCGGGAGCGGTGGGGACCGCCCATGAGCGCGTTACGCGGTCTCTGCGGTGCGCGTGAGATCGGTGGGGTCCGTGTTGGCACCGCAGAGCACGACACAGACCCTCTCGCCGGGGGCCGGGCGGTAGCCGTGGCCCGCCGGTTCCTGCGGGTCCGGGGCCGTGAGGGCGGCCAGGGCGGTGGCGGCCGCGTGCTCGACGGCGAGGCGACGGTCGTCCCACAGGGCCCGGCGGACACGGGTGATCTCGATGTCCGGGACGAGGACGGAACGGACGCCGTCCTGCTGGGCGGCCGCAAGCGCGGTGGACGAGACACGGCGGGCGCCGAGCGAGTCGGCGGCGACCGAGTCGACGGTCACGTCGACGGGGTGACCGGCCCGGATCGCCGCGTCGAGGGCGCGGCAGTTCTCGGGTTCGACGGCGACGGTCCGCAGGCCGTGGTGCCGGGCGGCGGTGGCGACGCCGGCGAAGAGTCCGCCCCCGCCGACCGCGACGACGACGGTGTCGAGGTCCGGGATCCTGTCGTGGATCTCGTCGAGCAGGGTGCCGGCCCCGGCCGCGATCAGCGGATGGTCGTACGCGTGGGAGGCGAGCGCCCCGGTGTCGGCCGCGAACGCCTCGCAGGCGGCGAGCGCTTCGGCGTACTCCGTGCCGACGAGCCGGACATCGGCGCCGTAGCCGACGAGCTTGTCGACCTTCACCTTCGGGGCGGTGGTCGGCAGGAAGACGGTGGCCCGGACGCCCTGCCGGAGTGCGGCCCAGGCACAGGCGAGCCCCGCGTTGCCGCCGGAGGCGATCGTGACGCCTGCGGTGGGAAGGGTGCCTTCCTCGCGGTGGGCGAGCAGGAAGTTCTGCGCGCCGCGCGCCTTGAAGGAGCCGGTGTGCTGCATGAGTTCCAGGGCGAAGTGGAGCGTGTACGGCTCGGCACCGGGGTCTGCCTGGGCCACCGTCACGGGGCGGACGTGTCCGGCGATCCGGTCGGCGGCGGTCTTGATGTCGGCGTACGCGAGGGCGCTGTGCACGGGGGGCTCCTGGAGCGGGTGGGGGTGTCGAGGGCCGGAGGGGAGCGGGACGGTCATGTCGTCGATCCTCTCAGGAGCACGGTCCCCCGCCGCGGGGCCGGGGCATGGCACCGCCCCGGAGGCGCCGGCTGCCTCCGGGGTGGTTCCGTCGCCGGACCGGGCTACTGGACGATCTTCAGGAGCCGGTTCGGGGAGCCGCTGCCCGGGGTGGTCACCTTGCCCGTCGTCGCGCCGTTGACGAGGGCGGAGGCGACCTGGGCCGGCGTCGCGGAGGTGTGGCCCGCGAGGTAGATCGCGGCGGCGCCGGCGACGTGCGGGGTGGCCATCGAGGTGCCCGAGATGGTGCTGGTGGCCGTGTCGCTGGTGTTCCAGCCCGCGGTGATCGACACGCCGGGGGCGAAGAGGTCGAGGACCGAGCCGTAGTTGGACCAGCTGGCCTTGGCGTCGGTGTTGCTGGTGGCGCCGACCGTGATGGCCTCGGCGACCCGGGCGGGCGACGAGGAGGAGGCGTTGACCCCGGAGTTACCGGCGGCGACGGTGTAGGTGACGCCGTCGGCGATGGAGTTCTTCACCGCGTTGTCCAGGGCGGTGGACGCTCCGCCGCCGAGGGAGAGGTTGGCGACGGCCGGGGCACCGGCGGTGTGGTGGGCGGTGACCCAGTCGATGCCCGCGATGACACCGGCCGTGGTGCCGGAGCCGTTGTTGTCGAGCACGCGGACGGCCACGATCTTCGCCGCCTTGGCCACGCCGTAGGTGGTTCCGGCGATCGTCGTGGCGACGTGGGTGCCGTGCCCGTTGCCGTCCTGGGCGACGGTGTCGCCGTCGACGGCGTCGTACCCGTTCACCGCGCGCCCGGCGAGCTGGGAGTGGCTGATCCGGACACCGGTGTCGATCACGTACGCCGTGACACCGCTGCCGGCGGAGTCGGGGTAGGTGTACGTGCCGGAGAGCGGCAGGTTCGCCTGGTCGATGCGGTCCAGGCCCCAGGGGGCGTTGGTCTGCGTCGCGTCGGCGTGGACGACCTGGTTCTGCTCGACGGAGGCGACGGCCGGGTCGGCGGCGAGCCGTCGGGCCGCCGTCTCGCCGAGGGTGGCGGTGTAGCCGTTGACGGCGGAGCCGAAGGTCTTGCGGACGGTGCCTCCGTAACCGGCTATCAGGTTCCGCCCCTTGGCGGAGGCGGCCTTGAACCCCGCGCCCTGCTTGAGGGTGACGATGTAGCTGCCGGGTACCGCGTCGGCCGAACCCGCCGCGAGGACGGTGCCTTCGGCGGGGGCCGCCTGGGCGGGGGCGGCGGCGAAGGTGCCGAGCAGGGCGGCCACGGTGGCGGCGGAGGCCGTGACGGCGAAGCGGGTCCGGGTGTTCTGCGGGAGTGCCATTACGAGGGATTCCTCCTCATGGACGTCGCGCCCGGCGGGGTGGAACGGCGCGACTGTGGGGGGGGTGCACGTGGGGCCACGCACACGGTCGGGACCGGTGGTTCCGGTCTCGGCGTGATCAGCAGCCTGGCCGCTCTACGGGCGTAGCTCAAGGGAGTTGAGGCCTTGTCATGTATCCGCCATACGCCTGCAATCGAACCCCCGTCGAACCCGGCTGACGTGGCCGAATCAGCTCCCGTCGTGGCCGGGAAGCGGAGGCGGAGCAACCGAGAGGGCGCGAGCGAGGGCCGTGGCGAAGCCGGTCGGGTTGTCCAGCATCAGGTTGTGTCCCGCGCGGGGGATCTCGACCACCGGGATGCCGAACGTGGCCACCTTCTCCGCGTCGGGGTCCGGCAGGCTCAACTCCCCCACCAGGAACGTCCGGGGGATCCCGAGCTCTGCGAGGAGGTCACCGGGTGCGGGCGTACTGCCCTCGACGAGGGCGACCGCGCTGCGGTGGACGGCCCGGGGGTCGGCGAGGCGCAGCCGGGCCGCGTAGTCGGCGCGGTCGGCGCCGGCCACCATCCGGGCGAACCCCTCCGCCACGAACGCGTCCTCGTCCTGTGCGGCCACCGGAGAGCTGAACGCTCCCCCGCCCCCGTACAGGTTCGGCTCCGCCACCACGAGTCTCGCCACGAGCTCCGGGCGCGCCGCCGCCAGATGGATCGTCACCGCACCGCCCATGGAGTGCCCCACGAGGTCGACGCCCGTGAGACCGAGGCGGTCGAGGACCGCGGCGACCACCGCCGCCTGGGACTCCATGCGGTAGTCGAAGTCCGCGGGCCGGTCGCTCAGCCCGTACCCGAGCAGATCCACGAGCAGCGCCCGGCCGCCGCCGAGCGCGGGATGGGCCGCGATATGGGCGAAGTCCGATGCCGAGGTGCACCCGAGGCCGTGGACGAACACCCGCACGGGCCCGTCCCCCGGCAGGTCGATCCACCGGATGTACGCCTTCTGCTCCGCCAGGAACAACTCCCGCATGCCGTCCGCTCCCCTGAGTCGCGCCATTGCCGAACCGTCAGGGGCCACCCTACGAGTCGACACTGACAAGGCGCCTCGTGCGGAGTGCCCGCCCGCCCGGCGGGGTGTCGGATAGCGTCGGAGGTGCACAGGCAAGCAGCCGGACGTGACACGAAAGGACCCCTCATGCCTCTCGAAGGTGAGTACGAGCCCAGCCCGACGGCGTGGGTGCGCAATCAGGTCGAGCTGTACGAGTCGTCCGGCGGCACCAAGGGCACGACCATGCGGGGCATGCCCGTCGTTCTGGTCACGAACCTCGGCGTGAAGAGCGGCAAGCTCCGCAAGACCCCGCTGATGCGGGTCGAGCACGAGGGGGCGTACGCGCTCGTCGCGTCGAACGGCGGGGCGGTGAAGCACCCCGTCTGGTACCACAATCTCGTCGCATCGCCGCTCGTCGAGGTGCGCGACGGCACCGATGTGTGGGACATGAAGGCCCGTCTGATCACCGGCGAGGAGCGCGCCGCCTGGTGGGAGCGGGCCGTCGCGGCCTTCCCCGACTACGCGGACTACCAGCGGAAGACCGACCGGGAGATCCCCGTCTTCGTGGTCGAGCGGGTCGGGCGGGTCGAGTAGGGGCTGTCCGGCACATCGGCCCGCGCTTCGGCCGGCGTACCGAGGGGTCGCGTCCGTGACCTCGTCAGCCCCACCCCCACCAGGACGACCGCCATCCCCGCCACCACCCGTACAGTCAGCGGCTCGTCGAGGATCAGCGCGCCCAGGGTCACGGACACCACGGGGAGCAGATAGCCGACGGTGGCAGCGGCGGTCGGGCCTTCCTCCGCGATCATCCGGTAGTTCAGGTGGAAGGTGAGCCCGGTGGCGAAGACCCCGAGGACGACGACCGCGAGGACCCCCGTCCAGGTCACCGTGGCCGCCCCGGAGGCCGCGAGGGCGGGCGTGCTCAGGCCGGTCGCCGTGAGGAGTTGCGCGGCGGAGAGCGCCAGCGGCGCGGTGCCCCGGCCGGTGAGGTGGCGGGCCATGTACGCGAAGGCCACGGCGTAGCTCGCGGAGGCGCCGAGGAGTGCGAGGGCGCCCCAGCTCATCAGGCCGGAGCCGTGGCTCCAGGGCGCGAAGATGAGCAGCACTCCGGCGAAGCCGAGTACGAGGCCGGCCGACCGGGTGGCGCGCAGGGGGCGTTCGGTGCCGAGGGCCAGGCCGATGAGGAGGGACCAGAGCGGGGTCGTCGCGTTGAGCACGCCCGCCACTCCGCTGTCCACGGTCTGCTCGCCGATCGAGAAGAGCAGGAACGGCAGTGCGTTGCAGAAGAAGGCGGCGACGACGAGCCGCCCCCAGGTGGCCCGGTCCCGTGGCAGCCGTTGTCGCGCCCCGTACGCGAGCGCGAGGAGCACGGCCGCGCCGAGCGCGCACCGGACGAAGGTGATCCACCCGGGGGTGAGGCCCTCGTCGAGGGAGATCTTGATCCAGAGGAAGCCCGAGCCCCAGAGCAGGGCCAGGACGCCCATGCGTGTCGCCGATGTCATGTCCTCACCGTCCCGCGCCCCATTCGACAGGACAAGCGATGAATCATGCATCCAGCGTTAAGCTGTGCTACATGCTGGATGTGAGACGCATGCAGGTGCTCCGGGCCGTCGTCACCAGCGGCTCCGTCACCGCCGCCGCCGCGAACCTCGGCTACACCCCCTCCGCCGTGAGTCAGCAGATCGGCGTCCTGGAGAAGGAGGCGGGCATCGCGCTGCTCGAACGGTTCGGGCGGGGCGTGCGGCCGACCGCCGCCGGGCGGTTGCTCACCGAGCACGCCGCCGTCATCGGCCGCCAGGTCGCCGAGGCGGAGACCGCCCTCGCCGATCTGCGGGCGGGCCGCACCGGGCGGATCGCGGTCCGCTACTTCGCCACCGCGGGCGCGGATCTCGTCGCCCCCGCGCTGGCCCGATTCCGCACCGAACACCCGGGCGTACGCGTCGATCTGAGGATCGCCGACGCCGCGCCGCTCGACGAGGAGGCGGACCTCACCCTCGTCGTACGTCCCCGGGGCGGCGGCCCGGACTCGGCCGGCGACGGTCTCCGGCTGGTCCATCTGCTCGACGACCCCTATCGCGCCGTGCTGCCCAAGGGTCATCCGCTCGCCGAACGCCGCACCGCGGTCGAGCTGGCCGAGCTCGCCGGCGAACCGTGGGTCGGCAGCGAGCGGCCCGGCCCCTGCCTCGACGCGGTCCTCGACGCCTGCGCGGCGGCCGGGTTCTCCCCGGACATCGCGGTGGAGTGCGAGGAGTACGCCACCGCGCAGGGCTTCGTGGCGGCGGGTCTCGGCATCAGCCTGGTCCCGCTGATGGGCCTGGGCAGCCGTCACCCGAACGTGGTCGTCCGCAAGGTTCGCGGTCCTGAGCCGGTCCGTTCGATCCACGCGGCGGTACGGGAGTCCTCGCTGTCCCTGCCCGCCGTACGCGGCCTCCTCACGGCGCTTCAGGAGGTGTGAGCCCCCTGGGGCGAGGTCAGGCCGGTGACAGGACCGTCAGCAGGTGGGCGACCTCCCTGGCCACGGCGGCCCGCGCCGGGGTCAGGTAGTGGCGGGGGTCCACCGCCGTGGGGTGCTCGGTCAGGTGGGCGCGGACGGCCTGGGTGAAGGCCTTGTTCAGGTGGGTGGAGACGTTCACCTTGGTCATGCCCGCGGCGATGGCGGCGGTGAGATCCGCGTCCGACACGCCCGAGGAGCCGTGCAGGACGAGCGGCGTGTCGACGGCGGCACGCAGACGCGCGATCAGGGCGAAGTCCAGGACCGCGTCCCTGGTCAGCATCTGATGGGAGCTGCCGACCGCGACCGCGAGGGCGTCGACGCCGGTGGCCTCGACGAAGGCCCGGGCCTCTTCGGGATCGGTCCGTACGCCCGGGGTGTGCGCGCCGCCCTTGCCGCCGACCTCGCCGAGTTCGGCCTCGACCCAGACACCGTGCTGGTGGCAGTACTCCACGACCTCGCGGGTCGCGGCGACGTTCTCGGCGTAGGGGAGCTTCGAGGCGTCGAACATGACCGAGCCCAGACCGAGTCCGACGGCCTCGCGGACGAGGTCGGGGTTCTCGGCATGGTCGAGGTGGACGGCGACGGGGGTCTTGGCAGCGCGGGCGATGGCCAGCGAGGCGAGGGCGACCGGCTCCAGGGCGCCGTGGTAGCGGACGGTGTTCTCGCTGATCTGCAGGACGACGGGGCGGTCGGCGTTCTCGGCGCCGGCCACGATGGCCTGGGCGTGTTCGAGCTGGAGGACGTTGAACGCCCCCACACCGGTGCCCGCCGCGCGGGCGCGGCGGACGATCTCATCGGTCGGCGTCAACGGCATGGTCCTTCTCCGGGGGTGTGAGCGGGGTGCGGGGTGGGTGGGGCTGGAGCGGTGCGGGTTCGGAGCCGGTGCGCGGTCAGGCGGGGACGTCCCCGAGGACGACCGAACGGGTGAGGTTCCGCGGGGTGTCCGGGTTCAGGCCCTGGGCCTCGGCGACGGCCACCGCGAGCCGCTGGGCCCTGATCAGGTCCGCGAGCGGGTCGAGGTCGCTCTCGGCGAGGGTGCCGCCGACCTTGCGCACCTCGTCCGCGAGTCCGGCCGGCAGGGCGCCGAAGCCCCAGGTGACCCGGCCGGGTCCGGTGATGCTGATCGGGCCGTGGCGATACTCCATCGAGGGGTACGCCTCCGTCCACGCGCCCGCGGCCTCGCGCATCTTCAGCCCGGCCTCCAGGGCGAGCCCGTAGGTCCAGCCCATGCCGAGGAAGGTGAACTGCTCCGCCGTACGCACGTTCTCGTCGAGCGGGGAGGCGAGGGCCAGTTCGGCGTCCCGCGCGGCCTCCTCGACGGTGGCCACCCCCTCGGGCAGGGCGTCCTCGGCCTCCAGGTGCGCGCGGAAGAGGGCGAGCGCCGTGGTGGCGAAGCGAGTCTGGACCACGGACTCCTCGTCCGCGAAGTCGAGGACGGCGACCTCGTCGGCGAGGTCCATCACCGGGGTCGTGGGGTCGGCCGTGACCGCGCCCGTGGGGATCGTGCCGCGCAGCCGGGTCAGGACGGCCAGGACCTCGCTGGTGGTGCCGGATCGGGTGATGGCCACGACCCGGTCGTAGCTGCGCCCGTAGGGGAACTCGGAGGCCGCGAAGGCGTCGGTCTCCCCGTGGCCGCCGGACTCGCGGAGCTCGGCGTAGGCCAGGGCCATGAACCAGGAGGTGCCGCAGCCGATCACCGCGACCCGCTCGCCCCGCCGGGGCAGTGCGGAGGTGTGCTGGGACAGGGTGCGGGCAGCCTGACGCCAGGTCGTCGGCTGGGACGCGATCTCCACGGCGGTACGGGTGGTGCTCATGCCGGTCTCCTTGCAAGAAGAGTGCACAGGAATGATGGAAGATGCTTGAAGTCGATGCCATTCAAGCAGAAACATGCATCTGCTTTCCAGGTCCGGCGCGCGTCGACGGATAGAATCGGACGCGCGCACGAGCCCGAGGGAGGGACCCATGTCCAAGCACGAGCGGTGGAACACGCTCCTTGAACTACTTGCGGCCTCGGGGAAGCTGGAGGTCGAGGAAGCGGCGACCACCCTCGACGTCTCCGCCGCCACGATCCGCCGGGACCTCGACGAGCTCGCCGAGCAGCAGCTGTTGATCCGGACACGGGGTGGGGCGGTCGCCCACGGCGTCTCGTACGAGCTGCCCCTGCGCTACAAGTCGACGCGGCACGCCACGGAGAAGCGCCGGATCGCGGAGGCCGCCGCCGATCTGATCGCCCCCGGCGAGGTCGTGGGGCTCAACGGGGGTACGACGACGACGGAGGTGGCGCGGGCCCTCGCCCTGCGGTTCGCGAGCGGCCGGGCCGACACCGCGGGGACGGCCGGGACGGCGGGGACGGCGAACACCGGGCCCGCGCTGACCGTGGTCACCAACGCGCTCAACATCGCGGGCGAGCTGGCGGTGCGCCCGCAGATCAAGATCGTCACCACCGGCGGGGTCGCGCGCCCCCAGACGTACGAACTGGTGGGCCCCCTGACGGTCGGGGTGCTCAACGAGGTCGTGCTCGACGTGGTGGTGCTGGGGGTCGACGGGGTCGACGCCGGACTCGGGGTGATGGCGCACCAGGAGGACGAGGCGAGCATCAGCCGGCTCTTCGCGGAGCGGGCGAGCCGGGTCGTCGTGGTGACCGACTCCTCGAAGATGGGCCGCCGGGCCTTCGCCCGGATCTGCGGTCTGGACCGCATCGACCTGCTCGTCACCGACACCGGCATCAGCCAGGAGGCGGTCGCCCAGCTCACCGAGGCCGGGGTGAAGGTCCTCACCGTCTAAACCCTCGAACGCCATTGGTATGAAGTCGGACCAATCCACAGCCCCATACCCCTTGGCCCTACGGCGCCCTGGGGTGTTAATCCATTAATTACCGCACGGCTGTATACCTTTAAGCTCGCCTCCCCCATCATGTCTCCGATGTGCCGCCGGGGCACACCGTGACAGGAGAGGCGGAGCATGATTCCCATCAGCCGCAGAGGATTCGTCGGTATCGGCGCGGGGCTCGTGGCGGGCGCGGCGCTGCCGACGGCCCCGGCCTCCGCCGCCGCGAGCGGAGCCACCGGCACCCTCACCGATGTCCGGCACGTGGTGATCCTCATGCAGGAGAACCGCAGCTTCGACCACTACTTCGGCACCCTGCGAGGCGTCCGGGGCTTCGCCGACCGCGCCGCGGGCAATCTGCCCGGGGGCTGGGGGATGTTCAACCAGCCCAACTGGGGCGGCCGCCAGTACCCCTGGAAGCTCAGCGACACCCCGCCCGCCGGCGGTGTGGACGGCGAGACCCTCGCCCAGTGCAACGGCGACCTGCCCCACAGCTGGACCTCGCAGCACGCCGCTTGGAACAAGGGCCGCCTCGACAACTGGGTCACCGGGGTGGGCAACACCCGGACGCTCGGCCACCTCGACCGCGAGGACATCCCCTTCCACCACGCGCTCGCCGACCACTACACGATCTGCGACGCATACTTCTGCTCGACGCTGAGCGCCACCGGCCCCAACCGCACCTTCCTGTGGAGCGGGAAGATCGACGGCTCCAGCAAGGACGGCGGCGACGAGTCGGGCCTCACGTGGGAGACGTACGCCGAGGCGCTCCAGCGGGCCGGGGTGAGCTGGAAGGTCTACCAGAACGCCCAGGACAACTACGGCGACAACGGCCTCGCGTACTTCAAGAAGTTCACCGACGCGCGGCCGGGCGACCCGCTGTACGACCGCGGCATGGGCTCGGTACCCAAGGTCACGGGCTCGACCCCGGACGACATCGCCGCCGCGATCCGCGCCGATGTCGTCGCGGGCACACTGCCCCAGGTGTCGTGGGTGGTGGCGAGCGAGGCGTTCTCGGAGCACCCGTACGCGCCGCCCGGGGACGGCGCGCACTTCGTGGATCTCGTCCACCGCGCGCTCGCCGCCGACGCCGAGGTGTTCGACTCGACCGTGCTGTTCCTCAACTACGACGAGAACGACGGCTTCTTCGACCATGTGCCGCCGCCCGTCGCTCCCCCGGGCACCCCGGGCGAGTACCTCGACGGCGTGCCGATCGGTCTGGGCTTCCGCGTCCCGATGATTGTCATGTCCCCGTGGACCCGGGGTGGCTGGGTGAGCTCGGAGGTCTTCGACCACACCTCGGTCCTGCGCTTCATGGAGAGCTGGACGACAGCCCTCGGCACACCGGCCGCCTGCCCCAACATCAGTGCCTGGCGGCGGAAGGTGACGGGCGATCTGACCGGAGTCTTCGACTTCGCCCACCCGGTGTACGGAGTACCGGCCGGCCTCCCCTCCACGTCGAAGGTCATCGGCCAGTCGACCTGCGGTCCGCTGCCGAACCCGGCCCCCCAGAACAACGCCCAGCCCGGGCAGGAGCCCGGCACCCGGCCGGCCCGCGCACTGCCGTACCAGGTGAACGGCAACCTCGACCGCTTCGAGTTCGGGGCCGCGGGCAAGATCCTCGCCTGGTTCTCGATGACGAACCAGGGAACCGAGGCCAAGCGGGCGGCGCACTTCTCCATCCACCCGCACCAGCACCGCGACACGGCCGCCTGGCAGTACACGGTCGACGCGGGCGGCACGGCCACCGACTACTTCAACATCGGCCTGGGGTCGGGGTCCGGCAAGTACGACATCTCGATGATGGGCCCCAACCGCTTCCTGCGCCGGTTCATCGGGGACGCCGCCAAGGCCGGCAAGGCCATCGAGGTGACGTCCCGGTTCGCGACGGAGGCGGGGACGGGCCGGACGGCCCTGTGGTTCAAGCTGAGCAACACCTCGGCCGGACCGGTGACCTTCACGATCCGCTCGAACGCCTACCGCACGGACGGCCCCTGGACCTACACGGTCCCGGCCGGCTCCACGCGTGAGGACTTCTTCAACGCGGTCGCCTACAACAACGGCTGGTACGACTTCACGATCCTCGCCGACATCGACGGCACCTGGTCGCGCCGGTACACCGGGCACATCGAGAACGGGGCGCCGAGCATCACCGGATGATCCCCGCACCCGGGTCAGTCCGTGAACGGTCCGCGTGCGGCACCTCGGAGCGGTGTCGGCGGTCGTCAGTGGCCGGCGTGCGCCGCACGCCGGCTCGTCGCGTCGAGGAGGGCCACCGCGTCGGCGGCCGTACGGCCCGGGGCCCGGTTCCACGGCCCGATCAGCTCGCCCCACCCCCGTGACCGGAGCTCGGTCATGATCCAGGCGGCCGCCTCGTTCATGGTCGTCGCGCTGCCGTAGCCGAGCCGGTGGGCGGCGAGAAGCGCACCGCAGACGCACCGGGCCCCGCGCGCGTCGCGCAGCTTGTACGGGGCGTTCTGCCAGCCCCACTCCGTCAGGACGAGGCGCGCGTAGCCGAGGTGGACCGAGGGGCGCAGCTCAGGCCGGCCGATGCGACGCCAGGCGTGCAGCCGGTCGGGCAGGACGGCTCCGATCCGGCCGGGAAACCGGCGCTCGGCGGGAAGGGGCGGCGGCAGCGCGTCGAGCGCATCGGCGACGAGCCGGTCCACCGGAACGGTGAGCAGGTCACGCCAGCCCTCCGTACCCGGATCCGTGTCGTCGGGCACGGTAGGGGCGGTCCAGTCCGTGACGATGCGCTGCCAGGTGGCGCTCTCGTAGAGGGCGGCGGCCTCGCGGTCGAGGGCATCGGGGTTGAGCAGGGAGGCGGAAGGCGGCATCCGGGCGGCTCCTCGGTCGGGGTCACTCCATCTTTCATGACGAATGTCGGCTTTGCGACTTTTGCCCTTGAGTGCCCACCCCACCGATGGGGCTTTCTTCGCTACTCCCCCATTAACAGAATTACAGTGCATATTCGGACATTGAACACCTGGTGATGCGACTCACTTCCCCGGAGACACCCCGGTGATCGAAGTCCGCGCATGCCGTGCCGGACAAGGAAGTTCGACGGGTCCGCCGTACGGTCGATCTTGAATTCCATGAATTCTGTGATCCATTTACCGGGTCCGCGACTCCGGTCCTCTTGTTCTCCGTCGCATTACTGGCCTACGGTCGCCTCCATTCGAGCGGATCGCCGAATCCTGCCACCGCTCGAAATACCTCCCTTTCACCCGACGGCAGGAGCGGGGGACCCACGAATACGCCGGCCCGGAATCCGGAACGGCTCGGGGTGAAGCCGCGTGCGCGCGGCCGGACATCTCCAGTCCGAACCCGACAGCTCACCCCGAAGGCGCCGGAGAGGAATCCGTCATGCCTGCTCACGGTAAGCACCGCCGCCCCCGCCGCCGCCCCGTCTCCCGTGGACTCGCGCTGGTCGGCACGGGCGGAGCCGCTCTTGCCCTCCCGCTGATCGCCCCGGCCGTGGCCGGCGCCGCACCCGTTTCCGGAGCCCCGGAAATCGCCGCCAAGGCCGTCACCGCGCCCGCCGCTCCGGTCGCCGCGAAGGCCCTCGCCAAGGCTCCCGCAGCCCCGGCCGCCGCGCGCACCTACACGGTCGTCAGTGGTGACTCGCTTTCCCTCATCGCCCAGAAGAAGGGAATTCAGGGCGGCTGGAAGGGTCTTTACCGGGCCAACAAGAGCACCGTGGGTGACAATCCGTCACTTATTCATCCAGGTCTTGAACTGACGCTTCGTCGGGATTCCGTGAAGGCCGCCCCCGCGCAGGCGAAGAAGGCCGCCACGACCGAACGGGCGAACCGCTCCGAGCGCCGGACCGCCACCCCGGCCGTCGCCACCAACACCGGTGCCTCGGCCGCCGCTCCCGCCGCCGCCGCTCCGGTCCAGGCCGCTCCCGTCGCCGCCACCCAGTACGCGAACAACCTCGACGGCTGGATCCGGCAGTCGCTGGACATCATGGCCCTGCGCGGCATCCCCGGTTCGTACGAGGGGATCCACCGCAACGTCATGCGTGAGTCCTCCGGCAACCCCCAGGCCATCAACCTCTGGGACTCCAACGCCGTGGCCGGCACCCCGTCGAAGGGCCTGCTCCAGGTCATCGAGCCGACCTTCCTCGCCTATCACGTGCCCGGCACGTCGATGGACCTGTTCGACCCGGTCGCCAACATCACCGCCGCCTGCAACTACGCGGCCGACCGCTACGGCTCCATCGACAACGTCAACGGGGCCTACTGACCCGGAAGTGCCCGGTGAACCAGGAGGTGGCGAGTTCCGCCACCTCCTCCAGGGCACCCGGCTCCTCGAAGAGGTGCGTGGCGCCCTCCACGACGTCCAGCCGGCTCTCGCAGCGCAGAAGCGACTCGGCCCGCCGGTTGAGGTCCAGGACCAGCGCGTCCGCGCCTCCGACCACGAGGAGCGTCGGCGCCTCGACCCTGGCCAGGTGGTCGGCCGCGAGGTCCGGTCGACCACCGCGTGAGACGACGGCGGCCACGGACGACTCCGGTTCGCCCGCCGCCCACAGCGCGGCGGCCGCTCCCGTACTGGCGCCGAAGTAGCCGAGCGGGAGGCCGTCGCTCTCGGGCTGCTCGGCGAGCCACTCCGTGGCGCGGGCAAGCCTGCCGGCCAGCAGCGGTGTGTCGAAGACATGCGCCCGGTCGACCGCCTCGACCTCGGTGAGCAGGTCGAACAGCAGCGTTCCGAGTCCCGCCCGATTCATTGCCGTCGCGACCGCCCGGTTCCGGGGGCTGTGCCGGCTGCTGCCGCTGCCGTGGGCGAACAGGACGATGCCGATGGCGCCCTCGGGCACCGCGAGCCGCCCGGCAAGGGTGACCCCGGCGGCGACGGGGATCCGTACGTCCGCGTCCTGGACGACCGGGCCGTGCGCGGCACGGTTCCGGTCCAGGCAGGCGAGGACCTCCTCGTCCGCGGTCTGAGCGAAGTCCCGGTAGAACTGTCCGATCGCGTAGAACAGCTCAGGCTCGTGCACGCTCACCGTCTCGTCGGCCTCGCCGCCGAGACGGGCCGTCCATCCCCGTGGCGCCACCGGCACCGCGAGCACGATCCGCGCGGCGCCCCTGGCCCGTACCACCCGGCAGGCCGCCAGAGCCGTGGCACCCGTGGCAAGACCGTCGTCCACCACGAGGACCGTCCGGCCTTCGAGCGGCACGGATGGCCGGCTGCCCCGATATCGACGGGTCCTCTGATCGAGCTCGGCGTGCTCGCGCTCCTCGACCGCGGCCAGATCGCGCGCCCCCACCCCGGCCTCGCGGAGCACCCGCTCGTTCACCACGCGCACGCCGCCCTCGCCCAGCGCACCCATCGCGAGCTCCGGCTGCTGGGGCACGCCCAGCTTCCGTACGAGACAGATGTCGAGCGGGGCGTCGAGAGCATCGGCCACCTCGGCCGCCACCGGCACCCCGCCGCGCGGCAGACCGAGAACCACGACGTCATGGCCCTTGTGGTGGTCGAGCCGGGCGGCAAGCTGCCGACCGGCGTCGGTGCGATCGCTGAAGAACATGGCCCGCCGCCCTTCCGCCTGCACGGTTCCGGGCTCGGGGAGGACCGGTGTGCCCCGTCCCCTGCCCGTCCCTCCAGGGTAAGACGGCCCCTTCGGCGACGGGTGGGTCGAAGGGGTACGGCACGACGAAGGGGAGCAGGTCGGTGAAGGGCAGGAACGAAAGTCGTCGCTTCCGTCGACGTTCGGATGACTTTCCCCCGGCCGGCACCCGGCCACCGACCCTCACCCTGAACGTGACCCTGACCCTCGACCTGACCGTGAACGTTCCCGCCCCGGCCCTCCCCGGTGAAAGCGCGATGGTCCCGTCAGCCGGCGAGGAAGGCTTCGATGACCTCGGCCAGCGCCTGCGGGGTCTCCTCGGGCGCGTAGTGGCCGGCGTCCTTGAGGACTTCCAGGCGCGCGTTGGGGTACCAGCGCAGCCAGGTCGCCTCCATGGCCTCGGCGCCGAGCGCCGGGTCGTGGGCGCCGACGGCGAGCAGGACGGGGACCGGATTGTCGCGGACGCGCTCGTGGAAGTCGGTGCGCGACCAGGAGTCCAGGTAGGCACGGAAGGCGGCCGCCGACGAGCGTCCGACGGATCGCTCGACGAGGGCGCTCAGCCAGGCGTCGTCGTACCGGCCGCCGGTGGTGTTGTCGATGATCGCGCGCCGGTTGGCCGTTTCCGCGGCGGCGCCTGCGAAGAGCTCCCAGGTCTCGCCGTCCAGGGGGAATCCCGCCGCCGAGACGGGCGAGATGCCGATGATCGAGCGGACGCGGTCGGGCGCGTCGAGGAGCATCAGCTGCGCGGCCTTGCCTCCCATCGAGTGGCCGATGACGGAGAAGGAGTCCCAGCCGAGGTCGTCGGCGACCGCGAGCGCGTCGGCCGCGACCTCCTCCATCGTGTACGCGCCCGAGTGGTCGAGGGCCTCGCCGTAGCCTCGGCAGTCGACGAAGGCGTAGGAGCCGGAGGCGTCGTTCAGATGGGCGCGCAGCGGGTCGAAGCTGGTGCGGTCGCCGAACCAGTTGTGGAGGACGAGGGCCCGCCGGGGGCCGTCGCCATGTACGTCGTACGGAAGAACCTGGCCCGTCATCGTGTCCCCTGGTCATGAGGTGGTGCCGTACGCCTGCGGCGCCGGTCGACGACCGAGTGTGACGGTGCGGGCGCGTATGGTCAACACCGCTCTCGCGGAGGTGGCGGCAGGGACCGGGTCCGGGATGCGGTGCCTTTCCCGTCGGGCGCATCCTGACTGTGTGACCTCGCACGGCGCGTCCGGCCCCGGCCCGGCGGGCGGTACCGGGCGTCCGTCCGGAAAGGGAACCGCCGACGGGCCCGCCTCGGGCGCCCTGACCTGGGTACTCGCGGAGTCCGCGCTGAGGGCGGTCGAGGAGGCGGGGGGCTACGCGGGCGGGGTGTATCTGCGCTCGGGGACCCCGGGGCTGCTGAGGCTCGCGGTCCTGGTGGGGCTGCCGGGGCCATTGTTCCGCCCATGGTGGCGGATGCACACGAACCGGCCGTTCCCGGTGGCGGAGGTCCACCGCTCCGGGCAGCCCGTCCATCTCGCCGATGTCGAGGAGGCGATGCGGGCCTTCCCCCAGCTGGTGGCAAGCCTGCCGTTCCCCTTCGCCTCGCTGTACGCACCGGTGGTCGCGGGCCGTGAGCGGTTCGGGGTGCTCGTGGTGCTGCGGGCGCCGACCCCCGGGGTGCCGGTGGACATGCGCGACCGGGGCCGGATGACCCGGGAGGCGCTCCGCCTCGGCGGGGCCCTGTCCGGCCTGGCCCACCAGGGGACGGTGGTCGAGTGGCCCGGCGATCCCGTCTGCGTCCAGCTGTCCACCGGCTCCGGGCCGCCGGTCCGGTTCGGTTCCTTCGACTGGGACCTGGACTCGAACGTGGTCACGCTGGACGACGGGCTCCTCGCCATCCTCGGTCCGGATGTGCATTCCCCCTGCCCGATCGAGGTCCTGACCTCCCTCCTCGAACCGGAGGACGGATACGCGCTGTGGGCGGCGGCCCGACAGGCCACGGGTCCGGACGGGCGCACGGCGGTGCGCAGGATCCGGTTGAAGGGTCCCGACGGCCGCCTGCACCTTCTGGAGGTGTCCGCCCGGACCAGGCAGGGCCCCCCGGAGGGTACGGGCGCGACGGGACCGGACGACGGCAGGCGCGCGCGGCACGGAGTCGGCCCGCTCCACCGCGACGTGGGGCACCTGATCGGCACGCTCGTCGACCTGGGGACCGGGCTGATCGGCTCGGACGCCACGGACCGGCTGCCGCGGGCGATCCTGGCGATGGACCGGCTGGGCCGGATCACCTACGTCAACGACCGCACGGAACGGCTCCTCGGCCGGACGCGCGGGGCGCTGGCGGGGCGGCCGCTCTGGGAGGCGCTGCCCTGGTTCGACCACCCCTTCCACGACGAGCAGCTGCGCGCCGCGCTCCTGTCCGGCGAGCCGATCCGTTTCCTGGCCCGTCCGGAGCGCGGCCGGTGGCTGTCGGTCTCGCTGCACCCGGGCCGGGACGGGGTGACGATGGTGCTGGTCCCCGAGGAGGACCCGGCGGTCCTGGCGCACAAGACCGGCACCGGACGGAAGCCGGAGGACGACCTCTCCTCCCCCGGTGACCGGGCCTCTGCCCTGTACCGGCCGGTGGCGCTGGCGATCGCGCTCACGGAGGCGGTGACGGCGCGCCAGGTGTCGGCGGTGGTGACGGAGGAGCTGTTGCCGGCCTTCGGCGGACGGCAACTGGCGATCTACCTGCTGAGCGACCGGCGCCTCTACCTGGCCTGGGAGACCGGGTTCCCACCGGGCTTCCTCGAACCTTTCGACGGTGTGGCGCTGGACGCCCGGCTACCGGGCGTGGAGACGCTGACGACCGGCAGGCCGCTCTTCTTCGAGTCCATGGAGCAGCTGCGACGGTCGTATCCGGACCTTCCGCTGGACGCCGAGAAGGGCGCCCGGGCCTTCCTGCCGCTGATCGCCTCGGGCCGGCCGGTGGGCTCCTGCATCCTCGGCTTCGAGCAGCCGCGCGGCTTCAGCCCGGAGGAACGGACGGTGCTCACGGCGCTCGCGGGGCTCATCGCACAGGCCCTGGAGCGGGCCCAGCGGTACGACACGGAGGCGGCGGTCGCCCGGGGGCTCCAGGACGCGCTGCTCCCGCACCGGCTGCCGGTGCGGGACGGGGTGGACACGGTGGGCCGCTATCTGCCGGGTACGCAGGGCATGGACGTGGGCGGCGACTGGTACGACGTGATCGAGACGGAGCGGGGCCGGCTGGCCCTGGTGATCGGCGATGTCCAGGGGCACGGGGTGGCGGCCGCCGCCACGATGGGTCAGCTGCGCAGCGCGGTACGGGCGTTCGCGTTGGGTGGCCACCGTCCGCAGGACGTGATGCGGGGCACCAACCGGCTGCTGATCGACCTGGATCCGGGGCAGTTCGCGAGCTGCTGCTACGTCCTGCTCGACCCGGAGTCGGGAGAGATGCGGGCGGTGCGGGCCGGTCACCCGCAGCCGCTGCTGCTGCGTCCGGACGGGACGACGCAGCTGCTGAACCTGGCGGGCGGGGTGGTCCTCGGCGTCGACGACCGGGCCTCGTACCCCGTGACACGGCTGAGGCTCGCTCCCGGCTCGGTGCTGGCCCTGTTCACGGACGGCCTGATCGAACGGCCGGGCAGGGACATCGACGAGGGGATCGAGCGCCTGCGACTGGCGCTCGCGGCGACCGGTTCGCTGCCGCTGTCCGAGGCGGCCGACCGAGTGATCCGGGAGGCCCGGCAGGCCACGGCCCGCCCGGACGACATCGCGCTGCTGCTCGCCGCGCGCTGGCCGGAGCACGACTGAGGGTTCACCCGGTCGGGCCCGTGGCGCTGGTCCGCTCCCGTGGCCGCGGGGAGGCTGGGGGTGCCGTGCCGATCAGGCCGGACGAGTCAGGGCGTGAGCCCGAGGAGGACACGTGCAGCAGGACAAGCAGCCCGAGTACGGCCCGGTGGTCTTCCGTGACCGCACGGCCGGGTACGCCTTTCTGACCCGGTCCACCGCGACCAGCGACCGGACCATCGAGTGGGACGACGGCAACACGTACCCCGTGGTCGACGTCGAGATCTCCTCCGAGAGCCACCCCTTCTACACGGGCACGGCGCGGACGGTGGACTCCGAGGGCCGGATCGCCAAGTTCGAGCGGCGTTTCGGCGAGGAGACCTGACCTCCCCCCGCTGCCCCTCCGGAGCCCCTCCCGCCGTCCCGCCCGCCCTCGCGAGAAGTTCTCGGATCCCGCTCGTGAAACTGGCCAGAAGGTGGCCAGTTCGCCTTCCAGGATGAGGTCACGAAGACGGCGGAGCGCCAGCGCTCAGCCGAGGACTCCCTGGAGGGGAACAACTGTGATCGTGGTGACCGGAGCGACCGGAAACGTCGGACGACCGCTGGTGGAGCTGCTGGCCGCGGCCGGTGAGCAGGTGACGGCTGTGAGCCGTCGGCCGGCCGTGGGGCTGCCCGCCGGGGTGACGCACCGGCAGGGGGATCTGGCCGATGTGGGCGGCCTCAAGGGGCTGTTCGAGGGTGCGGAGGCGGTGTATCTGCTCGTCGGGGGTCTCGGGGAAGAGCTGAGTCCGCGCGAGATCGTGGCGGCGGCGGTGGCCGCCGGGGTGCGGCAGATCGTGTTCCAGTCCTCGCAGCTGGTGGGGACGCGGACCGATTCGGTGTCGCACGACATTCTGCGTACGTTCGAGGCGGCGGTACGGGATTCGGGGCTGGACTGGACCGTGCTGCGGCCCGGTGGTTTCGCCTCCAACGCGTTCCTCTGGGCCGAGCCGGTGCGTTCGACGCGCACGGTGGCCGCCCCGTTCGCCGATGTGGCACTGCCGGTGGTGGATCCGATGGACATCGCGGGGGTCGCGGCGGAGGCGCTGCGCGACCCGGCACACGCGGGGCGGACGTATGTCCTGACCGGACCGGTGGCGGTGTCGCCGCGGGAGCAGGCGCGGGCCCTGGCCGACGTGGTGGGCGATCCGGTCGCGTTCGTGGCGCTGAGCGCGAGCGAGGCCCGGTCCCAGCTGGTGCGGTTCCTGCCGGAGGACGCCGTCGACGGGATGCTGTCGGTGATGGGCGAGCCCAGCGCGGAGGAGCAGCGGGTGAGCCCCGATGTGGAGCGTGTTCTCGGCCGGGCGCCGCGACCGTTCTCGGCGTGGGCGGAGCGGAACGCGCCCGCCTTCACGTGAGGCACGCGGCTCGGACAGCCGCGAGGGACCTCGGCGAGGGCGGGGACGCGCGTCGCACGGACGGCGTCCCCGCCCCGGCCGGGTGGATCGAGCGAGGGCGCGCGGCGCCCTCGGCTCAGCTCGGGAAGGCGATCAGGCCTTCACGATGCCGGACTCGGAGACCTTGATGGTCGCGGCGGTGGCGCCGGAACGGGAGCCGAGGCCCTCGATCTTCTTGACCAGGTCCTGGCCCTCGACGACCTCACCGAAGACGACGTGCTTGCCGTCGAGCCAGTCGGTGACGATCGTGGTGATGAAGAACTGCGAGCCGTTGCTGTTCGGGCCGGCGTTGGCCATCGAGAGCAGGAACGGGCGGTCGTGCTTCAGCTTGAAGTTCTCGTCGGCGAACTTCTCGCCGTAGATGCTCTTGCCGCCGGTGCCGTTGCCACGCGTGAAGTCGCCGCCCTGGAGCATGAACTGCGGGATGACGCGGTGGAACGGGGAGCCGGCGTAACCGAAGCCGTGCTCGCCGGTGCAGAGCTCACGGAAGTTCTGCGCCGTCTTCGGGACGACCTCGTCGAACAGCTGGAACGTGATCCGGCCCGCGGGCTCGTCGTTGATGGTGATGTCGAAGTAAACGTTGTCGCTCATGGGGACATCCTGTCATTAGTCACGCACGGCGCGCGCACGGGCCGCCTCCTCCCGGGTCACGGCGTGCCGGTGCCCCGCGACCCGTCAGGGGCGCGGGGCACCGGTCGCCGCGGGGGGCTCGGGTGGCACGGGTCAGAGCAGTCCGCCGGTGCCGGGGGCAGGGAGGGCACCCTCGGCGCCTTGGACGGTGTCGTGGACAACGGTCTCGACGCCCTGGTCCTCCTGGAGGAGGCCGGTCGCACCGCCCAGCGGGCTCTCGGCGGCACTGGCCTGCGGCGGAGGCGTGACGAGGGCGGTGACGACGCCGGCGGCAAGGGAGGCGATGGCGAGCATGCTGCGCTTCTTCATGACCGGGTCAACTACTGAGCGGCCGAGGAGTTACGGCCATCTCCGGATCCGGGCGAGCGGAACCGGCGGGGCGAGGACGGCGCGCGCGCCGATCCCGTGACCCCGGCCCGGAGACAGAGTGCACCACCTGAGAAAAATATGGCTTTTACCCCGTATTCGGTGGAACCATATGGTTGGTGTGGATGTCTCTGCCAGTGACACCTCTGTCCCCGGAGCAGGAGAAATGGGGGACGTCATGCATCACCGTCACACCCTCGCGGCCGTCGCCGCGGGAATCCTGTTGACCGCCGGAATCGGCGCCACGATCCCGGCAGGCGCCACCGCTCGGGCAGGCGCCGCGAACACCCCGTCCTCGCACTCGGCGATCCGGGCCACGGCCCTGGTCGTCAACGCCCGCTGGGGCGGCCACGCCACCTTCGACCGGCTCGTGATCGACGTACGGGGCGCCATGCCCCCGGTCACCGTGCACCAGGTCCGCGCACTGCACTACGACGGCTCGGGACAGAAGGTCCCACTGGCGGGGAAGTACTTCCTGGCGATCACTCTCACCCCCGCGGCCGCCCACGACGACTCCGGAAAGTCCGTCTACCAGGGACCCCGGCTGCTGAAGATCCATCTGCCCGCGCTCAAGGGGGTCGCGCTCACCGGCGACTTCGAGGGCGTCGTCGGCATCGGAGCCGCCTTCGACACCAAGCCCGCCTACAAGACCTTCAGGCTGCACTCCCCCGAGCGCTTCGTGGTCGACATCGCCCACCCGGTGGGCTGCCGCGCCTGACGGATCCGACCGGGGGTGGGAGCCGTCCCGAAGGACGGCCCCCACCCCCGTACTCCTACGGGCGGTCCCCCTCGGAACCGGTCTCCAGGTACAGCGGCGTGCCCGTCCTGCGGGCCCGGTCGATGCCCGCGAGGCGGGCGAACTCGCGCGGCTCCATCTCCCGCTCCCACTCGTCGAGCGTGCGCAGGCTGTAATCGCTGTGCTCCTCGGGGTCGAGGACGACGCCGGCGATCTGCTCGTCCGTCAGCTCGCCGCCGTCGAAGACGAAACCGATGTGGTTGGCGGGCCAGTCCTCGCCCCGATCGGTCACGAAGTGGGTGCCGAGGAGCCGCGGCTCGCCGGTGAAGGTGATGCCGGTCTCCTCGTGGCACTCGCGTACGGCCGTCTCCCAGGGTGTCTCCCCCGGGTCCATGTTCCCGCCGGGCCACTGCCACAGCTCCGTGCGGTAGCTGGCTCGCAGCTGGAAGGGGCGACCTCGGGTGTCGGTGAAGTAGAGGCAGGCGTACGCCGTCGCTCTCGGCAGGGTCGCGACGTACTCGACGGGCGGCAGCCAGATGTTCGCCATGGGCGGCTCTCTTTCGACGGGCCGATGGGATCACCTTCATCCAACCGGTCCGGGGCACGGCACCCACTCTCTCGGGGGCGGATCACCGGATCGTGTGATCGCTTTCCCGCCGGGCCGGGCCGTGATGCGTCAGGTCGCCGCCGTCAGGCCACGGAGACGAGTCCCGCCTCGTACGCGATGATGACCAGCTGCACGCGGTCGCGTGCGTCCAGTTTGGCGAGCAGCCGCGTCACATAGGTCTTGGCCGTGGCGACGCTGATGTGGAGTTCGGCCGCGACCTCCGTGTTGGACAGGCCCCGTCCGACCAGGGTGAGGACCTCGCGCTCGCGGTCGGTGATCCCCTCGGCCCGGCGCCTGGGCGCGGCGGGGGCGGTCCTCGGGCGGTCGGTGAACTCCTTGATGAGGCGCCGGGTGACGCTGGGCGCGATGAGGGCGTCGCCGGAGGCCACGACGCGGACGGCGGCGAGGATGTCGTCCAGGGCCATGTCCTTGACCAGGAACCCGGACGCGCCCGCGTGGAGCGCCCCGTACACGTGGTCGTCGTCGTCGAAGGTGGTCAGCACGACCACTCGGGCGTCGGTGGGGCCCTCGGTGATGAGGCGGGTCGCCTCGATGCCGTCCGTCCCCGGCATGCGCAGGTCCATGACGACGACGTCGGCGCCGGTCTCCTCGACGAGCCGGACGGCCTCGGCGCCGTCCGCCGCCTCGCCCGCGACGACGAGGTCGGTGGTGTCGGTGATGACCATCCGGAGCGCGGTGCGCACCAGGGGCTGGTCGTCGGCGAGGACGACGCGGACGGTCCGCTCGGTGGTGGTATCGGTCATCGGGGGGTGACTCCTGTGGGGAGGGGAAGGCGGGCGGTGACGCGGAAGCCGCCGCCCGGGCGGGGCCCCGCGGCGAACTCTCCGTGCAGCAGGGTGACGCGCTCCCGCATTCCGACGAGACCGTAGCCCGCCCCGTCGCCGACGGGGACCCGGTCGTCGCGGTCCCGATCCCGGTCCCGGCCCGGGTCGGGGCCACGGTCCTCCACGGTGAGGACGAGGGCTTCGGGGTCCTGCTGGTCGACGGTGACCGTGCAGGAGTCGGCGCCCGAGTGCCGTACGACGTTGGTGACGGACTCCTGGACGACGCGGAAGGCCGAGAGGTCGATGTCGTGCGGCAGCGGGCGGGGCGTACCGACGCGGTGGACGGCGACGCGGACGCCCGCGGCGGCGGTCACCTCGGCGAGCCGGTCGAGAACGGCGAGGCCCGGCATCTCCGGCAGCCCCGCGTCCTCGGCGGTACGCGCTCCGGCCTCTGCGGCCGCTTCGGTCCGCAGCGCGACGAGCATGCGGCGCAGTCCTGCCAGGGTCTCGCGGCTCGCCGTCTCGATCTCGGCGAGGGCCTGCCGGGCCTGCTCGGGCCGCTTGTCCATGACGCGCCTGGCGGCGCCGGCCTGGAGGGCGACGATGCCGATGCTGTGGGCTACCGAGTCGTGCATCTCGCGGGCGATACGGAGCCGTTCGGAGGTGACGGCCTGGTCGGCGGTCTGGGCGCGGGCCCGCTCGGCGTACACCCGGCCCTGCTGCTCCGAACGGCCGAGCAGCCACGCGACGGCGGCGGTGAGCGCGACGGCCAGCGCGCCGGTGGTGCCGACGATCCAGCCCGAGAGCAGTCGGACCGCGAGGTAGCCGACGAGGAGGCCGAGGGCGAGCAGGAGCGCCCGGCGCGCCTCGCGGGGCGGGCGGGTGGCCGCGATGGCGTAGAGGGCGACGTCGACGGCGAGGTACTGGGCGAGCGGGATGGCGGTCACGCCGAGCGGGGTGCTGGCGACGACCGCGGCCACGAGGAGGTACCGAAGGGCCGCTGCCGGACGGCGGGTCAGGAGCGCACTGCCGCGCAGGGCGAGGGCGGTGGCGAAGGCCATCATGGTGAGCCCGTCCCAGCGGAGGAAGACGACCCCGGCGAAGACGTCGGCCGCGTCCTGGCCGGGCAGCCGGACCCGCAGGAGGCCGGTGAAGAGCAGGCCCGCGAGCCAGGCGATCGCGGCCCACCCGCCGGGGGTGACCCTTCTGAGGAACGGGGCTGACGGGGTGGCGGACATGCGGTGATCGTAAAGGGGCGGTGGGGCGGCGGTCATCGGACCGGGGGTGTACGACCAGGGGTGACAGGCGCGGGAAGGGCCGGTGGCGCTGCCGAGGCGGCGTTCCGTGAGGTCATGCCGGGCTGGTGCGTTCCCGGTGCATGCGCCGTCGGACGACGTGCTCGTGGACCAGGCGGCCGACGAGGGCGCTTCCGTACACGACGAACCCGACGCCGACCAGCCACGACTGGAGGACGAGGACGGTGCCGAACTGGCCGTAGGTCACCGCGTTCGAGGCGATGAGCGGGGAGAAGACGAGCTGCGAGAAGATCCGCAGCCCGAGGAGGCCGAGCGCGGTCAGTACGGCCCCGGGGGCGAGAGCGCGCCAGCGGATGCGTCCGCAGAGCAGGAAGCGCTGCGACCACCAGAAGAAGAAGAACGTGCCGAGGAGATCGCCGAGGGCGACGAGCGCGGTGACCGCGGCCGAGGAGTCGGCCGGTGCGGGATTGGCGACGAAGAGGAGCAGGCAGGCGACGAGGACGGCGAGCCAGACGACATGCCGCCACATGGTGTGCCAGCGGGCCGTGGGGAGGTCCCAGGCGCGCTCGTACCCGGTCTGTACGGCGGACCCGAAAGTGACACCGAAGGCGGCGAGGGCGCCCAGGCCGAACGCGGTGGTGCGTTGCAGTGCCTGGCCCGGTTGGCCGAAGAGCCGCTCGACCTCCTCCTGCGAGACCTCGGAGACGCCCAGGCCCTGCACGAGCCAACGGGCGAAGCCCTGGCCGCTGGCGAGGTCGGCCGCGGCGACGACGATGAGGAGCGGCACGAGGGTGAGCAGGCTGAGCGCCGCGAAGCCCATGGCGCGGTGCATGAGTTCCATGGCGCGACCGCGGTTCCAGGCGAGCCCGACGGACGAGGCGAGGACGCGGGTGTGGAACCGATGGAACCAGTGACCGTGTTCATGGCCGTGTTCATGGCCGTGTTCGGTGCCGCGTTCGCTGGGGGCACCGTCGTACGGCGGACCGGGTGTGGAGGGCATGCCTCGTGGGTACCCGGCCGGGCGGTGGGACATCGCAGAGGTGCGGCCGAACGGGTGCCGGGCAGCCCCGCGTCCCTGTCAGGGGTGGAGCGGGCGGGCGCCGGGGCCGGGACGGACGGTGACGTCGCGGGCGGCCAGGGTGGCCTGTTCCTCGCCCTCGCACTGGACGACGACGCGGACGGGGGCTCCGCAGTCGGTGTGCCGGATGTCCAGGACCGGCCCTTCCGGCTCCCCCTGGTGGGTGTCGCCCCACTGCTTCAGGGCGAGGAGTACGGGCCAGAGGTCGACGCCCTTGGCGGTGAGCCGGTACTCGTACCGGGTCCGCGCGCCGGGTTCGCGGTACGGCTCCGCCCGCAGTACGTCGGCCGCGACCAGCTTGCGGAGGCGGTCGGCGAGGACGGCCTCGGAGAGACCGAGGTGCCGGCGGAACTCGTCGTAGCGGCGGACGCCGTTGAAGGCGTCCCGCAGGATCAGCAGGGTCCACTTCTCGCCCACGAGGTCCAGGGCGCGGCGGACCGGGCAGTTCTCCGTGTCCGTCTCCAGCCACTTCATCGTCACACTGTAGCCACCTGACTGTGTCGTTGACAGTCAGCTTTCAGGACAGCTAGCTTCGCTGTACAGAGCCAGCTGGGGAGTCAGCCGGCCACGTCGGGCGGAGAGTGGTCATGGGGCGGTCGCGCACGATCGAGTGGGAGGACGCCGGAGCCACCGCGCGGGCTGCCGGAACGATGGCGGGCCTCGACTTCCTGCGGGAGATGGTGGCGGGCCGCCTGCCGGGACCTCCGATCGCAGCGCTCCTCGGCTTCGGCCTCGAGGAGGTCGAGGACGGCCGGGCGGTGTTCGTCTTCGAACCGGGCGAGGAGCACTACAACCCGATCGGCAGTGTGCACGGCGGGGTGTACGCGACCCTGCTCGACTCGGCGGCCGGCTGCGCGGTCCACTCGACTCTCCCGCTGGGCACGGCGTACACCTCGCTCGACCTGTCGACCCGCTTCCTGCGGCCGATCACGACCGGCACGGGCAAGGTCCGGGCGATCGGCACGGTGATCTCCCGCGGGCGCAGGACCGCGCTCGCGGAGGCGGGCCTGTACGACGCGGAGGACCGGCTCCTCGCCCACGCGACCAGCACCTGCATGCTGTTCCCCCTCCCGACGGAGGGTTCCGGGGGCACGCGCGCATAGGGCCGGTGCCGACATCGGCGCGGGGCGCCGGCCGACGGCCGGCGGGAATCCGGTCGGGGAGGCGCCGGGCAGGGCTCCGGTTCGCGGTTCGGCTCAGCGGAGCCCGGGGACCGGGCGGGTGCGGGTGCAGCCGTCCGGAGCGACGTCGGGGACCCCGTTGGCCTGGAGGGCGGCGCTCACCAGGGTGGCGAGCAGATCGATGTCCGACCCCATGTCCAGGCGGACCGTCACCCACCCCGATCCGGCGCGGAGACGGACCGCGCTCGACCCCAGGAGGGCCGGGCGCAGTTTCGCGACCATCGCGCGGGTGAGGTGGACGTCGGCCTCGTGTTCACCGTGGAAATGCACGATCTCCTCCGTCGCCGTGCCCAATCCGAGCGCGGCGCCGCAATGGGCGCGGCCGGGGGTCAGCGAGGGCCAGCTCATCAGACGTTCACTGGCATGCCTGGCCGTGTTCATACGAGGAGCGTGCCGGGCCCCGGGGCCGTGCACAAGCGTCCGGCCGGAAGAATCCCGCTCAGGGCTGAAACATGCCGGAGACCGGGGCGGTGTGACCCTGTGTCACGGCGGTGCGTGGGGCGGATGTGACCCCGTGTCACTGCTGCGCACGCACGCGGATGCGGGCCGCGAGGACGGCCACGTCGTCCTCCGCGCCGTGCGCGCCGAGGCGGCGGAGCACCTCGTCGACGACCTCGTCGGGGCCGGAGTCCCGGGGGAGCCGGAGGGCGGCGAGCCGGGCGAGGGAGACGTCGATGTCCTCGCCCCGCCGTTCGACGAGTCCGTCGGTGAAGAGCAGCAGGGTGTCGCCCTGACGGAGCGGACGGGTGGTCGGTTCGTAGCCTCCGAAGCCGGTGCCGAGGGGTGGGCCCACGGGGAGGTCGACGAGTTCGGCCGAGCCGTCGGCGCCGAACACCGCGGGCGGCAGGTGCCCGGCGCTGGCGAAGGTCGCGGTGCCGCGGGCCGGGTCGACGCGCACGAGCAGGACGGTGGCGGGGCGGCGGGCGTCATCCTCGGCGACCACGGAGTCGAGGTGGCGCAGGACCCGGTGCGGGGGCAGGTCGGTGGCGGCGGCTTCGCGGAGTGCGGAGCGGTAGGCGTTCATGTCGACGGCCGCGTCGAGGCCGTGGCCCATGACGTCGCCGACGACGAGGAGGCTGCGGCCGAAGTGGAGCCGCACGGTCTCGAACCAGTCACCACCGACGAGGGCACGGTGCCCGGCGGGGAGATAGCCCCCCGCGATCTCCAGATTGGGGTGCGGCCGGCCGGGCTCGGCCACGAGGGCGCGCTGGAGGTGGAGCGCGGCGTCCTCGGCGGCCACGAGGCGCCGAGCGTGTGCGAGGTGCCGGGCCGCGAGTCGGGCGACGTGCCTGAGCAGGGCCACCTCGTCGCCGGAGAAGGGCGCGCCCCCGACACGGGCGAGGGTGACCGAGCCGAGCGGCTCCTCGTCGTGCACGGCGAGGGGGAGCGAGAGCCGGTGGGTGACGGAGGCGGATGCGCGGGGGGCGGATGCGCGGGGGACGTGGGCCGCGGGCCGGGGTGGGGTGCCCGGCTCCGTCCGGAGGTGGACCGTCGTGGAGGCGTGCAGGTGTCGGGCGGCGAAGCTCGCGAGTTCGCGGCAGGTGCTCGTGGCGTCGAGCGTCGTGCCGATCTCGCCGATCGCCTGCTCCATGGCCCGCACCCTGGTCAGGAGGGCGTCGTCCCGCTCCGCTTCCCGTTCCGCCACGACACCTCCACCGCCGCGCGGTCCCCGGGTGGCGCACCCGGTCCCCCCATTGCACCAGCGGGTGACGCCCCGCGCGCGGCACGGACCTGGTGCGGGGCGGTTGTGCGGCGGTGCCTGATCTGATCAAGTACAGCAGAGGCTACTGGCCAGTACGAGAATCCGCTCCCCGGGGGGACAGCCATGACGACCGGTTTCTTCAGCTCCGTCGACGACGTCGCCGAGCGGCTCGCCACGACCGGATACCTCGCGTCACCCGCCGTCGCCACCACCGTCTTCCTCGCCGACCGCCTCGGCAAGCCGCTCCTCGTCGAGGGCCCGGCGGGCGTCGGCAAGACGGAGCTCGCCAAGGCGGTCACCGAGGTGACGGGCGCACGTCTGGTCCGGCTCCAGTGCTACGAGGGCGTCGACGAGTCCCGCGCGCTGTACGAGTGGAATCACGCCAAGCAGCTGCTGCGGATCACGGCCGGGCGGGGCGAGTCCTGGGACGAGACGCGGACGGACATCTTCGGCGAGGAGTTCCTTCTCCCCCGGCCGCTGCTCACCGCGATCCGCTCCGAGCAGCCGACCGTGCTCCTGATCGACGAGACGGACAAGGCCGACGTCGAGGTGGAGGGCCTGCTCCTCGAGGTCCTCAGTGACTTCCAGATCACCGTGCCCGAGCTCGGCACGATCACAGCGACCCGACGCCCCTTCACCGTGCTCACCTCCAACGCGAGCCGCGAGCTCTCCGAGGCGCTGCGCCGGCGCTGCCTCTTCCTGTACATCGGTTTCCCCGAGGAGGAGCTGGAGCGCAGGATCGTCACCCTCAAGGTCCCCGGGCTCGACGACGCGCTCGCCACGTCCGTGGTGCGGGTCGTCAGGGCGCTGCGGGCGATGGACCTGCGGAAGGTGCCGTCCGTCTCGGAGACGATCGACTGGGCCCGTACCCTGCTCGCGCTCGGCGCGGACCGGCTGGACGAGCGAGTCGTACGCGAGACCCTGGGCGTCCTGCTGAAGCACCAGGACGACATCGTGAAGGCCGCGGCCAAGCTCGACCTGGATGCGGTGTGAACCACCCCGGGGACGGCGTGGACGGCGTGGACGGCAGGGACGGCAGGGACGGCAGGGACGACCCCACCGCGCCGACAACGGCCGCCGCGCGGCTCACCGGGCTCGTGGGGGCGCTGCGGGCCCACGGGTTCGGGATCGGGACCGGCGAGACCGTGGACGCCGGGCACGCCCTGGCGGCCGTCGGGTTCACGGACCGGGAGCGGGTCCGGGAGGCTCTCGCCGCGACCCTGCTCCACGGCGAGACGCAGCGCCCGGTGTTCGACCGGGTCTTCGACCTGTACTTCCCCCTCGGCCACGCCCAGGGGGCGGAGACGTACGAGAACACCGCGGGCGATCTCGCGGCGCTGCGCGACCGGCTCGCCGAGGCCCTCACCGCCGGTGACGGCGCAGCCCTCGACCGGCTGGCCGCCGAGGCCGTGGGCGGTTTCGGCGGCTACGGCTCCGGCCCCGAGTCGGACGGCTGGTCCTCGTACCAGACGCTGTCCCGGCTGCGCCCTGAGACGCTGCTCGCCCGCGTACGGCAGCGGCTCAGGGCGGCGCCCGGGGAGGAGGACCCCGAGTTCACCGACCGGCTGCTCGACGACGAGATCCGGCGCCGCATCGAGGCCTTCCGTGAGCGGGTGAGGGCCGAGGCCCGGCACCGCGTCGCCGAGCGGCAGGGCCGGGACCTGGTCGCCCGACGCGCGGTCGCGGGGACGGCGGACACCGTGGACTTCCTCCTGGCCGGGCGGGCACAGCTGGACGAGTTGCGGCGTACCGTACGGCCGCTGGCACGGAAACTGGCCACCCGGCTCGCGGCCCGGCGGCGCCGGGCGGCGCGCGGGGAGATCGATCTGCGGCGGACGCTGCGGCGCTCGCTGTCGACCGGGGGCGTGCCGGTACGGCCGGTGCTGCGTCGGCGCCCTCCCCGGCGTCCGGAGCTCGTCCTGTTGTGCGACGTGTCGGGGTCGGTGGCCGGTTTCGCGCAGTTCACGATGTTGCTGGTGCAGGCCTTGCACGACCAGTTCAGCCGGGTACGCGTGTTCGCCTTCGTCAACCGGGTGGACGAGGTGACGGGGCTGATCGCCCGAGGGGCGGCGGACCCGGCGGGGCTCGGCGACCGCATCCTCGCGGAGGCGGAGCTGACCGGGTGGCACGGCCAGAGCGACTACGGAACGGCGCTCGGGGAGTTCGCCGACCGGTACGCCGAGGCCCTCGGCCCGCGCACGGTGGTCTTCGTCCTCGGGGACGCCCGCACCAACGGCTCCGACCCGAACCTCGCGGCCCTGAAGCGGATCGCGGACCGTTCCCGCCGGGTCCACTGGCTCAACCCCGAGCAGCCTTCGCTGTGGGGTACGGGCGACTCGGTCGCCCCGGCCTACGCCGGTCTCGTCGAGATGCGCCCGTGCCGCAACGCCCGCCAGCTGGGGGCGCTCATCGGCCGTCTCCTCCCGGTCTGAGACGCGCCGCTCGCGGTCTGAGACGCGCCGCTCGCGGCCTGGGGCGGGTTCGCCGCCGTCGGGCGTAGGCCTTGGCCGCTGCCTCAGGCGGGTTCGCCGCCGTCGACGGTGTGCCTCGGCCGCCGCTCAGGCGGGCTCGCCGCGGTCCGTGGTGGGCCTCGGCCGCGGCCGGAACGGGCCCAGCGCTCCACCAGGTGGCACGATCGGTCCATGGCAGCCACCGGATCCGACCGTCCCCAGACGGAATTCCCCCGCGCCATCGGCGCACCCGCCACCCGCGCGCTCGCCGCGGCCGGCTACACGCGGCTCGACCAGCTCGCGGGAGTCCCCGCAACCGAGCTGGCCGCCCTGCACGGCGTGGGCCCGAAGGCCCTGCGCGTGCTCGCCGAGGTCCTCGCGGAGCGTGGCCTGTCGCTGGGATGAGCCCCGGTCGCACCGGAAACGGGTCTCGGTTGTACGACGGGCGGGCCCGCGAACTAGCGTGACCTCCATGGAACTCTTGGGAGAGATCACGGCCGACCGTCCCCTGCTCGTCCTCGCCGTCAAGGAGGAGGCGCAGTTCCTGGACACGGCACTGCCGGTGCTGCTGACCGGCATGGGCAAGGTGAACGCGGCGACCGCGCTCGCGACCGTCCTCGGCCGGGGCCCCCGGCCGTCCGGGATCGTGAACCTGGGGACGGCGGGAGCGCTGCGGCCGGGCTGGACCGGGACCCATGTCGTCGGCACGGTCGTGCAGCACGACCTCGACGGCGAGCTGCTCGCCACCCTCACCGGCGAGACGTACGGGGCGCCGCTGTCGCTGCCGGACGGCGGTGAGGTGGTCCTGGCCACCGGGGACTCGTTCATCTCCGACGAGGCCGCCCGCGCCCGGCTCGCGGAGCGGGCGCCGCTGGTCGACATGGAGGGGTACGCGCTCGCGGCGGCCGCGGAGCTCGCCGGGGTGCCGCTGCGCATCGTGAAGCACGTCAGCGACGAGGCCGGTGACGGTGCCGCGCGCACCTGGCGTGAATCGGTCGCCGAGTGCGCGCGGGCTCTTGCCGACTGGGCGGCGGCGAACACCCCGTACCGCTCCTGAGCCGACGCCCCGCCCTGTGACGGCCGCCCCGTGACGGCCGTCAGACTCGTGGCGGCCGTCAGCCTCGTGGCGGGTCAGCGGTGCTGGAAGTGGGCCTCGGGGTTCGCCGGCGACGGACCGTCGAGGAGCGGGCGCGGGAGTCCGCGCAGGTGCTGGTCGAAGAAGGCGGCGACGTACGTCCGGGTGAGGGCGACGGCGCGGTCGGCGGGCAGCTCGGGCTGCGGCAGGCCGAAGTGACGCGTGATCACGGGGCCGTCGGAGAAGGTGAAGTGCTCGGATCCGGCCACCGTGATCCAGCGCTTCCACCCGTCGAGCGCGGTCCACGTCCGGTCCCACGTGGTGTCGGTCCCCCCGGGCAGGTGCATGTCGTCGTGTGTCCCGAGCATCATGAACGGGCGGCCCCGCAGGCCCTCCGCCGGAAGGTCCTCCCAGAAGGACCCGTCCATGTTGATCCCGGCGTCGATGCGCGGATCGGCCACCATCGCACTGGCCGCGCTCGCCCCGCCGATGGAGTGGCCGGCCATGCCGATCCGGCGCGCGTCGATCACATCGGCATACCGCCAGGCGGGACGGGGTCCGGTGAGCCGGTCCAGGACGTACCGCATGTCGGCTGCGCGGGTCTTGGTGACCATGCTCCCGTGCACGCCGCCCTCGTCGAGGGCGGTGCAGGCGACGCAGGTGAGGATGCGGCCGCCGGGGAGGCTGATCCCGGACGACTCGTAGGCGTGGTCGACGGAGGCGACGACGTAGCCGCGGGAGGCGAGGTCCTCGGCGAGATGGGTGAGGGTCCAGCGGGAGACGCCGAAGCCCGGCGAGAGCAGCACCAGGGGGCGACGGCCCGGCACGGGCCGGGCGTCGGTCCTGCTGTGGGTGCGCGTCCGGGCGAGTACGTCGCCGGAGACAGCGGGCCCGATCTGCGCGGCGAGCAGCCGCGCCTCCTCCCGGGTGGCGTACGGGGCGGGGCGGCCGTCCCCCGGGCGTGCGGCCGGGTAGTGGAGCGTGACCATGAGCGCACGTCCGTCGGCGGTGGGAACCCACGGGTCGGTGCGGGACCGGTCGACGAGCGGCAGGACGGTGCTGCCGATGGAGTACGGCCCCGTGGGCGCCGGCAGCGCGGCGGCCCGCGCCGGCTGTGCGGCCGACAACGGGGCCGGGGCATCGGGGGTGGCCGCGGTGGCGACACCGGCAGGTAAGGCGACGGAACAGGCGAGGAGAGCGGCGGCTGCCGCCCTGGTGAATCGGATCATGAGGGAACGCTAGATGCGGCGGACCCGTCGGCGCGTCCTGCTCCGGGCCCATGTGCCGTCAGACCGGAGGCGGATGCGCGGCGGACCGCCCGAAGCACCATTGGAACCGCCGCAGTTGTCGGACCCGCGGGTGAACTCTCCTGCCGTTGACATCAGTCGGCCCGCCCGCCGTCCACGGTCCGCCGTCCGGAACAGCCTTGACAGTCCGGAAGCCCGCCTGCCTAAGCTGAGGCGCTCCCCTCCTGACCCTGGACGGGATCTCGGCCCGGACCTGCGGGGAGGCGGATGTGCGCGGAGCGATCGCGGCGCCGCACGGCCCCCGTCCCGGCCTCCCGGTGAGTGCGCGGCTCGTCTGCCGACGGCACGTCGACCTCTGCCGTACCTCCTCGGCCATCTGTCCTTCCCTCCGCGCCTGAACCCGCCCCCCGCGGGTCCGCGCGTCCGCTGACATCCCGCCGCCCGGCCCCGCGTCGGTGCGCCTCCGCGCGCCCGTGCGTCCTGCCGCGTGCTCCTTGTCTTCCGGAAGGACCTCCCATGCCCCGCCCTGCCCTGCGCCTGGCCGTCGAGATCGACGGCGACGGTGCCCATCCGGCCGCGTGGCGCCGTGCCGCGCACTCCCCCGGCGAGCTGCTGACCCCGCGTCGGCTCGCCCGGATCGCTGCCGTCGCCGAGAACGCCGGGTTCACCCTGGTCACCCTGGACGACTCGATTCTGCCGCCGGGTTCCGGTGCCGATCCGGTGGGACGGATCGGCGCGGTCGAGCGGGCTGCGTTCGTGGCCGCGTCGACGAGCGTCCTCGGGGTTGCGCCGGTCCTGGCCACCACCTACGCCGAGCCCTTCCACGTGTCCACGCAGCTCGCCTCCCTCGACCATGTCTCGGCCGGTCGGGCCGGCTGGGTGGTGGGGGTGGAGGACGACCCCGCCGCCGCCCGTGCCTGGGGGCGGCCGCCGGTCGGAGGAGCCGACGCGACGGCACGCGAGGCCCGTGACGGACTCCGCGTCGTACGAGACCTGTGGGACTCGTGGGAGGACGACGCGGTGATCCGGTCGGTGGCCACCAGCCGCTACCTGGACCGGACGCGGCTCCACTCCATCGACTTCTCCGGTGAGACGTACTCCGTGAAGGGTCCGTCGATCGTGCCGCGCCCGCCGCAGGGGCGGCCCGTGGTCCTCGCCCGCCCGGGTCTCGTGCCGGCCGAGCTGACCGATGTGGCACTGGTCGGCGGTGGCAGCGCCACGGAGGTGGGCGAGGCTGCCGCGTCCGCCACGGCCGAGGGCGGCGCGCCCCTCGCCTTCGCCGAGATCGAGGTGGCTCTGGACACCCCGCGGGAGACGGCGCGGGAGCGGATCGCCGATCTGGAGCGGTACTCCCCGTGGACCGCCCGCCCGGACCGGCTGCGGTACACCGGCCCCGCCGCCGGTCTGGTGTCCCTGCTCGCCGAGTTGAGCGGCAGCGGCTCCGTCGGCGGAGTGCGGCTGCGCCCTCTCGTGCTCGACGAGGACCTGGCCGTGCTCTCCCGGCTCGTGCTGCCCGAGCTGTTCGTCCGGCGGATCGCGGCCAGGCCGCTGCCGGGCACCACTCTGCGTACCTCCCTGGGGCTCCCCCGGCCCCTCAGCCGCTTCACGACCGACGGCGCCGCCGCGCCCGTACGGGAGGAGACCCGATGACCCGCACCGATCCCACCGACGTCCCCCGTCCGGACGCCCGGCTGCACTTCGGGGTGTTCTTCCAGGGCGTCAACCACTGGACGATCTGGTCGGACCCGTCGAGCGGGTCCCAGATCGATCCGGCCTCCTTCCTCCGGTTGGCGCGGGCCGCCGAGCGCGGGCTCTTCGACGCCTTCTTCCTCGGCGACGGTCTGCGACTGCGGGAGTCGGAGGGCGGGATCCACGAGCTGGACGTCGCGGGCCGTCCGGACTCGATCACCCAGCTGTCGGCGCTCGCCGCCGCGACCGAGCGGATCGGGCTCGTCTCCACCTCCAACACCACGTTCAACGAGCCGGGCGATCTCGCCCGGCGCCTCGCGGGTCTCGATCTGCTCTCGGGCGGCCGGGCCGGATGGAACGTGGTGACCACGCACAACGCCTGGACCGGGGAGAACTTCCGGCGCGGCGGCTTCCTCGACCACGCGGACCGCTACCGGCGCGCCGAGGAGTTCCTGTCGGTCGCCCGCGCCGTGTGGAACGGCTGGGCGGAGGGCGCGGTGGCCGGGTCCGTCGACGCCCGGTCGTGGTCGGTGCCGGACGCGGTGGGACGCGTACGGTCGAAGGGCGCCCAGTTCGACGTCGAACTGGTTCCGACCCTGCCGCGCAGCGCGCAGGGGCATCCGGTGATCTTCCAGGCGGGCGACTCCGGGGAGGGCCGGGACTTCGCCGCCCGTCACGCGGATGTGGTGTTCTCGGCGCACGGGACGGACTTCGACGACGCACTCGCCTTCGCCGAGGACATCCGGCGCCGGCTGCGGGCGGTCGGCAGGCCCGAGGACGCGCTGAGGATCCTGCCGGGTACGGAGATCGTCATCGGCGCCACCGAGAAGGAGGCGGAGGAGAAGGCCCGCTGGGTCCGCCTCGAACAGGTGACTCCGGCGGTGGCCCTCGGCATCGCGAGCCGGTTGTGGGGCTTCGACCTGACGGGTCGGGACGCCGACGGTCCGCTGCCCGACGAGGAGCCGGTGGTCGCCCACGACACGGGGACGTTCGGGACCCGTTGGGTGGAGGATCCGCGGGCGGTGGTGGCCGAGTGGCGTGCGAAGGCCGAGGCCCACGGCTGGTCGCTGCGCGAGACGGTCATCGAGCTCGGTCCGCAACGCGGCCATGTGGGAACCCCGGCCGGGCTCGCCGAGAAGTTCGCCCGGTTCGTCCGGCACGGGGCCGTCGACGGCTTCAACATCTCGCCGTACCTGGTGCCGGACGGTCTCGACGACATCGTGGAGCTGCTGGTGCCCGAGCTCCAGGAGCGGGGCGTGTACCGGTCCGCGTACACGGGCACGACGCTCCGGGAGCATCTGGGGCTGGCCCCGGTGGTGTGAGACCACGGCGGACGGGCACGCGCGCGTGGAGCCGCGGCCCGTCCGCCGTACGGCCTGCGGCGGTCAGCCGAGGGGCAGTTCCAGGCGGGACGGTTCGCCCTCCGGGGAGCTGATGACGGTCTGCGTCCATGTGACGGAGGCGTCGCCGTACAGCGGGTCCTTGCTGTCGACGACCAGCATCAGCCGGTGCCCGGAGGCGATGTCGTACGCGGCCGCCTGCAGCTCCCAGGTGACGGTGGTGTCCTGGTCGGGCGTCAGGCCGTACACGTTGAGCGGCTCATGGCTGATGATCCGGGCCGTGTCGTCCTCGGCGACGTCGAGGAGGTGGGCGTAGAGGCTCGCCGAGGTGGCGGTGGAGCGGACGGTGAGACGCAGCCGGGGGATGCCGCGGACGCGGCGGCCGGCCTCTTCCTCCCCGTCGGGTGAGACGAGCGGTTCGGTCGTCCACGCGACCGCGTGGCGGCGGTCGATCTTGCGGGTGTCGTAGATCTTGGGGTTGCCGGCCCACTCCTTCCGACCGGTCTCCATGATCCCGTCCATGGCCGTGGCCTCGGTGTCCACGCCCGCGAGGAACGCGCGCCGCCAGCCGGTCTCCTCCGCCCCGGAGTCGCCCGTGGGCACGAGCCCGCCGTCGGCGCCGCCCGCGCCGTCGCCGGTGAGGCCGAACACCTCGGTGCTGGTGGTGACCTCGCTCCAGCCGGGGCTGGTCTCGCGGCGGGCGGGCACGACGATCCGCTTCTCGCCGGTGGGTTCGCCGGTCTCCGGGTCCAGGACCGGTTCCGTCACGTACGTGAACATCACCTGGTTGCAGACCTGCGGCCACGCGTCCACGCCGTTGCTCTCACCCTTGAGGTGATGGTCGAGCCAGGCGTACGCCTCCGCCATGGGGAGGTTGACGTCACCGGGGGTGGTCGGCGGGCCGATGAGCGCCGCTCCCTCGGGCGCGGCGTGGTCGCCGATCCACATGTTGAGCCGCTTGGGCACGTCCAGGCCGTTGAAGGTCTCCAGGGTCTGGTTGACCGCGAAGAGGCTCTCGTGCCAGGTGTTGGAGAAGAAGGTCGGCGTGCCGTGGCCGTTGGTGAGGGCGAGGTAGGACTCGGGCGCCCGCAGCCGGCCCCAGTCGACGACGTCGGGTTCCAGGTTCCGGTCGGCCTGGAAGTCGGCGAGGATCCGCTGGTTGTCCTCGTCGAACTTGCTCTCCACCGGCCCGCCGGTGAGGGCGAGGAGAGCCTTCACCGCTGCGAGGTGGCGGGTCTTGTGGTCGTACAGGCTGGTCGCCAGGTTGCCCCAGGTGCTGAGGGCGACGACTGCGGAGACCCGGTCGTCGTGCGCGGCGACGAGCTGGCTGATGCCGGAGCCGTAGGACTCGCCCATGAAGCCGATGATGCTCGGGGCGAACCGGTCCCGGGCGAAGTCGATGACGGCGGAGCCGTCGGCCCAGTCGTGGGGTCCGGCGACGTCGATCAGGCCGCTGGAGGTGGAGGGCAGGCCGGGGAGGCCGAGGCCCCGCGGGGTGTAGGCGAGGACGTGGTAGCCCTTGCGGGCGAGGACGAGGTACGACCAGAGGAACAGCGCCCAGCCGAAGGGGGTCCAGCCGGCCGGGAGGACGACGAGCGGGTGCGGGCCGGGTCCGAGCTGCCGGAGGCTGAAGGCGGAGAGCCGGACGTTCTCCGTGGCTCCCTCGCTCTCCGCGGCCCCTTCGATGCGGTGGTAGGCGGGCAGCGCCAGGCCGCGCACCTCCTCGACGAGCGCGGCGAGTTCGGCGGGGAGCAGGGCCGTGGCGGCGTCGGTTCCCTCGGTCGTCTCCCGCAGGAGCGCGTTGGCGAGGGTCTGGCCCAGCCGGACGGCGCCTGGGTCCACCGTTCCGTCCGCGGCCCAGAGGCCGTGTGCGGTGATCCTGGAGGTCTCGGCCGTGGTCAGGGCGGCCGTGACGTCCGGGAAGCCGGGGAAGTGTTCGGACGAGCCGGTGGTGAAGGGGTTCTCCTGGGGCACGTGCACCCGTTCCTCTCGACTGGACTGGTGACTGTCCGCGATGCGGACGGTCGCAAGCCTCACCTATGTGGGGCGGAGCGACCAGAGCGCACGAACAGCGCACGTATCACGCAACCGGGTGGGAACGACACAAGACGCCCCGAAGTCGATGTTTGGGGACGACGAGGACGGGTCGGGTTCAGCGGGCCTCGGGCGGCGACACCACGAGCAGGGCGGCGACGTCGTCGTCGAGGCCGTCGGCTCCGTAGGCGGCGAGGTCCTTGTGGAGAAGTGCCGGCACCTCGCCGGCCGGTTCCCGCGCCCAGCCGCGCAGCCGCAGTTCGAGCGGGTAGAACGTGCCGGTCCTGTCGCGGGTCTCGCTGACGCCGTCGGTGAAGAGGAGCAGCCGGTCCCCCGGGCCGAACGACACCTCCTCGATGCGGTGGTGGGAGTCGGCGAGGCCCGCGAGGTTGACGGGCAGTGAGGGATCGGCGAAGTCCACGGGTTCGACCTCGGCACCGTGCTGGAGCAGCGGAGCGGGGTGGCCGCAGCTGAGGAGCCGTGCGACGTCCTCGCCGTCGGGGAGTTCCACGAGGACGACGGTGGCGAAGCGTTCGGCGGCGTCGGAGTCAGGGTCCCAGGCGCCGTAGCGGGCGAGGCCCTCGTCGAGCCGGTCGGCGAGGACGGCCAGGTCGGCGGCTTCGTCGACGGCGGCGCGGAAGGAGCCGAGGAGGACGGAGGCCGTCTCGACGGCGCCGAGGCCCTTGCCCTGGACGTCGCCGAGCATGATCCGCACGGCGCCGGGGACCCGTACGGCCTCGTAGAAGTCGCCGCCGATCCTGGCCTTGGCCGCGGCCGCGACGTACAGCAGGTGCAGGTCGAAGCGGCCGAGGTGCTCGGGGAGCGGGCGCAGCACGACCCGCTGCACGACCTCGGCGACGGCGGTGAGTTCCCGCAGGTCCTGCTCATAGCGGGTACGGACCCGGCTGACCCAGGCAGCGGCGGCGGTGACGCCGGCGATGACAGTCAGGTTCGCGGCGAGTTCGGGCGCCGCGGCGAAGTCACCCCTGATGGCGCTGAGCAACGTCCGGGCGCCGATGGCGAGCAGCCCGATGCCGATCGTCCCGCGCACGCTCCAGGTGACGGCGGCGAGCGCGGGCGCGGCGACGAGGAGCCGGTCGAAGCGCTCCCGGTCGGGGGTGCTCAGATCGGCGACGATCGCCAGGGCCAGGACCAGGAACGGCAGGGCGCGACCGAGGTTGAACTGGGTGCGCGTCGGTGCGTCGGGGCGGCCCCGCTGACCTGCTGGCATTTCATGATCGTACGCACGGACGGCGTCCGGGCCGGGGTGACGGCGGCCCCGGGCGTGTCCGCCGCCGGTCCGCGCCGCGGGGCAGGGCGAGCGCGGCGGGGAGTGCGAGTGCGGCGATCACGACGAGGGCCGGGAGGGCGGCGCCCCGGGCCGGTACGAAGCCGCCGTGCGGGACGAGGGCGAGCAGCAGGGTCGCGGTGGCGACGCCGAGCGCGGGTCCGATGTTCATCGCGGTCTGCTGGAGGCCGCCTGCGACTCCGACATGGGCCTCGGGGGCGCGGTGCACGACGACCGAGGTCGCGGTGACCATCAGGGTGACGAACCCCGCACCGAGCAGTGCGGCGCTCACGCCGACGGCGGCGGCGCCGGCCGTCGTGTCGAGCCGGGAGAGGAGCAGCACCCCGAGGGTGAGCAGGGCGGCTCCGGCGGTTGCCGTACGCCGGGGGCCGAACCGGCGCTGGAGCGGTGGGCAGAGCGGCGCGCCGAGCACCATGAGGACGGCGAGCGGGAGGACGCGCAGCGCGCAGTCGAGGGGGTCGAGCCCCTGGACGTCCTGGAGGAAGTACGTCGCCACGAAGAGCGAGCCGAAGAGGGCGGCCGAGGCGGCGAGCAGCACGGTGAGGCCCGCGACGACGGGCACGCTCCGGAGCAGCTCCGGGGGCAGGAGGGGGCGCGCGACGCGACGCTCGTGCCGGGCGAAGGCGAAGCCGGCGGCGACGGCCCCGGCGCAGGCGAGCAGGCCGGTCACGGCGCCTCCGGGACGGGCGGCCGCGACGAGCCCGTGGATGAGCAGACCGAGCGTGCCGGCGAGCAGCAGGGCGCCGACGGGGTCGAGGGCGGAAAGGCCGGTCGCCGCCGTGGGCTTGGCGGGAGCTGGTGCGTACGAGCGGCTCGGCTCGGACGACCGGCGCACCTCGCGGGCCCGTCCCGGCTCGGACGACCGGCTCCCCTCGTACGACGGGCTCGGTTCGTACGGCGTGCTCGGTTCGGTGGGGCGTTCGCGGATGGCCAGGGCGAGCAGGCCGATCGCGAGGGTCGGCGGTACGCCGAGGAGGAAGACCGAGCGCCAGCCGTACGCGGAGACCAGCGCGCCTCCGACGAGCGGGCCGGCCGCGGCGGCGAGGCCGATGGCGGCGGTGCGCACGGCAATGGGGGTGCCGAGCCGTTCCGGCGGGTAGGCGGTCCGGAGCATGCCGAGCGTGGCTGGCTGGAGGAGCGCCCCGCACACCCCCTGGAGCACCCGCAGCACGATCACGGTGCCGATGCCGGGGGCCAGGGCGATTCCTGCGGAGGCGGCGGCGAAGCCGAGGGCGCCGAGTGCGAAGACGCGACGGTGGCCGTAGCGGTCGCCGAGCCGGCCGGCGAAGACCAGCAGGCTCGCGACGGCGATGAGGTATCCCGTGCTGGTCCACTGGACCTGGCCGACGGCGGCGTGCAGATCGCGCTGGAGGGCGGGTTGGGCGACGGTGAGGACGGTGCCGTCGAGGGCGACGACGGCGGCGCCGACGACGCTGCACGCCAGGACGGGGCCACGGCGCGCGGTCACGAGACCTGCCCGGCGGGGCCGAGGTGCGCGTCGAGGGCGGCCGCGAGAAGCGGGCCGGGGTCGTCGCCGCCGGTCGCGAGCCGAAGGCTTCCCCAGTTCCAGAGCTGGGCGATGCCGTGGAGATTGGCCCAGAGCGCGCCCGCGAGGACGACCGGGGCGGCGGCATCGGGGCGGACACGGGCGACGAGTCCGGTGAGGCGGGCGAAGAGCGGCAGGCTCGTCTCCCGCAGCCCGAGGCTGCCGCTCTCCAGCAGGTCGTGCCGGAACATCAGCTCGTACATGCCGCGTCGGGTTCGGGCGTAGTCGAGGTAGACGCGGGCGAGGAGTGCGATCCGTTCGCGCGGGGCGGCGGTCTCCCGGTCCTCGGCGGTGACGCGGGCGGTGAGTTCGGCGAAGCCCTGGCGGGCGATGGCCGACAGGAGTTCGAGGTGGGTCGGGAAGTAGCGGCGCGGGGCGCCGTGGGAGACACCGGCCCGGCGGGCGATCTCGCGCAGCGAGAGTGCCTGGGCGCCTTCGGCGTTCACGAGCTCGACGCCGGCGCGGACGAGTCGCGCCCGCAGCCCGCCGTCGCCCTCGCCCTGCCGCTCACTCCCGGGCCCCTGATGGTCTTCGGATTCGTGATGCATAGACACTGTCTACCAAGATCGAGTAGACGGTGTCTACCTACTCTCGCACCCCGGTCCGCTACACTGAGGGACAGCGAAGGGGAGTAGCCCTGCAAATCGGTCGTCGACATACTGGAGCCCTCGGGTTCCCGGTGACCGGGTCCGCGTTCGACGCGGACGGGCGAGACCTTCGGCCAGGCATCAACCGCGTCCGCGCTTCCGTGGGCGTGGTCCGTCATGCCGGGCCGAGTGGTCCTCCCGTCGCCCATCGAGGTGCCGTGCCGAGTCCACCGGCCCGGACCGAGCAGAGAGCCCCGGTATGCACCTCGACCCCTTGGCGATCCTCACCGCCTTCGGGCTGATCTTCCTCGCCGAGCTTCCCGACAAGACGATGTTCGCGTCCCTCGCCATGGGCACGCGTATGCGTCCTCTCTATGTATGGATCGGCACCTCGACCGCCTTCCTCGCGCATGTCGCCATCGCGGTGGGCGCCGGCAGCCTGCTCGGACTGCTCCCGGGCTGGTCCGTGAAGCTCGTCTCGGCCCTGTTGTTCGGCTTCGGCGCGTTCATGCTGCTGCGCAGCGGGGGCGACGACGACGAGGCCGACGAGGGCGGCAAGACCGTCACCGGCTTCCTGCCCGTCTTCTCGACGGCCTTCATGGCCGTGTTCATCAGCGAGTGGGGTGACCTCACCCAGATCACCACCGCCAACCTGGCCGCCACCAACGGCACCTGGTCGACGGCGATCGGCTCCCTCGCCGCCCTGATGAGCGTCTCCGCGCTCGCCCTGGTCGCGGGCCGGTTCATCGCGAAGCGTGTTCCGCTCAAGACCGTGCAGCGCATCGGCGGCGTCTGCATGGCGGGCCTCGCGACCTGGTCCCTGACCGAGGTCTTCACCGGCTGACCCCGGTCGGGACGAGCTCGTGTCCACCTGGGCGCACAGGACGAGCACGTGCCCGCCCCGGGCGCACAGCTCGAACGGCGCACGCCCCCACCCTCACCGGTGGGGGCGTGCGCCGTTCCCGTTCCCGGCGCGTCCCGCCTCTTGATGAAGGAGTGAATCACTGCTTCACTTCTTCCATGCCCTACCGACGCACCCCCGCCGTCCAGGCCCGACTCGACGCCCAGCGCGCCTCCGTCGTCGACGCGGCCCGGGAACTGCTCGCCGAGCAGGGATACGCGGGATGCACGGTGGCGGCCGTCGCGGCCCGCGCCGGAATCGCCACGGGCAGCGTGTACCGCCACTTCCCCAGCAAGGCCGAGCTCTCCGTGGAGCTCTTCCGGACCGTGGTGAGCCGGGAGGTCGCGGCCGTCTCCGAGGCGGCCGGGCGCCCTGAGCACCGTTCGGCCGCCGAGCGGGTGGTCGCCGTCATCGAGACCTTCGCCCTGCGCGCCCTGAAGTCGCCGCGCCTCGCCTACGCGCTGCTCGCCGAGCCGGTCGACCCGGCCGTGGACGCCGAGCGGCTGGTCTTCCGGCGCGCGTTCCGGGACGTGTTCGCCGCGCGCGTCGAGGAGGGCGTGCGCTCGGGCGAGCTGCCGCCCCAGGACCCGGTCCTGACCGCCTCGGCGCTGGTCGGGGCGGGCGCGGAAGCGCTCGTCGGCCCGCTGGCGGAGGGGTCCGTCGGGCCCGGCACCGTACCCGCACTCGTCACCTTCACCCTGCGAGCACTGGGAGTCCCCGATGCCGACCACGCATGAGGTCACCAACCAGGTACCGCCCCTGACCGGTTACGACGTCTCCGCCGACCCCGCACTGCTGGAGGCGCTGCGCCGGGAGGGCGCGGGCTGGGCCGAGACCGAGGTCCGCGAGCTCGGCGCCCGGGCCGGCGGCCAGCAGGCCCAGGAGTGGGGGCGCCTCGCCGAGCGCCACTCCCCCGTGCTCCACACCCACGACCGGTACGGCCACCGGATCGACGAGGTCGAGTTCCACCCGCACTGGCACGACCTGATGGACGTGGCCGTCCGGCACGGGCTGCACGGCGCGCCCTGGCGGGACGAGCGGCCGGGCGCGCATGTGGCCCGCGCGGCGAAGGTGTTCGTCTGGGGACAGGCCGACGCCGGGCACCTGTGCCCGATCTCCATGACGTACGCGGCGGTGCCGGCGCTGCGCGCCCAGCCGGAACTCGCCGAGGTGTACGAGCCACTGCTGACCTCCGCGTCGTACGACTTCGGGCTCCGGGTGCCGACGCAGAAGCGCGGGATCATCGCCGGAATGTCGATGACCGAGAAGCAGGGCGGTTCCGACGTCCGGGCGAACACCACCCGGGCCGTCCCGACGGGCGAGCCCGGCCAGTACGCGCTCACCGGCCACAAGTGGTTCACCTCGGCGCCGATGTCCGACGTCTTCCTCACGCTCGCCCAGGCGCCGGGCGGGCTCTCCTGCTTCCTGGTGCCCCGTGTCCTGCCGGACGGCAGCCGCAACGCGATCCGCCTCCAGCGCCTCAAGGACAAGCTGGGCAACCGGTCCAACGCCTCCTCCGAGATCGAGTACGAGGGTGCTCTCGGCCGACTGGTCGGCGAGGAGGGACGCGGGGTGGCCACCATCATCCGGATGGTGAACATGACGCGGCTCGACTGCGCCATCAGCTCGGCGTCCGGGATGCGCCTCGGGCTCGTCCAGGCAGTGCACCACGCCACACACCGCGAGGCGTTCGGGGCGCGGCTCGTCGACCAGCCTCTGATGCGGAACGTCCTGGCCGACCTTGCGGTTGAGGCGGAGGCGGCCACCCTCGCGGCGCTGCGCCTGGCCGGCGCGGTCGACCGGGCGACCCGGGGCGACGCGGAGGAGGAGCAGCTGCGGCGGCTCGGGCTCGCGGTCACCAAGTACTGGGTGTGCAAGCGGGCGCCCGCGCACGCGGCGGAGGCCCTCGAATGCCTCGGCGGCAACGGCTACGTCGAGGAATCGGGCCTTCCGCGGCTCTACCGGGAGTCGCCGCTCCCGTCGATCTGGGAGGGCTCCGGCAACGTCGCCGCGCTCGACGTGCTGCGGGCGATGGCCCGTCAGCCGCAGGCGGTGGAGGCGTTCTTCGCGGAGGTCGACCGGGGCGCGGGCGCCGACCGGCGCCTGGACGCGGCGATCGCGGGCCTCCGCAAGGACCTCGCGGGGCTCGGCGACCCGGACGCGGCGGCCTACGGGGCGCGGCGGCTCGTCGAGCGCCTGGCCCTGGTGCTGCAGGGCTCGCTGCTCGTACGTCATGGGAATCCGGCGGTGGCGGACGCGTTCTGCGCCTCCCGGCTCGACGGCGACCGCGGCCTCGCCTTCGGCACGCTGCCCGCGGGGGTGGACACGGCGGCGATCATCGCGCGGAGCGGTCCGGACGCGGAGAGCGCGGGCTAGGGAGCATCGGGCGCGGGTTAGGGAGCACCGCGCGGAGGCTTCGCCGGCTGGGCCGCCTGGGTCGGCCGGGTCGGCTGGGCCGGCGAAGCCTCCGCGCGGTGAGCGGCTCGGCGCCTGCTCCCTGCGGAGAAAAACATCTGGCCCCGCCGCACACCCCTCGATACGATGATCGTGATGACGACCTACTCTGCTATCAGATCGGGGGTCCCGTCCGCGCAAGGTGAGTGCTGATGCTCACTCACACCGCGAACGGCGAAACCCGCCTTTCCCTCTGGCAGCGCGTGCGCGAGTTCGCCGTGCCGCCCTCCATGATCGAGACCGCCGGCCTCCGCCGCTCCGCCGGTGACTGGTCGGGCGCCTGCGCCGCTGCGGGCGTCGACGTCGATCTCGACCTGCGTTCCGCCGCCCACGCGTACGGGCGGGAACTCGCCGCCCTGGTCAGGGCGGATCTCCGGCGACTCGCTCCCGACCTGCTGCGCTGGCACATGCCGAGGTGCGCCCCCGACGGGGTCCTGCGCCCGGGACTCACCGTTCCGCTGGCCCGGTACGACGTCTCCGGGGAGGACGGTTCCCACCCGGTGTACCTCGTGGTGCGGACGGCGCCCGCCTGGGCGGACGCCGGACAGCGGATGAGCCTCGCGCTGTGGGACCGGTCGCGCTCCGCACCCGGCGAGCGCCGCCATCCGCACCCGAGCGCCAGCGGGCGGTACCGACTGGACCTGCACCGCCACCTCTGGGACGCGCAGCGCAGCGACGAGTTGCGGATCCGCTCCGGGGCCGACGCGTGGCCGTCCGTGGATCCGCCGTCGCCGAACGAGGAAGCACCTGGCCGCGCCGTCGACCGTTGGGCGGCGGAGGCCGGAATCCTGCTCCGGGCCGAAGGGCGGGACTCCGGGCGCGTCCGCGTGCGGCTCGCGGCGCGGCAGCAGGTGATCCTCGACGTGACGACGGGCTGTGGATCGGCTTCGGCATCGCCTGCCCCTGCTGCGATGTCTGCGTCGGCATCGCAGGTGCTGCCCGTCCTGCCCGACGCCGCGACCTGGGTGCTGCCCGATCTGGAGCTGCTGCGCGCCGGTCTGATCGAGGCCGGACGGCTGCACCCACTCGTCGCCTCGGCCCTCGTGCCCGACCTCCGGCCGGCCGGGCCGGCCCCGGCCGCGGACCCGCCGGGTCAGCCGCGTCACGTGGAGTGCCGGGGACTCCTTCATCGGATCGGTCTGTCCGACGGTGTACTGGCTCCGCTCGACCACGCCCCTGCCGAGATCCGGCGGGAGGAGCTCCTGGTCGCGCTCGGCGGGCCTCCCCTCCCCTGCCTTCAGGCCATCGACGAGGCGCACCGTCGTCCGGACTGCCTCACCGGTGTCCGCGAACGCCTGGACCACGGCGACACGGCCGGCGCGCTCGCCGTCGTCGAGGGCCTGCTCGGTCCCGACGCCGTACTGCGCAACGGCGCGCTGCGGGACGTGCTGGAAGCGGCTGCCCGGCGGCGGATCACGTACGGGCTCTACCGGGCGGGTCTCCACGGCCCGGGCCCGGGCCGTGCCCTGCCCGGGCCCGACCGTCCTCGGCACCATCGCACCCACCCTCGCCACACCCTCGCCCGCTGACCGAAGCGGGATCAGCCCGCCCACCGGTATCGGCCGCGTCCTCCTGCCCTACGACGAACCCACAGGTGATCACCCATGCCCTTGAGCACCCCGTCCCCGTTCCCCTCCCGGCTCGACGTCGCCGGCGAACTGCTCGCCCTGCTGCGCGACTCCACCACCGAGCCACGCCCCGACAACCAGCTGGAGGCCCTCACCCTCGCGGTCGCCGCCGACCTGCCCGTCCTCCTCTGGGGTGAGCCGGGGATCGGCAAGACGGCAGCCCTGACCCAGCTCGCCGAGGCCCTGGACCTCCCGCTCACCACGGTGATCGCCAGCGTGCACGAGCCGTCCGACTTCTCGGGACTGCCCGTGATCGGGGACGATCCCGCCGAGCAGGGCGTACCGATGGCCCCGCCGGACTGGGCGGTACGACTCGTGCGGGCCGGCCGCGGTCTGCTGTTCCTCGACGAACTGTCCACCGCCCCGCCGGCGGTGCAGGCCGCTCTGCTCCGTCTCGTCCTGGAGCGGCGGGTCGGCGCCCTGCGCCTGCCGCCCGGCGTACGCATCGTGGCTGCCGCCAACCCACGGGCGTCGGCCGCCGACGGCTGGGAGCTGAGTCCGCCGCTGGCCAACCGTTTCGTGCACCTCCAGTGGACCCACGACCACGACGTCGTCGTCCGGGGCCTCGGCGGAACCTGGCCGCGGGCGACACTGCCCCGGCTCGACCCGGAGCGCCTGCCGCAGGCCGTGGACTTCGCCAGGCGCGCGGTGTGCGGACTCCTCGCCGCCCGCCCCAAGCTCGTCCACCAGCTGCCGAACGGCGAAGCCCGGCGGGGTGGCGCCTGGCCCTCGCCCCGCAGCTGGGAGATGAGCCTGTGCCTCATCGCCTTCGCCACCGCTGCCGGCTCCTCCCGAGAGGTGCTGTCGCTCCTGGTCAGGGGCACCGTGGGGGACGGTCCCGGGCTCGAACTGCTGGCGAGTCTGGACCGGATGGACCTCCCGGACCCCGAGACGCTGCTCGCCGACCCGGCCGGCGCCGAACTGCCGGAGCGGGGTGATCTGCGCCAGGCCGCGCTCGACGGTGTGGTGGCCGCGGTCGGTGCGCGCCCCGAGAAGTCCCGCTGGGACGCCGCCTGGGCCCTGCTTGCCAGGGCGGTGGAGACCGGCGCACCGGATCTGGTCGTCGTCCCGGCGACCGCGCTCGCCGCCCTCCGCCGTGAGGAGTGGGACGTGCCGCCCACCATCGAACGGCTCGCGGGGGCCGTTTCGATGTCCCGGCGTGCGGACGAGGCGGCGACCCTTGTCGCGAGCGGCGCGAGGCGCGTGAACGGCGCGACCTCCGCGGCGGCGGCCGCACGATGAGCACGGGCACGGGCGCGCGTACGGGAGCAGGCGTGGGCGCGCGTGCGGGCGCGAGCACAGGCGCGGGCGCGAGCACAGGCGGGGGCGCAGGCGCGAGCACAGGCGCGAGCACAGGCGCGGGCGTGAGCGCAGGCAAGGCCCTCGACCGCGACAAGCTCTTCGCCGCCCGGCTGCTCGCCGTCCGGGCCCGCCCCTATCTGGCGACCGCGTTGTTCGCCCTGCACGTCGTGGAGTCGCGGCGGGTGCCGACGATGGCCGTCGACCGGCACTGGCGCTGCTACGTCTCGCCGGTCTTCGTGGACCGGACACCGGTGGAGGAACTGGCCGGGGTGTGGGTCCACGAGGTGTCGCACCTCCTGCGCGACCACCACGGGCGCGGTGACCGGGTCGCCCGGGAGCGCGGTCTGACCGGCCCGGGCGCCAGGCTGCTGATGAACATCGCGGCGGACTGCGAGATCAACGACGACGTGTTCGAGGACGGACTGGTCATGCCCGAGGGCGCGGTCACTCCGGACTCCCTCGGGCTCGCGCGCGGGGAACTCATGGAGGACTACCTGCGTCAGATCGGCCTCGGCTCCGGTATGCAGCACCTCGCCTGGCTGGACTGCGGCAGCGGTGCCGACGGACTCGGCCGGGAGTGGGATCTGGGGCCGGACGGAGCGCACGGCCTCAGCGAGCAGCAGCGGGACGCGGTCCGTTTCCGGGTGGCGCAGGCCGTCAACGGCCGCCCGGGGAGCACGCCGAAGGGGTGGAAGCGGTGGGCGGAGGAGGTGTTCCACCCGCCGCAGCCGTGGCGGGACCTGCTGGGAGCGGCGGTCCGTTCGGCGGCTTCCACCTCCGGCGCGGGTCAGGACTACACGTACGGCCGCCCGTCCCGGCGCTCGGCGGCGGTCCCCGGCGCCGTGCTGCCGAGCCTTCGGCGCCGACCGCCCCGGGTCTCGGTGATCGTGGACACGTCCGCGTCGGTGAGCGACGCGGAGCTGGGCGGCGCGCTCCTGGAGGTGGCCGCCATCTCCCGGGCCGTGGGCGGCCGCCGCGACCTGGTGACGGTGTTGTCGTGCGACGCCGCGGCCCGCACCGTGCATCCGTTGTGCCGCGCCGAGGGCATCCCCTTGGTGGGTGGCGGCGGCACGGATCTTCGCACGGGCTTCGCACAGGCGCTGCGTGCGGGGCCCCGGCCCGACGTCATCGTGGTCCTGACGGACGGCCAGACGCCCTGGCCCTCCGACCGGCCGCCGTGCCGGACGGTGGTGGGCCTGTTCCCCCGTGCCAGGTCTCTCGCCGGTTCGTGGGACGAGAACGATCCCGACTACGAACCGGACACACCGCCGGACTGGGCGCGCGTGGTGACGATCGGATAGGGGCGGGTACGGCGGAGGGGCATGGCAGCCTGGTGAGGCAGGTGTCCCGTGACCGCGGCCGACCGGCGTCGGCCGGAACGAGAGGGAGTCCCCCGTTGGGCAGCGAGGAGATTCACGACGAACTGGACGAGCGGGCGGCCGGGGTGGCGGATCAGGTGGTGGCCTGGCGGCACCATCTGCACCGGCATCCGGAGCTGTCCAACCGTGAGGTGAACACGGCCCGCCTGGTGGCCGACCACCTGAACTCCCTCGGCCTCGACGAGGTCCGTACGGGCATCGCCGGGCACGGGGTCGTGGGCGTCCTGCGGGGCGGGGTCGCGGGTGAGCGGGTCGTGGCGCTGCGGGCGGACATGGACGCGCTGCCGGTCCGGGACCTGTGCGGGGCGGACTTCGCCTCCGAGGTGGTCGACGCCGACTACCCGGGCGGCCCGTTCCCCGTCTCGCACGCCTGCGGACACGACTGCCACACGGCGGCACTGCTCGGTGCGGCGACGGTGCTCGCGGGGGTGCGCGACCGGCTGCCGGGCACGGTGCTCTTCGTCTTCCAGCCCGCCGAGGAGGGCCCGCCGGTGACCGAGGAGGGCGGGGCGCGGGCGATGGTCGAGGCGGGCGCGTTCGCCGACCCGGTGCCGACGATGGCCTTCGGTCTGCATGTGACACCGCATCCGAAGGGGTACGTGGGCTACCGGATCGGCAATCAGTACGGTGCCTCGACCCTCGTCCGTATCGTCGTCACCGGCAAGCAGACCCACGGCTCCACGCCTTGGGAGGGCATCGATCCGATGCCGGCGGTGGGGGCGGTCCTGACGGGCATCGGCCAGCTGTACCGACAGGTCTCGGCCTTCGACCCGGTCACGGTCTCGATCGGGCACGTCGAGGACGTCGGCCGCTTCAACATCGTCGGGCAGACGGTGACGCTGTGGGGGACGGTCCGCTGCGCGGTGGAGTCCGACATGGCGCAGGTCCAGCAGCGTCTGACGACGCTCGCGGAGCACTCGGCGGCGGCGTTCGGGGCGACGGCGACTGCGGAGTACCTGCAGCCCGTGCCGCCCGTGCACAACAGCGGACCGTGGGTGGAGGCGGGCCTTCCGACCTTCCGTCGCGTGGTGGGCGAGGAGCGCGTGGTGGAGACGGAGGCGACGCTCGGGTACGACGACGTCTCCGAGTTCGTGAGCCGCTTCGGCGGCCTGTACGTGATGCTCGGCGTCCAGGAGGCGGCCCTGGACGCGTCGGGGCGACCGGTGCCCGTACCCGGGGGACGTGGTCTGGTGACCAATCACAACCCGCACTTCTACGCGGACGACGACACCCTCGTCACCGGCGTCCGGCTCCACGCACATGTGGCGTACGACCATCTGACGGGCACGCTCGTCCCCCGCAATGCCGGCTGAGCGGTCGCCGCTACTGCCACCGAATCTCTGACGCAGGTCACTGGGCCCGCACGCTGCCGACCGCCACCACGAACGCCCTGAGAAGGGCGGAGTCGGCGGCGGTGGGCCAGACCAGGCCGTATTCGAGGGGCGGGGCGTCCCGCAGCGGGACGTAGGCGATGCCGGGTCGGGGGTGGTAGCGCCCGCCGCGGTCGGCGCCCGGGGTGACGCCCCGGCCCGCCGTCACATGGGAGAGGACCTCCTGCCAGGTGGCCGCGACCGGACCCCGTGGGACAGGCGCTCCGGACGGGGTGTGCCGGGGGTAGTGGTGGTCGAGCCAGTGGCGCGGGTGGGCACCGCCGGTGGTGATCAGGGGCAGGTCCGCGAGGTCCTCAAGGCCGAGGGACGGGCGTCCGGCCAGCGGGTGGGCGGCGGGCAGCAGCAGGACCCGGTCGTCGCGGACGACGACGGGGCCGGTGGTCAGCTCCGGCTCGCGCACCGGGAAGGCGGTGAGCTGGATGTCGAGTTCGCCGTCCTGGAGGGGCCGGACTCCGCCGTCGAGGGGGACCTCGTGGACGGAGATCTCGCAGCCCGGGTGGCGGGCGAGGAGGGCGTCGGCTGCGGCCGTGAGCAGTTCGGCGTCCCAGGGGGTGCCGAAGCCCGCCCGCAGTCTCCCGTGGATGCCGCGTCCGGCCGCGGTGGCGCGCTCCAGGGCCGTGCGGAGCTGCCGATGGACGGGCAGGAGGTCCTCGTACAGGCGCAGGCCGACGGGGGTGAGGGCGACGCTGCGGCTGGTGCGGGCGAAGAGCGGGGTGCCGACGCGGCGCTCCAGCTTCTTCACGGTCTGACTGACGCGGCCGGTGGAGACGCCGAGACGCTCGCCGGTGCGCCCGAAGTGGAGCTCCTCGGCGAGCGTGAGGAACGTTTCCAGTTCGTACCGTTCGAGCACGGGACCTCCTGTGCGACCGCTTTGATCGTTGAGTGTGACTCAACGCCGGTTTCATGATGACACCTTGTTCCGCCGGGGCGGGGGCGGGGAGCCTGGAGGCATCCCCCTCCCCCGTACGGAAGAGACTTCGTGGACCCACGTGCCACCGCCCCGACCCCGTCCACCGCACCCGCCCGGCCGGTGAACGTCCTGCTCTTCGCCGTCGCGGGTGCGGTCACCGTCGCCAACATCTACTTCCCGCAGCCGCTCCTCGCCGCTGTCGCCCGGGGTCTCGACGTGTCGGTGCGGACGGCGGGGCTGATCGCCTCGGCCGCGCAGATCGGGTACGCACTCGGCATCCTGCTGCTCGTACCGCTGGCCGACACAGCGCGGCTTCGACGCCTGACCTCGGTGCTGCTCGCCCTCACCACCGCCGCGCTGCTCGTCGCGGCATCGGCGCCCGGCGTGGTCACGCTGGCTCTCGCGACGCTCGCGCTGTCCACCACGACGGTGCTTCCGCAGATCCTCACCCCGGTGGCGGCGGTACGCGCGGGCCCCGGGCGGCAAGGCAGGGCCGTGGGCCTCGTCGGTCTCGGGCTCACGCTGGGCTCGACTCTCTCCCGTACGGTCGCGGGCGCCGTCACCGACGCGAGCGGCACCTGGCGGGCGGCCTATCTCGTGGCCGCCGTGGCGACGGCGGCACTGTTGCTCGTCCTGCCCCGCCGACTGCCCGAACGGCTGGGGTCGCGCGGTCACACCTCGTACGCGGGGCTCCTCGCCGGGCTGCCCGGGCTCCTGGCGGCCCACCGCGCGCTGCGGGTCTCGGCACTGCTCGGTGCCTGTGTCTTCGCCGCGTTCAGCGTCTTCTGGGCGGTGCTCGCCTTCCACCTTGCGGCCCCGCCGCTGGGGTACGGGCCGGGCGCCGCCGGGCTCTTCGGCGTGCTGACCCTGCCCGCCGCCCTGCTCTCGGCGACGGCCGGGCCGCTCACCGACCGGTACGGGGCCCAGGTCGTGAGCGCCGGCGGGCTGGTGCTCACGGGGCTCGGGCTCGGCGTGGCGGGCCTGGCCCCGTACTCCCCCGTGGCCCTGGTGGCCGGGGCGAATCTGCTGGTGGTGGGTGTGAGCTCGTGCCAGGTGGCCAACCAGGCCCGGATCTTCGGGATCGGGCGGGCGGTGGCGGCGCGGGTCAACACGGTCTTCATGCTGGCCACCTTCGGCGGCGGGGCCCTCGGCTCCCTCGCCGGGTCCTGGCTGTACGCGGAGCACGGCTGGGCCGCGGCCGTGCTCGCCGCCGGGGCGTTCGTCGCCCTGGGCGGGCTCGTGGCCGTGTGTTCCGCACGACCGGCGGCCCCGAGTTGCGTCCCGGACGTCACACGGGAGGCTGGGGGTATCCGCCCGCGCACCCCGCAGGGAGAGTCATGAAGCTGGACCTCACCGCCCTCGCCGACGAGCACATGGCCGCGGCCCGCACCGCGCCGCACGGGCGCAGCGCCCAGCGGGTGGTGCACGACGGGGTGCTCCGGCAGAGCGTCATCGCCCTGACCGCGGGCACGTCCCTGGACGAGCACAACACTCCTCCGGCCGCGAGCCTGGAGGTGCTGCGGGGCCGGGTGAAGCTGACGGCGGCCGGCTGGGCGGAGGAGCTGTCGGCGGGCACGCTGCGGATGCTCCCCAAGGAGCGGCACGGGCTCACCGCCCTGGACGACTCCGTGGTGCTCCTGACGGCGGTGAACGACTGACCGGACGCTGTCAGGTGTCCCGTCACTCCGTCGCGTCCCGTCATTCGGTCGCGTCGAGGTCCTCGGCGTAGTGCTCGATGGCCCGGCGGTACTGCCGTACGGAGGGGTCCTCGCTGGTGGCGGCGAGCAGGCGGAGCAGCAGACGGGTCGACTCGTGGTGCCGTCCGGTGTTGTAGAGGGCCATGGCGAGGAAGGCGCGCAGGGAGCCGTCCTCGGGGAACTCCTCGACGGCTCCGGTCAGGAGGGCGACGGAGTCCTCGTACCGGCCGAGGACGCGGTAGGTGCTGCCGAGGCCCAGGAGCGCCCCGCGCCGGTCCTCGGCGGCGAGGCCGGTGCCCACGGCGCCACCTCCCGCGAGGGCGCGTTCGTAGTACGGCACGGCTTCCGCCTCCAGACCGAGGACGTCGTGCGCCCAGGCCGTCTGGTACGCGATCTCCGCGTCGTCCGGGTGCAGGGCGGCCAGGTCGACGAGCCGCTCGCGGGCCTCGTCCTTGCGGCCCTCTTCGCGCAGCGCGACCGCCTCGGCCAGCCGGCCGTTCTTCTCCTCGTGGTGATCCATGCCGGCATCCTCGCAGCTCGCGCCGGGCGCCCCAGCAGCGGCTGCCAGGTGACGGGCCGCCATACCGGGCGGGCCGGATTGTGGCGTCCTCGCCCATGGAGGAGGGCTCCGGATCGCCCGTAGCCTCCCGGCCGACCCTCCGTCAGGAACGAGCCGCCCGGGAGATCCCATGCGTTCACCCCGTCCCACCCGTCGCCGCGGGTCACGCCGGTTCGCGGCGCTGCTGCTGTGCGTCGCCGCGACCCTGTTTCCCACCGCGGTCCCTGCCGGGGCCGCCGCTCCCCCGCCGGTGCCCGGCACGCTCCAGGGGTACGACATCGGCTCCGTTTTCAGTGCCGGGGTGTCGTCCGGCGGCTATATGGCCACCCAGCTGCACGTCGCCTACTCCGGTACGTTCGAGGGCTCCGCGGCCTTCGCCTCGGGGCCGTACGACTGTGCGCGCGGCCAGCTCGCCACCGCGCTCAACGCCTGTATGGACACGACGCAGAACCTTCAGCTCGCCGCCCTGGAACAGGCCACGCGCGACCGTTCGGCGCAGGGCCAGGTCGACCCGGTGGCGAATCTGGCCGGTGACCCGGTGTACGTGTTCAGCGGCTCGGGGGACTCGACGGTGAAGCGGCCGGTGGCGGACGCGCTCGCCGACTACTACGGCCGTTTCGGCGCCCGGGTCCAGTACAACCGGTCGACGGCCGCGGGCCACGCCTGGATCACTCCGCTCGGCCCCAACTCCTGCACGGTGACGCAGACGCCGTTCCTCAACAACTGCGGGATCGACGCGGAGGGGGCGCTGCTCGGGCATCTCTTCGGATCGGTCGCGGCGCCGGGTTCCGGCACCGGCGGCTCGCTGATCCGCTTCGACCAGAACGCGTACGCGCCGGGCGGCTCGGCGGCGGCCCTCTCGATGGGCGCCGAGGGCTTCGCGTACGTCCCGGCGTCCTGTGCGCAGGGGGCGCGCTGCAAGCTCCTTGTGGCCCTGCACGGCTGCAAGCAGGGGTACGCGTACCAGGGGTTCGGAACCCGGTTCGTCGAGGGCGCGTACCTGAACGAGTACGCGGACACCAACGCCATGATCGTGCTGTATCCGCAGGCGGCACCGACCGGCACACTGGAGAACCCGAACGGCTGCTGGAACTGGTGGGGCTACCTGGGTGACACGGCCTACGCCCGGCACGGCGGACAGCAGATCGAGGCGATCATGGGCATGGTGCGGGCCCTGCGCGGCACCGGGACGCCGCCGCCCACGGCCGATCGGACGGTCCTGTCCAGCACGGATGCCGAGGACGGGTACGTGAAGGCGGCCGCGGACGGCTCGGGGTCGGCGGTCGGCACCCTGGAGGACGTGTACGGGCTCGCGCTCGGGCGGGGCACCGACGGCAAGGTGAACAGGTCGGTGGTCTCCTTCGACACCTCGCGGATTCCGGCCGGCAAGGAGATCACCCGGGCGTGGCTGACCCTCACCCGGTCGAGCGGCTCGGGCGATCCCTGGGCGTCGCCGGCGGGCAACCGGCTCCAGGTGGACCTGCGCACGGGCTGCTTCGGTGGATGTGCGGTCGAGCCGGCGGACTGGGCGGCGGTGGCGTCGGTGGCGGGCGCGGCGCGGATCGACGCGTTCTCCGCCGGGAGCGCGGTGTCGACGGATCTGTCGGCGGAGGCGCTCGCGGCGCTGAACCGGGGCGGGGTCACGCAGTTCCGGCTCGGGTTCGCGTCGGCGCCGACCGGGACGGCGTACCTCTTCGTGAACCAGGCGACGCCGGTGACGCTGACGGTCGAGTACGCGTAGTCGCGGAGGCCGGGGCTCGTACGTCGGCCCCGGCCTCGTGCCGCCTGGCGGCCTCAGTCCTCGGCGCTCTCCGCCGCGCTCTGTGCCGTGACCAGGACGAGCGGGGTGCCCGAGCAGGGCAGCAGGCGCAGGCCGCCCTCGGCGCGGTGCTCGGCCGGCGGTCCCGCGAGGACGGCGCCGAAGTCGGGTCCCTTGGTGAGGGATCCGACGAGGTGGGCCGGGTCGGTGGAGGCGGCGACCCGGCCGCGCGCGTTGACCAGTCGGGCGGGTGCGGGCAGCCGCTGGAGCACGGGGAGCACGGCCGCCTCGAAGTGACGCAGGTAGACGTCGGCGGCGGCCACCCCCACGAAGCGGCCGTCGAGCGTGACCGGCGCGGAGAGCGTGAGGCTGTACTCGTCGGAGCACAGGTAGTCGACGTACGGCCCGGCGACGGCGCGGCTGCCGGTCTCGCGGGGCAGGGTGTACCAGTCCCAGTGGGTGTAGTCGGAGTACGCGGAGTGCTCGGGATCCAGGTCGAGCAGGAGCGGCCGGACGGCGCCGCCGGGGCCGCGCTGCCACCACTCCAGCCAGCCGGGCACGTCGCCGAGGAGCCCGGGCGCGGCGACGAAGCCCACGCCGGAGACGAGCGGGTGGCTGTCGAGCCGGGCGCGCAGCCCGGGGCGCAGGGCGGTCAGGTCGCTCGCGCGGGGCTCCCGGCCCGCGCCGGCGAGACCGGCGAGGAGGTCGCTGGTGTCGGCGCCGGTCGCGGCGACGGCGAGGAAGACCTCTTCGAGGGTGTCCCGGACGCGGGCCGCGGCATCGTCGAGTGCGTTCGGGGCAGAGTCCGAGGCCGGGTCCGGTGCCTCGTCGAGCGTGCTCCGAGCAGGATCCGGTGCCTCGTCGCGCGTACTCCGAGCCGGGTCCGGTGCTTCGCTCGGCGTGGTCCTCCCCCTGCGCGGGGTGTCAGCCGTGGCCGCCGCGCGGCCCGCGAGCCCGGTGCTCCTGCCCATGTGTGTCCTCCTCGGAACGAGGCTCGGGTGCACGCCCGGGGGTGGCGAGGCGCAGCGCGATCAGCCGCCCCACCGACTCCTGTACGCACGTCTCGGCGAGCGTTCTGGCCCGCTCGTCGGCCTCATCCTGCACTGCGGAGATCACAGCGTGGTGACGATCCGACACACTGCGCAGACAGTCGGGCGCGTCGAGGACGAGGCACAGCAGTGCGCCCAGGTCTGTCTGGAGGGCGATCTCCTCGCGGGTGAGGCGGGCGGACTGGGCCGCGGCGGCGAGTTCGACGTGGAAGCGTCCGTAGAGCCGGCTGCGGGTCGCCGGGTCCTCGGCGGTGGCGAATTCCTCGGCCGTACGGACGAGGGGCCGCAGGTCACCGGGTTGGGTGCGCCGCGCGGCGAGCAAGGCGGCCGCGCCGGAGACGGCGGCCCAGTGGTCGCCGAGATCGCGCAGCTCCTCGGTGGACCAGTCGGCAAGGCGGGCCCGCAGGCGCTCCTCCGGAGGGCTGTCGGGCAGGGTGACGAAGCTGCCGCCGCCTCGGCCCCGGCGGGTGGTGACGAGTCCCTGCTGGCGCAGGGCCATGAGGGCTTCGCGCAGGGTGACGGTGGAGACGCCGAGCTGTCCGGCGAGCTCGGTCTCGCCGGGCAACTGCTCCCCGTCGGCGAGGAGTCCGAGCTCGATGGCGTCGCCGATGCGGCGGACGACGGTGTCCACCCGCGCCCGGGTGTCGACGGGCGTGAAGACGGCCCTGCGGGCGGTGCCCGTCCCGGCCGCGCCGCCGATCTCCGGTCTGCCGTCTGGTCTCACGGTTAACCACCTCGTGCGTCGAGCGTTGACTCAGCCTTTACCTTAAAGGGGTCTTGAGATTTGAACTATGACTTCATATGTTTGCGCTCACGCCCGAGCAACGCTCCACCGCACCAGAAAGGTTCCCGCCCATGGAGGGAATGGCGATCAGGCTGACGGGACTGCGCAAGACCTACGGCAGGACCGAAGCCGTGGCCGGGGTGGACCTGGAGATCGCCGACGGCGAGTTCTTCTCGATGCTCGGCCCCTCCGGTTCGGGAAAGACGACCGTGCTGCGGCTGACCGCCGGCTTCGAGGCACCGAGCGCCGGCACGGTCGAGCTGGCCGGACGCGACGTCACCCGGCTCGCCCCCTTCGAGCGTGACGTGCACACGGTGTTCCAGGACTACGCGCTCTTCCCGCACATGACGGTCGAACAGAACGTCGCCTACGGCCTGAAGGTACGCGGGGTACCCCGCGCCGAACGCCTGGTGCGGGCCCGCGCGGCACTCACCCGGGTGGGGCTCGACGGCCTCGGACGGCGCCGGCCCGCCGAGCTCTCCGGCGGCCAGCGGCAGCGGGTCGCCCTGGCCCGAGCCCTCGTCGGCCGCCCCCGCGTGCTGCTGCTCGACGAACCGCTGGGCGCGCTCGACCTCAAGCTCCGCGAGCGGATGCAGGTCGAGCTCAAGGAGATCCAGCGGGAGGTCGGCATCACCTTCGTGTTCGTCACCCACGACCAGGAGGAGGCGCTGACGATGAGCGACCGGATCGCGGTCTTCCATCAGGGCCGTATCGAACAGGTCGGCACCCCCGCCGAGATCTACGAGCGGCCCGCGACCCCGTTCGTGGCCGGGTTCGTCGGCACCTCCAACCTGCTGAGCGGGGACACCGCCCGACGGCTCGTCGGGGCACCGGGCACGTACAGCATCAGACCGGAGAAGATCCGCGTCCTCAGCGGCCGCACGACCCCCGACGAGCCCGGGCTCGCGACGGCCTCCGGCACGGTCGCCGAGGTTGTCTACCTCGGCGACTCCACCCGCTTCCTGGTCGACCTCGACGCGGGCGGGCGGCTCACCGCACTCCAGCAGAACCTGGACACCTCCTCCGCCGACCTCGCCGCCTTCCGGGGCGCCCGGGTCGGCCTCGGCTGGCACCCGCAGCACGCCGTACGCGTACCGGACAACCCGTAACGCCCCCGCCGCGAGCCGCACACAAGAACCGAGCCACGTCAGCCCGTCCCCGTAACGCCCCCTCACGCAACGGAGAACCACGTGCGCCCGCCCCGCTCCCTCCGCACCGCAGCCGCCCTCTCGGTGCTGCTGCTCCTCACCGCCTGCGGATCGGCCGACCCGGCCGGCTCCGGGAAGTCCGGCGGCCTCAACCCGCCCGATCTGAAGGCGCCGACCGCGCTCGGCAAGGCCGAAGGCGAGGTCAACCTGATCGCCTGGGCCGGATACGTCGAGGACGGGTCCACCGACCCCGAGGTCGACTGGGTCAGCGCCTTCGAGAAGCAGACCGGCTGCCAGGTCAACACCAGGACGGCGGCCACCTCGGACGAGATGGTCGCGCTGATGAAGACCGGCGCGTACGACGCCGTCTCCGCCTCCGGCGACGCGTCCCTGCGGCTCATCGCCTCCGGTGACGCCGCCCCCGTGAACACCGCGCTGATCCCGAACTACGCCGATGTCTTCGCCGGGCTCAAGGGCAAGGAGTGGAACTCCGTCAAGGGAGTCGCCTACGGCATCCCGCACGGCCGGGGAGCCAACCTCCTCATGTACGACACGGAGAAGGTGAAGCCCGCACCCGACTCCTGGTCCGCCGTCTTCGACAAGGCCTCGGCGCACAGCGGCAAGGTCACCGCCTACGACTCGCCCATCTACCTCGCCGACGCCGCCCTGTACCTCAGGGCGACGAAGCCCGAGCTCGGCATCGAGAACCCCTACGCCCTCGACCAGAAGCAGTTCGACGCCTCCGTCGCCCTGCTCAAGGAGCAGAACAAGCACATCGGCGAGTACTGGAGCGACTACCTCAAGGCGGTCTCCGCCTTCAAGAGCGGCGACTCGGTCGTCGGCACCAGCTGGCAGGTCATCGCCAACCTCACCCGGGCCGAGGGCGCGAAGGTCGAGGCGGTCCTGCCGAAGGAGGGCTCCACCGGCTGGTCCGACACCTGGATGGTCTCCGCCAAGGCCAAGCACCCCACCTGCGCCTACAAGTGGCTCGACTGGATCGTCTCGCCGAAGACCAACGCACAGGTCGCCGAGTACTTCGGCGAGGCCCCGGCCAACGCGAAGTCCTGCGCGGAGACCACCGACAAGAGCCACTGCGCCACCTTCCACGCCGCAGACGAGACGTACTGGAAGCAGGTCCACTTCTGGACGACGCCGATCGAGCAGTGCCTCGACGGCCGTACGGACGCGCGCTGTGTGCCGTACGCCAAGTGGGTCCAGGCCTGGACCGAGATCAAGGGCTGACCCGTCCCATGACCGCACTCTCCCCACTGTCCCCGTTGTCCCCGCTCGCCTCCCCCGGGCGCTCCCCCGAGTCGCCCGCACGAGGCGCCGGACCCGTCCGGCGGCTCGCCGGGGCCCTGCACCGGCGACCCCGGGTACGGCTCGCAGCCCTGCTCACCGCCCCGCTGCTGTGGCTGGTGCTCGCCTATCTCGGCTCGCTCGCCGCCCTGTTCCTCTCCGCGTTCTGGTCGACCGACAGCTTCACCTCGGAGGTCGTGCGGATCTGGACCTCGCGCAACTTCGAGGAGCTCCTCAGCTCGCCCGTCTACCGGACCGTCGTCCTGCGCACCGTCGCCATCGCCCTCGGCGTGACCGCGCTCTGCGCCCTCCTCGCCTTCCCCCTCGCCTTCTACACCGCCCGGGTCGCGCACCCCCGCCGCCGGCCACTGCTCGTGGTGGCGCTGCTCATGCCGCTCTGGGCCGGCTATCTGGTGAAGGTGTACGCGTGGCGGCTGATCCTCTCCGAGGGCGGTCCGCTGGACTGGGCGCTGCGGCCGTTCGGCCTGAGCGGACCGGGGTACGGCCTGACGGCCACGGTGCTCGTGCTGACGTACCTCTGGCTGCCGTACATGGTGCTGCCGATCCACACCGCGCTCGTCCAGCTCCCGGAGAACCTGCTGCACGCCTCCGCCGACCTGGGGGCGAGGACGTGGCGGACGTTCGTCTCCGTCGTCCTGCCCATGGTTCGGCCGGCGGTGGCCGCCGGGTCCGTCTTCACCTTCTCGCTGAGCCTCGGCGACTACATCACCGTGCAGATCGTGGGCGGCAAGACCCAGCTGATCGGCAATCTCGTCTCCTCCAACGTCACCCTCAACCTGCCGCTGGCCGCCGCGCTCGGCACCGTGCCGGTCGCCGTCATCGTGGTGTACCTGCTCGCGGTGCGACGCTCCGGCGCGCTGCGCAGCCTGTGACCGGCCGGAAGGACCGCGACCGATGAATCTCTCCCGACCCGCGCGGATCGCGCTGCGCACCGCGGCCGGCCTCGGCTTCGCGGCGATCTACCTGCCGCTGCTGCTCGTCCTCCTCGGTTCGTTCAACCCGGACCGTTCGGCGAGCTGGCCGCCGCCGGGAATCACCCTCGACTGGTGGGCGGCGGCCTGGGACAACGAGGGCGCCCGGGCGGCGCTGTGGACCTCGGTGAAGGCCGGGCTCGCGGCGACGGTGGTGGCGCTCGTGCTCGGTACGCTCATCGCCTTCGCGGTGCAGCGGTTCACCTTCTTCGGGCGCGAGGCCGTCTCCTTCGCGGTGGTCCTGCCGATCGCGCTGCCCGGCATCGTCACGGGCATCGCACTCAACTCGGCCTTCACCACGGTCCTTGAGCCGCTCGGCGTGGGCCTCGGGATGTTCACGGTGGTGGTGGGTCATGCGACGTTCTGCATCGTGGTGGTCTTCAACAACGTGGTGGCCCGGCTGCGGCGACTGCCCGGCTCGTACGAGGAGGCGGCCATGGACCTGGGGGCACACACCTTCCGCGCCTTCTGGGACATCACCTTCCCGCTGATGCGGTCGGCTCTGCTGGCGGGCGGACTGCTGGCCTTCGCGCTCTCCTTCGACGAGATCGTGGTGACGACGTTCACCGCGGGGCCGGGTGTGCAGACCCTGCCGGTGTGGATCTCCAACAACATGACCCGCCCTCAGCAGGCCCCCGTGGTGAACGTGGTGGCCGCGGTACTCGTGCTGCTGTCGGTGATACCGATCTACGCGGCCCAGCGGCTGTCCTCGGACCCGGTGAGCGGCGACGCACGGGAGTAGCAGGGTGTCGTGGGTGCGTGGAGCGATGCCGGGTGTGAGCGCCACCCCGACGGCCGGGGCGGCGCGCGGGCTCAGTGCGGCGACTTCGACCATTCGAGGGTGACGCGCAGACTCGCGTTCGCACTGCCCTGGACGACGAGCGCGGTGAGTTTCCCCGCGTCCAGGCCGAGTTGGCAGCCGAACTCGACGGTCGCGCGGTCCGGGGCCGCCCGGTGGAGGGCGTCCCCGATCTGCCCGGCGAAGGCGGCGAGCGCCTCGGTGACCGCGGAGAGGTCGGGCAGGCGGCCGCCGAGGCCTTCGAGCTCGGAGTCGGGGCCGAGCCGCCGCGCCTCCACGAAGAGGGTCGCGTCGCCGACGTCGACCTGGGTGATGTCCGTCATCAGAACTCCCTGGGGTTCACAGCGTGGGGCGGAGGACGGTCGTCGCGGTTACGGAACGGGGACCGGTGGCGCCAGGGTCGAAGGCGCTCCCCCGGCGCCAGTCGGGCCAGCTGAGGTTCCAGTCGCCGAAGCCGTTGTCGAAGGGGGTCATGGGTTCGCCGTACCCGTTGATCACGCGGACGAGGTCCCCTTCCCGGACGGTTTCGTACAGCCAGGCGGCGTCCGCGGTGCTCATGCCGGTGCAGCCGTGGCTGACGTTCTCGCTGCCCTGCGCGTCGAGCGACCACGGGGCGGCGTGCAGGTACTCGCCGCTCCAGGTCACCCGGGTGGCCCAGCGGACCTTCAGGTCGAAGTAGTCGCGGCTGCCGCGGGCGATGCCGATGGAGTCACCTCGCATCCGGACGAGCGGCTCCTTGCCGAGGACGACCTTGGTGCCGCCCCGGGTGCGGTAGCCGGCCCTGCCGGTGGTGACCGGGAGGGTACGGAGCGGCTGCCCGTCGCGGAACACGGTCATCCGGAGGGCGGAGATGTCGGTGACCGCTTCGATCCGGGCCCCGGTGGTGAAGGTGAGGGGCCGTGAGCGGCCGCCGTAGAGGCCGCCGGTGACCCAGGCCCCTTCGAGGCCGCTGCGGACCCGGACGGTGGTGCGGCTGGGCCAGTACGCGCGGGGCCGGTAGTGGAGGGTGCCGGAGTCGACCCAGTACCAGGCGCCTTCGACGTGGGGTTCGGTCCGCACGAGGAGGGCGCGTTCGACGACTCGGCGGGCCTCGGGGGCGTCCGCCGGGACGGGGTGGCTGAGTTCGGCGGTGACCGGCTGGCCGACGCCGTACGTTCCGCCGTCGTCCGGTCCGAAGGTGACGGTGAGCCGTTCCCCGGCGGGGGCGGCGGCCGTACGGAAGTCCAGGCGGGCCCGGTGCCGGTCGGGGCCTTCGGCGCCGGGCCGCTCGACGACCAGGCGGGCGGCGTAACGGGCGCCCGCAGGCAGCGGCGCGGCGCTGGTCCACCGGGTGCCGTCGGCGCTCGGCGCCCCGGCCACACGATGGCCCCGTTGGTCGGTGACGGTGACGTCGGCGAGTACTCCGGGGGTGCGCAGCGCGAGTTCCAGCGGCCCGGAGGCCTCGGTGCCGAGCGTGAACGGGTTCCCCGTGAGGATCCGCCCGCCGCTCAGCGCGACGGTGCGGCGGGGTGCGGAGCACAGGACGCCACCGGTGGCGCAGCCGTCCACCGTGACGAGGGCGGTGGGTTCCGGGACCACGACGGTCCGCGCGTCGGGGTCGGCGGACGACTGGGCCGCCGTACTGACGAGAACGGCTCCGACGGCCAGGGAGAGCGCTCCCCACCCCCGTACGTATCTGCGTGACGCCACGTCGGACACCCTCCCCTTTCTGACGGCGATGCCGGCGGGCGGTGCCGACCGCAGCATCAAATCGGATGAAAGGAGAAACGGATGATCAAGGCGCCGGGCGTGGCGGCGGAGTGGCGGGCGAGACGACTCGAATGGGCCAGCGGGCGCGGCTGCGCACGGGGGTCGGCAGGCCTGGGACGGCCGCGCGGTGGGTCGGGGCAGCGGGGCGGCTGCGGGCCTGATTCGGCGCGGCGGCTGTGGGTCAGGGTCGGGATCAGGGTCAGCGGGGCGGCTCCGGGAGTTCCTCGCCCGTCTCCAGAAGGGACTTGAGGCTGGAGATCAGCGCGGGCCAGCCCTCGCCGATCATGCCCTTCATCAGGCCGTCGGGTTCCAGGTCACCGTGGGTGACCGTGAGCTTGACCGTGTCGCCGGAGGGCTCGATCAGGAAGGTCACCTTGGACCGGGGCTCCCGGGCGAGCCTCTCGTACACGTCCTGTCCGAGGCGTACGGCCTCCGCCCAGTCCCGCGTGAAGGTGTGCCAGGTGTACGAGAGGAGGCGGCCCGGCTCTGCATCGAGGACGATCTGCTCGGGGTCGACGGTCCTGCGTCCGTTCTCGTCCCAGGCCATGGGGGCGCCGGGGGTCCACTCGCTCTCGAAGGCCACACCCCAGTACCGGCGGGTGAACGCCGGGTCCGTGAGCGCTTTCCAGAGCTCGTCGGGGGTTGTCCGGATATAGGTGGTGTAGACAAACGTGTGGCTGTCCATCGCGTTGCCCCTCGGATCTGCCGTCCCCTCCCTCCAGCCTAGGCAGGCGCCGGACGGACGTGCCAGCGTAGGACCCCCGTCCGGCCTGGGGATCACCGGTTGAATAGGTGCGGAGGAAACTATTCAACGTGCTGCTAGCGTGGCGGAATGTCCCTCAAGCACGCCGTCCTCGCAGCTCTCCTGGAGGGCGAGGCATCCGGATACGACCTTGCCAAGATCTTCGACGTGTCCGTCGCCAACTTCTGGGCCGCCACCCCGCAGCAGCTCTATCGCGAGCTGGACAAGCTCGCCGAGGCCGGCCTGATCACGGCGCGTGTGGTCGAGCAGGAACGGCGTCCCAACAAGCGCATGTTCAGTCTCACTGAGCCGGGGATGCGGGATCTGGCCACCTACACCTCCACGGCGCCGCGCCCCAGCGCCGTACGGGACGAGCTGCTGGTCCAGGTGCAGGCCTGCGACGAGGGCGACACGGTGGCCGTGCGCGGGTTCGTGGCCCAGCGGATGGAGACGGCGCGGGCGAAGCTGGCCCGCTACGACCGGCTGCGGGAGTGGATGCTCGCCGGGCGGGACGAGGAGACGTACCTCGACGAGGCGGAGCGGGTGGGCCCGTACCTCACGCTGATGCGCGGCCGGTTCTTCGAGGAGGAGAACCTGCGCTGGGGCGAGCGGGCCCTCACCGTGCTCGACCGGCGCGCCGCGGCACGGAGCGGGGCGGCGACAGCAGCCGCGGCGGCGACGGCGCACCAGGGATGACGGCGCACCCGAAAGGGTGACGGCGAGTCCTACCGTGCGGTAACGTCACCGGCCGGCCACCGGACGCGCCGGTGGCGGAGCACGTACGGATCGGGGACGGGCCTCTATGAACGTCGGTGACCTCGTCGAGGACTTCAGCCTTCCGGACGAGACGGGCGCCCCGCGCTCTCTGACCGGCCTGCTGGCCGAGGGGCCGGTCGTCCTCTTCTTCTACCCTGCGGCGCTCACCCCCGGCTGCACCGCCGAGGCCTGTCACTTCCGCGATCTCGCGGCCGAGTTCCGCGCCGTCGGCGCGCTGCCCGTCGGCATCAGCACGGACGGGGTGGAGCGCCAGCAGGAGTTCGCCGAGCGGCACTCGCTCGGCTACCCGCTGCTGTCCGACCCGGACGGTGCCGTACGCGACCGGTTCGGCGTGAAGCGCGGGTTCTCGCTCGCGCCGACGAAGCGGGTCACGTTCGTGATCGGCCAGGACCGGCGGGTACGGGAGGTCGTACGCAGCGAGCTGCGTATGAGCGCCCACGCCGATCGCGCGCTCGCGGCCCTGCGCAGCGCCTGAACGGCACCGCACCTCCTCGCAAACGCGCGCCCCGAAACCCCTTCAGACGCCGAGCAGTTCGGCTTTGGCGGCTGCGAACTCCTCGGGGGTGAGCAGCCCTTGCTGGGCGAGTTCGCCGAGCCGGACGAGCTGGTCGGTGACCGAGGGCGCCCCACCGGAGGCGGGAGCGGCCGGCGCGGGAGCGACGGCCTGTGGCGCGGTCGGCGCCGGTGGCGGAGCGACGGCCGACTGCTGCTGGGCCTGGAGATCCGCGATCGCCTCCTCCTGGTCCTGTTCCCGGCGTGCGGCCCTGGCGGAACTCCGGCCGGCCGCGTAGGCCGCGCCGCCGACGAGTGCGCCGCGCAGGAGAGGGGCTCCGGCGGGCCGGATGACGGGGCGTCCGAGGGGACGGCGTCGCAGGAACATCGTCAGCTCCTTCCGACCGTGGCCGCGGCCATGGCCTCGCGGTAGGCGTCCTTCGCCTGTCGGACGTGCTCGGGCGGCACCCGCACGGTCCCCGCGATGCGGCCACCGGCCTCGCGGATCGCGTCGGAAGCCCGTGCGGCCCAGACGTGTTCGACGAGCAGCATCAGGGCGCACGAGCCGGGGTCGAGTGTCTCGGCCGCCTCCTCGGCGTCCTCGGGGCCGAGCAGATTCACCTCGGGGCCGATCTCGGCGGTGGCCTCGTCGTACTCCTCGTACTCGACGAGTTCGGAGGTGGACACCTCCCCACCGACCGACTTGACCACGACGAGCGAGTCGATGAGGCGTACCTGGCCCGCTCTGCGCAGTTCGGCGACGGCCGTCACCGCCGCCACCTTCAGCCGCTCCCCCGGGAAGGCGAGCACGACACATTCCACCGGCCCCATGGCGCTCCGTTCCTCGTGCGGTACGCGGCTCCGCCTGTGGTTGCACGTCCGTACGCAGTTCCGCGCGTGCGTCGTCGGCGCCGCACCGCGGTCCGCGGCCTCCATCCGAACACGGCGGCCGGCGGCCCGCACGTGGAGCGGCCACGACATGCGGGGGCGCCCGGGCTGGGCGAAACTCGCTGCAACGCCCGGCCTCTCCCGGCCGGCGCGGGAACGGAGTGTGCAGGAATGGACGACTACCCCCTCCTCAACCTCTTCTGGACCATGCTGTGGTTCTTCCTCTGGATCATGTGGCTGTTCCTGCTCTTCAAGGTGGTCACCGACATCTTCCGGGACCACTCCCTCAACGGCTGGGTCAAGGCCGGCTGGCTGATCTTCTGCATCCTGCTCCCGTATCTCGGCGTGCTGGTCTACGTCATCGCCCGGGGCAAGGGCATGAGTGAGCGTGACACCAAGCAGGCCAAGCAGAGCGAGGCCGCCTTCCAGGACTACATCCGCAAGGCCGCCGGAACGCAGGAGGGCGGCACCGCTGCCGGTGGTGGCAGCCCCACCGACGAACTGGCCCGCCTCGCGGACCTGAAGGACAAGGGCGCGATCACGCCCGAGGAGTTCGAGAAGGCGAAGGCCAAGGTCCTCGCCTGAGGCACCGGAGGAGGACAGGAAGGAAGCACGCACGGACGGAAGGGGGCGCGGGCGGCACCGGCCACCGGGCTCGCTGGTTCCCTGTTGCGACAGGCCCTGGCGGAGCCCGGCAGACTCCCGGGGTCGCTCGCGCCCTTCGCGCTGCGCCGGCCGGGTCCGCGTGCAGCCGCCTGCTCACGGGCGGCTGGTGGCTGTGACGACGACGGGGGCGGTGACGGGGGGGCGGGCTCAGGGGCAGGAACCCACCCCTTAATGCGCATATCAAGTACCTCTTTGATAGCGTCATGGCGTGAGACTGACGAAGTTCACCGACCTGGCGCTCCGTGCCGTGATGCGCCTGGCGGTCACCGCTCCGGAGGAGGACTCCGTCACCACCCGCGAGGTGGCGGAGTCGATGGACGTGCCCTACGCCCACATGGCGAAGGTCGTGACCCGGCTCCAGCATCTGGGCGTGGTCGAGGCGCGGCGCGGCCGCGGCGGCGGGCTGGTCCTGACGGAACGGGGCCGACGCTCCTCGGTGGGCTGGCTGGCCCGCACCCTGGAGGGCGAAGAGGAGGTCGTCGCCTGCGAGGGCGATCCGCCCTGCCCGCTGCGCACCGCCTGCCGACTGCGAGGCGCGCTGCGCGAGGCGCAGGAGGCGTTCTACCGCATCCTCGATCCCCTGACCGTGGCGGATTTGGTGGAGTCACCGACCGGCCCGCTGCTCCTCTCCCTCACCCCGCGCCCCACCCCTTGAGCCGTGCACGCCCTCGGGCGCTCACGCACACCTTTTAATACGCAGATCATCTACCAGATTGCGAGTTCTCATGCTGTCCGAGCAGGCCGTCCCGGTCGTCCGCGCCACTCTGCCCGCCGTCGGCGGCGCGCTCGACCAGATCACCGAGCGGTTCTACGGGCGCCTCTTCACCGCCCACCCCGAGCTCCTGCGCGATCTGTTCAACCGGGGCAACCAGGCCAGCGGCGAGCAGCGGCAGGCGCTCGCGGGCTCCATAGCGGCCTTCGCAGGCGCCCTCCTGGAGAGGCCGGACGCCCGTCCCGACGTGATGCTGTCGCGCATCGCGCACAAGCACGCCTCCCTCGGTGTCACGTCCGCGCAGTACAAGACCGTGCACGAGCACCTCTTCGCGGCGATCGTCGAGGTCCTCGGCGACGCGGTGACCGACGAGGTCGCGCGGGCCTGGGACGAGGTGTACTGGCTGATGGCCAACGCCCTGATCGCGGTGGAGGCCCGCCTCTACCAGGAGACCGGCGTCCCCGAGGGCCAGGTCTGGCGGTCGATGGAGATCGCCGAGAGGCGCGAGGAGACGGCCGACACGGTCTCCCTCGTCCTGCGGCACACCGACGGAACCCCCACGGCCGCGTTCCGGCCGGGCCAGTACGTGAGCGTCCAGGTGGCCCTGCCCGACGGCGCCCGGCAGATCCGCCAGTACAGCCTGTCCGCCGCTCCCGGTCACCCGCAGTGGCGGATCACCGTCAAGCGGGTCGACGGCGACCCGGCCGGTGAGGTCTCCTCCTGGCTGCACGCCCACGCACGTGCGGGAGACACGGTGGAGGTCTCCGCCCCGTTCGGTGACCTGGTCCTGCCCGAGGGCGAGGGCCCGCTGCTGCTCGCCTCCGCCGGAATCGGCAGCACCCCGATGCTGGCGATGCTCGACCACCTGGCGACCACCGGATCGGCCCGACCGGTGGTGGTCGTCCACGCCGACCGCACCCCCGCGTCCCACGCGCACGCCGCCGAACTGCTGGGTCTCGTGGACGCGCTGCCTCAGGGAACCCTGCACCTCTGGTACGAGGAGCCGGGCGACTCCGGAGCCCGACCGGGTCGCGCGGACGTCACCACGCTCGACCTGCCGGCCGGCACGACCGCGTACCTGTGCGGGCCGCTGCCCTTCCTCCGCGCGGTCCGCGGCGACCTTGTCGGCCGGGGCGTCGCCGCCGCCGACATCCACTACGAGGTCTTCGGCCCCGACCTGTGGCTGGGCGACGAGAACTGACCCACCCTCCTCGCCACGCCTGCCCGTCTCCCCACGCGGTCGGCGTCGGGGGGACGGGCAGGCGTGTCACGGTGCGGGGAGAGCGCCTGAGGTGCGTCAGCAGCCCATCGACCAGATATGGGAGTCACCGCGGTCGTTGGCCGCGCCGTTGTAGCCGACCTCCTGGCCCGGGGCGAGACAGATGGTCATGCTGCCGCCCTGCCAGGCGCTCTCGTAGACCTTGACGTGATCCTTGATGCCGGGTCCGGAGATGCCGTGGTTGGCCCAGGAGGAGTCGGTGTCGGAGATCCAGCTCTCCCACCAGCCGTCGTCTCCGCTCCAGTTGGCGCGCTGGCCGCCGAAGTCGGAATCCTGCCAGACGCAGAACTCACCGCTGGGGCATTCGGCCGCCACCGCGGAGGTGGCGAGGGCGAGACCGGAGGTGGCGGCGAACAGGGCCGCGGCGGTGGTGACGAGAAAACGCTTCACGAGCGGGTGGTGCCTTTCTGCGGGTGGGTGGGCGCGGGCAGTTCGGCTGCCCGCCGCAGTGCGCGGTCGCGCAGCTGCCGGTATGTGGTGAGCTCGTCCCGGCGCAGGGCGCGCACGGTGACCAGCTCGGCGGCCTCGAGCCGTACCTGGACCTCGTCGAGTCCGCTCTCGCGGGAGCAGCGGGTGGCAACGACCGGATCGGGACGATCGGGGCGGGGGCCACCCGGTGGGGTCACGCACCGGGTCCACCGGGCGAGTGCCGCTCGGTGGCCGGGGTCGGCGCGCATCCGCGCCTGGGCCTCGGCGCGGAGGTTGTCGACGACCACCTGGGCCCGGAACCAGCGGCGCTGGTCACCGTAGAGCCGCTGCCTGGCGCCGGCGAGACAGCCGTCCTCATGGGCGGTGACGGTGGCGCCCGTGGCGAGGGTGACGGAGAGTTCCCGGGGACCGGCGCCGAAGAGCGCCGCCTGGAACATCCGCTCCTCGTCCGGGGCGCGGGGCCGGGACGTCAGCGAGAGTCCCTGGCCGTTCATGCAGTCCACGACGAGCCGGTGCTCGGCGGCCTTGAGGAGTGCGTCCTGGGCCGCCGCACCGGAGGGAACGCCGGGGGTCCTGGGCGCTCCGGGTCCGACGGCGGTGCAGCCGGACAGCAGGAGCGCGGCGGCCGCGGCGAGAAGGGCGCGGCGGGGGCGCGCGGTGGTGCGGAGCATGGGGTCCCCCTTCGATCGTCCCTGGTCGGAGCGGCCGGCGAGTGATCGGCCGGCCGCTCGGGATGATCACTGCCCGAGGGCGGAGCCACCATGCAGGGGCTCACTCGAACGGGTCGAACGCGCCGGGGTGCGCGCCGTTCATGCGCCTCTGACGTGCCCTGCGGAAGGGTGGCGTGGCGCGCGGGGCCGGGTGACACAAGGCCGGGCGAGAGAGGGCCGGGCGGAAGGGGCCGGGAACGACAGAGCCCCGGTTGGACGGGGGATTCCAACCGGGGCCGATCGCCGTGACGCGAAGGGCGGTCACCTCATGGGGGGGGGACCTTGGGGACCAGGCCCCTTCGCAGCCACATACGTATGAACGGTAAATCTTCCCCGAATGTTCCGAGCATGCCCGCGTGGGCGACGTGAGTCACATCACCCGTTTTCGGCAGGTCTTGTCGGGCCGCTTCGGGGCGGTGTCAGTCCTTCTCGGGGCGGTAGACGGCGCCCGGCTCGGCCGTGCCGGGGGCAAGGAGTTCCGGCACGGTCACAAAGGTGAAGCCTCGCCGCTTGAGCTCGTCGATGATGGAGGGAACGGCCGGGACCGTGCCGTCGTAGATGTCGTGGAGCAGGATGATCCCGTCGCCGTGCGCCTGCTCGAGCACACGCTGCCGTATGAGCGCGGAGTCGGTGGTGGAGTAGTCCTTGGCGGTGATGCTCCACAGGATCTGGGCGAGGCCCAGTTCCCGGCTGACCTCGGACACCGTTTCGTCGGTGCGGCCCTGCGGCGGGCGCATGAGGGTGGGCTTCCGGCCGGTGATCTTCTCGACGGCGTCCTGAGTGCGGGACAGCTCGTCGCGGACGTCCGCCTCGTCGAGATCGGTGAGGATCCGATGGGTCCAGGTGTGGTTGGCGACCTCGTGACCCTCGTCGGCTATGCGCTTGACCACCTGCGGGTATCGGTCGACGTGCTTGCTGCCGAGCAGGAAGAAGGTCGCGGGGACCTGCTTCTCCTTGAGGATGTCGAGGAGCCTGGGGGTGTCCTTGCCCGGCCCCGCGTCGAAGGTCAGCGCGATGCACTTGACCTTGGCGCAGTCGACACGACGAGCCGCGGCGCCCGCCTTGTCGTCCGTTCCGCCGTCCCCTCTGGCGTCCTGCGGAGTGACGGTGTCGAGTCCGCAGCCGCCGAGTGTCAGCATCAGCGACGCCGCGGCGAGCAGGGCAGTGGCCGTCCCCCTGCGTCGGCTCAGCCTGGATCGGAACATGGTGGAACCCGCTTTCCCCGGTGATGTCTTCGGTACAGCCGAAAACCGCCTGGTCAGGGCAGTACCTACGGCCGACGAAGCACTCTACACACGGTGTATACCGGGGGTGTCGGCGGGGTCCTGGAAGCACGCGGGCACGTGTGAACCCCGGACGGCGCCCGTCCGCTCCGTCCGGGGAGTTCACGCCTCCGGCTCAGCGGGAGGCGAGCAGCAGTCGGGCCTCGGTCTCCTGGTCACCGGAGACGGACTGCAGGGACTGGATGTCGAAGCCGACGGCGAGTACCTTCTCGACCTCGTCGACGGCGTGGTACCCACCGCTCAGCGTGGCCCCTACCGGGGAGCTCAGACGGGTGGGGCGCACCTCCTGGTGGCGCCCGCCGGCCGTGTCGAAGGTGGCCGTCCAGACGGTGGGGGAAGGCCCCGTGGTCGTCTGCGGGCCCGGCGTCGTCAGGTCCTCCAGCTGGTAGACCCCGTCGAGGACGTCGAAGACGGCCTGCGCGTCCTCCCGGCTGCAGCCACTGAGCTGCACGGTCACGTCGGTGTCGATGTGCAAGTCGTACACGTCGCTCATCTCCTCGCGGCCCGCCGGTCGCTCGCGGCGCCCCCGCGGTCGTCGTACCGGGGCTCGTCGTGCCACGTCTCCAGCATCCCTCGCGGGGCCTCGTACCGCGAGGTCCGCCGTCCTCCGCCCAGCCGTCCGCTCAGCGACGGCCGATGATCTCCTCGACGGTGTCGGCCTCGGAGGCCTGCTTGTCGGGTCGGTGACGCAGGACCCGGGCGAAGCGGAGCGTGACGCCGGCCGGGTAGCGCGTCGAGGTCTGGAGACCGTCGTAGGCGATCTCGACGACGAGCTCGGGTCTTACGCGCACGGTGAATCCGTCGTCCTCCACGGCGAGTTCACCGAGCCGTTCGGTCTGCCAGCGCAACATGGCGTCGGTAAGTCCCTTGAAGGTCTTTCCGAGCATGACGAAGCCGCCGTCGGCGGTGCGCGCGCCGAGGTGCAGGTTGGAGAGGAGCCCGGTCCTGCGCCCGTGCCCCCGCTCGACGGCGAGAACGACCAGGTCGACGGTGTGGACGGGCTTCACCTTCAGCCAGGTGCGTCCCCTGCGACCGGCCACGTAGGGCGCGTTCAGGGCCTTGACCAGGACACCTTCGTGCCCACGGGACAGCGTGTCGGTGAGGAACAGCTCGGCTGCCCGGCCCTGCGCGGGGTCGCCGGGATCGGTCACGACGAGGCGGCGGACCCGCTGGGACTCGGGGAGCAGTCGCGCGAGGGCCTCGTGCCGTTCGCGGCCCGGCCGGTCGATCAAGCCCTCGCCGTCGACCGCGAGGACGTCGAAGAAGACAGGGGTGAGAGGCAGGGTGGCGTGCGCACCGGCCACGTCGGTGCGGGAGCCGACCCGGGAGGCGATGGACTGGAACGACACCGGGCGTCCGGTGTCCGGGTCGAGCGCGATCACCTCGCCGTCCAGGATGAACCCGTCGGCCGGCACGGCGCGGGCGGTCGCCACCACTTCGGGGAGCCGGTCGGTGATGTCGTCGAGCGAACGGGTGTGGACACGGACCTCGTCGCCGCGCCGATGGACCTGGATGCGGATGCCGTCGAGCTTCTCCTCGACGGCGCAGGGCCCGAGTGCGGTGATCGCCTCGGTGACGGAGGCCGCGGTGTGCGCCAGCATCGGCTGTACGGGATTGCCGACCCGGAGGGTGAACCGGTCGAGCGCCGTGGCGCCTTCGGCGAGCACCGCCCGGGCGACCGGGGGCAGCGAGCCTTCGAGCATCACGGCGCGCCTCAGCTCACCGGCGGGCACGGTGGCGGCCTGGGCGACGCCCTCCAGCGCGACGGCGTCGAGAGCTCCCTGGCGCACCTCCCCGGTGAGCAGCCGCAGCAGGAACTGCTGCTCCTCGTCGGTGGCAGCGGCGAACAGGGCGTGGACGAGCCGGGTCCGCTCGGCACGGACGCCGGGTCCGGAGACCGCCGCGAGTTCCGTCATCGCCCCGTCGACGCGCGCGAGCGTGAGGCCCGGCCGTTCGGCGGACGGGACAGCCGGCGGAACCACCTCCTTCAGGACGCTCCAGCCGACCCCGATCCGCCCCTGCGGGAGCCGGCCCGAGAGGTAGGCGATGACGAGGGGACTCTCGTCGGGCTCGGCCTCCACGAACAGCTCGGCGAGAAGGCCGATCTTGCGCGAGCGCGCGGAGGTGGCGGCGACCTCCCGGGACACCTCCGCGACACGGGCGAGCAGCATGAGGCCATCCTCCCCAGACCCCGCCGAGGCCGCACGCCGCGCACCGCCGTCAGGGCCAGGACACCGGGCGCCTCCGTCCCCCGTTCCGTCCAGCGTCGGTCGTCCTCCTGCGTCGCAGCCGGTCGAGGAGCCGGGTGCGGGCCGGACGACCCGGTGGACGGTCGGTCGCCTCCGGACGCCCAGCGGGAACCGCCGCCATGGGCGGAACCGCCGGTGGCGTCGAGGGCCGAGGTGGCGGCGAGGTCTCCGGACACCCCCACGACACCGCCGCCCCGAGCGGCACCACCGACGCGGGCCGCCCGGACGGGACGGGCGGAACAGGCGCCAGGGACGGTACGGGCGCCATGGTCAGCACCGGCGGCCGGGACAGCGGCAGGGGCGCCCTCGCCCCCGACCGTCCGCCGGCCGAACCCGAGGCCCGGACCGACGCCCACGGCCCGCTCGCCCCGCCCTCCCCGGGATACGGCGCCGGCTGCTCGGCGCGCGCCTCGTCCAGCACCAGGGCCAGGCTCAACCGGTGCCAGAGGATCTCGTCCGGGTCGTCGGCCCGCATGAGCCGCTCGGCGATGTCGCGCGCCGCCGCCCGCACCGGCATCCCGGGCGGCGCCGGCGGGCGCAACCGGTCGAGATGCGAGCGCTCGTACGGGTCGTCGACGACCTCGGCCACCTGGACCGGGTCGAGGAGCGAGGCGATGGCGGCGGCCCGCGCCCATGCGTCGTCCGTGGCGCGGAACAGCACAGCGAGCCGCCGTGCCCGCCAGTTCCTGGGCCGTAGGTCCTCGTGTGCGGCGAGGCGTTCCCGGAGTTCCATGGGCAGGCGCCCGGTGAGCAGCGCGGGGCAGGAGAGGCCGAACTCGGCGACCTCTTCCGCGAGATACATCCACACGACCGCGCGATAGCGGTTCAGGGAGAACCGCACGGGACTGACGTGGCCCGTCCGGGCCAGCCTGGTGAACCGCTCCGGAGTGATCTCCAGGAGTTCGGCGGCCTCCCCCGTACCGACCGCGCGCACCCGTTCGCGCAGGCCGGCGGGAAAGTCGGGCGCGGCCCTGAGACGGTCGAGCTCGCACTGCTCGACCCGCCGTCGTCCGCCCTCTCCCGCCGGCACCGTCCTCACCAGGCCGAGCTGGACAGCCAGCTGGAACTCGTCGCGCCTCAGTTCCAGTTCCTGCGCTGCCCGCCCCGGTGCCATCGTCCCCGTGCGCGCTCCTTCGTCGACCGTCATCCCGTGGCCCTCCCCCGTACGTCCGTGTTCTCGCCGTGTCGCGGATCTCTCCGACCCACCACCGAGAACGTAACGCAGAGTGACGAACACCGCACGGCCTGTGGACAACCGCCTGTGGACAACGCCTCAGGACGGCGGCCCGAGCGTCAGAGCATGGCGCCGCCCGGACGCCCCGGCTGTCGCGCCGCCACGCCGAGGTGCTCGCCGACGCGGTTGACCAGCAGCGTCATCTCGTACGCCACCTGACCGACATCCGCTTCCGCCGCGCTCAGGACGCAGAGGCAACTGCCCTCGCCCGCCGCCGTCACGAAGAGCAGCGCCTCGTCGAACTCGACCATCGTCTGGCGTGCCCTGCCCGCCCTGAAGTGCCGGCCCGAGCCCCGGGCGAGGCTGTGCAGCCCCGAGGAGACGGCTGCCAGGTGTTCGGCGTCCTCGCGCGCGAGTCCGCTGCTCGCGCCCGTCACCAGGCCGTCGTTCGACAGCACGAGCGCGTGCCGTATGAATCCGACACGCTGGGTCAGGTCGTCGAGAAGCCAGTCCAGTCCCTTGTCCAACGCCATCAGTGGTCCTCCCCCTGGGTGGTGCGTCCCGAAGACCCGGATTCCCGTGATCCTCGTGCCGCAGTGGTCCGCCGTATCGCCGCAAGCCTTACGCACTGTCGTGAACAGGGCAAGCACTGCACCACGCCCGCGCGTGCCGCAGGATGGGGGCATGACGAGGATGACCGATGACCAGTGGCGGACCTTCGTGTCCGAGGGAACCCGTACCGGCAAGCTGGCGACCGTGCGCGACGACGGCAGTCCGCACGTCGTGCCGATCTGGTTCCTTCTCGACGGGGACGAGTTCGTGTTCAACACGGGCAAGGACACGGTGAAGGGCCGCAACCTCGCCCGCGACGGACGGGTCTCCCTGTGCGTCGACGACGACACCCCGCCGTTCGCCTTCGTCTCGCTCAGCGGTCGTGCCGAACTCAGCGAGGACCCGAAGGAGTTGCGTCACTGGGCCGGCCGCATCGGCGCCCGCTACATGGGCGAGGACCGGGCGGACGAGTTCGGGAAGCGCAACGCGGTCCCGGGCGAACTCCTCGTCCGGGTACGCATCCACAAGGTGACCGCCCAGGCCGGCGTGGCCGACTAAGGGCCTGCCCGCCGATCCGCCGGCCGGACCCCAGCCGGCCCGGACGGCGGGCCCGAGCTCAGCCGGCCCGGACGGCGGGCCCGAGCTCAGCCGACCGTGTCGAGGAGCCGGGCCGTGTGCATCCGTCCGGCGTACTCGACCAGGCGGATGAGGACTTCCTTCCCGGAGTCGCGGTCGCGGGCGTCGCACAGCACGACGGGCGTGCCCCGGTCCAGGTCGAGCGCGCGGGAGACGTCGGCCGCGCCGTACGTACGCGCGCCCGTGAAGCAGTTGACGGCGACCACGAACGGGATCTTCCGGTGCTCGAAGTAGTCGACCGCCGGGAAGCAGTCCTCGAGTCGCCGGGTGTCGGCGAGGACCACGGCTCCCAGGGCGCCCTGCGACAGCTCGTCCCAGAGGAACCAGAACCGGTCCTGGCCGGGTGTCCCGAAGAGGTACAGGGAGAGCCCGGAGCGGATCGTGATGCGGCCGAAGTCCATGGCGACGGTCGTGGTGGTCTTCTGGTCGACTCCCCCGGTGTCGTCGACCGACTCCCCGGCACGGCTGAGCTGTTCCTCGGTGCGGAGCGGCCGGATCTCGCTGACCGCGCCGACGAGGGTGGTCTTGCCCACGCCGAATCCACCGGCGACCAGGATCTTCAGGGCGAGGGCGGTGGTGTCCGCGTCGCCGTCGTCCGTGCCGGTGCTCTCAGAGCGCTCGTAGGCCATCGATTACTTCCCTCAGGATTCTTTCGTCGGGGAGCTGTGCGGGCGGTACGGGCCGGCTGACACGTACGAAGCCCGATTCGAGGAGGTCACCGAGGAGGACCCGGACGACGCCGACGGGCAGGTCGGCGTCGGCGGAGAGCTCGGCGACCGACTGGGTCTCGGCCCGGCAGAGGGCGAGCAGGGACCGGTGCTCGGGGCCGAGGAGGGACTCCTCGGCCGGTCCGGGCGGGTCGTCGTCCACGACGACGAGGGCGATGAGGTCGAACCGTACGTTGCTGGGGCCGGGCTTGGTCCGGCCGCCGGTCATCGCGTACGGGCGTACGAGCGGTCCGGCTTCGGCGTCGTACCACTGACTGCCCGGGACGGACGGGCCGCCGCCGGTGCTGTCCTCGTTCATGGGCTTCTCCGGGTCAGCCGGCGGCCGGCGGGGTCACCGTGAGCCGCGGCGGGGTGTGCAGGTGCTCGCCGACGCGCTTGACGAGGCGGGCCATCTCGTACGCGATGAGGCCGATGTCGGCGCTGACGGAGCTGAGGACGGCGAGGCAGGAACCGTCCCCCGCCGCGGCGACGAAGAGGAAGCCGTCGTCCATCTCGACCATGGTCTGCCGGACGCCGCCCGTGTGGAACTGGCGGCCCGCCCCCTTGGCGAGGCTGTTGAAGCCGGAGGCGATGGCGGCCAGGTGTTCCGCGTCCTCGCGGCTGAGACCGCTGGAGGCCCCGACGGCGAGTCCGTCGTTGGAGAGGACCACGGTGTGGCGGACCTCCCGGACCCGCATGACGAGGTCGTCGAGGAGCCAGTCGAGCTCGCCGGACCGGTGGTGGGAGATCCTCTCGTGGTCGATCATGACTGGTCTCCTTCGGGGCGGGGTTCGTCGGGGGTGGTCGCGTCGTGGCCGGGAACGTGGCCGGTGCCGGTGCCGAGGGGGCGTCTGCTGCCCGGGGCCGCGCCGCCACCCCGCTGCCAGCCGTCCCGGTAGGCCGCCATGCGGTCCCGTACCACTTCCGGGGTGCGGGCGTCCGTGCCCGGGGCGGGCGGTACGAAGACCGGTGCCGCCGCGGGTGCTTCGCGCAGCTGCGGGACGAGGCTCGCCTGCCGTACCCGACGCGGCAGTTCGCCCTCCGCATCCTCACGGTGTCCGACAGGACCGGCGGGGCCGGCGGGGCCGGTGGTCGTGCCGGGCTGCTGTTCGCGCGTCGGCGGCGGTACGGAGGGACCGCGGCGGCGCAGTTCGGTGACTCTGGCGGGCGGCGGCGCGGGCTCCGGCGGCGCCGCGAGTGCGGGCACGGCGGTCGGGCGCGGCAAGGGCTGCGGGCGCGAGGACGCGGGAGTCTGCGGTGGGACCGGAGCACGGGGACCGCTCGTCTCCTGGGGCGGGATTCCGGGCCGTGCACCACCCGTTGACGATGGGGAGGTCCTGCGGGGCGCCGGGACGGGTCCGGCGGGAGCGCCTCCACCGATGGCGGGGTGCGGACCGGCCTGTGCCGGGGGGCGGGACACCTGCGGGCGGCCGAAGCGGCGGGCCTCGGCACGTTGTGCCTCCTCGTGTTCGCGGGCGGCGCGCGCGTCGTCCGTACGACGGTCGGAGCCCAGGCGTTCGGCGCCGAACCCGTCGGCGGCGAAGCCGTCAGCGCCGAACCGGTCGCCCGTCACGTGCTCGTCGCGGGTCTGTCGGTGGTCAGCGCCCGGATCTCCCCCGGCGGAGGAGGAGGGCGAGCGGGGATCGCGCGCCTGCGGTGTTCCGGCGTGGGGCGTGTCGGTTCCGTGGCCGGTCGCCGGTGTGCCGCGGCCGGGCGGCAGTGCGCCCTGGAGGAGGTCGGTCGGGAGCAGCACGACGGCCGTGGTGCCGCCGTACGGGGAGGTCCGCAGCTGGACCTTGATGTCGTGGCGGGACGAGAGCCTGCTGACCACGAAGAGGCCGAGGCGGTCGCTGTCGAAGAGGTCGAGGGCCTCTGACTGGGCGATGCGCGCGTTGGCCTCGGCGAGGGTCTCCTTGCCCATGCCGAGTCCCCGGTCCTCGATCTCCAGGGCGTATCCGTTGCCGACGGGTTCTCCGCTGACGCGGACCTTGGTGTGGGGCGGGGAGAACTGGGCGGCGTTCTCGATGAGTTCGGCGAGGAGGTGGGTGAGGTCGGCGACGGCGCCGCCGACGACGGCCGTCTCGGGGAGTCGGCGCACTTCCACGCGCGCGTAGTCCTCGATTTCGGAGACGGCGGCGCGGACGACGTTGGTGAGGGGGACGGGCATCCGCCAGGCGCGGCCGGGGGCGGCGCCCGAGAGGATGATGAGGCTCTCGGCGTGGCGGCGCATCCGGGTGGTGAGGTGGTCGAGCCGGAAGAGGTCGCCGAGCTCGTTGGGGTCGTCGGCGCGCCGCTCCATGCTGTCCAGGAGGTTGAGCTGGCGGTGGACGAGGACCTGGCTGCGGCGGGCGAGGTTGACGAAGACCCCGGAGATGCCGCTGGCGAGCTCGGCGCGTTCGACGGCCGCGGAGAGGGCCGCGCGGTGGACGGTGGTGAGGGCCTCGCCGACCTGGCCGATCTCGTCCTGGGACGCGGGACCGGGCGGGGCCTCGGCCTGGACGTCGATCTCCTCTCCGGCGCGCAGCCGGCGCATGGCGGCGGGGAGTTTCCCGCGTGCGATGCCGAGGGCGGTGTTGCGGAGGCTGACGAGTTCGACGACGAGGCCGCGGCCGATCCGGACGGAGATGACGAGGGAGGCGGCGACGGCCGCGAGGCCCAAGATCACGGCCGCGCCGCCCGCGGTGAGGACCCCACCGGCGAAGGGGTCGGCGCGGCCGGCCGCGGCGGTGCGCGCGTCGTTCTCGATCGCGGTGAGTCCGTTGCGTACGGCGGCGAGGGTGTCGTCCCAGTCGGCGGAGGTGACCGCCTGGGCGGCGGGGCGGCCGGGGCTCGCGGAGCGGATCCGGTCCTCGGCCCGGGTGAGCCTGGCCTGGTCGCCGCCGGCCGCGAGCCGGGCCCAGGCGGCGCGTTCGGCGGTGGGCAGGTCGGCGGTGGCGGAGGTGGTGAGTGTACGCCGGGTCTCGACGGCGCCGGAGAAGGCGCGGAGCCGGTCCGCGGTGAACTCGCCGTCGAGGTGGGCGGCGGTGAGGAGCGCGTCCTCGCGGGACAGCATCTCGCCCGCCCGGCCGAATTCCAGGAGTACGCGCGCGTCGGAGCCCTGCTGGGTGTCCTGGATGCCGGTGAGGGCGCCGCCGACGGCGAAGGCTGCGGAGACCGCCGCGGTGTACTCCTCGTACACCTGGTTCCCGTCGGCCCGCCCTTCGGTGGCGGCGGTACGGAGCCGGGCGAGGCCTTCGACCTTGCCGACGAACGCGCTCACCCGCTCCCCGACGTCGCCGGGCAGGTCCCCGGTGTCGCCGACGGTGTGCGTGCCGTTCAGGCGGAGGCGGTCGACGGCCTCGTCCGTGCGGCGTATCCGGTCCTTGAGCTCGGCGGCCCGAGTGGCCCCGGGGGCCGCGACCTGCCGTACGGCGGCGCGCCGTTCGGCCTGGAGGGCGGCGAGGGCGGCCGTGACGGGCTCGCGGATCTCGGCGTCGACGCGCTGGAGCTGGCGGAGCCTGGCGACGTCCTGTGCCGTGGTGACGGTGGCGAATCCCCACAGTGCGAGGAGCGACACGACCGGGACCATGAGGAGAGAAACGATCTTGGCGCGGACGGTTCGGGGTCGCAGACCGCGGTGCGGAGAGCGGGGAGACGGCGCCTCGGCGGCGGCAGGTTCGGACGGCGCGTGGGTGCCGGCCCGGTGCCCGGTGACCGGGTGTCCGGTGACCGAGTGTCCGGCGGGCGTGTGTCCGGTGACCGAGTGTCCGGTGGCCGTGCGTCCGGTGGTCGGGAAGGCGTCGGGGGTGGGCTCGCCCGGCTCGTCGGCGGGCGGCCCGGCGTGCGCGCGCCGCCCGCGCGCGGCCGCCGACGGCGGCGCCGACGCCTTGGCGTCGTTGGTCCTGCGGGGAGTTCGCATGGCCTCCTCGTTCCGGCTGCGACTGTCGTGGTGCGTGACGTACGGGGGTTCGGGTCAGCTCGTGGGTGTGCGGGCGGTCCGGAAGCCGGGAGGTGCGACGTCCACCGCGCGTTCGTCGGGCTCGGTGAGGCGCCCGGCGGAGGCGTACGCCGCACGTTCCTTGGCCGTCGGGGAGAGCGCGACGAACGCGGAGGTGATGAAGAGGTACGAGCCGAGGCCGACGGCGAGCGGGAAGATGAACTGCATGACCGTGGCCCCGGGGAGGGTCGCGGCGGAGGGGACCACGTCCACCCGCACCGCGAACATGCCCGTGTAGTGCATGCTGCTGACGGCCGCGCCCATCACGAGCGAGGCGACGGCCACGGCGGCGGGTGAGTGGATGTTGAGGGCGGCCCAGAGGGCCGCGGTGGCGGCGACGACGGCGATGACCACGGAGAGGCCGACGAGCAGGGGGTCGAACCGGACCTCCCCGTGGAGCCGGAGGGCGGCCATGCCCATGTAGTGCATGCTCGCCACGCCGACGCCCGTGGTGAGCCCGCCGATCAGGAGCGAGCGGACGCGGTCGCGTCCGTAGCCGACGGCGAACACACCGACGCCGACGACGGCCATCGCGATGACGAGGCTGAGGATGGTGAGCGGAACGTCGTAGCGGATGTCGGTGCCGGTCACGCCGAAGCCGAGCATCGCCACGAAGTGCATCGTCCAGATTCCGGTGCCGATCGCGGAGGCGGCCGTGAGCAGCCAGTTCCGCCGCGAGCGGCCGGTCGCGTCGAGGGCGCGTACGGTGCAGCGCAGCCCGAGGGCGGCGCCGACGCAGGCCATCGCGTACGACAGTGCAGGTGTCAGCCAGCCGTAGGTGGCGTGGTCCAGGTGTCCCATGGCTCCCGGACGCTAGTGCGCATCAGGGGGCGCACTAGGGGCGCATTTCGAAAGCTGATGGAATATGACAGAGAGATGATCCCGAACGATCGCACCGGGCTCGAACGTGCACACAGAACGTCCACACAGAACGTTCACAATCCCGCGTGCGGGATCATGGGCGCATGAGCGATGACCCCACACACGTCCGAGAGTTCTTCGGCGCTCGCGCCGCCGACTGGGACAGCCGGTTCCCCGACGACGGCCCCGCGTACGCGGCCGCGGCGAAGGAGCTCGGCCTGCGCCCGGGCGACGCGGTACTCGACGCCGGCTGCGGGACCGGACGTGCCCTCCCGCCGCTCCGCGCCGCCGTCGGCCCGTCCGGCACCGTCCTCGGCGCCGACCTCACCCCCGAGATGCTCGAACAGGCCGTCTCCGCCGGGCGCGGCGGAACGGACGGGATCGCGACGCTGCTGCTCGCCGACGTCGGGCGCCTGCCGGTGCGCGACGGCGCGCTCGACGCCGTCTTCGGCGCGGGGCTCATCTCGCACCTCGCGGAACCCGTGGCCGATCTGCGTGAACTCGCCAGGGTCGTACGGCCCGGAGGCCGGCTCGCGCTCTTCCACCCCATCGGGCGGGCGGCGCTCGCGGCCCGCCACGGCCGGCAGATCACCCCGGACGACCTGCGCGCCGAACCCCGACTGCGCGGCGTACTCGCCGAAGCGGGCTGGCGGCTCGTCAGTTACGTCGACGAGGACACGCGCTATCTGGCGATGGCCGTACGGGAGGACTGAGCCGCGGATCGCCTGCTCCGCACCGCCGTGCGGAGCACCAGCGGACCGGACACTCCGCCGTCGAGGGTGACTCCCTCGATCTTCGGCCGGGCGTGGAGGCGTCCGCCCCCGCGCCCCGGTGTCCGGGTCACTGTCGCGACCCGGGCGCGGGGCGGGGCACGGCGGGGCATGCCCCGTGGGCCCTCCTTGATCCGGCTGGATCCACCACCCGGATGTGGCAGAGTCGGGGCGGGGTCGGCGGTCTGAACGAGGGGGCTGTGAGTGGCGCGGGTGGTCGACGATCGGTTCGAGCTGGCGGCTCGGCTCGGCGGGGGCGGTATGGGGACCGTGTGGCGAGCGCGGGACCTGGCACTCCACCGCGAGGTGGCCCTCAAGGAGGTGCGCCCGCCCGACCCGGCGCTCGCCGAGTACGACCCCGAGGGCGCCCGGGAGCTCCGCATCCGGGTGCTGCGGGAGGCCAGGGCACTCGCGCGCGTGGCCCACCCCCAGGTGGTGACCATCCATCACATCGTGGACGGTGGCGAAGGCACGTACCCCTGGCTCGTCATGGAGCTGGTCGCCGGCGGCTCGCTCCAGGACCGCCTCGACCGGGGTGACCTGACCGCCGGCGAGGCGGCAACGCTGGGGCGGGGGATCCTCGCGGGGCTGCGGGCGGCCCACGCGGCGGGCATCCAGCACCGGGACATCAAGCCCGCGAACGTCCTGCTGCGGCCCGACGGACAGCCGGTGCTCACCGACTTCGGAATCGCGGCGATCCACGGCGCCACCGCCCTCACCGCCGCCGGCTCGATCATCGGCACGCCCGACTACATGGCGCCCGAACGTGTCAGCGGCGAGGAGGGCGGGCCTGCCGCCGACCTCTGGTCGCTGGCGATGACGCTGTACGTCGCGGTGGAAGGTCACCACCCGCTGCGCCGGGCCAACACGCTCGCCACACTCGCGGCCGTCCTCGGCGAGGACGTACCGCCGCCTCGGCGGGCCGGGCCGCTGACGCGGGTTCTGACGAGCGTGCTCGTACGGGATCCTGCGGCGCGTCCCGACGGTGAGGCACTGGACCGGATGCTCGCGGGGGTCGAATCGGAAGCGAGAGTCGACCCTCACGTTCAAGCTCAAGCACAGGTTCAGGCTCAGGCACAGGCTCCAGCACAGGCTTCGCCTGCGGCCGTGGGTGACGGATCCCCCGCCGTCGACGCCGAGCCCCGGGACGCGGTCCCGCCGCACACGGGAACGCGGGTACAGGCGCAGGTGCAGGCGCCTGCCGCGGCCCTCCCGCCCTCCTCCGTCGACGCCACCGTCGACACCGCCACCGCCTTCCCCCTCGCACCCCCGGTACCGACCCGGCCGCCCGCGACACGGAAGCGGCAGGGCGGGATGTACGCGGCGGCAGCGGGGGCGGCCGTCGTGCTCAGCGGCGTGCTCGTCTGGAACCTCCTTCCCCTCGGCGACGAGAAGGACGGCGGAGAGGGCGACCGCGTCGCGGGCAAGCCCAGCGGCCAGAGCGCGTCCTCGCCTTCCACGCCTTCGTCGCATTCCACGGGCGCGTCCGCGGCTCCCCCGACCGGCGGCGACCCCGCCATCACCATCGGGATCAAGTTCGACCAGCCCGGTCTCGGTTTCAAGAACCCGGACGGCACGTACGCGGGTCTCGACGTGGACGTGGCGACCTTCGTCGCCCGGGAACTCGGCCACGCTCCCGCCGACATCGCGTGGAAGGAGGTCCAGAGCTCCACCCGCGAGTCCGCCCTCACCGGCGGCGACGTCGACCTCGTCGTGGCCACGTACACGAAGAATTCCGTACGGGACAAGAAGGTCGACTTCGTCGGCCCCTACTTCATGGCCCATCAGGACGTCCTGCTCGCCGCCGGCAACACCTCCGTCAAGAGCCCGACGGATCTCAACGGCCGGCGGGTCTGCACGGCCAACGGCACCAGCATCGCGCTCCTGATCCGGACGAAACTCGCCCCTCAGGCGCAGGTCGTGACACACGACACTTACGCGCGCTGCATCAGCGAACTCGCCTCGGGCGCCGTCGACGCCGTCACCACCGACAACACGTTGCTCGCCGGATACGCCGAGCAGGCCGCGTACAAGGGCCGGTTCAAGCTCGCCGGTTTCAGTGTCAGCGACGAGCCCTACGGCATCGGCGTTCCGGAGGGCGGCGATGCACAGGGCACGATCCGGCGGGCACTCCAGAAGATGTTCGACGACGGTTCCTGGAAGAAGGCCGTCGAGAAGAACCTCCCGCTCCTGAGGAACGCCACGCCGCCGGCCCAGCAGCGGTGAACCGTCCTAGATCCTGGATGCCGCCAACGCACCCTTCTTTCCCGTCACTTCACTGACTACCGTGGACGTGCCGGGCAGTCGTGCCCGGGAAAGGCGGTGGGGCGTGGCACGGGTACCCGAAAGACTGCGCAGACTCCTGCCGTCGGCCCGGCGGGCCCCCGAGACCGCCGCGACGGCGCCACCGCGCCCCCGGCAGGGGCACAACCTCTTCGAGGCGGCCGCGGAGTACGTGGCCGCGTGTGCCGAGGACGACCCGGCGCGGGCCGAGGAGGCGGCCAGCCGGGTCTCCCCCGGAATGCTGTCGTTCGGGGTCAATGAACTGGCCTGCCGGGCGCTCCTCACCCTCGCCCGGGAACGGAACGAGTCGCCCAGGGCCGTGGCCCGCTCGCTGCTCGGTCTGCGGGAGGAACCGGCGAGGCGGCCGGCGGGCGACGACGTGTAGCTCCCGCCGTGCGAGGCGGGGGGCCGATCGTCGGCAGCGCGTCCGTACGGCGATGCAGGTCACTGCGCAGATCTATGGACAGGTCTCCCTCCTCACTGGTTAAGGTGCGCCGACAACCAGATGGGGAGGCATGCGTGGCTGGGACGGACCCGATCGCCGAGGCCGAGGCCGTCGGCGATGCCGACGCGCTGTTCGTGCTGACCGCGGCACTGCTGACGCCCGCGCGTTTCCCGAGCGTGCTCGGTGACGACTACCCGGCTGCCTGCGCGGCGCTCGGGCTTCAGCCGTACGCGGAGGGGTACGGGCTCGTGTTCGGCCAGGACGGGCTCGGGGCGCGCTGGACGGTCGTCGTCGACGACGTGTCGCTCGTCGCGGTGGCCATCTCCTCCTGGGACTGCGGCATGGCCTACGACCTCTCCCCCGACGAACGGTCGGTGGTCGCCGGGCTGCCTGGCTGGCCTCTCGACCTGAACACCCGCGCCCCCGGCATACCCGCCCCGCACGACCCCGAGCCGGAGGAGGGCGACCCCGCCCCTCTGGTCCCTCCGTCCGGTGACGCGTGGGGCCCGGCCCAGCGGCGCCTCGGCGCCGACGAAGTGGCGCTCCAGTGGGCGACCTGGCGGGGCCAGGTGACGACCGATGCCCCAGCAGGGGAAGGAACGGAGGCCTCGTCCGAGCCGACGGCATCGCCCCGGACCGAGACCTCGCCCAAGACCGCAGCCTCACCCGGCACGGCGGCCTCGCCCGACGCTGCGGCCTCGCCCAAGGCGCCGGCCTCACCCACAACGTCGGCCTGGTTCCAGTCGGCCTCCTCCGCCAAGGCGGCACCGCCCCGCGAAGCCGCACCATCCCCCGACCTTGCAACGTCTCCCGCCGTGGCACCGTCTCCCACCGCGGCTCCGCCCGCCGACCCGGTGCCGCCCGCAGCCACCGTCCCCGACCCGTACGACGGCGTCCGCAGGGCCCTCGACGAGCTCCACGGCTACCTCCAGGAGCCGCCGCCGGTCGGGCGGGTGCGGTCCGACGCCGGTACGGACGGCGGCGTGCGGACGCTGCGTGCGGACGGCCCCGGCTGGTCGCTGGTGGCGCGGACGGACGACATGGCCTTCGTCCTGCTCGACGAGCTGCCGGGCGAGGTGCTGCCCGTGGCCCGGGGACTGCGCCTTCCCGCGCTCCTCGAAGCACTCGACGCGATGGCCGTACGTCCTTCCTGAATCGTCCGGACGCCGTGAGTCCGGCCTGCGGCCTGCTTCGGCAAGACACTCCCTGGGAGGTGTCACGCCGTTCCACACGGGACGGCAGGCCGAGGTGTGGTCCGGGACCATGGCCCGGTGGTGAGGGTGCGCCGCACGATGTGGCGCCGTACCCGTTCCCACCGTCCCCCGGAGGCCACCATGCGCCTGTTCCCAGGCGTCCCGCTGCTCGCCGCGCTCCTGACCGCCGCCACCGTCCTGGCCCCCGCGAGCCCCGCCGGGGCGGAGGAGCGGGCGCAGGAGCGGGCCACCCCGCACTGCGCGCGGCAGGACCGGCTCCACGTGCCCGGCGCCGAGCACCAGCAGTCGGCCTGTCTGGCCGACCTGACGACCGCCGGGCTCGCCGGCAGCCCGTACACCGACACGGCGGACCAGGCCGGGCTCGCCGCCCTGGGGACCCGTAACCCCTCGGGCGTGCCCGGCGTCCAGATCGACGGCTACTTCCCCGACGACTCGCGCCTCAACGCCACCCACGGCTGGGCGCACGACGCGCAGTTCGTCATCCGGCTGCCCGACGACTGGAACGGCGGCCTCGTCGTCACCGGCGCGCCCGGCACCCGGCGCCAGTACTCCACGGACGCGCTCATCTCCGACCAGGTCCTCGCCCGGGGCTTCGCCTACGCCGCCACCGACAAGGGCAACACGGGACCGGACTTCTTCACCGACGGACGGGGTCCGGGCGACGCGGTCGCCGAGTGGAACCGCCGGGTGACCGAGCTGACGCGTGCCGCGAAGACGGCCGTACGGCAGCGTTACGGCCGGGTCCCGCAGCGCACGTACATGACGGGCATCTCCAACGGCGGCTATCTGACGCGCTGGCAGCTGGAGAACCGGCCCGAGCTGTACGACGGCGGGGTCGACTGGGAGGGCGTGCTGTGGACCTCCCGCGGCCCCAACCTCCTGACGAGCCTGCCGGTGACGGTGGCGCGGTCGCTCGGGCAGGCCTCCGACGAGGACCTGATCGGGGCGGGCTTCGCGCCCGGGTCCCGCTTCCTGTGGCCGTACCACGAGAAGGCGTACTGGGGGCTGACGCAGAAGATCTTCCGGGCCGAGTTCGACCCCTCGTACGATCCCGCCTGCCCCGGTTCCACCGCCGGCGGCACCGTGGAGCGGATCTTCGCACCGTGCGCCTCGGACGCCTCGTACGACTACGCCTCCCGGCCGGCGTCCGTCCACCGCGCGGTGGCGAAGGTCGCGTTGACCGGTCGGATCGGCAAGCCGCTCATCACGCTCCACGGCGACCTCGACACCCTGCTGCCCGTCGCCACCGACTCCGACGTGTACGCGCGGATGATCGACGCGCGGGGCCGGGGAAGGCTGCACCGGTACTACACGGTGCAGGACGGGACGCACACCGACGGCCTGTACGACACGTATCCGGACCGTCTGCGTCCGATCCTGCCGTGCTACCGCTCCGCGTTCGACGCGCTGACGAGCTGGGTCGAGGAGGGTACGGCTCCGCCGGCGGACCGTACGATCACGCGGCCCGCGAGCGGGGACGTGGTCAACTCCTGCGCTCTGGAGGGGTGAGCCGGGGCCCCGACGGCCCCGCGGGCCTCGCTCAGACCCGTTCCAGCGGGCGGTGCGGGCCCTCCGGCAGCTCGGCGCGGATCGGGTCGCCGGGGCGCACCTCCCCGCCGGTCAGGACGACGCCCATGATCCCTGCCTTGCGCACGATCTCGCCGTTCTCGTCACGGCCGAGCACCTGCTTGAGCAGTCCGTGCTGGAAGTTGTCGATCTGCGCGCACGGGTTGCGCAGTCCGGTGACCTCGACGACCGCCTCGTCGCCGAGGTGCAGGCGAGTGCCGGTGGGCAGGCCGAGGAGGTCGATCCCCCGGGTGGTGACGTTCTCGCCGAGGTCGCCGGGGGTGACCTCGAAGCCGGCTCCGGCGACGTCGTCGAAGAGCTCCGCGTGGATGAGGTGGACCTGACGCAGGTTCGGCTGCGTCGGGTCCTGGGCGACGCGGGACCGGTGCTTGACCGTCACGCCTGCGTGGACGTCGCCCTCCACGCCGAGTCCGGCAAGGAGGGTGATGCCCTCCCGGTTGGGCTTGGTGAACGTGTACGTGCCGTTGCTGCTGACCGTGGTGACCGTGCCGTTGCTGCTCATGGCGAGCTCTCCCCTTCTCCGCTCTCCGGAGGCCGGAGCACCGACCGCCGAACCGATGATCACACCGCTCGTGACCGTCGTCGACCCTACTCGGCCCACTCGGACCGCAGCGGCGCGCCCACCTCGTGCAGGTGGCCGAGGGCCTGCCGGTACGAGTCCACGAAACCGGTCTCCGTGTACGGCACGCCCAGGGCCGCGCAGTGGGCTCGGACAGCGGGCTGGGCGAGGCGCAGATTCGGGCGCGGCATGCTCGGGAAGAGATGGTGCTCGACCTGGTAGTTGAGGCCGCCGAGGAACCAGTCGGTCAGGGCACCGCCCCGGATGTTGCGCGAGGTGAGCACCTGGCGCCGCAGATGACCCCAGCTGTCGCCGTCCGCGTGCTCGTCGGGCCGCTCCATGCCCTTGTGGTTGGGGGCGAAGGCCATGCCCAGGTGCAATCCGAGCAGCATCTGGTGGACGAGGGCGAAGGCGAGCGCCTGGGCGGGGGTGAGGAAGGTGAGCAGCAGGGCCGTGTAGCCGGCGAAGTGGGCGAGGAGCAGCGCGCCTTCGACGAGCCGCTCGCGGCGGGTGCGGCAGGGGCCGTCCTCGGCCAGCAGGGCCTGGACCCCGTACACCTTGAGCGCGATGCCCTCCAGGGTCGTCAGCGGGAAGAACAGCCATGCCTGGTGACGGGTGAGGAAACCGCGCAGCCCCGTGCGGCCGGCCGTCTGGTGCTCGGCGAAGACGAGGATGTCGGCGGCGACGTCCGGGTCCTTGTCGAGGTGGTTGGGGTGGGCGTGGTGGCGGTTGTGCTTGTCGTTCCACCACTCCCGGCTCATGCCGAGGAGGAGATTGGCGTGGACGAGCTGGAGGATCCGGCTGACCTTGCGGTTCGCGGTGATCTGGGCGTGGCCCGCGTCGTGGCCGACGAATGCGGCGCGGGCGGAGAGCACCGCGAGCGGTACGGCGAGCAGCAGCGCCCACCAGGAGGGACCGATCAGGGCGAGCCCGGCCACGACGGCGGCGATGCCGAGGAGGTTGACGGCGATTCCGCGGGCGTACCAGCCGGGGCGGTGTTCGAGGAGGCCCTGTTCCCTGACCGTCCGCAGGAGCGGGGTGAACTCGCTGCCGCCCCTGGCACGGGCGGGCGCCACGGCGGGTGCGGCGGCGGCCGGGGGCAGGACGGTGGCCTGGGACATGGCGGGCTCCGGTTTCTGTGGTCGGGATGCGGTGGCGGCTCGGCAGTTGCGGTCTTCGGGCGCCTACCGAGAACGTACGGATCCGTGATCGTCCGGGGCCATGGCGTCACCACCCGTCCCCGGCCGGGGGTGCGCCGGGGGCAGGGGGTGGGGCGAGCCCCACCCCCATGCGCCTGTGGCGTGGATCACTCACGGCGGGTACGTCGTCGAGGCGGTGCCGTGGGGTACCCTCGGCCGCTCGGACTTCAGGTAGTCAAATTTGAGGAATGCGTTGTCGCTGTCGCACGGACCCGATGATTCCGCCCGCGAACCCGCACAGGTAACCACTCACGTATCCGCCGGGGAACCCTCCCCCCAACTCACCCGCCACTCCGCCGTCTTCCTCCCCGCCGATCCGCCCCGCGCGGGCCGGATCGCCTTCTGGTCACCGGACGGCGACACGCTGCCGGACCGGGGATCCCCCTCGACCGACACCCGTATCGAGGTCGGAGCCGGGGCCGGGGAGCAGGTCGGGATCGAGGTCGAGGTCCGGGCCGGGGCCGGAGTCGGGGCCGGAGTCGGGGCCGAGGTCGGCCTCACGGTCGTGGACGGGGAGAGCCTTCGGCCCGTGACCGTCCCCTCGCGCGCCCTCTCCGTACGGGATGCCCTGCCGCTGCTCGCCCGCGCCCGCTTCTCCGACACCGCATCCCCCGCAAGCGCTTTCTGGGGCGCCGCCTCGCTCCTCGCCCTCGACTTCGTCGCACGCGGCCTGCTGCTGCCCGGCCTCACCCCCGGCGACGTGGACGCCTGGCGGGCCGGTCCGCTCGGGCCCGGCGAGCTCGCCGAACTGCGGACGCTCGCCGCGTCGATGCCGCCCGAGGCCCACGCCGTACCGCTCTCGTCGGACGAGCCGCTACTCCTTCCCGAACCCGAGGCGCTGCTCCGCGCGTTCACCGACGCCGTCGCGGACGCCCTGCCCCGTACCCCGGCCGCTCCGCTCGCCGCCGGCGGTCCCGCCTTCGCCGCCGACGAGCCGCAGCCCCTTCCCGAGCAGCGGGCGTGGGCCGCCGAAGTGGCGGCGGTGCACGACGCGGGCGTCCGGCTCTCGCTCAGGCTCGAACTGCCGGGCTTCACCGCCGAGTCGGAGAAGGCGCCTGACTTCCGGGCGGTCCTGCAACTGCACGGCGTCGCCGACCCGACCCTCGTCGCGGACGCGGCGGAGGTGTGGGCGGGCTCCGGCCGGACGGGCACCGCGTTCGGCCCCCGGGCCCGTATGGACGCCCTCCTCGGCCTTCGGCGCGCCGCCCGTGCGTGGCCCCCGCTGGCGCCGCTCCTGACGGCGGCGGTACCCGACAGCGTCGAACTCGCCGACGAGGAGGTCGCGGAACTGCTCGGCGGGGTAGGCCGGGCCCTCGCGGCGAGCGGCGTTCAGGTCCACTGGCCGCGCGAACTCGCGGACCGGCTGACGGCGAGCGCGGTGATCGGCCCGGTGGGTGGGGAGACGCCCGGTGACGCGGACACCGCAGGCGGCAAGGGCGCCACCACGAGGTTCGGGTCCGGCGCCGGTGGGTTCGGGTCCGGCGCCGGTGGGCTCGGGTCCGACGAGGACGTCGAGGAATCCCGGTCCGCCTCCGGGCTCCCCTCCTTCCTCTCCGCCGACGCCCTGCTCGGCTTCAACTGGCGCTTCGCCCTGGGCGATCAGGAGCTGACCCGCGCCGAGCTCGACCGGCTCGCCGAGGCCGGGCGGCCCTTGGTCCGCCTGCGTGACCGCTGGGTGCTCGTCGACCCTGCCGAGGTGCTCCGGGCCCGGTCCCAGCAGGACCGTCCGGTGACTCCGGTGGACGCCCTCTCGGCCGTCCTCACCGGCACCACGGAGGTCGACGGCCGACCCGTCGAGGTGGTGGCGACCGGCTGGCTGGAGCGTCTGCGGGAACGGCTCGCCGACCCGGAGGGCGGGCGGCCCGAGGTGTCCCAGCCCGCGGCGCTCGCCGCGACCCTGCGCGACTACCAGCTGCGGGGGCTCGACTGGTTGCACCGGATGACCTCGCTCGGCCTCGGTGGCTGTCTCGCCGACGACATGGGGCTCGGTAAGACGATCACGGTCATCGCGCTGCATCTGCACCGGCAGTCCGACCCGGCCTCCGCCGGGCCCACCCTCGTCGTCTGTCCGACCTCCCTCATGGGCAACTGGCAGCGGGAGATCGAGAAGTTCGCGCCGGGCACGCCGGTGCGCCGCTTCCACGGCGCCACCCGCGACCTGGAAGACCTCGCCGGCGGCGGGTTCGTCCTCACCACGTACGGCACCATGAGGCTCGACGCGGCGCGACTCGCCGAGCGGAGCTGGGGCCTCGTCGTCGCCGACGAGGCACAGCACGTCAAGAACCCGTACTCGGCGACGGCCAGGCAGCTGCGGACCATCGGGGCACGCGCGCGCGTGGCGCTGTCCGGCACGCCGGTGGAGAACAACCTCTCCGAGCTGTGGGCGATCCTCGACTGGACCACACCGGGGCTGCTCGGCAGCCTCGGCGCCTTCCGGACCCGGTTCGCCGCCGCCGTGGAGGGCGGCCGGGACCCGGCGGCCGCCGCGCGACTCTCCGCACTGGTCCGTCCGTTCCTGCTGCGCCGCCGCAAGTCGGACCCCGGCATCGCGCCCGAGCTGCCGCCGAAGACGGAGACCGACCGGGCCGTCTCCCTGACACCGGAACAGGCCGGTCTCTACGAGGCGGTCGTACGGGAGACCCTGGCGGCGATCGCCGAGGCCGACGGCATGGCGCGACGCGGCCTGGTCGTGAAACTGCTGACCGGCCTCAAGCAGATCTGCAACCACCCGGCGCAGTACCTCAAGGAGGACCGGCCGAGGATCGAGGGCCGCTCGGGCAAGCTGGAGCTGCTCGACGAGCTGCTCGACACGATCCTCGCCGAGGGCGCGTGCACGCTCGTCTTCACCCAGTACGTGGGAATGGCCAGGCTTCTGGAGGCCCACCTCGCGGCGCGGGGGGTGCGGACGCAGTTCCTGCACGGCGGGACACCCGTCGCCGAGCGCGAGGCGATGGTCGCCCGTTTCCAGAACGGCGAGGTCCCCGTCTTCCTCCTCTCCCTGAAGGCCGCCGGCACGGGGCTCAACCTCACCCGTGCGGAACACGTCGTGCACTACGACCGCTGGTGGAACCCGGCCGTGGAGGCGCAGGCGACCGACCGCGCGTACCGGATCGGACAGAACCGGCCGGTTCAGGTCCATCGTCTGATCGCCGAGGGGACGATCGAGGACCGGATCGCCACCATGCTCGACCGCAAGCGGGAGCTGGCGGACACCGTCCTCGGGGCGGGCGGCGACACCCCGCCGGAGCTGACCGAACTGACCGATGCCGAGCTGGCGGAGCTTGTGCGACTGCGAGGGGACGGACGATGAGCGGATACGGACACGGGGCCGACGAGCGGACGTTCGCGGCGCTGCCGGCCACGCAGGGCGCGGCCTTCACCCGGACCTGGTGGGGCCGGGCATGGCTCAAGGCCCTGGAGGACACGGCGCTCGACGGCCGGCAGCTCAAAGAGGGACGCCGGCACGCGCGGGCGGGGGCGGTGGGCGCCGTGTCGGTACGGCCCGGGCGCATCACGGCGGTGGTCAAGGACCGTGACGGCACGGCGTACCGGAGCGACGTCCTGGTGCGGGAGTTCTCGGAGGAGGAGTGGGAGCGGCTCCTGGACCTCGCGGTGGACAGCGCGGGGCACATCGCCGCGCTCCTCGACCGCGAGATGCCGCCGCACCTGGTCGAGGACGCGGCGGCGGCCGGGCTCGACCTGCTGCCGGGAATCGGCGATCTCGATCCGAAGTGCGGCTGCGAGGCCTGGGACCACTGTCCACACACCACCGCGCTCTGCTACCAGGTGGCTCGTCTGCTCGACGAGGATCCCTTCGTCCTGCTGCTCATGCGGGGGCGCGGCGAGCGCACTCTCCTGGACCAGCTGCAGACACGCAGCGCCTCACGTGCCGCGCGCGGCGGCCGGGACGGCCGGGGCGCGGACGACACACCGGACATGGACGCCTCCGAAGGGGCCGGCGGGATGCCCGGCGTGTCGGCCGAGGAGGCCTACGCGGCGGGGTTTCTCGTACCGCCGCTGCCCGCGCCTCCGGTCGCTCCGGACGCGCCGGGCCGAACGCCGTCGCTCGACACGGAGACGGAACCGCAGCCGGGCGTCGAGCCGGCAGCCCTGGAGTTCCTCGCGTCGGACGCGGCGGGCCGCGCGCACCGGATGCTGATCGAGGCGCTCGACGCCGGGGCGGTGGCCGACGGCACGGCGGTCGGCGGGGCGGCGGTCGGCGGCAAGCCGGGCGTCGGGGCTGTGCTCGGCACGGCGGTCGGCGGCGCGTCGGTCTGCGGCGCGCCGGCGCGCCCGCTGACGGTCGCTCAGGATGCTGTACGGCTCGCGGCGGACTCCCCCGCGCCCTGGATCGCCGCGCGGCTCACCGCCGGCTCGGGCCGGACGCGGGCGGAGATGGACCTGGCCACGCGCGCGTGGCGGTTCGGAGGTGCCGCCGCGCTGGCCGTACTGGAGGAGGAGTGGACTCCGGACGCCGAGGCGCTCGCCCGGGCGGGCGCCCGGCTCGCGGAGGCCTGGGAGGACGACGAGCGGCCGGTGCTGCGGCGGGCGGGTGGCACGCGGTGGACGGTGGTGGGCGCGGAGGCGCAGCTGCGGCTCGGGGAGGACGGGCGCTGGTGGCCGTACCTGAAGTCCGGTGCCCGCTGGTCCCCCGCCGGACCGCCGGACCGCGATCCGGCGACCGCGCTGGCGACGGCCTTCGCCGCCGGCCCTACTGGAGCCGGTGGCTGAGGGTGCCGCCGCCGGCGGAGGGGGCGGCCAGGCTGCAGGCGACGGTGTCCGAGCCGAGAAGGTAGCTCGTCCGGTACGGGTACTGGACGAAAGTGGTCCAGCGCGTGCCGAGCGCTTGCCGCGCGGCCTTGCGGCGCAGCGGTTCGCGGCAGAGCAACGTCGCCGCCTCACGGACCGCCGTGTCCGTGGCGAGGAGTCCGGTGAGGCGGAGCCTGGCGACGAGTTCGGCGTTGTGCGGCGTGTCGCAGGAGCGCCGGAGCGCGGTGCCCGGCGCGCCGCGGTCGATGTCGAAGCAGTCGCCCACGCGCAGTGCTTCGAACGAGACCGGCCGGATGGATCCACCCCCTCCCCTCACGGAGCCGGTCGGCCGGGGGGTTGCGGTGCTTTTCCCGGTGCCGGAGGGCGTCGGGGACGTGTTCCCCCCTGGGGGAACGGACCGGAGGGGCGACGCGGTACGCGTCGGCGGGCCGTCCGAGGTCGCACCGGCTGTCGGCGTGTCGGCGGTGCGACCGCCGACTGCCCCGGTGTCGCCCGCGCGCGTGTCGTTCGGTCCTCCGCCGGCCGGCGGGGTGGCCTCGGCCCGGCCGTCGCCGGTGATGGAGGGCGACGGCACGCCGGCCGGGTCGCCGCCCGGCCTGTCGGCCGTGGACAGGCTCTGCTCGGTGCCACCCCTGGCTGCCACGAAAGCGGTCGCCACGAGCGCGGCCACGAGCAGCGGGACGAGCGGCACGCCGAACCACTGGGCGCGCCGGGCTGCCGGTCCGGGCCGGGGCGCGCCGAGCCGGACGAGCCGGGGCGACCAACCGGACTCGGAACCGGATCGCGCAGGCGCGGCAGGGTGCGTCACAGGGCTCGCATCGGACCCCGTGTGCGGGTCGGCCGCATCGAAATGTCCGGGCTCACCGGGCGGGGCGGGTTCGCCCGGCCGGCGGTCCGGCGGCGGGGTGGCGGTCGACGGGTGTGGCACAAGGTCAAGGTTCGCCGGTCGGCGGCTCCGCAGCCACCCTTTTAGGGGCGCCCTGCGCGGCCTGTACAGAAACGTGACCGTCATCGACCGCGGCCCCGCCCGCCACCGCTGCCGCCGCCCCGTCACGAACCGTGCCTACAGGCCGAGCTGGCGCTCCGCGCCCTCGACCGTCTGGGCGAGGAGAACGGCGATGGTCATGGGGCCGACACCGCCGGGGACCGGGGTGATCAGGGAGGCGCGCTCGGCGGCCGACGCGAAGTCGACGTCGCCGACGTTGCCCGGGTTGTAGCCGGCGTCGACGACGACGGCGCCGGGCTTGATGTCCGCGCCCTTGATGAAGTTCGGCCTACCGACCGCGGCCACGAGGATGTCGGCCTCGCGGACGACGGAGGAGAGGTCCTCGGTGCGGGAGTGGCAGTAGGTGACGGTGGCGTCGCGGCCGAGCAGGAGCAGACCGGCCGGCTTCCCGAGGATCGCGCTGCGGCCGACGACGACGGCGCGCTTGCCCCGGGGGTCGACGTCGTACGCGTCGAGGAGGCGCATGATGCCGCCGGGCGTGCAGGAGACGAAGCCGGGCAGACCGAAGCCCATGGCGGCGAAGGAGGCCATGGTGACGCCGTCGACGTCCTTCTCCGGGGCGATGGCCTCGAAGGCGACGCGCTCGTCGATGTGCGGGCCGACCGGGTGCTGGAGGAGGATGCCGTGGACCTCGGGGTCCTCGGAGAGCGCGGTGATCGCGGCGACGAGCTCCTCGGTCGTCGTGGCGGCGGGCAGCTCGACGTGCTTGGAGCGGATTCCGGCCTTCGCGCAGCGGTTCTGCTTCATCTTCACGTACGTCACGGAGGCCGGGTCGGCGCCGACCAGGACGGTCGCGAGACACGGGGTGACGCCGGTGCGACGGGTGATCTCGGCGGCACGGGCGGCGGTCTCCTCGACCGTACGGCGGGCGAGGGCAGTGCCGTCCATGAGGGTGGCGGTGCTGGTGGACATGGCAACTCCTGGGCGTCGTCTCTGACAGGTGATTCGCCCAGGCGCACGGCATCGGTACGGTCGCGCCGGTGGAGCACGCTCTCGCCGGGCCGCTCCCCGGTGGTGATCCACCTCGAGCGCCAGTCACGGCCCGAGCCCTACTGTACGTGAGCGGTCGGGGGCCGGTCCCGGACAGGGTGCATATGACCGGGTGCCGGGGCGCTTGTCGGCGGCGCCTCCGCGCATCACGATGAGCCCCGACGGGCCGGACGACCTCGACGAGGAGGCCGAGTTGAGCGATACGTGGATGGCCGGACGGGCGGAGGCGGCGGCCGAGACGCCCCACGGCGGCGGGGAGGCGACCGCCGCGGCTTCCTCCGCGACGGACCCGGGCCACGGGGATGCGCCCCTCGGCCACTGCCCCGGGGACAGGAGCCTCGGCCGCCGCCCCGGGGATACGAGCCTCGGTCATCGACCCGGGGATGCGAGCCTCGGGCGCCAGAGGGAGACCCTCAGCCCCGGTGAGGCGCCCCCCGGATCCTCCGGGCACGTCCGGCCGCTGGTCGCCGCGTCCTGGCGGCGTTCCGCACGCGCGCACGTGAGTCCGGACGGGGCTGCCCGGGTGGAGCTGGACGAGGACGAGCTCGCCGCGTACCGGGACGGCCATCCGCTGGCGTCGGCGATGCCGGTGATCCGGGAGCTGATGGGGGCGTACGCGACGGACGGGGAGCATCTCCTCGCGGTCTGCGACGCCGCCGGGCGGATGCTGTGGGTCGAGGGGCACCCGGCCACGCTGCGCAAGGCGCGGGGGATGAACTTCGTGGCCGGGGCCCGCTGGTCGGAGGCGGCAGCCGGAACCAACGCGCCCGGGACGGCCCTCGCCGTCGACCGGCCCGTGCAGGTGGTCGCCGCCGAGCACTTCCGGCACCCGGTGCGTGCGTGGACCTGCGCCGCCGCACCTGTGCACGATCCGCGCAGCGGACGGGTGCTCGGCGCGGTCGACATCACGGGCGGGAGGCGGCTCGCACACCCGCACAGTCTCGGATTCGTGCAGGCGGTGGCGCGGGCGGCCGAGTCGCAGCTGGCCCTTCTCGGGCCGGTCCCGGAGGCGGGCAGGCTCAGCCTCTCGGCGCTGGGCCGCGACGAGGCCCTGCTCTCGACCGGGGATCGGCGGGTCCGGCTGAGCCGCCGCCACAGCGAGATCCTGGTGCTGCTCGCGCATCGTCCGGAAGGGATCGGCGGCGAGGAACTCCTCACACTCCTCTACGAGAACGAGTCGGTCACTCCGGTGACGCTGCGGGCGGAGTTGTCCCGGCTCCGGGCGCTGCTGGGTCCGGATCTGCTGCGTTCGCGCCCGTACCGGCTGGCGGGTGGGGTGGACGCGGACTTCGCGGCGGTGGACCGGCGGCTTGCCTCGGGGGCGGTCGCGGCGGCGGCCGGGGAGTACGCGGGCCCGCTGCTTCCGGCCTCCCTCGCTCCCGGGGTCGTGCGGCTCCGTGAGCGTCTCGCGGACCGGCTGCGGGCGGCGCTGGTCGAGCGGGGCGACCCCGGGCTGCTCGCGGACTGGGCGTACAGCGTGTGGGGCGAGGACGACCTGGTGGTCTGGCGGGCGCTGTGCGCGGCGGTTCCGGCCTCCCGACTCGCGCCCGTACGCGCGCGTCTCGACTCCCTGGAGGCGGAACTGTCCGCCGGTGCAACGGTCTTGCAACGTCTGGGTCCGCACACTCGCCGGTGAGCGCCGGTCAGGGACGACCGGCCGTCGCAGGGAGGCCATACCCATGACCCGTTACGCCGCACCCGGTACCGAGGGCGCGCTCATGTCGTACGAGGCCCGCTACGACCACTGGATCGGAGGCGCGTACGTCGCTCCGGCGCTCGGCCGCTACTTCGAGAATCCCAGCCCGATCGACGGCCGCCCCTTCACGGAGGTCGCGCGCGGCACCGCCGAGGACGTGGAACGCGCGCTGGACGCGGCGCACGCGGCGGCCCCGGCGTGGGGGCGGACGGCGCCGGCGGAGCGCGCGGCCGTCCTGCTGCGGATCGCGGACCGGATGGAGAGCAGTCTGGAGGCGCTCGCGGTCGCGGAGAGCTGGGACAACGGCAAGCCGGTCCGGGAGACGCTGGCCGCCGACATCCCGCTCGCGATCGACCACTTCCGCTACTTCGCGGGGGCGCTGCGGGCCCAGGAGGGTGCGCTGAGCGAGATCGACGACGACACCGTCGCGTACCACTTCCACGAGCCGCTGGGGGTCGTCGCCCAGATCATCCCGTGGAACTTCCCGATCCTGATGGCGGTCTGGAAGCTGGCGCCGGCGCTCGCCGCGGGCAACGCGGTGATCCTCAAGCCGGCCGAACAGACCCCGGCCTCGGTGCACTTCTGGCTGAGCCTCGTCGCGGACCTGCTGCCGCCGGGCGTCCTTAACGTCGTCAACGGCTTCGGTGAGGAGGCCGGCAAGCCGCTCGCGTCCTCGCCGCGCGTCGCCAAGATCGCCTTCACCGGTGAGACGTCGACGGGCCGCCTGATCATGGGCTACGCCTCCGAGAACCTCAAGCCGGTCACCCTCGAACTCGGCGGCAAGTCCCCGAACATCTTCTTCGACGACGTGTGGGCGGCGGACGACGACTTCCGAGACAAGGCCCTCGAGGGCTTCACGATGTTCGCCCTCAACCAGGGCGAGGTCTGTACCTGCCCCTCGCGCGCCCTCGTCCAGCGGGGCCACTACGGCGAGTTCCTGGAGGCGGCGGTAGCCCGTACGGAGAAGATCGTCCCGGGCCATCCCCTGGACACGGACACGATGATCGGCGCCCAGGCCTCGGCCGACCAACTCCGCAAGATCGCCTCGTACCTGGAGATCGGACAGAAGGAGGGCGCGAAGATCCTGACGGGTGGTCACATCGTCGAGCACGGCGGCGAACTGGCGGGCGGGTACTACGTCCAGCCGACCATCTTCGAGGGCGACAACCGCATGCGGGTCTTCCAGGAGGAGATCTTCGGCCCGGTGGTGGCGGTGACGTCCTTCACGGACTTCGACGACGCGATCAGCACGGCCAACGACACCCTGTACGGCCTCGGCGCCGGCGTCTGGACCCGCGACACGAACACCGCCTACCGCGCGGGCCGCGCCATCCAGGCGGGCCGCGTCTGGACCAACTGCTACCACGCGTACCCGGCCCACGCGGCCTTCGGCGGCTACAAGCAGTCGGGCATCGGCCGCGAGACCCACCGCATGATGCTGGACCACTACCAGCAGACGAAAAATCTTCTCGTGTCGTACTCGCCGAAGAAGCTCGGCTTCTTCTAGCGGCACGAAAAGAGGCGCCTGACCTGGGCTTTTGCCCGTCAGGCGCCTCTCGTTCGCCTTGCCGAGAAAGGGGTCTCGTTTGCGCCGAAACTCCCAGTTCATCCCACCGGTATCCCGCTCCTGACCAGCTCTTCCGGACCAGTCACGGACCCCCCCCCAGACGCCTCGCCCCGGCTGACGCGGCCCCACTCCTCCATGGACTGCTCGATCCGGTCACGGCCGACCGGGAGGCTTCAACAAGATCGTGTTACGAGCTCGTAGGGAACAGGATTCTGGGGCCGACACGTGTTGAGAGCGCTCCCAAAACCTGCGGCACCAAATCAAGGCTCACGGAGCTGTGGGCGCTGCTGGACGGTGCCCGGGGCCAATCCTCAATTGTATTCGAACCAGGCCAGAATGGCCTTGACGCGCCGATTGTCCTCGTCGGGAGGCATGCCGAGCTTCACGAAAACGTTCGCCACATGCTTACTCACGGCAGCGCCGGAAAGAAACAGCTCCGTCGCGATTTCTGCGTTGGAGTGCCCTTCGGCCATGTGGGCGAGCACTTCCCTTTCCCGAGCGGTGAGCCGGGCAAGCGGCCCCTGTGGCGAGTCCGCGCGGGTGACGTGGCGAACAACCTCGGGGTCGATCACGACGCCACCTGCGGAGACCGTCTCGACAGCTCGCAGGAAGTCGGCGACTCTGCCCACTTTCTCCTTGAGCAGGTATCCGACGGCTCCGTCGGCACCCGGGCCGTTCAGAAGCTCCCTCACATAGGGGCCCGTGACGTAGGCGGAGAGAACCAACACCGGCAGGTCCCGGTGACGGGAGCGCAGATCGATCGCGGCACGCAGTCCGTCGTCGGTGTTTTTGGGGGGCATGCGGACATCCGTGATCACCATGTTCGGGGCGGCTCCGGCATGCACCAGCTCGTCGACTGCGGCAACCAGTTCGTCGGCGTCCTCGCATTCGCGGATGACATCATGAGCGTGGGAGGTCAAGATTTCCCGGATGCCGGCCCTTATCAGCACGCTGTCATCTGCCAGAACAATTCTCATGACCCCCCTCCCCGGGGAACGTCCTGCTTCAATTTATCACCATGGGGGTTGGCTGGGAGCGGACGCTACAACCAGCGTCCCGCCACCCGGTGGGCTGAGAATTTCGAGATTCCCGCCGACGCTTCGCATTCGCTCGCGCAGTCCGGCGAGCCCGGAGCCCGTGTCGATTCTCGCACCGCCGACACCATCGTCGTGCACACGCACGTGTACGTCTGTCGTCGCGCATCGTAGGTCGATCCGAGCGTTTCCCACACCTGCGTGTTTCGAGATGTTCGTCAGGGCTTCGGACACCGTGAAGTATACGGCGGTCGCAGTCGGTGACGAAAGCTGGGCGTCATCGCCGGTGCTGGTCAGTTCGACCCGCAAAGGTGATCGTGCGGCCAGCTCTCGGACGGCGGCGATGAGACCGAGGTCGCTCAGTTCACGGGGATGGATGTCGCGCACCGTGTCCCTCAGCCGTTCGAGTGCGCGCTCCGCGTGAGCCTGGGCCTGCCGTGCCAGCCGCACGATTCGTTCCTGGTCGGCGGCTGCGGCCGTGGCCGTGGCCGTGGCTTCCAGCATCCCGAGACGCATGACGACGGCGACGAGTTCCTGTTGGGCGCCGTCGTGCAGATCGCGTTCGATGCGTTGTCGCTCGAATTCGAAGGCCGCTGTCAGCGAAGCCCTACTGGTCCGGAGCTCCTCCAGTTTCGCGAGCAGATCCGGGTCCCGGTTTCTGGAGAAGGCGCGCAGGAGAAAGTCGCGAAGAAATGATGTGCCGGTCAGTACGGTAGTGGTGACCGCGCCGAGAACGATGCCTGCGGGCATCGCCAGGAGGGTTTCCCCAACGGATTCAGGGGTGAATGGACCGACCTGCGCAGCGATACCGAAGAGCCAGAAGACGGGGGAGAACACCAACGCGGCAGCGCCGATGAATCCGAAGAAGGCCACCAGCAGTGACAGTGCGGACAGGAGTACGGCGGTCACGAAAACCGGGAGGTCGGTGCGCCACATCGACCGTGAACGCAGCCGGAGTACCACCCACTTTGCCCAGCTGTGGTCCGAGGGTTTCAGGGGCATCGTCTCGACGCCGCACCACCGGGCTCTCGAACGGTCCGTCTCCGCCACCACCGGGGCCGAGACCGGCGCGACGAGAATGGAAAGCAGCAGAATCGGAAAAGCCATTGCCGCGATGCATTCCGTCAGCACCCTCCGGGCAATACGAATCTGCGCCATGCCCGCCATTGTCGCATACTGCGGATCGCGCAAAAGGTAGACCTAGGTCTACCTTCAAGCAGTGCAGACACCCGTGTGGCTCCCGCCGCGCCCTGCTTAGCTCGATGCATGCCTATCTCAGCTGCCGCTTCCGTGCCGTGCATCCGTTTGCGCGGCCTACATATGGACTTCCCCGTCCCGGGCCGTCGACGCGAGACGACGCGCGTCCTGCACGATATCGACCTGGACATTCCCGAAGGCCGGCTGACCGCCATCGTCGGCCCCTCCGGGTCGGGCAAGTCGACGCTCCTGCTCTGCATGGCTGGTCTGGAGCAAGCGACCGCGGGTTCCATCGAGGTCCTGGGAACGGATGTCCTGTCGCTCCCCCCTCGCAAGCAGGCCGCATTCCGCAGTGAGAACGTCGGATTCATCTTCCAGGAGTACAACCTCGTCAGCTCGCTGACGGTCGAGGACAGGCTCGGTATCGCCCAGCACGCGCGGCGGCGCCCCGACCGGCTCTCCGGAGGGGAACGCCAGCGCGTCGCGGTGGCCCGGGTCGTCGCGAATCAGCCGCGGATCGTCTTCGCCGACGAGCCGACCGGCGCGCTCGACCTCAAGTCGGGTCACGTCGTGCTCGATTGGCTGCAGGCACTTCCCGCGCAGGGAACCACGGTCCTCATGGTCACACACGATCCTCATGCGGCCGCACGTGCTGACCAGGTCGTGGTGCTGGGGTCCGGGCGAGTGCACGCCGTCATTCCTGGTGGCGACTCCCACGCGGTGAGCGATGCCGTCCTCGCGGCGCAGTCGGAGGACGAAGCGGGTGAGCAGGCGTCGTGATGCGACTTGTCCTGTCGGACATTCGGATGCAGGCGTCCATGTGGTTGTGGACGTTCCTGTGCGCAATGGTCGGTGCGGCATGCGCAGCGGGCTCGGTCATCGCCATGTTCACCGCCGTCTCGGCAGCGCGGGCGGCGGGTGATGCGCGGATGGTCTCCGCGTCGATCGCACTCGGCGGCAACATCGTCTTCTTCACCGTGCTTGCCGCCGTGGGCATCGTCGCATCCACCGTCGGACTGACCTTGACGACCCAGCGACGCGATCACGCCCTGTGGGCGATCCTCGGGATCCCGCGCAATCGCATCAGATCCATTCTGCGCACGGAACTGATCGTGCTCGGCACTGCAGCCGGCGCGCTGGCAGTACCGCTGGCCCCTCTTGTCGCGAGCACCACGCTCTCACAGTGGACGACCACGGGACTCGACCTGCACGGAGCCACGGCCGGATTCCAGCTCTGGCACGTCGGGGCGAGCGTGCTGTCCGGAGTGGTTCCGTGTCTGCTCGGCGGCTGGGGAGTCACGCGCCGCGCCGCCAAGACACCGGAGATGCGCGCGTTCCGAGACCTCTCCGATCCACCGGCGCGGCCCGGCGTCACGCGCAGCGTTCTCGCCCTCTGCCTCCTCGCCGGTGTGGTCGGGATGTGGATTCCCGGGCTGGGACTCGAACTCGAAGGCGGGATCGCACAGCGGACGGCCTTCGCTTTCGCCGGCGACCTCTTTCTCATCTGCCTGTTGCTGCTGATGGGGCCGTGGGTGCTCACACCTCTGATGAGGTTCTGGACCGCGCTCCTGCCCTCGCGCGGTGTCGCCTGGCACCTTGCCGTGCAATCGTGCCGCACCCGCGCGGCGAGAAGCGTCGCCACGGTGCTGCCCTTCGCCCTCTCCTTGTCGTTCGTCGGACTCTTCATGGTCATGGGGAACGTCATGCCCGGAAGCGCCGCCGGGCTGGACGATGTCCTGGTCGTGCTGGGCTGGGTCTTCGTCGTGTCCTGGGTCGGCGGCCTTGCTGTGATCGCTCTGGTCGGGCGGGAACGCACACGTGATTCCGCCATCGTGGCGGTCGCCGGTGCGCGACCGGGCGTGGTCACCCGATCAACGATCTATGAGGGAGTGATCTACGCGGGGACGGCGATCATCTTCGGTGCGATCTCCATCGCGGTGACGAGTGCCACTATCGCCGTGGGCGCCAAGATCAGCGTCGTCCGGGTTCTGGACGGCCTCCCCTGGGCGACTCTCGGCGTGCTCGCCGGCGTGACGCTTGTGACCACCTGCCTCGCTCTGGCTCTCCAAGCCGCCCGTGTGTCGCGCACGGTCGCAGCCCGGGCTCTGCGCTCGTGAAGCAGGGCGACGTCCGTACCGGTCGCCGCGACAGCAGAATCCCCCGCCCGGTATTCAGGTTGCCTGCTGACGCCACGGAACGAACTCGCCACCGATGCGATCGCGGCCTTTGAACCAACCACCACCATGAACGGCATGCGTCACCTGCATGTCCAGAACTATGAAGGAATGAATCAATGGGAATTAGGCCTCACGCTGTGCTCGTCCTCGGGGGTGTCGCGATCCTCACTGTCGCAGCCACGGGATGCGGTCCGGACGGTGCCCCGGCGAACACAGTCGTGGAATCGAAAATGTTTGATTTCAGTGGGGACAGCCTGACCGTGAAGTCCGACTCCGCCGACCTGGAACTCGTAGCCGCCGATGTCAAGGGCGTTCGGGTGACGCGGCAGGTCAGCGGTACGAAAGTTGGCGGCGAAATAGAATCCGGATGGAAGCTCGAAGGGGGCGTTCTCACGCTCTCGCTGGACTGCACGGGCCTCTCCGTCAACTGCGGCGCGAAGTACACCGTGAAGGTACCGCGCGACGTCGCGATCACTGCCGAGAACGACAAGGGTCTTGTTGAAGCCACGGGCTTCACCGCAGACTTCTCGGCCAAAGCCGGCGACATGCGGTTGTCGGACCTCAGCGGGCCCCATCTGGATCTGGAAGGCCGCGATGGAACCATCGAAGGCGACAGGATCTCCGCAAGGTCGGTCACCGTCGCCTCACGGAACGGCGACAACGAGCTGAACTTCGTCTCCGCACCTGACCTCGTCGATGTGCGAAGCCAGGACGGCGACGTTCGGCTCGGCCTGCCGGAGGCGACGTACGCAGTCGACACGGCCGCCAAGAAGGGTGACATCACAATGGATGTCACGAAAGACGACACAAGTGACCATGCCGTGAGGATTCACACCCGTAACGGAGACATCGTCATCGCCAAGGGGGAGGCGCCTTGATGGCTGTACCGTAAATGCTCCCTGGGTCGGCGCCAGTGGGGCGTGCGACGTTACAGGACATGACCGTCTCGCTGGGTGCCCTGCTGCCCACCGCAGCCGGGCCACCTACTGAAGTACGGTCGCCGTGCGGGACTGCGCCGAGATTCGAGCACCTGATGGAATAAGTGGATGGCATTCTTCCGCTCCCCCGACGGCCTGATCGGTCTCAGGCGCCGACAGACCGCATCCTCAGGGCTGTCCCGTAAATGATCTCCGAGCCGCCTCGGACATGGTCGATCGCGGTCAAGCCCGTTGATCTATCCGGCGAGGGCGAGGTTGTGCATCCGCGCGATGCCGAGTACGGCGTGGTGGACGCCAGCGCCCTTCAAGAGGCAGTCTCGGAGGATCTTCCAGGTCTTCATCCGGGCGAAGACGTGCTCGACGCGGGCCCGGACCTGCTTGTGGGACTTGTTGTGCTCCTCTTTCCAGCCGCGGAGTTCGGTCTGACCGCGCTCGCGGCGGTACGGGATGACCAGTCCGGTGCCCGGGTAGCCGCCGTCGGCGATCGTGAGCGTCTTGCCGACGGCGGCCTTGGCCCCGGACTCCTCCCACGCCTTGCAGTCGTTGCGGTTCCCAGCGAGCGGCCGGCCGACCACGACGACCAGCCGTATGTCGGCGTCGATGACGACCTGGTGGTTGGTGGAGTACCGATAGTCCTTCGACCGCTCGGCGATGGCGTGGTCACGGGTGGGGACCAAGGTGCCGTCCACGATGAGCACGGCGTCGTTCGCGAACCGCTTACGGGACTGGAGCGCGAACATCGGCCCGAGGTGGTCGATGATGCGGTCCGCCGCCGACTTCGACACCCCGAACAACAACGCGAGCCGCCTCATGGTCAGGTTCGTTCGCCAGTACGCCACGACAAGCAGGGCCCGATCCTCCAGCGGAAGACTCCACGGCCGGCCCTTGCGGACCGCGTCCGCACCCGCGCGACGCAGCACCTTCACCAGCTTCCCGATGGCACGCGGGCTCAGCCCGGAGAACGGGGTTATCCAGCAAGACTCCGACGCCGTGATCACACCATTCACTGCGTGATCATTCCACTGCTTCAGGCGGGGTTCTCGGCCCCCATGACCGACGCGGGCACAGCCTCGCTCAGCTCCACAGCCCAGGCATCGTCGGGCAAGGCGTAGTGGAACAGGACGGCGTAGTGACGGCCTGCGTGTTCTCGCAGCTCCCATGGCATGTCAGCAGGCTGCCACAACTGCCGTGTCGGAGGCTCGCGGGTATCCCGGCTCTCACAAGGGCGCGTCCGGCCAGCGTTTACGGGACAGCCCTTAGGGTCTGCCGATCATCAAGGTGTTGCTTTCAGAGCTCGGGCTCGTTGGTGTCGTATGCGCATCCCGGACGAGACTCGTGATCAACTTGCCGTGAAGTTCGCGGTGTTGTTCCCACACCTGGACGAACGACAGCGGCGGCTGCTGATGGCCGCGGAGGCCCGAGGACTGGGCCATGGCGGCATTCGGGCCGTGGCCCGGGCGGCCGGGGTGAGCGGGACGACGGTTCGCAAGGGCATGTCCGACCTGGAGACAGGCCAGTTCCTGACCGGGCGGGTGCGGCGGCCGGGCGGCGGACGCAAACGCGTCGCGGACCTCGACCCTGGACTGCGGGGTGCCCTGCTGAGCCTGGTCGAGCCGGACGAACGTGGTGATCCGATGTCGCCGTTGCGGTGGACGACGAAGTCGACCCGCACGCTGGCGGCCGAGCTGACCCGTCAGGGTCACCGGGTCGGTGCGGACACCGTCGCCGGTCTGCTGCGGCAGGAGGGGTTCCGGCTGCAGGCCAATGCCAAGACACTCGAGGGCAGCCAGCATGCCGACCGGGATGCCCAGTTCCGGTATCTCAACGAGCAGGCACGTGATCACCAGGATGCCGGCCAGCCGGTGATCAGCGTGGACACCAAGAAGAAAGAGCTGGTCGGCGACTTCCACAACCATGGCCGTTCCTGGCGGCCCACAGGCGAACCGGTGCCGGTCCGCGTCCACGACTTCGCCGATCCGCTGCTGGGCAAGGCCATCCCTTATGGCGTCTACGACCTGGCGGCCAACACCGGCTGGGTCAATGTCGGCACCGACCACGACACCGCCGCGTTCGCGGTGGAGTCGATCCGACGCTGGTGGCACGGTCAGGGCCGGGCCGACTACCCGCAAGCTTCCCGGCTGCTGATCACCGCCGATGCGGGCGGGTCCAACGGCTATCGCGCCCGGGCCTGGAAACTCCACCTCGCCCGCCTGGCCGCGGAAACCGGGCTGGTCATCACGGTCTGCCACCTGCCGCCGGGCACGTCGAAGTGGAACAAGATCGAGCACCGGCTCTTCTCCCACATCACGATGAACTGGCGCGGTCGCCCGCTGACCAGCCACGAAGTCATCCTCGAGTCGATCGCCGCGACCACCACCCGCACCGGACTGCGGGTGAAGGCCGAGCTGGACACCAACACCTACCCCACCGGCGTCGGTGTCGGCGACGCGGAGATGGCGGCCCTGCCGCTGACCCGGCACACCTTCCACGGCGAGTGGAACTATGCCCTGCACCCCCAGCCGAGCCCGGCCGTCCCGGCAGCCCGCAACGGCCGGCCACCGACACCGCCGTGGCACTCGGCGCTGCTGTCCGACCCCGAACTGACGGGCCTGACTCCACACCAGCTGCAGAACCTCATCCACACCCTGGCCGCGAAGGGCCTTCCCCGCCGCGGACGCCCACCCCGCCTCACCTTCGCCGACCAGGTCCTGGCCACCGTGCTCCACCTGCGCGTCAACCTGGCCGCGGAACCTCTTGCCGTTCTGTTCAACAGCAGCCGCACCGCAATGCACCGCACCCTGCTGAAGATCAGGAAACTGCTTGAAGCACAGGGCATCATCATCTCGCCGGCCGTCATCCCACCGACCGCCCTGCCAGCCCTTCGAGCCCGAGTGGCCGCCCAAAGCAGCAGCCCCAACAGCAAGATCAAAGCGGCAGGTTAATGATCGGCAGACCCTTAGCCCTGGCGATTTTCTCTCTCGTAGCCCGTTGGATCGAGGCATTCTCCGTGGAGACCTGTCGGCCCGCCCCTCGTTGTGTGCCGGCTCGCCGCCGCCACGGGCCATCGGTCAGGGACCCACTCCGTGCCGACCAAGATCCGGGCCATACGCGGCCACCAGCACTCGAAAAACCTGCTGGTGTCGTACTCGCCGAAGAAGCTCGGGTTCTTCCAGCCTCGCGCTTTCATGCGATGGGCTCGATGCCCAGGTCGTGCGCCAGTTGGTCCACGGCGGTTTCAGGAGCGACGGCGCTGCTGACGACGCCCGGGCCACGCATGGATGCCTCCTGGCCCCGCACACTGGCCGGCGCCATCGCGCCGCACGCCTGATCCTCCTCGCGGGCCCGCACCCCGCGCATGCCGCACACGGACATCGGCCGGCTCTGAACCCGCCGGGAAATGGAGCGGGCCCCGGCCGGAATCTCCGACCGGGGCCCACCCCTCGTACGCGTGCCGGGCGTCAGCCGATGGCCAGCTTGTTCTTCCAGCCGATGCCGTTGCTGTTGCCGATGATGGTCACGCCTGCGTGTGCCATCTCGCCCGTGGTGCCTGCGTAGAAGCGCACCGAGCCGTCCACCCGCAGGGTCCAGATGTCCGGGATCTTGTCCCCGTTCGCGTCAGGGGTGCCCAGGAGCAGCCGGATGCTGCTGGAGTGCCAGCCGGACCGGCCGTAGATCGTGTCGCCGCCCGTCGCCGAGGCAGCCGCCTGCGCGAGCGAATCAAGGTCCACTCCGCCGCCCGCGGCCGGCTTGCCCTGCCGCAGCATCAGCTGCGAGGTGGCGTCGGTCCGGAAGATCAGGTCGGTGACCCCGTCTCCCGTGATGTCCATGACGGAGACGATGTCCCGGTCGGCCCAGCCGGAGGACCAGAGCCGGACGGCCTTGTCGACCGTGGCGCCGTTGTAGCCGACCAGGACCCAGCTCTCCGCGCCGATGGTCACGAAGAAGTCGGCCTTGCCGTCCCCCGTGGCGTCCCCGGCGGACACGATCTGCGTGTACGTCGAGGGGTCCGGGGCACCCGCGGGCAGCAGGATCTGTTGCCGCTTGTCGATGTTGACCGCGCCGTAGCCGTCACCGGGGTACACCCACAGTTTGCCGTCCTTGAGGGCGATCAGGTCCTGGAAGCCGTCACCACCGTAGACGTCGCCGTTGTGGGTGATGAGGGTGTTCTTCCAGTAGCCCGACGGGGGCGCCGAGTACGCCGGCAGGCCGTCGTTGCCGTTGGGGTCCTTGGCGGGGTTGTTCCGGTACGCGCCCGCCATGGAGAACCCGAGGTCACCCGTGCCCTTGGCGAGGTCGGTCTGGTGCTCGGACGGGTAGAGCCGCAGATTGCCGTTTCCGTCCACGACCATCATGTCCGGCAGTTTGTCCCCGGTGAAGTCGCCGGGGGTGTCGGCCTCGTCCCTCGGGGAGAGGTAGAAGAGGTGCTTCCGCGGCTCCGAACGGTGTCCGGCGTCGTCCACCGCCCACACGTACAGCACGTTCGGCCCGGCGAGCGGCGGCTTGACGCTGCTGATGGTGGTGAGCGTGTCCACGGAGGCTCCGGCCGTGCGTTCGACCTTGAAGTCCCGTGCGCCCTGGTTGAACCCGTACTCGTAGTAGTCCACGTCCGTCTGGGCGGCCTTGAACTGGAAGGTGCCCGTCTCGCCGAACTTCTTCTTGCTCCACAGCGAGTCCTCGCCGTCGCTGCCGAAGCCGTTGTCCAGGGCGTCCGCGTCCGGGAAGTCCGTGGAGATGACGGTCGGCGGCGAGGGCCGCGCGCTGTCGAAGACGAACCGGCACGGGGTCTTGGCCGGCGAGTAGGACGCCGAGGCCGAACCGGTCTTGTCGACCGTCTTGGCCCGCCAGGAGTACGTCTGGCCGTTGACCAGCTTGAGCCCGGTGGAACCGGTGGCGAACGGATCGGTGTGGGTCTTGCCCGAGCTGCCGCCGACCGGAGCCTTGCCCTTGGCGCCGAGCATGTTGCCGGTGCCGCCGCTGGGCCACAGCTCGAAGTTGACCGAGGACAGGTTGCCGTCCTTGTCCCTCGCGTCCGCCCAGAAGGTCAGGGTGGAGGAGCCGACGTTGATGTACGGGGCGGTGGTGTCGCAGCTGAAGTCGGGAGCCAGGTCGAGGTTGGTCGGGGCCTCGGGACGCCGGTTGTACTCAAGGAGCACGTGCGGGTCGTTGCCTCCGTCGGCCTGGAACTTCTTCCAGGCGAACTGGTCGTTCTCGTTGACCGCCTTGAACCCGATGGTCATCGTCGGCCAGCCGCCGTTGACCGCGCGCTGCGCCGTGGACTTCACGTCGAAGCTGACGTACTTGTCCGGGCAGGAGCTGGACTTCCAGCCGTGAGCGAACTTGCCGCCGCCGATCCGGTTGCCCGAGTGCATCGAGGGCGCGTTGTTCCAGTTGGTCTTGGAGGAGATCGGCGTCGTGATGTGGACGTCCATGCTGCGGGCGTTGCATGACCAGGCGTACGTCTCCAGCGCGTACAACCGGGCGTCGGTGACGAGTGCGCCCTTGAGGTCCGGGTCCCAGTCGATGCTGAAGAAGGACCGGGAGGTGCCCCAGGTGTCGGACTCGTAGCCGACCCGGGCCTCGTGGGTGCCGCCCTTGTTGAAGTTCTTGCCGTTGTAGAAGGTGGCGTTCTTGTGGCGGCTGTACGCCGTGGTCCAGTCGTTGGTGTGCTTGTTGACCGAGGGGTCGATGAACACCGGGTAGACCGTCGAGGGGTCGGCCAGGAACTCCTGGTCGGCGCTGATGGTCCAGTTGGAGCCGTCGAGGTCGGTGGCGACCACCGTACCGTGGGACTCGGGCTGCGGGCCGTTCAGCGCGGGCAGCGACAGCGTGGCCGCAGCGCCGGTCTGCGAGGGCTCGGGCGAGGCCTCCGCGGGAGCGGAGGGGTCCGGCCCGATGCCCGAGGTCGCCGAGGGGTCGGCGGCCTCGTCGCCCGCCTCCGGCAGGGTCTCGTTGAACAGGTCCCCGTCGTCGCTGTCGTTGACCGAGTCGGTGGGCTCGGTGGTCGCCGTGCCGGACTCCGCCGGGTCGGGCGAGGGGGCGTCGGTCTCGCCCTCGACGGGGGTCTCGGTGGGGAGCACCTCCTCGCCGGGGGTGGCCGTGCCGCCGCCCTGGCCGTCGGTGGTGGCGGGTACGCCCGCACTGTCCCACATCAGCGGAGTCGGGGACTCGGCGATGTCCTCGCCGTTCTCGTCGACCGCGCTGACCACGTTGGTCAGCGGGTCCAGGGAGAACGTGAGGTCGGGCGAGGAGAGCCCGTACGAGAGCTGGGCCACCTTCGGATTCGCCGCGGCCTCGCGGGTCTTGACCACGAGCAGCTGGGCGAAGCCTCCGTCGTCGGCGGTCAGGACGAGGTCGGCGCCGGGCAATATCTCCGGATACAGGGCCCGGGACCCGTCGATCACCGGTGTCGGGATGGCCTCGGGCCAGGTCACGACGATCTGGTGTTCGCCCACCGTGAGGGTGGCCAGGGTGTTGCCGGTGCCCGGGGTGACCCCGGACAGCAGGGAGACCCGGCGGACGGAGGCGCGCGAGGCGCGTTCCGTACCGGCCTTGCCCTCCTTGGACTCGGGCGCCGCGGCGCCGCCGGAGAACACCACCGGGCTGTTGACCGCGCGAGGTGTCCAGCCCCCGTCCACCTTCGTCAGGCGGGTGTCGATGCGCTTCCAGACGCCGTCCACCTTGGCCCGGATCGGGCTGGCGTGGATCTTTCGCAGCATCTTCCCGTCGGGCTTGGCCCACGTGGTCGAGTACGCGGTCTGCAGGGCCGAGATCTCCACCGGCTTACCGGACTTGGCGGCCCGCGCCACCGCATCGGATTCGCCAACCGGAACGTTTGCGTGCCGACCCTGTGCGTCTGCTGTGGGCGCGTCTTCCTCGGTCTGGCTCAGACCGACGTACGTCAGTCCAGTGGCCAGCACGGCCGCCGCCGCCCCGGCGGCCAGCGCCCGGCGCCCGGGCGCGCGGCGCCATCTGCTCGTCATGAGCGAAGTTCCCTTTCCCCCCACCGGCCCTGCCCGTCAAGGGCAGTGGCCAGGCTCTTTTCACGTACCTGTGCGCGCCGACGCCTGATGTCCCACAGGCCTGACGGTGCCTGCGCATCATGGCCGACGCGGCGGAAGGCGTCACCTGCACGGGTCTGGAGCTCCAGATACCCGGGCCTCCGCTCCGCAGAGTCCGCGAGGCCTCTTCCCGGCCCGCCGACGTCGATCAAATGGCTTGAACACGCCTTAATTTGACTGAAACTACTATGGACTTTCTCCCATCTTGACCGAAATTCATCGCGAATCACGTGCGTCAGGGGATATGGGGCCGGGTGCTCCACAGGGCTGGTTGGTCCGCATCCTGCCCTCCTGAACCCCCTTGCCCCCGTTGGCCCCGTGGCGATCGTCACTTGATCTGGCCTTTATTCATCGCATCCGCACACAATCACCATCGATCACCGTGGGACACCTGTGCACACGCGCGGGTTCCCGTCCGAAAAGTCCGGGGGGACTTGCTTTGCCTGCACAGCCATCCGTGCGCAGACGCCTGCGCGCCACTTTCATCCCTGCGCTCAGCGCCGCCACGCTGGTAGCCCTGCTACCGGCTCAGGCGTTGGCGCAACCTCCGGACCCGGATGCCGGAACCGTCTCGGTGCCGCGCGAGACCCTCGCCCTCGAGGGCCTGCCCGACCCGCGCTTCGTCACCGGAGCCGACCGGGACGCCAATCTGAGCCGGCTCGGGGTGCCAACTCCGGCCACCCAGACGACGCCCCCGTCCGGGACCACCACCAAGCCCGCCGGCGCCGGCGACACCGTCACCTTCGGCGCCTCGGTCCAGCAGGCGTCTTTCGCCGCTCCGGCCGCGGACGCGGACCCGGTGCCCCCGCAGCGGGTCGGCGCCCTGCCGGTGAAGATCGGCCAGGCCGAGGGAGCGACAGCCCCCACCGGCACCTGGCGCGTGGACATCGCCGGCCCCACGTCCGCCGCCTCGGACGGGGTCGAGGGGTCCGTGCTGACGGTGAGCGCGCCCAGCACCGGCACCGTGCCGGTCAAGGTGCAGGTCGAGTACGGGGCGTACCGGAACCTCAACGGCGCCGACTGGTCCTCCCGGCTGCGCCTGGTCCAGTTCCCCGAGTGCTACGCGACCACTCCCGACGTCGAGGAGTGCCAGCAGTACACGGAGCTGGAGACGGTCAACGACGCTCAGGCCAAGACGATCACGGCCACCGTCGACACCGCGGCCGACGGCGCCACGGTCCCGGCCGTCGCCGCAGCCACGCCGCAGGCCAACGGTTCCGGCGTGATGCAGGCGGCCTGGGTCCAGCCCGCCTCCACCTCCGGTGACAAGGCCGTCATCGGCGCCGTCGACTCCGGCGCCTCCGAGAGCGGCTCCTTCAAGGCCACCCCGCTGGCCTCCAGCGGCACCTGGGCTGCGGGCGACGCCTCCGGCGGCTTCAGCTGGGAGTACCCGCTGACCGTGCCCCCGGCACCTGCGGGCCCCACGCCCAAGATCAGCTTCAAGTACAACTCCCAGTGGGTGGACGGCAAGACGGCCACCTCCACCCCGCAGTCCTCCTGGCTCGGCGAGGGCTGGGACTACGACCCGGGCCGCATCGAGCGCCGCTACCGCGCCTGCAAGGACGACACCAAGGCCGTCGCCGCGGGCGGCGCCAACAACACGTCCAAGAAGGACAAGGAGTCCTCGGACCTCTGCTGGGTGTCCGACAACGCCGTGATCTCCCTCAACGGCCGGACCTCCGAGCTGGTGAAGGTGGGCTCCACCGACACCTACCGCCTGCAGAACGACGACGGCACCCGCATCGAGCGCCGTACGGGCATCGACAACGGCGACAACGACGGCGAGCACTGGGTCGTCACCACCACGGACGGCACCCAGTACTTCTACGGCCTGGACAAGATCGGCGGCGGCCACGCCGACACCGACTCGGTCCTCACCGTTCCGGTCTTCGGCAACCACCCGGGCGAGCCCTGCCACGCGACCGCTTTCGCCGACTCCCGTTGCGGGGCCGGCAAGCGACAGGCCTGGCAGTGGGGCCTGGACAAGGTCCTGGACGTCCACGGCAACGTCATGATCGTCAACTGGGCCCGCGCCACCAACTACTACGCGGTCAACAAGAAGTTCAAGACGCCCGAGGTCTACCACCGCGGCGCCCTGCCGGACTTCATCGAGTACGGACTGCGCAACGACAACCTCGGCGGCACTCCCGCCGCGAAGGTCAACTTCGGTCTCTACCAGCGCTGTCTGTCCGCGGCCCCGGCGTGTGACTCCGCGAACTTCGACAACACCAAGGACCCGGCCTCCTACCGCCCCTGGTGGGACACCCCCGGCAACCTCAACTGCAAGTCGGACTCCAAGCTGTGCCCGGCCTTCCCGTCCTTCTGGGTCCGGATGCGCCTGGGCTACGTCTCCACCTACGCCCACCGGCCCGGCGCCACCGGCCTCGTCAAGGTCGACCAGTACCAGCTCAAGCAGTCCTTCCCGCGTGACTGGTACAGCACCTCCCCGGCCATGTGGCTCAGTGGCATCACCCACTACGGCTACACCCCCACCGCCTCCAGCGGGACCCTCATGTCCAAGGAGGGCGTGACCTTCGAGCCGTACACCGTGGGTCCCGGCGAGCCGCTGTCCGGCTATCTGAAGGACAAGCAGCTGCCCAACCTGGTCCGCAAGGACAGTCAGGACCAGCGCCCCGGCTTCCCCCGCCCCCGCATCGGCACCGTCTACACGCAGCACGGCGGTCAGATCGATGTGACGTACAAGGGCGGCTGCCAGTACCAGCCGACGGTAGCCCCCGAGAACAACACCAAGACCTGCTTCCCGGTCCGCTGGTCCCCGGACGGTGACGAGAAGAAGCCGGGCCTGGCCTGGTTCAACAAGTACCTCGTGCACACGGTCACCGAGAACGACCGCATCACCGGCGTCTCCGACCGCATCACCACCCGGTACGACTACTCCGGCGCGGCCTGGGCCAAGAGCAACGACGAGTTCACCCGCCCCGAGCTGCGCACGTACAGCGACTGGCGCGGCTTCCAGAAGGTGAGCACGTACAAGGGCAGGAAGAGCAGCGCCGCGCCGCAGACCCAGTCGTACTCCGTCACCCGCTACTTCCGCGGCACCGGCGGAGCCGTCAAGGACTCCACGGACACCGTGACCCTGCTCGCGGACGACTCCGACGCCTACGCGGGCATGGTCGCCGAGACCATCACCTACGACGGCACAGGCGGCAAGGTCCTCAAGCGGACCCTCAACCAGCCCTGGTCCCGCCAGGCCGCCTCCCGCACCCGCGAGGGCACCGACCCACTGGTCGCGTACCAGACGGGGGTCAAGCGCAGCGAGGCGATCCAGACGGTCGGCAGCAGTTGGCAGGCCGTCCGCACCGACACCACCGTCGACGGCACCTACAACCTGCCCACGCAGGTGGAGGTGTCCGTGGTCAAGCCGAACGGCACCGGTGAGACCCTCAGCGACCAGACCTGCTCCACCACGCAGTACGTCCACAACACGGACGCCAACCTCATCGGCCTGGTGAGCCGGATCCGCAAGACCGGCGTGTCGTGCAGCCAGCACAACACCACAGCGGGCACCGCCGCGCTCGTCACCGCGGAGATGATGTCCTACGACGGCCAGTCCTGGGGCACCACGCCCGTCAAGGGCCTGATGACCGTCTCCGCGGAGTCCAACTCGGACGGCACCCACCACAGTGTCGTCACCTCGAGCACCTACGACCCGCTGGGACGCATCCGCACCGTCAAGCGGCCGGTCATCGGCACCACCGAGACCCGCTACACCCCCGGTGACACCGGCGGCCCGGTGACAGCGATCACCACCGTCAACGAAAAGGGCCACACGACCGTCAGCGAGCTCGACCCGGGCCGAGGCCTGCCGGTCACGATCACCGACCTCAACGGCCGGGTCGTGCGCAACGAGTACGACGCCTTCGGCCGCCTGGTCAAGGGCTGGACGGCGAGCCGCTCCGGCGGCACCCAGAAGCCCGACGTGATGATCTCCTACCAGATGGCGGAGGCCGCTTCCTCGACGACCAAGCCCTCCGCGGTGACGGTGTACAAGCTCAAGGACGACGAGACCTACACCAAGGGGGTGACGATCTACGACGGCCTCATGCGCGTGGTCCAGACCCAGGCGGAGGCCCACGGCTCCGGCCGCATCGTCACCGACACCCGCTACAACGACCACGGCCTGACGGCGGAGGCCACCAAGCCGTACCTGGTCAAGGGCGAGCCCACGACCGTGCAGTTCAAGCGGGTCTCCGACACCCTCGTACCGATGCTCACCCGCACCCAGTACGACGGTCTCGAACGCCCCGTGCGCGCCAGCCACTACCGCGGCGGCGCCTTCATGAACTACAACAAGTGGGTCTACGGCGACACGAACACGGTCGCCTTCCCGGCCGGCGGCGCCGCCCCCGCGGTGAACACCTGGACCGACGCCCTGGGCCGCGTGGCCAAGATCCAGCACGCGTCCAGCGTCTCCAGCACCCCGATCTGGCGGAGCACCACGTACGGCTACGACTCCCGCGGCAACCGGGAGAAGGTCACCGACCCGGCGGGCAACGCCTGGTCCTGGACCTTCGACACCCGGCACCGCACCCTCTCCAGCACGGACCCCGACACGGGCGCCGTGAGCTACGGCTACGACGACGCCGACCGCCGGACCACCGCCACCGACAGCCGGGGCACCGTCCACACCTCGTACGACGCGCTCGGCCGGATCACGGCCGTGCGCACCGGCGGCGCGGAGTCCGCGCCGATCCGGGAGTTCACCTACGACAGCCTGCCCGGCGCGCTGGGCAAGCCGGTCTCCTCCATCCGCCACGACGCGAGCGGCGACTACGTCAACCGGGTCACCGGCTACGACACCGAGTACCGGCCCACCGGCCGCGAGACGGTGATCCCGGCCAACTCCATGACCACCGGCGTCTCCGGCACGTACAAGTACGCGTTCGCCTACACGCCCACCGGCAGGCTGCTGAGCACCACGCTCCCGGCCAAGGGCGGGCTCGCAGCCGAGAAGGTCGTCACCCGCTACAACTCCGACGGCCTGCCGGAGAGCACCTCGGGTGCCACCTGGTACACCTCCGACGTCACCTACTCCCCGTACGGGGAGCCGATGCGCACCACCAGCGGTGCCCAGCCCTACCGGGTCTGGACCACCAACTTCCTCAACGACTACACCGGTCAGCTCCAGCGCACCGTCGTGGACCGCGAGTCCTCGGCCTCCCCGCGGGTGAGCAGCACGCACTACGCGTACGACTACGCGGGCAACATCACCTCGCAGGCGCGCAAGCTGACCGACAACGGCACGTCCGTGTGGGACACCCAGTGCTACACGCACGACGTCGCCGGGCAGATGGTCCATGCCTGGACCTCGAACATCACCCCGACGCTGGCCAGCACCGGCTGCAAGAGCGCGGACGGCTCCACCTGGGGTCCCCGCACCGACCAGAGGGCGATCCGCGGGCCGATCGCCCGGGCTGCGGACAGCGTCACCGACACCACCGCCCCGGACAGCACCCTGACCGCCTCCCTGGCCGCCAACGCCCCCGCGGCGGGCACGGTCGCGGGCGGCGCCACGGGCTACTACGACAGCTACACCTTCGACGTCATCGGCAACCGCGCCACCCAGGTCAAGCACGACGCGGCCGACCCCACGAAGGACGTCAGGCTCACCTTCGAGTACGGCAAGACGGTCGCCGGAAACGGAACCTCGGCCCCGACCGAGACCCAGCCGCACACCCTGACCTCGGTCACCTCCGAGCCGGGGACCGGCAGCTCGTACGCGTACGACGCTGCGGGCAACACCACCACCCGCACGCTGCCGGGCGGCACCCAGGACCTCGTCTGGACCCGGGAGAACCGCCTCGGCACGATCAAGGCGGGCGGGGTCACCACCCAGTACGTCTACGACGCCGACGGCAACCGCCTGCTGGAGAACACCCCCTCGGGCAGCGTGCTGTACCTCGGCGAGATGGAGCTGACCACCACCGCGGGCACGATCACCAAGGCCAGCCGGGTCTACACGCACGCCGGCGCGCCCACCGTGGTCCGGTCCACCCTCAACGGCGCCACCACGGGGCACAAGCTCGACGTCCTGATCGGCGACCAGGTCGGCACCGCCACCACCAGCATCGCCCTCGCCTCCGGCCAGGCGGTCACCCGCCGCTCCTACAAGCCGTACGGCGAGGTGCGTGGCACGAAGCCGGCCTCCTGGCCGAACAAGCGCGGCTACCTGGGCGTGGGCATCGAGGACCCCTCGGGCCTGACCCATCTGGGTGCCCGCGAGTACGACCCGGCCACCGGCCGGTTCGCCTCCGCGGACGCGCTGATCGACTTCGCGGACCCGCTCCAGGTCAACGGCTACGCGTACAGCCACAACAACCCGGTCACGCGCAGCGACCCGACGGGCCTGTACGACCCGGACGAGCGGGCCTACTGCACCAACAACCCCGGCGACTGCTCCGGCAGCCGCTACGTCGGCGAGGGCAAGGGCACCGACAAGGGCCAGGGCGGCAACGGCGACTCCCCGGGCGACAAGCGGCCGACGTACTGGGACGAGCAGCACAAGTACGACAGCGACCGTGCCGAGATCCTGCGCAAGGCGCGGCTCAAGCAGATCATGGAGGAGCACAAGTTCAACGTCGGCCGGTTCCTCGACAAGGTCGAGGACATCGACCGCCGGACCTGCCGCCACATGGGCCCGGAGAAGGCGGGCTGCTACGGCGCGTCCCGAGGCAGCCAGTGGGTGGCCGCGAAGTACCTCGAGGACATCCTGGAACTGATCGACGAGTCCTGGAGCAAGTCCACGGACGGCCAAAAGGAGGACAAGGAGCAGCGGCGGGGCAAGGACGGACCTCATTTCGCCTTCAACAACGACGAGTTCGAGCTCGCGCTCTACCTCGCGGGCAACGGGCAGGAGGTCAAGTCCCGCAACGACCAGCCGGGCGGCGTCGGCAAGCACTTCGACGCCTGGGTCGGCGGGTCCGCCGCCGAGTTCAAGGTCTTGAAGTCGAATTCCAGTAGCGCAGTCCAGCAGGCCCTCAAGGCCGGCCGTGACAAGCGTGCCGATGTCGTCATCATCGACGGCCGGAACGCCGACATATCCTTTGACACGGCCAAGAAGGGGCTCGACTCGTTCGCCTTCAACAGCACGTCGCACGACTTCACCCACGTGCGGCTGATCGGCTACGGCTACGACAAGACCTTCCACGTGCGCTGAGGCTGATGATGAGCGAATACAACGTCTACGCCGGGTTCCGGGGGCAGCAGCCCCCGGGGGCCGTCCTCGCGGAGGCCCTGTGGGCCGACCTCGAAGCGGCCTTCGGCATCGGGTTCACCGACAACAGCAGTGGATACGGCCCCTCCTTCACCTGGGGGGACGGGGACCGCTGGCTGAGCGTGTGGGTCACGGTGCCGCCGGACCTGGACGAGCCGTACCACTCTCACCCGGCACGCATCACCGCCAACCAGACGGACTCGGATGCCTTTGCGCACCGGGTCTTCGAAGCCCTGGACGCCACCGGCCGCTACTCGCTCTTCACGATCGAGGATGACTGGAAGCTCATCCGGACCAACTCGGAGCTCGCCCGCACCCAGTGGGAAGAGCAACAGGACTGAGGTCCCGAACCGCCGAAAGGCCGGTGCCCCCGTGCGAACCGCACGGGGGCACCGGCCTTCTCGCGCCCTGCCTCCCGGCCCCCGGCCGCTCGGCGGACCTCGATGAACTCCTCCGAGTCCCGCGGCGCCCGCTCCTTCGAAGCCTCCACCGCGTGCCCCACCGCCACCGCGCCCATCGGGTCCCAGCCCTGCGGCAGGTCCAGGATCGCGCGGACCACGTCGCGGCAGAACATCGTCGAGGACAACCACGCGGAGCCCCGCCGCTCGCCGGCCGGCGCCACCAGGAAGTTCTGCGCCCCGGCGCCCGCGGCAACCACGAACATCGCGCGCTCCGCCGCGTCCCGCCGCTCGTGCCCGTAGTGCCCTGCCTCGTCCCCGACCAGGCAGGGCACCACCAGGTACGGGGCCCGGCGCTGCCGCCTTGGGCAACGCCACGACCGATCTGGTCCGAGCCCTGCTGCCCTCGGCCGCGCACGATGCAGACGACAGGCGCGTCCACGCGACCATGGACGACACCCTGACCCACCGGATCTTGGCGTACACGCGCCGCCATCTGACCGACCCGGAACTCACACCGGATCGCATCGCGCGCGAACACGCCGTTTCCCGGCTTCAGTTGTACGCAACCCTCGAACGGGCAGGCATTCGGCTCGAGCAGTGGGTCATCGCCGAACGGCTCGAAGCGGCGTACCGACTGCTGACCTCCCCACGGCATGCAGGCCTCCCGTGTCGGCCGTGGCAGCCCGCTGCGGGTTCACCAGCCCCAGCCACTTCACCCGCCGGTTCCGCGCCGCCTACGGCGTCACACCCCGCGAATGGCGGCGCCACCGACTCCAGGACACGTCGCCCCCCACCGGGCGCGCCCCGAGCGTGATCCCGCCGACACTCGGCCGGTCACCCGACCGCCCTCAGCGGGAGGCCTAGCGGACCCAGGCATCCGTGAGGTTCTGCAGAGCGACTCGGGTGGCGCCGCCGCCCTCCAGCGGCCGATCGCGGTCGGTGTGGTTGCGGCACTTCGCTGCCGTACCGCCTCACGCCTCGTGAAGAGCGGCCCCCGGCACTTACAACTTGAACGCGTTCAAACTCTGTGTCAGGGTGCGGCATGAGTTCTTGAGCCCATCGGTCGCGCACGCGGCCTGCGGAACCCGCTAGGGGTGGAGTGTGTTGCGTTCCTGTCGTACTGCGCTGATCTTGGTCGCCATGGCTTTCGCCCTGACGGCCTGCGGCAGGTTCACCGTCATGCCGCCGCCCGACGGCGAACTGGTCGTTCTGAAGCCGGCCGAACTTGCGACCACGTGGACTGATGCCGACGGCGGCACCCTCACGCTGAAGCAGGACGGGACGTTCAGCGCCGATAAAATCTGCGTCGCCGTCAGCTGGTACGACGGTTTGACCTGGTCCGGGACAGGCACCTGGGAGCAAGGCTCCAACAAGAAGCAAAGCTTCGTCGCTGTTTCCTTCGACGCCGCTCATCCCGTGGGCTTCGACACCGCTCACCCCAGAACGGTTGAGCGGGAGCCCGACTCCTACGCCGCCTTGAGGCAAGGCAAGGTCCTGAAGCTCTGGGTCGCCGTCGGTGATCCGGACAACGACTATCCGAACTGTGTCCTGACCAGCCCGGCGAGTTGACCCGGTTGCCGCGCGGCCGGATGAGCTGCACATGGTCCGGCATCGCGCATGAGCGGTTTCAGTCGGTCGTGTCCCCCTGCCGTGATGGAGGGGATCAGCCCTCGGTAGTGCTGGGGAGAGCCTCGGTGTCGGCGGTGGCGTAGACGGTGGCCACGCGGTGCCGGTTGCGCCAGGTGGTGCGGGGACTCCGTGTGCTCGTTCCACTCGGCGCCGATCCGGGCGGTGGCCTCCGCCTCGATCAGTTCCTGCAGAATGCGCTCGCACACCGCGCGGATTGTCAGGCTCACCGCCTTGCTCCCCTACACCACGACAGGGGACACGATCCTGCACGATCCCCCGAACCGCTGCACGACCCCGGTCAGGAAACCGCAACAGCCACCCGTGCAGTCCGGTTCCTCCAGCTCCGGGCGGCGCGCCTCGCCGGTCGCCCGGGGCCGGCTGGGGTGGCCGGCCGGCAGCGCTGCCGATCATTGAAGGCACCGTGATCCGCCTGACGGTCGAGAAACTGCCCAGCGGCGGGGTGAACAAGCCCGTCTGACTGTGCTGGTCGGGCACCGGCGCAGCCAGGGGCGACGTTGACCGGTGCCGGCTCCAAGAACCGGCGACCAGCTTCCCGCTACGACGTGGGACGCGTCCTCTCCACCGGCGAGTCGTACACCCGAGCCGCACACCACAAGGTCGGCACGAAGCCCCGACGTACCAGCGGGTCGGCAAGCTCAGACTCGTAGGAGGAATCCACCGATCTGGTATTCCAGCCCCTCGCGGAACTCCAGGTGTGGGATGGCATCCTGTATCGCCGAGTACCGCGCGGGCGGCACCTCGTAGACCGCGGTCTCAAGGAAGTCGTCGTCCCGGCCGGGGAACAGGTCCCTGATCCTCAGAATCTCAACTCGGTTGAGGCCGGTAACATGCGCGGCGTGCTCGTCGCCGTCCCAGCCGACGAGGTCCCATCCAAGGGTTTCGGTGTTGATATCGCTCACGCGCCTACGGTAAGCGCGGACTGGCCATGACGTTGAACGGCAAGCTCAGGCCGAGGCAGGCGAACGGGACAGGGCTGTGCGCAGTGCGAAGACACCGAGCAAGCCGCCTGCCGCGAACCGCTGAGCGGTCATCACGCGGGGCCGGGTAGCCAGAAACCCCGACACCCGTGCTGCGCCCAGCATGATCAGAGCGTTCACGGAGAGCCCCACGATGATCTGCACGCCACCGAGCTGCAGCAGTTGCGCCCAGGCCGGACCTGCCTGCGGATCCATGAACTGGGGCAGAAGAGCGGCGTACATGAGAGCGATCTTGGGGTTGAGCAGGTTGGTCAGGAGCCCCATCGAGAACAGGCGGGCGTCGGAGACGGGAGGCAGGTTCTGGGCCGGAGCGAAGGGTGAGCGGCCACCGGGCTTGAGCATGTGCCAGGCCAGGTAGGCCAGGTAGGCGGCCCCGGCGAGCTTGACCAACGTGAACGCCAGCGGCACGGCGGCGAACAGCGCGGAAAGGCCAGCGGCCGCGGCCAGCAAATAGCACAGGAATCCCACGGCGGTCCCGCTCAGGCTGACCAGGCCCGCCCTGCGGCCTTGGGTGATCGCGCGGGAGGCGAGGTGGATCATGTTCGGTCCCGGAGTCAGGGCCATGCCCAATTCGACCAGGGCCACTCCCCCCACTGCGGCCATACTGATCACTGGTCAACTCCCGATCTTTGCCGGGTACTTGGTACCCAGTGTGGGCGGCGCACGGCGGCGACGAACGGCTACGACGGCATGGGTAGTGCCTGCGTCGCCTGCCTCAGGATACGGCCCTGCCGTTCGGTGTGTCCGTGCACCCTGACTCCAGCCGGCAGACGTCATCCACGACTGCCCCATGAACGCGTCGGCGATCTCCGAGTGATCGGCCGAACAGGTCCTCGTGCCGTGACCGCATAGGTTCGCCGGGTTACCGGTTGGGACGGGTGGCCGGGTGCGCTCTCGCCGCCGAGTTCGGCGACCAGGGCGGGGAGCAGGGGCCCCAGCGCGTCAAGGACCCGACCTGCACCCGGGGCACCCGAGAGGTCGAGTTCGTCGCCGCTGACCAGCAGGCCGACACGGGGACGTGGACGGACCGGCAGGGTGTCGTGGCCGCAGGCGGCGGCAAGCCCGATCAGTGCCGGGCCGATGCGCGTTCCGGCCGGAGCAAGGCGGTCGCCGGCGTCGGCGTCCTCGCCCGTGCGCCGGATGTGCCGGCCTTCCGCTTGCTCGGGTCCGAGCACCCGACCGTCAACGAACGACGCCAGCTCCTTCGGCAGAACCGCGACTGCCCCTGCCGGCACCAGGGCTCCGGTGGAGATCTCCACGCTGTCGCCTGCTCCCAGCTCTCCCCGCCACGCCGTCCCGGCTCGCGCGACGCCCCGAATCCTCCACGGCCCAGGGCCGGACACGGCGAAGCCGTCCATCGCCGCCGTGTCGAACGCCGGGACGGGGCGGAGGGTACGCAGGTCCTCGGCGAGCGTCGGTCCGGCGGCGTCATGCAGCGGAACGGGCCGGCTCCCCATCGGCCGCGCCACTCCGTACGCCAGCATTCTGGCCTCGGCCCACGTCACCGCCTGAGCTGCCTGAGCTGCCTGAGCTGCCTGAGCTGCCTGAGGATGCGGTGGCGCAAGTGCGGCGGACGCTGAGGGGGTTGCGTGCGTCGTGGGCGGCATGGCACCCAGTGTCGGACCTCGGTGTTTCCGGTCGCCGCCGGTGGGATTTCCCAGGCGCGCCGTCCGGCTCACCGCCCACGCCAAGCACCTGTGAAGACGCCGCCTCCCCAAGGGCCTCCCTAATAACTCCTCACGGAATGACTCTTTGGGGTCGGCTCCTCGTCGTGGGGTGCTGTCGGGCAGCATGGGGCGATGGACTTCGATCAACCGCTGCCTCGCGAGGTGAAAGCCGTTGATTCGTCCTCGCTGTTCAGGCTGGAGGAGCGGGCGTGTGACCTCGGCCTGAGCCAGCGGTTGGACCCTGCTTGGGTGCGAGTGAATGCGGTGCCCGATGACACCCACTACTTGTGGCCGGCCTTGTGGCACAGCCTGTCCCACCGCCCGGACGTTCCAGGTCAGCTGCGGTGCGAGCTGTTGATCACTCTGCGCGCGGGAGATCGCGTGAGGAGTCTGCTGGACGTGCTTCCCGACGACTTCACCCCGCTGTCGCGGGTGACCTCACGCGAAGAAGGAATGCAGGTCAGCCGGCTCTTCGCCCGTGCTCCTTCGGTCAGGGAATGGCTACTGCGGGATGGCGAGGGATCGGACCGGCTGTGACCGGCGTCGCCAGCAGATGAGTGCGCATCCCAGGGTGAGGAAGGACTGGGTGTGCGCAGGGGCCTGTTCACCTCCACCGAGGTCAGTCCGCTGTCCGTAGTGGTCCACCGCCCCGAGGAGCGGGTGAAGGCGGCTGGAGATGCCGGCCTCGTCCTCGAAGGCGGCTGGGACACCACCATCAACCAGCGGCTCCCCCAACGGTGAGGGCGGACTGCGCGTCCGCCCTCACGCCGGCTTCGAAGCATCGCCAGGACTCCGGAGCCATGTACTTCGGGGTTTCCGAGCCGGAACCTCAGCTGTTGGCGTCGACCAGGGTGCGGGCGAGGAAGGGGAGCAGGCTGTCCCAATGGCGCTGCAGTGCGGCAGGGTTGAAGGCGTCGGTGTCGGACATGGTGAAGCCGTGGATGGTGCCGGGGTAGATCTCGGAGGTGTACGCGACGCCCGCAGTGTCCAGGCCCTGGTTGAGCTCGCCGAGGGCCTCGGGGGTCAGGTCCGTCTCGGCGTGGGCGAGGTAGACCTCGGCGGTGAGGCGGTGCAGGCTGTCGGGCCCGTCGGCGCCCACGGGGCCGTGGAATCCGGCGACGGCGGCCACCCGGCCGGGGTGGGCCGCGGCGGTGCGCATCGCGAGAAGGCCGCCTATGCAGTAGCCGGTCACCGCCACCGGTCCGGCGCCGACCTCGGGCTGGGTGGTGAGGAACCTGAGGTAGGCGTCGGCGTCACTCAGGACACGTTCGGCGGTGTGCGCCTCGATCAAGGGCATCAGCTGCGCGAAGAGCGCAGGCCGGTCCTCTTCCCCGATGTGCTCGGGAAGTTCGATCACCGGTGCCGGGCCGTGCCGGTAGAAGAGGTTGGGGACGAGTACGTAGTACCCGTGCCCGGCCAGTTCGCGGGCCATCTCCCGTAGCACGGGCCGGATGCCGAAGCCGTCCGCGTACATCAGCACCCCTGGGTGCCGCTCGCCACGGTCCGGGAAGGCGGCGAAAGCATCCGCCTGGCCGTCCGCGGTGGGAATGTGCAGCATCTTGGTGGGCATGAGGTCTCCTGTCGTGGTTGACGTGTCGGGCTGTGATCAACACGACAGGAGGCGGAGCCCGCGCGGCAGCGCCGAGTCCTCGATCCAACAGCGGGCCGGCACCGGCCCGTACGGCGCTCAGAGGAGCGCTGGGTCACCGATCCGTGTGTGGCGCAAGGCCGTCCCGGTAGTCATGGTCGCCAACGTAGTCCACCGGGCAGGATCAATGCCGGCCCCAGCCCATAGGGCGGCTGTTCACAAGGATGCTCCCAGCCAACCCCCCTGTCGCCTCTCGGTACTGAGCCCTGCCGCAGGCACGCCCAGAAGCACACCGGCCCTCATGGCCGGTCTACCGCCGCCGGGATCGGTGAGGGAACATGGTCCCCTGCTCTCGCGAATCATGCAGTTCTACCCGGTGGTTGGGCGGCTCCGAGTCGTCGGAAGCGGATCAGGGGGAAACATGGGTTTGATGCACGCGCTGCGGATGAACAAACTGGTCTCGGACGCCAAGGCGGCGTTCGACCGGGGTGACGAGACCTGCAGCGTCGGCTTCGACATTGACACCCGCGCCAGACTGTCCATGCGGAAGATCCGCAAGGAGATCGACCTGATCGTCGCTCGAATAGAGCCCATCGGTTGGGAATGCGCGAGGATCGCCCCATTCCTCGCATCCGTGGAAATCGACTTCATTCGATCGGCGAGGCCGCAGGCAGCCGTGAAGGAGAAGCCGGTGGACATAAACCGCATCACCCCGGCCCTCAGGGAGCGGCTGGAGGTGCGCAACCTCTTCCTCTACCAGGAGCCCTCAATGGGTAGGCCCGGTGAGCAGGCCGTGTCGGTTCGCCTGAATCACGGCACTCCAGACGGGTTCCCGGTCGGCCACGTCGTGTCTTCGGGTTCGACGTGGGTCTCCTATGCCCGGGTACCGCACGGCGGCACCTTCAGGAACAAGGAGTTCCTGGGGCCACAGACCTTCGAGGAGGCTCTGGACACCGTCTTGACCTTCGCCCGGTACGACGACCTCGTGCGCTTTTCGGAAGCGTCGGGCCGAACGCGGGGGTACACCGTGGTCATGGGCGTGGAGCGGGCAGAGTGGCTCGCCGACCGTACAGAACCGGCGGGGATCACTCACCTCGGAGGCGGCAGGGTCCGACTCACTGAGTCCGCCGTTGCCTACCTGCGTAACCCCCCGCCCTCGGTCGGGCTTTTCCTCTTCGTCACCGACAGCAACAAGCTGTGGATCGATGGGGACACGTATCCGATGACACGCGACGCATAGTGGTTCGGGGAAGGTGATGTGGGCCGGGCAGGCTGTGCGGAACCCTTGAGGCGTTGGTCGTCAGGTGGGAGTTCCCACACGGTCACTTCGAGTCGGATCCTGGGCATCGACGACGCCGGCGCCATGGGCGGGGCCTCCAGATCTCCATGTACGTGGACGGCGCCCCCGAACAGGTTCGCCGGCCAGCCCGGCCCCGGAAGGCCGGCGGCGGTGTCGTGCCGCCGCTCCCGGGCGTGCCGTCGTCCACCCCTCGCGCGCCTAAGATCACCGGGACGGGGACGGCGGACGAGGCACGGAGAGGCGGCGGACATGGCGGACGAGCGCGTGTACCTGGTGACCGGGGGCGGAACGGGGATCGGGGCTGCGACCGCGCAGTCATTGGCCCGGGCGGGACACAAGGTGGCGGTGTCCGGGCGCCGCCCGGAGCCGCTGCGGCTGGTCGCCGAGGAGACCGGCGCCCTGCCCGTACCGTCGGACATCGGGGACCCCGCCGCCGTGGCCTCGCTCGTCGAGACGGTGGTCGGCACGTACGGGCGGCTCGACGGTCTGGTGCTCAACGCCGGGATCGGGCGGGGTGGCGGGGTGGGCGAGGTGACCCTGGAGGACTGGGACGAGGTCATGCGGACCAACCTCACCGGTCCGTTCCTGCTGCTGCGCGCCGCGCTCCCGCACCTGCTCGACGCCCGCGGCGCGGTGGTCGCCGTGGCCTCGGTGTCCGCCCTGCGCAACGGCGTCGGCAACGCCGCCTACGCCACCTCCAAAGCAGCGCTGCTCCAGCTGTGCCGCTCACTCGCGGTCGACTACGGGGGCGCGGGGCTGCGCGCCAACACCGTGTGCCCGAGCTGGGTGCGCACCGACATGGCCGACCGCCGAATGAACCGGTTCGCCGACGAGGCGGGCCTGGACGGCAACGGTCTGGAAGCGGCGTACGAGGAGGTGACCCGGGTCCTGCCCGCCGGGCGGCCCGGTGAGCCGCACGAGGTCGCGGAGGCCATCGCCTGGCTGCTGTCGCCCGCCGCCTCGTTCGTGAACGGTGCGACGCTCACCGTCGACGGCGGCGCGACCGCACTCGACCCGGGCACCCTCGGCTTCGAGTTCCGGCTGGAGCCACGCACCCCGCGGGCCTGACCGACCGTCACGACCGAAATGACCGGTCACGTTCCACCGACCTTCGGAATCGACCTGGCCGGACCGGCGAAGCTGTACGTGATCGCCCGCCGAGAATGGAACGCGGTCAAGGTCGGCACCGGCTACACCTCTCGCCTCGTCGCACTGACGCCGGCTCCACTTGGAGCAACGTCGCCCAGAAGACGACCGACGAGCAGTGGCACACCATGCCGGACGCCCACCCGTTCTGGGGCGCGTGGCCTGTGGCGCCGGTAAATGCCGGCGATGCCTCGGGCATAGACAGACGCAGCCTGGTCAGTTCGGCGGCCGTCGAGGATGTCGGCCTTGCGCCGGGCGGGCCGCCGGCCGGACCGCCCGGCGCCCTGACCGGGCGCCGGGCGGGTGGACCCGGGTCCCTCGGCCTGGGTCGCGCCAGACGCCGAGGGCCAGGCGGGACTTTCCGGACACGACCTAAAGGGTGTTGCAGAAGGTCCGGCTTCGGCAGGCCGAAGTGGCGTCTGACCTGGTGTTTCACAGTGTCATGGCGAGGTTGTGCATGGCGGCGACGGCCTGGACGGCATGGTGGAGGCCGTCGCCTCGCTGGCGGCAGTCGCGAAGGATCTTCCAGTTCTTCATCCGCGCGAATGTGTGCTCGACGCGGGCACGGACGCGTCGGTGTTCGGCGTTGTCCTCCTCCTGCCCGCGAAGGAGGGGGCGGCCGGCTCTCTTGCGGTGCGGGACGATCAGGCCGGTGCCGAGGTAGGCGCCGTCCGCGATCACGGTTGTGCTCGCCGCCAGGGCGGGCAGGTCCGACTCGCGCCAGACATGTGCGTCGGCCTTGTTGCCCGGCGCTGGCCGGGCCGCCGCGATGACCAGGCGGGTGTCCGCGTCGATGATGACCTGCACGTTCGCCGAGAACCGGTAGTTGCGGGACGAGGCGCCGACCTTCCGGTCTCGGACCGGGATCAGGGTGCCGTCCACGATCCACAACCGTTCGGTGTCCGCCACCGGCCGCGGAGCCCGCTCCAGCGCCAGCAGCGGACGGAGCCGCTGGATGACCCGGCAGACCGTGGCCGGGGAGATCCCGAAGAGCGGGGCGAGCTGCCGCATGGTGAGGTTGGTGCGGTAGTACACGGCCACCAGCAGGACCCGGTCGGCCAGCGGAAGGCACCACGGACGGCCCCCACCGGGACCGTTCCCGCCCCGCTCCTTCACTACCTTCACCAGCCTCGCGAACCGCTCGATCCGCAAGCCCGTGAACGTCTCAACCCACACCGGCTCAGCCCGCAACACCCCACCCATACAGGCAAAATGCCCAGAACTAGGCCTTCTGCAACACCCTTTAGGGATCAGTCCACGTAGGACGCACGTACCGGGCGAATCGACTCGGCGGCGTGATCCGAGTCCACGGCACCAGTCACGGCGTGGTCTGGCCGTCCTACTCGGCGATCTCCGTACGCTCCCACCATGCGTACACCCGCAGGGTTCCCTCTGCGGTGTCGTGCCGGCGTTCGGTCTCCCTGAAGTGCTCGTATCCGCCGAGGTGCGGGATCTTCACGTCCTCGCCGGGAGTCTCGACCGTGACGATCCGCTCGGGGAGGTCGTCCGGCCCGCCTTCCAGCAATACCTTGTGCGCCATGGCACCAGTGTCACCACCCTCGGTGCGCATCGCACCCGGGAGGCGTCCGCCGGGCCTGCAGCCTCTGACGTAGGTGCCCGGAATCACCGGCCAAGCGCACCCCACCGGCCGCCCAGGCCCAGGTACGGGCCAGGGCGGCCGTGCGACGTCGGGTCACAGCCGCCCGCTCGCCCGCCGTTCGGGCCGGTGCTAGACATGGACTATGGCCGGATTCCTCGGCCGCCTGCGCTCCGCGTTGAGCGTCCGCACCGTCGCCCGCCAGGTCTTCTCCCTACAGGCGGCGATCGTGGTGCTCCTCGTCGTAGCCGCCGTGGTTGCTCTCGTACTGCAGTCCCGGGCGGACAGCGAGCGGGAAGCGCGCAACCGGTCCCTCGCCGTGGCCGAGACCTTCGCCAGCGCGCCGGGCATCGAGGAGGCCCTGGCCGGTCCCGACCCGACCGCGGTGCTCCAGCCACGCGCCGAAGAAGCGCGAAAGGCGTCCGGCGTCGACTTCCTCGTGGTGATGACCACGGACGGGATCCGCCTCACCCACCCCGATCCGGCACAGATCGGAAGGCACTACATCGGCACCATCGGCCCTGCGGCAGCAGGCGGGATCGTCAGGGAGACCGTGACCGGCACCCTCGGCCCGTCCACCCGCGCCGTGGTCCCCGTGACCGACGCCGAGGGCGACGTGATCGCTCTGGTGGCCGCCGGGGTCACGCTCGAAGCCGTGAGCGGAGTCGTCGATCATCAGCTGCCCCTGCTGCTCGGTGCCGCGGCGGCCGCGCTGGCAGTCGCCACCTTCGGTACCGCTCTGGTCGGCAGGCGGCTGCGCCGCCAGACCCACGGCCTGGAGCCCGCCGAGATGACCCGCATGTACGAGCACCACGACGCGGTGCTGCACGCCGTGCGCGAGGGCGTTCTGATCCTCGACGGCGACGGTCGGCTGGTGCTGGCCAACGACGAGGCACGCAGGCTGCTCGGTCTGAGCCCGGACGCGGAGGGCCTGCTTGCCCGTGAGCTGGGCCTCGCCCCGGACATCGCCCGGCTGTTGGCTTCCGGGCGCTCGGCCACCGACGAGGTGCACCTGGCCGGGGACCGGCTGCTGGCCGTCAACCAGCGGCCGACCGACCCCGGAGGCGGGCCGTCCGGCTGTGTCGCGACGCTGCGGGACACCACCGAGCTGCAGGCCGTCACCGGCCGGGCCGATGTGGCTCAGGAACGCCTGAAGCTGCTGTTCGCCGCCGGATTGGAGATCGGCACCAGCCTCGATGTCGAGCGGACCTCCCAGGAGCTGGCGGACTTCGCCGTCCCCCGGTTCGCCGATTTCGCCACCGTCGACCTGGCCGACCCGGTCCTGCGGGGCGAGGAGCCGTCGCTGGGCGGTGCGGCGATGCGCCGTGTCGCGTTCCGGGGCATCCGGGAGGACACACCGCTTTACCCGCCCGGAAAACTGATCCATTTCGTCCCGTCCACCCCGCAGAGCCTCGGCTACGGCTCGGGCGAGACGGTCCTGGAGGCGGACATGACCGCCTTCTCCGGCTGGCAGGCTCAAGACCCCGAGCGGGCCCGGGGACTTGTCGAGGCCGGCATCCATTCGATGATCGCGGCTCCACTGCGCGCCCGCGGCGTCATCCTGGGTGTCGTCACGTTCTGGCGGTCGCGCAAGCCCGAGCCGTTCGAGCACGACGACGTGACGGTCGCCGAGGAACTGGCCGCCCGTGCGGCGGTCACCATCGACAACGCCCGGCGCTTCACGCGCGAGCACACCATGGCGGTCACCCTGCAGCGCAGCCTGCTCCCCCGTGCCCTGCCGGAGCAGAACGCGCTCGACGTGGCCCACCGTTACCTGCCCGCGCAAGCGGGCAGCGGCGGTGTCGGCGGGGACTGGTTCGACGTCATCCCGCTGCCCGGCGCCCGCGTCGCGCTCGTCGTGGGGGACGTGGTCGGCCACGGGCTGCACGCCGCCGCCACCATGGGCCGGCTGCGCACCGCGGTCCACAACTTCTCCTCCCTGGACATGTCGCCCGACGAACTCCTGTGGCACCTCGACGAACTGGTCACTCGGATCGACCAGGACGAGAGCGGCGACGGCGACGTCGCGCCGGTCACGGGCGCCACCTGCCTGTACGCGCTCTACGACCCGGGCTCCCAGCTGTGCACGATGGCCCGCGCCGGCCACCTCGAGCCCGTCGTCGTGCGCCCCGACGGCAGCGCGACGTTTGCCGCCGTACCGGGCGGCCCGCCCCTCGGGCTCTCTGGACTCCCCTTCGAGACCGCCGAGATGCGACTCCCCGAGGGCAGCAGCCTCGTGCTCTACACCGACGGTCTCGTGGAGGACCGCACCCGCGACATCGACGAAGGGCTGGAACTGCTGCGGCGCACTCTGGCTCACCCCGGCCGCACGCCCGAGCAGACCTGCAGCGCGGTTCTGGACGCGTTGCTGCCCGAGCAGCCCTCGGACGACATCGCGCTGGTCGTCGCCCGTACGCATGCGCTCGACAGCGCGCGTACAGCCGCCTGGGACGTCGCGTCCGATCCGTCGGCCGTCGGCCAGGTTCGAGCCGCCGTCACCCGCACGCTGGCCGCATGGGGTCTGGAGGAGGAGTCGTTCACCACCGAGCTGATCCTCAGCGAGCTCGTCACCAACGCGATCCGCTACGCCGCCGAGCCCGTCCGCGTACGTCTGATCCGCGACCGCGCCCTGATCTGCGAGGTCTCGGACGGCAGCAGCACCGCTCCACACCTGCGGCGCGCGGCGACCACCGACGAGGGCGGACGGGGCCTGTTCCTGGTGGCCCAGTTCGCCGACCGCTGGGGCACCCGCTACACCGCGGACGGCAAGGTCATCTGGACCGAACAGCCACTTCTCACCGGCACATCGGAGGACAACGACCGGTGATGATCGGTGATGGTCGGTGACGCCTACGGCCGTTGGCCGCTCCGGCTCCCCACATCGGCCTGTACGGGCACCCGCGTCAGCTGTCGATCTTGATCGTCTTCATGGTGAGGTGGGATTCGAGGCGCAGGACGGCGGGCAGCCCGCTGAGCTTGCCGGTGAGGAAGGCTTCGTAGGCTGCGTGGTCGGCCACGGCGACGCGAATGAAGTAGTCGGGCCTGCCGTACATGCGGCGGCACTCGACGACCTCCTCGTAGGAGGCGACGGTCGCCTCGAACTCCTCGAAGCTCTTGCGGTCCTGGGCGTAGATCTCGACGTCGATGAGGACCTCCAGTCCGCGTCCGAGTGCCACGGCGTCGACGACGGCCCGGTAACCGGAGATGACGCCCGCCTCCTCCAGACGCTTGACGCGCCGCAGGCACGGCGGCGGGGTGAGGCCGACCCGTTTGGCGAGCTCGACGTTGGTCAGTCGGCCATCCCGACGCAGATGAAACAGAATTTCACGATCGGTGGCATCCAGGCTGATTTCATTGCTCACGGAGCCATGATACGGGCACAATACGCAACCAAATGAGGCGTGAATCTTCCTAAAATGTCTCCATGCGAATACGTCCTGCCGCTGTCGACGCCCTGCGCGGACCGGCCCCCGCTGTTTCGTCGCGGACTGCGTCCGATGCCCGGGCCGCGCTCCGGGACACCGCCTCTGTGGGTCTGGGGTTCGTTCCGCTCGGCCTCGCCTTCGGGGCGCTCGCCGTTCAATCCGGTCTGGACTGGTGGTGGGCGGGCCTGTCCGCAGCCGTCGTCTTCGGCGGCTCGTTCGAGTTCCTGCTGATCGGCCTGGTCGTCGCCGTGGCCCCGCCGGCGTCGATCGCGCTCGCGGCCTTCATGGTCAACGTCCGGCACGTCTTCTACGCGCTGTCCTTCCCTCTGCACCGGGTGACGGGCCGCCTCGGCAAGGCGTACAGCACCTTCGCACTCTGCGACGAGGCGTACGCGCTGACCGCCGGCGAGCAGGCCCGCTCCTGGTCCGGCCGGCGCATCCTGTGGCTCCAGGTCGTCCTGCATGTGTACTGGGCCGGGAGCGCGACCGCCGGAGCCCTCCTCGGCTCGCTCATCCCCGAGGGCGTCACCGGCCTGGACTTCGCCCTGACCGCGCTGTTCACCGTGCTGGCCCTCGATGCCGTCCGCGACCTGGGGAGCGACCGTGCCACCCCCGTCCTCGCGCTCGCCTCAGCCGTGGTCGCCCGATTCCTCCTCCCCGGCCAGCTGCTGCCGGTCGCCTTCGCCCTGTTCACCGCCGGGCTGCTGGCCCGCCACCTCACCAGCCGCCGGAGGCCGCGTCGTGCCTGACACCACCTACGCCGTCGCCGCGCTCGCCTTCACCATCGGCATCCACCTGTGGCGCCGCAACGCCCTGCTCAGCATCCTCGGCGGCACCGCCGTCCACGTGATCCTGGCGAGCACCGTCTTCGCCCACTGAGCCACGCCCGCCCTCCCGGGCAACGGGCTGAGCCCCGCCAGGCTCAGCTTCGACATTCTCGGCCGCCTCGCCCTCGACGAGTGCGAGATCCGCGTCGAGACCGTCCGGCCCGGCCGCACCATCGAACTTCTCGAAGCTGTCGCGCTCATCTCCGGACGCCCCGTCGTACGCGCTCGCGCCTGGCTTCTCGCCTCCTCCGACACCACCACGGTCTATGAGGACCGCTCACGCGACGCGGGGAAGACCGTGACGTGGAGTCAGGTGCCACCGAGCATGCCCGCCTTGGCACGACTGACCGGCTCGGATCTGCCGTACGGTCTGCTGGTCTGCTGGTCTGCTGGTCTGGCGTGCCGGCGGTGCGAGCGCGCCGACCGAGCTGCACCTGCCGGCAGGCTTCGATCCCGCCACCACCACGGTCGCCTCGGACCTCGGCCGTCCAAGGGGAACTCGGGGAGTGGGTGGCGGGCGCCGGTTTCGGAACCGAGTGAGGTCCCTGCCCCCGCCCAGCCGAACCGCGTGCTTGTCCCGTCACCGCTCCGCCCAGCCTCACGGGATCTCGTAGATTCCCCCGTCGACCCCCGCCCGGTAGAGCCGGCCCGCCGCGAAGCCGCGGTCGCCCTGCCCGTAGGTGATCTGGGTGGACAGGGGCAGTCCCGACGCGACGGCGCAGAACCTGCCGCCCTCGGCCCGCCAGATCTGGCCCGTTGTGTGGGTGGCGATCAGAGGCCGGCCGCGGGCGTCGAGGGTGAGGCCGTCGGGGAGGGCGAGGGTGTCGGTCCCCTCCGTGGAGATCCAGCGCTGCGGGTGCCCGGGATCGGCCACGGGGATGCGGTAGAGGCCCGGGGCGACGGTGGTCTGGACGACGTAGACCTGGCTCCCGTCCGGTGAGACGGCGATGCCGTTGGGCTGCGCCACGCGCGCCCAGTCGTGGTCGACCCGGCGGTCAGGCGTGACGCGGCCGATGGTCCGGCCGCCCAGTGTCGTCGTGTACACCGTGCCGTCGGGCGCGAGAGCGACGCCGTCGATGCCGCCGAGCCCCGAGGCGTACGTGCTCACCGCGCCTGAATCCGGGTCCACCAGCAGAAGCTTCGACACCGGGAGGACGTCTCCCGTGAGCGAGTGGAGGAGGTCGTTGCCGGTGCCCACGAGCAGTCGCCCGTCCTCGCGCACGACGATCCCGCCGTTCGCGCCGATGCCTCCGGTGATCGGGACCGGGGTGGTGCCCGGGACGTCGATGCGGTACACCCGGCCGGAGTGGAGGGCGGTCGCGAACATCCGGCCCCGCCGGTCGACGGCGATCGACTCGACCCAGTCGGGGATGCGGGCCACCAGGACGGGCGCTCCCTGCCCGCTCCGGTCCGCGCAGACCGGCGCCGCCCGCGCCGGGGCCGGCGCCAGGACGCCTGCCGCCGCCGCGAGGACGGCCGCCGCCGTCACGGCACCACGGCCGGGGCCGCGTAAGGCGCGGCAGAACGCCCTGGTCAGCCCAGCCGCCCTGGCCGCCCTGGTCAGCCCAGCCGCCCTGGCCGCCCTGGTCAGCCCAGCCGCCCTGGCCGCCCTGGTCAGCCCAGCCGCCCTGGCCGCCCTGGTCACCTTCATCGGACTCCCTCGCTCGTGGGTTCGAAGACAGGGCCCGTGCACCCCCGTCACCTACCCCCGCCTACCCCACCGGAGCCCCTCGCCGAACCCCCGTATACACGCCGACATCAGCCGCTCGTCAGGTCCGGCCGAGTCGGTCCAGAGCGGAGACGACCGGTGTGACCCCGTCCTCGCTCCGGATCCGTTCGGACAGTGCCAGGGCACGACGGCGGTAGAGCGGCTCCCTGGTCACCTCTTTCAGAGCGGCGGTCAAGGCCGCTGACGTGAGGCTGCGGAGGGGGACCGATCGAGGAGCCACACCGACTGCGGTCAGGCGCGAGGCCCAGAACGCCGCGTCGAACTGAACCGGTACCGGTACGGCGGGGACTCCGGCGCGCAGGGCCGCGGCAGTGGTGCCGGCGCCCGCGTGGTGGACGATCGCGGCCATCTTCGGAAAGAGCAGGGAGTGGGACACTTCGTCGATGGTGATGACGTCGTCGCCGTCGGCGTGCAGTCCGCCCCAACCGCGCTGGATCACGCCACGAAGGCCGGCTGTGCGCAGGGCGCGCACCACGGCGCGACTGAGGCGTTCGGGTTCGGGCACGGTGGCGCTGCCGAGGCCGACGAAGACCGGCGGCGGGCCGGCGTCCAGGAAGTCCCGCAGCCGGGTCGGCAGCTCGGCCCGCGGCGGGTCGTGCGGCCACCAGTAGCCCGCGATCTCCAGACCGGGACGCCAGTCGTGCGGCCGGGGCACGACCAGCGGGCTGAAGCCGTGGAAGACCGGCCACGCGCGTTCTCGTGTCCTGCGGGCGGCGTGCGAGCCGGCAGGGGGCAGGCCGAGTCGGCTCCGCAGAGCACGAGTGGCGTCAACGAAGATGTGGTCGACCGCGGCGTTGACCGCACGCCCGGCCAGCCGGTTCCCGGTCGCTCCCCACGAACGCGTTCCGGTCACCGGCGGCGGGAATTCCCTTGTCGGGGCGAGAGGTTGCAGGAATACGCCCATGGAGGGCAGCCCCAGGCCTTGTGCGATGGTGTGACCCAACGGGCCCAACGAGCTGGACACCAGCACGACATCACTGGCCCGCGCAGCCTGCAGCAGGTCATCGGACATCCGGCCGACCACCGCCCTTGCCATGCCGACCAGATGGGCCAGTTTCCCCACGTCGGTGCCGCTGCGCTGCATGACCTGGCCCCGCGCGGAGGACAACTCCGCGCGCGGATCGACGGGTACCGCGTGAAATCCCAGCCCGGCAGACGCCGCCAGTGGGGCGAAGCACGCGTGGCTGACCAGCGTCACCTCGTGCCCTGCCTGCATCAGCCCGTGCCCGAGACCGGTGTACGGCGCTACGTCCCCACGCGACCCGGCTGTCAGCACCGCTACCCTCATGGCCGCAGTATCCCGCCCGCCGGCGATCGACGGCGTCTGGCGCACCGGAGCCGTGAGTGCCTCCGACGACTGGTCTCGGGCATCATCGAAGGTGGGGAACCGTCGACGGGAGTGGCGATGAGGTTGTCGTTCCTTGAGCCCCTCTACGCAGAGCCGGGCCCGTACGCCTCCGTGTATCTGGACACCTCCCGGGACGTCGAGCATCCCGAGCGGGCGATCGCGCTGCGCTGGGAGCGGCTGCGGGAGAGCTTGTCCCGTCAGGGCGCGGACCGGGCGCTGATGAACGTACTGGACGAGGTGGTCGGCGCCGACGCAGAGGTTCCGGGGGTGCACGGGCAGGCTCTGTTCGCCGCCCACGGCACGCTCGTCCTGGACGGGGAGCTTCCCAAGCCGCCCGAGCACGACTCCGCGCGGTACAGCACCCTGCCGGACGCCATGCCCCTGGTCACCCAGCACGTTCCGGAGATCCCGTACATGGCCGTGGTCGTCCACTACGGCGGCCTTCCGACCGCCGAGACCCACGGCTGGGTGGTGCTGGAAGCGGAGACCGGCAGCTGGCCCACGTCCACCGTCACCCCGGGTGAGCGGCTGCGCCGCAGGGTCGCGGTGGCGACCTGGCACCGCACCTGCGTCCGGCTCGGCCACCGGCTGGACGAACGGGCGCGGCGCGCCCATGCCGACGCCGTCGTCGTGGGCGGGGACGAGTGGGCGTGCAACGTACTGATCCGCCGCCTGCCGCACACCCTGCGGGACAAGATCGTACGCGTGGGCGGCCCGACCCCCACCCACACCGGACGCGCCCTGTTGGAGCCGCAGCTCGACGGCGTCTTCCGCGGCCGCATGGCCGCGCACGACCGGGAGCTCGTGGACATCTTCATCGGTCGGCGTGCCCTGGACGGGCCCGTGGCGGAGGGTCTGGCCGCCACCGTCGCCGCCCTCCAGCGGGGCCAGGTGGCAGCACTGCTGCTGAACCGGCCGCCCGGGTCCTCACCGCAGCTCTGGGTGGGCTCCCAGCCCACCCAGCTCGCCCTGACCGAGGCGGAGCTGACGTCCTTCGGCGTGCGGGCCCCACGCGAGGAACGCGCCGACGAGGCCCTCGTCCGGGCCCTCGTCGGCACCCGTGCCGAGCTGGTCGTCGTACCGGAGAGCGAGCTGAGACTGTACGAGGGCGTGGGCGCCTTGCTGCGGTACGCCGACCCCGGGATCCCGTCCTGACGCCGACGCGCCCGGCTTCCCGGATCACGGGGCGTCCCCTGCGCCCGACCGCCCCGGATCGCGCCGCCCGTGGAATGCACGGCCTCTGAAGGCACCTCCGAGAACCTGGTCCGCGCGGCCCTCCGGGCGACCGCCACCGAGGTGTCGCGGACCTACCGGGGCCTGAGGGCACGGCCGTTCAACGCCGCTACCCCGGCACAGCCGGGCTCGGCCATCCCGGACGACGACGGCCGCCCGGCACGACTGCGTCCCGCGCTGCCTGTGGATCGATCGGCTTCCCCGTCGACCCGGCATTCGATCCACGACGGCGCGGACGGGGTACCGCTTCCCTCGCTCGGGCTGAGGACCATACTGGTCGGGTCCTGATCGCCCACCGAACGGTTCCATGGCCAAGAACAGCAGTTCATCGACCACCGTCCCCGACACCGCCTGGCTCGGGCGTGGGCGTCACCTCGGGCCCGATCCCGAGCGGGACGTCCGCCGCAACCTGCTCGCCCTCAAGGCGGCCCGGGTGATCGACGACTTCCTGGACCTCGACCCCGTCGAGGCGGCGCAGTCCACCGACCTGTACCCCCGGGACGAGTCCGCCGACCCCGGCCCGTCCGCCCGCCGCCTCTTCGAAGCCCGCTGGCGCGTGGCCGACGGCGTCACGGTGCGCGCGCAACTGACCACGTACGAGCCCGAGTCCCGCCGCATGAAGAGCGAGGGCGTCACCTGGGTCCTCGCCGCCGAGGCCGAGCGGGCGTGGGAAGCGAGCTGGCCCTCACCAGCCACCGTGTTCTGGCCCGACAGCGACCAGGTCGCATGGGACCACGAGACGGTGCCGGACGTACGCCTGCGGACGGCGAACCATCTGCCGAAGGACGACGACGAGTTGCGTCGCCTGCTGCGGGCCTGCACCCGGCAGAGCTGGTTCATCCATGTCGTGGTGCACGAGGCGATGACGCCGGACGCCCTGGGACGCCGGCCGATCACGGCGTTCCTGCCACCGAGCCTGCGGCACCGGGTGGTCGAACACCGGGCCACGCCGGATCAGGCGCTGATCGCCGACTTCGTGATGAAGCGTGAGCTGGGTGTGGGGATACCGCGCGGCGGCGCCGTCATCCTGCCCCCGACACCGCAGGCCCTCGATTACGACGCGGAGCACTTCACGATTCGCAATGTCTTCCTGGACGGCACGGAACCCACCAGACTTCTGGACAAGATCGAGGAGTTCGCCTCACTGCCCCAGACACTGCCGGCCGACGCCGAACAGGTCCTGACACGGCTGCGCCAAGGCTGGCACCTGCTCACCCCCGACGAGGAACTGGTCCACGCACGGGCCATGGTCACCAGGTACGCCAAGGCACTCGAAGCCATGACAGCATCCTGCGACCTGTACCGGGAGGCCGCCGAGTCGGCGCTCGACGCCCTCGCCGAGGCGAACAGCGGCGACGGCGCCCCCCGGACGGCATCGCCGACGACGACCAAGGACGACCCCTCACCATGGAAGGCCCTCGCGAAGACACTCACCCGCTTCCGGGGCCCGAACACCCAAGCGCCGGATACGGAGGTCCAGCAGCGTCCGCACGGCCAGTGAGATGTACGGGAGAACGGACCGATCACACTCCGACCTCCCCGGGGAGAGCCAACCGGCCGCAGTCGTCGTCCGACACGAGTGGCGCCGAAACAGCGGACAGCGTCCGGTACCGGTACCGGACGCTGCCGCCGAGCACGCTGCCGAAGCCATCCCCGCCTGGGCATTTCCGCTGGGCGGCGGCCGGTCGCCCGGCGGCGCGGTCGTCCCGTACCCGCGGGGGTTGCTCGCTGCGCGGGCGGGGTGTGGATGTCCGGCAGATGTCGTCCGCGACCACAGGGGTTACTCCCGGCGACGGCCGCTGTCCACCGGCTGCCGGCCGACGGCCTGACGATCTCCACGCCCCGGTCCCACCGGCCCTGGTGCTCGGTGCGGTCGAGTACGGCGCCGGCGGCCGGGGCGAGTACCTGTGCGCGGCGCCGGGGCTCTGTCCCGTCAGCCCGGCTCGGAAGTGTCCAAGGTGAGGATCAGGAGGGTGACATCGTCCTGGATGTTGGGGGCGAAGTGACTCAGGTCGGCCCAGATCTCGTCGGGCAGCTGGTCAAGGCCGACACCGGTCATACGGGCCAGGCGCTCGACGAAGGGGTAGAAGTCGCCGGAGGCGTTCCGTGCCTCCAGGACACCGTCCGACGCCAGGAGCAGCCGGTCCCCGGGCAGCAGCGACACCGTGGCGGCGGTTCCCGGCATGACGTCGGCGAGGCCCAGTCCCAGGGGCGGTCCGGGGTCGAGTTCCAGGGTGCTCACGGCTCCGCCGCGCAGCAGGACCGGCGGCGGGTGACCGCAGGCCAGGACACGGACCTCCCGCCCGTACGGCGCGAAGTCCAGGAGGACGGCCGTCGCGAAGAGTTCCGCGTGCTCCGTCCGCACCGAGTCGACCACGAGCCTGCGGTCCAGCCGCGCCGCGATCGCCTCCGCGTCCACGTCGTCCAGCACGGCCTCGCGGAACGCCCCCAGGACGGAGGCGACCGTCGCGACAGCTGACAGACCGTGCCCCTGCACGTCGCCGAGGACCGCCCGCACCCCGTGGGGGCCGGGCCGGACGTCGAAGAAGTCGCCTCCCACCAGCGTGCCGCGCTCGGCGGCGCGGTACAGGCTCGCGCAGCGCACGGGCCCGACCCGCCGCCGTACGTCCGGGACGATGGCCCGCTGGGCCGTCTCGGCGACGGTACGTTCCAGGTCGAGCTGCTCGTCCCGGCGCCCGCGGACGAAGGAGACGAAGACGCTCAGGGTCGCGACGAAGCCGAGGGTGAAGAGGTCGGTGTTGCCGGGCCGGTTCAAATGGAAGAGGGGAACGGTCAACAGCGCGATCGTCGCCGCGCCGAGCAAGGCCGTGGCCAACGGTCCGTAGGCCAGGACGGCCAGCGGAGGCACCGCGCCGAGCAGGAAGCCGATGTCCAGCGGAACGGAGTCCGTGAGGGAGGCCGCTCCGACCCCGACGAGCAACAGCACGGGCAGGACCCGCACCCAGCGGGGCGGCGGGGCCCCGCGCAGCCAGCTCCGCCGGTGCGAGCCGGTCGCCGCCTTCTTTGGCTTAGCCACACCACCAGACTCCTATGCCGGAGTGCGCCGTGCACTCCACGGCCCCCGCCCCGCCGGTCCGGCGGCTCGCCGCCCTCAAGGGCACGGGCGGCGCGGCACAGGCGGCGGCGCGGACTGAGGGCGCGCGGGCGGCGCGGGCAGTACCGGCCGGGCACCTGCCGGCGCGGTCGGCCGACGGTGCGGGTCGTGCAGGCGGCACCGGCCCCGCGGCCCGCCGGTCGACGGACCTCGACCCCCACCCGAAGACAGGCATGTGTCGGGGGTCACACGTCGACCCCTTCGTGTCGCGGGCCGTCCCGCTGACCAGGATGAGGTCATGGAGATTGGCATCGCACTGCCCCAGTACGGCACCCACGCCCGCGCCGACCGCATCGCGGCCTTCGCGCGGGACGCCGAGGACGCCGGGTTCGACTCGTTCTGGGTCGGCGACCGCGCCCTGACCCCGGTCGCCCCCAGCGACCTCTATCCGGGGCACACCCCGGAGAACCCGTACCCCCACCAGTACAAGACCTTCCTCGACCCGCTGACCGTGCTCACCCTCGCCGCCGGCGCCACTTCCCGCGCCCGGCTCGGTATGAGCACCCTCAACGGCCCCTGGTACCCGCCGGCCCTGCTCGCCCGCTCCCTCACCTCGCTCGACCAGGTCAGCGGCGGACGCCTCGACGTCGGTCTCGGCATCGGCTGGCTGCGGGACGAGTACACCGCCGTCGGCGCCGACTTCGGCCGGCGCGGCGCCCTCCTCGACGAGCTGCTCGACGTCCTCCACGGCTTCTGGACCCAGGAGGAGTTCGGCCACGAGGGCCCCCACTGGACGATCCCCGTCTCGTATGTCGGCCTCCGCCCCGTCCAGCCCGCGGGACCGCCCGTCTATCTCGGCGGCTTCAGCCCGGCCGCCCTGCGCCGGGTCGGCCGCCGGGCGGCCGGCTGGGTCGGCGCGGTCCTGCCGCCGGGGGCGGCCGAGGGCCTGTGGGACGTGGCGCGGCGAGCCGCCGAGGAGGCGGGCCGCGACCCGGGGACGCTGCGTCGGCAGATACGGCACAACCCCGCGCCCGGCGCCACGGCGGACGCGATTGCCACCGTGCTCGCGGGCGTGCGGGACACCGGCGCCGACGGCTGCTTCGTCGACCTCCAGCAGTCGGTCGACTCACCCGACGAGGCCCTGGAGCTCGGGGCCAAGGTCCTGGGCCTGCTGCGGGGCTGAGCACGCCGGAGGGGCCCGGACGTCCGTGGCCCCTCCGTATATCGGGTACGACAGAGACCAGATCTGCCGCTCTCGGTTCGTTGGGCCGCGCAGCGATCTGCTGCCGGAACCGGTGACGACCCCCTGGGCGCTCTCGGAGCCGGCCGACATCGTCGGACCGCCGAATGCGCAGGCCATCCGAGAGGCCGGTATCCGTGCCCTTGCCGACCACAACGGAGTGCCGCTCGGCAGCGGTCGGCCCAGACGCCCGTGCACCCCGAGAATCCCGGCGACCGGTCCGAGGACGAGACGGGTGCAAGCCGAACGTCGGAAGCACCGGAAAGGCCCGGGGCCAGGTCTCACGCCGCACTGGCCGTGGGCGGCACGGGGAGACGGGTTCGCGGACGTGGTCTTCCACCTGGCCGGGATTCCCGGCGTACGCCCGTCATGGGGACCGACCTGGCATCGAGGAACCGTCCGCGATGCGATGACATCCTCCGCCGCCCAAGGTGCGTTGGTCCGCCTGACGACGCCTGACCCGCTCGCCGGCGCCCCACCCGCGCCCTGGTCCCAGGCCAGACAAGTCCGTCCCGACACGCAAGGAACCCTGATGAGCAACGACTCGTGGAACACGATCCGCACCCTTGCCGCGCTCTTCACACAGCTCGACACCGCTCGCGACATGACACCGGAGGAGCAGTGGACCCTGCAGATCCTGAAGATCTCCGAGGAGGTCGGTGAAGCCGCCCAGGCCGTCATCGGCGCCCGGGGAACGAACCCCAGGAAGGGGGACAGCCACACCTGGGAGCACGTTCAGGAGGAGGTCGCCGACTGCGTGATCACCGGCATGGTCACCCTGGCCCGGATGCGTCCCGACGACGCGCCCGACTACTTCGCCACCGTGCTCGCGAAGAAGGCGGCGAAGTTCCTCCCGTACTCGGCCTGAGTCGATCCGCCCTTCCGGCGCGGTGCAGTGGCAAGCACGCCCTGCGGATCTCGTACGCCTGCGGCACCGACGACCTCCGCAAGGGGCTGAACCGTATCGTGACCGCCGTGCAGAACATCTGATCGCAGAGAGGCACTTCCATGAACCTGCCCGCATCGGGCCGACGCGTGCTGGTGAGCGGCGCGTCACGGGGCCTCGGCCGCGCGGTGGCCCAGGCATTCGCGGCCAACGGCGACCGCGTGGCCGTCCACTTCGGCTCGCGCGAGGAGGAGGCCCGTACCACCCTCGCCTCCCTCGCCGGCACCGGCCACACCCTCGCCGGCGGCGACCTGGCGAACCCGGTGGGGGCGGTGGCCGTGGTGGACGCGGCGGCCGAAGCGCTCGGCGGGATCGACGTCCTGGTCAACAACGCGGCGGTGAACATCCGCCACCCGCTTCCGGAGACCTCGTACGAGGAGTGGGTGGCGGTGTGGCAGCAGCATGTGTCCGTGAACCTGCTGGCCACCGCGAACCTGAGCCATCTCGCGGCGCAGCGGATGATCGACCAGGGCGGGGGTGGCCGGATCGTGAACGTCGGCTCCCGGGGCGCTTTCCGGGGTGAGCCGGACCATCCGGCGTACGGGGCGACGAAGGCCGCCGTGCACGCCCTCGGGCAGTCGCTCGCGGTCTCACTCGCCCCGTACGGGATCGGTGTGGCTTCGGTCGCTCCCGGGTTCTTCGCCACCGAGCGCGTCGCACCGCGCCTGGACGGCCCTGAGGGTGAGGCGATACGGACGCAGAGCCCGTTCGGCCGGGTGGGTTCGGCCGAGGAGATCGCGGCGGCAGTGCTGTGGCTCGCCTCGCCCGCCGCCGAGTGGTCCTCGGGCACGATCCTCGACCTCAACGGTGCTTCGCATCTGCGTAGTTGAGGACCGCCGACGAGGGCGTCGCCCTTGCCCGGTGAGCCGGGCAGGGGCGACGCGCGGTGCGGGTCCGTTCAGGCGGCCAGCGCGGGCAGGCCCACCTGGCAGATCGACGCGTACCGGGGTCGTCCCGGCCCGCCGTCGGAGTCTTCGCGCCGCCGGGTATGGTGGTCGCGCTTCGGTGGGACGGAGCCGGATCCGTAAGTCGTCATATGCATGGGGTGGGGAATTGCCGAAGCACCGGTTGTCCAGAAAAGGCCGCTACATCGCGCTGGCGACGACCGGCGTCGTCGTCGTGGCCGGCGCCGGGATCGCGGCGCAGACCTCGATGGCCGCCCCGGCGTGGCCGGCACAGAAGACCTACACCGGCCGGGCGTTCGACGCCTGCACGGCGCCGTCGCTCACCGCGATGAAGGCATGGAAGAAGGACGCCTACTACGGCGGCGTCGCCGTCTACGTCGGCGGCAAGAACCGCGGCTGCGCCCAGCCCAACCTGACCAAGTCCTGGGTGAAGTCGGTCGACACGCTCGGCTGGCGGGTCATCCCCCTCTACGTCGGCGCCCAGCCACCGTGCCAGCAGAGCCGGAACAAGGAGAGGTTCACCGCGGCCACCGCGGCCTCGGTCGGGGTCAGCAATGCCAACGACGCGATCGCCAAGGCCTCGGCCCTCGGCATCAAGGCCGGCAGCCCGATCTACCTCAACATGGAGTCGTACGACATCGCCGACAGGGCATGCAACGACGCCACCCTCACCTACGTGCGGTCCTTCACCAAGACCCTGCGCGCCAAGACCTACCGCGCCGGCCTCTACGGCTTCAGCAGCTCCAGCGCCAAGGCGATCGCCACCGCCAAGAACCGCACGGACCTGCCGGGCAACCTCTGGTACGCCCTGTGGAACGGCCAGGAAACCACCACCAAGGACTGGCCCTGGGACCCGAAGCTGTACACCGATCACAGCCGCGGCCACCAGTACAAGGCCAACAGTAAAGAGACTCGCGGCGGTCACACCATCACCGTCGACCGCAACGCCTGGGACGCCCCGGTCGCCATCATCGGCTGACCGCGGACCGCCCCTGCCGCACCGGGTGCCGGCGCGGCAGGGGCGGCACCCGGTGCGGCAGGGGCGGCAGGAGCGGCAGGAGCCCGGTCAGGCGGAGATGCTTCTGCTGAACCAGCCACTGAACGTCTGTTCCTTCGCCGCGGCCGCACGCCGCTCGGCCCGTTCCAGCACCCTTTCGGCCTCCGCTCGCCAGACGGCCGCGTCCGCGCGGGGCGGGGGCAGGAACGGGCCACGCTCGGCCGCTTCGGCGGCGGCTCCGAAGAAGTCGCCACCCTTGCGCTTGAAGTCGTCCGTCCCCCACGCGCGGCCGGCGTCGCGTGGGGGCACCTTCCGCAGGTGGGGAATGTGCTTGGCGCAGTGGATGTACGCCTCCTCGACGGCGACCTCCACCCAGACCTGGGCACGGCGGCCCGGTACGGGGTCGTACGCGAGACCGAAGTGCGTACGGCGCATCTCGTCGTCGGCCACGATCCGCGCCGTGCCGTTGACGTGAAGTCCGATGCGGTCCTGGAGGAAGTCCATCATCAGGATGCCGACGTGGGGGTTCTCCTCGATGTTGCCGAGGCTGGCCTGAACGCCGTTGCCCCGGTACTCGGGGTAGGCGAGGGTCCGGTCGTCCAGGACGTGGAGAAATCCCGGCGGCCCGGCCCGGAATGTGTTGTCGCATTCGCCGTGCCGGTCGGCGGTCGCCAGGAAGAACATCTCCTGCCGTGCCGCGAACTCCCGCATACGGGTGTTGAGCCGGTCGAGGACCTGGTCGGCGTAGAACCTGTCGGCGCGTTCGGTGGTGCCCATGCGCTGCTGGACCTGATGTTCGCCGTCGCTCCCCGGGCGAGTGGCGCGTACGGGCGACGCCTGCCGGAGCCCGGCCTGTTCGCGTTCGAATGTACTCAATTCCTTGCCCCGACCAGTTCCTCGATGGAGTCGTGCCGTATGCGGTGGGCGGGTATGCCGATGTCCACCAGGGTGTCGACGCCGCGGCGAATCATGCCGGGCGGTCCCGACAGGTACGCGTCGTAGGTGTGCCACGGGCCGTACTCGTACACGGCTTCGGGGAGCCGGGCGCCCAGGCCGCCGCCGGGGCCGTCGTCGACGACCGGACGGACGGAGAGCCAGGGGTGCGACTGCTGCATCCGGAGCATGGTCTCGATGTCGTACAGGTCGTGGTCCCGGCGGGCTCCGTAGAACACCTGGACAGAGCGGTGGCGGCCGTGCTGGGCCACGTCCTCGACCAGGGCCTTGATGGGCGCGATGCCGGTGCCGCCGCCGAGGCACAGCAGCCCGTTGTCGGTGCTGTGGTCCACGGTCATGGATCCGGCGGGGGGACCGAGCTGGATGACGTGCCCCGGGCGGGCGCGGTGCACGAGGGCGTTGGAGACCCAACCCGCCGGCACGGCCTTCACGTGGAAGGAGAGCAGGCCGTCGGAGCGGGGGGCGCCGGCGAAGGAGTAGTGCCGCCAGACGCGCGGCCACCAGGGGGTCTCCAGGGCGGTGTACTGCCCGGCGAGGAAGGGGTACGGCTGGTCGGGCCGGACCGTCACGACGGCGATGTCGGGCGTACGCATGTCATGGGCGACCACCTCCGCCTGCCACGAGGCGGGGGCGCGCAGCGCGTCCACGGCCGCCGCGTCGATCATGATCTGGGAGATCGTGGTGTAGGCGGCCACCCAGGCGGACTCGGCCCTGGGCCCCCAGCTCCGCGGGGCGTAGCGGGAGAGGGCGCCGATGAGGCATTCGCCGACGGCGGGATAGTGCTCGGGAAGGGTGCCGTACTTCCGGTGTCCGCGGCCCAGGTGGGACAGGTACGCGGCCAGGGTGGCGGTGTCGTCCGCGTGGGTCGCGGCGGTGAGCAGCGCCTTGAAGAGGCGGTCGCGCTGGGTGTCCATGGCAGCGGGGAAGAGCGCCCGCAGGTCGGGGTGGCGGAGGAAGAGCAGGGCGTAGAAGTACGAGGTGACCTTGTCGGCGATCGGCTCGATCTCGGCCATGGTGCGCCGCAGGAGGCCTACGTCGGACGTGTCCTCCGAGGCCGGGGACGGAGGTGGGGACGGGGCCGGAGTAGGGGCGGCAGCCTGGGTCGGACCCTGCCGCTGAGCCGGAACCTGGGCGGGCGCTTCGGGTGCCGTGCGGCTCCGGTCGGCGCCGCTGCCCACGGGGCGTATCTGGGTGAAGGGTCTGCCGGACGTACGGCCCTCGGCGCCCCGGTGCCCGTCCTGCTGACCATCCCGCTCGCCGCCGTGCTGCCCGTTCCGGTGAGGCTGCGGGCTTGTTCCGAACCAGCCGGGGCTCCGACTGCTGCCGCCGGAGCTGTCGCCGGACCTGTCGCCACCGGCGGACGTGGTGGTCGGAGCATCCATCGGTTTGCCTCGCCTCGAACATCTTTCGGTCGTCTGCGTACGTGGGGTCCGAGTGTGCCCCCATTCTTCCTCTCCGTATCGGAATTCCCGGCTTTCACCCCAGCTTTCAAATCCAATGACACGTACCGCACTTGATATGCGACGGCACCCGAACGTTCGAACGGGCTCGACCATACCCCGACCGGACGCACTCGTGAACGAGCCCTTAAGCCGCCACGGTGCCACGACATTTGAGCAGGTCAACGCGGTGCGCGGGAGAGAAGCTCGGGCTCTGCGATGAGTTACCGACGAGTTCGAGCGACACGACGAGCCGTTCGCCACAGGCTCATGAGGAAATTCCCGACGGAAATGAAGCAGGGCAGCCCGAACCTCTCACACCGCACGCGCGGATTCTTCACTTTCTCCACATGCAGGTGCCGCCGCGGAGCCAGAGAGCCATCAGAGCCCCAGGCATGTCGGGTCGTCAGCGACCACCGCGTGGGCGCAAATGACAACGAGCTGGTGCCACACGTGCCCTCCGGGTAGTACGAGGGCCGGGCCCGCCGCTCGGCGCGGCGGGCCCCGGTTCTGGAAACAGCGGCGGTCTACGCCTCGGGACGGTTCAGGCCGTCGCGGTTCTCTCCGTCGTCGCGGCGGACGTGCCGGCCCCTCGTCACTCCGCCGTGTTTCAGGATCCGGCCATCGCGATGTCGTCGGGGTGGCCGTGGACCTTCCCGTTCGTGGAGATCAGGTAGCGGCCGCGGTCAAGGGGGACGTTCGAGAAGTTCTCGGCGCTGCCGTGGTGGGCGACCTTCAGCGCGTCGATCCGCAGTCGGCCGTCCTCGGACGCGGCGCGCGGGCGGAGCGAGGCCACGAGGTGTGGGGCGTTGGCCGAGATTCACGGGTGTTGGGCGCCGTTGCCTCAGAGATCGCCCGGACAAAGACCTAGTCCGCCGTCACCCCCCAGTAGCCGATCTCCGGCGGCTCGCCGTCCTTGTACAGGACCGTGCAATGGCCGAGGCCGCGACGGGGGGAGAGCTCGTGGTCGGCGTGCAGGGCCGTCTCCCCCTGCGCGAAAGCCGCGAATTCCCTGCCATACCGTGTGACGGCATCTATCCGGATGACGCGGTTCTGAAGTGGGGTGGCTCTGCTGACGGGGGCAGGGAGTCCGCTCAGGCACCTGGGGCGTATATCGAAAGTATTTCCTAGGAGATCGTCAGGCTGCCCGGCTACGGTGCGGCCATGGTGAATTTCGTGCTGGTTGCAGGTGCACGGCTCGGGGCGTGGGCGTGGGGCGAGGTGGTGCCGTATCTGCGCGCGGCTGGCCACGGCGTCTATCCGTTGACGCTGTCCGGTCTTGCTGACAAGCAGGGTGTACCGGCGGGGCAAGCGACTCACGTCCAGGACATCCTTGCCGAGGTAGAACGCCAGAGTCTGCGTGACGTAGTCCTGGTGGGTCACAGCTACTCGGGCATCCCGGTAGGTCAGGCCGCGGAGCGGATCGGTGACCGACTGGCCCGCGTAGTATTCGTCGACTCAAGCGTTCCAACTGACGGCGAGTCGTTTGTCTCCGCCTGGCCGGACGGCGGGGCGGCAGTGGAGGCATCGATCGCCGAGAGCGGAGGGTTTTGGCCGCTCGCGCCAGCTGCTCATTACGACGGCGAGGGTCTCACCGATGAGCAGATCGCACGCCTCGTGCGTGGCTCGACGCCTCACCCAGGTGCCACGCTGACCGAGCCCGCTGTGCTGTCGGGGCCGCTCGGTGAACTTCCGGCGACATACATCCTGTGCGTGATGCCAGGGGCCGAGCCTGACGACGCCGAGCCCGACGAAGATGTGGCTGAGCTGCTGAACAGCAAGCGCTGGCGGCTGGTCAAGATGGACACCGGCCATTGGCCGATGTTCTCCCAGCCGCGCGAGCTGGCGCAGATTCTCCTCAATGCTGCCGTGGAGTGAGAACACCTCCATGCCTGCGGGCTGGTTTTGGACGCGCTTGATGTGTGCTGGTCACAGCCATTCGCCGATGGCCGCTATGAGGACGGTCGCCTCATAGCGGACCGCTGGCTTGTCGTATCGCGTGGCGACGGCGCGGTACCTCTTGAGGCGGTTGATCCCACACTCGACCGCGTGGCGCTCACGGTGGTCGACCGGGTCGAACTTCGGCGGCCGGCCGCCGCGAGAGCCGCGCTGTTTGCGGTGGCGCGCCTGGTCGACCTTGTCCGGGATGGTGCAGCGGATCCCTCGGCGACGCAGGTAAGCGCGGTTCTTGCGGGAGGCGTACGCCTTATCAGCACGCACCCGATCGGGGCGGACGCGCGGCCGGCCCGGCCCGATGCGGGGCACGCGGCCCTTCCTCAGCACGGGTTCGAACTGCGGCAAGTCGCCGCGCTGCCCGGCCGTTACCACGATCGACATGGGCTTCTGGCCCTGCTCGACGGTCAGGTGCACCTATCCTGCCCCACGGGCCGTACTCGACGGGCACGTCCCGCCACGGAACGCCCGTTCGGACCCGGAACCGTATGCCGTCGATCAACTGCCGCCGGGGCCAGACAGGCGGCCGCCCCGCCTTCGTCCCCATCGGCAACAACGGCAACAACGGCAACAACGGCAACAACGGCTCCAACACCGCCCACTGTTCATCAGTGAGATGCCCCCGCCCCATGAATGAAGATCATTCATGGGGCAAGATCCACTTTCGATACAGGCCCTGGTGCCCATGGCCAACGACGGTTTCACCGTCTTTGCTGTTCCCCAGCCTCTCTACGCCGCCTTGATCGGCGCAGCAGCGGATCGGCTCCGAAGCACAGCCCTCACATGGGCTGAGGCCGTCTCTGAATCGGACGAGGAAATCTCTCCCGACAGTGCGGTCGACCTGCTTGAGCGCCTGTCCTGGTCGACGTGGTCCACGACGAGCACGTCGATTCAGCCGTCCAGCCCGGCCAGGAGCGCCGGCGGACCCGATCGAGGCGGCGTACGCACTCGGGGTCGTCGGGGAAGGCGCCCATCCCCCTCCGCCACTTGGCATCTCAACAGATGGCCTTCGCCGCTCCACGGGGGTGTCCGGGCTCGGTGGCAGCGGGTTCGAGGCTGAGGGACCATGGTTCTGGGGCTCCGAGCACTCGACGCCGGGGAGCGTCATTGACGGGTGTCTCCCTCTTCAGTGTCATGCGACATGAACAGGAGGCGGATAATGCCCAATCCACTGCTCAGAAAAGGCGACAGCGGCCCATTCGTCACTCGCTTGCAGGAGGACCTCACAACCCACGGATACCCCGTCGGCCAAGTAGACGGAATATTCGGGCCCAAGACCGATGCCGCCGTTCGCCAATTCCAGTCCGATCACGGTCTGGCCGTTGACGGGATCGTGGGTCCGGCCACTTGGACGGCGCTCGAAGGGCCCGTTCCGACTGCGGCCGTCACCTTCGACCTGTCCGACTTCCCGTCGCTCGCGCACATGTTCCGCTGTGCAGCCAATGAAGACGTTGACGGCTACGTGGCAAAGTTCGGGATCGATCTGACATGACCCCTCCGACAACCCGACGCCATTCAGCATCCGCCGCTGGATCCAGCTGAACGGAGAGCCATCATGGCATGTGAATTGCAGAAAATCGCCGCTGTAGTCGCCTTCGGGAATGCCGTTGCCTCGACACCCGGCGTCGCGTTCGGCGCTGTCGCGCCTCCCCTGGAACCGTTGCTGGCCGCCAAGATGTGGCTTTCGTGGGTCGGCGTGCTGGTCACTCTCGGGTTGCTCTCCAAGTGCCTCGACGACGCCGGACGGCATCAGGATGCCGAAACCCTGAGGCAGGAGATCGACAAGTTGAAGGGCGAGATGGAGTCCATCAAGAACAGCGTTCCTCACTGACCTCGATACTGACCTCGGTTCGCCGGCCATCATCATGCGCGGCCATATCAGGCGCTCCATCGGCAGGCGCTCGCTGATCGCCTTTCAGTCGAGCAGCCGCCAGTCGAGCTCCTGCCGCCGCGTCGGCGCCGTGACCACGGGTCAGGGCCGCCCGGCCTCCGCCAAAGCGGTGAGGACCCTGCGGGTCTTGCTTTCGGGAAGCTCGGAGAGCGTCACCCCGCGCTCCCGCACCGCCTCCTCCAGCTTCCGTTGCTTGCGTTCGGCCCGCGCCGTCAACTCCTCGGCGTTCTCCCCGTCCTTGGGCTTCACCCGGATCGAGGCCTCCAGGAACTCCAGGCCGGCGACCCGCCACGCCTCCAGATCGACCTTCAGGTCGTCCAGCGCGACGTCGTCGGCCTTCGTGGAGAAGATCGGGCCCAGCGCGACCAACCCGTCCAGCCCGTCCAGCACGACGGCGGGTGCGCAGGCGTCCAGGAACTGGTCCTGCACCGCGTCGATCGGCGCGGCGGCATCGACACCGGGCTGGACGGCGCTCAAGAGCGCGCCCCGAGGGTGATCGTGGACCAGGGAAGCAGCCACCACCCGACGGTCCGCCGACCAATCCTCCTCGATCCGGTACGTGAACGGCGTGGCGTCGAACGGGGCCGCGAACCGGCCGACGAGCTGCTCCCGCGTGGACGGCCGCAACTTCACCGTCAGCTCGTCCGAACCGCTGCCGATCCTGAACCGTACGATCACGCCCGCGTCCAACAGTGGCACCCGGCCCTCGGCGACCCCGTCGCGGTCCTCCGCGAACCAGATCCGGCGCGTCGTCATCGCGGCGCCCGTCCCGCCCAGGGCGGACAGCGCCGCTGCCACGTCACCCTCGATGTTGACCTTGATCTCAATCGGCAGCAGGTCCATGGCATCGCTCCTGCACGCTTCCCAGACGTTGCCGCGGACGCTTTCGCAAGCGTTGGCCGGAGGAGTCGATTCGACACCGCGTGGGGCCTGAAGTTCGTGAATCCGGCCAATCCATGGTATCCACACCGTCCTGCGGGCTGCAGCGCAACTCCGGATCGACGTATGCGCTTTCAACTAGCCTCAAGGCCCCGCCGGTTGCCGCCGCATGTCGGCAGGTGTGTTCTGGAATCACGGGAGTTGGCAGCCCGCGTCCTACGCGCCGCACCGGAAGGAATCCTCATGATGAGCAAACGCCGTCCGGCCGGGACGCTCGCCGCGGTGCTGATCACAGCGGCAGCCACCTCGGCCCTCTCCACCCCCGCACATTCCGCACCGGACACGGCGTCGAAGGCTCCGACGAGAGCTCCGGTGACGTGCTTCGCCACTACGTGTCACGGCCTGGATCCCATCGCGACCCATTGCGTCGACGACGCCGTGACGATCGCCGACGCGACACTCGGCGGTCGCATCGTTCGGCTGCGGTACAGCGCGGAGTGCAGGGCGGCCTGGGCACAGCTCTGGTTCGGAAAGCCGGACGACAGAGCGTACGTACGGACCGAGGACAACGGCGGGCACACCATCGCGATACAGAGCATCACAGTCAGGCCGGGGAACGAGAACAGCGTGTACACACCGATGGTGAACGACAAGGACCTCAAGGCCACGGCGTGTGCGGAAATTCCGTCCCTGCCGCCCGATTCCGACACGGCGTGCACGATCTTCTACTGAGACCGAGGCTGAGGCGGCCGAGGCTGAGGCGACCGAGGGCCAGCGGCCCGTGTCACGGCGGTCGTGTTGCGGCACGCTATACCCGTGACATGCTGGAATTCGGAGTCACGAGCAGATCGACGCACGCAGTTTCCGCCTCGGCTTGGTGAAGACACGCAAACGCTGTGGCGCACGCGCAATGACCGCTACGGAAGCGCGGCGACGCCGACTCCGAAACCCCGAATCCGTGAGATCGGTTCCCATTGGTTCCTCTGGCGTGTCACGGAGGTGCCGGAACGTCGCCCCGGACGGTCAGAGCCCCAGGGAAATGACATGGCCGAGATCAGAATTGACAGCAGTGGTCTCACCTTCACCAAGTTCTCTGTCTCAGGGCACAGTCCGGATCTCGTGGACGGGGCGACGGCTCCGTTGCTCTCCCTCGACCCGGGCGTCTACAGAATCGAGCAGATCCCGGGCCGGCCGGCGAGTTTCGAATTCCGGGTGACGCAGGAGGGGTTGGTCGAGTACGACGCGGCCAACGATGCGTTCCTCGGAGGGCGCGGGACTTCCTCACTCGTCCTGCGCGGCTTCCCCGTCACGCTCGACGGGCGCGCGCTCTCCCACGACCTGGAGGTGTTCCTCCATGGCAGCTCGGCACGGTTGGCGCGAGGCACGGTCCATGAGCTGAGGCTGCTACCGGCCGGGACTTACGGATTCGTGCCCGGGCCGAGGGTCGTGGTGCCGCTGTTCGACGTGGATGTGAGCGGGGCGGTGCGCCTGACCGGAACGGTGGCGCGGTGCGGGTCGGTCGATACGTCTGCGGACGGCACGCCCGTGGTCACGATTCGTGGGTTCACGGTCGCGATCGACGGGCAGGTCCTGTCAACCGACCTCGAACCCTTCCTGAACGGCAACTCCGAACGACTCCCCCGTACGAGCGTCGGCCGACTCGTCCTCATCCCAGCCCAGGGCTACGGCTTCGTCCCCGGCCCCCGAGTCATCGTCCCCACCTTCGACCTCAGCCCCGACGGCACCATCACGCCCACCCCGACAATCGCCCAGTGCGCCACCACCGGAACCACCGCCGACGGCACCCCTCTCCTCACCATCCGCGGATTCACGGTCACCGTCGAAGCGCGGGCGCTGTCGCACGATCTTCGCCCCTTCCTCAACGGCAACGACACTGTGCTCACGCACGCCTCTTCCCATGAACTGGTCCTGATACCCGCCGAGGGGTACGCGTTCGTCCTGGCGCGGGGCTTCGCGGACCTGCGGTTCTCGGTGACCCCCGACGGACGGGTGAGCATCCAGCCCGAGCACGCCGGGTACGCCGAGGCCAACGGGCTCACCCTGACCATCCGCGGGTTCAAGGTGACGATCGACGCCCGCGCGCTGTCCCACGACCTCACACCCGAACTCCTCGGCTGGACCACAGGCGCCCTCCCACGCTCAAGCACCCACGAACTCACCCTCATCCCCAGCCAGCAGTACAAGTTCATCCTGGCGCGGGGAGTCGCCGACTTCGACTACGCAGTCGCTGTCGACGGTCAGGTCACCATGCCGGCCGACTGCAACACCTTCGCCGAGATCACCGGCAGCACACTCACCATCCGCGGATTCAAGGTGACCATCGACGCCCGCACGCTCTCCCACGACCTCACACCCGAACTCCTCGGCTGGACCACAGGCGCCCTCCCACGCTCAAGCACCCACGAACTCACCCTCATCCCCAGCCAGCAATACATGTTCATCCTGGCGCGAGGGGTGGCCGACTTCGGATACGCCGTCACGAGAGACGGCTTGCTTACTGTGGCCCCACAATTCACCACGTTCGCCGAGGCCAACGGGCTCACCCTGACCATCCGCGGATTCAAGGTGACCATCGACGCCCGCACGCTCTCCCACGACCTCACACCCGAACTCCTCGGCTGGACCACAGGCGCCCTCCCACGCGCCACCACCCACGAACTCACCCTCATCCCCAGCCAGCAATACATGTTCATCCTCGCCCGAGGAATCGCCGACTTCCACTACGCGGTCACCACCGACGGTCAGGTCACCATGCCGGCCGACTGCACCACGTTCGCCGAGGCCAACGGGCTCACCCTGACCATCCGCGGATTCAAGGTGACCATCGACGCCCGCACGCTCTCCCACGACCTCACACCCGAACTCCTCGGCTGGACCACAGGCGCCCTCCCACGCGCCACCACCCACGAACTCACCCTCATCCCCAGCCAGCAATACATGTTCATCCTGGCGCGCGGACTGGCTGACTTCCACTACGCCCTCACACGCACCGGCCTCATCTCCCTCCCCCCACAATTCGCAACCTTCTCCGAAGCCAACGGGCTCATCCTCACCATCCGCGGGTTCAAGGTGACGATCGACGCCCGCACGCTGTCCCACGACCTCACGCCCGAGCTGCTCGGCTGGACCGCAGGCGCCCTCCCGCGCTCAAGCACCCACGAACTCACGCTCATCCCCAGCCAGCAATACATGTTCGTCCTCGCCCGAGGAATCGCCGACTTCCACTACGCCCTCACCACCGACGGCCACATCACCATGCCGGCCGACTGCAACACCTTCGCCGAAGCCAGCGGACTCACCCTCACCATCCGCGGATTCAAAGTCACCATCGACGCCCGCACGCTCTCCCACGACCTCACACCCGAACTCCTCGGCTGGACCGCAGGCGCCCTCCCACGCTCAAGCACCCACGAACTCACCCTCATCCCCAGCCAGCAATACATGTTCATCCTCGCCCGAGGAATCGCCGACTTCCACTACGCCCTCACACGCACCGGCCTCATCTCCCTCCCCCCACAATTCGCCGCTTTCGCGAGTTCCAGCGGTCGTGCACTCACCATCCGCGGATTCACGGTCACCCTCAACGCGCGGGCGCTGTCCCACGACCTCACACCCGAACTGCTCGGCTGGACGGCGGGCGCCCTCCCCCGCGCGACCACGCATGAACTCACGCTCATCCCCAGCCAGCAATACATGTTCATCCTCGCCCGAGGACTGGCCGACTTCCACTACGCCCTCACCGTCGACGGTCAGATCTCCATCGTTCCCCGGTTCTCCGGCTTCGCGACGGTTGCCTGGCGCACGCTGACCCTGCACGGGTACCGGATCACGGTCGACGGGCGGGCTCTGCCGCATGACCTCATGCCGGAGTTGCTGGGGTGGACCGCGGGTGCTCTGTCCCGGGCCAGTGCCCACGAGCTGGCCCTGATCCCGTCGGCGCAGTACAGAATGACCGGCGTCGGAGTCGCAGGGGTCGAGGTCCTGTTCAGTGTCGGCACGGACGGCACGGTGGTCATCGCCACGGGACCCGAGGGGCTGCTCATCTTCCTGTCCGGTGCCACTGTTCCCCGGGAGAACCCCTTCGCGTTGCGTCGGGCGCTCGACGAGGCTCGGCTGCAGCACGACACCAAGCAGGCCGACGTGGACGCCAGAGCGGTCACGCTCGATAGGATCCACAAGTGGGCCGCTGGATCGCACGATCCCTTCGAGCCGGGCCCCACGCCCCATGCGGTCGTGCGCTCCGCGGAGAAGAACCAGCAGAACCGGCTGACGGAACTCGACGGGCTGCGGGCCGAGTTCACGAGTGCCGGTCTGCGGCTGGCCGCCGCCCTCGACGGGGAGGAGCCGCTCTTCGCCTCCGACAACACCGCGCCCATCGCCTTGTTGCCCGTACGCATCGAGACGAAATGGACGGATGACGGCCGTGCCATCAAGGTGCGCGTGTACCCCGACGACATCCACATCGACGCGTTCGACCCGGCGCTGACCCCTGCCGAGCTGGAGGCTGCCCGCCACTACTGGGCAGACCCCGGTGAGCACGCCTGGCAGGAGCTCCTCGGCAAGGTCAGCGCGCCCAGGGCCGCCTGGGCAACCCGGGCGGCGCGGCCGGGGGCTCCCGCGCCGCGCATGCGTGACCCTCGGCGGCGGCGTGCCCCTCGTGTGACGACGCTGCCCGCCCGCTGGCGCTTCCTGGGTCTGGTCGACGGGAGGGTGGCGGTCGACAGGACGGGAGCCGACATTCCCGACCCGTTGCCGCTCGGCCTGCTGGCGGCCGACGAGTCGGCGCCGGATCATGAACACGCGGAATGGGCCATCGACTTCGACGCGGCCCTGGCCGCGGGGATGGGCACCGTGCTGGCGCTGCCGGAGGAGTTCGACCATCTCGACGAGCTCTTCGTCATCGGGGTGAGCGAGCTGTCTCCCGAGGACGGGGCGGAGGAGCTGCGCCGGTGCCTCCACGGTCACGCGTTCGGTGACGGGTTCGGTTTCCTCGCACCGGGGACTCCGACGAACAACACGCCCGAGACCACTTCCGCCTGGTCCTCGCGTCCCACCCCGATGCCTCCCGGGCCTCCCCCGGTCCTGGCGGACCACACCGACGCCTCCCGCCTCGCCCGGGCGCTGGGCCTGAGCGATGCGGGCTTCCTCGCCGAATGCGCGGGCTCCGCCCACGACGGCGACGGCCCGATCGCCGCGCTGTCGCTGCTGAGCTGGTGGTCGGTGCTGTACGAGATGCAGAGCGAGGCGATCACGCCCGACTCGGGTGTGCCGCAGTCGGATGCCGAGCGCCGGGCGGCCCATGAGCGGTGGGTGAAGGTCAGGAACCACTTGACGGATCACGTCCGCAGCCGCGGTCCGCTGCCGACCCTGCGCGTCGGGCGCCAGCCGTACGGGATCCTGCCGGTGACGGCGCTCGACGAATGGGTGCCGGACCGGGACGACGGCGTCGACGCGCTGCTGCTTCCCTGGCTGCAGCGTCTGCGGCACCACTGGCGGGCCGCGCTCACACCGGGCTGGGTCCCGCGGGTGACCGACGGGACGCCGGCCGACTGGCTGGCCGCGGACATCCTGAGCCGGCTTCCCGTCTCGAACGACCTGGTGATCCGGCGCGAGACCACGTCGAGGGGCGGGCGGGAGAAGTTCGACACGATCCACAAGCGAGCACCGGGCCCGGCCATAGCGCTCTCCGGCATCCGGTCGGGACTGCGCTGGACGGTTCCGTCGGAAGAGACCAGCAACCTCGCCTGGACATCGAACACGACGGAACCGGACTACGCCCTCGTACCGGAACGTCTCGCGCCGAACGCGGCCAAGTACGGCGTCCTGTTCGAGGACAGTCGGCGCCGGCTCGCCGACTCCGTGGCGTTCCTCGGCGGCGAGCTGACGCAGGAGCAGTATCTGGTGCGCTGGCCGATGACGAGTGCCGGAGACCCTTCCCCCGATCGCCTTCCGACGATCTTCGGGCACTTCCGCTTCAGTACCGCCGAGCGGGCCACCGACCTCGTTCCCCTCATGGTGAACGGCGACGGCAGGGACGTCTTCTTCACCAACCGCGACGGCTTCATCGGTGACGGCTTCGACCTCGCCTTCGACATCCCGAACGCCGTGGACCTCGCGATCCGGAAACGGCTGCAGGAGGGGGCGACCAGTGCGGTCGCGGCCTCGATCCTGGAGCGCGCGCGTCAGGCGCTGCCGTCCGCGGGTGTGCTGACCAACGGTCTGCATGCGCTCGCCGGCGTGCCGGCGGACGGATTCCTGCCGCTCGCCTTCGAGTTGTTCGACGTCTGCTCGCACCGGTGGGACGCCTGGGCCACCTCCCTGGCCGGCAGGCGGCTCAGCGAGACCAGGGCAGCGGGCACGTCCGGGATACGTCTCGGCGGATACGGCTGGGTGGAGAACCTGTATCCGGGTTCGGCACGGTCGTCGGACGGATTCATCCACGCCCCCTCCTTGCACCACGCGGCGACCGCGGCCGTGCTGCGGTCCGGGTTCCTCGCCCATCGCGACGCGGGGTCCCCGGACGCCGCGGAGGCTACCTCGCCGCTGGCCGTCGACCTGACCTCGCGTCGCGCCCGGGTCGCCCGCTGGCTGCTCGGCGGGGTCAGGCGCGGTCAGAGCCTGGGCACGCTCCTCGGGTACCGCTTCGAGCGCGCGCTGCACGACGCGGGTCTGGACGTGCAGAAGGCCCCGTTCCGTCGGGCCTTCCCGGCGCCCGTCGCGCATGAGCCCACGGCGGGCGAACCCGAGCCGGAACTCTGGGAGCGCAGCGCCGAGGCGATCGCCGCGCGGAACGTCGTCGACGGCATCGCGCTCGCGCGGGCGGTCTCGGCCGGCACCGTCGACGCGGTGCTGGCCGGCCACGGTCTCCCCCCGGCCGACCCCCGGGTCGGGCCCGCGCTCGACGACCTGGTGGATGCCCTCGACGCGGTGAGCGACCTGCTCCTGGCCGAGAGCGTGCACCAGCTCGTCGGCGGCAACCCGCTGCGGGCGGGTCTGTCCGCGGACTCGCTGGGCGCCGGTCAGCACGTGCCGGACCGGTTCGACATCCTGCGCACCCCACAGCGCGGCCGGGCCGTGACGCACCGGATCGCGGCCGTGCTGCCCCCCGCGTCCTCGCGGCCCGCCGGATGGGGTACGGATCCGTTCTCCGCGCTCGAACCCGGGGTGGACGCGTGGGTGGCCCATCTCCTCGGCCCCGCGGCCGGGTGGCGGCTGGCCGGTACCGTCAAGGCCGGGGAGGCACCGACGCGGCCCTTCGACGTGCCCCTGGACGAGGTCGGCTTCAGCGCCCTGGGTCTGGTGCTCGACGTGGCGGGGAGCGTGCACCGCAGACTGCACCGGCGGATCGGGGAGCTGAAGGGAGTGCCAGGGGCCGCGGTCGGCATCCGTGGGGGATGGGACGAACTGCGCGCGGTCACCGGCCGGATCCAGGGCCTTCTGGTCGGCGCGGGACCGCTGCTCCCTGCCCATGTGCTCGACGAGGGGGGTGCGCTCCCGGCGCCCGACGTCGAGAAGGTACGCGAACGGGTCGCCGGTTTCGTCACGGAGGTCACCGACGCCGAGCGGCGCCGCGCCCTGGGGATCGACGGCGACCCCGCACGCCTGGCCGAACTCGCCGGGGACGCCTCGAGTCCCGGCTGGCTGAACGAGGTCACGCGCGTGCTCGCGGAGTTCCTCGGCAGCGGCGTGCCCCTCGCGCCGCCGCTCCCTGGGGTGTCCCTGCCGCCGTCGGCCGCGGGCGTGAGCGGCGTGGACGTGGCCGACTGGGTACGCCGCTTCGGTTCGGTCCGGCCGACCGTACGGACCTGGCACGAGACGTTGCTGCTCGCGGAGGTGCGCGCAGGGCGGCCGAGCCGTCTGAGCGCCTCGCAGGCGCCCGCGGGCGGGGCGTGGATCGGCGGCTCCTTCGAGCCGCTCGAACGCCCGCCGGCACGGCGCCATCTGGTCTGCCACACGCCCGTCGCCCCGACCGGCGCCCAGCGGCTCGCCGGCATCGTGTGCGACGAGTGGGTCGAGGTGCTGCCCGGAGCGGACGCCCTGGCCGCGAACAGGACGAGGAACGACGGCGTCGCCGCCGAGTCGGAACTGACCGGGGTCTCGTTCCACTTCGACCGGCCCGACGCCAAGGCGCCGCACGCCGTTCTCGTCGCCGTACCGCCGCATCCGGTGCGCGGCTGGACGGCGGACGGCCTCGCGCTGGTGCTGCGCGACACCCTGGAGCTCGCCAAGATGCGCGCCGTCGACCTCGCCGATCTGCCCCTGCTCTCCGACGTGCTCCCTGGGGTGCGGGTGGGAGAGTTCGGGACGACGGCCCTGGCCTCCATGATCCGGGATCACTGGATCGAACTGGCTGAGGAGTAGCCGATGCCTCGCAGGAATTTCGAGCACAGCGGATTCTTCCGGTTCCGGCTGGAACCCCTGTCCCGTACGAACGAGGTGGCCTCCGGGATCTCGGCGCGGGTGCACGATCCCGCCTGGGCCCTCGCCCGCCAGTGGCAGTTCGGCGAGTTCGCCGGCCAGGACGCCGGATCGCCCGTGGTGGCGCGGATCGAGGGGCACAGCACTCTCGTCTCGGCGTGGCGGCCTGTGGTGAGCGACGACCCGGCGGTGGTCGCCGCCTGGGTGCCGTACGACCCGACGACCGGCCCGCTCGACGCGGTGGTCGAGTCGGAGGACGGCGGGGGTCCCGACGAGTACCTGCGGGTCGAGGGAGGGGCGCATTTCGTGCGGCTGCTGCACGAGGCGGGGCAGTCGGCGAAGCTGCCCCAGGTGCTCGCCGAGTACCGCTTCGATCCGATGCCCGACGGGACCACGAGTCTGGTCGCCCTGCTCGCGCCCAGGGTGCCCGACGCCCGCGAGCTGGCCGAGGACCTGACCAACGGCGGGCTGCGGGTCTCGGGCCTGACGGCCGTCGGATCGCGCTGGCTCGCCTGGTGGCGCGGCGTCGCGCCCCCGGAGACGCCCGGGACGGACGCGTTCGATCCGCACCGCTTCGAGTACTGCTCGGACTTCTCCTTCGGCGACCGGGTCCTGCACGCCGAGGAGTACGTCGGCGACGGCCTGGACTGGTACAGCGTCGACGTCGACCCGTCGGCCACGGCCGCGGCCGCGGCCCCCGTGCGGAACTTCACCCAGGAGGTGGTCCCGTCGACCGTGCGCTTCGGCGGGATACCGGCCGACCGCTTCTGGGAGATGGAGGACGCACAGATCAACCTGGGCGCGACGGACGTGTCGAGCCTGGACACCGGCCGGCTGCTGTTGATCTCGTTCGCCGAGGTCTACGGAAACGACTGGTTCCTGTTCCCCTTGGAGGTCCCGGTCGGCTCGATCACCACGCTCGACAGCATCGTGGTCACCGACTCCTTCAACGGCACCCACACCGTGGAACGCTCGGGGCGCGACGATCCCCGCTGGAACCTCTTCACCGTCACCGGTTCCGACGACGGACTGCTGATGATGCCGTCCGGGCGGGGCGCCGTCGGCGAGTCCCTGGAGTCCGTGGCGCTCGCGCGCGACGAACTCGCGAATCTCGCCTGGGCCATCGAGAAGACGGTCACGGTCGGCGGCGAACTCGTCGACCGCAGGGAGCGCTGGCTGCGCATCGCCCCGGAGGGACCGCCGCCCGACGACATCGGTTCGTACGCCGTCCAGACCATCGTTCCGGACTACTGGCTCCCGCTCGTGCCCCACGCGCTCAGCGCGCAGGCGATCCGGTTCGCGCTGGTGCCCCTGCTGCAGCCGGGCGCGGAGTCGAAGCCGCACGGCCGGCTGCTGCGGCCGGACCACTGGGTGCACGAGGAGGAGGTGCCGCGCGAGGGTGCTCTGGTCGTACGGCGGCCCGTGCTCGCGCGGTGGTTCGACGGTTCCTGGCACGTGTGGGTGCGGCGCGAGAAGAACCCCGGCGGTGGCGAGAGCTCCAGCGGGCTGCACTTCGACATCGTGCGGCCGTCGGAGACTTGGCCGTAATCTTCCTTGCCGAATCTTCCTTGGCCGCTTGCCGAATCTTCCTTGGCCGCAATTCTTCGGGGTCTTCGAAGAGGGGCGTCGGGGCCGTGGGCTGCGATGCGCCGATGCCCCTCACCCCGTCATCATCTTCGCCGAGAACGCCACCTGGAACGGTCGCTGGAACAGGATCCGCGCGAAGTCGGCGGCGTCCAGCCCCTCCCACCGGGGAGGGTCGAGCGGCGTGGCGAGCGTCGGCGGCAGCCCGCCGACCACGCGCGGTACGACGAAGCCGTTCACCTTCGGCACCTTGTCCCACGTCAGGTCGGGCCAGGAGTCGAACGGCGGTGAGTCGTCGGTCAGTTTATCGAAGCCGAACTGTGCCGTACGCATGGGTTCGCGCACCACGAACATCCAGTGCTCGGCGACGGCCTGGGCCGCGGTCAGGCCCTCGAATCCGTAGAGGTTGGTCCGCTCGTCCACGGGAAGGACGAACCGAGGCTTCTGCCATGTGACCCCCGCGCCTTCCACGGTCCGGTCCGCGGACTTCGCGGCGAGCACGAGGGTGCCCGGACAGCGGCGCAGCACCTCGGCGCGGATCAGGAGGACCAGGAGCTTCGAGTCGGCGCTCGGGTCGTGGTCGCCGAGCTTGTCGTCGGGTCCCCACCGGGCGATCTCGCCGTAGCCGGGGGCCGCGCCTCCGGGCGGCCAGAACCGCGAGAACGGGGTGCCCGCTTCGTCCGTCGGGTACTCCCGCCAGCGCAGCTCCCGGTTGAACTCCTGGTTCAGTCCGACCAGGAGGGCCTCCACGAACGCCGGATTGGGTTCGAGGAGGGCCGAGGAGTCGTCCGGAAAGTCCGTGATCCCCGGCACGGCCCATTCCGGCCAACGGGCGAGCAGTTCGGCGGCGATCGGGAAGCCGAACTCGGGGTGCCGCATGAGGGGGCGCAGCGGACGCGGGTCGTCGACGGTGCGGCCGGACATCACCGACTCGCCGAGGAGCGTCGTCAACTGGTCCATGGTCCGCGGCACGGGGCGGACCCGCCGCCGGATGCGGCCGACGAGCTCGCCGCCGGTCATGCCGAGGCTGGTGTCGGCGAGCAGGGGTGCGGACTCGTCCTCGGCGCTGATCAGTCGGCGGATTCCCCGCACGAGCACGGGCTGCGACGTCGTACGTGGCCTGCGGTCGACCGCGACCTGGTTCGCCTGGTCGGCGAGCGCCTTCAGTCTGTCCCTGGGTTTTCCGAACTCTTCGAACATCTCCCGTCCGCCGTCGTCCGTTTCGAGGTAGTCGACGTACACCATCCACATCGTGTAGATGAAGTGGCCGAGGGTCCTGGTCGAGAACGCGGCGGCCGGGTCTCCGAAGACCGTCTGCGGGGTCAGCGGCCCCTGGACCGTCCCGGTGGCCGCCTGGAGTGCCTCTTCCTTCACTCCGGCGAGCCAGGTGACCGGCAGGCAGGTCTTGGGGGCGTCCATCGCCGTGCTGAGGAAGGCGGCGGTCGGCATCACGTCGCCGACGTCCAGTTTCGCCGTCGTCCGCCCGGTGCGGCGGCGAAGGGCGCCGCCGGGCCGGGTGAGCCGTACGAACGCCGTCGACGCCGCGCCCCGCGGAACCGCGGACGGGGCGAGGACGGCCTGCAGGGGTCCGGCTCCTCCGGCGGATTGCTCCACGGCGTCGCGGTAGAGCGTGGCGAGCTCCGTCAGGGCGGCCGTCTTCATCGGGCCGAGGTGCTTGGCCTGCGCGGCCTCGGCGGCCGCGGCGGCGAGTTCTCCGGCCGCGAGTGCCTGGTTCGCCTCGTCGGCCTGCCCGAGCTGCTCCCAGGCGCGCGCCATCAGGAACTCCTGCTCCAGTTGGACGTACCGGGCTCCGATCGCCGCAGCGATCCGGTATTTCACCTGGGTGTTCAGCTGTCTCATCCAGCCGCCGGGCGGTACCGTCTGCACGCCGCTGTGGTGGCTCCCGTAGAGGGGCGCCGCCACGGCCTTCTCGTCCCGGTCGGGTGGGGAGCCGACGTGGTCGGGCAGCCGCCGCGACGCGGGGGCGTCGAGGTGGTCGACGACGAGTTCGCGGAACTTGTCCATGCTGGGCAGATGGCTCCACGCCTCGTCCGCGGTGTCGGTGTCGGGGAGGGTGAGGGCGCCATGGACCGGGACGGTGACCTTGTCGGGGGCGACGCCCTGGAGGAGGTCGGCATGCGGCCACGGGTGGCGCACGCCGACGGTGCGGGAGCCGAAACCGAGCCCTTCCAGCGTCTCCGTGGGCACGGGGTCGATCCTGCGGGCGAGGTCCTCGAAGGAGGTGCCCTCCTCGCCGGTGCGGAACCGCCACGCGTAGTAGACGGGCAGCGTGACCTGGTTCTGGCCCGGCGCCCACGCGGCGGCGGCGCCGTCCGGGGGCGGCGGTTCGCCGAGTCCGGCGGCGCGGCCGGCCTTGGTGGCGGGGACCACGCAGGCCAGCCAGCCACGGTCCGGGTCCAGTTTGCGGGGACAGACGAGTCTGGAGACCACGTCGTCCACACCGCTGCGTACGTCGCGGGCGACGGCGTCCTGCGGTGCCTCGCCGTCCTCGACCCGCGCTTCCACATGCGCCCACGCCCACGATTCGGCCAGGTCGGGCAGAGCGCTGCCCGGTGCCGTGACGACGGGCGAGAGGGTGCCGGGGGCCAGGTCGCCCTCGTCGTCGCGGAGCACGAGCAGCGTCAGCCAGGGCAGCCGGCGGGCCGCCGGGAGGCTGAGCAGCCAGGGGAGGCTCGCATCCGAGAACTCGACATGGGCGAGGTACTCGGGCACCGCGTCCGTCGCGCCGTCGGGCGGCTCGTTGCGCACGACGATCGACCGGTCGAAGCCGAGGGCGTCGCCGGGGCCGAGGAGCTGGAGGCTGGGCCCTGGACGGTCCGGAAACGTCTCGGCGGGGCTGCCGTCGACCGTTCTGGTGATCTTGGCGGCGGGAGTGAACAGGGGCCGTGCGTCCTTCACCGAAGCGGCGTCGGCCGCGGCACCGAGTGCGACGGATGCGAGGAACCAGCGTCGGCTCATGTGTGGATCTCCACTCGTGTCGTGCCGATCGGCCGCTGGGCCGCCCGCCAGCGGTCGGCCCGCTCGGCGGCGCCCACCGGTCGGGCGAAGCTCTCGAGGGTGAACAGGCCTGTGCCGGGCAGGGCCTTGCCGTTGGCCGGCACCGGGAATCCGGTGAACCACTCGGGTTCGACCTTGTATCCCGTCTCGTAGCTGTCGTCGACGAGATGGCGCTCGCCGGGCCGGACGTCGCTGCCGGCCAGCCGTACGCCGCTCGGCAGGTCCTCGAACGCGTTGCTCGTGAGCTGCTGCTCGTCGGTCAGTGCGAAGTACTCACCGGGGACGAACCGTTCGGTGACCGTTCCGAACGTACCGAGCGGTGCGCCGGACGTCCGCTCCACCGGTGAGAGCTGCCACGACTGCGCGGGAACGCCGAGCCGGTGGAAGCGGTGGACGGGGGTGTCGAGCGGAACGATCCGCTGGCTCAGCCGGAAGGTCGCGTCGGGCAGGGCCACATCGCCCTTCGCCAGTGCCGCGTTCGCCTCTTCGGTGAAGCGGACGCCGGACCGCTGGGCGGCCGGGGGCTCCGCCGTCCAGGCGTCGGGCCGGGTGAGCGCGTCCCGCAGGAGCGGAAGGATGTCCTCGGCCTTCTGCGCGAGAGCCGGGTCGTCGCCCCATCGCTCGTCGAAGTCGAGGGAGACGTCCCAGAAGAGCACGGAGATGCTTCCCGTGCCGAAGGCGTGCCAGGGGGCGGGTCCCTCCAGGGTGAAGTCGAGGCCGACGCTGGCCAGTCGCTCGCCGAAGGCGAGCACGGCGACACCGGCGAAGATGTGCACGGCGAACGACAGGGTCGGCTCCCACACGAAGAGGGCGTCGAGGCCGAGGTACCCCTCGACGCCGCATCCGGCTATCGTCGCGTCCAGGCTCAGCTGTGCGCCGAACTGCAGCGAGTTGGAGGTCAGCGCCAGGTAGGCCTCCGCCCGCAGGCGCAGGACGGGCCCGCCGAGCTCCATCGCGAGCCGGCGCAGCGCGGGCACGCCCGGGGGGCGTACGAAACGGGGGTGGAAGCCCCCTGCGGAGAGGACGAACGCCGCGTCCCGGCCGCCTCGGAAGAGGAGGTAGCACTCGCCGCTGACCGGGGTGCCGACGATCGTGGAGCCGGTCAGCGTCGCGAGCAGTTCGACGGCCGGTACGGAGGGATCGATCGAGCCGAAGATGTTGGCCTGGATCCGGACGAGCGGCAGGACGGGGTCCGGTACGGCGACGAGGAGCCGGCCCAGGAGCAGGGTGCGCACCGGTGCGGGCAGGTCCATGACGAGGGCGGCCGAGAGGCTGACGATGCGGCCGCCCCAGGTGATCCGGAGCATCGGTCCGACGACGAACCTGTCGCGGGCGACGGGGAAGCAGGCTTCCAGGGAGCCGGCGATTTCGTCGGCGCGTGCGACGACGTTGCCGGGGAAGAGGATCCGGTCGGCGTTTCCCGCGAGGACGAGGCCGCGCAGCCGGTTCTCGTCCACCCGGCGGTTGAGGCCCACCAGGCCACCGACCGCGTCCAGGGCGAAACCGAAGCCCAGCTGGATGCCGGGGTAGCCGAACTCCGCGCCGAGCAGGACGAGGAACGACAACTGCTGCCCGTCGACGGGGAGTTGCAGCAGGCCGAAGGCCTGGACCCGCACGAAGCCGAGGTCGATGTCCAGGGCCCCCGCGTAGGCGCCGCCGCCGGGTGTGCCGCGTTGCTGGACCGCGCCGCCGCCGCCGACCGCGCCCAATTGGAGCCCGATGCCCATGCCGGTGGGGAACGCCGCCTCGATGCGGTCGGTGTCGATCCCGATGCCGTCGCCGAGGAGGTTGAGCGGCACCTGCAGGCCGAGTCCGTCGAGCGCCGCGGTGAGCGGCAGGACGGGTGGTTTCGCCAGGACGGACAGAGTCGGCCTCAGCAGCAATCCGTTCTCGTCGTGGTCCAGTTCCACCGCGAACTGCCGCGTGGTGACGCCCGGCAGGCTGATGTTCACCGGCCGCTGCAGCCGCACACCGCCCTCTTTGAACCGGAGACCGTCGGCCCTGCTGGCCTGGATCTTGATGTCGGTCTTCTCGGTGGTGGCGCCTCCACCGTCCCCGAGAAAGCTGGCGAGTGCGGACGGGAGGACCGCCACCTGGAAGTCCTCGACTCCCAGGGTGGCGACGACAGGCGCGCCGGGTGTCACGGCCAGCCCCACGGCTATGCCGTCCGTCGAGACGTGCGGCCCGTCGGCGGGGCCGCCGGTCAGCGCTCCCTGCCGGGTTGCGGTGATCGTCGCGGTGCCCACCGGAGGCACCGGATCGGAACCGGGTGAGTAACTCGCGTTCCAGACCTGCTCGGACCGGACGTCGAGGGTCACCTGCCACTCCGTGTCCGCGCCGCCGAGTGTGTGGTTGAAGGCGGCGCCAGGGGTGACGACGACGTCGATGGTCGGCCCCTGGTTGTCCGGTCCGGGCGTGACCGCGAGAACGGCGCGTGAGCCGGTCGTTCCGAGGACGAGAGCCAGCCCTCTGGCCGAGCCCTGTGCTCGGTGCCACCCGTGTGCGTGGACGGGTGTCGCGGCCGAGGTGACGTCGCCGAGCATGTCGCGCAGCAGCCCGAGCAGTGCGTGGCCGTCCGGGAGGTCCGTGAGCGGTTCCAGCAGCCTGCCCTGCAGGGGTTCGCCTTCCCCGTCGAGGGGTCGGAGGCCGGCCAGCGGGTTCGCCAGGGAGTCGACGGCGTCGTCGGCAAGACGCCACAGCAGGGGTGCCGCTTTCTCCAGGAGTGTCTTCGGGTCCATCGGTACGGACGCCTCCTTGCGGTCGGAGGCCGACGATGGCCACGACCGTCGGTGACCGCGAGGCTTCCCCCGGTGATGGCGACCTTGCGATGCGCGGCGGCGAGGTGATCCGGCTCGGCGCGACGGTGGGAACCCCGGTTCTTCAACCGTAGGCCCCGGTCCCGGAGATGGCGACTCCTGGCGGAGCGGCGAGGGTGCAGGTGTCCTGGTGGCCGACGGCCGCGGCGACGACGACGGCGGACACGGACACGGTGTCCCGCCTTGGGGCCGCCGCGCGAAGGGTGCCGTCCGCAGGCGGGCCCCAGCCGTGCCCGTGACCAGGCTGGGGGCCCGCCCCGGAGGGAACAGCGGGTGTCAGTCGCCGGCCTTCGCCTTGGCGGCGGCACCCGTCGCCGGGGGCTTGAGCTGGACCCAGCCGGCCTTGCTCGGTGCGCCCTCCTCGTTGAGGAGGAAGAGCATGTAGTGGCCGGGCGGGGCCGCGGCGGCGGTCGGCGGGGCCTGAAGCTCCAGGAAGTTGCCACTGCGGCTCTTGATGCGCAGTTCGAGGTGACGCTGGCTGGTGTTGATCGAGTGGGTGGCGGTGGTCGGGGCCAGCAGTACGGCGCGGGACACCTCGCTGGGCGTGCTGGTGCTCACCGTGATCTTCTCGTTGTAGCCGACGCTGGGGTTGAAGATCAGGCCGAGCGCTGGGCGGCTGCCCTGGTGGAGGTAGGCCGGTTCGTAGATCTCGATGCTGCCGTTGTTGTTGTCGCTGATGTCGGGGTCGTTGGCGAGCTGTTGGAGTTCGTCGCCCGTGATCATGACTCGGCCGTCCGGGAGGACCACGCCGTTGGAGTGGTAGCCGCGCGGCAGCCGCTGGACGGGGCCGAGCTTCCAGTCGCCGTTCTCGTCGCGCAGTTCGGTCTGGCGGTACTTCAGGTCGGCGTTGGGGTTGTACGGCCCGTTGCCGTAGTCGCGAATGTCGAAGGCACCGTTGACGGTGAGCAGGTTGCCGTTCGGCAGGAGCAGGGTGTCGTCCTGGGTCCGCCCGAAGGCGCGGGGCTTCTCGGTGTTCCACTTGCCGCCGGCCAGACGGTAGGTGTTCGGGTCGTTGCGGTCACCACCGAGGACCAGGACCGAGTCGGGACCTCTGAAGCCGGCTGGCAGGGGGACCGCGGAGCCGTAGTTGCGCCTCCACTCCCCGCCGTCCGGGCCGGGCTTGTCCTTGTTGATGTCCGGGCGGTTCGGCAGGTCGGTCCTGGTGTCGGCGACGGTGTCGAAGAGCCATTGCTGGTCCACGGAGCGGCCGAGACCGTAGATCTTCCCGTCGCGCAGCGAGAACAGCTGCGGATAGTCCCACTTGAACGGGGCTTCGGTCTTGAGCTTGTCCACCTCCCAGCCGATCGGCTTGACCGACTTGTCGAACGGCACCTGTTGGGTCGCGGCGGGGAAGCGCTCGACGACCGGGGTGGGGGTGCCCCAGCCGAGCTCCGACTGGCCGGACATGATCACCTGACGTCCGTCGGCGCCGGTGACCACGCTCGGGTACCACCGACCGACGGACATGTCCTTGTTCAGGTACCAGTCCTCCGCCCAGGGGTCGAAGACCAGGGACAGCTTGGCACCGGAGCCTCCGTTGCCGCCGAGGTTGCCGCCGAAGACGCCGAGCATGCCGTTGGGCAGATAGGAGTGACCGGCGCAGAAGAACGGGGCCGGGCGGGGCTCGTTCTTGCCGTCGGGCATGTTGATGACCGGCGGCTTCTTCTCGGTGAACGCGCTGGGGCCCGTCCCCTTGGTGGGGTCCCAGATCCAGGCGCGGCCGGCGTTCTCCTTGCCGATGGTGTCGGTGGGGGCGGGTTCCTTCTGCGGGTTGCTCTCGATCCGCTCGAAGGAGAACAGCAGGACCTTGCCGGTGGGCAGCAGCGCGACGTGGGCCGCGAAGTCCGGGGACTGGAAGTACTCCCGGAACCGGCCGAACTCGGCTGCGTCGAAGGACGCGTTGGCCTTCTCCTGGGAGGCGGTCAGCGCCTTGAGCCGCTCCGTACGGGTCGTCTGCGGGTACTCGCCGACGCCGGCCATGGCCTTCCGTGTACGGGCGTGCTCCTCGGCGTGCTCCTTGCCGAGCGTCGCCGCCTCGGCCGGGTCGAGGGTGACCGGTGCGGTCGCCGCCCGGGAGGCCGGGCCGTAGGGAAAGGCATCGCCCTCCTCGCCGTGGCCGGTGTGGGCGAGAACGGGGCCGGCCGACACCAGGGCCATGGACGCGGCCATCGCGGTGGCGGCGCAGACGGAGATCGCCGCGGCGAGCCGTCGGCGGGCGGGCAGGGGCGGATTACTGCGGGACATGGGACTCCTTGCCGGAGAGGTGAAGGCGCACCAGCCCCGACCGGGGGACACGTCGGGGACGGACTGAGCCAGGACTGCCACCTGTTCACGCAAAGTGACAGGCTTCAGCATTCCGGCGGGTTGCCCGGCTGTCACCCCGGGGCATGCAGGCGGGTGATCGCGAGCCTCGAAAGCGCCGCACTGCGCCTCGCGCGCCCCCCGACCAGCAGGTTTGTGGACAACGAACGAGTGACGGACAGCCTCATCGGCCTGTCGGCCACCGGACGCCCGTACAAGTGCCACGTACGTTGCTGATCACTCTGCGCAACAAAGGCGTGGAGGTGTCGATCTTCTGGAGTGAGCATGGTGGACGACCTCGAGCTGCGTGACAGCGACGACATCCAGGGCGATGTGATCGCCGGCTTCAAGAAGGACCAGATGACCCTGCTGTTCCTCAAGTTCGAGGACCCGGCGCGGGCACGTACCTGGGTCAGGAGCCTGGAACCGCAAATCTCCACGACGCGGCAGGTGGCGACCTTCAACGCCGCCTTCAGCAAGGCCAGGAAGGCCTCGGCCGGCGACGACCCGAAGACGCTGAAGGCCACGTGGATCAACGTCAGTTTCACCTGCGCGGGCCTGCAGGAGCTGACCGGAAAGGATCCGCTGCCCACCGTCAAGCCCGGCAGCGGCCTGGAGGCCTTCAAGCAGGGCTCGAACAAGCGGGCGCTCGGGGACACCGGCGACAGCTCACCGGAGATGTGGCTCTTCGGCAACGGCAAGGGCCAGGTCGTCCACGCCGTCCTCACCGTCGCCTCCGACACCGTCCAGGACCTCCAGGCGGCGGTCAGACAGCAGCGCGAGGCGGCCGCCGCAGCAAAGATCGTGATCGTGTTCCAGCAGGACGCCGCCACACTGCCCGGCAGTCGGAGGGGCAAGGAGCACTTCGGCTTCAAGGACGGCGTCAGCGAGCCCGGCGTGACCGGCTTCGACGAGCCCGACCCCGTCAAGCCCGAGTACGTCAAGGGCCATCACGGGACCCGGCTCATCCCACCCGGCGAGTTCGTCGTCGGGCACGACCGGGTCGGCGGCGTGCCGCACGACACGCCCGACTGGGCCGACAACGGCAGCTTCCAGGTGGTGCGGCGGCTCGGCCAGGACGTCCCGGGCTTCTGGTTCCAGGTCGCCGTCCAGCTGAAGGTGCTCAAGGAGGCCAAAGTGGTGCCGCCCGAGGCCACCTCGGAGTGGCTGGCCGCCCGCCTCGTCGGCCGGTGGCGCTCCGGCACCCCCGTCGCCACGTGTCCCCATGCCGACAGGCCCTCCAACGCGCTGTCCGGCGACGACAACGACTTCGGCTACCGCAACGACCCCGAGGGCTTCGTCACGCCGCTCTTCTCGCACCTGCGCAAGACCAACCCCCGGGACGGCCTGCAGGAGAAGCCCGGCGATCCGCCGTTCGACGAGAATCCGGTGATGGACCGCCGCCGGATCATCCGCCGCGGTGCCCCGTACGGCGCACCCTTCGACCCCGCCTCGGAGGGCCCCGGCGGGCCCGACGAGAAGCGCGGCCTCCTCTTCGTCTGCTACCAGTCGGACCTCGTGCAGCAGTTCGAGTTCATCCAGAAGGCGTGGATGGACAGCCCGGACTTTCCGCCCAACCGGACCAACAAGCCCGGCCCCGACGGAATGGTCGGCGCCGCCGGCAAGCTCAGCTACGAGACCCCCGGCAAGACCACGCAGCTGAGCCTCAGTCAGTTCGTCGTGACAGAGGGGTCCGTCTATGCCTTCGCCCCCTCGCTGACCCTGCTGCGGCTGCTCGGTGACGGCCGGCTCACCGACAAGCCGCCCGCCGTCGTCCGGCCGACCGACGCCTTCCTGCCCGTCCCCGGGATGCAGCGGGACCAGGGAAAGAGCTGGTACTGGGCATACGGGGCGGGCAGCGACGGCGCCGTATGCCGGACCGTCTCCATCGCCGACGGCGACGAGCACGTGGACGTCCGAGAACGCCCCGACCGGCCACTGACCCTGTGGCCGTGCTACGCCGGGGTGACGAAGGTCGACGCGATCCTGCCCGTCCCGGACGAGCAGCGGATCAACGGCCGCAGCCGGTTCTGGCTGTTCCACACCGCCGAGGGCCGGCAGGTCTACCGGCGGATCTGGATCGCCGACGGCGCCGAGGCCGGGCTCCCTCCCGAGCAGGCGGCCGGGATCGACATCCCGGATCGCTCGCTCTCCGCCTGGGTCTCGTTCAGCGGCATCGAAAGGGTGGACGCCTTCCTGCCGGTGCCCGACATGCAGCGGGTGAACGGCAAGAGCCACTACTGGGTCTTCCACACCCTCATGGGCCGTCAGGTCTACCGGCTCATCTCGGTCGCCGACGGCAGGATGCACCAGGACGCCCTGGAGCGCGGCGACCGCGGGCTCGACCTGTGGCGGTCACTGAACGGGATCACCCAGGTCGACGAATTCCTCGCGGTACCGGACATGCAGCGGATCAACGGCCTGAGTCTGTTCTGGGTGTTCCACCAGGACAAGTACCGGATCATCGTGATCCGCGACGGCAGCGGCCACGAGGACCAGATCTCGGTCGACGACCGTCCCCTGACCATGTGGACGTCCCTGACGAGCTGACCGTGCTTCGGACGCTCGACAGGTGGCCCATCGCGCGGTAGGCGAGTTCGGCTCGAACTCGCGGGCGGGGGGCGGTGGGCCTCCTGGCCGGGATTGCGTGACGCACCATGAGCAGTGGAGCGCTCGCGAAGTGGAGCCGGGGCGGCCACGCATCGACACTTCCGCGGCGTGCGGCCCGCGACCAGCCGCAGACCGTCCGCAAAGCGTTACGCACCCTCCGCTTCCCCGTGTCCTCCCGTCGCTACGTTTGCCCAGCAATCGCGTCGACCAACATCAGGGGACACCACATGCACCGTACCCGCGCGGTCATCGTCGGCACGGTCGGTGCCGCGCTGCTGGCAGCGGCCGGCACCGGCTGCGACCCTGGATCCGGTACGCCTGCCAAGGCGACGACCTCGCGGACCTCGACCCCTGTGCCCTCGTCCTCAGCCCCGGTGCCCCCGTCCTCGGCCCCGGCCCCGGCCCCGGCCGCCACGCACCGGCCCTCGGTCAGCCCTTCGTCCGCAGCCGCACCCACACCCAAGGTGAGCGCTGCCGGCCGCCCCGCATCGCGCACCGCGCCGCCGCCGAAGACAGCGACCACGCCCCCGGCGCCGACGTACCTCGCGATGCACGTGGCCACGCCGGGCGGCCGGCTCGATCTGAAGCCCGGCGGTGCCGCACAGGAGTTCACCGTCACCCTCCGCAACGGCAACACCCGCGCCTACCGGCACCTGCTGCTCGCCTTCCAGATGGAGGTCATGCCGGGAGGCACGGCCGGGCCCGCATACGTCCTGGAAGGCTGGGACCGCTCGACCGGGACCTGGCGCACAGCCACGCTGCGCCTCGCCAACGACGCGTACCCCTACGCGCTCTACACGGGCGGCACCCCCCTCGCCAAGAACGCGGTGTCCACCCTCCGCTACCGCGTCCGCGCATCCGCCGGCGCCCCGTCCGGACCCAACCCGATCCTGATCAGCCTGATCGACACGGACACGGACGTCCGCGCCCACCACACTTCACTTCCCCAGAAGACTGGCGCGTAGAGGCAGCCGCCGACGCCCTGCCCGATGACGTGCGGCGCGGTCTCGCGCTCGCGCGGATCGCCGAGCGGCACCAGCGAGCCTGGCACCCGCCGCTCACCCGTGCCCCGACCGCATTCAGGAAGGCGACGGGAAGGAAGCGTCTGATGAGCATCGCCGAACGTCGCTGCCGCAGTTGCGTCATGACCTCGACCTTTGGGACAAAACCGGGTCGACCGTCTCATGCATCCCCTGGCTACTTCTGAGTCACCCCCGCCGTCGGGTAGCGTCCGGAGCTGCTCAGTCCGCTTCTATGCTCCCGGCCACTCTTGAGGACCCATGCCAGCCAGTGAAGTACCCGCCTGTGGTGCCCATCGGGGGCGCCGCTCCGTCCACGCGGCCACGCTGCGGTCCGTCCGGGTCCGGCCGTCTCGAATACCGGGCGGCGGAGCTCTGGTCTCTTGAGATTCCGGATCAGACGCCCAGGCAGCACGCCCGCGGTCCACTTCCCGGAGGATCCGGCACCCACCCCGGATGTGCAGACCGTTGAGCCGGAAGTCGTCGAGCCGCCTTTGTCGGCCCACGAGACAGAGCTGATACGCGCCTCCGTGTCGGTGGTCGCGCCGCTCGCCGCGGACATGACGGTGTACTTCTACGCGATCCTCTTCGCCCGCTATCCCGAGGTGCGGCCGATGTTCCCGCCGGGGATGGACGCCCAGCGCGACCGCCTGCTCCGCTCGCTGCTGCGCATCGTCGACCTGGTCGACGATCCGGAGAACCTGGTCCGCTTCTGCGGACACCTCGGGCGTGACCATCGCAAATTCGGCGCGCTCCGGGAGCACTTCCCCGCGGTGGGCGAATGCCTCCTCGCCTCCCTGGCCCGCTACGCCGGTCCCGCCTGGACCCAGGACATCGCCGACGCGTGGACCAAGGCGTACGGAGCGGTCGCCGACGTCATGATCAGCGCTGCCGAACAGGACGCGAAGGAAAGGCCCGCCGTCTGGCCCGCCACGATCGTGCATCTCCTCCCCTGCGGGAACGGCATCGCCGAGGTCACCCTGCGTCCCCACCTGCCGTACGAGCACGCCGCCGGTCAGTTCGTCAGTATCGAGACCCCCTGGTACCCCAAGCAGTGGCGCTACTACTCCCCCGCGAACGCGCCCCGCGAGGACGGCACCCTCACCTTCCACGTACGGGCGGTGCCCGGTGGTTCGGTCAGCGAAGCGCTGGTGTACCGGGCAGCGGTGGGCGACGTGGTCCACCTGGGCGCGCCCATGGGCGACATGGTGCTGGACCGCGCCGTCCACACCGACTTGCTCTGCGTGGCCGGCGGCACGGGCCTCGCCCCCATCCGCGCGCTCATCGAGGAGGTCGCCAGACGCGGCGGTCGGCACCAGGTGAACCTCTTCCTCGGCGCCCGTACGGGTGCCGAGCTGTACGGGGTGGACGACATGCTGCGCATGGCACAGCGGCATCACTGGCTGACGGTCAGGGGCGCGGTCTCCGACGAGTACATTTCCGGGATCCGGGGGTCCCTGCCGGAGGTCCTGGCCGAGTACGGGCCGTGGTACCACCACGACGTCTTCCTCAGCGGTCCGGCCCCGATGGTCACCTCGGCGAGGCAGGCGCTCACGCTCGGCGGCACGGCGCCGGACCGCATTCATTGCGACCCGTTCGACACCCCGGTCCTGGCCGCCCCCTGACGCTCCGCCGGTCCGGCCACCCCCGTTGCCCTCTCCCCCTCCCCCTCCCCCTCCTCCCTGCCAGGAGAACGCACCGTGACCTTCCACCCGACGCCCTTCGGCTCAGCAGGCGAGCACCTTCTGCAGCAGCAGCTGGGCACCGCCGATCGCGCCCACAGGTTCTACGACCAGCAGGTGCGTCCCTGCCTCACCCCCCAGATGCGGGAATTCATCGGCCGCCAGTCCATGGTCTTCCTGGCCACCTCCGACTCCCGGGGGGAGTGCGACGCCAGCTTCCGCGCAGGCCCGCCGGGATTCGTCCACGTGATCGACGAACACACCGTGGCCTACCCCGAGTTCCGGGGAAACGGGGTGCTCGCCAGCGCCGGCAACATCACGGAGAACCCCCATCTCGGCATGCTCTTCGTGGACTTCACCCACGACCGCATCGGCCTTCACGTCAACGGCGTGGCCCGCCTGTACACCGACACGGACCTGCGCTCGCACCATCGCGAGCTGCCATCCGACGTCGCCCCGGGCCGCCACCCCGAACTGTGGGTGCACCTGAGCATCGAGGAGGCGTACATCCACTGTTCCAAGTACATACCCCACCTGGCACAGCCTCCCCACCCCTCCCTTCATGACCCCACACGCCCCAAGGACGCGAACTACTTCACCGGCCCTCGGCACGCCGCCCATCCTGCATTCGACGAGCCCGGCACCCCTCCACAGTAGGCACCTCCCGCGCACGGCCCCACTGCCCCACGGCCGTGCGCGGCCTCGCGCCGCCGACGGGACGGGCGTCACTCCATGCTCAGCCGCACCGTGGATCGGGCGGCCGGCCGGTGGTCCGCGGTGTAGGTCCAGGGACGGAGGCGCTCCAGGGCCTTGCCGATACGGAAGACCGTCGGGTCGTCGTAGGTGTGGCCGACGATCTGGACACCCGTGGGCAGGCCCCAACTGGAGTGGCCGCTGGGGACGTTGAGGACGGGGCAGCGGTTGTTGATGTTGAAGGGGGCGGTCATCGCCGCCCACAGGGGATCGCCGTGGTCCTCGCCGTTCACCACGAGCCGGCCCAGGAGGTCGTCTCCGGCGGGCAGGCCGGGCACGGCGGTCGTCGGGCAGATCAGGGCGTCGAAAGGCACCATCGCCTCGCCCAGCTCGCGCTGCAGCCGGGTCTCGACGCGCAGGCCGTCGAGGTAGGTCACGCTGTCGCGGGCGACGGCCATGGTGTCCGCGAAGGCTGCCGCGTAGGCCGACATCCGGTCACGGTGCTCCGCTTCGACCTCGGAGACGACGGCACCGAAGATGGTCGAGAAGTGTGCCGCGAGGCTGATGAGGATGTCGTCCCTGGTCCACGGGAGTTCGATCTCCTCGACGACCGCCCCGGCGTCGGTGAGGGCACGGGCGACCGCGCGGGTGTTGGCCTCGACGTCCGGGTGGACGTCGTACGCGCCCAGGCGGACGCACAGGGCGATGCGCATCCCCGCGACCGCTTCGTACTCGGCCGGCAGGACGAGCTTCGGGCGCAGGGACACGTGGTCGCGCGGGTCGGGCCCGGCCAGGACGTTGGCGAAGGTGATGCAGTCGTCGACGGTCCGGGCCATGGGCCCGTCGCCGCGGTAGTGGTCGGCGGACAGCGGTGCGACGCCGGGAATCCGGCCGTACGGGGCCTTGTAGCCGACGGTGCCGGTGAAGGCGGCGGGGATGCGGGTGGAGCCGCCGATGTCGGAGGCGGAGGCGAGCAGTGCGGTGCCGGCCGCGAGGGAGGCACCCGCGCCACCGGACGAGCCACCGGGGGTGAACTCGGGATTCCACGGGTTTCGCGTCACGCCCCACAGACGGCTGTGGGTGAAGCCGGCGATGGAGAACTCGGGGGTGGCGGTGCGGGCGTGGATGATGCCGCCGGCGCCCAGGATGCGGTCGATCACCGGGGCGTTCTCGGTCGCGGTGTTGCCGACGTTGACGAGCGAGCCCTCGGTGAGGGAGCGCCCGGCGATGGCGTGCTTCTCCTTGGTGGCGACCGGGATGCCCTCCAGTGGGCGCGGCGTCAGGCCGCCTTTGCCGAGGAAGCGGTCCTCGGCGTGCCGGGCCTGATCGAGTGCCTCGTCGAAGAGCTGCTCGGTGAAGGCGTTGACGACCGGTTCGGTCTGCTCGGCGCGGTCGATGACCGCACGCATCAGCTCCACGGGGGACAGCTTGCGGGCCTCGAAGAGCCGTCGCGCCTCGGTGGCGCTGAGGTAGGCGAGATCGGTGCTGGAGCCGTACGCGTTCATGCGGAAGCCTTTCCGGGCGGGAGGGAGAGGGGGCGTTCTTGTAGCGCTGTCGGCGGGTCTCAGCCGATCAGCCGTTCGAGGGCGACGTTGATGCAGGCCGTCGCTGCGCCGGCAGCCGGGCCGAGGTGGTCCATGGCGCAGAAGCCATGGACGAGACCGTCGAACCGCCGGTGCTCGACCCGTACGCCGGCGTGCCGGCGGCGTTCGCCGTTCCCGGCCCGCGACGGGTAGGCGGCGGTCATGCGTGCTCCTTTGCGGACGCGGGCACGTCGGACACGCCGGTGGCGCTACGGAAGGAGGCGTCGTCCTGCGGGGTCAGGAGGGCCATCGTGGTGGCGAAGGCCACCTGGTCTCCGGGCGGACTGCGGGGACGGAGCAGACACGCGGCACTCCTCATCGCCGTGGCCGAAACCGAGAATCGGCCGGAAGTGCCCCAACGATCCGGTCTGCGACCGATATCCATGAGGAATTGCAGGAAAGCATCGTGGAACGGGCTTTGACACCTGATTCCCGCGACTCCGACGTGGACGTCGACTCTCCGAACCGGACCTGGCTCTCGTCGACACTCTGCAGGCATCCCCCGGGCGCCGTGGTCCCGGATCGGCCGGGCACTCGGCGTGGACGCGACCACGGCGGCCCGCCACGGGGAACGGCTGCGCGCGAACGGCCTGGCCTGGGTCACCGCGTACGACGCGGCGAAGTCGGCGACTGGCGGATGCGGGTCATGGAGCCCGCCGGGCACGCGGAACTCGCCGCTCCGCGCACCTCATGCTCGACCGTGCACAGCGCCCACATGCACCACCCGCCCGCACCGGAGGGCCAGGCCGTGCTGGCGGCCCTCGTGGCACCTCGGCGACCGGCTCGGTCCGGCCCGCACCGGAATCCGGCCAATGATTTGACATGGCTATGACATTTCAAGACCCCTGTGGCACGCTCCCTGCGCGTCGCGATTCCGGGCGGAACCGCCTGCCGCCGGACGTGCCGCCGTACGAGATCTCTCCGCACTTCTCCCGCGAGGCCTCCCGGCCTCGCCCCCCCCCAGACGCCACAAGGACGTGGCAAGGAGGAGCGACATGAGGCACCTCTCCCACTACACCGGCATCGCGGCCCTCACCTTCGCGACGGTCGTCGCGGGTGCGGTCACCGCCACCGCGGCCGGCCCCACCGCCGAACTCAAGGCCGACGGCGTCATCGTGGTCGCGGGCAACACCTGCACGTGGACCGGCGCGAACACCAGCGCCGCCGCGCCCAGCGCCCTGTCCGTCGACCGGGCCACCGTCAACCGCCCCGGCGGGAACCTCACCTGCGACGGCGGGATCACCGCCACCCTCAACAACAACCCCGCCTTCACCTTCGACGACGCCACCGCCACCGCGCGCACCGACCTGATCGACATCACCGGCCAGCAGTCGTTCATCAGCTGCCGCTACCGGGCCACGTCCCTGGTCTGGGACCGCGACGGCGAGACCCGCAAGTACGTCAACCGTGCCTTCACCGCCACCCGCACCTCGGGCGGCTTCCTGTGCCCGGCCTCGGTCACCACCCCGGCGGGCGGCGCCTCCGTCACCTTCCGCTGACCCCGAAGGCCACGCATGCGGCACCCCGCTTCCCGGCGCCCTCTTCGCAAGGGCGCCGGGAGGCACCTCCTCAGCCGGAGCTGCCCTGACGAGTCGGCTCCGGTGATCAGGGAGTGACGATGCCGAAGTCGGGATCGAAGTCGTCGAGCAGCCCGGCCAGCGTCTGCAGCACGGTCTCGTCCCCGTCCAGCGTGACCTTCCCCGCCGGAGCCAGCGGGGGCGGGAACGTCGTCGCCGATGTAGTCGAACCGCGCCGCGTCGAAGATCACCCCGAGTTCGCCCATTCGGGTGCACCCGGTTGCCACACCGGGCCGCGATGAGGGCGCACGAGTCCGCCCTTCTCCTCGCGAACGTACGGCACGCCCTCCGCACGTGCGCGCCATCGGGTACAGGACGGGGAGCGTCGCCGGAGCGCGGACGACGGAGGCCTTCCATGACGGGAAACGCATCCTCCGGAGTCGCGGCCGCATGGATGCACCCGTTCCGGTGGATTGGCCGAACTGTGCGTAGACCAGATAGGTGCCTGAGGCATGTAGTGGAGACGGCACCAACGTCCAAGCCACCCGATTCGCCCCTTGCGAGGCCCCCATGACGGAAGCCGTGGCGTTCCCCCAGAACCGGACCTGCCCCTACCACCCGCCCACCGCCTACGACCCGTTGCGCGAGGAGCGCCCGCTGTCGCGGGTGACCCTGTGGGACGGGCGCTCCGTGTGGTTCGTCAGTGGACACTCAGCCGCCCGGACGCTGCTTTCGGACCAGCGTCTGTCCACCGACTCCACCCGGACCGACTTCCCGCTCCCGACCGAGCGGGCCTCGGCCCTCCGCCGGCGTCGGCGCGCCGCGCTGCTCGGCTGGGACGATCCCGAGCACAACGTCCAGCGCCGGATGTTGATCCCGAGTTTCACGCTCAAGCGCGCCGAGCGGCTGCGCCCGCGCATCCAGGAGACCGTGGACAGGCTGCTCGACGCGATGGAGGCGGCGGGTCCGCCGGCCGAACTGGTGAGCGCGTTCGCGCTGCCGGTGCCCTCGATCGTGATCTGCGACCTGCTCGGCGTGCCGTACGAGGACCACGACTTCTTCGAGGAGCAGTCCGGGCGGCTGCTGCGCGGCCCGACGGGCGCGGACACCGAGGACGCGCTCGCCCGACTCGAGGGCTATCTGGGCGACCTGATCGAACGCAAGCGGGACAAGCCCGGCGAGGGCGTGCTCGACGACCTGGTGGAGCGGCAGCTCGGGGACGGCGGGCCGGACCGCGAGGAGCTGGTACAGCTCGCCACGATCCTGCTGGTCGCGGGGCACGAGACCACCGCGAACATGATCTCCCTCGGTACGTACACGCTGCTGCGCCACCCCGAGCGGCTGGCCGAACTCCAGGCCGACCCCGGCCTCGTGCCGACGGCCGTCGAGGAGCTGCTGCGGTTCCTGTCGATCGCGGACGGGCTTCTGCGGGTCGCCCGCGAGGACGTGGAGATCGGCGGCACGGTGATCCGCGCGGGCGAGGGGGTGGTCTTCTCGACCTCCGTCATCAACCGGGACGCCGCCGCCTACGCCGATCCCGACAGCCTGGACTGGTCGCGCTCGGCACGGCACCACCTGGCGTTCGGCTTCGGCATCCACCAGTGCCTGGGGCAGAACCTGGCGCGCGCGGAGATGGAGATCGCGCTCGGGACGTTGCTCCGTCGGCTGCCGGGGCTGCGGCTCGCCGTACCCGCCGAGGAGATCCCGTTCAAACCGGGCGACACGATCCAGGGGATGCTCGAACTCCCCGTCACATGGTGAAAGGACCCGCACAGATGCGCATCTCCATCGACGGGGACCTCTGTATCGGCGCCGGACAGTGCGCCCTGACCTCGCCGGACTTCTTCACCCAGGACGACGACGGGTTCGGGACGGTCCTCCCGGGCCAGGACCGAGGCGGCGGAGGTCCACTGGTCCGCGAGGCCGCCCGCGCCTGCCCCGTCCGGGCGATCAGCGTCGAGGAATAGAGGGGAAAAAAGCGGATGGCGGCCGCCGGCCGGCCGAGGAGGGCGCCCGCCTCCTGCTCGACGCCCATACGCTCAGGCCCCTCACCCAACTCGACTACCCGCAGACGCCAGTAGTTGCTGCCGTATCGCTCGGCGACGGCACGTGGCTCACCCGCGACGAACAGGAGTGCAGCCCTGGACCACCACTGATCCGGATTCGCGGCCTCGGGCAGTGGTGGCCGTGGGACGGTGGCCTCGGCAGTCGCCGCAGGCCGGCTCGTCAACACGTGAACACGTGATCGCCGCAGCCGCGCCCTGACTTGGCGAGGCCGGCCGGCCTCTTCGGCGATACCCTGGGAAGGAGTCTCCGCGCCCGCCGGTCCCTCGCCGAGCAGGTCGACGGCCGTCAGTCACACACGGTTCGTCGCTCTGTGCCGGATTGCTCCCGGCACGCATACGGCCCCGTCGATATCGGTCGCCACACGATCCTCGTCGTGAGGGAGATCAGGTCCATGGATCTCAACACCGTCACCGAAGTGATCCGGCATCCGTCCGACCGGCCAGGCGTGGACTGGCGCGAGGGCGACGCCTGGCTCGCGGGCGGAACCTGGCTGCTCTCCGTCGAGCAGCCGGACCTGCGCCGCCTGATCGACCTGGCGGCACTGCGCTGGGATCCTCTCGTCCCGAGCGACAGCGGCCTCGAGATCGGCGCCACATGCACCATCCGCGAGCTGTACGCCTATGTACCGCCGCGTGATTGGGCCGCGGGCCCTCTCCTCGCGCAGAGCTGTGAAGCGTTTCTGTCCTCGTTCAAGGTCTGGAACGCGGCGACCGTCGGCGGAAACATCTGTCTGTCCCTGCCCGCCGGCCCCATGATCACCCTCACGGTCGCGCTCGAAGCGCAGTACGGGCTGGAGGCCCCCGACGGGTCCACGCGCACCGTCGACGCCCTCGATTTCGTGACCGGCGACCATCGGAACGTCCTCGCCCCCGGGGAGATCCTGCGCCGCATCGACATTCCGGTGCGCGCCCTGAGGAAACGCACCGCGCACCGCCGCTTCGCGCTGACCCGCCTCGGTCGCTCGACCGTGTTCCTCGTCGGCACGCAGACGCCGGGGGTGAGCGATCTGACGCTCACGATCTCGGCCGGCACCACCCGGCCCGTACGCCTCGTCTTCGACGCCCTGCCCGACGCCGGAACCCTCCAGCAGAGCATCGACGCCATCCCCCACGACGTCTGGTTCGACGATCCCAACGGGACGCCCGATCATCGTCGCCACCTGACCAAGCACTTCGCCGAAGAGATACGGGGCGAGCTGATGGCGGGAAGCCTGTCATGACCTATTCCGTGAACGGCGAGCGCTTCGACGCCGAACCTCGACCCGGACAGTGCCTCCGCACGTTCCTCCGCTCACTCGGCCATTTCGGCGTCAAGAAGGGGTGCGACGCGGGCGATTGCGGCGCCTGCACGGTCTGGTTGGACGGTGAACCGGTCCACAGCTGCATCACACCCGCCTTCCGCGCCGAGGGGCGTCAGGTGACGACGATCGAAGGGCTCGGAACACCCGGCAGCCTGCATCCGATGCAGCGGCAGTTCCGCGACGCCCCGGGTTTCCAGTGCGGTTTCTGCACCGCCGGGATGATCATGACATCGGCGACGTTCACCGAGGCCCAGAAGGCGGACCTGCCGCGGGCGTTGAAGGGCAACCTCTGCCGCTGCACCGGATACCGTGGGATCGAGGACGCCGTCAAGGGCGTCGCGGGCGTGGAGACGGCGGCGCCGGGGAAGGCCGTCGGGACGAGCGTCGGCGCACCGGCGGCCAACGACGTGGTGACCGGCCGCGCCGAGTTCACCATGGACACCCACATCGAGGGGATGCTGCACCTCAAGGTGCTGCACTCCCCGCACGCCCACGCCCGGATCATCTCGATCGACAGGACCGACGCGCTGGCGGTTCCCGGCGTGCAGCGCGTCTACACCTGGGAAGACGTCCCGCGCAGGCGCTTCACCACGGCGATCCACACCGACCATCTCGTCGATCCGGACGACACCTTCATCCTCGACGACACGGTCCGCTTCGTCGGCCAGCGGGTCGCCGCGGTCCTGGCGGACACGGTCGGCGCCGCTGAAGAGGGCTGCCGAAGGCTCGTGGTCGCGTACGAGGTGCTGCCGGCGGTGTTCGAACCCGAGGAGGCGATGGCCGAGGGAGCGCCACAGCTGCACGGCGCGGAGCACGATCCCTTCGCCCTCGATCCCGTCCACAACATCCTCCTCGAGATCCACACGCACATCGGCGATGTCGACGCGGGGTTCGCCGAAGCCGACGTGACCCACGAAGGGACGTACTTCTCGCCGCGCGTGCAGCACGCGCATCTGGAGACCCACGGCTCGATCGCCTGGATGGAGAACGGCCGCCTGAACGTCCGTACCAGTTCGCAGTCGCCGTCGATCGCGAAGGTGAAACTCGCCTACCTGTTCGCGCTGCGCCCGGACCAGCTCCGCGTGTTCTGCAAGCGGGTCGGCGGCGGCTTCGGCGGCAAGCAGGAAGTCATCTCGGAGGATCTGGCCGCCCTCGCCACCCTGGACACCGGACGGCCCGTCTCCTTCGAGTACACCCGCGAGGAGGAGTTCACGACGGCCTCGCCACGCCACCCGATGACGCTCACCGTCACGTTGGGAGCCAAGGCGGACGGAACGCTCACGGCGTTCCAGGTCCGCAACGTGTCGAACACGGGCGCCTACGGCAACCACGGAGGCGAGACGCTGTACGCGGGCGGTGCCGCGGTCATGCTCTACCGCTGCCCCAACAAGAAGTACGACGCGTACTCCGTCTACACGAACACCGTTCCCAGCGGAGCGCTGCGCGGTTACGGGATGACGCAACCGGCGTTCGCCGTGGAGTCGGCCATGGGCGAACTGGCGCGTGCCCTGCACCTCGATCCGCTCGAACTGCGCCGACGCAACATCGTGCGACCGGGCGACCCGCTCGTGGCCCTGGACGACGGCCCCGACGACGTGATGTTCACCGAGGACGGCCTCGCCAGGTGCGTCGACCTCGTGGACGCGGCGATGGCGCGTACCACCGGCGGGCCGTCGCCCGGCCCGGAGTGGTTCGTCGGGACCGGTGTCGCGAGTTCCCTGCACGAGACCGCACCCCCCACCGAGCACATCTCCGAGGCGTGGGTCACGCTCGGCGACGACCTCGTCTACGAGTTGGCCGTCGGAACGGTCGAGTTCGGCGAGGGCACGTCGACCGCCCACGTCCAGATCGCGGCCACCCAGCTGGGCACGACGCCCTCGCGCATCCGGCTCGTGCAGTCCGACACCGACCGCACGGGATTCGACACCGGGGCCTTCGCGAGTGCGGGGCTCTTCGTCTCCGGCAACGCGGTCCTCAGAGCGGCCAACGCCGTACGCGACCGCATTCTGGAGTTCGCCGCCGCCCACACCGGGGTCCATCTCGTCATGTGCGCGATGGACGACGACGGTGTCGTCTGCGGCGACCGGCGCGTGTCGCTGGCCGAGCTCGTCGCCCTGGCCCGGGCGCGCGGAATCCGGTTCACCGCCGCCCGCAAGGCGTACGGCTCGCCCCGGAGCGTCACTTCCAATACGCAGGGGTTCCGCATCGCCGTCCACCGGGTGACGGGTGAGATCCGGATCCTGTACAGCGTCCAGGCGACCGACGCCGCAGTGGTCATCAACCCCGCGCAGGTCCGCGGGCAGGTCGAAGGCGGTGTCGCCCAGGGAATCGGCTTCGCGTTGACCGAGAACTTCCACATCGACGCGCACGGAGTCATGGTCAACCCGAACCTCCGCAACTACCGCATCCCCACCTACGCCGACATCCCCCGGACCGAGGTGCTCCTGGTGGACTCGACGGACTCCTACGGGCCCATGCGGTCGAAGGGCATGGCGGAATGCTGCATCAACCCCGTGGCACCCGCGCTGGCGAACGCGCTGCACGATGCCACGGGCGTCCGTTACCGCGCTCTGCCCCTGACTCCTGAACGCATCTACAGCCGGCTGAACGAGAGCCGGTCGGCACAGTCGGCGGCCTGAGCTCATGAACACCAAGAAGTTCGAAGACACCGCCGCGACGGCGATCATCGGCCAGAAGGTCGTTCCCGGAGCGGAGCGGGAGTACGAGATATGGCAGGAGGACGTCAACGCCGCTGCCGCCCACTACACCGGGTTCCTCGGAGCGGAGAACGCCCCGCCGACAGCCCTGCAACCCGACTGGGTCGTCGTCTACCGCTTCGACTCGATAGCCCATCTGCAAGCGTGGATCAACAGTGCGACGCGGCAGGGGTTCCTCGACAGCGGCAGAAGATTCTTCGACGGTCCCGCGACCCAGCAGGTCGTCACCGGTGGCACGGAACCGACGGATCCGCTGGTGACCGTGGTGGTCACCCACCGGGTCCATCCGAACAGCGTCGACGACTTCCTCGACTGGCAGCACCGCATGACCCAGGAGGAGAGCGCGTTCGAGGGCTTCCGCGGAACCGAGCTCTTCCGTCCGATCGAGGGACTTCAGGACGAATGGACCACGCTGTACCGATACGACAACGCGGAGCACCTCGATGCCTGGCTGACGTCGACCAGGCGGCAGGAACTGCTCGCCGAGGGAGAGCGGTTCAACGACTTCAAGCTGCGCACGATCGACAACTCGTTCGGCAGTTGGTTCGCCTTCGACCAGAACGGAAGAGAAGCACCTCCGCCCTCGGAGACCAAGACCTCCATCGCGGTCTGGGTCGGGCTGTACCCGACCGTCGTGCTGCTGTCGCTCGCCCTCCATCCGCTGGGGATGCCGTTCTGGCTCGGGCTCCTGGTGGGCAACCTGCTCTCCAGTTTTCTCATGAGCTTCGTCACGATGCCCTACTACGTGAACCGGCTGCTCAGGCGCTGGCTGCGGCCGTCGCCCGACGAATCGCCGACGAAGACCAACCTCATCGGCCTCGGCATCGTCGCCGCGGTGACCGTCTTGTGGGCGGTTCTCTTCTACCTCGTCACGACCCAGTTCTGGACGCTCCCTTGAGTACGGCAGACAGCGGGACGACGCCCGCGCCACCCCGCCTCGATCACCGTGAGCGTGTGAATGCTCCGGCCGGTCACGGACGTCAGCCGGTCGGGCGCGGCCGGCGGTCTCAGACGCGGGGCCGGCCGACGGCCTGCTGGTAGCGGAACAGACCGGCCGGATCGTAGCGTCGCTTGACGGCGACGAGGCGGTCGTAGTTGCCGTCGTAGTAGGCGTGTCGCCAGTCACGCAGGTCGGGGTCGGGGAAGTTGACGTAGGCCGCGTGGGTGGACAGGCGGCGGCTGAGCATGTGATGGGCGGTGCGCGTCTGTTCCAGCAGGGCGCGTACCTCGCCGGGCGGAGTGCCGGGCTTCCAGTGGGTGCCGATGTCGATCACGAAGGTCGCGCCGCGGTGGGGGTAGGCCGTCTCGTCGGGACGGGGCGCGGCACTGTCGCCGCCCATGGCGAACAGGGTCACGTAGCCGGTGGCCCGTGCGGGTCCCGGCCGCCAGCCGCGCGTCCAGTCGGCGACGGCGGCCACCGTGTCGGGAGCGGGCCACTCGTCGGGGACGAGGGACTTGGAGGCGTAGGCCTCCTTCGCTCCGAGGGGTTCCATGAGGTAGTCCTGCGCCTGCCAGAATCCGCGCTCCTCGATGAATTTCCGCGTCGGTCGCAGCTGCAGAAGCGGCCTGAACAGGCGTTGCAGGGCGTTCTCCTCGCCGAGCCGCTGCCCGAGGAGCCAGAGCGTGGTGGTGCCGTCGCCGGCGTGCTTGAAGCCGACCCGGACGTCGAAGTCGTTGTCGTGGTCGGCGTCGACGATGCAGCGCAGTTCCTCCATCACCCGGACGCCCGCATCCAGCGCGAAGGTCAGGTCGAAGACCGTGGCGCGCAGCCCGGCGACGGACACGGCGTCGAAGACGAAGCCGGTGTTGATGCCGAAGTTGCCGCCGGCTCCGCCCCGGCAGGCCCAGAACAGGTCGGCGTTCTCGTCGTCGGCCGCCCGTACCAGCGTCCCATCGGCGAGCACGACCCGGGTCTCGGTGAGCCGGTCGCAGGTCAGACCCCACTTTCGGTCGTTGAACCCGAGCCCGCCGCCGAGGGTCAGGCCGGCGACGCCGACTTCCGGGCAGCGCCCACCGGGGAAGTACAGGTTGGCCGCGCGGGCCGCGTACACGTCCGAGTTCGTGGCGCCGCCCCCCAGACGGAGCCGCCGCCCCTGTGGGACGACGTCCTTCAGCGCGCGCAGACTGATCACCAGACCTGGGGTGGTGGAGTAGCCCGCGTAGTTGTGCCCGCCGGAGCGAGGCGCGAAGGGAACGCCGTGCTTGGCGCACCACCGGATCGCGGTCGCCACGTCGCCCTCGGTCGCGCAGGCGAGGACGCCGGCCGGGCGGACGGATGCGTAACGCTGGTTGTCGGGAATCGCCCGTGCCGCGTACTCCGGACCCCCCGGGCGGTAGAGACCGGCACCCGGGCTGAGGCTCCGCCTCAGTTCACGCCACGCGGCGGGCTCGACACCCTCGCCCACGAAGAGAGGGCGCGCGGCGGCCCTCTCGGCGGAGGCGGCGCCCGCACGCCCGCCGCCGAGCCCGATCAGACTTCCGGCGACCACGACGGCGGCCCCGGTTCGCAGTACTTCTCGTCGGCCGGTCTCCACAGGCGAACCCCTTCGAGGTGAGCTCGGACACCGGGCAACAGGTCCGGGCACAACGGCAGCGGCCCTGGTTGCGGGGCCGGATCCACGATGGGGGCACACCGGGATGGTTACTCACCGTGACACCGGCAGACTGCTGCAATTCACGCGAATGCGGCGAACACTTCCCGCACGGCTGATCACCCCGCCCGGCTGCAGGGCCGCGGCCCGGCGGACGACGGCGACGAGCACGAAGAGCTGGTGATCATCCGTGCCGAGTACCTCTGACGACGGTTCCCACGTCACCGCGCCCGTGACCGCCCCCGCCTCGTCACGGCCGAACGCTTCTTCCCGGAGGCCATGAGCGGAGGAGAAACCTACCCTTGAGGGGAAACGCTCAGCAGAATCGGAGGACACCATGATCGTCCTCGGCATTATCCTGCTCGTCATCGGATTCGTGGCCGGCATCAGCATTCTCTGGACCATCGGGATCATCCTCGTGGCCATAGGCGCCGTCCTCTGGATCATGGGTGCGGTCGGTCGCGAAGTCGGTGGGCGCCGGCACTACTGGTAGGCAGCCGTCGGCGACGTACGAGGGTGACGGCTGTGTCGACGTCGAGCCATGAGATCGCAGGGGCCCCGTGTTGGGTCAGCCTGATGGCACGGGACATGCTGTCCGCGCAGGGTTTCTACAGCGGCGTGCTCGACTGGGAGTTCAGACCGAGTCGACTCGGTGACGGTTTCGCGGTCGCCTTTCACGAAGGGGCTCCGGTGGCGGGTGTCGGGGCGCTCACGAAGCGTTTCGACATCCCGGTGGCGTGGACACCGTATTTCGCCGTCGTCGACGCCGACGTCACGGCGGCCCGGATCCTCGAACGCGGCGGCACCATGGCCGTGGGGCCCCTCGCCTTCCGTACCGGCCGGGCGGGCTTGGCCGCCGACCCGGCAGGAGCCGTCTTCGGCTTCTGGGAGGGCGCCGTCGTCCCGGACTGGTCGGTCGGTCGTGGGCGTGCTCCGGCCTGGCTGGAACTGCGTACGCGTGAGGCTTTCGCCGCCTCGATCTTCTACGGGGAGGTCCTCGACTGGGCCGGTGAGCGACCCGGCTGCTGCGTGGCGTCCTACGAACACGATCGTGTCGTTCTGCGCCATGGACACGACACCGTTGCTTTCATCAGCGGCGGAGCACTCGAAGAGGCACCGGACCCCGAGGTCCGCCCCGACTGGCACGTTCACTTTCCCGTGCTCGACCTTGAGGAGACGCTCGAGACCGCCAACCGGACGGGAGGCGACACCGTCTCTCCCGTACACACCTCCCCCACGGGCCGGTGGGTCGATCTCGCCGACCCGGAAGGGGCGCACTTCACCGTGGTCGCCCCGCATGAACCACCTGGCCATGCGCCGGCACGATGATGTGCTCCCGTCCCGACGGGCGTCGGTCCCCGTTCCAGCGGATGCGCAGCGTGATCCGCCGTTTGCGAGCCGGGCACCGATGGGGACCGGTGAGCGATCTGGAGCTGTGGCAGCGCTCGCTGGGTTTCGCGGCACTCGGGTTCCTGACGCTGGTTCCGCTTCTGATCGTCGTGTCCGCGGCGGGTGCGGGGAGCGGGAAGGGGTTCGCGCAGTGGCTCGGGGACGGCCTCGGAGTGTCAGAGGCCGCCAGGGCGGAGATCGAGCGGTTGTTCGCGCTGCCGGGGCAGGTGCGGCGGACCACGACGGCGTTCGGCCTCGCCCTGCTCGCCGTGTTCGGCCTCTCGTTCGGCACCGTGGTGCAGAGCGGCTACGAGAAGGTCTGGGATCTGCCTCCGGCCCGCTGGTGGGCCCGGTGGCGGCACGTACTGTGGCTCGCGGTCCTCATAGCGGTCCTCTACGTGTTCGCGGTCCCCTCCTTCTTTCGCGACATTCCGGCCCATGGCGTCGTCACCCTCCTGAGCGGCGTCCTGTTCTTCTGGTGGTCGCAGCGACTGCTGCTCGGCGGCCGGGTCGCGTGGCTCGCCCTGCTTCCCGGGTCGGTGGCCACCGTCCTCGGACTGCTCGGGCTCAGGATCTTCTCCCGGCTCGTCTTCTCCCCGTTGATCGCGTCCAGCGCCGTCACCTACGGCCCGTTCGGAGCTTTCCTCGTCATCCAGACCTGGCTCGTCGCCGTGGGCGTGGTCGTGTTCGGCGGTGCGCTGACCGGCCGCCTGATCGAGGGCGAACGGCCACGCCTGACGACCGCCCTGAAGCGGCGAGGGTGATCCTCAGAACCTGCCGGTACGGGTCCGGGCGCGCGTCGGCGGTGGTGACGACGGGCGGGCAGTCGGGTGGGAGTATTCGGCTCCCGCTTCGCCCTCGCCGGAATCCGGCACATTCTCCGTAGTCCGTCACACACTGGAGAGGCATCGTGGTGAGCGAAAGCGACATCTGGGTCTACCACCCGAGGGCTGGATACCAGCAGGGAGTCGATCTCATCGGCTACAAGGTCGAGGCCACCGACGGCAGCATCGGGAAGATCGACAGGCATTCCGAGGAAGTGGGTTCCTCCTACCTGGTCGTCGATACCGGGGTGTGGATCTTCGGCAAGCACGTGCTCCTGCCTGCCGGAACCATCAAGCTGATCGACACCGCGGAGAAGAAGGTCCACGTCGACCGGACGAAGGACCGGATCAAGGACGCCCCGGAATTCGACGAGGCCGAGTACGGCGGCGAACCCACCTACCTCGAGCAGTTCGCCCGGTACTACGGGCAGCCGCACATGTAAGAGCGGGCGAACCCGTTCACAGCCGGGCGTTCTCCGCCCACAGCCGCCCCTGCCCCCCTCGGCGGGAGGCAGGGGCCGACGGCTCCGACGCCCGGACCGCTCGCCGGGTCTACTTTTCGGGGTCCAAGGAGTCGCGGACGCCCTTGGCGCGCTCACGGACCGCGTCGCCGGCTTCCTGCGCCTTGCCCTTCATCTGGTCGGTCTTGCCTTCCGTCTCCAGGCGCTTGTTGCCCGTCGCCTTTCCGGCGGCTTCCTTCAGCTTGCCCTTCGCCTTCTCCGTACCTTTGCCAGCCATGACGGGTCTGCCCCTTTCCTGTCGATTAGTTCCATGGGCCACGCTAGTCACACACCGGGAATCCCGCCCGCCGTGCCGAGCCCGGGGGCAACGTCCCATCGGGCTAACGTCAGCGGTACGACGGAGGTGTCCGGCTGCGTGAGAAGTCCCATTGGACGGCCGAACCGAGCGAAGGGGCCGAGATCGAGTGGAATGGTCGCTGTCGCTGCTGGGTGCGGCACTGGTGGTGTTCATGCTGCGCGAGGTGTTCCACACGCTGTGGCATCCGACGCGCCACGGCGGGCTGAGCAGGCTGGTGATGACGACGCTGTGGCGACTCTCCGGTCACCTCGGCGGCCGTCGCAGGGCAGCCGGACTGTCGGGCCCGCTCGGCATGGTGTGCGTCGTCTCGATCTGGGCGCTGGCCATCGCCGTCGGGTGGGCGCTGCTCTACTGGCCGCATATGCCGGAGGCCTTCACGTACTCCGCCGGGCTCGAGCCGTCGGCTCACGCGGGCCCCGTGGACGCCCTGTACGTCTCGCTCGTGACGCTGGCGACTCTCGGTCTGGGCGACATCGCACCCACGACGGGCTGGCTACGGATCCTCGCGCCGCTCGAGGCGCTGGTCGGATTCGCCCTTCTGTCGGCGACCGTGACCTGGGTGCTGGGGCTCCACCCCGCGCTCGCCCGACGCAGAACTCTGGCTTTGCGCCTCTCTCACCTGCGTCGCACGCACGCGACCACCGAGGCACTCGACTCCGACGCCGGGGTAGCCGTCCTCGACAGCGTGGCCGCCGACCTGTGTGTCGTGTCCATCGACTTCCTGCAGTACCCCGAGTCGTACTACTTCTACGACGTCGACGATCGCGCGTCGCTTGCCGAGCAGATCGGCTACGCGGCCGAACTCGCGGGGTACGCGGCGAAGGCCCGCCACCCCGACGTCGGTCTCGCCGCCGAAGCCCTGAACGCGGCACTCGAGGATCTCGCGATCATCCTGGACGAACTGTTCCTCCATACCGAAGGAGGCACGGGAAGCATCCTGGACGCGTACGCCGCCGAACACGGCATCAAGCCGGGGACGCGGCCCTGACACCGTCCGCTCCACAAGTCAGGCAACCGGTGGTGGCTCGCTGACGGAGACAGGGCCGACGACGGTCAGGGGCACCCCTCGGTGGCTGCACAGGCGTCGAGCTCGGGCCAGGACGCTGAGGGAGGCCGGCGATGGATCGGCAGTGGGCAGTTGCACCCTCACGCGAGCGTACGGGTGGAGCGTGAACAGGAGCATCTCGATCTCCAAGGTCGCCGCGGCGCGGCTGGAGATGTCGAGGTCGCGCGTGATCCGGAGGTGGAGGACGCCTTCCTCCATCGCGTATCTGATCAGCATGACACCTCCTGATCGTCCCGACAGTCCGCCCCCTGCCGCAGGAGACTCTGTGTGCGACGGGGGACGGTACTGCCATTATCGGGGTCGATGACGTGCGCCGCACAGGACGGCGCCATCCGTGCAGCCGGCCCCGTACGAAACGCGGCGATCGTGCGTGCCAGGCGTCGCGGGCCAGGAGGGACTTTCGGACACGCCCTAGGGACGTTCGAAGGCCTGGAGCACACCACCGAGGGAGAAGCAGAGCGCACCGCACAACGTCCCCCAGTTGGCGATGTCGGTGTTGACCAGGCTCTGGGTGGCGGGCCGGGTGAAGGCGGCCAGTGCGGCGACCATGAAGAGCACCGACCCGACCTGGTTCACCGCGACCACCCACCAGCCGAGGCTGCGCGAGCGGACGCAGGGCCGGGAGCGATGGCAGATCTCGACGAACGCGAGATGACCCGAAACCAGGAACAGCACGCACCCGATCACGTCGGGAGTCCAGATCAGCCGGTTGGTCTGCTGGACGGTGAGCCCCTGCAGGAAGGAGTCGAGCAGGTTGACTCCGAACACGAGCGTCCCGGCGAACAGCACGAACGTGCTGAGCCAGTCCACACGCATCGGCTCGTATCCCCACCACCGCCAACCGGCCGTGGCCAGTGGGCCGCCCCCCGGGGAGTGACGAGGCGCGTTCAGCACCTGCAGGAGCGAGGTGTAGCCCCCGAGGGTGAAGAACAGCCCGCCCGCGAAGTAGATCGAGGCGCTCTCGACCGGGTCGCCCGAGCCGAACTGGGCGACCCCGGCGCCGAGAGCGAAGAGCATTCCGCCGAGGAAGAACGCGCCCGAGGCGATGGAGTTGAGCCTCCGAAGACGGCCGAGGGCCTCGGCGTCGGCAGTCGGGGACACGGCGACCGTGCCCGCGGGGCCGCGGACGGACAGCGCCCCACGCTTACGCGCGATCCGCGACTCCCATACCACCGTCTCCCCTTCGGGGCGATGCCAGGTGAGCCGGGTGGTGAACGGTCCTGCGCCTTCGGCGCGATGCTCAGGCGGTTCCACGACACGAGCCTAGTTCCAGCTCCACTGCACCGCAGACAGTGAAACGTGGACGTTGTCCTGTCTCCCCGAGCGCCCGGTCTCCCGCCTGTCAGGTGTGCGGCACCACGGCCACAGGGCAGGAGGCGTGGTGGATGACGGCGTGGGTGACCGATCCGATGTGGGCGCCCCTGGCCGCCCTGCGCCGACCGACGACCACGAGGCGCGCGTCCGACGCGGCCTCGATGAGATGCTCGGCTGCCCGTCCCGGAGCTGACACCTCCGTCACCTCCGTCGACGGAAACCTGTCCCGGAAGGGCCGAACCGCGCTGGAGAGCGCTGCCGCCATGTCGTCCTTCGCCGCTGCCGTGGCGTGGTGGACGAAGGACGCATGCCACGTGTGCACGATTTCCAGCGGGACGCGGTGCCGCCCGGCGAAGTCGAACGCGAATTGCAGGAGCTCGTCCTTGACTTCGTTCACATCGAGACCGAGGACCACTTTCCGGCGGCTCTTCCCATCGGACGCACCGGACGTGTCCTTCTCGTATCCGGGGCGAACGAGAACCACCGGACGCTCTGCTTCCGCGACGACTTCCTGCCCTACCGAACCGACGATGAACCCGCGGACGCTACCGAGCCCATGAGAGCCCACGACCAGCAACTCCGCCTGGGATGCGGCGGCGAGCAGCACGTCGGCAGGGGCGTCCTCGACCTCGTCGGCGGTCATGGCGAGGTCCGGCTGCCGGGAACCGACACGCCGCTCGGTCGCGGCCAGCACGCCTTCCGCCGCACCGGCACGGTCTTCGTGCGACACCTTCATCGCCCCCAACTGATGCTCCGCCCACCGCGTGGCGTACACCAGTCGCAGGCCGTCGCCGCGCAGCGCCGCCTCGTCGGCGGCCCAGTCCACCGCCGCCACGCTTCCTTCAGAGCCGTCCACTCCCACAGTGATAGGCCGGGACATGCCGCTCTCCTCGCTTAGGACCATCGTCGACAGGCCCTCACAGGGGCGCCGATGGGCATCCTTGTGCGAGGGCACCTGGTCCAGAAGCTACCGAGTCACCGAAGCCATGGTGTGCACAGCGTTCGGCGACGCTGACGAAGTACCCCGTCTGGCGGATGACACCGGCATGCCGGCCCTTTCGCAGGGCAGGCGGGGGAATTCAAGGAACCTCTGCCCAGCCGTTTCGCATGGCGTGGGCTCCTAGCTGCATCCGGGTCCTGACTCCGGCCAGGTCCATGAGGTGGCGCAGGCGCCGGTGCAGCGTACGGGGTGACAGACCGAGTTGTGTCGCGGCGGTCACGTCCGTCAGACCGGCCAGGAGCAGGGCGAGGATCCTTCGGTCGAGGTCGGTGGGGCCTTCCGCACCGACCTCGACGGTGGGATCGGCCTCTCCGCCGGTGCCCGACAGTTCGAGGGGGCGGGCAGTGCGCCACACCGTCTCGAAGAGTGCGTCCAACGCGTCCAGGAGGCCACTGCGGTGCAGCAGCACGGCGCCGGGTTCTCCGGCCGCTGTGACCGCCAGCGGGACGAGTCCGAGGTCGGCGTCGGCCAGAACCAGTTTCATCGGCAGTTCGTCGGCGACACGCAGGTGCACGCCCTTGCCCAGGGAATCGATCGCGTCGTCGATGATGCCGGGTTCCGCCAGTACGGCCCGGTCCAGCACGGCACGGAAGTGCACACCCCGGCCGATGGCCACGGGCTCGGCCGTGTTCTCGTCGGGCGGCAGGGCGACGAACGGCGCGGTGATGAAGGACCGGACCTGCGTGCGGGCCGCCTGCTGCACCTGGAGGAAACGGTGCCGGATGGCGTCGACGCCCGTGACGACCTCGATCAGGTCGCTGATGCTGCTCCCGGTCATCGCCGCCCGGTGTTCCTCGGCGAAGGTCACCAGAGCATGCTCGGCCATGCGCAGCCCGTCCCTGCGCTGGCTGATGAGCGCGCCGAGCGCCATGGCCGGCGGCGCGGCGGTGAACTGTTCGTCCGCCGACCTGGTGGCCAGTCCCCACTCGACGAGGCGGGACAATGCCTCATCGGCCTGGGCCTGCGACAGGACGGCAAGTTCGGCGAGAAGGATCGCGGTGGAGTTCGGCCGTCCGAGCAGCGCCCGGTAGACGCGCTCGTCATCGGGATCGAGGCCAAGAACATCCAGCATCGGCGATCGACTCTCCTCCGCTTGCCGCAGCGGGGAGAGTATGCGCCAAGGCGGCAGACCTTGAATAGTCCCTGCTGGGAGCGGCTGTGAGGGGAAGGGCCCCGGGGAGTCTCCTCCCCGGGGCCCGACGGTGCGGTTCATCGCAGTCCGTACGCCCGGATGATCTCGTTCCTGACGCCGAAGCCGCTGTCCGTCCCGGCGCTCGCGCGGAGCGAGACGAAGCCGCCGGGCTTCCTGGCCGTCCTGAACGAACCCGTCCAGGAGCCGTCGGCCCGCTTGGCCAGGGTCACCTTCTGCCAGCCGGCGCCGTCGTCGTACGAGACGTCCAGCGTCACTTCGGTGACGGTACCCGGCACGGTCCCGAGGTTCATGGACACCGGCTTGAGCACGATCTTCTGGTTCGTGCCTGCCTTGACGTCGCCGTGCAGGTCCGTCTCCAGCTCGTAGTCCAGGTTCAGCACCGAGAACGGCTCGAAGAAGTCCGAGTCGACGGTGTCGGACGTGAAGGTCCACTCGGAGTGGGTGCGGGTCGACAGCCGGAAGACGTCACCGGGTCGTTCCACGTCGAGGACGGCGCGGTAGGGAAGCTTGCCCGCCGGTACCTCCACCCATTGCATGTCTCCGCTGACGGGGTTGTCGTGGATCAGCGTGTCACCCTGGAAGATCTGCAGGTGGGACGGTGTCTCGCCCCACGGCAGGTAGCCGCCGAGACGCATGGTGTCGCTGGCGGAGGCCCACGCCTGCACGTTCCAGGTCATGTAGTTCTGCCAGCGGGAGTTGTACACACCGAAGGACTCGCTCTGGGCGGGCCGGGTCGCCGGGGCGAACCAGTCCAGGCGGGTGGTGCTGCCCTTGGCGTACGTGTTGTCGCCCGACACCATCGACCACGGCAGCGGTCCGTCGACGCCCTGCGTGTGGAACTCCCTCCAGACCTGGCCCGGGGTCACCCACTCGGTGCGGGTGCCCGGGTGCCACTCGAGCTCGGGCATGTTGAAGGACGGGCTGAGGGTGAAGTCGGACCGGTAGCCTTCCGCGAGCCGCCCGCCCGCCGCCGCGTAGTAGCGGGCGTCGATCCGGGCGAGTTCACCCTTGCTCGGCTTGTAGACGAGGGCCCGGTCCGGTACCCGGCCGGGGTAGTCCCGGGTCAGGTCGTAGACGAACGGCGTGTGCTCGGTCTGCTTCACGGTCAGCTTGAGGTGGCCGGCCTTCGCCATCGAGACAAGGCCCTTGCCCGCGTCGCGGTGCACGGTGGCGACCGGGACGGCCGACTCGCCGACGTACTCCATCAGGCCACCGACACCGTCGTTGATCACGATCAGCGCCTTCGCGCCGGCCGCGACCGCGGCCTCGGTGCGCTCCTGCGGCGAGACCTCGTCGCTGCGCTCGACGACGACGATCTTGCCCTTGGCCGTGACCTTCTCGTACGCGGCGGCCGCGCCGTTGCCCGCGTAGGCGGCGTGCAGCGTGTCCGTGCCGGTGCCCAGTGCGCTGCCCGCCTGTACCCGCGCCTCGAACTGGAGTCGGCCGCCCCACGTGCTCAGCCCGAGCTGCGGCTCGCCCTTGCGCCAGCGGGTGACCAGCATGAACTCACCCTGCTTCATCGCCTCCGTCGGCGCGACGTACACGTCGTCGTACGCCGGCGGCAGCACGTACGCGCTGCGGTAGTCCATGTACGGGTCGAGGCCCTTGTAGTGGACGTTGAAGTCGACCTTGCGCTGGCGGTCCTCGGTGCGCTGCGGCGCCTCGGTCTGCAGCAGGCGTGCCTTGCTCGCGTCGAGGACGACGTCCGCGGAGCCGTCCTTAAGCACGGTCTCCGGGTCGACCAGCACGGCCAGCCCGGAGCGGTCGGCCTTCTCACCGGGCACGTCGACGTACCCCGCGACGGTGTACAGGCCGGGCGCCATGCGCATGGTCGTCGAGCCCTCGACGTAGACGTTCCACGGCCAGGGGTCGCCCGCCAGGTTGATGCCGACCCAGCCGGCGGCGGGTTTGCCGTCCTTGCCGACCAGCTTGATGTTCAGGTCGTAGCGCTCCTCCTCCTTGAGCAGCGCCATGGACGTGCGGGTCACCGACCGACCGGTGGCCGCGTCGGTGGCTGTCACGTAGCCGACGTGCCGGCCTGCCGAGGCGGTCCGCGGGTCACCGGTCACGGGGACGACGGCGGTGCCGCCGGCGGGGACGGTCACCTTGGCCGCTCCCAGCGTGAACGGCCCGTCGTCGTCGGTCAGCGTCAGGTTCAGGGTGGCATCGGCCGCACCGGTGTTGGTGAGGGTCAGGTCCTTCGTGACGGCGACGTCGCCCGGCTCGTGCGGCCAGGTGTAGTTGCCGAAGAAGAGTGACCCGGTGGCCCGGACCGTGGTGCGCACGGCGGCGGCCACGTCGAGACGGCCGGTGCCGACCTCGTACGGTGAATAGCCGCCGTCCAGGCCCTTCGCGGTGCTCGTCAGGTGTTCCTTGAGCTGCGCGCCGGTCCAGTCCGGGTGCTGCTGGGCCAGGATCGCCGCCGCGCCCGCTACGTGCGGGGTGGCCATCGACGTGCCGCTGATGGTGCGGTAGAGGCCCTCCCCACCATCGGTCATCGACTGAGACCGGGCAGCGGTGATGTCCACGCCCGGCGCGGCGATGTCCGGCTTCATACCACCGGAGTAGGCCAGTGGGCCGGTGCTGGAGAAGGACGCGAGCCGGTCCTCCTTGTCGGTGGCGGCCACGGTCAGCGCCGACGCCGCCGCACCCGGGGCCGAAACGCTCTCCGGACCGGCGTTGCCGGCGGCTATGACGAACAGGGTGCCGTACTGCGCGGACAGTGCGTCGACCGTCTGCGACATCGGGTCGCTGCCGTCCGTCGGGTAGGAGTCGCCGAGGCTCATGTTGACGACGTCGGCACCGGACTCGGCGGCCCACTGCATGCCGGCCATGACCCAGGAGTCCTGGCCGTAGCCCTCCGCGCCGCCGAGCACCTTGCCGACGTACAGGTCGGCGCCGGGCGCGACGCCCTTGTTGTCGCCTCCGGAGGCGGCGCCCGAGCCGACGATCGTGCCGGCCACATGGGTGCCGTGCCCGTTGACGTCGGTGACGCCCTCCCCCGGCACGAAACTGGCCGTGCCGTCGATCAGACCGGCGAAGTCGGGGTGGTCGGCGTCGATGCCGGTGTCGAGCACGGCCACCTTGACGCCCTTGCCGGTGTAGCCGGCCGCCCAGGCCTCGGGCGCGCCGATCAGCGGCACGCTCTCCTTCAGACTGGCCTTCACACGACCGTCGAGCCACAGCTTCGCGACTCCGGCCCCCAGCCTGTCGCTGCCCTGGGGCGCCACGGAGGTCCAGAAGGTGCGGGTCTGCCGCTTGTCGGTGCTGAGCACCGCGCCGCGGATGCCCTTGAGCTTGCGGGTCAGCTTGCTGCCGCGGGGAGCCGTCGGCTCGGTCGCCGCGCGGGACGTCGGCTCGGTGTACGTCGCGATCAGCGGTACGGCGGCCGACTTCGCGTCGTCGTACCCCATCTCGATCAGGTCGGTGACGTTGAACAACCGCCGGTCCAGCGTGTCCGTTCCCAGCAGCGGTACCGCCTCGTCCGGGATGACGAACAAGTCGCCCTTGATCTCCTGGAGTTTCACGCCGCCGACGGCGCTGTCGGGCCGGTCGACGTCGGCGATCTGCTTGCCGTCGGCGGTCGTGGTGACCGTGACGACGTCGCCGGTGACAAGGGTGACCTTGTGGGTCGCCGAGGGCTTGGCGGGGACGGTGGGCTTGGCCGGTGCGGCGTGTGCGGGTGCCTGCAGAACGACGAGCCCCGAGGCCAGCAGGGGCACCGCGGTGGCCGCCGAGATCAGCTGCCAGCGCCTGCGCCGGAAGGCGGAAGGATGAGAAGGGGAGTCCATGCCATGGGTCTATCGACCGGTGAACGCCGTCGTGAAGGTCTCATGGCGGCAAGTCCTCGCCATGGCAAAGGCTTGTCAGTCGTGAACCACGCGATTCCGGGCGGAAAGCCGCGGTACGGACGGGGATGCCGACATGCGCCGGGGGACGACGGGGGTCAGATTGGAGGTATCCGGCCCACCGGACGGAGACGCCTCGGCGGGCACACGACGTGGAGGAGCCTGTCGGACCATGACACGCGATGAAGCGACAGGGGAGCCGCCACGGCTGGTTCTCGTCGTCGGCGTGGCCGGGTCGGGCAAGTCGACCGTGGGGCGTCTTCTCGCTGAGCGACTGGGCTGGGCGTTCCGCGACGCGGACGAGTTCCACTCCGCGGCCGATCGCGCCAAGATGGCCGCCGGCCACGCCCTCACGGACAGCGACCGGAAGCCGTGGCTCGAAGCGGTCGGGGCATGGATGGACCGGGTGGCCGCGGCCGGTCGGCGGGCCGTCGTAGCCTGCTCGGCGCTCAAGCGTGACTACCGGGACAAGCTGCTGGCAGGGCGTCCCGACGCTGTTCTGGTGTACCTGCACGGCTCGCGCGAGCTGCTGGAGTCCCGGCTGGCCGCGCGGCACGGTCACTTCTTCCCGGCGGACCTGCTGGACAGCCAGCTCGCGGTCCTCCAGGAGCCGGAGCCCGATGAGCACCCGTTGGTGGTGGAGATCGACCGGCCTCCGGAGGCCGTCGTCACGGCCGTGCTGGCGCTGATGCGCCGGGACTCTGGTGTCGGGGTACCGGCGGACGGCTCGGGCACGGAGCGGGCCGCCGTCCACGCCGTCGTGCGCGAGGGCTCTTCCGCGTCCGCCGGCCCCACGGGCGGGACGTGGCGGTTGGTCCGGGGAGAGCAGAGCGTGGAAGTGGTCCAGTTGGGCGGCGCCCTGCGCGACTACGTCGTGAACGGCAGACCACTGCTCGACGGGTTCTCCACGGGGTCCACCATCACGGGCGGGCGCGGGCAACTGCTCGTCCCCTGGCCGAACCGCGTGGGCGGCGGACGCTACCGCTTCGACGGCAGGGATCTGCAACTCCCCCTGACCGAGGTGGAGAAGGGCAACGCGATCCACGGACTGCTGCGCTGGACCCTGTGGCAGCTGCTCGCCCGCACCGACGACTCGGTGATGCTCGGCACGACGCTCTGTCCCCAGCCCGGATATCCGTTCCTCCTCGATGTCCGTGTCGAGTACCGGCTGGGGCCCGACGGGCTCAGGACGGCGGTCCGGGCCACCAACACCGGTACCGGACCCGCGCCTTACGGTGTGGGTCAGCATCCCTATCTCACGGTCGGTACGGATCTCGTCGACAGCGCCGTGCTGACCGTTCCCGCCCGGAACCTGCTGCGTACCGACGACAGGGGCCTGCCCATCGGCCTGGAGCCCGTCGACGGCACCCCGTACGACTTCCGCACCGCCCGCCCCATCGGCGACCTGCGGCTGGACACGGCCTTCACCGGCCTCGACCGCGACCCCGACGGGCGGGCGATCGTGCGGCTGGCGCACCCCTCCGAACCGCGGGGCGTCGATCTCTGGCTCGGCGAGGGAACCCGCTGCGTTCAGGTGTACACGGGCGACACCCTGGCCGAACCCGGACGGCGGCGACGGGGAGTCGCCGTGGAGGCGATGTCCTGTCCACCGGACGCCTTCCGTAGCGGCTCGGACCTCACCGTCCTGCAGCCGGGCGCGACCCACGTGCTCCGCTGGGGGCTGAGCCCATGGGGGTACGCATGACCCCGTCCGAGGAGCCACCGACGGCGAGCGGCATGACCGCGCAGGAATTCCGGGCGCTCTACGAGCGGCTCCGGAACCAGGCGGCGCCGCCGGTGGTGGACGGCCGGTGTGGCGCGCTCCGCCATCTGACACCTGAGCGGGTGGCGGCGGCCGCCGCGGAAGTCCGCCGCGGACGCACGGTGTCGCTGGAGGCTCCGATCGAGACCGTACCGGGCCCCGACGACCTTGAGCCCGCGGTGCACCGCATGACCGGCCCCAGTCCGCGCGATCTCGGCTCTGACGCGCTCCACTTCGCCACCGATCGCTTCGCCATGAACGTGCACGGCGACGCGGACAGCCATCTCGACGCCCTCTGTCATGTGGTGTTCGACGGGGAGCTCTACGGCGGGGTGCCCGCGAGCACCGTGACCGCCGAAGGGGCCCGCCGGCTCTCCGTCGGCCTGCTCGAGAACGGCCTCGTCGGCCGGGGTGTCCTGCTGGACATCCCGCGGCTGCGTGGCGTGCCCTGGCTGGAACCGGGCGACCATGTGACCTCGGGCGACCTGACGGCCGCCGAGGCCGCGCAGGGGGTCCGTGTCGGACCGGGCGACCTGCTGTTCGTCAGGGTGGGGCATCGTCTTCGGCGCACCGAACTCGGGCCGTGGGACTCGGCCGAGGCACGGGTGGGTCTGCACCCGACCGCCATGGAGTTCCTGGCCGAGCGCAAGGTCACCGCTCTGGGCGGGGACGGCAACAACGACACCGCGCCCAGCGTGGTGGAGGACGTCGCCTTCCCCGTACACGTCCTGGCCATCCACGCCATGGGGGTCCACCTCATGGACTACCTGCAGTTCGAGGACCTCCTCCCGGTCTGCGCCCAGGCCGGGCGCTGGAGCTTCCTGTGTGTGGTCGCTCCCCTGCGGCTGACCGGAGCCACGGGGTCGCCCGTGAACCCCATAGCCGTGCTGTGAACCGGACGGGTGCCGGGGAACGCCGCTCCGGTCGCCGTCCACGAGGAGCGCGGCTACGTTCGAGAGTGGTGCCGCCGGACCCTCGCCCCGCGGGGCACCAGGTGCCTGACACCAGGTCGGGGCCATGATTCCAAGGACGGTGGTCGCCATGGGCGACGCCCCTCACTACGACGTCATCATCATCGGAACCGGCGCCGGCGGAGGCACTCTCGCCCATCGGCTCGCCCCGTCCGGCAAGCGCGTCCTCCTTGTCGAGCGCGGCGGCTACCTCCCGCGTGAGCGGGACAACTGGGACTCGACGGCCGTGTTCGTCAGGGGCAAGTACCGTGCGCCGGAGTTCTGGCTGGACAGGAACGGCGACGAGTTCCCGCCCGAGGTCAACTACTACGTCGGCGGCAACACCAAGTTCTACGGGGCCGCCCTCTTCCGGCTGCGTCCGGAGGACTTCGGCGAGATCCGTCATCACGGCGGCATCTCCCCCGCCTGGCCGATCCGGTACGAGGATCTGGAGCCGTACTACACACAGGCCGAGCACCTCTACCTCGTTCACGGACGGCACGGCGAGGATCCCGGCGAAGGCCCGGTGAGCGCGCAGTACGCCCATCCGCCGGTGGAGCACGAGCCGCGCATCCAGCAGCTGAGCGACGATCTCGAGAAGCGTGGCCTGCACCCGTTCCACCTGCCGATCGGGGTCGATCTGACCCAGGAGGACGGGGGGCGGGCCAGCCACTCCAGCGTCTGCATCCGATGCGACCGGGTCGACGGCTTTCCGTGTCTGGTGCGCGGGAAGTCCGACGCCGAGGTGATCTGCGTGGGACCGGCCCTGGAGCACCCCAACGTCGAGATGGTCACGCACACTCAGGTGGTCCGCCTGGAGACCGATGCCCGGGGCCGCAGGGTCAGCGCGGTCGTCGGCCGGCTGGCGGACGGTTCGGAGGTCCGGTACACGGCGGACATGGTGGTCGTCTCCTGCGGGGCGGTCAACTCCGCCGCGCTGCTGCTGGCCTCGGCGAACGAGCACCATCCGCGTGGCCTCGCCAACAGCTCGGACGTGGTCGGCCGGTTCTACATGCGGCACAACAACCTCGCTCTGATGGCGGTGTCGAAGGAACCCAATGACACCCGGTTCCAGAAGACCCTCGCCCTCAACGACTGGTACCTGGGCGCGGACGACTGGGACTTCCCGTTGGGCGGCATCCAGATGCTGGGCAAGTCGGACGCGGAACAGATCCACGGCGAGGCCCCCCGGTGGGCCGGTGCGGTGGCACCCGACATGCCGTTCGAGGTGCTGGCTCATCACGCCGTCGACTTCTGGCTGTGCGGTGAGGATCTCCCCCTGTCCGACAACCGGGTCACTCTCGACGGCGACGCCCGTATCCGTCTCGCTCTCGACGAGAAGAACAATGTCGAGGGCTTGCGGCGGTTGAGGCGCAAACTGCAGGGAATGCTGGGCCACCTCGGCATGCACGAGCAGCACCTGCTGTCCCGCAGCATCTACCTGCACAAGGGCATGCCGATCGGTGCGACGGCGCACCAGGCGGGCACGGTCCGATTCGGCACCGACCCCGCCGCCTCCGCGCTTGACGTCGACTGCAAGGCCCACGACCTCGACAACCTGTACGTCGTCGACACGAGCTTCTTCCCGAGCATCGGCGCGGTCAACCCGTCCTTGACGGCCATCGCCAATGCCCTGCGGGTCGGCGACCACCTTCTGGCCCGGCTGGGTTGAGACCGACGGCCGGCCGCACCCCCGTCCGGACGAAGATGCTGGGCCCAACGGCCTAAAGGCGATTCCGAGGAAATGCCGTCCGCCTCATCGGGTGATTGCGTGAGAGACCCGGCCGCCCCGGCCCCGGGCCCGGCGTGACCGTGCAACGAGGAGGCAGGACGGCATGGAGTCCACAGCGGGTGCCCCACAGGGCGTGATCCCGGCGCGATTGCTGCACGGCCAGAAGGCTCTGGTCACCGGTGCCAATTCGGGCATCGGCAAGGCCACGGCGATCGGTCTGGGCCGAGCGGGTGCCGACGTGGTCGTGAACTACGTGGCGGGCCGAGAGGCCGCCGAAGAGGTGGTCCGGGAGATCGCCTCGTTCGGCGTGCGCGCCGCGGCGTACGAGGCCGACGTGTCCCAGGAGGACCAGGTCGTCGCCATGATGGACCGCATGGTCCAGGAGTTCGGCACCATCGACGTTCTCGTGGCCAACGCGGGACTGCAGCGGGACGCCCGGCTCACGGAGATGACGCTCGCCCAATGGCAGAAGGTCATCGACGTCAATCTGACCGGTCAGTTCCTGTGCGCACGGGAGGCGACCAAGGAGTTCCGGCGCCGGGGCGTGGTCCCCGAGGTCTCCCGCTCCGCCGGGAAGATCATCTGCATGAGTTCGGTGCACCAGCTCATCCCCTGGTCGGGCCACGTCAACTACGCGTCCTCCAAGGGCGGGGTGCAGATGATGATGCAGACCCTGGCCCAGGAGCTGGCACCCGAGAAGATCCGGGTGAACGCGATCGCCCCGGGGGCGATCAAGACGCCGATCAACCGCGCCGCCTGGGAGACGCCCGAAGCGCAGAAGGACCTCCTGCGGCTCATTCCGTACGACCGGATCGGCGACCCCGAGGACATCGCCCACGCCGTCGTCGCACTCGCCTCCGACCTCATGGACTACGTGGTGGGAACCACCCTGTACGTCGACGGCGGCATGACCCTCTTCCCGGGCTTCGCCACGGGTGGATGACGCTCTCCCAGACAGTCACCTTCCCGAACAGCTGAGGCTTGCATGTCCACCTCGCTCCACCTGCTGGCGGATGCCCCGGCCCAACTCCTGCCGGCCCGGGAACTCATGGCCTTCACCCTGGCGTCCCACATCATCCTGGTACCCCTCGGCGTCGCCTTTCCCTTCATCACCCTGGTCATGCACTACCGCGGGCTGCGCCGAAAGGACGCCACGGCGCTGCTCCTGGCACGGCGCTGGTCGGCCGTCATGGCGGTGCAGTTCGCGCTCGGCATCGTCACCGGCACGGTGCTGTCGTTCGAGTTCGGTCTGCTGTGGCCCGGCCTGATGGGACGGTGGGGTGATGTCTTCGGCATCGGATTCGGCGTCGAGGCCTGGGCCTTCTTCCTGGAGGCCGTGCTCATCGCCATCTACCTCTACGGATGGCGGCGGCTGAAGCCGCGGACGCATTTTCTCCTCGGGCTGCCCCTGCCGTTCGCCGCACTGCTCGGAGCGTTCGGCATCCTGGCAGCCAACTCCTGGATGAACACGCCACAGGGCTTCTCGCTCGACTCCGGGGGCGATCCGGTCGACGTGAACGTCTGGAAGACGATCTTCACACCGATGTTCGGACCGCAGTACTGGCACTTCGTCGTGGCGATGGTTCTCACCGCGGGCTTCATGGTGGCCGGGGTCTATGCCGTCGGCTGGCTGCGCGGCCGCCGGGACCACTACCACCGGCTCGGCTTCGCCGTTCCCTTCACCATCGCCGCTGTCGCCACCCCGGTCCAGTTCGTCCTCGGCGACTCCATCGCCCGGTCGGTGTTCCACAAGCAGCCGGTGAAGTTCGCCGCGATGGAGATCGTCTGGAAGACCGACACCCGGGTGCCGGAGTACCTCTTCGGGCGCCTGAACGAGGACGGCACCGTCTCGGGCGGCATCAAGATCCCGTTGCTCGACTCGGTGCTCGCCGGGTTCAGTCCGAACACCGAGGTGGTGGGACTGACCTCCGTCCCGGCGGACCAGCGCCCCACCGCGACACAGGCGACCATCGCCCACTGGGCCTTCGACATCATGGTCCTGATCGGATCCGTGCTGGTGCTGCTCGCTCTCTGGTACGGGTTCGTCTGGTTGCGGCACCGCCGACTGCCCGCCTCGGCGTGGTTCTACCGCTCGGCGGCCTGTGCGGGCGTGGCCTCCGTGGTGGCCGTCGAGTGCGGCTGGATCGCCACCGAGGTGGGGCGCCAGCCCTGGATCGTGTACCAGAACATGCGGGTCGCCGAGGCGGTGACGTCGACCCGCTCCACCACCCTCTGGATCATGCTCGGTGTGGTGATGGTGGTGTACGTGTTCCTCTTCGGCTCGTTCCTCGTCGTCCTGCTGAAGATGCGTACGCGGTGGCGCCTCGCCGACCTGCAGCAGGCCGCGGCAGGTACGGGCCATTCACCGGAGGACGACCTCCCCTACGGGCCGCGAGCTCCCCTTCCCGTGGGAGACGCGCCCCCCGCCGGAGACGGAGCCGGCCGGCCCGGGGGTGACCGCTTGTGACCGCCGACCTCATCGCCGTGGTACTGCTCCTGGCCGTGACCGCGTACGCCTGCGCCGGTGGCACGGACTACGGGGCCGGCTTCTGGGACCTGACGGCCGGAGGGACGGAACGCGGTCGGCGCCCCCGGTGGCTCATCGACCACGCCATGGCTCCGGTGTGGGAGGTCAACAACGTCTGGCTGATCTTCGTTCTCATCGTCATGTGGACCGGCTTCCCCGTCCTGTTCCAGACCGTGTTCTCCGCGATGTGGCTCCCACTGGCCCTGGCCGTCGTGGGCATGGTCCTGCGGGGTGCCGGATTCGCGTTCCGCAAGCCCTCCCGACGGCTCGCAGGCCGGCGCCTGTACGGCGCCGTGTTCGCCGTGGCCTCGCTCGTCACACCGTTCTTCCTCGGTGCCGCCGTCGGCGGGATCGCGTCGGAACGCGTGGCTCCCGGCACCGAGGCCTCGGCCGACGTCTGGACCAGCCCCACCTCCCTCGTGTTCGGGCTCGTCGCCGTCGCGACCACGGCCTTCCTCGGCGCGGTGTTCCTGACCGGGGACGCCCGCAGGTTCGACGCGCCCGATCTGGTCGGCTACTTCAGGCGGCGGGCGCTGTGCAGTCTCGCCGTACTCACCGTCCTCGCGGTGGTCACCGGGTTCGTCACCCACGAGGACGCCCCCTACGTGTGGCACGGACTCACCCACGGCCTGGGGTTGCTCTTCGTCGTCGTGGCCGGAGCGGCCGCCGTCGCCACCATGGTGATGCTCCTGCGGCCTCCGGGCACCTGGATGCGTGTCACGGCGATCGGCGTCGTCGCGTCGGCCGTCGTCGCCTGGGGCATGGCCCAGCGCCCCTATCTGCTCCCCACCTCGCTGACCGTCGCCGACGCCGCCGGCGCGCCCGCCACCCTGACGTGGCTGGCGATCGTGACCCTGGTGGCCCTGGTGCTCGTCGTGCCGGCCGTCGTCCTCCTCTACTGGCTGGACGCCCACGGCGAGCTGGAGGAGCTCACCGACGCCGAGCTGCGAAGAGAGAGCGGCACCACAGGTGACGGTGCGGCACCCGACCACTGATCGCCCGTTCGCATGCGTCCTGGACGCCCTCACGCCCCGATTCCGAGGAAGGAAGCCGCTGTGACCGACGACGAGATCCTTCTCGGACTCGCCTTGACGGTGGTGCTCGCCACCGGATCGCAGATCCTGGCGAGCAAGCTGCGCGTCCCCGCCCTGATCATCCTGCTTCCCGTCGGGTTCGCGGCAGGCGCGATCACCGACGTCATCCACCCGGACAGACTGCTGGGGCCGGACTTCTCCGCCATGGTGTCGCTGGCCGTCGCGGTGATCCTCTACGACGCCGGTCTGGGACTGGACGTGCGCAAGCTCGCCCACCACACCCGGGGGATCGTGGGCAGGCTGCTCGTGTACGGCGTGCTGCTCACCTTCCTCGTCACCGGGACGGTGGCGCCGGCGATGTTCGACATGCCGCTGCGCGTGGCCGCGATGCTCGGCATGATCCTCGTCGTCTCGGGGCCCACGGTCGTGGGGCCGATCCTCGACTTCGTACGGCCCAGCGACAAGGTGCGGCGCATCCTGATCTGGGAAGGGACGCTGACCGACCCGATCGGCGCCATCCTCGGCGCCCTCACCTTCCACGCGGTCGCCTCGACACACCGGATCGACATCGGTCGGGGCTACCAGTTGGGGCAGTTCGCCCTCAGCCTCGCCGTCGGTCTTGCAGGTGGGGTCGTGGGAACCGCTCTGCTGTGGTTCACCCTGCGCACCCTGCGACTCGGCGAGACCCTGGGAACACTGGCACAGCTCGCCATCGTGATCGGCGTATCGGCGGGCTGTGACGTCGTGCGGGACGACACGGGACTCATCGCCGCGATCGTGGCCGGCCTCGCCGTCTCCAACATCCGCGGCTTCGACATGCCCGCGCGCCGGCCCTTCCTGGAGACTCTGGTCCAGCTGATCATCGGACTGTTGTTCATCTCCATCTCCTCCACCGTCACCCCGGCGTCCCTGGTGCCGGTGCTCCTCCCCGCGCTCGGACTGATCGCGATCCTCGTCCTGGTGGTCCGGCCGATCGTGGCCTTCGGCGCCGCGGCGCGCACGGATCTCTCACGCGGCGAGCGTGCCTTCGTCGGATGGATGGACCCACGCGGCATCGTCGCGGCGGCGACGGCGTCGGCCTTCTCCGCCGGCCTGGTGCAACGGGGGGTCCCCGGGGCCGCGCAGATCCTTCCCGTCACCTTCCTGGTGATCGTGGGAACCGTTCTGCTGTACGCGCTGACGGCGGCGCCGGTGGCCAGACGGCTGGGCGTCGTCAGGAAGGAGGGCACGCGTGTCCTCCTGGTGGGTGGCGAGCCGTGGGTGGTCGACCTGGGCAGGGCCCTGCGGTCCGCCGGCCTCGACGTGCTGATGTGGGCGGGACTCGACGAGGAACGGGAGGAGATCAAGGGGGCGGGTCTGGAGCTGGCGAAGGGCGATCTGCTGGCCACGGCCATCAACCCCGGGGCCCGTCTGGAGGGCGTGACGGCCGTCTTCCTGGCCACCGACGACGACGACTTCAACGCGCTCGCCTCGATCGTGATGCAGGACAACGTCGAGGGTCCCGTCTACCGGGTGGGGCCACCGCACGACAGCCACGGCGTGGTCGCTCCGTACACCGGCGGCGACATCCTCTTCGGCCGTTCCCTGGTCCGGCACGTCCTCGCGGAGCGCTACGGACGGGGCGCCCGGTTCACGGTGCAACCGGCCGCCGCCCCGCTGCCGCCGGAGTACGACACGCTCTTCGTGGTACGGGCCGACCACCGGCTGGACCCCGTCACAGAGAGACGGACGACCGTGCCAGAGGACGGTGACACCGTCGTCCTCCTCGGGCCCGCGACCACCACCGCATCACGCTGAGACTCCGGCGGCCTACGGTCCGGCGCGCCGCGTGTCCTGGAGCATCGAGTCCAGGGTGATCGCGGCGTCGATCAGTGCCAGATGGGTGAAGGCCTGGGGGAAGTTGCCCAACTGCCGTCCCGTCAGGTCGATCTCCTCGGAGTACAGCCCCAGATGGTTGGCGTACGTGAGCATCTTCTCCAGCACCAGCCTGGCCATGTCGGTCCGTCCGGCCCGGGCCAGGGCGTCGACGTACATGAACGTGCACAGGGAGAAGGTTCCCTCGGAGCCGCGCAGCCCGTCGGGGGACGCCTCGGGGTTGTAGCGGTAGACGAGGCTGTCGCTGACCAGCTCACGCTCCATCGCGTCCAGGGTGGACTTCCACATCGGGTCGTCGGGCGTGATGAAGCCGACCGTCGGCATGCGCAGCAACGACGAGTCGAGCACGTCGTCGCCGTAGTGCTGCACGAAGGCCTGCTTTCCCGGGTCCCAGCCGCGGTCGTACACCTGTGCATAGATCTCGTCCCGCGCGTCGACCCAGCCTCCTCCGGCGGCGGGACGGCCGTCGTCATAGGCGATCCGCAGGGCGCGGTCGAAGGCCACCCAGGACATCACGCGACCGTAGGTGAAGTCCTTCCGTCCCCCGCGCGTCTCCCAGAGCCCTTCGCCGGGCTGGTCCCAGTGGTCGACCAACCAGTCGAGCAGGGTGTGCAGGGCCTTCCAGCCACTGTGGTCGAGATGCATGCCGTGCTCGTGCGCGAAGTAGATGCTGTCGAGCGCCTCGCCGTAGATGTCCAGCTGGAGCTGGCTCGCCGCTCCGTTGCCGATGCGGACCGGGGCGGAGCCGCGGTATCCCTCCCAGTGGCCGAGGGTCTCCTCGACCAGGTCGGCGGAGCCGTCGACCCGGTACATGATGTTCAGCGGCCCGGAACCGTTCTCCTGGCCGGCCTCCTGCTTCACCCGGGCGTGCAGCCAGTTGATGAACGCGGACGCCTCTTCCTTGAATCCCATGCCCAGCAGGGCGTAGACCGAGAAAGAGGCGTCACGGATCCAGGTGAACCGGTAGTCCCAGTTGCGCTCCCCGCCCAGTTGCTCGGGGAGCCCCGCCGTGGGCGCGGCGACCAGGGCGCCGGTCGGCGCGTAGGTCATGAGCTTCAGCGTCACGGCCGAACGTTCCACCGCCTCCCGCCAGCGGCCGGAGTAGGTGGACTGCCCCAGCCAGGAGCGCCAGAAGCGGACCGTCTCGTCGAAGAGGCGCTCGAACTCCTCCAGCCGGACCTCGTGCGGAGGCCCGCCGGGGGCGGATTCCATGACCAGGCCGCGCTGCTGCCCCGCCCGCAGACCCAAGGAGAAGCGCAGGTCGTCGTTGTCGCCCGGGAGGATGCTCAGCAGCCGCTCGTCCTGCGGCTCACGGACGGCGTGGACGGCCAGGTCCAGGACCTCCGAGGTGAACACCGCTCCGTGCTCGGTTATGTGGAGTTCGTGCGGCTTGCGGCCGTAGTCGAAGCGTGGGGCGATCTCCCCTTCGAACGTCATGCTGCCGCGCACGCAGCGGAGCATGCGGACGAGACGGTGCCGGTCCGTCGCGGTGGTTCCGGTCACCGGCATGAAGTCCACGACCTCCCCCGCCCCGGCCTCCGTCATGAACCGCGTCACCAGAACGGCCGTGTCCGGGTGGTAGAGCTGTTTGGTCGTGTACGTGTCCGCAACCGGCCGCACGGTGAAGTGGCCGCCCTTGCGCCGGTCGAGCAGAGAGCCGAAGACGCTGGGCGAATCGAACCGGGGGCAACAGAACCAGTCGATCGTCGCATCGGTCGTCACGAGCGCCGCGGTCTGCAGATCACCGATCAGACCGTGGTCCTCGATCAGGGGATAGTCCTCCATCGCGGGCCCCTTTCAGCCCGGTCGACCGCATCCGGAGCACCTGCGCGCCGGGGTGAGGTGGACCGGACGGCACCCGATCAGCTTAGGCCGACGGGGTCGCTCCGTCCTGGCGAGACGGTGACGCGGGGTGACGGCGCCGCTGCGCGCGGGGCGGGGAATCGCCCTACCGTGAGGTGGAGGGGAGCCCTTCGAGGGAGCCCACCGTTTCGGCGTGCCTCTCGGGCACCTGACTCCTCCCACGAAGGGGGCGTGGAATGGGTGTCATGACGTCCTGGGCGGACAGGTTCAGGTTGCGGCAGTACGTCAAGGCCAGCCTGTGGATCGTGCCGATGATCGGTCTCGTCCTCGGCGCCCTGCTCGCCGAGGCCGCCCTCGCGGCCGACAGCGCGGACTGGCCGCCGAGCGGCTGGCACTACTCCGCCACGACCGCGAGCGGCGTGCTCACCGCCATCGTGGGCGCGATGGTGGCGCTGCTCGGGTTCGTCGTCACCATCGGCGTGCTGGTGGTGCAGCAGGCCACGGGAACCCTCTCCCCCAGGTACATGCGCCTGTGGTACCGGGACCGGCTGCAGAAAGCGGTCCTGGCGACCTTCACCGGAACGTTCGCCTTCGCCTTCTCCCTGCTGCGGAGCGTCGAATCCGCGTCGGTCCCCGACCTCGGGGTCACCCTGGCCGGCGCGGCGGTGGCCGTCAGTCTGGTTCTCCTGCTCATCTACCTCAACCGGTTCACCCACAGCCTCCGACCGGTGGCCGTCGCGGAGCTGGTCGCCCGCATGGGAGAGACCGTCTTCACCGAGGGCGCCGCGGCGATCCGGGGCGCCGCGCCCCGCGGAGACGGAGCTGTACCGTCCGACGGCCCGGTGATGCGCATCCGTGCCGTGCGCGGCGGAGCCATTCAGGCCTTCGACGTGCGCGGTCTGGTCGCGGAGGCGGCCCGCCACGACTGCGTCTTCGTCGTGACCCGGCTGATCGGGGACTTCGTACCGCCCGGCACCGTGCTGGTGGAGGTCCATGGGGGCACGTCCAGACCCGCCCCGGAGCGGGTGACCGGTTTCGTCGCCCTCGGGGCCGAGCGCACGATCGAACAGGATCCCGCCTTCGCGCTGAGAGTCCTGGTCGACGTCGCGATCAGGGCCCTCTCTCCCGCGGTGAACGACCCGACGACCGCGGTGCAGGTCATCAACTACATCGAGTGGTTCCTGCACACGGTCGGCAGCATTCGTCTCCCCGGACGTTACGTCCTGGCCGATCGCGACGGGGACGCCCGGCTCGTGCTCCCGGGCCGGGACTGGGACAACTACCTCGAGCTCGCCGTATGCGAGATCCGTGACTACGGAAGTTCGTCCGTGCAGATCTGCCGGAGGCTCCGGGCCATGCTCGACGGCCTGCTCGACGCCCTGCCACCACCGCAGCACTCCGCCGTGCGCACGCAGCTGCTCCTCCTGCAGGAGTCGGTCGAGCGGGAATTCACCGACCCGGCCCGCCGGGCCATCGCGGAGGAGGCCGACCACCAGGGCATCGGCGGGAAGTACTCCTCCCACCCCCTTGAATGAGGGCGCCCGCCAGTGAGGCACGCATGAGGCCCGGATCCACAGGATCCGGGCCTCATGTCACTTCAGTAGCGGGGACAGGATTTGAACCTGCGACCTCTGGGTTATGAGCCCAGCGAGCTACCGAGCTGCTCCACCCCGCGTCGGTAGCCCCAACACTACGCTACTCACGACACCCCCATGACCAGTCGCTCCGCGTGCACCTTGTGCTCCTCCTGCGGGAACACCGCGAGCGGGGTCTCCCCCTCGAAGTACGTCTTCGCCCGGGCCAGCGCCCGCTCGTCGCCGCGCACCTGACCCGGCCGGGAACCGTTGCCGAGCAGGACCCCGCCGAAGCGCATCCGCAGGTACGCCGCCGTGTTGTTGAGGGTGGTGACCATGCCGTCGGCGACGGCCTCGTCCTCCTCCGCCATGGCCGTCACCGCCCACAGCGTCCGTCCCGCCATCCGCTTCTTGAAGTCCAGGCCGGGAACGCCGAGCCAGCCCGACCAGTAGTCGAGGTAGCGCTTGGTGTGGGCGGAGAGGGTGTACCAGTACAGCGGTGAGGCGATCACGATGTCGGTGGCCTCCAGGGTGGCCTCCCGCAGTGTCCGCTCGGCCTCCGAGACCGGCCAGTCGCCGTCCTCGTGGCGTCCGTCCTGGAAGTCAGGCAGCGGCAGCCCGTTCAGGTCGATCCACCGCTGCGGGATGTCGGCGGGCAACGCCTCGGCGGCGGCCCTGGCGAGTATCCCGGTGTTGCCGTCGGCGCGCGAGCTGCCCAGCACGAACAGGAAAGATCGGTCCGCGGGACGCGGGGAATGATTGGTCATGGCTCGACGCTAACGGTTGACACTGATGTCAAGGTCAATCCCTGACGGGCGGAAGGCGGGGCACGCATGCTGATCGGGGAGTTGTCCCGACGCACCGGGGTGAGTGCCCGGCTGCTGCGCTACTACGAGGCGCAGGGGCTGTTGGAGGCCGAGCGCGGCCCGAACGGCTATCGCGCGTACGACGAGGACGCGGTGGCCACCGTCCGCAAGGTGCGGGCCCTCCTGGCCGGCGGGCTGTCCACCGAGGTGATCCGGGTCGTCCTGCCCTGCACCGGAGAGGACGGGACGGCGTTCGACTGGTGCGCCGACATCCGGGATCTGATGCACCGTGAACTGGCGGCCACGGACGCCCGTATCGACGATCTCCGCCGCCGTCGCACCACCCTCGCCGGCTACCTGGAAGGTTCGTGACCTCAGGTCGGGTCGAGCAGGTCGACGCGCCCCGCCTCCGGCGACGGCCGCTGGATAGCATCGGTGACTCGACGCTTCTTCTGTCCTGGAGGACCTGGTCATGCGCAGGCGTACGTTCGTCACCGCTCTCGGCGCCGCAGTCGCGGCCGGCGGCCTGCCGGTCGTCACCGCGGGGAGCGCCGCCGCCGCGCCGCTCATCACGCCCACGCTGACGGGCCGGGACCCGGCCGCCTCGCTCAACGCCCGTGCGGTGTACGCGCATCTGGTGAAGCTGGAGAACAACGCGCGCTCCGGGAACCACCCGATGACGGTGATAGGCCAGCACATCGAGGGCCAGCAGGAGCTGTACAACGCCTCCTACGGTGACACGGGCGGCACCACACACGTCGGCTACTACTACAAGAAGGCCCGGGACATCACCGGCAAGCTCCCCGGCTTCCTCGAGATCGACCTCGGGCCGGGGTACGGCGCGGCCGACGGCTGGGGGGCGTACGAGGACCGCTCGTACAACCGGCCGCTCGGGCTGCCGACCGGCCGACGGCAGTGGCAGTACGTGGACGACGTCGTCGACGTGGCGACGGGTGTGTGGAAGGGGCTGCCGCGCGCGGCGGACGGCACGTACAACCCGTCGGGTGTCATGGTCCGCTCCGACGGCGGGAGCGGGACCCTCGCGAACGGCGGGGCGGCGGCGGGGATCGTAGGGCTGAGCTTCCACCAGCCCTACCCCGGCTCGCCGTTGAAGGACTGGAGCCGGGTGCTGACCCAGGTCCGGGGCGAGCACCCCGGCGGCAGCACGGGCAATCCGGTCGCGACCCTCACGACCGACCAGGCGTGGTTCGACCGGGTCGTCGACTGGGAGTCGAACACCCCCGAGTACCGGGCCCTCCTGGCGGACCTCGGCTTCCTCGCCGCCTCGTTGTCGTACTTCGCCGCGTACGACATTCCCGTCCTGCTGCGGCCGTACCACGAGATGAACGGCGGCTGGTTCTGGTGGGGAGGCAGGACCCCCGCCAGTTACAGGAAGCTGTGGCGGATCACGTACGACTACCTCGTGAAGACGAAGGGCCTGCACAACCTGATCTTCGTCTGGTCGCCGAACGCCTGGCACCCGCAGGGCGATGACGTGCCGTGGAACCACTACCCCGGGGCCGATGTCGTCGACGTCGTCGGCGTCGACGACTACGACCCCGGTTCCGCCGCCTCGGACCTCACGCACACGTACTACACGGGGCTCGTCGACTACGCGAAGCCACGGATGCTCGCGGAGACGTGGAACGTGCCGATCACGGCCTCGGGCCGCAACGCGCTGGTCCGCAGCCCGTGGGTGATCTGGAACATCTGGGGCTCCGGCACGACCAGGACGGACATCAACAGCAACGCCGACGTGAAGGCGACGTACTACGCCGCCGATCAGGTCCACACGGGCGGTGCGGGGAGCGGGCTCGGCCAGAACTTCGACTGGGGGTCGCTCCACGCGCACTGAACGACCGACAGACCCTCGGTCCCGCCGGACGGCGCTCACCTTCCGGCGGGGCCCGCCGACGACTGTGCCTCGGCCTCCGCGCGGTACAGGCGGCGGAGCCGTACCACTCCCAGGTCGTGCTGGTACAGGTTCTCCCGCTGGTCGGCATCGGCGGGCATGGCCTCCAGCATCACGCGGTCCTGCTCCAGGACCTCCCAGTGCCGCTTCTCGATCAGCGTCTTGTACAGGAAGCGCCAGGAGGCGCGCTGCCAGTCCTCGACCCGGCGGTAGCGCCAGAAGAAGACACCGGAGCGCCGCTCGTCGACGGGGCAGACCATGCCCACGATCCCGAAGGGTCCGCCCGGGCCGGCGGACGGCGGGTACGGGATGGACAGATCGACCCAGTCGACGCCGGTGCGGCACAGCTCGACCCAGTCGAAGTTGACGCCCCGCTGGTCGGTCTTCTCGAAGAAGTAGCCGCGGTCGGTCTCCCGGATGCGGAACTTGGCGGTCGTGTCACCGGCGAACATGGTGTGCGACTCGTGGTGGAGGAAGGCGCCGTGCATGGGGTCGAGCAGGTTCTCCACGGCGTACCGCCAGGGCACGTCCCACTCGGCGTAGCAGAGGAACGCGTCGGTCGCGGGGTCCGTCAGCGGTTCGGGCAGGGTCAGTTCGGCCGGCTCGGGGTGTTCCTCGTCGCCGAACCAGGCGAGGACCGCACCGCCGACCTCGCGTACGGGCAGCGAGGTGACCAGCTTCCTGCCCTCCAGGTTGCAGCCGGGCAGGCCGGGCACGGAGGTGACCGTGCCGTCGGCGCCGACCTCGACGCCGTGGTACCAGCAGGCGACCCGGTCGCCGAGGTGCTTGCCGAGCGACAGGGGCGCTCCGCGGTGCGGGCAGCGGTCGGCGAGCATGGACAGGGCTCCGTCGGAGCGCCGGAAGAGCAGCCAGTGCTCGCCGAGCGCGGTCACCTTCCGCATGGCGCCGGGGGCGACGAAGTGCGAGGGGACGACGGGGTGCCACTGGTTGCGCAGTCCGGTGGCGTAGATGCGGTCCGCGGTGGCGGTGGACGACAGCGTCATGTCAGGCTCCCAGGCGGTTCATCTCGGCGCGGAAGGACTCCTCGGTCCAGGGCGCGCCGTCAGCGGTGTGCACCTTGCGGGCGTTGAGTCCACGCACCACGTCGGTCAGTTCGTGGCCCTCGTGGGTGAAGACCTCTTCGAGGGTGGCGGCGAGCCTGTACTCGTACGGGGTGGGCTCGTGCGTACGGGACTGGTGGACGTCCAGGTAGGGCCAGGTGTCGGTCACGGTGTCTCCTGAGAAGGCGGGGGAAGGGGTCACAGGTCGAGGACGAGCCGGCCGGAGGCGCACCGCGAGACGCAGATCATCATGGTGGCGCCGGCGGTCTGCTCCGCCTCGCTGAGCAGGAAGTCGCGGTGGTCGGGCGTGCCGTCGAGCACTCCGGTCTCGCAGGATCCGCAGATGCCTTCGCGGCAGGAGCTGTCGACACCGATCCCGGCGTTCTCGGCGGCGTCGAGGATCGAGGTGTTCGCATCGACCCGGAGCGTCAGGCCCGAGGTGCGGCACTCGACCTCGAACTCCTCGTCGTCTCCGGCGCGTTCCACGGTGGGGGCGGTGAACCGCTCCAGTCGCAGTCGGCCCTCCGGGCAGCGTGCCTCCACGGCCGCGAGGAGGGGTTCGGGGCCGCACACGTAGACGAGGGCGCCGTCGGGCAGCCGGGTCAGCTCCGTGTCCAGGTCGATGTGACCCAGCTCGTCCTGCGGGACGAGCGTCACATCGCCGTCGAGCAGGGCGAGTTCGGTGGTGAAGGCCATGGACGCGCGGCTGCGGCCGCCGTAGACCATGCGCCACTCGGCGCCCCGGCGGGCGGCCTCGCGGGCCATGGCGAGCAGGGGTGTGATCCCGATCCCGCCGGCGACGAGGACGTACGAGGGGGCGTCCTCCAGGGCGAAGTGGTTGCGCGGTGCGGAGACCGTGACGGACTGGCCGGGGCGCAGTGCGGTGTGTACGAAGCGCGAACCGCCGCGCGAGGACGGTTCGTCGAGGACTCCGATCCGGTACGCGCCCTGGTCGTGCGGGTCTCCGCACAGGCTGTACTGGCGGATCCGGCCCCCGACGTGGACGTCGATGTGGGCGCCTGGCGTCCAGGCGGGCAGGGGTTTGCCGTCGGGGTGGGTGAGCTCGACGGACAGTACTCCCTCGGCCTCCCATGTCATGCGGTGGACGATCAGTTGCAGCGGGTTCTCGCTCATGGCCTGGTGCCTCCTTACCGGCGATCGGGCAGTACGGGACCGGATTACCGGCCGGGGATCCTCACGGGCGGGGTGAACGGGTTCTTCATCGGGCCCAGCGCCACGAGGTCGACCTCGACGAGCGTCGGCCCGTCCGAGGCGACGGCCTCGCCGATGACCGGCGCCGCGTGTTCCCCGGCGGCGATCCGCAGGTACGGCAGGCCGCAGGCGCGGGCGAGGAGTTCGAAGTCGGGGGTGACCAGGTCGACGCCGGAGCGGCGCTCGCTGTGGCGGTCCTGCATGTTGCGCAGCACGCCGTATCCCCCGTCGTTGAAGACGATCAGGGTGAGCCGGGGCCGCTCCTGGGCGAGGGTGAGCAGTTCGCCCAGGTGGACGGCGAGTCCGCCGTCGCCGGCGAGGACGACGGTGGGCGTGTCGGGCCGTCCGAGCGCCGCGCCGATCCCCATGCCTAGGCCCTGGCCGATGCCGCCGCCGCGCGGGAAGACGTTGTCCCTCGGGTCGTACATGTCGAGGAGGCGGTTGCCCCAGCTGCTGGAGGGGATGGTCACGTCGCGGGCGACGACCGCCTCGCGCGGCAGGGCGGCGCGGATGGCGTCGCAGATCGCGGCCTGCGGTCCGATGTTGTCGTGCAGTGTCGCCCGCACCTCGGCGCGGACGGCACGGACACGCTCGCGCCAGCCGTCCTCGGCGGGGGCGGCGTGCCGGGTCAGGGCCGTGAGGGTGGGTGCGGCGTCGCCGTGGAGGGGGTGCGCGACCGGGTAGACCCGGCCGAGTGCCGCCGCGTCGAGGTCGATCTGGATGTGTGCCGGAGGAAGTTCGAGCGTGTAGTCGGCGGTCTCGTTGGAGCGGAAGTGGGTGCCGAGGGTGACGAGCACGTCGGCGTCGGCGAGCAGGGCCCGGGCGGCGGGGGTGGTGGCGAAGTTGCCGATGACCTGCTCGTGGTCCTCGGGCACCGTGCCGCGCCCGGAGTTGGAGGTGAGCAGTCCCGCTCCGGTCGCTTCGAGGAGCCGGGCGAGTTCGTCACGGGCTCCCGTCGCGCCACCGCCGGCCCAGACGAGCGGGCGGCGGGCGGAGGCCAGGAGCGCGCCGGCGGCGGCCAGTTCACCGTCCGTGGGGGCGGGCGCCGCGGGGAACTCCGGGACGACGGGGCCGTCGGTCTGGGGCGCGTACTGGAGGTCGATGGGCCACTCCACGCTCGCCGGTCCGCCGGTTCCGCCCGGTCCGCCGAGCGCGGCCCGCGCCGCCTCGCGCAGGATGCGGCCCGCCCGTCCGGTGTCCGGCACGGTCGCCGCGTGGGCCGACACGGCGGTGAGCATCCCGAGCTGGTCCTTGGTCTCGTGGATGAACCCCCGTCCACTGCCGAGGAATTCGCTCTCGATCTGACCGGTGACGTGCAGGACGGAGCTGCCGGCGCTCAGTGACTCGATCAGCGATCCGGCGGCGTTGCCGGCGCCGGTTCCGGTGGAGGTCAGGGCGCAGCCGAGGGAGCCGCGGGCCCGTCCGTAGGCGTCGGCGGCGTTCACCGCGGACGCCTCGTGCCGCACGGGAACGAATCGGAGTTCCCGGTCGACGGCCTCGACGAGCGGCAGGTTGTGCACGCTGACGATGCCGAAGACGGTGTCGATGCCCAGTTCTCGCAGGACGGCGACGAGGAGATCGCCTCCGTTGTCGTAACGCATGGTGTCTCCTCAGAGGATGGAGCGGCCGACGCCGCCGCAGACGTCGATGCTGGTGCCGGTGATGTACGAGGCGCGGGGGGAGAGCAGGGTGACGACCGCGTACGCGACCTCCTCGGCCCGGCCGAGCCGACCGAGTGCGACGCCCCGGTCGGCGGCCAGTTCCGCCTGCCAGTCCTCGTAGCTCGTGCCGGTCGCGGCCGCGGCGTGGCGGCGGGTCCACTGGCCGGTGTCGATGAGGCCCAGGCACACGGAGTTGACCCGGATGCCGTCGCCGGCGAGTTCGGCCGACAGGGATTTGGAGAGGTTGAGGATGCCGGCGCGGGCGGCGCTGGTGGTGATGAGACGGGGCTCGGGCTGCTTGGCGAGGACCGCGTTGATGTTGACGATGCTCGCCGCTCCGGAGCGGGCGAGGAACGGGCGCGCGGCGCGCAGGGGGTTCAGTACCCCGGCGAACTTGAGCTCCAGTTCGTCGCGCCAGTCCTCGGCCGTCGAGTCGTCGAGCCCCTTCATGCGGGACTGTCCGGCGTTGTTGACGAGTCCGTCGACGCCGCCGAAGGCTTCGGCGGCGCCGCGTACGAAGCGGTCCACGGCGTCGGTGTCCCGGACGTCGCAGACGCCGGTGAGCAGGCGGTCGCGTCCGGCGCCGAGCCGGGCGGCCGCCTTGGCGAGGCGGTCGGCGTCGCGGCCGCAGGTGGCGACACGGGCGCCCTCGTCGAGCAGGGCGCGGACCGTGGCCAGGCCGACGCCCGAGCTGCCGCCGGTGACCACGATGGTGCGGTCGGCGAGGCCCAGATCCATAACGGGTTTCCCTTGCGTGTCAGTTCATGGTGAAGCCGCCGTTGACGGCGATCACCTGTCCGGTCAGATAGCGGGACTCCTCGCCGAGCAGGTAGGAGACGATCCCGGTGAGGTCGTCGGGCTGCTGCGGCCGGGAGACGGCCCGGTTCACGCGGTAGAGGTCGTGCCGCTCGGCGGGCACGGTCTCGGTCGCCTCGCCCTCGGTGAGCCCGGGCGCGACCGCGTTGACGGTGATCCCCTTGTCGCCGAGTTCGCGCGCCATGGCCCGGGTGAGGGCGATGACGGCTCCCTTGGAGGCGATGTAGTGGGCGAGGCGCGGGGAGCCGTAGAGGGCGGCGTCCGAGGCGATGTTGACGATCCGGCCCGGCGCCGCGAGGAGCGGGTACAGGGCCTTGGAGACCAGCCAGGGGCCGCGGGCGTTGACCGTCATCAGCCGGTCCCACACCTCGATGTCGATGTCCTGGAACTCCTTGCCGCCCACGCCGTTGGCGAGCGCCGCGTTGTTGACCAGGCCGTACAGCGGGCCGATCTCGCGCACTGCGGCCGCCAGCGCGGCCACCGAGTCCGGGTCGGCGACGTCGCAGCGTACGAAGCGGGCGTCGATGCCCTCCGCGCGCAGTTCCGCGGCCGCGTGTTCGCCCCGCCCCCGCTCCAGTTCGGCGACGACGACGCGGAAGCCGTCCTCGCCCGCCCGGCGGGCCATGGCCAGTCCCAGGCCACGGCCCGCTCCGGTGACGACGACGGTGCGTGCGTCGGCCGGGGGCAGGTCAGCCACGGGTGACGCCGTGCATCGGCGAGTACTCGGGGTACGTCGGCACCTGCGGCTTCTGCGTGCCGATGACGACGCAGAACAGGGCGTCGGTGTCCCCCTCGTTCTTCAGGGAACGGGTCACACCGGCCGGGACGACGATCATGTCGCGGTAGCCGAGGGTCCGGTACTCGACCTCGTCGGGGCCTCGGTGGATGCCGACCTTGACCTCGCCCTCCAGGACGAAGAAGGCCTCTTCGACGTCGTGGTGGGTGTGGGCCGGGCCCTCGGCGCCGGGCGGCAGCAGCATGTTGGAGAAGGTGAAGCCGCCGGACGGGATGATGCGGCTGTCGCCCTCGTGGTTGCCGGTGGCGCCGGAGCCGACGTAGCGGATCTGGCCGCGGCGGTACTGCGGGCCGGCCTTCTCCTGGAAGGAGAGGGTGTCGAAGTCGGCCACCCGGGAGGCCTTGGTGGCGATGAGGGAGTCGGTGTACGCGGCGAGGTCGTCGCCGTTGTCGTACGCGGTGGTGGTCAGAGGCATGGGAGACAGCTCCTATTCGGGGATGCGTGCGGTGATGCGGAGGTGGGAGAGGACCCAGGCGTTGAAGCGTCCGGGCTGCTCCTGGTTGGCCAGGTGACCGGCGTCCTTGACGATCACGAAGGCGGTCTTGTGGAGGGCCCCGGCGACGGCCTGGCTGCCCTCGATGCCGGTGACCCGGTCCTGGTCGCCGCAGAGGACGAGCGAGGGCGCGGCGACCGAGGGCAGTTCGGCGCGGAGGTCGGCCGAGGCCATGGACTCGGCGGCGTACCCGTACCCCGGGAGCCGCACCGAGCCCGCCATGGTGTCGACGATCCGCCGGACCAGTCCGGCCGGGGCGCCGGGTGACACCAGGCGTGGTCCGCGGGCCTCGGCGAAGGCGCGCGGGCCGAGTTCGGCGAGCTCGGTGGCGCGGGCCCGCATGCCCGCCGCCTTCGCCTCCTCCGTACCCGAGCCGGGGCTGGAGTCGGCGACGATCACCGAGGCGACGAGATCCGGGTGGCGGGCGGCGAGCCGCAGGGCGATCACACCGCCCCAGGAGACGCCGAGCACATGGGCGCTGCCGCCGCGCTCCCGGATCAGTCCGGCCGCCGTGTCCACGAAGTCGTCGAGGGTGAGGGGGACTTCGGGGTCGGGCGACCGGGCGTAGCCGGGTGCGTCCCAGGCGACGACCCGTGCGTACGGGGAGAGTTCGGCGAGCTGGGGGGCGAAGGCGGCCGACGAGGAGCCGATGCCGTGGAGGCAGAGGAGCAGCGGGCCGTGGTCACCGGCCTCCTCGACGTGGACCCGCACGCCGGTGGGGGCGGGGCCGATGACGTCGGTCGGGGCGCTCACAGGATCTGGCCCGTCCGTCCGGCGAGCGCGGCGAGGCCGCGCAGGACCGCGTACGGCACCACCTGGCTGGTCGCCGGGTTGCCCGGGTCGGGCAGGTGCGCGACCTCGAAGCGGTACGCCCCGTGCGCGCCGGACGCCTCGATCAGATGGCGCGTGTGGTGCGCCTCGGGGTCGGCGACGACCCGGACCCGCACAGCGTCCAGGTCGCCGACGGCCAGCGCGACCGAGGCGGCCACGTTCGTCGACTTGGGGAACTTCGCCGGTACCTCGCGGGCGGTGCCGGCCATGACCTCGACGGGGCCGGTCGCCGTCCGCATCCGGGCGATCAACTCCTCGTCCATCCACGGCTGTTCGAGGGTCGAGGGCAGTTTGGTGGTGGTCAGGCGGACCTCGTCGAGCGGGCCGAGCGAGCGGGCCGCCTGGAGCAGGTCGAGTCCGCCGACGGCGCCACCGGTGAAGTACACCCGGCCCGGTCCCGCCGCGAGCAGCCGCTTGGCCAGCTCCTCGTCGGTCATCGCCCCGCTGGAGGCGATGAGCAGATCGGTCCCGGAGGCGAGCACGCGCTCGCCCCACTCCCGTACGACGCCCTGGCCGGCGGCCTCCACGATCAGGTCGCAGAGTTCCAGCGCCTCCTCGAAGGGGACCTGGGGGGCGGGGGCCGCGTCACCGAGCGGACGGTTGTCGACGACGCACACCAGTTCGGCGCCGTCCACCCGGCCGTCGGCGAGCGCGGTGCCGACGATCCGGCCGATCGCACCCCAGCCGACGACGCCGACCTTGCGTACGGTGCTCCTCGCGGTGCTCATGCGGTGACCTCCTGGGCGTCGACGGGGGCGAGCGGGCCGGGGTCCGGCGTGCCCGCCATGTGGCAGCGGATCTCCTTCGACGGCGGGCCCGCCGTCCCCCACAGGTCGGACAGGTCCGGCACGCGCCGCCACACGCGGGCGATCCATGTGTCCTCGACGATCTGGGCGACCTCGGAGGTGTACTCGCAGACCAGTCCGGAGGGGTCGGTGAAGTAGGAGAAGGTGTTGTTCCCCGGACCGTGGCGGCCGGGTCCCCACTGGGGGGTGATGCCGTGGTGGCGGAGCCGGCCGAGGCCGCGCATGAAGTGGTCGACGGAGCTCATCTCGTACGCCACGTGGTTGAGCGAGGTCCATTCGGCCTGGTTGAAGGCGATGCAGTGGTGGTCGGCGTTGCAGCGCAGGAAGGCCATCTGGTGCTCGGACCAGTCGGAGACGCGCAGTCCGAGCACCTCGCGGTAGAAGGCGACGGCGGCGTCGATGTCGACGGTGTTGAGCACGGCGTGGGTGACCCCGACGGGCACGGCGCCGTCCCGTCCGCGCGGGACGACCGCCTCGACGTGGGCGCTGATCTCGACGAGGCGCCCTTCGGGGTCGGTGAACCGCAGCCCGTATCCGCCGCCCGCCTGGTCGAGCGGTCCCGGGCCGAAGACGGGAACGATGCCCCGTGCTCCGAGGCGCCGGGCGGCCTCGTCGACCTCGGCGGGGGTGGCGACGGCGAAGGCGAGCCGGCCGAGGCCGACGCGCTCGCGTTCGGTCAGGTGCAGGACGTGGTGCTCGTCGCCGGTGCCGCGCAGCCAGCGCGCGCCGCTGTCGGACTCGACGGTCTCCAGCCCCCAGACCTCCTCGTAGAAGTCGGCGGCCTCGGTGAAGGCGGGCGTGTGCAGCTCGACGTACCGCAGCGAGCGGAGCCGGGCGATCGGACCGGGCGGTGACGGTTGCATGAGTGTCTCCAGACGGGCGGGCATGCCGGGTCAGTTGGCCCAGGGAAGGGGGGCGTCGGAGGTGCCCCAGTACAGGGACTTCTGTCGCTGGTAGGCGCGGATCGCGTCCCGGCCCTTCTCCGTGCCGAGGCCGCTGTCCTTCCATCCGCTGAACGGGGTGGCGGCGCTGAACTGCTTGTACGTGTTGATCCAGACGGTGCCGGCCTCGATCCGGCGGGCGATCCGCCAGGCGGCGCGCAGGTCACGGGTCCAGATGCCGCAGGCGAGCCCGTAGACGGAGTCGTTGGCCTGGCTGACGAGGTCGTCCTCGTCGTCGTAGGGCAGGGCGACGAGGACCGGGCCGAAGATCTCCTCCCGGCAGGTGCGGGAGGTGTTGGTCAGGCCGTCGAGGACGGTCGGGAGGTAGTAGGCGCCGTCCTGGTACCGCTCCCCCGTGGGCGCCGCCCCGCCGCACAGCACGCGCGCACCTTCGGAGCGGGCGAGGTCGACGTAGGCGGCGACGGAGTCGCGGTGGCGGTGGTGCACCAGGGGGCCGACCTGTGTGGCCGGGTCGGTGCCGGGGCCGACGCGCAGCTTGCGGACCCGCTCGACGAGCTCGCCGACGAAGGTGTCGTAGATCTCGCGTGCCACGAAGAGCCGCGAGCCGGCGATGCAGGACTGGCCGCTCGACGAGAAGATCCCGAACAGTACGCCGGCCAGGGCCTGTTCGATGTCGGCGTCGGCGCGCACGATCGTCGGCGACTTGCCGCCGAGCTCCAGCGAGGCGGGGACGAGCTTCTCGCCGGCGAGGGCGGCGATCGACCTGCCCGTCTCGGTGCCCCCGGTGAATCCGATCCGGGCGACGAGGGGGTGGCGCACGAGGGCGTCGCCGACGATCCTCCCGCTGCCGGGCAGTACCGAAAGGAGGGCGGTGGGCAGGCCGAACTCGTCGAGTGCCCGGGTGATCAGCCGCCCGAGGGCGAGGGACACCAGCGGGGTCCAGGCGGCGGGCTTGAGGAGGACGGCGTTGCCGGCGGCGAGCGCGGGGGCGATCTTCTGCGCGTCGCTGGCGACCGGGGAGTTCCAGGGGTTGATCGCGCCGACCACGCCGATCGGCTCGTGGACACTCATGGTGACGTACGGGCCGCGGGACGGCGTGACCGTGTCCTCGGCCGTCTCCAGGGCGGCCGCCATGTACCGGAAGGTGCCCGCCGCGCTGAGCGCGAGGGCCCGGGTCTCGGTGAGGGTCTTGCCGGTGTCGGCGGTCTGCACGGCGGCGAGCTCGGGCGCGGCCTCCTCGGTCAGCTCGGCGATCCGGTGCAGGAGCCGGGCGCGCTCGTGGGCGAGCAGGTCCCGCCAGGCGGGGTCCGCCACCGCCCGCGCCGCGGCTTCGGCCGCTTCGGCGACCTCGGCGGCGGAGGCGGAGTGGACGGTGGCGAGGACGTGTCCGGTCGCCGGGTCGACGGTGTCGACGGGCTCGCCCGCACCGCGTCGCCACTGGCCCGCGATCAGGATGTCGGTGGGAAGGAGCGGCACGGGTGGACCTCCGGGCGGGGGCGGAAGGGGAGTTGGCTCCGGGCACGGACGGAGTCCGGCGCGATCCCGAGACCGGAATCGTCGAAGCACTAGAAATCTAAGCGCTTAACTATTTCTCGACAAGCCCCCGAGTCGAGATCGTTGCCGAATCGGCCTTGAGCACGGTCTTCACGGGGCCGATGATGGCTACCGGGCCCGCGAGACAGAGATCTCTAGGCGCTTAACCATTGACCGCTTAGATAAGGCCCCCTACTGTCTCGGCAACTCCCCTGCCCGCGGAAGGACCCCTCCATGACGACTGTGGCCGGAAGGCAAGGCCTCGGCTCCGTAGCCGCGCGACTTGAACGGCTTCCCCACTCCCGGTGGCACGTCAAAGTCCGGTTCCTGATCGGCGCCGTGACCTTCTTCGAGGCGTTCGACCAGCTGCTTGCCGCGTCCGCACTACCCGTCCTGATGAAGGAGTGGCGCCTCACCACCGGACAGGCCACCCTCGCCGTGACCGCCGCCTCCATCGGGATGCTGCTCGGCGCCCTGGCGGCCGGCTGGCTCGGCGACCGGATCGGCCGCGTCCGCACCGTCGCCCTGGGGGTCGGCATCACGGGCCTCGCCAGCCTCGCCGTCGCGTTCTCCGGCAGCATCGAGACGTTTTCGCTCTTCCGGTTCGTCCAGGGCCTCGGCATCGGCGGAGTCGTACCCGTCGCCGCCACGTACATCAACGAGATCGCCCGTTCCGACAAGCGCGGCCGGTTCGTCCTGCTGTACGAGATGATCTTCCCGGCCGGTCTCGCGGCGGCCACGCTGGTGGCCGTGTGGGTGGTCCCCCACTTCGGCTGGCGCGCGATGTTCGTCCTCGGCACGGTCCCGGTGCTGCTCGCCGCCGCGCTCCCCCGCCAGGTCGCCGAGTCCCCGCGCTGGCTCCTGTCCCGAGGACGTGTCCGGGAGGCGGAGGAGGTCATCGCACGCATCGAGGCGGAGGTCGCCCGCTCCACCTCCGAGGCGCTGCCCGCCCCCGCCGCGGACCTGGCCGACGAGCCGCCCGGCGGCCGCCTGAGCGACCTGTTCCGGGGACGCTACCTCCGGCGGACCGTGGTCGTGTCGGGTCTGTGGTTCGTCGCCTACTACGTCAACCACGGCATCTCCACCTGGCTGCCCTCGCTCTACACGAAGACCTTCGGCCTGGACCTGACCACTGCTCTCGTCTACAGCCTGCTCAGCAACGTGACCGGCCTGCTCGGCACGTTCGTCGTCGCCCTCCTGATCGACCGCATCGGCCGCAGGCCCGCGCTGGTGGGCGCGCTCGTCGGCACCGTGCTCTCGCTCGGCGTGCTCGCCCTGGCCGGCGCGACCTCGGGCGGCCAGGTGGCCGTCTTCGCCTCCTGTACGACCTTCTTCCTCTACGCGATCAACGCGGGGCTCTACCTGTACTCCCCCGAGCTCTACCCCACGTCCAACCGGGCCAGGGGCGCCGCGTTCGGCGGTGTGTGGAACCGGCTGGGCGTCATCCTCGGCCCCGTCACCGTCGGCGCGATCATCGGCGCGGGCGGCAGCCTGGCCCTCGTCTTCGCACAGCTCGCCGTGGTGGCGGCCGTGGGCGCCGCGATCGCCTGCTTCGCCGTCGAGACCAAGGGCAGGACGCTGGAGGAGCTCAACGCCTGAGACGGCCGGTAGGGAGCGGGTGCCCGAGACGGAGCGGGCGCCCGGCACAGAGAGCGGGCGCCCTGCGCAGAGCGGGCGCCCGCGCATTTTCACCTCAGGACTAAGATTCTCAGTGCTGTGAGAAGTCGGGGGACGACGCAGGACGAGGGGAAGAGCATGGCTGTATCGAGGCCGTCGGACCGTGACGCCGTCGCGCGCGTGATCGAGGACTGGGCGCGGGAGAGGCCCGAGCTGGACACCAGCCCGCTGGAGGTCCTCGCCCGCCTCCACCGCTCCTACCTGCGCTACAACACCCGGCTCACCACTTCCATCGAGCGCCACGGCCTGTCCGTGGCCGGCTTCGACGTCCTCACCGCGCTGCGGCGCGCGGGGCACCCCCACCGGCTGACCGCGGGGCAGCTCGCCGACTCGGGCCTCGTGTCGTCGGCGGGGGTCACGCTGCGGATCGACCGCCTGGAGAAGGACGGCCTCATCGTCCGGGAACGGGACGACGACGATCGCCGGGTCGTCTACTCCCGCCTCACCGAGAAGGGCCTCGCGACGGTGGACGTGGTGTTCGCCGAGCACCTCGACAACGAGCAGCGGATGCTCGGCGGACTGTCGCCCTCCGAACGCCGCCAGCTCGCGCGACTGCTGCGCAAGCTGGAGGTGTCGATCGTCTCCTCCGACGAGGAGCCGACCGACATCACCGCGTAGACCGACATCACCGCACAGGAGGACGGGAACGCTCAGGATCTTCCCGATCGGCTCGCGCGCCGGGCTCAGCGGACTCCGCGCGGGCGGAACTGGACGCTGATGCGGGGCCCGACGGCGCGGCTCGTCTTGGGGACGGCATGGTCCCAGGTGCGCTGACAGGAGCCGCCCATCACCATGAGGTCGCCGTGGCCGAGCGGGAGACGGAGAGCCGTGGGACCGCCGGAGCGCGGGCGGAAGGCGAGGTCACGGGGGTCGCCGAGGGAGAGGATCGCGACCATCGTGTCGTGAGTGCCGGAGCGTCCGGTGCGGTCGCCGTGCCAGGCCACGCTGTCACGGCCGTCGCGGTAGAGGCAGAGACCGGCGGAGACGAAGGGTTCGCCGAGTTCGGGGCCGTAGTGGGAGCCGAGGATCCGCCGCGCCTCGGCGAGGGCGGGGTGCGGGAGGGGGACGCCCTCGCCGTAGTGGGCCAGGAGCCGGGGTACGGCGACCACGTTGTCGTACATCGGCCGCTCCTCGGCCCGCCAGGGCACGCCCGTGGCCAGCTCCTCGAAGAGGGCGTCGGAGCCGTGCAGCCATCCGGGAAGGTGGTCGACCCAGGCGCCGCCGTCCAGCGCCGTCCGCCGGAGGCCGTCGAAGGGGCCGAACCGGATGTCGTCGTCCTGATCGAAGAGGGAGCCCTGGAGTCCGGGCAGGGCGGGTCGCGCTGCGCTCATGGGTCCAGCGTAACCACTAACCGAACACGTGAGCGAATGAAATCGCTTGGAGCGGCCCTGCCCGTCCATCACGGCCGCACGATCTCCGCGCGACAGGTTAAAGAACAAGCCAAGCTCGGCCCGGCCGGCAGCGCCAGGACGCCCCGGGTTGCCGATGCTGACAGCCCGGTGAACTCCCGTCACCACAGGTCACACGGCACGTCTCCGTCGCCGAGGCACCACCGGGCGGTCACCCCTCGATAGATCCACCTTCAAAGGTTCAGCACAAATTCCGCACATACCTCTTCAGGCGGGCCCCGATGCTCTAGATTGACCATGCTTCACAAGCTCGGACACCAGGCGACAAATGATGATCTATCGATCCAGCGCTATGGACAGCCAGCAGTAGCCCCCCTGCGTCAGACGTGGGGTGATCAATTCTCGGAGCCCGACAGGGGCCTTGGGTGCGGGGGCACCCGAGATCTCAACGGGTTCTCGCGCCTCAAGACTCTGGCAGGGCAGGCGAGTCCGCCGTCGCCCCGGTGAGGGTGTTCAAGCAGCTCAGCAACAGCAGATACGTCATTCACGGGGTGGGCGGGTGCCTCCCGGAGGCAGGAACAGCGCGGCGCGGGGGGCGGGGGCCTCCCGGGGGGAGGACAGCGCGGGGGGCGGGGGCCTCCCGGGGGGAGGAACTGTGTGGAGCCAACACGTCGAGACCACTGGTGCCCTGGGGGGGTCCGTGCAGCAGGGGGAATTAGTCAGCCCGTTTCCAACGGCGCGCGGGCGTCTGGAGAACGGGGCGATCAGCCGGACCACGATCGACTGGGAGCAGCGGTACCGCCGTGCCGTGATCACCAGCGACATCGTGGTCACCGCCTTCGTCGTGGCGGCGATCGGCAGCTTCTTCGGTGTCCGGGACGCGGCCAACTGGCATGAGAAGTGGAGAATTCTCGCCTTCGGCACCGAGCTGCTGGTGCTGGGAGCGCTTGCGGTGAGCCGGTCATGGGCTCCGGCCGTGCTCGGCCAGGGCGCCGAGGAATTCCGTCGGCTCGGACGCTCGCTGTGCACGGCAGCCGTCGTCCTGGCGCTCCTCGGAATCGCCCTCACCTCGCGCAACATCAAGCTCTGGATCTTCGTCGCGATCCCGGTGATCGCGCTCATCACCATGACCGAGCGGTATCTGCTGCGCCTCTGGCTGCACAAACAGCGGAAGGAAGGACGGTGCCTGCGCCCGGTGCTCGCCGCCGGGAGCCCGGCCACCGTGCGCGACCTGATCACCCGAACCCGCAAGTTCCCGCACCTCGGCTGGCGGGTGGAGGCGGTGTGCACGGCGGACAGTCCCGGGCTCGACGGTGACCAACTGGACGGAGTGCCGGTCGTCGGCCGACTGGCCGACGTCGCGGGCCACGTCCGCCACAACGGCTACCGTGTCGTCGCGGTCACACCGGACCCGCACTGGTCACCGGACCGGCTGCAGCGGCTGGCCTGGAACCTCGAAGGCAGCGATGCCGAGATGGTCGTGGCCCCCGTGCTCATGGAGGTGGCCGGCCCACGGCTGCACGTCGACGCGGTGCTCGGGATCCCCCTGCTGCGGGTCAGCATGCCGACCTTCACCGGGGGACGCCGGGCGGTCAAAGAGGTCGTCGACCGGATGGGCGCGGCGGTCCTGCTGATGCTGTTCGCGCCGCTGCTGATACTCGTCGGGCTGCTCGTGATGGTGGACAGCCGGGGTGGGGCGGTCTACCGCCAGCGCAGGGTCGGCAAGGACGGCCGCGAGTTCACCATTCTCAAGTTCCGCACCATGGTCGTCGGGGCCGACGCGGCACGTGCCGAGCTGGCCCACCGCAACGAGGGCGCCGGCCTGCTGTTCAAGCTCCGCCGGGATCCGCGGGTGACCCGGGTGGGAACGGTGCTGCGCCGGTACTCGCTCGACGAGCTCCCGCAGCTCTTCAACGTACTCACCGGCTCGATGTCGCTGGTCGGTCCGCGGCCTCCGTTGCCGGAGGAGTCCGCCGCGTACGGCCCGGACATCCGGCGGCGGCTCCTCGTCAAGCCCGGGCTCACCGGCCTGTGGCAGATCAGCGGACGCAGCGACCTGCCGTGGGAGGAGGCGGTCCGGCTCGACCTGCGGTACGTGGAGGACTGGTCGCTCGCCCTCGACGCGGTGATTCTGTGGAAGACGCTGCGGGCGGTGCTCTACGGGCAGGGGGCCTACTGATGCGCGGGGGGCGTCGTCGGGTCGGCGCACATATGGCAGGCCACAAGGGCCTGCCCTGGGGGAGGAACGGGTCATGAGGGTCAGCGTCTTCGGGCTCGGCTACGTGGGCTGCGTGTCGGCCGCGTGCCTGGCCAGCCTCGGTCACGAGGTCATCGGGGTGGACGTGAACCAGGTGAAGGTCGACCTGGTCAACGACGGCAAGGCGCCGGTGGTCGAGGAGCGGATCGGCGAGCTCATCGCCGAGGTCGTGCGGGACGGACGGCTGCGCGCCACCGCCGACGTCCGCGAGGCGATCACGGGCAGCGAGGTGTCGCTGGTCTGCGTGGGTACTCCGTCGGAGCCCAACGGCAGCCTGTGCACCACGTACTTGGAGCGGGTCACCGAGGAGATCGGTGCCGCGGTGGCCGAGCGGGGCGGGCGGCAGACCGTCGTGTTCCGCAGCACCATGCTCCCGGGCACCTGCCTGAACCTGCTGGTGCCGATCCTCGAGAAGTACGTCGGCGGCACGGCCGGGGTGGACTTCGGGGTCGCGGTCAACCCGGAGTTCCTGCGCGAGGGCACGAGTGTGCGGGACTTCTTCGACCCGCCCAAGACCGTCATCGGCGAGCTCGACCCGGCAAGCGGCGACGTGGTGGCGGCGCTGTACGACGGATTGCCCGGCGAGGTGTTCCGGGTGCCGGTCCCGACGGCCGAGGCGATCAAGTACGCGGACAACGCGTTCCACGGCCTCAAGATCGGCTTCGCGAACGAGCTGGGCGCGGTGTGCCAGGCGCTCGGGGTGGACTCGCACCAGGTGATCGACGTGTTCCTGGCCGACCGCAAACTGAACATCAGCGCCGCCTACCTGCGGCCGGGCTTCGCCTTCGGTGGCTCCTGCCTGCCCAAGGACCTGCGCAGCCTGGTCCACGCGGCGCGGCGGGCCGACGTCTCGGTGCCCATCCTCGCCCACGTGCTCCCGTCCAACTCCGACCATCTGCAGCGCGCGGTGGAGCTCGTCGAGCGCACCGGCAAGCGCCGGGTGGGCATGTTCGGGCTGTCCTTCAAACCCGGCACCGACGACCTCCGCGAGAGCCCGCTCGTCGAGCTGGCGGAGAGGCTCTTCGGCAAGGGGTACGACCTTCGGATCTACGACCCCAACGTGAACCTCTCCCGGCTCCTCGGCGCGAACCGCGAGTACATCGAGACCCGGCTGCCGCACCTCGCGCAGCTGCTTGCGGAATCCGTCGACGAGGTGCTCGAACATGCCGAGGTATGCCTGGTCGGGACCAGGGATCCGGCCGTGCTGGCGGCGCTGCCCCATGGCGACGCCCCGGTGATCGTCGACCTCATCCACCTTCCCGACGCCGACGCGCGCCGGGCCGAACCGGGGTACGTGGGCCTTGCTTGGTGACACATCGTTCGGTGACACAGCCGGTGGCGACGGGCCGGTCCGGCGCGCGCTGATCCTGGTGGAGAACCTGTCGGTCCCGTTCGACCGGCGGGTGTGGCAGGAATGCACGACGCTGCGCGACGCGGGCTGGGAGGTGCATGTCATCTGTCCCCGGGGGGAGAAGCGGGACACGGAGCCGGAGGCGGAGATCGACGGGGTGCGGATCCACCGCTACCCGTTGCGTGCGGCCACCGGAGGTCCGGCCGGCTACCTGCGGGAGTACGGATCGGCGTTGTGGCACACGGTCCGGCTGGCCCGCAGGGTCGGCCCGGTCGACGTGGTCCACGCCTGCAATCCGCCGGACCTGCTGTTCCTGCCGGCCCTGTGGCTGAAGCGGCGGGGGGCGCGGTTCGTCTTCGACCAGCACGACCTGGTGCCCGAGCTGTACCTCTCCCGGTTCGACCGCGGTGAGGACCTCCTCTACCGCGCCGTGTGCGCGCTGGAACGGATGACCTACCGGGCCGCGGACGTCGTGCTCGCCACGAACGAGAGCTACCGGGACGTCGCGCTGCGCCGTGGGGGCCGACGGCCGGAAGACGTCTTCGTGGTCCGCAGCGCACCCGACATCGACCGGTTCCACCCGGTACCGCCCGAGCCGGAACTGAAGCGCGGCAAGCCTCATCTGCTGTGCTACCTCGGCGTCATGGGCCCGCAGGACGGCGTCGACTACGCCTTGCGGGCCCTCGCGAAGCTGCGCGACGAGCTCGGGCGGACCGACTGGCACGCGGTGTTCGTCGGCGCCGGCGACGCCTTCGACGCGATGGTCGAGCTGTCCCGGCAGCTCGGGCTCTCGGAGCAGGTGCAGTTCACCGGGCGCATTCCGGACGCGGACCTCGTGCGCTACCTGTCCACCGCGGACGTGTGCCTCTCCCCCGACCCGCGCAATCCGCTCAACGACGTGTCGACCATGAACAAGGTCCTGGAGTACATGGTGATGGGCCGGCCGATCGTCTCGTTCGACCTCCGGGAGGCGCGGGTCTCCGCCGGTGACGCCGCCGTCTACGCGTCCGCCGACGACGAGGCCGAGTTCGCCGGGCTCATCGCGCGGCTGCTCGACGATCCGGAGGAGCGGGCCCGGATGGGCAAGATCGGCCAGGAGCGGATCAGCGGGCAGCTCTCCTGGCGGCACTCGCAGCAATCGCTGCTGTCCGCCTACGCCGCCGCCTGCCGTGACCACACTCCCGTGTCAGTGAGCGGCCCGGTCCGGACGGGGAGAAGGCCGCGCCGTTGAGCGATGACACCATACGCCTGGTCACGATCGGGCGGATCATCCGTCGGCGCCGGCGGCTTCTCACGATCCTCGTCGTGGTGGGCGCGCTCGTCGGCTACGGCACCTCTCTGCTGTTCCCGCCGCGGTACACGACGTCGGCGTCGGTACTGCTGCCCGGGGCGTGGGAGGAGCGCGAACTGCTCACCCAGGCGGAGATCGTGACCAGTTCGGTGGTGGTCGACCGCGCGGCCGCCACGCTCGGCTGGGCCGGGGTCAGCGGCAGCGAGCTGCGGGAGCGGGTGAGCGCCAAGGCCGCCGACGGGAACATCATCAAGATCTCGGGCACGGCCGACACCCCGGAGCGCGCACAGCGACTCTCCGACCAGATGGCCCAGCAGTTCGTCACCTTCGCCGCGCAGATCGTGAGCGACAGCACCGACCCCGAAGCGGCGCGGCCCGAGGCACTGCGGAAGATGGTGGAGCAGACCACGCGCCGTATCGACGAGCTGGCCGACGCGGCCGGTCCGGGGCGGACCGTGGAGAGCGTGCAGACCCGCACCGAGCTCGCGAAGCTGCGCACCGCGCTCCAGGAGGCCGTGGACAAGCTGGACAAGGCCGGCCAGGCCGATCCGGCCGACGGCAGGGCCGACATGGTCGTCATGGGGCCGGCCGCCCGGCCGGCGGGCGAGGCACCGCCGACGAGGACGCAGCTCGTCGGCGGTGGAGCGCTGCTGTCCTTCCTGCTCGCGGTCATCGGTCATCTCGCCGCCGCGCGGGTGAGTCGCCGGCTGCGGACCGGGCCGGAGATCACCGCGGCGCTCGGCTCGGTGCTGCTCGGTACCGTCGACGTACCCGATGAACGGCCCGCGCACCGGCCGGAAGGCCGTGGCCCGCGGGCCCGGATCCGCCGACTCCTCGGCGTCGACATCCGGTGGGACATCCCGGCCCCGCAGACCTCCGGCGACGAGGACAGCAGGCAGATCCGCTACCGGCGGGTGTGCGCCCGCCTCCGGGACCGGCTGCCGGCCCCCCGGCGGCTGCTGGTCGTCGTCCCGGACGGCGACGAGATCGCCCGCCGGGCCGCCGGGCAGCTCGTCGCCGAGGCCGAGAACGATTCCTCCCCGAGCTCGTCGAGCAGGGAATTCCCCATGCTGCGGGTGGTGGGGGTCTCGGTGTCCCGGCCGATGGTGCCCGACGTCGACGACGCGTCCGGTGCCCTGGTCGTGCTCAGCGCGGGCAGCTGGACCGCGGGCGAGCTCGCCGGCATCGCCGAGGCGTGTGCCGACGCCGAGCACGAGGTCGTCGGCATCGTCCTCGCCGGCACGGTCTCGGCCCCTCCGACGCGGTCCGCCGGCCCCCCTAGGCATGCCGCCACGCCGGCGCTCGCGGTGGGCGATGACACGACGGGAGGTTCGCGGTGACGACGAGTACGACGTCGGAGTCGTCGGCCGCAGCTCCGCTCCTGGACCTGCAGGTGCTGGTGGTGGCGGTGCGCAGACGGCGGCGCCTCTGGTGTTCGGTGGCGCTGCTCGGACTTCTCCTCGGCGTGGCGGTGGCGGTCCTGCTGCCCCCACCGCCGACCGCGCTGACCAAAGTGCTGGTCGCGCATCAGGAGGACCAGCCGAACGACCCCGGGACACTGATCCGGACCGACGTCGCGCTGCTGCAGACCACGCGGATCGCCGACATGGCCCTGCGGTCCCTCAAGTCCCCGGAGAAACCGGAGGACTTCATGAAGGACTACGAGGGTGTCGGCCTGACCAACAACCTGCTGCGGATCGATGTGACCGGTGACAGCGACGCGGAAGCGGTTGCCCGCGCCCAGGCGCTGGCCGACGCGTTCGTCGCCGACCATGTGCGGCGGATACGGGAAGCCGCGAACGCCGAGGCCCAGGCCCTGCTCGACCAGCGTGACCGACTGCGGGACGACCTCGCCGAGGTCGACAAGTCGATCGGAGAGGGATCGTCGGAGAGCGGGCCGAAGACGTCGGCGAACATGGAGTCGCTCTTCGCCCGCCGGGCCGAACTCACCTCGCAGATCTCCGATTTCGGCCGGCGCGCCGCGGAGGCACGCATCGGCACGCCCCAGCTCATCGCCCGCACACAGATCGTGGACGCCCCACGCCCGGTACGGCACTCCCTGCCCAGGACCGCTGCCACCGACGGCGCGATCGGGCTCGCCCTCGGACTCGCCCTCGGACTCGCGGTGGCCGCGGTCGGCGCGGTGGTGGCGGACCGCCCCGTGCTGCGCCGGGAGATCGCGGCGAACCTCGGCTCCTCGGTCATCGCCGAACTTCCCGGCCGTCCGGCCAGGTTGTGGCGGCGTCGGCGAATCCGGGCGGCACACGAACGGCTCGCCGCGTCCCTGGCACGCACCGTGCGCGGCTCCGCGGAACCGGTGTCGCTGCTGGAACTGGGCTGTGTGCGCAGCACGAGCGTGATCGCCCTGGATCTCGCCGGGGCACTGGCGGCGGACGGGCCCGTGGCCATCATCGATGGTCTGCCGGGCCTCAGGCTTGCCCACCGCCGCCCGAAGCCGGGAGACCCCACCGTGGTCAGCGCCGACCGTGCCGCGTCCGTCCCGCATCAGCAGCGGCGTCTCGGCGTCGGCTCGGTGGCGCCCGGCGCGGCGTGGCCCGATCTCCAGTACCTCGGCACGCGGACGGTCCTCGTCGTGCGTGCCGGGCACGGCAGTGCCGCTTGGCTGCACACCGTGGCACGGCAGCTCGCGGACCAGCGCATCGCGGTGATCGGTGTGGTGTTGATCGACCCCGATCCGCGCGACCGTACCGACGGCACGCTGTGGGACGGGCCGCACGCCGCGCCGCGCGGCCGGAACGAGCGGGCGGCCCGGCAGAACGGGACGGACCGGCGGCGGACGGACCGGCTGCCGATGTGGGCGGCACGGGTCCCGGACAGCGACCAGGAGGGACAGTAGGACATGTGTGGCATCGCAGGCACGTACCGATGGCCGGACGGGAAGGTCGTGACCGACCGGCTCACCGACACCCTCGCCCACCGCGGTCCGGACGGGGCGGGCCGGTACAGCCACCGCGCCGGTGACGGCGAAGTGCACCTCGGGCACCGCCGGCTGGCCATCGTCGACCTGTCCGAGACCGGCGCCCAGCCGATGGTCTCGGACGGCCTCGTCCTGACGTACAACGGCGAGCTGTACAACGCGCCCGAGCTGCGTGCCGAGCTGGCAGCCGCCGGGGTGCGCTTCCGCGGTACGTCCGACACCGAAGTGCTCCTCGAGGCCTGGCGGCGCTGGGGCACGGACTGCCTGCCGCGGCTGCGCGGCATGTTCGCGTTCGGGATCTTCGACGAGCGCACCGGTGACCTGGTGCTCGCCCGTGACCAACTCGGCATCAAGCCGCTGTTCCTGCTCCGGCGCGGTGAGGGCCTGGTGTTCGCCTCCGAGCTCAAGGCGCTCACCGCCGCCACCGGCGGGTCGCTGGAGGTGGACCATGCGGCGCTGGTGGCCTCACTGCTGTACTACTGGGTGCCGGACTCACGGTGCGCGTACCGCGAGGCGGAGAAGCTGCCGCCGGGGAGCTGGCTCCGGTGCCGGCCCGACGGCCGTGTGGAGCGCGGCCGGTTCTGGCACCTCCGGGACGTCGCCGCCGAGGGCCGGGAGCGGGCCCGGAGCGGCGAGCTGCCGGACATCGCTGCCATCGTCGAGGAGTCGACCCGCCGCCACCTGCTCTCCGACGTACCCGTGGCGACGTTCCTCTCCGGCGGGCTCGACTCCAGCTACCTGACCGCGCTGGCGGCCCGCGACCGCCCCGGGATCTCCGCCTACACGATCGGGTTCCGTGCCGAGGACGCCAAGTTCGAGGCGATGCCGGACGATCTGCGCTATGCCCGGCAGGTGGCCGAGCGGTTCGGCGTCGACCTGCACGAGATCGAGATCGCCCCGAACGTGCTCGACCTGCTGCCGCAGATGACGCACACCCTGGACGAGCCGATCGGCGACCCGGCCGCGATCAACACGTTCCTGATCTGTTCGGCCGCCCGGGAGGCCGGAGTCAAGGTCATGCTCTCCGGGATGGGCGCCGACGAGCTGTTCGCCGGTTACCGCAAGCACCTGGCCAACCTGATCGCGCTGCGCTATCAGCGCGTCCCGCGGCCCCTGCGGCGCGGCCTGTCCGCGACGGTGGACCGGCTGCCGGTCGCCACGGCCCGCCGGGGGTACCGGTCGGTGCGCTTCGCGAAGCGGTTCCTCTCCTTCGCCGACCTGCCGGAGGAGACCGCGTTCCGGCGCAGCTACACCATGTACGACCAGGACGAGCTGCTCGCCCTGGTCAATCCGGACCTGGCCGGCACGGTCGATGACGTGCTGACCGAACACGCGGACATCTACCAGGACAACGACCTCGACGACTTCGTCAACCGCATGTGCCTGGGCGACGCCCGGATGTTCCTGCCGGGCCTGAACCTCGCGTACACGGACCGGTCGAGCATGGCCGCGTCGACCGAGGTACGGGTGCCGTACGTGGACGTCGAGGTGGTCAAGGCGGCGTTCGCCGTGCCCGGTGATCGCAAGATCGTCGGACGGCAGGGCAAGGCCGTCCTCAAGGAGGCGGCCTCCTCGATCCTGCCCAGGGAGATCGTGTACCGGCCCAAGGGCCTGTTCAGCGCCCCGCTGCGCGCCTGGATGAGCCGGGATCTGGCACCGCTGGTGCGCGAGGTGGTGCACGACGGCGTGCTCGTCCGTTCCGGGTTCCTGCGCCGCGACGCGCTGGCGCGGATGGTCGCCGAGGACGCCGCCGGGCAGCGGGACTTCTCCAAGCATCTGTGGCATGTGCTGACCCTCGAGTACTGGTATCGCGGCGCGACCTCCGGGTCCGGCGGGCACGCGCGCTGGACGGCTTAGAAACAAGGGGACTTCGGTGAAACAGGTTGTGCAGAACTACAAGAGCGGCGAGCTGGCGGTGCTCGACGTACCGGTGCCGGGATGCAAGCCGGGTGGTGTGCTGGTCCGCAGCGCCTACTCGCTGATATCCACCGGGACCGAGCTCATGAAGGTGTCCGAGGCGGGCATGTCGATGCTGGGCAAGGCCCGCTCCCGCCCGGACCAGGTGGCCAAGGTCATGCAGAGCGTGGCCACCAACGGGGTGTCCGCCACCTACCAGAAGGTGATGGGCAAGCTGGACTCCTACACGCCGCTGGGCTACTCGCTGTGCGGGGTGGTCGAGCAGGTCGGCCCCGGGATCGACGATGTGGCGGTCGGTGACCTCGTGGCCTGCGCCGGCAATGAGCACGCGTTGCATGCCGAGCTGAACTGGGTGCCGAAGAACCTCTACGCCCGGGTTCCGGACGGCCTCGCGCCGCGCCACGCGGCCTTCGGCACCGTCGGGTCGATCGCGATGCAGGGCGTCCGCCGCGGCGAGCCACAGCTCGGCGAAGTGGCCCTGGTCATCGGCCTCGGGCTGATCGGTCAGCTGGTGGTGCAGCTCCTCGTCGCCTCGGGGGTCCGCGTCGTCGGGGTCGACCCCGACCCGGAACGCTGCGAGCTCGCCGAGCGCCTGGGCGCCGCGGCCTGCGGCGATCCCGCGTCCGCGGCCGTGGAAGCCGCCGTCGCCGAACTCACCGGCGGTCACGGCGTGGACCAGGTGTACCTGGCCGCCGGGGGCGGCAGCAACCAGCCCGTCGAGCTGGCCGCACGGTTGTGCCGGGACCGCGGCCGGGTCGTCGACATCGGCAAGTGCCGCCTGGACCTGCCGTGGAACGCGTACTACGAGAAAGAGCTCGACGTCCGGTTCTCCCGCTCGTACGGCCCCGGGCGCTACGACCCGGAGTACGAGCTCGAGGGGCGGGACTACCCGATCGGCTATGTGCGCTGGACCGAGCGCCGCAACCTGGCGTGCTTCCTCGATCTCCTGGCCCGCGGCAGTGTCGACGTGGAGCCCCTGGTCTCCCACGTCGCCGACTTCGATGACGCCGTCGAGACGTACCGGCGTCTGAAGGACGGCGAACTGAAGGCCGTGGCCGTGCTGTTCCGGTACCCCGGCCTCCCCGACCGAGCCGCGGAGGCGGAGGCCCCGGCGGTGGCCGTGCCCGCGGTGCGGCGCAGCGGTGGAGTGCCCGCCCCGGCCCGGCCGGCCACGTCGCCGGTGCGCCTCGCGTTCGTCGGCGCGGGCAACTACGCGACGTCGATGCTGCTGCCGCACCTGGCCCGGCGCGACGGCGTCGAGTTGTCCACCGTCGTCACCACGACGGCGCTGTCCGCAGCCAACGCGCAAAGGAAGTTCGGCTTCGCCGAGGCGACCACCGATCTCGACGCCGTGCTCGGCGACAAGTCCATCGACGCGGTGTTCGTCGTCACCCGGCACAGCTCGCACGCCGAACTGACCCGCAAGGCGCTCCTCGCCGGCAAGTCGGTGTTCGTGGAGAAGCCGCTGGCCCTCACCGAGGACGAGCTGGCCGGCGTACTCGCGGCGGTGGAGGAGTCCGGCAACGACCGGCTGCAGGTCGGCTTCAACCGCCGGTTCGCGCCGCTGCTGCAGGAGGCCAGGCAGCGGTTCGGCGCCCGGACCGGTCCGGCGAGCCTCCGCTACCTGGTCAACGCGGGCCGACTGCAGCACGGCAGCTGGTACCTCCGGCAGGGCACCGAGGGCTCGCGCTTCGCCGGCGAGGGCGGACACTTCATCGATACGGCGAGCTGGCTGCTCGAGTCCGACCCGGTCTCGGTGTACGCGGTCGCCACGCCCGGCAACGAAGACCTTCAGGTCGTGCTGCGCTACCCGGACGAGTCCACCGCCACCATCAGCTACGTCACCACCGGCGCGGCCGGCTTCCCCAAGGAGACGCTGGACCTGATCGCGGACGGCAAGGTGCTGCGACTCGACGACTTCGTCCGCGCCTCCGTCCACGATGCCCGCAGCCGGCGGTGGGTCAGCTCGCGGCTGCCCAAGGCCCGGAACAAGGGCCAGTCCGCCGAGCTGGCCGCGTTCATCAAGGCCGTACGGACCGGCGGGCCGATGCCGGTGACGCTGGAGTCGCTGGTCGCCACCACGGCGGCCACCCTCGCCGTGCAGGCCGGCCTGGCCGGCGGCGCACCGGTGACGTTGGCGAGGGGGCGATGACGGTGAGCTCGGGGAGTCCGGGCTGGTACCTGCGGCGGTTGTCCCGGATGGAACCGCGGGAGGTCGGCGGCCGGGTGAGCGACGCGGTGCGCAGGCGTCGGTGGCGGGCGGCGCTGCCGGACTGCCCGAGGGTGACCGGCGCCCGGTTCACCGCGGTACTGCCCGCCGGGACGATCGCCGCGGTGCCCCCGGACGCCGCGAAACGTCTCGTCGCCGAGGCGGACCGGCTGATGGCCGGGCACGCCGAGTATTTCGGGGTGGACCGCGACGACCTGGCCGACCCGGACTGGTGGTACGACCCGAAGACCGGGCGCCGGGCTCCGTGGGGGTACGCCTTCGACGTGCCGTACCGGAACGAGGACGCGGTCGGGGACATCAAGCAGATCTGGGAGCTGTCCCGGCATCAGTACCTCACCGTGCTCGCCGCCGCGTACGCGATCACCGGGGACGAGCGGTACGCCGAGCGAGTGGCCAAGCACCTGCGGTTGTGGTGGGCGGCCAACGCTCCGTTGCGCGGAGTGCACTGGATCAGCGGCATCGAGCTGGGGATCCGGCTGCTTTCCTGGGTGTGGATCCGTCGGCTGCTCGACGGCTGGCCGGGCGCGGCCGGGCTGTTCGAGGGCAACCCGGTGGCGCTGAAACAGATCTGGCACCACCAGCGCTGGCTGGCCGCCTTCCCCAGCCGGGGGTCTTCGGCGAACAACCACGTCATCGCCGAGGCCGCCGGACAGTTCGCCGCGGCCTGCGCGTTCGGGTGGTTCCCCTCCTCGGCGGGTTGGCGAGCCGGAGCGCTGCGGTCGCTGGAGCGGCATCTGCGGAGCAACACCTTCGACTCCGGCCTCAACCGCGAGTTGGCCACCGAGTACCACGGACTCGTGCTTGAGCTCGGCCTGGCCGCGGTGGCCGAGGCGGATGCCGCCGGCGTGCCGGTCCCCGCTTCGGTCCGGCTGGTGCTGCTGCGGATGACCGACGCGCTCGCGGCCATCGTGGACGGCCGGTTGCGGCCGCCGCGCCAGGGGGACGCAGACGACGGGCACGGTCTGATCGTGGACGGCACGGGCACCGACCGCTGGGGCTCGCTGCTCGCCACCGGGGAGGCCGTGTTCGGCCGACTCCCCTGGTGGCCGACAGTGATCGGCACCGATGTGCGCACCCCGCTCCTTGCCGCGCTCATCCGGCCGTACTCGGAGAGTGGAACCGCGCCGGCCGTGACGCGTCCGGCAAGCCGGCCCGCCCACTTCGCCGACGCGGGCATGACCATTCTGCGCGGTCCGGCGGAGATCTGGTGCCGCTGCGACGGGGGCCCGCACGGGTTCCTGTCGATCGCCGCGCATGCCCACGCGGACGCGCTGTCCGTGGAGGTCCGGCACGACGGGGTCGACGTCCTCGCCGACCCGGGGACGTTCTGCTACCACGGGCAGCCCGAGTGGCGGCAGTACTTCCGGTCGACCCTCGGCCACAACACCCTGCAGTGGGACGGCGGTGACCAGTCCGTCTCCGGTGGCCCGTTCCTGTGGACCCGGCACGCCCGCAGCCGCGTCCTGGTCGCGGACACGGCCGACGCCTCCGACGGGGGGACGGCCCGCTGGAGCGCCGAGCACGACGGTTACCAGCGCTCCGTGCACCGCCGCCGGGTGGAGCTGACCGCCGCGAGCCGGGAGCTGCGCGTGGTCGACGAGGTCCTCGGCGAGCGCGGGCCCGTGCGTCTGGCGTTCCACCTCGGCCCGGCGATCGCCGCGGACCTGATGGGGAACCGCGCGGTGCTCACCTGGACCCGGGACGGCGAGGACCGCTCCGCGGTGCTCGACCTGCCCGGGCAGCTGTCCTGGCGGGCGCATCGCGGCGAGACCCACCCGCCGCTGGGCTGGTACTCCGCCGGCTTCGGACGCAAGGAACCCTCCACCACGCTGGTCGGCACCGGTTTCGCCGACGGCGCGGAGGGGTTCACCACCGTGCTCGGGTTCAGCGGCTAGGGGGAGGCGTGGTGATCGAGTGGCGGCGCTGGGCGTTGCCGGTGGCGGCGCTGGCGCTGGTCCTGCCGGCGGCGACCGGCTGTACGAGCATGTCGGACGCCCCGGCGGAGCCCTCCGGGACGCCCGCCACATCCGGGACGCCCGCCACATCCGGCACGCCCTCCACGTCCGTGGCCCGGGTGTGCGAGCAGCCCGCGGCCGGGCCGGCGAAGGCGCCGCCGGGCGCGGTGACCGTCGACCCCTCGGTGGTCGGCGACCTGGCCGCGAAGACCGAGAGCAGCCCCCCGAACACCACGTTCTGGCTGCGACCGGGCAAGCACAGACTCGAGCCGGACCGCTACGCCCAGGTCATGCCCAAGGAGGGGAACCGGTACCTCGGCGCGCCGGGCGCGGTGCTCGACGGCCGGAAGATCAACCAGTACGCGTTCAGCGGTACCGCCCGCAAGGTGACCATCCGCCACCTGACCGTGGAACGTTTCGTCGCGCCGCACAACGAGGGCGTCGTCAACCATGACATGGCCGACGAGTGGGTGATCGAGCACGCGACCGTCCAGTACAACTCCGGCGCCGGGCTGATGGCCGGTGCTCGCCAGCAGGTCCGTGCGAGCTGCCTGCGCGGCAACGGACAGTACGGGATGAACGCATACAAGACCGGTGACTCCATCCGCGGCCTGGTGGTCGAGGGCAACGAGATCGTGGGCAACAACACCGACGACTGGGAGCGGCGGCAGCCGGGCTGCGGCTGCACGGGGGGCATCAAGTTCTGGGCCGTCGACGGTGCCGACGTACGCGGCAACTGGGTGCACGACAACCGCGGAGCCGGGTTGTGGGCGGACAACAACAACAACGACTTCCTCATCGAGGACAACGTCCTCGATGCCAACGACGGTGCCGCGCTGATGTACGAGACCAGCTACAACGCGGTCATCCGGAACAACGTGATCCGGCGGAACAACTGGGTCGAGGGCCGCACGTACGCCGACCAGGGCGACGACTTCCCGTACGGGACCGTCTACGTGTCCGAGGCCGGCGGCGAACCACGGGTCCCGGCCCGCACGGACAGGATCGAGATCTACCGGAACGTGCTGGAGAACAACTGGAACGGGATCACCCTGTGGGAGGACGCCGACCGGTTCTGCAACAGCCCGTCCAACACCTCGACCGGTTACTGCACGTTGCTGGTGAAGGACACCGACCGCTGCGCGCAGCCGGCGATCGCCGGCGCACCGCTGTACGGCGACTGCCGGTGGAAGACCCAGCGGGTGGACATCCACGGCAACCACTTCCTGCTGGACCCGTCCGTCGTGAAGTGCACGGTGGAGTGCGGCCGCATGGCGGTGCTGGCCAACGACGGCACCTCTCCCGACTGGTCGCCGTACCGGGGCAAGCGGGTGGCCGAGGCGATCACCCACGAACAGCAGAACCGCTGGCACGACAACGTCTACCGCGGACCGTGGAGCTTTGTCGCCGACGGACCGGGCCGGAAGCTCGACGCCGGGCAGTGGCAGGGCACCCCGTACCGGCAGGACGCGGGCAGCACCTTCCACCCACAGGCCGGTGGTTGAGATGGGCGGAGACCTGAGGCGCGGTGGGCTGCCGGGCGGACCGGACGCGGCCGGCACGCGGCCCGATGCCGCACCACGCGCCGGCGGCACTCCGAAGGCCGTCGGGATCGTCTGGGCCTTGCTGGGCCTCAACACGCTCGGCTCCGCCGGGGCGCAGACCGTCGTCCCGATCCCCCGCTCCCTGATCCAGATGGCCACCATGGGCGCGCTGGTCGCCGCGTTCGCTCTGGCGCTCGCGCTCAATCCCCGGCTGAACATCCGAGCCAGCGCCTTCGTGTTCCTGCTCACCCTGCTGCTGGTACCGAGCGTGATCTCCAGCGTGCAGCTGGACGTCGGGTTCGGCGCGCTGTTCCGCTGCGCCCGGCTGGCTCTCTTCGTGGGCACGCTGTGGCTGCTCAGCCGTTGGTGGGACGGCAGCCTGACGTTCGTCCGGTACCACATCAGGATGTACTTCGCGGTACTCGGGCTGGTGGCCGCGGGTCTGGTCGTCTCACCGGCCACGGCCATGCCCGAGTACTACGGCGGGCGGCTCGTCGGCGCGTTGTGGCCGCTCACCCCGCCGCAGATCGGACAGTACTCCGCGGTGGTCATCGGGCTCACCGTGCTGCTCCTCCTCGGCCGCCGGATCGACAGGACCAGCGCGGTGGTGCTCATCGTGCCGTCGCTCGTCCTGCTCGCGCTGACCCATACCCGGACGGCCACGCTCGGCATGCTCATCGGGTTGGTGCTGGGGATCGGCTCGCTCATCCTGACCAGCGCAGCCGCCCGCCGGGTCTTCGCCTGGGCGGTGCTGTGCGCCACGGTGGCCGCGGTGGTGTTCAGCTCCGCGCTGCGGGCGTGGTTCCTGCGCGGACAGAGCCAGGAGAACTTCGCCAACCTCACCGGTCGGGCCAAGGTCTGGGACGCCCTGCTCGCAGCGCCACGGACGACCGGGGAGAAGGTGTTCGGCACGGGCCTGGGCGACAAGTCGTTCGACGGGCTGCCGATCGACAACAGCTGGCTGGCCGTCTACGACGAGCAGGGCCTGATCGGCCTCACCATCGTGGCGGCGATCATCGCCGTGCTGGGCGGCGTCGCGTTGCTGCGGCCGCCGTCGCTGCCGAGGGCCTGCGCGATCTTCCTGATCAGCTACTGCGCGCTCTCGTCGTACACCGAGGTCGGGCTCGGCGACGCCTCGGCATATCTGCTCCATCTGGCCCTGGCCGCCTCGCTGCTCGCGGCACCCGCCGCGGCGACGCCGCTCCCGACGACCGACAGCCCTCGACGACGTATCCCGCGATGGGCCCGGAGGTGACCTGAGCATGCATGTCCTGGTGGTGCACAACCGATACTCCTCGGCGCAGCCGAGCGGGGAGAACAGGGTCGTCGACGAGGAGGTGGGGCTGCTGCGCTCGGCCGGCCACCGGGTCGACGTGTTCGAGCGGCGCAGCGACGACATCGCCGCCCGGTCCCTGCTCGGCAAGGCCGCGGTGCCGCTGCTCGTGCCGTGGAACCCGGCGGTCCGCACGGAGCTCGCCGCCCGGCTCCGCGCCGAGCGGCCGGATGTGGTGCATGTCCACAACGTCTTCCCGCTGCTGTCGCCCGCGGTCCTCGCCGCCTGCGCCGACGCCGACGTGCCCGTCGTCGCCACTCTGCACAACTACACCCAGGTCTGCCCGCCCGGCACGCTGCACCGGGACGGCCGGCAGTGCACCGAGTGCGTCGGGTCGGTGGCGTCGCTGCCCGCGGTCCGGCACGGCTGCTACCGGAACTCCCGGCTTGCGACGGTTCCGCTCGCGGTCAGCCTGTCGGTCAACCGGCGGCGGTGGTGGTCCGGCGTGGAGCGGTTCTTCTGCATCTCCGCGGCGCAGCGCGACGTGCTGGTGCGGTCCGGCATGCCACCCGAACGGCTTGCGGTGAAGCACAACTTCGTGCCCGACCCGGGCATGCGCCGAGCGGGCGCCGGCGAGCAGCTGCTCTTTCTCGGCCGACTCGCGGAGGCCAAGGGCGTGCGGCTGCTCATGGCCGCGTGGGACGAGATCGCCGCGGACGGCGGTGTGGACGTGCCGCTCGTGATCGCCGGCGCGGGGCCACTGGAGCGGGAGGTGACCGCCTGGGCGGCGGGCCGGGACGACGTGCGGTACGCCGGCCTGTGGGACCCGGCGGAGTGCCGGCGGGCCGTCGCGCGGTCGGTCGCCGTGGTGGCCCCCTCGATGTCCCTGGAGACGTTCGGCCTGGTCGTCGCGGAGGCGATGGCGGCGGGGGTCCCGGCCGTCGCCGCCGGTCACGGCGCCTTCGTCGAGCTCGTCGAGGACGGGGTGACCGGGCTGCTGCACCGGCCGGGCGAGCCCGCCTCGCTCGCGTCCCGCATACGCCGGATCGCGGCCGAGCCGGACCGCAACCAGGAGATGGGCCGGGCGGCCCGGCGCCGTTACGAGCAGGGGTTCAGCCCGGCCGTCGGGCTCGAACGTCTGGTGGAGGAGTACCGCACCGCGATCGCGGGTCGGTCCGGTGGCGCGGACAGCGCGCCACCGGCAGGGAACGAAAACACTGGCTCGCGGCGGGGCACCCGCGCGAGCGGGGATGGGGGCAGTAGATGACAGGTTGCCGACTCTGCGGTTCGACGGCGCTGGCCGGCGTCGTCGATCTCGGGGCGACCCCGCCGTGCGAGAGCTTTCTCGCCGCGGACCAACTGGACCAACCGGAGCCGGCGTACCCGCTGCACCTGCGGGTCTGCACCGAATGCTGGCTCGCGCAGATACCTCCGCTGATCACGCCCGAGGAGACGTTCAAGGAGTACGCGTACTTCTCCTCCTACTCGACCTCCTGGGTGGAGCACGCCCGTACGTTCGTCGACGACGCCGCACAGCGGGTGGGGCTCGGCCCGGACGCCTTCGTGGTCGAAGTGGCGAGCAACGACGGGTACTTGCTGAAGCACGTGGTGGACCGCGGGATCCGCTGCCTCGGCATCGAGCCGTCGGTGAACGTCGGCGCCGCTGCGCGGGACGCGGGTGTGCCCACGCTCACGGAGTTCCTGGACCCGGCCACCGGCTCGGCCGTCCGCGCCGAACACGGCCCGGCGGACCTGGTCGTGGCCAACAACGTGTACGCGCACATCCCCGACGTCGTCGGGTTCACCCGGGGGCTGCGTGCCCTGGTCGCCGACGACGGCTGGGTCTCCATCGAGGTGCAGCACCTGCTGACCCTGATCGAGGAGAACCAGTACGACACGATCTACCACGAGCACTTCCAGTACTACACGGTCGCGTCCGCGATCCGGGCGCTCGCGAGCGGCGGTCTCGCGCTCGTGGACGTCGAGCTGCTGCCCACGCACGGCGGCTCCATCCGGCTGTGGGCCCGGCCGGTAGAGGTGGCCGGTGAGCCGACCCGGCAGGTGGCCGACGTGTTGGCCCGGGAGAAGGCCGCCGGGCTGCAGGAGCTGTCCGGGTACACCGAGTTCTCCGCCCGGGTGGCCAAGGTGCGCCGGGACCTCCTGCGGTTCCTCATCGAGGCGGCCGAGCGCGGCGAGACGGTCGTCGGCTACGGCGCCCCGGGCAAGGGCAACACCCTGCTCAACCACTGCGGCATCCGGCCCGACCTGCTCCCGTACACCGTCGACCGCAACCCCTACAAGCACGGCAGGTTCACCCCGGGCACCCGCATCCCGATCCTGTCGCCCGAGCAGATCGGCATCGACCGGCCCGACTACGTCCTCGTTCTCCCGTGGAACCTGCGGGCCGAGCTGGTCGAGCAACTGTCCTTCGTTCACGACTGGGGCGGCCGGCTGGTCTTCCCCATCCCGGAACTGAGCATTGTCGAGGTCACGGCATGAAGGTCGTACTGTTCTGCGGCGGGTACGGGCTGCGCATGCGCAGCGGAGCCTCCGACGACATCCCCAAGCCGATGGCGATGGTGGGCCCGCGGCCGCTGATCTGGCACGTCATGCGCTACTACGCGTCCTTCGGGCACACGGAGTTCATCCTGTGTCTCGGGTACGGGGCTCACCACATCAAGAACTTCTTCCTCAACTACGAGGAGACGACGTCCAACGACTTCGTGCTGCGGGGCGGGCGGACCGAGCTGCTGTCCACCGACATAGCCGACTGGACGATCACCTTCGCGCAGACCGGCATCGAGTCGCCGATCGGGGAGCGGCTGCGCCGGGTGCGGCACCATCTGGACGGCGACGAGATGTTCCTCGCCAACTACGCCGACGTGCTCACCGACGCCCCGCTGCCGGAGATGATCGATCGGTTCGCCGGGCGCGACGCCGGTGCCTCGATGATGGTGGTGCCGCCGCAGTCGTCGTTCCACTGCGTGGAGTTGGGCGAGGACGGCCTGGTGGGGGGCATCACCGCGGTGAGCGATATGCCGCTGTGGGAGAACGGCGGCTACTTCGTGCTCCGCCAGGAGGTCTTCGACCACATCCCGGAGAACGGCGACCTGGTCGCCGATGGATGTGCCCAACTGGCCAAGCGTGGACGGCTGGTGGCGCATCAGCACCGCGGATTCTGGAAGCCGACCGACACCGTGAAGGAGCGGGCCGCACTCGACGAGGCCTACGCCCGGGGCGACCGCCCGTGGGCCGTGTGGGAACGGGACGGCGCGGGGGCGAGGGTGCACCAGCAGCACAGCAGCGGGCACGGCGCCGGAGCGAGAGCGTGATCCGGCTCGGGTCGGGGCGCCTGGACCGGATCGTCGCGGTGGGCGCGCACTGCGACGACATCGCCATCGGCGCCGGCGGCACGCTGCTGACGCTCTGCCTCGCGCGGCCGGGTGTCCGGGTCGACGCGCTGGTGCTCTCCGGTGGTGGCAGCGAGCGGGAGGAGGAGGAGCGGGCCGCGCTCGCCGCCTTCTGCCCGGGCGCCGACCTGCGGCTGACCGTGCTCAAGCTGCCGGACGGCCGGATGCCCGCGCACTGGGAGGAGGCCAAGGCCGCGGTCGAGGAACTGCGCGAGCGGACCGAGCCTGATCTCGTCCTCGCGCCGCGTACCGATGACGCGCACCAGGACCACCGCGGCCTGGCGCGGCTGCTGCCCACCGCCTTCCGCGACCACCTCGTGCTCGGCTACGAGATCGTCAAGTGGGACGGCGATCTCGGCCGTCCGGCGGCGTACCAGCCGCTGTCGCCGGAGATCGCCGAACAGAAGGTGCGGCTGTTGCAGGAGCACTACGCCTCGCAACGGCACCGTCCCTGGTACGACCGGGAGGCCTTCCTCGGCCTCGCGCGGATCCGCGGCATCGAATGCCACGCGCGTTACGCCGAGGCGTTCGCCGTCACCAAACTCACTCTCGACCTGGGGGAATGAACCTTGCGCGTACTACTGACCGGACACCAGGGCTACTTGGGCACCGTGATGGCCCCGGTCCTCCGCTCCGCCGGGCACGAGGTCGTCGGTCTTGACGCCGGCCTGTTCGCGGACTGTGTCCTCGGCCCGGCGCCCGCGGACCCCGCGGGGCACCGGGTGGACCTGCGCGACGTCACGGCCGACCACGTGGCCGGGGTGGACGCCGTGATCCACCTGGCCGCGCTGTCCAACGACCCGCTGGGATCGCTGGCGCCGGACCTCACCTACGACATCAATCACCACGCCTCCGTACGGCTGGCCCGGCTGGCCCGCGACTCCGGGGTGACGCGTTTCCTGTACGCGTCCACCTGCTCGGTCTACGGCGCCGCCGGCGGCGACGACCTGGTGGCCGAGGACGCTCCGCTGCGCCCGGTGACGCCGTACGCGGAGTCCAAGGTGCGGGTGGAGGACGACCTGCACGCGCTCGCCGACGGCGACTTCAGCCCGGTGTTCATGCGCAACGCCACCGCCTTCGGCTTCTCGCCCCGGCTGCGCGCCGACATCGTGCTGAACAACCTGGTGGGCCACGCGCTCCTGTCCGGCGAAGTGCTTGTGATGTCCGACGGCACGCCCTGGCGCCCGCTGGTGCACGCCGCCGACATCGCACGGGCCTTCGCGGCCGCGCTGACCGCGCCGCGCGAAGCGGTGCACGACCGGGCGTTCAACATCGGCAGCGAGATCAACAACGTCACGGTCGCCGAGATCGCCGAGCAGGTCGCCGAGGCGGTGACCGGCTCGAAGGTGGTGATCACCGGGGAGACCGGTGCCGATCCGCGGTCGTACCGGGTGGACTTCGCGCGGTTCCGTGCCGCGGTGCCCGGCTTCGACTGCGAGTGGACGGTGAAGCAGGGCGCGCTCGAACTCGCCGACGCCTACCGGAAGTTCGACCTGACCCGGGAGGCCTTCGAGCGACGCTTCACCCGGCTCGCCGTGCTCCGCGCGGCGTCCGACGCCGGCGCCGTCGACGACACCCTGCGGTGGCGCCGATGACAGCGGTCGGTGAGGAGATGCACGCGCTGGTGGAGCGGCTGTACCCGCTCTGCCGGAGCATCACCGGCGACGGTGTGCGCGCCACCCTGGACATCGTCGGCGAGTACGTGCCGCTGCAGGTGCACGAGGTGCCGACCGGGACGCAGGTGCTCGACTGGACGGTGCCGCAGGAGTGGAACATCCGGGACGCGTACGTCGCCGACACCGCCGGCAACCGGGTCATCGACTTCGCCGCGTCCAGCCTGCACGTGCTCGGCTACAGCGTGCCGGTGTCGCGGACCATGCCGCTGGCCGAGCTGCGCGAGCACCTGCACACCCTGCCGGACCACCCGACCTGGGTGCCGTACCGCACGAGCTACTACACGCCGGAATGGGGGTTCTGCCTGGCCCAGGAGACCTTGGACGCGCTGCCCGACGGCGAGTACGAGGTGCGCATCGACTCCACCCTGGCGGATGGCCACCTCACCTACGCCGAGCACGTGGTCCCCGGACAGGTCCCCGACGAGGTGATCGTCTCCTGTCACGTCTGCCACCCGTCGCTGGCCAACGACAACCTGGCCGGCATCGCGGTGGCGACGTTCCTGGCCCGCGCGCTGGCGCGCGAGACGCCGTACTACACCTACCGGTTCATCTACGCACCCGGCACCATCGGGGCGATCACCTGGCTGGCCCGCAACGCGGAGCGGATCGAGGGGGTGAAGCACGGGCTCGTGCTGGCCTGCGCCGGCGACTCGGGCCGGCTGACGTACAAGCAGAGCAGGCGCGGCGACGCGGAGATCGACCGGGTGATGCGTCACGTACTGACGGCCTCCGAACGCCCGCACCACGTCACCGAGTTCACCCCGTACGGCTACGACGAACGGCAGTACTGCTCACCGGGGTTCGATCTCGGCGTGGGCTCGCTCAGCCGGACCCCGTACGCCGGCTACCCCGAGTACCACACCTCGGCGGACAACCCGGACTTCGTCTCCCCGGAGGCGATGGCGGACACGCTGGCCCTCTGCCGCGAGGCCTTCGAACTGCTCGACCGCAACCGGCGGTACGTCAACCTCAGCCCGTCCGGCGAACCGCAGCTGGGCCGACGGGGGTTGTACGAGTCGCTCGGCGGCCGCAGCGACGCGAAGCAGGCCCAGATGGCCATGCTCTGGGTGCTCAGCCTCTCCGACGGCGAGCACAGTCTCCTTGACGTCGCCGAGCGGTCCGGGCTGCCGTTCGACACGGTCGCCGTCGCGGCCGACGCCCTGGGCGCCGCCGGGCTGATCAAGGCATGACGCCGATGTCCACCGAGGGGGAAACGACGACGACACCGGCGGACCGGCGGACCGCCAAGCGGGCCGTCGCGGGTCGGCTGTCCTGGGGACTGGCCGACCAGGCGGCCTCCAGCATGTCCAACTTCGCGGTGGGCATCTACGTGGCGCGCTCGCTGGGGCTGACCGCGTTCGGCGTGTTCAGCCTGGCCTGGGTCACCTACGGCGTGGTGCTCAACGTCTCCCGCGGACTGGCCACCGATCCGCTCGTGGTGCGCTTCAGCGCCGTGCCGGCCGCGTCCTGGCGCGCGGCCGTGGCCCGGTCGTCGGGTACCGCGCTCGGGGTCGGCGCCGCCCTCGGCGCGGTGTCGCTGCTGCTCGGCCTCGCTGTCGGCGGCCGTGTGGGGACCGCGTTCGCCTGTCTCGGCGTCGTCCTGCCGGGGCTGCTGCTGCAGGACGCGTGGCGGTTCGCCTTCTTCGCTGCCGGCTCCGGGCGGAAGGCGTTCGTCAACGACATGGTGTGGGGCGTCGCGCTCGTCCCCGCCTTGGTGGTGGCGGCCCGTGTGGGCAGCGTGGCGGCTTTCGTGCTCGCCTGGGGTGCGTCCGCCGCGGTGGCCGCGGTGTACGGCTGCCTCCAGTCCGGCATCCGGCCCCGGCCGACCGGGGCGCGCGAGTGGCTGAGCGAGCACCACGACCTCGGCTCCCGGTACCTGGTCGAGAACGTCACCAACAGCGGAGCGAGCCAGTTGCGGGCGTACGGGCTCGGCGCGATCGTCGGGGTCGGCGCGGTGGGGGTGATCCGTGGGGCCGAGCTCCTCCTCGGCCCGTTCCTCGCCGTGCTGATGGGCCTGTCACTCGTCACCGTCGCGGAGGCGGCACGGGTGCTGCGGCGCTCCCCGCACCGCCTCGGCGCGTTCTGCCTTCTGCTGGGCGGCGGGCAGGCCGCCGCCGCGCTGCTCTGGGGCGGAGCGCTGCTGCTCGTTCCGGACCGCGCCGGCGAGCTCGTGCTCGGCGGCGTCTGGACCGCTGCCTCGGAGCTCATCGTGCCGGTCACGGTGGGCGTCGCGGGCGCCGGCCTCGGCACCGGCGCGGCGGCCGGGCTGCGCGCGCTCGGCGCGGCCCGGCGCAGCCTGCGCAGCCAGCTGTTCGCCTCGGCCTGTTACGTCGTCGGCGGGCTCGGCGGCGCGGCCGTGGCCGGCACGGTCGGCTCGGCCTGGGGCGTCGCCGCCGCGACCGTCTGCGGCTCGGCCGTGTGGTGGCTGCAGTTGCGCTCCGCCCTGCGGGAGCACCACCAGAACACCCTTCCCGAAGTTCCCGAAGTGAGGACCTCATGACCGCCCGACCCCGGCTGAGCATCGGCCTGCCCGTGTACAACGGCGAGGAGTACCTCGCCGAATCGCTCGACGCCCTGCTCGGCCAGACGTACGAGGACTTCGAGCTGGTCATCTCCGACAACGCCTCGACCGACGGTACGCAGGACATCTGCCGCCGGTACGCCGAGAAGGACTCACGCATCCGGTACGTCCGGCTGCCCCGGAACATCGGCGCCGCACCGAACCACAACTACGTGTTCACCGAGTGCCGCGGTGAGCTGTTCAAGTGGGCCTCGCACGACGACCTGTACGCCCGGGACCTGCTGCGGCGCTGCGTGGACGCGCTGGACGAGCGGCCGGACGTGATCCTCGCGCACGCCGACCAGGCGGTCATCGACGGCGAAGGACAGGTGAAGGTCCCGTACGAGTACACGCTCGCCACCAGCTCGCCACGCGCGCCGGAACGCTTCCGCAGCATGCTGTTCGAGCCCGGCGGCGACGACTTCTACGGGGTGATGCGGGCCGATGTGCTGCGCCGGGTGAAGCCGCACGACAGCTACCACCACGCGGACCGCACGTTCGTCTCCGAGATCGGCCTGCACGGCCCCTTCCACCAGGTACCGGAGCTGCTGTACTTCCGCCGCGACCACCCCACCCGCGCCGAGCGGGCCAATCCTTCCAAGCGCTCCCGTTGCGTCAACCTGGACCCGCGCCGGGCCGGCCCTCTGCACCCGACGCCCCGGCTGCTCGCCGAGTACGTCTGGGGCTTCGTCGCGGCGATCCGGCGGGCGCCGTTGTCCCCGGCCGACCGGCGAGCGTGCTATCGCCACCTGGTCGCGTGGGCGGCCAGCCGGGTCCGGCCGGGCGCCGGCGAGCGGGTGGAGGACCGCGCCCCGGTCGACCCTGACCGGCTCACCGTCTCCCTCGACGCCCTCGTCGCCGGCCGTGAGGGGCGGCAGGCGTGACCGCCGCCCGCGTCGGGGTGTTCGGTCTGCTCGGCTCCGGCAACCTCGGCAACGACGGCTCGCTCGAAGCCGTGCTCGCCTACCTCCGCGCCGAGCACCCGGAGGCGGTCGTGGACGCGCTGTGCGGCGGACCCGAGTACGTCTCGGCCCGGTTCGGGATTCCGGCAACGCGATTGCACTGGTATCGCGGGGAGTACCGGACCGCGTCACGTGCGGGTGCGATCGCGGGGAAGGGTCTGGGCAAACTCGTCGACGCCTTCCGCACCGCTGCCTGGGTGCGCCGGCACGACGTGGTGATCGTGCCGGGCATGGGTGTCCTGGAGGCCACGCTGCCGCTGCGGCCGTGGGGCTTCCCGTACGCGCTGTTCCTGCTCTGCGCGAGCGGTCGGCTGTTCGGCACCCGCGTTGCGCTCGTCAGCGTCGGCGCGGACGCGATCGGTGACCGGCCGACCCGAGCCCTGGTGCGCTGGTCGGCGCGGCTCGCCACCTACCGCTCGTACCGGGACACCCTGTCCCGCGACGCGATGCGGGCGATGGGCGTGGACACCGCGCGCGACGAGGTCTACCCGGACCTCGCCTTCGCCCTGCCGACGCCGTCGGAGCGTGCCACGCCTGGCCTGGTCTGCGTCGGCGTCATGGACTTCCACGGCGGCAACGACGACCGCGCCCGGGCCGAGGAGATCCACCGGCGCTACGTGGACGGAGCAACTGCCTTTGTCCGCGCACTGGTTCGGGAAGGCAGGCCGGTCCGGCTGCTCACCGGTGACGCGTGCGATGCGACGGTGGTCGCCGCGATCCTCCACGCGGTGGACTCGCCGCTGGTCACCGCCGCCGAGACCGCGTCGCTGGCCGACCTGATGGAGGAGACGGGAGCGGCCGACACCGTGGTGGCGACCCGCTACCACAACCTGATCTGCGCGCTGAAGGCCGGCACCCCGACGCTCGCGCTCAGTTACGCGGCGAAGAGCGACGCGCTCATGGCCCGGATGGGCCTCGACGCGTATCGCCACCCGGCCCGCGAGGTCGACGCCGACCGACTCCTGGAGCAGTTCCGCGCGCTGGAGAAGCGATCGGCGGAACTGCGGCGGACCCTCGCCGAGCGGAACCTCGTCGCCGGCCGCCGACTGGAGCAGCAGTTCGCCGCCTTGACCACGGCCCTCTTCCCGACGGCCGGCCACGCCCACACCCGTCAGGAGGCTTCGTGAAAGCGACGGCAGTCCCGGAGATCAACGGCGCATACCTCTTCGAGCCCACCCCGTACGCCGACGAGCGCGGCTTCTTCTGCCGTACCTTCGACGCCGACGTGGTCCGTTCGGTGGGCATCGACCCGGACGCCTTCGTCCAGGACAGCCTGTCCCGCTCGGTCCGGGGCGTACTGCGCGGCCTGCACCTGCGCTCCGGCGCCGGTGAGGCCAAGCTCGTGCGGTGCTCGTACGGGAGGATCTTCGACGTCGTCGTGGACCTGCGGCCCGAGTCGCCGACCTACCGCAACCGGGCCTTCTTCGAGCTGTCCGGCGAGACGCAGGTGACCCTGTACATCCCGGCGGGGTGCGCGCACGGCTTCCAGGCGCTGACCGAGACCGCCGACACGTCGTACCGGATCGACCGCCCGCACGATCCGGCCGAGGACGTGACGATCGCCTTCGACGACCCGGAGCTCGCCGTCCCCTGGCCGCTGCCGCCCGTATCGATGTCCGAGCGGGACCGGAAGGCGCCGAACCTCGCCGAGGCCCTCAAGCAAACGGAGAAGTGACGTCAGCATGGACACCGAAGAGTTCCTCCTGCCCCGGTCGCGGCTGGCGAACGAGCGGCTGCACGCCCTGATCCCCGGGGGCGCGCACACCTACGCCAAGGGCGACGACCAGTACCCCGAGAACCTGGCCCCGGTCATCAGCCACGGCCGCGGAGCCCATGTGTGGGACGTCGACGACAACCGCTACGTCGAGTACGGGTCAGGACTGCGGTCGGTCAGCCTCGGCCATGCCCACCCACGCGTGGTCGAGGCGGTGCGGCGGGAACTCGACCGCGGCAGCAACTTCGTCCGGCCGTCCATCGTGGAGGTCGAGGCCGCGGAACGCTTCCTCGCCACGGTGCCGACCGCCGAGATGGTGAAGTTCGCGAAGAACGGCTCCGACGTCACCACCGCCGCGGTCCGCCTCGCCCGCGCCGTCACCGGGCGCCCGCGGGTGGCGATCTGCGGCGATCATCCGTTCTTCTCCGTCGACGACTGGTTCATCGGCACCACGCCGATGTCCGCCGGAATTCCGGCGGTGAGCACCGAACTCACCGTGGCGTTCCCGTACGGGGACCTGGCCGCCACGGAGGAGCTGCTCACCCGGTACCAGGACGAGGTCGCCTGCCTGATCCTCGAACCCGCCGGCCACACCGAGCCCCCGCCCGGGTACCTCGCCGGACTGCGCGAACTGGCCGACCGGCACGGCTGCGTACTGATCTTCGACGAGATGATCACCGGCCTGCGCTGGTCCGAGGCGGGCGCCCAGGGTCTGTTCGGCGTCGTCCCCGACCTCTCCACGTTCGGCAAGGCGCTGGGCAACGGGTTCGCCGTCTCCGCGCTGGCCGGGCGCCGCGATCTGATGGAGTGGGGCGGGCTGCGTCACTCCGGCGACCGGGTGTTCCTGCTGTCCACCACGCACGGTGCGGAGACGCACTCGCTGGCCGCCGCGATGGCCGTGCTCACCACATACGTCGAGGAGGGCATCACCGCGCGGCTGCACGCCCTCGGAGAGCGGTTGGCCGCCGGTGTCCGCGAGGCCGCGGCCGGCATGGGCGTCGGCGAAAACCTCGTCGTCCGGGGCCGGGCCAGCAACCTGGTCTTCGCCACCCTCGACGAGAACGGGCAGCCGTCGCAGGAGTACCGCACCCTGTTCCTGCGCCGGCTTCTCGCGGGCGGGATCCTCGCCCCGTCGTTCGTGGTGAGCAGCGCGCTCAGCGATGCCGACATCGACCACACCGTCGACGTGGTGGCCCAGGCATGTGCGGTGTACCGGAAGGCACTGGACGCCGCCGACCCCACGCCCTGGGTGGGCGGGCGTCCGGTGAAGCCCGTCTTCCGCCGCCTGGCGTGACGTGACGTCAGCGGCGCTGCCACCGACCGTGGTCGGCGATCCGGTCGACCAGCCACGCGGTCGCCGGCACGACCGCCAGCGCGGTGCACCAGCCGCCGAGGACGTCGGTCGGGTAGTGCGCGCCCAGGACGACCTGGGCCCATCCCATCGCGGCGCCGGCGACCAGCGCCACGGCGAGGACGAGTGAGGTGCCGGCTGCCCTGCCGAGACCGGACCGGCCGATGGCGAGCAGCGCCACGGCGAGGGCGAGCGCGGTGAGGAAGGCGGTGTGCCCACTCGGGTAGGACAGGTTCTCGTCACCGTGGATGGTGCGTCCCACCAGGTGCTTGAGCAGCCTCGTCGTCGCCACGGTGATGCCGACGCCGGCGACGACGAGCACCGCCGCACGGGGACGCCGGAGCAGCAGGCAGCCCGCCACGACGGCGACGACCAGCGTCGCCGCTCCCACGGGCTCGCCCAGGAAGTCCGTGGCCAGAGCGACGTGCCGCCCCTGCGGCCCGACGCCCTCCACCGCCGCCCAGATCCGCGCGTCCACCCTGCCGGGCCGGCCGGCGTCGGCGTACAGGACTCCGAGCACGACGACCACCAGCGCGGCGAGGGCCGCCATCAGCCCGAGCCGGACGCGCAGCGACGGGAGCAGCACCGCGGGCTCCGGGCGGCCGGTCACCCGCCCACCGCGTCCGGTCGACCTGTGGCAGTGATCTTCTTGTCCGCCGTGCGGAGCGTCGGGCGTCGCGGGACTCTGTCGCCGACTTCCGGCTCCGCTCCGGCCAGGCGTTCCCACCCGAGCCCCCCGTCGTGTCGGTCCCATCCTCCGGAGACCACAACTGTCGCCGCGGACCCGGCCATCGCCCTGGCCATGGGCATGGCAATGGGGATGGGGATCAGCCTCTCCTCGTCACCCTAACCAACAATCCGGCAGCGGCACACCGCCGTCGAACACGACGACGTCGCCTCAGGGGACCGAGCGGATGCGGCGTACCAGGACCGAGCCCGCGAGGGCCAGGGCGCCCGCGAGGGCGTACAGGGCCGTGTACCCGCCGAAATGGGTGACGACCGGGGCCGCGATCACGGGGGCCAGCACCTGGGGCAGCGCATTGGCGATGTTGATGACGCCCAGGTCCCTGCCCCGGTCCTCCGCCGTCGGCAGCACGTCCGTGAGCAGGGCGAAGTCCACGGCGGTGTACACGCCGAAGCCGAGGCCGAGCACGAGCGAGGCGACGACAGCGCCGGTCCAGGTCTGCCAGACGGCGAGCAGCAGGGTGGCCGCGGAGATGACGAGCCCCGACCAGATCACGTAGGACTTCCGCCGGCCGCTGCGGTCCGACCGGATACCGCTGATCACCACCGTGGACAGCAGGGTCAGCGCGTTGAGTGCCGTGAGGATCAGTACGCCGTTGTCCGCGTCGCCCTCGTAGTGCACGGCGTCGATCAGGTAGTAGAGCAGATACATCGTGCTGATGGAGTACGACAGGTTCATCAGGAAGCGGGTGAGCCAGGCCCACCCGAAATCGGGATGGCGGCGCGGGTCGATCCAGAAACCGCCGAGGAACGTCCTCCACCGGAAGGCCGGCCGGGCGGCGACGGAGAGCGGGGTGTCGCGCCGCATCAGTACGTACGGAACGGCCGCGAGCACCGAGAAGGCCGCGCAGGCCAGATATCCGGCGGCCACCCCGCCCGCGAGCGTGGCCAGCGCCGTACCGGCCAGGATGCCGCCGACCTGGGAGACGCCGAGCCACCCGCCGACCAGACCGCGCTGCCGCGGCGGCACCTGGTCGGGGACGGCGGCGGTGAGTGCGGCGAAGGCCGCGTTGAGGGCGAGCTGGACCAGGCACCAGCCCGCGATCACGGTCATGACGCTCTGCGCCCCGGCGAGGACGAGCAGCCCGGCCGCCCCGCCCGCCACTCCGCCGACCACCCAGGGGATGCGCCGGCCCACGGATGCCGTCGTCCGGTCGGAGAGCGCACCGAAGACGGGGTTGGCGACCATCGACACGGCTGCTCCCACTCCCGTCACCAGGGCGAGGGTGGACGCCTTGTGGTCGGGGGTGAGGTGCTCGGCCTGGCGTGCCAGGAGCAGTTGCAGAGGGCCGAACCATCCGACCCAGACCCCGAGGTTGGCGAGGGACAGCGCGCTCACCCACCGCCCGCCGGGCGGGGTACCGGTCTTCAGGGCCGGCCCGGCTGTGGTCCCCTCCCCCGCCGTCCCCTCCGCCGCCGTCCCGTCGGCGGTCATCTGCCGCTCTTGATCAGGTCGCGGTACCAGGCGTACGACTCCTTGGGCGTCCGCGCCAGCGTCTCGTAGTCGACGTGGACGAGTCCGAACCGCTGCCGGTACCCCTCCGCCCACTCGAAGTTGTCGAGGATCGACCAGATGAAGTACCCCCGGACATCGGCGCCCTCCGCCATCGCCTCGTGCAGTGCGCGCACGTGGCCGTCGTGGTACGCGACCCGGCGGGCGTCGTCGATCCGCCCTGTCTCGGGGTCCGGCCCGTCACCGTACGAGCAGCCGTTCTCGGTGATGTACAGGGGCGGCAGCCGGTCGCCGTAGCGCTCGCGCAGCGTGGCGAGCAGTTCGCGCAGCCCGTCCGGGACCACCGGCCAGCCGAAGTCGGTGCGTTCGCGGCCTTCGATCTGCCGGATGGAGAAGGGGAGGTCCGACGGTATCTCGATGCCGCCGAAGGAGGAGCCGGCGGAGGCGGCGTCGGCAGTGGCGGCTTCGGCGGTCGGCTGCGGGGCGCCGACGAGCATCGGGTTGTAGTAGTTGATGCCGTACCAGTCCAGTGGCGCCGAGATGGTCTTGAGGTCCTCCGCGACCGGGCCGGGGAGGAGCGAGGCCAGACCCTCGTCCGGATAGGCGCCGGTCAGGATGGGGTCGGCGAAGAGGCGGTTCGTGAGGGTGTCGTACAACTCGGCGGCCGCCCGGTCGTCGTCGCTGTCGCCGGCGGTCCAGACGGGGCTGTGGGAGACGGCGATCCCGATCTGGCGGGCGCCCGCTGCGCGCAGGGCCTGGACGCCCATGCCGTGGGCCAGGAGCTGGTGGTGGGCCGCGGGCAGGGCGTCGAACACGAGACGCCGGCCGGGGGCGTGCTCGCCGAGGCCGTATCCGAGCAGGGTGACCTCGGCTGGCTCGTTGATGGTGATCCACATGGGCACGCGGTCGGCGAGCCGCTCCGCGACCACCGAGGCGTACGCCGCGAACCGCTCGGCGGTGTCCCGGTTGAGCCAGCCGCCGTGCTTCTCCAGCGCGAGCGGGGTGTCCCAGTGGAAGAGGGTGGGCACCGGGGCGATCCCCGCGGCGCACAGCTCGTCGACGAGCCGGTCGTAGAAGTCCAGCCCCTTGTCATTGACCCGGCCGTGGCCGTCGGGCAGGACGCGGGACCAGGAGACCGAGAACCGGTAGGCATCGACGCCGAGTTCGGCCATCAGCGCCACGTCCTCGCGGTAGCGCCGGTAGTGGTCGGTGGCCACGTCCGCGCGCGAGCCGTCCTTGACGCGTCCCTGTTCGCCGGTGAAGGCGTCCCAGCTGGAGGGGCCGCGCCCGTCGGCCGTGAGCGAGCCCTCGATCTGGAAGGCGGACGCGGAGACTCCCCAGAGGAAGCCGGACGGGAACGCGGGTACGGGCGCTGTCATGGGGACTCGCTTCGCTCGGCGGGGCCTGGTTGCTCACGGCACTTTCGGGGCCCGGGGTCGGCCCTGTCAATGGAAAGTGAACAATTCTCAGCTTCTATGCGAGGCGGCACCCGACGACGGAGAGCGTGCCGGGCCGTGCCGTCGCGCACCCCCGGACAACCTCCGTCCTGGGGGTGCGCGACTGCTCACACCACGCCGAACTCACGGTGGCTCGGCGGGCGTTCCGGTGTGCGGTGGGTGATCAGTTCGCGTTCACGAGGTCGTGCGCGGGCACGGTCACGGTCCGCTTGCCGGGCGTGCCGCCGAGGACGATCTTCCGCAGGGCACTGTTGTTGTCGAGATTGGTCTCCTTCAGCCGCTTGGCCGGGTTGGCCAGCACCTGGATGTAGTAGGTGCCGTTGGGCACGTCCGTGATGTCGAACGACTGCCCCGGCAGATCCTGGGTGTAGGTGTCACCGGAGCCGACGTCCAGCACCTCGCGGACGGAGATGGAGTTCTCCTGGCCACAGGCGGTGGACAGGTCGGTGTTGAAGGGGTGCCAGTTGGCGTTCTTCACCGTGTAGTCGACGGCATCGGTGTTGGCGAGGCAGAAGGCCTCCTTGCCACTGCGCACCGCTTCCTTCTTGTCGGCCTTGAGCAGCCGGTAGCTGGCGAAGTCGGTGAAGTGCCAGTGGACGTGGCCGGGACGCGGGTCCCACTCCATGGTGCCGGTCGGCGTGTAGCCGACCTGCTTTCCGTTGGCGTCGTAGAAGTACTGGTAGGCGTCCATCTTGGCCTTGCCGGGCGAGCGGAAGCCGTCCACGACGAGCTGAGCCGGGCCGGCGTTCCACACGTTGGCGCTGAAGGCCAGGTAGTCCTTGCCGGGGATGTTCTCGGCACCGTCGCTGATGGTGATGCCGTAGGCCGGCAGCGACCGCAGGTCGGGCTTGGGGACGGCCGGGACGGAGGGCGCGCCGGTGGGCCGCTTGGACTGCGGCGTGAGGGCGGGCGCCTTGCGTGAGCCGTCGGTCTGTCCGGAGGCGTCGCCGGCCTGCAGGTCCTGCACGTCCTGCGTGTCGGCGCGCGCGGCCTGCGCCTTCTTCAGCGCCCACGGCAGGGCCGGCGGCGCGGCCTTCAGCGGCCCGTGGCCCACGTTGTACGAGGGGCCCGCGCCGCTGGTCACCGGTGCGGCGGCCTGGGCGGGCGTCGGACCGTGCCCGGCGTGACCGGCCGGGGCCTGGTGCCCGGCGTGACCGGCCGGATCCGGGTGGGCGGCGCCGTGCTCGGCGTGCTTCCCGGAGGTGGCCGGTCGGGCGGCCGACGCGCCGGCGCCGTCCTCCCAGCTGCGCTCCTGAACGGTGACCTTCACCGTCGCGGGCTTGTCGGCGATGCCGAAGAGGTCCCGGTACTTCTTGGCGACCGCGACCTTGGCCGTGTACGTGCCGGCGGCGAGCTTCACCGGCTGGGTGTAGGAACCGGCGTAGGTATTGGCGGCCCACCCCTTCTCGACACCCCACACGGAACCGAGGGTGAACGCGTTGGTGGGGCAGCTCTCCGGATACTTCGAGGTGGAGGGCGCGTCGGGCCGTACCCGTCCACTGGCGTTGTTCGGACAGAAGCCCTCCGTCCGGCTGACGACCTTCTTGCCCGTCTTGTCGGTGACGGTGATCTCCGCGAAGCCGGGCAGCCCGGAGAAGTCCTTCACGGTGCCCTGGGGCAGCGCCTTGGCCTTGGCCTTGCCGCCCTCGTACACGGTCTGGGTGATGGTCACCGGGTCCTTGTAGGACTTCCGGGTGACCTTGAGCTCCAGCGGTGTTCCCTCCGCGGTCAGGTAGGTGCCGAGGTCCAGGTAGACGCCCGGCTCCTCCTTCCAGGAGGTGAGCGTGACCGAGTCGGTCGCCGCGATGAGACTCAGTTTGGGCCCCGTCGCGGCCGTCGCCTGCTCCGGCGTCGCGGCCATGATGCCGGCCGTCACGGCCATGACGGCGACGGCCGTGGTGCCGGCGAGCAGCGGACGCCGCAGCCGGGTGGTGCGCGTGGTGGTCATCGTTCCCTCGTTCTCCGGGTGCTGTGAGAAGGAAGCGGACAGCGGGCCACCCGGCCGACGGGACGGCACAGCCGTCCGCCCGGCACGGTGAGAGGCACTCGCTGCGCCCGTACGGTGAGAGGAGGGGATCGGATTCCCGGTTGTCCGGAGAGCCGAAATCGTCAGGATGTTGGCCCGATAGTGCTGTTGTGGTCGGACATCGGTTGCGCCTTCCGAGGTACCGACCGCTGGTGAACGTCGCACAGCAGGGAGCCCGACCCGCCAGGAACGCGACGCCTCAGGCGTCGTCCCTCGGGGAGAGCGCCCGGTCCGTGCGGCGGAAGGCCGCGCGGTAGGCGCTCGGGCGGTGGCCGGTGTGGCGGGCGAAGAGGGCCGCGAAGGTGCCGGGGTCCTGGTAGCCGACGGCCGCGGCGACGGCGGCGACGGTGCGGTCGGTGGCCTCCAGGAGGTGGCGGGCGCGGCGGACCCGGGAGGCCTGCAGATGGGCCAGCGGGCTGCGTCCGGTCTCCTCGGAGAAGCGGCGGAGCAGCGTGCGGGTGCTGACCCGGAAGGCGGCCGCGAGCGCGGCGAGGTCGTACCGCTCGGCGAGGTTCTGGTCGAGCCGCCTCATGACCCGCTGGGAGAACTCGCCGCCGGGCTGCGGCAGGAGCCGCGGGTCGACGTACGGGGTCTGGGAGGTCCGCGCGTCGTCGACGAGCGCCACCCGCGCGGTGGTCCGGGCCACTCGGGCGCCGCTGTGCCTGCGGATCAGGTCCAGCGCGAAGTCCCACATGGCGCTGAAAGCGGCCGTGGTCGTCACGCCCGTGTCGGTGACGACCAGGTGCTCGGGCCGGACGTCGGCCTCCGGGCAGCGCCTCGCCAGCTCGTCGGCGTACAGCCAGGACGTGGTGGCCCGGCGCCCGTTGAGCAGCCCGGCCTCGGCGAGCAGGAACGCGCCGACGCAGAGGGAGACGACCGCGGTGCCGGCGACGGCCTGCGCGCGGATCGCCGCGGTCTCGGGGGCCAGTCCGGCGAGGCGGGCGTCGAGGTCCGTGGCCGGGGCCAGTTCGAAACCGGGGACGACGAGGACGTCGACCTCGCGCAGCGGACGTACGTCCAGGCTCGCGCCGCCCGAGGCGGTGACCCGGCGGCGGGGCGAGACGACCGACACCTGGTAGCCGGGCGCGTCGGGTCCGGCGACGTGCGCGGCCATCGTCAACAGGTCGGGGACGCCGAAGACTTCGGACGCGAAGCAGCCCGGGTAGGCGAGGACGCCGACCCGCAGCGCGCCAGGCCCGGCACCCGGGCCTCGCTGCGCCTCCGCCCGCCGCGCCGCCTCCGCCATCGTCCCCGTACCCCCGTCGCCGTCCCGTCCCCGTCCCGTCGCCGTCGGCCGGATCGGCGGGCCCGAGGGCCCCGTCGCCGTCCGCGCCGAGGCACGTGCCGCTCCTCGTAACGTGGCGAGATTACCCCCGAGCTTGGCGATCCGGCCCCTCAACGGATCGCCGGCGCCGAGCCACGCTGTCCTCATGACCGACGATCCGATCAGCGACTTCACCCGCAGGAACGTGGCCGTGGAGGGGGTGGAGAAGACGGTGTACGTGGCCGGGGCCGGGCCCGCGGTCGTGCTGCTGCCCGAGATGCCGGGCATCAGCCCCGACGTCCTGCGGCTCGCCCGCTGGGTGCGGGACGCGGGCTTCACCGTCCACGTGCCCTCCCTGTTCGGAACGGACGGCGCCTTCCCCACGGTCGCGGGCGGCCGGGAGGTCGTCCGCCGCGCCTGCGTGAGCGCGGAGTTCCGTGCCTTCGCCGGCGGCGGCACCAGCCCGGTGACCCTGTGGCTGCGCGGCCTCGCTCGCCAGGCCCATGCCGCTTGCGGCGGGCCCGGGGTGGGCGCGATCGGCCTGTGCTTCACCGGCAACTTCGCCCTCACCATGGCCCTGGAGCCGGCGGTGATCGCCCCCGTGGTCAACCACCCGTCGCTACCGCTCGACGACCCCGGCGGAATCGAACTCGACGCGGCGGACGCGCGCGCGGTGCGTGACCGCATCACCCGCGACGGACTCACCGTCCTCGCCTACCGCTTCGAGGGCGACCGCTGGTGCACGGGGCAGCGGTTCGCCGCCTACCGCGCGCTCCTCGGCGACGCCTTCGACGGACGCGTCCTCCCGGACAGCGCCGCGAACCCGGCGCCGCCGCCCTTCTTCGCCGACCTGGTCGGCACCCCGCACAGCGTCGTCACCGCCCATCTCGTCGACGAGGCGGGCCACGCCACGGTCCGGGCCCGCGACGAGATCCTCGCCTTCCTCACCGACCGCCTGCACCCGCCCGTCCCGGAGTGACGCCGCCCCGTCCCGCTCCGGCCCTTCTGCCACCATGGGCCGGTGAGCGACACAGAGGCGGAGAAGGGCCCCGGGCGGGCGGACGCCGGCGCGCGGGGGCGACGCCGGCGGGACCCGGAGTGGACGTACGCGGCGTTGCTCGACGCGCTGCTCGGGCTGATCTCGGAGGAGGGCAGGGAGCCGACCCGGAAGGCGATCGCGGAGCGGGCGGGGGTGTCCGAGCGGACGGTGTTCGTGCACTTCGCCGACCGCGAGGCGCTGTACGTGGCGGCTGCCCGGCGACAGGCCGAGCGGTGGCGCGGTCATGCCGCACCGGTCCCGCCCGGGTGGAAGACGGCACGCAAGGTGGAGGCGCTGCTGGCACAGCGCGGCCGGATGTACGAGGTGATGACGCCGATCCGGAAGATCGGGCTCGGCCTGGAACCGGACTCGCCGGGCCTGCGCGGGGTGATGGCGGAGGGGGACGCCTGGTTCCGGGCGGACCTCGCCGAGGTGCTCGCGCCGGAGCTGGGCCGGGTTCCGGACGCCGAAGAGGCCGGAGGGCTGCTCGACGCGTTGGAGGCCGCCTCGTCGTGGGCGGTCTGGGACCACCTGCGGTCCCGCCGGGGGCTGGACGGGACGGCGGCGCGTGCGGCGATCGACCGCACGCTCCGGGCGCTCCTGGACGTCGGGCCGCACACCTCTTGACTCGTATTGCAGTCAGACTGCAATAGTGGGCGTCCTCACCGAGAAGGGCGTGACACTCCCATGACTTCGATGAACCGGCGCGGCTTCGTCGCGGCCGCCGCCGCGATGGGCGCCGCGGCCGCCTCCGTCTCCCTGAACCCTCAGACCGCCCAGGCGCTCGCCGGGCACCCGCCCCGGAAGGTGCGGACGCCCACGCGGACCGACGGGCTCCCGTACGACGACGAGGCCGACTTCGCCGACGCGGAACGCGGATTCATCGCCGCGTTCACCGGTGGACCGATCACCGACGCCGCCGGGAAGACCGTCTGGGACCCCGGCGCCTACCGCTTCCTCACCGAGGCGACGAGCGGCCACGACGGCCATGCGGGCCACGAGAGCCCCGACACCGTCGACCCCAGCCTGTGGCGGCAGGCGCGGCTCCTGTCACGCCAGGGCCTGTACCGGGTCACCGACCGGATCTACCAGGTCAGGGGCATGGACCTGTCCAACATGACGATCGTCGAGGGCGACACCGGCATCATCGTCATCGACCCGCTCATCTCCGCCGAGACGGCCGCCGCGGCCCTGCGGCTCTACCGCACCCACCGCGGCGACCGCGCCGTCCGGGCGATGATCTACACCCATCCCCATGTCGACCACTTCGGCGGCTGCCGGGGCGTGCTGCCGGACGGCGCCGGGGACGTGCCCGTGCTCGCCCCGAAGGGCTTCATGGAGCACGCGGTCAGCGAGAACGTGTACGTCGGCACCGCGATGGCCCGCCGCGCCGCCTACATGTACGGCTCCACGCTCCCCAAGAACGCGGGCGCGCAGGTCGGTTGCGGGCTCGGGCTGACGGTCTCGCTCGGCACCGTGGGACTCATCGCCCCCACTCACCACATCGGCGCCACGGGCGAGGAGGTCGTCCTCGACGGGGTGCGGATCCGGTTCCAGATGACCCCGGGCACCGAGTCCCAGGAGGAGATGAACTTCCTCTTCCCCGACCTGCGCGCGGTGTGCATGGCGGAGAACGCCACCCACACCATGCACAACATCCTCACCCTGCGCGGCGCCCAGGTGCGCGACGCCCACGCCTGGGCCGGCTACCTCACCGAATCGATCGGCCTCTACGACGGCACCGCCGACGTCGCCTTCGCCTCGCACCACTGGCCCACCTGGGGCAACGACGCCATCGTCGCCCTCCTTTCCCACCAGCGCGACCTGTACGGCTACCTGCACGACCAGACCGTCCGGCTGATCAGCCGGGGCATGACCGGCACCGAGATCGCGGAGACCTTCCGGCTCCCGCCCCAGCTCGAAGGCGTCTGGGCCAACCGCGGCTACTACGGCTCGCTCAGTCACAACGTCAAGGCGGTCTACCAGCGGTACATGGGCTGGTTCGACGGCAACCCGGCCCATCTCTGGGAACACCCGCCCGTCGAGGAGGCCCGCCTCTGGGTGGAGTCCCTCGGCGGCCAGGCCGCGGTCCGCGCCCGTGCCCGGCACTACGCCGACCGGGGCGAGCTGCGCTTCGCCGTCACCCTGCTCAACCATGCCGTCTTCAACGACCCCCGGGACAGCCGGGCCCGACGGCAGCTCGCCGCGCTCTACACCCGCCTGGGACAGGCCGTCGAGAACGCCGTCTGGCGGAACTTCTACCTCACCGGCGCCCAGGAACTCCTCCACGGCATCACGCCGCACGCCACCGCCACCCTCGGCCCCGACATGTACCTGGCCCTGACCGTCGGCCAGATCATCGACAGCCTCGCCGTCCGCGTCGACGGCCCGAAGGCCTGGTCACTCCGGATCGCCATGGACTGGCACATCGGCGCCGACCACTGGCACCTGCGCCTCGCCAACGGCCTGCTCACCTGGACCACGGACGGTCACCCCGCCGCCGACGCGGGCCTGACCCTGACGATGACCAAGCCCGAGCTCCTCACCCTGCTCGCCGGAAAGGGCACCGACGGCATCACCATGACCGGCGACCGCACTCTCCTGCCCCAGCTGCTCGCGGTCCTCGAAACCCCTGAGCCGGAGTTCCCGATCGTGACTCCGTGAGACCGGTGCGGCCCCGTCCGGCCCCAGGCCCCCGCGCCTACTCGGGCAGGGGGCGGTCGGCGACGACGTGCTTCATGACGAGGGTCGAGGTCAGCCGCTGGACGCCCGGCAGCCTGGCCAGCTGCTGGTCGTAGAGCTGTTGGTAGGCGGCCAGGTCGGTGGTGGCGACGCGCAGGAGGTAGTCGGGTTCGCCGAACAGTCGCTGGGCCTGAAGGACGTGCGGGATGGCGGCCACGGCCTCTTCGAAGGCGGCGACGGTGCCGGGGTCCTCCCAGCGCAGGGTGGCGAAGACGAGGGCTTCGAAGTCGAGGCCCACGGCTACCGGGTCGACGACGGCGCGGTAGCCGCGGATCGCCCCCTGGCGTTCGAGGTCGCGCAGGCGGCGGTGGCAGGGCGAGACGCTCAGCTGCACACGAGCCGCCAGCTCGGTGACCGTCAGACGGCCGTCCAGCTGGAGCTCGGTAAGAATCTTCCGGTCCAAGGCATCCATGCAGAAGATTCTCCCCCGAATGGCGCGATCAAGGAGTGAATACAGGAACACTTTCGGCCATATCGCACCTAATCTTCCCTCTCGAAGCAAGGAATGCGAGAGGGAGCGATCGATGGACACGACCACGCTGGCGGCCTTCCTGGCCGTGGACCTGCTGCTGGTCTTCACCCCGGGCGCGGACTGGGCCTACGCGATCTCCGCCGGCCTGCGCGACCGGTCGGTCGTCCCGGCGGTCGCCGGGCTGATAGCCGGATACGCGGGCTACACGTTGCTCGCCGTGGCCGGGCTCGTGGTGATCGTGGCAAGCTCGGCGACCGTCCTCACGGCGCTGACCGTCGCCGGCGCCGCCTACCTCATGTGGCTCGGCTGGGGTGTTCTGCGCCGGCCCGCCGTCCTGGGCGCGTCCACGGAGACCATGGCCTCGTCGCGCGGGCAGATCATGCTCAAGGGAGCCGGGATCAGCGGCCTGAACCCGAAGGCCCTGCTGCTGTACTTCTCGTTGTTCCCGCAGTTCATCGACACCGCGGACGGCTGGCCGGTCGCCGCGCAGACCGGGCTGCTCGGCGTACTGCACATGACGGCCTGCGCTCTCGTCTACCTCGCCGTCGCCGTGCTGGCCCGGTCCGTACTGAGGACCAGGCCCTCCGCCGCCCGGACGGTCACCCGCGTCTCCGGTGCCATGATGATCGCCATCGGCGGGTTCCTGCTGGTGGAACGCCTGGCGGGCTGACGCATCCTCCTCACCCCGTACGCAGACGAAGGAGAGCACGTGGAAGACCGGACACAGCGGGAGCAGTCGAGCCCGGAGGTACAGAAGCGCGTCCGGGCCAGCTTCGACCGCCAGGGACTGATGGCCCACCTCGGCGCGCGGATCACGCACATCGGCCCCGGACGCGTGCACATCGAGCTCCCGAGCCGGCCCGAAGTGACCCAGCAGCACGGCTACTTCCACGCGGGTGCCACCAGCGCCGTCGCGGACAGCGCCGGCGGCTACGCCGCGTCCACCCTGTTCCCCGAGGACGCCGAGGTGCTCACCGTCGAGTACAAGATCAACCTCCTGGCACCCGCCACCGGCGACCACATCGAGGCGATCGGAACCGTCCTGAGGGCCGGACGCACGCTGACCGTGTGCCGGCTGGAGGTGTACGGCGTCCGGCACGACGGCGAGCGCGAGCTCGTCGCCAACGGACAGCAGACGCTGATCCGCGTCGATCGTCCCGCGCGCTGAGCACGCGCCCCGGCGTGCGCGAGGGGTCCTTCCCGCGTACGGGAAGGACCCCTCTCCTGCTCTCCGGGTGCGGTGCCGGTCAGCTCCCGGTGTTCGCCCGGCGGCGGCGCCACCAGACGAGTGCGCCGCCCGCGGCGATCGCGGCGGCCGCGATGCCGACGATCAGGCCCACGGGGGTGCTGCTGCCGGTGTCGGCGAGGTCGCCGTCAGGGTCCTTCGGGCCCGGCGGGGTGGTGGCCCCGGGGGACTGGCTGGCCGTCGGTGCCGGAGCCGTCGGGGTCGGGGTCGGCTTCCCCGTGACGGTCGGGGTCGGGGACGGGGTCGGCGTTCCCGTGTCCGTGGGGGTCGGGCCGGGGGTGCCGCTCTCGGAGTGTCCGGCGCTGTTCCCGCCGAACATCAGGTAGCCCTCCTTGTTCGGATCGTCGGCGATCGTGTCGACCGCGTAGCCGACCGTGCGGGGCTTGTAGCGCTGCTCGGCGCGGAAGCGCACGGGGTTCATGTTGCTCTTGGGCTGCTTGGAGAAGTCGACCCCGCCCACGGTGTAGACGTAGACGTCCTCGCCGTTGGACCACTTGTACTTGAAGGTGCCTTCGGTGAACGCCTTGTAGTAGCGCTCCCAGACCTGCTTGCCGGTCCAGTCCTTGTGCGGGGCGCGCAGCGGCCAGCGCTTCACGTCGTTGCTGTTGATGATCTTGCGGTACTCGGCGGGCATGTCGGCGGCGTTCTGACGCACCCACTCGGCGGCGACGCGTGCGGTGTAGACGCGGCGCAGGTCGGCGTAGTAGTCGCCGTTGTTGACCTTCTCCGCGACCAGGGGGGTGATGTAGCGGTCGAGTACGCGGTCGGACTGCTGCGTCTCCGCCTCGGTGAGGTCGCAGCCCTTCCCGCCGGGCGGCTGGGTGGTGGTCTCCTGCGGCACCGTGGACAGCTTCAGCGGGGTGTCGAGGATGTGGATGCCGCCGTCCTGCTCGCGCACGACCGCGGTCTCCGGCTCGATCCAGTAGCGGAAACCGGCCCAGCAGGGGAAACCGTTGCGCTGGGGCAGGGCGTTCATGAAGTTGCGGCCCGCGTCCGTCTCCGGGTCCATGGCCTTGAAGATGTCGTGCTTCAGCTCCAGGTCCGCCTCCAGGAGCACCCGGCCCGCGTCGGTCTTGCCGAAGTCCGCGTCGATGATGCGGTTCGGCTCGTCCGGGTTGAGATTCACCCAGAACGTGGACGGGTCCAGGGCCAGCCAGGTGAAGAACGCGTCGGAGATCAGGTCGCCCTTCTCCTGGCCGCCCCAGCCCGCCGCGTACTCGTCCTCCACCGACTTGGCGGAGAACGCGTAGTCCAGCCCCTTGCCGCCCTTGCCCTTGCCGATGTACCGCAGGTCGAGGGTGGTGAAGTCGATGCCCCCGAGGCCGCGGTTCATCAGGGCCCGCTCGCCGGTCTTGCCCAGCCGGTCGAGCTGCTCCTTGAGGGTCTGCGGGTTCGCCGGGGACTGCTTGATCACCTGGTTGCCGGAGCCGCGGGACCCGGTGGAGGTGCCGTTGCCCGGCGACATCGTCGTACCGTTCGCGCGGTACGGACCGTTCTCGGTGCCCTTGGGCGGCACTCCCTTGTGGTGGGACTGGTAGTCGTAGGTACGGACCCGGTCACGGCCGAGCGTGTCCTTGCCCGCGGTGTCCTTCAACTCCTTCATGAAGTTCTTGGCGTCGCGGGACTGGTTCTCGGCGAACACGTAGGTGTACCGGTAGGAGCGCCAGCCCCTGTTCTTGGCCCAGGCCCGGTCCGCGGGCTTCTCGCGGCCGTCGGGGCTGCCGTTGGACTTGACCTCCACGATCTCCCGGGTGCGCTTGTTGTAGGCGTCCAACCGGCGCACGTGGCGTTCGCCGGTGTCGGGATCGGTGAAGTAGAACTCCTTCTCGCAGATCCAGTCCGGGCCCGTCAGGCCCATCTCGCGCACGACCTTGGCCATGAAGGCCTTGCCGCGGGCGTCGTAGCCCTGGTTCGGGATGTAGACCTTCGACAGGTAGTCGCTGAAGCCCTTCCACCGCTTCTGCGCGTTGAACCGGGCGTAGATGCGCCTCGGGTCGCTGTGGTCGTACTTCTTGTAGTCGGTGCCCGCCGCGTCGAGCTCGGCCTGGGTGGGGTTGAGGCCGTCGAACTGGAGACCGGGGTTGGTGTAGTCGTACGTGTCCCAGCGGTCCACCGCACGGGAGGCGTCCCCCTGGGGCAGGCCACCGGTGGGTACGTTCTTCACCCCGTACATCTGGTCGCAGCGCTTGCCCGGCTTCAGCGTCGGCCCCGGAGCGGCTTCGGCGACGCCGGAGACGGGCTGGCCGGTGACCGTGATGACGGTGGCGCAGGCGAGTGCTAGCAGGCTGTTCCTGAGCGCACGCCAGCGGCGCGCTATTCGTGCTGGCTTCACAGTGCTTCCCCCGGGAGCCCCCACGGGTCCGATTCAGGCTGTGTGGCGCCAGGGCCCCCGATGCTCAGTGGGCGCCGCACAAGCGGTCCGATCCTAGAGGCTCGCTTTGCCGCCGCAATGCCGTTTCGGCGGTGAGGCGTGTGTTAACTCCGTGCAGATCACTGATTCTTACCGTTACATCGGGGGCTAGGCTTAGCTGCTGTGAGCGATGAAACCTGGGACTACGAGGACGAGGACGAGCACGCTGTCGCCGAGCGCATCGACACGGCGCACGCCGACAACCCCCGCCTGACGGCGTGGCTGGGCGAGCAGCAGGGCCGCTTCGACGACTGGAGCCGCCGCCACGGCGGTGGCTGGGACTTCGGCGAACGCTCGCTCGACCGCGTGGAAGCCCTCATCCGTGAACACGTCACCTCCGTCGACCACCTGTTCACGGACGAGCACACCCCGTTGATCCAGGTCGCCTGCTGGTACGTCGGGGAGGTCCACAACCGCACCCGCGGCACCCAGTGGCGCATGGACCCCGATCCCGCCGACAGCCACCCCTGGTCCCAACGCCCTTACGTCATCGTGCCCTTCGCGCGCCTGGACGAGTACCGGGACCCCGAGGGCATCGACTACGACGCCCGTCCCCAGCACCATCCCCTCAGCAGCTTCCTCTCCCTCCTCCGCGAGGGGCCGACGGCCGGGCCGGCCGCGCTGCGGAGCGAACTGGACGACTACGAGCCCGGCGTCGGCAGCGACGACCGGGACGAGGAGTGAGAGAAGAGTGAGACCTCGGCCTTCCCGTTGTGCGGACGGGAAGGCCGAGGCGGATTATGGTGCGTAACTCTCGGGGTGGTTCTGCCGTCGGAGGCCGCGATGCGCCGGGTACTGATCTGCGCACCGACCGTCGTCACCCTGGGGGCGGTGGGCTGCGGCGGCGGGACGGCAACAAGTTCATCGGCGTCCAGTTCCGGTTGAAGAACACGGGCAGTGAGGTCCATTCGGACTCCCCGAGCAACGGAGCGCGGCTCGTCGACCAGCAGGGGCAGCAGTTCGACGCCAAGATCGCCAGGATCACCAGCGGTCCGTCCTTCCCGGCAAGCACCACCATCGCCGCCGGTGCCGCCGAGTCCCGGGCGGAGGAGGGCGCCGAGGACACCATCCGCTCCGCGCTCGACGCCGCCCTCGGCGAGGCCGAGCGGCTCACGACCGAGGTGCCGTTCACGGGTGAGGCACTCGGCGAAGCAGAGCCCTTCTCCGGCGCCGACCTGGCATCGGAGCGCATCCGGCAGTACCTCACCGTGCTGTACTCCTTGACCTTCGCCGCCTACCAGGACGTGCAGCGACAGCTGCCGGAGGCCCCCGACGCCGCCTGGGAGCGGTTCGAGGAGGCCACCCGTGCGCTGCGCTCCGAGGCGGAACGCCTGTCCGCGCCCCACCAGGTCGCCAACGCACGGCAGTTCGTCGCCGACCTGGCCGGCCACCGCGACGACATGGCACTGGCCGAGTCGGAGCTGCGCGCGGCCCTGAAGGACATCGAGGTCGCCGGTCGGCCGTGGCGTGGCCCTCGGCCGCGTGCCCTGCTCGCTCAGATCCTCCTCGCGAAGGACGAGCCGGCGGAGGCCGTGGAGCTGCTGCACCGGGCGGTCTCCGACGCCGTCCGCTTCGACGACGCGGAGTTCCCGATGGCACCGACGTACTCGCTGCTCGGCCACGCGGCCTCGCATCTCGGGGACTTCGGCGGTGCGGTGCGCCATCTCTCCGAGGCGGCCGCGCGGTTCGACCAGGACGACGCGCACGACGACGCGGCCGAGGTACGACTCCAGCTCGCCGACGTCCTGGCGCGCGCCGGGCAGCAGGCGGACGCGGTCGCCGTCCTGGAATCCGTGCTCTCCGAGGAGGCCGTCGCGTCGCTCGGCGAGCGTCTGGTCGCGCAGGCCCGGCTCAACCTGGCGCGCGGGCTGCGGGAGGTGGAGGAGTTCCTCGCCGTCGCCGAGGAGTTCCTGCGTCTCGCGGACACCGTGGCCGCCTGGGAGGACGGCCCTCAGGTCCTCACCCTCGTGGCCTCGGAGGCTGCGACAGCGCTGGCGATGGCCGACCGCTGGGAGGCGGCGGGCGCGGCGTACGAACGCGCCGTCGCGGCGCACGCGGAGGCGCCGAACCCTGCGCAGGTCATCCGCATGATGCGCGAGTTCGCCCGTCTCACGATGCTGGCGCGGAACGCGGACGGGCTCGACGACGCACTGCGGCACCTGGCGGAGGCCGACGCGGTCCTGGCCACCGTCCCCGACGGCACCGAGGGCTTCACCGCCTGGTACGAGCGCGGCGAGGTGCACTACCGCCGCGCCCGCACCCTGGCGGAGGCGGACCGCTTCCCGGAGGCCCTGGTCGAGGCGGAGGCCGCCGTCGCCGCCCACGAAGAGGGCGGGAAGCAGGGCGAGCTGGCGCGCGCCGAGGCGGTCCGGTTCACCGCGCTCGTCGAGGGGAACGGCCTGGGCCGGTTCCAGGAGGCCGTCGCGCGCCTCGCGACGGCGGCGGCCCGCTGCCGGAAGGCGGACCTCGCCGAGGCCGCCGAGATCCTCGACGCCCTGCGCCAGGACTATCTGACGCGGCAGTAGGACCGGACACGGCGGCCGTCTCTCGCGGGGCTCAGCACACGAGCCTCAGCACACGGGGCTCAGCTCAGTACACGGGGCTCGACTCAACGGGCTCTGTTTGCCGGGCTCTGTCCGCCGGAGACGGCCGCCACCGCCGCAGCCGCTGCACCCGGGACCCGGCCCCGGCCCCGGCCCCGGCCCCGGCCCAGGGTGCAGCGGCGCGGCGGAGCCACCGCCCCGCCGTTCAACAGGTCGAGCGGACGTACCCGGGTGTGCCCGTCGGCCGGACGTCGGTGTCGCGCAGGACGATGGAGAGGGTCCGGCCCCAGCGCGCGCAGGCTCGTGCGAGGCCCTCCGGCTCGTACTCGATGACGAGCACCCGGTTGTCGAAGGCGGTCGCGTACGGGCCGCATTCGTCGTACTGGCCGCATTCCTCGGCGACCGCGAAGTCGAAGCCGAGGTTCCGGCCACGGCGCGCGAGATCGGCGGCGTTCTTCTGTCCGATCGCGAGTCCGGCCGCGTGTGCGCGGGCGATGAGCAGCCGGGCGAAGGCGAGGTCGTGCTCGGGTGTGAGGCCGCCCCGGGACCGCTCGTACGAGTCGAGGTTGTCCGCCTCGACCGCCTGGTAGCCGGCGGCGGCGCAGCCGTCGATCCATTCACCGACGATCGCGGCGAGCCGCTCACGCTTGGCCGGCGTGGAGATGTCGAACAGGGCCTCGCCCCAGTCCTGGTCCATGACCAGTGCCCCTGCGGCGCTCCGCAGGAGGAGGTCGGGGTGGTTCCCCCGCCACCAGTCGGTGGCGTCCGGCTGTGCCTGGAAGGCGTTGACGTAGCAGATGTTGTACAGCCCGTCCGCCGGCTTCGCCGTACGGTCGCGGGAGACGGCGCCCACTCCGGCGGCCGGCGGGTAGGGTCCGCCGATCTGGTAGTCGAATCCGACGTGGGGCTCGGGCGGGACGACCGTGCGGGCGGATGAGGGCGGCGGGGAGGAGGGGGCGGAGTCGCCGTCGCCTCCGCCACCGGACGAGGTGCATCCGACTGCCGCGGCGGCGAGGGCGCCGACGAGTGTCAGGGCCGACAGGCGGTGGCGGCGGCGCTCGCTGCGGAGGGGACGGGGTTCGCGGGCGATCACGGTGCGGGGCTCCTGGTCGTCGATTCCTCGGGGGCGGCGCGGCCGCCCGCAGGCCTACGGTACGGGCGCATTCCGATCCGGCCGCGTCGGCCGGCCGGACGCCACGAGAACGGCCCGGCAGCGTCCGGGTGTGTCTCAACCACTCTCGCTACACACATATCTGAACTCAAGTCATGTCCGCGGATCCTGTGCGAGGTCTTGCGCCGCCCCCTCGGCCGTCCCTACTCTCCCGCGCAATGGTTAGGAACATTTCCTGTCCATTGACCGACCATCGATGCGCGCCCCCCACCGCTGCCTTCGCGCAGCACTCATCAAGAGGACGTCGGATGTCATACGCACATCAGGCACGCCCCGCACACAGAGACCGTCCCCACCGATGGCGCCGCCCCCTGGCGGTCGCCGCGGCCGTCGCCACCGCACTGACAGGCATCACCGGCCTGGCCGGTGGCACCGCAGCCGCCGTCGTCGACGACGACCGGGGCACCACCACGAGCACCACCGCCGCCACCGCCACCACCGCCGCGATACCCGACCTGACCAGCGCGAACCGGCGGGCGCCCATCGCGGGCCTGCCCGACTGGAGCAGGTCCGGATACCGGGGAGGCGCCGCACTCCCCGGCCCCGCCGAGGCCCACCCCGACGCCGCCTGTCACATCACGGCGCAGGAGCTCGCCTCCCAGTACGGCGTGCGCGCCGACGGCGGCGACGCCACGACCGGCCTCCAGCGGGCCGTCGACGCCCTCAGGAGCGGCTGCACCCCATCGGCCGGCTACACCAGGCTGTCCTCGATCACCCTGCCGGCCGGCCGGATCGTCGTGACGCGTCAACTCGCCCTGGACGCCGACTACATGGTGCTTCGTGGTGCGGGCATGCGGCAGACCACGCTCGCCTTCCGGCCCGCCGCCGACACTCGTTACGACACCCTCACCCCGGACGGCAGCGACTGGGACGAGGACGGGATGACCCACGGGGCCGGGAAGGGCGGCTGGACCTGGCCCGGCCGCGGCCTGCTCCGGGTGCAGACCCGCGAGGTCTCACCGAAGTACGCGAGCGACCACGCCTCCGCGCCGGCCAACCGCAAGGACCTCTTCGAAGGCAGCGCCAACCAGCACTGGGCGAGCGGAGTCCCCCTGCGGGAGGGCTCGTCGATCGGCTCCACGCAGATCAAGCTCGCCGCCGACGCGGACATGTCACGCTTCAAGGCCGGCGCCCATCTCTGGGTCGGCGCGGCCAACACGGCGAAGTTCTACCAGCAGCAGACGATCCACGACTCGTCCACATATGTGAACCTGCACATGCGGCAGCAGATCTTCCAGATCGCCTCCGTGGACAGCACGGGCAGGAACCTCACCCTCGACAAGCCCCTCGAGTACGACCTGCCGCTCAACTCGACCTCCGACGGCTCGGCCGCGATCGGCGGGACCGTCTACCCCAGCCGCGTCACGCCGCTCAAGGTCGTCCAGGGCGTCGGTATCGAGGACCTGAGCATCACCCAGGAGCTCGACGGGATGCCCAAGCTCGCCGGCGGGACGTACGACGTCAGCCCGGCGGACGCCACGACCGACTTCGGCAACATCGCCCCGGAGTACGCACAGCACGGCATCGTCCTGAAGTGGGCCGCCAACGTCTGGATCCGGCGGGTCGCGACACACATGACCGGCTCCCACGCCGTCGTCACCGAGAGCGCCAAGAACATCCAGGTCCAGGAGTCCTCCTTCGACGGCTCCTGGAACAAGGGCAAGGGCGGCAACGGCTACTTCCGCGGCTCCCGCGTCTGGGACTCGCTGTACGCGTACAACACCAGCCGGAACCTGCGCCACTTCACCTTCCAGTGGTCCGCGTCGGACAACGTCGTGATCGGCAACGACTTCGACAGCGACCTGAACCTGCACGGCGGCTGGGAGCGGCGGAACCTCTTCGAGAGCAACAAGGCCGCGGTGCCCTTCGAGAACTCCTCGAAGAACTGTCGCGCGAACTGCGGCGAGGAGGGCGGCGGCGGCCCCGACGACTCGACGTGGTGGCCGATCTGGTGGGGCGCGGGCCCCAAGGCCGTGAAGTGGTCCGGCGCCACCGGCCCGCAGAACGTCTTCTACGGCAACGACCTCAGCAAGCAGACCACGGCCGGCGGCGGGTACCAGCCGTACTACGCCGACCGCCGGCGTGTGTACCAGCTGGGCAGCGCGGCTTCGAACCCGGCGACGTACCAGCACCTGGCGGAGAACGGCTCGACCATCCCGGACTGGGCGGGCAGGGAGACTCTGGACTACAGCAGGGCTCCGCACGCCGGTGTGAACGCCACGAAGACGGACGCCTCCGGCTCACTCTTCCTGAAGTCGACCGGTTCGGGCCCCGGCGGCGGGACTGTCGTCGACGTGTCCACGGCCGCGCAGCTGCGGAGCGCGCTGGCGGACGCGCAGCCGGGGCAGACCATCAGGATGGCAGCCGGCGAGTACCGGGGTTCGTTCGTGACGCAGAAGGCGGGCACCGCCTCCGCGCCGATCACGCTCACCGGCCCGTCGGACGCCGTCCTCGTCAACGACGGCCCCTCGGGTACGGCCCCGTCATGCCCCGCTCCGACCAGCGGGTGGGACTCCGGCTACGGGCTGTGGCTGTACGGCGCCCCGTACTGGAACCTGAACGGCTTCACGGTGAAGGAGGCGAAGAAGGGCGTCGTCCTCGACGACTCCCACCACGTGACGATCGACGGCCTGTCCGTGCACCACGTCGACGAGGAGGCGGTGCACTTCAGGCGGTCCTCGGCCGACGGCGTGATCAAGAACTCGACGATCACTCACACGGGTCTGGTCCAGGCCGGCTACGGCGAGGCGGTCTACATCGGCTCGGCCGGCTCCAACTGGGGCTGCCACGGCAACCAGGGCGGCGTGGACCGCTCGGACCGCGTGCAGGTGCTGGACAACAGGATCGGCCCGTCGGTCGCCGCCGAGCACATCGACATCAAGGAGGGCACCTCCGGCGGGGTGATCCGCGGGAACACCTTCGACGGGGCCGGGATCAGCGGCTCCAACTCGGCCGACTCCTGGGTGGACGCCAAGGGCGTCGGCTATCTGATCGAGAACAACACCGGGACGTTCTCCTCGCCCGGCACGTTCGCGAACGGGTACGAGACCCACAACCCGTCGACCACCCCGTCGTTCCCGAACGGCTGCGGCAACGTGTGGCGCGGCAACCGCTCCGACCTCGGTGGCGCGGGCGCGTACGCCATCAAGATCACCTCGACCTCGAAGTGCACCGCCGACCCGAACGTCGTGTACGCCTCCAACACGGTGACGAACGCCGGCAGCGGCCTGACGAACGTCCCCGTCACGCCATGACGGCCCGGGCGTGAGGGCATCGGTCCGCGCCTCGATGCCCTCACGCCCGGAAGGTCCGGGACAGGACCGTCATGAGAGCGGGGTGCGCCTCGCTCCCACGGTGTCAGCGGGCGCCGAAGACCTGGGTCCAGTACGGGCCGCCCTCGGAGTGGATGCCGATGCCGATCTCCTTGAAGGAGCAGTTGAGGATGTTCGCGCGGTGGCCCGGGCTGTTCATCCACGATTCCATGACCTGTTCCGGGGTGCTCTGGCCCATGGCGATGTTCTCGCCGTAGGTCGACCACGGGTATCCGGCCGCTGTCACCCGGTCCCCCGGGCTGGCGCCGTCGGGGTTGGTGTGGTCGAAGAAGTCGCGCGCGGCCATGTCGTCGGAGTGGCCCTGGGCCGCCCGGGTCAGGGTCGCGTTCGCGGTCAGCGGGCCGCAGCCCGCCTTGGAGCGCTCCGCGTTGACCAGAGCGACCACCTGGTCGGCGGCCGAGCTCTGACCGTCGTCGTTCTGCGAACCCGTACCCGTCCCCGTTCCCGTGCTCGGCCTGGTCGGCCGCGAGTCCGGCGTGGGCGCCGCGGTGCGCGGCGGGGCCGTCTTCACCGGGACGGGCGTGGTCGTGCGGACGGGGCGGGGCGGCGCGGTGGTGGTCCGGGCGCTGGGCGATGCCGACCTGGAGGGACGTGCGGCGGCGGACTTGGAGGCGGACGGCGAGGCGGTGGGGCTCGACGGTGCCGCCGACGGGGACCCGGAGTGGGTGGACGGGTCCTGGGTGAGGGGCAGGTCGAGGTCCGGAGCGGCCACGCGGTTCGCTTCGAAGATCTCGTCGTCCCCGCCACGGCCCGCGTGCAGCGAGAAGGCCCCGCCCGTGACCGCCATGACCACGACGCCGGCCGCGATGACGGCCCGGCGCCGGCTCCGCTCCTGCGTCTGACGACGGCGCCGAAGGGCCGCGCGGGAGCCGTGTCGGCCCGGCGCCGAGGCGGAAGAGGAGGAGGGGGAGGCGGGAGAGAAGGGGGAGGCGGGAGAGGAGGACGCGGGGCGGGGTATGTGGGGGCGGGCGAGCCCCGAGGATCCGGCCAGGATGTACGGCTCCGTGAGGTCTGCCGTGTGGTCGTGTCCGGCCGGGTCGGCCGTCACGTCCGTTCCCGTGAGGTGGGGCGTGGGGTACGGGTCGTAGCCGGTGGCCGCGTACGGGCTCGGGGCGCTGTGGCCCTCGGGCGGGTACGCGAAGGCGGGAGACGGCGTCACGGGTCCCCGCGGCCCCTCACCCGTCGAGGCCGTACGTACGGGCGAGGCGGCCGCGAGCAGGGTCTCCGCCGGGACCAGCGCGTTCCAGCGCACGGCGCAGTGCCCGCAGGTGAGCGTGTGATGGGCCAGGTGGTCGCGCCACGGGGCGGAGGGCCGGCCGTCCCACTCCGCCGCCTCCCGGCTCAGGAAGTGGCAGGACGGGTTCCCGGCCAGGGCGCCGGCCACGACCCGGGCGGCGTCGAGCCGGGCCCGTAGCGCCTCGACCCGAGCCGCCGTCTCGTCGACCGACCACCGCAACGCGGCCGCCGTCTCGTACAGGGTCAGCTCGCCCGCGCACTCCAGCCACCACAGGGCGAGCTGTTCGCCGTCGTCCGGGTCCAGCCAGCGGGCCGCCTCGGTGATCTCGTACGCGTGCCCTGTCACGGGCGGCTGCCCTGCGGTCGCGGCCCCGTATTCGTAACCGGCGGGCTGTGCGTGCCGGTGCCGCCTGATCCCGTCCACGGCGATCGCGATCAGCCAGGGACGGAAGACTCCGGGGTCGGTGAGGGTGGTCAGCCCGTCCAGGGCTCGCCGCATCGTCTCCCGTACGACGTGCTCGACGTGTCCGGCACCGTGACGACCGTTCATGGCGAGTGTCACGGTGGTGTGGATCAGGGGCAGGTGGGCGGTGATCAGCTGGTCCCGCGCCCACGGGTCACCGTTCCGCGCCGCCAGGACCAACTCCGCGTCCCGCTCGATTCCTGTGCTCTGCCGCACGCCGACCGTCCCGTTCGTTGGAGATGTTTGCGCTTGGGAGAGCCTGGAGGGAGCCGCCGATAACGGAAAGGCGGGGAGCGGTGAAAGTGATGTGGGTCACGCACTCTGGTGCGGCTGCGGAGTTCAGTGATGGTGGGTGCCGCCGGAGGTCTGCGTGGCCGGTTCCTCCTTCGTGGTTCCCGCGCCGTGGGTGCCGTGGTCTCCGTGGCCCGGTACGGTGCCGTCCGGCTTGGCCACCAGGAAGAGACCGGCCATTCCCATGTCGGAGTGGCTCTGGACGTGGCAGTGGTACATCCAGGCGCCGGCTCCGACGTGCTCGCCCGCGATGACCTGGAATCCGAACGAGTCCGCGGGTCCGGTGATCTTGTTGTCGATGACCCGGCTCACGTCCTCCGGGCCGGCCAGGAGACCCGTACGGTTGTCCGCCCAGCGATGACCGTGCATGTGGAACGTGTGGTAGTACTCGCCGTGCGTGATCATGACGATTTCCACCCGGTCGCCCACGGTGGCCAGGAAGTTGGGCGGATCGGCGGCCGGACGGTTGTTGATGGTCATGTCGTTGAAGACGATCGTGAACTGTTTGTCCGGGAGGATGTCCCCCTTGCGGCGTACCACCAGGGCGCCGTACAGGCCCTTGCGGATGCCGCCGGTGCCGTGGTCCGTGCCCACGACGTGGTCGTGGTAGTGCCAGTACCCGGCGCTGCCGGGGCGCCAGGTGCCGTCGGGGCGGCGGCCCGGGGCATGGGTGCGCCAGGTGTACGTGCGGGTGGCACCCGCTTCGACATGACTGCCGCTCATCCTCGTGCCGTCGTTGTCGATGTCGTAGTCCACACCGTGCGGGTGGAGGCTCACCGGGACGTCCATCAGGTTCTCGAACTCGACGTGGAGGGTGTCCCCCTCGTTGAGCTCGATCAGCGGGCCGGGCACGGTGGCCCTGCCCTTCTCCAGGCCGTACCCCATGCGTCCGTCGGCCAACTTCTCGGCGTACAGCTTGAGATGGCGTATCTGCCCGCCGGCCGGGGCAGTCCTCAGCGGGGCGGCCGCGCCGGGAGTGGCGCTGGAGGCGGAGCTGAGGGACAACGATGTCACGCCGGTCGCGGCGACGGCCCCGCCCGCGAGCAGGCGACGGTTGAAGCTGCGTCTGTCCATGTCGAACTCTCCGGTCTTCAGAGGAGATTGACGGGGTGAGGAGCCACTGGGAGCTCCTGGGGACGGCCCACACCGTAGCGGGGCGACAGAGGTTTATCCACACCCAGGACAAAGTTCGTCTGGTTGCGGTCATAGCCCTTGGCGAACCGCGCAAAGAGGTCTAGCTTCAACGGCTGTCGTTGTGACCTCAGAGGGATGGGTGACCCATGAAGCGCACACCACATCACCGGTCGAGATCAAGAACAGGCTTTTTCGTGGCGGCACTTGGGGCAGGGGCCCTGACCGCCTCGCTGCTCGGAGGAGACCCCGCCTCGGCCAAGCCGTATCCGGACCCGCAGTCCATCAAGGCGTCGACAACGTTATCCCTGCCGTCGCCACCGGGCGGCGCGAACGTGCGGGTGCTCGTCTTCCACGGGTCGGCGACCGCGGAGTCGCCGACGGTCGACGCGGGCATCGCGGCCGTCGAGAGCATCGGGCTGACCGGTCCGACCGCCGGCCGCTACCGTACGGAGGCCACCGACGACCCCACCGTCTTCACCGACGCCAAGCGGCTCGGCAAGTACAACGCGGTGGTGTTCCTGACCGGGGGCGGCGATGTGCTCGACCCCGAGCAGGAGGCCGGCCTCGAGGCCTTCATGGAGGCGGGCGGCGGCTTCGTCGGCGTCCACGAGGCCGCCCGCACCGAGCCGTACTCCACCTGGTTCACCGGCCTGATCGGCGCCCGGCCCACCGGCGCCCCGAGCGGCACGCAGCGTGCGGTGGTGGAGGTCGGCGACCGGCAGCACCCGGCCACCACGTCCCTTCCGCTGGAGTGGAAGCGACCCGACAAGTGGTTCAACTGGGACCGCAACCCGTCCGGCACCGTGCACACCGTGGCGCGGGTCCGGGAGGCCTCGTACCAGCCCGTGGCCAAGCCGAACGGCTGGGACCACCCGGTGTCCTGGTGCCGTGACTACGACGGCGGCCGGTCCTTCTACACCGCCATGGGCGGCACCGTCGACAGCTACGCCGAGACGGACTTCCGCGACCATCTGCGCGGCGCGATCGCCTGGACCGCGCGCATCTCCCAGGCGGACTGCAAGGCGACCATCGACGCCAACTACACCGCCGAGCGCGTCACCAGGCCCAACCAGCCCGGCCAGAACGACCAGATCGGCGAGCCCCACGGCCTGGTCGCCGCTCCCGACGGGCGCATCCTGTACATCGGCCGCGGCGGCGCCGACTCCAGCGTGCCGGTGGTCACCGACTGGAACAACCCGGACATCGGCAAGGGCAACGGCGAGATCCACGTCTACGACCCGAAGACCAGGCAGGTCACCAAGGCCGGCGCGCTCACCGTCTTCGGCAACAAGGGCGGCGGCGACGAGCTGATCAAGAACGAGGAGGGGCTGCTCGGCATCGAGCTCGACCCCGCCTTCATGACCAACGGCTGGGTCTATCTGCACTACACGCCGCACTCCCGGATCGACCGCGAGGCGCACATGGGCGAGCGGAGGGTCTCCCGCTTCACCCTCGATCTCGCGACGAACAGGCTCGACCTGGCGAGCGAGAAGGTGCTGCTGAGCTGGCCCGTCCAGATCCACAGCTGCTGCCACGCGGGCGGCGGGATGGCCTGGGACTCCAAGGGCAACCTGTACATCGCCACCGGAGACACCAACTCGTCGGGTTCCAGCGGTGGTTACTCGGGCAACAACCCCGCTCCGAACTTCCGGGGCGTGTCGTTCGCGGACGCGCGCCGCACCGCCGGCAACACCAACAACCTCAACGGGAAGATCCTGCGGATCCATCCCGAGGCCGACGGCACCTACACCCTCCCCACGGGCAATCTCTTCACCGGCGAGGAGAGCGACGAGGGCGGCGGCAAGACCCGCGGCGAGATCTACGTGATGGGCGTACGCAACCCCGCGCGCATCTCCGTCGACAAGAGGACCGACATCCTCTACGCGGGCTGGGTCGGCCCCGACGCGGGCGCGCCGTCGACGACCTGGGGTCCGGCCAAGTACGACACGTTCGCCGCGATCACCAGGGCGGGGAACCACGGCTGGCCGTACTGCATGGGCAACAAGCAGCCCTACCGGGACCGTGGTCTGCTCGATCCGAGCAAGCCGCTCGGCTGGTACGACTGCGACGCGCCGAAGAACGAGTCGCCCAACAACGACGGCCTCGTGAACCTGCCGCCGGTGACGGGGAACACGATCTGGTACTCGCCCCAGGGCGGCGGCGTGGACTACCCGAGGGACGCCGACGGCATCCCGAGCTACAAGCAGGAGGAGCAGAAGCTGCTGCTCCCGTGGCTCAAGGGCGGCGGGCAGGCGACCATGAACGGCCCGCTCTACCGTTACGACCCGGCGAGCGACTCGACGGTCAAGTGGCCGTCGTACTGGGACGGCAAGTGGTTCGTCGGTGACTTCTACGACGGTGACCAGCCGCGGCACGCCGTGCTGACCGATCCGAAGACCGTCGGCAAGGGCGGCCTTCCGGTGCACGCCGAGTCCCTGAAGAAGATCATCCCGGTCGGCCAGGGCGGCATCCGCAACCTGATGGACTGGAAGTTCGCCCCGGACGGTTCGCTGTACGTCCTCGACTACGGGCGGGGCTTCTTCACCTCGCACCCCGACTCCGCGCTCTGGCGCGTGACCTACAAGGGCGGCGGGCCCACCCCGGCCGCGGACCGGCTGGCAAGGAAGGCGGCGCAGTGATCACGAGACGCAGAGGCGCGAGCCTGTGGGCGGCCCTGCTGGCCGCCGTGGCGATGATCGTGGGTCTGACCTCGGCAGCCGCCTACGGCACGGCGGACGACGGACGTCGCGGCGACGACGCACGCCGGGCCGCCGCGGCCCAGGTACTGACCTGGAAGGCCGGCGATCCGATCGACCACTATCTTGAGTTCCCGACGACGGCGGTGGCCGGCGCGACGACCATCGTCTTCGAGAACAGCGCGGCCACCGGCAACACGACCGGCATGCCGCACACCCTGACGTTCGACGTCTCCGACCCCGAGTACAACAACGACGTCCCGCTCAACATCCTGGCCAACCCGAGCGACGCGAACGGCGGCCGGCACACGGCCGAGGTGACGCTGACCCCGGGCCGGTACCTCTTCAAGTGCACGATCCCCGGGCACGGCCAGATGCAGGGCATCCTCACGGTCACCGAGGGCGGCGGCGAGGACACCACCGCGCCGGAGACGACCGCGAAGGTCGAGGGCGACCGCAACGCCGACGGCGCCTACGTCGGCCAGGCCACGGTCACGCTCGGCGCGACGGACGCCGGTTCCGGCGTCGACAGGGTCGAGTACGCGGTGGGTGCCGACGGTCCGTGGCAGCCGTACACCGTCCCGGTCGTCGTCGACCAGGTCGGCGCGCACACGATCCGCTACCGCGCGAGCGACAAGGCGGGCAACGTCGCCGCCGAGAAGACCGCCGCGTTCTCGGTCGTCGGCCGGCCAACCGACGACACGACGGCGCCGGAGACCTCGGCGACCGTGACCGGCGAACAGGACGACCAGGGCCGCTATCTCGACATGGCCACGGTGACGGTGACCGCGTCCGACGCCGGGTCGGGCGTCAACACCATCGAGTACGCGATCGGCGACGGCGCCTGGCAGCCGTACACCGCTCCCGTGATGGTGCACCAGGCGGGCAACCACACCGTCCGCTACAAGGCGAGCGACAAGGCCGGCAACGCCGCCGCGGAGAAGTCGGTGGCCTTCACGGTCGTGACGCAGCCCGATCCCGACACCACCGCCCCCGAGGCCGCCGCCTCGGTCGCGGGCGTGCGCAACTCCGACGGCGCGTACATCACCAGCGCCACGGTCACGCTGTCGGCGTTCGACGCGGACTCGGGCGTCGAGCGGATCGAGTACTCGCTCGACGGCGGCCCCTATCTCGCCTACACCACCCCGGTGATCGTCGATCGCGTCGGCCACCACACGGTGCTGTACCGGGCGACGGACAAGGCGGGCAACACCTCCACGGCCCGGAGCACGGCCTTCACCGTCGCCGAGGGCGGCGGGGTGCCCGCACCCGTCTGCCCCGAGTTCGACGAGCGGCTGACCGTCATCGTCGGAACCGTCGACACCGGCATCCCCAACCGGATGACGAACAGCCGCTGCACCGTCAACGAACTCATCGAGGACGAGAAGGACTGGTCGTCGCACGCGCTGTTCCTCAAGCACGTCGACACGGTGATCGACCGGCTGCTCGCCGACGGCGTCATCGACACCCGCGAGCACAGGAAGATCTACCGAGCCGCCAAGCAGTCGGGCATCGGCAGGCCGGGCCAGACCGAGGGGTACCGCGACCTGTTCGACGGCACCGCGGCAAGCTTCTCGAAGTGGCAGCACGTCGGCGGTGGGCAGTTCGCGCTGAGCGCGGACGGGGCCATGACCAGCAGCACCACGGTGCCGGGCATGGGCATGCTGTGGTTCCCGCAGCGGCAGTACGGCGACTTCTCGCTCAAGCTCCAGTGGCGCGACGACGCCCCCGGCGCCGGCAACGCCAACGGCGGAGTCTTCGTCCGCTTCCCGTACGTCCACGACAACCCCGAGGAGACGCGTCCGGAGTGGGTCGCCATCAAGTACGGCCATGAGATCCAGGTACTCGACCGGCCCGACGGCGACATGTACAAGACGGGCTCGCTCTACGGCTTCGACCGCGTCGGCCTGGCGGGCGCCGGGGTGACGCCCAAGGGCACCTGGAACGACTACGAGATCCGTGTGGAGGGCCAGCACTACTCGGTCTTCCGCAACGGCAAGCTGATCAACGAGTTCGACAACACCGGTGGTCAGGTCTTCCAGCCGCCGCGTGGCGACGACCCGGGCACGGACGGCCGGCGCTACGCCTCCGGTTACATCGGCCTCCAGGTCCACGGCACGACGGACGTCATCTCGTACCGGAACATCCGGGTGAAGGAGTTGTAGGCGACGAGCGACCCGTCGGCCCGGCCCCTCTTCCCGTACGGGGAGGGGGGCCGGGCCGTGTCACGACGGGAGGTTCTGCTCCGCCCAGACCACCTTGCCGGACACGGTGCGGCAGGAGCCCCATCGGCGGCACAGCATGTTGATCAGCTGGAGGCCCCGGCCGCCCTCGTCACTGAGGTCCGCGTGCTGGATCTGGGGCAGGTCAGGACCCGTGTCCGAGACCTCCACGACGAGGCGTTCGCCGCGGAGCAGCCGGAGGCGGCCGGGGCCGTTGCCGTACCGCAGGGCGTTGCCCACGAGTTCCGAGACGACGAGTTCGCAGACGTCGGCGAGCTCCGCCAGATCCCATGCGTCGAGCTGGTCCGTGACCAGGCCCCGGGCGACGGACGCGGCCCGCCCCTCCTGCGGCAGCGGCCACTCGCACAGGTCGCCCGGGGGGCCCGGGGCGTTCGTCGCGACGAGGAGTACGGCCTCGTCGAAACGGGAGGCGTCGGCGGGGGCGTGTTCCGCCAGCCCGCCGCGGCCGAGCGCCTCGGGTGTCAGTCCGCGAGCCGCCGTCCGCAGGCGCTCCAGCTGATCGTCCAGGTCGGCGTGCCGGGACTTCACGAGGCCGTCCGTGTACATGACGAGATGGCCGCCCGCCGGCGCCTCAAGACGGATCGGGTCGTACGGGATCACACCCGCACCGAGCGGCGCGCCGATCGGGACGTCCACGAACGCGGCCGAGCCCTGTCCGTCGAGGAGCAGCGGGGGCAGGTGCCCGGCGCTGGCCAGCGTGTAGGTGGAGTCGGCCGGGTCGTGGACCGCGCAGAGAAACGTGGCGACCTGCTCGTCCTCCAGGTCACGTGTGGCGAGGTCGAGCCGGGCGAGGACGCGCTCCGGTGCCATGTCCAGGGTCATCAGGGTGCGGGCGACCGCCCGCAGGCGCCCCATGGTGGCGGCGGCGGGCAGCCCGTGGCCCATGACGTCGCCCACCATCAGCGCCGTACGTCCACCGGGCAGGGCCATCACGTCGTACCAGTCCCCGCCCACCCCGTGGTGAGCCGTCGAGGGCGTGTACTCGGCGTGTACGCGCAGCCCCGGCGTCACCGGGGTCGCGCGCGGCAGCAGACTGCGCTGCAACGAGACGACGTGCTCGCGCTCGCGCCCGTACAGCCGGGCGTTGTCGATGTAGACGGCGGCCTGGGAGGCCAGCTGCTCCGCCAGTGCGAGGTCCGTGGCGGAGAACGGCGGTGCTCCGGGTCCGCGTACGAAGTCCGCGCTGCCGAGCAGCAGCCCGCGGGCGATCAGCGGCACGGCGATGTAGCTGTGGACTCCCGCGGTGCGCATCTTGGCCGCGGCGCTCTCCGTCGGCGCGACCTTGCTGAAGTCGTCGTCCCGCATGCGGCTCACCATCACCGGCCTGCCCTGCCGCAGGCAGTACCGGTGGAGCAGCGTCTCGTGGGCCTGCTCGGTCCGGACGAAGGTCTCCCCCACCGGGGTGGGCTCCAGGGAGGCCAGCTCGTCGACGACGCTCAGCGCGATGGCCCGCATGAGCGGGACGCCCGTACCCGTCCAGCGTGAGCCCTCGTCGCCCCGCAGGACGCTCTCGAGGATGTCGACGGCCGCCCCGTCGGCGAAGCCGGGCACGGTGAACTCGGCCAGCTCCTGGGCGGTGCGCTCCAGGTCGAGGGTGGTGCCGATCCTGGATCCTGCGGAGTTCAGCCAGGCGAGCCGGTCCCGAGTGGCGATGCGGTCGAGGGGGACGTCGCCGCCGCTCCGGCCGAGCCGTCCACGGGCACCGGCCGAGCGGAGGACCGAGGCGCCCTTTCCGGCCGAGGCACGGCTGGTAAGGCGCCGTCTCCCGATTCCGTCGTTCACTCTTTCGGCCTCCAGACAGGAACTCGACCGCTGTTGGTGCACATCATGCACCTGCCTCCTGCCCCAGGCCGATCAGGACGACGCCGGACCTCCGAGTGTCTTGTGGCGCAAGATAGCCGGTGACTATCATGCACCGCATGACAAAGGAGCTGTCGACAGCCGGTGACCAGCGGCGCAGCCAGCTTCTGCGCGGTGTGCTCGACCTGTGTCTGCTGTCGCTGATCGCCGAACGACCGCGTTACGGCTACGAGTTCGTGGAGGCGCTCACCGAGAGCGGGCTCGAGCTCGTGAGCGAGGGCAGCATCTACCCCCTGCTGGCCAGGATGGAGCGCGCGGGGCTCGTCGAGCCGTTCCGCGCCCCGTCGTCCACTGGCGGGGCGCCGCGCAAGTACTACCGGCTGTCCGAGGCCGGCCGGGCCGAACTGGAACACGGGCGGGACGTGTGGACGGGGTTCACCACACAGGCCGACCGGATTCTCGCCGGCCCGGCCAGGACGGCGCAGGCGGCGGAGGCGTCGGGGACGACGCAGCCGACCGGAACGACCGGAACGACCGACACCGAACGACCCACGGGGGAATCGACACCATGACGAACGAGCGCGTGCTCGCGGTCTGCCGCAGCAACTGGGAGTACCGGGGTATCGACGACGCGTCCGTACGCGAGATGCTCGCCGAGCTCACCGCCCACCTGGAGGACGCCGCGGCGGCCGGCCGCACTCCGCAGGACGTCGTCGGCCGGGACGTCAAGGCCTTCGCCGCGTCCTGGGCCAGGGCCCGGATGCCGCTGCACCGGCGCGTACTGCGGATGGTGGCGATGATCCCCTTCGTCATGGGCGGGCTCCTGCTCGTCTCGCACCTCATCCACTGGACGACGGTCGTGGACCTCGACGCGGGGCGGCTGGCCTTCTGGCTGAGCATCGGCGTCGTCACCGTGCTCCTCGAACTGCGCCGGGGTTCCCTCGGCTTCGGCAGGAGCTGGATCGTGGCACTCGTCGTCGGACTGCCGGTCCTGTACCTGACGAAGAAGCTGACCGGCGAAGAGACCCTGTTCCTCCTGCCCCTGTGGGGCAGCGCCCTGCTGACGCTGCCGGGCATCGCGTACCTCGTCGCCGAACGGCGCGCCTCACCGCCGAAGGAGTCCTGAGCCCAGGGGCGTCCTGCCGATCAGGCCGGATCAGGACGGATCAGGAAGCGGTGTCCGGTCCCGCCCCCTTCCGAGAACCGATTTCGTCTCCGGGTTCACGAAAGTTGGCCTGTCGGACGCCCGATTCGCGTTTCCTCCGCCCACCCGCGTGGCCGGCCGCGCTGCGCTGATGCCCGGTCATTCCCCATGCCTTGGAGCGCCGGACGACGTTCATGGCCATGACATCCAAGGGAGTTGAGATGAGTCCGCTCGTCCCACTCCGAAGGAGTCATCGCCTTGAGGAACCTTCTTCGCCGGTTCGGCGTCATCGCCGCGGGCACCGCCCTCATCGGCGGCGCGCTGTCCGTCGCACCGGCCGCCGCAGACACCACTGTCGATGTCCAACTCCTCAGCATCACCGACTTCCACGGCTATCTGCAGCCACCCACCCCCGGCCAGGGCGGTTCCGTCCCGGCGGGAGACGGCACCTCGGTCACCGTCGGTGGCGCCGCCTATCTCGCCACCCATCTCCGGCAGTTGCGGTCCGGCCACCCCAACTCCGTCTTCTTCTCCACCGGTGACAGCTTCTCCGGCTGGCCATTCGAAGTGGACGCCTTCCAGGACGAACCGACGATCGAGGTCCTCAACAAGCTGGGCCTGCGCTTCTCGGCCGTGGGCAACCACGAGCTGGACGTGTCCCCCGACTTCCTCGTCAAGCACGTGGAGGACGGCGTCTGCTTCGGCACGGTCGGCGTGGACAGCTGCTTCACGGACTCCACCGGACGGCGCTTCCACGGCGCGAACTTCGACTTCCAGTCGGGCAACATCGTCTCCTCGCGGACCGGTCGCCCGGTCGTGGACCCGTACCGCATCGAATGGTTCCGCGCCCCCGGCGGCAGACGCGTCCCGGTCGGCTTCCTCAGTACCACGGTCGAGGCCACCGTCACCGGCTCGACGTCCTTCCAGCCGCACCTGCGCGCACTCGACCAGGCGGAGACGATCGAGCGCTACACCAAGGAGCTCAAGCGCCGCGGTGTCGAGGCCATCGTCCTCAACGTGCACGAGGGCGGTTCGCCGAAGTCGGCGGCGACCTCCGGCTACAACGTGTGCGACTCCGCCTACGGGCCGGTGATCGAGCTGGCGAAGAAGGTCTCCCCCGAGATCGACGCGATCGTCACCGGAGACTGGCACTCGCGCTTCAACTGCATGGTGCCCGACCCGGACGGCGTGCCGCGCCCGGTCGTGGAGGCGGGCAACCACGGCGCGCTGGTCAGCGAGATCAATCTGTCCCTCGATCCGAAGACCGGCGATGTCCTCAGGGACCGCACTTGGTCCGTCAACCACGCGGTGACCCGTGACGTGGCGCCGGACCCCGCCGTCCAGAAGATCGTCGACCACTGGGCCGCGCGCGGAGCCGAGCGGTTCGCCGAACCGCTCGCCCGACAGACCGGCTCCTTCACCCGTACGCCGAACGCCGCGGGCGAGAGCACGGCGGCCGACCTGTACGCCGACGTGCAGTACTGGAACGCCAACCGCACGTCCCAGGGGCAGGCCGATCTGGCCCTGATCGCGGCGCGGCCCGTCAAGGGCAGCAACGCCGTACGCGGCGACCTGCCGTACGCCAAGGGGAGCCACCCCGCCGACGCGGACGGCCGCGTCCTGTTCGGCGAGTCCTGGAACGTCTACGGCTACGGAAACCCGGTTCTCACCGTCGGTGTGCAGGGACACCAGCTGGACGCGATCCTCGAACAGCAGTGGCAGACGCAGGCCGACGGGACGGTGAGGTCCGCCCCGCTCGCCGTGTCCCACAACGTCTCCTACCGCTACGACCCGGCGCGCCCCGTCGGCGACCGAGTCGCGCCCGCCGACGTGCTGATCGACGGCCGGCCGCTGGACCCCGAGGGCACCTACCGGGTGGCCGCGCTCGCGTACACGGTCATAGGAGCGGACGGCTACAGCGGCTTCGCCGGCTACACCTCCCCGGTCCGCAACGGGGCCGACCACGAGAGCTTCGTGGACTACCTCCGGGCCCACGGGACGATCTCCCCGGCGCCCCTGAACCGCGTCGGCATCAAGGACTGACGGGACCGGAACCCCGCGCGCCGGGCGAGACCGAAGGAGCCGGTCTCGCCCGGCGCGGCCGTTCCGCCCCGGGCGCGTCGGGGGCGAGCACGGCCTCACTCGTCTCACCCGCACGGCCCGGCAGGGATGCCCGCCCGTCCCGGACCGTGAACGCTGGTGGCACGGACCGGGCTGAGAGGCGGGACACGGAATGGGCCAGGACGGCAGGGGTGGGACGCGGGCGACGGGATCCGGCGGGGGTGCCGCCGCGCGGCTGCTGGCCCGTCTGGCCGTCCTGGCGGCGATCGGTTCCCTGGTCGTGCTGGTGCTCGCGGTCGGCGACGGCGGCCTTGTGGTCGTCGTGGCCGGACTCCTCGGGCTCGTCGTCTGCGCCGCGGGCCTGTGGTGGTTCCTGGCGCACCACGGCGCGGTCCGCCTCATCGGGGCGCTCGTCGCCGTCGCCGCGCCGGTCGGCGTCGTGGTGCTCTTCACGCAGGACGGTCTCTGGCGGACGGCACTGGTGCTGGTCCTGTGCTGGGCCGTGGCGCTGGCCTGCGCCCGGGCCGCGTTGCGCAGGGCACGTCCCCGGCGGTCGAGCCGGACGTTCGCCGCTGCCCGGCCCCGGCGGGCGTACCTCATCATGAATCCGAAGTCGGGGGGCGGGAAGGTCGGCCGCTTCGGACTGGTCGAGCGGGCAGAGGCACTGGGCGCCCGGGTCACCGTGCTCGATCCGTCCGCACCGGCCGACGTGGCCGCGCTGGCCCGCGAGGCGGTGGCCGGGGGAGCGGACCTGCTCGGCGTCGCCGGTGGAGACGGCACCCAGGCCCTGGTCGCGGCGGTCGCCGCCGAACACGACCTGCCGTTCCTCGTCATCTCGGCCGGCACCCGCAACCACTTCGCGATGGACCTCGGCCTCGATCGTGCCGACCCGGCCCGCTGCCTCGACGCGCTGACGGACGGCGAGGAACTCCGGATCGACCTCGGTGACGTCGGGGGCCGGGCCTTCGTGAACACCGTGTCGTTCGGGGTCTACGCCGATGTCGTGCAACGCCCCGAGTACCGGGACGACAAGGCGGGCACGGCCCTGACCCTCATCCCGGACCTGCTGGTCGGTGAAGGGGTGCGGCGGCTCGACGCGCGGATCGACGGCACGACGCTCTCGTCCCAGCAGGCGCTCCTGGTCAGCAACAACGCGTACACCTCACCCGACGTGCTGGGCGGCGGCGGCCGCCGAGCCAGTCTCGACGACGGCGAACTGGGCGTGCTGGGCATCCGGGTGGAGAGCGCGGCGGAGGCCGCTGACCTCGCGGTGCGCGGCTCGCAGTCCACCGGCCTGACCGTCACGTCCGCCCGGCGGGTCGAGGTGAGGTCCGTCGGCACGAGCGATTCCGGTACGGACGACTCCAGTGCCGGCGACTCCGGTAGGGACAGGCCCGACGCGGGCTCGGCCGGTACGGGCGACATTCCCGTCGCGGTGGACGGCGAGGCGCTGCGCATGTCCACACCGGTCGTGTGCACCCTGCGGCCGGGCGCCCTGCGGGTACTGGTGCCGCGCGACCGCCCCGGCGTCGTCGTCCCCGCCCCGCCCGTGGACTGGCGCCGGCTCCTCGACCTCGCCTTCGGCCGCCGGCAGCGGAGCTCCGCAGGACAGGACAGCTGACACGATCTCGAATCGCGTTCGAGAAACGTGCAGCCATCCTGACAGCCGCTCGCCGGGATCCTCCAGGCAGTGATCACCGGGATCCTCACCGCGCACCCCCTCCGGCTGGTCACCGGGTCTGGCCGCGGGCGAAGTACGCGATCAGTTCCGGGTCGAGGGGCGGGACCGCTCGGGGCGCGCCACCCCCGCGCAGGGATTCCGTCGCCCGAACGCCCGCCGCCACGGACATGCGCGCGGCCACGGGCGAGGTGTCGGTGCGGCCACCGTCGCGGGCGAAGCGGACGAACTCGTCGACGAGGAGGGGGTCGGCGCCGCCGTGCCCCGCGTCGTCCTCCGCCGCGGGTACGGGGTACTCGGCGTCCGGCTCCGCGCGGTAGCCCGAGCGGCGGGAGTTCCAGACCCGGACCGCTCCGCCGGGCCCGTCGCCGAAGTTCTCCAGACGGCCGGCGTCGCCGATGACCGTGTAGTTGCGCCAGTAGTCGGGGGTGAAGTGGCATTGCTGGTAGGCGGCGAGGACGCCGTTGTCCAGGCGCATGTTGACCAGGGACACGTCCTCGACGTCGATCACCGGGTTGAGTCCGCGCTGGGTGTGCGGCGGCCAGTGGCCGTCCTTCGTGTACCAGTCGTCGTGCTTGGGTTCGCCGGGGGCGCGGCGGTGCGGGTTGTCGCCGTAGACCATGAGGTCGCCGAGCGCCTGCACCTGCTCGGCGTACCCGCCGGCGAGCCAGTGCAGGACGTCGATGTCGTGGGCGGCCTTCTGGAGCAGCAGCCCGTTCGTGTAGCGCTGTTCGGCGTGCCAGTCCTTGAAGTACCAGTCACCGCCGTAGCCGACGAAGTGGCGGACCCAGATCGTCCTGACCGTGCCGATCTCGCCGCGCCCGATGATGTCCCGCATCAACCGGACCACCGGCATGTGGCGCATGTTGTGTCCGACGTAGAGGCGGGTGCCCGTCTCGTACGCGGTGCGCAGGATCGCGTCGCAGCTCTCGATGTCGATGGCGAGCGGCTTCTCGACGAAGACGGGCTTGCCCGCCTTGAGGGCCTCGCACGCCAGGTCGGCGTGGGTGTGGTCGGGGGTGAGGACGAGGACGGCGTCGATGTCGGGGTCCTCGACGATCGCGCGGTGGTCGGTGTGGATCCGCGCGCCGGGGAAGGCCGGGGCCGCCTCCGCCCGGGCCCGGGCGTCGTGGTCCGCGAGGGCGGTGACCCGTGAGCCGGTGCCGGGGCGGTGGGCCGTACGGGCGAGTGAGCCGCGCAGTCCGTAGCCGAGGACACCGAGGCGGAGGTCGGTCATGGTCGTTCCTTTCCGGGCCGTGAGGCAGCCTGTGGGTCGGTCGCGCGTCACGGATGGACCAGGACGTGGGCGAGGGCCACGCGGCCCGTGCCGCGGTGCACGATCCTCAGGTAGCGGGCTTCCGTGTCGGTGTCCACCAGGGTGGGCCGCAGCGCCTTCCCGGTGAGGTGGATCGTCGTCGCGTCGCTGAAGTCGGGTGCCGTGGCGAGCTGGACGTCGACGTCGGCGGTCGTCATGGAGGTGTTGTTCCAGAGTTCGACCTGGCCGACGTGGCGTACGGCTCCGAGGTCGGCCTGCCACCAGGCACCCGGTTCCGGGAGGGTGCGCGTGTCGGTGGTGGTGTCGCCGTCGACGGCGTACGCGGCGGCGGCGCCGTCGGTCGAGGACTGGGTCACGGTGGCCGAGCGCGCCAGATCGGGCCGGAGGTGTTCGACGTGGCCCCGGCCGTCCGCGCCCGCCGCGCGGGCCACTTCCAGTGCCTCGGCGGGAAGCCGGTCGAGCGCTGTGTGGTTGTCCGTCGTGGTCGAGCCGGTGCCGGTGAGGGCGGGTGCGGCGGTGTCGGTCCAGTTGCCGGTGGCGTGGTTGTCGATGCCGTAGTCGGCCCAGTTGGAGACCCACTTGTAGCCGACGCGGGTGATCACGTTGCCCTCCACCCGGATGTGGCTGGACTGTTCGTCGAGGTAGACGCCGTTTCCGTCGCGCTCGGTGTTGCCGTAGGCGCTGCGGTTGATGTAGTTGCCGGAGACGATCGTGCCGGGCTGGGCTCCCTGGGTGTAGACGGCGCCGCCGTCGTGCTGGTCGTCCGCCACCCGCATGACGTCGGTGATGCGGTTGGCGGTGATCCGGTTGTCGCGCAGGACGGACGTACGGGCCTCCGGCTGGTTCCAGCCCCAGCCGACCGAGATGCCGGAGTACGGCAGGTCCGCAAGGGTGTTGTGGTCGACGGTGAGCTCGGCCTCGTACCCCGCCCAGATGCCGACGGAGTCGGTGTACTCCACGCCCGTGCGCCGGATGGTGTTGTACGCGAGGGTGTTCCGCTCCCCCGCGCGCTCCGCGTCCGGCAGGGGCTCCGTGTCGCCGATGTAGGCGGCGCCGGAGGACAGGTCGGTGAAGCGGGAGCGGGTGACCGTCGAGTCCTTGGTGCCGTCCTCCAGGACGAGACCGGCGCCGCCGAGGCGGCTGAAGTCCACGCGGTCGACGTGGACGTCACGGCCGCCGCGGACGGTGAGGGCGGCGGCGGGCTTGGTGTAGTGGCGGCCCGCGTGGTCGACGGGGCCGGTGGCTCCGGTGAGGGTGAGTCCGGCCTGGGTGCCGGCGTACCCCTCGTCGGTGTTCGGCTGCTCCCAGGCCGCGTACCGCAGGGCGAGGCGCTCGATGCGTACGTCGTGGGCCCCGTCGAGGACGAGCAGCCGCTCGGTCGCGGGGGTGACGGCGCGCGCGTGACGCATGTCCTCGCCGTGTCGGGGGAGGTAGGTGACCGTCCGCAGCGTCGAGTTCCATACGAACTCGCCTGGTTCATCGAGGAGTTCGGCCGCGTTCTCGAAATGCGCCACCTTCGCGAAGCGGGTGGAGTCGACGGTCGTCGTGTCCCAGGCGGGGCCCGTGCGGTCCGTACCGGAGACGGAGTTCGACCAGCACGGCTGGACGAAGGTCAGCAGGTCGCCTTCGACGCCGGTGATGCGGCAGTGGTAGGTGCGCCATCGGACCTTGATGACCGCCTCGGCATCGGTGGGGCGGTCCCAGTCCGCGATGCCGGTGGCGACGGCGCCCGTCATGGCCGTCTTCGTCGCGTCGCAGACGGCGGCCGGGCAGGACGCGCCGCGTGCCCGGACCGCCCGGACGCCGTCGACGAAGAGCTGGCGCGGGGTGACGCCTTCGGGCACGCGGGTGGTCCAGGTGCCGTCCGAGTTCGCGGCCCAGCCGGTCAGGGCGCGTCCGCCGGAGAGGACGGGGGTGGCACCTTCGGCCGCCGTCCAGGTGACGGTGCGATCGTCGCGGCCGGAGTCCTCCTCCCCCAGGGTCAGCGGCTGCGTCAACGTGTAGGTGCCGTCGGCGAGTTCGACGCGTACGTCACGGCCGCCGATCCGGCGCGCGGCGTCACGCGCGCCGGTGAGGGAGCAGGGACGGCCGGTGCTGCACGTCGACCCCGAGCCGTCCGGGGCGGCGTGCAGGACCTTGGGAGCCGGTCCGGACGTGGCGGACGCCGGCGGCGCGCTCGTCAGCAGGCCGGCGGCCAGGGCTGTCAGGAAGGTCAGGACACGGATGCGCCGCATCGCACTCACGCCCAGTCCGGGTGTCCGGGCATGGGCGGGTTCTCCGTACCGAAGAGCCATGCCTCCAGGAAGGTACGCAGGGAGTCGTCGTGCGTGACGCGGACGGCGTTGTCGATGAAGTCCTGCGAGTCGGCGTTGCCGTGGCGGTGCTTCTTCAGCCAGGACGTGATGATCGCGTCGAACTCCTCCTGTCCGACCTGCTGGTGGAGGGCGTACAGGACGACGGCGGCACCGTCGTAGATGTTGAAGCCGCCGAGTGCGGTGGGCAGTCCGGGCGGGCCGTCGGTCTTCCGGACCGCGTCGAGCTTGGTGTACGCCGCCTTCATCTTCTCCTGCAGGGAGGCGGTGCCCTGCTGGTCGGCCCAGAGAGCGGCGTAGTAGACGGCGGGGCCCTCGTTGAGCCACGCGCTCTGCCAGGTGGTGGGGGTGACCGAGTCCCCGAACCACTGATGGGTCAGTTCGTGGATCATCACGTTGGTGTACGTCGGGGAGGTGGCGGCGTTCTTGAACCAGTTCGGGCCGAAGAGGGACAGGGTCTGGTTCTCGAGGGCGTCGCCGTAGCCGTCGCGGACGATCTGCATCCCGTACGTGTCGAAGGGGTAGCGGACACCGAGGGTGTCCTCCAGCCAGGCGATCTGCCCGGCGGTGCGCTCGACGATCGGCCGGTACGTGGCGACCTGGTCCTCGGGGACGTAATGGCGGAGTCGGACGCCGTGCGGGCCCCGGCCGGTCAGGACGGTCTGCCGGGCGACGGAGATGCCGAGGAGTTCGGGGGCCATGGGGGCGTCGAGCCGGAAGTCCCAGGTGGTCCTTCCGGGGCCGGCCGGGCGGGAGCCGGTCGCGGTGCCGTTGGCTCCTGCCGTGTAGCCGTCGGGGGCGGTGAGGTGGAAGGTCCAGCTCGCCTTGTCCATGGTGGTGTCGTTGACGGGGGCGAACGTGTCGGCGCGGGAGGCCTGGGCTGCGGAGGCGAAGCCGCCGTCGCTGATGTGACGCCAGCCCGGGGCGCCGATCGGCTTGGTCTTCCCGTTGCCGTGGTAGGTGACGGTGACGTCGAAGGGGCGGTGGTCGCGCAGTCCGGCCTCGGGGGTGACGGTGAGCTCCTGGCCGCTGCTGCCGGGCGAGACGGCCCAGGCCGTGTCCTGGCCGTCGACGGTGACGGCGTCGACGGCGAGGGAGTCGATGTCGAGGTTGAACGACGACAGGTCCTGGGTGGCCCTGGCGCTGATCTTCATGGTGCCGGTGAAGTCGTATGTGACCGGGGTGAAGTCGAAGGAGAGGTCGTAGTGCCGTACGTCGTACCCGCCGTTGCCGAGCGTGGGGAACAGCGGGTCCCCGGCGCCCGCCGCCCCGGGCTCGGGGTCGAAGGGGCGGGTGTCGACGGCGTGCGCGGGGACGGCGACGGCGAGCGCGGCCGTCGCGGCGACGGTGGCGATGGTGGCGCGCAGGGTGCGGGTCACTGCTTCGTTCCCTTCTGGGCTGCTTCCTCGAACTCGCGGCGGGCCTGGTCGCCGCCCTTGGCGCGGTACTCCTTGACGAGGCCGTCGTAGCTGCTCATGGGCTTGCGGCCGGTGACGATGTCCTTGATCCAGTCGCCCTTGAGGGTGTTGAGCGTGCCGGCCGACTTGGAGTCCCAGGTCGGCGAGGAGTAGGTGGCCGTGGGGTCGGGGATCATCTTGGGGATGAGCCGTGCGTAGGCGTCGTGCAGATGCTTGACGCCCTGCGCGTTGGCGGCGGAGTAGAGGGCGGGTGTGGCCGAGGCCAGCATCCGCCAGGGGACGGCCACGTCCTGGCTGCCCTGCTCGGTGAGGAGGGGAGCGCCCTTGCCGTCCCGGGTGTGGTCGGTGCCCTCGACTCCGTAGGCGATCAGCGTGTACTCCTCGGTGCCGAAGGGTGCGGCGGCCCAGTTGGCCAGCTGGAGGATCTCCCTGACCCGGCCCGCGTCGGCCTTCTTGACGAAGCACTCGCTCAGCCGCGCGTTGTTGTTCCACGCGACGGCGTCCTTGCCGATCGGCGTCATCGGGCGGACGTCGTACGAGGGGTCGATCGCGGCCATCGCGTCGAGGTACCCGGTGCTGGGGGTGAGGTAGGCGGGCCAGCCGTCGAAGACGTAGGCCGCGCGGCCGTTCTTGAACAGGTCGGTGTACTGGGCCTTCTGGGCGCCCGACATCTGCACGGTGCCCGGGTAGTAGCAGCCCGCCTTGTACAGCTTGGCCGCCATCTCGATCGCGGCCCGGTACTCGTCCGTCTCCAGGTCGAGGGTGAACTTCCCGGTCGTCGCGTCCATGCTCCAGTAGGAGGGGGCCCCGTACGACATGGCGATCAGGGTGGTGACGCCGGCGGAGATGGCGTACCGCTTCTCCTTGGGGCGGGTCAGTTCCTTGCACAGCTCGAAGAAACGGTCCATATCGCCGATCTGGTCGAGGCTGGTGACCCCGGCCTCGGCGAACAGGTCGTGGCGGTAGTACCCGGCACCGCCGGTGCCGGCGCGCGCGATCGGGATGCCGTACAGCTTGCCGCCGTAGATGGACCCCTGCCAGGCGCCCCTGGGGATCGCCGCGAGGTTCGGGTAGTCCTTGACCTTGTCGCCGGAGAGGAACGGGGTGAGGTCGGCGCACTTGGCCGCGAGGAACGCGGCCTTGTGGTCGACACCGCCCGTCTCGGGGTACATGAAGATGTCGGTGAGGGTGTCGCTCGCGACCATGGTGGAGAACTTGGTGGGCCAGTCGTCGGCGGCGACCGCCTGGATGTCGACCCTGGTCCCCAGCCGCTTCTCGATCTCCTGCCAGGCGACGTTCTCGTCGCGTCCGGGGGCGGGCGGCGCGAACGTCTCCAGGGCTGCGGTGATGGTCCTGGCCCCCTTGAGCGGGGTGCCCGGGACCGAGCGGACCGGCTTGGCCGGGTACCGGGTGAACCCCTGGGGGACGCCCTGGGCGGTGCCGGGGTGGTCGGGGGTGATGCCGAGGTCGCGCAGGACGGTGTTCGGCAGGAGGGAGCCGCTCTTGACCGACGCCTTCTCCGCCGCGGCCCCGCTGCCCCCGCACGCGGTGAGCAGGGGTGCGGCGGCGACGCCCAGGCCGACGCCGGCCCCGAGGCGGAGGAGTGTTCTGCGGTCGAGTGGGGTGGGGGGAGTGGACCGGGGCATGGGGAACTCCTGGGACGAAGGACGAAGGGCGGGGAGTGGGGAGCGAGGGGCGGGTCGCGAGAGGCAGGGAGCGAGGAGCGAGAGGCAAGGAGCGAGGGGCGGTCGCGAGAGGCAAGGAGCAAGGAGCGAGGGGCGGGGGCGAGGGCCACGCCGAAGGGCGCCGCAGGGGCTCAGCCCTTGATGGCGCCGGTGAGCACACCCTTGGTGAAGTAGCGCTGCAGGAAGGGGTAGACGCAGAGGATCGGGAGGACGGCCACGACGAGCACGGCCATCTGGACCGACTGCTGAGGGGCGACGGACTCGCCGGCGACGGCGCTGTCGAGACTCTGGCCCTGGAGGACGAAGGTGCGGAGCACCATCGTCAGGGGCCACTTCTCGCTGTCGCCGAGGTAGAGCATGGCGTTGAAGAAGGCGTTCCAGTACGTCACCGCGTAGAAGAGGCTGACGACGGCGATGACGGCCTTGGACAGCGGCAGTACGACTTGCAGGAGGATGCGCAGATCGCCCGCGCCGTCCACCCTCGCCGCGTCGTACAGCTCCTCGGGGAGGTTCATGAAGAAGGAGCGGAGGACGACCAGGTTGAAGGCGCTGACCAGGGTCGGCATCACCAGGGCGGCGAAGGTGTCGTAGAGGCCGAGTTCGTTGACGAGCAGGAAGTTCGGGATGACGCCCGGGTTGAAGAGCATCGTGAAGAGCGCGGTCATCAGGATGACGCGCGAGCCGACGACATCGCGCCGGGACAGACCGTAGGCCATCCCGATGGTGAGCAGCAGGGCGCAGCCGGTCCCGACGACCGTGACGCCGATGCTGACGAGCAGGGCGCGGGTGACGACGCCGCCGGTGAAGATCGTGCGGTACGCGTCCAGTGTCGGGTGGTCGGGCCAGAGGACGAGGCCCGCGGACCTGATGATGTCGCTCTGGGAGGCGAAGCTCGTGCCGATCACACCCAGGAGGGGGTACGCGACGGCGGCGACCACGAGGGTGAGGGCGAGGCCCTTGGCGGCCAGGCCGATACGGGTGGGGCGCTCCATCCACGGGGGTCGGCCGGCGGCGACGCGGGTCTTTCTCGCGGCGGCTCGCGGCGGGCTCCCGGGGGCGCGGGGGGTCTCGGCGAGGCCGGACGGCGCGGCGGGGCGGGGGCTCTCCGCGCCACGGGGGGTCTCGGCCGCGCGGGAGGTCTCAGCGATCGGCGCCACGGTAGATCCCTTCATGGCCGAAGTGGTGGGCGAGCTTGTTGGCACCGAGGACGAGCACGGTGCCGACGACGGCCTTGACGAGGCCGACGGCCGCCGAGACACCCCAGTCGCCGTCCTTGATGCCGTGGAAGTAGACGTAGGTGTCGAGGACTTCGCCCGCCTCCGGGCCGACGGCGTCCCGCTGGAGCAGGATCTGCTCGAAGCCGACCGAGAGGATCTGGCCGAGGTTGAGGATGAGCAGCAGGATCACGACGGGCGCGATGCCCGGCAGGGTGACGTGCCACAGGCGCCGGAGCCGGCCGGCCCCGTCGATGGCTGCCGCCTCGTACTGCTGCCGGTCGATGGTGAGCAGCGCGGCGAGGATGATGATCGTGCCCCAGCCCGCGTCCTTCCAGACCAGCTGGAGGGTGAGCAGCCAGGGGAAGGCGTCCGGGTCGCTCATCATGTCGTACCGGGGCAGGCCGGCCGAGTCGAGCAGTTCGGGCAGGACGCCGGCGCCGCCGAGGACCTGCTGGAAGATCGAGACGATGATGACCCAGCCGATGAAGTGCGGCAGATAGACGACGCTCTGCACGAAGCGGCGGAGCCTGTCGCTGACGACGCTGTTGAGCAGCAGCGCCAGGGCGATCGGCAGCGGGAAGAAGAAGACCAGCTCGACGAGGGCGATGGTCAGCGTGTTGCGGACCGCGGACCAGAAGGCCGGTTCGGCGAAGGCCGTCGTGAAGTTGGTCAGGCCCACCCAGGCGCTGTCCGCGTACCCGAGGTACGGCTGGTAGTCCTGGAACGCCGTGATGTAGCCGAGCAGTGGTACGTAGTGGAAGACGAGGAAGTAGAGCAGGCCCGGAAGGCAGAGCAGCAGCATCACTTTGTCGCGCTTGATCCGCTGCCAGAGGGTCGCTTTCCCGCGGAGGGCGACGGGCGGTGCCGTCGCCCCGGCGTCCTGCCGCCGGCCCTTCAGGGGCAGCGGGGGTGCTGTGTCAGCCATGGAGGAGTCCTGTTCGGCTGGTGGCGCAGGGAAGTCGATGTGACGTTCTGCGGCGGCAACGTAGTAAGCGGTTAACCCAGGAGTCAAGAGCGAGTGGGGAACCGTTCGCGATTCACTTAGCGACGAAGCAGTACCAACTAGCCCTGTTTCCTGGCCATTCCGGCTGTCTGATGGCCAATACACGCCCAGGAATGAGGGATTGCTTGACGGTCCCGGGCAACTGTCCCTAGCGTGCGCAGTCATCTGTAGTACACGTTTACTATCCGGAGGCATGGTGCGAACCTCTGACGAACCGTCGGCGCGGCCCGGCGTGAACGGCGGGGCGCCCCCGCTCCCCCGCCGCCCGCGGACGCTCCTCGCCATGGACCCCGCCCTGCTCGACGACGTCTTCCCACCCGCCGTACGAGCGCGACTGGAGGAAGCCGCCGACCTGCGACTTCCCTTCCCCGTGGAGGAGTTCGAAAGCCCCGCGACGACGGCCGCGCTCGCCGACTGCGAGGTGCTGCTGACCGGATGGGGCTGTCCGCCCGTCGACGCGGACGTCCTGGACCGCGCCCCGCGGCTCGGCGCGGTGATCCACTCGGCGGGCACCGTGAAGACCTTCCTGAGCAGCACCGCCTACGAACGCGGGATCGCCGTCTCCTCGGCGGCGGCCGCCAACGCAGTCCCCGTCGCCGAGTTCACGCTCGCGGCGATCATCCTCGGCGCGAAGCGGGCCTTCCCGCTCGCCCAGCTCTTCCGTACCCGCAGGTCGCACCGGACCACGGCCGACCTGGACCGGATGCACTGGCTCGGCACCCACGGCATCACCGTCGGTGTCGTCGGCGCCTCCCGGACCGGGTGCCGCGTCGTCCAACTGCTGCGCTCCCTGGACGCCGAGGTGCTCCTGCACGACCCGTACGTGAGCGACGCAGAGGCGCGGGAACTCGGGGCGACCCGCACCGACCTGGACACCCTCGTCGCCACCAGCGACGTGGTGACCCTGCACGCGCCCGCCACCCCCGACACCCACCATCTCCTCGACGCGCGGCGGCTCGCGCTCCTGCGTCCCGGCGCCCTGCTCGTGAACACCGCGCGCGGCCCGCTCGTGGACACCGAGGCGCTCGTACCGCACCTGGTCAGCGGGCGGATCGACGCCGTCCTCGACGTGACCGACCCGGAGCCGCTCCCCCACCACCACCCGCTGTGGGAGCTGCCGAACGTGTTCATCACCCCCCACCTGGCCGGCGCCCAGGGCAACGAGGCGGGACGGCTCGGGGCCCTCGCCGTCGACGAGCTCGACCGCTACGCGCGCGGAGTCCCCCTCCGCCATCCCGTACTCCTGTCGGACCTGGAGCGGATCGCATGACCGGGCATCCCGACCGCGCCTCCGACCGCACCCCCATGCATCCCGACCACACCTCCGACCGCACCCCCGGACAGGGCCTAGGCTGGGGTCCGGACGCGGGGCGGGACAGACCGTCCGGAGGCACCGCGCGGGGCGGTTCCCGGGAGCCACGGGCCCGCGCCTCCCGGCGAGGGCCGGAGAACGGCCCGCGCAGTGACGACCAGACGCTCCAGGGGGAGGACCGGATGTCCCGGCAGGAATCGACGACGGCCGGACAGCGCCGGGCGACGGTCGTGGACGTGGCCCGCCTCGCGGGGGTGTCCACGGCGACCGTGTCCCGGGTGATGAACCGCAACTACCCCGTCGCGGCCGCCACACGCGAGCGCGTCGAGGCGGCCATGCGGGGACTCGGCTATGTGGTCAACGCGCATGCGCGTGCCCTCGCCGGCGTCTCCGGCCGCACGGTGGGCATCATCATCAGCGATGTCGTCGACCCGTTCTACGCGTACATCGCGCGCGGTGTGGAGCGTGAGGCGGCGGCGGGCGACCGGCTCTGCCTGGTCTGCACGACCCAGGGCGACCCCCAGCGCGAGCTGGCCTTCATCGAGCTCATGCACGAGCGGCGTGCCGACGCCGTGATCCTCGTCGGCGGCAGCGTCGCCGACCGCACCTACCGGGCCGAACTCGCCCGCCGCGCCCACGATCTGGACGCCGGAGGCTCCAAGCTGGTCCTGTGCGGCCGGCCCTCGCTCGGCGAGGACGTTCCCACGGTCGGTGTGGAGTACGACAACGAGGGCGGCGCCTTCGCGATCACCGACCATCTGCTCACGCAGGGGCACGAGCGGATTCTCTACCTCGGCGGCCCTCCGGGGCTCTCCACCACCCGGGACCGGATCGCCGGGCATCGGCGCGCCCTGGAGCTGCGGGGGGTCGCCCACGACCCGGACCTGGTGCAGCCGGGTGCGTTCAGCCGGGCCTTCGGCTACCGGCGCATGAACGAACTGCTGCGGGACGGACTGTCGTTCACGGCCGTGTTCGCCGCGAACGACATCGTCGCCGCCGGTGCGGCCCAGGCCCTGGAGGAGGCCAGGATCGGCGTTCCGCAGGACGTCTCCCTGGTCGGCTACGACGACGTGCCCGTGGCCCAGGAACTACGGCCGCGCCTCACCACCGTGCACGTACCGCTGGAGGAGCTGGGGCGGCAGGCCGTGCGGGTCGCGGTCGACGGGGGCGACGAGGACGACTGGCGCGCGCCGACGACCGGCACCCTGCGGCTCGGGACCCACATCGTCGTCCGCGACTCGGTGGCGCCGCCGCGCACGGCCAAACGCCGTCGATCCTGAGCGATTCCGCGTGCACGAGGACCTGTTGACGCAGTAACGAACAGAAACACGTCCTGCCCCCTTGCGGACGGACAGCAAACGCTTACATGCTGGCGCGCAGCTCCCCCGAGCCCCGCGCCTCGTACCGAGCCGAGTACAGGGCTGCTCCCGGGACGCACTCCCGCCTTCTGCACCTCCTCGCCCCCAGGAGATGACACCGATGCAGATCCCCCCGCCTTCCCCTCCCTCCTCCTTCTCCTCGCGCTCCTCACGCCTGTCCGCCCCGTCCCGTCGTTCGGTCCTCGCCACCATGACCGCGGCCGGTGCCACGCTCGCCGTCGGTACGGGTACGGCCCACGCCCACGCCCACGCCGGGCCGACCGTCGCGCTGACGGCACGCCCCTCCGCCGAGGCCGAACGCCTGCGCCTCGCGTCCGCCCTGCGGGCGAGCGAGTTCCAGCCCACCGGCCAGTACGCCACCGCCGACAGCCCGCTGCGCTTCGACGTCCTCCCGTTCGACGGTCTCGTGCCGACCCTGTGGATCGGCCACTGGGACTACTACGGCACGGTCAAGGAGCCCCGCGGGTACCCGCTCAAGCCCGGCAGCAACACCGTGACCGATCCGCACGGCGGGCCGGTGTACTTCACCCTGGAAGGACGCGGCGAGCGGGCCGGCGTGCGGTTCAAGGACGGATACCGCCCGATGCCCGTCTTCGCGCTCGGCCGCACCGGAGAGGCCGATTTCCAGCGTCAGCTCGACACCCTCACCGACGTGCCGGTGGTCGAACTCCAGGGCCCGCGCACCCTCGTGACGCTGACCCGCGACGGAGCCCTCCTCCACCGGGGCGAGGACCACGCGGCCCTTCTGTCGCTCCTCGAAGAGATCATCCAGGCCGAGCAGGACATCAGCGGCCTCGACGGTTCCTCGCCGCTGCACCGGCCGAAGACCGGCCGCTTCCACTTCACCGAGGTGTCGGTCGTCCCCGCCGGGGTCGGCGCCTTCGCCACCCACGGCTACAACGGCTTCCCGCGCGCCTATCTGGACCGGGCCACCACGGTCCAGGGTCTGCGCACCCGGGGGTGGGGGCTGTACCACGAGCTCGGCCACACCCACCAGCAGATGGCGTACAAGCCGACCGGCCTCACCGAGGTCACGGTGAACATCTACTCCCTGGCGGTGCAGCGCGCGCTGGGGCAGACGTCCAACCTCCTCCTCCCGGATGCCAAGACCGGCCTCACCCCGTTCCAGTCGGCCCTGCCCAAGCTCGGCGGACCCGGCCTCGTCTACGAGAAGTCCTTCGGCGCGTACGAGAAGCTCGTCCCCCTGCGCCAGTTGGAGCTTGCCTTCGGCTCCGACTTCTGGCCTCGGATGCACCGGCTGGTCCGTGCGGAGAACCCCGCGTCGGACTACACGGAGACCGCGAAGCGCTACCGCTACCTCGCCCTCTACGCCAGCCGAGTGGCGGGCCGCGACCTCACCGACTTCTTCGTGAACCGGTGGGCCTTCCCCATCGACGCGCAGGGCCTGTCGGAGCTGGCGGCCCTGGGCCTGCCGCAGCCGGCCGTCGACCCGTCCACCCTCACCGGCTGACTCTCTCCCCCTCTCCCACCCCCGCACTCTTCGACCGATCAGCAGGAGGCGCACCGGTCATGGCTCTCCCCAGACGACACGTGCTCGCGCTCGCCGGCGCCACGCCGGTCATCTCCTTCCTTCCCGGGGCCGCCGCAGCGGCTGCGACAGCGCCGTCGCAACCGGTGGCGGGGGGCGGATCCGGATCCACGCCGGCCTCGGACGCCGCCGATCCGTACGACTCCCTCCTCGCCCGGGCCGAACAGGAGCTCACCGGCGGCGCCTTCGACCCCGCGGACCCGGACTTCGCCGCCGCGCTCGACGCCCTCGATGCCGAGGCCGCCACCTGGTGGGAGCGGTTCGACACCACACAGGGCCGGAAGGCCCTCTGGGCGGACCTCTCCCCCGCCTCCGACCCCGGCATGTTCGGCCAGAGCTATCCGCGCCTGCGCACGATCGCGACCGCCTGGGCCACCCCCGGCACCACGCTGACCGGCCGTCAGGACGTGCTCGACACCCTCCTGGAGGGCCTGCGGTTCCTGGGCACCGTCGGCTACCACCCGGGGCGCACCGAGACCGGTAACTGGTGGTTCTGGGAGATCGGCGCGCCCCGCGCACTGATGGACACCTGTGTGCTGCTGCGCGCACACCTCCTGCCGGCCGACCTCGCCGCGTACGTCGCCGCCGTGGCCCGGTTCTGCCCGAACCCCGACCGGCGTACGAACATCCCGTCCCTGGCCGAGACCGGCGCCAACCGGGCCGACAAGGCCGTCATCGTCGCGCTGCGGGGCCTCCTCGCCCGGGACCCCGCCTCGTTGGTCCTCGCCCGTGACGGCCTCTCCGACATACGGGACGGCGGGCGCAACAGTCTCTTCCGGTACGTCACGTCCGGGGACGGCTTCTACGAGGACGGGTCGTTCGTCCAGCACGGCAGCGTCGCCTACACCGGGACGTACGGCAGTGTGCTCCTCGGTGGTGCGGGGCAGCTCATCGCCCTGCTCGCGGGGTCGGAGTGGGCGCTGTCCGATCCGGCCGTGAGCGTGCTGTACGAGGCGGTGGAGCGGTCGTTCTCCCCGGTGATCTTCGACGGGGTGATGATGGACGCCGTCCGGGGCCGGGCGGTCTCGCGCGAGCGGGCCCGGGACCATCACGACGGGGCGGTCACCGTCTCCCGCATCCTGCAGCTCGCCGGGGGTGCACCCGCCGCGCACGCCGAGCGCTGGCGGGCCCTCGCGAAGGGCTGGATCCTCCGCAACGAGGCGACTCCGTACACGGGACTCGTGGGCATTCCGGCGCTCGCGCGCGCCAAGGCCGTCCTCGACGACCCCGCGGTGCGACCCGCCGACCGGCCGACGGGACATGTCGTCCTCGCCGACATGGACCGGGTGGTGCACCGGCGGCCGGGCTGGGCCTGCGCGCTGTCCCTGTCGTCCCGGCGCATCGCCGCGTACGAGGCCGGCAACGGCGAGAACCTGCACGGCTGGTACACCGGCGACGGCATGACCTCGCTGTACGACGGCGACGATCCGGCGGCCTTCGGCGACGGGTTCTGGCCGACCGTCGACCCGTACCGCCTCCCCGGCACGACCGTGGACACCCGCGCCCGCGAGGATCTCGGTACGAGCCCCGGCACCAGCACGTACCGCCCCGTGAACGCCGTGGCGGGTGGCGCGGCGCTCGACGGCCGGTTCGGTGCGTCCGCTATGGAACTGGCGGCCCAGGGCAGCACGCTGCGGGCGAGGAAGGCGTGGTTCTTCCTCGACAACGCCGTCGTGGCGCTCGGCTCGGACATCACGGCGAGCGACGGCCGGGCCGTCGAGACGGTCGTCGAGAACCGGAACCTCCACGCCGACGGGCGGCAGCGCTTCACCGTCGACGGGCGCCGACAGCCCGACGCGCCGGGGTGGCGGGCCGACCTCTCGGGTGCCCGCTGGGCCCATCTGGAGGGCTTCGGCGGGTTCGTGTTCCCCGGTCTGCCACGCGGTGACGTCGCCGCAGCGGGCTCGTTGCACGCGCTCCGGGAGGAACGCACCGGCACCTGGCGTGCGCTCAACACCGGCGCGGACACGGGTGGCAGCAGCACCCCCGTCACCCGTCGCTACCTCACCCTCTGGTTCGACCACGGCCTCTCCCCCTCCTCCGCGTCCTACTCCTACGTGCTGCTCCCCGGCGCGAGCGCCGCGGCGACCGGCGTCTGGTCGCTCTCCCGCCCCGTCGTGGTGGTCGCCAACAACGCCACCGTGCAGGCCGTCGAGGCCCACCGGCACGGTCTGCTCGCCGCGCACTTCTGGCAGGCGGGAACGGCGGGCGGCCTCTCCCTGTCGGGGCCCGGCACGGTGCTCGTCCGCCGCGCCGGGCGCCATGTGTCGGTGGCGGTCGCCGACCCCGGACGCACAGGAACGGAGCTCACGCTCGAACTCCCCTTCCGTGTCCGCCGCGTGGTCCGCGCCGACGACACGGTCACCGTCGCACCGGGCCGCCGCACCGTCCTCACCATCCGGGTCGACGGATCGCGGGGCCACAGTCACACGGCCGAACTCGTCCAGTGACCGCCCCGGACCGCCGCCCCCACCGGTGGTCGCTCGGACCGTCCGGCTCGTCCCGTGACCGTCGGGACTCTCGAAAGGAGCCCTCGTGCCCGCACCACATCTGCGCCTTCCCCCGACCGACCGCGTCCTGTCCCCCCGTACCGGCTGGACGCGTGCCCACTGGGAGGCGCTCGCCGACCGGCAGTTGGAGGCGCTCGTCCCGTACGCCACCCCGGGGTTCGCCCAGTACCGCCTGCCGGGCCGCTCCAGCTGGTCGGGCGTCGTCTCGGACGGCCTCGAAGGGTACGCACGCTCATTTCTCCTCGCCTCCTTCCGGATCGCGGGCGCGGACGGAAAGGTCGACCCGCACCTGATCGAAAGGTATACGCAGGGTCTGACATCCGGCACTCTCCGTGACGGCCCCGAAGCCTGGCCGGTGCTCACCGACTGCTCGCAGCAGATGGTGGAGGCGGCCTCCATCGCCATCGGTCTGCACGAGACGCGCCCATGGATCTGGGACACGCTCGACACCCCGGTCCAGGAGCGGGTGGTCGAGTGGCTCTCGGGCTTCGTGGGCGCCCGTACCTGGGACAACAACTGGCGTCTCTTCCAGGTGGTGTCGGAACAGTTCCTGGCCTCCGTCGGCGCACCGCACAGCCGGGACGACATCGAGGGCGGCCTGGAGCGCATCGAGGACTGGTACGTCGGTGACGGCTGGTACAGCGACGGCGACGGCCGCAACTTCGACTACTACATCGGCTGGGCCATGCACCTGTACCCGCTGCTGTGGGCCCGTATCGCCGGTCCGGACGGGGACGGCGGCCGGGGTGCGGTCTACCGGGAGCGCCTCGCCCGGTTCCTGTCCACGTACCCGCAGTTCTTCGGCGCCGACGGGGCACCCGTCCACCAGGGGCGTTCCCTGACGTACCGGTTCGCCGCGACGGCGCCGGTGTGGCTGGGCGCCCTCGCCGACTGCACTCCGCTCGCCCCCGGCCTCACGCGGCGCCTCGCCTCGGGGACCGCGCGGCACTTCGTGGAACGCGGTGTGCCGGACGAACGCGGGCTGCTGCCCCTGGGGTGGTACGGCACCCATCTGCCGACGACCCAGCCGTACTCCGGACCGGCATCCCCCTACTGGGCGAGCAAAGCCTTCCTCGGTCTGCTGCTGCCCGCGGACCATCCCGTGTGGACCGAGCGCGAGCAGCCCCTGCCGGTGGAGCAGGGCACGCAGTACACGGCACTGCCGGCGCCGGGCTGGCTCCTGCACGGCACCGCGCACGACGGCATCGTCCGGCTCGTCAACCACGGCAGCGACCACAACCCGCCCGACGGTCCCGGCGAGGACGACCCGCACTACGCGAAGTTCGCGTACTCGACGGCCACGGCACCGGAGTCGGCCGCCCACGCGTGGGCGAGGACGGTGGACAGCCATCTGGCGCTGCTCGCCATCGACGGCACGCCGTCCCGGCGCAGCCGCATCCATCCGGTCTCCTGCGAGGGGCGCCGGGCCTCCTCCCGCCACACGGCACGACTCCCCGGGTACGACGAGGAGTTCCCCGTCGAGTCGACGAGCCTCTTGCACGGCCCCTGGGAGATCCGCGTGCACCGGGTGCGTACCCCCGGAGGGGTGCGGGTGCGCGAGGGCGGGTACGCCGTCGCGGACGTCACCCCGCCAGACGTTCTCAGGGGCCCCGGCTGGGCACTCGCGCGGACGGAGGCGGGGCTCACGAGTGCGGTGGTGGGTCTGTACGGCTGGGCCGAGGAGGGCGAGATCGCCCGCGAGGTCGAGGCCAACGCCTTCGGTCCGCACTCGGCCACGCCGTACCTCCTGGCCTCCGGTCCGCACGCTCCCGGACACCCGGCACGCACGCGCGTGCAGGTGACGCTGGTGGTGCTGACCCGGGACGCGGTGCACCCCGAGGCCCTGCGCGCGGCGATCCACTGCGAGAGGGGGGAGGACGACCGGATCCGGGTCACCTTCCCGGACGGCGAATCCCTGACGGCCTGACGGCCGCACATCCGACAGCACGCCCTTGGAGGAGAGATGAAACGACGGTTCGCCCCCCTGTCCTCGGTGAGAGCCTGGGCAGCACCGGCCGCACTTCTCGCGGTCGTGTCCGTGTTCTCCCATACGCCGGCGATCGCGGCACCCCCGCAGCGGACGCAACAGGCACCCCAGGCGGAACCCCAGGCACAACAGGCACAGCCGGTGAAGAACAAGTACCGCGCGGACGCCGGACTCGCCGACTGTCTGCGCACCTTCAGCGGCAACGACACCGTCCAGGTCGGCGCCTGCACACCCGCCGCAGGCGAATACACCTCCATGCGCCAATGGGAGGCCGTCGACCAGGGCAACGGCTACGTCCTCCTCAAGAACAAGTACCGCGCGGACGCCGCACTGGGCGACTGCCTGCGCACCTTCAACGGCAACGACACCGTCCAGGTCGGCGCCTGCACACCCGCCGCAGGCGAATACACCTCCATGCGCCAATGGGAGGCCGTCGACCAGGGCAACGGCTACGTCCTCCTCAAGAACAAGTACCGCACGGACGCCGCACTGGGCGACTGCCTGCGCACCTTCAACGGCAAGGACACCGTCCAGGTCGGCGCCTGCACACCCGCCGCAGGCGAATACACCTCCATGCGCCTCTGGAAGGCCGTCGACCAGGGCAACGGCTACGTCCTCCTCAAGAACAAGTACCGCGCCGACGCCGCACTGGGCGACTGCCTGCGCACCTTCAACGGCAACGACACCGTCCAGGTCGGCGCCTGCACACCCGCCGCAGGCGAATACACCTCCATGCGCCTCTGGAACGCCGCCGCCTTCTCCACCGGCTGGCCGACCCGTCCGGTCACCGGTCAGAAGCGGGCGCTGGTGATGGCCACCCACTGGAGCGACGCCACACCGGTCGATCCCGCCCCCGTCGAGCAGGCGACCCTGGGGGCAGGCACTCCGTCCCTGCGGACCTACCTCCAGGAGGTGTCCGGCGGGGCGCTCGACCTCACGGGGGACATGCTGACCGACGTCGACCTCGGGGCGAGCCCGACCGGGTGCGAGTCTGCGGCGATCCTGAGCTCTGCCAGGGCCGCCGCACGGGCGCGGGGCGTCGAACCGGACACGTACGACTATCTCTTCGTCGACATCTCGCGCCACTCGGCGTGTCCATGGGAGGGGCTGGCCGCCATGCCCGGCACCTGGGTCCTCTCCAACGGTGTGGGGCACAAGACGTGGATGTGGACCCATGAGTTCGGCCACTCCCTGGGCTTCCAGCACTCCGACACGCTGAAGGCCTGTCCGGTCGCGGGCGCCGTCACGACCGTGAACGGCGCGTGCACGGTGTCCGGAGGCGACGACCCGACCGACACCATGGGCGGCGGCGGGATGCATCTCTATCCGGTCGACTACCGGCAGTTCGCCGGCTGGATACCCGACTCCCAGGTCCCGCGCGTCACCTCCACCGGGAGCTACCGGCTGGGCATTCTGGGAGAGGGCGGGACCCAGGAGTTCCGGATCGCCCGCCCCGACGGCAGCTTCCTGTCCCTGGAGTACCGCCGGGCCACTCCGCCCTACGACGACTACGTCGCGACCGACCCCCTGGTCAACGGCGTGATCGTCCGTATCGTCACCGCCGGCGGCACGGTGAAGAACCGGCTCGTGGACGCGACGCCGGCCACGCCGACCACCGACGACGCGCCGCTGGAGGTGGGCAGGACGCTGGTGGACGAGGTCGCCGACGCGGCCGTCAGGGTGTGCTCGGTGGGCACCCAGGGCGCGGACCTTCGCATCGCGGTCGGCGGCACGGCACCTCCCGCCTGCTGAGAGGGGACGACTCGCAGGAGGCTCGTGGGACGGCTCGGACCGGGGATAATCGCACTCCCAGGGCCGTCCCACGCGCGTGCGTGGCCGTGGCCCGGCCGAGCGAAGAGACGAAGGATCGATGACGCCGAAGGTGGGCCAGCGCGTGAAGCTGGCGGTGGAACTCGCATGGACAGGGCAACTCACCGTGGTCACGGAATCCCCGGAGGAACCGGGTGACGTCGTGGGATACCTGGCCCTGGCAGCGGGCACCGAGGGCACCGTCGAAGAGGTGAACGACGACCGGCAGGAGAGCCAGGAGGTCCGCGAGTACGTACGGCTCAAGTCGCTCCTCGACGACTTCGGCCACCAGATGCCGCCGGGGAGCAGGGCGCAGCTGGAGGAGCAGATCGCCGCCCTGGAACCCGCGTGGACCGCCTACCAGGAAGGTCAGATCCCGGTCCGGGTCCGCGTCCGGCTCGACAACGGCTTCGTCCTCCGCGACACCGCCGGGGATGTCTTCGTGGCCGTCTGACCCTCCGCACCGGACCTCCTGGGCGGAGGCGCCGCCCAGGACCCGCCGTACCGGACCTGCCGTGCCGGACCTGCCATGCCGGACCGTACCGGACCCGCCGTACCGGACCCGCCGTACCGGACCCCGCCGCTCACGGTCCCTTCGCCGGTACCTGCCGTCGGATCAGATACGCGGCGGCGGAGGCCACGAGCACCAGCATGCAGGCGATGAAGACCAGTCCCGCCCCCTCCAGGCCGAGCGGATCGGCCAGCAGCCCCACGCCGATCACCGGGATCGAGATGCCGGTGTACGCGACCACGAACAAGGTCGAGATCACCGCCGCGCGCCGGTCCGGCGGCGCCGCCGCGGCCACGGAGGACAGGGCCGCACGGAAGGCGAGTCCCTGTCCGGCGCCGCCGACCACGGCGGACAGGGCCACCAGTGCGAGGAGGTCCGTGTACAGCGCCGCCGCGAGGAGGACGAGGCCGGCGAAGAGCACCGCGCAGCCCAGGGGCAGGGAGCGGGTCACCCCGACGCGGTCGACGGCCAGTTGTCCCGCGGTGGAGGCGAAGAACGCGAGTGCCACGATCAGGCCGCTCACGGCGTGGTTGTCGACGTGCAGGTACCGGGCGAGGAACGCGGGGCTCACCGAGGTGAACACCCCGAAGAGGGCGAAGCCCACGAACGAGGCGATCGCCGCCGGTACGAACACCGCTCGCACCTGAGCCGGCAGAGCGGGCAGCTGCGGCCGTACGGCGCCCGGTCCTCGCCGGTCCCGTACGGTCTCGGGGAGCCACAGCAGGACGACGATGCTGACGGCCACCAGGCCGAGGTGCACGGCGTACGGCAGCAGCAGGGGCTCGGGGGCGTACTCCGCGAGCAGTCCGGCGAGCAGCGGCCCGCAGCCGAGCCCTCCCATGTTGGCGGCCGTCGCCACGAGCGTCGCCCGGGACCCGCCGCCGGGTGGGGCCAGCTCGATGACGTACGCGGTGGCGGCGCCGGTGAAGAGGCCGGCCGACAGACCCGAGAGGAGTCGGCCCGCGTACAACCAGCCGACGGCGTCGGCGAGGAGGAAGCACACGGCGCTGGCCGCCGCGAATCCCAGGCCGCAGAGCAGCGTGGGCCGTCTGCCGACCGTGTCCGAGGCGTTGCCCGCCAGGAGCAGTACGCCGATGACCCCGAAGGCGTACACGGCGTACACGACGGTCACCGTCAGCTCGGAGAACCCGAACTTCTCCTGGTAGAGGGGGTAGAGCGGGGTCGGCAGCGTGGTGCCGGCCATGCACACGACGAACACGGCCCCGGCGAGCAGACACGGCAGCCAGCCTTGACGATCGCCTTCCGTGCCACGATCGCGTCGCGTGCCACGATCGCGTTCCACGCCCCGGTCACCTTCCATGCAGCGGACCGTATCCCCGCCGACCGCCGACCGAGCGGCACGAACTGCGGCAATCGCGTGGATTCTCCGCACAACCCTGCTCACCCCCGTGCCGGCGATCCGTCTCCCTGACCACCAGTGGTGAACCCTGGGACGAGTCGGCTCGGGGCGGGCGGCAGTGCCAGTGCATCACGGCTTGTAGCGGCCTGCGTCGTTCTTCGGACCCTTCGTCGGCGCGCCCTTCGGGGCGGCGTTCGGGGCGGCGTTCGCGGCCTTCCCCGGTCCGCTCCCGGATCCGCTCGCCGGTCCGTTCTTCAGCCCCTTCTTCATGCCGTTCTTCACTCCGTTGTCCGACCCGTTCCCGGTTCCGTTCCTCTTTCCGTTCTCCCTGCCCCTTCCCTGGCCCGAGGGCGCAGTGGGCCGCGTTGCCGGGCTCACGGGTGCGGACGTCGTGCCGGGCACGGTCGCCGGACCGTCCGGCGGGGCGACGGTCCCGTCGAGCCCGGGGACAGGGGTCGTCGGGGCGGGCGCCGGATCGTCCGCGAAAGGGCTGGGCAGATCCACGGCGGCGATGGCCACTCCGCCCAGCGTCACGCTCGCGAGCAGGGCGGCGAGGGCCGTCCTCAGGGAGCGCCGGCGAAGTCGGTGCGCGGCGCCGGGAGTCCAGTCGTCACGGCGGCGTGCGCGGCGCCTTCCCGGGGACACGTGCAGGCCGGTGTCGCGGGCGGCCCGGAAGGCGGCGAGGGCCTGCGCCTCGGCCCCACCACCGGCTGCTTCCCCGGCCTTCGCGCTCATGGTGGCGCCGCTCGTGGTGGCACCGCCCGTGGTGGCCCCGCTCGCCGCTTCCCGGCCGCCGCGCAGCGCGGCCCGCAGAGACCTTTCCAGGTCTTCGTACCGATGCTCGTCGGACATCCCGTCACCTCCCTGTTCCCTTGAGTTCCCGCGCCAGCCGCTTCAGTCCCCGGTGCGCGGCGGACCGTACCGCACCGGGGCGTTTGCCCAGGACCCGGGCTGCCGTCGGCCCATCGAGACCGACGACGACCCGGAGCAGCACGGCTTCGGCCTGCTCCCGTGGCAGCCCCATGACCAGCGCGAGCGCCTGTTCCGTGGAGAGGGCCTCCAGGACGTCTCCCGCGGTGTCGGCGGTGGCGGGCAGTTCGAGCACGTCCTGTTCGAGCAGGGCGGGCCGGGGGCGAGACCGTACCCTCCGCAGATGGTCGAGTGCCCGGTGCCGGGCTATGGTCGCGGTCCAGCCGCGGAAGCCCCCGCCGTCGCCGCGGAACCTGCCGAGGTCGCGGGCGATCTCCAGCCACGCCTCGGAGGCCACGTCCTCGGCGTCCTCGCCGACGATGCCCCTCAGATAGCCGAGCAGCCCCGGGTAGACGGCCCGGTACGCGTATGCGAACGCTTCCTCGTCGCCCTCCTGGGCCCGCGCGACGGCCGAGCCGAGTTCCAAGTCGCGTGCCGTGGTGGGCGAGTGCCCCGTCCCCTCGTCCACACGATCCTCTTCACAACCCGTACTTTCACGAACCTCCGGTTGCCGCCGTGTACCGGAATACAGTCATCCTGTCAGACCGTCAGCACATCCCCGCCGTCAGGCCGTCGGGTGCCCAGACCCTCCGTCTGCGCGTGCGCGGCGGCCGCCGCCCGTGCAGGGTGAGGAAGTAGGTCTGCAGGGATTCCTGCGGCCCTCTCTCGAAGCGGTTCACGGTCCGGCCGAGCGGGTTCCACATCCGGCCGTCCGGCATCCGCGAGCCGACGGGGTGGGCGAAGACGGAACGGAGCAGGTGCTCCGGGGGGATGTCCACCCAGACCGCCCCCGCCTCACGTACGAGCACCTCGCCCACGTAGGCACCGATGCCGAGCAGCGGCCCGGACATGTCCTCGCGTCCCGCACCCCCTTGCCGCAGCCCGTCGATGAGCCGGTCGACGACGCGCAGGCTCGCCGCGGTGTAGTCCAGCGGCAGCCGCGCCCTGGCGGTGGCACGCCCCACGAACTCGGCTGCGTGACGCCCCATGTCGGCCGCGGACAGCGTCAGGTTTTCGCGGTCCATACGTGATCACCCTTCCCCTTCGAAGCGGCGTGATTCGCCGGATGATCAAGCGCGAGCGGGGCCGGAAACATCACGGCGGGAGCGGGTGACGCTGATCACAGGGCCATCGGACACGCACTTTCGTCCGGTTGGCCGGAACCCACCAGGTCCACCTCGCGCCCGGTGACGGTCCGGGTGCCCCCTTCGACGACGCTTCTCGGCTCATCCACCGTTCGCTCACGGGACGTCCCGGCGAGATGCGTCGTTCACGCTGGTCACGGCCGCACGCCGGGCGGAGGGGCGGACGCGGGGATTCCCCGGGCTCGCACGCTCGCCAGGGCCATTGCCCCCCATGGCCACCGAGGCGCATGTCGGGCGATCGGAAAACGGCCATTCTTTGCCTGGGCCGTGCGTCATGGACGATCTTCCGAGGGCGACGGCTCGTTCCCGACGGTCGTCCGGATAGCGGACGGAGGGTGTCATGACCTCATCACCCCCTCCCCTCAACCTCCTCACCCGCACTCCGCTGCACGCCCCACACCGCACCGTCAACCACGCACCGGCAGATGTCCGGAAGGGCTCGCGCCCCGTCCCCTCCCCGGCAGCACCGCTGTACCTTCCTCCTGACCCTGACGCCGACCGGGGTCGCCCACGTTCGCGCCCCCACCCAGGCCGCTCCGGCGGCCGCAGCCGCCCAGCGCGTCGCACCTCCCTCGCACCCCCCTCGCGCCTTTCCCTCTGCCTTCCCCGGTGGTTCGCCATGCCCGCTGCACCCGCCCGGCCCCCGACCTCCCGCCCTCGGCCGTACGACTCCGGCCGACCCTAGGCAGTGTCCGGAAAGTCCCGCCTGGCACAAGCGGACGAGGAAGGCGAACACGACGGTGCGATTCCAACTGCTGGGGCCCCTGAGCGTCACCGACGGGCGGGACGTCGTGATGCTCCCGCCCTCCAAGCCGACGGCGCTGCTCGCCGCACTGCTCATCCGGCCGGGTTCCATCGTCTCCACCGACCGCCTGCGCGACATCGTCTGGGGCGAGGAACACCCCACGACGGCCAAGACCGCTCTGCAGAGCTGTGTCCTGCGGTTGCGGCGGCTCTTCGCCAAGTACGGCATCGAGAACCAGGCCGTCGTCGCGGTGGCCGGCGGCTACCGCATCGACGCCGACGCCGAGACGCTCGACCTGCTCCACTTCCGCCGGCTCGTCGAGCAGGCCGCCGCGTCCGGGAACGACTCCGAGCTGTACACGCTGCGCAGCGCGCTCGCCCTGTGGCAGGGGGGCCTGCTCTCCAACGTCCCCTCCGACCTGCTGCACCGGGACGAGGTGCCCCGCCTCACGGAGGAGCGCCTGAGGGCTCTCGAACGCGTCTGCGACATCGAGCTGGAGCACGACCGATGTCGCGAAGCCCTCGTTGATCTTTGGGAGGTTACGCGCGTATACCCGGCCCACGAGCGGTTCGCCGAGCAGCTGATCGCGGCGCTGTACCGGACGGGCCGTCAGACCGAGGCCCTGGCGGAGTACCGCAGGGTCAAGGGCCATCTGCGGGAGCGGCTCGGCGTGGATCCGCGGGCCGAACTCCAGCGTCTGGAACTGGCGATCCTGCGGGGTGAGGACCTCGGGCCCGCCGACGTGGCGCGGGGCCGGGTCACGCTGGCGACGGCCCCGGTCACGGTCGTACCGTCAGCAACCCCGGTCACGGTCACGGCCGTACCGCCCCCGGCCCCGGCTCCCGCCCCCGCGCCCGGCCTCGCCCCCGCGCCGACGGGACAGACCGCGGCCCACGGCCGTCACGGCCCTGAGGGGCCTCAGGACCCTCAGAGCTCCGACGAGCGTGGCGTCCCCGCCGGTCCGCTCCCGCCCCCGCCCCCACCCCCGCCGATTCCGACCGTTCCCGGCTTCACCGGACGGGAGCACGAAGTCGACTCCCTGGTAGGACTGTTGACGACCGCGGGACTCGGTGGCAGCTCCGATCGGGCTCCGTTCGCCGTCCTCTCCGGAGCGCCCGGCATCGGCAAGACCGCCCTCGCGCTGCACGTCGCCCACCTGGTGAGCGGTCACTTTCCCGGCGGCTGCCTCCTGGTGCCGCTGACCCGTCCGGACGGCAGCCCCCGCCCGGCGGAGGAGGCCGCCGACGAACTCCGGCGCGCGCTGCCCGCCGGCCCCGGGGAGGGCCGGGGCCGCGCCCTCCTCGTCCTGGACGACGTCGTCCACCCCGATCAGGTGCGCCCCCTGCTGACCGCGCACGCCTGCGGCGCGGCGATCGTCACGAGCCGGCGGGGGCTCGCCGCCCTCGTCGCCACCCACGGCGGCACCGTGCACCGTCTCGGCGCCCTCGACCCGGAGCAGTCGCAGGCGCTGCTCACCGCCGTCCTCGGCCGGGAACGGATCGCCGCCGAGCCCACCGCGGCGCTGCCTCTCGCGACCGCCTGCGGCCACCATCCGCTCGCCCTGCGGATCGCCGCCGCCCGGCTGCTCACCCGGCCCCGGCTGCGCCTCGCCGACTACGCCGACTGGCTCCGGCACGACCCCGTCGGCCGGCTCAGCCTGGCCGACGATCCTCGGATGTCCGTGCCGCAGCGGCTGGACGAGGCCCTCACGCGGCTCCCCCCGGCACTCGCCGAGGCCCATCTGCGCCTGGCCGCGTCGCCCCACGATCCGCTCACCACCGCCGGGGGCGCCGCCCTCCTCGGCCTTCCGGAGGACGCGGCGGAACAGGTCATCGAGCGGCTCCTCGACGCCGGTCTCCTGGAGGAGGGGCAGCCCGGCGCCTTCTGGACCCACGACCTGCTGCGGGCGCACGCGCGCCGCGCGGCGGGCTCCTCCTCGGGCCACGCCCCGGGCCTCCTGCGCCCGCCCCGGCACGGGGAGTTCCCGCAGCTGGACGGCGTCAGGCCGGCCGCCCTGACGTGACGGCAGGGCTCGTCCACCCGCAGGACCGGCGTCCCACCCGCGTGAACCCGCGCGCGCCACGACATCCCGAGCAACGCAGTCGGCCCACCACCCCGGGCTTCATCTCGCCACCCCGCAACGAGAGGTGTGACGCACGCATGACCCTTACGTCGTACGCGGAGATCGCCGGAACCCGGCCCCGAGTCCACCGAGATGTCCTGTTCACCCAGACCCCGAACGGCGTGATCTTCCACAACGCCGACGGCGGGTTCCAGCTCACCGCCAAGTCCGGCTACCGCTTCGCCACACTCCTCATGCCGTACCTGGACGGCAGCAGAGCGGTCGAGGAGATATGCGCGGGATTCGGCGACACCCAGAAGGCCATGGTGGGCGAGCTGGTGCAGGCGCTGTACGGGCGCGGCTTCGCCCGTCCCGTGCCGGCGCCGGAGGAGACGCCCGGCGCGTCCGTGTCCCCACCGGCCGTCGCGGCCCGTTTCGCCCCGCAGATCGCGTACATCGACCACTACGCCGACGCCGCCGACACCCGCTTCGCACGCTTCCGGGCGACCCGGGTCGCGGTCCTCGGCGACGGTCCGGTGGCCCGCTGGTGCGTGCTCTCCCTCATCCGCAACGGCTGCGCCGCCGTCGGCATCGACCGCTCCCTCGCCGACGGCACCGCGGGTGTGACGGCGGAGGAGTTCGCGGCCGTCCGCGGAGAGGCCGCCGCGCTCGCCGAGGAGGGCTGCCCCGTCGAACTGTCCCTGCTGCCGGGGCGGGACGCGGGCGGGGGCCGGAGCCGGGACCGGGAGGCCTGGTCTGCCTACAAGGGGTACGACGTGGTGGTGGCCGCCTCGGGGTCCGACGTACCGGAGGTGGTGCTGCCGCTGTTGCGGGAGGGCGTTCCGCAGGGCCGTACCCTCCTGCCCGCCTGGACGTTCGGCGGCTCGGCCGTCGTCGGCCCGGCCATGACCCCCGAGTCGGCGTCCTGCTGGTCCTGCGCCGCGCTCCGGCTCGGTGCGGCCGGTGGTACGGCCGCCTCGGACGCCGCCGAACTGTGGAGCGGTCTCGCCCTCGGCACCGGCACGCCCGGGCCCCGGCCGGCCGGGCCGCTCGCGGCGATGCTCGGAAACCTGCTCGGGTACGAGGTGTTCCGCCTGGTCACCGGGGCCCTGCCGGCCGAGACCCGGGACCGGGTGCTCGTCCAGTCCATGGCGAGCTTCGACGTCGCGTCGGAGCCGCTGCTCGCCCACCCGCGCTGTCCGTTCTGCTCGTCCTCCGTGGGCCTGCCCGAGCCGGTCGACCTGGCCTCGGCACCGGCGCGTCCCGCGTTTCTGCCGACGGTCGCCACCGCCCCGGACGACGACGCCGCCCAGGGGCCCCTCGCCGAACTGGAGCGGCTCTCTGCGCTCGTCCGTCCGTTCACCGGGGTCTTCACGTCCTACGCCGACGAGCCGCTGACCCAGACACCTCTCAAGGTGGGCTCGGTCGTCCTCGGTCTGGGTGCGCGGGGCGCCCGTACGATCACGGCCTTCGACGTGCACCACACCGCCGGAGCCCGGCTGCGGGCGCTGAACGCGGCGGCGGCTGTCTACGCCGAACACGTGGTCCCGGCCGCCGCCTTCACGGGGCCGCTGGACGCCCTGACGGCGGTCGCCCCCGACAGCCTCACCATCGCGTCGGGAACGGGCGGCGCCGGCGGTACGACCGCCTGGACCCCGGCCACCTCGCTCCTCACCAAGGAGGTCGTACGGGTTCCCACCGGCGCCGTGCGTCCCTTCGGCCCGGACAACGCGGACCGTCGCTTCGAGCCGACCCGGGCCGGGGCCGGGGCGGGGTCGGACCTGCCGGAGGCGGCGGCCGCCGGTCTGCTCTCGGCGCTCGCCCACGACGCCCTGCGCCGGGGCGTCGCGGGCTCGGGGGAGGTCGCCGCGATCGCGCCCGAGGTGTTCGGCGAAGACCCCGAGACGACGTTCCTCCTCCGGTCGGCCGCTCTGCTCGGCCTCAGGGTCGAGTTGCTCGACCTCGGCGAACGGGCCTACTCCGGCGCGTCGGTCGTCCTGGCGAGGACGGCGGCCGGTGACACCGGGCCCGGCCGCTGGGCCGTCGGCGCCGCCCTGGACCTGACCTCGGCCGCCGTCGACGCGGTGCGGGATCTCCTGGGGGAGGTTCAGCTGGCCGGGGAGGACGTGGTCACCGACGAGGGCGACCCGCTGCTGCGGGACCTGGACGCGACCCTCGTGCCGGTCACCCGGGACGAGGGGGCGCGGTCGCCGGGCGCTCCCCTGGAGTGGACCCGGGTCCTGGAACGCCTCGCCGCCGCCGGCCGCGACGCCCTGGTCGTCCCGACCCACGCCGCCGACCTGCCGACGGCGGGCATCCACACCGTCCGCGTACTGCTCACCCGGACGGCCCCCGATGAGAGCTGAGAACGTGGCCCGCCTGAGAGCCGAGACCGTGGCCCGGCTGAGAGCGGAGACGGCGGATCGGCTGAGAGGCCAGGGCGCGGCCGCGACGGGAGCCGGGCCGTCGGCTCCGCCCGGAGTCGCAGGAGCGGCCTCGCCGGACGCCGAGACCGCGGCTCCATCAGGGAGCGAAGGCGCGACCCCGCCGAAAGACACGGCCGCGCCCCCGTCGAGCCCCGCCGCCCGAGCTGTCGCGCGTGCCGGGTCCTCGCGCCGGTTCGCCGCCGCCCTGCGCACGGCGCTCGGTGAGCTCGGGGCCGTCTCGGGCGGGCCGGTGCCGGCCGTGACGGTCGACGCTCTGGGCGTCCGCGACGCCTTCGCGGGCGCGTCCGACGGGCAGGAGGCCCTCCCCGCGTCCTCCGCCACCGCGAGCGACCCGCTCCCCGTGCATCTCTACGGACGTCAGGTCGTCGTCGGTCCGTGGCCCGCGGCGACCGGGGGCGCCGGCTGCGCCACCTGCCTCCGGCGCCGCTGGCAGGGCGTACGTTCCGTGCCGTTGCGCGAGGGTCTTGAGCTCGGGTCGGAGACCCGGTCCGCAGGCGACTGGCCGTACGGCGTGCCCTTCGCCGCCACCGCCGTGGCCGCGCTGGTCGCGGGGCTCGCGGGGCTGTCGGAGAAGGCGCCGGAGCCCGGAGCGTACCCGCGGGTCCATCTGCTCGACCTCGACACCATGACCGTACGGAGTCATCCGCTCGTACCCGACCCCGAATGCCCCTCCTGCGGGACGCCCGAGGCGGACACCGCCGAGGCCGCCGCGCTGACGCTGCGACCGGCACCCAAGTACCGGCCGGGGGTCTTCCGGGTCCGCCGGATCGAGGACTACCGGCTGCCCGTGGACGCGTTCGCCAACCCCCATTGGGGCGCGATCGGCCCCTCCGTCGTCTGCGACGTCGCCTCGACCACCACGTCGGCCACCGTCGGCTGCTTCTCCTCCCGCTCCGGGGAGTACCTGCGCGAGACGTTCTGGGGCGGCCACGCCGACACCTACGCGCGCAGCCAGCGCATCGGGGTCCTCGAAGGTCTTGAGCGCTACGCGGGAATGCGCGCCCGGACCCGGACCGCCCGTCTCCGGGCGTCCCTCGACGACCTCGGCCCGACGGCCGTGGACCCGCGCGAGACCGGGCTGTACGCGGACGACTTCCATCGCGACAACCCTCGGGTGCGGCCCTTCACCTCTGACCGGGAGATCCCCTGGGTGTGGGGCTGGTCCCTGCGTGACGCCGCACCCCGCGCGGTGCCGGAGATCCTGGCGTACTACCACGCGCCGGGCCTGGAGAACCGGTTCGTGCAGGAGAGCTCCAACGGGTGCGCGTCCGGTGGCAGTGCGGAGGAGGCCGTCTACTTCGGGCTGATGGAGGTCATCGAGCGGGACGCCTTCCTGCGCGCCTGGTACGGGCAGGTCCCGCTGCGCGAGATCGACCCGTCGACCAGCTCCCGGCCGAGCACCCGGCACATGGTCGACCGGCTGGCCATGTACGGCTACCGGGCGCGTTTCTTCGACACCCGCGCCGACCTCCCGGTCCCGGTGGTCACCGCGTGCGCCGAGCGCTTCGACGGCGGCGTGGGCCGCATGTGCTTCGGTGCGGGCGCCGGACTCGACCCCGAGTCGGCCCTGGACTCGGCGCTCTGCGAGATCGCCACCGACGCCGTCAACCTCGTCGGCCGGACCCGGCGCGACGAGACCCGGCTGCGGGCGATGGCCGCCGACTTCGACCGGGTGACCACACTCCACGACCATCCGCTGCTCTACGGCGTCCCGGAGATGGGGCGGCACGCCGACTTTCTGCTGCGTCAGCCGGATCCCCACCCGCCACTGGCCGTCGCCGACCTCGCGTGGCCGGACGCCGACGGCGCCGCCGTGGCCCTGGATCTGCGCGCGGACCTGCTGCGCGCGGTGGGCGCGGTGACGGCCGCCGGCTTCGACGTGGTGGTGGTCGACCAGACGCTGCCCGAGCAGCGCGCGCTTGGACTGCACACCGTCAAGGTCCTGGTGCCCGGTCTCCTGCCCATCGATTTCGGCTGGACCCGGCAGCGGGCCCGTCACATGCCCCGGATGCGCGCGGCCCTGGGCCCCGCCGGTCTCCACCCCGCACCCCATCCCTTCCCGTAGCGGCGTCCTTCCCGCACGCCGTCCGAAAGGAGGCCGACCCCATGGGGTACGCCCATGAGTACGCCGATGCCGTCCTGCACCGTGGCCGCGTTCCGATGGAACCCGCCGACTTCGTCCCCGACTGGCCCGACGGCCCGCGCAGGGGGAAGTTCTATCCCGGCGTGGAGTCCTACGCCCTGCCCGACGGGGACGACCTGGCCGACGCGCCCGCGTGGGCCGGCCTTCTCCCTCCGACCGGCAAGGACGGCAGTCCCGGTGGGCACCGCGCCTTCACGCTCCCCCTGCTGTCCGCGATGCTCAAGGACTCGTACGGACTGACCGGCCGCCGTCTGGGCATCCAGGCCAACAGCGACCTGTCCGGGCTGCCGTTCCACACCCACGCCAACTGGTCCCGCGGCACGGCGGGCGGCGGCGGACTCTACCCGGTCGGCGTGTACTGGGCCTCGGGTCCGTCGGGCCCGCTCACGCCCGGCATCCACGCCTACGACGTCCACCGACACGCCGTGCAGCGGCTGTTGACGGGCGACGTGACGGCCCGGGTCCGCGAGGCGCTGGGGCCGGACGCGCCCACCGAGGCGCTGGAGACCGACCAGTACCTGATCCTCGGCGTCAAGTACTGGCAGACGACCTTCAAGTACAACAGCTTCGGCTATCACGTGGTCTGCACCGATGTCGGGACGCTCGTGCAGACGTGGCGGATCTGGGCCGCCGCCCACGGCCTGCGCACAGCGCCCGTCCTGTGGTTCGACGAGCCGCGACTGAACGGCCTGCTCGGCACGGTCGGCGAGGAGGAGGGCGTCTTCGCCGTGGTGCCCCTGCGCTGGGAGGGCGGCGGCCCCGCACCGCGGACGACGGGTGCCGACGGCCCCGACCCGGCGGTGCGGCACCGGGACGTCGAGCGCTCCCGAACCGTCATCGCGTTCCCCACGGTGCTCGCCATGCACGCGGCGACCGTGGCCGGCGCCGCCGGCCGGCCCGCGCCCGGAGCGCTCGCCCCGGCGGCCGCCCGGCCCGTCCCCGGGGGCGGCACCCGGGTCGCCCTGCCCGCGCCCGTGTTCCCCGAAGTGCCGGTGCGCCGCGTCCTGCGGAGCCGGCGCAGCAGCTTCGGCCGCTTCGACGCGGCCGGCCCCGTCACGCCCGGTCAGCTGTCCTCCGTGCTCGCGGCCTGCGCGGCGACCTCCTTCGGTGGGGAGGCGGATCCGGACGGCACTCTCCGGCAGGTCCGCCTGTACGCCTTCGTCAACCATGTCGTGGGCATCGCGCCCGGCGCGTACGTCTACGACCCCGACGCGGGCGATCTCGCACTCGTCGTCCCCGGCCCGCAGGGAGCGTTCCTCCAGGAGAACTACTTCCTGGCCAACTACAACCTGGAGCAGGCCGGCGTCGTCCTCGTGCCGACGGTGCGGACGACGGCCGTCCTGGACGCGGTCGGCGACCGGGGCTACCGGCTGGCCGTCGGTACGGCGGGTGCCGTCGCGCAGACGTTCTACCTGGCGGCGTCCGCCCTGTCGCTCGGTGCGGGCGTGGCGCTGGGCTTCGACAACGTGTCGTTCGTCGAGAGGCTCGGCCTCGAGGGCACCGCCGAGGCGCCCCTGCTGATCATGCCGCTCGGCAACGAGCGTCCCGGCCCCGCCGACTTCCGTCACGAGATCGCCTGAGGGGGAACCGCGATGACACTCCTGACCACCACCGACACGGCACGCCCGCGTCCGGCCGCATGGGAGGTGGGCCGACGCTTCCTGCTCCGGGCCGCCGGGCTGCCCATGGAGACCGTGCACGGGCTGCGCTGCCCGCGCACCCGCGCCTGGGCCGACGAAGTCCTGGCCCGCGAGGAACGCCTCGCCGACGGCGGTTCCGCCGTGAGCGAGGCGCTGCACGCTCTGGTCGAGGCCGCCGACGCGGTCGGCGACGAGGCCCGCCGGGCTCTCCTCGCCCTGCGTCGCCAGATCTTCAACAACCGGCTGCCCACGGACCCGGGGGCGGCCGTCCGTCTGGTGACCGGACTCGACGCGCCGGCCGGCGCCCGCGTCTCCGCCTGGCTGGGCGACCGTGTCGCGTACGGCGAACTCCTCGCCGAGGGCCCGGCCCTGCTCGCGGAGGAACTGGGCGCGGCACGCGGAGAGTTGCGGGCCTCGCTCGCCCGGGAGCCACTCCGCCGGGGTCTGCTCCTGGCCTCACCGGTGCTCGACGGCCGGCTCGACGCCTACCTGGGTGACACCCGCGCCGACCCGGGCAGGCGGATGCGCAAGATCGAACGGTCGGCCCTCACCTACCTGTACCGCACGGCGTGCAAGACCAGCCCGTTCAGCACCCTCACCCCGGTCGCGACCGGGGTCTTCGACGCCGGGGCGGGCGAAGGTGCCCACCTGCGCATCGGGGAGACGTGGACCGGTCACGTACGCCTCAACGTCGTCGCCCTCGGGCGGCTCGCCGAGCTGATCCTCGCCGATCCCGTACGCCGCCAGGACCTGCCCGTCGTGCTGTCCCCGGGCTGGGGGCGTGACGAGGACCGGATCCGTTACGTGCGGCAGTGGGTGACGAGCGGCGACGACGACGCCTCCGTCACCTTCGACTCCGTCCGCGACCGGCTGTTCTACCTCCGTGGCAGCGGCACCCTGGAACGCCTGCTCGCGTTCCTCGACGAACGCACGGGGCTACGCCACCGCGACCTGGTCGAGTGGCTCGGGAACGAGCACGGCGCCGACCCTGCCGAGTGCGAGCGCTATGCCTCCGCGCTGCTCCAGCTCGGCATGGTCCAAGTGCCGTGCCTGCGCACCGATGTGCACAGCCCGGACCCGTTGCGGTCCTTCCGGCGGGCCCTGCGCGATCTCGCCGCGCCGTGGGCCGACTCCGTGGCCGACGCCCTGGGCGGCCCGGCCGCCTGCCTGACCGCGTACCCCGCCGCCGGCCTCGCCGAACGACGCACTCTTCTGCGGAGCCTGCGCGAGCAACTCCTGAACATCCAGCGCGACTTGGGAGCCGAGGAGCCCACACTGCCACGAACGCTCCTCTACGAGGACGTCAGCGCGGGCGACGACCTGGTCTGCGGAACAGGACTTCTGGCGGGATCCACAGGACAGGCCTTGCGTGCGATCGAGGGCGTCCTGCCGATGTTCGACCTCACGCTGCCCCACCGCATCACCCTGCACGGCTTCTTCCTGGCCCGTCACGGACGCGGTGGCCGCTGCGACGACCTGCTCGGCCTCGTGCACGACTTCCACGAGGACTTCTTCGACCAGTACGTCTCCTTCGCTGCGAAGCGCACGGCGTTCGACGAGAACGGGGAGTACGTTCCCGAGGAGAACTGGCTCGGCCAGCCCACGCTGCGGAGTCTGGACGCAGCCCGGCGCCACTTCGTCACCGGCATGCGAGCGTTGTGGGAGCGACACGGCGGGGACGAAGAACTGCGGCTGCCCTCCCAGCTGCTCACCGCAGTGGCGGGTGAACTCGATTCACTCGTCGGCGACTTCGTACCGCAGAGCCATCACCTCCAAGTGGCTCTCCCCACCACCGGCGGCGACGCGCGACCCCGCGTGGTCCTCAACCGCTCGTACGGCGGACTCGCCTTCCCCTTCAGCCGTTTCACCCATGTGTACGACGGGGTGACAGGGTCCGCGCCGCCCGACGGGGCCGGCCTCTCGGAGCGGTTGCGCGCCGAGCTGCGCGCCCGTCAGCCGCGGGGAGCCGTCTTCGCCGAGCTGACCGGTGGACCCGTCACGAGCAATCTCAATCTGCACGGCAGGCTGACGGACTACCAGATCGTGTGCCCCGGCGAGACGGCCACGGTTCCGGAGGACGCCAGGCTCGACCTCGGCGACCTCTCCCTGGAGCACGACGAGGAGTCCGACCGCCTCGTCCTGCGCTCGCGCCGGCTCGACCGCGAGGTCGTACCCGTCTACCTCGGCTACCTCGTGCCCGTGGCCCTGCCGGAGATCCCCCGCACCCTGCTGCTCCTGTCGCCGAGCTCCATGACCCCGACCGACGTGTGGGGCGGCGTCCCCGAGGGCCCGGCCGTCGACGGCGTCACCCGCAGGCCGCGGGTGGTCCACGGCGACATCGTTCTGAGCCGCCGCAGCTGGACGGCGGACGCCGCCGTACTGCCGGTCCGCCGCCCGGGTGCGGACGAGTCGTCGTGGTACCTGGAGTGGCGGCGCTGGCAGCGCGCGCACGGCCTGCCGGACCAGGTGTTCGGCACGGTGCTGCGAGACGGCCGCCGAGCGCTGGGCGCCAAGCCCGTGTACGTGGACTTCGACAGCCCGCTGTCGCTCACCGCGTTCGACGCCCTGGTGGACCGGGAGGCGGGCACCGGGGTGGCGCTGCGCGAGATGCTCCCTGCCGAGGACGCGCTGCATCTGACGTCCACGCAGGGCCGGCACGTGGCCGAACTGGCCGTGGAGACCTTCACTTACCGCCACCGCACCGAGGACGGCCCGACATGCCGGAACTGATCTCCCCGCGCCCCGCTCCTTCACCCGGACTCGCTCCTTCACCCGGACTCGCTCCTTCGTCCGGACTCGCTCCTTCACCCGGACTCGCTCCTTCGTCCGGTTCCGCTCCCACGCCCACGACCGGTGATCCGGGCTCCTCGCCACAGGAGGGTGCCTCGCCGCAGGAGGGTGCCTCGCCTCAGGAGCCGGGAGCGTGGATCGCCCTGCACGTCTTCTACGCCGCCAGCCCCCGCCCCCTGCTGGTGGACTGCGTGCGGCCGCTCGTCGCCCGGCTCACGGAGGAGGGTCTGCTCGCGGGTCACTTCTTCATCAACTACTGGCTGGAGGGCCCGCACGTGCGGCTGCGGCTGCGCCCCGCGAGCCCGGCGGCGGCTCCCGAGGTGAGACGCCGGGCCGAGGAGGCGCTCACCGCCTTCCTCAGGGCCCGCCCCGCGCTGTACGAGGTCGACTCCGGCTTCCTCAAGGACTTCTACAACGCCCTGTTCGACATAGAGTTCCCGGGGGAGGACCGGGGGCGCTACATGGGTGACGACGGCCGGATGAGGCTGCGGCCGAACAACAGCTTCAGTGAGGAGCCGTACGCCCCCGAGTACGCCAAGTACGGCGGCCCGGCCGGGGTCGAGCTGGCCGAGTGGCACTTCCGCCACTCCAGCGAGCTGGTCGTCGACGCCTTCCGCACCATGAACCTCCATCTCCGCACCGTGCTGCTGGGCACCTCCGCCCAGCTGATGATGGTGATGGCGAGCTGTTTCCTGCCGGAGGAGGACCGGCTGGCCGACTACCTGGACGGCTACTACGAGTTCTGGCACCGCGCGTTCCCCGGGACCGGGTTCATCGGCTCGAAGGAGTACGAGCGCAGCTACACGGAGATGGCGCCCGCCCTGGGGCGCCGGTTCGCCGCCGTCCGGGCCGCGGTCGCGAGCGGCGAGCTGGAGCGACTTCCCTCGTTCCTGCGGGGCTGGGCGGAACACTGTCTGGAACTACGGGGCCGTATACAGGAGTTGGCCGGTCGTGGTGAGCTCCTCTTCCCGCTCCGCGAGGGTCCCGCCCGCGAGGACACCGGGCAGGTGCGAGCGGAACCGGCGGACGCCGTCCCGTTGGCGCCGCTGACCCATGTGCCCTCGGTGCTTCCCCGGCTCCTCTCCCCGTACATGCACATGACCAACAATCGGTTGCACGTGACGATCCGCGACGAGGCCTATCTGTCCTTCGTCCTCGGCCAGGTCCTCAGGGACCCGCACGCCGGGGCGACGGACGCGTGACCGCCACCTCCGCGCGGGCCTATCGCCCCGCCCTCCGGCCGGGTGTGCTCCTCAGTCCGCCCCTCCTGCGCGGTCCTCGTACCGTGCACCTCGTCAAACACCCCGTCACCGGGGCCGCGTTCGAGGTCGGAGTCAAGGAGTACTTCCTCATCTCGCGCCTCGACGGGACGCGGAACCTCGACGACCTCGCGCCCGCGTACGCGGAACAGTTCGGCCGCCGGCTCGGCGAGGAGCACTGGAACCGGCTCCTCGGCCTCCTCGGCACGCGGGGCCTCCTCGTCGGCGCCCCCGATCCGGCCGCCCCGGCCCCCTCCCCGGGGCGGCCCAACTCCCTCTGGCGTGGCACCCGGCCCCTGGTCGCGGACGCCGACGCCACCACCGCGCGGCTCCACCGCACCGTACGTCCCCTCCTCCGTCCGACCGTCCAACTCCCCCTCCTCTCCGCCGTCCTCGTCCTCGTCGGCGCGCTCGTGTGGCGGTCGGGCGAGCTGATCGACGGCACGGCCGAACTGGTCCGGCAACCGTTCGCCCTGACGGGCGTCGCCCTGTTCCTCTGGGCGAGCATCACCCTCCACGAGCTGGCGCACGGCGTCGCCGCCCAGCAGTACGGGGGGCACGTCGCCGAGATCGGCCTTCGCTGGTGGTTCCCCTCCGCGCTTCTCTACTGCACGGTCGACAACTACCTCTTCCTGCCGGGCCGGAGGGCCAAGCTGGTCATCGCCGGGGCCGGCGCGTACCTCAACATGATGCTCCTCCTGCCCTTCGGCCTCTGGTGGTTCCTGCTCCCCGTCGACGCGCCGGAGCACTCCCCGCTCGCCGGCCTCCTGGTGCTCGGCACGATCCAGGCGCTGAGCAATCTCGTACCCCTGCCGCCGCTCGACGGGTACCGGATGCTCGGCCACCTCCTCGGAACGGCCCACCTCGCGCCCGAGACACGGACCTATCTGGCTCTGCGCCGGAGCGCCGACGGGACCGAGGCCCTGGCGGGCTATTCGACGCGGGCCCGACGGATCTACACGGGGTACGCGATCGGCTCGACCGTCCTGGTCCTCCTCGCCGCGGCGGCCACCGTCACGTTCGTGCTCCACCTGCTCGGCTGACCCGGGTGAGCGCCGGCCCGCCGCTCCCCGCCCCGACGACTCCCCGACCACAAGGATCCACGCACCGCAGAGTGAGGTACAGGCCATGTCAACCACATCCGCCGCGGGCGGTTCGCCGACCCCCGCCGTCCAGGTCCAGGGAGTCTCCAAGCGGTACGGGGACCGACAGGCGGTGGACGACGTCTCCCTGGAGATCCACCGGGGCGAGTTCTTCGGTCTCCTCGGCCCCAACGGTGCGGGCAAGTCCACCCTGATCGAGATCATGGAGGGACTGCGCCGCGCCGACACGGGCACGGTCGCCGTCTTCGGGGAGTCGCCCTGGCCCCGCAACACCGCGTTGCTTCCCCGTCTCGGCGTACAGACCCAGAGTTCGGCGTTCTTCGTACGGCAGACCGCGGGCGAGCATCTGCGTACCGTCGCCGCGCTCTACGGAGCACCCCGGAACGCCGTCGACGCCACCCTCGAATCCGTGGGCCTCACCGAGCAGCGCGGTGTCCAGGTCGAGAACCTCTCCGGCGGCCAGCGGCAGCGGCTCGCGATCGCCTCCGCGCTCGTCCACGGCCCCGAGCTGATCTTCCTCGACGAGCCGACGGCCGCACTCGACCCGCAGGCGCGCCGCGCCCTGTGGGAGGTGCTGCGCGGTCTGAAGGCGGAGGGGCGCACCATCGTGCACACCACCCACCACCTCGACGAGGCGGAGGCGCTCTGCGACCGGATCGCCATCCTGGTGGACGGCCGGATCGCCGTGACCGACTCGCCGCACAACCTGGTCGGCGCGTCGCGGGCCCCGAGTCGTCTCATGCTTCCCCTGGGCCGCCTCGACGAGGGACAGGCGGCGGCCATCGAGGGCGTCGAACGGGTCGGCGTCGAGGGCGGCTCGCTCGTCCTGGAGACCCACGCGGCCGGTCGGGTCCTCTCCGCCGTGGACAAGCTCGTCGGTCTCGACGGCGTCCAGACCCGCACCGCCAGCCTCGAAGACGTCTACCTCGACCTGACCGCCCGCCTCACCGGTGCCGGGCGGTCCGCCCACCCGCACGCCGAGACCACGGAGCTGTGACCATGAGCGCCTACGCCGCACTGACCGGGGCGGGTTACCGGGCCCAGGTCCGCGACAAGACCACCCTCTTCTTCACGTTCGCCTTCCCGCTCCTCTTCCTCGTCGTCTTCGGGTTGATCTTCCGCGGCCAGGCCGTGGAGGAGAGCGGGCTGACCTATCTCTCGTACACCGCGGCCGGTGTGCTGTCCTGGGGTGTGGCGAACGCCGCCGTGTTCGGCATCGCGTTCACCCTCATGCAGTGGCGCACCGACGACATCCTGCGGCTGATCCGGATGTCCCCGGCCCCGCTCTCCGCCGTCATCGGCTCCCGCTACGTGATCGCGCTCGTCGTCGGAGCCGTCCAGTCGGTGCTCTTCATCGGGGTGGCGATGCTACCGGTGTTCGGCCTCGAACCGGCTTCCGGCTGGCCCCTGTTGGCCCCGGTCCTGATCCTGGGCATCACCACCTTCCTGCTGCTCGGGGTGATCATCGGGTCCTTCGCCAACACTCCCGAGTCGGTCGCCGCCGTCGCCAACTTCCTGATGCTGCCGATGGCGTTCCTGTCCGGGTCCTTCTTCCCGCTCGACTCCATGCCGTCCTGGCTGCAGAAGGTCTCCCTGGCCATGCCGCTGCGCTATCTGAACGACGCCGTGTCCCACGCGCTCGCCGGCCGCGGCGACTCCTCCGACGTGTGGGTGGGATGCCTCGGACTCCTCGTGTTCGCCCTGGTCTTCGGCGCGGTCGCGGTGAAGACCTTCCGCTGGACCCGGTCGTCATGAGCGCCGCCGACCGTACGCGGCCGGACCGGGCGGCCGTCAGCAAGGTCGTCCGGACGGGGCCGGACCGGGCCGCCGTCAGCACCGTCGACCGGACCCCGCCGCTGCCCCTGCCGATGGACGAGGCACGCGCCGGGCTCCGGGCCGCTCTCGCCCGGCGCCTCGGCCGGGACATCCCCGTCGTCCCGGTCGGCGTCACGGACGCCGCCGCTCCGCTCGGCGGCCGGGGAGCCCCGGACCCGTGGGCGGCCGAACGCTCCGGCGCACGCGTCCACCTCACCGCCTCCGCGGTGCTCATCGGCCCCTGGGGCGGCGACGGAACCGCGCCCGCCTGCGGCCGCTGCCTCGCCCTGCGCTGGCAGCGGTTACGCAGCCGCAGCGAGCGCGACGCGCTGGAGACCGGCGGTCCGGAGGGGCCGCGCCCGGCCGGGGTGTGGCCCCTGCTCACCGACCACGTGTACGACGCGGTCGCGGCCCTCCACGAGGCGGTGCTCGACGGTCCCGGCGCCGAGGCCGCCTCGTCGGACCCCGCCGACCGGACGCTGCCCCAGGTCACCCGTATCGACCTGACGACGCTCGTGGTCCGCACGTACCCCGTCCTCGCCGATCCGCTCTGCCCCGACTGCGCCCCCGACCGTGTCCCGGCCGGGCCCCGGCCGATGGCCCTGGTCGAGCGGCCGAAGCCCGACCCCGGCACTTACCGGCTGCGTCCCGCGTCCTCGTATCCCCTCCCGCGCGAGGCGCTCGCCAACCCGGTCTGCGGCGCGCTCGGGGGCGGCACGTGGATCAGCGTCACCTCACCGACCACGGCTCCGGTCGCCGGGAGCGTCTTCGTCCGGGGTTACGCCGGTCTCAACGACGTCACATGGAGCGGTCAGGAGAACACCTTCTCCACCAGCCGCACCCTGGCCTTCCTGGAGGGCCTCGAGCGGTACGCCGGAACCCACCGGCGCGGCCGGCACACTCCCGTGACCGGCTCGTGGAACGAGCTGCGGGCCGACGCCGTCGACCCCGCGTCGTGCGGCTTCTACGATCCGCGCACCTACCGGGACGACCCGCTGGTCGACCCGTTCGACCCGGACCGCGCGATCCCCTGGGAGTGGGGCTGGTCGCTCCGCGACGAGCGCCCGGTCCTGGTCCCCTCCCGCCTCGTGTACTACAGCGCCGGTCTCGCGGCCGACAACTTCGTCTTCGAGTGCTCCAACGGCTGCGCCATCGGCGGCTCTCTCGAAGAGGCGGTCCTGGGCGGGCTGCTCGAACTCGTCGAGCGCGACGCGTTCCTGAACGCCTGGTACGGCGACGCCCGGCTCACCGAGATCGACCTGGCCACGGTCGGCGGCCGGACGTCCGCGGCCATGGCGGAGCGTGCGGGCCTGCAGGGGTACGACGTCCACGTCCTGGACAACCGCATCGACCTGCCGGTGCCCGTGGCCACCGCGGTGGCCGTACGCAGGGACGGAGGCCCCGGCACCCTCTCCTTCGCCGCGGCGGCCTCCCTCGACCCGCGGTCCGCCGTGGAGGGCGCGCTGTCGGAGGTGCTCACCTACATCCCGCACCTCTCCCGCCAGACGCGGGAGCGCAGGGCCGAACTGGAGGCCATGGCCGAGGACTTCAACCGGGTGCGCCATCTCAAGGACCATGCGCAGCTGTACGGGCTGCCGCGCATGGCGGAGCACGCCCGGGGCTACCTGGAGCCCCTGTCGGTACGTCCCTTCGACGAGGTCTACCGGGACTGGGAGTCGACCGGCCGCCCCCGGACGAGCGATCTCCGGGACGACGTCCGGGCGGTGACCGACATGCTCGCGGGGGCCGGCCACGATGTGATCGTCGTCGACCAGACCACCCCCGAGCAGGAGCGGATGGGGCTGTGCACGGTGAGCACCCTCGTCCCGGGTCTGCTGCCGATCGACTTCGGCTGGAACCGGCAGCGGGCGCCGCTGCTGCCCCGGCTGCGGACGGCCCTGCGCCGCGGCGGCCACCGGGCGACGGACCTGACCGACGCCGAGATCCGCATGGTCCCGCACCCTTTCCCGTGACCGCAGGGCTGCGCGAGGAGCGGAACGGAAGGCGCCCGGCATCCGGGGAACGGATACCGGGCGCGCCTCCGGCCGCGATGCGGCCGGCGGGACGTGGATCAGGCCGAGCAGGAGGTGGTGCTGGTGGTGGAGCTGCAGGTCGAGGTCGAGCTGGTGCTGGTGGAACCGGCGAGGACGACCTCGCTGGCGTCCGAGTAGTCGGAGATCTCGAAGGTCTCGGCCTCGAGCTCGAGGATCTCGTCGGCGAGCGTGCTCAGGTCCTTGTTCATGGCGCCTCCTCTTGACCACGGTCCCGGGCGGGACCGTCCGGGGGTGTACGTCCCTCATTCCACCGCCGCCCGCTCACCGTTCGGCACGTCTCCCGCACGCACATCGCTGGCACGCGACGCCAGCGGCGCGCCTCCTCCCCCTTGGAGCCTCGTGAACCGGCCCGAACACCTTCACCCCGACCCGGCGGGCCGGCCCGCGCCCGCCCACCCCGACCCGGCCGACCGACCCCAGCCCCTCCACCCCGCCCTCGCCTCGGTCGGGGAGGCGCTCCGGCCCGCCCTCACGCTCTACCTGGACGTCCACCGGACCCCGGAGCTGTCGGGCGAGGAGCGCCGCACGTCCGCGCTGTTCGCGGACCGACTCGCGGCCCTGGGTCTGGAGGTCACCCGGGGCATCGGAGGTCATGGCGTGGCCGGCGTCCTGCGCAACGGCACGGGCCCGCGGGTGTACCTGCGGGCCGAACTGGACGCCCTGCCGCTGGAGGAGCGGACCGGGCTGCCGTACGCGAGCGGGAACGGCGCCATGCACGCCTGCGGCCACGACCTCCACCTCGCCGCCGCGGCCGGGGCGGCGGACGTCCTGGCCCGCACGGCCGCGCACTGGCGGGGCACCCTGGTCGTCCTCGGTCAGCCGGCCGAGGAGACGCTGACGGGCGCCCGCGCGATGCTCGGGGAGGGCCTGTACGAGCGTTTCGGCAGGCCGGACGTCGTCCTAGCCCAGCACACGGCACCGCTCCCGGCGGGCATGGTCGCGCACGGCACCCCGCAGGGTCCGATGACCGCGGCGAGCACCGCGCTCGCCGTCGTCCTGCACGGCCGCGGCGGTCACGCCGGAACCCCCCACCTGGCCGTGGACCCCGTGGTGACGGCAGCGGCCGTGATCACCCGTCTCCAGACGATCGTCTCCCGCGAAAGCGCCCCCGCCGACCAGCTCACGCTCACTGTCGGCACCCTGCGGGCCGGCACGGCGGTGAACGTGGTGCCGGACACCGCGGAGTTGGGCATCGGGCTGCGGGCCCTCACGGACGCGTCCCTGGACCGCGCGCTCGCGGCGGTGGAGCGCATCGTCCGGGCCGAGTGCGCGGCCTCCGCCTGCCCGCGCGAACCCGAGATCACGACCGTCTCCCGCACCCCGGCCCTGTGGGGAGATCCGGCCGCGACCCGGGCGGTCCGCGCCGCCCACACCGCCCTCCACGGCCCCGCCCGGGTCGCCGACTGGCCGCCGTCGATGGCCTCGGAGGACTTCCCGCTGTACGGCGGCGCGGGGGTCGCACTCCATGGCGAGAGGGACGTACCGCTCGTCTACTGGATGGTCGGGACCGCGAGCCCCCGTCAGTGGGCGGCCTCGGCCGGCCGGCTCCCGCCGAACCACTCCCCTCTCTTCGCCCCCGACGTGCGGACGGCCCTGCCGCCGGCCATCACCGCCCTGACGGCGGCGGCGCTGAGCCGGCCGGCCCTCGGCGCCGCCCCGGGGACGGCGCCGGAGACTCCGGGCCGATCACTCACGGGGTGACCGGGCCGCGCTCGTGCGGGATCTTCTCCCCGGCCTCGACCGCGACGGGGAGCCGGTTCTCGGCCGGCGGCAGCGGGCAGGTCGCGAAGTCGGTGTACGCGCAGGGCAGATTGGTGGCGCGGTTGAAGTCGATCACCACCTCGCCCTCGGGCCCTGGTGCGTCGATCCGCAGGCTGCGGTTGGCCGCGTACGTGGTGACGCCCGAGGTGGCGTCGGTGAAGAGCACCGTGAATCCGCCGGGGGTGTACCCGTTGAACGCGGTGAGGCTCAGTTCCCGGCCGTCGAGCCGGAAGGTGATCCTGCCCGGTGCGTCGTAGACGTGCCGCAGCCCCTCGACGGAGGCGCCGACGGTGGTCGGACGCGGCTCGTCGAAGGGGACGTACCGGCCGGTGACGACCCAGCGCGGATCGGGCGTGTACGCGGGTGTTCCGGCGAAGGCGACCCGCAGCGGGTGCCCGGGGTTCCTCGGCCGGACCACGTCGTGGCCGCCGCGCTTGGCGACCTCGATCACGGTGTCTCCCCAGACGGCGTCGACGCCGCCGCGCTCGGGGACGACGCCGAAGTCGTACCGTCCCCGGACGGCCGTCCCGTCGACGACGAGTTCGGTCCCCTCGTCGAGTTCGACGGTGACGCCGTCGGGTCCGGTCGACCAGAGCCCGGGGGCGTCGGGGACGCGCTGGGGCTCGTCGTTGAGCCAGTGCAGGCCGGTGATGGCGAGGAAGCCGTGCTCGGCGGCGAGCCTGGCGTCCTTGTCGCGGTGCCACTCCTCCCACTCGGCGGTGAAGGCCTTCACTCCGGAGTCGGCGTCGACGTCGGCCTCGGTCGTGGGAACGGGGGCGTTGCGGGTGGTCATGGGTCCTCCTGATGTCGTCTGCGCATCGCGTGCGGGGCTTGCACCGGGAGGCCGCTCGCGCCCGCCCGTGCCGACGGGGCCCGAAGGGGCGGCCGGAGGGTGACGCTCAGGAGTGTGACGGGGGCACGGTGGTCGCGCGGGCGACGGCCGGCTGCCGGGACGAGGGCCTCGGGTCAGCCGGAACAGGACGTGGTCGTGACGCGCACGTAGTCCACGTGTCGGCGCGTCACGAGCAGGGTCATACGGCCAGCAAAGCACAACTGCCGCGCTCCGGACCAGTGATCCCAGATTCTGGATCACCGGGTCCGGAGCACGGCACGCGCCGGTCGGGCGGAGCCGACGAAGATCGTCAGACAGGCCCTAGCGGCCCTGGAGGGCCTTCACGTTGTCGCCGAACGTCCAGCCCTTCGACCCGTCCCAGTTCGCCGACCAGGTCATCAGGCCCTTGAGTGCCCCGCCGTAGTGGTTCCACGCCTGCGCCACGAGCGACGGCGCCATGTGGCCACCGCCCGCGCCCGGCTGTGCGGGAAGGCCGGGGACCTGCTTGTCGTACGGCACCCGGATGGTGGTGCCCTGGATCACGAGGCCGCGGTTCAGACAGTCGGTCTGCGCGACGAACCCGGCGACGGTGCCCGCCGAGTAGGAGTCGCCCGAGCATCCGTACATGCTGCCGTTGTAGTACTGCATGTTGAGCCACCACAGGCGTCCGTTGTCGGCGTACTTCTTGACGATCGGCAGGTACGCCCCCCAGATCGAGCCGTAGGCGACGCTGCCACCGGTGACGTACGCGGTCTCCGGTGCCATCGTCAGTCCGAACCCGGCGGGCATGCGGGCGAGGACGCCGTCGATGATGTACACCAGGTTGGCCTGCGACGCGGACAGGGTGCCGATGCTGCCGCTGCCGACAAGACCGGTCTCGATGTCGATGTCGATCCCGTCGAAGTTGTACGTCTTCAGGATGGGCACGATGGTCGCGATGAACCGGTCGGCGACGGCACGGGAGTTGAGGTCGATCCCCGCGGCGGCTCCGCCGATGGACATGAGGAGCGTCGCCCCCGCCGCCTTGGCGTTGCACATCTGCGCCGGGGTGGAGACACGGACGGTGCTGTCCATGCCGTCCTCCCACAGCACCGTCCCGTCCGAACGGATCACGGGGAACGCGGCGTTGATGACGTTGTAGCCGTGGGTCGCGAAGCGCGGGTCGTCGATGGGTGCCCAACCGAAGGGCGGGTGGACGCCGTTGGCCGCGCCGTCCCAGTTCTCCCAGTAGCCCTGGAGTACTTTTCCGGCCGGCTTCTGCTTGAGGGCACAGGTGTCCGCGGCGGCGGCGGACGGGGCGGCCACGGCGGTGGGGGCCGCGAGGGCGGCGGCGAGCAGGGTGGCGAGACCCGCTCCGAGGAGACGAGCGATCCGGGGGGCTGGCATGCGTGCTCCTGGGGACGTGGGGGGGGTGGTCCTAGGTATGGCGCGCGCTCCAGCAGACCGTAGGTTGGTCCAGACCATTCGTCAACCACCCTCGCGGGCAAGGGTGTTACCGACCTCCCACCGTCAGACCGTCAGGCCGTGGGCAGCGTCAGGCCGTGTGCAGCGTCAGGCCGTAGCGACCGAGGATCTCGTTCACCGGCTGGAACCAGGTCTCTCCGCCGGTCGAGCAGTTGCCCCAGCCGCCGGAGGTGACGCCCTGCGCCTGGTCACCGCTGATGAACGCGCCACCGGAGTCGCCGCCCTCCGCGCACACGCTGGTCTTCGTCATCTGATGGACGGCGCCCTGGCTGTAGTTCACGGTCTCGTTCTTGGCCAGCACGCTTCCGCAGTGCCACTTGGTCGTGGACCCCGAGCGGCAGATCGACGCCCCTATCGGCGCCTCGGCGGAGCCCCGGACGAGCCGGTCCGACACCGTCCCCCAGCCGAGCACCACGGGTACCGTCCACCAGCCGCTGTGGATGCTCACGTACGCGTAGTCGTTCCCGGGGAACGAGGAGCCCTGGAAGGTCCCCATCGCGGATCCGTCCCAGCCCCGGACGGCGGCTCCGGCCCCCGCACAGTGTCCGGCGGTGACGAAGCCGCCGTGCACGGAGAAGCCGATGGAACAGCGGACGTTGCCGGTGTAGTACGGATCGCCACCGACGGTTCCGGCGGCGTAGGTACGGGGCGCGGTCGCCGTTTCGGCGACGGTGACGGGTCCGGTCTCGCGCGCCCGCTCGACGAAGGCCCGCACGGCGGGGGCGTTCCGGTCGGCGCGGACGACGGTGACGACGACGCTGTTGGAGCGGGGGTCGACGTGCCAGCCGGCGACGCCGGCGGGGGCCGACCGCGCGTCGAGCCCGGCCTTGGCCCGGTCGAGTGCGCCGGCGCTGTGCCGGACGAGCCGGGTGTCGGTGCCCAGCGCCCTGACCTCGGCCTCCTCGTGGCGGTCGGTGAGGGCGACGACGAGCCGCCCGGTGCGCGCGTCGAACCAGGAGCCGCCGTACGAGGCACCGGCGGTCTTCCTGGCCTCGGACTCCACGCGGGCCGCCGCGCGTTCGGCCGTCAGCCGCTCCTCGGCCTGCTGCGCGGTGAGCCCGAGGTCCTGGCGCATGGCGTCGAGGAGACCTGCCGAGGCGGTGGGCGCGGCGCCGGTGGGGATGGCGCTCGCGGGGGCGGCTTGGGCGGCGCCGAGTCCGACGGTGAGCAGAAGGGCCGCGGCGGCGGCGCGCAGGGCGGACGTACGTTTCACAGGAGCCTCCTAGTGGGGGGAGCAGGCACTGAGAGCGCTCTCAAGCGAGCGCGGAAGCCACCGTAGCGAGACTCCACTTGTCAGGTCCAGACCACGACCGGACATTCCGATCGGAGGATGGCGGGGACGAACGCCCGCAACTACCTGCCGAAACAATCTGCAAGATCTTGCCGACAGGCGTCACGGACTGCTTGACTCACCGACGGACACGGGCAGTTGAGCCGCCCCACGCGCACGAGAGGAACATCGATGACCAGTCAGTACGACGTCCTCGTCCTGGGCGGGTCGGGCGTCGACACGATCGTGTACGTTCCCGAGCTCCCCCTCCCGTACGCCGACAGCTACATGATCAGGCCGGGTATCGAGACCCGCGCCGGGCAGACCGGCGACTTCGTCGCCCTCGGCCTCAGCACGCTCGGCCTGCGGACGCACCACATCGACATGCTCGGTGACGACCCCGCGGGCGACCTCGTCCGGGCGTTCCACCGCGACCGCGGCATCGCCTTCACCGAAGTGCCCCTGCCCGGCGGGACGAAGCGGGCCGTCAACCTCGTCGGCCCCGACGGCCGCCGGCTCTCGCTCTACGACGACAGCCGCTCCCAGGAGTCCGACCGGCTGCCCGAGGAGCTGGTCCGCTCCCTGGCGTCGGCGAGCCGGCACGCCCACGTCTCGATCACGTACCCCTGTGCCTTCGCCGTTCCGCAGCTGCGGGAAGCGGGCCTGACGATCTCCACGGATCTCCACAACTGGGACGGCGAGAACCCCTATCACGAGCCGTTCGCCTACGGCGCGGACATCGTCTTCGTCTCGACCACGGCCCTGACGGACACGGAGTGGACCATGCGCCGCATCCTGGAGCGGGGCCGGGCGGAGGTCGTGGTCGCCACCGCCGGAGCCGAGGGCGCCTACATGCTGACGGCCGACGGGCTCGTCCACGTACCGGTCGTCGCGCCGCGCGACCCCGTGGTCGATTCCAACGGCGCGGGCGACGCCTTCGCCGCAGGCTTCCTCTTCGGGCGGCTGACCGGCGAGGACCTCGACCGGTGCGCGCTCTACGGCGCGGTGGCGGGCGCCCACGCGTGCACCGTGCCGGCCACCGGGAGCGACGCCATCGACCGCGCGCGGCTCCTCGACGAGGTCGCCACGGCACTGGGCTGACCGGGAGGAACGCCCGGAAGGGCCCGGTCCGTCGCGCGACGGACCGGGCCCTTCGGTACACACAGGATCAGGTGGATCAGACCCGGTCGGCCGCGATCAGGACGTACTGGAAGGAGCCATCCTTGTAGGAGTTGATGAACGCCTCCTCGATGCCGGTGACCAGGGACGACGTGGCGCGCAGCTCCCAGTAGGGCAGGGTGTCCGGCGTCAGGTCGATGACGGCCTGCGGGACGAGACGGTTGTCGGCCATCGCGCGCAGGTACTCGCGGCGGGAGTGGATGTTGCACTCGAAGTGCGCGTTGATCTGGGAGACCCACTTCGAGGGCTGGCCGTACCGCGGGTTCCAGCAGCCGGTGATGGTCACGTAGCGGCCGCCGACCTTGAGGAAGCGGGAGTGCTCGGCGAAGAGGTCGTCGAGCTCGACGTACATGCTCGACTCGTTGTTCCACGAGGCGGCGATGCTGCCCTTCTCGAACGGGGTGTCCAGCATGTTGCAGACCTGGGCATGGACGTGGTCGTCGATGCCGAGCTCCTTCGCGCGCTTGTTGCCGAAATCGGCCTGCGTGGAGGAAAGGGTGACGCCCTCGACCTTGCAGCCGAAGCGCTGGTGGGCCATGACGCTCGAACCGCCGCGGCCACAGCCGGCGTCCACGAGCGTGTCGTCACGCCCGATGGCTCCGAGGTTGTCCAGGAGGACCTCGGCCTGCGCGGACTCCAGCCGGTGCAGTTCGGTGATCAGCTTCTTCTCGTACTCGCTGTCCGCCCTGTCCCCGAGGGCGGCGTGGTCGACGGCGCCGATGCCGTAGTGGTGGTGGTAGAGCCCGTCGACGTCACCCAGGCGCAGGTTGACGGGCCTGGCCTCGTCGTTCCAGTAACGGGCGATGTCACCCTGGTACGGCGTCGCCGGGGACGGGACGAACGCGGAGGTGCCGTTGACAGTGGTGTACTCGGTGCTGGTCACAGATAATCCATTTCTTACCAGAAATCGGGCAGGCTGTAGCGATAGGTGTTGGTCTGGTGCCAGTAGTGGTTGCCGTCGACCCACACGGCCACGCCCCGCAGGAAGCGCTGCACGGTCGGGACGGGGCAGGCGGCGGCGAGGGCGGCGGCCTCGGCCTCGAAGTCGCGCATGAGGTCGTTGTGGACCTCGACGGCCTTCAGATAGCCCTCGCGGTCGGAGACGCCCTCACGGTCGGCGATCACCACGGGCAGGTTCAGGTGCTTGCCGGGGCCGGCGAGTTCCTTCATGTACGAGTACAGGTCGTTCACGATGGTGGTCGCGTTCCCGGCGAGCGCGAGGACGCGCTGCATGGCCGGCTGGGCGTGCAGGTCCGCCGGGAGTTCGTAGCCGCCGACGGTGTCGGTGATGGTGGGGCAGGGGCGGAAGTTGTTGAACTGGCGCATCGCCAGGTACTCCCACACCTCCGGCATGTGGTCCGTCTCGGCCCAGGCGGCCTCGGCGAGGTAGCCGAGGTGCAGTCGGGCCATGTCGTGCCGGAACCGGTCGGCCTGCGAGGGGGTCGACTGGTCGACGAAGTACTCCATGGCGGAGCGGTAGGCGCGCCGGGGGGCGTCCTCGTGGAGCGACTCCGCCCACGACGGCTGGTACTCCCGCGTCGTGTGCAGCGGGTCGAGGGCGGTGTGCGCGAGGAGGAGGCGTCCGCCGAGGCCGATGGGCGAACCGCCGTGGTCCTCGCAGTAGCAGTCGTCGACGGCGTTCTCGGCGACCATCAGGCGTGTGGCGAGCATCAGGTGCTCGACGGTCGGGGCGTCCGGGTGGCAGGCGACCATGTAACGCCCGACGGAGAATCCGTCGAACTCGCCCTCCCAGTCGTCGGGGTAGAGCTGCACCTCGTCGAGCGCCCAGGACTTGATCCTGCGACTGACCTCGTCCACCCGTACGGGGTCCGGTTCGGGTACGGGGTGGTAGTAGAGGCCCGGGATCGGCCGGCCCTCCTCCGGCGCCCCGGGCGTCGGAGGTTCCGGCAGCGGGGGCGCGTCCTCCCGCCGGGCCAGGGACAGCGCTGCCGTGCCGAGGCCGGTGGGACCCCGCAGGATGCGTCCCAGGTCGGGGACCGGCGGCGCGGTCACGGGAGCGGCCACGACGTCGGGTGCGGTCACGGCTGCGGGAGCGGTCGCGGCGGGGGGAGCCATCGCTGCGGCGGTCGCGGCGGCAGCGGTCGCGAGGGCCGCCACCCCGGCGGACCCCGCCGTCTCGGTGGGAGCGGCCGCCCGGGCGAGGACGTGGGCCCCGAAGTGGGCGGCGGCCGTGGGCAGGCTCGACTGCAGAGGGGAAAGCCCGGGTTCGGGCATCCGTGACTCCTTGGTGAGGGTGATGGGCTGTCCGGGGTCCCGGGTACGGTCGGCCGGCCCGGGACGGTCCGGGCTGTCGTGGCCGTCGTGGCGGCCGCGGGTCAGCTCCTCTAGTGCCTGCGGGCGATCTCCACGTTCTCGAGCACGCCCAGCGCGTTGGGCACGAGGATGGCGGCGGAGTAGTACGTGGTGACGAGGTACGACATGATCGCCTGCTCGCTGATCCCCATGAAGCGCACCGAGAGGCCGGGCTCGTACTCCTCCGGAAGACCGGTCTGGCGGAGGCCGATGACGCCCTGGTTGTCCTCGCCGAGGCGCATGGCCAGGATCGAGCTGGTGTTCTCCTTGGTGATGGGGATCTTGTTGCAGGGCAGCAGCGGGACGCCCCGCCAGCTCAGGACCTGCTGCCCGTCGAGGTCGACGGTGCCCGGGTTGAGCCCGCGGGCGTTCCACTCGCGCCCGATCGCCGCGATCGCCCTGGGGTGGGCGAGGAAGAGCTTGGTGCCGCGGCGGCGGCAGAGGAGCTCGTCGAGGTCGTCCGGGGTGGGCGGGCCCGAGTGGGTCTGGATCCGCTGCTTGAAGTCGGCGTTGTGGAGCAGGCCGAACTCCCGGTTGTTGATCAGCTCGTGCTCCTGGCGCTCGCGCAGCGCCTCGATGGTGAGCCTGAGCTGCTCCTCGGTCTGGTTCATCGGCCCGTTGTAGAGGTCGGCGACCCTGGTGTGGACCCGCAGAACGGTCTGCGCGACGGAGAGTTCGTACTCACGCGGCTTGAGCTCGTAGTCGACGAAGGCGCCCGGCAGCGCGACCTCGCCGGTGTGGCCGGCCGACATCGCGATCTCGGCCTCGCCGTGACGGTTCTGCCGCTGGAGCGGGAGCGAGCTGAACTCCTGGATGTGTGCCTGGAGGGCCGGCGCGGAGGCCATCACCGCGGCGAACTCGGCGCGGGAGAGGGTGAGCAGCGTGCCGGAGGTCTCGGCGGTGGCGGTGTAGTCCCATCGGGCGTCGGCGTCCAGAAGGGCGTTCTCACCGAAGCGGTCGCCGTCGGCGAGTACCGCCACGGCCACCTCGTCGTCGTACTTGCCGAGGGAGGTCTGGTTGATGCGTCCGTGGGCGACGAGGTGGATCTGCTCGGCGGGGGCGCCGCGCTCGACCAGCACCTCGCCGGCGCTGAAGTCGCGCTGGACGCACCGGGCGGCCAGCGCGTTCAGCACCTCCTCGTCCTCGAAGCCGCGCAGCAGCGCGAGTTCACCGAGCTCACGGGGGATCACCCGGACGTGGGCTCCGTCCTGGACGAAATCGATGCGCCCGTCGCCGACGGTGTAGCTCAGCCGGCGGTTGACCCGGTAGGCGCCGCCCTTGGTCTCGACCCAGGGGAGCATCCGCAGCAGCCAGCGGGAGCTGATCTCCTGCATCTGCGGGGCGGACTTGGTCGTGGTGGCGAGGTTCCGGGCAGCCGCGGTACTGAGGCTGGACTGCTTGGGCGTGTCCAGCTGTGCGTCCGGGCTCGTGTCAACGGTCATGGGGCGGGCTCTCCTTCGCAGGGGGTGGCGACCGGCACACGGGTGCCCCGGTCGGTGAAAGAGGAGAAAGTCGGGAAAGGGGAAAAAGGAGGATGAAGTTCTGGGAATCCGTCCAGATCCCGGGGAACAGTAACGGCCGGTACACCCGGCGCACCCCATCAGTTCGAGGGCATTACCTCGAAACGGCGATCTTGCTCCCTGCGAGGTTTAAGCAGGTGAACTGCGCTATTCGGGCCATGTGGCCGAGAGGCCGTGGGTCTGCCGGCCCGTCCGTCCACGTTCCGGTTCGAATGCCGCGTCAAGGTTCGGCCCGTCGGCGTCGGGGCTCCTCGACGACCGACGCCAAGAGGACATATAGTGTGCTACTGCGACAAACCGGTGCACGCGGGCTAGATTCGGCTTCCAGTCATCTCTCGTTGCTGCAAGGGGCGGGCAGGTCATGTCGAACGTCGATACCGGAACAGACGCCACCACCGCCGGGTCCCCGAAAGCGGCCAAACTGACGCTCGTCACGCTGACCGCGATGGTCGTCGGATCCATGGTGGGCGCCGGAGTCTTCTCACTGCCCCGGCGGTTCGCGCAGGAGACGGGCGTCGCGGGCGCGCTGATCGCCTGGGCGATCGCCGGCTTCGGCATGCTGATGCTCGCGTTCGTCTTCCAGGCGCTCGCGGTGCGCCGCCCGGACCTGGACGCCGGTGTCTACGCGTACGCGAAGGCCGGCTTCGGCGAATACCTGGGCTTCTTCTCGGCCTTCGGCTACTGGGCGAGCGCCTGCGTCGGCAACGTGACGTACTGGGTGCTCATCATGTCGACGATCGGCGCGATCTGGCCGGCGCTCGGCGACGGCGACACCGCCCTCGCGATCATCCTGTCCTCGGCCGGACTGTGGGCGTTCTTCCTGCTCATCCGGCGCGGGGTGAAGGAGGCCGCCGCGATCAACCGGATCGTGACGGTGGCGAAGGTCGTGCCCATCCTCGTCTTCGTCATCCTGGCCCTGTTCTGTCTGGACCCGTCCGTCTTCGCCGACAACTGGGGTGGCGCCGACTACGCCGGCTCGCTGTTCAACCAGGTCCGCGGCACCATGCTCGCCACGGTCTTCGTCTTCCTCGGTGTCGAGGGCGCCAGCGTGTACTCCCGGCACGCCAAGCGCCGCGAGGACGTGGGCAGGGCGACGATCCTGGGCTTCCTCAGCGTCTTCGCCGTCTTCGCCTCGGTCACCATCGTGTCGTACGGGATCCTGCCGATGAGCGAGATCGCCGAGCTGCGCCAGCCCTCCATGGCGGGCGTCCTGGAGGCGGCCGTCGGCACCTGGGGCAGCGTCTTCGTCAGCGTCGGCCTGATCATCTCCGTCCTCGGTGCCTATCTCGCCTGGACCCTGATGGCCGCCGAGGTGCTCTTCGTGGCGGCCAAGGACGAGGACATGCCGCGCTTCCTGGGGCGCTCCACCGGCGACGACGTCCCCGTGCCCGCCCTGCTGATGACCACGGCCCTCAGCCAGGTCGTCCTGGTCGTCACGGCGTTCTCCGACGACGCGTTCAACTTCGCCCTCGACCTGACCAGCGCGCTCAGCCTGATCCCGTTCCTGCTCGCCGCCGCCTTCGCGGTGAAGATCGCGCTGAGACCCGAGCAGGAGCGGGTCTCGGGCCGGAGCACCCGCCGGGAACTGGTCGTCGGCATCCTCGCCACGATCTACACGGCGTTCCTGCTGTACGCGGCCGGGCTCAAGTTCGTCCTGGTCTCCTTCATCCTCTACGCGCCCGCGACCTTCCTGTTCGTCAAGGCCCGGCGCGAACAGGGCAGACGGCTCTTCTCCCCGCGCGAGCTGGTGATCCTCGCCGTCTCGATCGCCGGCGCCGTCATGGGGGTCGTGGCCCTCGCCGCCGGCTGGATCAGCCTCTGAGCCCCTCCCCCTCGCCCGCCTCACCCTCCTCCCCCGTCCCGTCCTCACCCCGCACCCGAAAGGCCCCGCATGACCAGCAACGACGCTTCCGCCAAGCCCGCGCTCGGCGTGTACTCCGAGGTCGGACGGCTCCGCAAGGTCCTGGTCTGCTCCCCGGGGCTCGCCCACCGTCGGCTGACCCCGACCAACTCCGACGACCTGCTGTTCGACGACGTGATGTGGGTGGAGAACGCGCAGCGCGACCATGCCGACTTCGTCGACAAGCTGACCCAGCGGGGCGTCGAGGTCGTGGAGCTGCACAATCTGCTCACCGAGACGATGGCGATCCCCGAGGCGCGGGCCTGGCTCCTCGACCGGAAGATCATCGCCAACGAGGTCGGCCTGGGCCTGATCGACGACACCCGCGCCTTCCTCGACTCCGTCGCGCCCCGCGATCTGGCCGAGTACCTGATCGGCGGCCTGTCGACGGCCGACCTGCCCGACGCGTTCCGTTCCGGATACGTCTCCCTGGCCCGCGAGGCCACCGGAGTACGCGAGTACCTGATGCCGCCGCTGCCGAACACGCTCTACACCCGGGACACCACCTGCTGGCTGTACGGCGGAGTGACCCTCAACCCGCTGTACTGGCCCGCCCGGCACGGCGAGACCCTGCTCATGAAGGCGATCTACAGCTTCCACCCCGACTACAAGGACGCCACCGTCTGGTGGGGTGACCCCGAGCAGGACTGGGGCCAGGCCACCTTCGAGGGCGGCGACATCATGCCCGTCGGCAACGGCGTCGTCCTCATGGGCATGAGCGAACGCACCTCCCGGCAGGCCATCACCCAGGTCGCGGCCTCGCTGTTCGAGGACGGCGCGGCCGATCGGGTCATCGTCGCGGGCATGCCGAAGCTGCGCGCCGCGATGCACCTGGACACCGTCTTCACCTTTGCCGACCGAGACATCGTCACGCTCTACCCGAAGATCATGGACTCGGTCCACACCTTCACGCTGCGGCCCGGTGACAAGGCCCCCGGCGTCGACATCACCGACGAGGGCGGCACCCCCTTCGTGGACGTGGTCGCCAAGGGCCTCGGCCTGCCGAAGCTCCAGGTCATCGAGACCGGCGGCGACGTGTACGCCTCGGAGCGGCAGCAGTGGGACAGCGGCAACAACGCCGTCGCCCTCGAACCCGGCGTCGTCTTCACGTACGACCGGAACACCCAGACCAACACGCTGCTGCGCAAGGCGGGCGTCGAGGTCATCACCATCGTGGGCGCCGAACTCGGCCGGGGCCGCGGCGGCGGGCACTGCATGACGTGCCCGCTGATCCGCGACGCGGTCGAGTTCTGACGACATGTGAAAGAGCCGGCCACCCCCGTGGAGGGGGTGGCCGGTTCGGCGCGTTCCGGGCGGCCCGGTTCAGTCCGTCGCGTCCGGGCCCGCCAGCTGCTCGGCGAGCTCCCGCTCGCTCTGCTCCGAGAGCGAGGTCTTGAGCACGGTTCCGCCGAACTTCTCCAGGGCCGCGGCGAACCTGTCCTCGGTGACCTTCGACGCCATGACCACGACGGCGGACGAGCCGGGCGCCAGCAGCGACTGCACCTTGTCGCGGAACTTGTTGTCGACGCCCATCTGGTTCAGCTTGCCGATGAGCCCGCCGACGGCGGCGCCCACCACGCCGATCCCCGGCGTGAGGATGATCATGCCGAAGACCATGCCCCAGAGGGCGCCGGCGGTGGCCGAGAGCGCGACCTTGCCCTCTCGCCTCGCCGGGGTGTCCACATGGGTCTTGCCGTCCGCGTCCACCGAGACCACGGCGAGTCCGGTCAGTTCGACCACCTGGCTGCGTTCGAGCTCCTGAACCACGGCGAAGGCCCTGTTCGCGACTGCGCGATCGTCGTAGCCGAGGACGATGAGTTCGGACATACCGCTCTCCTCCTGTGTCAGTACTGCCGCCAGTACCGGTGTCAGTACCGCTGCGCCTTGGTGAGCCTCGGGGTCAGCACCGGCTCGGGAGGCTGCCTGCTGATGACCAACGGCTGTTTGCGTTCGCCCGGTTCGAGGTCCTCGGCACCGACGAACTGCGTCTCGACGACCTTGCCCGAAGGGTCGAGGAAGTCGACCTGTACGGCGTAGGAGGCTTCCTCTGCCGTCCTGTTGGTGATGGTCACGACGACGGTCAGCACACCGCCGGTGTCCGCCCGGGGCTTGCCGGTCATCGCGACCTCGGCCAGCGCGTTGCCCCGGCCCTGCACGCCCTTCAGGGCGTCCTGGGCCGCCTGGCGGGAACGCTCGATCTCCGCCCCGATGGACGCCTTGCGCTCGGCCTCCCGTGCGGAGGCCGAGGCCGCCGCGGAGGAGGCGGACGCCCGGGCGGACTCGACCACCTCCGCCGCCGAGGAGGCGACGGAGGAGGGCAGTTCACCCGAGAAGCCGGCCGTGTCGGGGGCTGTGGGGCGTTCGCTGAAGGTGGGACCGCCGGTGTCGTCGTTCCCGGTGTCGCAGGACACGAGGCCGACCGCGCCGAGGGCCGTGACGACGACGGCGGCGGCCGCGCTCACCGCCCGGGCGCGGACCGACCGGCTCGCGCGCGCCGATGTGGGGTTCACAGGATGCGTCCTCTTCTCGTGAGCGGTCGTTCTCGTGTGCGGTCGTCGTCAGTAGCGCAGGACACCGGCGATGCGGCCCATGTCGAGCAGGGCGTCGTCGCGGACGAACTGGACCTCGGCGCCGGTGTCGAGGGCGCGCTCGACGATCTCGTCGACCATGTCGTCCCGCGCCTCGGCCTCGGAGGGCTCGGCGGGTTCCAGATGGTCGCCCTCGTCCCGTACGACGGTCCGGTAGTGGTCCTCGACGGCGAGGAGCCGGATCCGGCCGTCCTTCACGGCCTGCCACACCTCGTCGATGCCGCCGGCGAACTCGCGCCGTCCCCGGGCCGCGTCGAGTTCGGCCAGGACGGTGGTCGCCGCCGCGGCCTCGCGGGCGGCGCGGGCGGGCTCGACGGCCTCGTGGACCGCGGTCGCCGGTCCCTTCGCGAGCCCTCCGTGGTGGATGGCTGTCGCACCTTGCCGGCCCTGCCCGGTGTCCTCCAGGAGCGCGAGGGCGGCGGGTTCACCGATCACGTACAGCGGGCGCGGCTCGGAGGCGAGGACGGCGCGCAGTGCCGTGTGCGCCTCGCGCAGGAACTGGCGGGTGGCCTCGTCCTGGAAGGTACTGGGGAGGTCGCCGATGCGCTCCTTGCGCTCCGCGTCCGGGTCTTCGAGGCTGCGGGTGAGCGGGAAGCCGTCCCCGGTGTGCTCGGTGACCCGCTCGGGGCTGCCGCTCCACAGCGAGACGCGGTCGGCCGCGACCGCGAGCGCCCACGAGGGCTGCTCGGCGGCCTGGGCGGCGACGAGGTTGCGGGTGAGGAAGGTGTCGGCGAGGACGACGCGCTCGGGGACCGACCGGGCCACCGTCCACACGTAGTGCTCCCCCGGGGCGACGAAGATCACCAGGCCGTCCTCGGCGTGCGCGAGGTCGGTCTCGGCCACCGCCCGGCGCAGTTGGTCCAGGACGTCGGCGCGCCGCTCGCGGGACACCGCCGGGTCGTCCTGGATCGCCTTCTCCGCCGCGGCCACGAGGTTGCGGAGGCGGACGGGATCCTGGGCGTTGTCCGGCTCGCGGCGGTGTGTGGGCATCACGAGGGACACGGCGGGGTACGGGCGGGGCTGTCGCAGCTTCGCGAGTACGTCGCTGCTGAGCGCGGGGTCCATGGGGAAGCCTTCCTGGCGAATTGCGGCGGTTCTGCGGGCGGGGCGGCCGGCTACTGGGGGCCGGCGAGCTGCTCGGCCAGGTCCTTCTCGTCCTCGTCGCTGAGCGAGGTCTTGAGGACGGTGCCGCCGTGCGGCTGCATGGCCACCGTGAACTTGTCGTCGGTGATCTTCGAGGCCATGATCACGACGGCGGACGAGCCGGGCTTGAGGAGGTCCTCCACCTGCCGGCGGAACCGGTCGTCGACGCCGGACTTGCTGAGTTTGCCGACGAGGCCGCCGAGGGCGGCTCCCGTCAGGAGTCCCACGCCGGGAAACAGGAAGAGGAGGCCGAAGATGGCTCCCCACATGGCCCCGGAGGCGGCGGAGACGCCGACGATACGGCTGTTGGTGTCGACGTGGGTGCTGCCGTCGGCGTCCACGGAGACGACGGCGAGACCGTTCAGATGCACGACGTAGTCGCGTTGCAGATCCTGCACCGTGTCGTACGCCCGCTCGGCCACCTGGGGGTCGTCGTATCCGATGACGATGAGCTCAGCCATTCCCGCCTCCTGGGAGAAGGGATCCTCAAGGTCTCCCTTCCTGTGGAGAGCCCCGGACGGCCTCTCCGGGGCCACGAAATGTCATCTTGTCCCGATATGTACAGGGTCGCGACTCGGTGTCCCCTCAACGGGCGAAAGCGCCCCGCGCCGGCTGGACCGAAGCCGGTGCGGGGCGCCTGCTGCGGCACCCCGGGGAACGGGGGCCGCCGTACGGATCGGCTACGCCACCGGCTGCTGCTGGGTGACGCAGTGGATGCCGCCGCCGCCCGTGCCGAGGCGGTCGATGTTCAGCTGCTCGATGACACGGTCGGGGTAGAGGCGGGCCAGGGTGGCCTTCGCCGCCTGGTCCGCCCGGGTGTCGCCGAAGTGGGCACTGATCACGGCGCCGTTGCAGAGGTAGAAGTTGGCGTAGGAGGCGAGGAACTCCTGGTCGGTGGAGCGGATCTTGTAGTAGTCCGGTCCCTGGAGGCGCATCGTGTCCATCGGGACGCCGGTGGCGGTCGTCGAGGCGGACAGGACGCTGAACTGCTGGCGGGCGTCCTTGGCGTAGGCGTCGTTGTCGGACGCGAGGGGCATCTGGACGAGGGCCTCGCCGGGGGCGAGGAAGCGGGACGTGGCGTCGACGTGGTCGTCGGTGATGTCCTGGCCGCGGACACCGTCGAACCAGATCACCTTGGAGGCGCCGTAGGCCTCGCACATGGCCGCCTCCAGCTGCCGCTCGGACACCCCGGGGTTGCGGTTGCGGTTCACGAGGCTGCTGCGGGTGGCCATCAGGGTGCCGGCGCCGTCCTGCTCGATGGCTCCGCCCTCGCCGACCAGGTCGGCGTAGGTGATCGGCACGCCCACGTAGGAGGCGATCCGTCCGGCGACGAGGGCGTCCTTGGCGTGGGTCTGCTTGTTGCCCCAGCCGTTGAAGTTGAGGCCGACGGCGTCCAGACCGCCGGTCCCGTCGGTACGGAAGACGGGCCCGGTGTCACGCATCCAGCAGTCGTCGACGGGGATGGAGCTGATGACGGTGACCGTGGAGCCGCACAGCTGACGGGCCTTCGCCGCGCTTGCGGAGTTGGCGCACATCACGACCGGTTCGTACTTCGCGACCGTGCGGGCGATCAGGGCGATGTCCGCCTGGACGCCGCTCAGCTTGTTGCCCCAGATCGACGTGCTGTCCGGCCAGGCCATCCACGTACGGGAGTGCCGGACGTCCTCGACCGGGACCCTGAAGGTGCCCGCGGCCGCGGTGGCGCGGGCGTTGCCCTGGGTGGTCGTCGCGAGGGCCGCGCCCGCGGCGGTCGCGCCGGCCGCGATGAGGAATCCGCGCCTGTTCAGGCCCGGTCGGGCGTGCCGCCGGTTCGCGCCGGCGGGGTTCGCCTCAGGTCGGTTCACTGCTGCCTCCTGTGTGCTGGGTGGGCGGTGCGAGGGGGGACGCGAGCTCCTGCCGGGCCGCCGCGATCCGGTCGGGGTTCCAGCCCGGGTGCGGGACGGACGCCAGGAGGAGCCGGGTGTACGGGTGTTGCGGCGCGGCGAGCACCTCTGCGGTGGCGCCGGCCTCGACGACGCTGCCGTGGCGCATGACGAGGACCTCGTCGGTGACGCACCGGACCACGCCGAGGTCGTGGGTGATGAACAGGTAGCCGATGGGAGTCTGTTCGCGGATGTCGGCGAGCAGGTTGAGGATCTGGGCCTGCACGGACACGTCGAGGGCGGCGACGGCCTCGTCGAGGACGAGGACCGCCGGTTCGACGGCGAGGGCGCGGGCGATGGCGACGCGCTGGCGCTGGCCGCCGGACAGCCGGCGGGGCAGGGCGTCGGCGGCGCGGGTGCCGAGGCCCACCTGGTCGAGGAGTTCGCGGATACGGGGTTCGGGGTCCCGGTCGGGGAAGTGCAGGCGCAGGGTCTCGCGCAGGACCCCGTCGACGCTGGTCCTCGGGTCGAGGGACAGATAGGGGTCCTGGAAGACCATCTGTACCTCGCGGGCCCTGGCCAGGCGCTGTTCCCGGCCGCGTGCCCGGGCGGGCCGGACCCGGCCCCGTACGCGTACCTCACCCGCGTCCGCCCGTTCCAGGCCGACGACGATGCGCGCGGTGGTCGTCTTGCCCGAGCCGGAGCCGCCGACGATGCCGAGCGAGCCTCCCTCGGGGAGGGTGAAGGACACGCCGTCCACGGCGTGGACGGGTCCGAAGCTGCGCCGCAGGTCCACGGTCTGCAGAAGGGGTTCAGGCATCGACGACGCTCCCTTCGGTGACGAGACGGTCGCTGTGGTGGCAGGCGGCGAGGTGCACCGGTGGCCCGTCGGTGGGCCGTGGTTCCGGCGCCACTTCCTCGCAGATCTCGGTGGCGAGCGGGCAGCGGGCAGCGAAGGCGCAGCCGGTGAGAGGTGTCCGCAGGTCCGGCGGCTGTCCGGGGATGGCGGCGAGCCGGCCGCCCGGGGTGGTCAGGCGGGGCGTGGACGCGAACAGGGCCGCGGTGTACGGGTGGCGGGGGCGCGCGAAGAGGGCCTCGGCGGGGCCCGTCTCGGCGATCCGGCCGGCGTACATGACGTACACGCGGTCACTGATCGCCGCCGCCAGGTCGAGGTCGTGGGTGACGAAGAGCAGTCCGGTGCCGAAGCGTTCCCGCAGTCGGGCGAGAAGGGCGATCACCTCTGCCTGGGTGGTGACGTCGAGCGCGGTGGTGGGTTCGTCGGCGAGGAGAAGGGCGGGGTCGCCCATGAGCGCGGCGGCGATCATGACGCGCTGGAGCATGCCTCCGGACACCTGGCTCGGATACTTCCGCAGGGCGGTGTCGTCCAGACCGACCGCTTCGAGGAGCTCGACGGCGCGCGCGGTGGCCGCCGTCCGGTCCATGGTCCGGGCCGAGCACACGCCCTCGGTGAGGAAGTCACCGATGCGGCGCAGTGGGTTGAGAGCCGCCCGCGGGTCCTGGAAGATCATGGCGACGGTCTCCGCGCGCAGGGCGCGCAACCGGTCCGTGCCCATGGCCAGGACGTCGTGCCCTTCCACGAGCACCGTGCCTTCGGTGGTGGCGCCGGGCGGCAGCAGGCCGAGGGCGCTGCGTGAGGTGAGGGTCTTCCCGGAGCCGGACTCGCCGACGAGGGCGACGGTCTCGCCGCTGCCGACGGCGAGGTCGATGCCGTCGAGGACGGGCCGGGCGGTTCCGGGGAGGGCGATCCGCAGGCCTCGGATGTCGAGCGTCGTGGTCGCGGGGGTCTTGGAGTGGTCTGGTGTCATCGGTCTCTCCTGGCGACGCGGTCGGCCCAGCGCTCGCCGACCACGTTGAACGCGACGACGGTCAGGACGACGAGGAGGCTCGGCAGGATCGCGGAGAGCGGGTAGCCGTACTGGACGGCCGTCTGGCCGTCGAAGACCATGCGGCCCCAGTCCGGTGTGAGCGGCGGTACGCCGAGGCCGAGGAAGGACAGGCCGGCCAGGTCCATGAGGGCGTAGCCGAAGTTGATGGTGGACTGCGCGAGGACGACGGGCGCGATGTTGGGAAGGAGGTGGCGCAGGCAGATCTGGAGCGCCGAGTGGCCCTGCACCAGGTAGGCGCTGACGTAGGGGCGGGCGCGTTCGGCCAGGACGAGGGAGCGGGTGAGCCGGCTGACGTACGGCAGGTAGGCCAGGCCGAGGGCGACGACGGGGGCGAGCAGCCCTTCGCCGTACACGGAGATGACGAGGACCGCGAGGAGCATCCCGGGGAAGGCGAAGACGAGTTCGGTGGCGCGGGAGAGGACCGAGTCGAGCCAGCCGCCGCGCCAGGCCGCCGCCGTGCCGATGGCGACCCCGGCGAGCGTGGAGAAGACGACGACGCCGAGCGGACCGAGCAGGGAGGTGCGGGCGCCGAGGAGCAGCCGCGAGAGAGTGTCGCGGCCCGCGGCGTCGACGCCGAACGGGTGCTCGGCGGAGGGCCCGGCGAGCGCGGCCCCGAGGTCGACGGCGTTGGGGTCGTGGGGCGCGAGCCAGGGCGCGAGGAGCGCGGCGAGGACCACGGTCCCGACGAGGCCGAGCGAGACGAGGTGCAGGGGCGAACGACCGGACGAGGCGCGGAGTCTGCCGAGTCCGGGCCGCCGCGTGAGCACGGTACTCATGCGTCCACCCCTCTCGTGCCGAGGGTGATCCGGGGGTCGACGAGCGGCAGCAGCAGGTCGACGATCAGGTTCACCGTCATGAACAGGGCCACGATGATGAGGGAGATGGCCTGGACGGTCGGGAAGTCCTTGGTCGTGGTGGAGAGTTCGAGGAGCTGCCCGATGCCGCCGATGCTGAAGGCGGTCTCCACGAGGATCGTGCAGACCAGCAGGGTGGAGACGATCAGTCCCCCGGTGGTGAGGACGGTCCCGAGCGAGTTGCGCAGCACGTGCCGGCGGATGACCTGCCGCTCGGGGACGCCCCGGCTTCGGGCGACCGTGACGTGTTCACCGGCGAGCGCTTCGAGCATCGCCGAGCGGGTGACCCGGGCGAGCATCCCGATGAGGTAGAGCGCGAGGGCGACCGCCGGGAGGGTCAAGTGCCAGACCTGGTCGAGGAATCCGTCACCCGCGCCGCCGCTGGGGAACCAGCCGAGCTTGACGGCGAAGAGGCCCTGGAGCAGGACGGCGGCGACGAAGGACGGGGTGCCGACGGCGAGGGTGGTGGCGACGAGGACGGCCGAGTCGGTGGCTCCGCCGCGTACGGCGGCGATCCGGCCCAGCAGCAGACCGAGGGTGACCACCACGATGAGCGCCATGACGATGAGCAGCAGGGTGGTGGGCAGGCGGTCGGCGAGGATCCGGGAGACGTCGGTGCGGTAGGTGAGGGAGCGGCCGAAGTCGCCCTGGACCATGTCGCCGAGCCAGCGCAGATAGCGCACCGCGAACGGGTCGTCGAGGTGGTACTGGGCGTTGACGGCGGCGAGCGCCTCCGGGGAGGCCGAGCGGCCCGAGAGCAGGAAGCTCGCGGGGCTGCCCGGCGCCAGGTACATCGCGCCGAAGACGACGAACGACGCGACGAGGAGGGTGGCCGCCATCTCGGCGGCCCGCCGGACGGCGAATCTCACGAAGTTCACGGCGCGGCCCCCACGTCGGCGGCCCACGGGTAGTACATGTACGCGATGGTCGTGGGGGCGCCGGTGATCCTCTTGTTGAGGAAGACGGCGGTGGGCCACTCCGCGACCGGGATCCACGGCAGCTGCTCGGCGGCCAGCTTCTGGAGCTCGGTCTCGATCCGGAGCCGGGCGTCCCGGTCGTAGGTGGCGGTGGCCCGGTCGACGAGCTCGTCGTACCGCTTGTCGCTGTAGCCCGCGAAGTTGAGGTACGCGCCGGTCCTGAAGTTGGTGAGGAGGTCCAGCGGGTCGGTGATCGAGTCGTAGTAGGTGAGCGGGAACATGTCGATGCCCTTGCGCGCCTCGGGGTCGGTGAAGAGGGCCGTGAAGGCGTTGGGGGCGACGGACTTGAGGTTGATGTTCAGCCCGATCCGGCTGCCGGCGCCCTGCACGGCGGTGGCGAGGAGCGAGACGTCCTGGCCGATCGAGCTGGTGGCGACGGTCAGGGTCTTGCCGGTGGCGCCGGCCTCCTGGACGAGCTCGCGGGCCTTCTCGATGTCCCGGTCGGTGGGCGGCAGTCCCGCGAAGGCCGCCTTACGGGTCTCCGGCGACGCCCCCGCCCAGACGGCGCGGGTGGTGAGGGAGTTGGTGACGCTGCCCGCGCCGCCGAGTCCCGCCTTCACGAAGCCGGAGCGGTCCAGGGCGAGGGAGAGCGCCTTGCGGACGCGGACGTCGCCGAGCGGGCCCTTGATGTCGGTGACGTTGACGTTGACGGTGCTGAGGCCCTCGCCGAAGTAGAGGGTGCCGACGCCGCTGCCCTTGAGGCGGGCGTAGCTCTCGGTCGGGATGAGGTAGCCGCCGTCGGCCTCCCCGCTGAGCAGGGCGTTGGTCCGGGCCGAGGGATCGGTCAGGAAGCGGAAGACGACCTTGCCCGCCTTGGCCCGGGTGCCCCAGTAGTCGTCGAAGCGGTCGAGTTCGAGCGACTGCCCCTTCTGCCAGGCTCCCAGCGAGAACGGCCCGGTGCAGGCGAGGCCGCCGGACGTGCCGTAGTCCTTCCCGGCGGCGGTGACTCCGGCCCTGGAGGCGACGACACCCGCGGCGGTCGCCATGTACTGGGGGAACTGGGAGTCGGGCTTCTTGAGCTTGACGGTGACCTGGAGCGGGCCCGTCCTCCGTATGGAGGCCACGTTCTCGAAGTTCTGCGCCCAGGCCGCCGCGTTGTTCGGGTCCATCTGGCGGCCGAGGCTGAACACGACGTCGTCGGCGCTCATGGTACGGCCGTCGTGGAAGCGCACCCCGCTCCGGAGGTCGTACACCCAGGTGGTCGGGTCGGGGTTGGACGCCTTCCGGGCGAGGCCCGGTTCGAGCGTGAGGCCGGGGGTCCAGCGCATCAGGCTCTCGCACACGTTGGAGAGGACGGTGTTCTGCGGGTAGTCGAACGCCACGGTGTAGTCGAGCGTCGGCGGCTCGGCGTACACGGCCCAGGTGAAGGAGTCGATGTCCCCCTTGGGCTTCGGCGTCCCGGCGGAGAGCGCGTACGACGACCCTGGGCCGTCCGTCCCGTCGCGCGGCGGACCGGCACAGGCGGCGAGCACGGCGCACGAGGACAGGACCGCGAGCGCGGCCCGCGCGGCCGTCGCGGGGACGGAGCGGCCGCGGAACGGACCGGGGCGGCGTCTGAAGACGCGGGGTGGGGGTGCGGGTGTCATCGTCGCGCTCTCTTTCGGTACGGCGGGCTGGGCGGCGTTGCTGAGGCTGGACGGCGGTGCTGAGGTGGGGGTCGTCACACGGCCGGGCGGGCCGCCGGGATCTGCTGGGTGATGCAGTGCACTCCGCCACCGCCGTACGCGATCACCGGCGCCCGCACCCCGACGACCTTGCGGTCCGGGTAGGCGGTGGCGATGACCTCGAGGGCGGCCATGTCCTGCGGCACACCGGCCACCGGGACTACGACGCCGCCGTTGGCGACGTAGAAGTTCAGGTACGAGACCTCCACCTGGCCGCCGGCGACCTCGGCGAACGCGACCTGGGGGACGTCGACGATCTCCAGGGCGCGGCCCCGGGCGTCGGTGGAGACCTCCAGGACCGCGCGGTTGGCGCGCATCCGGGCGTAGTCGGGGTGCTCGGGGTCGTCGGGCAGGGAGACGACGACCTTGCCGGGGGCGGCGAAGGCGCAGACACCGTCCACGTGACCGTCGGTCTCGGTGTCGAGGAGTCCGCCGTACGGCAGCCAGATCACCTTGCTGACGCCGAGCCGGCTCTTGAGCTCGGCCTCGATCTGCTCGCGGGTCAGGTCCGGGTTGCGGTTGGGGTGGAGGAGGCACTGCTCGGTGGTGATGAGCGTGCCCTCGCCGTCGACGGTGATCGCACCGCCCTCCAGGATCATCTCGGAGGCGATGCGGTCGACACCGAGGTGCTCCAGGAGCAGGGCGCTGATCCGGTCGTCGGAGTCGTAGGGGTGGTGCTTGCGGCCCCAGGCGTTGAAGCGGAAGTCGACGCCGGCACGGCGTCCGTCGCCGTCCAGGACGAACAGCGGCGCGGAGTCGCGGAACCAGGAGTCGTCGAGGGGCAGTTCCACGACGGTGACGTCCTCGCCGCAGTGGGCGCGGGCGTCGTCGCCGAAGCCGGGCGGGGCGACCATGGTGACGGGTTCGAACCGCGCGACGGCGCGGGCGACGTCCGCGCACTCCTGCTTCACGGCGTCCAGGACGTCGTTCCACAGGTCCCCGCGGGTGGGCCACGCCATCAGACAGCCCTCGTGCGCGGACCATTCGGCGGGCATACGGAACTCGGTCATCGGTGTCTCATTTCGATCGTTGGGAAGGATCGTGTCCCTAACTGAATTTTCAGTCAAGAGCGTGGGCGTGAAAAAAGAGTGTGCGCCGGCTCAGAGGAAGTAGAGACGGCTGAGGGAGACCTCACGCGCCGGCTCCGAGCGCAGCGGTGCACCGTCGAGCGTCACCAGGCCGTCGCGCGCGTCGACCTGGACGTCCCCCACGCGCGCGTTGCCGATCATGTTCGCGGGTCCGATGCCTCGGGTGCCCCGCACGGCGACCCTGCGGCGCCTGGTGGCCATGGCGTCGTACGGGCGCCCGAAGGATCCGGACTCGGCGGCGGCGCGGCTGACGAAGGCCACGGAGAGGTCGGCGGGCGCGGCGCCGTGCGCGCCGAACAGCGGTCCGAGGACGAGCGGTTCACAGGTGTCGGTGGCGGCGTTCGGATCGCCGGTGACTCCGTAGGCGGGGAAACCGTTCTTGATGACCATCTGGGGCTTGGCTCCGAAGAACGGTGGCCGCCACAGCACGATGTCGGCCAGTTTGCCGACCTCGATCGAACCGATCTCGTGCGCGAGGCCGTGGGCGATCGCCGGGTTGATGGTGAGCTTGGCGACGTACCGCAGCACGCGCGCGTTGTCGTCGTCCGGGCCGTCGCCCTCAAGGGGCCCCAGCTCGGCCTTCATCTTGCCCGCCATCGCGAACGTACGGCGGACGGTCTCCCCCGCCCTTCCCATCCCCTGCGCGTCGGAGGAGGTGATGGCAATGGCGCCGAGGTCGTGCAGGACGTCTTCCGCGCCCATGGTCCCGGCCCGGATCCGGTCGCGCGCCATGGCGGCGTCACCGGGGAGGTCGGTCTTGAGCGCGTGGACGGAGACGATCATCCCGTAGTGCTCGGCGACTGCGTCGCGGCCGAAGGGGAGCGTGGGGTTGGTGGAGGAGCCGATGACGTTCGGGACGCCCGCCATCTTCAGGACGTTGGGTACGTGGCCGCCGCCGCAGCCCTCGATGTGGAAGGCGTGGATCGTACGGCCGTCCAGGACCCGCAGGGTGTCCTCGACCGAGAGGCACTCGTTCAGGCCGTCGCTGTGCAGGGCGACCTGGACGTCGTACTCCTCCGCCACGCGGAGCGCCGTGTCGAGGGCGCGGGTGTGGGCGCCCATGTCCTCGTGGACCTTGAAGCCGGACGCACCGCCCTCGGCGAGCGCCTCCACGAGCGGAGCCGGGTCCGAGGACGAACCACGGGCCAGGAAGCCGATGTTGACCGGCCAGGCGTCGAAGGCGTTGAACGCGTGACGGAGCGCCCACGGCGAGTTCACGCCGACACCCCAACTCGGCCCGATCTCCTGGCCGATGATCGTGGTGACACCGCTCGCGAGCGAGGCCTCCATGATGCGCGGGGAGAGCAGGTGGACGTGGGTGTCGACGGCTCCGGCGGTGGCGATCAGACCCTCGCCCGGAATCATGGTCGTTCCCGTGCCGACGACGACGTCGACCCCGTCGAGGGTGTCGGGGTTGCCGGCCCGGCCGATCGCGTGGATCCGGCCCTCACGGATACCGACGGACACCTTGCGGATGCCCAGGACGGCGTCGATCACCAGGACGTTGCTGATCACGACGTCACAGGTCTCGCGGACGGCCGCCGCCTTCAGATGCAGACCGTCGCGGGCGGTCTTGCCGAAGCCGGCCAGGAACTCGTCCCCCGGCTTCTGGGAGTCGGACTCCACCCGGACGACGAGCCCGGAGTCACCCAGCCGGACCCGGTCCCCCGCGCGGGGGCCATGGACGGTGGCGTACTCGTGCGGGTCGACGTGCCGGCTGGTGCCGGGGACGCAGTGGTCGCTGTGCCTCGTGGGCCTGCTCATGCGCGTATTCCTTCCGAACCGACTTCCGGGGCGGCTTCCGGGCGGGCTTCCGGGCCGGGCGCCTCGGTGACCGTGGCCGGCTCCGCGCCCAGGTAGCCGCAGGCCGCGGCCCGTTCCAGGGCCCGGTTCCTGGCGCCGGGCGCGTCGAGCGGACCGTCCACCAGGCCGGCGAAGCCGATGGCGATACGGGCGCCGCCGACCGGGACGAGGCCCACCTCGACGACCTGGCCGGCGTCGAACCGTGTCGACGAGCCGGCGGGGGCGGCGAGCCGCATGCCGTACGCGGCGGCGCGGTCGAAGTCGAGGCGCGGATTGGCCTCGAAGAAGTGGAAGTGCGAGGTGACGCTGACGGGCACGCTCGCCGTGTTCCGCACCGCGAGGGTCACGACCGGCTCCGGCGTGGTGATGACCTCGGGGCCGGGCAGTACGGCACCGGGGGCGCCGTCGTTCCTGTCCTGGGCGCCGAACGGCTCGCCGACGACGGCGAGCCGGGTGCCGTCGTCGAAGACGGCCTCGACCTGGATCTCGGTGACCACGTCGACGACCCCGGGCAGCACGTCGTCGGGGCCCAGCGTGCCGCGTCCCCGCTCGACGGCCTCGGCCAGGCGCAGGCCGTCACGGGCCGCCTCGCAGACCGTGTCCGCGATGAGCGCGGTCGCCTCGGGGACATTGAGCCGCAGACCGCGCGCGTGGCGGGCACGGGCGAGTTCGGCGGCGGTGAACAACAACAGACGGTCCCGCTCGGTGGGGGTCAACGGCATGTCGGCCTCGCGTACGTCACGTACATGGGGGTGCTTCCTTCCTCCCCGGCGAAGAGGCGGGGAGAGAGAGGGGGCGGGCGCTGCGCCTCGGCCGCTCGCTCCCCCTGTGGGGCGAGCGGGGCCGGCGAGCCCGGCGATGCCCACACTGTGGCACTGACTGAAAAATCAGTCAAGAGATGAAGCAAGCGTGAACAGCGCATAGGGAGAGGGGGTGACGCGGGGCCCTGATTCCGGCCACGGACCAGGGGGTGCCTTGCCCATCAGGCCGGTCGCGAGCCCGGCCTGATCGGCAAGGCACCCTCTACGGCTGACGCGGCTGGGCAAGCTCCACGGACTACGGCTGACGCAACGAGGCCAGCTCCACGGACTACGGCTGCCGCAGCGAGGCCAGCTCCACATCGACGGCTTCCCGCAGCAGCGTGCGCGCGTGGTCGATCGCGAGGCCGCCGCTCAGCCAGCGCATGCTCAGGCCCTCCAGGAGGGCCGTGAGCCGTTCCGCGGCAGCGGCGAGCGTGGCCGCCGGTGCCATGGGCTGCACCTGGCCCAGGAGCGCGGCCACTTCCTGCACCCAGACCAGGGTCGCCCGCGCCAGGTCCTCGCGCAGGACCGGGTCGAAGACGGCGCTCGCCCGCAGCTCGCCCCAGGCCGAGCTGTTCTCCCGTACCTCCGGGGTGTCCTGGAGTTCCAGGAGGAGGACCTCGTCGAGCTCCTCGCGGGCGCTGAGCGGCTCCTCGTCGGGGTCGCGCAGCGTGGTGTACCGCTCGGCGCGGTCGTTGATGAACTCCAGCGTGTGCCGCAGGATCCCGGTCCGGTCCTTGAAGTGGTAGTAGATGAGGCCGGTGGAGACCCCGGCCTCCGCGGCCAGTTCCTCCACGCGAAGGCCGCGCACCCCGCGCCGGGCGATCACCCGGGCGGCCGCTTCCAGGATCTGAGTACTGCGAGACGACATGCCGTGAACCCTATCCGGACGTCGGGTCGATGTGATCGCCGCCGTCGTTCTGCCTCCCGGCTCCCGGCTCCCGGCTCCCGCTCAGCGGTTCGTCCGGTGCTCGCTGACCACGACCGTGACGGGGCCGCCGGCGGGACCCGCCTCGACCAGCCGCGCGATGACGAGCCGTCCGCCGTCGGAGCTGCGGACGCAGAACGGCCGCTCGTCGGCGAGGTCGTCGAGCGGCAGGCGCGTGACCGGTTCCGAGTCGATCCCCCGCTCGCAGTCGGCGGGGCTCAGCGAGTAGCCGGAGGCGACGAAGGCGTCCGTGTTCCCGGGCACGACGAGCTCCTCGCCCTCGCGGGCGAGGTACCAGGTCGCGGTCTCGGCGGGCACCACCTTCCCGGCGGCGAGATCGAACTCGTAGCCCTTGTCGGGTGCGGTCAGCTCCACCTCGGAGTAGCCACGCGCGTACGTGGTGCCGGGGGCGCCCCCGGACGGCGACTCCGGGGCGCTCAGGTAGTACACGGTGCCGCCACCGAGGGCGAGTACGGCGACGACGGCCCCCGCGAGCAGGGCCGTACGCCGACCGCGTCGCACGCGTGCGCCGGTCTGTGGCGACGGCTCGGAGGCGCCCTCGTCCGCCGGGACCCGCTGCGTGGGCAGCCGGACCGGAGCCGGGGTGGCCGCGCGCGTGGGCTGGGCGTGCGGAGGCGGCGACGCGGGATCCGTGTGAGGGGCGGGAGGGGAGTGAAGGGCCGGAGCCGAGTGAGGGGCGGGAGCCGAGTGAGGGGCAGGAGCCGAGTGAGGGGCGGGAGTCTGGCCCGCTCCCCGCCCCGCGATCTCCTGTCGCACCGCTCCGGGCAGCCAGCCCTCGGAGAACTCCGGCGTGGGGCCGACCGCCGGATGCGCGCGTACCGCCGCGATGAGCTCGGCGGGGGTGGGCCGTTCCTCCGGCCGCTTGGCCAGGCACCAGCCGAGAAGGGCGCGCAGCTCCCCCGACACGCGCGAGAGGTCGGCCGGCTCGTGGACCACCCGGTACAGCGCGGCCGATTCGGGACCGACCCCGAACGGCAGGGCCCCACCGGCCACGTACGCGGCGAGGGCGCCCAGCGCGAAGACGTCGGTCGCGGACGTCACCGGAAGGCCGAGCGCCTGCTCGGGCGCCATGTAGGCGGCCGTTCCGATGCGCACTCCGGTGCCCGTGAGCCCTGTGGTGTCGGCCGCTCGCGCGATGCCGAAGTCGATGACACGGGGTCCGTCCTCGGCGATCAGGACGTTCGCGGGCTTGAGGTCGCGGTGGACGACCCCCGCCGCGTGAATGGCCTGGAGGGCCTCCGCGATGCCCGCGACGAGAAGGAGGACCGTACGCGCCGGAAGCGGCCCGTGGCGCTCGACCACCTGCTGGAGGGAAGGCCCCGGAACGTACGCGGTGGCGAGCCAGGGAACGGCCTCGTCGACGCCGTGGTCCACCACCTGCGCCGTGAAGAGCCCGTGGATCCGGCATGCGCTCGCGACCTCCTGGGCGAACCGCCGGCGGAACTCGGGGTCGGCGGCGAAGTCCTCGCGGACGACCTTCACGGCGATCGGTCGCCCGCCCGGTGTGGAGGCGAGGTAGACGACACCCATCCCGCCGGCGCCGAGGCGGGCGTGCACCCGGTAGCCGCCGATCTCGGTGGGGTCGTCGAGCGACAGCGGCGCGCGGGCCGGCTGCGCCCCGGCGGGGTGGGTGGAGGACATGGGCGGCTCTTTCGGCGGTGCGGGACGGCACCCCGGGGCAGGTCGGCGACATCCGCGGCCCGGTGGTGCGCGTACGGGCACACGGCGCGCCCTGTACCTGATCGTGCCGTTGACTAAAGTTTCAGTCAACACGGGTCGGACCGCCTGGCCCGGGAACCGGAGAGTAGGAGTACGGAATGAGAGAGAAGGAATACGGAACCAAGGACCGGAGACGGGCGATCCTGGAAGCGGCCGCCCGGGTGATCGCGCGCCGAGGTGTGCGCGGGCTCCGGGTCGAGGAACTGGCCGCCGACGCGGGGGTCTCCAAGGCGCTCGTCTACTACCACTTCGAGGACCGCGCGGGTCTGCTGCGCAGCACGCTGGAGTTCATCGGAGCCCGCGCGGAGCGGTACACGCACCGGGATCCACCGCGCCCGCACACACCCGACTCCCCCCTCGGGGAGCTGGAGCGGCGACTTCTGCTGGAGCTCCAGGACGTGCCCGAGGTCCGGGAGAACAGCACGGCGTGGGGCGAGTTGCGGGCCGGCGCGGTCTTCGATCCCGAGCTGCGGAAGGAGCTGGCGCGGGCGCGCGTGGACTGGGTCCGCGAGGTCGCGGACCTCTTGGGCCCGGGAACCCCCTCGGTCCCGGACGCCGATCTCGTCGCGGCGGCGGAGCGGCTCACCGCCCTCCTGGAGGGGCTGAGCACCCGCTGGCTCATCGGGATCCTGCCGGTGGACCACGCGCGCGAACTGATGCGGGAAGCGGTCGCGGCGGAGGCGCACCTGCTGGGCCTGCCGGACCGGCAGGCGGTGTGCGCGGCGGGCTGACCGGACCGGCAGGCGGCATGCGCGGCAGCCTGACCGGACCGGGGCGTGGTGTCCACGGCGGGCCGACCGGACCGGCACGTGCGCGTCGAGCCCGTCCACGACGCACGCCCCCATCCAGTCCAGCGCGCCCGAAGGCACGCCCTCACTCATTTGACTGAAGATCCAGTCAGTGTCACAGTGACGCCACGGCCCACCCCCACTCACGTCCGGGTATCCCGTCTCCGTACGTCGGTCACCCGCGTGAAGCCCAGGCCCGCGAATCCCGCCAACGCCGCGTGCGCGTCATCACGATCCGCCCGCCGCCGCTGGATAGTCTCGCCAGCCCACGATCGGAGCACAGCGTGTCCCACCACCCTCCTTCCCGCCGCACGACCCTGCGCGCGTTCGCCGGCTTCGGTGGCGTCCTCGCCTTCGGCGCCGCGGCCTGCGGCCCAGGCGAGTCCACGCCTGCCGGTGCCACCGGCGCCTCCACCCGCCCGGCCACCGGCTCGGCCCGCCCCGCCTCCGAGGGCGGCGAGCGCCGCTTCGGAGCCGAGTGGGACAGCCACACCCGTACGTTCATGTCGTGGCCGGCGCTCGCCTCCGTCTGGGAGGGCGACCTGCCCTACGTACGGGAGGACATCGCCCGTATCGCCCGTGCCGTCGCCGAGTACGAGGCCGTCGTCATGATGGCCCGGCCGGACCAGGTCTCCGCGGCCCAGCGGGCGTGCGGCTCCCAGGTCGAGGTCATCCCGCTCCCGGTCGACGACCTGTGGGCCCGTGACATCGTTCCCGTCTTCGTGGAGGACGGCGGCGAGCTCATCGGGGTCGACTTCAACTTCAACGGCTGGGGCAACAAGCAGGAGCACACCAACGACGCCGAGGTGGGCCGTCTGCTGCTCCGCAAGTACGGCATCCCCCGCGAGGAGGCGCCCCTCGTCGCCGAGGGCGGCTCGTTCGAGACCGACGGCGAGGGCACACTCCTCGTCACCGAGAGCTCGATCGTCAACGACAACCGCAACCGGGGGAAGACCCGGGACCAGATCGAGGACGAGCTGATCGACGCGCTCGGCGTCGAGAAGGTGGTCTGGCTGGCGGGTGTGCGCGGCGAGGACATCACCGATGCGCACGTGGACAGTCTCGTACGGTTCACCGCGCCCGGCGTCGTCCTCCTGGACCAGGCGTTCCCCGGCTCGCCCGCCGACTCCTGGTCGCGCTCGGCGGACCAGGCCCGCTCGGTCCTCGAGAAGGCGACCGACGCGCGGGGCCGGCGCTTCGAGATCGTCGACCTGCCGCAGCCCGACCTCGACCGCATCACGGGTGAGGGCGACGACTTCGTGTCGACGTACGCCAATTTCTATGTCGCCAACGACTCGGTCTTCATGCCCAGGTTCGGCGACCGGACGGCCGACGACCGGGCGAAGGGCATCCTCCAGGAGCACTTCCCCAAGCGGGACGTCGTACAGGTCCAGATCGACACCATCGCCTCCGGTGGCGGCGGCATCCACTGCGCGACCCACGACCAGCCGGGCAAGCCCGCCGCCTGACGGCTCCTCCCCGCCTCCCTCCTCCCTTCTGCACTGGAGCACGGCCGTGTCCCTGAAGCGACGTCAACCACGGCCCCCCGGCGGGCCGCTGAGTACGGGACTCGTGCTCCTGGCCGTCGCGGCGGCCGCTCTGTGCGGGCTGTGGCTCCAGTTCGGCGAACGCCAGGACCTGGACACCCGCCACACCGCCGGAGGACAGGCTCCCGACCGGATCGACATCGACGCCTCCGTGCAGCGCGTCGACGCCGCCGGCCGGGAGCTGGTCCTGCGCCTCCTCGTCACCCCGCGCGGCGCGCTCGCGGAGGTGGGCGGCATCTCCCCCGCCGAGAACCTGACGCTCCAGACCTCGTCGTCCGTACGAGGCGACCTCACGTTCCCGGCGCACAGCCGGATCGCGACCGTCGACGTGCCCGTCACGCTGACGGGCGGCGCGATCACGGACTATCCGTTCGACGCGTACGAGACGGACATGGAGTTCGGCGCCGTGCAGGGCGGCGAGAGCGTCCCCGTACGCATGACGCTCACCAACCGGGACGCCCTGTTCTCCCTGGGTGTCGACACGTCGGAGATCAACGGTGCGGCCGTCTTCTCGGCGGAGGCGGCGCGCTCCCGCAGCGTGCTCGTCTTCGCCGTGTTCATGATGCTGGCGATGTGGGCCCTCGCCGTCGCCGTTCTCATGGGCGGCTGGCATCTCGTGCGGCGCCGCACGGGGCTGACCTGGCCGGCGCTCGGCTGGATGGCGGCCACGCTGTTCGCCCTGGCCGCCTTCCGGAACACCGCTCCGGGCGCGCCGCCCATCGGCAGTCTGCTCGACTACCTGGCGTTCTTCTGGGCCGAGACGCTGATCGCGTTCTGCGTGATCGTCGTGGTCGTCCGGGCCGTCCGCGCGGAGGACCCACCGCCCCCGCGCGGCGCGCCCGTCCCCTGACGAGGTCGTCCGTGACGCGCGGCGGCCGTCTCGTGACGTGACGCCGCCCGTCCCGTGACGCGGCCGGACGGCGCTGTCGTCTGCCCCACATGGGCGGGTCTGGTGCGGTCTGCGGAGTGTTCAGCCCGGGTGCCCCGCTCACCCGGACATAGTGCGGGGCATGACGCACACCCCCCTCTCCCCGCGCACGCGCACGCGTGCGCGTGCGCGGTCCCGCAGGGCTCTGCTCTGCGCCGCCCTCCTCGCGCTCACCGTCCAGACGACCGCCGTCGCCCCTGCGCTCGCAGAGGGTCCGGTCGGCCGTGGCGGATCCGACTGCGTGCGGACCCGGGGCCACCTCGACGGCAAGGCCCGCCAGGTCCTGGACATCACCCGCAAGGCCAAGAAGGACCTCCGTCTCAACGCCGTGCAGGTGCGGGTCACGATCGACGGGCGCGAGGTCCTCACGGACGCGCTCGGCGAGTCCATGACCGGCGTCCCGGCCGAGCCGGACATGCACTTCCGCGCCGGTTCCGTGGCCTTCGCGCATATCGCCACGGCCCTCCTCCGGCTGGTCGAGGAGCGGCGCGTCCGGCTCGACGACACGGTGGAGCGCTGGCTGCCCGACCTGCCCAAGGCGGACAAGATCACCCTGCGCATGCTGGCGACCAACACCACGGGCCTCCACGACTACGTCACCGACCCGGAGTTCCTGAAGGAACTGGAGGCACACCCCTTCCGGGCGTGGACCCCCGAGGAGCTGGTCGCGTTCCCGCTCCGCCACTCCTTCTGGTACGAGCCGGGCAAGAGCTGGAGCTACTCCCACGCCAACTACGTCCTCCTCGTCGCCGCGCTCGAGAAGATCACCGGAGTACGGATCGACCGGCTCGTGAAGGAGAAGGTCACGGGGCCGCTGGAGCTGCGTGACACGCAGAACAACTTCACGCCCGAGATCCCGCGTCCGGCCCTGCACGCCTTCACCTCGGAGCGCGGCCTGTACGAGGAGTCCACCTTCTGGAACCCCTCGTGGACCACCGCGCCCGGCGCGGTCATCACCACCCACATCTGCGACCTGGCCCGCTCGGCGCAGGCCATCGGCAGCGGCGAGCTGCTCTCACCCCGCTCGTACCGCACCCTGCTCAACCCGGGCACGGTCGGACTCGGCGGCGGGACCGAGACCTGCCCCGCGACGATCTGTCTGAAGCAGACAGAGGCCGCGCACTTCGGTCTCGGCGTCATCGTGGTCAACGGCTGGATCCTGCAGAACCCGTCGTTCTCGGGGTACGCGGCCATCCAGGCGTACCTTCCGTCCAAGCGTCTCGCCATCGCGGTCTCGTCGACCAAGACCGCGACCACGCCCGACGGCAACACGGCCGAGGTGGTCGCCGAGCGGATCGCGGCCGCGCTCGCGCCGGGGATCCCGCTCGCGATCGGCTGAGCCCCGGGGCGTGGACCTTCCCCACCGAGGCTCCGCCGCCCTCCGGCGGAGCCTCACCGGTCCGACGCATGGACGGCCGCTCCCGGAGCACGACCACGGCTCCCACGCGTCAGGTGGCCGCGCCGCTCTCCAGGATGCCCTTGAGGGTCCGCTCGTCCTTCGGCATCTCCTTCCGCACATGCGGACGGACGACCAGGGGGACGAGTGCCTTCCCGATGCCGTGCCCCTCGAAGTCGAGGGAGAGCGTCACGCGCGAGCGCTCGCCGTCGTCCAGTGGCTCGATCGTGCCCTGGATGTCGCCGCGTACCGGTCCGTCGATGCCGTGCACGTGCCAGTGGCGCGGCGGATCGAGCTCGATGACCTGCATGGTCGAGGTGAACTCCCGCCGCCCGAGCCGCCGTGTGACGGCGACCTTCGAGCCGACCGCGATGGGGTCGCCACCGAGCTTGCGGACCGAGACCGCGCTCTCCTGCCACTGGGGCAGATGCGTCGGGTCGGTCACGTAGGAGAAGACCTCCGCGGGCTTGCGGGCAATGTCGATGGATTCCTTGATGGCAGACATGGCGCCCTCTTCGTCCCCCACGTGGGCTTGGTGCTTCATACGAATCGTCCCATGTGAGGCAGACGGCTGCCACTGCCGGAGACCGGCCCACCGGCGCCGATCTGAGTACCGGTACTCATGGCCGGGAGCGGGGCCCGGCGGGACCATGTCGCCAAGGTGTGAACCGGCTCGGAGGGGGCGACATGAGCAAGGTCGTGGGTGTGTTCGTGGCTGCGGGGCTCGCGGTCGGCGCACTGGTACTGGCGTACGCGGTGGGGGTACCGCCCGGCACGTTGCTCGCCGTGGGGGCGGGGGCCCTCGGGCTGCTCTGGCTCCTGCTGCTCCTCACCGCTCCATGGAACCTGTACTTCCGCGCCCACGCGGTCCTCGCCGAGATCGCGACCAGCCGGGAGAAGGGGATCGCCGTCTCCAAGGAGCGGGACACCGAGGCACGGCGTATCGCGCGCGTGATGCTGCGGGTCGCCGTCGCCGGGCATGTGGTGACGGCCGGCGCGGCGCTCGCCGTTGCCGGGGCGACCGGCCGCGAGGCGGGCTACTGGTTCGCCGGGTTCTTCCTGATCAGTACGTTCTTCAGACCGGCCGGCGCGTACTTCGGTCAGCTGCGGCGCAGGCTCCACGTCCTGCTCAGGGACGTGACCTTCCCGCGTGACGACGTGGTGGCGCTGACCGGGCGGGTCGCCGCCCTGGAGAGCGGGGCCTCGGTGCTCGACGCCAAGGCGGAGGAGCAGTACCGGGCCCTCGCCGAGCTGCGCCGTACGGTGGACGCCGTCGCGCTCTCCTCGCATCAGCGCGCCGACGAGACCGACCGGAAGATCTCCGCGCTGGCGCGGGAGTTCGAGGCGACGGTGAACCGCCTCACCGACAACGAGGAGATCATCACCGGCCTGAAGGCCTTCCTGAGGCTGCTGCGCGCCACCGACGTCACCGAGGTCGCCGGAGGCCCCGCCTCTTCGTGACGTGCCCTCGCGCTCCCCGGCCGGCCGGCCCCGCGCCACACGCGCGTACCCTGGGTTCTCACACCGCGCCCGGCGCCGCTGTGTGACCAGCGTTACGGACCATGATCCGTCCGGTTGACACAGGTGTAACGGGCATTTCGTACGGTCGGGGCTCGAACGGTTCCACAGAGAGGCGCCCCGTTGACCCCACAGGACCCGCCGGACGCCCGGGCCGGTACGGCCGGTGCGCCCGACCAGCTGCGGACCGTCTGCTCGTACTGCGGTGTGGGGTGCGGCATGCTCCTCGACATCGGCACCGGGCCCGACGGGCGCCGTACGGTCCTCAGGGCGACGGGCGACAAGGACCACCCGGCCAACCGGGGGCGCCTGTGCACCAAGGGCGCCACCACCGCCGACCTGCTCGCCGCCCCCGGTCGCCTGGCCACCACGCTCGTACGGGAGGAGCGCGGGGCCGACCAAGTCCCGACCGATACCGACCGGGCTCTCACCGAGACCGCCCGCCGGCTGCGCGCGATCGTCGACGAGCACGGGCCCGACGCCGTCGCCCTGTACGTCTCCGGCCAGATGAGTCTGGAGGCCCAGTACCTCGCCAACAAGCTCGCCAAGGGGTTCATCGGCACCAACCAGATCGAGTCCAACTCACGGCTCTGCATGGCCAGCGCCGGCACCGGCTACAAGCTCTCCCTCGGCGCCGACGGCCCACCCGGCTCCTACGACGACCTCGATCGGGCCGATGTCTTCCTCGTCATCGGCTCCAACATGGCCGACTGCCACCCCATCCTGTTCCTGCGCATGATGGAGCGGGTCAAGGCCGGGGCGAAGCTGATCGTCGTCGACCCCCGTCGGACCGCCACCGCGGACAAGGCCGACCTCTTCCTGCGAATCAAGCCGGGCACGGACCTCGCGCTGCTCAACGGGCTCCTGCACCTGCTCCACGAGAACGGGCACACCGACCCCGCCTTCGTCGCCTCGCACACCGAGGGCTGGGAGGCCATGCCGTCGTTCCTCGCCGACTACCCGCCCGCCACCGTCGCCCGTGTCACCGGCATACCCGAGGCCGACATCCGTACGGCCGCCGAGTGGATCGGCACGGCGGGCGACTGGACCAGTTGCTGGACCATGGGCCTCAACCAGTCGACCCACGGCACCTGGAACACCAACGCCCTGATCAACCTGCACCTGGCGACCGGCGCGATCTGCCGTCCCGGCTCGGGCCCCTTCTCCCTGACCGGCCAGCCCAACGCCATGGGCGGCCGCGAGATGGGCTACATGGGCCCCGGCCTCCCCGGACAGCGCTCGGCCCTGGTCGCCGAGGACAGGGCCTTCACCGAGGAACTCTGGGGCCTCCCGCCCGGCACGATCCGCGAGGACGGCTCCGGGCAGGGCACGGTCGACCTCTTCCGGCGCATGGCGGACGGCGAGATCAAGGCGTGCTGGATCATCTGCACCAATCCGGTCGCCTCCGTCGGCAACCGCGCCACCGTCGTGGAGGGCCTGCGGGCCGCCGAACTCGTCATCACCCAGGACGCGTTCGCCGACACGGAGACCAACGCCCACGCGGACGTCGTCCTGCCCGCCGCCCTGTGGACCGAGACCGAGGGCGTACTGATCAACAGTGAGCGCACCCTCACCCTCGCCCGACCCGCCGTCGACCCGCCCGGTGAGGCCCTCGCCGACTGGCGGATCATCGCCCGAATCGCGTGCGCGATGGGGTACGAGAAGGCGTTCGCCTACGACAGCGCCGAGGAGATCTTCGAGGAGATCAGGCGCGCCGGGAACCCCAGGACCGGCTACGACCTGAGCGGAGCGTCGTACGAGCGCCTGCGCACCACCCCCGTCCAGTGGCCGGCCGCGAGCGGAGGACCGGCACGGAACCCGATCCGGTACGTGGCGGGCGACGGCTCCGGCCCCGTCTTCCCGACGGCGAGCGGCCGGGCCGTCTTCCACGCCCGGCCGCACATCGACCCGGCCGAAATGCCCGACGACGCCCACCCGTTCGTGCTCAACACCGGCCGTCTCCAGCACCAGTGGCACACCCTCACGAAGACCGGGAAGGTCGCCAAGCTCAACAGGCTCAACCCGGCGCCGTTCGTCGAGCTGCACCCCGAGGACGCCCTGAGGCTGGGCATCGCGGAGGACGACCCCGTGGAGATCGCCTCGCGGCGCGGGAGGGCCGTGCTGCCGGCCGTGGTCACCGACCGCGTGGCGCCGGGGAGTTGCTTCGCTCCCTTCCACTGGAACGACCTCTTCGGCGAGGACCTGTGCGTGAACGCCGTCACCAACGACGCCGTCGATCCGCTCTCCTTCCAGCCCGAGCTGAAGGTGTGCGCGGTGGCGCTGACGAAGGCGGCGGTCCCGGCGGCGACGGCTCGGACCCCCGTGATCCCGAAGGTGGTCATCCCGAGTGGCGGCAGGCCGCCCGGCCCCACCGCCCCCTTCGGCCTCGGACCCGCCCAACCGCCCGTCCTCACCGCCGCCTTCGGCCTCGAACCCGCTCCGCCGCCCGTCCTCACCGCCGAGGAGCGGCAGTATCTCGTCGGCTTCCTCGCCGGTCTGGAGACGGGCGCGCCCGGTGTGCCCGTCCTGCCGCCCGGCGCGCCCTTCCGCGAGGACCACGCACGCTGGGTGAACGGCGTCCTGGCCGGCCTGTACTCCCGCGCACCGCAATCCGCCCCCGTCGGCGGCGTGGGCTCGGCGGGCCGTGAGGTCATCGTGCTGTGGGCCTCGCAGACCGGCAATGCCGAGGACTTCGCGGCCGCCACCGCCGAGCGGCTCCTGTCGGCCGGCCACCGGGCCGCGCTCGCGGGCATGGACCGGACGGACCTCACGACGCTGCCGCCCGCGGCCGATCTGCTGCTGATCACCAGTACGTTCGGGGACGGGGACGCGCCCGACAACGGCTCCGGCTTCTGGGACGCGCTGGCCGCGCCCGACACCCCGCGCCTCGACGGCCGCCGCTATGCCGTACTCGCCCTCGGGGACTCCTCGTACGGCGACTTCTGCGGGCACGGGCGGCGCCTGGACCAGCGCCTGGACGAGCTCGGGGGCGTCCGGCTGGCACCCCGTACCGACTGCGAACCCGACTACGAGCCTTCTGCCCACGCCTGGCTCGACCAGGTCCTGGCAGGTCTGTCCGAGGAACCGACGACAGTGTCCCCCACCCCCCGGGCCCCCGCCGCCGCTGCGCCCACCCGCCGCTCCGGGCCCGCCACCACCTCCGCCCGGCTCGTCGGCAATCGGCTGCTCAGCCTGCCGGGCGCGGGCAAGGAGGTGCGGCGCTTCACCTTCGACACGAGCGAGAGCGGGATCGGGAGCGGCACCGGCATCGGGTCGCCGCTCGGATACGAGGCCGGAGACGCGCTCGGCGTGCAGCCCGTCAACTGCCCGGAGCTCGTGGCCGAATGGCTGGCCGTCACCGGTATCGACGCGGACTCCCCCGTGGACCTGTCCGGCCTCGGCCCCGTTCCCTTCGGCGAGGCCCTCCACCGCCACCTCGACATCACCCGCGTCGCCCCCGCCCTCCTCGGCTTCGTCACCGAACGGACCGGCGACCGCGACCTCAAGCGGCTGCTCCGGCCCGACAACAAGGACGGGCTCGCCCAGTGGACGTGGGGCCGACAGGCCGTGGACGTCCTCGCCGAGCACCCCGTACGCGCAGCCGCACAGGAGTGGGCCGACGTTCTGGGCCGCCTCAGGCCACGCCTGTACTCGATCTCCTCCAGCCCGCTCAGCGACCCCCACCAGGTGTCCCTGACCGTCTCCGTGGTCCGCTACGAGAACCGTCGCGGGCGCCCCCGCAAGGGCGTCTGCTCGCCGTTCCTGGCCGACGCCGAACCCGGCACCCCGGTGCCCGTCTTCGTCCAGCGCGCGCCGCACTTCCGGCCTCCCGCCGACCCCACGACGCCGATGGTGATGGTGGGACCCGGCACGGGCGTGGCCCCGTTCGTCGGCTTCCTCGACGAGCGCCGGGCACTCGGCCATCGGGCCCCGAACTGGCTCTTCTTCGGCGAACAGCACCGCGCCACGGACTTCTACTACGAGGAGGAGCTCACCGCCCTGCTCGCCGACGGCACCCTCGACCGCCTCGACACCGCCTTCTCCCGCGACCAGCGCGCCAAGGTCTACGTCCAGGACCGGATGCGGGAGCACGGCCCGCAGTTGTGGTCCTGGCTCCAGTCCGGCGCGCACTTCTACGTCTGCGGTGACGCGGCCCGGATGGCGAAGGACGTCGACCGGGCGCTGCGCGACATCGCCGTCGCCCACGGCGGCCTCGACGAGGAGTCGGCGGGGGTGTACGTCAAGCAACTGGCCGCCGACAAGCGGTACGTCCGGGACGTGTACTGAGGCCCGGGGGGAAGAGCCGGGCCGCCCCCTCCCTCATCGTCGGCAGCCCCACTCACCCGCCGTCGGCCGGACTCACCCGCCGTCGGCCGCCCCGTGGCCGGCGCGTGTCCGCGCCCCCCGGGCCGTCAGCCAGCCGACGATCTCCTCCGCCTTCTCGGCGCGGGCGATGTCGAGTGGCGTGAGGTCGTTCCAGCCGATCCGGTCGATGTCCGCGCCGGCTTCCAGGAGCCGTACGGCGACGGGGAGCCACCCGCCCTGGCAGGCGCCCCAGAACGCCTGGTCGATCTCCTCGGGCGAGAGTGCCGGGGAGTCGGTGAGACGGGCCTCGACCAGGTCGAGGAGGCCGAGGGTCGCGGCGTCCTGGAAGGTGGGGAGGGCGCCGAGTTCGAGCAGCCGGCGGGCCGCACGCCACTGCCCGAAGGCGCGGGCGTCGGCCAGCGGTGTACCGCCGGCGATCACGGCTCCGTCGGCCTCGATGTCGGCTCCGGCGGCGACGAGCGCGTCGATCATCGCGACGTCGTCGTTGCTCGCCGCCCAGTGCAGGGGCGTCTCCCGGTGGGCCCCGGTGAAGCGGGCGTCCGGGTCGGCGCCCGCCGCGACCAGGACGGCGACGGTCTCCGGGCCGTGCGGCCGATGGCCCGGCCAGTCGGTCGCGAGGTGCAGCAGGCTCCGCCCGCCGGGTCCGCAGCCCTCCCGGTCCTCGACGACCCGGGCCCGGGCCAGCCCGGGATCCTCGGCGAGCAGCGCGCGCAGGGCGTCGAGGTCGCCGGTGACGATGGCCTCGGTGACGGCGACGGCCACCGGGTCCTGGGAGCTGAGCGTGCGCGGGGTCGGCATGCCGCCAGGGTGCCGCACCGGAGGCGGCCGTGCACGGACCGGCCCGGCCCGAGCCGATTCACCCGCTTGCCGGTCCTCAGCTTGCCGCTAATGTCGATATATAGGCCACGTGTGCATCCTCCTTCCCGCACTCATCAGGCGGCGGGAAGGCGGAGTACGGAAGGAGCCTCCCATGACCCGTACATTGCGGGGCGCGATAGCCCTGGCCGGAGCCACCGCCTTCTGTCTGGGCGCGGTGGCGACCAGCGGGGCGGCCCAGCCCGGCTCGGGGTCGGCGGCACAGGAAGACGTGCGGATCGGCCTGCTGCTGCCGGAGAGCAAGACCACGCGGTACGAGAAGTTCGACCGGCCGTACATCGAGGCCAAGATCAAGGAACTGGCGCCGGGCGCCCAGATCGACTACTACAACGCCGCCGAGAGTGCGACGACCCAGCAACAGCAGGTGAACACGGCGCTCGCCAAGGGCGACAAGGTCCTCATCCTGGACGCCGTGGACGCCAAGTCGATCCAGTCGTCGGTGCAGAAGGCCCATGACGCGGGCGTGAAGGTCGTCGCGTACGACCGCCTCGCGCAGGGCCCGGTCGACTCGTACGTCTCGTACGACAACCGCAAGGTGGGTGAGCTGCAGGGCCAGGCGCTCCTCGACGCACTCGGCGACAAGGCCGGGAGCGGCGTGATCGTGATGCACAACGGGTCGCCGACCGACCCGAACGCGGCGGAGTTCAAGGCCGGCGCGCATTCGGTCCTGGACGGCAAGGTGAAGATCGGCAAGGAGTACGACACACCGAACTGGGACCCGAACAACGCCAACCAGCAGATGTCCGGTGCTATCAGTGCCCTGGGCAAGGACAAGATCGTCGGTGTCTACTCGGCCAATGACGGACTGGCCGCCGGCATCGCCACCGCCCTGAAGGGGGCGGGCATGAACGTGCCGCTGACCGGCCAGGACGCGCAGCTCGACGCGATCCAGCGGATCCTGCTCGGCACCCAGACGATCACCGTCATGAAGCCGTACAAGCCGGAGGCGGACATCGCGGCCACGATGGCGGTCGACTTCGCCGAAGGCAAGCCCCTGCCCGCCGATCTGGTACCCACCACCGTCACCAGCGGCAGCGGCCAGAAGGTCCCGGCCAACCTGCTGACGCCGGTCGTGGTCGACAAGACCAACATCAAGGACACCGTCGTCAAGGACGGCCTGTACACGGTCCAGGAGATCTGCACTCCGACCTATGCCGCGGCGTGCAAGGAGGCCGGCCTCCAGTAGCCGCGCGATGTTTCCGTCCCGGCACACGGCATGTCCGTCCCGGGCGCTTCGGTCCCGGGCGTTCCATCCCGGCGCGCGGCCCTTCCGCCCCGGTGGGGCGGAGCGGCCCGCGCGAGCGGGCGAGCGGAGGAGGCGGTTCCTTTGCCGGAGCCACCCGTGCTCTCACTGCGGGGGATCTCCAAGCGGTTCGGCGCCGTCCAGGCGTTGAAGGACTTCGACCTGGACGTACACCCCGGTGAGGTGGTCGCGCTGGTCGGCGACAACGGCGCCGGCAAGTCCACCGCCGTCAAGTCGATCGCCGGGGTGAACCCGCCCGACGAGGGCGTCATCACGTGGGAGGGCAGGCCGGTCTCCATCCACCGGCCGCACGACGCCCAGAACCTCGGGATCGCCACCGTCTACCAGGACCTGGCCCTGTGCGACAACCTCGACGTGGTCGCCAACCTGTTCCTCGGCCGGGAGCTGCGGCGCTTCGGCGTACTCGACGAGGTCAGGATGGACCAGCGTGCGCGCGAGCTGCTGGACACCCTGTCCATCCGAATCCCGAGCGTCCGCATCCCCGTCGCCTCCTTGTCCGGCGGTCAGCGCCAGACGGTGGCGATCGCCCGCTCGCTGATCGGCGCACCGAAGGTCGTCATCCTGGACGAGCCCACCGCCGCGCTGGGCGTGGAGCAGACCGCCGAGGTGCTCGACCTGGTCGAGCGGCTCCGTGAGCAGGGCCTCGGCACCATCCTGATCAGCCACAACATGGTGGACGTGATGGCGGTGGCCGACCGGATCGCGGTGATGCGCCTCGGCCGGAACAACGGCTTCTTCGACAAGCGCTCGACGACGACCGAGGAGATCATCTCGGCGATCACGGGGGCCACCGACAGCGCCGTCACCCGCCGTCAGGCCCGTAAGCGGGATGAGGAGGAGGAGCGATGAGACGCGACCGAGGCCGCGGCCCCTCCGGCGCCGACGACGCCCAGGAACCGGCGACGGGTGCCATGCCCGCCGTCGACACCCGCCTCCTCGTCCGCGAGGAGGGCCTCAAGGGGTACCTCGGCGAGTTCCGGCGCAAGATGCGCAGCGGGGAGCTGGGGTCGCTGCCCGTCGTGCTCGCCGTGATCATCATCTGGACGGTGTTCGGCAGCCTGAACAGCACGTTCCTCTCGGCGCAGAACCTGTCCGACCTCAGTCAGCAGATCGTCGGCACGGGCATGATCGCGGTCGGGATCGTGTTCGTCCTGCTGCTCGGCGAGATCGACCTCTCCGTCGGCTCGGTCAGCGGTCTGTGCGCCGCGATCTTCGCCGTACTCAATGTCCTGAACGGCATGAACCAGTGGCTGGCGCTGCTCGTCGCCATCGCGGGCGGCGCCGCCGTCGGGCTCATCCAGGGATTCTTCTTCGCGAAGGTCGGCGTACCGGCGTTCGTGGTGACCCTGGCGGGCAACCTCGCCTGGAACGGACTCATGCTCCAGGTGCTCGGCACCAGCGGCACGGTCAACATCCCCAGCGAGAGCATCGTCTCCAAGCTGTACTCGACGATCTACCACAGCCCGGCGGCCGCGTATGTGACGGCGGCCGTCGGAGTCGGGTTGTTCCTGACGGCCTCGCTCCTGGACGCCGGGCGCCGCCGGAAGGCCCGGGTGCCGTTCCGTCCGGTCGCCGAGATCGTCCTGCGGACGGTCGTGATCGCGGCCCTCGCCTTCGCCACGGCGTACATCCTCAACCAGTACCAGGGTCTGCCGCTGGCGCTGCTGATCTTCCTGATCGTGCTGGTGCTGCTGGACTTCGTGCTCCGGCGCACCACGTACGGCCGCCGGATCTTCGCGGTCGGCGGCAACATCGAGGGCGCGCGCAGGGCGGGCATCAGCGTGCCGTTCGTCCGGATGACCGTCTTCTCGATCGCCGGGACCATGGCGGCGGTCGGCGGCATCTTCCTCGCCGGCCAGATCCAGTCGGCCAGCCAGACGTCCGGCGGCGGCAACCTCCTGATGAACGTGATCGCCGCCGCCGTCATCGGCGGCACCAGCCTCTTCGGCGGCCGCGGCACCGTCTGGTCGGCGCTGCTCGGCGCGCTGGTGATCGGCTCCATCCAGTCGGGCATGAACATCATGGGCGTCAGCAACGCCGTCCAGTTCATGATCACGGGTTCGGTCCTGCTGGCCGCCGTGGTGGTCGACTCCCTGTCCCGCCGCACCCAGAAGGCGGCGGGCAGGGCGTGAGTCAGGACCTGCGGTCGTCGCTCAAGGCCCGTCGGAGTCCTGGGTGCCTGGGCCGATCCTCAGCTCGAAGTCGCCGTCGTACTGCTCGTGTCCGGCGATCACGGCGAGTTCGACGACCTCCACGCCCACCTCGCCCCGGACGATCAGCGGGTCCTTGCGGAGGTCCCGCATCAGCGCCACGCACATGCCGATCATCACCAGGACGAACGGTGCCGCCACCAGGATCGTGAGGTTCTGCAGGCCCGCGAGGGCGTCGCCCTGACCGTCGCCGATGAGCAGCATGATGGCGGCGACCGCTCCGGTCACCACGCCCCAGAACACCACGACGGGTCGAGCGGGTTCGAAGGCGCCACGCTGGGAGAGCGTGCCCATGACGATCGATGCGGCGTCCGCGCCCGACACGAAGAAGATCCCGACGAGGATCATCACGAGCAGACTCATGGTGCCGGTGAGAGGGAACTGCTGGAGCACGCCGAAGAGTTGCCCCTCCGGGGTGGTCTCCCCTGCAAGGTCGCCCTGTTCGCTGAGCTTCATCGCCGTACCGCCGAAGACCGCGAACCACACCAGGCTGACGGTGCTGGGCACCAGGATGACGCCGCCGACGAACTGGCGGATGGTCCGGCCCCGGCTGATCCGCGCGATGAACATGCCGACGAAGGGCGTCCACGAGATCCACCAGGCCCAGTAGAAGACCGTCCAACTACCCAGCCAGTCGTGGATGTTCGCACCACTGGTCGCCTCGGTACGGCCCGCCAGCTGGGGCAGGTCGTCGATATAGGCGGCGATCGAGGTGGGCAGCAGATCGAGCACGATGATGGTGGGGCCCGCGATGAACACGAACAGGGCGAGCACCCCGGCAAGCACCATGTTGATGTTGGAGAGCCACTGGATGCCCTTCTCGACACCGGACACGGCGGAGAAGACGAAGGCGACGGTCAGGACGGCGATGATGGCGACGAGCAGCCCGGTGCCGGTCTTCTCCATCCAGCCCAGCTCCTCGAAGCCGCTGCCGATCTGGAGCGCGCCCAGACCGAGCGAGGCGGCGGAGCCGAACAGCGTGGCGAAGATGGCCAGGATGTCGATGACCCGACCGGGCCCGCCGTACGCCGCCCGCTCGCCCATCAGCGGGACGAACACGGCGCTGATGGTCTGCCGACGCCGCCTCCGGAACGTGGAGTACGCGATGGCGAGTCCGACGACGGCGTAGATCGCCCAGGGGTGGAGCGTCCAGTGGAAGAGCGTGGTGGCCATGGCGGTCTGCATCCGCTCGGCCGAGTCGACGGGCTGGGTGCCGGGCGGCGGGGTCCCGTAGTGGGCCAGCGGCTCGCTCACACCGTAGAACATCAGGCCGATGCCCATACCGGCGCTGAACATCATGGCGATCCATGACACCGTCCGGAACTCCGGGCCCTCGCTCTCCTGGCCGAGTTTGATCCGGCCGTAGCGGCTGATGGCCAGCCATAGCGCGAAGACGACGAAGCCGGACGCGGCCAGCATGAACGCCCAGCCGCCGTTGCGGATCAGCCCGTCGAGGAGGTCGCTCGACGCGCTCTCCAGGCTGTCCGTGCCCGTGGCGCCCCAGACGACGAAGGCCACGGTGAGGACGGCGGTGACACCGAACACGATCCGGTCGGTACGGGCGCGATGGTGAGAGTCGGGGCGGCCCGGGAGGTCCGCCGTCACCGGCAGCCCTTCCCGCCCGCCCCGTTCGGCGCCTGTTCGGCGACCGTCCGGTCCCTGATCTTCCTGTGACACAGATGGCACCTTTCACGGCAATGCGGTATTTCATCACAAACCTGATGATGTCTCCGTAAGGCAGTACCACAGCCGAGGCCGAACAGCGCGGACCAACAGACCTCTACGGCTTGACCGGTGACCGGCGACGGCCCGACGTATCCTCGCCCCGGGCACCCCGAACAGGGGACGGCAGAGCACTGCGGAGCACGGAAGAGGTCGGAACGGGTGGCGGACAGACACAGGACCGACTCGGCGGCCACGGGCGGCCGGACGCCGAGCGCGGGCCCGGCACCGGCCGCGCCCCCGCTGAGCACGCGCGCGCGTGAGGCGGTGCTTCAGCGCATCGTCGACCGGCGGTACGCACAGGGCGCCCGCCTGGTCGAGCGCGAGGTCGCCGAGGAACTCGGCATGTCCCGCGTACCGGTGCGCGAGGCGCTGCGCGCACTGGTCACCGAGGGCCTCCTCGAACTGCTCCCGCACAGCGGCGTTCGCGTACGACGCCTCGAACGCATCGACGTGGAGCACCTGTACGAGGTGTGGGAGCCGCTCACGGTCCAGGCGTCCCGGCTGGCGGCGCGGGCGCGTGCGGCGGGCGACACCGAGGGACTCGCCGCCCTTGAGGCGACCCTCCGCCAGGCCGAGTCGGCGGCCGCCGCGGACGAGGCGACGCGCGAGGTGGCCGCTCACACGGCGTTCCACGAGAGCGTGGTGGCCATGTCGGGCAACCCGCTGCTCGCCCGCACGATGGAGCAGCTGAGCTGGCAGCTGCGGCTGGTGTTCGGCCTGCGCGAGGAGCCCGCACACATGCGGGCCCAGCACGCCGAGATGTACCGGCACATCGCCGCGGGGGACACGGAAGCGGCGGCCGCGAGCGCGCTGCTGCACGTACGGGACAGCAGGGCGGTCGCCCTGCGCTCCCTCTTCGGCGACGCCTGAGGGCCCACCCGAGGGCCCCTGAGGGTTAAGCACCGCAGGCTATTCGTATACCAAGATGGGCGATCACGCATCCCTCCGATGCGCCCGGACGGGCCGCGATGGGTACGGAACGGGTGTTTCCGGATCACTGGATCATCACCCTTGTCCGCCGCCTTCAGCTTGGTATACAAAACGGGGAAGCCGTCGGCCCACTCCCCCAAGGAGCACCCATGTGCGTCGAAGCCACTCCGCCGCCCTCCAGCAAGCTGACCCGTCGCGGCATCCTCGCCGGAGCAGCCGCCCTCGCCGGCACCATGGCCGCGGCCGGCCAGGCAGCGGCCGCCGCCGGTGACCACGGAGCCGCCCCCGGTCGCCGTGCCGCCGGAGCCACCGCGCGCGTGGGGCACCTCGTGATCCAGGGCGGCACCCTCCTCGACCCGGCCACCGGCGAGGTCACCGAGAACGCCGTCGTCGTCATCGAGGACGGCATCGTCCGCGCGGCCGGCCGCCGGGGCAAGGTCGCCGTGCCGCGGGACGTCGAGGTGCTCGACGCCCACGACCGCTGGATCCTGCCGGGCCTGGTGGACGCGCACATCCACCTCAGTACCGCCGCCGAGGCGCGCGACGCCGTCCGCCAGGGCGCGACGAGCGCGCGCAGCGGATCGACCGCGTTCTACCAGGACATCGCCGTCCGCGAACTCGCCCGGCACAGCCCCGCACTGGCGCCCCGGCTGAAGGCCGCCGGAGTCTTCGTCACCCCGAACCTCGGCGACACCGTGCTGGCCGACCCGGACCTCACCCCACTCGCCCGCCTCAAGGACGGCGTGCGCTCGGCCGAAGCGCTGCGGCGGGTGGTCGAGGTGAACCTCGCCCGTGGCGCGGACGTGATCAAGACCCGGGTGAACGAACGTGCCGGACTCCCGGAGCAGGACCCGCTGGCACAGGTCTACTCGCGCGAACAACTCGCCGAGATCGTCGGCGCGGCCCGGCGACGCGGCAAGGGCGTCCTCTGCCACAGCTACAGCGAGCAGGGCTGCCACGACGCCGTCATGGCGGGCATCCGCTCCCTGGAGCACGGCGCGTTCGTCGGCGAACGCACGTTGCGCGAAATGCGGCGCAGGGGCACGTACTTCACGCCCACCCTCACCGCCATCGCCGGCCTCGCGGAGTCCTCGGACCCGATCCTCGCCGAGCGCGGACGCACGTACCTCCCGATCCTGAAGCGAGCGGTCCTCGCCGCGCACGAACTCGGCGTCCCCCTGGCCGCCGGCACCGACTCGTCGGGCGGCGTGGTGGACCCGATCGGCGGGGAGGTCGCACTGATGCACTCCGCGGGCCTGTCACCCCTCGACGCGATCCGCACGGCAACGACAGGCGCAGCCCGCCTCCTGCGCCTCGACCGCACGGCGGGCCGCCTCGCCCGCGGCTATGCGGGCGACGCGCTCCTGCTCTCGGGGGACCCGCTCACCGACATGAGGGTGCTGAGTCAGCCGGTGGGAGTGGTCCGGGCCGGGGTTGTGGTCTGAGGCCGGGCCCCTCCCCCGTACGAAGCACCTCACCGCTCGCACCACCGCACCCCCGCCTGCAAGCCACCCCCGAGCCCCCATACACCGCATCGCCACTCAGCCCGCCCGCGGCGCGGTGCCCCTTGCCCTGCCCTCACCACACCAGTTCGCCGTACGGCCCTCCCCGCCTCCCCCTCCCCCCTCGAAGGAGTCCCCCATGCAGCAGTCACCCTCGTCCTCGGCCCCGTCCTCCCCCGGCGCGCTCTCCCGTCGCACGATGCTGGCGGGAGCCGCCGCGCTGGCAGGCGCTACGGCCACGGCGGCCGCCACGGCCGCGCCGGCGCAGGCAGGATCCCCCGTGACCCCCGAAGCGGCGGCTTCCGGCACCTCGGGGCGTCGGGAAAAGACCGTGGTCTTCCGTGACGTACGTCCGTTCGGCCGGGCGAAGGCCATGGACCTCGTGGTCGTCGACGGCCGCGTCTCGGACCGTCCGGCCCCCCGTGGCGCCAAGGTCGTCGACGGCGGCGGCCGCATCGCGCTGCCGTCGCTCGTGGACGCGCACATCCACCCCGACAAGACGACCTGGGGCGGCTCCTGGGTGTCGCGACGGCCGGCGAGCGGCATCGCCGACTACGTCGCCCAGGATGTCGAGCTGTTCCACAGCCAGCGCCGCCCCGTCGTCGAGCGGGCGTACGGGCTGATGTCGCACGCCGTGTCCCGGGGCACCCGGGGCATGCGTGCCCACGCGGACGTGGCACCGGCCTACGGTCTGGCGGGGGTGGAGGGCGTGGCAGCGGCACGCGAGAAGCTGCGTCACGCACTCGACGTCCAGATCGTGGCCTTCCCGCAGCACGGCGTGATCCGGACCCCGGGTACGGCCGCGCTCCTCGAGAAGGCGGCGCGCGAGGGTCTCATCGACATGATCGGCGGCATCGACCCGATCGGTTTCGACAACGCCCTCGACGAGCAGCTCGATGTCGTCTTCGGCATCGCGGACCGGCACGGCGTCGGCGTGGACATCCACCTGCACGATCGCGGCGAGAAGGGCATGAAGGCGATGCGCGGCATCGTCGACCGCACGCGCGCCCTGTCCCTCGCGGGGAAGGTCACGGTCAGCCACGTCTTCTGCCTGCCCGAACTGACGGACCGTGAACTCGGGTCGATGGCAACCGACTTGGGGGACCAGGACATCGCCCTGACCACCGTCGCGCCGTCCGACTCGCTGGTCCTGCCGATCGCGCGTCTGCGCGAGCACGGGGTGCGGGTCGGGCTCGGTTCCGACGGTGTGCGTGACTCGTGGAGCCCGTTCGGGAACGCCGACATGATGCACCGGGCTCACATCCTCGGATGGGTGACGGACGTGCGTCTCGACGAGGAACTGACGGACTGTTACAGCGTCGCGGCGCACGGGGGCGCGGACGTGATGGGCCTGGCGCACGCGGACTTCACGGCAGGCGCCCCGGCCGACTTCGTACTCGTCCGGGGTGAGTGCCTGCCGCAGGTGGTCGTGGACATGCCTCGCCGCGACATGGTCGTGCACGGCGGTGTCGTGGTGGCCCGCGATGGCGAGTTCCTCGACTGAGAGTGCCGCCGGTGGCCGGTCGGGCACCCCGCTCGGGTGCCCGACCGGCCACGGCCCTACCGAGACCCGGCGTCCCTACAGGTAGGGCCGGGTGATCAGCTCGAACGCGTGGCCGCCGGGGTCCTTGAAGTAGACCCCGCGACCGCCGTGCTCGGTGTTCGTCTCGCCGGGCCGCGTCATCTGCGGGTCGGCCCAGTGCTCGACCCCCTGGTCACGGAGTCGCCCGTACGCCCGCTCGAAGAGCTCGTCGTCGACGAGGAAGGCGTAGTGCTGCATCTGGATGTCCACCGGAGGCTCGGCGAACTGGATCAGCACGCCGTCGGCGAGCTGAACGTTGATGAAGGGACCCCAGGACGGCGCTTCGGGAAGTTCCAGCAACTCCCGGAAGAACCGCGCCGACTCGTGGCGGTCCTTGGCGGCGATGATGGTGTGGTTGAACGTGACTGCCATGTGGATGACCTCGCTGTTGATTCGACACGAATGGGAACCGCAGTGCTTGAGCACTGGGGGGTCCGCGTGCCGAACCGAGAGGGTGCTTTCGACGCACCCACGAAGCGATCAGTCGTCCACCGGATGGCCCGTCTGTGTATGGCGTCGAATCGCCGGTCCGGTGTTCACGTCGAGCGACGCTACTTGATCAAAAGCACAGTGGCAAGGGTCGGCCCGCCGCCGATGAGAGGCTCCGCCGCTGGTCGGCAAGGCGGTCGCGTGGACCAGGGCCTGTCCGGCGGATCTTGCCGGGCGCCCACCGGCGCTGACCGGCGGTGGCGACCCACCGGACAAGGAGCTGGTGGGCAGGTTGGGCCCGCCGTTTAATGCCTCGACATCGGGCGCGGTGATCGGGGACGCTTCGCGCGATGACAAGAATCGACGACACGCCGCCCGCGTGGGACGAGCGCACCCAGCTCACCACGTTTCTCGACTACGCACGTGACACCGCCCGCGCCAAGTGCGATGGCGTCTCGGCGGAGAACGCCCGCAAGGCGCTCCTGCCGGGCTCACCGCTGATGACCATGAGCGGAGTGATCAACCACCTCCGCTGGGTCGAGTACTACTGGTTCCAGATGGTCTTCCTCGGCGAGGAGGACCAGGGCCCCTGGACCGATGAGGACCCCGACCGCGAGATGCGTATCGCCGTCGACTTCCCGCTCACGCAGTTGCTCGACGAATACGCCGAACAGAGCGCCCGCTACCGCGAACTGGTCGCCGGGAACGACCTGGACAAGCAGGCCCAGCGAGCCATCCGCAACGGCCTCCACGTCGACCTGCGCTGGATCCTCCTCCACCTCACCGAGGAGACCGCCCGCCACAACGGCCACCTGGACATCCTGCGCGAGATGCTCGACGGCACAACCGGCGGCTAGATCCGGCGGACATCACGGGCGGAGCCGGAGTCGGATCGAGGCGACGGTGACGGTGCTGTGGAAGACGTAGCCGCGCGATTCGGCACTAGATCCCGCCACGGCACCCCCGTGCGCAGTCGGTACAGGATCCCGTCGATGACCCTGCGGTGGCCGGTCCAGCGGCCGCCGCGCTGCCCGGACTTCGGCAGATGCGATTCAGCCGGGCCCACGCCGCATGCGTTGAATCTCCCCGCCCCATGCTCATGCCAACGACCCGAAGCCGCGACGGTCACAAGATCCGCCGGACAAGCCCTAGGGGTCAGTGGGAACCGGTGCGGAGCGCGGGCGAGGGGGCCGTCTCGGCGTCGCGGAGGGCTCGGGTGGTGACCCGGGAGGCGAGGGGAATCGCGGCGAGGGCGAGTCCGAGGGCCGCGGCGACGAAGGTGGCGCGTAGTCCCAGGGTTCGTCCGAGCAGGCCGCCGGTGAGGGCCCCGAAGGGAACGACGCCCAGGACGACCAGGCGGTAGGCGGCGGTGACGCGGCCGAGGAGTTCGTCGGGGACAGCCGCCTGGCGCAGGGTGCTGACGACGATCTGGTTCAGCGAGGTGGCGAGAGCGGCGCCGAACATGGCGGCCAAGGCGAGGGGTGTGCTGTGGCCCAGGCCGAGGACGGCGTAGCCGGCGGCCGGGGCGAGGGCGGCGAGCCAGGTGGTGGGGCCGCCGCCGATGCGGGGCACGACGTGCGCGGCGAGCAGTGAGCCGGCGATCGCGCCGGCGGCGGGAACGGCGACGAACAGGCCGTAGCCCGACAGGGGAATGCGGTACGGGCCGGTGAGCAGCAGGACGAGGAGTCCGCCGGTGGCCGCGCTGAAGAAGTTGATGGCCGCCGAGATGAACGCGACTCGACGCAGCAGGCCGTGGCCCCAGAAGTGAGCCCATCCGGAGCGGATGTCCTGGGTGATGCCGGTCCGGGGCGAGCCGCGGTGCCCGTGTTCCTCTCCGGCGGGGAGCAGCGGGGGCAGCAGCAGGGCCGCCAGGCCGGCGAGGGCGAACGCGGCGGCGCCGGTGTAGAAGGCCGCCGATGCCGCCAGCGCGAACAACGCCGCGCCGGCGGGCGGACCGACGAACGTGTTGATGACGGATTGTGTGGCGAACAGCCTGCCGTTGGCGCGCTCCAGCTTCTCCCGGGGCAGGAGGCGGGGCGGGATCGTCAGGGCGGCGTTGTCGACCATCGTTTCGGCACAGCCGGCTATGAACACCGCGGCGTAGAGGAGGGCGACGTGGTGCCATCCACTGGCCAGAGCGAGGGCGAGCAGCGCAAACCCGGCCGCGCGCAGCCCGTTGCCGACGACGAGTATCCGGCGCCTGTCCATGCGGTCGGCCAGCGCGCCGGCGGGGAGGGTCACGACCAGCCAGGGCAGGAACTGCACCACCGTCATGCCCGCCACCACGAGCGGGTCACGGGTCAGTGTGGCGACGAGCAGCGGGGCGGCGGCCTGCAGCAGCCCGTCGGCGAGGTTCGAGGACGCCTGGGACGCCCACAGCGCGGTGAACGGTCTGAGGACAGCAGCGGGCACGGTCGGTCTCCTGGCGGTGATCTCACGGGCGATGGGCCGATTGGGCATGATGCCAAGAAGATGACCTCACATGCAATAATGCTTTTGACCATGAGATCTTTCCGGCGGGCAGCAGAGCTTCGGGCTGCGAGAGGAGCTGAGGGTGAGGTTCGGCCACATCTCGGGTGACCGCATGCTCGACCTGGTGAACACCGTGGCCTGGCGGCTCGGCGGATCCGAACGCAAGGAGGGGCTGAACACCTTCACCGACGTCCTCGACTGGTGCATCGAAGCCGGCCTGATCAGCGCGGACGAGGCCGCATCCCTGCGCGATCTCGCCGGCCGCGACGACGCCCGGGCCGAGCGGGAACGGAAGCAGGTCGTCGAAGCACGCGAGAGGGCCTACGCGGCCCTCTTCGAGGACGACACCGAAGCCTCTGCGGACCTCGCAGACATGTACCGGGCGGCGATCGCCGCCGCCGACCTGGTCCACACGGGCGACCGCTGGCAATGGGAGGACCGGGAAACCGACCTCCGCCTGCCCCGCCACCGCATCGTCCGCGGACTCGTCGCCCTCACCCAGCGCGACGGGCTCGACCGCCTCCATCAATGCGAAGACGCCAAGTGCGGCTGGGTCTACCTCGACACATCGCCGCGGCGAAACCGCCGCTGGTGCAGCACGAAGGACTGCGGCGACCGCAACCGCGCCCGCACCTACTACGCCCGGCAGAAGGCGAAGACCCATCAGCCCTGATCCACTCACCGCCCTGTGATCGTGGCCCCGTAGCGCCGAGAGTCAACCGACGCCCCAGGCCGGTACATCCGGGGGCCGTCATGGAAGTGCTCTTGTACGGGGCGATCACGTCTCGTGGGACGTGGAGATCTGACGAACGGCCAGCGGGGTCGTCTTGAGCCGCTGCTGCCGCGGGGCATCAAGCCGGGCCGTCCGCAGGTTCGGACGCGTCGACAGCTGATAGACGGCATACGGTGGCGGACCCGGACCGGCGCCCCGCGGCGTGGCGTGCCTGAAAGACATGGGCCCTGGGACCGGGCGGCCGGCAGGGCGCGCAAGTGCACGGAGGACGGGGTGGGCGACACCCTCGGACATGCGCGCACCGTGCCGCACACCGTCGCCGACCGGCATCCGCGTTTCGGCGGCACCCCTTTTCCCGGTCTTGTGCGGAGTCTTGCCACTCCCTCGGGGTCACCCTATCCTCCGGGAAAGAAAGCGCTTTCTTTCCGCCCATGGTCGCCTCACCCAGGCCTGCCCACGGGCGGTTTCTTCTGGACCGAACGACGTTCCGCACGCAGCACGCACAGCACGAGCACGGCATGGCATGGCATGGCATGGCATGGCATGGCATGGCACGGCACGGCACGGCACGGCACGTAGGAACTTCCCCCAGCGTTCGAAGACGAGAAGGACGGCGAGCATGAGACGACCAGTCGCACTTCGGCTCCACGCGGCACTGGCCACCCTGGCTCTGGCGGCCGCCACCGGCGTGGTGCTGTCGATGCCCCAGGCATCGGCGGCCACCGGCGGCGCCACCGGTTACGCGACCCAGAACGGCGGAACCACCGGCGGCGCCGGCGGGCAGACCGTCCGGGCCACCACCGGAACCGAGATCCACGCGGCCCTCTGCGCACGCGCCACCAGCAGCACCCCGATCACCATCGAGGTCGAAGGCACGGTCAACCACGCCAACACCGCCAAGGTGTCCGGCACCAGTTGCAACACCGCCGCCGGCGTGATCGAGCTCAAGCAGATCAGCAACGTCACCCTCGTCGGGGTCGGCGCAGGCGCCGTCTTCGACCAACTCGGCATCCACATACGCGAGTCCAGCAACATCATCATCCAGAACGTGACCGTCAGGAACGTCAAGAAGTCGGGCTCGCCCACGTCCAACGGCGGCGACGCCATCGGCATGGAGAGCGACGTCCGCAACGTCTGGGTCGACCACACCACCCTGGAGGCGTCGGGCGGGGAGTCGGCAGGGTTCGACGGCCTCTTCGACATGAAGGACAACACCCAGTACGTGACGCTGTCCTACAGCACCCTGCGTAACTCCGGCCGCGGTGGCCTCATCGGGTCCAGCGAGACCGAGCTCTCGAACGGCTTCGTCACCTTCCACCACAACCTGTACGAGAACATCGACTCCCGCGCGCCCCTGCTGCGTGGCGGCATCGCCCACATCTACAACAACTACTACGTGAAGCTCAACGAGTCCGGGATCAACTCCCGGGCCGGAGCCCGCGCCAAGGTGGACAACAACTACTTCAAGGACTCCAAGGACGTCCTGGGCACCTTCTACACCAGCGCAGCCGGCTACTGGCAGGTCGCCGGCAACATCTTCGACAACGTGACCTGGTCCAGCACCGGCACCGACACCAACCCCGCCGGGCCCGACGTGAAGTCCACCACCACGGTCAGCATCCCCTACTCCTTCAGCCTCGATGCCGCCGACTGCGTGCCGGACATCGTGAACCAGACGGCAGGGGCCAACAAGGGACTGAAGGTGTCCAACGGCAACTGCACGCCGCAGACGCCGTCACCGAACCCGACCACCCCCACCCCCACGCCGACCACACCCACGCCGACCACCCCCACCCCCACGCCTTCCCCGACCCAGCCCGGCGGGACCAACCTCAGCCTCGGGGCAGGAGCCGACGGTTCGAGCAAGGCCGACGGTACGAGCTACGGCAATGTCCGGGACGGCGATCTCGGTACCTACTGGTCACCGGCGGGCTCGACCGGATCGGTGTCCATCAAGTGGGGCTCGGCCACGACCGTCTCCGGTATCGCCATCCGTGAGGCGGCCGGCTCGACCGGCACCATCGGGTCCTGGCGCGTCCTCGACGGCGACACCGGAGCCGTCCTCACCTCGGGCAGCGGGGCGGGGGTCATCACCGTCCCCCGCACCGCGCTGAAGAAGATCACCTTCGAGATCGTCAGCTCGTCCGGCACGCCCCGCGTCGCCGAGTTCGAGACCTACGCCGGCTAGGAGTCCGAGTCGACGCGGTCTGCAGGCCCGGACCCGGGCCGGCAGACCGCGTACTCGCGCTCGGCCCCGGACGGGGCACGCGCCTCGCGCGCGTGCCTGCGGATCAGCTCACGAACTCCCGGTCGCCGTAGTGCACCTGAGCCTCGTTCCAGTCGGCGCCGAGCGAGACCGTGAACTGTCGCGCCAGGGGCAGATCGGCGATCTCGGCGACGAGGACGAGCCGTCCGTCGAGGGTGACCGAGCCGCCGCCGAGCTTCTCCCGGGCCTCGGGGTCCGCGACCAGCGCCTCGCTCAGCCGGCTCGCGCGGACGCCGGGCACCTCGATCTCCACCGCGTCGGTCTCCGGCGACGTCCTGGGCAGGCACCGGAAGGTGAGCACGGCCTCCTGGTCGTACTCCTTGGCGATGACGCCCGCGATGTGGTGGAGCCCGTCGCGACCGACCCTGTTCACATCGAACTCGCGGGACCGCTCGTACGTGGCCTGCTGCCCGGCCTCGGACCAGAAGACGCCGTCCAGCAGTGTCGAGGCCGCCGGTCGGGCGCCGTGGGCGCGGATGATCGCGCGTACCTCGTGGTCGAAGCGGGTCAGGCGGGTCCGGAGCCGGGGATCGTCCGGGTCCGTGATGATCGCCGTGTTGTCGGTCGCGAAGATCTCCGCCGTCGGGCAACTCCGGTCGACAGGGCTCGCGTGGGTGCTCTCGGCGCCCGTGATGCCGAGGACGAGGGCGAGAACGGCGAGGCCGGTGGCCGGGATGCGGAGCCGTCGCTTCGTGCGGTGCGTGACGCTCTTCATGGTGTGACCAACGAGTTTCATGGCGTGATCAACGAGTCGGACCTGCGATCGTTGCGTCACCCACCCTGAGATGAGTACCCGTGCTCATCCCCCGCCGTGTCCCCGACTCGTACCGTGTGCTCACCGCATACGACGACGCGCGGCTGAGCGAGGAAGCATGAGTATGAGCCTCCCCCTGCAGGGCACCCCGGGCAGCGCCCGGCGCACGTGGCCCACCGGCTATCTGGTGACGGTCGGGGTACTGGTCGGCTTCGGCCTGCTGATCGACATGCTCGCCTTCTACATCTCGATCTTCGCGACCGACAGCTGCGGGGCCGACGATCCGGCGCTTGTCTGCACCACGTTCGGCATGCTGACGATGTGGGCGCTGCCCTGGATCGGGATCGGCGTCGCGGCGGCGGTATCTGCGGGGCTCGGCCTGATGGCCTGGCGACGCGGACGCACCCCGTGGGTGTACCTGCCGCTCGGCGTCGTCCTCCATCTGGCCTCGCTCGTCGGCGCCTGGACGATCATGGTCTCGTGAGCCCGTCGGCTACACCGGGGCGAGGTGCGCGAGGCCTCGGACGAGGAGGGTCAGGCCGAAGTCGAACTCCTCGTCCACGGCGACGGAGGTGAGGGACCGGGCGGCCTGGAGGAGCGCGGGGTAGGAGGCCGGGTCGAGACCGCCGTAGAAGGCCGCGAGTTCGGGGCCGTGGTCGGGGGCGGCGGCGGGACCGTACTGCTGGACGGTGAAGCCGATGACGTAGTGGCCGACGGCGGTGAAGGCACGGGCCGCCAGGTCGATCGGCAGGCCGTGGGTCAGCAGGGCCCCGAGGACGCGTTCACGTTGGGCGAGGCCGTGGGGGCCCACGGGGACGTACGCCATGAGCAGCGGCAGGGTGTTCGGGTGGCGGCGCAGGGTGTCGTGGAACCGGTGGGCCGTGACCGTGAGCGCCTCGCGCCAGTCGGCGGAGGCGGTGACCGCGTCGAGGTCGACCTCGCCCAGGACGCGGTCGACGACGTACGCCATGATCTCGTCCTTGCCGTCGAAATGACGGTAGAGGGTGGCCGTACCGGAGTTCAGGGCGTCGGCGAGCATGCGCAGGGAGAACGCCTGGGTGCCGTGCTCGTCGACCAGGCGCAGGGCCGTGCCGACGATGTGTGCGGTGTCGAGCGCGGGGCGCCCGCGCCGGGGCTCGACGGACGAGGCCGTGGGGTTCGGGCGTGCGGCCCACCAGGCCGGGCTGCCGGGGGGTGGCGGGGTGGCGGCCATGCGGTGGGCCCTCTCTCGCTGTGCCGGGTCGTCGCCGCCCTGCTCGTCGCGGCTGCCGGCGGCCATCGGTGGTGCGGTGACACCGTACCGGTCGACCGCGCGCGGGCCGGGCGGGGGCGAGGCCGGCGGGTGCCGAGCCGTGTGAGCGATGGCTCGGCCCCCGTACGCGTACGCGTGCTCCGGCCCCCGAGGTTGTCGGGCCGTGTGTGTCAGGCGGCGGACCGGAGGGCGGGGGTCAGCCGGCCGATCGCGGGGGATGCGGCCGGAGTGCCGTTGCCGGCGGACAGGTTGGGCCCATCAGACCCTTCGGTCCCGTTGGACCCCTTGGACCCGTTGGACATGCCATCCGCGTCGGCCACGTGGCTGATGTCGCCGATGTGGCCGTCCGGGCGGATCAGCAGGATGGTGTCCTCGGTGATGCCGTACGCCGTGAGCAGGGCCGCTTCGCAGGGCGTACGGGGTGTGGTGTGCGTCAGCACGGTGTGGCGGCGCAGCGGGACGCCGTCGGTCGGCCAGGGAAGGCGGTCGACGGCGTTGGCGGCGCGGGCCCCGAACGCGAGGGCGGTGAAGTGCGGTCCCCGATACAGGTCGAAGAGCCGGCTCGCCGTCCCGGTGGCCCCGGACAGCGTGGGCTCGGACAGCGCGGCCCCGGACAGCGTGGCCCCCGACAGCGCGGCCCCCGGCAGCGCGGCGTCGGGGGCGCGGTCACCGCAGCGCAGGGTCGCGGTGCGGGGCGAGTCGGCAGGGGCGAGCGGGCCGCCGAAGTAGGAGATGCCGAGCTGGTGTTCGTCGGGGCCCCGGGTGAGCCCGCTGGGACGGGTACGGCGCAGTCCTTCGTACAGCTCGGTGGAGCGGCCGAGGACCTGCGCGGCGACGGGGCGTCGCTCCCGTTCGTAGCTGTCCAGGAGGGCGTCGTCGGCGCCGGCGAGGACCTGCTGGAGTTTCCAGCCGAGGTTGTGGGCGTCCTGGACGCCGGTGTTGAGGCCCTGCGCTCCGGCGGGTGTGTGGACGTGGGCGGCGTCGCCGCACAGCAGGAGCCGGCCGTTCCGGTAACGCTCGGCGAGGCGGATGTTGGGGCGGAAGACCGAGGACCAGGTGATGTCGCGCAGGGTGAGGGACGGGCCGACGCGGCGGCGCACCAGGGTGGCGAGGGCGCTCCCGGTGAGGTCGACGGGGTCGCCCGGCCGGATCTTGATCATGATCTGGAAGCGTCCGTCGGCGCCCGGCAGCGGGCATGCCGCGATGCTGCGGCCGCGCAGTCGGGGCCAGATGTGCCAGTGGTCGCCGGACAGGCCGTCGACGGTGGCGTCCACGAGGATCATCCGGTCGGTCTCGTCGGTGCTGCCCTCGAAGGCGATGCCCGCGGCCTTGCGGACGGTACTCGAACCACCGTCGGCGCCCACGACGTACCGGCTTCTGAGCAGTCGGCCGTCCTGCAGGCGTACGGTGCACGCCTCCTCGTCCTGGGTGATCTCCACGGCGCGGGCGCCGAAGTCGACGCGCACTCCGAGGCGTTCGACGGCGTCGTGGAGGAGGGTGGTGGTGGCGTACTGAGGGAGCAGGAGGACATCGGGGTAGGGGGTGCCGATGCTGCCCGGTGCGGTGGCGTGCATCCGCCAGGCCTTGGTGTACGGGCCGAGATGGAGACCCATCGGAGGGTAGGCACCGCCTGCCGAGCGGGCGGCGTCGGCCAGGCCCAGGTCGTCGAGGACCTCCAGGGTGCGGGGCTGGATGCCCTTGGCGCGTGAGCCCTGGAAGCACTTCTCGTCGCGCTCGACCAGGCGTACCGCGATGCCTCGGCGGGCCAGGTCGAGCGTGAGGGCGAGACCCACGGGTCCCGCGCCGATGACGGTGACGGTGGTGTCGGCCGTGCCCGCCGCCGTGTCTGCGTCGTGCGATTCGGGCATGTCCGATGCTCCCGCCGTTGCCCGGGTGCGCGAACGGGTACGCACACCTCGATTGTTTCGGATACAGCGTATCCGAAACATGGCTGTCCAGGGGCGCACGGAGTCCACCACCATCCGCGACGCGCGCGACGTGGGGGGATGCGGACCCTGAGGCAACGGGCGTTGCGTAGGCTCGAACAGAGCGTTCCGCGCGCCCGCAGCGTGCCGCCCGTACGACGAGGAGGACCCTCCATTGAACACCGCCGACGAGGGACGGCAGCAGCAGTTGGACCCGGCCAGCGTCCTCAACGCGAAGACCACACTCCTCCAGCTGCTCGCCAGGGCGGGGGTCTACACCGGCGACGCGGAGGAGCTCATCGGGCTCGTCGAGGCCGGCGCGCTCGCCCTCGCGCACACGGAGGTCGCCGACGCCCGGCGGGACGCCCCGCACGAGAAGGGGGAGCTCTACGCGTCCGGCTGGACCGACGGCACCTCGGCCGTCACCGAGGAATTCGGCGCGCTCGCCGAGCGGGCGCTGGTCCGTGCCGTCACCACCGGCCCTTCGGCCGACTCCCCCGACGAGCGTTCCCCCGTCGGGAGGGCGGAGATGGAGCGGGCCAAGGTGGCCGTCACACCGCTCTACCTCTCGTTCGCCGACGTCTCCGACCTCGACCCGGAGGTCACGGAGCAGGTGCTCGGCGCGGTCCTGCGCACGATGAGCCCCCGACAGCGGGCGGGGTACCCGGGACGGCTGACGGAGTTCGCCTCCGCCCACCACGCGCACCTGGAGCGGCTGTACGCGGAGTACGGCCCGGGCAGCCCGATCGCGATCCACGGCCGCTATTCCCTCGTCCACTCCCCCACCAGCGTGGCCGTCCTGGAACGCCTGGCCGCGACGCCGTCGGCCCTGCACGAGGAGTGGGACGCGGCCGAACTCCCGCCGGCATGGCTGGACGGCCTGACGACGGCGTGGGGGTCGCCGGCCTGACGACGGGGCCGAGCACCTCCGAGGGCCGAGCGCCTCGGAGGGCCGATCACCCCCGAGGGCCGAGCACCTCGGAGGGCCGAGCGCCCCCGGGGGTCGCACACCCCCCCACGAACACCCCCAACTCCGCACCCCCGAGAGCCGAGCACCTCCACGAACACCCCCAACTCCGCTCCACCGAGGAGTGATTGAGGGCCTCTCACCTGATGTGGCGCAGCACATCCGCGATTCCACCAACAAGCCTACTTAGGTTAGGCTAAGTTAAGTTCATGTGCGCCGGCTTGGGCTGTGTGCCACCGGCGTGCGCCACGTCCCCATGCATCAGGAGAGACGGAAGAACATGACCTTACGGGTCGCGGTGGCCGGAGCCAGTGGCTATGCCGGTGGGGAGATCCTCCGCCTGATCGCCTCACATCCCGGTCTCGAAGTCGGCGTCCTCGCCGCGCACAGCAGTGCCGGGCTCACCCTCGGACAGGTGCAGCCCCAGCTGACCTCCCTCGCCGACCGGGTGCTGACGGAGACGTCGGCGGAGGCCCTCGGCGGGCACGACGTCGTCTTCCTCGCCCTGCCGCACGGGCAGTCGGGAGCGCTCGCCGGGGAGTTGGGCGGCGACACCCTGGTCGTCGACTGCGGGGCGGACTTCCGGTTGCGCGACCCCGTCGAGTGGAAACGCTTCTACGGCTCCGAGCACGCGGGGACCTGGCCGTACGGGCTTCCCGAGATGCCCGGCGCCCGGGACGAGCTCAAGGGGACCACCCGTATCGCCGCGCCGGGGTGCTACCCGACCGCGGTCACCCTCGCGCTCTACCCCGCCCACGCCGCCCGCCTCGTGGAACCCGAGGTCGTCATCGTCGCGGCGAGTGGGACCTCGGGGGCCGGCCGGGCGGCCAAGCCGCATCTGCTCGGCTCCGAGGTGATGGGGTCCATGACCCCGTACGGCGTCGGCGGCGGCCACCGGCACACCCCCGAACTCACGCAGAACCTGTCCCTCGTGGCCGGCGAGCCGGTGACCGTCTCCTTCACGCCGACCCTCGCGCCCATGCCCCGCGGCATCCTCGCCACCTGCTCCGCCCGTCTGCGCCCGCACGTGGCCCCCGGCGGAGGTCTCGGCGAGGTGCGCGAGGTCTTCGAGGCCGCCTACGCCGACGTACCGTTCGTCCGGCTGCTACCGCAGGGTCAGTGGCCGTCCACGGCCTCGGTGCTCGGATCCAACACGGTGCAGGTGCAGGTGGCCCTCGATCCGGCCGCCCGCCGCCTCATCTGCGTGAGCGCGATCGACAACCTGACGAAGGGCACCGCCGGTGGTGCGGTGCAGAGCATGAACGTCGCCCTCGGCCTGCCCGAAGGGCTCGGCCTGCCCATGAATGGAGTGGCTCCGTGACCGTGACCGCCGCCCGAGGATTCCTCGCCAGCGGGGTGGCCGCCGGCATCAAGACATCCGGTGATCCCGACCTCGCCCTGGTGGTGAACCAGGGCCCCGCACCGGCCGCCGCGGGAGTCTTCACCTCCAACCGGATCCAGGCCGCACCGGTCCGCTGGTCGCGGCGGGCCCTCGCCGACGGCCTGGTCTCCGCGGTCGTCCTGAACTCCGGCGGGGCCAACGCGTGCACCGGCCCGGCCGGTTCCGCCGACGCCCGCACGATGGCCGAGCTCACGGCCCTCGCCGTCGGCATCACGCCGGACGACGTGGCCGTCTGCTCCACCGGGCTCATCGGTGTCCCGCTGCCCATGGACCGGATCACGGCGGGGATCGGCCTCGCGGCGGAACGGCTCGCTGCCGACGGGGGCGAGGACGCGGCCGTGGCGATCAAGACGACGGACTCGGTGCACAAGACCGCGGTCGTGTCCCGGTCCGGCTGGACGGTGGGCGGGATGGCGAAGGGCGCGGGCATGCTCGCGCCCGGTCTCGCCACCATGCTCGTGGTCCTCACGACCGACGCCGTGGCGGCCGGACCGCTGCTCGACTCCGCACTGCGTGCGGCCGTACGGACCACCTTCGACCGGGTGGACTCCGACGGCTGCATGTCCACGAACGACACCGTGCTGTTGCTCGCCTCCGGTGCGTCCGGCGTGACCCCGGAGGACGAGGACTTCGCCGATGCGGTGCACGCGGTCTGCCTCGACCTGGCCCGCCAGCTGGTCGCGGACGCGGAAGGTGCGTCGAAGGAGATCGAGGTGGCCGTCGTCGGTGCCGCGTCCGAGGAGGACGCCGTGACCGTGGGCCGCTCGGTGGCCAGGAACAACCTCCTCAAGTGCGCCCTGCACGGCGAGGACCCGAACTGGGGCCGGGTGCTCTCGGCCATCGGCACGACCGACGCGGCCTTCGACCCCGACCGCCTGGACGTGGCCATCAACGGCGTCTGGGTCTGCCGGGACGGCGCCGCCGGGGAACCGCGGGAGAAGGTCGACATGTCCGGCCGCCGGATCACGATCACGGTCGACCTGCGCGCCGGAGAGGCGACCGCGGAGATCTGGACCAACGACCTGACGGCCGAGTACGTGCACGAGAACAGCGCCTACAGCTCATGAGCGGAGGGGGTACGAGAATGAGGACGCTCGGCGAGCAGCCGGCCGTGCGGCGCGTGGAGGCCGTGGACCTCCCGTCCACGGACGTCCCGTGGTCCGAGGAACTTCAGGGGCGGACCGTCGTCGTCAAGTGCGGGGGCAGCACCCTGGTGGACCCGGCGCTCCGGCGGTCGTTCGCCCAGGACGTCGTCGAGCTGTGGCACGCGGGCCTGCACCCGGTCGTGGTGCACGGCGGCGGTCCCCAGATCAGCTCGATGCTCGACCGCCTCGCCCTGGAGGTCCGGTTCGAGGCGGGCATGCGGGTGACCACCCCGGAGGCCATGGACGTCGTCCGTATGGTGCTGACCGGGCAGGTCCAGCGGGATCTGGTCGGCGCCATCAACGCCCACGGGCCCTTCGCCGTCGGCATGTCGGGGGAGGACGCGCACACCTTGACCGCCGTACGCCGCCCGGCCTGGGTGGACGGCCGGCCCGTCGACATCGGCCTCGTCGGCGACATCGTGAACGTGGCCCCGGACACCGTACGGAACCTCCTCACCGGGGGCCGCATACCTGTCGTCTCCCCCGTCGCGCGCGGCGCCGACGGGCAGATCTACAACGTGAACGCCGACCTCGCGGCCTCGGCGCTGGCCGTCGCCCTCGGCGCCGACCGGCTCGTGATGCTCACGGACGTCCCCGGTCTCTACGCGGACTGGCCGCACAGCAACGAGGTGATCCCCCGTCTGACGGCCGACGAGCTGGAGACACTGCTCCCCGGCCTCGCGGGCGGGATGCTGCCGAAGATGGAGGGCTGCCTGCGGGCGGTCCGGTCGGGAGTCGGGCGGGTCCACGTCCTCGACGGGCGCACGCCGCACGCCGTCCTCCGGGGGGTCCTCACCGAGGAGAACCCCGGGACCACGGTCCTGCCCGACGACGCGCAAGGCGACGTACCGCCCGAAGTACCGGACGACGCCGCGGCCGAGGAGGAGACCCGCGCATGACTGTTCCCACTCCGCTCACGGACCGCTGGCGTGCCGTGATGATGGACACGTACGGCACACCCCCGTTGGCCCTGGTCCGCGGCGAGGGCTGCACCGTCTGGGACGAAGCCGGCCGTGCGTACACGGACTTCACCGGCGGGATCGCGGTCAACACCCTCGGGCACGCCCACCCCGCCGTGGTCGCGGCCGTCACCGGCCAGGTCGCGCGGCTCGGTCATGTCTCGAACCTGTTCGTCGCCGAGCCGCCGGTCGCCCTGGCGGAACGGCTCCTCGGACTCTTCGGCAGGCCGGGCCGGGTCTTCTTCTCCAACTCCGGGGCGGAAGCCGTCGAGGCGGCCTTCAAGGCCGCCCGGCGGACCGGGCGCCCGCGGATCGTCGCGATGGAGGGCGGCTTCCACGGTCGCACCATGGGCGCCCTGGCGGTCACGGGGCAGCAGGCCAAGCGCGAGCCGTTCCTCCCGCTGCCCGGGGACGTGACACATGTGCCGTTCGGCGACGTCGAAGCCCTCCGCTCGGCCGTCTCGGACGACACGGCGGCGGTCTTCGTCGAACCGGTGCAGGGGGAGGCGGGGGTGATCCCCGCGCCCGACGGGTATCTGCGGGCCGCCCGCGCGCTCACCCGCGCCACGGGCAGCCTCCTCGTCCTCGACGAGGTGCAGACCGGGATCGGCCGGACGGGGCACTGGTTCGCGCACCAGGCCGGGACGGGCGTGGACCCGGACGTGGTGACCCTGGCCAAGGGGCTGGGAGGAGGCCTTCCGATCGGTGCCACGGTGGCGTTCGGAGCCGCCGCCGAGCTGCTCGGTCCCGGTCAGCACGGGTCCACCTTCGGCGGCAATCCGGTGGCCTGCGCGGCGGGTTCGGCCGTGCTTGAGACCATCGCGTCGGAGGGCCTCCTGGAGCACACCGTACGGATGGGTGAGCTGCTGCGGGCGGGGGTGGAAGCGTTGAAGCACCCCCTGGTGGCCGAGGTACGGGGCGCTGGGCTGCTGCTCGGAATCGTCCTGACCGAGCCGGTCGCCGCCCGGGTCCAGGGCGCGGCGCAGGAGGCCGGGTTCCTCGTCAATGCCGCCGGCGCCGGGACCGTACGCCTGGCTCCGGCGCTGACGGTCTCGGCGCGTCAGGTCGGGGAACTGGTGGAGGCGCTGCCGGGGATCCTGGACCAGCGCTAGCCCAATCGCCTGGCCCCTTGGCCACGGGGAGGCCGATATGGCCTTGGACGCCCCGTTCGAAAATAGATTGATCACGACCCATTTGTCCGTTCGCTGACCGAACGAGCATCCGAGGAGCGATCATGACGGCAGAAGCCACCACCATGACCCCGGGCGCGGCCATGACCCTGGCCGCCATCGCCGCGACCGGGGCCACCCCCCGACCGTCGGGGGAGACCCTGGCTGCGCAGAAACAGCGCATCTCCACCGGCGTCGCCCAACAGCTGTCCGATCCCGCCCTGGCGACGCAGGGCGCCTGGGAGCCGGCCTGGCTCGCGCTGAGCCCGGACAACGCGAACATGGCCTATGTCGCCAGGAGCACCTCCGGGTCGAACGAGTTCGCCGTGGTCGTCCGCGGGTCGAACGCCAACGTGGCCGACCTGCTGGAGGACCTCGACGTCGGCACGGTGGTGCCGTTCACCGGCGGCGGATCGCCGCAGCCGGTCTCCATCTCGAAGGGCGCCATGACGGCGTTCACCGAGATCCTCGGCATGACCAGCGCGACTCCGGGCAGGGGGGAGTCCAATCTCGAGCAGAAGCTCGCCTCTCTCCTCGTGGGCGCGCCCCGCAACGCCACGGTCTACGTGATCGGTCACAGCCTCGGCGGCTGCCTCGCGACCGTGCTGGCGCTGTACCTGCAGGCGCGGCCCTGGGCGAGCCTCGCCCCGCGGTTCGGAGTGCTGACCTTCGCCGCGCCCACCGCCGGTCTGCAGGACTTCGCCGACCTGTTCGACAAGGTCGACTGGTGCGTGAACGAGGGGTACGTCAACCTCTTCGACATGGTGCCGCTGGCCTGGGCCGGTCTCGACACGGCCAAGGACTGGTACCCCACTCCGTACGGGCCGGTCGCACCCTTCGACGTGAAGGAGGTCCTCATCCCGGAGATCGAGGCCCTCACCGGCCCCCTCGTCTATGTCCAGCCGAACAACGCCGTCCCGCTGAACGCCGGTTACAGCCACGACGGCAACGTGGTCAAGAGCTCGGTCGGCGACTTCCTGGCCCAGGTCGGCTACCAGCACGCCAACGCGACGTACCTGGAGCATCTGCAGGCCCCTGCCCTGTCCACCGGGCCGGTGGTGACCTCCGTCAGCCCCGCCGTCGGCCAGGAAGGCATGCGGATCACCATCGACGGCAACGGTTTCGGTGCGGACAGTGTGGTCGACTTCGGCACGGTCCCGTGCACGAACTTCAGCGTCGGCAGCGGAACCCGGATCACCGCGACCGTGCCGCGCGGGGTCGGCGTCGTCGAGGTCCGTGTCACCGGCGATCTGGGCACCTCCCCGGCCGTCACGTCCGGGCAGTTCGTCTACGGCGGTCCGCAACCCGTGGTGGTCACCGGCATCACCCCGGACACGGGGACGCTGTACACCAAGGTCGAGATCACCGGTACGGGCTTCACCGACAGCCCCACGGTGTACTTCGGACACAACGCCGCGGACTCCCCCGAGGTCGTCTCGTCGACGCTGATCAGCGTGAGAGCGCCGTCGTCGGGCAAGGCCCTCGGCAAGACCGTGGACGTCAGAGTGCTGTCGAACGGCTACCTGTCCCCCGCCGGTCCGGCCGACGAGTTCACCTACACCGACTGACCGGCCGAGCGGCCGAGCGGCTCACGACACGACGACGGTGGTGGCCGTCCTGCCCTGGAGGGCGTCCGCGCTCGCTGTCGGGCGCGGACGCGGGACCTCGTCCCCTCCCGTACTCACAGAGTGCCCTTCCCCGTGCGCCCGTCGATGTACGTCGCCACGACCTCGATGTCCCCGATCCGCGAGGTCTCGACGGTCCGGGGGTCGTCCCCGAGGACCACCAGGTCGGCGCGCTTTCCGGGTTCGAGGCTGCCCGCGCCGTCGTCCCAGTGGGAGGCGTACGCGCCGGCCACGGTGTAGGCGTGCAGGGCCTCGTCGACGGTGATGCCCTCGTCCGGTCCGATGAGCCGGCCGGAGGCGGAGGCGCGTTCGACCATGAACTGGATCGCGCGGAGCGGCGAGCCGTCCGTGACCGGCCGGTCGGAGCTGCCGACGAGGGTGACCCCGTGGTCGAGGAATCCGCGGCCCCGGTACATCCACGGCGCCCGCCGCTCCCCCATGACGTCCGCGTAGTCGTCTCCGAAGGAGCGGAGGAAGTGGGGCTGGACCACGGCACTGACACCGAGCCTGGCGAAGCGTGGCAGCTGGTCCGGGCGGATCAGACCGGCGTGCTCCACACGGTGCCGGGCGTCCGGGCGGGGCCGGAGCTTCTGCGCCCGCTCCAGAGCGTCCAGGGCGAGGTCGGCGGCGCGGTCGCCGATGGCGTGGACGGCCAGCTGCCATCCGGCGAGGTGGCCGTCGACGACGAGGTCCGCGATCCGCTCGGGATCGTCCTGGAACTCCCCGGTGTGGGACATGCCCTCGTAGGGGTCGGTGAGCGCCGCCGTACGGGCCATCATGCCGCCGTCGGTGTAGATCTTGAGGGCCCCGAGGGAGAGCCAGTCGTCGCCGAAGCCGGTGCGCATACCGAGGTCGAGGGAGCGCGGGATGCCGTCGTCGCGGTGCGCGGCGCGCGGGCGCAGGGTGTCGCCGGCGGCCATGAGCTGGACGCGGAGGGGCAGCCGGCCCTGGTCCCTGAGCAGTTGGTAGGCGCCGAGTTCGACGGGGCTGTGTCCGAGGAGACCGCCTCCGATGCCCGCCTCGGCGCAGGCGGTGATTCCTTCGGCGTGGCAGGCACGGCCGGCGCGCTCGATGGCGTCGGCGAGTTCCTCCTGGGAGTACGGCAGCCGGAGTCGCCGTACGGCGGTCATGGCGCTCTCCGCGAGGAAGCCGTCCCGGTGCGGCACGTCGGCCGGGAGGAGGTCGAGGACGGCGCTGCTGACGACGCACGCGTGGCCGGAGTCGTGCATGAGGAAGATCTTGCGGCCCTGGGCGACCCGGTCGATCTCGGCGGCGGTGAGATGGCGTCCCAGGGCCCGCTGGTCATAGCCGGCGATGTCGACCCAGGCGCCGGGCCCGGGCTTCCGGGAGACGGCTTCCCCGATGACGGCGAGGACGTCCTCGACTCGCTCGCAGGGGGCGATGCTCGGGGTGTCGGCCTTCAGTCCCGCCCACGCCAGGTGGACGTGGCTGTCGATGAAGCCGGGCAGCACGGTGGCGCCCTGCAGGTCGACGACCTCGCGGGCGGGCAGTGAGGTCACGGCCCCGTCCAGGCCCACGATCCGTCCCCGCCAGATGCCGAGGTCGTGGGCGACGGGGTGGTCCGGGTCCATGGTGAGAAAGCGGGCGTTCGTCAGCCTCGTACAGAGCATGGGTGGTCCGTTCCGCTCGTCAGGTGGTCTCGGCCATCACGGTGCCGAGGTCGGCCGTCTCGCCCCCGGCCGCGTTCACCCGGGTGTCGTCGGTGGTCGGTTCGGCGGGGGCGTACCACTTGGGTGCGGCCGGCACCATCAGCGGCGTGCCTGTCTCGGGGTCGGGGATGATCCGGCAGGGCAGGCCGAAGACGTCCTCGACGAGCTCGGCGGTCATGACCGTCGCCGGGTCGCCCTCGGCCGCGATGATGCCGCCGGGTCGCATCACGATGAGGTGGGTGGCGTAGCGGCAGGCCTGGTTGAGGTCGTGCAGGACCGCGACGACCGTGTGGCCCTTGTGGGCGTGGAGTCCGGCGCACAGGTCGAGGACTTCGACCTGGTGGGCGATGTCGAGGTATGTGGTCGGCTCGTCGAGCAGCAGGATCGAGGTCTGCTGGGCGAGGACCATGGAGAGCCAGACGCGCTGGCGCTGGCCGCCGGACAGGTCGTCGACGGGCCGGTCGGCGAGTTCGAGTACGCCGGTCTGGCGCATGGCCTCGACGACGGCGGCCTCGTCCTCGGCGGACCACTGCCTCAGCATGCCCTGGTGGGGGTAGCGGCCGCGGGCCACCAGGTCGCCGACCGTGATGCCGCCGGGCGCGGTCGAGGACTGCGGGAGCAGTCCGAGCCGGCGGGCGACCTCGCGGGAGCGGTACGAGGCGATGGCGGCGCCGTCGAGGTAGACCTGTCCTGCCTTCGGCCTGAGCATCCGGGCGAGCGCCGTGAGCAGCGTGGACTTGCCGCAGGCGTTGGGCCCGATGATCACGGTGAAGGAGCGTTCGGGGATGTCGACGGAGAGCTCGGTCGCCACCGTCCGCTGGTCGTAGGAGAGGGTGAGGTCCTCGGCGCGCAGCCGGGAGTCCGGGCTCGGCGCCGTACCGGTTGCGGCGGGGCGGCCGGTCGGTCGGACGGACGGACGGTTCTTCGCAGTCATGCGCGGCTCTTTCGCGACTCGGAGACCAGCAACCAGATGAGGTAGAGACCGCCGACGCAGCCGGTCGCCGTGCCCACCGGGAGGAGCGCGGGGGCGAACAGACGCTGGACGGCGAGGTCGCTCAGGGCGAGCATGACCGCGCCCATGAGGGCGGACGACAGGAGCGCGGGTCCGGACGACCCGGTGAGTCTGCGGGCCACCTGAGGCGCGGCCAGGGCGATGAACCAGATGGGGCCGGTCACGGCGGTGGCGAACGCGGCCAGGGCGACGCTGATCACGAGCAGCATCGTGCGGGTGCGGGACACGTCCACGCCCAGCGCCATGGCGGTGGTGTCGCCCATCTCGACCATGGAGAGGCGGCGGGAGAGGAAGAAGGCGAGCGGCAGCAGCACGGCGACGGCGATGCCGATGGCCTGGGCGTGCGTCCAGAGCCGGTTTCCCAGACTACCGATCAGCCAGGCCTGGGCCTCCAGGGCTTCCTGGAACGTGGCGCGGGTGATCAGGTACGAGTTGACGGCGAGGAGCAGGGCGCTGACGCCGATGCCGACGACCACGAGGCGGAAGCCCTGGATCCCCCGGCCGAGCATGAGGAGGTGGACGGCGAGGGCGGTGGCGAGGCCGCCGATCAGCGCGCCGAGCGCGATCTGGGTCATGCTGCCGTGCACGACGACGATGACGACCAGCGCGCCGACGGCGGAGCCGTTGGTGAAGCCGATGATGTCGGGGCTGCCCAGGGGGTTGCCCGTGATGCTCTGGAGGATGGCCCCGCTCACGGCGAGGGCCGCGCCGACGCACAGCGCGGTCACGAGCCGTGGCATGCGCAGGGTGTTGACGACGAAGTCGGCGATGCCGGTTCCGTTGCCGGTGAGCGCCCGGACGACCTCCCCGACGGACAGGTCGAAGTCGCCGGTGGTCAGGGTGACGCCCACGACGGCGACGAGCGCGACGAGGAGGGCGGCGGTGACGGCGACGGTACGGCCCTGTACGCGCAGGGAGATGCCGCCGGACCGGGTGCGGACGACCCGGCCGCTGATGACGCGGGGCCGGTCCGGGGTGGTCGCGATACCGGCCTTCGGGTCGGGCGCGGAGGCCTTCGCCTCCCGTACGGCAGTCACAGCATGACCAGCTTTCGGCGACGGCACAGAGCGATGAACAGGGGGGCGCCGATGAACGCGGTGACGATGCCGACCTGCACCTCGCCGGGCGCGCCGAGCACCCGGCCGACGACGTCCGAGCCGACGAGCAGGACGGGGGCGATCAGCATCGAGTACGCGAACACCCACCGCTGGTCGGGGCCGACGACGAACCGGGCGATGTGCGGCACGGCGAGGCCGATGAATCCGATCGGTCCGGCGGCGGCGGTGGCGGCCCCGCAGAGGAGCATCACGGCGACGGCGCCCAGGGCGCGGGTCAGGCCGACGTTCACCCCGAGGGCCCGGCCGACCTGGTCGCCCATGGCCAGGGCGTTGAGCGAGGGGGCGAGGACGAGGGCGACGACGAGGCCGACGGCCATGAACGGCAGGGCCATCAGGACGATGTCGTAGTAGCGGCCGGCGAGGGAGCCGACGGTCCAGAAGCGGAACTGGTCGAAGGCCCTCGGGTTGAGCAGCAGGATCGCCCAGTTGAAGGCGTACAGCACGGCGGTCACGGCGGCGCCCGCGACGACGAGCCGTTCGGGGGAGGCGAGTTTCCGGCCGGAGGAGCCGAGCAGGTAGACACCGACGGACGCGGCGGCGGCGCCCGCGAGGGCGAACCACACATAGCCGAGAGGGGCCGCGATGCCGAGGAAGGCGATGGCCACCACGACGCCGGCGGAGGCGCCCAGGTTGACGCCGAGCATGCCGGGGTCGGCGAGCGGGTTACGTGTCAGGGCCTGCATCAGGGCACCGGCCAGGCCGAGGGCCACGCCGACCAGGATGCCGAGGATCGTGCGCGGGATCCGGTAGTCGTGGATGATCACCGAGGTCTCGGATCCGTCGGGATTCCACAGGGCGTCCCAGGTGGCGGTGAAGGGGATGCCCCTCGTGCCCACCCAGACGCTCAGGAGTCCGACGAGGACGAGCGCGGCGAGGGCGAGGAGCAGGCCTAAGCCCCGGTACGCGGTCCCGGTGCGGCCGATCCGCGGCGGGGCGCCGGGATCGACGGCCTTGTCCACGGGGTCTTCCTCGGCCTGCTGTCCCGACACCACCCGGGATTCGACGGACAACGACAACTCCCCCTGGCGGCGGTTCAGATGTACGGCGAGAGCCGACGACGTAAGAACGCCGGATCACAACTTAGGTGAGGCTAACCGAACCGCGCCGAGCGGTCAACGCGCCCGACAGGACTCGTCCGGCACTCCCCTCGGACGGCATCACCCAGCCCTGAGGTCAGAGTAGGCTTACCTAACTATTCACTCCCCTCCGTGAAGGAGTCACATGCCAACGGGCGGACCGACGGGGGGACTTGTCCTCCGCCAAGCGATCAGAGGACAACGCCGCCGAGTCATCGCGGCATCCCTGCTCGGCATGACCCACCAGGGCTGTGAAGCCCTGGTGCCGGTGGTCATCGGCGCCACCATCGACACGGCAGTCGCCACCGGCTCCTCTTCGGCACTGCTGCGCCTGCTCATCGTCCTCGCCGTGCTCTTCCTGGTCCTGTCGACCTGCTACCGCACCAGCGCCCGGATCACCGAGGGCAGCGGCGAACTCGCCGCGCACCGGCTCCGGCTCGATCTGGCCACCCGGGTGCTCGACCCCCGGGGCGGCGCCGACGCGAACCGCCTCCCCGGCGCGCTGACCAGCATCGCCACCAACGACGCCCGCCGCGTGGGCTCGGTGGCCACCGTCATCGCGTACGGGGTGTCGGCGGTCGCCGCCCTCGTGATCAGCGCCGTCGCACTCCTCAGGATCTCCGTCCCCCTCGGCCTGCTCGTCCTCCTCGGCATCCCGCCGCTGCTGTGGCTCGGGCACCGCATCAGCCGGCCGCTCGAACAGCGCAGCGAGGCCGAGCAGGAGCGGGCCGCCCACGCCTCGGGCGTCGCCGCCGACCTCGTCTCCGGACTCCGCGTCCTCAAGGGCATGGGCGCCGAGTCGGCGGCCGTGGCCCGCTACCGCACCACGAGCCAGGACTCGTTGTCCGCCGCCCTGCGCGCCGCGCGCAGCCGGGCCGGACACGAGGGCGCCGTCCTCGCCCTGACCGGCGTCTTCATCGCCGTCATCGGCGTGGTCGGCGCGTACCTCGCCATGGACGGCAGCATCAGCGTCGGCGACCTGGTCGCGGCCGTCGGTCTCGCGCAGTTCCTCCTCGGCCCGTTCCAGCTGCTCGCCTACGTGAACGCCGAGCTCGCCCAGGGCCGCGCCTCGGCCAAACGGATCGCCGAAGTGCTCGCCTCGCCCGAGGCCGTCGGGACCGGACACGACGTGCCCGCCGACGGGACCGCCGGACATGTCGCCCTGCGTGGGGTGACGCTCGGCGCGCTCCGGGGCGTCGACCTCGAACTCCCGGCCGGCAGCCTGACCGGGATCGTCGCCCGGGACGCCGCTGCCGCCAATGACCTCCTCGTCTGCCTGGCCCGTGAGGCGGACCCCTCCGAGGGTGCCGTCGAGCTCGACGGCACGCCGCTGACCTCGCTCGACCCCGACGCGCTGCGCCGGGTCGTCCTGGTCGCCCACCACGACGCCGACCTGTTCGAGAGCACGCTGCTCGACAACGTCCGGGCCGGGGCCGCCGACGACACCTCGTCCGTCGAGCGGGCTCTCAAGGCCTCGGCCGCCGACGACGTCGCCCGGCTCCTCCCGGACGGCGGGGACACCCTGCTCGCCGAACGCGGCCGCTCGCTCTCCGGCGGCCAGCGCCAGCGCGTCGCCCTCGCCCGCGCGCTCGCCGCCGACCGGCCCGTCCTCGTGCTGCACGACCCGACGACCGCGGTGGACACCGTCACCGAGTCCCACATCGCCGCCCGGCTGCGCGAGGTCCGCCGCGACCGCACCACGATCCTGGTCACCACCAGTCCCGCTCTCCTCGCCGTGACCGACCGCGTGGTCGTCCTGGAGGACGGCGCCGTGCAGGCGTCCGGCCACCACACCGAACTCCTCGCGGCCGACGCGGCGTACCGTGCGGCGGTGCTCGCATGACGCTCGCCGACGAGACACGGACCGACAGCCGGCCGCACCAGGACGAAGGACGGACGAGAGAGACGGAACAGACCATGAGCGGAACCAGCCCGGACCGCGTGCTCCTGCCGACCGCCACCGGCGCCGATTCCGTCGCGGCGCTCCGCACCATGCTGCACGGCCACCGGCTCCTCGCCGTGGCGGCGGTCGCCGTCCTCGTCGCCGGCACCGCCGTCGGACTGCTCACCGCTCCCCTGCTCGGGCACATCGTGGACCTCGTGGTCGAGAAGAAGGGCGCGGCCGCACTCACCGTCCCCCTGGTCCTGCTCGTGGCCGTCGCCGTCGCGCGGGGCGCGGCCGCGGCCGTCGGCAGCACCCTCGTGGCCCGGCTCGGCGAGACCGTCCTGGCCGCGCTGCGCGAGCAGTTCATCGAGCGGGCGCTGCGGCTGCCGCTCGACCGCGTCGAGGCGGCCGGATCGGGCGACCTCGTCTCCCGGGTCACCAGCGACGTGTCGGTGATCGGCAAGTCGGTGCGGCAGGCCCTGCCCGAGTTCAGCCGCTCCGCCCTGACGATCCTGCTCACCTTCGCCGGACTCGCCGTGCTCGACTGGCGCTTCCTGATCGCGGCGCTCCTCGCGTCCCCGGTCCAGGTGATCTCGGTGCGCTGGTACATGCGCCGGGCCGCGCCCGTGTACGGCGAGCACCGCGTCGCCACCGGCGCCCTGCAGCACCAGCTGCTCGACAGCGTCGGCGGCGTCCGGACCGTACGGGCGTTCCGCCTCGACGACACCCACACCGACCTGCTGGAGAAGCGGTCCGCGGCCGCCCGCGACCTGGGCCTGCGGGGCATCCACATCGTCACCGGGTTCTTCTCCCGCCTCAACCTCGCCGAGTTCATCGGTCTCGCCGCGATGCTCGCCACCGGGTTCGTCCTGGTCGACAACCGCTCCGTCAGCATCGGTACGGCCACGGCCGCCGCGCTGTACTTCCACAGCCTCTTCAACCCGATCAACGCGACCCTGTACCTCCTCGACGACGCCCAGTCGGCGGGAGCGAGCTTCGCCCGCCTCGTCGGCGTGTCGAACCTCCCGGCGGAGCGGGCCGGGAGCGAGGCGCACGCCCTCGCCGACGGCTCGGTCGAGGTGTCCGGGCTCAGCCACGCGTACGGCTCCGGCGCGCCGGTCCTGCACGAGGTCGACCTGCGGGTACGGAGCGGGGAGCGGGTGGCCCTGGTGGGCGCGAGCGGCGCCGGCAAGACCACCCTGGCCAAGCTCATCGCCGGTGTCCACAGCCCCACCGGGGGCTCGATCGCCCTCGGCGGAGTCGACACCGGGGAGCTGGGCCCGGCCGGGGTCCGGCGCGCGGTGGCGCTCATCAGCCAGGAGGTGCACGTCTTCGCCGGGACCCTCGCCGACGACCTGCGCCTCGCCCGGCCCGAGGCCGGCGACGAGCAGCTTCGCGCGGCGCTCGACCGCGTCGACGCGCTGGAGTGGGCCGAGGCGCTGCCCGAGGGTCTCGCCACGGTCGTCGGGGAGGGCGGCCACCGGCTGACGGTGACGCAGGCACAGCACCTGGCCCTGGCCCGGCTGGTCCTGGCGGACCCGCCGATCGCGATCCTCGACGAGGCCACCGCCGACGCGGGCAGCGCCGGCGCGCGCGTCCTGGAGGAGGCGGCGGCGCGGGCCCTGGAGGGCCGCACGGGGCTGCTCGTCGCGCACCGGCTGCCGCAGGCCGCGGCCGCCGACCGGGTGGTCGTCCTCGACGAGGGCCGCGTCGTGGAGACCGGCACGCACGCGGAACTGGTGGCGGCGGGCGGCCGGTACGCAGTCCTGTGGGCCGCGTGGTCGGCCAGCCGTCAGGAGCCCGGGGAGAAGAGGGTGCCGCGGCCGGCTCCGGACTCGGACGCCCAGGCCTCACCGGTCGCCTGAGGCCGCCGGCGGCACGCCGAAGGGGGCGGTACGACGCGCGTCGTACCGCCCCCTTCGTGCTGCCCGCGCCGTGGCCGGTCCCCGACGTCCGAGGGGCACGGGCGACCTCGGGCGACAGCCCTCGGCGGTCGTGTCGCACCGCACCACACCGGACCGCACCCACCACAACGCACACCGCCGCCGGCGAGGGGAGTTCCCCCGCGGGCGGCGGTCGGTGGTGGTGCCGGTGGTGGCGCCGGGTCAGTCCTGGAGGGCGATGAGGCTCGCCGGGCGCAGGTCGGTCCAGTGGGCCTCGACGTAGGCCAGGCACCCGTCGCGGGTGTCCTCGCCGAAGACGATCCGCCACCCGGCGGGGACCTCGGCGAAGGAGGGCCACAGCGAGTGCTGGTTCTCGTCGTTGACCAGAACCAGGAAGCGGCCCTGCGGGTCCTCGAAGGGGTTGGTGCTCATGCGTTCTCACTCCTCTTGTGTGTCACGCCGAACAGCTGGGACAGGGGCTGTTCGGAGTCGTCCGTCACGGTGCGCAGCAGGGTCTGGAGTTCCTCGGCGAGCCGGCGCGTCTTCGTCGCGCCGAGCCGCTCCGTCGCGTGGATCAGGCCACAGTGCACCGGGCCTTCGCCGCGGGGCTCGTAGAAGCTGAGGGTCAGCTCCGCGCGGGCGGAGCCGGTCGGTACGGCGAGCAGGTCGCCGACGCCGCCCTCAAGGTGTTCGAGGTCGGCCTGTTCGTGGTGGATCACCATCACCTGGGGGCCCTCCGGCCGCAGGCCGGCCGTCCGGACGACCTCGTCGAAGGGGACGTCCTGTCGGTCGAGGGCGCTCAGCGTGGTCTCCCGTACGCGGGTCAGGAGCTCCGCGAAGGTCGGATCGCCGGCCGTGTCGGTGCGCAGCACGACGGTGTTGAAGAAGCAGCCGACGAGGTCGGCGAGCTGGTCGTCGTCGCGTCCGGCGACCATCGTGCCGATGGGCAGGTCGGTGCCCGCTCCGTGGCTGGTGAGCAGGGCGGCGAGGGCCGCGTGCAGCACCATGAACATGCTGGTGCCGGTGGTCCGCGCGAGCCGGTCCACGTCCGCGTGCAGCCGCTCGTCGAGCACGAACTCGACGAGTCCGGCGGCCTGACGCCCGCGCCGGCCCGGAACGGCGGTCCGGGCCTCCGTCGGCAGGGCCAGCTCGCGCGGCGCGTCGGCGAGCGTCCGCCGCCAGTACGCCAGTTGCCGGCCGCCCCGGCTCTCCGGATCGGCCAGGTCACCGAGGACCTCGCGCGCCCAGCGGGCGTAGTCGGTGTAACTCACCGGGAGCGGCTGCCAGTCGGGTGACCGCCCTGCCGTACGCGCGCCGTACGCGGCGGTGAGGTCGCGGAACAGCGGGACCACCGACCACTCGTCGACGGCCAGGTAGTGCAGGGTGAGCAGCACCGCCTGGGCGCCGTCGGCGTCGGTCAGCAGCCGGGCCCGCAGCGGGGCCTCCTGTTCCACGTCCGGTGCCGAGGCCGCCAGTTCGGCGAGCCGCTGATCCAGATCCGCGCACTGCTCCACAGCCAGGGCCGGACCCTCGACAGACCGGCGGGACAAGCTTCCGTCGGCGTCGACGAAGGCGGTGCGGAGCGGTTCATGACGGGTGGTCACGTCGGCGAGCGCCGAGGCGAGCGCGTAGGCGTCCAGGCCGCCGGGCGAGCGGAGGACCAGCGCGTGGTCGAAGCCCGGGGCACGCCGGTACGCCTGCCACTGCCACTGCTGCACGGGCGCCACCGGCAGTCCCGAACCGCCGGGGGCCCCGGACCCGGTCGGACGCAGTGCCGGCCGCGCCGCGCTCGCGCCCTCCAGCTTGCCCGCGATGCCGGCGACGGTCAGCGCGTCGAAGACGTCGCGGATGCTGAGCTCGACGCCGAACTCGGCACGGATGCGGCCGAGGAGGCGCATGGAGGCCATGGAGTGACCGCCGAGCGCGAAGAAGCTGTCGTGCACGCCCACGCCGTCCAGCTTGAGGATCTCGCAGAACAGTTCGGCGATCCGCGCCTGCGTCTCGGTCGCGGGCAGGGCGTCGCCGGTCATCGCCGACCAGTCCGGCGCGGGCAGCGCCCTGTGGTCCAGCTTGCCGTTCGGGGTGAGCGGCAGGGGGCCGTCGAGCGGGACGACGAGCGCGGGGACCATGTACTCGGGCAGGAGCGCGGCGACATGGGCGCGAAGTTCCTGCGGGTCGAGGGCGAGGTCCGTGCCCGGCTCGGGGACGGCGTAGCCGACGAGGCGGACGATGTCGCCGTCGCGGTCGGGCAGGACGGCGGCCTGGGCGACCGACGGGTGGCCCGCGAGGGCGGCCTCGATCTCGCCCAGCTCGATGCGGAAGCCGCGGATCTTCACCTGGGTGTCGACCCGGCCGAGGAAGTCGAGGTTGCCGTCGGCGCGCCAGCGGGCCCGGTCGCCGGTGCGGTACATGCGGCTTCCGGGGGTCCCGTACGGGTCGGCGACGAACCGTTCCGAGCTGAGCCCGGCCTGCCCGAGGTAGCCGCGGGCGAGGCCGCGCCCGGCCACGTACAGCTCGCCGATGACGCCGGGCGGGACGGGCCGGAGGTGCTCGTCGAGGACGTAGCAGCGGGTGTTGGGGTCCGGGCGGCCGATGGGCACCCGGCCGGTGGCGCGGCCGCCGTGTTCGCGGGCCGGCCACAGGGTCGAGTTGACGGTCGCTTCGGTGAGCCCGTACGCGCAGATCAGATGTGCGGTGGCGCCGAAGCGTTCGAAGAGGTCCGGCGGGACGGTCTCGGTGCCGACCAGGACGGTCGATCCTTCGGGCAGGCGGCAACCGGGCGGCAGGGCCGAGACGAGCGAGGGCGGCAGGATCATGTGGGTGATCCGCTGGTCTTCGAGGAAGTCGGTGAGGGCGGGTCCGGCGACCCGGGCCTCGTCGGTGATGAGGACGAGCCGTCCGCCGTGGCAGAGCGCCATGGCCAGTTCGAAGGCGAAGACGTCGAAGCCGATGGACGCGAACTGGAGGACACGGCTGTCGTGTTGCAGGCCCATCCGGTCGACGGCGGTGGCGACCAGGCTGGCGATGCCCTCGTGCGGGACGACGACGCCCTTGGGGCGGCCGGTGGAGCCGGAGGTGTAGATCACGTACGCGGCCTGGTCGAGGCCCACCGGGCCGCCGGCCGGCGGGGTCCCGGGGAGTGCGTCGAGCTCGGCGGCGATGTCCGGGGCGTCGAGCAGCACCACGGGGACCCCGGCGATGTCCGGGATCTTCCCGGCGACGGGCTCGGTGCCGACCACCACGGCGGCGCCGGAGTTCTCGATCATGTAGCTGAGGCGGTCGCCGGGGTGGACGAGGTCGAGCGGCAGGAACGCGGCGCCCAGCTTCTGGGCGGCGACGACCGTTGCGATCATGTCCACCGAGCGCGGTACGGCCACCCCGACGACGCTCTCGGCGCCGACGCCGCGGGCGGCGAGCAGCCGGGCGAGGCGGTTGCCACGGGCGTCGAGCTGGGCGTACGTCACCGAGCGCGCGCGGTCGACGACGGCGACCGCGTCGGGGCGCTCGGCCACCCACCGGGCGAACAGCACCGGGAGGGTCTCCTCGTCGACGTCACGGGTCGGGCCGTTGAAGCCCTCCAGGACGAGCCGGTGTTCCTCGTCGGTGAGGATTCCGGCCTCGGACAGCGGCCGGTCGGGGGCCGCGACGAGGATCTCGACGAGCCTGCGGAGGCGGTCGCCGATGCGCTCGGCGGTCTCCTGGTCGAAGAGTTCGGTGGCGAACTCCAGGCGGCAGCCGAGGGAGTCGGTGGCGCCGTCGGCCGAGGTGTGCTCGCTGAAGTTGAACACGAGGTCGAACTTGGCGGTGCCGATCCGGTGCGGCAGGTAGCCGGCTTCGAGTCCGGGCAGTCGCAGGGCCTCGTCCGTACGGGCGTGGTAGCCGACCATGACCTGGAACAGCGGGTTCCGGGAGAGGGAGCGGATCGGGTTGAGCTTCTCCACGACCGACTCGAAGGGCACGTCCGCATGGGAGAACGCGGCGAGGTCGGTCTCCCGGACCCGGGCGAGCAGCTCGGTGAAGGACGGGTCTCCGCCGAGGTCGGTGCGGAGCACGAGCGTGTTGACGAAGAAGCCGACCAGCTCGTCCAGGGCCTCGTCCCCACGGCCCGCGATCGGTGCGCCGAGGGGGATGTCGGTGCCCGCGCCGAGCCGGTGGAGCAGGGCGGCCACGGCTGCGTGCGCCACCATGAACATGCTGGCGCCGGTGTCGCGGGCGAGCCGCCGCAGGCCGTCATGGACCGTGCGGTCGAAGGGGATGTCGAGTGCGGCACCGGTGAACGCAGGACGGGCGGGCCGCGGCCGGTCGGTGGGCAGTTCCAGTTCCTCGGGGGCGCCGGCCAGGGCCGTCCGCCAGTGCTCCAGCTGCCGGGCGGCGAGGCTGTCGGCGTCGGCCGGGTCGCCCAGGAGCTTCTGCTGCCAGAGGGCGTAGTCGGCGTACTGGACGGGCAGCGGCTCCCAGTCGGGTGCGGTGCCGTCGAGGCGGGCGGTGTAGGCGGTGGTCAGATCCCGCAGGAAGGGGCGGTCGGACCACTCGTCGGTGGTGATGTGGTGGAGGAGCAGCACGACGACGTGCTCGTCGGGCGCCACCTCCACGACCGTGGCGCGGATCGGCAGCTCGGCGGCGAGGTCGAACGGCCGCTGGACGGCGGCGTCCACGATGGCGGGCACCCGGTCCTCGGTGGCGCGCAGGTGGTCCACGACCGGGGTGACCGTGCCGGCGGGCAGGATCCGCTGGTACGCCTGGCCGTCGCGCTCGCTCTCGCCGAAGAGCGTGCGCAGCGCTTCGTGCCGGTCGGTCACATCGGTGAGGGCGGCGCTCCACGCCTCGCGGTCGAAGGTGCCGCGCAGCCGCATGACCAGGGGGAAGTTGTACGCGGCCGAGGTGCACTCGATCTGCTGGATGACCCACAGGCGCTGCTGGGCGTGCGAGAGCGGCAGTTCGGCGGGGCGTTCGGCCGCGACGAGCGCCGGGCGGGCGGCGCCGCGCGAGGCGGCCGCGCGCTCCACGAGTTCGGCGACGGTGGGCGCCTCGAACAGGTCGCGGATCGCCAGCTCGGCGTCGAGCGCGGTACGGGCCCGGCTGACGAGCCGGGTCGCGAGGAGCGAGTGCCCGCCGAGGTCGAAGAAGTCGCTGTCGATGCCGACGCTGCCCGCGGTCAGGCCGAGGACCTCCGCGAAGAGCCCGCACAGGGTCTCCTCCTGCGGGGTGCGGGGCGCGCGGCTCCTGCCCGTCCCGGTGAGGTCGGGAGCGGGCAGGGCCTTGACGTCGAGCTTGCCGTTGACGGTCAGCGGCAGGGTGGCGACGGGGACCAGGGCGGACGGGACCATGTAGTCGGGAAGACGGGACTTGAGGTGGTCGCGGAGCCGCTGGACGAGGTCGTCGCCCGACCCGTCGCCCGACCCGTCGCCCTCCTCTCGCACGAGGCCGGCGTCCTCCTCCCGTACGACGTAGCCGACGAGGCGCTTGGTGCCGGCGGTCTCGTGGACGACCACGGCGGCGTGGGCGACCTCGGGGTGGTCGGACAGGGCCGTGGAGATCTCGCCGAGTTCGATGCGGTAGCCGCGGATCTTGACCTGGTCGTCGGTCCGGCCGAGGAAGTCGAGCAGGCCGTCGGGGCGCTGCCGTACGAGGTCGCCCGTGCGGTACATGCGCTCGCCGGGCTCGCCGAAGGGGTCGGCCACGAACCGCTCGGCGTTCAGCGCGGCCCGGTCGTGGTAGCCCCGGGCGAGGCCGGTGCCGGCGATGTACAGCTCGCCGGGGCAGCCTGGGGGAACGGGCCGCAGCATCGTGTCGAGGACATGGGCGCGGGTGTTTCGGATGGGCCTGCCGACGGTCGGCGTGGTGCTCTCCGTGGTGGAGCCGCCGAGGGTGTTGATGGTGTACTCGGTCGGGCCGTAGAGGTTGTACCCGTACGTGCCCTCGGTTCGGCGCAGTTGCGTCCAGACCGTGTCGGAGACGGCCTCGCCGCCGAGCAGGACGAGCGCCGGCCGGTGCTTGCCCGCGGCCTCGTCCTGGTCGAGGAGCCCCTCCTCGATGAGGAGCTGGGCGTAGGTGGGCGTCACGTTGACCACGTCGACGCGGTGCTCGTCGCAGTACGCGACAAGCGCTTCGGCGTCGCGGCGGAGCTCCTCGTCGCAGACGTGCACCTCATGGCCCTCGACGAGCCAGAGCAGCTCCTCCCACGACATGTCGAAGGCGAAGGACACGGTGTGCGCGATGCGCAGCCGCCGTCCGCCGGCGGAGGCGATGGCCGGGTCGAAGATCTCCTTCTGGTGGTTGAGCTGCATGTTCGTCAGTCCCCGGTAGGGGGTGACGACGCCCTTGGGGCGGCCGGTGGATCCGGAGGTGTAGATGACGTACGCCGGGAACTCCAGGCGGTCCGGCACCCCGTGGGCGAACGCGGGCCGCTCGGCATCGGTGATCCCGTCCCCGGACAGCGCGGCCAGCTCGGCGAGCACGGCCTCGTCGTCGAGGAGGACTTCGAGGGCGACGGGGCCGTCCTCGCCCCGCAGGGTCGGAGCGACGGCGGTCGTGGACACCAGGCAGAGCGGTCCGGTGTCCTCGGCCATGAGCCGCAGGCGGTCGGCGGGGTGGTCGAGGTCGAGCGGCAGGTACGCGGCGCCGGTCCGCAGGACGGCGAACAGCGCGGCGACCATCTCGATGGACCGGGGCAGGGCGAGCGCCACGACCTTCTCGGGCCCGGCGCCCCGGGCGAGCAGCAGCCTGGCCAGCCGGTTGACGTGCGCGTCGAGTTCGGCGTACGTGAGGGCGCGCTCGCCGAAGACCAGCGCGACCGCGTCGGGGGTACGGGCGACCTGGGCCGTGAGCATGTCGGCGACGGTCTCGTCCGGCACGGGCTCCCGGGTGGCCTCCCGGCCGGTGGCCAGGGCGGCACGCTCGTCGGGGAGGAGCAGGTCCACGCCGACGGTGCGCGCGGACTCGGCGGTCGGCCCGGCGAGGGCCTCCCCGAGGCGGTCGAGGACCGTGGTGAACCGGGCGAGGATCGTGCCGGCGGCCTCGGCGTCGAAGAGGTCGGGCCGGGCGGCCAGGGTGACCTTCAGCCGGGCTCCGGGAGTGACGATGAGCGTGAGCGGGAAGTGGGTGCCGTCCACGTTCGACACGTCGGTGATGCCGTGGTGCTCGCGGAGCGCCGCGGCCCGGTCCTCGCCGTCGGCCGAGCGGAGCACGAAGAGGGTGTCGAAGAGGCGGCGGTGGCCGGATTCCTGCTGGAGGGTGCCCAGTCCCACGTACTCGTACGGCATGACGGCGGCGCGCTCGGACTGCATCCGGCGCAGCAGGGCGAGCAGGGGCTCGTCCGGGCTGAGGGCGACCCGGGCGGGGATCGTGTTCAGGAACATGCCGATGATGCCGGCCACCTTCGGGACGTCCGCCGGACGTCCGGCGACCGCCGTGCCGAAGACGACGTCGCCGCGGCCCGTCATGGCCGAGAGGACCAGGGCCCAGGCCGCGTTGAGGACGGTGTTCAGGGTGAGTCCGTGCCGGCGGGCGACGGTACGGAGCCGGTCGCCGGCCTCCTGGGTGAGGAGGGCGTCGAAGTCCACCGGGATGACCGGGCCGGTGTCGCGCCCGGACGGGGCGAGCAGCGTCGGCTCGTCGAAGCCGGCGAGGGCCCCGCGCCAGGCGTCGAGGGCGACGGTGGTGTCCTGGGCGTCCAGCCAGGCGAGGTGGTCGCGGTACGAGCCGGGCAGCGGCAGACCCGTGGGGTCACCGGCCCGCTCGTACAGCGTGAACAGCTCCTCCAGGAACAGCCAGGCGGACCAGCCGTCCCAGAGGATCAGGTGGTGGGTGACGACGAGCCGGTCGCGGCCGTCGCCGAGCCGGATGAGGAGCAGGCGGCAGAGGGGCGCGGCGGAGAGGTCGAAGCGCTGCCTGCGGTCGGCGGCGAGGAGCTCCTCGGTCCGGGTCCGCTGTTCCTCGGCGGGCAGCCCGGAGAGGTCGGCCTCGACGAGCGGGATCTCTGCGCCGTCCACGATGAACTGCACGGGGCGGGGCAGGCCGTCGCTGGTGAATCCGGCGCGCAGCCCGGTATTGCGGTCGAGGAGGGTACGGCAGGCGGCGCGCAGCCGGTCGGCGTCGATCCGGCGGTCGAGGTCCAGGGTCTCCTGGGACTGGTAGACGTCGAGTGCGTCGCCCGCGTCGTAGGTGGCGTGGAAGTACATGCCCTCCTGGAGCGGGGAGAGCGGCCAGACGTCCGCGACGGGGAGCCCGGCGACGGCGTGGACGCGCGCGGTCTCCTCCGGGGTGAGCTCCGGTCCGCCGAGCAGAGCGGGGGCCGGGGGCTCCGTGCTCGGCTGCGTCGTCGTCGGCGCGGCGGCGGTGAGCTGGTCGAGCAGGGCCCGCAGGGCGGGGTCGACCGCGGCGCCGGACTGCTGCTGGAGCGCGAGGACGGCCTGGAGGGCGGCGGCGGCCTGCCCGGCGTCGGAGGCGGAGACGGTCACGCCGTCGGGGTGCACGGGTACCTCGGAGGTGTCGGGCGAGTCGGGTGTCGGGGGTGCTTCGGCGTCCACGGCGGTGGTCGCGGCGGCGGCGAGGGCGGCCGGGGTGCGGTGTTCGAACACATCGCGGGGGCTGAGGGTCAACCCCTTCTCCCGTGCGCGGGTGGCGACGGTGATCGAGCTGAGGCTGTCACCGCCGAGCATGAAGAAGTCGTCGTCGACGCCCGTCCCCCGGACTCCGAGGACGTCGCCGAAGATCTCGCAGAGGGCGCGCTCGCGGTCGTCGCGGGGTGCGCGGCCGCCGGCCCGGGGCGCGACCTCGGGTGCGGGCAGGGCGTTCTGGTCCAGCTTGCCACTGGGCGTCAGCGGCAGTTCGGCGAGGACGACGACGGCGCTCGGCATCCACGCGGCGGGCAGCGCCTCCGCGAGTGCCGCGTGCAGCGCCCCGTTCGCGGGTGCGGCGCCGGGAGCGGGGACGGCGTAGCCGACCAGGGCGCCTTCGCGGACGATCACGGCCGCGCGGGCCACGTCCGGCAGAGCGGCCAGGGCGGTCTCGATCTCGCCCAGCTCGACACGGTTGCCGCGGATCTTGACCTGGCGGTCGGTGCGGCCGAGGCACTCGACGGCTCCGTCGGCGCGGCGGCGCACCAGGTCGCCGGTGCGGTACATCCGCTCCCCCGGCGCCCCGAACGGGTCGGCGACGAACCGTTCGGCGGTGAGGCCGGGCCGGTCGTGGTAGACGCGGGCCAGCTGGACGCCGGCGAGGTACAGCTCGCCGGACACGCCGTCCGGAACCGGGCGCAGGAACGGGTCCAGCACGTGCAGCCGGGTGTTCCAGACGGGCCGGCCGATCGGGATCGCCGACTCGATGGCCCCCTCGTACGGGAAGAAGGTGACGTCGACGGCCGCCTCGGTGGGGCCGTACAGGTTGTGCAGCGGTACGGGCGTGCGCCCCGAGCGTGAGGTCAGCTCCCACCAGCGGCGGGCGTCTGCTCCGGTGAGGGCCTCTCCGCTGCAGAACACCCGGCGCAGGCTCGCCGCCCAGTCCGGCGCGCCGGGGCCCGTCTCGGGGGCGCTCTCCATGACCTGGACGAACGCGGCCAGCATCGACGGCACGAAGTGCGTGGTGGTGATGGCCTGTTCGGTGATGAGGCGGGCCAGATAGGCCGGGTCGCGGTGGCCGTCCGGGCGGGCGAGGACGACGGTCGCGCCCTCGGTCAGCGCCCAGAAGAACTCCCACACCGACACGTCGAAGCTCGACGGGGTCTTCTGGAGGACCCGGTCGTCGGCGGTCAGCCCGTACGCGCTCTGCATCCAGGCGAGCCGGTTCACGATGGCCCGGTGCGTGACGGCGACGCCCTTGGGACGGCCGGTGGAGCCGGAGGTGTAGATGAGGTAGGCGGGGTGGTCGGGGCCCGCCGCCCCGACCGGGGTGCCGAGCTCGGCGTTCTCCCGGTCCTCCTCGCCCACGACGAGGTGGTCGAGGCCCGGTACGGCGGGCAGCCGCCCGGCGGCCTCGGCGGACGTCACGACGAGGCGCGCGCCCGAGTCCGCGAGCATGAACGCCACCCGGTCGACGGGGTAGTCGAGATCGACGGGCAGATAGGCGGCGCCCGCCTTGAGAACGCCGAGGAGCGCGACCATCAGCTCGGCCGAACGCGGGACGGCGACGGCCACGTACCGCTCGGGGCCCGCGCCGCGGGCCCGGAGCTGCCGGGCCAACACCTCGGCCCGCCGGTCGAGTTCGGCGTAGCTGAGGGTGGTGTCGTCGAAGACGACGGCCGGGGCGTGCGGGGTACGGGCCACCCGGGCGGCGAAGAGCGAGGTGAGCGTCGCATCGGGGACGGGGTGGGCGGTGGCGTTGAGCTCCGTGAGGTGCTCGCGCTCGCGGGCGGACAGCAGGTCGGTCCGGGCGACGAGACGGTCGGGCTCGGCGACCACGGTCCGCAGCAGGGCCGTGAACCGGTTGGCCAGGACGGCCACGGCCACCTGGTCGAGACGGGCCGCGTCGTGCTTGAACCGCAGCAGCAGACCGGCGTCGGCGGGCTCGACGACGAGCGCGAGCGGGTAGTGCACGGCGTCGACCACCTCGGCGCCGGTGATCAGCGGCTCTCCGGTGCCCTGTCCTTCGCCACCGGGGTGGTTCTCGAACACGACGAGCGTGTCGAAGAGTTCACCGCCGCCCGCGATCCGCTGGATGTCGGCGAGCCCGAGGTGCTGGTGGTCGAGGAGGGCGGAGTGCTCGTCCTGGACGCGGCGGAGCAGCTCGGTCAGCGTCTCCTCGGGGCGGAGGGTCACCCGGGCGGGGACGGTGTTGATGAACAGGCCGACGGCGGAGTCCAGGCCCGCGACCTCGGTGGTCCGACCGGAGACGGTGGTGCCGAAGGCGACGTCACGGCTGCCGGTGAGGGCGCCGAGCAGCAGGCCCCACACGCCGTGGAAGACGCTGCTCAGGGTCAGTCCGCGGGTCCTGGCATAGGTGGTCAGCGCGTCGGTGAGGTCGTGCGGCAGACGCGTGTCGACGTGCTCGGGGCGGGCAGGGGCTTCGGCCGCGTCTGCCGGGGTGGTGAGCGCGGGGAGCCGGGTGGGGCCCTCGATGCCGGCGAGCGCCTGGCGCCACGCCTCGCGTGCGGCGGCGCGGTCGCGGCCGGCGAGCCAGGAGAGGTACGGCTCCGGGGCCACGGGCTCGGGCAGTTCGGCGCCCCGGTAGGCGTCGGTCAGTTCCCGCAGCAGGACGGCGACGGACCAGCCGTCGGCGACGATGTGGTGGAGGGTGAGAAGGAGCCGGTGGTGCTGTCCGTCCCTGATGAGGGTGGCGCGCAGGAGCGGCGGCCGGTCGAGGGCGAACCGCTCGGCGCGGTCTGCGCGGAGGATGTCGGCCAGGCCGGTCGCGACGGTGTCGGCCTCCCGCCACGGGAGGGTCGCGTGGTCGGCGAGCCGCTGGACGACCTCGCCGCCGGGGAGCTGCCGGAACCCGGCCCGCAGCAGCGGGTGCCGGTCGAGGAGCAGTTGGAGCGCGTGGCGGAGGCGGTCGGGGTCGACGGGCCCGCCCAGGTCGAGGAGTTCCTGGACGAAGTAGAGGTCCGCGGCCTGGTGGTCGAACTCCGCGTGGAAGAAGAAGCCTTCCTGGAGCGGGGAGACCGGCAGCGCGTCCGCGTCGAGCTCCACCTGCGGCCGTGCCGGGGCGGCGGCGCTCTCGCCGGCGGTCCGGGCGAGGGCGGCCACGGTCCGGCTCCGGAACACGTCGCGCGGGGTGAGCGCGAGACCGGCCTCGCGGGCACGGTTCACCAGCTGGATGGCGACGATGCTGTCGCCGCCCAGTTCGAAGAAGCTGTCGTGGACGCCCACGGTCGGCAGTCCGAGGACCTCGGCGAACAGTGCGGCGAGGGCGGCCTCGGTCGGGGTGCTCGGGGTGTCGGTGCCGGTCAGGGACGTCCAGCGGGGCTCGGGCAGGGCCTTGGCGTCGAGCTTGCCGTTGGGGGTCAGCGGCAGCGGGCCGTCGAGGACGACGACCGCCGAGGGCACCATGTGGTCGGGCAGCGTGTCGGTCACGCGCGCACGTGCGGCGGTCACCGCGACGTGGGTGTCGATGACCGCAGGAGTGTCGGTGACCGTGAGGGTGTCGGGGCCCGTGCTCGCGTCGGTGCCCGTGACCGGGTCGACGGCGGTCCCGGCCTCCGTGCCACCGGTCTCCTTGCCACTGGTCTCCTTGCCACTGGTCTCCTTGCCACTGGTCTCCGGACCACCGGCCTCCCTGCCACTGGTCTCCGTACCACCGGTCTCCGGGACCAGGTACGCGACCAGCCGCTTCACCCCCCGGTGGTCCTCGCGGGCCAGGACGGCGGCCTGGGCGATGCCCTCGCAGGCCATGAAGGCGCTCTCGATCTCGCCCGGCTCCACGCGGTGGCCGCGGATCTTGATCTGGCCGTCCGCGCGGCCGAGGAACTCCAGGTTGCCGTCGGCGCCCCAGCGCACCCGGTCGCCCGTGCGGTACATGCGGGTGCCGGGAGGCCCGTACGGATCGGCGACGAACCGTTCCGAGGTCAGCCCCTCGCGGCCCAGGTAGCCGCGCGCGAGGCCGCGCCCGGAGACGTACAGCTCGCCCTCCGCGCCGACGGGGGCGGGCCGGAGCGCCGTGTCGAGGACGTACGCGCGCGTGTTGGGGTCGGGACGGCCGATGGGCGCGGGGCCCGGGCGGTCGGGGTCGGCGAGCCAGAGCGTGGAGTTGACGGTCGCCTCGGTGAGTCCGTACGCGACGACGACGCGGAGCCGGCCGTCCCAGCGGGCGATGAGCTCGCTGGGGACCGCCTCGGTGCCGACGACGAGCACGGCGCCCGACGGGAGTTCGCACTCCTGCGGCAGCGCGGAGACGAGCGAGGGCGGCAGGATCATGTGGGTGGCGCGGTGGCGGGCGATGTACTCGGTGAGCGCGGGGCCCGCGACGCGGCGCTCGGCGGGGACGACGATGATCCGTCCGCCGACGCACAGCGACATGATCAGGTCCCAGACCGTCACGTCGAAGCCGACGGAGGCGAACTGCACGACGCGGCTCTCGGCGGTGATGCCGATCCGGTCGGTGGCGGTGGCGATGAGGCTGCCGACGCCGTCGTGGGAGACGACGACGCCCTTGGGGCGGCCCGTCGAGCCGGAGGTGTAGATGACGTACGCGGCCTGGTCGAGGACGACCGCCGGTCCCGGGTCGCGGTCGGTCGCGGCGGCGAGGGCGTCGACGGTGGCCGGGTCGTCGAGCAGCAGACGGCCGACGCCCGCCGCCTCCGGGAGGTCGCCTGCGAGTTCGCGCACGGTGACGACGGTGCGGGCACCGGCGTCGGACAGCATGTAGGCGATGCGGTCCTGGGGGTGGTCCGCGTCCAGCGGCAGGTAGGCGGCGCCGGCCTTCATCACGGCGAGCAGAGCCACCACGAGCTCCGGTGAGCGGGGCAGGGCCACGCCCACGACGTCCTCGGCGCCGACGCCGCGGGAGCGGAGCAGATGGGCGAGCCGGTCGGCGGCGTCGTCGAGTTCGGCGTACGTCAGCTCCCGGTCCTCGCAGACGAGCGCGACGGCCTCGGGGGTACGCCGGACCTGCCGCTCGAAGGCGGCGGGCCAGGACAGCTCCGGGACCTCGCGGGGCGCGACGCCGAACGCGTCGAGGAGTCGGGTGCGTTCGGTACCGGAGGTCAACTCGATACGGCCGACGGGGCGGTCGAGATCACCGGTGAACGAGTCGAGCAGCGTGAGGAAGCGGCGTTCGTGGTCGGCGAGCGTGACCGCGTCGCAGACGTCGGCGTCCACGTCGAGGTGGACGGTGTGCCCGCGGCCGTCCGTGCCCTCGGCGAAGCTGAACGCCAGGTCGCTGACCGGGCCGAGCCATTCCGGGCGGAGTTCGGCCTCGTGGTCGTCGAAGCGCAGGTCGTCGGAGCGGGGCAGGATGTTGACGGTCGGGCCGACGAGCTCGGGCACGCCGTCGACGAGGCCCAGTTCCCTGGCCAGGTCCTCGGCGCGGTAGCGCCCGTGGGCGACGGCCTCGGCGACCGTTTCGCGCACGTGGGCGACGAGGTCGGTGCCGGTGGTGCCGGGGTGGACGGCGAGGCGCAGCGGGACGATGTTGGAGACCATGCCGGGGACGGTCGCGGAGACCTCGTCCTGGGCGGCGACGGGCAGGCCGAGGACCAGGTCCTGCTCGCCGCTGACGCGGTGCAGATAGGCGGCTACGGCCGCGAGCAGCAGCCGGGACGGTCGTACGCCCGCGGTCCGGGCTGCGGCGGTCAGTCGCTCGACGGCTGCCGGGGACAGCTCGGCGGTCCGCCGCAGCCGTCGGGTCATGGGGGTCGCGGCCCGGGCGACGAGCCGTACGGGCTCGGGCCGGCTGGCCATCCGCTCCAGCCACCAGGCGCGGTCGGCGGCGTGCCCCTCGGACGCTCGGTAGGCGCGGTCGGCGGCGACGAGCCGGGCGAGGGACCAGTCGCGGGGCTCGGATGCATGTTCTCCGGCCGTGTACAGCTCGCCCGCCCGCCGGGTCAGGAGGGCGACGCCCATCCCGTCGAGGACGATGTGGTGGTAGCGCTGGCACCACAGGACGCGGTCGTCCGCGAGCCGCAGCAGGGCGTGGCCGAAGAGCGGGTCCCGGGCGAGGTCGACGGGCCGGTCGCGGTCGGCGGCCACCCACGCGGCGGCGGCCTCGTCGGGGTCGGCGGCGGCGCGCAGGTCGACGACGGTGACGTCGACGGGGAGGGCACGGGGCGTCTGGCGCGGCCCGTCGTCGCCGGGTGTGACCCGTACGTGCAGGCACTCGGCCTCTTCGACGGCCCGGCGGACGCCGGCCGTGAGGCGGTCGAGGTCGAGGGCACCACGGAGGTGGAGCGCGAACACGATGTTGTAGGCGGAGCTGTCCGGTTCGATCTGCTGGGCCAGCCAGATGCCGGATTGCCCGCCGGTGACGGGGAGGCCGGAGGTGGTGTTCCGGTCCGACGACTCGACGTCAAACATCGTACGAAGTGGCCTTTCCCTGGGGGTGCGTGGCAGGCGGTGGCGGCAGAGACCGCCGACGGCGTGGCGAGAGGTTCCGCCACGCCGTCGGTCGGGTGAGCTGGTGGCTCTGTGGGCGCGTCAGCCGGCGGGCGTCACTTGACGGCCGCGAGGAGCGGCTCGATCTCGTCGATGGCGTACGGGATCGACAGAACGGTGTTGAAGGAGAACGCGGCGCCGATGTCCGGGTCCTGGTACGGCACGAACAGGTCGCGCTTCTCCTGGTTGACCTTGAGCTTCTTGTAGAGCGGCTCGGCCTTGATGCGGGCGTTGGCCTCGGTGCTCGAGGTCACCCAGACGAGCCGGTCGACGTCGAGGACGTCGAGCTTCTCCGCGCTGAGTTCGGCTACGTTCCAGCCCGGCTTGGCCAGGGTGTCGATCTCCGGCTCGAGCTTGAACCCGAGCTCGGAGAAGAAGATCGACTTGGGGTCGGTCCTGGTGAACGCCGAGTACTTGCCGGCCTCGAAGCTGTCGGCGACGGCGAGGGTCTTCGTCGCGAACTCGGGGTGCTTCTCGCGGACGGCCTTGAACCGGGCGTCGATGTCCGTGATCAGCTTGGCGGCCTCGGCGTCCTTGCCGAGCGCCTTGCCGATCTGCTGGGTCATCAGCTGCCACGGGGCGCCGTAGTCCGGGTGCTCCTTGGGCTGGGCGACGACCTTGGTGAACTTGGAGAGCGTGTCGTACTGCTCCTTCTTCATCCCCGAGTACTGGGCGATGACCAGGTCCGGCTTGAGCGCCGCGATCTTCTCGATGTTGTACTCGTCGCGCTCGCCGACGATCTCCGGCTGGGTCGAGCCCCACTTGTCCTTGGTCCAGGGCCACTTGCCGTACGGCTTCTCCTTGAACCAGTCGACCGCGCCGGCCGGCTTCACGCCGAGCGCGAGGACGGCGTCCTGGTCGGAGAGCCCCAGGGTCACGATCGTCTTCGGCTCCTTGTCGATCGTCGTGGAGCCGTACTTGTGCGCCACCGTGACGGGGAACGCGGCGGGCTTGCCGCCGCCGTCGGCCGAGGAGGAGGTGGTGGCGGACGGCGACTCGGTCTTCTCGGTTCCTCCGCCGCAGGCGGCGAGGGCGAGAGCCGCCACCGCGAGGACAGCCACGCGGGGGGCGGATCTGGCGAACCGAGCCAGAGCGGGACGTGCACCAGCGGACACGGACGTTCCTTTCGGGGGATTCACAGTGCGCGCCACGCCCGCCGGGTGCGAAGGACGCCGCCCGGCGGGAGTGGCCTTTGTTGCGTAGGGGGGAGCGGGGGTGGCGCTAGCGCGCCGTGCCGACACCGTCGGCCATCGGCCGGACCTGGTCGGCGGCGGAGACGGAGGTACCGAGGGAGGCGCCGTCCCGGCCGTCGAGGGCGGCGGCGGCCGGATCCGGGCCCCGGTCGAGGACCGAGTCGAGGATCTCGCCGACCCTGATCGCCGTGTTGGAGAGCAGCGAGGACGTGATGCCGTGGGTGTGCTCGGTGCCGCCCTGGAGGTAGATGCCGCAGCGCAGTTCGGGGTCGGTGGCGAGCCGGTAGTCCCGCTCGACGCGGACCCGGCCCTGGTCGTCGCGGTGGCAGCGGTCGGCGACCGGGCCGAGGAGGCCGAGGGGTTCGGCGGGGCTGTATCCGGTGGCGTAGACGACGACGTCGGCGTCGAGCACGGTCTCCTCGCCGGTGACGAGGGAGGTGACGAAGGCGCGGACCTTGTCCGGGCCGTCCTCGACGCCGGTGAGCCGGGAGATGTTGATGAAGCGCAGCCGCTCGGTGCCGAGGACCTTCTCCTGGTACGCCTGCCGGTACAGGTCGTCGATGAGGTCGATGTCCACCACGGAGTAGTTGGTGTTCCCGTGGTAGTCCATCAGCTTGCGCTTGATGTCGTCGGGGGCCGTGAAGTACTCGTCGACGGCCCCGGGGTCGAAGATCCGGTTGGCGAAGGCGCTGTCGTCGGCGGGGCTGTATCCGTACCGCGAGAAGACGGCGCAGATCTCGGCCTCGGGGAACCGGCGGTGCAGATAGGCGACGTTCTCGGCGGCGCTCTGTCCGGCGCCCACGACGACGATCCGCTCGGGGTTCGACCCCTCCAGGCCCTCGACCTTGGCGAGCAGGTCGGAGTTGTGCCAGACGCGGTCGCTGCGCTCGACGCCTTCCGGCATGCGCGGGCGAAGTCCCGTACCGAGGACGAGGTTTCGGGCGCGGTGGACGACCAGCTCGTCTCCGGAGCGGGCCGTCACGTCGAGGTACTCCACGACGCCGTCACGCTCGACCGGTTCAACGGAGATGATCTCGTGGCCGTACGAGACCATGTCGTCGACCTTGGACGCGGCCCACTCGAAGTAGTCGTGGAACTCGACGCGTAGCGGGAAGAGGTTCTTGTGGTTGACGAAGTCGATCAGCCGGCCCTTGCTCTGCAGGTAGCAGAGGAAGCTGTATTCGCTGGTCGGGTTGCGCAGCGTCACCAGGTCCTTGAGGAAGGACACCTGCATGGTCGCGTCGTCGATCAGCATGCCGCGGTGCCAGCCGAAACGCGGCTGGCGCTCGAAGAAGTGGGCGGTGACCGCCTCCTGCCTTCCGACGCGTGCGTTGTGCTCGCTGAGCGCTATCGCCATGGCCACATTGGACGGCCCGAAGCCGATACCGATGAGGTCGTGGACCAGAGGTGCGTCACCAGGAGGAACCTGCGACATGTCACTCCCATCGTGCGGGAAGAAGAATGAGGGGGAACAGGGCATCGGGCACACCGGTGTTGCCGGCGGCCGAGCGGAACTTAGGTAAAGCTAACCTGATCTAGCGATGCTGTCGACGGGTCAAAACGGACAATGCGAAGGCGAGCGCTCCGAACAACCGCATAAATCAAGCCAGTTGCACTGTTAGGTAAGCCTTGCTTTACTTGCTGACGGTCAATCGCTCTTCCGAGGAGGAACCCGATGCGGGTCGTCATGTTCGGTTATCAGACCTGGGGCCATCGCACCCTCCAAGCGCTCCTGGACTCCGAACACGACGTGGTGCTCGTCGTGACGCACCCCAAGAGCGAGCACGCCTACGAGAAGATCTGGAGCGACTCTGTCGCCGACCTGGCGGAGGAGCACGGCGTCCCGGTCGTCATCCGCAACAGGCCCGACGACGACGAGCTGTTCGCGCGTCTCAAGGAGGCCGACGCGGACATCATCGTCGCCAACAACTGGCGTACGTGGATCCCGCCGCACATCTACAACCTGCCCCGCCACGGCACGCTGAACATCCACGACTCGCTGCTGCCCAAGTACGCCGGCTTCTCGCCGCTCATCTGGGCCCTCATCAACGGCGAGCCCGAAGTCGGCGTCACGGCCCACATGATGGACGAGGTGCTCGACGCGGGCGACATCGTCCAGCAGCGGGCGGTCCCCGTCGGACCCACGGACACGGCGACCGACCTCTTCCACAAGACGGTCGACCTCATCGCCCCGGTCACGATCGGCGCGCTCGACCAGATCGCCTCCGGGCAGGCCGAGTTCACCAAGCAGGACCGCTCCCGGGCGAGCTTCTTCCACAAGCGGGCCGAGGAGGACATCCGGATCGACTGGAACTGGCCGGCCGACGTCCTGGAGCGGCTGGTCCGCGCCCAGTCCGCGCCGTACCCGAGCGCCTTCACCTTCCACCGGGGCAAGCGCCTCGAAGTCCTCACCGCGGTGGTCTCCGAGGGGCGTTACGGCGGCACCCCCGGCCGCGTCTTCTACCGCGAGGGCGAGGGTGTCGTGATCGTCGCCGGCGCCGACGCCCGCACGGGCCGCAACCACGGCCTGGCCATCACCCGCGTCCGGACGGAGGACGGCCGCGAGCTGCCCGCGACCGAGTACTTCACCGCCATGGGCGGCTACCTCACCAGCCGCCCCTGACGACCGGGGAGAGCGAGGAGCAGCCGATGGAACAGCCGGTCGTCTCCGGTGTCGCGCACGACCTCTCGGGGGCGACGTTCGCCGTCGTCGGCATCGCGAGCATGCCGACCGACTGGGCGAAGGTCTTCAGGTCGCTCGCGAACACCGACCTGACTCTCGACTCGCTCACGGGCGCGGGCGCCGGCCTGCCCGCCCGCGCCCTGACGCCGCCGTCACAGAGCATGACGCCACCCAGCGTGCTCGCCCTCAACGCCTACCTCATGCACGCCGTCGGCAGGGCCGCGCGCCGTCGCCTGACGGAGACCCTGGAGGCCCGGGGGTTACGGCTCTGGCACCTCACCGTGATGGCGCTGCTCGCCGACCTGGGCCCGCAGATGAAGACGGCCCTCGCGACGCGGCTCGCCATGAACGCCAGCGACCTGGTGAAGATCGTCAACGATCTGGTCCGCGTCGGGCAGGTGGACTGTGTCCGGGACGACACGGACCGGCGCCGCGTCGTCGTACGGCTCACCCCGGAGGGCGAGACCTCCCTCCGGAGCCTGAGCGCGGAGATCGCGCGGACGGACGACGAGATCCTGGCGCCCCTCGACGCCGGGGAGCGTGAGCAACTCGCCTCCCTGCTGCGCCGTGTGCACGGACATCTGGAACCGGCACCGGCCGACCTGGCGCGCGAGCGGCCGGGCGTTTCGAGCTGATCAGAAGGGGCGGGGTGGTCTGCGCCGGCCGGCGTGGCACCACCCACCCGCCCTTCCTTCACGCACCCGTGTGAGCGGCGATACGCAGGGACTCCACCAGGTCGCGGTAGAGGGTGTCCGAGGCGAGCAGTTCCTCGTGCCGTCCCTGCGCCCGGACCCGGCCCGCCTCCATGACGACGATGGTGTCCGCGTCGACCACCGTCGACAGACGGTGCGCGATCGTCACCACGGCGCCGGTGTCCGCGCGCGAGCGGACGCACTCCTGCACGGCCGCCTCGGTCAGGCCGTCGAGCTGTGCGGTGGCCTCGTCCAGGAGCAGGACGTCGGGAGTGGCGAGGAGCGCCCGGGCCAGGGCGATGCGCTGCCGCTCCCCGCCCGACACGTTCGCGGCGGCGAGGGGCGTGTCCAGTCCCTCGGCCAACGCGTCGACCTTCTCCGCCAGCCGTACGTCGTGCAGGACGCGCCGCAGTTCCTCCGTGGTGGCGTCGGGGCGGGCGAGCAGCAGGTTGTCGCGGATCGTGCCGGGGACGACCGGAGTGTCCTGCTCGACGTAGGCGAGGCGGGCCCGGATGTCGCCATGGGCGTGGTCGCGGTAGGGCCGCCCGTCGAGGAGCAGTTCGCCGCCGGTCGGCTCCAGGAACCGCAGGACCAGGGAGAGCAGGGTGGTCTTGCCCGCTCCCGAGGGGCCGACGACGGCGGTGTGGCCGCGCCGGGGGATGACGAGGTCGATGTCCCGTACGGCCGCCTCGGCGTCCGGACCGTAGGCCGCGGTGACGTTCCGCAGCTCCAGGACGGGCACGGTGTCCCGGAGTTCCCGGCGTTCCCGGACGGGTGTGCCCGAGGCCGGTGAGGCCTCCTCGGCCGGCAGGGCGTCGGCCTGCCGGATGCGTTCGGCGGCGGCGATGCCGGACTGCAGCGTGGTCACGTTCTGGCTGAGTTCGGTGATCGGGTCCATGAGGGCGAAGGCGTAGAGGAGGAAGGCGATCAGGCCGGAGACTTCGAGCCGGCCCTCGCCGACGCGCCACGCGCCGACGGCGAGGATCGCGATGATGGCGAGGTTGACGCCGGACCAGGCGGTCGTCCAGGCCAGCGCCTCCCGGCGGACGGCCCGGGTCCCGTGCTCGGCCGACGCGCGCGCGTCGGTGAGGATCCGCTCGGCCATGCGCTCCTCCGCCCGGTTGACCTTGACGGTACGGATCGCCCGCAGCGTGCCTTCGAGGACACCGCCGAGGCGCCCCACGTGCTCCTGGGCCTGCTGCTGCGCCTGGGCGATGCCGGGCATGAGGAGCGCGAAGACCAGGCCGACGAGGGCGACGGCGGCCACGGTGGTGGCGAGCAGCACCGGGTCGAGGAAGCCCATGAGGACGAGGCTGCCCACCAGCATGACCGCGCCGTTGATCAGGCCGACGAAGGAGGCGGCGGTGGCCTCGCGCAGCAGCACGGTGTCGGAGGTGACGCGGGTGACGAGTTCACCGGTCGGGCTGCGGGTCACGCCGGGCACGGTGGCGCGCAGGAAGCGCCGCACCATGGACTCGCGGGCGTCGAGGACCACCCGCTCCCCCAGTGCCCCGAGCAGTGTCCACTGCCGGTAGGACACCGCGCCGCCGACGACGAGCAGCACGAGGAGCGCCGCCACGGGTCCCGTGAGGGAGGACGAGTCGCCGAGCGCGTCGAGGACGTGCTTGGTGACCATGGGCGTGGCGAGGCCCAGGGCGGAGGCGACCAGGGCGAGGGCTAGTCCCTTGAGCAGGGTGCGCCGGTGCGGGCGGGCGAAGGACCACAGGACGCGCAGCCGGGGCACGGCCGTACGGCGGCGGGATTCGGGCATAACGGATGCGGTCATACCCATAAGGGAACACCTCTGTTCCAGAAAGGTCAAAAGGTTTCCCAAACGGTATGAGGGGTTACCGTGTGCGCATGGGGTCCGACACCACTCCCGCGCACGGCGCGGCCACCCGCGAGAGCGCCACGCGCACCCGCACCCGGCGCGCGATCCTCGACGCCGCCGTCTCCGTCCTCTCCGCCGACCACGCCGCGTCCCTCGGCGATGTCGCCGAGGCGGCCGGCGTGGGGCGGACCACCGTCCACCGCTACTTCCCCGAGCGCTCCGACCTGCTCGCCGCGATCGGGGCGGACGTCCGGGACCGGGTCGCCGCGGCGACCGACCGGGCACGGCTCGACGACGGGTCGGCGCCCGAGGCGATGGAGCGGCTCTGCCTGGAGTTCTTCGAACTCGGCGACCGCCTGCTGCTGTTGTACGACGTGCCGCAGTTCGTGGCGTGGTCCGGCATCGAGGAGGAGACCCCGGCCGACCTCGCCCTGCTCGCCCTCATCCGGCGCGGCCGGCAGGAAGGGACGCTCGACCCCGAGGTCGACGTCAGCTGGCTCCAGGACGTCATGTGGGCGCTGCTCTACGCCGCCTGGCTCCAGGCGCGCGACCGGGCCACCCCGAAGCACACGGCCCTCTCGCTGTGCGTGCACACGCTGCGGAAGGCCGTCGCACCGTAGGGGCACGCGGACTCGATGCCTTGTGGACCACATCGGGACCCCACCCCCTGGCGCTCAAACCCAGGCAGGAATAGGTTAGGCTCACCTAACAAGCACCGAGTTGGCCGCTGCCCCGCAGACATCCGTCTGTGGGGCCGTCAGTCGGGGCCTCGTACATCCCCCTGCCCGGAGACAAGGATCCACCATGCCTTCTGTGTTCACCCCCCTTCGCCGTCGCGTTCTCGTGGCGGGCGCCGCCGCGGTCTCGCTCGGCCTGATGGTGACCGGGTGCGGCTCGGACGACAAGAAGGACGACGCGGCAGGGTCGGCGGGCAAGGCCCCGGCGGGCGCTTTCCCCGTGACCATCAAGAGCGCCCTCGGTGACGCCGTCATCAAGGACAGGCCGAAGCGCGTGGTGACCCTCGGTCAGGGCTCCGCGGAGACCGCCATCGCCCTCGGCAACGTCCCGGTCGGTATCGAGGAGTACACCTGGGGCAGCGACAAGACCGGCTACCTCCCCTGGATCCACGAGGCCGTGACGAAGTCCGGCGCCACTCTGCCCAAGCAGTTCAAGGGCGGCGAGGAGCTCGACATCGAGGCCATCACCGAGCTGGAGCCGGATGTCATCCTCGCCCCGTGGTCCGGTCTGACGCAGAAGCAGTACGACATCCTGAAGGACATCGCGCCCACCGTCGCCTACCCCGAGAAGGCGTGGAGCACGAACTGGGACCAGCAGATCGAGATCATCGCCAAGGCGCTCGGTCAGCCGGAGAAGGCCAAGGACCTGGAGTCGAAGATCGAGAAGCAGCTCGCCGACGCGGCCGCTTCCCGCCCCGACTACAAGAACGTCACGTTCTCGTACATCTACAACACCGGCCCCGGCACCCTCGGCATCTTCAAGCCCGAGGAGCAGCGCGTGGCGATGGTCTCCAAGCTGGGCCTCAAGGTCGACCCGATCGTGAACACCTTCCCGGAGACCGAGGGCACCGACTCCGCCCTCATCGGCCTGGAGAACGCCAACAAGCTGGCGAAGAGCGACATCGCCTTCACGTTCTACATGGACGAGAAGTCCCGCAAGGCCGTCGAGGCCCAGCCGCTGTACGCGGCCATCCCCGCCGTGAAGAAGGACGCGCTCGTCTACAGCCACGACACCCCCTTCGTCACCGCCTCCTCGATGATCAACCCGCTGACGGTGCCCTACAGCATCGAGCGCTACCTTCCGATGATCGACAAGGCCGTCGCCAAGGCCGGGAAGTAACAACGGATCCCCAGCGTGACCACTCTTTCCCGGATCGGCCAAGGCCCCGCCGTCGTACGGCGGGGCCTTGGCCGGCATGTCATGGCCGCCGTCCTGTGCCTGGTCCTGCTCGCTCTGGCGCTGCTCGCCAGCGTGATGTTCGGCAGCAGGCCGACGTCCGCCGGTGACGTCCTGCGGGTCATCACCGGCGGCGGCGACGAGTACACCCGTACCGTCATCGAGAGCCGCTACCCGCGCACCGTCCTCGGTGTGTTCGCGGGTCTCTGCCTGGCCGTCGCAGGCACCCTGATGCAGGGCATCACCCGCAATCCGCTTGCCGAGCCGGGACTTCTCGGCATCAATGCGGGAGCGTCCGCGAGCATCGTCGCCGCGACCGCGTTCCTCGGCGCCTCCGGGCAGCGGGAGACGATCTGGTGGGCCCTCATCGGCGCCCTCCTGACCGGTGTCGTCGTCCATGTCGTCGGCACCGCCGGCGGCGGCGGTGGAACCGTCCGCCTGGTGCTCGCCGGCGCGGTGCTCTCCGCCGTCCTGGCCGCGTTCATCCAGGCCGTCGCGCTGTCCAAGCCGCAGGTCTTCGACACCTACCGCTACTGGGTGGTGGGCGCGCTCGGCGGACGCGGCTTCGACGCCTTCTGGGCGGTCCTGCCGTTCGCCGCGGTCGGCTTCGTACTCGCCCTGCTGCTCGCGCCGGGACTCAACGCCATGGCGATGGGCGACGACAAGGCCGCCTCCCTCGGCATCAGTCCCGCCCGCGTCAAGGGCGCCGGACTGCTCGCCGCGACGCTGCTGGCCGCCGCCGCGACAGCCGCCGTCGGGCCCATCGCCTTCGTCGGCCTCGCCGTGCCGCACGTCGTCCGCGCGCTCGTCGGCGCGGACTTCCGGGCCCAGATCCTCTTCACCTCCCTCGCGGGGCCCACGCTGCTGCTCTTCGCCGATGTCATCGGCAGGATCCTGCTGCGCCCGCAGGAACTCATGGTCGGGGTCGTCACCGCCTTCGTCGGTGCGCCCGCCCTGCTCTTCGCCGTTCGCCGTATGAGGGGAGCGGGATGAAGACCGCCGACCGGATCGACTCTCCGGACAGCACGGAGGTGACGAAGCCGCGCGCGGCACGGCCCGCGGGGCGCGGTGTGCTGAGGATCGGCCCCTGGGTCGCCGTCCCCGTGCGCCGTACCACCGTGATCGCCGCCGTGATCTCCCTGCTGCTGCTCTGTGCCGCCGCCGTGGCCACGCTGTCGATGGGCAGACTCGGCATCGACCTGCCCGATCTGCCGTCGGCCCTCGCGGGCGAGGCCACCGGCAAGAACGCCTTCGTCCTGAACCGGCTGCGCGGCCCGCGGCTCGTGGTGGCCATCGCCACCGGCGCGGCCTTCGGCCTCTCCGGGGCCCTGTTCCAGTCCGTCACCCGCAATCCGCTGGGCAGTCCCGATGTCATCGGGCTCGGCGCCGGCGCCGGAGCGGGAGCGGCGGCCGCCGCCCTGTTCCTGCCCGACGTCCTGCCGGTGGCCGTCGGCGCCCTGCTCGGCGCGATCCTCGCGATGGCGGTCGTGTTCCTCGCCACGGGTACCGGTTTCCGCAGCCCGGGACGGCTCGTGGTGGCGGGCATCGGCGTGGCCGCGATGGCGACGGCGCTGACCCAGTACGTGGTGTACGCCGTCGAGCGCGACAAGGCCAGCGCGCTGACCGCCTACATCAACGGCAGCCTCACCGCCCGCTCCTGGGACGACGCGGCGACCATCTGGACGGTGCTGCTCGTCTCCGTGCCGCTCGCCGCGCTGCTCGCCCGGCCGCTGAGCGTGGGCGAGATGGGCGACGACCTGTCGACCGGTCTGGGTGCCCGCCCCGGCCGGACCGCCACCTGGGCGGTCGCGCTGTCGATCGTCCTCTCCGCGGGGGCCGTCAGCGTGGCGGGACCGATCGCGTTCGTCTCCCTCACCGCGCCGCAGATCGCCAAGCGGGTCACCCGCAGCGGCGGCCCGCACCTGGTCATGTCCAGCCTGCTCGGGGCACTGCTGCTGGTCCTGGCCGACCTGACCGCCCAGCAGCTGCCGCTCTTCGACAACCTGCCGGTCGGCCTCTACACGATGGCCGTCGGGGGCGCGTACCTGGGTTACCTGCTGCTGCGTGAGTGGAAGCGCCCGGCCTGACCGGCAAGACACCCCCTAAGGGGTGAGCGGGTCACCGACGCGCAGGTTCCAGCGCTCGGCGCGCCCGCTCAGGTGAACGGCGGTCAGGGGGCGTACGTCGAGCCGCCGGGCCGCCTCGTCCGGTGCCCCGAGGGCGTGGACCAGCGCGGCGCGGATCACGTCCGGCTCGGCGACGACCGTGACGCGTCCGGAGCCGGACCGCAGGCCGTCGAGCCAGACGCCGACCCGTATCCGCAACTCCCGCAGGGATTCCCCGCCGTGGGGTGCCGCTGCCGGGTCGGACAGCCAGACGCCGACCGCCGCTTCCTCGGCGGCGGCGACGGCCGCGAGGGTCCGTCCCCTCCACCGCCCCATGGCGCAGCCGGCGAGTTCGGTCACGGCTTCCGCCGACAGCCCGAGAGCCTCCGCCGTCCGGCGGCAGCGTGCCGACGGTGAGGAGTACGCGCGCGAGGACGGGTCGACGGCGGAGGCGGCGGACTCGGCCCGGGAGAATCCCGCGGGATCGAGCGGGCTGTCGTCGTCGAACCCGACGTCGCGCAGTGCTCCGCTCGTGGCGGGGGAGATCAGCGTCAGCCGGACGGTCATCGGCTTCCTTCTCGGTCGGTGCCTGGGGCGGCGCCCAGGGTAGCGCCGGGCCGCCGGGCCGCCGCTCCGCCGGGGGCGTGCGAACGTGATTCAGGCCTCACGCCCTTGGCGGCGCCCCCGGTGCGCGGTACGGTCGGGCGACATTTGAACAGCGTGACGACGGCGAGACGGAAGTCCGGTGAGAATCCGGCACGGTCGCGCCACTGTAAGCCGGGTGCCGCCCTTCCGTTACGGGGGTGGTGTCACGGTGAGTCAGACCCGTGGACCGTCGTCCTGCACCACCGTCAGGGACGCGAGTTCCCGCAGGAGGTTCCATCATGGCCGAGGCTGTCGTCTCCGCTGCCGCATCCGCCCCTTCCGTGGCCGTTCCGGCCCCGCTGCCCGTCCGGGCCGTCCTTCCCTGGGCGTTCTTCGTCGGGCTTCTCGCGCTGATCGCGTTGTACTTCGTGGGCGCCGAGCAGGGTGCCACGTCCCTGATCGCGGGCTCCGACGTGCACGAGTGGGTGCACGACGGTCGTCATCTGCTCGGCTTCCCCTGCCACTGAGAGGGGACAAGCAGATGCACGCCTCAACTGTCAGATCCCTGCTGGTCCGTGGCATGCTCGCGGGCCTGATCGCCGGTCTCCTGGCCTTCGCCGTCGCCTACGCGGTGGGTGAGCCTCCTGTGAACGGCGCCATCGCGGTCGAGGAGGCCCAGGCCGCCCAGGAGGCGCACGCCGCTCCCGCGGCACACGCCGGTCACGGTGGCACGGCCGCCGCGGAAGCCTCGGAGGAAGAGGAGGAGGCGGTCAGCCGCCCCGTCCAGTCGACCTTCGGCCTGGCCACCGGTGTCCTCGTGTACGGAGTGGCGCTCGGCGGCATCGCCGCGCTGGCGTTCTCCTTCGCGCTCGGCCGCGTCGGCCGGTTCAGCCCTCGGGCGACCGCGGCGCTGACCGCGGCGGCGGCGTTCACCACCGTCTATCTGGTGCCGTTCCTGAAGTATCCGGCGACCCCACCGGCCGTCGGGAACCCGGACACCATCGGGAAGCGCACCACGCTGTTCTTCCTGATGATCCTGCTCAGCGTGCTGCTCGGGCTCGCGGCGGTCATCGCGGGACGGCGCCTCGCACCGCGTCTGGGCAACTGGAACGCGACCCTGGTCGCCGCGGCCGGGTTCCTCGTCGTGACCGGTGTCGCGTTCGCGCTGCTCCCGGCGAACGACGACGCGGTCAAGGCGGGCTTCCCCGCCGCTCTCCTCTGGGAGTTCAGGCTGGCCTCGCTGGCCGTCCAGGCCGTGCTGTGGGCAGTGTTCGGCGTGGTCTTCGGCGTTCTCGCGCAGAAGGTCCTGGCCGGCCGGACGTCCGCCGCCGACGCTCCGGCCCCGGTCGGGGCACCGATCCCCGGCTGATCGACCGAACGACTCCCCACGGACTGCCCCGTACGCCCCCGGCGTACGGGGCAGTTCCGCGCTCCCGGGCAACTGCGGTCGATCCGCTCACCGTTGGAAGATCGCCAACTCCTTCTCTCCGTATACTGAGCGCGCACGTCTCATCACGTTATGTGTACGGAGGATCTCCTCGTGGTTGGTCGTTCTCAGCCGGCCGACGACGTCCGGCAGTCCGGTACCACGGAAACCGGAGTGCGGCCCGCGTGGCACGAGCGGGCCAGAAGGGCTGTCGTGGCGGGCCGGTCGGACCCCGACGTCGCGTCCGAGGCCGAGAGCCTGGCGCGGTCGGGGCAGTTGACGCGGCGAGACCTGCGGATGCTTCTCCTGGTGACCGACGACGACCCGGTGTGGCTGACCGCCCGCCGCCTCGCGGTCGACGGGCTGCACAGCACGCCGGAGGCCGCGCAACAGGTCCTCACGGCGCACGCCCAGCTCGAGTTCTGGCCACCGCTCACGTACGACGAGTCCACCGAGCACCTGCCGAACGGGCACGTCCTGCACACGGCGGCGGTACGACTGGGGCCCGGCGACGGCCAGGTGACGGGCCCGGCCCGTAGCGCGCAGACGGCGGCGCTCGCCCGCCGGTCCGCCGCCCAGGCGATGCTCCGCCGGCTCGCCGGCGTCGAAGGGCCGACGGGGGACACCGCCGGCGGGCGGCTGACGTTGCCCGGCATGGGAACGGAGGTCTTCGAGGCGCTGGTCCACACCCGGGTGACGACGGCGGACGAGCCGGGCGAGGAGCTGCGGGCAGAGGTCGCCCGCAGGGCGGGCTCGGCACGGCTGCGGCACCGGGACGTCCATCTGCTGCTGTTCGGTGCGCGGGGGCCGGCCTGGCGGGAGCTGCGCGTCCACGCCCTCCGCCTCGCGGCGCGGATGCAGAACTCGGCGGCCACACTGCTGCGCTGGCAGGCGGACGAGCGGGGCGCGGAGCCCCGGCACACGGTCGTCGCGGCCGACGGGGGCTTCTCCTGCCGCTGGAGCTGGGACGACGGCGACGGTCGCACCGTCGACGGCGCCGAGCGCACGGCACGCGACCGGCGGCAGGCCGTGCACCTGGGCGCGGTCGCGCTCCTGGCGGAGCTCACCGGACTTCCGGAACCGGAGGAGGAGCGGGCCCCCGACGGTGGCGGCTCGTCCCGGCCGGTACGGATCCAGCCGGTGCCCACGGGTCAGGATCCGGTGAAGTACCTGAACAAGTACACCCAGTTGGAGGTCATCTCCAAGCCGGAGTCGACGTTCGCGGCGGCACCGAAGAGCGTCACCTGTACGTACACCTGCACCCTTGTCCGTACGGGGGCGGAGGTGTCCGCCACCCACCGGGCGAAGACGCGGGCGGACGCACGTCGTGCGGCCGCGTCGGCGCTCCTGGTGGAACTGGTCGCCCTCGACACCGAGTCGACTCCCCCGGCGCGGGTGTCGGGACCGTCGGCCGTGCCCCCGCCCCGGCCCCCCTCCGTGCCCTCGCCCCGGCCCGCCCCCGTGCCCGGGCCTCGATCCGCCGGCCCGCCCCCGCCCGGGCCGGTGCCGGTCCTGGCACCGGCTCAGGTCTCAGCTCCGGCTCCGGCTCCGGCTCCGGCTCCGGCGGGACGGATCGCGGTCGGCGACGTCATCGCGGAAGCCCTCGCGGCCGGGTGTGCCGTCTCCTTCCTCCCGGGTGCCGGTGAGCCGGCCGGGCTGCTGCTCCACCGGGCCGACGGGGCTCCGATGCCGGGCCTCGACCTCCCGGCGCCGCTGTCCTCAGCGCGCGGTTCGCTCCTTGTGCCCCCGGCGCCCGGACCCGTGCAGGTCGTCGGATGGCGGGTTCCGCTGGCCCACGCCGTACCCGTACTGCTGCGCCGGGACCGGGACGCCGGGTGGCATCCGACGGCGACGGAGTGGGCGCACGCGGCCCGGCTCGGGCTGCGGGCCGTCGCCGCGGGGCTCGTCCACCCGGCGCTCACCCCGGACGGGGTGGACCGGTGGCGGGTGGGACCCCTGCCGGTCGCCACCGCGCGGGCCGTGGAGGAGCTCGCCCACCGAATGTCGCCCCGGGCCCATGCCGTCGCCGACGGGGGACGGCAGCTCGCCGCGCTCGACGCCGTACCGGCGTTCCTCGACGCTCTGGCCGACACGCTGCTGCGCCCCCCGGCGGCGGTCCTCTTCGGCACCGGCCCGTTCCTCGCGTCGGCCGGCGGTCCGCTCCCCGAAGCGGAGGACGCGCGGGTGCGACCCTGGCTGGACGCGGTCGAGGACCGGCTGGACTCCGGGCCGCCGCCCGGCCTCGTCGTCGAGTTCACCGCACCGTCCGAGGAGGAGGCCGCCGCAGGACGGCTGACCGGTCGCCTGCTCGTGGCCGTCGACCCCGACAAGCCGGACCACGAGATCGCCGCCGGTCTGCTGCGGACCGCGCGGGAGCCGGTGGCGGGCGTCGAGCCGTACCACCTGCGGGAGCGCGTACGCCGCCGGCTGGAACGCGCGGCCCGCAGGTGCGGGATCCTGTCCGGTCTGCTCACCTCGCCCGACCGGCTGGTGGCGGAGGCCCCGGGGATCGCGCGGCTCCTCGAAGCCGAAGCGGAACTGGCCGCCGAGGGTCTGGTGCTGCGCTGGCCGCCCGCACTGCGCGACCTGCTCTCGGCCCACACGGTGGTCGGGACGGAGAAGGCCGTCCACGCGGACGGCACCCTCGGCATCCACTCCGCCGGCGGCGTGCCCCGCTTCAGTCTCCAGTCGCTGCTCGACTTCCGCTGGCAGCTCGCGCTCGGTGGCGACGTGCTGAGCGAGGCCGAGATGGACGCGCTCGCCGAGGCCGCCCGTCCCCTCGTCCGGGTCCGGGGCCGCTGGGTGCTGCTCGATCCCCTCACGGTCGCGCGCGCACGCCGTCGGGAGATCGGCCCCCTCGCCGGGATCGACGCGCTCACTGCGGCCCTCACCGGCACCGTGGACGTCGACGGCCGGACGGTGCCGTGCCGGGCGGGCGGGGGCCTCGCCGCCGTCGTCGACATCCTGCGCCGGGGCGAGCACGCGGCCCCGGTGCCGGCGCCCGCCGGGCTCGCCGCCACCCTCCGTGCCTACCAGGAGCGGGCGTTGGCCTGGCTCGCCCACACCGGCGGGATCGGGTTCGGCGCGGTCCTCGCCGACGACATGGGCCTCGGCAAGACCCTGACGGCCATCTCGTACACCCTCCATCGGTACGAGAACGGGCAGCGCGGCCCGGTCCTCGTGGTGTGCCCGTCGTCGCTCGTGACCAACTGGGAGCGGGAGTTCCGCCGGTTCGCCCCGCAGCTGGACGTGACCGTCTACCACGGCACCCGACGGAGCCTGGACGCCGCCGGGGAGCGGACCGTCGTCCTCACGACGTACGGTGTCCTGCGCCGCGACGACGAACTCACCACCCGTACCTGGGATCTGGTGATCGCGGACGAGGCCCAGCACGCCAAGAACCACGCCTCCTCCACCGCCCGCCGGCTGCACGCGGTCGCCTCCACCACCCGCCTGGCCCTGACCGGGACCCCGGTGGAGAACAACCTCTCCGAGCTGTGGACGCTGCTCGACTGGGCGAATCCCGGCCTCTTCGGATCGCTGAAGGCCTTCCGGTCCCGGTACGCGGCCGCCGCCGAGCGCGATCCGGACGGTCCCGCCGCACGCGCCCTCGCCCGGCTGATCGCACCGTTCCTCCTGCGCCGCCGGAAGACCGACCCCCATGTCGCCCCCGAGCTGCCCGCGAAGGTCGAGTCCCGGCGGATCGTCGAGCTCACCGCCGAGCAGGTCGCCCTCTACGAGGCCGTCGTCCGCGAGACGATGGAGCAGCTCGCCCACTCCCCCTCCCTGGCCCGATCCGGCCTGGTGTTCAAGCTGATCACCGCCCTCAAACAGATCACCAACCACCCCGCCCACTACTGGGGCGAGGACCATCCCGGTCCGTCCCGAGCAGGGGAGTTCACCGCCCGGTCGGCCAAGCTGGAAGCCCTCGCCGAGCTCGTCGAGGTGATCACCGCACGCGGGGAGGCGGCGCTCGTCTTCACCGGTTACGTGACGATGGGCCGGCTCCTCACCGAGCACCTCCGGCACCTCGGCCATCGCCCGCTGTTTCTCCACGGCGGCCTGGACACCCGGCAGCGGCAGGAGCTCGTCGACGCCTTCCAGGCGGGCCGCTCACCCCTGTTCGTGCTGTCCCTCAAGGCGGGCGGAACCGGCCTCACGCTGACCCGGGCCAGCCACGTCGTGCACTTCGACCGCAGCTGGAACGCCGCTGTGGAGGACCAGGCCTCCGACCGTGCGCACCGGATCGGGCAACGGCGGACGGTCACCGTCCACCGTCTCGTCACACGGGGCACGATCGAGGACCGGATCGACCAACTGCTCACGCACAAACGGGCCTTGCAGGCCACGGTCCTGGGTGCGGGGGACGCGGGACTCGCACGGCTCTCCGACCGTGAACTGGCGGACCTCGTCAGCCTGGGAGGCCCGTCGTGAACTCCACCGACCCCCTCCCCGTCCTGGACGGTCTCACCGAGCCGCCCCCGGCACCGCTGCCCGGCCTCGACGCTCTGCGCGCCCTCGTCGCCGACGCGGCGCTCCGCGCGGCCGCCCTTCTCGACGGCCCCCGAACCACCGTCGCCGAAGGCGCCTTCGGCGACGGTGTCGACGATGTCACCGCCGACATCGCCCGCTTCGTCGCCCACAGCGGAGACGTCCATCTGGAGCGCGCCGCCGCCCGACTCGGCCTCTCCGTCGGGCAGATGAGACTTCTGGCCACGGCCCATCGGTTCGGCGGGCGGCCCGCCGTCGCCACCTTCCTCGCGCCGCTGCCGGCCGACCCCGGCGTCCTCGCCGCTGCCGAGCACGCCGTCCAGCCGCTCCGCCCCTCGCCCACCGCCCCCGTGGAGCGGCACCACAACCACCTCACCGACGCGCCCGCACGGGTCCAGCTGCGGTACGGCCCCGACCACCTCTGGCACCCGTACGTCGAGCGCTACGGCAGCTGGCAGCCGGCCGCCGTGTCCCACCCCGACGCGGCCACGGCGTACAGGGCGGCTCGTACGGCGCTCCGGGCGCCGACGCGGAGGTGACGACTCGGCCCACCGCGAGGCACCGGCGCGCGCCGGTGCGCCCCGGCGCATCGTCGCAGGTCGACGACTTGAGGACCCGATCTTCAAACATCCATTGTTTCAAGCCGAGTTGGAGTGTTAGCGTCCCAAGCGACCGGCAGTGCTGTGATGTAGTCGTACAACGCACGGAGCCCCGCGGCTCCGTGTATGGGGCCATTGCTGTGGGGGGTGGAGTGGGTCCGCGTACCGTTGCCGAGCTTCTGGAATTCGAACGTAGAGTCGTCCCGGCCGTCGACCGTCTCCGCGAGGTGCGGAGCGGCGAGAGGGACGGAGACCCGATCGCGGCCCTCGACGACGTGCGTGCGGCAGTCGAAGGGCTTACCGGCCTCATACCGGAGCGTCAGATATCAGCCACGCTCCAGGACTTGGCCGCATGGGCGAAGAGCGGGTGCGAGGGCGTGCCCGACTTCGACGCCACCCGGGACGCGGTGCCCGCTCCCGAGGACGGTGAGGCCGCCGCGTACATCGGGCCGGTGATCCTGCCCAACAGCGATCGTCACGAGGTCCACATCGAGGCGTTCTCGGTGATCCGTCAGGACCCCGACTGCACGCCGTACCTCCAGGACGTCTATCCGCATCCGAAGGCCGTCTTCCAGTCGACCCGGCTGCTCTCCGCCTCACGTGGGCTGCGGGAGGGCAACTGCGTGGTGTTCTTCCCCGAGAACATCCCCGCCACGACGAAGTGCACGCACCAGAACTTCGCCTGGTTCTTCTTCAACCGGCACGTCGACATCTACGCCCAGACCCTGGCGATCACGGAGCGCCTGTGCGGTCCCGGCTCGCCGTTCGCCGGTGACACCGGCCTCGTCTCCCCCGGGATCGACCCCGAGGACGTGTACCAGGCCCGGTGCGTCTGGGGCTACATGCACGACTACTTCCACCACACGGGGCCACGTCCGCTCGACCAGCACCTGTCGCTCAAGACGAAGTGGCGTCCCGGGCTCCTCGAAGAGCTCAAGGTCGACATGAAGTCGGCGATCGCCTGCTTCGAGGAGGACGTGCCGTTCGGCCCCGTCGTCTTCGAGTACATCCTGCTGGAACGGCTCTTCCGCTACCCCGCCCAGCCCGAGCCGCTGCGCAACTTCGACTCGGGAACGGGGTTCGCCCTCGGCACCTGGCTGGCCGCGCACGGGCTGTTCACGGACGACGGACAGGGACGGCGTGCGCTGGGGTCCAAGCCGGAGATCGTGGAGTGCGTCCGCGAACTCGTGCGGCGGATCGAGGAGATCGAGACGATCGAGGACGACGACGCCTACCGGACACGGGCGGTGGACTTCCTCTACGAGACGCTCCTGCGGCGCCCGGAGAGCAAGCCCGACCGGTACGGCGGCCCCCTGGCACCGATCGGTCTGTGGGGTTCCGAGGTCCATGTCTGACACAGCCGCGTCGATGCCGGCGCCCTGGGCGCCGGCATCGCCCGCACCTCTTGGACCGCCCGGCCTCGACCGGATCCTCCAGGACCCCGGGTTCTGCCGCCATTCCACCGGCCGTGTCGCCGTCGTGGAATGGGAGGCCGGAAGCGGCTGGTCGGAGCCGAGGATCGAGCCGTACGGCGCACTGTCGATGGACCCTGCCACGCTGGGGCTCCACTACGGGCAGGCCGTCTTCGAGGGCATGAAGGCCTTCCGGGGCGCGGACGGAACGGTGTCCCTCTTCCGGGCGGCCGACCACGGACGTCGCCTCGCACGCTCGGCCGCGCGGCTCGCGATGGCCGAGATGCCCGTCGAGCTGTTCACCCGGGCCTGCGCCGAGCTGGTCGCCGCGGACGCCCACTGGGTGCCCGGCGGGTACGGGCAGAGCCTGTACATCCGGCCGCTGCTGCTCGCCACGGAGGCCGAGATGGGGCTCCGGCCCTCGCGCGGCTACCGGTGCGTCTTCCTCGCCTACCCCGCCGACCCCTGTTTCGGGAGCGACTTCCGTCCGCTCGCGGTCACCGCCGCGACGGAGACGGTGCGCGCGGTACGGGGCGGGACGGGCGAGGCGAAATGTGCCGGGAACTACGCGGCGAGCCTCCTGACCCGGACCGAGGCGCAGGCCGCCGGGTACGACGAGGCGCTGTGGCTCGACGGTCTCGAACGGCGTTGGGTCGAGGAGCTCAGCACCATGAACGTCTTCTTCGTCTGGCACGACGCGGACGGGCGGCCCCGCCTGGCCACCCCGCCGTGCGACGGGACGATCGTGCGGGGCCTCACGCGCGACTCGCTCCTCACCCTGGCCGCAGGCCTCGGGCTGCCGGCCGTGGAGGAACCCACCGCCCTCGACGCCGTCCGTGACGGGATCCGCTCCGGCGGCCTGGCCGAGATGTTCGCGTGCGGGACGGCCGGTGTCGTCGTCGGCGTGGGCCGCCTGGGCACCGGGGACGCGGACCTGATCATCGGCGACGGCAAGGAGGGCCCGGTGACCGAACGGCTCCGCAGCGCCCTTCTGGACGTCCAGCACGCACGTACACCTGACACGCACGGATGGCTGCTGCCGGTCACCGGGAACGCCGGAACGGCCGCGATCGAGGGCGAGGGACGAGACGCATGAGCGACAGCACGGCGCTGAAGGCCGACCGTGACGGCACGCTGTCGGGCGTCACCAGAATCCATACCCTCGGTCCCTCCGGCACCAACCTGGAGAAGGCCGCGCACCACTGGTTCGCCGAGCGCGGGGTCGCCGGCACCGTCCTGCTCCACTCCGAGGTGGAGGACGGGCTCGACGTGATGGGCTTCGACGGGAGCGAGGCCATACTGGCGTGCGCCGTCTATCCCCGGCTGCACGACCTCGTCTTCGGCAACCTGCACCGTCTTGAGATGGTCGACAGCTTCATCCTGGACACCCACGACATGGTCCTCGCGGGCCGGTCGGACCAGGTCGAGGTCCGTACGATCGTCTCCCACCCGGCCCCCAGCTGCCTGGTGACCGACCGGGGAACCGTCTCCCTCGCGAGCAGCAACTCCCGGGCCGCCGCTCTGTGCGCGGCCGGCGAGTACGACGCGTGTGTGACCACGGGCCGGGCCGCCCAGGCCGAGGGGCTGCGGGTCCTGGAGAACTTCGGGCCGGTCCCGATGGTCTTCACGCTGCACGTGGGCAAGGCCGCCACCGGCTCCACGACCGGGACGGTGTGATGCGCAAGACCGCTCGGAACACGGCACCACCGGCAAGGCGAGGCCGACTCCCCGCCGCTTTCCAGGCGCTCATGGTGAGCGAGGCGGTGTCCTCGGCGGGTTCCCAACTGACCCTGGTCGCACTGCCGGTGCTCGCCGCCGCCGATCTGAAGGCGTCTCCGTCGCAGATCGCGCTGCTGAGCGGCGCGCAGTTCGTCCCCGTCCTCCTGGTGACCCCGTTCGCGGGGAGGCTGGCGGACCTGCGGGACCGGGCCCCGTTGCTCTACGCGTCCCATTTCGCGCGCGCCGTCGTCCTGTTCCTCGTGGTGACGCTCGCCGCCGCGGCCTGGCTGAACTACGCGACGCTGTTCGCGGCGGCGGTGCTGCTCGGCGCGTTCACCGCGCTGTTCGACACCTCGCTCCTCGCGTACGTCCCGGACACCGTCGACACCGAGGATCTGACGCGTGCCAACGGGCAGTTGGCGGCGGTCAACGCGGTCTCGCAGACCGCGGGACCCGCCATCGGCGGTCTGGTCGTCTCGGGGCTCGGGCCCGGGCTCGCCGTCGCCCTGGACGCGGTCTCCTATCTGTTCGGCGGGGCGGCCCTGCGGGCCCGCCAGAAGCCCTCGCGGAACCGGGCGACCCGGGAGAACGCGTCCATCCGCGCCGGGTTCGCCGCCGTCGCGGCCTCCGACCCGCTGCGGCGTCTGGTGGCGGCGGGTTCCCTGTTCAATCTGGCCGAACAGGTCGCCCTGAGCGTGCTGTTCATCGCCGTGGTGCAGGAGACGGACCACTCGGTCGCGTTCCTCGGCTTCGGCTTCAGCGCGGCGGGCGTCGGCAGTGTGATCGGCGCCAGGGCCACCGCCCGGTACGGCGGCGGGGACGGCGCCCGGTCCTGGGTGTGGGCGCTGCTCGCGTCCCAGGCGGCACTCCTCGCGGCGCTCTGGTCGCTGGACTTCGGCGTCTGGGGTGCGGTGGCGTTCCTGGCGAGCATGCTCGTGTACGGCGCGGCCATGGCGTTCTACAACGTGCACTCCCTGACGAGACGTCAACTCGTCTCGCCCGAGGGGATGCTGGGCCGGGTGAACGCGGTGTACCGGACGTTCGCCTTCGGGACCATTCCGATCGGCGCCGGCGCCGCCGCCCTCCTGCTGCTCTTCACCACGGCCCCGGTGGCGGCCACCTCCGTCGCGGTGCTGAGCGTCGTCGCCACCTGGGTCCTCGCCGGGGGGACGTACACGACCGAGAGGCAGGACGAGGCATGGACGACACCCTGACCCCCTTCGTGGTGGGAGAGCGGTCCCACCTCGGCCCCTCCGGTGCCGACACGTCGTGGCTGGACGAAGGCGGGTTCTACTCGTCCCGGCGGTGGACGGTCTCCCAGGAGGGCGACCGCGGCTTCGACACGGCCTATCTGGTCGCCCGGGACGAGGCGAGCGGCCGGACCGGTGCTCTCGTGCCCTTCCACACAGCGTCCGGCGGCGACAGCAACCCGCTCTACAACGAGACCACGCTCCTCGGGTACACCCCGGACGTGCAGGTCCTGGCCGGATCGCGCACCGGGTACGACAACCGGGTGCTGATCGGCCCCGGCCTGTCCGGCGCGGACCGCACCCGGCTCCTCACCGCTCTCTGCGACCGCCTTCTGGAGCGGGCGGAGGAGCGCGGCGCCGGGCACGTCTCCTGGTGGTACCTGCCGGAGGAGGAGGCCGACGCGCTCGCCGCGCTGCCCGGCTTCGCCACCGTCGCCACGCCCTGTCTGCCGACGGCGGTGGTACGGCCGCGTGGTGCGAGCTTCGACGAGCACGTGGCGGCGCTGCCCGGTTCACGGCGTTCGCTGGTACGCCGTGACCTGAAGCGGCTGGCCGGCGGCGGCTACCGGTCGCGGAGCGTGGCCGCCGATCCGGCCGGCCTGGAGCGGTACGCGCCGCTCGTCGTCCAGGTCCAGGCCCGGCACGGCGAGGAGCTGAGCGAGGAGGGCGCGATCCGCTATCTGCGCCGCTGTCTGAGCATCGGCGGAGGCGACGGCGCCACCGGTGACGGCGAGGGCGTCACCGACGACGGTCGTGGCGCCGCCGGCGCCGACGTCGTGATCACCGAGGTACTCGACGAGCACGACCGGCCGGCCGCGTTCGCCCTGGGCATCGTCCACGGCCGGACGCTCCACATGCGTGTCTTCGGCTGCGACTACGCGGCCGGGCACGGGACCTCCGGCGAGTACTTCGAGGCCACGGTGTACGGCCCGCTGCGGCTCGCCCTGGAGCGGGGTCTCGACGCCGTCCACCTCGGGGTCACCTCGTACCGCGCGAAGTCGCTGCGTGGGGCCGAACTCCACGCGCGCCGCACCCTGTTCATGTCCCGTACCGACCGGCGGCTGCCCGTTCCCGCTCCCGACTGGGGTTTCCTCGGGGACGACGAGCGGTTCCTCGCCGGAGCGTCGTCGGAGGTCCTGCCGTGCTGATCGTCGTCCAGCCCCTGTCGGCAGGCAGCCGGCTCGCCGCCCGGGTGGTGGAGTCGGGGATCCCCTGTCTGATCCCCACCCAGTTCCCCGAGCTGCTGCCGCCGGAGGTCGCGGCGGCCGCGACGGTCGTCGACTGGCATCCCGACCGGGGCGTGCCGGAACTGCTCCGTATCGTCGAGGAGTCCGGGGTACGGCCCACCGGCGTCGTCGCGGGCTTCGAGTACGTGGTGCCGGAGAGCGCCGAGCTGGCCAGGGCGCTCGGGCTTCCGGCGCTGGGCGCGGAGGCGGCCGAGGCGGTGCGGCAGAAGGACGTGATGCGCCGGTGGTGCGCCGAGCGGGGTGTCGCCTTCCCGCGCTCGGTGCTCGTGGAGCCGGGGTCGGCGGGCCGGTGTCCGCTGCCGTTCCCGGTCGTCGTGAAGCCCGTCGACTGCGGTGGGAGCCTGATGGTGAGCCTCTGCCGTGACGAGGAGGAGTACGCGCGGGCCTGCGCGACCGTCCACGGCCCGGGCGCGGTGAAGTTCCACCCGAACCCGCGGCGGGCGGCCCTGGTCGAGGAGTACGTAGAGGGGCCGGAGTTCTCCCTGGACGGCTGGGTCGATGCCGCAGGGCCGCATCTCGCCAGCGTCACCACCAAGTTCCTGTCGGCGGAGCCCGACTTCTTCGAGATGGGCCACATCGCCACCGCGCCGGCGCAGTCGCCGCACGGGGTGCTCCTCGAAGACTTCGCCCGGCGGGTCGTGAAGGCCTTCGAGCTGTCGGTGGGTCCCTTCCACATCGAGACGCGCATCGACCGTGACGGTCGCCCGGTGCTGATCGAGGTCGGCGCCCGGCTCGCCGGGGACAACATCCCCGAACTCGTGCTCGCCGGGCCCGGGGTGGACCTGTGCGCCGCGGCGGCGGACGCCGCCCGGGGGCTGCGGCACGAGCCGGGTCCGCTGTCACCGGTGAGCGCCGGCCTGGCGTTCGTCACCACCACCCGGCCCGGGCCGTACGCCGGGACGCTGACCGGTGTCGAACCGTTCACCGGGGCCGCCGAGTTCCGGGACCTCGTCCCGGAGGCGGAGCCGGGCACGGTTCTCGACCCGGACGACATCTTCAGCAACCGGGTCGCCCGCATCCACTTCGAGGGAGCCCTCGACCAGGTCGAGCGTCTTGTCGCCTCGGTCATCGCAGACGTCGAGGTCGACATCGAGGGCGTCGACCTCAAGGACAAGGAAGGTGTCCGCGCATGAGCAACGAACTGGTGGTCACACCCACCGCAACCCCCCGCCCGCGGCCGGAGGCGGACGGGTCGACCGCGCCGGTCCTCACCGATCACGCCTTCTTCATGCGGACCGGCAAGCGCCGTACCTGGCAGGGTCCGACCGTGGCCGACCGGGACACGATCCCGGCGCTGCGGCCGACCGCCGCCGCCGTGCTGGCCGGCCAGACGGTCGTGGACACGTTCACGGCGTACCGTACGGCGGACGGCACGATCGCCGTGTTCCGTCCGGACAGCCACATCAAGCGCCTCAACAACGGCGCCCGGCGGCTCGCGCTGCCGCAGGTCGACTTCGACCGGGTGTGGACGTCCGTCCGCGCCCTGGTGGAGCTGGACCAGGAGTGGCTCCCCGAGACGCCCGGCGCGGCCCTGCACCTGCGTGCGGTGCTCGCCGCCGACGGCACGGGCCTCGCCCCCTCCCCCGCCGACCACTGCCTCTTCTACGTCCTCGCCTCGGTCGCCGCCCCGGCCGGGGCGGCCGGGAGGCCGGTCCGGGCGATGACGCTCGACGGTTACGTACGGGCCTGGCCCGGCGGCACCGGCGACGTCAACGACGCCGGGTCCCTGGCGGCGGGCGTGGTGCCCACCGAGGTCGCCGCCAACTACGGCTACGACCACGTGCTGTGGCTCGACGGGCCGCAGGGCCGCTTCGTGCAGCAGATCGGGAACCTCAACGCCTTCTTCGTGATCGACGGGGTTCTGACCACTCCGGCGCTCGACCGTTCCGTGCTGCCCGGGGTGACCCGCGACTCCGTCGTCAAGCTGGCTCGGGACTCCGGAACGCGGGTCGTCGAGCGGCCGGTGGAGCTGGCGGAGGTCCTCAAGGGCATCGCCGACGGCACCGTCACCGAGTGCTTCGCCACCGGCACCGAGGTCGGCGTGGTGCCGGTCACCGCACTCGGCCACCAGGGCGAGGAGTACCGGTTCGCCGCCGAGGAGGCCGGTCCGGTGACCGCGCGCTTCCACGGGCTGCTCGACGGCATCCACCGGGGCGAGGCGGTCGACCGCTTCGGCTGGATGCGCCGGCTGACCGAGGTCGCGCCGGTCCACGCGTGAGGGCGTCACACCCCTTGTGACACGAGCCGCGGCGGGAACGCGGAACCGCCGGGAACACAGAGCGTGGAGGTACCGAGAAAATGGCGTACGTCGTCACCGACGAGTGCATCGGCTGCAAGTACACGGACTGTGTGGACGTCTGCCCCGTGAGCTGTTTCCACGAGGGCCCCGAGATGCTCTACATCAACCCCGAGGAATGCATCGACTGCAACGCGTGCGTCGCCGAGTGCCCGCCCGAGGCCATCTGGGCGGACGTCGACCTGCCGGAGGACAAGCTCCAGTGGATCGAGATCAACGGAGAGATGAGCGCCACCTACCCGGTCCTCCATGAGAGCCGGGGTCCCCAGGGACAGCCCTCCAGCCAGCCTTCCTGATCAGAGAGCGGGAACCGAGGCCATGACGACCCACGTCGAGAACCCCTTCATGCTCGGGCTCGACTCGAACTTCTATCTGAAGGACGAGTTCGAGAGCCCCGAGAAGCGCACCAACGTCACCTGGTTCTACCCCAAGATCTGCGCCTTCCAGGACTCCCTCGACGACGAGGCGAAGAAGGCGGAGTACTTCTCCTTCCTGGACCGGCAGTCCCACCCGGAGCAGACCGACATCCTGCTCTACTTCCACATCCCGTTCTGCGAGGCGTTCTGCAACTTCTGCGCGTGCTTCAAGGAGTCCGCGGCGAAGTACCAGGGCGAGCGGCAGAAGCGCTTCGTCCAGGCGATGGTGAAGGAGATCGAGCGCAACGCGCGCTCGAAGTACTTCCAGGGGACGAAGATCAAGTACGTCCAGTTCGGCGGCGGTACGCCCTCCGCGCTCGAACAGGACTCCATGGCCACCATCCTGGAGGCCGTGCACCGCGAGTTCGACCTCAGCGAGGCCGACGGCATCTCCCTGGAGGGCAGCCCGCTCGGGCTCTCCAAGGACGGCTACATCGAGATGCTGAAGTCGCTCGGCATCACCCGTATCTCCTTCGGCGTCCAGACGCTCGACCCGGAGATCCGCAAGAAGCTCACCATCAAGGCCACCGTCGAGCAGGTCCACCAGACGGCCGAGAACATCCGCAAGGCCGGCATCCGCACCTTCGCGCTCGACCTCATGTACAACCTGCCGGGGCAGGACGACGAGGTCCTCGCCAAGGACCTCCAGGGCATCTGCGCCGAGCTGCGCCCCAGCTTCGTGCAGACGTACCGCTTCAACCAGTGGGAGGGCACCCGGCTCGACCAGCAGATCCGCGCGGGGAAGGTCGCCGACGTCAAGCCGTCGGGCGCCATCGAGCGCGAGCAGTACCGGCAGATCAAGGACGGTCTCGCGGCGTACGGCTACGACAAGCAGCTGCTGATCAACTTCTTCACCCGCCTCGACGACCCGGGCGAGATCGGCCTCAACCACGCCTGCGGCGGCAATGGTTACCGCGCCAGCTACACGCTCGGCATCGGTCCGGCCGCCGAGAACTACATGGGCGAGCGCAGCTACCGCAACCACACGGACGTCGAGCGGTGGATGCGGGAGGTCGAGGCCGGGATCATCCCCATCGAGCAGGGCCGTATCTGCAGCGAGGACGAGGTCGAGAACCGCGTCATGGTCTTCTTCCCGGTCTTCGGGAGCGTGAAGAAGGCGGATGTCGCCAACTTCGAGAAGTACCGCCGGGAGATCGACTGGCTCGTCGAGGGCGGCTACGCCGTGGAGACCGACGAGGACGTCACCCTCACCGAGGTCGGCCGGGAGAACGCCGGCAACATCGCCTTCCTCTTCTACTCCGACGAGGAGAAGGCGCGCGCCCGCCGCACCATGTACCTCTCGCTGAAGAACAAGCGCAACCCGTTCCACCAGGACGCGCAGAACATCCCGCGGACCCCGCTCTTCCTGCAGACCCGCCCGAAGACGCCGGAGGAGAGCGCCGCGGCGGCGACGCAGTCCGAGGGCGGTCCGAAAGCACAGGGCGAGGGCACCGCCGCGGCGCCCGAGAGGAGTTGAACCGAGGGTGAGCGACCGCAAGACGCAGGCGGGCATCGAGGACGACCTCCGCGAGGTCATCGCCGTGATCTTCCCGCACCAACGGGTCGAACTGACCTCCGCGACCCCGCTGTTCAACGGCGGGCTCTCGCTGAACTCGACCCAGATGATCGAACTGACCCTGGCCTTCGAGACGTTCTACGACATCGAGCTCGAACCGGAGCTGCTGACCGTCGAGAACTTCGCGACCCTGGGTTCGCTGTCCGAGCTGCTCGAAGAGCTCCTGGACGACGAGGTGTCCCCTGTCTGAGATCTCCACGACGGGGGTGGGGCCGGGTCCGGAGCCCGAGACCGGTCCGCGGCCGGGGGCGGGGCCGGTCCGGCCCCGTTCCCGGGCGGACGTGCGGATCGTGCTGATCCACGGGAACGCCGGGGCGAGCGTCGAGGGCATCTGGTTCCCGTACCTCAGACGGGAGTTGGAGGCCCTCGGCCACCAGGTGGTGGCCGAGACCTTTCCGGACCCGATCAAGGGCCGGATGCGGTTCTGGCTGCCGTACCTCACGGACGTCATCCGGCCGGACGAGAACACGGTGATCGTCGGGCACTCCTCCGGCGCGCTCACCGCGTTCCGTTACGCCGAGACGGCGCCGCTGCTCGGTACCTTCGCGGTGGCCGGTCACCACACCGACTGCGGCTTCGAACTGGAGCGCCGCAGTGGGTTCTTCGACCGGCCGTGGGACTGGGACGCCATCCGCGCCAACCAGCGCTTCATCGCTCAGTTCCACTCGAAGGACGACCCCTGGGTCCCCTTCGAGGTCGCCGAGGAGCTGCACGAGCTGACCGCAAGCGAGTTCACGGCGATGGACGGCATGGGCCACTTCGGCTCGTACGACCAGAAGATGGAGACCTTCCCGGAGCTGCTCGACGCGATCCGGCTGCGGCTCGAGTCCCCTCTCACCTGGCAGGAGGACGGATGAACGAGTACGTGGGCGGGGGCGATGTGCCGCTCTTCGCCGACGAGATCCTGGAGCGCCGGTACGAGAGCGACGCCAGGGCCGTGGTGGCGCTCGACACCGGTGAGGCGGTCTCGTACCGGACGCTGGCCCGCCGGACCCAGTCGCTGACCGACGTCCTGGCCGGGCTCGGCGTCGGCCGGGGCTCCACGGTCGCCATGGTGATGGACAAGTCCGTCGCCTCGGTGACGGTGATGTGGGCGGCGCTGCGGCTCGGGGCCCGGTACGTGCCGGTGGACGAGTCGCTGCCGGCGGCCCGCGTCGCCCTGCTGCTCGGCCTGTGCGAGCCCACGGTCACGGTGGTCCACCCCGACCACCGGGGGCTGCTCGACGGCGCGCCGGCGGGCGCCGTGGTGACCGTCGGGAAGGAGGCCGGGGACCCGGGGTGGGACCCGGTGGCCGAGAGCGACGTGCGTCCCGTGCCCTTCGCGGACCGGAGCCCCGACGACCACGCGTACGTGGTCTTCACCTCGGGCTCGACCGGCTCGCCCAAGGGCGTCGTGATCAGCCACCGGTCGCTGTGCGCCCTCCTCGAAGGAGTGCAGAAGGTCGTCGGCTTCGAGGACGGCATGCGCTTCCTCAACGTGGCGCCGCTCTTCTTCGACGCCTCGGTCGTCGACCTCTGGTCGACCTTCCTGGTCGGCGGCAGCGTGCATCTGCTGCCCCGGCTGCGGATGCCCACGCAGATCACCCGGGCCGTCGAGGAGTGGCGGATCACCGACACGCTGCTCGTGCCCTCGGTGATCCGCATGCTGGTGGGCCGCTTCAGCGACGCCGGCCGTCGCGACCTGAGCTCGCTGCGGCGGCTCTGGTTCGGCGGCGAGTCCTGCCCGGTCGCGGTGCTCCGCGCGTTCGCCACCACGGTGCCGGGACTCACGTACGTCCACGGGTACGGGCCGACCGAGACCACCCACAGCGCGACGCTCTTCCTCGTCGACGACCTCGCCGGGTACGAGGAGGAGTTCCTCCCCATCGGCGGCCCCCTGCCCGGTGTCGACCTGCTCGTCGTCGACGACGCGCTCCGGCCGGTCCCGGACGGTGAGACCGGGGAGCTGCTCATCGGCGGACCTCAGGTGATGGTGGGCTACTGCGGCGAACCCGACCGTACGGCCCGGGCGGTCGTCGAGCTGCCGGGCCCGGGCGGGGCCCGGTTCTACCGCTCCGGCGACTACGTGCGGCGGCGGGCGGACGGCGCGCTGCTGTTCCTGGGGCGCCGCGACGACGCCCTCAAGATCAACGGCAATCTCGTCCACCTGTCCGAGGTCGAGGCGGCGACGCTCGCCGTGTCCGGGGTGACGGACTGCTGCGCGGTACCGGCCGAACACCCCGTGACGGGGAAGGCGATCACGCTCTTCGTCCTCGGCCGGGGGGACGGATCCGGTCCCGACGAGACCGAGCTGCGCCTGGAGCTGGCCCTGCGGCTGCCGGGCTACATGCTCCCGGGCCGGATCGACTTCCTCACCGACGAGGACGTGAACCTGACACCGTCCGGGAAGCTCGACCGGCACCGCCTGCGCGCACTCGCGAACAGCTGAAGGGAAGGCACCGCATGGTGGAGGACGAGCTCGCCCGGTTCGAGCGGCGCGGCGTGGTCACCGTCGTTCCCCGCTCGGCCTCCGGGCTTCAGCTGGGCGGTGATCCCGCCCAGCTGTCGCGTCACCCGGTGGAGGAGTTCCTTCCCGCCCCCGGTGTCGTCGACCGCCTCGCGGACTCCTTCGGCCGCGAGGGCCTGGCCGTCGAGGCGCGTACGGAGGTCGGTCTCACCGTCTCCGGCGACAACGCGCAGCTCGCGGAGGTCTTCGGCGGCCCCGTCCTCCCGGTGCGCAACAAGTACATCCGGGGCTCCGTCCGTTACGAACTCAAGGCGCCGCACGCGCTCCGGTCGCGCCTGCACCCGGAGCTGGTCGCCGAGGTACGGGTCCCCCGCTCAGGCTTCGAGCTGACGGCGAGCGCCGCCCCGCCGCTGCCCCGTACCGACCGCTACCTGCGGCTGCCCGAGGACGCCGTCCGCGTGGCCGGCGCCGAGCCGCTCCACACCGCCGGAATCCGGGGCGACGGGGTACGGGTGGTGATGGTCGACACCGGGTTGTACGGGCATCCGCACCACCGCGCCCACGGCTACTCGACGTCCGTGGTGCCCGCCCTCGGCTGCCTCGACCCCACGGCCGACGAGCGCGGGCACGGCACCGCCATGTCGGCCCTGCTCCTCGCCGTCGCTCCCCGGGTGGAACTCACCATGGTCAAGATGGCGAGCGAGGCGTTCTCCTTCCCGCTGGCGGCGTTCCAGCGGGCGGTGGAGCTGCGGCCGGACGTCATCTCCTGCAGCTGGGGCACCCTGCGGGAGGAGCCCACTCTGCACCTGGAGGTCACCGCCGCGATCCGGCAGGGCATCACCGTCCTGTTCGCCGCGGGCAACGGTTCCACCGATCGGCGTAGTGCCATGTTCCAGTCGGTGGCCACGCCGGGCGCGCTGACGGTCGGTGGGGTCCATGTCGGCCCCGGTGGGGAACGGCGCGCCTCCGACCTGGCGTCGAGCTACCGTTCGTCGGTGTTCCCGGGCCGGAGCGTCCCCGACTTCTCCGGCCCCTGCGGGACGATGCCGCACGGCGACTACATCGTCTTCCCGACGCAGCCGGGCTGTCTGTTCGACCGCCGGAACAGCGCCTACGACGGGACCGCCCCGGACGACGGCTGGCTGGTCTCCAGCGGCACCTCGGGCGCGACCGCGTACGCGGCCGGAGTGGTGGCGCTCGCCGTGCAGCGGGGCGTGGGCAAGGGCCGCGCCCTCCGGGCCGAGGACCTGGCGGCCGACTGCGTCCCGGTCACCGAGGGAGCCACCTTCACCGGGGACGACTGCGGGGGCGCGTGCCCGAACGAGGCAGTGGGACTCGGCCTGCTGACGGCGGGCCCGGGACACCTCTGAGGGCGCCCCGGGCCTTCCACCGTCCGGTCAGACGAGGCGCCGCATCCACCCGTGGGGGTCGTCCGCCCGGCCGAACTGGATGTCCACCAGACGCCGCCGCAGTCGCATCGTCACCGAGTCCTCGGCGCCGGTGTCCGGGGCGACGACCTCTCCGTCGGTCCAGACGAGCCGCCCGACGGGAGTCACCACCGCGCCGGTGCCGCAGGCGAAGACCTCACGGATCGCGCCGGTCCGCGCGCCCTCCTGCCATTCGGTGATCTCGACGGCCCGCTCCTCGACGTCGAGCCCCATCTCCTTGGCGAGGGCGAGGATGGACGCGCGGGTGACGCCTTCGAGGATGGTTCCGAGCTCCGGGGTGACGAGCCGGCCGTCGTCCGTGACGAAGTACAGGTTCATGCCGCCGAGTTCCTCGACGTACCGGCCCTCGGCCGCGTCGAGGAAGCAGACCTGGTCGCAGCCGTGCTCGCCGGCCTCCAGCATCGGCGCCAGGCTGGCCGCGTAGTTGCCGCCGCACTTGGCGGCCCCGGTCCCGCCGCGTCCGGCGCGGGTGTAGTCCGTGGAGAGCCAGATCGAGACCGGCTTGACGCCGCCGGAGAAGTACGGGCCGACGGGCGAGGCGATGACCATGTACGTGACCTCGGCGGCGGGCCGTACGCCGAGGAAGGCCTCCGAGGCGAACATGAACGGGCGCAGGTAGAGGCTCTGTTCGCCTCCGTTCGGCACCCATACCCGGTCGGCGCGCACGAGTTCGGTGACCGAGTCGAGGAAGGCCGGCAGCGGGAGCTCGGGAAGGGCCAGGCGCCTGGCGGAGCGTGCGAACCGCTCGCCGTTGGCCTCCGGACGGAACGTCCAGACCGATCCGTCCGCGTGCCGGTAGGCCTTCATCCCCTCGAAGATCTCCTGCGCGTAGTGCAGGACCGCCGCCGCCGGGTGCATGGGGATCGGCGCGAACGGAACCACGGCGGCGTCGCTCCACCCGCCGTCCGCCGTCCACACCGCGCGCGCCATGTGATCGGTGAAGTACTGGCCGAACTTGGGGTCGGCCAGGATCTCGGCGCGCCGCTCGGGACTCGCGGGAGCGGGGTTGGGCTGAAGCGTGAACCGCAGACTCATCGCGGGACCCTCTCGGTCGGCGCTCGGTGACGGCGCGCGTACTCCATCATGGGTGACGGCTCGGCACCATATCGGCCGATCGCCAGACGGAGCAAGAGAGTTGGATCTTGGCATGATGATCGGTCCGGTGGGCGGCGCGGAGAACGCCGGAAGGCTCGGCGAAGGCCCCGGTGCGGGCGGCGGGGCAATCGGCGAAGCGACTGCGGCCGGCGCGTACGCCCTGGTCGGCAGGCGGGTCCTCCGCGTGGGCACGGACCTGGTGGAGGTGGACGAGATGCGAGCCGTCCTCGCCCGCCAGCCACGCTTCGCCGCCCGCGTGTTCACGACCGGCGAGCGCGCCTACTGCGACATCCCGGCCGACTCGGCCGAGCGCTACGCCGTACGCTTCGCCGCCAAGGAAGCGGTGCTCAAGGCGCTGGGCGTGGGGCTCACCGGTTCCGTCCTCACCGAGGTCGAGGTGGTGCGTGCCGCGTCCGGGAGCCCGTCGCTCCGGCTGACGGGCCGGGCCGCGGCGCTGGCCGAGGAGACGGGGATCAGGTCCTGGCTGATCACCCTCACCCACACCCACACCCTGGCGCACGCCTTCGTGGCGGGACTCGGCGACGACTGAGCCGGGGGCCGTGGCCCGTGGCCTCCGGGTGCGGTGCGGCCGTTCTGCCCGGGCACCGCACCCGGAGGTCGTGCGAGTACCTCAGGCGCGCTGCTCCCGGCCGCGCTCCCACGCCTCCGCGAACATCTCGTGCAGGGGGGCCGTCGGCAGCACCCGTACGAACGGGGAGCGGAGCTGGTTGCTCCACAGCGGGCGCACCCGGTGGCTCGCCAGCTTCACCTGTTCGAGCGGGAGGTGCGGGGCCTTCAGCTCGGTCCACTCGCCGGGCAGGAACTGGGTCCGGCCCGCCCGCGCCCGCTTGGCCTCGAGGACCGCGCCGGTGGCGAGGAGTTCCGCCCGGACCTCCGCGTGCCGCTTGCTCGTCCAGCCGTTCCACCTCCGTACGTTCCGGTCGGTGGGCGCGGCCAGCGTCGCGAGCTGGAGGTACAGCGCGGCGGCGTCCGTTCCCACACCGAGCTCCTCGGCCACGCGCGCGACCAGTTCCGGGCAGGACTGCCGGGGATCCGCCTCGTACGCCCCGTCCGGTACGGCTCCGGAGCCGGCCCGCCGCATCATCCGGTCGAGACCGCCGCCGGCGAGCAGCGGCGCCACCCGGTCCAGCTCCTCCGCGAGGTCGGTGATCTCACGGACCCGTCGCCAGGCCTCGGGGTCGGCGACCCGGGCGGGCCGCAGGAAGACGTCGCCGCCGGGTGCGCACACCACCAGCGGGCCCGAGTCGTACGCGGTCATCGACGGCATCTCCCCCTTCTCCTTCCGGCGGTCCATCGACACGGGCAGTCGTGCCGGCCCGAACCGCTCGGCAATGCTCACCGAGGTGTCCTGGACCCGCCCGCCGGGCAGCTCGACGAGCAGTTCCGGACGGGCCAGCTCGGCCCGCAGTCGCTCGTACAGGGCTGTCGCGCCGGCCACCGCCGGGTCCCCGGCGGGCCGATCGGTCCACGCCCAGACCAGCGCACTGGCGATCTCCTCGATCGCGAGACCCACCGGGGTGCCGTAGGGCAGCTCGGGTCCCGCCGGCGGCAGGGCCCGCACCTCCACGCCCAGGCCGTACCTGGGCGCGGCCAGGTCCCAGTCGGCTGCGGGTACCGTCGCGTCCTCGGCGGCCTCGTAGCCGCCCGCGAGGCGTCGCGCCCAGACCTCCGAGAGGCCCAGGTCGGCCTCCAGTGCGTCGGCCGCCTCGTCGTGCACGGCGGGCCGCTCCCCGACGATCTCCCGCCACACGCCGGCCATCCGCTCCACGGCCGCCTCGACCCCGCCGGGCCGCCACAGCTCGGCCGGGTCCCCGGGCAGCGCGGCCGCCAGGACGGCCCGTCGGCCGGCGGCTCCGAGCCGCGCGCGCAGCTCCTCGTACAACTCGGCGGTCATCGGGCTCGCCTTGTACGGGGCCTTGCGGGCGAGCGAGCGGTCCGCGTCCCGGTCCGCGCGGCCGACCATACCGGCGACCACGAGCCGTGCCACGGGCCTGCGGACGCCGGTCAGTTCGGCGAACCGCGCGGCCGCCGACTCCGGCACGGGGAGAGGTCCGTGCGCGTCGATCGCCGCGAGCAGGGCCCGCAGGCGGGCGGCGTCGTCCCGCTCCACCCGGACGAGCCGGGCTTCGGGGACGGCCGACGGGACAGGGTCGCCGTCCGTCGCGTCGGCGGCGGGGGCGACGAACCAGCAGGTCTTCCCGCCGTCCCACAGTCCGGCGGACGCCACGGCGGTCCCTCCCTCCCGCAGCCCGTCCAGGGTGCCGGTGTCGGACGTGCGGCCGACCCACCACCGGCTGCCCGCACGGGCGAACGGCTGGTCGGCCCAGGTGTCCAGGAGCGCGCGCAGGGCGGACCGCTCCGTGTCCGGCGTCGGTGCCACCGCCGCCCGCCAGGCCACCGCGTCGATCGCGCCGAGAAGCTGCGACCAGTCGTGCGGCGCGGCGGGCGGCGACAGCCGCCGGACCTCCTCCTCGATCGTTCCGGTCAGGCAGGCGCCGTCGGCTGCCAGCGCGCTCAGGGTCGCGGGCTGGGCGGCGTCCGCGGTCCGCTGCCAGGTGTCGCGCTTCCCGTCCACGACGAGGCCGAACAGCGCGGGCATCAGCTCGGTGTCGGGCACGGAACGACTCGGCAGGACCGGCGGCGCCTCGGCGAGCCGGGTGACGCGCCGGTGCAGGGCACGCCGTCGCTCCTCCACCCGGGCGGCCCGCTCAACCACCGCCACGACGCCCTCGACCAGGACCGGGTCGGTGACCTCCGGCAACTCCCGTGCCACGGCGGCGCGCAGCGCCTCCGCACTGTCGAAGGCGGCGGCCAGGAGGGTGTCCGCCGTCTGCTGTTCCACGGTCCGCAGGGCCTTGGAACCGACCGCGTCCCGAGTCCGCAGCAGGTACCAGAACGCGGGCGGCAGGGCCACTCCGTGGGAGACCGTGACCCGCCTGGCCGGCTTCACGCGCGGGTGCGTGGGCGAGTGGTGCCCGTCGAGCTCCCAGAGCAGGACGCCGTCGGCGGTGTACGCGCGCACGCCCGTGCGGGTCTGCGCCTCGGCGAGGACGACGTCCTCCACCGCGCCCTCCGGTGGCGCCCAGAGGCCCCAGGGCTCCTGGCCCGGCCGGTCGATGTCGAACCGGGCCCTGCGGCCGTCGATGCTCTCCAGGAGGTAGTGGTCGGGCGCGTTGTCGCGGTAGCGGGTACGGAACAGCACGCGGGTGCCGACGAGTCCGTCCCGGCTGCCCAGCGGGGAATCGGCCGTACCGGCGGGCAGGGGCGCCAGCTGCAGGGCCTCGCGTGCGAGGGTCTTGTCCGCCTCGGACGGCTCCACGGACGGATCGGTGCTCGCGGGTCGGCCGGGGAATTCCGGCAGCGGCGTCGCGCCCTGCCGCTCGCCGGTGACCGGGTCCACGACCTCCCACGGCCGCCTCCCGTAGACGGCGTTGGTCCAGATCCGGGAGCCGTCACTCAGCTGCAGCTCCTCCCGGTCGATCCCCTCCGTGCCGCCCGGCCGGGTCACGCGGAGGCCACCGTGCCGTCCACCGCCGTCGGCGGTCTCGAACTGGAAGCCGTACGCCCCGTCCAGGCTGCCGCCGAAGGGCACCAGGCCGCCCAGCTCCTCCGGCGTGAAAGGCTCCTCGGGACGGTCGGACCAGACGGCGGTGTCGCAGTAGTACGGGCTCGGCTTGAGGCTCCAGCTGACGAGGAAGGACCCTCCGACGTAGTGGACGGCGAACATGGTCGCGTCCTCCGGGACCGTGAACCGGCAGGAGCCGCGCACCCCGTCCGGGGCGACGGCGACGGCCCGGTCGCGCCCGAAGACCGTCAGCACGGGCCAGGTGGAGGTCACACCGGCCACCCCGGGCAGTCCGACCGCACCGACGGCGACGGCCCCGCCGGCCGCTTCCGCGTCCCCGGTCGTGCCCGTCTCGCCCTCCGCGCGCGCGGCGTCGGCCGCGAACTCCTGGTACACGGCCTCCAGCGCGGGCCAGGCGAGTTCCTCCGGCAGACCGGCCGCGAGCGAGCGCCGCAGCGCGCCGCCGGCGGACGCGCCCGCGAGGGCGTCGACGATCCCGCCGAGGGCCGTCACCGTCGGCCGGTCGAGGAGGGTCTCCAGCTCGGCGACGGACTCCTCGGCACCCGCCATGCCGCCGCCCCCGACGGTGTCGACGAGCTTGCCGACCCGCCCGGCCACCTCGTGGGCGATGCCCTCGTTGCCGGGGAGCAGCGTCACCGCCGATCCGGGCTTGCGTGCGGGCGCCCCGTACCAGGTGGGCTTCAGTCCGGCGTGCACGGTTCCTTCGAGTCGGGGGCCGAACACCGGGTCCGCGGCGAGGGCGGTGAGGTCCCGCTCGGACCGCTCGCCCCAGAAGCGCATCCGGGTCTCCGGACCCGGATCGACGACGGTGACCCCGGCCGCCAGGCAAGCGTCGAGGACGTCCGCGTCGAAGCCCTGGTAGTGGTGGCGGGTGGTGTGCACCGTCACGGCGTCACCTGTCGCCCGCAGGCGGGGGCCCAGTCGGCCCACCAGGTCGAGGAACTCGGGCGGCAGCTGCTGGCGCCCGACTCCGCCGCGGGGCTGGCGCGCGTACTGGTACATGTGGACGAAGTGCCCGACCCAGTGGTGCAGTCCCCCCTCCGGCACCAGCCGTCCGGTCTCCATCGCCTCCGTCGCGCCACAGCCGATCAGCACCCGCAGCCAGGCCCCGCCGTCGGTGACGCTCTCGGGGAAGACCTCGACGAATCCCGCGGCGACCGCGTCCGTCGGCGGATGGGCCGTCAGAACCGGCTCGGCGGCTACGAGGAGGGCGTCCGGCACCGACTTCTTCCGGGTGACGGACAGGATCGCCGCCACCACGCGCGCGACCTCGTCGTCCCCGTGACCGGCGGCTTTGGCGGAGGCCCGTACCCGGCGCACGAGGTCCGCCGGCAGGTCCGCCTTCGAGCCCGCCCACGCGGTCAGGAACGCGCCCAGGGCGGCGTGCGCCTCGACCGGCTCCAGGGTCTCGGTGAGGAACCGCTGATGGGCCCCGAACTCCTTGGCCGGCATGGCCCCGCCCGTGGCGAACAGCAGCCCGTTGGCCCGGCGGTAGGCGGGATCCACCGCCAGCCCTTGCTCGGCCTCGGCCGCCCGCGCCGCCACGTAGGCCCGGCCGCCCGGCCGGCTCCCGTAACCGATCAGCCGATGCCCCACGGTGTCCCAGAACCACGGCAGATGGGCAGGCGGCAGCCGGCGCGCCCGCCACGCCATCGCGTCGACGAACGCGCCGGGCTTGGTCCAGGACCGGCTGAGTTCGGGCCCCATGGCCTCGGTCAGGTCGCGTGCCGCCGCGGCGGCGTCCGGGTCATGGGCGGCGACCCAGTCGGCGTACGTGGTCGAGACGTGCGTCTTGCCGGTGGCGGGCAACAGGGCTTCGAGCGAGGCGATCATGTCCTGGATCGTCGCACGCACCACTGACACGGCCCGAGGCAGCGGGTGCCCCCGCCTGAGCGGGCTCACAGGGAGGCGTTCCGGCTGGGAGCGCTCTCAGAGGGTGGGGGCTACAGATATCCTGATCCGCACAGGAACGCACACCGCACGCCACACACCGCAGCCCACACCACGCAGCCGAGGAGCGCCCGCCTTGCCCGAGCAGACCACGGGGCCCCGCCCCACGCTGGAAGCCGTCGCCGCTCGCGCCGGCGTGTCCCGCGCCACGGCCTCCCGGGTCGTCAACGGGGGCGCGGGCGTGCGCCCTCCGCTGGTCGAGAAGGTACGCAGGGCCGTCGACGAGCTCGGTTACGTGCCCAACCACGCGGCCCGCACCCTGGTCACCCGGCGCAACGGCGCCGTGGCGGTGATCATCGCGGAGCCGGAGTTCCGGATCTTCTCCGACCCCTTCTTCGAGCAGCAGGTGCGGGGCATCAGCCGGGAGCTGACCGCGCACGACGCCCAGCTGGTGCTGCTGTGGGTGGAGGGCCCGGGAGATCACGACCGGATCGCCCGCTATCTCGGGGGCGGGCACGTGGACGGCGCGCTGGCCTTCTCCCTGCACAACGACGATGCCCTGCCCGCCGTCATCGACCGGACCCGCATCCCGGTGGTCTTCGGTGGGCGGCCGGCTCCCGGCACCAGTCCGACCGTGCCCTTCGTCGACTGCGACAACCGTGGTGGCGCCCGGGAGGCGGTGCGGCACCTGGTGGGGCTCGGCCGCCGGACCATCGCCCACATCTCCGGGCCGGACGACCAGACGTCGGCGCTCGACCGGATCCACGGTTACCGCGACGTCCTCGTCGACGCCGACCCCGCCCTGCTGTGCCGGGGCGACTTCACGGAGGAGAGCGGTGCCCGCGCCATGGCGGAGCTGCTCGACCGGCGGCCGGACGTCGACGGCGTGTTCGTCGCCAACGACCTGATGGCGTCGGGCGCGTTGCTGACCCTCCGGGAGCGCGGGGTGCGCGTTCCGGAGGACGTGGCGATCGTCGGTTTCGACGACATGGACTCGGTGGTCCGCAGGACCTCCCCGTCCCTGACCACCGTGCACCAGGACATCGAAGGCATGGGCCGGCTGATGGTGAAGCTCCTCATGCGGCTGCTCGACGGGGCCGGGCCCGAGGTCCCGGCATCCGTGATCACGCCGACGTCACTCGTGCTCCGCGACTCGGCCTGAGGCAAGAGGCAAGAGGCCTGAGGCGAGAGGCCTGAGGCCTGAGGCGAGAGGCGAGAGGCAGGAGCACCGGACAGGAATGCGTGAGGCGGCGGGACCGGGTGAGGAGGAACCCGGTCCCGCCGCTCCGCTCCCCGAGGGGCTCGGGCGGTCAGTCGTACGGGATGACCACCACGGACCGGTCCGTGCCCGTCTGGACGCGCGAGTCGCCGTTGCCGATCGCGCTCCAGACCTCCAGCCGCACGGTTCCGCCCGTCAGGTTCCCGAGTGTTCCCGTGGCGGACTTGAGGCCGCGGGACTGGGCGTACTCCTCCCAGCCCGTCACCGGGTCGGTCGCGAAGTAGTGGTACGTCTCCGTCCGTTCGAAGGTGCCGTCGCCGGTGAGGTCGTAGCTGATCCGGGCCTGCTGACCGAGTCCGACGCCCGCGCCGGCGTCGATCTGGAGGCGGAAGGCGGTGGAACCGCCTGCCTTGAGCGTGCCGTTGACTCCCTTGACCTCGTAGACGACCGGCCGGTTCGGGGTGCCGTCGTAGTTGCCGCCCTGTGCCGAGAGGACGGTGTCGCTGCCCGCCGTGGCGCCGGTGGCCGTGGTGAGCGCGCCGCCCGTGCGGAGCTGGAAGGTGTTGCCGGTGGACGGCTCCGGATCGGGATCGGGATCGGGGCTACCCGTCCCGGTGCCGGTGACGGTGGAACGCGCGGGTACGGAGAGGGACTTCCCGTCGGAGAAGGTGACGGTCCGCGCGGTGGCACCGTGGTTGTGGGCCACGTAGGTGCGTGTGGCGCCCTTGGCGAAGACGGCGGAGGTGGGGATGGAGCCGGTGACCGTCGCGTCGGGCGTGCCGAGCGTGTCGAGTGCGGTGAGCCAGTGGTAGGTGTGGGCCTTGGACTCGCCCGCCTCCGGGGTGTAACCGGCGTTGCCCGCGTCCCACTTGGCCTTGGCGGCGGCCGGGTCGGCGAAGGACTGGAATTCCCAGAGGATGTCCCGCCATTCGACGGCGGGTCCCGGGTTCTCGCGTTCCATCTCGGCGATGTTGCGCCGGACGGCTTCCTTGTGGCCGCCGAGGTGGAGTGAACCTCCGGTCACCGGGAGGACGTTGATGCCGTGGATCTCCTCGGGGTTGGCGGTCCACCAGGTGGCGTAGGCGGCGCCGCTGCCCCACACCATGCCGGCGGTGTCGTGCTGGAAGGCCGCGGGGAATACCTGCTGGTCGGCGTCGAACCAGTACTGGGCGATGGCTTCGCCCTCGGTGGTGAGCAAATACGTGCCGAGGTCCCGGAGTTCGGTGTTTCCGGTGGCCGAGCCCCAGAGGACGAGCGCGGCGCTGAGGTTGGTCGACTCGGAGGAGGACTCCTGGTTGTTGCCGGCGGCGAAGCCCTGGTGGCCGCTGGCCCAGCTGTGTCCGGCGTAGACGTCGAAGCCGCGGAGGAAGGGGAAGGCGGTGTCCGTACGGCTGGGGTTGGCGGTGTCGCGGACCAGGGTCTTGACCATGGCGCCCCAGGCGGAGTCGGCGGCCCAGCCCGCGTCGTATTGGGCGACGATCGCGGCGGCGTACACGTAGTAGCCGTAGTGGAAGTGGTGGTCGTTGAGTTCGGTGTCGCTGCCGTAGGAGGCCGGGTAGCCGGTGAGGGTCTTCCAGGCCGTGTCGTACGAGAACTCGTTCGCGCCGCCGGCCGTGAACCAGTCCTGGAGGCGGCCCTTGATCTGGCCGAGGAGCTTGTCGCGGAGCGCGGTCTCGCCGATCTGGTCGGCGAGCGGCACGAGTTGGGCGAGCTTGCCGAGCGCCTTGCCGGTCCAGTAGGTGTCGACGGCTCCGGAGAAGGGGTCGGCGGAGCTCGCGACCTCGTTCAGATAGCCGCGCAGGCGTGCGGTGTCCGCACCGGTGCCGCCCGGCAGTGCGGGCAGGGTGGCGGCGGCCTTCTGGCTGGTGGTGAAGGCGGCCGACTCCCGGACCTTCATGGTGCCGCGGGGTGAGACGTAGGTGTACGGGGTGAGCGGGTCGGTGGTGTTCAGCCACTGGTGGCGGTAGAGCGCCTGGAGGGTGCCGCGCTCGGTGCCCTCCTTCGCCTCGGTGGTGAGGGCGTAGGTGGCGCGGACGGTGCCCGCGTCGTAGCTCCAGTTCACGGTGGATCCGGTGACGAAGCTGAAGGCGTACTTCCGGTAGGTCGCGAGGGCGTCGGTGGAGGGCAGGACGGCGACGGAGAAGTAGTCCTTGCCGCCGAGCCCGGCGGTGACGGTGGAGCCGGAGACGGTCCAGTCGGTGCCGGTGGGCGAGAACAGGGCGTAGTGGTGGCCCGCGACGGTGATGCCGAGGACGTTGCCCTGGTCAGCGAAGACGGTGGGCGCGGTGGCGGTGGTGATCCGTGCGTCGCCGCCGGTGCCCTTGGCGTATACGAAGGGCATGCCGTGGCCGATGGTGGTGCGCAGGGTGCGGGCGCCGTCGGACCAGTAGGGGGTGACGGTCCAGTCGGACCAGGCGTCGGCCTTGGTGTCGGGCGAGTTGAGCCCGGTGAGGCCGAGGGTGAGGTCGCCCTTGTGGGCGAACTCGTACTGGCGTCCCTCGCCGACGATGGCGGGGGTGGTCGGGTAGCCGAGCTCGAGGCCGCCGGCGACGGCCTGGTAGGTGAGCGGGTGGCCGTACATGGGAGTGGAGTACGGGTTGCCCCCGTAGCGCTGGAAGGCGAGGGAGGACCACCAGTCGTTGGTGGGGACCGGCTTGCCCTGGGCGGCGGGGGTGACCTTGGGGGTGACCGGTGCGCCGGTGTTGGTCGTGGGGCCGGAGGTTCCGGCGGGGCGGGTGTCGGAGTAACTTCCGGCGCCCGTGGGGACGGTGGCCGCGGCCGCGGGGGCGGCGGCGGGACCGAGTCCCAGGGCTGCGAGGGCGGAGACCAGGACCAGCGCGGCGGCCGGCCTGGTGCGGGGGGCTGGCATGTACGGCACCTCATGTCGTCGCGACGAGTGGGGGCACGGAGGGGATGCGCGGGGAGAGAGAGGGGGGTGGCGAGCTCCGGGCGAACGCTCCGAGAGAGCGCTCTCAAGACGCCGGAAACGTAAAACTCTCGAAACGCGTGTGTCAAGAGATTGAACACAGGCCGGACTTGACGGCACTTCCCGTCCGTTACGCCTTCGAGCCTTGACGGATGGCCTCGTCCACAGGCACGCTCCCTCCGCACGCTTGAGAGCGCTCTCAGTCGCTCTCGCTCGTTCCGGAGCCAAGGGAGGCTTCCCATGCCCATCGCCCGAGCCGCCACCACGACCACCGCCAGGAGAGCCGTCGTCCGCCTGGGGGCCGTCGCACTCACCGGGGCCCTGCTCGCCGCCTGCGGAGGCACGTCGGACGACGCGTCCACCGACGGCGCGGGAGGCGAGGTCACGATCACCGTCGACCTGTTCGGCTCCTTCGGGTACAAGGAGGCCGGGCTGTACGCCGAGTACGAGAAGCTCCACCCCGGTGTCAGCATCAAGCAGACGGACACCGAGGACGAGGCCGACTACTGGAAGTCCCTGCAGACCCGGCTCGCCGGCGGCGCCGGCCTGGCGGACGTCCAGGGCATCGAGGTGGGCCGGATCGCCTCCGTCACCCAGCAGCAGTCCGAGCGCTTCGAGGACCTGAGGAAGTACGGCGCCGACACCCTCAAGAGCCAGTTCGCCCCGGCCAAGTGGGCGGCCGCCGCCGGCAAGGGCGGTGAGGTCCTCGGCCTCGGCACGGACGTCGGCCCGGAGGCCATGTGCTACCGCACGGACCTCTTCAAGAAGGCCGGTCTGCCGACCGGCCGAGACGAGCTCGCCAAGAAGTGGGCGACCTGGGACGGATACCTGGACCTCGGGAAGCAGTACAAGGCGAAGGCCGGCGGCAAGAGCGCCTGGATCGACAGCACCGGCAGCCTCTACTCGATCATCATCGGGCAGGAGAAGGAGCGGTACTACGACGCCTCCGGGAAGCTGATCTGGGAGAACAACCCCGCGCTGCGCAGCGCCTGGGACCACGCCGTCCAGGCGGCCCAGGACGGGCTGACCGCCAAGCTCGACCAGTGGTCCCCGCAGTGGAACCAGGCCTTCGCGGGCGGCTCCTTCGCCACCATCCCGTGCCCCGCCTGGATGCTCGGCTACATCAAGGGCCAGGCCGGTGAGGCCGGCAAGGGCAAGTGGGACGTCGCCACGCTCCCCGGCGGCGCCGGCAACTGGGGCGGCTCCTACCTGGCGGTGCCCAAGGCCGCGAAGCACAAGAAGGAGGCGTACGAGCTGGTGAAGTGGCTCACCGCCCCCGAGCAGCAGACGAAGCTCTTCCAGAAGCAGGGCAACTTCCCCTCCGCCACAGGTGCGATCGAGAAGGTCGCCGGTGCGAAGGACCCGTTCTTCTCCGACGCCCCCATCGGGCAGATCTTCGGCGACGCGGCGAAGGCGGCCCCGGTCCAGGTGCTCGGCGTCCACGACCAGAACATCACGACGCAGATCACCAACGCGCTGAGCGAGGTCGAGCGCAAGGGGACCTCGCCGGAGAAGGCCTGGTCGAACGCGAAGAAGGGCGTCGAGAACACCATCGGCTGACCCCGCCCTCCCTTCCCTCCACGCCTCCTCCCCGCTCCTCTCCGAAGGGCCGCGCCGTGACCCTCACCGCATCCGAGACACCGGCCCCGCCGAAGCCGGTCCCGCCGCCCGCGCGGCGGGGGTCCGCCCGGCGGGCCTGGCAGTCGTTCTCGCCGTACGCCTACCTCGCCCCGTTCTTCACCCTGTTCCTCGCCTTCGGTCTCTTCCCGCTGATCTACACGGCCTTCGTCTCCCTCTACCGGGTGGAGCTCCAGACGCCCGGTGACATGGAGTGGCGCGGCCTCGGCAACTACACCGCGCTCCTCGGCGACGAGTACTTCTGGCTCTCGCTGCGCAACACGTTCACCATCGGTGTGCTCTCCACGGTCCCGCAGCTCGTCATGGCCCTCGGGCTCGCGCACCTGCTGAACTACCGGATGCGCGGCCGCACCTTCCTGCGGACCGCGGTCCTCCTGCCGTACGCGACCTCGGTGGCCGCCGCCACCCTGGTCTTCGCCCAGCTCTTCGGGCGCGACTTCGGGCTGATCAACTACGCGCTGGGCCTGGTCGGCATCGACCCCGTCGACTGGCAGAACGGCACGGTCGCCTCGCAGATCGCCGTGTCGACGGTCGTCATCTGGCGCTGGACCGGCTACAACGCGCTGATCTACCTGGCCGGCATGCAGTCCATCCCTCATGAGTTGTACGAGGCCGCCGCGATGGACGGGGCGTCGCGGTGGCGCCAGTTCTTCCACGTCACGCTGCCCGGACTGCGGCCCACGATCGTGTTCACCGTCATCGTCTCGACGATCGGCGCGACCCAGCTGTTCGGCGAGCCGCTGCTGCTCGAAGGCTCCATCTCGGGCGGCATCTCGCACCAGTACCAGACCCTCGGTCTCTACATGTACGAGCAGGGCTGGGGCTTCTTCCATCTGGGCCGGGCCGCCGCCATCGCCTGGGTGATGTTCCTGCTCATCGTGGTGCTCGTCGGGGTCAACGCCCTGGTCGCGCGCCGCCGTTCCCGCAAGGAGGCCGGCCGATGACCGCGCCCATCGCCCCGGCGACGACCTCGGCGTCGAACGCCCCCACCGACCCTCCGGCCGCTCCCCCGGCCTCCGTACGCGCACGCGTACCACGGCGCGGGCGAACGGGCCGTCCCGGAGGCCCCTCCCGCGCGGGCCGCACCCTGCACGCGGGCCCCCTCACGTACGGGATCCTCGTCGTCGCCGTCCTGTTCTCCGCGTTCCCGTTCTACTGGACCATCGTCGCCGCGAGCCGCTCCAACGCCGATCTGGCGAAGGTCCCGCCGACGCTGCTGCCGGGCCCGAACCTGATCCGCAACTTCGAGGCAGTGCTCGAAGAGGCGGACATCGGCAAGGCGCTGCTCAACTCCTTCATCGTCTCCGGTTCGATCACCCTCGGCACCGTGCTGTGCTGCACGCTCGCCGGCTTCGCCTTCGCCAAGCTCCGCTTCCGGGGCCGGGGCGCACTCCTGGCGATCACCGTCGGCACCATGATGATCCCGCCGCAGCTGGGGGTGATCCCGCTGTTCATGCTGATCGCCGAGCTGGGGTGGGTGAACCAGCTCCAGGCGGTGATCCTGCCTGGCCTGGTGTCCGCGTTCGGGGTGTTCTTCATGCGCCAGTACCTGACGCAGACGCTGCCGGACGAGCTGATCGAGGCCGCGCGGGTCGACGGCGCGTCCACCGCCCGGATCTTCTGGTCGATCGTGGTGCCGATCGCCCGGCCCGGGATGGCCGTGCTCGGCCTGCTGACCTTCATGGCCGCCTGGAACGACTTCTTCTGGCCGGTCGTCGCCCTCACCTCCTCCGAGCCCACCGTCCAGGTCGCGCTGCGCCAGCTCGGCGGCGGCTACGTCCACGACCAGTCCGTGATCATGGCCGGCACGCTGCTCGGCACCCTGCCGGTGCTGCTCGTCTTCGGCCTGCTCGGCCGGCAGATCGTCGGCGGCATCATGCAGGGCGCGGTCAAGGGCTGACCCGTCCGCTCCCCCACACACAAGACGACTCACTCCAGGGAGTTCCCACCCCATGACCGCGCTCGACGCCCGTACCGGCACGACGACCGACCTCCGCTTCCCCGAGGGCTTCCGCTGGGGCACCGCCACGGCCGCCTACCAGATCGAGGGGGCGGCGGGCGAGGACGGCCGCACCCCCTCCATCTGGGACACCTTCAGCCGTACGCCCGGCAAGGTGCGCAACGGTGACACCGGTGACATCGCCGCCGACCACTACCACCGGGTCGACGAGGACGTCGCGTTGATGCGGCGGCTCGGCGTGACCGACTACCGCTTCTCGATCGCCTGGCCCCGGGTGCAGCCCACCGGGCGCGGCCCCGCCGTACGCAAGGGCCTGGACTTCTACCGGCGTCTCGTCGACCGCCTCCTCGACGCCGGTATCCGCCCGGTGGCGACGCTCTACCACTGGGACCTGCCGCAGGAGTTGGAGGACGCGGGCGGCTGGCCGCACCGGGAGACCTCGTACCGGTTCGCCGATTACGCGGCCATCATGGCGGACGCCCTCGGCGACCGGGTGGCGACCTGGACCACGCTCAACGAGCCCTGGTGCGCGGCCTTTCTCGGCTACGGCAACGGCGTGCACGCCCCGGGCCGCACCAGCGCCCTCGCCTCACTGCGCGCCGCGCACCACCTGAACCTGGCGCACGGGCTCGCGGCGCGCACCCTGCGCGGTGCGCTGCCCGGCGCGGCGGAGGTGTCGCTGACCCTCAACCTCCATGCGGTACGGGCCATTTCGCAGGCGCCCGAGGATCTGGACGCGGCCCGTCGAATCGACGCGGTCGGCAACCGCGTCTTCCTCGACCCCGTCTTCCACGGCCGGCTCCCTGAGGACCTGATCCGCGACACGGCCTCGGTCACGGACTGGTCCTTCGTCCAGGACGGCGATCTGGCGGCGGCGGCCGCGCCGATCGACTCCCTCGGCATCAACTACTACTCCCCGTCGGTCGTCGGGGCGGGTACGTCGGAGGCGCCCTCGCCGTGGGCGGGCGCGGAGCGGCACGTCCGGTTCGAGCCGGCCCCGGGGCCGCGCACGGCGATGGACTGGCCGGTGGACGCGGACGGGCTGTACGAGCTCCTGACCCGTCTGCGGGACGAGCTGCCGAACGTACCGCTGGTGATCACCGAGAACGGTGCGGCGTACGACGACTACGCCGACCCCTCGGGCAACGTGAAGGACCCGGAGCGGGTGGCGTACCTCCACGCGCATCTGGCGGCGGTGCACCGCGCGCTCGCGGACGGCGCAGACGTCCGGGGGTACTTCCTGTGGTCGCTCCTGGACAACTTCGAGTGGGCGTACGGCTACAGCAAGCGCTTCGGCATCGTGCACGTGGACTTCGCGACGCAGCGCCGGACGTTGAAGGACAGCGCCCGCTGGTACGCGGAGGTCATCGCGCGAGGGGGCCTGGAGGAGGCCTGAGGGGCCGCCCGGCCCCGACCGCTACGTCGCCAGCGCGCCGGCGACGAAGGACCGGGTCCACGGGACGGCCGACTCGATGGGGATGTACTGGTCGTCCGCCGGGAAGAAGTCCACGGACCCGACGGCCCCGTAGTTCGCCCAGAGGCAGGTGGTCATGGGGAAGGTGTCGGTGACGTTCTGCTGGCACTTCACGACGAGAGTGCTGTCCGTGACGGTCTTCGCCTTGCCGGTGAAGTTGCGGCCGTAGCCCGTCTCGAGTTCCACGGACGCGGCGAAGATCCTGTTCAGGGCGGCGGTGGGGTCCGTCACCCTCTCGTACAGGTTGGTCCTGGCCGTGAACATGGGCGCCGAGGCCGACATGGTGCCCTTGCGGAGGACATTGCGCGGGCTGCCGAAGCAGGACACCTCGTCGGCGACGTCGTGGCTGTCGCCCTCGATCTCCTTGAGGTCGTCGTCGCCGGTGATGCTCATGTCGAGGCCGCTGCCGTAGTGGAAGCCGCCGTCGCCCTCGTCGCAGACGAGGCCTTCCAGGGCGGGGACGACGATGGCCGTGTAGCGGGTGCCCGGGTCGGCGGCGAGCTTCTCGGCGGACGGGGAGTTCCCGGCCTCTCCGCCGCCGGTGGTCGTACCACCGCCGGAGGACTGCCCCGCCGACGCCTTGCCGGCCGACGGCTTCCCTGCCGGTGCGGTGTCGTCCGACGGCTCGGCGGAGCCGCACCCGGCCAGTGTCACCGCCACGGACGAGACCAGAACGACCGAAGCCACGACTGCCCGAAACCTGTTCATGTGCCGACTCCCCCGCGAGGCGCACGTGCCGAACCGATGGCGGCACCCAGTTGTTGATCAAGATCGCGGTGATCCTACGGGGAACCCGAGGGGGGTGCCGCGACACCCCCCTCGGGTTCGCGGCACCCCGGTCACTTTCCGGCCAGGGTCACAGGCGCTGCCACAGCGCCGGAACGTCGGGCGGCTGCCAGCCGGCCTGGGCCTGGTGGCCCTGGAGGCAGCGGTAGCTCGCGCCGCCGTACGTGACGACGTCACCGGCCGCGTAGACCTTGCCGACCGCCCATGTACCGCCCGGCTCCGGCTCGCCGGGTCCGGGGCCCGGGTCGGTGCCGGTCGTCTTGAGGGTGAGGCCGTAGTTCTGCAGCAGCGGGTTCAGTGGCTGGAAGAAGGTGGTACCGCCGCTGGAGCAGTTGCCGGAACCGCCGGAGGTCACGCCCTGGGCCTGGCTCCCGGAGATGTACGAACCTCCGGAGTCGCCGGGTTCGGCGCAGACCGTCGTACGGGTCACCCCGGAGATGGTGCCCTCGGGGTAGGTGACGCTCGTGTTGTGCTGCTGCACGGTGCCGCAGTGCCAGCCGGTGGTCGAGCCGGAGCGGCACACGGAGGAGCCGACGGGCTGGAGGACCGAGCCGGTCACCTGGACGTTCGCGCCGCCGGATCCCTTGACGTACGGGGTCGAGGTCCAGTTGGTGTTGGCGGCGACCCAGGCCATGTCGTTGCCGGGGAAGATCGAGCCCTGGAAGCTGCCCTGGGCCACCTGGTTGAACCCGCTGGTGGTGGTGCCCGCGCGACCGCAGTGGCCGGCGGTGGCGAAGCCCTGGGTGGTGCCGCGCGTCACCGCGAAGCCGACCGAGCAGCGGCCGCCGCCCATGTAGTACGCGTCGCCGCCCCGGATGTCGTAGAGCGGGCGGGGTGCCTGACCGGTGCGGACGACACGTACCAGCTCGCTCGGGACCCCGGTGGTGTGGATGAGCCGCGCACCGGCCCCGGCCCTCGTCTCCTCGACGACCAGGACATTGGCGCGCACGTCGACGTAGCGGGCGGGTGCGTCGGTGCCGGCGGAACGGTCCAGGCTCTCCTTGGCGCGTTCCAGGGTGGTCAGGCTGTGCGTCACGAGCCGGGCCCGCGCGCCCGTGGCCCGTATCGCGGCCGCGTCGGCGGCGCGGGTGGTGGCCACGGTCAGGGTGCCGGACTCGGCGCCGTCCACCCAGGCACCGGCGAAGGCGCCGCCCAGGCCCTGGCGGAGCCGGGCGGCGGTGGCGCCGGCCTCGGCCTCGTTGGTGAGGCGGGTCAGGGCCTGGGAGTGGGTGAGTCCCAGGTCGCGCCGCATGGCGTCGAGCAGCTCGGGCCGGGCGGAGTCGGCGCCGAGCGCCTGGGCGGCGGTCTTGACGGCCGGGGCGGGATGGGGGTCACGGGCGTCCGGGGCCGCGGCGGCGGAACCGGCCTGGAGCCCGGCCAGCGCCATACCGACGGCGACCAGGGCGGTACACGCCGCGCGGGCGTGTCGTCGGAGCATGGGGAGTCTCCTCGGTTCTCGGATCACGAGATCTCGGATCACGATCGGTTCTCGGTGGGGGATCTGCTGGAACCGTAGGGATCGCAACGAGGAGACGGCAGGTGCCAGTCGGCCCCTGCCATGGCGTTATGCCGGGGGTGCCACCCCCGCGTGCACCCGGCCCGCGCTGGTCGCGAGCGCCTCGGCATGGACGGCCCGGGTGTGGCCGAGGACGGCGGCGGACCGGGAGGCACCGCGCCCTTCGGGATGCCAGCCGAGCAGGTGCCGCCACATCAGCGGGGCGCCCGCGAGCGGGCGGGTGACGAGGCCCGGTGTGACGGGGAAGGTGGCCCGGCAGAGACCGACGGCCCGGCCGACCTGCACCAGGTGCACACAGGAGGCGGTGTCCGTCTCGTACACACAGGCCGGAGTGAACCCGGCTCGTACGCACGCGGCCGCGAAACAGTCGCCGAAGCAGCCGTCGCCCGGCACATCGGTCCAGGCCTCCGCCGCCAGTTCGGCCAGGTCGATCTCGGCGCGGGGCGCCAGCGGATGGTCGGCGGCCAGCATCACGTACACCGGGTCGCGGGCGACCTCCGTCCACGCCAGCCGTCCCGCCTCGGGCGGGCCGCTCTCCCCGCAGACCCCGACCAGGGCGAAGTCGAGGCGGCCGTCGGCGACCCCGCCGGCGATCTCCCGCTCCGACCACGAGATGTACGTGGTGACGGGGGCACCGGGGTCGTGGCGCGCGATGCGATCGACCAGGCCTCCGAGCAGCGGCCCGTGGGTACCGCCGAGTCGGTAGCCCTCCGCCCCACCCCGGGCGAACCGCACCGCCTCCTCCTGCAGCTCGCAGACGGCGGGCAGCACCACGCGCGCCCGGTCGAGCACCAGGTCGCCGAGCGCCGTGGCGCGTACGCCCTCCCGTCCGCGCTCGAACAGGGCGCCGCCCAGAGCCCGTTCGATCCGCTTGAGCTGAGCACTGAGCGCCGGCTGCGCGAGCCCGAGCGCGGTCGCGGCACGTGTGAGACTCCCCGCGTCCGCGATGGCCCGGATCGTCTTGAGGTGGCGCAACTCCAAGTCCATAATCGAGAGCTTGACGCCCCGGCCCGCCGCGGTCCAGACCAAAGCGGGGCCTGAATGCCCCCGCTCGTCCGGAACGACGCAGGTCACGGCGGCCGACGGCCCGGTCCAGGGAACCGTCGAGGTACTCCGGTCGTCCTCAGGGGCGAAGGGTGCCCTGGGACGGTCGACCGTCCCGTGGCACCGCACACGCGCGCATTGCGGAAGGTAAGGGGTACGGGGTGGCGGTCACGCTCGCGGAGGAGATCATGCTGCTGTCCCTGGACGACGTGTCCGGGGTCGCGAAGGAACGGCAGTCCGCCGCGTGGGCCGTGGCGGGCGGCATCCTGCTCGATCTCGTGCTGGCCGGGCGTGTGTCGGTCGACGACGGGAGGCTGCGGGTGACGGACGCGACGCCCACCGAGGTGCCGCTGCTCGACGAGCGGCTGCGGCAGGTCGACACCTGGTGCGCGAAGAAGGGCAAGGCCCCGAAGGTCACCGAGTGGCTGACGAAGGACCACACCAAGGCCGTGAAGGCCACGGTCGCGAGCCTCCGCGAGCGCGGCCTGATACGTGAGGAGCGGCAGCGGGTGATGGGCCTCTTCCCCGTCGCCCGCTATCCGGAGGCGGACGCCTCCGTCGAGCGCGAGTTGCGGGCCAGGCTGCACGCGGTGCTCGTCACCGGTCCCACCCACAGCGCCCGCACCACGGGTCTCCTCGCCCTGATCCACGGCGCCAAGCTCCACCGCCTCGCCTTCCCCGACCTGCCGCGCAAGGAGGTCACGTCCCGCCTGGAGGAGCTCACGGCCGGCCAGTGGGCCGCGGAGGGCGTGCGCCGGGCGATCCGTGACATGCAGGCCGCGATGGTGGCGGTCACGGTCGCCACGATGGTGACGGTCACCAGCTGACGACCGACGGGGGCGCTCCCCGACGCCGTACGGAGGTGGACCCGGGGCGGGCCCCCACGGCCCGCCCCGGGTCCGGCACCACTCTCCCCGCCGCCGCTCACGTCTCACTCACGTTCCGCTAACGCCGACCGTCACCTTCCGGCGCCGCGATCTGGCCCGCTCCCCAGGCGCCGGGCGCGCGAGCGGCGAGCGCCGAGGGCCGCGCGGTAGTCTGCTCGCCTTCCGCACACGTACCCGATCCTTCAGGGGAGCGAGCGACGCAGATGACCGATCTGAGCCGGACATACGTGGACGAGTGCCTGCGCGGGAACAGCGGGCTCGCCGGGGCCGTGGCGCGGGCCGAGCTGCCGCCGGCCTTCGAGGAGGCCTGGCGCGCGCACTTGCTGCCCCGGCCCTGGTTCGTGCGGGCCACGGAGACGGCCGCCTTCGCGCGCGATCTGGAGGGACTCTTCGAGCTGCTCGTGTCGCTGCCGCTCCGGCTCTTCGACGGGGACCTCGACCGGTACGCGGCGGAGGTCGGGATCGAACCCGCGCTCGCGGCGCTGCTCCGCCGGGGCGGTTCCGGCGTGCCCGCCAGGTTCGGCCGCGCGGACGCGTACCACGACGGCACCTCGTACAAGCTCCTGGAGTTGAACCTCGGCAGCGAGGTCGGCGGTGTCGACATGGCCGTGTTCAACCAGCGGCTGCTGCGGGTCCCGGAGTTCGCCGACTTCGCGCGCGTGCACCGGCTCGACCATGTGGACATCGCCGCTCGGACGGCCGCCGTCCTGCGCGACCGTGCCGAGCCCGCGCTGTCCGGTGGCGGGGACCCGGTGGTCGGGCTGATCGAGGGGCGCGGCGGCGTCGCCCCGTACGGGAGGCTGATGCGCGCCACGGTGGAGGCGATGGCCGAGCAGGGCCTCGACGTGCGGATCGGCGAGATCGGCGACGTACGCACCCGGGCCGACGGCAAACTCACCCTGGACGGCACCCCGCTCGACCTGGTGCTGCGGAACTTCGCGGCGAGTCAGCTGCTCGAAGACCCGGAGGGTCCCGGGGTCGCGGAACCGTTCTTCCGCGCCCATGAGGCCGGCAGGACCGTACTGTTCACCTCGCTCGACAGCGGCTTCTACGCGAACAAGAGCGCCCTCGCGCTGCTCACCGACCCGCGCCGGAGCGGCTCCTTCGACGCCGGCGAACGGGCCCTGATCGAAAGGGTCCTGCCGTGGAGCCGTACGCTCGGCGCCACCGCTCCCGCCGAGCTGATCGACCTCTGCCGGGAGCGGAGGGAGCGGCTCATCCTCAAGCCGGGCGCCGGGTACGGCGGTCTGGACACCTTCGTCGGCTGGGAGTCCACGGCCGCCGACTGGGACAAGGCGCTGCGCGTCGCCGTCGAGCGCGGCGGTTACGTGGCGCAGGAGCGGGTCGTACCGCGCCCCGAGCCGGTGTACGACCCGGAGAGCGGTTCCGTCGACGACTGGATCGCGGCGCTCGGCATCTTCCTCACGGACGAGGGGTACGCGGGCACGCACGCGCGTGCCAACCGCGCCGACGGGGGCGCGATCGTGGGGATGAGCAGCAACCCGGACACCCGGATGGTGGGCGTGTTCTCGCATCCGTGACGCGTTGCGGGGGGGGGAAGGGAGGACCCGGGTCAGCCCGTCCCGCCCTGGCCCTCGTCCTTCTTCCAGGGTCCGACGCCGAGCTTCCCCGTCGTGCCGAGGTCGAGCTCGGGGATCACCGTCACCGGGGCCGCGCCGGGCTTCGCCCACACGCGCGCGTAGGGGGCGTTCACGGGATCGCCGGCTCCCCCTTCGACGGTGTTGCGCCAGACCAGACCGGCGTGGGCGCGCTCACCCGGCCGCAGTTCGAGCTGCCGCGGCGGCCCGTCCGCGCCGGTGCCTCCGGCGATGGCCTCGCCGCCCTGGACGATCGACACGCTTCCGACGCGGTCGTGGTCCTCGTCGCGGATCTCGACACGGGGGTAGCCGCTGAGCCGGTACGGCCGGGTGCCGCAGTTCTCCAGGTGGAGGCCGACGACGCGAAGACCCATGGCGGCGTCGCCTTCGTCGGCGTACACCCGCAGGCCCGTGGACGGGCAGGTACCGCCTGCGCTCGGCGCCTCGGAGGCCGGGAGGCTCCGCACCTTCACGATCCGCGCACGGCCCCTTCCGGCGGGAGCGTCCGGGGGAAGGTCGGGGGCGGTGACCGTACGCCGGACGGTCTTTCCGGGGGCGACGGCCTGGACCGTGTCCTCGACGTCGGCGAGGGCCTGGCCCGTGTCCGACAGGAACCCGACCGTGACGACGTAGGTGAAGGGCTCGGTCTCCCGGCTGGTGACGGAGTACGCCGCACAGGGACGGGCTCCGGAGCCGGCGCCTCCGGAGCCGGTCCCGATGATCGTGACGCCGTCCTGGGCCGGCGAGGCGGATGCCTCCGGTACGCGGGTGGCCTCGGAGGGGTCGGCCCCGGGCCCGCACGCGGGCGGTGAGGTGGGGCCGGCGGAGTCGGCCCCCGGCTGCTCGGTTCCACAGGCGGTGAGCAGGAGGAGACCGGCGACGGCGAGGGGCAAGCCGTTGAGACGGGTGAGGCGGGTGAGGCGCATGGGAGGAGTTGATCAGAAGCCGGGGCCCTCCGGCCATGACGCACACCACCCTCCCCGTACCGAACGGGCACGTGAATGCGAACCGACCGTACGGAGCGTCAGGCGCCGGCCAGCTCCGCGTTCGCGCGGTCCGTGATCAGGGTCAGTACGCGGCCCGCGACCGCCAGGTCCTCGGCCGGGATGCCGCCGTACAGCCGGGCGGCGATCCCGGCGGACTCGGCGGAGGAGACCTCGTACAACTCCCGTCCGGAGTCGGTGAGTCGCAGCCGCGTCGGCTCCTCCGGGTCCTGTTCCAGCAGCTTCGCCGCCGTCAGCTCCTCGATGACGCCGCGTACGACCGACGCGTCGGTCTTCAGTGAACCGGTGACGTCGCCCACGAGCTCCTCGCGGCCGGTGGACTCGCCCGCGGTCACGACGGCCCGGAGCGTCACACTCTGGTGGAAGGTGATGCCGTGGTCGGCCAGCACGCCCTCCAGGAGGGCGCGTCCGGCATGGTGTGCCAGGGCCAGAACCCGGCCGTTGACACTGGGTGCGGTGGTGGTCATGACTGCTCCTCGTCGTTCTCGGTGTGCGGATCAAGAGGTGCGTCGAGCAAGGTCGCCAGTTCGCGGGTGAACTCCCGTGCACGCGGGCTGTCCTGCCCCCCGAGCGGCTCCAGCAACCGGTCCAGAAGGCGCTGGACGATCTTGATCGCCCGGCGTGTGACGTCGAGCCCCTGCTCGGTGAGCGACAGTTGCATGGCGCGCGGATCGTTCGGGTCCCGGGTGCGGGCGACGAGGCCGGAGGCCTCCAGGGCGCGGGCGAGCTTGGAGACGTACAGCGGCTCCAGGCCCGTCCGGTCGGCGAGCCCACGCTGACTGGGCCGCAGCCCGGAGCGCGACATGCCGTACAACGACGCCATGAACACGTACTGGGCATGAGTCAGACCCAGCGGCGCGACCGCCCGGTCGACCGCCACCCGCCACTTCATCGACAAGCGCCAGACGAGGAATCCCGCGGTGGCGCCCTTGGCTGTTGAACTCACTTTGAATACGGTACATGGCTACTATGTACATGGCTACTATTTTCCCCGCGAGCGTCGAGCAGCCGAGCATTCACTCAGCCGCACACCCGGCCGGCCGCACACTCGGTGAGCCGGGCGGAGTAGCGATCGCGCCGCTCACGCGCTCGTGGAGCCCGCCTCCGGGTGGAGCGCCGCCGCCCCGGCGAGGAGGAGTTCCAGGGCGAACGGGTAACCGCTGCCCTGCATGTCGGCGGCGAGCCGGGGGAACGTGGCGGCGACGTGCGGGTGGGTGTCGGGCGGCAGCTTGCCGTACACCGCGTGCCAGACCTCCGCCTCCTTCTCCCGCGCGGCGGGCGGCAGGGCGAGTGCGGCCGCGTCCTGGGCCGCGAAGGCGAGGGCCTGATCGACGAAGGCGTGGTAGATCCGGACCGCGAGGCCGTCCGGGAAGCCCGAGGTACGCAGGATGCCGAGGATCCGCTCGACGGCGCGGGTCTCGTGCGGTCGCCCCGTCGTGCGGTACGCCCCGAGGACCGCGGCCTGCGGATGGGAGAGGTAGCGCGCGTGGATCCGCAGCCCCATCGAGCGGAGGTCCGTCCGCCAGTCGCCCGTCGCCGTCCACCCGTCCTGCGCCCGGCCGATCAGCTCGTCCGCGATCGCGAGGAGGAGGGCGTCCGTGTTGCGGAAGTAGCGGTAGAGCGCGCTCGGGTCGGCGCCGAGCGCGGCGCCGAGCCTCCGTACCGACAGGGCGTCGGCACCGTGCTGGGCGACGAGGCGGAGCGCCGTGTCGACGATCAGCTGCTCCGAGAGGACGGCACCCTGCTTGGTCGGGCGACGGCGCCGGCGATTGCCTTCGGGGACCACGCGTTCGGACATGGCCGGGACCTTACGTCAACACCATTGACGTGTAAACGCCCTTGCCGCTTCCATAGCGCCCAACCCCTCGCCGCCTCACGTTCTGGAGCATGCGCATGGCCAAGGCCGATCTGGTCTTCACCCGCGGTCCCGTCTTCACGGTGGACCCGGCCCGTACCCGGGCGACGTCTCTCGCCGTCATCGGCGACCGGATCGCCGCCGTCGGCCACGACGAGGTGCGCGAGCTCATCGGCCCGGACACCGAGGTCGTCGACCTGACGGGGAAGCTGCTGCTCCCGGGCTTCCAGGACGCCCACGTCCACGCGGTGTTCGCCGGGGCGGAGCTCGCCCAGTGCGACCTGTCGGAGACCGTGAGCGTCGACGAGTACCTGCGCCTGGTCCGTGCCTACGCGGACGCGAACCCGGACCGTGAGTGGATCTCCGGCGGCGGCTGGTCGATGGAGAGCTTCGAGGGCGGTCTGCCGACCCGGCAGCTGCTCGACTCGGTCGTCCAGGACCGGCCGGTCCTGCTGTCGAACCGTGACCACCACGGCGCCTGGGCCAACACGCGGGCGCTGGAGCTGGCGGGGATCACCGCCGACACCCCCGACCCCGCCGACGGCCGCATCGAGCGCGAGGCGGACGGCACCCCCAGCGGCATGCTCCAGGAGGGCGCCGCCGGCCTCGTCGGCCACCTGGTGCCGCCGATGTCGGACGCGGACCGCCTCGCCGGGCTCTACCGCGCCCAGTCGCTGCTGCACTCCCTCGGCGTCACCGGCTGGCAGGACGCGATGCTCGGGGAGTTCCACGGGCAGCCCGACCCCTCCGACGCCTACATGACGGCCGCGCTCGACGGCACGCTGACCGCCCGGGTGACCGGGGCTCTCTGGTGGGACCGGGAGCGCGGCGCCGAGCAGATCCCCGAACTGGTCGCGCGGCGCGAGAAGCTGAACGCCGGCCGGTTCCGTGCGACCTCCATCAAGATCATGCAGGACGGTGTCGCGGAGAACTTCACCGCCGCGATGACCACCCCGTACCTGGACGGCTGCGGCTGCGCCACCGCCAACTCCGGCCTGAGCTTCGTCGACCCGGACGCGCTGCGCGGCTACGTGACCGAGCTCGACGCCCTCGGCTTCCAGGTGCACTTCCACGCCCTGGGCGACCGGGCCGTCCGGGAGGCCCTCGACGCGATCGAGGCCGCGACGGAGGCCAACGGCCGTCGGGGCAACCGCCACCACCTCGCCCACCTCCAGGTCGTCCACCCCAGCGACCTGGCCCGGTTCGCCGCGCTCGGCGCCATCGCCAACATCCAGCCCCTGTGGGCGGCCCACGAGCCGCAGATGGACGAGCTGACGATCCCGTTCCTCGGCACGGAGCGCGCCGCCTGGCAGTACCCCTTCGGCGATCTCGTCCGCGCCGGGGCCACGCTCGCCGCCGGCAGCGACTGGCCCGTCAGCAGTCCCGACCCGATCGCGGGCATCCACGTGGCCGTGAACCGCCGCGACCCCGAATCCGCCGACGCGCCGGTCTTCTACCCCGAGCAGCGGCTCGACCTCCCGACCGCGCTGGCCGCCTACACCGCCGGCACCGCGCACGTGAACGGTCACGACGACGCGGGCAGCCTGCGCCCCGGGAACCTCGCCGACCTCGTGGTCCTGGACCGCGACATCCTGACGGCTCCGCCGGAGGAGATCGGCCGGGCCCGAGTGGAGCGGACCTACGTCGGCGGCAAGCTCGTCCACGCGAGCTGACCGGGCGGTCTAGCCGTGCTTGCGTACCGAGGAAGCCCGTACATCGAGGCGGGTCGGGACGAGCGTCCCGGCCGGCTCCTGGCTGCCGCGCTCCAGAACCCTCACCAGGTGGTCGATGCCGGCCTCCGCGATCGCCTCGGGCCGCAGACTCAGGGTGGTCACGGGCGGCTCGGTGTGCTCGGCCGTGACGTCCTCGCTCACACAGACGAGGAGCAGATCGCCGGGTACGTCGTAGCCGTGGCGGCGGGCCGCGTCCAGGACGAGGGGCGGGCTCGCCTCGGCGACGACGAGGAGGGCGTCAGGCCGGCCTCCTCCGTCAGACCTGTCACGTCCATCAGACCTGCCACCTCCATCAGAAGGGTCTCCACCGGCCTCCGGAGCTCCCGCCAGGGCGGTCTCGACGGCGCGGACCACCGGTCCGTTGCCGGGTGCCCCGACCCGTACGACACGCTCCGGCAGGCCGTGCTCCGCGCACCACACCCGGTGGGCGGCGAAGACCTCGGCATGGAAGCGGGTGGTGCTGTCGGGTACGACGAGGACGGGCCTCCGGGCGCCCTGCTCCCGGAAGTGGTCCAGAACGGAGCGCACGGCCGCGTCGGTGTCGACGTCCACCCAGTGCGCCCCGGGCCGCCCCTCCACGGAGCGGTCGCTGAAGACCGGGATGCCTGCGGCGAGCACGTCGTCGACGATCCGGTCGTCGGCACCGGGATCGGTGACGACCACGGCCTCGAGCGGCAGGTCGGCCCACTCGCTCTGCAGGGACCCGGAGGGCAGCAGGACCATGGCGTAGCCGCGTCGCAGTGCGGTCGCCGCCGTGGCCCCGGTCAGCCGGGCGAAGTACGGCGACTCCAGGAAGACCGAGGAGACGTCGGCCGGTTCGCCGACCACGTATCCGATCAACCTGGCTCGACCCGCGCGTAGTTGGCGCGCGGTGGCATTGGGCCGGTAGCCCATTCTGCGCGCGGTCTCGCGGGCCTTCTCCCGCACTTCGGGAGAGAGCCTTCCGGTGTCGTTGAGAGCTGCCGAGACGGTCGTCTTGGACAGGCCCGCCTCGCGGGCGACGTCGACGAGGCGGACGCGCGGGGTGGGTGAAGAGGGCTGCCCGCCGTGCCGTGATCCAGAGGTCATGAACCGATGTTGCCACCCTCCTGACCTTTGCAAAACCGTTCCCGCAAGACCTTGTGCGGGAACGTTCCCGCATTAATACTCGCTCCATCCCCCAGCGCCCGTCACTACACCCGTAAAGGGGTGGGTCTGCATGCGCATGTCGAGAACCATCGCGCTCCTCACCTGTACCGCCGCCCTCGCGGCCACGACTGCCGCCTGCTCCGGCGCCACGAAGCCCCAGGCCGCCCCCGACGGCGGCGCCGGCTACGAGGTCACCCCGACCTCGCCGCCCGCGAAGGGCTCCCTGGACTCGTTCACCTGGTCCCTGTACGCCGAGCCGTACACGCTCGACTACGCCCTCGCGTACGACTACCCGCCGAACACGGTGCTCGCGAACGTGTGCGAGCAGCTCTTCCGGGTCACGCCCGACATGAAGATCGAGCCCGGTCTCGCGGTCGCGTACAAGCAGCCCGACCCGCGCACGCTCGTCTACACCCTGCGTTCCGGGGTGAAGTTCCACGACGGCACGACCATGACCGCCGACGACGTCGTCGCCTCTCTCAAGCGCCAGATGGACCCGGCAACCGGCTCGCCGTGGGGATCGGCCTTCAAGAACGTCGACGCCATCGAGAAGACCGGCCCGCTGGAGGTGACCCTCCGCCTCGGCAAGGCCGACGTCCTGCTGCACGAGCTGATGGCCGCCTCCCCCGGCACCATCGAGAGCGCCGCGTACCTGAAGAAGGCCGGCAAGGACTACGGCACCCCCAAGGGCGGCGTGAACTGCACCGGCCCCTTCTCCCTCGAATCCTGGGACGCGGGCTCCGGCATCACCCTGAAGAAGAACGCCGCCTACTGGGACCCGAAGCTCGCGCCCAAGTCGGAGTCCGTCAAGTTCACCTTCATCGAGGACCCGGCGGCGCGCACCAGCGCCATGCTCTCCGGCACCGCCGACGGCGGGTACATGGTGCCCACGTCCTCGATCCAGCAGCTCCGCACCAGCGGCAAGGGCACGCTGCTCTTCGGCCCGAACACCGCCGCCGCGGACCTCGCCGTCCTCGACCTCCACGGCCCGCTCGGCAACCTCAAGGTCCGCCAGGCCCTCTCCATGGCCCTCGACCGGAAGAACATCGTCAAGGCCGCGGCCGGCGGTGTCGGCGTCCCCGCGAAGGCCCCCGCCGCGCGCGGTGCCTGGTCGCTCGCCCCGGAGAAGACCGCCGAGCTGTACGACACGCTGCCCGAGCCCGTCTACGACGTCGAGGCCGCGAAGAAGCTCGTGCGGGAGGCCGGCGCCTCCGGTCGCACCATCACCCTGGTCACCAGCACGCTCGCCCCCGAGATCAGCATCGTCGCCACCGCCGTGCAGGCCGCCGGCCGGCAGATCGGCCTCGACGTCAAGCTGAAGTCCGTCGCCCCCGAGGCGTACAGCAGCATCTTCGTCGACCCCGACGCCCGCGCCGGTCTCGACCTGGTGATCACCAACGGGTACGACAACACGCCCGACCCGCTGGAGTTCTACCAGTACTTCCGCACCGGGGACTTCGGGAACTACGGCAACTGGTCGAACGCCGAGTACGACGTCGCCTTCGACCGCGCCAACTCGGAGCCCGACCCGGGCAAGCGCGCCGAGAAGACCGCCGAGCTCCAGAAGATCGCGCTGCGCGAGCTGCCGAGCATCCCCGTGTACGAGGCGCCCTACAACGTCTTCCTCGGCAAGCGCATCACCGGTGCCCCCACCGGCATCGCCCAGCTGTACTACCCGTGGGCCGCGACGATCGGGGCCGCGAAGTAATGACCCGATACCTCGTCGGCCGGCTCCTCGGGCTGGTGGCGGTGCTGTTCGTGACCTCTCTCGTGGTCTTCGGCGCCATCCACCTGGCCCCCGGCGACCCGGTGACCTTCCTGCTCCACGGCCGCCCCGCGACGCCCGAGGCCGTGGCGGCCCTACGCACCCAGTACCACCTGGACGACCCGCTGGCCGTCCAGTACGCGAAGTGGCTCGGCGGCGTCCTCACCGGCGACTTCGGCACCTCCGCCCAGTTCCACCAGGACGTGGCCGACCTCATCGGCTCCCGGCTGCCCAGCACGGCGCTGCTCGTCGCGTACGCGGCGCTGCTCGTCACGCTGATCGGCGTCGGGTCCGGCATCCTCGCCGCGCTGCGCCCCGGCCCGCTGGACCGGACGGTGCTCATCGGCACCGGTGTCGCCACGGCGACCCCGTCCTTCGTGAGCGCCATCGTGCTCGTGTCGCTCTTCTCGGTGCAGCTGGGCTGGTTCCCCGGCCCCGGCGGCACCCCGGTGGGGTTCTCCCAGCAGATCCACCACCTGACCCTGCCGGCCTTCGCCCTGGCGATGACCTTCGCGGGGCTGCTCGCCCGGGTCACCCGCTCCGCGATGCTCGACGAGCTCGGCCGGGAGCACGTCGAGGTGGCCCGCGCCCGTGGCGTCGCGGGCCGGACCGTGGTCCGCCGGCACGTCCTGCGCAACGCCCTCGGTCCGGTCGTCACGGTCGGCGGCACGATGCTCGCCGGCCTCCTCATCAGCACCTCGATCGTCGAGACCGCGTTCGACGTGCCCGGGCTCGGCTCGCTGCTCGTGTCGTCGGTGACGGCCCAGGACTTCGCGGTCGTGCAGGCGATCACCCTGCTCAGCGTCGCCGCCTTCGTCCTCGTGAACCTCGCCGTCGACCTGCTCGCGCCCCTCATCGACCCCCGGCTGTCGCTCCACGGGGAAGGCTCCTCATGACCACCACCACCTCCTCGGTGCCGTACCGCAGGCCCGGACTCCGCCGACTGCGCGGCCTCGGCCAGGGCCCCCTGTTCACCGTCTCGGTCGCGGTGCTCATCGCACTCGTCCTGGTCGCCCTCCTCGCCACCGTCCTCGCCCCGTACGACCCCGAGGCCGTCGACCTCTCGTCGAGCCTCGTCGGGACCGGTGCCGACCATCTGCTCGGCACCGACCAGTCCGGGCGCGACATCCTGTCCCGGCTGCTCCACGGCGCCCGCACCGGACTCCTCGGACCGCTGCTCGTCGTCGCCGTCTCCACCCTCCTCGGCACCCTGATCGGCGTCGTGGCGGCCTGGCGGGGCGGCTGGGCGGACACGATCCTGTCCCGCTCGATGGACATGGTCTTCGCGATCCCCGGGCTGCTCCTCGCCATCCTGCTCGTGACCGTCGTCGGCTCCGGGATGACCGCGCCGGTGATCGCCATGGCGGTGGCCTACACCCCGTACGTGGGACGGCTCGTACGCGGCATCGCCCGCCAGGAGAAGGCTCGTCCGTACATCGACGCGTACCGGGTGCAGGGCTGGTCCGGCTGGACCGTCTGCCTGCGCCATCTGCTGCCGAACATCGCCCCCACCGTCTTCGCCCAGTCCGCGATGAACTTCGGGTACGCGCTGATGGACCTGGCGGCCCTCTCCTACCTCGGCTTCGGCGTGCAGCCGCCGACCGCCGACTGGGGCGCCATGATCAACGAAGGCCAGTCGGCCGTCCAGCAGGGGGCGATGCTGCCGGCCCTCGCGCCCTCCGCGTGCATCGTGCTCGCCGTGGTGGCGTTCGGCATCGTCGGCGAGGGGCTCGCCGACCGGATCGCGAAGCGTGAGCGGTGAACGGCATGAGGGAACAGCGGGACACGACCCCGGTCCTGGAGATCGACGGCCTCGGGGTCCGGCTCCCCGACGACCGGGCCGCGCGGCCGATCCTCGACGGCGTCAGCCTGCGGGTCGGCCCCGGGGAGAGCGTCGGCCTGGTCGGCGAGTCCGGCTCCGGCAAGTCGGTGGCCTGCCGCAGCGTCCTCGGACTGCTGCCCGGGGGCTCGCGCACCAGCGGTGAGGTCCGGGTCGCCGGCCGGGACGTGCTCACCATGAACCGTACGGAGCTGGCCGCGCTGCGGGCCCGGCAGGTCTCGATGGTCTTCCAGGACCCGCGGGCCTCCGTGAACCCGCTGCGCCGCGTCGGCGACTTCCTCACCGAGGGGCTGCGCGCGGCCGGCACCCCGGCCGCCACGGCGACCGGGCGGGCCCTGGAGCTCCTCGAAGCGGTCGGCATCCGCGACCCGCACGGCGCCCTGCGCCGCCGGCCGCACGAGTTCTCCGGCGGCATGCTCCAGCGGGTGGTCATCGCCGCGGCGCTCGCCGCCGAACCCGCACTGCTCGTCGCCGACGAACCGACCACCGCCCTGGACGTGACGACCCAGGCCGAGATCGTCGGGATCCTCACCCGGCTGCGGGCCGAACGCGGCACGGGCATGCTCTTCGTCACCCACGACCTCGAACTGGCCGCCGCCGTCTGCGACCGGGTGTACGTCATGTACGCGGGCCGGATCGTGGAGACCCGGTCCACCGACGAGCTGTTCGACCGGCCGCGCCACCCGTACACGGCGGGGCTGCTCGCCTGCACGCCGAGCATCGAACCGGGCGCCCCGGCGCCGCGGCCCATCCCGGGACGTCCCGTCTCGCTCGCCGAGGCTCCGCCCGGCTGCGCTTTCGCGGCGCGCTGCGCCCACGCGCTGCCCCGCTGCTCCGAGGAGAAGCCCGTACTCGCCCGGCACGGCGACGGACTCGCCGCCTGCCACCGCGCCGACGAAGGGATCGCGCTGTGACCGCCTCAGCAACGAAGGCACCGGTCGTCGAGGGGCTGGTCGTCGAAGGCCTGCACAAGCGGTACGGGGACCACTCGGCGGTCGACGGCGTGTCCTTCGCCCTGGCACCGGGCTCCTGTCTCGCCCTCGTCGGGGAGTCGGGCAGCGGCAAGACGACCACGGTCCGGATGCTCGTCGGCCTGGAGCGCCCGGACGGCGGCACCGTCCGCCTGCACGGCCGGGACCGTTCCGCCCGCCCCCGGGGCCGGGCGGAACGCCTGGCCAGGGCCCGGGAGATCCAGATGGTCTTCCAGGACCCGTACCTGTCGCTCGACCCCCGGGTGACCGTGTCCGGCTGCCTGGACGAGGTACTGCGCCTCCACTCCGGACTCGACGGTACGGGCCGCCGGGCGCGCGTCGCCGAACTCCTCGACCAGGTCGGCCTGGGGGCACGCGAGGCCTCGGCCCTCCCCCGCGGCCTCTCCGGCGGGCAGCGGCAGCGCGTGGCGATCGCCCGCGCGCTGGCCGTGGAGCCCCGCGTCCTCGTCCTCGACGAGGCGGTCGCGGCGCTCGACGTGTCGATCCAGGCTCAGATACTCGAACTCCTCGGCGCGATCCGCCGCGCGTCGGGGATCAGCTACCTGTTCGTCACCCATGACCTGGCGGTGGTCCGGCACGTCGCCGACGAGGTCCTGGTGCTCAAGTCCGGCAGGGTCGTGGAGTCGGGCCCCACTGCGCGAGTCCTGGACGCCCCGGAACACCCGTACACCCGGCTGCTCCTGGACTCCGTTCCCCGGCGCGGCCGGCGGCCGGCGGGCCGTTGACCCAGGTCGTGTCCGGAAAGTCCCGCCTGGCCCGCGGGCAGACGACGCTGCTTTCCGGACACGACCTAGCTCCCCAGCCGCGCGAGGACGGCTCGCATCGCCCGCTCCACCGCCGCCCTGGACTCCTCGGTGGGATCGACCAGTTCGAAGCTGTGGTGGCCGTGCGGAACGTCGACGATCTCGACGTCGGCCCCCTTACTCGCGGCGGCGGTCAGGAACTCCTCGACCGTCGCCGCGAAAGCCGGATGCTCACGTCCGGCCCGCGTCAGGACGATCGGCGGCCCGTCCGCCGTACCCACGACATCGACGGGCCGGAAGCGGGACTCCACCGCGCCCCAGCCGGGCAGCGGCGCCAGGACGGGGTAGGTCGCCGCCACACAGCGCAGCCACGGCGGAGGCGCGGCCAGCCAGTCGGCCGCCAACAGCCCGCCCGCGGAGAAGCACCAGAGCGCGATCCGCTCCTCGTCGACGCGCGGATCGGCGCGGACGAGGGCGACCGCCTCGGCGAGGTCCTCGGCCGCGAGGGCGAAGTCGGCGATGCCGTACAGCCGGTGGTCCAGGGTCACGCCGACCGCGCCGAGGCTCGCCGCGTAGCGGGCGTACCCGAGGAGGAACGGGGTGTCCCGTGGGGTGGGCCGCTGGTCGGGGGCGACGGGGCCGCCGTGGACGAAGACGACGGCCGGCCGGGGCCGATCGGCGTCCGGGAGGTGGAGGTCGTCCGGGAGGTGGAGATCGGCCTGCGGCTGAACGTCGGCCGGTAGGTGGAGATCCACCCGTCCCCTCCGCTCACGCGGTACTTCGGGTACGTCGAGGAGGAAGGGCAGGAGGTGCGTCGGCCGCTCGTCCACGGGCTCGGACGCGGTCACCCGGTGCCCCTCCCCCGCCGCCGCCCGGCACAGCAGCTCGGCCAGCTCCCCGGGCGCGGAGAGCATCGGCCAGTGCCCGGTGTCGAGGTCGAGGAACCGCGTCCTGTCGTCGGCGAGCGCCCGGAACTGCGGCGGCCCGGAGTCCACCAGCATCTGCACCAGGTCGACGCTGTTCCCGTTGGCGGTGCACAGCACCCCGGTGATGGGCAGGCCGGCGGCCGCGCCGGTCAGCCGGAGCCGCTGGGTGAGCGTGCCCACCGGCTGGGGCGCGGCAAGGCTCTCAAGCCGTTCCAGTGCCTCGTGCGACACACCCTCGGTACTGCCCCAGCGGGACCAGGTGCCGGGCTCCGGCGGCGCGACCCACCCGTGGTCCTCGCCGGCGCCGTCCGCGAGCCGCGCCCGTACCTCGGGGTCGGGTACGGAGCGCAGCGCGGCCTCGCCGTCCTCCGGCAGCCCCGTGTCGAGGGAGACGATCCGGGCGACGCGCTCGGGGCGCCGGTCGGCGGCGCCGAGGACCGGGTGGAGCCCGTAACCGTGCCCGACGAGGACGATCCGGGGCGGCCGGATGCCGTCGATCAGCCGTACCAGGTCCTGGATGTGCGTCTCCAGACCGATGCCGGATCCGTTGTCGATCCGTCGGTCACCCAGTCCCGGGAGGGTCACCGGGTACGCCTCCGAGCCCGTCGCCCGGAGCCGGGACACGGTCTCCTCCCAGACCCAGCCACCGGTGAAGGGGCCGGACACCAGCACGAAAACGGTCATGATCGTCTCCTCAACTCCTCGGGGATGTCCCGCCGCCACGCTAGGAACTCCCCCTGCGGGAGATTCAAGGAGCTGCGGCGCGTGGTCGACGGCCGGATTCGTCGACCTCGCGCGGACGCCGTACGTCACACTGAAGCCGACCATGTGGAAGGGCACCTGCTGAGGGCCCACGAAGGAGGCTCACTCCGTGGTGGCCGAGGCGCTGTGGAGCATCGGGGAGCTCGCCGAGCGGGCCGGTGCCACCGTGAAGACCGTGCGGTACTACTCCGACCGGGGTCTGCTGCCCGAGGCGGGGCGCAGCTCCGGCGGGCATCGCCGCTACGGGCCCGAGGCCCTCGACCGGCTCCGGCTGATCCGCTCGCTGCGGGTCCTGGATCTGCCCGTCCCGGATGTGGAACGGGTCCTCGAACGGGACGAGGCCCTGGAAGAGGTCGTCGCGGGGCAGTTGCGGGAGCTGGGGTCCCAACTGGCCGCGCTGCGCTGGCGCGAGGCCTCGTTGCGCCTCCTCCAGGACTGCACGGGCGAGGAGCGGGCGGCGCGATTGCGGCTGATCGGGGCGGTGTCCGTGCCGCCCGACACGGCGGCCCTGGCCAGGTTCTGGCGTCGGATCCTGCCGGTACGGCTGCCGGGGCGGGTGGTGTCCATGGTTCTCGACGCGGTGGTGCCGGAGCTCCCGGAGGAGCCGAGCCCCGCGCAGGTCCTCGCCTTCGCCCGGCTGCACGCGCTGGTGTCCGATCCGCGCCTCGACCGGCCGGGGTCGCGGCCGGCGCCGCCGCTGCCGGACGGCGAGTACCGGCTGGCGGTGCTGTACGAGGGTCTGGCGGAGGCGTACACCCTGGCGTCGGCGGAGCTGCGGGACGGACGCGACCTGCGGGACGGCGGGGCCCTGCACTGTTTCGTCGCCGCCTACGCCGACGCGCGCGGGACGGCGGACTCGCCCGCCTTCCGGCGCGGGCTCCTCCCGCTGCTCGCCCGGAGCGACGGGCCCGTGATCACCCGGTACTGGAAGCTCGCCACCGGCTTGTTCGCCCCGGGTGAGCCGGTCCTCGGCGCCCTCCATCATCACCTCTCCGTCGCTCTCCACGTCCAGGTCGAGGCCCAGGCCGGCTGACCCTTCCCGCATGGTGGGCCGCCGGGCGTCCACGTGGTGGGCGGTGTGGTGGCGGATGTCGGCGTCCATCCGGCATCGCCGCAGGTCAGAGCGGTGCGTAGGGTGCGTCAGGTGGCGCAATACTGCCGCAACACCATCCGGTACGCCGCGCCGCTACGTTCCTTGCCATGCCCGCCGAACCCGCTTCCGCCGCCCGCCCCGTCGCCGCCGCCCGCCGTCGGCGGCTGCGCGCGGACCGGGCGCGGCAGCTCGCCGACCTGCTGCGCCACCAGATCCTGGCGGGTGGCTTCCCGGGCGGGATCCTTCCTCTCGAGGACGTGATCGCGGCCGACTTCCGGGCCAGCCGGAACACCGTCCGGCAGTCCCTGGACCTGCTGCGCGGCGAGCAGATCGTCGAGCGGCAGCCGGGCGTCGGCACGGTGGTGGTGTGCGAGAAGTACCCGCACGGCCTGGACCGGCTCCAGGGGCTCGCCGAGACGCTGCGCGAGCACGGGCGGGTCACCAACGAGGTCCGGACCGTGGGGCCGGTCGGCGCGCCGGGCCCGGTGGCCCACCGGCTCGGGCTGCCGGAGCACTCCGACGTGCTCTGCATCGAGCGGCTGCGTCGGCTCAACGGGCTGCCGCTCTCCCTCGACCTGTCGTACCTCCCGATGGACATCGGGAGTGAACTCCTCGGCTGCGACCTGGAGAACACGGATGTGTTCCGGCTCCTTGAGCAGCTGACCGGCGGCCCGCTCGGGCACGCCGAGATCACCCTGGAGGCCGTCAACGCCGACGCGCACTCCGCCGCCGTGCTCCAGGCCCCTCGCGGGGCCGCCGTCCTGATGCTGGAGCGGCTGACCTGTCTGCCCGACGGGCGGCCGGTGGACCTGGAGTTCATCCGGTTCCGCGGCGACCGCATCACCATGGGCGGCGTGCTGCGCCGCTCGCTCTGATCCCCTCCCCGCTCCGCCGACCCCTTTCCTGGAGACAGCCATGCCTCTGGTCCCTCAGCGCGCCGACGTGCCCGTGACCATCGACGAGTCGAAGTGCATCGACGGATGCACTCTCTGCGTCGACATGTGTCCGCTGGACTCGCTCGCGATCCGCGAGGAGGACGGCAAGGCGTACATGCACGTGGACGAGTGCTGGTACTGCGGCCCGTGCGCCGCCCGCTGCCCCACCGGCGCGGTCACCGTCAACATGCCCTACCTGCTCCGGTGAAAGGCCGAACTCCCATGTTCCGAGGAAGACTTCCTCTGCTCCACCACCGGAGGGCCGGGCGACTCGCCCTCCCCCTCGCGCTCCTCCTGCCCCTCGCCGCCGCCTGCGGGACCGACGCCGGAGGCTCGTCCGACGGGAAGTCGGTCACGGTGACGGTCGGCTACCAGTCGAAGACCATCAACACCGTGACCGCCGGAACCCTGTTGCGCTCCCTCGGCTACTTCGAGGAGGAACTCGCCGCCCGGGGCCGGAAGGACGGCGTCACCTACCGGGTGGTCTGGCAGGACTACGCGACCGGGGCCCCGATCACGGCACAGATGACGGCGGGGAAGATCGACATCGGCTCGATGGGCGACTTCCCGCTGTTGATCAACGCGGCGCGGGGAAAACAGCTCAAGGAGCCGACACGGCTCGTCGCGGTCACCGGTTACAACCTGCACGGGGGCCTCAACACCGTGGTCACCAAACCCGGTTCGTCGCTGCGGTCGCTCGCGGACCTGAAGGGCCGCAAGGTGTCCACCAGTGTCGGTTCGGCCGCCGACGGCACCCTCGTACGGGCGCTGCGGCGGGCCGGGATCGACCCCGCGAAGGATGTCCGCAAGCTCAACCAGCAGCCGAGCGTGGGGGCTTCGGCCCTGTCGGCCGGAAGTGTCGACGCGCTGTCCCAGTTCGTCGCCTGGCCCGGTCTGCTCGCCTTCCAGGGCAAGGCCGAGGCCCTGTACGACGGCGCCGAGCTGAACCTGCCGACCTTCCACGGGGTCACCGTCCGGGAGGAGTTCGCCCGGCGACGACCCGCCGTCCTCGACGCCTTCCTCCGCGCGCAGCACCGGGCGACCGACCACCTGCGCACGCGGCCGGTGGCCGCCGCCGAGTCGGTCGCGAAGGAGACCGGGCTGCCCGCCGAGGTGGTCTACCTCTACAACGGCGCCCAGGGCATCGCCACCTTCGACCCGGCGCTCCGCCCGGAGCTGGTCGCAGCGCTCAAGGAGGACGTGCCGGTCCTCAAGGAGGCGGGTCTGGTCGAGGACGTCGACGTGGACGCCTTCGTCGACACGGCGCCGCTGCGCCGGGCGGTGCCGGACCCCGCCTACCCGAAGGCGAGCGCCCCGAGGTCCGAGCTGTGGCTGAAGGGTCAGAGCTCGACCCGTACCTTCGACAGCCCCGCCGCTCTCCTCAAGGCCGTCAAGGGGGCCTCCGTACGGGCCGCCTACGTGCCGGACGCGGTGACGGGGACGCTGTGGTTCGCGGACCGGGCGGTGTGGGTCGCGGACGGTGGCGACTGGCGGGCCTTCGTGACCCGGTCGGGCGCCGAGCGGTACGTGACCGGGCACGCCGGCTCGCGGATCGTCCCGTACCCGGACGCCGTGCGGCTCGCGTCATGAGCACGGGAAGCCGTGAGACCGGCGTCATGAGCACGGAACGCCGTGAGACCGGTGTCACGGGCGCGGAACGCCGTGCGGCTCCCGTCCGGACCGCCGGTCGTCGTGAGGCGCGCACCGGAGCCGCCGGCCGCCGTCTGGTCCGGATCGCCTCCCCGCTCGCGGCCCTCGGGCTCTGGCAGGTGCTGACGTCCCTGGACGTCGATCTGTGGCTGCGGTTCGAACAGTTCCCCACGGTCGTCGAGGTCGCCTCCGCCCTCGCGGACCGGATCGGCACCGAGGCGTACTGGCAGGATCTCGGGCACAGTCTGCGCCGGATCGCGGTCGGATTCCTCCTCGCCGCCGTCCTCGGCGTGGCGGCCGGGACGGCCGTCGCCCGGTCCCGGTGGACCGCCGACATCCTGGGCCCGCTGGTCGAGGTGGTACGGCCGATCCCGGCCATCGCCCTGGTGCCGGTCGCGATCCTGCTGCTGCCCACCAACGAGCAGGGCATCGTCTTCATCACCTGCGCCGCGGCCCTCTTCCCCGTGCTCGTGTCGACCCGGCACGCCGTGCGGGCCCTCGACCCGGTGTGGGAGGAGGCGGTGCTCACCCTGGGCGGTGGCCGGGCCCGCGTGCTGTTCTCGGTCGTGCTGCCGGGCGCCCTGCCGGGGATCTTCGGCGGTCTGTCGGTGGGCATCGGCGTCTCGTGGATCTGTGTGATCTCGGCGGAGATGATCTCCGGCGAGTACGGCGTGGGCTACCGCACCTGGCAGGACTACACGGTCGTCGACTACCCCGGCGTCTTCGTCGGCATGGCCACCATCGGCACCCTGGGCTGGCTCACCTCGACCGCGGTCGAGACGCTCGGCCGCCGCGTCACGGCGTGGCTGCCGCGCCCGACCGCCCGGGTCCCGGCCGGCGGACCCGCCCGGACGACGAGCACCCCCGTACCCACCGCTTCCCGTGTCCGCCGCCCCGAGAAGGAGCCGGTTCCATGAGCACCGTGAGCCCGACCGCCGTGTCCGCGAAGCCGACGACGGTGCCGGCCCCCGCCGGTGCGGAACTCGCCCTGCACGCAGTCCGGCTCGGCCACCCCGACGGGGTCGCCGTGCCCGGCCCCGTCGAGCTGCGGATCGCGCCCGGCGAACTGCTGACCGTGGTCGGCCCCTCCGGCTGCGGCAAGACCACCCTGCTCCGTACGCTCGCCGGGCTGCTGCCCCCGCTGGAGGGTCGCGTCACGCAGGACGGGGAGCCGATCCGCCGGCCCGCCGCCGACCGGGCCCTGGTCTTCCAGCACGACGCGCTGCTGCCCTGGCGTTCGGTCCGCGCCAACGTCGAACTGCCGCTCGCCATCCGCCGGGTGCCCCGCGCCGAGCGGCGCCGCTCGGCCGAGGAGTGGCTGGAGCGGGTCGGGCTCGGCGGGCACGCCCGCAAGCTCCCGCACCAGCTGTCCGGCGGGCAGAGGCAACGCGTCCAGCTGGCCCGCGCCCTCGCGGCACGCCCCCGGGCCGTCCTGATGGACGAGCCGTTCGGCGCGCTCGACGCCCACACCCGGGCCGGGATGCAGGACCTCCTGGTGGAGATCCTGCGGGGCACGGGCGCGACCGTCGTCTTCGTCACGCACGACGTCGACGAGGCGCTCCATCTGGGCGACCGGGTCGCTCTGTTCGCGACCGGCGAGGTCCTGGACGTGCCGCACCCGCGCTCGCGGGAAGCGCGGCAGGCGCCGGACACGGCCGCGCTGCGCCGCCGCGTCCTCGACTCCCTCTGAGGCCCGCCGAGCGTCCGCGGGAGGTCCGCCGGACCTCCGCCGGAAGGACACCGACACCGCGACACACATCCGGACCCCGGACCCCCGGACCTCGCCCCGGCCCCGGCCAGCCGATCCCCGAAGCTTCGAAAGGCACCCCGTGGACACCCCCCTGACCGTGCCCGACCTCGCCGACGCCACCGAGCTCTCCTGCGACGTGCTCGTCATCGGCGGCGGCACCGCCGGCACGATGGCCGCGCTGACCGCCGCCGAGCGCGGGGCGAACGTCCTGCTCCTGGAGAAGGCACACGTCCGGCATTCCGGCGCCCTCGCCATGGGCATGGACGGCGTCAACAACGCGGTCGTGCCCGGCCGCGCCGAACCCGACGACTACGTCGCCGAGATCACCCGCGCCAACGACGGCCTCGTGGACCAGTCGACGGTCCGCCAGACGGCGACCCGCGGCTTCGGCATGGTCCAGCGCCTCGAGTCGTACGGGGTGAAGTTCGAGAAGGACGAGCACGGCGAGTACGCGGTCCGGCAGGTGCACCGGTCCGGCTCGTACGTCCTGCCGATGCCCGAGGGCAAGGACGTCAAGAAGGTCCTCTACCGGCAGTTGCGGCGGCGCGAGATGCGGGAGCGGATCCGGATCGAGAACCGGGTCATGCCGGTCCGCGTCCTCACCCACCCCGACGACGGGCGGGCGATCGGCGCGGCCGGGTTCCACACCCGCACGGGCGAGTTCGTCGTCGTCCGGGCGGGCGCCGTGATCCTGGCCACGGGCCCGTGCGGGCGCCTCGGTCTGCCGGCCTCCGGCTATCTGTACGGCACCTACGAGAACCCGACGAACGCGGGCGACGGCTATGCCATGGCGTACCACGCGGGCGCGGCGCTCACCGGGATCGAGTGCTTCCAGATCAACCCCCTGATCAAGGACTACAACGGCCCGGCCTGCGCCTATGTCGCCAACCCCTTCGGCGGCTACCAGGTGAACCGGCACGGCGAACGGTTCGTGGAGTCGGACTACTGGTCGGGGCAGATGATGGCCGAGTTCGCGGCCGAACTCGCCTCGGACCGGGCCCCGGTGTACCTCAAGCTGAGCCATCTCCCCGAGGAGACCATCGGCGCGGTCGAGTCGATCCTGCACACCACGGAGCGGCCCACGCGCGGCACCTTCCACGAGGGCCGCGGGCACGACTACCGGACCCATGACATCGAGATGCACATCTCGGAGATCGGCCTGTGCGGCGGTCACTCGGCCTCGGGGGTACGGGTGGACTCCCACGCCCGGACGACCGTGCCCCGGCTGTACGCGGCCGGCGACCTGGCCTCCGTACCGCACAACTACATGATCGGCGCGTTCGTCTTCGGCGACCTGGCGGGCGAGGACGCGTCCCAGTACACCGCGTACGAGGGAGAGTTGGACGGCGAGCAGCTCGCGGCCGCCCATGAACTCGTGTACCGGCCGCTGCGCCGTCCGGAGGGGCCGCCGCAGCCCCAGGTCGAGTACAAACTGCGTCGGTTCGTCAACGACTACGTGGCGCCGCCGAAGACCGGCGCAAAACTCTCCCTGGCCGTCGAGGCGTTCACCCGCATGTCGGGCGAGATCGCAGGGATGGGGGCGCGTACGGCGCACGAGTTGATGCGGTGCGCGGAGGTGTCGTTCATCCGGGACTGCGCCGAGATGGCGGCGCGGGCCTCGCTCGCCCGGACGGAGTCGCGCTGGGGTCTCTACCACGAGCGGCTCGACCACCCGGAGCGGGACGACGCGGGCTGGCTGCACCACCTGGATCTGCGCAAGTCGCCTTCCGGGGCTATGGAGTTCACGGCGCGGCCGGTCGAGCCGTATCTGGTGCCGGTGCCCGAGTTCGCGCCGCCCGGTGGTCCGGAACGGCACCTCGGCGAGGTGGAGCTGGTCCCTGTCGCCACGGCCGGCCCCCGGGACACGGCTCCGGCGGCGCGTCCGCACACGGACGCGAGCGCGGACACGAACACGGACACGGACCCGCAGATCGCGGTCGGAGCCCCACCGGTCGAGGCCCCTCACCCCCGTCTGCTCCGACTCCTCTCGCTCGTCGAGGACTCCCCCGACCTCGACGCCCTCGGCCCCTACCTGGACGACACCGATCCCGCCGTACGGGCCGCCGCCGTCACCGCTCTCGGCGAGACCGCGCCCGTCGGCACCGGACCCGTGCTCGCCGCGCGGCTGCGGGACGACTCGCCTCTCGTACGGGCCGCCGCCTCGGCCGCCCTGCGTGAGCTGGTCGAGGTCCTGCCCGCCGAGCCGGAGCTCGGGGACGGTCTGCGGGAGGCGCTCGCCTTGCCCGACCCGGCCGTACGGTCCGCCGCGCTGGAGGTCCTGCGGGCCCTGCGGCTCGGGGACGCCGCCCTGTACGGCGGGGCGCTCACCGACACGACGGTGGAGGTACGGGTCCAGGCTGTGCGGGCCCTCGTCTCGGTGGACGCGGTCACGGAGCTGGCGGTGGCGGCCGCCGATCCGGCCCGTGAGGTCCGGGTCGCGGTGGCCCGGGGTCTCGCCGCCGTACGGAATCCGGCGCCCGAACCGCTCGGCCCGCTGCTCGACGACCCCGACCCGCTGGTCCGGGGCGCGGCGCTCGCGGCCCTGGCGGGCACCGGCTGCCCGCCCGCGTACGCGGCGAGCACCGGGGCCGCTCTCGGCGATGCCGCCTGGCAGGTCCGGTCCGGCGCCGCGACCGCCCTCCGGGCCGCTCCGGCCGACCTGGCCGTCCCCGCACTGGCGAAAGCGCTCGCCGACGCGAACGCGGACGTCAGGAAGGCCGCCGTCCTCTCGCTTCTCGCCCACCGGGCCGATCCCACGGCCCGTACGGCACTCGCCGGGGCGTCCGACGACCCCGACGCGGACGTACGTGCCTACGCCGCCCGCGCGGCGCGCTGAAGCCGGGGCGGAGTCCACGGGGCGGTCGCCGTGTGGAGGTGCTGGGCGCGCGGCCGGGCGGGCGGCTCGGCGGGAAGCGTCCCGGTGAGGGGAAAGCCGCAGGCGAGCGCGGTCCGGCACGATCCCTCGTTGCCGACGGCGTGGACGAGTTCCAGGGCGCGGCCGGCGAAGGGGCTGTCCTCGTCCGCCGCCCACCGGGCGACGAGGGACAGCGCCCGGGAGGCGATCCCGCGCCCGCGTGCCTCCGGCGCGGTCCAGTAGCCGACGCGTACGGCTGCCGCTCCCCCACCGGTGACGGCGATGTGACCGAGCGGCTCCGTGAGCCCGGTCGTCGTCTCTTCGACGACCGCGAAGGCCGCCCTCGTCCCGGCCGCCCAGCCGGCGTTCTGCGCGTCCACCCACGCGCGCGCCTGCCGGGTCGTGTCCAGATGGGTGGCGAGCCAAGCGCGCAGCTGCGGGTCCCGGTGGTGGCGTACGAGCGGCTCGGCGTCCTCGTACGACCAGGGCCGCAGCAGCAGGGGCGGGGCCGACGGGTCCGTACCGGTGCCGGTGGTTTCTCGGAGTGGGGGCTGCGGGCGGTTCATGACCGGACGGTAACCCCCGCGACCGGGGGTCCGCGCACCCGGGCGTGTGGTGATCGGCGGCACTCGGGTGAGTGCGCGCATGCGGGGAGGCGTACCGGGGAAGGGGCGCACGACGCACGCAGCGAGCAGGACGACGAGGAGGTGGTGCCGGTGTCGGGGCCGACGACCGGAGAGGCGGTGGGAGCACCGTGCTGGCTGAGTCTGACCGCGCGGGATCTCGACGTGGCGGAGCGCTTCTACGGGGCCGTGCTGGGCTGGACGTTCCGGCGGGGCGGCGAGGAGCGGGAGTACTCGGTGGGTCAGCTGGGCGAGAAGCCCGTCGCCGTGATCGCGGCGGTGGCGAACGAGCTGTCCGTACGGGTGGCCTGGACGGCGATCTTCACCGTGGAGGACGCGGACGAGGCGGTGGCGCGGATCCGGGAGCGTGGCGGCACGGTCGGCGTGGGGCCGGTCGCCTATCCGCCCCACGGGCGTGCCGCGCTCGCCACCGACCGCGAGGGCGCGGCGTTCGGCGTCTGGGAGGGACGGACGGAGACCCGCCTGCACATCGGGATGCACTCGGCGCCCGCCTGGCTGGAGTTGCACACCCGGGACGCCTTCGAGGCGGCCGTGTTCTACGGGGAGGTGCTCCGCTGGGCGGACGGGGGGCCCGGCGGTGTGGAGGTCTCGTACGAGCAGGACAAGGTGGTGCTGCGGCGCGACGGCGAGGCCGTCGCCCGGCTGAACAGCGGGCCGGTCGAGTCCGGTTCGCCCCGGCCGCAGCTGCGTCCGCGCTGGCTGGTGCGGTTCCGGGTGCCGGATCCGGAGGCGGCCGCGGTGGCGGTCGTGGCTCACGGCGGGTCGGTCGTACCCGGCGGCGACTGGGGCGGGGTGCGCGGCGCGAAGGCGGCCGACGAGCGCCGGGCGGTGGTCGTACGGGACCCGGAGGGTGCGCTGTTCACCCTCGACGCGGCCGAGGACGACAAGGGCTGACCGGTGAACCGGTGAGCGGTGCGGGCCCGGGTCTTCTTCCCGTGCCCGCACCGCTCGTCGGCCGGTGCCCGCCGTCACTCAGGCAGCGGCCTCGGTGGCGGCGCGCGGTGCGGCCCCCGGTTCCACGCCCGCCGCGTCGCCGGCCGGCGCGGCGGCGACCCTGCTCGGGATGAACGCGGCGACGACAGCGGCCACCAGGCCGACGCCGCAGCCGATGAGCATGGCGACGCGGAAGCCGTCCTCGGACGGCAGCGCGTGGCCGCCCAGGGTGGTGGTCATCTGGGCGAGGACGACACCGATCACGGCGGCCGAGACGGAGGTGCCGATGGACCGCATCAGGGTGTTGAAGCTGTTGGCGGACGCGGTCTCCTCCTGCGGGACCGCGCCCATGATGAGCGCCGGCATGGCCCCGTAGGCGAGTCCCACACCCGTGTTGCAGATGAGGGTCACGACGAGCAGGCCCCAGGTGGTGCCCATCAGCGCGAGCGAGGAACCGTATCCGGTGGCGATGACGAGGGCGCCGACGGAGAGCGTGACCTTGGGGCCGCGGGCGGCGGAGAGCTTGGCGCCGAGCGGCGCGAGGATCATCATCATCAGGCCGGCCGGGGCCATCCACAGGCCCATGGCCATCATCGACTGGCCGAGCCCGTAGCCGGTCGCCTCGGGCAGCTGGAAGAGCTGCGGGACGACCAGGGACTGCGCGTACATGGCGAATCCGACCAGGATCGACGCCATGTTGGTCATCAGGACGACCGGGCGGGCGGTGACGCGCAGGTCGACGAGGGGATCCCTGGTACGCAGCTCCCACCAGCCCCAGGTGAGCAGGACGACCACTGCGACAGCGAGCAGGCCGAGGGTGGTGCCGCTGTCCCAGCCCCAGGTGGCCCCCTTGGAGACGGCGAGCAGCAGGGCGACGAGCCCGACGCCGAGACCGAGCGCGCCCGCCATGTCGAAACGGCCGGGGGCGGCGGCGCGGTGTCCGGCGGGGGCGACGCGCCAGATCAGGAAGCCCACCACGATGCTGAGTGCCGCGGCGACCCAGAAGAGGACGCGCCAGCTGGCGTTCTCGGCGACGGCGGCGGAGAACGGCAGGCCGAGGGCGCCGCCGACGCCCATGGAGGCGCTCATCAGGGCGATGGAGCCGCCCAGCTTCTCGGGCGGGAGGATGTCGCGCAGCAGGCTGATGCCGAGCGGTACGACGCCCATGCCGAGGCCCTGGAGACCGCGTCCGACGATCATCGGGACGACGGAGGAGGCGAGCGCGCAGACCACCGAGCCGGCGATCAGCGGGATGACGGAGACGAGCAGGACCCGCCGCTTGCCGAGGGTGTCGCCGAGCCGGCCGGCCACGGGAGTGGCGACGGCGCCCGCGAGCAGGGTGGCGGTGATCACCCAGGAGGCGTTGGACGCGCTGGTGTCGAGCAGCTTCGGGAGGTCGCCGATGAGCGGCACCACCAGGGTCTGCATGAGTGCGGCCACGATGCCCGCGAGCGCGAGGACGCCGACGACGCCTCCGGTTCGGGCGTCGGGCTTGGAGCCGTCCACGTGTTCTCCCTCGATCGTCCACGGCGGTCGTCCGCCATAGCTCTCTATGCATACTGCACATCATTGGCGTCATACACAAGTCGTGCATGATGCACATTCGATCTCCGCGAGGGACAATGGCCTCATGGACAAGCCCGTGGACAAACCCATTCACCTGGTCGAGTTCGAGACCATGCTGCTCGGTCGGCACGCCCATCTGTACGCGCCCCGCTCCCGGGCCGCCGGCGGCCACCTGGACCGCAGCGCCTACGTCCTGCTGAGCCGTATCCGCATGCACGGGCCGATGTCCATCGGGCAGCTCAGCGAGGCCTTCGGGCTCGACGCCTCCACCCTCAACCGGCAGACCGCGGCGATGCTGCGCGCCGGGGTCGTGGAGCGCATCCCCGACCCCGAGGGCGGGATCGCCCGTAAGTTCCGCATCACGGAGGAGGGCGAGCAGCGCCTGGAGGCCGACCGGACCTCGAACATCGAGGGTCTCGACCGGGTCATGGAGCACTGGTCGCCCGAGGACGTGGCCCGCTTCGCGGCCTTCCTCGAACGCTTCAACCGGGACATCGAGCGCCTGGAGGGGCGCCCCTGGCCGCGACCCTGACGCGACCACCCCCGCAAGGGGTCGTCAGAGAGCCGCTCGGGCCGCCACCCGGCCCCGGCGATCCGCCGTGGCCAGGGCGGTGTTGACCACGACGACGACGGCGAAGGCGATGGCCCAGCCGTCCCGCCCCAGGGCGTGGAGCGCGGCCGCCGCGGCGCCGAACACCAGCGCCTTCACGGCCAGAACACCCGCCAAGGGCACCCGCACACGGGCCTTCGGAGCGGCGAACATCCCCCACAGGACGGCCGCCGCCGTGGGCGCGGCGACAGCGAGCAGGAGGCGCGGAGCGAAGGTCTCCGCGCTCTCCCATCCCCACCGGGCGAGGACGGCCAGGGCCGCCAGCTCCAGGAGGAACGCCAGCCCCTCGTTGAGCACATACAGGGGGCCGGGGAGCTTCATCGGATGTGCCTTCCTACGTCACCGGTGCGACCGACAGAGATCATCACACTTCCACGCTTCCGCACGCCGGACTTCCGCCAGAACCCTTTACGAGGCAGTCGCGTGGCGATACGTTCCGGCCACGCAAGATGTTTCTGCAAGTTTCCGACAGCGTTTCCAAAGGGCTTCGACTCCCGTCCGGGGCAGAGGTCTGCCCGGTGACGCGCGGTCCTGCCTGGAGATTCGGATGACACGCACCCGCGGACTGACACGCACTCACAGACGGCTGCCCCTACGTCCGTCGGCCGCCCTGGCCGTCGGCGCCGGCATCCTCGGCCTGGTGGCCGCGCCGTCCGGCGCCCTCTCCCCCGACGCCGACCCGCGCACCGCCCCGGTCGCGGCGACCGCCGAGAACACCGCGACGGTCTTCTACTGGACGAAGACCAAGAACTGGGCGCTGTACAACCTCCATTGGGCCCCCGACGGCGGCTCCTGGACCACCGTCCCCGGCGTGGCCATGGAGGCCGCCTGTACGGACTGGGTGAAGAAGACCGTCACCCTCGGTACGGCCGCCGGGCTCCAGGCCACCTTCAACAACGGCAGCGGCACCTGGGACAACAACGGCGGCAAGAACTACGCCCTCGGCACCGGCTCCCTCACCGTCAAGGACGGGGTGATCGCCCACTCCGACCCCTGCGCCGGAACCGAACCCGAGCCGACGCCGACGCCGACCTCGGGCGCCAAGGCCACCGTCTACTACTCGACCGAGGCCCTGGGCTGGTCGACCGTCAACTTCCACTACCAGCCGGCAGGTGGCGCCTGGACCACGGTCCCCGGTGTCGGCATGCAGGCCGCCTGCACCGGCTGGTGGAAGCGGGAGGCCGACCTCGGGACGGCCACCTCCCTCAAGGCCGCCTTCAACAACGGCAACGGCACCTGGGACAACAACGGGGGCGCCGACTACACCATCGGCACGGGCGTCAGCACCGTACGGAACAACGTGGTGACGGCGAACGCGGCCGACCCGTGCGCCGCCGAGGTGCCCGACACCCAGGCCCCGACCGCCCCCGCGAAGGTCACCGCCGCAGCGGACGGCGTCTCGGTGCTGCTCACCTGGGACCCCGCCACCGACAACAAGGGCGTGACGAAGTACCAGGTCACCCGGGTGGGCGGCAGCGGTGGGACGGTCGTCACCGACGTCGGTTCCACCGTGTTCTCCGACACGGGCCTCGCCGAGCGGACCGCGTACACCTACACGGTGAAGGCCGTGGACGCCGCGGGCAACGTCTCCGCCGCGTCGGCGCCCGCGACCGCCACCACCGGGGCCAGGCCGGCGAACCCAGGCACGGGGAAGCCGCTCGGCACCGACCCGCGCAAGGACCCGATCTACTTCGTCCTCACCGCCCGTTTCAACGACGGCGACCCGTCGAACAACCGCGGGGGAAGCCAGCACACCGAGTCGGGCAACGCGGCCAACGACGACCCCATGTTCCGGGGCGACTTCAAGGGCCTCGTCCAGAAGCTCGACTACGTCAAAGCCCTCGGCTTCTCGGCGATATGGGTCACCCCGGTGGTGCTCAACCGGTCCGACTACGACTACCACGGCTACCACGGCTGGGACTTCTACAAGGTCGACCCGCGCCTGGAGTCGGCCGGCGCCTCCTACCAGGACCTGATCGACGCCGCGCACGCCAAGGGCATGAAGATCTACCAGGACGTCGTCTACAACCACTCCTCCCGCTGGGGCGCCAAGGGCCTCTTCACGCCCACCGTGTACGGCGTGCGGGACAGCCAGTGGAGCTGGTACTACGACGAGAAGCAGCCGGGCTTCGAGTACGACGGCCTGACGATCGACGCGAAGACCGGGAAGTCGTACTACAACGGCGATCTGTGGTCGACGGCCGAGCCGGCCGGCAACACCTGCCTCAACTGGGGCAAGCCCACCGGCGGCAAGAGCGCCGAGGGCTACACCGTCTACAACTGCCAGTGGCCGAGCCCGACGTCCGGGATGTTCCCGAAGGCGCTCTTCCACCAGTGCTGGATCGGCAACTGGGAGGGGGAGGACTCCCGTTCGTGCTGGCTGCACGAGGACCTCGCCGACTTCGACACCGAGAACCCGACCGTGCAGAACTACCTGATCGGCGCCTACGACAAGTACATCGACATGGGTGTCGACGGCTTCCGCGTGGACACCGCCGTGCACATCCCGCGCACCACCTGGAACCGCCGCTTCCTGCCCGCCATCCAGGAGCGGGTGACGCAGAGCCACGGTGCCGAGGCGGCGAAGAACTTCTTCGTCTTCGGCGAGGTCGCCGCGTTCGTGAACGACAAGTGGAACCGCGGCTCGGTGAACCACTCGGCGCAGTTCTACACCTGGAAGGAGCGGAAGGAGTACGACGCGGACGACGCCAAGGCCGCCCTGGAGATGTACGACTACGAGCAGCAGCAGGGCACCGGGAGCCAGCCCACCTCCACCAACGCCTTCCTGTCCGGAAACAGTTACCACACCCCCGACCACAGCCGCTTCTCGGGCATGAACGTCATCGACATGCGCATGCACATGAACTTCGGTGACGCGTACAACGCCTTCTCCAACGGCAAGGACTCGGACGACAGTTACAACGACGCCACCTACAACGTCGTCTACGTCGACAGCCACGACTACGGCCCCAACAAGTCGAGCGAGCGGTACACGGGCGGCACCGACGCCTGGGCCGAGAACATGTCCCTGATGTGGACCTTCCGCGGCATCCCGACCCTGTACTACGGCTCCGAGATCGAGTTCCAGAAGGGCAAGAAGATCGACTGCGGGCCCTCCTGCCCGCTCGCCACGACCGGCCGCGCGTACTTCGGCGACCACGTCGCCGGCTCCGTCACGGCCTCCGACTTCTCGCAGGTCTCCTCGGCCTCCGGCGCGGTCGCGACCACACTGGAGCAGCCCCTGGTGAAGCACGTGCAGCGGCTCAACCAGATCCGCCGGGCGATCCCCGCGCTCCAGACGGGCCAGTACTCCACGGAGGGCATCTCGGGCGGCATGGCGTTCAAGCGCCGCTACACCAGCGGGAGTACGGACAGCTTCGCCCTGGTCACGATCTCCGGCGGCGCCACGTACACGGGCATCCCGAACGGCACGTACACCGACGCCGTGACCGGCGACGTGAAGACCGTCGGCAACGGCACGCTCTCGGTCGGCGCCCCCGGCAAGGGCAACCTGCGGGTGTACGTCCTGAACGGCCCCGGCAGGATCGGCGTCTCGGGCCCGTACCTGAAGTAGCCCACGCACAGGCGACAGGAAGGGGGCGGGAGGCACACCCTCCCGCCCGTTCCCCTGGTCGCCGGGCTCCGCTCACGTCAGCGGCGTGCGGTGCAGGGTGACCAGCAGGCGCCAGATCTGGTGGGCGATCCGGTCCGAGTCGCCCTCGACGAGGCCGTGGAGCCAGTCGGCGAGCACTCCGGCGAACGTCGCGGCCACCGCCGAGGCGATCAGCTCCGGTTCGGGGGCGCCGGCCAGACTGCGCTCGTGGAAGCTGCGGGCCCTTAGGTCCTCGTGGAGGACGAGGCCGAGCGGTCCGCCGCCTCCCGGGCGCAGCAGGGCGCGGTAGAGACCCGCGTGCGGGGCGAGTTCGGCGAGGAAGCCGAGCAGTGCGGGCGGCGGGGAGGCCGGGTCGGGGGTGCCCCGCCAGGCGTGCAGGGCGTCCACCGCGTCGCGGACCACGTCGGCGCAGGCGTCGACGGCGAGCGCCTCCAGGTCGCTGTAGTGGACATAGAAGGTGGCGCGGCCGACCCCGGCCCTGCGCACCAGCGTGGCGATGGTGACCTCCGCCAGCGGGCGCTCGGCGCACTCGTCGAAGAGAGCCTGCCGGAGCTTGGCGCGTGTCCTGGTCGCCCGGGGGTCTCCGGGCATCGCGGTCACGGTCCGGTCACCGGCTCAGCAGGACGGCGCCGAGGGCGAGCGCCCCCGGGAGCGCCTGGGCGACCAGGATGCGGCGGTTGGCGGTGACGCCGCCGTAGAGACCGGCGATGAGGACGCAGCTGAGGAAGAAGACCTGGACCCGGAAACCGGTCGGGTCGTCGGCGATCAGGCCCCAGACGAGTCCGGCGGCCAGGAAGCCGTTGTAGAGGCCCTGGTTCGCGGCGAGCGGCGCGGTCGCGCGGGCCATGTCGGCGTCGAAGCCCGAGAGGCTGCGCCCCGGCTTCTTCTCCCACAGGAACATCTCCAGAACCAGGATGTACGCGTGCAGGGCGGCCACCAGGCCCACCAGCACGTTCGCCGTCGTCTCCACCGTCGTCTCCTCTGCGTTCATATTTCCTGGACAGATGTCCACTATACATGGACACCTGTCCAGTAAATCCGCCCGTCCGGTCAACAGTGCGTAACACGAACAGGCTTCTCGGACAGAACGCTTCCTTCCGCCTCGCGACTCTGGGATCTTGCGTCCACCCCACACATCACAGGGCCCGGCGGGCGCCACCCGCGCCACCGGGTCATCGGAGGACGCATTGTTTTCCCTCATATCCAGCCGCTCGAGAATGTCGGCCATAGCCGTCGCGGCGCTCGGCACGGCCGTGGCGCTCGCCGCTCCCGCGGGATTCGCCCAGGCAGCACCGACCGACACGGCGCCCGTCGCGGCCCGTTCGGCGGGGGCGACCCCGGCCACCACGACGCAGTCCGCCAAGGCAGCGGCGGCTCCGGCCGCCTGGGCCGCGGGCACCCGCGCCTACCTGGTGATCACGGCGCCCGGCGGCACCTCGGCGGTCAGCGCCGCGGTCGCGACCAACGGCGGTTCGGTCTTCGCCACCTATGACGCGATCGGCGTGATCGTGGCGCACTCGACGTCCACGTCGTTCGCCTCGGCGATGCGTACCGTCGGCGGTGTCCAGCAGGTCGGGGCGACCCGTACCTCCGACATCCCCGCCGACGCCTACAACCCGGCGCTTCCCGCCAACCCCGCGCAGTCGACGACCACGCTCACGGAGTCGAACCGCTGGGACATGACGCAGATCAAGGCCGAGCAGGCCTGGGCGGTCACCACCGGTTCGGCGACGGTGAAGGTCGGCGTCCTCGACACCGGCGTGGACGACCAGCACCAGGACATCGCTCCCAACTTCAACGCCGCCGACTCGGCCTCCTGCGCCTACGGCAAGGCGGACACGCGCGCGGGTGCCTGGCGTGACGTCGGCACCCACGGCACGCACGTCGCGGGCACGATCGCGGCCGCCAAGAACGGCAAGGGCGTCATCGGCGTCGCGCCGGGCGTGAAGATCTCCTCCGTCCGCATCGCGGAGCCGACCAGCAGCCTGTTCTTCGCGGAGAACACGATCTGCGGCTTCATGTGGGCCGGCGACCACGGCTTCAAGGTCACCAACAACAGCTACTACACGGACCCGTGGCAGTTCAACTGCCCGGACAACGTGGACCAGGCCGCCATCATCGAAGGTGTCCGCCGGGCGCAGGTGTACGCCGAGGGCAAGGGTTCGCTCCAGGTGGCCGCCGCCGGCAACTCCGACTACGACCTGGCGAACAAGACGACCGACTCCGAGAGCCCCAACGACTCGACCCCGGTCACCCGCACCCTCACCAACGCCTGCATCGACATCCCGACGGAGCTGCCGGGCGTCGTGACGGTCGCCTCGCAGGCCAGCGGCGGCGCCAAGGCCTCGTACTCGAACTTCGGCAACGGCGTCATCGACATCGCGGCCCCCGGCGGCGACGGTGCCACCGGCGTCTACTCGACGCTCCCGGGCGGCAAGTACGGCTCCATGAGCGGTACGTCGATGGCCTCCCCGCACGTGACGGGTGTCGCGGCACTGATCGCGAGCGTGAACCCGACGTTCACCCCGGCGCAGATCCGGGACCAGCTGGGCGCCCAGGCCACGGACAAGGCCTGCCCCTCGGACACCCGTTGCAAGGGCACCACGACCAAGAACGGCTTCTTCGGTGAGGGTGCGGCCGACGCCCTGAAGGCCGTCGGGGGCACCACCCCGCCGCCCGGCGCGTACTTCGAGAACCTCACCGATGTCACGATCGCCGACAACGCCACGGTGGAGAGCCCGATCACGGTCAGCGGCGTGACGGGCAACGCCCCGGCCACCCTCAAGGTGGGCGTGGACGTCAAGCACACCTACATCGGTGACCTGAAGGTCGATCTGGTGGCTCCGGACGGCACCGTGTACACGGTGCACAACCGGACCGGCAGCGGTACGGACAACATCGTCCAGACGTTCACGGTCAACGCCTCGGCGGAGGTCGCGAACGGGGTCTGGAAGCTCCGCGTGAACGACAACGCGAGCCAGGACACGGGCAAGATCGACGCCTGGAACCTGACCTTCTGATCCTGAACCTCCGACACCGCGCGACCTCTTGACGGGGCCGGAGCCCAACGGGCTCCGGCCCCGTTCGCGTGCCCGCGAGAAAAAGTCCGTACCGAGGGGTAGGCCTGCCCGGGACCCTTGCTATACGTTCCGTCCAACAAGCTTGCTAGACGTGATGTCTAATAAGCGCCCGAGCCGCCGATCGCGCGATCCAAGGAGCCGCACCATGGCACACAGCACCGTTCGCCCGGAGAACGAGGGTCAGTACGACAGCTCCACGGCCGAGCGGCTGCTCAGGTCGGCCGCGAAGCTCTCGTACGACCCCGCCGTCGAGGTCGACTGGGACACTCCGCTCGACAAGGACTTCCACGGACAGAGCCCGGAGTGGAACTCCCTCTACGGCACGGCCTACTGGAACGAGATGACCGACGAGCAGCGCAAGGAGCTGACCCGGCAGGAGACCGCCTCGGTCGCCAGCACCGGCATCTGGTTCGAGATGATCCTCCAGCAGATGGTGCTCCGCGACATCTACCTCATGGACCACACCGATCCCCGGTTCCAGTGGGCCCTCACCGAGATCGCCGACGAATGCCGGCACTCGATCATGTTCGCCCGCGGCTCCCAGAAGCTCGGCGCGCCCGCGTACCGGCCCAAGCGGGCCGTGCTGGAACTCGGGCGCTTCTTGAAGACCGTCGGCTTCGGCGAGGCCGCGTACGCGGGAATCCTCGTCGCCGAGGAGGTCCTCGACGTCATGCAGCGCGACTGGATGCGCGACGAGCGGGTCGTCCCCTTCGTCCGCACCATCAGCAACATCCATGTCGTCGAGGAATCCCGGCACATGAAGTTCGCCCGCGACGAGACGCGCCGCAACCTGGCACGAGCGAGCAGGGCGCGCCGTCACTTCCAGGCCCTCGTGGTCGCCATCGCCGCGTACTACATCGTCACCAGCCTGGTGAACCCGGAGGTGTACGTGCGGGCCGGACTCGACCCCGAGCGGGCCCGCCGCGAGGCGGCCGCCAACGAGCACTACAAGGCACAGCTGCGCGCCAGTTGCGCCGGACTGATGGAGTTCCTGGCCGACGTCGGGATGCTGACCCGGCCCGCGCTCTTCTTCTACCAGCGCGCCCACCTCGTCTGATCCCTCCGAGCCGAGCAGAGCAGAGCCGACGACATGACCTACGCGATCACCCAGACCTGCTGCAACGACGCCACCTGCGTCGCCGTCTGCCCGGTCAACTGCATCCATCCGACGCCCGAGGAGCCGGACTTCGGCACCACGGAGATGCTGTACGTCGACCCGGTGGCATGCATCGACTGCGGCGCCTGCGCCGACGCCTGCCCCGTCGACGCGATCTTCCCGGCGGACCGGCTCACCGGACGGCTGCGGGAGTACGAGGCCATCAACGCCGAGTACTACGCGGACCGGAAGCCCGAACCGGCCCTCGCCTCACCGAACTTCCACCCATGGGCCGAGCCCTCGTTCCCCCGCTCGCTGCCCGCCGACTTCGCCCCGCTGCGGATCGCGGTCGTCGGCACGGGACCCGCGGGCATGTACGCCGCCGAGGACCTGCTCCTGCACACCGGCGCCGAGGTCACCCTGATCGACCGGCTGCCGGTGGCCGGGGGGCTCGTCCGGTACGGCGTGGCGCCGGACCACCCGGCGACCAGGGGAGCCGGCGAGACCTTCGCCCGCTTCCACGCCCACCCCCGGGTCCGGATGCGGCTGGGTGTGGAGATCGGCAAGGAGGTCACCGTCGAGGAACTGGCCGCGCACCACGACGCGGTGATCTACGCGGTGGGCGCGCCCTCCGACCGGCGGCTCGGCATCCCCGGCGAGGAGCTGCCGGGCAGCGTATCGGCGACCTCCGTCGTCTCCTGGTACAACGCGCACCCCGAGACCGACGCGGACGCCGTCCGGCTCTCCGCGGAGCGGGTCGTCGTCGTCGGCAACGGCAACGTGGCGCTCGACGTCGCCCGCGTCCTCGTCACGGACCCCGACACCCTCGCCGGTACGGACATCGCCGACCACGCCCTCGCGGCGCTGCGCGGCAGCCGGGTCCGCGAGGTGGTGCTGCTCGGCCGGCGGGGTCCCGAGGACGCGGCGTACACGAACTCCGAACTGCTCGCCCTGAAGCACCTGCCGGGCGTGGAGCTGGTCGTCGACGACCGCGACCCGCGCACCGGCGCGGCCGTGGACGCGGCGGCGGACGGGGAGAAGGCCGCGCTGCTGCGGGACGTGGCGCGGGAGACCGTGGACTGGGCGGGGGCTCCGGCGCCGGACCGGCGCCGGATCGTGCTCCGCTTCCACTCCGCCCCGGTCGAGGCCGTCGGCACCGACGCCGTGCGCGCGGTCCGGATCACGGAGGACGGATCGTCGTCCGGTACGGAGATCGGGGCGGGTCTCCTCGTCCGGGCGATCGGCTACCGGGGCGTCCCGCTGGCGGGGCTGCCCTTCGACGAGGCGACCGGCACGGTGCCGCACGTGGCCGGGCGGGTGGCCGGGCTGCCCGGAGGCTATGTCGTCGGCTGGATAAAGCGGGGGCCCTCCGGTGGCATCGGGGCCAACCGGGCCTGCGCGGAGGAGACCGTCGGGACACTGCTCGCGGACGCGGTCGCCGGCACGCTGCCGACTCCGACGGGCACGGAGCGGGAATTCCGCCGGCTGGCGCGGAGGCGTAGTCGGCATCTCGTCGACGCGCGCGGTCTCGCGGCCATCGACCGGACCGAGCGGTCCAGGGGCCGGGACACGGGACGCCCCCGGGTCAAACTCGCCACGGTGCCGGAGCTCGTCGCGGCGGCGCGGAGCGGCCGCCGGCGCCTGAGGTTCTGAGGGGCCGCACCGTCGGACGTCCGGCCCGGGACGGCGGGCCGGTGAACCACCGCGACGTGGGACGTCAGGCCGCGAGGTCCAGGGCCTGGCGGACCACGATCGCGTTGAGCCGCACCGCGAACGGCACGATGTCCGTCAGCTCCAGGGCGACGGCCTCCGCCTTCGGCAGCTCGACGGTCACATCGATGCAGAAGGCCAGGGCGTACATGTGCTCCCCGGTCTCCTCGTCCTGCAGGGCGAAGAACAGGTCCCGGTAGAACCGGGTCCGCTCCCCCGACTCCTCGTAGAACGAGAGACCGGGCTGCCCCTCCTGCGCGGCGAGACCGGTGAAGGCCTGGACGAGCTCCCGCTCGACGGTGGCCCAGAACCCTGCCTCCGCGCACTCCGGCGGAAGTGCCTGCCGGACGGCCTCCTTGAGGGAGAGGACCATGACCAGGACGGGGGCGTACTCCTGGAGCCCCCAGCCCCGCACCATCTTCACCACGGTGCTGTCGGGGACGGCCGCGGCGGCCTCCCGTATCGCGTCGAAGTCGAAGTTGACGGTCGCCGGCGCGATCGCCTCCTGGAACACCCGGTCGATGGACCGGGCCTGCGCGAGATGATCCGCTCCCACCTCGACGACGGTCCTGAAACTGGCGGCCAAAGCTCCTCCTGGGTGATCTCGATGATCAGGAGGGGTCAGTATGCCGAGCGCCCGCCCGCCCGAGGGAGCGGCGTCCGCCGTACGGACGGGGGACGGCAGACGGCTTCGGGACAGGCTCAGGACCTCTTGCGGGGCTTTCCGCCCGTACGCCCCCGGCCCGAGCCTCCGGCGCCGCCGGGCTTGCGGGCGGTGGGCTTGCCCGCCGTACGCGAACCGGCACCCGGCTTCCCTGGCTTGCCGCCGGGCTTGGCGGACTTCCGCTCCTTCTGGTCCTTCGGCTGCTTCTGGCCCTTCTGGGCCTCGGCACGACGGCCCCGGGTGCTGTTCACCGTACGGCCGCGGACGATGCCGATGAACTCCTCCACCAGATCGGGGGCCTCGTCGGCGGCCTGCCACGACAGGGCCACGCGCGACTGCGGGACCTCCGTCAGCGTCCGGTAGGTGAGGTCCTTGCGGTGGTGCAGCCGGGCCAGCGACTGGGGCACGGCGAGCAGGCCGACGCCCGCCGCGACCAGCTCGATCGCGTCGGCGGTCGTGGCGGGGCGCTCGTTCGCCGGGAGGCCGATCGGCTGCTCCCAGCCGAGGGTGTCGTCGAGCGGGTGCAGGACGAGCTCCTCGGCGAGGTCCTCGGCCGCGACCTCCTCCGCCGCCGCGAGCAGGTGGTCCTTGGGGATGACGACGACCGTCGTCTCCGTGTAGAGCGGGATGGCGCTGAGGTCGTCCCCGTCGACGGGCAGCCGGACCAGGCCGGCGTCCGCCGCGCCCTCCCGCAGGGCGCCGAAGGCCTCGGCGGGCGTCAGGGCGAGCAGCGTCAGGGGCACGTCGGGCAGGCGCTCGTTCCAGACCCGCACCCACTTCGAGGGCGTCACTCCGGGCACGTACACGAGCCGGAAGGAGGAGGGGGAAGAGGGGAAATCCGCGGGGGAAGCGTCCGAGCCTGTCACTCCGCCAGGTTACCGGTAGCTGCCGTGGTCGGAGTTCGCCCGCACGCTCGATACCCTTGACCCCATGACGTCGCACCAGAGCACCCAGACGATGAAGCCCGCCACCGCGGCGAAGAAGCTGGGTGTGTACCTCGAGGCCACCCCCGCAGAGTTCCAGGAGGGTGTCGTCTCGCGCACCGAGCTGAACGAGCTCCAGGCCAATCCGCCTGCCTGGCTCCAGGAGCTCCGGAAGAACGGCCCGCACCCCCGCCCGGTGGTCGCGCAGCGGCTCGGCATCTCCATCGCCGGTCTCGCGCGCGGCGGCATCACCGACCCGCTCACCACCGAGCAGATCGAGGCGCTCCGGCAGGAGCTCCCCGAGTGGCTGCAGAAGGAGCGCGCCACTCAGGCGGACGTCCGCAAGGAGACCGTCCGTATCAAGGAGCGCGACGCGGAGCGCGCGGCGCGACGCGACCAGGACGCCTGACCGTTTCACCGCCGGACCGGTTCTGATGGTTTCGCCATCGGACCGGTCCGGTGTCGTTTCCCCGCCGGACCGGTCGTGACCCGTCCGGACCGGTGTGGCGCACGCCCGGGCGCGGGAGTCATTCCCCCATGAGTGACACGAACACCGCGTCCGAGCCGCCGGTCGTCGTCGGCGTGGACGGGTCCGAGCACAGTCTCCGGGCCCTCGAGTGGGCCGTGAGCGCCGCCGAGCACCTGGGAGCGCCGCTGGTCGTGGCCCATGTGCGCTCCGACGCCCTTCAGCTCGGCGCCGCCCGTATCGCCTCTCTGGGGCCGTCCCCAGAGCTTCCCGACACCGTCATGGCGGCCGTGCGGACGGTGGTCGAGGAGCGCGGGCACAGGATTCCCGTGCGGTACGAGTCCCTCGACGGGTCCGTGACCGACGCCCTGCCGGCGGCCGCGCGGGGCGCGCGGCTCCTGGTGACCGGGTCGCGTGGGCACGGCGGCTTCGCGAGCCTGTTGCTCGGCTCGACCAGCCGTACGCTGGCCGCGACCGCGCCCTGCCCGCTCGTCGTCGTTCCGCACGAGGCACGCGCGGCCGCCTTGGAGGGCGGTGCGGAGGCCGGCCGGGTGCTGCTCGGTCTGCACACGGAGGAGACACCGGACGAAGTGGTGGACTTCGCGTTCGAGGCGGCGCACGACCGGGGCGTGCCGCTGGAGGCCGTGACGGCGTTCCGGCCGCCTCCCCAGCCGACCAGCCCCGTCGTCTCCCCTGCCCCGGCGCTCCAGGTACCCCCGACGCTGCCCCTCGCGGACCGGTCGGAGAGGTTCGTGCGGGAGGCCGAGCGGGAGCAGAGGGAGCGGCTGCGGCCCTTCGTCGCGCGCTGGCCGAAGGTCGAGCTCGTCCCGACGGTGGTTCCGGCGGGCGCGGCGGGCCTGCTGGTGGAGGGCTCGCGTGGCGCCGGTCTGTTGGTCGTGGGACGGCACCACCGGCATCGCTTCGGTTCGCTGCTGGTCGGCTCGGTCGCCCATGCAGTGCTGCACCATGCGCACTGTCCGGTCGCCGTGGTTCCGCCCGCGCCCCAGGGATGACGGGAGAGCCCGGACAAGACAGTCCCCGGCGGTCCTGGTCGGTTCGCGCGGTCGTCGGCCGTCGCCGACGGCTCCGTGCCCGACCGGCCCCGCCGGGGGCCTGGCCAGAGCCGATGCAAGGGTCACGCGGGCCTTCGGACGTCTCCGTCGGCGGGTGCGGCTCTCTCCGGTTGTCCGGTGTAGAAACGAGTTTCCTCCTTTTCGCGACCGATTCAAGGGGGTATGGGCATTTGTTACGCGGAGCTTTGTGGCGTGGGGAATGCTGCTGGTAGAAGGGGAGCCATGACCACCGCCGAAGGGGCCGCCGCCGCCCAGCGCAATGTCCAGCCGCCGCCCGCCCAGGCCTCTCTCGGCGCGGGGGTCGTGGTCACCGACAAGGCCGGCCGGGTGCTCCTCGGACTGCACCGCTCGGGGGTGTGGGAGCTGCCGGGCGGAAAGGTCGAGCCCGGTGAGTCCGTGGAGGAAGCGGCGCTCCGCGAGCTGGCCGAGGAGACCACGCTCGTCGCGGACGCCGCCGACGTGGAGGTCATCGGGCTGATCCTGGACTCGGTCACCTCGGCCCGGATGACCCGGATGACGGCCGCCACGGCGGTACGGAACGTCCGGGGCGTTCCCGCCGTGGCCGAACCGGACACCATCGAGCGCTGGGAGTGGACGGACCCCGACCGTCTGCCGGAGGCGCTGTTCCTGCCCTCCGCCCAGGTGCTGCGGATGTGGCGGCCCGAGCTTCCGCTCCCCGACGGGCCCTTCCACCGCTACACCCTGGGCCGACTGCCGGGCTGACCCGCTTCGTCGCTCGGAGCCGCTGGGTCGTGTCCGGGAAGTCCCCGCCTGGCCCGGCGGGCAGACGGCGCTGCTCTCCGGACACGACCTAGGGGGCGTCTCGCCGCTCAGCCCGGAAGCGTGCGGGCGAGGCGGAAGCCCACGTCGTCGATGCGGAGGGTGGGGTGGCTGCGGCGGCGGACCGAGGCGCGGCAGCTCCAGTGCTCGTCGAACCAGCCGCCGCCGCGCAGGACCCGGTAGCTGCCGTAGACCTCGGGGTCGTACACGTCCCAGCACCACTCCCACACGTTGCCCAGCATGTCGTGGAGACCCCAGGCGTTGGGTCGGCGGCCGCCGGCCTCGTGGAGGCGCTCGCCGGAGTTCCCGCGATGCCAGGCGATCTCGTCGAGCGGGCCGTAGCGCGCCTCGGTGGTGCCGGCGCGGCAGGCGTGTTCCCATTCTGCCTCGGTGGGGAGGCGGTATCCGTCGGCGGTCCTGTCCCACTCCGGGCCGTCCGCCGTGACGCGGTACGCCGGGCTCAGCCCCTCGCGGGCGGAGAGGGCGTCGCAGAAGCGGACCGCTTCCTGCCAGGACACCCCTTCCACCGGCAGCCGGTCGCCCCGCGCGCTGCTCGGCCGCTCGCCCGTGACCTGCTCGTACAGCTCCTGCGTGACCGGGACGGCGCTCAGGCCGTACGGGCGGACGTCGACCGTCCAGCTGCGCTCCGTGCGCCGGTCCGACAGCGTGACCCGCCCCGCGGGTACCTCGATCATCGTCCTGTCCCCCCGTGTCCCCATGACTGCATGATCGCAGCATGCGCGTCCGGCCACGCCGTGTCACCGAGCGGGCTGCCGCGAGCGTGGCTAGCGTGGCTCACAGGAACACGTCATCGAATCGGAAGTGGGAGTCACCGTCATGGCCGCACGACCTGAAGGCACGCCGGTCTGGACCGACGCGATGTTCACCGACGTCGAGGGCGCCAAGACGTTCTACGGCGACGTGCTCGGCTGGACCTTCGGCGAGTCCTCCTCGGAATTCGGCAACTACACGCAGGCGTACAAGAACGGGAAGGCGGTCGCGGCCGTCGTGCCGCCGATGCCGGGGCAGGACGGCGAACCGCAGTCGGCCTGGTGTCTGTACTTCGCCTCACCCGACGTCGCCGCCACGGCGGAGAAGATCCGGAACGCGGGCGGCACCGTGCTGATGGAGCCGATGCAGGTCGGCGACTTCGGCTCGATGTGCATCGCGAAGGACCCGTCGGGCGTCACGTTCGGCATCTGGCAGGCGGGTGTGCACGAGGGCTTCGAGCTGGAGGGCGAGAGCGGCTCGTTCGCCTGGGCCGAGGTCTTCACGCGGGAGCCGGCGAAGGCGGACAAGTTCTTCACCGACGTCTTCGGCTACAACTCGAAGAAGATGAAGGACGAGCACATGGACTACCGGGTCTTCGACCTCGGTGGTCCCCAGCCGGTGCTCGGACGGATGGTGATGACGGCGGAGGACTTTCCCCCGGAGATCCCGTCGTACATCCAGCTGTACTTCGCCGTCGACAACTGCGACAAGGCCGTCGAGGCGGCCGAACGTCTCAACGGGCGGAAGGTGTTCGGGCCGATGGACAGCCCGTTCGGCCGTTTCGCTGCGATCCTGGACCCGCAGGGTGCCGCCTTCGCCGTGATCGACATGAAGACCACCGTCGGCGAGATGCCCGAGATGGAGTGAGCGGTACGGGGGACCGCCCCGGGACACGTGTCCCGGGGCGGTTCCGTGTGGGCGGGCGGGTCAGGCGGTGTCGCGGACCGCGACGATGCCGTTGAAGACGCCCACATAGGCGGTGCCGTCGGGGCCGAGGGTGATCGGGGCCCAGTTGTTGTCGTACGCCAGGCCGGTGCCGGTGAAGCGACTGAAGGCCCGCTTTCCGGTGCGGAAGTCGACGGCCGTGAGGTACCAGGCGTCGATGCCCCAGGAGTTGGGCCGCTTCTCGTAGAAGTAGAGCAGCCCGTTGGCGGTGGAGAGCTTCGGAACGGTCGAGGGGGAACGGACGTCGCTCTCCCAGACGGTGTCGCAGCCGCTGCCGTCGGCGCGGACGTCGATCCGGGTCGCGCCGCCGACGACGCTGCGGCCGAGGAGGAGCGTACTCGGGTTCTCGTACCCGTAGTTGTTCTCGACGACGAGGCTGTCGCCCCAGCTGATCAACGAGTTGTCGGTGGTCGACGCCCCGGATCCGAAGACCGGCACCTTGCAGACGAGGCGCTCTGCGGCGGGGACGTCGGCGCCCCTGCGGTAGACGAGGACGTTCATGCGGTCGTCGGCGTTGTCGGTGATGGCGACGTACTCGTCACGGGTGCCGAACAGGTCGGGGGTGGTGCCCGAACCCTGGTTCACCGAACCGGGCTTGGTGCCGGTCCCCCGGTCGTAGGTCTCACGCCACCGCACGCGCGGGACACCGTCCGCGTCGGCCTCGAAGCCGTACAGGGCGTGGTCGGTGACGAGGGAGACGCCGTCCTCGGCGACGGAGAAGGAGTTCTGGATCTCCTCTCCTTCCAGGCGGATCGCGCGCAGCGCGCCCGTGGCGGGGTCGACGGTGCCGACGCGGCCGAGCCGGGTGACCCACCAGATGCGGCCGTGCCAGTCCGGCATGACGGAGGTGACGGGGTCGCAGACGCCACTGGGGAAGAGGTTGGTCCAGGTGACGCAGTCGTGCGGGACGAGGGAGGTGAGGTCCCAGTCGTTCTCGACGACGAACTCCCAGGTTCCGTCCACCTTCTGACGGTGTGCGATGCGCTGGATGTGCTGCCGGGAGTCGGCGAGGACGACCCTGTCCTGGTTGTCGAGGTAGAAGTAGGCGCCGCCGGAGGTGTCCTTGAAGATCTCCTCGCCCTGCCCCTGGCACGCCCCTGAACAGGGCTTTTGGCCTCCAATAAGCGCTGGGGAGAATCAGGGGAGAAACGAGTGGCAGCCCGCGCCTTCCGCTTCCCGCGAGGAGCCTGCCGGCGCTTGCGTTCGACGCGCCGACCCCGTCTCTGCGGCGCAGGTAGATCAGGGTGCGGGCACCGACCGTCTCGCCAGGGCCGGCGACGTCATACCAGCGGGAGGAGTTCGGCGGGCCGGCGTACAGCAGGGTGCGACGGAACACGTTGATCTCGTCGGCGTGGGCCAGCTTCGCCTGCTTGCGCCCTTTCAGGGGCGCAAGCGCCGATTGGAAGGTGACCTCGGCGACGCCGTCGATCTTCCGGTCCTCGGGGATCGAGGTCTGCACCCCATCGGTCGCCGGCCACCGGCCCGGGTTGTGCTCGGCGAGGTGGATCTGCCGGTACTCCTCCAGGCCCGGGGTGGCGGAGATGATCCCTGAGTGCGGTCCCTTCCAGTGGTCCATGCCGGTCTGGCGGGGCTGGTCGGTACGCACCCACAGCAGGATCGAGGAAGTGAGGTGCTTCTTCTCCACGCCCAGCTGAGCGGCGGACGGTGAGGTGCTCATGGTGCTGCTCTTCTCTCCCTGGTCGCCGAACGTGCAGCTGCGGTGTTCGCCAGAGGTCAACGGGCGAGGAACTCGACCGCGAGGGGGGCGAACTGCTGGTGGTACTGGAAGATGCCGCCGTGACCGGAGTCGGGGTAGATGATCAGCTCGCTGTCCTTGATGCGCCGGTGCAGGTCCTCGGAGAGGACCGAAGGCACCATGCGGTCGTTGTCGCCGTTGGCGATCAGGGTGGGCTGGGTGAGCTGCGACAGGTCGTCGGGGGCGGAGCGCCCCCACTTCTTGATCGCCTTCAGCTGCGTCTGGAACGCTTTGATCTTGATCTTCGCATCGCGGTCGGCCTTGCGTTCCTTGAGCCGGTTGACGAACGCGCGTGCGGCGAGCTTGCCGGTGGTGTCGCGGTTGAAGAACAGGAATTCCTTGGGGTCCGACCGGGTCAGGGTGGCGCGCAGCATGTCCCAGTACGTGGTGCCGGCGACCTTGTCGATGTCCTTGCCGCCCTTGGGCCCGGTGCCGGTGAGGACGAGTTTGCGGACGAGCTCGGGGTGCTTCACCACCAGGGCCTGGGCGATCATGCCACCGAGGGAGAAGGAGAAGATGTCGATCTTGTCGAAGCCGAGCGCCGTGATGAAGGTGTAGGCGTCATCAGCCATCGCCTCGATGCTGTCCGGCACCTGGCCCGTGGAGGCCCCGACACCGCGCTGATCGAAGGCGATGACGTGACGGCCCTTCGCGATGGGGTCGATGATGCGCGGGTCCCAGTTGTCCAGGGTCGCGGCGAGGTGCACGAAGAACACGACGGGAACGCCGCCCTTAGGGCCCAGCTCGCGGTAGGCGTAGGTGACGCCCCCGGCGGTGACGGTGCGGGTCGGGGCGTGAGCGTACGAGGTGATGACGGGTTCGTTCGGGGTGCCGGTGCTGCTCATGATGGTTTCTCCCGGTGTGTTTCTGGTCGCCCGCCGCGGGTGGCGGAGGGTCAGCCGGGGCACGGCTGCCCTGTCGAAGCCGGGTGCCTTGCCCGCGACCGGGCGCACCACGCCTTGCTCGATGCGGGTGGTGATCTGGCGGAGCCGGTCGATGCCGGCGCGCCCGACCTACGTCATCGAGACGACGACCTTGCCGGCCTTCGCCCGGCCCTTTTCGACGTACTCCATGGCCTGGAGGGTTTCGTCGAACGGGAAGACGGTGTCGACGACGGGGCGGATCTTCCCGGTGTCGATGAGGGGGGTGAGTTCCCGCAGTTGATCGCCACTGGCCTTCATGAACAGGAAGGAGTACGTCACGCCCAGCCGCTTGGCCTGGCGCCGGGTCTTGGAACTGAGCGCGGTCATGGCCAGGCGGAGGACCGGGTTCGCGCCGAGTTCGCGGGCGAAGGCCAGGTCGGGCGGGCCCGCGACGCTGATGGCGATGCCGCCGGGCTTGAGGACACGCAACGACCTGGCCAGGTTGTCGCCACCGAGGCTGTCGAGGACGACGTCGTAGCCGTCGAGGATCTTGGTGAAGTCCTGGGTGCGGTAGTCGATGACTTCGTCCGCGCCGAGGTTCTTGACCAGGTCGACCTTGGCGGTGCTCACGGTGGTGGCCACGTGCGCGCCAAGTTCCTTGGCCAGCTGGACGGCGATGGAGCCGAGGCCGCCGGCGCCCGCGTGGATGAGGACCTTCTGCCCCGGTCGCACGCGGGCGCGTTCGACCAGTGCCTGCCATGCGGTCAGGGCGACCAGGGGCAGGGAGGCGGCCTCGGTCATGGTGAGGGTGGCGGGTTTGGGCGCCAGGTCGTCCTGGTGGACTGCGAGGAGTTCGGCGAAGGTGCCGATGCGGTCCTTGTCGGGCCGGGCGTAGACCTCGTCGCCCACCGCGAAGCGGGTGACGGAGGACCCGACCTGCAGGACCTCTCCGGCGAGGTCGTTGCCCAGGACAAGGGGGAGACGGTAGGGCAGGAACGCCTTGAAGTCCCCGTTGCGGATCCTGAGGTCCAGGGGGTTGACGCCCGCCGCGTGGATCTTGACCAGGACGTCGTCGGCGCCCATCTGCGGGTCGGGCATTTCGGCGGCGCGCATCCCGGCCTGGCCGCCGTACTTCTCGACCATGAAGGCCCTCATCGTCGTCTCCGTTCCGTGTCCCGTCCGTGGAAGGGGGCGGGGTCTGTGCTCGCCCCGGGCTTCTCCCAGTACGAGATAGTTTGTGTTGTTTTCCTGGCTGCGGCACATGGGCGCACTGCGTCCTCAGTCGCGTTCACCCATCAGGCCACCGGCACGACCGGGGCGGTGACGCGATCGGCGGCGCCTCCCTGGAGGCGGTCCAGGGATGCGCCGATCCCTTCGTGGGGCGCGCCGAGCGGCACCGCGCTGACCTCGGTCAGGCGGGTGTACTGCGCGTCGGTCAGCTGGACGTCGAGGGCGCCGAGGTAGCTGTCGAGCTGGGCAAGGTTGCGCGGGCCGATGATCGGGACGAGTGTGGCCACGGAGCGGGCTGCGCGCTCGCGCACCCAGGCCGCCGCTACCTGGGCGGGTGTCACGCCGGTCTCCTGGGCGATGGCCAGGACGGTGTCGACGACGGCGGTCTTCTGGTCGGTGCTCTCGGTGTGGATGACCATGCCCAGGTCGCTCAGACGTCCCTCGGCGGAGCCGCGGTATTTGCCGGTGAGCAGTCCGCCGCCGAGCGGGGACCACAGGGCGGCACCGAGTCCGAGGCTCTCGGCCATGGGCAGGAGTTCGCGGTCGGCGGTGCGTTCGACGAGGCTGTACTCATGCTGGATGCCCACGATCGGGGCCCAGCTCTTCAGGTCCGCGAGGGTTACCGCGCGCGAGACGCGCCAGGCGGGGAAGTTGGACAGTGCGGCGTGGTGGATCTTGCCGGCGCTCACCAGGTCGTCGAGTCCGCGCAGGAGTTCCTCCATCGGAGTGAGCTCGTCGGGGAAGTGCACCCACAGCAGGTCGATGTAGTCGGTGCCCAGGCGCTTCAGGCTGGCCTCTACCGAGGCGACCATGTTCTTGCGGCTGTTGCCCGTCTTGGAGATGTCCGGCTGCGGAGTCGCGCCGAGGGCGAACTTCGTGGCCAGGACGAAATGGTCGCGGTCGGCGGCGATCAGCTTTCCGGTCAGTTCCTCCGACTCGCCGAACTGGTAGCCGTCCGCGCTGTCGAGGAAGGTGCCGCCGGCCTCGGCGAACCGGTCGAAGATCCGGCGTGCCTCGTCCGGCTCGGCTCCTGCACCCCAGCCGGTGCCGAAGTTCGCGGTGCCGAGCGCGTACTCGGATACGCGCAGTCCGGTCCGGTGTCCGAAGGTCGTGTAACGCATGAGAGGTGTCCTTGCACGAGGGATGGGAAGGGGGCGCGCCGCGGTGGCAGGGTGAGCGTCAGCCTGCGTTCGGCTGGGGTGCCGCGGCCAGGCTCTGCTTGACGTACCGGCTGGTCTCGTCGGCGAGGATCTCGGGCAGGCCCGTCTCGATGCCGTACAGGGCCTGGGCCGCGACGTCGGCGGCGGCGACCTTCTGGTCGGCGGGGACGCCGGCGGCCATGTCGGTGTCCATGTATCCGACGTGCAGCGCCGAGACGGTGATCCCGCGCGGGGCCAGCTCTTCGCGGGTCGCGTCGCTCAGCGCCCAGGCGGCGGCCTTGGAGGCCGCGTAGGAGCCGAGTCCTGCCGGGTGGAACCAGGACAGGGCGGACAGGACGTTGAGCACGGCGCCGCCGCCGTTGCCCTCGATGACGGGGGCGAAGGCGCGGGTCGCGGCGAGCGGGCCGAAGAAGTTGGTCTCCATCTCCCGGCGCACCTCGTCGGTGTCGCCTTCGATCAGCGTCGCGCCGGTGGAGATGCCCGCGTTGTTGATCAGCAGGGTCGCATCCGACGCGACGCGGGCAGCCTCCTGTATCGACGCCTCGTCCGTCACGTCGAGGCGCAGCGGGATGACGCCCGGTACGTCGACCGTCTCGGGGCGGCGGGCCGCCGCGTACACCTTCGCGCCGCGCTCCACGAGCTGGGCGGCGAGGTGCCTCCCGAGGCCCCGGTTGGCGCCCGTGACGACCGCGACCGCGTTGTTCAGTTCCATGCCTGCTCCTGGTCTTCGGCGGGTTCCGTCGGGTCACCCGCACGGTTTAGATTATGTATCCAATCTAAACACGGGTCTACGATAGATTCCAGTCGACATCCAAATGGGAGGGTCATCATGGGGCGCGTATCGCAGGCGCAGGCGGAGGAGAACCGCAGGCGGGTGGTGGACACCGCCTCGCGACTGTTCCGGGAGCAGGGCACCCAGGTGAGCGTCGCCGACCTGATGAAGGCGGCCGGCCTGACCCACGGCGCTTTCTACAAGCAGTTCACCTCCAAGGAGGCGCTCGTCGACGAGGCCACCGCCCACGCCTTCGACGAGCTCACCCGGAGCCACACCGCAGGGCTCGCCCAGTACGACGGGCAGCGCGACGCCGCCCGGCGGGCGCTGATCGACACCTACCTCTCCGTCGAACACCGCGACGACCCGGCGAACGGCTGCCCGGTCGCCGCGCTCGCCACGGACATCGCGCGCGAGGGCGGGGGGCATGAGGCCCGGCGTGTCTACACCGAGGGGGTGGCCGACTTCGCCGACTTCCTCGGCGGTGACGACCAGGACGGCCTCGTCCGCCTCTGCACCCTGTTCGGTGCGCTGGTCCTGTCCCGGGCCACCAAGGGCTCACCGCTCTCGGAGGAGATCCTTGCCGCCGCGCACGCAGCCCTGATCAGGGGCGCGGCGGTCGAGTAGGCGATGCGGGTGATCCAGCGAACACGGGGGCCGAGCTGACACTATCTGCGGCACCTGGCCCTGTGCTCACTGTCACCCGGCGCCACGGGTCCGACTCCGGATGCCCCGCCTGCGCAGGACCTGGCGGATAGCCCGGGGCGAGTACGCCTTGCTTGCGATGACCGTGTCAGGCCTGACGCTGGGCTGCCCGGCGCCGGCCCGGGGCACCACACCACGACCGATGCAGCTGCCGACCCCCTCTAGAAGACACCATCGATTCCCGACTTGCGAGGTGGCTACGCCGCGCGAGACGGGCAGCATTTCGTGACCTGCTCCTGACCAGCAACGATCCGCCCCCCAATCCAACTCCCGCTGGGGAGAATCTGGGGAGAATGAGCCGCCCGGGGGAGCGGCTGGGGAGAATCGACCGCGCAAAACAGCGTCACCGTGAAAGCTCCAGAAAGGAGCAAACTCGCTGGTCAGGCCGCCTAATTTGGACGTCTACGCAGGTCAGCGCCCCGAAGGCGAGGACTTCTTGAAGATCTTCTCGTGGGCGGCGATTCCCTTTGCTCCCACACTGGTGGGAACTATTTATGGCATGAGCTTCGACTCCATGCCGGAGCTGCGCTGGGGCCTCGGGTACCCTTCGCCATCGGCTTGATAGGGGTGGTATGAGGCTGTTTGTACGTGATTTTCAAGCGGCGAGGCCGGCTGTAGCGGGTACCTGTCTCAAACACGCGCCGCGCACTGTTTGCGCATGCATCGCCGCGCGAACCGCCCATGCGGGGCGCTGGGGAGAAGTGATGCGAGTGATCTCCTCGTCCTCCCCTCCACAGGCCCTCTGAGCTGGCCTTTTGGGGATCCGGAAGCGCTGGGGAGGATCTGGGGAGAACGGAGCCGTCAGCAGCACCTCGCACCTACGCCATCAAGCCCGTTCGCCGGACAGTTCGCCACCCTCTGGACGGCTCGTCGATGTCGCGGCAAATCACCGTGAGTGACAGCGGGCCGGGCCGGCGAGGGGGCCGACCCCTCTGGCCGACTTATCGAGCAATGTGTACGGCAGCGAGTCCCAGCAGCTGCGCCTCGCGGCTCATCGGAGCGAGTGGTCGGTCAGGGGCAGCAGGATCTGGAACGTGCAGCCCTGCCCGGGGGCGGTGTCGAGAACGATGCGCCCGCCATGAGCCGTCACGAGGGCGTGGGCGATGGCGAGGCCGAGTCCGGAGCCGCCTGTGGTGCGGGTGCGGGAGTAGTCGGTGCGGTAGAAGCGGTCGAAGACGCGCTCGCGTTCCTCCGGGGTGAGGCCGGGGCCTTGGTCGGCGACTTCGAGGACGGCCCGGTCGTCGACGGTGCCGACGCCGACGCGGATCGGGGTGCCGGGTGGTGTGTGGGTGACGGCGTTGCCGATGAGGTTGGTGACGACCTGTCGGAGTCGGGCCTCGTCGGCGACGGCGGGCGCGGTGGACGGCTTTCCGCCGCCGGGGCCGGTCAGGGTGACCGGTCGGGTGGTGTCCAAGGCTCGTACGTCGTGGATCGCGTCGGCGGCGAGGGTGCGCAGGTCCATGGGGGCGACGTCGAGCGCGAAGGACGGTTCTCCGTCGCGGTCCGCGCCCACGGCGTCCTCGTCGATCCGGGCCAGGAGGAGCATCTCCTCCACCAGCCGGGTGAGGCGTTCGGACTCCGCGGCGATGCGGGTCATGGTCTGGTCGACGTCCGTGCGGGTGGGCAGGGCTCCCATGCGGTAGAGGTCGGTGTAGCCCTTGATGCCGACAAGGGGCGTACGGAGTTCGTGGCTGGCGTCGGCGAAGAAGCGCCGGGTCCTCGCCTCGGCCACCGCGCGGGCCTGGAAGGCCGTGTCGATCTGGGTGAGCATCTGATTGAGGCAGTCGGTCAGGCGTCCCACCTCGGTGTGGGGAGCGGCCAGTTCGGGGACCCGGTGGGAGTAGTCACCGGCGGTGATCGCCGTCGTGGTCTCCTCGATCCGGGTCAGGGGACGCAGTCCGGAGCGGACGGCGAACCAGCCGGCGGCGGTGAGAGCCGCGAGCAGGGCAGCGCCCACGGTCAGGGAGAGGTTGCGGGTCTTGGCGACGGTCCGCTCGACCTCGTCAAGGGAGGTGGCCACGACGACGCTGCCCCTGGTGTCCGAGCGCCCGGGCGGGAAGACCTGGGCGGGTTGGGTGAGGGCGATGACGCGCCAACTGTGATCACCGTCCTTCGCGGAGACGGTGAAGGGGCGGCCCTCGTGGGAGAGCACGGCCGCGTGGTCGAGGGCAGGCAGTTCGGGGCCGCCGCCCGGTGGCACGGTGCTCGCGTCGAACGCCCTACGAGTGGTGCCGTCGTCGTCCAGATAAGTCACTGTGGTGTCGCCGAGGACACTGAGGGCCTGCACGCTCGGCGGGGTGTCGGTGCCGGCGGGCGGAACGAGGCGGGCGGCGATCTGGCCGGTCAGGACGAGGCGGTCGTCGACTCGATCCTGAAGATAACCCCGCAGGGCCGTGGTGACGATCACACCGGTGCCGAGGAGACCGACGGCGACCAGGGCCGTGGACAGGCACAGCAGTCGTGTGCGGAGCGACAGCCGCTCCAGCCGTCGGAGCCCAGGCAGCCGCGGGGCGGGACGCTTCACGACCGTGGCTCGCGAATCACGTAGCCCACGCCCCGGACAGTGTGGATCAGCTTGGGCTCGACCCGGTCGACCTTGCGGCGCAGATAACTGATGTAGGTGTCGACGATGCTTTGGTCGCCGCCGAAGTCGTACTCCCACACGCTGTTCAGGATCTGGTGCTTCGTCATAGTCCTTTCGGCGTTGGCGACGAGGAAGTGCAGGAGACGGAACTCGGTCGGGGACAGCCGCACGGTCCGTCCCGCACGGGTGACGTGGTGGCTGTCGGGTTCCAGTGCCAGGTCGCCGACGGTGATCCGCGCCGGCTGCTCGCCCAAGGTACGGCGCAGTACGGCGTGGATGCGGGCGATCAGTTCTTCGAGGTCGAACGGTTTGGTGACGTAGTCGTCGCCACCGAGACGCAGGCCGTGCAGCCGGTCCTCCCGTTCGTCGCGCGCGGTGACGAAGAGGACGGGCACGCCACCGCCCCGGCCGGGCAGAACGGAGCGTGGCTGGGCCCGCAGGCGGCGGATCACTTCGAACCCGTCCATGTCGGGGAGCATCACGTCGAGCAGAACGAGGTCGGGGGTGCGGACCGCAGCCAGGTCGAGGGCTTCCTGGCCTGTGGCGGCGGCGTCGACGTCGAAGCCGGCGTAGCTCAGCGCGGTGCGCAGCAGTTCCCGGACGGTGGGCTCGTCGTCGACGACCAGCAGGTGGTGCCGGTCGGGGCGACCCGCCGGGTGCGGAGGAGGTGCGGATGCCGCCATGGTGTGGATCGACGCCTTCACGAACTGGGGGACGGGGGCTGGGCGCTGACAGGGCTTCTCAGGAGATCAGGTCCTGCTCACGACGCCGAGTCCGACGGGACCCGAGGCGTCGGCCGGGTGCCGGCCGGTCCCCGGCTCGTGCCGCCGGGCCGGTGCGGGGCGAGGCCCGAACGCCGGGCCCGCCGACTGTGCAGGCGGCTGCCAGCGTACGAGGCCAGGGCGGCCAGGACAAAGCCGGTCAGCGCGGACAGTCCCATGGTTCCGTCCAGTCCTGCGGTCATGCCGCCCATCTCGTTGCCCATGATGCTGATGCCGATCCGCACCGACCCTTGCGTGAGCAGGGGGAGCAACAGGGCCGAGACGCCGACCGCGATGCCCATGCGCAGGGCGATCTCCGAGTGGCGGTCGAGCAGGGCCTCGGAGTCCTCGCGCGGCGTGCGGGCCGGGGTGCGGGCACAGGCCACGTACCCGGCGATCGTCAGGAGGATCAGCATGAGGGCCATGGCGATCAGCCACAGCGGCACGCCGGCGCCCGACCAGCCTCCGACGTCGACGGACTTGTCCGTGCCCGCCGTGTCGCCCTGGGCCGCGCCGCCGAGCATGCCGAGCATCCCGCCGCCGCCCTCGGCCTGCAGTCGGTGCACGCCCGCCTCCCAGGAGGTGCCGAGGCCGGTGGTGAGCAGGACGCCGATCAGGTTGGGCCCGAGGAGCAACAGCAGGCCGGCCGCCTTGGCCGCCTGGTCCCGGCCGGTCAGGGCCGCGGTGCCGGCCAGGAGCGCGATGACGAAGGTCGAGCAGCACAGCACGACGGCGATTCCGGTCACGGTGGACGTGACGGCGTTCCACTTCAGCCGCAGGCGGCTGAGGGCGAGGGGGCGCGGCAGTGTCGTACGGCGCGCCGCGAGGCAGCCGAGGGCGAGGACGGCGCCCACCCACAGCAGGCCGAGGATGGCGGTCGCCGCGGCATCGGTCTCGAAGACGATCGAGGACAGCCCCTTGGTCAGACCCCCGCCTCCGCCGCCCCCGAACCGGCTCAACGCTCCGGACGAGGCGCCCTTCCCGAAGCGCTCCGTCACGCTCTCCGGCAGCCGGGCCGTGCCCTGGGCCATGCCGGCCAGGATCGGAAGGACCACCGCCGTGGTCACCAGCGCTCCACCGCAGCGGGCCCACAGCAACGCCGGGGCTGGCCGTTGCCGCCTGCGCAAGGGCCGGAAGAAGCCGATCGCCAGGACGGCCGTGCCGAGGAAAGTCAGCGTCAGTGGCGTCACCGCCGCCTCCCCGGCGAGACCGAGGCTCAGGCCGCCACCACCGCCCAGTCCCCCGAGTAGCCCGCCGAAGCCGCCGCCGAGCGCGTCGCTGTCAGCGGATGCGGCGGAGGGCGACGACTCGACCGTGACACCTCCGCCGACGGCCATGCTCACCATCATCGGCACGAGGCGGGATACGGGGGCGATCGCGCCGGCACCGAGGACGGCGAGCGCCGCCCATGCGACGACGGTCATCGCCGTGACGGCGGTCACGACGGAAAGGGCTCCTTCGAGAGCGTGGCGCCAAGGCGAGCCGGATGGGCGGAGGGACGGCGGGGCGGAGGACATGGGCAGGCTCCTGTGTGCGTGTACGGGATTTCGGAGTGGGGTACGGGGCGGCGGGAGGGGACCGCCGCCCCGTGGACTCGGGCGCGGGCTCGAGGCGTACAGCCCTGTTCATGGGCCCGGGCTCAGTGGCCGCTGCCACTTCCCGCGGTTTCGGCGATCAGATCCGGTTCGCCATCGGGTGCCCCTTCGACGCCTGGCCGCGTGGGATCGGCCGCGTCTCGTTCGAGCCGCTCGCCCTCGACGTCCAGGTCGGGCACGAGGCGGTCCAACCATGGGGGCAGGCGCCACGCACGCCGGCCGAGGAGGGCGAGGACGGCGGGTACGAGTGCCATGCGGACGAGGAAGGCGTCGAAGAGGACCGCGGCCGCGAGTCCGAAACCGATGGTCTTGAGCATCTGCTCGTCGCTGCCCATGAACGAGCCGAACACCGAGATCATGATCACGGCGGCGGCAGTCACCACCCGCGCGCTGTGCTCGAATCCGCTGATCACGGCGTCGGACGGGGACTGCCCGTGGACGTACGCCTCGCGCATCCGGGCCACGAGGAACACCTCATAGTCCATGGCGAGGCCGAAGACGACGCCGACCATGAAGATCGGCATCATCGACATCACCGGGCCCGGCTCCGCGACCCCGAAGAAGGACGCCAGCCAGCCCCACTGGAAGACCGCGACCACCGCGCCGAGGCCGGCGAGGACGGACAGCAGGAAGCCCAGGGCTGCCTTGAGCGGAACGAGGAGGGAGCGGAAGACGGCGATGAGCAGCAGGAAGGCCAGACCGACCACGAGTCCCAGGTACGGGAGCAGCGCGTCGGACAGTTTCTGCGAGACGTCCACGTTCATGGCCGTCGATCCGGCGACCAGGACGTGGGCGTCGTTCTCGCTCGCGAGCCCCGGGTCGCGCAGCGCGTGCACGAGGTCGGCCGTCTCGGCGCTCGACGGCGTGGTCGCCGGGACGACGTTGAGGACGGCGGTGTCGCCGGACTCGCTGAGCCGGGGCTGCCCCACCGCGGCGACGTCCTTCCTGCCGCGGATCTCTTCGGCGACGTCTTGGGCGGCCGTCTTGGCGCTGCCGCCGTCGTCGGCCTGGACGACGACGGTGAGCGGGCCGTTGTAGCCGGGGCCGAAGCCTTCGGCGACCAGGTCGTAGGCACGGCGCTGCGTGGTCGAGGCGGGCTTGCTCTCGTCGCCCGGAAGTCCCATCTCCAGCGACGCCGCCGGCACGGCGATCACGCCGAGCAGGGCGATCCCTCCCAGGAGGACTGCGACCGGTCGCCGGACGACGAACCGGGCCCAGCGCACGCCCATGGCCGGCTTCGGTCGGTCGTCCTCGCCGCGGCGCCGCTTGGCGCGGGGCGGACCGATCCGGCGGCCGCAGATCCCGAGCAGCGCGGGGATCAGCGTGACGGCGATGAGTACGGCGATGACGACCGTGCCGGCTGCGGCAAGGCCCATCTGCGTCAGCAGCGGGATACCGACCACGCCGAGTCCGGCCAGGGCGATGACCACGGTCAGCCCGGCGAAGACCACGGCCGAGCCCGCTGTGCCGACCGCGTGTCCGGCCGCCTCCTCACGGCTGCGGCCGCGGGCGAGTTCGGCGCGGTAGCGGGAGACGACGAACAGGGCGTAGTCGATGCCGACGGCCAGGCCGATCATGGTGGCGAGGCCGCTGGTGGTCGAGCCGAGGCCGAGCGGCTCCGCGAGTACCTTGATCGCCAGGCTGCCGATGCCCACGCCGAGGATGGCCGTGAGGAGCGGAAGCCCGGCGGCGAGCAGCGAGCCGAAGGTGAGGACGAGTACCACGGCGGCCACCGCGAGGCCCATGGCCTCGGAGGAGTGCCCGCCGGCCACCGCGCTGACGGCGCTGCCGCCGACCTCGACCGACAGCTCCTGTGAGCCTGCCTGCTCGACGGTGTCCTGCAGTGCGGTGCGTGAGTCTCCTCGAGTTTCGAGGCGGGCACCTGGTAGGAGACCTGCGCGTAGGCGGTGGAGCCGTCCTCGCTCACGGACCGGGTCGCGTACGGGTCGGTGACCCGGGCGACCTGGGGATCGTTCCCGAGGTCCCGGACCGTCTTCTGGACGGCCTTCTCGGCGTCGGGGTCGGTGATCCTGCCGTCCTCCGCACGGAACACGACGCGGGCCGTCGCGCCGTCGGCGTTCAGCTCCGGGAAGCGCTCCTCCAGCAGGTCGTACGCCTGCTGTGCTTCCGTGCCGGGCATCGAGAAGTCGTTCGGTGGTGCGGCGGGAGCCTTCCCGGCCAGCACCCCCGTCCCCACAAGCAGTACCACCCACAGCAAGGCGACCGGCCAGCGCCTCCGAAAGGAGAGCCGGCCTAGCCGGGAAAGGAATGTGGCCACAGCGAAGGCTCCACGTCAGGTCGGTGCGTATGGGAACAGGCACCGACGCTGTCAGCCCGTCCTGATCACCTCCGGTGAGATCCTGGGAACTTCCTGAGAGTTTCGAGCGCCATGGCGAGGCCGCTGCCCCGTATCCCCGTGAGACGGCCTGAATCGCGGCCTGATTCACAGGAAGCTCACCGAGTCGCCGCAAGTCCCCTCGGCGCTGTCGAGGGCCCCGCGACGGTCGGCGTGAGTCACGGACTGTTGTGTTGCCGGTGCAGGACGACGCCGATCACGGCGAACGCCACCCCCAGTCCGGCTCCGGCGATGGCTCGTGCGAGTTGTGGGGAGGCCCAGCCCCGCAACAGGTACTCGGCGGCGAGGGCCGAAGCGACCAGAGCGATCTTGGCGAGGAAGAGTGCATGCAGGGGAAGTCTCCCGAAAGCACCCTCGCCTTTGTGGTGTCGACTGCGCCACCACAGGACCAGATGCATCGCACCCATGGCGGCGAGCATGATGAACAGCAATTGCAGGGCGTGCCGCCATGCCGGACCGGTTTCACTGGCCCAACGCCAGCCGAAATAGGCGCCGGCAACCCAGAAGATCACGCGCATTCCGCGATCTCCGAGGCGCCGTTCTTGTGATCGGGCTGAAAACACGATGCCCCTGTCCGGTGTTGGAGAGCCGAATTCCTGGCGGTGCTCGCGTATCGGTGGACTGTGCTGCTCGGGGCACGTGCGCCCGTGCTCACTCGGGGCTGTCGCCCAGAATGGTCACGCGTTCCATGACACGGGTACGGGGGTAGTAGTCGCCGTTCGCGTAGTGCTGGGTGGCGCGGTTGTCCCAGAAGGCGACCGTGCCGGGGCGCCAGCGCAGGCGGCATTGGTATTCGGGGTGGCGGGCCTGGTCGAAGAGGAATTCCAGGAGTTCTCGGCTCTCCTCCGGCTCCAGCCCCTGGATGTGGCTGGTGAAGATCCGGTTGACGTAGATGAGCTTGCGGCCGGCCTCGGGAAGGGTCCGGACCACGGGATGCACCACCGGGGGGTACTTCCGCTGCGCGCGTGCGAGATCCTCCGCTCCGAGTTGTTTGCCGAACGACTGGGTGAAGTCGTGAACGGCGCGCAGGTCCTCCAGTCGCAACTTGGTCGCCTTGGGCAGTCCGTCGTAGGCGGCCGCCATGTCCACCCACAGCGTGTCGCCACCCACTTCGGGCACGTGCACGGCACGCAGGATGGATCCCATGGGCGGCGTGGCGTCGAAGGAGACGTCGGAGTGCCAGACGTTCTCAACGGCCGGGGAGTCGGCACCGCGGGAGAGCCGGACCACCTCGGGCAGACCGGCCTTGGGGAGGAAGGGGTGGTCTTCCGGAGTCCCCCACCAGCGCGCGAAGTCAAGGTGCTGGTGCGGCGTCAGGTGCTGGTCGCGGAAGAAGAGCACCTTCCACTCCAGCAGCGCCCGGTGCAGCTCCTGGTGCAACTCCGGTACGAGAGGCCGGGCCAGATCGACGCCGGAGATCTCGGCGCCGATGGTCGGGCTGCACGGCGCGAGCTCGAAGAGCTCGTACGGTGCACTGGGCCTGAAGTCCCCGGTGGGACTCAGTTCACGGACGGGCACGGCCGATACGCCGTTGTCGAAGACCGGACGGTCGGGCGCGGACACGGGATTGGTCATGAGGTCCTTCCAGAGACGGATGCCGTCAGGGAGTGCGAGGCCTCGGGTCCGCGACATGCGGACCGCGCGGGTTCCAGCCGTCACGGACCGGCCCCGGCCTCGTTCTTCACCAGTCGCGAGGTCGCGGGGCGGCACGGTGCCGTCAGTACGGCCGTGGCCGAGTCGAGCAGGCCGGCCACGAACAGCTCGGCGGAACCCAGTTCACGCAGCCCGCCGACGTGCCGACGGGCTTCGAGGTCGGCGAGCATGTGGGCGATGAAGCCCGTGAAGTGCCACCAGCGCTGCGCGACCAGCGCTTCGGGCAGGGTGTCGCGCAGCATCCGACAGGCACGCTCACGCAGCACCGCCAGTCCGAGCGACCCGGGACGCGCTTCGAGGTCGCTCAACGTCAGCGTGGCGACGTCGCTGTGCACGGTGTAGGCGGCCTGTACACAGAAGCGCAGGTACCAGCTGCCTGACGGCGAACCGTCCATCAGCTCGACCAGGGGCCGGGCGAACGCCTCGGCGATCGCGTACGGGTCGCCGTCCCGCCCCTCGCCGTCGAATGCGGCGATCAGGGCCCGGCGACGCACGTCGATCGGCACCTGGCGATGCTCGAAGATCGCGTCCACCAGGCTCTGCTTGGAGCCGAAGTGGTATGTGACCGCGTTGTCGTTGCGCTGACCGGCATCCGTGGCGATCTTCCGCAGGGAGACCGCGTTGATGCCGTGCTCCGCGAAGAGTCGCTCGGCGGTCGCGATCAGGTTGAGCTTGGTCGATACGCTCTGGCTGTCCATGACTCGGAAGCTAACGCACATGCGTTAACAATGAAAGCGCTGCGGACGAGATCATTTTGATGAGGCATCGTTCAGGAAAGGCTACGCGCACATCGTCGCTCATGGATTGAAATTTCAGGGGCACTATGTTCTCCTGCAGGGCGCGGACATGCTGTTCACCGGACAGTCGGCGTGGAATCCGCTCCGATACCTGCCTGCACAGGAAGGGTGCCTGACTGATGGTCATATCGGTGCCGCGTGATGTCCCCGATGTTCTCGCCCCGGCGAGGCTCGGCCCCCTGACCCTGCGCAACCGCGTCATCAAGGCGGCGACCTTCGAGGGCGCCACCCCGGAGGCGCTGGTCACCGACCAGCTGATCGAGTACCACCGCAGGCCCGCCGCCGGAGGGGTGGGCATGACCACGGTCGCCTATCTGGCGGTCGCGCCGGAGGGCCGCACCGAACGCTGTCAGATCTGGATGCGCCCCGAAGCCGTCCCCGGACTGCGCCGTCTGACAGACGCTGTGCACGCCGAAGGCGCCGCGGTGTCGGCCCAGATCGGGCACGCCGGACCGGTCGCCAACGCCGCCTCCAACCGCAGCCCGGCACTCGGCCCCACCCGTCGGTTCAGTCCGCTCGGCATGAGAACGACCAGGGCCGCGACGGAGGCCGATATCTCCCGGATCACCCGTGCGCATGGTGAGGCCGCGAAGGCCGCCGTCGCCTCCGGCTTCGACGCCGTGGAGATCCATCTCGGGCACAACTACTTCGCCAGCGCGTTCCTCAGCCCCAAGCTCAACCGCCGTCGGGATCGGTTCGGCGGCAGCCTCGCCAACCGGGCAACGGCCGCCCGCGGTGCCGCCCGCGCGGTGCGCGACGCGGTCGGCGACCGCGTCGCCATCACGGCCAAGCTGAACATGGATGACGGCGTCCCCGGTGGCATCTGGCTGGACGAGAGTCTGCAGCTCGCCCGCTGGCTCCAGGACGACGGCACAGTCGACGCGCTGGAGCTCACCGCGGGCAGCTCACTGCTCAACCCGATGTACCTCTTCCGCGGCAAGGCGCCACTACGCCAGTTCGCCGCCGCCTTCCCGCTGCCGCAGCGGCTGGGCATTCGGGCGTTCGGCCGGCATTTCCTGATCGAGTACCCATACCAGGAGGCGTACTTGCTGGAGTCGGCCCGCCAGTTCCGCGCCGCGCTGGACCTGCCGCTGATCCTGCTCGGCGGCATCTCCGACCTCGCCACCGCGCGGCAGGCCATGTCCGAGGGCTTCGACTTCGTGGCCATGGGCCGCGCCCTGCTGCGCGAGCCCGACCTGGTCAACCGCTACGCCGCCGGAACAAGCAGCAGGTCCCTGTGTATCCACTGCAACCGCTGCATGCCGACCATCTACAGCGGCACCCGCTGCGTACTCGTGGCACCGGAGCCCACTCCCCAGAGCTGACCCGACATGCTCGCGTCGCCCTCCGGTTGGACAAGACACCCCGCGACACGCCGTCGGGCATTACTGACTCCTCGTCAGGAAAGTCAGCAAAAGGTCAGCCTTCAGCTGACCAGACCTGCTCACACGAGCACACACGGGACGCACACCCGCCGACCGCACGACCGGGAGGGGCAGCGATACGCCCCCTCCCACAGTCACGACGACATCCCCGGGCTCCCCGCCCCTCCATCGGATCGGTGGAGAAAACCCCAGTTCAGCGCACCCGACCCCACGCCTTCAGCTGCGTCGCCGGGACCTCCGGGGCGTCCAGGCGGTCACCGTCGTAGCCCTTGACGTCACCGAAGCGGGTGCCCGTCATCCAGGCCTCGCGCGCCTCCCGGATCTCCTCGTCCGTGCGGCCCACGAAGTTCCACCACAACACCGCCCGTGCCCACGCCGTACGTGGACACGGCAGGTAGCCGCCGCTTCACTCCCTTCCCGCCTCGACAATCACCGTCGGCTGGGGAGAATCTGGGGGGAATGAACCCCACTGGGGAGCGCCTGGGGAGAATCGACCACGCAAATCGGCGTCACATTGAAAGCCTCGGAAACATGCAAAGCCGCAGCTCAGGCAGCCTTCTGGAGCAATCTGCACAGGTCAGCTCGTTGAGGGCGAGGACTTCTTGAAGATCTTCTCGAAGTCGAGGCGGGTGATGGCCTCGACGGTGGAGGAGCGCTGCGGCAGCTTGTACTCGGCGAGGGTGTCCAGGGTGCGCGGGTCGAGCAGCTTCAGCAGGAAGCCGCTGAAGGTGCCGCACACGCTGACGAGCCGGCCGCCGGAGTCGAAGGTGACGGTGGCACACTCGCCGCCGACGGGGGCGATCTTCTCGCTGTCCACGCGCGGGTCGCGCCCGAGCGGCCCGGGGAAGGGGTGGGTTCCGCTGCCCGCGCCGTCGGCGTGCATACCGCTGCGCCCGTTGGGGGCGAGGTACGGGTGCTGGGCGGGGCCCTTGCCGGGCACGGGCTGTGCGGTGGCGGGGGCGCCCTCGTAGTGCCCGACGAGGCGGTGGCCGAGGCCGAGGGGGATCTCCTCGGCCTGGGCGACGGGGGCGGACCCCACCAGGACGGCGGCGGCGAGCGCGATCAGCGCGAGTGCGCGGGCTCGTCTTCGGGGCGGTTGCGTGGTCAAAGCGGCTCCTCGGGTCCGTGCGTCGGTCGCGCCGGCGGCCGACGCTAGGCCCGAGTGCGTGAGATGTACATGGAACTGCCCCGCGTTTCATGGGCAGTTCACGGCCGTTCACACGAGTTCACAACCCGGCAACGATCATGCTCACGGTTTGAGATGGGAGACCACGTTCGCGGTGGCGGCAACGCCGTTGTGGATGGTGGGCGCCATGCTGGTGCCGGCGAGGAAGAAGCCGAGGAGCGCGCAGACGAGGGCGTGGGAGACCTTGAGACCGCCGTTCCGCAGGAAGATCACGGCCAGGACCAGCAGCAGCACCACGACAGAAATGGAAACGGCCATCGCTCTCACGTCCTCCTTGCGCCGCACCGGAATTGCGGCGTTCGGCGGACAGTGTGGCGGAATGCGCGGTCCGTCCGGGCGAATGGCGGGGCGGCCATACGGGTGAGATTCGGCCGGGCCCGGTCGCCGAAGGGTCCATGGCGGGGCGGTCAGGCATCCGGCAGGGGTCCGGTCAGGGGCCTTCCGCCGCGGGCAGACAGTCCTTCCACTCCACCGTTCGGTCGCACCAGCGGCGCAGCAGGACGCGGTCGTGACCCACGGCGAGAAGGCCCGCGCCGGTCTCCTCGCGGTAGTTCTCGACGGCGGCGACCAGGGCGGCCGTGGTGGAGGCGTCGAGCATGGCGGTCATCTCGTCGCAGATCAGCCAGCGGGGGCGCAGGGCCAGGGCCCGCCCCAGGCAGGCGCGTTGGAGCTGGCCGTCGCTGACCTCGTGCGGGCGGCGGCCGAGCAGGTCGGGGGTGAGGCCGACGGCCGGGGCGAGTTCGGCGAGGCGGGCCTGCGCCTCGGCACGTCGGCCGGTGGCGCGGAGGGGCTCGACGAGGAGGTCGGCGAGGGTGAGCCGGGGGTCGGCGGCGGTGCGGGGCTGCTGGAACACGACGCCGACGGCGGTGCGGAGTTCACGCGGGGCCCGGTGGCGCCAGGCCGTGACCTCGGTGCCGTCGAGGACGAGGCGGCCCGCGTCGGGGCGGTGGAGCAGGGCCGCGACCCGGGCGAGGGTGGACTTGCCGCAGCCGCTGGGGCCGAGGAGTCCGACGGACTCGCCGGGGGCGACGGTGAGCGAGGCGCCACGGAAGACGGGGGCGCGACGGTCGTATCCGGCGGTGACGGTGTCGAGTTCAAGCACGGGGGTGCTCCGGGTGGTGGCAGGCCAGTCCGGCGGTGAACGCGGGGCGGTCTGCGCAGAGTTCGGTGGCGAGGGGGCAGCGCGGGGCGAAGGCGCAGCCTTCCGGCAGGGCGGAGAGTTCCGGCGGCATGCCGGGGATCGGGGTGAAAGCCCGGTCGGGCAGGGCGTCGAGGAGACCTCGGGCGTAGGGGTGGCGGGGGCCCGTGGGGCCGAAGAAGCGCTGGGCGGGGGCGATTTCGACGATGCGGCCCGCGTACATGACGGCGACGCGGTCGGCGATGCGTGCGGCGGCGGCCAGGTCGTGGGTGATGAGGAGCAGGGCGCGGCCGTCGTCGGCGTGGCGGCGCAGTTCGTCGACGGTGCGGTCGACGAGGTCGCGGTCGAGGCCGGTGGTCGGTTCGTCGGCGAGCAGGAGCCGGGCGTCGCCGATGAGGGCGAGGGCGGTGGCGGCGCGCTGGGCGAGGCCCCCGGAGAGTTCGTGCGGATAGCGGTCGAGGTGCCCGGCCGGGAAGGCGGCCCGTTCGGCGGCGTCCTCGGCGGCCTTGCGGCGGGCCCGGCGGGTGGTGCCGGTCAGCGCGCGGACGGTCTCCTCCAGCTGGGACCGTACGGTGCGGACGGGGGTGAGGTGGGCGGCGGGACTCTGCGGTACCAGGCCGACGCGGCGACCTCGTACGGTGCGGGCGAGGGTCTTCTCGTCGGCGGCGAGCAGGTCGGTGCCGTCGTGGCCCTCGGGACCCGCGAGCAGGGCCGTACCGGACGTCTCGGCGTTGGCGGGGAGCAGGCCGAGGAGGGCGGAGGCGAGGACGGACTTGCCGCAGCCGCTCTCGCCGACCAGAGCGAGGCACTCCCCCGCTCCGAGGTCGAAGTCGGCGTCGCTGACGGCGGCGACGGTCCGGCCGCCGCGCAGCCGGAACCGGACGCTCAGGTCGCGGACGCTGAGGACGGCGTCCCCGGCCCGTTCGGCGGTGACGGCGTCGAGGGCGCGCAACACCCTGTGCCCTGGAGCGTGCGGGGCGTTCACAGCATGAGCTCCGATCGGCGGCGCGGGTTGAGCCGGTCGCGCCAGACGCCGGCGAGTCCGGCGATGGCGAGGGTCGGCACGATGAGCAGGAGGCCGGGGAAGAGGGTGGGCCAGCCGTACCCGGCGAGGAGCGAGGAGCGCGCGTTCTGCACGAGGTTGCCGAGGCTCGCCTGGTGGCTGGGGAGGCCGAGGCCGAGGAAGGACAGCGCGGACTCGTGCCACATGGCGTGCGGGACCATCAGGACGGCGGCGAGTCCGGCCTGCGGCAGGACGGCGGGGAGCAGGTGCCGGACGGCGACGCGCCACCGGGTGGCGCCGCCGGAGACGGCGGCGTCGACGAAGGGTCGGGTGCGCAGGGAGAGGACCTCGGAGCGCACGATCCGGGCGGTGGACAGCCAGTGGGTGACGGCCACGGAGGCGATCACGGGCCAGACGCCGGGCCGGAAGAGCGCGACCACGAAGATGCCGAGCAGCAGGTGCGGCACGGAGGAGAAGGCGTCGACGAGCCGCATGAGGGTGCGGTCGGTCCAGCCGCCGAGCGCCCCGGCGGCCGCACCGACGGCGGTGCCGACGACGGTGGCGACGAGCGCGGCGACCAGTCCGACGAGCAGCGAGATCCGTAGGCCGTAGACGCAGCGCAGCAGCAGGTCGCGGCCGAGGTCGTCGGTGCCGAAGGGGTGCTCCCAGGACGGCGGGAGGAGCTTGCGGGAGAGGTCGACGGCCTGCTCGTCGAGCTGGACGAGCGGCGGCACGACCAGGACGGCGAGGAGGACGACGCCGACGACGAGGGCGGAGCTCCAGAGCCGCAGTCGGTGGGTGCGCGGGTCAGCCATCGAAGCCCACCCTCGGGTCGGCGAGTCCGTACAGGAGGTCGGAGACGAGGTTGCCCAGGAGGACGGCGGCGGTGGCCAGGACCGTGAGGGCGGCGAGCAGCGGGAAGTCCACGGAGGTGGCGGCCTGGACGGTGGCGGCGGCGATGCCGGGCCAGCTGAAGACGGTCTCCACGAGCAGGGCGCCGGTGATCAGTTCGGGTACCCGGGAGCCGATGAGGGTGAGCATGGGCAGCATTCCGGAGCGGAGGGCGTGGCCGGTGAGGACGGTGCGTTCGCGCAGGCCGCGGGCGCGGGCGCCGCGCACGGGGTCCTCGTCGAGGGCGTCGCCGACGCCCTGGCGGACGTACAGGAAGAACCAGGGCAGCTGGGAGACGCCGAGGACGAGCGCGGGCAGGACGAGGTGGCGGGCGACCTGGTCCGCGATGACGGTGTCGCTGGCGGTGTCGGTGAGTCCGCCGGCGGGCAGGGCGCCGAACTGCAGGGCGAAGAACCAGATGGCGAGCAGGCCGAGCCAGAAGGCGGGGGCGGCTTCCAGGGTGTAGGCGACGGAGCTGACGGCCCGGTCGACGATGCCGCCGCGGCGGCGCCCGGCGAGGACGCCGAGGAAGGTGCCGAGGGCGATCGCGACGAGGAAGGCGGTGACGGCGAGGAGGACGGACCAGCCGAGGCGCTCCCCGATGACCTCGGCCACGGGCCGGCGCATGACGGCGGAGTCGCCGAGGTCGCCGGTGAGGGCGGAGGTGAGCCACTCCCACCAGCGGGTGAGGAGGGGCCGGTCGACGCCGAGGTTGGCGCGGAGCTGGTCGAGGTTCTCCTGCGAGGCGGTGAGTCCGGCGGTGCCTGCGTAGGCCTTGACGGGGTCGAACGGGGAGGCTTCGGCGACGGCGAACACCGCGAGGGTGACGGCGAGGAGGACGGGGACGGCGGCCAGGGCGCGCCGTCCCGTCATCCGTGCCATGGCCCCCCAGGGGAGGCGGCGCTTCACTTCTCCGTCGCCCCGGCCTTCTTCGGCTTCCAGCTCTCGACGTTCCACCAGGGGCCGGAGGCCAGGCCGTGGTCGTGCGGCTCGGTCTGGGTGCTCGGGCCGTCCCAGGCGTCGTCGACGACGTAGAGGTGGTCGATGTGGGTGAGGAAGGTGTAGCCGGGGTTCTTCACCAGTTCGCGCTGGACGGTGTCGTACGCGGCCCGGCGCTCGGTGACGTCGTTCGTCCGGCGGCCGTCCTCCAGGGCGCGGTCGACCGTCTTGTTGTCGTACCAGGCCATGTTGTTGAAGCCGTCGCCGGCGAGGCTCGACGTGAGGAGCAGGTACTGGTCGAAGTCGGGGTCGCCGGGCGAGCCGCCGCCCGCGAGGACGGCGTCGGTCTTCATCCGGGGCTCGATGACCTCCCAGGTGCCGGCCTGGGCGGTGATGTCGATGCCGGCCTTCTTGGCGTCGGAGACGTACGCCAGTGCGTGGTCCTGGCGGAGCTTGTCGCCGGAGAGGTACCAGAGCGGGAAGGCGGCGCGGACGCCGTTCTTGACGCGGATGCCGTCGGGGCCGGGCTTCCAGCCCGCCTCGTCGAGGATCTTCTGCGCACCGGCGAGGTCGTGACGGCGCTCGGTGCCCCGGGTGAACCAGGGGCTGTCGGTGGGGACGGGGCCGTAGGCGGGCTTTCCGGCCCCTTCGAGGATCTTGTCGACCATGGCCTGGCGGTCGACGGCGATGTCGAGGGCCCGGCGGACGGCGGTGTCGCCCGCGACCTTGTTGTGGGTGGGGAGGGTGACCGTACGGTAGTCGTACGTCTTCGCCGTCCAGGTCTTCTTCGCCTTGTCGCCCTTGAACCCGGCGGCGAGGTTGGGCGGCAGAACGGCGCCGTCGAGGTCGCCGGCCCGGAGCCGGGTGGCGCGGACGTCGTCGTCCTTGATGATCGCCATGGTGAACTTCTTCACCGCGGGCGCGCCGTTCCAGTAGGTCGGATTGGCCTTGAAGCTGAGCTTCTCGCCCTTGGACCAGCCGGTGAGCACGTACGGACCGGTGCCGATCGGCTCGCTGGTGAAGGCGCCGGTGTTCACGTCCTGCTTCGCGGCGACGTGCTCGGGGGCGATGGCGTGGACGGTGCGCTCGGCGAAGGGCGCGTAGGGGTACTTCAGCCGGAAGACGACGGTGTCGTCGCCGATCGCCTCGACGCTCTTGAGGGCGTCGAGCTCGGTGCGGGAGGCGTTGTTCGTCTTCGGGTCGAGGATCGTCCGGTAGGTGAAGACGACGTCCTTCGCCGTGAAGGGGGCACCGTCGCTGAAGGTGACCCCGTCGCGGAGGGTGTACGTGTAGGTGAGCCCGCCGTCACTGATGTGCGGCAGCTCGGTGGCGAGCGCCGGCTTCAGTTTCATGTCGGCGTCGAAGGCGAGGAGCCCGTCGAAGATCTTGGAGTTGCCGTCCTTGCCGTAGCCGAGGAGGGGGCTGAGGGTCTCGGGCTCGTAGGCGATGCCGACGACCGCGGAATCCTTGGGTCCGCCGGAGCCCCCGGCGGTGGAGCCGGGGTTCGTGCAGGCCGCCGCGGTGAGGGCCACGGCCCCCGCGAGCGTCGCGGCGGCCGTGCCGCGGAGGAATCGGGCGGTCATCGTGTCCACACCCCTTTTGGAGATCAACTGTTATTGCGAACAGCTTGCAATTAAACAGTATGTAAAGGGGTGTGGACGCAGGGGCCCCTTACATCGGAGGCGCCAGGCCGACCAGGGCGGCAATCGCGTCCTGGTGCCGGCCCGCCGAGCCCAGGGCGATCTGGTCCGACTTGGCCCGCTTGAGCGCCAGATGCGCCGGGTGTTCCCAGGTCATTCCGATCCCGCCGTGCAACTGGACGCACTCCTCGGCGGCCCGGACGGCGACCTTGGAGCAGTACGCCTGCGCGACGGCCACGATCAGCGGGGCGTCCGCGTTGCCGGTGGCGAGGGCGTCGGCGGCGGCGCGGGCCGCCGCCCTGGCCCCGACGAGGTCGAGCCAGAGCTGGGCCATCCGGTGCTTGAGGGCCTGGAAGGAGCCGACCGGACGGTTGAACTGGTGGCGCTCACGGGTGTACCGGACGGTCTCCTCCAGGCACCACTCGGCGAGACCGAGCTGCTCGGAGGCGAGGAGTCCCGCCCCGGCGAGCAGCCCGCGCCGGACCGCCGTACGGGCCGCGTCGGGGCCCGCGAGCCAAGTGCCGCTCCCCGCCCCGGTGGTGACCCGGGCCAGCGGGCGGGTGAGGTCGAGCGGAGTCTGCGGCTCGACGGTCGCCTCTTCGGCCGGTACGGCGTACAGGCCGTCCGCACGGAGGACGAGGAACACGTCGGCGGCGGTCGCGTCGGCGACCGCGGCGACCGACTCGCCGAGCGGGAGCTCCGCGTCGGGCGCCGTCGACAGCGGTACGGCGAGGACCGCGACCGTGCGGCCGCCCGCGAGCTCCGCGAGCAGCCCGGCCGCCGCATCGCCCTCCCCCACCAGGGCGAGCAGGGTCTCGGCGGCCACCACCGCGCTCGTGAGGTACGGCAGCGGGGTCACCGCACGGCCCAGTTCCTCCAGGACGACGGCGGCCTCGCGGTGGCTCGCGCCCTGGCCGCCGAGCTTCTCCGGGACGAGGAGTCCGGCGGCACCGATGTCGGCGGCGAGGGACTTCCACAGGCCGGGAACATAGGGGCTGTCCGTCTCGATCCGGCCGAGGAGGGTCTGGTGTCCCGCCCGGTCGGCGAGCAGGGCGCGGACGGCGGCCCTCAGGTCGTCCTCGGTCTCGGAGTAGAGGAGGTCCAGCGGCTGTTCCGTCGGCTGTGTCGTCGTCGACTGTGTCGTCTCGGTCATCGGGCGAGGTCCTTCCAGGCGACGTCCTTGTCGTTACGCGGCTCGGGCGGCAGGCCCAGGACCCGCTCGGCGACGATGTTGAGCAGCACCTCGCTGGTGCCGCCCTCGATCGAGTTGCCCTTGGACCGCAGATAGCGGTAGCCGGCGTCGCGGCCGGTGAAGTCGACGAGTTCGGGGCGGCGCATCTCCCACTCCCCGTACAACAGGCCCTCGTCGCCGAGGAGTTCCACCTCAAGCCCGCTGATGGCCTGGTTGAGGCGGGCGAACGCGAGCTTCATGGCGCTGCCCTCGGGGCCGGGGCGGCCCGCGACGAGCTGCTGGCGGAGCCGTTCACCGGCGAGCCTGGCGACCTCGGCGTCGACCCAGTGGTCGAGCAGGCGCCGGTGCAGGTCGTGGGTGCGCAGCTCGGGGCGCTCGCGCCAGGTCGTGGCGATCTTCCCGATCATGCCGCCCTCACGGGGGATACGGGCTCCGCCGATGGAGACCCGCTCGTTCATGAGGGTGGTCTGGGCGACCCGCCAGCCGTCGCCGACCTCGCCGAGGCGGTGCGCGTCGGGGATGCGGACGCCGGTGAGGAAGACCTCGTTGAACTCGGCCTCGCCGGTGATCTGGCGCAGCGGCCGGACCTCCACGCCAGGGTCGGTCATGTCGCAGACGAAGTAGGTGATGCCCCGGTGCTTGGGCGCGTCCGGGTCGGTGCGGGCGATGAGGATGGCCCAGCGGGCCGTGTGCGCGCTGGAGGTCCACACCTTCTGCCCGTCCACCACCCAGGTGTCGCCGTCCCGGACGGCACGGGTGGCGAGCGCGGCGAGGTCGGAGCCCGCGCCGGGCTCGCTGAACAGCTGGCACCACACCTCCTCGCCCACCCAGAGCGGCCGGAGGAAGCGTCGCCTGACTTCGTCGGAGCCGTGGGCGAGGACGGTGGGAGCCGCCATGCCCAGGCCGATGCCGATCTTGCGCGGGTCGTTGTCGGGGGCGCCGGCGGCGGTGAGTTCGGCGTCGACGACGGTCTGGAGCGCGCGGGGCGCGTCGAGTCCGCCGAGGCCGACCGGGTAGTGCACCCAGGCGAGTCCGGCGTCGAAGCGGGCGCGCAGGAAGTCGGTGCGGTCGGTGGTGGCGGGCGGGTGCTCGTCCAGCAGCTTCCTGGTGAGTACGCGCAGTTCCTCGGCGTCGGTCATGCGTGGGCTCCTTCCGGGAGGACGACCAGGCGGCCGGTGGTGGTGCCGTCGGCGACCCGCTGGACGGCGTCCGCCGCGCCCGCGAAGGGGACGCGTTCGGCGATGAGGGGCTTGATGAGGCCCTTGGCCGCGTAGGTCGTGAGGGTCTCGTGGCAGCGGCCGATCGAGGCCGGGTCCTTCGCCGCGTACAGACCCCAGTGGAGGCCGAGGATCGAGTAGTTCTTCACCAGGGCGTGGTTGAGGGCGGGGGCGGGGACGGTGCCGCTCGCGAAGCCGACGATCACGATCCGGCCCTCGAAGGCGACGCACTTCGCGGACTGCTGGTAGGCCTCGCCGCCGACGGGGTCGTAGATGACGTCGGCGCCGCGCCCGCCGGTCGCGGCCTTGACGGCGGCGACGACGTCCTCGGAGCGCCGGTCGATCACCACGTCGCAGCCGAGCGCGCGGGCGACGGCTGCCTTCTCCGGTCCGCCGACGACCCCGATGACGGTGGCGCCGGCGGCCTTGCCGAGCTGGACGGCCGCGCTGCCGACGCCGCCGGCCGCCGCGTGGACCAGGAGGGTCTCGCCCTCCTGGAGGGCGGCGCGGCGGTGCAGACCGAACCAGCCGGTCTGGTAGCCGATGTGGAGCGCGGCGGCCTCGGCGTCGTCGAGCGACTCGGGGGCCGGGAGCAGCCCGGCGGCGTCGGCGAGGACGTGGTCGGCGAAGCCGCCGTGCGGGAGGGCGGCGGTGGTGATGACCCTGCGGCCGTCCTCCGTCTCGGCGCAGACCTCCACGCCGGGGGTGAAGGGCAGCGGGGGACGCACCTGGTAGTGGCCGCGGCAGAGCAGCGCGTCGGGGAAGTTGACGTTCGCCGCGCGGACCTTGAGGAGGACCTGGCCGTCGCCGGGTGTGGGCGGTGCCACCTCCTCGCGGCGCATCACCGCGCGCGGTTCCCCGTTCTCGTACACACGCCATGCCTGCATCCGGAAGCCTCCTCCGTACCGAGCGGTCGGTGGCATACTAAGCGGTCGCTTGATGTCAGGGGAACCGCTCAGTCGGACTTCTTCGGGCGGGCCCTGACGTGTATCCGCTCCCCCTGCGGCCCGTACAGGCTCAGGAACTCCACCGGGCCGTCCGGCGTCGGACCGAACCAGTGCGGGACGCGGGTGTCGAACTCGGCCGCCTCTCCGGGGCCGAGGACGACGTCGTGCTCCCCGAGGACGAGCCGGAGCCTCCCGGAGAGCACGTACAGCCACTCGTAGCCCTCGTGGACGCGCGGCTCCGGCTCCTCCTGCTGCGGCTTCTCCTGGATGACCTTGTACGCCTGGAGGCCGCCCGGCTGCCTGGTCAGCGGGAACATCGTGCGGCCGTGGCGCACGATCGGCTTCGTCCGGATCCGGGGGTCACCCGTCGCCGGGGCGCCGACCAGCTCGTCGAGCGCGACCTGATGGGCGCGGGCCAGCGGCAGGAGCAGTTCGAGGCTCGGCCTGCGCTGCCCGGACTCCAGCCGGGAGAGCGTGCTCACGGAGATGCCGGTGTCGGCGGAGAGCTCGGCCAGGGTCACCCCGCGGTCGCGGCGGACCCGGCGGAGCCGGGGGCCGACCTCGTGGAGAACGGCGTCGATGCGATCGTCTTCGGTCATACGTCCATTCTTGCAGAAACGGCAAGTTCGCTTGCTGGTCGCGCCGGATGCGGGTGACCCTCGCTGCATGAACGCACATCTGGAGAACACGTACGAGGCAGTGGTGGTCGGAGGGGGCGCGGCGGGGCTCAGCGCCGCCCTGATCCTGGGCCGGTCGCGGCGCCGGACCCTGGTCGTCGACGCCGGCCGGCCGCGCAACGCGCCCGCCGCGCACATGCAGGGCGTCCTGTCCCGGGACGGCATGAGCCCGGCCGACTACCTGGCGGCCGGGCGGGCCGAGATCGCCGGGTACGGGGTCGACCTGCGGGCCGGCGAGGTGACGGGCGCGGCTCCGGACGGGAACGGCGGATTCGTCCTCACCCTGGCGGACGGGGACACGGTCGGCGCGCGGCGGCTCGTCGTCACCACCGGACTCGTCGACGAGCTCCCCGTGATCGACGGGCTCGCCGAGCGGTGGGGGCGGGACGTGCTGCACTGCCCGTACTGCCACGGCTGGGAGGTCCGTGACGAGGCCTTCGGGGTCATCGCGCACCCGACGATGCCCGCGCACCAGGCGCTGATGGTCGCGCACTGGTCGAAGGACGTGACCTTGTTCCTGCACACCTCCGCCGAGCCGACGGAGCACGAGGCGGCGCTCCTCGACGCGGCGGGCGTCCGGGTCGAGCGGGGTGAGGTGGTGGGGTTGGCGGTGGCGGACGACCGGCTGACCGGGGTGCGGCTCGCCGACGGCCGCACCGTGGCCCGCTCGGTGGTCTTCGCCGCGGCGTCACGCCTCGCTCCCCGGGACGGGGTGCTGCGCCAGCTCGGCGCGGAGCTGCGCGCGACCCCGTTCGGGGAGTTCGTGGTGGTGGACGAGGTGGGCCGGACGAGCGTGCCGGGTGTGTGGGCGGCCGGGAACGTGACAGGTCCGCAGGAACAGGTGGTCAACGCGGTGAGCCGGGGCTACCGGGCCGGTACCGCACTCAACAACGAGCTGGTGTTCGGCGCGCTCGAGGAGAAGGTGGCCGGTCGGCCGGTCGGATGAACCGCGGTGGCTGAGGCTGCGCCGCACAGGGCAAGGGGCGAGGATCGGTCATGGTGGCCGGAAACGACACACGGACTCACGGCTCACGGCTCACGGCTCACGGCTCACGGCTCACGGCTCACGGAAGGACGGGACACCTCCCATGCTCGGTACGCAGTTCACCAAGGGCTCTCCCTGCTGGATCGATCTCGGCAGCCCCGACACGAAGGCGGCCGCCGCCTTCTACACCGCCGTCTTCGGCTGGGAGTTCTTCTCGGCGGGACCCGAAGCCGGCGGCTACGGCTTCTTCCAGCAGGACGGCAGGACGGTCGCCGCGCTCGGGCCGCTCACCGAGGACGGCGCGAGCAGCGCCTGGACCGTGTACTTCCAGACCCCGGACGCGGACGCGACGCAGAAGGCCGCCGAGTCGGTGGGCGGGACGGTCCGCGCCGAGGCCTTCGACGTCATGGAGGCGGGACGGATGGCCGCCCTCACGGACCCGGGCGGCGCCCAGTTCGCCATCTGGCAGCCCGGTACGACCAAGGGCCTCGACCGGACGTCATCGACGAACACCCTCGTCTGGGCGGAACTGCACGTCGCCGAGCCGGAGGCCGTCCTCGGCTTCTACCGGACGCTGTTCGGCTGGCGGTGGGCGGAGATGGAGGCGCCCGGCATGATGTACCGGGTCATCTCCACGGCCGAGGGCGACCAGCAGGACGCCTCCTTCGGCGGCGTGGCCGAACTCCAGGACACGAGCGAGACCGCGCGCTGGATCCCGTACTTCGACGTCGAGGACGCCGACGCGATCGCCCTCTCGGCCCAGGGCAACGGCGGCACGGTCGTGATGCCCGCGGCCGACATCCCGGACGTCGGCCGCATCGCCTGGCTCACCGACCCCTTCGGCGCGACCTTCGCGGTCCTGAAGCCGGCCCCGATGGGCTGACCGGACAGCACTCGTTCACGCCGGTGAAAGTGGATTGCCGGGCCGGCGCACGGTGGGTAGCGTCGCCGTTCATGATTCCGACGCTGCGCACCGAGCGACTCCTGCTGGAGCCCTACGTCCCCGCGGACGAGGAGGCCTTCGTCGCCCTCTTTCAGGATCCGAGGGTGTCGGGGTGGATGGGTGACGGACCGGTTCCCGAGGCGGACGACCGGGCGCTGTTCGGCCGGATCTTCACGAAGGTCTACGCCCAGGAGCTGTTCGCCGTCTGGGCCGTTCGCCGGGACGGTCTGCTGGTCGGGCATGCCGAGATCAAGCCGACCGAGGACGTCGGGGGCCACGAGATCGTCTACGCCCTCGCCCCGGCGGCCTGGGGGTCGGGCCTGGGTACGGAGGTGGCCGAGGCCCTCGTGGCCTACGGCTTCGGCACGCTCGGCCTGCCCGAGGTGCACGCCACCGTGGCCGAACCCAACGTCGCTTCGCTGAAGTTGCTCGGCAGGATCGGATTCGAGCACGTCCGGGACATCACCGAGGACGACGGCAGCACCACCCACGTGCTGACCCGTCGCCCCTGACGACCGAGCCCCGGGGCCGGGCCGTACGGCCCGGCTCCGGCTCCGGCTCCGGCTCCGGCTCCGGCTCCGGCTCCGGCTCCGGCTCCGGCTCCGGCTCCGTCAACGCCCGAAGAGCTCGAACGTCACCGCCGGGCGGTCGCCGAAGCGGGCCGACGCCCGGCTCGTCGCCGCGGTGAGGAAGGAACGGACGTACTGCTCCGGGTCCTCGTCCGTCAGGGCCTCGATGTAGGCACGGTGGCAGAGCAGCGAGCGGATCGCACGGTCCAGGCCCGGGCCCGCGTCGACCGCGTGGGTCGGCGTGCTGGAGGCGGCGACCGCCACCCAGTGCACGCCGTTCCAGGGCTCCAGGCCCTGGTCGGCGAGTTCGGGGAAGATCCAGCGGTTTCCGGCGTCCGACGCCGCGTCCAGGGTGGCGCGGCCGACGGCCAGGTGGTCCGGGGTGTTCCAGGGAGCACCGGGGCCCCCGCCCCAGGTGTCACGGTGGTTGAGGGTGATCACAAGCTCCGGGCGGTGCCGGCGGATCGCGGCCGCGATGTCGCGGCGCAGCCCGATCCCGTACTCGATCACACCGTCGCGGTGATCCAGGAACTCGACCGTGTCCACTCCGACGACGGCGGCGCTGTCGCGCTGCTCCCGCTCGCGCAGCGGACCGCAGACGTCCGGCGCGAGGGTGTCGATGCCGGCCTCACCGCGGGTCGCGAGGACGTAGACCACCTCCTTCCCGGCGTCCGTCCAGGCGGCGACGGCCGCCGCGCAGCCGTACTCCAGGTCGTCGGGGTGGGCGACGACGGCGAGGGCGCGCTGCCAGTCGCCGGGCATCTCCGCGAGGTCCATGACATCGGTTCCGGTCATGACCGCAGGATACGGGCCGCCTCCGCGGCCGTCGGGCGGAACGCTCCGGAAAGGATCACCGAACGCGAGACGTTCCGGGGCCGGTCGGGGTTGAGGCCGCGCCGGACCGCGAGGGCGACCGCGAGCCGCTGGGCCCGGACGAGCGCGGCGACCGGGTCGATCGCGTCGGCGGCGAACAGGGCTCCCGTGGACTCCACTTCGTCCTTCAGCCCAGAGGGGGCAGGACCGAGGCACCAGACGAGGCTGGACCGGTCGCTGATGCTGATCGGTCCGTGGCGGTACTCCATCGCCGCGTACGACTCCGTCCAGACGCGGGCCACTTCGCGCAGTTTGAGGGCCGCCTCGTCGGCGAGTCCGACGGTCCAGCCGGTGCCGAGGAAGGTGAACTGGCCGCGCCGCTCCCAGGCGGCGGGCAGCCGCTCGTACAGGACGAGTTCGGCGTCGGCGATGGCGGGGCCGAGGTCCACCCCGAGTCCCGCGCGCAGGAGTTGGAGGGCCGTGGTCGCGAACCGGGTCTGGACGACGGAGCGTTCGTCGGCGAAGCCGAGGTCGAGCACCCGGTCGGCGAGCTGCCCGGCGGGGCTGTCGGGTACGCCGGTGAGGACGAGGGTCGGGATCCGTCCCGCCGCGCCGGCGAGCAGCTGCACGACCTCCGTGGTGGTGCCGGAGCGGGTGAGGGCCACGATCCGGTCGTAACCGCGCCCGAGCGGCGTGGAGTCGGAGGCGGGGAAGGCGTCGGTCTCGCCCGCGCCGAGCGATTCGCGCAGGGCCGCGTAGGCGCGGGCGATGAAGTACGAGGTGCCGCAGCCGACCACCGCCACGCGCTCGCCGCGTGCCGGCAGCAGGTCGGCGTCGCGGTCGGCGATCTCGGCGGCGCGGCGCCAGCAGTCGGGCTGGCCGGCGATCTCCGCGCTGACGTGGGTGCTCATGTCCCGGTTCCTCTCCTCGGAGGGCCCCTCACGGGGCCCTCACCGAGTCATACCGGCATCCGTCCGGAGCACTCCATGAGCAAGGGCATGCCACCCCTTGGACTTTTGCGCGCCGCCGGTCCCCTTCCGCTCCCCGGCGGTCAGATCTCGTCGCGGGCGAGCGCGAGCAGCCGGTCGAGGACGCGCGGTCCCCCGGCCCGCAGCCCGTCGTGCTCGAACTCGTCCGTCACCCAGGTGCGCAGTCCCCGGATCGTGTGCGCGGCGTCGAGGGAGTGGGCGGTGTCCACGTACATGTCGTCGTGGTAGACGGCGGCCGCGACCGGGACCGTGTTGGCGGCGAGCCGCTCGGGGTCGTAGAGCGGGGCCCAGTCGGTGCGGGCGGCCAGCAGTTCCGCGGTCTCGCGGAGCGGGCGCAGGGCGGGGTCGGTGGTGAAGTGCCAGGGGTGGACGGTCTCGCCGGTGAAGAGGAGCGGCCGGCCTTCGGCGAGCGCGGTGCGGGCGTCGAATTCGGGGTACTCGGCGCGGACCCGCTCGGCGGCCCAGTCGGTGGGGCCCTGCCCCTGGGCGTAGATGGCTTCGTGGAGCACGGCGTACAGCGGGTGTCCGGCGTACGACAGGTGGGTCTGGACCTGCTCCAGGAAGGCGTCGGCGAGCGCGGGTCCGCCGGGGGTGGGGACGAAGGCGCCTTCGAGGAGCAGATGGAGCTGGTGGGTGCCCTCGCCGGAGCCGAGGACGATGCCGAGGGACTGGAAGGCCTCGGGGGTGAGCCGGCCGCCGCCGGGGAGGGTGACCTCGTGGTCGAGGAGGTGGGTGACGACGGCCCGGGCCCGTTCGGCGTCCTGCGGGTAGCGGGCGAAGTGGGCCGCGTTCTTGCGCCGGATCCGGGGGTAGGCGGCGCGGTAGACCTCGTCGGCGGTGGCGTACAGGGAGGGGAGGCCGCCGGTGATCAGGACCCGCTCCAGGCCTTGGGGCGCGGTGGAGAGGTAGTGGGTGGCGCAGAAGCCGCCGAAGCTCTGGCCGAGGACGGTCCAGGGGGCGCCGCCGGTGAGCCGGCGCCGGATGAGCTCGCAGTCCTTGACGATCGAGTCGGCGCGGAAGTGGGTGAGGTAGTCGGCCTGCTCGGCCGGGGTGCCGCGGAGAGGCAGGGTCTGGCGGTTGGCGGGGGTGGAGCGGCCGGTGCCCCGCTGGTCGAGGAGGAGGACGCGGAAATCCCTGACGGCCCGGCCGAGCCAGGCCTGCGGACCGATGAACCGGCGGGCGCCGAAGCCGGGTCCGCCCTCCAGGTAGACCAGCCAGGGGAGTCGTTCCGGGTCCGCGCCGGCATTGCCGGCCGCGACGACCTCACGGCCGAAGACCTCGATCCGCTCGCCGTCGGGACGGGAGTGGTCGAGGGGGACGGGGAAGCGGTGGTCGGTGAGGACGAGTCCCGGCTGCCGGTAGGTGGTCACGCTGTTCCTGTTCCTGTTCGGTACGCCCCCGCCGGGACAGTGGATCACATGGCGGGGGCGTACCGGAGGCAGGGAGCCTGGACGTGTCAGGTCGGGATGGTCAGGAGGTCGGGAAGTCGTCCGCGGTCCTGATGCGGTCACGGACCCAGACACCGGCGGGCTTCAGCGAGCCGGTGCCGGCCCAGGGGCCGCCCGCGTCGCAGGTGCCCGTCTTGAAGACGGCGCCGCTGCGCTCGTCGTCGGAGAAGTTCCAGTTGACCCAGCTGATCTTCTTGGCGGCCATGAGGTCGAGGAACCGCTGCGACATCGCGAAGTCGTTGCTGCCCTCACCGGCGTAGTTCTGGGTGCCGAACTCGGTGACGAAGACGGGCAGCTTGTCGGCGGCGCGGGAGAGGGTGTTCAGGTACTCGTCCCGGTGCGAGAACGCGTAGAAGTGGAAGGTGTACATGATGTTGGTGGCGTTCACCGGGTTGGACACGACCTCGGACTCGTTCGCGCCGTCGGAGACTCCGAACGAGGACCACGCGCGCGTGCCGACGAGGATCGGGGTCTCGGCGTCCTTGGCGCGGATGACCGGGATGAGCTGCTCGGCGTAGCTCTTGATCCGGGACCAGGCGACGCCGCTGGGCTCGTTGGCGATCTCGTACAGCAGGTTGGTCTTGGAGCCGTGGCGCTGGGCGATCTCGGTGAAGAAGGTCTTGGCACGGGCGAGGTTGTAGTGCGGGTCGCCCGGGTCGAGCATGTGCCAGTCGACGATCACGTACATGCCGCGCGCGGTGGCCTGCTCGATGAGGGAGTGGGCGAGGTCGGTGTACTTGCGCGGGTCGGTCTCGTAGCCCTCCTCCTGGACGTACGTGGAGACGCGCAGGACGTCGGCGTTCCAGTCCTTGGCGAGGGCGTCGAGCGAACCGCCGGTCAGACACTGGCTGTACCACTGGGTGCCGTGGCTGGACATGCCGCGGAGCTGGATCGGCTTGTCGTACGTGTTGCAGAGCTTGGTGCCGCAGACCTTGAGCTGGCCGTTGATCGCGGCGGGGGTGCTGCCGGTGGGGGGCGGGGTGGTGGCGTTGTCGACGGCGAGGTGGTCGACGTTGGGGCCGCCGTTGGCGGTGGTGGCGGTGGCGCGGATCGTGTTGTCGCCGGCCTTGAGGGTGGTGGTGACGGTGGTGGTCGCCCAGCTGGTCCAGGCGCCGGTGCCGGCGAAGGACTTGCCGGAGGCGGCGACGGCGCCGTTGACGGCGATGTCCATGGGGCGGTCGGTGGTGGTGCCGTTGGCGTAGCGCAGGGTGAGGGTCGCGGGGCCCGCCTGGGCGGCGTTGACGTTCCACTGGACGTAACTGCCGGTGGAGTTGTCGTAGTTGACGAATCCGTTGCCGGTGAATCCGGTGTGGTTGGACTCGACGACACCCTGGGAGACGGTGGCCGTCTCCGCCTCGTGGGTGACGGGGGCGGCGCTCGCGGTGGGCGGCGCGGTGGCGAGGCCGAGGAGCAGGGCTCCGAGGGCGGTTCCGGCGACGCCGAGGCGCCGGATGCCGGGTCGATGGCCGATGCGGGTACGGGCTTGTGCGGATCGTGCCGAAGTCATGGGGGTCTCCACGGAACGACGAACGAGGCCTGAGGAAGGCCGGGGAAGGCACAACTGGACTGGAAGGAAACTTTCCTAACGGATGAATAGCAGGGTCTCGAAGTGCCTCGCAAGGGTCATGACAAGAGACGCTGTTCAGCGGGCTGACAGCAGAGTTCCCGCGAACTCAGCGCGGGACGAGACCCTTCCCCACGAGGTAGTTCCGCGCCACGTCCCCCGGGAGGCGCCGCCAGCTGTCCACCTGCTCGTTGAGCTGCGCCAGATCGGCCGTGGTCAGGACCGTGTTGAGGCGGGAGAGCGCCCGGCTGACGCCCTCGCCGCCGGCACGGGCGCGGTTCACGACGGGAACGACGTGGTCGGCGTTCTGCAGGTGTCTGTCGTCGTCGAGCAGGACGAGCCCGAACACGTCGAGTGTGGCATCGGTGGTCGTGGTGAGCACCAGCTGATCCTGGCCGCTCTGGACGGCCTGTTTGGCCGGGGTGGTACCGACACCCTTGGGATCGACAGCCGTGATGTCGATCCCGTAGACCTCCCTCAGACCCGGGGCGCAGTACGGCCTCCGGACGCATTCGTCGCCGGCCGCGAGCCGGATGGGAAGGCCGGTGGCGCCGAGGTCGCTGAGGGTCTTCAGCCGGTGCTCGTCGGCGAAGGCGGCGGTGACGGCGAAGGCGTTCTGGTCGACGGCGCGGCCGGCGTCGAGGACGGTGAGCCCGCGCGGGGCGGCGAGCGCGCGGAGGGCGGTCATGGTGGCGGCCAGGTCGGGCGAGCCGACGGTCGGCGCGTCCGCCCCGTTGACCTTGGCGTTCAGCCAGTCGGCGAAGGTCGCCGCGTACTCCGGTACGACATCGATCTGACCGCGCTCCAGGGCCGGTTCGTACAGCTCGCGGTTGGTGACGGAGAGGATCTTCGTACCATAACCGGCCTCCTCGAGCAGCAGGGCGTACATCTGGGCCAGCAGGTCGCTCTCGGTGAACCCGGCCGAGCCGACGGTCAGATGCCGGGTGTCACCCGGCGGGGCCGTCACGTCGCCCTGGGCCTCCAGGGACGGGCCCGTGGCACAGCCGCCGAGGGCGGCACAGGCCGCCAGGAGGAGACCGAGGACGGCGGCCCGGCGTTGCCGGGACGCCGGGCTCACCTGCCGCTCCCCCGCGCGACGGCGGGAGCGAGGCGCTGGACGCCCTCGAAGACCCCTTCCACGAGCAGTGCGAGCACCGCGACGAGGCAGGCCCCGGCGACGACCTGAGGGGTGGAGGCGAGGTTGAAACCGGCCGTGATGATCCGGCCGAGCCCGCCGCCACCGGCGAGCGCGGCCACGGTGGCGGTGGCGACGAGCTGGACGGCGGCGATCCGTACCCCGGTGAGGACCAGCGGCAGCGCGAGCGGCAGTTCCACCAGGGCGAGGGTCTGGCGGCCCGTCATGCCCATGCCCCGGGAGGCCCGTACGACGTCGGGGTCGACGCCCCGCATCCCCACGTACGCGTTGGTCAGCAGCGGCGGTAGGGCGAACAGGACGAGCGCGATGATCGTCGGCCACTCGCCGTACGAGCCGATCGGGCTGAGCAGGAGGAGGACGAGGACGGCGAAGGTGGGGACGGCCCGGCCGACGTTGGAGAGGTTCACGGCGAGCGCGCCGCCCTTGCCGAGGTGCCCGAGGACGAGGGCGACCGGGAGGGCGATCGCGCAACTGATGAGGAGGCAGACGACGGTGAGGAAGAGGTGCTCGCCGAGCCGGTGCCAGACGCCGTTCTCGCCGGACCAGTGCGCGGAGGTGGTGAGCCAGGACCAGGCGTCGGCGAGGGTGGTCACGCGGCCTGCCCATGGGTCCGGGGGGTGGTCATGCGGCCTGCCCGCGGGTCCAGGGGGTGAGCAGGCGTTGGGCGCCGAGGAGGAGCAGGTCCGCGGCGACGGCGATCAGGACGCAGAGCACCGAGGCGGTGAGGACCTGGGCCTTGAAGTAGGTGTTCATCCCGGAGTAGATGAGGTTGCCGAGGCCGCCGTGGCCGACGATCGCGCCGATCGTGACGAGGGAGACGGCGGAGACGGTGGCGATCCGGAGCCCGGCCATGGCGGCGGGCACGGCGAGTGGCAGCTCGACGGCGAGCAGGAGCCGGACCGGCCCGTATCCGAGGCCGCGGGCGGCCTGGCGGGTCTCCTCGGGGACGGCGCGGAGCCCGGCGAGGATGTTCCGGACGAGGAGGGTGAGGGAGTACAGGACGAGGCCGGCCACGACCAGCGTGGCGGAAAGTCCGTACACGGGGAGGAGCAGCGAGAACATCGCGAGCGCCGGAACCGTGTACAGGAGCGTGGTGACCCCGAGGACCGGCCCGGCCGCCCAGCGCCAGCGGCGGGCCGCGACGGCCAGGGGCAGGGCGAGCACCAGGCCGAGGGCGACGGAGACGCCGGTCAGCTGGAGGTGCTGGACGACGGCGTCGCTGAGGATCTCGCTCCGGGTGGAGAGATAGGCGCCGCAGATCCACTCGTTGCGGGCGAGGCAGTCGTCGGGCGGCGCGGTCACCCTCCCATTCGAGGCGGTACGGGGCCGCCGCGCACGCGGGCCGGTCCGTTCGGGGACGGGAACCGTTCGTGGGCGGGGACCACGCCGGACAGGCCCTGGGTCGCCGCCCGGGCGACGCCGGTCAGCGGTTCTGCCGAGGCCCGGGCGACGCCGGTCAGCGGTTCTCCTGGAGGACCGACAGGACGTTGCCCGCGGGGTCCGTGAACCACGCGATGGCCGGTCCGCCGTCGGTCCGCACGATGCCCTTCTCGTCGGCCTCGAAACCGTCGTAGCGCTCCAGGGTCACTCCGCGCCCCGTCAGCTCGTCCACGGCCCGGTCGATGTCGTCGACCTGGAAGTTGAGGATCGTGAAGGTGGCGGGGGCGTGGTTCTCCTTGGGATAGACGAAGATCCGGGTCCCGCCGGCCAGGGTGAGGAAGAGCATCCGCATGTCGCCCTGACCCTCCTCGCCCACCTCCAGGCCGAGGGTCTCGCCGTAGAAGCGCCGGGCGGCGTCCAGGTCGTCGACCGAGAAACCGCTGAATGCCGTGGTTTCGCCGAACATGGCGTGCTCCTTTCCGGGGCCCGTTCCGAGGCACCCCTTCCAGGATCCGCCGAGTGTCCGCCGCCCGCCGCTCAGGGTGGGGCGCGGGACGCTCAGGGCGCGATCGGCAGCTGCCGCTTGTGCTCGGTGAGCTCGTAGCGGCGCACGATCGAGGCGAAGGCGGCCTCCGCGACCGGCTTCCCCTCCAGGAAGTCGTCGATGTCGTCGTAGGTGACGCCGAGGGCGTCCTCGTCGGGCTTGCCCGGGTCCAGGGTCTCCAGGTCGGCCGTGGGGGTCTTCCAGACCAGCTCGGCCGGGGCGCCGAGCTCGGCCGCGACCGCGCGGACGCGCCGCTTGGTCAGTCCGGTCAGCGGGACGACGTCGGCGGCGCCGTCGCCGAACTTGGTGAAGAAGCCGGAGACGGCCTCGGCGGCGTGGTCGGTGCCGACGACGAACCCGTCGTTGGCACCGGCGACCGCGTACTGGGCGATCATCCGCTGGCGGGCCTTGATGTTGCCCTGCACGAAGTCCTGGTGGTGGGCGTCGCGGAAGGTCACGCCACCGGCGAGGCAGGCCTCCAGGGCGCCGTCGCTCGCGGCCTTGACGTCCACGGTCAGGACCTCGTCGGCGCGGATGAAGCCGAGGGCGGTCTGTGCGTCCTTCTCGTCGGCCTGGACGCCGTACGGCAGGCGCATCGCGTAGAAGGTGGCCTCGTGGCCGGCGGCGCGGGCCCGCTCCACGGCGAGCTGGCAGAGCCGTCCCGCGGTGGTGGAGTCGACGCCGCCGCTGATGCCGAGGACGAGGGAGCGCAGACCGGTGGAGGTGAGCCGGTCGGTGAGGAAGGCCACGCGGCGCTCGATCTCGGCCCTCGGGTCGAAGGTCTCGGCCACCTGGAGGTCCCGGGCGATCTGCTGCTGGAGGGCGGTGGACGCCGGGTCGGTCACGGGGGTCTCCTCGTCAGGTCAGGGGCTGCGAGGGTCGACTTTACGCACCCGGGCCGGGGCACGTCGCCCTGCCCCGTACCCGAAAAGGCAGGTCAGGCTTCGGAAGGGGCCTCCAGCGCACGCTAACTCCGCAGGCCCTCAGGAATCAGGGGTGCAGAGGACCTCGACCCGCTGGACGAGGTTGTTCGCGAAGCCGCCGCGGTTCCAGGGTTCGACCAGCGGCTGGACGTTGCCCTCCGCGTCGGTGGCCCGCACGGTCAGATGGCGCAGGCCCGGGGTCGCCGCCCAGGTGGTGCGCCAGGCGGACCAGGCCCAGGGGTGCGCGGGATCCCGTACGAGTTCGGCCTCCGTCCAGGCCACCCCGCCGTCCTCGCTCACCTCGACGCGGGTGACCGGGCCGTGCCCCGACCAGGCGCGCCCGGCGAGCGGGACGGGGCCGGGGCGGACCACGCGGGTCCTGGACATGAAGTCGGGGAATCCGGGCGGCACCATCAGGGCCCGGGGCGCGATGAGCGTGACCGGCTCCCCCGGGTCCTCGCGCGCCTGCCGTACGCGATAGGCCACGCTCTGCTGGAAGCCGGTGTACGGGGTGTCGGTGAGCGTGATGTCGCGGAGCCACTTCACATGCGCCATGCCGTACCAGCCGGGGACGACGAGCCGGAGCGGGCTGCCGTGCTGCGGGGGCAGCGGTGCCCCGTTCATGGCGTACGCGACGAGGACGTCCCGGGCCGGGTCGGCGGCCGTCGTGAGGGGGAGGCTCCGCCGGTAGTCCTGCTCGACGCCCCGCTCCACACCGTGGTCGGCGCCGGTGAACACCGCCTCGACGGCGTCCTCCGCCGTACCCGCCTCCGCGAGGAGCGTCGCGAGGGGGACTCCGGTCCAGTCGGCGGTCCCGACGGCCTCGACCAGCCAGGGCTGGCTGACCGGGCGGGGCGACAGCCGGGCCCGCCCGTTCCCCGCGCATTCCAGGGTCACCCGGCGGGTGACGGAGGGCCGGGCACGGAGCGCGTCCAGGTCCAGGGTGAGGGTCCGGAGGACCCGGCCGCCGACGGTGAGCCGCCAGTCGTCGGCGGCGGTGTCGGGGATGTCGTAGTGCACGAGGACGTAGTGGAGCCCGGGCGGGGTGACGTCGTACCGCAGGGCTTCCAGGGGCAGTCCGTGGTTCCGGGCGGCGAGGGCCAGCTCCTGCGCGGTGACGCCCTCGTCCGGGTCGGCCACGCGTCCCGGTGTGCTGATGTCACTCAGACCACTCAGGGATCCGTCCATGCCCTCATGGTGCGCCGCGGCCCGGGGCGGGGCACCTCGGCCCGAAGGTGCGCCGCGGGCCGGGGCGGGCACCTCGGCCCGAACGGCCTCAGGTGTGCCGGGGGCCGCGCAGCGCTCGGTCCAGGCCGTCCTGGGGGAGGCCGGTGAGGGCGCGTACGAAGATCTCCTCGTAGGCCGGCTCGCCGATCGTCGCGCGGACCGTGTCCGTGTACTTCTCGCGCAGGGCCCGCAGGCCCGGCAGGCCGCGCCGGGGCTGGCCGGTGGAGCGCCAGTACGCCTCCCCCGTGCCGGAGACGTCGGCCGCACGTTCCCCGTCGCCGGCCGCCGCGAGGGCGGTGGCCAGGACATCGAGCCCGAGGGCGACACCCAGGCTCGCGCCGAGTCCCCGGGTGCCTTCGAGCATCGCGCGCGCGTGCCCGGCGGCGGTCGCCGGGTCGCCCTCCAGGAGGCCGGTGAGGGCGAGCTGGTACTCCAGGGCGGTCCGGGTCCAGTGCTCGTCCAGGCCCTCGCACTGGGTGCGCAGGGCCAGGGCCCGGTCCCGGGCTTCGCCGAGCCGGCCGAGGCCGGTGAGGGCGAAGACGCGCACGAGGTGGCAGCGGAGCCGGGCGGCGGAGTCGGCGGCGCCGCCCGCGGCGGCGTCGAGGACATGGCCCACCACGACGTACGCGGCCATCGGCCGGCCGGTGGTCAGGGCGAGGAGCCCGGCGAGGGCGGCGGCGTCCAGGGTCAGGTCACCGGGCCTGGGCCGTGCCTGGGCGCCGGCCGGGTGGTGGCCCTCCCCGTACCCCGTGGGCGGGTTCTCGGTGGTCTCCGTGTACTCGGTGGTCTCGGTGGTCTCCGTGTACTCCGCGTACCGGGCCTCCCGGGCACAGCGTTCGCTCACCTCCTGGGCAGGGCCGAACTCCCCCTGGAGTACGAGGGTGACGCCGAGCGCCCACAGAGCGCGGGCCCGGGTGCGGCCGCGCGCCCCGCTCAGCAGCAGGGCCTGTTCGAGACCGTCGCGGGCCTCGCGGAGGCGGCCCCGGCAGGACCAGGCGAAGGCGACGGAGCCGATGAGGTCGAGGGCCGCGTCGGGGTCGGTCCGCAGCAGCCGGTCGAGGGCGGTGCGCAGGTCGGTGTGGTGGGCGTCGACGGTCCGGAACCAGCGCAGTTGGCGGGCGCCGTGCCATGCGGTGTCGCCCCGGCGCGCGAGCCCCCGGAAGTGGGCGGCGTGCCGGTCGGCGACCGTCCCGGTCTCGCCGGTGCGGTCCAGCCAGGTCGCCCCGTACGCACGGATCGTGTCGAGCATCCGCAGTCGGCCGGCGGCGTCCGGCGGGCGGACGACGGAGGCGCGGACGAGCCCGTCGAGGGCTCCCGGCAGGGTGGCCCGGTCGAGGGGGCCGCCGATGCACACGGCGGTCGCCGACGCGAGGTCGAAGGGGCCCCGGAAGACGGAGAGCCTGGCCCAGAGGAGGCGTTCGAGCGGGGCGGCCAGCTCGTGGCTCCAGCCGATGGCTGCGCGCAGGGTCTGGTGGCGGCTCGGCCACACCCGCTCGGTGTGGGCGAGCAGGTCGAAGCGGGCGGACGGCGGGGCGTCGAAGCGGGTGCCGAGCTGGTCCCGGACGGCTTCGGCGCCCTGGAGGCGGATCTGGGCGGCGGCCAGTTCCAGGGCGAGCGGAATGCCTTCGAGGCGTACGCAGATCTCGCCGGCCGGACCGGCGGCGGGGAACTCCTCCCCGGCGGCCCGGCGGAGCAGTTCCAGGGCGTCGCCTCCGGCGGGCGGCAGCGGGTCGAGGGCGACGACCCGCTCCCCTTCGACGTCGAGGGGGCGTCGGCTGGTGGCGAGGACGGTGAGTCCGGGGGCGGCGGCGAGGAGTTCCGCCACGAGCCGGGCGCAGGGTTCGGCGAGGTGCTCGCAGGAGTCGAGGACGAGCAGCAGCCGGTCGTCGGCGAGCCGGCGGCAGAGTCCGGTGGGGGCCATGCCGGGGGTGTGGTCGGCGAGGTCGACGGAGTCGGCGACGAGGGCGACGAGGAGCCGGTCGCCGTCGAGCGGGGTGAGGTCGGTCCACCAGACGCCGTCGGGGTACAGGCCTGCGGCGAGATGCGCGGCGCGCAGGGCGAGCCGGGTCTTCCCGACTCCCCCGACGCCGGTCACGGTGACAAGGCGATGCTCCGCCAACGCGGCGGAGATTCGCTCCAGTTCCGTGCGGCGCCCCACGAAACCGGGGTTCTCGTCCGGCAGATGTCCACGCACGGGAGCAGTCTCCCTCATGAGAGCGACGAACGGGCGGGCGGCACCGGTTCGTTACGGTCCTCGGACCGAGGAGGGGACGCCTTCCCGACCGTCACGATGCCGCACCCCGACCGTCACGGCTACCCCTCTTCGACGGTCACGACGACCGAGTGCCATCCCTGCGCCCCGTCGGGCATGGTGTCGGTGCGCTCTTCCGGCTGAGTGGCGCCGGTGCCGTCGGTGGCGCGGACGGTGAGGGTGTGCCGGCCGGGGGTCGCCGTCCACGGGTACAGCCACTGGCGCCAGGTGTCGCTGCTGTCCTCGGCGGCGAGCCGGGCCTCCTGCCAGGGGTCGTCGTCGATCCGTACCTCGACCCTTCTGATGCCCCGGTGCTGGGCCCAGGCGACCCCGGCGATCATCACGGTGCCGGCGGCGGGGCGGGCGAAGGAGCGGGGGGTGTCGATGCGGGACTGGGTCTTCACGGGGGCCTGGGCGGCCCAGCCGCGCGGGACCCAGTAGGCGTTGTAGGCGGCGAAGGTGGTGAGTTCGATCGACTCGATCCACTTGCAGGCGGAGACGTAGCCGTAGAGGCCTGGGACGAGCATGCGGACGGGGAAGCCGTGGGTGAAGGGGAGGGGTTCGCCGTTCATGCCGAAGGCGAGGAGGGCGTCGCGGCCGTCCATGACCTGCTCGACGGGGGTGCCGATGGTCATGCCGTCGACGGAGCGGGCGACGAGCTGGTCGGCGGGGCCGCCTTCGGAGGGCGGACGGACGCCGGCCTCACGGAGGAGGGCGGCGAGGGACACGCCGAGCCAGCGGGCGTTGCCGACGTACGGGCCGCCGACCTCGTTGGAGACGCAGGCGAGCGTGATGTCCCGCTCCACGATCCGCCGGGTCATGAGCTGCGGCAGTGTGAGGGTGAGTTCCTCGCGGACGCCGCTGCCGTGGAGGCGCAGCCGCCAGCGGTCGGCGTCGACCCTGGGGACGACGAGTGCGGTGTCGACGCGGTAGAAGTCCCGGTTGGGGGTGACGAAGGGGCTGATGCCGGGGACGCGGAGCTGGGCTCCGGCGGGTACGGGCGGTGCGGGGGACGCGGGCCGGGGCAGGCGCAGGGCCGCGCGGGAGGCGGCGGCGTTCTCCTCGACGGGGCTTCCGGCGGCCCTGCCGAGGGCGGCGGCGCCGGTCGCGGCGAGCCCGGCGGAGGCGGCGACGACCAGGAAGGTCCGGCGGTCGGCGCGGGCGGCCGGTGAACCCGTCCCCGCTCGCCGGGCGAGGAGGCCGGTCAGGGCGTACAGCAGGGCCGCACCCACGGCGGCGCCCACGAGGGAGGGCACGGCGTCGAGCGCGGAGTCCGAGTCGGGGCGGGTGACGGCGGCCAGGGCCCCGAGCACGCCGAAGGCACCGACCGCCGCCGAGCCGAGCAGCCGGTGGCGGAGCGCGAGGAGCCCGATCCCGGCGGCGAGGGCCCCGAGGATGATCAGGATGCCGAGCTGGAGGACGGCCTTGTCGCTCTCGCCGAACGCACGGATCGCCCACTCCTTGACGGCCGCCGGTGTCCGGTCGACGACGGCGCCGCCGACGGCGGGGACGGGGCTCGCCTCGGGCCGTACCCAGTAGGCGGCGAGGTCCGCGACGGCGAGGGAGACGTATGCGGCGAGCAGGCCGCCGACGGCGGCCAGGAGTCGGTCCGTACGAGTCGGCTCACGTGGTGGCTCGGAGAGGGTCATGCTTCTCATTCGGCATCGGCGGCGCTCCGGATGGGCCGATTCACCTGGAAGGTGGAAAGTCATGGGGCCCCGGTGCCCTCGGTCCCGGTGCCCTCGGTCCCGGTGCCTTCCTCGGACCGCTGCCCCGGTCGCGCGTCGCCCGTACGTCGCCCGTGCGTCGTTGCCGCCTCGCGGGGGGGCGTGGCACGGATCTCAGCTCGCGTGGCCATGGCACGGATCTCAGCTCGCGGGGGCCGTGGCGCTCCCACCCGATGTCTCCCTCAGCGAACGGCGCATCCGGTCGAGACCGCGCCGCGCGTGACTCTTCACGGTGCCGAGCGGCATTCCGGTGCGCTCGGCGATCTGGACCTGGGTGAGGTCCCCGTAGAAGGCCATGGCGAGTACCTGGCGTTGCGCGGCGGGAAGTCTCGCCAGCTCGCCGGTGACCACCAGCCGGTCGACGACCCTGTCGGGATCCGGGACGGACACGCCGTCGGGAGACGACATCCGCGTCCCGGCCGCGACCACCAGGTCGCGGCGGCGGGTACGGGCCGAGAGAGCGTCGGCGATCTTCCGCCGCGTGATGCCGACGAGCCAGCCGGGGAACGGACCGCGCTCCGGCCGGTAGCCTGCACGGCCCCGCCAGGCCGCGAGGAAGACCTGCTGGCCGACGTCCTCGGCCTCGCCGGCGTCTCCGAGAGTGCGGGCGGCGAGGATGTGCACGAGGCCGTACCACCGGGCGTACGCGGCGGCCAGACAGCGCTCGTCGCCGCGCACGAACCCGTCGGCGACCTCGCGGTCGGACAGGGACCGCGTCTCGCTGTGGAGCGACGGCTGGGCGACGACACCCGGTGCGGTCATGGCGACTGCTCCTCTGGCCGGGACCGGAGGCGACCGGTCGGCGGGCGGGGGTCCCCTCGCGGGGCACCCCAAGACTCCGTCCCGGCACGACGACCGCACCATTCGCATCGGTTGTGCGTCGTATCGTGGCTGCATGACCGAACCCTCGCCGGGTCTCACCAGCGGCGCGGTCGCGCGGCGCCTGGGCGTCGCGCCCACGACCCTGCGCTCATGGGACCGGCGCTACGGCATCGGTCCCGTCGCCCATGAGAGCGGCCGGCACCGGCGGTGGACTCCGGGCGACATCGCCGTGCTTCAGGAGATGTGCCGGCTGACGGCGTCCGGAGTCCCTCCGGCGGAGGCGGCCCGCGCCGCCCGGGCCGGAGCCGCGCCGGCCACGCCCGCCGCAGGGGAAGCACCCATCGGGCCGTCTGCCCACGAACCGTCCGTCGGCGACGTACGACGGGAGCTGCGGGGCCTGGGCCGCGCGGCCGTCCGGCTCGACTCCGGGGCCATGGACGAGCTGCTGGGGTCCGTGATCGCCCGGCACGGTCTGGTCGCCGCCTGGGAGCAGGTGATGGCTCCGGCCCTGCATGCCGTGGGCCGCAAGTGGGAGACCTCGGAGGACCGCTACGTCGAGGTGGAACACCTGTTGTCCTGGCACGTGTCGACGGCACTCCGCCGGGTCGGCGCGGCGGGGCGCACCGGGACCCCGGAGGCCGCCACTCCCCCCGTTCTGCTCGCCTGCGTGCCCGACGAGCAGCACACGCTGCCACTGGAGGCACTCGCCGCGGGGCTTGCCGAACTCGGGGTGCCCACCCTGATGTTCGGGGCCGCCGTGCCGCCGGAGGCTCTCGACCAGGCGGTACGGAGGACCGGTCCCGCCGCGGTCGTGCTCTGGTCCCAGGCACGGTCGACGGCGCACCACCCCCTGGCACGGCACCTCGCCGACACCTCATGGGGCGTCAGAGGCGCCCGGACCCGGACGGCGGTCCTCCTCGCGGGTCCCGGCTGGGCGGGCCGGACTCCCGGGCCGGGGATGCTGCGGCCGGCCGGTCTGCGGGAGGCCCTGTCCCTGCTGCGCGGTCTCTGCGCCGCGGCACGGGACGGCGAGGGGCCCACCGCCTCCTCAGCGGGGCCTTGAGCAGCGCCGCTCGGCGGACTCCTGAGCTGCACACCGCTCGGCGCGCTCCTGGGCTCCGTCGCTCGGCGCGGCTCGTGGGCTCCGCCGCCCGGCCCGGTCCTGTGATCCGCCCGTCAGTCCTGGCCCCGGGCGTGCCGGAAGCGGGCGAGGCCGTCGGCGAGTTCGACCACGGGGTCGGGGTAGTCGTACCGGGCCCGTTCGAGCCCGGGCAGCTTCCACGGCTCGTGGACCGCGGGGCCTTGGAGCCCGGCGAGTTCCGGAACCCATCGCCGTACGTACGCGCCGTCGGGGTCGTACCGCTTGCCCTGGATCACCGGGTTGAGCACCCTGTTGGGGCGGCTGTCGGTGCCCGTGCCGGCCATCCACTGCCAGTTGAGCTGGTTGTTGGCGACATCACCGTCGACCAACAGGTCCAGGAAGTGCCGCGCCCCCTCGCGCCAGTCGATGTACAGCGTCTTGGTCAGGAACGAGGCGGCGAGCAGCCGCCCCCGGTTGTGCATCCAGCCCTCGTGGGCGAGCTGGCGCATCGCGGCGTCGACGACGGGGTAGCCGGTGCGGCCGTCCCGCCACGCCGCGAGGTCGGCGTCCGCCTCCTTCCCGTGCCTCCAGTGGTCGTGCCGGGCGCGGTAGTCGTCGGCGGCGGCTTCGGGGCGCGCGGCGAGGACCTGGTGGTGGAAGTCGCGCCAGCAGAGCTGGCGTACGAACGCCTCCGCGCCCGCCCCGCCGCGCGACCGGGCCCGGTGGACCGCCTCGGCCGCCGAGACGGCACCGAAGTGGAGGTACGGCGAGAGGCGGGACGTCGCGTCGCCCGCGAGGTCGTCGTGACCTTCCTCGTACGTGTCGGCACCCCGCGCAAGCCAGGCGGTGAGCCGCCTGCGGCCCTCCTTCTCGCCGCCGGTGGCGAGGCCCTCGGAGACGTACGGGACGTCCGCGCGGGCCGGAAGGTCCTCGGAGCGGATGCCCCGGGGCGTCCGGACCACGCGCGGCGCCGTGAGCGGCTCGCGCAGCCGCTCGCTCGACCAGCGGCGGAAGTAGGGGGTGAAGACCGCGTAGTGGTCCGAGCCGTCCGGTGTCACGGCGCCTGGGGGCAGCGCGGTGACGACGGCGTCGTGGACGTACAGGCGCCGCCCGTCCGCCTCGAGGGCGCGACGGAGCCGGTCCTCACGGCGCCGGGCGAACCCGCTGCAACCGGCAGCCATGTGGACGTCGTCGGCGTCGGCCTCCCGCACGACGGCGCACACCTCGGCGACGGGGTCGCCCGTGCGCACCACGAGCCGGCCGCCGCGCTCGCGCAGACCGGCGTCGAGACCGGCCAGGCAGTCCGCGAGGAAAGCGTCCCGGTTCGGCGCCGCGTGACCCGCGCGGGCCACGGCCGGATCTCGTACGAACAGGGGGACGACCTCGTTCCCCCGGCCCAGTGCGGCGCGCAGGGGCGGATGGTCGTGGACGCGGAGGTCCGAGGTGAACAGGACGACCGAGACGTTCATGGCACCGCTCCTGGCATGGGGCCACCGACCGGCTCCGCGAGCCGCCGCCCCGATGGTCGCTGTACTGACGTGCGGAGGTCATTCGCCCTGCGGGGGCGATCCGGATGCGGGCGACGCCGCGCGCCCCGTGGGCCCGGTGGCCCCGGTCTCTCCCGGTGTCGCCCCGGGTCCCTCGGCTTCGTTCGCCTCCGCGGTCAGTGCGATGTTGCGGGCCATTCCGCCGAAGACCACGGCGTGGAACGGCGAGACGCTCCACCAGTAGGCGTGTCCGGCCAGGCCGTGCGGGTGGAACAGAGCCCGCTGGCGGTAGCGGGTCGCCCCGCCGGGGTCGCGCTCGGCATACATCTCGAGCCAGGCCAGTCCGGGGAGCCTCATCTCGGCGCGCAACCGCAGCAGCCGGCCCCGCTCGATCTCCTCCACCCGCCAGAAGTCCAGCGAGTCGCCGGCTCTCAGGCGCAGGGCGTCGCGCCTGCCCCGGCGCAGACCGATGCCTCCGACGAGCCGGTCGAGCCAGCCGCGGACGGCCCAGGCCAGGGGGAAGGAGTACCAGCCGTTCTCCCCGCCGATGCCCTCGACGACCCGCCACAGCGCTTGCGGTGACGCGCCGACGGTGAGTTCTCGCTCGTCGGTGTAGAGGCTGCCGCCCGCCCAGTCGGGGTCGGTGGGCAGGGGATCGCTCGGCGCGCCGGGCACGGACGCGGACGACCAACGGGTGGTGGTCCGGGCCTCGCGGACCCGTTGGAGGGCGAGCGCGAGCGCACTGTCGAAGTCGAGAGGGGTGCCGGGCGGGTCCGGCACCCGGTCGGCGATGTCGTGCTCGTCGCAGACGACCTCGTACCGGAGCGACTCCGCGAGGGGGCGGGCGATGGAACGGGGCACCGGGGTGACCAGTCCGATCCAGTGGCTGGACAGACGCGGGGTGAGGACCGGCACGGGGAGGATGAGCCGCCGGGGCAGCCCGGCGACGGCGGCGTAGCGGCGCATCATGCCGAGGTACGTGAGGATGTCGGGGCCGCCGATGTCGAAGACCCGGCTGACCTCCGAGGGCATCCGCGCGCTGCCGACCAGGTAGCGCAGGACGTCCCGGACGGCGATCGGCTGGATCCGGGTGCGGACCCAGCTCGGGGTGACCATCACGGGCAGGCGTTCGGTGAGGTAGCGGAGCATCTCGAACGAGGCGGAGCCGGATCCGATGATGACGGCGGCGCGGAGCACCGTGGTGGGAACCCCGGATTCCAGGAGGATGCGTCCCACCTCGGCGCGTGAGCGCAGATGCGGCGAGAGCTCCTCGTCGGGGACGCCGCGAGGGGTCAGGCCGCCCAGGTAGACGATGCGGCCCACACCGGCGGCGCGGGCCTGTCCGGCGAAGGTCAGGGCCGCCGAGCGGTCGGTGCGTTCAAAGCCGCGCCCGGCGCCCAGGGCGTGCACCAGGTAGTACGCGACGTCGACGTCGCGGAAAGCGGGAGCGAGGGTCTCGGCATCGGTGACGTCGCCCCGGACGATCTCCACCTCCCCGGCCCAGGGATGGTCCCGGAGTTTGGCCGGGGTACGGGCCAGGCACCGCACCCGGAAACCGGCCTTCAGGAGTTCGGGGACGAGGCGCCCGCCGATATAGCCGCTGGCGCCCGTGACCAGGCACAGCGGTCCCGGGGTCTGGCGCCCTGAGGCGTCGCTCATGGTCTGCTCCGTTCCACTGCCGGGGGCGGTGCCAGGCTCGCCCACCGGCCCGGGGGTTCCTCCTGCTCTCTTCCCTCTCTCTTCCATGGGTTCGGCCGCCGCGGATGCACAGGCCGTCGAGGCGTCCCTCCTCGACGGCCCCGTGAACCGGGCGTCGGGGTGGGAGTCACCGTCGAACCGGCCGGTGGTTCGCCGCGGCCGCGCGTGTGCACCCCCGGAGGGTCACTTGGTCTCGTCGGTCGGACCCATGTGTTCGCCCGGCGTGGCCAGTTCCTCCACGGCGTCGGCTCCGACGACCGCGCCCGTGGACTTCTTGCCGCGCCGCAGCCGGCCTTCGAGCCAGGAGGCGAAGGTGGTGAGCGCGAAGTTGAGGATGACGAAGATCACGGCGACGACGGTGAAGCAGGCGATCGTGTTGGCCCCGTAGTTGGCGCTCATCGGGCGGACGGAGGCGAGGAGTTCGGAGAAGCCGAGCATCGCGCCGCCGAGCGCGGTGTCCTTGACGATGACGACGAGCTGGCTGACGAGGGCGGGCAGCATGGCCGTGACCGACTGCGGGAGGAGCACGTACGTCATGGTCTGGCCCTTGCGCATGCCGATGGCCTTCGCCGCGTCGGTCTGACCTGCGGGGAGGGCGAGGATGCCGGCGCGGACGACTTCGGCGAGCACGGAGGCGTTGTAGAGGACGAGGCCGGTGACGACGGCGTACAGCGGGCGGGTCTCCGGGCTGATGTCGGTGAACTCGGAGTAGGCCGCGTTGGCGAAGAGCATGAGGATCAGGACGGGGATCGCGCGGAAGAACTCGACGACGGTGCCCGCCGCGCCGCGCACGGCCCGGTGGTCGGAGAGGCGGGAGATGCCGAGGAGGGCGCCGAGGGGCAGGGCGATCACCATGGCGAGCGCGGCGGCGATCACGGTGTTCTTGAGGGCGGGGAGAATGTACGTCTCCCAGACGCGGGCGTCGGTGAAGAAGGGCGCCCACTTGGACCATTCGAGCTGGTTCTTGTCGGCGAGGCTCGCCACGACCCACCACACGACGCCGGCGAGCGCGACCAGGAACAGCAGCGTCCAGAGGAGGTTGCGCCGCCGGGCGCGCGGTCCGGGGGCGTCGTAGAGGACGGTGGGTCTGGTCTTCACCGTTTCACCGCCACCTTCTTGGCCACCCAGCCGAGGAAGAGGCCGGTGGGCAGGGTCAGGCAGATGAAGCCGACGGCGAAGATCGCGGAGATGAGGATGAGTTGGGCCTCGTTCTCGATCATCTCCCGCATCAGCAGGGCCGCTTCGGCGACGCCGATGGCGGCGGCCACGGTGGTGTTCTTGGTGAGGGCGATGAGGACGTTGGCGAGGGGGCCCACGACGGAGCGGAAGGCCTGCGGGAGCACGATGATCCGCAGGACCTGGGGGAAGCTGAGCCCGATGGCGCGGGCGGCCTCGACCTGCCCGAGGGGGACGGTGTTGATCCCGGAGCGCAGTGCCTCACAGACGAAGGCGCTGGTGTACGCGGTGAGGCCGAGGACGGCGAGCCGGAAGTTGATCGTGGTGAATCGGTCGGCGCCCATGTCGACCCCGAGGGTCTGGAAGAGGCCGAGCGAGGTGAAGACGATGATGACGGTGAGGGGGATGTTGCGGACGATGTTGACGTAGACGGTGCCGAAGCCCCGCATGAGGGGGACGGGGCTGACGCGCATCGCGGCCAGCAGCGTCCCCCAGACGAGGGAGCCGATCGCCGAGTAGACGGTGAGCTGCACCGTCACCCAGAAGGCTCCGAGCAGGTTGTACCCCTGGAGGAAGTCGAACACGACGGTCCGCTCACTTCACGACGACGCCGATCTTGGGCGCGGGTTCGTTCTGGTAGTTCGCGGGGCCGAAGTTCTTCTTCACCGCCGCGTCCCAGGAACCGTCGGCGACCATCTTCTCCAGGGCGGTGTTGATCTTGGCCTTGAGGTCGCTGCCCTTCTGGACGCCGATGCCGTAGTTCTCGTTGCTCAGCTTGAAGCCGCCGAGCTTGAACTTGTCCTTGAACTGGCTCTGCGCGGCGTATCCGGCGAGGATCGAGTCATCGGTGGTGAGGGCGTCGATGACTCCGTTCTCGAGTCCGGTCAGGCACTCGGAGTAGCCTCCGAACTCCTGGAGTTGGGCGTCGGGGGCGATCTTGTCCTTCACGTTCTGCGCGGACGTCGAGCCCGTGACCGAGCAGAGCTTCTTGTTGTTCAGGTCGGACGGCTTCTTGATCGAGTCGTCGTCGGCCCGGATCAGGACGTCCTGGTGGGCCAGGAGGTAGGGACCCGCGAAGTCGACCTTCTCCGCCCGCTTGTCGTTGATCGAGTACGAGGCCGCGATGAAGTCGACGTCACCGCGCTGGAGCAGCGTCTCCCGGTCGGCGCTCTTGGCCTCCTTCCACACGATGTCGGACGGGTCGTGGCCGAGTTCCTTGGCGATGTAGGTGGCCACGTCGACGTCGAAGCCGGTGTAGGTGCCGTCGGGGGTCTTCAGGCCGATGCCCGGCTGGTCGTACTTGATGCCGACGGTGATCTTGTCGCCACCGTGGTCGCGTGGCACGGCACCGGTCGCGCCGTTCGCGAATCCTGCGGAGGTGAAGGAGAGGACGACGGCCGCGGCGACGGCCACGGTGGCCCTGCCGGTCCGGACGGTCGCCCTGCCGGTCCTGGTCGAGTTCATGAGGATCACCCCTGGGGGCTGCTGGTCGGGCGGCCGTGCCGTGGCGTCGGTTCAGTGGTGGAGGATCTTGGACAGGAAGTCCTTGGCACGGTCGCTGCGCGGGTTGCTGAAGAACTCGTCCGGGGTCGTCTCCTCGACGATCCTGCCGTCGGCCATGAAGACGACGCGGTTGGCGGCGGAGCGGGCGAAGCCCATCTCATGGGTGACGACCACCATCGTCATGCCGTCCCGGGCGAGTTGCTGCATGACCTCCAGGACCTCGTTGATCATCTCGGGGTCGAGCGCGGAGGTCGGCTCGTCGAAGAGCATCACCTTCGGATCCATGGCGAGGGCGCGGGCGATCGCCACCCTCTGTTGCTGGCCGCCGGACAGCTGGGCCGGGTACTTCTCCACCTGCGAGGCGACCCCGACCCGGTCGAGGAGTGCGCGGGCGCGCTGCTCGGCCGCCTTCCGGTCCTTCTTGCGGACCTTGATCTGGCCCAGGGTGACGTTGCCGAGGACCGTCTTGTGCGCGAAGAGGTTGAAGGACTGGAAGACCATGCCGACGTCGGCCCGCAGGGCCGCGAGTTCACGCCCTTCGGCCGGCAGGGGGCGTCCGTCGACGACGATCTCGCCCTTGTCGATGCTCTCCAGGCGGTTGATCGCACGGCAGAGCGTCGACTTCCCCGATCCCGACGGCCCGATGACGACCACGACCTCGCCGCGGTGGATGGTCAGGTCGATGGACTGGAGGACGTGCAGGGTGCCGAAGTGCTTGTCGACCCCGCGCAGCACGACGAGCGCGTCGCCACCTTCCGGGACGGGCATGTCACCCTCCTGGCTCACGCCCCCGCTTGCCGCTCCTTCTCACGTTCATGCTCCGCCCTCCGTCCTGCCCCCGCACGCCGGAGGGGGTGCACGGAGGGTGAGCGGGTACGCCGAAACGTGACCCCCGGCGGAAGCCGGGGGTCACGCGGCGGGAGAGCGAAACGGCAGGGGCGGTCAGGCGGCGGTCTCGCGTGCGGCCAGCTCGATCAGGTCGCAGACCTCGACGGGCCGGGAGGCGAGCGAGGCGTGGCTCGCGTCGAGCTCGACGGTCTTGCGCGGGTTCATGCGCGCGGCCATGCGGCGCTCGTTGTCGGGGTGGATCATGCGGTCCTCGGTGGAGACCTGGTAGTACGTCGGCTTGGCCCGCCAGGCCGGAGCGGTGACGTTGTCACCGAAGGTGGAGCCGAGCGGCGCCTTCTGCGTGACGCCCATGACCAGGGCCTCTTCCTGGGTCAGGTCCTGGGCGAAGCTGTCGTGGAACTTGTCCTGCTTGATCCAGAGGTAGCCGTCGGAGTCGGGGACGATGTTCTCGAAGGCGGCCGGCGGGTGCTCCTGGCTGATCTGTCCGGGGCTCTCCCCGGCGTCCGGGGCGAACGCGGCGATGTAGACCAGGCCGGTCACGTTCGGCAGGTCGCCCGCCTCGGTGATGACGGCGCCGCCGTAGGAATGGCCGACGAGCAGCACGGGCCCGTCGACCTGCCGGACCATCTTCCGGGTGCGCTCGGCGTCGTCGGAGAGCGAGGTGAGCGGGTTCTCGACGGCGTGGAGCCGGTCGTGGCCGCGGCGGTGGAGTTCGACGATCACCTTCGACCAGTGGGCTGCGCCGCCCCAGAAGCCGTGGACGAGGACGATCGCGGGCTTGTCTGCCATGGGTTCCGTACCGATCTGCGCGAGGAATGGGTCCCGCCCCTGCTCCCGCCCCGTGCCCCCGCCGTCACGCTACGGGAGGGGCGGAGGGCCCGCATGTCCGGCCGGAGCACCCGCGCGAGGCCGCACGGTGGTCGTACGCCCCGAGTACGCGCGCGCGGGGGCGGCCTGGCGGACACTGGGGGTGGGAGCCGAGTGCGCGAGGAGGGTCCGCCATGAGCAGCGCCGCACCCAAGGTCAGCACGTTGCCGCCGGAGCACCGGGAGCGGCTGATGGCCTTCGCCGAGGACGTGTACTTCGAATCCGGTCACCGGCTGTTCGAGGAGCAGCAGCACGCCGACCGGTTCTGGATCGTGAAGACGGGCGCGGTGACGCTCGACGCGAGGGTGCCGGGGCGCGGGTCGCCGGTCATCGAGACCTTGCGCCACGGTGAGCTGGTCGGCCTGTCGTGGCTGTTCCCTCCTTATCTGTGCCAGTCAGGTGCCGAGGCCATGACCCCTGTCCGGGCGCACGAGTTCGATGCCCCGGCCGTCCGCTCGATGTGCCGCTCGGACATGGAGTTCGGGGCCTCGGTCACGTTCTGGGTGGGCTCGATCCTGGCTCACCGCCTCCATGTGACCCGGGTCCGGCTCCTCGACCTGTACGCCCCGCACGGGAGCGGCATCCTGGCCTGACGGGCGGGCGTGTGACGGGCCACGGCAGGGAGCCCGGCTGCCGGCCGGGCCCTGGAGTACGGGGGTTCCGGGAGCCGGCGGCAGGGGCGGGCCGGAGCCCTCACCCGGCCGGACGGTACGGTGGTGGCGCATCGGCGGGGCCGGTCTCGGCGGGTTCCGCAGGGCAGGCGTATCCGGCGGATACCCCTCCCCCACACTCCGTCGACGAGCTGCGAGGCCCCGTATGAGCGACCCGACGACGGCACGCGAGGCGATCGCCCTCGTCACCGGCGACGACTTCACCGAACTTCCCTTCGCCGAGGGGCCTTTGACGGGTGACGGGCCGATCGGCTGGCCCGGCTACTCCGCCGCGCACGCGCGTGCCTCCGCCCGGACCGGTGAGACGGAGTCGGTGGTCTGCGGCACGGGCGAGATCGGCGGGGTACGGGCCGCCCTGATCTCCTTCGAGTTCCGGTTCCTCGGCGGCTCCCTCGGGGAACGGACGGGTGCGCGGGCCGCCGCGGCCCACGCTCTGGCGCGGGCGCGACGGCTGCCCGTGGTCGTGCTTCCGGCCACCGGCGGCAGCCGGATGCACGAGGGCATGCGGGCGCTGCTCCAACTCCAGCTCCTGGCAGGCGAGTCGGCCCTCACACGGGCCGCCGGTCTGCCGCAGATCGCCGTTCTGAGGGACCCGACGACGGGCGGCGGCTGGGCCACGCTGGGCGCCGGCTCGGATGTGGTGCTCGCCCTGCCCGGCGCCCAGGTCGGCTTCGCGGGTTCCCGGGTCCGCCCCCCGGGCGCGGACCCCGCCGCGTACACCGCGGAGGCGCAGCTCGCCCACGGCCACGTCGACGCGATCGTGGCTCCGGACGCGCTGCGTGACACGCTCGGGCGCTGGCTGTCCCTGCTCACCCGCCCCGCCGAAGGCCCGACCGATCCGCCGCGCGCGCTCGGCGACCCGGGCGCGCCGCCCGCCGCGAACGGCCGGGAGGCGGTGGCGCGGGCCCGGCACCCCGAGCGGCCCCGGGCAGCCGCGTACCTCGACGCGCACTTCTCCGTCCGCGCGGAGATCTCGGGGGACCGCTCCGGGGGTGTCGACCCGGGCATGCGGTGCGGCTTCGGGCGGCTCCCCGACGGCCGTACGGTCGCGTACGCCGCGCAGTGCGGGACCGCGACCCGCCCGTCCGGCTTCCGTACGGCCGCCCGGCTCGTACGGCTCGCCGACCGGCTGGGGATCCCGATCCTCACGCTCATCGACACACCGGGGGCGGCCAACGACCCCGCGGCGGAACGCGCCGGCGCGGGACCCGCGATCGCCGACCTGTTCGCCGCCGTCGCCACCGCTCGCGTCCCCGTCACCTCCCTCCTCATCGGCGAGGGCGGCTCGGGCGGCGCGCTCGCCCTCGCCGCCCCCGACAACCTCTGGGCCACGCCCGACAGTTACTTCTCGGTGATCGCCCCGGAGGCGGCCGCGTCCATCCTCAAGCGCCCGCCGGAGGAATCCGCCACGACGGCGGACCGACTCCGCCTGCGCCCAGAGGACCTCCTGGATCTGGGCGTCGTCCGGGGCATCGTGGAGACGTAGAGCCTGTCCGCCGGATCAGGGCCGGATCGGCCCCAGGGGTGTCCTGCCGATCGGGCCGGGCTCGGGGCGCCCGGCACCGCAGGTCGCCGCGTTGTCGTCGGTCGGCACGGCTGAGCGTGATCCGACAGGTCCTCGACGAGCTCCGCCCGGAATCGGCTCGCGGAGGATCCTGGATCTTGACACCCTGTGGCGCATGATCGCCGACCCCGTCGACCAGGCTCGACGTCTCGCACACGCCCGCTTCCCCGAGGCGCGCGCCGTGGTCCTCGCCGGTTCGACCGCTGCGGGGCGGGCCACCGCGGGCAGTGACCTGGACATCGCGGTGCTGGTCCCCGACGGCGGCGAGTCGTACCGCGAGACGATCCGGTTCGAGGGGCGGGTCGTGGAGTTGTTCGTCCACACCGGGACCGGGCTCCGGGAGCTCTTCGCCGCGGACGCCGCCAACCGGCGTGCGGTCCTGCAGAGCATGTACGCCGGGGGTCTCGTCCTCGTCGACCGGGACGGCGCGGCCGGGGAGGCCCGCGCGCTCGCGGAGGCCGATCTCCGCACCGGGCCGCCCGCGCTCGCCCCTGGGGCCGTCGAGACGAAGCGGTACGGGCTGACGGACGCGCTCGACGATCTCGCCGACGCGAGCGACCGGATCGAGTGCCTCGCGGTGGGCGGTTTCGTCCTCGGCGCCGCCACCGACCTGCTGTGCGACCGACGTCGTGCGTGGCTCGGCAGCGGGAAGTGGCTGCCCCGCCGCCTCCTGGCGGCGGATCCCGTGCGTGGCGCCGCCCTCCTCGAAGGTCATCTCCACCTGTGCGCATCGGGCGACCCCGCACTTCTCGTCGCGGCGGCGAGCACGGTCCTGGAGCTCGTCGGCGGCCCCCTGCGCGAGGGCTATCGCCGCAGCTGGCACGGGGTTCTCGAACCGGTCGGCGCCGGCGGCGCGGCGGCGCGGGTCAGTAGTAGCGGCGCATGATCTCGTCGGCCCAGGCGGGCTGGGTGGTCGGGCCCTGGGGGCCGAACTCCGCCATGTACGGCTTGATGTCGAGGACCGGCGTGCCGTCGACCGCGTCCAGGCCCCGCACATGGACGTCCAGGCCGTCCGTGCGCAGCAGCAGGCATCGGGAGAGGCCGATGCGGTTGGGGCGGTTCTTGCCGCGCTGGGCGAAGATCCCGACCAGCGGCCACTCCGTGTTGCCGCGCGGGTGGCGGGCTCCGGTCTCGACGGCGTCCGGTCGTACGCGGTCGAAGTGGTAGACGACCTCCAGGTGCGAGAAGGCGTCGAGGCCGGCGAGCGCCTCGGGGCCGAAGGCCTCCGCGTCCAGCCGGATGACCGACACGACGTCGCCCCACTCGTCGTCCCGCACCTCGTCGCGGCCTCCGACGACGTGTCCGACCGGGTGGGAGACGACTGCCGGTGGGGTGTGCTCCTGCGCCATGGATTCCTCGTCCCTTCCCATGCCCCCGAAGGGTGCCCGACCGGCACCGCATCGCTCCCCCGACGACCCTCAGATTCCGGGCCCGTACCCCGGATCCGGGCCCTGGCGCGGATGCCACACGGCCGCGAGGCCCCAGAGGCCGAGTGCGGCGACGGCGGCACAGACGAGGAACGCCGCCCACGGCCGAAGCCACCGCGTCGCCGCCGCCAAGGTCATGGGCGGGCCGAGGAGACCGGCGAGGAGGATCAGCGGGAGCTCGACGAGGATGACGCTCCAGTCCCGGGCGTGCGCCTCGAACCCTCCGTCGATGCTGTACGCGGCTCGGGGCAGCGCGAAGGCCCCGGCGACGACGATCCCGCCGAGGGCGAGCAGACAGCCGACGGCGCCCTGGACCTGACCGCCGTCGCTGACCTTGCTGACGTCGTCCGGCGCGGTGGAGGGGTTCTCGCTCATGCCCGGGAGGGACGCCTGACTCCCCCGCCCGGTTCCGTACACCGGTTCGACGGGCAGATCGGCACCCCCACCGGTCACGTCCCGGCTGCGGGACGCGCCGACGCAGATCCTCCGCCGCCCGCACGGTTCGCCGAAGGCGTGGCCTCGGGCGACCATGGAAGACGGGACCTGCCCAGCAGCCGGCCAGCACTGGAGGCACCCGTGGCACACACCGGCACCACCACCGACGTACTGATCGTGGGCGCGGGTCCCGTCGGACTGAGCGCCGCCGCCGAGCTCCGCCGCCACGGGGTGCGCTGCCGGCTCGTCGACCGGCTCCCCGCCCGGCTGCCGTACGCCAAGGCGGTCGGGATCCAGCCGCGCACCCTGGAGCTGTGGGACCGGATGGGCCTGGTGCGTGCCGTTCTGGAGGCCGCCGTCCCGATGCGCGGCCAACTGACCTACGTCAACGGCGCGGAGGCGGGGCGGATCGACCTGGAGCTGCCGCCGGAGGTGCCGTACGGGTTCGCCGCGCTGCCGCAGTACGAGACCGAGCGGCTCCTGGAGGAGTACGTCGCCGGTCTGGGGACGGTCATCGAACGCGGCACCGAACTGGTCTCGTTCACCCAGGATCCGGACGGGGTCACCGCACAGCTGCGCACCGCGTCGGGGGCCACCGAGGAGCTGCGGGTCCCCTATCTCATCGGCTGCGACGGGGCGCACAGCGTCGTCCGCAAGACACTGGGCCTGTCGTACGAGGGCGGTGCGTTCCCGGCGTCGTACATGCTGGGTGACGTCGTGGCCGAGTCCGACTGGGACCTGCCCGAGGGGTACGGGCTCCGTTCCGAGCACCGTGCCGCCGACGGGTCCCTCGACGACGTCCTCGTCTGCATCCCGTTGCCCGGAGCCGGCCGCTACCGGATGTCGATGAACGTCCCGACCGACCTGGCCGAACCGGCGCAAGCGGCGCAACCGGCCGAGACCGCCCCTCGCCGGGCGCCGGCCATGCCCCCACCGGACGGTCTCGCCCATGGCCTCGAAGGCGGACACGGCCCCGACCTGTCCCATCTCCAGGCCGTCGTCGACCGGCTCGCTCCGGGCCCCTCCCGTCTCTCCGATCTGCGCTGGTCCTCGGTCTTCCGCATCAGCCACCGGATCGTCGGCCGCTACGGCGAGGGGCGGGTCTTCGTCGCGGGCGACGCCGCGCACATCCACCCGCCGACCGGCGCCCAGGGCATGAACACCGGTGTCCAGGACGCGGCCAATCTGGCGTGGAAGCTCGCCCTCGTCGTGCGGGGCGAGGCCGGGCCCGGGTTGCTCGGCAGTTATGACGCCGAGCGCCGCCCGGTGGGCGAGGAGGTCGTCGGCCGTACCGTCCGGCATTCCACCCAGGGCTTCGAGAACGACCCGGACGACCGGCGGACCCTGCTCCTCCGCGAGGCCCAACTGCTCGTCGCCTACCGGGACGGCCCGCTCTCCGGCACCCCGTACGGGCCGCTCGACGCCCCGCAGCCCGGCGACCTCGCCCCGGACTGTGCCGGGCTGACCACCCCGATCGCCGTCCATCCGCTGCGGCTGCTCGACATCCTGCGCGGCCGCCCGGGCCACGTGGTCGTGCTGTACGGAGCCGATGCCGCCGAGCTGGCGCGGGCGGTCGAGGCGGCGAGCGCCTCGGGAGAGCGCCTCCCCCTCGATGTCCTCGCCGTCCTCCCCCGGGAAGCCGATCCACGGGCCGGCCGCTCCCTCGGCGCTCCCACATACCGTGACGCCGCCGGGGAGTTCGCGCAGCTCTACCTCCCCGGCGGCGCCACCGGCTTCGTCGTACGCCCTGACGGGCAGCTCGCCGCCCGGTTCCCGCTCGGCGGGACCACGGCGGCCCTGTCCGACTGCCTCAGGATGTTGTCCGTGCCGCTACGGGACCCAGTGGTTGCCTGAGGCCGTGATCATGACCTGGAGCTGGATGCTCGCGGAGAAGTAGCTGCTGGTGTCGATCGGGGTGGCCAGCATCTTGTTCCACAGCGCGTCCAGCCAGGCCTGGCTGCCCGAGTCGGTCATCGCCGCCACCGCGAACGGGGCGAAGAAGGCGGCCTCGCTGCCCGCGGAGATCTGCGTGCCGTTGAGCTTGTAGCCGATGGCGATCTTGTTGGGGTCGCCGCCGGTCTTCGTCTTGATCCAGCTGTTGAGCTTCCGCGCGGCCGCGAGCGACGTGGCGTCTCCGCTGGTCACCGCGTCGTCGGCGATGCGCCACGGGGTACGACAGGCGTTCCACCAGTACGCGCCGTCGTTCGGGTCCTCCAGGACCTGGCCCGGGGCGGGCTTGGGCGTGGTGTTGGTCTCGACGACGAAGTCGGGGAGGAGCCCGGTGCCGGAGGCGTACGTCGACTGGAGACGGGAGATCTGGGTCTGGTGCGCGGTGCGCACGGAGTCCCATGTCGTGTCGCCGGAGGCCGTACGGAAGGCGCGGAAGTGGTCGACCATCCAGTCCGAGGTACGGGTGATGTAGTAGTACTGGTCGCCGGAGCTGCTCCAGTCGCCGAGCTTCAGGAGCTTGGTCGTCGGGTTGAGCTCGTCCTTCTTGATCGCGGCGATGTGCTTGAGCGCGAGGTCCTTGTAGTTGTAGGTGCCGGTGCTGCCCCACTGCTTGTCGGCGAGGAGCAGGCCGTAGGCCACGTCCATGTCGCCGTCGGTGGCGCCGTCACCGCCGTTGACGCTCTTGCAGGCGACGTCCTGTTCGGCGGCGAGCAGGTTCGGGTTGACGGAGGAGGGGTGGTCTATCTTCCACTTCACGAGGCCGTCGAAGATCTTCTTCGCGTCGGGGTCGGCGCCCGCCATGGTCGCGGTGACGACCATGCCGTAGCCCTGCGCCTCCGCGACGTACGGGTGGTCGGCGTCGGGCGAGATGATCTGGTACCAGCCGTTGCCACAGTTCTGCCGGACGAAGGCGGTCTTCCACTTGTTGTAGTACTCGACGACCTTCTGGTCGATGGCCGCCTGGGAGCCGGAGGGCTTCAGCATGCCGGCGGCGTAGGGCTTGAGGTGGCTGCCGAAGGGGACGGCGTTGCCGCCGCCACCCCCGGTGCCGGTGGGCGCGCCGTACACCTCGAACTCCCAGAGGGAGTAGCCGTACGCCGTGCCGCGGCCGGTGCCGTACATCCGGACGTAGCGGCCGCTGCCGGAGACCGTCAGGTCGTCGGTCGCGCCGTCACCGGCGGTGGTGGAGTAGACGTCGGACCAGGTCGATCCGTCGGCCGAGGTCTGGATCCGGTACGTCTTCCCGTACGCGTCCTCCCAGTTGAGCTTGACGCGGGAGATCGTGTGGTCGGCCCCGAGGTCGATACGGATCCACTGCGGATCGACCCCTTCGAGGCTCGCCCAGCGAGTGGCCGCGCTGCCGTCCACCGCGAGACCGGGGCCGAAGGCCGAGGTCTCGACGGAGGAGGCCGTCACCGCCTTTCCGGTGGACACCAGACCGTCGGCGGCCTGTGCCTGTGGCATCACCGTCAGGGGCACCGCCAGCAGACCCGCTAGCCCGAGAAGCGAGACGCTTCGTCGACGCATGACAACTCCCTTTCCCTCCATGGCCAATGGTTAGGAAATATTCCTAACCATTGGCCGGGAGAGTAGAGAGACCGGACGGTGCCGCGCAAGACCCCGCACGACAACGGGGGCCTGACCCAGGGTTGCGGGTAACCTTTTTGACGCTTCGTCAGTTCGTGCACAGCGCCGTGTCGACGACGGCGTCCGCGCTGGTGAACCCCTTCGCCGTGGGCGGCCGGCGGGCGGTGACGGCGATCGTGGCGGCGCGCCCGCGGTCGGTGACTCCGAGGTAGGTGTGGTAGCCGGGAATGTCACCGCCGTGACCCCACATCAGACCGCCGCAGCCGCATCTGGGCGAGCTGCACGGGCTTCAGGAGCTCGCCGCCGATCAGGGCGCGTCGAGCGCGGCCTTCCCCTCGCCGGCCAGCTGCAGGACGACCACTGCGGTGAAGGTCTTGGTGTTGCTGCCCACCCGCACCTGCCCGTCGACCGGCACCTTCGCGGCGCCGCGCCTCAGCCCTCCTCCGTCGCCGCGCCTCCGCCTTCCGCCCCTCCCGCTGCCGCTGCCGCGCGGGCGTCCCGTAGCGCCGTGTGGACCGACCAGAACACCGAGACCAACGGGACAGCCACCACGGCGCCCACGATGCCGGCGGCGATCGACCCCGCGATGACCGAGATCGCCACCACCAGCGGGTGGAGCCGCACGGCCCAGCTCATGACGAGCGGGTGCAGCAGATGCCCCTCGATCTGGCCGATCACCACGATCAGGCCGATCACGATCGTGGCCACCAGCGGGCCCTGTGACGCCAGCGCCACGACGGCGGCGACCGCCAGGGCGATCGGCGAGCCGATCAGCGGCACGAACGCTGCCACGAACTCCAGGAGGGCCAGCGGCACCGCCAGGGGGACGCCGAGGAGCCACAGGGCGAGCCCGACGAGCACCGCGTTCACCGCAGCCACGAGGACGATCCCGTGGGTGTACCCGGTGAAGGTCCGCCAGGCGGCGCGCCCGCCGACCGCCACCCGGTCGCGGACCGAACAGGGCAACTGCTTCTGGAACCAGGCCCACTGCCGGTCCCCCGAGTGGATGAAGAACACCGCGCTGAACAACGCGAGGGCCAGCGTCGTCAGCACGGCCACCACATGATGGGCGCCGCTCAGCGCCGTACTGACCAGGGTCGAGCGGTGACTGGAAAGGTACTCCCCGAGCTTGGCCTGGAGGTCGCCCAGCGCCCCGGGGTTCAGCCGGAAAGGCGGCTGTTCCAGCCAGTCCTCGATCCGGCCGATCCCTACCCGGAACTCGCGTACCAGGGTCGTCCGCTCCCCCGCCACCGCCTCGCCGACCAGTGTCAGCACGCCGAGGACGAGCGCGATGCTCCCGAGGACGGTGAGGGCGACCGCGAACGGCCGGGGCAGCCCCCGGGCGACCACATCGGCGAGGGGACGGAGCAGCGCGGTGATCACGAGCCCCAGGAACACGGCCACGCCGATCTCGTGGAAGCGCCCGAGCACCGCGAACAGGCTGTAGACGAGCGCACCGACGACGATCAGCCGCCACGCGTAGGCGGCGGCCGTACGAAGGAAGGGGCTGACCGTGACCGTCGGTGGTGCGCCTGGCTGCATGCCACCGACCTACCACCCGCAACGACCTCCTGTCGTGAGGACCACAGGTCCGATGCCGGGAACTCCGCCGATCGGCGGTGCGGCCGCGGTCACAATGGGCGCATGTCCGGCGTCTTCGCTCCTGGGGTCGGCGAGACGTCGTACGGACGGTCAGCACCCGGATCGCATACGGCCTGTCCGGCGGATCAGGGCCGGACAGGCCCTGAGCGCCGGGCCGGAACAGTCGGACGTCACGAGGCAGGGGGCGCGCAGCGCGGGAGCACCGGGCGGTCCTTCGTGCGTACGGCGGGCAGCCAGGCCTCCCGCACGTACCCGCCCGGCAGGCGGACGCGGATCCAGCGGGTGGACTCCCGGTCCTCCTCGTCGATGATCAACTGGCCTTGGGGGAGCTCGCAGTCGGCGTCGAGGACGTCGCCGTGCCAGACCCGGGTCGGGACGACGTTCTCGGCGGTGTACGGCCGCCGGGGGTCGATCGCCAGGCCGAGACTGCACTGCCGGTCCCGGTCGGCGCGCTCCTGGCAGCCCCGCTCGGCGTTGAACACCCGGATCCGGACCGGGGATCCACCGGAGCCGTCCGAGCGCCCCGACCCGGGCCCGCCCTCCCGGCCCGCGTACGTCCAGATCGCCGCGGCGACCGCCCCGCACACCGCGACGGCAAGGAGCGCGGCTCCGGCCCGGCGCCCCCGCCGTACGGTACGAAGCGAGGGAGCGAGCGCCGTCCCCGTCCTCCCGGCCGCGTGGGCGGCGATCCGCCCGCTCAGGCTCTCGGCCGTGTGCGCCGCGCGCGCGGCGTGGGTGGGGGCGAGGCAGTCGGCGGCCAGGGTCCGCCAGAACTCCGGTACCGCCTGGTCCATCCGCAGCGGCGCGCGGCCCTCCGCGTACTCCTGTACGGCGGCGCCGCGCGCCATCGGCGTGGCGCCGGTGAACGGTGGCGCACCCGACGCGAAGACCTCGTGGATCACGATGCCCAGGGCCCAGATGTCGGCGCTCGGCCGGATCTCCACGCCGAGCTCTCCCAGCGGGGCCTTCCACCGCTCGGGCGGGAGGTAGTCCAGGGTCCCCATCGGAGGCGCGTACCCGTGCGTTCCGGTCAGTTCGGTGGCGAGGCCGAAGTCCGAGAGCTTCACCGAACCGTCCTCGCCGATCAGGACGTTCTCCGGCTTGAGGTCGGCGTGCACCCAGCCCGCCGCGTGCAGATGGGCGAGTCCCTCGCAGATGCCGGCGATCAGGCGTCCACCCTCGGCCTCGGTCGTCCCGGCCGCGGTCGTCCCCGCGTCGGTCGTCCCGGCCCCGGTCGTCCCGGCCCCGGTCGTCCCCGCGTCGATCAGGTCCCGCAGACTGCACCGGGCGCGCTCCATGACCAGGACGATCGCGCCGTCCAGGGGCGGGTGTCCCGGTGAGGAGAGGACGAGGGAGTCGAGCAGCCGGACGAGCCTCGGATGGCCTGCCCCGCGGCCGAGTTCGACTTCACGCCGGGCTGCTTCGGCCACGCGAGCGGCCTGGCGGGGTGCGAGTCCGGCGGTCGGCATGACCTTGAGCGCGACCTCGGCCCGCCCTGGGGAGGTTTGCGCGTCCGCCGCCGGCCGTCCCGCGTAGACGGTCGCCCAGCCGCCGGCCCCGATCGGTTCGGCGACCACCCAGTTCCCCAACCGATGTCCCTGGGGCAGGAGTTCGGTCCGGTCGCTCCCCCATGACATGCTGCGGCCCCGTACCCGCGACACGTCCGCTACCGTCCCCGTGCGGCCGGTTCGGCCCGGGGCGGCAACAGCGCGAGATGCTCCTCCCGTACGATCCCGAATCTCAGGGCCACACCGACCACGGCCTCGCGCTTGCCGTGCCGGCGGTCCGTTCTGCCCGCTTCTGCGGCCGGTCCACCGCCGACCCTCAGCTTTTCCTCGGCGAGGTAGTCGATGTGCGAACTCACCGCGCGGGGAGTCAGTTTGGCGCAGGATGAGTGCCCTCTGAGCCGCTCGACGACCTGCGGGGTCGTCGGCACCGCGACCGGGGACTGATCCCGTAACCAGGGTTCGCAGAGCGCCGCGAGGACCAGGAAGTACGTGGCCGTCTCGTCGAGCGAGTACGCCGTGACCGTACGGCTCTCCCAGGAGCCGCCCATGCCGTGCGGGTCCAGATAGACGTGGTCGGGCGCGAACACCTGGAAGGAGACCGTGGTGTCACGGCGGGTGGGCAGCACCACCCGGGAGAACTCGAAGGGGATCGGCGCGCCGGCCCGGCGGGGAGGCACCCGCAGGTACTCGCCCGCGCCTTCCGGGTTCTCCACGAGATAGCTGTGGGTCGTGCTGTGGTTGCTCAACTGCCAGTGGTCGTCCGTGACGCGGATCTCGCCCGCGAGGCGGGAGATGGCCTCGTCGGCGAGGCGGAGCTCGACGGGAGTCCTCGCAGAGCCCCGCCCGAAGCGCGCCCGCTCCCCGGGTCCGAGCCTGAGGGTCACCGCCTCGCCGTACGGCTCTCCGCCGACGGCGCCGCCGCTCCCCTGCGGCAGATGGACGACTATGCCGCTCACCGATCCCCCCGTCCCGCGCGTTGACAGCTGTCATGCACACAGAACGCTACCGGTAGTACGCGGCGGTTCACCGTATGGCATCGGCCACTTCCGTGACCCGGCCGAACCGTGCGCAAGCGGGAGAAGGGTGAGCGGCTTCGCTCACTCCGTCCGGGCGAACGCGTCCGCCGGACGGGGGATGTGTTCGGTGAAGGTGGCGGACCAACAGCCGTAACCGTGCCCGCCGTTGCAGCGCGTCGAGAGGGAGCTTCCGTCGCCGTGGTCGACGAGCCGGCTCGGGATGCCGAGCTGGTCGAGGCGCTTCCTCACGTTCGTGGAGGCGACGGCCGTCCTGCCGTCGATCAGGCCACGGTCCCCGTGCAGAGGGTGATGCCGGTGTCCGAGAGTGTGCGCAGATCGGCCGGGGAGGCGGGGTTGACCTCGTTCCAGATCCGGTCGTCGGAGAGGGGCGTACGGGGAGCCGAAAATCGCATCGCTGTCCACGACTCTGCTCGCAGACCCTCGTCCCGAGGACGGACGGCACGCCTCCGTGGCGACCAACGCGACGGGACACAACGGTCAGTGGGTGGGGACGCCCGGCCGGAGCGGGTCGACCCGCCGATCGCCGAACGGGGTCCACGGGCGCCAGGCGCCGCCGGGCCGGTCCTGTACGCGGGTACGGATCCGGCCGTCCGTCGTGACGGCGAAGACATGGAGCCGTCCGGTGGCGTCGGCCGCCGCCGTCGGCGTGGCGGCGAGCGGGACTCCGGGCTCACCGAAGTCGTCGCCGGGGTCCCAGGCCCCGCCGGGCGTGTGCTGCCGGCGGTGGCTGAGCCGCGCGCCCCCGGGAGACAGCGCGAAGGCCTCCAGGCGCCCGTCGGCGCCGGGGGCGAGCATCGGGGCCGCGTCCGTCCAGCCGAACAGCGACTCCCAGGCGTCCCAGCCGCCGCTCGGCACGGACTGGCGCCGCTGGAAGGCCCCCACGCCGGACGGGCCGATCGCGACGACGGCCAGCCTCCCGCTGCCGTCGCGGGTCACCCGGGGCGCGGAGCCGGCCGCGGTGCCGAAACGGTTCCACTCCGTCCAGGGGCCGTTGGCCGACGTCTGCCACCGGTGGTTGACGGCCGTCCCGCCGGGCGCGAGGGCGAACACCTCCAGGCGTCCGTCGTCGTTGGCCGCGACGACCGGCGGTGCGCCCGCAGGACCGCCGAATGCGCCGTCCCACGGCTCCCAGACCGGCGACCCCGGGGACGACTGCCGCCGGCGCGCGACGGAGGCACCGCCGGGGCTCAGGGCGAACACCTCAAGACGGCCGTCGGCGTTGCGTGCGACGGCGGGGGCTGCGCCCGCCGGGCCGCCGAACTCCTCCCAGTCGTGCCAGCCGCCGTTGGGCCGCTGCGCCCGGTGGTGCAGATTGATGCCTCCCGGCGCGAGCGAGAAGACCTCGAGGCGGCCGTCGGAGTCACGGCCGAGCGTGGGGACGGCCCCGGCCGGCCCGCCGAAGGTCTCCCACTCCGACCAGGTGTCGGTGTACGGGTCGAGCTGGACGCGCCGCAGCATGGAGCGGTCACCGGCGTCGAGCGCGAAGACGGTCAGGCGCCCGTCGACGTCGAGGCCGGCGACGGGATTGTCCGGGCTCTGCCACGGTGGTGGCGTGTCCCGCCAGGCCAGCGGAGCCACGTACAGTCCCTGCCGGAACCATCCGGCGGTGCTCGCGTACCAGGATTCCCCGTCGGCGAAGACCTCGGCGGCATGACCGGGGACGTGGCCCGCGTAGCCGGTCAGGTCGAAGTGGAAGGGGTCGCGCGACGCCAGCACGTCGGTGCCCTCGTAGCCGTTGCGCGGCCCGATGAACAGGTAGTACCAGCCGTCCCGTTCGACGAGGAAGGGCGACTCGGTGACGGACACGGTGGCGTCCGTGCTCTCATCGGTGAACGCGACACCCGGCGCGCTCCAGTGGACGAGATCGGCGGACCGCCGGTGGGCCACGACATGGTGGCCGCCCGGGCCGGACAGTTCGGTGTAGTACATGACCCACTCGCCGCCGATCCGGACCACCATCGGATCGCGGGCCGCGAGTCCCCGGAAGAGAGGGCCGGACGGCTCACGGGTCCAGGTGAACAGGTCGGTCGAGGTGGCGAGGTTGACGGCGGCACCGCTCGCTCCGCCGGCGGCGTAGAACATCCAGAACGTCCCGCCCGCCTCGACGACGTGCGGCGCCCAGAGGTGTTCCTCCCCGAAGTAGGAGGGGTCGACGGTGAGGGCGTCGGCGTGGGTGGTCCACGGTCCGTGCGGAGTCGACGCGGAGGCATGGGCGAAGGAGATCTCCCCGGAGCTGTCCGGGGATTCACCGGGCGGTGCGCTGTCTCCGACGATGCTGAACAGGTGCCAGCGCCCCTGGGCCTTGATGAGGGTGTGGTCGTTGAGGTAGCGCGGACGGGTGGGGGTGGACGGGTCGTAGACGTGGGTGGAGGGGGCGGCGACGCCGAGCCATGAGGCGGGCGGGGCGGCGGCGGTCGGTGCGGAGGCTCGGGCGCGGTCGGGGCCGATGGGGGCGGCGGTCGCGGCTCGGCCGGGGACCAGGAGCGGGACTGCACCCGCCCCGGCGGCGCCGCGCAACAGGTTCCGGCGGCTGATCGGAAGCATGCTCGTCTCTCCAGAGGACCTTCGTGGCCGGCCGTGCCGCTGGGGCACGGCCGGCCACGGGTCGGGGATGGGCGGCGGTCGGACGATGGTTCAGTTCATTACGGGACCCGCGGTGTTGTTCACCCAGCCCCACTCGGACCAGCTCGAGAATCCGGTCTGCCACCGGTGATAGGTGCCGGCGTGGCTGCTGCCGAAGACCTCGATGCGCCCGTCCGCGTTCGTGGTCGCCGTGACTTCGGTGCCGCCCGTGCCGAACGTGACCCACTCGCCGTAGGGCGCGTTGGCACCGGTCTGCCAGCTGTGCATGGCGGTCTCACCGTTCATGGCGAAGACCTCCACGCGCCCGTCGGGCGTCCGCTCACTGCTGAGCTGCGCATTCGCGGGACCACCGGTCGGCTCCCACTCCGACCAACTGGTCGGACTCGTCTGGTACTTGTGGAAGACACCCACCGGACCGGAGGCGAACACCTCCAAACGACCATCGGCGTTGTGGTCCACGGTCAGGTCGTGACCGCCACCCCCGAAGGTGTCCCACTGCGACCAGCCACCGTTCGGGGCGGTCTGGTACTGATGCTGGAAACTGTTCCCGTTCATGGCGAACACCTCAAGACGCCCGTCCGGGGACTTCTCCATCTCCACCCGACTGTCCGCGGGACCACCACCGGCGGACTCCCACTCCGACCAGCCACCGTTCGGAGCCGCCTGATACCGGTGGAACAACCCCACGGGCCCCGATGCGTAGACCTCGATCCTCCCGTCCGCGTTGACGCCGGCCGCGATGTCGCGACCACCGCCGCCGAAGCTCTCCCAGCCCGACCAACCACCGGACGGGTTCAGCTGGTAGCGGTGCTGGAAGGTGCTCCCGTTGATCGCGAACATCTCCAGACGCCCATCGGCATTGGGCGCGATGGCGAGCTCCGCGTTGCCCGGCCCGCCGAGCGACTCCCAGGCCGACCACTCACCGTTCGCCTGGAGTTGCCAGGCGTGGTGGACACCGTCGGCACCGGCCGCGAACACCTCAAGACGCCCGTCCGCCGACCGCGCCGACACCACCCGCCCCGACTCCACCGGGTATACCAGGGGTCCGGGCCCCGGTTCGTGATGCCCGAGTCGGTCCACGGCGGCCTGCGCTTCGTCCATGTGCCGCCAGTGATGGCCCTGGTTGTAGGTGGACCAGGGCTGCCAGTACGTACCGCCGTTGGAGATCTCGAAGGCGGCGTTCGCGTTGCACTGGGCGTCGTAGGCGCAGGCGTCGTCGACCTCGGGATGCCAGTAGTCGTTGATCTGCCAGAGGCCGCGGTCCCTGGAGGGGGGCGTGTTGTTCTGGACGTTGGTCGCCGACGGGTTGCAGCTGGACTCCGCGAGAGCGACGGCGACGGCGGTCACCAGACCGTCGCCCCGGAAGCCGGCGCTGTAGCCGGTCTGGGCGCAGAGGTCGCTGGGTGCGGCCTGCGCCGGCGAGGCGCCGACGAGGACACCTCCTGCGACGAGCAACGACGTCAGCAGCGACAGGACGATCCGGTGCGGAGCACCGCGCCGGGTTGACGTGGGTTTCGTCGGCGAGGAGCGCTGGACGCTGGTCACCTACTGCCTCCTTCGGCTGTCGTGGTGGGTCAGTTGAGGACGGGACCCGCGGTGTTGCTGACCCAGGCCCATTCGGACCAGGTGGCGGGACCGGTCTGCCACCGGTGATAGGTGCCGGCGTGGCTGCTGCCGAAGACCTCGATGCGCCCGTCCGCGTTCGTGGTCGCCGTGACTTCGGTGCCGCCCGTGCCGAACGTGACCCACTCGCCGTAGGGCGCGTTGGCACCGGTCTGCCAGCTGTGCATGGCGGTCTCACCGTTCATGGCGAAGACCTCCACGCGCCCGTCGGGCGTCCGCTCACTGCTGAGCTGCGCATTCGCGGGACCACCGGTCGGCTCCCACTCCGACCAACTGGTCGGACTCGTCTGGTACTTGTGGAAGACACCCACCGGACCGGAGGCGAACACCTCCAAACGACCGTCAGCGTTGTGGTCCACGGTCAGGTCGTGACCGCCACCCCCGAAGGTGTCCCACTGCGACCAGCCACCGTTCGGGGCGGTCTGGTACTGATGCTGGAAACTGTTCCCGTTCATGGCGAACACCTCAAGACGCCCGTCCGGGGACTTCTCCATCTCCACCCGACTGTCCGCGGGACCACCACCGGCGGACTCCCACTCCGACCAGCCACCGTTCGGAGCCGCCTGATACCGGTGGAACAACCCCACGGGCCCCGATGCGTAGACCTCGATCCTCCCGTCCGCGTTGACGCCGGCCGCGATGTCGCGACCACCGCCGCCGAAGCTCTCCCAGCCCGACCAACCACCGGACGGGTTCAGCTGGTAGCGGTGCTGGAAGGTGCTCCCGTTGATCGCGAACATCTCCAGACGCCCATCGGCATTGGGCGCGATGGCGAGCTCCGCATTGCCCGGCCCGCCGAGCGACTCCCAGGCCGACCAGTTGCCGTTCGACTCCATCTGCCAGGCGTGATGCACACCGTCCGCGGCGGCCGCGAACACCTCAAGACGCCCGTCCGCCGACCGCGCCGACACCACCCGCCCCGACTCCACCGGATACATCAGCGGCGGCCTGGGCGGCTGACCGCCACCGCCCGGGGTGCAGGGCAGCGTGATGCCACCCTCGGCGAGGTAGAGCTCGGGGTCGATGCCGTACGTGGCGGACGGGTCTCCCCAGATCCGCAGATGGAGGTGGGAGCCGGTCGAGTTGCCCTCGGCTCCCATCAGGGCGATCCGCTGCCCGGCCACGACGCGGTCGCCGACGAAGACGTCCCGCTGGTACATGTGCCCGTACTCGGAGATCCGCCCGTCGGAGTGCTGGATGCGGATCCACTGGCCGTAGTCGCCGGTGTAGCCGGAGATGGTCACTTCGCCGTCACCCACGGCGTAGATCGGCGTGCCGATCACGTCGCCGATGTCCACGCCGTTGTGACCGCTGTGATAGGGCTGGGTGACTTCGCCGGTGGTCGGGCACGCGGCTGCGGAGGTGGCGGCCCGGGCGGCGGCCGGGGTCGCGGCCACCAGTCCCGGCAGAAGGGTGGCGATCAGCGCGAGCACACAGGTCATCGCGCGTCGGGACAGTGCGGGCATCGGGGATTTCGGGGACATCGAAGGTCCGAGAAACACGAGAGGCTCCTCCCCTTGGTCGGCTCGGGGTGGGTGGGATGGTCGCTGTCAGCGGCGCCGGAAGCGCGCCGTCACGCCTTGCGGAGCCGGCCGATGATGCCGTCGATGTCGCGCTGCATCATGTCGTGGCGGATGAAGTGGCCACCGGGCAGCTCGTACCACTCGTGGGGAATCCCCGCGTTGCCGAGGAGCGAGCGGAACTCCCGCTGGCCGGCGAGAACTTGGGACTCGTTCGCGGTGTCGAACCAGTTGATCGGATCCGGGCTGGTGCCGGCCACGAGGAAGACCCGCTTGTTGCGGTAGCTCTCGATCCGCTGCACGGGGTTGTCGGCGCTGACCCGGGCCTCGTCCCACAGCGGTGCGCCGTAGATCGTGCCGCCGTTCAGGTCGAGCGCCGCGGCCGAGGCGTTGGCCCAGTGGCCCACGAGGCCGCCGTCCCGGCGCAGGCTGGCGGGGCCGGAGTGGGCGCTGACCGAGGCGAAGTGACCGTAGTACTTGGCTGCGTACTTCAGCGCGCCGAAGCCGCCCATGGAGAACCCCGCCACCGCGCGGCCGTCGTACTCCGCGAAGGTACGGAAGTTCGCCTCCACCCAGGGAAGCAGCTGGGCGATGTGGAAGTGCTCCCAGTTCCGGGGGCCGACGTTGGAGCTGACGGGGTTGGAGTACCAGCCCGCGTGGCCGCCGTCGGGCATGACCACGATGATCGGCTTGCCGGCGGTCCAGGCGCGGATGCCCTCGCGGTCGAAGGTGATGAAGTCCTGGTCCGTACCGCCCCCGTGGAAGAGGTAGAGGACGGGGTAGGTGCGACCGCTCCAGTGGTAGTCGTCGGGGAGCAGTACGTTCACCGCGGGGTTCCAGCCGATCGCGTCGGTCGCGAAGCGGTAGTACCACATCCGGTGGTCGCTCTCGTTGCGGTCCACGATGTGCAGACCGAAGCCGTCACCGGCCGCCGAGGCCGCCGACGCCCCCGCGAGGACGCCTCCGGCGCCCAGGGCCATCGCGGCCGTGAGCCCGCCGGCGGACTTGAGGATGCTTCTGCGGGTGGGGCGCTGCGCGGTCAACGTGACCTCCTGCTGGGGAGCGTGACGAACGTGGTTCCTGGCCGCTTGGAAGTTAGCGACGAGGACGCGCGCCGGAGCACCCGGAACCTTCCGGAGGGACACGGAGGGACCCGCTGGGGTAGAGGCGGAGGCAGCGGTCAGGCCGGGGCGATCGCGATCCCGGTCGTGCAGGCCACCGCGGCGACGGCCGCGCGGGCCCGGTCCGTCCACTCCAGCAGGCGGAGGTCGCCCTGGCCCGCCTTGAGCCGGGCTTCGCCGCGGACCCACAGGCGGAGCAGCGCCGGGCCGGGATCCGGTTGGGCCGCGGCCTCCGCCAGATCCGCTTCGGGGAGCAGACGGCGGAGTACGTGTACGGGGCCGGGGCGGCGTGTCGCGGGCTCGACGTCGATGCCGATCGCGCCCGGGCCCACGGCTGCCGCGACCAGGCCGTCGGCGTGGCTGAGGCTGACGCCCACCCCGGGGTGGCCGCGCAGGTACGGGCGTCCGTGGCCGTGCCGACCGCACACGGGGCACAGCTGGGCCGGGGCCGCCGCGTCCAGCGGCAGGCCGGTGAAGCGGGCGATGCACAGGCGGACGAGGAGTCGTGCCGCGACGACGTCGTCGCGGCGGCTGGGCAGCCGTATCCCGGTGAGGCGTCGCTGCTCCCAGGGGGCCAGCAGGCCCTCGTCCAGGTCGGGGTGGGCGAGGACCTCCCGGGTGGTCGCGACCACGGCCAGGGCCGTGTCCCGGCCCGGCCTCGGATCGGCAGACCTCGGACCGGCCGACGTTGGATCGGCCGGCCCCAGAGCAATCGGCCCCAGAGCAATCGGCCCCGGAGCAGTCGGCCCCGGACCACGTGTCATCGGACCGCCCACATCGGAGGGGCGCTCAGCCGGCGGCGGCGCTCAGGAAGCGCTCCTGGACGCGGCCCAGCGTACGGAAGTCGTCGATGGTGACTTCCTGGAGGTCGATGGTGCTCCCGGAGAGCTCCTCCAGGAGGTCGATGAACTCCAGGAAATCCATCGAATCGATGAGACGCGCCTCGATGAGGTCCTCGTCGTCGGCGATCGGGCCGTCCAGGCCGGGGTTCTTCTCGTGAAGCCACTCGGCGATGCGTTCCATGGGGAGGGGTCGCTCCTTGCTGCTGCCGCGGGGTCGCGGGTCGGGGGGTCGCGGAGATTCGGGTCTCAGAGGCGGGCGTCGCGGAGGCGGTCCAGGGCCTGCTCGGGGGTGCCGTGGGCGAGGATCATCGCGTGGACCCAGCGCTCGATCCCGAAGGCGACGCATGCGCTGTACGCCGGCCCCTCCGAGCCCGCGCGGATGTCCAGCCGTTCGCCGAAGAAGTTGCGGTGCCGGTTCACGGAGGCGATGGCCGTGCCGTCGGGCGCGCAGAACTCGTGCTTGACCGGGTCGAGCGCCATCAGCTTGGCGCGGGAGCCGCCCTTGTCGTAGAACGGGTCGTCGGCCACGGCCCTGTTCAGTTCCAGACCGAGGCGCGCGGCCGCCTCCAGGATGAACTCGGCGCCCTGCTCAAGGTGTTCGACCGAGCCCTGCTTGGTGCCGAGGTAGAGGACTTCGCGCATGTGGAAGCCCCACAGACGGCGCAGGCCGTCGTAGTGGGTCTCGTTGCGGAAGCAGCGGCCGGCGGCGGAGAGGCGGAGGCCTGCCTCTCCGACGTCCCGGCCCTCCAGGGAGAGCAGCAGTCCGTAGCAGGTCGCGGACGGCAGCAGGTAGCCGGTCGGCCGCAGCGGCAGCTCCCCCGGCGCCTCACCGGCCGCGAGCCCGTCGAGCGCGTCCGGGGCGAAACGCCCTGCGGAGACGCCGAGATGGGGGAAGTTCCGGAAGAAGTCGAGGCGCGCCAGGCCCTCCACGGACAGCAGCGGCGGGCCGACGACCTCGGGCGCCGAGAGCCGCGCGGCGAGTCCGGTGAGCAGCTCGTCCAGACCGTGCAGGAGCGCGGTCCGGACCGGGTCCAGCGTGATCAGGCCCGCACCTGGGCTCTTCAGGCCGCCGTCCGGCAGGGCCGTGGTGCTGGTTGTGCTCATGGAAACCGCTCCCTCTGGGCGTGGGCGGACGACGTACGGGTGAACGCCCCTGGATGTGGTCGCCGTTGACCGCGATGCGCGGCAGCAGTGAAGCCGGCTGACGTCCCTGGAGGGATCGGACCGCGCAGGGGGACACTAGGTCAGCCGCGCGCAGGTTGTCTAGACCAACGTCGACAGGGTCGGCTCCGCAACTCCGCATATTGAGATGACACTTGACAACGACTATGGTCTAAACCAATCGTTCTGAACGGCGTGGCCGTCGTACCCGCGCCACGGCGCAGCCGTCCGTCCATGCCGTCCACCCCGCCGTCCGTCCATGCCGCTCGCCACCGGCCCCGCGCCGAGGGTTTCTCCGTGCTGTCCACCGGCCGGGGAACGCGTGCCCCGACTCCCGCCCTGGAGGGACCACATGACGACGCCCGCACCCCACCGCCCCCGCCGCCGCCCCCATCTCCACCGGGCGGCCTCGGACCTGCCGTACTTCAGCGCGGACGGCGAGTCCTATCTCGCCCAGACCACCCTGCGGGAGCTGAAGAAGTCCCAGCCGCTGCGCGTGCTGTCCGAGGAGGACTTCGCGCACTGGCAGACGTACGGCTACGTCATCGTCCGCGAGGCGATACCGGCGGAAGCCGCGAAGCGCCTGCTCGACTTCACCTGGGACTTCCAGGGCCTCGACCCGGACAAGCCGGAGAGCTGGTACGAGGACCGGCCGTTCCGTTCCGAGCTGGACCAGCAGCTGCACGTCTACGGATTCGTGGAGGCGTACCACCACCAGCTCCTCTGGGACAACCGGCAGGCCCAGCGCGTCTACGACGCCTTCGTGGACGTCTGGGACTGCGAGGAGCTGTGGGTCACCCAGGACCGGCTCAACCTCAACCCGCCCAACCGCGGAAACCGTGACCGCGCCCTGATCGAGCCCACGGACCGCGGCTTCGACATCGAACTGCACTGGGACATCGACACCACGCTCGGGGTCCCGCCGCAGCGGGTGCAGGGGATCATCGCGCTCAACGACACCCGGCCGGAGTCGGGCGGCTTCCAGTGCGACCCGGAGCTGTTCCGCCGGTTCGAGGAGTGGAAGATCGTCCAGCCGGCCGACCGCGACCCGCTGCGCCCCGACGTGGACCGCTCGGAGTACCCCGTCGTACGCCCCGACCTGCGCCCCGGCGACCTGCTGATCTGGAACGGTCTGCTCGCCCACGGCGTGGCGCGCAACGTGTCCCAGGACCAGGTGCGGGCCGTCCAGTACCTGTCGATGATGCCGGCCCTCGAGGAGCACGAGCGGCTGAAGCGGTCCCGCGTCGACTCCTGGCGGCACCTGCGGACCCCGCGCTGGAACCGGACCCTGGTCGGCGACCCCGTACTCCACGAGTCCAAGCGGTACCCCACGGCCACCTTGAACGAACTCGGCAGCCGTCTCCTCGGACTCACCTCGTGGAAGGACGCGGGCGGAGCCTCGACGGCCGAGGGGAGCGCGGGCACGGGCACGGCCGAGGGGAGCGCGGGCACGGGCGCGGGCGCGGGTACGAACACGGACACCGGCGCGGACACCGGCGGGTCCGCCGCTCGCGGCCAGGGCGGGGAGCCGGCGTGCGCCGTGTCTGTCTGACCCTTCCCACCGACCGGGCCTGCGGCGCGACCATCAGGGCCGTGGCCGAGGAGGCCGGCTACGGCGCCCGTTCGTTCGGCGTCGAGGTACATCTCCTCGTCCTGGACTCCTCCGGGGCGGAGGTCCTCGCCGAGCACCGGGAGGTCGTGGCCTCGCTGCCCACGGTCGCCGGTGTGGTCGTGCACCACTTCGACGAGGACGATCAGCGGACCTTCCTGCGGGAGGTGATCGCCCGGTCCGGCATCCCCGCACCCGACCACGTGCTCGATCTGATGCTGCCGGACCGCGTCTCCTACGGGGCCTGCACCAATCGCGCCTTCCTCATCGCGGAGGCCCTGGGCTGTACGTCGGTCCACCGCAGGGACTCGGACAGCCGCTACCAGTACCTGGACGGCGAACCCGTCTTCCCGCTCCACCACGAGCTCACGGCTCTGGGGCGGCGGGCCGCCGACATGACCGGTCTGGTGTCCCGGAGCAGGCTCGACCCCGCCTGCGCGGACCGGCCGGTGGCCCTGGTCGGCGGATCCTTCGTCGGTGAGATGTCCGTGGACGTCGAGGAGATCCGCCGGCTCGACCCGGATGTCTACGAGGACGTCGTCGGCCTGTCGATCCCCTCCGGCTACCCGGAGATCTGGCGCAGGAACCTGATCGCCGAGTCCTTCCGGGGCGCCGGGACGGCCCCGCACACCGGCGACCGGACCACCCTCATGAGCGTCAGCCCGATGCGTGTGGACATGTGCAACATCGCTCTCGACCGCGAGGTGTACGGCCGGGTACCGCTGCCACCCGCCACCGACACCATCGGCAGTGACTACTTCCTCATCCATCTGGTCCACGACGCCCGGCTGCCGGGCGTTCTCCACAACCGACACATCGTCAATTTCCATACGGGCGAGCGCCGTTCCGACGCAGGGTTCCTCGCCTACCAGCTGCGGTTCGCCAAGTTCCTGCTCTCCGCCCCGCACTTCAACGCCGTGTACGCCGCGATGAAGGAGGCCGGTGACGCGCTGCTCGACACCGAGGGCCACGTCCGGGCGTCCACGGTCGCCGGGTTCGTCAGGGACAGCACCCGCGTGGACCGGTCGGAGAACGCCGGACGGCTCGCTGTCCTGGACCGCTCGTACCGCACCCTGGGCGGCCGCTACGCCACGGCCGCCGGCGTCCTCGTCTCCGTCCGCGAGCAGCTCCTCGACGAGGCCCGGCAGGACATGGAGGAGTTCGCCCTCCTGACCGACGCGTGGGAGGCACTGACCGCCGCGAGCCGGGCGCATCACCGCCCCGAGCTGGGCCCGGACCTGTTTCACGAGCCCGTGAGAGGCATCGCATGAACCCGCACCGTGACCGCGAACGTGACCTTCGCCCGAGGAGCGCGCAGACCCTCACGGTCGCCTATGCCGGCGGCGAGGAGCGCCGGGGCCCCGTCACCATGGGCCAGGCCAACATGATCCGCTGCATGCTGCGGGACGAGCCCGAGCACATCAACATCCACGACGTGTGGCCGGTCCCCCGGGGGACCCGGACGGAGTCCGCGATCGAGGCGCTCCGGGAACTCGCGGTACGGCACGAGGCGCTGCGTACGACGTTTCCGCACACCCCCGGGAGCGCTCCCCGCGAGCAAGCGGTCGCATCCGAGGGGACGTTCACGGTCACCGTCCTCGACCACGACGACCTGCCCGCCGATCCCGCCGCGTACGCCGAGTCGTCGGCCCGCCGGGCCCGCGCCGAACGCTTCCATCTGGACCGGGACTTCCCCCTCCGCATCTCCCTCGTCGCCCTGTCCGGCGCACCCGTCTTCGTGACCATGGCGGCGAGCCACGCGGTGACCGACGTCAGCGCCCTCGCGGTCCTCAAGGAGGAATGGCTGAGTCTGCTCGCCGGTGAGACGCTCCCGCCGCCGACGTCCCTCACGCCGCTCGACCTCGCCGCCGAGGAGGCGACGCCGGCCGGTCTCCGTAAGTCCGAGGCCTCGCTGCGGTATTGGGATCGGATCATCCGGACCGGACCCCAGGCCATGTTCGCGGAGCCGGGCGCCGAGGGCACCGAGGTGCGGGTGCCGCAGCTCACCCTCCGGTCCCGGCGGGCCGCCCGGGCCCTGGCACTCGTGGCCGAACGCACCGGCGGTATGCCGTCCACCGTGCTGCTGACCGCATGGTGCGCGCTCATCGCCCACCGTACGGCTCAGCCCGCGTGCGTGGCGGCCGTCCCCACCTCCAACCGTTACCACCCCCGGCTCGCCCGGTCGGTGAACACCCTGTCCCAGGACGCGCTGCTCTCCCTCGACGTCCGGGTGCCGACCTTCGACGCGCTGCTCAAGAAGGCCTGGGGGGCCGCGCTCAACGCGTACCGGCACAGCCAGTTCGACGCGGTGGCCCTCTGGGGGATGATAGGGAAGGCCACGCACGAGCGGGGCAGCCAGTTCGCGCGCGATGTCGTCTTCAACGACGTCAGCACGCTTCCCGCGACGGTCGCCTCGGTCACGTCCGCGACCGAGGCGGGGCCGGCGGACGCGGAGCCGGATGCGCCGGACGTGGAGTCGGATACGGCCACCGGCCCGGATCTGGAACTGAGTTGGGGCCCGGACCAGGTCCTGCCGACCCGTGTGCTGACCTTCGTCTACGCGACCGAACCGCTGATCCACCTGAGCACCTGGGCGGATCCCGCACTGTTCAAGCGGGACGAGGCGGAGGCCTTCCTGCTCGGCCTGGTACGGCTCCTGGAAGCGGCCGCCGCGGACGACGTACCGCTCGCGTCGCTCACCGAGGTGACGGGGGTCAGGCCGGTCGAACGCGGTCCGCGGTGGTGCCGCGTGGACGGCTCCTGGACATCGCCGCCGCTCGTGGCGGAGGCGCTGCGCGAGGCCCTGGAGGGCGTGCCCGTACACGTCACCGTGGAGGCCCCGGCCCCGTACGGAAGCACGCCGGACGAGCCGGCCCTGACGGCGTACATCGCCGCCGGCGACACCCCGCTGACGCCGGAACGGGCCCACACCGCACTGATGGACGCGCTCCCCGGCCGCCCGGGAGTACTGGCGCCGCGCCGGTACGTGATCGTCCAGGACCCGCCGGCGGAGGCGGACCGGAGCAGCGCTTGGCTCCGGCAGCAGATTCTCAGGGAAGGGACCGGCCGGGACCGGGATGTGACATGACGATGGATGAGGTAACCGCGCAGTCGGAGCAGGGCTCTCCCCCCAGCCCGTGGCGGTCGAGTCGCTTCCGGTTGTTCTTCACCGCGCGCAGCACGTCGCTGCTCGCCGACGGCATGCTGATGGTGTCGCTCACGACCGCCGTCCTCGGCGCGGGCTACGGGGCGGGAGGTGTGGGATACGCGCTGGCCGCGTGGATGGCGCCGATCGTGCTCCTCGTGCTCTTCGGCGGCGTGCTCGCCGACCGGTTCACGCCGCAGGTGATGATGGTCGGCGCGGACGTGGTGCGCATGGTGGCCATGCTCGCGCTCGCGGTGCTGCTGATCGGCTCGGACGTGCGGCTGTGGCACATCATGGCGTTGCTGGCGCTCAGCGGCGCCGCGACCGCGATGTTCCAGCCGGGTCTGGCGAGCCTGGTCCCCCAGGTCGCCGAGGACATCCAGCGGGCGAACGCGCTGCTGCGCATCTCCGAGGCGATCTGCACCCTGCTCGGGCCGGGCGTGGCAGGCCTGCTCGTGGCCTACTGGAACGTCGCGGGCTCCTTCGTGGTCATCGCGGCGGCGTATGCGCTGAGCGCGCTCGGCCTGGCGCCGCTGCGGAAGCTCAGCACCGCCAAGGACGAGACCGACGACCCGATGTGGCACCGACTCGCCACAGGATGGCACGAGTTCAGGACGCGCTCCTGGCTGTGGGGGGTCATCGCCGTGTGGGCGGTGTACGGCCTCTTCGTCTTCGGCCCCGCACTGCCGCTGGGCGCGGCGCTGCTCACCGAACAGCACGGCGCCGGCGGGTACGGCTGGATCGCCTCGGCCGACGGCGCCGGCACGATCATCGGCGGCCTGCTCGGCATGCGGGTCCGACCGCGCCGCCCCCTGGTCGCGGGGGCCTGCGCGATGTTCTTCTTCGCCCTCAACCCCCTTGCTCCGGCTCTGGGTTGGTCCTTCACGGTGACGGCGCTCACGGGGGTCGTGGCGGGCTGCGGGTTCGCGTTCTGGGGAGTCATGTGGGCGACGAGCGTGCAGTCCCACATTCCGCTGGCCGTGCTGAGCCGCGTCTCGGCGTACGACGTGGCCGGTTCCATCATGGTCATCCCGCTGGGCCGAGCCCTGGCCGGGCCGGCGGCGGACGCGTACGGCGCGGACCGGGTACTGCTGTTCTCCTCGGTCATGGGCATCGCCCTCATCGGCGTCATGCTCGCCGTACCGGCCATCCGCGCGCTGGGGCGGTCACCGAAGGAGTCACCGGCGACGGAGGAGGCGACCGCGACGGAAACATCGACAGCTACGGAGACCGCGGACGCCTAGCCTCACAGGCCCATCCTGCCCGGGAATGCCGACGAAGGACGCGACGACGCATCGGCCGCGCCTGGCATGCCGTGGCCGTTCCCGGGAACATGGGGAGGGAGAGCCCTCGGGCTCCACGGGTACCGCACGCAGCTGTGAGGCGAATCCAGTCATGACCGTCACGAAGATCATCACGGTGTTCGGCGCGACCGGCCGGCAGGGCGGGGGCCTCGCGCGGGCCGTTCTTGCGGACCGGGACGGAGCGTTCTCGGTCCGCGCCGTCACGAGGCACCCCGACGGAGAACCCGCCGCGGAGCTCAAGCGGCTGGGCGCCGAGATCGTACGGGCCGACATGGACGACCCATCGAGCCTGGAACCCGCATTCGAACACGCGTACGGTGCCTTTCTGGTCACCAACTTCTGGGAACACATGTCCGCGGAGCGGGAGAAAACCCAGGCCGAAGCCCTGGCGCGAGCCGCCTCGCACGCGGGCGTGCAGCACGCGATCTGGTCGACGCTGGAGGACACGCGCGAGTGCGTTCCGCTCGACGACGAGCGGATGCCGACGCTCCAGGAGCACTACAAGGTGCCGCACTTCGACGGCAAGGCGGAGGCGGACCACTACTTCCTCGACGAGGGCGTCCCGACGACGTTCCTCCGCACCACCTTCTTCTGGGAGAACCTGCTCGGCGCCTTCGCCCCGCAGCGCGGTGCGGACGGCGCACCGTGGCTGACGTACCCGATGGGCGAGGCCAGGCTCTCCGGGCTCGCGGCGGACGACATCGGCAAGACGGCACGGGCCGTCTTCGAACGCGGTACGGATCTGATCGCGGCGACGGTCAGCATCGCCGGCGAGCACCTCAAGGTCGCCGACATGGCCGCCGCCCTGACGGGAGCGCTCGGCGAACCGGTGCGCTACCGGCCCCTCACTCCGGACGAATGGCGTGCGCAGGGATTCCCGGGCGCGGACGAGACGGGGAACATGTTCCAGTACTACAAGGACTGCGAGCAGCACTTCACCGAGGCCCGGGACATCGACGCCGTCCGGGGCCTCAACCCCGCCCTCCAGGACTTCGGCACATGGCTCGCGGCGCACCAGGACCGTCTGCGCACCACCTGGACGTGACCGGTGACGACGTGGCGCCATGGGCGACTGACCGTGACCGGACCGCTCGACGGGAGTTCGTCATGCACGATCCCAATCCGAAGCTCACCCATCAGGAACGGAAGATCCTCGAAGGCATCGAGGAGGGCCTTCGGAGCGATGACTCCCTCAACCGCAGGCTGCGTTCGCTCGGACACGGCCCTGCGGGTACGGGAGGCTCGTGGGGCGCGGTCGTGCGGCACCGCCTCGGCTGGTGCACCACCGTCCTCGGCGTCGCCTGTGTGGCCCTGTTCGTCCTCGCGGCCGCGTCCTCGTCGGCCGCACCGCTGTGGTTCTTCGCCGCTGCGTGGGTGGTCACGGCGGTGTGCCTGATACGGCTCCTGCAGCGGACGGTGGAGCGGCGAAGGAGCGCGGCGGCCCGCCGGAGGGCCGACTGACGTGACTGCTGTGGGTCCCGGCCGCATGAAACCCGGCGACACGGGCAGCGGCCGGTAGAGGGGTCGCCGCGCCCCGCGCCGGAGCGGGGCGACATCCTGCGGAAGGAGCGAGTCGGCATGACGCTCGACGGGATGAACGTTCTCGTCCTCACCACGAACTACGGGACGGAACAGGACGAACTCAACAAGCCGGTGGCGGTACTGCGTGAGGCGGGCGCCCGCGTCACGGTCGCCGCGCAGCGGCGCGAGCCCGTCCACACCCTGGTCTCGGACCGGCGGCCGGGCGCCGACGTCATGCCGGACACGGCCCTCGCCGATGCCGACGCGGAGGAGTACGACGCAGTCGTCGTGCCGGGCGGCACGCTCAACGCCGACCGGCTGCGCACCGACAGCCGGGCGCAGCATCTGATCTCGGCGTTCGCCGACGCGGACAAACCCGTCGCGGCGATCTGTCACGGCCCCTGGCTCCTCGTGGACAGCGGCCTGGCCCGGGACCGGCGGCTCACCTCGTACCCGTCACTCCGCTCGGACCTGGAGAACGCGGGCGCCACGTGGGTGGACCAGGAGGTCGTCGTCGACGGCTCCGGCGGTCATCCACTGATCACGTCACGCAGACCGCGCGACCTCGACGCCTTCGCGGCGGCGATCGTCCGCACCCTTGAGGACCGGGCCGGCTGAGCACCACACGAGAGGAACCCGATCATGCGCAAGAGCACCGTGCAGAAGGGCAAGGGCCGGATCAAGGAGGTCACGGGCAAGGTGACAGGCGGCTGGAGGCGGAGGGAACGGCCGACCGGATGGCGGCCAAGGCCCGCGCGGCGATCGAGAAGGTGCACGAGAGCGCGCTGAAGGCACGCGACGAGATAAGGCGGCGCGCCTCCTAGCTGAATGACGCCAAGGTGTGAGTGGTCGAGATGGATGTCACCTGGTCGCGCAGACTGACACCAGCCGTGTGCACCCACCGCGATCTGCCGCCTGAGCCGGGCCACGATGGGTGGAGCCCGGCCGGGCGTGTGGGAGCTCCTGGAGACGTGTCGCAGTCCGGATGAGGTCGGCGACGGCTCTGGACCGGCTGTGCGGTGGCCAGGCGATCACGGTGGTGACTGCCGGCGCATCCAGCACGGGCACGGCGGCTAGGTCACCGTGCAGTTGGGCTCGGCACGACTCCGGTGAGACCGCACAGGCACGGCCGAGCGCGACGAGCTGCAACAACTGCGCATGGTCGCGGACCTGCGGGCCCGGGCCGGGCGGGTAGGTGCCGTCGGGGTCGGGCCAGCGTGGAAGGGGCAGGCCCGGCAGCCCGGTGATGTCGGCCATGTGCACATGGGCCCGGACGGTGAGCGGATGCCCGGCCGGCAGGACCACGACCTGACTCTCCGTGCTGAGCTCTTCGGTGTGGAATCCGGCCGTCGAGTCGAACGGCCGGTGCAGCAGCGCCACGTCGGCCCGGCCCTCGCGCAGGAGTCGTCCCTGCTCGGCCGGACCGCACAGGATGACGTCGACGGGGACCGCGCCGGGTTCGGCGGCGTACGCGTCGAGCAGTCTCGCCAGCAGATCCCTGGACGCGCTGGCCTTCGTGACCAGGACCAGGCCGGGGCGGCCGGTCACGGAAAGGGCGGCGCGGCGGGTCCGACGCTCGGCTGCCTCGACCGCGTCGAGAGCCGCCCGGCCCTCGACCAACAGCACCGAGCCGGCCTCGGTCAGCGTGACCGTGCGACTGGTCCGATCCAACAGCACTGCCCCGAGCCGGCGTTCGAGCCGCTGGATCGCCCGTGACAACGGTGGCTGCGCGATCCCGAGCCGCTGCGCGGCATGCCCGAAGTGCAGCTCTTCGGCGACAGCGACGAAATACCGCAGTTCCCGGGTCTCCATCCGGCCACGCTATCCCGGATCAATACCCTGACGGTATCGTTGCGCACCCGATCGGTCTTGGACCCCCGCCGAGGTCCGAAGGCAGCATCGTCCCCATGACTGAACGGACGATCGCGCTGGTCACCGGCGCGAACAAGGGAATCGGCTACGAGATCGCCGCAGGCCTGGGCACCCTCGGCTGGAGCGTCGGCGTCGGCGCCCGCGACGACCAGCGCCGAAGCGCCACGGTGGAGAAACTGCGCGCCGCCGGCATCGACGCGTTCGCCGTACCGCTGGACGTGACCGACGACGCGAGCGCGACCGCCGCCGCACGGCTGATCGACGAACAGGCCGGACGCCTCGACGTGCTCGTCAACAACGCCGCCATCGCAGGCGACATGCCGCAGCAGCCCACCCGGATCGACCCCGCCACCATCCACACGGTCGTGGACACCAACGTGATCGGCGTCATCCGCGTCACCAACGCGATGCTGCCGCTGCTGCGCCGCTCCGCCGCACCACGCATCGTGAACATGTCCAGCAGCGTCGGCTCCCTCACCCGGCAGTCAGGACCCGCCGCCGAGCAGACGGCAGGTCCGGTGTCCGCGGCGTACGCGCCGTCGAAGACGTTCCTGAACGCCGTCACCCTCCAATACGCCCGGGAGCTGAGCGACACGAACATCCTGATCAACACCGGCTGCCCCGGCTACGTCGCCACCGACCTCAACGGCTTCCGCGGCGTGCGCACCCCCGAACAGGGCGCGGCGATCGCCATCAAACTCGCGACCCTGCCCGACGACGGCCCCACCGGACAGTTCTTCGACGACGCCGGCGTAGTGCCCTGGTGATGTGCACGGCGGCCATCACCCGCCAGGCTGATGCCGCTGCGCCCACGCATCTCGAACAGATCCGTGGTGGCCGTCCCCGCCAACGCTCCGACGCCCGGGGCAACACCCCGCACCGCTACCGGCTCCAACAATCGTGACCCGGGGATCCGAATCGCAAGACCTCACTGCTGTTCACCGATCCGTGACGACTCATCAATCAAGGGGACGATTCGGCCAGTTGTACCCATGGACCTCGACGGGCTCCGCTGGAGGCAGACCGGAAAACCCTTGGACGGCGTGAGTCCCCACACGGAAAACTACCCATCCTGTCCACTTTGATCCGAAAGGCAGGATTGGATGGGAAAGCCTGAATCGCGCAAGAGTTCGCCAGGGAGGGGCTCGGTGCTCCTCGCGCTTCGTTTCTACGGACGGGAGCTGACCCGGCTCAAATGGTGGACCGTGCCGGCGATGCTGCTACCGGCACTGGGCAACATCGGAATCTTCTACATCGTGCCGCTGATCGTCGCCAAGCTCGTCGGCCGCATCGCGGGGGACGCCGACGATGGCGTCGGCCCGATGCTGCCGTACGTCCTCGGCTTCGCCGGCGTGCTGCTGCTCGCCGAGGCGCTGTGGCGCGTCGGGCTGCACTGTCTGAACCGTCTGGACGCCCTCGGCATCGAGCACCTGTACGTGATCGGGATGGACGCGCTGTTCGCCAAGGACGCCGCCTTCTTCCACGACAACTTCGCCGGCTCGCTGACCAAGCGGGTACTCAGTTTCGCCTCGCGGTTCGAGGAGTTCGTCGACACGCTCACCTTCTCGGTGATGGGCAAGTTCGTGCCCCTGGTGTTCGCGTCGGTGGTGCTGTGGACGTACGAACCCCTGCTCGTGGTCGGGCTCCTGACGATGATCGCGGTCACGACGCTGTGCGTGCGGCCACTGATCCGTCGCCGCCAGGCGCTCGTCGACCAGCGTGAGGAGGCGATCGCCCGCGTGTCGGGCCACGTCGCCGACAGCCTGATGAACATGGACACGGTCCGGTCGTTCGCCGCCGAGGAACGTGAGGCAGCCGAACACCGCTCCCGTGTGGCCGAATCGCGCCGCCTCACGCTGCGTTCGTGGGACTACGGCAACCTGCGCATCGACACGCTGATCGCACCGATGTCCGTGCTGACCAACGTCCTCGGCCTGGTGCTCGCGCTCTCTCTCGGCGCGGGCGAGCACGGCGTCGAGGCCCTCGTCGTCGCCTTCACCTACTACTCCAACGCCACACGGATCATGTTCGAGTTCAACCAGATCTACCGCCGCCTGGAAAGCTCGATGACCGAAGCCGCGCAGTTCACCGAACTGCTTCGGACCCCGCCGACCGTACGGGACCCCGAGAAGCCGGAACCTCTCCTCTCCGACGGCGCCGATGTGCGCTTCGAGGAGGTGACCTTCGCCCACGCGGGCGCGAAGCCGCTCTTCGACGGCCTCGAGCTGGCCGTGCCCAGCGGGGCGAAGGTGGGTTTCGTCGGCCGGTCCGGCGGCGGCAAGACAACGCTCACCCGGCTGCTGCTGCGGATGACCGACATCGACGGCGGGCGGATCACGATCGGCGGACAGGACATCAGCAGGCTGCGGCAGGCCGAACTGCGCAGCCTGATCGCCTATGTGCCGCAGGACCCGGCGATGTTCCACCGCACGCTGCGGGAGAACATCGTGTTCGCCCGACCGGACGCCACCGACGCCGAGATCCGCCGTGCGGCCGAAGCCGCGCACGTCACGGAGTTCGTCGACACGCTGCCCGAAGGCTTCGACACGATGGTGGGAGAGCGCGGAGTGAAGCTGTCCGGCGGCCAGCGCCAGCGGGTCGCCCTCGCGCGGGCGATTCTGCGCGACGCGCCGATCCTGCTGCTCGACGAGGCGACCAGCGCCCTGGACTCCGAGAGCGAGATCCTCGTACAGGACGCGCTCTGGCGCCTCATGGACGGGCGGACGGCGCTCGTGGTGGCGCATCGGCTCAGCACGGTCGCCACCATGGACCAGCTCGTCGTCCTCGACGGCGGACGCATCGTCGAGCAGGGCACGCATCAGGAGCTGCTCGCCACGGAGGGTGCCTACGCGAAGCTGTGGCAGCACCAGTCGGGCGGCTTCCTCGACGACGCCGCCACCAAGGCAGAACAGGCGTAGACCCACACTCCGAACCCGGAGGGGCTCTGCCGTGTCACCGCCCTGCCGACCAGACCTGATCACACACGACCACACCCCGGTGGCGCACCCCATCGGCAGCGCCGCCGGGAGGGGCAGCGATGCCGCCTACCCTTCCCTCGGACACGCCGAAGGCCGGAGGCATCGCTGGGCAAACCCCCTTCCGGCATCACCTGGAACAAGGAAACCCCAGGTCACCGCACTCGACCACGGGCCTTGATGTGTGTCGCGGGGAGCTCGGGTGCCGGCAGCGGACCGCCGTCGTACCCCTTCACCTCGCCGAAGCGGTCGCCCGTCATCCACTGCTCCCGGGCCGTGCGGATCTCCTCGTCCGTGCGGCCCACGAAGTTCCACCACATGACGATCTCCTCCTCGAACGGCTCGCCGCCGAGGAGCATCAGGCCGGCGTCGGAGGCCGCACGGAGGGGGAGTTCGGTGCGGCCGCAGCCGAGGTAGAGCATGGAGCCGGGGAGGACCGGTACGCCGTCGACATGGGCCTCGCCGGACATGGCCAGGACCGCGTACTCGAAGTCGGGGTCCAGGGGAAGGTTCGTCTCGGTGCCGGCCGTGAGCGCGAGGTCGGCGCCGACGATCGGGGTGTACGTCGTACCGGGCGACGCAGCGCCGTCGAGCTCACCGAGGATCACCGTGGCCGTCAGGCCCGGAGCCGTGATCCGGGGCAGGTCGGCATGGTGCTGGAAGTGCGGCTCCACATGGCGGTGGGCGTCCGGGAGGGCCACCCAGAGCTGGGCGCCGTGCAGGAAGCGGGCGTGCGGCTCGGGGCTCTCCTCCGAGTGGGAGATGGCCCGGCCCGAGGTCATCAGGCCCAGCTCGCGCGGCCGGATGGTCTGGAGGCTGCCGGTGGAGTCGCGGTGCAGGACCTCGCCGTCGTGGAGCCAGCTGACGGTCTGGAGTCCCATGTGCGGGTGCGGCGGGACCTGCATGCCCGGCTCGTCGGCGATGTCGTCGGGGCCGTAGTGGTCGACGAATGCCCAGGCTCCGACCATCCGCCGGCCCAGGTTCGGGAGCAGCCGGCGGACCTCGGTCGACTCGCCGAGCTGGACGTGGCGGGGGCTGAGGAGTTCCCGTACCGGCTCGGCGACGACGAATCCGCGGCCGCCGCACACGGTCAGCGCGGCCTGGCGATCAAGATTGCTCATGCTCAACCTGTTCCTGTCCGGAGAGAGTGACCATAGTGGAATGTTCAACCATCTCGGTGTGTTGACCTGGTCGACCACCTCACAGGGTGGCAGATCCGGGCCTCGGGAAAGGGTGAGCAAGTGAGCGACACGTACTACGAGTTCGGAACGGCCGGAGAACGCTGGGACAGGGCCCGGTTCTTCTTCGACGCGAAGGAGTACGGAACCGCCGTCCGCATCCTGCACGGCCTGGTCGCCGAGCACCCGGAGCAGACGGCCCAGCGGCTCCTGCTCGCGCGGGCCTACTACCACTCGGCCCAGCTCTCCCGGGCCGAAGCGGAGCTGCGGGCGATCCTGGAGCGCGACCCGGTCGAGCACTACGCCCGGCTGATGCTCGGTCGCACCCTGGAGCGCCTGGGACGCTCGGACGAGGCCGCGCCGCACCTGCGGATGGCCGCCGCGATGACGGGCGAGACACCGCCGGTCTGACGCCGGACGCCCGACACGGACCCCGACGCGGATCCCGACGCGACTTCCCGACGCACCGCGCTGACGCCGCTCTGATACCCCCGTCCGGTATATTCGGCGGCCGGGAGGTCCTGGTCGTGCGTACACATCGAGCGGAACGCCGCAGACGAGCAGAAGGTGCCCTGGCGCACCTTCTGCTCGTCGTCGTGCTCGCGCTCGGAGTGTTCCTGATGCACGCCGTCGGCCACCCCGAGGGGTCCGGCGGCGGCATGGAGACCACCTCCGCCTCCGCATCCGCCTCCGCCCACTCCGACGCTCCCCACGGTGGCGACGGCTCCGACGCCGGGCACGAGCCGGGTACGGGGATGGACATGACGACCCTGTGCGTGGCCGTCCTGACCGGCTGGCTGTTCGCGGGACTCGTCAGGGCCGCGCTCGGGCGCCGCCCCGACTGGCTCACCCTCCTGCTCGCGCGGCTCACGTCCGCGCTGGGGCCGCACGCGCCCCCGCCCCGACCCCCCGACCTCGCCCTACTGTCCGTCCTGCGGATCTAGGCCGTACCGCCACCGCGGGCGCCTCGCGCTGCCCGTGAACGTCTTCGGCCTGTCCTTTTCCGTATGTACGACAGCACACGAGGTATCACCCCATGCGTTCCTTCACCCACCGCACCGCCAGGAAGTTCGCCCTCGCCGGCGCCGCCACCGCGACCGGGCTCCTGCTCACCGCCTGCGGCACGGACGACGGCAAGAGCGGAATGGACCACGGCGGTGCGTCCGCTTCGGCGTCCCCGTCCGCGTCCGCTTCCGCCACGGTTTCCGCCTCCGCTTCCGGCTCGGCCACGGCGGCCGCCGCCTCCGGCGCCTTCAACGACGCGGACGTGATGTTCGCGCAGATGATGATCCCCCATCACGAGCAGGCCCTGGAGATGGCGAAGCTCGCCGAGGGCCGGGCCGAGGACCCCGAGGTCAAGAACCTGGTCACCGCGATCCACCAGGCCCAGGACCCGGAGATCCAGAAGATGAAGGCCTGGCTCAAGGGCTGGGGCAAGCCCGAGTCCGCCGGTCACGGCACCGGTGGCGGGGGCGGTCACGGCATGGCCGGGATGATGTCCGAGCAGGACATGAAGGACCTCGCCGCCGCCAAGGGCAAGGCCTTCGACCGCACGTTCGCCGAGCTGATGATCGCCCACCACAACGGCGCCGTCGACATGGCGGAGGACGAGCGGAAGAACGGCCGCAACGTCACGGCCAAGGCGCTCGCCGACGACGTCGTGCGGACCCAGTCCGCCGAGGTCGCCGCCCTGCGGAAGATCCTCGACCGGCTCTGATCCGGTCCGGCTCGCCCCTCCCTCCCCACCCTTCCCGTACACACACGTACACAGGCGCGTCACAGGCGGCCCGTCCCTCCCCGGGGCGGGCCGCCCCGCCGCCGTACCCACGCTCCCCAGGCGAAAGAACGATGAAGAAACACCTCCCCGGCCTCTCGGTCCTCCCCCTCACCGCCGCCGCCCTGGCCCTGGCTCTGACCCTCACCGCGTGTTCGTCGTCCGGGGACGGGGCACCCGGTGCCGACTCCGGCGCGGTCCTCAGCCACATCCACGGACTCGGCGTCCGCGGCAGCACCCTCTACGTCGCCACGCACCAAGGCCTCCACACCCCCGACGCCGACGGCCGGCCGACACTGGTCGGCGACCGCCGGGACGACTTCATGGGCTTCACGGTCACGTCCGACGGCGTCTTCCTCGCGAGCGGCCACCCCGCCCCCGGCGGCGACGGGCCCGCCGACCTCGGTCTCGTGGCGTCGACGGACTCCGGACGCACCTGGCAGGAGAAGTCGCTCGCCGGGAAGGTCGACTTTCACGCCCTCGACACCGCGCCGGACTCCACCGTCTACGGGTACGACAGCGCGAACGGGCTCCTCCGGGTCAGCACCGACGGCGTCACCTGGGACGACCGCGCCACGCTGCGCGCCCTCGACATCGCCGTCTCCCCCACCACGCCCGGGACCGTCGTCGCCACCACCGAGTCCGGCGTAGCCCGCAGCACGGACGGCGGCAGGACCTTCACCTCGGGCACGGACCAGGTCCTCGCGTACGTCTCCTGGGGTGCCCCCGACGCACTCTTCGGCGTCGACCCGAACGGGGTCCTCTTCCGCGGTAGGGACGGCGGCACCGGATGGACCCGCGTCTCCACCGTGCCGGGCGGAGCCCCGCAGGCGCTCACGGTCGTGGACGCCCGCCGGCTGCTCGTCGCGACTCAGGACGGCGTGTACGAGTCCCGGGACGCCGGTCTCACCTTCGAGCGCCGCATGGCGGTGAAGCCCGGGAACGACGACCACTGACCGACTGCGGTACCGGCGTCCGCCGGACAGGCCCTGGGGGGGTGTCTTGCCGATCAGGCCGGACACCCCCGGGCCGGTGGCCGTCGCTCCCCGCTCAGTGCTGCGCGACCACCTCCACGACCACGTGCCCGCCCACCACGACCGTCTCCGCCACCGTGCCGGGGATCTCCTCCGGGGCGATGCGCAGGATGTCGCGGGAGAGGACGACGAAGTCGGCCAGTTTGCCGACCGTCAGCGAACCCCGCTCGTGCTCCAGGAAGTTGGCGTACGCGGAGCCCATCGTGTAGCCCTCGACCGCGGCGACGACGTCGATCGTCTCGCCCGCCGTCCAGGCCTCCCCGCCGCCGGGCGGGCGGCGGGTCACGGCGGCGTGGATGCCGACCATGGGGTCCATCTCGGCGACGTTCCAGTCGCTGGAGAGGGCGAGGACGGCGCCCGCCTCGCTCAGGCTGCGCAGCGGCCAGGCCTTGTGCCAGCGGTCGGGGCCGACGTTCTCGGCCCAGTCCTGGCCGGGGCCCGCGATGTCCGGGGCGGCGTGCCGGGGCTGCATGCAGGCGACGACCCCGAGCTCGGCGAAGCGCGGGGTGTCGGCCGGGTCGAGGCACTCGACGTGGACGATCTGGTGGCGGGCGTCGCGCGGCCCGTTGACCCCTCGGGCCCGCTCGACGGCGTCGAGGACGGTACGGATGCCGCGGTCGCCGGTGGCGTGGACGAAGCACTGGAAGCCGCGCGCGTCGAGCCGGGTGAGCAGCTCGCCGAACTCCTCGGGCGGGTAGAAGGTGTCGCCGCGGTGGTGGGAGCAGCCCGCGTACGGTTCCAGGAGCGCGGCCGTACGGGGTTCCACGACGTCGTCGATGTACAGCTTGAGCGGTCCGACCCGCAGCCGGTCGTCCGCGAACTCCTCGGCCGCCGCCCGGAATTCGTCCAGGTCGGACTCGGTCGTACCGCGCGGGTGGAAGAGCGCGGCGACGATCCGCGAGCGCAGGCGCCCCTCGGCGCGGGCGCGCTGGAAGAGGGCGAGGTCGTCGAGGGAGTTCTGGGGTTCGACGACGGTGGTGATGCCGAACCCGATGGCGTCGTCGAGGCTCTTGGCGAGCCGGCCGTACTGCCGGTCCGGCGCGGCCCACGGGACGCCGAGGTCGCGCAAGGCGCGGTGGCCGTCGCGGGAGAGCCCCTTGACGGCGAAGTCCTTGACGAATCCGGTGGGTTCGCCGGTCGTCGGGTCGGTGACGGCCCGCCCGAAGGGGAGGTCGGTGTGGTCGCGGTCGACGCCGAGCCGGCGGAGGGCGGCGGTGTTGAGCCAGGCGGTGTGGACGTCGTAGCTGAGGACGAGGGCGGGGGTGTCGCCGGTGGCCGGGTCGAGGTCGGCGGCGGTGGGCATGCGCCCGTCGGGGATCGCGGAGTAGTCGAAGGCCTCGGCCTCGATCCACTCGGCGTCCGGGTGTGCCGTGTGCCAGGCGCGGATGCGGTCGTGGATCGTGTCGAGGGTGCGGGCTCCGGCGAGCTGGACGCAGGCGTCGTCGGAGCCGAGGCGGACGTGGTTGTGGGCGTCGACGAAGCCGGGCAGGACGAGCCGTCCGCCGGCGTCGAGGACCCGGGTGCCGGGACCGGCCCAGGCGCCGGACGCGGCGTCGGAGCCGATCCAGACGATCCGGCCGTCACGGACCGCGAGGGCTTCGGCCTCGGGAAGCGCGGGGTCGACGGTGTGGATCCGGGCGCCGGTGAGGAGGAGGTCGGCGGGGGCGGGGGAAGGGGTGGGGCCGTTCATGCGGGGTGACTCCGTGACGTACGTACGAGGGGTGTTCAGGCGGTTCGGGGGTGCGGAGGCTCAGGCGGGTACGCGTACCGGCGCGACCGTCCGGCGTGCGAGGAGCACGTACACCAGCGCCGAGACTCCCGCGCCGAGCAGGGTGAGGTCGGCGCCGCCGAGCGGGGCGACGAGCGGGCCGGTCCACAGCTCGGAGTCGCAGGTCAGCGCCGAGAAGAGCAGGCCTGCGAGGAGCGCGGTCACTCCGGCCGGGTGCCAGCCGGAGCGGTACCAGTAGGCGCCACCGGTGCTCGCGTGGAGTCCGGCGGAGTCGTAGGTGCAGCGGCGGAGCACCATGTCGGCGAGGAAGACCCCGCCCCAGGGAGCGAAGACGATGATCAGGAGGGAGAGGAAGGAGAGGAGCGAGGTGGTGAAGTCGGTGAGGAAGAGGGCACCGAGGGAGCCGACGGCCGTCACGGCGGCGCTGATGACGATGGCGCGGGCCCGGCTCCAGGGGATGCCGAGGACCTGGAGGTTCAGGCTCGACGAGTAGAGCGTGATGATCGAGTTGGTGACCGACCCGCCGAGGACCAGGGCGAGGAAGAGTGGCTGGAACCAGCCGGGGAGCAGGCTCTCGGTGCCGGCGACGGCGTCGGTCATGTCGACCTGGGTCGCGGCGGCCACCCCGGCGACCCCGAGGGCGACGGAGGAGACGAAGCCGCCGAGGGCTCCGCTCCAGGTCACGGCCTTGAGGGAGGTCGTGCGGGGCAGATAGCGGGTGTAGTCGGCGGGCATGGGGAGGTACGAGAAGGGGCCTGCGAACATCACGACGAAGGCGAGGCTCCAGCCGGCGGCGCCGGGCGCGGCGGAGGGTGCGGAGGTGTCGGCGCCCGGCAGGACGAGGACGAGCAGGGCGGCGAAGCCGACGGCGAGGACGTAGGCCATCCAGCGTTCGGCGAACTGGACCGTGGCGTGGCCCCAGAGGGCGACGGCGAAGGTCAGCGCGAGGGTGACGCCGAGGGCGAGGGCACGGGTGGCGGATCCGCCGCTCCAGCCGAGGTCGGCGAAGAAGGCTTCGAGGGCGAGGGTGCCCACCACGGTGTTCACGATGGTGTAGCCGATGCTGACGATCCAGTTGAGCAGACCGGCCGGCCAGTTGCCGCGCAGGCCGAAGGCCGCGCGGGAGATGACGAGGGTGGCGGTGCCGGTGCGTACGCCGCTGAGGCCGGCCGCGCCGATGGCGAGGAAGGAGAGGCCGCCGATCACGACGACGGCGGTGGCCTGCCAGAACGAGAGCCCGAAGGCGACGGCGAGGGCGCCGTTGATGACGTAGGTGAAGGTGAGGTTCGAGCCGAACCAGAGCCAGAAGACGTCCTTGGCGCTGCCGTGCCGTTCGGCGTCGGGTATGGGGTCGATCCCGTGTTCCTCGACCTGGAACACCTCGTCGCGGCCGGGGGTCCCCGTGGTCACGGGCGCCGTCTCATGTCCGAGCACACCGCACTCCTGTCTTGAATGCTGTTCTAAGTCTTAGAACGGCATTCAAGATGTGCGATAGATTCAGGCCACGTCAAGACCTTCGCAGGTTGCGATTGAGTGCGACTAAGGTCGATGCGGCGCCCGATCCGGCGCCCGGCGGCGAAACGGCGGAACGGGGACGGTGGCGGTGGCAGGGGCGGCAAGGCGGCGGGACGGGCACGTCACCCAGGAACGGATGCTGGAGGAGGCCATGACGGCGATCGCCGAGGACGGCCTCTCCTCGCTCACGATGTCGGCGCTCGCGGAGCGGCTCGGCACCAGCGGCGGCCACATCCTGTACTACTTCGGCAGCAAGGACCTGCTGCTGCTCGCGGCCCTCCGGTGGAGCGAGGCCGCGCTCGCCGAGGAGCGCCGCGCACTGCTGTCCCGGCGGATCACGGCCGAGCGCAAGCTCGACCACTTCCTCCGGCTCTATCTGCCGCGCGGCCCGCGCGATCCGCGCTGGACCCTGTGGATCGAGCTGTGGGCGCGCACACCCGGCAACAGCGCGCTCGGCGAGGCCCAGGAGGAGCTGGACCGGGGCTGGCACGAGGACCTGGAGGCGCTGCTCACGGCAGGCGTCGCACGGCGGCGCTTCGCCCCGCTCGACACGGCGGCGCGCGCCTCCGAACTCCTGGCCCTGCTCGACGGGTTGAGCACCCGGGCCGTCCTGGGCCAGGAGTCCGGCCGTGATCCGCGGCCCACCCTGGAGGTGGCGCGCTCGGCGGCCCGGGCGCTCATCACCCCGTGCGCCCCCGATGCCGACGACCCCCCGCGCGGTACCGCGGAATGACGGCTCGTCAGCCCCGGTAGGCCTCCAACAGGCGCAGCCACGCCTCGCTCAGCGTCGGGTACGAGGGAACGGCGTGCCACAGGCGGGCGATCGGCACCTCGCCGACGACCGCGACGGTCGCCGAGTGGACGAGTTCGCCGATGCCGGGGCCGACGAAGGAGGCGCCGAGGATCACCTCCCGGTCGAGGTCGACGACGATCCGGGCGTGCCCCCGGTAGCCCTGGGCGTAGAGCCCGGCTCCGGCGACCTGGCTCATGTCGAGGTCCACGGCCCGGACCCGGTACCCGGCCCGCTCGGCCTCGGCGAGCGAGAGGCCGACGGCGGCCGCCTCGGGATCGCTGAACACCACCTGCGGTACGGCCGCGTGGTCGGCGGTGGCCGCGTGAGCGCCCCAACTCGCCTCGTCCAGCGGCTCGGTGGCCTTCGCGCGGGCGGCGATCGCGGCACCGGCGATCCGGGCCTGGTACTTGCCCTGATGCGTCAGGAGCGCGCGGTGGTTGACGTCCCCGACGGCGTAGAGCCAGTCGCTACCGGTCACCTTGAGGCTGTCGTCGACGTCGAGCCAGGAGCCCGGCTTCAGACCGACGTTCTCCAGGCCGATGTCCTCGGTGCGCGGGGCCCGGCCGGTGGCGAAGAGCACCTGGTCGCCCTCGACGTGGTCGCCGCCCTCCAGGACCACGGTGACCGGTCCCGTACCCCCGTCGCGTACCACCGCGCTGACCGAGACGCCGGTACGGATGTCCGCGCCGCGCGCGGTGAGGGCCGCGGCCACGTGCTCGCCGACGAAGGGTTCCATCCGGGGCAGCAGCCCCTCGCCCCGTACGAGCATCGTGACCTTCGCGCCGAAGGCGTGCCAGGCGGTTGCCATCTCGACGCCCACGACTCCCCCGCCGACCACGATCAGCCGCCCGGGCACCCGGTCGGAGCTGGTCGCCTCGCGGCTGGTCCAGGGCCGCGCCCCGGACAGGCCGGGCAGATCGGGGAGAACGGCGCGGCTGCCGGTGCAGACGGCGACCGCGTGCCGGGCGGTGAGGACATGGCGCTCGCCCTCGGGCCCCGCGACCTCGACCCGGCGCACCCCGAGGAGGCGGCCGTGGCCCCGGAAGATCCGTACGCCGATCGAGTCGAGCCAGTCCACCTGGCCGTCGTCCTTCCAGTCGCCGACGACCGCATCGCGGTGGGCGAAGACCTCCAGGGCGTCGAGCGGGCCGTAGACCGACTCGCGCAGGCCCGCCACCTTTCGCGCGTCGGAGCGGGCGATCACGGGGCGGAGGAGGGCCTTGCTGGGCATGCAGGCCCAGTACGAACACTCGCCGCCGATCAACTCGCTCTCGACGATCGCGGCAGTCAGGCCGGCGGCCCGTACCCTGTCGACGACGTTCTCCCCCACCGGGCCCGCGCCCAGGACCACCACGTCGTACTCGTGCTCGTGCCCGTCTTCCACCGTTCGTGTCATGGGTCCCAGTCTGGCGTCAGCGGTGCGGAATAGCGCGGCTCGATACGCCGTTGTGCCGGGCGAGTCCCCAGGGGACCGTGAGGACACCGCCAGGAGATCCCCGAAAGGTAGGAAGCATGAGCACCGTAGAGCTCACCAAGGACAACTTCGACGAGGTCGTGAGCGGGAACGAATTCGTCCTGATCGACTTCTGGGCTTCCTGGTGCGGTCCCTGCCGTCAGTTCGGGCCGGTCTACGAGGCGGCGTCGAAGCGTCACGAGGACCTGGTCTTCGCCAAGGTGGACACGGAGGCGCAGCCGGAGCTGGCGGCGGCGTTCGAGATCCGCTCGATCCCGACGCTGATGATCGTGCGCGACAACGTGGCGATCTTCGCCCAGCCCGGCGCGCTGCCGGAAGCGGCCCTTGAGGACGTCATCGGCCAGGCACGGAAGCTGGACATGGACGAGGTCCGCAAGTCCGTCGAGGACGCCAAGCAGAAGTGACCCACCGCGAGGGGGGGTACGGGAGTCTCTCCCGTACCCCCCCTCGCGTGCTGTCCGGGTGGCTCAGCGCTCCAGGACCAGGGCGAGACCCTGGCCGACGCCGATGCAGAGGGCGGCGAGGCCCGTGCCCGAGCCGGCCGCCGCAAGCTGGTGGGCCACCGAACCGGCGAGCCGGGCGCCCGAGGCGCCCAGCGGATGGCCGATGGCGATGGCTCCGCCGCGGGGATTCACGATCTCGGGGTCGAGTTCCGGCCATTCGGCGAGGCAGCCGAGCGACTGGGCCGCGAAGGCCTCGTTCAGCTCGAAGGTCCGCAGGTCGGCGAAGGAACGACCGGACTTCTCCAGGGCCCTCCGAACCGCCTCGACGGGGCCGAGGCCGAAGAGCTGGGGCTCGATGCCGGTGACGGCGGAGGTACGGATCCGGGCGAGCGGCTCCCGGCCGGTCTCGCGCAGCCCGTCCTCGTCGACGAGGAGCAGGGCGGCCGCGCCGTCGTTGAGCGGCGAGGCGTTGCCCGCCGTGACGGTGCCTCCCTCGGGGCGGAAGGAGGGCTTGAGCCTGGCGAGGGCCTCCATGGACGTGGAGTCGCGGATGCACTCGTCGCGGGCGAGTTCCACCCCCGGGTAGGGGACGACCTCGTCGTCGTACAGACCCTTGGCCCAGGCCTCGGCCGCCTTGCGGTGACTGGCGAGGGCGAAGGCGTCCTGCTGCTCGCGGGTGATGCCGTGCTTGTCCGCGATCAGCTCGGCGCCCTCGCCGAGCGGGACCGTCCACTCGGCGGGCATACGGGGGTTCGTCATGCGCCAGCCGAGGGTGGTCGAGTGGAGCTGCTGGTGGCCTGCGGGGAAGGCCCGCTCGGGCTTCTGCAGGACCCAGGGGGCGCGGGACATCGACTCGACACCGCCGGCGATCGCCACGGAGGCGTCGCCGAGGGCGATGGCGCGGGCCGCCTGGATGACGGCCTCGAGACCGGAGCCGCAGAGGCGGTTGACGGTGACGCCGGGTACGGACACGGGCAGTCCGGCGAGCAGGACGGCCATCCTCGCGACGTCGCGGTTGTCCTCGCCGGCGCCGTTGGCGTCGCCGAAGTAGACGTCGTCGACGCGCGCGGGGTCGAGCGCGGGCGTGCGGTCCACGAGGGCCCGGACGACGTGCCCCGCGAGGTCGTCCGGGCGGACCGGGGCGAGGGCGCCCCCGAACTTCCCGATCGGGGTGCGGACGGCGTCGACGATGTAGACGTCGCGGATGCTCATCGGTTCTCTCCCACGTGACCTTCGGAACGACTCTGTTCGCCTGGTGAAAGACCTTTGCCTCGAAGGCTTTCACCTCGAAGACTTTCGTCTTGGCGCGCGCGCAGAGTCTCTGCCGGACGACCCGCCGTGTCAACGGGCCGTTTCGCGACACGGCACGGGAAAGCGTCCCAGGTCAGTCGCGTCCCGTCGGGCGGGCGAGGGCCGTGAGGCCGTAGTCGAGCTCGCGTCCGTCGACGAGCAGCGCCTCCACCGTGCGCGTCTCGGGGTCGATGTCGGCCCTGATGCCGTGGCCCTCGTAGATCGGATAACCCGACTCGCCGTGCCGCCCGGTGGCCTCCACGACGGCCGTACGGACGGCGCTGTCCGTCACGGAGGCGCCGCCCCGGTCCTCGACGTGCGCGGGCACCAGCAGGATCTCGAAACGCTGCGGAACTGTGCTCATGCATCGACGCTAAGCGCTCGCCCGTGCTCCCGCCGGACGGCCGCTCAGCTGGACTCGCGCCGGACGACCTGCGAGGCGAGGAGCGAGCGGGTGCGGGGCGGGGCGTCCGGTTCCCGTACCGCCCGGTCGACCAGTTCCGCCAGTTCGCGCCCGAGCACCATGTCGATCCGTACGGTGCTGAGCCGGGGACGCAGCAGCCGGCCCAGGAGCAGGTCGTCCGCGCCGACGACGGCGGTCTCCTCCGGCACCGCGACGCCGACGTCCTGGAGCGCCCGCATCAGGAGCATCGCGTACTCGTCGTTGTACGCGAAGACAGCGTCGAGGCCGAGCTCCCGCCAGCGCCCCGCGAGCGCGTTCGCCGACTCCTCCTCGTACCGCAGCGGCAGCGGTGCGACGGTGGCGTCGGTGCCCTCGACCGCGCGCCGCGCGCCTTCGAGGCGGGGCCCCGAGAACATGGCGAGGCCAGGCTCCTCGGGGATCACGACGCCGATCCGCCGCCGGCCGCTCTCCACGAGGTGGGCGGTGGCGACCTCGCCCACCCGCCCCTGGTCCATGACGAGGGCGTGGGTGCCCTCGACACCCTGGGTGCCGAGGGTGATCACGGCCCGCGCCCCGGACCGCTTGAGGATCTCGACGCCCTGGCCGGTCAGCTGGACCTCGCCGAGCGAGACCACGGCCACCGGCCGGAGCTCGGCCCAGGCGCGGGCGGCCTCCTCACCTTCCAGGCCGACGCTGCCGTACTGGACCACCGTGTAGTCGAGGCGCCGCAGGGCCCACTGGAACTCGTTGAAGAACTGGCTGTACAGCGGTCCGACCGGGACGTGGGAGGCCGGCAGCAGCACCATCCGGCTGTGGCCGGCCCGCAGGCTGCGGGCGGCGGCGTGCGGCACGTACCCCAGCTCCTCGGCCGCTTCGCGCACCCGGCGGCGGGTGGGCTCGCTGATGCGGACGGCCGAGGTGTTGTTCAGGACGTACGAGACGGTGGCCCGGGAGACGCCCGCGAGGCGGGCGACGTCGGCGCTGGTCGGGACCGCGCGCCCGGTGAGGCGTTCGGGGGTGTGTTCGGTTGGCTGACTCATCGCTTCGGCATCTTTCCAGAACAATCCGGCCCGGGGTCTGGCGGATGGCCGGAATCGAGTGCTACACAATGCTCACACGCGTCACTGACACGTGTAACTAACTCGTTCGATCCGCTTCTCGCCCCCTCGTCGGGCGATCTCCTCAGGAGGGCACTGTGGCCCTTTCCTCCCCTGGGACCGGCTCCGAAACCGGCTCGTCAGGCACCCCCGCCGCCGCGACGGGCGACCCCGGCACTCCCGTCGGCACGGCAGCCGCCCCCGGCGTCCCCGCCGGTACGACGGACGGCCCCGGCTCCCCCGCGGCCGGTCGGCCGACGCGCGGCCTGCTGCCCCTGCTCCTCGCCGGCAACACCGCGATGTACGCCCTGTACATCGGTGTTCCCGGTCTGCTCCTCGCGCTCCAGATCGAGGAGATCGACCCGGCCGGCAAGGTGGCGAACTTCGGTCTCGTCTCCGGCATATCCGCGATCTTCGCCACCGTCTTCAACCCGGTCGCCGGCGCCCTCTCGGACCGCACCGGGCGCCGCAACCCGTGGATCCTCGCCGGTGGTCTGCTCGCCCTGCCGGTGATGCTGCTCCTCGGCAGCGTCCACACGATCCTGCTGGTGACCATCGCCTGGTGTCTGGGCCAGGCCGTCATGAACGTCTACCAGGCGGCCCTGACCTCCGTGGTGCCCGACCGGGTCCCCATGGCCGCCCGGGGCAAGGCCTCCGCCGCCGTCGGTCTCGGTCTGCCCGTCGGCTCGACGATCGGCGCCCTCGTCGGCGCCGCCTTCTCCGAGGACTACCGCACCGGGTACCTCGTCTTCGGCGCGATCATCGCGGCCACCGCCGTGCTGTTCACGGCCTGCGCCCGCGAGCAGCGCATGCCCGCCAAGGCCCCGCTGCCGGTCAAGGAGCAGGTCGCGGCCTTCGGCAGCGCGCTCAAGGACCACGACTTCCGCTGGGCCTTCATCGGCCGGGCCCTGCTGGTCCTCGGCTACTTCGCCGTGGCCGGATTCCAGCTGTACATCCTCAAGGACCACACCGAGCTGCCCGCCGGGCTCAGCCCCGAGGAGGCCGTGGCCGTCCTCATGCCGCTCAACGCGGTCGCCATGGTGGTCTCCACCGTGCTCGGCGGCTGGCTGTCGGACCGCTACGACCGGCGCAAGCTCTTCGTGGGCGCCTCCGCCGCGCTCGCCGCCGTCGCCCTGCTCATCCCGGCCGTGTCGACGAGCTGGACGGCGATGCTCGCCTTCTCCGCCGTCAACGGCCTCGGCTTCGGCTGCTACATGGCCGTCGACACGGCCCTGGTGACCATGGTGCTGCCGAAGGCCGAGGACGCGGCCCGTGACATGGGCGTCCTCAACGTCGCCAACGCGGGGCCGCAGATCGTCGCCCCGTTCGTGGCCTCCCTCGTCGTCTCGCTGAGTGGCGGGTACACGGCACTGTTCTTGATCGCCGCCGTACTGTCGGTACTCGGCGCACTCGCCGTGCGCCCCATCCGCAGCGTGCGCTGACCCCGTCGGCGCCCGCAGAGCACCGTCAGAAAGGCGGCACCGTGCGCCTGCACACGTCCACGTGGGGTTCGGGTGACCGGATCGCCCTGCTCGTCCACGGCCTCATGGCCGACCACCGCACCTGGCGGCGGGTCGGACCGGCGCTCGCGGAGCTCGGCTACCGGGTGATCGCGGTGGACCTGCGGGGGCACGGGCTGAGCGGGCGGGCCGCGGGGCCGGAGGAGTACCGGCCGGAGGACTACGCCGACGATCTCGTCGAAACCCTTCCGGCCGGGGCGGAGTTGGCGGTCGGGCACTCGCTGGGCGGGCTGGCGCTGGCCCAGGCCCTGGAGCGGCTCGAGCCGGCCCGCGCGGTCTACTCCGACCCCGCCTGGCACCTGGGGGCGGGTCCCGCCGGATATCGCGCCGAGGTCTTCGTCCGGGGCAAGTCGATGACCAGGGAGCAGATCAGGGGCTTCAACCCGCACTGGTCGGAGGAGGACCTGGACGCCGAGGGGGCGGCGGTACGGCTCTGGGACGAGCGATCGGCGTACGGTCTGCGGGAGTTCGTGGGCGCGGACCTGTGGCCGGCCCGCGCCACCGTCCCCTCCCTGGTCACCCTGGCCGACCCGAGCATGCTGATCCCGCCGGACGCGGCCCGGATGCTGGCGAGCCGCGGATTCACCGTCCGTACGGTGGCGAAGGCGGGTCACACCATCCACCGGGACGACTTCGACGGGTTCATGTCCACGCTGGGCGAGTGGATCTGACGTACCGTTCAGCCATGGACGACGCGTCGATGGACTCCTCGATGGTGGGACTGCTCGGCCGGGTGACCGGCACCGTCGGGCCCGGACTCGTCGGTGAGGTGATCGTCCGGATCCGGGGCGGTGCCGAGCACTTCCTCGCCCATCCGGCCTCCCCGAAGGAGCAGATCGGCGTCGGAACGGTGGTGATGGTCATGGAACATCTCCCTCCACGCACCGTCTATGTCACAGCCGCGTACGACAGTTGACGCAACCGTTGAGCGGCGCCCGCCACAGGCGCACACTCCCTTCACCGGATCCGCACCGGATCCGGTGAAGGGGGACCTTGTCCATGGGTATCGGCATTCTCGCGGGCGTCGTCGTCGGCGCCTTCGCCGTCCTCATCATCGTCTTCAAGATGATGTGGCGCGTCGCGGAACCCAACGAGGCGCTGATCATCTCCGGCTCCAACCACAAGAACGAGGGCCTCGGCGCGGGCATGGGGTTCCGCATCGTCACGGGCCGCGGCACGATGGTCCTGCCCGGCGTGCAGGCGGTGCGCAAGCTCTCGCTCGACCTCAACGAGACCCAGCTGTCCGTCGAGTGCGTCACCCACCAGGGCATTCCGCTGAAGGTCCGCGGTGTGGTGATCTTCAAGGTCGGTGACGACTTCGTGTCGATCGCCAACGCCGCGCGCCGCTTCCTCGATCAGCAGAAGCTCATGAGCGAGCGGGTGCACATCGTCTTCGCCGGTCATCTCCGCGCCATCGTCGGCGGGTTGACCGTGGAGGACATGATCCGTGACCGGGAGAAGCTGACCGGGCAGGCGCGTTCGGCCTGTGGCACGGAGATGGAGAAGCTCGGTCTGATCGTCGACTCCCTGCAGATCCACGAGATCGAGGACCCGACCGGGTACATCAAGAACCTGGCCGCTCCGCACGCGGCCGCCGTCCAGCGGGACGCACGGATCGCACAGGCCGAGGCGAACCGGCGGGCGACCGAGGCCGAACAGCAGGCCGCGGCGCGCATGTCGGAGGCGACCCGCGACAGCGAGATCCTCCAGGCGGGATACCAGGCCGAGCGGGACCAGGCCTCCGCGACGGCCCGGCAGGCCGGCCCGCTGGCCGAGGCGGCCTCGCGCCAGGAGGTCGTCGTCCAGGAGACCCGGGTCGCCGAGCTGGAGGGACACCGTAAGGAGCAGCAGCTCCAGGCGGAGGTCCGCAAGCCGGCGGACGCGATGGCGTACGAGACCCGGACGCTGGCCGCGGCCGAGCGTGACGCCCGGATCTCGGCGGCCGAGGCCGATGCGAAGGAGACCGAGCTGGCGAGCGCGGCCAAGGCGACGGCGACCCGGCTCACCGGTGAGGCGGAGGCGGCGGCGCAGCACGCCAAGGGGCTCGCGGTCGCCGAGGCGACCCGGGCGAAGGGTCTGGCGGAGGCGGAGTCGATCAAGGCCCGTGCGGCGGCGCTCGCGGAGAACCAGGAGGCCGTGGTCGCCCAGCAGCTGGCCGAGAAGTGGCCGGAGATCGTCTCCGCGGGTGCGTCCGCGTTCGGGAACGTGGACCAGATGGTGCTGCTCAACGGCGCCGACGGCATGGCGGACGTGTTCGCCAAGGCGCTGACCATGGGCGGGACCGGGCTCGGTCTGGCCCGGCAGCTGCTCTCCACGATGAACCCGGGCGCTCAGGAGCGGCCGGGCACCGGAGTGCCTCCGGCGCCCCGGGCGTCGGAGGAGAGCATCGAGATCACGGTCGGCGACGGGGAGTAACCGGCGCGGAACCATGGAGGGAGAACGGGCCGGGGCCCGGTGCCGTCATCGGCGCCGGGCCCCGGCCTCGGCTGTGTCCGGAAAGTAGCGCCGTCTGCCCGCCTCGCTCCGTGCTCGGCTCGGCCGTCCCGCTCTGTTTGCCTCGGTTTTCGCCGCCTGCCTCTGTCGCGGGCGACTGCGTCTGTCGCAAACCTCAGATGCAAACCTCTGTTGCAAGCCTCTGTCTCAGGTGCGGCCGTCCGCCTCAGTTGTGGCCGAACTTCCGTTCCTTGCGGTGCGACGCGTGCTCCACGAGGGGCATCGACGTCTCGCTCTTGGGAGCCGCCGAGGTCTGTTCCTTCGTGGTTGCCTCGGTGCGGTGCTCATGGCCGCCGGTACGGGCTCCCCGGTTCGTCCGGGTCTGTTTCTTGCCCACGATCGTGCCTCCCGTGACGGGTGTCGGACTGTGGTCCGTATCCCCTCAGCCTGGCACGGGGGTGCGAGCGCCGCATGTCAGACGGCGGCCGCTCCGACGACCCGGGTGAAGGCGGCCAGGGTCGGCGTACCCGCGGCGCGGTCCAGTACGGCGAAGACGATCTCCTCGAAGTGGCCGGCGAAGCGGCCTTCCCCGGTGAGCAGCGCCGTGAACGTGCCGGCCACCTGCTCGGGGTCGTTCTGGAAGACCCCGCAGCCCCAGGCGCCGAGCACGAGCCGCCGGTACCCGGACGCGGCCGCCGTCTCCAGGACCCGCTCGGCGCGGGATGCGAGGGCGGCCGGCAGGCGGCCGGTGTGCTCGGGGGTGCGGCGGCGGACGACGCCCGCGTTGGGCGCGGGCGAGGTGAGGAAGCCGACGGTGAAGGGCTCGGCGAGGAGGGCGCCCCGGTCGTCGCGGAAGACGGGCACCCGGGGCGAGTGGATGACCCGGTCGGTGTAGAAGACGTCCCGGTCCGCACGGTGGTGGGCGTAGTAGTCGGGGGCGCGGAGCAGCGTGGTGTGGAGGGCGGACGAGCGGCAGAGCGCCTCCTCCTGGGCCTGGGCGCCGTTGAGGTAGCCGCCGCCGGGGTTGCGGGCGGAGGCGAAGTTCAGGACGGCCACGGGGCGGGTCGCGTCGGCGGCGGTCATCCGCCGGGCGGCGGCCAGGCTGCTCTCGCCGGTGACGTCGAGGGTGGGCGTCCGGTCGGTGTCGGGGGTGACCGCGACGGGTTCGGGGCCGTGGAGGCGCGTTCCGGCCAGGGCGGCGCTGAGGTCCTCGGCGACGGAGACGGTGCGGCCGTCCGGGGCCCGGTAGCGGCCCGCGGCGACGATCTCCTCGGTCTGCCGCGCGATCGCGCGCAGTCGTGCACTCATGCCCTCAGAATGATCGTTTCGTCCGTCCCGGGGCAACGGGATTTCCCGGGATCCGGCCGGGATCTCCCGGGACTCCGCGGCGGATTTCCGGGGACGGCCGCGGGAGCGGGCGGTTTCGGCCGGACAGGGGCACAGGAGGCGCGTCCGGCGGGTTCGGGGCGCTCTTGCACGCCGCTCGGAGGTGGCTTTAGGTGGAAGCAGCAACTCCCCGGGGCCGGTCCCGACGGCCGGCCCGAAGACCAGGAGGTGTACGGATGTCGTCCAGCGGCATACCGCGCGGCGGCCCCGCTCTCGCCGAGGCGGAGGCGGAGGAACTGCTGCGATGTATCTGCTTCAAGACCGGTCCACCCCGCACCGTGGGGGTGGAGCTGGAATGGCTCGTGCACGAGCTGCGTGACCCCCGGCTCCCCGTTCGGCCGCCGAGGCTCGCGGCGGCCCTCGACACCGTGCGATCCCTGCCGCTGGTGTCGTCCCTGACCTTCGAACCCGGCGGGCAGCTGGAGCTCAGCTCGCGCCCGGCCGGATCGCTCATGGAATGTCTCGACTCCCTCGCCGCCGACCTCCGGGCGGTACGGTCGGCGCTCGGACCGCTCGGCCTCACCCTCAGCGGATACGGCGTGGACCCCTGGCACTCCCCGCGCGGCCGGGTGCTCCACGAACCGCGGTACGACGCCATGGAGGCCGCGCTCGACCGTACGGGCCCGGCCGGGCGGGCGATGATGTGCGACTCGGCCTCGGTGCAGATCTGCCTCGACGCGGGCCTGGAGGAGCCGGGGCCGCTGGGCTACCACCGCCGCTGGCAGGTCGCCCATCTCCTCGGTGCGGTACTCGTGGCCGCGTTCGCCAACTCCCCGCTGCACGGCGGCCGTCGCACCGGTTGGCGGTCGACGCGGCAGGCGCTGTGGACGGACCTCGACCCCCGGCGGACCCTCGCGCCCCTGCCGGACGGGGAGCCGCGCGCCGAGTACGCGGCGCACGTCCTGGACACCCCGGTGCTGTGCGTACGGGCGGACGAGGGGCCGTGGGACGTGCCGGAGGGGCTGACCTTCCGCGATTGGCTGCGCTCGGGCCTGCCGAGGCCGGCCGACGCCGACGACCTGCGCTATCACATGACGACGCTCTTCCCGCCGGTGCGGCCGCGCGGCCATCTGGAGCTGCGGATGGTCGACGCGCAGCCGGGCGCGGACGGCTGGATGGTGCCGGTGGCCGTGACCACGGCGGTGTTCGACGATCCGGCGGCGGCGGAGACCGTGTACCGGGCGGTGAAGCCGCTCGCGGAGCGGGCCGGTTTCGCTCCCGCCCCGCGCAATCCGCTCTGGCTGGCGGCGGCCCGTGACGGCCTGACCGACCCCGAGCTCCATGCCACGGCGCTCACCGTGTTCGCCACGGCTCTGGAGGCGCTGCCCCGGATCGGGGCGAGCGAGGAGGTGCGGCGGGCCGTCGCCGCCTTCCACGAGCGGTACGTGGTCCCCGGGAGCTGCCCGGCCGACGACCTGGAGGTGGTGACGTCATGACGGAGACACGGACCGAGCTCGGCCCCGAGGCCCTGCGCCGGCATGCCCTGGAGGCGCTGACCGCCGCGCGGGCCCGTACGGCCCTGCTCACCTCCTGCGTCGAGGACGGTGAACTCACCGCCCAGCACTCCCCCTTGATGTCTCCGCTGGTCTGGGACCTGGCGCACATCGGCAACCAGGAGGAGCTGTGGCTGTGGCGGGCCGTCGCCGGGCAGGAGGCCCTGCGGCCCGAGATCGACTCCCTCTACGACGCCTTCGAGCACCCGCGGGCCACCCGCCCGTCGCTGCCACTGCTCGCGCCGGGCGAGGCCCGGACCTACGCGGCGGACGTACGGCTCCGTGTCCTCGACGTCCTGGAGCGCGCCGAGTTCGACGAGCGGCCGCTGCTCCACGCCGGCTTCGCCTTCGGTCTGGTCGCCCAGCACGAACAGCAGCACGACGAGACGATGCTGATCACCCATCAGCTGCGCAAGGGTCCTGCCGTGCTGACCGCTCCCCCGCCGCCGCCCCTGCGGAGCGGGCCGCTGCCCGCCGAAGTCCTCGTCCCCGGTGGCCCGTTCACCATGGGGACCTCGGACGAGCCGTGGGCCCTGGACAACGAACGTCCGGCGCACACCCGGGTCGTGCCCGCCTTCCACATCGACACCGTTCCGGTCACCAACGGCGCCTATCTGGCCTTCATGGCCGACGGCGGCTACACGGATCGGCGCTGGTGGCGGCCCGAGGGCTGGGCGCAGATCAGGGAGCACGACATCGCGGCCCCGCTGTTCTGGCGCCGGGACGGCGGCCAGTGGCTGCGCCGCCGGTTCGGCGTGACGGAGCCGGTACCCGAGGACGAGCCGGTCCTGCACGTCAGCTGGTACGAGGCGGACGCGTACGCGCGCTGGGCGGGCCGGCGGCTGCCGACCGAGGCCGAGTGGGAGAAGGCCGCCCGTCACGACCCGGCTTCCGGACGCTCGCGCCGCTACCCGTGGGGCGACGCCGACCCGGGTCCGGAGCACGCCAACCTCGGGCAGCGGCACCTGCGTCCGGCGGCGGCGGGCAGCTATCCCGAGGGCGCGTCGCCGCTCGGCGTACGGCAGTTGATCGGTGACGTGTGGGAGTGGACAGCGAGCGACTTCCTGCCGTACCCGGGGTTCACCGTCTTCCCGTACAAGGAGTACTCGGAGGTGTTCTTCGGGCCGGACCACAAGGTGTTGCGCGGTGGCTCCTTCGCGGTGGATCCGGTCGCCTGCCGGGGCACCTTCCGCAACTGGGACCTGCCGGTGCGGCGCCAGATCTTCTCCGGCTTCCGCACCGCACGCAATGCGGAGCTCGACTGATGTGCCGTCATATCGCGTACGTGGGCGAGCCGGTGGCGCTGGGAGAGCTGATCGTCCGGCCGGAGCACGCCCTGCTGCGCCAGTCCTGGGAGCCGCGTACACAGACCAGCGGTGTGGTGAACGCAGACGGCTTCGGGGTGGGCTGGTACGCCGAGGGTGATCCGGTGCCGGCCCGGTACCGGCGCTCCGGCCCCATCTGGGGCGACCTCTCGTTCGCGGACCTCGCGCGGGTGGTGCGCTCCGGCGCGCTGCTCGCCGCGGTCCGCGGGGCCACGCTGCCGGGCGCCGACGGGGAGGCCGCCGCCGCGCCGTTCGCCGCCGGGCCCTGGCTGTTCAGCCACAACGGCGCCGTCAAGGGCTGGCCGGACTCGCTCACACCGCTCGCCGCGACCCTCCCGGCCGGCGACCTGCTCGGCCTTGAGGCCCGGACCGACTCGGCGCTGCTCTGGGCGCTCGTCCTCCACCGGCTGCGGTCCGGCGACCCGCCGGGGCGCGCCCTGGCCGACACGGTCAGGGAGGCCGCCGAGGCGGCCCCCGGCTCCGGCCTCACCCTGCTGCTCACCGACGGGTCGCTGATCGCCGCGACCGCCTGGGAGAACAGCCTCTGGTACCTGACGGGTCCCGACCGCGTGGTCGTGGCCTCCGAACCGTACGACGACGATCCGCGCTGGCGGGAGGTCCCCGAGCACACGCTCGTGACCGCCACCCGCGCCGACGTCACCCTCACCCCGCTCAAGGAGCCCTCCGCGTGAGCCCGTTCCAGCTGACCCGTACCCTCGCCCCGGACGCCGCCGGCGCCGATCTGCGCGCCGACGTCCTCCACGGCCTCAACCGCTCCCCCAAGGAGCTGCCGCCGAAATGGTTCTACGACGCCCGGGGCAGCGAGCTCTTCGAGGAGATCACCCGGCTGCCCGAGTACTACCCGACGCGGGCGGAGCGGGAGATCCTGGTGGAGCGGGCTCCGGAGATCGCCGCCGCCACCGGGGCCAGGACCCTGGTGGAGCTGGGCTCCGGTTCCTCCGAGAAGACCAGGTTCCTGATCGACGCGCTGCTTCCCGGCCTGGACAGCTACGTACCGGTGGACGTGAGCGAGTCCGCGCTGACCGGGGCCGCGGAGTCGCTGCTCGCCGAGCGGCCGGGGCTGCACGTGCACGCGCTGGTCGCCGATTTCACCCGGGGGCTCGCGCTGCCCGGGACGCCCGGGCCGCGTCTGGTGGCCTTCCTGGGCGGCACCATCGGCAATCTGCTGCCCGGTGAGCGGCGGACCTTCCTGCGGTCGGTCCGGGCGATGCTCACTCCGGGCGACGCGCTCCTGCTCGGCACGGACCTGGTGAAGGACGAGGCGACGCTCGTGGCCGCGTACGACGACACGGCCGGGGTGACGGCCGCCTTCAACAAGAACGTCCTGTCGGTGATCGACCGGGAGCTGGGCGCGGACTTCGATCCGGACGCCTTCGACCATGTGTCGGTGTGGGACCGCGAGCGGGAGTGGATCGAGATGCGGCTGCGGGCCCGCCGCGCGCTGACCGTGAAGATCCCGGAGCTGGATCTCGTGGTGCCGTTCGCGGCGGGCGAGGAGATGCGGACGGAGGTGTCCGCGAAGTTCCGTCAGGCGGGCGTCCGGGCCGAGCTCGCGGAGGCCGGACTCGACCTCGACCGCTGGTGGACCGACAGCGAGGGCAGGTTCGCGCTGTCGCTGGCGACGGCCCGCTGAGCGGCGGCCGCCAGGGCGCGACGGTCCGGGTACAGGGCGCCGGGAAGGGGCTCCCGGAGCCGGACGACCGCGGTGAGCCGGCGGGTGGAGACGACCCGCCACAGTGAGGATCCGAGCGGATCGGCCCCGACGTACGCGGCGGCGTCCGTGGGCCGGTAGTCGATCCGTACCGGCTGCACGGCGCACCCGGCGTCGAGGGCGGCCTGGAACGCGGCCGGGCGGAACCGGCCGCGTTCCCGTCCGCACCAGGTCGAACCCTCGGGGAAGACGACCACCCGGCCGCCGCCCCCGAGCACCCCGGCCATCGTCCGTACGGTGCCGGGCAGGGCCATGATCCCGTCCCGGTCGATGAACAGGGTGCCGCCGAGCGCGGCGAGCGTGCCGAGGAGGGGCCAGCGGCGCACCTCCGACTTGGCCACCATCCGGCCGGGCAGGACGGCGGCGATCAGCGGTATGTCGAGCCAGGAGATGTGGTTGGCGACGACGAGGAGCGGGCCGCCGGCCGGGGCGGCCGTTCCCTCGTACCGGACGCGTACGCCGAAGGCGCGGACCACCGCCCGCATCCAGTGCCGGGCGAGGGCGAGCCGGGTGGCGGCCGGCAGCAGGCCGGAGGCCGGGGCGCACAGGATGCCGAGGAGGACGGTGCCGAGTCCGGCGATGAGCCGGACCACGGCCCGGACGGTCCCGGCCGGGTCCGCCGCACGACCGGGGGCCGCCCCGGGGTCGACGGACCCGGGACGGATGGCCCCGGGATGGGCGGACCAGACGTGGGCGCGCCCGGGGCGGGCGGACTCGGGGTGGGCTGCGCAGTGGCCCGGGGTGCAGGGCGCCGTGGGGAGCCACGGCGAGAGGGCCGTGGTCCCGTTCACCGTGCCGGGGCGAGCGAGAGGAAGTGGTTGAGGTAGCGCGGGTTGGTCCGGCGCAGCGAGAGCAGGACGTAGAGGTCGGCGACGCCGAAGTCGGGGTCGTGCGCGGGGGCGCCGCAGACCCAGGCGCCGAGCCGGAGGTAGCCGCGGAGCAGCGGCGGGAGCTCGGTGCGGCCCTCGGGGCGGGTGATGCCCTCGGGGCTCCAGAGCTTGTGCGGGGTGACCCAGTACTCCTCCGGGGCGAGGTGCTTGGCCTTGACCGTGTCCCAGGTGGCGGCGGCGAGGGTGCCGCCGTCGGCGAGCGGGAGGGAGCAGCAGCCGGCGAGCCAGTTGTGGCCCGTGTCCGTCATGTAGCGGGCGAGCCCGGCCCAGATGAGGGCGATGACGGCGCCGTTGCGGTGGGCCGGGTGGACGCAGGAGCGGCCGACCTCCACCAGGTCGTGCCGGATCGGGGCGAGCCGGGTGAGGTCGAACTCGCTCTCGGAGTAGAGGCGCCCGGCGACGGCGGCCCGGTCGGGCGGCAGGATGCGGTACGTGCCGACGACCTCGCCGGTGGTCTCCTCCCGTACGAGGAGGTGGTCGCAGTACGCGTCGAAGGCGTCGATGTCGAGGCCGGGCTCCGGGCCGTCGAGCCGGGCGCCGAGCTCGCCGGCGAAGACCTGGTGGCGCAGCCGCTGGGCGGCGCGGACGTCCTCCTGGTCACGGGCGAGACCGACGAGGTACCGGGGCGTGGGCTCCTCGGCCCGGGCCTGTGGCGCGGGCTGCTCCACGAGGGGCTGTGCCGCGGGCTGTTCCACGAGGGGCTGGGGCGCGGCCTGCTCCACGAGGGGCTGGGGCTGGGCGGGGACGGCGAGCGGCTGCGCGGGGACGGCGAGCGGCTGCGCGGGGACGGCGAGCGTGGGGGTCGGTGCGGCCATGTCGGGCTCCTCCGGCGTACGGAAGGGGAAGGGGCGGCGCCGGACCGTGTGAGCGGTGGCCCGGCTCCTTACTTCTTCCGTGACCGGCTGGATTCGACATGACCGTCCGGGGGCCCGCGGGTGTGGAGGCGCTGAATGCTATTCGGCGAGGGTGTCCGTGATCGCGGCCGAAGCCTGCTTGGCGGCCTTCAGCGGGTCCTCTCCCTGGAGGACGGCCGTCATGTAGGGCTTGATGGGGTTGTCGCCCTCCACGTCGGCCCACTGCGGGGAGTTGGGAGTGGCCCGGCCGCGCGCGGCGCCCTTGGCCATGACGGCGGTGGCCTCCTGGCCGGCGACGACGGAGGCGAGGCCCTTCTTGTTGGGCACGTAGCCCATGGTGCGGGCGAGCTCGGTCTGCCACTTCTCGCCGGCGAGCGCCTTCACGACGTCGAGGGCGGCCCCTCGCTGGGGCGCGTTCTCGGGGATGATGAGGTCGGACCCGCCGGTGAAGACGGCACAGGGCTGGCCCGCCTTCGCACCGGGTATCGGGAAGTAGCCGAGCTTGTCCTTGAGGCCCGGGTTGGCCTTGAGGATCGCGGCGACCGCGCTGGGCGGGGCGATGAGCTGGGCCACGTCACCCTTGGCGAAGACGTCGGCCTGCGGCGGGTTCTGTTCGTCGGCGTCCTTCGGGCCGGAGCCGAGGGACTGGAGCTCCTTGTAGTAGGCCATGCCGCGCTGCGCCGCCGGGCTGTGGAGCGTGCCGGTCCATTCGCCGCTCTCGTCGGTGGCGAGTTCGCCTCCCTCGTCCCAGATGAAGCCGGCGAGGGTGTACCAGTCCTGTCCGGCGAGGTAGATGCCCTGGGAGCCCTTGCTGTTGAGCTTCTCGGTGTCGGTGAGCCACTGGGCGCGGGTGGCCGGCGGCTTGTCGATGCCGGCGTCCTCGAAGAGGTCCTTGTTGTAGATGACGATGCGGTTCGCCGCGTACCAGGGGATGCCGTACTGGGATCCGCCGATGCTGCCGGGCTCGGCGAGACCGGGCAGCCAGTCCTGGCTGCCGAGGTCGCGGACCGACTCCAGGGTGAGGTCGAAGAGCTTCTCGGTGTCGGCGTACTGGGCGACCTGGGTGTTGCCGACCTCGATGACGTCGGGGCCGCCGGAGCCACGGATGGCCTCGGTGACCTTCTTCCCGATGCCCGTCCACTCCTGGATGGTGACCTGGAGTTCGACGTCGTGCTCGTCCTCGTACGCCTCGGTGAAGCGGTTGAGGAAGTCCTCGCTGACGCTGTCCCGCATGAGCCAGATGTTGACGGTCTTCGTCCCGCCGCCCCCGCCCGGCAGCATCCCGCAGCCGGCGAGGGCGAGCGCGGTGGCGGCTGCCAGGGGGCAGGCCAGATGGCGGTTCTTCACGTAGGTCACCTTCTGCGGTTCAGCACAGGGTCGTGCGGCATGGGGGGCTGACCCGACATGGGGGGACCGAACGGGGTGTTCGCGCGGGTATGTGGCCTGGATTCTGGTCTGGACCAACGGGATGGTCAAGTCCTTGACCATCCCGTTCCGCGCCGTGGACGCACCTTCTGATCCATTACCTACGGTAACTACCCGTCAGTCGCTTTTAGTCGGCCGATTCCCGGTAGCTCATGAACCAGTGCGTGTCGAAATAGCGGGCCAGCGTGTATGGGTGATGCCGGTCGGTGAGGACGCGGCAGACGAACTCCGCGGCCCCGCAGCCGAAGGGGACGTCCCCCATGTCGAAGGACCGGACCACGACGGGCCACCGGTCGGGGTCGCCATCGTCGACCCTCCAGCAGTACAGGTCCTCGTGCTCCGTTCCCGCCCAGATCAACAGGCCCTCCCCCCTGAGATCCACCCACGGCTCCTGGTTCAGGGCCAGGAATCCGTCGAACGCACCCTCCCCGAACGTCTCGACCATGCGCTTGCAGTCGCTCGGCAGCGCACCGCCCAGCCGCGACTCCACCTCCACCCAGTCCACGTCCGGCCGCTGCGCGGGCCGCGTCCAGCCGGTGATCCGACCGAGCCGCTCGGTCCAGTCGACGCCCCCGCTCTCGCCGAGACCCTCGCTCTCCCCCTCGCCCCCGCCCTCATCCGGAGCGACCGGCCAGGGTTCCGGCACCACCCTGCGAGCGACCACATCACCGGCCGCCGGGCCCCCTCGGGCTCCCGCACCGCACCCGTGCCGACCCACCGGTCCCCGCACGCCCACGCCCGTATCGTCACGGCCCGGTCCCCGAAGGGGGCGAGGAGAGCCGCGCCCCTGGAGTCGTCGACGGTCGGATCGGTGAAGCCGTCGAGGACGAGGGTGCGTGGGGCGCCGTACCTGTCGGCGAGCAGGTCGGTCAGTTCCTGCGGGGGCACGTCGTCGGGCAGGTATACGTAGCCGTCCCCCGGCCCGAGTCGGGCCAACAGGTCATCGACGGTCGCTTGCGTGAGATCCATGACGGACAGTGAAGCGCACTGCACAGACACCCGTTCGATTGTCAGTGGTGGGTGAGACCGTAGAGGCATCGAGTCGGAAAGCTCGGAAAGCAGGGGGAGTTGCCATGTCCGGAACCCAGAACTACATCAATCACGTCGCTCTCGTGCTGGATGCCAGTTCGTCGATGTCGCACCTGAGCCGCAAGGTCGTCGACGTCGCCGACCAGCAGATCGCGTACCTCGCCCGCCGGTCGAGGGAGCTGGACCAGGAGACCCGCGTCACGGTGTACGTCTTCGCCGACAAGGTGGAGTGCGTCATCTACGACAAGGACGTGCTACGGATGCCGTCGCTGAAGCAGCTGTACCGGGTCGGTGGAATGACGGCTCTGCTGGCTGCCGCGCTGAAGTCGCAGCGGGAGCTCGCGCAGACGGCCCAGCTGTACGGCGACCACAGCTTCCTGACCTTCGTGCTCACCGACGGGCAGGAGAACGCGAGCCATCGCTGCCCCGATGCCCCCACCAGGGATGCGCGTGCACTCGTCGGGGCCGTGGCCCAGATGATCGAGACGCAGGAGGACAACTGGACGCTGGCCGTCCTCGTACCGGACCAGATGGGCAAGCGCGAGGCCATGCAGAGCGGCTTCCCGAAGGACAACGTCGCCATCTGGGACGCCACCAGCACCCGGGGTCTGGAGGAGGCCGGGCAGGTCATCCAGGAGGCCACCGAGAAGTTCATGGTGGGCCGCACCAAGGGCATCCGGGGATCGCGGGCGGTCTTCTCCACGGGTGCGGACGCGGTGAACAAGGACACCGTCGAGGCGGCCGGCCTCGCTCCGGTGAATCCGTCGGAGTACCAGCTGATCCCGGTGGCTCGTGACGCGGCGATCCGGGACTGGGTCGTCGAATCCGGGCACACCTACCGTACCGGTGGCGCGTTCTACCAGCTGAGCAAGTCGGAGAAGATCCAGGCACGGAAGCAGATCGCGGTGCTGGAGAAGAAGACGGACCGGGTGTACACGGGGCCCGAGGCCCGGGCCCTGCTCGGCCTGCCGGACGTGGAGGCCCGCGTGAGGCCGAACCACAACGAGGACTTCACGATCTTCGTGCAGAGCACCAGCGTGAACCGGAAGCTCGTACCGAACACGCGGCTGCTGCTCATGCTCTGACGCACTGTCGCGCCCGCGCCGCGGCCCCGGACGTCGCTGGGGCCTGTCCGGACCGGATCCGATCCGGCCCGATCCGCCGGTCCGATCAGATCCGGTCCGCCGGACAGGCCCTAGGCGCCCGGCTCTTCCAGCCGGAAGCCGATCTTCATGCCCACCTGGTAGTGCGCGATCTGCCCGTTCTCGACATGACCGCGGACTTCCGTGACCTCGAACCAATCCACTGCGCGCAGCGTTTCGCAGGCGCGAGTGATCCCGTTCCGGATGGCGGTGTCCACGCCTTCCGAGGAGGATCCGACGATCTCCGTGACGCGGTAAACGTGGTCTCCCATGGCGGCCTCTCCTTCGCGTTCCGACTCCATCCACACTGCACGGAACCGGGGACCGCCGCGAGTCGAGGTGGGCCACCCTCCCTCCGTCACGTCGGCGGACTACGGATCTTCATTCATCAGGTCCGGCCCTCCTTCTCCTGGGCGTCCCTCAGCTCATCGGACGGGGTCGCCCACAGGGCGCGTACGACGGGGAAGCCGGCCTCCTCGGCCGCGTCGCAGACCAGCAGGTCGTCGTCGACGAGCATCCTGATCGCACGGTCGGCGCCCAGTCGGCGCAGGATCTCCACCTTGGTCACCCGGGCCGGCCGGAAGTCCCGGTTGCGGCGCATGTGGATCGGCCCCTCCGGGAGCCCCTGCGCGGCCAGCCAGGCCAGGGTGTCCCGCCGACACCGCTCAGGACGTCCGGTGAGGTAGACGATGTCGCACTCCTCGGCCGCCTCGCGGCACAGCGCGACCCCCTCGTCCAGCGGCGGATCGTCCGGCGCCGCCGCGAGGAAGGCGTCCCAGTCCTTGGGGCGCCGCTCCAGGAAGTGCTGTCGGTGGGCGGTCGCGGCGAGCGTGTTGTCGAGGTCGAAGACGGCCAGAGGCCGGTTGTGCGCTGTCACAGGGCCCAGCCTAGGAGGCGGGGGGGGCGATCCCGTTCGCGCCGGGTGCCCTCGACCCGCATGCCCAGCCGCCCCGTCCTCACGTCCAGACGGCTTCTCGCCCCGGCTCCTAAGGAATGGCCAGCGCGCACACGCGGCTGGCGGGGTCGAAGACGCGTAGGTCTGTGATCATCTTCTTGGCCAGCAGGAGGTGGCCGCGCTGGTCCGGGTGCAGCCCGTCACCGAGGAGGCCGAGAGGCACGGAGCCGCCGTTGGTCGCCAACCAATGGGCGTGGTGGTCGATGAGTACGACATCCAGCTCCGCCGCCACCTCGCGCATGATCTGGGCGTAGTCGGCGAGGGCGGCTCGGTTCGGCCATCGGTTCACGTCGACCGGGTTGGGGGTCTGGAACAGCGGTACAGCGCTGCCGGGCAGGGCGCGGACATGTGCCACGAGCCGGCGCAAGTTGGCCCGGTACGCACCGGGGGTGATGGAGGCCGTGGCGGCGTCGTTCGTCCCCAGCATGATCGACACGACCTTGGGCCGGAACGCGGAGACCCTCTCCGCGAACTTGGCGACCAGGTCGTCGGTGGTGCTGCCGCTGACTCCGGTGTCGATGACGAAGTCGCTGTTCTTCGGCTTGCCGAGTTCCCAGCGCACCCGCTCCTGGAAGTGCTCGGAGTAGCTGCGCCAGCCGTTGGTCCACAGCGCACCATGGGTGATGCTGTCACCCGTGGTCAGCCAGACGGCCGGAACATCGGAGTTGAGGATCGAGGAGATCGTGCCGAGGTCGGCGAGGTCGACGCGAGCGCTCTCGGCGGCCACCTCCTGCGCGGACAGTGCACGGTCGTAGACGGCGACGCGCTTGATGGTGCCGGTGTAGAACCATTCGCCGGCCGGATGGTCGCTGTCGAGGTTCCGGGCGATGTTGAGCGCGGTGAGCGGGGAGGCGCCGGCGAAGAAGTTCGCCTGACCGGTGGTGAAGACGGGGCGGCCGTCGGCGTAGAAGACGGTCCCGGCACTGGTGACGGTGATGGCGACCGTGTGGGCGATGCCGTCGTCGTACATGGTGCGCGTGAGGTGGTTCTGCTTGACGACGCCGTTGTCACGGACGGAGAACTGCAGCCTGCCGGCGCTGACGCAGGCGGTGACGTCCGTCGACGGCCGTGTGGGGTCCGAGGCGCTGAGCAGCGTCATGGCGAGGTTGCGGCTCGTCGTGCTGAAGGTGGCCAGGACGGTGCCCGACGCGAGCCCCCGCACCTTCGTGATCTCCGCGGACAGGTCGGTGTACGACTGCCCGTCGTAGGCCCGCTCGACCCGGTGCTCCAGTACGGGCTCCGCCGACGATGCGGCGAAGGCCCGGCTGAGCGGTGCGGCCAGCGTGGCGGTCAGGGTTCCTGCGGCGAGGAGGACGGAACGTCTGCGCACAGTGGTTCCTCTTCGGTGGAAGGTGGCGCTCCTGCCGGAGGGCGGGGCGACGAGGGGGGAGCTGTCCTGCTGAGTTGTCCTGCGGAGCTGTCCTACGGGGCTTGGCCTTGCGGGGCTCGCCCTTGCGGGGCTCGGCCTTGCGGGGCTCGGGGCCCTGCCGCCGGAGCGCGTCCGGCGGCAGGAGTCCCTCGGGTCGTTCAGCCCGCCCGGTGGACGGTGATCCGGTCGATCCGGCCGTCGTACAGCCACTGGGGTCCGCCGTTGTCGACGTTGCGTCCCGCCCACATGCCGTTGAGGCCCGGGGTCTGTCCGAGGAGCGACGGGGTCGTCGTCGATGCGATGCGCACGCCGTCCGCGTACAGCGCGGTGCCCGCGTCGGTGACCGCGACCGCGAGGGTGTGGTCGAGTCCGTCGGCCAGTGACCGGGTGCCGTCGAGCCGGGCGCTGTAGACGCCGCCGGCGCGGGCCTCGAAGTGCGGCACTCCGCCGTTCAGCGAGAGCGTCACGTTGGTCGACGGGGCCGAGGTGTCCGAGGCGGACAGCAGCGTCCCCGCGACGGGGGTCTTCGCGGTGCGGAACCGGACGGTGAGCACGCCGCGGGTGAGCGGCGCGACGTCCGGCAGGGACGTGGTCAGATCGGTGTACGAGGTCGTGCCGTCGAAGTCCTTCGCGAGGGCCGCGTCGAGGGCCTTGGTCCCTCCGACGACGAGCATCCGCGTGGTCGTGGAGGTCCTGGCCGCACCGGACTTGAGGGTGACGGTGAAGTCCTGTTCGCCGGCCGCCGTGCCCGCCGGCGGCAGGACCGGGAAGCGGACCGTGGCGGTGGCGCCCGGGGCGATGGCCGGCAGAGCCTGCTCCGCGGTTCCGGACCAGCCGGCGGGCACGCTCAGCGTCGCTCGGCCGGGGACGCTCCTGAGGTGTCCGTGGTTGGTGACACGCACCTCCACCGTGCCGGGGGCGCCGGCCGTCAGCAGGCCGCCGAGGACGGCGGTCTGCGCGGCGAGCTTCGGGTACCCGGCGTCGGTCGGGCAGTCCACGCCCAGCCAGGAGGCGTTGAAGCGGGCGAAGGTGATCCGCTGGTACGGCCCGGACTCGTAGAGCAGGCCGAAGGTGCCGTCCGACAGTCGGGTGAGGGTCGAGTACGCCGTACCACCGGCCTCGATCACCCTGGACGTCGGCCAGGTCAGGCCGTCGTTGCAGGACATCCGTACCGTCAGGTTGTGACGGGTGGTGGTGCTCGCGGTGTTGCTGAACAGCAGCCAGTGCGACTCCGGCCGCTGGGCGCCCGCGGTGGCGTCGTACCGCATGATCGCCGCGTTGTTGGTGGGGTCGATCAGCTCGTCGTCCGGGACGGGGGTGCTGTAGGTGATCCCGCCGTCGTTCGAGTACGCGATGAGCCGGGTCTTGGCGCTGGAGGTACGGCTGTTGAGCATGATGCGGCCGTCGGCGAGCTCGACGGTCTTGTTCTCGTCCATCAGGGGGCCGACCGGGTTGCCCATCTTCCAGGTGGTGCCGTGGTCGTCGCTGTACGCGCCGGCCGCCCAGATGCTGCCGTCGGCCTTCCGGAAGGCGTACTGCTGCACGAGCCGGCCGGTGGACAGCTGGATACCGGTGCCGGAGGAGGCGAACATGCCCTTCCAGGACGGGTCCTTGATGTCCTGGGTGATCCGGCGGCTCTGCCAGGTGACGCCGTTGTCGTCCGAGTAGGCGTAGTCGGCCTGCAGGGAGTCGGTTGCGCTGTTGCTGTTGCCGGTACCGGAGTTGAAGAAGCCGATGCCCTTGGGGCCGTACGCGTAGAACACGAAGACGCGGCCGGTGACCCGGTCGACGATCAGGCTGGGATCGCCCGCGCCGACGCCGTCGGCGTAGTCCGCGATCGCCTGCGGGGCGCTCCAGGTGCGGCCGTTGTCGGTGCTGCGCCGGACCATGACGTCGAGGTTGCCGGGCAGATCGCCGGCGCTGTCGTTGCGCCGGTCGTACGCGGCGATGAGCGTGCCGTCCGGCAGGGTGTCGAGGGCCGGGATGCGGTAGGTGTGCGCGCCCTGGCCGGAGGTGGCGAGGACGGCGCTCTCATAGAGGGGTTCGTCGGCGGTCAGTCGGCGCTCGCGTGCCGCGGCGGCGGGCGATTCGGCCACCGGGGGCTCTGCGGCCGGGGCCGACGGCGCTCCGAGCAGGCCGGCTCCGAGTGCCAGCAGAAGGATCAGGGAAGCAGAACGGGCGGTTTTCACCGACACCTCCACAACAGATGACAGGGAGGCATCGGACATCAGACGTTGCGGCGAACCTAGGGCTCCCCCAACGGACCGTCAACCCCTTCGCACCGCTCGAAACTCCCCCACATGAACGCTTGCGGGCGGCCGAACGGAACCCTAGAGTCGAGCAGGCATCGGACATCAGACATCTCATGCCTGCTCTTCGACGGATCGTCACCTGATCGTCGTCTCATCGATCTGTCGCCAGATGGTCGACCGCACCCGCCGGATCCATCCGCCGGTGCAGCCGCCTCGGCACGTCGAATCCCACAATCACGACCACCACCAGACTCAGCCCGAACGTCAGCACCGCCAGCGACGTCCCCAGCGCCATGCCCTCGGCCAGCCGAGCCCCGAGCACCGGCGCGACGGCACCGCCCAGCGCGCCCACGTTGTACGTGAACCCCAGCCCGGCCGCCCGCCGCTCCGTCGGGAAGTGCCCTCCGATGTAGCGCGGCAGCAGCCCCGAGATGCCGAAGCTCAGCGCCTGCAGCGCGAACAGCAGCACCCCCAGGAGCGGCAGGTTATCGTCCACCGCGAAGACGGGGAACACGAAGGCCAACGAGGCGAGCAGGGTCCACGCATACGCCCGCGAAGGGCCGAACCGGTCTCCGGTGAACCCGGACAGCCAGCAGCCCGCCATCGTGCCGAACCCGGCAAAGTACAGCACCTGCGCCACCTGCTCCGGCGAGTAGCCCAGTTCGGTCTTCAGGTACGTGGGCAGCAGCGCCTGGATCGGCCAGCTGTACAGGAACGCGGCGAACACCGCCCCGATCAACGCCAGATACAGGGTCCGCCCCCGTCGGCCTCCCAGCTGCACCGCGAACGCCGCCATGACCGAACCCGCCAGGACCGACAGCGCCGCCGTCGCACCGCCCGCCCGTCCGGCGAAGACCGTGAACAGCGCTCCCAGCGCCACAGCCGCGAGCAGCGCGTTGACCACCGCCCGCCGCCGGTCGGCGAAGAGCGGCCGGAAGGGATTCGGCCGGGTGGAGGTCTCCGCCACGGCCTCCTCCCAGTCCTCGGCCTCCGGCAGCGCGCGCCGCACCCACAGGGCCACCACGACCGGCAGCACGCCGAGGTAGAACATCCATCGCCAGCCGTGCTCCGGCACGACGACGCTGTACGTCTCGGCGGCCAGCACGGTGCCCATCGCGTAGCCCGAGATGAGGAACCCGCTGGCCCTCCCCCGCAGCCGGGCCGGCCAGCTCTCCATCACGTAGGTCGCGCTCGCGCTGTACTCGCCGGCCATCCCGAGCCCGATCACCAGCCGCGCCGCGAAGAGGCTCTCGTAGTTCCACGCGAAGCCGCACGCCAGGGTCCCCAGGGAGAACAGCCAGATGCTGATCACCATGGCCGTCCTGCGGCCGTACCGGTCGCCGATCGCGCCCAGGACCGCGCCGCCCAGCCACCGGGTGATGAAGGCGGCCGAGACGAGACTCGCCGCCTCCACGGGGTCAAGACCGAACTCCTCGCTCACCTCGGTGAGCACCAGGGTGATCAGGACGAAGTCGAAACCGTCGAGGAGATAGCCGATCCAGGCACCCGCGAACGCCTTCCAGCGGGCCCGTCCGATCTGCCGGTACCAGGGGCGCGGGTCTCGCGCGTCGTCGTCCACGGTCGACAGCATGAGGGGCGTGGTCCTCTCCGCCCGGGCCCGCCACGCCCGGTGCCGGGCGGGGCGGGCCCGTACACCTCGTCCGCGCGCGTGCCGGGCCGTCCGGGTCAGGCGTACGGGGCCGGCCTCGCCGGAGGACGAATCGCGCGACCGGACGGACCGTGGTCCGCTTGTCCTGGTATGCCCACGAGGCGAACGTCCTGTGCGAGAGGGAGAGGCGGATGACCGAGGAGGCGAACGCCACGCACGCGCGGAGCGGGTACGCACCGGAGTCCGGCGACGGCGGCACGGGCGAGGTCGATCTGCGGCGTGTCGGGATCGATCCGGACTTCTGGTACCCCGTCGCCCGGTCCGCGGGCGTGCCCAGGAACAAGGTCCGCGCGGCCTCGTTCGCGGGACGGCGCATCGCGCTGTACCGGGGCGCCGGCGGGACAGTGTACGCCCTGGAGGACCGCTGTGCCCACCGCCAGGTGCCGCTGAGCCTGGGGGTGGTGGAAGGAGAGGTGCTCCGCTGCTGCTACCACGCGTGGGCCTATCGCGGGAACGGCCGCATCTCACAGATCCCCTACCTGCCCAAGGGCGCCGAACGGCCACCCCGCGGGGTGCGCTCCTACCCCGTCCGCGAGCGCTACGGGCTGGTCTTCGTCTTCCCCGGTGCCCCCGACAGGGCGGAGGTCACTCCCCTGCCCGCGCTCCCCGAGGCGGACTCGGCCCGGCACCGGACCATGATGTTCTCGCGCACGGTGCGCTGCCACTACTCGTTCATGCACGAGAACCTGCTCGACATGAACCACCAGTTCCTGCACAGGGGCGTCCTCGGCCGGATCCAGCCGGAGCTCCTCGGGTACGACACGGGCCCGAGCTTCGTGGAGGCCCGGTACCTCTTCGTCCCCTCCGGCGGGAGGAAGGACCGGGGAGCCGGCCTGCTGTCCGCCGAGGGCGTGGGCGGCGCTTCGACACCCGACGTCGTCACCATCCGCACCGGGTACCCCTACCAGACCCTCCGGGCGGTCCCCGAGACGTCGGGGACGGCCGCGTTCTCGCTGTGGGCCGCCTACGTGCCGGAAGACCTCGAACAGCGGGTCAGCCGCGTGTTCGGGCTGCTCACGATCGCGAAGCCTGCGTTCCCCGGAGCGCTCACGCTGGCCTGGCCGCTCATCCGACGTTTCACCGAGCGCGTGTTCGCCCAGGACAGGATGGCCGTCGAGGCCGAGCAGCGAGCCTGGGACGAGCAGGGGGAGGACTGGAACCAGGAGGTCTTCCCGCTGATCCTCGACGTACGGAAGGTGCTGCGAGCGAACGGCGTCCCGCTCCGTCCCTCCTCTGCCGTCGCCGGTTGCCCGGACGCGGGCGTGTGCGCCGACGCCCGGGGGCACACGCCCCGGTGAGACGAGGACGTCGCCGGCGGACCCGTGACCGTCCGCCGGCGACGGCTGCTCAGGCCCCTCGGTGTCCCAAGGACTCCACGAACCACCCCGTCAGGGTGGTGGGATGGGTGATCGCCGTCCCCACGACGACGGCGTGGGCGCCGCACTCCAGGGCCCGCGCCGCCTGCGCGGGGGTGTGGACGCGTCCCTCCGCGACGACCGGCACGCCGATCGAACCCGCGAGACGCTCCACCAGCTCCAGGTCCGGCCCCGCGTCCTTGCGGCCGTACGTGGCGGGGGTGTAGCCGGACAGCGTGGTGCCCACCAGAGCGGCGCCGAGCTCCGCGGCCCGTACCCCTTCCTCGTACGTGGACACGTCGGCCATCACCAGTCCGCCCGCGGCCCGCACCGCCTCGATCGACTCGGCCACCGGCCGGCTGTCCGGGCGGGGCCGGTCCGTGGCGTCCAGAGCCACGATGTCCGCCCCGGCCTCCAGAACGGCGAGCGCGTGACGGGCCGTCGGAGTGATGTACACGCCCTCCGCCCCGTCCTTCCACAGCCCGATCAGCGGCAGGTCGAGGGCACCGCGGATGGCCCGGAGGTCGTCCAGGCCCTGGGCCCGGATGCCGGCCGCGCCGCCGTCGCGGGCGGCCAGCGCCACCCTGCGCATGGTGTCGGGGTCGCGCATCGGCTCGCCCGGGTACGCCTGGCAGGACACGATCAGCGCGCCGTGGAGACGGTCGACGACCGTACCGGCCGTGGGACGCCCGCTCATCGCAGAACCTCCAGGGCGAGACGTGCCGCGCCGAGGACGGCCGCGTCGCCGCCGAGCGACCCCGGCCGCAACTCCACGCCCCTCAAGGGCGGCAGGAGTTCGGCGGCGAAGGCCTCCCGCAGTGGCTCCCACCATTCCGGGCCGCAGCCGCTGACACCACCGCCGACGAGCACCAGCTCGGGGTCGGTCATGTTCACGATGCCGCCGAGAGCCTCCCCGAGGGCCCGTGCACCGAGCCCGAGCACCCGACGGGCCTCGGCGTCGCCCGCCGAGGCCAGGGCGGAGACCTCTGACACGGAGGCGGCGGGCGCGGTGCCGCGCCGGAGGTACGCGGCGAGCAGCGCGGGGCCGCTGCCGACCGCCTCGGCGTGTCCGGTCCCGCCGCAGGTGCAGGGCGCCCCGGCGGCCGACGGCACGGGGACGTGACCGGCGTGGCCCGCCACCGACCGGGCACCGTGGTGCACGCGGCCGTCGATCAGGAGCGAGCCCCCGATCCCGGTGCCGACCGCGACAAGGAGGACATGGCGGTGGCCGGCGGCGGCCCCGAGCCACGCCTCGCCCAGGGCGTGCGCGTGGACGTCGTTGTCGACCGAGACGGGGACGCCGAGCGCCTGTTCCAGGTCCCGGCGCAGCTCGGTCCCGGCCCAGCCGGGGAGTGCGTCGGTGGCCGAGACGATCCGGCCGGCCGTCGGATCGACGACGCCGGCGCTGCCGACGCCGACCGCCGCCACCGGCTCGCCCAGCTCCCGTACGGCCCGCACCGCGGCGGCGACCACGGCTTCCGGGCCGTCCGCTGCCGGGGTGGGCAGCGTGTGGCGCCGCATCAGGGTGCCGTTCGGGTCGACCAGACCGGCGGCGGTCTTCGTGCCGCCGATGTCGATTCCGGCGACCAGGCTCATCGCAGGCCCGCCCGCTCCAGGATCTCCGCGATCCGCGCGGTCTCCGCCTCGTCCAGCGGGCGCATCGGCGGGCTGACGAGGTTGGTGTCGATGATGCCGCGGACCTTCAGTGCCGTCTTGAACGCGCCGAGACCGCCCGCCGTCGCGGAGGCGGTGCCCGGAACCGCGACGGTCACGATCTCGAAGAGCCGGGCGATCCGGTCCTGCTCGGCCTTCGCCGCCACCCAGTCGCCGGCCGCGGCCAGCCGGTCCAGTCGCACGTAGCCGTGCGGATCGACGTTGCCCAGACCGGGCACGGCGCCGTCGGCGCCGCCGAGCAGCATCGCGTCGACGACGACCTCGTGGCCGGTGAGCACGGCGAAGTCCGGCAGCTCCTGGGCCCCGAGGCACAGGTAGCGCAGGCCGACGTCGTCGCCGCTGGAGTCCTTGATGCCGGCGAGGACCCCGTCGGCGGCGAGCCGCAGCACCAGGTCGGTCGACAGCTTGCTGTGGACGCAGACCGGCACGTCGTAGGCGAGGAGCGGCAGATCCACCGCGTCGGCGAGGAGCCGGAAGTGCCGGTCGATCTCGGTCTCGTGGGTGCGGGTGTAGAAGGGGGCGGTCGCGACGACGGCGTCCGCACCGCTCTTGTGGGCGGCCACCGCGCGCTCGGCGGCGCGGTTGGTGGTCTGCTCGATCGTGCCGACGACGACGGGGACCTGCCCGCCGGCGGCGCCGACGATCGTGTCGACGACGATGTCCTTCTGGGTGTCGGTCAGATACGCGGTCTCGCCGGAACTGCCGAGGGCGAAGAGGCCGGTCACCCCGCCCTCGATGAGGAAGCCGACAAGCCGCTCCAGCGAGGCGGTGTCGATGTCGCCGTCAGCGGTCAGCGGGGTGACCACGGGCGGAATGACACCGGTGAAGCGGGGGGTACGGGCGTTCACGACGTGCTCCTGGCGATGTGTGCGGGGGATGTGGAACGGGGGAGGGAGGAAGTCGGGGCGTCGTCCGTCAGCGGATGGACGCAGTGCCAGCGGTGGCCGTCAGGGGTGCTTCCCGCGGCTGGGAAGTCGGTCGCGCAGTCGTCGTCCGCCTTCCAGCAGCGCGTGCGGAACGGGCAGCCGCTGGGCGGATTGACGGCGGAGGGCACCGGGCCGGTCAGGACGATCCGCTCGGTGTGCTCCAGCAGACTCGGCGTCGCGGAGAACAGGGCCTCGGTGTACGGGTGTGTGGGCGCGGCCGACACGGCGCGGGCCGGGCCCTCCTCGACGATCCGCCCCAGGTACAGCACGGCGAGGCGGTCGGAGAGGTGACGCACCGTCTGGATGTCGTGCGAGATGAACACCATGCCGAGGCCGAGCCGGGCACGCAGGTCGACGAGCAGGTTCAGGACCTGGGCCCGGACGGAGACGTCGAGCGCGGAGGTCGGCTCGTCGGCCACGATGACGTCGGGCTCGAGGGCGAGCGCCCGTGCGATGGCGACCCGCTGGCGCTGGCCGCCGGACAGCTGACCGGGCAGGGCCCGGAGCGTGTGACCGGGCAGGCCCACGAGGTCGAGCAGCTCCTCGACCCGCTCCTCCCGCTCCGCCGCGGTACCGCGGCGGTGGACGTCGAGCGGGTCGCGGAGGATCCGCCCCACGGACATGCGCGGGTTGAGCGCGGTGGCCGGGTCCTGGAAGACCACACCGACCGAGGCGCCGAACTCCTTGCGACGGCGGGCGCCGGGCATCTGCCACAGGTCCTCGCCGCGGAAGTGCACGGTTCCCTCAGTGGGCTTCTGAAGGCCGGTCAGGACGCGGGCCAGCGTCGACTTGCCGCAGCCGGACTCGCCGACCAGGCCGAGGATCTCGCCCTTGGCGACCTCCAGCGAGGCATCGGTCAGCGCGTGGACCGCGTCGTGGCGGAACAGTCCGCCGCCGCGCGCCTTGTGCCGGACGTGGATGTTCTCCAGGCGGATCATCGGACGGCCTCCTTCTGGTGCTCGACGGCCATCGCCGGGTGGTGACAGGCGAATCCGTGGGTCCGGCCGCCGAGGTCGGTCAGCTCCGGAGGCGTCGTACGGCAGAGCTCCGTGACCGCATCGCAGCGCGAGGCGAACCGGCAGCCGGCGTCGAACTGCTTCGGGGCGGGGACCACGCCGTGGATCTGGTGCAGCCGCTCCGCGCCTCCCTCCAGGGAGACGACCGAGCCGAGCAGACCACGGCTGTAGTGGTGCGAGGGGGCGAGCAGCACGGACCGGGTGTCGCCGACCTCGGCGAGCTGTCCGGCGTACATGACCGCGACCCGGTGGGAGAGGTCGCCCACGAGCGCCAGATCGTGCGAGACCAGGACCATCGCGAAGCCGAGCTCGTCGCGGAGCCGGACGAGGAGTTCCACCACCTGGGCCTGGACGGTGACGTCCAGGGCCGTGGTCGGTTCGTCGGCGATGAGGAGCCGGGGGCTTCGGGAGAGCGCCATGGCGATGAGGACGCGCTGGCGCTGGCCGCCGGACAGCTCGTGCGGGTAACTGCTGAGCGTGCGCCGCGGGTCGAGGCCGACCAGCTCCAGGAGCTCGGCGGGGGTCCGGGTGCCGCCGCGCGAGGTGAGCTGACGCAGCTGCTTGCCGACCAGGATCGACGGGTTGAGGGACGACAGGGCGTCCTGGTAGACCATCGCGATCTCGGGTCCGGCGAGCGTCTGCCGTTCCTTGCGGTCCATCGTCAGCAGGTTCCGGCCGCGGTACTCGATGGTGCCGGAGACCTCGGCGTTGCGGGCGAGCAGGCCCATGACGGCGAGGCTGGTGATCGACTTGCCGCAGCCGGACTCGCCGACCAGGCCGAGCGTCTCGCCCTCACGGACGGTGAAGGAGATGCCGTCGACGACGTTCACGTCGCCGTACCGGTCCGGGAAACGGATCGCGAGGTCCTTCACGACGAGCAGCTCGGGGGCGTCGTCCGCCACCGGCCGGGTGGCCGGCGGGGTGGCGCGGACGACCGCCGCGAGCCGGGCGAGCGCGGCGTCGACCTCCTCGTGGGAGCGGGGCTCCGGCGCCGGACGGGCCGCCTCCCGCTTGGTGTTCCCGTCCTCCGTGCGGCCCGTCCTGGGAGCGGCCGAGGCATCGGTGAGTCCCTCGGAGAGGATGTTGAGCGCCAGGACGGTCACCAGCAGGACGAGGCCGGGGAAGAAGGTGGCCCACCAGCCACCGGAGAGCAGGATCTGCCGCCCGTAGGACAGGACGTTGCCCCAGCTGGGGTCCGGGTCCTGCACGCCGGCGCCGATGAAGGACAGACTGGCCTCGAAGATGATCGCCTCGGCGACCAGGACGGTCGCGAAGACCATCACGGGCGCGGCGCAGTTGACCGCGACGTGCCTCAGCACGATGTGGCCGCGCCGGGCGCCGATCACCTTCTCGGCGGCCACGTAGTCCTCGCCGTACTGGGCGAGGACGTTGGCGCGGACGACGCGCGCCAGGGACGGCACGTACACGAAGGCGATGCTGCCGACGATCACGGGGACACTCGGCCCGAACACGGCCACGAGCACGGCGGCCAGCGCGATCGGCGGGAAGGACATGACGACGTCGAGCGTGCGCATCACCGACTCGTCGCCCAGCTTGCGCGAGGTGGCGGCCAGAGCACCGAGGAACGCGCCGCCGACCACCGCGAGGGCGGTGGCGCCGAGGCCGATGAGAAGCGAGTAGCGGGCGCCGTGGACGACCCGGGAGAAGACGTCGCGGCCGACGCGGTCGGTGCCGAACCAGTGGTCGGCGCCGGGCGGCTGTACCGGGGAGCCGGTGGCCAGCGGGTCGGAGGCGATCAGCGGCGCGAGAACGGCGGCCACGGTGACGAGCAGCAGGATGCCGACGGCGATGCGTGACGTGACCGGCAGCGAGCGGAGGCGGATGCCGGGACGGGAGAGCCTCTTGGCGAGGCGACCTGTGAACATGCGTCACACCGTCCTGATACGGGGGTTGACCAGCAGGTACAGGAGGTCGACGACGACGTTGACGACCAGGAACGCGAGGGCGATGGTGAGCACGGTGCCCTGGACGAGGGCCGTGTCGCCGCCGGTGACGCCTTCGAGGATCAGCTTGCCCATGCCGGGCAGGTCGAAGATCGTCTCGATGACGACGGCGCCGCTGAGGAGATAGCCGACCTTGATGCCGAGCACGGTCAGCGGGGTGACCAGGGCGTTGCGCAGCACCCCTCGGACGACCAGCGACCGCGGGAGACCGTTGCCCGTCGCGGTGCGGACGTAGTCCCGGTCGAGCTCGGCGACCATCGAGGTCCGGATCAGCCGGGCGAGCGACGCGGCGACGGGGATGGCCAGGGAGATCGCGGGGAGGGCCATCGCCCGCAGCCACCCGGAGAACGATTCGGCCGGGTTGACGTAGCCGCCCGTCGGGAAGACGGGGGTGTTGAGGGCGAACTGCTGGATGAGTACGACACCGAGCCAGAAGGAGGGAATCGCGATGCCGGCCATGGACAGCACCCGGGTGACCTGGTCGGGCCAGCGGTCGCGCTGGACCGCGCCGGTCACACCCATGGCGACGGCGAGGACGATCGCGAGGACGAGTCCCAGTGCGGTGAGCTGCATGGTGACGGGGAGCGCGATCGCGATCCGGTCGGCGACGGGCTGACTCGGCGGCATGGTGACGCCGAGGTCGCCGCGCAGCAGTTGGCCGAGGAAGTCCACGTACCGCAGGGGCAGCGGGTCGTCGAGCCCGTGCTCCGCGGCGAATGCGGCGCGGGCTTCGGGGGTGGCACCTTCGCCGAGTGCGTTGAACGCGGGGTCGGCGGGAGAGAACTGCAGCACCACGAAGACCAGCAGGGTGATGCCGAGGATCATCACCGGCATGATCGCGATGCGGCGCAACGCGAGCCGGAGGAGGACAACCATCTTTCGGTTCCTAGGGGTTGGAGGGGAACCCGGCCGACCCGGGGGGACGGGCCGGCCCGGACCCGGTCAGTCGCGGCCGACGTCGAGGAACGACATACCGGTGGTGGGCAGCGGGGCGAAGCCCGGCAGCGCCTTGTCGTTCCAGGCGGTGGGCAGCTTGCGGTGCAGGATCGGGTAGAGGGGCGCCTCGTCGGCGACGATGTCGGTCACCTGCCCCCACAGCCGCTTGCGCTCGGCCGCGTCGGAGCTGCGGGCGGCCTGGTCCAGCAGGGCGCGGACCTGCTTGTCCGGCGCGCTGCCGGCCCAGCGGTACCGCTTGGTCGGCCAGGTTCCCTCGTAGAACCAGCGCAGCAGCAGGTCGACGTCGTTGCCGAAGACGGACGGGTCGCCCGGTGCGACGAGGACCTGGAACTGGCCCTTGTCGACCTTCCCGTACTGGGCGGAGGACTGGCCGATGTCGAGCGTGGTCTTCACGCCGACCGCGTCGAGGCTCTCCTTGATCAGCGGGGCGATGTCCTTGACCCAGCCGGTGTCGGTGGTGAGCAGCTCGATGGAGAGGTTGGTCGCGCCCGCCTCGGCGAGCAGCTTCTTCGCCTTCGCCGGGTCGTAGGTGTAGACGGTGGAGGCCTTGTGGAAGTCGGGGTGGGTCGTCTGCAGGTAGCCCTGCGCGGCGGTTCCGTTGCCCATCATCGCGGTGCTGATGATCTTGTCGACGTCGAGCGCGTAGTGCAGGGCCTGACGGACCCGCTTGTCGTCGAAGGGCTTCTGCGCGGTGTTGAACATCATGAAGAGCTGGCCGAAGGACTGCACGGAGTCGACGGTGGCCTTTGCGGAGAGGCGCTCGGCGTCGATGTAGGGGACGTCCTCGATGGCCTGGACCCGGCCGGACTCCAGGGCGCTGACCCGGGCGGCCGGGTCCGACATGAGACGCCAGGTCATGTTCTTGACCTTGGCCTTGTCACGGCCGTTGTACTTGTCGTACGCCTCGAAGACGATCTTGTCTTCCTTGGTCGCGGAGACCAGGCGGTACGGGCCCGAGCCGACGGGCTTGGCGTCGAACCCCTTGGGGTCGGCCAGCACCAGTTTCTTGGGGACGATCTTCGCGACGGTGACCCGGGACGGGAACAGGTCGAACGCGTACTTGAGCTTGAACTCGACCGTCGAGGCGTCGACGGCCTTCACCTCGTCGAGGAAGGGCAGGAACTGCGCCATCAGCGAGGCGTTCTTCGGGTCGAGGATGCGCTCGAAACTGAAGACCACGTCCTCGGTGGTCACCGGCGAGCCGTCGTGGAAGGTGGCACCGGCCCGCAGGGTCGCCCGATAGGTGGTCGCGTCGACCTTCGTCGGCAGGGCGGTGGCAAGCGCGGGACGGGCGACCAGGGTGGCCGGGTCGAGGTCGGCGAGCCCTTCGAAGACGTGTGTGTTCGCGGCGACGGGGGTGGCACCGGACGCCGTCATCGGGTCGAATCCCGTGGAGAGCGCGTACGAGATCCCTGCCTCGATGGAGCTGCTGCCCGAACCGGCGGTGGAACCGGTGGAGGCGGGACCGCCACACGCGGCGAGAGTGCCGGTCAGCATGGCTGCCGCGCCGACGGCTCCGGTGTAGCGCAGGAAACTGCGGCGGTTGAATCCTGCGGGTGTCCGCTGCGACACGGGGTCCTCCTAGGGGCAACGTTCACTCGGGGAAGAGCCTAAAGTTCAGACGTCTGATGTCCGATGGCTTGATAGCGTGTGAACCTAGCTGGACGAGGGAGAGGGGTCAATAGGTGGCCAGTCCTGAGATTTCCGAAACGCGCCGGGGGCGCGCGTCGCTCCGCAAGGAGGTCGCGGAGGAGATCAAGCGCTACATGCTCGACAACCGCATGCGGCCCGGCGATCCCCTGCCGACCGAGGCCGAGCTCTGCATCGCGCTGAGCGCGAGTCGCTCCAGCGTCCGCGAGGCGGTCAAGACCCTGGCCGCGCTCGACATCGTCGAAGTGCGCCATGGCCACGGCACGTACGTGGGCCGACTGAGCCTCTCCGCACTGGTCGAATCCATGACCTTCCGCGGCATGCTGAGCCCGGACGACGACTTCCAGGTGTACGCGGACCTCGTCGACGTACGGGAACTCTTCGAGCGCGGCAACGCCGAACGCATCATCGGCGCGCTGAGCCCGCAGCACCTCGACACGCTCGACGGACTGGTCGCCGAGATGGAACGACAGGGTGCGGGCGGCGGCGACGGATTCGTGTCCTCGGACCGGGCCTTCCACGCGCTGCTCGTGGAGCCGCTCGGCAACGAGCTGGTCAGTCAGCTGACGCTCGCGTTCTGGGACGTCTACTCGATCGTCTCGCCCCATCTGAACCTGATGACCATCGAGGACGAGAAGGTGACCGTGGACGTCCACCGCCGGATCGTCGAGGCGGCGCGCGCAGGCGACCCTGTCGCCTTCGTCGCCGCCGTCGCCGACCACTACGCCCCGGTGCGGCGCCGACTCGCCGCCGCCCGGAGCCGGACGGGCGACATCACGGCCTGATCCCCCGCAGCCTCGACCGCCACGACGGCGCCCGCCCGGACAGATCCGGGCGGGCGCCGTCCCACTTGCGGGCCGCTCCTCGACCGGCCTTGACCGGCCGGCGCAGCGCTCCTTAGAGTCACGGGACATCAGACATCGTACGTCTGATCCCAGCACCGAGGAGGCATCCGTGCCGCTGACCGATCTGACTCTCGAGGAGTGCCTGGCATACCGGCCCGAGCTGCCGGCGCCGGCCGATTTCGATGCCTTCTGGTCCCGCACTCTCGCCGCGACCGCCGTCGCGACCGTGGGCACCACTCCGGAGCTCCGCCCGGTCCACAACGGCCTGACACTGATCGACACGTACGACGTGACCGTCGCCGGATTCGACGGCCGGCCGGTACGTGGCTGGCTGCGCGTCCCGTCCGGCGCGACCGGGCCTCTGGGGTGCGTCGTCGAATTCCTCGGATACGGCCGCGGTCGCGGCCTGCCCCACGAGAACCTGCTCCATCCGGCCGCCGGACACGCCCACTTCCTCATGGACACCCGCGGCCAGGGCTGGTCCGCCGCCCCCGGAGCCACCGACGACCCGGCACCGGGCACGAGTGGCACCGTCCCCGGCTTCCTCACCCGAGGCATCCACGACCCCCAGGCGCACTACTACCGGCGGCTGTTCACCGACGCCGTGCGGTGGACCGAGGCGGCCCGCCGCCTGCCGATGGTCGACCCGGCCCGGATCGTCGTCACCGGGTTCAGCCAGGGCGGCGGCATAGCCCTCGCCGTCGCCGGACTCGTGCCCGGTCTGGCCGGCGTGATGCCGGACGTGCCGTTCCTGTGCCACATCCGGCGCGGCGCCGAGATCGCGCCGGAGCCGCCGTACACCGAGATCGCCCAGTATCTCGCCCTCCACCGCGACCGCGCCGAGCAGGTGTTCACCACCCTGTCCTACTTCGACGGCATGCACTTCGCGGCCAGGGCGGACGCGCCCGCGCTCTTCTCGATCGCACTGATGGACCCGATCTGCCCGCCCTCCACCTGCTTCACCGCCTATCACCGGTACGCCGCGGAGAAGTCGGTCGAGGTGTACCCCTTCAACGGCCACGAGGGCGGCGGCCGTATGCACGAGCAGGTCCAACTCGCCTTCGTGCGTGACCGCATCGGCTGATCACCCGCCGCCCCCCTGCCTCTCCGGCCACGGCCGGAGAGGCAGCAGGTCCCGGGCGAGCAGGCCCGCGCCCACACACCCGGCGGCGTCCCCGAGGGCCGCCGGGACGATCGCGGGCAGCTTCTGGAACGTGACCCGTTCCGCCACTGCCGCGCGTAGGGGTGTGAACAAGGTGTCGCCGGCCTCGGCGAGGCCGCCGCCGATGATCAGCGTGCCGGGATCCAGCACCGTCAGCGCGGTGACCAGGCCGTCGGCGAGGGCGTCGACCGCCGCCCGCCACACCCCGGACGCGGTGTCGTCGCCCGCCTCGACGGCCCGGGCGCAGCCGGCGGCGTCGGCGGCGGGGTCGCCGCTCGCGGTGGCCCAGGCACGACCGACCACGGCTGCGGAGGCCACGGCCTCCAGGCAGCCACGCCCGCCGCAGCCGCACACCGGGCCGCCGGGTCGTACGACGATGTGGCCGATCTCGCCGGCGCAGCCGCGGGCACCGGCCTCGATGCCGTCGTCCATGCCGATCGCACCGGCGATGCGGGTACCGAGTGACACGAACAGGAAGCGGCCGGTGCCCCGGCCCGCCCCGATGCGGCCCTCGGCGAGGCCGCCGGTGCGCACGTCGTGCCCGAGCACGACGGGGATCCGCCCGAGCCTCTGGCTGAGCAGCCCCCGCAGCGGGAGGTTCCGCCAGCCGAGGTCGGCGGATCGGACGGCGACGCCCTGCTCCGCGTCGACGATGCCGGGCACGACGACCCCGGCGGCCTCCGCCACCGTACCGAAGCGGGTCTGTCCGTGGGCACGCAGCTCCTTCGCGAAGCCGAGGATCGACTCCACGACGGCGTCGGGCCCGCCTTCGCGCCCGGTGGCCCGCCGCGCCTCGTACAAGAACGACCCGTCCAGACCGACAAGAGCTGCCGTCATGACGGTGCTGCCGACGTCGAGGGCGATGACATGTCTCACGGGAACACTCTCACTGGTGACTTCCAGTGGGTCCGACCACAGGGTGGGCTGGCTCATCCCTGGGAGATGTCCAGGATGCGGATGTCGTCGTGATAGACGACGCGCGTCGGTACGTCTCCCTTTTCGAGTGTCTGGCCGGGGCGGTAGAGACCCCACTTGATGTAGCCGAAATCCGCCGGGTTCACGGGGTGGAAGGTCTTCACGCCCTCGTACGCCTGACGCAGTGTGAACTGCGATTCGCCGGGCATCCGGGTGGAGACCTTGTAGTAGCCGGTGTTGTCGTCCGTCCAGCTCACGTCCACGCGGAAGTGCATCCACGCACCGAGGTGCGGGCGGAAGTCGCCGACCACGGTGGACTGGAGGTCGAGGGTCGGCGACCGGAACGCGATGCTGTTCCGCTTGGTCATGAGGTAGAAGGAGGGAAGGTTTCCGCCGGCGTGCTTCCCCTGGAAGATGATGTCGCCGGTTTCGGAGTCCCCGGGCTCATAGGTCTTCCAGTCCTTCAACAGGACGCTGAACTCGTACCGTTGCTCGTCGCCCACGACGAACTTCCCCTCGTGGACTTCGTTCGTGGCGCTCTCGCTGCGCGGGGCGCCGTCGGAGACGTAGCCGGGATCGCCCAGGGTCACCTTGTGCGCGACGGCGTGGTCCTCGCCTGCGTCGACGACGTACGACGCGTCGGCCGCGGTCGCGTGCGTCGTGGTCAGGTCCGGAATGCCGGAGTTCAGTGTGCCGTTCCTGTAGTTGACGGTCAGCAGGGTCGAGGAGCCGCTGCTCGTGCTGCAGGATCCCCCCGAAGCCCGGCTCACGCCTTCCTGCCCTGCCTGCGCGGTGGCCAGGCCCGCGAGGGTGAGCGCCCCCGCCGCCGCCACTGCGATGATCGACCGCCTCGTCGACTTCTCCATGGTCAGATCACCGGCCTGTCTTCGATACGGACGAGGTTGTGGCCGCGCATCGTGTAGAGCAGGCCCCGGCTGTCGGCGTTGACGTGCGGACCGCTGTACCAGGCGCCGTTGATCTCGGGGACGACGGTGCTGACGGCGAACGTCTTGGGATCGAAGCGGAAGAGGGTGGTGTCGGAGACGCCGTAGACGATGCCGCGGCTGGTGACCATGGCCGCGAAGCCGGGGCAGAGGGCCCGGTGGTCGGCGGTGTGGATCACCCGGCGGATCGTGACGTCGACGACGAAGAAGCCGCCCTTCCGCGTGAGTCCGTACAGGTGCCGGCCGTGCACCGCCAGCGCGGCCACTCCCGTGGTCAGGGTGGCGGGGAGATCGATGCGCCACAGCTCCCGCCCGGCGACCGGGTCGAAGGCGACGAGCGTGCCGCGCGGCCCCTGGGTGGTGGGATTGTCACCGCCGAGGTACGCGACGCCGTCCCGGGTGGCGACGGCACGCACCAGCTGGTTCCCGTCGACCGGGTTGATGTGGGCGGCCTTCTCACCGGTCTTCAGGGAGTAGGTCCACAGGGAGCCGCCGCCCTCGGTGTCGGACTGCGCGCCGACCAGCAGGAGCCCGTTGACCGTGTCGTGGCAGACGTCGAGCGGACGGTTCTGTTCGCTCGGGAACGCCGCCAGCTGGTGGGGCTGCTCGTCGCGCGTGGGGTCGTACGTCCACATGCCCTGCGAGCTGTACTGGCCGGTGTAGAGCACGCCGTTCAACACCACGGCGTCCTTCGCCTCGCCGGGCGCGCGGAGGTTGACCACCTTCCCGTTGCGCAGGTCGTGGCGGGCGATGCCGTTGTTGCCGCCCACGTAGACGTACCGGTGGTCGGCGGCGATTCCCATGCCGGTCTGAGCACTGACGGGTGCGCCTGCCGGACCGAGTTCGGTGACGACGGACGTACCGGCGGCCACGTCGATCTCGGCGACGAAGCCGTAACCCGAGACGGCGGTCAGTGTGCCGTCGACGTGGTCCAGGCCCCAGATCTCGCCGAGGTCGCCGTCGAACGCGACGGGGGCGACGACCTCGGTCGCCGTCGAGTAGGAGTGCAGACCCGCATCGGTGGCGAAGTAGATCGTGTCGCCGTTCGCGGTCAGGTTCTTGACCACCTTGCCGGTGGAGGGCGTCACGGTGTACGAGGAGAGGTCGGCGAGGTCCATCACGGCCAGCTTCGCGGGCTCGGTCGAGCCCGCTGTGCTGACGACGAGGCGGTCACCGACGACGAGGAGTTCGCGCAGGCTGGGGTCCTTCTCCATCTCCGGCGGGGTGACGTTCGTGAAGGTGCCCGCCGACCGGTCGTACGCGTACAGCGACGCCTTGCTCGCCCCGTCTCCGCCGGCCAGGGTGCTGCCGGCTCCGAAGAAGACGGCGGTGTCCGTGGCGGCGACGGTCCTGGCCAGGGTGGCCTTCGGGTCGGGGATGCCGAGCTTGGTCACCGCGCCGGTGGCCGGGTCGTACATCCACAGGGCGGGCGCCTTCCCCGGCACGCCGCCGACGGCGTACACGGTGCCGTCCGGGGCGACGGCGAGATCGCGGATGTCGCGGTCCTCGGTCCGGCCGACCGCCACGGCGGGCTTGTCCGGCGTGGTCAGGTCCCAGCGGAAGAGGTTCGGCCTGCCCTCGTCGGCCTTCGTCAGGATGCCCGCGTACAGGTACCTGCCGGTGGAGTCCGCGGCGAGCGCCTGAATCGAGTGTCCCGTGCCGAGCACGGTCTGCGCGGTCACCTTGCGGGTCGGCAGGTGGAAGGCGATCACCCGGGTCGGTTCGAGGTTGCGGGAGCCGATGTAGACGGTGTCGCCGACCTGGATCGCGCTCATGAGCGCGAACTGCTCGATGCCGGGGCCGAGATCGGTGATGCGGGTGCAGGGGCCGTGGGACGTGGCCTGCGCCGGTGCCGTGAGCAGCGGGGCCGCGGCTGCGGCGAGCCCGAGGGCACCGCCTGCCACGAGCAGCTGACGCCTGCCCATCGACGGAGAGTGCTGCATGGGGGGACTCCTTGGGTCGTTGTGCGGGGACACGGAGCGGGAAGGAGCAAGCGCCGTGGTGGGGAACTCACGGCGGGGCCGGCCGGTCCCCGGATCGACGGAATCCGGGGAGGGCCGGACGTGTCAGGCCGACGTCGCGAGGGCGGCGTGGTGCACGGCGTGCGCGAACGGTTCTCCGGAGCAGTAGCGCGCGACCTCGTCGAGGGCGCTGCTGGTGATCCGGTGGAGTTCGCCGCCGAGCGAGCCGGCGATGTGCGGGGTGAGGAGGACGTTGGGCAGGGAGTAGAGCGGTGAGGTGGCGGGGAGCACCTCCGGTTCGGTGACGTCGATGACCGCGCGGATACGTCCGGTGACGGCCTCGGCGGTGAGGGCCTCGGTGTCGACGAGGGACCCGCGTGCTGTGTTGATGAGCGTGGCGCCGTCCCGCATCAGCGAGAGACGCCGCGCGTCCAGCAGGTGATCCGTCTCCGGCAGTGCCGGTGCGTGCAGGGAGACGACGTCCGAGTGGGCGACGAGTTCGTCGAGGTCCACGTGGCGGGCGCCCAGCTCCGCGGCCTGTGCGGCGTCGACGTGGGGGTCGGCGAGGAGCAGGTCGAGGTCGTAGGGCCGCAGCAGTTCGAGGACCTTGCGGCCCACGAGGGACGCGCCGACCAGTCCCACGGTCCGGCGGTAGTTGCCGAAGCCGGGGAATCGCCCGGACCAGTCGAGGGCCGCGCGGTGGTCGCGGTAGAGGCCGCCGATGTCGAGGACCCGCTTGTTGGCGAAGAGGATCGCGGCGACCGTGTACTCGGCGACGGGAACGGCATTGGCCGCGGCGGCCGAGGACACGGCCAGCCCCCGGTCCCAGCACGCCTGTGTCACATGGTGCTTGACGCTGCCCGCCGCGTGGACGACCGCCTTCAGAGCCGGTGCCCGTGCCAGGACCTCCTCGTCGAGGACGGGACAGCCCCAGGACGTGATCAGGATCTCCACGTCCTCCAGGGCCGGGTCCTCGGTGAGGTTCTCGGCGACGTGGTCCGGGTCGATGTCGACGTACGCCGTCAGGCGCTGGATCTCGGCGGGTGCGAACAGCGCGTCCCGGTGACGCCGGCCCATGGCGAACAGGGCGCGGGGGCGGGTGGTCGGCGTCGCGGTCGGGGTCGGGCGCATGGATGGATTCCTCACGGTGGCGGCCTACTTGACGGCGCCGGCGGTCATGCCGGACTTCCAGAACCGCTGGAGCATCAGGAAGACGGCGATGAGCGGGGCCACGGCCACCAGTGAGCCGACGACGGCCAGCAGGTAGTCCTCGGGGTGGCCCTGCGTGAGCGCGGACGAATACCACACGTACAGGCCGAGGTTGACCGGGTAGAGGTCCTGGTCGGACAGCATCACCAGGGGCAGGAAGAAGCTGTTCCAGATCTGGGTGAACTGGAAGAGGAAGATGGTGACGAAACCGGGCGCGATCATCGGGAACGCGATGCGGCAGAAGGTCCGGAACTCACTGGCCCCGTCCATCCGCGCCGCTTCGAGAACCTCGTCCGGCACATGGGAAGCGCTGAAGACCCGGGCCAGGTACACGCCGAACGGGAAGACCAGTCCGGGGAGGAACACCCCCCAGAACGTGTTCACCAGGCCGGCCTTGGCGGCGAGCAGGTACAGCGGGATCGCCATCGCCGTGCCGGGCACCATCACGCCGAGCAGCACGAGCGAGAACAGGCGCTCCTTGCCGGGAAAGGCGAGCTTGTCGAACGCGTAGCCGGCGGCGACGCTGAACACCGCTGCCAGCAGGGCACCGACACCCGCGTACAGCACCGTGTTGAGCAGCCAGCGCAGATAGATGCCGTCGTCCGCCGTGAACAGGTGCCCGAGGTTGTCGGCGAGGTGGATCTCGTCGCCGGGCGCGAAGCCGTTCGTACCGAACAGGTCCTCGCGGCTCTTGGTGGAGGACAGCAGCAGCCAGGTCAGCGGCAGCAGAGTGTAGAGGGTGGCGAGGCCCAGCATCGCCGTGACCCCGGCCTTGGACAGCAGGACGGACGATGACTTCCCGGCGCCCTTGTGTCTGCGCGGCGCCGGCCGGCGGCCGGACGACGACGATGTCACGGGTGTGGGGGCCGGTGCATCGAGTGTGGAGGACTTGGTCACGGCTTGCTCCCGCGGCGTGAGATACGGGTGACGGCGAACGACAGCACCGCGGCGAACAGGGCGATCAGCAGTGAGGCGGCTGCCGCCAGGCCGAAGTCGTTGTTCTGGAAGGCGGCCGTCTGGACGTACATGTTGGGGGTCCAGCTGCTGCCGATCGCGCTGGAGGCGTTGTAGATGACCTTCGGCTCGGTGAAGAGCTGGATCGAGCCGATGACGGTGAACAGTACGGCGAGCGCTATCGCGGGGCTGATCATCGGGACCTTGATGGACAGTGCCGTCCGCACGGCGCCGGCGCCGTCGACCTTCGCCGCGTCCAGGGTCTCGCGGGGCACCGCCTGGAGAGCCGCGTAGAAGATGACCATGTTGTAGCCGGTCCACTCCCAGACGGCGATGTTGGCCGCGGAGAACACGGCGTTGTCGACCGACAGGAAGTTGATGTCGATGCCGCCGGATTCCAGGAAGTCGATCACCGGGCTCAGGCCGGGGGTGTAGAGGTACACCCAGATCAGCGCGGCGATCAGCCCCGGCACCGCGTGCGGCAGGAACAGCGCCAGCTGGAAGAACGAACGCGCCTTGGCCAGACCCGAGTCGAGCAGCAGGGCCAGGACCAGCGATCCGCCGATCATCACGGGGATGTAGATCGCGCAGTACGCGGCGATGACGAGGAACCCGTCGCGGAACGCCTCGTCGGAGAGCGCTCGGGCGTAGTTGCTCAGCCCGGTGAAGACGTTTTCGGTGCCGCCGAACCCGAGGCCGGAGGTGCGGGTGGTGAACAGGCTCAGCCATGCCGCGTACAGCAGCGGGGCGAGGGTGACGGCCGCGAACAGGCCGAAGAACGGTGTGAGGAGCAGTGCGGCGGTCCGGCGCTGTCCTCGGGCGGATGGGCTTGCCATACCGGCCTTCCTTGGGTGGGGCGGGGTGAGCGGGTGCGGGAGGGAGCCGGGGGTCGGCCCGCCGCACGGGCGGGGCCGACTCTCCGCGTTCCGGGCTGCGAGCTACGGGCTTCCGGCTCCGGGCTCCGGGCTGCGGGCTGCGGGCTGCGGGCTGCGGGCTGCGGGCTGCGGGCTCCTACGGAGCGGTGACCGCCAGGCCTCGATGCTTCATCTGCGCGATCGTGGCCTGCTCGGCGGTGGCGAGGACACCGGGCAGGGTCACCGAGCCGTCGGCGACCTTCGGGAGCTGGTCCACGATGGCGGTGTTGGTGGCGCCCATGACCGGGCCCCACGTCCAGCCGGGCCGGATGGCGTCGTAGGACCGCGCCATGAGGGAGTAGACGTCCTGCCCGCCGAAGTAGTCGGTCCTGAAGGCCGCCTTCGTGACCGGCACCAGCTTCGGGTCGGCGGGGAACAGGCTGCTGGTGCCGGACGACACCCACGCCTTCATGCCCTCGGGGTCAGTGGTGATCCACTTGATGAACTCGGCGGCGGCCCCGCTGTTGTCGGACCCCTTCGGGATCACGAAGGACGAACCTCCGTACATGCCCGAGGCCGGCTTGCCGTCCCAGGTGGGCACGGGCGCCACGGCCCACTTGCCCTTCTGGTCGGGGACGGTCGCCTGGTGCGCTCCGGCGCACCAGCTGGCGCACACGTAGGCGACGGTCCGGCCCTTCTGGACGCTCGTCCAGAAGGGGTCCAGCTGGCTCAGCGAGCGGACGAGGTCCTTGCGGGCGAGGTCGCCCCAGTAGGCGGCGACCTTCTTCGACGGACCGTCGTCGACGGTGACCTTCCAGGAGTCCTTCCCGGCCGCGAACCACTGGCCACCGGCCTGCCAGGAAAGGGCCTCCAGAAGCCCGGGGTTGTCGGTGTACAGGACGCCGCCGCGGGCGGCGGGGTCCGCCTTCCTCACCTGCTCGGTCATGTTCCGGTACGCGTCCCACGTGGTGGGGACGTCGATCTCGTGCCGGGTGAAGAAGTCCTTGCGGTACATCATCGTCAGGGGCGCCGCGTCGCGCGGGACGGCCCACGTCCTGTCACCGAGGTCGACCAGCTGCCGCGCCGCCTCGGGGAACCGGTCCTTCACCACCGGGCCGAGCGTGTCGGTCAGGTCCTCGATCTTGCCCTGGGCCGCGAACTCCGGCAGGTGCGGGTACTCGACCACCGCGACGTCCGGCGCGGTGCCGGCCTTCACGGCGTTGGTGAGCTTCGAGTAGTACTCCTGGCCCGACGGAACCGTCTCGAAGGTCACCTTGATGTCGGGGTGGCTGCGGTTGAAGGCCGCAGCCACCTTGTCGGAACCCTTGACGAACGACCAGAAGGTGACCTCGCCGGTCTTCCCGGCGGTCGGTGAAGCACCCTGATCCGCTCCTCCACCGCAGGCGGTGGCGAGCAGGGCGAGAGCTGTGACGGAGCCTGCCAGGGCGGCCGTGGTTCTGCGAAGCATGATGTGCACCGATCGTTCGCTGGGGCGTTGACCGGAATCATTCGTCAGCAAACATGCTTCGTCAATGCCTGAAGCTTCATTCGATAGATAACGAAAGAAATCGAAGGGATGTGATGGCGGCCCCCTGTTCGCGTTCTACGCGCGCCTGCCGGCTGCGAGGGAGGCCCCGCTGGAGTCCCGCACACGCAGCTCCGGGCGGAGCAGCAGCTCGGCCAGAGGTGCGGTCGGCTCGGCGAGTCGCCGCCTCATCAGGTCGACCGCCCAAGCCCCGACGGCCCTCTTGGGCGGCGCCACAGCCGTGAGCGGCACATCGCTCAGCTCGGCGACCTCGTCGTCGTACGTCACGATCGCCAGATCCCCCGGAACGCGCAGGCCGCGCGCCTGGAGGAGGCCGACCATGGCGACGGCATCGAGGTCGTTGTGGACCAGGGCGGCCCGGACGTCACCTGCCTCGACCGCCCCTGCGAGCTCCTCGAACCACTCGGCCGACATCGGTCCGTCGGTCGGGTCGATGCCGTATTCCGGGCCCGCCGTCAGCCCCAGGGCCTGGCAGGCCGCCTCATAACCCTCGCGGATCAAAGGGGTGTTGGGGCTCTCCGTCCGGGCGACCAGAGCGATCCGCTCGTGCCCCAGCTCGGCAAGGTGCCGGACCGCCAGGCCCGCGCCATGGGCGTGGTCCGACGCCACCTGCTCCAGCCGCCCGGCCTGCGTACCGGCCCTGCGGTCCACGAGGACGACCGGTACCTCGAGCCCGGCCAGCCACTCCTCGGCCAGGTCCACGGGTTCGAGTCCGGCGCGCGGCATCAGCAGCAGACCGTCGACGCCCGCCGCGATCAGCCGTCGCACCTGCTCCCGGTTGTCCGTCAGCGTCTCGCCGGAAACCGCGAGCACAATGCGCACTCCGTGCGTGCGCGCCGCGTCCTGCACCCCTCGGATGATCTCGGGGTAGTAGTAGCCGCCCGGCGGGACGATCAGCCCGAAGGAATCCCCCTGCCGCATCGCGGGCCGGGGAGCGGCAGGGCCGGCCACGTCGGCCGCCTGCGCCGCGGTCGGCGACATGGCACCTCCGTGCACACGGACCACCAGCCCCCGGCCCGCCAGCTCCCGGACGTCCTGGCGCACGGTGACCGCGGAGACCCCCATCTCCTCCGCCACGTCCTTCACCTTGATCGCACCCCGGCGCTCGACCAGGCGCAGGAGCACCTCACGCCGCTCTTCAGCCAGCACTCACGTGCCCCCTCTCATCGTGAGCGAAGCCATTTGCTTTCACTCGACAAGTGAAAGGTATCAACCAAGTGATGACACGTGCCGATGCCGACATCGACCGGCAGTCCCGCACAGCGGGCCTCTTGCAGCGAGGCGGAACCGGTGGCTACAGTCGAACAGAAAGCGCTTTCCACGGAAGGGAACCCGTGCCGACCTCGGACGTCCTCGTCTACACACGTACCGCCGGCTATCGCCACGACTCCATCCCGACGGGCGCGGACGCGTTCGTCGAGCTGAGCCGGGAGGGTGGACTCGAGGCAGAGGCGACGGACGATCCTGAGATGTTCACGGCGGAACGGCTGGAGCGGTGCGCAGCCGTGGTCCTCCTGTCCACCACCGGGTCGGTCCTCACCGACCAGGGCCGCTCGGCCCTGGAGGCATACGTACGGCGCGGCGGCGGGCTCCTCGCCGTCCACGCGGCAGCCAACGCCGAGCCCGACTGGCCGTTCTACGGCGACCTGCTCGGCACCCGCTTCGCGGGCCACCCCCCGCTGCAGCCCGGTCTGGTCCACGTGGAGGACCCCGCGCACCCGGCGACCGCGCACCTGCCCGCGGAATGGGCCTGGACCGACGAGTGGTACGACTTCACCTCGCCCCCGCGCGACGCGGACGTCCACGTCCTGCTGCGCGCGGACGAGTCCACGTACACCGGCGGCACGCACGGCGCCGACCATCCGCTCTCCTGGTGCCACGAGAAGGCCGGCGGCCGGTTCTTCTTCACGGCCCTCGGCCACACCCCGGAGTCGTACGCGTCCCCCGCCTTCCGCGCCCACCTCTCCGGCGCCCTCCGTTGGGCCGCGGGCCGCTAGCGCGGCGTGCGCGGCCGGTCGGATTTTCGCAGGCCGGCGATTCGGGAATCCCTCCCCGCCTCGGACGTTGAAGCCCTTGTGAGCATCTTTCCCGGCGGCATCCGCTTCTCCGTCCTCGACCGCTCCCGTACCCGGGAGGGCGAGGACGCCCCCCAGGCGCTGCGCGACACCGTGCGCCTCGCCCAGGAGGTGGAGGCCCTCGGGTACCACCGCTTCTGGGTGTCGGAGCACCACAGCGTGCCCGGGGTCGCCGGCTCCGCGCCGACGATCCTCGCGGCAGCCGTCGCCGCCGCCACGTCGGGCATCCGGGTCGGTACGGGCGGGGTGATGCTCCCCAACCATCAACCCCTGGTCGTCGCCGAGCAGTTCGGTGTCCTCGAATCCCTCTTCCCCGGCCGGATCGACATGGGTGTCGGCCGCTCGGTCGGCTTCACCGACGGCATCCGCCGGGCGCTCGGCCGGGACAAGGACGACGCCGACCGCTTCGGGGAGCAGCTCGACGAACTGCTCGGCTGGTTCACCGGCGAGCAGACCGCCCATCCGCAGGTGCACGCCCGGCCCGCCGAGGGCCTGCGCGTGCCGCCCTTCGTCCTGGCGACCGGCGAGGGCGCGTCGATCGCCGCCACGGCCGGGCTGCCGCTGGTCATCGGCGACCTGCGCGGCCGTGACCGGCTGCTCGCCGCCGTCGACACGTACCGCGCCGGCTTCGTCCCCTCCTCGTGGTCCGCCGAGCCGTACGTGGTCGTCGCCGGGACGGTCGCGGTGGCCGCGACCGGGGCGGAGGCCCGGCGGCTGCTGATGCCGGAGGCCTGGTCGCTCGCGTACTCGCGCACCCAGGGCGTCTTCCCTCCGCTCGTCGCGCCCGAGCGGATCGAGGGCCTCGCGATGACGGAGAAGCAGCGCGGGTTCTACGAGTCGGGGCTGGGCGGCCATGTGCACGGCACGGAGGAGCAGGTGGCCGAGGCGCTGGAGCAGGCCGTGAAGGAGACCGGGGCGCAGGAGGTCCTCGTCACCACGAGCACGTACGACCGGGCGGCGCTGAGCGAGTCGTACCGGAGGCTGGCGAAGGCCGTCGGTCTGACGCCCGCGCCCCCGGCCTGACGCCCTCGCGCTCCCGGCCCGACACCGCCGCCCTACCGCCCTGACCAGGACGGGAGTGGCCCCACGGATAAAATCACCTTATGCCCGACAGTGACCATGATCCGTACGTCCGTGTCCGTGGTGCCCGCGAACACAACCTCGCCGGGGTGGACGTCGACATCCCCCGTGACGCGCTCGTCGTCTTCACCGGGGTCTCCGGCTCCGGCAAGTCGTCCCTGGCCTTCGGCACGATCTACGCGGAGGCCCAGCGGCGCTACTTCGAGTCGGTGGCGCCGTACGCGCGGCGACTGATCCACCAGGTGGGGGCGCCCGTGGTCGGCGAGATCACGGGGCTCCCGCCTGCCGTCTCCCTGGAGCAGCGCAGATCCACGCCCAACGCCCGCTCCTCCGTCGGTACGGTCACCACGCTCTCCAACTCCCTCCGCATGCTGTTCTCCCGGGCCGGCAGCTATCCGGAGGGCGCCGAGCGGCTCGACTCCGACGCCTTCTCCCCCAACACGGCTGCCGGAGCCTGCCCTTCGTGCCACGGCCTCGGGCGCGTCCACGAGACCGGTGAGGAACTCCTCGTGCCCGACCCGGAGCTGTCGATCCGGCAGGGCGCCATCGCCGCCTGGCCGGGTGCCTGGCAGGGGAAGAACCTGCGGGACGTCCTCGACACCCTCGGGTACGACGTCGACCGGCCGTGGCGCGAGCTCGACGCGAAGGACCGGGAGTGGATCCTCTTCACGGACGAACAGCCGGTCGTCACCGTTCATCCGGTACGGGATGCCGACCGCATCCAACGCCCTTACCAGGGCACGTACATGAGTGCCCGGCGCTATGTTCTGCGCACCTTCTCCGACTCGAAGAGCCCGACGCTGCGCGCGAAGGCCGAGCGCTTCCTCACCAGCGCGCCCTGCCCGGTGTGCGGCGGCGGGCGGCTGCGGCCCGAGGCGCTCGCGGTGACGTTCGCGGGCCGGACCATCGCCGAGCTCGCGTCGCTGCCGCTGACGGAACTGTCCGGACTGCTCTCCACCACGACGTCCGAGGACGGGGAGACCGCGCGCGTCCTCACCGGTGACCTCGTCGCCCGGATCGCGACCGTGACCGAACTCGGTCTGAGCTACCTCAGCCTGGACCGCGCCACCCCCACCCTCTCCAATGGCGAACTCCAGCGGCTGCGGCTCGCCACCCAGCTGCGGTCGGGGCTCTTCGGTGTGGTGTACGTCCTGGACGAGCCGTCCGCCGGACTGCACCCGGCCGACACGGAGGCCCTGCTCGTGGTGCTCGACCGGCTCAAGGCCGCCGGGAACTCCGTCTTCGTCGTCGAGCACCATCTCGACGTGATCCGGCACGCCGACTGGCTCGTGGACGTGGGCCCGCTCGCCGGGGTGCACGGCGGGCGGGTGCTGCACAGCGGCCCGCCGGGCGGACTCGCGGACGTCGAGGCGTCCGCGACCCGCCGTTTTCTCTTCGACCGGGGGCCGACACCCGCGCGCGAGGTCCGTGCACCGGCCGGCTGGCTACGGACGGGCCCGGTCACCCGGCACAACCTGCGGGCCGTCGACGCGGCCTTCCCGGTCGGGGTCCTGACCGCCGTCACCGGGGTCTCGGGCTCCGGGAAGTCGACGCTCGTGGGCGCGCTCACCGAGGAACTCTCCGGGGTGGGCCGTCTGGTGACGGTGGATCAGCGACCGATCGGGCGCACCCCGCGCTCCAACCTGGCCACGTACACGGGTCTCTTCGACGTCGTGCGGAAGCTGTTCACGGAGACCGAGGAGGCACGGGCGCGCGGCTACAAGGCGGGCCGCTTCTCCTTCAACGTGCCGGGCGGGCGCTGCGAGACCTGCCAGGGCGAGGGCTTCGTCTCCGTCGAGCTCCTCTTCCTGCCCAGCACGTACGCGCCCTGCCCCGACTGCCACGGCGCCCGCTACAACCCGGAGACCCTGGAGGTCCGGCTGCGGGGGCTCACCATCGCCGAGGTGCTCGACCTCACGGTCGAGGCAGCGGCCGGGTTCTTCGCCGACATCCCCGCCGCCGCGCGCAGTCTGCGCACCCTGCTCGATGTCGGCCTCGGCTACCTGCGGCTCGGGCAGCCCGCCACCGAGCTCTCCGGCGGCGAGGCGCAGCGCATCAAGCTCGCCTCCGAGCTCCAGCGGCTGCGCCGCGGCCACACCCTCTACGTCCTGGACGAGCCGACGACCGGCCTCCACCCGGCCGATGTCGAGGTGCTGATGAGCCAGCTGCACGGGCTCGTCGACGCCGGGCATTCGGTGATCGTCGTCGAACACGACATGGACGTGGTCGCCACGGCGGACTGGGTGCTCGACCTCGGGCCGGGCGGTGGCGACGCGGGCGGGCGGATCGTCGCCGAGGGGCCGCCCGCCGAGGTGGCACGCGTGGCGGCGAGCCGGACCGCGCCGTATCTGGCGGCCCGACTCGGTGCGTGAAGGCGGCCCGACTCGGCGCGTGAAACCCGCTCGCGCCTACTTGGGCTCGACGAACTGGACCTCCAGGTTCACCTTGATCACGTCGCCGAGGAAGCCGGGGGCGAAGTCGAGCCCGAAGTCGCTGCGCCGGAACTCGCCGGCGGCGTCGAAGCCCGCGTGCCTGCTGCCGTCCATGGGGACGTCGACGACGCCGCCGAAATCGACGTCGAAGGTGATGGGCCGGGTCACCTCGCCGATGGTGAGGTCGCCCTCCAGGGTCCAGTCCTCGCCGGCGCCGGCGATGCGGGTGGAGCGGAAGCTCATCGTGGGTCGCTTCTCCACGTCGAGGAGGTCCGCTGCGCGCACATGGGCGTCGCGGTCGGCGTTGCCGGTGTCGATGGAGGCGAGGGCCACGGTCGCGGTGATGGAGGAGGTGTCGAGGGTGTCGCCGACGAGGAGTTCGGCCGTGAGCTCGTTGAAGCGGCCGCGCACCTTGGAGATGCCGAGGTGGCGGACGGTGAAGCCGGCGGAGGAGTGCAGCGGGTCGAAGGTCCAGTCGCCGGGGACGAGCGGAAGGACGGTGGTGCTGCTCTGCGATTCGGTGGTCATGGGCTTCACGCTGCCGCCTGGCATGGATGCGAGGAAGGCCGTGCCGAGGCTGGTAGTGACAGGGCCACCCTCGGCTCGTCCCGCGCTCGTACGATCGGCGGATGAGCGACAACGAACTGGGGGCGTTCCTGCGCGCCCGACGCGAGGCGGTGACTCCCGCGGAGGCCGGGCTTCCGGCGGGCCCGCGGCGGCGGACGCCGGGCCTGCGCCGGACGGAACTGGCGATGCTGGCCGGGATCAGTGTCGAGTACCTGGCCCGGCTGGAGCAGGGCCGGGACCGTAACCCGTCTCCGCAGGTCCTGGGCGCGCTCAGTGAGGCGCTGCGGCTGCCGCTGGACGCCCGGGTGCATCTGCGCAACCTGATGAAGTCGGGCATGCAGCGACAGATGTGTGCGGTGCGGCCCGGTCCGGCCCGCGAGGTGCGGGCGACGGTCCGGGCGCTGCTGGACCGGCTGGGTCCGACGCCGGCCGTGGTGGCGAACATGCTGGGCGAGACCGTGGCGCACACCGACGGCTACGCCCGGCTCGCGGGTCCGGTGGGTCTGCTGGACGGGGATCCGCCGAACCGTCTGCGTTTCGTGTTCACCGATCCGCGGGCCCGTGAGGTGTTCCCCGACTGGGACCGGGTGGCCGATCAAGAGGTGGGGGCGCTGTCGTTCGCGGTGACCGGTTCCGATGCGCACATGGCGGAGCTGGCCCAGGAGCTGACGGTGACGGCGGGCCGGGCGTTCTCCGACCGGCTGCGGTCACCGGGACTGCTGCGGGCCCGCTCGGGCGTCGAGCGGTTCGTCCATCCGGAGGCGGGGGAACTGCGACTCGCGTACGAGGTGCTGGAGCTTCCGGAGACCGACGGCCAGCACATGGTGGTGCACCTGCCGGCCGACGAGGCGACGTCGTCGGCCCTCGACGGCCTGATGGGCCGCCGCCCGGGGACCTTGCGCGCGGTCGGCGGCTGAGCGGGGCGTGACGTCGGGCCGGTCCGGTGAGCCGGGCGCGGCCGTCAGAGGGCCAGGGTGCGCCAGCCCCGGGTGATCTCCTCGCGGACGGCGTCCACCTGCGTCGGCTCGTGGTGCGGGCTCCCCTGCGAGGTGAGCAGATCCACCAGGCCCGCACCGTCCGCCGGACGGTCCGCCGGGTCGACGGTCAACGCCCGTTCGACGGCGGCCGCGAGCTCCGGATCGAGGGCCCGCACCGCCGCCAGCGCGGCCGGCTCGGGGCCCGTGTCCACGATCCGGCGGATCACCGCGCCCGTACTGGTCGCCGCGAACGGGCTGGTGCCGTGTGCCGCGCAGACCATACAGCACGCCCATGCCCACACATCGGCGGCCGGACCGACGCGCTCCTCGCCGAACTGCTCCGGCGCCATGTACGTCAGGGTCCCCGGTCCGACGCCGGTGCGGGTCAGCCTGGTGCCGTCGACCAGGTCCGCGATGCCGAAGTCGAGCAGGCGCGGGCCTGCCGTGGTCAGCATGATGTTGGCGGGCTTGAGGTCGCGGTGGACCAGGCCGAGCCGGTGGACCCCGGACAGCGCGACGGCCAGCGCGAGCGCCAGCGCCCGCAGCGCTTCGGGGGTACGGATGGGCCCCTGCTCCCCCAGGTGTGCGTCGAGGGGTCGTCCGTCCAGCAACTCCATGGCCAGGTACGGCCGTCCGGCGTCGACGCCGGAGTCGAGGACGCGGGCGGTGTAGGCGCCGGAGACCATGGACAGCACCTCGGACTCGCGCTGGAACCGGCGCAACAACTCGGCGTTGTCGAGGAGTTCGGGGTTGATGGTCTTCAGCGCGACCTGGGTCGCCGCTCCTTCGCGCCGGGCGAGGTAGACCGTGCCCATCCCGCCGGCGCCGATACGGCCGAGCAGCTGGTAACCGCCGATCGTCCGCGGCTCGCCGGGGAGGAGTTGCCGGTGGGGGAACTGCGGCACGGCGTGGGCGACCGGATCGGGCTGCGTCGGCACGTACGCGGCGGGCCGGGCCGCCGCCGGCCCCACGGTCGGCGCGTCGGCGCGGGCCTGCCCGGCGGGAGTCCGCCCGACGTGAGCCTGGACCACGGGGGTCCGGCCCACCGGGATCGGAGCGCCGCGGTCCGGGACCCCGGCCCCGTGCCGGTACCTGCGGCTCACCCCGTACGCGACGGCCTGGCATGCGACGGCCGCCAGGGCGAGACCCGGCGGGAGAAGGAGTCCCAGCGCGATGCGGAGGGCCACCGAGCCGCCCAGCCGCAGGCGCCCCGCAGGGGTCGCGGTCCACGAATCCCCCGGCACTCCGGCGGTCACCAGGGTGCGCTGGGTCCGGGCCCACAGCACCGGCCAGATCACCGACGCCAGGACGACGACGAGGACGTACAGGATCCACCCCATCGCCAGGGAGTAGCCGTAGACGCTCGACACCCACACCCCGTTCTGGAGGACGCCCGGATGGACGAAGAGGAAGAAGTTGTCGGCCGACGCGACGGTGCGCACCAGGAACCACAGGGCAACACCGCCGACCACTCCCAGGGCCAGCTCCCCCACGACCGCACCCGGGACCGACCGCGGCGGCGTGGCGGGGTCCGCCAACGCCTGCCGCCGTACGGCCTGCTGAGCCCTGATCAGCAGGGGCACAGTGACCGCTCTCAGCACCAGTGCCGGTCCGACCACCGCCAGGACGTCCAGCACCAGCGATGTCTCGGCGAGCTCCGCCATGCTTCCCCCGTGTCTCCCGGCCCGGCCCTCCGGCAGAGCAAAGGGAGTATAGAGCGGCGGAGCCGATCCCCCTACCGGCGGGCGGACTTGCGCGTCGCCCGCAGCCACTCCCTGTTCATCGCCGCGATCGACGGCAGGGGGATCCCCTTCGGGCAGGCCGTCGCGCACTCGCCCGTCAGCGTGCAGCCGCCGAAGCCCTCGGCGTCCATCTGGGCCACCATGTCGAGGACCCGGGTCTCGCGCTCCGGGGAGCCCTGGGGCAGGACGTTCAGGTGGTTGATCTTGGCGGAGGTGAAGAGCATCGCCGAGCCGTTGGGGCAGGCAGCCACGCACGCCCCGCAGCCGATGCACTCGGCGTGTTCGAAGGCGAAGTCCGCGTCCGCCTTGGGGACCGGGGTCGCGTGGGCCTCGGGGGCCGAGCCCGTGGGGGCGGAGATGTAGCCGCCGGCCTGGATGACGCGGTCGAAGGCGGAGCGGTCGACGACGAGGTCCTTGACGACGGGGAAGGCGGAGGCCCGCCAGGGTTCGATGTCGATCGTGTCGCCGTCGCGGAACGACCGCATGTGAAGCTGGCAGGTCGTGGTGCGCTCGGGCCCGTGTGCGTCGCCGTTGATGACGAGGCTGCACGCGCCGCAGATGCCCTCGCGGCAGTCGTGGTCGAAGGCCACGGGGTCCTCACCGCGCAGGATGAGGGCCTCGTTGAGGGTGTCGAGCATCTCCAGGAACGACATGTCGGCGGAGATGCCGTCCACCTCGTAGGTGGACATCGCGCCGGGGGCGTCGGTGTTCCGCTGGCGCCAGACGCGCAGGGTGAGCTTCATGCGTAGCTCCGCTGGGTGGGGTGGACGTACTCGAAGGTGAGGTCCTCCTTGTGGAGGACGGGGGATGCGCCGGTTCCGCCGAACTCCCAGGCCGCCGCGTACGCGAACTCCTCGTCGTGGCGGGCGGCTTCGCCGTCGGGCGTCTGGGACTCCTGGCGGAAGTGGCCGCCGCAGGACTCGACACGGTGGAGCGCGTCGAGGCACATCAGCTCGGCGAGTTCCAGGTAGTCGACGATGCGGTTGGCCTTCTCCAGGGACTGGTTGAACTCCGCGCCGACGCCCGGGACCTTGATCCGGCTCCAGAACTCCTCGCGGATCTCGGGGATGCGGGCGAGTGCGGTCCGGAGACCCGCCTCCGTGCGGGCCATTCCGCAGTACTCCCACATGAGTTCGCCGAGTTCGCGGTGGAAGGAGTCGGGGGTGCGGTCGCCGTCGACGGCGAGGAGGAGGTTCAGCCAGTCCTCGGTCTCGGCGAGCACCTCCCGTACGGCCGGGTGGTCATCGGTGACGGGTTCGGCGTGGGGGTGGCGGGCGAGGTAGTCGTTGATGGTGGCGGGGAGGACGAAGTAGCCGTCGGCGAGGCCCTGCATGAGGGCGGAGGCGCCGAGCCGGTTGGCCCCGTGGTCGGAGAAGTTGGCCTCGCCGATGGCGAAGAGGCCGGGAACCGTGGTCTGGAGGTCGTAGTCGACCCAGAGTCCGCCCATCGTGTAGTGGACGGCGGGGTAGATCCGCATCGGGACCTCGTACGGGTTCTCGGCGGTGATCCGCGCGTACATGTCGAAGAGGTTGCCGTACTTCTCCTCGACGGCGGCCCGGCCCATGCGGCGGATCGCGTCGGCGAAGTCGAGGTAGACACCCTGGCCGCCGGGTCCGACGCCACGTCCCTCGTCGCAGACGTTCTTGGCGGCGCGGGAGGCGATGTCACGGGGGACGAGATTGCCGAAGGAGGGGTAGATGCGCTCCAGGTAGTAGTCGCGCTCGTCCTCGGGGATGTCGGCGGCGGGCCGGGTGTCGCCCTTGGCCCTGGGGACCCAGATGCGTCCGTCGTTGCGGAGGGACTCGCTCATCAGGGTCAGCTTGGACTGGTGGTCGCCGGTGCGCGGGATGCAGGTGGGGTGGATCTGGGTGAAGCAGGGGTTGGCGAAGTAGGCGCCGCGCCGGTGGGCCCGCCAGACGGCGGTGGCGTTGGAGTTCATGGCGTTCGTCGACAGGTAGAAGACGTTGCCGTAGCCGCCGGAGGCGAGGACCACCGCGTCGGCGTAGTGCGTGGAGATCTCGCCGGTGATCAGGTCGCGGGCGACGATGCCGCGGGCCCGCCCGTCGACGACGACCAGGTCGAGCATCTCCGTACGGGCGTGCATCTCGACGTTTCCGGCGGCGATCTGGCGGGACAGCGCCTGGTAGGCGCCGAGGAGGAGCTGCTGACCGGTCTGGCCGCGGGCGTAGAAGGTGCGGGAGACCTGGACGCCGCCGAAGGAGCGGGTGTCGAGGAGTCCGCCGTACTCGCGGGCGAAGGGGACGCCCTGGGCGACGCACTGGTCGATGATCTCGACGGAGATCTGGGCGAGGCGGTGGACGTTGGACTCGCGGGCGCGGAAGTCGCCGCCCTTGACGGTGTCGTAGAAGAGGCGGTGGATCGAGTCGCCGTCGTTGCGGTAGTTCTTGGCGGCGTTGATGCCGCCCTGCGCGGCGATGGAGTGGGCGCGGCGCGGGGAGTCCTGGAAGCAGAACTGGACGACGTGGTAGCCCTGTTCGGCGAGGGTGGCGCCGGCGGAGCCGCCGGCGAGGCCGGTGCCGACGACGATGATCCGGTGCTTGCGCCGGTTGGCGGGGTTGACCAGTTTGGCCTGGAAGCGGCGGGTGTCCCAGCGTTCGGCGATGGGGCCGGCGGGGGCCTTGTGATCGACGACCGGCTCACCGGTCGCGAAGTCGAGGAAGCTCATGTCAGCTCACCACTCCGGTCATGACGGCTACGGGTACGGAGATGAAGCCCGCGGTCAGGACGAGCGCGAGGGTGTCGGCGAGGGCCCGCAGGAGGCGCTCGCGGCGGGCGTTGCCGATGCCGAGGGTCTGGGCGGCGCTCCAGAAGCCGTGCCGGACGTGGAGGCCGACGGCGAGCATGGCGACGATGTAGATGACGTTGCCGTACCAGGTGGAGAAGGTGTCGACGACGTTCTGGTAGGGCTTGCCCTCCTCGAAGCCGCCGGGGTGGACGGTGCCGGTGGTCAGGTCGAGGACGTGCCAGACGATGAAGAGGGCGAGGATGATCCCGCCCCAGCGCATGGTGCGGGTGGCGTAGGAGGCGCGGCGGCGGCGGTGGACGTACGCGGTGGGGCGGGCCTTCATGTCGCGGCGGCTGAGCTGGTACGCGGAGACGGCGTGGGCCACGACGGCGGCGAGGAGCACGATCCGGACGAGCCAGAGGGCCCACTCGTGGTGCAGTACGGGGGCGCCCATGACCCGCAGCCAGTGGCCGTAGGCGTTGAACTCCTCGGGGCCGAAGAAGACCTTCAGGTTGCCTGCGACATGGGCGACGAGATAGCCGAGCATGAGCAGCCCGCTGACGGCCATGACCGTCTTCTTGCCGAGGGTCGATGACAGGAATCCGCGTGACGGTGTGGGGGACGGCGGGCGGCCCGTCGTCCGGTCCCTCGTGGGTGCCAGAGCCATGTTCATGACGCTAGGGCCGAAGGGCCCGAGAGGTCCAAGACATGGTCCGGCTGATCTCGATAGGCCCAGCCTATTCACTTGCTCTAACCTGGGAGCATGCAGTTCCAGCAGCTCCTCTACTTCGTCGCCGTGGCCGAGACCCGTCACTTCACTCGGGCCGCCGAGCGCGTCCATGTCTCGCAGCCCTCGCTCTCCCAGCAGATCAAGGCCCTGGAACAGGAGTTGGGCGCCGAGCTGTTCAGCCGCGCCCGGGGGAACATCACGCTCACCGACGCGGGCGAGGCCCTGCTGCCGCTCGCGCGCCGGATCCTCGCCGACACGGAGACGGCCCGGATCGAGGTGCAGGAGCTGGCCCAGCTGAAGCGGGGCCGGGTGCGGCTCGGCGCGACCCCGAGCCTGTGCACGGGGCTGCTGCCGGACGTGCTGCGCGCCTTCCACGACCTGCACCCGGGGATCGAGCTGCTCATCGAGGAGGGCGGCTCGCACGACCTCGTACGGGAGCTGGCCCGCGGGGCCCTGGATCTGGCGCTCGTGGTGCTGCCGCTGCCGACGCCGTCACCGGCCCTGACGACGGTGGAGCTGCTCCGGGAGGACCTCGTGGTGGTCTCCTCGGCGTCGGCGCCCGCGCCGCGCCGACCGGTACGGATCACCGACCTGCGGGACCAGCCGCTCGTGATGTTCCGGCACGGCTACGACCTGCGGGAGCTGACGGTGGCGGCCTGCCGGGCGGAGGGCTTCGAGCCCACGTTCACGGTCGAGGGCGGCGAGCTGGACGCGGTTCTCGGTTTCGTACGTTCCGGGCTCGGGCTCGCGGTCGTTCCCGCGATGGTGGCGGCGCGGGCGGGCCGGGACCTCCGCGTGACCGCCCTCGCCCGGCCGGGCCTGCGCCGGACGATCGCCCTGGCGCACCGCAGCGACGTGGCACCGCCTCGGGCGGCGCGGGAACTCCAGCGGATGCTGCTCGCCTCGCGCCGGGGTGGGCCCGAGCGGGCGGCAGGCGCCCGCTGAGGCGGTCGCCGCGCGAGCAGGCCGCTTCTCCCGAACCCCCGTGAGTCTTCTCCCGAACCCCCGTGAGTCTTCCCCTGAACCCCGGTGAGTCTTCTCCCGAACCCCCGTAAATCCGCGTGCGAGGGGCGGCCGGCGGCTGCGAGCATGCCCTCATGGTCCACGCTCTCGAACACCTGGTCGTCCGGCACACCCGCCGTCTCCCCTCCCCCACCGGTCCGGCCGGGGACGGGGCCGCCGCCGCGCGCAGGTTCGACGCGGCCCTGATGACCGCCGGGTTCAAGCTGTCGGGCGAGCTGATCGAGCGCCTGTCCGCGTTCGCCGAGCCGACGGTCGTCGAGACGGCTGTCCGCACCCTGGCCACGGTCCGCGAACTCGTCGGCGACCATGTGCGGCACAACGTCTACTTCGTCGACTTCCCGGCCAATGTGCCGGACACGCTCGACTTCTGGATGGCGTGCGTGGCCGAGGCGCTCGACGACGGCGACGCCCGCGCCGGTACGGTCGACCAGCTGCGCGCGGGCGTCCTCGACCTGCTGACCCTCCCGTCGTACGGCCGTTACCGGCACACGTACGAGGAGATGCTCGCCGCACACGACGAGCTGATCGCGGCGGCCGGTGACCGTCTGACGGTGCTGCACCTCGGCGCGGACGGGGACGCCGAGGTCACCGGGCTCTATCTCGCCCTGGCCGGCAGCACGACCCCGCTCGGCGAGGAGCATCTGCGCGATCTGGCCGTGCTCGCCGAGCACTGCGCGGACGGCCCCCAGCCCGAGACGATCACCGTTCGGGAGAACCGCGCCGTGGTCAACCGCGCCCGGCTGCGCGCGGGCGCCGCCCCGCTGCTCGACACCGTGACCGACGTCCTGCGGCTGGCCTGCGCCCTCGCGGAGGGCGATGTCACCCTGCGCGAGCCGACCCGTTTCCGCGCGCTGTCCCGCCCGTACCGCCGCGCCCTGCTCGCGGGGCTCGACGCGGTGGTGGCCTCGTCCCCGGCCAAGCTCGCGGACGTGTCCGCGCACGCGGAGGCGTGGAAGCGGCTCGGGGAGCGGCTGCACCCCCACGAGTACCCGCACTGGCCGCACGCCGCCGAGGTGTTCGCCGTGGCCCGGGGTGAGCGGAAGGCGCCGTCGCTCGACAGCCGCGTGGAGGAGTTGCTCGTACAGGGTGATGTCACGGGCGCGGCGGAGCTGTTGGCCTCGGCGGCCCCCGGGCGCCTGTTCCGCGCCCTGGACCGGCTTCTTCGCGGCGCCGCGGAGGGCAAGGAGCGGGAGGCCGTCCTCGCGGCCGTCGAGCGGGCCGCGCCGGAGGTGTCGGGCCGGGTCGTCCTGTCGGTGCGCGAGCACGTCCAGAATCGCGCGGGCGGGAGCCGTGAGCGCCGCGTGTTCGTGAACCGGGAGGGCAAGGCCTGGGTCACCGCCGACACGCGCCCGCCGCTGGCGGACGCCGTCCGCGAGCGACTCGTCGAGGTGCTCGACGCGGAGACCCGGCGTCGGCTCCCGGACCCCGGGCATCTCCTGATCGATCCCGATGTGCTGGACGTGGCCCTGCCGTTGAGCGGCCGGGCGGCCTCGGCGGGGCTCGGTGTCCTGCCGCGCGGCTCGGTCTCACCGGTCGAGGGCGAGCTGCTGCGCTTCTTCACGTACTGGAGGGAGGCCGGGCGCACCACGGACCACGATCTGTCGGCGCTCGTCCTGGACGAGAACTACGCGACGATCACCTGGCTTTCGTACACGGCGCTCACCGACGTCGAGGGCAGTCACTCCGGTGACATCACCGCAGCGCCGGACGGCGCTTCCGAGTTCATCGATCTGCGGCTGGGCGCGGTGCGCGGCACCTTCATCGTTCCGCAGGTGCACGTCTTCTCGGGCGAGGGCTTCGACGAGGCGGCGGAGTGCTTCTTCGGGTTCATGCTGCGCGAGTCCGCGCAGCAGGGCCGGCCGTTCGAGCCGCGGACCGTCCGGATGAAGTCGGATCTGCGGGGGCCCGGCCGGGTCGCGCTGCCGCTCGCGTTCCGGCGGGACGACGAGGGCCGCTGGCACGCGCACTGGCTGCATCTGTACCTGCGGGGCACACCGTCGGCGAACCGGGTCGAGGAGCACCGGGTGTCGATCGCGGTCCTGCTGCGCGGTCTCTTCGGCCGGACCCCTCTGACGGTTCGTCATCTTGTGGCGCTGATGGAGGAGTCGGGGGCGCCGACGACGCTGTGGGACGGTCGTACGCTGCCGGACGCCCCGGTCACGTACATCGGTCTGGAACGTCCGGACGGCCTGGCTCCGGGCTCGCGCGTGCTCACCCCGGAAAATCTGCGCGACCTGCTGCCCGCCTGAGTGCTACGGTCGTTCCGGGGCGAGGCCATGGAGAGGCTTCCTTCTCACACTCCAATGAAATAGCCTCTCCGCTTTCCTCCCCCGTATCTCTTCCCGGCCTCCCCGCTTCGCGCGGGGAGGCCGGTTTTGTACGCTCGGGTCTCAGACCGCGTCCGCCAGGAGCAGCGAGTGGATGCGGTCCGGGGCGCCGGGGCGGGCGTAGTACCAGCCCTGGGCCGTGTCGCAGCCGAGGTCGCGGAGCTGGCGGGCCTGGGCTCCGGTCTCCACGCCCTCGACGGTGACGGCGAGTTCCAGACTGTGCGCCAGGGAGACGATCCCCTCGACGATCTTCAGGTCGACCGGGTCCACCGGGTGCTGCTGCATGCCCCGGGTGAAGGAGCGGTCGAGCTTGAGGACGCTCACCGGCAGCCGGCGCAGATTGGCCAGGTTCGAGTAGCCGGTGCCGAAGTCGTCGAGCGCGATGTCCACGCCCATCTCGGCGAGCTGCCGCAGCGGCTTGAGCAGGTCCTCGTCGGCGCCGATGAGCGCCGATTCGGTCACCTCCAGGCAGAGCGCGCCCGGTTCGAGCCCCGACCGTTCCAGGACGTCGACGGTGTCGGCGACCAGGCGCGGGTGGTGGAGCTGGGTCGGGGAGAGGTTGACGTTGATCCGCAGCGGGCCGCCGTCGGCGTGCCGGGCCTGCCAGAAGCGGGCCTGGCGCACGGCCTCCTGGAGCACCCAGCGGCCGAGCGGCACGATGAGGCCGGTGTCCTCGGCGAGCGGGATGAAGCGGTCGGGACCGAGCACGCCGTGCTGCGGGTGGCACCACCGTACGAGCGCCTCGGCGCCGTGCACGCTGCCGTCGTCGAGGTGGACGAGCGGCTGGTACTCGATGAAGAACTCGCCGCGTTCCAGGGCGGTCGGCAGGGCCGTGGTGAGGCCGTGCCGGGTGATGGCGCGGGCGTCGGCCTCCGGGTCGGCGAGCTCGAAGCGGTTGCCGCCGGCGGACTTGGCCCGGTACATCGTGATGTCGGCGCTCCGCAGCACCTCGGCCGGGGTGCGCTCGCCTGCCGGGCCCTCGACGACGCCGAGGCTGCCGCGGACGGTCAGTTCGCGGCCGTCGATGCGGAGGGGGGTGGCGAGGGCCGCGAGGATGCGGTCGGCGAGTTCGGTGACGTCCTGTTGGCCGGCGGCGGCGGTGGTGAGGGCGACGAACTCGTCCCCGCCGAGCCGGGCCACCATCTCGCCGGACCCGGTGACACAGGTCTGGAGCCGGTCGGCGACCTCGACGAGCAGTCGGTCGCCGGTGGAGTGGCCGAGGCTGTCGTTGATGACCTTGAAGCCGTCGAGGTCCAGGTAGCAGAGGCCGAAGCGGGCGTTGTCGCCGGGCGCGAGGGCCTTCTCCAGACGCTCGAAGAAGAGGGTCCGGTTGGGCAGCCCCGTGAGCGCGTCATGGGTGGCCTCGTACCGCAGGCGCAGATGGAGGAGGCGCCGCTCGGTGGTGTCCTCCATGAGGGCCAGCTGGTACTGGGGGTTGCCCTCGGCGTCGCGGAGGAGCGAGACGGTGAGGTTGGTCCAGAGAACCGTTCCGTCACCGCGGTGGTACGGCTTCTCCACCCGGTAGTGCTCACGGTCGCCGCGGACCAGCTCCTCGTACAGCTTCCAGACGTGCGGACCGTCCTCCGGGTGGACCCACTCGCTGACGTTCCGGCTGCGCAGCGGGCCCTCCATGCCGCCGAACATACGGGTGAGGGTCTCGTTGACCTCCAGGACGTTGCCGTCGAGGTCGGCGATGCCGATGCCGATCGCCGCCCCGTCGAAGACCGCCCGGAAGCGGCTCTCGGTGGCGTGCAGGGCGATCTCGGCGGCGCTGCGGGCGGAGAGCGCGGAGCGTGCGATGGCCTCCTGCTCGGCGCGGGTCCGCTCGCGCAGGGCCTGGGCGTAGCCGGTGGCCATGGCGTGCTGGAGCCGGGAGCAGCGGGCCCGGAGTTCCTCGGCCGGGAGGTCCGACTCCGTACCGCAGTAGAGCACCAGGTACGAGTCGACGACGCCGAGGCTGCGGCCGAGGGCGTCCGGGTCGGTGCAGTGGGCGGCGACGAGGGCCGCACCGGTGCGCTGGGCCGGGGCCGTGTCGAAGGGCCGGGCGTGCAGCGCGTCGTACAGGGTGCGGGCCAGCGGCAGCAGATGGCCCTCGAACTCGGCGCGGGTCAGCGAGGTGGCGGTCACCGGGAAGATCGCACGGCTCCAGATGGTGACGAACCGCCTGAGTCTGTCCTCCGGGCCGTCGGCTTCGGCAACGCTGCCGGACGGCTGAGACGGGACCTTCACGCCTTGCGCCCCACCCCTGCGAAACCGGAGAAGGCGTAGGGATCCTCCTCCTCGGGCGGGCTGTCCGGACGCCAGAGGGGCATCGGGACGAGGCCGGGCTCGATCAGTTCGGTGCCCTCGAAGAAGCGGGTGATCTCGGCGCCGGAGCGCATCACCAGGGGGCTGCGGATGTTCCGGTAGACCCCGACGGTGCCGCCGGCCTGTTCCTCGGAGAGCGGGATGCCCTCGTACGAGGCGTGGGTGAGGACGAGGAGGCTGCCGGGCGCGAGGGAGTCGAGCAGTTCGGTGACGGCCTCGTACGGCCGGTCCTCGTCCTCCAGGAAGTGCAGGACGGCGACGAGGAGCAGCGCCACCGGCCGCTCCAGGTCGAGGAGTCGGGACACCTCGGGGCTGTAGAGGATGTCGGCCGGCTTGCGCAGGTCGGCGGCGACGACCGCGGCGCCCTCGTCGCCCTCCAGGACGGCGCGGCTGTGGGCGACGGCGACCGGGTCGTGGTCGACGTAGACGACGCGCGCGGCGGGGTCGGCGGTACGGGCGACCTCGTGCACGTTGCCGAAGGTGGGTATGCCGGAGCCGATGTCCAGGAACTGGGTGACGTCGTTGTCAACGGCGTGGCGGACGGCGCGCCGCATGAAGGCACGGTTCGCCTGCATGACCTTGGGCAGGCCAGGCATGAACTCCATGGCCTTGCGCGCCGCTTCCCGGTCCACTTCGAAATTGTGCGAGCCGCCCAGATAGAAGTCGTACATACGGGACACGCTCGGCACCGAAATGTCGATACCAGGCGGAGCCCAGGCGGGACGCTCCATCAATGTCTCCAACAAGTCGCCATGGGGGATGCGGCCATGTGTTCGCGGCCGGTGTTCGAGGTGAGGCTACTGATCGCCCGCCGAGAGAGCGAGTAGAAACGGAAATTCGCGGTCCGTTCTTGGTCACACGCCATTGGCACGTGCTCTCGGAACGAAGAGTTCACGCCTTCAGGCTGTGCAAATTCACGTGCATATGAGTGTGCGTCGGCTCTTCGGCCGAGCGCGGTTCCCCGCGATGGACGCCCAGGTCCCGCCCGTACCTCGGCTGTTGCCGTCGGAGGGGCCCGGTCGCCGGTGCAGGATGCCTCGTTCTCCTTCCCGTCCGACAGGGCGACAACCGGACAGTTATCGATCCGAGGCCGGATCGGACCCGGTACGCCGTCTTCCGGAATCCAAGGACGCGGCGATACGCGGGCATTGCGCCGCAGCCGCCTCGGGACCGCCTTCGAACGAGGCGAAACGTCAAACCAGCACCTCCGGAGATCCCCTCCATCCGGCGAATCCCGCTCGATTCCGCCCCGGCGCGCCGCGTCTGTGATCAAGCTCGACGGCGTGTCTCTGTACGGATCACTCCTCGCGCGGCCGCTGGCGGCCCTCGCACTGGTGTGGCTTCTCGCCACACCCGTACCCGTCGCCGCCGACTCCTGCGCCTACGCCACCACCGGCCCCGACGGGTCGAACACCTCGGTGTCGGTCATCGGACCGGGTGCCTGCTCGCCCACACCCACCCCGCCACCGCCGCCGCGGCCCACGACGCCGGCGCCACCCCGGCCCACGACGCCCCAGCCTCCGCCGCCCTCCACGGTCCCGGCGCCACCGCCTCCCGTACGGACCACCGCGCCGCCCGCTCCCCCGGCCACCACGCCGGTACCGCGCCCCGAGCCGGCGTCGCCCGTACCGCCCACCACGGAGCCGCCGGAGAGCGCTCCGGCGCCCGCGCCGCCTCCCGCGCCCGCGCCGCCCACCACGCGTCCGCCATCGCCCGCCGCGGGGCCCGTCGCACTTCCCCACTACCAGCGGACGTCGCGACCCCAGCCGAAGGGCGGGACGTCCGTCGTCACCATGACGCTGGTGATCATCGCCCCCGCGGTCCTCGCGACCGCCATCCTGCGCCCCCGCTCCCGCTGATCCCACCGGAGAAGTCCCATGTCTGAATGGCTTGTTCTCACCCTTGCGATGGCCGCCGCGTGCGCCGTCGTCCTCACCATCGTCGTCATCAACCACCGCCGGATCCCCGAGGACGACGACCCCAGCGAGACCCCGGACGTCATCGAGTACATGACGATGATGATCGGCGTGATCTACGCGATCGTCCTCGGCCTCGCCATCGCCGGCGTCTGGGAGGCCCGCGGCGCCGCCCAGGAGACCGTGCGGCAGGAGGCGCAGGCGATGCACGAGATCTCCGCCCGCGTCGAGGTGTACCCGCAGGCGGTCCGCGAACGCATCCGCGCCGATGTCGACGCGTACGTCACCTACGTGGTCAGCGACGAGTGGACGTACATGGCCGAGAACGGCGAGCTGAGCGAGGAGGGCACCGCGCTCCTGGAGAAGGTGCGGCGCAGCGTCACCGACTACCAGCCGGCCAACGACTTCGAGGGACAGGCCTACCAGCCCCTGGTCGACCAGGTCGCGGTGGCCGACGACGCCCGCGGAGCCCGGGGGCAGAACGCGGGGGAGACCATGCCGGGGGTGGTCTGGTTCGGACTGATCATCGGCGCTCTGGTGACGGTCGGCCTGATCTTCACCCTGCAGATCCGCAGGACCGGGCGCGAACTGCTGCTCGCCGGGCTCTTCAGCGTGCTGATCGCATTCCTGCTGTTCCTCATCTGGGACTTCGACGCGCCGTTCGGCCGGGGCATCTCCGCCACCGCCGCGCCGTTCACCGACCTGTTCCCGCAGCTCACACCGTGAGGCGACACGGCCGCGTGGGCCACCCGGGGGACATTCGTGCCCCATTCGCACGTCTGGAATCGCGGCTGTGGTAGTGCGCTCCTAGCGTTTCGGACATCGAGGTGCACGCACTGTCTTTCGCGGAAACCCCCTTCCGCGGCTGCCCCTCGGGACCCGGAGGATTCACCATGCGCGCGATACGTGCCGCGACCACTGCCCTGCTGGGGGCGGCCGCCCTCGCCCTGGCCGCCCCCGCCGCCGTCGCGGCGGACGGCGCTCCCGCACCGAACCCGCGGGCAGCGCGGGCCAAGGCACCGGGCGATTTCGTCGTGTCGCCCTCGCTCGTCAGCCCGGGCGGCCGGGTGACGCTGAGCGCCCCCGGCTGCGCCAGTACGGCGACGGCCTCGGCCGGCATCTTCGACACCGTCGCCATCGCGCCGGGCTCGGCGGCGACCGCCACCGTGGACATGGACGCCCGGCGCGGCGCCGTGTACACGGTGTCGTTCAACTGCACCGGCGGGATCGCCGACACCGTGGATCTGACGATCAGCGGCGTCCCCACCGTCACCCCGACCATCAGCTCCACCCTGCTCACTCCCCCGCGTGGGGTGCAGGGCGGTCTGGGCGGCTCGGTGGGCGGCTTCGAACCGCTCCAACTGGCCGCGGGCGGAGCACTCGTCCTGGCCGCGACCGTCGGCGGCGTGTACGTGATCCGTCGCCGCTCCGGCTCGGCCCGTCGCCACTGAGGGCATGTCGCGGACCGGGCAGGAGCGGTGGGTGGTGCGTCCCCGGACGCCCCGGACGCCCGTCGCCCCCGGGTCCCTCGCGGGGACTCGGGGGCGACGGGCGTAGCGGGCCGGACCGGGAGGTTCGGCCGGTCAGACCCCCGCACCGGTCATACGACGGCGGCGGGCGATGAAGAGACCGCCGCCGAGCGCGGCGGCGGCGACCAGGCTGCCGCCGACGGCCATCTCGGTGGAGCTGGGCGCCAGCGAGCCACCGAGACCACCCTGCGCGCCGCGGCCCGGGAGGACCCGGAACGGCTCGGTGACCACGGAAGAGCCGCCGTTGCACCTGACGGCCAGGTTGTAGTTGCCGGGAGTGGCGCTGTTGTAGACACGGGCGACGGCGGTGGACTGCCCGTTGGAGTTCCCCGAGAGGCTGGCGTCCGGGAAGGCGTTGGACGTGACCGTGCCGCCACGGTTGCAGCCCCTGGCGGTGATCGTGAGCGTCGACCCGGGGTGGACCTCGAAGGGGCTGACGGTGACGTCCCTCGGGGTGTTGTCCGAGCCACCGCTGAGGACGTTGCCCGGACCGTAGGTGGCGGCGGCGAGAGGGGCCGCGAGCCCGACCGCCGCGATCGCGGTGGCGGTCACCGCCAGAGTGCGTGCAGCACGCATGGTTGAACCTCCAGTGGAAGACGCCCCAAAGCGGTGCTCCGGGAGTTTCGACGAGTACGCCTTCCATGACGAACCATCACAAGTCGTGGCGAGCTGTGCATTTCGGCACTGGTCCACCCCGGTGAGGCGACACGCCCGGAATCGGGCCCTTGAAGGAGGAAGAACCACAGGTCAGAGCGGACCGGGTCGCTTATCTGACGATTACTCGGATGGGTCAGCCCCGTGTCACCCACCTGTCGGCCGCCCGTCGCCCGGGGCGTGCTCCACGCCGCCCCCGGGCGCGCACGGGGGCAGGAGGGACGTCGGCGCACCCCCGTACCCGCGCTCCGGCACCCGTCCGGCGGCGGCCCCCACCCGTTCGCACCGTCCGGCGCGACGGTCCGTCGGACCGCACTTACCGTTCACACGACGCCACGAAGGGAGAACCATGCCCCCGAAGGACTTCCGCGTCTTCGAGCGCAGCAGACGCCGACCCTGGGGCGTCCTGGCCCTCGCCATGCTGTCCGGGATCGCGATGATGCGCAACGGAGTGGACGTCGCGCTCGGGCCTCCGCAGCCCGCCGCGGCGGCCCGTCCGGTGGCGCGCCCTGTCACCCCGCCACCGGACGGGGCGACGGAGGGTCTGGAGCCGCTGCCCTTCGCCCCGGCCTCCCGGATCAAGATCCCGGCGATCCAGGTCGCGGCGCCGATCATGGACGTGGGCCTGGACCCGGACGGCTGGGTCGCGGCTCCTCCGCCCCAGGACACCAACCTCGCCGGCTGGTACCAGAACGGCATCTCCCCCGGCCAGCGCGGCACTGCGGTGGTCGTCGGCCATGTCGACAACGCGCAGGGCCCCGCGGTCTTCTACGGCCTGGGCTCCCTGGAGAAGGGCCAGCACATCGAGGTCGAGCGCTACGACGGCCGGGTCGCGGTCTTCGAGATCTACGGGCTCGAGGTGTACTCGAAGGACAACTTCCCGGGCGTGCAGGTGTACGCCGACACCGGTGAGCCCGAGCTGCGGGTCATCACCTGCGGCGGCGGCTACACGCGCGGGCGTGGCTACGACGGGAACGTCGTCGTGTACGCGCGCATGGTCGGCTCCCGCTGAGCGGATGCCGAGCGGGTACGGCGAAGGGCCCCGGCACCTCAGGTGCCGGGGCCCTTTCCCCGACCGGAGCCCGTACCGGCGTCCGTACCGAGAGCGGTCAGCGCCGGGGCACGGTGATGTGGTAGCCGGCGTCGAGGAGTTCGGGCAGATAGCGGCGGAGCGCGGTCACGCTCTGGGCACGGTCGCCACCGGCGTCGTGGGAGAGGATGACGGCGCCGGGGGCGGCGCCGTCGAGGACCCGGCGGACGATGGTGCCGGCGCCGGGTTCCGTCCAGTCCAGGGTGTCGACGGTCCAGGCGAGCGGCTCCATGCCGAGCTCGGCCCCGATCTCGAAGGAGTGCCGGTTCCACGCCCCGTAGGGCGCGCGGTACCAGAGCGGGGCCGTGCCGAGGGTCCGCTCGACGACCTCGCTGGTGGATCCGAGCTCGTCGCGGATGCGGGAGGGCCGCAGCTTGGGGATGAGGGGATGGGACCAGGAATGGTTGCCGACGACATGGCCGTCCGCGGCCATCTCCCGCAGCAGGTCCGGGTTCTCGACGGCCATCTCGCCGCAGACGAAGAACATGGCCCGGCAGTCGTAGCGGCGCAGTGTCTCCAGGATGCCCGGGGTGTAGCGGGGGTCCGGGCCGTCGTCGAAGCTCAGCACCATCGAGCGGCCGACCCCGGACATGCCGAGGAAGGGCCGCTGCCGCACCGGCGGCACCGCGCGCCGGAACGCCGGGGGCTCGTACGCGGTCATCGGCTGGAGCCGGTACGAGGTGGGGCGCAGCCGTGCGGCCTGCGCCTGCGGTCCCGCGGCGGGGCCCGCTCCCCGGCGGGGCGGGGCCGCGGGCGCGGCGTCCCCGGTGGCACGCTCGGGCGCAGCGAGCAGGTCCGCCGCGACGACTCCGACCGTGGCGGTGGCCCCGAGGGCGGCGGCAAGCCGCAGCACCGCGCGGCGCCCATGGGGCATTTGATCCTTTTTCATGACTAATGGTTCATACGGATGAGGCCTCGCCCGGCTCATCGACACCGACCACCGGCCCGAAAGCACCCGATGAGCCGATAGCCTCCCAGCGTGAGCGAACAGCAGCCCGGACGGTTCGAACGGGGTACCGACGGCCCGAAAGTGATCATGGCAGGAGTCGACGGCTCCGCCTCTTCCCTGCGCGCGACGGCGTACGCGGCCGGGCTCGCGCGGCGCCAGAACGCCCTGCTCGCGCTCGTGTACGTACAGCCGGTGATCACGGCGGGTGCCGCCATGGGCGCTCCGACAGCCGGCACCACCGCGGAGATCGCCGAGGACCTGGTCGCGGAGATCCGTGCGTCGGCGGAGCGCGTGAAGGACCTCTGGCAGATGCGGTGGGAGTTCCACACCTTCCGCGGCGATGCCTACGCGGGCCTGGTGCAGGCGGCGGAGGAGCTGACGGCGGACGCCGTGGTCGTGGGTGCCTCCGAGTCGGCCGGCCACCGGTTCGTGGGCTCGGTGGCCGTCCGGCTCGTGAAGGCGGGCCGCTGGCCGGTCACCGTCGTACCGTGACCGGCCGGCGCGTGGGTGGCGGGCCGCAGCCCCCGCCGTGATCCGCCGGGCAGGCCCTACTTGCCCATCACCAGGCCGTCCCGGTCCGCGCCCCGACTGAGCACCACCTGCCGGATGGTGTCCCGGATGTCGGTGTGGCGCGGGTCGGAGCCGTCGGCGGCGCCGAGGTTGACCACCCGGCCGCGCGCGGTGTCGAACCATTGGGGGACGAACTCGGCCTTGGTGACCTCCCAGCGCCCGCCGGCGGTCCTCGGCGGGCCGAAGGTGAAGCGGCCGATGCTCCCCTGGTTGCCGCGGGGGTCGAAGGCGCCCTCGTGGTTGATCATGTCCCCGGCGATCTGGTCGCCCATCCCGTAGATGATCCAGGTGCCGTTGACCTTCTCGTACGCCTGCGGGACGTGGGCGTGGGTGCCGAGGACCAGGTCGATGTCGGGGCGGCCGCCGCTCTGCGATGCGGTGAGCGCGCGGCCGAGCGAGAGCTGCCGGTCGTCGGGTTCGGTCTGCCACTCGCTGCCCCAGTGGACGCTGACGACCACCACGTCGGCGCCGGCCGCGCGGGCCGCGCGGGCGTCGGCGATCACCTTCTGCTCGTCGAGCGTCTGCACCGCCCAGGGCTGCCCCTCGGGCATCGGATAGCCGTTGGTGTCGTACGTGTAGGCGAGCTGGGCCACCGTGGCGCCGCCCGCCTTGAGCAGGGTGGGCTTCGCGGCCTCCTCCGCCGTACGGGCCGACCCGGCGTGACGGACACCGGCCCGGTCCAGGGCGTCGAGGGTACGGCCGAGGCCCGCCGCGCCGTCGTCGAGGGTGTGGTTGGAGGCGGTGGAGCAGGAGTCGTAGCCGGTGGCCTTGAGCGCGGCGGCGACCTCGGGCGGCGACTTGAAGGCGGGGTAGCCGGTGTAGGGCCCGCCGTCCCTCCCGTACACGGTCTCCATGTGGCAGATGGCCAGGTCGGCCCGGGAGACGACGGACTTCGCCCCGGAGAGCATGGGCGCGAAGTCGTAGCCGTCGCCGGCCGCGTCCTGGGCCGCGCGGCGGATGATCGAGTCGTGCGGGAGGACGTCTCCGGAGGCGACGAGGGTGAACCCGGCGGGCGCGGACGCCCCACCGGGCGCGGCCGAGGGGGCAGCGGGCCGCGCGGAGTCCGGTCGGGCGGCCGTGGCCTCGGGGGTGGGAGTTCCGTCGGCCGGGCCGCTCCCGTCGGTGCAGCCGGTCGCCGCCGCGAGCAGGACGGCGGCGAGCGCCACCACGCCCACGGGTCTGGTGCGTGTGGTCATGTGCGGCACTCCACCCGAGTCATGTGATGAACATCTGTTCCTATGAATTGATCTCTCAGGAAAGCCGCAGTCAAGGGTCAAGGCCGCAGAGGGTCAGGAACCCCGCTGAAACGGACGCAACGACTCCGCTCGCCCGCCCGATGACCGCTCGCCGTACCACTCGCCGCTCGGTGCGACCGTTCGTCGCAGACCGATGTCCGTTCCCTGTCCCCGGCCGTCCGAATGCGTTCCGATACGCCCCGGACGACGAGCCGCAGAGAGGCGGGAAGCATGACAACGGCGACCACCGACGAACGGACCCTCGAGGAGCTGCAGCGGGACCACGGCCCCGCGCTCCTCTCGTTCCTGCTCGGGCTCACCTACGGGGACCGCCAGCGCGCCGAGGACCTCGCTCAGGAGACCCTGGTTCGGGCATGGCTCCACCCCGAGGCCTTCGACGGCCCCTACGAGTCGATGCGGCCCTGGCTCTTCACCGTGGCCCGCCGCCTCGCCATCGACGCCCGGCGCTCACGGCTCGCCCGGCCCGCCGAGATCGGGGACGGCGTCCTCGCGGTGACCCCCGACCCCGCCGACGCCACCGCCTCGGCCGAGGCCGCGCTGGACGTACGGGCGGCCGTCCGCGAACTGAGCCCCGAGCACCGCGCCGTCCTCGTCCGGATCTACTTCCACGGTCTGACCGTCAACGAGGCCGCCGTCGACCTCGGCATCCCGGCCGGGACCGTCAAGTCCCGCTCCCACTACGCACTGCGGCAGCTCGGCCGGTCGCTGCCCGGCTACCGGCCGCATCGCAGCGCCGTTGCCCGGCCCCGCGTCACGGCCCCACAATGACGCCGTGACGCTGACACTCGCCGCCGCCGAAAAGATCCTCGCCGACAACTTCGCACCCTGGGTCCTCGATCTGGGACTCACCGTCGTCTCCGTCGACGGCCAGGAGGCCGTCCTCCGGCTCCCCTGGTCGGACCGGCTCGCCCGGGAGGGCGGGGGTCTCTCCGGTCAGGCCCTGATGGCCGCCGCCGACACGGCGACGGTGATCGCGGTCGCCGCGGCCCGGGGCGGCTTCGTGCCGATGACCACCGTCCAGCAGTCCATCAGCTTCCAGCGGGCGGTCGTCGGCTCCGACGTCCTCCTTCGGGCCCGGCTCACCAAGGCGGGAAAGCGGATGGCCTTCGCCGACATCACCATGACGGCCGAGGGCACGGAGGAGACCGCGGCCCACGCGACGGCGGTGTACGCGCTCCTCGGCTGAGCCGCCGCACCCCCTCGCGGCCTCTGCTCGAAACACCTCTCCCGCCTCGTACGCCTCCCATGACATCGGGAATCCCACCGGCACCGATCCGGCCGGGAAACGTATCCGAAACCACACGGGCGAGTTGAGCAAAGCGGGACACGCGGGCGCCCTTCACGGAGGAAGCTCTCCCCGGGTCCCACACGTCCGGGTCCCCCATGTCCGGGAGAAGGTGGGAGCGTTGCGCCCCGAGAGCACGAACGGCGCCGGAGGCACGAGTGGCGGCGGACTCGCCGTCCCGATGGCCTGGCTGTGCGCCGAGTACCTGGCCGACGAGGTGCTGCGGGCCGCCGCACTCGTGGCGCCCCGCTCACTGGAGTACCGGGCGGGCCTCCAGGCGCTCGCCCTCACCGTCCACCTCTCGGAGGAGCCGGACGGACCGACGGCCGGCCGGCCCGCCGGACGGATCGACGAGTGGCTGCGCCACACGGCGTACGACCGGCCCTGGCCGCCCTGGGTCGAGGAGCGGCTCGCCGCGCGCCGCACGGCCGGCGGCGACAGCCCCGACCTGGCACTCGCGGAGACCGCATGGCGGTGCCTGCGGGACACCTGGGTCCGCGCCGCCGACCTCGACGGCCGGACGGGCGACGAGGCCGGCTGCCCGGTCGACGAGGACGAGCAGATCTGGCTGCCCGCCTGGAAGCTGGGCCTGCCGCTGGCGCATCTCTCGCTGCACCTGCGCTGACCGGGCCGCAGGCGCTCAGGGTGCCGAACGGTGCACTCCCGGACGGTACTTGGGGATGCGTACCGTCACCTTCATCCCCGCGCCGACCCCGGTCTCGATGACGAGCCCGTACTCCACCCCGTACACCTGGCGCAGCCGCTCGTCCACGTTGGAGAGACCGATGCCGGAGCCGGCGGGGTGCTCGCCGCGCAGAACGGCGCGCAACAGCTCCGGGTCCATGCCGATCCCGTCGTCCTCGACGGTCACCACGGCCTCCGCGCCGGCGTCGCGGGCCGCGATCGTGACCCGACAGCCCCGCTCCCGGTCCTCCAGACCGTGCTTCACGGCGTTCTCCACCAGGGGCTGGAGACAGAGGAAGGGCAGCGTGACCGGCAGCACCTCGGGGGCGATCTGCAGCGTCACCTTCAGCCGGTCCCCGAACCGCGCCCCGGCGAGCGCCAAGTACTGCTCGATGGAACGCAGTTCGTCGGCGAGCTGGGCGAACTCACCGTGCTTCCTGAAGGAGTAGCGGGTGAAGTCGGCGAATTCGAGGAGCAGCTCGCGGGCCTGTTCGGGGTCGGTACGGACGAACGAGGCGATGGCGGCGAGGGAGTTGAAGATGAAGTGCGGAGAGATCTGGGCACGGAGCGCGCGGATCTCCGCCTCCACGATCCGCGTGCGCGAGCGGTCGAGTTCGGCGAGCTCCAGCTGGACGGAGGCCCAGCGGGCCACCTCGGTCGCGGCCCGCACCAGGACGGCCGACTCCCGCGAACCGTAGGCGACGAGCGCGCCCAGCACCCCGTCCTCCCCGGTGAGCGGGGCGATCACCGCCCAGCGCAGCGGGCACGCGGGGTCGGCGCAGCCGGTGTGCGCGGACCGGCTGCGGCCGGTCTCCAGGGTCTCGGCGGCCTGCTCCGGGACGTGGGCGCGGTGATGGTCCTCGCCCGGTCCGTCCCAGGCGAGGACGGCGCCCCTGTCGGTGAGACAGAGCGCCTCCGTGCCGAGCAGCGAGCGGAGGGTGCCGGCCGCCCTGCGGGCGGTCTCCTCGGTGAGTCCGGCGCGGAGCGGCGGCGCTGCGAGGGACGCGGTGTGCAGGGTGTGGAAGGTGGCCCGCTCGACGGGTGTACCGAGGTCGGGATCGGCGGTGCGGCCACCGCGCCGGGCGGCGAACCGCCCCAGGACGAAGCCCGCGGCGAGCAGCACGGCCCCGGCGGCGGCCGCGGCGGCGAGGGCGATGCCGCTCATCGGCGGACCTCCGGGGCGGGAGCGGGGACGGTGCCCGTGAACTCCTCCGGCAGATGGAGGCGCGCGAGGAGCGCCGGGGTGCCGGGCGGGATCCGGCGGGGAGTGGCCAGGGAGACCAGGACCATGGTGAGGAAGCCGAGCGGGACCGACCAGACGGCCGGCCAGGCCATCAGGGTGTGCGGCCAGCCCTCGGGGGCGAGCCCCGCCCGGGTCGCCATCACGGCCGCGAGGGCGGAGCCGCCGCCCAGCAGAAGCCCTGCCATCGCGCCGGGCGGGGTGAGGCGCCGCCACCAGATGCCGAGGACGAGCAGGGGGCAGAAGGAGGAGGCGGAGACGGCGAAGGCGAGGCCGACGGCGTCGGCGACCGGGACCTTCGAGGCGAACACCCCGACGGCGAGCGGTACGGCGGTGGCGAGCAGGGTCGCGAGGCGGAAGTGCCGTACGCCCCGGGACGGCAGCACGTCCTGGGTGAGGACTCCGGCGACGGACATGGTGAGTCCCGAGGCGGTGGAGAGGAACGCCGCGAACGCGCCGCCCGCGAGGAGCGCCCCGAGGAGGTCACCGAGCAGCCCGCCGAGGATCCGGTCGGGCAGCACGAGCACGGCGGCGTCGGCGGAGCCGGTGAGGGCGAGCTCGGGGGCGTAGATCCGGCCGAGGGCTCCGTACAGCGGCGGCAACAGGTAGAAGGCGCCGACCAGTCCGAGCACGACGAGGGTGGTGCGGCGGGCGGCGCGGCCGTGCGGGCTCGTGTAGAAGCGGACGGCGACGTGCGGCAGGCCCATGGTGCCGAGGAAGGTCGCGAGGATCAGTCCGTACGTGGCGTACAGCTGGTGCCCGTCGCGGCCGCCGGCCAGCGGCTGGGACCAGCCGAGCGGGTCCGTCCCGCTGGCGACCCTCTCGGGCAGTGCCGCTCCGGGGGCGAAGGCGAGCGTGGTGCCGCCGAGGACGTGATGGGTGCCGGGGGCGAGGGTCACGGTCCGCCGCTCGTACGGGACCGAGTCGACGCTGCCGGTGACGGTGAGGGTGAGGGGGGCGTCGAGCCCGATCCGTACCGTGTCGGCGACCTTGACGACGGTGTGGCCGCGCAGGACGGCTGGGGCGTCGAAGCGGGCTCTGGGGGCCCCGTCGCCGTACCAGGCGGCGAGCAGGAAGAGGACGGGGACGAGCAGGGCGGTGAGCTTCAGCCAGTACTGGAAGGCCTGCACGAAGGTGATGCTGCGCATCCCGCCCGCGGCGACCGTGCCCGTGACGACGAGGGCGACGAGGAGCCCGCCGACCCAGTCGGGGGCGCCGGTGAGGATCTCCAGGGTGAGCCCGGCGCCCTGGAGTTGGGGCAGCAGGTAGAGCCAGCCGATACCGACGACGAAGAGGCTGGCCAGGCGGCGGGCCTGCGGGGATTCGAGGCGGGCCTCGGCGAAGTCGGAGAGGGTGTACGCCCCGGAGCGGCGCAGCGGGGCGGCGACGAGGACCAGCAGCACGAGGTATCCGGCGGTGTAGCCGACCGGGTACCAGAGCATGGCGGGGCCCTGGACGAGGACCAGCCCGGCGATGCCGAGGAAGGACGCGGCGGAGAGGTACTCGCCGCTGATCGCGGCGGCGTTGAGGCCGGGCCGGACGGTGCGCGAGGCCACGTAGAAGTCGGAGGTCGTACGGGATATCCGCAGGCCGAGGGCGCCGATGAGGACGGTGGCGAGGACGACTGCGGTGACGGCCGCGACGGCGTAGGTCTGGTTCACGCGGTGACCGTGCGGGACTCGTTCATGCGGGGCTCGTCCGTAGAGGGCCCGTTCATGCCGGGCTCGTTCATGCCGGGCTCGTTCATGCGGGGTGCTTCACCGCTCGACGAGGCCGGTGAAGTCGCGCTCGTTGCGTTCGGCGCGGCGCACGTACCAATGGGCTATCCCCCAGACCACGGGGTAGACCCCGACACCGAGGGCGATCCAGACGAAGGCCTCGGGCGCGGGCAGCGCGAGGAGCAGCGGCAGCGAGCCGACGAGCAGGGCGAGGGCGCCCAGGGCGGTGAGGGCGGCGCGCAGCTGGCTGCGCATCAGAGAACGGACGTACGTGTGGCCGAGGGTGGTCTGCTCGTCGATCTCGGAGCGGGCCGGCGGATGGACGGGGCGCCGCCGGGCGGGGTCCGGCACCGTCCCCGCGCCGTGGGCGGAGGCGTATGTGACGGTCTCGCGGCGCGGTCTGCGCTGGGGGTCCCCCCGGCCGAAGGCCGGGGAAGGGTGCTGCTCGGAAGGCGGCGTCCGCTCCGGCATCTCTCGGCTCCCCTCGCAACGGCGGCCCCCTGGCCCGGGTCGCGTGGAGTCTACGCAGGTGGGAGCACCTGCGGTAGGGGTGGAAGGGGATGCGCTCAACCCCCGGCGCGCCGCATCAGCAGGTCCCGCAGATGGCGGGCGTGCCGCCGGCTGACCGCCAGGTCGGTGTCGCCGAGCCGTACGGAGGTGGCGCCGCCGTCGAGACGGAGCTCGTCGATCCGGGCGAGGGCCACGAGATGACTGCGGTGGATGCGGACGAAGCCCCGGGACGCCCATCGCTCCTCGAGGGTGGAGAGCGGAATGCGCACGAGGTGGCTGCCGTGATCCGTGTGGAGACGGGCGTAGTCGCCGTGGGCCTCGACGTACGCGATGTCGTCGACCGAGACGAAGCGGGTGACCCCGCCGAGCTCGACGGGGATCTGCTCGGGCACGGCGGGTGCGGTGGGCGTCGCCGGGACCGGAGCGGCGGTGGCGTGGACCAGGTCGTGGACGCGGCGGACGGCCTCGGCGAGGCGCTCGCGGCGGACGGGCTTCAGGACGTAGTCGACCGCCTTCAGGTCGAAGGCCTGGAGCGCGAAGCCCTCGTGGGCGGTGACGAAGACGACCAGGGGCGGGCGGGCGAAGCCGGCGAGCAGCCGGGCCACGTCGAGTCCGGTGAGACCGGGCATGTGGATGTCGAGGAAGACGACGTCGACGGCGTCGTCGCCGTCCGGCCCGGTCTCCAGGGCGCGCCCGATCCTGCGGAGCGCGGCGGTGGCGTCGCCCGCGCCCTCGGCGGACCGGACGCGGGGGTCGGCGCGCAGCAGGTAGAGCAGCTCCCCGAGGGCGGGTTCCTCGTCGTCGACGGCCAGTACGCGCAGCATGCGGCGGAGTGTAACGGGCGGCCGCGCGGGTCCCTGAGGCCTACTTGAGGAGCTTGGACAGGCGGCGGTCGGCGAGCGGCTTTCCGCCGGTCTGGCAGGTGGGGCAGTACTGGAGGGAGGAGTCGCTGAAGGAGACCTCGCGGATGGTGTCGCCGCACACGGGGCAGGGTTCGCCGGTGCGGCCGTGGACGCGCAGGCCGCTCTTCTTCTCGGCCTTGAGCTTGCCGGCGGCGAGGCCGTGGGAGCGTTCGACGGCCTCGTGGAGGGTGGTCCGCATCGCCGCGTAGAGGGCGGCCGTCTCCTCCGGGGTGAGGTTCTGGGTGGGTTTGAACGGGGACATTCCGGCGGCGTGGAGGATCTCGTCGCTGTACGCGTTGCCGATGCCGGCGATGAGGCTCTGGTCGCGCAGGGCGCCCTTGATCTGGCGCCGTTCGCCGGAGAGCAGCGCGGCGAACTCCTCGGGGCCGAAGTCCTCGGCGAGCGGGTCGGGTCCGAGCCGTGCCACGCCCGGTACCTCCGGCGGGTCGTGCACCACGTACACGGCGAGACGCTTGGTGGTGCCCGCCTCGGTGAGGTCGAAGCCGTCGCCGCCGGTGAGCGCGGTACGCAGCGCCAGCGGGCCCTTACCGGGCTTGGGCGGGCCCGAGGGCAGCGGGTCCTGCCAGCGCAGCCAGCCCGCCCGGGCGAGATGGAACAGGAGGTGGAGCTCGCCCGCGGGTCCCGAAGTGGTGAGGTCGAGGAACTTCCCGTGCCGTCCGACCGCGGTGACCTCGGCGCCCTCGACGGCGCTCAGGGGCGGCTCGTACGTCTTGAGGACGCTGATCGCGACGGGCAGCACGCGGGCGATCTCCTTGCCCACCAGGTGCGTGTCGAGGAACGCGCGGAGCGCTTCCACCTCGGGGAGTTCGGGCATGGTTCCACCCTGCCGCACGGGTGACGGGGCCGCGCGCGGGGACACTGCCCAGGTCGTGTCCGGAACGTAGCGCCGGCTGCCCGCAGGACGGGGCTTCCCGGGCACCCCCTTGGGGTGTCTTGTCGATCACGCCGCGAGCCCGGCCTGATCGACGAGACACCCCCTAGGGTGGGTGACGTGCGTGTACTGCTCGTCGAGGACGACGAAGACCTCCGGTTCGGGGTGGCCGCCGCTCTGCGGGCCGCCGGGCTCGCCGTCGACGAGGCCGCCGATCTGACCCGGGCCGACGAGGCCCTGTTCGTGACGGCGTACGACTGCGCGGTCTTCGACCGGATGCTGCCGTCCGGGGACGCCGCCGCGTATGTCGAGGGCCTGCGGCGCGACGGCCGTGGCGTGCCCGTCCTCTTTCTGACCGCGCGCGACACCGTGGCGGACCGGGTGGAGGGATTCGCGAGCGGCGGTGACGACTATCTCGTGAAGCCGTTCGCCGTGCCCGAGCTGGTGGCCCGGGTGCGCAGCCTGTGCCGGCGCTCCGCGGTCGTACGTCCCCCGGTGCATCGCGTGGGTGACCTGGAGATCGACACCGCCCGTCGGTTCGTCCGCCGGGCCGGGGTGCTTCTCACGCTCACCACCAGGGAGTTCGCCGTCCTTGAGGTCCTCGCGGCCCGCGCCGACCAGGCGGTCTCGCGTGCCGAGCTGATCGAGAGCTGCTGGGACGAGATGGCCGAGCCGCAGTCCAACGTCCTGGAGGTACTCGTCTCCCAGCTCCGTCGCAAGCTCGGGGACCCGCTGCTGATCCACACCGTGCGCGGGGTCGGCTACCGGCTCGCGCCCGCCGGCACACGGTGAGGCGCGTTCGCTTCCACCGGCTCCGGCTCCGGCGCCGCTCGCCCGCGCTCACGCCGACGGCGCGGGTGTTGCGGCTGCGCCGTCGGATCAGCCTGTTGTTCGCACTGACCAGCGCCGTGGGCCTGATCGCGATGGCCGCGCTCGCGGTGCGCAGCGACAGCGCGCGCTGGCGGGAGCAGCTCGACCACGTGATGGAGGCGGACAGCAGCTGGGCCCTCGGTCTCCTGGAGACCGACGAGAACGGCCGGCTGGCCACGGACGTCCTGGCGGACACGGTGAACACCGCCTGCCCGCCGCTGACCGTGCTCCTCGTGACCGGTGACGACGGGACCGGCTCCGGCGGGACCGGCTCCGGCGGGACCGGCTCCGGCGACCTGACCGTCCAGCACGCGCCGGCCGCGCCGTGCCTGACGGTGAGCCACGGCGTGGTCCTGGAGGCCGGGCGCGTGGCGGCGCGGGCCGGGGAAGCGCGGGGCTTCGACCGGCGTACGACGAGCGGTGAGCCGGTGCGGGTGTTCGCGCTGCCCTTCTACGCGCCGGAGGCGGCGGAGGACGAGGGGCCGCAGGGTGTCCTGGTGACGATGACCGATGCGACGGCACAGGGGGACGACCACCGGCGGCTGGTGTGGGTGGTGACCGGCGGCTGCGCGGTGCTCGTACTCCTCTCGGCGGCGGTCGGGCACGTCCTGTCGGGACGGGCGATCCGGCCGGCGCTTGCCGCGCTCGGCCGGCAGGAGGCGTTCCTCGCGGACGCCGCGCACGATCTCCGGACCCCGGCGGCCTCGCTCCGGACACTCGCGGAGACGGCACTGCGCGGCGAGACGGACAGCACGGACGTGCACCGGCGCACGTTGCGTCAGGCGGAGGGCATGGGCCGGCTGGTCGACGGGCTGCTGACCCGGGCCCGCCTCATGTCCGGTACGGCCGCGGTGGCGCGCCAGCCGCTCCGGCTCGACCAGCTGGTGGAGGCAGTCGCCGAGGAAGCCGCCGAGGAAGCCACGGAGGGCCATCGCGTCCGGGTCGAGGCCGAGGACACGGTCGTGGTCGCCGACCCCGACCTGGTGCGCCGGGCGGTCGGCAACCTGCTGGGCAACGCTCTCACGCACGGCCACGCGCCCGGTGTACCGGCGGACGTACGGATCACAGTGGCCCGGGACGGCACGCTGACGGTCGAGGACGCGGGTCCGGGACTGCCGCCGGAGGTCGCGAACGACCTGTTCGAACGCTTCCGCAGCGGCTCCGGATCGACCGGCCTCGGTCTGTCGATCGCGTCCTGGGTCGCCCACGCCCACGGCGGCACGCTCACGGCGGCACGGGGGGAAGGCGGCGGCGCCCGGTTCGTACTGAGGCTGCCGACACCGGACTGAACCGACCCGCCGGACGGAGCGAGCCGCCCCACGGAACGAGCCGCCCTACGGAACGCGAATTCCCGTCCGGGTCACCGTCCGGGCCAAGACCTCCGGATTTGCTGAGGCGGGCGGCTCCCCCGCCTCAGCAAATCCTCAGCATCCGCGCGCGATCCTTCCCTGGACCGACCACCCATGGGAGTACCTCGTGATCACCGCCCCCACCCGCCGCCGTCAGGCCCTCGTTCTCGCCCTCGCCGTCGTCGGCGCCACCTCGCTGGGCGCCTGCACGGTCGGGTCCGGCCCGGACGGGAGCCGGCCCAGGTCGTCGGCCGCGACCGCCGACCCCGCCGACCGCCCCGACCTGCGGCGCTTCTACGGCCAGAAGCTCGCCTGGAAGCCGTGCGGCGACCACACATGCGCCTCGCTCACCGTTCCGATGGACTACTCCCGCCCCGGAAACGGCAGGACCTTCGTCCTCCCGGTCGCGAAGGCGGTCACCGCGGTCCCGGGGAAGCGCGTCGGATCGGTCGTTCTCAACCCCGGCGGGCCGGGCGAGCGCGGTGTGCAGCTCATCAAGGACGGCGTGGCCGACGAGATCGGCCGGGGCGTGCGCGAGCGGTTCGACGTCGTGTCCTTCGACCCGCGCGGGGTCGGGGAGAGCAAGCCGGCTCTGACCTGTACTCCCGCGGGATCCACGGATTCCGCCTCGGGCGACGGCGACGCACCTGTCGCTCCTCTCCATCCCCGTACGGACTCCGAGCGCGCCGCCGCCCTCGCCGGCGCGCGGGCGACGGCCGCCGACTGCCGGAAGGCCAGCGGTCCGCTGCTCCCGCACGTCGGAACGGACGACGCCGCCCGCGATCTGGACGTCCTGCGGGCGGCGCTCGGCGAGCGGCGGCTGACGTACGTCGGCTGGTCGTACGGCACGAGCCTGGGCACCTCGTACGCCGAGCAGTTCCCGCGCCGCGTCCGCGCGATGGTCCTGGACGGGGCGGTCGATCCGTCGCTCGACTGGCGGCAGCGGATGCTCGGCCAGTCCACCGGGTTCCGGAAGGCGGTCGAGGAGTACGCCGCGTCCTGCGCCGACGTGGTCGGTGACGCCTGCCCCGGTGCGACGCCCGAGGAGATACGCGCGCTGATCGACCGGCTCGTCGAGCGGACGCAGCGCGAGCCGCTGCCGGTCGACGGCTCCGCCTACGGTCTCGACGCCGCGACCCTGGTCTCCGCGCTCAGCCTGTCCATGTACACGCCCGAGTCCCAGTGGGAGGCCCTGTCCGAGGCGCTGCGTGCGACGGACGACGGGGACGGTACGAAACTGGCGGCCCTGGCGGCGGGAGAGGACGGGCCGGCGGACGGCGACACGGGCTCGTCCGACGGGTCCGAGGAGACAGGATCCACCGAGACCGGATCCGCGGAGAACGACGCCGAGGAGACCGACACCGGCGAGACCGGCGCCGACAGGACCGAGCCCTCCGCCGGCACCGTGCCCGAGGACAACAGCGAGGCCGCCCTCCTCGCGATCAACTGCCTCGACGTCCCCCACCCGCGTGACGCCCAGGCCTACTGGGACGCGCTCGCCCCCGCCGAGAAGGCCGCGGGCGTCTACGGCACGACCGGTGTGACGAGCGAGCTGGTCTGCAAGGACTGGCCGGCCGGTGCCCAGCGCCCGCACCGGGTGCGGGCCACGGGTGTTCCGCCGGTCCTCGTCGTGGGTACGGCAGGAGACCCGGCGACGCCGTACGGGGAGGCGGTGAGTCTGGCGCGTCAGTTCCCCGGCGGCATGCTCCTGTCCTTCGAGGCCCCCGGCCACACCGGCTACGGCCGTAACCCCTGTGTCGACAAGAAGGTCGAGGAGTACCTGATCAGCCTCACGAAGGTCCGGCCCGGCACCACCTGTACGGCATGAGGCACCCCCCCCTGGGTGGGCCGGGCGGGCCCTTTCGGGCACGGCCTACGGCGTGTCCGGCGGGTCCAGGAGGTCGAGTTCGACCATGAGCGCGTCGGCCAGCGCGTCGAGGTCGGGGACGGCCTCTCCGTCGGCGACGAGGCCGATGTGGACCTGGCCGCCGTACGGGGACATGGCGACGGCGAGGGACTGTCCACGGGCCAGCGGGGCCATGGGGAAGAGCGCGCGCAGCGGCGCGCCGCCGAGGGAGAGTGCGGAGCGGGGCAGCGGCACCTGGGTGACCAGGAGGTCGAAGAGGAGCCGGGCGGCGCCGGCGGCGAACGGGGCGCCGAAGCGGTGGGCGAGCGGTGGCAGTTGGTCGGCGAGGAGGGCGACGGCCCCGGCGCCCCTGAGGGGACCCGCGGCCTTGTTGCGGTCCATGGCGCTCCGGACGGCCGCGAGCCGGGCCGCCGGGTCGGCCTCGGTGACCGGCAGGTCGAGGAGGTAGCCGGACAGGCTGTTGCCGGGGCCGGGCGGGGAGCCGGGGCGGCGTCGGGAGACGGGGACGAGGGCCCGGGGGTCGGCGCCGGGGAGGGGCAGCCCGCGCCCGTCGAACCAGCGGCGGAGGGCTCCGGCGACGAGGGCGAGGAGGACGTCGTTGGCGGTGCCGCCCGTGCTGCGGCGGATCCGGTGGACACGCTCCAGGGGCAGGGTCGCGGTGGCGATCCGGCGGGTCCCGCTGGACTCGGCGGCGAGTGCGGCGGTGGGCCGTCCGTCGAGGCGGCTGGCGCGGACGACGGAGGCGCCGACCTCGACGGCCCGGCCGAGGTCGCCGAGCCGGTCGCGGGCCATGCCGAGGAGCCGTCCGGGGCCGGGGAGCGAGGAGCGTGGGGGTACCGGCCGGGCGCGGCCGGCGGGTCGACGTCCGGCGGCGATCTCGTCGAAGATCCCGGCGCCGATGGCGACGGCGCGCATGCCGTCGGCGAGGGCGTGGTGGAGTTTGACGAGGACGGCGAAGGAGCCGTCGGGGGCGCCGCTGAGCAGGTACATCTCCCAGGGCGGCAGGCCGCGGGCGACGGGCCGTTCCATGAGTTCGGCGGCGAGCCGGGCGGTCTCGGCGGGGAAGTCGGCGCCGGCGAGGGTGATCTCGTGGACGTGGTTGCGTACGTCGAAGTCCGGGTCGGCGCTCCAGGCGGCGCCGCCGACGGGGAGCAGAACGTCACGGACGCGCATCCGGAGCCGGGGAACGGCGGCGGCGCGGCGGGCGAGGAGGTCGAGGAGGTCCGGCGGCTCGTGGCCGTTGCCGGTGGGGGCGGGGCCGAAGTGGGCGAGTGCCCCGAGGTGCAGGGGGTGCGCGGTGGATTCCAGGTGCCAGAAGGCCAGGTCTAGCGGTGCCAGTAGCTCGCTGCTCACGGGTGTCCTCAGGTACGTGCTGCGCGGAGAGCCGGGAGCACGAAGTCAATCGCGACCGACAGTTACGTTCAAGTACGATCAGTGCACGCTCAGTTAACACTGCGAGTCTTCCACCAACACCCTCGGCCTGCTGTCTAGAGTGTCATCCCTCTGTAACGGGCTCAGTTCTCCACGGTGAATTCGCACCACACGCACTTGCCGCCGCCTCGCGACTCCACGCCCCAGACGTCGGAGATCCGGTCGACGAGCAGCAGCCCCCGCCCCGACACGCCCGCCTCCCCCGCCTCACGGCGCCGGGGCAGCGCGCTGGAGCGGTCCTCGACCTCCACCCGGAGCCGCCGTTCGGCCCCGCCTAGGATCCTCAGGGTCACGATCGCCCCGCCGTCGGTGTGCATCAGCGCGTTGGTCATCAGCTCGTCGGCGACCAGCTCGATCTCGTCCGCCCGCTCCTCGGCCCCCCAGGCCCGGACGGCGGCCCTGATCATGTGCCGGGCCGAGCTCAGCGCCTCGGGGTCGTTCTGGGCCACGTGCTGCTGGAAGCGCCCGGCTCCGTGGCCGGCGGACGCGCTCTGGCGACGCAGGAGCAGAATCGCCACATCGTCCTCGCCGCCCCGGTCGGCGACCACGTCGCAGAGGTGGTCGGCGAGCTCCTGGAGGTCGGCGGGCCCGCGCCGGACGAGGGCGGAGAGCCACTGGAGGCCCTCGTCGAGGTCGGAGCCGGGCTTCTCGACGAGACCGTCGGTGTAGAGCATCAGGGTCTGCCCGGGGTCCACTTCCAGCGTGGTCACCGGATAGTCGAGCCGGCCGAACTCGGCCGAGAGTCCGAGCGGCAGTCCGCCCTCCACCGGGAGTCTGCGGCAGCGCCCGTCCATCTCACGGAGCAGCGGGTCGACATGGCCGGCGCGCACCACCTGGACGACTCCGGTGCCGAGGTCGACCTCCGCGTACGTGCAGGTGGCGAAACGTTCGGTGTCGAGTTCGTGCAGGAAGACGGAGGCGCGGGCCATCACCGTGGCCGGGGTGTGCCCCTCGGCGGCGTACGCGCGCAGCACGATCCGCAGTTGGCCCATGACGGCCGCCGCGTGGGTGTCATGGCCCTGTACGTCCCCGATGACGGCGCCGACCCGCCCGCCGGGCAGCGGGATGATGTCGTACCAGTCGCCGCCGATGTCCCGGCCGAGGCGGGCCGAGCGGTAGCGGACGGCGGTCTGCGCGCCGGGCACCTCGGGGATGCGGCGCGGCAGCATCGCCTGCTGGAGGCCCTCGGCAAGGTCGTGCTCCTGCTCGTACAGCATGGCCCGCTGGAGGCTCTGGGCGATGCTGCTGCCGAGGGCGACGAGCAGCGTCCGCTCGTCCTCGCTGAAGCCGGTCTTGTCGCTGTAGAGGAGTCCGAGCGCGCCGATGGGACGGGCCTGGGCGATGAGCGGCAGATAGGCGGCGGCGGTGATGCCGAGTCCGCTGATGTGCGGCCAGAGGACCGGGAAGGAGGCGGCGAAGTCCCGCGGCGAGTCGATGAACCGGGGCCGCAGGGTGCGGATCACCTCGCTCATCGGGTACGGCTCGTCCACCCGGGTGAATCGGGTGCCCGGCACGAAGGCGCCCTCGGGGCCCTCGGCGACCAGATGGATCCGGCCCGCGTCGAGGAGGCCCATGACGAGGCTCGCGGCGCCGAAGTGTTCGAGCGCGTGCGAGTCGTTGAGCAGGTCGATGACGTCCTGCACGGTCCGCGCGTAGGCGAGGGCGGCGGTGGTGCCCTCGACGACACCGGCGCGCTGACGCCGTCCCTCGTCGAGGCCGAGCCGGGCGGCGGACTCGGTGAGTTCATGGGTGGCGTCACGGACGACTCCGACGATCCGGACCGGGCGGCCGGTGTCGTCGCGGTGGACGAGCCCCTGGGTGTGGGTCCACTGGTGGCTGCCGTCGCGCCGCCGGATGCGGAAGTACGCGCCGTACTCCTCGCTGCCGTCCTTGAGCGCCTGGGCGACCAGGGTGTCGAGGCGGCGGCCCTCGTCCGGCAGGACCCGCGAGCCGAGCGACTCGGGGCGGTCGTCGTACTCCGCGCGGTCCAGGTCGAAGACGTCGAGGGCGGCATCATCCATGATCATCGTGCCGCTTGCGAGGTCCCAGTCGAAGCCGCCCATCCGGAAGGCGGAACCGAACGCGGCCAGGATCCTGGCGGCGCCGACGCCCCTTCCCTCCGGGGCGCGGCTGAGCCGCTCGACCGCTTCCCCACCCCCGTTGCCCGCGTTCATGGGGCCACGCTAGGCGCAGCCCCGCCCGTGCGCACCATGAAGATCCGTTTCACCCCTCGAAGGTCTCGGGCTGATCCGGGACCGCTTCGGCGGGGAAGAGCTCCTCCGGCGGCAGCTCGCCGTCCGGCACGGTCGGCTCGGCGTACGGGTCGGGGTCCGGCTCGGTGTGAGGGTCCGGGTAGGGATCCGCGTCGGGTACGGGGTACGGGCCGGGGTCGGCCGGGGTCGGGTCGGTACCGGTGCCACCGGAGGCGTCGGGAAGCGGGCTCTCCGGGGCCGGGGGGACGGGAGCGGGCGGGACGGGGGCCCGGGAGGGGGTGTCCGGGGAGGTGCGGCGGTCCGGGGCGCTCGGGTCGGGCGTGGCGGCGTCGGGGCTGGCCGGGTCGGGCGTGGCGGCGCCGGCCAGGGCGCAGGCGTCGGGGTCGCAGTCCGGCTCCACGGCGGGCTTGCGGTCCTCGGCCCCGTCGCTGCCCGTGGCGCGCTCGATCCAGCTGCGGTCGGCGGCGTTCACGATGACCAGGCTGGTGACGACGGTGGTGGTCGGCAGGACGACGATCACGCGGTCGGGGTCGAAGCCGTCCCAGGGGTCGCCCTGGTGGACGCCGTCCCGGGCCGCCGCCGGGGTGCGGAGCGGGTTGCCGCAGGCGCAGCGGACGCGCGGGGAGCCGTACTGGTCGACGAGGACCGCCGTACCGGTCTGGAGGACGGACTGGAAGGCCTTGGCCCTGCCCTGGCGGTAGCCGTGGTTGGTGACGCGGGCGTCCGCGCGCAGGACGACGGGGGTCAGCCCGCGCAGCCAGTCGGCGACGCTGGTCTCGGGGATGCCGGCGGCCTCGGCGAAGACGCGGGTCCTGTCCTGGTCGGCGGCGAGGTACGAGACCTGCTGTTCGACGTCACAGCTGCCCTCCGCGCGCGTGCCGCCATAGAGACCGGGGGTGGAGCCGGTGACCTCGCGGACCTGTTCGGCGTCGGGGTTCGGGGCCCGGCCCGGGGAGGACACCTGCGCGGTGGTCCGGGCCGTGGACGCGGTGAAGGGGTCGGGGCCCTGCGCGGCGACCGGCTGGAGGAAGACGTCCTGCGCCGAACCGGCCGCGGCCGGCTGGGCGCCGCCGCGGGACCCCTCCCAGACGGAGGTGCACCCCGCGAGGAGGAGGGAGGCGGTGAGCGCCGCGAGCGCGGAGCGGGTCACGGCGTTCGTGGTCGTGCGGGGGGCGACCGGGCGAGTCGCGCGGGGATCGACCGGGTGGGTCGCTCGGGGAGCGGCGGGGTGGGTCGCGCCGGGAGCGGCGGGTGTTCGCCGCGTCCGGCGGAGGGCTGAGCGCACCTGGTTCTCCCGCTTTCTCTCCGCCGGGCCACGGCGCCCGGTTCCGGCCAGTCCTTCATGTCTGTCGCAGCGGGCCGGGGCCCGCAAGCCAAGGGCGGCCGACCGGGTCGGCGAACCACACTTGAACACGTTCAAGAAAGGCCCTACGCTCGGACTCGCCAGTTGAACACGTTCAAGTGGGGGTGGTGGCACATGACCGCGCTGTCGGTCCTGGTGGGCTCGGTCGTGACGATCGGGATGTTCTGGGTGGTCCCGACGGGGCTCGCGCTCCTCGACGGCCCCCGGCCACCCGGCTGGGACGCGCTCCGGCGCGCCTGGCCGCTGTTCGCCGCCCCCGGCGCCCTCGCCCTGTGGCTGCCCCGCTCCGGACTCTCGACCGGGCTCGCCGCCGTCTACGCCCTCGCCACGCTGGCGCTCGCGCTCCAGGCCCCGGCCCGCCTGATCCTGACCCGCTCCCTCGCGCCGGGCGAAGTCGCCGTCCTCACGTCCCTCGTCGCGCCCTCCGTCGCCGGTCTCGCGCTCGTCGCCGAACGGGCCTCGTACCCGCTCTTCGGCTTCGACCTGGACATCCTGGCGCTGACCGTCCCGCACTTCCACTTCGCGGGCTTCGCCGCCGCCCTGGTCACCGGTCTCCTCTGCCGTGTCTCCGACGGCCCCACCGCCCGCTTCGCCGCGCTCAGCGTCCCCGCGGGCACCCTGCTCGTGCTGCTCGGCTACTTCGTCGACGACTGGGCCGAGCTCGCCGGGGCCGTCGTCCTGACCGCCGGCATGACGGCGGTCGCGGTCCTGACCCTGCGCGAGCGCCGTGCCCTGGCGGCCGACCGGCTCACCCGGGGACTCCTCGCCCTCTCGGCCCTGGTCCTCTTCGTCACCATGCTGCTGGCGCTGAGCTGGGCGCTCGGCGAGGCGACCGGCCTGCCGCACCTCGACCTGACGTGGACGGCCGCGACCCACGGCCTGGGCAACGCCCTGGGCTTCGCGGTCTGCGCGCTGCTCGCCCACCGCCGGATCCGCTCGGACCGCACGCCCCCGCCCCCGCCCCCTGCGACGAACCTCGCGTCCCCTTCTCTCACGGCCCCTTCTCTCACAGCCCGCCCGCGAACGGAGCTTCCGGCATGACCCGCCTCATGAACAGCCTGTCCCGGCCCGACCGTCCCCGCCCGACCCTCACCTACCGCGAGGTCGGCGCCACGCGGACTCCCGCGGCCCTCCCCGAGGGCTACCACCACCTCCGGCACAGCGCGGTCGTCGGCCACGGCCGCGCCGCCTTCGAGGCCGCCGGAGCCGCCGTCACCACCTGGCGGATGCACCGCGCCACCGGGGCGCGCGTCCTCGCCGACGCCGACCGCGCCGAGCCCGGCGTGACCATCGAGGTGTCGGCGGGCCTCGGCCCGCTGCGGCTCGGTGTCCCCTGCTCGGTGATCTGGACGGCGTACGAGGAACAGCGCATCGGCTTCGCCTACGGAACCCTCACCGGGCATCCGGAGTGCGGCGAGGAATCCTTCATGGTCCACCTGGAACCCGACGGCACGGTCCGGTTCGCGGTCACCGCCTTCAGCCGCCCCGCCGCCTGGTACACCCGGCTCGGCGGCCCCGTGGTCCCCGTGCTCCAGCGGGCGTACGCGCGTCGCCTGGGCCGGACCCTGCGGCGTCTCGTCAGGACGTGATCCCGGGCCGATACTGGAAGCGATGGAGTGGTTCACCGCACCCGACCACTGGCTGAGCCGGATCGTCTTCCAGCGGGGCCTCGCCGGGCTGTACTGCGTGGCGTTCCTATCGGCAGCCCTGCAGTTCCGGGCGCTGATCGGGGAGCGCGGCATGCTCCCGGTACCGGAGTACATGCGCAGGACCCGGCCCCGCTCCACCCCGTCGCTCTTCCACTGGCGCTACTCCGACCGGCTCTTCGCGAGCGTCGCCTGGTCCGGCGCCGCGCTCGCCCTCGCGCTCGTGGCGGGCGCGGGGGACGCCGTACCGCTGCCGGTGTCGATGCTGTTCTGGCTGCTGCTCTGGGCGCTGTACCTGTCGATCGTGAACGTGGGCCAGACCTGGTACGCCTTCGGCTGGGAGTCGCTGCTCCTGGAGACCGGGTTCCTTGCGGTCTTCCTCGGCAACGACGACACGGGGCCGGCGGTCCTCGTGCTGTTCCTGCTGCGCTGGCTGCTCTTCCGGGTCGAGTTCGGCGCCGGGCTCATCAAGATCCGCGGCGACCCCTGCTGGCGCAATCTGACCTGCCTCTACCACCACCACGAGACCCAGCCGATGCCCGGCCCGCTGAGCTGGTTCTTCCACCGTCTGCCGCGTCCGCTGCACCGGGTGGAGGTGGCGGCCAACCACGTCGTGCAGCTGCTCGTACCGTTCCTGCTGTTCACCCCGCAGCCGGTGGCCACGGTCGCGGCCGGTCTGATGGTGGCGACCCAGTTGTGGCTGGTGCTCTCCGGCAACTTCGCGTGGCTGAACTGGATCACCATCGTGCTCGCCCTGTCCGTCGTGGACGCCTCCCCCGTCACCGGCGAGCACCCCCAGCCGGATCCACCGCTCTGGTACGTGGTCGTGGTCGTGGCGGCCACCGTGTCCGTCCTGGTACGGAGCTACCGCCCGGTGCGCAACCTGCTCTCCCGGAACCAGGCGATGAACCGCTCGTACGACCCCTACCACCTGGTCAACACGTACGGAGCGTTCGGCACGGTCGGCCGGATCAGGGACGAGATCGTCGTCGAGGGCACCGACGACCCGGTGCCGCACGCGGGCACGGTGTGGCGGGAATACGGCTTCAAGGGCAAGCCCGGCGATCCGCGCCGGCTGCCCCGGCAGTTCGCCCCGTACCACCTGCGCCTCGACTGGCTGATGTGGTTCGCGGCGCTCAGCCCGGGGTACGCGCGCGACTGGTTCGGTCCGTTCGTCGAGCGGCTGCTCGACGGCGACCGGGACACGCTGCGGCTGCTCGCCCACAACCCCTTCCCCGGGGCGCCGCCGACCTTCGTCCGCGCCCGGCTGTACCGGTACCGGTACACGACCTGGCGCGAGCTCCGTACGACCGGGGCCTGGTGGCACCGGACGCTCGTACGGGAGTACCTGCCGCCGATCCGGCTGCGGGAACGGGCGGAGGGACCTCGCTGAACTCCTTGCCGAGCGCCGAACGCGCCGGTACCCCCGGCCGCGAACGGCGGCCGGGGGTACCGGGGTGAAGCAAGGGATCAGTCGATACCGGGCAGAATGTGGGGCTCGGCGAGGTCGTCCTCGTAGCCCGCGAGCCGGATCGGGGCCGCGTGGGCCCAGACTTCGAGGCTCCCCAGCTCGCCGTTCCTGCGCGGCCGGTCGTTGGGTTCGGCCGGTCGCGGTTCCTGCTTCGTCAGTTCGGGTGTCACCGCGCACTCCTCTGTGTCGCGTACCTGTAGGACAAGTGCCGGTCGGTCGCGGTGGCGCCGTTCGTCGGGCAGGACCGCGGCCTTGGTGGCAGGCCAGTCCCTGGAAGGCCGTGAGGATGGTGTGTCTCCTCGGTGGCCGACCGTGAACATCAGAGTAACCAAATGAGCACGTCCGCGCTCTACCGGGCTCCGAAGTGTGACGCGATCGGGTGAACCGAGCCGAAAAAGCGCCCCACCAGGCCGGTGGGGCGCTCTTGTCAGGACGGCGGGAACAGCATTTCTGCCGCTTGGGGGCGGTTTCTGCCGTTGGGCTACCAGTTCGCCTGGGCGTAGTCCTTCAGGAAGCAGCCGTAGAGGTCCTCGCCGTCCTCACCACGCACGATCGGGTCGTAGACGCGGGCCGCGCCGTCGACCAGGTCGAGCGGGGCGTGGAAACCGGCCTCGGCGAGGCGCAGCTTGTCGAAGTGCGGACGCTCGTCGGTGATCCAGCCGGTGTCGACCGAGGTCATGAGGATGCCGTCGGTCTTGAACATCTCCTCGCCGCTGGTCCGCGTCACCATGTTCATCGCGGCCTTGGCGGCGTTGGTGTTCGGGTGCCCCGCCCCCTTGTAGCCGCGGCTGAAGACGCCCTCCATGGCGGAGACGTTCACGACGTAGGAACGCCCGCTGGCGGCCTTCTTCGCGGCCTCGGCCATCACCGGACGCAGCTTGCTGATGAGGATGAACGGCGCCGTGTAGTTGCACAGCTGGGTCTCGAGCAGCTCCACCGGGGAGATCTGCTCGATGCTCTGCACCCAGGTGTTGGAGTCGACGACGTCCGGCACGAGGCCGCCCGCGTCGATGGCGGTGCCGTCGAGGTGCCGGGCGATGCTGGCGTTGCCCGCGACCAGGGCGAGGTCCGCGACCTGCTGGGCGTCGAGGTCGCTCACGCCGGCGGGCAGCGCGGCCGCGCCGCCGAGCTCGCCGACCGCGCCGGAGTTGAAGGCGCCGATGACGTGATGGGCGGGCAGCTCACCGGCGGGCAGCGGGGCGCTCTCGCCGTCGACCAGGGCGGCGTACGCGGACGGCAGCCGGCGTACGGTCTGCGTCGCGTTGTTGATCAGGATGTCCAGCGGCCCGGCGTCGGTCATCTGGTCGGCGAGGGCCACGGCCTGGGCCGGGTCGCGCAGGTCGATGCCGACGACCTCCAGACGGTGCATCCAGTCCGCGGAGTCGTCCATCGCCTTGAAACGACGGATCGCGTCCTTGGGGAAGCGGGTGGTGATGGTGGTGTGGGCGCCGTCGCGCAGCAGCCGCAGCGCGATGTACATGCCGATCTTCGCCCGGCCGCCGGTGAGCAGGGCGCGCTTGCCGGTGAGGTCGGCGCGGACCTCGCGCTTGGCCCGGTTCTCGGCCGCGCACTTCTGGCAGAGCTGGTGGTAGAAGTAGTCGACCTCGACGAACCGCGTCTTGCAGACGTAGCAGGAGCGCGGACGCTGGAGTATCCCGGCGATCCGGCCTTCCCCGGTGACGGAGGAGGGCAGGATGCCCTCGGTCTCGTCGTCGATGCGCTGCGCGGAGCCGGTGGCTGTGGCCTCGGTGACCGCCTTGTCGTTGGCGGTCTTGGACGCCCGGCGCTCCTGGCGGCGGCGCTGCTTCACGGTCCGGTAGATCCCGGCGGTGGCGCGCCGGACGCGGATCGCGTCCGGGTGGTCGACGTCCAGCTTGTCGAGCTCGTCGAGGACGTCGAGGCAGACGGCCAGGCGCTCGGGGTCGACTCCCGGCCCGTAGTCCTGGTTTTCTTCGGTCACCGTCATGGCCTTCGGGTTCCTCGTTCGCTCGTACGTCGCCTTCGTGGGCTGTCGCCGTTCGTGGGCTTGTGAAACGGCAACCTCGGCAACTTTACGGAGCAGAGGGCCGCGCCTCCAAACCCGTTCGGGGGGCGTGGTCGAAGACACAGTCACCGCACAGTCCCGCACCGGGGCAGCGGTAGTAGAGGCAGCAGCTGGCGCGGCGCAGCCGGGGGCCGCGGACCGTGCCCGCGAGGTCGGGGTGGTCGAGGAGTCCGGAGACCAGGACGGCGGCCCGTTCGGCCACCTCCGGGCGGTCGTGGGCGTGCGCCCAGCGGGTCAGTTCGCGCAGGGCGCCGGCGAGGGCGGAGCCCGCGTTGCCCCAGAGCAGGCGCGGGGAGATGCGGCCGTCACGGCGCAGTGCCGCGTGGAGCGGCACGAGATGAGCCTCCTGAACGGCCGCGCGGAGCTCGTCCACGGTCGCGGGGCGGGTGTCGGAGCCGGCCCACCACAGGTCGTCGGGGGAGGTCAGCGCCCCGTCCCAGGACAGCTCGGCGGGGTCGAGGCCGGGGAAGCGGCCGTGGAGGGCGGCCGGCCCGAGCGCGGTCGACCAGAGCCGGGCCGCGAGCCCGAGGTGGGCGACGGAGGCACCGACGCGCCGCTCGGGGGCGCCCAGCCGGGCGGCGACCCGGTCCACGCGCGCGTGGAGGGGGCCGTCGTCGCCCTCGTACAGGCGCGCGAGCGGGCGGTGCGCCCCGCCGGTCTCCGGCGGGGTGGTGCGCAGGGCGAAGAATCCGCCCACCGATCGGCTCTCGGCAAGATCCACCGGTGTTCCCCCTGGTCCCTGTTCCAACGATTTCCGACCACCGTAGCGCCCGCGCCCCGGCACTCCCGGACAGCTCGAAAAAGTCGCTTTGCACCCGTTCTGACCTGGGCAGGTGTACATCTCCAGGCGTACGTGGGGGCCGCGTACTGCGCCAGGTGTACCCGCGAAGACGTCCCCTGGTACGACGACGCGATCGGCCGGGAAGAGAGATCGTGGAAGGTATGAGTCCCCTCCTGCTGTCCGTCCTCCTCGCCCTGGTCTCGGCGGTCGCCTACGCGGCCGCGGCGATCGTGCAGGAGCGGGTCGCGGCCTCCGCCGCAGGTCCGCGCTACGCGCCGCTGCGCAGCCCGGCCTGGTGGGGCTCCGTCCTGCTCAACGGCGTCGGCGCGACCCTGCACGTCGCGGCCCTCGCGTACGGACCGCTCAGCCTGGTCCAGCCGCTGGGTGCCCTCACGATCGTGTTCGCGCTGCCCATGGCGGCCCTCTTCGTCGGCCGCAGGGCCGGGTCGCGGGCCTGGCGCGGTGCCCTGATGGCCACGGTGGGCCTGGCCGGGCTGCTCAGCCTGACGACCGGTGCCGAGGCGCGGTCCCTGTCCGACGGCGACCGGTGGCTGCTCGCGGGCTGCACCTTCGCCGTAGTGGCCGTGCTGTTCACGGCCGCGCACCTGGTGGGCAGGTCCGTGCTGCGCAGCGTCGTCCTGGCCGCCGCGGCGGGTGTCTCCTTCGGCATCGCCTCGGTCTTCACGAAGTCGGTGGCCGAGGAGTGGACGCCCGGGGCGCCGCTCGCCGAGTGGACCGCACTCCTCGTGCTCTCGGCGCTCGCCGTGACCGGCCTGCTCCTGTCCCAGGCCTCGTACCGGGGCGCGGGGCTCGCCGCCCCGCTGGCCACCGTCACGGTGGTCAACCCGGTGGTCGCCGCGGCCGTGGGCCTGACCCTGTTCGGCGAGAGCTTCCGCTACGGCACGGCGGGCACCGTCGCCGCGCTGATCAGCGGCGCGGTGGCCGCGGGCGGCCTGGTCCAGCTCACGCTCGACCGGATGACTGTGCCGGCCGAGTCGCTGTCGGCGTCAGATCAGGGGCGTGAGCCGGACTCCGGACCAGGGGCGGGGTCAGAGGGAGACCCCGCGCGCCCTGAGGTAGGCCAGGGGGTCGATGTCGGAGCCGTACCCGGGACCCGTCCGAACCTCGAAGTGAAGATGCGGTCCCGAGCTGTTGCCGGTCGATCCTGAGCGCCCGATGCGCTGACCGGCGGTGACCCGCTGGCCCTCGCGGACGGCGAGCGCGGAGAGGTGCGCGTACTGGCTGTAGCGGCCGTCGTCGTGGCGGAGCACGATCTGATAGCCGTACGCGCCGCCCCACCCGGCGGAGACGATCCGCCCCCCGGCCACGGCCTTGACGGAGGTGCCGGTGGGCACGGGGAAGTCGACGCCGGTGTGGTAGCCGCTGGACCAGGAGGAGCCGGGCTTGCCGTAGCGGGTGCCGATGTCCGCGGAGACGGGGGCGGCGTAGCGGTTCTCCGCCGCGGCGGGCGGCCGCGGCGTGGAGGCGGGCCGGGGAGCGGGTTTCGTCCGGGGCTTGGGCGTCTGCTTCGCGGCGGGCTTGGGCGTCTGCTTCGCCGCCGGCCTGGTGCTCGGCTCGGCCGTCGGTCGCGACTCGGGCCGGGCGGTCGGCTTCGATGCGGGCTTGGCCGCCGGTGGGGCCACGGGCCTGGTCACGGCCTTCACAGGCGGCTTCGTCGGCGGCTGCGCCGCGGGCCGGGTGCGGGGCACGGTGGCCCGGGCGGAGGGCTTGGCCGGGGGCGTCGTGGCCGTGGGGGCCTTCGTCGGGGGCTTCTTCGGGGCGGCGATGCGCAGGGTCAGGCGCTGGCCGGGGTGGATGAGGTCGGGGTCGTCGCCGACGACGGGCCGGTTCGCGTCGTACAGGCGCTTCCAGCCGCCCTGGACCCGCTCGTCGCGGGCGATCTTCGACAGCGAGTCGCCGGGCGTCACCGTGTACATCTCGCGGACGGTGGGGACGGCGGTCGGACCGACGTTCCTGGCCGGCTGCGCGGGTAAGGCGCGCTGCCCGGGCAGGGAGGCGGTGCTTGCCGCGTTCCCTCCGCCGGACGCCTTCGTCGTCGCCGTACCGCCGGGGGTGACGTCCGGGGCGCCGCCGCCCCGGGCGAGCCCCGCACCGGGGCCGCAGGACGGCCAGGCGCCGGGCCCCTGCCCCTTCAGGACGCGCTCGGCGATCGCGATCTGCTGGTCCTTGGAGGCGAGGTCGGCGCGCGGCGCGAAGTGCGTGCCGCCGTAGGCCTCCCAGGTGGACTGGCTGAACTGCAGACCGCCGAAGTAGCCGTTGCCCGTGTTGATGCGCCAGTTGGAGGTCGACTCGCAGGCCGCGACCTTCTCCCAGACGTCGAGCGAGGCGGCCTGTACGGTGCCCGCGCCGATGAACGGCAGCGCCATTCCGGCGCCTCCCGCGGTGACGGTGAGCGAGGCACGGTTGATCCGGCTCGGCTGGTGGCGGCGGTGACGTCCGCGTACGGCCATGGGCCCCCCTTGAACACAGCAGCAGCCGTCCAAGTTAGGGGTGGCGCACGCTCCGTGACAAGGGATACGCGAAAGCCCAAGGCCCTTCTGTCACCTTCCCGTTGACGCCGGACGACGACCGGCGGGACCCGGCTCGGGCTGAGGCTCGGGTTCCGGTACGGGTCCGCCGGGCTGCGGCGCCGGGCTCGGATCGGGTTCCGGAGGGACCGGGACCGGGTTCGGCGGGGGGACCGGCGGCGGTGAGGGAACCGGCGGGGGAATGGGCGAGGGGGGCAGCGGATCGGGGTACGGGTGGGTCATCACGGACCTCTCGGTCGACGGGTTCGTCCCCCTCCAGGGTGGCCCGACGGGCGCTGCGGCGCCCGCCGGATCCCGTCCTTCGGGTCATCCCCGACCACGCGGGCCGGACATGCCGCAGGGCCGGTCGCGTCCCCCGGTCAGCAGGCGGTCACCACAGGCCCGGGGTGGCTTTGAGCTGGAGCTTCGCCGCGCGGACCGCGTCGGACGGCGCGACCGGGGCCTCGTCCGGGTGACGTGCGGCCCATTTCGCGGCGTACGGGCAGAGCGGCACGACGGGCACGCCCGCACCGGCGGCGATCGTGTAGAACTCGCGTACGAGCGCCCCGGCGATCCCCTTGCCCTCGTGGCCGTCCTCGACGACGGTGTGCACGGCGACGAGCGCGTGGGGCTCGGCCTCCAGGACGAAGTAGACGATGACACCGACATGGATGTCGTCCTCGAACGCCTCAAGACGTCCGTTCGCCCGGTCGTCACGCATCTTCAGCTCGGCCATGCGGTGGCGCTCCCTCGGCTGGGATCGGTCAGATCTGCACCGGTACGGGCGCAGACGCGGACGCGGGCACGGTGTGCGGGCCGCGCACCGTGTCGCTCCCGGGGACGGGCGCGGACGCGTCGGTCCCCAGCTCCACGATGCGGTTGTCGCCGTCGACGTGCACGACGCGCGGGACGAACGTCCGTGCCTCCGCGTCCTCGACCTGCGCGTAGCTGATGAGGATCACGAGGTCGCCGGGGTGCACCAGGTGGGCGGCGGCGCCGTTGATCCCGATGACGCCGGATCCGCGCTCGCCCTCGATGACATAGGTCTCCAGGCGGGCCCCGTTGTCGATGTCGACGATGTGCACGAGTTCGCCGGGCAGCAGGTCGGCCGCCTCCATCAGGTCGGCGTCGACGGTGACCGAACCGACGTAGTGCAGGTCCGCCTGGGTCACGGTCGCCCGGTGAATCTTGGACTTGAATATCGTTCGCATCATCGAGGTACTCCTGGACATAGGCTCCCTGCCTGCGTTTTTGCAGGTCAAGGGCTGTTTGCTCACCCTACAACGAGTCGCATGCTCGGTCAGCTTTCCCCGGGTTCTTCAGGACTCACGCTGACCACTTGCCGACTTCCCTGACATGTCATCAGGTAGCGCTAGGGGACTTCGCCCGCTCTCCCTGGCTCCACCGCAGCGACCCCACAAGCCTACGCAGCACTCCTCGAAGAGCCCTCGTGATCGTCGTCACCCCGACAGTACGACGACGACCACGACGTGCACGAGGGCCCTGTCACCGGGCAAGAACCCTCGAAGCAGCGCAGCTGCCCATCAGCGAATCCCGGTTCAACAAAGCCGACGGCTCTCGCAACCATGACCATGGCTCGTCCGGCGTCTCTCTGCAACGACACCAGGCGAGTGTCCAAAATCTTCGAAATCCGGCCAGAACAGAACGCGACCAAACACTGCGCCTAGCCTCAGGCCAGCATCAAGGAGCCGTCTCCCCCATGGAACCGCAGCCCCGCCCCTCCGACAACAGCCGACCCCGTAGGCGCCAGCCTGTCGAGCCCGTCCTCATGGACACTTCCGAGGTCGCCACGATGCTCAGCATGTCAACGAGCTGAGTCTTCAGGGAGGCGTCAAAACTGGGCTTGAAGGGGTACAAGCTCGGCCGAGGAAAGAACGCCAAGGTCCTGTACAAGAGGGCTGAGATCTTCAAATGGCTGGAGCAACAGAAGGTCCATACCTCAGCGTCATGATGTGAGGCCTATTCGCCCCGGGCTCCCTCTCCGGCCCATCTGTGTTCGCCTCTCCGAGCCGCACGGAGGTGCCGCCGGCAGGGACCGTCAGGGCGCATCCACTACCTGGCCCTGTCCATGAAAACGGGTTCTGGCTCAACCTCTGCAAAGTCCCTACTCGCTGTAACTGCTACGCCCCTGGTCCCACTGATCCGTTTCGTCTCCCCATGGGCGCCCCGAGCAGCCGTCACGCGGTGCGCGGCCGTGGGGTCAGGGCCGCGCGGAGTGCCGGGGTCAGTACGCGGCGCGTCTCGGACGGGGTGAGGGTGGCGGGGGTGGGGAGCGGGTTGAGGTAGCGGGTGTAGATGAGGCCGCCGAGGATGGTCACCACGGCCGTGGCGCGGGCGGTCGCTTCCCGACCGCCGAGAAATTCAACAAGCCGGGCCAGCAACTCGTGTTCCAGGTACTCGCGGATCACCTCCGCGGCCTCGTCGCCCTGCTCGGTGAGCCGCCGGAAGTCGGCGTCCTCCCACAGATCCGTCACTGCGTCGATCAGACGGCCGGGGAGTGTGGCCGGGTCGCCGCCCAGGACGTCCTCCACCGCGAGCGCGTTGGCGCACTGGAACTGCATCACGTCCGCGAACAGGCCCTTCTTCGAGCCGAAGTGATAGGCGATCAGCGCGGGGTCGACCCCGGCGACCCCGGCCACCGCACGCAAGGTGGTGCGCCGGTAGCCGCGCTCCAGGAAGAGCGCACGGGCCGCCGAGACGATCGAATCGCGGGTCGGCGGGTTGCCTCGGGGGCGGCCTCGGGTGCGGGCGGGGGCAGGGGCGGCGTTATTCATCAGCGTTGAGCCTGCGTTTCGTGATCGGCACAGTCAAGGGCGTTCCGACAATCACACGAAGGGATCACCCGGCATCATGCGTATCGCAGTCTTCGGCGCCAACGGACCGACCGGCCGCCACCTCACCGACCAAGCCCTCGCCGCCGGCCATGAGGTCGTGGCCGTGACCCGCCGGCCCGGCTCCCTCCCCGCGCGGCCCGGTCTCACCGTGGCCGTCGCCGACGCCACCGATCCGGCTGCTGTCCACGCCGCGCTCGGCGGGACAGACGCCGTCCTGTCCGCGCTGGGTGCACGCTTCAGCAAGGAGACCATCACCACGTACTCGGCGAGCGCGACGGCCATCACCGAGGGCATGACCCGCCACGGCATCAAGCCGCTCCTCGTCGTCAGCTCCAGCATCGCCGACCCGAACTGGCGCCCCACCGGCGCGCACTTCTTCAACCACGTGCTCGACCCGCTGGTGAACCGGCGTCTCGGCCGCACCCTCCACGAGGACATGCGTCGCATGGAGGCCGAGATCCGCGCCACGGACCTCGACTGGACCCTCGTACGGCCCTCGGGCCTCTTCGAGCACTCCGCCGTCACGGACTATCGCACTGCCGAGACCAGCGCCGACGGCGTCTTCACCGCCCGCTGCGACCTCGCCGCGAGCATGCTGCGCGAGCTGGAGGAGCGGCGGTACGTCCGAACGGCCATGGGCGTCATCACCACGGCAGTGAAGCCGAACATCGCCAAGCTGATCTGGAACGAGGGCGTGAAAAAGAAGTGAGCCGGACGACCATCGAACTCACGGGCGGCATCCAGGGGTTCCTCACCCGCCCCCACACGGCCACCCTGACCACCCTCCGCCCCGACGGCACCCCGCACGTCACCCCCGTCCGCTTCACCTTCGACGCGGCCACCGGCCTGGCCCGCGTAACCACCCGGGCGGGAGCCCGCAAGGCCCACAACGTGGCAGCAGCCGGCCCGGTGGCCCGTGTCGCGCTCTGCCAGGTGGACGGCGTGCGCTGGGCCACCCTGGAAGGCCGGGCCACCGTCACCGACGACCCCCTGCACCTGGCCGAGGCGGTCCGCCGCTACACCGCCCGCTACCGAGCGGCCCCGCCCGCCCCACCGGACCTGACCGTCATCGAGATCGCCGTCGACCGCGTCCTGAGCCTCAACCTCTGACTCCCGGCACGAGTCCCCGATACGCATTCCCCCGTTGAATTCCCCGAATCACCGAAAGCGAAGTGACACTGCCATGCCCACCATCCCCGTACTCGACTCCACCCTCCACTACCGCGAGTCCGGCGACCCCGACGGACTGCCGTTCGTCTTCCTCCACGGCAACCCCACCTCCTCCCACCTCTGGCGCAACGTCCTGCCGGGCGTGGCCGCGCCCGGTCGCCGCCTTCTCGCCCCCGACCTCATCGGCATGGGCGACTCCGGGAAGCCCGACCTCGCCTACTCCTTCGACGACCACGCCCGCTACCTCGACGCCTGGTTCGACGCCCTCGGGCTCGACGAGGCCGTCCTCGTCGGCCACGACTGGGGCGGCGCCCTCGCGTTCGACCGCGCCGCCCGCCTCCCGGGCCGCGTCCGTGGCCTCGCCTTCACCGAGACGATCATCAAGCCGCTCGTCGGCGACGAATTCCCGGCAGCCGGGCGGGAGCTGTTCACCCTCCTGCGCGCCCCCGGGGTCGGCGAGGAGATGATCCTGGAGAAGGCGCTGTTCATCGAGGGGCTCCCGGGCACGCTCGCCACCCCGCTCGACCCCGTCGACCTGGATGTCTACCGCCGCCCGTTCCCGACCCCACAGAGCCGCCGTCCGGTCCTGGCGTGGACGCGCATGATGCCGCTGGACGGCGAGCCGGCCGACGTCGTGGCACGCATCGAACGCTACGACGCCTGGCTGGCCGCCAGCCCCGAAACCCCCAAGCTGCTCGCCGCGTTCGAACCGGGACCGGGCGCGATGACCGACCAGCGCGCGGTGGCCTGGTGCGAAGAGAACATCGCCGGCCTGGAGATCTCCCGCCACGGGGTCGCCGGCCACCACTCCCCGGAGGACCGCCCCGAGGAACTGGCCGCGGCGATCAACGACTGGGCCGACCGCCACGGGCTGACGCGCCGGTAGGCCGAGTGCCGGCCGCGAGGCCGACCTGGCGCGGCCGAGGACCCAGTGGCGAACGGCGGTTGGGCCGTGCGGCGTTCTGCCCCGTGGCAGCGGGGCGCCCGTGCCTCAGTCGAGGGTGGCGAGATGATCGGCGTCGCCGCCACGCCACTCGATCAGGAAGATCGTCGCGTCGTCGCTGGTGACGCCGCCTCGTTCCTGTTTCAGGGCGTGGGAGAGCGCGCGCACCACCGTCCGCACCGCCGTGTGGTTCTGACTGGCTCGGTTGGTCAACTCGATGACTTGCTCCTCACCGAACTCTTCCCCACCGGGTTGATGCTCTTCGAGCAGGCCGTCGGTGAAACACAGCAGCCGGTCCTCGGGCTGCAGCATCCGCTCGCTGACCACCGGCTCCTCACCACGGAAGCCGACCGGCAACGTGGTCGGGCTCTCCAACCGGTCCACCACGGCGCGGCCACGGATCAGGAACGGCGCTGGGTGGCCGGCATTGACCCATTGCAGTCGGCCCGTAGAGATGTTCAGACACATCATCTGCGCGGTGACGAAGTGGTCGTGGCCGAACTGCTCGTTGATGGCCCTGTCCATGAACGCATACACCTGGGGCAGTCCGATGTTGGCCCGTCGCGCGTGACGGTAGGCGCCGATCGCCACCGTCGCCATGGTCGCCGCGTCCAGGCCGTGGCCCATTGCGTCGATCATGGCCACATGAAGGATGTCGCCGCTGAGGGCGTAGTCGAAACTGTCGCCGGCCACGTCGTACGCGGGCTCGAGGATGCCGGCCACTTCGACCTGCGGAACACACGGGCGTTTCATCACTCTACAGCGGACCCGGATCCCGCCCCGGTTCGACCGTGACGCGAGATGCAGGGTACGGAACGGTCCGGCGGGCCGCACCGAGAGCCTGGTCACGCCGGTAGTTTGTCCCGCGTACCGCCGCGAGGTGGCGGCGGACGGCGAAGTGAGGAGCACAGGTGCAGGTTTCGATGCTCAGCCTCTGGGGCGCCGGGGCGTTCGGCGCGGTCATCGGGTGGATCGCCTACCGGACCCTGCGGCGCGCGGCCGACGGGTCGAAGATCGCCGATCTCGTCACGGTGGTCGCGGCGTTGGGCGGCGGGGCGGTCGTCAACACCCAGTTCGCCGAGCCGGATCTGTTCGCCGCGTACGGCCTCGGGCTGTTCGCCGGCTTCTTCCTCTACTTCGTCGTCGGTCTGCTGATCGACCGGTCCGAGCGCAAGGCGAAGGCGCACCCACGGGCGCAGGTCCCCGCACAGGCGTCGGCGCCCGCGGGTGCCGACGCCCCCGTGGAGGCGTCGGCGCTGGAGGCGTCGGCAGGGGCCGACACCGGACCGCAGACCTCCCGCTGGATGGGCACCCCCTGATCGGCCGCGGCCCCGCGCCGGGGCATCCCTTGATCGGCTGTCCCGCGCCGGGTCAGCCGGTGGAGCGCAGCCTGAGCGCGGCGGAGCAGTAGGCCGTGTACGCGAGCCCGAGGACGTTTCCCTTGCGCAGCAGCTCCATCCGGACGCGGTGCAGGGCGGGACCGACCTCCTCCCCCGCGAGCAGCAACTTCCAGAAGCCCTCGGCGAACTCACTGGCGAGGCCCTGGTCCACGGTGATCTCGGTGCCGATGACGCCGGAGGCGTGGAGTCCGGTGAACGTGTCGACGAAGCCGAGCCAGGCGCTGGGGTCGTGGTCGGCGGTGTGACAGCCATTGAGGAAGACGAGCGGCGCGCGCTCCTCCCACCGGGCCCATCCCTCGGCCACGGCCCAGGCGTCGAGGTCCTGGGGGACGATCCGGTCGGCGTGTCCGATCTCCAGGACCGTCGGGCCGGCGTACTCGGTGTCATCCTCGGGCCGGCGCCCGTGCCCGTAGAAGTACAGGCAGTCTCCCGGGTCGTCGACCAGCGCCCCGCGAAGGGTTGCGATCCGGTCGTACACGCCCACCCGGCCGAACCCCGATCCCACCAGCGTGAGATGACGTTCCGCCAGTTCTCCGTCGAGACGGTTGCTCCGTGCCACGGTCAGGGCGGGGGCGGCTCCCGAACGGCCGGCGGTCAGCCTCAGGCGACGCCCGCGCGGGACGGACGGGGGCTGTTCGATGAAGTGGCGATAGCCCCAGAACCCGTACGGGCAGAGCGCGTTGAGGCCGTGGTTCGGCTCGGCGGGGCAGGAGCGGGCCGATCCGTCCTGTGCGACCTGCTCCCATCCGGGGGCGCAGAGCTCCAGGCTCGCCCCGCTCTCGACGGGAATGTCGTACAACAGGCCCCAGGGGAAGACCAGATGCCTGAGTTCCTCGCGGCAGATCTGGATCTCGGCGGGTTCCCTCAGTACGCGGCTCAGCGCCTCCCGCTCGGTCCGGCCTCGCGCGATCATCTGGAGGAAGGTCCAGCCGAGCTTGGCGAGCTTCGTCATGTCCTCGATCAGGGCCGCGCGCGGCTTGCCGTTGTCGGGGTCGAGCACGTTCACCGGCCGCCGGTCCGCCCCCTCGCCCTGCCACACCGCGTGACAGTCGTAGAGCGCGGCCCGCGCCTTCTTCAGGACGTCGCGCACCTGGTGGTCGCTGAGCCAGAACGTGGCGACCGGGCCGTCCTGCGCGGTGACGTCGAGGCTCATCGTGCCGTCGGGGAGACAACCGACCCGGACCGCCGCTGTGCGTTCGGGCAGATCGGCGAGTTCCGCGAATCCGGAGGTGAGGGTGTAGTCGACGAAGGCCCTCGTGGCGCCGCCCGGACTCTCCCGGGCGGCGACCCGGGTGGTCAGCGTCACCGACTGAAGCTGGTTGCCCCGGTAGGCCACGAAGACCCTCATGCCGGCCGGACCCGGCTCGTCCGGGGCGGTGAACGGAATGTACAGGTGCCGGCCCCGGTGCTCCGGCTCGCAGTGATGCCGCCCACCGGGCGGGCAGGGGCACACCCAACTGGCGCCCTTCAGCGGCAGATAGAGCGCTCGGGGCTTCGCGGGGAAGGCGAAGTCGTCGCTGATGACGGTGACTTCGAGCCAGTCCCCCTTGCCGTCGTCGTCCTCGTGGGGAAGCCGACGGTCGGGAAAGGGCTCAGCCTGCCCCGCGAGCAGGCTCTCCCCGGACTCCTCTCCGATGTCCAGACGCAGTTCGTACCGCTGTCGCGAGGCGAGGCCACGGTCGTCGGGCACGGTGCGGCGGGAGGTGGGCCACACGATCGCGAGGTTGAGGAAGCGGTCCTCCTCGACGGGGGTGGGTGAGGTGTCGGGCCCGGCCTTGGCCGGTGGGACACTCCCGAGAACGACGTCGTCGGGGATGCCGCGGAAGTCCTCACGGCGCAGGTCGCGGAAGAGTTCGAACGTCTTCCTGGCGCCCGCGTAGTGACTCAGGACCTCGTCGAACTCGATGTCGAACTCGTCCTCGTCGTGCCCCTCCTCACGGAGGAGCTCCTCCCAGAGCCGCCGGGCTTCGTCTTCCAGCTCCGGTCTGTTCCACAGCGAGGAGGCGCGCAGAGTGCGCAGTTCCTCCTCCCGCTCACAGCATGCCTCCCACGCGTACGTGTTGTCGTGCTGCACGGTCATGCCTCCGTCGTTCCGCGTCTGCCGGTGGTGTCATTCTGGAGCCGACACCGACGCGGGGAGCAACGGGTGGAGAAGGAAGCGGACATCGCGGTGCGGTTGGCGTGGCACGGCGCGAGAGTCACCTCGGTCGTCCTCGAGAACGGCCTGCCCGCCCACGGGGCGGCGCCCGCACGGCCCGTGGGCCGGACGAGCTTCGCCCCCTGGGACCGTGACGTTCCCCCCGGCACGGCCGAGTTGCTGGCGAAGGTGCTCTTCCCCCCGCCCGTACGCCACCTCGTCGCCGACCGGACCGCGCCCCTCGGCCCCCGGCGGTACCTGCGGATTCGGCTGCTGCTGCCGGACGTCGAGGAGCTCGGGCCGTACGACCTCGGGACACTGCGCTGGGAGGCGGTGCGGGTGCCCTCGGCCCTCGCCGGCCGTGACGCGTGGACGGCGTGGGCCGACACCCTGGAGCTGCCGCCGGACGGGGGCACCCCGTTGGGGCGCCACCCCTGGTTCACCCTCGTCCGTGACGTGGTGCCGAAGCACCCGCCGTCACCCTCCGTCGGGGCCGCGCCGGGGCTCGTAACGGTCGCCGACGCCACGTCCGTCCACGGCGCGATCACGACGCGGGGCGGCCGGGCGGCGACGGTGCCCGAGCCGGCGCCCGGGGCGCTCGGGGACGCCGACGGGCGGCGGGTCGAGGCCGCTGTGCGCGATTCACGGCTCACCGCGCGCGCCGTGGACTCCCCCGCCACGGCGGAGGCGATCCGGCAGACCCTCGCGGGCGGCGCGCAGGTGTTCTACTTCGGTGGTCACCACGTCGCCGGTGGTCTGGTCGTGGGCGACTCTCCGGGTGGTGGGGGTGCCGCCTGGCTCGACGTGGACGTGCTGTCCGCGTGGCTGAGGGACGGCGGGGTCGGGCTCGCGGTGCTGATGGCCTGCGACTCGGCCGGGCCGTCGGACACCGGGCCGACGGGCTCCGCGGACAGTACCCCCGTGGGCCGCCCGGGAGGCGCCTCCCACGGGGAGGAGCCCGGCGGCTCCGCCGCGGAGCGGCTCGTCCGGGCCGGTGTCCCCCATGTCGTCGCCGTCCAGGGGAAGGTGAGTCATGATCAGGCGGCGAGATTCGCCGGACGGTTCTTCACCGCGCTCGTCGGCGGGCTCGACATCGACCTCGCCCTGCGGGAGGGAACGGAGGCTCTTGAGGGTGCCGCCGCCGTGCCCGTCCTGTACGCCCGGCACGACAGCGCGCGACTGGCGGTCGGGCTCCTGCCCACCCTCCGGCCCGCACAACTGGCACCCGTGGCCCATCGGATGCCGATCGGCGGCGGAACGGCGCTCACGCTGCCGGACGAGCGGCACCGGGTCCAGCTCGACGTCCGCTGGTGCCTGGCCGAGCGGCCCGTGCGGGACGTCCTGGCCGATCCCGGGGCCGACGACCTGCCCACTCCGCTGACCGAGGCGGAGTGGGTCCTGCTGCGCGCCCGCGGCGCGAAGGGGCTCCCCCACGAGGATCTGCGCCGCTGGTACGTCCACGATGTGATCGCCGGCCGGCTCCCCGGGACGGAGGCCGAACTCCGGGTCGCCGTCTCACCGGCGTACACCGGGCTTCCCCCCGAGAGCCACCGGGGCGTCGGGCTGGTGCTGCGCTGTCGCGCCGCCGACGTGCCCGCGGCCGGGTTCCCCGGCGCGCTCGACCGGCTGGACGGTTTCGGCTGGGACCTGCGCGCGGTCGTCCTCCAGGTGTACGGGGAACACGCGAGCGAGGTCCAGGAGGCCGCCGAGCACCTGGCGCGCACGCTGGGGAGGGACGAATACCTGGTGCGGGCCCACCGGCCGGAAGGCGATACGCCCGGCCCGTCGCGGCCGTCGCCACTTGCGGGCCTGTCGGCGCTCGGCGCCGAGGACCGGGGCGCCGGAAGGCTGCTGGAGGTGGCGCGCGCGGTGACCGATCCGGTGATGCCGGGACCGGCGCCCGCCGTCGACGTCCGGACCGTCGTCGAGGACCTGAACTCCGGTGCGGTGTGGGGGGATCCGGCCGACGAGCGCAAGGTGCTCGCCGCCGTCCGCCTGTGGTGGCCCTCGCTGTACGGCCCCCTGCTCGAAGCCTGCTCGGCCGGCCGGACCGGACCGGGCCGGGCGATGTCCCTGCGGCTCGCCGCCGACCGTGACGACGACCTCGACCGGTGGCTGAGGGCGGCCGGCGGGGACCTCCCCCTCCCGTGGCACATCGGTCCGCTCGACCGGTCGACCCCGTTCGCGGACTCCGTCGTCCTCGGCATGGTGCGGACCGGGCTGCGGGGCAACGGAGCCTTCGAGGAGTGGCTGGACGAGGCCTCCGGGGCGGTCTCCGCCGCCGTGGCCCTGCTCGAACGGCCGGAATCCCCGTTCGGCGGGCCCGACATGGAACTGCCGGAGGTCGCGGTGGCGCTCGACCGGGCGGGCGTTCTCGCGGCCGCGCATCTCAAGGACCTGGATCCTGGGGGCCGCTGGCCGGGCAGCTGGGCCCTGCTCGCACGGCGTCCCCTGACCATGGAGACCGCCGGATGGCTCTACGGCCTCGACGAGGGGCAGCGTCGCGCCCTCGGCATCGCGCCCGCGTCCGACCGGTTCGATCTGGTCTTCGAGGACCAACTCGTGGCCATTCGAGAGGCCTTCACTCCTCCCCTGCGCCACCCCGGGGCCGACGGCTGACGGCCAACGGGTGACGGCGACCGCTGACGGCTGACGGCTGACGGCTGACGGCTGACGGCTGCCCCTTCCTCCCCCGTCGTCTTCCCCTCATGGCAGGAATCTGTCGCTTCGCGCCTTTCTGTTCGTATGCTGGACAACTCGTTCTCGCCAGTCCGCGACTGACCGCGGACCGGCGGCGTCCGGCACCGCAGGCAAAGGGACGTGCATGCTCGAACACTGGTATTTCTGCTCCTCTTTGGGCCTTCCCCCGCAGACGGCCGCGACCCAGCTGGAGCTCCTCACGGCGCTCGCCGAAGAGCCCGGGACGGACCGGTCCGAGGAGCTCGTCTCCTCGTCGATCGAGTCGCTCTCGCGCGCCGGAACGGCGACCGCGCTGTACGCGCTCCCCCATGTCCTGGCGGCCCAGCGCCGGTTCGCGGGAGTGACCGAGGTGAGCGCGCGGGCGTCCGCGCTCTACCGGGACATCGCCTCCGTGGCGCCGGAGGAGGTGCGGGCCCGGCTGGGCGCTGCGCTGCGGGCGGCCGGCGGTTCGGAGACGCCCAAGGCGCTGGCGGCCCTGGGTGACCTGCTGCGGGAGCTGCCCGAGGACGTGGCCGAGGCGGACCCCTCGATCCCGCCCTACCACGATCTGATCGAGCAGCTGGCTCCGACCGCGACCCTGGTCGTCGCGCGGTTCCTGGCCGGGCGGGACCCCCGGGCCGCGGGCGAACTCCTCGACGATCACCCCGCCTTGATCGACGAGGCGCTGGCGGGACGGCACGGCCGGTTCGCGCTGCTCCAGGCCGCCGAGGTGCGTGGCGCACTGCACCCGGACAGCACCGAAAAGATCCGGACAGCTCTCGCCACGGCATCGCGCGGCGCCTTCGACATGGAACCCGACCTGCTCGCGACAGCGGCGCGGGTCACGTTCCCGCTCGCCCGGGACGTCGGGCCGGAGGAGACCGCCCGTACCCTCGACGCCGTCGAGCGGGAGGCCCTGTCCGGCGAGGCCCTGCTCGGCTGGATCGAGGAGTGGCGGCGGGCGGGCGTGCTGCCGGCCCGCGGGGAGGACGACGCGCGCCGGGCGGCGTACCTGCGTCTCGGGGGCGTGGGCAACCTCGGCGTATCGGCCATGCCGTCGGTGCTCTGGGAGTCCGTCCTGTGGTCCCTGGCCGCCGGGCACGATCCCACGGGGACGACGAACCGGCTGGTCCGCTGGTGGCGTTCGCCCGAACCGCGATGGCGCGTCGGCAAGCCGTCCCAGTTCCCGGTCACTCTGCCCCACACCTCGTACGGGGATGTCGTCAGGCACGTCCACCGGCTGCTGACCCTGCGTCATCCGGCGGGCCAGTACCCGCTGCCGATGCTCACGGACGGACCGGCCGAGGGGACCGATCCGCAGGCGGCGGCGTGGCTGTGGTCGCCCTGGCTCCACCACCACACGCCTCGGATCCCGGCCAGGGCGGGCAAGCAGGGGGCCGCGGCGGCGGTGCCGGCTCCGACCCCGCACCTGCGGGACGACCAGCCGGAACAGCTCGTACGTCTCCTCGGTGCCGGCCTGCTCGCGGCGCGCCTGCTGACATACGTCCCGTCTGAGGACGACACGTCCCCGGGCACCCCCGACGGGGAGGGCGAGGAGGAGCGGAAGGCCGCCGGGAGCGCGGTCGGCGAGCGGGATCATCTCCTCCTCCTGGTCGTCCACCTACGGGACACCCTGCACCGCACGTTCGTCGACCTCATGGACACCGTCCACGGCGACCCGCGCAAGGCCGTTCCGTACGCCGGGCAGCTGACCTCCCTGCTGCTGCACGCCTCGGTGGCCGTCGACTGGATCGGCAAGGGCGCCCGCGTCGGCGTCCACCCGGCCGAGATCGTGCGGGTGGTGTCCGCGCCGCCGGGGCCCCCGGACTCCCCGCTCCCCGCCTGGGGCGCCCGTAACGTCGCTCTGCACTGGGTGCAGGAGGCGCTCGCGGGCGGCGCGGGCCCGCACAGGACCGAGGCGGGCGGCCGCTGGTTCTCCGGTGACGCGCCGCCCGCCGACGCCCTGCTCACGCTCATCCGGGAACAGGAGCGGAGCCCGTACACCTCCACCGCGGTACGGGCTGCGCGGCTCCACCGCGACCTGCACGCCCACTCCCGGCACGACGTCCTGCGCTGGGACTGGACCCCGGACGGCCCGCATTTCCCCGGCCTCTCACCCGCGCCGAGGCTCACGCTGGGCGTCCTGACGCTGAGCGGCCCCGGCGACCCGGGACGGGACTCCTTCTCGGTGGAGGAGTGGCGGGAGATGGCCCAGGGACTCACCGACCTCCTCAAGGTCGGGGACAAGCACGCCATCGTCCCGGTGGCGGTGCACACGCTGCGGCTCGCGGCGCTCCTCGGCCGGCCCGAGCTCGGCGACCAGGGCGCCTACCAGGACTGGGTGACGGAGTGGAGCGGCAGGGTCACCTCCCTCAACACGCCCACGCATCTGCCGCGCACCATCCGTTCCCGGATGTTCGACATGTTCCGCTCGGAGGTCGAGGGAGCGGGCTCCCAGGAGCGGCTGCGTACAGTCCTCGAACACGTCGTGGACGTCATCGTCGACCTGTGCGGCAACGCCCAGTTCTTCTACGACCGCCTGCTGGACGAGCTGACCTCCAGCGGGCTGCCGCCGGAGATGGCGAACCGGCTGCGGGTGCGGGTGCTCCGGGCGCTGTACCACCGGTGGGGCGGCAGGCCGACCGTCGCGTCGCACGAGAGTCCGTGGGGCACGTACCTCGGCCGGGTCTCCGGCCGGGGCACGGAGGCGGCGCTCGTCCGGTTCCTGCGGGCGACGGCCGCCGAGCAGCTCCAGGGCCAGGGGATCCCGCTGGCCCACGTCATGGACACGCTCTGGCACCGCACCCAGCGGCCGGCCGGCCCGCCGGCCGTGCGGGAGCCATCGGGCCGGGTGGCCGCCGACCCCCGGTTCGTGGTGGCCGCCACCCACGACCGGCGCGCCGGGGAGACCGTGGTCTACGCGCGCAACGAGAACGGCTCCGCCGGCGTCGACCTCTCCAGGCGCCCCTTCGTGCAGGACCTGTTCCGTCCCGCGCCCGACGCGGCGCATCCCGTGCCGTACCCGGCGCCGGGTTCGTACGTGCTCGGGATCGTGTGTTCCGCGCCGCTCGGCACCCAGGCGGGGGACCTCTGGGTCAACTGTGGACTCGAACGGCCCGTGCTGTGCCGGATCGAGCCGGGCGAGAAACGTCGGCACCTCGGGCAGACCGTGGCGGTCCGGTTCCCCCAGCCCGCCGACGAGGGGCAGCCGAACACCGAACGGCCTCGCCCGTACGTCGTCCCGCTCGCCCCGCTGCCGCCGCGGGACGGAGAGGTACGCGAGGCGTGGCTCCACCATACGGACCGCTTCCCCGGGCTGCGCCTCTTCGTGGACGGCATCCCCAGCGACACGTATCCCCGGGCCGCCACCGATCGGGCGGTCAAGGCCCGCAGCCGCTGGGACCCCGATCTCGCGCGCGCGTTCCGCGTCGAGGGCCCGCCCGGGCGCTCCCACGTCCTGGCCCGCTGGCACCAGCGGCTCGACGAGTGGGTCCCGCTCGACGCCGGCCTCCCCGAACTGGCGGTCGCGGCGGGCACGACCGCGCGCACCGCCACGGACACCGCCGCCGGGCCGCCCCAAGCGCTCACGACGACACCCGCCGGTGATCCCGGTCTGGGCGAGGCCACCCCCGTACGGCTCGTGCTCGCCGGGCCCGCCACCGAGCGGTCCGGCTTCGGAGCCGCCTGGCGGTTCGTCACCACACCCGGCAACTGCTACGTCCTCGGGCCCCCCGCCTGGGACACCGAGGACTGGCACCGGCTGGAGGAAGCGTGTCTGGCGGCGCCCGCCGGGCTCGTCGTACACGCCGAGTTCCGGCCCGGCGGGAGCCGGCTGAGCCTGGCCCCGAAGGATCCGTTCGACCTCGGCAACGTCCAGTGGCTGGGGGTCTTCGACCACACCGGCGGCGTACGGGACCACGGGGAGGACGACGAGCGGGCCGAGGAGGAGGGACTGGCGCGGGATCGCCACACGCACGAGGAGGCCCACCTGCGGACCGACACCGCGGGGCGGCCCGAATGGCAGATCGACGTCCCCGAGATCGACGGCTTCCCCCGCACGGTCAAGGCCCTCTTCACCGCGGCGGTGCCCCAGGCGCGGTCCGTCCTTTGCAGCGTGGAGTCCTGGGGCGACGCGGGGGCCCGGAAGCCCGAGGTGACGGTCCAGCCGTTCCCGGAGCACGGCATCCTGGAGCCGAAGCCGACCCCGGAGCAGTACGCCTGGTACGCGCGCGTGCCGAGGAACACGGTGGTCGAGCTGGGCTGGACCTCGCACAAGGCGTTCAACGCCTTCAACAGCGCCACCACCAAGGACGGGCTGCGCGGCCTGGTCGCCACGGATTCCCTCACCCTCACCGGCCTGTTCTCCGGGCCGACCCCGACCTCGCGCCGCTGGGCGGTGGTCCTCAGCGACTACGTGGCGGATCCGAAGGAGAGCCTGCTGCGTACCGCGCCGGCGCCGCTGCCCGCCGAGCGGCTGACGGACCACCGCGTCCCGGCGTGCGATCCGGCCCTGCTCGACCGCGCCCGACTCGGCGGAATCGTCGTGGCACAGATCAAGGAGGGCGGCCAGGTCACCCTGGTGCGGGTCTGGTTCGACCTCGGGACGTATGTGGCCGTGGCGGTTCTGCCGGTGACCTGCCTGAACATCGAGACCCCGCAGACCGGTGACCATCTGACCGGCGTACGGGGTCCCGGCGGCTGGCTGTTCGAGGTGCAGCGGCGCATGCTGCACCTGGAGGCCCTCTGGGAGCGTGTCCCGCAGCCGGGAACGGACTGGAAGCAGGTCGGGCAGGCGCGCGACGACGACGGCGCTCCCCTGGTCGTACTCCAGGATCCGCGGGGACCGCGGCTGGCCACCGAGCCCGCATCCGGTGAGCCGGAGGCGGGCGGCCGGGTCAGCGTGCGGCGCGGCAGCACCAAGCGGACCGGTGACTCGTTCCCGGTCGTGGTGCAGCACGAGGGCGCCCATCTGGTGGGCCACGCGGCCGGGATCGAGCTCGCGGACGCCTTCCGGCCCGCGCACCTCGAACAGACCGTGGTGGACGTGTGGGACGTCGGCCACGAGGTCACGGGCCTGCCCACCTGGGCTGCCGGGACCCGATTCGTCCGGGCTCGCCGGGAGTTCGAGCTCTCACCCGTCGGATCGGCACGCCGCCCCGCCGCCGCTCCGGTACGGCGGGTCCACGACCCGGTGGCGGAGTGGCACCGGCTCCTGGAGCAGCCCGGTCTCACGCTGACCGGGCAGCTGACCGACGACGGCGACCGCATGCTGCTGTCCACCTGCGCGGCTCCGGACGACCAGGGCGTCCACCGGCCCTGGCTGGAACTGCTCGACGAACCGCGCGCCTGGGTGGCCGGCCGGAACTATCCCACCGACCAGGTGCGGGCCGTCCCGGTGGAGCACGGGGCCGGCTACCGGGCCTCGTTCCTGAGGGCCGCGCCGCTCTCCGTCGTCGACTTCATGGCGGCGTTCGCCCCGTACGCGACGGCGGACGGGCGCCGCTGCGACTTCCGGGACCGGCGGCACACCAAGGGCAGGCCCCAGTACGTAGGGGTGGAGGAGAACGACTCCGGCACGGCCGCCCGCTTCGAGTTCGGGTTCGGTTGGTTCGTCGACGTGCCGGTCGAGGCGCTGCTCGTCGGTGGGGAGCCGCTCGACCCGGACGGCCTGACGCTCTTCCACGGCGACCAGATCGACGCGATGACGTTCACCGCCGACGAGACGGACGCGGTGCCCGGCGGGATCTCCGTCGCGATCGAGCTCACCGACATCGACAAGAACGCGGAGCGCCAGATCCACTGGGAGGCGACCACGGCGAGCATCGTGCACCTGCTCGACGTCACCGTCGACCGGGATCGCGGGCGGGTCACCGTGCACCGTGCCGTCACCCGCAGCCGGGGCCTCGGCCGTACCCGCGAGGACGACCACACCGAGGCACGCCCGGTGAGCGCCGTGATCGACCGGCGCGACCAAGATGCCCTGCTCGCGGGCCTCGACGCGGGCACGGAACGGCGACTGCTCCTGGGCCGCCTCATCCCCGAGACGACGGCGCGACGACAGCGGGCGCTTCGCTTCGCCACGGTCAGACCGTCGGCGGCGACGGGCGAGGGGGACGCGGGGCTCCACCGGGACGACCAGCTCTATCTGGAGGCCGGCCCCATCCAGGAGACCCGCAACGACCATCTGCTGCGTTTCGCGCTGCCCGCGGAACTGCGTCAGGAGGGCGAGCCGCTGACCGTGGTGGTGCCCCGGCGGGACTTCTCGCACCGCGAGAGCTGTCTGCGGCGCGCGGCCAAGACCGAGGGGCTCGGCGCCTACCAGGGGCGGGCCCGGATGCTCGTCCAGCTGGGCAACCACAACAGCGGCGGCCACACGAACCAGTGGCACGGCATGACGAAGTCGCCGCCCGCGCGGGGCATCGAGACCCTGCGCAGCTACCTCCGGCTGCGGCCCGAGGGCTGCTTCGGGGTCGTCGACGCCCATGCGGAGCGGATCGAACTCCGCCCCGGTGTGGTCTTCGACATCGCCGGGATGACGGGGGTGGACGGGATCGCGCCGGGCTCGGTGGTCCGGCTGACCCTGGCGGGACCGGACGGCGATGACGGGCCGGACGGGGTACGGGTCCACCAGGCCATCCCGGCGGACATCACGTATCTCGACGACGTGGCACGGCCCATGGTGGTGTTCCCCAAGGACAGTCTGAAGTATGCCGAGGACATCCGGGACGCGGACCGCATCGGGCGCTTCACCGTGGCGGGCCTGCCGGGGCTCAACGCCACGGCGCGGCCGAACCTCGGGGCGGGTCTGCTGCGTACCCCGCACCCCAAGATCGCGGGCGTGGTCCGCAGGGTGAAGCCGAACGGGAAGGTGCACCCCCAGCTGGTCCCGCCGGGCGAACTGCGCGCCGGGACACTCGCGTTCGACGCCGAGGACGCGCCGGGCGGGGTCCGGGTGGTGCCGGTCGGCGGTGCCGCGAACGGGCCGACGGGTGCGACGGATACGTCGAACACTTCGAGTACGACGAGTACATCGAGCTCGTCGGGCCCGCCGGACGTCGTCGCCGACGGGCCGGCGGACAGCGCGACGGGCGGCACGACCACCGGCCGACACCCCGTCCCCTGGGCCCAGTTGTCCTTCCTCGACGCGCCCGCGCAGCAGCTCGCGACGGCCTGCGAGAACTGGGGCTGGCACTATCACGACTCCCGGACCAGGACCTGGCCGGAGAACGGGGACGCGCCGGTCGCGCACTACCTGGCGGCGGTCGCCCGGTCCGTCGACGAGCCCGTGTTCTTCTCGGCGCGCGGAGGCGGCTGGACCCTACGTCACGAGCCGTCGGCCCTGCGCCAGTACGGTTTCCCCGCCACCGAGCTCCTGGAGGAGACCTTCCAGGATCTGCCCGGCGCCCGGCGCACCCACTGGGCCGTTGCCCGGGCGCACGAGGGCAGCGTCTGGCTGGAGCTCACGCCGGGCCGGGTCGCCGAGGTCCGCGGCGAGCTGGTCCGGTTCACCGACGGGCACTCGCTCGCCGGCCTCGACTGGTCCCGGTTCGCGCCGGGAGACCTGCTGTACGGGCATGTCGAGGGCGGCGTGAACGAGTGCGGGCACCTTGTCCTCGACGACTGGCGGCCGGGGCTGCGCGGTTCCCTGCCCGCCGACCGCCCCTACCGCGTCCTGCTGTCGGTGTCGCATGCCGACGAGGAGCGCGGCGCCCTGTACCTGGGCGAGGGCGAGGCGTCCCTGCCGTATCCGGCGGAGCGCGATCTGATCGCACGTCATCCCGCCGGGAGCGCCGTCTGGCTGGACGAGGCCAACGAGCTGACGGCTGCGTCCGACCGGTCTCCCTCGCGGGGCGATGTCGTGCTTCTCACCGCGGACCCGGCGGGCGGCGGGCTTCGGATCGCGGGACTGCCGGGGGCCGGGGTCGAACTCGCCGAGGTCTCCGAGCAGTCGAGGAACCGCTGGCTCCGTTCCCAGTGGCTGCGCGACGATCTGGCGGCCGCCGCCGGCCGGGGCAGCACCGTGCTGCGGGCGCTCGGCGCCCTGCCGGTCACCGTGGAGTCCGTCGTGGCGGCGGAGCAGGGAGGCGGTCGGGTGGTCACCGTGTCCCGGCGTCACCAGCGCGCCGGATTCTGGCCGGACGGGACGATCCTGGCCCGCCCGGTCGCGGATCTGGGCGGCGGGCATCTCGTGATGCGGGCCGGAGCGGCGCTCGTCCGCACGCATGTGAACGACCTGCTCCCCGGACTGCCCACGGAGGCCGCGGAGGCGACGGCGGCGACCCTCGTCGCGGACCGGAGGTTGCTGCGACTGCACTGGGACAGGGGGCATCGGAAGCTCACCAGCGGTCTGCCGACCGTCCGGAGCGCGCAGGGCGAGACGGTCGTCCGCGCGCTGCTCGCGGTGAACGGACCGGACGGCACCTGCCTCGGTGTCCTGTGCCGGGACGAGCGGAGCCAGGCACTGTGCTGGCTCCCGGCGAGGGACGCGGCCTGGACCGGCGGCGTGCCCGGCGAGCTGCTCGTCGCGCATCTGAGGGCCGCGCGCCGGCTCACCGTCGCACGTCGCGGTGGCAGTGCGGTCAGCCTCGTCCACCATCCGCTGGTCGCGCGCGAGTACGAGAACCTGGCCGCGGGCCAGTTGGCCCGCGTGGGCGTCGTGGGCGTCGTGGGTGAGACCGCCGCGGCGGCGAAGCGGGCACGTGCCCTGCTGGTGTCCGTCGGGTCCCTGGGCGTCCTGGCGCTCTACACGTCCGGCGTCGGCACGCACCGGCCGGGCGAGAGCATGATGGCCGAGGTGTCCCGGCTCGAAGAGGTGGCCGGACGCGGCACCGTCCAGTTCGTGGAGCCCGGCTCCCGCCGCACGGTCGTGGACCTGCCGGACTGGCTCTGCCGCAGCCTCGGCAGACTGTGGCTCCCCACGTTCGCCTCGCCCGCGGAACCCGTCACCGGCCTGGTACCGGACGATTTCGCCCAGTACCGGGCCGCGTACCAGGCCGGGATCGAGGGCAAGCCGCTCGCGACGGGGAACTCCGCGGGGAAGGTGCTCCGCGCGCTCGGCGCGCTGGAGGCGCCCTCCGGCCGGAACGACGCGGAGGCGAAGGAGACGGCCGCGGCGGCGGTCGCCGACTGGATCCGTTCGCCGCTCGGCCGGACGGTGGTCCTCCAGGAGGACGCCCCTGCCGACCTGGCGCCGGTGCTCGCGGTCTGCCGGATCGGCGCCCTGCTGACCCGGCAGGAGTCCGGGCTGCCGCACGGCTGGGTGGCCTACCTCCTGGCGCGGGTGGGTGAGCGGGCGGTGAGTTCGCTGCACACGGAGGCACTCGTCACCGAGTGGCTGACCAGGCCGGAGCGGCACCTCCTCGCAGGTGACTGGCGCCGGCTCAGGTCGGTGTCGATGGCCCGGTATCTGCGGCCCGGCCAGGTGACGTCGGTGGAGGGCTTCGCGCGTGCCGTGACGGGACGTCCGACCCTTCTGGAGCAGGGCGAGGCGGGGAAGGTGGCGCGCGGGCTGCTCGCGTCGGTCGGCCGGCTCTCCTCGGCCGAGCGCCTCCAGGAGGACGCTCCGCTGATGACCCGCCTCGCGCGGCTGGGCCTGAGTCTGAGCCCCGCGCCCCGCCGTGCGGTTCCGGAATGGCTGCCGCTGACCGCGCAGGACCGTGAGGTGGAGAAGGTGTTCTCCCAGGTCATCCGGTTCCCGCTGACCTTGATGCCGGCGTACGTCCCGCTGTCCGCCGAGGGCGAGCGGTACGGGGCCGCCCTGCTGAGGGGGGCGGAGGGCCTGCGGGCGGGCGAGTGAGGGACGGCCTCGATCGGACGGGGCCCGGGAGGCGGCGCATGCCCCTCCCGGGCCCCGCCCGTCGGGGCGGCGCACGCCTCTCCCGGGCCCGTCCGTCGGGGCGGCGCACGCCCTCCCGGGGCCCGTCCGGAAGGCCGGGTTCAGTCGCCGGTGACGTCCAGGAGTCTGCGGGTACGGGCGCTCGCCCCGCTGAGCACGAGCGGGATGCCGAGGCTCGCGCACATGCGGTCGACGCGGGCGAGAGCGCTGAGGGTGGCCGGGGTGGGGTCGGCGGTCGGAACGGCGACGACCACCCGGTTCGGCCGGTGCGTCTGGACCAGGGCCTGGATCTGGAGGGCGACGGCGGCCCGGTTGGTGACGTCCAGGTCGCGGTGGAGCGTCACGTGCAGCACATGGTGACGTACGACGTGGTCGATGAGCATGGTGTCCCTCCGCGCAGGACGACGAAGGCCCACAACTGGACACGCTGTGGGCGGTTCGTCCGAGGATGCCACGGGGACGGGCCCGGTGCCCTTCTCGTGACGTCGACGGCGCGGAGTGTCCGGCCGGGCCGCTGGAAATTCACGTATATGAATCCCGGCGGCCCGAGGACTAGGGTGGGTCAGGCCGGGTGAACCGGTCGAGATCTCGAACGTGACCCTCTCTCACCAGGCTACTCACCAGGCGGTGTTCATGACCCAGTTCGACCTGCCCCTCGACCAACTCCGCACGTACCGGAGCGCGTCCGTGGAGCCCGAGGACTTCGACGCCTTCTGGGCGAAGACCCTGGGCGGGGCCCGCGAGCACGAGCTGGACGCGCGCTTCGAGCCCGTTCCGACGGGGCTCTCCACGGTGGAGGCGTTCGACGTGACCTTCGCCGGCTTCGACGGGCACCCGGTCAAGGGCTGGTTCGTCCTGCCCGCCGGCACGACCCAACCGCTCCCGGTCGTGGTGGAGTTCCTCGGATACGGCGGTGGGCGCGGCCTTCCGCACACCCATCTGCTCTGGGCCTCCGCCGGGTTCGCGCACTTCGTGATGGACACGCGTGGCCAGGGCAGCGGCTGGGCCACCGGTGACACCCCCGACCCGGTGGGCAGCGCGCCCTCGTTCCCCGGCTTCATGACGCGGGGCGTCGAGGATCCGTACGCCTACTACTACCGGCGGCTCTTCACCGACGCGGTCCGCGCCGTGGAGGCGGCCCGTTCGCATCCTCTGGTGGACGCGGGCCGCACGGCGGTGACCGGCGTCAGCCAGGGCGGCGGGATCACGCTCGCCGTGGCGGGGCTCGTACGGAACCTGGTGGCGGTGGCGGCGGACGTGCCGTTCCTGTGCGACTTCCCGCGCGCGACGACGATCACGGACCGGCCGCCGTACCGCGAGATAGGCAACTACCTCAAGACGCATCGTGGCCGGGTGCGCCAGGTCCAGGACACGCTCGGCTACTTCGACGGGGTCCACTTCGCGGCCCGCGCCACGGCCCCGGCCCTCTTCTCGACGGCCCTGGAGGACCTGACGTGCCCGCCGTCGACGGTGTTCGCGGCCTTCAACGCGTACGCCGGGGACGAGAAGGCGATCGAGGTGTACGACTTCAACGACCACGAGGGCGGCGGTGCCTTCCAGCAGGCGGCCCAACTCCGCTGGCTGCCGGGGAAGCTGCGCGGCTGAGGGCGGGATCCGGCCCCTCCCCCGTCGGGGGCGTGGTGCGCATGGGCCGGAGCCCGAGCCGTGCAGCGGGCTCGGGCTCCGGCGAGGTGCACGGGTGTCGTGCACAGGCGTGGTACCCGCCTCCCGGGCGGGCCGCACGCTCACTGGTTTCAGTGCCAGTACTTCATGGTCGTACCTCCTCCCCCGTGTCTGGACGCAGGGTGACCTCGAAGCGGTCGAGACCGCGAAGGGTCAGATTGCGCCGGTGGTCCGGTTCCGCGACTGCCCGTGCGTCGGGATAGTCCTTGGCCAGGGCCCCGAGGACCGATCCGGTGAGACGGATCGCCATGGACGCGCCCAGACAGGCATGGGCCCCGCGGCCGAACCCGAGGTGCGGGTTCGGGGCGCGGTCGAGTCGCAGCTCAGTGGGGTGGGGGAAGCGGAGCGGGTCGTGGTTGGCCGCGCCCAGGAAGAGCGTGACCGGATCACCCGCCTTCATCGCGACGCCACCCAGTTCGGTGTCGGCGACGCAGACCCGGGCGTCCGCCTGGACCGGTGCGTCGTACCGGATGAGTTCGTCCACGGCCGTGGCCGGGGTCGCCCGGAACGCTTCGAGCGCGCCGGGGGTGGTGAGCAGAGCGGCCGCCGCGTTGCCAAGGAGCCGGGAGGCGGATTCGTAGCCGGCGTGGAGGACGGCGCGCAGACTGTTCCGCAGAACCGTTTCTGCCACGCCGCTGTCCGCCGGGTGTTCGGCGACGTACGCGATGAGGCCTTCCTTGGGCGGGTCTGCCAGCCACCCGCCCGCGTACTCCGCGAGGCGGGCACGCGCGGCGACGGCCGGCTCGTGCTTCTCGGGCCACAGCCCGGCGTCCATGCCGTCGACGACGGTGCGGGACATGGGCACGAACCAGTCGAGCTCGGGGGCCGGGACTCCGAGGAACGCGGTCACGAAGCGGAGGGCCACCGGCTCGGCGAGCTCTCCGACGAAGTCGAAGGACGGGCGCCGGGCCAACCCGGCGAGCAGATCGTCGATCTGCCCCTCCAGGCCGTCGTGCAGCGCCTGGCGGTCCTGCGCCCGGAAGCCGTCGAGCAGCAGGTGCCGGATGGCGGTGTGCTCCGGCGGGTCGAGGGTCTGCACGCTGAGGAGCGGGGCGGGGATGTCCTCGCCGGCACGCCGCCAGTCGGAGGCGAAACGGTTGCTGTCGGTGAGTACGTCGAGGCAGTCGGCATGCCGGGTGAGCACCCAGGAACCGAGCAGTTCGTGCCAGAAGAGGGGGGAGGTCTCACGCATCCGGGCGTACGACGGGTACGGGTTCCGCAGGATCGACGGACGGGCCAGATCCAGAATCGGGTCCACGGCTGCCGCTTGCTCCACGAAACGTCTCCCCCTGCGCATAGGGCCTGGTTGAGGCCTTGGCTGCTACCGAGTCGAGCGGGACGAGGCACCGGTCACCGGTAGGTGGAGCGCCTCGCTGATCTTGTCACCGACAGTTCGCCGGTCCTTCGCCGTACATCATCCGAGCCGAGCGCCGGTGACGCTACCACGCAACTGGGGTGGCTGGTATGACTACTTGCCAGAGATCTTTCACAAAACGTCGGGGAGTTACGGAAGATGACCGGTCAAGAGCAGACAATCGTTCACGATGTCCCGGTAAACGTCGCTCAACAGCCCAACCCCTACCCGCTCTTCGAGCGCATCCGCGAGCACGGCGTCGTGCAGCGCGTACGGCTGAATCCCACTCTTGAAGTCTGGATGGTCACCGGTTACGACGAGGCGGTGGCCGCGCTCACCGACCCCCGGCTCAGCAGTAGTCCCGTCGGGGTGAACGGACTCGAGGAGGAGATGGCCCATCAGGAGCGCACCAACGTCCTGATGGCCAGCATGCTCGTCGCCAACGGTGAGGACCACACCCGCCTGCGCAACCTCGTCTCGAAGGCCTTCACGGCCCGGCGGGTGGAGCAGCTCGCACCCCGCGTCCAGGCGCACACCGACGCCTTCCTCGACGCCGTCGCGGCACGCGGAACCGCCGACCTGGTCTCCGAGTTCGCCCTGCCGCTGCCCATGGCCGTGCTCAGCGAGCTCATCGGCATCCCGGCCGAGGGGCAGCCGGACTTCGCCCGGCTCGCGGTCGGCCTGATCATGCCGCCCAACACCCCGGAGCGACTGGCCAAAGGCGCCCGGGCGCGCGCCGAACTCACCGAGTTCTTCGAGCCGTTGATAGCCGAGCGCAAGAAGGACCCGAAGGACGATCTGCTGAGCGCGCTGTGTGCCGCGCAGGCGGAGGAGCGGATCAGCGACCGCGAGCTCACGGCCATGACGATCCTGCTCACGCTCGCCGGGCACGAGACGACGGCGAGCCTCATCGCCAACGGCGTCCACGCCCTCCTGCGCCACCCCGACCAGTTCGCCGCGCTGCGCGACGACCCCTCGATGCTGCCGGGCGCGATCGAGGAACTCCTGCGCTACGAGGGCCCGGTGAGCCGTGGCGTCGCGCGCTTCACCACCGACGCGTACGAGATCGGCGGGGTCACCGTCCCGCCGGGCGAGATGATCATCATCGGGCTTGCCGCCGCCAACCGCGACCCGGCCCGCTACGACCGCCCCGACATCCTCGACGTGGCACGCCGCGAGGTGCCGCAACAGCTCGCTTTCGGCCACGGTGTGCACTTCTGCCTGGGGGCGCCACTGGCCCGCGCCGAGGCGAGGATCGCCATCGGCACGTTGCTGCGCCGCTTCCCCGACCTGCGGCTCACCGACCCGGACGCGGACCTGAGCCGGCGCGAGGGCATCCTGCGCGGCATGGCGACACTGCCCGTGACCTTCACGCCCGAGGCCTGATCCGCCGCCCGACGACGGAGAGACGAACGGAGACAGACGGATGACACCGGCCTCCGGCACCGCGGAGTTCGACACGATCGCCCCCGGGTACGACGCCTCGCGCGGGGGCACGGCCCGGGCGGCCGGCTTCGCCGAGCAGCTCGCGCCGCTGCTCGACCCCGCCCGTCCGGTCCTCGACATCGGCGTGGGCACGGGCATCGTGGCGGCCGAACTGACGGCGCGCGGGCACGTGGTGTACGGGCTCGACCTGTCGACCGGGATGCTCGCCCGGGCCCTGGACCGGCTCGGCCCGCGGGTGGCGGTCGCGGACGCCTGCCGCCTTCCGGTTCGGACCGCTTCGGTGGGCCAGGCCGTGTCCACCTGGCTGCTGCACACCGGGGCCGACCACGGCCGGGTCTTCGACGAGGTCGCCCGGGTCCTGCGCCCGGGCGGCCGCTATCTGGTGATCCCGGCCGGGGGCACGCGTCCCACGGACGACATCGGGGTCGTGGTGGGCGACTTGGAGGACCGGCTCGACCCGGGCCGGACCCGTCAGGACGGGCCCCGGATCCTCGCGCCGATCGCCGAGGCACGGGGGCTCGTCTACCGGGGCACGGCCTCCGAACGCCCCACGACCTTCCGGGTGTCGCCCCGCGCGATGGCCCGGTCCCTGTCGGGCGGCCTCTTCACCGGCGCGTGGTCGGTCACGGGCGAGGCCACCCGGCTGGTGGCCGAGACACAGGAGCGGCTCCTCGCCCTCCCGGACCCGGACACCCCCCGCGTACGGGAGATGGCCGACTTCGTCATGGTGTTCGAGAAACCATGAGGCGGGGCAGCGCCAGGTCAGGCGCGGCCTGCTCCGCTCGGGGCCGGGCGCCGGGTCAGGCGCGGCCCCGCAGGGCTGCCGCGTAGGCCTCGTCGGGGTCGAGGCGGCGCAGTTCCTCGGCGATCAGCTCGGCCGTCGTCCGGACCTTCAGGGCGAGGACCCGGCTGGGCTGACCGGGGATGGCGAGCCGGGCGACCGGGCCCTCGGGGCGGTCGATGCGGATCTCGCCACCCTCGGTGCCCATGCGGACGGCGGTGACGACGGGCCCGTCGGTGACGACCCGGTCGACGGGGACGCCGAGCCGGACCTCGAACCAGCGGGCGAGGAGTTCGGCGCTCGGGTTCTCCGCCTCGCTCTCGACGGCGGCCGAGGTCACGGTCACCGTGGCCTGGTCGAGCGCGGCGGCCAGCATCGAGCGCCACGGGGTGAGCCGGGTCCAGGCGAGGTCCGTGTCGCCGGGGGCGTACGAGGCGGCCCGGGCTTCGAGGGCGGCGAGGGGGTCCTCGACCGCGTACATGTCGGTGATACGACGCTGGGCGAGTGAGCCCAGCGGGTCACGGGACGGCACCTCGGGGGCGTCGACGGGCCACCAGACGACGACGGGCGCGTCCGGCAGGAGCAGCGGCAGGACCACGGAGTCGGCGCGGGCGCCGAGTTCGCCGTGGAGCCGGAGCAGGACCGTCTCGCCCGAACCGGCGTCGCTGCCGAGGCGGACCTCGGCGTCCAGTCGGGTCCCGTGGCGTTCGCGGGGCGAGCGGGCATGGCGCTTGATGACCACCAGGGTGCGGGAGGGGTGTTCCCGGGAGGCGTCGTTGGCGGCCTTGACCGCGTCGTAGGCGTTCTCCTCGTCGGTGACGACGACAAGGGTGAGCACGGCGCCGGCGGCGGGTGTGCCGACGGCCCTGCGGCCTTCCAGGATCGCCTTGTTGATCTTGCTGGAGTTGGTGTCCGTCAGATCGATCTTCATGCGCGGCGACCGTCCCTTCCTCTGCGGCGAGCCTAACCCTCCCGCGCGGCGGTCGCGTACGGACCCCCGCCGCGGGACGGTGTCACGCGGACTCCGGCTCCTCCGAAGCGGCCTCGGCGGCGGCCTGCTCGTCGGCACGGCGGTTGACCACGGCCGCGGCGGCGATCGCGGTGCCGATGAAGGCGGTGGCCACCACCCAGGGCCGGTCGAGGACGTGGTCCGTGGCGTGGTCGAGGGAGTACCGGCCGGCGCCGGTGACCCCGATGGCCGCGGCGACGAAGCCGAGGAACGCCGGGTACTCGTAGCCACCGCCCTGGGCGAAGAAACCTGCCGGGGCGTGGACGGCGACGGCGCCGGCCATGGCCCCTGCGGCCGCGGCTCCGGCGGCCGGGGTGGCGAGGCCGAGGGCGAGCAGGGCGCCGCCGCCCGCCTCGCCGAGCCCGGCGGCGACGGCGCTCTCCCGGCCGGGGTGGAAGCCCATGGCCTCCATCGCCTTGGTGGTGCCGTCGATGCCGCCTCCGCCGAACCAGCCGAAGAGCTTCTGGGTGCCGTGCGCGGCGAGTACGGCTCCGGTGCCGACCCGCAGCACGAGGAGCCCGAGGTCGCGTCGGTTGAGGTGGCCCATGTGGTTCTCCAGGTGCGGGGAGGTGGAGGGGCGGACACGTACGCAGTCCACTGTCGTCGCCGTCACCGGCTCCCGCCGCCCGGGACCTCGGGCGAATACTCCGTTCGAGTCATGTTTTGCGGCACTTGTTCACCGGTGCTTGGGTGAGAGGGCTGTCGCCGTCCCGGGGGAGCCTCGCCCCCGCGGCGGCCCGAGGGAAGTGGGTACGCCTTGACCGCCGAGTCCACCGAGTCCGACGCGTCCACCGAGACCGCAGCCCTGCGGGAGAAGGTCCGGGCGCTGATGCCCCGGGCGAAGGAGGACCTCACCGAGCTGGTGGCGATGCGGTCGGTCGCCGACGCACGCCAGTTCCCTCCCGAGGAGTGCGCGAAGGCGGCCGACTTCCTCGTACGGGCCTTCACCGAGGCCGGACTCCATGACATGCGGCGGGTGACGACCCCGGACGGCACGGACGCGGTCGTAGGGCACGCGCCGGGCCCCGAAGGGGCGCCCACCGTGCTCCTGTACTGCCACTACGACGTCCAGCCGCCGTTGGACGACGCGGCATGGGAGACCCCGCCCTTCGAGCTCACCGAGCGCGACGGGCGCTGGTTCGGGCGCGGCGCGGCCGACTGCAAGGGCAACATCGCCATGCACCTCACGGCCCTCCGTGCGCTCGGCGGTCCGGACGGCCGGGGCTTCCCGGTGAACATCAAGTTCGTGGCGGAGGGTTCGGAGGAGCAGGGCACGGCCGGACTCGAGCAACTGGTTCCGCTCCAGCCCGGACTCTTCGCCGCCGACACCCTGTTGATCTGCGACACCGGCAACTTCGCGCGCGGCCTGCCCACCACGACCACATCACTGCGCGGACTCGCCGATGTCGTCGTCACCGTCTCCACCCTCGAGGGCGCGATGCACTCCGGCATGTTCGGCGGCCCCGCGCCCGACGCGCTGGCCGCGCTCGTCCGGATCCTCGACAGCCTCCGCGACGAACACGGCAACACCGCAGTCAAGGGCTTGCCCGGCGACGGCGTCTGGGACGGGGTGGACTACCCGGCCGAGCAGTTCCGCGCCGACGTGGGCGCCCTCGACGGGGTGTCCCTCGTCGGTACGGGCTCGGTCGCCGACGCGTTGTGGGCCCGGCCCGCGGTCACCGTGCTCGGCATCGACTGCCCGCCGGTGGTGGGCTCCTCGGCCGCCGTGCAGGCGAGAGTACGCGCCCGGGTCAGCCTGCGGATCCCGCCCGGGATCGACGCCGACGACGCCCTGCGCGCCCTCACCGACCATCTGACCGCGGCCGCCCCGTGGGGTGCCCGGGTGGAGGTGGAGCCGGAGAGCGCCGGCCAGCCCTTCCGGGCGCGTACCGACGGCCCCGCCTACCGGGCCCTGGCGACGGCGCTCCGCGAGGCGTACGGGAAGGACATGGTCCAGTCGGGTCAGGGCGGTTCGATCCCGCTGTGCAACGTGCTCGCCACCCACTTCCCCGAGGCGGAGATCGCCCTGATCGGTGTCGAGGAGCCCGGCTGCCTCATCCACGCGCCCAACGAGAGCGTGGACCCCTCCGAGATCGAGCACATGGCGCTGGCCGAGGCCCTCTTCCTCAGCACCTACGCGACCCCGCTCTGACCCCCTTCCCCTCCCCTCCCCTTCCGTCCCCTCCGTCGAAGGAATCCTCCATGACACAGACTCAGGGCCGCCCGCCCCAGCAGGACCACGACATACCTCCCGGCCCCCTGGGCGCGCTCGCGGGCGCCGCCTGGCAGGCGCTGCTCGTCGCCGGACTCGCGGCGCTGGTCCTCGGCGTCCTCGTCCTGGTGTGGCCGGGCGCCTCGCTGTTCGTGGCCGGTGTGCTCTTCGGCCTCTTCCTGTTGTTCAGCGGTGTGATGCAACTGGTCGCCGCCTTCGGCACGCACACCACGACCGCGCTGCGCGTCATGGCCTTCATCAGCGGCGCCCTCTCGATCCTGCTCGGTCTGCTCTGCTTCCGGGGCGCGACGCAGTCGATTCTGCTGCTCGCGCTCTGGATCGGCATCGGCTGGCTCTTCCGCGGCATCATGGAGACCATCGCTGCGGCCTCCGACCCCGCGATGCCGGCGCGCGGCTGGCACATCTTCCTCGGCATCGTCAACGCGCTCGCCGGTGTGGTCCTCATCGTCTCCCCGCTGGAGTCGGCGGCGGTGCTGATGGTCCTGGGAGGCATCTGGCTCATCGCCGTCGGCGCGGTCGAGATCGTCACGGCCTTCCGGGTGCGCTCGCGCGCCAAGACCCTGCCGCCGGGGGCCTGACGGCGTCCGCGCCGCCCTCGCCCGACCGCTCGCCGTCCGCCCGATTCCCGGGCGGGCGGCGAGCGCTGTTGACGCGTGCGCTACATTTTGCCGGTCCTTGACCACCGATCCCCCGTGATCGTGACTTCCCGGAGACCGGCACACCATGAGCGACATCGTCAACGGCCTCGGCCGGGCCGGCGCCTACGGCGCCCTCGGCGTGGTCCTGCTGATCCTCGGCATAGTCCTCGTGGACGTCCTGACCCCCGGGAAGCTCCGGCGGCAGATCTGGGAGGACCGCAACCGCAACGCCTCGATCCTGCTGAGCTCGGCGCTCCTCGGTATCGGCGGCATCGTCTTCACCTCGATCTGGACGACGTACGAGAACTTCGGCAAGGGCCTCGTCTCGACGGCCGCGTTCGGTCTTCTCGGCCTGGTGATGATGGCCGTGGCGTTCCTGGTCGTGGACCTGGTCACGCCGGGCAAGCTGGGCGCCACCCTGGTCGACCCCGAACCGCACCCTGCGGTCTGGGTGACCGCCTCCTGCAACATCGCGGTCTCGGCGATCGTCTCGGCCTCCATCGCCTGACACCGGTCCAGCCGGCCGCGGCGGACACTCAGCCGCTCATCGGCTCCACCTCCAGGAAGCGGCGTCCGCGCGGCCCCTTGTACAGCAGGGCCTCCCAGCCGAGCCGCGCCAGGGCGGGGACGCACGCGCCGAGGGCCGTCACCTCCTCCTGGGCGACGCCCGAGCCCGCCGGGCCCAGCCACTCGACCACTGCCGTGTCCGGCCGGTCCCCCGTCCGGACCCGGTATCCGGTGGCGATCCGCGCTCCGGAGGCGTCCACCGACGAGGGCAGGAGACCGCCCGACTCCAGGGCGAGCGCCACCGCGCGGACCGGCTGCCGGCGCTCCCAGTCGGCCGGCCCGGCCTTCGGGTCACCTCCGTCCTGGCGATGGGTCAGCCGTCTGATCTGGAGCAGCCCGTCGAGGGCGGCCCGGACCTCCCTCGACCGCTGCTCGACGTCCGCCGGAGGCACCGGCGGGCCGTCCCCCGTGGCCGCCTCGAACGTGCCACCCCCCTGGCCCGCTGTCACTGCAGCCGCCGGATGTCACCGCGGACCCGGTAGAAGCCTCCCGCGGCCGAGTGCAGGGCATCGACCACGTACCGCGCGCCGGGTTCCCGGATCGCGCGCGGGAACTGCACGTTCCACCCGGAGTCGTAGCCCTGGGAGACGACCCGTACCCGCGTCCTGCCCGACTCGTTCACGCACTCCACGACCACCGAACCCGCCGGGGCCGCGCTGACGGTGGTCACGGCGGTGACGGTCGTCGCCGGCTCGTACACCGGCATGGCCGCGGCGAGCTTGATGTCCCGGGCGACCGGCACCGTACCCCCCTGGGCGGCCTCGATCGCCGCCTCGCTCGCGTCCACGCACACCAGCGAACCGTCCGTGGTCACCAGGTAGAGGCGCTCGTCGCGGTACTGCATGGAGAGCGCCGAGCCCCCTCCCGTACCGAGCTTCCACAGCCGGGTGCCGTCCTCCGCGAAGCAGTAGACGGAGGAGGCCGAGTCGGCCGCGAAGACGAACCGGCCGCCGGGCGAGGTCGCGCAGGAGTACACCGGGCTGTCGCAGGCGTAGACCGCCTCGACGCGCCCGTCCTTCTTCGCGAGCCGCTGGACCTTCTTGCGGGCCGTGCCCGCGTAGACGGCGGTGTCCTCCTGCCAGCCGAAGAGCACCCCGCCCTCGGTGGCCGTGTGCCACAGCTCGCCGCCGCCGTCCGGCGCGTGGGCGGCGACGCCCCGCGTGTCGCCGTAGTAGACGGCGTCCCCGTCGGCACGGACCATCCAGGCGTGCTCACCCTGGCCGCCGCGCGCCCACTGGTGCTCGTCCTCGTGGTCGATGACGGTGAGCCGGCCCGAGCGGTCGGCGACGTGGAGAACGCCCTCGTGGATGTCGAGCCAGAAGATGTCGACGTCGGTGGCGATGTCGTACGCGGCGAAGGGCAGCTTCGACGACAGGTCGTACACCTTGCCGTCGTCACAGCCCGCGTAGATCCAGAAGTCGTCGGCGACCAGGCACTTGACCCCGTCGGGCAGGCTGAACCGGGCCTGCACCTCGCCGGAGCGGTCGAGCGTGAAGACGTCCCCCGCCTGGTTGCCGACCCAGCAGCGCTCCTCGTCGACGTGGATGCCGAAGGCCGCCGACCCCGTCCGGAAACGCCAGAGCACGGGGGCCACGGCGCGCGCGGTGGAGGGCGCGGAGGTCACCGCACGGCGCGTCACGGCGCGGGCAGCTCGCTGTCCCCGCACAGCGGGGGCGTATCCCTTGCGGACCTTCTCCCCTATCTTCCTCGCCGCGGCGGCCTGCGCCTTCGCCTGCGTCGGGAACGTGGAGCGCTGCGTCTGGCCCGCCGCGCCGATCCGGCCGTAACGGACCGACACCGTGAGGTCGTCGACGGTCACCTCGTAGAACTTGTGGGCAGCGCCGTCGTCCTGCGACAGCTCCAGGTAGGTCGTCGTCATGGTGAAAACGGTAGGGGCACCCACTGACAACGGCCCCGGGTGAAGCCTTGGCCAAGGGACTTAGGTCCTGGACATTCGGGACGTTCGTCGCGGCATTCCGGACATACACCCCTGTGACGATGGTGCGTGAAGATCATCCGACGTGCCGTCACCTCAGGAACGGCCGGAAGGGCCTCATGACCGAGCCACAGAAGCGGCCCCTGCCCGTCCGTGTGCGCCGGCACACGGACGGCATACCGATGGACGACCTCTTCCGGTCGGCCCCCTCCCAGCAGCCGACCACCACCCTGCCGAGGAGTACGAACCTGACGGCCGATCGGATCGCCTCGACCGTGCGCGCCGGGCAGAGCTCCCCCGGGCGGGCCGCCCGGCCCCGCACGACCGCCCCCGCCGAGTCCCCCACCCCGGCCGCAACCCCCGCCGCCACCGTGGCCACCCTCCCGGCCGCCACCCTCGCCACCCGGCTCCCCCGTCGCCCCCCGCCCACCGACCCCGACGTCAAGGAACGACCCGGTCCCGCGCTCCCCGGCTGGGTGGCCGTCCTGACCGGGCTGACCGCGCTCGCCGGGGTCGCCACGACGCTGTGGCGGGCCCGCCCGCTCCGCGAAGTCGAGCTGCTGCCCTGGGAATGGGCCGCGCTCGCGGCCTGTGTCGTCGTCGCCGTCGTCTCCTTCGGCGGGCTGACCCGTGGCAGGACCGGCTCCGCCTGGGTGCTCTCGCTCTTCGGCCGCTACCGGGGCAGCGTGCGCCGCACCGGCCTCGTCTGGATCAGCCCCTTCGTGCTGCGTCGCCGGATCGACGTACGGCTGCGGCACTGGCGCAGCGAACCGATCGCCGTCGTCGACGCCGAGGGTTCGGCGCTGCGCGTGGTGGTCCTGGTCGTGTGGTCCGTACGGGACACGGCCCGCGCACTGCTCTCCGTCGACGACCATCTCGGCTATCTCCGCGAGCAGGTGGAGGCGGCGGCCGCGCGGGTGCTCTCGCAGCTCCCCGCCGACGCCTTCCGGGGCGACGCGCCGACCCTGCGGGACGCCGAGGCGGTCGGCGACGCGCTGACGCGCATGCTCGCGGCCGAGTGCCGGCCGGTCGGCATCACCGTCTTCTCCGCGCAGCCGACCCGGATCGAGTACGCCCCCGAGGTCGCCGACGCCATGCGTCGGCGGCAGATCGCCGCCCTGGACGCCAAGCACCGGGACTCGGTCCTCACCTGCGTGATCGACGCCGTGGACGACACCGTGACCCGGCTGACCACGCGCGGGCTCGTCGAACTCGACACCTTCGAACGCCAGGCCCTGGTCAAGGACTTGACCGTGGCCTTCTACACCCGGAGTGGCGGCCCGGCCGACCCGAATCAGGAGTGAAGAGGAACGTGGACACCTTCGCATGCACGACCCCCACATGCACGACCCCCACATGCACCGCCCCCGCATGCACCGCCGCCGCATTCACCGCTCCCGCATTCAGCGATGAGATACCCGTGGACTGCGGCTGCGCGGGCTGCGCCGACGCCGCCCGGCGCGCGGCCGTGGACGGACCGCGCACGATGGTCACCCTGCACGGAGTACGCCGCGCGGTCGTCGCGACCGTGGGCGCGGTCGCCCTGGCCGGCGCGGCCGCGGGGACGGCGGCCGCCGAACCCGCCCCGGCGCACGCGGGCTGGGACGGCTCGAAGTACTGGTTCAGGAACGCGGCCGGCGAGTGGCGCTGGACCAGCCACGCCACGACGTACGAGCAGCGCACCGGAGCCTCGGCCGCCGCCTCCCCCGGGAGCGGCGGCCGGAGCGGTGAGCCGGTCTTCCGGGGCCGCCAGGGCTGGGACGCCCAGGACCGGGTCTACTGGTACAAGTCCCGTGGCCACTGGTACTGGACCAGCCACGCCTGGAAGTACCAGCAGCGAACGGGCCTGTCCGGCGACACGTCCGAGCCGTCGAAGCCGTCCGATCCGTCCAGGCCGCCCGGCGCTTCGAAGCCGTCTGCACCCTCCGGCTCCTCGCGGGACTGGACGGCGCCGGTCTCCTCGTTCGTCTACACGGGCTACTACGGGCAGCGCGGTTCCTGGTCGAAGGGCTACCACACGGGGCAGGACTTCGCCGTGCCGACGGGGACGACGGTCCGCTCGGTCGGTCCCGGCCGGGTGGTGACCGCCGGGTACGGCCGCTCGTACGGCTACGAGGTGGTGATCCGCCACCCGGACGGCCGCTACACCCAGTACGCCCATCTTTCCCGCATCGACGTGTCACCCGGCCAGAGCGTGTCGGCCGGCCGGCGCATCGCGCGGTCCGGCGCGACCGGGCGGGTGACGGGTCCGCATCTGCACTTCGAGGTGCGGACCACGCCGTACTTCGGGTCGGACATCAACCCGCTGGCCTATCTGCGCGGCCACGGCGTGACCGTGTAGCGGCCCACGAACCTGGGCCACGACGGTAGTTGCTCAGGCCTCGACCGGATCCGGCGTCGAGTTCGACGACTGGTTCGGCGTCGGGTTCGGCGTCGGGTTCGGTGCCGGGTCGGGCGTCCCCGCCGCGCGGTTCTCCTTGATCGTGATCCGGCCCTTGCGGATCGTGGCGAGGCGGGGCGCCCGGCGGGCGATCGCGCTGTCGTGGGTGACCATGACGAAGGTCAACCCGTGTTCCTTCCACAGCCCTTCGAGCAGATCGACGATCTCGTCGCGCATCGACTCGTCGAGATTTCCGGTGGGTTCGTCGGCGAGCAGCACCTTCGGGCGCTTCACGAGCGCGCGGGCGATCGCCACCCGCTGCTGCTGGCCGCCGGAGAGCTCGGACGGCAGATGTCCGCTGCGTTCGCCGAGCCCCACCGACTCCAGGGCCTCGGCGGCCCGGCTCCGCCGCTCGGCGGGCCTGACGCCGAGCGGGACGAGCGCGGTCTCCACGTTCTCCTGCGCGGTGAGCGTGGGAATGAGGTTGAAGCTCTGGAAGACGAAGCCGATGTTCTGCCCGCGTACGGCCGTCAGCTTGCGCTCCGGGAGTGCGGCGAGGTCGGTGCCGTCGAGCAGGACCTGGCCGGAGGTCGGGCGGTCGAGGCCGCCGAGCATCTGGAGAAGCGTCGACTTGCCGCCGCCCGTGGGCCCTTGGATGACCAGCCGGTCGCCCTGCGCCAGGGTGAGGTCGACCCCCGCGAGCGCGTCGACTCTCTCCTGCCCCCGACGGTACTGCTTGGTGACGCCGATGAGTTCGTACATGGTGCAACTCCTGTGGTACGTAGGCGGGTTCGGGTGACTACTCGACGCGGCGCAGCGCGTCGGCGGGACGCAGTCGCGAGGCGCGCCAGGCGCCGAAGGCACCCGCGACGAGGCCGCCGCCGAGGGCGAGGAGAACGGCGAGACCCACCGTGGTGACGCTGACCGGTGCGGTGAGGGCGATGTCGACGGTCTTGGCGGCGGCCGTGCTGCCGGGCCCACCACCGAAGACCATGCCGCCGCGTCCGCCACGGCCTCCGAACGCACTGCCGGTCGCACCGAGTTCGGCGGTCAGCGTCGGACTGGCGGCGGTCACCGCGTACGCTCCGGCCAGACCGACCACGATGCCGAGGGCTCCGCCGATGAAGCCGTTGACTAGGGCCTCGCCGACCACCTGACGGGTGACGCGACCGCTCTTCCAGCCGAGCGCCTTGAGCGTGCCGAACTCACGGACCCGGCGGGTGACGGCGGAGGAGGTGAGGAGACCCGCGACGAGGATGGCGGCGAGCAGCACGGCGTACGAGAGCCACCTGCCCACGTTCGAGGCGAGATCGGCCGCCGTGTCGAGCGAGCCGGAGACCGTCTGGGCGAGGTCGGCCGAGGTGGTGACGGTGGTGCCGGTGACGTTCTTCTGGATGGCGGTCTTGACCGCGTCGATGCGCGTCGAGTCGGTCGCCTTCACATAGATCGTGGTGATCTCGGCCGCGGAGGCGGAGAGCGTCTGCGCCTGCTTCAGCGGCAGATAGACCTGGGCGGCGGACTGGCCGCGGTCGGCGGTCGCGATGCCGATGATCTCGAACTTCACGTTCTTGACGGTCAGTTCGGCGCCGAGGGCGAGATCCTTCTCCTGGGCGTAGGCGCTGTCGACGACGGCGACCTCGGCGTCGGTCTCGGTGGTCCTGAACGTGCGTCCCTGAGAGACGGTGGAGGTGGTGAGGGGGCCGAGGTCGGGGGCGGTGACGTCGGTGCCGTAGAGCGTGAAGGAGTCGACGTCGAAGGCGGCGCCGCCGCCGGTGACGGTGTCACCCGGCCCGGAGCCGCCACCGCTGCCACTGCCGTTGCCGCCGTTCTCGCCGCCCGACCGGCCCTGCTGGGTCTGGCCGCGCTGGATCCGGCCGCGCGCGAACTCGCCGTCGATCTTCAGATTGACGAGGCTGAGTCCGCCCACCGCACGGTCGACACCGGGCTGTCCGGCGACCGTGGCGACGGTGGAGTCCGGGAGGGTCTGGAAGCCCTGGACCATCAGACGGTCGCTGCTCTGCTCCTCGCCCTCCTCCTTGCCCTGGAACTCGAACCGGGGACGCTGCGGCTGCGCGCCGTCCGCCGGCCGTTCCTGCGCCTTGGTCACCGTCAGGTCCGTACCGAGGCCGTAGAGGGACTCCAGAACCTTTCCCTGGGCCTGATTCATGCCGGCGGAGACGGAGTTGACGACGATGACCAGCGCGATTCCGAGCGCGAGCCCGGAGGCGACGACGAGCGCCGCCTTTCTGCGACGGCGCAGTTCGCGCCGGAGGTAGGTGAAGAACATGGGCGTGAAGCTAGGGGCGACGTGTGATGACGGGATAAGGCCGGCGTGAGAGCGGGATGAGAGTGGTCGAACTCCAGGGCTGCGCCAGGATCACACCGGCTGGGCCGCCGACACCGCCGGCCGGGCCTTCCCGGCGCGTACCTCCGTCAGGCCCCCGCGACCGTGGCGTACGCCAGTGGGTCGGCCAGCACGTCGTGGAGAACGAGGGCCGCCGCGCCCCGGGAGGCGTCGGCGGCGGCGGACGCGGGGCGGAGGCGGCCCGCGTCCGGGGTCCAGAGCCCGGAGACGGCGCGGTCGGAGAGCTCCTCGGCCAGGGCAGGGACGAGCCACGGCATCAGCTGCGGATAGATGCCGCCGAGGACGACCGCCTCGGGGTCGAGAAGGTTCACGGCACCGGACAGGGCCCGCCCGAGCATCCTGCCCGCCTCCGCGAGCGCGGCGAGGGCCCGCGGATCGCCCGCCCCGGCGCGGTCCGTCAGGTCCGGGACGCCGGTGGACTGCGCCGCCCGGAGGAGCGCGGCCTGGCCGGCGTACTGCTCCAGACAACCGCGTGAGCCGCAGCGGCAGCGGGGCCCTTCCGCGTCGACGACGAGGTGGCCGATCTCGCCGGCGAAGCCGTGCGCGCCGCGGAGGAGTTCGCCGTGGACGACGATCGCGCCGCCGACGCCGATCTCCCCCGTCAGGTGCAGAAAGGTGCGGAGGTCGCCGAGCGTGCCGAACCACAGCTCGGCGAGGGCCGCCATGTTGGCCTCGTTGTCGGAGGTCAGGGCGAGGCCCGCGGTGCCGGGGCGCAGGGCGGTGAGGGCCTCGCCGAAGAGACGCTCGGCGTCGACCTCGTACCAGCCGAGGTTGGGGGCCTGCCGGACGGCTCCGCCGGAGACGAGGCCGGGCAGGGCGAGTCCGGCGCCCGCCGGGAGGAGGCGTCGTTCGGCGGCGCTGTCCAGGACGTCGGCGGCGATACGGGCGGCGCGGGCCAGCACCTCGGGGGCGGCGGCACGGTTGTCGAGGCGCTCGGTGCGGCGGACGCGGTCGGTGCCGGTGAGGTCGACGACGCAGACCGTCACGTAGTCGACGTTGATCTCGACGCCGAGTCCGGCGGCTCCGGTGTCCGCGGGTTTCAGGACGGTGCCCGGCCGTCCCGCCTGCCCACTGAACGTCTTGCCCGATTCGACGAGGAAGCCGAGGTCGAGGAGTTGCTCGACGAGAGAGGAGACGGCGGGGCGGGTCAGGCCGACGCGGGCGGCGACGGCCGCCCGTGTCGTCTCGCCCGCGTCGTGGACGGTCCGCAGGACGAGGCTCAGGTTGTGCCGGCGCACGCCCGACTTGTCGGCCTTGGGTTCCGTGGGCTGGTTCATCGAGCGCGAGCCTAGTCGCCCGATTCGCTCACCTGAAAACAACTCCGCCGCCCGAAGGCGACTCCGCCTGCGGAGAACGGCTCCGTCCACCAAAACAGTTCAGTCACCGAACTGTTCTGCGCTAGGGTCCGGGTATGACGCTTCCGCGTGACTACCGCGGCCAGACCTGTGCCCTCGCCCGCTCGATGGAGATCGTCGGCGAGCGCTGGACACTGCTGATCCTGCGCGACGCCTTCTACGGGGTCCGCAGGTTCGGGGAGTTCGCCGCACATCTGGGCGTGCCCCGGGCCGTCCTCACCGACCGGCTCACCACCCTCACCGAGGCGCGCGTCCTGGAGCGCCGCCCCGAGACGGGCACCGGCCGCCGCGAGGTGTACGCGCTCACGCCCAAGGGGGTCGCCCTCTGGCCGGCGGTCCGCGCGCTCACCGCGTGGGGCGAGGAGTTCCACGCGGCGGACGGCGGCCCGCGCCGCGTCTTCCTGCACGCCGGGGACGAGGCCCCGCTCGACGGGGACGGTCGCTGTACGGGCTGCGGCACGGCCGTTCCCGTCGCGGACGTCCTGGTCGCCCCCGGCCCGGGGCTCGCCCCCTCCACCCCGGACGACGACCCCGTGACGGCCGCGCTCGCCCGGCCGCACCGACTGCTCCAACCCCTGCTCACCATCGCGCCCTCGGGGCGCTCCACGAGAGGTCCCCTACGATGAAGATCCTGGTCGTCGGCGCCGGTGCCACCGGTGGCTACTTCGGTGCCCTGCTCGCCCGTGCCGGACAGGACGTCACCTTCCTGGTCCGCCCGGCCCGGGCGGCAGCGCTGCGCGAACGCGGGCTGCGCGTGGTGGGCCGGGACGAGGAGTGGGTCCTCACGCCCCGCCTCGTGACGGCCGACGCGCTCGACACCCCGTACGACCTCGTCCTGCTGTCGGTGAAGTCCACCGGCCTGGATCAGGCGATCGATGACGTCGCGCCGGCCGTCGGACCGGACACGGCCGTCGTGCCGCTCCTCAACGGTCTCGCCCACATCGACGCCCTCAACGCCCGCTTCGGGAGCTCGGCCGTCCTCGGCGGCGTGGCCAAGGTGGTCACCACGCTCGACGAGACGGGTGACATCCGGCGGCTCGCCCCGCTGGCCCATCTGACGCTCGGCGAGCAGGACGGCACGGCCTCCGCGCGCGTGGCGAAGTTCCGGGCAGTGCTGGAGGAGGCGGGCATCGCCTCCCCCGAGCCGGAGCACGCGGTCACGGCGATGTGGTCGAAGTGGGTGTTCATCACGACCTTCGGCGCCGTGACGAGCCTGATGCGGGGCACGGTCGGCGATGTGTACGACACGCCGGGCGGTCCCGCCCTGGCCCCGGCGCTGCTCGACGAGGCGGCCGCGGTCGCCGCCGCGGCCGGACACCCCGTGACGGAGGCGGAGCGGGCGGCGACGCTCGCCGTGGTGTCCGCGTCGGGTTCGCCGATGGTCCCGTCCCTCTACCGCGATCTGACGGCCGGCCGTCCGACCGAGGTCGAGCACCTCTTCGGCGACCTGACGGCCCGCGCGCGTGCCCTGGGCGTGGCGACGCCCCTCCTGGACCTGGCGACGCTGCACCTGCGGGTGCACCAGCGGCGGGTCACGGCGGGGGCGGGTGTCGGGGCCTGACGGGGGGGGCGTCGGCCGGGGGCACGGCAGGGAACGGGCCAGAGAGCGGGGCGGCTGGGACACTGGGCGGCCGCAGGGCGGCCGTTCGGGGACGGCCCCGGAAGCGGATGTGCCGAGTTGGACTCTCGTACCAGCTCTTGGATCCTTGGCGGAGTCCGTGGCGAGCTCCCGCCCGGCTCGCGATCATGACGCCATGAACGTCGACAACTCGCTCCCGCTCGGCCTGAACTGGCTGACCGAGCCGGCCGCCTGGTCCCTCGCCGGAGACGTCCTGACCGTCACCGCCGCCCCGCGCACGGACGTCTTCACGGACCCCCTCGGCGGGGCGGCGCGACGTGACGCCGCCATGGCCTTCACCACTCCCCCGGACGGCGACTGGCAGTTCTCGGCCCGGCTGCGCGTCGGGTTCCGGTCCGCGTGGGACGCGGGTGCGCTCGTCGTCCGGTCCGACGACGACCACTGGGCCAAGCTCAACTTCGAGCAGGCGCCCGACGGGGTTCCCAGCATCTACTCGGTCGTGACCCGCGGGCGGTCCGACGACGCGCTCGCGGGCCCCGTGGCAGGAGACGCGCTGTGGCTGCGGATCAGCCGGATCGCGGAGGGGTTCGCCTTCCACGTCTCTGACGACGGCGACTTCTGGCGCCTGGTACGGCAGTTCGCCCTGGAAGGCCCCCGTCCTCCACGGGTCGGCATCGAGGTCCAGTCACCCGTCGGCGAGGGGTGCCGCGTCGACTTCGACGACCTCCACCTCACCCCGACGAGCCTGGCCCACCTCTTCGACGGCCGATGACACCGCCGTAACACCTGTACGTGGCCCTCGTACGCGACCACCCGCCTGCAGTCCTTGGCCGACGCGAAGGGTGCGATCGCGTGGGACTTGGGCGTCGACTCCACGGTATGCCGTGCCCGTCAGCATGCGGCCGGGGCCCGACAGGGCGATCTGCAGAATGAACCGCCGGGTCGTGTGTTCGCCGAGCCTGGTGATCACGGGCCGGGACGTTCGCGCGGCGGGTTCACCACCAAGCTGCACCTGGCCGTCGAGCAAGGCCAGAAGCCCATGTCGATCGTGGTGACGGCAGGCCGGCGTGGAGACTCGCCGCAGTTCGAACCAGTGCTGGAGAAGGTCCGCGTGCCCCGTATCAGGTTGGGCCGGCCGCGCGTCCGTCCCGATCGTGTGCGGGCTGACAAGGCGTACGCCTTCCGCAGGATCCGTGCCCATCTGCGCCGCCGGGGGATCCGCTGCACTTCCTACCTGGCGCCGGTGGCCGGGGCCTGACGGTCACGGGAGAAGGCGGGCGGGCGCCGGGCAGATGCCCGGCGCCCGCCCAGGGGCTTACCAGTCCACGGGCCTGTTCCTGAAGCCCTGGTTGTCGCCGTAGTGGCAGTCCCACAGCCGCGCGCGGGCGCCCGGCTGCGTGCTCCAGTCGGCTATCTCCAGGCACTTGCCCTGGACGTACGAGTAGTCCATGTAGAGAATGCCGTCGCCGCCGTGGAAGAGCTGGTTGAGGCCGTAGTGGCAGTCCCACTGGTTGGCGGTCGCACCGTTGTTGCGCCCCCAGCCGCCGATCTCCAGGCACTTGTTGCTGTTGACGTTGACGTAGTAGGACGACCCGACGAGATCGTTCGACCGCCAGAAGCGGTGCCACTTCTGGTTGGCGCCACCGGTGCAGGGCCACTGGCGGACGGCCGCGCCGTTCGCCGTGCTCCAGTCCGCCACCTCAAGACACTGGCCGGAGTGGTCCACGCGGATCTCGACGGTGCCGAGGTAGGTGAAGGAGGGCTCGGCCGCCTGGGCCGGAACGGCCGAGACGCCGAAGACGAGACCGAGGGATGCGGCAAGAACGAGCAGGCCGCGACGGGCGCGGACGATCGGGTTGAACTTCATGGTCCTCTGCAATCAGGAAGGCTCCGGCCTATGGCCGGAAATCATTGTCATGATCGCATAAGTGTCCGCATCAACTGATCTCTCCGGAACACCACTTGATGACAGAAATCGGAACGTCTTCCTCCGCTCTGTCCGCTTCAGTGCACCGGCCCTCGCTGGGCGAAGGGTGCTCGGGCCGCACCCCGGTCGTGCCCCTCGTCCGTGCCGTCCGTGGCCCCCGCCGGGAGCTCGGGCGGCGTGTACGTCGTCAGGGACACGGCGGCCGGGCCGGGGCGGACCACGCCCAGGAGGGGTTGGCCGCGATCGTGGCGCCTCGGTCAGGGCCTGGAGCCGGGTGAGGATGCGCTGCCAGGCGTCGCGGGCCAGGCGGGACTTTCCGGACACGACCTGGGGCTCGTCCGGCGGATCACGGGCCGAGCCAGGGCCGGACCGAGGCGAGGACCGGCCAGTGCCCTAATCGTGTTGACCGCCCCCGGCAGGCAGTGCTGGAGTCGGCACGTGGACAGCATCCCCGCCAACCGGCGGCTCTGGAACCAGATCAGCAACGCCTACCAGCACGAGCACGACCCGCAAATCGGCGCCGCACCCCGGCTGTGGGGCATGTACTCCATCCCCGACGCGCACCTGCAGGCCCTGGGCGACGTCACCGGCAAGCGCGTCCTCGAACTCGGCTGCGGCGCCGGCCAGTGGTCCAGGGCGCTCGCCGCCGAGGGCGCCACCGTGGTCGGGCTCGACCTGTCCGAAGCCCAACTCGCCGCAGCGGCCCGCGCGATGGGAGCGGCCCGCTACCCGCTGGTGCAAGGCGCCGCCGAACAACTCCCCTTCGCCGCCGACAGCTTCGACCTGGTGTTCTGCGACTTCGGTGGGCTCAGCTGGGCGCCCCCGCACCTGGCCGTCCCGCAGGCCGCACGCATCCTGCGCCGCGGTGGGCGCCTGGTGTTCAACGTCGCCAGCCCATGGTTCGAAGCCTGCTACGACGAAGCCGCCGGCCGCGTGACCACGACGCTGCAGCAGGACTACTTCGGGCTGAACACCATCGCCGAAGACGACGGCGCGACCAGCTACCAGCTCACCTACGGCGACTGGGTCAAGGTCCTGCGCGGCGCGGGTCTCATCATCGACGACCTCATCGAGCCGCGGCCCGAACTCGGAACACCCAACGGCTACAACGAAACCGACCCACCCGACTGGGCACACCGCTGGCCGGCGGAACTGCTCTGGGTAACCCACAAACCGTAAGTTCCGCCGCGCCGAGACGTGAAGGCAGCCCCTCGCCGGACAGGCCCTAGGGGCGACCGCTCCGGCGGCTGTACGTGTCGCTCGCCGTGGGGACGGAGTTGTGGACGGCCGCGGCGCCGTAGGACACCCGGTCGTGGCGGGCCTGGCGCAGGGCCTCCTGCTCCAGGAGCAGGCCCTCGACCGTGTCCGTCCTCCGGCCACGTCCTCGGCGTACCAACGTGACGACCATCAGCGCCCCCGCACCGCCGAGGATCCCGAACAGGATCATGACTGCTATCACGTGTGCCTCCCCCGTCGTTTATCGCAGGGTAAGGCGCCGGTCGTCGGCGGGCCAGGGTCGCGGGTCACCTCATGACGCGACCGGGCCGCTCAGCAGCGTCGGCGTGGCGGCCGCCAGGACCCCCTCGATGCGGTTCCAGGTCTCCTCGTCGCGTCCCACCGGGGGCAGGACCTCGCCCGACCCCGTTCCCCAGGCCGTCGTCAGGGCCACCGGGTCCGCGCCCGTCACCGCGCCGGCCGCGAGGGCCGCCGCGCCGAGGGCGACGAGCTCGTCGGCGGCGGGGACGATCAGCGGGCGGCCGGACAGCCTGCGCACGGTCTCGGTCCAGGCGCGGCCCCGTGCGCCGCCGCCGATGAGGCGCAGCGGCCGGTCCCGTACGGCAGGGTCTGCCGGGTCGAGGCCGCAGGCGGCGAGGAGGTGGTCGAGGGCGCGCAGCACCGTGAAGGCCGCGCCTTCGTAGGCGGCGCCGAGGACCGACCGGGGGTCGGTGCTGTGCCTGAGGCCGGTGACGAGCCCCGAGGCGTGGGGCAGGTCGGGGGTGCGTTCGCCGTCGAGATACGGCAGTACGACGACTCCGCCGCCTCCGCCCGGCGCCGCGTCCTCGCGGTCCAGGCCGAGGAGCGTGGCGAACCGGTCCACGGCGAGCGTGCAGTTGAGGGTGCAGCCGAGCGGGAGGTACGCGCCGTCGGTGGCGGCGAATCCGGCGAGTCCGGGGTCGGCCGGGCGGGTGTGGGTCGCGGCGAAGACGGTGCCGGAGGTGCCGAGGCTGACGACCGGGTGGTCGAGGAGTCCCGCGCCGCCGAGGCCGAGGCCGACGGCGGCGGCCATGTTGTCGCCGGTCCCGGCGGCGACGACGACGGTTCGCGGGAGCCCGAGGGCTTCGGCGGCGGCCTGGGTCAGGGTGCCGACGCGGGTGGCGCCGCCGGGCGCGACGGCGGGCAGCAGGGCCGGGTCGAGACCGATGAGGTCGAGGATCTCGCGGTCGTAGGCGCGGGCGGGACCCGTGCCGTCGTGGTCGCCGGAGCGGCTGTCGTGGGCGCCGGAGGCGCCGTCGTGGGCGCCGGGGAGGTCCCGGCGGGCGGAGGCGCCGGTGACGTCCTCGTGGTCGTACGTGCCGGCGGCGGTCCCGTACCAGCAGGTTCCCGAGGCGTCCCCGGGGTCGGTCACGGCGACTCCGGCGAGGCGCTCGGTGAGGTGGTCGTGCGGGAGACGCACCCCGGCGACCGCCGCCGCGTGCTGGGGTTCGTGTGCGCGCAGCCACTGCCACTTGGCTGCGGTCATGGAGGCGACGGGCACCGAGCCGGTGCGTTCCAGCCAGGCGGCGGGGCCGCCGAGGCGGGCGGCGAGGGCGGCGGCCTGAGGTGCGGAGCGGGTGTCGTTCCAGAGCAGGGCGGGGCGCAGGGGGCGTCCGTCGGCGCCGAGGGTGACGAGGCCGTGCTGCTGTCCGGCGACGGCGATGCCGGTGACGGCGTCGGCCGGGACGCCCGCGTCGCGTACCGCCGCACGGACGGCCGTGACGAGGGCGGTCCACCACTCCTCGGGATCGCTCTCGCGCGCGCCGGCGGAGCCGGTGACGGTGTGCGGGGCGCGGCCGAGGGCGAGGAGCTCGCCGGTGTCGGCGTCGACGGCCACGGCCTTGGTGGACTGCGTGGAGCTGTCCACGCCGATCACGACGGAGCGGCTCGTGGGCACGCCCTCACCTCTTTCCTGTGGTTCGTCCGGGGGCGATTCATGGCAGGGACTGGCGCCCCGGTGCGTCCATCCCGTATTAGTTATCTCAGAAAACAAATCCCAAGAGAAGGACACACCATGCCGGATCTCTTCTCCCCCACCCCCGAGGACCGGTTCACCTTCGGCCTGTGGACCGTCGGCTGGCAGGGCCGCGACCCGTTCGGCGAGGCCACCCGCCCGGCCCTCGACCCCGTCGAGGCGGTGGAGCAGCTCGCCGCCCTCGGCGCGTACGGCGTCACCTTCCACGACGACGACCTGATCCCCTTCGGCACCCCGGACGCCGAGCGCGACGCGATCGTCAAGCGCTTCCGGGCCGCGCTCGACCGCACGGGGCTCGCGGTGCCGATGGCCACCACGAACCTCTTCACCCACCCCGTCTTCAAGGACGGCGGCTTCACCGCCAACGACCGGGACGTCCGCCGCTTCGCCCTGCGCAAGACCCTCCGCAACATCGACCTGGCCGTCGAACTCGGCGCCACGGTCTACGTGGCCTGGGGCGGCCGGGAAGGCGCCGAGTCCGGCGCGGCGAAGGACGTCCGGGTCGCCCTCGACCGCATGAAGGAGGCCTTCGACCTGCTCGGCCAGTACGTCACCGAGCAGGGCTACGACCTGCGCTTCGCCATCGAGCCCAAGCCGAACGAGCCGCGCGGTGACATCCTGCTGCCCACGATCGGGCACGCTCTGGCCTTCATCGAGCGTCTGGAGCGCCCCGAACTGGTCGGCGTGAACCCGGAGACGGGCCACGAGCAGATGGCCGGCCTCAACTTCCCGCACGGCATCGCGCAGGCCCTGTGGGCGGGCAAGCTCTTCCACATCGACCTGAACGGCCAGTCCGGCATCAAGTACGACCAGGACTTCCGCTTCGGCGCGGGCGATCTGCGCCAGGCGTTCTGGCTGGTGGATCTCCTGGAGACCGCCGGGTACGAGGGGCCGCGTCACTTCGACTTCAAGCCGGTGCGGACGGACGGCGCCGACGGGGTGTGGGAGTCCGCGAAGAACTGCATGCGCAACTACCTGATCCTCAAGGAGCGCGCGGCGGCCTTCCGCGCCGACCCGGACGTCCAGCAGGCCCTGGCCGCCTCCCGTCTGCCCGAACTCGCCGTCCCCACGGCCGCCGACGGCCTCGCGGGGCTGCTCGCCGACCCCACGGCGTACGAGACCTTCGACCCGGACGTGGCGGCGGCCCGCTCCATGGCCTTCGAACGCCTCGACCAGCTGGCCCTGGAGCACCTGCTCGGCGTCCGCTGACGCCCGCGCCCCGGGGAGGTCAGTGCCCGGCGAGGGTCGAGCGGCGGACGACCAGTTCCGGCTGGAGCACCACGTGTTCGTGCCGGTGGTCGGCCGCCTGCTCGCCGGTTTCGTCCAGGAGCAGCTCGGCCGCCTTGGCGCCGAGCGTCAGCGCCGGCTGGCGCACCGACGTCAGGGGTACGGTCGCGGCCGCCGCGAACTCGATGTCGTCGTAGCCGACGATGGCCATGTCCTCCGGGACCCGGACCCCCGCCGCGTACAGGGACTGGAGCACACCGAGCGCCAGCAGGTCGTTGGCGCAGAAGACGGCCGTCGGCCGGTCGGCGAGGCCGAGCAGGCGGGAGCCCGCGTCGCGCCCCGAGGCCACGTCGAGGCGCTCGGCCGGAATCTCCCGGAGCGCCGACGCGGGCAGTCCGGCCTCGGCGAGCGCGAGGAGGGCGCCCTCGCGCCGGTCGCGGATCTGCTGGAGATGGGACGGGCCGCTGACGTACGCGAAGGAGCGGTGTCCCGTCGCGGCGAGGTGCCGGATCGCCAGCGAGCCGCCGACGACATCGTCGACGGAGACCGAGCAGCCGGCGCCGTCGCCCGCCACCCGGTCGACGAGTACGGACGCGATGCCGTGGCGGCGGAACTCGCGCAGGTTCGCGCCGCTGGGGTCGGCGGGGGTGACGAGGACGCCCCGGACGCGCTGCTCGGCGAAGAGGGAGAGGTAGTCGGCCTCGTCCCGGGCGTTCTGGTCGCTGTTGCAGACCATGACGCCCAGACCGGCGGCCCGGGCGGTGCGCTCGGCGCCCCGGGCGATGTCGACGAAGAAGGGGTTGCCCATGTCGAGGACGAGCAGCGCCATGATCCTGCTGCGGCCGGCCCGCAGCTGGCGGGCGGACTCGCTGCGTACGTAGCCGAGGCGGGCGATGACCCGCCGCACGTGCTGGAGCGTCGCGGGCGAGACCCGGTCCGGCTGGTTGATCACGTTCGAGACGGTGCCGACGGAGACTCCCGCCTCACGGGCCACGTCCTTGATCCCGACCGTCCGCGCGGTGTCCGTCATCCGTCCCACCTGGCCCGTCCTGCCCCTACCGCCCCGTCCGGGCGAGGTCCCGCCCCGGTTTTCATCCTATGCGGCCCCTCGGAGGCTCCCGGGTTCCGGGGCCCGGCGCCCGCCGTCCTCCCTCGGTCCCTCACGCGAGGTGGAACACCTCCGTCAGCGGGCGCATGGCGGCATCGGGTGCCTGCCCGTCGAGTTCCTCGAAGAACTCCGCCATCTCGGCCTGCCAGCGTGCGTTGACCTCGGTGGCCTCCATCGCGGCACGCGCCCGGTCGAAGTCCGGTGTCTCCAGGTAGCCGACGAGCAGCCCGTCCTCGCGGAGGAAGAGGGAGTAGTTGTGCCAGCCGGCCGCGGAGAGCGCCGTCAGCATGTCGGCCCAGACGTCCGCGTGGCGCGCCCGGTACTCCTCCACCCGCTCGGCCCGGACCTTGAGCAGGAAACAGACCCGCCGGATGCTCCCCGCCCCCGTCCCCGACATCCTGCCTCCCCTTCACTGAAATGTTTCATTTCCGTGCGTCCGGACGCTAGGGCGTCCACATGATCGTGGTCAAGAGTCTTGACGACACCCGGCGCGATAGCTAGCTTCCCCGGATATCTGAATCGATTCATTTCAAGGCTTCGAGGACTCCGAGGTGGACATGCCCGACATCGCTGCCGTGAAGGCCGCACTCGCCGCCCAGCGGATCGAGACCCCCTCCTGGGGCTACGGCAACTCCGGCACCCGCTTCAAGGTGTTCGCCCAGCCGGGCGTGCCCCGCACCCCGTACGAGAAGCTCGACGACGCGGCGCAGGTCCACGCGTACACCGGCATCGCCCCCAAGGTGTCCCTGCACATCCCCTGGGACCGGGTCGACGACTGGGCCGGCCTCGCCGCGTACGCGAAGGAGCGCGGGGTCGAACTGGGCGCGATCAACTCCAACACCTTCCAGGACGACGCCTACAAGCTGGGGAGCGTCTGCCATCCCGATCCCGCCGTGCGCCGCAGGGCCGTGGAGCATCTGCTCGACTGCGTCGACATCATGGACGCCACCGGCTCGGCGGATCTGAAGCTCTGGTTCGCGGACGGCACCAACTACCCGGGGCAGGACGACGTCACCGCCCGGCAGGAGCGGCTCGCGGAGTCCCTCGCCGAGGTGTACGCGCGGCTCGGCGAGGGCCAGCGGCTGCTCCTGGAGTACAAGTTCTTCGAGCCCGCCTTCTACGCCACCGACGTGCCGGACTGGGGGACCGCGTACGCCCACTGCCTCAAGCTCGGCCCGAAGGCACAGGTGGTCGTGGACACCGGCCACCATGCGCCGGGCACCAACATCGAGTTCATCGTCGCCCTGCTGCTGCGGGAGGCACGCCTCGGCGGCTTCGACTTCAACTCGCGCTTCTACGCGGACGACGACCTGATGGCCGGCGCCGCCGACCCCTTCCAGCTCTTCCGGATCATGCATGAGGTCGTCAGGAACGGCGGCCTGGCTCCCACGGCGAACATCGCCTTCATGCTCGACCAGTGCCACAACATCGAGGCGAAGGTCCCCGCCGTCATCCGCTCGGTCATGAACGTGCAGGAGGCCACGGCCAAGGCGCTGCTCGTCGACGCCGACGCCCTCGCCGCCGCCCAGCGCGACGGTGACGTGCTCGCCGCCAACGCCGTCCTGATGGACGCCTACGCCACCGACGTACGCCCCCTGCTGCGCGCGCTGCGCGAGGAGCGGGGTCTCGACCCGGACCCGGTCGCCGCCTACCTCCGCTCCGGACGCCAGGAGCGGATCGCCGCGGAACGCGTCGGCGGCGAACAGGCCGGCTGGGGCGCGTGACCGCCCCCGCACTCCCTCCGCTCTCACCCCGAAGGACTTCCATGGCCGCCTCCGCCACCCCTCCAGACGCCACTCCGCTCGACGCCACCCCTCCAGATGCCACTCCTCTCGACGTCACCGCTCCCGGCGCCACCCCTCCCGAAGTCGCCGACCTCCTCGCACGCGCCCACCGGCTCGGCTCCGACCCCCGCACCACCAACTACGCGGGCGGCAACGCCTCCGCCAAGGGCTCCGTCACCGACCCCGTGACCGGGGCCGCGACCACCCTCATGTGGGTCAAGGGCTCCGGCGGTGACCTGGGCACACTCACCGAGGACGGGCTTGCGGTGCTCCGCCTCGACCGGCTGCGCGCACTCGCCGACGTGTACCCGGGCGTGGAGCGCGAGGACGAGATGGTCGCCGCCTTCGACCACTGTCTGTACGGGAAGGGGGGCGCGGCCCCGTCCATCGACACCGCCATGCACGGCCTGGTGGACGCGGTCCACGTCGACCACCTCCATCCCGACGCGGGGATCGCGCTCGCCTGCGCGGCCGACGGCGAGAAACTGACCGCCGACTGCTTCGGCGACACGGTGGTCTGGGTGCCGTGGCGCCGTCCCGGCTTCCAGCTGGGCCTGGACATCGCGGCGGTCGAGGAGGCTCATCCGCAGGCGATCGGCTGTGTCCTCGGCGGTCACGGCATCACCGCGTGGGGCGACACCTCGGAGGAATGCGAGCGCCGTGCGCTGCACATCATCCGGACCGCCGAGGCCTTCCTCGCCGAGCGGGGCGGGCCGGAGCCGTTCGGGCCGGAGGTCGAGGGGTTCGGTCCGCTGCCCGAGGCCGAACGGCGGGAGCGCGCCGCCGCCCTCGCCCCGTACGTCCGGGGTCTCGCCTCCCAGGACCATCCGCAGGTCGGTCACTTCACGGACTCCGACGCGGTGCTCGACTTCCTCGCGCGCGCCGAGCACCCCCGACTCGCGGCCCTGGGGACGTCCTGCCCCGACCACTTCCTGCGGACCAAGGTCCGGCCGCTCGTCCTTGACCTGCCGGCCGACGCGCCGCTCGACCGGGCGGTCGAACGACTGCGGGAGCTGCACTCGGCGTACCGCGAGGAGTACGCGGCCTACTACGCGCGGCACGCCACCGAGGGCTCCCCTGCGATGCGGGGCGCCGACCCGGCGATCGTGCTCGTGCCCGGGGTCGGCATGTTCTCCTTCGGCCGGGACAAGCAGACCGCGCGGGTGGCGGGCGAGTTCTACGTCAATGCCGTCCAGGTGATGCGGGGTGCCGAGGCGGTCTCGTCGTACGCGCCGATCGAGGAGTCCGAGAAGTTCCGGATCGAGTACTGGGACCTTGAGGAGGCCAAGCTGCGGCGGATGCCGAAGCCGAGGCCGCTGGCGACCCGGGTGGCGCTCGTGACGGGGGCGGGCAGCGGCATCGGCCGTGCGATCGCGCACCGGCTCGTCGCCGAGGGGGCCTGTGTGGTGGTCGCCGATCTGAACGCGGCGAGCGCCGAGGCCGTCGCGGAGGAACTGGGCGGCCCCGACAAGGCGGTGGCCGTCGCCATGGACGTCACGTCGGAGGAGGCGATCGGGGCCGCGCTCCGGGCGGCGCTGCTCGCCTTCGGCGGGGTGGACCTGGTCGTCAACAACGCCGGCATCTCCATCTCCAAGCCGCTCCTGGACACCACGGCGCGGGACTGGGACGTCCAGCACGCGATCATGGCCCGGGGTTCGTTCCTCGTCTCGCGGGAGGCCGCGCGGGTCATGACCGCGCAGGGCCTGGGCGGCGACATCGTGTACATCGCCTCCAAGAACGCGGTGTTCGCGGGCCCCCACAACATCGCGTACTCCGCCACCAAGGCCGACCAGGCCCATCAAGTACGCCTTCTGGCCGCCGAACTGGGTGAGCACGGGATCCGTGTCAACGGCGTCAACCCGGACGGGGTCGTGCGCGGCTCGGGCATCTTCGCGGGCGGCTGGGGCGCGCAGCGGGCGGCCACGTACGGCATCGCGGAGGAGGAGCTCGGCGCGTTCTACGCGGGCCGCACGCTGCTCAAGCGGGAGGTGCTGCCCGAGCACGTGGCCAACGCGGTCTTCGCGCTGACGGGCGGCGAACTCAGCCACACCACCGGGCTGCACGTGCCGGTGGACGCGGGCGTGGCGGCGGCCTTCCTCCGATGAGCGTCCCGTTCCGCTCCTCGGCCGCCGGCGTCTTCGCCGCCGCCGATCTCGGCGCCACCAGTGGGCGGGTGATGCTCGGCCGGGTGGGTCCCGGACGGCTCGGCCTCAGCGAGGTCCACCGCTTCCCCAACACCCCGGTCCTGCTGCCCGACGGGCTGCGCTGGGACGTCCTCGCCCTGTTCCGGGGGATCCTGGACGGGCTGCGGGTGGCCGGCCGCTCCGGCGAAGTCGCCTCCGTCGGCGTCGACGCCTGGGCGGTGGACTACGGACTCCTCGACGCGGACGGATCCCTGCTCGGCGCTCCGTTCCACTATCGCGACCGGCGTACGGAGGGGGTCGCGGAGGGCGTCCTGGCACGGGTCGGCGCGGCGGAGCTGTACCGGATCACCGGTCTCCAGCACCTGCCGTTCAACACCGTCTTCCAGCTCGCCTCCGCCGCCGGCAGCGTCCAGCTCTCCACGGCCCGGACGATGTTGCTGATGCCCGACCTGATGGTCCACTGGCTGACCGGAAGCGTCGGCGCCGAGGAGACGAACGCCTCCACCACGGGCCTCTTCGACGCCCGTGAGGGTGTCTGGGCCAAGACGCTGCTCGCCGGGCTCGGCATCGAGCCCGGGCTTCTTCCGCCGCTCCGCGCTCCGGGCGACCCGGCGGGTGAACTCCTGCCGTACGTCACCGAGTCCACCGGCCTGCCCGCCGGTACGCCGGTGACGACGGTCGCCTCGCACGACACCGCGTCGGCCGTCGTCGCCGTCCCCGCCACGGCACCGGACTTCGCCTACCTCTCCTGCGGGACCTGGTCGCTCGCCGGCCTCGAACTGGACTCCCCGGTCCTGACCGAGGAGTCCCGGGCGGCGAACTTCACCAACGAGCGCGGGGTCGACGGAACCATACGATTCCTGCGGAACATCATGGGCCTGTGGATCCTGGAGGAGTGCCGCCGGACATGGGAGGGACAGGGACTGCCCGTCGGGCTCGACGAGCTGCTCGCGGAGGCGGCGCGCACGGAGCCGTTCGCGGCACTCGTCGATCCGGACGCGCCGGAGTTCCTCGCCCCCGGTGACATGCCGGAGCGGATCCGGGCGTACTGCCGCCGCACCGGGCAGCCCGCCCCCGGGAGCCCGGGTGCTGTGGTCCGGTGCGTCCTGGAGAGTCTGGCGCTCGCCCACCGCCGCACGCTGAGGCGGGCCGCCGGACTGGCGGGCCGGGAGGTCGCGCGGGTCCATCTGGTGGGCGGCGGAGCCCGTAACGCACTGCTCTGCCAGTGGACCGCCGACGCCACGGGGCTGCCCGTCGTCGCGGGACCCGTGGAGGCCACCGCCCTCGGGAACGTCCTCGTCCAGGCGCGGGCCGCCGGGCTCGTCGGCGACCTCGACTCGATGCGTCGGCTCGTCGCACGCACGCAGCCCCTGCGACACTACGAACCGCGCGACGACCGCGCCGGCCGGGCCGCCTGGGACGCGGCCGCCGACCGACTCGAACCGTCCCCGAGGAACCCGTGATGCGTGTCGCCCTCTTCGTCACCTGCGTCAACGACGCCGTCTTCCCCGCGACGGGCGTGGCCACCGTCCGGGTCCTCGAACGCCTCGGCGTGGAGGTCGACTTCCCTGCTGCACAGACCTGTTGCGGGCAGCCGCAGTTCAACACCGGGTACCGAGCGGAGACCGCGCCGTTGGTACGCCGGACGGTCCGGGCCTTCGAGGGGTACGAGTACGTCGTCACCCCGTCGGGTTCGTGCGCGGCGATGGTGCGCCACCACTACGCCTCGTTCGGCGCGGAGGCGGCGGGCCTGGCCCCGCGCGTGTACGAGCTGACGGAGTTCCTGGTGGACGTGCTCGGGGTGACGGACGTGGGCGCGTACTTCCCGCACCGGGTGACGTACCACCCGTCCTGTCACGGTCTGCGTCTCCTCGGGCTCGGGGAGCGGCCCCGGCGGCTCCTGGAGGCGGTGAAGGGTCTGGAGCTCGTGGAGCTGCCGGGCGCGGAGGAGTGCTGCGGCTTCGGCGGCACGTTCGCGGTGAAGAACCCGGACGTGTCGGCGGCGATGGGCGCCGACAAGATCGCGAACGCGCTGTCCACGGGCGCCGAGGTCCTATGCGGCGCGGACAACTCCTGCCTGCTGCACGTGGGAGGCATGCTGAGCCGGCAGGGGGCGCCGCTGCGCGCGGTGCACCTGGCGGACATCCTGGCGAGCACGGAAGAGGAGCCCTGGCAGTGAGCGGAACGTATGTCGGCATGCCGTCCTTCCCCGAGGCGGCGCGGGAGGCGGTCGGGGACCCGACGCTGCGTGCCAACCTGAAGCACGCGACCCACACCATCCGCGACAAGCGGGCGCGTGCCGTGGCCGAACTCGACGACTGGGCCGCACTGCGCGAGGCCGGGAAGGCGATCAAGGACCGGACGCTCCGTCATCTCGATCGCTACCTGGTCCAGTTGGAGGAGGCGGTGACGGCGGCGGGCGGCACCGTGCACTGGGCCGCCGACGCGGCCGAGGCGAACCGGATCGTCACCGACCTCGTCAAGGCCACCGGTGAGACGGAGGTGGTCAAGGTCAAGTCGATGGCCACCCAGGAGATCGGGCTCAACGAGTATCTGGAGGCCGAGGGGATCGCCGCGTTCGAGACGGATCTGGCGGAGCTGATCGTGCAGCTCGGCGACGACCGCCCCTCGCACATCCTGGTCCCGGCCATCCACCGCAACCGGGGCGAGATCCGAGACATCTTCCTGGAGAGGATGGGGAGTTGGGGGAGGCCGGCGCCGGAGGGGCTGAGCGACACCCCGGCCGAGCTCGCCGAGGCGGCCCGGCTGCACCTGCGGGAGAAGTTCCTGCGGGCCAAGGTCGGGATCTCCGGGGCGAACTTCATGGTCGCCGAGACCGGCACCCTCGTCGTCGTCGAGTCCGAGGGCAACGGCCGCATGTGCCTGACCCTGCCGGAGACCCTGATCTCCGTCGTGGGCGTGGAGAAGGTGGTGCCGAGCGGGCGGGACCTGGAGGTGTTCCTCCAGACCCTGCCGCGCTCGTCGACGGCCGAGCGCATGAACCCGTACACGAGCATGTGGACCGGCACGAGCGACGCCGACGGGCCCGACCACTTCCATCTGGTGCTGCTCGACAACGGGCGCACGGACGCACTCGCCGACGAGGTGGGACGGCAGGCGCTGCGCTGCATCCGCTGCTCGGCCTGTCTCAATGTCTGCCCGGTGTACGAGCGGGCCGGCGGTCACGCGTACGGCTCCGTCTATCCCGGGCCGATCGGCGCGATCCTCACCCCCCAGCTGCGGGGCACGGTGAGCGAGATCGACGCCTCCCTGCCGTACGCCTCCTCGCTCTGCGGGGCCTGTTACGAGGTGTGCCCGGTGGCCATCGACATCCCCGAGGTCCTGGTGCACCTGCGCGAGCGGGTCGCCGGGGAGGGCGGGAAGGGACACCGCCTCGAACGGGCGGCGATCAAAGCCGCCTCCTGGGTACTCGACCACCCCACCGCCCTCGCGGCGGGCGAACGCCTCGCCTCCGCCACGCGCGCGTTGCACCCGAAACGACTGCCGGGCCCGGGCGCCCGTCAGTGGTCCGAGCACCGCAACCTGCCCGAACTGCCCGCCGAACCGTTCCGCGACTGGTGGAAGAGGAACCGCACGTGACCGACTCCCCCGCCGACACCCCGGGCGGCCGGCCGAGCGGCTCCCGTGAGCGGATCCTCGCCCGGATCCGCGCCGCCGTCGCCGACGCGTCCGAGGCCCCGGACGTCACCCGCGACTACCTGACGCGCCACACGAACGAGGGTCCCGACGGCCTCCTCGACCTGCTCCACGAGAACCTCGCCGACTACCGCGCCCACGTCCACCGCACCGCGCCGGACGGTCTGGCGGGCCTGGTCGCACGGCTCCTCGCGGAGCGCGGTGCCCGCAGCGTCGCCGTACCGGCCGGACTGCCCGAGGGGTGGCTCGCATCGGCGGAGGCCGAGCGGCGGATCGACGAGCCCCTGCTCACCGCGTACGAGCTCGACGGGATCGACGCCGTGGTGACGGGGTGCGCGCTCGCCATTGCCGAGACCGGCACGATCGTCCTCGACGGTGGCCCGGGGCAGGGCCGTCGCGCCCTCACCCTCGTTCCCGATCTGCACCTCTGTGTGGTCCGGGCCCCGGAACAGGTCGTGGCCTCCGTCCCGGAGGCGCTCCCCCGGCTCGACCTGACGCGCCCGCTGACCTGGATCTCGGGCCCGTCCGCGACGAGCGACATCGAACTCGACCGGGTCGAGGGCGTCCACGGGCCCCGGACGCTGGAAGTGATCCTGGTGACCGGCGGCTGACACGGCGAAGGCGAAGGAGCGGCCGCACCCTGAAAGGTGCGGCCGCTCCCCTGACGCACGCGCTGTGTCGCTCCCCTGACGCACGCGCTACGCCGATTCCCTGCCATTCGCGCTACGCCGATGCCCTGACGTACTCGCTATGCCGATTCCCTCCGGACGAGCTCCGTCGGCAGGATGACCGCCGCCGGTTCCTCCCCCGCTATCCGGGCGAGCAGCGTCCGTACCATCTCGGTGCTGATCCGGTCCCAGGGCTGGCGGATCGTGGTGAGCGAGGGGCGGGAGGACAGGGCCGCCGGAGAGTCGTCGAAGCCTCCGACGGCGATGTCCTCGGGGACCTTCCGGCCCGCGCGGGCGAGGGCGTCGAGGACGCCCTGCGCCATCAGGTCGGAGGCGACGAAGACGGCGTCGATGTCCGGGGCGCGCTCCAGGAGGGCGCGGGCCGCGTCCTCGCCGCTGGCGCGGCTGTAGTCGCCGGTGGCGACGAGCGTCTCGTCGGCGGGCAGCCCGAACTCGGCGAGCGTCTCGCGGTATCCGGCGAGGCGCTCCACCCCGCCGGGGGTGTCGAGCGGGCCGCTGACGGTGGCGATCCTGCGCCGCCCGGAGGCGTACAGGTGGCGGACCATGTCGCGGGCGCCGTCGCGGTCGTCGGCGGCGACGTAGCCGATCTTGGCGGTCTGGCCGAGCGGCTTGCCGCAGGCTACGACGGGGACGCCGGCCTCGTGCAGCCGGGCCACCACGGGGTCCCCGGAGTGGCTGGAGACGAGGAGGACTCCGTCGACGTGACCGGCCTCGATGTAGCGGAGGTTGCGGCGGCGCTCGTCCTCGGTGCCCGCGATCATCAGGAGCAGGGGGATGTCCTTGGCCGCGAGCGCCTGGGTGCACGCGCGGAGCAGCACGTTGAAGTTGGGGTCCTCGAAGAAGCGTTCCTGCGGTTCGGTGAGGAGGAAGGCGACCGAGTCGGACTTGCCGGTGATCAGCGAGCGGGCGTGCCGGTTGACGACGTAGCCCGTTCTTCGGATCGCGGCGTCGACGGCCGCTTTGGCCGTCGGGCTGACGTAGTGGCCGCCGTTGAGGACGCGGGAGACGGTGCCGCGCGAGACGCCGGCCTCGCGGGCCACGTCGTGGATGGTCGCCGGGCGGCGCCTGCTCGCTGCTGTGCTCATGCTGTGTGTTTCCCCTCGATCCCCTGTGCTCAGGACTTTACGGCGCCGGAGAGCAGGTCGAGGCTCCAGAAGCGCTGGATGAGGAGGAAGAGGGCGATGAGCGGGACGATGGCGAGGAGTGCACCGGTGATCACCAGGGTGTAGAGGGCGGGCTGTCCGGCGCCCTGCTTGAGGAGGGTGAACAGGCCGACGGTCATGGGGAACTTCTCGTCGTCGCCGAGCATGATGAACGGCAGCAGGAAGTTGTTCCAGATGGCGACGAACTGGAAGAGGAAGATCGTCACCAGGCCCGGGGACATCATCGGGGCGGCGATCCGCAGGAAGATCCGCCACTCCCCGGCGCCGTCCATGCGGCCGGCCTCGACGAGTTCCATGGGGACGGCGGCCTCGGCGTAGACCCGGCCGAGGTAGACGCCGTACGGGGAGAGGATCAGGGGCAGCAGGACGGAGGCGTAGGTGTCCGTCATGTCGGCCTCGGCCATGAGCAGGTACTGCGGGATGGCGAGGATGACCGGGGGCATGAGGACGCCGGCGAGCATCACGTTGAAGAAGGTCTCGCGGCCGCGGAAGCGGTAGACGGCGAGGCCGTAGCCGGCGAGCGCCGAGACGATGGTCGACAGGACGGCGCCGAGGCCCGCGTAGAGCAGCGAGTTGCCCATCCAGCGCCAGTAGATGCCGTCGCGGTACGCCCCCAGGTCGGCGAGGTTGTCGGTGAAGCCGTCGCCGGGCAGGAAGGTGAAGGTGGAGAAGAGGTCGGCGCCCGACTTGGTGGCGGCGACGAGGACCCAGGCGACGGGCAGCAGGCAGTAGACGGCGCCGAGGACGAGGGCGGTCGTGGGAAGCAGGGCGGTCCGGCGGGGCCGGGGAGGACCCTGGGAGGTGCCGGGGGTGGTGCCCGCGGCCGGGGCCGCTTTGTGGAGCGGCGGGGAGGCGAGCCCGGTCATCGGGTTGCTCCTTGCGTGGTGCGGCGGTTGGAGATCCTGAGGAGGGCGAAGGAGAGGACGAAGGTGGCGAGGGCGAGCACGACGGCGGTGGCCGAGGCGGCGTGGATGTTCCCGCCGGTGAAGGCGTCGTTGTAGACCTTCATCAAGGGGCTCCAGGTGGTGGGGATGCCGTTGGTGAGCGGCCGGAGCGTGGTGGGCTCGTTGAAGACCTGGAGGGTCGCGATGATCGAGAAGAAGAAGGTGAGCACGAGCGAGGGCGCCACCATCGGGATCTTGATGCGGAGCGCGATCTGGAACTCGGAGCAGCCGTCGAGCTTGGCCGCCTCGTAGACCTCGGTGGGCAGGGAGCGCAGTGCGGTGTAGATGACGATCATGTTGAAGCCGGTGCCGCCCCAGACGGCGATGTTCGCCATGGCGAGGTAGAGCGGCGTGCCGTCCATGAGGTCGGGCTGCGGGAGGCCGACGGCGTCGAGGACGTAGAAGAAGGGGCTGACGTCCGGGAGGTAGAGGAAGCCCCAGAGGAGCGCCGCGATGACCCCGGGGACGGCGTACGGGAGGAAGATCGCGAGCCGCGAGAAGCTGCGGGCCCGGACGCGCTCCGAGTCGAGGAGGAGCGCGAAGAAGAGCGCGAGGCCCAGCATGACGGGGACGACGATGGCGCCGTAGCCGAGGATGCGCAGGGCGCTGGCGGCGAGTTCGGAGTCGGTGAGGGCGGAGGTGTAGTTCCCCAGGCCGGCCCAGACCTCGCTGCGGGCTCCCTTGCCCAGGCCGAGGCCCTTGATCTCGATCTTGTGGAAGCTGAGCCAGACCGCGTAACCGATGGGCAGGGCGAAGAAGAGGGCGAAGAGGACGGCGGCGGGGAGGAGGAAGCCGTACGGGGCCGCCTTGACCCCGTACGACCGGCGCACGCCCTGAGGGGGCTGCGTCACTTGGCGACCTCGAAGCCCTGCTTCTTCAGGTCCGCGACGGTGGCGGACTGAACGGCGGACAGGGCGGTGTCGAAGCCCGACTTGGCCTTGGCGGCCTTGCCGAACTCGTCCTTGAAGGCGGTGTAGGCCACGTTGACGTTGGGGCCCCAGGCGGCCGGCGCGGTGGTCTTCGCTATCTCGGCGGCGCGGGTGTAGAAGTCGGGCTGGTTCGGGAAGAAGGCGGGGGCCTGGGCGAGGGCGCCGCTGGTCTGGGCCGCGGTGGCGGCCGGGTAGATGCCGCCCTCCTTCACGAGCGCGGCGAGGGCGACCGGGTCGGTGTTGAGCCAGGTGGCGAACTGGGCGGCGGCCTTCTTGTGCTTCGAGTCGGTGGTGACGGCGGTGGAGGAGCCGCCCCAGCTGCCGGTGGAGGAGCCGCCCTCGGTCCACTTCGGGAGGGGGGCCATGGCCCACTTGCCCTGGGTGTCGGGGGCCGCGGTGGTGAGGACGCCGGGTGCCCAGACGGCGCTGACCCAGGCGAGCTGCTCGCCGGTGTTGAGGGCCTTGTTCCAGGCGGGGGTGTACATCGGCTGGTTGTCGACGGCACCTTCACCGACCAGGCCGCCCCAGAAGTCGGTGACCTTCTTGGTGGCGGCGTCGTCGACGCCGACCTTCCAGGTGTCGCCCTCGAAGGTCCACCACTTGGCGCCGGCCTGCTGCGAGAGGCCGGCGAAGAGGCCGGAGTCGTTGGCGGAGAAGGTGGTCAGGGACTTGTCCGGGGCCTTCTTCTTCAGGTCGCGCGCGGTGGTGGCGAACTCCTCCCAGGTGGTGGGGACGGAGAGGCCGTACTGCGTGAAGAGGTCCTGGCGGTAGAAGAACATCAGCGGCCCCGAGTCCTGCGGCAGGGCGTACACGGCCTCGCTGCCGAAGGTGGTCTGCTGCCAGATGCCGGGGGCGAACCTGTCCTTGACGCCCGCGACCTCGCCGGCGATGTCCGCGAGGGCGTCGTTGGAGACCAGGGTCGGCAGCGCCTGGTACTCGGCCTGGACGAGGTCGGGGGCCTTGTGCGCCTTGGCCGCGGTGATGACCTTGGTGACGAGGTCGTCGCCGGAGGCCTGCTTCTGCACCGTGACCTTGATGTCGGGGTGTTCGGCGTTCCAGAGGGCGACGACCTTGTCCATCCCGGGGGCCCACGCCCAGTACGTGAGCGAGACGGGGCCGGATTCGGCCGCCGCCTCGTCGCCGGAGTCGGAGGATCCACAGGCGGTGAGCGCGGTGGCGCCGAGGAGGACGGCGGTGGCGGCGGCGAGGCTGCGGCGCATCGTGTGGGGCATGGGTACTTCTCCCTGACCGAAAGGGGCCTCTCCCTCGAACGGGGAGGCCGACCATGCATCTGTGAGCGTTCACAGTAGAGAAACGTTCCGGACACTTGTCAATGGTTGTTCGTGTGCGGTTATGTTGCGTTGCCACATCGAGACCGGGTGTGTGCACGTTCCCAAACGAACAAAGCTTTTGCTGTGTGACGTTCGTACGATGCTCGTTCGATGCTTCAGGAGAGACTCATGCCGCAGACCACCCCCAAGGGCCTGCACCGGCTCGCGTTCGGCGGGGACTACAACCCTGAACAGTGGCCGGAAAGCGTCTGGCAGGAGGACGTCCGCCTCATGCGGAAGGCCGGCGTCACCATGGTGAGCGTCGGGATCTTCTCCTGGGCCCTCCTCGAACCGGAGCAGGGCCGGTACGACTTCGGCTGGCTGGACCGGCTCCTCGACCTGCTCCACGAGCACGGCGTCCGCGTCGACCTGGGCACGCCCACCGTGGCACCGCCCGCCTGGTTCTACCGGGCACACCCCGAGGCGCTGCCCGTCACCGCCGAGGGCGTGCGCTACTCGTACGGCTCACGCGGGGCGATCTGCCATAGTTCCTCCGCCTACCGCACGGCCGCCGCGGGCATCACCACCGAACTGGCCCGCCGCTACGGCAGCCACCCGGCGCTCGCCCTCTGGCACGTCCACAACGAGTACGGCGTCCCGGTCAGCGCCTGCTACTGCGACAACTGCGCCGCCCACTTCCGCCGCTGGCTCGACGACACGTACGGTTCGGCGGAAGCCGTGAACGAGGCCTGGGGCACCGCGTTCTGGGGGCAGCACTACTCCTCGTACGAGGAGATCGACCCGCCCCGGGTCACGCCCACCGTCGGCAACCCGGCCCAGCAGCTCGACTACCGGCGCTTCGCCGACGCCACCATCCGGGAGAACTTCAGGACGGAACGGGACATCCTGCACGAGCTCGCGCCCGGCATCCCCGTCACCACCAACTTCATGACCGCGCTCAGCCAGTGCGACTCGATCGACTACTGGGCCTGGGGCCGCGAGGTCGACCTCGTCACCAACGACCACTATCTGATGACCGACGGCCGCCGCACCCACGTCAATCTGGCCATGGCCGCCGACCTCACCCGCTCCGTCGCCGGCGGCGCACCCTGGCTGCTCCTCGAACACTCCACGTCCGGCGTGAACTGGCAGGCCCGCAACCCGGCCAAGCGCCCCGGCGAGATGGCCCGCAACTCCCTCGCCCATGTGGCCCGCGGCTCCGAGGGCGCCATGTTCTTCCAGTGGCGCCAGTCCCGGCGCGGCGCCGAGAAGTTCCACTCCGCGATGGTCCCGCACGGCGGGACCGACACCCGGATCTGGCGCGAGGTCGTCGCCCTCGGCTCCGACCTGGAGGCCCTGGGGGAGGTACGCGGCACCCGGACCGTGCCGGACGTCGCCGTGCTCTGGGACTGGCACTCCTGGTGGGCGCAGAACCTGGAGTGGCGGCCGAACGAGGCCCACGACGCCCGCGAGCGCGCCGACAGCTTCTACGAGACCCTCTACGACCGGCACCTCACCGTCGACTTCGCCCACCCCGAGGCCGACCTGTCCGCCTACCCGCTGGTCGTCGTGCCCGCGCTCTACCTGATGACCGAGGCCGCGGGCCAGAACCTCCGCGAATACGTCGAGAACGGCGGCACGCTCGTCGTCTCGTATTTCTCCGGCATCGTCGACGAGCACGACGCCGTGCACCCCGGCGCCTACCCGGGTGCCCTGCGGGACGTCCTCGGTCTCACCGTGGAGGAGTGGTCGCCGCTCCTGGACGGCGAGCGGGTGCGGATCGCCGGACCCGACGGCGCCTCGCTCACCGGTGACGTGTGGACGGAGTTCGTCCGGCCGCGCGGTGCCGAGACCGTGTGGACGTACGCGGACGGGCCGGCCGCCGGCGGGCCCGCGGTGACGCGGCACCGGCTCGGGCGGGGCACCGCCTGGTACGTCTCCACCCGGCTCGACGCGGCCTCGCTGGACGCGATCGTGGCCGCCGCCTGCGAGGACGCCGGGGTCTCGGCCCGTGCCTCGCTCCCGCGTGACGTGGAGGTCGTGTGCCGCGCCGGGGCGAGCGGGCAGCGGTACCTCTTCGCGCTCAACCACTCCGCCGAGGACGTCGTGGTGCCGCTGGGCGGCTCCGGTGTGGAGCTCCTCGCCGGTACGCCGGTCGACGGGAAGGTCACCGTCCCGGCCGGTGCCGTCGGAGTCGTCCGCCTGGACGCCTGACCGGCTCACCCTCCCTCCCCTCACCCTCCCTCCCCTCCCCCGGCCTTGCGCCGGACCCCCTGATCTCCCCGGGGGCGGCCGTACCGCATGCGCCGTCCCCGGGTGAGCCGTACCACCCGTAAGGAACCACCCGCACCACACATCACATTGGCCACCGTCGAAGGGACTCGACGATGCACCCCGCACGAAGCCGCATCCGCCTGCGAGCCGCGGCCGTCGCCGCGGCGCTCGCCGCTCTGCTCCTGGCCCCGCTGCCCGCCGCCCAGCACGCCGAGGCAGCCGCCACCCTCACCAACGCCGGGTTCGAGAGCGACGCCACCGGCACCGCCACCCCGACCGGCTGGTCCAGCTACTCGGCCGCCGGCCAGAACGCCGCCTCGTTCACCGAGGCCGGGGGCCACGGCGGCAGCCACCGCCTCAGCCACTGGTCGGCGGCCGCGTACAAGGTCGAGACGTACCAGTACCTCTCCGGGCTCACCGACGGCACGTACACGCTGAGCGCCTGGGTCCGCTCCGGCGGCGGTCAGAACGCCGCCTATCTGGCCCTGCGCAACTGCGGGTCCGCCGAGCAGCGCACCGACCTGCCGGTCACGTCCACCTGGATACGGATCGTCACCCCGATCACCGTGACGGGCGGCGCGTGCACGATCAGCGTCAACTCCGATGCCAACGCCGGGAACTGGCTCAACGTCGACGACCTGACGTTCACGTCCGGCACGACCGGTCTCGCGGTCAGGGGCGTCGACCTCTCCGCGCTCAAGAAGAGCGAGGACCTCGGCGGGACCTACAAGTCGAGCACCGGCGCCACCGGTGACGCGGTCGCCCTCCTCAAGAACGCGGGGGCGAACTACGGCCGCCTCAAGGTGTGGGTGAACCCGGCGGACGGCTACAACAACAAGGCCCGCGTCCTCGCCACCGCCCAGAAGATCAAGGCGCAGGGCATGAAGCTCCTCGTCGACTTCCACTACTCCGACATCTGGGCCGACCCCGGCGCCCAGACCAAGCCCACCGCCTGGTCGGGCCACTCGTACAGCCAGCTCACGACCGACGTCTACAACCACACGTACGACGTCCTGAACGCCCTCAAGGCACAGGGCACCACGGCCGACATGGTGCAGATCGGCAACGAGATCAACACCGGCATGCTCTGGCCGGAGGGCTCGACGTCCAACTGGTCCCAGCTCGGCGGGCTGCTCAAGTCCGGCATCTCGGCGGCCAAGGCGGTCTCGTCGAGCACCCAGATCGCGCTGCACCTCGCCAACGGCGGCGACAACGCCCTCTACCGGACATGGTTCGACAACGCGACCGCTCAGGGCGTGAGTTACGACGTCATCGCGTTCTCCTTCTACGGGTACTGGCACGGCGCGCTGTCCTCGCTCCAGGCCAACCTGGACGACATCTCGGCCCGTTACGGCAAGAAGGTCATGGTCGCGGAGACCGCGTACCCGTTCCGCCTCGACAGCGAGGACGGTCACGAGAACATCATCGACCTGTCGAGCGAGCTGGTCTCCGGCTACCCGGCAAGCAGCGCCGGGCAGTCGGCCTGGCTCCGGGACATCATGAACGTCGTCGAGGCGGTCCCGAACGGCCGAGGACTCGGCGTCTTCTACTGGGAGCCGGCCTGGACCGCCGTCACCGGCAACGGCTGGGACCCGGCCGACTCCTCCTCCGGCAACGGCTGGGAGAACCAGGCCCTGTTCGACTACGACAGCAAGCTGCTGCCGGCGGCAAGCCGGCTCGCGCACCGCTGACACACCCTGAAGGGGCCGGACTCTCCCACGAGTCCGGCCCCTTCGGCATGTCCTGCTACCACTCGGCGAGGGAGCCGTCGTCGCGCCGCCAGGCCGGGTTGCGCCAGCGGTGCCCGACCTCGGCGGCCCGCTCGACGGCCTTCGCGTCGACCTCGATGCCGAGACCGGGTCCCGTGGGCAGGCCCACGTGTCCGTCCTCGTAGCGGAAGACCGAGGGGTCGACCAGGTAGTCGAGCAGATCGGAGCCGGTGTTGTAGTGGATCCCGAGGCTCTGCTCCTGGATCAGCAGGTTCGGCGCGGCGAAGCCGACCTGGAGACAGGAGGCCAGGGCGATCGGACCCAGCGGGCAGTGCGGGGCGAGGGAGACGTCGTACGCCTCCGCCATCGCGGCGATCCTGCGCACCTCCGAGATGCCGCCGGCGTGCGAGAGGTCGGGCTGGGCGACGGCGATGCCCTGGTCGAGAACCTTCTTGAAGTCCCAGCGGGAGTAGAGGCGTTCGCCGGTCGCGATGGGGATGGAGGTGGAGCGGACGATGTCGCCGATGTGGTCGCTCATCTCGGGGACGACCGGCTCCTCCACGAAGAAGGGGAGGTACGGCTCCAGGAGCGGGAGGACCCGGCGGGCCATCGGGGCGGTGAGCCGCCCGTGGAAGTCGATGGCGATGTCGAACTCGTCGCCGACCGCCTCCCGGATCGAGGCGACCCGGTCCACGATCCCGTGGACGGCGGCGGGGGTGTCGATGAGCCGCAGCTGCGCGGAGGCGTTCATCTTGATCGCGGTGAAGCCCTCGTTCTTCCGGGCCAGGGCCTCGGACGCGACGTCGTCGGGCCGGTCGCCGCCGATCCAGCTGTACACCCGGGCGCGGTCGCGGACGTTGCCGCCGAGCAGCTGCCAGACGGGGACGCCGAGGGCCTTGCCGGTGATGTCCCAGAGCGCCTGGTCGATGCCGGCGACGGCGCTGGAGAGGACGGGGCCGCCGCGGTAGAAGCCGCCCTTGGTGAGGACCTGCCAGTGGTCCTCGATCTTCATCGGGTCCTGGCCGATCAGGTGGTCGGACAGCTCGTCGACGGCGGCGGCGACGGTGTGGGCGCGGCCCTCGACGACGGGCTCGCCCCAGCCCGTGATGCCCTCGTCGGTGTCGATGCGCAGGAAGCACCAGCGCGGGGCGACGAGGTAGGTGCGCAGGGAGGTGATCTTCACTTGGAGTCCTTCTTCACGGTCCAGCCGCCGTCGACGACCAGGTTGGTTCCGGTGATGTAGGCGGCGTCGGCGGAGGCGAGGAAGGCGACGGCCGCGGCGACCTCCTCGGGCCGGCCCAGCCGGGCGAGCGCGGTGGCGTCGGCGGAGAGCCTGCGTCCCTCCTCGTCGACGTCGTTCCAGACATCGGTGAGGATCGGGCCGGGCAGCACGGAGTTGAAGCGGACGTCGGGCCCGTACTCGACGGCGAACTGGCGGACGAGCGCGCACATGCCGCCCTTGGCGGCGGCGTACGCCGGATAGCCGGGCAGGCCGAAGTCGGCGTGCACGCTGGAGGTCGCGACGAGGCTGCCGCGCCCGGCGCGCAGATCGTCGAGGAAGGTGCGGGTGGCGAGGTAGAGGGCCCGCAGGTTGACGGCCATCTCGCGGTCCCAGGTGGCGACGGGGAGTTCGTGGGCGGCGGCCGGGGTGTGGGTGAAGGCGTTGCTGTGGAGGATGCTCACCTGGCCGAAACGCGTGTGGGCCTCTGCACGGAGGGCGGTCCAGTCCTCCTCGGCGGAGACGTCGCAGCGGACGTAGGCGGCGCGGCCGCCGTCGGCGCGGATCGCGGCGGCGACGGCCTCGCCCGCCTCGTCGGCGATGTCGGAGAGCAGCACGGCCGCGCCCTCGGAGGCGAGCCGAACGGCACTGGCCGCCCCGATACCGGAGGCGGCGCCGGTGACTACGGCGGTCTGCCCGGAGAAACGGTTCATGGGTGTGGGTTCCTGGGGTGTCGGGACGGAAGGGAAGTCGCACTGCGGTACTGGGGTACGGCGGGACGGCGGGACGGCGGGACCGTCGGGCTCGGACGCGTCAGCGGCTGATGTCCTGGGCCGCGAGGAGGCCGAGTTCGGCGCGGCGCGGGAGGCCTTCCCAGTCGCCCGGGACCGAGACCGCGAAGGCGCCGCAGAGCGCGGCGAGGTGCAGTCGTTCCTCCACCGGGGCGCCGTCGAGGACGGCGGCGAGATAGCCGGAGACGAAGGCGTCGCCCGCGCCGACGGGGTCGACGGCGGTGACGGGGACGGCGGGCCGGACGTGGAGTCCGCCCTCGGCTTCACCGTCGCCGGTGGCCACGAGGGCCCCCTGCGCACCGAGTTTGAGCACCGCCTGACCCGGCCCGAGCCGGGTGAGGGCGCGAGCCATCCGTTCCGGCGCCTGCTCGGGCACGAAGAGGGCGGCCTCCTCGGGTCCGGCGAAGACGATGTCGGCGTACGGAAGGAGCCCGGCCAGCACGTCGGCGGCCTCGGCGCGGCCCCAGAGGCGTTCTCGGTGGTTGACGTCGAAGGAGACGGTGACGCCGGCGGCGCGGGCGAGGGACACGGCGTGTTCCACGGCGGCGCGCGCCGTGCCGCTCAACGCCGGGGTGATGCCGGTGACATGGAGCACCCGGGCCCCGGTGAGCTGCGCCTCGTCGAGGTCCTCGGGGGCGAGGCGGGAGCCCGCCAGGCCGGCCCGGTAGTAGCTGACGCGGAGCCGGTCGGCGGTGCGGCGCTCGCGGAGCATCAGACCGGTGGCCGCGGCCGGGTCCGTACGGGCGGCGGACACGTCGACGCCCTCGGCGCGAAGGCCGGCGAGGACCATCGCGCCCGCCGCGTCCTCGCCGACCCGCCCGGTCCAGGCGGCCGGGTGGCCGAGCCGGCTGACGCCGATGGCGACGGTCGCCTCGGCGCCCGCCCAGCCGAGGCGGAGCGGGGCACCCGAGGCGAGCGGTCCGGGCTCGGTCGCCGCGACCACCGCCATGGCCTCGCCGAGGGTGACGAGGGCGGGCTGCCTGCCGATCGGCGTCATCGGCGTATGCCGTCGAGGAAGGCGGCGGCGCGCTCGCCGAGGGCGGCGAGGGAGCCGCCCTCGCAGGCGTCGCCGACGAGAGGGCTGCCGATGCCGAGCGCGGCGGCGCCCGCGGCCAGATACGCGGGGGCGTCGCCGGCGCCGATGCCCCCGGTCGGGACGAGGGGGATGTGGGGCAGCGGGGCGCGGACGGCGCGGAGGTACGCGGGCCCGCCGGTGGCGGCGGGGAAGAGCTTCACCATGGTGGCCCCGGCGCGCCAGGCGGTGAGGATCTCGGTGGGGGTGTACGCGCCGGGGAGCACCGGGACGTCGAGGCGGGCCGCCTCCGCGATGACCTCGGTGGAGGTGGTCGGGGTGATGAGGTACGTCGCCCCGGCCGCGACGGCGGCCTGAGCCTCGGCGGGCGTGGTCACGGTCCCGGCGCCGAGGGCGAGCCCGGGCGGGGCGTCGGCGGCGTACTCGCGCAGAGCGTCGAGCACGCCGGGAGTGGTGAGGGTGAACTCGGCGGCGCGAATGCCGGAGGCGAGGAGGGTGTCGGTGACCTCGGCGAACCGGGTGGCGGAGGTGGAACGAAGGATCGCGATGACGGGCGCGGAGGCGAGGGCGGCGCGGAAGCCGTGGCCGGCTGCCCGGGCCCGGGTGCGCTCCTCGGACGGGGTGGCACCCCCGGGTGCGGTGTGCCGCTCGGGCGGAGTGGTTGCTGCGGGCGGGGTGGTCATGGCTGGGCGGGGCTCCCTTGGGAGTGGGGGTACGGAGCGGGTGACGGGCGGCCGGGGCGGGCCCCCGGCGATGCGTCAGCGATCGGCGTACGGAACGCTCGGCAGTCCCCTCGCGCCGGGGCGGCAGACGAACAGGCGGCCCGCGTCCGGCTCCGCGCGGCGGCGGGTCTCGTCGAGGCCCTCCGTCGCCGTCGTGATGACCAGGACGTCCAGGTCCGGTCCGGCGAAGGCGCAGCTCGTCACGTGGGAGGCAGGCACCTCCACGCGCGCGTGAAGGGTGCCTTCCGGCGTGAGGGCGAGGACTTCACCGCCTCCCCACACCGCCACCCACACCCGCCCCGCTCCGTCCACCGTGAGCCCGTCCGGCACACCGCGGTCGAGGACGGCGAACGGCCGGCGGTCGCTCAGGGCGCCCGTCACCGCGTCGTACGCGAAGACGTCGACCCGCCCGGTCGGGCTGTCCGCGTAGTAGAGGAGCGTGCCGTCGGGGCTCCAGCCGAGGCCGTTCGAGATGGTGACCGCGTCCAGGAGGGTGACGAGGCCTTCGCCGTCGAGGCGGTAGAGCGCGCCCGCGCCCGGGCTCTCGTCGTACGCCATCGTTCCGGCGAGGAGCCGGCCCGCCGGGTCGACGGCGGCGTCGTTCATCCGGCGGGGCAGGCCGTCCTCGGGCAGCACCGGCGCCGCCAGTTCGACGGCCTCCGCGACCGGGCGGTCCTGCTCCAGGCGGAGGAAGGACGTGCCGGCTGCCGCGAGCAGGGCTCCTGAGGCACAGGGCTGGACCGCGCCGACGGGGCGGTCGAAGCGGAGCGTCGAGACGGCGACCAGGTCCGGCGTCACGTCCTGCGTCAGGGCGGCCCGGTGGACGAGGCCGTCGGGAATGTCCACCCAGAGCAGTTCCTGGCGCCGGGTGTCCCAGACGGGCCCTTCCGTCAGGCGTCCGGGCAGGGGGGAGCAGGGCTGGGCCCTGAGGTGCTGCATCTGGCCTCCTCGGTCGGGGAAGTGGTGCGGAGTGGCGCTGAGTGGCGCCGCACACGAAAAACTACGGGTTCGTCTAACGGTTGTAAATATCCCGCCCACCCCTTCTTCCAACCCTTTGAATAAGATGCCGAAGTACGGGCCGGGGATACGGGCCGCACGAGCGGAGGACAGCACACATGATCAAGCGGACGTCCCAGGACATTCGCCGCCTCAACCGCTTCGAGGTCCTGCGGCGCTTCTACGCGGGGTCCGGTGCGATGAGCCGTCAGGACCTCGCCGCCGCGACCGGCCTCTCCTTCGCCACCGTCGCCAATCTGACCTCCGAACTCCTGGAGGCCGGCGTCCTCGTCGAGGCGGGCCACGAGGACTCCAGCGGCGGCCGGCCGCGCGCGCGGCTCGCCGTCAACGCCGACCGGGGCGCGCTGATCGGGATCGACATCGCCGAGACCTCGGTCCACGCCGAGCTGTTCGATCTCGCCCTGGAGGTCCGCCACTCCGTCGAGCGCCCGCTCCCCCCGGGCGACGTCCGGCCCGCCGACGTGGTCGAACAGCTCGCCGCCTGCGTCGAGGAGTTGCTGCACGGCTCCGGGGTCCCCCGCGCGCGCGTACTCGGAGCGGGCGTCAGCGTGCCCGGCATGGTGGAGCGCGAGGGCGGGGTCTCCTCCTTCTCCCCCTACTGGTCCTGGCACGAGGTGCCGCTCCGCGCCCTGCTCGACGAACGCCTCGGCCTGCCCCTCTGGCTCGACAACCCCCTGCGGGCCAGCACGGTCGCCGAGTTGTGGTTCGGCGCCGGCCGCGAGGTGGACGACCTGGTCGTCCTCACCCTGCGGGCCGGTGTCGGCGCCGGGATCGCGATCGACGGGCAGCTCTACCGGGGGTTCACCAACAGCGCCGGCGAATGGGGCCACACCTGTCTCGCGATCGACGGCCGGCTCTGCACCTGCGGCAATCGGGGTTGCGTGGAGGCGTACGTCAGCACCCGGGGGATCGCCCAGACCTGGCGCGAGCTCGCCCCCGGTGACGAGCGGGCGGCCGGGCCGGACGACGCGGCCACGGTCGCCGCCCTCGCGCGTGCGGCGGCGGAGCAGGACCCGACGGCCGCCGCCGTCATCGACCGGACCGGGCGCTACCTGGGGGCGGCGGTGGCCAATCTGGTCAATCTGCTCAACCCCCGGGCCGTCGTCCTCGGCAATCAGGTCGTCGATCTGCTGGGAGAGCGACTGCTGACCGCCACGTACGAGGCTGTCACCCGGCACGCGCTGCCGCTGCCGCACCGGGCGGCGACCCTGCGGCGCAGCTCCGTGCCGCACAACGCGGTCACGCGGGGTGCGGCCGCCTTCGCCCTGGAGGGATTCCTCGACGACCGGGAGGTCTTCGGCCCGGTCAGCCGGATGCGTCAGCCCCGGGAGCGACGGGACGGCAGGCGCGCCGGGTCCGCCGGCGCGGAGTCCTGACACCCCCTAGGGGGCGTCAGTGCGCGATCCGGTGTCCCAGCCGCTCCGACAGCTCGTTCGCGCCCTTCACCGCGAGTGCCGTGAGTTCGTTCTCGCGGCCCTCGCTCCAGCGGTGCACCGGTACCGAGACCGACAACGCGGCGACGACCCGGCCGGTGCGGTCCCGTACCGGCGCGGCGACACAGCTGACGTCGGGGTTGGACTCCTGCTGCTCGCCGGCGACACCGAGGATCCGGATCTCGGCGAGCGCGGCGCGCAGCGCGTCCGGGGCGGTGATGCTGCGGGGCGTCATGCCGGTGAGTTCGTACCCGTCGAGGCGCTCGTCGAGCTCGGCCTCGGGGAGGGTCGCGAGCAGCATCTTGCCGACGGCCGTGCAGTGGGCGGGCAGTCGGCGTCCTGCCGCGGAGACCATCCGTACCGCGTGGGTCGAGTCGACCTTCGCGATGTAGATGACGTCCATGGCCTCCAGGACGGCCACGTGCACGGTCTCGCCGCACGTGTCGGCCACGTCGCGGGCGACCTGGTGGCCCTCGGCGGCGAGGTCGAGCTGCTCGGCGTACCGGCTGCCGAGCTGGTAGGTGCGGACGCCGAGCCGGTAGCGGCCGGGCTGTTCCGGCACCGGGACGAGGTAGTTGCGGGCGGTCAGGGTGGTGACCAGCTCGTGGGTGGTCGTGCGCGGCAGCTGGAGCCTGCGGGTGATCTCGGGGGCGGACAGTGTCCCGTCGCCCTCCAGGAAGAGCTCCAGTACGTCGAATGCCCTGGTCACCGCCGGAACGAGTCGTCCCATGGGTCCCCCACCTCGCCTCTGCCCGTTCGATATCCCGTACTGCGACCGAAATCGCGAACAGAGACTAGCGGCGCGCCTCACACCGGGCAATGGCCGGAACCGCAGGCGGGAAGGGTGGGCACGCTCCCATTGACACTCCGGCGGGCCGCTGCCTACGGTCTCGCCGATCCACCGAACGAGATTCGGCATCTCGAACAATCCGGCATCCCGCACCACACGTCCGCGTCCCCGGGGAGCAACCACCGTGCGCATCACGGGAATCACCACACATGTCGTCGGCACGCCCTGGCGCAACCTCACCTACGTCCTGGTCCACACCGACGAGGGTCTGACCGGTGTCGGTGAGACCCGGATGCTCGGGCACACCGACGCGCTCGTGGGCTACCTCCGTGAGGCGGAGTCCCGTCACATCGCCGGTTCGGACCCGTTCGCGGTGGAGGATCTCGTGCGGCGCATGAAGTACGGGGACTTCGGGCGGGCCGGCGAGATCGTCATGTCGGGCATCGCGGTCGTCGAGATGGCCTGTTGGGACATCAAGGGCAAGGCCCTCGGCGTGCCGGTCTGGCAGCTGCTCGGCGGCCAGGTGACCGATCGGGTGAAGGCGTACGCCAACGGCTGGTACACCACCGAGCGCACCCCGCAGGCCTATCACGCGGCGGCGCGTGAGGTCGTGGCACGCGGCTACCGGGCCCTGAAGATAGACCCGTTCGGGACCGGTCACTACGAACTGGACGCCGCACGGTCGCGGGAGGCCGTCGCGCTCATCGAGGCAGTACGGGACGCGATCGGCCCGGATGCCGAGCTGATGGTGGAGATGCACGGCCGGTTCTCGCCCTCGACCGCGGTCCGCCTCGCGCGCGAACTCGCCCCCTTCCGGCCGGCCTGGCTGGAGGAGCCGGTGCCGCCGGAGAACCTCAAGGCCCTGGCGAAGGTCGCCGAGAAGGTGGACCTGCCGATCGCGACGGGTGAACGGATCCACGACCGGATCGAGTTCAGGGAGCTCTTCGAGTCACAGGCCGCCGATATCGTGCAGCCCGACGTCGGGCACATCGGCGGCATCCTGGAAGCCAGGAAGCTCGCCGCGACCGCCGAGACCCACTACGTCCTCGTCGCCCCGCACAACGTCGGCGGCTCGGTCCTCACCGCCGCGACCCTCCAACTCGCCGCCTGCACACCCAACTTCAAGATCCTGGAACACTTCAACGACTTCGCGGACGCGGAGATCAAGAAAATCGTACGCGGCGCCCCCGAGGTCGACCCGCAGACCGGTTGCTTCACCGTCTCCCACGAGCCCGGTCTCGGGGTGGAGTTCGACGCGGACGCCGCCGCCGAATTCCCCCAGCAGCACGCCCGGTTCGACCTGTGGGCCGAGGGCTGGGAGAAGAGGCAACCCAAGTGAGCGCCGCCGAATCCGCCGAAGTGAGTACCCTCGAATCCGCCGCCGCGAGCCCCGATCGCGACGCCGAGGCCGTCGGCCATTCCACCGCCACGAGCCGCGCCGTGCTCGTCGAACGGCCCGGCGTGCACCGGCTGGTCGAACGGGAGGTCCCCTCACCCGGCCCCGGCGAGGTACGGGTGAGGGTCGCCGCCGCCGGGATCTGCATGAGTGACCGCGAGGTGTACGAGGGCCGCCGCGCCCCCGGGTACGTCCGCTACCCGATCGTCCCCGGCCATGAGTGGTCCGGCACCGTGGACGCCATCGGTCCGGGAGTCGATCCCGCGCTCCTGGGCCGGCCGTGCGTCGCCGAGGGCTTCCGGTCCTGCGGCCGGTGCGAGCGCTGCCGGTACGGGGAGACCAGCCTCTGCACCGCGGGGTACGCCGAGACCGGCTTCACCGAACCGGGCGCGTTCGCCGACCACGTCCTCGTACCCGCCCGGCTTCTTCGCCCGCTGCCGGACGAGGTGGATCTCCGGGCCGCCGCCCTGCTCGAACCCGCCGCCGTCGTCGCCGCGGCAGTACGCGCGGGCGGGCCGCGCCCGGGAGAGCGGATCGCCGTGGTCGGCGCCGGAACGCTCGGCCTGCTCGCCGTCCAGTGGCTCGCCGCCTCCTCCCCGGCCGAGTTGGCCGTCGTGGACCCGCGTACGGCCCGGGCGGCACAAGCCCTGGCCTTCGGCGCGAGCAGGGCCCTCACCCCGGCCGAGGCCGACGGCGAGACCGGACGCTTCGACCTGGTCGTGGAGACCGCCGGGGCGCCCACCACGGCCGCCTCCTCGTGCCTGCTCGCCCGCCGGGGCGGCCGGGTCGTACTCACCGGCATGTTCACGGCGGGGGCCACCGGGATCGACCCGTTCCATCTGTCCGTCAGCCAGCTGGAGATCCGCAGCGTCTTCGGCGCCTCCTCCGCCGCCTGGGCCGACGCCGTCCGCGCCCTCGCGCTCGGACTGCTCGACCCGGCCCCGCTCATCACCCACGAGTTGCCCCTTGAGCGGTTCGGCGAGGCGCTCGCCCTGGTGGGCGGCGGCGACCCGAGCGTGGGCAAGGTCCTCCTCCGCCCCTGAACCGCGACCCGCGGCCATCCCGTACCGGCTCGTCCTGGATCTGCTCGCCCGGCACGGGGCGGACGGAGGCATGTCCCCGCTCGGCTCCCGACACCCGGGCGAACTCCGGCGATTCAGCGGCGACGCCTCGCTCGTCGAAGCGCTTCGATCTTCTTGACCCACTTCTCTGGACACGTCAACACACCCGCGTTACGGTCTCGCTGAGCCGTCGAAGCGATCGTTCGACAGCCGTCGTCGAAGCGATTCACCACCATGGGCATCGCTTCACCTCAGTCACGGCCCGCGGGGAGAACGGATGGTCACGCTTGCCGAGGTCGCCCGGCACGCCGGAGTGTCGGCCAGCACGGTGAGCTATGTCCTCAGCGGCAAGCGACCCATCTCCGACCCCACCCGGGAGCGGGTGCGGGCCAGCATCGAGCAGCTCGGATACCAGCCCCACGCGGGCGCCCGCGCGCTCGCCAGCAGCCGTTCCCGGATCATCGCACTGATGGTCCCGCTGCGCACCGACATGTACGTGCCGGTGATGCTGGAGATCGCGGTCGCCGTCGCGACGGCAGCCCGCGCCCACGGTTACGACGTGCTGCTCCTCACCGGTGAGGAAGGGCCCTCGGCGCTGCGCCGCGTGACGGGCAGCGGGCTCGCCGAGGCGGTGATCCTGATGGACGTCCAGCTCGACGACGAGCGGCTGCCGGTGCTGCGCGCGGCGGGCCCGCCGGCCGTCCTGGTCGGGCTGCCCGCCGACCCCACGGGGCTGAACTGCGTCGATCTGGACTTCGCGGCGGCCGGAGCGCTGTGCATCGAGCATCTGACCGGCCTCGGGCACCGGGAGATCGCGGTCATCGGCGAGTCCCCCGGTGTCTACGCGCGGCATACGGGCTTCGCCGAGCGCACCCTGCGCGGGCTGCGCGACCGGGCGGCCGAGCTCGGGGTCCGGCTGCTGCACCGGCCGTGCGAGGGCGGTCATGACGCCGTCGCGGGGGTGCTCGCCCGGATCTTCGACGAGCGGCCCGGGGTCACCGCCTTCGTCGTGCAGAACGAGACGGCCGTCGAGCCGCTGCTCGCACTGCTGCGGCGCACCGGCAGGGCCGTGCCCGAGGACGTGTCGGTGGTCGCGGTCTGCGCCGGCCAGATCGCCGCCCAGGCCTCGGTGCCGCTCAGCTCGGTGGCGATCCCCGCGCAGGAGCTGGGCCGCAGGGCGGTGGAACGGCTCATCGCCGGCCTCGGCCGGCCTGCCGGGGAGGACACGGCCGGGGTCGAACTCCTCACGCCCGCCCTGACCGTACGGGACAGTTCGGGCCCCCCTCACGTCGCCGGCTGAGGGACCGGCGGAACCGACCCGAGAGCCCGGCACCGAGCCTTCCGGTGCCGGGGCTCTCCGTCTGCCTCAGACCGCCCAGACGCCGTCCCGCATGAGGTGACGCCCGACGATCTCAGGCTCCTCGTGCCATGCCTCCACGGCGGTGGGCCTGACCCGGAACCAGACGTACGCGGGGCCGGAGCTGCGAGGGTCCCAGCCCGACTTCGCGGCGAACGCCTCGATGGCCGCCGTCGGCACGTCATCGACGGCGAGGGTCGTCACCTCGCCGTCGAGCAGGACGACGTCCCGGGTGTGCCCGAGTGAAAGGCGGGCCCGTCCTCCGTCATGGAGGTTGCGGCCGGTGGGGTTCGTCAGCCGGGTGCACAGCCAGATGTCCGTGCCGTCCCAGTGGAAGGCCAGCGGTACGAGGTACGGCGTCCCCTCGGCGCTCGCCGAGGCGACCCAGATGTCCACCTCCTGCGCCAGCCGCGCGAGGACGTCCTTCTTGCGCTGTTCGGGACCTCGTATCGTCCGAGTGTTCGTCATGGCCCGACCCTACGGGCCGTCCCCGTCATGATCCATCCGCTTGCAGGACCCGTACCGCGTACGGGAGGTCCGTCCCGGTCACCGTCGCCCGGGGCCCTTCCGGCGTACGGGTCACCTCGTAGACGGCCGCCGGTGCGCCCGTGTGGTCGGGGACCGTGACGGTCACCGGGCCCTGGCCTTCCCCCGCACCCCCGGGGCCACCAGCAGCGTCAGGCCGGGTCACTTCGTAGAAAGCGTTTGCGCGAAGCATTGACGAAACACGAACGCCCCCTTAGCTTCATGCCCGTTGCACTTCGTACGTCATATATGAGACGCGATACATGAGATCTGAGAGCGCGCCATGGCCTTCGCCCCCAGTCCCATCCCCTCCCGCACCCAGTACGTCCTGGAAGCGATCAAGCACGACATCCTCACCGGGGGACTGAGACCCGGCCAGGCACTCGTGGAGACCGAACTCGCCGCGCGCTTCGGGGTGTCGAAGACCCCGGTCCGCGAAGCGCTCAAGACCCTCGCGGGCAGCGGGCTCGTGGTGATGAGCCAGTACAAGGGCGTCACGGTCCGGATGGTCGACGCGGACATGGCCCGCGCCGTCTACGACGTACGGCTGCTCCTGGAGCCCGAGGCGGTCCGCCGCGCCGTCGCCTCCCGCGCCCCGCTCGACGCGGCGCACGAGGCCCTGCGCCGTGCCGCCGGGGCGGAGGACCCGGCCGAACGGTCCCTGGCCAACCGGGACTTCCACCGCGCGCTCTACCTGCCCTGCGGCAACCCGCTGCTCGGCCGGATGCTCGACGAGGTCCGTGACCAGGCCGCACTGGTCTCCACGGTCGCCTGGGCCGCCGTCCCCTCCTGGGAGCGCGAGGCCGCCGAGCACGAGGAGATCCTGCGGCTGGCCGACGCGGGCGACGTCGACGCCGCGGGCCTGGCCGTGCACGACCACATCGCCTCGTTCGTCGAGCGCGCCTTCCCCCAGTCCCCCCTGATCAGCGAATGAGCGGGCAGCACGTGAGCATCGAATTCGACACCCTGAGGACCGCCCTGGCCGACGTCGTGGCCATCCCGGTCACCCCGTTCGCCGAGGACGGCTCCGTGGACACCGTCACCCACCGCGCGCTGCTGCGCCGGCTCCTCGACGGCGGGGTCCGCACCCTCACCCCCAACGGCAACACCGGCGAGTTCTACGCCCTCACCCCCGACGAGCGCCGTTCCCTCACCGAGGTCACCGTCGACGAGGCCGGCGACCGCGCCGCGATCCTGGTCGGCGTCGGCCACGACGTGCCGACAGCGGTCGAGGCGGCCCAGCACGCCCGCGCCACGGGCGCCCACATGGTGATGGTCCACCAGCCGGTCCACCCGTACGTCTCCGAGAGCGGCTGGGTCGACTACCACCGGGCCATCGCCGAGGCCGTCCCGGAACTCGGGGTCGTCCCCTACATCCGTAACCCGCTGATCGGCGGGGCCCGGCTCGCCGAGCTCGGCGCCGTCTGCCCCAATGTCGTCGGGGTGAAGTACGCGGTCCCCGACGCGGCCCGGTTCGCCGGCTTCGCCCGGGACGCGGGCCTCGACCGCTTCGTGTGGGTGGCCGGGCTGGCCGAGCCGTACGCGCCCGCCTACTTCGCGAGCGGCGCCACCGGATTCACCTCCGGCCTGGTCAACGTCTCCCCCGCGCTCTCCCTGGAGATGCTGGGCGCGCTGCGGGCCGGCGACTACCCGACAGCGATGAAGGTCTGGGAGCGGATCCGCCGCTTCGAGGAGCTGCGCGCGGCCAACGGCAGCGCGGACAACGTGACCGTGGTCAAGGAGGCACTCGCCTCCCTCGGCCTCTGCCGCCGCGCGGTCCGCCCGCCGAGCCGCGAACTCCCCGAGAGCGAGCGGTCCGAGGTCGCCACGATCGCCGCCGGGTGGCCGATATGAGCGGCGACCCGGACACGGCCGCCGCGGGCACGCCCCGCCGCCCCGAGGATCTGCGCAGTCACCAGTGGTACGGCACCGACGGCCTCCGTTCGTTCAGCCACCGGGCCCGCACCCGGCAGCTCGGCTACCTCCCCGAGGAGCACCTCGGCAAGCCGGTGATCGCGATCCTCAACACCTGGTCCGACATCAACCCCTGCCACGTGCACCTGCGCGACCGCGCCCAGGCCGTGAAGCGGGGGGTGTGGCAGGCCGGTGGCTTCCCGCTCGAGTTCCCGGTCTCCACCCTCTCCGAGACCTTCCAGAAGCCGACCCCGATGCTCTACCGCAACCTCCTCGCCCTGGAGACGGAGGAGCTGCTGCGCTCGTACCCGGTGGACGGGGCGGTGCTGATGGGCGGCTGCGACAAGACGACTCCGGCACTGCTGATGGGCGCGGCCTCGGTCGACCTGCCGACGGTGTTCGTTCCGGCGGGGCCGATGCTGCCGGGGCACTGGCGGGGCGAGACCCTCGGTTCCGGTACGGACATGTGGAAGTACTGGGACGAGAAGCGGGCCGGGAACCTCGGCGACTGCGAGATGGCGGAGCTGGAGAGCGGTCTCGCCCGCTCCCCCGGGCACTGCATGACGATGGGGACGGCGTCCACGCTGACCGCCGCCGCCGAGACGCTCGGCGTGACCGTGCCGGGTGCCTCCTCGGTCCCGGCGGTGGACTCGGGGCACGACCGCATGGCGGCCGCTTCGGGGCTGCGCATCGTGGAGCTCGTACGGCAGGACCTGCGGCTGTCGCGGATCCTGACGAGGGAGGCGTACGAGGACGCGGTGGCCGCCGTCCTGGCGCTCGGCGGCTCGACCAACGCGGTGATCCATCTGATCGCGATGGCGGGGCGCTCGGGGGTGAAGCTGACGCTCGACGACTTCGACCGGATCGCGCGGACGGTTCCGGTGCTCGCGAATCTGCGGCCCGGCGGGCAGTACCTGATGGAGGACTTCCACTTCGCGGGCGGAATGCCGGGCTTCCTCTCCCGGCTCACGGACGTCCTGCATCTGGACCGCCCGACCGTCTCCCACGTCACCCTGCGGGAGCAGCTCGACGGCGCGCTGATCCACAACGCGGAGGTGATCCGCGACCGTTCGAGGCCGCTGGCCACCGAGGGCGGGGTCGCGGTGCTGCGGGGCAACCTCTGCCCCGACGGTGCGGTCGTCAAGCACATCGCGGCCGAGCCGCACCTGCTCAAGCACACCGGTCCGGCGGTCGTCTTCGACGACTACCGGTCGATGCAGCGGACCATCGACGACCCGGCGCTCGGCATCACGCCCGAGCACGTGCTCGTCCTGCGCGGCGCGGGCCCCAAGGGCGGGCCCGGGATGCCGGAGTACGGCATGCTGCCCATCCCCCGGTACCTGCTCGAACAGGGCGTACGGGACATGGTGCGGATCTCCGACGCCCGGATGAGCGGCACGAGCTACGGGACGTGCGTGCTGCACGTGGCTCCCGAGTCCCATGTCGGCGGACCCCTTGCCCTCGTCCGTACGGGCGATACGATCACCCTCGACGTCGCGGCACGCTCCCTCCACCTGCACGTCACGGACGAGGAGCTGGACGTCCGCCGGGCCTCGTGGACACCTCCGCCGGCGCGGTACGAGCGCGGCTACGGCGCGCTCTACATGGAGCAGATCTCCCAGGCCGACACCGGCTGCGACTTCGAGTTCCTGGCGCGTCCGGGCACCACCCCCGATCCGTACGCGGGCTGAGACCCCGCCGCACCGCACCGCACGGCCGGTCCGTCCCTCCGCACCGCCCCGCCGACCCCATCAGCGCCATCAGCTCCACCCGCCCCACCCTGTCCGAAATCTCGAACGTCGTTCGCGAAGCGCTTCACCGAGAACGGAGCCGCCGTCATGGCCTCAGCTGTGACCCCACCGCCCCAAGCCGTCACGGCACGGCGCCGCCGTCGCACGGGAGCGACCCCCCGCCGACTGCCGTACCTGCTGATCGCCCCCGCCGGACTGCTGATGCTGGGCTTCATCGCCTACCCGGTGCTCAGCGTCTTCTACTACAGCCTCCAGCACTACAACCCGACGAAGCCCTGGCGGAACGGCTTCGCCGGCCCGGACAACTTCACCCGGATCTTCACGGACGACCCGCATTTCTGGGGGACGTTGACGTTCAGCCTCAAGTGGGTCGTCGTCGAGGTGACGCTCCAGCTCCTCTTCGGTCTCGCACTCGCCCTCATCGTGAACCAGACGTTCGTCGGCCGCGCCCTGGGCCGGGCCCTCGTCTTCTCCCCGTGGGCCGTCTCGGGCGTGCTGACCTCCGCGATCTGGGTGCTGCTCTACAACTCCCAGACCGGGATCAGCCGTTACCTGGCGGACATGGGCCTCGGCACCTACGGCACGTCCTGGCTATCCGACACCTCGACCGTGTTCCCGGCGGCGATCATCGCCGATCTCTGGCGCGGAGTGCCCTTCTTCGCCATCCTCATCCTGGCCGACCTCCAGTCCGTTCCGAAGGACCTGTACGAGGCGGCCGAGGTCGACGGGGCGGGCCGGGTCCGCCAGTTCGTCCACATCACCCTGCCGCACATCCGGGACGCGATCGTCCTGTCCACGCTGCTGCGCGCGGTCTGGGAGTTCAACAACGTCGACCTGCTGTACACGCTGACCGGCGGCGGCCCCGCGGGCGAGACGACCACCCTGCCGCTGTACATCGCCCACACCAGCGTCGACGCCCACAACTTCGGATACGCCTCCGCCCTCACCACGGTGGCGTTCGTGATCCTTCTCTTCTGCTCGATGGTCTATCTGCGCCTGAGCAAGTTCGGAGGCGACGGCAAGTGACAGCCGAGTCCACCCTGAGCCCGGCCCCGGCCGACGTGACCCCGCCCCGGGCCGCGCAGCCGCCCGACCGGACCCCGCCCTCCGTCGCCCGCGCCAAGCGCAGGGCCTGGGACGAGGTGCCCCGCTGGCAGATCTACCTGCCTCTCGGGATCTACCTCCTCTTCACCCTGATCCCCTTCTACTGGATCCTGCTCTTCGCCGTACGCCCGGCCGGCTCCACCTCATTGCTGCCCTGGCCGATGACGACCGCGCACTTCGAGAAGGTCTGGAACGAGCGGAGTTTCGGCGTCTTCTTCCAGAACAGCCTGCTCATCGGGGTCGCGGTGCTCATCAGCACCACCGTCGTCGCGCTGGCCGGCGGTTACGCGCTCGCCCGCTTCGACTTCAGGATCAAGAAGGGCTTCATGCTGGCCCTGCTCTGTTCGCAGTTCGTGCCGGGCGCCCTGCTCCTCGTCCCGCTGTTCCAGATCTTCGCCGAGCTACGGATGATCAACTCCCTGGGCAGCGTGATCATCGCCGAGACCGTCTTCCAGCTCCCCCTCTCGATGATCCTGATCAGCGGCTTCATCAGGAACGTGCCGTACTCCCTGGAGGAGGCGGCCTGGGTGGACGGCTGCAACCGCTTCTCCGCCTTCCGGATCGTCGTCCTCCCGCTGCTCCGGCCCGGTCTCGTCGCCGTCGGCTCCTTCGCCTTCGTGCACGCCTGGAACCACTTCCTCTTCGCCCTGATGTTCCTCAGCAGCCAGGACAAGCAGACGATCCCCGTCGGCCTCAACACCCTCATGGGCGCCGACAGCGTCGACCTCGGGGCGCTCGCCGCGGGCGGGGTCGTCGCCGCCGTGCCCGTCGTCATCGTCTTCGCCTTCATCCAGAAGTGGCTGGTCACCGGGTTCAGTGCCGGGGCGGTGAAGGGATGAGCGAGACGGCCGGAACCGACACAGCACGTACCAACAGGGAAGACATGAACACCGCACGCACCCCGGACACCGCACCCACCGCGGGCCCCCGTGACACCCGTACCCCCCTGCCGGTCGTCCTCGCCGGCGCCCGCGGCCACGGCCGCAGCCACCTCCTCAACATCCGCCGTCTCGAAGAGCGGGGACTCGTCCGGCTCGCCGGGGTCTGCGAGCTGCGCCCGCTCGACGCGGCCGAGCTCGACGGCATCGGAGACCCGGAGCAGTCCGCCGACTTCGAGGCGCTCCTCGCCTCCACCGGCGCCCGGATCGCCGTGCTCAGCACCCCCATCCAGACCCACACCGACATGACGCTCGCCGCTGCCCGGCACGGGGCGCACATCCTCCTGGAGAAGCCACCCGCCCCGTCGTACGCGGAGTTCCGCCGGATGGCCGACGGCGTCGAGGCGGCCGGGGTGGCCTGCCAGATCGGTTTCCAGTCGCTGGGTTCGCACGCGGTGCCCGCGATCCGCCGGATGGTCACGGAGGGCGCGATCGGCGAACTCCTCGGCGTCGGCGCTGCCGGGGCCTGGGTCCGTGACGAGGCCTACTTCCGGCGCGCCCCCTGGGCGGGCCACCGGCGCCTCGGCGGGGTCGACGTCGTCGACGGGGCGCTCACCAACCCCCTCGCCCACGCCGTCGCCACGGCGCTCGCGCTGTCGGGCTCCACCCGGGCCGAGGACGTCGACCACATCGAGACCGAGCTGCTGCACGCCCACGCCATCGAGTCGGACGACACCTCCGCCGTACGGGTCGTCACCTCGGCCGGCACCCAGGTCACCGTCGCGGCGACGCTCTGTGCCGAGCAGTCCTCGGAGCCGTACGTCGTCGTCCACGGCACCCAAGGGCGGATCACCTTCTGGTACCGGCAGGACCGGGTGCTCGTGCAGCGGGCCGGGCACGGCCCGGTGGAGACCGAGTACGGCCGCACCGACCTCCTGGAGAACCTCGTCGCGCACGTCACCGACGGCGAGCCGTTGTGGGTGCCGCCGGCGGCGACCGGCGCGTTCATGCGGGTCGTGGAGGCGGTACGGACGGCTCCCGACCCGCTGGCGATACCTGCCGCGCACTGGCACACCGAGCCCGGCGAGAGCGCGCCGCGCCGGGTCGTCGACGGTGTCGACGCCCTGGTGGACGCCAGTGCCGCCGGACTCAGGCTGTTCTCCGAACTCGGCGCCTCCTGGGCCCCGTCGACCCGGGCGGAGGCCCGATGAACCCCGAGCCTCCGGCGGTCCTGCGCTGCGCGGGCCGCACCGTCGCCCGCTACACGACCCGGCCCGGTCTCGCCCTCGACCACTCCCCCCGGCCGTACCTGCACCCGGTCACCACGCTCGCCGGTCGCCCGGTGACCGAGACCGTGCCCGAGGACCATCCGCACCATCTCGGGGCGGGCATCGCCGTGCCCGATGTCGCGGGCCACAACTTCTGGGGCGGACGCACCTTCGTACGCGACCGTGGGTCCGTCGAGCTCGACAACCACGGCGTGCAGCGGCACGACGGGTTCAAGTTGTGCGACCCGGACGGCTTCGTGGAGGAGCTGACCTGGACGGCCGGGGGCGAGCGGCTGCTCCGCGAGCACCGGACGGTGGCGGCCACCGCGCTCACCGAGGCCGCCTGGGCGCTCGACCTCACGTTCTCCCTCGCCAATGTGTCCGGCCGCGACCTGTCGATCGGCAGCCCCGCGACGAACGGCCGGCCGGGTGCCGCGTACGGCGGCTTCTTCTGGCGCGCGCCGAAGGAGACGAAGGCGCCGGTGGTGTTCGGGGCGGCGGCGGACGCGGACGGCGAGGAGGCGGTGCACGGGGTCCGCTCGGACTGGGTGGCGCTCGTGGGCGAGGGCTGGACCCTGGTGTTCGCCGGGGCGACGGCCCGGACCCGTGAGGACCCGTGGTTCGTCCGGGCGGCCGAGTACCCGGGGGTCGGCTCCTCGCTCGCCCACGACGGGCGTCTTCCGGTGACGGCCGGGGAGACCTTCGTACGCCGGGTGGTGACCGTCGTCGCCGACGGCCGCCTCGACCGCGACGAGGCGGCGGCCCTGGTCCGCAAGGCGGTGGCGTCGTGAAGGGGGCCGGTGCGGTCACCGCGACCGGGGACCTCGGGGACGGCACCTACCGCAACCCCGTCCTCGCCGCCGACTGGTCCGACCCCGACGTGGTCCGGGTCGGCGAGGACTACTACCTGACGGCCTCCAGCTTCGGCCGCGCGCCCGGCCTCCCCCTGCTGCACTCCCGGGACCTGGTCAACTGGACGCTCGTCGGCCATGCCCTGGAGCGGCTCGAACCGGCCGCCGCGTTCACGGAGCCCCGGCACGACCGCGGGGTGTGGGCCCCCTCGTTCCGGCACCACGACGGGCGGTTCTGGATCTTCTGGGGCGACCCCGACCACGGGATCTTCCAGGTCAACGCCCCTTCCGTACGCGGCCCGTGGACGGCCCCGCACCTGGTGAAGGCAGGCCCGGGTCTCATCGACGCCTGCCCGCTGTGGAACGAGGAGTCGGGCGAGGCGTATCTCGTGCACGGCTGGGCCAGGTCCCGAGCCGGCTTCAACAATCGGCTCACCGGGCACCGGATGAGCCCGGACGGGACGAAGGTCCTCGACGAGGGCCGGATCCTCGTCGATGCCGACCGGATACCGGGCTGGTTCACCCTGGAGGGCCCGAAGCTGTACCGGCACGACGGCCAATTCTGGATCTTCGCACCGGCCGGAGGTGTGGCCACCGGCTGGCAGGGCGCGTTCCGGTCGCGGTCGTTCCTCGGTCCGTACGAGGAACGGACCGTCCTCGCGCAGGGCGACACCGACGTCAACGGCCCGCACCAGGGCGGCTGGGTGCGCACCCAGCGCGGTGAGGACTGGTTCCTGCACTTCCAGCAGTCGGGGGCGCACGGCCGGCTCGTCCATCTCCAGCCGATGCGCTGGGACGCGGACGGCTGGCCCGTGCTCGGAGACGAGGGCGCCCCGGTCCGGGTGCACCGCAAGCCGGACCTTCCGGAGCAGCCGCCCGCGCGGCCGGCGGTGGACGACACGTTTCCCGGCGGCCGGTTCGGCCGTCAGTGGCAGTGGACCGCCAACCCGGGCGAGGGCTGGGCCAGTCAGCACACGGGCGACGGCCTGCGCCTCGGCTGCGTCCGTACGGACCGGCTCGACGATCTCCGCTCCCGACCGCACGTCCTCACCCAGCGGCTGCCCGCCGGGGCCGTGGTCGTCGAGGTCGGGCTGCGGCTCGACTCGGAGGCGGCCGGGGCCCGCGCGGGGCTCGTCGTCCTGGGGGACGCGTACGCGTGGATCGGCCTGGAGCGTGCCCCCGACGGTACGGCCCGGCTCGTGCACCGTTTCGCCCCGTCCCATGCGGACCACGAACGGGACGCGGCGCACTCCCGGCCGGTGACCGGGGAGCGGGTCCTGCTCCGGATCGAGGTCACGGCGGACGCGCGCTGCCGTTTCTCATATACCGCCGACGACACAGCTGACGGCCCGGTCCGACTCGGTCCGGAGTTCGCCGCCACGCCCTGGCGCTGGGTCGGCGCGCTGCTCGGCCTGTTCGCCGGGGCGCCGGAGGGCGCGGGACACGCCGGGACGGCCGTGTTCTCCGCCTTCCGCGTCACCACCGCCTGAACGACATCCCCCCGGGGCGCTCCTTCCTCGGCGCCCCGCCCCGAACTCCCCCACACCTCATCCCCGTAACACCCCGAGAGATCCCGTAACACCCCGAGAGAAGAGAGCCGACGATGACCATCTTCCCCGGCGGACGGCGCAGAGCCGCCCTCGCCCTCGCCCTGTCCGGTGTCCTCGCCCTGACCGCCACCGCCTGCGGTGACGACGGCAGCGGCGCGGGCGGCGACAAGGGCACCGAGGGATCGGGCAAGGGAAAGATCACCTTCTGGGACAACAACGGCGGTGTCCGCACCGACGTGTGGAAGGAGATCATCGCGGACTTCGAGAAGGCGAACCCCGACATCGACGTCGAGTACGTCGGGATCGCCTCCAAGGAGGTCCAGTCGAAGTACGACACCGCGATCCAGGGCGGTGCCCTGCCGGACGTCGGCGGTGTCGGCGCGGCGATGCTCGCCGGGATCGCCGCGCAGAACGCCCTGGAGCCGCTGGACGCGCGGATCGAGGACAGCGCGCTCAAGGGCAGGCTGAACGCCGGCATGGTCGCGAGCGTGAGGGCGGCGGGCGGACAGGACAAGCTGTTCACCGTCCCGACCTCCGCGAGCAACGGCGTGCTGTACTACCGCACCGATCTGTTCAAGGCGGCCGGGCTGCAGGAGCCCTCCACCTGGTCGGCGTTCTACGCGGCGGCGGAGAAGCTGACCGCCACCGACAAGAACCGTTTCGGCTACACGATCCGCGGCGGCGCGGGCTCGATCGCGCAGGCCCTGGACGCCATGTACGGCCAGAGCGGCATCACGAGCTTCTGGAACGGCGACAAGACCACCGTCAACGATCCGAAGAACGTGGCCGCCCTGGAGAAGTACGCCGGCCTGTTCAAGAAGACGACCCCGGCCGCCGACGTCAACAACGACTTCACCAAGATGGTCGCCCAGTGGGACAGCGGCCAGATCGGCATGCTGAACCACAACCTGGGCTCCTACCAGGACCATGTGAAGGCACTCGGCACGGACAGGTTCCGGGGCATCCCCAACCCGACCCTCGACGACGGCACCCGGGTGCAGGTCTCCAACCCGGTCGACGGTCTCGGTCTCTTCTCCTCCGGCAAGAACAAGGCCGCCGCCTGGAAGTTCATCGAGTTCGCGGCCTCGCACGCCTCCAACAGCAAGTGGAACAAGTCGGCCGGCGCCATCCCCGCCAACACGGAGGCCGCGCTGGACCCGTGGCTCCAGGAGGCGGAGCCGACCAAGCTCGGCGCCGAGGTCCTCTTCAGCGGCAAGGCCACGATCGTGGAGCTGCCGTACTACCTGCCGGACTGGAACACGATCTCCAAGGCCGACAACGAGCCCGGCTTCCAGAAGGTCCTGCTCGGCAAGTCCACGGCCAAGGAGTTCCTCGACCACCTGGCCGAGCAGCTGAACGCGGCGCAGGCCGAATGGAAGCAGCAGAACCAGTGAGCGTAGGCCGCCGCGCGGTGGTCACGGCCGGGGCGGGCCTCGCGCTCGCCCTGGCCGGGGCTCCCCCGGCCCGTTCCCAAGGACACCCCCGTATGCGCACCCTCTTCATCGCCGGCGACTCCACCGCCGCCCAGAAGTACGCCGACGCCGCGCCCGAGACCGGCTGGGGCATGGCCCTCCCCTTCTTCCTGCACCGGAGCGTGCGGGTCGCCAACCACGCCGTCAACGGACGCAGCAGCAAGAGCTTCCTCGACGAGGGAGGGCTCGACGTCATCCTGGCGGCGCTCCGGCCCGGCGACCTGCTCCTCATCCAGTTCGGCCACAACGACCAGAAGGTCGCCGACCCCACCCGCTACACCGAGCCCTGGACCACCTACCAGGACAACCTGCGGGTCTTCGTCGAGGGCGCGCGGTCCCGCGGCGCCCTCCCCGTGTTCGCCACCTCCGTCGAGCGACGCAAGTTCGACGTGGACGGCACCGCGGTGCGGACGCTCGGCGCGTACCCGGCGGCGATGCGGGAGACCGCCCGCGAGGCGGACGTCCCGCTCCTCGACATCGAGGCGCTGTCGCTCGCCCTGTGGCAGCGGCTCGGCCCCGAGGCCACCAAGACGTACTTCAACTGGACGGCGACCGAGCAGGACAACACCCACTTCAACCCGCCGGGAGCGATCGAGGTGGCCCGGCTGGCCGCCGCCGAGCTGCTCCGCACCCATGTCCTCGCACCGCGCGAGACGCGCCGCACGGACGACGAGATACCCGCAGACCTGATCACCTGGCCCGAACCCTCCCTTATCGCTTCCGAGTTCGAGGAGAGCCGATCGTGAACCGACGCACACGACGGGGGGTGGTGGCCGCGGCCGCCCTCACCCTGACGGTCACCGCCCCCGCCGCAGGTGCCCACGCCGCCCCGCGCCCCGGCGCCGACCCCGCCCGCGCCACGCTGCCGGCCGGTGACGGCTGGGCGTCCGAGGGGACCGGCACCACCGGCGGGGCCGCCGCCGTCACCTCCAGGGTCTTCACCGTCACCACCTGGGAGGAGTTCCGGAACGCGCTGGCCGTGCCCGGCACCGAGCCCAGGATCGTCAAGGTGGTGGGCACGCTCAACGCCACCGCCGCCGGCTGCGCCGCCTTCGAGGCCCCCGGCTACGACTTCGCCCGCTACCTCGCCGACTACGACCCCGCCGTCTGGGGGTACGAGAACGTGGTCAGCGGCCCCCAGGAGGACCTGCGGGCGGCCTCCGCGACCACCCAGGGCGACGCCATCAAGGTCAAGGTGCCCGCGAACACGACCATCGTCGGCGTGGGCAAGGACGCCGGGATCACCGGCGGCAGCCTCCAGGTGCAGGGCGTCGACAACGTCGTGGTCCGCGACCTCACCCTGGAGAGCCCGCTCGACTGCTTCCCGCAGTGGGACCCGACGGACGGTGCGACCGGGGCGTGGAACTCCGAGTACGACAGCCTCGTCGTGTACGGCTCCACCCATGTCTGGATCGACCACAACACCTTCACCGACGGGACCCACCCGGACAGTTCGCTGCCCTCGTACTACGGCGAGGTCTACCAGCAGCACGACGGCGAGCTGGACGTCGTGCGGGGCGCGGACCTCGTCACGATCTCGTGGAACGTCTTCACCGACCACGACAAGACCCTGATGATCGGCAACAGCGACAGCGCGGGCGCCACCGACCGGGGCAAGCTGCGGGTCACCCTCCATCACAACCTCTTCAAGAACGTGATCGAGCGGGCGCCCCGGGTCCGGTTCGGACAGGTCGACGTGTACAACAACCACTTCGTGGTTGCGAGTTCGGCCTACGCGTACAGCCTCGGCGTCGGGCAGGAGTCCCAACTCTTCGCGGAGAAGAACGCGTTCACGCTCGCCGAGGGCGTGCCGGCCGGGAAGATCCTGAAGAAGTGGAAGGACGCGCCCGTCACGACCGTCGGCAACTACGTGAACGGCAGGCCGGTCGACCTCCTCGCCGTCCACAACACCCAGTTCCCCGAGGAGCTGTTGCGGGCCGACGCCGGCTGGACCCCCGTCCTGCGCACCCGGGTCGACCACCCGCGGGCCGTACCCGCCCTCGTCGGCCACGGCGCCGGCGCCGGCCGCTCCTGCTGAGCCCCACCCGCTTCCAGGAGGACCCCCGCATGCCCTCATACCCCACCGGAGCAGTACCAGGACGCCGCTCCCTGCTTCTGGGCGCCGCCGGAACCGCACTCGCCCTGGCCCTGCCCGCCGCACCCGCCTCGGCCACCGCTCCGCCACGCGCCCGCCCCTTCGGCCGGTACGGTTCGCCCGCGCACCGGCTCACCGAGGGGACCCTGTACGTACACCCCGGCGGTCTCGGCGACCACACCACCGTGCAGGCGGCGGTCACCGCCGCGAACGGCACCGACCGGACCCTTGTGCTCGCCCCCGGCACGTACCGGGAGACGGTCGCCGTGAGTGCCACCCGTACGGCCATGACCTGGATCGGCGCGAGCGGCGACCCCCGGGACGTCGTCGTGGTGTACGCCAACGCCGCCGGCACACCGCGCCCCGAGGGGGGCACCTACGGCACCACCGGCTCCGCGACCACCACCGTCCAGGCGGCCGGCTTCACCGCCCACGGCATCACCTTCGCCAACGACTTCCTCCGCACCGACCTCCCCGGCAACCCGGGCACCCAGGCCGTCGCCCTCAAGGTGCAGGGCGACCGGTCGGCCTTCTTCCACTGCCGCTTCCTCGGCCACCAGGACACCCTGTACGCCGACTCCGTGGCCCTGACGGCCTTCGCCCGCCAGTACTTCGCGCACTGCTCCGTGGAGGGTGACGTCGACTTCGTCTTCGGCCGGGCCACCGCCGTCTTCGAGCACTGCCACTTCCGTACGCTGCTCCGCCCCGATCTGGCGGTGGCCCCGCACGGCTTCGTCTTCGCCCCGTCCACGGCCCGGGAGAACCCGAACGGGTTCCTCGCCGCCCACTGCCGGGTCACCGGTGAAGCCCCGGACGGTTACTACAAGCTGGCCCGGCCCTGGGTGCCCGGCTCGGACCTCACGGCCTGGCCGTCGCTCGTGGTCCGGGACAGCGTCCTCGGTCCGGGAATCGACGCGGTCGCCCCGTACGCGAACATGCGCGACACCTACCCGTGGCAGGCGCAGCGCTTCGCCGAGTACCGCAACTCCGGCCCGGGCGCCTGGATCACCGTGCCGGAGAACCGTCCTCAACTCACGTCCGCCGAGGCCGCGTCCGCGACCCGGGCCGGCTACCTCGGCGACTGGGACCCGCGCACACCCTGTCCCTGACGCCCGTGAGGTGTGGAGCGCGGTGCGGGGAGGGGCTTTCCGAGCCCCTCCCCGCACCGTCTTCCTCAGACCAGCAGGTCGACGCAGTCGATCGCCGTGCCCGGGCTCAGGAATCCGGTGCCGGAGGAGCCGCTGACGACGCTCAACTTGAGCACGTTGTACTGACTCGGGTCGGTCTTCCAGGCGCTCGCCGGGACGACGTAGGTGAAGGTGTGGTTGTTGCCCCGGTAGGAGCCGTTGGTCAGCGACCGGGTCGAGGGCTGGGTGGGCGGTGAGGGGATCGCGGAGACCCAGTCGTTGACGGTCACCTGGGGGCGCCCGTTGAGGAAGGCCGTGGTGACCCCGATCCGCAGGGTGTGCGCGGCGGCGGCCTGGACGGCGGTCAGCCGGAAGTACACGAGGACGCCGTCGTTGACGCCCTTCCACAGGTAGCAGGGGAAGGAGGCGGAGACGTCGCCGCCGTCGAGGACGACGTTCCCGGTCCAGGGCGCGGCCCGGACGTCGGCGGGGTGGGCGTACGTCATGAGGGCGGCGTTCTTGAACGCGCCGGGTGTGCCGTCCCAGTCGCCGATCCGCCAGAGGGCGGGTGCGGTGCCGGGGTCGTTGGCGGGAGTGATCGTGTGAAGGGCGGTGGCGCCGCCGGCGGCCACGGTCACCGTGCCTGTGTGGACGGCGAGTTCGCCCTTGAACACGGTGAGGGTGTACGTACCGGGGAGCATGCCCCGGCAGGAGAAGGCGCCGGTTCCGGCGGCGGCGCGGGCCCAGTACTGGGCGTCGGCGTTGGCGAAGCCGACGGTGTACGCGTGGCTTGTGGCCATGCCCTGGAGTCCGACGCCCGCGACGCGGCCTCGGCCCGCGGCGCCGACCCAGCCGGGAATGCCGAGACCGTCGACCCAGGTGGTGTCGTGGTCGGCGGCGAAGAGGGCCGGGTCGGGGGTGCCGCCGTCGGTGAAAGCGAGCAGACAGGGGCCCTGGAGGCCGAAGCGCATGGCCTCGGTCTGGGACTGGTTGTAGTGGAGGATCTCGTAGAGACCGACGCCGAGTTCGTTGGAGTGGCGGAGCAGCGAGCGGTAGAAGGGGCCGCCGGAGGCCTTCTCGTGGTTCGAGCGGATCATCCAGAGGCCGACGGCGCCGGTGGTGTAGCCGATGTGGTCGTAGTCCATGACGCGGACCCCGGAGTAGTGCTTGGACCGGGTGTGTCCGTCGGCGCGCTGCCAGACGTCCCCGGCCTCGATGACGGTGTCCGCACCCTCGACCCAGGAGTCGGGGCCCTCGTTGGGGAAGATCCCGGGCTTGAGGCGGGCGATGAAGCGGGTGGCCGTGAAGGACGTGTCGGCCTTGTCGGTCCACAGATAGACGTTGTTCCGTCCCGAACGGGCCGCGAGGTAGTGGCGCAGGGTGCCGTGGACGACGGTGATCAGCACGGTGGAGCCGGTCTGCGCCAGGGTGACGGTGGAGGCGCCGAGGCCGGACTCGACGTGCGAGTGCTTGCCGCCGTACCCCTCGTACTCCTTGCCCTTGTAGACGAGGGACGTGAGGTCGCCGGTCGACTTGGAGACCTTGAAGACCAGTCCCGCGCCGGTGTCGACGACGTACTGGGCGCCGTCGTCGCTCCAGCCGAACGCGGTGGCCGCAGCCGTGGCAGCGGCGGGCACGAGGCCACCGGCGGCGGCCGTCCCGGCGACCGCGGCCCCGAGGAGGGTACGGCGGCGGAGGGGCGATCCAACTGTGTCGTTCGGACTCATGGGGGTGCGGCTCCTTCGGTGCGACGGTGGCAGGTAGCCCTAAGTCGCCGCCCGAGGAGGGTGGGGTTGCCGGGATGACTCGAAACGTTTCAAGGGGGCGCGGGGGGGCGCGTGTCGCGCGTGGGTCACCGCCCCGGCGTCGCCGTCCCGAAGTCGCCGCGCAGTGTGGACCGGCCGCCGTCCGTACCGGTCAGGACGACGGTGTACGTGTCGGCCGAGGCGTCCCGTACCCCTTCGGCGTGGTTGTACTGGCCGGCGAAGACATGGGGGCCCGGCGGGACCGTCCGGCCCGGCTTGAGCGTCCAGCGGTAGACGAGGTCCCGGCCCTCCTCCGTCACCGTCACGGTGAAGTCCTCGGCGGGACGGGTGCGCCAGTGGCCCGTGCTCACGACGCCGGCGGTGCGCACGATCCGCAGTTCGACGGTGAGGCCGGTGACGGGGGTGTCCGTCGTCAGGCCGAGGTCGTTCTGCGCCCACCAGCGGTTGCTGCCCGGGTCGATCGTGCCGGCCGCCCGGGCGCCCGGGCCGGGCGCGGGCAGCGTGGTGGCGGGCGCGGTGGGCCGGTCGTTCAGCCTGGTCGCCGCGAGACCACCGAGGCCGACGACTCCGGCGACGGCCGCGGCCACGGCCACGGCCGCCGTCCAGCGCCGCGCGGTCCAGCGGCTCGCGGGCCGGGGCGGCCGGGTCGCCGGGGCGGGCGCGGCGAGGCCGCGTTCCACCCGGGCGAGCATGCGGGCGTGGTCGGGCCGGTGCGCGAGCGCTGCCTCCCGCAGCTCATGGCGGAGCTGTGTCTCGTCCATCAGCGCCTCCCCGCGGCGAGTTCGGTGACGGCGTGGGGGCCGAGCAGCCGCTGGAGTTCGGCCATGCCCTTGGCGGTCTGGCTCTTGACCGTACCGACCGAGACGCCGAGCGCGAGGGCGGTGTCGCGTTCGGAGAGGTCGAAGGCGTGCCGGAGCACGACACAGGCGCGCTTGCGGAAGGGCAGGGCGCGCAGTGCCGTCCGTACGTCGACGACGGCGGGCACGTCCGGGTCCTCGGTGTGGTCGGGCCGCCGGTCCCAGAAAGCGGCGATCCGGCGCCGCTCGCGGACGGTGCCCCGGATCCGGGTGCGGACGAGGTTGGCGACGACACCCCGGGCGTAGGCGGCGGGGTGGTCGGCAGCGCGGACCCGGTCCCAGCGGTGCCAGAGCGCGAGCATGGCGTCGGCGGCGAGGTCGTCGGCGGCGTCGGTCTCGCCAGTCAACAGATGGGCGAGACGCGCGAGTTCGGCGTAGTGGCGCTCGAAGAAGGCCCGGAACTCGGCCGCGCTGCCGTCGGCCTCAGCGTCCGCCGTGACCACGACGGTCCTCGGTGACGGCGGGGCCGGGCAAGAAGGGGCCGGACGGGGCGGGGCCGGTGCTGGCACGCGCGGTCAGCAGGGGCGGGATGAGCTCCGTACCCCGGGGCTCCTCCCCGGCGAGGCGCCCGACGAGCCGTTCGACGGCGAGGCGGCCCATCTCCTGCCCGGGCACGGAGACGGCGGTGAGCGGCACGGAGGCGTGGTCGGCGACCTGGTCGGGGCAGATGGCGACGACGGAGACGTCCTCGGGCACGGCGCGGCCCTGATGGCGCAGGAGGGCGAGCAGCGGTTCGACCGCGGCCTCGTTCTGGACGACGAGGGCCGTGGTGCCGGGGCGTTCCTCGAAGACGCGGGTGACGGCGGCGGCGACGGCCGCGTAGGTGCCGTCGACGGGCCGGTGGAGCAGGCCGACGCCGTGGTTCTCGGCGGCGGCGCGCAGTCCCGTGAGGGTGCGGGCGGCGAAGCCCGTACCCCGCTCGTAGACGGCGGGGGGCTCGCCGAGTACGGCGATGCGGGTGTGACCGAGTCCGGCGAGGTGCTCCACACAGCGCGTTCCGGCGGCCTCGAAGTCGAGGTCGACGCAGTCGAGTCCGGCGGTGTCAGCGGCTTCCGCGGATTCGGTGGGGAGTCCGATGAGGACGGCGGGCCGCTCGGCCTCCTGGAGGCAGGGCAGGCGCGGGTCGTCGAGTCCGACGTCCATGACGATCATGGCGTCGGCGATGGCGCTGCCCTCGACGCGGCGGACGGCCTCGGGGCCCTCCTCGCCGGTGAGCAGCAGCACGTCGTAGCCGTGGGAGCGGGCCGTGGTGGTGACGGCCATCGCGATCTCCATCATGACCGGCACGTAGAGGCCGGTGCGCAGCGGCATCATCAGGGCGAGGATGTCGGTGCGGCTGCTGGCGAGCGCGCGGGCGCCGGCGTGCGGTCGGTAGCCGAGGGTGTCGATGCTGTGCTGGATCCGCTCGCGGGTGGGGGCGGATATGGAGCGTTTGCCGCTGAGCACGTAGCTGACGGTGCTGGCCGACACCCCGGCGTGGCGGGCGACATCGGCGAGGGTGACCACGTGTGCGCTCCTCGGCTGTTCCCGGTGTTCCGGGCGAACGGCGCCCGTCGATGATTCGGACCCCGACCCTAAGCGGCCGCTCGTCGAGCTGTCCAGGCGGGCCGCGAAGAGTCCAAGGGTCCGGCGCCCGGACGGGGTTGTGCGCGGGCGTCCCGCGCGATGGGATGAATCTCGGAGCACAAGCGCTTTCTGCGTCATGGGTCTCCCCTTTCTCTCCCTCTCTCCGACAGGAGGACCATGTCCGCCCTGCCCTGGTACGAAGACGTCTCCCCCGGCCGCGGCACGCTCCCTCCCCGCGCCTGGTACGCCCGTTCCGACGCCCCCGCCCTCTCGCTGAACGGCGACTGGGCCTTCCGGCTCTCCCCCACCGCCGACGCCGAGGACGAGTCCTTCGCCGCGCCGGGCTTCGACGCCGGCGCCTGGGGGACCGTCGCGGTGCCGGGCCACTGGGTGCTCCAGGGCAAGGAGCACGGCGGCCCCGCGGGGGAGGCGCACGGCGGACCCTCGGGGGAGGCGTACGGCGGACCCGCCTACACCAATGTCCGCTATCCCTTCCCCGTCGATCCGCCCCGCGTCCCCACCGAGAACCCGACCGGCGACCATCTGCGCCGGTTCGACCTGCCCGCCGACTGGCCGGCGTCCGGTGGGGCGGTCCTCCGCCTCGACGGGGTCGAGTCCTGCGCCCGGGTCTGGCTCAACGGGACGGAGCTGGGTGAGTTCAAGGGCTCGCGCCTCGCCCACGAGTTCGCCGTCGGCCACCTGCTGAAGGCACGGGACAACGTCCTCGCCCTCCGCGTCCACCAGTGGTCCTCCGGCTCCTACCTGGAGGACCAGGACCAGTGGTGGCTGCCGGGGGTCTTCCGTGACGTGACCCTGCTGCACCGGCCGGAGGGCGCGCTCGGCGACTTCTTCACCCACGCCTCGTACGACCACGTCACCGGCACCGGCACCCTGCGGGTGGAGTGCGGGGGCGACGTGGCGGGCCGGGTCACGGTGCCGGAGCTCGGCCTCGACTTCGCCGCCGGGGAGGCGGTCACGGTCGCGGTCGAGCCGTGGAGCGCCGAGATCCCCCGCCTGTACGAGGGTGAGCTCGCGGCCGGCGGGGAGCGCGTCCCGCTGCGCATCGGTTTCCGGACGGTGGCCGTCGAGAACGGCGTCATGACGGTGAACGGGCGCCGGGTGCTCTTCCGGGGTGTGAACCGGCACGAGTTCCATCCGGAGCGCGGCCGGAGCCTGGACCTCGCGACCATGCGGCAGGACGTCGAGCTGATGAAGCGGCACAACATCAACGCCGTCCGCACCTCCCACTATCCGCCGCACCCCGCCTTCCTCGACCTCTGCGACACGTACGGGCTCTGGGTGATCGACGAGGCCGACCTGGAGACCCACGGCTTCGAGGACCTGGCCTGGCAGGGCAATCCCGTCGACGACGCGCGCTGGACCCCCGCCCTGCTCGACCGGGCGGCCCGCCTCGTCGAGCGGGACAAGAACCATCCCTCGGTCGTCATGTGGTCGCTGGGCAACGAGTGCGGGACCGGCGCCGGACTCACCGCGATGGCCCGGTGGATCCGCGACCGGGACCCCTCCCGGCTGGTCCACTACGAGGGCGACCGCTCCTGCGCGGACACCGACGTGTACGCGCGGATGTACCCGCCGCACCCGGAGGTCGACGAGATCGGCCGCCGGGCCGACGCCGGACCCGAAGCCCGTGCGCAACTCCCCTTCATCCTCTGCGAGTACGCGCACGCCATGGGCAACGGCCCCGGCGGGCTCGCCGACTACCAGCGGCTCTTCGAGACGTACGAGCGCTGCCAGGGCGGCTTCGTCTGGGAGTGGATCGACCACGGCCTCGTCCATCCGGTCCACGGGTACGGCTACGGAGGTGACTTCGGGGAGGAGCTGCACGACGGGAACTTCGTCTGCGACGGGCTGCTCTTCCCCGACCGGACGCCGTCGCCGGGGCTCCTGGAGTACAAGAAGGTCGTCGAGCCGGTCCACATCACCGACGGAGGACCGGGCTCCGTCCTGGTGACGAACCGTCACGACGTGGCCGATCTCGCGCATCTCGTCTTCACCTGGTCCTTCCTGGCCGACGGCGAGACGCTCGCCACCGGCCCCCTGGAGGTGTCCGCGCTCACCGCCGGAGCAAGCGCCCGGGTCGCGCTTCCCGCACCGCCCACGCACCCCCAGGGGTCGGAAACCCTGTGGGCGGTAAGGGCGTTGCTCGCGCACGACACCGCGTGGGCGCCCGCCGGACACGAGGTCGCCTGGGGACAGATCCCGGCCTCCGCGCCCATCCGCCGGGCTCCCCTGACGCGCGTCCGCCCGGCGCGTACCGGAGGCCGGATCGCCCTCGGCCCCGGCGTCCTCGACGCCCGGACCGGTGCGCTCCTGACCCTCGGCCCCCTCCCCGTCACGGCCGGACCGCGCCTCGACGTCTGGCGGGCGCCGACGGACAACGACGAGGGCGCGCCCTGGCAGCCCGACGAGCGCCACGGCCCGCTCTGGCGCGAGCTCGGCCTGCACCGGATGCGGCACCGCACGGACGAAGTCATCCTGGAAGACATGGGGTTGACCGTACGGTCGAGGGTCGCGCCGGCCGCCTCTGACGTCGGGCTCCGCACCACGTACCGCTGGACCTCGGACGGCACCACGCTCCGGCTCGACGTCGACGTGGTCCCCGAGGGCGACTGGCGGGTGCCCCTTCCCCGGCTCGGGGTCCGGCTCGGTCTGCCGGCGGCCCTGGACCGGGTGGACTGGTACGGGGCGGGGCCGGGCGAGGCGTACCCCGACACCCGGGCGGCGGCGCGGCTCGGTCGCTGGGACGCGGCGGTGGACGCGCTCCAGACCCCGTACCTGCGACCGCAGGAGAACGGGGCGCGGATCGACACCCGGTGGGTCGAGCTGACCTCCCCGACGGCAGGGGTACGGGTGGAGGGCGACCCCGTCTTCGCGTTCACCGCCCGTCGCTGGAGCACGGAGCAGCTGGACGCGGCCGCCCACCACACCGATCTCATGGCGGGCGACACCCTGTGGCTGCACCTGGACCACGCCCAGCACGGCATCGGCTCCCAGTCCTGCGGACCGGGGGTGCTGCCGGAGTACCGGCTCGACGCGGCCCCGGCCGCGTTCTCCCTCGCCTTCACCCCGCTCGGCTGACCTCTTTCCCCGGTCCCCGGAGGGGGGCCGGGGCTCAGGTCATGTTGAAGTACGGCAGGGGGCCGGCGGGCTGGGCGGCGGTCACCCGGCGGACGACCGCGATCGCGAGGATCGCGCACAGGATGTTGAGGCTCTGGTCGACCGGGTTGCGGTAGTCGAAGTGGTCGAGGACCTGGAAGTGGAAGGCGACCGAGAGCGGGCCGTCGAGGAGCCAGACGAACCACCAGGCGTTGATCAGCCAGGCGTCGCGGGGCGGGCCGCCGGCCCGGTGGATGTCGAGGGTGATGCGGCGCGGCAGCCACCACATGGCGAGCGGGATGGCCCAGGCGCCGATGGAGAAGCCCACCGGGTACTTGTGGCTGCCCGGGGCGAGGACCTCGGCGTTGCTGCGGACGCGGAAGAACCAGACGAGGAACGCGATCCAGCACGACACCTGGAGCACGGCCGGGAACGGGACCATGTCCTCGGCGAGCCAGGGCGAGTCCTTGCCGCCGCTCGCGATGATGTAGACGTCGGTCAGGGCCTGGGTGGCGATCAGGGACTGGACGACGAGCGCCGGTCCGATCGGGTTGCGGAATCTGAAGCGCGGGCCCCGCGCGGCGGCCGGTCCGACCGGCACGTTGTAGGCGTCCATGGAATCCCCCCCCGGGATACGGTGACGCCGCCGTGGAGCGTCACGGCGGCGGTGATCACCGGCATAGTAGGTGCGTTTCGGCCAGGGAGTCCAAGGGTGGCGCCCCTCGGGCTCGGCCTAGCGGAGCAGCTGCGCCGGGACGATTCCCCGGGCGCGCAGTTCCGCCGCGACGAGGGCCGCGTACTCCGTGGCCCCGCGCACCGAGGTGTGGGTGTTGTCCCGTTTCTCCGTCGTCAGATAGAGCGCCTTGGAGGCCTCGGGGCCCAGCTCCTCGACCCGCGCCCTGGTGAGGGCGGTGAGGTCGATCAGCGGGGTGCCGAGGGTGGCGGCGAGGGCGCGGATCTCGGCGGGGTGGTCCACACCGAGGCCGTTGACGAGCAGGGCGATGCCGTTGTCCAGGGTGCCGTCGGCGTTGAACCAGCGGCGAACGATCGGGGTGACGAGGACGGGTTCGCCGCCCCGGGCCCGTACGCGCTCGACCAGGGTGGTGAGGTTGGCCCGGTAGGTGGCCGCGTCCGTCTGCTTGTCGTTGTGGGCGAGCTGGATCAGGACGGGGTCGCCGGGCCGGATCGCGGCCTCGACCCGGTCGAAGAGGGCCGGGTTCTCCAGGAAACTGACGGTGCTCTCACCGGAGTCGGCGTGGTTGGCGACCGCGATCCCCCGCTTCAGACGGGCGGGCAGTCGCTGGCCCCAGCCGGTGTACGGGTCGCCCGGCTGGTCGCAGACGGTCGAGTCCCCGACGAGGAAGAGCCGGCGGGCTGCCCGGGCGGGGGTCACCCGGAGCTCGGTGACGCGGGGAGCGGAGCCGCCGAGCACCAGGTCGAGACCGGGACTGCCGGTCGGTCCGGTGGGCTCGCCCTCCGGGTCGCGTACGTCCACGGTGAACGAGCGCCGGACGCGCTGTCCGGTCTCGGTGGCGGTCTCGGCGAGCAGCGCCCGCCGGGTCTCGCCCGTGACGGCGGTGGACCCGGCCTCGTCACCGCCGAGGGTCACGGAGACGTCGTACGTGCCGGGTGCCACGTCGAAGTGGCAGGCGAGGGTCCCGGTGTCCGCGGTGGTGCAGTGGTCGAGACCCTGGCCGTAGGGCCCGTCGGCGTGGGCGGCGGGTGCCGCTGCCAGGGTGCCGAGCAGGGTCGCCGCGACGGCGAGCAGCATTCTCTTCCTCATCGTGTGGCCTCCGGTGGTCACTTCGGCAGGTGATCGCCGACAAGGGCGAGGTTCTGGATGGCGGCCAGGCCGTACAGGGCCGTGGTGTTGGTGCTGATCCACAGGTGCTCGTAGCCCGGTTCGAGGGCGGCTGATCCCTGTACGGGCGTTTTGTCCCACACCATGGCCGCAGTGTAGCCATCGCTCTTGTCGAACTTGGCCCAGGCACGCTGGGCGAGTCCGGTGTCGTTCAACTGGGCGGCGGCGTAGGCGTCCTGGCGCGAGTGGCCCTGGAAGAGGAGGAGGGTGCCGAAGTTCTGGCCGTAGCGGGCGGCCTGCTCGGTCTTGGAGGCGTTGAAGTAGCGGCAGTAGTCGAGCCAGGCCTCCTTGAACTTCGGCTGGTCGACGAGGTCGATCAGCTCGGCGCACATCTCGACCAGGCCGAACATCGCGGAGAGGTGGGAGACGCCCACGACGGGCTTGTCGGCGACGGCGAAGCGGCCGGTGTCGAGGTCGTAGAGGCCGGTGCCCTGGACGAAGCCGTTGGGCTGGGCGGCGATCGTCTCCATGGTGGAGCGGAGCCGGGCCTCGGCCTTGGCGGCCTTGGGGCCGCCGCGCTCCCACTCGGTCAGCCAGGCGGCGGCGAGGCCGCTCCAGTCGGTGCCGAAGCCGACGGAGAGGGCGTGCCGGTCGGGGGTGTAGGGCTCGGTGCGGATCTTGCGGATGGGGTCGAGGACGAGGAAGGTCTCGTCGGAGTCCACCAGGTCGTGCATGAGGTCGCCGACGCGTTCGTCGGCGGTGAGGAAGTAGTAGGGGCGGCGGTAGACGGCGGTGGAGATGCGCTGCTGCTTCGCGCTGTCGGCGAAGTGCTGGACGCCGTGGCGGGTGCCGAGGCCGGCCCAGGTGCCGAGGTGGTAGACGTCGACCTCGCCGGTGTGGCGGGTCATGGCCTCGGCGAAGCGGAAGATGTCGGCGCGGCCGGAGCGGAGGTATGCGTACCAGAGCCACAGGTCGGGCGAGAGTTCGGAGTTGTCCCAGGCGTAGCCGCCGACGTCGTACCGCCACTGGTGCCGGTCCTCGTCGTAGGTGTGCATGATGTCGCCGTAGTCCCAGAAGCCGTACCAACGGCGCTGCTCCGCCTGGTCCTTGTAGTAGGTGAAGAGGTAGTCGAGGTGGTCCTCGATCGTCGCCCTGGCGGGGGTGGAGCGGTCGACGGGTGAGAACAGCCCGCCGAACACCCGGGCGCGGACGAGGTCTTCGGGGCTGACGGCGAGCTGCGGCGGGGTGCGGACGGCCTCGGCCTGGGCGACGAGCGTCGAGGCCGTGGGGGTGGCGGCGTTGGCCCAGAACATCAGCTCGCTGGTGCGGGCGATGCCGTAGGGGGTGCCGAAGCCCGGCTCGTGGTCCTCGTAGGTGATGTTGAGGCCTTCGAGCTGCTCGGGGAAGGTGTCCTGGCCCATGCCGTCGTGATAGAAGCGCAGGTCCATGGGCTGGGCCTCGGGCGACCAGAGCCAGAGGGTGACCTCGGCGGCGTCACCGGCGGCGCCCCGGATGTCGAGCTGGGCGGGGTGCTTCTGCCAGAAGTCCCGCAGGCCGAAGGAGAGTCCGCCGGTCACGCCGCCGACGTAGCCGAACCCGTCGGCGCGGCGGCCGCCGCCGGCCGGGATCCAGCCGTGGCCGGGCTTGGTGCGCTTGCGGAGGGTGAAGCCGTCTGCGGAGAGCTGGGCGAGCGTGTAGTCGCCCCAGGTCGGGACGTACTGCATGCGGGTGGTGACGCGCTGGTCCCAGGTGGCGGGGTCGGGCAGCTTCTCGCCCTTGACCTGGGCGGTGCGGACGGCGGCCCCGGGGTCGCGGCGGAGCCCGGTGATGCCCTGGACGGCCTCGGTGAGGAATCCGGCGCCCTCACCGGCGATCCGGATGTGCCGGTCGTACGCGGCGTCCCGCATGGGCACGGTGAAGCGGACGCCGAGGCCGCGGATGAAGTCCTTCTGCTGGTCGCCGTCGTAGGTGATGGTGTGGACCATACGGAAGGACTCGGAGCCCGCGTAGAAGTAGAGGCGGACGGAGAAGGGCAGCCAACTCCTGCTCCCCTTGCGATGTTTGCCGTCGATGCGGACCACGGCCCGGACGGGGCCGCTCTGTTCGACGACGGCTCCGGAGATCTCTCCGTCGAACCGGTCCCACTTGGCGTTGCCGTGGTCGCCGTCGTCCAGGTCGCTCTGGCGCAGCAGGACGAGCCGGCCGTCGGTGGCGATCTTCACGCCGTCGCGGGTGACGGATTCGACGAGCTTCCCGCCGTCCTTCGACACGACGGCCCGGACGGTGCCCGTGTCGATGGTGATCCGGCGGCCGGTCTCGGTGACGGAGACGGTCCTCGCGGCGGTCGCGGGGATGCCGGGGGCGAGGGTGAAGCGCTCGGCCCCGGCGGCCTCGGGTCCGACGGCGTGCGCGGTCCACTTGAGGGAGCCGTCGGGCCAGCGGGCGGTGGTCCAGGTCTGTACGGGGACGTCGGCGCCGTCGGCGCCGGTGAGCGCGAAGGCCCGGTCGTCGGGGTGGACGCCCTTGGGCCAGGCGACGCCGAAGGTCGATCCGGCGGCGGCGCCGAGCCCGCCGGGCTCCAGCCAGGTGACGGTCGCGGGCCGGTCGGCCGCCGGTGTCTCGGCGGGCGCGGCGGCCCGGGCGTCCCCGCGTCCGAGCGCCCAGCTGAACTGTGCGGCGGCTCCGGCCACGGCGGCGGCCTTGAGGAGGGAGCGGCGAGGTATCGAGGACACGGGAACTCCTTTCATGGGCATGCCGACGGCATGCCTGCGGAAGCGGGAGGGTGCGGGGGGGGACGGGTCCGTCCCTGGGGCGGGAGCCCGGCTGAGGGTCCGGGGTCGGGAGCACGACTGCGGGCCGGGGAGGGGCACGGGGCACAGGCCCGGGGGCGGGAGCGCGACTACGGCCTCCGGGCGGGAGCCCTGCTACGGCCCCGGCCGGTAGCCGGTGACCGGGCTCTGATCCCGGCCATCGGGCCGCGACCCCCGGAGCGATGCCCGCCATGGGGACGCGGCCCCGGGCGGTGTGGATCAGGCGGCCGCCGGGGCCGCCCGGCGGCGCTCGGCCGCCAGGGCAGAGGCGACGAGGATGCCGAGGGCCGGCAGCGCCAGTGGTGCGGAGAACCAGGCCGACGCGGCGATCACCGCCAGGCCGCAGACGACGAGCAGGGAGCCCGCCGGGTCGCGCAGCGCACGGCGGGCGGCGGGGCCCAGCAGGTCCCGCCAGCGCAGGCCAGGGCGCCAGGCCGTGGCCGCCCGCAGGAGGGTGACCGTCAGCCAGAGCGCCGCGAGGATCGCGAGGGCCCCCGCCGCCCGCCCGCCGGGCACGGGCAGCGCCCGTACGAACGCGAGGTCCGCGCCCACCAGGGCGAGCACGGCCCCGTAGCCGAGCCCCGCCGACCGGCCCCCGCCCCGCAGCGCCGCGCGCAGGTCGGCGACGAAGTACCGCAGTCCGGTCTCCTCGTCGCCGGTCCAGCGCCGCAGATGCGCGGCGCCGGCCGCGAGCGCGGCCGGAAGGGTGAAGAGGGGCAGCGCGGCGACGGCGATCCACACCCCGACGAGCAGACACTCCGCGAAGACGGCGAACCGGGCGAGGAACCGTGCCCGCGTCCCGTCTCCCACTCCCCCGGTCGGAACGCTTCGCGTACTCATCTCGGCACCGCCCCTCAGCCCTTGAGGCCGGAGGTGGCCATGCCGTCGATGAGGTACCGCTGGAAGGCGAGGAAGAACGCGACCACCGGGAGCAGCGCCACGAGCGACATCGCGATCATGCCGCCGTAGTTGGCGACGCCGTCCTGGTCGACGAACATCTTGAGGCCGAGCGAGACCGTGTACTTCTCGGGTTCGTTGAGATAGATCAGCGGCCCCATGAAGTCGTTCCACGCGTTGATGAACGTGAAGATCGCGCTGGTGATGAGCGCGGGCCGGCACAGCGGCAGCACGATCGACCAGTACGTCCGCAGGTGCCCGCAGCCGTCGAGGCGCGCCGCCTCGTCCAGCTCCTTCGGCAGCCCTCGCATGAACTGGAGCATCAGGAAGACGAAGAAGGCGTCGGTGGCCAGGTACTTGCCGAGGAGCAACGGCGTGTAGGTGTTGATGAGTTCGAGCTTCTGGAACAGCACGTACTGCGGGATGAGCAGCACGTGGTACGGCAGGAGCAGCGTGCCGATCATCGCCGTGAAGAGCAGTCCGCGTCCGGCGAAGCCGACCTTGGCGAAGGCGTAGGCCGCGAGCGAGCTGGAGAGCACCACGCCGATGACCGAACCGACCGCCAGGAAAAGGGAGTTGCCGAAGAAGGTGGTGATGGGGATGTCGGCGATGCCGTCGGCGAGACGCCGGTAGTTGTCGGTGATGGGGTCGGCGGGGAAGAGGGTCAGGCTGCCGACGATCTCGTCGTTCGGCTTGAAGGAACCGCCGATGACCCACACCACGGGGTAGAGGATGACCGCGAGGACGGCGAGCGCCCCGAGGTGCCAGGCGAGCGAGCCCGCCGTCCGCTTCCTCGCGGGGCGCGTGGCGGTGCGTGCGAGGCTCATCGGGCCCCCTCCTCGTAGTGCACCCAGCGCCGCTGGGACCAGAAAAGGAACGCCGTGACCAGGGCGACGGCCAGCAGCAGCATCCAGGCCATCGCCGAGGCAAGGCCCATCCGGCTGTTCTCGAAGCCCTGGATGTAGAGGTAGCAGGTGTAGACGAGCGTGCCGTCCGCCGGTCCGCAGGCGTTGCCCTGGCTGCCGATGATGTAGGCGGACCCGAAGATCTGGAAGGAGTGGATGGTCTCCAGGAGCACGTTGAAGAAGAGGACCGGCGAGATCATCGGCAGGGTGATGCTCCAGAACCGTCGCAACGGGCCCGCGCCGTCGACCTCCGCCGCCTCGTACAGCTCCCGCGGCACCTGCTTGAGTCCGGCGAGGAAGATGACCATCGGGGCGCCGAACTGCCAGACGGTCAGCGCGACCAGGCTGTAGATGATCCGGTCCGGGTCGCCGATCCAGCCGCCGGCCTCCATGCCGAGGAACTGCTGCCCCCGGTCGATCGCGGCGCCGTCGGAGAACAGCGCCCGCCAGACGATGGCGATGGAGACGCTGGCCCCCACGAGCGACGGCGCGTAGAAGGCGGCCCGGTAGAAGCCCTGGCCCCGGCGGCTCTGGTTGAGCAGCAGGGCCACACCGAGCGCGGCGGCGAGCTTCAGCGGGGTGCCGATCACCACGTACCAGCTGGTCACCTCGACCGAGGTGCGCCAGCGGGGGTCGCCGAACATCTCGGTGAAGTTGCCGAAGCCGATCCACTGCGGGGCGTCGAAGAGGTTGTAGTCGGTGAAGGCGAAGTAGAGCGAGGCGACCATCGGTCCCGCGGTGAGCAGCAGGAAGCCCGTGATCCAGGGGGACATGAAGAGGTAGCCCGCGAGGTTCTCCCGGCGGGCCCGGCGGCGCTGTTCGGCGCTGCCGGGCGTCCGGCGCGGGCGTCCCCCGCCGGACGGGGCGTCCGCGGGTGCGGTCGCCCCGTCCGGCGGGGTCGCCGGCGCGGGGTTCGGTGCGGCGGTCACGGCGGCGTCCATCAGGAGGAGAGCGCCGTCTTCGCCTCGGTGAAGAACTGCTTCACCGCGTCCGGGACGGGCCTCGTGCCCAGGGACATCTCCTCGCCGAGCCGCAGGAAGGCGGCCTCGGTGACGTCGGCGCCCGCCGGGTGCGGCGTGATCGGCTCCAGGACGCGGGATTCCACCAGCTGCTTCTCGTACGCGGCGATCTGCTTGCCGATCGGGTCGTTCGGCACGTACGCCTCGTACTGGGCCGTGGTGGCCGGGACGCCGCGGTCGTAGCCCATGATCTTGCCGACCTCGGGGTCGTGGACCATGAAGTCGATGAACTGGGCGACTTCCTTGGGGTGCTTGGTGCGCCGGGAGCCGCTGAGCATGAGCGAGCCGAGGTACTGGCCGGTCTTGCGGCCGTCCGTGGTCGGGATGGGGGCGAGACCGTACTGGCTCTTGCCCTCGGAGGCGTAGCGGACGGTGAAGTTGTCCCAGGTGAACTCGCAGGCCGCGAGTTCGGCGGTGACCGCCGACTTGGGCTTGGCCTGGATCGTCTTCTTCGGGTCGGCGTAGACGCCCGACGTGACCCCCGCGTACGCCTTCGTCCACCAGTCCGTCAGATCCGCCTCGGTGAAGCCGAGTCCGGAGGTGGTGAAGAAGGCCTTGCCGTGCTGGCGCAGGTACAGGTCGTAGAGGTACATGATCCCGTAGGGGCCGGCGTCGCCGGCCCGTCCCTGGCTGTCGCGGATCTTCGCGAGGGCGGCGTGGTACTCGTCCCAGGTCCAGCCGGCCTTGGGGGTGACGCCGGCCTTGTCGAAGACGGTCTGGTCCACGACCAGGGCCATCGAGTTGCTGCCGACGGGTATGCCGAGGAGCTTGCCGTCGACCTCGCCGAACTTCTCCAGACCGGCCCGGAAGCCGTCGAGGCGGAGGTTGCCCTGCTCGGCCTGCTCCCGCAGGTCGAGCAGGACGTTCTTCGCGTCGTACTTGCGCAGGAAGCCGATGGCGTTCTGGAAGACGTCGGGCGCGTTGCCGCCCGAGGCCTGGGTGTTGAACTTCTTCCAGAAGTCCGCGTACGGCTGGAAGTCGGTCTTGATCTTGATCTTCGGGTACTTCTTCTCGAAGAGGGCGATCGACTGGTTGATCCGCTTGGCGCGGTCGTCGGAGCCCCACCAGGCGTACCGGAGGGTGACGGTGCCACCCTCGGATCCGGAGCCGGTGCCACAGCCCGCGGCGGTCAGGCCGACAGCCGCCAGTGACCCGCCCGCGAGCTTCAGCAGATTCCGACGGTCAACAGTGCCTTGAGTACGCACAGTTCGTCCTCCCGCGCGTGATTAGAACGTTTCAGGAAAGCGCTTGCTGGGACAAAGTAGGTTCGCCCGCCAGCCACGTCAACGCTTCGGACAGGATCTTTCGAAGCGCTTCGAAGGGTAGGTCGGGACAAGCGGTCTGAAAGGATTCAACTTCAGGCCCTCACAGCAGCCTGATGACGTTCCACGACATCGGCTCCAGGACGGCCCGCAGCGTCCCGTCCACGAGCCTCGCACCCTCCACCGCGTGCGGCGTGACCCGCTCCGGATCAGCGAGGGTGTTGCACGCCTCCGGGTCCGCGTCCGCCAGCGCGGTGTGCTCGACCACCCGGCTCACTCCGAGACCGCGCAGGGCGACGTCGAGTGTCAGGGGCGTGTTCCGGCCACGGTTGACCGCGAAGACGGTGACCCCGCCGTCCTCGTCGCGTACGGCGGTGGCGTGCAGCAGCGGGACGTCCCCGTACCGCTCCGTGGGGTACGTCGGCGAGTCCACGCGCACATCGAGGACGGTCCCCCGGCCGTACCGGGAGGCCTGGGCGAAGGGGAAGAAGGTGGTCTGACGCCAGGCGGGGCCGCCCGGCTCGGTCATGATCGGGGCGATCACGTTGACGAGCTGGGCGAGACAGGCCACCGCGACCCGGTCGGCATGGCGCAGCAGGGCGATCAGGAGGGTGCCGAACACGACGGCGTCGGTGACGGTGTAGACGTCCTCCAGGAGACGCGGGGCCTCCTGCCAGTCCTCCACGGGATGCGGGTTGGGCCGGCGCTGGTACCAGACGTTCCACTCGTCGAAGGAGAGGGTGAGCCTCTTCGCCGACTTCAGCCGCGCGCCGACGTGGTCGCAGGTGGCGACGACCTCCTCGATGAAGGCTTCCATCTCGACTGCGGAGGCGAGGAAGGAGTCGCGGTCGCCGTCGGTCTCCTCGTAGTAGGCGTGCAGCGAGACGTGGTCGACGACCTCGTACGTCTCCGCGAGGACGACGGCCTCCCAGGCGGCGAAGGTCGGCAGGCCGCGCGCCGAACTGCCGCAGGCGACGAGTTCGAGGCCGGGGTCGATCTGGCGCAGGGCGCGCGCGGTCTGCGCGGCGAGCCGGCCGTACTCCTCGGCCGTCTTCTGCCCGGTCTGCCAGGTGCCGTCCATCTCGTTGCCCAGGCACCAGAGGCGGATGCCGAAGGGGTCCTTGTCCCCGTGGGCGATGCGGCGGTCGGAGAGCTCGGTGCCGCCGGGGTGGTTGGCGTACTCGACGAGGTCCATCGCCTCGGTGATGCCCCGGGTACCGAGGTTGAGCGCCATCATCGGCTCGGCCTGCGGACCGAGCTTCTTCAGAAAGGCGATGAACTCGCTCAGGCCGAAGCGGTTGGTCTCGGTGGACCGCCAGGCGACGTCGAGGCGGCGCGGGCGCGCCTCGGCCGGGCCGACGCCGTCCTCCCAGCGGTAGCCCGAGACGAAGTTGCCGCCGGGGTAGCGGATCGCGGTGACGCCCAGCTCGCGGACGAGTTCGAGGACGTCGGTGCGGAGCCCGCCCTCGTCGGCGGTGGGGTGGCCGGGCTCGTGGACGCCGGTGTAGACGCAGCGCCCGAGGTGCTCGACGAAGGAACCGAAGAGGCGCGGGTCGACGGGGCCGACGGTGAAGTCGGGGTCGAGGGTGAAGCGGGCGGCGGGTTCCGTGGTTGACATGCGCGTCCCTCTCGTTCGAAATATCGACCAGTGGCCGTATGTCCGAACGAGAACGTAGGAGCCGGAACTTCGCACGTCAATGGACCGCATCGGGCGGCGCCCCCGGCGGCGCGCGCGCACGCGTGAAGACCGGGCGGTCCCCTCTACGGGGTCCGCCCGGTCTCGTCGTACGCGGAGCCGCTCCGTGCGGGGCGGCTGCTATTCGAGCAGCTCCGCGTACGAGCCCATGGCCAGGGCGATGTCCGCCTGGGCCCAGAACCGGTGGTACGTGAAGACGGGCGCGGCGCCGCCCGCCAGATAGGCCTCGATCTTCGGCCAGGCCGGATCGTCCTGGTAGAAGGTGCGGATCGAGGCGAAGGTGGAGGAGGTGTTCACCGTGTCGCCGTTCGGCATGGCGCCGGTCCAGCCGCTCGGTACGTACACGGGGTCGTCGAAGCGGTTGTAGTCGGCGCGGGTCTCCTCGACGGCGACGCCCAGCGGGTCCTGGTGGTGGTCCCACATGCCGTCGAGCAGGGCCTTGGCGACGCGCTTGGCCTCGGCGTGGCCGGACTTGGCCGCGTAGTAGGTGAGGGTCTTGGCGTAGGCGGCGGCGACACCGACATCGTTCGTGTAGTCGGCGACGGTGACGTGCAGTCCGGCGTTGGCGCCGGGGTTCGCCGCGTTCCAGGTGTCGGGCGCCCCGGACCACTGGAGGGTGGAGGGGATGCGGTAGGTGCCGTCCGGGTTGATCGTGGTCTTGGACAGCGCCCACGAGACCCACTTGTCGAGGACGGTCTTCGCCCCGGCGTCACCGGTCTGCTGGTAGTACTCGGCGACGCGCTCCATGGACCAGGCCTGGAAGCCGAACCACTGGTTGGACGCCGGGTCGTGATAGACGGGCTTCTCGTCGTAGAAGAGGCCGTGGAAGGTGGGCGTGCCGGCCGGCGGGGTGGCGTAGCGGCCCTGCCAGCTGTTGGTGGCGCCGCCCGCGATGGCGCCCTCGTCGGACTGGAGCCAGCGGTAGAACTCCAGCTGCCGGTCGAGGCTGGTCGCCCAGTCCGCCGCGCCCGTCGTCGACTTGGGCTTGAGCGGGGCGTACTCGCTGAGCGCGTAGGCGGCGAGCGGGTTCTGGTAGCCGCCGTGCGCGTGGCTGGAGCCGATGCGCCAGGACCAGCCGGCGGAGGTGTCGGTGGCGCCGCCCCAGGCGTAGTACCAGGACATCAGGTAGTGCGCGCTGTCCTTGCCGGTGCCGGCGGGGCAGGCGGTGGGGCCGACACAGTTCCCGGCCTTCTTGAAGTACTTGTCGAACATGGCGTACCGCAGGTAGTCGCCCATCTTCGCGGCCTTGCCGACGGTGGCGGACACCTGGGTGCCCTTGCCCTGCTGCTTGGCCCAGAGGTCGGCCCAGTAGGCGGCCTGGACGGCGCGGGCGTCGGCGTCGGGGGCGTTGGTGAACTTCCACTGCTTGGCGTAGGAGGCGTCCCCGGTGAAGAGGTCGAGGTAGCCGTTCCTGCCGCCGTAGGTGAAGTTGTCGCAGGTGGGGTGGGTGACGGTCTCCCAGACGGACTCCTGCGGGCCGCGCTGGAAGGTGTTGATGTAGGAGGGGCCGGTCGCCGTCGGTCCGGCGGAGCACTTCCCGGGCTCGTTGCCGTAGCCGTAGACGTTGTCGACGTCCTGGATCCAGTGCATGCCGTAGATGTCGTCGGTGCCGTACGCGCTCTTGAGTTCGGCGGCGATCGGGTCGGAGCCCGAGGTCACTCCGGAGTCGAGCCGCGCCGGGTACTGGGACGGCAGGTCCCACTCGGGGGCGTACGTGGCCGGCTTGGAGGCGTTGTACGAGGAGGTGGTGGGCGTGTCGGCGTGGGTGGGGATCATGAATTTCTCCATGGTCTCCCAGGCGCCGTTGAACTTGGTCCAGTCGCCGGTGATCTTGCCGTACATGGCCTGGAGCCAGATGAGGTAGCTGTACGCCTCCGAGGTCGTCTCGTGCCCGTGGTCGGGGGCCTCGACGATCAGCGTCTCGACGGAGTGGTACGGGATCCCCTCGGGCGAGAAGTAGCCGTTGGCCGGGTTGGTGATCTTCCCGTGGAGGTCGAGGAAACGGGCGTCGTACGTGGAGTTCGCGGCCAGCTGGGCGACGGTGACCTCGGCCTCGGCGTGGCCGGGGGCGGTCGCGGTGAAGACGGCGGAGCCGGTACCGGTGGCCGCGGCGGCGACGGTCACCTTCTGGGCGGTGTTCCAGTTCGCCGGGGTGAAGGTGAGCGCGGCCGGGGTCGCGGTGAGGTTGGTGTTGCCGGAGGTACGGGCGACGCCCACCGTGACGTTGGTGGTGGGGGCGGTGGAGAGCTTCAGGTCGAACGTGCCGGTGGCGCCCTGGCGTACGCCGAGCTGGCTCGGGGCGGCGACGAGCGCGGGGCCGGCGGCGACGGTGATGCCGACGGGCGCGGACTCGGCGGAGGCGCCGAGACTGTCGTACGCCTTGGCGTAGAGGGAGTGGGAACCGGTCGCCAGGCCGGCCGCGCCGAAGGTGAAGGGCGCGGTGGTGTCGGTGCCGAGGAGCGTGGTGTCGCTGTAGAACTCCACCTTGCTCACGGTGGCGCTGTCGGCCGCGGCGGCGGTGGCGGCGAGCGGCACCGCGTCGCCCTGGCTGTATACGGCCCCGGCGGCCGGGCTGGTCAGGACCGCGACCGGGGGCTGATGGGCGCCTGTGCACGGGGTGCCGTTGACCGCGAAGGAGCTGGGGGCGGCATTGGCACCGCTGTAGGTGAACTGGGCGCCGGTGGTGGCCGCGGCCCCGGCGGCGAGGGTGCCGTTCCAGGAGGCGTTGGTCACGGTGACGTTCTTGCCGGACTGGGACCAGACACCGCTCCAGCCGTTGGTGAGCTTCTGATCACCGGCGTAGGCGTAGGTGAGGGTCCAGCCGTTGAGCGCGGTGGCGGCCCGGTTGGTGAGGGTGAGTTCGGCGGTGAAGCCCGAACCCCAGTCGTTGGTCTTGTAGTCGACGCTGCACTGCACGTCGGCGGCCTGGGCCGTGGTGGCACCGACGGCCGTGAGACCCAGCGGGAGGGACAGTGCCGCGGCCAGCGCGGTCAGCTGCCGGCGTGGTCGCGTTCTTGGTCGGAGGCGTGGCATGCGGGTGGTTCTCCTCGCGGCTCGGGAGGTCGGGGGAGCGAAGAGCGAAACGTGCATGGAGACAAGCTCTGAACCAGTGGGAGCGCTCCCACTGTGCAGTTGGGACGCATCGGCGTCAAGGTGCGTGAAGAGTCGAAGGCAATTGGCGGGGGAATTTACCCAACACCTCTTTTCCTTGGCGTCAGTTGCCGCTACGGTCTGCCCGACCAGTGGGAGCGAATCCGTCCGGTCGGCACACCGTCAGGGGTGTGCCCTCGCTGCGAGGACTCGCTCATGCGACATCCCCCACGTCTGTCCGCGCTGCTCTCCGGAGTGGCGCTCACGATGGCGAGCACCGCGTTCGCCCTCATGGGTACGGCCTCAGGAGCCGCGGCCGCACCCGCTTGCACGGTGGAGTACTCGGTCGTCGGCCAGTGGGCCGGCGGCTACCAGGGTGCCGTCACCGTCACCAACAACAGTGCCGCGCTGAATGGTTGGAGCCTCGGCTTCGCCTTCCCGGCCGGCCAGGTCGTCAGTCAGGGCTGGGGCGGCAAGTGGTCCCAGTCCGGGACCGGCGTCACGGTCGTGAACGAGAGCTGGAACGCCGCGCTCGGCACGGGCGCGAAGATCTCGGGCGGCTTCATCGCCTCCTGGTCGGGTGCCGACACGGCGCCGGCCGCGTTCACGCTCAACGGCACGCCGTGCGACTCGGGCACCACCCCGACGCCGACTCCCACCGCTCCGACGACCCCGCCCACCACACCGCCGACCACCCCACCCACGACGCCCCCGACCACGCCACCCACTACACCGCCCACTACTCCCCCGACGACGCCGACCCCGGTCTCCGGCGCGCCCGAACTCAGCGTGTCCGGCAACAAGTTCACCGACCAGAACGGCGCCACCCGACGCCTTCTCGGCGTCAACCGCTCCGGCGGCGAGTTCATGTGCGTCCAGGGCTACGGCATCTGGGACGGTCCCGTCGACGACGCCTCCGTCAAGGCCATCGCCGACTGGAAGGCCAACACGGTCCGGATCCCCCTCAACGAGGAGTGCTGGCTCGGCCTGGACGACATCAAGCCCGAATACCGGGGCACCAACTACATCAACGCCGTGAAGGACCTGGTCACCAAGGTCATCGCGCACGGCATGACCCCGGTGGTCGAACTCCACTGGACGTACGGCCAGTACACGGGCAACTCCGCGGGCTGCGCCGACGTCCACGCCACCTGCCAGAAGCCGATGCCCGACGCCCAGTACACGCCGGCGTTCTGGACCTCGGTGGCGAACACCTTCAAGAACGACAAGCGGGTCGTCTTCGACCTGTTCAACGAGCCCTACCCGGACCGGGCGACGTCCACCGCGGCCCAGGCCTGGTCCTGCTGGCGCGACGGCGGCGCCTGCCCCGGCATCGGTTACGAGGTCGCCGGCATGCAGGACCTGCTGGACGCGGTCCGCGCCACGGGATCGAAGAACCTCGTTCTCGTCCCGGGCATCGCGTACTCCAACGACCTCAGCCAGTGGCTCGCGTACGCCCCCACCGACCCGGCGGACAATCTGGCCGCCGCCTGGCACGTCTACAACTTCAACACCTGCGCCGACGAGACGTGCTGGAACAACACCCTCGCCCCGGTAGCCGCCGAGGTTCCTCTCCTCGCGGGCGAGATCGGCGAGAACACCTGCGGACACGCGTTCATCGACCGCGTCATGAAGTGGTTCGACGACCGCGGCCTCTCGTACCTGGGCTGGACCTGGAACACCTGGAACTGCAACTCCGGTCCCGCACTGATCAGTTCGTACGACGGCACTCCCACCGCATTCGGCATCGGGCTGCGCGACCACCTGCGCGCCCTCACCCCCTGAGCGATCCCCTGAAAGGAATCCCCACCCGCATGAGCCGCACCAGAAGCACCAGCCGCACCGCCCTCCTGGCGGCCCTCGGCCTCATCACGGCCACCGGCGCCACCGCCACCGTCCTCGGCACCGCCACCGCAGGTGCCGCCGCCCCCGGCTGCAAGGTCGACTACCAGATCACCAACCAGTGGAGCACCGGCTTCGGCACCAACGTGACCGTCACCAACACCGGTGACCCGGTGGCCACCTGGACCCTCGAGTGGACCTACGCCGGCAACCAGCAGGTCACGCAGGGCTGGAACGCCACCATCACCCAGTCCGGCGCCGCCGTCACCGCGAAGAACGTCTCCTACAACGGGACCCTGGCCACGGGCGGTTCGACCTCCTTCGGCTTCAACGGCTCGTACAGCGGCACCAACGCCGTGCCCGCGACCTTCAAGCTCAACGGGGTCGTCTGCAACGGCGCCACGGAGCCGACGACACCCCCGACCACGCCGCCCACCACTCCCCCGACCACCCCGCCGACGACGCCTCCGACCACTCCGCCGGCCGGCACCAAGGCCGACAACCCGTATGCCGGCGCCAAGGTGTACGTGAACCCCGAGTGGTCCGCGAAGGCGGCGGCCGAGCCGGGCGGCACCAAGATCTCCAACCAGCCCACCGGCGTCTGGCTGGACCGGATCGCCGCCGTCAACGGATCCGCCACCTCCATGGGCCTGCGCGCCCACCTCGACGAGGCCCTGAAGCAGAAGGGCACCGGCGAACTCGTCGTCCAGCTGGTCGTCTACAACCTGCCGGGTCGCGACTGTGCCGCCCTCGCCTCGAACGGTGAGCTCGGCCCGACCGAGATCGGCCGCTACAAGACCGAGTACATCGACCCGATCGCCGCGATCCTCGCCGACTCGAAGTACGCGGGCCTGCGGATCGTCACCACGGTCGAGATCGACTCGCTGCCCAACCTGGTCACCAATGTCTCCGGACGCCCGACCGCCACGGCCAACTGCGACGTCATGAAGGCCAACGGCAACTACATCACCGGCGTCGGCTACGCGCTGAAGAAGCTGGGCGCGATCGGCAACGTCTACAACTACGTGGACGCCGGCCACCACGGCTGGCTGGGCTGGGACGACAACTTCGGCGCCTCCGCCGAGCTGTTCAAGCAGGCCGCCACGGCCGAGGGCTCCACGGTCGCCAACGTCCACGGCTTCATCGTCAACACCGCCAACTACAGCGCCCTGAAGGAGGACCACTTCACCATCAACGACAGCGTGAACGGCGTCTCCGTGCGCCAGTCGAAGTGGGTCGACTGGAACCGGTACACCGACGAGCTGTCGTACGCCCAGGCGATGCGCACCAAGCTGGTCTCGCTCGGCTTCGACAGCAACCTCGGCATGCTGATCGACACCTCCCGCAACGGCTGGGGCGGCACCGCCCGGCCCACCGCCGCGGGCCCGACGACCACCGTCGACACGTACGTCAACGGCGGCAAGTACGACCGTCGCATCCACCTCGGCAACTGGTGCAACCAGTCCGGCGCGGGTCTCGGCGAGCGGCCCCAGGCGGCGCCCGCCGCGGGCATCGACGCGTACGTCTGGGTGAAGCCCCCGGGCGAGTCCGACGGCGCCAGCAAGGAGATCCCGAACAACGAGGGCAAGGGCTTCGACCGGATGTGCGACCCGACGTACACGGGCAACGCCCGTAACGGGAACAGCATGTCGGGCTCGCTGCCGGACGCCCCGCTCTCGGGCCAGTGGTTCTCGGCCCAGTTCCAGGAGCTCATGAAGAACGCCTACCCGGCGCTGTAACACCCCGCCCAGGCCCCGCGGCCGGCCGGACCTCCGGGTCCCGGCCGGCCGCGGGAGTCTTCACACGCACCGTCCGGACCCACGCGCGGGCTCAGCACGACTCCCGCACGATCAGCTCCGTCGGCAGCACACGCCGGCGGGGCTCCTCCGGTGTCGCTGCGATCTCCTGGATCTCCTGGATCAGCATCCGGGCCATCGTGCGGCCCATCTCCTCGATGGGCTGCCGCACGCTCGTCAGCGGCGGGTCCATCAGCCGCGCCACCGGCGAGTCGTCGACCCCGACGAGCGCCACGTCCTCGGGCACCCGACGGCCCGCCTCCCGCAGCGCGGCGCGCGCCCCGGCCGCCATGACGTCGGAAGCGGCGAAGACGGCGTCCAGGTCCGGGCTGCGGTCGAGCAGCAGCCGCATGGCCCGCCGGCCGCCCTCCTCGGTGAAGTCGCCCGCCGAGACCAGCGCCTCGTCGGGCCCGAGTCCTGCCTCGGCGAGGCCGGCACGGTAGCCGCCCAGCCGGGCGCGTGCCACGTACATGTCGAGCGGCCCGGTGACGGTCGCGATCCTGCTCCGCCCGCGCCCCACGAGGTGGGCGACGGCCGCCCGTCCGGCCCCGATGTTGTCGGAGTCGACGTACGGCACGGGTTCGGCCTCCGAGCGGCGGCCGTTCATGACGACCGGGAGGCCTAGTTCCCTGATCCGGTCGGGCAGGGGATCGTCGCCGTGGACGGAGGCGAGCAGGACGCCGTCGACGCGCTGGGCGGCGAGGTACTGCTCGAAGCGCTGCCGCTCCTGCTCGCTGCGGACCAGGGTGAGCAGCAACTGCTTGTCGGCCTCGGCGAGTTCGGCGCTGACTCCGCGGATGAGATCGAGGAAGTACGGCTCCGCGAAGAGCCGGGCCTCGACCTCGGGGATGACGAGCGCGATCGCGTCCGTACGGCTGCCGGCGAGCGCGCGGGCGGCCTGGTTGGGTACGTAGCCGAGTTCGGAGACGGCTCTGGCGACGGCCGTTCTGGTCTGCTCACTCACCCGGGGGGAGCCGTTGATCACCCGGGAGACCGTGCCCCGGCCGACCCCGGCCCTGGCCGCGACCTCTTCCAGGGTGGGTCTGCCGCTCTGCCGTCCACTCACAACTCCCGAACTCCCCTCGTAGGACAACGCGCTGCTCACCACGGCACTACCGGGAACAGAAGCAGCGATGGGAGCGCTCCCACAGTAGTCCAAGCCGACACCCCACGCCACGAGGGTGCGTTCAGGAGATGACGCGACCACCCCCGCCCAGGCCCGGGAAACCCCCGGAAAACCTTCCGGTAACGAATCCGCGTTCATGTCTTGACACCCGCACCCGTCAGGCAGCAACCTTCCGGCAACGACGTGGGAGCGCTCCCATCCGGGATGCGCACAGCCTTGCATCAGGTCCTGGCAGGCGCCGCCGAGCCGCGATCAGCCGGCCGGACCTCTTGGCGCACAACGAGCACCACCTTGGACGAGGAGAGTGGAATGCGCACTTCCAGCAGCAGACGCGGCCGCCGTGCGGCGATCGCGGCGGTCGCCGCCGTCGTGACCGGCACGACCCTGCTCACCGGTTGCGGCAGCGACGACGACAACGGCGGCAAGGGCGGCCAGGGCGCCGAGAAGATCACGCTGCGGATCGGGACCTTCGGTTCCTTCGGCTACGACAACAAGACCGGCGCGAAGCTCTACGCCGAGTACGAGCGGCTCCACCCGAACATCAAGATCGAGGAATCGAACGTCTCCGACGGCCAGAAGTACTGGGACACGCTGAAGCTGCGCCTCGCCCAGAACAGCGGCGTCGCCGACATCCAGGCCGTCGAGGTCGGCTACATCGCCGAGGCGACCGGCACGGCGATGGCGAACAAGTGGGTCGACCTGAGCAAGGAGGGCGGCGCGAAGATCGACGCCTTCCTCGACTGGAAGGTCAAGCAGGCGACGACCGGCGACGGCAAGGTCATCGCCCTCGGCACCGACATCGGCCCCATGGCCATCTGCTACAACAAGGACCTCTTCGCCAAGGCCAAGCTGCCCACCGACCGCGACGCCGTCGGCAAGCTGTGGGACGGCGACTGGGCCAAGTTCCTCGCGACCGGCGAGAAGTACAAGGCGGCCGCGCCCGCCGGCACCGCCTTCCACGACTCGGCGAGCGGTCTCTTCAACGCCGTCGTCTCCAGCGACCCGGTGCAGTACGCCGACACGAGCGGCGCACTCGACTGGGAGAACAGCCCCGGTGTGAAGAAGGCCTGGGACACCGCCGTCACGGCCGCCCAGGGCGGACTCACCGCCAAGCTCCGCCAGTTCGACGAGAAGGGCACCTGGAACGCGGCCTTCAAGAACGGCAAGTTCGCCACCGTCGCCTGCCCCAGCTGGATGACCGGCATCATCAAGGACCAGGCGGGCCCGGCCAACCAGGGCAAGTGGGACATCGCCGCTCCGCCGGTCGCCGGCAACTGGGGCGGGTCCTTCCTCGCCGTGCCCAAGGCCGGCAAGCACACCAAGGAGGCCGCGGAGCTGGCCGCCTGGCTGACCGCCCCTGAGCAGCACGCCAAGGTGTTCGCGGTCAACGGCAACATCCCCTCGTCCAAGGACACGCTGGCCTCCTCGGCCGTCCAGGAGGCGAAACTGCCGTACTTCGGTGAGACCCCCGTCGGCAAGATCTTCTCCAGCGCGGCGGCCGGGATCACCCCCGCCGTCATCAGCCGCTACGACGGCCAGGTGAAGACCTTCCTCACCGACAACGGCATCCTCGACATCGAGCAGCGCGGCACCGACCCGGCCAAGGCCTGGGAGAACGTCAAGAAGCTGGTCGACGACAAGATCGACCAGTAGCGGGGACGCCTGCCGGTCCGCCGCCGTCCGCGGGCGGCGGACCGGCACCGTCCGCACCACCGCACGCATCGACCCTGGAAGGACGCCCCCGTGGCCACCTCCGTTCGGGCGAGGCCGGACGGCTCCCCGCCGCCCGCCGCACCGCCCTCCTCCCCCGGCCCCCGCGGCCGCCGCTCCCCCGGCGGCCTGCGCAGCACGCTCTACCGCTGGGACCTCAAGGCGATCCCGTACGTCTTCGTCGCCCCCTTCTTCCTCACCTTCGCCGCCTTCGGTCTCTTCCCGCTGATCTACACCGGCTGGCTCTCGCTCAACCGGGTCGAACTCGGCGGGGACCCGACGTGGAAGGGCCTGGAGAACTACACCGACCTCGCGACCAGCGAGTTCTTCTGGAACGCGCTCCTCAACACCTTCACCATCGGCGTCATCTCGACCGTTCCCCAGCTGCTCATCGCCCTGGGCCTGGCGCATCTGCTCAACTACAAGCTCCGCGGCCGGGGCTTCTTCCGGGTCGCGATCCTCGCCCCGTACGCCACCTCGATCGCGGCGGCGACCCTGGTCTTCGCCCAGCTGTTCAACACCGACTACGGCATGATCAACGGCGTCCTCGGCTGGTTCGGCTTCGACCCGGTGAACTGGGAGTCGTCCAAGTGGCCGGCGCAGATCGCGATCTCGGTGATCGTCACCTGGCGCTGGACCGGCTACAACGCGCTGATCTACCTGGCCGCGATGCAGGCCGTGCCGCAGGACCTGTACGAGGCGGCCTCGCTCGACGGGGCCTCGCGCTGGCGCCAGTTCGTCAGCGTCACGATCCCGTCCATCCGGCCGACCATCCTCTTCACCATCATCGTGTCCACGATCGGCGCCACCCAGCTGTTCGGCGAGCCGATGCTCTTCGGCGGCAGCGTCGGGATCAGTGGCGGCAGCGGCAACCAGTTCCAGACGCTGAGCCTGCTCATGTACGAGAAGGGCTGGGTGACCGGCGCGCTGGGCCAGGCTTCGGCCATCGCGTGGGTCATGCTGCTGCTCCTGCTGCTCGTCGGCGGCGTCCAGGCGCTCGTCTCCCGCCACAACCGCAAGAAGCTGGGGGGCTGACCCATGGCCCGCACACTCGACACGACACCGGCCGGGACGCCCTCGACGGCCTCACCGGCAGACCGGCCCCCGGGCGTGCCGAAGGCCCGCCCGGGAAACCGCTTCCGGCAGACCGCCGGCCGCCAGCACCATGCCGGACCGCTCACCTACGCGCTGCTCGTCGTGGCCGCGTTCGTCTCGCTCTTCCCGCTGTACTGGAACGTGGTCGCCGCCTCGCACTCCGGCGAGCGGGTCGTGGAGGCCCCGGCGCCGCTGCTGCCCGGCAAGCGCCTCCTGGACAACCTCAGCTTCGCCTGGAACCAGGTCGACATGGGCGGGGCGCTGATCAACACCACGATCGTGGCGAGCCTGGTGGCCCTGTCCACCGTGCTGTTCTCCACGCTCGCCGGATTCGCCTTCGCCAAGCTGCCGTTCCGGGGCCGGGGCATGCTGCTCTCCCTGGTGGTCGCCACGATGACGATCCCTCCGCAGCTCAGCGTCATCCCGCTGTACCAGATCATCACCGACCTCGGCTGGTTCGACCAGCTCCAGTCGGTCGTGCTGCCGTCGCTCGTCGCCGCCTTCGGCGTGTTCTTCATGCGCCAGTTCCTGGTGGAGGCACTGCCGATGGAGCTGGTGGAGGCGGCCCGGATGGACGGTGCGCACAGCCTCCGCATCATCTGGCACGTGGTCTTCCCGGTGGCCAGGCCCGCCATGGCCGTGCTCGGGATGCTGGTCTTCGTCCAGGCGTGGAACGACTTCTTCTGGCCCTTCATCGCCCTCACCCCGGACGGCAACCCCACCCTTCAGGTGGCACTCGCCGGACTCGGCGCGGGCAACCACACCGTGGACCACGCCGTCGTGCTGACCGGCGCGCTCATTTCCACCGTGCCGCTCCTCCTGGTCTTCGCCTTCCTGGGCAAGCACATCGTGGGCGGCATCACGGCCGGCGCCGTCAAGAGCTGACGGCCCGCCCCTTCTCCGTACCGCACGGAACCGAACGTACCGACCCCGTACCCGCGTTGGGAGCGCTCTCCTATGACCGCGTCCGAAACCCGGCCGCTCACCGCCACCCGCTCGTTCCCGTCCGACTTCCTCTGGGGCGCGGCCACCGCCGCGTACCAGATCGAGGGAGCGGCGGCCGAGGACGGCCGTACCCCGTCCATCTGGGACACCTTCTCGCACACCCCCGGCAAGGTCTTCGAGGGCCACACCGGCGACGTGGCCGTGGACCACTACCACCGGTTCCGCGAGGACGTGGCGATCATGTCCGAACTCGGCCTGAACGCCTACCGGTTCTCCGTCTCCTGGTCCCGGGTGCAGCCCACCGGGCGGGGGCCGGCCGTCCAGAAGGGGCTGGACTTCTACCGGGCGCTCGTCGACGAGCTGCTCGCCGCCGGGATCGAGCCGGCGCTCACCCTCTACCACTGGGACCTGCCGCAGGAGTTGGAGGACGCGGGCGGCTGGCCGGAGCGGGCGACCGCCGAGCGGTTCGCCGAGTACGCGGGGATCGTCGCCGATGCCCTCGGCGACCGGGTGACCCGCTGGACCACCCTCAACGAGCCCTGGTGCAGCGCCTTTCTGGGGTACGGCTCCGGGGTGCATGCGCCGGGCCGTACCGACCCGGTGGCCTCGCTGCGTGCCGCCCACCACCTCAACCTCGGACACGGGCTCGCGGTGCAGGCGCTGCGGTCCTCGCTGCCCGCCGACCGGCAGATCGCCGTCTCGCTCAATCTGCACGAGGTGCGGCCGCTGACCGGGTCCGCCGAGGACCGGGACGCGGCCCGCCGGATCGACGCCGTCGGCAACCGGATCTGGCTGGGTCCGATGCTGGAGGGCGCCTACCCCGAGGACCTGATCCGCGACACGGCGCGGCTGACCGACTGGTCCTTCGTCAAGGACGGCGACACCGCGACGGCCGGGCAGCCGCTGGACCTGCTCGCGATCAACTACTACACGCCGACGGTCGTTTCGCAGGTGCCGGAAGGGGCGGAGAAGCCGCAGGACGACGGTCACGGGAACAGCGAGCACTCGCCGTGGCCCGGCGCGGACGCGGTCGCCTTCCACCGGGCGCCGGGCGAGCGGACGGCGATGGGCTGGCCGGTCGACGCGAGCGCCCTGTACGACCTGCTGACCCGGGTGTCGGATGCGTACCCCCGACTCCCGCTGGTCATCAGCGAGAACGGGGCGGCGTACGAGGACGTGGTGTCCCCGGACGGCTCGGTGCACGACCCGGAGCGCGCCGCGTACGTGCACGCGCATCTGGAGGCGGTGCACCGGGCCCTCACGGACGGGGTGGACGTCCGCGGTTACTTCCTCTGGTCGCTGCTCGACAACTTCGAGTGGGCGTACGGCTACGCGAAGCGCTTCGGCGCGGTGCGGGTGGACTACGACACCCTGGAGCGGACTCCGAAGTCCAGCGCCCGCTGGTACGCGCGGGTGGCCCGGTCGGGTGAACTCCAGGCGCCCGACGGCGGCTGATCCGCGTTCATGAGGGGAGGGCCGTGCCGGGCCACCGGCGCGGCCCTCCCCTCTCTCCGGCTACGGCCGGCCGTCGAGCCAGCTCAGCTTGTGCCCGTAGAGCACCCGCTGGCAGTAGTCCGTCCCCTCCGGATCGCCCGCGCCGGGGGTCGCCCCGCAGTCCTTGGCCTGCCCCGGGCGGTGCTCGGAGAGGGACCACAGCCGGCCCGTGCCGCGCTCGACATAGAGGTCCTCGGCGCCGCGGGCGGTCTTGACGGCCTGGCCGTTCTGGACCAGCTCGCCGCCGCTCCACTTGTAGCGCCAGAGGTTGCCCGGCTCGTCGGTGCCCTTCGACTCGTTCACGAACAGCGTGCCGTTGTACGACGCCGCGCCCTGCGCGCCGCCGTTGGCCATCGGCAGGTAGTTCGCCCAGCCTTCCGCGGCGACGTCGGCGGAGCGTCCCTCCAGGGCCGCGACCGGGTAGGAGGCGATGCGGCCGGTGGACGGGTAGCCGCTCTCCGGACGGCAGTACTCGCCCATGATCAGACGGTCAGGGACGGTGCTGCGGTCGAGCGAGATGTAGGAGGCCTTCGGGGCGCCGGTGGAGACACAGGCGTAGGAACCCTGGGGGTTGTCCTGCGTCGCCTTGAACTTCCAGGCGGCCACCTGGGGCATCACGTAGCGGTAGCCGAAGCTGTACCAGACGTTGTCGTGCCGGCCGACCTTCGTCTTGTCCTCGACGTCGGAGGTGGTCTTCACCCCGTCCGTGTCGGCCCCCATCGCGTCGTGCGTGCTGGGGTCGCCGTCCGGGTCCATGTCCATGATGGTGCGCATGTCGAAGACGCGCAGGCCGTTGCGGGTGTCCGCGACGTAGAGGTAGTTGCCGTACCAGACGATCCCGCCGGCGTGCACGCCCTTCTGGATCGGGTACTCGGCCGCGTGCAGCCCGTCGAAGGAGACGTGGTCGGCCGAGTTCACATAGGTCCAGCCCAGGAGAACGTGCCGGTACTTGACCTCGGGGCTGCCGGTGGCCGGGTTGGTCCGGGTCTGTACGAAGGTGATGCGGACGCCCTTCTGGTTGCAGGCGTCGTTCGCCTCCAGCTCGTCCGTGGTGCAGTCGCCGGCCGTCGGGAGCGGGTCGTTCTCCCGGCCCGGGTCCCAGCCGTCGTAGGAGGCGAACAGCTGGATGTTCCCGGCGTCGCCCCACAGCTCGTCGATCTTGGCGTCGGAGACGCCGGTCATGCCCTGGGGGACCCATTCCTGCGAGACGGAGTCGTCGTCCTGCAGGCAGTACTTGATGTCGGGGTCCGGGCCCGTGCCGAACGGGTCCCGGGAGCACCACGGCTGTGCGGTGCGGTTGGCCCCGGCCAGCAGGTTCTGGACGCCCGACTTGGGCAGCACCGAGTCCAGGCGGGTGACGCGCGTGGTGGTCTCGGCGTTCAGCGCGCCGGGCGACATCGTGAAGTCACCCGGCGAGGCAGCGCCACCGGGCGCGGTCCAGGCGCGGGTCGTGAACGGCGAAGCGGTCCCCTCGGTCGTCAGGGGCTCCTGGATCCAGCTCTGCGGAACGTCCGGCGGAACGTCCTCCGCCTGGGCCGGCGCCGCGAGGCCGGTGAACGCGAGCGAGGCCGCGGCGGCGGCCGTGAGCCAAGCGCGACGTATGCGCCTTGAGGGCATGTGAGGTTGTCTCCGTTGCTCAGGTGAGTAAGTCGAACGGAGGGTTCCAGAACGCTTGAGCGAAACGCAAACATGTTCGCGTCGCCGACAACAGCGCTTTCCCGGGGCGCAGTTGGGGAGGATGGGGGCATACCGGAGCCACTACGGCGGCCGGCGGCCCATCCGGTGAGGAAGGGGTGAAGGTTGCCACGAGGTCCGGTGAGGACACCGGAGAAAGTTCTCCGGAATCGCTCCATGCCGGGGCCGCACGACGTGCTGTTGCCCACATGTCACGTGTCGTGCGGTGTGTGGTCCCGGCGTCGCCACCCGATCTGCCTAAGCTCCACATTCATGAACGTTGTTGCACCGCTTCCCCCACGGCCGCGGCACCCCTGGCGCTTCGGCCTCGGAGCGGTGGCGCTCGCCGCCGCCCTGGTGCTGGTCACCCCGCCTTCCCTGTCCGCCGAGCCGGCCGGCTCGACGCCGCACCCCAAGACGACCCGGCGCGCGGCTCCGGGTGCGCCCGTCGCGAGCCCCTGGCTGCGTCGGGCCGGGGCTCCGGTCACCGTCATCGCCCATCGGGGCGCTTCCTCCGCCGCCCCCGAGAACACCCTGATCTCCGACGAGGTGGCCCGGCGGGGCGGGGCCGTCTGGATCGAGAACGACGTCCAGCCCAGCAAGGACGGCGTGCCGTACATCCTTCACGACCCGAACGTCGACCGGACGACCGACGGCACCGGGCCGATCCGGAACCTGACCTCCGCCGAGCTGGACGCGCTGGACGCCGGTTCCTGGTTCGCCCCCGCGTACGCGGGCACCCAGGTGCCCACGCTCGCCGCCCAGCTGACCGACCTGCGCGAGCGCGGCGGGAAGCTCCTCCTGGAGGTGAAGGGCCCTCACACCTACGCCCAGGTACGCCGGATCGTCGAGGTGGTACGCGCCGAGGGCATGACCGAGCGGGTCTTCGTCCAGAGCTTCGACCTGCCTTCCCTGCGGTACGTCCACGAGCTGGCCCCCGAGCTGCCGCTCGGCCTGCTGCGCGACACCCTGGACGCCGACCCCGTCGCCCTCGCCCGGGACCTGCACCTCGCGGCGTACAACCCCTCGGACCGGGCCCTCTCCACCCGCCCGGGCCTTGTCCGCGACCTGCACGCGGCGGGCGTCACCGTGAACGTCTGGACGGTCGACACCCCGGCCCGCTGGAAGGCCCTGGACGCGCTCGGCGTGGACGGGATCATCACCAACCGCCCGACGGAGCTGGGCGGTTGGTCGTCCGGCCGGACCAGCTGAGCCCTGCCGAGTCGCCCGAGGGGCACGGATCGGGCACACCCCGATCCGTGCCCCTCGGGCATGTTCCCGGGCTGTGGCCCTACGGCGTGACCTTGATGTCGTCGACGAAGGCCCGGACCATGATCGCGTGGGTGAAGACGACGGTCCCGGGCTTGATCAGGCCGCCTTCGCCGGCGTTCCCCTTCACCTGGACCGTGCGCTCGCCCAGGAAGGTGAGGGTCTTGCTGTCGAAGATCCACTCGGTGCGCTGTCCGCTGGTCTCGTCGAGCCGCGCGACGGCGACGCCCTTGCGGCCGGCGGCGTCGGTGGCACTGTCCACCATGACGACGCCGGGGATCTTCGCGGCGGCCCGATAGAGCGCCGCCGTCAGCTTCGGGGACGGCCAGCTCTCGACGAGCAGGTCGCCGATGGTGGTGAAAGCCTGCTGGTCCTTGCCGTTGCCCTGCCCCTCGGTCTCCTTGTAGATCTTCCGCAGGAGCGCGTCGGGGTCCGTGGGAAGACTCGCGAGGTAGTCGTGAGAGGGCGCGCCGAGGTGCGGTACCGGCACGTTGCCGGTCTCGTCGGAGCCTCCCAGGGTGATGCCCTCGGGGCCGGTGTTGCCGGGTTCGATCAGCCAGCCCCTGAGGCCGTCGGGGGACCGCCAGGACTGCCGGGTGTGCAGGGGCTCGCCGACGAGGGTGCTCTCGCCGTCGACGGTCCTCACGTGTGTGTTCGCGGATCGCGTCTCGATGTAGACGTACTGGCCGGCACGGCTCTGCGGGGCGTCCGCCTCGGCGGCGGCGAGCGAGATCCGGTCGAGGAGCCGGGGCGCGCCCTGGGCGTCGACGGTGCCGATGCTGGTGGTGAGGGCGGGGCCGGTGGCGCGGTCGTCGGGGCCCTGGGAGCCGCCCGGGGTGAGGACGAGAACGCCGACGGCGAGCGCTCCGGCGAGTGCGGTGGCGGCCGGCAGGAGGATGGCCTTCCGCAGGAAGGGGTTGCGCGCGCGCCCGGCGGAGGCGCGCGTCTCGGCGGCGGCGTGGCGGTCGTCGTGGATCTGGCTCATCAGGCGCTCCTTGTGGAACTGGTGGCGGCCCCGAGGAAGGTCGTGCTCCTCGATCGCGGGGAGGCCTCCGGTCTCGTGCCGGTTCGCCGTACGGGTCTTGTTCGGGTCGGGGTTCATCGGATTCCTTCCTGCGCGGGCCGGACCGCGTTCACGCGATCACCTGTTGTCTGTCGGGTGCGGGAGGCGGGTTCCCGTTTTTCCCGGCCGGGTTCTCGTTCTCCCCGGCCGGGTTCTCGACTTTCCCGGCCGGGTTCTCGTCTTTCCCGGGCGAGTTCTTCCTCTGCGCCGATGCGGAGCTTGGTGCGGGCCCGGGAGAGCCGGGAGCGGACGGTGCCGACGGGAACGTGCAGGGCCTGGGCGGCCTCGGTGTAGGCGAGGCCCTCCCAGAGGCAGAGCACGAGGACTTCGCGTTCGGTGCGGCGGAGGGTGCCGAGCGCACGCAGGGTGGCGGCGATACGGCGCCGGTCGTCGATCCGGCCCGCGACCTCGGAGGCGTGGTCGGGTACCGAGGCCTCCGCCGGGCCGGCGGCGGCGTACGCGGCGGCGGCCGCCCGGTAACGGCGGTTGCCGCGGCAGTGGTTGCGGGAGACGTTGGTGGCGACCCCGAGCAGCCAGGGCCGGAGCGAACCCCCGTCCGGGTCCACCTTCTGCCGGAGCCGCCAGGCCTCCAGGAAGGTCGCCGCCATCACGTCCTCGGCGACCGACCAGTCGCCGGTCAGCCGGAAGGCGTGGTTGTAGACGCTCCGGGCGTAGGTGTCGAAGAGTTCGGCGAAGGCCGAGGGGTCTCCGTCCCGGATGCGTGCGCGCATGTCGATGTTCACGTCTCTCGTCTGTCCGGCCCCCGGAGCGGGTTCCCGTGACCTGCGTCACGGCGGGAGCCCAGTTCTTGCAGGAGTTCGGGGTTGACGATGCGCAGGATGGTCGCGACGTGCTCGGGATCGGCCGCCGCCCACAGCGTCTCCCGAGCCGCGCGGTATTTGGCGGCGAACCGTTCCCGCTGGTCGGGCGGCAGGGCTGCGGCCCGGTCCGAGCGGCTGTTGTGGGCGTTGTCGGCGATCTTCACGAGGGTGGCGTCGGGGTCCGCCGTGATGCGGCGGATCTTCTCCTCGTACGCCGTGCCGGGCGTGTTGGTCACGGCCTCGACGACGGAGACGACGCGGTCCGGGACCCCTGCGGCGCGGAGCTGTTCCGCCGTCCAGGGGGTGTCCTCGATGACGTCGTGGAGCAGCCCGGCCATGGCCAGGTGCGGGCCGAGCGGTTCCAGGCCGGCGGCGACGGCACGGACGTGCTCGACGTACGGGACACCGGTCTTGTCGGTCTGTCCGGCGTGCGCGCGGTCGGCGAGCGCGTCCACCTCGGTGAGAGTCGTCATCGCCCCATCATCGCGGGGCGGCGTGGTCGGCCCCGCTCCTCCCCCGGCGGATGCCCCGCCCGCTCCCCCGCCTCCGTTGCCACACACTCTTCACACACGGGCGGGAATCCCGCTCACGGACGGGCCGGTTGCCGGGTACATGACTCTCGGAGTAACGCTCGGCTCGACCGCCGTCCAGCGCACGATCGACAGCACGGTGCAGCTCGCGCGGGAGGCGCGCGACGCAGGCCTCCACTCGGCCTGGTTCGGCCAGACCTTCGCGTACGACTCACCCTCCCTGGCCGCGATCGTCGGCCGCGAGGTGCCCGGCCTCCAGGTCGGCACCTCCGCGATCCCGATCTTCGGCCGCCATCCGCTGCTCGTCTCCAGCCAGGCGCAGACCGCCCAGGCCGCCACCGGCGGCCGCTACCACCTCGGGCTCGCCCTCGGCACCCAGCACCTGACCGAGACCGGTTTCGGCATCCCGTACCAGCGGCCCATCGGTCTGCTCAGGGAGTTCCTGACGGCGCTTCGCCCGCTGCTCGAAACGGGGAGCGCCGACTTCCACGGCGAACTCCTCACGGCGACGACGCCGTACTCGGCGGCGGTGCCGGGCGCCCAGCCTCCGGTGCCGCTCCTGGTCGCCGCGATGGGGCCGCAGGCGCTGCGCGTCAGTGGTGAACTGGCCGACGGAATCCTGCCGTTCCTGGCGGGACCGCGGGCACTCGCCGAGCACATCGTCCCGGCCGTCACCGCCGCCGCCACGGCGGCCGGCCGGCCCGCGCCCCGGATCGTGGCCCTCGTGCCGGGCGTGGTCACCTCGAACGCCGAGGCCGACGCGGTACGGGAGAGCGCCGCCGAGGCGCTCGCGCTGTACGAGCGGATTCCCTCCTACCAGCGCGCCATCGAACGCTCCGGCGCCACCCGGGCGGCCGAACTCGCCGTGATCGGCGACGAGGAGACCGTCGCCGCGGAGGTACGGCGCTACCACGAGGCGGGGGCGACGGAGGTGGTCTTCACCGCGACGGAACTGAACGGCGAGGCCGGCCGTGGCCGCACCTGGAAACTGCTCGGCGAACTGTCACGCAGCTGAGCCCGGGCCGCTCTTCGCCGTGCCCACGGCCGGTTCCGGCTCTCCCTCGCCCTCGGTGTCCAGGTGCGGGAGCAGCCGGTCCAGCCAGCGCGGGGTCCACCAGGCGTGCTTGCCGAGGAGGGTCATCACCGCGGGCACGAGCAGCAGGCGCACCACGGTGGCGTCGATGAGGACGCTGGCCGCGAGGCCGAGGCCGAGCATCTTGACGACGATGTTGTCCGAGACGATGAAGGCCGCGAAGACGCTCACCATGATCAGTGCGGCGCAGGTGATCACCCGGGCGGTGATTTCGAGGGCGTGGGCCACGCTGGCCTTCGGATCTCCGGTGCGCAGCCATGCCTCGCGGACGCGGGACAGCAGGAAGATCTCGTAGTCCATGCTCAGGCCGAAGACGATGGCGAACATCATCATGGGCACATAGCTCTCGATGGGCACCTTGCCGGAGACTCCGAGCGCGGGCCCGCCCCAGCCCCATTGGAAGACGGCCACGACCACGCCGTACGAGGCGGCGATGGAGAGCACGTTGAGGACGGCGGCCTTCACCGCGACGAGCAGGCCCCGGAAGACGATGAGGATGACGAGGAAGGCGAGCCCCACCACCACGGCGATGATCAGCGGGAGCCGGCTGGAGACGATGTCGAGGAAGTCCACCTGGGCGGCCGTGGTGCCGGTGACGTAGGTCTGCGCCTCAGTGCCGGCCACGGCCTGCGGCAGCACGTCGTCGACGAGGTGGTCGGTCAGCTGGGTGGTCTTCTCGTCCTGCGGAGAGGCCACCGAGTAGGCGGTGCCGACCAGCACGTCCCCGTCGGAGGTGGCCTGGAGCGGGGTGATGGAGGCCGCGTCCGGGACTCCGGTCAGCGCCTGCTTGAGCTTGTCGGCGAGGTCCGCCCGGTCGGCCGCGGGCACGGCCGACTGGTCGACGACGACGGTCAGCGGCCCGTTCGCGCCGGGCCCGAAGGCCGTGGAGATGAGGTCGTACGCCCGCCGGTCCGTGAACGACTTGGGGTCGGCGCCGTCGCCGATGTGGCCGAGCTGGATGAAGAGCAGCGGGAACGCCAGGACGAGCAGCACCAGGACTCCGCCGGTCAGGAACCACCAGGGGCGCCTCTCCACCCGCTGCGCGTAGCGGTGCCAGGTGCCGTGCGCGGGCGCTCCGGGCTCCGCGTCGGTCTCCGCCACCGGCTTGCGGACGTGGTACCGGTCGATGCGCTTGCCGACGAGTCCGAGCATGGCCGGGACCAGGGTGAGCGCGGCGATGACGGCGGTGACGACCGTGAAGGCGGCCGCCAGGCCCAGTTTGCCGATGAAGCTGACGCCGGAGACCCACAGGCCGGAGAGGGCGATGATGACCGTGCAGCCGGAGACCAGCACGGCGCGGCCGCTGGTGGTGGTCGCGAGGCCGGCCGAGTCGGCGGGATCGTGCCCGTTCATGAGGTTCTGGCGGTGCCGGGTGATGAGGAACAGCGCGTAGTCGATGCCGACGCCCAGGCCGATCATGGTGGCCAGGGTGGGCGAGACCGTGCCGAAGGTGAAGGCGGCCGCCATCAGGCCGAGCAGTGCGAGGCCGCAGATCGCCCCGAGGAGCGCCGTGATCAGGGGCAGGACGGCGGCGATGATGCTGCCGAAGCCGATGAGGAGGACCACGATCGCCACGGCGAAGCCGATGGCCTCGCTGGTGCGGTCGTCGGCCTCGGGCCGGGCCAGTTCGCCGAGCGTTCCGCCGTACTCGACGGTGACCCCGGCGTCACGGAGCGGCTGCACGGCGGTGTCGACGCCGGTCAGGTAGTCGGTGCCGAGGGTGGAGGGCGGCACGCTGAATCGGACGGTGATGTACGCGGTCTTGCCGTCCGTGGACAGCGGGCCCGTGTTGGGCACCCCGGCGGGCAGCGCCGGCGGGGTGGTGCCCGGCGGCGGCAGCGGGTTCTGGGCGCCGAGGACGTCCGGCAGCTTCTCCAGGGCGGCGACGGTCGAGTTGACGGCGGACGCCTCGTCCGTGAGGGGCCCGGAGGGCCTGTTCAGGACGATCTGGGCGCCGTAGCCACCGGCTGCGGGATCGTGCTCCTTGAGGACGTCGAGACCTTCCGCCGACTGCACACCCGGGAGGTCGAAGTCGTCGGAGTACTGTCCTCCGACGGCCCGGTCGGTGATCTGGAGTCCCACCATCGCCGCCAGCCACAGGGCGATGACGACGATGAAGTGACGGGCGCACCAGTGCCCCAGTCGGTACAGGGCACCCTTGGGCGGTGTCGGCCGGCCTGCGGCCGGGCTTCCTGCGTTCATGGCAAGGCCGTGTCCGGTTGGGAAGTCCCCGAGCGGTCCCGCCCCGACGATGCGCGGGCTACCCCGTCCATTCTTCGCCTGCTGCGGCCCCCCGGCATCTCGGCCGGGGCACGCGGGCGTTCGCTCAGGTCAGCAGGTGGTTGGGGTGGGAGAAGCGGCGGGCGGCGGAGAGGAGGGCGTGGATCCGGGAACCGGCCTGGTCGATGTCGGTGACGGGCGTGGGGAACGGCAGCCGGACGTCCTGGTGGCCGGTGGGGTGTTCGAGGCGCAGGGTGATGCCGTACCGGTCCAGGGCGACGGGGAGGGCGCGGACCATGTCCCGTTCGGGACGCGGCCGGACCAGGCGCAGCAGGAGGGGGACGAGCTCGCTGTGGCTGTCGACGAGGTGGGTCAGCATGGACGCCTCGCAGGAGGCCATCGGGTCGATGTCGGTCGCGTGGAGTTCCTCCAGGGCGATGAAGTTCCGGCCCTCGGCGTCCTCGAGGAGTGCCTGGCCGAACTCCATGCAGATGCTCGTGGTCGCCCCGGGCTCGTAGGGGGCGGCGAGGAGCCCCGTCAAGGTGACACGTGCCCGCAGCCGCTCGCGTACGGGGGTGGGGGCGATGTCGGTGAACTCCAGGCGCACGGGAGTGCGCGCGGAGTGCCCGGCGCGGCTGTCCTCGGACGGGTCGTGGAGGTGGATGTGTCCCATGGGCCCGGTCCCGTCCAGGAGGTGCACCTCCTGGTGGGCTCCGTCGGACACGACCGTCATCGAGTGGGCGGCGGCGAGGATCGAGCGCACGCGCTCGGCGGAGGTGGGCCGTGTGACGCGGGTACTGAAGGGACGCATCCGAGTTCTCCCGGGACAGGTGACGGAGACACTGTTACTTAGGTAAGCCTAAGCTAACTCACATCCCGCATGCACGGAAGGGTGCGGCACGCCGCACGGACACCAAGAACCGCCCCTCCCGGGACTCCTCACACCACATCAGGGAATGCCATCGAACCGGTCGAATCAGGGCGTGTCGCCCGACCAGTCGAAGTGACCCGCGTCGCCGGGACGCGGGTCGTACAGCGAGCGCCCACCCGCCCCGTACCGGCCGAGCTCCGTCTCCAGGGCCACGCCGGCCGCCCTCTGCTCCGGCGTCCGGTCGGTGACGTCGAACAACAGGCCGTCCAGCGGGCCGCCGACCAGCTCGGCGTAGACACGGCCGGGCCGCGGGCCCGGGCGGGGGTCGTCGTGGTCCTGGCCGTAGACCCGGCCTCTCAGCAGCTCCTCGTCCCTGTCCATACGACTCAGCGTCCCAGGCACCACTGACAACGCCGCGAACCGCGCCCACCACATCGAACGCTCCAGGTCGAAGAGAAGAAGGTCACAGTCGTACGCCCTCCTGCTGCTTTGTCGATCTCCCCTAGCATCCGAGCATGACGGTCCTGCCTGACGACGGGCTCTCCCTGGCGTCCGAATTTCCCGACGCGCCACACGAACAGTGGCAACACCTTGTGGCAGGTGTCCTGCGCAAGTCCGGCAAAGAGGTCACCGGCGACGCCGCCGAGGACGCCCTCTCCACACTCCTCGAGGACGGCCTCGACACCCGTCCGCTCTACACGGCGCGCGAGACCGCGCCCGACGCCGGACTCCCCGGCTTCGCGCCCTTCGTACGCGGCGGCCGCGCCGAGGGCAACACCCTGGCCGGCTGGGACGTACGCCAGCGGCACCTCGCCGCCGACAACGACGCGGTCCTCGCCGACCTGGAGAACGGCGTCACCTCCCTCTGGCTGGGCGTCGGCGGCACCGCCATCCCGGTCTCCTCGCTCCCCACGGTCCTCGACGGCGTCTATCTCGACCTGGCGCCGGTGGTCCTCGACGCGGGCGACGAGACGGCGACGGCCGCCGAGCGGCTGTTCGCGCTGTACGAGGAGCGGGGCGTCGCCGACGACGCGGCCCGGGGGAACCTGGGCGCGGACCCGCTGGGCCACGAGGCCCGTACCGGCCGCCCGGCGTACGACCTCGCGCCCGTGGCCGGTCTCGCGCGCCGCTGCGCCGACCGGTACCCGGGGCTGCGGACCCTGACCGTGGACGCCCTGCCGTACCACGAGGCCGGCGGCTCGGCCGCGCAGGAGCTCGGCTGCTCCCTCGCGACCGGCGTGGCCTATCTGCGCGGTCTGACCGAGGCCGGGCTGAGCGTCGCCGAAGCGAGCGCGCAGCTGGAGTTCCGGTACTCGGCGACCGCCGACCAGTTCCTGACCATCGCCAAGCTCCGCGCCGCGCGCCGGCTCTGGGCCCGGGTGGCCGAGGTCTGCGGCGCCCCGGAGGCGGGCGCGCAGCGCCAGCACGCGGTGACCTCGACGGTGATGATGACGCGCCGCGACCCGTGGGTGAACATGCTGCGCACGACGGTGGCCACCCTCGCCGCCGGTGTGGGCGGCGCCGACAGCGTCACCGTGCTCCCCTTCGACGACGCCCTCGGCCTGCCGGACGCGTTCGCGCGCCGGATCGCCCGCAACACCTCCACCGTCCTCATCGAGGAGTCGCACCTCTCCCGGGTGATCGACCCGGCGGGCGGCTCCTGGTACGTGGAGCGGCTCACCGACGAACTCGCGCACGCGGCCTGGGAGTTCTTCCAGGGCATCGAGCAGGCGGGCGGCCAGCAGGCCGCACTGCGGTCCGGGACGATCGGCGAGCGCCTCGCCGAGACCTGGTCCGCGCGCAGCAAGAAGCTCGCCACCCGCCGCGAACCCATCACCGGCGTCAGCGAGTTCCCCAACCTCACGGAGAAGCCCGTCGACCGGGCGCCCGCGCCCGCGCAGCCGACCGGCGGCCTCCCGCGGGTCCGCCGCGACGAGGCGTACGAGGCACTGCGCGCCCGCTCCGACGCGCACCTGGCGGCGACCGGGGCCCGGCCCCGGGTCTATCTGGCCGCGCTCGGCCCGGCGGCCGCGCACTCGGCCCGCCTCTCCTTCGCCGCGAACCTCTTCCAGGCGGGCGGCATCGAGCCGGTCACCGAGGGCACGTTCGAGGAGAGCGGCGCCCGCGAGGTCTGCCTCTGCTCCAGCGACGCGCTGTACGAGGAGCAGGCCGGGACCGTGGCGGCGGAGCTGCGCGCGGCGGGCGCCTCGCACGTCCTCCTCGCCGGTCGCCCGGGGGATTACCCCGGTGTCGACTCGTACCTCTTCGCGGGCTGTGACGCCGTCGCCCTGCTCTCCACCGCCCTCGACCGCATGGGAGTGTCCTGATGTCCATCCCCGATTTCTCCGGGATCGAGCTCGGGGCGCCGACCGCCGACGGTGGTCCCGACGCATGGCGTACGGCCGTCAAGAAGGCCACGGGCGGGGACGACCTGCTCTGGGAGACCCCGGAGGGCATCGGCGTCAAGCCGCTCTACACCGGGCAGGACCTGGAGGGCCTGGACTTCCTGGACACCCGCCCGGGCATGGCCCCGTACCTGCGCGGCCCGTACCCGACGATGTACGTCAACCAGCCCTGGACGATCCGTCAGTACGCGGGTTTCTCCACGGCCGAGGAGTCGAACGCCTTCTACCGGCGCAACCTCGCAGCCGGCCAGAAGGGCCTGTCGGTCGCCTTCGACCTGCCGACCCACCGCGGCTACGACAGCGACCACCCGCGCGTCACCGGTGACGTCGGCATGGCCGGCGTGGCCATCGACTCGATCTACGACATGCGCCAGCTGTTCGACGGCATCCCGCTGGACAGGATGACGGTGTCGATGACGATGAACGGCGCCGTGCTGCCGGTCCTCGCGCTGTACATCGTGGCCGCCGAGGAGCAGGGCGTACCGCCCGAGAAGCTGGCCGGGACCATCCAGAACGACATCCTCAAGGAGTTCATGGTCCGCAACACGTACATCTATCCGCCCGGGCCGTCGATGCGGATCATCTCCGACATCTTCGCCTACACCTCGCAGCGGATGCCGCGCTACAACTCCATCTCCATCTCCGGGTACCACATCCAGGAGGCGGGGGCGACGGCCGACCTGGAGCTGGCGTACACGCTCGCCGACGGCGTGGAGTACATCCGCGCGGGCCGCGAGGCCGGGCTCGACGTGGACGCCTTCGCGCCGCGCCTGTCGTTCTTCTGGGCGATCGGCATGAACTTCTTCATGGAGATCGCCAAGCTGCGCGCGGCGCGACTGCTCTGGGCCAAGCTGGTCAAGCAGTTCGACCCGCAGAACGCCAAGTCCCTCTCCCTGCGGACCCATTCGCAGACCTCCGGCTGGTCGCTCACCGCGCAGGACGTGTTCAACAACGTCACCCGCACCTGTGTCGAGGCGATGGCGGCCACCCAGGGCCACACCCAGTCGCTGCACACCAACGCCCTCGACGAGGCGCTCGCCCTGCCGACCGACTTCTCCGCCCGGATCGCCCGCAACACCCAGCTGCTCATCCAGCAGGAGTCGGGCACCTGCCGGACCATCGACCCGTGGGGCGGCAGCGCGTACGTCGAGAAGCTCACCTACGACCTCGCGCGGCGCGCCTGGAAGCACATCCAGGAGGTCGAGCAGGCCGGCGGCATGGCCAAGGCCATCGACGCGGGCATCCCCAAGCTGCGCGTGGAGGAGGCCGCGGCCCGCACCCAGGCCCGGATCGACTCCGGGCGGCAGCCGGTGATCGGCGTCAACAAGTACCGGGTGGCGACCGACGAGCAGATCGACGTCCTGAAGGTCGACAACTCCTCCGTACGCGCCCAGCAGATCGCCAAGCTGAAGCGGCTGCGCGAGGAGCGCGACGAGCGGGCCTGCCAGGACGCGCTCGACGCGCTCACCCGGGCCGCGGGCGGCGAGGGCAACCTCCTGGAGCTCGCGGTGAACGCGGCCCGCGCGATGGCGACCGTCGGCGAGATCTCGGACGCCCTGGAGAAGGTGTACGGACGGCACGCCGGCCAGATCCGTACGATCTCCGGTGTGTACCGCAACGAAGCCGGCGCGTCCCCCTCCGTGGATCGCACCCGGGCCCTCGTGGACGCCTTCGGCGAGGCCGAGGGACGCCGACCGCGCATCCTGGTCGCCAAGATGGGCCAGGACGGCCACGACCGCGGCCAGAAGGTCATCGCCACCGCCTTCGCCGACCTGGGCTTCGACGTGGACGTCGGCCCGCTGTTCCAGACCCCGGCCGAGGTGGCCCGTCAGGCCGTCGAGGCGGACGTGCACATCGTCGGGGTCTCGTCGCTCGCCGCCGGACACCTCACGCTCGTACCGGCGCTGCGGGAGGAACTGGCGGCGGAGGGCCGCGAGGACATCATGATCGTGGTCGGCGGGGTGATTCCTCCGCAGGACGTGGCGACGCTCCTGGAAATGGGCGCGGCGGCCGTGTTCCCGCCGGGCACGGTGATCCCCGACGCGGCCCACGACCTGGTGACGCGCCTGTCGGCCGACCTCGGACACGAGCGGTGATCGATCTCGACACGTATGTCCGGGGCGTGCGCGAGGGGAAGCGGGCGCTCGTCGCCCGCGCGATCACCCTCGTCGAGTCGACCCGGCCCCAGCACCGGGCACTCGCCCAGGAGCTCCTGACGGAACTCCTTCCGCACAGCGGGAACGCCGTGCGGATCGGGATCAGCGGAGTGCCCGGTGTCGGCAAGTCGACGTTCATCGACGCGTTCGGCACGATGCTCACCGGGCTCGGCCACCGGGTCGCGGTGCTCGCCGTCGACCCGTCGTCGACCCGTACCGGCGGCTCCATCCTCGGCGACAAGACGCGGATGGAGCGGCTGGCCGTCGACCCGGCGGCCTTCGTACGGCCCTCCCCCAGCGCCGGCACCCTCGGCGGGGTCGCCAAGGCGACCCGGGAGTCGATGGTCGTGATGGAGGCCGCGGGCTACGACGTGGTGCTCGTCGAGACCGTGGGCGTCGGCCAGTCCGAGACCGCCGTCGCCAACATGGTCGACTCCTTCCTGCTGCTCACCCTGGCCCGCACGGGCGACCAGCTCCAGGGCATCAAGAAGGGCGTCCTGGAACTCGCCGACGTGGTCACCGTCAACAAGGCCGACGGCCCGCACGAGCGGGACGCCCGCGCCGCCGCGCGCGAACTCGCGGGCGCGCTGCGGCTGATGCACGGCGCCGACTCCTTCTGGACGCCTCCGGTGCTCAGTTGCAGCGCCCGGGAGTCGGCAGGCCTCGACGAGGTCTGGGGACGCCTGGAGCAGCACCGCGCCCTGCTCGACTCGACCGGCCGGCTCACGGCCAAGCGCCACGACCAGCAGGTCGACTGGACCTGGGCCATGGTCCGCGACGAGCTCCTGCGCCGTCTCCACACGGACCCGGCGGTCAAGGACCTCGCGCCCGGCCTGGAGCAGCGGGTGCGCGCGGGCGAGCTGACGGCGACGCTGGCCGCCGAGCGGATCCTGGACGCGTTCGGGGAGCGGCGCGGCTGACGACTCCCCCGCACGGGGCTGACGAATCGCAGGTCAGGGGGCCTTCCCTTTCGGGGAGGCCCCCTTTCGCGCGCTCCGGCATACCCACTTTTTTGTGCGTACTTGTCGGGGGTGCGGGCGCCGGGCGAAGCTGAGAGCGGCCCGGAGGAAGGGAGCAGGACAGGGCCTCAGGACGCGGCGGGTACTTCGGGCACGGCCGCGAGCCTGTCCAGGCGGCGGTGGCCCCAGTCGGACAACGGGGCGAGCGCCTCGGAGAGTTCGTACCCGAAGCCGGTCAACGAGTAGACGGTCTTCGGCGGCAGGACGTCGTGCACCTCGCGGTGCACGAGGCCGTCCCCCTCCATCTCGCGCAAGGCCTGGGTCAGCACCTTCTCGCTGATCTCGGGGATCTTCCGGCGCAGTTCGCCGGGTCTGTGCGGGCCCGACTCGAGCAGCCACAGCAGGTACGTCTTCCATTTGCCCTCGATGACCACGATCGCGGCGCTCACTCCGCACACGTTCGTGTCCTGGGCCCGGGCGCGTGACATCCGCGTCCTTCCTTCCTCCGGCGTTTCCCTCGATCCATCTGTCTCCATGTCTACAAGGGAGTTCACCCATGTCTTCTTCCCACGCACCCGCGGTCACCGTCATCGGTCTCGGACCGATGGGACGGGCGCTGGCCGCCGCGTTCCTGGCGGCCGGCGTACGGACCACCGTGTGGAACCGGACGCCCGGCAAGGACCGGGAGCTGATCGCGGCCGGTGCCGTCGCGGCCGCGACCGCCGAGGAGGCGGTCGCCGCGAGCCCGCTGACCGTGGTCTGCCTGGTCAACTACGACGCGACCGACTCCGTGCTGCGACAGGAGGCCGTGACGGGCGCGCTCAAGGGGCGGACCGTCGTGAACCTCAGCGCCGACACCCCCGAGCGGGCCAGGGACACCGGCCGCTGGGCCGACGAGCACGGCATCGGCTACCTCGACGGCGCCATCATGACCCCGACCCCGTCCATCGGGACGCCCGCCGGGGTGTTCCTCCACAGTGGCCCCGAGGCGCTCTACCGCGAGCACCGGCCGGTGCTCGGCACCCTGGGCGGCACCCACACCCACCTCGGGGAGGAGGTGAGCCGGGCAGCGGCGTACGACATCGCGCTGCTCGACATCTTCTGGACCTCGATGGCGGGCTACGTCCACGCTCTCGCGGTGGCACGGGCGGAGGGGATCTCCCCGACCGAGCTGGCGCCCTTCGCCCAGGGCATCGGCGCGATCCTGCCGCCGCTGTTCCAGGAGTGGGCCGAGGACGTGGAGAGCGGCCGGTACTCGGGCGAGGGCAACCCGATCACCTCGGGAATCTCGACTATGGCGCATGTCGTGCACGCCTCCGAGGCCCATGGCATCGAGGCGAACGTGATGCGCTCCATCGAGGGTCTGGCCCGCCGGACGGTGGCCCTCGGCCACGGCACGGAGGGCTTCACGCGGGTCGCCGAGGTCCTGGGACGCCGCTGAGGGGCCGGTTCAGAGACGCCCGGCGACGCGCAGGACGCTCTTGCCGAGGGTGGTGCCGTCACTCAGTCGCCGCACCGCGAGGTCGAGTTCCGTCGGGTCGTACTCGGCGGTGATGTCGAGCTGGATCCGTCCCCGGGCCAGCAGGTCGAGTGCCTGCCGGGCGGAGTCGGCGAGACGGTCGGGGTGCGTGCGGCTCAGCAGGTTGCTGTTGTACGTCACGAGTGACCTCCCCATCATGAGCAGGTCGTCGGCGTCGGTGGGGACGGGTTCGTGGCCGCCGAGGCTGCCGTACGCCACCAGACGGCCGTGCGGCGCGAGCAGCCGGAGCCCTTCGTGCCGGGTCCGGCCGCCGACCGGATCGAGGACCACGTCGAACCGCTCGTCGCCGAGCTCGGCCGGGAACGCCTCGCGGTGGAGGATCCGGTCGAAGGCGCCTCCGGCCGCGTACTCCGCCCTGCGGGCACTGCCGGCCACGCCGACGACGCGGCCCGCGCCGGCGAGTCTCGCGAACTGGGCGGCGAGACCGCCGACTCCACCGGCGGCGGCGTGGACGAGCACGCTCTCGCCCTCCCGCAGGCGTGCGGCGGTGTGGACGAGGTCGTAGGCGGTCGGGGTGCCCCAGCCGAACCCGGCCGCCGTACGCAGGGGGATGTCGCCGATCGGCAGGGCGAGCGCCGCGGGCACGACGGCCACCTCGGCCCAGGTGCCGCCCGTGGCGAGGGCGGTGACGGCTTCCCCGACGCGGTCTCCGTCCACGCCCGCGCCGACGGCGACGATGTGCCCGGAGGCCTCGAAGCCGGGGACGAAGGGGCGCGGCACGGGGAAGTGGCCGTCCCTGACCATCGTGTCGCCCCACTGGATGCCCGCGTAGGCCACGCGGACCGCCACCTCGCCGGGGCCGGGGGCGGGTTCGTCGCGTTCGGTGATCCGGTAGTGGTCGTCGCTGTCGAGAGTGATCGCCCGCATGAATGCAGCCTCCTGAGCTGACTCAGTATCCTGTGTCACGTCACGAGGAACGCTAGGCGTAACAGGTATCTGAGTCAACACAGGTGCCTGTGTTAGGAGTGAGAGCATGGCGGAGATCCCGGTCGAGGAATACCTCTGCACCCGCATCAGGCGCGCGGAACAGGCGTTGATGGCACACCACGAGGCCGTACTGCGCGGCCACGGGCTGACCATGACGCAGTACACCGTGCTGCTGACCCTCTCCCGCGAGGGCGGCCTGTCCGGCGCCCAGGCGGCCCGGGCCTGCGGGGTGACGCAGCAGAGCATGGCCAGCGTGCTCACCACCATGGAGAACAAGGGCCTCATCCGCCGCGACGCGTCCCCCGCGCACGCCAAGGTGCAGATCGCCACGCCGACCGACGAAGGGCGGGCCGTACTGGACCGCGCCTACGAGGAGGTCATCGTCCTCGAACGCGCACTCACCGACGCGTTCACCCCCGCCGAGCACGGCTCCCTGTGCGACCTCCTCGACCGCGCGACGGCCGTCCTCGTCGACCAGACGCCACCCCCGCGCAGCCGCTGACCACCCGCCGCCCCCGCCGTGGGGCGGGCCACGCCCTCGGACGTGCCGCCGGCGGCGGGCCGTGCTGTGCTGGTGGGTGGGAGCGGACGCCGCCGGTGGGGCGGCGCGGGGAGGTGCCGCCGCCCTCTCAGGAGGAGTGATCCATCATGGCGATCTTCGTGCACGCCGTCCTCTCGGGCATCACCACGGACCAGTACGACGCCCTCAACGCCAGGCTCCAGACGACGCCCGACATCTTCGACGGCTGCGTGTCCCACACGTGCGCGCAGGTGGACGGCGGCCTGGAGATCTTCGACGTCTGGGAGACCGAGCAGCAGATGAACGCGTTCACCGAACGCATGATGCCGATCGCGGCCGACGAGGGCTGGCCCGTCACCGACGCGGGCCCCCGCATCATGACCGTGTACAACTACTGGGTCCCCGGGACGGGCGGCTGACGGACGGGCACCCGCCCTCAGCCTGCCGCACCCCGCCCCGCCCCGCCCCGCTCAGGCGAGCCGCTCAGGCGCCCGCTCAGGCTCGGGCGAGGAAGGCCGGCCGGAGGGTCGGGTCGACCGGGTCGTAGTACCGGTGGAAGACCGGGGTCGCGGAGCCGGAGACCGGGGGGACGATCCAGCTCCAGTCGGCGGGCGTCTCCCGCCCGTGGCGGCTCTCCTGGGCTATGTGCCGGAGGAACCGCTGGGACTCGGTGTGGTGGTCGGCCATCGTCACCCCTGCCTCCTGGAAGGAGTGCAGCACCGCCACGTTGAGCTCGACGAGCGCCCGGTCCCGCCACAGCGTGCGCTCGCTCGACCGGTCGAACCCGAGCCGGTCCGCGACCACCGGGAGGAGGTCGTACCGCTCGGTGTCGGCGAGGTTGCGGGCGCCTATCTCGGTGCCCATGTACCAGCCGTTGAACGGCGCCGCCGGGTACCGTACGCCGCCGATCTCCAGCGTCATGTCGCTGATCGCGGGAACGGCGTACCACCGCAGCCCCAGGCCGGCGAACCACGGGTGATCAGGGTGACTCAGCCGCACCTCACGGACGGCGTCGTCCGGCAGCTCGTACCACTCCGGCCGGGCGTCGGGGGCCTCCCGGATCATCAACGGCAGCACCTGGAAGGGTTCTTCGTCGCGCTTCCAGCCCAGGTCGCGGGCCCGGGCGGTCAGGGGTGCGCTGCGCGGGTCGCCGAGCGGGCGCCCCTCGGGCGTGCGGTGTCCGGCGTAGCGCACCAGCTGGTCGTTGACGATCCGGGGGCCGGGCCGGCCCGGCCGGTCGGGGGCGAAGACGGTGATCACCGGCCGGATCCTGCCGCCGTTGCCGGCGATGCGGAGGTGCTCGAAGGACGCGACGGCGATGTCGTCGGCGGAGGTGAGGTGCCGCAGGTCGCGCACCACGAGGCTGCGCCAGTAGAGCCTGCCGATGCAGCGGGCAGCGTTCCGCCAGGCGACGCGCGCGCCGAAGGCGAGTTCGGCCGGGGAGTGTTCATAGGTGCCGGTGCGATCGACCTCGGCCAGCACCTCGCGGACCCGGCTCCGCACGTCTCCGGCGCCCGGCTGCTCGTCGTGGAACTGCCGGATGAACCGTTCCGCCTCGTGCCGGTCCACGAGGCGCGACTCCTGGCCACGGGCGTCGTGGACAGGGGCGGCGGGCGCGAGGTCCCCTGACGCGTAGGGGCAGATACCCGTGCTGGGGGCAGACTTCCGGCGGCGGCTGCGACTGAAGATCAATGTGTTCCTCCCGGCCTCATGACTACCGTATGAACACGCACAGGCGCGGAGAGTATGTGAATCTCCGTCCCTGGAGGGGTCGCCGCTGGTACGCTGCCGGGCTTGGCCGCCCCCTGTCGTACCCCCGTCGGCCGCCGCCTGAACGCCCCGCGCGCCGAGTGGCACGCGGGACGGGGCAGTTCCTCCGCCCGGGAGCGGGTCTGCGGAGGACTCAGATGACGCCCTGGGCCGTCATCGCCTGCGCCACCCGCAGGAACCCGGCCACATTGGCGCCGAGGACGTAGTCCTCGGGGTTGCCGCCGTACGCCTCCGCCGTGGCGCGGCACTGGGCATGGACACCGCGCATCACCGAGGCGAGCCGGGCCTCGGTCTGCTCGAAGGTCCAGCTGTCGCGGGCCGCGTTCTGCTGCATTTCGAGGGCCGACGTGGCCACGCCGCCCGCGTTGGCGGCCTTGCCCGGGCCGAAGAGGACACCGGCCTCCCGGAACACCTTCACCGCCTCCGGAGTGCAGGGCATGTTCGCGCCCTCGGCGACGGCGAGGACCCCGTGCTTGACCAGGGCCACGGCGTCGTCGAGACCCAGCTCGTTCTGGGTCGCGCAGGGCAGGGCGATGTCGCACGGGACGTCGTACACCGTGCCCCGGGCGGAGAAGTGCGCGGTCTGCTTCGCCTCCGCGTAGGCGGAGATCCTGGCCCGGCGCACCTCCTTGATGTCCTTGAGCAGATCGAGGTCGATGCCGTCCTCGTCGACGAGGTACCCGGAGGAGTCGCTGCAGGCCACGACCCGGCCGCCGAGGGCGTGCACCTTCTCCGCGGCGTACACGGCCACGTTGCCGGAGCCGGAGACCACGACCCGGCGCCCGTCGAAGCCGTGGCCGCGCGTGGCGAGCATCTCCTCCGCGAAGTAGACCGCGCCGTAGCCCGTGGCCTCGGTACGGACGTGGGAGCCGCCCCAGCCCACCGGCTTACCGGTGAGGACGCCGGACTCGTAACGGTTGGTGATCCGCTTGTACTGGCCGAAGAGGTAACCGATCTCCCGCGCGCCCACACCGATGTCACCGGCCGGCACGTCGGTGTGCTCGCCCAGGTGACGGTAGAGCTCGGTCATGAAGGACTGGCAGAAGCGCATGATCTCGGCGTCCGAGCGGCCCTTGGGGTCGAAGTCGGCGCCTCCCTTGCCGCCGCCGATCGCCATCCCGGTCAGCGCGTTCTTGAAGATCTGCTCGAAGCCGAGGAACTTCACGATGCCGAGGTTGACGCTCGGGTGGAACCGCAGCCCTCCCTTGTACGGGCCGAGGGCGCTGTTGAACTCCACCCGGAAGCCCCGGTTCACCCGCACGGTGCCGTGGTCGTCGACCCAGGGAACCCGGAAGAGCAACTGCCGCTCGGGCTCGCACAGTCGCTCCAGGATCCCGGTCTCGGCGTACTCGGGGTGCCGCTCCAGCGCGGGCGCGAGGGAGTCGAGGACCTCGGCCGCCGCCTGGTGGAACTCCGCCTCCCCGGGGTTGCGCCGGCGGACCTCCGCGTAGACGGCTTCCATGTGTGCGCTGACGTTCATGGGCGTGTCTCGCCTTCGTTGTCATCGAAAGTGGCGTTGCGTGCGGGCGACGTCACGTCATTGTCGCCGGACCATCACACCGCGCCGCCACCGAGGCGGTCCCCGATCCGGTCGGTGGCGGCCTGGTGGCCGCCCCGACCCCCGCTAACGCCCTTCGGTGTCGACGTCGTTGTCGATCCACTCGGTCCAGCCCAAGGGGTAGGCGTACGCGGGCCGGGCGAGGTTGCCGCTGGTACGGAACGGGCGGCCGTGGTCGTCGACGCGGAGCGTGCCGTGCTCCTTGCCGCTGGACCAGACGAGTTCCAGGTACCAGCTGACGTCGTGCGCCTGGGCGCGCGCGGCCACGTTGAAGATCACGGGGTCGGACTCGCTCGTCTTGTACGAGAACGTCCGCTGCCCGCCCGCGGGGACGGCGGTGGGCCGGCCGGCGTCGAGATCGACGGCGAAGGCCTTCGTCGACACGGCGCCGCCGCATCCGACGCCCATCACGTAGTCGTTCCAGGCCAGGGGCGCCTTCTTGCTCACGACCCGGACGTGGAGGGCCTCCAGGACGACCGTCTGCTTCCCGGTGCCCTGCACGGTCAGCCGGAGCAGCTGGTCCCCGCCCGGCACCGCATCGAGCGCGGCGATCCATCCCGGCGCGTCCTGCTCCGTGGGCGGCGGCGGAACCTGCTCGGGCTCACGGTCGATCAGATAGTGCTGACTGCAGGGCCCTTCCCAGGTGTGGGGCGCGGTGGCGACGGTCGGCGCGAACGCCGTCCCCGTCGCCTTGCCGGCGGAGGGCCCGGACTGCCCCGGCGCTCCGGAGGGAACGGCCGCGTCGCCCGCCCACCGTTCCTTCTCCGGTCCGTCCCCGCCCGAGATGTTCATGACGAGCGCGACCGCCACGGCGGCGGCGACCGCGGCGGTGCCGACGATCACGGCGGTACGCCGGAGCCGCCGGCGCGCCTGAGGGGCTGAGACCGATGCCGCGGGAGTCGGGGCTGTCACGGCGAGTTCGTCCGCGGGCGCCGGTTTCGTCGTCGACGCATCGGAGGACGGCTCGGGCATCGCCTCGGACGACGGCTCCGGCTCTGCGGCCACATCCGGCCCGGTGCCCCTGTCCGACCCGACGGCCGGGGTCTTCCGCTGACGCGACACGTCCGCCCGCACCCACAGCCGGTGCAGCTCGACGAGTTCGTCAGGAGTCGCGCGGCACAGTCGCGCGAACCGCTCCACGGGCGCGTAATCCACCGGCACGGCGTCCCCGTTGACGTACCGGTGCAAGGTCGAGGCGCTCAGGTGCAGGCGCTTGCCGAGCGTGCCGTAGCTGAGCCCCGAGCGCTCCTTGAGTTGTCCCAACAGCGCCGCGAACTCGTCCCCCGCCACCGTTCCACCCTCTTCCGGCGTTCGTTCCCGCATCCCCGGACAGGGACATCAGTGCAGGTCAGCGCCTTGATTTCATTCCAGCGTCCCGTACCACCCGGTAGGAGCGGCAGCTGGAACGGATCTTGTCACAAGCTGTGGTCGGCGAAGCAAGGCCGCCACGGGGAACCGGCGGCCGACGCCGCACAACGACCGATTTCCGACCCCATCCTTGAGGGGGACTCCCATGTCCGGACGCACCACCCGCACCCGTCTTCTCGTCGCCACGACGCTCGCGGTCGCCACGCTTTCGCTCACCGCCTGCGGCAGCGGCGCCGCGAAGGACGAAGGCGCCGCCGCGACTTCCGTCGAACCCACCGCCTCGGCCACGCAGCCGGCCGAGACCCCGACCACGACCCCTGCGGGCAGCCCGACGGCGAAGCCCCAGGGCGGTTCGTCCGGCAAGACGGCGGGCTCCACGAGTGGCTCGACGGCCGGATCGAACGGCGGCTCGGCGAACGGCGGATCGACCGGCGGTTCGAAGAACGGCGGTACGACCACGGGCGCCACCACCGGCGGGAAGTCCGGCGGCACCACCTCCGCCGGAAGCAGCGGCTCCGGTGGCAACAGCGGGGCGAACACCTCGACATCCGGCGGCGGCGACGACACGAGCGGGCCCTCGCGGAACAAGCAGTGCGGCGCGGGCGACACCAAGACCACCGCCACCCCGGTCGCCCGCCCGCTCAACCACATGCTGCTCACCGTCACCAACACCGGCTCCGCCCTCTGCGACCTCCTCGGCTATCCGGTCGCCCGCTTCGGTGAGGCCCAGTCCGTCCCGCCGGTCATCGAGGAGACCCACCCTCAGGCGGTCGTGACCCTCGCCCCGGGTGAGTCCGGGTACGCGGGCGTGATCCTGTCCGCCGCCGACGGCAGCGGACAGCACGGCTACACGACGGCGAGCCTCACGGTCGGCTTCACCGACGGCACGACCGCCAGGCCCCGGCTCGCCGGCAAGGGCGTGTACGTCGACAGCTCGCTGCGCGTGACGTACTGGCAGAGCTCCATGGACGACGCCCTCAACTGACAGGCTCCGTAGCCGGCCCGGTCGCCGGCAGCCACCCGGGCGCGCCGCAGGGCTATCACGCGCACGCGATGCTGGCCAAGGGTCCTCGAGAAGCTGTTTCCCGGGCGGGTTCGGCGTCACGGTGCCCGCGCAGCGGACGGTGAAGGCGAAGGTCACGTACACCTCGATGAACTTCGACCGGCCCGAGGAAGGCCATCCGGACTTCTTCATCGCCTACCAGATGCTGTTCGCGCCGCGCGTGGCATGCGCGGGTGTGCTCCTGGCCGTCGAGGGCGGCCGGTGGACGCGCTCCCTGTTCGGGTTCCAGCAGCAGCCGCCCACCGACGACGACGGATACCTGGAGTTCGCCCACGCCCTGGACAACCCGCATCTGGCCGAGCAGCTGGCACGGCGATCGGTTCAGGAGCCCACGTACCGTTACACCAACGTGGACAACCGGTGGCGCCGTACCACCTCGTCAAGGACTGGCCCGACCGGCTCGTGGCGGTCGGCGACGCGGTCTGCGTCTTCAACCCCGTGTACGGGCAGGGGCTCACCGTCGCCGCGATGGAGGCCGATCTGCTGCACACGACGCTCACCCGGCAGCGGGCCGCGGGCCGGCCCCTCGACGGTGTCGCGCGGAACTTCCAGCGGCGCGTCGGCCGGCTGCTCCTCGCGCCGTGGACGCTGTCCACCAACTCGGACCTGATGTGGACCCCCCTGCGGCAGCCGGCCGGTGCCCGGATCGCGCACTGGTTCAACACGCGGCTGTTCCGGGTGGCGGTGAAGGACGCGGCGGTGTGGTCGCGCTTCGTCCGCGTGGTCAACATGACGGCCTCACCCGCCGTCCTGTTCCACCCGCTGGTCGCGGCGAAGGTCCTGGCGGCCGCTTTCAGCCGCGAGCAGGAGAGCGGCTGAGCCCGTACGAGCGGCCGCAGGAGGTCCGCACCGCCTTGCCCGCCGCCCCCTTGTACGGCGTGATCCGTCAGCGGCTCCTGTGGGTGTTGAGGCGGGCCGCCTGGCGTGTCAGATAGTCGCGTTCGGCGAGGTTGGGTGCCTCGCGGGCCGCGTCCGCGTACAGCCGTGCCGCCGTCGCCAGGTCTCCGGCGCGCTCATGGAGGTACGCCGCCGCCGCGGTGTAGCGGGGCAGGGGATGTCCCCGAGTGGAGGAACCCGGGGAGGAGTCGGCCAGGTCCGCGAGCGCCGCGAGCCCGGCGCGGGGTCCGTCGGCCTCGCCGACGGCCACCGCGCGATTGAGCCGGACGACGGGGCTGTCGGTCAGCCCCGCGAGCTCGTCGTACCACTCGACGATCTGCACCCAGTCGGTCTCGTCGGCGGTGGGTGCGTCGGCGTGGAGCGCGGCGATGGCGGCCTGGGCCTGGAACTCGCCGAGCCGGTCACGGGCGAGGGCCGCCTGCAGGATCTCGACGCCCTCGGCGATCAGCGCGGTGTCCCACCGGCCCCGGTCCTGTTCGGCGAGCGCCACCAGGCTGCCGTCGGCTGCGGTGCGCCCGGCGCGCCGGGCATGGTGGAGCAGCATGAGGGCGAGCAGGCCCGCGACTTCGGGGTGGTCGATGACGGCGGCGAGCTGCCGGGTGAGCCGGATGGCCTCGGCGGCGAGGTCGACATCGCCGGAGTAACCCTCGTTGAAGACCAGGTAGAGGACGCGCAGCACGGTGGCGACATCGCCGGGCCGGTCGAACATTCCCCGAGCCCTCGGCTCCGCTCGGGCAGGGGATGCCCCGTTCCCGGAGAGCGTGCGCTTGGCACGGCTGATCCGCTGCGCCATCGTCGCCTCGGGCACCAGATAGGCCTGGGCGATCTGGCGGGTGGTCAGCCCGCCCACGGCACGCAGGGTGAGGGCGACCGCGGACGACGGCGTCAGCGAGGGGTGGGCGCACAGGAAGTAGAGCTGGAGCGTGTCGTCCGTCGCGGGCGCGGACCCGGGCGGCGGCTGCTCCTCGACCAGGTCCTCGCGCCGGCGCCGGGCGGTGTCCGCCCGGGTGGCGTCGAGGAACTTGCGCCATGCCACGGTGACCAGCCAGCCCTTCGGGTCCCGGGGCAGGCCTGCCGGCCAGACGCGGATCGCCTCCACCAGCGCGTCCTGTACGGCGTCCTCGCCCGCCGCGAAGTCGGCTCCGCGGCGGACGAGGATCCCGAGCACGCTCGGCGTGAGGCTCCTGAGCAGGGCCTCGTCCAGGGGAGAGGCCGTCGGGGAGGTCATCGGGCGGACCAGCGGGCAGGTCGTCGGAGAGTCACCTGAGGAGTCACTCCGTGATGGTGGGGTGCGTGGACAGGAACGGGCGCAGTTCGAGCCACTCGTGGATCGGCTTTCCGCCCGCGCCCGGCGCCGCGGACAGCTCGCCGGCCAGTTCGAGCGCCCGCTCGTAGGTCTCGACGTCGATCACCATCCATCCGGCGATCAGGTCCTTGGTCTCGGCGAACGGGCCGTCGGTGACCGGCGGGCGCCCCGCGCCGTCGTACCGGACGAAGGTGCCCTCCGGGGAGAGCGCCTGACCGTCGACGTACTCGCCGGTCTTTTCGAGCCGGTCCGCGAAGTCGCGCATGTACTGGACGTGCGCCGAGATCTCCTCCGGCGTCCACTGGTCCATGGGCACGTCGTTGACGGCGGAGGGAGCGCCTCGGTAGTGCTTCAGGAGCAGGTACTTGGCCATGATGGTTCTCCTCGGTGCGGTGCGACCCATTGTGGTCACGTTCACCCCGGGGACGGAGCCGGTCGGGGGTTCTCGACATCGACGCCCGAATTTCTTTCGCTCGCTTGGATGAGCCGGGGCTGGTGGGCGACCGGCCTCGTCAGGGTGTCGGCCCACCGGGCGTCCCCGGAGGTGGTGCGGCGCCACTCGGGCGGGGCGGTCCCGGCCCCGAGTGGGGCGTGGACGGCATGTACGGCTTCGCGGACGGCGGCGCGTAGGTCGACGGGGGCGGCCGTGGGTACGTGCACCCGGACCTCCGAGCAGGGACGGTTTCCGATGCCCCTGCCGGCGTCGGTCATGGGCGGTGCTCCTCGGTGCGGGGCGGTCGTCTCAGCGGTGCCGGGCGGTGATGTCGCTGACCTGGCCCACCGGGTCCCCGACGAGGATCGGGCCGCCGTGGGTCACTTCGGCGCGCAGCCCGCCCCGGTGGAGGAGGCCGCGCAGCAGGCCGGGGCGGGTCAGCTGTTCGAGCCGGAGGCAGGGTTCGCTCAGCTTGAGCCCCCGGAGCGTCACCCCGCCGACCTGGAACTCGGTTCCCACCAGGGGGTTGAGCCGTATCCCCCGGCAGATGACGTTCCGCCGGCACTCCGCGACGGACAGCTCGATGCCGGTGTCCTCGGTGAGGGCCTCCAGTGCTTCGAGCTCGATCAGGGTCACGTCGCAGACCCCGGACGCGCGTCCGGTACCCCGCTGTCCGGCACGCGGCCCGGCGCCTGCCCAGTAGTTGCGGTCTCCGACGAGGCCGCGGCCGGTGACGGCGCGGGCCCACCCGACGGACGACGTGGGAGCACCGGCGAAAGGAGCCAGATGCAGCGAGACGACCTGTCCGTGTTCCACGGTGTGACCTCCGGCTGAGAACCCTGCCGTCCTACGGGGACAGGAAGTTGTCGTGGATGGCCCGGAGCGAGCGGAAGCGGTCCACGTCCAGTTCCTCCAGGGGGAGTTCGCGGCCGACGAGGTCTTCGAGCAGCAGGATGAACTCCATGAAGCCGAGGGAGTCGATGAGCCGGTTCTCGATCAGGTCGAGATCGGCCGGGATCTCCCCGGTCTCCGGGTTCCTGGCCCGCAGCCAATCGGTCACCGGTTTGAGCGCGACGTCCATGGCCCACCTTCCGTGGTTGTCTCGCGGGACGGGTCGGCCGCCTCGTACGTGCGGCGGAACTGCTCGACGACGACGGCCGCCGGGCGCTGCCCGGTGACCCGGGAACAGGACCGGCCGCAGTACATCGCCATCTCCTCGATGCGGCCCACCGTCGCGGCCACGGGCACGGCCGCGCTGTAGCGGGGTACGGGCAGCCGGCGCCCGCCCGCGAGGGTCGTCGCGATGAAGGTCGCGGGTCGGCGGGGATCGTTCCCCGTCACGGGGTTCCGCAGGACGCGGTGCGGACGCCGGGGCCAGCCGATGTCGAAGCGTGTGGTGACGACGGTGTCGTCGGCCGTCGCCTCGGCCACGCGCTCTTTGTAGTGCGGATGCGCGGCGGACTCCACCGTGGGGACGAAGAGGGTCCCGGCCATCGCCCCGTCCGCGCCCCGGGCCAGGACCCGTACCAGGTCGCGACCGGTGGCGACGCCGCCCGCCACCACGAGCACGGCATCTGGGTACCGCGCGCGTACGTCGTACAGCAGCCGCTCGGCGGGCAGTTCACCGAGATGGTGCCCGCCCGCCTCGGTGCCCTGGAGAACGAGGACCCCCGCCCCCAGGCGGAGGGCCGCGGCGGCGTCGTGGAGCGTGCCGACCTGGATCACCAGCGCACGGCCCGACCGCACGACGTCGTGGGCCACCCAGGCGTCCGGCAGTCCGAAACTGGTGACGAAGGCGTGCCCGGGCAACTCCTCAAGGGCGACGCTCAGTTGGGCCCGGCAGAGCACCGGTCCGGCCACTTCGGGGATGACGTTCACCCCGAAGGGGCGGGAGGTCGAGGCGACCACGGCGCGTACGAGCTCACGCACCCGCTCCGGGGGCTCCTTGTACAGCGCGAGGGTTCCCCCGGCCCCGGCCCCGGAGACCGCGGCGCACAGTTCGGGCCCCGCGATGCCGCCCATGCCCGCCTGGAGCAGCGGGAGTTCGAGGCCGAGAACGGACCGGAGACGGCTCATGCCTCCTCCCCGGCCTTCCGTACGGCGACAGTCGCTGCCCGCAGGTCGCCCTCGAAGCGTTCGTTCAGCACATGCACCCAGCGCTCCAGGCCGAACGCGACACAGCCGGTGAACGCGGCCTTCCCTTCGTACGCGAGGGAGCGGCGTTCCCCGAAGAAGTTCCGGTGGTTGTTCATCGAGGCCACGGCGGTGCCGTCGGTGTGCACGTACTCGTCCTTGACCGGTGCGAGCAACTGCATGAGGGTGCGCGAGCCCTCCTTCTCGAAGAAGGGGTCGGTCGCCGGCTCCCGGGAGAGCGAGAGGCCCAGGTCGGCGGCGAAGCCGGCGAGCCGCTCATGGTGCTGTTCGAGGTGCTCGCCGACCTGCCTGGCGGAGCCGATGCAGATGGTCTCGTGCATGGTGAAGCCCCAGAGTCTGCGCAGTCCGTCGTAGTGGTCCTCGTGGCGGAAGCACCGGGCGACCGTGCTCACCCGGAGCGGGGTGTCGGTCGTGGTTCCGGAGAAGTGCACGAAGCAGCCGTAGCAGGCGGCGGAGGGCAGCAGGTGGCCGGCGTCCGCGAGGTCCCGCGCGGGCACGGGGCCGCCTGTGGTGCCTCGGCTGTGCGTGTCGAGGCGGTCGGTCCGGATGCGGGAGACCGTACTGCCGAGGTGCGGAAAGTTGCGGAAGTAGTCGAGGGTGCGCAGGTCGTCGGCGGCGAGCAGGGGCGGGAACGTCATCCGTACGGCTCCCGCCCGGGTCCCCCACTCCGTGAACACCTCGTCCAGGGCGTGCAGCAGCAGGGTCGCGGGTTCCCCGAAGGAGGCGAGTCCGTCGCGCACGGTCCAGGGAGTGATGTCCGCCGCGGAGTCACTTCCCGGCATCGAGCACCCCGATCCGGGTGAGGAAGTCCGTGGTCTTGTGCAGCACCCGGGCGTGGGCGGCCCGTCGGGCCGGGTGGGTGAGCAGCCGCTGCCGGAGCGCGTATCCGTCCGGGATCCCCGCGTCGCGGTAGACGGCGGGGCTGTAGAACGACTCCATGCTCGTGGTGATGTAGCGGTCGACGTAGGCACCCGTCGCGCGGCGGGTCCGCTCGTCCATGCCGGCCGCCACGAGCCGCTCCCACAGCAGTTCGACCAGTCGCCGCCCGAAGGCGATGTGGCGGGATTCGTCCTGGTGGTGAAGGCGGTTGATGTGGCGGATGGTGGGGTGCAGCCGTTCGTCGGCCGCGAGCCGGACGTTGTAGTGGTCGACGATCTGCTCGAAGACCAGGATGCGGACGAAGACCAGGAAGTTCTCGACCGCCGGGTCCCGTGGCGTCTCGGGCAGTCGCAGCTTCTTGTCGGGGTAGATCCTCCCGGCGTACGTGAGGCAGAACGTGGCGAAGAACCACATGTGGTCGTTCTCCTCGCCGACGAAGTGGTGGAAGAACTCCGACGGGGTCTCGAAGCCGGGCGTGTGGATCCGCCGCATGACCTCGATGAGCAGTTCCCTGATGCCGTGCACGTTCAGGCTGTAGAAGTGGATGCTCTCCCACCGGCTCAGCGCGCGCAGCTGCTCCGGGGTCAGTGTCTCCATCGCCTCGGTGCCGTGGACCGTGAGGAGTTCCGGGGACATCCAGAAGTCGTCGGTGGGGATCGACTTGGGCCAGTCGAAGGTGGTGTACGGGTTGTAGTAGTCCGCCGTCGCCTTGTCGGAGAGGCGATCCAGGAGCGCACGGAACTCGGCGGCGTCACCGGGATCGGGTGCCTCGGACGTGGGGGCATCGGACACGGGTGCATCGGACGTGGGTGCATCGGGCACGGGCGGGATCCTGGCGTGTTCGCGCCGGGTCAGGCCCTCCATCGGATCTCCTCAAGCAGTGCCTTGTGGAGTTCGGGGGTGGAGGCGGCCACGCAGGAGCGCTGGTTGTCGACGCTCAGGTCGGTCAGCGCGGTGTCGCCGAGCGGCATGCCGTAGCCGTCGGTGATGACGACGCCGGCCTTCTCGGCGAGGAAGACCGCCGCGGCGATGTCGTACGGGAACAGGTGGAGCACGCTTCCGTTGCCGACCCGCTCGAACTCGGGGAGGAGCCCGGGGTCGTCGCGCAGCAGCCGGTTGCCGATATCGACGTAGGCGTCGAGCTGGCCCGTGAGCAGCCGGGAGATCGAGTAGGTGGCGCTGTTGAAGACGAACACACCGCCGGTGTTGGCGGAGCGGTCGATGAGGTGGCCGTACGCGTCGGTCATGAGCCGGGCCGGGTGGCCGTTGAATTCGAGTGACCAGAACATCCGGGAGAGGTCGGTGGTCGTCGTCAGGGACGGTACGGGGCGCCCGTAGCCGTGGGCGGTCACCCCGTCCGAACCGCGCTCCCCGTAGAGATAGGCCCCTGTCGTCATCTCCATGAGCAGCGCGTGTTCCACATCCGCGATGCGGGGCCGGTCGGTCAGCCGGGCCACGGCGACGGAGACGGTGGCCGATTCGAGTCCGGCGACGGCGGGCCGCGTGCCGTCGATGGGGTCGACGACGAGCAGGTACTCGGGTGTGTCGCCGTGGAACTGCAGTCCCCGGTCCTCGGAGTAGACGGCGACGGGTACGCCCCCGTCGACGACGTGCTTCCAGACCGCGGCCTCCGCCACGTCGTCGAGACCGAACTGCGCGTCGCCGCCGGGCGAATGGCCCCGTACGAGTCGGCTGTCGAGCCGGTTCCGCGCGGCCAGCACCGCGTCGCGCACCGACGAGGCGAGCCGTACGACGTAGTCCTTCATGCCGCCCTCCTTGATGCCGCCTCCGAGGTGAACAGGGCGTCGAGGCGGTCGCAGAGCAGATCTGCCTCGGCCCGGGTGATGACGAGCGGGGGCCGGATCTTGATCACGTTGCCACGGCCGTACCGCGAGGTACGCAGGATCAGGCCGTGCTCCATCCCGCGCCGCGCCAGGGCCTGGGCCCGTTCACTGTGGGGGCGGCCCTCGTCGTCACCGATCTCGATGCCGATCATCAGGCCGAGTCCGCGCACGTCGACGACGGACGGATGCGCCGCCGCCAGCAGCCGCAGGCGCTCCATGATGTGGGCTCCCACCTCGCGTACGTTCTCCAGGAAGCCGGGGCGGCCGATGACATCGAGGGTCGCCGACGCGGCCGCCGCCGCCAGGATGTTGCCGCCGTAGGTGAACGAGTGATGGTCACCGCTGAGTCCCGACATCCGCTCGTCGGCGATGATGGCGGCGACCTGGGCGCCGGAGCCGCCGAGCCCCTTGCCTGTGGTCAGGATGTCGGGCCGGACGCCGAAGTGCTCCGCGGCGAACATCCGGCCGACCCGGCCGATGCCCGTCTGTATCTCGTCGAAGATCAGCGCGATGCCCCGCTCGTCGCAGAGGGTGCGCAGCGCTGCGAGGTACCCGTCGGGCGGCACGATGTTCCCGCCGCTGCCCGAGACCGGTTCCACGACGACACAGGCGACACTGCCCGAACTGGCGTGGTCGAGGAAGTCGTTGATCCGCTCGACACAGAGCAGTCCGCAGCTGTCGGGGCTCTGCCGGTAGAAGCAGCGCAGGCAGTAGGGGTCGGGCACCTGGAGCACGCCGGGCATCAGATGCGGGAACGGGGCCTTGCGGAACGATTCGCCCGACATGGTGGTCGTCATCATCGTCTGGCCGTGATGACTGCGGAAGAGGGTGACGACGTCACGCCGGCCGGTGCTGATCTGGGCCATCTTGACCGCGCCCTCGTTGGCGGTGGAGCCGCCCGAGACCTTGAGGTGCACCTTGGTGAGGTTCTCGGGGGTGATCTCGACCAGGCGCCGCACCAGGTCGTTGACCGGGGTGGTCTGGAACGTCGAGGTCGCGTGCACGAGCCGCTCGATCTGGTCGCGCATCGCCTTGAGCACTTCGGGGTGGCTGTAGCCGAGACTGAGGTTGAAGGTGCCGGACGCGCAGTCGATGTACTGATTCCCGTCCGCGTCGTACAGATAGATCCCTTCACCGTGATCCATCAGATAGTCGCTGACCGGGTAATAGATCAAATTCTGGGCGTGCGTCAAGTCGACCATGTATCTCCCGAGTATCTCCCGCCGCGTCTCCGGCTATTTCTCCGGCTGCTCACGGCGCGACAATTCTGCGTGCCCGGCATGCGCCCTTCGACGGGGGCCACCCCATCCGAGGTGAGCGGCCCCCGCGCATCAGAATTTCCCGTACGGATCCGTCGCATCCGTCGAATGCATCGAATGCGTCGCGTCCTTGCGAGGGAATCTCTGAGCTGGAATGTCAGATGTCCAGCACGAAGGTGTACGCGGCGTCCCAGCCGTCCTCGGTGCGACGGACGTCCATCAGGCACTCCGGCCTGAAGTACTTGTCCAGGTGGTTGCGCCGCTCGTCCGGGAAGTACAGCATCGTGGTCAGCACCTCGCCGTCCGGGGGCTGCACCTTGACGTGCACGTGGCGCGTACGACCCGGGTACACGGCCGGCAACACGGTCTCCAGCTGCCAGTTCCCGTCGCTGTCGGCGAACAGGTGGCCCCGGAGCCGGAAGCCCTCCTCGTCGTAGACGCCCTCGTCCCCGACCTGCCAGAAGTCGAGAAGCGCGCCGGCGACGGGCTTGCCCTCGGGGGTGACGATGCTGCCGTGCAACAGCAGGGGCGTGCCGCCTTCCACATCCCCCCTGAAGTCGGGCTTGTGGGGGGTGTCGGGCTTGTAGAAGGGTCCTTCCTTCTGCTCGGGAGTGGGCGGGGTCCCGTTGCACCTGACCGTGGGGGTCGGCGTCAGCGTGTTCTCCACTGCGAAATTCTCCCTTGTTCAAGGATCTTTCGGCTCCCGGAAGCATAGCGGCCACGCAATTGACTGAGAAGAAATTACCAGCCTGTTGAGGAGCGGCTATTGGCCATGAACATCAAGGGCAACGAACACCAAGGTCATTCTTCCGACAGATGGCTCAGCAGCACCGTCCGCGCCTGAGCGAAGCATTCGGCGTCCGGTGGTGCGGTGAGAATGTCCGCCAGGGTGAACAGATCGAGGATCCGGCTGAGTTCGCGCCAGTCGTCCGGCAGCGCCCCACCCGCGTTCCGGTACCCGGAGACGAACCCGTCGACGAACGCGGGCGGGTAGAGAGGGGAGAAGCGCAGCATGTTGCCGATGTCGTAGAGCGGCGAGCCGCTGAACGCCTGCTCCCAGTCCAGTACCGCCACCACGTCCCACCGGCCGCCCGCCCGCGAGACCAGCACGTTCTTGGGGTTGAAGTCGCAGTGGACGAGGCGGCTGTGGCCGCTCACGTCGGCGACCCGGTGAGCGGTGCGCGCGGCGAGTGCGCGCAACGCGTCGGCCTCGGCGGGCGTCAGAGCATGGGCCTCGGCGGGCGTCTGCGCGTCGGTCTCGGCGGGCGTCAGAGCGTGGCCGGCGCCGCCGGTTGCCAGGCAGCGCTCGACGAAGTCCGGCAGGTCGGCGGCCCCGTCACCGTCCTCGGCCGGTACGAGGGTGGGGTCGTGGAAGGGACCCGGTCGGGGCAGCCGTACTGCCGCGATGCGGGCCAGGACCCCGCCCACCGCCGCACCGAGCTCCGCCGCCCCGGCCGCACTCGGATGCTCGGCGAGCGCCCGGCTCAGCGGAATGCCCTCGGCGAAGCGGTACACCAGCGCGGGCCTGCCCGTGGCCGACCCGTACGGATCGGACGCGACGACATCGACCACCGGCACGGTCGGAGCCGCCCGTTCCAGGACGGCCGACTCCACGGCACAGTTGTTGCGGCGCATCCGGGTCCCGCTGGAGAGGTAGCGACGGAGGACGTACCGCTCCCCCTGCCGTGTCGTCACCAGACGCATGTCGTTGGTGAACCCGCCGGGCAGCAGCCTCACGTCCGACAGGCTCAGGCCGGGCAGCGCCCGCTCCGTCAGCCACGCACGGGTCGGCGCGTCCAGGGCGGCGTGGTCACCGAACGTCATGCCGGTGGGCCTTCCCGTTCGCGGCCCGACTCACGCGGGCTCTTCCTCCAACGGCGGTACGCCCGAGACGTGCGCGGACGGTCTCGACGCCCCGCCGCCGGCCGCGCGCCGTGCCTGCTCGGCGGCCCGCTCGGCCAGTACGAGGCCTCCCGCCGGCCCGGCGAGCCGGCCGAGGGCGGCCGGGACCACGAAGTCGTCGGCGGCGTGTTCCGGCAGGCCCGGGTATCCGGCCAGGGTACGGGCGAGCTCGTCCCGTACGAGGGGGAAGAGGCCGGGCAGTACGGCCATCCCGCCCCCGATCACGATGCGTTCGGGCGCGGTGGTGTAGATGATGTCGCGCAGCCCGGAGGCGAGATAGACCGCCTCCAGGTGCAGGGCGCGGCGGAGCGTCTCGCCGGTCAGCTCCTCGGCCGGCCGTCCCCAGCGGGCGGCGACCGCCTCGCCGCCCGCCATGCCCTCCCAGCAGTCCCCGTGGAAGGGGCAGGATCCCGGGAAGTCGTCGTCCGGTACGCGGGGCACGCTCAGATGCCCCATCTCGGTGTGGACCAGTCCGGTGATGACGCGGCCGCCGATCACCGCGCCGCCGCCGATCCCGGTGCCGACCGTCAGGTAGACGAAGGTGTCCCGGTCCCGGGCGGCGCCCCAGCGGCCCTCGCCGAGCGCCGCGCCGTTGACGTCGGTGTCGATGGCGACCGGCACGCCGAGCGCCGCCGCGACCGTCCCCGCGACGTCCACCCCGCTCCACCCTGGCTTCGGCGTCGCGGCGAGATGCCCGTACAGGGGATGCGAGCGGCGCAGCTCCAGCGGGCCGAAGGACGCGATGCCCACGGCGTCCAGCGGGCCCTTCACCGCGGCCTCCTCGAAGAAGGCGACGGCTCTGGCCAGCGTCGGTTCCGGTGCTCCGGTGGGGAAGCGGATCTCGTCCTCGATCCGGTCGGGCGCCGATCCGACCAGGCAGACGAACTTCGTCCCACCGGACTCCAGCGACCCGAACCGAGGCCCGCTCACGCGCCCACCGGCCAGCCGTCGGCGCCGACCGGGCCGGCGTCGGAACGGATGACGACCTTCATGGCGTCGTACCGACCACTCGTCCCCCCGCCATCGCCATCTCCATCGGCGCCGATGCCGCCACCGACCCCGCCCAAGGCGCCGAGCGCGTCCTCGTACTCCTCCAGCGGGAACTCGTGCGTCACCAGGCGCTCCAATCCCAGAGCGCCCGCCAGGTCGACGGCCACGGGGAAGGTGTCTCCCCGGAAGTCACCGGCTCCGACCAGCCGGATTCCACGATTGGTCAGCTGAAGTGGGCGCAGAGGCGTGCTGTAGCTGTCGTCGAAGCCCATGAGCACGATCCGGCCTCCGTCGTCGACCAGGCGCAGGGCGTCCTCCAGACCGCTCCCGGTGGTGTCGAACACGACGGCCGGCCGGTCGCCGCCCGAGGCCTTCACGAGGGCCTCCGCCGCGTCCGTTCGGGACACGTCCACCACGTCCACCACGGCTTCGAACAGCTCGCGCGCCCTGGACAGCCGGTAGTCGTCCGTCTCGGCCACCGTGACGGACCGCGCAGTGCGGGCGGCCACGAGGGCGACGAGCGCGCCGATCGGTCCCGCGCCGAGCACGGTCACGGTGTCGTCGACCGTCAGCTCGGCGGCCTGCACGTTGTTCAGGACGCAGGCGAGCGGTTCGATGAGCACCGCGCTGCGGAAGGACATCCCGTCGGGCACGCGCCGGACGAAACGCTCCGGCAGCACCACCGCGTCGGCGTAGGTCCCGTCGCGGTCCACGCCGACCTCCGTCCCCGCCTTGTTCCGGCAGAAGTTCGTCGCCCCGCGCATGCACGGCACGCACCATCCGCAGTACAGGGTCGGGTTGACCACGACCCGGTCCCCCACGGCGAGCGAGCGCACCCCGGCGCCCACCTCCTGGACGAGACCGACCGATTCGTGCCCGAGCACGACACCCGGTCTGGCCGGGAAGCGGCCGTGCAGAATCTTCCGGTCGGTCCCGCAGATCCCGGTGCCGACGACCTTCACCACCACATCGTCGGCAGCCGCCGCGCGCGGTGCCGGACGCTCTTGGAGCTCGACGGAACCGGGGCCCAGGTAGACGAGTGCGCGCACAGGTACCTCCCTCTCGGTGTCGCGGCAGCGAGCGCTGCCGACGCCGTGCAAGGCGAAGCTGTGTTCGGCCATCGACGTTAACCGAGCGACACATGCGGGGAAACAGCGCATTCGAGCCGCCCGCAACGGCACACGCCGACCACCGCTCACGACGCCGACCGGGCGGGGCCGCTCGGCCGAGCGGCTGACGGGCCGTCGACGGGCCGGGCGTTCTTCGTCCGGAAATGGTCGGATCGGGGCGACGCGTGTCCCGTCTCTTTGGTTCCGTGATCACCATCACTCTCTCGATGCGTGGGCCGTGTCAACCGGATGCCTGGTGCCAGGCGTATGCGTGGTGAAGCGAAAGATCCGGGAGCGAGTGTTGACCGTTGAGGAGTTCGAGGCGTTCTACGAGCAGGCGGTCGCGCGACTCACAGGGCAGCTGTACGTGATGCTGGGCGATCTGCACGAGGCTCAGGACGTCGTACAGGAGGCGTTCGTCAAGGGATGGAGCCGGCGACGGCAGCTCGATCGCGACGGGCAGCCGGAGGCGTGGATCCGTACGGTCGCCTGGCGCCTGGCCGTGAGTCGTTGGCGTTTTCGCAGGCGCGCGTCGGAAGCCTGGGATCGCGCGGGCGCTCCACCGCCCGTCGAGGGCCCGGGCCCCGAGTACGTGGTGCTCATCGACGCGCTGCGCGAGCTGCCCGCCCAGCAGCGCCGCTCGGTGACGCTGCACTACCTGTGCGACCTGAGCGTCGAACAGATCGCCGGCGAGACGGGACAGTCCGCCAGCACCGTCAAGACGCACCTGGTCCGCGGCCGGGTCGCGCTCGCCGATCGTCTGCAGCCCCGGAACGTCGAGGAGGACCCCGGTGCTTGAACCCCAGGAACCCCAGGACCCCCTTCGCGAGCTGTTCCGGCAGGCCGCCGCCTCCGGACAGTCCCGCGCCCGTGCCGTACCGGTCGCGCGCATCGCCGAGCGCGCCCGGCGCACGCACCGGCGCCGCGTCGCCGTCGCGGCGGGGGCCGCGTGCCTGCTCTTCGCCGGTGGCGGGCTGACCGCGGCCGCTCTCCTGTCGGACGCACCGGCTCCCGTCGCCCCGGCCACCAGCCCCTCGCCCCACGCACCGTCTCCCGGGGAGACCACCCGGCCACCCGGGAGCAGCACGACTTCGTCGACCTCCCCCACCAGCGAGGGCACCACCCCGGGCGATCCGTCGGCCACCACGACGCAGCCCTCCGGGCAGGTCACCACCACACCCCCCTGATCACCGCACCCGTCTGATCACCACCGCCCTTCCTCGCGACGCGCGCCGCCGTCGCGCGATCCGCCATGCCTTCTCACCCCGCTCACCCCGCTCACCCTGACGAAAGTTCCCTATGTCTGTGATATCCCCCAGGTCGAGGTCGCAGTTGCGGTCGCGGTCGTGGCCGCGGGAAGAGACGACGTCGGTCCCCCTCCCCCGTTCCGGCGCGGAGGCGAGCGCCCGTCGCGTTGCCCGCGCCGACCGCGTCCGCCGCACCCGCCACCTCCTCCGCCTGCGGCTGACCGCCGAGGACCGGGACGTGCTCTGGCTGTATCTGCTGACGCGCACCGCCCTGTGGACCACCGCGTACTGCGCGCGATGGCTCTTCCCCGCCGATCCCGGCACGCACGACCCCGGCCCCGTCCTCGCAGTCTTCGAACGATGGGACTGGGGGCACTTCCTGAACGTGGCGCGCGACGGCTACTTCCCCGCGGGAGACGGCCCGTGGGACGCCGACTGGGACAATCGCGAGGCCTTCTTCCCCGGGTTCCCCCTCGCCCTCCGGGCCGTCCACACCGTCGTCCCGCACTGGACCGCGGCCGGGCTGCTGATCTCGTTCGTCGCCGGAGGCGTGGCGGTTCTGGCGCTCGTACGGATCGCCCGCCTCTACCTGCCCGACGCGAACGCCGGCCGGCGGACTGCGCAGCTCCTGCTGCTCTCGCCGTGTGCGATCTTCCTGGCCGCCGGGTACAGCGAGTCGCTCTTCCTCGCCCTCGCCCTGCCCGCCTGGCTCGCCGCCCACCGCCGCGCCTGGCCCCTCGCCGCCACGCTGGCCGCCCTGGCCACGACCGTACGCATCAGCGGCCTCTTCCTCGCCGCGGCCCTCGCCGTGCACTTCGTCCTGACCGCCCGTACCCGCGCCGAGTGGCGCCCGCTGCCGTGGCTCGCCCTTCCCGCCCTGCCGGCCGTCCTCTACGCCTGGTACCTGCACTCCCACACCGGTGACTGGATGGCCTGGAAGCATGCCCAGGAGCGCGGGTGGTACCGCCACTTCCACGCGCCCTGGGACTCCTGGAGCACGACCTGGGAGTCCGCGTTCGGCCACGTCCAGACCACCGGTTACGCGTTCATGTTCCAGGCCGAACTCCTCGCCATGCTCATCGGGCTGGCGCTCGCGGCCCTCCTGATCCGACGCCGCCACTGGCCCGAAGCCGTCTACATCGGCCTCAGCCTGTGGGCCCTGGGCACGTCCTACTGGTACCAGTCCATCCCCCGGGCCACCCTCCTGTGGTGGCCGCTGTGGGTCACGCTCGCCGCCTGGAGCCTGCGCGCACCACGCTTCAGGACCGCGTACTTCTGTCTCGCCGTACCCCTGTCGACGTTGTTCGCGCTGACCTATCTGACCGGGCGTTGGGCCGGCTGACCCGCCGACGATCTCGAGGGGTTGTCGAAGGCAACCCTCGGCCGCCGCACCACGTCCTAGAAGACGTGATGGACCTTCTCGAGCCCGACTACTCCCCCGACCCCGACAGCGACGAAGAGACCGTGCGCCCGGGCCCGTTCTGGCGCCACGCGTTGTGGGTGACGGGTGTCACCGCCACCGCGGTCGCGGTGGGTTGGGTCACCTCCCTGTTCCGCATCGGGTCCGAACAGTACGGACTTCCGCCCGCCGCTTCCGGTGCGCTCTGGCCGTACCTGGCCGCCTGGGCAGCGATCGGCCTTGTCGTGGCGGCCGTCCTGCGGGCCGCCGCGGCCAAGGTCCCCGTCTATGCGCCCGGACGGATCGCGGCCGCCCTCACCTACCTGGGCACCCGGCTCTCCCTGGGCTGGCGCCCGGAGGCACCCGTCGTCGCCGCGATGGCGGCGGTCGCGCTGATCGCGGCGGGAGTCTGGTGCGCCCTCGCACTTCGCTCGCGTCAGCGGGCACCGAGGGAAGGCACGACGGCCGGGCAGTAGGCGACACGTCCGGTCATCCAAGCGGTCATCCGGGGGTCATCCCCGCGGTCGTCCCGACGGCGCAGATCCCTCGTCGCCGGTGTGCCGGAGACAGGAGGCGACCACCACCAGGGGCCACACGGACTGCACGCAGGTGACGAGCCGTTCGGCGATGCCGACGGACCCCTGCCGGTTCAACTCGATGAGGAACCAGGCCGCGCCGAGTCCCATCAGCGCGGTCACCACGACGGAGGGCGTGAATCGCAGCCCCCACGGCGTGGCGCCGCCGCGTTCGGCGGCCAGCACCGGCCACAGCGCGAGCAGACCGAAGCCGACCGCGACGACCGCCCCGTGATGCAGGGACCCCCCGCTGCTCGGCGCCGGAACCAGCGCCACCACCAGCGCCGCCACGCCACCGCCGGCGAGCGCCACCCGCCCGGCGGGCGCGGCCGGCCGCAGCCCCCAGGCGGTGAGGAGGTGACAGACCCCCAGGGCGAGGAACGCGCCGGTCATGACCCAGGACCCGGCGGCCCCGTAGGCCGCGAGGACGCTGATCGTCTGCGTGACGGGATCGTACGCGGGCCCCTGCAGGTGCGCCGCGATGGTCCAGCCGCCGACCAACAGGACCGGGGCACACCCCGAGGACAACAGGGCCCACCTGGGAACGGATCGCATCAGCCCACCGTAGGACGCGGAACCCTCCCCCCACCGCGCACGGAGCCGTCCGGCCGCTACGTGTCACCGGAAGGCCGTCGGTCACGAGCTCGCCAGGGGCGCCGCTCGGTGAGCTGCGGCGCAGGTCCGGTAGCCGACTTCGCCCCTCGCGAGCAGGTGGCACGTCAGGCGGCCTGGGCCCGGGTCAGCGCCTCCGGCGAGCAGTGGTGGGACAGATACGGCTCCATCGAGAAGTGGGGCGGCAAGGGCACCGACTTCCAGCGCAGCCTTGAGGTGAAGTTCCCCAACCCGGGCTCGGACTGGACCAACATGCTGGGCAGCCCCACCGCGTACTACCGCGTCTGTGTCCGTGACACCGCCACGGACCTCGTGGACTGCAGCGTCTTCTGGTAGACCCTGACCCCCACGTCCGCATGAACGAGGCCACAGCCCCCGGGCTGTGGCCTCTTCGCGTGCGGGCGGCCCCCCGGCAGGGGATCAGGCACCCCAGCGCAGGGCGATGGTGTCGCCCACGTCGATCACCTTCTCGCGGAGGGAGCCGGCGAAGGAGGAGCGGTCGACGCTGACCTTCCAGGTGTTCGCACCGCTGTTGGCCTTGCCGTTGACCGCGGTGATGGTGCCGGTGCCCGACGAGGGGGTCACGCTCGTGACGCAGCCCGACGGGGTGGCGCCGCTCGTCGCGGCGGCCAGGACGTCGCCGAGGGTCGTGGTCGTACCGGTCGGGGTGAAGGCCACGGAGCACGCCTTGAGGCTGCCGGCGCCGTCGTCGACGGTCAGCGCCGGCTTGGCGGCGGTGCCCGCGGTGAAGGTGGGCTGTGCAACCCACTGCGTGGCGCCCGGGGTGACCGGGACGGGCGGGGCCGTGGTGAAGCCGCCTCCGGCGACCGCGCGCAGTGCGTCGATCGAGGAGTAGGCGGAGGGCACGGTGTCGGCGGGCTTGTACGTGAAGCCGCCCCCGGGTTGTACTGGTTGGCGATGAGGAAGTCGACCGGCGTCTTGCTGTTGATCGTGGTGAACTCCGCGGACTGCGGGTTGATGCCGCAGGCGTTCGGACCGGCGACGCCCCAACCGTTGGAGCTGGTGTTGACGCCGTAGAGGGAGGTGAACGCGCCGGAGCCGGCGACCGGCTCGCCCTTGAGGAAGTTCTTGGCCTGGACGACGTCCGCGACGGTGTTGGGGACGCCGGAGGCACAGAGGGCGGCCATCGCGGCGCCGGTCATGTCGACGTCACCGGCGGTGTTGATGGCGGTGGGGTTGCCCTCCACCTTCTGGTAGGTCCAGCCGCCGTCGTTGTGCTGGTTGGCCCGGAGGCGGGCGACGATCGAGTCGGTGAGGGCCTGCGGGATGCGCGGGGCACCGGCCTGGGTCTTGGCCCCGCCGAGCGAAAGGGCGGCGAAGACGGTGCCGTTGAAGTTGGCGGACTGACCGAAGTAGCCCTGCCTACCTGCCCGGCCTGCCCTTCACCGAGCAGTTCCAGCGCTACCTCGCCTTCGACCTGGCGACCTCGCTCGGCTGGGACACCGGCCGCGCCGTCACCAACCTCGTCGCCGTCACCCTGGCCGGCCCCGCCGTCCTCACCGTCTTCCGCCGCGCCGCCCGCAAGGCCCGCTTCCAGGCCTCGATCCGCTTCGCACGCAGCGGTGAGGGCTCGGACGCCGCGGCCGGCTGAAACCCGGCCGCCGGCACCCCGCCGACGGCCGGACACCGCACCGTCACCGTCACCGAGAGGAACCCCATGCGCCAGACCCTGCTCCGCCGCGCCGCCGTGACCACCGTGACCCTCGGCCTCGCCCTCACGATCACACCCACGACCGCGCAGGCGCAGTCCACCGCGCCGTACACGAACGCGCCGGTGAGAGTCACCGTCACCGTCCAGGGCCCCGACGGCCTGCTCTTCCAGAAGAAGATCATCACCTCGGGCCACGACGTCACGACGGCCACCGGCGGCACCCACACGTGCGACGGCACCAACGGCAGCGCCCACGCCACGAAGGTCCCGACCCCGACGGCCTCCCTGGACCACGCGGCGAAGCGGAACGGCTTCACCTGGGACGGCACCTGGTACGCGTCCTTCGACGACTACGCGGTCGACACCGTCGAGGGCGCCAGCGGCGGCGGCTCCGCCTACTGGAGCATCTCGGTCAACGGCGCCCCGACACCGGTCGGCGGCTGCCAGTTCGAGATGGAGAACGGCGACCAGGTCGCCTTCACCTGGACCTCCTCCTGACGCCCCTCGTGCTCAGCTGACGAACGAACCGGGAGGGCCGGGACTTCGAAGCCCAGCTCCTCACGCGCCCGGCGGTCACCCCGCGGGCCGTGCGGCGGCCGCGTCCGGGCGGTCGTCGCCCATGTCGTCGTAGTCGATCGTGCCCGAGGTCACATGGCCCGCGAGCCCGAGGAGCAGGAAGAGCCAGAGGAGTACCTGCGCGCCGGTGCTCAGGCGGAGCGGACGCGTCGCGGAGTACGCGGGCTGGGCGGCGGCGACGTCGTCGCCCAGGAATCCCTTGGGGTACACCGGCGTCAGCATCGTCGCGTAGGCCGCCAGCCGCATCCGGTACCGGACGACGGCCGCCGTGGCGCCGAAGACCGGTTCGGGGAGGCGGCCCAGGACGATGCCGATCAGCCAGAACACCCAGCTGATCGCGAACCAGCCGGACTGCGCGAGGCTGCTGATGATCGCCGCCGGAATCATCAGGATCAGCCGGAACAGCACGGCGAGCCGGTTGAGCGGGGTGGCGCGCAGCTCGATGCGCACCGGGTAGTCGGGGGCGTCGAAGGCGAACGGCGGGTAGCGGTCGACGAGCAGGGTCGCGCTGGCCGTGACCCGGGTCTGGTAGGCGAGGACCGAGCCGAGGAAGGAGGCGATCGGGTCGGGCAGTCGGCCCAGGACCAGAGCGCTGAACCACCCCGCGACGGTGACGAAGAACGCGGCGAAGGACAGCAGGGCGACGACGATGAACTGCGGCAGGAGCAGCAGCCAGCGCAGCAGTACCGTCCAGCGACGCTGCTGCCCCGGCGGGGGCACGTCCAGAGCGGGCCGCCATTCGGCTCCGTCGGCCTCGGCGTCGGCCGAGGGCCGGGGATCCCAACCTGTTGTCATGGCCGTCTCCGTCTCTCCCGCATCCCACGCTTGCCGGGTCAGGTCGATGCTGACGCAGCCGGCCGCCCCTCGCACGGCCACGGGGGCCACTCGGACCACACGGGACACCACCGCGACGAACAGGTCCCCGGCCCGCGCCGGGGCGGCGCACGGCGTTGCCGGGGCGGCGCGCAGCAGGTGTCGCCAGGAGGCGGCCGCGTGCTCGTGACCGCCCCCGAGCGTCTCGGCGAAGTGGCCGGGGCCTGGCGCGCTCAGCGCCAGGCGCGTTCGACGCCGGTGGGATTGTCGCCCCGGACGGGGCCGATGAAGTCCTCCATGATTCCCCGCAGTCGTTCCACCCGGGCTCGGTCGAGCATGACGTCACGGAACCCGCGCGGGTCGGTGTTGGGGTACTGATCGATCGGCTTCCAGCCGGGGATCTGCACGTCTCTGCAGGCCGGCCACTGGGCCGACGCCTGCTGGGCCTGTACGAAGAGCCGATAGCTCATGTACAGCCTGGCCGCCGCCGGGTGCGGCGCGTCCCTGAGGATCGCTCCGGTCTGGTACCAGGCCTGGAAGAAGTCCTCCTTCGGCAGGATGAACCTCATCGAGTCGCCTTCAGGCGGGTTGAGGTAGTAGAACGAAGTGAACGTCGCCGCGCGTTCACCGGAGCCGATCACGGCCAACGGCGTCGCCGTCCCGCGCACCCACATCGGGTTCTGGGCCAGCAGCTTCTCCAGCCAGCTGTAGCCGTGCTTGGCGATGATCTGCTCGAACTGGAAGAGAACGGCATCGTCGTCGTGCGGATACGTCAGCACGATGCGGTCCTTCAGCTCCGGGCGAAGGTAGTCCGTCGCCTCTCTCGGGGCCCGGTCCTCGGGAATGACCTTGGTGTCGACCACATTGGAGAACGCGAACACGAACAGCGCGTAGAAGGCGCCGTCGGGGTCCACGAAGTCAGGGTCGACCTGGTCGAGGCCGTCGGGCCGGAACGGCTCCAGCAGACCCTGCTGCTTCCAGTACGGGAAGTCGTTGACCGTCTGCACGTGCACGACGTCCACACGGTTGTCCCCGCGGATGTGCTGCGCGTCGATCCTCGCGTCGTGAAACTTGCTCAGGTCGACGGTGACCTCGATGTCGATCACCGATGAACCGAAACGAACACGGCTCCCATCGAGTGGATGAAGGGCCGTCGCCCGCGTGAGGGGTCGACGACCCTCACGGTCAGGGGCTCGTCGCGGCGCCGGAGTGCCGCGACGAACGCGATCCCTTCGGCGCGTGCCTTGGTGATGTCCTGGACCGTGCGGCTGCCCGCCGCGTCCCAGACCTCGGCCCGCAGGCTCACGAAGCCGTCGGTGCCGGAGAGTTCGGGGTGAACGGACTTCGCCTTGAACGTGTTTCCGCCCTTGCGACTGACCGGCACCCGCCGCACGTCATCGGCCGGCACGCATGCGGGGGCGCAGGCATGCCGGGCAGGGGCGGGTCGTGATCGAAGTAAGGTGGTCCGTTGGGCGTGATCACTCAAGAGGGAAGACGGGCAAGGAATTTGAATCGCATACGTAAGACGGTGGCGCTCGGTCTGGTCCTGTCCGCGGGTCTCGTGACCGGGTGCTCCGGAGGGGCGGACCCCGATGCCAAGGCCGGCGGCGGGGAGACGGGGAAGGCCGCGGAGTCCGCGCCCGCGGCGCCGAAGAGCCCGGTCTACCAGGGCAAGCCGGTACCCGGGCTGGCCGCGCAGCCGGCCTGGAGCCTGACGGACGATCAGGCGGGGAACTGCGCGAGCGAGGCGTCCGAGAAGGACACGTCGCAGCGCGACGTCTGCACGGTCGGGGACGCCGTCATCGTCACCGGCTACGGCGACGGGCAGTCGGGCACGAGCACCTTCACCGCCCGGCTCCTCGACGCCAAGAGCGGCAAGCTGCGCAAGAAGTTCGACTTCGCCCTCCCCGAGGAGAGCGGCGGGTCCACGTCCTCCCCGGCGGTGGCCCTCGCGCAGGTGGGCGAGTGGCGGGACGGTTCGCCGGCCCTGCTGATCCGCAACCGCGTCGACACCCCGGCGAGCGGCCTGAAGAAGGCCTCGACCCAGACCGTGCTGACCATGTACGCGCCGTCCGGCGAGAAGCTGGGGAGCTCCTCCTTCGACGAGGACACCCACATGTCCACCCCGGTCCGGCACGGCTACCTCGTGGACACCAGCAGCTACGACGGCGCCAAGTTCATTCCGATCGGTGACGGGGAGACCCTCACCACCGAGGCCTCGCACATCGACCTCAAGGGGGCGGTCGGCTCCGGTCTCGGCTACTCCTCGCAGCAGGACATCTCCTTCCAGCCCTCCGCCGACTGGCTGACCGCCACGGACATCCGCACGGGCAAGAAGGCGTGGAACACCAAGGACCTCGCGCCGCCGGCCGCCATCGCCAAGCTGGTCACCTCGGACAAGGCGACCAGTGCGCGGCTGATGCCGTACCAGGGCGACAAGGCCCTCCTCGAATGGTCCTCGTACGGCGATTCCGAAATGGTCATGACGCTGATCGACGTCACGAGCGGCCGCCGGCTCGCGGAGGGGCCGGGCATCGACACCAACGGCACCATCGACGACGACGGCCTCGCCATCTCCCCGGACGGCAAGACCGCCGTGGTGCAGTACGGCAAGGGCGCGGTCGCCTGGAACACGGAGACCGGCAAGGAGCTGTGGCGCCAGGCCGCGGACGAGGTGAACATCACGCCGCGCGCCCTCCCGGGCAACGGCGTCCTCTACGCGTACCTGGACGGCACCGGAGCCGCGCTCGGCGCCCTCGACAAGAAGCTGCTGGCCTCCGGGATCGAGGAGATGCCGCAGTTCACGACGAACGGGTACGCCGTCGTCCGCAGCGCCGGGAGCCTCTTCGTCTTCGCCACCCAGCCCGTCTGACGGGCGCCCCGCCCCCGGTTCAGGGATCCGGCGGTCCCCGGTGGGGGCGGGGTCCGGCGAGGTGGGCCGGATGCGGCGGACGGCGTACGCGGCGATCGCCGCGGCGGCGGAGACCAGCCCGCCCACAGGCCCGACCGGGCGAGGACGTCGGCGTCTGGGTGTACGGCGCCGAGCCCACCGTCGGCACCGGCCGCACCAAGCTCGGCTCCGGCGGCTCCGGCGACTCCGGCGGCTCCGCGGCTCCGGCGGCAACATCACCGCCGACCTCGGCCCCGCCTTCCCCCAGGGCGTCTTCATCTGCCAGGACGGCTCCAACGGCGCCCCCGGTACCTCCCGCCTGGTCGGCGGCGCGGGCGACCTCGCCGCCGCCATCATCGCCGTCGATCACGCCGGCCTGACCGTCGCGGTCCAGTGCAAGCAGCTCAGCCGTACCGTCTCATCCCCGGCTGCGCAGCAGTTCAACGGCACCGGGCGTCCTGAGCGCGGCGCCAACCACGCCACCATCATCGGACTCAACGGCTTCACCGCGCCCGCAAGCGACTTCGCCGAGAAGCACAACCTCATCGCCCTCGGTCGCAAGGGCCTGAAGACATGGGCCCACGGCACCCACCTGTACGACGTGATCCGGGCCAGCGCCACACCACCCTGAAGTCCTGTCCTGGACGGGACAGTCGTGCGGCGACCAACGCACCTTGACCGGGTCAAGGTGCGCTTCGCCCCGGTCAAGTGCGCTGGTCCCCAACTGGTCCCCCAAAACGAGTCAGAGGCCGTTTCAGATTTCTCTGAAACGGCCTCTGACCTGCGACTCTTACGAGTCGGGACGACAGGATTTGAACCTGCGACCCCTTGACCCCCAGTCAAGTGCGCTACCAAGCTGCGCCACGTCCCGATGCGCGTCTCCGTGGGTTTTCCCCCTCGTCGGCGTGCAGGGAAAACATTACCTCACGCCGGAGGGTGGGTTGACGCACGGGCTGTCACGCGCCGCAGGTGGCGGCCACGCCGGCCCTGCGCCCGGGGCAGGCGCGGACCCTTGATCCGCCGGACAGGCCCTAGCGGTCCTGATCGGCCCGGGGGTGACAATGGACGGGTGAACGGGACAGCGAGTGGCCGTGGCAGGGACCGCGACGAGGAGGGGCGGGCCCGTAGCGCGCGTCCCCGCGACGGGCTCGGCCGGCCTCTGCCGTACGGAGCGGAGGGCGTACCTCGGCAGCCCGAGGGGGTCGTACGGACTCCCGACGAGACCCTGCGCGAGGCGCAGCGGCTGCTCGACGCCGGGTTGCCCTTCCACGCGCACGAAGTCTTCGAGGACGCCTGGAAGTCCGGACCCGAGTCGGAGCGGGACCTGTGGCAGGGCCTCGCGCAGCTCGCCGTGGGCCTGACGCACGCCGCCCGTGGCAACACGGCGGGCGGGGCGCGGCTGCTGCGCCGTGGCGCCGACCGCCTCGCGAGCGGTCCGGGAAGCGGGAAGGGCGCCGCCGCGTACGGGATCGATGCCGGCGGACTCGTGGCGTGGGCGCGGGAGTTGGCCGATCGCGCGGGGGGCGACCGCACGGGAGGGGCAGGCGGGTCCGCGGTGGTCGACGCGGCCATCGAGGCTCCGACGCTGCGGCGGGACCGGGTCTGAGGGTTACGCGCCCGACCCCGGGTCCAGCTGCCGCCGCAGGACCGACGTGTGGCTCACCGACGGGTCCTTGGCCGCCGTGAGGAGGGTGACCGTCTCCTTCGCCGCGAGGTTCCGCAGACGGTCGAGGGCCGCCGCGGCCTCGGGGGCCGCGAGTTCGGCCTCGTAGCGCCGGCAGAACTCCTCGTACGCGCCTTCCGGTCCGTGGTACCAGCGGCGGAGTTCCGTGGACGGGGTGAGCGCCTTGGGCCATTCGTCGATGTGGGCGTCGGTCTTGGCGAGTCCGCGCGGCCAGAGCCGGTCGACGAGGACCCGTACGCCGTCGTCGGGCGAGGGGGTCTCGTAGATCCGGCGGACGCGGACGTCGACGTCGTGGCGGTGCGGGGGCTGCGTGGACTCTCCGGGCATGACTCCAGGGTGACGGACGCCCCCGGGACTCACGCCTCGACGCGCAGCGCCGGAAGAAGGACGGCGTCGACGAAGGTCCGCATGGTCGAGACGTCCGCGAAGCGATCCTCGAAGAGTCGCTCGATGCGGAGCATGCCGAGGAAACAGGGCGCGACGAAGCCGATCGCGGCGTTGTCGGCGTCGACCTCGCCCCGCGCGACCGCGCGCGCCACGACCGCGTCGATGGCCGCGACCTCGGGGGCGATGACGGTCTCGCGGAGTGCGGCGCGCAGGTCGGGGTGCTGGATGAAGGCCTGGGCGACGGCCTCCATGAGTTCGGCGTCGCGTTCGTGGTGGGAGGCCGCGATACGGCCGGCCTCGCGCAGGTCACCGGCGAGGGTACCGGTGTCGATGCCGGTGAAGACGGTGCAGCGGCGCTGGGCGAGCGCGGCCGTGACGAGCTGCGGTTTGGTGCCCCACTGGCGGTAGAGGGTGGCCTTGCCGCACTTGGTGCGGGCCGCGACGCCCTCCATGGTCACCGAGTCGTAGCCGCCCTCGCGCAGGAGGCAGAGCACGGCGTCGTACAGCTCCGTCTCGCGCTCCGGCGTGATCTTGCTGCGGCGGGCTGCGGCGGACGCGGCCTGTGTGGACATCGATCCCTCCCGGACACCACGGACACCTCTGTCTCTGCACATACGAGAGTAGGGGGTGCACAATCGAGACGCAAACGTATCGAGACGCTTGCGTCTCGATGAAATCGGATCTAGGCTCACTCCGTTTGTTGGCGATTTGACTGATTAGAGGGCCGCACGATGGTTGGCGGGATACGCGGGATACGAGGACCACGTCCTGCAGGACCGGGGCTGACGCCTACCCCCGGCCCCGCCGGACCGGACGAGCACGGGAGCGGGAACGCGGAGGGGGACGGCGGCGAGTCCGCCAGACCGCCCCTCCTGCGCGAGCTCGCGCTCGTCACCGCGCTCTTCCTCATCTACAAGTTCGGCCGGCTCTTCGCCAACGGCCACGAGTCCCGCGCCTTCCGGAACGCCGACCGCGTCTGGGACGCCGAGCGCGCGATCCACCTGCCGGGCGAGGGAACGATCCAGCAGCTGCTCCTGCACGGCGAACCGCTGATCCGGGCCGCGAACACGTACTACGCGGCCGTGCACTTCCCGGCCACGCTCGCCTTCCTCGTCTGGCTGTACCTGCGCCGCCCCGCCCACTACGTGTGGTCGCGCCGCGTCCTCGCGCTCGTCACCGGCGCCGCGCTCGCCCTCCACCTGCTGATGCCGCTCGCGCCGCCGCGGATGCTCGCCGCCAGCGGGCTCGTCGACACCGCCCGGGTCTACGGGCCCTCGGTGTACGGCGCGACGCCGGAGACCGACTCGATGGCGAACCAGTTCGCGGCCATGCCGTCGCTGCACTTCGGCTGGGCCCTGATGGTCGCGATCGGCCTGATCGCCGCCACCCGGTCCCGCTGGCGCGTCCTGTGGCTGCTGCACCCGCTGTTCACCCTGCTCGTCATCGTCGGCACCGCCAACCACTACTGGTTCGACGCGCTCGCCGCCGCCGCGCTCCTCGGCCTCGCCCTGATCGCCGTCCGCGCCCCCGGCCGCCGGACGGCACCCCCACCCGTACCCCGCCGACTCGGTACGGCCCCTCTCCCGGTCGGAGCCCTCCGATGAACCCCGCCATCGGCACCGTCATCGCGGTGCTCCTCTCGTTCGTCTCCGCCGCCGGATACGCACTCGCCGCCGTCGCCCAGTCCCGGCTCGCCGCCGCCTCTCCCGCCCAGGACGGGCGCGGGGCGCTGCGCGCACTGCTCGCCCGCGGGCAGTGGTGGTCGGCGGTCGGCCTGAACGCCGCCGGAGCCCTCGCCCACGTGGCCGCCCTGCACTACGGGCCGCTCACCCTGGTCCAGCCGCTCGGCGCGCTGACCCTGGTGGCGGCGCTGCCGCTCGGCGCGTACGCCGCACGCCGGCGGGTGACCCGTACCGAGTGGCGCGGGGCGCTGTGGACCCTGGCCGGCCTGGTCGGACTGGTCGCCGTGACCGGGCCCGCCGCGCCCGGCGAGGCGCTCAGCCTCAGCGAGGCCCTGGTCGTCGCGGCGGCGACGGCGCTCCTCATCGCGGCGCTCGCCTCGGGCCGCCACCCCTCCAAGGGCCGGGCCCCTCGCGGGCTCGGACACGCCACGGCCTCCGGGATCGCCTCGGGCGTCGCCTCCGCGCTCACCCAGACGCTGACGGCCGCGCTCGCGCTCGAACTCCCGGGCGGCAAGCCGACCTGGTGGCAGACCGCGCTGCTCGCGGTCCTCATCTCGGGCTTCGCGACGGGCGGTCTCCTGCTCTCCCAGGCCGCCTACCGGGGTGGCCTCGCGGCGCCGCTCGCCGTCGTCAACCTCTCCAACCCGGCGGCGGCCGCGATCATCGGCGTGGCGCTGCTCGGCGAGACGTTCCGCGCGGGCGCGTGGGGCTGGCTGGTCGCGGCCGGTGCGTCGATGGTCGCGGCGCGGGGCGTGGTGCTGCTGACGAAGGGGGGCTCCCCCGAGGCGGCTCCGGTGATGGAGCCCGCGCCCACGCCCGTACCCGCTCCCCTGCCTGCACCCGTGGCCGTGACCCTGGCCGCACCCTCGCCCTCAGTGGGGCCGGGGAGCGTGGAGTCCACGCGTGTGCGTGCTCCTCGGGAGCTTCAGGCGGTGCCGGCGCCGCGTGTCGCCGACCTCGGAGCGCGAGGCCGGGAGCAGGAGATGACCTTGCATTCGTCATCTTGACGACAACTGCGGAAGCCCCCTATCGTCAGCATGACGAAAAGGGGGCTTCTTCATGGCCGACATCACCCGGCGGGCCGGCTGGCGCCATCTGCGCTCCGCGCCCACCGCGCACATCCGCCACCAGCGCCGCGGCAAGCTCGTACACGACGGCGAAGGGCTGAGCTTCTGGTTCCGGCCGCTCACCGCCGCCCTCTCCGAGGTCCCGGTCAACGACCGCGAACTGGCCATGGCCTTCCACGCCCGGACCGCCGACTTCCAGGACGTCAGCGTCCAGTCCACCGTCACGTACCGGATCGGCGACCCGGCGGCCGCCGCCACCCGGCTCGACTTCTCCATCGACCCCGACACGGGCGCGTGGCGCGGCACTCCGCTGGAGCAGATCGCCACCCTCCTCACCGAGACCGCCCAGCAGCACGCCCTCGACGTCCTCGCCCGCACCGCGCTGGCCGAGGCGCTCGTCGACGGCGTGGCGGCGGTACGGGACCGCGTCACGGCCGGACTCGCGGCCGAGCCGCGCCTGCCGGCCACCGGCATCGAGGTCGTCGCCGTCCGCGTGGTCGCGATCCGCCCCGAACCCGAGGTCGAGCGCGCGCTGCGGACCCCCGCCCGCGAGCAGATCCAGCAGGAGGCCGACCGGGCCACGTACGAGCGCCGCGCGGTCGCCGTCGAGCGCGAGCGCACCATCGCCGAGAACGAGCTCGCGAGCAAGATCGAACTGGCTCGCCAGGAGGAGCGGCTCGTCGAGCAGCGCGGCACCAACGCGCGCCGCGAGGCCGAGGAGAACGCCGCCGCCGACGCGGTACGGGCCGAGGCCGAGGCCCTACGGAAGGTCCGCCTCGCACGGGCCGAGGCGGAGGCTGCACGCGAGGTCGGCGAGGCGCGCGCCGGAGCGCAGTCCGCATGGCTGCGGGCGCACGCCGAGGTGGAACCCGCCACCCTGCACGCCCTCGCCGTGACCCGCGCCGCCGAGAACCTGCCGCGGATCGAGCACCTGACGCTCTCGCCGGACGTCGTGACGGGGCTGCTCGCCAAGCTGGGCGAGGGCGGGGCCCGGCCGTGAGCCTCGCGCCCCGCGCGGTGCTCGTGCACCGGACCACGGAGTACGAGGAGCTGCTCGCCCGGCACGGTACGCACGGCCAGGCCGCGTTCTTCCTCTCCGCGCGCGGCCGCTCGGTCGACGCCGTGCGCGAGCGGCACGAGCGCGCCCACCGTGCGCTGGCCGAGGCTGCGGCCGCGGTGCCGCTGACATGGCGGCAGACCCGGGTGGAACGGGCCGATCTGGACCGGTTCCTGTTCGGACCCGAGGACGTGGTCGTGGTCGTCGGTCAGGACGGCCTGGTCGCCAACGCGGCGAAGTACCTGACCGGGCAGCCCGTCATCGGGATCGACGCCGACCCGGGGCGCAATCCGGGCGTGCTGGTCCGCCACCGGGCGGACCGGGCACGGCGGCTGCTGCCGTACGCGGCGGGGGCCGGGGCGACGGTCGACGAGCTGACGATGGTGGAGGCCGTCACCGACGACGCGCAGCGGCTCCTGGCACTCAACGAGATCTACGTCGGGCCGCGCAGCCATCAGACCGCGCGGTACACGCTGGATCTGGACGCGACGGAGCTTCCACCCGAGGCCCAGGCCTCCTCGGGTGTGCTCGTCGGCACGGGTACGGGGGCCACGGGCTGGCTGCGGTCCCTGTGGGAGCAGCGCTCCAGCCCGCTGGCCCTGCCCGCGCCGGCGGATGCCCGGCTCGCCTGGTTCGTCCGCGAGGCCTGGCCTTCGCCGACGACGGGAACCAGTCGGGTCGAGGGTCTCCTCGACCCGGGTCAGGGCCTGTGCCTCACCGTCGAGTCGGACCGTCTGGTCGTGTTCGGCGACGGCGTCGAGTCGGACGCGCTGGAGCTGACCTGGGGTCAGACCGTGCGCCTCACGGTCGCGGGGCCGCGCCTCCGTCTCGTCCACTGAGGCGCCGTACGCCTCCCGGGGAGCCCGGAGGGCTCCGCAAACCGGACACCCCTGGGTCGTGTCCGGAAAGTAGCACCGTCTGCCCGCAGGCCAGGCGGGACCTTCCGGACACGACCTGGCCCCCGCAGCCCGCGGCCGGAATCGATCGGCCGTGGGCGGGAGCGGTCGCGCGGGGCGCTATGCTCGGCGCGCTTTGCCCGGCTTTCCGCAGGCGTTCTGTCAGTGTTTGCCACGTTTCCGGATCGAACACCCGCCCGCTCCCGGCTGTTGAAGGGATCCCCATGGCATCCGCCTCCTCCGGCTCGCTGTCCGTCTCCCCCGCCTCGGAGCGGGACTGGGAGCTCGTGCGCTCCTGGGCGGCAGAGGAGGGGTGGAATCCGGGACGCTCGGACGCCGCGTCGTTCTTCGCGCAGGACCCCCGGGGCTTCTTCCTCGGCCGGGTCGGCGGAGAGCCGGTCTCCGCCATTTCGGTGGTCACCTACGACGACGCGTACGCGTTCCTCGGCTTCTATCTCGTCCGCCCCGAACTCCGCGGCCTCGGTCACGGTCTGGCCACCTGGCGGGCCGCCCTCGCCCACGCCGGCGACCGGTCCGTCGGGCTCGACGGGGTGCCGGCGCAACAGGACAACTACCGGCTCTCCGGCTTCACGACGGCGTACCGCACGGCCCGTTACGTGGGTGAGGTCCCGGCCCCCGACGGCCCGGCGACCGGCGTGGTGCCCGCCGGATCCGTGGACCCGGCCGCCCTCGCCGCGTACGACAGCGCCTGCCATCACGCCGACCGGCCGCGGTTCCTCGCCACCTGGCTGGCCACGCCCGGCCACCGCGCGCTGGTCCGGATCGTCGACGGACGTCCGACCGGGTACGGGGTGGTCCGCCCGGCGCAGGACGAGGCGCGAGTGGGGCCGCTGTTCGCGGACACCCCCGCCGACGCGGCCGCCCTGCTCGACGCGCTCGCCGCCGCGGCGCGGGAGTTCGGCTCGGCCCGGATCGCGGTCGACATGCCGGAGTCGAATCCGGCGGCGGCGCGACTGGCCGAGGAGCGCGGTCTCGAGCCGACGTTCGAGACGGCCCGGATGTACACGGGCCCGGTCCGCCCGGTGGCACGCGAGCGCGTCTACGGGGTGACGACGCTGGAACTCGGCTGAGGTCACACCGTCCGTGCGTCGGTGCCGGCCGCCGACGGCCCGACCGGCCGACCGCCGCCGGCCACGCGCCGAGCAGCCGAACATGGGGGTCACCCGCAGCCTCCCGCCGAGAGGTGTGTACCTTTCCCGCTGAGCAGGTACGTACCTTCCCGTCGAGCCGGACGTCCTCCTGCCCGCCGAGCCGGGCGTACTCCTGCCGCTCGGCGCGTGGGTGACGCGGCGCCGACTCCCGTGCCCGCACCCCCGGTCGCACCTCCCCTCACCGACCCCCCGCCGCCCTGTGAGGGGTGACAAGGGTTTTCCCCGTATCGGGTTCACCCCCCCGTTCCCTACTGTCCTCCGCACCGGCAGATATCATCCCCCGAACGCACCGTGTCAGGTGCATGAGGAGGGTGGCCTCCGCCGGTGACGGCCTTGACCCGGGCCGTCGCGCCGGTGGCGGCGCACGGGCCCCCCAGCCCAGGGAATACCGGATCGCGACCCCACTTCGCCCCGTGTGTCCCGCGCCGCCGCCACTGCTCCGCAGCTACGTCGTACTCGAAAGGGCCACACCTTGAACGGTTCCAGGCGGAGAGTCATATCCGTGGTCGCGAGCGCCGCGATCCTCGGCGCCGCTGCCACGACCGGGGCGATCGCCGCCGCCCCGGGTGCTGCCACCCCGAAGCCCGCACCGGCTTCGCAGACGATGCGGGCGCTCCCCAGCGCCCCGGTCGAGAAGGTCATCGTCACCTACAAGAGCAAGGCCGCCGAGGCCGGCTCGAACACCGCCGCGAAGAGCGACACGGCCGAGAAGGCCGCGAAGACGGGCGAGAAGCTCTCCTTCGAGCGTCGCCTCGCCGGCGGTGGCGCCCTGGTCGATCTGGGCGACAGCGCCACCAAGCAGGATCTGACGGAGGTCATGGCCGCGTTCCGCGCCGACCCGTCCGTCGCCTCCGTCGAGCCCGACATTCGCGCCTACGCGATGGCGGTCACGCCGAACGACACCGACTACACCAAGCAGTGGGACCTCTTCGAGCCCACCGGTGGCATGAACGTTCCTGCGGCCTGGGACAAGACGACCGGCTCCGGCGTCACCGTCGCCGTCATCGACACCGGCTACGCCGCCCACACGGACGTGGCGGCCAACGTCGTCTCCGGTTACGACTTCATCTCGACCTCCGCCGACGCCCGCGACGGCAACGGCCGCGACGCGGACGCCAAGGACGAGGGCGACTGGAACGCCACCGCCGGCGAGTGCGGGGCCGGTTCCACGGCGTCCAACTCCTCCTGGCACGGCACCCACGTGGCCGGCACCATCGGCGCCGTCACGAACAACACCAAGGGCATCGCGGGCATCGCGTACAACGCGAAGATCCAGCCCGTGCGGGTGCTCGGCAAGTGCGGCGGCTCGTCCGCCGACATCGCCGACGCCATCACGTGGGCCTCCGGCGGCACCGTGCCGGGCGTGCCCGCCAACGCGACCCCGGCGAGGGTCATCAACCTGAGCCTGGGCGGCGCGAGCGCGACCTGCCCGAGCGTCTACCAGACCGCGATCAACGGCGCCGTCTCCCGCGGTACCACCGTCGTCGTCGCCGCGGGCAACAGCAACGCCAACGCCTCCGGATTCACCCCCGCGAACTGCGCGAACGTCATCAACGTGGCGTCGACCAGCCGTGAGGGCAACCGGTCGTACTACTCCAACTTCGGCGCCATCGTGGACGTGGCCGCGCCCGGCGGCGAGACCCGCCGCTCGACCGACACGCCCGGCACCGTCACCACCCCCGAGAACGGCATCTACTCCACGCTGAACTCGGGCGCGACGACCCAGTCGGCCGAGAACTACAAGCCCTACCAGGGCACGTCGATGGCGGCGCCGCACATCGCCGGCCTCGCCGCCCTGCTGAAGTCGGCCAAGAGCACCCTCACCCCGGCCGAGATCGAGTCCGCGATCAAGGCCAACGCCCGCCCGCTGCCCGGCACCTGCACCGGCGGCTGCGGCACCGGCATCGCCGACTCCGCGAAGACGGTCGACGCCGTCACCACCACCCCGCCGGCCGGCACCGTCTTCACCAACGCGACCGATGTGTCGATTCCGGACAACACCACCGTGACGTCCTCGATCGCCGTCACCGGCCGCACCGGCAACGCTCCCGCCGCCCTCCAGGTCGGCGTGGACATCAAGCACACCTGGCGCGGGGACCTGGTCATCGACCTGATCGCCCCCGACGGCACGGTGCGCAACCTCAAGGCGTCCTCCTCCTCGGACAGCGCCGACAACGTCCTGACCACGTACACGGTCGACGCGTCGAGCGAGGTCGCCAACGGCACCTGGAAGCTTCAGGTCCGCGATGTGGCCACGGGTGACACCGGCTACATCAACTCGTGGAGCCTCACCTTCTAAGGCACCACTGCTCCACCTCTGAACCACCCCCCACATCAGCATCATTGCTGGTCAGCGACGCGCTCGTGGTCTATACCACGGGCGCGTCCTGGCGTTCCGGGGTGCCGTCCCGCCGGGGCGCCCTGTCCGTATGCCGGACAAGGGGCCTGGACTCCGCCGGTGGGCTCCGTATTCTCTGCCCACGGGGCTCATGGGCCGGGGCCCGTGGGCCGGAGGTGGTGGACAGTGACGACAGCTCCGTACCCCGCCCTGCGCCCGGCGGGTCCGGGGGGACCTTCGGCACCGGTGGGCCGCGAGGAACTCCTCGCCCGGCTCGAACGCGCCCTCCACACCCGGGGCCGCGCCCTGCTCACCGGTCCCGCCGGTGTCGGCAAGACCGAACTCGCGCTCGCCGAGGCGACCCGTGCCGAGGCACGCGGCGAGACCGTGCTGTGGCTGGCCACCCTGCCGTCCGACCGCGAGATACCCGGGGCGTCGGCCGCCGCGCTCGTGGCCTCGGTGGCGACGACCGTGACGTGGCCGGAACTCGGCGGCGGCAGCCGCCCCGAGGCCTCCGCGGTCTTCGACGAACTGCCCGGGCCCCAGCGCACCGCCGTCGCCATGCTCTGCCGCGAGGCTCCGCTCGACGCGGGCGGCTGGGACCCCATCGCGCTCCGGCTCGGCATCGCCCAGATCCTGCGCACCCTGACCTACCGGGGCCCCGTCCTCCTCGTCGTCGACGGCGTGCAGCACGTCGACGCGGACAGCGCGGACCTGCTCCGCTTCGCCCTCCACCTGGCGCCGCCCGCGCTGCGGGTGGTGGCCGTCGAGACGCCGGAGCCGTACGGCGAGGCCGGCGAGCCCTATCGCGAATCCCACCGCCCCGACGACCCGCACGCCGCCCATCTCTGGGTGCCGTCCGAGGCGGACGTGCTGCTCGTGCCGCCGCTGCACGCCGACGAGATCGCCGAACTCCTCATCCACCACCGGCTGCCCTCCCGGATGGCCGGCCGCATCCACCGCGCCAGCGGCGGCAATCCGCGGCTCGCGCTGGCCGTGGGCCGTTCGTTGGCCGACGCGCGGACGCCGGTGCACCACGCGGAGGCGCTGACACTCTCCGGGCGCGCCCGCGACCTCGCCCGTCAGCTCCTGGGCGCCGCGCCCCTCGCCGTACGCGAGACGCTGCTGCTCGCGGCCCTCGCGCTGCGTCCCTCGTCGACGCTGGTACGGCGGGCGGGTCGGCCCAACGCGGAGGCGGACCTCGCGGCGGCCGAGCGGGCCGGACTCGTGTCGCTCGCCGAGGACGGTTCGGTGACGTTCACCGCCGGGCTGCTGCCCTCCACCCTGGTGCACGATGCCTGTTGGGCCGAGCGGAGCGCCGGTCACGCGGCCCTCGCGGAGGTCGTGGACGACCCCGTGGAGGCGGTACGGCACCGGGCGCTCGCCACCGACATCCCGGACGAGGACCTCGCCGCCGAGGTGGCGGCCGCCGCCGATCTGGCCCGGCGGCGCGGGAACAGCGCGCTCGCCGCCGAACTCGCCCTGCTGGCCGCCGAGTCGACACCCGGGCGGCACGGGACGCAGCGGATCGCCCGGCTCGTCGACGCCGCCGAGGAGGCGGCCCGCGCGGCCCGCGCCGACCTCGCCATGCGGGCCGCCACCGATCTGCTCGCCCGCGACGCGGTGCCCGCCGACCGGGTGAGGGCACGGCTCGCCGTACTCGACACCGCGGGGCAGGGACTGACCGGGCTCGACGAGATGTACGTCCACGCCATGGAGGACTCGGAGGGGGACACCGCGCTGCGGGCCGCCGTACAGCTCCGGCTCGCCGTCAAGTACGTGCTCGCGGACGGCGATCCGCAGCGCTCCCGGACGGCGGCCGTCGAATCGGCCGCGCTCGCCGCCTCCATGGGCGATCCGCGCACGGCGGCGCAGGCACTGACCGTACAGGCGCGGATGGAGCGGGCCCTCGGTTCACCGGACGCGGAGGCGGTGCTCACGCAGGCCCGCGCCCTGGAGCTGGCCGAGCGCCCGCTCGGGATCCGCAACGCCGCACAGATCCTGACGATCCGCCACGCCCTGTTCGACGACCGTCTGACGGACGCCCGGGACGAACTGAACGCGCTCCTTCCCCTGGTCCAGCGGCGCGGTTCGGTGGAGGACACGATCGAGCTGTTCTCCACGCTGGCCGCCGTCGAGTCCCGCAGGGGCGCCTGCGCGGCCGCCCTCGCGCACGCGGGGCAGTCCCTCGCGCTGACCCTGGAGGCGGGCCTCTCCCCCGGCCCCGCCTGGTACACGCTGGCGCTCGCGGAGACGGCCGGCGGCAGCTTCGCGCGGGCGGCCAGCTACGCCCGCCGCAGCGTCCAGGCCTCGGAGGAGGAGGGCGACCGGGTCTTCCTCTCCCGCAGCCGGTACGCGCTCGGCCGCGTCCAGTTGATCAACGGGGACGTCGCGGCCGCCCTGGAGACCCTGCGGCGCGTACAGGCCGACGAGCGTGCCCAGTCGACCGTGGACCCGTCGATGCTGCGCTGGCACGAGGAGCTGGCCGAGGCGCTGCTCGCCCACGACGCCTGCGACGAGGCCCTGGCGCTCCTCGACGAGGTACGGCCGGTGGCGGCCCGGCTCGGCCGGTCCACGGTCCTGCTGGGCTGCGACCGGGCGTACGCGCTGTGGCTCGCGGCGGAGGGGCGGACGGACGAGGCGGCGCAGCTGCTCACCCGCACGGCCGAGGCCTTCGGACGGGCCGGCCTTCCGCTCGAACGCGGGCGGGCGTTGATCGCCCTGGCCCGGGTGGAGCGCCGCAGACGTCGCCGGTCGGCGGCGCAGAGCGCGCTGCACACGGCGGCCTCGGTGTTCGAGCGAGCCGGAGCGACCCCGTGGCTCGCCCTGGCGAGCGAGTCCCCGGCGGGCGCGGCGGGCGAGAACCCCGGCGGTGGCTCCGGGAGCGAGGAGTCGCTGCCCGCGCTCTCCTCGCTGACGGAGGCCGAGCTGCGGCTCGCCCGTCTCGTGGGCCAGGGCGCCAGCAACCAGGAGGCGGCGGCCAAGTTGTACCTGAGCGTGAAGACGGTCGAGGCGCGGCTGACCCGGATCTACCAGAAGCTCGACGTCCGCTCGCGGGCGCAGCTGGCCACGGCGCTCAGGCCGTAGTCGCGGCACGCGCCGGCGTCGTGGTCGCGGCGACGCGCGCCGGCGTCGTGGTCGCGGCGCGCGCCGGTGTGTGAGGCCACGGCCGGGCCGTGGCCGTGGGCGGGCCGCCGTCAGACCGTGAACGGCCGTTGGTCCAGGAAGGCCTGGTCCGGTGTGCCGGTGAGGTAGAGGTTCGGGCTCTGGGTCGGGGGCAGTCTGTGCTGGATCGCCCGGTGGAAGTCGCGATAGCCGCCCCGGAAGGAACCGTCGTCCCACACCTGGAGCAGCGCCTCGGTGAAGGCGCCGTTGACATCGCCGTCGGCGGCGACCTGGTTGTCCTGGCAGGCCGAGACGAGGAGCACGTCGGGGCCCGGCCCGTCGGTGGGCGCGGACTCGGCGATCGAGCGCCGGAGCTCGGTGTAGAACCCCTGGTCCCGCTCGTACAGCTGCCGCTGCTGGGGTTCGGGCAGGTAGCGGGCCGTGCCGTCGGCCTCGGGTCCGCCGGGGATCTCGATGCTGCTGCCGCTGTGGCAGCAGTCGAAGAGCGAGACGATGCGTACGTCGTCGGCGAAGGCGCGGAAGGCGCGATGGACCTCGTCGTCGAGGAACTGGCGGTCGTAGAGGACCAGGGTCTCGTCGAGCGCGTCGGGCTCGTCCTCGGACCCGGTGGCGGCGGAGCCGTCGGCGTCGGGCAGCTGGCCGCCGTGGCCCGAGTAGGTGAAGAGCAGGATGTCGCCGGTGCCGAGCCGGGCGGCCGCCTCTCCGAGCACGGCGGTGACGTTGGCGACGGTGCCGTCCGGGGTGAGCAGGACGGTGGTTTCGAATCCGGCGCTGCGGGCGAGCCGCGCCATGTCGTGGGCGTCGTTCTCGCAGGCGACCAGGGTGCCGTCCCAGCCTTCGTAGCGGGCGGGGTCGACCTGGTTGAGTCCGACGTGCAGGGCGAGTCCGGTGGCCATGGGGTGTCTCCTGGCGGAAAAGGGAGGGAAGCGGGGAAGCGGAGGGGATACCGGGGGCGTCTGATCGAGTGGCCTGTGGTCCGGCGCCGAGCGCGACCCTCTCCACGCGGTACTTACATCGTATGAACCCTTCCGATCCCCCGCCCCCTCCGGACCCGGGCGGCGCCCGGCGTGACGCGCTCGCCGACCGCACCGGCTACGACGAGGCCTTCCTCGGCCCGGTCGTCCCGCTGCCGCTCCCGGCCCGGGACTCGGTCCGGACGGTGATCCTGCCGTACACCCACTTCACCGTGGTCTTCCGGCCCGACCGGCGTCTCGCGGCCTCGACGGCCGTGTGCATCGAGGGGCGGGAGCTCCTGGAGGACGTAGCCCGGGACGACGTCTGGGAGTTCGATCCCCGGCTGCCCGAGGAGCAGCAGGCGGGCGACGACGTCTACCGGAACAACAGCCTCGACCGCGGCCATCTGGTCCGCCGGCTCGACCCGGTCTGGGGGGCGTCGGCCGTGGCTCTCCGAGCCAATACGGACACCTTCCACTTCACCAACGCCGCTCCCCAGGCGGATGTCTTCAACCAGGGGAAGCAGCTCTGGCAGGGCCTGGAGAACTACCTTCTCGACCACGCCGCCGAGTTCGACCGGAAGCTGACGGTCCTCACGGGCCCGGTGCTCCAGGACTCCGACCCGCCGTACCGCGGGATCCAGGTGCCGATGCGGTTCTGGAAGGTGGCGGCGTTCCTCCAGGACGGGGCGCTGGCCGCCGCCGCGTACATCCTCGACCAGAGCCCCGACCTGAGCCGGGACGCGGAGCGGGCGCTGGCGGGGGCGACGGCCGGCGCGCCGCCGCCGCTCGGCCCGTTCCGTACGTACCAGGTGCCGGTCTCGGACGTCGCGGAGATCACCGAGCTGGAGTTCGGGCCGCTGCCGGACGTGGACGTGATGCCGCCGACGCGGGCACCCGAGGAACGGTGGCGGCGCCTGGAGTCGTACGAGGACATCGTGCTGCACGCCTGAGACGCGCCCGCCCCACAGCGATTGCGGCCGGTTCGGCCCGGTGAAACGATGGGGTCAGATCGGCCGTCTGGCCCGATCTGACACGTCCCGGCGCCGGAGCGACCGGCGCTGCGCCAAGAGCGCCGGGCAGGTGCGGAATGCCGCTCACCGAGACCGAGTGGGGGCTCGTCGCAAGTTGGGTGCGGGATCATCTCCTCGACACCCCGGAGCCCCGCGAACGACTGTCGCACGCCGGGCTGCCGGCCGACTTCGTCGACGATCTGCCGCTCACCCCGGACGCCGACCGGAACGCCCTCCTGGTGGTCTCGGCCGCCCGCCGGGACATCGCCCATCAGCGCCGGCTCCTCGCCGTCCTCGCGGGTCTCGACGCGCTGGCCGCCATCGACGACCCGCACGCCTTCGAGCAGGGCGCCGAGGCCCGCAATCTGCTCACCCGGCTGCGGGAGGACGAGCGGCTGCGGCGCTCCCCGCAGGACCCGTTCGACAGCCTGCTCCTGAAGCACGGCACGGAGGTGTTCCTCGACCGGACCGAGCTGCGCCAGAAGCTCCGGGACTTCGTCGCCGACCCGGAGCAGACGGTGCTGCTCGTCGACGGCCCCCCGGACAGCGGCCGCTCGTACACGTACGAGCTGATCCGCCATCTCGGCCAGCACCACGACTTCCGGCCAGTACGGGTGACCCTGTCCCGCACCTCGACGGCGGCGCTTCTGATGGAGCGGCTCGCGGCCTTCGTGGCGGGTCCCGATACCGAGAGATTTCCGTTGAATCCCACACGGTTGAACGATCCACTGCCGTCCTTCGAGGATGCCGCGCACCGGATCGTCGCCCGTGCGACCGCCGCCGAGGACCGTTTCTGGCTGGTCCTCGACGACTGCGACCGGCTCGACCCGCACTCGGACGTATGGGACGCCATCGGGGTCCTGGCCCGGGCGATCTACGAGCACACCCCCGTACGGACCGAGACCGTGCCGCGCCTGGTGCTGCTCGGATACGCCACGACGATGCGCCAACTCCCGTACGAGATACGGAAGAACGAGTGCCGTGACACGACACGGCTCGCGGAGGAGAGTGATGTCCGAGACTTCTTCCGGGAGTTCTTCACGGACACGGTCCAGATCGGGCAGGAAGGAGCCGTCCACGAACTGACGGACACGGCCGTGGCCGAGGTGATGCGCGCCGTCGACTCCCCCTCGAACGGCGACAGTTACATGCGCCGCCTGTGTACGGCCGTGGAGGACGTCGTACGGCTCCACCGGGCCCTGCCCCCGATGTCGTCACCGGACGGCGAGGCCGCCCACCAGCTGCGGGACGCCCTGCGCGTGAGCCTCACCGCTCCCGCCGCCGCCCTGCCCGATCCGCGCCGCTCCTACCGCGAGGCCGCGTGTCTGCTCCAGGAGTTCGACCCCGCGCTGCTGCGTCTGCCCGGCGAAGAGCGGTCCACCGGGCGGGCCGTCCTGGAACTCGTCGACGACTGCACCGCGCTGCCCTCCCCGGGGGCGACGGTCTGGACGCTCAAGCCCCAGATCCGTGACGCGACACTCGCCGGCCTCGCGGGCCCCGGGGCCGCGCTGAGCGCCCTGCGGACCAACATCGACCTGCGCCCCGACGGCCCCGGCCCGGAGCGCACCGCCCTGGCCCTGCTCACCGGCACGGGCACGGGCCTCCGTCCGGAAGCCCCGCACCCGCAGGGCGGGCCGTCCGTCGCGTCCCGGAACGACGTCGAGGAGCTGTCCGACACCCTGCAGGCCGTGCTCTGGCTCAGCCGGGTGCCGGGGCTGACCGGGCTGCCCTCCGTCGACGACGTCCAGCAGCGCCTGGAGACGGCCCGGCTGCTCCAGCCGATGCACCGGCTGATCCGGGGAACCTTCCACGGCCGCACCGTCGAACTCGACGCCCTGCACGCCTACATCGCGCTCCCCGAGGAGCCGGCGGAGCCCCCCGTGCTCCTCCACGGCATCGGCGGCATCGGCAAGAGCACCCTGCTCGCCAAGTTCCTCGTCGACGCCCTCGCCGCCTCGCCCACCGGATTCCCCTTCACCTACATCGACTTCGCGCGCCCCACGCTCTCCGTCCACGAACCCGCCACCGTGATCGCGGAGATGGCCCGGCAGCTCGGCGTCCAGTATCCCGGGGCGCATGCCTCCTTCGAGGCGCTCGCGGACGAGTGCGAGCGGAACGCGGCGGCACAGCGCGGTGAACGCAACGAGCTGGAGGAGCTCCACCAGCTGTCCGGCACCCGGGCCACGCTCGCCCGCGACTACTCGGCCGACTTCCACGCCCGCGCCAGCGCCCGGGAGCAGGAACTCGCCCGCCGGATCGCGTCCCTGGTCGCCGAGGCCGTCCGGCCTGCTTCCGGCGGGACGGCGCCGCCGCTCGTCGTCGTCCTCGACTCCGCCGAGGAGGCCCAGTACCGCGGCTCCCCCCTCATCTCCCGCATGTGGGCCATCTGGGCGGCGCTGCGGGCGGACTACTCCCGCCTCCGGTTCATCGTCTCCGGGCGCGCGCCCTTCGACCATCCCGCCCGGGTCCTCACCCCCCGCACGATGGAGCTCACCGAGCTCGACCACCAGGCTTCCGTGGAACTCCTCATGTCCTCCGGGGTCGCCGACGAGGCGCTCGCCGAGGACCTCGCCGGCCGGATCGGCGGCCATCCGCTGAGCCTCAGGCTGGCGGCCCGTACGGCGGTCGCCGTGGGCAGCGACGCCCCCTCGCTCGGCGGGCTCCTGCGCGGACTGCCCTCCCGGCGCCGCTACTTCGACCGGCAGGTCGACCAGATGCTCATCCAGGGCACCCTGTACGACCGTATCCTCAAGCACATCGCGGAGGAGGACGTCCGGGCCCTCGTCCAGGCCGGCCTGGCGCTCCGCTTCATCACCCCGGAGCTGGTCCGTGAGGTGCTCGCCGGTCCGGCGGGGCTCGGCGTGGAGACCCCCGCGGAAGCCCGCCGCCTCTACGGGCTGCTCACCTCGCGGCTCGACCTCATGGAGTCGGCGGGGCCCGACGCCATCAGACACCGGGCCGATCTGCGGGCCATCATGCTGCGCCTGTCGGACAGCGCGCGGACCGATCTGATGCGCGCCGTGGACCGCAGCGCAGTCGCCTACTACGCGGCCCGCGAAGGAACCCGGAACCGTGCCGAGGAGATCTACCACCGGCTCCGGCTCGGCGAGAACCCCCGTACGGTGGAGGAACGTTGGGAGCCGGGAGTCGCCGCCTACCTGGGCGGTTCGACGGACCGGGAGATGCCGCACCGGTCGGCCGCCTTCCTCCTCGGCAGGATCGGCGGCCATGTACCCGACCAGATCATGACCGAGGCCGACCAGGAGGACTGGGAGCGGATCGCCGCGCGCGAGGTCGAGGACCTGCTCACCCAGGGGTACGTGGACGCGGCGGCGCAGCGGCTCGCCGAGCGGCGCCCGTGGACGCCGTGCAGCCGGCTCCACGCGCTGCTCGCCGAGACCCTCGCCCGCTCCGGGGGGACGGCCGAGGCGCGGGCGAGCGCCGATCGGGCCGTGGACGGGGCGGCGGAGGCGGGCTGCGCGGAGACCCAGCTCGAACTCCTCCAGCTGTCGGCGCGGCTCGCGCAGGACACGGGCGACTTCGCGGAGGCGGACCGGGACCTCCAGGAGGCGGAGGAGATCGCGGCGGGCCTCGGGCTGCGGTTCGAGTCCCTGGGCGTGCTCGTCGCCCGGTCGCGGCTCGCCGACCTCGCGGACATCGACGCCGCTCCGGCGCGGCAGCGGCTCGCCCGGACGTTGCGCGGGATGCCCGACGCCGACCTGGCCCGGCAGCCGTCCCTGGCCCGTACGGCGGCGGCCACGGCCTGCCCCGAGGACCCCCAGCTCCTGGAGCACACCCTGCGGCTGGTGGGGCTTCCGGCGGACGAGGAGGCGGTGGTGACCGAGCTCGCCCGCTGGATCGACACCACCCTCACCGACGAGCCCGGCCTCCGCGAGCCTCTGGCCCACATTCTGGCGTCGGCGGCCGGCGAGGCAGCCACGGCGTCCCCCGTCGACGCGTCCCTTCTCGACCGCGAGGGCATCGAGCAGGACCTGCGGGAGGCACGGCGGCGCGGCACCCTGGACAGCGTGGCCCGGCAGGTGCTGACGCTCCGGGACGCCAGCGGGGACCTGCTGCTCGGGATCGCCTCCGCGATGGACTCGGGCCCGCTGCCGCGCGGCGCGGCACCGGACGACGTATCGGGGCCGGGGTCCGCACCCGACGGCAGCCCGGGCGGCATGGCATCGGACCCGTGGCCGGGCCCGCGCCCCCGCCGCGGTGGTGCGGGTCTGTGGACGCGCCCGCCGCCGAACGCCGCCGGGGCCGCGCTCCGCAAGGAGCCGTTCCTTCGCCAGCAGGAGCTCGTCCGGGTCCGCAACGCCGCCATGGAGGCGGGGCTCGCCGACCGGGCTGTCCGGCAGGCCCTCCTCAAGGGCATCCCCGGCTACTTCACGGCCACCCTCGAACCGCTCGACGATCCCCGGGAGCAGATCCATGCCGACCTGAACGCGATGAACCAGGTCGAGCGGCTCATCGACGGCCTCGTGCCGCTGGAGATCTGGCTGCACAACACGATCGAGCAGACCCATGAACCGGGTCCCCGCGCCGTCCTGCAGGGCGCCCTCGACGCCGTCGCCCGCGTGATCACCGGCGAGGCGGAACTGCCCGCGGAGATGATGCCCGGGGAGATGAAGGAGGAGATCGTCCTCCAGGACGACACCGTGCCGTACGAGTTCCTGCACGGCGGGATCCGGGCCGGGGCCTCCGTCGCGCTCCTGCGCATCCCCCCGTACGAGTCGGGGGCCCCGCTGCTCCCGTCCTATCCGCACGGCGGCACGGGCTGGATGATCGCCCCCGACCTGCTGATCACCAACCACCATGTGGTGATGGCCCGTTCGTACGAGGCAGGCGTCCGGCCGTACGTGAGCGACGAGGATCTGCGGCTCCAGGCGCTCATGTCCCGCTCGCGGTTCGACTTCGTCGAGAACGCGGCAGCGGCGGCGGAGGCGACGGCCGGTCAACTCGCCGCCTGGGACGCGGCGCTGGACTACGCGATCGTCCGGCTCTCCCCCGACCAGGAGCGGCGCCCCACGCTCCGGGTCGCCACCCGGCCGCTGCTCGTACGCGAGCGGCAGCGGGTCCCGGTCAACATCATCCAGCACCCGGGCGGGCTGCCGAAGCGGGTCGCGCTCCGCAACAACCTCGTCTACCGGGCGGACGAGCACGACATCCTGTACTTCACCGACACCCGGGGCGGCTCCTCCGGCTCCCCGGTCTGCCTCGACGACTGGACGGTGGTGGGGCTGCACCGGGGGACGCGCAAGGTGGACGAGGTCGAGTTCCAGGGCGCCAGGACACGGTTCGTGAACGTCGGCACCCAGATGAGCGGCATCCTCGCCCATCTCCAGGAATTCTCACCGGAGTTGTACGAGGAGATCATGGCCGCCCAGTCGGGCCGTCCGGTCCCGTCCCACGCGACGAACCCGACGGGCCCGGCGGGCGGGCCGAACACGACGAACGTGAACGGGAAGCCGAGGTGAGTGGACCATGCCGAACGGACCACGGAGCGTGTCGCCGGTCGCGACCTCCACCGAGCGGATCTTCGGTGATCTGCGGGAGGTCGCCGCGCGGGTGCGCGGCCAACTGGAGGCGGAGATCGCCGAGTCCACCTTCGAGCTTCCCGCCGACGTGGCGCCGGCGGCCGAGATCTCCCGCTTCGCCCGCGAGGAGCGGGCGCGCGTCCTGGAGGCCGGAGTCAGTGGTCTGGAGAAGCTGGCCGCGCACCGGGAGGACGAGCTCGACGGCGACGAGTCCTTCGGTGTGGAGGCGATCGTCCTCATGGAGGGCCGCCCGGCGATCCTGGTACAGCGCCAGGACTTCGCCCCCCAGCACGACGAGTGGGCGATCCTCGACGGCCAACGGCCCGCGATCCGCGAGTCCTTGGCCCGGGTCGGCCGGGTCGAGGTGACCGGCCATCCACGCCTGGACTGGATCGGCACGGCGTTCCTGGTCGGGCCACGCACGGTGATGACGAACCGGCATGTGGCGGTGGAGTTCAGCCGCTCGGCGAACGGCGACGGCCGGTGGACCTTCGAGTACGGCATGTCGGCGCGGATCGACCCGGCGGAGGAGCTGCCGGTCGCGGGCGAGGCGCCGGGGGCCTCCGTCCCGTACGAGATCACGGAGATCATCGGCATCCACCCGGATGTCGACATGGCCCTGCTGCGGATCGAGCCGTCGGCGGACGGCGCCCTGCCCACCCCGCTCGCGGTCGCCGCGGACGCCCCGGCGAGCCTCCCGGGCCGCCAGGTGTACGTGGTCGGCTACCCGGCCTGGGACGGCCGGCGCAACGAACCCGAGTCGATGCGCCGGATCTTCATGGACGTCTACAACGTGAAACGGCTCCAGCCGGGTGCGGCGACCGAGTTCACGCCGGGCGGCCTGGTGCTGAAGCACGACTGCTCGACCCTGGGCGGCAACAGCGGCTCCCCGGTCTTCGACCTCGTCGACCACCGCGTCCTCGGCCTCCACTTCGGCGGCCGCTACGGCACGGGCAACTTCGCCGTCCCGCTGTGGGAGTTGGTGGACGACCCGCTGCTCGCGGCGGCGGAGGTCAACTGGGTCTAGACCGTGGAACCGAGGTCGGTGAAGGCGACGGCGAACACGCCTCGGGCGGTGGTTCCGTCGGGGAGCCGCCACTCGGCGGTGACCTGACCGTCGGCGCCCGGGTCCGCGCCCGTGGCGGCGTCGAGGACGCGCCGTACGCGCAGCGTCAGGGCGGCGGACGCGCCGGGGGCCCGTACCACCACGTCCGTGTGGTCGGGGCTGTCCGTGACCCGTACGAGCTCCGCGTCGGGGGCGGGTGCCGCACTCTCCACCGCCACCGGCGAGACGGCGACGGTGGGGTCGGGGACGTCGGTCAGGGACTGGGCCTGCGCCTGGGCACGGCCGGTGAGGAGTGCGTACAACTGGGCGGCCAGCACCGGGTCGTGGGCACCGTCATAGATCCAGCGCGTGCCGAGGACGCCGTGCTCGGACGTACCGATGAGGGCGTGCTCCGCGCCCTCCAGCGGGCCCGCGCGGTACGTCATGGGGACCAGGTACGTGGTCGCCTCGTCGCCCTCTCCGTCGGTCATCGCCATGAACTCGATGCCGACCTCGCCCGCCGGGTCGTCGAGCCGGAAGCCGCCGACCCGCGCCGGCCGCACCTCCCCGCCCGTGTGCCACTGGCGGGTGGGGAGCCACGTGGTGAGCAGTTCCAGCTTGGTGGGCTGCATGGTGGTCTGGTGGATGACGGCCATCGTGCGGATCTCCCTCTCGTTCACGGTCCGGCCCACCTCCTCCGCGGCCCGGGCCTCCGCAACGTAACAGACCCCGGCGCGGGGTCACCGTGCGAGCAGGACCGGCCCGGCCTAGCCTGGAGATGGAGTGTTGTCCCCGGCCGGCAGGAGGCCCGCCGTGAGGTACTCACGCACATGCCGCAGGCGCGTCTGCGCGGGAATCGCGGCCCTCGGAATCTTCGCCGCACCACTGGGCGCGGGTACGGCCTTCGCCGCCGAACCACCTGTCCCCGGACCCTACTCGGTCGCCGCACCCGCGGCGCAGGGCGACTTCCCCGAACTCACCCCGGCCGTCGCCGCCCGCCTGGACAAGGCCATCCAGGACGTGATGAAGGAGGCGGGCGTCCCCGGTGTCACGGTCGGCCTCTCGGCTCCCGGCAAGGGCACGTACATCCGCTCCTTCGGTATCGCCGACAAGGCCACCGGCCGGCCGATGACCCCCAACCTGTTCATGCGGATCGGCAGCGAGACCAAGACGTTCACCGTCACCGCCCTGCTCGAACTCGTCGACCAGGGCAAGGTGAGCATCGACGACCCGATCTCCAAGTACGTCGACGGCGTGCCGAACGGCGACAAGATCACCCTGCGCAACCTCGCGTCCATGCGCAGCGGCCTGTTCAACTACTCGGCGGACGAGGGCTTCTACAAGGCGTTCACCTCGAACCCCGATCGCCCGTTCACCCCGCAGGAGTTGCTCGACTTCGCCTTCAAGCACCCGATCCAGTTCCAGCCGGGGGCCGAGTTCGACTACTGCAACACCAACCTGATCCTGCTCGGGCTCGTCGTGGAGAAGATCAGCGGCACGCCGCTGCACGACTTCATCCAGGAGAACGTCCTGGACCCGGCGGGCCTGCGCAACACCGTCTTCCCGACCGACGCCGCGTTCCCCAGCCCGCACGCCCACGGCTACACCATCCAGACCGCATCGGGCCAGGTCGAGGACGCCACCGACTGGAACCCCTCGTGGGGCTGGGCGGCCGGCGCGATGATCTCGAACCTCCAGGACCTGCGTACCTGGGCCCGGGTGGTCGCCACCGGCACCCTGCTGACTCCCGAGACCCAGGCCGAACGCCTCAAGGTCTATCCGACGGCCATCCCCGGTGCCGGATACGGGCTCGGCATCTTCAACATCCAGGGCTGGATCGGCCACAACGGCTCGCTGCCCGGGTACGAGTCGCTGACGATCTATCTGCCGGAGTCGCAGGCCACCCTGGTCGTCCTCCTCAACACGGACGAGCTGCACGACAACAACGAACCCAGCACCCTCTTCGGCCAGGCCATCACCCGCATCGTGACCCCGGAACACGTCTATGACATCCCGGTCACGGCGGCGGCCCCGACCAGCCCCAGCCCCACCAAGTACTGATCCTGCCGCGCCCGCGAGTACCGGCGGATGTGAGGGCACCGACCAGCGGCCTGGCTGATAATGTCAGAAATGCCGCTTTTGACCTGCGACACGTCACCGTGCCGCCGCACAACGGGAGCACGAATGACCGGTGGACCCGAGCCCATCAGCGCCGTCGCCCGCGAAGCACTGGAACGGGAGCGCGACGACCTCCGCACCGAACGCGAGGCCGTCGCCGTCACCCTCCGGGGCGGGGGCGGCGACCAGACGGGCGACCGGGCCGACCAGGCCGACGAACTCGAGCGCGCCACGGAACTCGACCGGCTCGACCGCCGTATCGACGAGATCAACGGGCGGCTGGGCGAGGCGGACGCCGCCGGAGCACCCCGTACCGACGCGGTCGGCGTGGGCAGCACCGTGAAGGTGCGGTTCGAGGACGGCACCGAGGCGACCGTCCAGATCGGCGAGGTCGCCGCCGTACTCGACCGGACGATGGTCACCGCCGACAGCCCGCTCGGCGCCGCGCTGCTCGGCCACCACGCGGGCGACACCGTCACCTACGTGACGCCCGAGGGCCGGACCACGGCGGCCGTGCTGTCCCTCGGCGACTAGCCGGCATGCGGGACGCACAGCCACGGACGGCCGAGGATCCACCGGAACAGGGCGTCCTCGGCCTGAACCTCGACTCCGAGCAGGCCTCCAACGGCCTGGGCCGTACGAGCGACGAGAGCCGCTACGTACGCGAACCGTGGTGGCGCGGCTGATCGCCCTGCCACGTGGGCCGCGTCCCGAGGTGGCGCAGCGCCGACGCCGCCGCTCCGGCGCCGCACATGCCGTGGGCGCCGGGGCCGGGCGGGGTGGCGGCCGAGCAGAGGAAGACGCCGGGCAGGCCGGTGGAGTACGGGTCGAGTGCGGGGCGGGCGCCCAGGAGGAGTTGGGGAACCGACTTGGCTCCGGTGAGGATGTCGCCGCCGGTGAAGTTGGGGTTCGTGGCGGCGAAGTCGGCGGGGCGGGTGACGTCTCGGCCCACGACGCGTTCGCGGACGCCGGGCGCGAAGCGTTCGAGCTGTCGGAGGATCGCCTCCGTCGCGTCGCCGTCGTAGCCGTACGGGACATGGGCGTACGTGTAGACGGGGTGGACGTCGCCGACGGACCGGGAGGGGTCGGCGAGGTACTGCTGGCCGACGAGCACGAAGGGCCGCGCGGGCATCCGGCCCTGTGTCACCTCCTTTTCGGTGAACGCCACTTCGGCGAGCGGGCCGCCGAGGTGCACGGTCCCGGCGCGCCGCGCCCGCTGGTCCGTCCAGGGCACACCGCCCTCGACGGCCAGGTCGACCTTGAAGGCGCCCGGGCCGCGCCGGAAGCGTCGGTACGCGGCTGACACACGAGGCGGCAACCGGTCGCCGTAGAGGTCGGCGACCTGGCCGGGATCGAGGTCGAGGAGGGTCACGTCGGCGGGCGGGAGCTGCCGGCGGTCGGTGATCCGTACGCCGGTGTGGATCGTGCCACCGTGCTCGGCGAGTACGGCGGCCATGCCGCGGGCGATGGACTGCGAGCCCCCCTCGGCGACGGCCCAGCCGGCGGTATGACCGGCGACGATGATCCCGAGCCCGATGGCCGAGCCGAACGGGTCGGAGAGCGGACGGAAGGAGTGCGCCGCCACTCCTGCCCACAGCGCCCGCGCCTGCGGGGTGCGGAAGAGCCGCGCGAGAGCCGTCGCGGACAGGACGGTCGGCAGACCGAAGCGGGCGAGCAGCAGGGGATGCGCCGGGATCCGGAGCAGCGGGCCCATGACGTCCTCGGCGAGCGCGTCCCACCGTCGTACGGACGGCTCCACCAGGGCCCGGTAGCGGCCGCCGTCGGCACCGAGCCCCGCTGCGGTCTCCGCCACGGACCGGAGCAGGACACCTGCCGTGCCGTCGTCCAGGGGGTGGACACAGTCGATCTCCGGCTGCCGCCAGCGCAGCCCGTACCGCTCGAGTCCGAGTGAGCGCAGGGCGGGCGAGGTGACGGCCATCGGGTGGATGGCCGAGCAGTGGTCGTGCAGCAGGCCGGGCAGGACGGCCTCGTGGCTGCGGGTGCCGCCGCCGACCTCCTCGGCGGCCTCGAAGACGGTGACCTCAAGGCCCTCGCGCGCGAGCAGGGCGGCGGCGGCCAGCCCGTTGGGGCCGGCGCCGACGACGACGGCGGAGGTCATGAGGTGGTCTCCAGACCCGGGCCTGCCTCAGCCCGTGACGATCCCGGTGACGAGGTTGATGGTGGTGGCCAGGATACTGACGCCGAAGACGTACGACAGCAGGCAGTGACGGAGGGCGATCGAGCGGATCGTCGTGCTGGAGACGTTGGTGTCGGAGACCTGGTAGGTCATGCCGAGGTTGTAGCTGAAGTAGAGGAAGTCGCTGTAGCGGGGCGGTTCCTGGGAGTTGAAGTCGATCCCGCCGCCGGGTTTCAGGTAGTAGATGTACGCGTAGCGGGTGGCGTACATCAGGTGCAGGGCCGCCCACGCCATGAACACTCCGGCGAACGCGGTCGCGGCGGCGGCGTGGCTCAGGTCGGACTTGCCGACCAGGAGCAGGACCACGATGCCGACGAGTCCGCCCACCGCCGTCGCGACGACGACCAGCTCCTCGACGACGGGCCGGAACTCCTCGCGGCGTACGTTGCGATGGGTGGTGGCGGCGTCCATCGGCCACAGGGCGATCCACCCGGCGACGACGAAGAGGGTCTCCCCCACGGCGATCGCGGAGAGGACGCCGAGGGGCGCGTGGGTGGACGTGCCGACCACGGCGCCGACCGCCGCGGCGACCACCGCCGAGACGGCGAGTCGGGGTACGGCGGAGAGCAGCAACGGACTGGTCATGACGTCGGGTCTCCCGGCTCTCGGGTCTCGGCACTCTGGTTTCCGGGCTGTCGGCTGTCGGCTCTCGGCTCCCCGGACTCTCAGGCCCCCGGGGCCTCCAGGACGACCACGGCCTCGTCCGTGTACGTACGGAAGGTCAGCGTCTCCTGGAAGTACAGCTGGATGCTGTGCGCGTCGTGCCCCGTGTAGCCGATCGCCAGGTCCTGGCCGAGGAACAGCTCGAAGTCGCCGCCCCGGGTGGACAGGACGAAGCCGCCGCTGAGGGCGGGCGCCCAGATCGGGGAGCCGTCGAGCATCCGGCCGAGGTGCGCCGCGATCGGATAGCCGTGGTCGGAGGTCTCGCTGACCGCCCGGTACTCGTCGGCGCCGAGCAGCAGCGCGTACGGGCCGTCGACACCGGCGAGGCGCAGGGCGGTCAGGGCCCGGCTGACGGCGTCGGGGTAGTCGCGCGGATCGGCGGGCAGCTGGACGACCGGGTTCGAGGACCGGGCGCGCAGACCGTCGACGCCGGCCGCCCCGTACCCGTCGAAGATCGTCCGGTCCTCGACGAGCGCCATGGCCCGCGCCGCGTCCTTGACGGGCTGCCAGTCGGAGTCCTTCGAGCCGCGCTCGACGTCGTCGACGGCGGCCCGGTCGACGGTGAACGGCACCCTGAGTTCGACGAGCGGTTTCGCCTCGCGCAGGCGCGCGGTGACGCCGGGGGCGGGCGAGGTCATGTCGGTGAGGTGCCCCGTACCGACGGCGGCGAGTTCCGGACCTCCGGAGTCGGGGACGTCGACGACGCGGCGGCCGGCGACGCTGCAGCGGAAGGTGCGGCGGGCCTCCTCCTCGATCTCGGCCCAGGCCGCCGAGGTGATCGGGGCGAGTTCGCGGTGCAGGTTGTTCGTGTCGGGGCCGTGGTACGGGTCGGTCGGGGCGTCGGGGGTCGTCATGGGCTCTCAGGCTCCTTTCAGGCCGCCGATGCCCAGGGAGTCTCCCTGGCGGGCGGCGGTGTCCGGCGGCGAGGCGGGCAGGTCGTCGAGGAGGTCGGCGCTCGGCACGAAGAAGAGGCCGCCGGTGACGGCCCGGGAGAAGTCGAGGATGCGGTCCGTGTTGCCCGGGGGGTCTCCGAGGAACATGTTGCGCAGCATCAGCTCGGTCACGGCAGGCGTGCGCGCGTAACCGATGAAGTACGTGCCGAACTCACCGCCGCCGATCTGTCCGAACGGCATGTTCGCGCGGAAGATCTGCCTGCTGACGCCGTCCTCGTCGACGATCGTGTTCAGCGCGACGTGCGAGTTCGCCGGTTTGACGTCGTCGGGCATCTCCACATTGGACGCCTTGCCGCGTCCGATGACGTGTTCCTGCTGTTCGACGGTGAGGGCGTCCCAGGCCGGCATCTCGTGCAGGTACTTCTGCACGATGACGTAGCTGCCGCCGCGGAATTCGGGATCCTCGTCGCCGATGTGGACCGCCTCGGCCGCCACCTGGCCGCCCGGGTTCTCGCTGCCGTCGACGAAGCCGAGGAGGTCGCGCTCGTCGAAGTACGCGAAGCCGTGCACCTCGTCGACCACGGTCACCGCGCCGCCCAGGCTCTCCACGATCAGCCTGGCCAGTTCGAAGCAGAGGTCCATGCGCCGGGCGCGTACATGGAACAGCAGGTCACCGGGGGTGGCCGGGGCGCGGTGCCCGGGCCCTCTGAGGGCCGGGAAGGGGTGGAGTTCACGGGGGCGCGGACCGCCGACGAGCCGGTCCCAGCCCTCGGAGCCGATCCCGGCGACGCAGGTGAGGCCGGAGTCGGGGGAACGGAAGGACACCGACCGGATCAGGCCGGTCAGGTCCTGGAGCGTCTCCCGCACGGTGGCCTCACCGCCGGGGTTGACGGTGGCCACGAGGAACACGCCCGCCCGGGAGGGCGGGACGACGACGGGTTGGACGACGACCATGGGACTCCCGCCGAAAGACAATGGTGGCAATAGCTGGCAGCAATGGCCAAAAAGGACAGGAAAGACAGCGCCAGCGTAGGCGCGCATGATCCGGTACGCAGCCCGTACGGCCTTCCGGGACCGAGTGGCACCCGTGAACCGGCGGGCATAGCCTGCGCAAGGAGTGGTTTCTTGTACCGCTATGCCCTGAATATCCGCAGGTGAAAGGGTGAACCAGTCGTGAGCACCGACCAGGAAGCGCAGGAATCCCTGGAGCCCGACGCACCGGAGCCCCGGGAGCCCCGCGTGGGCCCCACCCCCGAGGGCGACCCGGAGTTCCACCCGTACCACCACCCCGCCGCGGGCTGGGGCGCCGCCAAGAGCGTGACCAACTTCCTCGTACGCGAGGGAGCGCTGGTGGACGGCCCGCGCGCGATCATGCGGATGAACCACGAGAACACCGGTTTCGACTGCCCCGGCTGCGCGTGGCCCGACGACACCAAGGGCCTGCACCTCGACATCTGCGAGAACGGGATCAAGCACGTCACCTGGGAGATGACCCGTAAGCGCGTCGGCAGCGAGTTCTTCGCCGCGCACTCGGTCTCCGAGCTCGCCGGGTGGAGCGACTACGACCTGGAGAACGAGGGCCGGCTGACCGAGCCGATGGTCTACGACCCCGAGTCGGACCACTACGTCCCGATCACCTGGAAGGACGCGTTCGAGGTGGTCGGCCGTGCCCTGCGCGGCCTCGACGACCCGAACCAGGCGTCGTTCTACACGTCGGGGCGGCTCGGCAACGAGGCCACCTTCCTCTACCAGCTGATGGCCCGTGAGCTGGGCACCAACAATCTGCCCGACTGCTCCAACATGTGTCACGAGGCCAGCGGCCGCGCCCTCCGGGCCTCCCTGGGCACGGGCAAGGGCACCGTCGACCTCAAGGACTGGGAGACCGCCGACGCGCTGTTCATCTTCGGGGTGAACGCCGCCTCCAACGCGCCCCGGATGCTGACCGCGCTCGCCGAGGCGTACCACCGCGGCGCCCAGATCGTGCACGTCAACCCGCTCGTCGAGGCGGCCGCCACCCGGACCATCGTGCCGCACGACTTCACGGACATGGCCCTCCTCAAGACGACGAGGACCAGCACCCTGAACCTCCAGCCGCGCATCGGCGGCGACATGGCGCTGATCCGTGGCATGGCCAAGGCGATCCTCGATCGGTCCGCGACCGACCCCAAGGCCCTCGACCAGGAGTTCATCGACCGCCACACCTCCGGCTTCGACGAGTACCGCGCACAGTGCGAGGGCACGCCGTGGGAGGAGATCGAGAGCCAGTCCGGGCTGAGCCGCGCCGACATCCTCAAGGCCGCGCACGTGTACGGCGAGGCCGACCGCTCCATCGTCAGCTGGTGTCTGGGCCTCACCCAGCACGAGCACGGGGTCGACACCGTCCGGGAGATCGTCAACCTGCTGCTGCTCCGCGGCAACCTGGGACGGGAGGGCGCCGGCCCGTCCCCCGTCCGCGGACACAGCAACGTCCAGGGCAACCGCACCTGCGGCATCGACCACCGCCCCAGCGACGCGTTCCTCGACCGACTCGGCGAGGTCTGCGAGATCGAGCCGCCGCGCGAGCACGGCATGGACACCGTCCGCACCATCGAGGCGATGGGACGCGGCGAGATCAAGGTGTTCGTCGGCATGGGCGGCAACTTCGCGCTCGCCGCGCCCGACACCCCGCTCACCTACGCGGCGCTGCGCACCTGCGACCTCACCGTCCAGGTCAGCACCAAACTGAACCGCAGTCACATCGTCCACGGCAAGCAGGCCCTCATCCTGCCGTGCCTCGGCCGGACCGAGAAGGACCATCAGCGCAAGGGCATCCAGAGCACCTCCGTCGAGGACTCGATGAGCATGGTCCATCTGTCGATCGGCATGAAGCGCCCGGCCTCCTCGCACCTGCTGTCCGAGCCGGCCATCGTCGCCGGCATGGCGCGGGCCGCGCTGCCCGACAGTGCCACGCCCTGGGAGTGGTACATCGAGGACTACGACCGCATCCGGGACACCATGGCCAAGGCCCTCGACGGCTTCGAGGACTTCAACCGGCGGGTGCGCCTCCCGCTCGGCTTCCGCATCAAGCAGCCGGCCCGCGAACTGGTCTTCCTCACCCCGTCCGGGCGCGCCGAGTTCTCCAGTGCCCCGCTGCCCGACGTCGTGCCCGAGCCCGGCACCCTGGCCCTGGGCACCATGCGGTCCCACGATCAGTGGAACACCACGATCTACTCCGACAACGACCGCTACCGCGGCATCAAGAACCTGCGCACGCTGGTCTTCATGAACCGGGCCGACATGCGGGAGCGCGGGATCGCCGACATGGGGCCCGTCGAGATCACGAGCACCGCGAAGGACGGCAGCAAGCGGTCCCTCAGCGGCTACCTCGCGATTCCGTACGACATTCCCCGGGGCTGCGCGGCCGGCTACATGCCCGAGATGAACGTGCTGTGCGCGCTGGTCGACTACAGCACGCAGAGCGACCAGCCGATCATGAAGCACGTCAAGGTGACGATCGAGCCGGCCGCCTGACTCCCCTGCGGGCGAAGGGAGTTCACCTCCACCGGGCGAGCCGGTCCAGGAGAAGGTATGCGCGCCGTTCCGCTGCGGCGAGCTCGGTGGGGTCGATCTCGGCCGGCCAGAGCTCGCCCGCGGCGGCGTCGTCCGCCTCCCGCAACTCCACGACGGCGGCCGCCAGTTGCTCCTGGATCACGGGAAGCGAGCGCGCCACGCCCTCGTCCGACACCTGCTCGTGCGACACCTGCCCGTCCAGCGCCCGCACGTCCAGCGTCCGCTCGTCCGAAACCCGCTCGTCCAGCGCACGCTCGGCACGCCGTGACGCCGCCACGCACGCGGCGAGTGCGCGCTGCGCCCGTACGGCCGCCCGGTCGTGCACCACGACGAGCGCGCAGACCAGCGCGATGCCGACCCCGAGCAGACTGCTCAGCGCCCGGTCCTGCACGAGGTCCCCGGTCGGTGAGGGGGCGGCCAGGTCGGTGAGCAGCAGCGCGAGCGGGGTGAGGAAGACGACGCCGAGACCGTAGTTGCGGGCGACGACGTATTCGAGGAGGAATTCGAGGAGCACGATCACCAGGACGAGGACGACCGCGTCGGGGCGTGCGGCGAGCACGCCGAGGGCGAGCATCAGTCCGGCCATCGTGCCGAGGGTCCGCTGCACGGCCCGCTGCGCCGCCGTCCGTACGTTGATCGAGTGCAGGACGGCGGCCGCTGAGATCGCCGCCCAGTAGCCGTGGCCGAGACCGAGCAGCAGGGCGGCCGCACCGGCGAGGCCGGTGCCGAGGACCATCCGCAGCGCGGGAACGAGCAGGATCGCCGTACGACCGGGGGCGCCGCCGCCGGAAGTGCCACCACCGGGAAAGCCTCGCCCCATCACCAGCTCCGCGGCCCGCAGTTCGGTGGCCCGCAGGGTGGTGGGACCGTCGGTAGCCACGCCCGGGACGGCGGCGCCCTGGGCGATGAGGGACGGGACCGCGAGCTCGGGCAGTATCCGGGGAAGCCGTCGGCGGCGGCTCACCAGCAGTCGGACCTGTCGGCGCAGGTTCCGTGCCAGGCCGGTGGGGTCGTCCGGTACCCGCCGGGCGGAACCGATGAGCAGCGCCCAGGCGAGGTCGGTGAGACGGAGGCAGGTGTCGCCCCGGCCGCCCCGCTGGGCGGCGCTCGGGGGCATGACCCCGAGCGTCCGGTACGCCTGGAGCACGGCGGCCGTCGCCCGGTGCCGTACGAGGCCGCGGCCGTTCCCTCCTCCCGCCGCCTCCCACAGGTCCGCCAGTTCGCGCAGCGCCGCCGCCACGGCGAGGCGCTGCGGCCGGTCCGGGTGCACGAACCACCCGAGGACGGCGAGGACCCAGGCCACGACCGCGCCCGTCGCGGCCAGGGTCGTCTGGGGAAGGATCTGCGCGGGATCGGTCGAGCCGTTGGCGGCCACGGCGAACGAGAAGAGCAGCAGCACCGCGCCGAGGCCGCTCAGCCGGGCGGCGTCACAGGCGAACTTCGCGGCACCGGCCACCACGGCCGTCGCCGCGACCGTCACTGCGGCGCCCGCTCCCCCGTCCCTCGGCTGGGCCCAGACGGCGAGCGCCGAACCACAGCCCACGCACGCGGTCATGGCCACGGCGACGAAGGCGAGCACCCGGGCCCGCCGCGCGTAGGGGAGGTTGCGGCCGAAGGTGGTGGTGAAGGAGCCGAGCATCGTGTAGACGGCGAGATCGGCGTGCCCTGCCAGGGCCATCGGCAGCGCGGGCACGGCCATGGCGAGGGCGGCGCGCAGAGCGAAGGACAGGGCGCCGTCCACGCTCTGGAGCGCCAGCGCACCCCGAGGGGAGAGCGCCCGCCCGGCACGGACGGCCGCCCGCCGCCAACCGCCAGGCACTGCACCCTCCTTGGCCCCGCCCCCACCGGCCCGGTTCCTCCCACCGGCCGGCTCCCTCTGTCCGTCCGGCTCCCCCGGCCCGTCCGGCTCCCCCCGGTCGCTCAGCACGCGCCGACCCACTCCTCGTCGCCGTCCACGAAGATCTGCCGCTTCCAGATGGGCACCTCGTGCTTCAGGTCCTCGACCAGGCGCTCGCAGGCCGCGAAGGCCTCCGCGCGGTGCGGGCAGGCGACGGCCGCGATGACGGCGACGTCCCCCACGGCCAGGTGGCCGGTCCGGTGGACGGCGACCAGTGCGCGTACGGGGAAGCCGGCGGCGACCTTCTCGGCCACCCGGCGCAGCTCGGCCTCGGCGCCGGGGTGGGCGCTGTACGCCAGCGAGGCCACCGGCCTGCCGCCGTCGTGGTCGCGCACGGTGCCGACGAAGAGAGCGGTACCGCCGGCGGCATCGTCGCCCACCGCCGCGTACACCTCGTCGAGGGAGAGCGGGGTGTCCCGTACGGCGAGAAGCCGGATCGGATCGTCGGCGGCGTCGCCGTGGGTGTCGGAGGCGTCGGGCAGGTGCGTCATGGGTCCAGGTCCTAGCAGTGGGGGCGTCGGCGGTACGGGGGCGGGGCTCAGCCGCCCGCGAACGGGGGCAGTACTTCGACCGTGCCTCCTTCGGCCAGCGGTACGGCGGAGTGGTCCCGGCTGCCGACCGGCCGGCCGTCCACCAGGAACGAGCAGTGGCCCAGGAGTCGGGCGAAGCGCGGCCGGTCGACGCGGGAGGCGCGGACCTGTGCCAGTGCCTCGGCGAGGGTCGTGGCGCGATAGGGCTCCTCCGGCGTTCCGGCCTCGGCCTTCGCGGCCGCCCAGTAGCGGATGGTTCCGGCGGGTGTCGTCGACGACGTCACGGGTGTGCCTCCTCGGGTGGGTTCTTGTGCACGCCGGTCACGGTCCGGGGACGGCGAGCACCTCGGCATAGCCCCCGGCGGCCACGCCTCCGGGCGGCACCACCGCGAGTCCGTCGGCGAAGGCGAGCCCGCGCAGCATGGCCGGCCCGTCGAAGGGCAGCGGGGCCACCTCCCGCCCGGTACGGCGTACCGGCAGCAGCCGGGTGTCCCTCGGATGCCCGGGCAGGGCGGCGGCGCAGGTCGCACGGTACGGCTCGGCGTCCGTGTGCCCGCCGAGCCGACGCAGCAGCGGTACGGCGAGGGTCACCGTGCCGGCGACTGCGGCCAGCGGGTTGCCGGGCAGGCCCACGAGGTGGCGGGTCCGGCCGTCGGCGCCCGGCGGCAGTTCGGCGAGCAGCATGGGGTGACCGGGCCGTACGGCGACGGAGTCGACGAGGAGCCGGGCGCCCAGCTCCGCGAGCACGTCGTGCAGGAAGTCCACGGGCCCGGCGGCGGTGCTGCCGGTGGTGACGACGACATCGGCGGTGGAGTCGCGTACGGCCTCGTACAGCGGCCCGAAGTCGTCCGGCACCGGGCGGCGGGCCGTGACGTCCGCGCCCCGGTCGCACAGCCAGGGCCGCAGGAGCGGACCGAGCGCGTCGCGCACGCGCCCGTCCCGGGGCAGCCCCGACTCCAGCAACTCGTCGCCGAGCACGAGGAGTTCGACGCTCGGGCGGCGGTGCACGGTGAGCCGGTCGTACCCGGCCGCCGCCGCGAGGCCGAGGACGGCGGGAGTCACGGTCGTGCCGACGGGGAGCAGGGGCTCGCCCGCACGGCTCTCCTGCCCCTGGAGTCGGATGTCGTGTCCGGGCGCCAGGGGTCCGGGCCCGGTGGAGCGGTCGAGCAGCATCCCGCTCCGGGCGTCGACTTCCCCGTACTCGCGGCGGAGCACCGCACTGGCTCCCGAGGGCAGCCGGGCGCCGGTGGCGATGGGGACGGCGGTGCCGTGGCGCAACGGCTCGGGCTGCCCACCGGCCAGGACGCCGCCGCCCCGCAGCCGCCAGGGCCCGGGTCCGGGTCCGGCCACGGCCCACCCGTCCATCGCGGAAGTGTCGAACGGCGGAAGGGCGGTGAGCGCCGTCAGCGGCACGGCGAGCGCATGCCCGAGCGCCTCGGCGAGGCCACGGCCGGCGACGGGCAGGGGCGGTACGTCGCGGGCGACGCTCCGGGCCCGGTCCCAGGCCACGGCATGGGCGTGCCCTGTGGGGTGTCTCATGGGTGCCACGGCCATGCGCTCTTTCTCACTTCCGTTCTCATCCGCCGATCGCCGACATCGGGCGCTCCGGCCGCCGGAACTCCGGGCTGTCGATCGCGTGGCCGGGGCCCTTGCCGCCGATCGAGCTCCGCCAGGCCGCCTCGATCGCCGCGTCGTCGGCGCCGCCCCTCAGCAGCGCCCGCAGGTCCGACTCCTGGGTGGCGAAGAGGCAGTTGCGCAGCTGTCCGTCGGCCGTGAGCCGGACCCGGTCGCAGCTGCCGCAGAACGGGCGGGTCACGCTGGCGATGACCCCCACCAGCGTGTCCGTCCCGGCGATCCGCCACTCCTCGGCGGGTGCGTTGCCCCGCTGCCCGACCGGGATCAGCTCGAAGCGCTCGCCGAGACGGTCGAGGATCTCCTCGGCGGTGACCATCCGGTCCCGGTCCCAGGCGCCCTGCGCGTCGAGGGGCATCGACTCGATGAACCGCGCCCGGTAGCCGTGCTCGACGGCGAACGCGGCGAGGTCGGCGATCTCGTCGTCGTTGACCCCGCGCACCGGAACGGTGTTGATCTTGACGGGGGCGAGGTCAGCGGCACGGGCGGCGCGCAGACCGTCCAGGACGTCGGCGAGCCGGTCGCGCCGGGTGATCGCGGCGAACCGCTCGGGGCGCAGGGTGTCGAGGCTGATGTTGACCCGGCTCAGCCCGGCCTCGCGCAGGGCGGCGGCGCTGCGCGCCAGGCCGATGCCGTTGGTGGTGAGGGACAGTTCGGGGGCGTCGGGCAGGGCGTGCAGGCGGGCGACGAGTCCGGGCAGGCCGCGACGCAGCAACGGTTCGCCGCCGGTCAGCCGTACCTCGGTGATGCCGAGGCGCCGGGCGGCGACGCGGACGAGCCTGACGACCTCGTCGTCGGTGAGCAGCTCGGGCCGGGGCAGCCAGTCGAGGCCCTCGGCGGGCATGCAGTACGTGCAGCGCAGGTTGCAGCGGTCGGTGAGCGACACCCGGAGGTCCGTGTGGACGCGGCCGAAGCGGTCCGTCAGCGGAGCCGGGGCGGCCTCGTCGAGAAACGGTCGGGACACGGTTGCCTTCTTCCTCTGCCCGGCGGGGCAGTCGCGCATTTCTCACCCGCCGACCACTTTCGAGGGATACCGGGAAGAAGTCAAAGAGGGTTTCTCTATTACGTGATCGGTGGCGCCGATCTGACCTCATCGAACCCACCTGACCTGCGATGTCGCAGCGATAAGCCACACCTATCAGCTCATCGAATTCTCCTCTTTGACTTCCCGCCGCGAATAAGCGGATATTCGCTTCACGATCTCCGGCACACAGGGCCCCAGGCAAAGAAAAAGAGGCGCACCCGTCATGAGCAGCCGCATCGAGGACGATCCGGGCGACGATCTGAAGGTCACCCCGCCGAAGACCTGGGCGACAGGTCTGCCCGCGGTGACGCACGCACTGGAGTACTCCCTGGGCCAGACGTCCCCGCGTCGTACCGCGTTGACGCTGCTGAACATCAACCAGCCCAAGGGCATCGACTGCCCCGGCTGCGCCTGGCCCGAGCCCGCGCCGGGCAAGCGGCACATGAACGAGTACTGCGAGAACGGCGCCAAGCACATCAACGACGAGGCGACCTCCCGCCGCGTCACCCGGGAGTTCTTCCGCGAGCACTCGATCGCCGAGCTCGACGGCATGTCCGACTACTGGCTGAACCAGCAGGGCCGGCTGACCGAGCCGATGGTGAAGCGGCCCGGCGGAACCCACTACGAGCCGATCGGCTGGGACGAGGCGCTCGGGCTGCTCGCCGAGGAGCTGCGGCGCCTTGACTCCCCCGACGAGGCCCTGTTCTACGTCTCGGGCCGGCTGAACAACGAGGCCGCGTTCCTCCTTCAGCTCTTCGCGCGCGCGTACGGCACGAACAACCTGCCCGACTGCTCCAACATGTGTCACGAGTCCAGCGGATTCGCCATGTCGGAGACGCTCGGCATCGGCAAGGGCAGTGTCTCCCTCGACGACATCCACGACTCCGACCTGATCTTCGTCGTCGGCCAGAACCCGGGCACCAACCACCCCCGGATGCTCTCGGCCCTTGAGGAGACCAAGCGCAACGGCGGCCGGGTCGTGGCGGTCAACACGCTGCCCGAGGCCGGGCTCATGCGCTTCAAGCACCCGCAGAAGGCCCGCGGGATCCTCGGCCGCGGCACGCCCCTGGCCGATCAGTTCCTGCACATCCGCGCCGGTGGCGACCTGGCCCTGTTCCAGGCCCTGAACCGGCTGCTCCTGGAGGCCGAGGACGCCGCGCCGGGGACCGTGCTCGACCACGACTTCATCCGTACGCACACGACCGGCTTCGAGGACTTCGCCGAGCACGCGCGGAAGACCGCCTGGGAGGACATCCTGGCGGCGACCGGGCTGTCCCGCGAGGAGATCCAGGAGGTGTTCGAGCGGGTCCTGCGGAGCGAGAAGATCATCGTGTGCTGGGCGATGGGGCTCACCCAGCACAAGCACGGGGTCCCGACCATCCGCGAGGTGGTGAACTTCCTCCTCGCCCGGGGCAACATCGGCAGGCCCGGCGCGGGCGTGTGCCCGGTGCGCGGCCACAGCAACGTCCAGGGCGACCGCACCATGGGGGTCTGGGAGCAGATGCCGCAGGAGTTCCTCGACGCGCTGGAGGCCGAATTCGGCTTCGCACCGCCCGCCCACCACGGTCTGGACGCGGTGAACAGCATCCGGGCCATGGACGAGGGCCGCGCCAAGGTCTTCCTGGGCGTCGCCGGCAACTTCGTCCGGGCCACCCCGGACAGCGAGGTCACCGAGGCCGCGATGCGGAAGTGCCGGCTCACCGCGCACATCTCCACCAAGCTCAACCGCTCCCACACGGTCTGCGGCGACACCGCCCTCATCCTGCCCACCCTCGGCCGCAGCGACCGGGACGTCCAGGCGACCGGCGAGCAGTTCGTGACCGTCGAGGACTCGATGAGCGACGTCCACGCCTCCCGGGGGAAACTGCCCCCGGCCTCGCCGCACCTGCTCAGCGAGGTCGCGATCATCGCCCGGCTGGCCCGCAGGACGCTGGGCGACGAGCCGGCCGTCCCCTGGGAGCTGTTCGAGGCGGATTACGGCACCATCCGCGATCGGATCTCCCGCGTCGTTCCGGGTTTCGAGGACTTCAACGCCCGGGTGGCCGAGCCCGGCGGCTTCACGCTGCCCAACCCGGTGAACCGGGGGGTCTTCCCGACCCCGAGCGGCAAGGCCGTCTTCACCCGCAACGACTTCACGATGCCGCACATACCCGAGGGCCATCTGCTGCTGCAGACCCTGCGCTCGCACGACCAGTGGAACACCGTCTGGTACGCGCCGAACGACCGCTACCGGGGCATCCACGACGCCCGCCGGGTCGTCCTCGTGAACCCCGCGGACCTGGCGGCCCTCGGCCTCGCCGACCGTGACACCGTGGACCTGGTGAGCGTCTGGCACGACGGCCGGGAGCGCCGGGCGGAGAACTTCCGGGTCGTGGCGTACCCCGCGAGCCGTGGCTCGGCGGCGGCGTACTACCCGGAGACCAACGTCCTGGTGCCGCTGGACAGCGTCGCCGACATCAGCAACTGCCCGACCTCGAAGGGAGTCGTCGTCCGCCTCGAACGCACCTCATGACACAGTCGTACGAGGCCGCCCGGAACGGCACGATCACACCACAGCGTCGGAGCGGCGCTCCGAGGAGAGGAACGAACCATGGGACGAGTGACCGTACGGCGGCGCGTCCTGCGCGTGCGCGAGGGGGACTCCTCCTACCGCCCGGACACCCTGGCCGCCGAGGAGCCGATGGAGATCCGCGTCGGCGGACGCCCGCTGACGGTGACGATGCGGACCCCCGGCGACGACTTCGACCTCGCGGTCGGCTTCCTGGTGAGCGAGGGCGTGGTGCACTCGGCCGAGGACGTGGCCGGCATCCGCTACTGCGCGGGCGCCACCGCCGACGGCGGCAACACGTACAACGTGGTCGACGTCGGCCTGGCGCCGGGCGTGGCAGCCCCCGACGCGTCACTTGAGCGGAACTTCTACACGACGTCCTCGTGCGGGCTGTGCGGCAAGGCCAGTCTGGACGCGGTGCGGACGACGGCCGCCTGGTCGGTCGCCGAGGACCCGCTGCGGATCGGGACGGACGTCCTCGCGGCCCTCCCGGACCGGCTGCGCGCGGCCCAGCGGGTGTTCGACAGCACCGGCGGCCTGCACGCGGCCGGGCTGTTCACGGCCGAGGGCGAGCTGGTGTGCCTGCGGGAGGACGTCGGCCGGCACAACGCCGTGGACAAGGTCGTCGGCCACGCCCTGCGGGAGGGGCTCCTGCCGCTGCGCGGATCGGTCCTGATGGTGAGCGGCCGGGCCTCGTTCGAGCTGGTGCAGAAGGCGGTGATGGCCGGAATCCCGCTGCTCGCGGCGGTCTCGGCGCCCTCCTCGCTCGCGGTGGACCTCGCTGCGGAGAGCGGTCTGACGCTGGTCGGCTTCCTGCGCGGATCCTCGATGAACGTGTACACGGGCGACGAGCGGCTGCACCCGCTGCCCGTGGCCTGACGTGTGGCGATTGGCTTTGTGCGAGACCGTCCGGTAGACCCGTGGAGTGCTGTTCCGTCAACTCGAGTACCTGGTGGCCCTCTCCCGCGAGCGCCACTTCGCCCGCGCCGCCCAGGCCTGCCACGTCTCCCAGCCCGCGCTCTCGGAGGCGATCCGCAAGCTGGAGGAGGAGCTCGACGTCCCGCTGGTGCTGCGCGGCCGCAAGTACGAGGGCCTCACCCCCGAGGGCGAGCGCATCGTCGTGTGGGCACAGCGGATCCTGGCCGACCGTGACGCCCTCAAGAACGAGGTCGGGCATCTCCGTACCGGGCTGAGCGGCCGGATGCGGATCGGTTCGGTCCCGACGGCGTCCGGCGCCGTCGCGCTGCTGACCGCCCCGTTCTGTCTGGCACATCCGCTGGTCACGGTGGAGGTGATAGCGGACCTCCAGTCGGAGGACGTGCTCCGGCAGCTGCGGAACTTCGAGATCGACGCCGGCGTGACGTACCTGCGCGAGGACCTCGGGGAGCAGTACCGGACGATTCCGCTGTACGAGGAGCGGTACGTGCTCCTCACCGGCGCCGCCGACGCCCCCGCCCCTCACGCGACGGCGACCTGGGCGGAGGCCGCGCGGCTGCCGCTCTGTCTGCTGACGGAGGCGATGCAGGGGCGCCGGGTCGTGGACGAGCTGTTCGCGGAGGTCGGCGTGCGGCCGTCGCCCCGGGTCGAGACGGACTCCGTGGCGGCGCTCTTCGCCCATGTCAGGACGGGCCGGTGGGCCAGCATCGTGCCGCACACCTGGCTGCACGTGTTCGGCGTGCCGCACGGCATGCGGGCGGTGCCGCTGGTCGAACCGGCCCGGACGGTGCCGATGGGCCTGGTGACGATCGCACGGGAGCCGGGATCGGTGATGGCCCGGGCGCTCCGGGAGATCGCGGGCGGCACCGACGTCGCCGCCGCGCTCGACCGTCTCCCAGGAGACCCGGGCCCTCACTGACCTAGGTCGTGTCCGGAAAGTAGCGCCGTCTGCCCGCAGGCCAGGCGGGACTTTCCGGACACGACCTGAGGCGTTACGCCGCAGCGCCGCTTCCCGCGGCCTCGTGCTGGGGCTCGGGCTCCCCGTCGGCCCCGCCCTTGTGCTTGCGTACCGTGCAGTGCAGCGAGTCGTCGACGACGTCGGCGACGATCGTGTCCCCCGGGTCGGCTTCTCCGCCGAGCAGCAGGGAGGCGATGCGGTTGTCGAGCTCGGTCTGGATGGTGCGGCGGAGCGGGCGGGCGCCGAACTCCGGCTGGTAGCCGTGGGCCACGAGCAGCTTCTTCGCCGCCTCGGTGACCTCCAGGGTGATGCCCTGCGCGTGCACGCGGTGCTTGCTGCGGTCCAGGAGGTGGTCGACGATCTCCGACAGGTCCTTCTCGGTGAGGCTGTGGAAGACGATGATGTCGTCGATACGGTTGAGGAACTCGGGCAGGAACCGGCCCCGCAGATCCTCCATCAGCTCGTCCTTGAGCTCGGCCGCGTCGCCCTCGTGGGCGAGGATCCGGTGGGCGCCGATGTTGGACGTCATGATGATGACGCAGTGCCGGAAGTCGACCGTGCGGCCCTGACCGTCGGTGAGCCGCCCGTCGTCGAGGATCTGGAGCAGCGTGTTGAAGACGTCGGGGTGGGCCTTCTCCACCTCGTCGAAGAGGACCACGCTGTACGGGTTGCGCCGCACCTTCTCGGTGAGCTGGCCCGCCTCCTCGTACCCGACATAACCGGGAGGCGCTCCGACGAGCCGGGCGACGGTGTGCTTCTCCTGGAACTCGCTCATGTCGAACCGGATCATGCGGTCCTCGTCGCCGAACAACAGGTCGGCGAGCGTCTTGGCGAGTTCGGTCTTGCCGACACCCGTGGGCCCGAGGAAGAGGAACGAGCCGACGGGCCGGTTCGGGTCGCCCATGCCGGCGCGGCTGCGGCGCACGGCTTCGGAGACCGCGGTGACCGCCTCGTCCTGGCCGACGATCCTGGCGTGCATCTCCTCCTCCAGCTTGAGGAGCTTCTCCTTCTCGCTGGCGGTGAGCTGGGAGACCGGGATGCCGGTACGGCGGGAGACGATGTCGGCGATGTCGGCGGCGGTGACCGAGACGACGCCTTCGCGGCGCTCCTCGATGCCCGCGAGTTCGCCCTCCGCCTCGGCGATCTGCCGCTTCAGGTCCGAGGCCTTCTCGAACTGCTCGGCGGCCACGGCCTGGTCCTTCTCGCGCTGCAGCTTGGCGAGCCGGTCCTCGCGGCCGACGACCTCGGTGGAGCGGCCGGCGCTGCGCAGCCGCACGCGCGCACCCGCCTGGTCCATCAGGTCGATGGCCTTGTCGGGCAGGAAGCGGTCGCCGATGTACCGGTCGGAGAGCTCCGCCGCCGCCGTGAGGGCCCCGTCGGCGAACCGGACCTGGTGGTGGGCCTCGTACGCGTCCCGCAGTCCTTCGAGGATCTGCACGGTCTCCTCGACCGTCGGCTCCGGGATGAGGACGGGCTGGAAGCGCCGTTCGAGGGCGGCGTCCTTCTCGATGTGCTTGCGGTACTCGTCGATCGTCGTCGCGCCCACGACGTGCAGCTCGCCGCGCGCGAGGGCGGGCTTGAGCATGTTGCCCGCGTCCATCGCGCCCTCGCCCGTGGCGCCCGCGCCGACGACCGTGTGCAGTTCGTCGATGAAGAGGATGATGTCGCCGCCGGACTGCTGGACGTCCTCGATGACCTTCTTGAGGCGCTCCTCGAACTGCCCGCGGTACTGCGCTCCGGCCACCAGCCCCGACAGGTCGAGGGAGACGACCCGCTTGCCCTTCAGGGTGTCGGGCACCTCACCCGCCACGATGCGCTGGGCGAGGCCCTCGACGATGGCGGTCTTGCCGACGCCGGGCTCGCCGATGAGCACGGGGTTGTTCTTGGAGCGCCGCGAGAGGATCTCGATGGTCTGCTCGATCTCCTCGGCGCGGCCGACCACCGGGTCGAGCCTGCCCGCCTTCGCCTCGTCCGTCAGGTCCCTGCCGAACTCGTCCAGGGTGGTGGCCGGCTGCTTCTGCTGCTTCCCGGCGGCCGGGGCACCACCCTCGGAGCGGGCCGCCTGGTCCGTGAGGCCGCGCAGCTTCTTCACGTCGTGGTCGTCGGCGCCCAGGAGCCGGGTCGCCCCCGAGTCGGCGTCGTCGAGGAGCGCCGCGAGGATGTGCTCGGGGCCGATGTACGACACGCCCGCCTCCTGCGAGCGGCCGTAGGCGGCGGCGAGGGTGCGCTTGGCCGCCGGGGTGAGTCCGGGCTCCGAGGAGGGCTCGCCGGACTCCCGGGGCAGCACCTCGTCGAGCTGGGCCGCGAGCGCCTCGGGGTCGACACCGACCTGGGACAGCAGTCTGCGCGAGGGGTCGACCTGCGTCGCCGCCCACAGCAGGTGTTCCGTGTCGAGGTCGGACGTGCCGTCCTCGACGGCCTTGCGGGCGGCCAGGTTGAGGAGTTCGTGCGAGGACTCGCTGAGGAGGCGCCCGATCGGTACGCGCTGTACGGCCGGGGGTGACGACGCCGGCGACATGCCGAAGAACCGGTTCAGCATGTCGCTGAACGGGTCGGACGAACCGAAGGGTGAACCGAACGCCATCGACATGCCAGCTCCAGGGACGTATAGGGGGCATTCCCACTCAAACGTGACGCCCTGGGCTCCGCAACCGGAATGGGACCCTGCGGAATTCACGCGCGGAGGAGCCGTGGTGCGGGCCCGACAGGGCCGACACACCTGCCATGGCCGACACGCCCGCCCGACCCGTACGGCCCGCAATCCCCGCCACGACGGCGCGCGCGTCGACGATGACTCCATGACGTCCGCGATCCCCCCACACACCCCCGGCCGGCAGGTCCGCGCCGGGACCCTCGCCCGGAACCCCAAGCTGTGGCTCGTACCGACCGTCCTGAGCGCACTGGTCGCCGTGGGCCTCTCGCTCCTCTACATGGGCGGCATCCTGAACCCGAACGACAACCTGCACAGGCTGCCCGTCGCCCTGGTCGACGAGGACCGGGGCACCCCGCTGCCCGGACAGCGGGAGACCCTGGGGAAGCAGATCACCGATTCCATCGTCGCCGCCGGTTCCTCGAAGACCAGCGTGGACTGGCGGCGGCTCGACCGCGCGGAAGCCCAGGACGCGCTGGCGTCCGGCGAGATCTTCGGCGCCCTCGTCGTCCCCGAGAACTTCACCGCCTCCGTCGCCGCCCTCACGACGAACCGGGCGACGGTACGGCCGACGCTCACCGTGCTCACCAATCCCGGCCTCGGCAGTCTGGGTTCGTCGCTGACGGCCCAGATCAACCAGAGCGCGGCCCATCAGGCCTCGCTGACCATCGGCAAGCAGCTCGCGGCCTCCACCGACGTCCCGACGACCCGGCTGCTCCTGGCCGACCCGGTGGCCGTCACCACCCAGGTCGGCCATCCGATCGGCCGTCACAGCGGCCTGGGCCTGACCGCCTTCTACTACACGCTGCTGCTCGTCCTCGGCGGCTTCATCGGCGGCAACCTCGTCAACAGCGGCGTCGACACCTCGCTCGGCTATGCCGACAGCGAGATCGGCCCCTGGCACTCCCGGTACCCCACCGTGCCCATCAGCCGCACGCAGACGCTCGTCCTGAAGATGCTGATGACGGCGGGCATCTCGGTCCTCACCACCACGCTCGTCATGGTGGCGACGATCTCGGTCCTGGGCATGGACGCCTCGCACCTGCCGATGCTGTGGATCTTCTCCTACTGCGCGACGGTCGCCGTCGGTCTGGGCGTCCAGGCCATCAACGCCGCGTTCGGCGGCATCGGCCAGCTCGTCTCCATGTTCGTCTTCATCGCCCTCGCCCTCCCCTCCTCCGGCGCGACCGTCCCACTGGAGGCCACCCCGGGCTTCTACCGCTTCCTGGGCGTCTTCGAGCCGATGCACCAGCTCAGCTCCGGTGTGCGGTCCATCCTGTACTTCGACGCCCGCGCCGACGCCGGCCTGGCCCGCGGCTGGATCATGATCGCGGTCGGCTCGGCCCTGGCCCTGGCGTTCGGCTTCGCCATGACCCACTACTACGACCGCCGGGGCCTGCGCCGCCTCACACCGCAGCCCGCCTGAGCCGTACGGGGGCTACCGCCAGTCGTCCCAGGGCGGCGGCTCCTCCATCCCGTCCATGTCGTAGGGCGGCTCTTCGTCGTACGGCGCTTCGGGCTCCGGCGCGGCGGGCGCAGCCTCGGAGGCCGCGGCGGCGGGCGTGGCGGCGGGAGCCGCACGGGTCACGGTCTCCGTACCGGCGGCGGTCCCCGAACCAGCAGTACCGGTCTCCGCCAGCGCCTCCAGCACACCCTCGGCGTACTTGGTGAGCTTGGCCTCGCCGACGCCACCGATGGTGCCGAGCTCCTCGACCGTCGCGGGGAGCCGCGTCGCGATCTCCCGCAGCGTGGCGTCGTGGAAGACGACGTACGCCGGTACGCCCTGCTCGCGCGCCGTCGCGGCCCGCCAGGCGCGCAGCGCCTCGAAGACCGGAACGGCGGCCGCCGGCAGGTCGACCGGCACGCGGGCGCCCTTCCCGGAGCGCGCTCCGGACTCCTTGCGGGAGGCGGCGGCCGGGGCCTTCTCCTTGCGCATCGTGACCGTGCGGCGGCCACCGAGCACCTCGCCGCTGTCCTCCGTGAGCACGAGCGTCCCGTAGTCGCCCTCCACCGCGAGGAGCCCCAGCGCGAGGAGCTGGCGCACGACCCCTCGCCACTCGGCGGTGCCCAGGTCCGACCCGACGCCGAACACCGAGAGTCCGTCGTGGTCGAACTGGATGACCTTGGCCGTCTTCTTGCCCTGCAGGATGTCGATGATCTGCCCGGCGCCGAACTTCTGGCGCCGCTCCTTGGCCAGCCGCCACACCGTGGACAGCAGCTTCTGCGCGGCGACGGTGCCGTCCCAGGACTCGGCCGGGGTCAGACACGTGTCGCAGTTGCCGCACGGCTCGCCCGCCTGGCCGAAGTAGGCGAGGAGGCGCACGCGGCGGCAGTCGACCGTCTCGCAGAGCGCGAGCATGGCGTCCAGGTGCATGCCGAGGGCGCGCCGGTGCTGATCGTCGCCCTCGGAGCCGTCGATGAGCTTGCGCTGCTGGACCACGTCCTGGAGGCCGTACGCCAGCCAGGCGGTGGCCGGCTCCCCGTCGCGGCCGGCGCGGCCGGTCTCCTGGTAGTAGCCCTCGACGGACTTCGGCAGGTCGAGGTGGGCCACGAAGCGCACGTCGGGCTTGTCGATGCCCATGCCGAAGGCGATGGTCGCCACCACGACGACTCCGTCCTCCCGCAGGAAGCGGGCCTGGTTCGCCGCGCGCGTACGGGCGTCCATGCCGGCGTGGTAGGGGACGGCGTCGATGCCGTTCTCCACGAGGAGGGCCGCGGTCTTCTCCACGGAGGCGCGGGAGAGGCAGTAGACGACTCCGGCGTCCCCGTCGTGCTCGGCCCTGATCAGTTCGAGCAGCTGCTTGTGCGGGCTGTTCTTCGGGACGATGCGGTACTGGATGTTGGGCCGGTCGAAGCCGGCGACGAAGTGCCGGGCCTCCTCCAGACCGAGCCGCGCGGCGATCTCCTTGTGGGTGGCCTCGGTGGCGGTGGCGGTCAGCGCGATCCGCGGCACCTTGGGCCAGCGCTCGTGGAGCATGGACAGCGCGAGGTAGTCGGGCCGGAAGTCGTGGCCCCACTGGGCGACACAGTGCGCCTCGTCGATGGCGAAGAGCGACACCTTGCCCCGGTCGAGGAGCCGCTGGGTGCCCTCGGTGCGGAGGCGCTCGGGAGCCAGATAGAGCAGGTCGAGCTCGTCGGCGAGGAAGGCCTGCTCGACGGCCTGCCGCTCGTACGGATCCTGGGTCGAATTGAGGAAGCCGGCCCGCACCCCGAGGGCCCTGAGCGCGTCCACCTGGTCCTGCATGAGGGCGATGAGCGGTGAGACCACGACGCCGGTGCCGTCTCTGACCAGGGCCGGGATCTGGTAGCAGAGCGACTTTCCGCCGCCGGTCGGCATCAGCACGAGGGCGTCGCCGCCGTCGACGACCTGCTCGATGATCTCCTGCTGCTCGCCCCGGAAGGAGCTGTAACCGAAGACGCGGTGGAGCACCTGCGCTGCCTCGGAGATCACGGCGGAACCGTCGGAAAGGACCATTCACCCACCCTATCGGCCGCCACGGACACCCCGGCCGCACCGAGGGAAACCTGCGGACGACCTCCCGACGACTCCGGTCCGCCGCGTGTCCGTCGTGCGGGACTAGGCTCGATGACGTGCCCGAGGCAACGCGGGGGCCGAACCCTGCGTCCTTCACCCCAGGGACGCGTCGGCCGACGCACCAGCCACGGCCACAGGGACAGGACACATGATGAGCGACAAGGCCCGTACTCTCTTCGACGCGCTCGACCTCGACCACGACGGCACCCTGACGCGCATCGAGGTCATCAACGCCCTGCGGGCCAAGGGCCCGACCCTCGCCGCACAGGGAGTGATCCCCGTCTGGGGCGTGGGGAACGACGACGACGCCTCGGCCCTGTTCGACGAGGCCGACCAGAACGGCGACCGCGTCCTGTCGTTCGAGGAGTTCGCCGCGCTGGTCGACCGCCGCTTCGGCTGGTGACACCGGACCGCGCCCGCGTACGAAGAAGCCGGCACCGTGCTGTCCGCACGGTGCCGGCTCGTCCGCCCGGAGGACCGGTCAGGAGATCTCGGGGAGCAGCCCGGTGGCCGGCGCTGCCAAGTCGGTGAGCTGGTGGAGCTGGTTCACCTCGTTCAGCCGGCCGAGTCCACCGAGCTGACCGGCGATGCCGGGGAACTGGGCCTTGGACTCCTCCGGGATCCCGGTCGTGGCGAGGGCGTCGAGCTCGCTGACCGGATTGATCGGCGGACCGAGCGGGCTGGTGGTGGCGACGGCCTGCGCCGCGGACGCGCCGAGGCACGAGAAGGCGGCGGCGACGGCGAGGACTGAGGAGATACGTCGTGTAGAGGTCACACCCTCACAACGTCCCGCCGCGCCGACGGACACGGCCGCTCCCTGCCCACACCGTCCGAAAGCACCACCAACGGGATGCCGACCGGGGCGGCGGGGCTGCAGCTCCTGTACGAGCCCGGCCCGACCCAGGCGGCTCGCCGGCCATGACGGCACGCCCTGCCGTCACCCGATGTACGCCCTGCACGCTCTGTCGAACCGCTTCTTGACGACCGGGTCCTGGATGGTCCTACGGGCTGCCTTCAGCTGATCCCGGATCTGCTGGAGCACCATCGCCTTCCGCTCGACGGACACGTCCTCCGCGTCCGCCGCCGACATCCACCGTTCGATGGCACGATCATGCATCGGATGCGACCGGTGCTGGTAAGCCGCTTGCGAAGCAATGCCGCTTTCTTCCTCGTACATCGATCCCGGTTCTCCGAGGTAGAAGGAGATGGCGTCGGCGATCGTCTGCTCGTCGGCCCCGGTGAAGGCTCCGGCCCAGTCGGCTCCGGTCGTCTCCGTATCGGCCGCTCGGGCATCGCCGAGGAAGACCCGGCCGTACTTCGGGCCGAAGACCCGCTCCATCTTCATTCCGCGGTCCCATCCCTTGGAGGGATGATTCAGCATGCCACCGCCCGCGAGGTCGCGCTGATTCTGGTAGGGCGTGATGTCGATGGAGATCGTCTTTATCCCCGCCAGGGTGAACTGGTCGGTGACTCCACTGCGCATTCCGATGGCGCCGCGAATGTTGCATCTGTTCTTGAGGTAGTGGAGAAGACCGAGCTGACTCCTCCGGTCATTGGGAACGCCGTCACCCCAGTTCCATGTCCAGTAGTTGACCAGGTGCGGCCGGTCTCCCCACGTCTCGGCCGTCTCCCCCGCCGGGAATCCTCCGATGGGAACGATCTGGACGTCGTTGCCCAGTCGGCTCCGGACCGCCTCGATGATCTGCCCCATCCCCTCCGTGCCGGTGTCGAGCGCAGGGGCGTTGCCCACGCCGCTGTGGCCGCTGTCGCGGAAGTTCACGAGGACGTACGGCACACCTTCGCTGAACTTCTGCACCTCGGGTGATGCGTCGAAAGCGGCACGGGTGTCATCGTCCGGCTGCGCGTACGCGTTGTGGAACGCTTCGATCCCCTCCTGATCCGTTCCTTGCAGTACATCGGTGAAGTACCTGGTGGACAGCGTGTCCCCGTTCGCGGAGACCTTGCCCCCCTTCTTCGACTTGCGGTTGAGCTTGTTCACCGAATCGCGCGAACAGTAGATCTTCCGCCCAGCGGTCTCAAGATCCTTGTGGAGGGCCACCATTGCTCGCGCCGTACGCTCATTCGCGTCCGTCACACCGTAGATGAGCAGATTGCAGTCCGGGGCGGTCACCAGGGCCGCTCTTACGTGGTACATGTCGCCGGAGTGATCCGCGCGAATGGCCACCGTGTTGTCATCCGTCAGGGGGGCGACACCGGGCGGTTCGAGATTCGAGATCTCGATGGCATCGAGACCGAGCGGCGGTATCTGCTCCGCCGGCCTCTCGTAAGGCGTGTCGGGCTGCACCCTGCCGCCCTGTTTCGAGGAGTCCACGGGCGCACGCTGGACGGCATCCGACACCTGCGGTGACGCGTCCGTCTCCCGCGCGGCGGGGCGGGCGGACCCGGAGGACGACATCACCCGCCGTGCGTTGGTCTCGGCTTCGCGTTCGAACCGGTCGGACGGATCGGACACACGGAGGCCCGCGCCGTTGTCGGTCCCCGCGACAGGCCCCTGCCGCTGCTGGATGACATGGGTCAGCTCGTGGGCGAGCGTGTGCCGGTCACCTCCGCCGTCTCCGATCACGACGTGACTGCCGGAGGTGTAGGCGCGGGCGCCGACCTCCGCGGCCGACGCCTTCGCGGCACCGTCGTCGTGGATTCGGACGTCCGAGAAGTCCGCGCCGAGCCGGGCCTCCATGTCGGTACGGGTGCCCTCGTCGAGCGGCCGCCCGCCGGTGCGCAGGACGTCGTGCACGGCGGAGCGCTGCACATCGTGCCGCTCGCCGCCGTGGCCGCAGCCCGCACCGTGCTGGTGCGGTTCCTGGGCCCAGGGATGCCCGGCCTCGCGCAGCATCTGGACGACGGCGGCGTTGCCTGCGCCGCGCTGCAGGGCCAAGCCGGCCGTGGGGTGGGTTCCGGGCGCCCGGTCGGCCGCCGTACGGGCCGGGACGCGATCGGACGTCCCGGCGTCAGTCGTTCCGGAAGTGTCTCGGGCATTCACGAGGAGGCTCGATTCGAAGAGAGAACGCGATCCTCCATGCCTAGCCGGTCGGCGGAGCGGACCGCCAGGTACACCCGGGCAGCATCGGCTGCCTGAACGGGCACGCCCGGCAGGCGGGACCGGTGAGAGCGGGTCAGGCAGTGGCGTCGGCTGCCGGCGGTCCGGGTACTGCGTCCCGTACGGCATGGCCCGACTCCCGTACGGGATGACGGCTCAGGATCGAGACGCGGTTGAACGCGTTGATGGTGATCGCCACCCAGATCACCCCGGAGATCTCGTCATCGTTCAGGACCGCGCGGGCCGCGTCGTACGCCCGGTCCTGCGCGCGGCCGTCCGCCGGGTCGGTCGTGGCCTCCGCCAGGGCGAGGGCCGCGCGTTCCCGTGCGGTGAAGAGCTCGGTGTCCCGCCAGGCGGGGAGCACGCCGAGGCGCCGGGTGGTCTCGCCGGCTCGGAGGGCGGCCCTGGTGTGGACGTCGAGGCAGGAGGCGCAGCCGTTGATCTGCGACACGCGGAGGTTGATCAGTTCGACCAGGATCCGGTCGAGGCCCGCCTCGGCGGCGGTCGCACGGACGGCGTCGGCCGTGTGGACCAGCGCCCGGTAGGCCGCGGGGCTCTGCTTGTCGAGGTAGATCCGTCGGCTCTCCTGGACCACTGTCACGTCGCTCACCTTGCGCTCCTTCGAGGAATCCGTGCGCGTCACGGGTTCGGGGGCTATGATCGTCATAGTTGTTGAAAGCGAAACTATATCGCTGCGTGAGAGCGGATTGCGAGGGGTCGGGCATGGACGACACAGAGGTCGAGATCCTCTCCGCGCGGGAGGTCCCGCTGGGCGGCCCGCGCGCCATGACCGTACGGCGCACCCTGCCCCAGCGGTCCCGGACGCTGATCGGAGCATGGTGCTTCGCCGATCACTACGGCCCCGACGAGGTCGCCGAGTCCGGCGGCATGGACGTCGCCCCCCACCCGCACACCGGCCTGCAGACCGTGAGCTGGCTCTTCACCGGGGAGATCGAGCACCGCGACAGCCTGGGCAGCCACGCGTTCGTACGGCCCGGGGAACTGAACCTCATGACCGGCGGCCACGGCATCAGCCACACCGAGGTCTCCACGCCCGGCACCACCGTCCTGCACGGGGTGCAGCTGTGGGTGGCGCTGCCCGACGAACACCGCCACGCCGACCGCGACTTCCAGCACCACGCCCCGAAGCCGGTGCGGGTCGAAGGCGCGGAACTCCGGGTGTTCCTCGGCACGCTCGCCGGTGAGACCTCCCCCGTGGCCACGTTCACCCCGCTCCTCGGCGCCGAACTCCTCCTCGATCCGGGCGCCACCGTCACGCTCCCCGTCGACCCGGACTTCGAGCACGGCCTGCTCGTCGACGAAGGAGACGTCCGGCTGGCCGGAACGTCCCTCCGCCCGGCCGAACTCGGCTACGTCGGCACCGGACACGAGACCCTGACCCTGACGAACGAATCCGACCACCGCGCGCGGGCGGTCCTCATCGGCGGGACTCCCTTCGGCGAGGAGATCGTCATGTGGTGGAACTTCGTCGGCCGCAGCAACCAGGACATCGTCGAGGCCAGGGAGGAATGGGAACGTGCCTCCGACCGCTTCGGACACGTCGACGGCTACCCCGGCGACCGCCTCCCCGCCCCGACCCTGCCGAACGCCACCCTCACACCCCGCGGAAACCCGCCCCGCGGAAACCCGCCCCGCGGAAACCCTCCCCACGGAGACCCGCCTCGCGCCTGACCCCCGAGGCCCACGCACCCTTCGACCCGAAAGGCACGTCATGAGCGAGCAGGAAACCACCACCCCCGTCGTCCGCAACGTCGACGCCCGCCACCGCTACGAGATCCTGGTCGACGACCGGCGCGCCGGCCTCACGGCGTACCGCGACCGCGACGACCGGCGCGTCTTCTTCCACACCGAGATCGACGACGCCTACGCGGGCCAGGGCCTCGCGTCGATCCTGGTCGAGGAGGCCCTGACCGACGTGCGCGCCTCCGGGATGCGGATCGTGCCGGTCTGCCCGTACGTGGCGAAGTTCCTGAAGAAGCACGAGGAGTTCGCCGACATCACGGACCCGGTGACACCGGAGATCCTCCAGTGGCTGGATGCGCGACTGGGCCGCTGAGGCAAGTCCGACGGCCGGCCGGGAGGCCAGGAGCGCCCCGGCCGGGCGCCGAACCGTCGTCGCTCAGCCGGCGGACGGGGCGGACGGGGCGAGGACCACGAAGTCGGCTTTGGACGGGTCGAGGCAGACGGCGAGCCGGCCCACGCCCTCCGCGTCGTCCGGGCCCATCTGCACGTTGCCGCCGCTCGCGGTGACCCTGGCGGCCGCGGTGTCGCAGTCGGCGACCGCGAAGACGGGGTGCCAGTACGGCCTCCCGTGCGCGAGGGCGAGGTCCGCCTCGGCCACCTGCATGAGGCCGCCGTGCATGCGCTCCTCGGGGAGTCCGGCGGGCGTGATGATCGTGTACGTGCCCTCCCCGCCGGGCATCGGCATGTCACTGAACTGCCAGCCGAAAACGCTGCCGTAGAACTGCTTCGCGGCCGCGGCGTCACTCGTGTACAGCTCGGTCCAGGACAGCGAGCCCGGCGCGTCCACCTGCTCGACACCCTTGTTCGAGCCCGGCTGCCAGACGGCGAACTGCCCGCCCAGCGGATCGCTGTACTGCGCCATCCGACCCCACTCGCCGAGGTCCATCGGTGCGACGCGGACAGTGCCGCCCGCCTCCTCCACGGCCCGGGTCGCGGCGTCCGCGTCGGCGACGCTGTAGTAGATCATCCAGGCCGAGCGCGCGCCCTCCTCGGTGAGCTTGCCGAGCCCGGCGACGATCTTTCCGTCGCTCCGGAACATCCCGCCTTCCATGTCCTCCGCCGCCCCCTCCCCCACTCCCTCTTCCTCTCCCATCGACTCGTACTCCCATCCGAGTACGCCGCCGTAGAAGGCCGCGGCGGCCGGGACGTCGGGGGCGCCGAGGTCGAGCCAGCAGGGGGAGCCGGGGACGAAGTCGGTGGTGATCATGGCGATGGCCTTTCACTTTTCCGGGGTACGCCAGGTACGCCCTCAGCCTTGCACCGGACACGGCCCCTCGCGCGCCGACCGTTCGACGGCTGCCGTGCCCACCGCTCCACTCCCCACCCGACGCGTCGGAAGAAGTCGACACTTCGGAGATCTCCGACGCATCCTGTCGACATGCCAACCGTCGACGTCTACAGCGCGCTGGCCAATCCGGTCCGGCGCAAACTGCTCGAAGGGCTGATCGGTGGGCCACGCCCGGCCGGCGACCTGGCCGGGGAGTTCTCCCTCAGCCGTCCGGCCGTCTCCGAGCACCTCGCCGTACTGCGGAAGGCCGGGCTGGTACGCGAGGAGCCCCGCGGGCGCCATCGCTACTACCACCTGCGGCCGGAGCCACTCGCCGAGGTCGGCGACTGGCTGCACCCCTTCGAGCACTACTGGCGCGCCCGCATGGGCGCCCTGCGGGACGTGCTGGACGAGATCAGCGACAGCAGCACCGACGACAAGGGCAACAGCGACAGCAACAGCGCTAAGGACGTATCCCCATGACCGCCGAACTCCGGACCATCCACTGCGACCAGTTCATCGCCCACCCGCCCCGGACCGTCTGGCGTGCGCTCACCGACCCGGAGCTGCACGCGCGCTGGTGGGCCGCCGGGGACGTGCGCCCCGAGGTGGGGCACCGCTTCACCCTGGACATGGGGCAGTGGGGTCACCAGGAGTGCGAGGTACTCGCCGTGGAGCCGGAGCGCCTGCTGCGCTACAGCTTCGCCCCGGGGAGCCTGGACACCACCATCACCTGGCGCCTCGAGGCCGAAGGGACCGGTACGCGGCTCTTCCTCGACCACGCCGGATTCGACCTCGACTCGCCGCTCGGCAAGGCTGCGTTCGACGGGATGGGGCACGGCTGGCCGGGCCTGCTGCGGCGGATCGAGCCCGCGCTGGACACGGCCGTGGGCCAGTAGCGGGACGAGGCGCGCGGAACCCCACCGCCGGGATGACGGAAGTCTTACGGCCCGGCGTGGACCGACCCGCACCACGACCCCCGTCCGTAGCGTCGTGCCCATGCGCGTACTCGTCACAGGAGGAGCCGGTTTCATCGGCTCGCACATCGTCACGGCGCTCCGGCGGGCCGGCCACGAAGCGGTCGTACTGGACGCGCTGTTGCCCAGCGCCCACCCGGCCGCCCGCCCCGGCGCCGACCACACCGCCCCGGACCCGTCGACCACCTCGGCGGCGGCGGAGTTCCTGCACGCCGACGTCAGGGACCCCCGGAGCGTCGGGGCGGCGCTGCGCGGGATCGACGCCGTCTGCCATCAGGCTGCGATGGTCGGTCTCGGCAAGGACTTCGCCGACGCCCCGCAGTACGTGAGCTGCAACGACCTCGGCACGGCCGTACTGCTCGCGGCCATGGCGGAGACCGGTGTGCGCCGGCTCGTCCTCGCGAGCTCCATGGTCGTGTACGGGGAGGGGCGGTACGAGTGCCCCCGCCACGGTCCCGTCCGGCCGGAGGCCCGCCGGCCCGAGGACCTCGCGGCGGGCCGTTTCGAACCGCGCTGCCCCGCGTGCGGCTCGGCCCTCGCCCCCGGCCTGGTCGGCGAGGACGCGCCCGCAGACCCCCGGAACGTGTACGCCGCGACCAAACTGACCCAGGAGCACCTGGCGGCGGCATGGGCCCGCTCGGTGGACGGCACGGTGCTCGCGCTGCGCTACCACAACGTGTACGGCCCGGGGATGCCCCGGGACACCCCGTACGCGGGCGTGGCCTCCTTCTTCCGCTCGGCGCTCGCGCGCGGCGAGGCGCCCCGTGTCTTCGAGGACGGCGCCCAGCGCCGGGACTTCGTGCACGTACGGGACGTGGCGGCGGCCAACGTGCTCGCCCTCGACGCCGGCTCCGGACTGCCCCCCGGCACCCTCACGGCCTACAACACCGGCAGCGGGGACCCGCACACCGTCGGCGAGATGGCCGCCGCCCTGGCGCACGCGCACGGCGGACCGGCTCCGGTGGTGACCGGCGAGTTCCGGCTGGGCGACGTCCGCCACATCACCGCGGACTCGTCCCGGCTGCGCCGGGACCTCGGCTGGCGGCCCGGGATCGACTTCACCACCGGCATGACGGCCTTCGCCCACGCGGGCCAGCGGGCCTCGGCGACCCCCAGCCAGGTAGGGGCGTGATCAGCTCGCCGCAGCCGGCAGCGTCACCTCGAAGCGGCAGCCGCCGGGCACGTTGCGTACCTCGGTGCGGCCGGCGTGGGCCTCGACGATGCCGCGAACGATGGCGAGGCCGAGGCCCGCCCCCGCCGCGGGGGTGTCCCCGGCCCCCGCCGGAGGGGTACGTGCCTCCGTACCGCGCCAGCCGGTGTCGAAGACCCGGGGCAGGTCCTCCGCAGGGATGCCGCCGCAGCCGTCGGTGACGGACAGGACGACGGCACCGTCGCGCCGCTCGGTCGCCACGGCGACGGTTCCGTCGGCCGGGGTGTGGCGGATGGCGTTGACGAGGAGGTTGGCGAGGACCCGGGTCATCTCCTTGCCGTCCACCTCGACGGGAACGGCCTCGACCGCCTCCCCGACCAACCGGACGCCGCTCTCCCGGGCGAGCGGGTCGGCGCCGCTCAGGGCGTCGCCGACCAGGTCGTACACGGAGAGACGGCTCGGACTGAGGGTGAGCGCACCCGCGTGGATGCGGGAGAGTTCGAACAGGTCGGTGACCATGGCGGTGAGGCGTTCGACCTCGGTACGGATCTGCCGGTGGTAGCGGGCCGGATCGGCCGCCATTCCGTCCTCCAGGGCCTCCGACATCGCCCGCAGTCCGGCCAGCGGGGTGCGCAGATCGTGCGAGATCCAGGCGACGAGCTCCCGGCGCGAGGCCTCCAGGGAGCGCTCACGACGCCGGGAGGCGTCCAGTTTCACGCTGGTGGCGGCCAGTTCACGGGTGAGGGCGGCGAGTTCGGCGGTGGCCGCTCCGTCGGGGGCGGAGAAGCTCCCGCCGTCGCCGAAGTCCCGTGCCGCGCGGGCGAGCGCGCGGCTGCGCGTCACCACCCACCGGCCGAGGAGGAGCGCGGTGCCGAGCGAGACGAGGGCCGCCATCGCGATGACGACGGTCACGACCCACAGATCGTGCGCGGAGAGGAACATCGCCCGGGCGACGGCTAGGGTACCGGCGAGCATCGCCGTCACGGTGACGGCGGCGACGACGGTCAGCGAGACGGTGACCGAACGGTGCCGGACGAGCCGGAGGACCACCGCGCCGGCGAGGCCGGCGCCGGCGGCTCCCGCGAGCGCGAACACGGCGATGAGCAGGACGTCCTTCACGACGCCACCGCGCCTTCGCGGCCGGGCTCGAAGCGGTAGCCGACGCCCCACACCGTCTCGATGAGCCGGGGCCGGGCCGGGTCGTCCTCGATCTTGGCGCGCAGGCGCCGGACATGGACGGTGACGGTGGACAGGTCGCCGAAGTCCCAGCCCCACACCCGTCGCATCAGCTCCTCCCTGGCATGCGCCGTACGGGGGTGCGCGAGGAAGTACGCGAGGAGGTCGAACTCCCGCAGGGTGAGCGCGAGTTCGCTTCCGGATCGGGTGGCCCTGCGGGTCGCGGGGTCGACGACGAGGTCTCCCGAGCGGAGTACGGACGCGGCTCCCGTGCTCGTACGGGTCCGCCGCAGCACCGACTCGACGCGCAGCACCAGCTCGCGCGGGCTGAACGGCTTGATGACGTAGTCGTCGGCGCCCACCTCCAGGCCGGTGATCCGGTCCTCCTCGTCGCCGCGCGCGGTCAGCATGATCACCGGTACGGGACCGGTGGCGCGCAGCCTCCGGCAGACCTCGAGACCGTCCAGACCCGGCAGCATCAGGTCGAGCACGACCAGGTCCGGCCACCGCTCCCCCGCCCTCCGCAGCGCGTCGGGGCCGTCGGCCGCGTGCTCGACGGCGCATCCCGCCCGCTCCAGATAGCCGGTGACCACCTCGGCCACCGTCGGATCGTCGTCCACCACCAGAATCCGGGCGGCGGTTCCGGGGGCTTCGCGCTCGTTCATGGCGGACAGCCTCGCATCCGCCCTCCCCGGCGGCCACGGCCGCCAGGGGGTACGCGCGCCGACGTCCGCGTTTCGTAAGGAGTGGAACGGCCCCGAAGGGCCCTGCGGTTCCTACGGTGAGACGCGTGACACCCATGACCGTAGATGTCGTCCTTCCCTGTCTCGACGAGGCCGAGGCCCTGCCCTGGGTCCTGGCCCGGATCCCGGCCGGCTGGCGCCCGATCGTCGTCGACAACGGCTCCACCGACGGTTCGGCCGCGCTCGCGGCCGGCCTCGGCGCCACCGTCGTGCACGAGCCCCGGCGGGGCTTCGGCTCCGCCTGCCACGCCGGGCTCCTCGCCGCCGAAGCCGAGTTCGTCTGCTTCTGCGACTGCGACGCCTCCCTCGATCCCGGCCTGCTGCCCGGGCTCGTCCGCGACGTCGCCGACGGCTCGGCGGACCTTGTCCTCGGCCGCCGCCGCCCCACCGGACGCGGCGCCTGGCCGCCGCACGCCCGGGCCGGCAACTTCGCCCTGTCGTGGCTGCTGCGCCGCCGCACCGGGCTGCGGCTGCACGACCTCGGGCCCCTGCGTGCGGCCCGCCGCGAGGCGCTCCTCGGCCTCGGTCTCACCGACCGGCGCAGCGGCTACCCGCTGCAGATGGTGGTCCGGGCCGCCGACGCGGGCTGGCGGGTACGCGAGGTCGACGTGCCGTACCTACCCCGGGCGGGCCGGTCCAAGGTCACCGGCACCTGGCGGGGCACGTACCAGGCCGTGCACGACATGCGGCGGGTACTGGACGAGCCCGTACGCACCGGAGGTGGGCGCGCGTGACCACGCTCCTCGTCATCGCGAAGCAGCCGCTGCCGGGGCGCGTGAAGACCCGGCTCACGCCCCCGTTCACACCGGCCGAGGCCGCGTTCCTCGCCGAGGCCGCGCTGGCGGACACGCTCATGGCCGCCGCGCGCGTCCCCGCCGACCGGCACGTCCTCGTGCTCGACGGGGAGCCCGGCCCCTGGCTCCCGCCCGGTTTCGTCGTCGTCCCCCAGGCGAAGGGCGGCCTCGACGTGCGGCTCGCGGCCGCGTTCGCGGCCTGCGACGGCCCCGCGCTGCTCATCGGCATGGACACCCCGCAGATCACCCCGGAGCTCCTGGCCCCTGCCCTGCGCGGGGACGGCCACGACGCCTGGTTCGGCCCGGCGGCCGACGGCGGCTTCTGGGCCCTCGGCCTCGCGGTCCCGGACCCGGCCCTCCTGCTCGGCGTCCCGATGTCCCGGCCCGACACGGGCGCCGTGCAGTACGACCGGCTGCGGGCCGCCGGCCTGCGGATCGGCACCCTGTCCGTCCTCCGTGATGTGGACACGGCGGAGGACGCGCGGCGGGTGGCGGCTTCGGCACCCGGGACCCGATTCGCCACCCTCTACAGGGAGTTGACGACAGCGGGGGCGAGGGCGGGCACGGGCATGCAGCCCGGCGCGGGGCCGAGAGCGGGCGCGGGCATGCGGCGCGGCGCGGGAACGAGCGCGAGCACAGCACCTGGAACGAGCACGGCGCCGGGAGCGGTCGCGTGACCCCGACCACGGGATCAGCGCGCGTGCCGGTGCCGACCGGAGCAGCCCACGTGGCCACGACAACGACCGGAACAGGGCACCTGCACCCGACGACGACCTGGCGCTCCGACCCGTACACCGACGCCCTGCGCACCGGGCGCGGCCCGCTGTTCCTGCGCCGGGACGACGGATGGCTCCTGCCTCTCGATGTCGAGCGCTGGTGCGAGGCACCCGACTCCGCCGACCGGTCCGTCCTGGAACGCTGCCGTGGCACGGTCCTGGACATCGGTTCCGGCCCCGGGCGGCTCGTCGCCGCCCTCGCGGCCGAAGGCCGGCGCGCGCTCGGCATCGACATCAGCCCGGAGGCGGTGTCCCACACCGAACGGCTCGGCGGGACGGCGCTGTGCCGGTCGGTCTTCGACCCACTGCCCGCGGAGGGCCGCTGGGACACGGCCCTGCTGATCGACGGGAACGCGGGCATCGGCGGCGACCCGGCCGCCCTGTTGCGCCGGCTGCGCCAGGTCGTGTCCCATACCGGCCTCGTCATCGCCGAGTGCGCGCCCGTGGACGTCGACGAGCGCTGCGAGGTACGGGTCGACGACGGCCGCGGGGGCCGGGGAGGGCCGTTCCCCTGGGCCCGGGTGGGCACCCGGGCCCTGTCCGCCCACGCGGCCCGGGCGGGTTGGGCGGTGAGGGAGAGCTGGACGGTCGCGGACCGCCCCTTCCTGTCCCTCGCGCCTCAGTCGCCGGCGGGCTCACGCTTCTGACGCCGCTCCCGCCACGCCCGTACGATCACCCGCGGGCTTCGTACGGGCCCATGCCTCCGCCGTACGAGATACAGCGCGCCCGTCGCCGCGGCCACCGCCGCGAGGACGATCGCGAGGTTCCGCCCGTACGGCAGGGGCAGTGCCGACGGGTTCGGCGGCTCCCCCGGCCGTACGAGCAGCGGAAGCGTCACCAGGACCACGCTGCCGGCGACGATCAACGCCCCTCGCAACAGGCCCCGTTCGGGCGCCACGCGCCGGCCCGCGAGCAGCAGCCCCACGGCCAGGACCAGCGGGGCGAGGATCCCGTCGTGGAGGACGACCGCCCCGGCCAGCCAGACCGACACGCCCACCGGGTCCGGCTCTTCCACGACGAGCCATGCCCCAAGACCGATCATCGCCAGACCGGTCCCGCCGACCACGTACCGCAGCACGTGCGTCGTCGTCGGCCCCCGCGGCATCGACCCCTGTGGCGCAGGTCCTTGGGGCGTCGGTCCTTCTGGCATCGATCCTTGCGGCGTGCTCACAGCACCTCCAGTCGGTGTACCCATTTGGTCTGCAGGACCCCCGGCCGGTTGGGGGCGATGACGCGGGCCGGGAAACCGTGGTCGAGGGAGAGCGGACGCCCGTTGAGCGTGAGGGCGAGCAGAGTGAGCGGATCGTCGACGTACTCCTCGCCCATCTCCATCACCCGGTAGGCGCCGCTCACTTCGAGCGAGGTCACCCGCAGGGCGACCCGGCCCGGCCGCCCGCCGGCCCGCTCCACCAGGGCCCGCACCGGCACGCCGCCCCAGTCGGCCTGGACGGTCCAGCCCTCGACACACGCGATCGGCAGCCGCGCCCGCGCTTGCTCCATCGCCCGCAGTCCGTCGAGCGTGAGGGCGTACGGCCGGGGGCCCGCGACCTCGAGTCGCCACTCCGCCAGACCGCCCGCCGTGACGCCGGCCGCCGCGGCGGTCCGGTTGACCGGCAGTCCCTGAGGCCCGTGGTCGGGGTGTCGGGGCGCGAGCAGATCGAACGTCTTCAGCGGGGTGACGGTCTGTCCCACCGTCGTCAGGGTGACCACGCCGACGGCGGCGCCCATGCCGAGCAGGAGGGAACGGCGGTCGACGGCGTCCTCGGCCGGCAGGGCGAGCGTGCCCGTCGAGCGCTTGCTCCAATGGGCCGTGATCTCGGGGGTCTTGACGGCGACGTGCAGCAGGATCGACCCGGTCACGACCCAGGCGACGGCGAAGTGCACCTGGATGAACGAGAACGGCCACGGGTACCACTCGACGATGTTGAGCAGCCCGGTCAGCAGTTCGAAGACGGCCGCGGCCACCAGGACCGCGACGGACAGTCGCTCCAGGGCGTGCCGCACGGACCGCACAGGGGGCCGGACGAACAACCGGGGGTAGACCGTCCAGAGTTTGACCAGGAGCAGCACGATCGCGGCGAGGCCGGTGGCGATGTGCAGGCCCTGGGTGAGCCAGTAGCCCCACACCGGCCGGGCGGGCAGGTCGTCGGCGAGCCAGGCGGGCGGATGCTGGAGGTAGTGGCTGACGAGACCGGTCACGAAGCAGACGGCGAAGGCCGCACCGAGCCACCGGCCGACGGCCGTCGCCGTTCTCGCGTCGTGCAGCCGCCCGGTGAACGCGGGCGGGCGGAGCACGGACAGGGCGGAGCGCGACGGTCCGGGCACCCGGAAGGGCTTGCGGGCGGGCTCGTGGACGCGCTTGCGGGCGGACTTGGGAGCGGGCTTGCGGGAGGGCCTGCTGGAGGTCATGCCGTCCATGACACCGCCGCGAGCGCCCGCACGGAGGGTTCGACACCTTACGAAACCCGAACGCCCCGACGGGTCGCCCCCTCACCACCCGCGTGCGCTGCCAGGCTGCGCCCATGGCCCGCACCCGACCCGTCGTCCTCACCGCCCTGCTGCTCCTCGTCCTGACCATCGCCCTCGCCGCCCTGCTCCACGGGGACGCACGCGGCGCCGGCTTCCTCGCCGGATACGCGGGTGCGTGGGCGCTGTTCGCGGCGGCCGTCGTGGCCCTGCGCCACGCGCCCGCACGCGCGGTCGTCCCGTTGGTCCTCGCCGGGGCGGTCGCGGTCACGGCCACCGGGCTCGTGGCGGCGCCGCGTACGAGCACGGACTCCTACCGGTACGCGTGGGACGGCCGGGTGCAGGCCGCCGGCATCTCCCCGTACGACCACGCACCCGCCGACCCGGCTCTCGTCGGGCTGCGTGACGCATGGCTGTTTCCCGACGGCGCGACCTGCGGGCGAAGCGGCACGGACGGCAACGGCAGCGGCAAGGTGGTCGGCCTCGCTCCGCTCGGCGACGGCACATGCACCCGCATCAACCGCCCCACCGTGCACACCATCTACCCGCCGACCGCCGAGGTCTGGTTCCTCGTGGTCCACGCCCTGTCGCCGGACGACGCCCGCCACAAAGGCCTCCAGTCGGGCGCCGCCCTCCTCTCCCTGGCCGTCACCGTCGTCCTGGTCCTGGCCCTGCGCCGCCGGGGCGACCCCCACCGGGCCGCTCTCTGGGCCTGGTCCCCGGTCGTCCCCGTCGAGGCCGTGAACAACGCCCATGTCGACGTCCTCGCCGTCCTCTTCTCGGTCGCCGGGCTCCTCGTCGTGGCGCGCCACCGCGTCACCGGCGGTGTGCTGCTCGGCCTGGCGATCGCCGCGAAGCTGCTGCCCGTCGTGCTGCTGCCGGGTGCGGTGTCCGGCGCCCGACGACCCCGTACGGCCCTGGCGGTCCTCGCACCGGCGGTGGCCACGGTCGGGTTGCTGTATCTGCCGTACGTCCTGCTCTCCGACGGCTCCGTCCTCGGGTATCTGGGCGGCTACGCGCGGGAGGAGGGGTACGACGACGCAGGCGCGGGCGGCCGTTATCTCCTGCTCCGGTTCGTCCTGCCGGACGCGTGGGCGCCCCCGGTCGCGGCGCTCGTCACGGCGGCGGTCGCGGTGGCGGTCTGGTGGCGCGGCGACCCGGAGCACCCGTGGCGCGGCGCCCTGCTGACCACGGGCACGGCCTTCCTCCTCCTCACCCCCGGTTACTCCTGGTACGCCCTCCTTCTGGTCGCCCTGGTGGCTCTCGACGGCCGCTGGGAGTGGCTGGGCGTCGCACTCGCCGGGGCGGTCGCCTACCTCGTGGGCGGCGATGCCGCGACGGCCGCGTACGCGGCGGCGGCGCTCGGGGTGGTGGGCGGGGCCTGGGCACGGGGACGGACACGGGCACGAGCGCGTACGGATGGCCGAGGCGGCGATGGCGGACCCCACGCGGTGGACGTCGGTGGCGGAAAGCCCGTTGCCGGGCCCGGCCCTTCCGGGCTCGATCATCCTCGGCGGCGCCACGACGGGCACCGCCCGCCGAGTGGTCGCGCCGGAGGGGAAGGAGGACGCTGGAACTGAGTGCGTCCGGGTGTCGAGGGTGTAGCGAACGGACCGCCCGCCCGGTCGGGAGAGGCCACGCCATGCGCATGCTCCTGAAGGTTCAGATGGACACCCCGGCCTCCAACGAGGCCATCAGACAGGGCACCCTGCAGAAGATCATGGAAGAGACGTTGCAGGCGATCCGCCCCGAAGCCGCCTACTTCACCGTCGAGGACGGCTGCCGGACGGCGTATCTGTTCTTCGACCTGGACGATCCCTCGCAGATGCCGAAGATCTCGGAGCCCTTCTTCCTCAAGCTCCACGCCAGGATCCACTACTCGCCGGTCATGAACCCCGAAGACCTGCGCAAGGGCCTGTCCGCGATGACCCCCGGCGGGTGACCGCCCGTCGCCCCGGCGACGACGCGGAGCCGGCTCCTGCCCCTGCTCGCCTCACTCGGCGCGTTCCGGACCTGCCCCTGATGGCCCGGGGCCAGGGTGTCGGCGTGTCGGCCATGACGGGAGGCACCGTTCAGTCCTCACCGAATCCGGAAGGTGATCCGCAGCGACCGCAGGCCCGGCTGTCCGGCGGTGTGCAGCACCGCCTCGCCCGGCCCGACGGCTCGGACGTCCCAGGCGCGGTAGCCCGGATCGGACTCGAAGTCGACCGGTACGAGGACGATCGCCGCGCCCTCGACGGTGGGGACGGCCTCACGCCAACGGCCGGAGAGGCGTAGCTGGGTGGTGTCACCGAGGGGCAGAGTGACGGTGCGGCCGGTGTCGTCCTGGGTGAGGACGGCCGGGGCGGCGGACGGCGACGCGGGTGCTGCTGTCGTCGTCGCAGGGGCGGGTGCCGTTGTCGTCGTCGCAGGGGCGGGAGGCGGGCTCGGCGTCGAGCCGGGGGCGCGGGTGGACGTCCGGGCGGGCGGGGTCGGCCGCTCCTGCGGGGCGTCATCGGTGCACGCGGCCGCCGCCACCCCGAGGAGCAGGGCGGCGGCGGCGCGCGGCAGGAACGTCGTCCGTGGCATACGAGCGGTCATACCAGCGGGATGTTGATGCAGGTGAGGATGGCCGCCTGGGCGGAGAGCTGCTGCCTGGTCGCGTCGGGGTCGAGGCGTACCTTCTCGGCGTTCTGGACGGCCTCCAGGAAGGGGGTGTCCGCCTTCAGGTCGTTGTCGGTGTCGACGAGTTCGTACGGGTCGAAGGATCCGTTGGCGAAGTTGAGCCAGGCGGCGAGCAGTTGGCGGTCGAGGGAACGCTTCGGGTCCAGGAGCAGGTTGAGGAAGAGGACGTTCGCGGCCTTGTCCTGGGTGGATACGTCGACCTTCTCGGAGAACACCGCGCTCGCGTGCTGGACGATCTTCAGATAGCAGTCCAGCGTCTCCTTGCCGAGCCCGGTGAGGTCGCCGGTCAGGTACTTGACGTACCAGATGTCGGCGAGGAGCGACAGCGGGGCGTTGCCCTGGACGATGACGGGCAGCCCGTCGGTCCCCGTGCCGCCGTCGTCGTCGCGAGCCGTGAGGGACAGGTCGTACAGGCAGGGCTTGGTGTACGTGTGGGCCTGGGCGTCCGTCAGGTCGCGCGGCTGGACGCTGGGGCTGCGGGCCGGGTCGGTGTCCGGCGGGTTGACGAGCGAGGTGGTCGTGGTGGCAGGTGTCCCGTCGCCCCACGCCCAGCGCATGGTCTCGTCGTCGCTGCCGGGGTCGGTGATCCGGGCGGTGTACCGCTTCTCCTCGCCCGCGTGGACGACGAGTGTCCGCCCACCGGCGAGCGGCACGGCCCCGGTCTTGTCGAGGGCGACGGTCGGGTCGACGTTGGCGACGGTGACCTCGGTCTCGCGGCAGGTGCTGGTGTCGTCGTCGCTGCCGCAGATCTTCACGGTGAAGGTGCCGTTGTCGCCGAAGGCGAGCGCGCGGCTGAAGGTGAGGGTGGCGTCGGGGCGGTTGTTCTCCAACTGCCCAGACAGCGGGACGGGTTTGCCGTCGCCGGGGTCGATGGTGGCGGTGAGCGGGTCGAGCCAGCCGGGGTCGGTGACCGTGCCGGAGACGGTGAGCTTGCCGCCCTCCTCACGCGGGCCCTGGACGTTGAAGGTGACCGAGGGCGCCACGTTGGTGACGGTCACGGTCGCCGTGTCGGTGTCGGCCCCGGCCGCGTTGCCGACGCGCAGGCCGACGGTGTACGTGCCGTCCTGCCCGACCCGGTCGAAGAGCGGGCTGACGCCGGTCGCATCGTCGTAGGCGCCGTCGCCGTCGAGGTCCCAGCTGTAGCTGCCGCCGCCACCGGGGACGGTGGAGCCGCTCGCGTCGAGCCGTACGTCGGCGCCTTCCTTGGTGGTGTACGGCCCGCCCGCGTCGGCGGTGGGCCGGCAGCTCGCCGGGAAGTCGGTCGCCGGGTTGGCCTGGTCCTGGCTCGGCGAGGTGGCGCTCGCACCCATGCCCCGGCGGGCGAACACGCCCCACAGCAGGCACTGGTCGGCGCCGCCGTGATTGGCGCGGTCGGCGGCGAGGATGCCGTCGCGGGCGTCCAGGAAGTCGGGCGAGGACGGCGTGAGCTTCATGCCGTCGACCATCAGCTGCTCGTGTCGCTGCTTGCCGGTGGCGGAGCCGTACGCGCCGACGAGCGCGGTCCGCATGTCCCACATGGTGGTGGCCCAGATCTCGCCGTCGGCGTGCACGCTGCAGCTGCCGTCGTCGCAGAGATCGGCGTAGGTGAGGTGGCTGTTGTTGTACGCGACGCGGCGTATGCCGGTGGCTCGGCCGTTGTTGTACTCGCCGTACACCGGGTCGTTCCACAGCGAGGTGGCCACGGCGTCGCTCCAGCCCTCGCCGAGCGCGCCGGTCTGCACGCCGTCGCCCATCTCGCCGCCGCCGACGAGCCGGTGGGACAGGCCGTGGCTGTACTCGTGGGCGATGGTGTCACCGTTCATGGCCCGGTGCACGTTGTGGTTGTCGCAGGAGGCGCGTCCGACGAAGAGCCGCATCGTCGGGTTCTGGCCGTCGGCGGGGGTGCCGAAGTCGGCGTTGCAGGCGGAGTCCCCGTTGGCGTCGAAGTCGACGTAGACCTGCACGCGGTCGCCGCCGGCACCGCCGTTGCCGAGGTTGTCCTCCTGGAAGTTGCCCGACGCCTCGTCGAAGCCGAGCCCGTAGAGGTGGTCGTGCATGCGGTTGGCGTAGTAGAAGGCCTGGGTGACGACCGCGTCCCGGTCGGTGGTGAGGTCGGTGCCGCCGCTGGTGCGGAAGGCGTCCGTGAAGGTGTGGTCGAAGTGCTGGTAGGCCGGGTCTCCGGCGGCCGGGGTCTGGGGCTGGTGGCCGAGCGTCTCCTGGCCGTCGGGGTCGTGGGACACCTCGCCGTTGTTGCCGGTGGTGACCCGGCCGGTGACCCAGGAGCGGCCCAGGCCGCTGAAGGGGACGGTCGTCGCGCTGCCGAGGGTGGGGTTCTGGGCGGTGAAGACCCGGCCCTCGGGGCCCTCGTTGCTGGTGAGGTCGGTGCGCAGGAGGACGGTGCCGTTCCCGGCGTCGACGACGATGTCGTACAGATGCTTGTTGTCGGCGGTGAGGGTGGTGCGCCAGGCCGGGCGGGCGGTGCCGTCGGCGAGCGGGAAGGTGACCCGCGTTCCGGTGGCGGTGTCGGACGAGGCCTCGGACGGGGCGACGGAGGCGGGATCGGTGCCGACGGAGGCCGCGGCCCGGTCGAGCGCGGCGCGCTTGTCGAGGGTGACCGTGCCCGTGGCGCGGGCGTCCGGGACGAGGCTGCCGGTGACGGTGAGGATGCGGCCTGCCGCGTCGACGGCTACCGAGAGACGGGCGCCGTGCACGGGGACAGCCCGGTCGCCCTGGTCGCTCTGGCCGATGAAGACATGCCGTACGCCGTTGTGTTCGGTGCGGTACGACCTGACGACGGTGAGGGTGTCCAAATCGGCGGCGGAGAAGCCGTAGAGGGCCGCGTGGTCGCGTATGTGGTCCAGCGCGAGGGTGCGCGGGTCGGTGGTGGTGCCGGCGGCGGTGAGGGAGTTGCGGCCCTGCGGGGTGAGCAGCCTCGGCGTACCGAACCGGCCCCAGCGGACGGCCGTGGCGTCGAGTTCCTTCGCGGCGCGCAGCTGCGCGGCCGTGGGCGCGACGCGCTTGTTCCCGCGTACGTCGATGTCGGGGTACGGCAGATCCGGCTGCTCCTGGGCCGCTCTTTCCCGCGTCCCGGGGCGTTCGCCGGCGGTGGCGGCCGACGGTGTGACCGTGAGCGCCGGTAAGGCGAGCAGAATCGCGCCGATGACCAGTGATCGTGCGCGCGTCGACAGGCGTGTGGGTGGCATCGATCTCCCCCGTCCGGTGGCTTCCTGACTGCGGACCGGGGACAAGGTATGTGCGCATGACAAGAGGGCGGAAGGCCGCACATCGCCCCCGCCCGGCGGGCGACGACAGTCCCGCCACATCCGGCGGAGATCATTCCCCCTGGCCGACGGCGTTCAACGGACCATCCGCAGAGGGAACCCCGCACCCATGGCCGGGAAAGCGCCTTGCATGGAGAGGTGGTGAAAGATCTGACGGCCGTGATCAGAACTGCCGGCCGGGTGGCGACGGCAGGGCAGAGCGCGGGGGCGGCGGATCACCGCGGGCCCTCCTCCGGCTTCCACCCCCAGGCCGTGAGCATGCCTGCCGACAGCGCGGCACATGCGTCGGAACCCAGATACCGGATCGCCGCGTCGACGACAGCGTCGTCGACCAGGCCGGTGGCGCGCATCGGCGCCCTGCTCCGCTCCCATGTGTCCGCCCAGAAACGGCTGATGGGACTGCCCGGCAGCAGCGGCGGCACATGAATCTCGGCGGCGACGGGCACGAGGCCCGCCCCGCGGAGCAGCTGCGGGTACGACGGCACCCAGGAGACATCGGTGCCGATGGTGTCCCGCAGCGCCCGCCACATCGCCCGCATCACCGTGGTGTACGGAGTGGCGGGCGTCCGGTCGCTCGTCAGGTCGACCGCGTCGCTGAGCACCAGCACACCGCCGGGCTCGACGAGTTCGGCGAGTCGGGTGATCAGGCGCTCCCGCTCGGGAAGGTGCATCAGCACGAAGCGCGCGTGGACGAGCCGGAACCGCCCGGGTGCGAAGTCCGAGGCGGTGACGTCGGCCTCCAGCACGTCGAGCCCGGTCACCGGCCGCTCGCAGAGAAAACGTACGTCACGGTCCACGGCGAGCACACCCGTCACCCCGGCCTCGTCGAGGAGCCGACGGGAGACCGAGCCCGTGCCGGCGCCCACGTCCAGGCACCGCCATCCCGGACCGGCCCCGAGCGCACGCAGCCGCGCGAGGGTGATGTCGTCGTAGGCGAGGGCGCCGAGGTCGATGCGCTCGCCCTCACCCGCCCGCTCGGGACGGAACACGGCCTCGCCGTAGCGTCCGTCGCCCGGCGCGTCCCCGCGCGAGGCGGTGGTCACGTCGCCGCCGAGGTGACGCGGAGGTTCTCGTCACGGTACGGAGGGCGCTCGAACAGTCTCATGGCCGAATCTCTTCTTGCAGTGGGGGAGTTGAGGGCAGCCGGCGATCGTCGTCGATCTCCTGGACGTCGGCGCCGAGACCGCCTCCCGACAATCCTCCACCGGGCACCGCCCGCACGGCCGAGGCGCGCCGCGCCTGAGCCGATCGGCCGCCCCGAACGCACCCCGACACCCTCGGAGAGGACGCGAATCACCCGCAGGCATTGACAGGTCCATCTCACCGTCACCATTCTTGAGAGCGCTCTCAGGACCCGCTCCCCCAGGATTCCCCCTCCCACGGACACCTCGCACAGCTACCTCCCACAGACCCCTCCCGCAGACCTCTCTCGCAGACCCCTCCCACGGATTCCCCCACGCACGGAGTCCCCCACCTCCGAGGAGCCCCACATGTCCGCACATCGCAGGCGCACTCGCGCCCCACTCGTCCCCCTGGTCGCCGCCGCGTTGATCAGCACCGCTGTCACCGTCGCCGGGCCCTCCGACTCCGTCCAGGCCGCCGTCCCCGCGACGATTCCGCTCACGTTCACGAACAACTCCGGCCGCGGCGAGCAGGTCTACGTCTACAACCTCGGCACCGAGCTCTCGACGGGCCGGCAGGGATGGGCGGACGCGAACGGCACCTTCCATCCCTGGCCTGCCGGAGGGTCCACCCCCGTGCCGGCGCCCGACGCCGCCATCGCCGGTCCGAGCAACGGCGGGTCGATGACCATCCGGCTGCCGAAGTTCTCGGGCCGGATCTACTTCAGCTACGGACAGAAGCTGGTGTTCAAGCTGGCGACCGGCGGCCTCGTACAGCCCGCGGTCCAGAATCCGAGCGACCCCAACAGGAACATCCTCTTCAACTGGTCCGAGTACACGCTCAACGACGCGGGCCTCTGGATCAACAGCACCCAGGTCGACATGGTCTCGGCGCCGTACGCCGTCGGCGTGAAGCGCCCCGACGGCACCGTCGCGAACACGGGACACCTCAAGCCCGGCGGCTACCGGGGCTTCTACGACGCACTGCGCGGCCAGCCCGGCGGCTGGGCCAACCTCATCCAGACCCGCGCCGACGGCACGGTGCTGCGTGCCCTGGCGCCGGGCCACGGCATCGAGGCCGGCGCGCTGCCGTCGGGGGTCATGAACGACTACATCAACCGCGTCTGGAGCACGTACGCCACATCCACCCTGACCGTGACGCCGTTCGCGAACCAGCCCTCGGTGAAGTACTTCGGCCGGGTCTCGGGCAACGTCATGAACTTCACCAACGGCTCCGGCGCCGTCGTCACCTCGTTCCAGAAGCCCGACTCCGACAGCGTCTTCGGCTGCTACAAGCACCTCGACGCCCCGAACGACCAGGTACGCGGCCCCATCTCACGTACCCTCTGCGCGGGCTACAACCGCTCCACGCTGCTCACCAACCCGAACCAGCCGGACACCTCGTCGGCCGGCTTCTACAAGGACTCGGTGACCAACCACTACTCCCGCAAGATCCATGCCCAGATGGTCGACGGCAAGGCGTACGGCTTCGCCTTCGACGACGTCGGCGCCCACGAATCGCTGGTGCACGACGGCAACCCGCAGCAGGCGTACGTCACGCTCGACCCGTTCGACTAGTAGTGCTTTGTTTGGTGGTCTTGTCGTGGTGGGTGGGTGGTAGTTCGCTGGCTGTATGAGGGCTGGGGAGCTTGCCGCGGTGCGGGGCCGGTTGGAGGGTTTCGCGGCGGAGGTGTTCGCGCCGTTGGTGCGTCGGGACCAGAGAGCGAAGGGCGCGTTATATCTGCGGGGGCTGCTGCTGGACGGCCGCAGGAAGTCGATGCAGCCGATGGCTGAACGGCTCGGTGTCGATCACCAGCAGTTGCAGCAGTTCATCACGACCTCGACGTGGCAGGTCAGGGACGTGCGCGCCCGGCTGGCGTGGCGGGCGGTGGCCGTCGTGCAGCCGCAGGTGTGGGTGGTGGACGACACCGGCTTCCCCAAGGAAGGCCGTTCCTCGGCCGGGGTGGCCCGGCAGTACTCGGGCACCCTGGGCAAGGTCGGCAACTGCCAGATCGGCGTCAGTGTCCACGCCGCCTCCGAGGAGGCTTCGTGCCCGTTGTCCTGGCGCCTGTTCCTGCCCGCCGCCTGGGACGGTCCCGACGCCCAGGCCCGCAGGCGGGCCTGCCGGATCCCCGACGACGAGCGCCACCGTCCCAAGTGGCAGCTCGCCCTGGACATGCTCGACGAACTCGCCGGCTCCGGGCTGCGGCCCGCCGTCCTGGTCGCCGATACCGGCTACGGCGCGAACGCCGACTTCCGCCACGGCCTGGACGAACGCGGCCTGGCCTGGGTGCTGCAGGCCAAGGGCGAGATGACCGCCCACGGCCGGGACGCGGTGCCGCACCAGCCCGAGTACGGCGGGCTCGGCCCCAGGCCGCTGCCCCGCTACCGCACCCGGCCCGTGTCATTGCGCGAGCACATACTGGCCGCAGGTCGCGGCCGCGGTCGGACCGTGACCTGGCGCAAGGGATCGAAGGCGGCGATGAGCTCGCACTTCGTTTCCTGCGCGTCCGGCTCGCGGGCCGTCGCCCGAAACCGGCCGCCGACGGCACGATCGGGCTGTCCTGGCTGATCGCCCGGTGGCCCGAGGGCGAGCGCGAACCGGTGCAGTACTGGATCTCGAACCTGCCACCCGATATCCCCGCCAGGGATCTGGTCCGGCTGGCAAAAGCCCGGTGGCGGATCGAGCACGACTACCGCGAGCTGAAAACAGCCCTGGGCCTGGACCACTTCGAGGGCCGTTCGTTCGCCGGCTGGCACCGGCACGTCACCCTCGTCACCGCCGCCCACCTGTTCCTGACCGAACAGCGGAGACACCCAAAAGCCCCTGCCAGGGCCTGACCCTCTACCAGGCCCTGGACCTCCTCCAACAGCTCATCGCCACCTGGACCGGCACCTGCCCCATCTGCCGACAGACCGTCCCATGGCAGCCCTACGACACCACCTAACAAAGCACTACTAGGACCTGTCCGGACGATCAAGGTCGCGTTCCATCGGGCAGAATGCCCTGGGTGGATGCCTCAATGACCATGGCGGATGCCCTGAATCGCAAGAACCCCTGGACGCCCGCTCACCAAGCGGTGGAGCTGAGCGACCATGCCACGCTCACGCGCATCCTCGACGAGGGAGCCGACGCTGACGAGGTCTGCAGCCAGATGACTCTGCTGATGCACGCCATCGACACAGAAGTCGATGTCGCGAACCAGTCGGGGGAACCGATCGACAGCGCACTGACCGCGATCCTCCTGGCATACGGTGCTGATCCACATCTCGTGGTCAACGGTGAAGCTGCCTACGACTGGGCCTGCAAGCTCCGCCACGACATGGCGATCAGGCTGATGGATCGGTTCAGCACCCGCCAGACCAAATTGACAGCCCGATTCAGAAGGATCCGCCGGCGGTAGCATTTGCCGCTGATCGGCTGCTGAGACATGGCAGGGGCTCCAGCCGGTCGAGGGCATGGTCGGCCCGCGATGTCGTGTGCCAGGGTGACGGTATGGATTGGCAGTCTGAGAGCCCAGAACTCTGGGCATTTTTGGAGTCCCTGCACCGCGGCGACATCCTGTCCGGCACCGTCGCGGCGATCGAGCCGTTCGGGGTCTTCGTGGCCCTGGACGACGGGCCTGCCCATCCCCTCTTCCCTGGTGTCGGGTTCATCGTCATCCCCGAACTGTCCTGGCGGCACATGGACGCTCCCACCGATGTCGTTCAGGTAGGCCAGCGTGTCTCGTGCGAGTTCCTCCAGTTCGACACCTACAACGCGGAGGCCAGACTGTCCTTGAAGGCACTGCAGCCCGACCCCCTCCAGGCTTTCGGCGACCGTACAGCGGTGGGTCAGGAACTCCGTGGGACGGTGGAGAAGGTGCTTCCCTTCGGCATCATCGTCGACCTCGGGGACGGGATTGCCGGGCTGGTCCCCTTCAGAGAAACCCACGGCGGCCCTGCGGTAAGTCCGCTGGAAGACTTCGAGGTCGGAGAGGAGATCACTGTCATCGTCATAAAGATCGACCCGCCGACACGCCGGGTCCTCCTCTCCAGGCCGCAGGGCGGCCGGCACGAAGGTGTCGTGCCGGTCATGTGACGCCCGGCGTGCCCCAGCCGTTGATGTGGGCATGGGGCGGGGTGATCTGAGTGATGCCGAGTGGGAACGGCTGCGGCCATTGCTGCCGGTCAGCAATGGGCGTTGTGGCAGGTGGCGGGATCACCGGCAGGTGATCGACGGGATTCTGCACCGGGTGCGGACCGGGGTGCAGTGGCGTGACCTGCCCGAACGGTTCGGACCATGGAAGACCGTCTACGAACGCCACCGCCTGTGGTCGGCCGACGGCACCTGGGAACGTCTCCTCCAGCAGGTCCAGGCCGCAGCGGATGCCGCAGGCGAGATCGACTGGGACATCTCGGTCGACTCCACCATCGTCCGCGCCCACCAGCACGCGGCCGGAGCCCGTACTGACCCGCCGCCTGCCCCTGTGTCAAAGGGGGTCGAACCGCTAGAACACCAGGACGAGACGGCGTGGCAGAGCCTCACCGCCCGCCTGGTGGAGGTGGTGCAGGAGGTGAGGGCCTGGGCCGCTCGCGCGGCGGGTTCACCAGCAAGCTCCACCTGAGTGCCGATGGCCGCTGCCGCCCGCTGTCCCTGGTCGTTACGCCAGGGCAGCGGGCCGACTGCACCCAGTTCCAGCCGGTGCTGGAGAAGATCCGCGTCCCCCGGTTCGGGCCGGGCAGGCCCCGCGAGAAGCCGGACAGCGTCGCAGCAGACAAGGCCTACAGCAACGGCCCCGTCCGCGAGTACCTACGCCGGAGGGGTATCCGACACACGATCCCGGAGAAGACCGACAGCCGGGCCGCCCGCCTGCGCAAAGGCTCACGCGGCGGACGGCCACCCGGCTTCAGCGAGGAGCGGTACAAGAGACGCAACACGGTCGAACGGGCGATCAATCGCTTAAAGCAGCACCGGGCAGTCGCCACTCGCTACGACAAACGCGGCTACGTCTTCCTTGGCACCGCTACCGCAGCAGCCCTCATGATCTGGCTCCGCAGCTGAGTACCGGCGTCACAAGGCAATGGGCCGGTGCGCCAAGGCCAGGTCGACCACTTCCTCGGCCGACAACTCCCGCTCCGGCGGCCAAAAGACCAGGCCGCTGACGTGACCGGACGGGCAGGCCAGAGCCATGTCCAGCCTGTCGTTCACCTCATCTTCGGAGACGTAGTCCGCTTCCATGATCCGCTGCACGAGCGCAACCGCTTCCGCCCGACTCAACTCCACTGCACTCATCAGGCCCCTCCCTCGACGTCACCGTAACGAGCGGCATGATCGGCCGGACCCTAGGCCGTGACGCGGTCGGGCCGATCACCCGGGAGATCGGCTACACGGCCGGGCGTGCCACGCGGTAGCGGAGGTGGACGAATCTCGCACTGAAGGTGCGGGTCTCGACGAGTTCGAGATCCACCCTGCGCTCGTCCCGGGGAAAGAACGGAATGCCGCCGCCGACCAGCACCGGGTGGACCACGACCTGGTACTCGTCGATCAGACCCAGCGAGGCCGCCTCGGCGGCGAGAGTCGCGCCGCCGATCGCGATGTCGCCCTCCCCCGGCTCGGCGCGCAGCCGCTCGATCTCCTCCGCGAGGCCGCCGGAGACCAGGCGGGCATTGCCCTGCACCGTCGACAGCGTGGTGGAGAACACCACCTTGGGGAGCGGCTTCCAGAGCGCGGTCCACTCGCGCATGGAGTCGTCGAGCGAGGGGTCCTGGTCGGCGGTCTCCCAGTACAGCATCGTCTCGTACAGCCGTCGCCCCAACAGGTGGACGCCGACCCCCCGGATCTCGTCGATCCAGAAGCGAAAGACCTCCTCGTCGGGGACCGTCCAGTCGAAGCCGCCGTCCGGCCCGACGATGTAGCCGTCGAGTGAGACGCCCATCGAGTAGGTCACGCTGCGCATCAGAGGTCCTCCTCGGGATCGGTTCCGACCCTACGACGGCCGGCCGTCGGCCGTCGTAGGACTCGCTCGCGGGATCCCGATCAGCCGGCGAGGACGGCGCCCAGCCAGTCGCGGTAGTGGGTGGGGGCCCGGCGGGCGTCGGGGCTGGGGGTGAGGACGTCGCCGCGGACGGCGGCGAACATGCCCGCCTGGTCGTCGACGACGACGCGGCGGTCGTCGCCCCGGGCGGCCAGGGTGATCCGGCCGATCTCGTCCAGCGTGAGGACGTCGGGTCCGGCGACGTCGAGGGTCCCGTCGAGCGGCTCCGCGGTGGCGACGCCGGCGAGGGCGGCGACCACGTCGGCCGACGCGATGGGCTGCAGCGGGGTGGCGGGGAGACGGACCTCGCCGTCGGTCGCGGTCCAGGAGATCACGGCGTCCATGAACTCGAAGAACTGGGTGGCGCGGACGATCGAGTACGGGGTGGGGCCGTTGCGCAGCAGGTCCTCCTGGACCACCTTCGCGCGGTAGTAGTCCAGGTCGGGGACCTGGTCCACGCCGACGATGGAGAGGGCGACCTGGTGGCGCACTCCGGCTCGCTCGCCCGCACGGAGCAGGTTGCTCACGGTGGTGCGGAAGAAGGCGGGGGACTGGTCGTCGAAGGTCGGGGAGTTGGACACGTTGACGACCGTGTGGGCGCCGGCGAGAGCCTCGTCCAGGCCGGCGCCGGTGAGCAGGTCGACCCCCGAGGACAGTGAGGCCGGAACCACGTCGTGGCCGGCCTTCCGGAGCACGGCGACGAGCTGTGAGCCGATGAGGCCGGTGCCGCCGATGACGGTGATCTTCATGGTGTGCCTTCCTTCGTGGGTCGGTCGTGACCCCGGGACGCAAACTCGGATACCCGATGTCCGAGATGATACTCGGATAGTCTGTATCCGAGTCAAATGGGGAGGCGACATGAAACTGTCCGGTGGCGTGGAGTGGGCGCTCCACTGCTGTGTGGTCCTGACGGCGGCGAGCCGACCGGTACCGGCGGCCCGCCTCGCACAGCTGCACGACGTGTCGCCGAGTTACCTGGCCAAGCAGCTGCAGGCACTGTCGCGGGCGGGTCTCGTGCGATCCGTCCAGGGCAAGACCGGCGGATACGTGCTGACCAGGCAGGCCGCCGAGATCACGCTGCTCGACGTCGTACGGGCCGTCGACGGGCCCGATCCCGCCTTCGTCTGTACCGAGATCCGGCAGCGCGGGCCGCTGGCGACACCACCCGAGAAGTGCACGAAGCCCTGCCCGATCGCCCGGGCGATGGGGGCGGCGGAAGCCGCGTGGCGGGCCTCGCTCGCAGCGACGACCATCGCCGATCTCGTCGTGTCGGTGGAGGGTGACAGCGGGCCGGACGCGCTCCCGGGAATCGGCTCGTGGCTGACCGCGGGCGCGGACACCCCGTAGGAGGAGCCCGGCGGGTCAGGGTCGGACAGGCCGGCGGAGCAAGACCCGCACGGACGGGCCTGACGGGTGACATGGGTGCGGGTCGACGGCGACTCCGCCGCGGTGCGGGTGCGCCCCGGCCAATACTCCCGCCATGAGATCAGCTCGCTCCCCGTTCCGGTCCCGCGCCGTCGCGGTCACCGCACTCGCCGCGCTCCTCGCGCTCGGCGCCCCCGTCACGGCCGTCGGCGGCTCCACCGGCGACGGCCACGATCGCCGGCCCTGCGACGCTTCCCGGCTGCCCGACCGCGGCCCGGCACGCGACGTCCTTCGGATCGCCGAGCAGGCCAAGGCGGAGATGGACCTCGAATCCGTGATCCTGCGGGTCACGGTCGACCGCCGCGAGGTCGTCACCACCGCGCTCGGCGAGTCGATGACGGGCGTACCGGCCGCCCCCGCCATGCACTTCAGGAACGGCAACATCGCGATCAGCTACCTGGGCACCGCTCTCCTGCGCCTGGTCGACCAGGGCAGGGTCGGTCTCGACGACCCCGTGGCGCGCTGGCTGCCGGACCTCAAGGACGGCAAGAGGATCACCTTGCGGATGCTGGCCGCCTCCACCACCGGTCTCGTGGACTACGTCACCACCCCCGGTTTCGGTGAGACCGTCTCCGCGAATCCCTTCCGCCAGTGGACGGCCAGGGAACTGGTGGCCATCTCGACCGGCAGGCAGCGGTGGTACGAGCCGGGCACCAACTGGAGCTACTCGCACGCCAACTTCGTCCTGCTGGGCGCCGCCCTGGAGAAGATCACCGGAACCCGGCTGGACGTCCTGCTCAAGCGGCAGGTCCTGGGCCCCCTCGGGCTGCGCGAGACCCGTAACAGCTTCACGCCCGACATCCCCGAGCCCGTCCTGCACGCCTTCACCGCCGACCGCGGGACGTACGAGGAGTCCACCTTCTGGAACCCCTCGTGGACCACGGCCCCCGGCGCCGTACAGACCACCGACATCTGCGACCTGGCCCGCTCGGCCGTCGGCATCGGCTCGGGAGAGCTGCTGTCCCCGTCCTCGTACCAGGAGCTCCTGAACCCGGGGACGGTCGGCCTGGGCCACGAGACCAGGACGTGCCCCGCGACGGTCTGCCTCGCGAACACCGAAGCCACCCACTACGGCATGGGCCTGCTCGTCCTGGGCGACTGGGTCGCCCAACACCCGTTGTTCTTCGGCTACTCCGCCTCCCAGGCCTACCTCCCGTCCGAGCGCCTGGCCATCGCCGTCTCGACCACGAACGGCCCCACCGCCACGGACGGCCACAGCGCCCACGTCATCACCCAGCGCATCGCCGCGGCGCTCGCCCCGAACCATCCGATCCCCGACTTCGGCTGACCCCCGCCGGCTCGGCGGTCGTGTCCCGTGCCCGGGGGGGAAGGCCGTTCCCTCCGGGTGCGGATACGGCCAAGGGGAGGGACAGCCTCCGACCGTGAGGGCGCCGGCCCTCGAAAAGCGCGCGGGGACTGCGATCCGGACGGGTCGGTCCGGGCCGGTGTCGCACAAGCATCGATCGGCCGTCACACAGCCGTCACACCGCCGTCGTGGTCCCATCGAACTCCCCGGCTTCGAGATGGCTTGAAACCACGCGGCCTCAATCCTCCACGCCCGCCCCGCCGTTGATCACCTCACATACTGCGCTGACCGGCGGCGGGCGTCATCGCGTCCCCGGCCGGAACCGACCATTCGACCTCATCCCAAGCTCCTGGGGGAGACTTGCGCGCACAAGTGAAGAGAGCACGCGCCTTCACCATCGCAGCGGCCACATCGGTGGCGCTCGTAGCAGGCATGACCGGCCCCGCGACGGCGATCGCCGCGTACGCGACGGCCGCACCGGACACCGCACGCGCCGACGGCAACCAGCGGATCCCGCTCATCACGGGCGACCGCGTGGTCGTGGACGCCAAGGGCCGGATGGTGGGCTTCGAGTCCGCCGCCGGCCGTGAGCACATACCCGTACAGGTGCAGCGCATCAAGGACCGCACTCTCGTGGTGCCCAGCGACGCGCAGCGCCTGATATCCGCCGGCCGGCTGGACCAGCGGCTCTTCGACCTCGACGTGCTCACCGACGCGCAGCTGCGCAAGAGCCATCGGGACGGGCTCAAGCTGATCGTGCAGTACGAAGGGGGTGCCGGTGCCGCACGGGCCGAGGTCCGTGCGGCCGGCGACACCCAACTGCGGCGCACGTTCCCGACCCTCGACGCCGACGCCATCCGTACGCCCCAGGACGACGTCGCCAGGGTGTGGGACGCGCTGACCGACCCGCAGAGGAGCGGCGCACGCGCCACCGCCTCCGGCATCGGCAAGGTCTGGCTGGACGGGGTGCGTACGGCGAGCCTGGACCGCAGCGTCCGGCAGATCGGCGCCGACAAGGCGTGGGAGTCCGGGTACGACGGCACCGGCGTCAAGATCGCCGTCCTCGACACCGGCGTCGACAAGACCCACGACGACCTCGGGCCCCAGGTCGTCGGCGAGAAGAACTTCTCCGCCTCCCCCGACGCGGTGGACCGCGTCGGACACGGCACCCACGTCGCGTCGATCGCCGTGGGCACCGGCGCGAAGTCCGGTGGCCTCTACAAGGGCGTCGCCCCCGGCGCCAAGGTGATCAGCGGAAAGGTCCTCGACGACGAGGGCTTCGGCGACGACTCCGCCGTCATCGCGGGCATGGAGTGGGCCGCCGCCGAAGGCGCCGACGTGGTCAACCTCAGCCTCGGCGGCCCCGACAGCCCCGGCGTCGACCCGCTGGAGGCCACGGTCGACAGACTGTCCGCCGAGAAGGGCATCCTGTTCGCCATCGCGGCGGGCAACGACGGCGAGTACGGCGACTCGACGGTGGGTTCGCCGGGCAGTGCGGACGCCGCGCTGACCGTCGGCGCCGTCGACAAGGACGACAAGCTGGCACCGTTCTCCAGCATCGGCCCGCGCGTCGGCGACGGCGCCGTCAAGCCGGACGTGACCGCGCCCGGCGTGGCCATCACCGCGGCCGCCGCCGCCGGCAGCGCCATCGACACGCGCCCCGGCACACCGCACCCCGCACCCGGGTACCTGCAGATCGACGGCACCTCCATGGCCACCCCGCACGTCGCGGGCGCGGCGGCGATCCTGAAGCAGCAGCATCCGGACTGGAAGTCCACCGAGCTCAAGGGCGCGCTGACCGCGTCCACCAAGGGCGGCGACTACACCGCCTTCCAGCAGGGCGCGGGCCGGATCCAGATCGACAAGGCGCTGGCCCAGAGCGTCATCGCCGATCCGGTCTCGCTGAACTTCGGCATGGCGCAGTGGCCTCACACCGACGACCAGCCCCTCACCCGGAAGGTCGCGTACCGCAACCTCGGGACCACCGACGTCACCCTCGACCTGTCGGTGTCCCCGCTCGACCCGAAGGGCAAGCCGGCCCCGGCCGGGTTCTTCACGCTCGGCGCCTCCAAGGTGACCGTGCCCGCCGGGGGCAAGGCCGAGGTCGACCTGACCGCCGACACCAGGATCGGCGACGCCGACGGCACCTACTCGGGTTACGTCACCGCCACCGCCGCGGGCCAGTCCGTCCGGACGGCCGCGGTGGCCGTCCGCGAGGCGGAGTCCTACGACGTCACGCTCAGGGCCGTCGGCCGCGACGGCGCCGACGCCCAGAACTTCTCCAGCACGCTGATCGGCGTCGCCGGCCCCGCCGCCGGCTTCGAGACCCGTATCGACAACGAGCCGGGCAGCCACACGATCCGGGTGCCCAAGGGCTCGTACACGTTCAACACGGCCGTCTACGAGGACCCGTCGGACTACACCAAGGGCACCGACTGGATCGCCCAGCCGAAGCTGGAGATCTCCGGCGACACCACGGTCACCGCCGACGCACGCACCACCAAGCCGGTGGACCTCACCGTGCCCGGCCTCGACACGGTGGACTACGGGGGCACGTACTACGAGCGCACCGCCACCGACATCGGCCGCGTCGGCAACGGCTGGGTCCTCAGGGGCTTCACGGGCTTCCGTACCGCTCACATGGGTCCGGCCGTCACCGACGGCTCGCTCCTGCAGACCTGGGACGCGCACTTCATCAAGGACGCCACCAGCCAGTACTCGGTGGCCTTCGGCGGCAAGGCGAGCAAGGTCGACACCGGCTACACCAAGCACGTGAAGGCGAACGAGCTGGCCACGCTCAAGGTCGGTCTCGGTGCCTCCGCCCCCGGGAAGTCCGCTCTCGTCTCCCCGTACGCCCATATCCCGGGCGCGCCGGAGGGCAACGGATTCTCCGATCCCCAGCCGGCGCCGGGCACGCGCACGTTCTACGTCTCCACCGCCGACGGCGTCGAGTGGCTCACCAGGTTCAACCAGGTGGGCGAGCCCGACCGGTGGGGCTACCCGGCGTTCGAGGGAAGCTGGGAGATGGTCCGGCCGAAGCGCTACGAGGCCGGCGGGACGTATCGGGAGACGTTCAACACGGGCGTCTTCGGACCGCTCCTGGGCGCGAACATGGGCGTCTTCCGCACCGCACCCGACCCGGCGACGGGCGAGCAGCAGCTCATCGGGTCCGTGCCGCTGTTCGCCGACGGCAAGGGTCACCCGGGGCTCGCGCCGTACACCTCGGCCACGTCGACGCTGTACCGCGACGGCGTCAAGGTCGGCGAGAACGACGACCCGCTGACCGGCTCGCAGCCCTTCACGGTCGACGCCGGCGACGCCGAGTACCGGCTGGTGACCTCCGTGGAGCGCCCGGCGAACGCCGCCGGGGCCGCCACCCGCGTCGACGCCGGTTTCACGTTCCGTTCGAAGCAGGTCACGGCCACCACGGCGCTGCCGGTGTCCACGGTCCGCTTCGCGGCCCCCGTCGACCTCACCTCGCGCTCCCCGGAGCACGCGCCGGTCGTGGTCCCGGTGACCGTGCAGGGCTCGGCGGCCGGGAAGAACCTCAAGTCGCTCGTGGTCTCGGTGAGTTACGACAACGGGACGACCTGGCAGCCCGTGCAGGTCCGGAACGGCGCGATCTCCGTGAAGAGTCCGGCGAAGGACCGCGCGATCTCGCTCTCCGCCGTGGTCACGGACAAGCAGGGCAACACGTCGACGCTGACCATCCACAACGCGTGGTCCGGCAAGTAGACACTCCCCCGGTGACCGGTCGAGCGACACTCCCCCGGTAACCGATTCCGACACTGCGGCGTCACCACCCCGAGGTGGTGACGCCGCGCTGTCGTGGTGCGGTCCGGGTGTCGTCGACGCCCCGGCCGGACCGGCCCTTCGACATGCGCGTCACCACACGTGGGCCGACCATGGAAGGAGATCGTGCATGCAGTAGCTACAGACGGGGGGAAGTCAAGGCGTGAGTTGCGGCTCCGCCTTGCTTTCGGCTTCCAGAGGTGGCGAGCGTGGACGTTTTTGATGCCGTCGTCGTCGGGTCCGGATTCGGCGGGTCCGTGACCGCGTACCGCCTGGCCGAGGCCGACCTTCGCGTATGCCTCCTCGAAAGAGGAAAGCCGTTCCCGCCCGGATCCTTTCCGCGGAGTCCCCACGAAGCGGCCAAGAACTTCTGGGATCCGGATTCCCGGCTGTTCGGGATGTACGACATGTGGAGCTTCTCGAAGATGGACGCGCTGGTGTCCAGCGGGCTGGGCGGGGGCTCGTTGATCTACGCGAATGTGATGATCCGGAAGCCGGAGAGCTGGTTCGTCCACGAGGCGTTCGACGGCGGGTACGAGAACTGGCCCGTCACACGCGAGGACCTCGATCCGTACTACGGCCGCGTCGAGACCATGATGGGTGCGCGGAGGTACCCCTTCGATGTGGAGCCCTACCGGAGCACGCCCAAGACCGTCGCCATGCGACAGGCGGCCGAACGGCTGGGGCTTCCGTGGGAACTTCCGCTGCTGGCCGTCTCCTTCGGTGACCCCCCGGTGCCGGGCGCTCCTCTCGAGGGCGGAGAAGACAATCTGCACCACAGCCCGCGCTATGCGTGCCGGCTTGTCGGGGAATGCGACCTGGGGTGCAACTCCGGCAGCAAGAACAGCCTGGACTTCACGTACCTCAGTGCCGCGGACCGGCTCGGGGCGGACATCCGGACCCTCTGTGAGGTCCGTTCGTTCGAACCGGTCCGAGAGGGGTTCCTGGTCTCGTACATCCAGCACGACGCCACCGGGGACGGAGATCCCTCGGCTCCCCCCGAACAGCACACGGTCAGGACCAGGCGGCTGATTCTCTCCGCCGGTACGCTCGGCACCACCTATCTGCTGCTGAGGAACCGCAGCGCCTTTCCCGCGCTCAGCCCGGCACTGGGTACGCGTTTCTCCGGGAACGGCGACTTCCTCGGGCTGGTGTTGAAAGCACGGGAGAGGCGTCAGGACCGGCCCGGGGAGACGGTGCCGCGCCTGCTGGAGCCGAGCTTCGGCCCGGTCATCACCAGTGCGATGCGGGTGGACCGCAAGGGCAGCGGCGCGAGCGACCGCGGCTTCTACATCGAGGACGCCGGGTACCCGGAATTCCTCAACTGGCTCGTCGAACACAATGTCCTCACCCTGTCCAACCGGGTCGCGAGGTTCCTGCTGCGGCGAGGCTGGTCGCAGCTGACCAGGACCGCCGGAAGCCGGGTGGGACGACAGATCGGTGACGCCATGGGCAAGGGGCTGTTCACCGCCACATCCTTGCCGTTGCTCGGCATGGGAAGGGACGTCCCCAACGGCCGGATGTTCCTCCGGGACGGGTATCTGGACCTCGACTGGCAGCTCGCCGCGTCCGATCAGTACTTCGACCAGATGAACGAGACCATGAAGAGCGTGTCCCACAGTCTCGGCGGACGCTACGCCGCGAATCCCCTGTGGTTGCTCAACCGTCTCATCACCGTGCATCCCGTGGGCGGCGCGCCGATGGGGCGCACCGCGCGGGAAGGCGTGGTGGACTCCTTCGGCCGTGTGTACGGCTATCCGGGGTTGTCGATCGCCGACGGCTCGGTGCTGCCCGGTCCCGTGGGCCCGAACCCCTCGCTCACGATCGCGGCGCTGGCCGACCGGTCGGCCGACCGCATCATCGAGGACCACCAGAACCCTGTGAGCCCCTCATGACGACCGGACAGGGCGCCGAGCGCCGCGGCGGATCCCCGCGCAGATCTCTCCTCCTCGCCGGCGGCGGGCTGAAGGTGGCCTACCAGGCCGGGGTCCTCCAGGTCCTGCTCGACGAGGCCGAGCTCACGTTCGACCACGTCGACGGCGCCAGCGGAGGTGTGTTCAACCTCGCGATGTACTGCCAGGGGATGTCCGGGCGCGAGATGGCGGACAACTGGCGCACGCTCTCTCCTCTGAAGGGCGTCAGCCTGAACTGGCGCGAGTGGCCGAAGGGGCCGTACGCCCGCTCCCTCTTCACGATGGACGGCTATCGGCGTCGCGTCTTCCCGGACTGGGGTCTGGACTGGGATCGCATCCGGGCGACCGACCGGGAGGCCACCTTCAACCTCTACAACTTCAGCTCCAACGAACTGGAGGCGGTGACCGCCGACCGCATGGACGAGGACCGCTTCTGTGCCGGAGTGGCGCTCCCCATGTGGTTCCCTCCCGTCGTCATCGACGGACAGACGTACATCGACCCGGTCTATCTGACCGACGGAAACGTCGAGGAGGCGATCCGGCGAGGCTGTGACGAACTGTGGATCATCTGGACCGTGAGCCGACGCCACCGCTGGCGGAACGGCTTCGTGGCCAACTACTTCCACATCATCGAGACGGTGGCCAACGGTCAGCTGCAGCACTGGCTGCGCCGGATCGAGGCCAGCAACACGGCCATCCGCAGCGGGGGCGACGGGGAGTTCGGGCGCCTGATCGATGTCCGGCTCCTGAGCGCCGAGGTCCCCCTCAACTACCTCATCAACTTCAGCAGGGACCGTTTCGCCCAGGCAGTGGAACTCGGAGTCCAGGGTGCTCGCCGCTGGTGCACGGCCCAGGGGATTCCCTGGAAGCCCGGTGCCCCTCCGGGCCGCCCCGACGACCCCACCCGCCTGCGCTTCACGGAACGCATGGTCGGCCGTGTCGTCTTCGGGGAGAGCGACGTCCGGAAGGCCGTCGCGTCGGAGGGTGGCACAACCGCCGACATCTCCGTGCACCTGACGGTCGACATCCGGGGAGTGGACCGCTTCCTCGTCGATCCGGAGCACGAGGGCGCACTGTACGGAGAGGTCGTCTGCCAGGAACTGGGCGGGCGCCTGCCGGTCGAGCGAGGAACCTTCCAGCTGTTCGTGGAGCACTCCGACCCGCAGCACCTGCGGATGCACTACCGTCTGTTCTTCACCGACCGGGCCGGTCACCCGCTCACGCTCACCGGGTACAAGGACGTCAGTGAGGACTCCCGGCGCGGAGTCTGGAAGGACACGTCCGTCCTCTACACGCGCGTTCTCCGTGGCCACGTCGACGCCGGCGAAGAGTCCGAAGCCGAGTCGGTGGCCTCGGGATCCGTGCACATCCGCCCCACCGACTTCCTGAAGCAACTCACCACCTTCCGGGTCGAAGCCCCGACGCTGCCCGGCAGAGTGACCACGCTGGGGCGCTTCGGGCAGTTCTTCCTCGGCAAGTTGTGGGACGTGTACGCGCAGAAAGTCCTGCCCTGGTCTCCGCTGTGACCGATGAGGAGCCGTCGTGGACGTCCATGAGCTGCGCAAGCATATGGAGGCGCTCAGGTTCACCCCCCAGGAACCGGTGCGCTGGCTGGCACCGAAGGAACTGACACGTACGGCGGTCAAGGTAGGGCTGGCCGCCGTGTTCGCCGACTACTCGGACAAGCGCGAGATCCAGGGCGCGCTCGAAGCCGGACTCCTGCGGGCACCGTTGGCTGATCCCAGCGCCGAGGAGATCTGGATCGACTTCGTCGCGGACCTCGGCGACGGATTCGAGGCGACGGCTTCCGTGGCGTCCGCCCTGGCGGAGGACCGCCTCGCCGTCGCCGGACCCGGCCCGCTCCCTCGTGGCTCGCTGCTCGTGCTCGGCGGGGACCAGGTGTACCCGGTGGCGTCGACGACCGCGTACGAGGACCGGATGAAGGGGCCCTACCGCGCCGCGCTCCCGTCGGCGCCGGACGAGCCGCTCATGGTCGCGCTTCCCGGCAACCACGACTGGTACGACGGACTCACCGCGTTCCTGCGGGTGTTCGCCCAGGAGAGTCCCATCGGCGGCTGGCAGACCCGGCAGACCCGGAGCTACTTCGCCGTGGAGCTGCCGCAGCGCTGGTGGCTCGTCGGGCTGGACAGCCAACTCGGCTCCTACTTCGACGATCCGCAGCGGCGCTACTTCGAGTCCCACCTCTCGCCGCGGCTGCAGCCGGGCGACAGCGTGATCGTCTGCTCCGCCGCGCCCACCTGGGTGAAGAGCGACGAGGAGCCCAACGCCTTCAACTCCCTGCACTGGTTCGACCGCAACATCGTGCGGACCCGGTTCGACCGGACCACGCGGAAGCGTGAGGAGACGGGCGCGTCGATTCGACTCTGGCTGACCGGTGACAAGCACCATTACGCCCGCTACGCGGAACGGCTGCCCGACGACGGGCCCGAAGCCGACGACGCCCTGCCTCCGGACCCCCGGCGGCGCCAGATGGTGACGTGCGGCCTGGGCGGCGCGTACCTGGCGGCCACGCACAGGCTCCCCAAGGCTCTGCCGCTGCCGCCGGCCACCTCGCGTATGCGGGAGAAGGACGACCCGCCGCCGGAGTTCGCCCTCGCACAGCACACGTATCCGGATGCGACGGAGTCCCGCTCGCTCGCCCGCGCGATCGCCAAGCCCTGGTCGCGGCACTGGCTCCCGCGGCGCAACCCCGGGTTCGCGGTCCTTGCCGGGGCACTGCAGATCGTCCTGACCCTGATCATGAGCGGCGTGTTCGCGCTGGCCGAGGGCAGACACAATCCCGTCGAGGCCCTGCGGACCGCCGGCGGCGACGACCTGATCGGCCTGCTCTGCACGAGTGCCGCCTTCTTCCTCCTGCCCTTCGTGATCGGCTGGTGGAGCGGGCTGCTGCGCGAACGACGGCCCAGGGCGCCGTCCGGTCCGGTCGTGGCCGTGCTGTTCCAGTTGGCGGTCACCGCCGCGGCACTGACCCTCACGGTCACCATCGCCCGGTCGGTCCCGTCCTCCTGGAACAGGCTCGTGTTCCTGGCGATCCTGCTGGTCGTCGCCGCGGTGGCAGGTGCGTTCCTCGGCTCCCAGCTCTTCGCCCTGTGGGTGCTGTGGTCCAACCAGGGGCTGGTCGCCGAGTGGCAGATGTCCGGGCAGTCCATCGACGACCACAAGGGGTTCGTCAGGATGCACATCGCACGGGACGGCGCACTCACCCTCTATCCGCTGGCGCTCGACGGCATCTGCCGGGACTGGCGCCTCGAGGAGGTGGCGGACACCACGGCCGCGTGGACGCGGCCGGTGCCCGTGACACCGCGGACCGTCCGTCTCATCGAAGAGCCCTTCGTGATCGCGAGGCGCGGCCACGGGTGACGCGGCGCCGTCGTCGCCCGCCGCCGGCCGGGAGCACGGCGTCATCCGGCGCCGTGCTCTCACGGAGCGGCGGCGAGCCGTCGGAGGAGCGTGAGGTCCACGTCCAGGAGGCTGTGCACGATCGTCCTGCGTGGTGCCGGGGGGATGGCGGCGAACGAGGGCACCGCGAGGACCGTGCAGCCGGCCCCTTCCGCGGACGCGATGCCGGTCGGGGTGTCCTCGACGGCGACGCAGCGGGTCGGATCGACACCGAGGGCGGTCGAGGCCGCCCGGTAGGGGTCGGGGAACGGCTTGGTGCGGGGGGTCTCCCCCGCGGCGACGGACGTGGAGAAACGGTGTCGCCCGAGCACGTCGAGGACGGTGTCCACGACGGGCCGGGGCGAGGCCGAGACCAGTGCCATGGGCACCCCCGCGGCGCGGACCGCCCGAAGGAGTTCCACGGCGCCGGGCAGGGGGTCGACCCGCTGTCGTACCAGTTCCGTGAAGCGCCGTTCGAGGGACCCGGAGAGCCTCCACGGCTCGGCGCGGCCGGCCGCACGGGCGGAGAGGTACTCCGCGCAGGCGTCGATCGCCCTGCCGAGGACGAACGCCAGGTCCGCGTCCGTGAGGACGAGGCCGAGGTCGAGGGCCGCATCCTCGACCGTACGTCGCCAGAGTCGCTCGGTGTCGACGAGCGTGCCGTCCATGTCGAAGAGGACCGCTTGGAGTTCGGTGGGCACGGGAGGCTCCCTGGTGGTCGAGGCGGAGGGGGGCCGGGCCTGCGGTTCGATCCCGAGGGGCAGGGCGGTGGCCGGCCGACCCTGAGTCGGGTCGGCCGGCCGGAGTCGGGTCGGGCGGTTCAGGCGAGCGGGCGGCACAGCACGGCGTCGGGGACGCCGCCGTGGTTCCACTTCCAGGTGAAGGCGACGCCGGCGAGGTACTCGCCGTCGGCGCACTGGCCCTTGTAGTAGCCGGGCGCCCAGTCGCTGGCGGTCGATCCTCCGGTCAGGGGCCGGTTGTCGCCGTGGTCGAACCAGAGGACGCGGCCGGTGGTGGGAAGGGGGGCGGCGGCGGGCGCGCAGAGGAGGGCCGCCATGGCGCTGCCGCTGACGCTGTAGCCGACGGCGAAGGTGCGGTCGGGGCACTGGAGCTTGTTGTAGCCGCTCGCCCAGTCGCCCCCGGTCACGTACCGCTCGTCGGTGACGACGGTCCAGGAGCCGCTCGCCTTCGCCGGCTGCCCGGCGTCGGTGCACAGGCCACGGCCGCTGCTCCGGGCGAGGCCGGTCACGCGCTGGCCGTCCGGGCAGTTGCCCTTGCGGTTGCCCGGGGACCAGTCCGGCTTGGCGAGCATGGTGGCGGAGACGTTGTAGTCCGCGTGGTCCAGGTTGAGCATGTTCCAGCGCGGGGCCGGGGCGATCCGGCCGGTTCGGCCGGGGGCGTTGACGAGCTTGTTCCAGTCGGTGGCGCGCCAGTCGCCGGCGTCCATGACACCGAGCCGTGTGCCGTTCGCGCTGTAGTTGACCATGGCCCAGTTGTCCTGCGGCGTGCCGTTCGTGTCGGTCCAGCCGACCAGGGGCCAGATGGCGAAGTCGGTGTCGTTCCTCACCAGGATGTCGGTGAAGTTGCCGAACCAGGCGCGTTCCCTGGCGTCGATGTCTCCTCGGCCGGCGGCGCCGAACTCGCTGATCCACACGGGTGCCGTGAAGTGCTGGCCGGCTCGGGTGACGAACAGGGCCTGGTCGTCGACGACCTGGGCGAGCTGTGCGGGGGTGAACTCCTCGTAGCGCGGGTCGTGTGTCTCGCCCGTGCCGGTGGCGCCGGTGTGGTTGGGGCCCGTGTAGCCGTAGAAGTGGGCCGCGTAGACGAGCTTGTCGGAGCGGATCAGCGTGTTGGACAGGGTGGCGACCGGGGTGAGCGTCGGGCGGCCGTGGGGCGTCAGGTCGGTGGGTATGCCCTGCCAGTTGATGCCCTCCATGACGACGAGCATGTCCGGGTTGGCCTGCAGGATCTTGTTGCCGGCCTCTTCCATTGCCTTGTTGAGGTCGTGGTCGTTGCCCCAGCCCCAGTTGGGGTCGTTCCAGGTGTCTCGGCGGACCTCGTTGCGCAGGTCCGCTCCGACGACCCGCTTGTCGGCCTGGTAACGCTTCGCGAGGAACACCCAGTCGTCGATCCACTGCTGGGTCGACTGACCGCTGTTCCAGCGTTCGTTGCCGTCCAGGCCGCAGCAGAAGCGGTAGCTGGTGGTGTGGTTGTTGAGGACGACGGCGAAGCCGTCGGTGGTCAGGGCCCCGACGACGGCGTCGAGCACCTGAAGCGGGGTCTTGCCCTTGAGTTGCGGGTTGGCGGTGACGGCCGAGTCCGGAACGACGCTGGTGTCGTGGATCAGTGCGTTGGCGAACGGCAGCCGGATGCTGTTCAGGCCGAGGGCGTGGAAGTCGGCCAGGATCTGGGCCATCGGCTTCCTGTCCAGGCCGAGCGGAATGTTGTGCGACATCTGCCTGGCCTGGTGGTTGGCGACGTCGCCGACGTCTCCGCTGCCCTGCCAGGTGCCCTGCGCGCCGGCCCAGTTTCCGGACTTGAGCTTGAACCGGTCGCCGTCGGCGTCGACGACGTACCGGTCCCGGGTCGACAGCGGGGCGGTCCACGAGGCGGCGAGCTGCTCGCCGGTGAGGGCCGGGGTAGGCGCCGCCCCTGGGTCCGCCGCGGCGGTGTTCGGGGTGAGGGTGCCGAGGAGGAGTGCGGACGACGTGGCGAGGACTGCGGTCGCGCGTCGGAGCAGGGTGAATCGGGGTGTCACGGGGGCTCCTTACGGGTGGGGAGTTGTGCCTGCCTTGTACGTGGTGCGGGTACGGGTACGTGCGGTGTGGGGGTCAGGTGCGTGCGGTGTGGGGGTCAGCTCTTGAGGCCGCTGGTGGCGATGCCTTCGACGATGTACCGCTGGGCGACGAGGAACATGACGACGAGGGGCGTGATGGTGACGACGGCACCGGCGAAGAGGCCGGGCAGGTTGACGGTCTGCGAGGTGAGGAAGGTGGACAGCGCGATCTGCGCGGTCCAGGCGGACGGGTCCTGTCCGATGACCAGCGGCCACAGGAAGGAGTTCCAGCTGTCGATGAAGGACAGTGCCCCCAGCGAGGCCAGCATGGCTCCGGAGCTCGGCAGGGCGATCCGGCGGTACAGGCCGAGCCAGCCGAGGCCGTCGAGCCGGCCTGCCTCCTCGATCTCGCTGGGGAACTGGAGGTAGAAGTTGCGGAAGAGCAGCACCGCGAACGGGTTGAAGAGACCGGGCACGATGATGCCCCACAGGGTGTTGACGCCGCCCATGGAGCCGACGACGACGAACGTCGGCACGAAGGTGACCGAGCCGGGGATCATCAGCGTGGCCACGATCAGTGCGAGCACCACGCCGCGTCCCGGGACCGGGATCCGGGCCAGGGCGTAGCCGGCGGCGGAGGCGAGGAGTGTGGAGACCGGCGCGGTGACGGCGGCGATGAGCAGCGAGTTGCCGAGGGCCCGGCCCATGGCGACGGCGGGGTCGTCGAAGAGGGCGGTGAAGTTCTCGAAGTGCATCGTCGACGGCCACCACGTCCACTCCGGCGCCGTCAGGCTCTGCGAGTCCATGAGCGCGTTGCGGAGCATGAGGTAGAAGGGCGCGAGGAAGGCCGTGGTGAGGAGGCCGACGAGCAGACCACGTGCGAGGAGGCGAGCGGATCGGGACAGTCCGGGCAGGGTGATCATGTGCGTCTCACTCTCCGCTCCTGCCGAATCCGGTGAACCGGCCCTGGAGCAGGGTGACTCCGACGATGAGGGCGGTGAGCACGAAGGCTCCGGCGGAGCCGATGCCGTAGTTCTGGCTGCCCATGGCGGTGTTGTAGAGGTGGACCAGTGGCGTCTGTACGGGGGCGGTGGCCGTCCCGGAGAGGCCGCTGTTGAACAGGTTGTAGAACTCGTCGAAGGCCTGGAAGGCGGCGATGAACAGCAGCATCAGTACGGCGACGGAGGTGTTGCGCAGCATCGGCAGGGTGATCCTGGCCAGGAGCCGCCGGCCGGTGGCGCCGTCGAGTGCGGCGGCCTCGTACAGCTCCTTGGGGATGGCCTGCAGTCCGGCGAGGAACAGCACCATGTAGAAGCCGACCTGGAGCCAGAGCCGCAGGGTGACGAGAGCGACCCAGTAGAGCGGCGGCGAGGTGGACTGGAGCCAGGGGACTGGCTCTGCTCCGAACCATCCTCCGATCGTGTTGGCGATGCCCGCCGGGAGGCCGTTGAACAGGGACATCTTCCACAGCAGTGACGCGGCGACGTACGAGACGGCCGCCGGGATGAGGAAGGTGGTACGGAACAGGGCCCGGCCCCTTCTGATCCGGTGCACAAGGAGGGCGAGACCGAGCGAGGCGGCGAAGGTGAGCGGCACGATGAAGGCGGTGAACAGCAGGATCTGGAGGAGGGAGTCGCGGAACGCCTGGTCGGACAGGAGCCGACGGTAGTTCTCGAGTCCGACCCAGTGGCCGAGGGCGATGGTGCCGCGCGCGTCGCTGAGGCTGAGCAGGAAGCTCCAGCCGATCGCGACGTACTTGAAGAGGCCGAGGCCGATCAGCATCGGCGCGGTCAGCAGGACGAACGCGGCCCAGCCGGACCGGCCGGGACGTGCCCGACCGGTCCGGGCGGCGCCCCGCGGGACGGCCGCGGGGCGCCCGGCCCGCTCACCCTTCAGCGTGAGGTCCGTCGCCGGACTCATCGGCCGAGCTGCTTGTCGATCTCGCTCTGGGCCTTCTTCACCGCGTCGGCCAGGAGGGCGGCGGGATCGCCCTGCCCCTCGACGATCTTCATCGCGGCAGCATTGAACGCGCCGCTCACCGCGGTGTCCCAGGTTCCCGGGAAGTGCTTCCCGTGCTTCTCGGCGAGCACCACGGTCTCCTTGGCCGCGCCCTGGGAGAGCTTCTCCGCGGATGCCGCGACGGTCCTGCGCGGCGGGACGTGGAAGCCGTAGCTCTCGGCGAAGTCCTTCTGCAGGTCGGACTGCTGGACCCACAGCCACTGGACGAACTTCTTCGCCGCGGCCACGTTCCTGCCCTTGGCGTTGACACAGCTGGTCCAGCCGCCGACGCGGACGACGGGTGTGCCGCCGGCCTTGAAGGCGGGCCACGGCAGGACGCCGAAGTCGTCGCCGAGCGCGGACTTGATCGCGGGCATCGCCCACAGGCCGCTCCACTGCATCGGCACGACGCCCTGGGTGAGGGCGGCGGGGTCCCACCAGTCGGTGGTGAACCCGAGCAGCAGCGACTTGTCGTCGTGCAGGCGCTTCAGGTCCTTGAGCGCTTCGAGTGCCTGTGCCGATCCGAAGGCCACCTTGCCGTCGGGGGTCACGAGGTCGCCGCCGTTGGAGAAGACGGCAAGGCTCCCGGAGTCGCCGAGACCGTCGTTGCCGACGAACAGGCCCTTGGTCTTCTTCGTGCTCAGGGCCTTCGCCGCGCTGACGAGACCGTCGAAGGTCGTGGGCGGGGTGATCCCGGCCTTCGCCAGGGCGCTCTTGCGGTAGTAGAGCATCATGACGTCGTCGATCATCTTGACGCCGTAGAGCTTGCCGTCGACGGTGACGGCCTCGACGGCGTTCTTGTTGAAGTCGCTCCTGGCGGTGCCGTACACGTCGTCGAGCGCGGCGATCTGGCCGCGGCGGGCGAGGCTCTCGCTGAAGTCGCCGATCTCGAAGACGTCGGGGGCGGCGTCGGTCAGCAGGGTCGCGTTGACCTTGCTCGAGTAGTCGCCCGGAACCCACGTCACCTTCACGGCTATGTCGGGGTTGGCCTTGGTGAAGGCGGTGGCGTAGCGGAGCACGGCCTGCTGGGTCCCGGCCTCGCCGTAGGCGTGGTACCAGACGTTGAGGGTGGTCTTCGCTCCGGAGGAGGAGCCGCCGGTGGGGTCGGTGCTGCAGGCGGTCGACAGGACACTCCCGGCGGCGACGAGCAGCGACCCGGCGAGGAATCCGCGTCGGCTAAGCTCTGGTCTGCGTGTGCTCATGTCGCATCCTTCTCTGTGGGTGTGGCGGGGCGGATGTGCTGCCTGGCCGGTGCCTTCGTCATTGCTTGCCGGCAGAGGAGGGCGTCGGCCAGGGAGTCGTACGCGACGGCTGCGGGAAGTTCAGCCGGCGCCGATCGTGGTGGTGGCGGCGTACTGCGGGAAGAGTGCCTGGATGGCCACGGCGGCGGCGCCCCGGGCCCATTTCTCCCAAGGGAGCGGCCGCAGGGACAACGGGCACCGGGAAGCCGCTCCGAAGGCGTGGTCGGCGTACGCGTCCTGGATGTGGCGGCTGAACAGGTCGTACGCGTCGACGCCTTCACCGCTGACGACGACTCGCTCCGGGCCCACGAGGTTGACCAGGGCGGAGATGCCGACCCCGATGGCGTGTCCGGCCCTGGCGAAGGCCTCGCGCGCCGCCGGGTGGCCGTCCCGGGCCATGTCGGCGACCTCGTCGAACGTGAGGTGCGGCTTCGTGGTGACCTGGCGGACCGCCGCGAGGATCGCGCCGGTCGATGCGATCGCCTCGACGCAGCCGCGCGCGCCGCAGCGGCAGCGCGGACCGGTCGGGTCGACGCAGAAGTGTCCGACCTCGCCCGCGACACCGTACGCGCCCCTGAGCAGGTGCCCGTTGACGACGAGGGCGGAGCCGACGCCTGCACCGATGGTGACCAGCGCGAAGTACTCGGTACCGATGCCTTCGCCGAACCAGTGCTCCGCGACGGTGAGGGCCCGGACGTCGTTCTCGACGGTGACGGCCAGGCCGGTGGAAGCGGTGAGCAGTTCGGCGAGCGGGACGTCGCGCCAGTCGAGGAGGCCGGAGTGGCGGACCCGGCCGCTGTCGCGGTCCACGTCCCCGTTCACCGCGACACCGAGGTGTCGTGTCCGGGCCCGGAACTCGGGCTCGGTGTCGAGCAGTTCGTCGACGAGCTCGGCGGCGAGGCCGACGGCGACCTCGGGGGTGCAGTCGTCGAGCGGTCGGGCGGCGGTGGCCCTGATCCCGGCCCGTAGATCGCATACGGCGCCGAAGACCTGGCCGGAGGTGATCTTCAGTCCGATGAAGTACTCCCGGTCGGGAGCGACCGCGAGCGGGTTGACCGGCCGGCCTGCACCGGGCGCGGTGCGCTCCGGCGGGAGTTCGTACAGATAGCCGTCGTCGATGAGGGGCCTGGCCGCCTTGGTGACCGCGGTCGAGGAGAGTCCGGTCCGCCGTGCCAGTTCCACTCTGCTGAGGGGTCCCTCCGCGAGGAGCAGGGAGAGGACCGCCGTCTCGGCCGGCGCACTGACCAGAGGCTGGGGGTGATGTCGAAACACGGGAGCAACATAGAGCAAATAAATAACTTCTTCCAGTATTGATTTGGGAGTTGGGGCCGACCTACGCTCAGGGCCGCCTCCGTGCCCCCTCCAGGACGTCTCGAACACCTCACCGCCTCAACGGCGTTGTATCGACGTAGTCGCCAAGTCGCCCTGGACTCAACCCTGTTCCTCACCACACCTCAGGGGATCCATCCGTGCACGCCACGCTTCCGCCCGTCACCTTCGATCCCGGCCTCGGCCTCGCGGTCCTGCGCACACCGAACAGCCTCTACGCGCTGCGCCTCGCCTCCGACGGCAGCCCCCGACACCTCTACTGGGGCCGGCCGCTCGACACCGCGACGCTCGCCGAGGTCCCGGACGCGATCTCCCCCTCGGCGAGCAGCTTCGAGGCCGACGCCGCCGCGGACGAACTCGCTCCGCAGACCGGGGCGCGCTTCGGCCCGGCCGGCCTTCAGGTCCGCTTCGCCGACGGTACCCGGGGCGCCCAGTGGCGCTTCGCCGGTCACACCGTCGACGGCGGCGAACTGCGGTTGCGCCTCGACGACCGGCACCGCCCCTTGCGGGCCGAACTCTGTTACCGCGTCCGGAGCGATACCGACGTCATCGAGCGCTGGACGGAACTGACCCACACCGGGGCCGCTGACGGTCCGCCGGATCCGATCACCGTCGACCGGCTGGACTCGGCGTCCTGGACCGCTCCCCCGCTGCCCGACTACCGGCTCAGCCATCTGATCGGGGGCTGGAACAGCGAGTTCCAGCTCCGGCGTGACCGGCTTCCCGTCGCCGAGACCGTACTGACCAGCCGTCGCGGTCTCACCAGCCACCACGCCAGTCCCTGGCTCGCCCTCGACGACGGCACCGCGACCGAGGACCGGGGTGAGGTCTGGAGCACGGCGCTCGCCTGGAGCGGGAGCTGGCGGGTCACGGTCCACCGTGACCCGAGCGGTCGGACCACCTGGACCGGCGGCTTCGGTCACGAAGGGCTCAGTTGGACCCTGCAGCCGGGCGAGAGCCTTCGCACACCGGTGTACGCCGGGCTGTACACGCCGCACGGTTTCGGCGCCGCCAGTCACGCCTGGCACCACTACGTCCGCGGGCACGTACTGCCCGGACCCGAGCGGGACCGGCCGGTGCTCTACAACTCGTGGGAGGCCACCGGATTCGACGTCGACGAGGCCGGCCAGATCCGCCTCGCCCACCTCGCCGCCCGCGTCGGCGCCGAACTCTTCGTCCTGGACGACGGATGGTTCGGCACCCGTCGCGACGACCGGTCCGGACTCGGTGACTGGACTCCTCGCCCCGAAGCCTTCCCCCGTGGACTGCGCCCGCTCGCCGACGAGGTGCACCGCCTCGGCATGGACTTCGGGCTGTGGGTCGAACCGGAAATGGTCAACCGTGACAGCGAGTTGTACCGCGCCCATCCGGACTGGGTCGTCCACTCCCCCCGGCTCGACGCGACCGAACTCCGCAACCAGCTCGTGCTGAACCTCGCCCGGCCCGAGGTCGAGGCCTGGGCCCAGCAGACCCTCGACCACCTGGTGCGCGAGAACGACGTCGACTGGCTCAAGTGGGACGCCAACCGGGCCTTCACCGAGGCGGGTTGGGCCGGCCACCCCGACCCCGACCGCCTGTGGATCGACCACACACGGGCCGTCCACCGCATCATGGACCGGCTCCGCGCCGCCCGCCCCGGTCTGCGCATCGAGGCCTGCGCGGGCGGCGGCGGGCGCGTCGACCTCGGCATCCTCGCCCGCACCGATCAGGCCTGGACCTCGGACAACACCGATCCGGTCGACCGGATCGGCATCCAGAACGGCTTCGGTCAGCTCTTCCCCGCCCAGGCCATGGCCGCGTGGGTGACCGACAGCCCCAACCCCGCCACCGGCCGGCGCACCCCCCTGCGCTTCCGCTTCCACGTCGCCATGGCCGGCGCGCTGGGGCTCGGCGGAGACCTGACCTCCTGGTCCGAGGAGGAACTCGCGGAAGCCGCCGAACTCGTGGCCGCGTACAAGCTGATCCGCCCGCTCGTCCAGAGGGGACACCAGTACCGGGTCGCCCCGGCCGCCGGGCCCGTGGCCGCCGTCCACTACGCGGCACCGGACGACAGCGAGCACGTGCTCCTCACCTGGCGCCCCGCAACCCGCTTCGGGCACCGCCCCGACCCTGTGCGGCTGCCCGCCCTCGACCCCGAAGCGCGCTACCTGGACCAGGAGTTGAACCAGGTCCACAGCGGTGCCGCCCTCGTACACCACGGCATCGACCCGCGGCTGCCCGCCGGCGACCACGCCAGCAGCCTGATCCGACTCCGCCGCCTCGGCCCCTGACCCCCCTCAGCGCCCACCCCCGACTCCCCTGGAACCCCCCATGGACAACGCCCGCGTACTGGTGATCGGCATCGACGGCGTACGCCTCGACCTGCTCCCCGAACTGCACACCCCCCACCTCGACGGGATCGCCCGCGCGGGCTTCCTGGCCCCCGTCGAGGTGGACTCCGTGACGCCCACGATGTCGGGCCCGTGCTGGACCACCATCGTCACCGGCGTCGGTGTCTCCAAGCACGGCGTCTGGGCCAACCGTCTCGACGGCAACCGCCTCGACGTCTTCCCCGACTTCACGACCCGCCTCGCGAACGACTGCGGACGACGCACCTTCGCCGTCGGAGGCTGGGCGCCGCTCTTCCTCGCCCAACAGGGCGGCCCCCTCTTCGTCGCCCCCACAAGGCTCCGCTACATCGCACCCCAGGAGGAGACCCCCGAGGCCTGGGAGGAAGTGGACGAGAGGGTGACCGACGACGCGGAACACCTCCTCGGCCTCGACGAGACCCTCCACGCCGGCTTCGTCTACCTCGGCGCCGTCGACGAGACCGCCCACTTCCTCGGCTGCGGCAAGGAGTACCGCCGGGCGATCGAGACCGCGGACCGGCGCCTCGGCCGGCTCCTGACCGCCGTACGCGCCCGCCCCCGCCACGGAGCGGAGCAGTGGACGGTCATCGTGGTGACGGACCACGGCCACCGCGACGAAGGAGGCCACGGGGGACGGAGCCACCAGGAGCGCACCGCCTGGATCGCCGCGTGCGGCCCCGGCCTCACCCCGGGCACCGCCCCGTCACCCCTCCACCACGCCGACGTCGCCGCGCACGTCTACACCGCCCTCGGCATCACGGCCGACCCTCACTGGACCTTGGACGGCACCCCTTTCACCACCTGAGCCGGCCTGGCAGCGCTGCGTCAGGTTTCCCGGGTCTGCCTTTACCGAGGGGACGGCCCCAGGTCGTGCGCGCACACCACATCACCGCGGGCCGCATCACGGACAGGCTCAGCCGCGCAGCCGTACGGCGAGCGTGGCGAGCCAGGCGCCGGGAGTGAACGGCACCGGGGGCTCGACCTCCGCGCCGAGCGTCACCAGCGCCAGGGCCAGGCCGTCCTCGTCGAGGCCGAGGGCGAGGAGGTCGTGCAGCTCCCCCGTCAGCTGGGCGACGAGCCCCGTGTCGGTGCCCTCCAGGTAGTCGGCCAGCGCGGCCTCGTGGTCGCCGAACTCGTCCGGCATGTCCTGCGAGAACCAGCCGCCGAGCAGTTGCGCCAGCTCGGGGAAGCGGGTCCGCCACTCCCATGGTGTCGTGGGCGCGGCAGGCGGTGGCGCCTGACCGTTCGCCAGGCTCTCGTCGAGCCGGCCGGCGAGGCCCGTGAGCCAGTCCCGGAGCTCGTCGGGCGACAGCCCCACGTCGGGCAGTCGGTAGTACTCGCCGAGCCGCAGCCGCAGCCGTCCCGGCGGATTGTCGGCGTAGACGCGAAGCTGCTCAGCGGCGACGGCGATGGCCCAGGGCCGGGTGCGCCAGGTCTGCCGCAGATAGCCGGCCACCGCCTCGGGGGCGTGCGGACCGAGTCCCAGGTGAGCGCGGACGACCTGGTCGAGCTCGCCGTACTTGCGGTCGTGCTCGGCGGGGTTCAGGGACACGGATGCCTCTACAGGTCGACGGGCAGGGAGGAGTGCACGGTGAAGGGGTACGCGCCGGGCTCGCCGGATCCGGTCCGGCGGAGCACGACCCGGGCGGCGCGCACCGCGATCGGCTCCTGGCCGGCCAGCGCCATCCCGGTGGTGAGCAGTGTGCCCACCGGACCGGGCCGCGAGGGCCAGGCGGCCTCGATCACGAGCCGCTGCCGGGTGGACTGGGCGAGCCAGCGATGGATGACCTGCTCGTTCAGCGCGATCACCTGCTGGGTGGCCCACTGGGCGGTCGCCCGGTCCGGGAAGGTCGCGGCGCGGTCGGCGCGGGCCGGGGCGGGGGGTGCGGGGGGTGTCGTCATGTCAGGCCCCGCCCCAGCCGCGCAGGGTGGCCCGCTGGGCGGCGGAGTAGTTGGCGTGCCCGGTGGTGACGACGGCGTGCAGCCACTTCTGCGCGGCCTGCAGGTCCTCCATCTGCCGGTCCCAGCGGTCGAGTTCGTCCACGAAGGCCTCGCGGGCCTCGCCCTGCCAGGCGAGGACGACCGGCACCGTGCGGTCGTACAGCGCGCTCAGGCGCTCGTTGAGCTTCTTCACGATGTCCTCGAGGTCGCCGCCTATCTCGCGCAGCGCGACCAGGTCGACGGTGATCGAGCCGTCGTCGTTCACGTTTCCCCCTCTGTGGTGCGGATGTTCAGAGCTCGCTGATCCGGCTGGTCGGTGCCGGACCTTCACCGGGATCCGCGCCGCTCGGCCCCTCGCCGGACAGCTCCCGTACCTCGGCGTCGATGTCGACCTTCTTCGTCTCGGCCCGGAACTGCCGCAGGGTGTCCAGCTCCTGGCGCGTGAACCCGTCCCGGCTCATCCGCACCGCCGTCGCCAGGACTCCCAGAATCTCCCGGACCCGCACGGCGTCCGCGCCGGCCTCCCGGTGCAGCTTCCGGTACGCCGTCGCCGCCTCGCTGCGCCATCGTGCCTCGGCCCGGTCGACGATCGCGTCCATCCGGCGCACCTGCCCGTCGATGTGCGTCCGCATGGCGTCCAGGTCGTCCGCGAGACGCTTCAGGTCCTCGTCCGTCACGGCGAGGTTCGGTTCGATGGGCATGGCGGCGACTCCCCGGTCAGTGCTGTTCTGCGAAGTGGGCGTGGACGGCGTCGAGCAGCAGCCGCAGCCGCGCGGTCGTCACCGACGGCATGACGGGCGCGAAGGCCGCGTCGAGCTCGGCGGGCGAGCGGAACATGTAGAGGACTCGTTGGAGCTGGCCCGCGAGATCGGCGATTCTGCCGTGGCAGTCGGGGTGGTCCATGGCGACCAGGTCACGTGCCTCCGCCTCCGGGTCTCTGTCGTACTCACCGGTGGGCAGCTGTGACGCGAACTCGTTGACGACGTCGAAACGGGCGAGTGCCTCCCACTGCGAGAGCGGGAGTTCGTCGTAGCCCGGGCAGTCGCCGAACCAGGGGGCGCGGACGAGTGCCGCCAGGGAACTCAGGAAGGTGTCGACAGGTTCGTCGCCGGCCGCCCGGGCGAGCCGGTCACGGAACACGGTCGGCCGTTCCGCGAACCGCTCCGTGCCGTATTCGTCCGCCAGACCATCGAGGAGCGAGGCCACCGCGTCGAACGGCATGACCCAGGCGATGGTGTGCGAGTCCTGCATCAGGCGGGAGAAGCGCTGGAGTTCGTCCTCCAACGGGGCGGCCCCCGGGTTCCGCGAGGCTGCGGCGAGGTCGACGAGGCGGGCAAGCACCCCGCTGGTGAGGACGGCGTCGGTCGGTTCGGTCACCTGTCGCATGCTAAGGGGCCTTCGGATAGGCGGTCAGCACGTAGAAGGACTTCGACTCGGGCGAGTAGGCGAGGACCACGTGCACCGTGTGCACGTTCTTGGCCTGGGCCGAGTAGCCCGACGCGGCGAAGTCCGCCTGGCTCACGGAGCTTCCCACGGCCACCGGCTGCCCGTTCCCGTCCGTGACCGGGAAGTCCCAGGCCTTGACGGATCCCGGCTTGAAGGTGCCGTCGGCGACCTTCCGTTCCTGGTTGCGCATCCAGGTTTCCAGCTCGGTCTTCTTCGCGGGGTCGTTCACCGCGGTCTGCACGTACTGCTGGGCGGACGGAAGGTCGCGGAACGTCGACGCGTCGGCGCCGCCCTGGTCGCGCAGCCGGTGCATCAGCTGCTCCGGGGTGAGTCCGATGTGCTTGTCGATCGTGTGGGCCTCCTTGCCGGGCCTCAGCGCCTCCGGGGGCGGGGGCTGGAAATCGTTGCGCTCCCACTCCATGGACGCGAGGTCGATGCCGAACCTGACGTTCGGGTCCCGGGACTGCTCGTCGAGCGGGACGATCGACCGGTCGAACTCGAAGAGCGAACGCGACCCGAACGCCTCCGCCCTCGCTGACTCCGACTGGAAGGTCGGCACCGCGCGCGAGGCCTCCCGCAGCGGCTCCAGCAGGTTCTTCACGACCTGGATCTGTGCCCGCAGCGCTGTCTCGTAGGTGTCGACGGCCCGGTTGACGGCGTCCGTGTCGATGCTGAGGAGCACCGCGGCGCCCAGGCCCTTCCACAGCTTCTTGAGGCGCTCGAAGAAGTTCCCGAAGAAATCCTTGAGGTCGGTCACGTCGAGGAGAGCCAGGGCGTCCTTGATGGCCCGGTACAGGATCTCGCGCAGCTCGGTGCGGACCTTCTCCGCGGCCTCCGCGTACGAGCGGACGGCCTGGGCCAGCATCTGGGCCGTGGTGCTGAGGACGCCGAAGACCGGGAGGCTGGTGCCCGCGCCGGTCGGCGGCTTGTGCCCCCACTCGTAGGCGACCGTGTTCTTGCCCCAGGCCGTCGTGCCCCACAGGGACGACACGAACTGCAGCATCGCCCCGTGCCAGTCGCCCTTGGTATGGTCCGTGATGGCGTCGACGGTGCCGTTGAGCTGCCCCTGGATGATGCCGAGGCCCGTCTGGTACGGCAGCCAGGCCTGCGAGAGGTCGTTGACCCTGAGGTAGTTCGGGAGCGGCAGGATCTCCAGCGCGCGGCCGGTGCGCAGCGCCTCCTCGATCACGGTGCGCATCAGGGAGCCGGGGATGTCGCCGTCGTCGAAGATGTCGGCGAATTCGTCGACGGCATTGCCGTCACGGACGCCGAACGGCGGCGGGGCCGTGTACGCCGGCGGCGCGGAGATGACCTGCGGCGGCGGCTGTGGCGTGAAGGGCGGATTGAGCGGGTGGGTGGCCGCGTCCGCCTGCCGGAAGTTGTTGGCCGTGGTGGTGAAGCCGACCGCCGCGCCGCCGATGGCGACCACGGCCTTGCCGTGCACCTCCATGAGCAGGGCGACGACCGCGGCGTACTGGGTGGCGAACTCGGCCGTGACGGTGCCGGATCCGCCGACCTTGGAGTAGCCGGCGTGGACGTCGAGGAACTGTACGAGCGCCTTGTGGAACGACTGCTGTTCGACGGAGAGGGCCGTCGACACCTGGTACAGATGAAGCGGCTGGACGTCGAAGCCACCGGGGCCCGTCCACGGGTTGGTCACGGCGGGCGGGGTCGGCGGAGGCAGCTGGGGCGGCGGACCGGAGACCGGCGGGGTCGGCGGCGCGTTCGGGCTCGGCGACGGCGTCGGCTGGCTGGGCGTGCCCGACGGCTGCCCCGGCGACGGCAGATGCGTCGTGCCGGGTGTCGGTGTCGTGGTGGGCTGCGGGCTCGGGCTGGCACTCGGCGACGCCGTGCCGGTCGGGCTCGGGCTCGGGCTCGGCGTGGGCGTACTCACCGACGCCTCCCGCCCATGCCGCATGTGCCGCACGCCGCGCTCGCCGCGCGGGAGTGCGCGTACGTACCTGTGCCCCGTTCTCGTCCCATGAGTCCCCCCGACTCCGTCAGACTGCGGCCGAAACTAGCAGGACTACGCGTCAAATCCCTTTATCAACCGAAGGGTTGGCCGGAAGAAGCCGCATGCGCGCCATCGCTCCCGCCGACCGCGCCGAGACACTGCGGCCCCCGGGATCCGGTGTGAGCGACGACCGGAGCGCCGGGGTCGGCCGCCCTGCACAACCGCAGGTGGGCGGGGAACGTCGAAGGGCCCCGCTGCTTGCAGCGGGGCCCTTCGACGTCGTGCCCGAATCGGCCGACCAGAAGGAGTTCAGGCGTAGGCGTCCTCGACAGCGACTTGCCGCACCGTCCGCAGGGTCGACCGGAGACTGTCCAGATCGGTCGAGCCCAGAGCGAGGCGGATTGCCTGTGGTGTGTGCATCGAGGTGCAGAACGGCTCGGCTGTGGCTACCGAGATGTGCCGACGCGCGAGGGTGGCGGTCAGGCGATCGGCGCGTGCGTCCTCCGGCAGCGGCAGCCAGGTGAAATAGGACGAGGGGTGGCTGATGAGGGGTAGACCCGCCAGCTCTCGTCCGGCCAGTGCTTGGCGGGCCTTGGCGTCGTCTCGCTTCTGCGCTTCCAGGTGATCCACCGTGCCGTCGTCGAGCCATCTGCAGGCGATCGCGGTGGTGAGGGCCGGGGTGTTCCAGGTGGTCGCCCGGATCGCGCGTTCGAGCAACGGCACCACAGACGGCGGGGCGACGACGAAGCCGACCCGGAGGCCGGTGGCGATGCTCTTGGACAGTCCCGAGACGTAGACGGTGATGTCCGGCGCGGTGGCGGCCAGCGGCGGCGGAGGGTCCTCGACCAGGTAGGCGTAGGAGGCGTCTTCGATGATGAGCGACCCGTGCTGCCGAGCGATCTTGATCAGGCGGTTTCGGTCGGTTGCCGGCATGACCCAGCCCAGCGGGTTGTGCAAGGTGGGCATGGTGTAGATCGCGCGCACGGGGCGGGTCGCGCACAGCTTCTCGAGGGCATCGAGATTCGGCCCGTCGGCGGTCGAGGGGATGGGCGCCAGGTCGAGATGGAAGGCATGCGCCAGCACCTTGAAACCCGGGTAGGTGAGCGTGTCGACCGCGACGACGTCGCCGGCGTTGAGCGCGGCCATGACGGTGACGGCCAGGCCGTGTTGCGCACCGTTGACGACGAGGATCCGCTCCGCGTCAGCGGTGATTCCCCGACGCCTCAGGTGCCGTGCGATCGAAGCTCTGTCCTGGGGACGCCCCGGATGTGGCTGGTAGCGCAGTAGCGTGTCGAGATCACCGGAGGTGGCCATCTCTCGCAAGGCCTGCCGAAGGAGGTCGGCTTGCCCGGGCAGTGACGGATAGTTGAAGTTGAGGTCGACCGCGCCGGTGGCGACGACCTGCTGATCGATGCCGTGACCGGAGGGCACCGCGACGTCACGCACGAACGTGCCGCGGCCCTGTTCCCGGCTCACCAGACCCATCGTTTCCAGCTCGGCGTACACCCGCGTCGCGGTCACCACGGCGATGCCCTCACGGGCGGCGAGCCCACGGTGTGTCGGCAGCCGCGCGCCTGCGGCGAGCCGCCCGCTCCGGATGTCGGATGCGAGCGCGTCGACCAGCGTCTTGTACCGCGGGGCTGTCATGGCACCGGATTGTACGCATGACAATTCTTTGACTGTCCTGTTCGTGGGTCCCTAACGTCCATACCCACCCACCCAGCCGGAAGGACAGCCGCCGTGCACATCGCCATCCTCACCTTCGAGGGCTACAACGAGCTCGACTCCCTGATCGCGCTCGGTGTGCTCAACCGCATCAAGACCGACGACTGGCGCGTCACCATCGCCACCCCCGGTCCCAAGGTGACGTCGATGAACGGAGTGGTCATCGAGCAGATGTCCACCCTTGAGGAGGCGTGCGCCGCTGACGCCGTCATCGTCGGCAGCGGCATCGCCACCCGTGAGGTCGTCGAAGACCCGGCGATCATGGACATCCTTCGCCGCCTGGACCCCTCGCGCCAGCTCATCGCGGCGCAGTGCTCCGGCGCCCTCGTGCTGTCCAGGCTCGGCCTGCTCAACGACATCCCCGCCTGCACCGACCTGATCACCAAGCCCTGGGTCGTCGCCGCCGGCGTCGAGGTACTGAACCAGCCCTTCTACGCCAAGGACAACATCGCCACCGCCGGCGGCTGCCTGGCTTCGCAGTACCTCGCCGCCTGGATCATCGCCCGCCTCCAGGGCACCGACGCCGCCGAGAGCGCGCTGCACTATGTCGCCCCGGTCGGCGAGAAGGAGGAATACATCGAGCGCGCCTGGCGCAACATCACCCCCTACCTGCCCGCTCCCGCACCGGCCTTCGTCTGACCAACCGGTCGCAGGCCGCTACCGGTCGCGAGCGACGACCGGCCGGGAAGCCACGGCCCGCGACAGGCGGCCGGTTGTTCGCGGCCCGAACCGCACAGAATGCGCGGTGTGTCGGGCGAGGAGCCGTGCGAGGGAGCCGGACCAGCCCCCTCGACACCCCATACCCGTAGTACTCCAGAGCTACGCGGCAAGTGTCCCCCCTGGTGGGACGCCGGTTACCTGGCGTGATCCATAGTTTCGGCACCGGAATCGAGAAGCACCCCGGTACGGAAGGACCACTCCATGGCGTCCCGCCCGCGCAGCCGTCGCCTGCGCCGCACCCTGCTCGCCACCCTCGTCGCCGCCTCGGTGGCGGTGCCCACCGTCGGTGCTGCCGGCCCGGCCGCCGTGCCCGCGCCCGTCCCCGCCCCGCTCGCTCCCCTCTCGCTCGCCGTTCCTGGCGAACTCGCCGCGCGGTACGCCGCCAACCGCTCCGCCGTCCGGGCCGCCGAGGCCATGGCCGACGCCCACGGCGACCACCGACGCGCCGCCACCCTGCGGGCCATGGCCGGGGAGGACCACCAACTCCTCTCCTTCGACGGCCGAGACGGCGGGCGCAGCGTCGAGGTGTTCGGCGACCTCGTCGGCGCCACCCGGATAGCCGTCCTCGTTCCCGGCTCGGACACCCGGCTCGACAGCCACCGCTTCCGGTCCGGCGCCGCCGCGCTGCAGCGCGAACTGGGCCGCGGGACGGCCGTCCTGGCCTGGCTCGGCTACCGGACCCCCGCCACCCTCAGCGCCGCCGCGACGACTCCCGGTCGCGCCGAGGAGGGCGCCCCGCTCCTCGCCTCCTTCGTCCGTGAACTGGCCACCGCCGCGCCGCGGGCGCGCCTGACACTGCTGTGCCACTCGTACGGCTCCGTCGTCTGCGCCGAGGCCGCGAACCACCTCCCCGTCGCCGACCTCGTGCTCTACGGCAGCCCCGGCACCGGCGCCGACCGCGCCGCCGACCTCGCCACCACGGCCACTGTCTGGGCCGGCCGCGGCACGGACGACTGGGTCGCCCATGTCCCCCACGTCCGCGTCTCCCTGGCGTTCGGGGAACTCGGCTTCGGCACCGACCCCGTCGCCCCGGAATTCGGCGCCCGGGTCTTCGACGCAGGCACCGGCGGCCACAGTGACTATCTCCTCCCCGGCTCCGTACCCCTGCGGAACATGGCCCGGATCGTCGCGGGACGGGATCCGGCCGATGCGTGACCTCGCCCGCCGGATCGACGCCGCCACCCCGCCCGGCCGCGACCGCGCCCTCGACGCCCTGCGCGCCCTCGCCATCCTCGGCGTGGTCCTCGGACACTGGCTCGTCACCGCCCTGAACACCGACAGCGGCACCTTGCGGGCCGTCAGCCCGCTGAGCCGACTGCCCGAGTTCACCCCGGTCTCCTGGGTGTTCCAGACGCTGGCCGTCTTCTTCCTGGTCGGCGGGCGGGTCGCCGCCGGAAGCCACACCGCCGCCCTCGTCCAGGGCACGTCCTACCGCGACTGGCTGACCGCGCGCCTCGGCCGGCTGTTCCGGCCCGTGGCCGTGGTCCTCGCCGTGTGGGCCGCCGCGGCGCTCGCGATGACCCTGGGCGGGGTGCCCTGGCAGACCGTGTACACGCTCGGCAAGCTCGTTCTCTCCCCGCTCTGGTTCCTGCTGGTCTTCGCCGCCCTCACGGCGGCGACCCCGCTGGTCGCCAGGGTGCACCCGCTGTGGCCGTTCGCGGTCGTCCTGCACATCGACGTGATCCGCTTCGGCTTCGGCGGACCCGAGTGGCTCGGCTGGACGAACGTGGCGGCCGGCTGGCTCGTTCCGTACTGCCTCGGCGCCCTGTGGGCCCGGCACGGCATCAGGGAACGGCCCGTCGGATGGACCCTGCTGATCACGGGCGTGCCGGCCACCGTCCTGCTCGTCGTCCTCGCCGGCTATCCGGCGGCCATGGTCGGCGTGCCCGGCGCGGCCGTCTCCAACCTCAACCCGCCCACGCTCGCCGCCGTCACCTTCGGCATCACCCAGTGCGGAGCGGCGTTCCTGCTCGTCGGCCCGCTGCGCCGGACCCTGAGCCGGCCCGCCGCGTGGGCGGCCGTGGCCCTCCTCAACCTCAGTGCCATGACGGTCTTCCTGTGGCACCAGACCGCGATGATGGCCGTCACGATGCTGGGCCTCCTCGCCGGCGGACTGACCGGGCACGGCCCGCTGACCGGTCTGCACACCGTCCCCGACGGATACGACTGGGTCCTCGCACGGCTCGCCTGGCTGCCCGTGTTCGGGCTCGCGCTGCTCGCGTGCGTCGCCGTCTTCCGTACGTACGAAGCGGGCGGCCGCCGTCCGTCCCGGGCGCGGCGACCCGCCGCGAGGAAGCAGGTACAGCGTGCATAGGGTGGACGTGACCGACAAGGGGGAACGGGTGGGGGACGGTTACGGGCGGGCGCTGGGCGCTGCCCTGCGCGGGGCGCCGAGCACGCTGCGCCGGAACCTGTGGACGACGGCCCGCGACCCGCTGCCCCGTCAGACCTGGTTCGGCTGGCTGCCGCACGGACACCTCGTGCTGCTCGCCGTCTTCGCGGGCGTCGCCAAGATGGCCGAGTACGGCGAGGCGATGACCGTCCTCACCGCCCCGGTCGAACTCCTCGTCGTCCTCCAGGCCGCCTCCCTCGTCCTCGCCCTGAGCCGACCGGTGCCGGCCTGGTGGCTGTCCACGCTCAGCCTGTTCCTGACCGCCGAGATCACCGACGCGACCGTCGGCCCCGACCTGCTCTGGCCCTGGAGCATCTGGGGCATCGTCGTGCACACCTTCGTGGTGCTGCTCCTCGCGCTGCGCGTCCCCCCTCTTGTCACCGCCGTCACGCTCCTGCTCACCGTGCTCTCCGGCCTTGGCAGCGCGGCCGTGCCCTCGGACATCGTGCACAACGAGGACGTGGCCGGCGGCACGCTCGCCTTCTCGATCGCGGCGGTCGTCGGCGCCTCCCTGCGGCTGAGCCGGGTGGCCCGGAACAAACTGGTCGCGCAGGAGGTCCTCACCGCCGAGGAGCGGGCCATGCGCACCGTCCTGGAGGAGCGCGGACGGATCGCCCGCGAACTCCACGACGTCGTCGCCCACCACATGTCCGTGATCTCCATCCAGGCTCAGGTGGCCCCGCACCTCGTCGAGAACCCCTCCGAGGAACTGCGGGAGAATCTGGCGGGCATCCGCCAGAACGCCGTCGAGGCGCTGACCGAACTGCGCCGCGTCCTGGGCGTCCTGCGCGCGGAGGACGCGGCGGCCGACTCCGTACGGCACACCCCGCAACCCACCCTGGACCGGCTCGACGAGCTGCTCGACAACGTCCGTGCCGCCGGCCTGTCCGTCGACACCGCCACCAGCGGAGAACGCCGCCGGCTCTCGCCTGGCGTCGAGCTGTCCGCGTACCGCATCGTCCAGGAGGCGCTCAGCAACGCGATGCGGCACGCGCCGGGAGCCCCGGTGCGGGTGGAGACCGGCTACCTGACCACCGGACTCACCCTCCGGATCACCAACGCCCCGGCCACGCGCCCCGTCGACCCCGCCACCATTCCGCTCTCGCCGGGACTCGGCCACGGCCTGCTCGGCATGCGGGAACGCACCGCCATGCTGGGCGGCGAGCTGGTCGCCGGGCCGACCGCCGACGGCGGCTACGAGGTGACCGCCACCCTGCCCCTCGACACCCCCAAGGACGGCACATGACCAGCGGCACCATCCGCGTCCTCATCGCGGACGACCAGATGATGGTCAGACAGGGGTTCACGGTGCTGCTCAACGCCGAACCCGGCATCGAGGTCGTCGGTCAGGCCGTGGACGGCGCCGACGCGGTGACCAAGGTCGCGGAACTCTCGCCCGACGTCGTCCTCATGGACATCCGCATGCCCGGCACCGGCGGCATCGAGGCCACCCGCGTCCTCACCGCGGCCGCCGGCTCCACCGTGAAGGTCCTCGTCCTGACCACCTTCGACCTCGACGAGTACGTCTACGAGGCCCTGCGGGCCGGCGCCTCGGGATTCCTGCTGAAGGACGCCTCCGCCGCCGAACTCGCCGAGGCGGTAAGGGTGGTGGCGCGCGGCGACGCCCTGCTCGCCCCGGACCTCACCAAACGTCTGATCATGGAGTTCTCCCGGCTCAGTGCCACCCCGCGCAGCCCCCAGAAGGACCGCGTCGGGGTGCTGACGGAGCGGGAGACCGAGGTCCTGACCCTCGTCGCCCAGGGCCTGTCGAACGCGGAGATAGCGACCTGTCTCGTCGTGGCCGAACAGACCGTCAAGACCCACGTGAGCCGCATCCTGGTCAAGCTGGGGCTCCGCGACCGGACCCAGGCGGCCGTCTTCGCCTTCGACACCGGCCTGGTCCGCCCGGCCGGCCACTGAACGCACCCTGACCGCTGACGAGCTCGTGCATGTCGTCGTCCCCCGCGCTCCCTCGGGACCGGGGCACCTATGCTGCGGCGGTGACCACACCCTCCAAGCCCGCCGCGCCCTCGCATCGCGCCCTCGCCGCGGCGATCGCCCTGATCGCCCTACCCCTCGCCGCCTTCGGAGCGTGGCGGTGGTGGGACCGCGCGCAGGAGGGCGACTTCAAGGCCGATCCGAAGCCGTTCTGCCGGCTCGTCACCCCCGAGACGATCCACCGGCTCGTGCCGGAGTCGTACGGCGGACGCGAGGACGTGGCGTCCTGCACCTGGGCCGCGCCTCGCGAGAAGGGGAAGTACCGGGCCAACGTCCATCTCTTCGCCAGCCGCCTCAACACGGAGCTGGCCCAGGAGGACATGCGCGAGCAGCGCGCCGACGTCGACCCGCTCTGGGAGAAGGGCACCCAGGAAGACCTGCTCGGCCTCGGCGACGAGGCCGTCCTCCGCTACCGGCCGCCCGTCCCCGGCAAGAACATCACCGCGCAAGTCGTCTTCCGCCGCAGCAACATGGTGATCTCCGTCGCCTACGCCCGCAGCGACGACGACCGGCAAGCCGCGCGCGCCGGAGCCATCGACGCCGCCCGCGAGGCAGCCGCCCTCCTCAAGCCCTGACCGGGCCGCCGCCTCCCGCGGCGAGTACCGGGGTTGGGGCCAGGCCGTCCTCTTCGCCGCGTGCACGGCCGCACGCATCGGCAAGGCGTCCGGCTGCCGGGTGGGAGACATCGACACCATCAAGTGGATCTGGACCGTCCGGCGCCGGACCACCCCGGCTCCCGGAGGCCTCGCCGGGCACCGGCACCCCGACGTTCACAAGATCACCGCCGTCGGCGCCGCCTTTTCCGCACACCTCAGCGTGCTCCGCGCGCCGCGGTCCCTGCCGAGCCCGATCGTGGTCGCCCGCTGAGCGGTCAAGGCGAGTTGGTCCCCGACTGGTCCCCAAAAACGAGTCAGAGGCCGTTTCAGATCACTCTGAAACGGCCTCTGACCTCCGACTTTCACAAGTCGGGACGACAGGATTTGAACCTGCGACCCCTTGACCCCCAGTCAAGTGCGCTACCAAGCTGCGCCACGTCCCGTTGCCCGTCTGACCTGGGGTTTCCCCTGGCTGGACGCGCATGAGAACAATACCGCACTTTCCCCGGTGCTCACGAACCCTTTCCGGCCCCCGGGGGGCGGCGCGCGCGAGGAGTCGATTACTCACCCTCCGTGACGTTCCCGCGCGCCAGGGTGCACGTCCGCGCGCCTGTCCGCAGGGCGCGAAAGCGGTGTCCGGCGGGTCGGAGGGGCGCGTCAGCCGGGCAGGGAGGGGACCGGAAGGCATTCCGAAATGCCACTTCTCTGGGGATGAAGGTGCTCATGTGGTGAGCCGGGCGCTCTCATGGTCATATGCCCACGGCCTGGTTGCCGCTGGCATGTGGCAGAAAGACGCCCTCGGGGAATGTCCGGCGGATCGGGCCCGGCAGGCCCAGACCACACGAAACACAGTCGGATTCAATCGTCAACCGCTCCGGTTTCGGACAAATATCGTGGCGATATTGATCCGTCCCAGAAAGATCAACACCATGAAGTGGTCGGCCTGTTCGGGACGGGACCACTGCCGATGCACCACCTGACCGGACAACCGGTCAGGCGTTTCGCAGGGGAGAGGCACTCGCATGGACAGTTACTTCAGTAGTCGCCTTCATCATCAGCTCCGGGAGACGGTCCGCGACTTCGCGGAACGTGAGGTTCGACCGCGGATAGCCGAGATGGAGGCGTCCCGTACGGTTCACCACGAGCTGTCCCGATTGATCGCCGAGCAGGGCTGGCTGGGTGCGACTGTCAGCCAGGAATACGGCGGCATGGGCGCCGGCCACTTAGCCAAAACGATCATCATCGAGGAGCTCTCCCGAGTCAGCGGCGCCATGGGCGCCATGGTCCAGGCCTCGCAGCTGGGCACGGCCAAGATCGTCCACTTCGGCAGCGACGAGCAGCGCAAGACGTGGCTGCCGGCGGTCGCCGCGGGCGAGTGCCTGCCGACCATCGCGGTGACCGAGCCCGACTCCGGTGGCCATGTCCTCGGTATGAGCGCCAGTGCGGTGCGTGACGGCGACGACTACATCCTCAACGGCAGCAAGGTCTACGTCGGCAACAGCCATGTCGGCGATCTGCATGGCGTCGTGGTCAGGACCGGTCCGGGTTCGAAGGGTCTCACCGCCTTCCTGGTCGAATCCGATCGCCCGGGGTTCAGGACCGGTCCGCAGCAGCCGTCCATGGGGCTCCACGGCTTCAGCTTCGGCGAGTTGATCTTCGAGAACTGCCGGGTTCCGGCCGCCAACCGCCTCGGCGACGAGGGTGACGGCCTCTCCGTCGCGTACTCGTCCAGCGTTCTGTACGGGCGGGCCAACCTCACCGCCGTCTCCCTCGGCATCCACCAGGCGATCCTGGAGGAGACCACCCGGTTCGCCTCCGAGCGCATCCGGTACGGCAAGCCCCTCCACGACCTCCCCACGGTCAAGCTGAAGCTGGGCCAGATGCAGTCCCGCCTCATGACCGCCCGGCTCGCCGCGTACCACGCCGTACACCTGCTCGACCAGGGGCTTTCCTGTGACACCGAGCTGATGAACGCCAAGCTCGTCAATGTCGAATCGGCGATCGACTCCGGTCGTAACGCCATGGAGATCCACGCCGCCGCCGGTCTCTTCACGGACCGGGCCATCGAGCGGTACCTCCGTGACGCGCACCACATCTTCGCCCCGGCCGGCACCTCCGACATCCAGCTCCTGCGGCTGGCCGAGGTCGCTCTCGGCCAGGACAAGGGCAGCTGGTCGGAGCGCCTCTCCGAGCTGGTCCGCACACCGGATCTGGAGCCCGTCCACTCCTGACACACGGACCGACCCCTCCCAGCCCGCCCCTCCCCCGCGATGCCAAGAGCCCCGGTACGGCCGTCGCCGTACCGGGGCTCCCGGCGTGTCACAGGGTGACGGTCAGAACATGCCGTCCTCGCGACGGTTGATCTGCTCCATCAGCTCGGCCGCCATCGCCTTGATCGTCTCGAGTCCGGCGCGCCCCCACGGCCGGACGTCGGTGTCGACCACGCAGATGGTGCCGAGCGCGACGCCGGTGCGGTCTATCAGCGGCGCCCCCATGTAGGAGCGGATGCCGATCTCGTCCACGACCGGGTTCCCCGCGAAGCGCGGGTAGTCGCAGACGTCCTCCAGGACGAGCGCCTTGCGTCGCACCACCACGTGCGGGCAGTAGCCGTGGTCGCGCGCCATGAAGCGGCCGACGCCACCGGCACCCGCGGCGGCCGCACCCAGGTCGCTGCCCGAGTGGGTGCCCTCGGGGGTGTGCAGCCCCGCGAAGAACTGCCGGTTCTCGTCGATGAAGTTGACCATCGAGAACGGAGCTCCGGTCACGTCCGCGAGGCGGTGGGCGAACTCGTCGAACGCCTGCTCCGGCCGCTCCCCGAGACCGAGTTCGCGCAGCCGCTCCACGCGGGCCGGCGCGTCCTTGTCGACGGGGGTCAGCAGGAGGTGACCGGTGGGGTCGTACGTCATGGCGTGGCTCCGTAGCTCGGCACGGCGGCCGGGATGGTGGTGAGCAGATGCTGAACGAGGGTCAGCAGGGTGCGGATGCCGGAGCTGGAGATCCGGGCGTCGCAGAGGACGACCGGCACGTCCGGCTTGAGGTCGAGCGCGGACCGGATCTCGTCCGGTTCGTAGCGGAAGGAGCCGTCGAACTCGTTGACCGCCACGACGAACCGGATGCCCCGCCGCTCGAAGAAGTCCACGGCGGAGAAGCACTCCTGGAGCCTGCGGGTGTCGGCGAGGACGACCGCCCCGAGCGCGCCCTCGGAGAGCTCGTCCCACATGAACCAGAAGCGTTCCTGGCCGGGGGTGCCGAAGAGATAGAGGACGTGGCGGTCGTCGAGCGTGATGCGGCCGAAGTCCATGGCCACAGTGGTCGTGGTCTTGGACTCCACGCCCTCCAGGCTGTCGGTGGCGGCGCTGACCGAGGTCAGCAGTTCCTCGGTGCTCAGCGGTTCGATCTCGCTGACCGCGCCCACGAGGGTCGTCTTGCCCACTCCGAAGCCGCCCGCCACCAGGATCTTGAGCGCGGTGGGGAACGGGTCGGTCGCGAAACTGTCGTGGCGCTCAGAGCCGTTGTCGTAGGCCATCGAGCACTGCCTCCAGCAAGGAACGGTCGGTTGGGTTGGCGTGGAACCGGGGAGCGCGGGCGGTGAGTGCCCCGCAGTCCACGAGGTCGGAGAGCAGGACCTTGGTGACCACGGCGGGGAGCCGTAAGTGCGCCGCGATCTCGGCCACCGAGGTGGGCCCGTCGCACAGCCCGAGGGCCAGGCTGTGCTCGGGACCCATGTGGACCTGGGGTGACGATCCGGTCGCCATCACCATGGACAGCAGATCCAGTGCGGTGGTCGGCTTGGTCCGGCCACCGCTGACGGTGTACGGGCGGATCAGCCGGCCGGCCGCGTCGTCGAGCCAGGGCCCTTCCTGGGGGGTCGTCACGTTCGCCGGCCGATGCCGCCCACCGCTCCGGCTGCCTGCCGGGCGGGGGTGACCAGGTACGGCCGGACGCTCTTGACGAGCATCGCCATCTCGTACCCGAGGACCGCGGCGTCGGCCTCGCGCCCGGCCAGGACCGCCAGGCAGGTTCCGGAGCCCGCGGTGGACACGAACAGGAGGGTGGAGTCGAGCTCCACGACCACCTGACGCACCTCGCCGCCGTCGCCGAACCGGGCGCCCGCGCTGCGGCCGAGCGAGTACAGGCCGGAGGCGAGGGCCGCCATGTGGTCGGCGGCGTCGGGGTCGAGGCCGTGGACGGATTTCACGAGGCCGTCGGAGGAGAGCAGAACGGCGTTGCGGGTGTACGGGACCCGCTGGACCAGTCCGCTCAGCAGCCAGTCGAGGTCCGAGGAATGGCCGGTCGGCACATTGCTCGCCATGGTGTCTACTCCTTGTGCGCGTCGCCTGGACGCAGCGATTCATGGGGGGCGGGCTGGGACTCGGCGAGACCGATGCCGCGCTGGAACGCGGCCATCAAGCCGGGGTCGTGCAGGGCGTGCTCCTCGGGCTTGCGGGCCACGGGCTCGTCGCGCAGCTGCGGGACGATGTGCTCCTGGGCGCGCCGCTTGGGGAGCACGGGCCGGCCGTTGGCCTCGGGCGCCTGGGGGAGCGGCGACAGGAGGGAGGCCGGCGGGCCGGAGTGTCCCGCGCCGGCCGACTGCGCCGGTATCGCGGGCGTACGACCGGAGTCCGTGTACCCGTTGGACCGCCCGGTGGTACGGGGGTGGCCGAGCGGATCGGGGGTGGGGGCCTCCTCGTGGCGGACGGCGGTCCGCTCCGGGGAGGGTACGGAGTGTGGTACGGGTCCGGTGGTGGCCGTCGTACTCATGGCGACGGGCACGGGCGCCTGCGGGTGGGCCGGTGCCGGGGCCGTCATCGGCGCCGGCATGGGGACCGGGGCCGTCATCGGGGCGGCGACCGCGGGCGCGGGCTGCGACGGCGCGTGCGGCTGCGTCGCCGGCTGGGTCTGCATCTGCACCTGGTTCGGCGGGACCGCGGTGGAACCGGCGGTCGCCGCGGCCTGGCGCTCGTGCTGGGCCAGCCCCTCCGGGTCGGCGCCGAGAAGGCCCTGCGGGAGCACGAGGACGGCCTGGACTCCGCCGTAGATGTTGGACTGCAGACGTACCGCGATGCCGTGCCGGCGGGCGAGGGCCGAGACGACGAAGAGTCCGATGCGGCCGTCCTGGAGCAGGTGCGCGACGTTGACCTGGTCGGGGTCGGCGAGCAGGGCGTTCATCTTGTTCTGCTCGGTGACGGGCATACCCAGACCGCGGTCCTCGACCTCGATCGCGAGGCCGGCCGTGACGTACTGCGCGCGGAGCAGCACCGTGGTGTGCGGCGCGGAGAACAGCGTCGCGTTCTCTACGAGTTCGGCGAGGAGGTGGATGACGTCGGCCACGGCATGGCCCCGGAGCGTACCGTCGATCGGGGGTACGAGCTTCACACGGGGGTACTGCTCGACCTCCGCGATGGAGGAGCGCAGCACCTCGGTCATGGTGACCGGGTTCGACCACTGGCGGCGGGAGATGGCACCGCCGAGCACGGCGAGGTTCTCGGCGTGGCGGCGGATGCGGGTGGCCAGGTGGTCGACGTGGAACAGGCCCTTGAGCAGCTCCGGGTCCTCGACCTCGTTCTCCAGCTCGTCGAGGAGCTGGATCTCGCGGTGGACCAGGGACTGCAGGCGTCGGGCGAGGTTGACGAAGACCTCGACCTTCTGTTCGTTGCCGACGCTGCTGGAGAGCCTGGACGCCTGCACGACGGCTGCCACGGCGGCCTCGTGAGAACGCGTCAGCTCCTGGGAGAGCAGGTCGAATTCGTCGCCGGACGCGGTGCCGGTCGGCATGGCGGGACGGGGCGGCAGCCCCTCTCCCTTGCGCAACTGTTCGATGATCGTATGCAGTTCGCTCTGGCCGCGGGCGCTGGTGCGGCGCAGGGCGTTGCAGCGGTCGAGGACCGCCTTGGCGACCCGGTCCGCGCCGAGCGCGGCGGCCGTCACGGAGGCGACCGTGATCGCGGCGGCGCCGGTGAGCGCGGCCCAGAGGCCGGGCGTCGGCGTGGCTCCGGTGGAGCGAATGGTGAAGAGCACGGCCGCGGCTCCGCCCAGCGCGACCGCGACGGCGGGAAGCACGGAGGTGCGGAGGAGTTGGGGGCGTATGCGGGCTTCCGCCGGGTGCGACGCGGGGGGCTGCGCCGGGGGGTTGCTACCGGTGCCGGGGGCGGGGCGGGCGCCTGACCGGCCGTGCCGCCCGCCCTCGCGTCGATCGGACCGCGAGGCGGGTGCGCGAAGTTGAGACATGAGTGTCCTTGGTACGTACGTGCCCAGGAATCGGCGTACTGCGGGTGAGCTACGGGGGTGGACTACGGGGGGACTGCAAGGGGCGGTTCACGGGGTGTGCGACGTGCGTGCGAAGAGCCTACCGATGATCACCAACCACACACTGTAGTCGTCAACCGTTCATGTGCGGTGCGCAGTTGGCAAACTTACCCGTTGAGCGGCCCGCTCTGGTATCGCCCCTTGCACGACCGGCCGAGAAGGTTCGGCCGAAAGTCGACGTCGCGACGCGGAGGGGCGTTGGGCACCGGGAACGGAAGAGGGCGGAGGTGTTCTCACACCTCCGCCCTCTGCGGAAATCGTTCCCGACCGGAATCCCCGGAGGGGGTGCGAACCGTCAGGTCCGCTCTCGGCCTCAGGGAGTCCGTGCCGCCTCCGGCGCACCCCGGCCGGCGTCCGTGCCGGGCTCGCCGGACGTCCGCCCGGCGTTCACGTCCGCGTTCGCGTCTGCTTTCCCGTGCGAAACGCCGGCGAGCGAATCGTCACCGTCGGTGAGAGCCGGACCCGCCCAGCCGCCGGCGGGGACACGGGCGACGGGACGCCACCAGGGGTTGTCGGGCACTCGCTCGGCACCCGGCTCGAAGGGCTCGCCCGGGATGGGGAGGGCGATCCGCTGGGCGACTCCGGTGGCGGCCTCGACGGTGCCCTCCCCCGGTTCGGCCCACGGGTGCGGGGCGAGGTTGAACGTGCCCCAGTGGATCGGCAGCATCACACCGGCGGGCCCGCCGCCCTGGAGGTCGAGATGCGCCCGCATGCCCTCGGCGGGGGTCATGTGGATGTCGGTCCAGAACTCCGAGTAGGCACCGATCTGGATCATGGTGGCGTCGAAGGGGCCGTGGGCCGCGCCGATGTCCTTGAATCCGGAGAAGTACCCGGTGTCCCCGCTGTGGAAGATCCGGTGGGAGGGTCCCGTCACGACCCAGGAGGCCCAGAGCGTCATCTGCCGGTTGCGCAGTCCGCGGCCGCAGAAATGCCGGGCCGGGGTCGCCGTGAGCCGCAGTTCACCGATCTCGGTGAACTCGTTCCAGTCCAGCTCGCGCAGCCGGGAGGCGGGCACCCCCCACCGCTCCAGGTGCGCGCCGACGCCGAGCGGCACCGCGAAGACGGTGTCGGTGGTGGCGAGCGCCTTGATCGTCGGCAGGTCGAGGTGGTCGTAGTGGTCGTGCGAGATCACGACGACGTCGACCGGGCCGAGCGCGGCGAGCGGGGCGGGCACGGGGTGGAGCCGCTTGGGGCCGGCGAAGGGGAAGGGGGAGCAGCGCTCGCCCCAGACCGGGTCGAAGAGCACCCGGTGGCCGTCGATCTCGGCGAGGACGCCGGAGTGCCCCATCCAGGTCAGGCGCAGGCCGGTGGCCGGGGGCCTGGCCAGGTCGGCGACCGTGGTGGGGTGGACCGGGATCGTGCCGGTGGGGGCGCGGCGCGAGCGGCCTTCCTTGTCGAAGTAGATCTTGGCGAACTCGACACTGGAGCCCGAGGGGCCGCGTCGGGCGGGTTCGGGGTTCTGGAAGATCCCGTCCGCGAAGTTCGGCGAGCGGTGGATGCGGGCGAGGCGCTCGCCCGTGGGGTCCGCGCCGAAGGACTCGGGGCGCAGCGCGCGCAGCCGGGCCCGCGGCGAACGGTCGGAGCCGGTACCGGTCACAGGACCTCCTGATCTCTGGGGGTCGTTCCATTATGGGCGGCCCGCGCCGCGAACGGTCGGGACGGTCAGCCATACTGAACCGTCATTCAGTACTGCTGCCCGTCCCGAGCAGCCGCCCGGCCGCCATGCGCGGCCGCCCGGCACACCGGCCCGCCCGGCCCCACCCGTCCCTCCCGAGGAGATGTCCGATGAGTACCGCCCCCCTGCTTTCCGTCGGCTGGACCGACCACGTCACCGGCCGCCGGGGCCACCTGGTGGTCGACCGGCTGGTGCGCGGAGTGGCCAGCGGCGGCCTGCGGATGCGCGAGGGCTGCACGGCGGAGGAGGTCGCCGGACTCGCCCGCGGAATGACCATGAAGGAGGCCCTGCACTACGACCCGAAGGCCCGGTACGTCCCGCTGGGCGGCGCCAAGGGCGGCATCGACTGCGACCCCCGCTCCCCCGAGGCGTACGGCGTCCTCGTGCGCTACCTGCGCGCGATGCGGCCGTACGTCGAGCGGTTCTGGACCACCGGGGAGGACCTGGGGCTCACCCAGGACCTGGTGGACCGCGCGGTGGCCGAGGCGGGCCTCGTCTCCTCCGTGCAGGCCGTGTACCCGCTCCTGGACGACGAGGCCGCGGCCCGCAAGCGGCTCGCCGATGCCTTCGCCATCGAGGTCGACGGCATCGGCCTCGACGAGCTGGTCGGCGGTCTCGGGGTCGCCGAGTCCGTGCTCGCCGCCCTCGACCGGGCCGACCGGACGTACGCCGGGACCCGGGTGTCGGTGCAGGGGCTCGGCACGATGGGCGGGGCGACCGCCCGGTTCCTGGCGCGGGCCGGGCTGCGGGTGGTGGCCGTGGCCGACGTCCGGGGCACGATCGTGAACCCCGACGGCCTCGACGTCGAGGCGCTGCTCGCGGCCCGCGACGCCCACGGCGCCGTCGACCGCTCCGCGCTGCGGCCCGGCGACCGGGAGGAGCCCGGGGACGCCTGGCTCGCGGCCGAGGCGGAGGTCCTGGTCCCGGCGGCCGTCTCGTATGCGATCGACGCCGGGAACCAGGGACGGATCACGGCCCGCTGGATCGCCGAGGCGGCGAACATGCCGGTCCTGCCGGAGGCCGAGGAGGCACTCGCCGCGCGTGGGGTCACGGTGCTGCCCGATGTGGTCGTGAACTCGTGCACGAACGCCTGGTGGTGGTGGACGCTCTTCGGCGACATCGAGGCCGACGCCGACCAGGCCTTCGACCGGGTACGCGGAGCGATGCGGGGGCTCGTCGACGGAATCCTCGACCGGTCGGAGGCGGACGGCACGAGCCCGCGCGCCGCGGCGCACGCGCTGGTGGACGAGCGGCTGCCGCAGATCGCCGAACGCTACGGCTGGTACTGAGCCCGCCCCGAACCGGAGCCGTTGACGATCATGCCCTTGTCATGTGCTGTGTAGGCTGCGTGGCGTGGCAAGAGTGCGGTTGAGCGTGGCCGAGCGGCGCGAGGAGCTGCTGCGGGCTGCCGTCGAGCAGATCGAGGCGCGCGGGGTCGCGGCCGTCCGGATCGCCGACGTGGCCTCGGCGCTCGGGGTGAGCAACGCCCTGGTGCTCTACCACTTCTCGTCCAAGGAACAGCTGGTCGCCGCGGCCTTCGCGCATGCCGCCGAGGCCGACCTGGCCCATCTGCGCCGGCTCCTCGGGCGCCGCTCCACCGCCGTGCGCCGGCTCCGGGCCGCCGTGCGCTGGTACGCGCCGACCGGACAGGCCAAGGGCTGGCGGCTGTGGATCGAGGGCTGGGCGGCCTCCCTGCGCGACCCCGAGCTCCGTCGGGTCGCTGCCTCCCTCGACCAGGAGTGGAAGGCGGCGCTGACCCGGGTGATCGCGGAGGGGGCCGAGGCCGGGGAGTTCCGCTGCACGGACCCGGCCGCGGCGGCCTGGCGGCTCACGGCCTTCCTCGACGGCCTCGCTGTCCAGACGACGGCCTACGCCGGCTCCCTCTCCCGCACCGCGATGCTGCGATGGGCCGACGCCGCCCTCGACCGCGAGCTGAACCTGCCGGAAGAGGGCGGGAGCGTGGGTGTGAGCACGAGCGTGGGCGAGGACGTCGCCGGCGACGGCGTGCCCGCCGTCGGCTAGCCACCGGTTCATGGGGCCACCGGGCGGCCCTCACCCGGTCACACCAGCTCGAAGACCGCCGAGACCGTGACCTGCTCCTCGATCTCGCCCGGGGCCAGCGGGACGCTCGCCTCGTCGGCGGCGACGCCGGGGGCGGCGCCGGGTCCGGGGCGCACGGACTCACCCTCGCCGAGCGAGACCAGCCGGCCGAGCTGGTGGCCACTGAGCCGGGCGTGCTGCGCCGCCTTGTCGTACGCGTCCCGGTAGGCGGCCTCGCGTGCCTTCACCCGCAGTGCCGACGGGTCGGCGACGTCGAAGACGACACCGTTGATCCGGCCCGAGTCCCCGGTGGCGTCGTTGACGGCGCCGATGACCTGCCCGGCCCTGTCGATCTCCCGGACCTTCACGGAGAAGGCCTGCCCGGCCTGGTACCCGGTCACCTTGCTCTCGCCCTCGGCGTTCTGCGTGTAGACCGGGGACAGCGAGAGGCTGTCGGTACGGATGTCCCGCTCGGCGATCCCCTGCTTGTGGAGCACGGCGAGAAGGGACTCGGCAGCGGTCTTCTGCGCGGCCATCGCCTCCTTCGCGGTCTTGCGGGTGGCCTCGACGCCCACGGAGAGGATCGCCAGATCGGGCGCGGCGGCCGCGCGGCCGTGGCCGGTGACGGTGACCGTCGCGGGCGCCTCCGCCCGGGCGGCGACCCGCGGGGCCGTCCGCTCGGGCGCGGCGGCCAGGGCGGGGGCCGCGGTGCCGACGAGCAGGCCGCCGAGCACGGCGGTGGCGGCGAGCAGACGGGCGGTACGGGCGGCGCTGGGCCGGCGGATCGTCACAGGCGGTCCCTTCGAGGCTGGGTGCCGGGGCTCCGGCGGGCACATCCCAGCACCCGGCGCCGCCGCCTCCCGTGCGCCACTCCTGACCGTCGGCTCCCTTCACCTCTCCGTACCAGTCACCTCTCCCCACCCGTCACTTCTCCGTGCCGGCCGGGCTGCCGCCGCCGTCCGCCGCTGCCGGGTCGCGCGCTCAGGTCTGGACGAGCGGCTCGTACGCGTCGGGGTGCAGCCCGAAGGTCCAGGCGACGCCCTCCCGCGCGGTCCGGGTGGTGGGCGGGACCCGGAGCCAGTACGTGCGGTGGCTGCCGTCCGGCTCGGGCGTGGAGTTGACGACCTCGACCATCGCCACGTCCTCGTCGTCGTCGAGCTCGATCCGCCACAGGACACCGGTCTCGTCGCGGTGCTGGTGACGGGCTCCCGAGGCGGCCAGGTAGCGGTCGTAGCCGTAGTACTCCAGCATCACGCGCCGCAGTTCGGCGTTCTCCTCCTCCCGTATCCGCTCGGGGGTGAGGCCGGCGAGACCCGCGAGGAACGCGGCGGGCACCGTCATGCCCCGCCAGGCGTGCAGGGCGAAGCCGTCGGCGAAGGCGAGCGCGGGCCCGTCGCCCCGGTCGAGGCGCCCGGCCTCGTCCCGGTGCAGCTCGACGGGCCGCTCGCAGACCACCGCGACGTTCTCGTACGGCCACCACCAGCCCGCGTGTTCGGCGACGGCGGCGAGACCGGCGAGGCGGTCGCCCTGCCCGTCGAACGCGGCGAGCCAGGCGGCGTCGTGCTGGCCGAGCACCGCGTCGAGCAGCACGAGCCGCACGGCGGTCGCCTCCCGCACGGAAGGGGCCGGGCCGGCGGCCCTGCCGGACTCCACGGAAACGGCGGAGCCCGCCGGACCGGCCGAGCCGCCGGACGTCGCGGCCTCCGTCACCCCGGCCCGTATCCGATCGGCGAGGCTGCGCGTCAGGTCCCAGAGGTGGGCCCCGGTCGCCTGCCAGTGGGCCGCCCAGCCCGCGGGGCCGAGGGCGTCGTGGAGACGCCGGCGCTCCTCGGCCCACGGCCGGGTGCGCACCTCGTCCCGTACCGAACGGCCCTGCCCGCTCAGCCCCCGTACGAGCGTGACGGCCGCGAGCGGAGAGTCCGCCCAGAGCACGCGCGCGGGTTCGGCGAGGCCCGCCGTGCGGTAGGCGAGCCGGACTCCGGCCTCTGCGGCGGCCCGGTCGGCGGGCCCGGTGGCCGCGGCGACGGACCGCCACCTGTCCTGTGCGGTGGTGTGGTTCATGTCGGCGTGGTTCATGTGGGAGCCCCCAGGTCTTTCTCGGTCAGTCCGCGACGATCCGGTACGCCCCGGGCACGTACTCCCGCTGGCGCACCACCCGGTACCAGCCCTTGGGCAGCGGTATCGGGGCGTGTTCCTCGTGCACCACCCGGCCGCCCTCGGGCAGTTCGAGCAGCAGCGGGCCGAAGGGCCCCGGCTCCCGCACGAGTCGGCCGGGCCCGGGGATCGCGTGGGCGTGCCCGGTGACCTCGCCTAGGGCGAGGACCAGGCGGCGCCGGGCGTCCCTCGGCTCCCCCGTCGCCGCCTTCACCCGCGCCGGAACCGCCGTCTCCTCGACGGGCGCGAACAGCACGTCTCCCTGCCGGTACATGGCTCTCCCTCCCCGTTCGGCGCGGTACGGCCGAACACGAGAACGACGCTAGGGGCCGGGTCTGACAATCGACGCCGCACGCTTCGGAGGCCCACCCGCCGGAGGGCGTTGTCGGTGCCGCTTGGTAGAACTCTTGCCATCAGCCGATCCACGCCGTCCGTTGCCGGGAGCGCAGTCATGACCGTTGGCCACTACATCGAGGAATTCCACGGCCTGCCCGTGTTCCACTTCCCGGACACGGACACGCGGATCGAGCTCCCGGACGCGGCGGCCGTCGCCTGGCGGCTCTCCTCGCCGACCTACTGCGAGGGCGACGACGAGCAGTGGGGGGCGCAGTTCGAGCGGTTCCTCACGTCGGTCGACGCGGGGCGGGTGCGCGCGCTGGTCGTCGGCGGCTGGGACGAGGCGTACGAGACCTCGTCGGCCGACATCGTCACGGCGCTCATCGCCGCCAACAACCGGTTCACCGCCCTGGAGGCGGTCTTCCTGGGGGACATGGCCGGCGAGGACTGCGAGATTTCATGGATCGTCCAGTCCGACGTGACTCCGCTGCTCGCCGCCTATCCGGCCCTGCGGGAGTTCGGGGTGCGCGGCGGCACGGACCTGGCCTTCCCCTCGATCCGGCACAACGGTCTGGAGAGTCTGATCGTGGAGACCGGCGGTCTGGGTGCCGAGGTCGTGCGCGGGATCGTGGGCAGTGACCTGCCGGCTCTGGAGAACCTGGAACTCTGGCTCGGGACAGACCAGTACGGCGGCGACAGCACGGCCGACGACCTGGCGCCGCTGCTCTCCGGATCGGCGTTCCCCGCCCTGCGTTCGCTCGGCCTGTGCAACAGCGTGATCCAGGACGCCGTCGCCGCCGCCGTGGCGGGCGCCCCCGTCCTCGCCCGGATCGAGCGGCTCAACCTGTCGATGGGCGTCCTCACGGACGAGGGCGCGGCTGCTCTGCTCGACGGACAGCCGCTGACCCACCTCACCCACCTCGACCTCTCCCACCACTACCTGTCGGAGGCCGTGCAGAAGCGGCTGCTCGCCGCACTCGCCCCGCACGGCGTGACCGTCGACCTCGACGACGCGCAGGAGCCGGAGGACGAGGGCGACGGCGAGGTCTACCGGTACGTCGCGGTCGCCGAATGACCGCCCGCCCGCGCCTCGTGGTCGTCGGCGATCCGGCGGGCCGCCGCGTCGCGTTCTTCCAGGACGCGCTGCGGGCCGCCGGGCTGCCCGAGGCGCGGGTGGTGTCCTGGCCCGAGGTGCTGCGCGGCCGGGCACGGTTCGCGGCGGGCGAGACCGTACGCCTGGACTCGCCCGGCGAGGACACGGAGGCCGACCGGCTGCTTCGCGAGGTCGACGATCCGGCGCGGGTCGAGGGCACCGGCCGCTGGTACGAGCGGTTCGTCACCGCCACGGCGGAGCTCGCCCGGTCCGTCGCCGCGGCGGGCGCCGTTCTCGTCGACGATCCCGCCGAGCTGGCGGACCTCTTCGACAAGCGGCTGAGCCACGGCCTGCTCCGCGAAGCCGCGGTACCCGTGCCCGAGTCGCCGACGTCCGGACCCTCCGCCCCCGCCGTACGCGGCTGGGCGGACGTCAGGGCCCTGACCGCCGGGCCCGGACTGCGCCGGGTCTTCGTGAAGCTCGCGCACGGCTCCTCCGCCTCGGGAGTACTCGCGGTCGAGTCGAACGGCGCGGGCCGGGTCCAGGCCACCACGTCGGTGGAGCGGGCCCCCGACGGACGGCTCTTCAACTCCCTGCGGGTACGGCGCTACACGAGTGAGCGCGAGGTCGCCGCGATCGTCGACGCGCTCGCCCCCGACGGCCTGCACGTCGAGCGCTGGCTGCCCAAGGCCGCCCAGGGCGGCCGGTCGGCCGACGTGCGGGTGGTGGTGATCGACGGGCGGGCCACCCACGCGGTGCTCCGCACCAGCCGCTCCCCCATGACCAATCTGCATCTGGGCGGGACCAGGGGCGATCTGGACGCGGCCCGGGCCGCGATCGCCGCGGCCGGCGCTCGGTGGACGGACGCGCTCGACGTGTGCGAGCGGGCCGCCGCGGTCTTCCCCGGCACGCGGTGCGTGGGCGTGGACCTGCTCCCCGCCACGGGCTGGCGCCGCTTCGCCGTGGGCGAGGTCAACGCCTTCGGCGATCTGCTGCCGGGCCTCACGGGGCTGCCCGGCAGCGGAGCGGAGGGGCTCGACACGTACGCGGCGCAGGTCGCCGCCCAGTTCCCGGACCGTCACACCCAGCACCCCACCCGCACCACCCTCCTCCCCACCCCAACCCCCACCCCCGGCCCCGGCACCAGCACCAGCACCAGCACCAGCACCAGCACCAGCACCAGCACCACAGGAACGAGCACCGCGTGAACCAGCCCGACATGAACACGATCGTCGGGAGCCACGATCTGCTCCTGGTCACCCTCGACACGCTGCGGTACGACGTCGCGGTCGAACTCGCGGCCGCGGGCCGCATCCCGAACCTGGCCCGCCATCTCCCCGGCGGAGTCTGGGAGCGGCGCCACGCGCCCGGCAGCTTCACGTACGCCTCGCACCAGGCGATCTTCGCCGGTTTCCTGCCGACCCCGGCCTCCCCCGGCCCGCACCCGCGCCTGTTCGCGGCGCGCTTCGCGGGCAGCGAGACGACCGCAGACGGCACGTACGTCCATGACACGCCGGACTTCGTGTCCGCCCTCGCGGGCGAGGGCTACCGGACGGTCTGCGTCGGTGGTGTCGGCTTCTTCAACAGGCAGCCGCCGCTCGGCAGCGTGCTCCCCGACCTGTTCCAGGAGAGCCACTGGGAGCCCTCGTTCGGCGTCGCCTCTCCCACGTCCTTCGAGTCCCAGGTCGCCCGCGCCGAGGAGGTCGTCGCCGGTCTCCCGCACGAGCGGCGGCTCTTCCTCTTCGTCAACGTGTCCGCACTGCACCAGCCCAACTGGTTCCACCTGCCGGGCGCCACCCGCGAGACCGGTGACTCCCGGGCCACCCACGCGGCCGCCCTCGAGTACGTCGACCGGCACATCGGGCGGCTCTTCGCCGCGATGAGCGGCCGCCGTCCGTGTCTCGCGATCGTCTGCTCCGACCACGGCACCGCGTACGGGGAGGACGGCCACACCGGTCACCGGATCGGCCACGAGGTCGTGTGGACCGTCCCGTACGCGCAGTTCGAGCTCGCGGGCCCGGAGCGGGAGGCCGTGGCATGAGCGACAGCGCCACCCCGCGTCCGTACCGGAGCTACGTCTACGCCTACCCGCACAAGACGGCGTACCGGCCCCTCCCCGGCCCGGTGCCCTCCCTCGCCGCGCTCTGGCGGGACGAACCGAAGGACGCGCTCTCCCTCTATGCGCACATACCGTTCTGCGAGGTCCGCTGCGGCTTCTGCAACCTCTTCACCCGGATCGGCGCCCCCGACGAGCTGACCACCCGCTATCTCGACGCCCTCGACCGCCAGGCCGCCACCGTCCGCGAGGCCCTCGGCGACGAGGCCCCGGTGCGGTTCGCGACGGCGGCGTTCGGCGGCGGCACGCCCACCTTCCTCACCGCCGGCGAGCTGGAGCGGCTCTGCGACATCGCCGAGAAGCGGATGGGGGTGGATCTGCGGGCGGTGCCGCTCTCCGTGGAGACCTCGCCCGCGACGGCGACCGCCGACCGCCTCGTCCTGCTCGCCGAGCGGGGCGCGACCCGGCTCAGCATCGGGGTGCAGAGCTTCGTGGAGGCCGAGGCACGGGCGGCCGTCCGGCCCCAGCGCCGCGCCGACGTCGAGTCGGCCCTCGGCCGGATCCGGGACGCCGGCGTCCCCGTGCTCAACATCGACCTGATCTACGGGATCGACGGACAGACCGAGGAGTCCTGGCGTTACTCGCTCGACGCCGCCCTCGCCTGGCGCCCGGAGGAGCTGTACCTCTATCCGCTGTACGTCCGGCCGCTCACCGGCCTCGGCCGGATCTCCCCCGCCGCCGACCGGGAGTGGGACGAGCAGCGGCTGCGCCTCTACCGGTACGGCCGGGACCATCTCCTCGCGCACGGCTACGAGCAGGTGTCGATGCGGATGTTCCGGCGGACGGACGCCGCACCGCTCGGCCCCGACGACTACGCCTGCCAGACGGACGGGATGATCGGCCTGGGCTGCGGGGCCCGCTCGTACACCTCGGCCCTGCACTACTCGTTCGACTACGCGGTCGACATGCGGGAGATCCGCACGATCATCGACGCCTACACGGAGACCGCGGACTTCTCGACGGCCGAGGTCGGCCGGTGGGTCGACGCCGGGGAGGCCCGCCGCCGCCATCTGCTCCAGTCGCTGCTTCAGGCCGAGGGCATGCCGCTCGCGGGGTACGAGGAGCGGTTCGGTGCCTCGCCGTTCGCGGACTTCCCGGCGGAACTGGGCCGGTTCGAGGCGTTCGGGTGGCTGGACGAGGAGGCGCCGGCCGGGCTGCTCCGGCTGTCCCCGGAGGGCCTCGCCCACTCGGACGGCCTCGGCCCGGAGCTGTTCTCCCCCTCGGTGCGGGCCGCGATGGCCGCGTACGAGCCGAAGTAGGGGGCGGCCATGGACCTCACACCGTCGCCGATCCCGGGTACGGGCACCGACCTGGCACCGTCACCGATCCCGGTCCCGGGCATGGACCTGACGCTGCTCTACCGCGGGCCGCTCTCCTCCTGCGACTTCGACTGTCCGTACTGCCCCTTCGCCAAGCGCCGGGACAGCCGGGAACAGCTGCGCGCGGACCGGGCCGCACTGGAGCGGTTCACCGGCTGGGCCACCGGGCAGACCGAGGACCGGCTGCGCATCCTCTTCACCCCGTGGGGCGAGGGCCTGGTCCGCTCCTGGTACCGGCGGGCGCTCGTCGAGCTGTCGCGGCTCCCGCACGTCGAGCGGGTGGCGATCCAGACCAATCTGAGCTGCCGGACCGAATGGCTGGCGGACGCGGACCCGGAGAGCGTGGCGCTCTGGTGCACGTACCACCCGGGGCAGACACCGTACGAGCGCTTCCTCGCCAAGTGCGGGGAGCTGGCGGAGCGGGGCATCCGCTTCAGTGTCGGCGTCGTCGGGCTCCCCGAGCACACGGAGCACGCCCGTCGGCTGCGGGCCGCGCTGCCGCCGCACGTCTACCTCTGGGTGAACGCGGCGGAGGGCCACTCGTACACCGACGCGGAGGCCGCGGGGTGGACGCGGATCGACCCGCTCTTCCCGTACAGCCGTCATCCGCACCGCTCGGCGGGGCTGCCCTGCCGGACCGGGGAGTCGGTGATCTCGGTGGACGGCGAGGGGACGGTACGGCGCTGCCATTTCGTCAAGGCCGAGCTGGGGAATCTGTACGACGGCTCGTACCGCGCCGCCCTGCGCCCCCGGGCCTGCCCCCTCGCCGTCTGCGACTGCCACATCGGCTACGTCCATCTGGAGACGCTGCCGCTGTACGACGTGTTCGCCGGCGGGATCCTGGAGCGGATCCCCGCCGGCGTGCACCCGCCTGCGGTCCCCGGAACTACAGGGGCATGAGGTCGGGGCGCTTCGCCTCGACGTGGTCGCCGGAGCTCTCGCCGCGCAGCCGGCGGCCGATCCAGGGCACGAGGTACTCCCTGGCCCAGTGGATGTCGTCGCGGCGCACCTCGAGCGTGCCGCGCGGGGGTACCGGCGGCCACGCCTGGTCCGGGTCGGCCGGCACCGGCATGCCGAGGACCTGGGCGGCGCGCAGGGCGACCCGGGTGTGGCCGTCGGACGAGAGGTGCAGCCGGTCGTCGTCCCAGGCGCGCCGGTCCTGCACGGACTTCAGGGACCAGAGGTCGAGGACCGGACAGCCGTAGCGGTCCGCGATGGCCCGGACGTGCCCGTTGTACGTGGCGATCTTGCCGCGCAGGTGCTTGAGGAGCGTGACGCCGCGCGTGTCGAAGCCGGTGGTCACCATGACGGTGCCGACGGCGGAGGTCAGTTCGGCGACGGCGCGCTCGAAGCGCTCGGCGACGTCGTCGGGGTCCGTGCCGGGGCGGATGATGTCGTTTCCGCCGGCGCAGAAGGTCACCAGGTCGGGGGCGAGTTCCTTCGCCCGGGGGACCTGTTCCGCCACGATCTGGTCGAGGAGGCGCCCGCGTACGGCCAGGTTGGCGTAGCGGAAGGCGTCGTGCTCCGGCAGCTGGTCGGCGAGCAGCACCGCGAAGCGGTCCGCCCAGCCCACGTACGTCCCGTCGGGCCCGGGGTCTCCGACGCCCTCGGTGAAGCTGTCACCGATCGCCGCGTACGACCCGAATGCGTTCTTGTCTCTTGATCTCGAATCGTCTGCCACGGGAGCACATCCTTCCCTTTCGGATGTGACCTACGCGACCGTAAGGAGGGGTTGACGCCGGGTGACATATGCCACCGATAAAGAATTTGCCAAGCCGGAATAGACGGGGAACACGCCGGAGGCCCGGCACGCGTGTGCCGGGCCTCCGAGTGACGACGGGGCGTCAGATGTTCACACCGTGCTGACGCAGGGCGGAGATCGGGTCGATGTCGGAGCCGTACTCCGGCCCGGTACGCATCTCGAAGTGCAGGTGCGGGCCGGTGACGTTGCCGGTCGCGCCGGAGAGGCCGATCTGCTCGCCGCCGCTCACGGTCTGGCCGGCGGAGACGGAGATCGAGGAGAGGTGGGCGTACTGCGAGAAGGTGCCGTCGGCGTGCTGGATGACGACCTGGTTGCCGTACGCGCCGCCGTCGCCGGCGGAGTAGACGGTGCCGGGGCCGACCGCGACGATCGTGGTGCCGGTGGAGGCCATGAAGTCGACACCGGTGTGGTAGCCGGAGGACCACATGGAGCCGGCGGCGCGGTACGGGGTGGACATGCCGCCGCTGACCGGGGCGACCCAGCCGGAGGAGGAGGTCGCGCCGGCCGAGGAAGAGGAGCCGGACGACTGCGTGCTCGCGGCCGGGGCGGCGGAACGCTCGCTGCTTCGGGAGGCGCGCGAGGTGTCGCCGTTCTTCGCGGAGTCGCTCGAAGAGGCCTTCGCGGAGCTCTTGGGAGCGGCGGCCTTGGGCGCGGCGGCCGGAGCGGTGCTCTTGGCGCCGAGGGTGAGCCTCATTCCGGGCAGGATGAGCGAGGGGTTCTCGCCGACGACCTGGCGGTTGTCCGCGTACAGCTTCTGCCAGCCACCGGTGAGGTGGTGCTCGGCGGCGATCTTCGACAGGTAGTCGCCCCGCACGACGGAGTACGTCTTCGGCGCGGCCTTGGCGGTGGTGGGCGCGGCCTCGGCGACGGCGGGGGCCTTCACCTGGGCGGCGGCGGTGACGGCCTGGCCGGGAGCGGCGGCCGGGGCGGCCTGCTCGGCGGCGTGGGCGCCGGTGGCACCGAGGAGCGGGAGGGCGACAACGGCGCCTCCCGTACCGGCGGCGACGATTCCGCGGGTCAGGGGGTTGCTCTTGGGACGGCGGTGCTTACCCTTCGCGGGCATGGCGAATTCCTCTCCGGCGCCTACGAGGTGAGCTGTCGGGTTCGGACTGGAGATGTCCGGCCGCGCTCTCACGCGGCTTCACCCCGAGCCGTCCTGCGTCGCGGGACCGGCGTACTTCCTGGGTCCCCCGCTCCTGCCACGCATGGGATGAGTGGAATTCCGGACGGTGGCAGGATTCGGCGGTCCGACCGGATTGACGGTGACGCTAGACGAGCCGGGTCGGCGCGAACAAGCCAATGATTTCTTCCGGCTTTCCCCGTACGGCCTTTCACCCGGAATTCCGGTCACCCTCCGTGGATGACGGACCTTCGATTTCCTTTTTCCGTACGGCAATTGCTCCGGCCCGTCGGCCACGATCCGTCACTTCTATGACCCTGCTCACGCGCCGGGTCTCATCTCGCCTGTAAACAGGGCGCGTTATACACAACGCCTCAAATTCGGACAGATCGCCCATTCCCGTCCAGGGGGGTGCGCCATCACGGCCTCACCTGGATGATTGCCCCTGGAACCGACCACGCGTCGGGTACCCGAACGTCGACCCCCAGGAGCATCCGTGACGCAGCAGCTGCCGCAGGTCCCGCCCACCGAAGCGAACGAACCCGAGCTGGCCGAGGTCCGCAACTTCCGGGACGTGGGCGGCCTGCCGACGACGGACGGGCGTGCCGTGCACCCCGGCCGCCTCTTCCGCAGCGGCCACCTCGCCCACGCCACCGAGGAGGACGTCGCCTTCCTCGACTCGCTCGGGCTGCACACCGTCTTCGACTTCCGGAACCTGGCCGACCGCAAGGTCGAGGGCCCGGACGTCGACCTTGCGGGTGTACGGAACGTGAACATACCGCTCAACGACCCGGCCGACGGCAAGGAGTTCTGGAAGCTCGTCCGCGACGGCGACATCGAGCAGCTGCGGGACATCCTCGGCGACGGCAAGGCCGCGACCCGAATGTCCGACTCGTACCGGAAAATGGTGGTCGAGCGGACCGGGGAGCACAGCCGGATCCTGCACTCCCTGGCGGAGGACAGCCTCCCCGCCCTGATGCACTGCGCGGCCGGCAAGGACCGCGCCGGGCTCTCCATCGCGATCACCCTGCTGGCCCTCGGGGTCGAGCGGGAGGCGATCGAGGCCGACTACGTGAAGTCGAACGACCCGCACCGCCGCTACAAGGTGCGCCGCAGCTCCACCGCCCCGGACGCGATGTCGCCCGAGGTGATGGAGCTGCTGAGCCCGCTGTTCGACGCGCGGGTGGAGTATCTGCGGGGCGCCTTCGAGACGATCGAGGCGACCTGGGGCTCGGTGGACACCTACCTCGCGGAGGGCCTGAAGCTCTCCCCGGAGACCCTCGCGCGCCTGCGGGAGCGCCTCCTCACGGAGGCGTGACCAGGACCTACTGGTTCTGCCCGCCCAGCATGAAGAGCAGGTAGAGGAAGCCGGCGAAGAGGTGCCCGGCGATCAGATAGGCGAAGAGGCGCAGGACGAGACCCTTGGGGAACTTGCCCTCGCCTCGCTCTTCGCCGGTGACAGGTCGTGACTTCTCGGACATCTCGGTCCTTTTCTGTCGAAGGAAGTACGCGGGATCAGCGCCGATGCGGAGTTCCGTCGCCGAGGCACAGCTCGGCCGCGGGACTCTGCATCAGGGTGTGGACGAAGAGCAGCTCGGCCCCGCCCGGGGTCGCCGCCCCGATCCGGTGCGGGGTCAGCGAGTCGAAGTGCGCGCTGTCCCCTGGATCGAGGATGTGCACGGCCTCGCCGAGTGCGAGCCGCACCCGGCCCTCCAGGACGTGGATCCACTCCTCACCCGGGTGGACGCGCACGATGTCGGCCCGGGTGGCGTACGGCACATGCACCCGCAGGCACTGCAGGGCGCGCCCGGCGCCGCCCAGCTGGCGGTAGATCCAGCCGTCGGCCTCGACGGGTTCGGAGCGGCCGGCCCGGACGACGGGGTCGCGCTCGGGCAGTGTCTCGCCGAGGAGCTCGGAGACCGTCGTACCGTAGATGCGGGCGAGGGCCAGCAGCATCGGAAGCGAGGGCTGCCGGTTCCCCGTCTCCAGACGCGAGAGGTGGGCGGGCGAGAGGCCGGCCCGCTGGGCGGCGGCTTCCAGGGTGAGTCCCCGACGGCGGCGCAGGGCCCGCAGCTGTGGGGCGACGTCGGGCAGGGCGCCGGACGTGGCAGGGTCGGCCAGGACGCCGGACGTGGCGGCGTCGGGCGGGACGCCCGGGGTGGCGGGGTCCGGGGAGGTTCCCCCGGGGACGTGGTCCATGCGTCCATTCCGCCAGGATCGTGCCTCTGAGGCAAGTTTCTTGCCTCCGAGGCAAAAACCCGGGGTCGTACGGGTCAGCGTTGCGCCACCGCCTGTTTGACCAGGGTCTTCCCGAAGTCCCACATCAGCCCGCCACCGCCGTGGGCCTCGTCCATGACCGCCGTGAAGGCGGTCACGAACCGGTCCACGTCCGCCTCGTCGATGACCAGCGGCGGGATCAGCTTGATCACCTCCAGATGGTCCCCGGAGACCTGGGTGAGGATCTGGTGCCGCTGGAGCAGCGGGACGACGACCATCTGGGCGAAGAGTCCCTTGCGGGCCGCCTGGAGCATCGTCCAGCGCCCGCGCAGCCCCAGGGAGGACGGCCTTCCGAACTCGATCCCGATCATCAGTCCGCGCCCGCGGATCTCGTGGAGCAGCTCGTACCGGGGCACGAGCTCCTTCAGCCGCCCGGAGAGCAGGTCGCCGATCCGGCGGGCGTGCGCGACCGTCCCCTCGTTCTCCATGACGGAGAGGACGGCGAGCCCGGCCGCCATGGCCTGCGCGTTGGACCCGAAACTCGCCGAGTGGACCAGGACCCGGTCCATCGACGAGTAGACCTTCTTGAAGATCCAGTCCTTGCCGAGGGTGGCGCCGACCGGCACGTAGCCGCCGGAGAGCGCCTTGGCGACACAGACCAGGTCGGGTTCGACGCCCTCCTCGTGCTGGTACGCGTAGAAGTCGCCGGTCCTGCCGAGGCCGGTCTGCACCTCGTCGGCGATGAGCAGGGCCCCGTGCCGGTGGAGCAGCTCCTGGGCGGCGCGCAGGAAGCCCGGCGGTGCCGCGTGGACGCCCTTGCCCTGGATGGGTTCGACGACGAAGGCGGCCACGTCGCCCTTGCGCAGCTCCCGCTCCAGGGCGTCGAGGTCGCCGAGCCCGATCGCCGTGTCGGGCAGCAGCGGGGCGAAGCCGTCCCGGAAGCCGTTCTCGCCGTTCACGGAGAGGGAGCCGGTGGTGAGCCCGTGGAAGGCGTGGGTGCAGTAGAGGACCCTCGGCCGCCCGGTGGCGTACCGGGCGAACTTGAGGGCGGTCTCCACGGCCTCCGTGCCGCTGTTGCCGAAGAAGACCCGGTCGAGGTGCGGGCTGTGGGCGAGCAGCCGCTCCGCGAGGAGTCCGGGCAGTGGCTGGCAGTCGAAGCGGGTGAGGTCGGCGAGCTGGGCGTCCAGGACGTCGTGGAGGGCCTGGCGGACGACGGGGTGGTGCCGTCCGAGGCCCATCACGCCGAAGCCGGCGAGCATGTCGAGGTGGTCGACCCCGTCGGCGTCCCAGAAATGGGCGCCCTCGGCCCGCTCGTACACCTTGTCGAAGCCGATGGTGTGGAGCATGCGCGGCAGCTGGTGGTTGAGGTAGCGGGCGTGCAGCTCGTACCGCTCGCCGCCGCGCTCGGCGAGCAGCGCCCGCAGGTCGAACTCCTCGCCGCTCATCGCCGCCCCGTCCTCACGCGTTGTTCCCGGAGACGGTCTCCCTGACCGCGCGCAGGGATTCCTTGAGGGAGCCCATGGTGGCGAGGACGGCGGTGGGCTCGTAGCCGCAGTGCGCCATGCAGTTGGCGCAGCGCGGGTCCTTGCCGCGGCCGTACTTGTCCCAGTCGGTGTCCTCGATGAGTTCGCGGTACGTCGGGACGTATCCGTCGCTCATGAGATAGCAGGGTCGCTGCCAGCCGAAGAGCGAGTAGTTCGGAATGGCCCAGGCGGTGCACGGGAAGTCCGCCTTTCCTTCCAGGAAGTCCAGGAAGAGCGGCGAGTGGTTGAGCCGCCAGCGGCGCCGGTTTCCGCCGGCGAAGGCCTTCTTGAAGAGTTCGCGGGTCTGCTCGACGCCGAGGAAGTGCTCCTGGTCTGGGGCCTTCTCGTACGCGTACGCGGGCGAGATCATCATCTCGTCGACCTGGAGGTCGTCGTTGAGGAAATTGAGGACCTCGATGATGGTCTGCGGGGTGTCGGTGTTGAAGAACGTCGAATTGGTGGTGACGCGGAATCCGCGCCGCTTGGCCTCCTTGATGGCCGCCACCGCCTCGTCGAACACGCCTTCCTTGGCGACGGATTCGTCGTGCCGCTCGCGCAGGCCGTCGATGTGCACGGCGAAGGCGAAGTACGGCGAGGGCGTGAAGTTCTCCAGCTTCTTGCGCAGCAGCATCGCGTTGGTGCAGAGGAACACGTACTTCCTCTTGGCCACCAGCTGGCGCACGATCTCGTCGATCTGAGGGTGCATCAGGGGCTCGCCGCCCGCGATGGACACCATGGGGGCGCCGGACTCGAGGACGGCGCCGACCGCCTGGGCGACCGGCATGCGCTGCTTGAGGACACCTGCCGGGTGCTGGATCTTTCCGCAGCCCTCGCACTTGAGGTTGCAGGCGAACAGCGGCTCCAGTTCGACGATCAGCGGGAACTTCTCACGCTTGCGGAGCTTCTGTTCGAAGAGGTAGGTCCCGACCCGGATGGACTGACGGAGCGGCATGGCCATAACTCGCTCACCTCCTGGGGAGCAGCAAAGAACGGTGCCATTCGAAGAATGCGGGAAGGACGGCACGAAGAACGCGGAAGGCCGATATTCCCCCGCGTACCGTGCCGATCCGGACCAGTTCATGTTCTGGAGCGTCCACGACCACCCGGACGGCCGCAACCGGGCGGGCGTAGGGCCCGTCCCCGAGCGCTCCGGCGGCCCGGGCCGTCCGCAGGGTCGCCGCGGACTCCATGTCGACGGCGATGGCGCCGGTGGCCCGCAGCGCGGCCCGCTCGGGACCGCGCACGACGTGGTCGGATCCGGTCAGCGGACCGGTGTGGACGGCCCGCCCGGGCAGGGCCCTGACCAGGGCCTTCACCAGGAGCTCGGTCCCGGCGCAGGAGATCCTGCCGTCGGGGCCGCGGGTCTCGTCGGCGACGATCAGATCCCCCGGGTGCATGCCGGGCGAGAGCCCGGCACAGAAGCCGGAGGCGATGACGGCGGCGTCCTGCCACCCCTGCTCGCCGAGGGCCCGGGAGACGGCCCTGCGGGCCCGGTCCGGCCCCATGCCCGTACGGAGCACCGTGACGGGCCCGGGGGCCCCGGCGCGGTCCCCGGTGCGCAGGGCGAGCTGCTCGATGCCGAGGGCGCAGGCGATCAGCAGCGGCGGTGGGGCGCCGGGGCCCGGCTCGCGCCCCATCAGCGGCCCTTGCCGGGCGAGGGCTCCCCGTACACGTAGCGTCCCAGCGCCGTGAGGGGGAAGACCTGACGGTAGAGGTGGTAGTTGATGGAGAAGTCCCAGGGGAAGCCGGTACCGGTGAAGTAGGGCTCGTCCCAGGAGCCGTCCTCGCGCTGGGTCTCGGCCAGCCAGGCGACGCCCCGCCGGACGGGTCCGGAGTCGCGCTCGCCGGCCGCGAGGAGGGCGATCAGTGCCCATGCGGTCTGCGAGGCGGTGGAGGCGCCGCGCCCGATCCACTCGTCGTCCTGGTAGGAGCGGAGGTCCTCGCCCCAGCCGCCGTCCTCGTTCTGCACGGCCCCGAGCCAGCCGACGGCCCGGCGGATCGCCGGATGGGAGACGGGCAGCCCGGCGGCGGTGAGCGCGGGGAGCACCGAGCCCGTGCCGTACACGAGGTTGACACCCCAGCGGCCGAACCAGGCGCCGTTCGACTCCTGGTTCGCGAGCAGCCATTCGATTCCCCTGCCGGTACGGGGGTCCTTGGCCAGCCCCTCGAAGGCGAGCATCTCCACCACATGGGCGGTCACGTCGGCGGAGGGCGGGTCGATCACCTCGCCGAAGTCGCAGAACGGGAGCTTGTTGGGGAGGACGCTGGTGTTGTCGGCGTCGAAGGCTCCCCAGGCGCCGCCCCGCGACTGCATGCCGAGCGTCCAGCGCGCGCCCCGGGCGACGGCCGCCTCCACCCGCGCGGGGTCGGGGTGGCTGACCCGGCGGAGGGCGAGGAGCACCTCGGCGGTGTCGTCGATGTCGGGGTAGTTGTCGTTGTGGAACTCGAACGCCCAGCCGCCCGGGGGCAGTCCGGGCCGTCGTACGGCCCAGTCCCCGGTCCGGGTGATCTCCTCGTCAAGCATCCAGTCCACGGCCTTCACCAGGGCCGGGTGGTCGGGGTCGAGCCCCGCGTCGGCGAGCGCGATCGTGGCGAGACAGGTGTCCCAGACGGGCGACTGGCAGGCCTCGATCATCCGCGAGCCGTCCTCGCGCCACACGGCGAACCGGTCGAGCGATTCCAGTCCGGCGCGCATGACGGGGTGCTGGAGGTCGTAGCCGAGGAGGTGGAGGGCGATGACCGAGTAGACGGCGGGTGGCTGGATGCCGCCCCAGCAGCCGTCGTTCTCCTGGCGCTCGACGATCCACCGCGCGGCGAGGTTCATGGCGGTCCTGCGCAGGGCGCGCGGCGCCACCCGGTGGTAGACGTGCAGGGCCTTGTCGAGCCGCTGGAAGAGCCCGTCCCAGCCGGTGGCCGGGGCGAGCGGCCGGGCCGGGTTCGGCCGGGCCGGGTCGGTGTGCAGCTCGTCGAGCGGGAAGGGTGCGGGGCGGACCGGGCGCTTCGCGGAGACCACGGTGAGCGGCACGATGGTCTGCCGGGCCCAGCAGCCGAAGTCGTAGATGTTGAGGGGGAACCACTTGGGCAGGAAGAGCAGTTCCGGTGGCAGCTCGGGCAGGTCCTCCCAGCGCCACCAGCCGAAGAGGGCGAGCCAGATCCGGGTGAAGACCCGGGCGGCGGCGATGCCGCCCCTGGCGCGGACCCAGGCGGCGGCCCGGGCCATGTGCGGGGCCTCGGGCAGGTCTCCGGCGAGCCGGAGGGCCACATAGGCCTCGACGGTGGCGGAGAGCTCGCCGGGGCCGCCGTAGAAGGTGGCCCAGGCGCCGTCCTCGCGCTGTTGGCGGCGGATGTGGAGGGCCGCGGCGCGCGTGGTGTCGGCGTCGAGGATGCCCAGGAACTGGCGGAGGAGGAGGTCCTCGGCGTCCATGGTGACGTTGGTCTCCAGGTCGCCCTTCCACCAGCCCTCGGGGTCCTGTCGGGCGAGCAGATGCCCGACGGCCCGTTCCGCCGCCCGCGCGGCGGCCTCGTCGAGGCCGGACGCGCCGGGCGCGATGGTCCCGTCGAGCCCCGACGCGGCGGCACCACCACGTCGGGGCTCGTTCGTCGTGCTGGCCGCGGCTGCCCGGGGGCCCACGGCCCCGGCGCTTCCGTCGGTCGTCGCTGTCATGGCTTCCCCTTTGCGCAGTCGGCTACTTCTGCTTCTACGGGTCTGCCGTCGGCCGGCGCCGCGTGGCACCGGCCGGCGACCGCGAACTCATATCAGGGTGATGGTGATCATCTCTTCCGTACGACGACGAAGTCGGCCAGCGCGGTGAGCTGCGCCCGCACGTGGGCGGGCATGTCCACCTCGTCGAGGGCCTCGATCGCGATCGCGTGCTGGCGGCGGGCCTCCTGGGAGGTCCACTCGCGTCCTCCGGCCTCCTCGATGAGGGCCGCGCGGGTGGCGAACTCCTCCTCGGAGAAGGTGTCGAAGTCGTTGGACTTGGCGTCCGCGGCAAGCAGTTCGCCGAGCCGCTCGGAGGCCTCGCCGCCGGCGGCGAGGGCGGCGACGACCGGCAGGGACTTCTTGCGCTGGCGCAGGTCGCTCCAGGTCTGCTTGCCGGTGGCCTCCGGGTCGCCCCAGATGCCGAGCAGGTCGTCGACGGCCTGGAAGGCGAGCCCGAGGTGGTACCCGTACTCCTCCAGTTTGTCGGCGGTGCGGTCGTCGGCCCCGCCGAGGACGGCACCGATGGAGACGGCGCAGGCGAGCAGGGCGCCCGTCTTGTTGCCCTCCATCTCCAGGCACTCCTCGACGGTGACCCGCTCGCGGTGCTCGTAGGAGATGTCCTGGGCCTGGCCGTCGATGAGCTTGCGGCTGGCGGTGGTGAGCCGGCGGGTCGCCCGGCCGGCCTCCACCGTGCCGAGCTCCAGCAGGATCTCGTTGGCCAGGGCGAACAGTGCGTCGCCGACCAGGATGGCCTGCGCGGGTCCGTGCACCTTCCACACGGTGTCGCGGTGGCGGCGCTGCTCGTCCCCGTCCATCAGGTCGTCGTGCAGCAGCGAGAAGTTGTGGACGAGCTCCACGGCGACGGCGCCGGGGATCCCGACCTCGGGGGCGACACCCGCGGCCTCGGCCGACAGCAGGGCGAGCGCGGGGCGGACGGCCTTGCCGCTGTCCCCCTCCGTGGGGTTGCCCTGCGCGTCGATCCAGCCGAAGTGGTAGGCGGCCACGGTGTCCATGGGCGGCGCGAGGCGGTCGACGGCCGCCCGCAGTACGGGGGTGGACAGGGTCCGCCCCCGCTCCAGCAGTGCGGACACGTCCGCGGTGTCGACGGCCGGATTACCCGGCGGCACAGTCGGCACGGTCTCTCCTCTTGTTCCGGTACTCACACTCATGCCGCCTCCTGCAGCGGATGGTCATGGCGGCGGCCGAGGGCGGAGAGCGCTGCGCCGGCGGCGCTGAAACCACTGCGGACCGCACCCTCCATGGTCGCGGGCCAGCCGGTGGCGGTCCAGGCCCCGGCCAGGTAGAGCCCCGGTGCCTGGGTGCGGGCGCCGGGGCGGAGCCGGCCGACGCCCGGGGTGGGGGCGAACGTGGCCGTCCGCTCCCTGGTGACGAAGAAGTCGCGGATCCCGGCGCCGCGGGCGGCGGGCAGCAGCCGCTCCAGCTCGGGGAGGTACTTCGCGCGGAGGGCGGCGACGGGTTCGTCGATCTCGTCCTGGGCGGCGGACTGGGAGACGGCGAGGTACTGGCCGCCGCCGGTGAGTCCGGAGGAGTCGGTGCGGTCGAAGACCCACTGCACCGGGGAGCCGAGGGTGGTGAAGAACGGCCGCTTGAGCACCTTGCGGTCGTAGACCACGTGCAGGTTGAGGATGGGCGCGGTGGCGATGTCGAGGAGCCGGTCGGGGTCGTCGAGGGCGCCCTCGGGCAGCAGGCCGTGGGTCTCGGTCTGCGGTACGGCGAGGACGACGGCGTCCGCGACGAGGGTCTCGCCGGGTACGTCGACGGCCCAACGCCCGTCGTCGGTACGGGAGATCCGCTCGGCCTTGGTACGGAGCGCGGTGCGGACCCCGAGGGCGTCGAGCTCCTTCGCGGCCCGGGTGTCGTGGAGTTCGCCGAGCGGGACGTGGGCCCAGCCGATGTCGGCGGCGCCGGGCTCGGAGAGCAGACCGGTTTTGAAGACCATCGCGGCGAGCCCCATGGAGGCCTGCGGGGCGGGGGCGTTGAGGGTGGGGATGCCGACGAGGTCCCAGAGGGCGTCGACGGTCCGCGGGGACTGTCCGTGCCGGCCGAGCCAGGTGGCGAAGTCGATGCCGTCGAGCGCCGGGTCGGCGGGGTCGAGCTTCTTCAGGGCGAGCGCGGCCCGGCCGACGGAGGCCCGCTCCGCGAGGGAGAGGTGCGGGTACGTGGCGAGGCTGCGCGCCAGGTGCAGCGGTACCGGGAGGTTGTCGCGGCGGATCCGGCCGAGCCGGGGCCCGCGCGGGTGCCCGACGTCGAGGACGGGGACGTCGAGACGGTCCTGGAGCGGGGCGAGCCGGGCGGCGTCGACCCGGTCGAGGAACCAGCGGTAGGCGGTGCAGCAGCGCAGATAGACGTGCTGGCCGTTGTCGACGGTGAGGTCGCCCCGGCGGAAGGAGAAGACGAGGCCGCCGAGCCGGGGCCGGCCTTCGAGGAGGGTGACGGCCACGCCGGCGTCGGCGAGCTGGAGCGCGGCGGTGATCCCGGCGAGCCCTCCGCCGACGACGACGGCGTGGGGCTGCCGGGTGTGCTGCCCGGTTCCTTCGTGGGTCACGCGGCCTCCGTTCGGGTCGTCGCGGGCAGGGACGCCGGGACGGTGTCCGGGGTTGCCCGGCGGGCGGGGGCGTACGGGAGCATCAGGCGCGCCTCCTGACGGTGCGGCGGGCGATGGTGCGGGTGTCGAGGCCGGAGAGACCGCGCACCGCGACGTACGCCTTCTCGCGGCCCGGCAGCGAGACGCGGCCGCGCAGTACGGCCTCGGGGTCGCGTTCGATCCGGTCGAGGAGGCGGCGGTAGATGCCCGCCATGGCGGCGACGCAGGCGCCGCTGCGCCGGTCGAGCATGGGCAGCAGCCGGTAGCCCTCGGCGAACAGGGCGCGGGCGCGGCGCACTTCGAAGTGGACGAGCCCGGCGAAGTCGGAGCCGGCGGGCGGCGTCTCGCTGCCGAACCCCTCGCCGCAGCCGAACTTGGCGAGGTCGTCGGCGGGCAGATAGGTCCGCCCGTTCCCGGCGTCCTCTCGTACGTCCCTGAGGATGTTGGTGAGTTGGAGCGCGAGGCCCAGGGTGTCGGCGTACTCGGGGGCGCGGTCGGCGCCCGGGGCGCCGGGCTGGGTACCGAAGACGCCGAGGGAGAGCCTGCCGATGGCCCCGGCGACGCAGCGGCAGTAGACCTTGAGGTCGTCCCAGGTCTCGTAGGTCGCGCCGTGCACGTCCATGAGGACGCCGTCGATGAGTTCGTCGAGGCCGCCGAGCGGGATCGGGAAGCGGCGGGCCGAGTCGGCGAGGGCGACCGCGACGGGGTCGGTGTCGTCCTCGTCGATCCCGCCGGCGCGGATCCGGTCGAGCAGGGCGCGGGTGGCCTCCAGGCGTTCCCGCTTGGCCTCGGGCGCGAGGGTGCCGTCGCCGATGTCGTCGACGCGCCGGGAGAACGCGTACAGCGCGGACATCGCCTGGCGCTTCTCGGTCGGCAGCAGCCGGATTCCGTAGGCGAAGTTCCGCGCCTGTTGTCCGGTGACCGCCTCGCAGTAGCTGTAGGCGGCTTGTACCGGTGCGGACGGCTGGGGCTGTGCCTCCACGGTCGCGCTCACCCCTCTCTCCGCGCCCGGAGCAGAACCGCTCCTGCCTGGCGCATCAGGCTCGGCTTGGTGGACTTGGGCGGGCCGGTCAGCACGTCGAATCCGGCGTCGGTGATCGCGTCGAGCGCCGCGAGTCCCCCGGCGGTGAAGCCCGCCAGGAGGAGCCGGAGCCGCCCGTGGACGCTGCCGACGAGCGGGGTGCCCGCGTGGAGCAGGTCGCGGGCCCGCTCGGCCTCGAAGGCGATCAGGGCGCGGACGGAGGCGCCGGCGGTGGGCTCGGCCAGGTCTCTCTCGGTGACGTGGAACTGCCGGAGGTCCTCGGCGGGAAGGTAGATGCGGTCGTTGCCGAGGTCCTCGGCGACGTCCTGGAGGTGCTCGACGATCTGGAGGGCGGTGCAGATCTCGTCGGAGCGCCGGATCCGCTCGGGGGTGTCGGTGCCGGTGATCGCGAGGACGAGCCGGCCGACGGGGTTGGCGGACAGCTCGCAGTACGCGAGGAGGTCGTCGTACGTCTCGTAGCGGCTGACCTGCTGGTCCTGGCGGTTGGCGGCGATCAGGCCGAGGAAGGGCTCGGGGGTGAGCCCGCACCGGCGCACGGTCGGCTGGAGCCCCTGGAGGAGCGGGTGGCGGGGGGTGCCGTCGAAGACGCGGCGGAGGTCGGCCTCGAAGGCGTCGAGGAAGGCGAGCCGGTCCCGCGCCGTCTCGGGGTCGAGGCCGAGGTGGCGGGCGTCGGCGCCGCCGGGCGCGAGGTCGCCGTCTCCGATGTCGTCGACGAGGCGGGCGAAGCCGTAGACCGCCATCAGGTCGTCACGCCAGGCCCGGGGCAGGAAGAAGGGGGCCACGGGGAAGTTCTCGTCCGCGGCCTTGCCGAGGGTGGCGCGCGAGGAGGCGTCGGTGCGCGCCTGCCGGGTTTCCGTCACAGGTCACTGCCCGACGGAGGGACGGCGAGACCCTCGTGGAGCTGGAGATTCTGCGTCATGGCCGTCACGTCTCCCGTTCTACACTGCCGAGTCAATCCATCCTATTTCGGACACGCCGCCGACCCCTGCCCGTAGAGCCGCCCCCTGGTGGCCCGATGGCCGTGGGGTATCGCCCTACTTGCCGCGAAACAGACCGGTCCAGCTTACGTTGTACGACGGCCGTCGCCATTCCGGGGTGCCCGGCGCCCCGGACCTCACCCGTACGAGTCGTCAACCCTCCCGCACCGCAAGGGAGTTCGGCTCCGTACGGAGGTCAGAGGGCGCGCGTTCCGGAGACGACCATGGCGAGGGTGGTCTCGACGACGGCGTTCCTGCGCTGCGCGGGAAGGCGCCGAAGAGGCCCGTCGAGCAGGAGAAGTGACAGTCCATGCACGGCCGACCACGCTGCGGCACCGGCGGCCGGTCGGACGGCCGGGCGCGGGGTGCCGACGCGGGCGAGGGCCTCAAGGGCTTCCCGGAGCAGGGTGAACGCGCGGATCTCGGCCTCGGGCACCTGCTGCCCGGGGGTCAGCTCGTCGGGCTCGGCCGGGCGGGGCACGCAGAACGCGGCCCGGTAGAGGCCGGGCTGGTCGACGGCGAAGCCGACGTACCCCCGACAGAGGGCGGCGAGCCGGCGCTCCGCCGCGAGGGCGGGGTCGTCGGCGCCGGGCTCGCGGCCCGCGGCCCGTTCCATGGCGTCGGCGAGCATGCGCTGGGCGTGGCTCCTGACGGTACGGAGGAGTTCGCCCCGGCCGTCGAAGTGCCGGTAGGCGGCGGTGGGCGAGACGCCGACCCGGCGGGCCGCCTCGCGCAGGACGACCCGTTCGGGGCCGCCCTCGGTGGCCAGGTCGACGGCGGCGCAGATCAGCGCGTTGCGCAGATCGCCGTGGTGATAGGTCTTTCCCCCCGAGATCGCTGCCATGGGCTCATCCTGCCCGATGTTGCCAGCATGAACATTCCAGGTGGCGGCGCGACGCGCGGAAAACGAAGCGCCCCCGCCGGAAGAGGCGGGGGCGGCACGACGACACGGGGCACAGGATCAGCGGGCGGTCTCCCGCTCGTACGCCTTGAGGACCTCGTCCGTGGGCCCGTCCATCAGGAGCTGACCCTTCTCCAGCCAGAGCACCCGGTCGCAGGTGTCCCGGATGGACTTGTTGCTGTGGCTCACCAGGAAGACCGTGCCGGCCTCCTTGCGGAGCTCGCGGATGCGCTCCTCGGAGCGGATCTGGAACTTGCGGTCACCGGTCGCCAGCGCCTCGTCGATGAGGAGGACGTCGTGGTTCTTGGCGGCCGCGATGGCGAAGCGGAGCCGGGCGCCCATGCCGGAGGAGTACGTGCGCATGGGCAGGCTGATGAAGTCGCCCTTCTCGTTGATGCCGGAGAAGTCGACGATCCCCTCGTAGCGCTCGCGCACCTCCTCGCGGCTCATGCCCATGGCGAGGCCACCCAGGATCACGTTGCGCTCACCGGTGAGGTCGTTCATGAGGGCCGCGTTGACGCCCAGGAGCGAGGGCTGACCGTCCGTGTAGACCTTGCCGCTCTCGGTGGGGAGCAGCCCGGCGACGGCACGCAGGAGCGTGGACTTGCCGGAGCCGTTGGAGCCGATGAGGCCGATGGCCTCGCCCCGGTAGGCGGTGAAGGTGACGCCGCGGACCGCGTGGACCTTGCGGACGCCCCGGGTGACCTCGGCCTTGCCGCGGCCGACGATCCGGCTCAGCGCCGCCGTGGCGCTGCCCTTGCCGCCGCCTCCGGTGTTGACCCGGTAGACGATGTGGACGTCGTCGCAGATGACGGTGGGAACGTCGGACCGGTTGGTGTTCATGTCAGCCACGGCCGTACCTCTCCTCGGCCTTCCAGAAGTAGACGAAGCCGCCGATGCCGAAGACCAGGGCCCAGGCGAGCGCGGTCATCCAGACGTGCGCCGGCAGGTTCTCCGCGCCGTAGCCGTCGATGAGGGCGAAGCGGATGAGGTCCATGTAGACGGCCGCCGGGTTGTACATGAGGATGTCGGCGATCCAGGCCGGCTTGTCGGCGAGCATCGTCTGGATCGAGAACATCACACCGGACGCGTACATCCAGGTCCGCATCACGAACGGCATCAGCTGGGCGAGGTCGGGCGTCTTGGAGCCCATCCTGGCCATGATCAGGGCGAGGCCGATGTTGAACACGAACTGCAGGAACAGCGCCGGGAGCAGGAGCAGCCAGCGGGCCGAGGGGTAGCTGCCGAAGGCGATCGCGATCGCCACCAGGACGATCATCGAGAACAGCAGCTGCTGGAGCTGCTGGAGCGAGAACGAGATGGGCAGCGTGGCCCGGGGGAAGTGCAGGGCCCGGACCAGGCCCAGGTTCCCCGAGATCGCCCGGACGCCGGCCATGACCGAGCTCTGGGTGAAGGTGAACACGAAGATGCCGGTGACCAGGAACGGGATGTAGACGTCCTTGGTCATGCCGCGGCCGGCGTCCAGGATCAGCCCGAAGATCAGGTAGTAGACCAGGGCGTTCAGCAGCGGGGTCGCCACCTGCCACACCTGGCCCAGCTTGGCCTGGCTGTACTGGGCGGTCAGCTTCGCCGAGGAGAAGGCCAGGATGAAGTGGCGGCGGCTCCACAGCTCGCGGACGTACTCGAACAGTCCGGGCCGGGCGCCGCTGACCGAGAGCCCGTACTTCTCGGCGAGCGCGGCCGGGGTCAGGCCGTCGTCGACGGACGGGGGCGCGCTCGTCGCGACCGCCCCGCCCTGCTGTGTGTCACTCACAAGTCGAAACTTTCGTGTTCAAGATGCGCGGCACGTCGGTACCACGATGTCAGACGACCGGGGGGCGACCCAGCCGGGTCAGCCGCCACACCGTACGCCACCTCATGGGGCGGCGCGGTCCGCAGGGGGTCTTCCAGCCTTCGCGGAATCCGCCGAACCATGCCTTCAGCGCGGGGAGCGAGGGCCGACGGGCCAGGGTGAGCAGAAGCCAGACGCCGAGATACACCGGCACCAGGGGCGCGGGAAGATTGCGGCGTGCCAGCCAGACTCGGTTGCGGGCCACGTTGAAGTGGTACGAGGCGTGCCGGGAGGGCGCTGTGGTGGGGTGCAGCAGCACCATGTCCGAACGGTAGTCGATCATCCAGTCGGCGTCGAGCGCGCGCCAGGCGAGGTCGGTCTCCTCGTGCGCGTAGAAGAACTCGCCCGGCAGATCGCCCACTTCGGCGAACACCTTGGTGCGGACGGCGTTGGCGCCGCCGAGGAAGGTCGTCACCCGCGAGGAGCGCATCGGGTCGGAGGCACGGAGCCTCGGCACGTGCCGGCGCTGGGTGACCCCGGTCTCCGGATCGGCGATCCGGAAGGTGATGATGCCGAGGCGAGGGTCGGCGGTGAAGGCCTGCCGGACCAGTTCGACGGTGTCCGCGTGGGCGAGCTGCCCGTCGTCGTCCAGGAAGAGCAGGACGTCGACGTCGGTGCCGCCGGGGCCGAAGGCCTCGATGCCGACGTTCCGGCCGGCGGGGATGCCGACGTTCTCCGGCAGGTCGACGGTCCGCACCCGGTCGGGCACCCCGGTGACCGGGGTGCCCTGTCCGACGACGACGACCTCGACGCGGTCGCCCTCCTGCTCGGCGATCGAGTCGATCAGCGCGCGCAGGTCGTCGGGGCGGTCGCCCATCGTGATGACGACGGCTCCCACCTTGAGCGGCGCACTCACGGCAGGCCTCACTTCAGCCTGCTGGAGACCATGATCGACACCAGGTGCAGCACGGTCTGGAGCAGGGCGATGCCGGCGAGGACGGCGACACCGAGACGGGTGAAGAACAGGTCGCCCCTGACCTGGTCCGCGATCGCCAGGACGACGATCAGCAGCGAGGCCTCGATGCCGAGGACGAGCCGGTGGAACTTCAGCGCCCCGGCCGCCCTGCGGGCCAGCGCCATGCCGGAGGAGCGCGGCTCGGAGGCCGACTCCTTGACCGGCGGCAGACCGCCCTGGTGACGGGCGACACCGACGAGGTCGGTCTCGGCCTTGATCAGGATGGCGCCGAGGGCCGCGAGGGTGCCGAGGAAGGCCCAGAGCCAGTCGATCCGGCCCGAACCCCACGGGTCGGCCGCGCGCAGGCCGAAGCCGACGAGCACGGCCGCGTCGCACAGGTAGGCGCCGACCCGGTCCAGGTACACCCCGGCGAGCGAGAACTGCTTCTTCCAGCGGGCCACCTCGCCGTCGACGCAGTCGAGCAGCAGGTAGAGCTGGACCATGAGCGCGCCGAGCAGCGCCCCGGGGATTCCGGGCACGAGCAGGGCCGGTGCCGCGAGGACGCCCGCGAGCGTCATCACGTACGTGAGCTGGTTCGGCGTGATCCTGGTGCCGACGAGCCGCCGGGTGATCCTGAGCGAGATCTCCCGCATGTACAGGCGGCCGCCCCAGTGCTCCCCGCTGCGCCGGTCCTTCACACCCGGGGGGTGGACGACCGGGCGGAGCTCAGCTACCGATGGCTTTGGCATAGTCGGCGTACGCGTCCCTGATCTGGTCGTCGGACAGGTCGAGGTGTTCGAGGATGGTGAAGCGGCCCGGCCGGGTCTGCGGGGCGAAGGACACCGCCTGGACGAACTCGTCCACGGTGAAGCCCATCTCCTCCGGCCTGACGGGGAGCCCGTGCCGGCGCAGGGTCTCGACCATCTGGGCGGAGCCGTCGCCGGCGCCGCGCAGGTGCATGGCGAAGGCCGCTCCGAGACCGCACTGCTCGCCGTGGCTGGCGGCGCGGGCCGGGAAGAGCAGGTCGAAGGCGTGGCTGATCTCGTGGCAGGCGCCCGAGGAGGGCCGGCTGTCCCCGCTGATCGACATGGCGATGCCGGACATCACCAGGCCCTCGGAGAGGGTGACGAGGAAGTCGTCGTCGCCGACGCCGCCGGGGTGGCGGAGTACGGCCTCGCCGGCGCTGCGGGCCATCGCGGCCGCGAGGCCGTCGACGGGCTCCCCGGTCACCTGGTGGGAGAGCTCCCAGTCGGCGATGGCGGAGAGGTTGGAGATCGCGTCGCCGATGCCGGAGCGCACGAAGCGGACCGGCGCGTCCCTGATCACGTCCAGGTCGATGACGAGGGCGATCGGGGTGGGGACACCGTAGGATCCCCGGCCGTTGTCGTTGTCCAGGGTCGAGATCGGCGAGCAGATCCCGTCGTGCGACAGGTTGGTGGCGATGGCCACCAGCGGCAGCCCGACCCGGGCCGCCGCGTACTTCGTCACGTCGATGATCTTGCCGCCGCCGAGGGCGACCACGGCGTCGTACCGCTTGCCGCGCATGGCGTCGGCGAGCTTCACGGCCTCGTCGATGGTGCCGCCGGCGACCGGGTACCAGTCGGCGCCGGGCAGCTCGGGGGCGAAGTGGTCACGCAGCTTGAGGCCCGAACCGCCGCTGATGGCGACGGCGATCTTGCCGTTGCTGGAGATCCGCTGGTCCGCGAGGAGCGCGGACAGGTCGTCCAGCGCTCCCCGGCGGATGTCGACGACGACCGGCGAGGGGATCAGCCGGGTCAGTACTGGCACGCGATCTCACGGCCCTTCGCGAGGTCGTCGTGGTTGTCGATCTCCACCCACTTGACGTCACCGATGGGCTCGACGTCGATGGTGAAGCCTCGGTTGACGAGCTCCTGGTAGCCGTCCTCGTAGTACAGGTCGGGGTCGCGCTCGAAGGTGACCTTGAGGGCGTCGGCGAGCTCCTCGGCGGCCTCGGCCTCGATGAGGGTGACACCGATGTACTCGCCGGTGGCGGTGGCCGGGTCCATCAGCTTGGTGATGCGCTGGACGCCCTTGCCCTCGGCGGTGATGACCTTCATCTCCTCGTCGGCGAGGTGCTTCACCGCGTCGAGGGCGAGGATGATCTTCTTGCCGTCGCCGCGGGCGGCGAGCAGGGTCTTCTCGACGGAGACCGGGTGGACGGTGTCGCCGTTGGCGAGGATCACACCGCGCTTGAGGACCTCACGGGCGCACCACAGGGAGTAGGCGTTGTTCCACTCCTCGGCCTTGTCGTTGTCGACGAGGGTGATCTTGAGGCCGTACTTCGCCTCGAGGGCGTCCTTGCGGTCGTAGACGGCCTCCTTGCGGTAGCCGACGACGATCGCGACCTCGGTGAGACCGATCTCGGCGAAGTTCTTCAGCGTGAGGTCGAGGATGGTGGTGTCACCGTCGACAGGCACGAGGGCCTTCGGAAGCGTGTCGGTGTAGGGGCGCAGACGCCGTCCGGCACCGGCTGCCAGTACGAGACCGATCATGCTGTTTCTCCTTCGTCATGTACGGCGGGTGCTCCGGAGGACACCCAGAAGCGGATGGACTCCGCGAGCACCACAAGCGCGATGGTGACCGCCAGGGCGGTGAGCGCCAGGGTGAAGTCGTTGCCACGGCTCGCCAGCAGGGCGGCGAGGACGGTCACCAGCAACGTGCGGCCCTCGTGACCGCCGATCGTGCGCACCAGCCACGTGGGCGGCGCGCCGGTGCCGCCGCGGATGCGGTACACCGTGTCGTAGTGATGGTAGGCGACGGCGGCCACCAGTCCGTAGGCCGCGGGCAAGGCCCCGTTCACCTCGGAGCGGGCCGCGAGGATCAGGATCGTGCCGTACTCGGCGGCCCGGAAGAGCGGCGGGAGCAGCCAGTCGAGGGCGCCCTTGAGGGGGCGGGCGACGGCTGCGCCGGAGAACACCACGTAGAAGACGGCGGCGACGACGGTCTGGTCGGACCCGAAGGGGGTCGCGAGGGCCGCGGCGATCATCGCGCCCGTGGCGATCAGCGCGAGGACCAGCGGGGGAAGCATCAGGATGCCGGTGCGGCCGAGGATCCGGTTCGTGATCGCGGCGAGCGGCCCCGAGTCCGCGAGGTCCGCCAGGGCCTGCGCGGCCCGGTCGGTGCGCTGCGCCTTGCGGGTCAGCGAGCGCAGAACGCGGCCGGCCGTGGTGTAGCAGGCGCCGAAGGCGCAGCCGATGATCAGGGCCCAGAAGACGATCCGGGGGGTGGTGACGGCGGTGAGGACCGCGATCATCGCCCAGCGCTCGCCGATCGGCAGGATGATCATCCGGCGGGCCCAGACGGTCCAGCCGAGGCTGTCGAGCCGGTCGGAGAGGGCCGCGGTGGGGCTCGTGTTGGCGGTGGCGTCGTGGTTGGCCTCGTTGAACGAGAAGTCCACGACGTGCCGGCAGGTCATCAGGATCATCGCGCCGAGCGCCAGGGCCCAGACGTCGTCGCCGTTGCGCGCCGCGCCGAGGGCGAGGCCCGCGTAGAAGGCGTACTCCTTGGCGCGGTCGAAGGTGGCGTCGAGCCAGGCACCCATCGTCGAGTACTTCAGCGCGTACCGGGCGAGCTGCCCGTCGGTGCAGTCGAGGACGAAGGAGACGAGGAGCAGGACGCCGGCCGCGATGTAGCCGCCGCGCTCGCCGGTCGCCGCGCAGCCGGCCGCGATCAGCGCGGTGAGCAGCGAGGCGGTGGTGACCTGGTTGGGGGTCAGTCCGCGCCGCGCGCACCAGCGGGCGATGTAGCGCGAGTACGGGCTGATGAAGAAGGTGGTGAAGAAGCCGTCGTGGGCCTTGACGGCCGAGCGGAGGCGTACGGCCTCGTCGTCGACGGCGTCCACGGCGGCGCGGGCCTCGTGGCGGGCCTCGGCGTCGGTGGGCACGGCGGCGACGAGCGTGCCGAGCTGGGGCCGGTGCACGGCGACGCCGTCGGCGTCGAGGGCGTCGGCGAGCGTGCCGGTGAGGTCGTCGGTGCCGGCGGCCCCGGTGGCGGTCAGGGCGCGGACCAGCGCGGGGCGGGCCCCGTTCTGCACGGTGAGCGCGCCGGGTGCGGCGGCCGCGGGGAACCGGGGGTCGGTGAGGGCGAGGCGCAGCGCGTGCACATGCCCGACGAACCGGGGATCGACGAGCGCGACGCGCTCACCCGCCGGGACGGTGGCCAGCAGGGCGCCGGTCCCATCGGCGCCGGAGGCGGTCCGGACGTCGAAGCCGAGCGACCGCAGATCTCCGTCGAGCGAGGATCCGGGTGCCGGCGGGCCGGTGAGGATGGCGGTCGACAGACGAACTCACTCCTTGGAGCTGGCGGAGGGGCCGGCGGGACCCATGGCGGCCCCGGGCGCGGCGGTGCGGCCCGGCACGGGGCGGCGACACGTCGGCTGAGGCTATCGGATGAACGGAGCGTGAGTTCACCGAGGCTTCGCGGGCAGGACTCCCCCGGGCCCACGCACGTCCTCGCGGGTGCGCCTCGCCCTGCGGAGATCATCATGGGCGATCGGTGGCCCGCCGATCAAAACGACGGCCGCGGCCGCCCGCGGGGGCCCCCGGCGTCGCCTTCCCGCCATGGCCGGTCCTGAATGCATCACCGCAGGTCAGAGCACATGACAACGGTGTTCAGTACCGTGTTGCGCATACCCCCCACCCGTAGTTCACTTGCGACTTGGGGCACACGTGACGACACGATCTGGAGGCCACGCCATGGGGGCTGGACACGACCACGGGCACAGCCACGGCGGTCCTGCGCCGACGGGCACAGCCGGGGCCGCGTACAAGAACCGGCTGCGCATCGCGCTCGGCATCACGCTCTCCGTGATGGTGATCGAAATCATCGGCGGCATGCTCGCCGACTCGCTCGCGCTGATCGCCGACGCGGCGCACATGGCGACCGACGCGGTCGGCCTCGCGATGGCGCTGCTCGCGATCCACTTCGCCAACCGGCCGCCCTCGGGGAACCGCACCTTCGGGTTCGCGCGGGCCGAGATCCTCGCGGCGCTCGCCAACTGTCTGCTGCTCCTCGGCGTCGGCGGCTACGTGCTGTACGAGGCGGTCCAGCGGTTCATCGAGCCGGCCGAGACCAAGGGCGGTCTCACGATCGCGTTCGCGGTGATCGGTCTGGTCGCCAACGTGATCTCGCTGTCGCTGCTCATGCGGGGCCAGAAGGACAGCCTCAACGTGCGCGGGGCCTACCTGGAGGTGCTCGCCGACGCGCTCGGCTCGGTCACCGTCATCGTCGCGGCCGGCATCATCCTGGCCACGGGCTGGCAGTACGCCGACCCGATCGCCTCGATCGTGATCGGCCTGATGATCGTCCCGCGTACGGTCAAGCTGATGCGCGAGACCCTGGACGTGCTCCTGGAGGCGGCCCCCAAGGGCGTCGACATGGCGGAGGTACGGGCGCACATCCTGGCCCTGCCCGGGGTCGAGGACGTCCACGACCTGCACGCCTGGACGATCACCTCGGGGATGCCGGTGCTCTCCGCGCACGTGGTCGTGGACCAGGGCGCGCTCGACTCGGTCGGGCACGAGAAGATGCTGCACTCGCTCCAGGGATGCCTGGGCTCGCACTTCGACGTGGAGCACTGCACCTTCCAGCTGGAGCCGGTCGGGCACGCGGAGCACGAGGCGAAGCTCTGCCTGTGAGGACCGCGCCCTGTTAGTCTTTTCGCACGAACGTGTGGAGAGAGGAGCTGAGGTTGATGACCGTCGCGATGGAGGCTGCCCCGAGCGGCAGCACCCGGTCCTTCCTCAGCCTCCGGGTCTCCGGCTGACCTGATCCCGGTTCCCACCGGTCCGTCACGTCGTCGGCCGGGGCCCTCTCACAAAGGGTTTCCCACGTTGTCCGACAACGCTCTGCACGACTCCTTCTTCACCCTGCACCACGGCCTTCCGCGGCAGGGTCCCGGTTCCGACGCCACCACGCGTCGGCTCCTCGCGCTCTCCGGGATGCTGCCCGAGCGTCCGCGCGTGCTCGACCTGGGCTGCGGCCCCGGCCGGTCCGCGCTGCTCCTGGCCGCCGAGGCGGGCGCCGAGGTGACCGCCGTCGACCTTCACGAACCGTTCCTCGCCGAGCTGCGGCGGTCCGCCGCCGTCCGCGGGCTCGACGGCTCGATCCGTACCCTCCGCGCCGACATGGGCGCACTGCCGTTCCCGGACGGCTCCTTCGACCTGGTCTGGGCCGAGAGCTCGGTCTTCGTCCTGGGCTTCGACCGGGCGCTCGCCGAGTGGCGCAGGCTGCTGGCACCCGGAGGCACCCTGGTGCTCACCGAGTGCGTCTGGACCACCGAGGAGCCCGGCCCCGTGGCCCGCGCGTTCTGGGAGGAGCACTACCCGCTCCGTACCGTCGCCGCGCTCTCGGCGGCGGCGATCGGGGCCGGCTACCACGTCCTGGGGACCGTCCCGCAGCCCGAGAGCGACTGGGCCGAGTACTACGGTCCGCTCGCCACACACGCCGATGCGGCGGACACCACCGTGCCCGGCATGGCCGAGGCGGTGTCGGGGGCCCGCGCCGAGATCGCGCTGCGGCGCGAGCACGGCTCCGACTACGGGTACGCGGGCTTCGTCCTGCGGCCGGCGGATCCGCGGTGGCGCACCCGTCCGGAGACCGGCGAGGACGCCTCGGCGATCTGGCCGGTCGTGTCGGCCGCGTTCGGATCGGAGGCGGAGGCCGATCTGGTGGACGCGCTCCGGCGGGACCCCGACGCCTGGCTCCCAGGCCTGTCGTACGTGGCCGAGGCCCCGGACGGCTCGATCGCGGCGCACGCGCTGATCACCCGCTGCCGGGTGGGGGACGCCCCCGCGGCGGCACTCGCCCCGGTCTCGGTGGCGCCCGCGTACCAGCGGACGGGGGCCGGGCAGGCCGTCGTCCGGGCGGTGCTCGACGCGGCGCGGCTGCGGGGCGAGCCGTTCGTGCTCGTCCTGGGCCATCCGGAGTACTACCCGAGGTTCGGGTTCGTACGTGCGTCTGAGTACGGAATCAAGCCAGGTTTCGAGGCTCCGGACGAGACGATGATGGCGCTCGTCCTGGACGACGCCGTACCCGTTCCGCCGGGCACGCTCGTCTATCCGGCGGCTTTCGGGGTCTAGTCGCCCCGTCGCCGTCACTCCGCCCCCATCGCGCCGGTTGTACTCCGGTGCGGTGGGAGCGGCCACGTCCGGCCTCCGAAGTACGGACAAGCCGCTTTTGTACGGCAGACTGAGGTGGCCCCACCGGGGCGAGGACCGAAGCGAAGGATGGGTATGCCGACCACACCAGCCACCGCGGCTCAGATCTCGCCGGAGATGCCGGAGATCCTTTCGAACGGCGTCCAGCCGTCCGAAGCCCCGGCGCCGATCATGCTCGAACTGGTCGACGAGGACGGGACGACCATCGGCACGGCGGAGAAGCTCGCCGCCCACCAGGCGCCCGGCCTGCTGCACCGCGCCTTCTCCGTCTTCCTGTTCGACGAGTCGGGCCGGCTGCTGCTCCAGCGCCGGGCGCTCGGCAAGTACCACTCCCCCGGCGTCTGGTCGAACACCTGCTGCGGCCACCCCTACCCGGGCGAGGCGCCGTTCGCCGCGGCGGCCCGGCGGACCTTCGAGGAGCTCGGCGTCTCGCCCACGCTGCTCGCGGAGGCGGGCACCGTCCGCTACAACCACCCGGACCCGGCCTCCGGCCTGGTGGAGCAGGAGTTCAACCACCTCTTCGTCGGCCTCGTGCAGGCCGAGCCGCGGCCGGACCCGGAGGAGATCGAGGACACCGTCTTCGTGACCGCCGCCGAGCTGGCCGAGCGCCATGCCGCCGCGCCCTTCTCCGCCTGGTTCATGACGGTGCTCGACGCGGCGCGTCCGGCCGTCAGGGAACTGACGGGTCCGTCCGGGGGCTGGTGACGACCGGCTGGTGGATCGCGGCTCCCGGCCCCGGTGCCATCGGGGCCAGGGGCAGCGCCGCCCAGATGATCTTGCCGCCGCTCGCGGTGTGCTCGACGTCGCAGGCGCCGCCGGCCTCCTGGGCGATCTCGCGGACCAGAAGCAGTCCGCGGCCGCCCGTCTGCCCGTAGTCCGCCTCAAGGGCCTTGGGGCGGTACGGGTGGTTGTCCTCGACGGACACCCTGATCCACTCGGGGCCGATGGCCACCTCCACCGCTATCTCCGGGGAGAGCAGCGCCGCGTGCCGCACGGCGTTGGTGACCAGCTCGGAGACGATCAGCAGCAGGCCGTCCATGATCTCCTCATGGAGGGGGACTCCCTGGCGGACCAGCAGGTCGCGTACGGCGTGCCGGGCCTGCGGGACGGAGACGTCGACCGCGGCAGCGGTGAAGCGCCAGACTCCTTCGTAGGACGGTTGCCGGGTGGGGCCACCCCCGTGGTTCTCCACGGTACGGTTCCCACCCTCGTGCTCGATTCTCGCCACGGATCGAGTCTTGGCAATGCGCGCGGGCGGACCGGCCTACTGACCAGAAGTCGACACTTATCGGCCGCTTTCTGATCGGGTGAGTATGCCGACGTCAGTTGTTCGACCGATCGGGTTCGCTTTCTGACGGCTCCGCGGGCACGTCGGACACCGGTGTCGGCGTCACCATACCGACGATCCGTCGCCCGCCCACCCCGATGGCGACCAGGCCGAGGCCGTCGAAGAGCAGCGCGAGCGAGAAGAAGACCCCGAGAACGTACCGGCTGCTGTCCGGCCAGTCGAACAGGACGAGCAGACCGAGCAGCAGCCCGAAGGCGCCCTGGAGCAGGGTCCAGCCGAACTGCGGCCCGCGCACCACCACACTGCCGACCAGCCGGAACAGACCGCCGGTCAGGAACAGCAGGGCGGCGAACATCGTCAGCGCCTCCGCCGAGCCCTCCGGGTGACGGATCACCACGACCCCGGCGGCGATGTTCAGGGCGGCCACCACCACCGCGAGCCAGAAGTAGCTGGTGCCCCGCGACTGGATCGCCTGGAGCAGCCCCACGAACCCGCCGATCAGCAGCAGCCAGCCGAAGAGCAGCATGGAGGTCAGGGTGGCGAGGCCCGTGTAGATCAGGCCGACGACACCCCCGAGGACGAGCAGGACGCCGAGCACGGCCAGCCAGCTGAAGCTCCGGTTGAGCCGTTTCCCCTCGCGCACCATGTCCCGTACGGGATCCGGGTCCTCGTGCGTCTCGTGGGCGTCCTTGGCCATGCGGTGCCTCCTCGGGACGACCCCTTCTTGATCGTACGTTCGGGTACGGCGGATAGCATCCGGCCCATGGAGCCGCAGCTGAAGGACAGCGTCACGGACGGGATCGCCACCGTCGCCATCGCCAATCCCGCCAAGCGCAACGCGATGAGCGCCGGCATGTGGCGCGCGCTGCCCGGCGTGCTGGACCGGCTCGCCGCCGACCCCGCGGTCCGGGTCCTGGTCCTGACGGGTGAGGGCGACACCTTCTGTGCGGGCGCCGACATCTCGGCGCTCCGGGAGCCCGGCGACGAGCAGCAGACGCTGGCGGTACGGGCCGAGGAGGCGCTCGCGGCCTTCCCCCGGCCGACCCTGGCGGCCGTCCGGGGCTTCTGTGTCGGGGGCGGCAGCCAGCTGGCCGCCGCCTGCGATCTGCGGTTCGCCGAGGAGGGCGCCCGCTTCGGGATCACCCCGTCGAAACTCGGCATCGTCTACCCGTCCTCGTCGACCCGCAGGCTCGCCGCGCTCGTGGGGCCCTCGACCGCCAAGTACCTGCTTTTCTCGGGTGAGTTGATCGACGGGGAGCGGGCGCTGCGGACCGGGTTCGTGGACGAGCTGCACCCGGTGGGCGAGCTGGACAAGCGGGTCGCCGAGTTCGCCCGGGTGCTCGCCTCTCGCTCACTGCTGACCCAGGCGGCGGCCAAGGAGTTCGCCGACGGGCGCCTGGACCGGGACGCCCACTGGGCGGAGCAGGCGCGCGGCAGCGGCGACACCGCGGAGGGTGTCGCCGCCTTCCTGGAACGCCGGGCGCCCCGCTTCACGTACGGGACCTGAACCCGGGGACGGCCCGGGCTCGGCGCTACCGGCCCAGGGTCTCCACCTTCTCGCCCCGCCAGTGCGCCACGATCGCGGCCGGGGCCTTGTCCGGCGATCCCGCGTCGTACGGCGGCTGGGGGTCGTACTCGGTGAGCAGCTGGATCGTCTGGGCGAGCTCGTCCCCGCCGATCCGGCCGAGCAGGTGCAGCGCCATGTCGATGCCGGAGGAGACCCCGGCGGCGGTGACGTACTTGCCGTCGAAGACGACCCGCTCGCCGGTGGGCTCGACGCCCAGCGCCCTGAGCTCCTCGTAGGCCAGCCAGTGGGTGGTGGCGCGGCGGCCGTCGAGGATTCCGGCGGCGGCCAGGATCAGGGAGCCGGTGCAGACCGAGGTGGTCCAGGTACTGGTCTCGTCGGCCGTGCGGAGCCAGGCCTGGATCTCCGGGTCGTTCATGGCCTCCCGGGAGTCGGGACCGCCGGGGACGAGGACGATGTCCGGGCTCGGGACCTCGGCGAGCGTCCTGTCCGCGACGAGGGCGAGGCTGCCCTGGTCGTTGCGGACGGGGCCGGCCTCCTTGGCCACGAAGACGGTCTCGGCCCCGGGGAGGCGGGCCAGGAGCTCGTACGGTCCGACGGCGTCGAGCGTGGTGAAGCCCTGGTAGAGCAGGACGGCGATCTGCACGATGGTCCCTTTCGTTGGACGAATGTGTGGTCAGTCGACAGGTATGTGGAAGCGGCGTCGGTAGTCCGCCGGCGCGGTGCCGAGGGCCTTGGTGAAGGCGCGGCGCATCGCCTCGGGGGTGCCGTAGCCCGCGGCGCGGGCGACCTCCTCGACGCCGCGCGAGCTCTCCTCCAGGAGGCGGCGGGCGTGTTCGAGCCGCACCCGGTCGACGTAGCGGCCGGGGGTCGTACCCGTCTCCGCCTGGAAGGCGCGGGCGAAGTGGCGGGGCGAGAGCCGGGCACGGGAGGCGAGCGTCTCCACGGAGAGGTCCCCGTCGGGGTGCTCGCTGATCCATTGCTGGAGGTCGCGCAGCGGCTCCCGGCGGGCGGTCTGGGCGGCCAGCTGGGCACTGAACTGGGCCTGGTTGCCGGGGCGGCGCAGAAAGACGACCAGATGGCGGGCGACGGTGAGGGCCACGTCCCGGCCGAGGTCCTCCTCGACCAGGGCGAGCGCCAGGTCGATGCCGGCGGTGACCCCGGCGGAGGTGGAGAGCCGTCCGTCCCGTACGAAGATGGGGTCCGGGTCCACGTCGACCTCGGGGTAGGAGCGGGCGAAGTGGTCGCAGGCGGCCCAGTGGGTCGTCGCCCGGTGTCCGTCGAGGAGCCCGGCCTCGGCGAGGAGCAGCGCCCCCGTGCAGACGGAGACCAGCCTCCCGGCGCCCGGGGCGTGGGTGCGCAGCCAGTCGATCAGGGCGGGGTCGGGTGCGCGGGTGCCGTCGCCGCCGGGGACGACGAGGGTGTGCGGGGCGCCGCCGGCGACGGCCTCGTCGAGGGTGGTGTCGGGGAGCAGCCGCAGCCCGCTGTGCGTACGGACCGGTCCGCCGTCCAGGGAGGCGGTGCGGATGGGGTACGCGGACGGGTCGCCGGCGGCTCGGCCGGCACCGGCGAACACCTCGAAGGGGCCGGTCACGTCGAGGCTCTGCACGCCGTCGAAGAGAACGACGAGAACGGGTCGCTGCGTCATGGCACCATCCTCCGAGGGGGCGACGACGGCCGCAATGACGCCGACCCCACCTTTTCTGCCATCGCGCACGCGGGAGGGGTCTCGGCGGTTCCCGTCGTACCGACCAGTCGGTAACGTTCAGGGCATGACGACGACTGCTCTGCCGCCGCGCGCGGGACGCCGCTGCCACAACGCCCTCAACCCACTGCACTCCACGCTGTACTTCTCGCCCGACATGGATCGCGAGTTCGGCGCCCTCGGCTTCACCGACCAGAGCGCGATGCGGCTCGCCTCGCGCAGCGCCGCCCTCGGCGCGGTCGGCGCGGGCACCGTCGCCGCGACGTTCTACAACTACAACCACGAGCTGCTCTCCAAGCACCTCCCCGCCGTCTGGGAGACCGCCTCCCCCGCCGAGGTCCTGGACGCGCGGCTGCGCACCGCCGACGCGACCATGCGCCGACTGCTCGGCGAGGAGACCGTCGCCTCCCCGGAGATGGCCGAGGCGGCCGGGCTCGCCCTGCGCGCCACGGAGGCCTGCACCCGGCACGCCCGGCCGCTGTACTCGGCCCACGCCGACCTGCCCGTGCCCGCGGAGCCCCACCTCGCCTACTGGTACGCCGCCACGCTGCTGCGCGAGCACCGGGGCGACGGGCACCTCGCGGCCCTCCTCTCGGCCGGGCTCGACCCCGTCGAGGCCCTCGCCTCCCACACCGCCACCGGCAAGGGCATGGCGCCGCGTTGGGCGCTCAGCTCCCGCGGCTGGCGGCGCGACGACTGGGAGGCCGCGAGGGAGCGGCTGCGCGGGCGCGGGCTGCTCGACGCCGACGGTGAGCTCACCGAGGCCGGTACGGCCCTGCGGGCCGAGGTCGAGGAGCACACCGACCGGCTCGACGCCGCCCCGTACGAGCACCTGGGCGCGGCCGGCGTCGAGCGGCTCACCGAGCTGGGGCGCGGCTTCCTGGTCACGGCGGCCGTCGCGGGCGCCTTCCCGGCGGATCTCGTCGGCAAGGAGTGACCGCGGGCCCCGCCGGCGAAGGATGACCACGGGCCTCACCCGCCGAGGAGGGTGACCCCGGGCGCGCGGAAGTGCGCTGCGCACGCGCGGGGACGCGCGCGGGACGGGTCGGTTACCGCGTACGGGTGACCGACCCGGCACAATGCACTCGCAAGCTTGAGGCACGAGAAGGCGAGTCGGGACACCGTGACGACGTCCATCGAAGCAAGGATCGCCGAGGAGCTCGGCGTACGCGAGCGACAGGTGAAGGCAGCCGTCGAGCTGCTCGACGGCGGTTCGACCGTGCCGTTCATCGCGCGCTACCGCAAGGAAGCGACGGAGATGCTCGACGACGCGCAGCTCCGCACCCTGGAGGAGCGGCTGCGCTATCTGCGCGAGCTCGAGGACCGCCGCTCGGCGATCCTCGACTCGGTACGCGAGCAGGGCAGACTGACGGAGGAGCTCGAGGCCCGCATCCGGGCCGCCGACACCAAGGCGCGCCTGGAGGACATCTACCTGCCCTTCAAGCCGAAGCGCAGGACCAAGGCCCAGATCGCCCGTGAGGCCGGCCTCGAACCGCTGGCGGAGGGGCTGCTCGCCGATCCGTCGGTGGAGCCGACGGCCGCCGCCGCGGCCTTCGTGGACGCGGACAAGGGCGTCGCGGACGCCGCCGCGGCCCTGGAGGGCGCGCGGGCGATCCTCGCCGAGAAGTTCTCCGAGGACGCCGACCTCATCGGCGAGCTGCGCGAGCGCATGTGGAGCCGCGGCCGGCTGACCGCCAAGGTGCGCGACGGGCAGGAGGAGACCGGGTCGAAGTTCGCCGACTACTTCGACTTCACCGAGCCCTTCACGGCCCTGCCCTCGCACCGGGTGCTCGCCATGCTGCGCGGCGAGAAGGAGGACGTGCTCAGCCTGGACCTGGAGCCGGAGGAGCCTTCCGAGACCCCCGGACCCTCCTCGTACGAGGGGATCGTCGCGAGTCGCTTCGGTGTCGCCGACCGGGGGCGCCCCGGCGACAAGTGGCTTCAGGACACGGTCCGTTGGGCCTGGCGGACCCGCATCCTCGTGCACCTCGGCATCGACCTCCGGCTGCGGCTGCGGACGGCCGCCGAGGACGAGGCGGTCCGCGTGTTCGCGGCGAACCTGCGCGATCTGCTGCTCGCCGCGCCGGCCGGTACCCGGGCGACGCTGGGCCTCGACCCCGGCTTCCGTACGGGCGTGAAGGTCGCCGTGGTCGACGCGACCGGCAAGGTCGTGGCCACCGACACGATCTACCCGCACGTCCCCGCCAACAAGTGGGACCAGGCGCTTGACAGGCTGGCGCGCCTCGCGAAGGAGCACGCGGTCGAACTGATCGCGATCGGCAACGGCACGGCCTCCCGCGAGACCGACAAGCTGGCCACCGAACTCCTGGCCAAGCACCCCGAGTTGAACCTGACCAAGGTGATGGTCTCGGAGGCGGGCGCCTCGGTCTACTCGGCCTCCGCGTTCGCCTCGCAGGAACTCCCGGGCCTCGACGTGTCGTTGCGCGGCGCGGTCTCCATCGCCCGGCGGCTCCAGGACCCGCTCGCGGAGCTGGTGAAGATCGACCCGAAGTCCATCGGCGTCGGCCAGTACCAGCACGACCTGGCCGAGGTGAAGCTCTCGCGCTCGCTGGACGCCGTGGTCGAGGACTGCGTGAACGGTGTCGGCGTCGACGTCAACACCGCCTCCACGCCGCTGCTTTCGCGGGTTTCGGGCATCAGCTCCGGTCTCGCGGAGAACATCGTCGCGCACCGGGACGCCAACGGTCCCTTCCGCTCCCGCAAGGCGCTGAAGGACGTGGCCCGGCTCGGCCCGAAGGCGTACGAGCAGTGCGCGGGCTTCCTGCGCATCCGTGGCGGCGACGACCCGCTCGACTCCTCGTCGGTGCACCCGGAGGCGTACCCGGTGGTGCGCCGGATGGCGAAGACGACGGGCGGCCAGGTCGCCGCGCTGATCGGTGACACGGGCACGCTGCGCTCGCTGCGCGCCGACGACTTCGTCGACGAGACCTTCGGTCTGCCGACGGTGACGGACATCCTGCGTGAGCTGGAGAAGCCGGGCCGCGACCCGCGACCGGCGTTCAAGACGGCCACCTTCAAGGAGGGCGTCGAGAAGATCGGCGACCTGGCGTCCGGCATGGTCCTGGAGGGCGTCGTCACCAACGTGGCCGCCTTCGGGGCGTTCGTGGACATCGGCGTGCACCAAGACGGCCTGGTGCACGTCTCGGCCCTGTCGAAGACCTTCGTCAAGGACCCGCGCGATGTGGTGAAGCCCGGCGACGTGGTCAAGGTGAAGGTCCTCGACGTGGACATCCCGCGCAAGCGGATCGCGCTGACGCTGCGGCTCGACGACGAGCCCGGCCAGGGTGGCCAGGGCGGGGCGCCCAAGCGCGAGCGAGGCGAGCGGGGAGACCGGGGCGAGCGCTCCGGCCGGCCGCCGCAGCAGCGGCAGGGCGGCGGCGGCCGCAAGGCCGAGGGCGGGAACCGGAACGACCGCGGGGACCGGGGTGGCCGGGAACGTTCGCCGGCACCGGCGCCCTCCAACAGTGCCATGGCGGACGCGCTGCGCAAGGCAGGACTGCTGGGCGAGGGCGACCGCAAGCGTCGATGAACGCCGAGGTCGGAGGCGGTTTCCGACCGGATCGCCGGGGCCGTCCCCGTACCCCTCGACCGGGGGCGCGGGGGCGGCCCCGCGTCGTCCGGCCACCGCACCGAGGTGGCCCGAATTAATCCATTGACGCGCACAGAACAGGCGACCATGATCGGCTTCGGCCTCCACGGGGGGGCGCACGATCTTCCTGTTCCTGGAGGTTGCACAACCATGAAGCGCATGATCGCGAAGGCGGCGACGGTCTCGGCCGCCGCGATGACCATGGCCCTCATCCCGCTCGCCGGCACCTCGTACGCCGCCGGTTGCTCCGGCACCGGCTGCGACAACAAGGGTCCCGTCTCCATGGGCTGTGACGGCGACGCCGTCACCAAGGGCAGCGCCACGTCCCGCACCAACTCCAGCCTCAGGGTCGAGCTGCGGTGGTCCCCCACCTGCCAGGCGGCCTGGGCCCGGGTCACGACCAACGGTGAGATGTGGTGGGAGCGGTACGGCGTCATCGAGAAGTGGTCGGGCCGCGGCACCGGGTTCCAGCGCAGCCTCCAGGTGACGTTCCCCAGCTCGGGCAATGACTGGACCAACATGCTGGGCAGCCCCACCGCCTACTACCGCGCCTGCATCAGCGACCCCGCCGCCACGGACCAGGTGGACTGCACCCCCTTCTGGTAGACCCTGACCCCCGCGTCCGCATGAACGAGGCCACAGCCCACCGGGCTGTGGCCTCTTCACGTACGGGCGTCAAGACGCCAGGAAGGTCGCCCGATTTACCCGTTGACGCGCTCAGAACAAGCCACCATGATCAGCTTCGGCCCCCACGGGGGGCTTGAAATCTTCCTTGTTCCTGGAGGTTGCACGTCCATGAAGCGCATGATCGCGAAGGCGGCGACGGTCTCGGCCGCCGCGATGACCATGGCCCTCATCCCGTTGGCGGGCACTTCGTACGCCGCCGGCTGCTCCGGCGCCGGCTGCGACAACAAGGGTCCCGTCTCCATGGGCTGTGACGGCGACGCCGTCACCAAGCAGACCGCCACAGCCGACGGCAGCCTCAAGGCCGAGCTGCGCTGGTCCCCCGCGTGTCAGGCCGCCTGGGTCCGCGTCACCGACCCGTCCGGGCCCAACAACTGGTGGGACAAGTACGGCTACATCGAGAAGTGGTCGGGCTACGGCACCGGGTTCCAGCGCAGCCTCTCGGTCACGTTCCCCGACCCCGGTTCGGACTGGTCCAACATGCTGGGCGGCAGCACCAGCTACTACCGCGTCTGCATCAAGGACTCCGGCACGGAGAAGATCGACTGCAGCGCCTTCTGGTAGACCGCTGACCCCCGCGTCCACGTGAACGAGGCCACAGCCCACCGGGCTGTGGCCTCTTCGCGCGCGGGCGCCGTTACGGCAGGAAGCGCAGCGCCCAGTCGGCGCGATTGGCGACGGAGAGGTCGTCGTCCTCCGTGAGGGGCTGGAGCAGACTCCGGGCGGTCTTCGGGTCCGCCTGGACCAGGTCGACGATCTCGGTCGCCAGGCCGTCCTGGTCGTCACCGAGGTCGACGGCGGAGGCGCGCACCAGGACCGGGAGGGTCTCCGTACCGCCCACGCCCGCGACGACACCGCCGAGCAGCTCACGCGCGTACGCGTTCCGCTCGGCGATCGCCCGGTCGAGCTCGGCCGTCAGACGCGGCAGCAGCGCCCGGTCGCCGCCCGCCGCGATCTCGTCGGCGAGGTCGATCGTCGCGTCGACGTCCGCGTCGAGGTCGTCCAGCATCGAGATGAGCCGGGTGATGACGTCGTCGGTCATGGTGCCTCCTGAAATGCGCCGTCCACGAGAACGGGGACGGTCGTCGAGCTGTCGGTCTCGGCGGCCACGGCCACGTCCTGCGGAAAGCCGTACTCGTACAGTTCACGGCCCGAGTCGCAGCCGTGCAACGCGGCGACCGGGTCCTCCGTCGCCGACCACAGCGTGGCCGCCGCGGTCGCCTCCGGGGTCAGGACGTGCGGGCCCGCGGCCCGCAGCCCGGCGAGGACCGCGCCCGCGCCGAGCAGGTCTTCGAGCGCCGGCCGCAGCGAACCGTCCGGCCACCGCTCGCCCGAGGCGATCACCGCGAGGGGGCGTCCGGCGGAGCCGTACCCCCGGTCCGTGAGCCAGCGGGCGACGGCCGAGTGGTTGCGCAGGGAGGCGGCGACGACGGTCGCGTCACCGGCCTCGGCCGCGATGGTGGAGCCGTTCGGCGAGGGCAGGACCAGGCGCGGCGGCGTCGGGGCGGCTCGCAGGGCGGCCGGGGAGAGGGTCCAGGGGTGCTCGGGGGTCGCCTCGCTTCGCCCCACGGCGAGGCTCGCCCCGACGCTCTTCGCGTACGCGACGGCCGTCGCATCCCGCCACCGGTACGGATACACGGCCGCGCCGGCCTCGACGGCGACGCCCACGGTGGTGGTGAAGGACAGCACGTCCACGACGACCACGCAGGCGGCCGAGGGGGCGAGAACCCGCGCCTCGACGGGTCCCCACCCGAACGAAACCGTCATCGCGGGTCCTGCCCGCCGCACCGGGCCGTCCTCGCGGCCCGGCACACCGGATACGAGGCCGTCATCAGAGCTCGGTCACCTTGCCGTCGGCGACCTCGATGCGCCGCGTCGTGCGGACCGCGTCGAGCATCCGCCGGTCGTGGGTGACGAGCAGCAGCGTGCCGGTGTACGAGTCGAGCGCCGCCTCAAGCTGCTCGATCGCCGGCAGGTCCAGATGGTTGGTCGGCTCGTCGAGGACGAGCAGGTTCACGCCCCGGCCCTGGAGCAGGGCGAGCGCGGCACGGGTCCGCTCGCCCGGGGAGAGCGTGGTGGCGGGCCGCATCACATGGACGGCCTTGAGACCGAACTTGGCCAGCAGGGTGCGGACCTCGGCGGGCTCCGTCTCGGGCACGGCCGCGCAGAACGCCTCCAGGAGCGTCTCCGTACCGTGGAAGAGCTTGCGGGCCTGGTCGACCTCGCCGACGACGACGCCCGAGCCGAGGACCGCGTCGCCGGAGTCCAGCGGCAGCCGACCGAGCAGGGCGGCGAGCAGGGTCGACTTCCCGGCGCCGTTGGCCCCGGTGACGGCGACCCGGTCGGCCCAGTCGATCTGCAGGGTGACGGGGCCGAAGGAGAAGTCTCCCCGGCGCACCTCGGCCTGGCGCAGGGTCGCGACGACCGAGCCGGAGCGCGGCGCGGCCGCGATCTCCATGCGGAGCTCCCACTCCTTGCGGGGCTCGTCGACGACGTCGAGTCGCTCGATCATGCGCTGGGTCTGGCGGGCCTTCGCGGCCTGCTTCTCGCTGGCCTCGCTGCGCGCGTTGCGCCCGAGCTTGTCGCCGTCGGTGGCCTTGCGGCGGGCGTTCTTGACGCCCTTGTCCATCCAGGACCGCTGCATGTGACCGCGTGCTTCGAGGGCCGCCTTCTTGCCGGCGTACTCCTCGAAGTCCTCGCGCGCGTGCCGCCTGGCCCTGTCCCGCTCGTCCAGGTACGACTCGTAACCGCCGCCGTACAGCGTGATCTGCTGCTGGGCGAGGTCGAGTTCGAGGACCTTGGTGACGGTACGCGTGAGGAACTCGCGGTCGTGGCTGATGACGACCGTCCCGGCGCGCAGCCCCCTCACGAAGGCTTCGAGGCGCTCCAGACCTTCGAGGTCGAGGTCGTTGGTGGGCTCGTCGAGCAGGAAGACGTCGTAGCGGGAGAGCAGGAGGGAGGCGAGGCCCGCGCGGGCGGCCTGGCCGCCGGAGAGGGAGGTCATCGGCTGGTCGAGGCCGACGGTCAGGCCGAGGGAGTCGGCGACCTCCTCGGCGCGCTCGTCGAGGTCGGCGCCGCCGAGGTTCAGCCAGCGCTCCAGGGTGATCGCGTACGCGTCGTCGGCGCCGGGCGTGCCGTCGACGAGGCCCTGGGTGGCCTCGTCCATGGCGATCTGGGCGGCGGCGACGCCGGTGCGCCGGGCGAGGAACTCCCGCACGGTCTCCCCCGCGCGCCGCTCCGGCTCCTGCGGGAGGTGGCCGACGGCGGCGGTGGGCGGGGAGAGCCGGAGCTCGCCCTCCTCCGGGGTGTCGAGCCCGGCGAGCAGCCGCAGCAGGGTCGACTTGCCTGCGCCGTTGACGCCGACGAGGCCGATCACGTCGCCGGGGGCGACGACGAGGTCGAGCTGGGCGAAGAGGGTGCGTTCGCCGTGGCCGGCGGCGAGGTCCTTGGCGACGAGGGTTGCAGTCATCAGGGAACGAATTCTAGGCGACGGAAGAACCCGCTCAGGGGCGCGGGGCGGGGGCCTCCCAGGGGGCCGCCGCACGAGCCTCCGTCCGGAGCTCCTCCGTGTCGGGCTCCGTGTCGGGCTCCGCCCCGAGGCGCCGCAGGACGGCCCGGTAGGTCGCCCCGTGGAAGCGGTACGGGCCGACGCCGGGGTAGCCGTCGCGGGCCGGGTCCGCGGTGGGGCCGGTCTGCCAGGCGAAGTCGCGCCAGACGACGTCCTCCCCGTCCCGCTCGACGACGGCCGTGACGGCTCCGCAGCCGAGGTCCTCGCAGTCGGGGCAGGAGTAGATCACCCGGCGGCCGCCCGGGAGCGAGGGAGTGGAGTCGGCGTCGGAGTCGAGGAGCCCGCGGACGTGCTCGGCGCGGAGGGCCGGCGGGAGGTCGCCCGCCAGGGGCGAGACCGTGTCGATGCCGTCGGCCTCGTCGAGCCGGTGGAGCAGCGGCCTGCCGTCGACGACGAGGTCGACGTCCTCGGGGCGGGGGCGGGGCCTGGGGAAGGCCCCGGGAAGGAGGCCCCCACCGCCCGGGAGGAGGGCGGGGGCGAGGTCGAGAGTCGTGTACGCGGCCGGCATGAATCCAGCATTCCGCGGTCGGGGGCCCTGTTCCATGGCTGGGCCGTCCCGGAAATGTCCCGGTCCCGGTACGGTCCCGGGCATGGAGAGCGACGTGATCGTGGTGGGTGGCGGGGTCGTCGGACTGACGACCGCGGTGACGCTGGCGGAGCGCGGCCTTCGGGTACGGGTCTGGTCACGGGACGAGGTGACGGCGACGACCTCGGCGGTGGCGGGGGCGCTGTGGTGGCCGTACCGGATCGAACCGGAGGACGAGGCGGGCGCCTGGGCGCTGGTCTCCCTGCGCGAGTACGAGGAACTGGCCGCCGATCCGGAGCGGACGGGGGTGCGGTGGGTGCCCGGGGTGCACGCGGACACCGTTCTGGACGGACTCGGCGCCTGGGCGCGGGAGGTGCCGGGCCTGCGGCAGCTGTCGCCCGAGGAGGTGCCGGGGCCGTACGACGTGGGTCTTGCCGCACGTCTGCCGCTGATCGACATGCCGGTCCATCTGGCGTGGCTGCGGGGCCGGTTCGAGGCGGCGGGCGGGGTCGTCGAGCGGCGTACGGTCACCGGCTTCGAGGAGGCGGCGGCCGGGGCGCGGGTGGTCGTCGACTGCACCGGCGCGGCGGCGCGGGAGCTCGTACCGGATCCCGGACTGCGGCCGGTGCGGGGGCAGTTGGTCCTGGTCGAGAACCCGGGGATCGAGGAGTGGTTCACCTCGGCGGACGCCGGGTCGAGCGAGACGACGTACTTCTTCCCACAGCCGGGGCGGCTGATCCTGGGCGGGACGGCCGAGGAGGACGACGAGCGGACGGAGCCCGATCCGGCGACGGCGGCGGCGATCGTGGCGCGGTGCGCGCGGGTGCGGCCGGAGATCGCGGGGGCGCGGGTGCTCGGCCACCGGGTGGGCCTGCGGCCGGCACGGGTGGGCGGGGTCCGGATCGAGGCGGTCCCGCTGCCGGGCGGCGGCCGCCTGGTGCACCACTACGGACACGGGGGCGCGGGCGTGACGGTGGCCTGGGGCTGTGCGGAGCGGGCGGCGGAGCTGGCGGAGGCCTGAGAACGGCCGCGGGGCGGACGGGGTCCTTTCGGACCCCGTCCGCCCCGCGTTTGCTCACCGGACTACTTTTCCGGCGCGTGTTCCTACTGCCAGATCGGCGGCTTGCTGTTGTTCTCCGCGTCCTCGCACTGGCGGGCGCGCGTCTCCAGGGCGTCGGCGTGGGCGAGGGCCTTGCGGGCCTCCGCGTGGGCGCCGAGACCCCTGAGCTGCGCGGCGCGGTTGCGCTCCTGTCGGGCTTCGTTCTTCAGCTGGCTGATGTTGCAGGTCATCTTGGCTGCGGCCGCGGGCTCGGCGGTCACCGTCTGGCCGAGCAGCACGCCGCCGGCAAGCAGCGTCGTGGCGAGCATCGTCGTGAGGGCACGACGTGCGGTCGTGGTGGTGCGCATGGTGTTCTCCAACTTCCAGGCCGTGGGGACCTGTTCGAGGCATGGTCAGTACCAGTCGGTAACTTTACCTCGGCAAACGATGGATTCACGCCACCCGGGCCCGTGGGCCACGTGATCGTCAACACTCCTCCACAGGACTCCCACTGACGAGGTGATAGGTGGCCCGCGCGTCCAGGAGCAGCGGGACGAGCGCGCGCCGCGACTGGGCGAGGGGGACGAACACTCCTGCACCCTCAGGCCGTACGGCGACGCCGTGCAGGGCGAGTTCGTCGCCCACCTCGGCGTACTGGGCAGCGTCCAGGCGGTAGCCGCACGGCGGGTCGGCGAGGATCTCCGCAGCCTCCGGCGGATCGTTGTCGGCGCCGCCGAGGAAGACCGGGCCCCGGTCGGCGTATCCGGCGCGCCGGGCGGCCGCGGTGGCGGCGGTGAGCGGTCCGCGCCGCTCGTCGAGGTAGGCGAAGGCGCCTTCCAGGGCGGCGTGCTGGGTGGCTACCCGGCGCCGGTGGTTGAGCGCCGGGTCGTTCTGCTCGGCCTCGTCGAACGCGTCCACCCGGGTCTCGACGAGCAGGCCCACGGAGTGCTTGATCCCGGCCGTGTTCCGCAGGATCCGCTCCTGGCCGTCGCCCGCGACCTGCTTGAGCGGCTTGCCGGTGAGGGGGTCGGTCCAGATGCCGTAGATGCCGCTGCTGTACCCGGCGAGCCCGGCGGCGGGCCTGACGTACTCCTCGGAGAGGGTCCGGGACTCGTCGTGGACGTGCGGGTCGGCGTCGAGACTGCGCGGCCAGAGGGCGAGCAGATCCTTGTCGTAGTACCGGGGGGTGGCACCGTACTCGTGGAGGTCGTAGACGAGTTCGGGCCGCCGGTCGCGGATGACGACGGCGACCGCGCGCGCCTCGGCGGTGCGCAGCGCGAGGTGGTCGCGGTTGACGTCGACGCCGTCGGCGTTGCCCCGGGTGTCGGCCTCGCGGCCGTCGGGGTTGGCGGTGGGAACGACGAGGAGGGTCGTCCGGGCGAGGAAGCGCAGGGTCTCCCGGTCCTGGCCGTGGGCGAGGTCGCGCACCGTGCTCAGACAGGCCTCGCGGCCCGCGGGCTCGTCACCGTGCTGGCTGCAGACGAGGAGCACGGTGGTGCGGCCCGTACCGAGGGTGGCGAGCCGGAGCGGGCGGCCCTGCGCGGTGGTGCCGATGACCCGCAGCGACAGCCGTGCGCTCGCCCGGTCGACGGCCGCGAGGAAGTCCCGCTCCTCCGCGTCGGTGGTCCATCGGGCGCCCCGGCTCGTCTCGAATCCGGTGCGCGGGAGCGGCTTCACGGGCGCGCTGTCCGCCGCCTTCGCCGGGACGGTGACGAGCGGCAGCGCGAGGGCGGCGGCGCCCGCCGCGAGGGCGAGGGCCCGCCGGGAACTCCGGTGCGCCGTACGGGGGTTCATCGAGCGGCTCCGAATCCCGGGAGACGCGGACCGGTGACGGCGGCCGGCGGTACGGCACCGCTCAGCGAGGGGACGGCGGGGGTGAGTGACGGCACGACCGGGTACGGCCCCGACGTGGCTCGGCCGAAGGCCTCGGCACCGCCGACCAGCGGCAGTCTCGCCCAGGTGCGGGCGAGGTCGAGGGTCAGGGTCGGAGTGGTCGACGGAGGGTCGAGCAGGTCCTTGTCGGTGCCGCCGACGATCAGGGCGAGACGGTGGCCGGCCGGGACGACATGGTCGGTGGCGGCGAGGTCGAGGGTCATCGTGTACGCCCTGCCGGGGGTCAGCGGACGCTCCTTGCGCGGGTCGGCCCAGGTGCCGAGATCGGCCCAGCCCCGGCTGACGACCGTGTACCCGACGTCCGCCGTGCGCGCCTCGGTCTCCTTGAAGCAGGCGCTGTCACCGGAGGTGCTCGCACCCCAGCAGGTGCGGTCGGTGAGGGTCGTGATGCCCTCGCCCGCGGCCCCGTAGTCGCGGATCGTGTCGGGTCCGAGATCGACGAGGACGGCGGAGAGGTGCGCGGTGGCCGTGGTCGGGGTGGCGGTGACCGTCACCTTGGAGGAGCCGGAGACGCGCAGCTCACGGGAGAGGGGACGGGTGACGAACCCGGCCTTCTCGGGGGTCGCGCTGTCGATCCGGGCCGCCCAGTCGAGTTCGCCCAGACCCGGGTCGTCGGTGAAGGTCGCGGTGGAGCCGGGGGCGGCGGGCGCCCGGCCGAGGACGCCGGGACCGGCTGCCGTACCGGGGGCGGGGCGCAGCGTGGTGGCCGCTGTGGCGCGCGGCGGCCACTGGCGGTCGGTGGTCCAGCGGTCCGGGGCGCGCTCGATGTCGGCGACCGGCTCACGGTCGATGCCGTTGTCGTAGCCGAGGAGGTAGTGGTCGAACCAGCGGTGCAGGGTGCGGACCCAGTCGGCGCGCCGGAAGTCGAAGGGGTCGACGTGGCCGGCCTGGGAGAGCCAGATCTTCCGCTCGACCCCCTGGGCGCCGAGGGCGTCCCACCACTGGCCGAACTGGTTGGCGCGCACGTTGAGGTCCTGCTGCCCGTGCACGACGAAGACGCTCGCCTTCACCTTGCCGGCGTCGCGTACGTGGTCGCGCTCGGCCCAGGCGGCCGTGCGGTCGCCGCTGTACGGGGTGCCGGCGGCGATGCGGTCCTGGACGGCGCCGCACCGGGCCTGCGCCTCGGGGCTGTTGACGTACTCGGAGAGCCAGCTCGGGTTGGCGTTGTAGAGCGGGGCGCCCTGGGAGTGGAAGTAGTCGTACCAGGAGGAGATGGCGCCGATCGGAACGATCGTTTTCAGCCCTTCGACGCCGGTGGCGGCGACGCCGTTGGCGATGGTGCCGTCCCAACTCTTGCCGATCATGCCGACGTTCCCGGTGCTCCAGGTCGTGGCGCGGGACCGGGTGTCCCCCGTACGGGAGGTGTAGCCGCGGGCACGGCCGTTCAGCCAGTCGACGACGGCCTTGGCCGACTGGACGTCGGAACGCCCGCCGACGTCGTCGCAACCGTCGGAGCGATTGGTGCCGGCGAGGTCGACGGCGACGAAGGCGTAGCCGCGCGGGACGAAGAAGTTGTCGTAGAAGAGCGGGAACTGGACGGGGTTTCCGTCGGCGTCGTAGGTCTTCTTCTGTCCCTCGTTGCCGCGTCCGCAACAGGCGTAGTACGGGCTGGCGTCCATGACGACCGGGATCCTCCGGCCGGCCGCGGCGGCCTCCCGGGGGCGGACGATGTCGACGGCGACCCGGTCCGCGCGCCCGTCACCGTCGCCGTCGAGGCCGGTGTCCACCCAGACGGACTCACGGATGGCGTCGGCGTACGAGTGAACGGGCCGCGACTCGCGTACGAAGGGCGAGGACGACACGGCGGGTCCGGAAGGCGCGCGCACGGCGGGCCCGGCGGGCTCCGGCTGCGCCCCGGCGGGCGTGACCAGGGTCGCGAGCAGGGCGGCCGTGGCCGCGGCCACGAGGGTTCCGTACGGCAGTCGGGCTCCGCGGGTTCTCCGCATTCGCATCGGCATGGGCCGGAAGGTACCCCGGTCAACTCCCGCGCAAAAGAGTGCCTTCCGCGCACGGAGACCGGGTCGATGTGATGCGCGTCACTGTTCGGGTGCTTCGGATCGAGCGTGCGTGATCATGAGCGCATGGACGCTCGTTTCCTTGGTATCCCTGAGCTGGTCGAAGCCCCGTCCGTGGCCGTCGTGGTCGACGTCATGCGTGCGTTCACGGTGGCCGCCTGGGCGTTTGCCCAAGGGGCGGAGAAGATCGTTCTCGCCGAGTCGCTGGACGAGGCCCTGGCGCTCAAGACTCGCCACCCGGGGTGGGTGGCGCTCAAGGACGGCCCGTCCGCGCCCGGGTTCGACGCCGTCAACTCGCCGGGCCTGCTGCGGTCTCTGGACCTCGGCGGACGGACCGTCGTGCAGAAGACCACGGCCGGGACGGTCGGCGCCCTCGCGGTCAAGGAGGCGTCGCTGGTGCTGTGTGCCGGCTTCGTGGTGGCGGAGGCGACGGCTCGGGTCCTGCGGACCCGCGAGTGCGGCAGTGTCACGTTCGTGGTCACCGGCGAGGACGGGCACGCCGACGAAGATCTGGCGTGCGCTCAGTACATCGCCCGGAGGGCCACCGGGGCTGCGACGGATGCGGCCGAATTCCTCCGCCGCGCCGGCGAGTCGCGCGCCGCCCACGAGCTGGCGGAGGGCGTGCGTCAAGGAGTCCATCCCGATGACGTCGCGCTCTGTCTCGAGCTCGACCGGTTCCCCTTCGCCATGGTGGCGACCTTGGAGGACTCGCTCATGGTCCTCCGTCCGTGCGCCGTGCCTTCGCCGGCCGACGAGGCTTCGATCTGACCGCCGGCGACGTGCGGTGATTCCAGGGACGGATGGGTTCATGTCGGCCGAATGGCGATCGTGTGACAGGGGGTCCTCTGGACGTGACGGTGTGTCGGGGGACTGAATAGTGTCCGGACTAAGGACCGACGACCACCCGCGCGTCTTACGTTTCTTATGACTTGGGGAGCACCTGTGCACCGCAGAATCATCGTTCCGAGCGCCCTCGCGGCCTCCCTGCTGCTGGCGATCCCGGCATCGGCGGCCGACTTCACCCCTGGGGCCCCGGGCATCGGCGACTCCTATTACCCGACCAGTGGCAACGGCGGCTACGACGTCTCCCACTACGACCTGCGCCTGAAGTACCAGCCCACCACCGACCTCCTGGAGGGCACGGCGACGATCGTCGCCACCACCAAGCAGAACCTGTCCCGGTTCAACCTCGACATCGGCCTGGCCGTCAGCGAGGTACGGGTCAACGGCCGCCTGGCGAAGTTCACCGCTTCGGGCGCCCACGAGCTGGAGGTCACCCCGGCCACCCCGCTGGAGAAGAACAAGGCGATCTCGGTCGTCGTCCGCTACGCGGGCAAGCCCTCCGAGGTGAAGATCGACGGCTGGACGGCCTGGGCCCGCACCCCCGACGGCGGCGTCGCCGCGCAGGAGCCGGACTCGGCCGCCTGGTGGTTCCCGTCCAACGACCACCCGCTGGACAAGGCCACCTTCGACGTCTCCGTCTCGGTTCCGGACGGCACCCAGGCCATCAGCAACGGCGTGCTGCAGTCGCAGTCCTCGCGCCTCGGCTGGACCCGCTTCAACTGGCGCTCCAACAAGCCGCAGGCCACGTATCTGGCCACGCTCGCCGTCGGCAAGTTCGACATCACGACGGACAGGACCGCGAACGGGCTGCCCGTCCTCAACGCGTACAGCAAGGACCTCGGCGACAACGACGGCGCCGCGCGCGCCTCGGTCGAGCGCACGACCGAGGTCGCCGAGTGGCTGGAGTCGGTCTTCGGGCCGTACCCCTTCAACTCCCTCGGCGGGTACGTGCCGAACGTGACCAGCGGCTTCGCCCTGGAGACGCAGACCCGCCCGTTCTACAGCCCGCGGCAGTTCGCCAACGGCGCGAACGCGTCCGTGGTCGTCCACGAGCTGGCGCACCAGTGGTACGGCGACAGCGTGTCCGTCCGCGACTGGAAGGACATCTGGGTCAACGAGGGCTTCGCCCGCTACAGCCAGTGGCTGTGGTCGGAGAAGGAGGGCGAGGGCACGGCCCAGGAGCTGGCGGACTACGTGTACGCCACGCGGACCGCCGAGGACCCGTTCTGGACGGTGAAGCCGGGTGACCCGGGCGCGGAGAACCAGTTCCACATCGCCGTCTACGACCGGGGCGCGCTGGCACTCCAGGCGCTGCGCAACGAGATCGGCGACGAGGACTTCTTCGCGATCCTGAAGGGCTGGCCGCAGCAGTTCGCCTACGGCAACGCGCGGGTCGCCGACTTCGTGCGGTACGCGGAGCGGGTCTCCGGCAAGCCGCTCGCCGAGCTCTTCGACACCTGGCTGTACCAGCCGTCGAAGCCGTCCGCCTCGACGGCGGCGGCCGTCGGCCTGTCCGCGCCGGCCGCGACGCCGGCGTCCGGCACCCCGGCCGCGCGCTCGGCGGCTCCGCGGGCCGCGCAGCCGAAGCCGGCACAGCCGAAGTCCTGGAAGAAGATCGCGGCGACGAACACGGTCCACGAGTCGGAGCGACACGGCACGCACTGAGCCGTGAGGTGACCGGTGGCCGTACGGCCACCGGTCAGTCGGCGGACTCGTGCGTGCTCCGGAGCCGTACGGTCACGCGGACGGTACGGCCACCGGAGCCGTACGGTCGCGCAGGCCTTACGGGGCCACCGGAGCCGTACGGTCACCATGGCCGTCCGTCAGCGCGTGCCGCGGCGGGCGGCCTCGCGGGCCTTTCGGGCCAGCGGCAGATAGCGCAGCCGCTCCGGCAGGACGGGGACCACGACCCTGACCACCCGGGCGAACCGGCGCAGCGCGCGCTCCTGCCCGTCCGTCCATTCGAGCCCGATGGCCTCCCGGGCGTCCGGCGGCATCAGCCCCACGGTGAGGAAGGCCCGCAGCCGCAGGAACGGACGGCGCAGGACCGGCCAGAGCAGCCGGAGGGCGAGCCGGAGCGCCAACGGGCCCCGGTCGGGGGCGGGCACCGGCTGGTCGGTGTCGAGCAGCTCCTTGACGACGACGGTCGCCTCCAGCTCCTCCGCGAGGACCTTCCGGTAGTACGGCCAGAACTCCTCGATCGTCTGCGGCATGTCCCGGTCGTGGATGCCGAGGATCCTGCCGACCTGGAGCCACTCGGTGTACAGCTGCCGTTCCTGCGCCTCGGTGAGGGGGCGGGCGAGGAGGCCGAGCCCCCAGGTGTAGACGGGGAAGCCGGTCGCGTGCACCCAGGAGTAGTAGGCGGGGGTGAGCGCGTGGTAGCGGCGCCCGTGGGCGTCGGTGCCCTGGATGTCGCGGTGCAGCTTCCGAAGCCTGCGCCCTTCCCGTGCGGCGTCCTCGCCACCGTAGATCCACAGCTGGAGCGAGCGCAGGGAGCGTTCGCCCCGGCCCCAGGGGTCGGTGCGGAAGACGGAGTGGGCGTCGACTCCGGCACCGATCGCGGGGTGGGCGACCTGCATCGTGAGGGCGGCGGGAAGCATCAGAAGCGCCCGGATGTCGCCGGCGACGCTCCACAGCACGCCGCCGACGGGCGGCGGCACCGGATCGCCGGCCGGACCCCGATCGCGATCGCGATCGACGGTATCCGCAGGATCGGCAGGATCGGCAGGATCGGCAGGATCGGCAGGATCGACGAGACGGTCTGGGTCAGCGAGATGTTCTGGGTCGACGGGATCGACGCGGTCGCCGGGATTCACACGTTCCATGGGGCTTCTCCTCACACTCCAGGCTGCACCCATGACGAAGGGGCCGTCACCCGGGCGCTTCGGCCCCTGGTGACGGCCCCTTCCGGGGAGTACGGGTCAGCCGCGGTCCGCGCCGACCGGCTCGCCGACGATGCGGGCGGCGAGGGCGTGGGCCCAGGCGTCGACGTCCGCGTTGAGCTCGCGCTCGGCGGCGGCGCGCTCGGTGGCGATCTTCTCGGCACCGGCGGCGAGGATCGCCTCACGCTCGGCGTTGCCCTCGGCGCGGGCGGCGGCGATGGCGACCGAGCCCTCCTCGACGGCCTTGGAACGGATACGGGCGGCCTCGTGGCGGGCCTCGGCCAGCTCGGCCTCGTACTGCTCACGGATCTGGGTGGCCTCGGAGCGCAGGTCGTCGGCACGCTCGGTGCCGCCGTCGATGGCGTCCTCGCGCTCGTCGAGGGTGCGCCGGATCTTCGGCAGGATGCCCTTCGCAAGGAAGAGGAAGGTGAGTCCGAACAGCACCAGGCCGAGGATGAGCTCCGCCCAGACAGGGTTGAGCGGACCAAGGTCCGTCTTGAAGATCGTCGAGTTCGCGAGGGTCATGCGCGCATTCTACCTGGTTCAAAAAGGGACAATTCAGACTCTCGCATGAGAGTTGGCATGTTCGTGCGGGCCCGGCCAGATTCCCGGCACCCAAAGGCTACCGGAAGGTAACCCCGGCTGATTGTATGTGCCGCGCCAGCACAACCCCCCACACCCTCATGGGAGTTCACGTGTCGTTCGCCGCGCTCCGCCGCGCCCCCGGCGCCGCCCTTTCCCTGGCCCTCGCCGCCGCCACCCTGGCCGCGACCGCCCCGAGCGCGACCGCCGCCTCCGCCGAGGCGGCCGCCGAGGCCCCGCGGCTGAAGGTGCTCACGTACAACGCGTTCCTGTTCTCCAAGACGCTCTACCCGAACTGGGGCCAGGACCACCGGGCCAAGGCGATCCCCGCCGCCTCCTGGTACCAGGGGCAGGACGTCGTCGTCCTTCAGGAGGCCTTCGACAACGCCGCCTCGGACGCCCTCAAGGCGAACTCCGCCGGTCAGTACCCGTACCAGACCCCGGTCGTGGGCCGCAGCAAGAGCGGCTGGGACGCCACCGGCGGCTCCTACTCCGCGACCACCCCCGAGGACGGCGGGGTGACGATCCTCAGCAAGTGGCCGATCATCCGCAAGGAACAGCACGTCTACAAGGACGCCTGCGGCGCCGACTGGTGGTCGAACAAGGGCTTCGCGTACGCCGTGCTCGACGTGAACGGCAGCCGCGTCCACGTCCTCGGCACCCACGCCCAGTCCACCGACCCGGGCTGCTCGGCGGGCGAGGCGGCGCAGATGCGCAGCCGCCAGTTCAAGGCGATCGACGCCTTCCTCGACGCCAAGAACATCCCGGCCGGCGAGCAGGTCGTCGTCGCCGGCGACATGAACGTCGACTCGCACACGCCCGAGTACGGCACGATGCTCGCCGACGCGGGCCTGGTGGCGGCCGACGCACGCACCGGCCACCCGTACTCCTTCGACACCGAGCTGAACTCGATCGCCTCCGAGCGGTACCCGGACGACCCGCGCGAGGACCTCGACTACGTCCTGTACCGGTCGGGGAACGCCCGGCCCGCCAACTGGACCAACCACGTGATCCTGGAGAAGAGCGCCCCGTGGACGGTCTCCAGCTGGGGCACGAGCTACACGTACACCAACCTCTCGGACCACTACCCGGTCACCGGCTCCTGACCTGACCCGAAGGCCGGCGGCTGACGGGGCTCAGTACCCGTATCCGCTGCCGAAGAGGCTGTAGAGCCATGCACCGAGCACCCCGGCGACACAGAGCAGCACGACCCAGGAACCCAGGCTCGTGTGCCGCTCCTTACGGGGCCGGGCCGGGTCGGGCGGCACGCGCCGTCCGACCCGGCCTTCCCTGCTTGCCCTGCGCGCTCTGCCTGCCCGGCTTTCCGGACGCACCCATCCGCCCCGACCGCCCCGACGGAGCCGGAGCCGGCTCGACGACCGCGGCGACATCGGCGAGCAGCCGACGACAGACCGCCGCGAGCTCCGTGGTCCCGGCCGTCAGGTCGACGACCACCTCGGTACGGGCCGGGGCCGTGGTGCCCCCGTCGAGGAGCCGCCCGGCACGCAGCAACGCCTGGTCCTTGCCCCCGGTCGGACCGAGGCTTATCCAGCGGCGCACATGCTCTCCCCGGATGACCACACCACCGCCCCGCTCCCGGTAGACGGTGTGCTCCCGCCACAGGACTCCGGCCAACTCTTGCGCCGTCTCCCTGAGTTGCGTGTACATCTGACTCCCCTGTTCTCGTTCCCCAGTTCGAACAGCCGCAGACTCTAGCCCCCCGGGCCCGACGACCCCCGCGACACCCCGCCCCCCGCCCGTTACGCGCCGAAGTCGTACACGGTGACCGGTATCCCCCGGTCCACGACCCGCCGAACGACGAGGGGCTCGACCCGGTGAAGATCACGCTATGGGGCGGGTCTGACAGCGCCCCGTCCTCGGCCCGGTCAGGGTGCGGGGACCGGGCCTCCGGGGCGGAAGCGTTCCACTCCGACGATGTGGCGGACCTTGAGCGGGCGCACGATCACCGCCACCCGCTGTTCGCCCGGCATGGTCCACTCGAAACGGTCCACGCCCAGGTACTTCCGGGCCAGGTGGTCCATGCGCGCATGTGCCTCGTCGCCCTCGACGAAGCGGGCCACCTCTCCGCTGATCTGCACGCGGTCGAAGGGATCGGCGGCGTCCGCGTGCGAGAGGTAGACGCGGGGGTCGCGGCGCAGGTTCTCCTCCTTCACCCGGCCCACCGAGGTGTTGAACATCAGCTCCCCGTCTCCCTCCAGATCCACCCACATCGGGCTGACCTGGGGCGCACCGTCGGGGAACACCGTGCCCACGTACCAGATGAGAGGCGCGCGCAGCCGAGCGCGGACGGCTTCGTCGAAGGTCGCAGTCATCTCGCGAGGCTACAACCGTGATCAGGCGGCGTGGATGGTCTTTTACAGCTCTGGTGAGACAGCAATACTGTCCCAGTCGGCCTCAGCGGCCGGATTCGGCAGTGGAGCGGAAGCGAGGCACCTCGGATGGGCGTCGGGAGCGACGAGGAGGGCGGGCCCAGCTACACCGTCGACGAACTGGCCGCGCGGGCCGGGGTCACGGTGCGGACCGTGCGGTTCTACGGGACCCGCGGGCTCCTTCCGCCGCCCGTCATCGGGGCGCGGCGGGTCGGGCACTACGGGCAGGGGCATCTGTCCCGGCTCGCGCTCATCGAGGAGCTCCAGCGGCAGGGGATGACGCTCGCCGCGATCGAGCGGTACCTGGAGCAGCTGCCGGCCGACCTCAGCGCGCAGGACCTGGCGATCCATCGGGCCCTGGTGGCCTCCTGGGCGCCGGAGTCCGCCGAGTCCATCACCCGGCGCGAGCTGGAGCGGCGGGCCGGGCGGGAGCTGACCGAGCGTGACGTGGACCGGCTGGCGGCGATGGGCGTGCTCGACCGGACCGTCGACGGCGACACGTTCCGGCTCGACGGGGCGCTGCTGCGGCTCGGCGTCGAGCTGCTCGACGTCCCCATCGAGCACGAGACGATCCTCGCCTCCCGCACCGTTCTCCTGGAGCACGCGCGCGCCGCCGCCCAGGAGCTCTCCCGGCTGTTCCGGGACGAGGTGTGGAGCCCGTACCGGGAGAGCGGGGAGGACCCGGACCACCTGAGCGCGATGAGGTCGCTCTCGGCGCACATGCAGCCGATGGTGGTCCAGGCCCTCCTCACGGCCTTCCAGCGCTCGCTGAGCGAGGAACTGAGGACGGCGTTCAGGCGTCGGTGAAGGCCGGTGCGGAGTCAGCTCCCGGCACCGTTCAGGCGTCGGTGAAGACCTCGCCCCGCTCGGCCTTCGCCACCAGGAGGGCGGGCGGGGTGAACCGCTCGCCGTACGTCGCGGCCAGCTCACGCGCGCGTGCGGTGAATCCGGCGACACCGCCGTCGTAACCGTTGATGTACTGGAGCACACCGCCGGTCCAGGCCGGGAAGCCGATGCCCATGATGGAGCCGATGTTGGCGTCGGCGACCGAGGTGAGGACGCCCTCCTCCAGGAGCCGGACGGTGTCCAGGGCCTCGGCGAAGAGCATCCGCTCCTGCATGTCGCGGAAGGGGATCTCGTATCCGGGCTTGGCGAAGTGCTCGCGCAGGCCGGGCCAGAGCTTCCCGCGCTTGCCGTCCTCGGCGTACTCGTAGAAGCCCGCGCCGCCGCTGCGTCCGGGCCGCCCGAACTCGTCGACCATGCGGTCGATCACGGCCTCGCCCGGGTGGGTGGCCCAGGTCCCGCCGGCCTCCTCGATCGCCCGCTTCGTCTCGTTGCGGATCTTGCGCGGGAGCGTGAGGGTCAGCTCGTCCATCAGGGAGAGGACCTTGGCCGGGTAGCCGGCCTGCGCGGCGGCCTGCTCGACGGAGGCGGGCTCGATGCCCTCGCCGACCATGGCGACGCCCTCGTTGATGAAGTGGCCGATCACCCGGGAGGTGAAGAAGCCGCGCGAGTCGTTGACGACGATCGGCGTCTTGTTGATCTGCCGGACCAGGTCGAATGCGCGGGCGAGCGTGTCGTCGCCGGTCCGCTCGCCCTTGATGATCTCGACGAGCGGCATCTTGTCGACGGGCGAGAAGAAGTGCAGACCGATGAAGTCGCTCTGGCGCTCGACGCCCTCGGCGAGGACGGAGATCGGCAGGGTCGAGGTGTTCGAGCAGAGCAGCGCGTCGGGCTCGACGACGGCCTGGATCTCCTGGAACACCTTGTGCTTGAGCGCGGTGTCCTCGAAGACCGCCTCGATGACCGCGTCGCAGCCCGCCAGGTCCCGGACCTCGGAGGTCGGGGTGATCCGGGCGAGGAGCGCGTCGGCCTTCTCCCGGGTCGTACGGCCGCGGGAGACCGCCTTGGCGCAGAGGGCCTCGGAGTACGCCTTGCCCTTCGCCGCGGACTCGGCGGAGACGTCCTTGAGGACGACCTCGATGCCGGCGCGGGCGCAGGAGTACGCGATGCCGGCGCCCATCATGCCCGCGCCGAGGACGGCGACCTTGCGGACCGGACGGGGCTCGATGCCCTTCGGGCGGCTCGCGCCGGAGTTGACGGCCTGGAGGTCGAAGAAGAACGCCTGGATCATGTTCTTCGCCGTCTGCCCGACGACCAGCTCGGTGAAGTAGCGGCTCTCGATGGTGATGGCGGTCTCGAAGTCGACCTGGGAGCCCTCGACGGCGGCGGCCATGATGGCGCGCGGCGCCGGGTAGGGCGCGCCGTTCAGCTGCTTGCGCAGGTTGGCCGGGAAGGCGGGGAGGTTGGCGGCGAACTTCGGGTTCGACGGGGTGCCGCCGGGGATCCGGTAGCCGGGGACGTCCCAGGGCTGCCGGGACTCGGGGTGGGCGTCGATGAAGGCGATGGCCTTGGCCATCATCTCCTCGGCGGTGGCGGCCACCTCGTGGACGAGGCCGCTGTCGAGGGCGCGCCCGGGGGCGTACTGGGTGCCCTGGAGCAGCACCTTGAGCAGCGCGTCGGTGATGCCCATGAGACGGACGGTACGGGCGACGCCGCCTCCGCCCGGCAGCAGCCCGAGGGTGACCTCGGGCAGGCCGATCTTGGAGCCGGGGGCGTCGAGGGCGACGCGGTGGTGGGAGGCGAGGGCGATCTCGTAGCCGCCGCCGAGCGCGGCGCCGTTGATCGCGGCGACGACGGGCTTGCCGAGGGTCTCGATGCGGCGCAGCGCGTTCTTGATCTCGATGGCGGAGTCGAAGATGTCCCGGGCGTGCTCGGGGCCCGCCTTGACCATGTCCTTGAGGTCGCCGCCGGCGAAGAAGGTCTTCTTCGCGGAGGTGTAGATGATGCCGCGGATGGAGTCCTTCTCGGCCTCCACACGGTCGGCGATCGCGATGATCGAGGCCCTGAAGGCCTGGTTCATGGTGTTGGCGGACTGGTTCGGGTCGTCGAGGACGAGGGTGACGATCCCGGTCGCGTCCTGCTCCCAGCGGATGGTGGTGCTCTCGCTCATGTCTCTGCTTCTCCGTGGATCCGTGAAGAGGGGTTCGGACGGGACGGTCAGACGCGCTCGATGACGGTGGCGATGCCCATGCCGCCGCCCACGCAGAGGGTGGCCAGGCCGTAGCGCTTGTCCTGCCGCTCCAGTTCGTCGACGAGGGTGCCGAGGATCATCGCGCCGGTGGCGCCGAGCGGGTGGCCGAGGGCGATGGCGCCGCCGTTGACGTTGACCTTGTCCAGGGTGATGCCCATGTCCTTGACGAAGCGCAGGACGACGGCCGCGAAGGCCTCGTTGATCTCGATCAGGTCGATGTCGTCGATGGTGAGGCCCGCCTTGGCGAGGGCCTTGCGGGCGGCCGGGGCGGGGCCGGTCAGCATGATGGTCGGCTCGGAGCCGGAGACGGCTGCGGAGACGATCCGCGCGCGGGGGGTCAGTCCGTTCCGCTCGCCGACCTCCTTCGAGCCGATGGCGACGAGGGAGGCGCCGTCGACGATGCCGGAGGAGTTGCCTGCGTGGTGGACGTGGTCGATCTCCTCGATCCAGTGGTACTTCTGCAGGGCGACGGCGTCGAAGCCGCCGAGCTCGCCGATGTCGGCGAAGGAGGGCTTGAGCCGCGCGAGGGAGTCGGCGGTGGTGCCGGGGCGCAGGAACTCGTCGTGGTCGAGGACGGTCAGTCCCGCGCGGTCCTTCACGGGGACGATCGACCGGGCGAAGCGGCCGTCCTTGACGGCGGCCGCGGCCCGCTCCTGGGAGAGGGCGGCGTACTCGTCGACGTCGCGGCGGGTGAAGCCCTCGATGGTGGCGATGAGGTCGGCGCCGATGCCCTGGGGGACGAAGTTGGTGTCCAGGTTGGTCATCGGGTCGGCGAACCAGGCGCCGCCGTCGGAGGCCATCGGCACCCGGGACATGGACTCGACGCCGCCGGCGAGGACGAGGTCCTCCCAGCCGGAGCGGATCTTCATCGCGGCCATGTTGACCGCTTCGAGGCCGGAGGCACAGAAGCGGTTCTCCTGGACGCCGGCGACGGTGTCGGGGAGTCCGGCGGCGATGGCGGCGATGCGGGCGATGTCGGAGCCCTGGTCGCCGACGGGGCCGACGACGCCGAGGACGATGTCGTCGATGGCGGCCGGGTCGAGGCCGGGGTTCCGGGTCTGGATCTCCCGGATGAGGCCGACGACCAGGTCGATCGGCTTGGTGCCGTGCAGGGAGCCGTTGGCCTTGCCGCGTCCGCGCGGGGTGCGGATCGCGTCGTACACGTACGCTTCGGTGCTCACGGAAAGCCTTTCGCGAGGGTTGAGGGTGGTGGGGTTCCGCGGGGAGGTCGAGGGGGAGGTCAGCCGAGGAGGGAACGGCCGATGATCTCCTTCATGATCTCGGTGGTGCCGCCGTAGATGGTCTGGATCCGGCCGTCGGTGTAGGCGCGGGCGACCGGGAATTCGCTCATGTAGCCGTATCCGCCGTGCAGTTGCAGACAGCGGTCGGCGACCCGCTTCTGGAGTTCCGTCGCCCACCACTTGGCCATGGATGCGTGGACGGCGTCGAGACCGGCCCCGTCCGGATCGGTGTGCTCCTCGATGCAGCGGTCGACGAAGGTCCGGGTGACGGCGCACTCGGTGGCCATCTCCGCGATCTCGAAGCGGATGTGCTGCAGCCGGGCGAGCGGACGGCCGAAGGCCTCGCGCTCCTTGACGTAGCGGGTGGTGATCTCCAGGAGGTGCTCGGCGCCCGCGATACCGGCGACGGCGATGGCGAGGCGTTCCTGGGCGAGGTTGGTCATGAGGTGCAGGAAGGCCCCGTTGAGCTCGCCGAGCAGGTTCTCCTTGGGGACGCGGACGTCGTTGAAGAAGAGTTCGGCGGTGTCCTGGGACTTCTGGCCGATCTTGTCGAGATTGCGGCCGCGCTCGAAGCCCTCGGCACCGCGCTCGACGACGAGGAGGGAGAGGCCGTGCGCGCCGCCCTCCGGGGTGGTGCGGGCGACGACGATCACCAGGTCGGCGAGGATGCCGTTGGAGATGAAGGTCTTGGAGCCGTTGAGGATCCAGTGGTCGCCGTGGTCCTCGGCGGTCGTGCGGATGCCCTGGAGGTCCGAACCGGCGCCGGGTTCCGTCATGGCGATGGCCGTGACGGTCTCACCGGAGCAGAAGCCGGGCAGCCAGCGCCGCTTCTGCTCCTCGGTGCCGAGCGAGGTGAGGTACGGGCCGATGATGTCGTTGTGCAGGCCGATGGCGAGCCCGGGGGCGCCGGCCCGGGTGAACTCCTCGGCGAGGACGGCGCCGTAGCGGAAGTCGGGGTTGCCGCCGCCTCCGTACTCCTCGTCGACGGCGAGGCCGAGCAGCCCCTGGCGTCCGGCGGCGAGCCAGGCCTCGCGGGCGACGATGCCGTCCTTCTCCCACTGTGCGTAGTGGGGCAGCACCTCCTTGTCGAGGAAGGTGCGGACGGTGGCCCGGAAGGCCTCGTGGTCGGCGGTGTAGAGCTGGCGCTTCATGCGTCGGTCTCCTGGGTGTGGGTCGGGCGATTCACGCGTCGGACTCCCGGGTCCGGGTCGGGCTCTCGAGGGCTGGTACGGCCCAGTCGCGGGCGACCTCGGCGGTGTCGGCGCCGGGCAGGGCGGGTCCCGTACGGAGGGTGCCGGGGGTGACGGAGAAGCGGGGCGCGGGGGCCGGCTGGGCGATTCCGCCCTGCTCGGCGAAGGTGCCGCGCGCGGCGAGGTGCGGGTGGGACGGCGCCTCGCGCAGTGAGAGGACGGGGGCGACGCAGGCGTCGCTGTTCTCGAAGACGGCCGTCCATTCCTCGCGGGTACGGCTCCGGAACCGGTCGGCGACGGCCTTGCGCAGCTCGGGCCAGCGGGCGAAGTCGCGGCGGGCGGGGGCGACCTCCTCGATGTCGAGGAGGCGGACGAACTCCGCGTAGAACTGCTCCTCCAGGGCGCCGACCGCCATGTGGCCGCCGTCGGAGGTCTCGTAGACGCCGTAGAAGGGGCAGCCGCCGTCGAGGAGGTTGACGCCCCGGCGGTCCTGCCAGCCGCCGGCCGCGAGCATGCCGTGGATCATGGTGGTGAGGTGGGCGGTGCCGTCGACGATGGCCGCGTCGACGACCTGGCCCTCGCCGTGCGCGCGGGCGTGCTGGAGGGCGGCGAGGACGCCGATGACGAGGTAGAGGGAGCCGCCCGCGTAGTCGCCGACCAGGTTGGCGGGGATGGTGGGCGGGCCGTCCGGGTCCGGGCCGATCATGCCGAGGGCGCCGGTGATCGCGATGTAGCCGATGTCGTGTCCGGCGGTCGCGGAGAGCGGCCCGTCCTGGCCCCAGCCGGTCATCCGGCCGTAGACGAGGCGCGGGTTGCGGGCGAGGCAGGTGTCGGGGCCGACGCCGAGGCGTTCGGCGACGCCGGGCCGGTAGCCCTCGATGAGGATGTCGGCGCGGGCGACGAGGTCGAGGACGGTGGCGGGGCCGTCCGCCGCCTTGAGGTCGACGCGGACGGAGCGCTTGTTGCGGTTGGTGAGGTCGCGGGCCGGGTCGATGCCCAGGCCGGGACCGCCGGGGCGGTCGACGCGGACGACGTCTGCGCCGAGGTCGGCGAGGAGCATCGCGGCGAAGGGGCCGGGGCCGATGCCGGCGAGTTCGACCACGCGTACCCCGGTGAGCGGGCCGTTCCCGGCGGTGTGCGTCGTGCTCATCGAGCCCCCAGGCATGTGTGACACCAATGATGTAACACCAGAGATGCTAGGAATGCGTTCCACTCGGCACAAGCCCCCCGGCCGAGCAAGCGCTTGGAAATTGCCGGAGGGGCGTGGGTCGGGTAACCGGGGGTAGGGCGGCAGGGGGGGACGGCGCGGGACCCGCTATCCTCCGCCGACGACGACAACCGCGCACGGCGGCGCGGTACGGCCGAAATGAGGGGCTGGATGGACACAGGGGCGGGCGCGGGGCGCGGGGCCGGGACGGAGCCGCAGGGCGGCACCGGCCCGGAGAGCGGGTCCGGGCGATACGACGTGGTCCTCTTCGGGGCGACCGGATTCGTGGGCGAGCTCACCGCCGAGTATCTGGCCGGACACGCCCCGGCGGAGTGCCGCTGGGCGCTCGCGGGGCGCAACCGGGCCGGACTCACGGCCCTGCGCGAACGGCTCGCCGCCCGGTGGCCGCACTGCGCCGAGCTGCCGCTGGTCGTCGCCGACGCCGCCGACCCCGGTTCGCTGCGCGAACTCGCCGAGTCCGCACGGGTCGTGGCCACGACGGTCGGCCCCTACGTCTGGTACGGCGACGGGCTCGTCGGCGCGTGCGCCGAGGCGGGCACGGACTATCTGGACCTGACCGGCGAGGCCGAGTTCGTCGACCTGACGTATGTACGGCACGACGCGCGCGCCCGGGAGACCGGCGCCCGGATCGTGCACGCCTGCGGCTTCGACTCCGTCCCGCACGACCTTGGCGTGTACTTCACCGTCCAGCAGCTCCCGGAGGACGTCCCGCTCCGGGTGGACGGATTCGTCCGGGCCGGGGCGCAGTTCTCCGGTGGCACCTTCGCGTCCGCGCTGACCGCGTTCGGCCGGGGCCGGGAGATCCTGCGGGCGGCGCACGAACGGCGGCTGCACGAACCGAGGTTGGTGAGCCGACGCGCCCGTGCGCCGCTGGGCGGACCGCGGTTCAGCCGGGAGACCGGGACCTGGGCGCTGCCGCTGCCGACGCTCGACCCGCAGGTCGTGGCCCGCTCGGCGGCGGCCCTCGACCGGTACGGGCCCGACTTCCGCTACCGGCACTACGCCTCCGTGAAGACGCTCCCCATGGCCCTCGGCGGCGCAGCGGCCGTCGGCGCGGGCGTCGCTGCGGCCCAACTCCCGCCGTTCCGCGCGTGGCTGATGGAGCGATACCAGGCGGGCCAGGGCCCGTCCGCCGAGCGACGCGCGCGGAGTTGGTTCTCGGTGCGCTTCGTCGGCGAGGGCGGCGGACGCCGGGTGTTCACCGAGGTGTCGGGCGGTGACCCGGGGTACGACGAGACGGCCAAGATGCTCGCCGAGTCGGCCCTCAGCCTCGCCTTCGACCCGCTGCCGAAGACGTCGGGCCAGGTGACGACGGCGGTGGCGATGGGCGACGCGCTCATCGACCGGCTCCGGGCGGCGGGCATCCGCTTCAGGGTGGCGCACCGAGGCTGAGCGGCGCGGGCCGACGGTACGGGAGGAATCAGGGCCGTACGAGACGGAAGGGGTGACCGGCCGGGTCGGCGTAGACACGCCAGGCCGCGTCGCCACCGCCGTCGTCGAGCGGTTCGGCCCCGAGGGCGAGGACGGCCTCGTGGGCGACATCCAGGTCGTCGACCCGCACGTCGAGGTGGAACTGCTGCTCGGGCGCACCCCAGACGGGCGGCCGGTGATCGGCCACACCCTGGAAGGCGAGGACGGGACCGCCGTCACCACGCAACACGGCGGACCCCTCCCCGACGGCCCACCGGGGTTCGGGGCTGTCCACCTCGCCGCCTATCAACTGCTGGTAGAACTCGGCGAGTTCCCGGGCATCCGGGCAATCCAGAACGAGGCACCGCAGACGCCCGATCACACCAGGGCCCAGGCGGCGAGAACGTACAGCATGGCGCAGACCCAGGCCAGGGCGACCGGAGCGCCCCCGTCGAGGATCAGGTTCAGGCCGCGCCCGGTGGAACGCGGCGAAACGGAAAGGGGTGTTGTCATGCCCCCACTCTGCCGGTCGTCCGCACCGCCCGGTATCCGTACAGGTACTCAGCTGGTCAGCTCGCCCTCTGACGGAGGGTCGGCTTTCGTGCTCGATCTTCTGAACCCTCTCCGGACGCGGGCGGGTGAGATCCGCTTGACCTCAACTTCGGTTCAGGTTCTAGCGTTTCGCGCACCACCTGTGGCGGCCATGGACGGGCTGGACCACTGCGACCGGGAAGCGGGCTATTCGATGAACACTGTCTCAGCACGAACCGATGCCCAGCCGGCCGTGACCGTGACCGGTCTGGGCGAGATGGGCTTCGCACTCGCCGACGCGTTCCTGGACGGCGGGCACCGGACCACGGTGTGGAACCGTACGCCGGAGAAGGCCGATCGCCTGGTCGCCAAGGGGGCCGAGTGGTCCGCGACCGTCCGTGACGCCGTTGCCGCCAGTCCTCTCGTGGTCGTCAGCGTGAAGGGCGACGCGACGGCCCGCGCGGTTCTGGAATCGTCGGGCGACGCGCTCTCCGGCCGGTCCGTACTCAACCTCACGGACGGGACATCGGCAGAGGCCAGGTCCATGGCCGAGTGGGTCGAGGATCAGGGCGCTCAGTACCTCCACGGGCAGATCATGACGATCGCTCCCGGCATCGGCGGAGCGGAGACGGTGATCTTCTACGGCGGTTCCGACGCCGTGTTCCACCGGTTTCATCCCACGCTCCGGCTCCTCGGTGGCCGGGGAACGCTGATCTCGGCCGACGCCGGGGTGCCGGCCCTGTACGGGATGGCCGTGCACGGCACGATGTGGGGCGCGCTCAACGGATTCCTGCACGCGGCTGCGCTGCTGTCCAGCGAGGGCATCGGGGTGAAGCGGTTCCTGGACGACGCCGGCGCATCCGTTGCCGCTCTGCTGTCGTCCCTCCCGGTGATCGCCGACGAGATCGACCGTGGCGAGTACGCGACGCCGTACGGAGCGCTCCAGCACCATCGCCCCTCGGTCGAGGACCTGGTCCGCGAGAGCCGGGCGCGGAACATCGACGTCGAATTCCCCGGCTACACCCTCGACCTGGTGAACAGGGCCGTGGAGGACGGTCATGCCGATGACAGCTACTCGCGTCTGATCGAATACTTCAGGAAGCGGTGAGTACGGGTGGACGACGCCGCCTGCTGAACGCACGGAGACGCGGAAGACCGAGACCTGACGACCGCCCTCGGCGCCCTCGCCAGCCGGCTCAGACCTCGCCGAGTGCCTCCTTCAGTGCGCGGCGGCACAGGGAGTCCGCGTGGCGGGTGGTCTCGGGGATGCGGTAGTGGGGGGTGAGGTGGAGGGTGTGGGCGCAGGCGTTGGCCAGCGAGACCCGGTGGCCGACGGAGACGAACACCGGCTTCACCCCGGCCCGGGTGCGCAGGGCCCGTCCCACCTCCTCGCCGGCGGCCAGGAGTGGGGCGAAGTCACCGCGCTCTGAGCCGGGTTGCTCGTACGTGAAGGTGAACGGGTTCTTCGCGACCCCGATCGACGGCCGGCCCGTGAGCACCCCGAGGTGGCTGGCGAGGCCGAAGCGGCGGGGGTGGGCGAGGCCGTAGCCGTCGCAGACGAGCAGGCCGGGGTCGGCGGTCAGGTGGTCGAGCGCGGCGAGGACCGTCGGGATCTCCCGGAAGGCGAGCAGCCCGGGGACGTACGGGAAGGAGACCCGGCCGACCGCCGTGGCCTGCTCCACCACCTCCAGGGTCCGCGCGTCGAGGACGACGGCCGCGGCGGCGACGAGATCGCGCTCGTCGTCGTAGGCCACGTCGAGCCCGGTGACATGCCCTTCACCGACCGCCGGCCCCTCCTCGTCGCGTACGAGCCGTCCGCACAGCTCCTGCTGGACAGCGCGGGCCGCAGTCTCGTCGGCGGGCCAGCCCGCCGGAATCTCGATGATCGTCATGATGCGGGCCACCCTATGTTCGGCCGCCGACCCGCACCCAGAGCTGTGTCGCGGAAACCGCTGGGCGGGGCCTCCCGGGCCGCGTCCGGGGGCTGGGACGGGGCCACCGGCGTCCGGGCCGCGCCCGGTAGCCTGACGATCATGTTCGTACTGGAATTGACCTACACCGCGCCCGTCGAGCGCGTGGACGCGCTGCTCGACGCGCACATCGAGTGGCTCGACGCGCAGTACGCCGCCGGCGTCTTCGTCGCCTCGGGGCGCAAGAACCCGCGCGACGGCGGCGTGATCCTGGCCGCCGGGGTCGACCGCACGGAGATCGAGAAGATCGCGGCGGCCGACCCGTTCAGCGCCGAGGGCGTGTGCGCGTACCGGATCACGGAGTTCTACGCGACCAAGACGGCCGAGGGACTCGCCGCGTACCGGGAGCAGCTTCCCTCCTGACGGTCCTTCCTGCTGACCGTCCCTCCTGCTACTGGCGGACCAGTCGGGCGATCCTGCCCTTCTCGCCCGCCGCCCAGCAGGAGCCGTCGGGCGTGCAGTCCACCGTGTCGTACGAGCCGGTGTCGACCGTGCGCCAGGTGCGGCCGCCGTCGGTGGTGAGGTCCGTGCCGGTCGGGCCGACGGCGAGCGCCGCGTTCCTGCTGTGCGGAAGCCAGGTGACACCGGAGCGGTACGCGGGCGGCGGCGTGGCCGAGGCACGCCAGGTGCGGCCCCCGTCCCGCGTGACGGCGGTGGCCTGCGGGGACGGCTGGTCCTTGCGGTAGTCGCCGCCGACGGCGATGCCGTGCGCGCGGTCGCGGAAGGCGAGGCCGAAGACCCCCCGGGCCGGGTCCCCCGCCGGGATCGGGGAGACGGTGGCGGTCCAGGTCAGCCCCCGGTCGGCGGAGTGGAGCACGCGCGCGGTGGCCCCGCCGCCCGTCGCCAGCCACACGTCACGCGGACCGGCCGACACCAGGCACTGGCCGCTCGCCGCGAAGCCCGCCTCACCGGGGAGCGCGTCCGGCATCCCGGCGCTCGGCAGTACCTGCCAGGAGCGGCCGCCGTCGCGGGTGGAGAGGATGCGGTACTTCCCGTCGACCGGGTCGCTCATGGCGAGTCCGTGCCGGCGGTCGAAGAAGGTCATGCAGTCGTAGAAGGCGCGCGGGTCGGTGTTGCGGAAGGACTCGGTCCAGGTGGCGCCACCGTCCTCGGTGCGCAGCACGCGCGAGGCCTCGCCCTCCCCGATGGCGAGGACGACGGCCCGGCGGGTGTCGAAGGCCTCCACGTCGCGGAACTCCAGCTCGGCCGCGCCCGGCGGCGAGACGTTTCGCCAGCTCCGGCCGCCGTCGGTGGTGCGCAGCACCGTGCCCTTGGAGCCCGCTGCCCAGGCGGTCCGGCGGTCGACGGGCGCGAGCCCGCGGAAGCGGGCGTCGGTACCGGTCGGCGTCAGCTGCCAGCCCGCCGCCGCCGTGTCGGTCGCCGTCATGTCCGTCGCCGCTGTCGTATCCCTCGCCGCCGCCGTCGTTTCCGTCGCCGCCGTTGTATCCGTCGCCGCCGTCGAATCGGTCGGGACCCTGTCGGCCGGTGTTCCTCGCCGGGCGGTGTCGGCCGTGCCCGTCGGTATCGGCTGCCCGTCGGTCGCTGCCGCGGGGGTCTCCCCGGCCCGCGCCGGGGCGGCCAGGGTCAGCGCGAGCGCCGCCCCGATCAGCCCCACCGACATCATTCTTCTCGTCTTCCCCATGGACGTCATGGCGCCGGAAGCTAGTACCCCCGACCGCTCCCCGTCCAGGGTGCGTCCCCCGCCGGGCGTTCCTAGGCTGGATGCCATGACCGACCGTACGAACGAGCGGGCGCCCGACGAGAAGCCGAAGCTCAAGGAGTACGAGGGCGAGGGCATCACCGTCACCTTCGAGCCGCGGCGCTGTCTTCACGCGGCCGAGTGCGTGCACGGCCTGCCCGAGGTCTTCGATCTCTCCCGGCGTCCGTGGGTGCTGCCCGACGCGGCCGAGGCGGGTCTGGTGGCGGAGGTCGTCCGCCGCTGTCCCTCCGGGGCGCTGCAGTACCACCCGGCGGACGGCTCCGTCGAGCACCCGGACTCCCCCACGTCCGTCCGCCGCACGCCGTCCGGCCAGCTCGTGATGCGCGGGGACCTGCTCGTGAGCGGTGCGTACGGCGACCGGAACGAGACACGGGTGATGCTCTGCGGCTGCGGAGCCTCGGGAAACCAGCCGTACTGCGACCACTCCGGCCCCTGCGCCGAACCGGAGGACGACGTCCCCGAACAGCGCTGACCCGCGCTGACCTGCGCCGACCTGCGCCGATCGCGTCCGCGCGCCGCCGTGCGCGTGCGGTGACGCAGGTCACGTGGGTCCCGAGTGCACGTTCCGGCCGCTCCGCTCGTCTTGTCAGGTGTCAGGTGCCCTGGTGTCGGGGAGACGCACAGGATCCGAAACCCGTGTGAAAGGAGCCTGTCTTGTCCGCCGTCATCGAGCAGGCCGTCCAGGCCCGACTGGTCGCATCCGCTCCGCGGATGGAGACCGTCCCCGCCACCCTGCGGTACGACCGCGAGGACCCGTACGCCGTGAGCATGGCCTTCCCGCCTCCGGCGACCCTGGAGGGCGTCGAGGTCTCCTGGGCCTTCGCGCGGGAGCTGCTCGTCCAGGGTGTCGAGCGCCCCGCCGGGGTCGGGGACGTGCGCCTCCGTCCGTACGGGTACGACCGCACGGTGGTCGAGTTCCACGCCCCGGAGGGGGTGGCCATGGTCCACGTCCGGACCTCGGAACTGCGCCTCTTCCTGGAGCGCTCGCAGCACCTGGTGCCGGCCGGGCGCGAGCACCAGTACCTGGACTGGGACCAGGATCTGGCGGAACTGCTGCGCGACCATCCGTAGCACCCGCCGGCGCCCGATCCCGGGTCGCCCACGGGTCGATCCGTAATTCGTTTGCCGCCCTCCCGCGCCCCGGTCTACGGTTCATACCGACCAAGTCGTCGTCTGATCGGAGAAGGACGTTGCTCGTCTGAGGTTGCGAGACACCGCGCCGCGCGTGCCCCCTGTGCCGCGTGTGCCGTTCTCGACCTCGGCGTACGAGCCGTTCTTACGACAGACAGCCCGCGCCTCGGTGTCTCCACGCGTCGCATCACGTCACGCCTGCGCTCACGCATCCGGGAGGCCTCCATGGCGCATCACCCCACGTTCATCACCTGCACCTCACTCTCCTTCTCCTGGCCCGACGGCACCGAGGTCCTCGACGACTTCCGGCTCACGGTCGGCCCCGGCCGCACCGGGCTCGTCGGGGTCAACGGCTCCGGCAAGTCCACGCTCCTGAGGCTGATCGCCGGCGAACTGACCCCGGCCTCCGGCACGGTCCAGGTGACCGGCGAGCTCGGCTACCTGCCCCAGAACCTGGTTCTGGACACGTCCCGGCGGGTGGACGGCATCCTCGGCATCGCCGCGAAGCGGGCCGCCCTGCACGCCATCGAGGCGGGCGACCCGGCGGAGGAGCACTTCACCGCCCTCGCCGACGACTGGGACGTGGAGGAGCGGGCCCGTGCCACCCTCGACCAGCTCGGGCTCGGCGCCGTCGGTCTCGACCGGACCGTCGGCGAGGTGTCGGGCGGCGAGTCCGTCCTGCTGCGCCTGGCCGCGCTGCTGCTGGCCCGGCCCGACGTCCTGCTCCTCGACGAGCCGACCAACAATCTGGACCGGCACGCCCGCGCGCGGCTGTACGAGGCGGTGGAGAACTGGTCCGGTGTCCTGGTCGTGGTCAGCCACGACCGTGAACTCCTGGAGCGCGTCGACCAGATCGCCGATCTGCGGGACGGTTCCGTCGCCTGGTACGGCGGCGCCTGGTCCGACTACGAGGCGGCGCTCGCCGCCGAACAGGACGCGGCGGAGCGGATGGTACGCGTCGCCGAGGCGGACGTTCAGCGACAGAAACGCGAACTCGCCGAATCCCAGATGAAGTTGGCCCGCCGGAAGCGGTACGGGCAGAAGAGCTTCGAGAACAAGGTCGTTCCGAAGATCGTCGCGAACAACCGCAGGAGCGAGGCCCAGGTCTCGGCGGGCAAGCACCGGGCGCTGCACACGGAGCGCCTCTCGGACGCCCGGGAGCGACTCGACGCGGCCGTGGAGGCGGTGCGGGACGACGACGAGATCCGCGTCGAGCTGCCGCGCACGTCCGTGCCGCCGGGCCGCGAGGTGCTGTTCCTGCGGAACCTGGAGCTGCGGTACGGGGCCCGGGTGGCCGGCGAGTTCGAGTTGCGCGGTCCGGAGCGGATCGCGCTGGTCGGCAGGAACGGCGCCGGGAAGACGACGCTGCTGCGGACGATCGCCGGGGAGCTCGAGCCGCTGGCGGGCGAGACGGAGGCGCGGGTGCCGCTCCGCTTCCTGCCACAGCGGCTCGATGCCCTCGACGACGCGCTGAGTGTGGTGGAGAACGTGGCCCGGTTCGCGCCCACGGCGACGGGGAACGCGATCAGGGCACGGCTCGCACGGTTTCTGTTCCGGGGTGCGCGGGCGGATCAGCCCGTCGGCACCCTCTCGGGCGGAGAGCGGTTCCGGGCGACGCTCGCGGCGCTGCTCCTCGCGGAGCCGGCTCCACAGCTGCTGATGCTGGACGAGCCGACGAACAACCTGGACATGGCATCGGTACGGAAGCTGACGGCGGCCCTCGACGCGTACGAGGGGGCGCTGATCGTGGCGAGCCACGACGTGACGTTCCTGGAGTCGCTCGGGATCACCCGTTGGCTGCTGCTCGACGGTGAGCTGCGGCCGACGACGGAGGAGGAGGTACGGGGGACGGCGCCGAGCCCTCGATAGGACTGGATCAGGCCCCGGCCGCGGCCCCGGCCATGATCGGCGGGACACCCCCTAGCGGTGGAGTAACGCCCAGGATTTCGTGCCGCCGCCGGGGGTGAGGACGGGGGCGAGTCCCCAGTCCCCTCCGTGCGCGTCGACCGCCGCGGCCAGCAGCCACATGCTGCGGCTGCGGCGGTCGCGGCATCCCTCGGCCTCGGTGGGTGAGTTGTGGGCCGGATGCTGGTCGTACAACACGATCCGGAGCGCCTCGTACTGCCATCGGACGCGCAGGATCATCTCCCGGTCGGGGGTGAACCGGTAGGCGGCGGCGACGAGTTCGGAGGCGGCGAGGGCGGCGGTCTCACCGAGGTCGTCGAGGCCGTGCCGGTCGAGGAGTGACTCGATCGACCGGCGCGCGAGTCCGGCACAGTAGGCGCCTCCTGGGAGGAGCATCGAGTAGCTGAGGTTCTCCGTGGCGGGAGGTATGGGCCCGGCCGCGACGGCGGACGGGAGGCAACGCAGGGCGCCCTTCATCGGGTTGCTCACATTTCCTGTGCATGGGGGTGCATGGGGGTCCCTCCACACGGTCGGTAGCCCCGTGTGAGACTGGCGCTACCGACCGTAGCGCACAAGCGGAGCACAGTGCTACTACTTGCGGGTACTTGTGCCATTCCGGCCATAACGGCGTCACGTGACGAAGGGGAGAGCGAGCGTGCCACCCAGGAGCAGCCCGACCGCGCGACAGCAGCGACTCGGGAGCGAGCTGCGCAGACTGCGCGAACAATCGGGGATGTCGGCCCAGCAGGCCGCCGCCCTCCTGGGCGTCGACCGCACCCGCATCCCGAACATCGAGTCGGGCCGCTTCGGCATCAGCGCCGAGCGCGTCCGCACCCTCGCCTTCAACTACGGCTGCCCGGACACCGGACTCGTCGACCTCCTCGCCGCCATGGCCCACGAGCGGGACCGCGGCTGGTGGGAGGAGCACCGCGGGCTGCTGCCGCCCGCGCTCATCGACATCGCGGAACTGGAGTACCACGCCCGGGAGTTGCACACCGCCGTCACCACACACATCCCGGGCCTCCTGCAGACCGAGGAGCACGCGCGGGCCGTCTTCGACACCGCCGTCCCCCCACTGCCGGGACCCGACCTGGAGGCCCGGCTCGCCCTCCGGCTCCGCCGCCAGGAAGTCCTCGACCGGGACCGGCCCGTCCCGTACGAGGCGGTGATCCACGAGGCGGCACTGCGCATGCAGTTCGGCGGACCGAAGGTCGCCAGGGAGCAACTGGAGCACATCCTGGCGCACTCCGAGCTGGACACGGTGTCCGTGCGCGTCATCCCCTTCACCGCGGGGGGTTTCCCCGGAGCGGGCCAGTCGTTCACCTATGTGGCCGCGCCCGTGGCACAGCTCGACACCGTGCAGCTCGACTCCTCCCACGGTTCCCTCCTCCTCGATGCCGACATGCAACTGCGCCGATACCGAGGCCTGTTGGACCGACTGCGCGCGCTCGCCCTGTCCACGGAAGACTCACGCGCGTTCGTCCGCACCGTCGCCCAGGAACTGTGAAGGACCCCCACGCCATGAACCTCACGACCTCCACCGCCCTCACCCCTGCCGCCGCCGGCGCCCCCGTCGCACCCCGGTCCGCCAACCCCACCGTCGAGATCGACTGGGACGAGGCCTTCTGCAGCGAGGGCGCCAACTGCTTCCGATTCGGCCTCGACGACACGGGCCGGGCCTACATCGGCTCGACCCTGACCCCCGGCGCGTACGTCAGCGACTCGGTGGAGGCGCTGCGGGCGCTGATCTCCGCGGTGAAGGCCGGCGCTGCCGACCACCTGCTCTGACCGGACGACCGGCCTCCGCTCCCACCGGAGCGCCATCCGCTTCGGGCGCCGACCGACTGCACCGAGCCGCCGGGTATCTGCTCTGCGTAGTCGGCCGCACGACCGTCGAACAGCCATCAGGACGTGACCTGCGTCTCCGGCACCCCACCAGAGCAGCGCACATAACGGAACGTAACCGGACATCGCCAGGACGGGCTTGGCCGACGCCTTACGGAGCCTTAACCTACGGTCTCGTAACCTACGAATCCGTAGGTATGCCCGTATGCCCTCCTCCGTCCCCAGGAGTCCCCGTGACGCTCACCTCTCCCCACCTCGGCAGCTCGACAGGGTGGACCGATGCGCGGCTGCTCTACGCGCTGGAAGAGGTCGTGGAGAAGGAGCTCAACCGGCACCTCAAGGTCACCAAGGACTGGATGCCGCACGAGTACGTCCCGTGGTCCGACGCCCGTAACTTCCCCGGCTTCTTCGAGGACGGGGAGGCCTGGGACCCGGCGCAGTCCAAGGTGACCGAGATCGGCAAGATCGCGCTCGTCGTCAACCTGCTCACCGAGGACAACCTCCCCAGCTACCACCACGAGATCGCCAGCCTCTTCGGCCGCGACGGCGCCTGGGGCACCTGGGTGCACCGCTGGACCGCCGAGGAGGGCAGGCACGGCATCGTGATGCGCGACTACCTGCTCGCCTCGCGCGCCGTCGACCCGGACAAGCTGGAGCAGTTCCGGATGGCGCACATGAGCGAGGGCTTCGAGTCCGACAACCGCCACTCGATGCTGCACTCCGTGGCCTACGTCGCGTTCCAGGAGCTCGCCACCCGCATCTCGCACCGCAACACCGGCCACCAGTCCGGCGACCCCGTCTGCGACCGGATGCTGGCCCGTATCGCCACCGACGAGAACCTGCACATGGTCTTCTACCGCAACCTGCTCGGCGCGGCCTTCGAGATGGCTCCCGACCTGACCATGCAGGCCGTGCGGGACGTCGTGGTCAACTTCCGGATGCCCGGACACGGCATGCCCGGCTTCGAGCGGGCGGCGGCGCAGATGGCGATCGGCGAGATCTACAACATGCGCATCCACCACGACGACGTCATCCAGCCGGTCCTGCGCTTCCTCAAGGTCCTCCAGATCGAAGGCCTCGGGCCGGAGGGGCTGCAGGCACAGGAGGAGCTGGGTCTGTACTTGAACGGTCTGGACTCCGAGGCGAGCAAGTTCGACGAGAAGCTCGCCGCCCGCAAGGCCCGCATGGCCGCGCGCGCGGCCGGCTGAGCGACGGACCGGGCAACCGGCCGGACGACCGAACGGACGACCGGCTGAGCGACCCTCCGGTCGCGAGCGACGACACGAGACGGGCGCGGCAGGCTGTGATCAGCTGCCGCGCCCGTCCTGCTGCGCCCCCGGACCCCTCGTACCCCCGCGCCGAGGCGTCCGCGCGCCCGCTCAACCCGCTCGGCGCTTGAGGCGGAACCGCTCCTTCTCGGAGAGCCCGCCCCACACGCCGAACCGCTCGTCGTTGCTCAGCGCGTACTCCAGGCACGCCACCCGCCCCTCGCAGGCGCCGCACAGCTGCTTGGCCTCGCGGGTGGAGGAGCCGGGCGCCGGGAAGAAGAACTCCGGTCCGGCCTGGGCGCACAGAGCGGTCTCCTGCCAGGACATGTCGGGCTCCGGTGCGGTCAGTACGGTCGTGTCGGTCTGCATGCCGTAGACACTGCCGGAGGGGCGTAAACGGGCCATCAACGTTCGATCAATGCGGCGCGCCGAAAGGGTTTGTCACGAGGCCGGACGCTCACCGAAGACGCTCCGGAGCCCGGTGGCGACGCCCGCCCCTTCGACGCGCCGGTCGTCTCCGTCCATGACGGGCGGGCCGCCTTCTTCGGCGGCTCCGGCGAGGATCAGGACCGGCTCCGACCTCAGCGAGCGACACCCAACGCCGGGAGGACCGTTTCGGCGACCCGGTACGCCTCCTCCAGGAGCGGGTTCCCGGACAGGATGAACGTGTCCACGCCCAGGTCCTGATACTCCTTGAGCCGCTCCACGACCTGGGCCGTGGAGCCGACCAGCGCCGTTCCCGGGCCGGGCCGGAACAGGCCCATGCCGGGCCACAGGTTCGGGTACGTCTCCAGTTCACGCGCCCTGGCCGGCACCTTGCCGCCGTGTTGGCGGAACTGGCGCTGCCAGCCCACACCGTCCTCCCCCGCCCGCTCACCGAGCTGCCGCGCGTACGTCGCCTCGCTGGTGACGTCAAGGAGGCGGTCGGCCGCCGCCCAGGCCTCGTCCTCGGTGTCACGGACGATGAGGTGGAGGCGCAGGCCGATGCGGAGGGTACGGCCGTGGGCGGCGGCCCGGGCCCTGACGTGGTCGAGCTTCTCCTTCAGCAGGTGCGGAGGCTCGCCCCAGGTGAGGTACACGTCGACGTGCTCGGCCGCCATCTCGACGCCGGGCGCCGAGGACCCGCCGAACCAGAGCGGGACGTGCGGCTCCTGGACGGGCCGAAGATCGCGGAACGAGGCGCCGGCGCCCTTGAGTTCGTAGAAGCGGCCCTTGTGGTCGAAGACCTCGCCCGCCGTGAGCCGCTTCACGATCGACCAGTACTCGGCGCTCAGTTCGTACCGCTCGTCGTGCTCGACGTGGAGCCCGTACTCGCGCAGGGACGCGGTCGATCCGTTGACCACGTTGAAGCGGAGCCGCCCACCGAACAGGTTGTCGAAACTCAGCGCCATCTTGGCGAGCAGGGTCGGCGCGATCAGACCCGGGTGGACGGCGAGCAGGGGCTTGAACCGGGTGCTCGTGGCGGCCGCGAGCGCCGACCCGAGCGGCCACACGTCGTAGAGGTCGGTCGCGAGCAACGCACCGCTGTAGCCGAGGCGTTCGACGGTCCCGGCGAGCTGCGTGAGATAGCCGAGATCGACGGGGCGGCGGCCCGCCGGCTCCCACGGATAGGCGCCTTCGCGCGGGATGATGTACCAGAGGACTTCGGGTGCCGGGGAGGTCATGAGGGTCAGGCCTTCCGGGGCAGGGCGTCGGCGACGGTGATCGCGCGGTCGATGAATCCGGTGCGGTGGAAGATGTCCGCCGCCTGCTGCTGCTCGGCGACGAACTCCTCGCCGACCTCCTCGATCGTCCAGGGCAGGGCGCGCAGCGCGGTCTCCCAGTCGTCGACCGTGCCGCCCTGGTCGGCGGCGGCGATCTCGGCGGCCTCGCGCGAGTGCGCGGCGGCCCAGGCGTCGGCCCGCCGGAGCGCCCGGGTGAGCGCCTCGACCACCTCGGGCCGCTGCTCGGCGAGGTCGCGGCGGGTGAAGAAGACGGACCGGTCGGTGATGACCTCGCCGGTACGAACCAGGGTGCGCAGGCCGCCGGTGCGTCGCGCGGCGGCGAGCTCGGCGCCCTGGGCGACCCAGGCGGTGATCGCGCCGGTACGGAGCTTCTCCTCGCTGTCCGAGCCGGCGCGCACGGGGGTGATGTCGGTGGCGTACGAGAGGCCCGCGTCGTCCAGGGCCTTGGCCACGAGATGGGTCTGCCAGGAGCCGATGGCCAGGTGGACGGTGCCGCCCTTGAGGTCGGCGACGGTGTGGACCGGACTGTCCTCGGGGACGAGGAGGGCGCCGTGGTCGGGACGGGGCGCCGAAACGGCGGTGTAGACGATGTCGTGGCCCGCGGCCTGTGCGGTGACGGGCGGGGTGGACCCGGTGCCGCCGAAGTCGATGGTGCCGTCGGCGAGATGGGCGCCGGTGCGGACGCCGTCGGTGTACGGGTGCCAGGTCACGGTCTCGCCGAGCGCGGCCAGCTCCTCCTCGGCATAACCGAGCCGGGAGAGGTGGTAGAGGGAGGGGTTGCTGCGGTGGACACCGATGACGACGCTCATGCGGACGCTCCTTCGAGAGGGACGGATGCGGGGGTGGATTCGGGGGCGGGATCGGCGGCGGGACCAGGACTGGGCTCGGGGGCCGGTTCGGGGCTGGGCTCGGTGGCGGATTCGGGAGATTCCTCGGGAGCGTGGACGCCGAGATCGGCGAGGAGGCGGCGGCGCAGGGCGACGAAGGCCGGGTCGCCCGGGTCGCGGGGGCGGGCCACGGTGACGGGCTCGTCGGTGACCAGCCGGCCGTCGCGCAGGACCGCGACCCGGTCGGCGAGGCGTACGGCCTCGTCGACGTCGTGCGTCACGAGCAGCACGGCCGGGCGATGGATCCGGCGCAGCTCGCCGACCAGGTCCTGCATCCGGAGCCGTGTCAGAGCGTCGAGCGCGGCGAACGGCTCGTCGAGGAGCAGGAGTTCGGGCTCGCGGACCAGGGCCCGGGCGAGGGCGACCCGCTGGGCCTCGCCGCCGGAGAGCGTGGCCGGCCAGGCGTCGGCGTGACGTTCGAGACCGACCTCGGCGAGGGCCCGCAGACCGGTCGCCCGGGTCGCGGCGCCGCGCGGGAGACCGACGGTCACATTGGCGAGGACCTTCTTGGAGGGGATGAGCCGGGGTTCCTGGAAGACGACGGTGCGGGCCTCGGGGACGAGGGCCTCTCCCCCGTCGGCGCCGTCGAGGGCGCCGAGGATGCGGAGCAGCGTCGTCTTTCCGCTGCCGCTCGCACCGAGAAGGGCGAGGAACTCGCCGCGAGCGAGAGTCAGTTCGAGACCGTCGAGGACGGGTCGGGTACCGAAGACCCGACGCAGACCTCGCACGCGTACCGCCGCCGGAGGGGACGTCGTGGACGTGGTCATCGGGCTCCTCCCCCGGGGCCGGCCGTGCGCCAGGGCATGAGGACCCGCTCCAGGCCGCGGACGAGGACGTCGGCGGTGAGGCCGAGCAGACCGTAGACGAGGATGCAGACGGCGAGGATGTCGGTACGGGCGTAGCTCTGGGCCTGGGACATCAGATAGCCGATGCCTTCGGTGGCGTTGATCTCCTCGGCGGCGATGAGCGCGATGACACTCAGCGTCATGGAGAGCCGCAGCCCGGCGAGGAGCGAGGGCAGGGCGCCGGGGAGGACGACCTGGCGGACGATCGCGAGCCGGCCGAGCCCGAAGCTGCGCATGGCCTCGACGAGCTTGCGGTCGGTGTTGCGGACGCCCCCGCTGGTGGAGACGTACATCGGGAAAGTGGTCGCGACCGCGATGAGCAGGATCTTCGCGGTCTCGTTGATCCCGAACCAGACCATGAAGAGCGGGACGAGGGAGAGGAAGGGGATGGTGCGGAGGGTCTGGAGCGAGGAGTCGAGCAGCTCGTCACCGAGCCGGGTGAAGCCGGTGGTGATGCCGAGGGTGAGTCCGGCGGCGAGACCGATGACGAGCCCGATCCCCGAGCGGGTGAGGGAGGTGGCGAGCGCGTCGGACAGCTGCCCGTTGCCCCACAACTCCGCTACCGCGTCGATCACTTGGGAGGGTGACGCAAGCACGTCGGGAGTGAGGAGCCCGGTGGCCGAGGAGGTCCACCAGAGGGCGAGGAGGGCGACCGGCCCGAGGGTGCGGACGGTGAGGGAGTACGTACGGGAGCGAGGACGGCGAACCTGGGGGCGGGGGGTGACGAGTCCGGCGGTGCCGTCGTCCGCCGGTGCCGCCTTCGTGGGCGCGGAGGCGGACGCGGGGGCCGGCTCGGAGGCGGTGGCCGGCTCGCTGACGGACGCGGGGGCCGGCTCCGCGACGGTGGTCGGCTCGGAGGCGGTGGCGGTCATGACAGCTTCTCGATGTCGAGGAGATGGTCGGCGATGTCGACCTTGTGCGGAGTGACCTTCTGGTCGGCGTAGAACTGCGCGACGGTCTCGAAGCGCCTGATGTCCTCGGGCCTGATCGGGTCGACGGTGCCGGCCTTGCCGGTGAAGGAGATCTGGACCTCCCTGGCCTTGCCGTTGACGGCGGTGGGGCCCGCGTCGGTGAAGACGTTGAGATAGGCGGCCGGGTCTCGCTTCTCCTTCGCGCTGTTGTCGTGGAGGTAGGCGTAGAGCGCCTTGACGACCTCGGGGTGGTCCTTGGCGAAACCCGAACGGACTGCGTTGAGGCTGTAGTTGTCGGAACCGATGGCGGTCCCGTCGGCGACGAAGCGGGCCTTGCCCGCGCCGATCTCGGCGACGGCGTAGGTGGACCAGACGGCCCAGGCGTCGACCTGCCCGGCGTTGAAGACGGCGGCGGTCTGGTCGGGGCGCAGATAGACCCGTTCGACCTTGTCGGCGGGGACACCCGCCTTGGCGAGGGCCTTGAGGAGCAGGTACTCGCCGGTGCCGCCCTTGTTGACGGCGACCTTGCGGCCGACGAGGTCCTCGACCGAGTCGATGTCCGAGCCCTCGCGGACGAGGATGCCCTCGCCGACGGGGTCGGGGGCCGTTGCGGTGAAGAAGGCGAAGCCGGGGCTCTGGGAGAGGGAGGTGATGCCGGAGGTGATCGAGCCGGTCGCGATGTCGAGCCGGCCGGCGTTCATCGCCTGGGCGGCGGGCGCGAAGGGACCGGCGCTGCCGGTCCACGCCACCTTGGCTCCGACCGCGGCGAGAGCCCTGTCGAGGCTGCCGTCCTGCTTGCCACGGGCGAGGACGCCGGCGTTCCCGGGGTCCGGGATCCGGATGGTGACGGCGCCCTTCGCACCACCGCCGCCCTGGCCGGCGGCCGAGTCCGTGGCGGGGCTGCCGCCGCAGGCGCTGAGAGTGGCGAGTGCGGCGACGGCCGCGAGAGCCGCGCGAGCGGCGGGCGGGGTGACTGGGCGCATGACGGTCGTCCTTCGGAAGATTCGGAAGATTCGGGAGGGCGGCGGGAGCGGGGTTACGGAGCGGCGGGTTGAGGCGCGGCGGGTTACGGAATCGGCTGCGGGGACGGCTCCGCCCGGGCGGCGGCCGCCAGCTGCCGGGCCCGTCGTAGGGGCTCCGGGTCTGCCCAGGTGTGTACGTCCACGACCTCCGGCAGGAAGCCGTGGGCACGCAGGGCCACCTCCTGCCGGGCGAGCAGATCGAGCCGGGTGTCGGACAGGTCCGGGTGGAGGGTGCGATGGATGCCGGGCCGGTAGGCCCCCGCGACGCCCTCGGCACCCGCACCGGTCTCGGCGCCGAGGATCCGGGCGACCTCGGCCGGCTCGTCGGCGGCCCAGTCGGCGGCGCGGAGCAGCACGGCGAGGAATCGGGCCACGAGCTCGGGGTGTTCGTCCAGAAGGTCCTGGTGCACGGTGAGGGGACGGGGGGTGCCGTTGTTGACGCGGTGCGCGGGGTCGGGGAGCGCGTCCAGCTCCACGGCCACCTCGGCCCCGGCGCGGCGGGCCGCCTCGACGGCGAGTGCGCCCTTCACGTAGACGGCGTCGACCTCGCCCCGGCGCAGGGCGTCCAGCTCGGCGGCCCACTGGCCCCGATGGCCGTCGGCGGGTACGTCGACGAGGACCGCGTCGCCGAGTCCGTACCCGGCGGAGGCGAGGACCCCCTCGAAGCCTCGCAGGGCCATCGCCCGCCAGAAGTCGATGGGGACGGAGTGCCGGGGCAGGGCGAGCCGCAGGCTGTGCAGGGCGGCGGCTCCGCGCACCGGGGAGCCGGGAGCGACGAGCACGACCTGACGCTCCTCGATCCAGGTGAGCCCGACGAGCCGGGTCCGCTCGCCGCGCGAACGGGCCCACAGGGCGGGCACGTTGCCGCCCTCACGGAAGAGTCCGGGAAGGGCGTGGGTGAAGTGGGTGGCACGGTCGGCGCCGGGCTCGGCGTCCTGGAGGGAGCGGACGGCGATGCCGTCGGGCGCGAACTCCCGGTCCAGCCAGCCGCGATCGGCGGCGACACCGGTGGCGGTGGGCACGGGGCAGCGGGTGAACCAGAGCGTGTCGGGAACGCGGGCATGCGTCATGGAGGGCTTCCCGGGGTGAGGTGGGACGGCGGGGGCGGCGACGCCGGTCGCGTCGGGATGTCGAGCGACGGCGAAGGCGCGGCCGGGGTGAAGGTGACAGAGAACTGACGGCGAAGTGGCTGCGCTGGTCGGGTCGATGGGCACGCGACGGGAACGTGGACGGTCTCGCGAGGAGGCGACTCTCGGCCGGAGGCGCCTCTCGCGGTGAGACCGGTTCTCACATCGGGCAGACGTCGGCCCACCGGCCGAGACGTTCTCTGCAAGGGACTCCGCCGACGAAATCCGACGAGGTTCGGCAAGGTTCGGCAAGGTCCGACGAGGTCAGCCCTGCGACACGTCAGCGACAGCCGGCCCCTGCGACGCGCTCCAGGTCGATGTGGCGGCGTCGGGTGAGGACGAGCGGCACGGGAGAGGCGGTGGGCGCACATCGCCGGGTACGTCGTGCGGTACGTCGTGCGTTCATGGCTGGCCCTGCTCCCTCCGGCTCGGTGCCGCTGTGGTGGCTTGGCCGGAACCCTGCCACGGAAGTTCCGCCGCCGACAACTTGCCTCCCACGATGTGGGATTGCGTATGAACGGCGTGTTTCCGACCTCGCCCGAACCCCGATGCGGCTCCCGCGATGTGGGAGCGTGGGAGCCCGATCACCCACGGGGAGCGAACCCTATGACGACCGAGGCCGGCACCGTCCGACCCCCGGCGGGCGCCCAGGCGGTCCGCCGCGCACTGGATGTGCTGCACTGTTTCCACGACAACGGGCCCGACCTGAGCGCCTCCGACCTCGCGCGGCGGCTCGGGCTCTCCACGTCCACCGCACACCGGCTCGCCCGGACCCTGCTCGGCGCGGGGTTCCTGGAGCAGGACGCCCGGACCGCCCGTTACCGGCTCGGCCCGGCGATGACGGAGCTGGGACGGCTCTCGTACCACCAGCGGGGACTGCACCTGGCGGCTCCCGAGCTCTCCGATCTCGCCGAACGGACCGGCGCCACGGCCGATTTGGCCCTGCGCAGCGGCCCGCACGTGGTGATCGTGGCGGGTGGCTCGGTGACCCCGAAGGTGGGTCTGCGCCGGCCCCTGCACTCGACGGCGCTCGGAAAGGTGTTGCTCGCGTGGCCCCGCGCGGGCGAGGCCGGCCCGCGCTCCCTGCCGCCGCTGTACGCGTTCACCGAGCGGACCATCGTCGAACCTCCGGCCCTTGCTGCGGAGTTGGCACGCGTACGGGAGGCCGGGTACGCCCTCAACGACGGGGAGTCGGCCCATGGGGTGCGGACCGTGGCCGTGCCGGTCCTGGAGCGGGCGGGGCACGCGCGTTTCGCGCTCGCGGTCCGGGCGACCCCGGAGCTGATCACCGACGCCCGGCTCGACTGGTACCTGGCGCAGGCGCGGGCCTGCGCTCGCGCCCTGGAGGTCCTGCTGCTCGCCCCGGCGGAGCGACGGGATCCCGGCGAACGGACCGGGTAGCCTCCGCCCGCCTCCCCGTCAGTCCGCGTCCTCCGCCGCGCCCCCGTCCGATGTCTTCGTCGCCTCCGTCTCCTCCGCCGGCTTCTTCTTCGCCCGGCTGGGCTGCACCCGCTTCGGTTCGCCCGGCATCTTCGGGTACTCCGGCGGGTACGGCAGGTCACCGAGGCCGTGCTCCGCCTCGTCCCGCCGAGCCAGTTCGAGCAGGGACTCCAGGCTGAACCGCTCGTCGTCCATGTCGGCGTGGACGTCGCCCACCTCGGCGTACCGGACCGGCATCGTCCTGATGTCGAAGTCCTGCGGCACGGCGTCGTCGACCTCCTCCCACCGCAGCGGCGCCGACACGGGTGCGTGCGGTCGCGGGCGTACGGAGTAGGCGGAGGCGATCGTGCGGTCCCGGGCCGTCTGGTTGTAGTCGACGAAGATCCGCTCGCCGCGCTCCTCCTTCCACCACTTGATGGTGACCTGCTCCGGCATCCGCCGCTCCAGCTCCCGGCCGCAGGCGATGGCCGCCCGCCTGACCTGCGTGAACGTCCAGTTGGGCAGGATCGGGACGAAGACGTGGATGCCGCGTCCGCCGGAGGTCTTCGGCCAGCCGCGCAGTCCGTGTTCGTCGAGGACGGCCCGCAGTTCGTGGGCGGCGCGGACGGCGTCGGCGTAGTGGGTACCGGGCTGCGGGTCGAGGTCGATGCGGAGTTCGTCGGGGTGGTCGGTGTCGTCCCGCCGTACCGGCCACGGGTGGAAGGTGACGGCGCCGAGGTTGGCGGCCCAGAGCACGGCCGCCGGTTCGGTGGGGCACATCTCGTCCGCCGACCGGCCGCTGGGGAAGGTGATGTGGGCGGTCGGGATCCAGTCGGGCAGGTACTTCGGGGCGCGTTTCTGGAAGAACGACTCGCCGGTCACCCCGTCGGGGTAGCGCTCCAGGGTGGTGGGGCGGTTGCGCAGGGCGCGCGTGATTCCGTCGCCGACGGTCAGGTAGTAGCTGACCATGTCGAGCTTGGTGTAGCCGGGTTCGGGGAAGTACACCTTGTCCGGGTTGGACACGCGTACGGTCCGGTCGCCGACTTCCAGTTCCACCGCTGCCGCCTTGCCTGCCATGCCGGTCAGCCTAGGGCTCGCCGACAAGTCCCGCATACCGGACAATCGCCTCATGGATCTTCCGGTGATGCCGCCCGTGAAACCGATGCTCGCCAAGTCGGTCAAGCGGATCCCGTCCGGGATGCAGTACGAGGCGAAGTGGGACGGCTTCCGCGCGATCGTGCACCGCGACGGGCCGGAGCTCGTCATCGGCAGCCGTACCGGCAAGCCCCTCACGCGCTACTTCCCCGAGCTGGTCGAGGCGCTCGCGGCCCGGCTGCCGGAGCGCTGCGTGGTCGACGGCGAGATCGTCATCGAGCACGACGGGCATCTCGACTTCGACCGGCTCAGCGAGCGGATCCATCCGGCCGACTCCCGGGTTCGCATGCTGGCCGCGACGACCCCGGCCCTGTTCGTCGCCTTCGACCTGCTCGCCCTCGGGGACGACTCGCTGCTCGACACCCCGCTGAGCGAGCGCCGGGAGGCCCTGGAGCGGATGCTCGCCGGAGTCGACGCGCCGGTCCATCTGGCCCCGGCGACCCGCGACGCCGAGCTGGCCGCGCGCTGGTTCGAGCAGTACGAGGGCGCGGGCCTCGACGGGGTGATCGCCAAGCCGCTCGATCTGCCGTACCGGCCCGACGCCCGCCTCATGTACAAGATCAAGCACGAGCGGACGGCAGATGTCGTGGTGGCCGGCTACCGCTTCCACAAGAGCGGACCGGTGGTCGGCTCGCTGTTGCTCGGCCTGTACGACGACAAGGGCGCCCTGCAGCACGTCGGCGTGTGCGCGGCCTTCACCGCGCAGCGGCGGGCCGAGCTGATCGAGGAGCTGGAACCGCTCCGGATGGATCCGCCGGACGGGCACCCGTGGGCGGCATGGGCGGAGGAGGCGGCGCACGCGGGGGCGCGGCTGCCGGGTGCGCCGAGCCGCTGGTCGGGGAAGAAGGACCTGTCGTGGGTGGCGCTGCGGCCCGAGCGGGTCTGCGAGGTCGGCTACGACCACATGGAGGGCGACCGCTTCCGCCACACGGCCCAGTTCAAGCGGTGGCGTCCGGACCGGGCGCCGGAGTCCTGCGGGTACGGGCAGCTGGACGAGCCCGTCTCGTACGAGCTGTCCGAGATCTTGACCTAGGGGGTGTCCGGTGGCTCGGGGCCGAACGCGCCGCGGCCCCGGGCCTGATCCGTCGGACAGATCCTGAAGGCCGGCGCCGGCCGGCGCCGCCGTCCGGAATCCGCCAATCCGCAGAGTGAGATGCTTCACACTCCGCCGGAGCCCGAACGGGCCCAACACCCATTTATCGACCATGCGTTCGCCGTACATACGGGCGATACACAGGGAGCGTGCGCATTCCCGCGGCGGCCACCCGCGCCCGTACCTGCGAGAACGCCTCCGTCCGCCCCCGGCGCCCTTACCCGCTTCCCCGCTCCGGTACACGCGCGCCCCGCCGGAGGGCCGCCGCGTCGTTGCCCCACCGCGACATCGCCGTGCCGGAACCTGTACGGCGATCCGGTACGTATGGAGAGCAGACCCTTCCGTACGCCTCCCGGACCCACTAGGACTGACCCGTGATCACCTCGCCCTCGCGCCTCGTACCCGTCCCGATCCCCGACCGTGTGGCCGCGCTGATCGGCTCCTGCCTGCCGCTGCACGTCCTTCAGGCCGAGATCGACGCGGACTGCGCGGCGCGCGAGGTGTACCGCTTCCGGGGGCCGCTCTGCGCGGAGGACCGGGCGGACCGCGAGCACGCCCTCGCCGCGCTCGCACGGGCCAACAAGATCCTCGCCAAGCACCACCCCAAACTGCCCGTCATGCCCTGACGGGTCCGGCCCTGTCACGCCCTGGCGGGCCCTGCCTCTTCACCCCTGACGGGTCCGGTCCGTCACGCCCCGGCCGGTCCGCCCGTTCGGCCGTCCCCCGCATGCACCCGGTCGGGGCCGGTGTGACGCTGCGAGAGTGACCACGACCAGCGACGCAGCGCCCGCGCCCTCGGCCGCCACCGAGCCACCCGTGCTCGACAGCCGCCGCCGCAACATCGTCTTCGGCACGATCATGCTGGGTGTCCTCCTCGCCGCCCTCGACCAGACGATCGTCGGCACCGCACTGCCCACGATCGTGTCGGACCTCGGCGGCGCCGCCCACATGTCGTGGGTGGTCACCTCGTACCTGCTCGCCGAGACGGTCGCGACCGTCCTCGTCGGCAAGTTCGGCGATCTCTTCGGCCGCAAGGTGATCTTCCAGATCTCGGCGGTCGTCTTCATCACCGGCTCGTTCCTCTGCGGACTCGCCACGAACATGACGCTGCTGATCGTCTGGCGCGGCCTCCAGGGCATCGGCGCGGGCGGCCTCATGGTCACCTCGATGGCGCTCATCGCCGATGTGATCCCGCTGCGTGAACGCGGCAAGTACCAGGGCGCGATCGGGGCCGTGTTCGGTGTCTCCACCGTCATCGGCCCGCTGCTCGGCGGTCTGTTCACCGACCATCTCAGCTGGCGCTGGGCGTTCTACGTCAACGTGCCCATCGCGATCCTGGTCGTGATCGCCGCCGCCCGCACGATCCCCTCCGTACGGTCGGCGAGCAAGCCGATCATCGACTACGCCGGCATCGCGCTGGTCGCCGCCGGTTCCAGCGCCCTGATCCTGGCGACCAGTTGGGGCGGCAACGAGTACGCCTGGACGTCCGGGGTCATCATCGGCCTCTTCGCCGGCGGCGTCATCGCCCTCGCCCTGTTCTGCTGGGTGGAGACCCGCGCCGCCGAACCCATGCTGCCCATGAGGCTGTTCGGCAATCCGGTCTTCACCGTCTGCTCCGTGCTGAGCTTCGTCGTCGGCTTCGCCATGCTCGGCGCGATGACCTTCCTGCCGACCTACCTCCAGTACGTGGACGGGGACTCGGCCACCGTCTCCGGCATCCGCACTCTCCCCATGGTCGTCGGCCTGCTCATCGCGTCCATCTTCAGCGGCAACGTGGTCAGCAAGACGGGCCACTACCGGATCTTCCCGATCGTCGGCTGTCTGGTGATGGGGCTCGGGCTCTACCTGCTGTCGCTCATGGAGCCGGGCACCAGCACCTGGCTCGCGTCGCTGTACATGTTCGTGCTCGGCGTCGGCATCGGCCTGTGCATGCAGGTCCTCACCATCGCCGTGCAGAACACGGTCGACTACGCCGACCTGGGCACCGCCACCTCCGGCGTCACCTTCTTCCGTACGCTCGGCAGCTCCTTCGGCACCGCCGTCTTCGGCACGATCTACGTCAACTCCCTCAAGCCCAACCTCGCGGCCGGGGTCGCCGAGGCCGCGGCCGTCGCCGAGAGCCTCGGCGTGGACCCGGCAGGGCTCGCGCAGGCCGCGCAGAGCCCGGCCGGGGTGCACGGCCTGCCGGACCAGGTGGCGGAGCCGATCGTCAACGCCTACGCCGACACCCTGCACACCGTCTTCCTCTGGACGGTGCCGGTCGCCGCCGTCGGCTTCGTCGTCGCGCTCTTCCTCAAGCAGGTGACACTCCGCGACTCGGCGCGCGCCGCCGCACCCGACATGGGCGAGGGCTTCGCCTCCCCCACCATGTCGGGCGACTCGGCGAAGCTCCTGGAGCTGTCCGTGGGCCGGATCCTGCGCCGTATCGACCGTGACACGGCCCGGCGGATCGTCGACACCTCCGACACCCGGCTCGACATGGCCGGGGCGTGGGCGGTGATGCAGGTCGAGTTGTTCACGCGGACGGTCGGGCACGCGAGCCTGGGTCTGATCTCGGCGGGCCGGCGGGTCCCGCCCGAGGTGCTGCTGCCGGTCTTCGAGCGGATGGTCGACGAGGGCTTCCTGACCCGCGACGGCAGCCTGCTCTCCCACACCCCGGCGGGCAAACGCGAGGCGGATGTCATCACGCACGCGTGGGGCGACTGGCTCTCCGACCGGATCGAGCAGGAGAGTGGCCGCCCCAGCGGTCCCCAACTGCGGGTCGCGACGGACGCCATCGCCAAGAAGATCGTCGCCGAGGACCTGGCGAACGGCCTCCCGGCGGCACGGCCGAAGGTCTCGGCGGGGGTCAGCTGACCCGGCTTTCCTCTACGTGGTGACGCGCCCCTACTCGGTGACGCGGTCTTACGTGGTGACGCGCCCTTACTCGGTGACGCGGCCTTACGTGGTGACGCGGCCTTACGTGGTGACGTCACCGTCCACGTACACCCAGGCGCCCTCATGGCGGGCGAAACGGCTCCGCTCGCGCATCGCGCCGGGCTCGCCGCCCTGGAGGTAACGCGCGGTGAAGGTGACGGTGCCGTGCTGATGGAAGGCGGAGCCCTCGGTTGCCGACTCGATCTCGAGGCCGGTCCAGCGCAGTCCGGGGTCGAAGTCGACCTCGCCAGGACGTGTCTCCGGCGCCCAGGTGCGCACCAGATAGGCCTCGTCGCGGACGACGAAGGCGCTGTAGCGGGAGCGCATGAGCTGCTCGGCGGTGGGCGCGGTGCCGCCCGTGCCCGTGTGGAACCGGCCGCAGCACGCGCCGTAGGAGGCATCGAGACCGCAGGGGCAGGGGGACTCCGGGGTCACGGCGGGCGTGGCCGGGCGGGCCGGGGACGTACGGGGGCGGGTCTTGCGTCGGGACATGCCGTCATTGTCCCCCACCGCGTGCGCGGGGCCGCTGCGCCCACCGGGGAGGCGGGGCGGCGGGGAACGGGCGTCCGGTCGCCGCCGCGATGCCGGCGGCCGGTACCGGCATGTGGACGGCCGCGTGGACGCCGGGCCGGGACCCCGCTGCTCAGCGGGTGGAGCCGAGTAGCGTACGAGCATGAAACTGACGATTCTCGGAGGCGGCGGGTTCAGGGTGCCGCTGGTGTACGGCGCTCTCCTCGGCGACCACGCCGAGGGGCGGGTCACCCACGTCACGCTGTACGACCTCGACGAGGGACGGCTCTCGGCCATCGCCAGGGTCCTCGCGGAGCAGGGCGAGGGGGTGCCGGACGCGCCCGGCGTCACGGCGACGACGGACCTGGACGAGGCGCTGCGCGGGGCCGACTTCGTGTTCTCCGCGATCCGGGTCGGCGGTCTGGAGGGCAGGGCCGCCGACGAGCGGATCGCGCTCGCCGAGGGCGTGCTCGGCCAGGAGACGGTGGGGGCCGGCGGCATCGCGTACGGACTGCGGACCGTACCCGTCGCGGTGCACATCGCACGCAGGGTCGCCGAACTCGCCCCGGACGCCTGGGTCATCAACTTCACCAACCCGGCGGGCCTGGTCACCGAGGCGATGTCCCGGATCCTCGGCGACCGGGTCGTCGGCATCTGCGACTCCCCCGTGGGCCTGGGCCGCCGGGTCGCCCGCATCCTGGGCGCCGACCCGGACGAGGCCTGGATCGACTACGTGGGCCTCAACCACCTGGGCTGGCTGCGGGGTCTGAGGATCGGCGGCCGCGACGAGCTGCCGCGACTGCTCGCCGACGAGGAGGCGCTCGGTTCCTTCGAGGAGGGCAGGCTGTTCGGCCCGGAGTGGCTGCGCTCGCTGGGTGCGATCCCCAACGAGTACCTGCACTACTACTACTTCAACCGGGAGGCCGTGCACGCCTACCGGACGGCGGAGCGGACGCGCGGAGCCTATCTCCGCGACCAACAGGCCGGCTTCTACGAGGAGATGGGGAAGCCCGACACGCCGGCCCTGGCCGCCTGGCACCGTACGCTCGCCGACCGGGAGGCCACCTACATGGCGGCCAACCGGGAAGCCGCCGGGATCGGGGAGCGCGACGAGGAGGACCTGGAGTCGGGCGGCTACGAGAAGGTGGCGCTGGCGCTCATGCGGGCGATCGCGCGGGGCGAGCGGGCCACGCTGATCCTCAACGTGCGCAACGGCACGACGCTCGCCGCGCTCGACGCGGACGCGGTGATCGAGGTGCCCTGCTTCGTGGACGCGAACGGCGCCCACCCGGTGTCGGTGTCCCCGCTGCCGTACCACGCGGTCGGCCTGGTGACGGCCGTGAAGGCGGTGGAGCGGGAGGTCCTCGCGGCGGCGGAGAGCGGCTCGCGGGCGACCGCGGTCAAGGCCTTCGCCCTCCATCCACTGGTCGACTCGGTGACGGTGGCCCGCCGGCTGGTGGAGGGCTACACGGCGGAGCATGCGGGTCTGGCGTACCTCCGGCGCTGAATCGACACCTGCTTGTACGGCTGACGAACATCTTTACGCGGCCGGGGGCGCGGCCTAGGCTCGCGCCCCATGACCTCACAGCGCACGGGAGTTCGACGAGAGGTGGCCCGCATCGTCGCGGTCTGCCTGCTGGCCGCCGGTCTGGTGGGAACCGTACCGGCGGCGGCCGAGACGCCGACGGCCGGTGACGGTCCGGTCGTCGTCCCCGTACAGACCACCGGACCGGCGGACCGGCGGTTCAACCTGGTGTTCATGGGCGACGGCTACACCACCGCCGAGATGCCGGCGTTCCGCGCGGACCTCGAACGGCATCTGAACACCCTGTGGAGCATCGAGCCCTTCGCCTCCTACCGCTCGTACATCAACGTGTGGGCCGTGGAGGCCCCTTCGGCCGAATCGGGCGTCGACTGCGACCCCGCCCTGGACGCCCCCGCGCGCGATACTGCGCTCGACATGGGGTTCTGGGGCGGCTGCAACCCGAACAGCGTCCAGCGGCTGCTGACCGTCGACAGCCGGAAGGCCGCCGCACTCGCCGACCTCGTCCCCGGCACGAGCCGCGCCAACCGGCAGATCGTCGCCCTCGCGCACAGCTCCACCTACGGTGGCGCGGGCGGCAGTTACGCCACCGCATCCGGCGGCAACGCACTCTCCTCCCTCATCACCCCGCACGAGATAGGCCATTCACTCGGCGGCCTCCAGGACGAGTACGACTACTACGCGCGCGGCGTGCCCGGCGAGTCGTACTCCGGTCCCGAGCCCTCGTCCACCCACCACACGCTCCTGACGGAGCGTGACATGCTGGAGCAGCGGGCCAAGTGGTGGCGCTGGCTCGGCGAGGAGAGCGAGTCGGGTGGCGTCATCGGCCGCTTCGAGGGCGGCATGTACAGCACGAAGGGCGTCTGGCGCCCGAGCCGCCACTCCCTGATGAAGACCCTCGGCTACGCCTTCGACCAGGTGGAGCGCGAGGTGATGGTCCAGGCGATCTCCGCCAAGGTGAACCTGGTCCAGGACCACACACCGACCACGGCATCGATCGGCGCGGACCGGACGGTGTGGGTCGACACCCTGCACCCGGTGGGCGGTGCGCTCACCGTGACCTGGCGACTGGACGGGCGGACCCTGCCCACACACGGCGCCCGCACCGTCGACCTGCGGAAGCTGCGGCTCTCCCCCGGCCCGCACACGCTCACGGCGACGGTCACCGACCCGACGCCCTTCGTCCGCGACCCGGCGGTCCGCGCCTCGGCGGCGCTCACCCGGACCGTCAGCTGGACGGTGGACCCGTCCCTCGGCACCGTGCACACCGACGGGACCGGGCCGGCGTTCACCGGCCACACCCCCACCGGCTCACCCGTCGGCGCCCGTTCCGTCGTCCACGCGGACACCACCCACCCGGTGGACCGGACCCCGTCCGTGCGCTGGCGCCTTGACGGCCGGCCCGTCGGGACGGGTCCCAACGACCGTGACCTGGACCTGCGTTCGCTCCGTCTCGCTCCGGGCATCCACACCCTGACCGCACATCTCGCGGGTACGGGCGAGAAGTTGAACTGGACGGTGGACGCCCGCCCGGCCTCGGCCTCGTACGAGCTGTCGGATCCCCTGCGTACGGTACGGCGACCCGGACGCCCCGTGGAGTACGTCTACGACGGTCCGTTCACGATGCGGCTGACCGCGCGGGACGACCAGGAGGGCGCGGTGGTGAACCAGTTCCGCGTCGACGGCGACGGCTGGTACACGTACTACGGCTGGCCGACGGACGCGGACGCGCCGTTCCGCTTCTCGCCGGGCGGCACGGTGATCGACGACCTGGTGTACGGGAAGCTGGGCCGGTCCCGCGCGGTGCCGTGGGACGATGCGACGCCCGACTACGGCACGCACACGATCGAGTACCGCACGATCGACGCGGCCGGCAATGTCGGCCCGGCGCGGAGTTTCCTGGTGACGCTGGTGGAGCCGTAGACCAAGCCGGTGGAGCCATGGACCAGGCCGGTGGAGCCATGGACCAGGCCGCAGAACAGGTCGTAAAACAGAAGGAGGCCCGCCGACGACATGTCGGCGGACCTCCTTCGCGCTGTTCCTGTCGGGTCAGGGCTTGCGGGCCACTGCGGCCCACCCCGGGATGGGCTCGTCGCCCGGCACCGGCACCGGCTCGCCCAGCTCCGGGTGCCACTCGGCGGTGAGCGAGACCCCGGGCTCGACGAACTCCAGTCCGTCGAAGAACGCGGCCAGCTCGTCCCGCGAGCGGGGCCGCAGGGTCAGCCCGCGCGCCTTGTACATCGCGACCGCCTCCGCCGCGCCCTCGGGGTTGAAGTCCCCGGTGACATGCGAGAGGACCAGGTAACTGCCCGGCGCCAGCTGGTCCACGAGCTTGCGGACCAGCTCGTACGCGCCGTCCCCGTCCCCCACGAAGTGCAGCAGTGCCAGCATCGACAGTGCGATGGGCTGGTCGAAGTCAAGGACCTTTCCAGCCCTTTCGAGGATGATCTCGGGTTCGCGGGCGTCCGCCTGGATGTACTCGGTGGCCCCTTCCGGGGTCGAGCGCAGCAGGGCGGCCGCGTGCGCGAGCACGATCGGGTCGTTGTCGCAGTAGACGATGCGGGAGTCCGGCGCGGCCCCCTGCGCGATCTGGTGCAGGTTGGGCTCGGTCGGGATGCCCGTACCGACGTCCAGGTACTGGCGCACACCGTGGGCACTGAGCCAGCGGATGGCGCGGTGCATGAAGGCCCGGTTGACGCGGGCCATGTCCCGGCCCCGGGCGTCGACGGTGAGCAGCTGGCGCGCCATCGCCTCGTCGACCGGGTAGTTGTCCTTGCCGCCCAGGAACCAGTCGTACATGCGTGCCGGATGCGGCGTGCTGGTGTCGATCCGTACGGATGCGGGGTCCTGGGTCATCGGCTCTCCTGGTCGGGATGAACGAGTGGCGCTACAGCAAGAGTTACGCGACGGTAGGGGTGGGGCGGAAGGGGTCAGGTGAGCAGAAAGTCAGCCTGACCGGATTTTGCCCCCTGGATGAAAGCTGCGATCTCCCCGTGGGTGTAGATGAGCGCTGGTCCTTCAGGGTCTGCGGACTGTCGCACGGCGACTCTGCCGTCGGCCAGCTTCATGGCCTCCACGCAGTTGCCCCCGTTCCCGCCGCTCCACGGCTTGTGCCAACCCTCGGCACCGAGCTCAGCGGCGGGCATGCCGTTGTATATGCGATCCATTCACAGCTCCTTGCGGAGATTCCGGAGAACCTCCTTCGTGCGTTGTGCAGTCGCGGCCTGAGCCGCCATGCGGTCCATGACCTCCAGGTGGGATGCCACCTCGGGGCGCGCGTCGAGATAGACGGCGCCGGTCAGGTACTCGCTGTAGACCATGTCCGGCAGTTCGGGCATGGCGAAACGGAAGAGGACGAACGGTCCGTAGGTGCCGGGGTGGTGGCCGGACGCGAACTCCGCGATCTGCAGGGTGACGTTCGGCAGCTCGGACGCTTCGAGCAGCCGGTCGAGCTGGTCGCGCATCACTTCGGGCCCGGCACCGACCGGTCGGCGGAACACCGTCTCGTCCATGATCACCCAGAACTTCGGGGCGTCCTCCCTGGTCAGCAGGGACTGGCGCTCCATCCGCAGGGCTACATGCCGCTCGGCGTCCTCGTCCTTGCCGGCATCACTGCCGCCACCGACCGCCCCGCTGCGCAGAATGGCGCGGGCGTAGTCCTCGGTCTGGAGCAGACCGGGGACGAACTGGGGCTCGTAGGCCCGGATGAGGCTGGCCGCCCCCTCCAGGCTCACGTACATGGAGAACCAGCCGGGCAGCACGTCGTGGAACCGCTGCCACCAGCCGGGGAGGTTGGCCTCCTCCGTGAGGGCGATGAACCCCTCGGCCTCGGAGTCCGTGATCCCGTACTCCCTCAACAGGAGCTGCACATACGGAATCTTCAGCGCGACCTCGGCGGTCTCCATCCGCCGGACGGTGGCCGGGGCCACCCGGAGGATCTTCGCGGCCTCTTCCCTCTTCAGGCCGGCTCGCTCCCGCAGATCCTGCAGGCGCCTGCCGAGAACGACCTGTCCCACCGTGGGGGCGGACCGCGGCTCGCTCACTCTCAGACCTCCCCGACGCACTGTTTCGACGAGTGTGCCACGAAGCAGGGCTAGAGAGAACACGGCACTCTGCAATTTCCAGAGTGCCACTTGCCAAGTGTCCGACTCAGGAGGACAGTGTTCCGGTGAACCAGTACACGCTGCCGCCGTGCGCCACCGCGCCACGGCGACAGCGCCGTACGGCAGTCCTGCCCACTGTTGTGAGGAACCGGTCGTGGCTTCTGGTAACGCGCAGCCTTCAGGTCTCATGAGTCCCCGAGTCATGGCCCCGCGCCCACAGCCCCAGACCGATACCGTCCGCCGCTTCGCCTTCGAGCTCCCGGCCCGCACGTCCGCGGTCGCACGGGCCCGCCTGCTCGCGGAGGAACGGCTCATCCTCTGGGGCTGCGGCCCCGACATCCGCGACACGGTGGCCCTGGTCGTCTCCGAGCTCGTCACCAACGCCGTGGTGCACACCGCCAGCGACCGGTTCATATGCGAGCTCCGCGAGGGCGAGGACACCCTGCGGATAGCCGTCCGGGACGAGGGCGGCCCGGCAGGACCGCGGATACGCGACTGCGGCGAGGACGAACGCGGCCGCGGACTCCTCATCGTCGACGCACTGTGCACCGCCTGGGGCGCCGACCGCACCGGACACGGCACGGCCCAGGTCGTCTGGGCGGAACTGGCCCACGGCATGGGGGAGACATGCTGAGGTCCATGGCCACCCGCATGATCCCGCTGCTCCCCGGGGCCCGCAGGTCCCCCCTCACGGGCCGCGCCCCGGAACCCCGCCGCTCACCCGAGCCCCGCCCCGACGCCCGAGGTGCCACCGGCTCCGCCCGCCCTCGCGACCTGGGCGCCACCCGCCTCGCCGTCCCCGTCGGACTGCACACCGGCCTCGGCTGCGACGCCGTCGGTGTCCCGGCCCGCTTCGGCTTCAAGATCCTCTCCCGCCTCCCCGCCAAGGGCTGCGTCTACGCGGACTCCGACTGGTGGTGGTGGCTGGTCCCGGCCGGCTCCGACCTCGACGTCACCTGGCCGCTGCCCGCCTGCTACGCGCGTGGCGCCGAGATCCCGGACCGCCTGCCGCGCCTCATCCACCACCCCGACGGCACCTCCCCCTACACGCCGCCCATCCCCCTCTACCTGCTGGTCTGCCAGCTGACGGGGATCGCACCGTCCTGGGCCGGGCCGCCGGTGCGCAGCGCGCTCTGACGTCAGCGGGCCGTGGCGGGACAGGGTCGGGCATGTTCGCCCCGTGCGGTCCCTGAACGCATAGGGTCGGGAACATGTTCACCCCGCAGGGTCCCAGCCTCCGCGAGCTGACCGTTCAGGCCCTCTCCTCCGTCGAGCACGGCTACGACCTGCTCGCGAACAAGTTCGACGCGACGCCCTTCCGCACCTCCGACCGCCTCCTGAGCGCGGTCACCCACACGCTGGAGACCCTCGGCCCCTTCGGCTCGGGCCTCGACGTCTGCTGCGGCACCGGCGCCGGACTCGGCGTCCTCCGGGCGGTCTGCGCGGGCCCGATCACCGGCGTCGACTTCAGTACGGGCATGCTGACCCGGGCCCGCGACGCCCACCCCACCGCCGGCCTGGTCCGCGCCGACGCCCTGGCCCTGCCCTTCGCCCCGGTCTTCGACCTGGCGGTCAGCTTCGGAGCCTTCGGCCACTTCCTCCCGGACGAGCAGCGGACCCTGTTCGCCCAGGTCCACGCGTCGCTCCGCCCCGGCGGCACGTTCGCCTTCCCCGTCGCGGCCCCACCCCCGGTCGGCTCCCGCCTCTACTGGATCCTCTGGGGCTTCGACACCACGATGCGCGTCCGCAACGCGCTCTGGCGCCCGCCGTTCGTCATGTACTACCGCACCTTCCGCCTCGCGGACGTCCGCGCCCGCCTGGAGGACGCGGGCTTCGAGGTCACCCTCAGCCCGGTCGAGCCCTTGGGTGACCGGGAGGACGGAAGCCCACGGTGCCGCCTGGTGGTGGCACGCAAGAAGTAGGGCGGTGGTGGGCAGGGACGGGGCGAGGGGAGGCGACGGCAGGAGGCGGCGCCGGTGGGGCTGTGGCGGTGGCCGCGGCGGTGGCGGTTCAGGCCTTCTTGACCACGCTGGATTTGAGCTGCATGGCGCCGAAGCCGTCGATCTTGCAGTCGATGTCGTGACCGTCGACGCCGTCGACCAGGCGGATGTTGCGCACCTTGGTGCCCGCCTTGATCCCGGAGGGGTTGCCCTTGACCTTGAGGGCCTTGACGACGGTCACCGTGTCACCGTCGTTCAGCACGTTGCCGACGGCGTCCTTGATCACGCGTTCCCCACTCGCCTCCGCGGCGACGTCACCGCTCGTACCGTCGGCGGCCGGCACCCACTCGTGGCCGCACTCGGGGCACACCACCAGATTGTTCATCTCGTAGGTGTACTCGCTGGAGCACTGGGGACAAGGGGGAAGGTTCTCGATCACTCCCCCAGGATAAGCGGCCCCTCACCCTGCCACCCCGGGCCGGCGGGGGCCCCGCGCACAATGCGAAATGCCGGTCGATACAAGATCGACCGGCATTTCCGCTGGTGTCCGAGGGGGGACTTGAACCCCCACGCCCGATAAAGGGCACTAGCACCTCAAGCTAGCGCGTCTGCCATTCCGCCACCCGGACAAGGTGTCTGTCGCTTCGGGGTTTCCCTCGCGGCGACAGGTGTAACTCTACCAGGGGTTCCCGGTGCCTTTCACCAGCGTTTTCCGTGGTCAGTGGGGTGAAGCCGCCTCGCAGTCCTTGATCAAGTCCGGATTCTCCCGACTGTACGTACGGGCTGCTGCCGCTCACTCACACAGAGTGCGGCGGTGCGCCGCTCGGCGGCCTCGAACCCCCTGTCGAGGGGGTTCGAGGCGGTCCGATGGATCAGCGGCCCTTCTCGCGCAGCGAGTGGAGGTGGGCGCTGGACCTGCGGGCGAAGGTCAGCGAGTCGACGGGGTTGTCGTGCTCGGCCTGCCAGTGGTGGGCGTTCCGGCCGTGGCGGGTGCGGTTGACCGCCGATATGAACCGCCGGTAGTCGATGTCTCCGTCCCCGACGTCCGTCATGCGGTAGCCGTAGGGGACGGCGGAGTCGTCTCGGTCGCCGTCCTTCACGTGGAAGAGCGGGTAGCGGTGGGGCTGGTCGAGGACGTAGTCGAGCGGATCGAAGGGGGCGGGGGTGCCGTCAGGGCGGGTCGAGTAGCGGTACTGGCCGACGTACGCCCAGAAGATGTCCATCTCCAGGTGCACCAGGTCGGGGTCGGTCTCGGCGAGGAGGACGTCGTAGAGGCGTACGTCGGGGCGGTCGCTGGCGAAGGAGAACTCCTCCGAGTGGTTGTGCTGGTAGAACTTCATGCCGCGCTTCCGTGCCGCGGCGCCGAATCGGTTGAACTCCTCGGCGCAGCGCTTCCAGCCGTCGACGGTGGAGCCGTAGCGCCAGGGCCCGGAGGCGGTGCCGATGTGGGGCAGGCCCAGGGCGGCGGCGTCGTCGAGGACGCGGTCGAGGTTCTGGGCGAAGGTGTACGCGGCCGGGTCGCTGGCGTAGTAGCCGACGTGGCTCCCGATCGGACGCAGGCCGTGGTCGCGGGTGAGGCGCTTGAGCTGGGCGAGGCTGATGGGGCCTGCGGAGCCTTGGCTGTAGCCGGCGTACTCGACCTCGTCGTAGCCGTACTTCTGCAGTTCGGCGAAGACCGCGGCGAAGCCGAGGGTCGAGACCTTGTCGCGCAGTGAGTAGAGCTGGATGCCGAGGCGGCCGGGCGGCAGGACGGGGCGGCCGTGTCCCTGTCCGTGGCCGTGGCCCGGCGACTCGGTGGTCCCGGCCGCCGCGGCGGCGGGGGCCGCCGCGCCGAGGAGCGCGGCGGCGGTCGCGCCGGCCGCGACGCCCAGCATGTTCCGCCGGCTGAGCCTGTGGACGAGCTCGGGGTCGTTGGCGGCTTCGGTACGGCGAGTGCGACTCATCTGTGGATAACTCCTTGGCTGTCGGAGGGGCCTGCTTCACTGGATTCAGTTGGTGATCCAGCTGGTGATCCAGCTGGATCGATTCGGTCGGCTGCACGGATTCAGGTCGGGGTCTCGTCGACTCCGGCCAGCCTGAGCAGCAGGTTCTTCACATCGGTGGCCGCGACGCGGCCGTCCAGGGCGCGGGGGGTGGAGCACAGGATGAGCGGACCTTCGTCATCGCTCGCGGGGAGGCGGCCATGGCTGCCGCGAAGAGGTGAGGGGTCGAGAGGGACGACCGCGAGCCGGTACCGCATACCGAGCTTCTTGCGGGCGATCTCCCTCGCGGCCTTGATCCGCACGTAGGGGTCGAGCGGGTCCATGAGGAGTTCGGCGGGGTCGTAGCCGGGCTTGCGGTGGATCTCGACGAGCTGCGCGAAGTCGGGGGCGCGTGCGTCGTCGAGCCAGTAGTAGTACGTGAACCAGGCGTCGGGCTCGGCGAGGGCGACCAGTTCCCCCGAGCGCGGATGGTCGAGGCCGTGCTCCTTCTTGCCGTCGTCGTCGAGGAGCCGTTCCAGACCGGGGAGGTCCGCGAGGGCTTCCCGGACGGCCGGCAGGTCGGTCGGGCGCTTGACGTAGACATGGGCGATCTGGTGGTCGGCGACGGCGAACGCCCGGGAGGTCATGGGGTCCAGGTACTCCATGCCGTCCTGGGTGTGGACCTCCAGGAGGCCGGCACGGCGCAGGGCGCGGTTGATGTCGACGGGGCGCTCGACCCGGGTGATGCCGTACTCGGAGAGGACCACGACCGTACGGCCCTCGGCCCGCGCCTCCGCGAGGAGCGGGGCGAGGACGGTGTCGAGCGCGGCGGCGGCGCGGAAGGAGCGCGGGTCGTCGGGGCCGTAGCGCTGGAGGTCGTAGTCGAGGTGCGGGACGTAACAGAGGGCGAGGTCGGGGCGGCGGGTGCGGAGGATGTGACGGGTGGCGTCGACGATCCAGCGGCTGGAGACGAGGTCGGCGCCGGGCCCCCAGAAGTGGAACAGGGGGAACGTGCCGAATTTCTCGGTGAGTTCGTCGTGCAGAGCGGGGGGCCGGGTGTAGCAGTCGGGTTCCTTGCGTCCGTCGGCGTAGTAGACGGGGCGGGGGGTGACGGTGATGTCGGTGTCGGCGCCCATGGCGTACCACCAGCAGATGTTGGCGACCGTGTAGCCGGGGTGGGTGCGGCGGGCGGCGTCCCAGAGGCGGTCGCCGGAGACGAGGCCGTTGTGCTGGCGCCACAGCAGGACGTCGCCGAGGTCCCGGAAATACCAGCCGTTGCCGACGATGCCGTGCTGGGCGGGGAGGGTGCCGGTGAGGAAGGTGGTCTGGGCGGTGCAGGTGACGGCGGGCAGGACGGTGGAGAGCGGCGCCTGGGATCCGCCTCGGGCGAGGGCGGCCAAGTGGGGCATGTGCGCCAGGAGACGTGGGGTGAGACCGACGACGTCGAGGACCAGGAGGGGGGTGGGTGCCGGTGCGGGTGTGGCAGAAGGTGCGGCTGCGGGTGCGGGGTCGCTCATGGCAGTTCCTTGAGGCCGAGGTCGGTCAGCAGGTCGCGGGCCAGGGTCAGTTCGGCGGCGATGCCGTCGGCGAGCCGGGCCCTGGTGCGGGGACGGCTTTCGGGAGGAAGGGCCTGCCAGGTGTACGTCTCGACCTCCAGGTGATGGGTGCGCGGGTGCGGGCCGCCCACGAGGAGGGCGAGGGTCTCCTGGAGGACGGGGAGCGTGGAGCTGAGCGGAGGGGCGGGGGGAGCGTGCAGGGGGACGTGGAAGTGAGCGCGCCAGGGTGTCGCGTCGGGGAGACCGGGGGTGGTCGTGGCGTGGTGGCCGGATGAGGCCAGGGCCTCGGGCAGGTCGTCCGTGCCGCGCAGACCGGCGGCGGTTCTGGTGCGGGTCTGGTGGAGGAAGCGGGGCTCGGCGAACGCGGCGAGCGCCGCCCTGACCTCGGGGAGGTGCGGGTGCTCCGCGTGGAGCGCGGCGGAGAGCTGGGCTTTGGGCACCGGGATTCCGGCGGCGGCGAGCGAGTCCAGGGCGGTGCGCGGGTCCTCGAAGGAGGTCGCGAGATGGCAGGTGTCGAGGCAGACGCCGATACGGGGGTTCGGTACGGAGTTGGTCACGGAGCCGGGTGCCGAGCCCGGTACGCGGCTCGGGTTCGATACGGAGGTCGGGCTCGGCACGCGGCTCGGGCTCGGTACTGGGCTCGGGTTCGGTACGGGGGTGAGCGCGGCGACGGCGTCGGCGACGGTCTCGACGATGCAGCCGGGCTCCGGTTCGAGGCCGATGCGGATGCTCCTCCCGGTGAGTTCCTCCAGGGCGTCGAGCCGTGTGGCGAGCGTCGCCAGGGCGGTACGGGCGGTGGCGGCGGCCCCGGCGTCGAAGGGGGTGCGCCAGGCGAGGGGCAGGGTCGAGACGGACCCTTCGGTGACGTCCTCGGGGAGCAGCGCGGCGAGGAGCCGGGCGAGGTCGGTGGTGTGGGCGAGGCGTTCGGGGCGGGTCCAGTCGGGCTGGTAGACGCGGTACTTGACCTCGTCGGCACCGAAGCCTTCGTACGGGAAGCCGTTCAGGGTGACCACTTCGAGCCCGCGGCGGTCGAGTTCGGCGCGCAGGGCGCGGAGCGAGGCCGGGTCGGTGATCAGGGAGTGGGCGGCGTCGCGGGCGAGCCAGAGGCCGATGCCGAGACGGTCGCGGCCGAGGCGGCGGCGGACGGGCTCACAGTGGTCGCGGAGCTGGGCGAGGACGCCGTCGAGGGTCTCGGCCGGGTGCACGTTGGTGCAGTACGCGAGGTGGACGGTGGAACCGTCGGGGTGGCGGAAGCGCATGGGGGCGCCTCATTCCCCGCCGCGGAGGACGGAGTTGCCCTCGTGCAGGTCCGCCGGGGTGGGGAGGTCGAGGTGGAGGCGTCCGCTGAGCCCGTAGAAGGCGACGGGGTTGCGCCAGAGGACCTGGTCGACGTCGTCGTCCGTGAAGCCGGCGGTGAGCATGGCCTCGGCGACCGCGCGGGTCTTGAGGGGGTCGCTGCGGCCCCAGTCGGCGGCCGAGTTCACCAGGACGCGCGCGGTTCCGTACTCCTGGAGGATCGCGACCGTACGGTCCTCGTCCATCTTGGTGTCGGGATAGACGGAGAAGCCGAGCCAGGCGCCGCTGTCGGCGGCCTCCTTGACGGTCGTCTCGTTGAGGTGGTCGAGGAGGACGCGGTCCGGGGCGAGCGCGGACTCGCGCACGACGTCGATGGTGCGGCGCAGGCCGGTGAGCTTGTCGCGGTGCGGGGTGTGGACGAGGGCGGGCAGGCCGTGGTCGGCGGCGAGCTGGAGCTGGGCGGCGAGCGCCGTGTCCTCGGCGGGCGTCAGGGAGTCGTAGCCGATCTCGCCGACGGCGACGACGCCGTCCTTGGCGAGATACCGGGGCAGGGCGTCGAGGACGGGGACGCAGCGGGGGTCGTTGGCCTCCTTGGGATTGAGGGCGAGGGCGCAGTGGTGGGCGATGCCGTGCTGGGCGGCGCGGAAGGGCTCCCAGCCGAGGAGGGAGTCGAAGTAGTCGAGGAAGGAGTCGGGCGAGGTGCGCGGCTGGCCGAGCCAGAAGGAGGGTTCGACGAGGGCGAGGACACCGGCGTCGTACATCGCCCGGTAGTCGTCCGTGGTGCGCGAGGTCATGTGGATGTGCGGGTCGAAGATGCGCATCAGGACTCCTCGGTGGGGGCGGTGAGGGCGAGGACGCGGGACAGATCGGCGGGGACGGCACGGCCGGCGGCGGTGCGTTCGGCGGCGTGGTCGGTGAGCATCCGGGCGAGTTCGCCGTCACCGGCGGCGCGCTCGGCGAGTCCGGCGACGACGGTGACGGGGACGTCCGAGAAGAGACATTTGAGGAGGGCGTGCCGCCAGGCGTGGGGGGTGAGGTGAGTGGCGGCGTAGGGGCCGAGGGCGGCGGCGAGCAGGGTGGTGTCGTGGGTGCGGAGGGCGTCCTCGACGAGGGGAAGGGCCTCGGGGCCGGTGACGAGAGAGGGGAGGGCCAGGAGGACGGCGCGGCGCTCGGCGGCGGTGCCGTGGTGGTAGAGGCGGGCGAGGGTGTCAGGGTCGGCGCCGGCGGCCCGGAGGAGCAGGGTGCGGGCCTCGTCCGCGTGCTCGTGCCCGCAGTGCCGTCCGGCGGCGACGAAGCGCTCCTCCCACCCGGGGGTGCGGGCCTCGGCCTCGGCGAGGGCGGAGTCCAGCCAGGCGCGGGCGGCGGCGGTGGCGCTGAGGGTCAGCATGTCGGGGTCTCCCGGCGCAGGAAGGAGAGGGAGGTGCGGGCGAGTTCGGGGCCGGCGTGGGAGTGCCGGGGCAGTTCGACAACGGTCAGCCCGGGGTAGCCGGCGGCGGTCAGCTCGGCGAGGGCGGCGAGGACGGGCGGGAAGTCGATCTCACCGTCGCCGAACGGCAGGTGCTCGTGCACACCGCGGCGCATGTCCTCGATCTGGATGTGGTGCACCCAGGGGGCGACGGCGCGTACGCAGTCGGCGGGAGGGAGGGGTTCGAGGCACTGGCAGTGGCCGATGTCGAGGGTGAGGCCGAGGACGGCGGGCGCGGGGTCGCCGAGGAGTCCGCGCAGGTGGTGGAAGTCGTCGAGGGTGGCGAGGAGGTGGCCGGGTTCGGGTTCGACGGCCAGGGGGACGCGGGCGGCTTCCGCGGCCTCCAGGACAGGGGTGAGCGAGGAGGTGAGCCGTTTCCAGGCCTCGTCGGCCGGGGTGTCGGCGGGGAGGATGCCGCTGAAGCAGTGCACGGCGTGTGCGCCGAGGTCGGCCGCGACCCGCACGGCCCGCAGCAGGAGCCGTACCCGGGCGGCGCGGTCCTCGGGGTCCGGGTCGAGCAGGGACGGGCCGTGCTTGCGGCGGGGGTCGAGGACGTAACGGGCGCCGGTCTCGACGGTCACCCCGAGCCCCAACTCGCCGAGGCGCCGCGCGATCCGGGCGGTGCGGGCGGCCAGGTCCGGGGCGAGGGGGTCGAGGTGCATGTGGTCGAGGGTCAGCCCGACGCCGTCGTAGCCGAGGTCGGCGAGGAGCCCGAGGGCGTCGTCGAGCCGCAGATCGGTGAGGCCGTTGGTGCCGTAGCCGAGCCGGGGGCGCGCCGAGGAGTGGAGCGGGGACGGGTCGGTGAGCTGAGCGGCGGGCTCGATACGGGAAGGGGCGAGGTTGCGGGCGGCGGGGCGGGCGGTGCTCATGTGGGGCTCACCTTCCGGGCGAGGGCACGCGCGGCCGGGACGAGACCGAGCAGCGCGAGCGCGGTGCCCGGTGCCCCGGCGCGGGCGGCGAGCGCGGCCTGGAGCGGGATGGTGGCGCGGATCCCCCCACCGACGGCCCGCTCGGTGAGCGCCGCGGACGGGTTGAGCGCGGCATGGAGGAGGAGGGTGGCGGGGGTACGCGCATAGGCCAGGGCGAGGAGGGAGCCGAGACCACGGGAGGGCGGCCGGCGGGAGGAGAGGGGCAGGCGGGTGGGGAGGGTGGGGCGGGGGCGGGGGGCGGGGGCGGGCCCCCCGGAGGGGGAGACAGCGGCGGGGCTGCCGGATCGGCGCCCGGTGAGGCCGCCCGACACCGCCCCCGATGCCACTCCCGGCACTGCCCCTGATGCCGCCCCCGATGCCACGCCCGCCACCGTCAGGGTTACGGCGAGTGCGGCGAGCGGGGTGCGGGTGGAGCCGCCCTGGGTCTCGTGGCGGGAGACGGCGGTGACGGCGTAGGTGTGTGCCCCGAGGAGGGCGGCGGACGGGAGGGCGTGGGCGGCGCGGCGGTGGGCGGCGCTGTCCCCGCTGGTCGAGGCTGTTGCGCCCAGGAGGAGGTCCAGGGCTCGGGCCGTGGCCATGGTGGCGGGGCCCGCCGGGGTGTGTTTGAGGCCGAGGTCGTAGGCCCAGACCGTGGTGGCGAGGGCGGTGGCGACCGCGAGGGCCGGGCGTCCGGCGCGGGAGGCTAGCGCCAGACCCGCCGTCGTCAGGGCCGCCGAGGCCGTGAGGGCGGCGCTCGGCGTGATGCGGCCGGAGGGCAGCGGGCGGTGGGGGCGTTCGGCGGCGTCCTCCGTGCGGTCGGCCCAGTCGTTGAGGGCCATGCCCGCCTCGTACAGGCAGAGCGAGGCGCCGATCGCGCAGAGCGTGCCCCGGCCCGGCCGGGCCCCGGCCGCCGCCGCGCCCGCGAGGGCGTCGCCGGGCACCGAGAACAGCGCCGATACGCGGAGGAGTTCCGCCCACGCCTGTGCCCGTCCGGTACGCCGCCTGGTCATCGGGTCGGCTCCGTTCCCGCGTCCTTCGGGCCAGACGCCTCTCCCAGCGTGCGGCCGAAGGTCAGCAAGCGGTCGTACTGGTCCGCCAGCGAGGCCGGCGGGGTGCCTTCCGGGTCCTTGAAGTAGAAGGCGAGGTCTTCCAGCGGGCCGGTGAGGCCCTTCTCGTGGGCGCGGGCCGTGAGGCGCGCCAGGTCGAGGACGAGAGGTGCGGCGAGGGCCGAGTCGCAGCCCTGCCAGAGGGTCTGGAGGATCATGCGGGTGCCGAGGAAGCCGTCGAAGGCGATGTGGTCCCAGGCGGTCTTCCACTCCCCCATCGCCGGGACGTCGTCGATGTGGACCTGGCCTTCGACGCCGGGGCCGAGGGTGTCGGTGAGGACGCGTTCCTTGCCGGCGTTCTTGGCGGCCGCGGCCGCGGGGTCGGCGAGGGCGGCTCCGTCGCCGCCGCCGAGGAGGTTGCTGCCGGACCAGGCGCGTACGGTCAGGGCCCGCTGGCGGAACATCGGGGCGAGCACGGCGCGCAGGAGGGTTTGGCCGGTCTTGCCGTCGCGGCCCGCGTGCGGCAGTCCGCTCGCGGCGAGCGGGGCGGCGAGGGTGGGGTGGCGCAGGCCCGTGGACGGGGTGAAGTTGATGTACGGGCACCCGGCGCGGAGTGCGGCGGCCGCGTACAGGGTGCTGGGTGGGAGCCCGACGCCCCCCGACGCCGGCTCCGTGGAGGCCACATTGACGACCACGACGCGGTCCAGGCCAATGCGGTGGCGGAAGTCCGTCAGGTCGTGGGTGAAGGCGGTGACGAGTTGTTCGTCGGTGCGGGTGTCGCCGGGGGCGGGGCCGCCGGGGCGGATCTCGCGGTCGGCGGTCTCGAGTTCGTTGGTGAGGGCGGGGGTGAGGCCGTACGGGAGGACTCCGGCGGTGGTGAGCTGTTCGGCACGTTTGGGGAGCGGGCAGTCGGTGGTGTCGTGTCCGCCGAAGACGAGGGAGGCGAGTGGGGGGAGGCCGGCGTCGGCGAGTTCGGGGGTTTCGGTGGCCATGCCGGTGGGTGGGTGGAGTCCGGCGACGAGGGCGGCGCAGCCGGCGATGGTCGTGGTGGCGACGGAGCCTCTCGCGCCTATGAGCCAGATTCCGGTGCGGGGTGCGTGGGTCATGGCGTCGGCCTCCCTGCTCGTCCAACGGAAAGAGGGTTGGGGGTGGTGACGGTGGGCGGGGGGTACGGCGCCGCCCCGCCCACCGTCGTCCGGGTGGGGGCTCCCGCGGGTGGGGAGCCCCGGGGGCTCCCGAGGGAACGGGGGCCCGGGGTGGGTCCCCTCAGTGCGGGGGCCCGGGGTGGGACTCCCGGCGGTGCGGGAGTCCGGGTGGGGCTGGGGCTCTCCTCAGCGCGGAGCCCGGGGTGGGGCCCCCGTCAGTGCGGGGGCCCGGAGTGGGGCTCCCGTCAGGAGGGGAGTTCCTTGAGTCGGATGTCGCGGAAGGCGGCCTGGTCTGCGGCTCCGTGGTTCTGGATGCCGATGTGGCCGCTGGTGAGGCTGCGGGCGGGGTCGGTGTTGGTGAAGTCGTTGATCTTGATGCCGTTGAGGAAGACCTGGAGGCGTTCGCCCTGGACGCGGATTTCGTACGTGTTCCACTGGCCGGGCGGGCGGAGGGCCTGGTCGCGGGCCTTGAGGTTGGCGGACTTGAAGCCGTAGACGGCTCCGGTGGTGCGGTCGGCGGCGTCGGTGGCGTCGATCTGGATCTCGTAGCCGTTGTTCACGGCGGACCAGGGGTCGTCGCTGGCGGGGAAGCCGACGAAGATGCCGGAGTTGTCGTCGCCGGTGAGTTTCCAGTCGAGGGTGAGGGAGTAGGACCGGAGTTCCTTGGCCTGGTACCAGAGCATGCCCATGCCGCCGGTGGAGTGGAGTTCGCGGTCGGTGATGTCGAAGCCGCCGGGTCCGGCCTGCTTCCAGCCTTCGCGGGTCTCGCCGTTGAAGAGGTCGCGGTAGCCGGTCTGGGGCCGGCAGTCGGCCTTGACCTGTCCGGTGGCGTAGCGGAGGCCGCCCAGCAGGTGTTGGCGGAAGGCGGGTTCGGTGTACGACTCCTTGGTGTGGCCGCCGCCGGTGTAGAAGGAGCGGCCGCCGCCGTAGGTCTGGCACCAGGCGATGGGGTGGTCGCCCTTCATGGTGCCGCCCTGGTAGGTGGTTTCGTCGAGGGTGGCGAGGACGCGGGCCTGGTCGCGGGGGTTGGTGCGGTAGTTGTACCACTCGTCGGTGCGCTGCCAGGGCCCGTCGAGGTGGGCGGTGGCGGGGTGGGTGTGGTCTTCGGCGCGGACGGTGGCGGGCTGGATCTGGGGGTGGGACTGGAAGTAGGCGCCGACGAGTCCGCCGTAGAAGCTCCAGTCGTATTCGGTGTCGGCTGCGGCGTGGATGCCCATGTAGCCGCCGCCGGTGGAGACGTAGTTCTCGAAGGCCTTCTGCTGGTCGGTGTCGAGGACGTCGCCGGTGGTGGAGAGGAAGACGACGGCGTCGTAGCGGGCGAGGTTGTTGGTGGTGAACTGGCGTGGTTCTTCGGTGCTGTCGACGATGATGTCGCTGTCGGCGCCGAGTTCCTTGAGGGCGGTGATGCCGGTGCCGATGGAGTCGTGGCGGAAGCCGGCGGTCTTGGAGAAGACGAGGACGCGCTTGGCGTTGCGGTTCGCGGGGGTGCTGGAGAGCGTGAAGTCGTCGACGTCGTAGAGCGCGCCGGTGCCGCCCTTGAAGACGAGGAAGAGTTCGGTGGTCTTCCGGGGCAGGTTCCGCAGGGGTACGTCGATGTCCTGGAAGGTCTCCCAGCCGCCGGTGACGGGGATGGGCGCGGAGCCGTGGAGGGTGCCGGTGGGTGAGCCGGTGCGGACTTCGAGGAAGCCGCCGGCGCCGCCGGAGGAGATGCGGGCGGTGAGCTTGGTGGCTCCGGCGAGGTTGTAGGGCTTGAAGGAGATCCAGTCGCCGTTGTTGATGTCGCCGACGGTGCGTCCGCCGTTGGCCTGGGTCTTGTCGAAGAGGTTGACGCCGTTCTGGGCGTCGAAGTGCTCGGCCTGGCGGTGGCGGGGCTGGAGTTTGGCCTGGTCGTGGGTGGTGAGGGCGGCCTGGCCGCCGCCTCCGCCGTCGGTGTATTCGGCGTCGAAGACGGCGAAGATGTTGGCGTCGTCGTCGTGGCCGCCGTCGGCGGAGGTCTTGATGGTGCCGGTGCAGCCGTTGGCGGAGGTGACGGGGTGGCCGTGGCTGTCGTGGCCGAGGACGTAGGTGACCTTGACCTTGGCGCAGTCGACGGGGCCGTCTTCGGGGTCGGTGGCCGTGACCTTGAAGGGGATGTCGTCGCCGAAGGAGAAGAGGGCGCCCTCTGCGGGGAGTTCGAGGGTGACCTTGGGTGCGGTGTTGCCGACGACGATGTGGACGGAGGCGGAGCCGGTGCGGCCACTCGCGTCCTTCGCCGTCACGGTCGCCGTGTAGGTGCCGTTCTTGCGGTACGTGTAGGTGGGGTTGGCGGCCGTGGACGTACCGCCGTCGCCGAAGTCCCAGGTGTAGGTGAGGACGTCGCCGTCGCCGTCGGTGGTGCCGGCGGAGGAGAGGGCGACCTTCAGCGGGGCGGTGCCGGAGGTCTTGTTCACGCTCGCCTCGGCGACCGGGGAGCGTCCGCCGGTGGCGTTCTCGATGCGGTAGAGGCCGGAGTTGTGGTCGCCGCCGAACCAGGCGGTGCCGTAGTCGAGGACGTAGAGGGCTCCGTCGGGGCCGAAGGCCATGTCCATGATCTGGGTGCCGGTCCAGGGGACGGCGTTGATGGAGGCGACGGTGCCGTTGGTGTCCTGGTCGATGCGCTTGATCCAGCGGCGGCCGAATTCGCCGGCGAAGAAGTCGCCGTCGTACGCCTCGGGGAACTTCACCGGGGACGGGTTGGCGGGGTCGTAGCGGTAGACGGGGCCGCCCATGGGTGATTCCGAGCCGGTGCCGAACTCGGGTACGGAGCCGCCGTTGTAGGGGATCCAGGCGGGTTCGGCCGGCGGCAGGTCGACGAGTCCGGTGTTGTACGGGGAGTCGTTCTTGAGGGCGGCGCAGTCGTAGGTGGCGCCGGAGGTCTTGGTGGCGAAGTCGTAGTCGACGTAGGGGTCGTTCTTGCCGGTGCAGAAGGGCCAGCCGAAGTTGCCGGGCTTGGTGACGCGGGCGAATTCGACCTGTCCGGCGGGGCCTCGCTGGGGGTCGGCGGCGCCGGCGTCGGGGCCGTAGTCGCCGACGTAGAGGACGCCGGTGGTCTTGTCGACGCTGAAGCGGAAGGGGTTGCGGAAGCCCATGGCGTAGATCTCGGGCCGGGTCTTGGCGGTGCCGGGGGCGAAGAGGTTGCCTTCGGGGACGGTGTAGGTGCCGTCGTCGGCGACTTTGATGCGGAGGATCTTGCCGCGGAGGTCGTTGGTGTTGCCGGAGGTGCGGCGGGCGTCGAACGCGGGGTTGCGGCCGGGGCGTTCGTCGATGGGGGTGTAGCCGTCGGAGGCGAAGGGGTTGGAGTCGTCGCCGGTCGACAGGTACAGGTTGCCCTGGGCGTCGAAGTCGATGTCGCCGCCGACGTGGCAGCAGATGCCGCGGGTGGCGGGGATGTCGATGACCTTCTTCTCGCTGGCGTTGTCGAGGGTGCCGTCGGCTTTCAGCGTGAAGCGGGAGAGGCGGTTGACGCCGTCGTAGGGGGCGAGTTCGGCGGGGGTGCCGTTCTCGGGGGCGTCGCCGGTGGGGGTGGTCAGTGGTGGGGCGTAGTAGAGGTAGACGGCTCTGTTCTGTGCGAAGTCCGGGTCGAGGCCGATGCCTTGGAGGCCTTCCTCGTCGTGGGAGTAGACGGGGACGGTGCCGATGACGGTGGTGTTGCCGGCGGCGTCGGTGCGGCGGAGTTCGCCGTTGCGGGAGGTGTGGAGGACGCTGCGGTCCGGGAGTACGGCGAGGGACATGGGTTCGCCGACCTCCTCGCCGCCCTTGGCGAGGGTGATCTGCTGGAACTCCTCGGCGGCTGAGGCGTCGGAGGGGGTGGAGGCGGCGGGGCCTTCGGGTTCGGCGGCGAGGCCTTGGGGGGCGCCGAGGGCGAGCAGTCCGATGGTGAGTAGGGCGAGCGACTTCCTGGCGCGGAGTCGTTTTCTGTGCACGGGTGTCCTCCGGAGTCGGGCCGGGTGTGCGGGTTGTCCGGGGACCGGCGTGCGCCGTCACGCTGGTCACATCACGCTGTTACGCCATGTACACATCAGGGACCGTAGCCGGGTTCGTCCACCACGGAAAGCCCTTGTGCACCTGTGCGGTCGAACTTTTCCCCGCGAGAGGACAAAGGCTCTCGGGGGCAGCGCGGACCGGCCCGGCGGCGTTCCACCGCCAGGCACGGACCTGCGCGTTCACCTCAGTCGGCGCTCCCGAAGGCGGCGTCGAAGGAGGCAGCCGGGGGGTCGAAGTCGTACCGCTTGAGGAAGGACAGCGCCTCGGGGGCGCCGGTCAGCCGGTCCATGCCGGCGTCCTCCCACTCCACGGAGACGGGCCCGGCGTAGTCGATGGACCGGAGCATCCGGAAGACGTCCTCCCAGGGCACGTCGCCGTGTCCGGCGGAGACGAAGTCCCAGCCGCGCCGCGGGTCGCCCCAGGGCAGATGGGAGCCGAGCCGCCCGTTGCGGCCGTCGAGCCGCTTCCGGGCCTCCTTGCAGTCCACGTGGTAGATCCGGTCGCGGAAGTCCCACAGGAACCCGACGGGGTCGAGGTCCTGCCACACGAAGTGGCTCGGGTCGAAGTTGAGCCCGAAGGCGGGGCGCCGGCCCACCGCCTCCAGGGCCCGCTGGGTGGTCCAGTAGTCGTAGGCGATCTCGCTGGGGTGCACCTCGTGGGCGAAGCGGACGCCTTCGGCGTCGAAGACGTCGAGGATCGGGTTCCATCGCTCGGCGAAGTCCTCGAAGCCGCGCTCGACCATGCGCTCGGGGACCGGCGGGAACATCGCCACCAGATGCCAGATGGAGGAGCCGGTGAAGCCGACGACGGTGTCGACGCCGAGCGCCGCCGCGGCCCGCGCGGTGTCCGCGAGCTCACGGGCGGCCCGCTGCCGCACCCCCTCGGCGTCGCCGTCGCCCCAGATGCGGGCGGGCACGATCGCCTGATGGCGCTCGTCGATGGGATGGTCGCAGACGGCCTGCCCCACCAGGTGGTTGGAGATCGCCCAGCACTTCAGGCCGTACGCGTCGAGCAGTTCGCGCCTGCCCTTGACGTACGCCGGGTCGGCGAGGGCCTTGTCCACCTCGAAGTGGTCTCCCCAGCAGGCGAGTTCGAGGCCGTCGTAGCCGAAATCGCGGGCGAGCCGGCAGACCTCCTCCAGGGGCAGGTCGGCCCACTGGCCGGTGAAGAGCGTGAAGGGTCGTGGCACGGTCGGGCGCCTCCTAGCTCGGTACGGGTGTGTCGACGGGGGTGTGGACCGGGGTGTAGACGGCGTTGCTCCGGGCGCTCTCCTCCACCGCGGCCAGGACCCGCTGGACCTGGAGGCCGTCGGCGAAGGAGGGCGCCGGGGCGATGCCGGTGGCGACGGCGTGGACCAGGTCGCGGGCCTGGTGGGCGAAGGTGTGCTCGTAGCCGAGCGCATGACCGGGTGGCCACCAGCCCTCCAGGTACGGGTGGTCGGGTTCGGTCACGAGGATGCGGCGGAAGCCCGCCGAGACGGCCGGTTCGGTGTGGTCGTGGAAGGAGAGTTCGTTGAGCCGCTCCAGGTCGAAGGCGAGCGAGCCACGCTCCCCGTTGATCTCGAGCCGGAGCGCGTTCTTGCGGCCTGAGGCCATCCGGGTGGCCTCGAAGGAGGCGAGCGCGCCGGAGGCGAGCCGCCCGGTGAACAGGGCCGCGTCGTCGACGGTGACCTGTCCGTACGCCTCCGATCCCGCTCCCCCGGCGAGACCGCCCGCGGCGACGCCCGCGAGCAGCGGGCGCTTCCGTACGAAGGTCTCGGTGAGCGCCGACACGCCGACGAGCGGCTCCCCCGCCAGGTACTGGGCGAGGTCGACGGCGTGTGCGCCGAGGTCTCCGAGGGCCCCGGAGCCCGCGTGTTCGCGTTCCAGGCGCCAGGTCAGCGGGAAGGCGGGGTCGACCAGCCAGTCCTGGAGGTAGGTGACGCGGACGTGTCGCAGGGCGCCGATCCGTCCGTCGGCGACGAGCTGCCGGGCGTACGAAAGGGCGGGCACCCGGCGGTAGTTGAAGCCGACCATGGCGATCTGGCCCCGGGCCGCGGCCGCCTCGGCGGCCGCGGCCATCGTCTGGGCCTCGGCGACCGAGTTGGCGAGCGGCTTCTCGCACAGCACGTGCTTGCCGGCCTCCAGGGCGGCGACGGCGATCTCCGCATGGCTGTCGCCGGGGGTGCAGACGTCGACGAGCTGGACGTCGTCGCGGGCGATCAGCGCGCGCCAGTCGGTTTCGGCGGCGGCCCAGCCGTGCCGGCGGGCGGCGGCCCGTACGGCGGTGGCGTCCCTGCCCGCGACGGCGGCGAGGACGGGGCGCAGCGGCAGGTCGAAGACGCGGCCTGCGGTGCGCCAGCCCTGGGAGTGGGCGGCTCCCATGAACGCGTAGCCGACCATGCCGATGCCGAGCGTCGGCGGTGCGGCCCCGCTCTCCGTCTGTTCCATACGGTTCCTCCGTTTCGTGGTGCGGCGAGTTGCTGCTCCCCGGGGGCGGTCGGGCCGCCGGGGGCCGGTCCGGTCGGACGGCCCGGGTGCGGGCCGTCCGGGTGCGGGCCGGTCAGCTGAAGCCGGTGGGCAGGTACTCGTCGACGTTCTCCTTGGTGACGACGGCCGAGTAGAGGGTGATCGAGGCGGGGATCTCCAGCTCGGACATGCCGCCGATCCCCTTCTTCTGGCCGAGGGCGCGGGCGAGGTCGATCGCGGAGGCGGCCATGGTCGGCGGGTAGAGGACGGTGGCCTTGAGGACGCCGGTGTCGGCCTTGATGGCGTCCATGGCGGCCTTGGCGCCGGCGCCGCCGACCATCAGGAAGTCCTTGCGGCCGGCCTGGGCGACGGCCCGCAGCGCGCCGACCCCCTGGTCGTCGTCGTGGTTCCACAGGGCGTCGAACTTGGGCTGGGCCTGAAGGAGTTGGGCCATCTTGGCCTGTCCGGACTCGACGGTGAAGTCGGCGGCCTGGCGGGCGACCTTGCGGATGTTGGGGTAGTTCTTGAGGGCGTCGTCGAAGCCCTGGGTGCGCTGCTTGGTGAGTTCGAGGCTGTCCATGCCGGCGAGTTCGACAACCGTGGCGTTCGGCTTGTCCTTGAGCTGTTCGCCGATGAAGTTGCCCGCGTTGAGACCCATGCCGTAGTTGTCGCCGCCGATCCAGCAGCGGTAGGCCTGCGGTGAGGCGAAGATCCGGTCGAGGTTGATGACGGGGATGCCGGCCTTCATGGCCTGGAGGCCGATCTGCGTGAGGGCCTTGCCGTCGGCGGGGAGGATGACGAGGACGTCGACCTTCTTGTTGATGAGGGTCTGGACCTGGCCGATCTGGATGGCGGTGTCGTTGGAGCCCTCGGTGATCTCCAGGGTGACGTCGGAGTACTTCTTCGCGCGCCGCTCGGCGTTCTCGTTGATGGCGTTGAGCCAGCCGTGGTCGGCCTGCGGGCCGGCGAAACCGATGGTGACGGGGGTACCGGGCTTGTCGTCGGCGGCGGGGGCGGCGCTCGCGACGGGCGCCTGATTCTTGGGCTCGTTGCTCGTACAGGCGGTGAGCAGGGCGCCGGCGGAGACGGCCGCGCCGCCGAGGAGGAGGTGTCTGCGGCTGGTTTCGGGCATGGCGGTGGATCCCTTCCGAGGGGTGATGGTGAAGGGGGCGGGTGCGGGGGGGGTGCGGGGCGGGCCGGCAGGCTCTCGCCGTCCGGTCTCCGGTGTCCGGTCAGGTGTCGCCGTCGCGGACCGTACGGCGCTGGACCAGGACGGCGGCGACGATGATCGCGCCCTTGGCGATCTGCTGGACGTCGCTCTGCAGGTTGTTGAGCGCGAAGATGTTGGTGATGGTCGTGAAGACGAGGACGCCGAGGACGGAGCCGACGATGGTGCCCCGGCCGCCGCTCAGGAGGGTGCCGCCGATGATGGCGGCGGCGATGGCGTCGAGCTCGTACAGATTGCCGTTGGTGTTCTGGCCGGAGCCGGCGAGCACGACGAGCAGGAAGGCGGCGACGCCGCAGCACAGTCCGGAGAGCAGATAGAGGAAGAGCCTCTGGCGGCGTACGTCGATGCCGGCGAGGCGGGCGGCCTCCGGGTTGCCGCCGACGGCGATCGTGCGGCGGCCGAAGGTGGTCCGGTTGAGCAGCAGCCATCCGGCGACGGTGACGGCCGCGAAGACGAGGACGAGCGGCGGGATCCCGAGGACGTAGGCGTCGGGGACGCCGAGGTCGAGGACGGACGGGACCGTGACGATCTGGGTCTTGCCGTCGGTGATCTGGAGCGCGAGACCGCGGGCCGAGGCGAGCATGGCCAGGGTCGCGATGAACGGGACCATCCCGCCGTACGCGACGAGGACGCCGTTCACGAGTCCGCAGCCGAGTCCGACGGCGACCGCCGTGAAGAGGATGCCGGCGAAGCCGAACTCCTGGGTGGCGAGGGTGGTGGCCCATACGGAGGCGAGGGCGACGATCGCGCCGACGGAGAGGTCGATGCCGCCGCTGGTGATGACGAAGGTCATGCCGACGGTGACGACACCGATCACGGAGGCCTGGGTCAGGACGAGTTGGAGGTTGGAGGTGGCGAGGAACTCGGCGGGCCGGGTGAGACCGCCGACGGCGATCAGTACGGCGAGCACGCCGAGCAGCGACAGGTTGCGGACGTCGGCCCTGAGGCCGAGTGCGCGCCAACGGCCCTCCTGGGGCCGCGCCTTGGCCGGGGTGGTGAGCGTCATACCGCAGGGCTCCCTTCCATCACGAGGTCGAGTACGCGGTGTTCGTCGAGGTCACGGGCGGGCGCCTGGTGGACGACGCGGCCTTCGCGGAGTACCAGGACGCGGTCGGCGAGGCCGAGGACCTCGGGGACCTCGCTGGAGACGAGGAGGACGGCGAGGCCGTCGTCGGCGAGGCCGCGGATGACGGCGTACAGCTCGGCGCGGGCGCCGACGTCGACGCCTCGGGTGGGTTCGTCGAGGAGGAGGACGCGGCAGCCCCGGAGCAGCCAGCGGGCGAGGACCGCCTTCTGCTGGTTGCCTCCGGACAGCGTGCGGACCGGGGCGTCGGGGAGGTCGGGGCGCAGCGACAGGGTGCGGGTGGCGGTCCTGGCGGTCTCGCGTTCGGTGGCGCGGTCGATCCAGCCGGCCCGGGAGAAGCGGGCGAGGGAGGAGACGGAGACGTTTCGGGTGACGGATTCGAGGAGGAGCAGGCCCTGCGCCTTGCGTTCCTCGGGGGCGAGGCCGAGTCCGGCGGCGACGGCGGCGGGGACGCTGCCGGGGCGCAGGGGCCGTCCGTCGACGGTCACCCGGCCCGAGGTGGGCTTCCGCGCTCCGTAGACGGTCTCCAGGATCTCGGAGCGGCCGGAGCCGACGAGCCCGGCGAGGCCGACGATCTCGCCGGGGCGCAGTTCGAGGTCGAGGGCCTCGAACTCCCCTTTCCTGGCGAGACCTTGGACTCGGAGGACGGGTTCGCCCGTCGGCGGGCGGGCGGGGCGTTCGGGGAAGACGTACGGGACGTCCCGGCCGGTCATGAGGGCGACGACGTCACGGGTCGGGGTGGTCGCGGCGGGCAGTCCGCGGGCGACGGCGCGGCCGTCCTTGAGGACGGTGACGCGGTCGCCGATCCGCCGGATCTCCTCCAGGCGGTGGGAGATGTAGACGACGGCGACGCCGTCGGCGGTGAGGTCGGCGACGATCCGGAAGAGGTTGGCGACCTCGTCGGGGTCGAGGGCGGCGGACGGTTCGTCCATGACGATGAGGCGGACGTCGTGGGAGAGGGCGCGGGCCATGGAGACGATCTGCCGCTGGGCGGCGGAGAGTTCGCCGACGCGCCGGGCCGGGTCGATCTCGGGGTGGCCGAGGCGTTTCAGGAGTGCGGCGGTGGTCTCCCGCGCGGCGCGGGTGCGGACGAATCCGGCGGTGGTGGGTTCGTGGCCGAGGTGGACGTTCTCGGCGACGGAGAGGCCTTCGACGAGGTCGAGTTCCTGGTAGATGGTGGCGATGCCGAGGCGGACGGCGGCGCTCGGGGAGCGGAGCCGTACGGGTTCGCCGTTCCAGGTGATCCGGCCCTCGTCGGGCTGGTGGGCGCCGGCGAGGACCTTGATGAGGGTGGACTTGCCGGCGCCGTTCTGGCCGAGGAGGCAGTGGACCTCGCCGGGCGCGACTTCCAGGTCGACGCCGTCGAGGGCGCGGACGCCGGGGAAGGACTTGGTGATTCCGGACATGGTGAGCAGGGGCGGGTGTTCTTCGGGCATGGCGGGGATCCCCTCGGCGGGTGCGGGTGGCCGTCCGGCGGGTGTGGGGTACGCGGGGCAGGGTGCGTGGTGCGGGTGGGTACGGCGGGTGCGGGTGGCGCCTGGGCGAGGGCCGGGGGTGCGGGCCGGTGGGCGGTGTGTGCCCACCCGTTCCGCCCTGGGGGTCCCCCCGGACGGAGTTGGGGGGGGGAGGAGCGAATGCCCACACACCACCGGGGAGGGAGTCGGCGAGCTGCGCGGGCGCGTTACGCCGGGGAGAAGAGGTGGTCGCTGATGAGGCGGGCCGCGCCGGTGACGCCGGCGGTCTGGCCCAGTTCACCCAGGACGATGGGCAGGTTGCCGGTGGCCAGGGGCAGCGACTGCCGGTAGACCTGGGTGCGGACACTGGCGAGGAGGTTGTGACCGAGGCCGGTGACACCGCCTCCGATCACCACCAGACCGGGGTTGAAGAAGCTGACGAGTCCGGCGATGACCTGCCCGACCCGGTTTCCGCCCTCACGGATGAGGGCGAGCGAGGTGGCGTCACCGGCGGCGGCGGCCGCGGCGACGTCGACGGCGGTGAGCCGGCCGGCCGCCGCGAGCCGGGCGGCGAGCTCCTCCGACCTGCCGCCGCGCGCCGCGTCCTCGGCGTCGCGGGCCAGGGCTGCACCGCTGAAGTGGGCCTCCAGGCAGCCGTTGTTGCCGCAGGCGCAGGGGCGGCCGTCGGGTTCGACCTGGATGTGTCCGATGTCGCCGGCGCTGCCCGTCGTGCCGCGGTAGACCTCTCCGCCGACGACGATGCCGCAGCCGATACCGGTGCCGATCTTGACGCAGAGGAAGTCGCCGACGGAGCGGGCGACACCGGCGTGCTGCTCCCCCATGGCCATGAGGTTCACGTCGTTGTCGACCATGACGGGGCAGCCGAGTTCCTGACTGAGCGCCTCCCGTACGGGGAAGCCGTCCCAACCGGGCATGATCGGCGGCGCGACGGGGACGCCCTCGGGGAAGCGGACGGGTCCGGGGACGCCGATGCCGGCGCCGTCGAAGCCCTCGGCGAGTCCGGTGGAGCGGAGCTTCGCCGCCATCGACAGAGCCTGTTCGAAGACGGCGACGGGGCCCTCGCGGACGTCCATGGGGTGGTTGAGGTGCCCGAGCACCTCCAACTCGGCGTTGGTGACGGCGACATCGATGGAGGTGGCGCCGATGTCGATGCCGAGGAAGCGGAGTTCGGGCGCGAGCCGGATGTTGTGTGAGCGACGGCCGCCCCGCGAGGCGGCGAAGCCGTCGGCGACGACGAGACCGGTCTCCAGGAGCCGGTCGACCTCGACGGCGAGTTTGGAGCGGGAGAGATCGATCTGATCTCCCAGCTGGGCGCGGGAGTTGGGTCCTCCGTCGCGCAACAGCCTGAGGAGTCGCGCCTGATGCCGGTTGGCAGGTCGTGCCGTCATGCGTCTCACGCGCCCCTCCCTCTCGCACACGCTCGTCTGCGGGCTTTCGAGGGGAACGTAGCAGCGGCGTACCGGAGTGGGAAGAAGTTGAGCAGGAATCCAGCCCGACTTTTTCCCGGTTGGGGACAAAGGCGGGGTCGGGGGAGGGAGAAGGCTCGGCCGCCCGGTCGCCGTCCGGCGCGAGCGGTATCAGCGGACCTCGACCAGGCGGGCCGAGACCACCACGTTGCCCGCGTAGCCGTGCTCCTCGGTGAACGTGCCGCCGCAGGTGATCAGGCGCAGCTCGGGCACGCCGGCGTCGCCGTAGACCCGCTCGGCGGGGAAGCCCTCCTTGGGGACGACCTCGACCCCGTACACGGCGAAGACGGCGGTCCGGCCGTCGCGGCGCGCTATCTCCACGCGGTGTCCCTTGCCGAGGGCGCCGAGGTCGTAGAAGACGGCCCGGCCGCCGGGGGTGTCGACATGGCCGACGACGACGGCGGTGCCGCGCTCGCCGGGGGTGACCGCGCCGGTGAACCAGCCCGCGAGCCGGTTCTCCTCGGGCGGCGGGGCATCGATCCAGCCGTCGGCGTCGAGCCCGACCTTGGTGATCGGCGCGTCGATCCGGACGGCGGGGACGCGGACCCGGACCGGGGTCGACGCGGGCAGCGGGTCGGGTACGGAGGCGGGGGCGAGCGCGGCTTCGGCCCGGGCGACGTCGGGTGCGGCGGCGGAGAGGGGCTGCGGGGGGCCGTCGGCACGGAGTTCCTCGGTACCGCCGCGCACGAGGTGGACGCCGACGAGGAGGAGGACGGCGATGAGGCCCCAGGCGCCGTGCCGGCCCACGGCGTCCGGCCGTGCCCCACCGTCCGGCCGCCCCGTCACGTCCGTCCGTCCCGTCGCACCCGCTGCGTCGCGTCCGACCGCCCCACGCCCGCCCTCCTCCTCGCGCCGTGAGCGCGCCGTATCCGCACCGCCGCAGCGCAGTCTTCGCGCCGTCCGCACGTCGTGATGCGAGCCGTCTTGGCACCGTCGCTCGGGCCCTCGCGCAGGCCGTCGTTCAGGTCGTCTTCGCTCGGGACGCGCCGCGTTCGCGCACGCGGTGGCGCCCGCGTACGGGCGCCCGCCGTGCTGGCGCCCCTCCGCCCCGGACCTCGTCACACCGGGGCGGAGGGGCCGTTTCAGGCCCCCGGGGTCCCGGCCGTCATACGCGGCCGTCGGCGTCGCGGCGGCGGCGGCTCAGGACGACGGCCGCGCCGAGCGCTCCGGCGATGAGCAGGACACCCGTGACCACCTCGGTGACGCCGAGGCCCTCGGTGTCCGCGCCGGAGGCGGCGGCTGTGCCGTAGCCGGCCTTCACGCCCTTGTGCGCTGCGGGAGGCATGCTCTCGTTGTGCCCGGTCGTGTTCCCGCCGGTGTTGCCCTGGGCGATCGTGAGGGTGGTGGTGCCGCGCTCGCCCTTGCAGTCGAAGGAGATCTCGTACTGGGCGCCGGCCTTGGCGTCGACGTCCACGGTCGCGTTGCCCGAGCGGCCCTCGTTGAGGGTCACGGTGTCGAACACCCCGGAGGTGACGGTCACCGACGGCACCTCGCAGCCGTCGGACTTCAGCGTCACGGTGCCGCCGGGGGCGACGGTCTCGGGGCTGACGGAGAAGCCGAACGACGTGATGTTCTGGTCGTTCTCGCCCGCCAGGGCCGCCGGCGCGACCGTGACCACCACGGCGGCGGCGCTCAGCAGGGCGGCGGAAGCGGCACGTATGGCGCGCATGGCGGTCCTCCAGATCACGGGAGGGGCTCGACCACGGAGCGATTCCGTGCCCGGAAAGCGACGACCCTCACCGCGATCGAAGCTAGGTCCGCCACCGGCGCGCCGCCACCGGGCTCCGCCGAACGGGGCACGGCCGCCACCGAAGCACAGCCGCGACCGAGGCACGGCCGAAACCCGGGCACGGCCGGAACCGGGCGCGACCACGGTGGGGCGCGACCGCCCCGCCGCCCCCGGACCGGAAGAGCTCCCCTGGGGCCCGTCCGACCCTGATCCGCCGGACAGGCCCTACGGCACCCGGACGACCTGGCCCGCGTACGAAAGGTTTCCGCCGAAGCCGAAGAGGAGGACCGGGGCGCCGGAGGCGAGTTCGCCGCGTTCGACGAGCTTGGCCAGGGCCAGCGGGATCGAGGCGGCCGAGGTGTTGCCCGAGTCGACGACATCGCGGGCGACGATCGCGTTGACGGCGCCGATCTTCGCGGCGAGCGGCTCGATGATCCGCAGGTTGGCCTGGTGCAGGACGACGCCGGCCAGCTCCTCGGGGGAGATGCCGGACCGCTCGCAGGTCTGCCGGGCGAGGGCGGGCAGCTGCTGGGTGGCCCAGCGGTAGACGCTCTGGCCCTCCTGCGCGAAGCGGGGCGGGGTGCCCTCGATCCGGACGGCGTGGCCCATCTCCGGGACCGAGCCCCACAGGACGGGGCCGATGCCGGGCGCGGCCCCCGGCACCTCGTCGTCCACGGCCTCGACGATCGCGGCGCCCGCGCCGTCGCCGACGAGGACGCAGGTGGTGCGGTCGGTCCAGTCGGCCACGTCGCTCATCTTGTCGGCGCCGATCACCAGCGCGCGGCGGGAGCCGCCGGCCCGTACGGCGTGGTCGGCGGTGGCCAGGGCGTGGGTGAACCCGGCGCAGACCACGTTGAGGTCCATGGTGGCGGGCGAGGCCATGCCGAGGCGGGCGGCGACGCGGGCGGCCGTGTTGGGCGAGCGGTCGATGGCCGTGGAGGTCGCGACGAGGACGAGGTCGATGTCGTCGGGGGTGAGTCCGGCGGTGGCCAGGGCCTTGCCCGCCGCGTGCGCGGCGAGTTCGTCGACGGGTTCGTCGGGCCCGCCGATGTGCCGGGTGCGGATACCGACCCGGCTGGTGATCCACGCGTCGTCGGTGTCGACCAACTCCGCGAGGTCGTGGTTGGTGAGCACCTTGGCGGGCTGGTAGTGCCCGAGCGCGGCAATGCGAGTGCCCGTCATCCCGGGACCCCCTCGGTGGTTCGATCGTCCGGCAGGATTCCCCAGTCTTGCCAGCGACTGATGGGTAACAGGTGACGTAAACCACCAAGATTCACCCGCACCCCTTGGCCGACCGTGACAACGGCCCGGGCGCGACACGGGCCCCACGGCGTCGGCGGACGCCGTGGGTGGGGTCAGTTCTTCGGTGGGTCGATCATCTGGAGGGCGAGGGTGGCCGGGGGCGGGGTGATTCCGGGGCCGCCGGCGGCCGTCCAGGCGAGGATGTCGTCGAGGGCGTCGTCGTCGAGGGTGAAGGCGACCCAGGCGGCCCGGCCGCCGCGCCGCCGGCCCTCGGTGGACGGCTGGACGACGACGATGTTGGCCTGGGCGCAGGGGCCGAGGCAGTCGCTCGTACGGACGACGAGGCGGCCGCCGGAGGCCGCGGCGGCCTCCCGGAGGCGGGTGAGCTGTCCGGCGTGGTCGGTGCCGGGGTTCTTGCGGGCGTCGCCGCAGCAGCAGCCGCGGCAGACGACGAGGGAGCAGGGGCGGGCCCCGTACCGTATCGGGACCGGGGTCACGCGGGGCCGTCCCGGGTGATCTCGGAGTCCAGGGTGATCGCGGAGACGGGGGCGACGGTGCCGAGGCGCGGGAAGTCGAGGTCGACGGAGGCGCGGTGTTCGTCGGCGGTGAGCGCGGTCATGGCGTCCTCGGCGAAGACGAGGTCGTAGCCGAGGTCGCAGGCGGCGCGGGCGGTGGACTCGACGCCGAGGTTGGTGGCGATGCCGCCGAGGACCAGGGTGGTGGCGCCGAGGCCGGTGAGCAGCTCGTGGAGTCCGGTGTCCTGGAAGCCGCCGATGGTGCGCTTGACGACGACGGGTTCGCCGTCCCGGACGAGGTCGGCGACGAGTTCGCTGCCGGGCGGCTGCGCGTCGACGTTCGGCCGCTCGACCCGGATGTGGACGACGGGGGCGCCGGCGGCACGGAAGGTGTCGGCGAGCCGGGCGGCGGCCGTGAGGACGTCGGTGCCGGGGCGGGGTGCGAGGGGCAGCGCGACGATGCGTTCCATGAGGTCGACGAGGACGAGCGCGGTGCGGCGGGGATCGAGTGCGGTCAGGCCGGGATCGGATGCGGGCATGGGAGCACCGTAGCGGCCCCGATGATCATCGAGGGGCGGTCGTGGGTGTGATCCGGCCTACGGAGGGGACGCTCGGGGTCGCGTCCGTCTCCACCTCACCCTCCGCCGTGCCCTCTGCGTCCCGTGCGCGGCGCTTCGCGATCACCGCGCACACCATCAGCTGCATCTGGTGGAAGAGCATCAGCGGGAGCACTGCCAGCGCGGCCTGGGGGCCGAAGAGGACACTGGCCATGGGCAGTCCCGCCGCCAGGCTCTTCTTCGAGCCGGCGAACTGGATCGCGATCCGGTCCGCCCGGCCGAAGCCGAGGCGCCCGGCCCCGTACCAGGTCAGGGCCAGCATCGTGGCGAGCAGGACGGCCTCGACGGCGAGCAGCAGGCCGAGCCGGGCCGGGGTCACCAGGTGCCAGATGCCGGCGACCATGCCCTGGCTGAAGGCGGTGTAGACGACGAGGAGTATCGAGCCCCGGTCGACGTGTCCGAGGACCTTCTTGTGGCGGACGAGGAAGCCGCCGATCCAGCGCCGCAGGACCTGTCCGGCCAGGAACGGCGCGAGGAGCTGGAGCACGATCTTCATGACCGCGTCGGCGGAGAGGCCGCCCGCGCTGTTGCCGAGGAGCAGCGCCGCGAGCAGCGGGGTCAGGACGATGCCGGCCAGGGAGGAGAAGGACCCCGCGCAGATCGCGGCGGGGACGTTGCCGCGGGCGATCGACGTGAAGGCTATGGAGGACTGGATGGTGGACGGCACGAGACAGAGGAAGAGGAGGCCGCTGTAGAGCTGGGGGGTGAGCACGGTCGGCACGAGGCCTCGTGCGGCGAGTCCGAGGAGCGGGAAGAGCAGGAAGGTGCTGCCGAGGACGGTGAGGTGGAGCCGCCAGTGCTTGAGGCCGTCGAGGGCCTCGCGGGTGGAGAGCCGGGCCCCGTAGAGGAAGAAGAGGAAGGCCACGGCGCCGGTCGACGCCCCTTCGGCGACGTCGGCGGCGCCTCCGGACGCGGGGAGGAGCGCGGCGAGGGCGACCGTGCCGAGCAGCGCCAGGATGTACCCGTCGACGGGCAGCCAGGACGGCAGCCGGAGGGTGCGGCGTGACGTACGGGGGCGGTTTCGCCGTGGGGTGGGGGCTGGCGTACGGACGGTCATGGGCTCCACTGCTCTGTGCACTGCGGGGGGGGTGGGTCGTGCCTTCCATCCTGGCCCAGGGCTCGGTGATCGGGAATCCCGTACAGGGCACTGACTGTCATCACGGATCGCGATAAGCAGCTCGGCAGGCGCTACGGTCGTCCTGTGTACGAGCCCACGCACCTGCGCACGTTCCTCGCCGTGGCCCAGACGCTGAGCTTCACCCGGGCCGCGGACCGCCTCGGGCTGCGTCAGTCGACCGTCAGCCAGCACGTACGACGGCTTGAGGAGGCGACCGGCCGGCCGCTGTTCACCCGGGACACGCATCGGGTGGCGCTGACCGAGGACGGCGAGGCGATGCTCGGTTTCGCGCGCACGATCCTTCAGGCGCACGAGCGGGCGGCGGCGTACTTCGGCGGGACACGGCTCCGCGGGCGGCTGCGTTTCGGGGCGTCGGAGGACTTCGTGACGACCCGGCTGCCGGAGATCCTGGAATCGTTCCGGCGCGAGCATCCCGAGGTCGACCTGGAGCTGACGGTCGGACTGTCCGGCACGCTCCAGGCCCGGCTCGCGGCGGGCCGGCTGGATCTGATCCTGGCCAAGCGGCGCGGTGGGGAGAGCGAGGGGCGGCTCGTGTGGGAGGACTCCCTGATCTGGATCGGCGCGCCGGGGCTTCGGCTGGATCCCGACCGTCCTGTGCCGCTCATCCTGTACCCGCCGCCGGGGATCACCCGGGCGCGGGCCCTGGAGGCCCTGGAGGCGCAGGGCCGGTCGTGGCGGATCGCGTGTACGAGTTCCAGCCTGAGTGCGAACGTGGCGGCGGCCCGCGCGGGGCTCGGCGTGATGGCGCACACGCGAGGCCTGGTGCCGCCGGGGCTCGTGCCGGTCGCGGCGCGGGCGGGGCTGCCGGAGCTCGGCGAGGTCGGCTTCGTGCTGCGCGCGGGGCGCCGGGGCGGGACGGTGCAGGAGGCGGCGGACGCGCTGGCGGAGGCGATCCTGGCGGGCGGCGACCGGCTGCACCGGCCGGGCTGAGGGGGCCCGGCGCGTGCAGGTGCCGTGGCTCGTGGTGTGGCGGCCCGTGAGCGGCCCGTACAGATTCCGTGGAGATTCGCGCCCGATGGACGTACCGAGCGGTCGGTAACGGCCCCGCAGCACCTGTGACTTGACTCTGCCACCCATCCTGACCTGTGAGAACACGGAATGTCCCGGCTTGGTGAAGGCCCTCCCGCCGGGCAGTCGGGTGGGGTACCGTCACCCGCGCCGTACGGAGCGCTACAACGAGCTTTTCCAGCCATCGAGCCGTCGAGGAGCAGGTCAGTGCGCGAGTTCACCGTGCCGCCCGTCGAGGCGGCGCCTCAGGTCGGCGGTCTGGCGGACGCCGTGTTCGAGCGTGCCCTGACGGAGCCGGACCGGATCACGTTCGGCCGGAAGGGCCCGGACGGGCAGTGGCGGGACGTGCCGGCCGCACGGTTCCGGGACGAGGTGCTCGGCCTCGCGAAGGGGCTGATCGCGGAGGGTGTGCGGTTCGGCGACCGGGTCGCCATCATGGCCCGCACCCGTTACGAGTGGACGCTCTTCGACTTCGCGCTGTGGACGCTGGGCGCGCAGCCCGTACCCGTCTATCCGACGTCCTCCGCCGAGCAGGTCTTCTGGATGCTGCACGACTCCGAGGTCACGGCATGCGTGGTGGAGCACGAGGACCACGCGATGACGATCGGCTCGGTGATCGACCGGCTGCCCCGGCTCCAGCGCCTGTGGCAGCTGGACGCGGGCGCGGTGGCCGAGCTGACGGCGGCGGGGGCGGACATCGACGAGGACGTCGTGCACCGGCACCGGCGGGCGGTGACCCCGGAGACGGTGGCGACGGTCATCTACACGTCGGGGACGACCGGCCGCCCCAAGGGCTGTGTGATCACCCACTCCAACTTCATGTTCGAGACGGACATGCTGGTGGGCCGCTGGGAGTCGGTGTTCCGTTCGCGGCCGGGTGAGGAGGCGTCGACGCTGCTGTTCCTGCCGCTCGCGCACGTCTTCGGGCGGATGGTGGAGGTCGCGGCGGTCCGGACCGGGGTGAAGCTGGGACATCAGCCGGTGATGGCGGCCGCGGAGCTGATCCCGGACCTTGCCGCCTTCCGGCCGAGTTTCGTGCTGGCCGTTCCGTACGTCTTCGAGAAGGTCTTCAACGCGGCGCGCCGCAAGGCGGAGCGCGAGGGGAAGACAGGCCCGTTCGACAAGGCCGTGGAGGTGGCGGTCGCCTACGCGGAGGCGCTTGAGCACAAGGCCTTCGGGACGGGCCCGGGGCCTTCGGCGGCGCTGCGCATGCAGCACCAGTTCTTCGAGAAGACGGTGTACGGGAAGGTCCGCGCGGCCCTCGGCGGGCGGCTGCGGCACGCGATGTCGGGCGGTTCGGCGATGGACCGCCGGCAGGGGCTGTTCTTCGCGGGTGCGGGGGTCACGGTCTTCGAGGGGTACGGCCTGACGGAGTCCTCGGCGGCCGCGACCGCGAACCCGCCGGAGCGGACGAGGTACGGCACGGTGGGGCAGCCGGTGCCTGGGACGACGGTGCACATCGCGGAGGACGGTGAGGTGTGGCTGCACGGCGGCCAGATCTTCTCCGGCTATCTCAACGCTCCCGAGGCGACCGCCGCCGTCCTCAACGACGGCTGGCTGGCCACCGGCGACCTGGGCTCCCTCGACGAGGACGGCTATCTCACGATCACCGGGCGCAAGAAGGAGATCCTGGTGACCTCGGGCGGCAAGAGCGTCGCTCCGACGGGTCTGGAGGAGCGGGTGCGGGCGCATCCGCTGATCGCCCAGTGCATCGTCGTCGGCAACGACCGGCCGTACATCGCCGCGCTCGTCACGATCGACCAGGAGGCGGTGGAGCACTGGCTCGCGATGCAGGGGCGGGCGCCGCTGGCAGCGGCGGAGCTCGTACGCGATCCGTCGCTGGAGACGGAGATCCGGCGGGGGGTGGTGGCGGCGAACACGCTGGTCTCGCAGGCCGAGTCGATCCGCACCTTCCGGATCCTCGCGCATCCGTTCAGCGAGGAGCACGGACTGCTCACGCCTTCGCTGAAGCTGAAGCGGAAGGCGATCGAGCGGGCGTACGCGGCGGAGGTCGCGGCGCTGTACGGCTGAGCCGTTCCGGGGGGACGCACCGCGGGAAGCGGAATGCGGGACGGCCCCCGATCGTTGACGCTGGGAGTAGTACGCAAGACCCGCGACGACGTAAGGATCCACTCCACGTGAGCACGGACAGCAAGGTTCCCTCGGTCACTCTGAACAACGGCGTGCGGATGCCGCAGCTGGGCTTCGGTGTCTGGCAGGTGCCGGACGACGAGGCGGCGGCGGCCGTGGCGACCGCTCTGGAGGCCGGCTACCGCTCGATCGACACCGCCGCGATCTACGGCAACGAGGAGGGCACGGGCCGTGCCGTCGCCGCGTCCGGGATCGCCCGCGAGGACCTGTTCGTCACCACCAAGCTGTGGAACAGCGAGCAGGGCTTCGACTCGACGCTGAAGGCCTTCGACGCCTCGCTCGACAAGCTGGGTCTCGACTACGTCGACCTGTACCTGATCCACTGGCCGGTGCCCGCGAAGGACGCGTACGTCGACACGTACCGCGCGTTCGAGAAGATCTACGCGGACGGGCGCGCCAAGGCGATCGGCGTCTCGAACTTCCTCCCGGAGCACCTGGAGCGGCTGATCGGCGAGACCTCGGTCGTGCCCTCCGTCAACCAGATCGAGCTCCACCCCCAGCTTCCCCAGCAGGCCGCCCGCGAGGCGCACGCCCGGTACGGCATCGCGACCGAGGCGTGGTCGCCGCTCGGCTCGGGCAAGGGGCTCCTGGACGTGCCGGCGATCGTCGCGATCGGCCGCAAGCACGGGCGGACCCCGGCCCAGGTCGTGCTGCGCTGGCACCTCCAGCTGGGGAACGTGGTGATTCCGAAGTCGGTCACCCCGTCCCGTATCCAGGAGAACATCGACGTGTTCGGCTTCGAGCTGGACGCCGAGGACCTGGCGGCGATCGCCGCGCTCGACGAGAACCGCCGTCTGGGCCCGAACCCGGCGGAGTTCAACGTCGGCGCCTGAAGACTCGGCGCCTGAAGACTCGGTGACGGTGGCGCTGTGACAACCGCGCCACGGCAGAGGTGCGACGGCGCGACGACGACGGCGCCGAGGTCCATCCGGACCTCGGCGCCGTTGTCGTACCCCCGGCATAGAGTCGACGGCGGACCGTGAGGCCGAGTGGTGGAGTGAGGGAGTCGATTCGGTGAGTGGTGGTTCTCCGGTGCCCGTCGAGGAGGGCCTCTACCGGGTGCGGAACGTGGCCAGCGGGCTGCTCCTGGAGGTGTACGAGGGGTCGGGCCGCAGCGGTGCCAACGTGCAGCAGGGCGTCGAGAGCGGCGCTGCCGGGCAGCACTGGCACATCACCGCCGTGCCGAACGGCGGCGGGCTCTACCACCTGGTGAACGCGGCCAGCGGCAAGCGGCTCGACGTCGCCAACGCGTCCACGGAGAACGGCGCCAACATCCAGCAGTGGAAGGCGAACAACTTCGGCGCGCAGGAGTGGATCATCGAGCAGGACCTGCAGTCGCCGGGGACGGTCGCGCTGGTGAGCTTCATCAGCGGGCTGTTCCTGGAGGTGGCCGACGGTTCGAAGGACGACGGCGGCAACGTACGGCAGTGGGAGGACACCGACTCCCCGTTCCAGTGGTGGCGGTTGGAGCCGGTGTCCTGACCCGCGGGGGCCCGTGGAGGCCTCGCGGGGGGGCGTGTTCGGGCGCGGTGGTTCTCAGCCCTTGCGGGCGGTGTGGACCGTGCGGGCGGTGAGGTGGAAAAGGTCCGTGCGGTGGTGCAGGGACAGTTCGTCGGCCGGGTCGAGGAGCCGTTCGACCATCGCCAGGTCGTCCGCGTCGAGCCGGTCACCGAAGCCGTCACGGATCCGGCCGAAGTGGGTGAGGGCCAGCTCCCGTACGACCTGGGACACCGGCGCGGGGACGTCGGTGAGGAAGGTGCGGGTGCCGGCGGGGGTGAGGCCCGCGCCGGCGAGGAGCGCCCGCCAGTCGTCCGGCTCGTCCTTGTGCCCGGGGGTCTCGGCGCGCATCTCGCCGAACCAGTCGGCGTTGGCGGCGTCGAGGCGCGCTTCGAGGCCCGGCCGGCCGAACCCGATGTGCCAGGGCAGGTGCCGGGCGGGCAGCCCGCCCTCGACGAGGACCATCAGGCCGCCGGGGTTCAGCAGACCGGCGAACTCGACGAGCGCGGCCCGCTGGTCGCCGATGTGGTGGAGGGAGTTGCCGGCCCAGATCAGGTCGGCCTTCCCCAGGTCGGCGATGCCTTCGGGGAGTTCGGTGTGGAGCGTGGAGACCCGGGCGCCGAGGCCGTGCGCCTCGGCGCGTTCACGGGCGCGGGCGAGGAGTTCGGGGGCGCCGTCGACGGCGACCGCCCGGGCGGCCGGGAAGGCCTCGGCGAGGACGCCGGTGACGACACCGGGGCCGCTGCCGACGTCGAGGATCCGGCGGACGCCCTGCACGGGGGCGAGCGTGCCCAGCCAGGCGGCGGCGTCCGCGTAGGCGGGGCTCTCGATCTCGGCCTGCCGCTCCAGGAGCGGGGCGAGCTCGTTCCAGTCCAGGTGGGTGCCGTCGTGGTGGGAACCGTGGCTGTGCTTGTGCCCGGGGGTGTGCTGGTCCGCGGGGGTGTGGCCGTGCCCGTCGCCGTGCGAGTGGCCGTGGTGCGTTGCGCTGTGCTGACTCATGGGTCCAGCGTGCGTCGAGTCGGTCCGGAGCGCGAGAAGTGTTGCCGTTCCGGCAAGAAAATCGATCCTGTGTTGCTCAGATCGTCATACCCCTGCGCGGTGCTCCTGTGGGCTGACGCCCCTGACCCGCTTGAACGCGGCGCTCAGGGCGAAGGCGCCGCTGTAGCCGACCTTGCGGGCGACGGACTCGACGGTGGCATCGGTCTCGCGCAGCAGGTCGGCGGCGAGTGCGAGCCGCCAGCCGGTCAGATACGCCATCGGGGGCTCGCCGACGAGCTCGGTGAACCGGCGGGCGAGCGCCGCCCGGGACACGCCCGCCTTCGCGGCGAGCGAGGCGACGGTCCAGGTATGGGCGGGGTCGTCCTGGAGCAGCCGGAGGGCGCGGCCGACGACCGGATCGCCCATGGCCCGGTACCAGGCGGGGGCCTCGGCGCCGGGCCGGGAGAACCAGGCGCGGACCCCGGCGATGAGCAGCAGGTCCAGGACCCGGTCGAGGACGACGGTCTGCCCGGGTTCGTCGCGGGCGATCTCCTCGTCGAGGAAGGGCATGAGCGGGCAGTTCCACACGTCGGCGGGCAGGTGCAGAAGGCCCGGCAGGGCGTCGAGCAGCCGCCGGCCGACCTCACCGTCCATCAGGTACGTGCCGACGAGGACGGTGGTGCTGCCGTCGGGCGCGTTGCCCCAGGTGCGGACTCCGAGCCGCATGCTCTCGGCGAGCGGCTCCCCGGTGAGGGTGGTGCAGAGGCCGTCGGGGCCGATCCGGGCGCGGGGCGGGGCGTCAGGGGCGTCGGCGACGGTGTACGGCTCCGGGCCACGGGCGATGGCGATGTCCCCGGGCCGCAGCAGGACGGGCTCGCCGGAGTCGGGGACGATCCAGGCCTCGCCCTCGGTGACGCACATCAGACAGATCGGGGCGCCGTCCTCGATGCGGACGGACCACGGCGGCTCCATGATCATGCGGAGCAGGAAGGCGCCCCTGGCGCGGGGTCCGTCGAGGAGTCCGGCGAGTGCGTCCATGTCACCAGCGTAGGCGGGCCGGTGAGACGGAGACATAGGGGCGTGAGACGGCGGAGCATGGGCGGCGGGGGCCGTGGGCGGGAGTCTTGACCCATGACGACGCAGACGAACAACACGCAGAGCAAGCAGAGCACCACCATTCTGGTCACGAGCGCCACCGGCAAGACCGGGCACCGCGTGGCCGAGCGGCTCACGGCGCGCGGGGCGACCGTGCGTGCCGGGTCCCGTACCGGCGCGACCCCGTTCGACTGGGAGGCCCCGGAGACCTGGGCCCCGGCGCTGCGGGGCGCGGACGCCGCGTACGTGGCCTACTACCCGGATCTCGCCGCCCCGGGGGCGGTCGAGGCGATGGAGACCTTCGGCCGTCTGGCCGTGGAGCAGGGCGTACGGCGGCTGACGCTGCTGTCCGGGCGGGGGGAGCCCGAGGCGGTCGTGGCGGAGGAGGCCCTGCGCGCGGCGGCCGACGGGGTGGAACTGGCCGTCGTACGGGCCTCGTTCTTCGCGCAGAACTTCTCCGAGGGGCTGCTCGCGGACGGGGTCGCGGCGGGCGCGGTGGTCTTCCCTGCGGGCGACACGGCGGAGCCGTTCATCGACGCGGACGACCTCGCGGACGTGGTCGTGGAGACCCTGACGGCGGACGGTCACGCGGGGCGGGTGCACGAGCTGACGGGGCCTCGGCCTGTGGACTTCGCGGAGGTGGCGGCGGAGATCTCGCGCGTCTCGGGGCGTCCGGTGGCCTACGAGCCGGTGTCCGAGGCCGACTACGCCGGGCTCCTCACCGGGTTCGGGCTTCCGGCCCCGGAGGCCGCGTGGCTCGCGGGGCTCTTCGCGACGCTCCTCGACGGCCACAACGCCTCGGTGACGGACGGTGTGAAGCGGGTCCTAGGCCGCGAGCCGCGCTCCTTCCGCGCGTTCGCGGACACGGCCTGGGCGAGCGAGGGGGCCTGACCCAGCGCGTCGCGGAGCCTCAGGCCCGTCGGACGAAGCAGGCGAGCCGGTACCGGGGATCGCCGCGGGGACGGTCCTGGTCCGGGAGGCCGGCAAGGGCGGTGGCGAGCGTCTCGACGGTCGCCGGGTCGCCGGGGAACCAGGAGGCGAAGTACCCGGCGCGCAGCTTCCGTACGGTGTCGCGCGGGGTGGCGGCCTGGCCGTGTCCCGTGAAGTGGGTGCCAGGGGCGGGTTCGAGGCCGTGGGCGGCGGCGTACCGGGTGATCAGGTCGGCGCGGTCGGAGGCCGCTTCGGCCGAGCGGTGGGGGCGGAGGATCGCGTCGATGTCGCTGCCGACGTCGTGGGCGGCGTCCTTGTCGACGGTGGCGATCAGGACGCCGCCGGGGCGCAGGACGCGGCCGGCCTCGGCGACGATCTCCGCCGCGAACGGTACGAGGTGCAGCAGCCAGACGGCGCCGACCGCGTCCACGGAGGCGTCGGGCAGCGGCAGTCGCCGGGCGTCGGCGCGGACGACCCGGCCGGGTGCGCGTCCGTCGGCGACCCGCAGCATGGCGTGCGCGGCGTCGGCCCCGTAGACGCGCAGTCCGGTCCGGGTGAGCCGTTCGGTGACGAGGCCGGTGCCGCAGGCCAGGTCGAGCAGGGTGCGGGCGCCGGGCGGCACGAGCCGCAGGACGGCCTCGGCCGCCGCGCCGGCCCGGGGCACCCCGCCCCGGGTCCGGTCGTAGTGCGCTGCTTCGGCCTCGTAGTCGAGCACGGTCTCCGCCATGCCGATGATCGTACGAGGAGACGGAAGCGGGTGATCGTACGAACTCCGGGGCGCCCCGAGGAGACAGAGGCAGGTGCAGCAGGTGGTGCAGGTGAAGCAGGTGAAGCAGGTGAAGCAGGTGAAGCAGGTGACTGTACGTCAGGCGGCACCGTGGCCCGGGGCGATCCTCTCCACCCGCTCGGCGAGTTCGAAGTCCTTCTCGGTGACGGCGCCGCCCGCGGAGTGGGTGTTCACGGACAGGCCGACGGTGTTGTAGCCGAGGGTCAGATCCGAGTGGTGGTCGAGCTCCTGCTGGATCTGGGCCACGTGGACGACGAGCGCGGTCGCCGCGAAGTGGTCGCCGAGCCGGTACTCACGGGTGAGGCGGTCGTCTCCGACGGACCAGCCGGGGAGCTCCCGCAGTCGGTCCTCGATCTCCTTCTGCGACAGCGGCTGTGTGGGCACGGCGGTGCTCCCTCCGGTCGGGTGGCGCGGGTGACGGACAGGGGTCCCGGGGGGAAACTACCCGGGTCCCCCTCTGGGATACCGTCTGGCCATGACAACTGTCGTGAGCGACACGGGGGTGGGGCCGCTGCTGCGCGGTTGGCGTGAGCAGCGACGGCTGAGCCAGCTGGAGCTGGCGCTGCGTGCGGACTCCTCGGCGCGGCACATCTCGTTCGTGGAGACGGGCCGGTCGCGGCCGAGCGAGGAGATGGTCCTGAGGCTCGCCGAGCACCTGGAGGTGCCGGTGCGAGAGCGGAACGCGCTGCTGCTCGCCGCCGGGTACGCGCCCCGGTACGCGGAGTCGCCGCTCGACGCGCCGCGGCTGGAGACGCTGCGGGCGGGCATCGAGCGGCTGTTGCAGGGGTACGAGCCGTTTCCGGCGCTCGTGGTGGACGGCTCGTACACGGTGGTGGCGGCCAACCGGGCCATCGGGCTGCTGCTCGACGGGCTGCCGGAGCATCTGCTGACCCCGCCGCTGAACGCGATGCGGATCACCCTGCATCCTGAGGGGCTCGCGCCCCGGATCCGGAACCTGCCGGAGTGGCGCGGGCATCTGCTGCACCAGATGGAGCGTCAGATCGGTCTGGCCCGTTCGGAGTCGCTGCGTGCGCTGTACGCGGAGGTGACGGCGTATCCGCTGCCGCCGGGCGCGGACGACGGGTGCGGGCCCGGCGCCCCGGGGCCGGAGGACGTGTACCCGTACTTCGCGCTGCCGCTGCGGATCGAGCACGACGGGCGGGTGCTGTCGTTCGTGTCGTCGATCTCGACGTTCAACACCCCGCTGGACGTGACGGTCGCCGAGCTTGCCATCGAGACGTTCCTCCCGGCCGACCCGGCGACGGTCGCGTACCTGCAGGCCCTGCCGGCGTTCAGCGGCTAGCGGCGACGGCCCGCAGGGCCGCCCACTGCGCCAGGGCGAAGCCGCCGACGGTGGCCGCCTGGAGCGGCGTCCACACCAGGCCGGCGGTGGTCGGCTCCAGCCAGGCGACGAGGGCGACGACGCTGAGGGCGGCCCAGAGCGCGTTGATGTCGACGACGAGCTTCACGCCGAGCGCCGGGGGCTGCGGGCGGCTCGCGAGCCCGGCGACCCCGGCGGCGTAGACGGTGAGCAGGACGCCGAGGGCGAGCAGGAGGTCCGCGTCGATCCCGAGGAACTCTCCCAGCGGGCCGGAGGCGGCGGCGTAGGCGATGCCGTTGGCCCCGGTGACGACGGCGTCGAGGGCGAGGAACCGGCGCACCGCGGACTGGGGACGGGTGGTGCGGGCAAGACCGGCGAGCAGGGCCTGGGACATGGCGGATCACCCTCCATGGGGGACGTTCGTGCTGGTGGTGGACCCGGAGCCCGAGCGGAGTGCGCCGCCCGGGTTCCGGTGTCCTTGAGCATGCCGCGCGGGCCGGCGGGGGTCGATTACGCCGGAGGTAATGCGGGCGGTCGACGCGTGGTCGTGCGGGGGCTCGTGGGGGCGGTTCGGCCGGACGCGGAACACGGTGTCAGCGCGCCCCGGGCGTGAGTATTGTTCGCGCCGGGGTGGCCGGGAGTGGTCTCCCCGGAGGGGGAGAGACAGATGGCGTGGAACAGGGAACGGGCCCGCATGGTGGCCACCGGGGACGATCACGCGGTGACGCCCGCGGAGCTCTTCTTCGACCTGGTGTTCGTGTACGCGATCACCCAGGTCACCGCCCTGATGGCGGCCGCGCCCTCGCCGGTGCGAGTGGTCGGTGCGATGGTCGTGCTGGCGCTGCTGTGGTGGTGCTGGTGCTGCTTCGCCTGGCTGGGGAATGTCGTACGGGCCGATTCCGGCGCCCTGTTCGGGGTCCTCGTCACCGTCATGGCCGTCGTCCTGATCGTGTCGCTCGCCGTGCCCGACGTGTTCGCGGACGCGCCCGGCGGGCTCTCGGCGCCGCTGGTGTTCGTGCTCTGTTACGGGGCGGTGCGCGTCCTGCATCTGGCCTCGTACTGGATCTCCAGCCCCGGCGACCCGGGCCTGCGTGCGACTCTGCGCCGTACGGCCCTGACGTCCGTCGTCCCGCCGCTGGCGCTGCTCCTGATCGGCAGCGCGTACAGCGGCCGGGTCCAACTCCTGCTGTGGCTGGGGGCGGTGGCCATCGACTACCTCGGGATCTACGTCACCGGCGCGACCGGCTGGCGGGTCAACTCCCCCGGGCACTTCTCCGAGCGGCACGGCCTCATCGTGATCATCGCGCTCGGCGAGTCCATCGTCGCGATGGGTGTCGGCGTCTCCGGCTTCCCGCTCACCGTCGCCGTGCTCGGCGCCTCCGCCGCCGGGCTGCTGCTCTCGGCCGGGCTGTGGCGGCTGTACTTCCGGCAGCTCGGCGAGGCGGCCGAGCACCGGCTCGCCGGCCTTCAGGGCGACGACCGCACGCGGTTCGCGCGGGACGTGTACACCTTCCTGCACCTGCCGCTGGTCGCGGGCGTCGTGCTCTGTGCTCTCGGTATGAAGAAGGTCCTCCAACAGGTCGCCGACACCGGCCACTACGGCCTCGCCGAACCTCTCCACGGGGTCGTGGCCTGGTCGTTGACGGGTGGCGTCGGTGTGTATCTGCTGGGCGCCGCCGCGATCGTGCTGCGCACCACGGGGCGCCGACCGACGGCCCTCGCCCTGGGCGGCGTGTGCTGTCTGGCGGCGGGCCCGCTCGTCGGTCTCGTCCCGGCGCTGGTGGCGCTGGTGGCCCTCGCCACCGTCGCGGCGGTCCTGGTCTGGCTGCACGGCCGCCGGCAGGCGCGGGCGTTCGAGGCCGTGAAGGCGGCCTGAGGGAGGACCCGGGGAGGCCTGAGAGAGCCGAGGGAGGGGCAGAGGGCGGGGCTGAGGGAGGAGGGCGGCAGGGGCAGAGGCAAGGGGCCCGCCGGGCAGACGCCGGGGGCCGGGAGGGCAGAGGCCTGCGGCAGGGGTCTGACGCACGGGCCCGCGGCGCGCACCACCGCGCGCCCCCGTCCCCCGTCTTGGAGGATCGTCGAGCTCCCCCGTACCTCACCGGGCCGATCGGACAAGGCTTGTGCGCTGTGACCACACCGACGCGTCGGCGTGGTCACACTGGCCCCATGCCTCCCACCGGCCCCACTCTCATAGGCTCCGTCCGGCGCGCCCTGGCCCTCCTCGAACTGGTCGCCGAACACGACGAGTTGACCGCCAAGCGTCTCTCCCGCATGGCGGGCCTGCCGCTCCCCACCACGTACCACCTGCTGCGCACCCTCGTGCACGACGGGCATCTGCGGAACGAGCGAGGGGCGTTCCGGCTCGGGCCCGCCGCGCCGCGGCTCACCGGGGCGGGGCAGGGGCGCGGTGCCCGGCTTCCGGAGTGGCTGCGGGTGCTCGGCGAGGAGCTGGACGCGGCCGTCTACTACGCCGTCCTGGCCGGAGGCGAGATCGACCTCGTGACCGTGGTCGACACCCCGGAGCGTCCGGCCGTCGAGGAGTGGGTGGAGTTCCGTGCGAGCGCCCACGCCCACGCGCTCGGACAGTGTCTGCTCGCCCAGCTGGACGCGGAGGACCGCCGGGCCTATCTGGCGCGGCGGCCGGTGAACCGGCTGACGCCGCGGACGGTGCCGGACGAGGAGGCGCTGATGCGCCGTCTCGCCGGGGTCCGGCGGGGCGCCCCGGTGGTGGAGCGGGAGGAGTACGTCCTGGGCGCGGTGTGCGCTGCCGTGCCGATCACGGTGGGCGGGGTGCACTCGGCGGTGGGCTTCTCGCTGCCGGTGAGCGAGGAGGACCGCCTCGGCGCGACCGCGCTCCGGCTGCGCGAGCGGCTGGAACGGGGCCTGAGGGAACACGCGTTCACGGTACTGACCTGACACCGCGCGAACACCGCGCCGGCCCCGGTCTCAGTACTCCGCCGGCCGGTGCCCGATGAAGGCGCGCAGCCGGGTGGTGTCGGCCGCGGTCCAGCCGGGTGGCGGGAGGACCGCGGCCCAGCCGTCGACCGCCCCGGCCCCGTAGCGGTGGCCGTGGGGGGCGTCGACGCCGTACGAGATCGGGGAGAAGTCGGGGGCGCCCATGAGGAGCGCGCCGTCGGTGGAGGCGAGGAGGTCGGCGGCGCGGCGCGGGACGGGCGGGGAGGGGTTCCGGGGGCGGTGCCGGGGGTGGGGTCCCGGGTGGACTCGGGGCCCTGCGCTGCCTCCTGGCCCGGGCCGGACGCGGGTCCGGCGGACCGATCGGGGCTGGTGTTCCGGTCGGTCGAGGTCATCGGAACACCCTCGTACGCCCGGATGCCGGTACGCACATCGGATTTCGCCGTGGCCCGCGCCGCTTGGTGACGGAGGATCAGCGGGCGGGGTCCTCCCGGTACGTGGGCGGCTCGGCGGCCGGAGCCGGGGCGGGCTCCGCCGCCTGGCCGGCGGGCTCGGGCGCCCGGCGTTCGGAGCGCTGGGCCCGGGAGGCCTCGGCGCGCAGCAGGGCCTGGAGAACGGCGAACGGGTCGACGGGCATGGCGAAGCTCCTCATGGTGCGGGGGGGGTGATGTCGGAGGGACTGCGGGGAGGCTTGGGCCTCTCAGCAGCGCATCACCACGCACCGGAGCGCGTCGCCGCGCGCGGCGGGTACGGGGGCGGGGGTCCGGCGGTGCCTTCGGGCGCCGTACGGCAGGCGCAGGGGCCTGACCGGGCGACGGCCCGTCCGGTGCCGTCGGGGGCGTCCGGGGAGTCCGGCCTCGGTGGCGGCGGAGTCGTGGATCTCGCCGCTCGGGTCGGACGCCGGGGAGGCGGCGGGCCGGAGTTCGGCGCCGCCGGTGAGCGTGCCGGACGCCCCGGTGCCGAGCAGCGCGGCGAGGACGAGGAGCAACACGATCCAGAGGCGCCGCCCCGGGACCGGGCGACGACCTCGGTGCCCCGGCCTCGCGCGCGCCGGGAGGCCCGCCGGGGTGGCGGGCGTGACGGTCGGCTCGAGCGTGGGGCTCACGGAGATCCGTACTGCCCCGCCGGGGTCCCGGCACGGCGCCCCGGACTCGAGATCCGCCCGGGCGGCCTACGGGTGAGGCGCGTGATTCACCGGTTCACCACACGGGCGTCGCAGCGGCGGTCGGGACCCGGGATCTAGTGGTTCTTGTCCTGCGCGACGGGCTCGTCGACCGGGAGAAGTGACTCCGGTCCGTCCGTGGGCGGCGCGATCTCCAGCGGGACCTGCGGACCCGAGCACTCCCGCAGCCAGCGCCGCAGCACCCGGTGCACCTGCTCCGCGCCGACGATCTCCTCCCCCGCGCCGACGGGCGGCGACAGGTCCGGCGGCGAGAGGAGGAAGGGGTGCGACTGCTCGCCGCCGAGGCCGCCGTGCGAGCCGATCTGCTCCTCGAAGGCGTGCACGGTGCCGGTCGCCGGGTCGTACATCGAGTTGACCATGATGTCCGCGACGTGCGGGAAGCCGTCCGTGCGCCGTACCGCCCGCGCCGCGCCCCGCCCGAAGACGGCGAGCGGTCCCCCGTCGTCGAGCTCGGCCACCGGCACCTCCACCCCGTCGCGGGCGAGCACCACCGAGCCGTGCTCGGCGCTCGCCACGAGCACGAAGCCGACGCCCGGATGGTGGGCGAGAGTGCGGAGCAGGGCGGGGTGGCGCCGGTCGATCTCCTCCCGGGTCATCCGGTGCGGCACGTCGGGGAACGAGATGAGAGCGAGGTTGCCGGAGGCGAGGACGACGGGTTCGGAGGGCCGGGCGGGCAGCTCCCGCGCGCGCTCGCCGGTCTCGTCCACGGGCCGGTGCAGCGCGAGCCGCAGCGCGTCCCCGGCCGCGTCCCGCGCCTCGGAACCGCTGCGGGTCCGGCGTACGCGCCGCGGCACGGGAAGTCCGCACCCGGCCCTGACGAGGTCCTTGAGCGTCAGCCCGTACGCGCCTTCGAAGGTCTCGCCGGGGCTCTGCCCGTGGTCGGAGAGCAGCACGATCCGGTACGGGCGGGGGGCGTGCTCGGCGACGGTGGCGATCAGCGCGATCGAGCGGTCGAGGCGGCGGAGGACCTGGTCGGTGTCCCTGCCGTGCGGGCCCGAGTGGTGCGCCACCTCGTCGTAGGCGACGAGGTCGGCGTAGACGGCGGTCCGCCCGGCGAGCATGTCCCCCATCACGGCCGAGACCACCACGTCCCGCTCCACGACCGTCGCGAAGGCGCGGACGAAGGGGTACGTGCCGCCGCGCGAGACCCTCGGGGTGTCGCGGCGCAGCAGCGCCCGCGTGGACTGGAACATCTCGCGGACGCACTCGGTGACGAGCGATCCGGCGGTGCGGACCGCGTTGGCCGGGTCGGAGAAGTACGCGAAGTAGCCGGCGCGCGAGCGGTTGCGCGGGCCTCGCCGGGCTGCCATCGACAGGACGAGCGCGAGCTGGTCGGCACCGCCGCTGAACAGGTTGCCGCGCGAGGCCCCGTCGACGGTGAGCAGGCCGCCGTCCCCGGTGCGGCGCACGGCCCGGCGCTGGAGCTCCAGGGCGCCGGCCGGCCTGTTCGACACCATGAGCCTGCCGGTGTCCTTCTCGTACCAGCGGAAGGCGGGCACGTCCTCGTTGGAGCCGTGCAGGATGCCGAGCTGGCTCGCGCCGGTCTGGCTGGACCAGTCGGTGCGCCAGGGGGTGAGCCGGTGGCCGGCGTCGATCCAGGCGGCGACGGTCGGCATGAGCCCGTCGGCGACGGCGCCGCGCAGGACGTGGTGGCCGACGCCGTCGAGCTGGAGGAAGACCGTCCCGGGGATCTGCTCGGGAGCGTCGTCCGAGGCGCGGGGGCGGGTGCGGCCGGTGAGCCGGTAGAGCCGGCGCCGGTAGGCGTCGTCGTCGCGGACGGCGAGGCCGGTGGAGGTGGCGGAGGCGACGGCGGACATGACGGCGGCGACGACGACGGCGGTCTCGGGGTCGGCGGCGCCGCGTCCGTCGGGGATCAGCCAGAGCGCGACGAGCAGCATCGAACCGTTGAGGAAGAAGACGAGCAGGCCGAGCACGAGGGCCGGGACGAGCAGCAGGGCCCGCACGATCAGGGGCCAGACGAGCGCGCCGAGCAGACCGAACGCGCCGGCCGCGGCGGCGGCGGTGAGCGCCGTTCTCGTGAAGCTGTCGCCGTCGGCGGACTGGAGCTCGAAGGCCGGGAGCAGCCCGGCGAGGATCAGCATCGTGAGCGTGGACACCGCCCACACCACGATCACCCGCCCCAGCGCTCTGCCCGCGGCCCGCCAGCGGTCGGCGCCACCCCATCGCCCGTCACCCACGCCCGCTTCACCTTTCGCCCGTTTCCTGCCTCAAGCGTGGCACAACGCCCACGGTCGGCGGGGAAAACGAATGACGGCGATCGGCACGGGTGTGTCAGGTCGTACGTCAGGTCGCCTGCGGGAGGGGCCGACCGCTGCCGCCCTGCGGTCACGTCGTACGTCAGGTCGCGTACGGGGCCGGGGCTCCCGGTCGTAGCCCAGGTCGTACGTCAGGTGGTCGGGCCCGCAGGGGCGGCTCAGGAACCGTCGTACCCGGCCGTCGGCATGGAGAGCCGCCGGTGCACGCCCGCCTTGGCCGCCGCGTCGTACACCGGCTCGTACACCGGCTCGTCGGGACAGGCGGTCTCCACCCGCACCCCGCGCCGGGCACACTCGGCGCGGAAGCCGGGCACAGAGGTCAACGCGCGCGCGAGGACGCGCTCGTTGGCGGCGACGAACAGGTCGACCGCCCCCGCCTCCACGTCCATCCACAGCGCCGCGTGGTCGGGACGGATCCCGTAGAACAGCAGTTGGCGGGCGACCACGTACCCCTTGTCGTCGGCCCAGCGGGCACACACCGCGTGCTGACCACGCGTGTCGACAAGGAAGGGGTCGCTGTCCAGCTCTTCGAGCGGGGTGAGGCTGGCGATCGCCGCCACCCGAACGTCGTCCATGCGCCGACCCTACTGCGGGACGGCGCGGCCGAACATCCTCCGGTGCCCGCTCCGGACATTTACCCTCGATACGGAGTGAGGGTACGACCGCGGACATCGTGAACGGCGGCCGGAGCCCGCGACGACGGAAGGCGGCATGCCGGTGGAGGTCACCTGGTGGGGTCACGCGACCTGCACGGTCGAGGACTCCGGGGTCCGCTTCCTCACCGATCCGCTGTTCGCGCGACGGCTCGCGCACCTGCGGCGGCGGCGCGGAGCCCTGCCGCCGCCCGAGGCCGCGGTCGCCGAGGCGGTCCTCGTCTCGCATCTGCACTCCGACCATCTGCACCTGCCCTCGCTGGCCCGGCTCGCGCCCGGGACGCTCCTCGTCGTGCCGCGCGGCGCCCCCGCCGCCGTGCCGGGGCTGCGCCGCCTCGACGGGAACGGGGTGCGGCTGACCGAGGTGGAGCCGGGCGACACGGTGACGGTCGAGGGCGTGACGGTACGGGCCGTGCCGGCGCTCCACGACGGACGGCGGCTGCCGGTCGGGCCGCACCGCGCCCCCGCGCTCGGGTACGTCGTCGAGGGCGAGGCGCGGACGTACTTCGCCGGGGACACCGGGCTCTTCGACGGGATGGCGGAGGCGGTGGGGCCGGTGGACGTGGCGCTGCTGCCGGTCGGCGGCTGGGGCCCGTACCTCGGGCACGGCCACCTCGACGCGGGCCGGGCCGCCGAGGCGCTCGCCGCACTGTCGCCCGCGGCGGCGGTCCCGGTGCACTACGGCACGTACTGGCCGATCGGGCTCGACGGGATCCGGCCGCACGAGTTCCACGCGCCGGGGGACGAGTTCGTACGGCACGCGGCGCGGCTGGCACCGAAGGTGGCGGTGCATCTGCTCGCCCACGGCGAGCGGGTACGTCCGGAGGTGGCGCGGTGAGGCGGGGAGCGACACGCACCGTGTCCTCGCCCGGAACGACCGTCCTGCCGGGGGGCGCCCGGTGATCCACGGGCTCACCGGGATCGTGACGGCGGTGCGGGAGTTGCCGCCGGAGTCGACGCAGCAGGCCGTCGGCTATCCCTCGCTGTTCCTCCTCGTGGCGCTCGGCGCGCTCGTGCCGGTCGTGCCGACGGGCGCGATCGTCAGTTCGGCGGCGGTGGTCGCGTTCCACCAGACGTCGCCGCTCGCGCTGCTCTTCGTCTTCCTGGTGGCCGCGGCCGCCGCGCTCCTCGGCGACACCGCCCTCTACTGGCTCGGGCAGCGCGGGGTCCGGTCCCGCAACGGATCGCGGTGGCTCGCCGCGCTGCGGGGCCGGGTGACGCCGGAGCGGCTCGCCCACGCGCAGGAGCGGCTCGACACCCATCAGGTGTCGGTGCTCGTGCTGTCCCGGCTCGTGCCGGCCGGGCGGATCCCGGTGATGCTGGCGTGCCTGCTGTCGGAGATGCCGCTGCTGCGCTTCGTCCGGGGCGACGCGGTGGCCTGTCTGGCGTGGGCGGCGACGTACCAGCTGATCGGGATCCTGGGCGGTTCGCTCTTTCCGGAGCCGTGGCAGGGAGTCGTCGCCGCGGTCGGCCTCACGGTGCTGATCAGCGCGGTGCCCGCACTGTGGCGGCGGGTCAGGGGACGGCCGAAGGTGAGCGGGGTGTCAGGGCACGAGCACCCGTGAGCCGCCGACCGGCAGGTCCCACAGGTCCTCGCGGCGCAGCCCGGCCTGCTCCCAGGCGGTCCTGACCCGGGTGAGGGGTTCGAGGACGGGCTCGGAGGACAGGACGAAGGTCGCCCAGTGCATGGGGGCCATGCGGCGCGCTCCCAGGTCCTGGTGGGCGCGGACCGCCTCCTCCGGGTCGGTGTGGACGTCGCTGAGCCACCAGCGGGGGTCGTAGGCGCCGATCGGGAGCAGTGCCAGGTCGATGCCGGGGTACCGGCGGCCGATCTCCGCGAACCAGTGGCCGTAGCCGGTGTCGCCCGCGAAGTGGACGCGCCGCCCGGCCCGGTCGGTGAGCACCCAGCCGCCCCACAGGGAGCGGCAGGTGTCCAGGAGGGTGCGCTTGGACCAGTGGTGGGCGGGGACGAAGTCGAAGCGCACGCCGTCGAGTTCGGCCGCCTCCCACCAGTCGAGCTCGGTCACGCGGCTGAACCGTCGGCGGGCGAACCAGCGGCCGAGGCCGGCGGGGACGAAGACCGGGGTGTGCCGGGGAAGGCGTTTCAGGGTGGGGGCGTCGAGGTGGTCGAAGTGGTTGTGGCTGATGACGACGGCGTCGACGCGCGGCAGGTCATCCCAGCGGACGCCGACGGGGGTGAGCCGGGCGGGGGTGCCGAAGATGCGGCGGGACCAGACGGGGTCGGTGAGGACGGTGAGACCTCCCATCCGCAGCACCCAACTGGCGTGCCCCGCCCAGGTGATGGCGAACGTGTCGGGACCGGCGGGCGGGAGCGGGCCCGGCTCGAAGGGCAGCAGCGGGATGTCACGGAGGCCTTCGGGGCGGGGACGTACGGCACCCTCGCGGGCGAGCCGCGCCAGGGCCCGCACGCCGGGGAGGGGGGCGGTGAGCCGGTCGGCGAAGCTACGGGGCCAGTCGAGGCGCAGCCGCCCGACGGGCTGGAGGACGGGAGCGGGCGCGGGGGAAGGGGCCGGGGCCGTGGCGGGATCGGGCTGGTACGGGGCCTGTGCGGCCCGCGCGGGGTGTGCCGTCCGTTCCGTCATCTGCGGGCTCCGTTCTGCGCGGCTCGTGCGGGTGGTGCGGGTCGCCGGTGCGGAGAGGCGGCTCGTGCGGGTGGTGCGGGTCGCCGGTGCCGGGCGCTTCGGCCGTGCGGAACTCGGGGTGAGGGCCGCCGCAGGTACGGGGCACCTCCGTCGTGCGCGGTACGGGGCGGGGGCTGCTGCCGGAGTTCGATTCGAGGCCTTGTCACCGGAGTTCCTCCAGGGCTCCTTCGAACTCCGCGAGTCTGCGGGCCACATGGGGAAGCCCCTCCGGGTCCTGCGCGGCGAGCGTCTCCGCCCGCTCCTCCTCCGTGTCCCCCAGGAACATGCCCGTGCCGAACCTGACGCGCAGGGCGCCGAGTTCGTCGCCGAAGCGGTGGCCGCCGGTCGCCGGGGCTCCGAGCCGCGCGGTGAGGTGGCTCTCCAGTTCCAGGCAGTCGGTGACGCCCCGGGCGGCGAGTCCGGACCGGAGCGGCCCGAGGTCGGCGTAGAGGTGGCGGCCTGCCTGCGGCGGCCGGGCGAGGGCCCCGGCGGCGAGGACCGCGCGGTGCGCGGCCGCGGCCACGCGACCGTGGATCGCGGCCGCGCGCCTGGCCCGTACGGTGACGTCCTCGGGTTCGTCCAGGGCGTGCGCGGCGGCGGGTGCGACGGGCCCGGGGACGACGGCCCCGAGGGCGGTGAGCACGTCGAGGACGCGGGCCCTGCGGTCGGTCCAGCGGTCGGCGCGGGACGGATCGGTGGGCGGGAAGCGGGCGACGGCGCAGGGCCAGGCGGCCGGGGTGAGCGCGCCGCCGAGGTCGGAGAGGACGGTCACGTCGTCCGGGCACATCTCGGCGGGGCTGAGGAGCACGGTGTCCTCGGGGTGGTGGCGGGTGTCGCGCCAGGTCTCGTCGCTGATGACGTGCAGGCCCTCGGCGACGGCGGCCTCGCAGGCCTCGCGGACGAGTTCGGGCGGGGCGACGGTGGCGGTCGGGTCGTCGGCGACCGACAGGAGCAGGACGCGCGGGGTGCCGCCCTCGGCGCGGATCCGCCGGACGGTCTCCAGAAGGGCGTACGGGTCGGGTACGCCGCCGGCCTCGGCGGGGGTCGGCACGTGGTAGGCCGGGCGGCCGAGGAGGCGGGCCTGCGGGGTCCACCAGGCGGGGCAGGGCCGGGGAAGGAGGAGGTCGCCGCCGTGGGCGGCGATCAGGGCGAGCAGCAGCGCGGGGGCTCCGGGGCCCGCCACCACGTCCTCGGGGTGGGTGCGCAGGCCTCGGCGCCACCAGTAGCCGGAGGCGGCCTCGCGGAGGAGGGGGCCGCCGCCGGGCGGCTCGGGGGTGGTCCGTCCGGCGGCGGCCGCGAGGAGTCCGGCGAGTACCGGCAGGACGGGCAGGCCGGTGTCGGGGGCGGGAGGGCCGTAGCGCACCGGGCCACGGCCGTCCGGAGCCGTCTGCCGCATGTCCCGTACCTCCTGAGCGCACGGGGGCGCCGGCACGGCACCCCGTGACCTTTATACGAAGGTTCGGCCGGTTCCGCCGCTCCAGGCGTCGCTTCAGGCGACGGCCGGGGTGCCGGGTCCGGACGCGACGGACGCCGGCCGCGGGTGGGGCGGGTCAGACGACGGTCACCGGGTGCCGGACGATCGCGTTGAAGAGATAGCCCTGGGTGTTGTGGACGGCCCGCTCGGGCTGGGTGTTGCCGGCGGTGTCGGTGGTCCGCGAGAGCAGGGTGACCGGACCGGTGCCGCGCGGGCGCCACGGCACGCTCCAGCGGACCCAGCCGTCCCGCCGGGGGGTGTCGTGGAGGTGGGCCCGCCGCCAGTGGGCGCCGCCGTCGGTGGACACCTCGACCGTCCGTACGGGCGCGAGCGCGGACCAGGCGCGGCCGGTGAGCCGGTGGACGCGGCCGGCCTCCAGGGTGGCGCCGAAGGGCAGCTGGTAGGCGGACTTGATCGTCTGGCGGCTGATCGGGGTGGAGCCGCCCTCGGGGTGGGCGGGGCCGAAGAGGCGGTACCAGTCGGTGGACCAGGGCGAGGTGAGCGGGCGGGTGGAGACCTCGATGTCGCCGAGCCACTTGATGGAGGCGATGCCGACCCACGAGGGCACGACGAGCCGGACGGGATGGCCGTGGTCGTACGGGAGGGGCTCGCCGTTCATCTCGTACGCGAGGATCACGTCGTCGAAGGCCTTGGCGACCGGCAGCGGGCGGCGCACCCGGCCGTAGTCGACGCCGCCGGAGACGTACGGGTCGTCGAGGCCGCGCGGCTGGAGGTCGACGGCGTCACGGGCGATGCCGGCCCTCCGCAGCACGTCGGCGAGGCGCACCCCGCGCCAGCGGGCGGCTCCGACGGCGCCGAGGGTCCAGGCGGTGCCGGTGACCGGCTCGCCCTGCTGGCTCGCGTAGAGGCTGCGGCCGTTTCCGGCGCACTCGATCAGGGCCGTACGGGTGACGGAGGGCAGGTCGCGGAGCTGCCCGTACGTGAAGTGGACCGGGCTGCGGCCGTGGAGTCCGTCGCCCCAGAGGGTCAGGCGCCAGTCGGCGGCGTCGAGGACGGGGGTGGTGGTGTGGTTGCGGACGAAGAAGCGGTCGGTGGGGGTGAGGGCGCCGGTGTCCCCGAAGCTGTCGAAGCGCGCCTCGGCGTTGGTGCCCCGGACGGTGAAGTACCCGGCCGGGAGGGCCTTGACGATGCCGGGCGCGGCGAGGGGGACCTGGGGCGGCGCGAGTGGACCGACGGGGCCGGTGGCTCCGGGCGCGGCCTGTGCGGTGCGGGCGTGTGCGGATGCGGGTGCGGCGGTGGCGAGCCCGCCGAGGGCGGAGACCGCCGGGGCCGCTGTGAGGACCTTCAGCAGGGAGCGGCGGGCGGGCGCGGGCGAGTTCGGCACGGGACTCCTCGGCACGTGGGAGAGGCGCGCCACCGGGCGGCGGCGCGGCCGATCCTAGGGGCGCGAAGGCGGTCCGGACGGCCCGTTCATGGTGCTGTCACACGGGGTTCGTCAGGTCGGTTCCCGACGAACTCCGCTACCGGGGCGTCCTGTTCGACCGGCATCCTGTCCAAATGACAAGACGCGGGTCTCATCATTCGACATCCGTGCGTACGGTGGTGAGCACGCACCCACACCGAGGGAGTCGCTTCGATGACGCATGCCTCCGCCCCTTCCGCGCGCCCCGCGGCCCATGAGACGGCCGTCTACACCCACGGTCACCACGAGTCGGTCCTGCGCTCGCACAGCTGGCGGACCGCCGCCAACTCCGCGGCCTATCTGCTGCCCGCGCTCTCGGCCGGCCTGGACGTCCTGGACGTGGGCTGCGGGCCCGGCACCATCACCGCCGACCTGGCCGCCCTGGTCGCGCCCGGCCGGGTGACCGCCGTCGACGCGGCCGAGGACGTCCTGACGAAGGCCCGCGCCGTGGCGGCCGAACGCGGTCTGGAGAACGTCGAGTTCGCGGTCGCCGACGTGCACGCCCTGGACTTCCCCGACGACTCCTTCGACGTGGTCCATGCCCATCAGGTGCTCCAGCACGTCGGCGACCCGGTCCAGGCACTGCGCGAGATGCGGCGGGTGTGCCGCCCCGGCGGTGTCGTCGCGGCCCGCGACAGCGACTACGGGGCCTTCGCCTGGTATCCCGAACGGCCCGCTCTGGACGGCTGGCTGGACCTGTACCACCGGGTCGCCCGCGCCAACGGCGGCGAACCGGACGCGGGACGGCGTCTGTTCTCCTGGGCCCGGCAGGCCGGCTTCACCGAGATCACGACGACGGCCGCCACCTGGTGCTTCGCCACGCCCGAGGAGCGGGCCTGGTGGAGCGGCATGTGGGCGGACCGTACGACCGGCTCCGGTTACGCCGACCTGGCCGTGAACGGCGGCCACGCGACCGGCGCCGAGCTGACGTCGATCGCGGAGGCCTGGCGGGAGTGGGGTACGCGGGAGGACGCCTGGTTCATGGTCCCGCACGGCGAGATCCTGTGCCGGGTGTCCTGACGGACGGGCTACGCCCCTCCGTGGCGGTCCTCGGGCAGCACGTCCTCCACGTGGTCGTCGCCGAACCCGAACTGCCCGGCGAGCGCCCGGTACCGGGCCCGCCGGTCGGCGGCGACGGGGACCCCGTACGCCGAGAGGACCTGGAGGAGGAAGCGGAAGCCGAGGTCCGGGTCGACCGCCGTGACCACGTGCTCCAGGACCCGCGCCACTCCCCGCACCTCCTCCGCGTCGGCGTGGACCGCCTCGCGGACCTCCCGCAGGACCGCCTCCGTCAGATCGGTCCTGGCGGGAGACAGGAAGGGCGCGTAGGCGGGGTCGACCTCTCCCAGGTGTGCGTGGCACACCTGGGACACCTGCTCCAGCCAGGCCCGCCCGTCGGCGTCGAACTCCTCCTCGCCGAGGACGTACAGGCGCCTGGCGGCGGTCCGCCACAGCAGACCGACCGCCTCCTCCGGCAGGGCGGAGTCGAGGAGCCGCCACACGTCGTCGAGAAGTACCGCGGCGGACGCACCCGGAGAACGCCCCGGGCCGTCGTCGGCGAGCCGCTGGATGTGCTCGCGCGGGGTGCCCAGGTACGTCCATTCCGTCCCGCGGAGGACGGCCGCGAGCGTCGGCAGCCCGAAGCGGCCGGATGCGAAGTCGCGACGGCCCGGGTCGAGGGGGCGCCAGCGCACGGTCAGTTCGTCGTGGACGACGGCCCATGGGTAGGCCAGCGTGTCACCGATGGCGAGCAGCCGCTCGTACGCGTCCGCCCCGACGGGCACGGAGTACGCCTTGAGCGCCCTCAGGAACAGCCGGAACCCGAGGTCGGCGTCCGCCTCCCGCACGACCCGGAGGAGGGCGGGGACGATCCCCGGTACGGCGACGCGGAGCTCCAGGCCGGCCGCGGCCGACTCGATCTCCGCCGCCACGGCCGTCCGCAGCTCCCCCTCCGGCACCACGGGCCGCACCTCGTCCAGGGACTTCACCTCGTACGGTTCGCGCTCCGGTGCGCGCGGCGGGCACAGCTCCGCGACCCGGTCCAGCCAGGCCCGGGTGTCCGTGCCTTCCTCGGCGGGGTCGAAGCAGCGGCGTACGGCCGCGAGCCACACGGTGTGGAGCACCTCGTCCGGCAGCGCGGAGCCGAGGAGGAGCCGTACGTCGGCGCTGAGCTGGAGGTCGTCGTCCTCCGCTTCGGACTCGGCGATGTCGAGCACCACCAGGTCGTCGAGACGGAGCGTCGCACGGGCGCAGAGCGTGCCGGCGAGGCCGCTGAGCCCGAAGTCCGCCGCGTAGTCGTAGGAGTAGACCTCGCGCGTGCGCGCCATTCACGTACCTCCTGTGCGGAACCGCGGAACGGGCACCCCTCGGCGCGAGAGGTGCCCGTTCCCATGGTCGCCGCTGCACTACCGCGGGAGCGGGTACGACGTGAGGACGACGTACTTCTTCACGGCCCGTGATCTGCCGCGCGGGTCTAGGAGAAGTCGTGGAATCCGAGGCAGTCCGGGTCCTGGAGAGGGCAGCTCGGATGGGGGGTGCGGTCCCGCTCCGGGGGCGGGGGCGGCTCGTCCTTGAGGACCGGGGCCGGGGGCATCTCGAAGGATCCGCAGAGGCAGGCCTCGCAGGCTCCCGAGAACCGGGGTGCCCCGTGACGGAATCGCGGATGACCGCACCGGCACTCCTGTGTCGCCCATGCCGCCATCTCCGGACCCCCGATACCCCACGGTCGCCGCCCCTTCCAGGGTAGCGACCGCGCCCCCTGAGCGGCCCGCTCTCAGCTCGGTCGCATCCTGAACTCATAGGTGTCCGGGAGGAGTTCGTCGGTGACCCGCGCCCAGAGCTCGCCCAGGATCTCGGCGCCCTCGCTCAGGTCCGCGACCTCGAAGCCCTCGTCGAAGACGGCACGGGCCTCGTCCCGCCGGCCCTCGGCGAGCAGCAGCCGGACATCGAACAGCCGGAAGGCCCCGCGCCGCCGGACCGGCTCGGGCAGCCGGTGCCAGAGGGTCCGCGCCCGGTCGGGCCGGCCGACGGCGAGGAGGGCGTCGAGCGCCTCACGACCGAGAGCGGCGACGACGGTGGCCCGCACGCCCTCGCGATCCGCACCGTCCTCTCCTTCGCGATCCGTGCCGCCCTCCGTTCCCTGGTGGTCGGCGAAGGCCTCCGTGAAGTGCTCGGCCGCCCGTTCCGGGTGACCGTCCTCCCGGTCGGCGACGGCCAGGCAGTACAGCAGGGGCCAGCGCACGGTGGCCTCCTTGAGTCCCCGCTCCCAACTCCGTACCGCCTGGGCGCGATCACCCGCGTGCCACTGGGCGATGCCGAGCTGGTACTCGGTGGACGGGTCGGCGGGGGCGGTCTCCAGCATGTCCCGCCAGGGCGAAGCGACCAGCGGCGCGACCAGTGGTGGGACCGGCGGCGTTCCCGGTGCGGCGCCGGTCACCGACGGTGGCAGGACGCCGGTGCGCAGCAGTTCCCGCCAGGGTTCCTGCTCGGGTCCGAGCGTCGACTCCGGGAACGGCGTACCGGGCAGCTCGTAGCCTCCCCGCAGGACTTCGAGCGCTCCCCAGCCGGAGCCGGCCGCGAGGACCTCCTCCGGCGCGCTGTCGGCCGCGCCCTCGCGCCAGGCCGTGTACGCCGCGTCGACGGCGGTACGGGGCAGGGCGCCGGCCAGGCTGCACTCGACGCCGGAACGGGCCGCCGTCCAGTCGTCGCCGAGCGCCGTGGCGGGGTCGACGGCGAGCGGTCCGTAGGCCTCCAGCCAGCTGAACTCCGCGCCGCCCGCGAGCTCCAGGTGTTCCAGCTGGGTACGGGCGAGTCCGGCCTGGATCTCGGCGTAGCCGGGGGTGCCCGGTTCCGTCAGCCACTCCTGCCAGCGCCGGCCGCCGCGCCCGGTACCCCACACGAAGAGCTTGCGGCCGCGCAGCGGGTCGGTGGAGGTCTGGACGAGTCCGGTGCCGTCCGTGTCGAGGGCGGCGATCCAGCGGCGCTGCTCCTCGGGCAGGTCGTAGAACCAGTCGGCGGCATGGGTGCTGTTCAGCGGGTACGTGCGGTCGGCGCCGTCCTCCGTGACCGGTACGGGGACCCGGCGCAGGCCCCGCTCGTAGCCGTGGTGCCAGGCCGCGTCGGCGGGCGCGAGGACGCGGCGGTCCTCGGGAACGGCGATGTTGGACCACCAGTAGACGGGGGCGGGGCGCTCGTGGGGGTTACGGATCCGGACCCCGACGTACAGGAAGTCGGAGTCCTCCGGGAGCCACAGGTCGACCTGGAAGGGCAGGTCGCGCAGCCGCTCCCACTCCCAGAGGCGGAGCATCGGCCCGCCGTCGGGTGCGCGGACGGTCGCCGCGTGGAGGGCCGCGCAGGACAGGGTGGTGTGGCCGGTGGCCCCGATGTTCCACTCGACGCCGCCGGAGAACCAGGCGCCGTTGAGCGCGAACGCCGCGGGCTGGAACACCGGGTTGCGGTAGAGGAGTTCGCGTCCGGTGGGCTTGTGGTGGAGGGAGTGGATCCGGCCGCCGAGACCGGGCAGCACGGTCACCCGGAGGCGGTCGTTCTCGATCACGATCGTGTCGAGTTCCGCGGGCGTGCGCTCGCGGCCGTAGCCGTCGCGGACGGGGGCGGGCAGCAGGCTGCGCAGGGGTGCCCGGCCGATGCCCCGGGCCATGTCGCGCGGGAGTTCCGCGAGGGTCCGCGGGTCGACCGCGTGGGCCCCGGCCCCGGCGGGGGCCCGCAGTGCGGGAAGAGGGTTGTCCGGGCCCAACGGGGCGGCGGGCAGCGTCAGTACGGCACGTCGTACGGTCGTCATCGCCCCATGGAACACGCCGGGGGCCTTCCTGACCAGGGGTTCTCGGCGTCGGGCTTCACCGAGCCGGGGGCTCGGGCTACGGCCGGGCCGGGGGCGCGGGGTGCCCGGAAAATCCCGGCGGCGCGGACGGCCGCCGCCGTAGGGTGGAGGGTCGGTGCGCCGTCGGGCGGCCGGGGAACCAGGGCGCAGGGAGTACGAGGAATGGGCACGCAGCACACCTACCGGGTCATCGTGCGCGGCACGTTCGACGGTCTGTCGGAGGAGAGCCGGACTCGGCTGCTCGCCGAGGTGGACGCGCACGGGCTGATCGCGATGCGGTTCACGGAGGAGGGCTCGCTGGCCTACGACCGGACGCTGAAGCACTTCTCGTACCGCCTGGTCGTCGTCTCCGACGCCGAGGACGGCGACGAGATGGCGGGCGCGCTCGCGGAGGACCGGGTGGAGACCGCGCTCGGGGAGCTCGGCCACGGGTACAAGGCACTGCGTTCGACCGTGACCGACCTCGACACGATGAAGATCAACTACAAGCGCTGAGTGGCGTCACCCTCACCGGTCGCGTCCTCGGGATCCGGCGCGGTGATCGCCCAGCGTTCGTGGTCGCGCCAGGCCCCGTCGATGAGCAGCATCGCGGGCGAGAAGCCCTCCAGACGGAAGCCCGCGCGGCGGACGAGCGCGCGGGAGGGGGCGTTGCCGGGCTGGATGTTCGCTTCGAGACGGTGGAGTCCGAGCGGCCCGAAGGCGTACGCGAGGACCAGCCCGAGGGCCTCGGTGAGCAGGCCGCGCCCGGCGGCGTGCGCGAAGGCGCCGTAACCGAGGGCACCGCTGCGGAACGCGCCCCGGACGATGTTGTTGACGGTGAGGAAGCCGGCGATCCCGCCGTGTGGGTCTCCGTGCTCGCACACCAGGAACCCCTCGCGCGCCGGTTCCTCGATGAGGGCGGAGGCGTAGACGCCGTAGGCCTCCGCCGTACACGGCGGGAACAGCCAGGGCCGGTGGAGCTCCCGGCTCTCGCGGGCGCGGGCGGTGAACTCCTCGGCGTCGTCGAGGGAGAAGGCGCGCAGGCCCACACGGGGCCCGGCGGCGAGATACCGGCCAAGATCGTCGGACATACGGCCAGGCTAAGCCGCGCGGAGGGCAAGGGCCGCGGGTGGGGTGCGGAGCGCTCAGCGCCGCGCCGTGCGCACCCGGGGCGGGCAGCTCTCTCCCTTCCGTACGACTCCGATCATGACGGTGGTGCGGCGGTCGAGGCCCGTGCCCGCCGCCGGGTACTGCGTGACGACCTGCCACCGCGGCGGCCACAGCACCCGCCGGTCCCGTCCGCTCACGTCGTGGACGTCGAGCCGGGTACGGGGGTCCAGCCGGGTGAAGACCCGCCACAGGCCGCGGCCGAGGAAGTCGGGCACCGGACGGGTCCCGGCGTCGTCGGCCGCGCCGGCCTCCTCCGTCGAGGTGACGGCGACGGCCGCGAGGGCGAGGACCGCGCCCGCCCCCACCACGGCGCGCCGCTTCACTTCCGCCTCCGGGTCGCGGCGTAGTACCCGCACGCGGCGCCGATGAGCGCGGTCGCGAGCAGGGCCAGATAGAGCGGCATGGACACCTCGGGGATCAGGAGCCGGATCTTGACCTCGCCGGTGTTCTGGAAGATGAAGACCAGGGTGATGACGGCGAGCGCCATCATCCCGATCCGGCCAGGGGTGAGGGCTTCGGTGAACCGGGACCTGCCCCCGCCCGATGTCCGTGACGTCTCGTTGGGACTCATGCCCGGCCCTCTCCTCCGTCGTGCCGTCGGTCGTACCCGGCCACAGCCGTGGGACCAGAATGAGGTGGGCGGAGCCTCACCGTGACGGCGAGGAGAGCCGTACGGGTGACTTGTCAGACAACGTGGGCCGACTACCGTGGTGCCGGACACCGTCGGAGCCGGGGCCGGAACCACAGCAGGGACCGGCCGGATCCGACCGGAACCGAGACGAGGAGCGGCCGTGGCGGTCAGCGGACAGCGGCGGCGACCGGTCGTGGCGCTCTACGAGCGGATCGCGGACGCCGTCCACGACGGCACCTACCCGCCGGGCTCGACGCTCCCCTCCGAGCCGAAGCTCGCCGCCGAACTGGGCGTGAGCCGGCCCGCCCTGCGCGAGGCGCTGCTGCTGCTCCAGGAGGACGGCCTGCTGACTGTACGGCGCGGGGTGGGCCGGACGGTCAACGACCGGCCGCCCCGGCGGGGGTTCGAGCACGTCCAGCCGCTCGAGGAGCTGATCGGCGCGGGGACGCCGCTGCGGGTGCGGGCGCTGCTGCGGACCGTCGAGGAGCCGACCGACTTCACCACCCAGCACCTCCTCGCCCCGGCCCGCGCGGAGCTCCGGTTCTGGGAGTCCGTGCTGACCGGAGAGGGTACGGCGGCGGCGCTGAGCCACGAATGGGCGGCGGCCGACGAGCTGCTCGACCGGGTGCACCCGGAGTTCGCACGGGCCCTGCGGGCGACGGAGACGGGAACCTCGGCGGATGCGGAGACGCCGGCGGGGTCGGGCACCCGGGCGGGGACCGGGGCGCTCACGGAGGCGGGCACTCCGGCACGGACGGGCACCCCGGCGACGGCCGGCGGCTCCGCGCGCGGGCCTGCCGTCTCCATGCTCTCGGTCCTGGTCGGGGCCTCGCGCGAGACGGCACTCAGCGCACACAGCGGCATCACGGCGACACTGCTCGGGCGGCGGCGCGGGGACCAGCTGGGCCGCCCGGCGGACACCCCGGCCGTGCTGATCACCCAGGTCGTACGGGTCGGCGAGACCCCGGTCCTGGCCGCCAAGCACATGCTCCCGACGGGCGCACCCGCACTGCCGGTGCTGCAGTCCCACTAGGTGGGGGCGGCCCTGCGGATTCCCCGCCGGGCCGCGCTCCCCACCCCTGCCGGACCGCCTTCGCCACCCTCTGCCGGACCGCCTCCCCCACCTCGCCGGGCACCTTCCCAACCCCCTGCCGGGCACCTTCCCGACCCCCTGCCGGACAGCCGTCCCGACCCCCCGCCGGGGCCGTCACAGCGCACCCCTCCCCCGTGGCGTACACTTCCCCGCCATGCACTTGTCTGACAACCCTGCCACGCCTGCCGCCGCCACCGTCTCCGAGTGGATCCGCCGGGCCCCCAAGGCCGTCCTCCACGACCACCTCGACGGTGGGCTGCGCGCCACGACCATCGTCGAGCTGGCACGGGAGTGCGGCTACACCGCGCTGCCGACCGAGGACCCGGCCGCGCTCGCGGTCTGGTTCCGGGACGCCGCCGACTCCGGTTCGCTGGAGCGCTACCTGGAGACCTTCGCCCACACCTGCGCGGTGATGCAGACCCGCGAGGCGCTCACGCGCATCGCGGCCGAGTGCGCCGAGGACCTGGCGGCGGACGGCGTCGTCTACGCCGAGATCCGCTACGCCCCGGAGCAGCACCTCCAGGGCGGCCTGACCCTCGACGAGGTCGTCGAGGCCGTCAACGACGGTTTCCGTGAGGGCGAGCGCCGCTCCGGCGGCCGTATAACCGTCCGCACCCTCCTGACGGGGATGCGCCACACGGACCGCTCCCTGGAGATCGCGCAGCTCACGGTCGCGCACCGGGACAAGGGCGTGGCCGGCTTCGACATCGCCGGCGGCGAGATCGGCAACCCCCCGGCCCGTCACCTCCCCGCCTTCCAGCACCTGAAGCGGGAGAACTGCCACTTCACGATCCACGCGGGAGAGGCCGTCGGCGCGGAGTCGATCCAGGAGGCCGTGCAGGTCTGCGGCACCGAGCGGATCGGCCACGGCGTGCGGATCACGGACGACATCGCCGAGGACGGCACCCTGGGCCGGCTCGCCTCGTACGTCCGGGACAACCGCATCGCCCTGGAGGTCTGCCCGACGTCCAACCTCCAGACGGGCGCCGCGAAGGACTACGCCTCACACCCGATCGACGAGCTGCGCCGCCTCGGCTTCCGGATCACGCTCAACACGGACAACCGGCTGGTCTCCGGCACCACCATGAGCGAGGAGTTCCAGCACATGGTGGACGCCTTCGGGTACGGCCCGGAGGTCTTCGAGGAGTTCACGGTCGCCGCGCTCGAGGCCGCCTTCCTGCCGCTGCCGGAGCGGCAGCGGCTGATCGACGAGATCGTCCGCCCGGGGTACGCGACGCTCCAGTCCTAACCCACCCGCCCCTGAACCAGGGGCAGTTCGAGCGTCCCGGTGTCCTCAGGGGCGCTGACGACCGTCACCGGCTTGATGCCGCGATTGCCGGAATACGCCGTGTCGCTCGCCGCGATCACCAGCTCCAGCCGGTGGCCGGTCTCGTAGCGGTGGACGACGGCGGGCAGCTCGACCGTGAAGGGGCGGGTGACGTCCGGCACTCGCACCGGCGCGACAAGGCGGTTGACCAGGGTCTTCGTGCCGTCGGGGGCGATGTCGTAGAGCTTGGCGAAGAGCACGAGCTTGTCGGCGGCGTCGCCGGAACCCTGGACGCGCTCGGCGACCGGCGAGTCCACCTTCAGGGTGGCCTTCGGCGCGCCGACGAGGTCGGCGGGCGCGGTGAGCGGGGCGCTGGTCCAGCCGAGGTACGTGCTGGGGGTGTCGTACGGCCGGGGGTCGGACAGCCCGATCAACCCGGCGAGCGAGGACTCCGAATGGCTCGTCGGGAAGAGCCAGTTGCTGTACGTCCGCGAGCCCCGGGCGACCTTCGTACGGTTGTCGACGAGCTTGCCGTCGCCGGAGAGGTACAGCCGCCGGCTGAGCGCCGGGACCCCGGCCGCGGTGCCGTAGCCGCTCTGCCAGTCGCGGTACCAGGCGAAGGCGGGGCCGGTGTCCGCGGTCGGGTTCTGCCGCAGATACCGGTCGAACCAGGCGAGGACGCGCTGACCGACGTAGCTGGACTCCAGGTTCCCCTGCCCCAGGTCGAGTTCACCGGGCTTCTGGCCGCCGCTGTGGCCCCAGGACTGCCAGATCATCCGGGTGTCGACACCGCGCTCGCGCAGCCGGTCGTAGGTGGCGCGCGCCTCGTTGAGGTTGAAGAGGGTGTCGGCCTGGCCCTGGACGATCAGGGTGGGGGCGGTGACGCGGTCGACGTACGAGACCGGGGAGACGCTGCGGGCGTAGGCGAGCATCTTCTCGGTCTCGGCCTTCGGGTAGCGGCCGGAGTTGAGGAGCCGCACGGTGTCGCAGGCGTCGGTGACGAAGTGCAGACAGCGGAGCGAGTTGATCCGGCTGGGGTCGAGGGAGGGGACGAGCAGCGGCTGCCCCTCGCCCATCAGGTAGAAGCCGTTCGCCCACTGCCACTTGAAGACGCCGGGGGTGTCACGGTCGGCGGCGTTGGGGGCGAGGGAGTACGCGAGGTCGTTCCAGGTGATGAGGGGGACGATGGCGTCGATACGGCGGTCGACGGAGGCGGCGGCGAGCTGCACGGCCCCGCCGTAGGAGCCGCCGATCATGCCGACGCGCGGGTCGCCCTCACGGTCCTGGGTGACGAAGTCGGCGCGGGTACCGTCGTCGGCGGCCCGGCTGCCGGCGAGGAAGTCGACGAGCCGGGCGGCGGCGCGGCCGTCGATCGCCGGATCGTCGAGGGAGATCAGACAGCCGGACTTCCCGAAACCCAGGCCGGAGTAGACGAGGCCGACATAGCCGCGCTCGGCGAAGGCCTTGCCGATGGCGTCGGTGGAACCGTCGCTCTTGCTGCCACCGAAGCCGTTGGTGGCGAGGACGGCGGGCGCGGGATGCCCGGCGTCCACACCGGCCGGCCGGTAGAGGTCGGCGTCGACGACACAACTCCGGCCACCCGCCTCGACGGTGAACCGGAGCGGGGCCACGGTGTACGCGCCGGTGAGGGTCTCGGCCTCGGCAGCGCTCGCGGGCGCGGCGAGCGTCAGGGGAACGGCGAGCGCGGCCGCACCGGCCACGAGCGCGAGGGCCTTGCGGGAACGGGGCACGGCACGGGACACAGAGACCTCCACGCTGAGGACGACGCCGAGAGACCCACCGCACCTACCGACTGGTAGGTACCGGGCAGCGCCCATGCTGTGACACGTGTAAGACCCCGTCAATGCGCCGGGCAAAGGTTGTTGACGGAGATTCAGTGAAGACGGTCGTCACCGATCGGTGAGAGCATCGGCGCGGACGGCAGCCGCCTCAGCGGCCCCGCGCCCGCTCCTCAGCGCAGGGCCGGCACATCGAGGGTGAGGGTGCCCGCCTCCGCGTCCAGTACGCCGGACACCCCGAGCGGCATGGTCAGCGCCGTCTCGCTGTGGCCGAAACCCAGCTCCTCCACCACCGGCACCCCGAGCCCGCCGAGCCGGTCGGCGAGGACCGCCCGCACCTCCTCGTACGGGCCGCACTCCGCCCAGGAGCCGAGGGCGATGCCCGCGACCCCGTCGAGCCGGCCGGAGCGCAGGAGTTGGGTGAGGATGCGGTCGAGCCGGTACGGCTCCTCCCCCACGTCCTCCAGGAGCAGCAGCCCGCCGCGGGCCGTGGGCCGGCCGTGCGGGGTGCCGAGGTCGGCGGCGAGGAGACTGACGCAGCCGCCGAGCGTCACGCCCCGGGCCCGGCCCGGCACCAGGGTCCGTGCCGTGTCCAGGCCGAGCGTCCGTACCGACTCGGGCTCGAACAGCGTGGCCCGAAGCGACTCCTGGGTGCGTGGGTCCGAGAGGAAGGTCCCCGCGGCGACCATCGGACCGTGCAGTGCGGAGAAACCGGCCCGGACGGCGAAGGCCTCGTGCAGGGCGGTGATGTCGCTGTAGCCGACGAACACCTTGGGCCCGGCCTCGCGGATCGCCCGCCAGTCGAGGAGGTCGACCATCCGCTGCGCGCCGAACCCGCCGCGCGCACAGAGGACGGCGGAGACCGAGGGGTCGCACCAGGCCTCGGTCAGATCCCGGGCCCGGGCCCGGTCGCCCCCCGCGAGGTAGCCGACGGTGGGGTGGGTGTCCAGGACGTGCGGGGCGACGACGGGATCGAGGTCCCAGCCGCGGAGGATGTCGAGCCCCGCCCTCAGCCGCTCCTCGGGAACGGGCCCGCTGGGGGCGACGACGGCGACCCGCGCGCCGGGCCGCAGCCGCTCGGGCCGGGTGAGCGACCTGACGTGCGGCAGGGCCGCGCCCCCGTCGAGGCCTGGATCGGAGGCGGGATCGGGCACGGTCACGTCCGGTACTCCAGGTCGGGCACGTCCGTCCTGGTGACGCCGAAGGTCCGTGCGTACAGGGAGAGTTCGGCCTCCAGTGCGCGCACCATCGTGTCGGCCCTGCGGAAGCCGTGCCCCTCCCCCTCGAAGGCGAGGTAGGCGTGCGGGACGCCCCGGCCGGCGGTACGGGTGAGGAAGCGCTCGGCCTGCGCGGGCGGGCAGATGACGTCGTCGAGGCCCTGGAGCAGCAGGAAGGGCGCGGTGACGCGGTCGACGTGCTCGATGGGCGAGCGCTCCTTGTACCGGGCGGGGACGTCGTCGATCGATCCGATGAGGCCGTGGAGGTACTGGGATTCAAAGTCGTGGGTCTCGTCGGTGGCCCAGCCCCGCAGGTCGAGGATGGGGTAGATGATCGTGCCGCAGGCGTACACGTCGGTGGCGACGAGGGAGGCGGCGGTCGTCCAGCCGCCCGCGCTGCCGCCGCGGACGGCGAGCCGGGCCGGGTCGGCGGTGCCCTCGGCGGCGAGCGCCTCGGCGACGGCCGCGCAGTCCTCGACGTCGACGACGCCCCACTGCTCGCGCAGCCGCTCGCGGTACTCCCGGCCGTAGCCGGTGGAGCCGCCGTAGTTGACCTCGGCCACCCCGATGCCGCGCGAGGTGAAGTAGGTGATCTCCAGGTCGAGGACGAGCGGGGCGTGTCCGGTGGGGCCGCCGTGCGCCCAGATCACATAGGGCGGCAGTTCGCCCTCCGGGCCGGTGAACCCGGGGTGGTGGGGCGGGTAGACCTGCGCGTGGATCTCGCGCCCGCCGGGGCCGGTGAAGGTACGGAGGCGGGGCTCGGGATGGTAGGCGGGGTCGACGGCGTCGCTGTGCGCGGCGCCGACGACCCGGCTGCGGCCGGTGCGGGTGTCGAGTTCGACGAGTTCGTAGGAGCTGTGCGGGGAGGCGGCGATGCCGACCACGCGGCTGCCGTGGGCGGTGAGGGTCGAGGCCCATCCGGTCCAGGGGCCGGCCGCGTCGACGAGTGCGCCGCGCTCGGGGTCGAGGATGCCGAGGGTGGTGGTGCCCTTGCCGTGGACGACGGCGATGAGACCGTTCTCCAGGGGGGTGAACCAGTTCAGCCCGATCTTCCAGAGCGGTCCGCCGAACTCCTCGGCGCGGGGGCAGAGTGCTGCCGGTTCGCCCAGGCCGCCGCGCGCGTCGATCTCCGCCCGGTAGAGGTTCCACCAACCGGTGCGGTCACTGGTGAGGAGCAGCCGTCCCGCCGCGTCCCAGTCGACCTGTGGGATCGACTCGGTGGGCCCGCCCGCGACGGTTCGCGCTCCCTGGAAGGTACCGTCGGGGGCGACCTCGGCCAGCTGGACCTCGGTGCCGTCCCAGGGCATCCGGGGGTGGTCCCAAGCGATCCAGGCCGCCCGGCGCCCGTCCGGGGAGAGCCGGGGGCCGGTCACGAACCGGTGCCGCCCGTCGGAGAGTTCACGTACCGCCGCACGGTCCTCGGCGGCCGAGCCGTCGAGGGGTACGGCGACGAGCACCCGGCGGACATCGGTCGGGGCGGGGCCCGTGAACTCCTCCAGGACGCACCACACCTCGCCCCGGTCCGGGTGGATCACCGGGTCCACCCAGCGCAGTCCGCCGCCGATCGCGGAGACGGGCGTGAGGGGCCGGGGCTCCGTGCCGGGCGCGGCATCCGGCTCGTACGCGTAGAGCCGCTGGTCCGGGAAGTGGCAGAAGACGGCGAGCGGTCCGCCCGCCGGGCGCGCGACCGCCGCCCAGGGCAGGCCGCCGTACTCGATCACCCGGCTGCGGACGTTCCACGGGGCGGGCAGCACGCTTTCCTCGGTGCCGTCGGCGCGCCGCCGCACGAGGGCGCGACGGCCGCCCTCGGTGGGGCGTGGTGCGGTCCACCACAGCTCGTCGCCGACGACGCCGGGATACTCGGGCCGCCCGTCGTGGGCGGCGGCGAGCGCCGCGTCGACGGGTGACGGCCAGCTGCCGTGGGCGGCCGTGGTCCTGGCCATCTCTGCTCCCCCTGTCACGGTGTTGCGCGAACGGTCATGGCGATACCCGAACGGTCACGGTTCTACGCCGTCCTCAGATAGTGGTCGAGCACCCGGACGCCGAAGTGCAGGGCGTCCACGGGGACGCGTTCGTCGACGCCGTGGAAGAGGGCCCCGTAGTCGAGGTCCGGGGGCAGCCGGAGCGGCGAGAAGCCGTAGCCGGTGATGCCGAGCCGGGAGAACTGCTTGGCGTCGGTGCCGCCGGACATGGTGAACGGCAGGACGTGCCCGTCCGGGTCGAAGCGCTCGACGGCGGCCCGCAGCTTCGCGAAGGTCGGCGAGTCCACGGGAGCCTCCAGGGCGACCTCGCGGTGGTGGAACTCCCACTCCACGTGCGGCCCGGCCAGCTCGTCCATGGTCGCGGCGAACTCCTCATCGGTGCCCGGCAGCGTCCGCCCGTCGATGTAGGCGACGGCCTGGCCCGGGATGACGTTGACCTTGTAACCGGCGTCGAGGATCGTCGGGTTGGTGCTGTTGCGGACGGTCGGCGCGACGAGGGCGGCCGCGGGGCCGAGCTTGTCGATGAGGAGGTCCACGTCGAGGTCGGGCGCGCGCGTGTCGATGTCGATGGCGTACAGCGCGGCCAGTTCGGTGAGGGCGGCCCGGACGGTCGCGGTGAGCCGGACCGGCCAGGTGTGCGAGCCGATCCGGGCGACGGCGTCGGCGAGGCGGGTGACGGCGTTGGCCGTGTTCACCTTGGAGCCGTGGCCGGCCCGGCCGTGGGCGGTCAGCTTGAGCCAGGCGGTGCCCCGCTCCCCCGCCCCGATCGGGTAGAGGGTGGTGCCGGGCTGCGGGTGGAAGCTGAACGCCCCGGACTCGCTGATGCCCTCCGTGCAGCCCTCGAAGAGCGCCGCGTGCCGGTCGGCGAGGAAGCCGGAGCCGTCCTCGGCGCTCGCCTCCTCGTCGGCGGTGTAGGCGAGGACGATGTCGCGGCGCGGCCGGATGCCCTGCCGGGCCCAGGAGCGGACGACGGCCAGGACCATCGCGTCCATGTTCTTCATGTCGACGGCGCCGCGTCCCCAGACGACCCCGTCGCGGATCTCGCCGGAGAAGGGGTGGGTGGTCCACTCGGCGGGGTCGGCGGGCACCACGTCCAGGTGTCCGTGGACGAGGAGCGCCTCGGCCGAGGGGTCGGTGCCGGGGATGCGCGCCACCACGTTGGTGCGGCCGGGGGTCCGCTCCAGGAGGGTGGGTTCGATGCCGGCGGCGGCGAGCCGCTCGGCGACGTACTCGGCGGCGGGCCGCTCACGGCAGTCGCCGCCGCCCCGGTTGGTCGTGTCGATACGGATGAGCTCCGAGGTGAAGGTGACCACCTCGTCGAGCGCTGTCGTGTCCGGGCCCCGGACCTCCTCAGCCATACTGCTCCTCCACTGCGGCCGAGACGATGGTCGTGACCGCCTTGAACGTGCGAATTGCCTCGTACATCGTCTCGCTGGTGTACGTGACGCGCCGCTCCCCGCTGCGCGCCACGCCGGGAACCACCGTGGCGGCGGCTCCCAGGTGCTCGGCGTCGAACTCCAGCTCCATGGTGAAGGGGCCGCCGCGGACCGGCTCGTGGCGCACCGCGAGCGCGGCGCCGGCCTTGGCCGCCGCCCGGATGTCGGCGGCGGTTCTGGCCGGGGTCCGGCACACCGCCGCGTACCGCGAGACGTAGTCCTTGACGGCGACCTTGGGTGCCTCCGGCGCGTAGCCGAGGGCGTCCTCGCAGGTGAGGTCGTCCCCGGTGACGAGGACGACGGGGACGCCGTACTCCGCGACCACATGGGCGTTGAGCAGGCCCTCGCTCGCCCGCTCGCCGTTGATCCAGACGCCGGTGATCGAGTTGGCGAGATAGGTGTGCGCGAGGACGCCCTCGGTGCCGGCGCCCGTGTGGTAGCCGACGAAGGCGATGCCGTCGACGTCCCCGTGCTGCACGCCCTCGACCATGGAGAGGGACTTGTGCTTCCCGGTGAGCATCTCGCACCGCTCGTCGAGCCGCTCGAGGAGCAGGTTCCGCATGGACCAGTGCGCCTCGTTGATGAGGACCTCGTCCGCGCCGCCGTCGAAGAAGCCCAGGACGGCGGCGTTCACGTCGGAGGTGAACATCGAGCGGCACCGCTCCCACTGGGGCGTCCCGGGCAGCACGTCGGCGGGCCAGGTCACACCGGTCGCGCCCTCCATGTCGGCGCTGATGAGGATCTTCATGTCTGGCACCGTACGCGCCGCCCGGCGGCCCCACCACCCCTGTGGAAAACCGTCGTTGGAGTGGACCACTGGCGCTCACCGGGACGGCCGTAAGGATCACCCCGACGCTTCCGGATACCCCCTGGGGTCCTCCTCGGCCAGGCGACGCAGGGCGGCTGCGGACCGCTCCTCGGGCGGGGTGCCGTCGTCGGGCAACCGCCACAGGAACTGGCGGGGCTCCCCCGCCGCCCCGTTCCGGCCCGGGCCACCGAGCGGCGGTCCGGTGAAGGTGACCACGGTCGTGTCCGGCTCGCGGAAGTCCGTGCTGATCCAGCCCTGGCGGAGGCCCCAGCGGGTGAGGAGGTCCGGGTGGTCGCGTAGCCCGGCGGTGATCAGCCGGGCCGTGCGCCGGGCCGGCCAGGTCCAGCCGTGGTCGTGCTCGGCGCGCGCGATCTCGGCGTCGTATGCGACGGCGTCGAAGCGGTACGCGGGGAGGTCCGGCCGGGCGACAGGTCCGCCCGGCCGCCGCCAGTCGCTCCACACGACGTGCTCGCCCTCGCGCCGCACGGTCACGTACAGCGCGCCGCAGCAGCCCTCGGTGCAGTACGCCTCGGCGAGGCGCACCTCCCGGGGTTCGGGCGTGGCCCGTAGCGCTCCGCTGTCGAGGAGCCGCTCGGGGGACTCGCCCGGCCCCGGGCCGAACGCCTCCGGCACGAGGGGTCGTCCGTCGATCAGGACGCGGGTCTCGACGACGTCCGGGTCTCCGGGGTCGGCGACGGCCACCTCGATCCGGAACCGGGGCGGGTCCGGCGGAGCGGCGCGCAGCTGACGTGCCGTACGGCGGATCCAGTCGGCGCGCCGCCGCCCGTCCGGGTCGGCCGGAGCCGGCCCCGGCCACGCCGCCGTGTCCAGCAGGGTGCGGTGGAGCGCCTCACGGCGGCCGGGCGGCCAGGGGAGGAGGTGCGAGGCCCCGCTGTGCAGGTCGAGGGCAAGGGTGAGTAGCCGGGCCCGGTGGTCCACGTCGCGGGGCAGTCGGTGGGCGTGGGCGGCCACCGACTCGTACAGGTCGACGGCTTCTCCGTACCGCAGGACCTCCGCGTGGTAGTCCCGGCTGCTGGTCATCCGGGCGAGGAGGTCCACGGCCCGTGCGAGGAGCCCGGGGGCCGGGTCCGTCCGGAGGAGTCCGGCGAGGCCGACGGCCTCGGCGACCCGCCGGGCGACCTCGGGCCCCACTCCCCGCGCCTCCGTGGGGATCTTCAGGAGCCGGTCGGGCACGGCGGCCCGGTCCTCGGTGGCGAGGACGTCGACGAGGCCGCGCAGTTCCTCGCCCTGGGTCCGGTGGATCAGCCACACCAGAGCGGCGGCCTCCCGGTCCAGGTGGGCGAGGGCGCCGTCGACGGGGTGGACGAGTCCGTCGAGCAGGCCGAGGACGCGCAGGTACGGGATGTCCTCGGGTTCCGCGAGTCGGCTCAGGAGCCCGAGTCCGGCGGATACGCCGGGGACGGTCGTTCCGGTCCGGACGAGGTGTCGGGCGAACGACCGGGTACGGGCGCGGGCCGCGGGTTCTTCGGGGGGTTCGACGGCGGCCGCCGCATGGAAGACGGTCTGCTCCCGGACGACGCCCGTCGCAGCGAGCGCGCGTTCCGCTTCGGCGGCGGCCCGTGCGGGGTCGGGGGCGTCGAGGAGCGGGAGCAGGATGTCGGTGACGGCGGCGCGGGCCTCGTGGTGGCGGAGGCCTCTGCGGCCGGGGGGTCGTGCCGTGTCGGGGAGGGGGTGGCCGCGGCGGGGCGACGGCCCGTCGGGGCCGCTGTCGCGCAGGCCCTTGGCGTACGCGTACAGGGAGGGTGCGAGCGTAGGGCGCTCGTGCGGGGCGCTCATCGCGCGAAGTGAAGCTCGATTCCGTAGGTCATGGCAGCATCCTGGCCGTCGGCCGCGCACCGTGCCATCGATTTTCCGGAGATTCGGCACATCGAATCGGACGAAACATCGTCAAGGGGTGCGTATAGGCTGTCGGCCGCAGTTCTCGTACCCGACCTTCCGGAGTGCTCTCGGTGACCATCGCCCTCGACCCGTCCGACACCTCCCCCGTCGTCCCCGCGCCCGCCGACACGTCGGAGGAGTTCTGGGTCCAGCAGCCGGAGCCGGAGGCCGCGGAGGCTTCCGCGAGCCCCGCCGTCGACGAGCCCTCGGCAGCGGAGCCCGCCGCCGACCTCGACCCCGTCGTCGTCCGTGACGCCCAGGACTTCGGGGTCTACGCGCGCACCGGCGGCTGGGCCTTCGCGCTCAAGGTGGCGCGCAGTGTCCGGCCCGGCGGCCAGCCCGCCGAGGGGACGGCCGCGACGAAGGTCTCGGCGAAGGCGTTCGCGGAGCTCGCGGGGTGCTCGCCGGAGCGGGTCATGCGCTACTACAAGGCCTGGGACATGGCGGCCGACGACGGTCTCGTCCCGCAGTTCGAGGTGCTCGTCCCGGGCGAGGACGTCGAACTGCCCGACGCGGACGTCTGGCTCTCGTACTACACGTCCCGCAACAGCGCCTCGTCCGTGCGCGGTCAGGCGATCAGCGCGGCGGCCGAGGCGGAGGGCATCCGGCCGACGAAGGCCCTGGAGGTCGCGGAGAACCCGACGGCGCTGCGGGCCGCGATCCTCGCCGACCCGGGGACGGCGGAGGCGGCGCGCGGCGCGCTGCTCGACCGGATGAAGGAGGACCCGGCCCTTCAGACCGAGATGGCCCGCGCCTTCGCGCGTACCGACGATCTGAAGAAGGCGGTGGCGAGCGAGGCGAAGGCGGCCGACCGCATCGGGTACGTGCGCCAGATCGTCGAGAACGGCCAGATCAAGACCCCGGCCGGGCAGACCGTGGAGGCGCCGGCCGAGCTGCGGGCCGAGGCCGAGCGGCATCTGTCGCTCCTCGACGAGCTCGACGACTCCGAGGAGGCGGGCGAGTGGGCCGGTGAGGCGTACGACACCGTCAAGGGTCTGGTCGCCAAGGCGGTCGAGGAGGATCCGGCGCTGCGGGTCCAGGAGCGGCGGACGAAGTTCTACAACAGCCTGCAGAAGGCGACGAAGGTCTTCGAGGAGCTGACGCTGGACGAGGTCCTGGAGGAGGAGATCTTCGAGGACGACATGCTCCAGCGCCTCGAAGCGCTCCAGGAGGCGATCAGCTCCTGCATCAGCACGCTGCGCAGGGCGTCGACCGCCTCCTGAGATCCGCCTGAAGGCCCCGCGGAGCGGCCTCAGTCCTGGTGGCCGAGCTGGAGGTCGCGCTCGGTGCGGCCCCCGCCGGCCATCTGGAGGACGGTCGCGACGGGCGGGTAGCCGGCCGCGATGACGGTGTACTCGCCGGAGGACAGGTCCACGAAGCGGAAGGTGCCGTCGGCCCCGGTGGTGAGGGTGTCGACCACGTTGCCGGCCGCGTCGAGCAGGGTGATCCGGGCGTCCTCCACCGGGCGCCCGCCACCGGCGCGTACCGTGCCGCGCAGCACCGCTCCGCCGGCCAGCTCGATGTCCTGGCGGGTCTCGCGGGAGGCCTGGACGCTCACCGGGAGCGCGGCGGGCCGGAAGGCGGGGGCGCTGGCGGCGAGCGTGTACTCGCCCGCGACCAGTTCGGAGATGACGTACCCGCCCTCGCGTCCGCTGCGGGTGGAGGCGACGACCTCGCCGCGTACGTCGGTGAGGGTGACGGCCGCGTCCCGTACGGGTGTCCCGTCGGCGGTGACGACACTGCCGGCGAGCCGGCCGGCGCCGCCGAGGACGACGTCGAGCTCGACCGGCCGGTCGCCGACGGTGACGGAGACGGCCTGGGGCTGGTGCCCGCCGGCCGCCGCGATGAGGACGTACGCACCGCTGCCGGGGACGCTCAGCGCGTACCGCCCGTCCTCGCCACTGGCGCCCCGGCCGACCTGCCGGCCCTGGACGTCGATGAGGGTGAGGGCGGCCCGGGGGACGCGGCTGCCGTCGTGGTGCTGGACGGTGCCGCAGACGGGGAGCCCGGCGTGCGGGGCGGCGAAGGACGCGGTCGCGGAGGCGGGGGCGGCGTGCCGGGCGTGCGGGACGGCCTGGACGCCGCCGAAGTCGTTGGCCTCGGTGGTGGGGCTGTGGTGGGTCACCAGCGGTTTCTCCTTGAGGAAGAAGGCGAGGACGAGGCCGAGCACGAGGACCGGCACGAGGTAGAGGAAGATGCGCGGCATCGCGTCCGCGTACGCCTGGATGTAGGCGTCGCGTACGGCGGGCGGCAGGGTGTGCACCGTCTGCGGGGTGATCGACTCGGCGGGCGGCAGGGAGGTCGCGCCGCCGGAGAGGACGCCGGCGAGCCGGTCGCCGAGCGCGTCGTCGAGCCGGGAGGCGAAGACGGTGCCGAAGACGGCGGCGCCGACACTGCCGCCGATCTGGCGGAAGTAGTTGTGGGCGCTGGTGGCGGTGCCGAGGTCGGCGGGGCGTACGGAGTTCTGCACGGCGAGGACGAGCACCGGCATGACGAGGCCGATGCCGGTGCCGAGGACGGCCTGCCAGAGGCTGTGCTGGAGGCGCGGGGTGTCGACGTCCATGCGGGAGAGCAGCCACATGCCGAGGACGGAGAGGGCTCCGCCGAGCAGCGGGTAGATCTTGTAGTGGCCGGTGCGGCTGATGAGCTGGCCGGAGACCACGGAGGCGATGACGATGCCTCCCATGAGGGGCAGCATCAGCAGGCCGGACTCGGTGGCGGTGGCGCCCTCGACCATCTGCAGGAAGCTGGGGAGGTAGCTGGCGGCGCCGAAGAGCGCGATGCCGACGACGGCGCCGACGAGGGCGGTGACGGTGAAGACGGAGTCGCGGAACAGCCGGAGCGGGATGAGGGGTTCGGGCGCGAAGTACTCGACGACCAGGAAGAGCAGGGTGGTTCCGGCGGCGCCGCAGGCGAGGGCGAGGACGACGCGGGAGTCCCAGGCGTACTCGGTGCCGCCCCAGCTGGTGAGCAGGACCAGGCAGGTGGAGGCGGCGGCGAGGAGGAGGGCGCCGAGGACGTCGAAGCGCCCGCGCGCCGTGGGCTTGGGGAGTTTGAGGACGGCGGCGACGACGGCCAGGGTGACGAGCCCGAAGGGCACGTTGAAGTAGAAGCACCAGCGCCAGGAGACGTGGTCGGTGAAGAAGCCGCCGAGCAGGGGTCCCGCGACGGAGGCGAGGCCGAAGGCGGCACCGATCAGGCCCATGTACCGGCCGCGTTCCCGGGCGGGGACGATGTCGGCGATGATCGCCTGGACGCCGATCATCAGGCCGCCGGCGCCGATGCCCTGGATGGCGCGGAAGGCGATGAGCTCGTCCATGCTGCGGGACCAGCCGGCGAGTCCCGAGCCGATGACGAAGACGACGATGGCGAAGAGGAAGACGCCCTTGCGGCCGAGGAGGTCGCCGAGCTTTCCGTAGACCGGCAGGCCGATGGTGGCGGTCAGCAGGTAGGCGGTGATCGCCCAGGACATCCGGTCGAGGCCCTGGAGTTCGCCGACGATCTTCGGCAGGGCGGTGGCGACGATCATCTGCTCGAGCGCGGCGAGGAGCAGCGCGAGCACCAGTCCGCAGAAGACGAGCCGGACGCGGCGCGGGTCGAGGTGGTCGGCCGGCGCGGGGGCGGGCGGTGGGGCGAGGTCGGCGGGCGGGCCGCCCGCGGCGAGCCGTTCCGCGCCCTCCGCATCCGCCGGTACCTCTCCGTCCTCGGCGGATTTCACGATCGTGATCGCACCCACGTACCTGCTCCCCTCGTCACGGCGTCTGCGCCGCGCCATTCTTCGCATTGGGCACGAAGAGGGAGCAAGTCGGGCGGTACGGTAGGTCAGTGGCGTCCGGAGACCTGAACGGCCCTGCGGTACGGCGCACTTGGGTCGCTCATCAGCGTGTTTACGAGGGGGCCCGCGCCCCCGGCGCACGGGGGGCGCCGATACGGGGGTGCGGGCGATCCACTCGAATCGGTGAACGCTCCGGGCGTTACTTCTCGACCTCGTCCGCCAGCTTGGCGAGAACGGCGTCGTAGATCCGGCCGAGGCCCTTGGGCGCGAAGGTCCGCTCGAAGAAGCCGCCGACGCCGCCGGCGCCGTCCCAGACGGTGGTGACGACGGCGCGGGACTTGCCCTCACCGGCGGGGGTCACGAGCCAGGTGGTGACCATGGAGGAGTTGCGGTCCTTCTCGACGAGCTGCCCGTCGGTGGGCTCGGTGACCTCCAGGAGGCAGTCGCGGACGCGCTTGCTGGTGGCCTGCAGCTTCCAGTGAACGAGCGTGCCCTCACCGTCGCCGCCCTCGCGCACCTCGTACTCGCTGAAGTGCTCGGGGAGCAGCTTCGCGCGCGTGCCGCTGTAGTCGGCCAGCGCGTCGAACACCGTCTCCGCGTCGGCGGCGATGATCCGTTCCGTGGTGGCCTCGACCTGCGCCATTGACTTCCTCCAGCTCATGGTTCCTCAGGGGTGTGGGCCAAGAGAACCACGTGGGCTCCGGGGTGCGAAATCCGGGTTGCAGCGATCAAGGGAACACGTGTTCTATTCTGAGCGAACGGTCGAAGCAGAGTCATCGAGGAGGCGTCCATGCGCTGGGACAATCTGGGCGACACCCCTGCCGCTCCCGCCGACATCGCGCTGTTCGGTACGGACGCGGTGACCACCCGCACCTTCGACACCCCCGAGTTCCGGGGCATCACCTTCCACGAAGTGCGGGCCCGCTCCATCCTCAACCGGGTGCCGGGCGCCTCCCGGATGCCGTTCGAATGGACGGTCAACCCGTACCGGGGCTGCACGCACGCGTGCGTGTACTGCTTCGCCCGCAAGACCCACAGCTATCTCGACCTCGACACCGGGCTCGGCTTCGACTCCCAGATCGTCGTCAAGATCAACGCCCCGGAGGTGCTGGCCCGCCAGCTCGCCTCGGCCCGCTGGCAGGGCGCGCACATCGCGATGGGCACGAATGTCGACTGCTACCAGCGGGCCGAAGGCCGGTACCGCCTGATGCCGGGCATCCTCACCGCCCTGCGCGACCGCGCCAACCCCTTCTCGATCCTGACCAAGGGCACGCTGATCCTGCGCGACCTGGAGCTGCTCACCGAGGCGGCCCGGGTCACCGAGGTCGGGATCTCCGTCTCCGTCGGCTTCACCGACGAGGAGCTGTGGCGCACGATCGAACCGGGCACCCCCTCGCCGCAGCGCCGGCTCGACGTGGTCCGCACCCTCGGCGAGCACGGCATCGACTGCGGGGTCCTGATGGCCCCGGTGGTGCCCTTCCTCGGCGACCGGCCCGAGCAGCTGCGGGACACGGTCCGCGCGATCGCCGAGGCCGGGGCGAGTTCGGTCACCCCGCTCGTGCTGCATCTGCGGCCGGGTGCCCGCGAGTGGTTCATGCAGTGGCTGCGGCGCCACCACCCCGGCCTGGTGCGGCGATACGAGCGGATGTACGCCGACGGGGCCTACGCGCCCACGTGGTACCAGCGCCGGATCACCCGTCAGGTGCACGAACTGGCCGCCGAGTTCGGCATCGGACCCGCTCACCGGGGCGCGGCGCGCCGGACACCCGTACCGGAGGAACCGGAGTCGGCGGCGGCGCCGGAGCAGCTGACCCTCCTCTGAGCGACCGCCGCACCCCCGACCGCGCTCCTCCGATCATCGGACCGGGTCACCTGACACGCCGTCGGAATCCCGTCCGTTCGGGTCAACTCTGGCCGGAACAGGTCCTGCCACGGCCCGTTCGGGGCACGGACGCCCTATGACCCCACGCGCAGGAATGCTGATCGCCGCAGGAGCGCTGGTCGCCGGGACGGTCACCGTCCTGCCCGCCGCCCCCGCGGGTGCCGGTGAACCGACCCCTCGCCCGCTCCCCCCGCTCGCCTGGACCGGCTGCGCCACCGAGGCGTACCCGAAGCTCCAGTGCGCCACCCTCAAGGTGCCGCTCAACCACGACGACCCGGCCGGCCGGACCGTCACCCTCGCCCTCACCCGGGTCCCGCACACCGCGAAGACCTTCCAGGGGCCGCTGCTCGTGAACCCGGGCGGGCCCGGCGGCAGCGGCCGCGGCATGGCCGGGTACGTGGCGGCCTCGCTGCCCCCGAAGGTGGCCGCCGAGTACGACGTGATCGGCTTCGACCCGCGCGGGGTCGGCAAGAGCGAGCCCGCGCTCGACTGCAAGCCCGGCCACTTCGCCCCGGTCCGCCCGGACTCGGTGCCGGACGGCGCCGCGAGCGAGCGGCTCGCGGTCGAGCGGGCGCAGTCCTTCGCCGAGGCCTGCGGCAAGAAGTACGCGGACGTGCTGCCGTACATCGACACCGTGAGCACCGCCCGGGACATGGACGCCATCCGCCGCGCGCTCGGCGCCCCGAAGATCAACTACCTCGGCTACTCGTACGGCACCTACCTGGGCGCGGTCTACGCGCGGCTCCACCCGGACCGGGTGCGGCGCATGGCGCTGGACTCCGTCGTCAACCCGCACGGCGTCTGGTACGAGGACAACATCGCGCAGGACTACGCCTTCGACACCCGGCACAAGGACTTCATGGCCTGGGTGGCCAAGCAGGACACCGTGTACAAGCTGGGCACCGACCCGGCGGCGGTCGAGGCGGCCTGGTACCGGATGCGCGACGCCCTGCGCGCGAAGCCGGCCGGCGGGAAGGTCGGACCCGGCGAGCTGGAGGACACCTACCTGCCCGGCGGGTACTACAACGGCTACTGGCCCCGCCTCGCGAAGGCGTTCTCCGCGTACGTCAACGACGCCGACGCGGCGCCGCTGACGGAGGCGTACGAGCGGTACGGCGAGGCGGACGCGGCCGCCGACAACGGCTACTCGGTCTACACGAGCGTGCAGTGCCGGGACGCGGGCTGGCCCCGCGACTGGAGCGTCTGGCGCAAGGACAGCTGGGACGTGCACGCCAAGGCGCCCTTCTCCACCTGGAACAACGCCTGGTACAACGCGCCGTGCGCGTTCTGGCCGGTGGAGTCGCTGACCCCGCCGGACGTCACCAACGACCAGGTGCCGCCGGTCCTCATCCTCCAGGCCACGGACGACGCGGCGACGCCGTACGAGGGCGGGGTCGCCCTGCACCGGCTGATGCGCGGCTCCAGCCTCGTCGTCGAGGAGGGCGGCGGGAACCACGGGGTGAGCCTCGGCGGGAACGACTGCCTGGACGAGCACCTGGCCACCTACCTGGCCACGGGCGAGGTCCCGCGCGCCGAGGGCGAGGCCGAGGTGGACGCGGTCTGCGCGGCGCTCCCGGAGCCGAAGCCGGAGCCGATGACGCGGTCCGTCCCGGCCAGGAGCGAGTCGGCCGGCAGCGCCCTGCACGGGTTCCTCGGCCACGTGCGCTGACGTCGGAGAACCCACTGACGATGCCCGCCCGTGCCCGCGCCCCGAGGGGGCGCGGGCATTGTCAGTGGCGTGCGCGAGGATGTGGGGCATGACGAGCCACCTCACCCACGTCCCCGCTCCCGACGGGATCGCCGCCAGCCCGCAGTACAGCCATGTCGTGTGGGGGACGGGCCGCTTCGTCGCGATATCCGGCCAGTGCGCGTTCGACTCCTCGGGCGCGGTGGTCGGGGAGGGCGACGCGGCGGCACAGGCCCGTCAGGTCTTCGCGAACCTGGACCGCTGCCTCGCGGCGGCGGGCGCCGGGTTCCGGGACGTGGTGAAGCTGACGTACTTCGTCACGGACGTCGCCCACCTGCCGGCCGTACGGGAGGCCCGGGACGCCCATTTCGCGGGGGCGCCGCTGCCGGCGAGTTCGGCGGTCCAGGTGTCGGCACTCGTCCGCCCGGAACTGCTCGTGGAGATCGAGGCGTTCGCACTGGTGCCGGAGAAGACGCGGGAGCGGGTGCCGGAGCGGGCGCGGGATGACGTGCGGGAGCCCGGGACGGCCGGCGTCTCCCGCCCGCGTCTTCGCTCAGTGGGCGGTGTCGAGTCGGCCCAGTGACGCTTCCGCCGCGGCGCCGAGCCGGGGGTGCGGCAGCGCGGCCTCCAGGGTGGGACGGGCCCGGGGGTCGCCGAGGACGCCGAGGCCCTCGACGCAGGCGAGGCCGACCCGCCAGTGGGGGTCGTCGGCGGGCAGGCGCCGTTCGAGGACGGTGATCAGCGCCGGTACGGACTCGGGGGCGCGGAGTTCGGCGAGCAGCCGGACGGGCAGCAGGGCGTAGGCGACGCGGAGTTCGTTGGTGGCGAGGGAGGCGGCCGCCCGGGCGGTGCGCGGGTCGCCGAGCCGGGTCAGGGCGTGTGCGGCGGTGACGCAGCGCTCCGGGTCACGGTGGTTGAGGAGAAGCACGAGGGCCTCGAAGGCGCGCGGGTCACCCGCGACACCGAGGGCGTAGGCGGCGATCTCGCGGGCCCAGAGGGGTTGTCCGGGTGCGGTGAGGACGTGGTGCAGTTCCTCGGGGTCGCCGGTTTCCGCGAGCTGTTCGAATGCCGCCGGGACGGTTCCGGTGTCATTCTCGATCTCGTCCCGCAATCGATCGATCATCGAGCAGAATTCCGGATCCTCGGCGCATTCCATGAATCCGAGCCTATCCGCGATCCAGATCACATTTTCCTCAACTTCCCGGGACTGGCGCGCTCGTTACCCGCCGGTTAGTCTCAGGTGAGCGGGCCACCCCCCGCGCTTCTCACAACGGCCTGGTGACGCAGCCGTTGTGGGTGTTTGTCGGTTCGGCAGTTTCGACGTGACTCCGGGACAGAGTCCGTCGCCCCTTTTCCCAGGGCATAGCCCTTTCTCCGGGCAGCGCCCTCGTTCTTTCCCGCGCCCTTTCGTGCGCGCACTGCTCTCAGTCGTCACTCTTCCTCTCAGGAGTCCCCTGATGGACACCCCTCTCTCCACCATCGCCGTCGTCGGTCTCGGCACCATGGGCACCGGTATCGCCGATGTCCTCGTCCGTGCCGGCCGCGAGGTCATCGGCATCGACATCAGCGACACCGCCGCCGCCCAGGCCGTCGCCGCCCTGGAGGCCTCCACCGCCCGTGCGGTGGCCCGCGAGCGGATCACCGAGGAGGAGCGGCAGGACGTCCTCGCCCGCTTCCGTACCTTCTCCGACCTCCAGGCGGCCGCCGAGGCCGACCTCGTGATCGAGGTCGTGCCCGAGTCGTACGAGGCGAAGCAGGAGGTGTTCCGGGCCCTCGACGGGATCGTCCGGCCCGGCACGATCGTCGCCACGGGCACGAACGCGCTCTCCGTCACCCGGCTCGCCGCCGACTCGGCGCACCCCGAGCGGGTCCTCGGCCTGCACTTCTTCACCCCGGTCCAGGCCATGAAGCTGGTCGAGGTGGTCTCCTCCGTGCTGACCGATCCGCGGGCCGTCGAGGCCGTCACGCGGCTCGCCCTCGACCTCGGCAAGGAGCCGGTGGCGGTCGGCGACCGGGCCGGTTTCATCGCGGACGGGCTGCTCTTCGGCTACCTGAACCAGGCCGCCGCCATGTACGAGGCCAAGTACGCCTCCCGCGAGGACATCGACGCGGCGATGAAGCTGGGCTGCGGTCTGCCGATGGGCCCGTTGGCGCTGCTCGACCTGATCGGCGTCGACACGGCCCGTACGGTCCTGGAAGCGATGTACGCGGACTCGCACGACCGGCTGCACGCCCCCGCCCCGATCCTCAAGCAGCTCAGCGAGGCGGGTCTGACCGGCCGCAAGTCGGGCCGCGGCTTCTACACGTACGAGGCGCCGGGCTCCGGCGAGGTCGTGCGGGACGCGCTGACCCCGCTCGGCTCCGCCGACGCGGCCGGCGGCCGTGAGGTCCGCTCGGTCGGCGTCGCCGGTTCGGGCACCATGGCCTCCGGCATCGCCGAGGTCTTCGCGAAGGCCGGGTACCAGGTCGTCCTCGCCGCCCGCTCCCAGGAGAAGGCGGACACGGCCAAGGCCCGGATCGCGAAGTCGCTGGCCCGCTCGGTCGACAAGGGCCGGATGACGGGCGAGGCGCGCGACGCGACGCTCGCCCTGATCACCCCGGCGGGCACGCTCGACGCCTTCGCCGACGTCGATCTGGCGCTCGAGGCGGTCGCCGAGGACCTGGAGATCAAGCAGGAGCTGTTCGCGCGGCTCGACAAGATCTGCAAGCCGGGCGCGGTGCTCGCCACCACGACCTCCTCGCTGCCGGTCGTGGCCTGTGCCCGCGCCACCTCGCGTCCGCAGGACGTCATCGGGATGCACTTCTTCAACCCGGCGCCGGCGATGAAGCTGGTCGAGATCGTCCGTACGGTGCTGACCGGCGACGACGTCCACGCGACCGTCCGCGAGGTCACCACGAAGATCCGCAAGCACCCGGTGGACTGCGGCGACCGGGCCGGTTTCATCGTGAACGCGCTGCTCTTCCCGTACCTGAACAACGCGATCAAGATGGTCCAGGAGCACTACGCGACCCTGGACGACATCGACGCCGCGATGAAGCTGGGCGGCGGCTACCCGATGGGCCCGTTCGAGCTGCTCGACGTGGTCGGTCTGGACGTCTCGCTGGCGATCGAGCAGGTGCTGCACCGCGAGTTCCGGGACCCGGGCCTCGCCCCGGCTCCGCTCCTGGAGCACCTGGTGGCGGCCGGCTGCCTGGGCCGCAAGACGGGGCGCGGCTTCCGCGAATATGCCCGACGCTGAGCCCGGAGCGGCCGGCTGGGGTGGTCTGCTGAGCCCCCCGGGCACCGTCGGTGTCCCGGGGGGCTCCCCGCCCCCACCTGGGCACACTCCCCCTCCGATGCAGTACGTTCGGACCATGCCCAAGGCCGCGAAGACACCCCGTGCCACGTCCCCGTCCGACGCTCCGGAGAGCGCGGCGGGTACTCGTGCCGCCGCACAGCGGCTCAAGATGCGCCGGGAGCTCGCAACGGCCGCGATGGAGCTGTTCGCGACCAAGGGGTACGAGGCCACGACGGTCGACGAGATCGCGGCCACGGCCGGCGTCGCGCGGCGGACCTTCTTCCGGCACTTCCGCTCCAAGGAAGAGGCGATCTTCCCCGATCACGACGACACCCTGGTGCGGGCGGAGGCGGTGCTGAACGCGGCGCCGCCGCACGAGCACCCGCTCGACACGGTGTGCCGGGGCATCAAGGAAGTCATGAAGATGTACGCGGGGTCCCCGGCGGTCTCCGTGGAGCGCTACCGGCTCACGCGCGAGGTGCCGACCCTGCGGGAGCGGGAGATCGCCTCGGTGGCCCGCTACGAGCGGCTGTTCACCCGCTATCTCCTCGGGCACTTCGACGAGCGCGACCACCACGACGGCAACGACGACCCGCTGCTCGCCGAGGTGGCGGCCTCCGCGGTCGTCACGGCCCACAACCACGTCCTGCGCCGCTGGCTGCGGGCGGGCGGCCAGGGCGATGTGGAGAGCCAGCTGGACCACGCCTTCGCGATCGTCCGGGAGACCTTCGGCTCGGGCATAGGCGCGGGCCGTCCGGCCCCTTCCTCGTCCTCCCCGGGGACCACCGAGCCGGCCCCGGCCGTCCGGGCCTCCACCACGGGCGACGTGGTGGTCGCCGTGGCCCGTACGGACGCACCGCTCGACGAGGTCATGCGCACGATCCAGCAGGCGCTGACGAAGAACTGACCCTCTCAGGGCCCCGCGGAATCCGCCCCACGCTTCTCACGACGAAGGCCGCCCCTCTCCGGGGGCGGCCTTCGTCCGTTTTGACCTGCGATTCGATCGATCATCGCTCACATGTGACCGGCAGATTGCATATGAGTGAAATTGTTGGCACGCAGTGCCTTGTCACGTGACACGGCGTGCCATACGTTGATGTTGTCCGGGCGGCCGGCGCGCAGAGGTCTCCTCGTGCGCCGGCTGTCCCCACAAGCGATCGTGATTGTGCGCCCGGACGCCTGCGTCACAGGCACCCTCAGCGCCCACCAGGCGCGGCCCCGCACCACCCCGCCGAACCGACGGCACACCTCCACAGCAGCAGCCCCAGACGTAACCCTCAGCGCGTCCTCCCCTCAGGACGCCGCACCGCCGGAGGCAACCCCGTGAAGGACATCCTGGACGCGATCCAGTCCTCGGACTCCACGTCCGCCGACTTCGCGAACATCCCGCTCCCCGAGTCGTACCGCGCCGTCACCGTCCACAAGGACGAGACGGAGATGTTCGCCGGGCTCGCCAGCCGCGACAAGGACCCGCGCAAGTCGCTGCACCTCGACAACGTGCCGGTGCCCGAGCTCGGCCCGGGCGAGGCCCTGGTCGCCGTCATGGCCAGCTCCGTGAACTACAACTCGGTCTGGACGTCGATCTTCGAGCCGGTCTCGACCTTCGGCTTCCTGGAGCGCTACGGCCGGCTCAGCGACCTCAGCAAGCGCCACGACCTGCCGTACCACATCATCGGCTCCGACCTCGCGGGCGTCGTGCTCCGCACCGGCCCCGGCGTGAACTCGTGGAAGCCCGGTGACGAGGTCGTCGCGCACTGCCTCTCGGTCGAGCTGGAGTCCTCGGACGGCCACAACGACACGATGCTCGACCCCGAGCAGCGCATCTGGGGCTTCGAGACCAACTTCGGCGGCCTGGCGGAGATCGCGCTCGTCAAGTCGAACCAGCTGATGCCGAAGCCCGACCACCTGAGCTGGGAGGAGGCGGCGTCCCCGGGCCTCGTCAACTCCACCGCGTACCGCCAGCTGGTCTCCCGCAACGGCGCCGGCATGAAGCAGGGCGACAACGTCCTCATCTGGGGCGCGAGCGGCGGCCTCGGCTCGTACGCCACGCAGTTCGCCCTGGCCGGCGGCGCCAACCCGATCTGTGTCGTCTCCTCCCCGGAGAAGGCCGACATCTGCCGGGCGATGGGCGCCGAGGCGGTCATCGACCGCAACGCCGAGGGCTACAAGTTCTGGAAGGACGAGCACACCCAGGACCCGAAGGAGTGGAAGCGCTTCGGCAAGCGCATCCGCGAGCTCACCGGCGGCGAGGACGTGGACATCGTCTTCGAGCACCCGGGCCGCGAGACCTTCGGCGCCTCCGTGTACGTCACCCGCAAGGGCGGCACCATCGTCACCTGCGCCTCCACCTCGGGCTACAACCACGAGTACGACAACCGCTACCTGTGGATGTCGCTCAAGCGGATCGTCGGCTCGCACTTCGCCAACTACCGCGAGGCGTGGGAGGCCAACCGCCTGGTCGCCAAGGGCAAGATCCACCCGACCCTGTCGAAGGTCTACTCCCTGGAGGAGACCGGCCAGGCCGCCTACGACGTCCACCGCAACCTCCACCAGGGCAAGGTCGGCGTCCTCGCCCTCGCGCCGCAGGAGGGCCTCGGCGTCCGCAACCCGGAGATGCGCGCCCAGCACATCGACGCCATCAACCGCTTCCGCAACATCTGAGCCCGGGACCATAGATGACTGAGCGCCAGAAGGACCGGCCGTGGCTCATGCGGACGTACGCCGGTCACTCGACCGCCGAGGCGTCCAACGAGCTGTACCGGCGCAACCTCGCCAAGGGCCAGACCGGCCTGTCGGTCGCGTTCGACCTGCCGACACAGACCGGGTACGACCCCGACCACATCCTCGCCCGCGGCGAGGTCGGCCGGGTCGGCGTCCCCGTCTCGCACCTCGGTGACATGCGGCGGCTGTTCCAGGACATCCCCCTGGACCAGATGAACACCTCGATGACCATCAACGCCACGGCGATGTGGCTCCTGGCGCTCTACCAGGTGGTCGCGGAGGAGCAGGGCGCGGACGTCACCCGGCTCCAGGGCACCACCCAGAACGACATCGTGAAGGAGTACCTGTCGCGCGGGACGCACGTCTTCCCGCCCGGCCCCTCCCTCCGCCTCACGACGGACATGATCACCTACACGGTGAACAACATCCCGAAGTGGAACCCGATCAACATCTGCAGCTACCACCTGCAGGAGGCCGGAGCCACTCCGGTCCAGGAGATCTCGTACGCGATGTCCACCGCGATCGCCGTGCTCGACGCGGTGTTCGCCTCCGGCCAGGTCCCCGAGGACCGCAAGGGCGAGGTCGTCGCCCGTATCTCCTTCTTCGTGAACGCGGGCGTCCGCTTCATCGAGGAGATGTGCAAGATGCGCGCCTTCGGCCGCATCTGGGACAAGGTCACCCGCGAGCGGTACGGCATCGAGAACGAGAAGCAGCGCCGGTTCCGCTACGGCGTGCAGGTCAACTCGCTCGGTCTGACCGAGGCCCAGCCGGAGAACAACGTCCAGCGGATCGTCCTGGAGATGCTGGCCGTCACCCTCTCCAAGGACGCCCGTGCGCGTGCCGTGCAGCTGCCCGCCTGGAACGAGGCGCTCGGCCTGCCGCGGCCCTGGGACCAGCAGTGGTCCCTCCGCATCCAGCAGGTCCTGGCCCACGAGTCCGACCTCCTGGAGTACGAGGACATCTTCGCCGGCTCGCACGTCATCGAGGCCAAGGTCGACTCGCTCGTCGAGGAGTGCCTGGCCGAGATCGAGCGCATCCAGGAGATGGGCGGCGCGATGGCCGCCGTCGAGTCCGGCTACCTCAAGTCGCAGCTCGTCTCCTCGCACGCCGAGCGGCGCGCCCGGATCGAGGCCGGCGACGAGAAGATCATCGGCGTCAACATCTTCCAGGCGACCGAGGAGAACCCCCTCACCGCCGACCTGGACACCGCGATCATGACGGTGGACCCGGCGAACGAGGCGCGCGTGGTCGCCGCCCTCCACGAGTGGCGCGACAACCGCGACGAGACCCGCGCCCAGGAATCCCTGGCGACGCTGAAGGCGACGGCTGCCGGTGACGGCAACCTCTTCGCCGCCACCCTGGAGTGCGCGCGTGCGGGCGTCACGACCGGGGAGTGGTCCTGGGCGCTGCGGGACGTCTACGGCGAGTTCCGCGCCCCGACGGGCGTGTCCTCGGCCCCGGTCGCGGTGACGGCCGAAGCGGGCACGCCGCTTGCTCTCGTACGGGAGAAGGTGGCGCGGACCGCCGAGGAGATGGGCGTCGGGCGGCTGCGGCTGCTCGTCGGCAAGCCGGGTCTGGACGGGCACTCCAACGGGGCCGAGCAGATCGCCGTACGCGCGCGTGACGCCGGTTTCGAGGTGGTCTACCAGGGCATCCGGCTGACACCCGAACAGATCGTGAACGCGGCCCTCGCGGAGGACGTGCACTGCGTGGGTCTGTCGATCCTCTCCGGCTCGCACGCCGAGCTGGTCCCGGACGTCCTCGACCGCCTCCGTGAGGCGGGCGCGACCGACGTGCCGGTCATCGTCGGCGGGATCATCCCGAACGCCGACGCCGCAGAACTGAAGCGTGCGGGTGTGGCCGCCGTCTTCACACCGAAGGACTTCGGTATCACGGAGATCATCGGACGTATCGTCGACGAGATCCGGACAGCGAACAAGCTCGACTCCCTGGAGGTCCCCGCATGACCAGCCCCGTGAACCGGCTCCGCCCCCGCCGCTCCTGCCTGGCGGTCCCCGGTTCCAACCCGCGCTTCCTCGAGAAGGCCCAGGGCCTCGCCGCCGACCAGGTCTTCCTGGACCTGGAGGACGCGTGCGCCCCGCTGGCCAAGCCCGAGGCCCGGCACACCATCGTGAAGTTCCTCAACGAGGGCGACTGGACCGGCAAGACCCGCGTCGTCCGCGTCAACGACTGGACGACCCACTGGACGTACCGTGACGTCGTCACGGTCGTCGAGGGCGCCGGCCAGAACCTCGACTGCATCATGCTGCCGAAGGTCCAGGACGCCCAGCAGATCGTGGCGCTCGACCTCCTGCTGACGCAGATCGAGAAGACGATGGGCTTCGAGGTCGGCAAGATCGGCATCGAGGCGCAGATCGAGAACGCCCAGGGCCTCACCAACGTCAACGCGATCGCGCAGGCCTCCCAGCGCGTCGAGACGATCATCTTCGGCCCGGCCGACTTCATGGCGTCCATCAACATGAAGTCGCTGGTCGTGGGCGAGCAGCCGCCCGGCTACCCGGCGGACGCGTACCACCACATCCTGATGAGCATCCTGATGGCCGCCCGCGCCAACAACCTCCAGGCGATCGACGGCCCGTACCTCCAGATCCGCAACCCGGAGGGCTACAAGGCCGTCGCACAGCGCGCCGCGGCCCTGGGCTTCGACGGCAAGTGGGTGCTGCACCCGGACCAGGTCGCCGCCGCGAACGAGATCTTCTCGCCCTCGCAGGAGGACTTCGACCACGCCGAGCTGATCCTCGACGCGTACGACTACTACACGTCCGAGGCCGGCGGGAAGAAGGGCTCCGCGATGCTCGGCGACGAGATGATCGACGAGGCCTCCCGCAAGATGGCCCTGGTCATCTCCGGCAAGGGCCGTGCCGCCGGTATGCAGCGCACCAGCAAGTTCGAGATCCCGGAGGCCTGATTCCGATGCAGTTCGGCCGCACTTACGAAGAGTTCGAGATCGGTGCCGTCTACAAGCACTGGCCCGGGAAGACGGTCACCGAGTACGACGACCACCTCTTCTGTCTGCTGACGATGAACCACCATCCGCTGCACATGGATGTGAATTACGCCGAGAACACGACGGACTTCGGCAAGAACGTCGTCGTCGGCAACTACATCTACTCGCTGCTGCTCGGCATGTCCGTGCCGGACGTCTCCGGCAAGGCCATCGCCAACCTGGAGATCGAGTCGCTGCGGCACGTGGCGCCGACCTTCCACGGCGACACGATCTACGGCGAGACCACGGTCCTCGACAAGACCCCGTCGAAGTCGAAGAACGACCGCGGCATCGTCTACGTCGAGACCAAGGGCTACAAGCAGGACGGCACCCTCGTGTGTGTCTTCCGCCGCAAGGTGATGGTCCCCACCGAGACGTACATCAAGGAGCGCGGCGGCGAGCAGCCCGGCCGCCCCGAGCTGATCGAGCCCGCCAAGAAGACGGAGAAGTAGCCATGGCCCGACTCGCCCAGACCGCCGGGCTCACGGACGTCCAGCAGGAGATCCTCAAGACCGTCCGGGAGTTCGTCGACAAGGAGATCATCCCGGTCGCCACCGAGCTGGAGCACCGCGACGAGTACCCCCAGCAGATCGTCGACGGGCTCAAGGAGCTCGGCCTCTTCGGTCTGATGATCCCCGAGGAGTACGGCGGTCTGGGTGAGTCGCTCCTCACCTACGCGCTGTGCGTGGAGGAGATCGCGCGTGGCTGGATGTCGGTCTCCGGCATCATCAACACCCACTTCATCGTGGCGTACATGCTGAAGCAGCACGGCACCCAGGAGCAGAAGGACTACTTCCTTCCGCGGATGGCGGCCGGCGAGACGCGTGGCGCGTTCTCGATGTCGGAGCCGGCTCTCGGCTCGGACGTGTCGGCCATCACGTCGAAGGCGGTGAAGGACGGCGAGGAGTACGTCCTGAACGGCCAGAAGATGTGGCTGACGAACGGCGGCACGTCGTCACTGGTGGCCGTTCTCGTCCGGAGTGACGAAGGACACCCGGAGGGCACCGCCCCCCACAAGTCGATGACGACCTTCCTCGTCGAGAAGGAGCCCGGCTTCGGAGAGGTCCGCCCCGGCCTCACCATCCCCGGGAAGATCGACAAGATGGGTTACAAGGGCGTCGACACCACCGAACTCATCATGGACGGACTGCGCATTCCGGCCAATCGGGTCCTCGGCGGAGTCACCGGCCGAGGGTTTTACCAAATGATGGACGGCGTCGAGGTCGGCCGCGTGAACGTGGCGGCCCGTGGCTGTGGCGTCGCGCAGCGTGCCTTCGAGCTCGGCGTCTCGTATGCCCAGCAACGTCACACTTTCGGCAAGGCGATCGCCCAGCACCAGGCGATTCAGTTCAAGCTCGCCGAGATGGCTACCAAGGTCGAGGCCGCTCATGCGATGATGGTGAATGCAGCACGCAAAAAGGACTCCGGGGAACGAAACGACCTCGAAGCAGGGATGGCGAAGTACCTCGCCTCCGAATACTGCAAGGAGGTCGTCGAGGATGCCTTCCGCATCCACGGCGGCTACGGGTTCTCGAAGGAGTACGAGATCGAGCGTCTCTACCGTGAGGCGCCGATGCTGCTCATCGGTGAAGGTACCGCCGAGATCCAGAAAATGATCATTGGTCGTCGGCTGCTCGAGGAGTACCGATTCCAGGGTTGATTGTCGGTTTTGAGTCGTTTCGGCCGCGAAGAAGATCACACCCTGTGTTCGTCTTCCGGCCGTCGACTCGGTTCCTGGCTTACCCAGTTGCGCCCCGCAACCGATAGCATCGCGGGAAAGCCGCCGTCCCCCGTTGCCAGTGCGGCATCATCCGCTACGAAGGTCATCCATGCCCCACAGCCAAACCTCTGCACACCGCGACAGCCTCACGGGCGTACGCCTCGCGCGCGGAGCATCGCCGTGGCTTCTGCCGACCGTCGCCACCGCGGCGCTCAGCCTCGTGCGCGCGCGCAAGTCGAGGCGGGCCGCGGCCATCGCCGTGCCGACCACCGCGCTCGCGGCCGGCATGCTGTGGTTCTTCCGCGACCCCGAGCGTGAGATCGCTCAGGGCCGGGTCATCTCCCCCGCCGACGGTGTGGTGCAGAGCATCATGCCGTGGAAGGACGGGCGCACCCGGGTCGCCATCTTCATGAGCCCGCTGAACGTCCACGTCAACCGCGCGCCGCTGGCCGGCACCGTGACGTCCGTGGAGCACATTCCCGGCGGGTTCGTCCCGGCGTTCAACAAGGAGAGCGAGAACAACGAGCGCGTTGTCTGGCACTTCGACACCGAGCTCGGCGACATCGAGATGGTGCAGATCGCGGGCGCCGTCGCCCGGCGCATCGTGCCGTACATCCCGCAGGGGACCAAGGTCGAGCAGGGTGACCGCATCGGTCTGATCCGCTTCGGCTCGCGCGTCGACATCTACCTCCCCGAGGGTGTCGAGGTCGCCGTCGAGGTCGGCCAGGCCACCACAGCGGGGGTGACTCGCATTGACCGTGATTGATCCCGACACACGGGCCGCCGACTGGGTCGCCGGCACCGATGCGGAAGCGGCCGAAGAGGCCGAGGAGATGCCGCTGTCGCTGAGGCTGTCCATAGCGGACGCCCTCACGCTCGGTAACGCCACGTGTGGATTCATGGCGGTGTACTTCACCACCACGGGCATCCTCATCCCGCACCTGACGGGCAGCACCGAGTCCGGCATGGCGCGCAACAGCGCCGCCACCGCCGTGATCCTCATGCTGGCCGCGGCGATCTTCGACCTCTTCGACGGAATCGTGGCCCGCAAGCTGCGCTCCTCCCCGATGGGCGCCGAGCTCGACAACCTGTCGGACCTGATCAGCTTCGGTCTGGCCCCGGCCTACTTCGTACTCGTGTACGGGATGGTCGCGGACGACGCGCAGCAGAAGGTCTCGGCGGTGGCCGCGATCGTGGTGCTCCTCGCGGTGGTGCTGCGGCTGGCGAGATTCTCCTGCGTGACCATGAAGGACGGCATGTTCCAGGGCATGCCGAGCCCCTTCGGTGCGCTGACGGTGGTCTCGATCGTGCTCCTGGAGCTGCCGTTCATCCCGACGCTGCTCGCGATCATCGGTGTCGCCTGGCTGATGGTGAGCCGGGTCGAGTACCCCAAGCCGCGGGGCATCCTCGCGGTGGCGATGCTCAGCTGGATCGTCGGTGCGATGGGCATGCTGGCGGCCTGGGCGTTCGACGCTCCGGGCGGACAGTTCCTGCTCCAGACCGGCTGCGCGCTGCAGGTCGTGATGGGCGCCGTGATCCCCCTCTTCGCGACGGCCCGCCGAGTGAACACCTTCCGCGGCAACCGGCGTGAGAGCCGGGAGGCGCGGGCGGCACAGCTGCCGTAGCGCACGGTGCAGATGTACGAGAAGGGCCCCGGAGGCGATATCGCCTCCGGGGCCCTTTCGCATGCCCGGGGCTAGCCGAGGCGCTTGTAGTAGAGCGTGGTGGGGCGCAGGACGCCGGACGGGTCGGCGGCGAAGTCCGGGATCGTGCCGGCGGCCGTCCAGCCCGCGCCCCGGTACAGGCGCTCGGCCGGGCTGTCCGTCTGAGTGTCCAGGACGAGCAGGGTGAGGCCGGAGGCGGCGGCGTGGGCCTCGGCGGTGGCGAGCAGCCGGTACCCGAGGCCTCGGCCCCGGGCCGAGCGGTGCACCAGGAGGCGGGCGATCTCGCCGCGGTGCCCGCCGTTGGCCGCGCCGCCGCGGACCAGGGTGACGACGCCGGTCAGGTTCCCGTCGGGGCCGTGGGCCGCCCAGACGTCCCGTACGCCCTCGGCTGCTTCCTCGGCGACGCGGGTCCACCAACCGGCCGCGTCCGGGGCCTCCAGGGGTGCCAGGAAGCCGACGGAGGCCCCGCCGTCCACCGCGTCGACCAGGAGCGCGGCGAGACCGGCGGAGGCATGCGCGCGTACCTCGTCGGGGGTGAGCCGCTCGATCCGGTCGGCGGCCGTCGCGAGGGGCTTCTCCAGGGGCTTCACCAAGGTCTCCTCCAGGGTCTTCTCCAGGCAGAGGAGGTCGGGCCGCTCGTCCCAGGACGCGACGGTCGCGAAGCCGAGGGCGCGGTAGAGGGCCACCGGCTCCTCCCGCCAGTTCCAGACCGTGAGGCGAACGGCGGAGGCGCCGGAGGCCGCCGCCCGGCGCAGGGCCTCGGCCATGAGGGCCTTCGCGATCCCCTTGCGGCGCGCCTCGGGGGCGACCCAGAGCCGCTTGATCTCGGGCGCGCGGCCCTCGCGCGGTGCCTTGAGGACGACACAGCCGGCCGGGAGGTCGTCGCCCGGCGGAGTGGCGAGCAGCACCGTGTCGGCGGTGAAGGCGGCGGCCGGGTCCTCGACCTCGCTCCGGTATACGGCCGGGAGCTCGGCGACCGTCGCGACGGGCGTGCCCTTCTCGGCCTGGTTGACCAGGTGGTAGGCGCCCAGCAGGTCAGGGAGACGCGGGTGGGAGCGGTTCTCCTCGATCGATGTGTTCATGGCCTGGAGCTTCACACCGCGTTGTTTCGCGCGTGTGACGATCTTCTAGGCTGTGGATCATGCGTGTACTCGTCGCGGGCGCCACGGGCGCCGTCGGTCGTCAGCTCGTGCCCCTGCTCGAGGAGGCCGGTCACGACGTCGTGGGCATCTCCCGGCGCGGACCGCGCCCCGTGGACGTCCTGGACGCCGGGGCGGTGCGCCGTGCGGTGGCCGAGGCCGCGCCGGACGCGGTGATCCATCAGCTGACGGACCTCGGGGCTGCGGATGGCGCCGCGAACAACCGGGTCCGGATCGACGGCACCCGGAACCTCGTGGACGCGGCGCGCGCGGCCGGCGTGCGACGGATCGTCGCGCAGTCGATCAGCTGGGCGTACGCCCCCGGGGACGGGCCCGCGGACGAGTCCGTCCCGCTCGACCCGACCGAGGAGGCGCCCCGGTCCCGCATCGTCGCGGGGGTGCAGGGCCTGGAGTCCGGGGTGGCCGAGCTGCCGGAGGCGGTGGTCCTGCGGTACGGCATCCTGTACGGCCCCGGAACCTGGTACGCCCCCGGGGGCGCCGTGGCCGCCGCGCTCGCCGGGAACCCGGCGGCCCGGTTCCTCGGGAGCACGGCGGCCGACGGATCGGTGAGCTCCTTCGTGCACGTCGCCGACGCCGCCGAGGCGGCCGTACGGGCTCTCGCGTGGCCCTCGGGCGCGTACAACGTGGTGGACGACGAGCCCGCGCCCGGCCACGCCTGGCTACCGGTCCTGGCGCAGGCCCTGGGTGTCCCGGCGCCCGGGAGGAGCGAGGGCCGGGCGCCCTGGGCCCGGGGCGCGGCGAACGCCCGGGCCCGTGCCCTCGGCTGGACCCCGGCCCACGCGTCCTGGCGGACGGGCTTCGCGGACCAGGGCCCGGCCGGTCAGGGCGTGTAGGACTTCGCGGCGTCCGCGACGAAGGGCTGACGGACCGTGCGCATGCCGCCGGGGACCGTCTTGTCCGGCTGGATGATGACGGACTCACGGGACGACGGGGCCTTGGGGTCGCCGAGGTTGTGGCTCATCCCGAAGCCGGCGTCGTAGGCCGTCATCGTCAGGAGCGCCTTGTCGACACCCTCGCGGGTGAGGTCCTTGCCCTCGCAGGCCTTCTTCAGGGCCTCGCCGAAGACGCTCGCCGCGGTCCAGCCGGCGACGATGCCGTTGTCGAGGGAGTCGCTCGGGTAGGCGGCCTTGTAGTCGGCGACGAGCTTCTTCGCGGTCGGGGTGTCCGCGCCGATGGGGAGGCTCGGGGAGGCGAACCAGTACATCTTCTCCAGGGCGGGACCCGCCTGGGTGCCGAGCAGCTGCGGGGCGAAGGCCGAGTTGTTGCCGACGACCGGCACGCGGAGGCCGGTGGCGGCGGCGACCCCGACGAGGGAGGCCGCCTGGCGCGGACCCGCGCTGATGACGATGCCCTTCACCCCGGCCTGCTTGAGTGCCGCGACCTGCGCCGACATGTCGTTGTCGGTGGGCTTGATCTTCTGCTCGACGACGGTCAGGCCCGCCTTCTCCGCCGCGTACTTCGAACCCTTGAGTGCGTTCTCGCCGTAGTCGCCCTCGAAGTAGACGTGGCCGAGCTTGTCGCCCGACTTCAGGCCCTTCTCCTTCACCAGGAAGTCGACGGCGTTGATCGTCTCGACGTCGTACGTGGCACCCAGGACACGGATGTACGGGGAGCCGAGCAGCGAGGCCGACCAGGCCTGCGGGAGGACGAGGCCCTTGTCCTGGCCGTCGACCCGGGGCTTGACGGCGGCGACGAACGGGGAGCCGATGAACTGGGTGTAGCCGACGACCTTCGGCTCCAGCTCGGTGTAGGCGGCGAGCGCCTTCTGCGGGTCGTAGCCGTGGTCACGGACCGTCAGCTCCAGCTGCCGGCCGCAGATCCCGCCGGCGGCGTTGACCTGCTTCACGTACAGCTGCTGGGCCTGGGTGACGCTCTTGCCGAGGGTGGCGTACACGCCGGTCATGTCGGTGAGCGCGCCGAGCGAGATCGTCTTGTCGGTGACGCCCTCGCCGGTCTTCACCCCGCCCGCACCGGTCTGCTTGCCGTCGCCGGTCTTCGCCTTGGAGCTGCATCCGGCGGCGGTGAGGGCGACCAGTGCGGCGAGCGCCGCGGCCAGGCCCCGCACGGCCTGTCGTCTGTGGTTCATCGTGCCTCCCCTGAGGGTTCGTTGGACGGGGTGTGAGTGGGGGTGGGGGTGGGGTCGGTGACTGTGGGGCTCTTGGGGTTGTTGGCGCCCTTGGGGTCTCCGGATCCTCCGGGTCTTCCGGGCTTTCCCGGCCTTCCGGCCGCCAGCCGGGCCAGGCCTCCGGGCAGGAACAGGACCACCGCGACGACGGCGGCGCCGTACAGGTAGCGCGCTGCCTCCCCCGGTGCGATCCCGCCCGTGCCCGGGGCGGAGACCAGCGGGAGCGCGTCGCTGTAGCGGTTGAGGAGCTGCGGCAGCAGGGAGACGAAGACGCCTCCGGCGACCGCGCCCGCGACCGAGCCGAGACCGCCGATGACGATCATGGCCAGGTATTCGAGGGAGAGCGCCATGCCGAAGTACTCCGGCACCGTGCGCTGGAAGACCAGCGCGAGCAGGACGCCGGCGAGACCCGCGTACATCGAGGACAGGACGAAGACGGCGGCGCGGTAGCGGGCCACCGGGATACCCATGACGCCGGCGGCGATCCGGTGGTCGCGGATCGCGTTCATCGCGCGCCCGGGGCGCCCCCGGAGGACGCCCCGGGCGAAGAGCACCCCGCCGAGAAGCAGGACCAGACCGAGGTACCAGAGCTTCTCCACCGCTCCGAACGGCACCTGGGCGACGAGGAGTTCGGTGTCGTCGAAGGTGAGACCGAAGAGGGAGAGCGGCGGGACCGCGCGGCCGTTGTAACCGCCGGTGAGGTCATGGGCGTTGAACAGCACATGCTGACCGATGAAGATCAGCGCGAGCGTGGCGATACCGAGGTACGCGCCCCGTAGCCGGCCCGCGATGGGGCTGAACACGCCGCCCGCGAGGCCCGCGAGGGCGACCGCGAGGACGGCGGCGAGCCAGCCGGGCAGGCCGAGACCCGCGAGCCCGTCGGTGCCGTCCCCGGCGAAGGCGCAGTAGCCGTAGGCGCCGACGGCGAGGAAGAAGGCGTGCCCCATGGAGAGCTGTCCGGTGGCGCCGGTCAGCAGGTTGATGCCGATCGCGCCGAGGGCGGCGACCATCGCGAACAGGCCCGCCTGGAGCCAGAACCGGTCCAGGTAGAAGGGGACGGCGATGAGGACGAGAGCCGCGGCGGCCCACCCGTACACCGCGGGGGTACGGACCCGGAGACCGCTCCGGGCGAGGGTCTCAGACACGGGCAAGCTCCTTCGTGCCGAAGAGTCCGGCCGGTCGGATCAGGAGCACCGCGACCATGACGAGATACGGGGCGACATCGCCGATCCCCCGGCCGAGGAACGCCAGGTCGCCCTGGTAGCCGGTGGCGAGGGACTCGGTGACACCGACGAGAAGTCCACCGACGAGGGCGCCCGTCGTGGAGTCCAGGCCGCCGAGGATGGCGGCCGGGAAGGCCTTGAGCGCGGCGAGCGAGGTGGCCCGCTCCAGGCCCGGGGTCGGGAAGACGGTGAGGAAGAGCGCGGCGACGGCGGCGAGACCGCCGGCGACCGCCCAGGCGCCGATCGAGACCCGGCCGAGCCGGATGCCCATGAGGGCGGCGGTCTCCTGGTTCTCGGCGGCGGCCCGCATGGCGACCCCCCAGGAGGTGTACCGGAAGGCGAGCAGGAAGGCGGTGATGAGGAGGGCCGCGGCGAGCAGGGCGGCGATCCGGGTCTCCGCGATGGTGACCCCGCCGACGGTGACGACGGCGTCGCCCCAGGGGTCGCCGAGGGTGAGGATGTCGGTGCCGATCCGGCGGGTCAGCTCGGTGGCGAGGAGGATGTCGACGCCGATGGTGACGATGGCGAGGACGCTGTGGTCGGTGCCCCGGTGACGGCGCATCACGAAGAACTCGACGGCCGCGCCGACCACCGCCGCGCCCGCGATGCCCGCGAGCAGGGCCGGCCAGAAGCCGATCTCGTCGTGGAGGACGGCGGTGACGTAGCCGCCGGCCAGGAGGAGGGAGGCGTGGGCGAAGTTGACGACCTCGGTGGCGCGGAAGATGACCACGAAACCGAGGGCGATGAGGGCGTAGATCGAGCCCAGTGAGATGCCGTTGATCAGGAACTCGGCGAAGGTGCTCACGCGGCGGACTCCTCTCCGAGGTAGGCGCGGACGACCGCCGGGTCGTTCTGGACGTCGGTGGGTGCCCCGTCGGCGATCCGGCGGCCGAAGTCGAGGACGGTGACGGAGTCGGCGAGCCGCATCACCAGGCCCATGTCGTGCTCGACGAGGAGCACCGAGATGCCGAGGCTGTCGCGGACCCCCGCGATGACCGAGGCGGTACGGCGCCGCTCGTCGGCGGTCATGCCGGCGACGGGCTCGTCGAGCAGCAGGAGTTTCGGCTCCATGCAGAGGGCGCGGGCCAGTTCGGCGAGCTTCTGCTGCCCGTACGGGAGGGAGCCCGCCGGTCGCCCGAGCTGCTGCTCCAGGCCGACGAAGGCGGCGATCTCCCGGACCCTGGCGCGATGGCGCGCCTCCTCGCGGGCGGCCGAGGGGAGCCGGAGCCCGGCGGCGACGAAGCCGGTCCGGGTCAGCCGGTGGCGGCCGAGCATCAGGCTGTCCTCGACGGTGGCGCGGGGCGGGAGGGCCAGGTTCTGGAAGATCCGGCCGACGCCGAGGTCCGCGATCCGGTGCGGGGGCAGCGTGGTCAGCTCGTGCGGACCGAGGCGTACGGAGCCCTCGGTGGCCCGGTAGACGCCGGAGAGCACGTTGAAGCAGGTGGACTTTCCGGCGCCGTTGGGCCCGATGAGGGCGTGCACGGTGCCGGGCCGGACGGTGAAGCCGACGCCGTCGAGGGCGGTGAGCCCGGCGAAGCGGACGGTGAGATCACGGACTTCGAGGGCGGGGACGTCGGGGGCGGGGGCCTTGGGGGCGGCCTGCTCGGGGGCGGGGCCGCCGGGGCTGCCGGCCCCGGGCTCCGGCTCGGCGCCGGGTGGCGGGGGCAGCGACGTCATCGGGGTTCCTCCCAGCGGGACAGGACCGGGTGCGTGGCGCGGGCGCGGGCCGCGTCGGCGGCGGCGTCCTCGTCGACCACGCCCAGATAGCGGCGGCGTACCTCGTCGGAGGCGGCGAGTTCGGCGGCCGGGCCGGAGAGGGTGACCTCGCCGACCTCCAGGACGTACGCGCGGGAGGCGAGCCGCAGCGCGAGCGCCGCGTTCTGCTCGACGAGCAGCACCGCCGTGCCCTGGGCGTTGATCTCCCGGACCGCGTCCGCGATCCGGGCCGCCATCAGCGGGGCGAGCCCGAGCGAGGGTTCGTCGAGCAGGAGCAGACCGGGCCCGGCCATCAGGGCGCGGCCGACGGCCAGCATCTGCTGCTCGCCGCCGGAGAGCAGCCCGGCCGGCTGACGGGCGCGCTCCGCGAGGACCGGGAAGAGCTCGTGGACCCGGCGGAGGGAAGCGGCCTTCGCCGCCCGGCCGCCGCGCCTGCCGAGCGCGCCGGCGCGCAGGTTGTCCTCGACCGTCATCCGGGCGAAGACCTGGCGCCCCTCGGGCACTTGGGAGACTCCGGCTGCGACGACGCGGTCGGGCGGCAGCCCGTCGAGCGGCCGCCCTTCGCGGCTCACCGTGCCGGAGACCACGGCGCCGCCGTGGAACCGGAGGGTGCGCGAGACCGCCCGCAACAGTGTCGACTTACCGGCTCCGTTGCCTCCGAGGACGGTGACGACCTCACCCGCCGGTACGGTCAGCGACACCTGCCGCAACGCGCGTACCGGTCCGTATCCCGCCGTCAGGTCCGTCACCTCGAGGGCGGGTGCGGTACCTCCCATGGTTCCCCTTTTCCGGTTTTCCCGGCCGATTCCTGTTACTCGGCCGTTCGATGGCGCTCACCCCAACACCGCGCCGGACCGCGCGTCCACGGCCCGCGGCCGAATCGCTGCCGGTGACCAGCGGGCGCGCCGAAGGGCTGTGCATGCGCACAACGCTGCGCGTCAGGGCTGTGCGGCGGGGGCCGGGGCGGTGGATCCTCCGGGCATGGGACGGCGCAGACGGCGGACCGGTGACGACTGGAAGGTGCTCGCGCAGGCGTGCACGGCGCTTCTGGAGCGGGTGCCGGAGCTGGTGGACGAGCATCTGAGGGAACTCCACGCGTACGAGCCCGCCTACGGGCGGATCCTGCCGTACGACCAGCACTGGCAGGAGGCCGAGGAGGCGATACGCATCGGGATCGAGATGATCTCGGCGCCCCGGAGCTCGCCCCGGCGGGACCTGGAGCACGCGGACGAGATGGGCCGGCGGCGGGCCGCGCAGGGCATGCCCCTCGAACTGGTCGTGCACGCCTACCGGCATGCCGGGCATCTCGTCTGGGACGCGCTGATCGAGGGCGCGGGCACGGACACGGCGCAGCTGGCGGCGCTGATGCAGTCGGCGACGACGGTGTGGTCGGCCGTGGACGCGCAGGCGGACACGGCGTCGGAGGCGTACCGGACGACGGAGCTCGAACTGCGCCGCCGCACGGACGAGCAGCTCCAGGCACTCCTGGACGCGCTGCTCCAGGGCCAGCGCTCGCCCGAGCTGGTGTCGCGGGCGGCGGCGGGCCTGGACCTGCCCGAGCAGGGGCGGTACGCGGTGGTGGTGCTGCGCTACGACCGGCGGGAGGAGCGGGAGCCGTTCCACCGGCAGGTGCAGGGCGAGGGGGTGCGGTTCCTGTGGCGGATGGGGGCCGACTGTGAGCTGGGGGTGGTGGCGCTCGCCGGGGACACCGGTCTGGACGCGCTGTCGGAACTCCTCGACGGGCGGTGCCCGGGGCCCGGCGGGATCAGTCCGGTGGTGGTGGGCCTGACCGAGCTGGGCCGGGCACGGCGGCTCGCGGAGCTGGCGCTGCGGACCTGTCCGCCGGGCAGCCGCGAGATCGTACGGCTCGACCGGCGGATGGCGGGCGCGCTGGTGGTGGGCCAGCCGGAGGTGGCGAGCCTGCTGGTCTCGGACGTCCTGGGGGGCCTGCTCGAACTCGACCCGGCGGACCGGGCGGTGCTCCTGGAGACGCTGGACGCGTGGCTGGAGTGCGAGGGGTCGGCGGGGCGGGCGGCGGGGCGGCTGTACTGCCACCGCAACACGGTCTTCAACCGGTTGCGACGGCTGGAGCAGCTGACGGCGCGGTCGCTGTCGCGGCCGCGGGATCTGACGGAGATGACGCTGGCGCTGGACGCGTTCCGCCTGACGGCGTCGGGCGGCTGAGACCGAGGCGTTCCCCTGCGCCGGAAACCCTGCCGGGGGCGACCGCGCCACCCCCGCTGTACCCCGTCCTGCTTGGGCCTGCGCCCCAGGGGGTGCCTCCGCCCTGCGCCTGCACCCCAGGGCGGTGCCCGCCGCCCACTCCCCGTGTGGGCAATCGTCCCGCATGGGGGTCCCCCCGGGCTCGGCGGCCGCGGCAAGGGGCGGCCCCTGCGGAGCGAGGGCCCACAACCGGGCCGCGCGCTTACGCCAGGAAGTCGCGCGCGATGTTCGCCGATGCCTCTTCCAGGAGCGGGCCCGCGTTCGCCATGGACTTCGCCGGGTCGGGTTCCAGGGCCGCGAGCGGGTACGCGCGGCGGATGCCCGCCTTGCCGAGGGCCTCCGGCGGGAGGGCCAGCCGGCCGCAGACCGCGACGACCTCCTTGCCGGCCGCGCGGGCCGCCGCGGCGACGCCCGCCGGGGCCTTGCCGTGGAGGGTCTGCTCGTCGAGGGAGCCCTCGCCGGTGATGACCAGGGTCGCGCGCTCCAGGGCGGGGGCGAAGCCGAGGACCTCCAGCATCAGCTCGATGCCGGGCCGGAAGCTCGCGCCCAGGATGAGGGCGCCGTAGCCGATGCCGCCCGCGCCGCCCGCGCCGGGGGCGAGGGCCGCCTCGGCCGCCTTGGGGCCGATGGCCTTCTCCAGGACGGTGGCGAAGTGGGCGAGCGCCGCGTCCAGGGTGCGGACGTCGTCCGGGGTGGCGCCCTTCTGCGGGCCGTAGACGGCGGGGGCGCCCTTGGGGCCGGTGAGCGGGTTGTCGACGTCGCTCGCGAGGATCAGGTCGACCGTGGCGAAGCGGGCGTCGAGGCCGGTGAGGTCGGCGGTGGCGAGGTCGGCGAGGGCCGCGCCGCCGGGGCCCACGGGCGCGCCGGACGCGTCCAGGAAGCGGGCGCCGAGCGCGGCGAGCATGCCGGCTCCGCCGTCGGTGGTGGCGCTGCCGCCGACGCCGAAGACGACGGTGGTCGCGCCGGCGTCGAGCGCCGCGCGGAGCAGTTCACCGGAGCCGTAGGTGGTCGCGGTGAGGGGGGCGAACACGCCGGCCGGGAGGAGCTGCAGGCCGGAGGCCTCCGCCATCTCGACGACGGCGGTGGTGTCGCGCAGCGCGAACGCGGCGGTGACCGGCTCGCCGAGCGGGCCCGTCACCTGGACCTCGCGGCGTTCGAATCCGGCCGCGACGGCTGCCGCGACGGTGCCGTCGCCGCCGTCCGCGACGGGCAGGGTCTCCACCGCGAGCTCCGGGATCACCCGTCGCAGTCCTGCTGTGACCCGCTCCGCGACCTGCACGGCCGTGAGCGAGCCCTTGAACTTGTCGGCTGCCACGAGTACGTGAGCGACCTGAGTTGCTGCCCCGTCCGTCACCTTGCATCCCTTGCTTTCGAACGTGCAGTCGCGCCGAGGCCGACCCTATCCGTACCGCCGGACGGCGTGCCACCCCCGGATCGGCTGATATTTCGCACCATAGTGGGGTCACATGAGTACGGAACCGCTCGAACGGGCCCCACAGGAGCAGCACAGGCCCGACGGCACGGTCATCGGGATCGGGATGGCGGCGGTCGTGGCGGTCGTCGCGTGGGCCGCCCTCGGCGAGGACTCCTTCGACAGCGCCTCGTCCTCGGCCCTGCGGTGGGTGCTCGACAACTTCGCCTGGCTGTTCGTGGTCGCCGCGGACACGTTCCTGGTGCTGTGCGTGGTGATCGCGCTGAGCCGTTTCGGCCGGATCCGGCTGGGCGCGGACGACTCGGAGCCCGAGTTCACCAACGTGGCGTGGATCGCGATGATGTTCAGCGCCGGCATGGGCATCGGGCTGATGTTCTACGGGGTCGGGGAGCCGCTGACCCACTTCCTGGCCCCTCCCCCGGCGACCGGCGTCCCGGCGGGGACCGGTGCCGCTGCCCGTACGGCTCTGGAGTACTCGTTCTTCCACTGGACGCTGACCCCGTGGGCGATCTACGGCATCGCGGGCCTGGCCCTGGCGTACGCGGGTTTCCGCAAGGGCCGCGGCAACCGGCTGAGCTCCGCGTTCGTGCCGCTGATCGGGGCGCGCCGGGCGGCTTCGTGGCCGGGCAGGGCGATCGATCTGCTCGCGGTGTTCGCGACGGTGTTCGGCACGGCGACGAGTCTGGGGCTCGGCGCGCTCCAGGTCTCCGAGGGGCTGAACCTGACGATGGGCGTGGCGGACTCCACGGCGACGCAGCTGATCATCATCGTGTCGCTCTCCGCGGCCTTCGTCCTGTCGGCCTTCTCGGGGCTCCACAAGGGCGTGAAGTGGCTCTCCACGATGAACATCGTCCTCGCGGGCTGTCTGATGCTGTTCGTCTTCCTGCTCGGTCCGACGGTCTACATCCTGGACACGATCCCGGCCTCGGTCGGTGGCTATCTGCACCAGCTGCTGCCGATGGCGAGCCGGACGGGCGCGTTCACCGACCGTAAGTGGCTGGGGGCGTGGACGATCTTCTACTGGGCGTGGTGGCTGTCCTGGGCGCCGTTCGTCGGCACCTTCATCGCCCGGATCTCGCGGGGCCGCACGATCCGGGAGTTCCTGGTGGGTGTGCTGCTCGTGCCGTCCGGGGCGACGGTGGTGTGGTTCTGCGTGATGGGCGGTACGGCGATCCGGCTGGAGTCCACGGGCGCCGCGGACCTGGCGGCGACGATGAAGGACGGGGCGGAGGCCTCGCTGTTCGCGATGCTGGAGGCGCTGCCGATCGGCACGGTCACCTCGGTCATCGCGATGATCCTGGTGATGACGTACTTCATCACCAGCGCGGACTCGGCCTCGCTCGTCATGGGTTCGCTGACGAGTCGCGGTTCGCTGAATCCGCCGACCTGGCTGGTGGTGGCCTGGGGTGTTCTGATGGCCGCCGTGGCGGCCGTGCTGCTCGTGGTGGGCGGTCTGAGCTCGTTGCAGACGGCGACGATCCTGGTGGCGCTGCCGTTCGTGGTGGTGATGCTGGTGCTGTGCTGGGCGCTCCTGAAGGAACTGCGGGAGGATCCGGGCGCGGGTGCGGCCCGGCACCACGCCCTGCATGGTCTGGGGGACGCGGTACGGGCCCTGGTCGGCGAGGCGATCACCGAGCAGGGCGGGGCCCGTCACCACCGGCTGCGCCGGGCGGCGAAGGCCCGTACCGACTCGGACGCGCCGGAGGACGGCCCCCAGGGCTGAGCGGTCGGCCTCGGCGCGCGCCCGGCCGCCCGATTCGGTACACCGGAGGTATGGGCCTCACGCACGAGGAGCTCGCGGACCGGGTCCTGGGCGGCTGGACGGGCCGGATCGCCGGGAACATGCTCGGCAAGCCCGTGGAGCAGGGTGACCACTGGACCCGGGAGCACATCGACGCCTATCTGCGTCTGACCGGCGCGCTCCCGCTGACGGACTACCTGCCGCCCCCGCCGCCCGGGGCCTCCGGTTTCGAGCTGCGGCCCGACTGGGAGCGGTGTGTGCGCGGGGGGATCGACGGGAGCTGCCGGGACGACGACATCGACTGGTCGATCCTGGGACTGCACCTCCTGGAGACGTACGGCTCCGCCTTCACGACCGAGCAGGTGGGTCGGGAGTGGCTGCTGCGGATGCCGTACCTGCAGACCTTCACCGCCGAACGGGCCGCCTACCGGAACCTTGCCAACGGGCTGAAGCCGCCCCTGACGGCCACGTACGACAATCCGTACCAGGAATGGATCGGCGCGCTGATCCGGGCCGACATCCACGGCTGGACCTGTCCGGGAGATCCACGCCGGGCCGCTTCGCTCGCCCGGCGGGACGCGGTCCTCTCGCACACCGGGAACGGGGTGTACGGGGCCATGTGGGCGGCCGCGCTGATCGCGGCGGCCTTCACCGCGCCGGACATCCGGTCCGCCCTGGAGTCGTCCCTGGAGCCGATCCCGGCGAGCTGCCGGCTCGCCCGGACCGTTCGGGACACGATCGCGCTGTACGAGGCGGGGCTCGACCGGTCCGCCACGCTGACCACGCAGGCGGAGCGGACGTCGGGGCTCGGCTGGATCCACACCGTCCCCAACGCGGCCGTGCTGACCGCCGGACTCCTGTACGGGGAGGGGGACTTCACCCGCACGATCGCGCTGACCGTGCGCGGGGGCCTGGACACGGACTCCAACGGGGCGACGGCCGGCTCTGTGGCGGGTGTGATGTGCGGGGCGGCGGCGATCCCGCCGCAGTGGTCGGAGCCGCTGCGGGACCGGGTGCGCAGCGCCGTCTTCGGCTTCGACGGGGTGGGGATCGGTGAACTGGCGGCGCGTACCGTGCGGTTGGCCGAGCGGTCCGGCTGACGCACCCCCGGGCACGGGAAAGGCCGGCTGACGCGCCCCCGGGCAGGGGAAAGGCCGGCCGGAGAGTCTCCGGCCGGCCCTTCGGGCTCAGTTCCCGCCCGTTCCCTCACAACCCCGGCCCGGTGTCGGCAGCGCCACCCGGGTGTCCTGGTCGAGCGGGAGCGGGATGTCGAAGCGGTAGCAGTCCCCCGGTGCGCCAGGGGCGTCCGGGTAGGCGACGGTGATCCGGATCTGCGTGTCCGCGTCCGCCCGGTGCCACCGGCCGGTGCCTGCGGCCTCGGCGATCTCCTCGGACCCCAGCGTGCCGTCGGCGGCGGCGTCCTGGAGCTTGAGCCGGGTCACCTCGGCGCCGGACGCCGTGCCGAAGTCCTTCTTGGGCGGCTCCTGGGGACGGTCGAAGAACCCCGTCACCATGGCGGACGCCAGCAGCAGGCCGACGACGGCCAGGAACAGCGCGCCGATGAGGGTCCAGACGCACCCGCCCGCGAGCAGGCGGGTGCGTCGGCCGGGATCTCCTGACACGTCAGGGGGTTCCGGCGTAACCGATGGCGCTCAACCGCTGACGCATGACGTCAGCGTATCCGGTGGTGCCGGCGCTCTTGGGGTGGAAGGACTCGCGGCTGATGCAGCTGCCGCCCATCGCGCCCCACAGGCAGGAGGCCGGTACGGCCGCCGGGTCTCCGAGGTGGAAGTCGCCGTCGCCGTTGGGGCCGAGGACGAACTTGTTGATCCACTCGGGGTCGTCGCAGCCGCTGTGGCCGACGAACGTGCCGACCGGGTTGGCGTACTCGATCTTCATGCCGGTCGCACGCAGACTGTCGGCCATCGCCTTCTGCTGGTCGTCGGCGTAGTTGACGAGCTGCGCGAGGGCGCCGACCTCGGACATGTCGTAGTAGAGCGAACCGGCGCACTTCACCGTACGGCTGAGCAGCTCCGGGTAGCCCATGAGCATGATCTGCGCGTTCGGCGCCTTGTACGCGATGCCGTCCATGACGTGCCGGAGGTCCGCGATCATGCGGTCGACGATCGCCTTGTACTTCGGCAGGAAGCCGGAGTCCTTGCTGCAGTCGCTCAGGCTGCCGCACTCCTGCATGGCGGTGGCGAAGCCGCCCTCGTCGTTGCCGCCGAGGGTCAGCATGACCAGTGTCGTGTCGTCGCTGAGCACACCGGAGTCGACCTGGCGGACCTCACCGAACTGGCCCTCGCCGTAGCTCTGCGGGTTGTTGCCGCTCGGCACGTACGCGACGTTCTTCGTCATCGCGCCCGAGCAGGCGACGAAGCCCAGCTCGGCGGCGGAGCCCCAGGTGTCGGCGATGGCGCCGAGCGACTCGGTGGTGCCGGGCAGGACGAGCTTGCGTCCCCACGCGTTGGAGCTGCGTCGGCAGGCGTTCCACTCGCTGGTGCCGTGGTCCTTGTTGCTCTCCACGGAGTAGGAACCGGCGCCCTCACCGGAGGTGAAGGAGTCGCCGAGGACCGCGACGATGTGCTTCGGCTTGGCGGCCAGCGGCTGGAAGCCGACGGCGTCCCAGGCCACGTCCGCGTCGCCGGTGCCGTCGAGCGTGGTGCTGGCGAGCCTCACGCGCGGGGTGCCGGAGACCTTGTAGACGCCGAGCGAGACCCAGCTGTTGGCCTTGCGCTCCTGGCCCAGGGTGCGGGTACGGGTGAAGGAACCGCTGCCGGTGTCGATCTCGTACTTGGCCTGCTGGGTGTGGGCGCCGTGGTCGGGGATGTGCACCATGACGCGGACCCACTGGTCCAGGGTGCGGCCCAGGGTCCAGGTGCCGGTGGTCTTCAGTCGGGCGCCGTCGGTGTCGGACGCCTTGCGGGTGTGGGTGAACCAGAAGTGGTCGCCGTAGCCGGCGCCGATCTGGTGCAGGTCGATCTTGCCGGGGTAGGTGCCGTTGGAGTCGGTGAAGGTGAATCCGAACGTTCCGGCGGAGTTGCTGACGCCGCAGGTGTGTCCCGTCTGGCCCATGGGTGTCACGCCGGCGGCGACGTCGTCCACGATGAACGTGCTGGACGGGAGGCCGGAGTTGCAGAGCGGCGGGTACGAGGAGTTCTCGTTCGGCTGCTCGGGATAGTCGGTGTTGTTGAAGCGGTGGATGGGGTTGCCGCACTCGGCGGCCGCCTCACAGTTCTTCCACGTCACCGACTCGTGCCACCAGCACTTCAGGTAGAGCGGGTTGGAGTCGTCGGGGTCGCCCGGCAGCGTGCACGGGCCCATGCCGGTCTTGTTGGAGGCACCGTCGACGATCTTGCTCTGGTCGCAGTCGTTGGACGCGGTGCAGAAGAGCATGTTCGGGGGCTTGGCCCGGGTGCGGGCCGGGGTGTTGTTCCACCACGCACCCTTGTAACCGGCCTGCATGTCACCCGGCTTGAACAGCGCCGAGATGGGGCGGGCAGCCCAGCCGATGACCTTCTCCTGGTACGGCCAGTCCTGCGGGTGCGCGGCGTGCGAGTAGTCGTCGCCACCGGAGGAGGACTCCAGGAACGGCAGGCGGTTCTCCTTCCACAGCGGGTTGGCCGGGTTGTTGGTCCAGCCCACGCCCCACTTGCCGCTGTTGCTGCCGGCCGCGGACTGCAGGTGGAAGCCCGAGTTGTAGGCCCAGAGCGCGAAGAACCAGTTCTCGATGTACTTCGGCTTGCCGCCGTTGACGGTCATGCCGGAGATCCGGGTCTCGTTCCACTTGGAGGCGAGGATCTGGGCGCCGTACGCGATGTTCGCCGAGTAGTCGAGCGCCGCGGCCTCCTTCTGCTTGAGCGACAGCTGGGTGTCGGACAGGCGCATGCCGTCGGTCACCTGCGTGATGCCGTAACCGCAGTCGGCCTTGGCCCAGTTGACGGCCCACGGGTCGGACTGGGTGCCGCTCGCGGAGTACGCGATGCCGTAGTAGTTGCCGATGAGGGGGTTGCCGGAGACACCCGGGACCACGGTCCGGGCGGCCTGCCACATGTTCGACTCCTGCGCGGTCACACCGAGCAGGATCTGGGCCGGGATGTGCCACTCGTCGGCGCGGTCGACCACACCGTTCGGGTCGCCCTCAAGGACGGGCAGCGGGAAGAGCACCTGCGGGCTGTACGCGGACATCCCGGTGTTGTTCCAGTTGGCCGGGCGGTTGGCCCACGAGTAGAGACCGTCGATCACGGCCTGGTCCACGGCCCACTCCGCCTGGCGGGGGGTCGGCTGCAGGGCCTGCTTCTTCACGTCACCGCGGGGCACGGCGCACATGCGCTCGGCCTCCACCGGGTCGTTGGGCGAGGCGGCCGCGGCGGCCAGGGCAGCGGTCGTGGCCTTACCGGCGACAGAACTCTGGGCGCCGGAGCCGGACTTGGCGCCCGTGGTGGTGCGGGTGGGGCCGGACGGCACCTTCAGAGCGGGCGAGATCGCACCGCCGGACGCGACCTGCTGCGGCGCGAGGGGCTCGGCGCCGGGCTCGGTCTGCAGGGTCACCTTCGCACCCGTGTCGAGGACGCGCAGCTGCGTGCGTACGGAGCGGGGCTCGTCGGCCGTGTTCTGGTCGGCGAGCGGAGCGTCGGACCCGGGAGCCCAGGAGGTGCCCACGGCGGCGTCGCCGAGGGTGGACATGCGGTCGTCCTTGGCGAGCGTGCCGGGGTTCTTCACCGCGTCCGGGAGCGCGCCCTGGGTCGCGGCCTTTCCGGTGACGTACACCGTGCCGTCGGCGGCGGAGGACAGGTCCCAGCCGGCGAGCGGGCCGCGTGCGAGCGTCGTCGGGGCGGCCTTGCCCTGTCGGATCTGCCGGGCGTCGACGCGCCGGGCCACGCTCTCCTCGGCGGTCGCCGAAGTGGCGTCGGCACCGGCGGACTTGGCGGTGGACCTGGCGCCCCCGGCCTTCGTACCGGCGGCTGCCTGGGGAAGGCGCTCGATGAAGGTGACACCGCCGGAGCGGTCGGGGCGGAGCTGGAAGGGGACCGAGGCCGTGCGGGCGATCTCCGTCTCGCGTCCGTCGGTGCCGATGCGGACCAGGCGGTAGCCGTGGGCGGCGACGATGCCCTGGTCGGTGGGGACGGCGGAGGTGACCTGTCCGTCCAGGCGTACCGGCGCGGAGCTCTTGCCGGTGACGGTGTCGACGCTGATCAGCCGGGTGGCGTTCTGCTTCTCGCCGTCGTGGGTGAGCTGGGTGAAGACGGCTTTCTCGCCGGTGCCGCAGCCCGGGGAGAAGTAGGCGAGCGAGGCGGTGTTCGCCAGCTTGGTGACCTTGCCGGTGGCCAGGTCCACGACGGCAGTGAAGGCGCCGCGGACCATCAGCTCGGGCTTGTTGGTGAAGGTGCGGGGCGCGTACGCCACCACGGCCCGCTTGCCGGAGCGGGTCAGACAGGCGTTGCCGATCCAGGCGTCGGTGTCGAAGCCGGGCTCGTACAGCGTGGCCGCCGTCTTCCAGGCGTAGCCGTCCTTGGCGTCGGCGACCAGGACGTGGAAGCCCCGGGCGTCTCCGGACGTGGTCCACGCCCGGTCCTTGGACGCCCGGTAGCCGGAGCCGATGGTCTTCGCGCGGTCGGCGGCGGGTACCCGGTCGGGGGTCGCCCCACCGCCGGAGTTCGTCCCCGGCTGCGCCGACCAGCCGGCGGCGGCGCCGGCCGGCGGGGCGTCGGCGGCCAGCGCCATGCCGGGGAGGAGGCCCACGAGGAGGGCGGTGGTCGCGGCGGCGGTGGTGAGACGGGCCGCGGTCAGGGTCCTGCTCCGCGATCCGCCGGAGCCGCCGGAGGCGGTCGATCCACTACGTCCTGACGGACGTATGCGAGGTGGCACGAGGTTCTGTCCTTTACACAAGAGGGAGGATGGTGCGGGACACAGCCGGTGGTGCGTGAACCTCTCAGTGGTTGATGTCGACCACGATGCGGTTCGGGGCGGTGAGCTTGAAGATCCGGTACGAGGAGTGGTCGCCGAGCGCCAGTCCGATGTGGAACGCCCGCGCCTCGGGATCGACGATGTCGGTCAGGCCCTGGCCCTTGAGGCTGGGGAAGCCGTACGTCTGGAAGTCCGGGCTGGTGTACACCGACGTCTGGTTGGCGAAGTCGTAGCGGGTCGCCGGGGAGAGGTAGATCTTCAGGTACTGCGCGCCCTGGATCGGGACGACGTGCTCGTTGGTCTCGTCTCCGCAGCAGGTCAGCGGGGTCGTCTGGACGCTCGTCGTCCAGGTGGGGATGGCACCCTCGCCCAGGTCGATGACGAAGCGGTCGAATTCCGGGTGGGTCGCGGCGCGTACGCCGAGTACGCAGATCCCCTGGCAGTCCGGTGCGACGGTGACGGCGGCCGTCGCATCGGAGCCGGTCGCCTGAGCCTGAGCCTGGGCCTGGGGTGCTGCCAGACACAGCACGCCCATCGCGAAAGCAGCGACGGACGCCCCGAGTCGGGCGGTTCTCTTGACGCGCATGATGAGTCTCTCCTGTTGCCGATCATTTCGTCCACATTGGCCCGTCATGTGCATGCCACACAGGAGCCGGTCGCACACTACTTCGATCATGGTCGGGGCGGCACTGAATTATGGAGAGAAACAGGCCAGGAGAATGTCAGGAGGTCACAGGGCTCAACCATGCGCGCGCTCAGCCTTGTTCGGCGTCAGCCCTGTTCGGGGTCAGCCTTGTTCGGCGCTCAACCTTGTTCGGCGCTCAGCCCTGCGGAGGCTCCGGCGGAACGATCTCGCCGGTGCGCTCCGCCTCGTCGCGGCTGACGGCTCGTGCCTCCGTGCGGTGTCCGCGGGCGATGTAGTCACGGACGACCACCTCGACGGCGTCCTGGGGGTTGCCGACACCGGCGAGAACCATGACTTCCACGACGAGTTCGGCGTCGAGCGCGATGTTGACCTTGGCCATGCCCGGAACCTACACCGCGAGGCGTCCCGTCAGAAGAGGGTCGCGTCGCGGCCCGACTCGAAGGCGAGGAGACGCTGTTTGCGGTCGAGCCCGCCCCCGTAACCGGTGAGGCCGCCGCCCGCGCCGATCACCCGGTGGCAGGGGACGATGACGCTGACCGGGTTCTTGCCGTTGGCCAGGCCCACGGCCCGGGAGGCGCTGGGGTTGCCGAGGAGCTCGGCGAGTTCGCCGTACGTCCGGGTCTCCCCGTACGGGATGCGGCACAGCTCCTCCCAGACGCGGAGCTGGAATTCCGTACCGATCAGGCGCAAGGGCAGGTCGAACTCGGTGAGTTCGCCCGCGAAGTAGGCGTCGAGCTGGCGGATCGCCTCGCCGAAGGGACGCGGGTCGGGCTCGCCGAAGCTCTCCTCCGGCGGACGGTGGCGCTGCCCGGTCATATGGACGCGGCTGAGGACGCCGTCGACGGCGACCAGGGTCAGCGGCTCGTACGGGCTGTCCATGACGGTGTGCCGGACGATGGGGGCCATGGCGGTTCAGTGTCCTTCGCTGGGCAGGTGGTTGATCGGGTGGTCGTCGGTCGCCCAGAGGTACTGGACGGCGTACGCGCGCCAGGGGCGCCAGTGCGCTGCGCGGGCCGTGAGAGCGGCCGGCGTGCCCGGCAGGCCGAGCCCTTCGGCGGCTCGGCGGACACCGAGGTCGCCGGGGAGGAAGGCGTCGGGATCGCCGAGGGCGCGCATGGCGATGATCTCGGTGGTCCAGGGACCGAATCCGGGCAGGGCGAGCAGCCGGGCACGGGCCTCCTCGCGGTCGTCGGCGGGACCGAGGGTGAGCGAACCGTCGGCGAGGGCCCGGACCAGGGTGAGGAGGGTGGTGCGGCGGCTGCGCGGCAGGGCCAGGGTCTCGGGATCGAGGGCGGCGAGCGCCTCGGGGCTCGGGAAGAGATGGGTGAGGCCGCCCTCGGGGTCGTCGACGGGAGTGCCGTGCGCGGTGACGAGCCGGGCGGCGTGGGTACGGGCGGCGGCCGTGGAGACCTGCTGGCCGAGGACGGCGCGTACGGCGAACTCGGCGGGGTCGACGGTCCCGGGCACCCGGCGGCCGGGTGCCGCGTCGACGATCGGTGCGAGCAGCGGGTCGGCGCGCAGCCGCTCGTCGACGGCGACGGGGTCGGCGTCGAGGTCGAGGAGCCGGCGGCAGCGGCTGATGGCGTGGGTGAGGTCGCGCGGGTCCGTGAGCGAGAGCCTGCAGGCGATGTGGTCGGCGCGGGGCGCGAGGGCGACGATGCCGTGCCCGTACGGCAGGGTGAGGGTCCGGCGGTAGGCGCCGTCGCGCCACTCCTCCACTCCCGGGACGGCGGTCGCGGCGAGGTGGCCGAAGACGTTGGAGGGTTCCAGCGGGGTGCGGAACGGCAGCCGGAGGCTGATCACCCCGGGGGTCGGCGCCCGGTCGGGGGCGGGGCGGGCGGCGCGGGCGCGGAGCTCGCCGGGGGTGAGCGCGAAGACCTCGCGGACGGTGTCGTTGAAGGTGCGGATCGAGGAGAAGCCGGCCGCGAAGGCGATCTCGCCCAGCGGCATCGGGGTGGTCTCGATGAGGACCCGCGCGGTCTGGGCGCGCTGGGCACGGGCGAGGGCGAGCGGGCCCGCGCCCAGCTCTGCGAGGAGCTGGCGCTCGATCTGGCGGGTGGACCAGCCGAGCCGCCGGGCCAGCCCGGGAACGCCCTCCCGGTCGACGACCCCGTCCTGGATGAGCCGTACGGCACGGGCTACGGCGTCGGCGCGCACGTTCCACTCGGGAGAGCCGGGGCTCGTGTCGGGCCGGCACCGTTTGCAGGCCCGGAATCCGGCGCGCTGGCAGGAGGCGGCGCTGGCGTGGAACTCCATGTTCTCGGGCTTGGGCGGGACGACCGGGCAGCTGGGCCGGCAGTAGATCCGGGTGGTGCGGACGGCGGTGAAGAACACGCCGTCGAAGCGGGCGTCCTTCGACTGGACGGCCCGGACGCAGCGCTCGGTGTCGGTGTGCATGAGTCCAGGATCGGGGACGGACGACTCGCGGGCTGGCGAGAAAACGACATCGTCGTCGAGCCGCCCTGTCCCCGGTCGAGGTCGAGGCTGCGGTCGCGGTCGCGGTCGCGGTCGCGGTCAGACGGTGACCTCTGACAGCGGTCGCGGTCAGACGGTGACCGTCCGGTAGTGGGTGGTCAGCCTGCCGTCCTCGCCCAGGACGTGGAAGGCGAGCGCGGGCGGCAGGTCGAGGTGGACGTGCGGGGAGTCCGGGCCCGGGTTCTCCCAGGGGAGGCGGAGGGCGGAGACGACCCCGGGGGCCACGAGCAGCGGGCGCCCCGCGAAGGTGGTGGCGGCCGCCGTGTGGGCGTGGCCCGCGAGGAAGGCCGTGAGGTGGGGGTGGCGCTCGGCGAGGGCGGCGAGCCGCTCCTCGCCGAACTGCCGGATCCCGTCCACGTACGGGGTGTGCAGCGGGACCGGCGGGTGGTGGAAGGCGACGAGGACGGGCACCTCGCGCGGGGTGGCGTCGAGGACGCCGTCCAGCCACTCCAGCGTTTCGTCCTCAAGGAATCCCTCGTCCTTGCCCGGCACCGAGGAGTCACAGAGGGCCACGACGAAGCCCTCGCCCCGGAGCACCTGGTTGACGGGCGCGTCCGGGCGGGCGGTGGCCCCCTCCGTCCCACCGAGGAGGCCCGCCCTGAAAGCGGCGCGGTCGTCGTGGTTGCCGGGGCAGACGAGCAGCGGGTGACGGGAGTTCAGCAGCTCCCGGACGACCGCGTACTCGTCCGCCGTCCCGTGGTCGGCGATGTCCCCGGTGACGAGGACGGCCGCCAGGTCGTACGGCAGCTCCTCCAGGTACCTGAGGACCGCACGGGTGCGGTCGACGCTGCGCGGTTCCCCGTCGACATGGATGTCGCTGACCTGGGCGATGACGATCACGGGACTCGGTCCTCCTCGGCTGTGGCGAGCAAGTGCTCGCACGACCGTACGGCGGTCACGGTCCTGACCGTAAGGGCCGGTTCGCGAGCGGTGGCCTGCTCGCGGCGCGCTCTACTCGAACCGCGTGGTGTCCCCCGCCCCGCGCCGGACGATCTCGGGCTCGCCGCTGGAGAAGTCGACGACCGTGGTGGGTTCGGTTCCGCAGTCGCCGGAGTCGAGGACCGCGTCCACCAGGTGGTCGAGCCGCTCCTTGATCTCCCAGCCCACGGTCAGCGGCTCCGCCTCGTCGGGCAGCAGCAGGGTGCTGGAGAGCAGCGGTTCGCCGAGTTCGGCGAGCAGGGCCTGGGTGACGACGTGGTCGGGGATGCGCACGCCGACCGTCTTCTTCTTGGGGTGCAGCAGCGCGCGCGGAACCTCCTTCGTCGCGGGGAGGATGAAGGTGTACGGGCCGGGGGTGGCGGCCTTGACCGCGCGGAAGACGTCGTTGTCGATGTGCACGAGCTGGCCCAGCTGGGAGAAGTTCTGGCACATGAGTGTGAAGTGATGCCGGTCGTCGAGGTCGCGGATCGCCCGGATGCGGCTGATGCCGTCCTTGCTTCCGAGTCGGCTGCCCAGCGCGTAGCAGGAGTCGGTCGGGTACGCGACGAGCGCGCCGTTCCGGATGCTGTCGGCCACCGTGCCGATGGTGCGCTGCTGGGGGTTGTCGGGGTGCACGTCAAAGTACTTCGCCATGGGGGCAGTCTATTTTCGCAACCGGCGCCAGACCGCCTTCGCCGCGTTGTGGCCGGACATGCCGTGCACGCCGGGGCCGGGCGGGGTGGCGGAGGAGCAGAGGAACACCGCCGGGTGCGGGGTCGCGTAGGGGCGGAGCGAGAGGGTGGGGCGCAGCAGGAGCTGGAGGCCGCTGGCGGCGCCGCAGGCGATGTCGCCGCCGACGTAGTTGGCGTTGTGCGCGGCGAGTTCGGGCGGTCCCGCGGTGGCGCGGGCCAGGACGCGGTCGCGGAAGCCGGGGGCGAAGCGCTCGATCTGGCGCTCGATCGCCTCGGTGAGGTCGCCCCGCCAGCCGTTCGGCACATGTCCGTACGCCCAGAACACGTGCTTGCCCTCGGGGGCACGGGAGGGGTCGACGAGGCTGGGCTGGGCGGTGATGAGGAAGGGCGCGTCGGGCGCGGTGCCGGTGGAGGCCCGGTGCAGGGCGGTGTCGATCTCCCCTGCGGTGGGGCCGATCTGGACGGTTCCGGCGCGGCGGGCTTCCTCGGCGGTCCACGGTACGGGGCCGTCCAGGGCGTAGTCGATCTTGAAGGCGCTCGCGCCGTACCGGTAGTGGTCGTAGTGGCCGCCGAAGCCGGCGATCCGGGCGAGGGCCGTGGGTGAGGTGTCGAAGACGTAGGCGCGGGCGGGCGGCAGGTCGTCGAGTCGCTTGACCTCGAAGTCGGTGTGGACGGCGCCGCCGAGGTCCTTGAGGTACGCGGTGAGGGCGTCGGAGATGGACTGCGAGCCGCCCCGGGGCATGGGCCAACCGCCGGCGTGGGCGGCGAGGGCGAAGACGAGGCCGACGGCGCCGGTGGCGAAGCCGCCGAGCGGGGCCATGACATGGGCGACGAGCCCGGCGAAGAGCCCCCGCGCCTTCTCGTCCTGGAAGCGGCGCATCAGCCAGGTCGACGGCGGCAGTCCGGTGAGGCCGAAGCGGGTGAGGGTGACCGGGTCGCGGGGCAGCGCCGTCAGCGGCAGCTGCATGAAGTCCCGGGCGAGGGTGTCCCACTTGCCGGCGTAGGGCGCGACGAGCCTGCGGTACGCCCCCGCGTCGCGCGGCCCGAAGGAGGCGGCGGTCTCGGCGACCGAGCGGGCGAGGACGGCGGCGGTGCCGTCGTCCCAGGGGTGCGCCATGGGCAGTTCGGGGTGGAGCCACTCAAGTCCGTACCGCTTCAACGGCATCGACTTGAAGACCGGCGAACCGGCCGCGAGGGGATGCACGGCGGAGCAGGGGTCGTGGCGGAAGCCGGGGAGGGTGAGCTCCTCGGTCCTGGCGCCCCCGCCGACGGTCGGCCTGGCTTCGAAGACGGCCACGGAGAAGCCGCGGCGGGCCAGTTCGACGGCGGCGGTCAGTCCGTTGGGACCCGCCCCGACGACGACGGCATCGAGCATCGACGTCACCTTCGACACCTTCGGACTCCTTCGTCAGCCGATGGCCAAGGCTCCCAGGATAGGCCGGTGGTGGTGCCGCCCTCATCGGCCCCCGAGGAGGCTCAGGATCCGCTTGGCGGTCGCCGTGTCCCGGGCCGCGGTGAACGGCAGCGCGTTCCCCCCGGTGATCCTGAACGGCTCCCCCGCGAGGGTCGTGTGCGCGCCGCCCGCCTCGGTGACGAGGAGGAGTCCGGCCGCATGGTCCCAGGCGTACTCCCAGGAGAAGGCGGTCGCGTCGAGCGTGCCGCGCGCCACGGCCAGGTACTCGAGTCCGGCGGAGCCGCAGGGCCGGGGGCTCACACCCTCGGTGACCAGGCCGAGCAGGGCGCGCTTCTGGTCGGGGGTGGTGTAGTCGGGGTGCGAGGTGGCGACTTCCAGGACCGCGCCGGGGGCGGGCGAACCGGCGTGCAGCGGCTGTCCGTTGAGCGTGGCGCCCCGGCCGCGTACGGCCACGGCGAACTCGTCCAGGGCGGGCGCGAAGGTCCAGGAGGCCAGCAGCTCGCCGTGCTGGGCGAGCGCGACGAGGGTGCAGAAGCCGGGGTCGCCGTGGACGAACTGGCGGGTGCCGTCGACGGGGTCGACGATCCAGACGGGGGCGTCGCCGCGCAGGGCGTCGTAGATGGTGGGGTCGGCGTGGACGGCCTCCTCGCCGACCACCACCGAGCCGGGGAGCAGGGCGGTCAGGGAGGCCGTGAGATGGGCCTCGGCGGCCCGGTCGGCGACGGTGACCAGGTCGTGCGGACCGTTCTTCTCGACTATGTCGTCGGCGGCGAGCTGCCGGAAGCGCGGCATGATCTCGGCGGCGGCCGCCTTGCGGACCGCCTCCTCCACCTCGGTCGTCCGGCCGGCGAGGACGTGGTCAAGGAACTCTTCGCTCATGTGTCCAGCTAAGCACGGGGCACTGACAGGCGGACCGGCGCATTTGTCACCCTCTGTTTCCCCGGGGAGTACCCTTTGGCCGAGTTCACCCCTTACATGCAGGGAGGGTTCCGTGCACGGCGCGTACCACGGTGAGTACAAGGTTCCCGGTGGGAAGCTGGTGGTCGTCGACCTCGACGCCGAGGACGGGGTCCTGCGGAACGTCCGGGTCGCGGGCGACTTCTTCCTGGAACCGGACGAGGCGATCCTGGCGATCGACCGCGCTCTGGAGGGCGCCCCCGTCGACACGGACGCCCCCGGGCTCGCGGCACGGATCGACGCCACGCTGCCGCCGGGCACACAGATGTTCGGACTGACCACGGAGGGCATCGGGATCGCGGTCCGCCGCGCCCTCGCCCACGCCACGGACTGGACCGACTACGACTGGCAGCTGATCCACGAGCCGCCGCAGTCCCCCGCCCTGCACATGGCGCTCGACGAGGTCGTCACGGCCGAGGTGGCCGCAGGCCGCCGGCCGCCGACCCTGCGGGTCTGGGAGTGGGGCGCCCCGGCTGTGGTCATCGGCAGCTTCCAGTCCCTGCGCAACGAGGTCGACCCGGAGGCGGCCGAGCGGCACGGGATCCAGGTGGTGCGCCGGATCAGCGGTGGCGGGGCCATGTTCATCGAGCCGGGCAACACGATCACGTACTCGCTCTCGGTGCCCGACGCCCTCGTGCAGGGCCTGTCCTTCACCGACAGCTACGCCTACCTCGACGACTGGGTCCTCGGCGCGCTCGGCGACATGGGCATCCGGGCCTGGTACCAGCCGCTCAACGACATCGCCACGGACGCGGGCAAGATCGCGGGCGCCGCGCAGAAGCGGATGGTGACGGGCCAGGGGGCGGTCCTGCACCACGTGACGATGGCCTACGACATCGACGCGGACAAGATGACGGAGGTCCTGCGGATCGGCCGCGAGAAGCTCTCCGACAAGGGCACGAAGAGCGCGAAGAAGCGGGTCGACCCGCTGCGGCGCCAGACGGGCCTGCCGCGCGAGACGGTGATCGAGCGGATGATCGCCTCCTTCCGGGTCCGGTACGGCCTGTCGGAGGGCCATGTCACGGAGGACGAGCTGACGCGGGCGAAGGAGCTGGCGGAGTCGAAGTTCGGGACGGCGGAGTGGACGGGGCGGGTGCCGTAGCCGCGCCGGGGGCGCCGCCCCGGCCCCCGCGCCCCGCAGGCGGGCCCGCTGCGTAGGGTGGCGGCATGCGTGTCGAGGGGCCGGTGAAGCCGGAGTTGCGGATGGAGTGCGCCGACGGGCGGCGGTTGGTGCTCTTGCAGGGCGCCGTCCCCGTGCTCTTCGCCCGGCAGCGGGCCACCCACCGTGGCCTGCACTACGCGCGCACCGGCTGTTACGCCTCCCCGCTCGCCCCGCTCCGGGCCGAGCGGGCGCGTGCGGTCGCGGAGTTCGCGGCGTCGGGCTCGGCGGAGTGGTCGGCGCGCTGGGCCTCGTACGCGGAGGCGGAGCTCCGCGGGGCCGCCGAGGGGCCGCTCCACGCGGGCGAGTGGCTGCTGGCCCCGCCCGTCGACCGGTGGTTCGTGGACGCCAACTGGCCCAAACTCCTCGCCCACGACCCGGACCGGGGCCATCTGACCTGGTTCGGCTACGGCGATCCGGTGGAGGACGCGCGCGACCTGCTGCCCCTGCGGGCGCTGTCGGACCCGGAGGCGCCGCGGGTGAAGGCGTACCGCCGTCAGTACCGGGAGGGTGTTCTGCCGCCGGTGTTCGCCTGGTGGATCAGCGGACTCAACTCCCCCGTGGTGCTCGACGGCCACGACCGCCTGACGGCGGCGCTCGCGGAGGGTGGACGACCGGAGGTGCTGACGCTGTCGCGGGCCGCGGACGCCGAGTGGGTGGCGCTCTGCGCGGCCCGTCCCGTGGCGGAGTACGAGCAGCGGGTCGCCGCCATGGAGGGCCCGCTCGCCGCGTCGCGGATCGCGTACGAGAGCCGCCGTCTCGCGGACGTGCTGCGGTCGGTCCTCGGTTCCCCCGACATCACCCGCGCCTGGCCCTTCCCCGGCGGGGCCCCTGCCTGGGATGCGGCAGCGGCGGCGCACGTCCCTGGCTGGGCCCCGGACGCCGACCGCTGACTCACGCCTGGTCGCCAGAGTCCCCGACTCACCGACTCACCGACTCACCGACTCACCAACTCACCGACTCACCGACCACGGCATCGGTCACGGCATCGGTCACCGATCCGGCCCCGTGTTCAGGTGACCGTATCGGGCCCGCGTCGTTGAGCCCAGGCGGGCCGGAACAGTGTGTGGGAGACGTGCGGAAACGTCTCCGCACTCCCTCGGCCCGGGAACACGGCGTCGACGGTACGGAGATCAGGTGGGACGGGCGAAGAGGCTCATGGCGACGGTCGCGGGCGCGGTGCTCACGGTGAGCCCCCTCGGAATCGCGCCGCCGGCGCAGGCGGTGGTCGGCGGAAAGGAGGCACGGCCCCACCAGTACCCGTTCATGGCGGGACTCGTGGACGTCCTCGAACGACGGGTGATGTGCGGCGGGGCGCTGATCGGCGACCGGTACGTCCTCACCGCCGCCCACTGTCTGACGGGCTCGTACAGCAGCCCCCCGCGCGTGGGTGTGCTGCTCGGCGACCACGATCTGACCACCGGGGCCGACAGCCCGCACGCGGTCCTGGCGACCGCCGCTCGCTTCGTCCCGCACCCGGACTACGACTCCGGCACCCAGCAGAACGACATCGCCCTCGTCGAGCTCGCCGAGCCGGTCGCCCTCAACCGCGATGTGCGCCCGATCGGCCTTCCGGCCGCGTCCGCCCCCGGCAGCTCCGACGACACCCGGGTCGAGGTTCCGGGCTGGGGCACGACCTCGTTCGGCGGCCGCACCTCCGACGTCCTGCGGACCGTGGCCCTCACCACCATGAGCAACTCGGTCTGCGCGAGCCGGGGCATGGCGCAGGTCGCCCCCACCCAGATCTGCACGTACGCCCCCGGGCGGGACACCTGTCAGTACGACTCCGGCGGCCCCCTGGTCCGGGTGGTCCGGGGGCGGCCGTACGTCGTCGGTCTGGTGTCCTACGGCAAGGAGTGCGCCACCGACACTCCCGCCGTGAACACCCGTGTGCGCTCCTACCTCAGCTGGATCGAGCGGACGATCGGCCGGCTGCCCCGCGCCTCATGAGGACGGTGTAGAGGAGCAGCGAGGCGGCCAGGCCGACGGCCCAGCCGTAGTCGGCGAGGGGCTTCAGGAGGGGAATCAGCCCGTCCTCGGGGAAGGGCCCGGTGCCGGGTGCCGAGTGGGAGCCGCCGACGGCGAGGACGCCGCCGACCGCGAAGGCGAGCACGGCCGCCGGGTTCCAGCCGCCCCGGTACCAGTAGGGCCCGTCGGCCCGGTAGAGCCCTTCGAGGTCGAGGACGGCACGGCGGACGAGCCAGTAGTCGGCGATCAGGATGCCCGCGACCGTACCGAGGAGACCCCCGACCAGGCCGAGCCAGGTGAAGATGTACAGCTCGGGGGTGGCGGTGAGCTTCCACGGCATGATGAGCACGCCGACGACACCGGTGATCAGCGCGCCCGTACGGAAGTTGATCAGCTTCGGGGCGAGGTTGGCGAGGTCGTACGCCGGGGAGACGACATTGGCCGCGATGTTCACGGAGAGGGTCGCCACCAGCACGGTCACCAGGGCGAAGAGCAGTCCGAAGACGTTGTCGGTCTTGGCGGCGAGCGCCACCGGATCCCAGACGGGCGCCCCGTACACGGCCTGCGAGCCGGAGGTGACGAGCACCGAGAGCAGCGCGAACAAGGTCATGGTGGTGGGGAGTCCGAGGGTCTGACCGAGGATCTGGGAACGCTGGCCGGCGCCGAAGCGGGTGAAGTCGGGGATGTTGAGGCTGAGCGTCGCCCAGAAGGCGATCATGCCCATGAGGGCGGGGAAGAAGACGGACCAGAAGTCGGCGCCCCAGCCGAGCTTCGACGGCTGGTCGAGCAGCGGTCCGAGGCCGCCCGCCTTGACCGCGATCCAGGTGAGAAGGACGAGCGCGCCGACGATGACGAAGGGCGCGGCCCAGTTCTCGAAGCGGCGCAGGGCCTCCATCCCCCGGTAGATGATGGCGAGTTCGAGGGCCCAGAAGAGGACGAAGCAGAGCCAGAGCGTCCACGGCTGGCCGCCGATCCTCGCCGCGTCCGCCCAGCCGCCGCCGAAGACCTTGTCGAGGAGGACGAAGACGCCCTGGCCGCCGATCCAGGTCTGGATGCCGAACCAGGCGCAGGCGACCCCGGCCCGGACGAGAGCGGGCAGGTTCGCCCCGCGCAGCCCGAAGGAGGCGCGGGCGAGGACGGGGAAGGGGATGCCGTACTTGGGTCCGGCATGCCCCGTGAGCAGCATCGGCAGCAGCACGACGACATTGGCGAGGGCGATGGTGAGGACCGCCTGCTTCCAGTCCATGCCCAGGGCGACGAGACCGGAGGCGAGCATCCACGAGGGGATGTTGTGGGCCATGCCGACCCAGAGGGCGGCGAAGTTGTAGGTGGTCCAGCGGCGTTGGGCGACGGGGACGGGGAGCAGGTCCTCGTTGACGAAGCGGGGGTCGGCGGGGGCGGCGCCTGGGGCGAGTTCGACCCGGCCGCCGGCTGCAGTGGATCCGGCGGGTCCGGTGGATCCGTCGAGTCCTGTGAGTTCGGTGGATCCGGTCGGTCTTCCCGGGGGGACGGTTGCGGTCATACGGAGGAACCCTTCGTTCGGCGGGGAGGACGGAACGAGGTGTCGCCCCGATGAGGGGCGAGGGGTGCCATGCCGGAGCGGCTCCATCGTGGTCTGTCAAGGACCACTTGTGGCCACGGAGTGGGGCTCCGATTCTTCCACTCGGCGTGAGGCGCGGGTAGACCCGCGCATCACGCCGGTGTACGCCGAACGCCTACGACCCGCCCCTGTACGTGGAGATGGCCGTCCAGCGGGAAGGCGGGAGGCGCCGACGGCAGGATCCTGTCGAACGCGTAGCCGCACTTCTCCGCCACGCGACAGGAAGCCAGGTTGTCGACCTGGTGCAGGAGTTCGAGACGTTCCAGGCCGTCGGTCCCGTAGGTGTCGAACGCCCAGGCGGTGAGGGCCTCCAGGGCTCGGGGCGCCACGCCTCGCCCACGGGCCCGTGCCGCCGTCCAGTAGCCGACCTCGGCGGACGGCTTGCCGGGGGCGACCTCCTTGAGCACCACGCTGCCCGCCAGCCGCTGCGGCTCCGCGCCGGAGGGCTCCTCAAGGACGGCGAAGCAGAACCGGACGCCCGCCGCCCAGCCGCCCTCCTGGGCCCCCACCCAGGCCAGTCCGTCGGCCTCGCTCTCCATCGGCACACTGACCTGACCGCGCAGATCGGGATCCCGGTACGACTCGACCAGCTCGGCCACGTCGTCGACGCGCCAGGGGCGCAGGAGAAGAGCGGGAGCAGTCGGCGTCGCGGGGGCCTTGAGCAGGACGGTGGTGTTCATCGGTTGATCGTAGTCAGCCCGAACGCGCCGGCCGGGCCCGCCGGAGCGCCGGCATCGCTCCCGTCCGGGCCTCGGCAACGGGTGTCAGCCGAGGGCCGGGATGATCTCGGAGCCGTACGCGTCGATCGTCGTCTCCTTCGCGTCGTGCATGGCGTACACGGCGAACTGGTCCACGCCCAACTCCCGCAGCCGCCGTAGTTTCTCGATCTGGGCCTCGGCCGGGCCGAGGAGGCAGAAGCGGTCGACGATCTCGTCGGGGACGAAGTCGGTGGACGGGTTGTCGGCGCGGCCGTGGTGGCTGTAGTCGTAACCGTGCCGGTCCTTGATGTACGCGGTCAGGGCCTCCGGGACCATGTCGGAGTGCTCGCCGTAGCGCGAGACGAGGTCGGCGACGTGGTTGCCGACCATGCCGCCGAACCAGCGGCACTGGTCGCGGGCGTGGGCCAGGGCGTCCGCCGAGCCGTCGGCCGTCACGTACGCCGGTGCCGCGACGCAGATCTTGACCGCGGCGGGGTCGCGGCCGGCCTCCTCGGCGGCGGCCCGCACCGCCTTCACCATCCACTCCGTCAGATACGGGTCGGCGAGCTGGAGGATGAAGCCGTCCGCCTTCTGGCCCGCGAGGGCGAGCGCCTTCGGGCCGTACGCCGCCATCCAGACCGGCAGCCTGCCGTCCTTGATCCACGGGATGCGGATCGGGCTGCCGTCCACCACCGCCTCGCGGCCCTCCGCCAGGTCGCGGATGACGTCGATGGCCTCGCCCAGGCGGGCCAGGGTGTTCGGCTTGCGGCCGGCAACGCGCATCGCGGAGTCGCCGCGGCCGATGCCGCAGACGGTCCGGTTGCCGAACATGTCGTTGAGCGTGGCGAAGGTCGACGCCGTGACCTCCCACGTCCTCGTTCCCGGGTTCGTCACCATCGTGCCGACGTGGAGCTTCGTCGTGTGCTCCAGGATCTGGCTGTAGACGACGAAGGGCTCCTGCCAGAGCACGGCGGAGTCGAAGGTCCAGCCGTAGCGGAAGCCGTTGCGTTCCGCCCGGCGCATCAGCCCGACGACCTGCGAGGCGGGCGGGTCGGTCTGCAGGACAAGTCCGAAGTCCACGCGGGACCTCCAAGTTCGATTCGGTGCGGTTCGGTCCTGGGATGACTCAGCCCAGGTACTGGCAGGTGGACCTGGGGGTGAAGGTGCCGTGCCCGGCGTGACCGACGTACTTGCGCTGGTCGATCACGAGCTCGCCGCGTGAGAGGACCGTCTCGACCTGGCCGGTGACCGTCTTCCCCTCGTACGCGGAGTAGTCGACGTTCATGTGGTGGGTGTCCGCGGACAGGGTCTGGACGGCGTGCGGGTCGTAGATCACGACGTCGGCGTCGGCGCCCGGGGCGATCGTGCCCTTCTGCGGGTACAGGCCGAACATCCGGGCCGGCGTCGCGCAGGCGATCTCGATCCAGCGGCGCCGCGAGATGTGCCCGTCGACGACGGCCTGGTGAAGGAGGTCCATCCGGTTCTCCACGCCCGGAAGGCCGTTGGGGATCTTCGAGAAGTCGCCGCGGCCGAGGTCCTTCTGGCCCGTGAAGCAGAACGGGCAGTGGTCGGTGGAGACCACCTGGAGGTCGTTCGTCCGCAGTCCGCGCCAGAGCGCCGCCTGGTGCTCCTTCGGCCGGAGCGGGGTGCTGCACACGTACTTCGCGCCCTCGAAGCCCGGCTCCGCGAGGTTGTCGGTGGAGAGGAAGAGGTACTGGGGGCAGGTCTCGCCGAAGACGGGCAGCCCCTTGTCCCGGGCGGTCGCGATCTCCGCGACCGCCTCCTCCGCCGAGACGTGGACCACGTAGAGCGGCGCCCCCGCCACCCGCGCGAGCTGGATCGCCCGGTGAGTGGCCTCGGCCTCCAGGAGCGCCTTGCGGACCTCCCCGTGGTAGCGGGGGTCGGTCTCGCCGCGCGCGAGGGCCTGCTCGACGAGCACGTCGATGGCGATGCCGTTCTCGGCGTGCATCATGATCAGTCCGCCGTTGTCGGCGGAGCGCTGCATGGCGCGCAGGATCTTGCCGTCGTCGCTGTAGAAGACGCCGGGGTAGGCCATGAAGAGCTTGAAGGAGGTGATGCCCTCCTGGACGAGCCGGTCCATCTCCTTGAGCGTGTGCTCGTTGACGTCGGAGAGGATCATGTGGAAGGCGTAGTCGATCGCACAGTTGCCGTCGGCCTTCGCGTACCAGGCGTCGAGTCCTTCACGCAGGCTGTGGCCGACGGTCTGGACGGCGAAGTCGACGATGGTGGTGGTGCCGCCCCAGGCGGCGGCGCGGGTGCCCGTCTCGAAGGTGTCGGAGGCGAAGGTGCCGCCGAAGGGCAGCTCCATGTGGGTGTGGGCGTCGACGCCACCGGGCAGCACGTAGCGGTCGGTGGCGTCGATCGTCCGGTCGGCGGTCCAGGCGGCCGCCGCGTCGGAGCCGTGGGCCGCGAGGGCGACCACGCGGCCGTCCTCGATCAGCACGTCGGCGTGGAGTTCGTCGGCGGCGGTGACGACGAGGCCGCCCCGGATGACGGTTCGGGTGCTCACGGGACTCTCCCTGCTCGATACGGCGGGACGGCGGGGGGACAGCGGAACTACACGCCTCTGAGGGCCTGTTCGAGCATCGCGGCGCCCTCCTCCGCCTCGGCGACGGTGAGGGAGAGCGGTGGGGCGATGCGCAGGGTGCTGGTGTTGTGGCCGCCGCCCTTGCCGATCAGCAGGCCGTTCTCGCGGGCGGCCTCCAGGACGGCGGAGGCCGCGTCCGGGTTCGCCCGGTCGGTGCCCGGCTCGGTGAGTTCGATGCCGATCATGAGGCCGCGGCCGCGGACCTCCCGTACCGCCTCGACTCCTGCGCAGGCGGCCCTGATCCGCTCGATGAGCAGACCGCCGACCCGGCGCGCGTTGCCCTGGAGGTCGTGCTCCAGGAGGTAGGAGAGGTTGGCGAGCCCGGCGGCCATGGTGACGGGTGAACCGCCGAAGGTGGAGATGGAGTTGGCGTCGAGGCAGTTCATGATCTCGGCGCGGGCCACCACCCCGCCGACGGACATGCCGTTGCCGATGCCCTTGGCGAAGGTGAGGATGTCGGGCGGCCCGGCCTGGCCGTGCGCCTGCCAGCCCCAGAAGTGCTCGCCGGTACGGCCCCAGCCGGTCTGCACCTCGTCGGAGATCCACAGGATGCCGTGCCGGTCGAGCACCCGGCGGAACGCGGCGTACAGACCGTCGGGCGGGGCGGTGAAGCCGCCGACGCCCTGGACGGGTTCGGCGATGAGCGCGGCGACTTCCCGGGTGTGGCCGAGGAGGTCCTCGAGGTCGGCGACGCAGGCCTCGATGAACCGCTCGTCGGTGTACTGGGCGTACGGGCCGCGGGTGCGGACGCCGCCGTGGACGTACAGGGTCTGCAGCGGCGAGAGACTGGTGGGCGACCAGGCACGGTTGCCGGTGATGCCGACCGTGGAGAAGGAACGGCCGTGGTAGCTGTTCCGCATGGCCAGGATCTGGTTCGACCGCCGGTACGCGGTCGCGAGGAGCAGCGCCGCGTCGTTGGCCTCGGTGCCGGAGGTGGTGAAGAAGACACGGGCGTCGGGGATGCCGGAGAGTCCGGCGATCCGCTCGGCGAGCTCCACCATCGGGCGGTTGAGGTAGAGCGTCGAGGAGTGGATGATCCGGCCGGCCTGCTCGGCCACGGCCTTGGTGACCTCGGGCAGGGCGTGGGCGGTCATGGTGGTGAGGATGCCGCCGAAGAAGTCGAGGTACCGGCGTCCGTCGGCGTCCCAGACGTGGCGGCCCTCGCCGTGGGTGATCTCGATGGGGTCGCGGTAGTAGAGGGCGACCCAGTCGGGGATGACGGCTTTGTGCCGGTCGAAGAGACTGCTCACGGCTGCACCAGCCCGTCGTAGGCGTCGGGGCGTCGGTCCCGGTAGAACGCCCACTGCTGGCGCACCTCCTCGATCATCCCGAAGTCGAGGTCGCGGACGAGGAGTTCCTCGGTCTTGTCGGAGGCGACGTCACCGACGAACCGGCCGCGCGGGTCGACGAAGTAGCTCGTGCCGTAGAAGTCGTTGTCGCCGTACTCCTCGATGCCGACACGGTTGATCGCGGCGACGAAGTACTCGTTGGCGACGGCCGCGGCGGGCTGCTCCAGCTGCCAGAGGTAGGAGGAGAGACCGCGGTGGGTGGCCGACGGGTTGTAGACCAGCTGGGCTCCGTTGAGCCCGAGTTGGCGCCAGCCCTCGGGGAAGTGCCGGTCGTAGCAGATGTAGACCCCCACCCTTCCGACGGCGGTGTCGAAGACCGGCCAGCCGGCGTTCCCCGGGCGGAAGTAGTACTTCTCCCAGAAGCCCTTGACCTGGGGGATGTGGTGCTTGCGGTACTTGCCGAGGTAGCTGCCGTCGGCGTCGATCACGGCGGCGGTGTTGTAGTAGAAGCCCTCGCTCTCGACCTCGAAGACGGGCACCACGATCACCATCCCGGTCTCCCGGGCGAGGTCCCGCATCCGGCTGACGGTGGGGCCGTCGGGGACGGGCTCGGCCCAGCGGTAGTGCTCGGGCTCCTGGACCTGGCAGAAGTAGGGGGCGTTGAACACCTCCTGGAAGCCGATCACCTTGGCACCCTGACGGGCGGCCTCCCGGGCGTACTCCTCGTGTTTGGCGATCATGGATTCGGTGTCGCCGGTCCAGGTCGCCTGGACGAGCGCGGCGCGTACGACGTCGGTCATGATCTGCTCCTTCGGCACGGCGTCAGAGAGCCTCTACGCACGTAGATGCGGTGCGTAGGAGGAGAACGTAAGCCCCGTCACACCCCGGAGCAAGACCGCCGCCGGGAAGCGGCCGGGTCGATCATGTTTCATACCCGAGTGGTCCACGTCGGACACGTACCGACACGTACGGGCATGCCTGACACATGCGGCGCGGGGACCGCCTCACCGGGTGGGCATCCCACCCCTCCCCGGCGCCCCGCCGGGCCTGTCAGGCGCCCGCGAGACCCGCCACGCGGAGGGCGTGCAGCAGGTCGCGCTCGCGGGCCGCGGACACCGCTCGGGCGGCTTCGAGGAGTTGGGGGGCGAGCCCGCGCGGGTCCTCGGCCGCGAGGCGGGCCGCGTCCTCGGGAGCGCGGACCCGGACGAAGGCGGTGAGCAGCGCGTGGGCCTCGCGGTGGTGACCCTCGGCACGCAGGGCGGCGCACGCCCCGGCGAGCTCCTCGACGGGGCGGGCCACCCCCTGGCGTAGGAGCTGCTCGCAGTCGGCGGCCCGGCCCGCGTCGGCGAGCACCCCCGCGACGGCGGCGAGCCGGCCGGGCGGGAGCGAGGCCGCCTCCCAGAGCAGGATGGACCAGTCGGCGCCGAGCCCGGCCCGGTGCAGCTCCCCGGCGAGGGCGGGCAGCCGGGCGGGCGGCCCGTTGAGTGCCTCGCAGAGCAGGGCGTGAGCTTCGCCGCTACGGCCCTGGACGCGGAGCCGCTGAAGGGCGTAGACCGCGTTGGCGGCGGCGCGGGCGACCTCGGCGTGATCGGCCCCGGGGGCGGCGGCCGGACGGGCGCCATCGGCCCCGCCGGGCGCGGCGGCGCCCCCGAACCGGGCCCCTCGGGGAGCCGCGCCCCCGGTCGGGAGTACGGGAACGGGTGCGGGCGCGACCACGGGCCCCTGGTCCTCGGCGCTGTCGTCGAGCCACGCGTAGCGCGCGCCACGGGGGCGGCGCTTGGCTTTGGCGGGGCGGGCGGGGGGCCCGGCGGGCGGGGCGGGGGGCAGGGGGGCCGAGGACGGACCGGCCTGCGACAGAACCGGTTCCGGCGCCGGTCCCGGTCCCCGCCCCGACCAGGCCCCGCCCGAAGCCGCCTGCCCCGGCCCGGTCGGCCCCGCCGTCCCTCCGCCGTCCCCCCACTCCGCCAGCCGCGCGAGCCGGGCCGTCAGGTCGGCGACCCGTGCCACCGCCCTCGCGTGGTCGTCGCGCGTCCAGGCCAGGTCGTGTTCCAGGCGGGCCGTGTCGTCCGGGCCCGGGGCCGGGGTCGCGCGGAGCCGGTCGCCCAGTTCGCGGGCCCGGGACTCGGCGTACCGGCGTTCGCGTTCCATGAGCTCGCGGCGTTCGGTGAGCGCCGCCGCTCCGCCGGGGCGGCGGTCGTGGGCGCCGGCGGCCTCCGCGTACAGCGTTCTGCCCCGGACGGCGAGCGGCCCCTCGACCGCCTCTCCGGCGTCTCGGAGCAGGGACTCGACGACGTCCCAGGGCAGGATCTCCGTCCCGTCGAAGCAGGCGCGAAGCCCCTCCGGGTCGCGTTCGGCGAAGACTCCGTACCAACCGCCGCCGGGCGGGATGCGGCGCGCGAGATCCGTCAGCCAGTGTCTGAACGTGGCGACTTCCACCGGGAGTTGATACACCGTCATGCGCTACGCACCTGCCCCGCCGTCGACTGGAACCTTCCGGTCCGCGGGTATTGGACCGCAGTCGTGTTACGGGACGACTACGGACCGTTTTCCTACGCGTGCCCTACCGCCCAATTCACCCGAATCGCACGACGATCCCGGTGTGCGGGCGCTTCCCGAGCCGGACGATCATGGCCGGCACGTCGGTCAGCCAGTACTGCCAGGTGTACTTGCGTGAGAGCAGCCCCCGGATCCGGCGCAGCTCCTCCCCCGCCACCAGGCGGCCCTTTCCCCTGAAGCGCTCGGCGCCCTCGGCGATGTTGCCGCGCACGTCGCAGACGGCGACCTCGACCCTCGGGTCGTTCCGCAGCCGCTTGACCTTCCACGAGTCGGTGCGGGTCCAGGCGTACAGCTCGTCACCGTCCACCGCGTACCAGACGGGTGTCGCGACCCCCGTGCCGTTCTTCCGGTAGGTGGTCAGGCTGACGTAGCGGCCGCGCCGCAGCTCTTCGGGCATCATGCCCGGGAGCCTATGCCGGGGTCGGGTCGGCGGCGTGGGTCAGGGTCTCCCGGGCGACGAAGAGGCCGTCCGGGACGGCCGGCGCGGCCGTCACCGCTGATGACCGGCCCCGGGGTCAGCCGCTCTGCGCGTACGCCGTCCTGGCCTCGGTGATCTCCGGGACATGGGCGCGGGCCCACGCGCACGCGGAGTCGAGCGGATCGATCAGCGAGCGGCCGAGCGCGGTCAGCGCGTACTCGACGCGCGGCGGGTTCTCGTCGTACACGGTGCGGGTGAGGAAGCCGTCGCGCTCCATCGTGCGCAGGGTCTCGGTGAGCACCTTGGGGGTGATCCAGTGGAGCGGGACGCGCAGCTCGGAGAAGCGGCGCGGCTGTCCGTCCTCCAGGCAGCGGAGCACCAGGGCGGTCCACTTGCCGCCGACCCGGATGGGCTGGGCGCGGTCGGAGCAGTCCGGATCGTGGAAGAGGTCGGCGGGCAGCGGCTGGTTCATGCCTCCGAAGCTAGCCCAGTACCGTTGAAGTAACCAGGTACTCCGGTTCTACGGTCCTGCCATGAGCAACGACATGAGCAACGCCGTGAGCAGGAACATTGTCATCTTCGGAGCGGGTGGACGGGTCGGCCGCGCGGCCGTCGCGGAGGCGGTGGCCCGGGGTCACCGGGTGACCGCGGTGGTCCGCGATCCGTCGAAGTACCCGGATCTGGCCGGGGGTTCGGTCACGCTGGTACGGGGTGATGTCACCGACCCGGCCTCGGTGGCCGCCCTGGCGGCCGGCCATGACGCCGCCGTGAACGCGTCGGTCCGCCTCGACGTCTCCTCGGAGGAGTACTTCACGACGGCGGCCAAGGCGTTGATCGCGGGACTCGAGGAGGCGGGCGTGCGACGGCTGTTGACCCTGGGCATCGCCACGACACTGGAGACGGAGCCGGGGGTGCGGATCATGGACGCGCCCGAATTCCCGGAACAGTGGCGGGTGTTCTCACAGGGCCACGTGGCCGAGTTCGCGCTGCTGACCGCCGAGGCGGGACTGGAGCTCGACTGGCTGATGGTCGTACCGCCACAGGACCTGAACGCGGAGGCCGAGGTGACCGGGGGTTACCGGACGGCCGTGGGCACGGTGATCGACGGCCCCGGCCGGATCGCCCACCCGGACCTGGCCCGGGCGCTCCTCGACGAGATCGAGGAGCCGCGGCACAGCCGCGTACAGCTGGCGGTCTCGGTCTAGCCGGCGGTCTCGGCCCGGAGGACGGGCGAGGGGGCCCCGGATGTCGCGCCGGCGTCCGGGGCACGCGTACTACCGACCGACCACCCCGGCCTTCGGCCTTCGGTCTACTGGCCCACCCTGCCGTCGACGCACTCGCGCAGCAGGTCGGCGTGTCCGCAGTGGCGGGCGTACTCGTCGATCCGGTGCACCATCAGCTCCCGGATCGCGATCCTGTCCTTCCCCACGCGCGCGCCCAGGTCCGCGTGCTCGGCCAGCTCGGCGTCGAGCGCCGCCTGCTCGCGCTCCAGATCGGCGTACGCGGCGTCGACCACGACCTGTTCGGCGACGGCCCCGTCGAAGTCCGAGTCCTTCTTGCCGTACAGCTTCGGCAGCGGTTCACCGTCGCTGATCCAGTTGCGCCAGTCCCGCTCCACCTCGGCGAGGTGCCGGATCAGACCCAGCAGCGACATGGTCGACGGCGGGACCGACCGGCGGGCCAGCTGTTCCGCGTCCAGCCCCTCGCACTTCATCCGAAGGGTCAGGCGGTAGTCCCTCAGGAAGTCCCGCAGCGTCGCCGCCTCGCCCTCCGGACTGGAACCCCCGTTGTTGTTGCGGGGGTCGTCGTCCGGGTCCGCCCACATGTCGGGGTAGACGGTCGCCGTGGTCCATCGTGCGGGTTCGTCGCTCATGCGTCGCATGATCGTCTGTACCGGTCCGGTGTGCCACCGAATTCCCGCTTCGGCGTTCGGCTCCGGCCGGCCCGTCAGACGGGCACCAGCGCACACCGGACGACCAGCTCGTCCATGGAGAGGCCGAGGACCCGGGCGAGGGCCGCGACGGTGAAGAACGCCGGGGTCGGGGCCCGGCCGGTCTCGATCTTGCGGAGCGTCTCGGCGGACAGGCCGGCAGCGGCGGCGATCTGGACCATCGACCGTTCGCCGCGCGCTTCGCGCAGGAACAGGCCGAGGCGCTCGCCGCGCTCGCGCTCTTCGGGGGTCAGGGGTGTGCGCACCATGAAGCCATACTAATACCGGTATAGTAATTGGCATGGTGGAGATCAAGACGAACGAGAACCTGGCCGCGATGCGTGAGGCGGGACGCGTGGTGGCCCGCGCCCTCGCGGCCGTACGGGAGAAGGCGGCGCCCGGGGTCCCGCTGACCGAGCTGGACCGGGCCGCACGGGAGGTCCTGGCCGAGGCCGGCGCCGGTTCGCCCTTCCTCGGCTACCGCCCGGAGTGGGCGCCCGTGCCGTTCCCCGCGGTCGTGTGCCTCTCCGTGAACGACGCCATCGTCCACGGCATCCCGGACGACACCCGGCTCGCTCCGGGCGACCTGGTCTCCGCGGACTGCGGTGCGCTCCTCGGCGGCTGGGCGGGCGACTCCGCGATCAGCTTCACGGTCGGCCGGGCCAGGCCGGAGGACACCCGGCTGATCGCCGCGGCGGAGGAGGCCCTGGAGGCGGGCATCGCCGCCGCCGTCGTCGGCAACCGCATCGGCGACATCGCACACGCGATCGGCCGGGTGTGCCGCGCCGCCGGGTACGGCGTCCCGGACGGCTTCGGCGGCCACGGGATCGGCCGCACGATGCACGAGGACCCGGGCGTCCCCAACGAGGGACGCCCGGGCCGGGGCATGAAGCTGCGCCACGGGATGGTGCTCGCGATCGAGCCGATGCTCATCGGCGGCGGCACGGACGACCACTACACGGCGCGCGACGGCTGGACGATCCGCACGCTCGACGGCTCGCGCGCGTCACACGCGGAGCACACGGTGGCGATCACGGACGAGGGCCCGCGCGTGCTGACGGCGCTGTAGGACGCGAGGGGGCGCACACGCGGCCTCTCGCGGCAGGGCGCATACCCGCCCGGCCCCTCTCGGAAGGGCACATGCGCGCCCCCTCGGCGCTACCTCCCCGCCGGCCGGACCACCATCGCCGACCCGCCGCCCCTGCGAACCGACTCCGCGGCGGCCACCCAGCGGCCGTCCGGCAGCCTCTGGACACCCGTCGCCGCCCCGATCTCCGGGTTCTGCCGGAAGCCGTGCCCGATGGCTTCGAGCTCCGCCCTGACCGGGCTGTTCCACAGCCCGGGTTCGAGTTCGGTGGTGGCCTGGTTGCGCTGGCTGGCACGCGGCGCGGCGATCGCGTCGACGAGCGGGAGCCCCCGGTCGACGACCCCGGTGAGGGTCTGGAGAACCGTCGTGATGATGGTCGCACCGCCCGGGGACCCGAGCGCGAGCACGGGCCGGTCGTGCCGGTCGAGGACGATCGTCGGGGAGATCGAGGAGCGCGGCCGCTTGCCCGGACCGGGCAGGTTCGGGTCGTGCACGGCCGGGTTCGCCGGGGCGAAGGAGAAGTCGGTCAGCTCGTTGTTGAGCAGGAAGCCCCGGCCGGGCACGGTGATCCCGCTGCCGCCGGTGGACTCGATGGTGAGGGTGTAGGCGACGACGTTGCCCCACTTGTCGGCCACCGTGAGGTGGGTGGTGTTCTCCCCCTCGTACGTGGTCGGGGCCGCCGTACCATCGCTCGCGCACGGCACCGGGCTGTTCGGGTCGCCGGGCGCGAGGGGGCTGGTCAGGGCGGCATCGTCCCGGATCAGGCAGGCGCGCGCGTCGGCGTACCGCTGGGAGAGCAGCCCGCGCGTCGGCACGGACTCGAAGGCCGGGTCCCCGACCCAGCGGCCCCGGTCGGCGAAGGCGATGCGGCTCGCCTCGATGAAGCGGTGCAGATAGCGGGCCTGGGAGGCTTTCGCGAGGTCGGTGCCCTCCAGGATGTTGAGGGCCTCGCCGACGCTCGTACCGCCGGAGGAGGAGGGAGGCATGCCGTAGACGTCGAGACCTCGGTACGAGACCTTCGTGGGCTTGCGGAACTCGGTGCGGTACGCGGCGAGATCCCGCTCCGTCAGATCACCCGGGCGGACCTTCCGGGTGGCGCCCTCGCGGACCGGGGGCGTACGGACGGTGTTCACGATGTCCCGGGCGAGCGGACCCCGGTAGAGGGCGCCGACACCCTCGCGGCCGAGCGTCTTGTACGTACGGGCCAGGTCGGGATTCTTGAAGACCGAGCCGACCGCGGGCAACTGGCCTCCCGGCAGGAAGAGTTCGGAGCTGGCGGGGAAGTCGCGGAACCGCGCCTCGTTGCCGGCGGTCTGGGCGCGGAAGGTGGCGTCGACGGTGAAGCCCTCGCGAGCCAGCCGCTCGGCGGGTTCGAGCAGGGTGCCGAGCCGCTTGCTGCCCCAGGCGTCGAGGGCGGTCTTCCAGGTCGCCGGGGTGCCGGGGGTGCCGACTCCGAGGCCGCTGGTCATGCCCTCCTCGAAGGGGATCGGCGCACCGTTCTCGACGAAGAGGCTCGTGTCGGCGGAGCGGGGGGCGGTCTCGCGGCCGTCGACGGTGTGTACCGTGCGGCTCTTCGCGTCGTAGTACACGAAGTAGCCGCCGCCCCCGATGCCCGCGGAGTAGGGCTCGGTGACGCCCAGCGCGGCCGCGACGGCGACGGCCGCGTCCACCGCGTTGCCGCCCTTGCGGAGCACCTCGACGCCGGCGGCCGAGGCGTCGGCGTCGACACTGGCGACGGCGCCGCCGTAGCCGACGGCCACGGGTTCCTTGACCGGGAGTGGTGGCGCGGTCGGTGGGACGATCGGTGGGGCCGTGGGCGGGGCGGCGGCACCCATCGAGAGCACCGTCGCCGCGACGGCGAGAACAGAGACCTTGCCAGCGGCGGAGCGACGCATTCCCTACCTCCAGTCAATGACCGTCCGCGCAGCGTAACTTCCCTCGGCACCTTCCGTCAGGACCGCCTCGAACAGGAGGCCGTTTCCCCGCTAGCATGCGCGCCCATGGACGAAGACCTGCGCAACATCGTGCTCGGGGTGCTCGCGACGGGGGTCAGCGCCTCGCTCGGCTGGCTGGGCCGCACGTACCTCTGGCGGCGGACGCTCCGCCGCAAGCAGGACTTCTTCGGGCTTCCGGGGAACTCGGAGTGCCTGCTCGTCGTGAACAGGGAGTCGGGCGGCGACCGCTCGGTACACCGCTTCGACGTGTTCGCGCTGCTCGAACTGTCCGCCCTGATCAAGGACTGCGGAGCGCAGGCCCGGATCCTCTCGCACGATCAGACCCACCAGGGCTTCGGCGACCGGACGGAGTTCTGCGTCGGCGGCCCCTACTCGAATCGGCGGATGGCGGCCCATCTGGCGACCCTTCTCCCGGGCATCGAGGTGAACGTCGAGGTCGAACCCGGCCCGGACCGCGGCGCGTTCGTGGTCGGCGGAGAGAGCTACCGCTCGGAGGTGGGGGTCTGCGAGTACGTGATCCTCGCCCGGCTCACCGCCGGCGAGGGCGGCCGGCCCGTCTTCCTCTTCTGCGGCCAGCGGGCCATCACCAACCAGGCGGCGACCCGCTATCTCGCCCGCCACTACCCGGAGTTGGCGCGCCGCCATCGTTCCGGCTCCTTCGTACTGCTCCTGAAGGTGGTCAACTCGCAGGCGTACGGCCCCGATGTGGTCGAGCTCGTGGCCGATGTCACGCGAGCGGCGAGGACGGCTCCCGCAGCCGAACCGGCAGCGACTTGATGCCGTTGATGAAGTTGGAGACGAGACGCCGGGGCGAACCGGCGAGCTCCAGACCACCACAGGCCCGCCGCACCTCCTCGTGGAGCACACGGAGCTGAAGCCGGGCGAAGTGCGCACCCAGGCAGACATGGGGGCCGTCACCGAAGGACACGTGCGGGTTCGGGCTTCGACCGAGGTCCAGGCGGTGCGGGTCGGGGAAGACGCGCTCGTCATGGTTGGCGGAGGCGTGGAAGACGACGACCTTGTCGCCGCGCCGGAGCGCCTGCCCCGCGAGCTCGGTGTCGGTGGCGGCCGTGCGCCGGAACGAGAGCACGGGCGGGTGGACGCGGAGCAGTTCGTCCACCGCCGTGTCCATGGAGACCTCACCCTTCCACAACCTCCGCTGCTCGTCGGGGTGTTCGGTGAGGGCGAGGAGTCCGCCGGGGGCGGCGCTGCGGACCGTGTCGTTTCCGGCGACCGTCAGCAGGAAGAAGAACATCTCCAGTTCGGCGTCGGCGAGTTCGGACGTGGCGAGCACGCTCATCACGTCGTCGGCGGGATGGGCGCGCTTGTACGCGGCGAGCTCCTGGGCGTAGCCGAACATCTCGGCGAGCATCGCGGGCGACCGCGGGTTGACCGGCCGCCCCTCGTCGTCGAGGACGGGTGGCTCGTCGGGGTCCTGGTACGCGATGACCCGCTCGGTCCAGGAGTGCAGCAGGCCCCGGTCACTCGGGGGCACTCCGAGCAGATCGGTGAGATTGAGCAGCGCGTAGTCGTCGGTGACGGCCCGGACGAGGTCCACCTCGCCGCCCCCGGCGATCGCGTCCGCGAGCAGCTGCCGGGCCCGCTCGCGCGCGGTGACGCCGAAGCGCTCGATCCGGCCCGGGGTGAAGGCCCGACTGACGAGACGCCTCAACCGACCGTGTCCGGGAGGGTCCTGATTGAGCATCATGCGCCGGATGAAGGGCAGATCGGCGGGATCGGGGTCGCGGATCTGGGTGGCGCCGAGACAGGACGAGTACGCGCCCGGGTCCTTCAGCACCCGGACCACATCGGCATGCCGGGTGACGGCCCAGAACCCGGAGCCCGCGGGCCAGCCCAGGATCTCGGGCTCCTCCTGCCAGGCGACGGGCGCGCGGTCGCGCAGGTCACGGAAGCGGTCGTGCGGGATCCCGGCCGCGTAGATCCGTGGGTCGAAGACGTCCGGTACGCCGCTCGACTCCTGCACCGCGCCTCCCAGTCAGGGGTGAAGACGTATCCATCATGACGGGTCAGAGGCGGTTCTCGTAGGACTGATCGCACACCTCGACAGCCTTGTGCGGCCCCTCCCCCCGGATCCCGGAATCGCCGTCGCGAATCACTCCGAGAACGTCGACCATGATGCTGTGCTGCGGGCACGGACGATGCTGCTCGGATCGGACCGGCCGAGCCTCTCCCAGGACCGGGTGCTGACGACGGTGAGCCGGCGGCGTATCTGCCGAAGCCGGCACGGGCGTTGGTCTCGTACGGGTTCAAGGTCGGTCGACGGGAGGAGGCCGGAGCGGATCGACAGGAGGCCCTGCGGATCCTCGCCCGGCTGGCAGAGTCGGGCGAGCCCAGCCACCGGCGCCACGTTCCTCGTCGCCGCCAAGCGGTACGAGAACGCCCACACGGACTTCATGGAGGCCGTCGCCCTCCTGGACGGCGACACCCGGCCATCAATCGTTACCCGCACGTAACTTACCGACCGGTTACCACGGGTAAAGCGCGCCGGTTACCGTCGGGTCACTTTCACTGCCCCCCATCAGTGCACCGGTACCGCCTCCCCAGCGGTACCCCAGCGAGGAGTGACCCGTGCGCACATCCCTGGCCCTCGCCGTCTCGGCCGCACTCGTGGCCGGGGCGGCCCTCGGGCTCGCCCCCGCCGCCCAGGCCGGTGAGACCGGAGAGACGACCGGCACCGGCATCCGCTTCGTCGACATCGCCGGGGAGGGCGGCACCGTCCTCAAGGCGAACGTCGTCACCCCCGCCGGAGCGGTCGCCGGCGCCCGCCTCCCCCTGATCGTGCTGCCCACCAGCTGGGCCATGCCCCAGATCGAGTACCTCGCCCAGGCCAAACAACTCGCCGACTCCGGCTACATCGTGGTGAGTTACAACTCGCGCGGCTTCTGGCAGTCCGGCGGGGAGATCGAGACCGCGGGACCCAAGGACATCGCCGACGCCTCCAAGGTGATCGACTGGGCCCTCGCCAACGCCTCCGCCGACCCGGCCCACATCGGCATGGCGGGCGTCTCGTACGGCGCCGGGATCAGTCTTCTCGCCGCCGCCCACGACCCGCGGATCAAGGCCGTCGCCGCGCTCAGCGGCTGGGCGGACCTCATCGAGTCGATCTACAGCGGCCGCACCCAGCACCTCCAAGCCGCCGCCCTGCTCGGCGGCGCCGGCTACCTCACCGGCCGCCCCGGGCCCGAACTCAAGCAGATCCTGGGCGACTTCCTCTCCTCCAACCTGGACAAGGAGGAGGACATGATCGCCTGGGGCCGCAAGCGCTCCGCCGTCGAGCAGCTGGACCGGATCAACGCCAACGGCGCCGCGATCATGCTCGGCAACGCCTGGGGCGACACCATCTTCCCGCCCAACCAGTACGCGAGCTTCTTCGAGAAGCTCACCGGTCCCAAGCGGCTCGAGTTCCGCCCCGGCGACCACGCCACCGCCGAGGCCACCGGCCTGTTCGGGCTGCCCAACGACACCTGGACCAGCGCCCACCGCTGGTTCGACCGCTACCTCAAGGACGTCGACAACGGCATCGACCGCGAGCAGCCGGTCCAGCTCAAGTCCCGTTCGACCGACGGCTACGAGGGCTACGCGGACTGGAAGTCCGTGAACGCGAACCAGCGGAAGTTCGACCTCGGTGGTACGCAGCGGGTCTGGGCGAACGTCGACTCCGGAGCCAACGGCGGCATCACCCTGCTCACCAACCTCCTGGACCAGTTCCTCCGCACCCCGCCCGTCGTCTCCGTCCCCCTGCTCCCCCGTGCCTTCGCCGGCGTCTGGCAGTCCGAGCGGTACGACACCCCGCAGCGGGTGCGCGGCACCGTGAAGGTGCACACCACCGTCACCTCCACCGAGGAGAGCGGCACCCTCGTCGCGTACCTCTACGACGTGGGTCCGCTCGGCGTCGGCAAGCTGGTCAGCAACGCCCCGTACACCTTCCACGACCGGACCCCCGGGAAGCCGTTCGGCGTCGATCTGGAGCTGTTCTCCACGGCGTACGACGTACCGGCGGGGCACCGCCTCGCGCTGGTCGTCGACACCGTCGATCCGCTCTACATCGAGCACAACCCGACCGGCGCGCAGCTGACCTTCTCCTCCCCCTCGGCCGACCCGTCGTTCGTGTCGGTACCGCTGCGGAAGGAGTGATCACCGGCTGCTGCCGGGCGGGTGCGGCTCTCGCTCGCTACTGCGGTCCCGGCAGCAGCGTCTCTGGTTCGGCCGGAGCGACGTCCACGGCCTTCGTCTTCGGGCTGCGGCGCTCTTTCCTGGCCACCCAGGTGGCGAACCAGGAGAGCAGCATGCACATCCCGATGTAGATCGGTGAGATCACCAGGACGACCGGGATGAACGGCAGGTCGTAGTCCAGGTTGGAGGCGATCAGCTTGCCCGCGTGCAGGAACTCCTCGTAGGTGATGAGGTATCCGAGCGAGGTGTCCTTGAGGGCGACCACCAACTGGCTGATGATGGCCGGCAGCATCGCGCGGACGGCCTGCGGCACCAGGACGTAGGTCATGACCTGCGTCTTGCGCATGCCGAGCGCGTACGCGGCCTCGCCCTGGCCGCGGGCGACGGCGTGGATGCCGGTGCGGAAGACCTCCGCGAGCACCGAGCCGTTGTAGAGGGTCAGTCCGGCGACGAGCGCGGGCAGCGGCTGCACCTTGAGCGCCACGAAGATGAAGAAGATCATCACGAGGACCGGCATGGCGCGGAAGAACTCGACGCACAGGGTCGAGATCCAGCGGAGCACCCGGTGCTCGGAGAGGCGCCCGGCGGCCAGGACCCCGCCGAGGACGAGCGAGAGCACCGAGGCGTAGGCGAAGGCCTTGAGGGTGTTGCCGAGCCCTTCGAGCAACAGCTCCTGGATGCCCTTGTAGAGGAAGGGCGACCACTTGGTGGAGGTGAACTGGTCGTTGTCGAAGAGGAGATAGAGGATCCAGCCGGCCAGCGCGAGGATCACCACGGTGGACGCGAGGCCGTAGAGGAGGTGGCGCCGCCGGGTGTGGGGCCCGGGGATGTCGTAGAGGGCGGTGGAATCGGTCATCGGGCGACTCCCCAGCGCTTCTCCATGACGTGGAAGAGGGCGCTGATACTGAGGGTGATGATGAGGTATCCGACGGCGATCCAGACGAAGGTCCAGACGATGTTGTAGCCGAGTTCGCTCAAGGTCTTGTAGGTGCCGAGGAGTTCGGTGACGCTGAACGCGCCGGCGATCGCCGAGTTCTTGGCGAGGGCGATCAGGGTGGAGCCGATCGGGGAGATGACCGTCCGGAAGGCCTGGGGCAGGACGACGGTGCCGAGGGTCTGGGCGAAGCTCATTCCCAGGCTGCGGGCGGCCTCGCCCTGCCCGCGCGGCACGGTGTTGATGCCGGAGCGCAGCACCTCGCAGACGAAGGCCGAGGTGTAGCAGCCGAGCGCGAGGACCGCGAACAGCTCGAAGGGCAGCACGAGTCCGAACCGGGGCAGGCCCAGCATGACCGCGAAGAAGAGCAGGGTCAGCGGGGTGTTGCGCAGGATGGTGACCCAGACCGTGCCGAAGACCCGGAAGGAGCCCACGGGCGCGACCCGGAACGAGGCCATGAGGAAGCCCAGGACCAGGGCCAACGCGGAGGCGTAGACGGTGAGTTCGACGGTGCCGAGGAATCCCTGCCAGTAGAGCGAGAGGTTGTCGGTCAGGACGTCCATGTCGGGAGGTTCCTCCGGTCAGCTCGCCGGGTAGCGGTCGATGGCGGGCGGTGTCGGGGCGGGGATTCCGGAGAGGCCGAGAGTGGCGTCGTACGCCTTCTTCCAGTCGCCGTTCTTCTCGTGGACGGCGAGGGCGTCGTCGAGGGCGAAGCGCAGGGCGTTGTCGTTGCGCGGGACGCCGATGCCGTACGGCTCCTCGGAGAACGGCTTGCCGACGACCTTGAGTTCGTCCGGCACCTTGGCGGCGTAGCCCATGAGGATCGTGTCGTCGGTGGTGACCGCGTCGACCTGGTAGGTCAGCAGGTTGTCCACGCAGGCGGAGTACGTGTCGTAGGCGACGAGTTCGGCCTTCGGGTAGTCCTTCTCGATCCGCTGGTACGGGGTGGAGCCGGCGGCCGAGCAGACCCGTTTGCCCGCCAGGTCCTGGGGGCCCTTGATGTCGTTCTCGTCGGTGCGGACCAGGAGGGACTGGCCGGCGAGGTAGTAGGGCCCGGCGAAGCCGACGAGCTTCTTGCGGTTGTCGTTGATGGTGTAGGTGCCGACGTAGTAGTCGATCTGCCCGTTCTGCAGGGCGGTTTCGCGGTTGGCCGAGGCGATCGTACGGAAGGCGATGCCGGCCGGGTCGAAGCCGAGGGAGGCCGCCATCATCTTGGCGATCTCGATGTCGAAGCCGGAGTAGCGGCCGGTGGCCGGGTCCCGCTCACCCATGTAGGGCTGGTCCTCCTTGGCGCCGACGACGAGATGCCCGCGCTTCTTCGCCCGGGTCCAGGTAGGGGAGTCGGGCAGGGTGAAGCCCGACTGGACCTGATAGACGGGGAGTTGGTCGGGCTGGGGGCCCTTGACGGGCGGGCTGCCCTCCCTGCCGCAGCCGCCGAGCGCCGTCGTCACGGCGAGCAGCAGGGTGAGCGCGGCCAGGGCGCGGTGCGAACGCTGCATGGTTCCCACCCCGCTCAGTGCTTGAGGATCTTGGACAGGAAGTCCTTGGCGCGCTCGCTGCGTGGGGCGGTGAAGAAGTCCTCCGGCGCGCGGTCCTCGACGATCTTCCCGTCGGCCATGAAGACGACGCGGTTGGCGGCGGAGCGGGCGAAGCCCATCTCGTGGGTGACGACCACCATCGTCATGCCCTCGTGGGCGAGTTGCTGCATGACCTCCAGGACCTCGTTGATCATCTCGGGGTCGAGGGCCGAGGTCGGCTCGTCGAAGAGGAGCGCCTTGGGGTCCATGGCGAGGGCGCGGGCGATGGCCACGCGCTGCTGCTGGCCGCCGGAGAGCTGGGCCGGGTACTTGTCGGCGTGCGCGGCGAGTCCGACGCGTTCGAGGAGTTCGCGCGAACGCCGGTCCGCCTCCTCCTTCTTGCGCTTGCGTACCTTGCTCTGCGCAAGGGAGACGTTCGCGAGGACGGTCTTGTGCGCGAAGAGGTTGAACGACTGGAACACCATGCCGACCTCGGCGCGCAGCCGGGCGAGCGCCTTGCCCTCCTCGGGGAGCGGCTGTCCGTCGATGACGATCTCGCCCGACTCCACGCTCTCCAGGCGGTTCATCGCCCGGCAGAGAGTGGACTTGCCGGATCCGGACGGGCCGATGACGACGACCACCTCTCCCCGGCCGACGGTGAGATCGATGGACTGGAGGACGTGCAACGTGCCGTAGTGCTTGTTGACGCCACGCAGTTCGATCAGCGGATCGACGACGGCCATACGCTGCCCTGCCCCATTTCTCAGCGGTGTCGAGTCAGCGCAAACTATCCACCAGAAAAGGGACTTCACGCCCGACACGCATGAAACAGGAATAAGCCGTATTTACTGCAAAAGGGTGGCGTAAACAGCGGTGCGGGACCGGCCCGTGCGGGGTGCCGGCATCAGTACTCGGCGGCCTCGGCGTACACCTGGGAGAGCTCCGGCGAGCCCGTCATCGCCCAGTCGAGACCGGCCTCGACGACCTGGATCTCCCGGCCGGAGGCGAGCCGCACCGCCGGACCGCCACCCGGCCACACCTGCCAGCGGGCACCCGGCACGTTCCGCACGATCACGGTGCCGAGGTAGAGCCCGGCGTCGTTCCCGAACCAGGGCAGCTCCTCCGCATCGTCGCGCCAGCGGGGCGGCAGCTGGTCGAGCTCCTGGAGGGAGTTCGGGGTGTCGTCGAGCGTCACCCCGGACTCCCCGACACGGGCGCGCAGCAACTCGCACTCGGCGAGCAACTCGGCCACCCCCTCGGGGTCACGGTCGAAGGCCGCGACCAGCGGGGAGTCGGCCGACTCGGGTTCATGCCGCTTGCGCCAGTTGTCCAGAAATGGAATGTTCATCCGAACAGCCTCGCACCGTCACCTCCCGGTCGACCACCCGGCGCGCGGAGATCGTTCCCGCCGCCGGGTGGTGACACCGGATGCGTACCGGGGCCGGGCGGCCTCTACACGTCGAGGTCGACCACGACGGGTGCGTGGTCCGAGGCGCCCTTGCCCTTGCGCTCCTCGCGGTCCACGTAGCTGTCCGTGACCCCCTCGGCGAAGGGCTTGTTGCCGTAGACCAGGTCGATGCGCATGCCCCTGTTCTTCGGGAAGCAGAGCTGGCGGTAGTCCCAGTACGTGAAGGGGTGGTCGTACTTGAGGGGGCGCGGGACCACGTCGGTCAGACCGGTCTCACGGAGGCCGGCGAGCGCGGCCCGCTCCGGCTCCGTCACGTGCGTGGCGCCCTCGAAGACGGCGATGTCCCAGACGTCGTCGTCGGTCGGCGCGATGTTGTAGTCGCCGAGGACCGCGAAGGGGCGGTCCCCGGCCGCGTCCTCCGCGACGGCCGCCTTCAGGGCCTCCAGCCAGCGCAGCTTGTACGCGTAGTGGTCGTGGGCGACCTCCCGGCCGTTCGGCACGTACACCGACCAGACGCGGACCGGGCCGCAGGTCGCGGAGATCGCCCGGGGCTCCTCGGCCCCGTCGTACTCCGGGCCGCCGGGCAGGCCCGTGACCACGTCCGCGAGGCCGACGCGGGAAACCAGGGCCACGCCGTTCCACCGGCCCGTGGCATTGACCACGGACTCGTACCCCAGGGCGCGCAGCTCCTCGGTGGGGAACTGCTCGGCGGTGCACTTGGTCTCCTGGATGCACAGCACGTCCGTGCCGCTGCTCTCCAGCCAGGCAAGGAGTCGGGGCAGCCGGGCGGTGATCGAATTGACGTTCCAGGTGGCGATGCGCATGTGCGCAAGCCTACGTGCGGGGTCCGACAATCGACGCCTCGCCGGGCGGCCGCCGCCGCCGTGCCGGGCTCAGAGCTCGGCGGAGGCGCCGGGGGCGAGCCGTAGGTGGTCGGTGCCGCCGAGCGCGCCGATCTGGCGATCGTAGATGGGCCGCGCGAGATCGGTGAGCAGCGCGTCGTGGATGTCGTACGCCCGGCGCGGCTTCACCTCGCGCACGTAGTCGATGACCTCGGAGATCTTGTTCCACGGAGCCATGACGGGGAGCAGCAGCGTGTCCACGGGGCGGTCGGGCACGGTGAGCGCGTCGCCGGGGTGGAAGACGGCGCCACCGTCGACGAGGTACCCCACGTTGGTGATGCGCGGGATGTCCGGGTGGATCACGGCGTGCAGCTCGCCGTGCACCTGGACGTCGAACCCGGCCGCCGTGAAGCTGTCGCCGTGACCGACCGTGTGCACACGGCCCGGGAAGGCCGCCGAGAGCTGGTCGGCGACGCTGCGCAGCGTCCAGATCTCGGCGGCCGGGTTGGCCTCCAGGGCGGCCCGCAGACGGCTCTCGTCGAAGTGGTCGGGGTGCTCGTGTGTCACGAGCAGGGCATCGGCCCCGAGGACCGCGTCCTCTTCGGTGAACATGCCGGGGTCGAGGACGAGCGTCCGCCCGTCCTTCTCCAGCCGCACGCACGCGTGGGACTTCTTCGTCAGCTTCACGGGGCCAGGCTACGCCGGGGGCGTCGTCTCCTCCTCGACAACCCTGGCCACCACGCGCAGCGCGGTCTCCGCGGCGGGGAAGCCGCAGTACACGCCCGCGTGGAGCACGATCTCGCGCAGCTCCTCGGCCGACAGCCCGTTGCGGAGAGCCGCGCGGGTGTGGTCGGCGAGGGCCTCCCGGTGGCCTCCGGCGATCAGGGCCGTGAGGGTCACGACGCTCCGGGTACGCCGGTCGAGACCGTCCCGGCTCCAGACCTCGCCCCAGGCGTACCGCGTGACCAGGTCCTGGAAGGCACCGTCGGCGTCGTCGGAGAGGGCCTGGTCCACATGCGCGTCGCCGAGGACCTCGCGACGCAGCCCGAGCCCCTTCTCGTACGGGTCGGGGCGGGCGGCCTCGGCGGGCTCGGCGGCCGGGGCGGGCTCGGCCACGGGTGCCGGGGCCGCGGGCAGGGGCGGCACGGTCAGGGTGCCGCTGGTGTCCGGGGCGGTGCCGGCGAAGTGCTCGACGAGCAGGTCGGTGACGGCGGCGGGCTGCTCGACGGGGGCCAGGTGCGAGGCACCGGGGACGACGGCGAGCCGGGCGTCGGCGATCCCGGCGACCAGGGTGCGGGCCTCGGCGGGACCGGTGACCTGGTCCTCCGAGCCGACGAGGACGAGCGCGGGGACGGTGATCCGGTCGAGGGCGTCCCGCACGTCGAAGACGGCGAGGGCCTCGCAGGCGGCGATGTAGCAGGCGGGGTCGGTCGCCCGGACCATCTGCACGGCCCAGTCCACGATCGCGGGCTGCGCACCGGCGAACACGGAGGTGAACCACTGCTCGGGCGCGGTGCGGGCCATCGGCTCCAGGCCGTTGGCGCGGACGATGACACCGCGCTGGCGGAACTCGTCGGCGCTGCCGAACCGGGGCGACGTGGCGACCAGGGCGAGCGAGGCGACCCGGTGGGGCGCTCGCAGAGCCAGGTCGAGGCCCACCGCTCCGCCGAGGGAGCAGCCCGCGTACCCGAAGCGCTGCACGCCGATCGTGTCGAGGGTGGCGAGGAGCCGGTCACCGAGCTCGGCTACGGAGGTGAAGGCCTCGGCAGGCGCACCGCCGTGCCCGGGAAGGTCGAAACGGACGACCCGCCAGTCCCGGGTGAGCTCAGGTATCTGCCGGTCCCACATGTGCCATGTGGTACCGAGGGACGGCCCCATGACCAGGACGGGAGCCTGTTCTGGCCCGTCAACGCGGTACTGCAGCGTATCGATCTTGGTCTCGCTCACCGGTTCACACCTTCATCTGTCACGACAGCCCCTATAGCGTCGGGTACGAGTGGGTGGTCCTGACCAGGTGGAACACCTCACGGGCAGCGTAGCGTTTGAGGCATCGGACGATTTCGCGCCGCGTCTTGCCCTGTTGGGTACGGCGCTCGTAGTACTCCTGGGTGCGGGGATCGAAGCGCAGGCGGGTCTGCACGATCCGGTGCAGGGCGGCGTTGGCCTGCCGGTCGCCGCCGCGGTTGAGGCGACGGTACTGCCGCGCGCCTGAGGATCGCTCGACGGGGCTGACCCCGCACAGCGCGGCGAAGGATGCCTCACTGCCCAGACGCTCAGGGTTGTCCCCCATCGTGATCAGCAGGGTCACGGCGGTATCCGGGCCGATGCCCATCACGTCGAGGAGTTGCGGGGCATGGCGTTTCACGAGCCGGGCCAGACGTGCGTCCACGTCCCGGATCTGCTCGGAGAGCTGGCCGATCCGGTGGGCCAGCAGGCGCAGGGTGGTGCGGGTGGCCTGCGGCACCGACTCCTCGCCGCCCTCTTCGTGACTGCTCGCGTCGGTGAACCGCGCACAGGTACGGAAGAGTTCAGCATTACCCAATCCGGCCAACTCTTCCCGCAGGGCGGGATCAGCAGTGACGAGGACGGCCTTGAGCTGGTTGATGGCCTGCGTGCGGGCCTTGACCGCCGACGCCTTCGTGAGTTTGTACATCCTCGCGATCTGTACCGGTCCGTCGCCCGATTTGGCCCGGGCGCGGGCCCGCCCGCTCAGTACGGCTCGCGCCGCGTTCTGGGCATCGAACGGATCCGATTTGCCGCGCCGGCGGCGATCGGCCCGGTCCATCCGATTCACATCAATCACGTCGATACCCTGGCCCAGCAGATAACGCGACAGCGACGCCCCGTAGGAGCCGGTCCCCTCCACCCCGGCCTGCCTCACGGCTCCCAACTTCCTCGCCCACTGCAGAAGATCGCGGTATCCAACCGCAGTGGCCGGGAACTCGTCGGTGGCAAGCACTGCCCCCGTCAAGGAGAGCACCGCCGCCACATGCGTATCGCGGTGCGTGTCCACTCCCAGCACCGCCTCCCCCCCAGGGGGGCGACGACGGGTCTTCGGAGCAGGCGACGTACCAGACATGCCCGTTCCCCTTCCGGTCCGATGGCGTGTCGCGTTGCCGGTACCGGGCCGCGTCGGGCGGTCAGAATCGTGAGGACGCCACAACAATCGGCAGGCCCCTATCGGGACACACCCCGCCGCCCCGGTACCGACAACGCACCATCCCCACCCAAGAGCCGACACTGTGACACCAGGACACCTCGGTCAGAAATGTCATGAGTCAGACCCCGTCCGGGATGGCACCGCACAACCGTCCCACCGATCCCGCACACCCGCATGACCCGACCACAGCCCGGGGGACTTCGCCCGAACCGGTGCTCAACCTGGCCGGAGAAGACAGGTAATCGGTTGATTCCCCACCCACTTGCGACCGGCAACGACGCAAGCGTCCAAGGCGTTCGGATTCTCCCGGGCCAAGGGCTACGCCCTGGTGCGCCAAGGCCAGTTCCCGTGCCGCGTGCTCCGCATCGGCCGCAGCACGCGGGTCGTCACCGCGTCCTTGGTCCGGGTCCTCGAAAGCGGCGGGCCGGAGTACAGCGATTCCAGCACCTGATGGACGCGGCAACGTCGCCGATGGAGCCCCAGGCGGCGGAGGCAGTGCACGGATTCGGGCCGTGCCGACTGGCCAACATCGCCTGAATCACGCGAAGTTTGATCTCCTCCCTCTGCGCCCCGGCCATACTGTTTCGTCGGGAGCTGACGGTCCAGCGGGGTGGGGTGCGTGCATGACGGCCGTTGAGGATGATCGGAGCAGGGCGCGCCTTGGCGTGCTTGAACATTCCGTTGAGGCGCGAGTCCGCGAGGCCGCGCCGGCGTTCGCGCACCTGGACGCCCTGGGGCTTCCCGCTCCGAGAGACGGTGCACGGAACGCGATCGCCACGGCGCTGGTTCACCGGTCGTACCTCTTCGAGAGCCGGGGCGCGCTACCAGGTGTCACACAGACCTCCTTGGACGCACTTGGTCGGCTGGGCAGCGCGTTCCTGTGGAAGACGGCCGCAGTAGAGCGGTACCGCAGGATCGCGAATCCCACGTCCGGGACGATGAGCGCAGATGTTGCCCGGATTGTCGCTACCTTCCCGGCCTGGGCCGCATGTCAGGAGTGGCTGCGAAAGTCCGCGGCCCTGAGCGTGGGACTCGACAGACATGCGCTTCCGCCGAAGGTGACCACTCTTCTGTGCCACCAAGTCATTGGTGTGCTGTGCCTGGAAGGCGAGGAGGAAGTAGCAAGACGACTGCTCGATGGGCACCTGGCCACGCAGCAGCGCGAGATCGCATCCAGCATCAACGACCCGAAGACCGCCCTGTATGAAGCTTTGGGCCACACAGCGTTGACCTGGGGTTATGGGCGCGGTGGTCCCGATCACGCCCCGGTGTTCCGGGCCGTCGTCACCGACACGCGTCGGCGGGCCGGCGAGGGAAGTGGCAGCAACAAGAAGACCGCCGCGCAGCTGGCCGCGCTCGACTTCCTGCAACGGCACTTGCCTCAGGTCCTTACGGCGCGGGATTCCGCGGTCTCACCGCCGCCGCCCGCCCAGGAAATCCACGCATCGCGTGCCCATGTAGACACCGTGCGGCGCTTGGAGACGCTCTTCTCCCTTCCGGAGACGTCACGCCCCTTGCTCTCCCAGGCACTCGTCCACGCCTCATGGGCGTACGAAAACGGCCATCAGATGGAGAGATGCCATCAGCAGGACTACCAGGCCCTGGCCTACCTGGGAGCCCAGATACTCGGCTACGAGCATCTGCTCGCCACTGCACGACGCATCGTCGTGGCGCCCCCCGCCGAATTCGCTTTCACCACTCTCCCCAACAGCGTGTACAACACCGCCTTCCACGAGGTCGGGTTGGCATCAGGGTTACTCCTCGGAGCAGGTCAGCGATCCCTCGGCATACCTTTGGAGATTGGGGCCGACTCCTTCCAAGCCGTGATCGGCGCAGTCTCCGAAGCTGGGGGCTTCCAGGGATCGCTGGCCGACCGCTGGCCGCAAGAATGGGCCCCCACATGGCAGTTGGTGGCACCGAGCGCACCACCACCGGTCGAACCCACCACGCGCCTGGCCCGCACGGCCAGCCTCATGAAGCTCCCCGTGACCTACGAGCACACGGTCACCGGGCCTGACCACCTGCAGCGGTATACGGCGACCGCCGTCCTGGACAGCAAGGCGCTGGGCGTCACGCTCAGAATGCAAGGCGCTGCCGCTGCGGGCAAGGTACCCGCGAAGCACAGTGCGTCCTTGGCTGTGCTCAGTGTCCTCGAACGCCTCGCCGACGGGTCCCCGGCCCGGTCCTTTGACGGGGCCAAGGAAGCGGCCCGCTCCCTCGCCCGGTTCCTCCTCGCTCAGCAGGCTTATCTGCTCAACGCCGCCCCGGTTCCCACGCAACGATGGATCACCGCACGCCTCTTCGGGCTGCATCTCGCCTCGGACGCTCCGGCGCTGCTCAAGTGGGCCGTTGGCGTGGATGAACTACTGAACCTCGATCTTCCCCTGCATCCCGACAGCCATCTGCGGGACGCGTTCCGTAAGGCCGTCGAGGAACCCGCTGTCCCAGACCCCATCAACACCGTCCTGGTGCGGGCGATAGACACCCTGGAGCGGATCGAGACCCCCGAAGCCATCACCACGGCACATGTACGTCACCTGGTGCAGTTGTGCGACGTCTACCGGTGCCTCGGTTCCGACGATCCCGACATCCTGCTGCCCGATCTCGCCGACGACTGGCGGATCCTTCACCGAGGCCGGCTGAAGGCCCTGCCGGCGCTTCCCCCGGTCCGGATCTCCGGGCGGGCGCGAGCCGTCCTCGACGCCTCGCTGTCCGCCCTCGCCTCCGACGGAGGAGAAACCTCCGTCGAAGTCCTCGCCGAGCAGCCGCTACGGCTGGGATTCCGGTCTACTCAACCACCCTCCCCGAGCGTCCTGGAGGAGGTGTGCTCGCTCTGGTCCACAGCCAGCAAAGCAATCACCGTAGAGACGGCCGAACAGGGCATCGACGTGATCGTCGCCATGACAGAGGCCCCGCCCCGACCGGGACCGATCACCCATGCCGTCCTCGCTGCACTCCAACCCAGCCCGGAGCCCTACCGCGCAGCCGTGGCGGACCTCCTGCACGATCTGAAGAACCAACTTGTCGCCGCCCGCCTCGCCAACTTCCAGCCCGCCGAGAGCCGCACAGCCCGGCTGCAACAACAACTCGCCGCGAGCCGGCACCTCGACGAGGCACACACCATCGCGCTGCGCCTGCGCGCAGCAACGTCGATGCTCGCCTCGGGCGACACCGAGAGCGTCGAGCTCGGAGCCTTCCTCCGTCAGTATGCCGGAGCAGTCCTCACCCGGCTCCCCGCCAACATCTCGCTGTCGATCCCCACGGCCAAGAGCACCGTCCACGTCGCACTGGGCGCACGCTCCCTGACCGCCATCTTCGACAACCTGGTCGGCAACGCGATCGAAGTGCTGGGCAACGGCGGGGCCATCGCCCTGGACTGGACCGCCGATGACTACGAAGCTGCCGTCGAAATCTCCGACGACGGCCCCGGACTCCCCTCGGACATCGCCGCCGCCCTGAACTCGGGCAAGCGAATCCGCAGCACGAAGCGCGGAGGCAACGGCCTCGGCCTCCTGGGAGTCCGCTCGCTGCTGGCCAAGGTCGGGGGACAACTCAGCCTCATCGCCACGCCCTCCGGCACCGCGTGGCTCACCACCCTGCCACTCACTCCCTCTACGCCACCGGAGTCTGGATGACCCAGCGACTGGCCAACCTGCGCATCCTGGTTGCCGACGACCAGATGGACGTGGCCCGCACGCTGTGCCGGCCGCTACACAAGGAAGGCGCCCGCCTGCGCTTCGCCGCGGACGGCCACACCGCTCTGCAGGCGATCGACACCCACCCGTTCGACCTCCTGCTGATCGATATGAAGATGCCGCCCGAGGAATGGGGTGGTCTGTGGCTTCTGCGGCAGCTCAAAGAGCGGAAATGCCGTATTCCCAGCCTCGTCCTGTCCGGCGAAGGCTCCAAGCAGCAGGTCATCGAGGCGCTCCGCCTCGATGCAGTCGACTGGGTCGTCAAGGACACCGCCGGAGAAGAACTGCTGGACCGATGCGCAGCGACCCTCACCGACCGCCTGGGCGCATCCCTGGAGGTCGCCACCCACCGCCTGCCGACTCCCCTGGCCCATCGCTTGGCCAGATATGTCCGCGCCACCGATCCCGACAAGAAGATCCACGAGGGCCTGCACGCGCTGGAGTCGATCCTGCGCTTCGCTGCCGTTCTGGGGCTCAGCAGCACCCCGCCCGCACCACTACGGGGAATCACGCCGGACCGGCTGGCAGCCCCGAGCATGGGCACCTGGTTCGACCTGTGCACCGCACTCGCGAATCGGCCTGATGCGGGCAGCGACTTCCGGCGAGTACATTCCTGGATCACCCCGGAGCGAGCTGATCACCAGCCGATCCAGAGCCTCATCTCCGTACGCAACGCCCTCGCACACGGCCGGGAGACCCCCACAGCGGACCAGGCTGACCAACTCGACCAGCTGCTGCGCCGGTTCGCGCACCGCGCGACATCCTCCTGGTGCGCAGATCTCGCGGTGCCCACCTCCATGACCTACGACGGCACCCAGTACACCCTTGAGGTACTCACTCTTCACGGGGTCGGAAAGCCGGCCCCCAGCACGGTGTCGACGCCTACACCGGTGATCACGGGACAACCCATCCTCACCTCCCGCGACGGCACCCTGCTCCCCTTGGCGCCGTGGCTGCTGGCCCACACGGAACCCGCCTCGGGCACCGTACGCTGCCTGCAATTCGACGGTCTCCAACGCGCAAAAGGGGGTCTGACGCCAGACGCTCCCTTCCGGTACGCGCGAACAGATGACGGCAGCGGCCTCCCCGCCGTCCACCACTCTCAAGCGCACTGGCTGACCCTGGCCCAGTGGACGACGTAACTCCGGCCGGGACCTCAGGGTCCAGACCGCGGCCGGCAGAAGACAGCCGAGCGGGGACGAATCAGAAAGTTCCGGGCTGGAACGCTGGCGCCAGCTGAAGCGGCCTCCCGGGCACAGAATTAGTGGGTTGCTTGTGGTAGTTGGGTTCGTTGGTGTGGTATTGGGCGCTCTGATGGGTCGACGGGTCGTTACAGGTGAAGCTTGAGGCGGTGACGCCGTATCTGAACGAGTGGCAGCGCCGGATCTTGTACTGCGCGGAGGCCCAGCAGCTGGGGCACGGCGGGATTGCTGCGGTGGCGTGGGCAGCGGGGGTCTCTAAGGGCTGCGTCAGCCGTGGCCTGGCCTGAACTCGACGCCGTCGAGCCAGATGGGCGGGTGCGGCGGCCGGGGGCGGGACGTCCGGCGCTGGCAGACAGGGCTCGGTCGCCGTAGAAAACGACCGCCACGCGGCCCATCGCTGCGCCTTGCCGGTGACCTGCTCGATGTTGAGACCCTCGGTCGCCGTAGAAGACGACCGCCACGTGAGGTCCCATACCGTACATGGTGAGCAGGTCCCCCAGGGGGTGTAGTCACGTTGGTGCAGGTGGGTGCCCCGGATGGTGGCGGCATCATCGGTGAAGGCGTCTTCCAGGAGGTTGAGGCCGCATCGGCGGGGGGCAGTAGGCGTAGTGCTCCAAGGCAGAGAGGGAGACCTGCAGGGGACTCCCTCTCCGCCTTGTGCGGGGTCGGGTGGCGTCATCCCAGGGGACGTGGGGCGAGGGTGGTCAGGGTGACGCCGGGCGGAAGGTCGGTGTCACGGATCTCGACGGTGCCGTAGTCGGAGAAGCTGCGAGCGTTGACGTCGTCGCGGGCTTTGACGGTGATCCGTTCGAACAGTTCGTGGGCGGGGGCACGGCCGAAGGCGTCGTCGTGCGTGAAGACGTACAGACCTCGCAGGGCGAGGTTGGCGCGAGCGGCGGCGCGGTCGTGTTCGAGCATGATCTCGAAGGCGCGCCAGAACAGGGTGAGGTCGTCGGTGGTGACGCCGGTCCGCTTGGCGAGGGGGGCGCTGAAGTGTCCGGTGCCTCGGTACAGGGCGTAGGGCACGACGTGCTTGGAGCCCATCTCGGTCTCCTTGCCCTTGTTCTTACCGTCGGTGTTCTCGCCGCGTTCGAGCCACGCCTTGAGGTCTTCCTCTTTGGTGGGGGTGACGCGGGTGATGCCGATGTCGAGGGGGGTGATGCGGTCGATGGAGCGGGAGAACCCGATCTGGACGGGGCCCTGGACGCGGCCGGCCTGCTTGTCGCGCTTGCCGGTGGTCATGACGGCTCCGAACATGCGCACGTCGAAGAAGTTGCGGCACATCCATTCCTGCGCGGACTTCTGGTCGTGTGCGGAGCCGGTGGTGTAGGCGCGTTCGTGCTGGGTGTTGAGGGCGGTGCCGGCCTCGACGTAGATCTCGCGGCCTTCGCGGGGTTCGAGGGTGTTGATGAGGGCGACGGTGTTGCGGATCTTCCGCTTGATGGCGACGTCGGTGATCAGGCCGTGTCCGCTGACGGGGTCGGTGCGGGGCAGGCCGCCGTTGTCGGGGTCGCCGTTGGCGTTGGAGTCGACGGCTTCGATGAGGAAGACGAAGTCGTGCTTGCGCGTGGGGTCCAGGTGGGCAGCGGTCATGGTGGGAGCGACTCCTCGAGTGGGCTGAGTATGGTCGGAAGCGGGGTGCGCCTTCTCAGACGGCTGCGGGTTCCTGGGCGGGCGCGTCCTGCTGTGCGGGGATGGCGGCCTGCTTGCGTTCCTTGGCGGCCTGCCTCTGGAGGATGTCGTCGTGGCGCTGGTGGGCGTAGCCGATGATGAAGCGGCCCTGCTGGACGTCGGTGAGATGTCCGGGCAGGTCGTCGCTCACCTTGCTGTAGATCTCGAAGAGCCGCTTCTCCAGCGCCTTGTGCGCGGCCACCCTGTCTCGGCGCAGCCGTTTGAAGTGCGCTCCCGCATCGGTGAACAGCCGGCGCAGGGTGATCCCGGGGGCGGCGACGGCGGCGCTGAAGTACTTGTCGCGCAGCGTGGTGTTGATGTCGGGGAGGGCGGCTTCCTGTACGGCTTCGAGGACGGCGAAGAGCCGGCCGCATAGGTAGGCGGGATCTTCGCTGTCCTTGTCGAGCTGGGGCATCAAACGGTCCTGGGGGTTGGAGGAACGGGTCAGGAGCAGCCGCAGCAGCGCCAGACGCGGAGCGTCGACGCGCCGGTCGGCGTGGATGCGCTGCAGGAGGAGCGGCAGGGCGCGGGCGGGTGGGCTCAGATGGTGCAGGGCGCTGTGGAGCAGTTCGGCCTCCAGGCCGTGGGGGGCGCTGTCGGGTGCGTAGCGCTCGCCTTGCCAGCGGCCGCAGGACAGCGCCATCTGCCACAGGGGGAAATAGCGGGTCCGCCTTGTCCATCCGTCCCAGACGCCGTGGTCGGCGTACCAGGCGGCCAGGTTCTTCTTCGCCTCGGCCAGGGGGACCTCGATCCAGTCTCGGACGACCAGGCGGGCGTTGTTCAGTCCGAGGGACAGGCTGTAGAAAGCATCCGTGTCGGTCCGCTGCGCGGCCGCGGGGCTCGGGGTTTTGTTCATCGAGTCGATGAGGTGTTCGATGTCGGTCGCTTCCGGCTGGTCGTCGAAGAACATGGCCAGTACGGAATCCGGGTCGGGCTTCCTGGTCCACCACAGCAGTACTCCGTCGTCCCGGAAACGGCGCCGGTGACGCTCGGAGGCCACCAAGTGGTTCAGGACCGCCATGGCTCGGCCGCCGCATCGGTGACAGACCGGTGTGTTCACCAGCTGCGTCATTCCGGCGCGTCCCTGGGCCGGGGCGTTGATGCTGATGAGCTGGCCTTCGTTGCTGCCGCCCGCTGTCGGGACGGCACCCTTCTTCACCGGTTCGGGGATGGTGGCCAGCAGGGCCCGGTGCTCCCCGCACACCAGGCACAGTCCTGTGCGCTCTGCGGCACCGCCCTTACGCGCCCGTACCTCCTCGGCCCACAGCTGCTTCACCGAGTCCAGCTCGTGCAGCCAACGGGTACCGACCATGACCGCGACCGTGTCCTTGGCCTCGACCTCATCGGGCAGCTCCAGCCCGGCCCGGCCGGCCGAGAAGAACACCTCTGCTGCCTTCGCCTCCGGCTCGTCCGCCGATGACGCCCAGCGCCGTACGAAGTCGCGGTAGGCGTCATGCCGCCGCCACGCCTCGTCCCGGTCCTTCTCCGTGACACTGCCGTCCTTGGCTTTCTTCGGCACACCGAGCACGAACTCGGCCGTGTCCACCAGAAGGTAGGGAGGGACCTTCGTACCGGACCGCTGCACGTAGGGGACCGGCATGCTCACCGCCTGGTCCCGCTGCCGGCCCGACACCTTGTGGCTGCGGAGCTTCATGCCCGAACCGTCCGCGGCGATGTCCAGCACCCAGTGGATCTGCTTCTCACGGTAGAACTCGGCGGGCAACTCACCGGCAATCCTGTCGCCGTACTCGACCAAACGCTGCAGCAGCACCGATCAGCCCTCCGCCGCATCAGCACGCCAGGCCGTCAGCCGCATGGCGACCGCCTCGTCCGGCAGCGGCTCTTCCGGCACCTCCAGCACACCGTCAACGACCGACGCACGAAACCACCGATAGCGCTCCCCCTGCGGCCCGTACTCGATCGAGTGCAGCATCACCCCGAGCTCCTCGTCGAAGGGGACCGCCCGCTGCCGCGGATCGGCCTTCCCAAACGAGGCGGTGAACTCCCGGCACCCCAGGAACGGCTGCGAGAAACACGCACCGCGCTCCACCCTGCGGCGCAGCTGCTCGCGGTACTTCTCCTCCGACGCCGGCGGATACTTCTCCGAACCGGCCAGAGCCTCGGGACTCACCACGATCTGCGCGTGAATCCGGTATCTGACGTCCCGCAGCGCCAGTGTGCTGCGCTGGTCCCGGTCCTTCTCTACGTCGTAGCGGTGACGCCGGTCCGTCTGGAGCTTCTTCACCTCCTGGGCGGTGATCACCGACTTCACCTCGTTGCGGCGCACCCGTAGCCAGGTCACCGGCCGCAACACCTCGATCTTCCGCACCACGTAGCGGAACTGGGGGCGCCAGAAGATCGCTTCCAGCACTCCGCGGGCCGCTGACGGCGTCATCACCTGGTAGCTGACCCGCTCCGTCTTCAGCTCCGGACGGGTGAAGCACGCCGCCTCGCCCCACACCTCCACCACCAGGTCGGGATAGACCCACCCCTCGTTCCCGCGCCGCATCCTGCTGGAAGCGGGCACCGTCGTCCTCATCCCCTCACACCCCATCCTTGACAGCCGCCCTTGTCGGTCCCGTCCGGCGACGGGCCCGACGAGGGCATGCGGAACCAACGGGGCATCAGGTCACGCTCTGCCCCCTAGTGATTCCGCACTGTAGGCGGGGGCACTGACAATGCATCCCGGAATCGGAAAAACCGCTGCTCACGGGGGGCTTCAGCCGCGCTGCACACCGAGGCGGCACTTCAGATCGACTCGCGCGGAGAGGTCAAGGTGGAAGATCATAACCACAATAATGATCATCACCACTGCGGCCAGCACTGGCAGCCCGTCCACGTAAAACCGTGCCATCTAACGCTCCTTCGTCTCTTCTACCTATCGAAAGCACTTGACTCCAGCACCGTTCCATAACCGTTGATGCATTTCTCCAACGACACACACAAAAGGCGGTGGGCGACAGGAAAAGCCTGTCGCCCACCGCCCAGATACCCGTCGATACGATAAGTAGACGAGACATTGCGATCCTCGGTCAACCTCAAAATCAGATGACCGCTAAGAACCCTCAGAAATGGTTCTTAACCCATCCTCGCATGCGCCACCAGCCGCAGGACGCGATCCCTCATCAAAGAACATAGCCGCCCCGATCCTCGGGATCATCCGTATCCAGACCGCGCACCGGGTCGTAGTGCCCCCGCCACACGACAAGGTCGCCGATCACCGGTTCCGCCAGACCGGCCTGAAGTGCCTCGGCGACCTCATATCGCGGCAAGGTCGCCATGTGCGGCTGCAAGCGGCGCAACGGCTCCGGACCTGCCGGGTAGGAAGAGCGCAGGAGTGCGATGTCGGACTCGATGGCATCGCGCTCCTCGTCGGTGTTCTCCGCACGGATCACGACGACGGACTGCGCATACCTGTTGTCGATCATCTGGAACGCCTCTGCGACGGCGGGAAAGTCCCAGAGTCGGCGCAGTTGCTGAATTCCCTCGCCCATCGACCGTCCGTCAGTGCCCTGCAGCGCCCAGCGCTTCTCGTAGTAGCACTCCAGGGCCTCCAGATCGTCCGGAGCCGAAGCATCACCGGGCCCGAAGAACTCCCCCGTCGCCTCCAGAGCTGCCCTGTACGACAAGTCCTTCGGTACGCCACCGTCGGCCGGCCGGAACACCACCACCGTCCCCCTGTCCAGACGGCCGTCCCTGTTGCAGCGGCCCGCCGCCTGCTGCAACGCCTCGGCCGGCGCCCACGCCCGATACACCCGCGGGAAGTCCACATCCACACCCGCCTCGATCAACGACGTGGAGACCACATGCACAGGACGGCCGGCCGCGAGCTCACCGCGTACGTGCCTGATCACTTCGCGCCGGTGCTCGCCCGTCATCCTCGTCGACAAGTGCCACACCGGCGCCGTGACCCGCGCCTCGCCCTCCGCACTGCTCAAGAGGCGGTGCAGTCGCGCCGAGTCCCGTGTGGTGTTCACGATCGTCAAGACCTGCTCGCCGCCTTCGGAGGCGATGTCCTGTGCGATTGACTCCCACGTGACGTCAGGCCCCAGACGCCAGTCGTACTCCACCCGCCGCAGCTCTTCGAACAGCCCGGTCACATCCTCGATCACGCCGTGCCGCGGCAGCCCGTCCAACTGCGCGAGAGACCAGAAGGAAGGCTGGGTTGCGGACGTCAGCACCACCGAGGCCCCGAAATGCTCCACCAGGTCGCGCAGCACACTCAGGATTGGGATCAGCAGCCGGTCGGGAAGAGCCTGCACCTCGTCCAGCACGATCACCGAGCCGGCCAGCCGGTGCAGTTTGCGCATCACGGAGGGCTTGCACGCGAACAACGACTGGAACAGTTGCACCGTCGTCGTAACCACAACAGGCGCGTCCCAGTTCTCCGCCGCCATGCGCGCCCAGGCCCCCGCCCCCTCCTCCTCGTCCAGCTCCACCGAACTGTGGTGCTCCAGTACGGCAGGCTGCTCGTCACTGTCCGGGGCGGGGTCGAGGAGTTCCCGGTACACCTCGGCGTTCTGCTGCGTAATGCTGATGTACGGAACAACGAACACCACCCGGCCCCGACCATGCTCAACCGCATGCCGCAGCGCGAACCCACCCGCCGCGATCGTCTTCGCCCCGCCCGTCGGCACATGCAGCACATACATACCCGGCGCGCCCTCGGCCGCCGCCAGCGCCTGCGCGTACACCCGCTCACGCAACTCATCCACCGGTGAAGCCACACGCCGGGCAAGCAGCCGCAGCCTGCGCTGCTCGAAGCGCTTCAGTAGCATCTTCATGTCCGCACGCGCGGCAGCACGAGGCTTTATGCCGGCGAAGTGGGCCTCGGTATCGAGATAGTCCGCATCGACCACACAGCTGAACACCATGCGTGTGAACACATCCAGCGCCAGTGCTTGCCTCTGCGGCGATCCGAGTCCCGAAAGCCAGGCCGGCGGCGGGATGCGGCCTTCTCGAAGAATTTCCGGCACCACCCGGGCCACAGCCTCCGTCGCCTCCCGAGCACGCTCCGCATCCACACCGGTCCCCCGGAGCTCGGCCAGAACATCCTTGATCTTGTTCTGATCCGGCAGCCCTCCGTGATGCCCTTGCACCACTGCAGCGAGCTGACGCCCCACCGTCCGCGCGGCAAGCGCCGTGCCCGCTTCCTTATGAGGAATCCCCACCGGCTTACCCGTCGACTCGGCATGAAAAATCAAGCGATCCTGCCAGGCGCAACAACCCTTCCCGACGTCATGCACCAACGCCAGGTACTCGGCCACATCCCCAGCACCGAAACCCTCGGCGAAAGCCCTGGCCAAAGCAGCCGAGCCACGCAGATGATCCTCCAGCCGATGCCTGCACCCCGACCGCGGACTACGACTATGGGCGAACAATCCACGCTCTGACACCTGACCCCCTGACCGCCGAACCGACGACTTCCCTGGAACCAGCACCCTAAAATGGCCCACTGACACAGCCGAGGCCCCAACAGGATGGTGGGGCTCCTTGGGACGGCCGAGGATCGCAGCTGCTTGGCGGTACCGTAGATGCCGGTCGGCAGGCCGATGACGGTCGTCCTTTAAGGCGGCCGAGGATCGCAACAAGGAGGTCGTGTTCCCGGGCATCGTCGCCCGTGAATGACGGTCGCCTTTCGAAGGGGCCGAGGATCACAACGACGGCCTCGACAAGGCTCTAACGGGCCAGTCGACCGATGGCGGTCGTCCTTTGGGACGACCGAGGATCGCAACGTCTTGGGGCAGAAGGTGTCGAGCGGCTGCGGGGACATGGCGGTCGTCCTTCGGGGCTGCTAAGGATCGCAACTGGAAGGGCACCGAGGGCACCCTCGCCCAGGTCGAATGACGGTCGCTCTTCGGGGCGGCCGAGAATCGCAACTACACCGGTCTCGCTCTCTTCGGCGGCAAGGGCGCTGATGGCGGTCGCCCTTCGGGCGACCGAGGATCGCAACTTCGGGCTCCTGGTCGGTTCGATGCCCCGGCAGGGATGGCGGTCGTCCTTCGGAGCGGCCGAGGATCTCAACGGCGAGGACTACTTCAACTTCGCGGAGGCGACTTTGAAGGGTGGTCGCTCTTCAGGGCGGCCGAGGATCGCAACTCGCGGGTGATGGTGCGGTAGTCGGGCCGGGTGTTGAATGGCGGTCATCCTTCGGGGCGGTCAAGGATCGCAACTTCTCTCGCTGGGCGATCCACACGACGCCGGCCGCGATGGCGGTCGTCCTTCGGGACGACCGAGGATCGCAACCCCCTGAATCCCGCCTCCGGCCTCAAGATCCCTGGGTTGCGGTCGGCCTTTGGGGCGCCGAGGATCGCAACTACGACCAGCTCAACGCCCGCTGCTCCGTCGAGGGATGGCGGTCACCCCTTGGGGCGACCAAGGATCGCAACCCCCTGAGAGCAAGCTCGCAAGCGGGGAGCGCGAGTATGGCGGTCGTCCTTCGGGGCGGCCGAGGATCGTAACGTCTTCATGCACGGCGAAGGCGCGAATGGGAAGAGATAGCGGTCGCTCTTTGGGGCGGCCGAGGATCGCAACAGCGAGGAAGACCTGCTTCGACATGCGAGCCGTTTATGGCGTTCGTCCTTTGGGGCAGCTGAGGATTGTAAAATCGTCATCGCCTCCTCCGGCGGCGGGAAGTTTGTTATGGCGGTCGTCCTTTGGGGCGACTGAGGATCGCACCGAGGAGCAGACCAGCGTCGATCTGGACTGGGAGAATGGCGGTCGTTCTTCGGGGTGGCCGAGGATTGCAACCACCGACACTTCGTAGTGCCGGAGCAGGAGGTCAAGATGGCGGTCGTCCTTCGGGACGGTCGAGGATCGCAACAGGCCGTAACGACGGCCGGCTGTCACAGCCCGCCGAGATGGCGGTTGTCCTTCGGGTCGGCCGAGGATCGCAACTCCGGGATGTGCGCGTGGGCGTACCAGCCGGCCTTATGGCGGTCGCCCTGCGTGGCGGCCGAGGATCGCAATAGCCTCGAGAACCAGCCGATCGATACGCCCAACCTCGAATGGCGGTCGCCATTCGAGGCGGCCGAGGGTCGCAACACCCTCTCCTACCGCAAGGCCGCCGAGATGGCAGGGTGAGGATCGCAACATCGAGGCTTCGTCGCCCTGGGCGGCAAGCATGGCATGGCGGTCGCTTCTTGGGGCGGCCGAGGGTCGCAACCTTACTCAGATATCCGAGGACGGTCGTGAGGCCAGATGGCGTTCGTCCTTCGGGGTGGCCGAAGATCGCAACGTGTTGCCCTCGACGGTCCAGATCGAGTCGGCGTCATATGGCGGTCGCCCTTCGGGGCGGCTGAGGATCGCAACGGCTACGCCTGGTGCTTGCCGATGGAGATCATCAAGTGGCGGTCGCCCTTCGAGGCAACCGAGGATCGCAACCGCGTTACCACGGACTACGCCGACGGCCCGACGTGGAATGGCGGTCGCTCTTCGGGGCGACCAAGGATCGCAACGATCTCGCCGACCCCGCCACCGGAGAACGTCTCCGCATGGCGGTCGTCTTTCGGGCGGCCGAGGCTCGCAACAACGCTGGCGTGAGCGGCGTGGAGAACACCCTGCGCTATGGCGGCCGCCCTTCGAGGCCGCCGAGGATCGCAACTTCGCGGTGCGGGGGTCGATCAGCACCCGCTCGCTGAATGGTGGTCGCCCTTCGGGCAACCGAGGGTCGCAACGGTCAGGATCGTGGGGATTGACTCGGCAGCGCTCACGGATGACGGTCGCCCGTCGAGGCGACCAAAGGTCGCAACAGGGCGTAGAAGCAGGCGATGACCGAGAGTGCGTAGGATGGCGATCGCTTTTCAGGGCCACCGAGAATCGCAACATCGACGAGGCCGATCGGGTCATGGAGGATCAGTCCCATGGCGATCGCCCTTGGGGGCGGCCGAGGCTCGCAACGGCGACATGGCGGGCGAGGCGGGCGACGCCCTGTGGGATGGCGGTCGCCCCTCTGGGCGGCCGAAGATCGCAACAACGACATCGTCATCAACCTGCGTAAGCTGAGCCCGCATGGCGGTCGCCCTTCGGAGTGGCCGAGGATCGCAACGTGCACGCCGGGGACGCCCGGAAGATTTCGGTGACCGGACGGCGGCCGTCCTTCGGGACGACCGAGGATCGCGACTCCAGCGCATCGAGCCGGGCCTCGTGATCGGCAAGGTGGCGGTCGCCCTTCGAGGCGACCGAGGTTCGCAACTGCCTCGGCACGTTGACGCACACCTCGAACGCCGACATGGCGGTCGCCGTTCGGGGCGATCGAGGATCGCAACCGCCTCGACCGGGCCCTGGTCAGCGTCGACGTCTGCATAGCGGTCGCCCTTCGGGGTGGCCGAGGATCGCAACACCTCCTCGCCACGGCCGATCTGGAGGCTGCCGGCGGGATGACGGTCGCTCCTCAGGACGACCGGGGATCGCAACGGCAGCATGTTGGGAATGTAGGAGGCGGTGAGCATCATGGCGGTCGCCCTTCGGAGCGACCGAGGATCACAACGGCTCCTACACCCCCACCGACAAGGCCGCCGTCCTTGTGGCAGTCACCCTTCGGGGGCGGCCGAGAATCGCAACCCCAATCGCCAGGGTGGAGTTCTCACCCAGAACGACATGGCGGTCGCCCTTCGGAGCGGACGAGGACCGTAACCAGACGGTGCTCACACAGGGCATGGCGCACGCCAGTGGGTGGCGGTCGCCCTTCGGGATGGCCGAGGATCGCAACCGCACCTAGAGACCATCGGCGTCGACAGCGAGACCGACATGGTGGTCGCCCTTCAGGGCGACCAGGATCACAGCCCTGTGCCAAGCGACGGACTCGAACCGCCGGTCTCATGGCGGCTGGCCTTCGGGGCGACCGAAGATCGCAACCACGACATGAAGGACGCGTGGTGGGAGGCCGACGACATGGCGGTCGCCCTTCGGGGTGGCCGAGGATCGCAACAGTCTGCGGGCCCACGTGGACGACTGGGCCGAGGAATGGCAGTCACCCTTCGGGGTGGCCGAGGATCGCAACGTCGTACACGGCCCTGGTGACGTCCAGGGGATGCCGGATGACAGTTGCCCTTCGGGACCGGTCGTGGATCGCAACGTCGGCACCGTGATGGCCAGGGCCTGGACCACGGCGAAATGGCGGTCGCCCTTTGAGGCGACCGAGGATCACAACCCCGGCAGCGACAACCTGTGGCTGCTGCCCTGCGATATGGCGGTCGCTCTTCGGAGCGGTCAAGGATCGTACCTCGTACAGGGCGAGGTACTCCTCCTCGGCCGGGTCCAGGATGGCGGTTGCCCTTTCGAGTGGCAGAGGATCGCAACCCCTGTCGGGTCGGGTATGCGACGATCGCACCGGATGGCGGTCGCTCTTCGGGGTGGCCGAGGATCGCAACCGCACCCGCATGAGCTAGGCCGGCCGGGCCGACTTGTGGCGGTCGTCTGCTACGGCGACCGAGGGCCGCAGCGACCTGGGGCACACCGCGCACAAGCTGGTGCTCGGCGATGGCGGTCGTCCTTCGGGGCGGCCGAGGATCGCAACTCCTCGTCGACTCGCCGCACCGTCACCTGCAGCACACGGCGGTCGCCTTTCAGAGCGGCCGAGAATCGCAACTCGATGAGCAGCGGCCCATACTGGATGCCGTCGGCATGGTGGTCGCCCTTCAGAGCGGCCGAGAATCGCAACGTAGGGGATGCGCCGCAGCCGCGGCTTGATGCCCTATGGCAGTCGCCCTTCGGGACGACCGAGGAACGCAACGACAACGCCGCAGCCCGCGTCGTCCTCACCTCCGGCATGGCGGTCGCCTTTCGGGGCGGCTGAGGATTGCAACCACCCGTCCCCGTCACCGAGGAACCAGGACAGCGACATGGCGGTCGCCCTTCGAGGCGGCCGAGGATCGCAACCCCAAGGGCGGCGGCGGCCTTGTCATCCCGCCCGCATGGCGGTCGTCCTGCGGGGTGGCCGGGGATCGCAACCTCCGTGCTGGCGGTGAGGCGCGAGTCGGGATGTGATGGCGGTCGCACCTCGGGGCGGCCGAGGATCGCGACTCCGCCGACAAGCCGTCGAACTGCCTCCCCGGCAAGGACGGCGGTCGCTCTTCAGCATGGCCGAGGATCGCAACGGCGTATACAAGCTCGCAGTCGCCGACAAGTGCCGCATGGCGGTCGCCCCTCAAGGCGACCGAGAATTGCAACCCGGTGGTACTCGGGGACGAGATCGACTGGACAGACAAGGCGGTCGCTCTTCGGTGCGGCCAAGGATCACAACATCGAGCTCACCACGGGAAACCCCGTCGTCTACGGATGGCGGTCGGGGAACGCAACGACCAGTGGTGGACCCTCTGCACTGGCCTCCAGTATGGCGGGCGCCCTTTAGGGCGGCCGAGGATCGCAACTGAATCAGAAGGCCCTGAGGCACTTCACGGGGCACGAACGGCGGTCGCTCTTCGGGGCGGCCGAGGATCACAACATCACAACGGCCGACGAAGGCGCTGAGACTGGCAGCAATGGCGGTCGTCCTTCGGGACGGCCGAGGATCACAACCTCCGCGCCCGCCTCGACGAAGACGAGCAGGACGCCCGAAGCGGTCGCTCTTCGGGGTGGCCGAGGATCGCGACGCCTGCTCAGGCGTCATGTCGTCCTCCCTGCTTCGTGTGCTCGAAAGCGGGGAGTCCGAGTGCAGCACCGGGCCGGTCAGCGCCTCCACCAAGGACGCTTGGCGGCCTTGAACAGGACAGCGCCGTGTAGTTGTGCCGGCAGTGGCCCGGGAGCACCCCACAACTGGCACGTTTTGGCGAAGCCTCGGTACTGCACAAACACGACGAAGCCCCGGCTCGGGGGTCTCCCGGTCGGGGCTTCCTCGTGTCACGAGGTGTCACAGTCTCTGCTGAGTGAGGCGGACTGAGCGCCGCGCACCGTGCAGTTTTCGCACTGCATGGACTGCGCGGACTGCCGTGGAAGGGTCCTACGACCTGTGCCATGTGGTGCCCAAAGAGGGCCCGATGACCAGGACCGGAGCGTCTTCTCGCCCGTCGACGCGGTATTGCAGGGTGTTCGTCGGTGTCTCACTCACCCGCAAGACCCTCTCATCTCTCGCCGTCACTCACAGCGTCGGGTCGAACCTAACGGCTCCTGCCCCGCACCTGGGCATCCGGTCCCGGCGCGGTCTCGTCCCTGTCAGGGTCGCGTAGACCACCGTGTCGGCCCGATGGCCGGTGTCGCTCGCCCAGTCGCCGCCGCAGGTGATCAGCCGCAGCTCGGGTGGGCCCGAACACGTCGACCCCGTCGGGCTTCGGCCCGGAACCGTTCTTCATGCGGATCGCGCCTCCGCAGCGTGGCCGGGCCCCGGATCTCCTCGCGGAGCCGGGGCCATGGCTGTGGGGCGTGGGGCGGGGTTCAGACGGAGTTCCGGGCGGCGGTGACGCGGCGGCGCATCCTGATCAGGACGCCCGCGGCGGCGCCGCCGAGGAGCAGCGCGCCGAGGGCGTACGGGCTGCCGCTGTCGCCCCCGTCCGCGGCTGCGGTGGCGGTGGCGGTGGCGGTGGCGGCCCAGCCGAAGCCCGCTTCCACGGCACCGTTCGGCCGGCCGGAGATCTGGTAGGTGACGGTCTGCTTGATGCGGGGCGGGCACTTGAGGGTCACGGTGTCCGTGCCGGAGACGGCGTCCAGCGGGAGCGTGAACTCACCCACCAGGACGCCCTTCCGGTCGCCCGGCAGGAGGTGGAACTTCCCGCCCGCCACCGACTCGCCCTTGCCGTACGTCTCCTTGCCGCAGGCGGTGGTGCTGACGGTGACGGTGGTGCCGGGGGCCGCCTTCCCCGGATTGACCCGGACGCCACCGTCGGGCGCCGCGACGGCGGAGGGTGCGGACAGGACGAGGGCGCTCAGGACCAGGGCGAGCTGGGTACCTGTACGTACGAGACGCATGCTTCTTCTCTCCTTCGACGGAGCTTTCCTGGCCGGCTGGACCGCGCGGCGCCTGTGCTGTGCTCCGTTCACGAGAAGATCCCCGACCGGCGGCCACCGCAACGCGAGGATCGAGCGCGATGTCCCCCGGTCGGGGTCTTGATCTCCCTTGCTGGTGATCATCGCCGCAGGTCACGGGTGCCCGTGCGGTGCTCGGGAACGAACATGCGCCCTGCGCGCGAACGGGCTAGAGTGCGTCTCCTCGATGAGCCGGCCGGTCGATCACCGGCCTCGAAGACCAGCCCGGCCCAGGATCTCCGTGAGGGCTTGCTGCAACGCCGCTCCGGGATCAGCCGACGCCCCTTCGGACCGCCACGCGACGAACCCGTCGGGGCGGACCAGCACCGCGCCGTCCGTGGTGACGCCGTGGGCCTCCGCCCAGTCCGTGTCGCTCGCGGGGGAGAGCTCCGCTTCGGGCCCGTCGCCGATCCGGTACGAGTCGAGCGGCACCGACAGCTGTTGCCCGACGCGTGTCGCCGCGGTGTGCCACGTGCAGGCGCCGTCCGCGGAACTCAGGAGCACCAGGGACCGCTCGTACAGGTCGAGGGTGGAGACCCGGGTGCCGGCGCGGTTCAGCCACATGTGGGGTGCCCGGCTCCCGGGTTCGCCCGTCAACCGCAGTCCGTCGGGCACGGCCGGCAGCGTCCGGTCGGCGCCCACGACGGCGCCCTGCGGATAGCGGTAGCCGAGCACCTGGTTGAGGATGCCGCCCTTCCTTCCCTGGGGGCCGCCGGATCCGGGGCCGGGGACGTACCCGGGGTGGCTGTGTTCGACCGACCGCGCCGAAGCCCGGGCGCTCGTCGCCTCCGCCACCGGCCGGCGCTCCGCGTCGTAGGACGCGAGCAGGCCGGGTCCTGCCCAGCCGCCCAGGACGGCGGCGAGCTTCCAGGCGAGGTTGTGCGCGTCCTGGATACCGGTGTTGGAGCCGAACGCCCCGGTGGGCGGCATCTCGTGGGCGGAGTCGCCGACGAGGAACACCCGGCCGTCCGCGTACCGTTCGGCGACCCTCTCGGCCGCGTGCCAGGGAGCTCTGCCCGTGATCTCCACATCGAGGTCCGGCACCCCCACGGCCCGCCGGATGTGTTCCCTGCACCGCTCGTCGGTGAACTCCTCCAGCGTCTCGCCGTGTTCGGGGTGCCAAGGAGCGTGGAACACCCAGCGCTCCCGATTGTCGACCGGCAGCAGGGCTCCGTCGGCCTCCGGGTTCGTCAGGTAGCAGACGACGAAGTGCCGGTCGCCGACGACGTCCGCGAGACCGCGGGAGACAAAGGTGACGCTCACGTTGTGGAACAGGGCGCCCGGACCGCTCTGCCCGATGCCGAGCCCCTCGCGAACCGGGCTGCGCGGGCCGTCCGCCGCGACGAGGTAGTCCGCGCGGATGGTGGTGTGCTCACCGGTGTCGCGACTCTTGACCTGCGCGGTCACCCCTTCGGCGTCCTGCTCGAAGGACATCAGCTCCGTCGAGAACCGCAGATCTCCGCCCAGCTCCCCGGCGCGCTCGAGCAGCACCGGTTCGAGATCGTTCTGGCTGCACAGGCACCACCCGCTGGGGCTGAAGCGGGCGACCCCGCCGCCCGGGTCGATCTCCCTGAACAGCCACTCGCCGACATCGCCCACCAGGCTCGGCGTCTGCAGGATGCCGTTGTTGTGCGCCAGGACCGACGCGGCCTCCTTGATCCGCTGCTCGACCCCGGCTCCACGGAACAGCTCCATCGTGCGCACGTTGTTGCCGCGGCCGCGCGGGTGGATCGAGGTGCCCGAATGGCGCTCGACCAGTGTGTGCGGCACTCCGAGACGCCCCAGGAACAGCGAGGTGGACAGGCCCACCAGCGAGCCGCCGACGATGAGTACGGGCGTGCGGTGACCGGCTGCTTCGCCGGCCACGTCGAATCGGTTCATTGTTCGTCTCCGGCGTCCACTGCGACGCGAGTCGGGGATGGGATGCAGAGTCAAGCCCTTCGGGGGCGGGTCCGCGTGCCGGGGGCACCCGGATGACACGCGGTTCACTCGTCCGCTTTATCGGGCTCGCGCGCTGTCGGCGCTCCTGTCAACCATCAACACATGACGACCCCGGCGTTTCGCTCGCGTAGGTCGTTCCCACCCCCCACCGAGAAGAGAAGAGGTGTGCCGGATGGCCCCCTCGGGACGCATCTCGCAGTCTGTGTTCGACGGCTCCAGGCTGCGGGTGATCCTCCTGCTCGACCTGTACGAAGGAGCTCAGCAGCAGTTCCTGGACGCGTACGAACTCATGCGCAAGCAGGTCGCCTCCGTTCCCGGTCACATCAGTGACCAGCTCTGCCAGTCCATCGAGAACCCCTCGCAGTGGCTCATCACCAGCGAGTGGGAGAGCGCGCCGCCGTTCCTCGCGTGGGTGAACAGCGAGGAGCACGTCGAAACCGTCAAGCCGATGCACAGCTGCGTCCGGGACACCCGTTCGATGCGCTACAGCATCCTCCGGGAGACCAGTCCTGCTCAGCCGGCCTCGCGGGCCGCGGCATCGGCGGGCGCGCAGGTGGAGGCCCGCGTGGGCGACGGTGTGGCACGTCACGCCCTCACCTTCACCGTCAAGCCGGGCTCCGAGTCGAAGGTGGCGGAGCTCCTCGCCGGGTACGAGTCGCCCAAGGCCCAGGTCGACGAGAACACCCGGCTGCGCCGCACCTCGCTCTTCATGCACGGCAACCGCGTCGTCCGTGCCGTGGAGGTGGAGGGCGACCTCCTCGCGGCACTGCGGCACGTCGCCCGTCAGCCCGAGGTACGAGCGGTCGAGGAGGCCATCAACCCGTACCTGGAGCAGGACCGGGACCTGACCGACCCCGAGTCGGCACGTGTGTTCTTCACCCGGGCCGCGCTCCCGGCCGTCCAGCACGTGGTGTCCGGCCGGGCGGCACCGGCCGACCTGCGACGGCACGCGCTGTACTACCCGGCCAAGGAAGGCTGCGGGATGGAGCTTGCCCAGCTGCTCGCCCAGCAGGACCGGGCCGCGGCGGACGATCCGGGCAGCCCGGTGTACGGCAGCACCGTGTTCCAGCGCGACGACATCGTGGTGCGCCTCATCGACATCACGGGCGACCTCGACCTCGACCCCGTCGCCTCCCTCGGGCTCAAGGGCGCCCGGAAGGCCGCGGAGGTGGAACGCCTCCTCGACGGCGCCGCGATCGGCGTCGAGGGCTCCCTGGAGACGGAGCGCAACATCAACCGGCTCCTGTCGCACGCCGACATGCTGCCGGTCACCGACCGCTCGGCGCATTCCTGACGGCCCCTCGCTGCCCCCGCCGCAGCCGCTCCCCCGCACGTCCCTGGCACATCCGGAGGTATCAACCATGCTCAAGCAACGTCCACGCATCGTGAACCTGAGCGAGACGGAACCCAACCGCAGGCGGGGAGGTGACCTGCGGGCCATGCTCACGCCGGCCACCGTGGGTGCCACCAGCGGCTTCATGGGCCTGGCCATCGTTCAGCCGGGCGAGCGCATCGGCGAGCACTACCACCCGTACTCCGAGGAGTTCGTGTACGTCGTCTCGGGCGCGCTGGAAGTGGACCTGGACGGCGACACGTACGCACTCCAGCCCGATCAGGGGCTCCTGATCCCGATCGACATGCGGCACCGCTTCCGCAACGTCGGCGACGTGGAGGCCCGCATGGTCTTCCACCTGGGCCCGCTCGCCCCGCGTCCGAGCCTCGGCCACGTCGACACGGAGGTCACCGAAGAGGCCCAGTTCGCCGCCGCGGGCCCGCACCCGACCGTGCACGACCCGGCACAGGTCTCCGAGCGAAGCGGGGCCATCGAGTGACCCGGCGAGTGGCCGTCACCGGCATCGGTGTGGTCGCTCCGGGCGGCACCGGAGCGAAGGCGTTCTGGGACCTCCTCGCCGCCGGCCGTACCGCGACCCGCGGCATCACCCTGTTCGACCCGGTCGGGCTGCGCTCCCGCATAGCCGCCGAGTGCGACTTCGATCCGGCGGACCACGGACTGGACCCGGACCTGAGCCGCCACGCCGACCGGTACATCCAGTTCGCCGTCGTCGCCGCCGGGGAAGCCGTCCGCGACGCCGCACTCGACACCGACACCGAAGACCCCTGGCGCGTCGCCGTCTCCCTGGGCAGCGCCGTCGGCGGCACCACCCGGCTCGAACACGACTACGTCCTGGTCAGCGCGGGCGGCCGGCGGTGGGACGTGGACCACCGCGCGGCCGACCCCAAGCTGCACATGGCGTTCTCTCCGAGCACGCTCGCCTCCGTCGTGGCCGAACAGTTCGGCGCCCGCGGCCCGGTGCAGACCGTCTCCACCGGATGCACCTCCGGCCTCGACGCCGTCGGCTACGCCTTCCACACCATCGAGGAAGGCCGCGCGGACGTCTGCATCGCCGGGGCGTCGGACTCCCCGATCTCCCCGATCACCATGGCCTGCTTCGACGCCATCAAGGCCACGTCGCCCGACAACGACGACCCGGAGCACGCCTCCAGGCCCTTCGACAACAACCGCAACGGTTTCGTCATGGGCGAAGGCGCGGCGGTCCTCGTCCTGGAGGAGTACGAGCACGCCAGGGCCCGCGGTGCGCACATCTACTGCGAGATCGGCGGCTACGCCACCTTCGGCAACGCGTACCACATGACCGGCCTGACCGGCGAGGGACTGGAGATGTCCCGGGCGATCGACTCCACGCTCGACCAGGCCCGGCTCGACCCCACGCTGATCGACTACGTCAACGCGCACGGCTCGGGCACCCGGCAGAACGACCGGCACGAGACCGCAGCCGTGAAGCGGTCCCTGGGCGCACACGCCTACGACACGCCCATGAGCTCCATCAAATCCATGGTGGGGCACTCGCTCGGCGCGATCGGCGCGATAGAGGTGGCCGCCTGCGTCCTCGCGCTGAAGCACCAGGTGGTACCTCCGACGGCGAACTACGAGACCCCCGACCCCGAGTGCGACCTGGACTACGTGCCGCGCACCGCCCGCCCCCGGAAGCTCAGGAACGTGCTCTCCGTGGGCAGCGGATTCGGCGGCTTCCAGTCCGCGGTGCTCCTGACAGGGCCGGGTGGGAGGACACGATGAGCACTGAGCGCCCACGGCGCGCGGTCGTCACCGGGATCGGTGTGATCGCCCCCAACGGATTGCGCGCCGACGCGTACTGGAAGTCCGTCCGGGAGGGGCTCGGCGTACTGGACCGGATCACCCGCGAGGGTTGCGAGGACATGCCGCTCAAGGTCGCGGGCGAGGTCCGGGGCTTCGACGCCTCCGCCCTGATCGAGGAGCGTTTCCTCGTCCAGACCGACCGGTTCAGCCACTACGCCATGGCCGCGGCCCAACTCGCCCTCGACGACGCCGGCCTCGCCCGCGACGACCCGGAGGAGCCCTTCTCGATCGGCGTGGTCACCGCTGCCGGTTCGGGCGGCGGCGAGTTCGGCCAGCGGGAGCTCCAGAAGCTGTGGAGCCAGGGATCCAAGTTCGTCGGGCCGTACCAGTCCATCGCCTGGTTCTACGCCGCGAGCACCGGCCAGATCTCCATCCGGAGCGGGTTCAAGGGGCCGTGCGGAGTGGTCGCGAGCGACGAGGCGGGCGGCCTGGACGGCATCGCCCACGCCGCTCGGGCCGTACGACGCGGAACGGGCGCGGTGATCGTCGGCGCCGCCGAGGCGCCCCTCGCCCCGTACTCGATGGTGTGCCAGCTCGGATACCCGGAGCTCAGCACCGTCGAGGACCCGGACCGCGCCTACCGGCCCTTCACCGCCGGAGCCTGCGGCTTCGTCCCGGCGGAGGGCGGCGCGATGCTCGTCGTGGAGGACGAGTCCCGTGCCCGCGACCGGGGAGCGGCCGTCCGGGCCGTCGTGGCCGGCCACGGCGCCACGTTCACCGGCGCCTCCCGATGGGAGGAGTCCCGGGAGGGACTCGCCCGCGCCATCCGTGTCGCCCTCGACGAGGCCGAGTGCGCCCCCGAGGAGATCGACGTCGTCTTCGCCGACGCCCTGGGCGTGCCGGAGGCGGACCGCGCCGAGGCGCTGGCGATCGCCGACGCCCTCGGGGCACACGCCACCCGCGTACCCGTCACGGCGCCCAAGACGGGCATCGGCCGCGCCTACTGCGGGGCGCCCGTCCTGGACGCCGCCGCCGCGGTCTTCGCGATGGAACACGGCCTGGTGCCCCCCACCCCCAACGTGTTCGACATCTGCCACGACCTCGATCTGGTGATGTCCCGCGCTCGCCCCGCCGAGCTGCGCACGGCCCTCGTCCTCAGCCGGGGACTCATGGGATCCAACGCGGCGCTGGTCGTGCGCCGCGGCGACGACTCCGCCCGGTAGGACCGGGCGGGAAGGAGAGCACAGATGATCACCACCGCACTGACCTTCGACGAACTCGCCGCGCTGATGAAGCAGGCGGCCGGGGTCACCGTCGACGCCCGGGAGCTGGAGAAGGCGCCGGACGCGCCGTTCACCACCCTCGGCCTCGACTCGCTCGGCCTGCTCGGGATCGTCGGCGAGCTGGAGAACCGGTACAGCGTGGCGCTGCCCACCGACGCCGAGCGCTGCAAGACGCCCGTCGAGTTCCTCGGCCTGGTCAACAGCGCCCTCAAGACGGGAGCCTGACGTGTCCGGTCACACCGACAACAGCATCACCATCGACGCCCCGCTCGACCTCGTCTGGGACATCACCAACGACATCGAGAACTGGCCCCAGCTCTTCAGCGAGTACGCCGCGCTCGAGGTGCTCTCCCGCGAGGGCGACTCGACGACCTTCCGCCTGACCATGCACCCGGACGAGTCCGGGAAGGTCTGGAGCTGGGTGTCGGAGCGCACGGTGGACCGCCCCGGGCGGACCGTCCGCGCCCGTCGCGTCGAGACCGGCCCGTTCGACCACATGAACATCCGGTGGGAGTACGAGGAGACGCCGGCCGGCGTCCACATGCGCTGGGTGCAGGACTTCGCCATGAAGCCCGAGGCTCCGGTCGACGACGCCTGGATGACCGACAACATCAACCGCAACTCCCGCACGCAGATGGCCCTCATCCGGGACCGCATCGAGCAGGTCGCCCGCGACCGCCGGGGCGCCTCGGTCCTGCCCGGCTGACCGCACTCGGCCGCGCACGCCTGCACACCCGCACACCCGCACACCCAGGAAGGACGCTCGATGCACCACGCTCTGATCGTCGCCCGCATGGCGCCCGATTCGGCGCCGGCGATCGCCGACGTGTTCGCCGCCTCCGACCGTGGCGAACTCCCCCATCTGGTCGGCGTCACCCGGCGTCGCCTGTTCCAGTTCGGCGACGTGTACCTGCACCTCATCGAGTCGGAACAGGACCCGGCGCCGGCCATCGCGAAGCTGACCGGGCACCCGGAGTTCCGGGACGCCAGCGAGAAGCTGTCGGCGTACGTCAGCGCGTACGACCCGCAGACGTGGCGCAGCCCCAAGGACGCCATGGCGCAGTGCTTCTACCGCTGGGAGCGGGACGCACGTTCCTGATCTCCCGCGCGTACGCACGACAGAGAAACCCGAGGCCGCCCGCCCCGCGAACTACGCGGAGCGGGCGGCCTCGGGTTTCCCTCCTTCGCCCCCGTCAGACGGGAACGGTGCACTCGAACGCGTGGAGGTACGCGTTGACCGGCCGGATCTCGCCGATGACGAGCCCCGCGTCCGTCAGCCGGTCGACCATGCTCTGCCGGGTGTGCTTCGCACCGCCGACATTGAGGAGCAGCAGCAGGTCCATGGCCGTCGTGAACCTCATCGAGGGCGTGTCGTCCACGAGGTTCTCGATCACGACGACCCGGGCGCCGGGACGCGCCGCCTTGCGGACGTTGGCGAGCGCCCTGCGGGTGCTGTCGTCGTCCCACTCCAGGATGTTCTTGATGATGTACACATCCGCCTGGACCGGGATGTCCTCACGGCAGTCGCCGGCCACGACACGGACCCGGGGGCTCAGCGCGCCGCCGTCCCGCAGGCGCGGGTCGGCGTTGTCCACCACCCCGGGCAGGTCGAGCAGCGTGCCGTTCAGGGTGGGGTGCCGCTCCAGCAGACTCGCCAGGACGTGCCCCTGTCCCCCTCCGATGTCCGCGACCGAGGAGGCCCCCTGCAGATCGAGCAGGTCGGCGACGTCCCGGGCGGACTGCTGGCTGGACGTCGTCATGGCCCGGTTGAACACGTACGCGGACTCGGGCGCCTCTTCGTTGAGGTAGGTGAAGAACTCCTTCTCGTACACGTCCTCGAAGACGTTGCGGCCCGAGCGCACCGCCTCGTCGAGCTTCGGCCAGACGTCCCACGTCCACGGCTCCGTGCACCACAGGGCGATGTACCGCAGGCTGTGCGGATCGTCCTCGCGCAGCAGCCGGGACATCTCGGTGTGGGCGAACGTGCCGTCGGGGTGCTCCGTGAAGACGCCCTGGCAGGACAGCGCGCGCAGCAGCCGCCGCAGTGTTCTCGGCTGGGTCTTCACCGCGGCCGCCAGGTCCTCGACGGTCATGGGCGTGTCGGCCAGGGCGTCCGCCACACCGAGGCGGACGGCCGCGCGTACGGCGGCGGCGCGCGCCGCCCCGAACACGAGCTCCCTGAGCCGCATGGGCGGCGGCGGAGCCGGATCGACAGTCGGGGGAACCGGATCAACAGTCGTCATCTGTCGCCTTGTCTGTGCTGTGGTGCCGTGGGTGGGGAAGCGGAGCAGACCGTCAGCACATGCCTGCGGGCTCCGAGACCCCACAGGTGTTGCCACGGAAGGTGTTGCCCTTGCCGGTGTCCCGGTTGGCGAGGTCGGCCGAGCCGTTGCGGAGCACGACGTTGTCGCGGATCTCGTTGCGCTCGTTGAGGGCGCCCACGAAGCTCTTGAAGAGCACGATGCCGCCCGACAGCGGCGAGGCGCCGACGTTGTCCACGATCCTGTTCTCCGCCACCAGCGTCTCCTCGGCGCCGGTGAGGACGATTCCCGAGCCCTGCAGGAAGGGCAGTCGGGGGGTCTTGGGGCAGTGCTTGTTGTTGGCGTGGATGTTGTTCCGGCGCAGGCTCATCGCCCCGGCGCGCGGAGTGGACTCGTCGCCCACCACGAACACGGCGGCGCAGTTCCCGGTCGCCTCGTTGCGCTCGACGGTCAGGTTCCGCAGGCGCCGCACGGTGACGCCGATCCGGTTGCCGGAGATTCGGTTGTGGCTGATCACCGTCCCCTTGGTGTCGACGGCGCCCGCCTCCGTGTCGGTGGTGTTGGAGACGAACAGTCCGGCGTCGGCGTTGTCCCGGGCGACGTTGTGGGTCAGCACGCTGCGTACGGAGCGCTCCAGGGCGATGCCCCAGTTGCCGTTCTTCTCGGCGGTCACCCGGTGGACCTTCAGCCGGTCGGTCTGCGACGCCCACAGGCCGTTCTTGGTGAAGCTCCTGAGCGTCAGCGAGCGCACGGTGACGCCCTCGACGGGACTGCTGTCCGTGCCGGTCACGCAGATGCCGTGGCCGGCCTTGGCGCACACGTCGTCGGCGGCGGCCTTGCCGGGTACGAGGACGGTGGGGAAGACGGTCGAGCCCCGCAGGGTCAGGTTCGACGTGGTGATGCGGACGCTCTCACGGTAGGTGCCGGGGGAGAGTACGACGGTGTCCCCGGGCTTCGCGGCGTCCACTGCTTGCTGGATCGATTCGCCCGGCTTGACCCGGTGCACCGTCCGATGGTCGGCCGTCGGAGCGGCGGCCCCCATCCCCGAGACCACGAGGGTCACGGTGCATGCCAGGTAGGCGATCTGTCGTCTGGTCATACGGCGAAGCTATGAGCGCGTGTTCCGACCTGCCACCGCTGATCCTCCAGGCGGCCCTAGGCATACCTCCCTGCGGTCCACGCGATGGGCGTGGCGCGCGGGTCCTGGGGGGAAACGGCGCTCCGCCGTGGATCATGGGGCCGCCGGGGGCACCTCTTCGGTGCAGCGGGCAGGTAAGGGGTTCGGATGCGCAAGTGGTGGCCCTTGGCGGCGATCTGTCTGGGCACCTTCATGCTTCTGCTGGACGTCACGATCGTGACCGTGGCGCTGCCCGCCATGGCCGCGGACCTCGGCACCACGCTCCCCGATGTGGAGTGGGTGGTCGACATCTACGCTCTGGCACTGGCGTCGCTGCTGCTCGGCGTCGGTTCCCGCGCCGACCGGATCGGCCGCAGGAAGGTGTATCTCGTCGGGCTGATCGTCTTCACCGCGGCTTCGCTGGTGTGCGCGGTCGCCCCGAACGTGGGTGTGCTGATCGGCGCCCGGGCGGTACAGGGACTGGGCGCCGCCGGGATGTTCGGCACGACGATCGCCCTGCTCGGCATGCACTACAGCGGCCGGGAGCGGGGTGTGGCGTTCGCCGTGTGGGGGGCCACCAACTCGGTCGCCGCAGCGGCCGGGCCGGTGGTCGGCGGAGTCCTCACCCAGTACCTGGACTGGCGATGGATCTTCTTCGTCAACCTGCCGGTCTGCCTGGCCGCCGTCGTGATGACCCTGCGTTCGGTACGAGAGGCCAAGGGCCAGGGGCGGCAGCGTGCGGACGTGCTCGGCATGGTCACCTTCACGGTGGCATGCGGGGCCCTCACGTTCGGGCTGATCCGAGCCCACTCCGACGGCTGGGCTGCATCCTCCACGCTCGGCCTGTTCGCAGTGGCGGCCGTCGCCCTCACCCTCTTCGTCGTGGTCGAGACGAGGCACGAGCACCCCGTCCTCGACCTGTCGCTGTTCCGCAGGCCGTCGTTCACCGGGATCATGATCAGCGCCCTGTTCCTGCAGGGCGCCGCGTTCGCCTATCTGCTGTTCGAGTCGCTGTGGATGCAGTCCGTACTGGGGTACGAGCCCGTCGAAGCAGGTCTGTACATCCTGCCCATGTGCGCCTCCGCGTTCGCCGTCTCGGCGCTCGCGGGCCGCCTCGGTCCCTGGCCGCCCCGGGCATCCATCGGAGGAGGGCTGGCGCTCATCGCCCTGGGCGCGGGAATGCAGGCCACCCTCGGCGCGGAGTCTTCGGGCAGCAGCCTCGTGGCGGGGCTCGTCGTCTCCGGTCTGGGGGTCGGGCTCGTGACACCGAGTCTGTCGGCGGCGGCCCTGGCCACGGTGCCGCCGGAGCGCGGCGGCATGGTGGGCGGTGCGGTCAACACCTTCCGCCAGTTGGGCTTCGCCCTGGGGATCGCCGTGTTCGGCGTGATCTTCCAGTCGCGGATCGAGAGGGTGCTGAAGGCCGACGGCAGTGTCCCGGACCCGCACGAGGCGGCCGTCGCTCTGAGCGGCGGACAAGCGCGGTCGATCGTCGCCGGCTGGCCGGAAGGTGAACGCGCCGAGATGGCGCACCTGGTGCGTGAGGCGTTCGCGTCCGGCCTGAACGCGGTGCTGGTCGTGGCTGCGGCGCTGGGCGCGGCGGCCTCACTGCTCGTCTTTGCGACGGTACGCGTCCCGGCGGGCGGCGCCGAGCAGCAGAAGCCGGAAGCGGGCGCGAGCCCACGCGGACAGGAGCCGCGAGCGGACGCCGCCCTGTAGCGGCGGCCCCCCATGACGCGTGGCGTCGCGCGACCGCTACTGGCAGATGTACCTACGGGACCGTATCTGCTGGGCGGCGGCGTGGCGGCTCACCGCCCAGGGGCCACGCCGACCACGTCGACCGGTACGACGGGCCCGGCCGCGCGCAGCCGTTCGGCCTCCGCGTGGGCATCGGTCGCGTACGGGTCGAGGCTGAACAGTGGGTGGGACAGATCCCTGACTGCTCCTGGACGGATGCGGCCGGCCGGCGGGCGGCCGGCCCGCGGACGTGGGGGAAGGCCGGATGGTCCGCCGTCGCGGCGGGCGCCTGTGTGCTCGCCGCGGGCCGGCCGCCGACGGTCACGGGGTGGTCATCCCAGCGGGGGCCAGGTGAGGACCGCTTCGTTCTGGCTGGTGAACTTGGACATGGGCGCGAACCGGAAGTAGAGGTCGCGCATCCGGGAGGAGAACTGGCCGTCCAGCTGCTCGGTCTCGCTGAGCGCACGCGCCGCGGCGACCAGGGCCTCGGTCCGTGGCCGGCGCTCGTCCTCGTAGCCGCGCAGGGCGGAGGACAGGTCCGTGGCGTCCTTGAGGTGCTCGGCGAGGACGACGGCGTCCTCGATGGCGAGCGCCGCGCCCTGGCCGAGGCTCACCAGCATCGGGTGCGCCGCGTCCCCGAGCAGGGTCATGCGTCCGGTGCCCCACCGCTGCAGGAACGGGCGGTCCTGGGCGTTGATGGTGACGATCGTCTCCTCGGGGGTGACCCGGATCGCCTCCTGCACCTCGTCGGCCCAGCCGGCGAAGAGACCGGCGATCTTCTCCTTGCCGAGCCGCGGGTTCCCGGAGACCCAGGCGGGGACGTTCTTCGTCCCCCACCAGTACGCGCGCCCGTGGCCGATGTCGGCGAGGCCGAAGCGCTGGCCCCGCCCCCAGTAGTGCGCGGCGTAGCCCTTGGTCAGCCGCGGATGGCTGAAGGGCACCGTCGCCAGCCAGCACACGTAGTTGCCGGGCCGGGGCTCGTCGGCGCCCGCGACCTGCCGGCGGATCGCGGAGTTGAAGCCGTCCGCGCCGATCAGGATGTCGCCCGAGGCCTTCCGTCCGTCCTCGAAGGTCACCTCGACGCCGTCGTCGCCGGTCACGAACCCCGTGGCAGCGGCGTCCACTTCGATGACCTGGTCGTCGCCGAGCGCGTCGAGGAGCGTCTGCTGGAGATCGGCCCGGTGGACGGCGTGGTTCGACGCGCCCAGCCGGTCCGCGAGTTCACGGAACGGAAGCGCCCTGATCGTCCGGCCGCGCTTGGTGAGGAACTTCAGCTCGTCGAAGATCTCACCGCGCTTGTCCAGACCCGGCGCGATGTCGATGCCCAGGGTGCGCAACGCGAGGACCGCGTTGGACATCAGGGAGACCGCCGTGGTCCCCGGACGCAGCTCGGGAGCCCGTTCGAAGATCTGGACCTCGACACCGACCCGGCGCAGCGTGGCCGCGGCCGCCAGCCCGCCGATCCCGGCCCCGACGATGAGGGCCTTGCGTGTGGATTGCTGCGTCATTTCCCGCTCCTATCGGCCGGCCGCCGAGCAAGGCGGCCGGCCATCGCTTCTGCGACTCTCTGGGCGACGGCGACTCAGCCGGCCGCGGGCTTGCGGGCGCGGAGGATGACGTCGAACCGCCCGGGATACTGGCGATCCAGCGGCTCGAAGCCCGCTTCGGTGTACCACTGCTCGAATTCCCGCGGCGTGTAGGTGCGGCCCTCGGGCGACGCGACCGTCTGGACGTACGCCGACATGAACGCGGCGTGGGCGGGACCGGTCTCGTCGTCGTCCTGGGCGCAGGCGACGATCACCATGTGACCGCCCGGCTCCAGTGCGCGGTAGGTCTTCGCGAAGAGGTTGCGGACCTGCTCCGGGGACCAGATTTCGAGGAACCGGGAGTAGAGGACGCAGTCGTGGGACGAGGTGGGGAACTCGTCCTGCATGATGTCGGTTCCGACCGCGCTGACCCGCTCGGACAGGCCGGCCTCGGCGATCCGGTCGTTCGCCATCTTCGCCACGTTCGGCAGTTCGAGGATGGTCGCCCGGAGGTGCGGCCATCGCTGGGCGAGGCTGATGGCGTTGGTTCCGGTCCCCCCGCCGACGTCCAGGACACGCTGGTACGACGAGAAGTCCACGGCGCTGACGATGTCCTCGACCACCGAGCGGCTCTGGTGCTCCATCATCGCCGTGAACACCTTCTCGAGGTTCTCGTCCTGGGCGAGAAGCTCGTAGAGGGTGGTCGCCGCCGATCCGGCGAGGAGTTCGCGATCCAGCCCCAGGTTCTCGTTCTGCACAAGCGATTCGTAGAGCCAGCCCACCGGCCGGTACAACATCTCCTGGGTGTAGCGGATGATGACGGGCATAAAGGCGTCGGGGTCACCCGCCAAGATATCGGTCGCCGGGGTGTTGTGATACCCGTCGCCGTCCTTGCGGACGAGTTCGAACGCGCTGCACCCCAGCATCAGCACGTGTCCCGCGCGTTCTTCGAGACCCAGCGCTTCGGTGATCTCTTCGAGGGTGCTGCCCGGCCGCTCGTTGAGCCGGGTGAACAATTCCAGGCGTTGTGCGGCATGCAGGAACGGGAACCGGAAACTGGTGTACACCAGTTTCCACAGTTCGTCCATGGCGGTCGCCGACGGTTCGGTCATGGTGATCCCCTTCGCAATATCGCGGGCCTCGGGCACGCGACTTCGGCCGAATCGTGGTGAAGTCCGGCACCGTCCGGTGCTGCCGGTCGATGGCCACAGCCAGCCCTCCCAGTGCTCCATCTCGGACATGGAGTACGCCTTGCCTGGGCGGGTTTCGATGCACCAGAGGCAACAACAAACTCCGGTGATCACACAAGGCCCCTCATGCCTCGACATCCACCTTTGGTGGCGTGAATCGTGTGGTGCTCCCTTCCGCATCCCTGCACTCAAGGCCGTCGGAGCCCCAAAGACGACCGGGAACCTGTTCGGCTACACGACCGAAAACCACCCCATCAACCCAGTACTGCGACTACCAGGATCCCCGCGTTCTGGATGCGTTCCGCACGGCCGGGCAGGATCGGGCGCGGATCAGCAGAATTGTGCGAGGGGACCAAACTTGTGAATGCCAATGCGCGTACCCCACTGACGGCGTATCAGCGTGACGTTTGGGCGGCGAACTCCAACTTTCCGGGAAACCCCCAGTTCAACTGCCAGATCTACGACAGCTTCCAGGGCTCCGTCGACCTCGGTGTACTGGCGGGATGCCTGCACCGGGCGGCCGAGGCCGGCGACGCGTTCCGGCTGCGGTTCGGCGAGGTGGAGGGCACGCCCCACCAGTGGCTCGCCGACGCCCCCGAGGTCCGCACCGTCGATCTGAGTACCGCACCCGATCCGGCGGCCGCCTGCCGCCGATGGATACGCGACTCCTTCGACCGGCCCTTCGACCTGCGCGGCGGACGGACGTCCGAGCTGACCCTCCTCGTGGAGTCCGGTTCCGTCGTCCACGCGCACGTCAAGGCCCACCACATCGTCGCCGACGGCTGGGGCCTCAACCTGTTCATGACGCGGGTCCGTGCCGACTACGAGCACGTCCTGCGCACCGGTGCCCCGCTCACGGCCGAGGCCCCGCAGTACGTCGACTTCGTGGGCGCCGAGGGCGATTACCGCGCCTCGCGGGAGCACGAGGCGGACCGGGACCACTTCCGCGCGACCATGGCGGGCGTCGTCCCCGAGTTCTTCCCGCGGAAGGAGGCCAGCGGCGCACGGCGCAGCGCCCGCCACAGTTTCGTGGTCGAGCGGGCCCTGGTGAACCGCATCCGCGAGCGCGGCGAGTCGGTCTTCGCCTTCGTCTCGGCCGCGTTCTCCGTCTACCTCTCCCGTGTGCTGCGCACCGAGGAGGTCGTGCTCGGCGTCCCGCTGCTGAACCGTCCCACCGACGAACAGCGGCGGACGGTGGGCCACTTCGCCAACACCCTGCCGCTGCTGGCCCGTCCGACGGGCGGCAAGACCATGGGCGAGCTCGTGGCGGAGGTCCGGGACGCAACCCGCGCCCTCAAGCCGCACGAGCGGCTGGCCCTGGGCGACGTGCTGCGGGACGCCTCCCTGCACAGCAGCGACGGGCCGCGCCGCCTGTTCGACGTGACCATCGCCCACCTGCGCTGGCCGCGGCAACTGGAGATACCCGGCCTGTCCTACGGGACCGTGGTGCAGGCCCGCGCCCACGACACGGACGCGCTGGCGGTCGTCGTCAACGAGCTCGACGACGTCAGCGACGTTCTCGTCGACGTGGACTACGGCTGCGACATCTTCGACGAGGACTTCCCCGTCGAGGCGGTGGGCCGCCACGTGAAGGCCATCATCGAGCGCACCCTCGACGCCCCGGACCGGCCGCTCGCCGGGATCTCCATGCTGGGCGACGACGAGCGGGCCGCGCTGGTGGACGGCTGCGACGACACGGCCCGGGAGTACGCAGCGGACCGGACGCTCCACGGGCTGTTCGAGGAGCAGGCCGCCCGCACCCCGGACCGTACGGCCGTCGTCGACGACGCCACCGGGCAGTCGCTCAGCTTCGCCGGGCTCGACGAGCGGGCCAACCGCATCGCGCGCGTGCTGCGGGAGCGGGGGGTGCGGCCCGGTGACCGCGTCGCGGTGCTGATGGAGCGCTGCCTCTCCGTGCCGGCCGCCATCCTCGGCGTACTGAAGTCGGGTGCCGCCTACACGCCGGTGGCCCCGGACTACCCGGCGGAGCGGATCCGCTTCCTCATCGAGGACTCGGGTGCGAAGGCCGTCCTGGTGGCAGGCGGGGCGGCAGGCGGCGGGGCCGGTGCGGTGACCGGTGGCGAGGTGCCCGTCCTGGACGTGGAGGATCTCCCGCAGACCTCCGGCGGGCCCCTGGAGCCGGCCGCCGGCCCGCGCGACCCGGCCTACGTCATCTACACCTCGGGCTCCACGGGCAAGCCCAAGGGGGTGGTCGTCGAGCACCATTCGGTGATCAACCGCCTGGCGTGGATGCAGAACCGCTACCCCGTGGGCGAGGGCGACGTCCTGCTGCAGAAGACGCCGATCTCCTTCGACGTCTCGGTGTGGGAGCTGTTCTGGTGGGCCGTCGAGGGGGCCTCCCTCGCCCTGCTGCCGCCGGGCGGCGAGAAGGACCCGCGGGAGATCCTCCACACGATCGCCCGCCGCCGGGTCGGCGTCGTCCACTTCGTCCCGTCGATGTTCGCCACGTTCCTGGACCTCCTCGAGGACTCCCCCGGGCTGCTCGACGACGCCCGCTCGCTGCACCACGTCTTCTGCAGCGGCGAGGCGCTCCCGCCCGCCCTGGTGGACCGCTTCAACCGGCTCTTCGCCGGAGAGGGTGCGCCCCGGCTCGTCAATCTCTACGGGCCGACCGAGGCCACCGTCGACGTCTCGTTCTTCGACTGCCCCGCCGACCCCGCACGGCCGGTGGGCCGCGTGCCGATCGGCCGGCCCATCGACAACACCCGTCTGTACGTGCTGGACCCGGACGGCGGCCCGCAGCCGGTCGGCGCGCCCGGCGAGCTGTGCATCGCGGGCGTGGGCGTGGCCCGCGGCTATCTGAACCGGCCGGAGCTGACCCGGGAGAAGTTCGCCGACGACCCGTTCGTGCCCGGCGGCCGCATGTACCGCACCGGCGACCTCGTACGCCGCCTGGCGGGCGGTGACATCGAGTACCTGGGCCGGATCGACGGACAGGTGAAGATCCGCGGCAACCGCGTCGAACTGGGCGAGGTGCAGGACCGCCTGGCGACCTGCCCCGGCGTCCGGACGGCGGCCGTCACCGACCACCGGTCGGCCGACCGCGGCACCTTCCTCGTCGGTTACTACACCGCCGAGGAGGAGCTGGACGCGGCGGTGCTGCGCGGTCACCTGGCCACAACCCTGCCCGGGTACATGATCCCCGGCCACTTCCAGCGGCTGGACGCGATCCCGCTGACCCCGAACGGCAAGACCGACCGCCGCCGGCTCCCGGCGCCCGACGCCTCGGCGGCAGGTGACGAGGCACCGCGCGACGAGGTCGAGGCCGCGCTGGCCGCCGTCTGGTCCGAGGTGCTGGGCGTGGAGCGGGTGGGGGTGCACCAGAACTACTACGCCCTGGGCGGCGACTCCATCCTCATGCTGAGGATCCGCGCCCTCGCGGAGAAGCGGGGCGTCCGCTTCACCCTGGCCGATCTGGTGCTCAACCCCACGGTGGCCGGTCTTGCCGGCCGCGTGCGCAGCTCGGCCGCCCCGGCGGACGCGGCGCCGCTCGAGCCCTTCGCCCTGGTGCCCACCGTGGACCGGGCCCGTCTGGCCGGCCTGGCCGACGCCTACCCCGCGACCCGTCTCCAGCTCGGCCTGCTCTATCACAGCCGCGAGCACGAGAACTCGGCCGTCTACCACGACGTCTTCCATTACTCGTTCCGTCTCCCGTGGCACGAGGAGGCGCTGCGCACCGCGTTCGGCCGGCTGACCGCGCGCCACCCGGTGCTGCGCTCCGGCTTCGCGCTGGCCGGCTTCTCCGAACCCCTGCAGACCGTCCACCCGCGGGTGGACAGCGGGCTTGAGACCGTCGATCTGCGCGAGGCCGGTGCCGAGGAGGCCCAGGCCGTCATCCGGGCGCACATCGAGGAACGCCGCCATCACGCCTACGACTTCGACCACCCGCCGCTCTACCTCTTCCGCGCCCACGCCCTGCGGGACTCGGTGGAGCTCGTCTTCAGCTTCCACCACGCGATCCTCGACGGCTGGAGCGTGGCGACCCTGGTCCGGGAGCTGCTCCAGGACTACCTGCACGAGGCCGGGCAGGACGTGGAGCCCGTCGCGGACGGGTCGCTGCCGTCCGCCGCGCACTACGTGGTCGACGAGCGGCGCGCCCTGGCCTCCGAGGCGGGCCGGAGCTTCTGGCGGCGCAAGCTCGCCGGGGCGGAGCCCGTACCGCTCGACGGCTTCCGGCCCTACGAGGCGCCGGGCTCGGAGGGCGTCTTCGCGCACCGGGTGGAGCTCCCCGACGGGCTGGGGGACGCGCTGCGCGGCTTCACCCGGGAGCGGTCCGTTCCCATCAAGTCCGTGCTGTTCGCCGCGCACTGCCTGCTGCTGCGGCTGTTCGGCGGCACGGACGACGTGGTCACCGGCCTCGTCACGCACGGGCGACCGGAGCTCGCCGGTGCCGAGCGGGTCACGGGCCTGTTCCTCGGTACGACGCCCCTGCGCATCGGTCCGGGCCACCGCAGCTGGCTGGACGTGGTGCGCGAGGCCCATCTGCAGGAGCAGGAGGCACACCCTCACCGTCACTACCCCCTCAGCGCCATCCAGGAGGACCTCGGCGGCGACACCGTCATCGAGACGGCCTTCAACTACGTCAACCCGCGCGTCCTCAGCGAACTGCTGCACCACACCGGCGTGGAGCTGACGGACTTCCGCACCTACGAGGAGACGAACTTCAAGCTCCTGGTCAACGCCGTCGTCGACCCCGCCGACAAGCGGATCTGGCTGCGCATGGACCACGACGGCCGCGTCTTCACCCGGGCGCAGGCCGACCGGCTCGGCCGCGTCTACCTGGATCTGCTGCGCCGGATCGTCGAACGGCCGGACGAGGCCGTCGACTTCGGCTTCCTCGCCCCGGCCGCCGCCGTCTCCCCCCGCGCCGAGCTGCCCGCCCTGGTCACCGACCGCTTCGACGAGCGGGTCGCCGCGACACCGGACGCGATCGCCGTGGCCTTCGAGGACCAGCGGTGGACGTACCGGGAACTGGGCGAGGCCGCCGACCGGGTGGCCCGCCGCCTGGTGCGCCTGGGCGCCGGCGCCGGCTCCCGCGTCGGCCTGGCGATGGACCGCTCGCCCGAGGTCGTCGCGGCGGTGCTGGGCATCGCCAAGGCCGGCGCGGCCTGCGTCCCCATGGACGTGACGTACCCGGCGGACCGGCTCGCGCTGATGGTCGACCGCTCGGATCCCTTCCGGGTACTCGCTCCCGCGCGCCACGCCGCCCTCTTCCCGGGCGCCGAGGTGCTGCCGCTGGACGAGGCGCTCGCGGTGGACGACGGCCCGGAGCCGGTGACGCTGCCCGTCGTCACCGGGGAGACGACCGCGTACATCCTGTTCACCTCCGGGTCGACGGGTGAGCCCAAGGGCGTCGTGCTGCCGCACCGGACGCTGGCCAACTACATGGAGTGGCAGATCCCGGCGGCCAGCGGGGCGGCCGGCGGCAAGACGCTGCAGTTCGCGCCGCTGAGCTTCGACGTCTCCTTCCAGGAGATCTACTCGACGCTGTGCGGCGGCGGCACCCTCCAGCTCGTCCGCGAGGACGAGCGGCGGGACATGCCCGCGCTGCTGCGGCTCCTCGACCGGGAGGCGGTCGAGCGGGTGTTCCTGCCGTACGTCGCCCTGCAGCAACTCGCAGAGGCGTCCGAAGCCCTCGGCATCCGCCCGGCCGCGCTGCGCGTGATCATCTCCTCCGGCGAGCAGCTGCGGGTCACCGACGAGATCCGCCGCTTCTGCGCCGCGGTGCCGGGAACGGTGCTGGAGAACCAGTACGGCCCCACCGAGACCCACCTCCTCACCAGCTTCACGATGTCCGGTGACCCGGCGGAGTTCCCGGCGCTGCCGCCGATCGGCAGGCCCCTGGACGGCATCGACCTGTACGTGCTCGACGCCGCCATGCGGCCCGTGCCGCCCGGCGCGAAGGGCGTCATCCACATCGGCGGCGTCTGCCTGGCCCACGGCTACCTGGGGCGGCCCGACCTGACCGACGAGCGCTTCGTCCCCCACCCCTTCGGGGAGCCGGGCGAGCGCCTGTACCGTACGGGCGACCTGGCCCGCCTCCTGCCGAGCGGCGACCTCGTCTGGCTCGGCCGGGAGGACTCCCAGGTCAAGGTGCGCGGCTTCCGCGTCGAACTCGCCGAGGTGGAGCTGGCGCTGGCCAAGCTGACCGACGAGTACCCCGGGGTCCGCGAGATCGCGGTCGTGGCCCGGCACCGCGACGGCGCCGACGCCTTCCTCGCGGCCTTCCTCGTCGGCGCGGAGGGAGCGGCTCCGGTCGAGGACCTCCGGGCGCGGCTGCGCGGGCTCCTGCCCGACTACATGGTGCCCTCGCACTTCGAGTGGCTGCCCGCGCTGCCGCTCACCCCCAGCGGGAAGCGGGACGACGCGCAGCTGCGCCGTACCGCGCTGGCCTCCCGGGCGAGCGCCGGGCGGGTGGCGCCGCGCGACGCCCGGGAACGCGCGCTGGCCGAGGTGCTGGCGGAGCTCCTGCACGTGCCGGAGGTCGGGGTCCACGACGACTTCTTCGCGCTCGGCGGCACCTCGCTGACCGCGATGCGGCTGGTGGTGACGATCGAGAAGCTCTTCGGGGTCAACGTCCCGCTGTCGGCGCTCATCGGCACCCCCACCGTCGCCGGCCTCGCCGAGCGGCTGCGGGAGCGGGAGGCGGGCGTGGCCTACGACCCGGTCGTCCCGATCCGGACGACGGGCAGTCTCCCGCCGATGTTCCTCGTCCACCCGCTGGGCGGCAACGTTCTCTGCTACATGGGGCTGGCCAAGCACCTGCCCGAGGACCGGCCGGTGTACGCGTTGCAGGCCGCGGGCACCCACCCGGGCGTCGAACCGTCCGACTCCATCCCCGAGATCGCGGCCCGCTACCTGGAGGCGATCCGGCGGGCCCGGCCCGACGGACCGTACGTCATCGGCGGCTGGTCGTTCGGCGGGTTCATCGCCTTCGAGATGGCCCGGCAGCTGCGCCGTACCCATCCCGAGGACGTCGCCTCCCTGATCCTCATCGACCCGATCGCGGTCGCCCCCGGGGAGCGGCCGAGCGTCGCCGACGCCTCGCTCCTCGAGTGGTTCTTCTGGGAGTTGCTGTGGATGGAGCGCGGTGGCGAGACCCCGCTCGAGGCCATTCCCGAAGGCCTCGACGCCGACGGCAAGTTCGACTTCGTCGTGGAACGCGCCACGGCGGCGGGCATCCTGCCGACGGAGGGGTCGCAGGCCTCGATACGCCGCCTGTTCGCGATGTTCAAGGCGCACTGGCACGCGCTGCTGACCTACCGGCCCGAGCAGGCCCACGAGGACCTCGTACTCCTCCGGGCCACCGCCCCGCTGCCCAAGGTGCTCGAGCCGATGCACGGTGCGGCCAGCAGCCTCCACGAGGATCCGTCCAACGGCTGGCGGGAGTTGACCACCGGCCGGGTCGAGGTGGTCGAGGTGCCCGGTGACCATCTGGTGCTCCTGGAGGAGCCGCACGTCGCCGCCGTCGCCGAGCACGTGGCGCGGGCGGCGGAGCACGGCTTCGGGCGGGGCCCTTCGGAGAGGTGAGCGAGTAGCACAGGAAGCAGGCACGGGCCGCCCCTCCGCCGGGCCGTGCCTGCTTCCTGTCGGACCCCACATGCTTTGCAGCCGGAATTGCGTCCCGTTGACGGCCGGTTGGACACCCCGGGCCGATGGTGGCCAGAAATCACTCCCAAGACAATCCGCAATACCCGCTTGCCATCACACCCAAACATTGATCTCCATCTCAATTCATCAGCCGCGTATGCATTAGGCTGCCCATGGAACATGGACTCCTTCGTAGTACAGGGAATACCCCCTGGTCGCAGGGAGGTTTGCGGTACCGGTGGGCCTGACCGGGACTGCCGACTCCGTGTGGACACGGCGCACCTCCTCACGACGGGGGATTCGTGGAATTCTTTAGCGGGGAAGAAGAAATTTGATGAATTGCGTTGCCTTGGACAACGAAGTCAGCAGGCAAGAACTCGCCCATTTCTTACGCACTCGACGTGAAAGTCTCAGCCCGGCGGACGTCGACCTACCGAACGGCCCCCGGCGGCGTACCCCTGGCCTCCGTCGGGAAGAAGTGGCAGCGCTCGCGGGGTTGAGCCTCACCTGGTACACGCTGCTCGAACAGGGAAGGAACGTTTCCCCCTCGTACAAGGTCCTGGACAGCCTGGCCGGCGCCCTCAATCTGGCCGAACACGAGCGCCAGTACATCCACCAGCTCGTCCACAGCCGGACCTTTCCCCAACGCATCGAAAGGCGGCACGCCCCCACCGAGAGCGCACTGCAGCAGGTGGCCGACTCGCTGAGCCCCAACCCCGCCTACGTCGTCAACAAGATGGGCGACATCCTGGGCTGGAACGAGGCCGCCGCCGAGTGGTACACGGACTTCGGGCGCATGCCGGAGGCCCGCCGGAACCTGCTCTGGTGGCTGTTCACCGCGCCCGAGGCGAGGGTACGGCTGGCCGACTGGCGGCGTGACGCCCGGGACCAGGTGGGCAGGCTGCGCGCGGTGTCGGCCGGCTTCCCCGGCCGGAGCGTCTTCAGCGAGACGGTCGAGGACCTCAAGCAGGTCAGCGGCGATTTCCGGACCTGGTGGGACGAGTCCCGGGTGCTCAACACGGAGCCGCAGTTCCGGCGGCTCCGCCACCCGCGGCGCGGCACGGTCCCGATGCGCCTTGTCATCCTCGCCGACGGCATGCACCCGTCACTGGAGGTCGTCTACCACCTGCCACAGCTGTCCGGTCACTGAGCAGCGACGACGGCGGGGCCGGGGAGCGAACTCCCCGGCCCCGCCGGGCTTGGCGCGGACGTCAGGCCGGTGACCGGAAGACCCCGGCGGACGTGACCGATCCGACGGGCGTACCTACGTCAGCGGACGAGGGAGCGCGGGCTGATGACGTGGTCGATCAGCCCGAACTCCAGGGCCTGCTCCGCGGTGAGGACGTAGTCCCGATCGACGTCCTCACGGATCTGGGTCAGGTCCCGCCGGGTGTGCTGGGCGAGCATGCCCTCCACCAGCTCACGCTGGCGCTGCACCTCGGTGGCCTCGATCACCAGGTCGGAGACCTGGCCCTGCGTACCGTGACTGCGCGGCTGCTGCAGGAGGATCCGGGCGCTGGGCAGGGCCGAGCGCTTGCCGGGCGTACCGGTGGCCAGGATCACCGCGGCCACCGAATTGGCCTGCCCCAGGCAGACGGTCTGGATGTCTGGCTTGACGAACTGCATGGTGTCGTAGACGGCGGTGAGCGCCGTCAGCGAGCCGCCGGGCGAGTTGATGTACAGGGAGATGTCCCGGTCGGCGTCCATGGACTCCAGGCATAACAGCTGGGCCATGATGTCGTTCGCCACGACGTCGTCGACCTCGTGGCCGAGGAAGATGATGCGCTCTTCGAAGAGCTTGGCGTACGGGTCGTACTCCCTGGTGCCCTGCGACGTGCGCTCGACGAAGCGCGGCACGATGTAGCGGCTCTGCGGGAGCATGGCACCGGAGCCGGCCGGGACGGGTGCTGGGGAAGAAGTGGGCGTGCTCACAGCGCACGGACCTCCGGGTGGGAATGGGTGCTGGATCCGCCGGGAGGCGGGGGAAAGCTAGCGGGGCGCCACCGCGCCCACGCCGGGCAGGGCCGACGTCGACTGCATGACCTCGTCGATCAGGCCGTAGTCCTTGGCCTCCTGCGCGGTGAACCAGCGGTCGCGGTCCGAGTCGCGGGTGATCGTCTCGGTGCTCTGGCCGGAGTGCTGGGCGATGAGCTCGGCCATCTCCAGCTTGGTGCGCTTGAGCTGGTCCACGTAGATCTTGATGTCCGAGGCGGTACCGGCGAATCCGGCCGACGGCTGGTGCATGAGGATCTTGGTGTGCGGCAGCGCGAAGCGCTTGCCGGGCGTGCCGGCGGTGAGCAGGAACTGGCCCATGGAGGCGCAGAATCCCATGGCGATGGTGACGACGTCGTTCTTGATGTACTGCATCGTGTCGTACACGGCCATTCCCGCGGTGACCGATCCGCCCGGGGAATTGATGTACAGGTAAATGTCACGGGTCGGGTCCGCGGCGAGCATCAGCAACTGCGCCGTGATCCGGTTCGCGATGTCGTCGTCGACTTCCTTTCCGAGGAAGACGATCCGGTCATTGAGAAGCCGGTTGTAAACGGCCTCACCGGCGGCTGCGTCACCGTATCCGTCGAGGCCGTAAGGCGGCATCCGGTGTGATGCGAGCGGGAACTGCTGATCGCCCATGTGATTTCACTCCTCATCCTTGCGAGGTCCCGGTCCGGCCGGGCTCCGTCCATTCGGTCAGCGAAGTGGGAGCGAACACCCCCCACCCTCACATATGGCGAAGCTAACACGCAGTCATGCCGGGGGCGGCACGGCTGCCGAATCGTTCGCTGAGAGCGGAGATCCCACCTCCGGCGCGTTCAATTGGCTTGAAAACGCAGCTATTTGCGCGTGCGACAGCGCCGCTGCCCGCAGGCGGCCGACTGCCGTCCCGTCAAGAACGGTACATACAGAAGGAATAGGGAAACGAATCCGGCCAGGTGTGACGCGACCGGCCTGGCACCGGGAAGGGCAGCACGGTCCGGATGCGGAAGCGGTGATCCACGGACTGGAAGCCGGTCGACGGCCGCGCCGCGGCCGAGGCGGCCACTTCCGGCCATCGGGGGCGGTCCCGCGTCCGGCCCCGACACCGCGCGGCACAGGGGGATCACCTCGTGGCCCCTCCGACCCGCGTCTCGGCGACACTCCCTCCGGCACCATGGCTTTGTGTCGGCTCCCGTGGGTCATCACCGCATGTCAGAGGCACACTCGCGCTGTTCCGCCGATGAGGAGACCGGCCCGGCACGGCACGGCGATCACTACACTCCGGTCCCATGACAGGGGTGACAACGCGCACGGTCGAGTACCCGGCCGACGGCCTGACGATGGTCGGGCACCTCGCACTCCCGGCCGGTGTCGACCGCCGGCCCGCGGTCCTGGTCGGGCCCGAGGGGCCGGGGCTGAACGACTTCCAGCGCCGACGGGCCGACACCCTGGCCGAGCTGGGGTACGTGGCACTGGCCTTCGACATCAACGGCGGACGCTGGTTCACCGACCCCGGGGAGATACTGGCGCGGGCGACCCCCCTGCTCGCCGACCCCGACCGCATGCGGGACATCGGCCACGCGGCGCTCGACGTGTTGCGCGCCGAACCGCGCACCGACCCCGGCCGGATCGCCGCCGTCGGCTACGGCACCGGGGGTGCGATCGCGCTGGAACTCGGGCGCGACGGCGTCGACCTGCGCGCGATCGGGACGGTCAACGCACTGACCACGGGCCGACCGGGCGAGGCGGCGCGCATTCGCTGCCCGGTGTGGGCCGGCGTCGGGTCGGAGGACCCGATCATGCCGCCCCCGCAACGGGAGGCGTTCACCGCCGAGATAGAGGCCGCGGGCGTCGACTGGCGCCTCGTGGTCTACGGCGGCGCCCTGCACGCCTTCCACCACCCGCCGGTCGACCACGCCGTGGTACCCGGCGTCGGCTACCACCCGCGGCACGCGCAGCGAGCCTGGCGGGACGTGGTCGACCTGCTCGCCGAGTGCCTCCCCGTGACGGAGTGATCCGGTCCCACCCCTAGCGGCCCCAAGGCCGGCACGCAGCCCTATCGTTGCCTGATGCGTGAACACCACATTGACCGCCCGGCCGATCTCGACGTGGTCCGTGAGTCCTATGACCGAGTGGCCGACAACTACGCCGACATGGTGGTGACGACGGGAATCGGCGACATCCGTCGTCATCCCTGGCTCAAGGCGTCGATCGACGCCTTCGCCGACACCGTGAACGGGCTCGGGCCCGTCCTCGATGTCGGCTGCGGACCGGGAACGGTGACCGCCTACCTGGCCGAACGCGGACTCGACGTGTCCGGGGTGGACCTCTCGCCCCGGATGATCGAGAACGCGCGCCGGCTTCATCCGCAATGCCGCTTCGACGTCGCCTCCGCCACCGATCTCGATCTGGGCGAGGCGTCCCTCGGCGGTGTGCTCGGGTGGTGGTCGCTCTTCAACCTCCCCCGTGACGTCCTTCCTCAGGTCCTCGCCCATTTCGCGCGCGCCCTGAAGCCGGGCGGGCACTTCATCACCGCGACACACGTCGGCGACGAAGACCTGCTGCGCACCGAGGCGTACGGGGGTGTACCCGTACGTTGGACGACGCACAAATGGCGGCCGGAACAGCTCGTGGACCTGATCGAGCAGGCCGGACTGCGCACGGTCGCCGAGCTTCGGCTTCCCCCGGAGGAGTACAGCGGGCCGGGCCTGGTCGTCATGGCCGAGCGCCCCGCCTGAGCACCGGGCGCGCCGGGCGGCACGGGAGGCGAAAGGGCAGCCCACAGCGGGTGCCGCAGGCGGGCGGCGGGAGTGGTAGTCGGACTACCAGCATGGCGACGTTCTGGATACGCGCGCTCCCGCCGTGAAGGGTGATCCCCGAACAGCCGCCAGTTCGAGGGAGCTTCAATGCAGGAACGCCTTGCCGTCGTCACCGGGGGCACCAAGGGAATCGGAGTGAGCCTCAGCCGGCGGCTGGTCGCGACGGGCCACCGGGTCGTCGCCCTCTACCGGAGCGACCAGGAGTCCGCCGACCTCGCCGCGAAGGAACTGGGCGACGGGTTCACCGCCCTGCGCGCAGACGTGTCCGACCCCGATGACGTCGCCCGGGTGACACAGCTCGTCCTGGACACCCACGGCACCCCCTCCGTGCTCGTCAACAACGCGGGCCGCAACATCGACGGACCGTTCCTGGAGATGTCCACGTCGGACTGGGACCAGGTCCTCGCGGCCAATCTGTCCGGCCCCTTCTACATGACCCGGGCCCTGGCCCCGGCCATGCTCGCGGCCGGCGGCGGATCGGTGGTCAACGTGGCGGCCACCACCGGCATCCGCCCGCGGCTGAACGGCGCCAACTACTGCGCCAGCAAGGCCGGTCTGCTGCACCTCACCAAGTGCCTGGCGCTGGAACTGGCGCCGACCATCCGCGTCAACTCCCTGATCCCCGGAATGATCGACACCGAGGAGATGCGCACGCGGTTCCGCACCGACGAAGAAGAACACCGGGACCGGCTGCTGGCCGAGATCCCCCAGGGCCGGATCGGCAGCCCGGAGGAGATGGCCGACGCGCTGGAGTTCCTCGTGAGCACGAAGGCCGCCTACATCACGGGCCAGAAGTTCATCGTCGACGGCGGCCAGTTCATGTGGTAGCGGCATGCGACGCCGGACCCGAAAGCGCCCTCAACCTCCCACCGCACGGACAATCGAAAGGCAACACCCCATGCAGTCGCGTATCGATCGGTACGAGGAGTTCCTGACCAAGCAGTACCGGGGCGGCTTCCACAAGCCGGAGGAGTACTCGATCGCCGAGATCACCCCCGCCCTCCGGGACCGGATGAAGAACGGTCACTTCAAGCGTGTCGTCTTCACCGGCATGGGCTGCTCGGCCATCGTGTCCGATGTCGTCCGGGCCTTCTTCACCTCCATCGACACGGAGCTGGAATTCCACGTCTTCAACGACTACGACTTCCGCTACCTCATACCGGAGTCCGTCATCGAGGACGAGCAGACGCTCGTCATCCTCAGCTCCTACAGCGGCCACTCCACCGAGCCGCTGCACGTCTTCCACCGGCTCGCGCACGCCCACGACCGGGTGCTGCTGCTCACCTCGGGCGGCAAGCTGGGCGACCTCGGCACGGAGCACGGCGTCTCCATCGCCCGCTGGCAGCTCAGCGAGCCGGACCGTGAGTACCCGCTGTTCCACGTCGGCCAGTACTTCGCGATCCTCCTCGACATGTTCTACGAACTGGGCCTGATCTCCCAGGACTTCCGTGCCGAGGTGGCCGCGCTCCCCGACCACCTGGAGAGCGACTTCACCCCGGCCCACCGGGAGCTGGCCCGCGTGGCAGCGGCCCGCAGCGAGGACGCCAACGTCATCATGCTGGCGTCTCCCAAGTGGCACGAGAGCCTGCTGAAGCTGGCCAAGATGCACCTCAACGAGATCGCGATGGTCCCGGCCACGCGGAACTACTTCCACGAGTTCTGCCACAGCGAGGTCGCGACCCTCTCCGACCCCTCGCGCAAGCACAGCGTGCTGATCCTCCAGGACGACGAGGACGACGAGTACACGAAGCAGAAGATGGCGAACCTGATTCGCCTGCTGACCAGTGACCTGCCGCAGAACCGCAACATCGAGGTCACCGTGATCCCGCTGGACCAGCCCACCTTCATGCGGAAGTACTTCACCGCGCTGGAACTGATCCAGTACCTCACCCTCGACCTCGGCCGGGTCTACGACACCGAGTCGCGGAACCTGATCTCCGAGGCCGCCGGCAACCCCTGGTACCACGGGGACACCATCCGCGCGGAACTGGCACAGGGCTAGATCTCTCCTGACGTCCAGGAACACACGAGAAGAGGCCCCGGACACCGTGCACGATGCCGCCCGCGCGACGGCCCCGGTCCGTGACCGGGCCGTCCGTATACAGCACTTCCGGCCCTCGGTCTTCAGCGAGATGAGGGACCTGGCCGTCCGTACCGGGGCCGTCGACGTGGGGCAGGGGGCGCCCGCCATGGCCGCCCCCGCCGCCCTGACGGCCGCGGTCACCGCGGCCGTGGAGAAGGGCCTCAACCAGTACTCCCCCGCGGCAGGGCTCCCCGAGCTCCGCGAGGCCGTGGCCTCCTACCGGCGGCGCACCACCGGTGTCCGGTACCGGCCGGACACCGAGGTGGTCGTCACCACCGGTGCCACCGAGGCGCTGTCGGCCGCCCTGCTCGCTCTCTGCGACCCGGGGGACGAGGTCCTCACCTTCGACCCCTGCTACGACGCCTACTCCGCCTGCGCCGACCTGGCAGGCGCCCGGCTGGTGACCGTACCCCTGGCCTCGGGGGAGGACGGCTTCGCCCTGGACGAGGCCGCGCTGCGGGCCGGCTTCGGGCCGCGCACCCGGGTGCTGCTGTTCAACACCCCGCACAACCCGACCGGAAAGGTCTTCACCGACGAGGAGCTCGCCGTCGTCGCCGCCCTGTGCCGTGAGCACGGGGTGATCGTCGTCGCCGACGAGGTCTACGAGCACCTGACGTACGACGGGCGGCGCCACCGCACCATCGCCGCCCTGCCCGGCATGCGGGAGCGCACCCTCGTCGTCTCCGGGGCGGGCAAGACGTTCAACGTCACCGGCTGGCGGATCGGCTGGGCCTGCGGGCCGGCCCCGCTGGTGGACGCCCTCCTCTCCGTGAAGCAGTTCGTCACCTTCGCCGCCGGCACGCCCTTCCAGGCCGCCGTGGCCGGGGCGCTGTGGGACGTCGAGGGCTGGACCGCCGAACTGCGCGAGGAGCTGTCCGCCCGCCGCGATCTGCTGACGGACGGGCTCAATGCGGCGGGACTGCCCGCCTTCCCCGGCGAGGGCGGCTATTTCGTCCTGGCGGATGTGCGGGGCTGGGGTTACACCGACGACGTGGAGTTCTGCCGCGACCTGCCGGCGCGTGCCGGAGTGGTGGCGATCCCGTGCTCCGCCTTCCACCACCGCGACGACGCCCCCCGGTGGCTGGCCCGCTTCGCCTTCTGCAAGTCCACCGAGACCGTCGCCGAGGCCGTGGCCCGCCTCGGTGCGGCGGCGGGGCCGCGCACGGGTCCGGAAAAAAACTTCGGCCGGAGGTGAATCCTCTCCGGACCCTGCCGTCTCTTATGTGTGTACCGGCCGAACGGCGCCGGCAGAACACAGGAGAAACACCATGGTCACGGCCATCGTAGTCATCGGAGTCCTGCTCGTGGGCGCGTGCAGCTGGCACCTCATGCGGCGCTACAAGAGCCGAAGCTGACGAGTGCCTGCGCGCGGGGCGCCTTCCGGGTATGAGTAGCACATGAACCAACGTTTCTCCTGGCCGGACGAGCGGCTCATCAAGGCAGCTCAGGACGGCGACGTCACGTCGCTCACCACCGTCGTCATGGAATCGCAGCCCCATGTGCGCAAGTTCGCCAAGTCGCTGTGCGCCTCGCCGCAGGACGCCGAGGACGCGGCGCAGGAGGCGCTGATCATCCTCTACCGGAAGATCGGCACCCTGCGGGCCACCGGCGCGCTCGCCTCATGGATGTTCCGGATCGTGCGCAACGAATGCCTCCGCCAGGTACGGACGCTCGTCTCACGCAACGACGAGACGCCGGCCGGATCGGATGCGTCCGCGGAGCCGTCCGCCGAGGAAGCGGTGCTGCACAGGCTGGAGGTGGAGCGGATCGCGGCCGCGGTCGGTGCCCTGCCTCGCGACCAGCGGCAGGTCCTGATCATGCGGGACGTTCAGGGCCTGCCGGGCAGGGCCGTCGCCCACTCTCTCGGCCTGAGCAACGCCGCGATGAAGTCCCGGCTGCACAGAGCACGCGCAGCAGTGCGTCAATCGCTGGAAGCGATCGACCAAGCACCCGATCAAGCCACCGACCAGGCGGCTTGATCAAGCCATCGACCACCCAGTCGGAGGAGAGTCACGACCGTGAACATCGTGAAGCCCGCACAGGGCGACCAGATCCAGGTCACCACAAAGCCCCCGGCGAACGACATGAACTTCGCCAGCAAGTCCGTCCCGCGCCACCTGGCGCGCGGCGTCATCGGCTTCGGGCTGATCATCGGCTCGATCGCCATGGTGCCCGTCGCCGGACCGGCCACCCTGCTGGCGGCCCCGTTGGCCCTGATCGCCTTCCGCGGCTGCCCCACCTGCTGGATGGTCGGCCTGGCGCAGACCATCTCCCGAGGGCGTCTGGAGCGCCAGTGCGTGGACGGTGTCTGCACCCTCACCAAGGCGGACCCGGCGGCGAAGGCCGCGGGCGAGCCGGCTGCCGACAGAAACATCCCGGCCGCCTCCCGGTGACCGGGCCACGGCCCGACCCGTGGTCCGCGAGCCCGCGAACGCCCGCACCACCGATTTCTCCGTGGTTCGCCCCCGGGGATTCCGGACTCCTGGCCCGGCTGATTTTCGCCCTTGTCTCACGACCCAGGGTGATGTCATCGGGCCGGGAGGCTTTGGCCGACGGAGGACCGTCTCTCCTGCGGCATATGCGTCCTGAAGCGAGAATGCGCGTTCCACACAAGTACGCGCTGTTTCCTCGCGGTTAACCGGACGGTTACGGCAGACGAGTCCTCGAAGCCGCTCCCCCCGATTACGCGGCAAATTGATTCTTGGACCAACTCCGGGCCCTGGCCATTGGTTTACGGAGCGCCGACTCGATGCTAGGGTCCAAATTGAGATTGAGTCAGGCTGGGCCGCCGAGTCGGCCGTGCCGTTGATCGTGCTTCACGGGGGGAGCAAGAACATCATGATCCGCCATGCCCAAATTCAGGCGGCAGAAACGCCGACAGACAACACGGTACGAAGCTCAGCAGACAGTACGGCGGAAAACGTGGTACGGCCGGTCCGGGACGGACAGCCGCAGCAGGCATCCGACCAGGTCGACGACCGTACGGTGGCCGTCGTCGGACTTTCCTGCCGCTTTCCCGGTGGGGCAAGTCCCACCGAATTCTGGGACCTTCTCAGGAACGGCCGCGACGCCATAGCGGAGCCTCCCGCGGATCGCGCGCACCTCGCCGCTCTGGACGACGGCTCGCCGCGCCCCGGTGGATTTCTGCCGCAGGTCGACACCTTCGATGCCGAGTTCTTCGGCATCTCCCCGCGCGAAGCCGCCGCGATGGACCCGCAGCAGCGACTCGTCCTCGAGCTCGCCTGGGAGGCGCTCGAGGACGCCGGCCTCGTCCCGGCCACGCTCGCCGACACCGTGACCGGCGTCTTCATGGGCGCGATCGCCGACGACTACACGGCCCTCACCCACGCGGCCGGTCCCGGCGCCACCTCCGCGCACACGGTGACCGGGCTGCACCGGGGCATCATCGCCAACCGGGTCTCCTACGTCCTCGGCCTGCGGGGCCCCAGCATGGTGGTCGACACCGCGCAGTCGTCGGCGCTGGTCGCGGTGCATCTGGCCTGCGAGAGTCTGCGCCGCGGCGAGTCCGTCATGGCGCTGGCCGGCGGCGTCAACCTCAACCTCGCCCCGGAGAGCACCCAGGCCCTGGCCGCCTTCGGCAGCCTCTCGCCCGACAGTCGATGTTACGTTCTCGACGCCCGGGCGAACGGCTATGTCCGGGGTGAGGGCGGCGGTGTGGTGGCGCTGAAACTCCTCAGCCGGGCGATAGCCGACGGGGACCGTATCCATTGCGTGCTGCACGGGGGAGCAATCGGCAGCGACGGCGCGAGCGAAACCCTTCCCACCCCGAATGGAAAAGCCCAGGAACGCGTCATACGCGATGCCTGGGAAAATGCGCGAATACCGTTGGAACAAGCGCAGTACGTCGAAATTCACGGATCGGGCACCCGGGTCGGCGACCCCATCGAGGCATCATCTCTGGGAGCCGTTTTCGCCCCGTCCCGCACGTCGGACAATCCTCTCAGGCTCGGCTCCGTCAAGACGAATATCGGCCACCTCGAAGGGGCCGCGGGCATCGCGGGACTCGTCAAAACGATTCTCTGCCTCAAAGAGCGCGAACTCGTCCCGACCCTGAACTACCGGACCCCCAATCCGCAGATACCCTTCGCCGATCTACGGCTCGCCGCCGTCACCGGAGCCGGTCCGTGGCCGAATCCTGACGGGCCGCTCGTCGCAGGTGTGACATCGGTCGGAATGGGGGGCACCAACTGCCATCTGGTGCTCGGCGAGTGGCCGGGCGACGCCACCTTAACCGCCGAGATCAAGACAGAAGAGCCGACGGAGGCGGACGCGCAGAATTCCCTCGCCTGGGTGCTGTCCGGACGCGGCGACAAAGCGCTGCGCGCCCAGGCGGCCCGGCTCCGCGAACACCTCGCCGCACACCAGGATGTCGATATCGCCGACATCGCCCGGGCCCTCGCTCACGACCGCACCGCCTTCAGCCACCGGGCCGTTCTCGTCGGCGCCGACCGGACCGCGCTGCTGACCGCCCTGGACGCGGTCGCCGACGCCCGGGTCACCCGGACCGCGGTCGAGGGCAGCAGTCACCAGGCCGCCCGTGAAGCGGTGTTCGTCTTCCCCGGCCAGGGCTCGCAGTGGGCCGGCATGGCCGCGGAACTCCTCGACAGCGCCCCCGTCTTCGCCGAGGTCATCGAGGACTGCGAGCGCGCACTACGCCCGTACCGCGCATGGTCGCTGACCGACGTGCTGCGCGGCCGACCCGGCGCGCCCGCCCTCGACCGCGACGACGTCGTGCAACCCGCCCTGTGGGCCGTGATGGTCGCGCTGGCCGCCCTGTGGCGGGCGGCGGGTGTCGAACCCGCTGCGGTCGTCGGTCACTCGCAGGGCGAGATCGCCGCCGCCACCGTCAGCGGCGCCCTCACCCTGGACGACGCGGCCCGACTGGTCGCCGTACGAAGCGCCGCCCTCGGCGCGCTGGCCGGTCGAGGCGGGGGCATGCTCACCGTGTCGCTGCCCGCCGACCGGGTACGCGAGGACCTCGCCGCATACCCGGGGTTGAGCGTGGCCGCCGTCAACTCGCCCGGCATGACCGTGGTCGCCGGTGACGGGGCCGCCCTGGACGCCCTGGCCGCGCAGTACGGCGAGGACGTCCGCACCCGGCGCGTCCCGGTCGCCTACGCCTCGCACAGCCCGCACGTCGACGCCGTACGCGACACCCTGCCGGCCGACCTGGCCGGGATCGCCCCGCGCGCCGGAAGCGTGCCGCTGCACTCCACCGTGACCGCCACGGCGCTCGACGGCTCCGAGCTGGACGTCGACTACTGGTACCGCAACCTGCGGGAGCCCGTGCAGTTCGAGCCCGTCGTACGGGCGCTGCTCGACGCCGGGCACGAACTGTTCATCGAGATGAGCCCGCACCCGGTGCTCGCGCTCGCCGTCCAGCAGACCGCGGAGGCCGCGGACCTGCCGGTCGCCGCACTGGGCACGCTGCGTCGCGAGGAGGGTGGCCCGCAGCGACTGCTGCTCGCGTTCGGCGAGGCGTTCTGCCACGGCGCCGACGTGGACTGGTCCGCCGTTCTGCCCGCCGGCACCACGCGCGCCGAGCTGCCGACGTACGCCTTCCAGCGGCGCCGCCACTGGATCTCCGGGCAGCCCGCCGTCGCCCGGCCCCTGCCGTCGGCCGCCACCGCGCCGATGCCGCAGGCCTCGGCGCAGGCCTCGGCGCAGGCCTCGGCGCAGGCCTCGGCGCAGGCCTCGGCGCAGGCCTCGGCGCAGGCCTCGGCCTTGCCGGAGGACACGGCGGACGCACAGGAGGCCGAGCCGCGCCGCTCGCTGACCGGCCCGGCCGCCCTGGAGCTCGTACGGGCGCACACCGCCGCCGTTCTCCGCTACGACTCCGCCGCCGAGATCGAACCGCGGCGGACGTTCAAGGAGTTGGGCATCGACTCGGTGATGGTCGTCGAGCTGCGCAACCGGCTCGTCACCGCCACCGGGCGCAAGCTCCCCACGACCGTGGTGTACGACCACCCCAGCCCCGCCGCGCTGGCCGCGCTGCTCGCCGACGGGCAGCATGACGCGACGGCCCCCGAGGAGCGTCCCGATCAGGACGACGATCCGATCGTGATCGTCGGCATGGGGTGCCGTTTCCCGGGCGGGGTGGACTCCCCCGAGTCGCTGTGGCAGGTCGTCGCCCAGCAGCGCGACGTGATCTCGGGCTTCCCGGCCGACCGGGGCTGGGACCTCGGCGGCCTCTACCACCCCGACCCCGCCCACGTGGGCACCACCTATGTGCGCAACGGTGGCTTCCTCGAAGGCGCCGCGGAGTTCGACGCCGAGCTGTTCGGGATCTCGCCGCGTGAGGCGCTGGCGATGGATCCGCAGCAGCGCGCGTTCCTCGAGACGTGCTGGGAGGCCCTGGAACGGGCCGGAATCGCCCCGGACTCGCTGCGCGGCACCCAGGCGGGAGTGTTCGCCGGTGTCATGGCCCAGGAGTACGGTCCGCGGCTGGGTGAGGCGGGTGCGGGTGCCGCCGGGTTCGGACTGACCGGAACGACATCGAGTGTGGCCTCGGGCCGCGTGGCCTACACCCTGGGACTCCAGGGCCCCGCGCTGACCGTCGACACGGCATGCTCGTCATCCCTCGTCGCACTGCATCTCGCGGTACGGGCCCTGCGGTCCGGCGAATGCTCACTCGCCCTCGCGGGCGGCGTGACGGTCATGTCGACACCGGGCATCTTCGTGGAGTTCTCACGCCAGCGGGGGCTCGCGGCCGACGGCCGGTGCAAGTCGTTCTCCGCCGACGCGGACGGCACAGCGTGGGCCGAGGGTGTCGGCGTACTCGTCGTAGAGCGGCTGTCGGATGCCCGACGGCTGGGCCACGAGGTCCTGGCCGTGGTCGCCGGCACGGCTGTCAACCAGGACGGTGCGTCCAACGGACTCACCGCCCCCAGCGGACCCGCCCAGGAGCGGGTGATCCGCGCCGCCGTGCAGGATGCCGGAGTGTCCTTCTCCGGGGTCGACGCCGTCGAGGCCCACGGCACCGGCACCGTCCTCGGAGACCCCATCGAGGCACAGGCCCTCCTCGCCACGTACGGCAGCGAGCGCGACGGCCGACCGCTGATGCTGGGATCCCTCAAGTCCAATCTCGGGCACGCGCAGGCAGCCGCCGGTGTCGGCGGCGTCATCAAGATGGTCATGGCACTGCAGCACGGCGAACTTCCCGCATCCCTGAACGTGAGCAAGCCCAGTCAGCTCGTCGACTGGGCCGCGGGCGGCGTCGAAGTCCTCACCGAGCCGCGCCCGTGGCCCGCCACCGAGGACAGGGCCCGACGGGCCGGCGTCTCCTCGTTCGGCATCAGCGGCACCAACGCCCACGTCATCCTCGCCGAAGCCCCGACCGCGGCCCTCGCGTCCGGAACCGACCCCGAGGACGACGACTCCGCCCCCCTGTGGGTGCTGTCCGGGCGTACCGAACCGGCGCTGCGCGCCCAGGCCACCGCCCTCGTCAGCGCGCTGGACACCCTCGGCGAGGTGTCCGTCCGTGAACTCGGGCGCGCCCTGGCCACCACGCGTACCGCCCTCGACCACCGCGCGGCCGTCACCGCCGAGGATCGCGCAGAGGCCGTCGCGGCGCTCGCCGCGCTCGGCCGCGGCGAGGCGCACTCGGCCCTGGCCCTCGGCACGGCACGCCCCGACGACGGCCTCGCCTACCTCTTCACGGGGCAGGGCAGCCAACGTGTCGGCATGGGGCGTGAGTTGTACGAGAGCGAGCCGGTCTTCGCCGCCGCCCTCGACGCGGTGTGCGGCGAACTCGACACCTGCCGCAGCTCCGTGCCCGGCACCCCGCCGATCCGCGAGGTGATGTTCGAGGACGCCGAGGCACTCAACCGGACCGAGAACACCCAGAGCGCGCTCTTCGCCCTCCAGGTCGCGCTGTTCCGGCTCCTTGAGCACCGGGGTGTGGCTCCGGACGCCGTACTCGGCCATTCCATCGGCGAGTTCGCCGCCGCCCACGTCGCCGGGATCCTCACCCTGCCCGACGCGTGTGCGCTGGTCGCCGCGCGCGGTCGGCTCATGCAGGCCCTGCCGAGCGGCGGCGCGATGCTGGCCGTCCAGGCGACGCAGGACGATGTCCGGGCCGTGCTCGAAGGCCGCGAGCACGAGGTGAGCATCGCCGCCGTCAACGGCCCCACGGCCGTCGTCGTCTCCGGCGACGTCGAGGCCGTCGAGCAGGTCGCCGAGACGTTCGCCGCCGCCGGCCGCAAGACGCGCCGCCTCGTCGTCAGTCACGCCTTCCACTCCCACCGCATGGACGGGATGCTCGACGCGTTCGCGGCCGTCACCGCGGGCGTGCGGTACGCGGAGCCGCGTATCGCCATGGTGTCCACGGTCACCGGCGAACCCGTCGACGTCACCGCCGACTACTGGGTCCGGCAGGTGCGCCGGGAAGTACGCATGTCCGACGGTCTGGCCACACTCCACCGCCTCGGGATGCGGACCTTCCTCGAACTCGGCCCGGACGGAGTGCTGTCGGCACTGGGCCGGGACTGTCTGGACGACGACGCGCTGGCGTTCGTCCCGGTGCTGCGCCGCGGCCGGTCCGAGAACCGCACCCTGGCCGCCGCACTCGGTTCCCTGCACGTCCGCGGCCGAGGCCCGGACTGGCACGCGGTGTTCGGCCCTGGACCGACGCCCGGCCTGCCCACGTACTCCTTCCAGCGGGAGCGCTACTGGCTGACCGCGCACGGCACCGAAGGTCCGGCCGGTCACCCGCTGCTCGGCCCCGCAGTCGAACTCGCCGAATCCGGGCAGGCCGTGCTGACCGCCCGGCTCGACCGCCGCACCCACCCCTGGCTCGCCGACCACGCCGTCCTCGGCTCGGTCCTCCTTCCCGGCACCGCGTTCCTCGAACTCGCCGCCCGCGCGGGCTCGCAGACCGGTACGCCGCAGGTCGCCGAACTCACTCTGATCGCCCCCCTGGTGATCCCCGAGGAAGGCCGCACCGAGGTGCAGGTCGTCGTGGCCGCGCCCGGCGACGACGGTCAGCGCGCGCTGACCGTGCACGCCCGCGCCGAGACGCCGGACGGCGCCATCGAGCCGTGGACCCTGCACGCCACCGGCACCCTCGCCCCGCACGACGGAGCCCCCGCGACCGCCGTGGACCGTCCCACCGCCGAGGCCGAACCCCTGACCGTCGACGGCTGCTACGACGAACTGGCGGCCGCGGGCTACGCCTACGGCCCGGTCTTCCAGGGCCTGCGCGCCGCGTCACGGCACGGAGGGGACCTGGTCGCCGAGGTCACCCTGCCGCCGTCCGTCACCGACGCCGCCTCCTACGGGCTGCACCCGGCGCTGCTCGACGCGGCCCTCCACCCGATCGTCATGACCGCGCTGGACGACGGCAACCGTCGCCTGCTGCCCTTCTCCTGGCGTGGTGTGACGATCCGTCAGTCCGGCGCTCGTACCGCCCGCGTCCTGATCACCACCACCGGACCGGACGCGGTGTCGCTGACGCTGCTCGACGAGGCCCAGGCGGTCATCGCCGAGGTCGAGGAGCTGGTCCTGCGCCCGGTGAGCGACGACGTGGCCGTCCCACGGTCGCTCCACCGACTGGACTGGATACCGGCCACGGCGGACCAGGAACCGGCTCCGTCGGCCGCCGCGCTCGGCTCCGCCGACCTGGGCGTCGGCCCGCTGTACGCCGACCTCACGGCCCTGGGCCAGTCCCTCGACGCGGGGCTTCCCGCCCCCGCGGTGGTCTTCGCACCGCTCACGGATCTCACGGATCTCGGGGATCTCAGGGATCTCGGGGACCTCGGGGATCTCACGGATCTCGGGGATCTCGGGGATCTCGGGGACCTCGCGACTCTCGGGGACCTCGCGACTCTCGGGGACGGTCCGGCGCCCGGCTCCCCGCCCGCCGCACACCGGGCGCTCGCTCTGCTCCAGGCGTGGCTGGCCGACGACCGGCTCGCCGACTCCCGGCTGGTGCTCGTCACCCGGGCGGCCGTGGCCACGGCGCCGGACGCCGACGTGGACCCCGACGGCGCCGCCGTATGGGGTCTGGCCCGCTCGGCGCAGACCGAGAACCCCGGAAGGGTCGGGCTCCTCGACGTGCAGTCCGCCTCCGACTGCCGTACCGCGCTGCCGCTGATCGGCACGGAGACGCAACTCGCCGTACGGGACGAGTCGTTGCTGGTGCCGATGCTCGGCCGGGCGACGGCCGACGGCTCCCTGGTTCCCCCTGCCGGGGTGACCGCCTGGCGGCTCGGGGTGCGCGACCGCGGAACCCTGGACCACCTGGCGCTCGAACCCTGCCCGGAAGCCCTGGCCCCGCTCGCCGACGGCGAGGTACGCATCGCCGTGCGCGCCGCGGGCGTCAACTTCCGCGACGTACTGAACACCCTCGGCCTCTACCCCGGCGACCCCGGTCTGCTCGGCCTCGAAGGGGCCGGTGTGATCACCGAGGTCGGGCCCGGCGTCACCGGTCTCGGCGTCGGCGACCGGGTCATGGGCCTGTTCTCCGGGGCGTTCGGCCCGGTGGTCGTCGCCGACCACCGGCGGGTCGCCACCATGCCCGCCGACTGGACGTACGCCCAGGCGGCGTCCGCGCCCATCGTGTTCCTCACCGCCTACCACGCCCTCGTCGACCTCGCCGGCCTGGCCGCGGGCGAGCGCGTCCTGATCCACGCCGCCGCGGGCGGCGTCGGGATGGCCGCCGTCCAGCTGGCGCGTCATCTGGGCGCGGAGGTCTACGGCACGGCGGGCCCCGGCAAGTGGGACGCCCTGCAGGCCCTCGGCCTGGGCGGGGCGAACCTGGCGTCCTCCCGCACCCTGGACTTCGAGACCGCGTTCGGCGCGGCCACCGAAGGCCGCGGCATGGACGTCGTCCTGAACTCGCTCGCCGGTGAATTCGTGGACGCCTCCCTGAGGCTGCTGCCGCGCGGCGGCCGCTTCGTGGAGATGGGCAAGACCGATCTGCGCGACCCGGACCTGATCGCGGCCGACCACCCCGGGGTGGACTACCGCTTCTTCGACCTGCTCCAGGAGCCGACCGAGCGGATCGCCGAACTGCTCACGGACGTCCTGCGGTTGCTGTCGTCGGGAGCCCTCACCCCCCTGCCGCTCAGCACGTGGGACGTCCGCCGGGCGCCGGAGGCGTTCCGCTACGTCAGCCAGGCCCGGCACATCGGCAAGGTGGTGCTCACCCTGCCCGCCGCCCTCGACCCGGACGGTACGGTCCTGGTCACCGGCGCCACCGGCGCCCTCGGCGGACTGGTCGCGCGGCACCTGGTCACCGAGCACGGCGCTCGCCGCCTGCTGCTTGTCAGCCGACGAGGCCCCGACGCACCGGATGCACAGGAACTCGCCACCGAACTCACCGAGTTGGGCGCCGCGGTCACCCTCGCCGCCTGCGACACCGCCGACCGCGACGCGCTCGCGCAGCTGCTGACGGGCGTACGGCTCACCGCCGTCGTCCATGCCGCAGGGGTGCTCGACGACGGTGTGATCACCGCGCTCACTCCCGAACGCCTCGACACGGTGCTCGCACCCAAGGCCATCGCGGCCCGCAACCTGCACGAACTGACCGTGGACCAGGACCTCGCGGCCTTCGTCCTCTTCTCCTCCGTCATGGGCGTCGTCGGCGGGGCCGGCCAGGGCAACTACGCGGCCGCCAACGCCTACCTGGACGCCCTGGCCCAGAACCGCAGGGCACAGCGCCTGCCCGCGCTCTCCCTGGCCTGGGGAATGTGGGCGGACACCGCGGGACGGCCGGGCGCCGCCGGAATGGCGGGGGCCCTGTCCGAAGCCGACCGGGGGCGGATCGCCCGAACCGGCCTCGCACCCATCGACCGGGCGGAGGGCCTGGCCCTGCTCGACGCGGCCCTGCGCATGGACACCGCCGCGCTCGTGCCCGCACCCCTCGACCGCAGCGCCCTCGGCGCTCTGGGAACCCAACTCCCTCCCGTACTGAGGGACCTCGCCCCGGCCGCACCGCGACCGGCCCAGGCGGCGACCACCGCCGCGGCCCCGACGACCGCGACCCTGCGCGACCGGCTGGCGACGCTGAGCCCGGCCGAGCGGGAGGAACTGCTCCTCGATCTCGTCCGGGTGCAGACCGCCGCCGTGCTCGGCCGCTCCTCCGCGGCCGGCATTCCCGCCGACCGGTCCTTCAAGGACATGGGCTGCGACTCGCTCACCCTCGTCGAACTGCGCAACAGGCTGCAGACCAGTGCCGGTCTGAAGCTGCCCGCCACCTTCCTCTTCAACTACCCCACGCCGCTGTCGGTCGTGGCCCAGCTGCACACCGAACTGGCCCCGACCGACACGGAATCCGTCGCTGCCACCGATTCGAAGGCCGTCCCCGGTCTGATCGAACTCGACGGTCTCGAAGCGGCGCTCGCCGAACTGCCGGACGACACCCAGGACGACGTCCGAGCCGAGATCGTCCAACGACTCCAGGCACTGGTGGCCCGTGTACCGGCTCAGCGGGCCCCGGCCGACGACAACGACCTGACCGCACGGGTCCAGTCGGCCTCGGTCGACGAACTCCTCGCGTTCATCGACTCCGAACTCTGACTCCAGGTCCGCATCGCCCGGACCCCACCCTGCTCATCCTGTTCACCGCGCGCGGCACGCCCGGGCACGTCTCACGGGCGTGCCCGCCATGCCCGGCCCGCGCGCACGCACAGCTCCACGACGCCTACGGGGGCATCATCGCCATGACAACAACGGACAACGACAAACTCGTCGACTATCTCAAGCGCCTCACCGTCGACCTCCACCAGTCCCGTCAGCGGGTCCGCGAGCTGGAGGCCGGCACCAACGATCCGATCGTGATCGTCGGCATGGGGTGCCGCTTCCCGGGCGGGGTGGACTCCCCCGAGTCGCTGTGGCAGGTCGTCGCGCAGCAGCGCGATGTCATCTCGGGTCTCCCGACCGACCGGGGCTGGGACCTCGACGGTCTCTACCACCCCGACCCGGACCACTCCGGCACGTCCTACGTGCGCGACGGTGGATTCCTGCAGGGCGCGGCCGAGTTCGACCCCGCCTTCTTCGGGATCGCGCCCCGTGAGGCACTGGCGATGGACCCGCAGCAGCGGCTGCTCCTCGAGGTGTCGTGGGAGGCTCTGGAGCGGGCCGGAATCACGCCCGGCACGCTGCACGGCACGTCAACGGGCGTATTCCTGGGTGCGATCGCCCAGGAGTACGGTCCGCGGCTGGGTGAGGCGGCGGCGGGTGCCGCCGGGTTCGGACTGACCGGAACGACATCGAGTGTGGCCTCGGGCCGCGTGGCCTACACCCTGGGACTCCAGGGCCCCGCACTGACCGTCGACACGGCATGCTCCTCATCCCTCGTCGCACTGCATCTCGCGGTGCAGGCCCTGCGGTCCGGCGAATGCTCACTCGCCCTCGCCGGCGGCGTGACGGTCATGTCGACACCCGGCATCTTCGTGGAGTTCTCACGCCAACGGGGGCTCGCGGCCGACGGCCGCTGCAAGTCGTTCTCCGCCGACGCGGACGGTACGGCGTGGGCCGAGGGTGTCGGCGTACTCGTCGTGGAGCGGCTGTCGGATGCCCGACGGCTGGGCCACGAGGTCCTGGCCGTGGTCGCCGGTACGGCTGTCAACCAGGACGGTGCGTCCAACGGACTCACCGCCCCCAGCGGACCCGCCCAGGAGCGAGTGATCCGCGCCGCCGTGCAGGATGCCGGAGTGTCCTTCTCCGGGGTCGACGCCGTCGAGGCCCACGGCACCGGCACCGTCCTCGGAGACCCCATCGAGGCACAGGCCCTGCTCGCCACGTACGGCAGCGAGCGCGACGGCGGCCAGCCACTCATGCTCGGATCGCTCAAGTCGAACCTGGGGCACTCCCAGGCGGCCGCCGGTGTCGGCGGCGTCATCAAGATGGTCATGGCACTGCAGCACGGCGAACTTCCCGCCACGCTGAACGTGAGCAAGCCCAGCGAGCTCGTGGACTGGGCCTCAGGCGGTGTGCAGGTGCTGACCGAGCCTCGTCCGTGGCCCGCAACGGAGGACAAGGCCCGACGGGCCGGCGTCTCGTCGTTCGGCATCAGCGGTACCAACGCCCACGTCATCCTCGCCGAAGCCCCGACCGAGCCGGTCACCGACGACGCGGCGCAGGAACCCTCGGCGGCGACTCCGAAGAGTCCGGACGATGCGGTTCGCCTGGACGGCGCAGCCCTGCCCTGGGTGGTGTCGGCGCGTTCGGCCGATGCCCTGGCCCAGTCCGCGGGCCGGTTGGCCGAGTACGTACGGACCCGGCCCGAGCTCAGCCCGGCCGACGTGGCGTTCTCCCTGGCCGCCAACCGTTCGGCCTTCGAGTCGCGGGCCCTGGTCCCTGGAGCCGACGGCCGTGACGGGCTCCTCGCCGGCCTCGACGCACTCGCCTCGGGCGAGGTCGACGGCGAGAACGGTGTGTCCTCTTCCCGAGCCGTGTTCGTGTTCCCGGGGCAGGGGTCGCAGTGGGTGGGGATGGCAGTCGAGCTGCTGGACTCCTCGCCCGTCTTCGCTCAGGTGATCGACGAGTGCGAAGCGGCTCTGGCGCCGTTCGTGGACTGGTCACTGACCGCCGTCCTGCGCGGCCAGGACGACGCACCCGGCCTCGACCGCGTCGACGTCGTCCAGCCCGCCTCCTGGGCCATGATGCTCGCACTCGCCGCACTCTGGCGCGCCAGCGGCGTCAACCCGATGGCCGTCGTCGGCCACTCCCAGGGCGAGATCGCCGCCGCCGTCGTCGCAGGCGGCCTCACCATCGAGGACGGCGCCCGCGTCGTCGCCCTACGATCCAAAGCCCTGCGCGTCCTGTCCGGCGGCGGCGGAATGGCCTGGCTGAGCATCCCCGAAACCCACGCCGAAGAACTCATCACCGCATGGCCCGGCCGCATCTCGATCGCAGCCGTCAACGGCCCCTCCTCGACCGTCGTCGCCGGCCAGCCCGAAGCCCTCGACGAGCTCCTCGCCCAGTGCGAAGCCACGAACGTCTGGGCCCGCCGAATCCCGGTCGACTACGCGTCCCACTCCGCCCACGTCGACGAGATCCAGGAAACCCTCGCCCGGGAACTGAAGGACGTCACCCCGCGCACCGGACGCATCGCCTTCCACTCCACCGTGACCGGCAGCATCCTCGACACCAGCGAACTCGACGGCTCCTACTGGTTCCGCAACCTGCGCAGCAAGGTCCGCCTCGCCGACGTCATCACACAACTCACCGCACCCGACGTCGTCTTCATCGAAGTCAGCGCACACCCCGTACTCACCTCCGGCATCGCCGAAACACTCGAAGACACCGGCGCCGTCGTCGGCACCCTCCACCGCCACACCGGCAGCCTCGAACGCTTCATCGAATCCGCCGCCGAAGCCTGGACCCACGGCGCCACCATCGACTGGCCGAGCATCCTCGCCCCCTACCGCGCCCGCACCATCGAACTCCCCTCCTACCCCTTCCAACGCCAGCACTTCTGGCTCGAACCCGAACCCGCAGCGTCCGACGCCCGCGGACTAGGTCTGGCCTCGGCCGGGCACCCTCTGCTGGGCGCCGTGGTCGAGCTCGTCGAGGAGGACCGGCTGGTGTACACGGGGCGGCTCGCCCTCGACACACAGCCGTGGCTCGCCGACCACGCGGTGCTCGGCACCGTGCTCCTGCCCGGCACCGCGTTCCTCGAACTCGCGATGGCCGTCGGCGCCCGGATGGGCTGGCGCCGGCTCGCCGAACTCACCCTCCAGACACCCCTGGTGCTCGCACCCGGCGAAGCCGTACAGCTCCGGGTGACCGTCGAACCGCCGACCGCGAGCGGGCAGCGGGAGCTGGCCGTGCACTCCCGGTCGCAGGACGCCGACCCGAGTACCCCCTGGACGCGGCACGCCGCGGCCCTTCTCGACCTCGACGACGACACCGCTGACTTCGACTTCGCCGAGTGGCCGCCGCCCGGCGCCCACGAGATCGACGTCGAGACGCGGTACGACACCCTCGCCGAGGCGGGCTACGACTACGGCCCCGCCTTCCAGGGCCTGCGCGCCGCCTGGCGCAGCGGTCGCGACGTCTACGCCGAGGTGAACCTGCCCGCCGAGCTGGACGCCGCCTCTTTCGGCGTACACCCGGCAGTGCTGGACGCAGCCCTGCACGCGGTCGGCCTGCTCCGCGAGGACGGCGGTACCGTTCTGCCCTTCTCGTGGTCCGGCGTGACCCGTTACACCGAGGGCGCGGACGCCCTGCGGGTGCGGCTCAGCGCGCGGGGCGAGGACGGGGTGACCCTGCGCGTCGCGGACAGCGCGGGCAAGCCCGTGCTGGCCGCGGAGGCCGTCACGATGCGGCCCTTCACCGCCGACCTCGCCGCCGACCGCGGATCCGACTCGCTGTTCCGGGTGGAGTGGCAGCCGGTCCCGGCCGCCACGGCCGACGTCGACGTCTGCCTCGTCGCGGACCTGGCCGACGTCCCGGACCCCGTGCCGCAGATCGTCGCCGTACGATGTCCGGGCTCATCGCAGAACTCGGAGATCACGGGAGCCGGCCTCGCCGAGGACGCACATCGGGCGGCGGGTTGGGCGCTCGGTCTGGTCCAGGAATGGCTGGCCGACGCCCGCTTCACCGGCTCCCGACTGCTGGTGCTGACCGATGGCGCCGTCGGCCCCGACGTCAGGAACCCCGCCCAGGCCACCGTGTGGGGTCTGATCCGGACCGCACAGTCCGAACACCCGGACCGTTTCGCCCTGTTGGATTCGGACGAGGCGCTCCAGACCGCCACCGCCCCCGGGGCCGTACTCACCGAGCCCCAGCTCGCCCTGCGGGCGGGCACGATCCTCGCCCCTCGGCTGGTACGGCACACCGCCGTCGCCGATCCCGCCGGCGCCGCCCCGCTCGACCCGGACCGCTCCGTGCTCATCACCGGCGGAACCGGCGTGCTCGGCGCGTCGGTCGCGCGCCACCTGGTCACCGAGCACGGTGCTCGCCGCCTGCTGCTTGTCAGCCGACGAGGCCCCGACGCACCCGGTGCCGAGGAACTCGCCGCCGAACTCACCGAGTTGGGTGCCGAGGTCACCCTCGCGGCCTGTGACACCGCCGACCGCGAGGCGCTCGCGCAGCTCCTGACCGGCGTGCGGCTCACCGCCGTCGTCCACACCGCGGGTCTGCTGGACGACGGCGTGGTCGAGTCGCTGACCGCGGACCGGCTCACCGCCGTACTGCGACCCAAGGTGGACGCCGCCGCACACCTCGACGAACTGACCGCGGACCAGGATCTCGCGGCCTTCGTCCTGTTCTCCTCGGTGGCGGGTGTGCTCGGCAACCCCGGCCAGGCCAACTACGCCGCCGGCAATGTCTTCCTCGACGCACTCGCGACCCGCCGCCGGGCCGCCGGTCGCCCCGCGACCTCTCTCGCCTGGGGCCTGTGGGCCGAACGCACCGGTCTCACCGGCCACTTGGACGACGAGACCCTCTCGACCCGCGGAATCGCCCCGCTCTCCACCGAGCAGGGCCTCGAACTCCTCGACCGTGCGCTCGCCGACGACCACGCGGTACTCGTACCGGCCCGTCTCGACCCGGCCGCGCTGCGCTCCGACGCGCTCAACGGGACCCTGTCCCCGGTGCTGCGCTCGCTGGTGCGGGTCCCGCAGCGGCGCGCCGGCGAGTCCAGCCTGCGCCGCAAGCTCGGCCGGATGTCCGAGGAGGAGGGCCGCCGCCTGCTGCTCGACCTCGTCCACACGCAGCTCGCGGCGGTCATCGGCCGCGACTCGGCGGACGGGATCGACCCGGACCAGCCGTTCAAGAGCTTCGGCGTCGACTCGCTGCTCGCGGTGCAGCTGCGCAACCGCCTCAACTCCGCGACCGGCCTGCGCCTTCCGGCCACCCTCGTCTTCGACCACCCCACGCCCACCGCAGTCGTCGACTTCACGCTGGCGCTCGCGCGGGAGCGTGCCGAGAGTGCCGCCCCGCAGCCCGTCGCCGCCGTCGCACCGCGTACGGACGACGACCCGATCGTGATCGTCGGCATGGGGTGCCGTTTCCCGGGTGGGGTGGACTCCCCCGAGGGGCTGTGGCAGGTCGTCGCGCAGCAGCGCGATGTCATCTCCGACTTCCCGACCGACCGGGGCTGGGATCTCGACGGCCTCTACCACCCCGACCCGGACCACTCCGGCACGTCGTACGTGCGACACGGTGGGTTCCTCCACGAGGCCGCCGAGTTCGACCCCGCGTTCTTCGGGATCTCGCCGCGTGAGGCACTGGCGATGGACCCGCAGCAGCGGCTGCTGCTCGAGGTGTCGTGGGAGGCCCTTGAGCGGGCCGGAATCGCGCCCGGCACGCTGCACGGCAGCGACACCGGCGTGTTCGCCGGAGTGATGTACCACGACTACGGCGGTGGCGGCCGGATGCCGGAGGAGGCCGAGGGCCACTTCCTGACCGGCACCGCCGGTAGCGTCGCCACCGGCCGGGTGGCCTACACGCTGGGGCTGCAGGGTCAGGCACTGACGGTCGACACGGCGTGCTCGTCGTCCCTCGTCGCACTGCATCTCGCGGTACGGGCCCTGCGGTCCGGCGAGTGCTCGCTCGCCCTCGCGGGCGGCGCCGCCGTGATGTCCACTCCCAACACCTTCATCGAGTTCTCGCGCCAGCGGGGGCTCGCGGCCGACGGCCGGTGCAAGTCGTTCTCCGCCGACGCGGACGGCACCGCTTGGGCCGAGGGTGTCGGCGTACTCGTCGTAGAGCGGCTGTCCGACGCCCGAAGGCTGGGCCACGAGGTCCTGGCCGTGGTCGCCGGCACCGCCGTCAACCAGGACGGTGCGTCCAATGGACTCACCGCACCCAGCGGACCCGCCCAGGAGCGAGTGATCCGGGCCGCCGTGGCCGACGCCGGGGTGTCCTTCTCCGGAGTCGACGCGGTCGAGGCGCACGGCACCGGCACGGTCCTCGGAGACCCGATCGAGGCACAGGCCCTCCTCTCCACATACGGCAGCGAGCGCGACGGCGGCCAGCCGCTCATGCTCGGGTCGCTCAAGTCCAACCTCGGACACGCGCAGGCGGCCGCCGGTGTCGGCGGCATCATCAAGATGGTCATGGCGCTCCGGCATGCCGAGCTGCCCGCCACCCTGAATGTCGGCAAGCCCAGCGAACTGGTCGACTGGGCCACCGGCGGCGTCGAGATCCTCACCGAACCGCGCCCGTGGCCCGCGTCCGGCGACCGGACCCGACGGGCCGGCGTCTCGTCGTTCGGCATCAGCGGCACCAACGCCCACGTCATCCTCGCCGAAGCCCCGACCGAGCCGGTCACCGAGGACGCGGCGCAGGAACCCCAGGAGCCGCGTACGGCTCCGGACCATGCCGTCCGGCTCGACGGCGCAGCCTTGCCGTGGCTCGTGTCGGCCCGCTCGGCCGACGCACTGGCTGAGACCGCGGGCCGGTTGGCCGAGTACGTACGGACCCGGCCCGAGCTCAGCCCGGCCGACGTGGCGTTCTCCCTGGCCGCCAACCGTTCGGCCTTCGAGTCGCGGGCCCTGGTCCCCGGGACCGACGGCCGTGACGGGCTCCTCGCCGGCCTCGACGCACTCGCCTCCCGCGAGGTCGACGCCGTCACCGCGGCCGTCTCCGGCGCGAAGCCGGGCCGCGCGTCCGGAGCTTCTGTCGTGTTCGTGTTCCCGGGGCAGGGGTCGCAGTGGGTGGGGATGGCAGTCGAGCTGCTGGACTCCTCGCCCGTCTTCGCTCAGGTGATCGACGAGTGTGAAGCGGCTCTGGCGCCGTTCGTGGACTGGTCACTGACCGCCGTCCTGCGCGGCCAGGACGACGCACCCGGTCTCGACCGCGTCGACGTCGTCCAGCCCGCCTCCTGGGCCATGATGCTCGCACTCGCCGCACTCTGGCGCGCCAGCGGCGTCAACCCGATGGCCGTCGTCGGCCACTCCCAGGGCGAGATCGCCGCCGCCGTCGTCGCAGGCGGCCTCACGCTGGAGGACGGCGCCCGCGTCGTCGCCCTACGATCCAAAGCCCTGCGCGTCCTGTCCGGCGGCGGCGGAATGGCCTGGCTGAGCATCCCCGAAACCCACGCCGAAGAACTCATCACCGCATGGCCCGACCGCATCTCGATCGCAGCCGTCAACGGCCCCTCCTCGACCGTCGTCGCCGGCGAACCGGCAGCACTGGACGAGCTCCTCGCCCAGTGCGAAGCCACGAACGTCTGGGCCCGCCGAATCCCGGTCGACTACGCGTCCCACTCCGCCCACGTCGACGAGATCCAGGAAACCCTCGCCCGGGAACTGAAGGACGTCACCCCGCGCACCGGACGCATCGCCTTCCACTCCACCGTGACCGGCAGCGTCCTCGACACCAGCGAACTCGACGGCGCCTACTGGTTCCGCAACCTGCGCAGCAAGGTCCGCCTCGCCGACGTCATCACACAACTCACCGCACCCGACGTCGTCTTCATCGAAGTCAGCGCACACCCCGTACTCACCTCCGGCATCGCCGAAACACTCGAAGACACCGGCGCCGTCGTCGGCACCCTCCACCGCCACACCGGCAGCCTCGAACGCTTCATCGAATCCGCCGCCGAAGCCTGGACCCACGGCGCCACCATCGACTGGCCGAGCATCCTCGCCCCCTACCGCGCCCGCACCATCGAACTCCCCTCCTACCCCTTCCAACGCCAGCACTTCTGGCTCGAACCCGAACCCGCAGCCGCCCCGCGTCGCAGCGAGTCGCGTCCAGCGGAGCACCCTGCCGAGCCGGTGGGCCTGTTGGGCGTTCGGCTGCCGTCGTCGCCGCTCGCGGAGGTGCAGTTCGCCCCGACGCTCGACCCGTTGGCGCACCCCTGCCTCGACGACTTCGTCGTCGGCGGGCGGCCGGTGGTCAGCGCCGGGGTGTTCGTGGAGTCGCTGATCGAGGCGGTCGTCGAACTCTCCGGGCCGGGACCGGTGTCCGTCGAGGACCTGGAACTGCCCGTCGACCTGGTACTTGAACCGGCCGGTGCCGACCAGACGACGGCTCCAGCCACCGGGCGGCGTGTCGCCCAACTCATCGTGGACGAAGGCGCGTTCCGCTACTACGCCCAGGACTCGGCCGGCGGTTGGCAGCTGCACGCGCAGGGCCGGGCCCAGTCGGGCGCGGCGGCCGCCCCCACGGTGACGCTCGCACCGGTCGGTTCGGGACGCGAGCTGACCGGCGACGAGCTGTACCGGCTGCTGTGGCAGCGCGCCATGTATCTGGGCTCCGCCGCCCGCTGGGTGGAGCGGATCAGGCTCGGCCGGGGCGAGGCCACGGCCGAGCTCCGGCCCGCCGTGCCCGGCGAGACGGAGCCGTACCTGATCCACCCCGGGCTCGTCGACGCGATGTTCCAGACCGCGCTGGCCTGCTTCCCCACGGACGGACCGGCCCTCGTGCCGGTCGGTCTCGACCGCTTCGTCCACTACGACCGCGGTGGGCCCCAGGACGGGCTCCGATGTCACGCCGAACTGTTCGACGGCGGCACCCGGGCGCGTATCCGGCTCGTCTCCGCGCACGGCCGACTGGTCGCCGAGGCCGAAGGCGTCCGCTTCGCCCCCGCACTGACCCGGCCGACGCCGGAACCCGCGGGGGTACGGGTACCCGCGGCCGAGCACGTACGCACGGCCGGACACACTCCTGCGGCTGTACGCACACCCGCCCCGTCGCCCCGACCGCCGGCCACGACCACGACGGCCCCGGCCACGCCCGCCCTCACCCCGATGACCCCGGCCCCGGCCGACGCGCCCGAGGCGATACCCGGCGTCGCACCCGACGCGGCGCGGGCCTTCGTGATCCGGACCGTCGCCCGGGCGCTGGGCACCACGGCGGCCCGGCTCGACGCCCGGCAGTCGTTGCAGGCGCTCGGCCTGGACTCGCTGATCGCGATGAAGATCCGGACGACGCTGAACAAGGAGTTCGACGTCCTGCTGCCGATGACGGCGTTCCTCGACGGCCGCAGCACCGAGGACATCGCCGAGGACGTCATCGCCGCCCTCGGCGGCGCCACCGAGGCGGAGACCCCGCAGGAGGCGGAGACCCCGCAGGCCGACGGTGAAGTCGCCGTCGCGCCCGGGGAAGACGCCGAGCGCTACGAGCCGTTCGGGCTGACCGACCTCCAGCAGGCGTACCTCGTGGGCCGCGGCGACGCCTTCGAACTCGGCAACACCTCCACGTACTTCCAGATCGAGATCGACCTGGAGAGCGTGGACCTGGACCGGCTCGGCGCGTCCTTCCGGGCGATGATCGAACGCCACGACATGCTGCGGGCCGTCTTCACGTCCGAGGGCGAGCAGCGCATCCAGCGCGATGTCCCGGCCTACGTGATCCGGGAGACCGACGTCTCCGCCCTGGACCCGGCCGGGCGCGAGGCCGAACTGACCGCCGTCCACGAGGAGATGCGGCACCAGGTCTTCGACACCGCCCGCTGGCCGCTGTTCGACGTGCGGGTGACCCGGATCGACGACCGGGTGATCCGGCTGCACGCCGGCTTCGACGCCCTGATCATCGACGGTTTCAGCACGTCGATCCTGTTCAAGGAGTGGGCCGCGCACTACCGCGGTGAGACGCTGCCCGAACTGCGGCTGCGCTACCGGGACTACCTCGAGGAGGCTCGCGCCCTGGAGGGCGGGCCCGAGTACGACCGGGCGCTCGCCTACTGGCGGGACCGGCTCGACACCCTGCCGCCGGCTCCCCAACTGCCGCTGGCCGTCAGCCCGTCGAGCCTGGAGCGGCCGGTGTTCAACCACCGTGGCGCAACCCTGCCGAAGGAGGACTGGGACCGGTTCAAGCAGCACGCCACGGCAGCCGGGGTCAGCCCCTCCGCGGCTCTGTGCACCGCGTACGCACAGGTGATCGCGGAGTGGAGCGCCACTCCCGACTTCTCGCTGAACCTGCTCTACTTCAACCGGCTGCCGCTGCATCCGCAGGTCGGCGACGTCATAGGCCAGTTCTCCACCACCCTGATGCTGGAGATCCGCGACTCGGCCATCGACACGTTCGCCACGCAGGCCGCCGATGTCCAGCGCCGGCTGTGGAGCGACATGGAGCACAGCCAGGTCAGCGGTGTGCAGGTGCTGAGGGAGCTGAACCGGGCCCGCGGTGCCTCGGTGCGGGCCGCCGCGCCGGTCGTCTTCACCAGCCTGGTGAACATCGCGGACCGGCAGGACGGCGGGCAGGGCGGAGTCGTGCAGTACCTGGCCGGGATCGGTGAGAACGGCCGCCAGGTGAGCAGCTCCGTCCGCACCCCGCAGGTGTGGCTGGACCACCAGGCCGTCGAGGAGGCCGGTGCGCTCCTCCTGAACTGGGACGTGATCGAGGAACTGTTCCCGGCGGGCTGCGTCGACGCCATGTTCGCCGCCTACCAGCGGACGCTGCGCGACCTGTCCCGCGACCCGGCGGCCTGGCAACGGCCCAGGCCCGCCCTCGCACCGGCGGCCGACCTGGACGTGCGGGCCGCGGCCAACGCCACCGACGGGCCGGTACCCGACGGACTGCTGCACGACGCGGTGCTCGCCCGGGCCGCGGCCACGCCGGACGCGCCCGCGGTCATCTCGCAGGCGCTGACCCTGACGTACGCGGACCTCGACCGCAGGTCCCACCAGGTGGGGCACCGGCTGCGTGCCCAGGGGGCCGGCCCCGGCGACCTGGTGGCGATCGTGATGGACAAGGGCTGGGAGCAGGTCGTCGCGGCCCTCGGCATCCTGCGGGCCGGGGCGGCGTACGTCCCGATCGACGCCCGGGTGCCCGCCGAGCGGCTGCAGGTGCTGCTCGAGAGTGCCGGGATCAGCCGCGTCGTCACCCAGCCGTGGGTGGACGAGTCGGCCGACTGGCCGCAGGGTGTGGCCAGGACCGTGGTGCGGGCCGAGGACGAGGGTGAGGAGGGGGAGGCGGAGCCGCTCGGCCCGTCCGGCGCCCAGCCCACCGACCTCGCCTATGTGATCTTCACGTCGGGCTCCACCGGGCTGCCCAAGGGCGTGATGATCGAGCACGGCGCGGCCCTGAACACGGTGGTCGACGTCAACGAGCGCTACGGCGTCACGTCGGCGGACCGGGCCCTCGGACTGTCCGCGATGCACTTCGACCTGTCGGTCTACGACGTCTTCGGACTGCTCTCGGCGGGCGGCGCGCTCGTGCTGCCCGAGCCGGCCGCGCACCGCGAGCCCGCCCGCTGGGCGGAGCTCGTCACCGAGCACGGGGTGACGATCTGGAACAGCGTGCCCGCGCTGATGGAGATGTTCACCGAGCACGCCCTCGCGAACCGGCTCACCGGGCTGCCGCTGCGGCTGGTCATGATGAGCGGGGACTGGATCCCGGTGACCCTGCCGGGGCGGATCCGGCTGCTGCTCGAGGACGCCGAGCTGTGGAGCCTCGGCGGTGCCACCGAGGCGTCGATCTGGTCGATCCTGCACCCCATCGGGGAGATCAACGACGACTGCGTGAGCATTCCCTACGGCAAGGCGATGCGTAACCAGCGCTTCCACGTGCTCGACGACGCGATGCGGCCCTGCCCCGTGTGGGTGCCGGGCGACCTCTACATCGCGGGGGTCGGTCTGGCCCGCGGCTATCTGAACGACGAGGCGAAGACCGACGCCGCCTTCCTGCACCACCCGGTCTCCGGTGAACGTCTCTACCGCACCGGCGACCTCGGGCGCTTCCTGCCGGACGGCACCATCGAGTTCCTCGGCCGGCAGGACTCCCAGGTCAAGATCCAGGGCTACCGCATCGAACTGGGCGAGGTGGAAGCCGCCCTCACCCAGTGCGAGGGAGTACGGGCCGCGGCGGTCGTCGCGGCGGGCGAGCAGCACGGGCCCAAGCGGCTCATCGCCTACGTCGTCCTCGACGACGGGCGCGACGACACCGAGCAGCGGATCACCGAGTCGCTGCGCAAGGTCGTCCCGCAGCATCTGGTGCCGCAGCGGATCCTCGTCCTGGACGAGCTGCCGCTCAGCGACAACGGGAAGGTCAACCGGGCGGCGCTGCCCGCGCCGGACGAGGTCGCGGTCGAAGGCACCGGCTTCGTCGCGCCCCGCGACGAGGTGGAACGCCGACTCGCCGAGATCTGGGCGGAGTTCTTCGGTGTGACCGAGATCGGGGTGACCGCGAGCTTCTTCGATCTCGGCGGGGACTCGCTCCTCGCTGTGCGGCTGATGGCCAGGATCGCCCGCGGTCTGGGCCGCAGCCTGCCGCTGTCCACCCTCTTCGCCCGGCCGACCATCGAACTCCTCGCCGAGGCGGTCCGGCAGGCCGGCAGCGGCGAGGACGGCCGCAGGGCGCTCGTACCGGTACGCACCACCGGCTGGCGGACTCCGCTGGTGTTCGTCCACCCGGTCGGCGGTGACGTGCTCTGCTACGCGGAGCTCGCCGAACTCCTCGGCCACGACCAGCCGTTCTACGCCCTGCAGCTGCCGGACACGGAGCTGATCGGCGTCGAGGACATGGCCACCCACTACGTCGCGGCGGTCCGCGAGGCACTGCCCGAGGGACCGTACCGGCTCGGTGGCTGGTCGATGGGCGGAGTGATCGCCCTGGAGATGGCGGCCCAACTCTCCTCGTCGGGCGCCGAGGTGGACCTGCTGGCAGTGATCGACCTGATGGAGCAGCCGGGCCCGGCCACGGGCGCGCCGGTCTCCGACGAGGTGCTGCTGTCCTGGTTCGCCCGTGACCTGGCGGGCCTGGCCGGAGTGGACTGGAAGCTGCCGCCCGAGGCCTTCGGCGGCCGCCCGCCGGTCGAGGTGCTGCACGCCGAGGCCCGTGCCGCGGGGGCGTTGTCCGAGGACATCGACCTCGACACGCTGAGCTCCATCGTCGGCCGCTTCCAGAGCAACTACCGGGCCCTCCTGCGCCACGCCCCCACCGGTTTCGCCGGGCGGGTGCTGTCGCTGCGGGCCGCGGACGGCGGCGCGACCGTCGAGACCGCGTCCCGCTGGATGGAGTACTTCACCGGCGACGCCGCCCTCGTCGACGTACCCGGCGACCACTACACGGTGATGAGCGGCGAGCGGCTGCGCGTCCTCGCGGACGAGCTGCGCCGGGCTCTCGACGCCAACTGACCCGCCCGGCCGGGCCGTCCCTGCGGCGGCCCGGCCGATCCACCCCGGACCGGTCCTTCGGGTTCCACGGGTCCTGGTCCAAGAAGTGAGGACATTCGGTATGCGAATTGATCAGGCCGACCCGAAGGGTCGGCAGGCGGGCGAGCCGACGAGCGCGCTGCCGGCCACCGTGCCGGTCGCAGTCGTCGGAGCGGGCCAGTCCGGCCTCGCCGTCGGGTACCACCTGCGGCAGGCCGGCGTGGGGTGTGTGCTGCTCGACGCGGGGAGCGAGGTCGGCGAGACCTGGGAGCGGCGCTGGGACTCGCTGACCCTGTTCACGTCCGCGCAGTTCTCCGGGCTGCCGGGCCTGGCCTTCCCCGGCCCCGGGGCGCACTACCCCGGCAAGGACGAGGTGGTGGCGTATCTTCGGGACTACGCCGAGCGGTTCGGCCTTCCGGTGCTTGCCGACCACCGGGTGCTGTCGGTGCGCAGGGACGGTGGGGGCTATCTGCTGACCACCACGCACGGCGAGTGCCGGGCCGAGCAGGTCGTGATCGCGACCGGCGCGTTCGGACTCCCCCGCGTCCCGGATTTCGCCGACGGGCTGAGCCCGGACGTGCCCACCCTGCACACCAGTGAGTACCAGGGCCCGTCGCAGGTGCCGCCGGGCACCGTCGTGGTCGTCGGGGACGGCAACTCCGGTCGGCAGATAGCTGCGGAGCTTTCCAAGACCCACAGTGTGGTGCTGAGTTGCAGCGAGGCCGTCTCGCCGCCCCTGCCGCAGACCGTCCTCGGACGGGACATGTTCTGGTGGATGAGCGTCCTCGGCGTGATGCGCCTGCCGGTGAACATGGAGGCCCCCGACCCGATCGTCGGCGACCGCGTGCCCGAGCTCGTCGCGGCGGGCGGGATCCGGGCGGTGGGGCGGATCACCGCGGCCGAGGGCTCCGAACTGCTCGTCGCGGACGGTGAGCGCATCAAGCCGTCCACGGTGATCTGGGCCACCGGCTACCGCACCGACTGGAGCTGGCTCGACCCGGCCATGCTCGACGAGGCCGGGCAGCCCCGTCACACCGAGGGCACGGGAGCGCTTCCCGGCAGCTACTACCTGGGGCTGTACCGGATGCGTACCCGCGGCTCGGCGCTGATCGGCTTCGTCGGCCGGGATGCCGAGCACGTCGCGGCGGCGATCACCGCCGCCCGCACCACCGCCACCACTCCGCCCACGACAGAAGGCCGGCCGTCATGACCAGTGCCACCGACACCGAACTCGATGTGCTGGGGGCACTGTTGGCGTTCGACTTCATCGGGTTCGCACAGAAGTCCGCCGCCCTCGACCCCACCGACCCGCACTACGGGCAGGCCGTCGGCGCCGCCTTCGGGATCGCGGCGCGTCGCCGCTTCCCGCAGGGCGCGACACCGCAGGAGATCGGCGGTTACGTCGCGGAGTTCCTCGGCTCGCTCGACGCCGGCGCGGGTGACTTCGACCCGGCGTTCCTGGAGGGCCTGATGGCGGACGGCCTGAACGGGGGCACGCCGCCCGGCGGTGAGCACCCGGATCCCGAGGCGACGATCCAGGCCCGTCTGGTGCTGACGCTCCGGCTGGTACGGGAGCTGGGCCTCGACCTCGACCAGCAGCGGGAGTTGCTGACCGAGGCGACGCGCCGGATGACGGCCTGAGGCGTACGGGAAGCGGCGCACCGAATGGCGGCCTGAGGCGAACGGGAAGCAGCGCACCGAATGGCGGCCCGAGCCGTGCGGCAAGCGGCGCGCCGGATGATCCACGTGGTTCGGGTCGTCCGGCGCGCCGCTCCGCCGTTCACTCCTGCGGCGGCCCGCTCTCCGTGGGGCCCTGCGCGGCGGGGGCGCGCGGGACCCAGACGTCCAGCGCCCCTTCCGCGTACAGCGCTCGCACCGCCCGCTTGTCGTACTTGCCGACGCTGGTCTTGGGCACCGCGTCCACGAACGACCAACGTTCCGGGACCCACCAGCGCGCCACCCGCCCGGTCAGGAACTCCCGGAGCTCGTCCCCGTCGGCCTCGGCGCCCGGCACCAACGAGACGCAGGCCAGGGGGCGTTCCTCCCAGCGCGGGTCGGGCACACCGACCACGATCGCCTCAAGGATCGCGGGGTGCTCGATGATCGCGTTCTCCAGCTCGATGGTGGAGATCCACTCGCCGCCGCTCTTGATGCCGTCCTTGAGCCGGTCGCTGACCACCACCCAGCCACCCGGCTCGATCACTCCCAGGTCGCCGGTGCGCAGCCAGCCGTCGTGGAACTTCTCCGGGGAGTCCGGAGTGTTGTAGTACGACCCGGTGACCCACGGTCCGCGCAGCTCCAGTTCGCCCACCGAGGTTCCGTCCCAGGGCTGTTCGGTGCCGTCCTCGGCGATCAGGCGCACCTCGACGTAGGGCATCACCCGGCCGCTCTTGGCGAGCCAGCCGACCTCGTCCTCGTCCGGGGTGCCGTGCGGGGGGACCGCGAAGGTGGCCAGGGGGCTGGTCTCGGTCAGTCCCCAGCCCTGCTTCAGGCTAACCCCGTAGCGGTCCTTGAGCTGCTGGAGCAGGGCCCGGGGCGGTGTCGCACCGCCGCAGCCCGCGAGCCGTACGCTGCTCAGGTCCAGCGGGTGCTGCTCGCCGTGGTGGACCAGGCTGTTCCAGATCGTGCAGATGGCGGCCACCGCGGTGGGCCGCTCCTCGTTGATGATCCGGGCCAGGTCCGGGGTGTGCAGCTGGCGCCCGTTCATGATCAGGTCGGCGCCCGCCAGCCAGGCGGAGTACGGCCAGCCCCAGGCGTTGGCGTGGAACATCGGCACGATCGGCAGGACGCGGTCGCCGTCGTGCATCGCGAACCCGGCGCCGCCCGAGACGCCGAGCGTGTGCAGGGAGATCGAGCGGTGGCTGTAGGCCACGCCCTTGGGGTTGCCGGTGGTGCCGGTGGTGTAACAGAGCGCCGCCGCTTCCCGCTCGTCCAGGTCGGGCCAGACGAAGCCGGGCCGCTCGGCCGCAAGGAGCTCGTCCCAGCGGTGCACGGCGATGTGCCCGGGCAGGTCGACCTCCGGCGCACCGCCGATGACGACCACGTGGCGTACGCTGCCGAGCCGGTCCCGCAGGGGGGTGAGCATGTCCTGGAGGGTCGAGTCGACCAGGAGGACGGCGTCCTCGGCGTGCTCGACGATGTAGCCCAACTGGTCGGGATGGAGGCGCAGGTTGAGGGTGTGCAGTACGGCGCCCATGCTCGGTACGGCGAGATAGGCCACCAGGTGTTCGGGGGTGTTCCAGGCCAGTGTGGCGACCCGCTCGCCGAGCTGCACGCCCAGCCTGGCCAACGCCGCTGCGAGTTGCTCGGCCTGGCCGGCGATGTCGGCGAAGGTCTGTAAGGACCGTGCGGTCCGCCCGTCGGCACATCGCACCACCCGGCTGTCTCCGTAGACGCGTTGCCCGTGTGCGAGGAGGTCGCGGACCAGCAGCTCGCGGTCCTGCATCGTGCTCTTCATGGTGCGGCCCCTTGGAGGTTGCGCCGTCAGCAGGACGAAGCCGGCTCCGAGGGTGGAGCCGGCTCCGAGGGTGGGTGACGGCTCTGAAGGTGGTGATTCTGAGGGTGCTGGCCCTGAGGGTGCTGGCCCTGAGGGTGCTGGCCCTGAGGGTGCTGGCCCTGAGGGTGGGTGACGGCAGCCCGCCGTCACCCACATCCGCCCGACCTGAGGTCAGTGCGTCGGATCAGCCCAGGTACTCGATGTCGCCCACCAGCGTGGCGCTGACGTGATCGTGATCGAGAAGGTTGACCCGGGCGTTCATCTTGCCGCTGCCCCGTACCATCGCGTAGTTGCCCGTGCCGCCGGTGATCTTGAACGTTCCGGTCGGGTAGACCAGGGTGGCCGTCGACACAGGCGCGGTGAGCGCGTAGCTGAAGTTGAGCTTGTCACCGTCGGCCTCGGTGAGCGTCAGCGTCCCCTTGATGTCGTACTTGCCGGGGATGGTCGCGAGACACACCACCTCGGTCTGCGCCCAGGTGGCACTGCCGACCGGCTTGCCGGTGGCGGTCCCCGTCCCGACCACGTTGTATCCGTTGCAGCCGACGGTGTCCGGATGCGGGGTCGCGACCACGCCGAAGTTCGAGGCGATGTCGACCGTGGGCAACCACGTGCCGGCGACCACGGCCGCGCGGTCGGTCTCGGCGGCGAACGTGACGCCGGCCGTACCGCCGGTTATCAGTACCGCCGCGGCTGCCACGCCTGCCGCGTGCGCGAGCCAACGGCGAGTGGGTCTTGTCATCTTCTCCCCCGGAATGATGCAGAAAATGTTCAACAGCGCCCATATGAGGGGCTGTTGGGGACAGCTTCCCCGATCGGAGACCCTTCCGTCGAGGCATTCGGCCTTTTCTGTGCGGGAGGCTCGGATTCCGAAATATGCCCTCCCCACGTATCCGCCGCGGCCCGTCGATCAGCCGAGCTGGCGGCGTACGAGCTCGTGGAACGGACCGCTCGTGTCGGCGAGCAGATCGGCGGGCGGTCCCTGCTGGGCGACCCGGCCGTCCGCCATGACGATCACCCGGTCGGCGTCCATGATCGTGGACAGCCGGTGGGCGATCACGACGCGCGTGGCGCGCAGCGTGCGCGTGGACTCGATGACCACGCGCTGGGCCTCGTTGTCCAGGGCACTGGTGGCCTCGTCCAGGAAGAGGATGCGCGGCTTGCGGATGAGGGCCTGGGCGATCATCAGCCGCTGGCGCTGGCCGCCCGAGACCGTGCCGCCGCCGTCGGACAGCATGGTGTGCATGCCCATCGGCATGGCCTTGATGTCCTCGGCCAGACCGGCCATGGCGGCCGCCTCCCACGCCTCCTCCGGTGCGTACGGCTCGGCCCCGCGGATGCAGTCGAGGATCGATCCGGAGAACGGCTGCGCGTTCTGCAGGACGACGCCGCACTGGCGGCGCACGGCCGCCCGGTCGAGCGCCGCCAGATCCTGCCCGTCGTACAGCACACTGCCCGCGACCGGCCTGTCGAAGCCGATGAGCAGGCGGAGCAGGGTCGACTTGCCGCAGCCGCTGGCCCCGACGAGCGCGACGAACTCGCCCGGCCGCACCTGGACCGACACGTCGTCCAGGACGAGCGGACCGTCCTCGGTGTACCGGTAGGACAGGTTCTTCGCCTCGACTCCTCCGCCCAGCACCCCCGGCTGCGTGCTGGAGCCGCGTACCTCGGGGGTCTCCCGGAAGACCGGCCCGATCTGCTCGAACATCGGCTGTACGGCGGCGGCCGAGATGAGCGCGCCGGTCAGCTGGGTGACCGAGGACAGCAGGATCGTCACGGCGGTGCTGAAGGTGAGGAACTCGGCGGCGGACATGCTGCCCCGGGCCGGTCCCGCGAGCAGCATGAACATCACGAGCATGCACAGCGGCGGACAGACCGCGTTGAGGACCGTGATGACGTTCTTGATCCGGCCGATCCGCTGCTGCAGCTCCCGGGTGCGGGCGAACTCGCGTGCCCAGGCGGCGTAGGCGAAGCTCTCGGCCGCGGCCACGCGCAACTTGGGCAGCCCGCGCAGGGTCTGGAACGCCTGGTTGTTGAGCTTGTTGCCGAGCCCGAGCAGCTGCCGCTGGTAGCGCAGCTGCCAGAGTCCGAGCCCCAGGAAGAGCGAGGCGATGACGAGCAGCATGGCGAGCGCGGCCATGGCCAGCGGCACGCTGTAGAAGAGGAGCAGGACGAGGTTCATCGTGCCGACGGTGCTCGCCTGCAGGCAGACCGAGCCGATGCCGGACAGCACGCTGCGGATGGCGCTCACTCCCATGGCCGCGCTCGCCAGCTCCCCGGTGGAGCTGCCGGTGAAGAACGTCACCGGCAGCCTCAACAGCCGGTCCCAGACGGCTGGTTGCAGCGTGGCCTCGATGCGGCCCTCCACGCGCAGGATGGCGATGTTCTGCAGGAGCATGAAGGCGGCCGAGACGACGCTGGTCGCGATGAGTGCGAGCGCGGTCTGCACGATGAGGCTGTCCTCGGCGTGCGGTACGTACTCGCCGAGGACCTTGCCGGTGGCGACGGGGACGAGCGCGCCGAGGCCGACGGCGACCAGACCGCCGACGAGGAGGCTGCGCAGATCCCCGCCGGTCCCCCGCAGACTGAAGCGGAGCAGCCGCAGCAGGCCCAACTTCCCGTCGGGCAGCGGGCGGTAGAACATGACGGCGGCCGGCTCGAAGGTGCCCTCGTCGGCGCTGCCGACACGCTCCCGGCTGCCGGTGGCGGGGTCGACGGCCTCGTATCCGCCGCGCCGCCACAGCAGGGCGACCGGCGCGCCGTCCTCCTCGCGCCGTCCCACCAGGGGCCCGCTGTTCTCGCGCCACCAGGCCCCGTGGAGGCTGACGACCCGGGTGCGGATCCGAGAGGCGAGCGCGATGCGTTCGACGGGGTCGATCCGCCCGGCGTCGGCGCCGGTCCCGACCGGTTCCGACAGGGTGATGCCCGTCGCGCGGGCCACCAGGCGGCACACGGCGAAGGCGGCGTCATCGGCGGCGGCGCTCCCGCCGCGCCCGGAGGCCCTGCGCGACCGGCCGCCGGAGCGGCCGATGGAGGCGAGCAGCGCCTGGTCCGCCTGGGTACGGGCGGCCTCACCGGCCTCGATGCCGGCCGCCGTGCGGTCCTCATGGGCGCGCTCGACCTGCTCGATCCAGTTGTCCAGGGCGTACAGCAGCCGGTACTGCTGATCGACCATGCCCTGCCACATCGCCCCGTCGACGAGGAGCGCGGCCGCCGTGTCGTACCCGTCGTAGCCCTCGTACACAGCGCTGTACTGGACGCTGCCCGGGCTGATCTGCATCCACAGGATGTCGTCGTCGGCCGCGCCCGGGCCGGCGGTGGCGCGGCTCTCCAGCGGAGCCTGGTAGAGGACGCGCAGGCCGCGCCCGATGCCGAGCGCGAAGGCGTTCTCCAGGGGGCTCAACGGCACCTCGGCGACGCCGTACTCCCCCTGCCCGTATCCGTACTCGCCCTGCCCGTATCCGTACTCCCCCTGCCCGTGCTCCCCCGGTCCGTACGCCCCGTACCCGTACGGCAGCTCGCGCAGCTCGATGCGGCGCAGCAGGCAGCCCTGCAGGGGGCGGCCGATCAGGGTGTGTCCGGGGCCTTCGGCCGGGCCGAGCAGCAGCGTGCCCGGTGCGAGGCGGCCCAGGAAGTGCCAGTGGCCCTCCTGCGCGGCGTCGATCGCGAACAGGTCCAGCTCGCCCTCGACGACGAGCCACAGGACCAGGGGCCCTTCCAGGGACAGGCTGCGCATGTTCGTGCAGTCGACGGGCGAGCCGAGTCCGCCCAGGGCGGCCACGACAGGGTCCACTGCGACGGGTGCGGGGTGGGGGGACGTCACCTCAGTGCTCCTTGACCAGTTCGGCGTACGCGCCCCGCGCGGCGAGCAGGTGCTCGTGGCGCCCGCGTTCGACGACCGTGCCCCGGTCCAGGACGACGATCTCGTCGCTGTCGCGGACGGTGCTCAGCCGGTGGGCGATGACCACGCAGGCGCAGCCGCGGCGCCGCAGGTTGTCGATGACGAGGCGCTCGGTCGCCGCGTCCAGGGCACTGGTCACCTCGTCCAGGACCATGACGCTGGGGCGGCGCACCAACGCCCGTGCGATCTCCAGGCGTTGGCGCTGGCCGCCGGAGAAGTTGCGGCCGTCCTGCTCGACCCGGCTGTGGATGCCGCCGGGGCGGCGCGCGATCACCTCGTACACGGCGGCGTCCTCGAGGGCGGCCACGACCGCCTCGTCGGGGATCGAGGGGTCCCACAGCGCGACGTTGTCGCGGACGGTGCCCTCGAAGAGAAAGACGTCCTGGTCGACGAAGGAGACGGAGGCGGCGAGCGCGCCTCGCGGGATGTCCTCGAGCCGCATGCCGTCGATGCGGATGGTGCCCTCCCAGGGCGCGTACAGGCCGGATATCAGCCGCGAGACGGTGGACTTGCCGCTGCCGGAGCCCCCGACGAGCGCGACCTGCTGCCCGGGGCCGACCGAGAGCGAGAAGTCCTTCAGGAGCGGGGCGTCGAGCGGGCTGTAGCCGAAGGTGATGCCGTCGAGGACCACGTGGCCCTTGAGGCGGCGGGTGGCGGCGGCGGGCTCGCGCCGCGAGTAGAGCGGGTCGACGGGGAAGTTCTCGACGTCCTTCAGGCGGGCGACGTCCGCCGCGAAGTCCTGGATGCGTCCGGCCACACCGTTGAGGCGGGTGATCGGCGCGGTGAAACTGGTGACCAGCGCCTGGAAGGCGACGAGCAGTCCGACGGAGAGGTGACCCTCCACCGCGCGCAGGCCGCCGATCATCAGGATCAGCGCGCTGTTGAGCGCGGCGAGGGTGGGGGCGACGATCGCCAGCCACATGCTGGGCACGCCGAGGCGCTGCTGCACGTCGAGGGTGACGGCGTGCTGGCCCGCCCAGCGACGGAAGAAGCCGTTCTCGCCGCCGGTGGCCTTCATCGTCTCGATGAGCTGCAGGCCGCTGTACGAGGTGTTGGTCAGCCGGGCGCTCTCGGCGCGCAGCTTCTGGGTGTCGGTGGCCCTCACATGGATCACGATCCGCATGGCCACGACGTTGAGCAGCGCGATGCCGATGCCGACGACCGTCAGCTGAGGGTCGTACGTCCACAGGAGCACCGCGTAGAGGACCACGACCACCGCGTCCACGCCGGCGGCGGCGAGGTCCCGTGCCAGCGTCTCGGCGACCGCGTCGTTGGACTGCAGGCGCTGGACCAGGTCGGCCGGGTTGCGCTGGGAGAAGAAGGCGACGGGGAGTCTGAGCAGATGCCGCAGGAAGCGGGCGCTGCCCAGCGTGGAGGAGATGATGCGGCCGCGCAGCAGATTGGACTGCTGCAGGGAGGTGAGCACCGCCGTGAGGACCAGGGCCGCCGCCATCGACGCGAAGAGCACGCCGAGCAGGGACGTCTGCTCGCCGATCAGGAACATGTCGATGTACGTACGGCTCAGCGCGGGCACCGCCGCGCCGACCACGACGAGGAGGAGGCTGGCGAGCACGGCGGCGAGCAGGGTGCCCGACGTGCCGCGCAGGCGGGCCGGCATCGCGCCCATGACGCCGGGCCTGCGCCCGGTGCGGCGGAAGCCCTCGCCGGGCTCGAAGGTGAGCACGACGCCGGTGAAACTGGTGTCGAACTCGTCCATGGGGACGAACCGCCGGCCCTTGGCCGGGTCGTTGATGTACACGCCCCGGCGGCCGAGGCGGCGCCCGATGCCCTCGTAGACGACGTAGTGGTTGAACTCCCAGAACAGGATGGCCGGGGGGCCCACGCCGGCGAGCGCGGCCAGATCCATCTGCATGCCCTTGGCCTTCAGGCCGTAACCGCGTGCGGCCTTGAGGAGGTTGCTGGCGCGGGACCCGTCGCGGGAGACGCCACAGGCGATGCGCAGCTCCTCCAGGGCGACGAACCGGCCGTAGTGACCGAGCACCATGGCGAGCGCGGCGGCGCCGCACTCCACGGCCTCCATCTGCAGCACGGTGGGGGTGCGTACGGGGCGGGGCGTACGGCCCTTGGGGACGGGCCGGCGCCGCCGGGGGTTCCGGCCGGCCGGCTCCGGGCGGCGGCGACGGGCACCGCCCTGGGGCGCGGGACGGCGGCGCCGCTGCCCGGCGGACGGGAGCGGGGAAGTCGTGTCGGGCGACGCGGTCACGGGCGGAGCCAATCGAGCTGGGGAGTCGTGTCGGGCGACGCGGTCACGGAAGCAGCCAATCGACAGGGCGCTGCGCGGCGAGGTGGACGGTTCCGGTGACGGGTGTCGTGGAGTCGACGGCGTACGGGGGCCCGTCCGCCGAGGACCACCGGTAGCCGGACGGGGTCGCGGTCGAGCGCTCCAGTTGTACGAGCACCGCGACGGGGTTGCCCTGCCGGGCGAACTGCGCGGCGAGCCCGCTGTCGCCGAGGAAGCCGCTGATCTGCGCCGGTGTCTGGGGGGCGCGGCCGACCGCCTTGACCCGGCCGCGCAGTACGCCGAACCTCTGCTGGGGTGCGGACTGGACGCCGAGGTCGACCTGGGCGCCGACGGGGATCGACGCGCCGCTGCCGCCGGGCACGTAGAGCATGGCCACCAGCGGGTCGTCCGGGTTCTTCACGCGTTCCACGGTCGCGACGTCGGCGCCGGTGGTGACGACGAGACCGGTCTTGGCGAGGAGGGTCGTCACCCGCCCTCCGTCGACCACGCGGACGTCCCGGTCCCCCTGACCCGTCCGGACCCTGAGGAGGGGTGCGCCCGGGGACACCAGCTGGCCCTCCTCGGCGAGGACCGCGGTGACCTGTCCCGCGAACGGGCTCTGCAGGAGGTAACTGCCCTCGGCACGGGTGAGGACGCCGGGTGCGCTCAGCTTGGGGGACACGGATCCGGTGAATGCCCAGAAGCTCGCGGCGGCCATGACCACGACGGTGACGGCCAGCACGAGCCGGCCCTGCGGGCGCGCGAACCGTACGGGCAGGTCGAGTTCTTCGGGCGATTGCAGCTTAGAAAGCGCCTTCTGACGGAACTGCACGGACTCTTCCTTCGACTGCATTCTTTACGGGGCTGCCGAATTGACCGGCCGAAGCCCACCGGCCAAGGGCGTGGCGGGCAGCCGTGAACCCCGGAACGGGAAAGCGTTCCGGGGTTCACGGATATACCGCTCAGATACCGGCGATACCGACGTTGACACCGGCGAGGCCGGTGACGACGCCCGGCAGGGCCTGCACGCCCTGGACCGTCTGGAGGGAGGTCACGGTGCCGAGGACGGTGCTGACGTCGCCGACCACGGCGCCGGCGAGGCCACCGGAGATGGAAAGGCCGCCGGAAACGGCGTCCAGCTCGGCGTCGGCGATCTCACGGGTCTCGATGTCGTTACGCATGTGGGCGCACCCTTCAATTCATGTGAATGTTTTATCCCGGCCGGAATCAAGCACCGTTCCGACGGCAGCCGCGATGTGCAGATGTAAGCACGCGAACGGGTTGCCCGGCCAACCGAGTTGACGTGCCGTGGCACACGAATTCATCACCGAAACGAAGGGCGTTTCGATCTATTTGACAGATCACCGGCAGATCGCCACAGGTTCTCCGCAGGATCGAGTAACAGAAATCGACCCTCTGTCGCGCCGGCGGAACGCAAGGGGACATAGACCCCTCAAACGGCGGGAGTACGGCCGGCGCACGGCGGAACGATGTAAGGGGAAGGGTTCCCTCCACTCCCACCATGTGAAGATTCGCCGGAGCGACGCTCGGTGAGGACGTCGACACAGCAGGTGTCGACCGAACCCCGAGCGCCGCTCCGGCGAAGCGGACCTCGCCTAGGACGCCGTCGCCTTCTCCGTAGCCGGAGCGGGGGCGGTCGCGGACTCGGACTCGGACTCGGGCGCAGGCGCGGGCGCGGGCGCGGCAGCCGGGTGGGGCGCGGCGCGCCCACGCAGACCCAGGCCCGCGATCACCGCGACCAGGGCGAACGCCGTGGCACCGATCCAGAAGGTGAGGGTGAAGCCGGACTCCGCCGGCAGGGGCGGGACCCCGGCCGGAAGGTGCTCGATCGTCTGCGAGGCGAGGATCGTGGTGACGACCGCGCTGCCGATCGCGCTGCCCGTGGAGCGGGAGATGGAGTTGATGCCGTTCGCGATGCCGCTCTGGTGGTGCGGGACGCTCGACATGATGACGGCCGGCATGGCCGCGTAACCGAAGCTGACGGCCGCGCCGACGACGACCCCCGCTCCGATCACCGACACCGTGTGGCCGTGGTCGAGGGCGAGCCAGGCGAAGCCGACGGCGCCGAGGCCGGCGGCCAGCGCGAGGGCCGTGCGCGGGCCGCGGTGGCGGACCAGCTGACCGCCGATCGGGGAGGCGAGCAGCGAGACGATCGCGCCGGGCAGCAGGAACTGGACCGAGGCGCGCAGGATGGAGGCGTCGAAGCCGTAGCCGGTGAGGGCCTCGGGCATCTGGACCAGGTACGAGACGCCCAGGAAGTTCGCGAACATGCCGAAGCCGACGAGGATGCCGGCCAGGTTGGCCATGAGCACGGGACGGTGGACGAACATCTTCATGTCGACGAGCGGTTCGCGGACCTTCTGTTCCGTGAGCACCCAGACGACGGCCATGACCGCCGCGCCGGCGAAGCTGCCGAGCGTGCGGGCCGAGGCCCAGCCCCACTCGTGGCCCTGCGAGATGGGCAGCAGGAGCAGCAGCAGGGTGATGCCGAGGGTCAGCGCGCCGAGGAAGTCGGTCCGGCCGCCCGTCTTGTGGCGGGTCGCGGGGACGAGGAAGACGACCGCGAGCAGGGCGAGCGCCGCGAAGCCGGTCGCCATCCAGAAGGCGCTGCGGTAGTCGGCGTCGGAGCCGGAGGTGAGCAGGCCGGTCGCGACGAGCGCGAGGCCGCTGCCGAAGGCGAGGGTGCCGCTGACCAGCGACATGGCGCCGGGCAGCTTCTGCGGCCTGACCTCTTCGCGCAGCACGGACAGGGCGAGCGGGAAGATCGCGGTGGCGGCGCCCTGGAGGACGCGGCCGAGGATCAGCAGGGGCAGCGAGGTCGCGAGGGCGGCGACGACGGAGCCGACGACCATGACGCCGAGCACGGCGACCAGGGTGGGCTTCTTGCCGTGCTGGTCGCCGAAGCGGCCGAGCAGCGGGGTGAAGACGGCGGCGGAGAGCAGCGTGGCGGTGGTCACCCAGCTGACGTTGGCGGTCGAGGTGCCGAGGTCGGTGCGGATGAGGCCGAGGATCGGGACCGGCAGGGTCTGCATCATCGAGACGACCATGGCGGCGAGGCTCAGGGCGAAGACGATGACCGTCTCGCGCCGCGGATCGGCGGCGGACGGCGTGGGGGCGTGGCTCATGGCAGAGGAGGGCCTTTTCAGTGCTTCGGCAACGTCGGCGCTTCGGAGCGTCACTGCTTCAGATCGTCGATGTTTGATGTCATCAAGTACTTCGTCGACGTTAGACCGGGATACTTGAGGTGGTCAAGTAAACAATTGATAATGTCAAGTGTTCTGAGTACGCTCGACCCATGAGCGCGACGACCTCCCAGACCCCCACCAGGCTCCAGCTCATGGAGCTCCTCGCCGCCATCGGCACGGCCCAGTGGCGCGACTTCGCGGCCGCCGCGGCCCACCACGGTCTGACCTCCACCCAGGCCAAGGTCCTCGCTCAGCTCAACGGCCCGCTGCCGATGCGTGCCCTCGCCACCCTGCTCGTGTGCGACGCCTCCAACGTCACCGGCATCATCGACCGCCTGGAGGCCCGCTCCCTGGTCCGCCGCGAGCCCGACCCCTCCGACCGCCGCGTCAAGAACGTCGTGGCGACCGACGAGGGCCGGGACATCATCCGCCGCGTCCGCGAGGAGATGCAGGCCACCAGCGGGGCACTCGACACCCTCGACGCGGACGAGACCACCACCCTCTACGCCCTGCTGGCCCGCCTGCGCCCGGGCATGGAGAAGAACGCCTGACCGCAGGACGGTCGGGCGCTCTTGCCAGATCCTCGGAACAGACCCCGGCTGCCGCTGACGCGACCGGTGTCCGCTGATTCGCCCGCTGTCAGGGGCTCGTCGTCGAGACCGCGTAGACCCGGGGGAACGCCGGGTCGGTGAGGTCGACCGTGAGGTCGGTCGTCGGGCGCGGTTTCTCGTGCTTCACCGTCGTGCCCGCCCAGTTCATGCCCTCGGCGAAGGTCCAGCCCGCGATGTCGGCGTCGCGTTCGCCGACGGTGATCCGGCCCGGGGTGAGTTCCGCTCGGCCGGTGCCGGACTCGGCGAGGAAGCCGTCGAGGCCGGCGGCGGTCGTCGTGAACTGGACGTACAGCCGGCTGGTCTTCCAGTTGCTGGTCTCGTAGTAGGCGACGTCCCAGGCCCCGGCGGGGACCGGGACCTCGAAGACCCGGCGCTTCATCAGCGAGGGCCAGTTCGTCTGGAGGCCGGCCGCCGAGGACTCGCGTTCCTTGTCGCGGCCGCTGTCGCGGCTCTGACCTGCCGAGATGACGAGATAGCCGGCCGGAATGCCCACGAGCAGCACGATGATGATCGCCGTCAGCCAGCGGCGGCGGATCATGTGGCGCCGGTCCTCGGGCAGCTTGTCCTGCGGGGTGCGCGGAGGGGTGGACTGGTGGGGCACGGTCATGAAGGCGGGTCCTCGGGGGTACGGGCGGCCCGGCCCGAGGTCCCGTTGCGCAGGGCCTGGGCGTAACGCTCGTACCGTTCGTACCGCTCCACCCGGCGCCGGTTGGCGCGGCGGAAGCGGCGGGCGACGAGCCGGGCGAGGTCGGCGGCGCCGACCATGCCCGCCTCGGGGCCGAGCTGGGCGCGGATGATGCGGGCCTCGGGGCGGTAGCCGCGGCCGGTGAGGTGGCGGCGGAAGGAGTCCCTCGCGGGGCCGATGAGCAGGTCGTCGGCGGCCGAGACGCCGCCGCCGATGACGAAGCAGGAGGGGTCGAGGGCGGCGGCGAGGTTGGCGATGCCGACGCCGAGCCACTGGCCGATGTCCTGGAACAGCTCGATGCACATGGCGTCGCCCTCGCGGGCGAGCTCGGTGATGAGCGGTCCGGTGATCTCGGGGACGTTGCCCTTGACCCGTTCGATGATCCCGTACGCGACCGGGGAGTCGGCCGCGGCCAGCTCGCGGGCCTCGCGGACCAGGGCGTTGCCGGAGCTGTACTGCTCCCAGCAGCCGCGGTTGCCGCAGGGGCAGCGGTGGCCACCGGGGACGACCTGCATATGGCCGAACTCGCCGGCGACCCCGTACTTGCCGCGCTTGACCTGGCCGCCCTCCAGGATGGCGCCGCCGATGCCGGTGCCGAGGGTGATCATGACGAGGTGGTCCTCGCCGCGGCCGGCGCCGAAGCGCCACTCGGCCCAGGCGGCGGTGTTGGCGTCGTTGTCGACCATGACGGGGACGGCGAGACGGCTCTGGAGGGCGTCCCGGAGGGGCTCGTTGCGCCAGGCGAGGTGCGGGGCGAAGAGCACGGTGGCGCGCTCGGCGTCCACCCAGCCGGCCGCGCCGATGCCGACGGCGTGCACGTCGTGCCGGTCGGAGAGGTCCAGGACCAGTTCGACGATGGTGTCCTCGACGACCTTGGCGCTCTTGGACTTGTCCGGGGTCTCCGTGCGGAGCTTCTCCAGGATGTTGCCGTCGGCGTCGACGACACCGGCCATCACCTTCGTACCGCCGATGTCGATGCCGACGGTCGGCACCCGGGGCGCCGTCAGATGGGAGCGCCGCTCCCGGGTGCCGACGGTCCGCAGCACGGTGCCGCGGGCGGAGCCCCTGGAGCCACCCCCTGCTCGCAGAGCTTGGGGGAGCGCGCGGTCGCGGTAGGTACTCATCGGCTCCGATTCTGCCAGGTGGGGTGTCAAGGGGCCGTTACATCATGGACGGGCGCGGGAGGAGACCGTCACGTTCCGGACGGACGCTCCAGTTCGTGGCGGAGGTCCTCCAGCTCGGTGCCGCCGGCCATCTGCCGGGTCAACTCGTCGAGTGTGACGGAGCCCTTGGTGTGGCTGCCGGCCATCACCCCGCGCTTGAGCAGGACGAACCGGTCGCCGACGAGGTAGGCGTGGTGCGGGTTGTGGGTGATGAGAACCACGCCGAGCCCCTGGTCGCGGGCGGCGGCCACGTACTTCAGGACGACGCCGGACTGCTTGACGCCGAGCGCGGCGGTCGGCTCGTCGAGGACGAGGACCTTGGCGCCGAAGTGGACGGCCCGGGCGATGGCCACGCACTGCCGCTCGCCGCCGGAGAGGGTGCCGATGGGCTGGTCGACGTCGCGCAGGTCGATGCCCATGCGGAGCAGCGCCTCGCGGGTGGTCCGTCGCATCAGGTCGACATCGAGCCGCTTGAAGGGGCCGGAGCCCTTGGTGGGCTCGGAACCGAGGAAGAAGTTCCGCCAGACCGGCATGAGCGGGACGACGGCGAGGTCCTGGTAGACGGTGGCGATGCCCCGGTCGAGGGCGTCGCGCGGGTTGGCGAGGGTGACCTCCTCGCCCTCGATGCGGAAGGTGCCCGCGTCGTGCCGGTGGAGTCCGGCGACGATCTTGATGAGGGTGGACTTGCCGGCGCCGTTGTCGCCGAGGACGCAGGAGATCTCGCCGGAGCGGACCTCCAGGGAGACCCCTTCGAGGGCGCGGATGTTGCCGTAGTACTTGCTGACGTCGTCGAGCTCGACGAGGGGAGCGGACTCGGTCTTCGTGGCCGTCGTCACTTGGTGGCCTCCACGCGCTTGCGGATCCAGGCGTTCAGCAGGGTCGCCAGGAGGAGCATCGCTCCCAGGAAGAACTTGAACCAGTCCGGGTTCCACTCGGCGTACACGATGCCCTTGCTGGTCATGCCGAAGATGAGGGCGCCGACCGCCGAGCCGATGGCGGAGCCGTATCCGCCGGTGATCAGACAGCCGCCGATGACGGCCGCGATGATGTAGATCAGCTCGTTCCCGACGCCTTCGCCCGACTGGACGACGTCGAAGGAGAAGAGCAGGTGCTGGCCGGAGATCCAGGCGCAGAACGCCACGCCCATGTAGAGGCCGATCTTCGTCCGGTAGACCGGGACGCCGACCGCGCGGGCCGCGTCGGCGCCGCCGCCGACCGCGAAGATCCAGTTGCCGAAGCGGGTGCGGAGCAGGATCCAGGTGGCGAGCGCGACCAGGCCGAGCCACCACAGGATGGTGACCTTGAACTCGACGCCGCCGATGGTCACCTGCGAGGCGAAGAGCTTGCGGGCGGAGTCGAAGCCCTCCATGTCGGCGATGGTCTTGGTGGAGACGGTGCCGCTGATGAGCTTGGTGAGGCCCAGGTTCAGGCCGGTCAGCATGAGGAAGGTGCCGAGCGTGATGATGAAGCTGGGCAGCTTCGTACGGGTCAGCATGAAGCCGTTGAAGACGCCGATCGCCAGGGTGACGAGCAGCGAGACGCCGACGCCGACCCAGACGTTCGCCGTCATCTGGTAGCTGAACATCGACGAGATCAGGGCCGAGCTGGTGACCATGACACCGGCGGACAGGTCGAACTCGCCGCCGATCATGAGCAGCGCGACCGGGACCGCCATGATGCCGATGGTGGAGGCCGCGTAGAGCACGGTCCCGAGGCTGGACGGGTTCAGAAAGCTGTCGGCCGCCACCGAGAAGAAGACGAAGACGGCGATCGCGCCGACGACCGAGCCGAGCTCGGGGCGGGCGAGCAGCTTCTTCAGCGGGGTGGTGCGCAGCAGCCGCTCGTCGACGTGGTCGATGCCGGAGGGGCCCGAGGGTCCGGACACCGGGGCGGTGGAACTCATCGGGTGCCCCGCTCCGCGTACTCGACGAGCTTCGCGGCGTCGTCCTTGGTGATGATCTGCGGGCCGGTCAGGACCGGCTTGCCGCCGCCGAGGACGTTGGCGTTGTAGCGGTACAGCCAGAGCAGGTCGACGGCCTCGTAGCCCTGGAGGTAGGGCTGCTGGTCGACGGCGAAGCCGAGGGTGCCGGCCTGGAGGGAGGTCGCGACCTTGGCGTTGAGGTCGAAGGTGTCGATCTCGGCCTTGCTCCCGGCGCTCTTGGCGGCCTGGACGGCGGCATCGGCGAAGGGGGCGCCGAGGGTCACGACGGCGTCCACGTCCTTGTCGGACTGGAGCTTGGCCTCGATGGAGGCCTTGACGTCCGGCATGTTGGTGCCGTCGACGTAGAGGTTGACGAGCTCGCCGTCGAAGGTCTTCTTCGTTCCGGCGCAGCGCTGCTCGTGGCCGACGTTGCCCTGCTCGTGCAGGACGCAGAGCGCCTTCTTCTTGCCCCGCTTGTCGAGCTCCTCGCCGACGGCCTCGCCGGCGACGGTCTCGTCCTGGCCGATGTGGCTGAGCGCCCCGTACGCCTTGGACTGCGCGGCGCCCGAGTTCACGGTGATCACCGGGATGCCCGCCTTGACGGCCTTCTCGACGGCGGCCTTCATGGCGTCGGGCTTGGCGAGGGTGACGATCAGACCGTCGACGCCCTTGGCGACGTACGAGTCGATCAGCTGCGCCTGCTGCTGGGCCTCGTCGCTGTGGGCGTAGAGGAAGTTGATGTTGTCCTTGACGGCGGCCTGCTTGGCGCCCTTCTGGACGATGTCCCAGAAGGTGTCGCCGTCACCCGAGTGGGTCACCATGGCGAAGGTCCAGCGGGGGGTGTCGACGGCCGCCCTGCCCTGGGCCTCGGCGGCCTTGCGGGCGTCCTCCGCCCGCTTTCCGCCGGTGCTGCTGCACCCGGCGAGCGCCCCTGTGAGCGCGAGCGCGAGCACGGCGCCGACTGCGGCGCGTACCCCTCCTGTCCGAAGCCTGGTCACGAGGCCGTGCCCTCCTTTGTGTCCTTCTGCGTGCATTGCAGTCGTGCATTGCAGTATCGGTCATGCGGGTCGTGGCGCTTGTCAGGGGGCCTGTGTCCGGCCCCTCCCGCCGGTGGGGTACGGCCTACGGACGGACCATCAGCTGGAACTCGAAGGAGTAGCGGGTGGCCCGGTAGAGGTGGGAGCCGTACTCGACGGCACGGCCGGTGTCGTCGAAGGTGACGCGTTCCATCGTCAGCAGCGGGGCACCCTCCCGCTCGTCGAGCAGCGCCGCCTCGGCGGCGGTCGCGGCGCGGGCGCCGACGGCCTGGCGGGCGCTGTGCAGGGTGAGCGCGGCGGAGCGGAGCATCCGGTAGAGGCCGGTGGTCTCCAGGCGCGCGGTGTCCGGGTCCACGAGCCCGGCGGGCAGGTGGTTGCGCAGGTACGCCATGGGCTCGCCGTGTGCGGTGCGGAGCCGTTCGAGGTAGTGGACCTCGCTGCCCTCGGGGATGCGGAGGGCCGCCGCGACCTGCCCGGTCGCGGGTTCGACGCGGTTGACCAGGACCCGGGTGGCGGGGAGCTGTCCGGCGGCGTCCAGGTCGTCGTACAGGCTGCTCAGCTCCATCGGCCGGCGGACGGTGCTGTGCACGACCTGGGTGCCGACGCCCCTGCGGCGGACCAGGAGGCCCTTGTCGACGAGGGTCTGGATGGCCTGGCGGACGGTGGGGCGGGAGAGGCCGAGGCGGGTGGCGAGGTCGATCTCGTTGCCGAGGAGGGTGCCCGGGGTCAGCGTCCCGTTCTCCACGGCGCTCTCCAGCTGCTGGGCCAGCTGGAAGTAGAGCGGGACCGGGCTGGTGCGGTCCACGGAGAGCGGGGGCAGGGAGGAGCCGGACTGCTTGGACACGGGGGGAGCGTAGCCCGGTGCGCAGATGACGGGAAGTCGTGACGTCCGGTTGTCCTGACAAATCCTTGACACCGGGGGCGGGCGGCTCCACGGTGGGGCCATGCGCATCGGACTCATCGGTACGGGACGGATCGGGAGCTTCCACGCGGGTGTGCTGGCCCGCCACCCGGAGGTCGAGTCGCTGGTCGTGGCGGATGCGGTCGCCGGCCGGGCGGCCGGGGTCGCGGGGGCGCTCGGCGCGGAGGCCGCGGCGGACGTCGGTGCACTGTTCACGCACGCCCTGGACGCCGTGGTGATCGCCTCGGCGACGGCGGCGCACGCGGAGCTGATCGCCCGCGCGGCGGGCGCCGGACTCCCGGCCTTCTGCGAGAAGCCGATCGCCTTGGACGTGACGGCGACGGCGACCGCGCTCACGGCGGTGGCGGAGGCCGGTACGGAGCTCCAGCTCGGCTTCATGCGGCGCTTCGACGCGGGGTACCGGGCCGCGCGCGAGGCGGTGCGCTCGGGGCGGCTCGGCCGGCTGCACACCGTACGGGCGGCGACCTCCGACCCGGAGCCGCCGCCTGCCGCGTACCTTCCGCTCTCCGGCGGTCTCTTCCGGGACTGTCTGGTGCACGACTTCGACATCGTCCGCTGGGTGACCGGGCGGGAGGTCGTGGAGGTGTACGCGACGGGGTCGGACGCGGGCCCCGCGATGTTCCGGGAGGCCGGGGACGTGTCCACGGCCTCCGCGCTCCTCACCCTGGACGACGGCACGCTCGTCACGGCGACGGCGACCCGCTGCAACGGCGCCGGGTACGACGTCCGCATGGAGCTGGCGGGCGACCTGGACCAGATCGCGGTGGGCCTGGACGACCGCACCCCGCTCACCTCGGTGGAACCCTGGGCGTCGGCCTCGCCGGGGAAGCCCTGGCCCGGCTTCCTGGAGCGGTTCGCCCCCGCGTACGAGGCGGAGCTGGACGCCTTCGTACGCCTGGTCCGGGGCGAGGCGCCCAACCCGTGCGACGGGCGGGAGGCCCTGGCGGCGCTCCGCATCGCCGAGGCGTGCGAGCGCTCGCGGCGGGAGCGTCGTCCGGTACGGGTGGACGACATCCCCCGGGCCGGCCCGGCCTGACCGGCACGACACTCCCTGGCGAGCCCGGCCCGATCCACAAGGCACTCCCCGGCAGGCCCGGCCTGACCGGCACGACACTCCCTGGCGGGCCCGACCCGATCCACAAGGCACTCCTCGGCGGGCCCGGCCCGATCCACACGACACCTCCCTAGGCGCCGGCCACCGTCACCACCGGACCGGGAGGTGCCGGACTCCGCGCATGAGGAGGCCGGGGAGCCACTCCCAGGGCTCGCCCTCGGGGTCGAGTTCGAGGCGGGGGAAGCGGTCCAGGAGCGTCCGGAGCGCGATCCGGCCCTCGAGACGGGCGAGCGGGGCGCCCAGGCAGTAGTGGATGCCGTGGCCGAAGGCCAGGTGGCCGCGGGTGTCCCGGCGGATGTCGAAGCGGTCCGGGTCGGCGAAGCGTGCCGGGTCGCGGTCGAGCGCCCCGATGCCGACGAGAACGCTCTGGCCCGCCGGGATCTCGGCCCCGCCGAGGGTGACGGCCTCCCGCGTGAAGCGGAAGGTGCCGGTCTCCACCGGACCGTCGTACCGCAGGGATTCCTCGATCGCCCCGTCCAGGAGGGCCGGGTCGGCGCGCAGGGCGGCGAGCTGCTCGGGGTGGGTGAGCAGATTACGGACGGTGTTGGCGATCAGGTTGACGGTCGTCTCGTGACCCGCGATGAGCAACAGATAGGCCATGGCCCGGAGTTCGGGCCCGGAGAGCCGGTCGCCGTCCTCGGCGCGGGCGGCGATCAGGCCGGAGAGCAGGTCGTCGGCGGGGCCCGCGGCCCGCTTGTCCTCGATGAGCTCGTCGAGGTAGGCGGCGAAGGCCTCCATGGCCTCGGCGATGCTCCGGTCACCGGTGGGGGTGACGAGCTCCGTCGACCAGCGGCGGAAGGTGTCGCGGTCCGCCGCGGGGACCCCGAGGAGCTCGCAGATGACGGTGATCGGCAGCGGGTACGCGAAGGCGTCGACGAGGTCGGCGCGGCCGGCCGGTTCCATCGCGTCGGCGAGCTCCGCGGTGAGCCGCTCGATGCGGGGGCGCAGGCTCTCCACCCGGCGGCCGGTGAACTCGCCCGTGACGAGGCGGCGCAGTCGGGTGTGGTCGGGCGCGTCCGCCGAGAGGAGGTGGACGCCGATGATGTCCTCCTCCGGCGGCCGTATGCCGATCACGGAAGGGGACTTGGCGAGCCTGGGGTCGGTGAGGGCCGCGCGCCCCTCCTCGTGGCCGACGACCAGCCAGAACTGGAAGCCGTCGGGCATCCGTACCTCGTGGACGGGACCGGCCTCACGGAGCTTCGCGTAGTAGGGGTACGGGTTCGCGGTGAAGTCCGCGCCGTACTCCCCCAGTTCGATGACGGACATCGGATCACCCTAGCCGACCGGTCCGGGACCTGACCGGTCAGTTCTGGTCGTCCTCGCCCAGGAGGCCCGCGTCGTGGACGAGGAGGGCGATCTGGACGCGGTTGTTGAGGCCGAGTTTGGCGAGGACTCGGGAGACGTGGGTCTTGACCGTCGGCACGCTCATGTACAGCTCGGCGGCGATCTCGGCGTTGGAGAGTCCGCGGCCGACGGCGACGGCCACCTCGCGCTCACGGTCGGCGAGTTCGGTGAGGCGGCCGGCGGCCGCGGTGCGCGGGGACTGTTCAGGCTGCCCGGCGACATGGGTCATCAGCTGGCGGGTGACGGCCGGGGAGAGCACCGGGTCCCCGGCGGCGACCCGGCGGACGGCGGCGACGATCTCGGCCGGCGGGGTGTCCTTGAGTACAAAGCCCGCGGCACCGGCCCGCAGGGCACGCAGCACCTGCTCGTCGGCGTGGAAGGTGGTGAGGACGACGACCTCGGGGGCGCCGGGCTCGGCGCGGAGGCGTTCGGTGGCGGTGAGCCCGTCCACGTGCGGCATGCGGATGTCCATGAGGACGACGTCGGGGGCGTACCGGGCGACGAGTTCGGGGACCTCGCGGCCGTCGGCGCCCTCGCCGACGATCTCCAGATCCTCGGCACCGCCGAGCATGAAGGTGAGGCCCGCGCGGACCAGGGGGTCGTCGTCGACGATGAGCAGCCGGATGGTCATGAGGGCCACGGTAGCCAGGCGTGGAGGGCGAACCCGCCGTCGGGGGCCGGTCCGTGTTCCATCCGGCCGCCGGCGAGGGCGGCTCTTTCCGTGAGTCCGATGAGGCCCTGGCCGGAGCCGGGGACGTGCGGGACCGGTCCGGCGGGTGCCGGGTTGTGGATGTCGACGGTGAGGCCCTCTCCGGGGCGGCCGCGCACGGTGACGGTGACCGTGGTGCCGGGGGCGTGCTTGCGGGCGTTGGTGAGGCCCTCCTGGGCGATGCGGTAGACGGTACGGCCGGTGGCGGCGGGCACGGCGGCCGGTTCGGCCACGGTGGTGTCGAGGACGACGTCCGCCCCGGCCTCGCGGGATTCCTCGATCAGTGCGTCGAGGGTGGCGAGGGTGGGCTGCGGCCGGTCACCGTCGCCGTTCTCGCCGGGCGCGCGCAGCACGCCGATGATCTCGCGGAGGTCCTGGAGGGCTTCGTGGGCGCTGTCGCGGATGACCCCGGCGGCGCGGGCGACCTGCTCGGGCGGGGCGTCGGGCCGGAACTCCAGGGCTCCGGCGTGCACGCTGAGCAGGGTGAGCCGGTGGGCGAGGACGTCGTGCATCTCGCGGGCGATGGCCTCGCGGGCGAGCCGCTGGGCCTGTGCGGCGCGCAGTTCGGCCTCGGCCTCGGCGCGGCGGGCGCGTTCCCTGAGGGCCTCGACGAGCTGGCGGCGGGAGCGGACGAGCATGCCCCAGGCGGTGACGAGCAGGATGAGGGTGAAGCCGAGGGCGATGGAGAGCCCGGTGTTGGTGGTGGGGTCGGGCCGGATGAAGGCCTGGGCGGTGGAGGCGGCGACGGCGAGCGCGCCGATCGCGGCGACCTCGCGGAAGGGTTTGCGTACGGCGACGCTGAAGAGGCTCGCGAGGAGGGCGCCGGCGGCGACCGGGGCCACGATGTTGAGCAGCGAGAGGGCGATCGCGAGCCCGGCCGGCCAGCGGCGGCGCAGCCAGAGGGCGCAGCAGGCGGCGGCGCCCAGGAGCTGGTCTACGAGGGTGACGGCCTCGCTGGTGTACTGCGCGCTGGTGTCGGCGGCGAGGAGGCCGACGAAGGCCGCGAGGAGGAAGAGCGAGGTGTCCACGATCCAGTCGCGGACGGTACGGCGGGGCCGCGCCGCCCCGTTCCCGCCCGGTTCGACCAGGTGGGAGGGGAGCAGCCAGCGCTGCCGGTCCGTACGAGTCATATCGGCAATGTACGCAGCCGGGGGCGCCGGGCGGGGCATCGGCGGCCGGGCCGGTACCGAAGTCGCGGAGGTCGGTACTTTGGTCGCGGTGACCGTGGACCTGAGGCGGACGCGGCCGGTCCCCCGCCCCCGTCATGATCACTTCATGAAGAAGTTTCTGGAGGTCGCCGGTTTCCTGCTCGCTCTCTTCGGTGTGGCGGGGGTGGTGCGCGAGCTGACGGACGGCTGGTTCCGCCTCCTCGGCGTGACCCGGTTCCTCACGGAGAACGTGTGGTTCCTGGAGGGCCGGGAGCTGTTCGCCAACATCGTGATCGCGGTGCTCGGCCTGGTCCTCATGATCGTGTCGGACCGGGTGGCGAAGTCCTGATCACTCCCGTACGGCTGAGGCGCTGGTCGCGTTGAGGCGGGTCACCTCGGCGAGGTGCTCGGCCATGCGGTGCGAGACGGAACCGCTCGTGTAGAGGGCGCCGCCGACGACGGCGAACGGGACGGAACCGCCGAGGAGGGCGAGGAGCCCGGGCCAGTCCCGGGACTCGACGCAATCCTCGTCGTGGACGTACTCGCTGGTGAGGAGCGAGGGGCAGGGGCTGCCGCCGCCGTCACCGTCCTCGTACGGGGTGAGGAGCAGGACACCGAACCAGACCCAGAGGAGGGCGGCGACGGTGAACAGGCCGAGGCCCCAGCCCTGGGTACGCCGGGCACGGGCGCGGAACTCGTTGTCATAGACCAGTGAACGCATGATCGAAGAACCTACCCGGCGTCGTCGTCGGCGGCCCGGCGGCCCCAACTGGTGCCCGCCAGAACGAGGATCGCGCCCGCGAGGCCGAGGATCCCGGGGCGGTCGCCGGCGAGGGCGATGCCCGCGGCGGCGGCCCAGAGCGGTTCCGTGCCGAGGAGGAGGCTGACCCGGGACGGGGAGCTGCGGCGGACCGCCCACATCTGCACGAAGAAGGCGAAGAGCGTGCAGAAGACGGAGAGGAAGAGCAGTCCGCCCCACTCACGCGGGCCGAAGTCGAGGGCCACCGCCCAGGGTGAGGAGCCGGTGCCGGGGAAGGCCGCGATGACGGCGAAGACGGCGACGGCGGAGCCGAGTTGCACGGTGGTGAGGGAGAGCGAGTCGGCCGACCGGACCGCCTTGATCCGGGACATCGCCAGGACATGGACGGTACGGGCGAGGGCGGCGAGCAGCATGAGCAGGTCGCCGAGGGAGGGGGCGGTGAACCCGCCTCCCTGGGTGAGGAGCACGACGCCGGCCACGGAGAGGGCGGCGGCGCCGAGGAAGGCGCGCGGTGGCCTGACCCTGGTGACGGCGGCCTCGGCGAGCGGGGTGAAGATCATGGTGAGGCTGATGATCAGGCCCGCGTTGGTGGCGGAGGTGTGGACGACGCCGTAGGTCTCCAGGAGGAAGATCCCGCTGAGGATCAGCCCGAGGGCCGCCGCGCCGCGCCACTGGGCCGCGCTCAGCGCCCGGAGTCTGGCCCGTCCGGCGACGACGAGGACGGGCAGCACCACCGCGAACCGCAGCACGAGGACCGCGATGACGGTGTGGGTGGTGGTGATGCCCTTGGCCGCGAGATAGCTGGCGCCCCAGACGACGGCGACGAGCAGGACGGGCAGGTCGGTGAGCCAGGCCCGGCGCGGGGCGCCGAGCGGCACGGGGGCGGCGATCGAGGACGAAGCTGACATTGCGGCCGTTTCTCCAACTCTCGGGGCGAGGTGGAGACTTCGACGGCTCGCACGTGGAGCGATCACCGTACCCGGACGGGCCTGTGGCGGCTACACCTTTCTGCCGTCGCAGCCGTCCGCCGCCGACCGGCGGATCAGTAGCTGCCGTACGTCGGGCGGCCCGCCAGTTCGTACGTGTTGACGGCGACGCCCGAACCGGTGATGCGCCCGTCGGTCTGCCGGAAGGCGGTGGGGCGTACGCCGTCGCCGAAGAGGCGGCCACCGGTGCCGAGGATCACCGGGAAGACGAGCAGACGCAGGGTGTCGATCAGGTCGTGGTCGAGCAGGGTGCGGGCGAGACCGGCGCTGCCGTGCATCTGGATCTCGCCGTCGGTGCGCTCCTTGAGCGCCGTGACCTCCTCGACGACGTCGCCGCGGAGCAGAGTGGTCCCGGCCCAGTCGGCGGAGTCGAGGGTGGTGGTGGCGACGTACTTGGGGAGGGCGTTGAGCTTCGTGGCGATCGGGTTGGCGGGGTCCGTCTGCTTCGGCCAGTAGCCGGCGAAGATCTCGTACGTGCGGCGGCCGAGGAGGAAGGCGGTCGGCCGGGTGAAGACGTCCTGCATGTACCGACCGAAGTCCTCGTCCCCGTACGGAACGGACCAGCCGCCGTGTACGAAGCCGCCGCTGGGGTCTTCCTCCGGGCCGCCGGGGGCCTGGTGGACGCCGTCGAGGGTCAGGAACTGGGTGAGGCTGAGCGTGGCCATGGTGGTGCCCTTTCGTCTCCGGTCCATCGTGTCTCACCAGTGCAGACGGCACAGCCCGGCGAAAGTCATCGCTGGTCGGGTCGCCGTCCGATTCCCGCCAGCGTCGGGACGCCCCACCGACTTTCATTGAACCCGCAACCACTAATGGCTTCTTGTCCACGGAGGTATCGGGATGTCCACGATGAACGGCACGGCGGTTCTGGTGACGGGCGGCAGCCGCGGGATCGGCGCGGCCACGGCCGTGCGCCTCGCCCAGGAAGGCGCCGACGTCGCCTTCACCTACGTCCAGGACGAGGCGCGGGCCAAGGAGGTCGCCGCGCGGATCGAGGCGACCGGCCGCAAGGCGCTGCCCCTGCGGGCGGACGCGGGCGACGCCGGGGACGCGGCGGGCGCGGTGAACTGGGCGGCGGACGCCCTGGGCCGGCTCGACGTACTGGTGAACAACGCCGGCGCCGGTGTCCTCGGCCCGCTGGAGTCCCTGGCCCTCACGGACGTGGACCGAGTCCTCGCCGTGAACGTCCGGGGCGCTTTCCTCGCCTCTCAGGCGGCGGCCGGCCGCCTGCCGGAGGGCGGGCGGATCATCACCATCGGCAGCTGCATGACCCAGCGGGTGCCGGGTCCCGGCGGGGTGCTGTACGCGATGAGCAAGACGGCCCTGATCGGCCTGACGAAGAGCCTCGCCCGGGAGCTGGGCGGGCGCGGCATCACGGCGAACGTCGTCCACCCCGGCCCGACCGACACCGACATGAACCCGGCGGACGGACCGTACGCGGACGGCCAGACGGCCATGACGGCGCTCGGCCGCTTCGGCACCGCGGACGAGGTGGCCGCGATGGTCGCCTTCCTGGCGGGGCCGGAGGGGCGGTACGTGACGGGCGCGGAGTTCTCGGTGGACGGCGGGCACGCGGCGTAACCCACACCGACGGGACCTCGCCGCATGGGCGGGGCCCCGGCCGGGGCAGGACGGCACCCTGTCGGGGTAGGACCTCGGCGAGTGAGCCGAAGGGGCGCGCCGGGGGATCGGGGCCGAGCGCGCGGAGCCTCCTGAGGAACGAAGGAGGTGAGCACGGTCGGCCCTGTGAGCCCGGCTGCAGCGCCCCGGAGGCGAACCGAGCCCCAAAAAAAGAGGAGGCGCGAGGGCGCACCGGTGCTGTCGGTCCGGTGCGCCCTCGCGTGCCGGGCGGGGTGTCGTGCCCACCCAGTTCATGGGCGGCCGGGGGCGTACCCCCGGCCTGCTCGTACGGGGCCGGTCAGCCGCCCAGTTCCTGGTGGCGGGCCGTGAGCCGGGCCGTACCGGCCTCCGTGAGGGAGCCGAAGAGGCGGAGGCGGGAGATGCCGCCGTCCGGGTAGATGTCGATCCGGACGCGGGAGCCGACCGCCGGCGTGCCGAGCACGAAGCGGTGGTTGGTGTCGGGCTGGAGGCGGGTCCGGGGCAGGATCTCGGTCCACTCCTCCGACCCCTCGGCCGCGACGGAGAGCGCTGCCCAGCCGGCGCTGTTGCCCTTGAGGTACGCGGTGTCGATCTCGACGGCACGGATCTCGGACTCGGCGACCAGCTGGTAGCGGATCCAGTCGTTGCCCTTGTCGCGCCGGCGGCGGGTCTCCCAGCCGTCGTCCATCTTGCGGGAGCGGCCCGGCTGGATGGTGTTGGTGGCCGGGGAGTAGAAGCGGTCGGACGCGTCCTCGACCTGGCCGCCGTACTCCAGGGCCGCGAGGTCGAAGGTGCCGAGGACCCCGAGCCACGCCGGGTCGGGGGCGACCTCGCCGTACACGCGGAGGCGGGCGATGCCGCCGTCGGGGTGCTGGTTGACGCGCAGGTGCGTGAAGCGCTGCTCGACGTCGACGGCGAAGCCGTTGGCGGCGTGGCCGCCGACGGGGGTGCGCGGGACGAGCGTCGTCCACTTCACGTCGTCGGCGAGGAGCTCCTCGGGCGAGGGCGAGCCGGGGACGGAGGCGGCCTCGACGGAGACGGCCTGCGGGTAGTTGCCGCGGAAGTGGGCCGTGTCGAGGACGATGCCGCGGACGACGCCGGGCGCACCGAGCCGTACGAGGGCCCAGTCGTGGTCGTCCTCGGTGGGGTGCGGCTGCTGGGCCGAGATGCCACGGCGGCGGCGGGTCTCCCAGCCGTCCATGATCTTGCCCTTGTGGCCGAAGTGCTCGGGGTCGAACTCGGCGGCCTCGGGCTTGAGCAGGTTCTCGCGCTCGGCGAAGAACTCGTCGTTGGCGGCGATGACGCCCGCGCCGAGGCGCCGGTCGGCGAGGTCCGCGTACTGGGTGAAGGGGAAGTCGGCCGTCCGGTAGTCGGCGTAGGGGTCGCCGCCGCCGTAGGGGCTCGCGTCACCGGTGAAGGAGGGTATGCCGGAGCTGGGTGTGGCGGACACGTCAGTTGTTCCTTTCGAGGAGGCGGCCGGAGGGCTCGGCGAGGGTGCCCCGGTCGGCGATCCGCTCTCCACGCAGCCAGGTGGAGGTGACGACGCCGCTGAGGGTCTTGCCCGCGTAGGCGGTGATCCGGTTGCGGTGCTGGAGCTCGGCCGGGTCGACCGTGAAGGTGGCCTCCGGGTCGAGGACGGCGAAGTCGGCGTCGCGGCCGGCCTCGATGGCGCCCTTGCGGCCGAGTCCGGCGAGCCGGGCCGGGCCCTCGGACATCCAGCGGACGACGTCCGTCAGGTCGTAGCCGCGGCGGCGGGCCTCGGTCCAGATGGCCGGCAGGCCGAGCTGGAGCGAGGAGATGCCGCCCCAGGCGGACGCGAAGTCGGGGGTCTTGAGGTCGGTCGTCGACGGGGAGTGGTCGGAGACGATGCAGTCGATCGTGCCGTCCGCGAGCCCCTGCCACAGCGCGTCCTGGTTGACGGCCTCGCGGATGGGCGGGCAGCACTTGAACTCGGTGGCGCCGTCCGGGATCTCCTCGGCGGTGAGGGTGAGGAAGTGCGGACAGGACTCGACGGTGACCTTGACACCCTCGGCCTTGGCGGCGGCGATGACCGGCAGCGCGTCCGAGGAGGAGAGGTGCAGGACGTGGACGCGGGCGTTGAGCCGGCGGGCCTGGTTGATCAGGTTCTCGATCGCCGTGTTCTCGGCGTCGCGGGGCCGCGAGGCGAGGAAGTCGACGTACGCGCCGCCGGAGCGCTGGGGCGCGGCGGCGAGGTGGTGGGGGTCCTCGGCGTGCACGATCATCAGGCCGCCGAAGCCGGAGATCTCGGCGAGGGAGGTCGCCAGCTGCTCCTGGTCGAGCTCGGGGAACTCGTCCACGCCGGAGGGCGACAGGAAGCACTTGAAGCCGAAGACGCCGGCGTCGTGGAGCGGGCGCAGGTCCTTGACGTTGTCGGGCAGGGCGCCGCCCCAGAAGCCGACGTCGACATGGGCCTTGGCGCGGGCGACCTCCTGCTTGACGCGCAGGTTCTCCACGGTGGTGGTCGGCGGCAGCGAGTTGAGGGGCATGTCGAGCAGCGTGGTGATGCCACCGGCGGCGGCCGCGCGGGTGGCGGTCCAGAAGCCCTCCCACTCGGTGCGGCCGGGGTCGTTCACGTGCACGTGGGTGTCGACGAGGCCGGGCAGGACGACGTCGTCGCCGACGTCCTCGAGCCGGGCGCCGGCGGGTACCTCGGCGTCGTACGGCAGTACGGCCGCGATCGTCCCACCGGACACGGCGATCGACGCCGGGCGTGTCCCCTCGGGGGTGATGACACGCGTCGAGCGCAGGACCAGGTTGACGTCCACCCCGTACCCCTTCTTCCAGTGCTTCAAGGAGAAATTCAACGAACTGTTGAAGGAGTCTTCACTTCCGGACGACATGCCGTCAAGGGCACACTTCCAGCATCGCCGCCTCCATCGTCAGCCGCCGAACGTCGCTTGGATGTTTCCACGAAGTGGAATGTAAATTTCGTACAGTAGAACGTAGCTCCGTACATGCGGGGCTGACCCGGACCGCTCCGGGCCGACTGCGACACCGGACAAACACGTCCTGACCGGCGCGGACGCCGACACCGGGACCGTGTACCCCGGCCGATGGGCCGGTAGGCTGCTGCCTTGCCCGCCTGCCCCGAAAGGACCGTTGACGTGCCGACGTCCAGCGCCAGCACCACCGACGCCGCCAAACCCGCCGCAAGCGGGGGCGTCCAGTCCCTTGAGCGTGCCTTCGACCTCCTGGAGCGGATGGCCGACGCCGGCGGCGAGGTCGGGCTGAGCGAGCTCTCCGCCAGCAGCGGACTCCCGCTCCCCACCATCCACCGCCTGATGCGCACCCTGGTCGCCTGCGGCTACGTACGCCAGCAGCCCAACCGGCGGTACGCGCTCGGCCCCCGCCTCATCCGGCTCGGCGAGTCCGCCTCCCGCCTCCTCGGCACCTGGGCCCGCCCGTACCTCGCGCGGCTCGTCGAGGAGACCGGCGAGACCGCGAACATGGCGCTGCTCGACGGCGACGAGATCGTGTACGTGGCGCAGGTGCCGTCCAAGCACTCCATGCGCATGTTCACCGAGGTCGGCCGACGGGTGCTGCCGCACTCGACCGGTGTCGGCAAGGCACTGCTCGCGCACACCCCGGCCGAGGAGGTCCGCGCACTCCTCGCCCGTACCGGCATGCCGGCCGCCACGGAGAAGACCATCACCACGCCGGACGGCTTCCTCGACGCACTCGTCGCGGTCCGCGAGACGGGGTACGCGGTCGACGACAACGAGCAGGAGATAGGAGTCCGCTGCCTCGCGGTCTCCGTCCCGGACTCCCCCACCGCCGCGGCGATCTCGATCTCGGGCCCGGCGGGCCGCGTCACGGAAGCGGCCACGGAGAAGATCGTCCCGATCCTCCAGGAAGTAGCCCGAGAACTCTCGACGGCCCTGGCGAACACGACGGGCAACGGGGGGTCGTAACCCCTGCGGTGCGCGCCTCGCACGGGTGCGGGCCCTGGCCGAGTGCGGGCCCTGGCCGCACCCCCCGTTGTGGGCAACTGTTCCTCCCCCAGACTCCGTCCGGGGGGACCCCCAGGGGCGGAACGGGTGGGCACAACGGAACGGCGCCCCTTGCCGGGCCTAGGCTTCCGCGCCTGAACCCGCACCACAGGTGCGCCGCCACTGCTTGGTGCGGGTCCAGGCACAAGGGGCGGAGGCGCCGCCGAGGGCGCCGTCCCGTGTGCCCACCCGTCCCGCCCTGCGGGACGATTGCCCACACGGCGGGCGGCGGGCGCGGGTGCGAAGCCCAACGGACGGGGGCGGGTGCCCCCAACGGGGGCGGGGGCGAAGCCCAACGGACGGGGCGGGTGCCCCCAACGGGGGCAGGCGCCTCCAACGGGGGCAGGGGCGAAGCCCCACGGGGAGCGGGTGCCCCCATCAGGGCGGGCCCCAACGGGGCAGGCGCCTCCAACGGGGGCAAGTGCCCTCAGCGGGGACGGGCCCGCGGGGCGAGACCGTCTCAGACCCGGGCCACCCGCTCCGAGAGCCGGCCGTCCCGGACCTCCACCACCCTCTCCGCGCGAGCGACATGCGTCCGGTCGTGGGTGACGAGCACCGTCGCCGTCCCCCGCCCCACCGTCAGCCCCGCCAACAGCTCCACCACCGCCGCCCCCCGCTCGTGATCGAGCGCGCTCGTCGGCTCGTCGACCAGCAGCACCGCCGGTTCGTTCATCAGCGCCCGCGCGATGTTGACCCGCTGCCGCTGGCCGCCGGAGAGCTGGTGCGGCCGCCGCTCGGCCAGGTCCGCGAGGCCCACCGCGTCCAGCAGCTCCAGCGCCCGGTTCCGGGCCGACTTCGCCGGGCGGCCGGACAGGTGCGCCATGACCTGGAGCTGTTCGGCCGCCGTGAGCGAGGGCAGCAGATTGGGCTGCTGGAACACGATCCCGATCCGTTCCCGCCGCAGCGCCGCCCGCCCGGCCGCATCCAGCGCGCCCGTGTCCGTACCGTCGACGACGACCCGGCCCCGGTCCGGCGTCACGAGGGTCGCGGCGACGGCGAGCAGGCTGGACTTGCCGGAGCCGGACGGACCGACGACGGCCGTGAGGGAGCCCGCGGGAACCGTGAGGGAGACCGCGTCGAGCGCGGTCAGCCGACCGTCGCCGTCCGGGTAGGTGAGGGTGACGTCATCGAGGACAAGACTCATCGGGCACTCCCGAGCGCGGTGAGAGGGTCGACGGCGGTGATCCGCCGGATGGACAGCGCCGCTCCGAGCACACCGAGCACCACGATCACGGCAGCCGGCCCGAGGACGGTCAGCGGTTCGAGGACGAACGGCACGTTCCCGCCGCTGACCAGCGCGCCGATGCCGACTGCGAGCGCCGTACCGAGCAGCGTGCCCGCCGTGAGCATCAGCACCGCCTGCCCGAGGGCGTCCTTGAGCAGGTACGGGGTCGAGGCGCCGAGCGCCTTCAGCACGGCCACGTCACCGCTTCGCTGAATCGTCCAGACGGTGAAGAAGGCTCCTATGACGAGAGCGGAGATGGCGAAGAGGAAGCCGCGCATGAGCTGGAGCGAGCCGTTCTCGGCCTGGTAGGACCCTATGGCGGTGAGGGCGTCGTCGACGGTCCGGGCCTCGGTGCCGACGGCCTTGTCGCCCGCACCCCAGTCGGTCGCCCCTTCCCCGCGCAGCGCGATCACGGTGGCCTGTTCCTGCACGGTGGTGCCGCTGTGGCCGAGCCGCTGCCAGTCGTCGAGGGAGGTCCACACCACCGGGGTGTGGCTGTACGAGGCGTCGCCGGCGACCGCCGCGACGGTGAGCTCCAGGGGGCCGAGGCGGACCGGGTCACCGGCCGAGACGCCCAGCTCCTCCGCCGCCGACTCCGAGAGGACGGCCGTCCCCGAGGCGGGCGCCACGGGTGCGAGCCCGCTCTCCGGCTCCGTACCGAAGGCGGACACGGCGGCGGTACGGTCCCCGGCGGCGCCGTTGAGCGTACGGATGCCGAGCGGCGCCGCCGCCGTCACTCCGGGCCGGCCCGCCCACTCGCGCCACTGCTCCTCCGTCACCGTCGAGTTGGTGAAGGAGACCGACTGCCCGGCCGGTGGCGCGGCGAAGGCCAGCCGGTCGGCGGGCAGACCGGTGATCGCGGAGATGTTCTCCCGCGCGAGTCCGGCGGTCAGCCCGGACAACAACCCCACGAGCAGGGTGATCAGCACGATCACGGTGCCCATGAGGGCGAATCGCCCCTTGGCGAATCTGAGGTCTCTCCATGCGACGAACATGCTGACCAGAGTGGTCGGCGGGGCACCCCCCGGGCATCGCGCCACGGATGGCTCCGTAATCAAACTTTCGGTTGAGTCCGGATTGTCTGCCGCTGTCTAGGCTGGAGGGAACATGGATCTGCGTTTCTCCCTCCACCCCACCCGGCGTTTCTCCCTCCACCCCACCCGGCGTTCCTCCCTCCACCCCGCCCGGCGTCCCCTCACCCCCGCCCTCCGCGCACTGCGCCTCTGTCTGCACCTGCTGATGGCGGGCCTGCTCGCCCTCGCGGCGGTACGGGCGGGCTCGGCCGCCGGGACGGCGCTCGCGGTGCTGACGGGCGCCGTCTACGCAGCCGGTTCGTACCTGCCGTCCGTACGGAACTCGCAGCGGGCCGCCGGCGTCTGGCTGGCCGCCCTCGGCGCGTCCTGGCTGGCGATGCTGTGCCTGACCCCGGAGGCACTCTGGGTGGCCTTCCCGCTCTACTTCCTCCAGCTGCACCTGCTGCCCGCCCGCTGGTCGCTGCCGGTGGTCGCCCTGACGGCGGGCGCGGCGATCCTCTCGTACGTGGGGCACGGCGCCGCGCTCAACCCGGGGGTCTTCATCGGGCCGCTGCTCGGCGCGGCGGTCGCGGTGGCGACGGTCCTCGGCTACCACGCGCTCTACCGGGAGAGCGAGCGGCGGCGGCGGCTCATCGAGGAGCTGATCGAGACGCGGGCGGAGCTTGCGGCGGCGGAACGGCACGCGGGGACGCTCGCCGAGCGGGAGCGGCTCGCCCGCGAGATCCACGACACGCTCGCCCAGGGCCTGTCCTCGATCCAGCTGTTGCTGCGGGCTGCCGAGCGTGCGCTGCCGCCGGGTTCACCGGCGGCCGGTCACATCGACCGGGCCCGGCGGGAGGCCCAGGACAACCTGGCGGAGGCCAGACGTTTCGTCCGGGCGCTGTCACCACCGGACCTGGAGCACGGCTCGCTGGCGGCGGCGCTGGAGCGCCTGTGCGAGCCGGGGCCCGGTCCGGATCCCGACGACGCGGGGACGAGTCAGTACGGCGACCCGGGGGCCGGCGACGCGGGCACGAGTCCGAACGGCGGCCCGGGAGCCGGGCCGCGGGTCCGTTTCTCCATCAGCGGTACGCCGGTCGAGCTGCCTACCCCCTACGAGGTGGCGCTGCTCCGTATCGCTCAGTCGGCGCTCGCGAACACGGTGCGGCACGCGGGCGCCTCGCGGGCGGAGATCACCCTGTCGTTCATGGACGCCTCAGTGACCCTGGACGTGGTCGACGACGGCGGGGGCTTTGAGCCCGGTTCGGTGCGGCCGTCCTCCGACGGCGGTTTCGGGCTTCCGGCGATGCGCTCGCGCGCGGAGTCGCTGGGCGGCACGTTCACCGTCGAGTCCGCCCCCGGCCAGGGCACGGCCGTCGCCGTGTCCCTCCCTCTTCCCGCTGGAGTCTGAAGCATGACCATCCGCCTTCTCCTGGCCGACGACCACCCGGTGGTACGGGCGGGCCTGCGCGCGGTCCTCGACACGGAGCCGGACTTCGCCGTCGTCGCGGAGGCGGCGACCGCCGAGCGTGCGGTGGAGCTGGCCGCCGCCGGGGATGTGGACGTGGTCCTGATGGACCTGCAGTTCGGCTCCGGGATGCACGGCTCGGAGGCGACGGCGGCAATCACGGCGGCGCCCGGCGGGCCGAAGGTGCTGGTCCTGACGACGTACGACACGGACGCGGACATCCTGGCGGCAGTGGAGGCGGGCGCCTCCGGTTACCTCCTGAAGGACGCGCCGCCGGAGGAGCTGGCGGCGGCGGTCCGAACGGCGGCGGCGGGCCAGTCGGCGCTCGCCCCGGCGGTGGCGCACCGGCTGATGGACCGGATGCGGATGCCGGCGGAGGCGCTGACGAGGCGGGAGCTGGAGGTGCTCCAGCTGGTGGGCGAGGGCCTGTCGAACCAGCAGATCAGCAAGGTGCTGTTCCTGAGCCAGGCGACGGTGAAGTCCCATCTGGTGCACGTGTTCGCGAAGCTGGGCGTGGACTCGCGCACGGCGGCGGTGGCGACGGCGACGGCACGCCGGCTGATCAGGCGCTAGTCACCGTCCGAGCCCGATCCGCCGGACAGGCCGGCGTCGACGCACCGCTGTCAGTCGACCGGCCCCCGCGGCGCCGGCGGCCCGAAGAGTTCCACCGCGCGCCGGACCCCGGCAAGCCCCTCCGCGAGCGCGCTGACGGACCCGACCGATCCCGCGACGAGCAGCAGCGAGCGGCGCAGCCGCCGAACCTCGGGCGCGCCGCTGAGCGCCATCGCGTCCAGGGCGGCGAGCTCGTCCTCGGCGATGCCCCGGTCGGCGAACTCGACGCGATGGGCGGCCAGCTCTCGTCGGAGCCGGGACACGGCGGACCGCAGTTCGGCCACCCTGGGGTCCACGCCCTCGCCGGTCACTCGCCTCTGCCCCACGCTTCGCAACATGGTTCTCCCCCTCGCACGACACTGTGCGCAGAACTCCATACTCCGAACACTCCGAGCCGACCCGCCGGACGGTGGTCGGTCGGGCGCCGTGAGTAGCGGTCAGTTAACTCCTTCGCCACCCCGGCGCGCCACCCTTCGCCACCGGAATTCAGGCGACCGTGTCATTCCGCCGGGTGAGGTAAGACGTCCTCATGACAACAGCGCATGATCGAACCGCCGACCGCTCCCCCGTCGTCGCCGGCCTGCTGCTCGCCGCCGGGGGTGGGCGGCGGCTCGGCGGGCGGCCCAAGGCGCTCCTCACCCACCGGGGGCGTCCCCTCGTCGAGTACGCCGTGGGGGTGCTGCGTGCGGCCGGGTGCGAGGTGGTGCACGTGGTCCTGGGCGCGTCGGCCGATGTCGTACGGGAGCGGGCGGAGCTGCCCGGGTGTGTACTCGTGGAGAACCCGGAGTGGGCCGAGGGGATGGGTTCGTCGCTGCGGGCGGGGCTCGCCTCGTTGGCCGCCGATCCGCGCGGGGTGGACGCGGCGCTCGTCCTCCTGGTGGACCAGCCGGGGATCGGGGCGGAGGCGGTGGCCCGGGTCCGGGCGGCGTACGCCTCGCGGGATTCGCTCGCGGCGGCCTCGTACGACGGGCAGCGGGGCCATCCGGTGCTGTTCGGCGCCGGGCACTGGGCGGGGATCGCCGAGCTCGCGGTGGGCGACCGGGGCGCGCGGGACTATCTGGCGGCGCACCGGGATGCGATCACCCCGGTGGACTGTTCGGATGTGGCCGAGCCCTATGACATCGACACCGAGGAGGATCTGGCGCACTTGGAGTGAAGGGCGTGGCACCCAGCGCCATGGTCTGTCGATCCGGAGAATCTCGACATCAACAAACCATTGAACTTCCACCATGAGGAAACTAGTATCCACTGTTCAGAAGCGCTTGCTCGTACAGAAGGCGCTTGCGGCCGTATCTCGGCGCCTGCGGCACTCCGTGCCGTCCCGCGACGCCCGGCGGCCGCCTGGCACCGCCCGTGAAGTCCGCTGAAGGAAGTGACAGTTCATGTCCGCACCAGCGCCGTCCCCCCTGGCCGTCGTCGATGCCGAGCCCCTGCCGCGTCAGGAAGAGGTGCTCACCGAGGCCGCCCTGGCCTTCGTCGCCGAACTGCACCGGCGGTTCACCCCGCGCCGGGACGAGCTCCTCGCCCGCCGAACGGAGCGTCGCGCCGAGATCGCCCGCACCTCCACCCTGGACTTCCTTCCGGAGACCGCGGCGATCCGTGCCGACGACTCCTGGAAGGTCGCGCCGGCCCCGGCGGCTCTGAACGACCGCCGCGTCGAGATCACCGGCCCGACCGACCGCAAGATGACGATCAACGCGCTCAACTCCGGCGCGCGCGTCTGGCTCGCGGACTTCGAGGACGCCTCCGCGCCGACCTGGGAGAACGTGGTCCTGGGCCAGCTCAACCTGATCGACGCGTACAGCCGGAAGATCGACTTCACGGACCCGCGCTCGGGCAAGTCGTACGCCCTCAAGCCCGCCGATCAGCTGGCCACCGTCGTCATGCGGCCCCGCGGCTGGCACCTGGAGGAGCGTCACCTCACCTTCGACGGCCGCCCCGTGCCGGGCGCGCTCGTCGACTTCGGCCTGTACTTCTTCCACAACGCCCAGCGTCTGATCGACCTCGGCAAGGGCCCGTACTTCTACCTGCCGAAGACGGAGTCGCACCTGGAGGCCCGCCTCTGGAACGAGATCTTCGTCTTCGCCCAGGACTACGTCGGCATCCCGCAGGGCACCGTCCGCGCCACGGTCCTCATCGAGACAATCACGGCCGCGTACGAGATGGAGGAGATCCTCTACGAACTGCGCGACCACGCCGCCGGGTTGAACGCGGGCCGCTGGGACTACCTGTTCTCCATCGTCAAGAACTTCCGTGACGGCGGCGCCAAGTTCGTCCTTCCCGACCGCAACGCGGTCACGATGACGGCCCCGTTCATGCGCGCGTACACCGAGCTCCTCGTGCGCACCTGCCACAAGCGCGGCGCGCACGCGATCGGCGGCATGGCGGCGTTCATCCCGTCCCGCAAGGACGCCGAGGTCAACAAGGTCGCCTTCGAGAAGGTCAAGGCCGACAAGGACCGCGAGGCCGGCGACGGCTTCGACGGCTCCTGGGTCGCCCACCCCGACCTGGTGCCGATCGCGATGGCCTCCTTCGACGCCGTCCTCGGCGAGAAGCCGAACCAGAAGGACCGCCTCCGCGAGGACGTCTCCGTCGCGGCCGGCGACCTGATCGCCATCGACTCGCTGGACGCCAGGCCCACGTACGCGGGCCTGGTCAGCGCCGTGCAGGTCGGCACCCGCTACATCGAGGCGTGGCTGCGCGGCCTCGGCGCCGTCGCGATCTTCAATCTGATGGAGGACGCGGCCACCGCCGAGATCTCGCGCTCGCAGATCTGGCAGTGGATCAACGCCGGCGTCGTCTTCGAGAACGGCGAGACGGCCACTCCGGAGCTGGCCCGCAAGGTCGCCGCAGAGGAACTGGCCGCGATCCGCGCGGAGATCGGCGAGGAGGCCTTCGCGGCCGGCAAGTGGCAGCAGGCCCACGACCTGCTGCTGCACGTCTCCCTCGACGCCGACTACGCGGACTTCCTGACGCTGCCCGCGTACGAGCAGCTGGTCGGCTGACCTCGTGGATCTCGTACGCGGAACCTGTTGACCGGCTGCCCGCACAGCTGCCGAACAGCCTCCCGTACGACCACGGAACAACCACTGAACAGGGCTCCGCCCCCGGTACGCGCACACGTACCGGGGGCGGAGCCCTGTGTCGTCACAGGGGACGTGACGGAACCGAGATATGCAGCTACCTAGCGGTAACAAGCCGGGGGGTGACAGATTCCGCCATGCCACCGGCCGGCGGCTGTCCCCCACGTCACTGCGTACCGCAGGAGCACAGCCATGCCTTCGTCCCCCCACCGTGCGCTGCGCGCACTCCTGGCACTGTGTACCGCCGCCGGGCTCGCCTCCGTCGCCGCCCCCTCCGCCCACGCCGCCCCCGGCACCGGGCCCACCGCCGTCGTCACCATGGGCGACAGCTACATCTCCGGCGAAGCCGGCCGCTGGCTGGGCAACAGCCTCACCAACTCGGGGAGCCGCAACGGCACCGACCGGGCCTGGACGGGCAGCGGTTACGACCCGTCCCGGGTGTACGGCACCACCGCGGGCGGCTGTCACCGCTCGGACACCGCCGAGGTGCGGAGCGCGGGACCGATCGCGAGCTCCCTGATCAACCTGGCCTGCTCCGGGGCGACGACGGAGAACCTCTTCCGCGCCTCGCAGGGCGGCCGGGCGTACAAGGGCGAGGCCCCGCAGGCCGACCAGCTCGCGGCCGTGGCCGCCTCGCACGACGTGGAGCTGATCGCCCTCTCCATCGGCGGCAACGACCTCGGGTTCGCGGACGTCATCACGGCCTGCGCGACCGACTACATCGTCTGGTACTCGTACTGCGCCGACGACCAGCAGGCCGAGGTCGACGCGAAGATCGACGGCGTCATGGCGGACGTCGGCCGCTCGGTCGACGAGATCCGGGCCGTGATGACGAGCGCCGGATACAGCTCCTCCGACTACCGGATCGTCCTTCAGTCGTACCCCTCACCCATCCCGCGCGCCGCCGAGAACCGGTACGGGGAGAGCGGCTGGTCCCGTACGAACACGGGCGGCTGCCCCTTCTGGAACAGCGACTCCGACTGGGCCCGTGACTCCCTCGTCCCGCAGCTCGCCAACCGGCTGAAGGGCGTCGCGGCGGCCAAGGGGGTGCAGTTCATGGACCTCCGGGACGCCCTCCAGGGGCGTGAGGTGTGCGCGAAGGCGAGCCGTCAGGTCACGTCGACGGTGCCCGCGTCGGGGACGACGAGCGAGTGGGCGCGCTGGATCGACAGCCAGAGCACGCAGGGGCTCGTCCAGGAGTCCATGCACCCCAACGCCTACGGCCAGCAGGCCCTCGGCCGCTGCCTGGCTCTGATCCACGCCCGCCCGACGGGCAACCAGACCTGCCGGAACACGGCGGGGTCGGGACCGTCGGGGATGTACCTCACGGCCGGCTGAGCATCACGCCGGCGGCACGAGGCCGAGCGGGCCGAGGACCCGCTCGGCCTCGTGCCGGTCGGCCGCCCTCATCGCCCGGACCAGGGCGGCGGAACCGCCCGGCCAGGCCGCGGCCGCCGTGTCGAAGGCGGTACGGCGGGACTCCAGGGGCCCCTTCTTGGCGGGCAGCGCGTCGAGCACGAACAGCGCCCGCGCCGAGATCCCCACCTGGATCAGGTCGGAGGGCTCACCGCACGCACGGAGGGCCTGATGGGCGTATGCGCCGATCACCGGGTCACGGAGGGCTCCGCGCAGGGCTTCGGGCGGGGCGGCGGCCGTGTCCAGGACGGCGAACAGCCCACGGGTGGCGGCGGCGTCGGAGGTGCCGGCGTGGACGGTGCCGAGGGCGGCGAGCAGCCGCGACCAGGCGTCGGCGGTGTCCCCGCGCGCGTGGAGCCAGTCGGCGAGCACGCGCGCGGCGACGCAGTCGGGCCAACCCCCGGCGGCGGCCACGACCTCGGGCGCGCTCCACGCCCTGGCCCCGGCGGCGTCGGGCGCGGCGATCCCGCGTACCCCGAGCAGATAGCGCACGACGCCGGCGCCGCGCGGGGTGAGCCCGAAGGCGTCGCCGGTGCGGAAGACCAGGCCGGTGGCGGCGAGTCGGTCGAGGACGGCGGCGAGGTCGCGGGCGGGCCCTTCGAGCTTCGCCCGGTCGGCCTCGGTCAGCTCGGCCGTACCGAGGAGTCGTACGAGCTCCGGCAGGGGCGGGGTCGCGTACGGGTCGGGTGCCTCGGCCGGTACCGGTACGGGCAGGTCCTCCAGGGCCGGGTCGACGGCCCAGTCCTCGTACTCGGCGGCCTTGCGGGCGACGGACTCGGCCGAGCATCCGCGCCGGTAGACCACGTAGAGCAGATGCGGAGCCTCCCCGCCGTACGGCTCGAACTCCTCCTCGGTCAGCTCCTCGACGGCGGTGATGAGGGTGTTCGCGTCCTCCTCGACGGGCCCGGCCTCGATCACGGGCGGCGGGGGCACGGGGACGGCGATGTCGCCGTAGTGGTCGAGGTGCTCGTCGAGGAGGGCGTCGGCGAGGACGAGGTGAGGGAAGTCGTCCGGCCCGGGCGCGAAGCGCGCGTACGGCCCGGCGAGCTGCTCGGCCAGCCCGGCGGCGGTCCACCGGTCCTGAAGCGCGGCGGCCACCTGCCCGATGCCGGTCGCGACGGCGTGGTCGGTGAGCAGCGGCCCGGCGGCGGGCGGCGCCTCGGCGTCCCGTACGTACGCGCGGGTGAGGGCCTCCGCGAGCAGGACGTCCGCGAGGGCCGTACGCCCCATGAGATCGGCCCGGTGCACCCCGTCGGGCAGCGGCGCCCCGTCGAGGGCGGCGAGCCGGCGCCGTACGTCCTCGGGGTCGGCGAGGTCGGCACCACAGGTCCGCAGCAGCGAGGCGTACCACCGGTGCCAGGTCAGGTTCCCCGGGTCGGTCATGGCCCGCTCGAAGTCACCGACGGCATCCCTGACCGCCACGGCGACCTGCTCGCCCCGAGCCCCGTCGAAGCGCGCCGCGAGCTGCCCGACCACGTCGGGATAGACGGCGAGCGCCCCTGGAGGCGCGTACACGAACGTCGGCAGATCCTCGACGAGCAGCTGCCGGACGAGACCGGGCGTGGGCTCGGGCACCCCGGACCCCCGATCGGCCCCACGAAGGGCCAGAAGCCCCAGCACCGCTTCCGCGGCACGCACGAAGACGGGGTCGCGGCGCTCGGAGGTTCCGTCGAGGAAGCTGTCGAGCCCGGTGTTGGTGAGAACGGTCTCGGCCACGCTTCCCAGGGTAGTTCGACAGGGACGAATCGGACGTACGACGCAGGCGGAGGGGGCCAGGAATCATCGCACCCGCTTCGGCAGGGGTGTCAGGGGGCGTCTCCGCAGGGCGCGGACGACCTGGGCCATGTGCTGGACGTGTCCCGTGCGCAGCCAGATCGTGGGACCGCCGACACCCTCGCTGCCCGCTCCGGCCGCGCAGGAGACCAGCCAGCGCTCCCCCGCGCTGAACTCGGCTCCCCGGAAGCCCTCCGCGCACACGATCTCCTGGACCAGCGCGCGGATCGCGTCCGCGTGGTCGAGTCCCCGGGTGGGCACGCGCGCGAGGAGGAACGTGCGCTCGGTGGTGTAGCGCACGATGCCCCAGGGGGAACCGCCGCCCACCGCCACCGGCCGGTCGGCGCCTCCGGTGTGGTCGGCCCCGTAATCGCCGTAGACGACGCGTACCTCCGGGCGGTCGGGCCCGTCGACGAGCATGTGCCAGACGTCCCAGTCGAACCGTTGCGCCTCCGCGAGCGGTGCCCCGTAGTCGTCGGGGTACGCGGGAGGGAAGGAACCGGCGAGCAGGACGACCGTCCGCCAGCGGTGGAGGGGGCCCAGCAGGGCGAGGGCGCGCAGCGCCCACTTCTCCGCCGGGCAGTGCTCGTCGACGACGGCCCCGAGGTCGAGCAGCAGGTCCAACGGGCAGTGCGCGAACGCGATCCGGTCCAGGAGAAGGACGACCTCGTCCCTCAGCTCCTCGTCGGGCAGCCCGGTCAGGAACACCCGGATGCCGAGGCCGCTGCCGCTCGCGCGAGCCGCTTCGGCGCTGGCCGTCTGCTGCCCGGCGGCGCGCCCGACGCCCGTCACCGGCCGGAGCGAGGTCCGTGCCGCACCCGGCAGGCCGGCCGTGGCGAAGGGCCACGCCTGGTCCTCGACGTGGAAGGCGTCCACCCACGCGGGCCGACCGTGCTGCACGGTCTCTATCCGGTGCAGTACGGCCCCCAGATGGGCGGCGAGCGCGGCCGGGTCGGGATCGAGCGGGTGGGGCGGGCGCCGGCCCATGGTGCGGAGCCGGCCGACCCGTGGCGGGATGCTCCACAGCGGCGTCACGCACGCGCCCACCCGGGGCGGAAGAGAGTCGTACGCGTCGAGGGCGTTCCGGCGCGCGGGCAACGCGGGTACGTAGAGCGGGTCGGACGGGCGGTCGGACGACGGACCGGACAACGGCTCGAACATCGGCGCCCCCCAGCGGCCCGCTGCATCCCCTGCTTCGCAGGGTGAGGGGAGGCGGTGCGCGGCGAAAGGGGGCGGTTTCGGCCAGTCCGCGACTCCGTCAGCGCACCACCACCGTCCGCGGTGCCGAGAAGTCGCCCCAGGTGCCGTCCGGGAGTTGGGCGCGGAGGGTGACGGTGTAGCGGGTGCCCGGGGGGTCCTGGACCGGGAAGGTGTAGGTGGCGCGGCCGGGGGGTGGGGCGGTGCCCCAGATGATGGTCGTGGCGAACGTGCCGTTGAGGTGGAGTTCGTGGTGGGTGACCGGGGCGCCGGTGTCCGGTGGGGTCCAGGTGACGGTGATCTCGCCCTTGGTCGCCGTGGCGGCGAGGCGGGTGGGTGCGGTGTTCGCGGGGGCGCCGGGGGACGGGGCCGTGGTGAGGTCGGCGGGAGTGCTGTCCGGGGAGGAGTTCTCGGCGGCGTCGCGGGCGCGGACGGTGAACGCGTAGGCGGTGCCGGGGCGCAGTCCGGTGACGTGGGCGGTGGTGGCGGTGCCGGGCACGGTGTGGATGCGGGTGTCGGCCTGGTAGACGTCGTACGCGGTGACCCGGGTGTCGTCCTCGGAGGCGGACCAGCGGAGGGTCACGGCGCGACTGCCGTCGGGGGTGGCGCGGAGCCCGGACGGCGCGCCGGGGGGCCTGCGGTCCTCGGCGACGGCGCGGAGGGTGGTCGCGGTGACGGTGACGCTCGGGGGCGAGACGTTGCCGGCGGCGTCGCGGGCCCGGACCGTGAAGCGGTGGAGGGTGGCGGGGGCCAGGCCGACCACGTCGGTCATCAGGGTGGTGGCCGGGAGGTCCTTGACCTTGCGGCCCTCGCTGTAGACCGCGTACCCCGTGACGGCCCGGTCGTCGGTGGCCGCGCTCCACATCACATGGACCGTGCTCGCGCTGCCCGCCGTCGCGGTGACGCCGGACGGGACGGTGGGGGCGCGGGTGTCCTCGACCTCCGAGACAGCGGCGCCCTGGCACCCGGCGAGGGTGAGGGTGAGGGCGAGCGTGAGAGCAGTCAACAGGCTTGCGGCGAGCGGGCGTTGCACGGGCCGGCCTCCGTCCGTCGGAAAGGTCCAGACCTATATCGCACAGTCGGACCGGCTCCGGCAAGGGGGCGCTGTCAGTGGCCTGCGCTTCACTGAGAACATCACGCTCCGTAGTCGAATCTGGGGGAATCATGACGGACCGTACGACCTATGTGACGCTCGCCGGGGTACGCCGACGCGGCTGGACCGACACGATGGTGCGGGACCTGCTCGGCACACCCGATGTACAGGGCCGCGACCCGCGCCGCTGGTCCCTCGCGCCGCTGCGGCTCTACCTCCTGGCGCGGGTCGAAACGGTGGAGCGGACACCCGAGTTCGCGGAGACGTCGGCGCTCTCGCCGGCCCGCTCCTCGGCCGCGGCGGCCTACGCCGAGCGGCGCCGGGCCGCCGTCCTGGCCGCGATCCGCGCGGAACCGATCGAGGTGCCCCGGCTGCCGGGGCCCGAGCTGGAGCGGCGGGCGGTCCGGCACCGGCAGCTGCTGGGGGCACGGAGCCCGGGGTCGCCTCCGGGCGGGACACCCCCGAAGGCATCGGGCGAAGCACCTGCCGGCGCCCTCGTACGGTGGCAGGTGAGCTATCTGCGGCAGGCCCTCGCTCGGTACGAGGCACTGCTCGACGGCCTGTACGGGGAGACCGGGCGCGGCGAGGCCGAGCGGCTGCTGCGGCGACGGCTGTACGAGGCGATCGCCGCCGCGTACCCGGCGCTGGCCCAGGAGTGCCGTCGGCGGCTCGCGGTGGAGCGGTGAGTGGATCGGTGAACGGGCGCGTGAACGGGCGCCGTGACCACCACCGGAGCCTTGCCGGGCGCCCCGGCCGTCACCCGCGCAGCAGGCGGGCGATCTCGCGGCACGCCGCCGGGATCGGGGCCACGATCCTGACCGCGCACCGGGTGCGGAGTTGCTCCGCCGCGTCGCCCAGTGGGCCGCCGCCGATGACGACCGCCCGTGCCCCGTCCCGTTCCCCGCAGGCGCGGACGGCGCGCTCCAGTTCGTCGAGGAGCGACTCCGGTTCGGCGGAGAGGCGTTCGGGTGCTCCGGTGGTGAGGCGGAGGCCCGTGTACCGGTCGGCGAGGCCCAGGGCCGTCACATGGGCCGTGATGGCCTCGGCCAGGAGCGGTGTCGTGGTGGCGATGCCGAAGGGGGTTCCGCCGGCGGCCGCTTCCCTGAGGGCAGCCTCGCCCAGGCCCACCACGGGCACATCGGTCGCCGCGCGCAGCTCCGCCGCGCCCGGGTCGCCGAAGGCGCCGATGAGGAGGGCCGCGCAGTCTCCGCCGGCCGCAGCGCGGAGGCCCGCGGCGAGGACCTCCGGGGCGGCGGCCCTCAGCGCGGCCGGGTCGGTGAGCATGCGCGGGCCCCGCGGCACCGTCACGCCACGGACGGGGAAGGCACTGCCCAGGGTGCGCCGGGCGAGGGCGGTCATCATCGCGGTCGTGGCGGTGGAGGTGTTGGGGTTGATCAGCACCACGGCCCCGGGCCCCGCGGCGTGCGCGGGGACCGGGGCGGGCGGTGGGGCAGCGGGCGGGTTCAGTGGACGTGCGCCGCCTTGGCCGTGTGGCTGCCGGAGATCTCCTCGCCGGGCTCCATCGGCGCGGTGACCTCGTCGTCGTCCCGGCCCTTGCCCAGGTGGTTGAAGACCACGTTGAGCAGGACCGCCGCGACGCAGCCGGTCGAGATGCCGGAGTCCAGGATGATCTTCGCCGTCTCCGGGAAGGCGTGGTAGAACTCCGGCGCGGTGATCGGGATGATGCCGACGGCGAGCGACACCGCCACGATCAGCACGTTGTTGTCCTTCTCTAGACCGGCCTTGACCAGGGTCTGGATGCCGCTGGCGGCGACCGAACCGAAGAGGACGACGCCCGCGCCACCGAGGACCGGCCGGGGGACGACCGAGATGAGCGAGGCGGCGACCGGCGAGAGGCCCATCAGGACGAGGAAGCCGCCGCCGCAGGCGACGACGAAGCGGCTGCGGATCCGGGTCATGGCGACGAGGCCGATGTTCTGCGCGAAGGCGCTGCACATGAAGCCGTTGAAGAGCGGGCTGATGGCGGAGCCGAGGGTGTCGGCGCGCAGTCCGGCCGCGATGGTCTTCTCGTCGGCGGGCCGGTCGACGATCTCGCCGAGCGCCAGCATGTCGGCGGTCGACTCGGTCATGGAGACCAGCATGACCACACACATGGAGATGATCGCGGCAAGGGCGAACTGCGGGCCGCCGAAGTGGAAGGGCGTCGGGAAGCCGACGATGTCCGCCTCGGTCACCGGGGAGAAGTCGGTGACGCCGAACGGTATGGCGATCAGGGTGCCGATGACGAGGCCGACGAGGACGGCGATCTGCTTGAGGAAGCCGCGGGTGAAGCGGCGGAGCAGCAGGACGACGACGAGCGTGATGCCGGCGAGCGAGAGGAACGTGGTCGAACCGTAGTCCTCGGCCGCGGGATTGGGCCCCTGGGCCCAGCCGAAGGCGACCGGGAGGAGGGAGACACCGATGAGGGTGATCACGGTGCCGGTGACGACGGGCGGGAAGAACCGCACGAGGCGGGAGAACCAGGGGGCGGCGAGGAAGCCGAGGAGTCCGGCGACGATGATCGCGCCGAAGATGACGGGGAGCGCGTCGGTCTTGTCGTCGGTGGTGTCGACGATGGCGAGCATCGGTGCGACGCCGGCGAAGGTGACGCCGTTGACGAACGGCAGCCGGGCGCCGATCTTCCAGACCCCGAGCGTCTGGAGGAAGGTGGCGAGACCCGCGGTGAAGAGGCTGGCGCCGGTCAGGAAGGTGAGTTCGGTGCCGGAGAGGCCGACGGCCGCTCCGACGATCAGGGGCGGGGCGACGACCCCGGCGTACATGGCGGCCACGTGCTGGAGACCGCTGGTGACCATCTTCAGCGGGGGCAGCTTCTCGTCGACCGGATGTATCTCGCGGTCGTCGGGGGCGGAGCCTGCGTCTTGTGCATTGCGAACCTGGGGCTTTGCGGCCACGGCGGTTCCTCCGGTCGGTTACACGTCGGCGGCGACGCGGGGGTCAAGGAGGTGGTGCGATGCGGTGCGGGTGCAGGAGGTGCGGCTCGTTGCGGGATGGTGCGGTGTGCGTGCGTGGGGAGTCGCGACGCGGGACGGAATGCCCGGTGAGCGTGCCCGGTGGGGGTGCGGGCAGGTATCACCGTCCCGGGAGGTGCCGTACGTCTTCTGCGTACGGCACCTCCCGGTCGGGCTGCCGCGGACCCCGCTCGGGTCCGCGGCGACCGACCGAGGGCCGTCCCCCTCGGTCGGACTCCATGGGGAGGGTCAGCCCTGGGCCGCGATGCGGGCCAGACGCTGTGCCTCCGCGCGCGCGTCGCGCGCGATGGTGTCCTCGTCGACGGTGAGCAGTCGGTCGTTCTCGACGATCTGCTTGCCGTTGACGAAGGAGGCCGTGACCGGGGCCGCCGCGCCGAAGACGATGGCGGTGACCGGGTCGGCGATCGTGGAGTGGCCGAGGCCGTCGATCTTCCACAGGACGAAGTCGGCGAGCTTGCCGGCTTCGAGGGAGCCGATGTTGTCGGCACGGCCGAGGACCTGGGCGCCGCCGTAGGTGCCGAGGCGCAGCGCCTGGCGGGCGTTGAGCGCGGCCTCGCGGTGGGCACCGAGGCGGTTGATGAGGAGCGCGTTGCGCAGCTCGGTGTGGAGCTCGCCGGACTCGTTGGAGGCGGTGCCGTCGACGCCGAGGCCGACGGGTACGCCCGCCTTCAGCATGTCGGGGACGCGGGCGATGCCGGCGGCGAGACGCGCGTTGGAGGAGGGGCAGTGCGCCACACCGGTCTTGGTGCGGGCGAAGGCCGCGATGTCGGAGTCGTTCATGTGGACGCAGTGCGCCATCCACACGTCCTCGCCGAGGAAGCCGGTGGACTCGAAGTAGTCCGTCGGGCCCATCCCGAAGAGCTCGTGGCAGAACTTCTCCTCCTCCACGGTCTCCGAGCCGTGGGTGTGCATGCGCACCCCGAGGCGGCGGCCGAGCGCCGCGCCCTCCCGGAGGAGTTCGGTGGAGATGGAGAAGGGCGAGCAGGGGGCGACGGCGATCTGGGTCATCGCGTCGAAGGAGGCGTCGTGGTACTTCTTCACCGTCTCCTCGGTCGCGGCGAGCGCGCCCTCGGTGGTCTCGACGGCGAAGTCCGGCGGCAGGCCGCCGTCCTTCTCGCTGCGGTCCATGGAGCCGCGGGCGAGGGTGAAGCGGACGCCCATCTCGGAGGCGGCGCCGATGATGGCACCGGACAGGTCACCGGAGTTCACCGGGTACACGTAGTGGTGGTCCATGGCGGTGGTGACACCGCCGCGGGCCATCATGGCCAGCGAGCCCTGGGCTGCGGCGCGCACCATCTGCTCGTCGATCCGCGCCCAGGTCGGGTAGAGCGCCACGAGCCAGTTGAAGAGGTTGTGGTCGGTCGCCAGGCCCCGGGTGATCCACTGGTAGAAGTGGTGGTGGGTGTTGACGAGACCGGGCGTGACGAGATGGCCGGTGGCGTCGATGCGCCGGACCACGTTCTCCAGTCCCTCGGGAGCCTTGCCGGCACCGATGGACTCGATCTTGTTGTCCGCGACGACGAGGTAGCCGGAGGCGTACTCGGTGTCGTTCGCGTCGACGGTCGCGATCGCCGCGTTCTCGATGACGATGCGCTGGGCTGCCGCAGGTGCTGCCATGGCGGTGGTTCCTTCATTCCTCTGGGGTGATGTGGGCACGGCAGGACCCTAGGAGGATTTGAGTGCCGGGGCCGCGTGACGGCTCCGGGTGCCGAGATGATGGAAGAACAGATTCAGCAGAACGGCGACGAGCGCGCCCGCGCTGATGCCGGAGCCGAGCACGGTCTGCGCCCAGGCGGGGAACTCGGCGTAGAAGGTGGGCGCGGCGAGCGGGATGATGCCCGCTCCGAGCGCGACGGCCACCAGGATGATGTTGGAGCTGTCGTCGAGTCCGGCTTCCGACAGGGTGCGGATGCCGCTGACCGCGATCGAGCCGAAGAGGACGATGCCGGCGCCGCCGAGGACGGGCATCGGGACCATCGAGACCACCGCGCCGAGGACCGGGAAGGCGCCGAGGACCAGCAGGGCGCCGCCGGCGACGGCCACCACGTACCGGGAGCGCACCCGGGTCAGCGAGACGACGCCGACGTTCTGGGCGAAGGCCGAGGTCGGGAAGCCGCCGAAGACGGGACCGATCAGGGTGGCGATGCCGTCGGTGCGCAGTCCCCTGGTGATGGTCCGGCCGTCGCTGCGCCGCTCGCAGATCTCGCCGAGGGCGAGCATGCCGGCGCTGGACTCGGTCATCAGGACCAGCATGACGATGCACAGGGAGAGGATCGCGGCGGGCTGGAACTCGGGGGCGCCGAAGGCGAAGGGGGCCGGCAGGGCCGCGACGGGCGCCTCGCGCAGGGCGGTGAAGTCGGCCATCCCGAAGGGGATCGCGGCGAGGGTGCCGATGAAGAGGCCGAGCAGCAGGGCGATCTGCTTGACGAAGCCCTTGCCGAAGCGCTGGAAGAGCAGGATGACGACGAGGGTGAAGCCGGCGAGCGCCAGGTACTTCATGGCGCCGAAGTCGGCGGCGGTCTTGTCGCCGCCCTGCGCCCAGCTCACCGGCACGGGCATCAGGGTGACCCCGATGAGGGTGATGACGACGCCGGTGACGAGCGGCGGGAAGAAGCGCAGGAGCCTGCCGAAGAAGGGTCCGACGGCGAGGCAGAAGACTCCGGCGACCATCACCGCGCCGTAGATGGCGGGGAGTTGGTGACCGGGGGCGCTGGTCTCGGCGATGGCGAGCATCGGCGCGATTCCGGCGGAGGAGGCGGCGTTGACGAACGGCAGCCGGTTGCCGGCGAAGCCTCGTACACCGAGGGTCTGCAGGATGGTCGCGCAGCCGGCGATGAGCAGGCTGGCCGCGATGAGCCGGGTCATTCCGGCGGCGTCCAGGCCGACGGCCTGACCGATGATGAGCGGAGGGGTCACGACGCCGGCGTACATGGCGGCGATGTGCTGGAGCGCCGCGGGGACGAGCCGCGAGGCGGGGAGCTTTTCGTCCACCGGATGGACCTGGTGTGTGGTGTCCGGTGGGGTGGAACACGGGCCTTCGGCGGGTGCCGGCCCCTTTGCGGGCTGTGTCATGAGAGTCCCTCCGGTCCGGTGCGGCCCCCGCCCGACTGCGGGCGGGCGGGGGCCGGTCACTCGGACGCCGCTTAGAGGTTGGTCATGTCGACCGGGATCTGCGCCGTTGCTCCGTCGCGGAGGACGGTGGCCTCGATGAGGCCGTACATGCGGTCGGCGGCGTAGTAGACCTCGTTGTCGTTCTTGAGGCCGAAGGGCTCGAGGTCGACCAGGAAGTGGTGCTTGTTCGGGAGCGAGAAGCGGACTTCGTCGATCTCCGAGCGGTGGTTGATGATGCGCGTGGCCATCTGGTACAGCGTCTGCTGGAGGGAGTACGAGTACGTCTCCGAGAAGGCTTCGAGCATGTGCTTCCTGGTCTGCTCGTAGGACCGTTCCCAGTTGGGCATGCGCTGGTCGTCGTCGGTCCAGTTGAACCGCCAGCGGGCGGACACCTGCGTGGCCAGGATGCGGTCGTACGCCTCCTGGAGCGTCGTGTACTGGTCCTTGATGTAGCCCCAGAACTCCGAGTTGGTGGAGTTCATGACGACGAGGTCCTTGAGGCCGGAGATGACCTCCCACTTCTCGCCGTCGTAGGTGATCTGGGTGACCCGCGTCTCCTGGCCCTTGCGGGCGAAGGAGTGGTTGACCTCTTCGGCCCCGATGAACTTGGAGTTGGCCTCGGAGGACGCGATGCGCTCCCAGGAGTACTCCTCGATCCGGATGCGCGCCGTCTTGATCGGCTCCTGGCTCGTCACGAAGTGGCGGGCGAGGTGGATGCCGAACTGCTCGGCGGACTCGATGCCGTACTCCTTGGCGAACGCGAAGATGGTGTTCTTCGTCGTGTCGGTGGGGAGGCAGTGGGCGTTCGAGCCGGTGAGGTGGACGTCGTCGAGGTCGCCGGAGAGGGCGACGGAGACGTTGAGGTCCTTGATGTGGTGGGTGTCGCCGTCCCGCGTGATCTTGACGACGCGGTTCTCTGCTTTGCCGTACTGGTTCTGGCCGAGAATCGTGGGCATGTCTGCTAGCTCCCTCGGTAAACGGAGTAGCCGAACGGGTTGAGCAGCAGCGGTACGTGATAGTGCTCGCCCGGCTTGACAGCGAACGTGATCGCCACCTCCGGGAAGAACGCACCGCTGTCCCTTACGCGGGGGGCGTCCTGCTGCGCCTCGGCTTGCTTCTTGGAGAAGTACGTCTCGACCTCGAAGTCGAGTCGTACGTGGGTGGTTGCTTCCGGCAGCGCCGGCAGGTCCTTGCAGCGCCCGTCCGCGTCGGTGGCCGAGCCACCGAGCGCGACCCACTCCGCGTCGAAGCCGCTGCGGGCCGCGAGCGTGATGGCGACGCCCTCGGCGGGGCGGCCGATGCTGGTGTCCAGGATGTGCGTGGACACCGAGGCTGTGGTGTCGGTGCTCATGCGGAGCTCTCTTCCTCTGCGAGTCGGGTCAGCCGGATGCGGTTGATCTTGCCCAGTTCGGTGCGGACGATCTCCCGCTCCTCCCCGGACGAGTTGCCGATCCGCTGCCGGAGCGCGTCGCGCATCTGCTCGCCGGTCAGGCCGGTGGCGCAGATGAGGAAGACGTGTCCGAACGTGTCCTGGTAGGCCAGGTTGAGTTCGAGCATCTCGGTCTTGAGCTCTGCCGAGGCGCCGGCCATCCCGCTCTGTTCGCGGGAGGAGGTCGGGTCCCCTGCCTTCGGACGACCGATCGGCGGGTGCCCCGCCATCGCCTCGGCCAGGTCCTCTGCGGTCAGCTCGGCCATGGCGGCGTCGCTGGCGAGGAAGAGAGCTTCGGCGGTGGAGTACGGGCGCTGGGCGAGGATCTTGCTCCCCCACGCCGAACTGGAACACACCTCGTGGAGCGCGGCGAGGGCCTCGCTGTCCGCGGAGGTGTTGAACCGGGTGAGGCCCGGTGTCGTACCTGAAGTCACGGGAAGCCTCCGTGGCTGTTTTTCGCTGTGCGTCGGACGGGCTGCGGATAGCTAACGCCCTCCGCAACATCACGTCAACACTTTGTTGAAAACTCGGCCATGCAAAAGCCGTCGTCCCGACATGCGGACGACGGCTTGTGGCCATACATGATCAACTACTCGCCCTTGGCGGCCTTTTCCCTGTTCAGGGCGGTCTCCCTGTTGAGGTAGTTGTACACGGTGAAGCGGCTGACACCCAGTGCACCCGCCACCGTCTCCACTCCATGGCGTACCGCGAAGGCCCCGCGCGCCTCCAGGAGCCGGACGGCTTCCTGCTTGGCCTTGCGGTCCAGTCCGGCCAGCGGCATCCCGTGCCGCCGCTCCATCGCCGCGAGGATGTGGTCGAGGGATTCGGACAGCTGCGGCAGCCGTACGGCGAGCACGTCCTCTCCCTCCCAGGACAGAACGACATCGTCGGCCTCCGCCTGCCCGGGGACGAGCAGCTCCGCACCCATGGCGTCGACCAGGGGCTTCACGGCCGCGACGAGAGGGTGCTCGGCCATCGCATCGACCGAGGGGTGCTCGGTCACCGCATCGATCGCAGGGCGCTCGCTCACTTCTCGTCCTCCCCGAGCACATTGACCTGGAGCGAGACGCGGGTGGCCCCGGCCGCGAGCGACTTGCGCAGCAGCGCGTCGACGGCGGTGAGCACCTCGTCGGCGCCGCCTTCCGCCGTGTTGCCGAAGGGGCCGACGTCGACCGCGTCCAGCTGGGCCGACTGGATGACCTCACGGGCCACGACCGCGTGCGCCGGCGCCTCGTCGAGGTCGAACGGCTCGGTCGTGAACTCCACTCTCAAACGCACCATGGCCCCACGCTACGGCCCCGCTCCGGCCTGCGGGAGCCCCGGACCTGCGGGGACCTCTTGACAAGCGCCTCCCCTGCCTTGCAACATTCCGTCAGACAGAAACTTACTTCCGCGATACGGAAGGAGCGCCGCCCCTCATGGCCCGCTTCTCAGTAGGCGCAGGCACGGACCAGCGCTTCGATGTGAACCTGTCGATCCTCTTCACGGAACTCCCGCTCCTGGAGCGCCCCGCGGCCGCCGCCGCGGCGGGCTTCACCGCGGTCGAGCTGTGGTGGCCCTGGATCGACACCGCCACCCCCGAGCAGAGCGAGCTCGACGCCCTCAAGAAAGCCCTTGAGGACGCCGGCACCCAGCTGGTGGGCCTGAACTTCTACGCCGGCCAGCTCCCCGGCCCGGACCGCGGAGCCCTCTCCGTGCCCGGGGAGGAGTCGGACCGCTTCCGCGCCAACATCGAGGTGGCCGCCGACTTCGCCGCCTCGGTCGGCTGCAAGGCGCTCAACGCGCTCTACGGCAACCGCGTCGAAGGCGTGGACCCGCAGATCCAGGACTCCCTCGCCCTGGAGAACCTGGTCCTGGCCGCCCGTGCGGCGGACCGGATCGGCGCGATCCTCCTCGTCGAGACCCTCAACAAGCCGGAGTCGCCGCTCTACCCGCTGGTGAGCGCCCCCTCCGCGATCGAGGTCATCGACAAGGTCAACGCGGCCACCGGCCTCGGCAACGCCAAGTTCCTCCTCGACATCTACCACCTGTCGATGAACGGCGAGGACGTCAGCCAGGTCATCGCGGAGTACGCGGCCAAGACCGGCCACGTACAGATCGCCGACAACCCGGGCCGTGGCGCGCCGGGCACCGGCGACCTGCCGCTCGAACAGCTCCTCGACGAGCTGAAGAAGGCCGGCTACGACGGCTGGATCGGCCTGGAGTACAAGGCCGCCGACGCCGCCGCGTCCTTCGAGTGGCTGCCCGCCGAGGCCCGCCCGGCTCGCTGACGCAGGCCCCCTCCCCGTACCACCTTGTTTTGAGAGGCACCCTCATGAGCAACCTTCCCAAGATTGCCTGGATCGGCCTCGGCATCATGGGCTCCCCCATGTCCGAGAACCTGATCAAGGCGGGCTACTCCGTCACCGGCTTCACCCTGGAGCAGGACAAGCTGGACCGCCTCACCGCGGCCGGCGGCAACGCCGCCGCGTCGATCGCGGAGGCCGTCAAGGACGCCGACGTCATCGTCACGATGGTGCCCGCCTCCCCGCACGTCGAGGCCATCTCCTACGGCCCCGAGGGCATCCTGGAGAACGCCAGGCAGGGCGCGCTGATCGTCGACATGTCGTCGATCACCCCGCAGACCTCGGTCGACCTCGCCAAGAACGCCGCCGCCAAGGGCATCCGTGTCATCGACGCCCCGGTCTCCGGCGGCGAGGCCGGCGCCATCGAGGCCGTGCTCTCGATCATGGTCGGTGGCGAGAAGGCCGACTTCGACGAGGCCCTCCCGGTCCTGGAGGCGCTCGGCAAGACCATCGTGCTGTGCGGCCCGCACGGCTCCGGCCAGACGGTGAAGGCCGCCAACCAGCTGATCGTCGCGGTCAACATCCAGGCCTGCGCCGAGGCCGTGGTCTTCCTGGAGAAGTCCGGTGTGGACCTCCAGGCCGCCCTCGACGTCCTCAACGGCGGCCTGGCCGGCTCGACCGTGCTGACCCGCAAGAAGGACAACTTCCTGAACCGGGACTTCAAGCCCGGCTTCCGGATCGACCTGCACCACAAGGACATGGGCATCGTCACCGACGCCGCCCGCAATGTCGGTGCGGCCCTCCCGGTCGGCGCGGTCGTCGCCCAGCTCGTGGCCTCGCTGCGCGCCCAGGGTGACGGCGGCCTGGACCACTCGGCCCTGCTGCGCGCCGTCGAGCGCCTCTCCGGCCAGCAGGTCTGATCCAGCGCCCCCGCGAGCGGGGGCCCCAGACTTCCGGTCGGCGGCGGCGCTGACAACTGTCCTGTCGCGCCCAGGCGCCGCCGCCGACCGGAACACCACACTTCCTTTTCAACAAACTGTTGACGTCACGTTCGAGCCGAATTTACGCTCCTCGGACCGTCAGCAGAGCTCCCGTACGGAAGGTCACGATGTCGAAGCGCGTGCTTACGACCGAGTCCGGCGCCCCCGTCGCCGACAACCAGAACTCCGCCACCGCCGGCGTCGGTGGCCCTCTCCTCCTCCAGGACCAGCACCTGCTGGAGAAGCTCGCGCGCTTCAACCGTGAGCGGATCCCGGAGCGCGTGGTGCACGCCCGCGGCTCCGGTGCGTACGGCTACTTCGAGGTGACCGACGACGTCACCGGGTTCACCAGGGCGAACTTCCTCGGCGAGGTCGGCAAGCGGACCGAGACGTTCATCCGCTTCTCCACCGTGGCCGACTCGCTCGGTGGCGCGGACGCCGTCCGTGACCCGCGCGGCTTCGCGCTGAAGTTCTACACCGAAGAGGGCAACTACGACCTCGTCGGCAACAACACCCCGGTGTTCTTCATCAAGGACCCGATCAAGTTCCCCGACTTCATCCACTCCCAGAAGCGCGACCCCTTCACGGGCAAGCAGGAGGCGGACAACGTCTGGGACTTCTGGGCACACGCCCCCGAGGCCACCCACCAGATCACCTGGCTCATGGGCGACCGCGGCATCCCGGCCTCGTACCGTCACATGAACGGCTACGGCTCGCACACCTACCAGTGGACCAACGAGGCGGGCGAGGCCTTCTTCGTCAAGTACCACTTCAAGACGAACCAGGGCATCCGGAGCCTCTCCGCCGACCAGGCCGCCGAGCTCGTCGGCAAGGACGCCAACTCGCACCAGACCGACCTGCTGCAGGCCATCGAGCGCGGTGTGAACCCCTCGTGGACCCTGTACGTCCAGGTGATGCCGGCCGCCGAGGCCGCGGAGTACCGCTTCAACCCGTTCGACCTCACCAAGGTCTGGCCGCACAGCGACTACCCGCTGCAGCGCGTGGGCCGCCTGGTCCTCGACCGCAACCCGGACAACGTCTTCGCCGAGGTCGAGCAGGCCGCGTTCTCCCCGAACAACTTCGTCCCGGGCATCGGCCCGTCGCCGGACAAGATGCTCCAGGGCCGCCTCTTCGCCTACGCGGACGCCCACCGCTACCGCCTCGGCGTCAACCACACCCAGCTCGCGGTGAACGCCCCCAAGGCGACCGTGGCCGAGAACTACGGCCGGGACGGTCTCATGGCCACCCGCCAGGGCTCGCGCCACGACAAGAACTACGAGCCCAACTCGTACCAGGGCCCGGCCCAGACCGAAGCGGCGCTCTCCGCCCCGCTCGCGATCCACGGCTGGACCGGCACCCACGAGGCGCCGCAGCACACCAAGGACGACGACTTCTTCCAGGCCGGTGAGCTCTACCGCCTGATGTCCGAGGACGAGAAGGGCCGCCTGATCGCGAACATCGCCGGCGGTCTGTCCCAGGTGTCCCGCGAGGACGTCATCGAGAAGAACCTCGCGCACTTCGCCGCCGCCGACGCGGAGTACGGCAAGCGCGTGGCGGAGGCGGTCAACGCCCTGCGCGAGGACTGACCGACCAGCAACACCCAGACTGCGTACGACACCTGACGGGAGGTCAGTGTCGTACGTGGTCCGGATCGCCGACCCGGATGAGGGGTGGCCGGTGATCCGGACAAGCGTGAGGACCGCGGCGGCGCCGAGCCAGTGCGGTGGTAAGGGCGCCGGTCCCCCTTCTTGACCTGAAAGGAGGGGTGCACCGGCCGCCCGTCGGCACCGCCGCGGTCCCAACGCCCTCTCTCGAAGGACTCCCCCCCGAGGGCCCCTCCCGAAGGAGTCCCCCGAGGGAATCCCCCAGACTCCGCCCGGCGGCGCGAACGTCCTGTCGCGCCAGCCTCGTGCCGTCGGGCGGTCACAAGCCGGAGAGCGCGGAACCAGGTTTACGGTCCCTGGTTCCGCGCTCTTCTTTGTGTGCGTACGGCCCCGAGGCCTTGTACGTACGGCCCCGGGGGCTTTGTACGTACGACCCCCGGGGGGCTTTGTGCGTACAGCCCCGGAGCGCATCGCTCAGCGCATCGTTTCTGCGGTGAAGATCCGCACCCGCTCGGAGGAGTGCACCGCGATTCGGGCCCGCCGCACCCCGCGCCCGGCGCTATCCACTCGCACATGATCAAGAACCTGCTGCGCGGGCTCACCCCGCTCGCCCTCATCCTGTCCCCGCTCGCCATCCCCTCCCCCGCCCTCTCCGCGAACGTCGTCCTCCTGCCCGACGCGCTCGCCGAGCTCACCGAGGCGGCCGAGGACCCGGACGGCTTCCGGGAGAGCGCGTTCCCCCACTGGAACGCCGGCCTCGACGCGTCGGACGGCTGCGACACCCGCTCCGAGGTCCTGCTCTCCGAGGCCGTCGACGCGCCCACGGCCGGCAAGGGCTGCGCACTGACCGGGGGCCGCTGGACCTCGTACTACGACGGCCAGAGCGTCTCCGACCCGGCCGCCCTCCGCGTCGACCACCTCGTCCCGCTCGCCGAGGCCTGGGAGTCGGGGGCCTCCGGCTGGACCGCGGCCCGGCGCGAACGGTTCGCGAACGACCAGGGCGCGACCGCGACCCTCGTCGCCGTCACCGCCCGCAGCCGGCAGGACAAGGCGGGACGGGACCCGGCCGAGTGGGTGCCCTCGGACGCCGCGCAGTACTGCCGTTACGTCGGCGAGTGGGTGTCCACCAAACTGCGCTGGGGCCTGTCGGCCGACAAGGACGAGGTGGAGTCGCTCAAGCTGTTCGCCGACGGTCCTTGCGAGGAGACGGTCGTGATCCGCTCGGCGACGCCTCGGTAGGTCCCTGCGCCCTCCCGTCGGCCCGCGCGAGCCAGAACGTCACGGCGAGCGAGGCGAGGGCGAGGAGCACCATCCCCGTACGCGGTGACGTGTACTGGGCGAGGGTGCCGGCCAGCGCCGCGCTCACCCCCTGGAGCGCGAGCATCCCCGAGGTGTGGAGGCCGAGGGCGTGACCGCCCAGTTCCTCCGGCACCAGGGCCATCAGCCGCTCCTGGTGCAGGAGGCTCGCCCCGTACCCGGCCGCCGAGACCGTCACCGCGAGCAGCGCGAGCGGCACCGCCGGGTCCAGGGCGAACAGCAGGAACGGGGCCGCGAGCAGCGCCTGCAGCGGAAAGCGGATCCGGCCGCGCAGCCGTGCCGGTACGAAGCGGCCGACGGCGGTGTCCCCGGCGAGCATCCCGAGCGCGGCGCAGGCGAAGAAGAGGCCGGCCCGCTCGGGGTCGTACGGCACGAAGAGCGACTCGCAGCCCACGATCAGCCCGTTGGGCACCCAGAGGGCGAGGTAGCAGCGGCGGCGCGCGGGCGAGGACAACAGCCGCCGATTGGTGCGCCAGGTCTCGCCGACCGAGGCCCGGCCCGCGGCTCGGGGCGGACGCGCCCCGAGGCCGAGACGGGCGAGGAGCGCGGCGGCGAGGTAGAGCCCGGCGCCCACGAGGACCGAGCCGCGCGGCGAGAGCAGGGCGATCAGGAGGCCGCCGGCCGCGAACCCGCCGATCTGGCAGACGCCGACGGCCATGTTCGTCACCGAGCGGCCGAGGAGGAAGTCCTCGCGGGCGAGGATCTCGTTGAGGAGCCCGTGACGCACGCCGCCGCCGAGCGAGGCGGCCAGCCCCTCGGCGAGAAGGATCACGAAGACCGCCCAGGTCGGCAGCCCGGGGACCGCCAGGAGGGCGGTGCCCAGGGCGAAGAAGAGCGCGATCCCGGCGATCGCGGCGCGCGGCGGCAGCCGGTCGGCGGCCGAGAGCAGGGTGGTCGCGCCGATCAGCTGGGCGAGCGAGGGCCCGAAGAGCGCGAGCGCGGAGAGGAGCGGGGAGCCGGTCGCGCGGAACACGAGCGTGGCGAGCCCGAGCCCGACGACCGTCTGGGCGGCGGTGTGGACAGCGCCGGTGAGGAAGAGCGGGGTGAACTCGGGAGTACGGAAGAGGTCGCGGTAGCGGGGCATGCCGGGGAGTCTCGGGGGCCGGCGGTGGTCTCGTTATTGTTTCGCGGAGAGGCGAAACGACGGGGGCGTGCGGTATGGGCTGGTGGCAGATCGGTACGGACTCCCTCGCCGGGAGCCGATTCGTCGTCTCTCCGCTCGCCGAGACGGTCGCGGCCCTCATGACCCTGCACGCGGCCGCCGGCGCCCACCCGGGCGAGCGCGCCTGGCTGACCGCGCACCTCCCCGCGTACCGGGAACGCCTCGCCGCCGAACCGCTCGACGCGCTGCTCGTACGGGCGGCCATCGGACGCACGTGGAACGCCGACTTCCTGACGCCGACGCCGACGGGCGGGCCCGAGCGTCCCTTCGAGGAGGAGGTCGTGGCGGTCCGCGAGGTCGAACAAGTCGATGCCGTAACCCAGTTGGAGGTCGCGGTCGGCGGGCCCGTACCGGAACCGCTGCACACGGCGAAGGACCTGCCACGGCGCATGACGGAGGTCCTGGAGTGGGTGTGGCGGGAGACGGTGCTGCCCGACTGGCCGCGCCGCCGCCGGGTCCTGGAGGCCGATGTGGTGGCGCGGACCGCCCTGTTGGGCCGGGGCGGGTGGGCGGCGGCACTCGACGAGCTGTGCCCGGGGAAGATGCGGTGGCTGGGCGACGGGCGGCTCCAGGTCAACCCCCGCGCCTATCCCCCGAGATCGGTCGACGGCGGCCGGCTGCTCTTCGTCCCCGTGACACCGAACCGGGGTTGGGTCTCCTGGGCGGGATCCGAACGGTTCGCGATCGTGTACGCGTGCTCCGGCGCCCTGACGGACGCGACGGGACCGGTCGTGCCCGAGGCGCTCGGCGCGCTGCTGGGCGGGATGCGCGCCGGGGTGCTCGTACGGCTCGAACACCCCAAGTCCACCAGCCAGTTGGTGGCGCAGACCGGGCAGGGACTCGGCTCGGTGGGACGGCATCTGAAGGTGCTGCTCGACGCCGGGCTCGTACGGCGGGACCGGGCGGGCCGGTCGGTCCTGTACGAGTGGACGGAGGCGGGCGCGGTGCTCGTACGGGCGCAGCGCTGACGGGCGCGTGAACGCGGGGCGGCCCCCGCCCCGGTGCTCCTCGGGGCGGGGGCCGTGTCAGGACTCCCGGATCAGACGGATCCGACCGTTCAGACGGATCTGACCGTTCGGACGGATCCGACCGTTCAGACGGATCTGGCTGCTCGGGCCGATCAGACCTGGAGGGCCTTGATCGCGGTCGGGGCGTGGCCGGGCTCGGTGGCCAGCTCCTCGAACTCGGTGACGTCGCTCATGTCGACCGTCTTGCTCATCGCGATGTTCGTGATGCGCTCCAGGATGGCCTCGACGACGACCGGGACCTGGTGCTCGACGGCCAGCTTCTTGGCCTGCTCCAGGGCCTCGCCCAGCTTCTCCGGGTCGGTGACGCGGATCGCCTTGACGCCCAGGCCCTCGGCGACCTTGACGTGGTCGACGCCGTAGACGCCGATCTCCGGGGTGTTGATGTTCTCGAACTCGAGGTTGACCTCGAAGTTGATGCCCAGGTTGCCCTGCGCCTGACGGATCAGGCCCAGGTAGGCGTTGTTCACGAGGACGTGGACGTAGGGGACCTTGTGCTGAGCGGCGACCGCCAGCTCCTCGATCATGAACTGGAAGTCGTAGTCGCCGGAGAGCGCGACGACCGGGGTCTCCGGGTCGGCGGTGGCGGCACCGATGGCGGCCGGGATGGTCCAGCCGAGCGGGCCCGCCTGGCCGCAGTTGATCCAGTGGCGCGGCTTGTAGACGTGCAGGAACTGCGCGGCCGCGATCTGGGAGAGACCGATGGTGGTGACGTAGCGGGTCTCCGGGCCGAAGGCCTTGTTCATCTCCTCGTAGACGCGCTGCGGCTTGATCGGGATGTTGTCGAAGTTCGTCCGGCGCTGGAGGGTGGCCTTGCGCTCCTGCGCGGAGGCGGCCCAGGCGGAGAAGTCCGGCAGCTCGCCGGCGGCCTTCAGCTCCTTGGCGATCTCGATGAAGAGCTCCAGCGCGACCTTGGCGTCGGAGGCGATGCCGTAGTCCGGAGCGAAGATCTTGCCGATCTGGGTGGGCTCGATGTCGACGTGGACGAACTTCCGGCCCTTGGTGTACGCGTCCATGTTGTAACCGGTGTGACGGTTGGCCCAGCGGTTGCCGATGCCGAGGACGAAGTCCGACTCCAGGAAGGTCGCGTTGCCGTAGCGGTGCGCGGTCTGGACACCGACCATGCCGGCCGCCAGCTCGTGGTCGTCCGGGATGGTGCCCCAGCCCATCAGAGTGGAGATGACCGGGACGTTGATCAGCTCGGCGAACTCGACGAGGAGGTCGGACGCGTCGGCGTTGATGATGCCGCCACCGGCGACGATCAGCGGGCGCTCGGACTCCAGGAGGAAGCTCAGTGCCTTCGCGGCCTGGGCGCGGGTGGCCTGCGGCTTGTAGACCGCCAGCGGCTCGTAGGTCTCCGGGTCGAACTCGATCTCGGTCAGCTGGACGTCGATCGGGAGGTCGATGAGGACCGGGCCGGGGCGGCCGGAGCGCATCAGGTGGAAGGCCTGCTGGAAGACGCCGGGGACCTGCGCGGCCTCCAGGACGGTCGTGGCGGCCTTGGTCACCGGCTTGGCGATCGAGGCGATGTCGACGGCCTGGAAGTCCTCCTTGTGGAGCTTCGAGACCGGGGCCTGGCCGGTGATGCACAGGATCGGGATCGAGTCCGCGATCGCCGAGTACAGACCGGTGATCATGTCGGTGCCGGCGGGGCCCGAGGTACCGATGCAGACACCGATGTTGCCGGCCTTGGCACGGGTGTAGCCCTCGGCCATGTGGGACGCGCCCTCGACGTGGCGGGCCAGCGTGTGGCCGATGCCGCCGACGTTCTTGAGCTCGCGGTAGAAGGGGTTGATCGCCGCGCCGGGCACGCCGAACGCGGTGGTGACGCCTTCGCGCTTGAGGATCTCAACGGCCGCTGCGGCGGCGGTCATACGAGGCATGGGAGTGCTCCTGCTTCGGCCGGGCGGATCCAAGCCCACCGGTCGGCTCGGGGCCCCGGAACGACTTGTTTCCGTAATGCGGAAATACTGTTCTGCTATACGGAAGCAATGTAGGTCGGGCTCCGGAGAACCGTCAAGAGAAGTCCGACCGGCGGGATCACGGAAGTGGCCGAACACCTCCCCCCGAGGCGGCCGATGGGTGGACGATGGGACGGAACGACAGGGGGTTGGTTGTGGGCGAGTCGGTACCGGTGCGCTGCCCGGAATGCCTGCGCACGCAGGCATACGCGGCGCCCGTCTTCCCCTGCGCGTGCGGAAACCCGGTGGTGCCACCCGTGACGGCGGGCGCGACGGCGGAACCCATCACGCACCGGAACTGGACGGACGAATGGGTCACCGTCCGCTGCGGCGCCTGCGGCCGCGAGGACGACTGGCCCCACCCGGAACTGGGCTGCACGTGCGGAACGGTCCTGCGCGTGCCGGTGCGGTCGGTGGACACGGGGGCCTCCGGCGGGTTCGGCGGGGGCGGGGCCCCGGCGGTCGGCGAGACGAGGCGCGACGGCGCGGACGTCGGCGGGGCCGGCGGAAGCACCGGATCGTGGCCGGAAGCGGGTGCTTCCCGACCGGTCACGAATACGGGCACGGGTACGGGCACGGGCACGGGTACGGGCACGGGTACGACGGTGCCGGGTGCGAGCCGGCACGGCACCGCCGCAGGCCAGCCCTCGCCTTCGTCCTCGCCCGCCTCCCCCTCCGGTCCGTCCGCCGCAGGCGGGCCCTACCCGCCCCGGGCGGACACCTCGGCCGGTACGGCACACTCCCCGGCGGTCGAACCCGGCTCGGCGTGGTTCGGTACGGGTCCCCGCACTGCGGGAACGGGTCCCGGCACGGCATCAACGGGTCCCGGCACCCCCGGAACGGGTCCCGGCACCGCAGGTGCGGGCCCCGGCACCCCCGGACTCGGCACCGGGCCCGGCCACGCCGCCCACCGTGGCCCCGCGACCCCGCCCCGTCCGGGCGCGCACCGTACGTTCGCGGAGCGCTACCCCTCGCACATCCCGCTGCCGCCCACCGCCCCGCGCCCGGCTCCGGTGCGTGGGGCCTTCCGGCCGCTGACGATCCGGACCGCGCGGGACGCGGTCGCGGCCGCGGCCGGGTATCTGCGCTGGCTGGGGTTCCGGGACGTCGTCCAGCCCGAGGAGCGCCCCGCGTCCGGAGTGGACCTGCGGGCGCCGGGGCTCGTCGCGCAGGTCGACCCGAGCACGCGGCCCACCGGCCTGCGGGCCGTCGAGTGCCTGTGGCTGAACGGGCTGAGCGCCTCCTCCGTGAGCGTGTTCTTCTCGCTCGCCGGCTACACCCCGGAGGCCCGTTCACGGGCCGCCGAGGTCGGGCTTCCGCTCTTCGTGCTCGACCTGACCGGCACCCCGCAGCCGGTGAACGACGCCGCCGACGATCTGGCCTCGGGCGCCGCCTGAGGCTCGACGGAGGCGTCTCGGGGGCCCGGCCGGCCCCGGAGACGTACCGTCCACAACACCTCGGCATCCGAAACCGGCCATTCACGCGTGACGATCACGCTCCCCCGGGCACAACACCCTCGGGGGGTGGGCTTCATGCCGACGGTGATGTGGTGGTTCATCGGTGCGGCCTGCGGGCAACTGCTGCTCGCCGCCGCGTTGTTGCGAACCCGCAGCCGGGAAAGCGAAGGGGCGCGTCCGGACGACGTGCCGCCGCCGCAGGCCCTGGCGCTGCTGCGGGGCGGGCGGCGGGCGGCCGTCATCGTGGCGCTCGTGGCGCTGCACCAGCGCGGAGCGGTCGCGGCGGGCCGCAAACATACGATTCGGGCCAACGGCGGCCCCGGCCGCACCCTGGACCCCGTACAGCTGGGGGTGCACGGGGCGCTCCACCGGGCGTTCGCGTTGCGGGATCTCGCGCTGCGCCCCGAGGCGCGGCGGGCGGTGGACGCGCTGCGCCGCGAGCTGCGCGGGGCGGGGCTGCTGCGGCCGTCGAGGCGGCTGTGGGCGGCCAGGACGCTGCTCGGCTGCGTACCGCTGACGGTGGCGGTGGGGGCGTACGCGACGGCGGCGTCCGGCACGGGTCTCGCCGGGGCGCTCGCCGCGGGCGCCCTGCCCGTACTCCTGGCGATGGTGCTGCTGCGGCTGCCGCCGGCCACCCGGGCGGCGCGGCGGCTCCTCACCGGGCTGCGGGAGCGGTACCCGCTGCCGGCGCATCGGCGCGAGGTGACGGACGGGTGGCTGGTCCAGCTGTACGTGGCGCTGTACGGCGATGCGGCGCTCGCGCTGTTCCTGCCCCGTTTCTCGCGGGACGGCGGGCTGCTCGACCGGCCCGGGGAGGTGGACCGGAACCGGCCGCCGCAGGAGCGTGGTCCGGATCCGGGTCCCGGTCCGGGCGACGCCGCGGGGTGAGGCCGCGCCATACTGTCGTATGCGCATCAGAGCGGCCGCTCCGGCCGAACTCCCGCTGCTCCAGGACATCGAACGGGCGGCGGGCGAGCCGTTCCGTACTCTCGGCATGGCGGCGATCGCCGACGACGACCCCCTGCCCCTGGACGTCCTGGAGTCCTACCGCTGTGCGGGCCGGGCATGGGTGGCGGTGGACACCGCCGATCACCCGGTCGCGTATCTGCTGGCCGACACGGTCGACGGCTCCGCCCACATCGAACAGGTGTCGGTGCATCCCGATGCCGCGCGCCGGGGCGTCGGCCGGGCGTTGATCGAGCATCTGGCCACGGCCGCCGGGGAACAGGGCCTGGCGGCGCTGACCTTGACGACGTTCACCGAGGTGCCGTGGAACGCCCCGTACTACACGCGGCTCGGCTTCCGCCCGCTCACCGAGTCCGACCCGGCTCTCACGGAGGGCCTGCGCGCCATCAGCCGCGCGGAGGCGGCCCACGGCCTCTCGGTCTGGCCCCGGGTATGCATGCGCCGGGAGGTGCGGAACGCCCCGGAGGACCAGGGCGCCCGCGGGGCCCGGGAGGCCCGCTAGACCCGGGAGGCCCCGGAGGACCGAGAGGACCGAGAGGACCGCTAAGGGGTGCCGCCCCGCTCCCCGTACCGCTGCCGCAGTTCCACCTTCCGTACCTTCCCGCTCACCGTCATCGGGAACTCGGTGAGGATCTCCACCCTGCGCGGGATCTTGTAGTGGGCGAGCCGGTCGCGACAGAAGGCGGTGACGTCCTCCAGGGTGGGCGGGTCGGCCGGGTCGCGGGGGATGACGCAGGCGAGAATCTCCTCGCCGTAGCGCTCGTCGGGCACGCCCACGACCTGGACGTCGGCGATCTTCGCGTACCCGTAGAGGAACTCCTCGATCTCGCGCGGGTACACGTTCTCGCCGCCCCGGATGATCATGTCCTTGATACGGCCGACGATCTGGACGTAGCCGTCGTCCCGCATGACCGCCAGGTCGCCGGTGTGCATCCAGCGGCCGGCGTCGATCGCCTCGGCGGTCTTCTCCGGCTCGTCCCAGTAGCCGAGCATCACGCTGTAGCCGCGGGTGCACAGCTCCCCCGCCGTGCCGCGCTCGACGGTCAGGCCGCTCACCGGGTCGACGACCTTCACCTCGACGTGCGGCATGACGCGGCCGACGGTGCCCGTGCGGCGCTCCAGGTCGTCGTCGCGGCGGGTCTGGGTGGAGACCGGTGAGGTCTCGGTCATGCCGTAACAGATCGACACCTCCGCCATGTTCATCTCGGCGACGACCCGCTTCATCACCTCCACCGGGCACGGCGAGCCGGCCATGATGCCGGTGCGCAGGCTCGACAGGTCGTAGGTGGCGAAGTCGGGGAGGTCCAGCTCGGCGATGAACATCGTCGGCACCCCGTACAGCGAGGTGCAGCGCTCCTCCTGCACCGCCCGGAGGGTGGCGGCAGCGTCGAAGGAGGGCGCGGGGATCACCATGCAGGCGCCGTGGGAGGTGGCGGCCAGGTTCCCCATGACCATGCCGAAGCAGTGGTAGAAGGGCACCGGGATGCAGATCCGGTCCTGCTCGGAGTAGGCGATCATCTCGCCGACGAAATAGCCGTTGTTGAGGATGTTGTGGTGGGAGAGCGTGGCCCCCTTGGGGAAGCCCGTCGTCCCCGACGTGTACTGGATGTTGACGGGCTCGTCGCAGGAGAGCGGCTCGGGACGCAGCTCTCCGGGCGTACGGGCGAGGAACGCGTCCCAGCCCGGGTCTCCGAAGTAGACCGCCTCGCGCAACTCCGGGCACTCTCCCCGCACTTGCTCGACCATGGCCCGGTAGTCGCTCGTCCTGTGCGCGAGCGAGGCGAAGAGCAGGGTGATCCCGGCCTGGTTGAGCACGTACGCCAACTCGTGGGCCCGGTAGGCGGGGTTGATGTTGACCATGACCGCACCGATGCGAGCGGTGGCGTACTGCACGAGGACCCACTCGGCGCAGTTGACCGCCCAGATGCCGACCCGGTCGCCCTTCCGCACCCCACTGCCGAGCAGGGACCCGGCCAACCGGTCGACGTCCGCCCCGAATCGGGCGTACGTCCAGCGGCGTCCGGTGGACACGTCGACGAGCGCCTCGCGCTCCGGCCAGGCGGCGACGGCCCGGTCCAGGTTGGCGCCGATGGTGTCGCCGAGGAGCGCGGTGGTGGACACCCCGTGGGCGTAGGAGAGTTCCTCGGTCACGCTCACGCGAGGTCCCCTTCCGTGTACTCCTTGCCGCCGCCCTCGGCGGTGAGCCGGCGCAGTTCCACGCGCCGGATCTTGCCCGAGACGGTCTTGGGCAGCTCGGCGAACTCGATGCGCCGGATCCGCTTGTACGGGGCGAGGACCGCGCGCGAGTGGGCGAAGAGGGCCTTCGCGGTCTCCGCGTCGGGCTCCCAGCCGGCCGCGAGGACGACGTACGCCTTGGGTACGGCGAGCCGCAGCGGGTCGGGGGCGGGGACGACGGCCGCCTCGGCGACGGCCTCGTGCTCCAGGAGGGCGCTCTCCAGCTCGAAGGGGCTGATCTTGTAGTCGGAGGCCTTGAAGACGTCGTCGGCGCGCCCGACGTAGGTGATGTACCCCTCGGCGTCTCTGGAGCCGATGTCACCGGTGCGGTAGTAGCCGTCGGCCATCGCCTCCGCCGTACGCTCCGGATCGCCGTGGTAGCCGGTCATCAGGCCCACCGGGCCGGCGGACAGGTCGAGACAGATCTCGCCCTCCTCGACGTCCGGGGTGCCGCTCACCGGGTCGACGAGGGTGACCCGGAAGCCGGGGCTCGGGCGCCCCATGGAGCCCTCCTTGAGCCGCTGACCGGGGCTGTTGGAGACCTGGACGGCGGTCTCGGTCTGGCCGAAACCGTCGCGGATGGTGACGCCCCAGGCGCGCCGCACCGACTCGATGACCTCGGGGTTGAGCGGCTCGCCGGCGGCGACGACCTCGCGCGGCGGGGTCTTCAGCCGGCTCAGGTCGGCCTGGATCAGCATGCGCCACACGGTCGGCGGGGCGCAGAAGCTGGTGACGCCGTTGCGCTCCATCTCGTTCATCAGCCGGGCCGGGTCGAAGCGCGTGTAGTTGTGGATGAAGACGGTCGCCTCGGCGTTCCACGGGGCGAAGAGGTTGGACCAGGCGTGCTTGGCCCAGCCCGGGGAGGAGATGTTGAGGTGCACGTCGCCGGGCTTGAGGCCGATCCAGTACATCGTCGAGAGGTGCCCGACCGGGTACGAGGTGTGGGTGTGCTCGACCAGCTTGGGGCGGGCGGTCGTCCCGGAGGTGAAGTACAGCATGAGCGTGTCGTCGGCGAGGGTGACGCCCTCGGGCTCGAACACCTCGGACGCGCGGGCGGCGTGCTCGTACCCCAGCCAGTTCACCCCGTCGCCGCCGACCGCGATCCGGGTGTACGCGCCGGGGACGTCGTCGAACTTCGCGGTGTCCTCGGCGCGCACGATGACATGACGGGCGCGGCCCCGGTCGACGCGGTCGCGGAGGTCGGCGGGGCCGAGGAGCGGGGTGGCGGGGATGACGACGGCGCGCAGCTTCATGGCGGCGAGCACGGTCTCCCACAGCTCGACCTGGTTGCCGAGCATCACGATGATCCGGTCGCCGGCGCGCACGCCCTGGGCCCGCAGCCAGTTCGCGACCCGGTTGGAGCGCGCGGACATCTCGGCGAAGCTGACCTTCGTCTCCTCGCCGTCCTCCTCGACGAGGTGGAGCGCGGTCCGGTCGTTGCCCTCGGCGATGACGTCGAACCATTCGAGCGCCCAGTTGAACCGGTCGGGCCGGGGCCATGCGAAGCCCTCGTAGGCCGTCTCGTAGTCCTCGCGATGCTGCAGCAGGAAGTCCCGGGCCGCCCGGAACCTCTCCGTCGCGCTCGTCGCCGTCATGTGTCCTCCTCGTTGCGGGACCGGTCCCGGACATCGTGTAATCAGTGACCCAGGTCTCACTACCCCCGTTCGGGGGTGAAGGAGTGGTTCCGTGCCCGAGCAGATGGAAACGGCCGAACTGCGCGCGGCGCTGCTGCGGCTGCGCCGGGGCAGCGGACTGCCCGTGGTCTTCGGCGGGCTGCTCCAGGAGGGGCGGGCGCTGCGGATCGGCGAGATGTCCGGGGCGGTGACGCCGGCGCTGCACGGTCTCAGCATCTCGACCGGATCCGGTCTGGGCGGGAAGTGTCTCGCCCTGTCGCGGCCGTGCGCGGTCACGGACTACCCCTCGGCCCGGCACATCACGCACGAGTACGACGGCCCGGTCGCGGCGGAGGGACTGCGGTCGGTGATCGCGGTGCCCGTCGTCGTACGCCGCAAGGTGCGCGGTGTGCTGTACGGGGCACTGCGGGACGCCCTGCCGATCGGTGAGCGGATCTTCGACGCGGCGGTCGCGGCGGCCCGCGACCTGGAGCAGGCCCTGGCCGTACGGGACGAGGTCCGGCAGCAGGAAGAGGCCCGCCACCACCTCGCCCCGACGCCCTCGGGCCCGTCCGGACCGTCCTGGGAGGAGGTCCGTCAGGCGTACGGGGAACTGCGCGAACTGGCCCCGCAGGTCCCGGACCCGGAGCTGCGGAAACGCCTCCTCGCGGTGTGCGGCCGCCTGGAGACGGCCTCCGGTGCACCCCGCGAGCTGCCGGCGGTGGCGCTGACGCCACGGGAGACGGACGTACTCGCGGCGGTGGCCTCGGGTGCGACGAACGCCGCGGCGGCACAGCGACTCGGCCTGCGCCCGGAGACGGTGAAGGGCTACCTGCGCTCGGCGATGCGAAAACTGGGCGCACACACCCGCCTGGAGGCGGTGGTGGCGGCACGGAGGGCGGGGGCGCTGCCGTAACGGCCTCGACCTCCTCCCCTGTCACTCGGCGTGGACGATGTCGTACGGGATGCCCGGCGAGGTCATGAGCTGGAGGGTGCGCTCGGCCTCCGCGGTGAGTTCGGCGCGCTGGGCACGCGTCACGTGCGCAAACGGTTCGATGGTGAGGAGCGTGCGGTCCTTCGCCTCGTCGAGGTGCCAGATGCCGGCGAGGAGGCCGTCGAGGAGGAAGACGCGGTGGGCCTGGTTGCCGGTCCAGGTGCGGCCCCGGTGTTCGGCGGGCACGACGCGGCTGCGGTCGGCGTGCGACAGCAGGAGATTGTCGAACTCGGGCAGGAAGCGGGGCGGGGCCGGGGTGTCCTCGTCGGGGCGGGGTGCGTCGGGCAGGTCGAAGAGTTCGGTGCCGCGCTCGTCCTGGAAGACGAGGAGCCCGGGCCGCAGGCGTTCGAAGGCGGGGCCGAGCTTGGTGAGGCCGCACCAGGTCTGCATGTCCCTGACGGAGGCGGGCCCGAAGGCGCCGAGGTAGCGGAGCACGGTCTCGTCGAGGTCGGCGGCCTCCTGCGCGGGGCCGTCGAACCACCGGTCGGTGGTGGTGAGCGCGACCTGGCCGCCGCGCCCCCAGAGGCCGCGCGGGGTGACCTGGACCAGGGGAAGGAGGCAGCGGGCGGCGAGGGAGAGGGACTGCGGGTCGGCGTCGGGCCACTGGGGAAGAAGCTCGTCGCGCAGCTGCTTGGGGGTGCGGGGCCGCTCCTCGACGAGCACGCGGGCGGTGTCGGCGAGCCGGTCGAGGTCGACGCCGTCGAGCCCCTTGCGGGAGACGAAGATGGCGAGCTCGCGGTCGATGGCCCCGGGCTGGACGAGCCGGCGCAGGGCGACCGCGTCGCGGGCGGTGTGGGTGTGCACGGTGGATCGCATGGTGACGATACGGGCGACGTCGCGGGACTCCATGAGCGCGGACAGCTGCTCGGGCCGGAACCCGTCGAGGCGGGCGGCGAGTGCGTAGTACGGGGGCTTGGTGTTCTGCGCCTGTAGGCCGAGGAGGTGGTCGATCGCCTCGGTGACGCCCATCGGGGCGGGGCGGAGAAGCAGCTGGCGATCGAGGGTGGCACGGTTCAGGGCGCGGGGACCGAGCACGGGGTGGGTCGTCTTGAGGGCCATGACGTGCACGCTACCCGGGCTTGCGGACAGATACGGTCCGCAAGGCGGCGGGGGTGGGCCTGGCGGCCGGCCTCCGCGGCAGGGGTGGGCCTTGCGGCCGGCCCCGAGCTGCCGCCAGGCCCGCCCCAAGCTGTGACCATTCATCCGAAACCAACCCCATATATCCTTCCCGAAGACTCAGGAGGTGCACGAGATGTCCGACCGTCGCCCGCGCGCCGCGTGGCGCCGCCCCCCGGCGGAGCCGTCCACGACCGCCTCCCCGGAAACACCGGAGGAGCGGCCGAGCGTGGTGCAGGCGAGCCTGTACCGGGACGGCCGTCGCGTCTCGTCCCCGGCGACGCTCGCGGAGACCTTCCGACAGCTGCGCGAGCACCCGGACGGCATGGCGTGGATCGGCCTCCAGCGCCCGACCGAGGAGGAACTCCACTCCCTCGCCGCCGAGTTCGACCTCCACGAACTGGCCGTGGAGGACGCACTGGAGGCCCATCAGCGCCCCAAGCTGGAGAGGTACGGCGAGACCCTCTTCGTGGTCCTCCGGGCCGCCCGCTATCTGGACGCCCAGGAGGAGGTCGACTTCGGTGAACTCCACATCTTCGTGGGCCCGGACTTCCTGATCACGGTCCGCCACGGCGCCGCACCGGACCTCTCCACGGTCCGCCACCGCATGGAGAAGGACCCGGACCTTCTCGCGCTGGGCCCGGAGGCGGTCCTGTACGCGATCCTGGACGCGGTGGTCGACGGCTACGCCCCGGTGGTGGCGGGCGTCCAGAACGACATCGACGAGATCGAGACGGAGGTCTTCGGCGGCGACCCGGCGGTCTCCCGCCGCATCTACGAACTCTCCCGGGAAATGGTCGAGTTCCAACGCGCCACCCGCCCCCTGGTGGGCATGCTGCACGGCCTGATGGCCGGCTTCGCGAAGTACGGCACGGACGAGGAACTCCAGCGCTACCTCCGCGACGTGGCGGACCACGTCACCCACACCAGCGAACGAGTCGACGGCTTCCGCCAGGCACTCACGGACATCCTCACGGTCAACGCGACCCTGGTCACGCAACAACAGAACGCGGAAATGCGGGCGTTGGCGGAGGCGGGCTTCGAGCAGAACGAGGAGATCAAGAAGATCTCCTCCTGGGCGGCGATTCTGTTTGCACCCACGTTGGTGGGAACGATCTACGGCATGAACTTCGACAACATGCCGGAGCTGCACTGGGCGGGCGGCTATCCGTTCGCGGTGCTGCTGATGGCGGCGGTGTGCGTGAGCCTGTACGTGGTCTTCAAGAAGAAGGACTGGCTGTAGCCATCCACCCCGAAACCTTGATCCACTCAGCATGAGCAAACCCCAGGTGTCACCCCCAGAGGCATCCTGGGGAGAATCTGGGGCGAATGCGCGGGAGACGGTCGGGCAAGGCATGGCATCTGCTCCTCGCCGGGGGCGGCGCCCGGCGCAGTCACCATTGACCACGCTCCATAGGAACAGGCCATTCGGCGCGTCCCGTATTTTCGCGGCATGGCACCCAGACATAAGGCTTCGACGCAGGCCAGAGATCTCTAAGGGTGGGCAGAGACTCACGCAGGCGTGGCCGACTCGCCCGCTTGCCGTCCGCTCGATCATAACGATGCATCAGGTTCTGTCGGTGGTCACCGCTACAACCGATCTGGAGGTCCACGCGGAGCGGAATCATCGTCGCGGGCGCCGATTCGTGATCCACGAGAACTGAGAGCACAGACCAAAGCCCCATGCGGAACAGCCGGCCGGTGGCGAGATCCCGCCACCGGCCGCGTGCTGTCCGTCGCCAGGGCCGAGCTCCAGGTCACGCGCTCCTGCGCACTTGCGTGCGCCGCCGTCCCCCTCCGTACGGTCCGGCCGATGGTGAACCGCCCGCGCACGCCACGAGGGAGAGCTGTTGAAGCCGACCGAAGAAGTGCTCCAGGCCCTGACCCAGCCGTCGAACATTTCCGTCCGCTCCGACGACGCGCTCGTCGGCAAGACGAAGGCCGCCATCGCCGCGGACGACGAGAAACGGAAGGAGAAGGAGGAGGAGCCGCTCCGCCGCAAGCCCGCCCTCATCCCGATTCAGCGCACGGAGCTGCCCAAGCAGTTCGGGGTGACCGTCTGGGACGTGCTCCACACCCTCGCCCGGGCTACCTCCCTGTCGTGGCGTGGTGCGGGCCGGGGACTGGCGGAGCACTGGGGTGCGCTCAAGTACACCCAGGCCCTGGCCGGCGGCGGAGACTCCTTCCTCGGCCTCACCGACGAGGGACACCGCATCGCGGACCACTACAAGTCGCTGCAGTCCGGCGAGCTCGGCATCGGCTTCGCGCTCACCCTCGCCGAGCACATGCTGCGCCGCCGTTTCCCCGGCCATTCGGTGACGATCGTCCCCGCCGACACGGTGTTACGCGCGGGCTGGGCCCTCACCAGCAGGGACAAGGGCGAGAAGGTGAAGTACCGCTACCGGCCCCACTACTTCGCCGAGGTCTGGCGGCCGGGCGAGCCGTCCCGCGTCTTCCCCCTCGCCTGCAAGGGCAACCACGGCAACTCCGCCACCTCCGCCGACCAGTTGGCCTCCGCCTCCGTCCACGCCGAAGCAGTCCACATCGGCGCGTGGAACGAGACCCCGGCCCTGCTGTTCAGCACGGAGATCCCGACGGATGGGGGCACGATGGCCGTCCACGCCCTTGAGGCGCCGGGCAGCGGCGGCCGGTTGTCCCCGGCGGAGGGGCGGGAGCCGAACCTGAAGGCACCTCCAACACAGGCGAACGTGATGCCGGACATCCACCCGCCGGCCAAGGGCCTGGTGGCTCCGGATCCGGTGCGGGGCTGCCACGTGCAGCCGAAGGACTTCGCCTGGTTCCAAGAGTCCCTGGCCCACACCACCGCGGCGGGCCTCATGGCCTTCACGGGCTCCGGCCACGCCACCGCCCGCCACCTGACCGAACGGCAGGGCCACAAACGCTTCACCGGCCTCGAACACGCGGCCAGCACGAGTGTGCAGGACGCCGCCCACACGCTCCTGGGCACCGAGTACGTCGGCACCGACCACGTCTTCCGCCTGAACGGCCCTCGCGTCGAGGCGTTCTCCGGCGTGGACCAGGTACTCCTCCGCCTCCTCTCCAGGGGCGACGTCGAGGAGTACCGCACCGTCGTCCACGCCGGCCGTGACGCCCGCCCCCGGCTCACCTTCGACAAGAGCTGGGGAGGCCCCGTCTCCGTCCACGCCGACGGCTCCGTCTTCGCCCTGCGGCAGCTGCCGGGGCAGGACGAGGAGCCCCAGTAGGACCGGGGATCACCGTCGGGGCCGGCTCACCTCGGAGCTGGCCCCGACGGGGTGTCGATCTACTCGCAGGCTCAGAGCGGTACCCCGGCCCCAAGGCTCCCGGCGCCGATGGCTCCCCTCAGCACGTGGGCGATCTCCTCGGGCTTGAGGTCGATTCCGTCGAGCCCCTCCAGGGTCAGTGGGACCTCCTCCAGCGCGTACTCGCCACGGCCTTCGGCACTGAACTCGGGGCCGGTGCGGTCGTCGAAGGACCAGGTCGCGATGCGGGCGAGGTAGAAGAGCTGGCGCTCGTCGTCGGTCTCCATCGTGTGGAGGAGGCGGACGATGTCCGCCTTCCCCGCGATCTCCTCGTGGATCTCACGGTGGAGGGCGGCCTCCCGGGACTCGTCGCTGGGCTCGACACCGCCTCCCGGCAGGACCCAGTACTCGGGGATGCCGGGCCTGGTGCGGCGGATGACCAGCATCGTGTCGTCGGCGGTGACGAGGACGGCGCGGACTCGTTCGATCATTTCGGTTCGTCTCCTTGCTTGTTGACGGTCTCAGTGGAGCAGCCAGGCGCCGTCGACGTGGACGGACTGCCCCGTGATGAACGAGGCGGAGGGGCCCACGAGGAACGCCACCAGGGCCGCGACGTCCTCGGGCCGGCCACGGCGCGGGACGCACTGGCGCTTGATCTGGTCCTCCGGCCGCGCACGGTGCCTGGCGGGGAGGGCGTTCTCTGCCTCGACCTGGATGGCTCCGGGCATGACCGTGTTGACACAAATCCCGTACGGGCCGAGTTCGCGGGCGAGGGAGCGGGTCAGGCCCAGCAACCCGGCTTTCGCGGTGCTGTACCCGACGAGGTTCGTCCGGCCGGCGCGGGCGTTGACGCTGCCGATGTTCACGATCCGGCCCCAGCGGCGCTCGACCATGCCGGGCGTGAATGCGTGGCAGGCGCGGTAGTGGGCGGTGAGGTTCACACCGAGGGAGTAGTTCCAGGCAACCTCGTCCGTATCCTGCCAGGCGACGCGGGGGTAGGAGCCGGCGTTGTTGACCAGGATGTCGACGGGCCCGATCTCGGTGCGGACGAGGTCGGCCATGGTCCGGACGGGGCCCGGGTCGGTCAGGTCGGCGTTGACCGCGATGGCGGCCAACGTCGCACCGGGGACCTCCCGTGAGCGCCGGCAGCCGCTACTTCGCCACCGAGCCGCCGGCGGCTCACCTGCGCATCGGGTTCGCCACGACGGCCGACCACGCCGAGCTGACCGAGGGCGCACGGCGGCTGGGAACCGCGCTTGCCGACCTCGGCCCGAAGGATGGGTGGGGCGCATGACGGTCACGCGATGCTCTGCGCCGCCACCGCCCAGGACCGCATGCGCGAGCCCGGCGCCGGCGCGTGACTCGGGCGGACCGGGGTGACCTAGAGTGCCGTTGTGCCGTCGTACAGCATTGGGCAGGCCTCGCGGCTGCTCGGAGTGAGTTCGGAGACCGTTCGCCGGTGGGCGGACGGCGGTCGGCTGCGCATGGACCGGGACGGCTCGGGCAACCGGGTGATCGACGGGGTGGGTCTCGCGCGCTTCGCCCAGGAGCGGGGGGCCGGTCTGCACGCGGTCCCGGAGGACGACGTGCCGACCTCGGTACGCAACTCGTTCGTCGGGATCGTGACGTCGGTACGGGTCGACGACGTGGCCGCGCAGGTGGAGGTCCAGTCCGGGCCGCACCGGCTCGTCTCGTTCCTGACGCGGGAGGCCGTGGAGGAGCTGGCGCTCGGCGTCGGGGTCACCGTCACCGCCCGCGTGAAGTCGACCAACGTCCACATCGACCTTCCCTGAGTCCGGTCGTCAGCGGCACAGCAGCGCGGCCCGCAGGTCCAGTCGGTGGTCGAGCCGGGACAGGTCCCGGCCCGTGAGGGTCTGGATGCGCTCGATGCGGTAGTGGACCGTGTTCACGTGCAGGTGCAGGGCTTCGGCGGTCCTCGCCCAGGAGCAGTTGTGTGCCAGAAAGACCTCCAGGGTCTCAAGCAGGGCACCGTTCGAGGCGCGCCCGTCCCGCAGGAGCGGGCCGAGGACGGTGTCACGGTAGACCGAACGGACGTCGGCGGGGACGCCCGCGAGGAGCATCTCCAGGCCTCGAAGGTCACCCAGCCCTGCCACACGTGCCGCCGACGGAGCGGTCGTTCGGGCGGCGGCGAGGGCGTAGCGGGCCTGCGTGAGGGCGGCGCCCAGTTCGCCCGGGGTGCCGACCGGTCCCCCGACACCGGCGTGCAGGGAGGTCTTCGGTCGGCAGGCGTGCAGCAGGGGCCACACCTCGCCGAGGAGGTCCCGTACGTCCGGCTCCCCGTTCTCCTCGTGGGCCAGCACCGCCATCACCTCGCCGCCCGGGCGCTCGGCGACGGCGAACGCGGCCGACGGCAGATGGCTCAGGGCCTCCGTGAGCGCGGCGACGCCGTCGGCCCGCTCCCCCGCCGGTTCCAGTGACGCGACGACCACGGTGTACGGCCCGGTGGCGGGCAGACCACTCGAACCCAGCGCGCTCTCCAGGCCGTTGATCTCGCCGTAGGCCGCGCCGACGAGCCCCATGAGCTCCTCGTACGCCTGCCTGCGTTCCTTCCTGCGCCGGTCCTGGCGACGGCGGTGTCGGCCGAGGAGCTCGGCTATCTCGTGCAGCACCCGGGGCGGCACCCGGCTCTCCTCCGGCAGATGGAGGTGCCAGGCGTCGAACACGGTGTCGTCGGCGTCGACGCGGACCGTCGTGCCGTGCGGACCGCCCAGCGCCTCCGCCGCGTGCCGCGCCGGGAGTTCGGGCGCTGTGGCGGTGCGGGCGAGCGTACGGCCGCTCCCGGTCAGCAAGTAGCAGGCGGGCGTCCCCAGATGGGCGAAGGCGCGGTCGAGCAGAGCACCGGCCGACGCACCGCCCTCCAGGGCGCGGTCGATGTCGACGCGCACGTTCTCCGGCAGCGCGTAGTGATCGGTGGGGCGCCGGCTGAGCTCGCCCCACTGGCGCAGGTACACGGCTTCGGTGATCGCCCGGAAGCTGGTGTGCGCGGGCACCGCGAGCAGCGCGATCCGGTGCGCCCGGCAGGCGTCGGCCAGCTCCGCCGGCACCTCCCCGTGCGTTTCCTCCCCCGCGAGGAGGGCCACGGCGCCGGCGTCACTCAGCGCCGACACGAAGCGGTCGGCCTTGGCCCGGTCGCCGCCCCGGCTCCACCACACCAGCCCGCTCAGCACGACCTCGCCCGGCTGAAGGAACCGGGCCGGGTCCTCCAGGTCGGTCGCCATCACGCCGCCGATCTCCTGGCCGAGCAACGGCTCGTCACCCCAGACGAGGGAGAGATCGAGACGGTCGAGGTGGAGAAGCTGATCGACTTGCATGCGGGACTCCTAGTGCGCTCACGGGCCGGGCCCGCATCTCACATTCACGAGGCAAACACGAGTCAGGCCATCGTAAGTGCCAAGAGAACCCCGCAGAATCCCTGTAGCTCGGTTCGCTGGGACCTGCGCGGGAGGGTTCAGGCCCCCGCACGCCGGGACCTGCACGGGAGGGGTTCAGGCCCCCGCACGCCGGGACCGGCGCGGGAAGGGCTCAGGCGCTCGGGCCCGCGTTCATCTCTTCCTCCAATCCCCCTCTTATTCGCCATGGAGACTCACACGGGTTTGTTGCAGATAAGAGCCAGGTCCACCTACGGTGTCGCACATGCAGTCCTACACCATCGGTCAGGCCGCACGTGTGCTGGGCGTCAGCCCGGATACGGCGCGGCGCTGGGCGGACGCGGGCAGGATCGCGACCCACCGGGACGAGAGCGGCCGGCGTCTGATCGACGGCAAGTCGCTGGCGGCGTTCTCCGCGGAGATCGCACAGGGCGGCAGCGGCGAGGACGACCCGTCCTACACCTCGGCCCGGAACGCCTTCCCCGGCATCGTCACCGCGATCAAGCTCGGTGACATCGCGGCCCAGGTCACGATCCAGGCCGGGCCGCACCGCCTCGTCTCGCTCCTCACCCGGGAGGCCGTGGAGGAACTGGGGCTGGAAGTCGGCATGCAGGCCACCGCCCGCGTGAAGTCGACCAGCGTGCACATCGACCGCACCTGACCCCTCACGCAGTACCGGGTGGCAACGGCCGTCGGCGCGGCCGCCACCTCGCCACGCATCTCGCTCTCGTCCCCAAGGAGTTCGGACCCTCATGTCGCTCACCCTCACGTCCACCAGACGCCGTACCGCCGCCGCGATCCTCACCGCGGCCCTCCTCGTCCCGCTCGCCGCCTGCGGCAACGACGACACCAAGGACGACACCAAGAAGGACACCGGCGGGTCCACGGCCTCCGGCTCCGCGAGCGGCGCGCCCGCCGCCCAGCTCACCGTGCTCGCGGCCGCGTCCCTCACCGACGTCTTCAAGACGGCCGGGGCCGCGTACGAGAAGTCCCACCCCGGCACGAAGATCACCTTCTCCTTCGCCGGCTCCCAGGAGCTCGTCGCCCAGGTCGCCCAGGGCTCGCCCGCCGACGCCCTGATCACCGCCGACACCAAGAGCATGGACAAGGTCAAGGCCGACACCGGCACCCCGGTGATCATCGCCAGGAACCGGCTCGTCATCGCCACCGGCGAGGGCAACCCGTTCAAGGTCGACGACCTGAAGGACCTCGCGGACACCAAGCTCAAGGTCGTCCTCGCCGCCCCCGAGGTCCCGGCCGGCAAGTACAGCAAGCAGATCCTCGACGCCCAGAAGATCACGGTCAAGGCGGTCTCCCAGGAGCCCAACGTCCGCGCCGTCCTCAGCAAGGTCGAGCTCGGCGAGGCCGACGCCGGACTCGTCTACAAGACCGACGCCGAGAGCGCCAAGGACAAGGTCGACGCCGTCGAGATCCCCGACGCGCAGAACGCCGTCGCCAAGTACCCGGCCGCCACGATCAAGGACTCCAAGAACGCCGAGGCCGCGGCCGCGTTCGTCGCCTGGCTTTCCTCGCCCGAGGCGCAGAAGATCCTCCAGGACGCCGGCTTCCAGAAGCCGTAGCCGACCGGGCTCACCAGATCGTGAGGGCTGTCCGTCCCGGGGAAACGGACAGCCCTCATTCCTCATGTCTTCGAGGTTGCAGATGAAGCGAGCAGGCCTACGCGCGTCCGGCACCCGGCCGCCCCTCGCCCTGGCGCTGCCCGCGCTGCTGGCCGTGGCGTTCCTGACGCTGCCTCTGATCGGCATCCTGGTACGGACGGAGTGGGGCGAACTCGTCGGCCACCTCCGCTCACCGGGCACGGTCGAGGCGCTGAAGCTCTCCCTGGTCGTCTCCTTCTGGGCGCTCGGACTCTCCCTGCTCCTCGGCGTGCCGCTCGCCTGGCTGCTCGCCCGCGTGTCCTTCCCCGGCAAGGCGATCGTCCGTTCCCTGGTCCTGCTGCCGATGGTGCTGCCGCCCACCGTCGGTGGTGTGGCGCTGCTTCTCGCCTTCGGCCGGCGGGGGCTGCTCGGCCCGTGGTTCGAAGGCACCTTCGGCATCACCTTCCCGTTCCACACCTCCGGGGCGGTCATCGCCGCCACGTTCGTCGCCATGCCGTTCCTCGTCATCAGCCTGGAGGGTGCGCTCGGCGGGCTGCGGCCGCGGTACGAGGAGACGGCGGCCTCCCTCGGCGCCTCGCCGGTACGGGTCTTCTTCACCGTCACCCTGCCCATGGTCGCGCCCGGCCTGATCGCGGGAGCGGCCCTCACCTGGGCGCGGGCGCTCGGCGAGTTCGGCGCCACCATCACCTTCGCCGGCAACCTCCCCGGCACCACCCAGACCCTCCCCCTCCAGGTCTACCTCCTGCTCCAGGACGAACCCGAGGCCGCCACCTCCGTCTCGCTGCTGCTGCTCGCCATCGCGATGGGCGTGCTGATCGCCCTGCGCGGCCGGTGGACGGGAACCCCTTCGGACCGCCGTACGCGTCCCGCCCCGGAGGTGGGACCCGAGGATCCCGCGCAGGTCCGGCAGACTCCCCCCGCGCCCGCCGCCGAGACGGGGAACGCCCCTGAGAAGGGGAACGCCGCCGGGAAGAGGAACGTCGCCGGGGAGGGGAACCAGGGCGGGGACGCGCGGTGGGCGCTGCACGCCGAGGTCACCGGCTTCACCGAGCTGACCCTCGACGCCGAGCCGGGCACGACCATCGCCGTCGTCGGCCCCAACGGCGCCGGCAAGACCACCCTCCTCCGCGCCCTCCTCGGCCTCACCCCCCGGGCCCACGCCACCCTGACGCTGGGCGACACCGACGTCACCGCCCTGCCCCCGCACCGGCGCCATGTCGCCTGGGTCCCGCAGGACGGCGCCCTCTTCCCCCACATGAGCGCCCTCGCCAACACCGCGTACGGCCTCCGGGCGCAAGGCGTCCGCCGGGCGGAGGCCCGCCGCGAAGCGCAGCAGTGGCTCGACCGGCTCGGCGTCGGTCACCTGGCGCACCGCCGGCCCGCCCAGCTCTCCGGCGGCCAGGCCCAACGCGTCGCCCTCGCCCGCGCGCTGGCCGCCCGGCCCCGGCTGCTCGTCCTCGACGAACCGCTCGCCGCCCTCGACCAGACCACCCGCGCCCATGTACGCCACACCCTGCGCACCCACCTCACCGGCTTCGGCGGCGTCTGCCTGATCGTCACCCACGACCCGGTCGAAGCGGTCTCCCTCGCCGACCGCGTCCTCGTCCTCGACGAGGGCCGGGCCCTCCAGGACGCGCCGCCCGTCGAGGTCACCCGTCATCCGCGCTCCCCCTGGGTCGCCCGCATGCTCGGCCGCAACGCCTGGCCGGGCACGGCGAGCCCGGAGGGCCTCGCGCTCGACGGCGGCGGCACCCTGGTCGCGGCCGAACCGGCGCCGGCCGGCACCCCGGCGCTCGCGATCGTCGCGCCCGAGGCGGTGTCCGTCCACCGCGAGCGGCCCGGCGGCAGCCCCCGTAACGTCTGGCCCGGCACCGTACGTGAGATCACCACGAGCGGCAGCCGGCTGCGGGTCCTGATCACCTCCGACCGGGCCCCCGACCTCGTCGCCGAGATCACGCCGCAGGCGGCCGCCGAACTCGGCATCACCGACGGGGTGTCCGTCTGGACCAGCGTCAAGGCGACCGAGGCGACGATCGTGCCGCTCTGACGAGCCCGGGCGACGCACGCCATGAACCTGTCCACCGGCCGCCGCGAAACGTGTCCGCGTCCGGCCGTCCGACTGTCCGGCTGTCCCGGCTGTCCGGCTGTCCGGCTGCACATGTGAGTCGCAGACGCACGAGGGCCGCGCACCTGCGCGGTGCGCGGCCCTCGACGATGACGCCCATGATCAGGCGGAGGCGCGGGCGCCGGGGTCAGGCGGAGGCGAGGGAGATCTCGGTCGACTTGATCAGCGCGACGACGGAGGCGCCGGCGTTCAGGCCGAGGTCCTCGACGGCGTCCTTGGTGATCGCGGCGGTCAGTTCGCCGCCCTCGACGGTGACCTTCACCGAGCCCATGGCGCCGCCGGTCGCCACTTCGGTGACGGTGCCCGCGAGCTGGTTGCGGATGGAGATGCCGTCGACGGGGCCGGTCGCGAGAGCGACCTCGGTGGACTTCACGAGGGCCTTGACCGCGGATCCCTCGGCCAGGCCCAGGTCCTTGACGGCGTCGGTCGTGATCGCGGCAGTGATGTCCTGGCCGCCCGCCAGGCGCACCTTCACCGACGCCATGGCCTCACCGGCGGTGACGGACGTGACGGTGCCGGGCAGCTGGTTCCGAATGGACAGGGTCATGGAAACACGCCTCGCAAAGCCGGAAACGGAACAGTCATCACTTCTGTGACCTGCGTCATGACCGACCGTACCGGAGCGAAAATTGCATCCCGCAACCCGCGTCGCATTCACCAGTCGAATGGGCGCAATCTCCTCGCGTATCCGATGGAATCCCAGGGAGGACGAAAGTTGCCTGTTCTACGGGGTGATCAACCGTCCTGACCTGGTACTGAGGATCTTTCACCCAGTTCCCCACGCACTCTCGAATTCCCTCTTGGATGATTCACCGTACCCACACCGGCCGCCGGGGACTGTTTCTGTGTCCGAAACCAGTCGTCCCGCCAGGGTGACGCTTGATTCACTGAATCTCACCGGCCCGTGCGGTGAAGTGGCTCTCGCCGCACAGGACAACCGGCCAGGAGGGTCCTGCGCGCCGTTCGCGGTGTTCGGCGCGCAGGGAACCCTGCGATGCGCACATCCGGCGGTCCCGCCCCTGACGCCGCGATGACGCTGTTCAGCGTGCACGTCACACGGCGCATCTCGCGGAGGTCGGCCGCCGGCGGTGCATGCCGGGGTGGAACCTCAGGACGGCCGGGTCGCGCTCGTGTCGTCGTAGGTCGCCCTCGTCCCACCCACGAACCGCAGCAGTCGGGCCGCCTCCTCCTCCAGGGCCGCCCGGTCGGAGGCGCGGAGCGGGCGGAACGGGGTGAGTCGTAGCGTCCCTGCGTCGAGGGTCCATGTTCCGTGCACCCGGCCGTCCACCAGGAAGCTGGGCCGTACCTGCGCCTGGCCGGGCATCACGTGGGCGCGGTGCTCGTCGCTGATGATGCGGGTCCGGTCGGCGTGGCCGAGCAGGACGTTGTCGAACGCGGGCAGCAGTCGTACCGGAGCGGGGGTCTCGTCGTCGGGCAGCTCCGCGTCGGCGAGATCGAACAGTTCTCTGCCGTCGGGGCTGCGGTAGCCGCGTAGTTCGGCGTGCATCTCCGCGATGACCTCGCCCAGGCGGGTCAGGCCGCACCAGGCTTGGACGTCCTTCACCCCGGCCGGGCCGAAGGCGGCCAGATAGCGGCGGATCAACTCCTTCGCCGCGTCGCGGGCTCCGCCCGCCGTCGCCGCGGTCTCCATCGGCTGTCCCAGCCACACCTCGGCGGGCGTGACGGAGACCGCCGACCGGTTGCCCCAGCGGCCCCAGGCGCCGGTGGCGGCGCCGTGGACGAGAGGAGTGCGCAGCTCGACCTCCCCGGCCAGGATCCGTCCGTCGTGACCCGGGTGGCGTTCGGCCAGCCTCCGGGCCAGCTCCTTGCGGGACAGCGTCCCGCCCCCGAACAGGTCGAGTCCCTCGGTGACCAGGGACGCCACGTCCAGGCCTGTGCCGTGCCGGGTGACGTGGTTCCGGGTGAAGTGGCGCGAGCCGGCGGTGCGGTCGAGTACGGGCTGCACCAGCGGCCGGAAACGGCGGAAGTCGTCGGCCACGACGAGGTGCTGGGTGCTGCGGAGCAGGCCGGAGCGAACCACCTGCCTGGCCTCGAGAAGTGTGACGAGCTCGGTCTGGGTGAAGCCGTGGATCCTGCTCCACAGTCCGACGTACGGCCAGTTGGGCTCCTGCGCCTGGAGTGCGACGAGCCGCCCGATCACCTCAAAGGGAGGGCGATCGGTGCGCGCGAGCAGGAACTGCCGGTCCAGCAGCGCCCGGTTCAGGACCCGGAGGGAGAGTGTGGTCACGACGGACGCACCGAGACGTCGCCCTGGTAGGCACCTTCGAACAGCGAGAGGAACGCGCCCGGTACGTCCTCGATCCCGCCCTCGACGACCGTCTGCGGGTAGACGAAGCGGCCCTCGCCCAGCCACGTACGGAAGTGCTTCTGCCAGGCCTCGGTCTGATCGGGTGCGTGGTGGCAGGAGAACGGCAGCAGCTCGACGCCCCTGGCCCCGGCCGCCGCGCGGTCGGGCTTGGGGAGGCGGTCCGCCGCATCACCGAGCCGGCTCTGCAGCGAGCCGACCCCGCCCGCCGCACCGGAGACGAACACCACGTCGCCCTCGCCGACGCGCGCCACGTCGGCCATCCCGTAGTGGGCGGTCGGCCCCTGCCCGAGGTGATGGCCCGGGTCGGTCTCGGCGACGGTGAAGTGGTCGAGCGTCGGGACGCCGGTGATCTGCGTGGCCGGCCGGATCTCACGGCTGATCATTTCTTGGTCCTCACATCGGTCCGGTAGCGCCGTCGAAACGACTCTAAGGACAGTTCCGGTCACTTTCCGGCCGGAACTCCGGGCAGTGTTCCCGCATGGCCAACACCAGCTCTCGGACTCTCCGACTGCTCTCCCTCCTGCAGACCCACCGCCACTGGCCCGGTACGGAGCTGTGCGGACGGCTCGGCGTGTCCGAGCGGACCCTGCGCCGCGACATCGACCGGCTGCGCGAGCTCGGCTACCCGGTCAGCGCGGCCCGCGGTACGGACGGCGGCTACCAGCTCGCCCCCGGTGCCGTCCTGCCGCCGCTCCTCCTTGACGACGAGGAGGCGGTCGCCCTCGCGGTCGGCATCGGCGACGCGGCACAGAGCGGGATCGCGGGGATCGAGGACGCGTCCCTGCGGGCGCTCACCAAGGTGGTGCGGGTCCTGCCGCCCCGGCTGCGGGCCAGGGTGGACGCCCTGCGCGCGATGACCCTCTCCGCCTCCGCGTCCGGGCCGGCCGTCGCGGCAGGGGTGCTCACCGCGGTCGCCCAGGCGTGCCGGGACGAGGAACGGCTGCGGTTCGGCTACACGGCCCGGGGCTCCGGGGCCACTGACCGCGAGGTCGAGCCGCACCGCGTCGTCGCCCTCGGCGGGCGCTGGTACCTGGTCGCCTACGACCTGGACCGGCACGACTGGCGCGGTTTCCGTCTCGACCGGCTGACCGGGCCGACGGCGACCGGCGCCCGCTTCCGGCCGCGCCCGCTCCCGGCGGACGACGCCGTGGCCTTCGTCCGGGAGGCGAGCGGGGCCCCGGCTCCGTACACGGTCGAGGCCCTTGTCCACGCGCCCGCCGCGCGGGTACGGCAGGCGGTCGGCCAGTGGGGCTCGGTCGAGCCGCTCGACCGGGACAGCTGCCGGCTCACCATGACCTCGACGTCCCTCGACTGGCCGACGCAGGCACTGGGCACCGTGGGAGCCGAGTTCGAGGTCCTGGGGCCGCCGGAGTTCGCCGCGTACGTCCAGGAGTGGGGTGCTCGCTTCGTCCGGGCCACCCGCGCACCCGAATGACGTTCCTCGTTCCCCGAGTTCCGTGTCCCCCGAGTTCCGCGGCAGGCCTCACCGTGCGCGTGGCACCGTGGCCCTGCGGTGCCTGAGGTTGACGGCCGCGGCCTTGGCCAGTGCCCGGGGGCTCAGGAAGCCCAGCGGACCGATCAGCCGGGATGCGAACAGGTGCATGTGCCGGGCCAGCGATGCGTCGCGCGCTGCCGCCGAGAACATCAGCCGCTCGATGGGGTTGAACGGACGGGCCTTGGCGAAGTCGGCGGCCAGGTACTGGTGCCCGAGCAGCCGTCGCCGGTGTCTGCGGGCGTACGCCACGAGGGAGCTGTCGAGGTCCCCCCGACCGGTTGCGGCCGAGGCGGCCGCCTCCGTCAACCAGTGCGCGGACTGCAGGGCCCATCCGCAGCCCACTCCCCACACGGGGTCGCCGGTCAGGGCGGCGTCGCCGATGAGCGCGACGCCCGGTGCGGTCGGCTTGCGGCTGTACAGCGGGTAGTCGACCGTGCCGATGAACTTCGAGACGCGCTCGGCGGAGTCGATGGGCGGTGCCTCGGGCAGGGCGCGGACGAAGTCCAGGAAGCTGCCCTCCAGGTCGTCCCGGAAGGCCGGCAGCCGCTTCTTGTCCGGGACCACCGCGAGGACGGTCACCCCGTCGTCGTTCGGAAACGCGTACGCCATGTCGGGTTCGAGGAACCAGGCCTGACCGATCCCGCCGCGCAGCGGAAGGTCGCGGAAGTGCGCGAGATAGGCGAACCGCGTGTTCTCGTACTCCCGGGCGGGCACCCCGGCGAACTTCGCCACGGCCGAGTCCTTGCCGTCCGCGCCGACCACCAGCCGGGCCCGGATCTCACGCTCGCCCTGCGGTGTCGACGCGCGCACCCCCACGGTCCGCCCGGCTTCCCGGACCAGCCCGGTCACCCGATGACCGAGGAGCAGATCGACGCCGGGGGTCTCCGCCGCGTGGGATCTGATCATCGGATCGATGATGCTGCGCCGAATGTTGTACGCGTGCGGCAGGCCGGGGCCATCCGGCGCGGCCCGCGGTTCGATCCATCCCCAACGGGTGTACCAGCGGGCGTCGTTGTGCACGGCTCCCGCCTTCTCCAGGGCGGGTATGAGGCCGAGTTCCTCAAGGACCGGGTAGGCGTTGGCCGAGATGGAGTGGGTGCACAGCACCTTGTACGCCTCGGGGTCCGAGCGGCGTTCCAGCAGTGCGACGCGGACTCCGCGGCGGGCGAGCAGGATCGCCGCGGCGCTGCCGGCGAGGCCGGCTCCGCTGATGACGACGTCGTAGTCGTGTACCGCGCTCTCAGGCTGGGTCATGCGCCGATCGCCCCCTTCGGGATGTGGTGCCGTTCATGGAGTCGTGCATGGTGCATGGTGCTTGTGCGCCGCCACTCCTGTCAGGCACATGGCGGAACGCAAGGAGCCGTGGAGGGGTGACAGGTGACCCGGCCACCGCGGCCGGCAGTCCGAATCATCCATAAATGGCTGGCGTGGCATCCGGACGCGACGCATGATTCGCAGGGTCCACGCCCGCTGCGTGCCCGCTCACCCCTTCGGGAGAAGTCGTCATGACCGTTGCCCCGTCCGAGCCGCCCGAGCCGTCCGGGTCCCGGCCCGAAGCCCGCACAGCGGCCGGACGGCTCCGTGGCAGCCGTGAGGCCGGGGTGGCGGTCTTCCGGGGCATCCCGTTCGCCGAGCCCCCGGTCGGGGCACTGCGCTTCGCCGCGCCGCAGCCGGTACGGGGCTGGGGCGAGGTACGGAAGGCCGTCTCGTACGGTCCGCCACCGCCGCAGTCCGGCCAGTTCGGCATGGACGCGCTGGCGCAGGACGCGCCGGGTGACGACTGGCTGACGGTCAACGTCTGGTCGCCCGAACCGACCCCGGGCGCCGGGCTGCCGGTGATGGTCTGGATCCAGGGCGGCGCCTACGTGTTCGGCATGTCCGGCCTCCCCGAGTACGACGGCGGCCGGCTCGCGCGCGACGGCGACGTCGTCGTGGTGACGTTCAACTACCGCGTCGGGATCGAGGGCTTCGGGCAGATCGAGGGCGCTCCGCCCAACCGTGGGCTGCTCGACCAGGTCGCCGCTCTGGAATGGGTGCGCGACAACGTCCGGGCCTTCGGCGGCGACCCCGAGCGGGTCACGGTCTTCGGTCAGTCGGCGGGCGGCGGATCGATCGCCGCCCTGCTCGCGATGGACCGGGCGGCCGGGCTCTTCCGCCGGGCCATCGCACAGAGCGTGCAGGGCACGTTCTTCTCACCGGACCTCGCCTCGGACATCACCGCGGCCTGCGCCGCCGAACTGGGGCTGCGGGCCACGGTGACCGATCTGTCCGGCGTTTCCCCGCACCAGCTGCCGGCCGCGGCCGACGCGGTCAGCGCCACGATGGACCAGTGGGCGGAACGCTGGGGGCGGCCCGCGCACAAGACGATCCCCTTCTCGCCGGTCGTCGACGGCGACATCCTCCCCACCACACCGTGGCAGGCCCTGTCCGACGGCGCCGGCCGTGACGTCGAGCTCCTCGTCGGCCACACCCGCGACGAGCACCGCCTTTTCACCGCGATCACCGGCCTGCTCGGGGAGGTGAGCGAGGAACAGGCGGCAGCCGCCCTCCGCTTCCTCGCCCCGAGCCCGGACGGCGCGCGCCGGTATCGCGACGTGTTCCCGTCGGCGGGCCCGGACCGGCTGTACGAACTGGTCCACTCCGACTGGCTGTTCCGCATGCCGTCGCTCCACCTGGCCCAGGCGCAGACCGCCGCCGGCGGCCGTACCCACGTCTACGAGCTGGCCTGGACCGCCCCGGGCATGGGCGGCGCCCTCGGCGCCTGCCACGGCCTCGACGTACCCCTCGTCTTCGGCAACCTGGACCGGGGCCGGCCCGCCATGCTGATCGGCGAAACCCCCTCCCCGGAGGCAGAGGCCCTGTCCGCCCGCATGCGCGCCGCGTGGACGTCGTTCGCCGCCCACGGCGACCCCGGCTGGCCCGCGTACGACCCCGAGCGACGACGTGTCCAGATCTTCGACACCCGCCCCGTCGTCACGGCCTACCCGGAAGAGGCCTCCCGTCTGATCTGGCAGGACCACGCGTTCCCCGTACTGCCGCTGATCGACCGGTAGCAGTACGGGCAGGGACCTGACCACCGGCCGACGTACGGTCAGGCGGCATCGAGGAGCGAGTCGAAGGCGGCGGGCAGCCGCCTCCAGCCGTCCCGCCCGGCCGCGTACTCCTCGTCCGTGAGGAGGCAGGACTCGAGGAGCTGCTCCAGTCCGTCCCGGTCCAGGCCCGGCGACGTGAAGACCAGGTGCTGGCAGCAGTCGCCGTGCTCGGGATGCCAGTCCAGGGCCGCGGCGGCCCGGCGCATGGGCGGCATCGATTCCCAGGCGGCGTCGGGCAGGGAAGCGAGCCAGGGGCCGGCGTTCTCCACACACAGTGCGCCGCCCGCGGCGTCCCAGGCGAGCAGCGTGTCGGGCCGGTCGGCGAGCCAGAACCGGCCGCGGCTGCGCGCGGCGGCGCAACACAGATCCTCGAGCGCCCTGTAGAGGCGCTCGGGGTGGAAGGGACGCCGTCGGTGCCAGACGAGCGTCGTGACACCGGCGTCGTCCGCGTCCTGGGGCAGCAGCGCGCACGCGGGGTGCTGCGCCGCAGCGGCCGCCTCGACGTCGAAGCCGGGGAAGCCGGGGAAGCCGGGGATGCCGGGGATGCCGGTGGCACCGTCGAAGCCGGCGAGGGCCGCTGCGGCCAGATCGGCCGAGTCGGCCGCCACGCGGAGGGCGGTGGGGTGCAACTGCGCGAGCAGCGCGCGGTCCCCGTCGTCGGCCTCCTCGTTCTCGACGAGGGCGAGGACGGGTGCGTACTCCAGCTGACGGGCCCAGGTGTCCCCGATCGTGCGCCGATCCGTGGGGGCCGCCGCCAGGCCGGCTTCGGCGAGGTCGTCGCCGTTGGCGAGGTAGGGCATCACGAGAGCCGGGTCCACCGCGGTGATCACGTTCGTGAGGACCAGGTCGTCCCCGCCGTGTGCCGCCACGACCTCGGCCATCGCCTTGGGTTCGACGGAGTCCCACAGTTCGACCACGGCGAGCCGGGTCGGGCCGGTTCCCGCCAGCCGCCGCAGTTCGGGTACGAGGTCCTCGCGCAGCGCGCAGCACGCGCCGTCGTCGACGAGCGGCACCTCACCCTCGGACCACAGCCCTGTGACATCGCGGATCAGGCGACGCACCGTGCCGTCCGCCGCACCCGTCAGGTCGTGGTGGAGCGCGACGCTGCCGGGAACGGTCCGCAGAAGCCGCTCGACGACCTCTTCGCGGGCGTCGGAGTGGATCCCGGCGACGATGACGACGGGCAGCCGGGGGTCCTGCGCCATCAGCGGGCCCCGTATCGGCGCTCGAAGCGTTCGACGCGTCCGGCGGTGTCCATCACGCGGGCGGTACCCGTGTAGAAGGGGTGGCTCACGGAGGAGATCTCGACGTCGACGACCGGGTACGTCTGCCCGTCCTCCCACTCGATCGTCTTCTCGCTGGTGAGGGTGGAGCGCGTGAGGAACGCGGAGCCGGAGGCGGTGTCGCGGAAGACGACGGGGCCGTAGGCGGGGTGGATGCCGGGCTTCATGACAGGGGCGTCCTTCGGGGTTGATCGGGGGTGGGGTCTCTTTGCCAGCGCTCTTTGACAGTGCTCTTTGTCAGCGCTCTTCGTCAGCGCTCTTCGCGGAAGTCGACGTGGCGGCGGGCCACGGGGTCGTACTTGCGCAGCACCAACCGGTCGGGGTTGTTACGCCGGTTCTTGCGGGTGACGTACGTGAAGCCGGTCCCCGCGGTGGAGCGCAGCTTGATGATCGGGCGGAGTTCGTTGCGTGCCATGAGGCTAGTATATGGGAACGGTTTTCATTTCCAATAACTACTGGCCACGAGAGAGGCAGGTAACACCCATGTCCGCCCACTGCCAGCTGACCGGCGCCAAGCCCGGCTTCGGCAACCAGATCTCCCACTCCCACCGACGCACCTCGCGTCGCTTCGACCCGAACATCCAGCACAAGCGCTACCGGCTCCCCAGCGAGGGCCGCACCGTCCGCCTGACCCTGAGCGCCAGGGCGATCAAGACGGTGGACGCGATCGGCATCGAGGCGGCCGTGGCCCGGATCCGGGCGCGAGGCGGGAAGGTCTGATGGCGAAGAAGAGCAAGATCGCGCGGAACGAGAAGCGCAAGGAGGTCGTCGGGCGCCACGCCGCCCGGCGGGCCGAACTGAAGGAGATCATCCGCCGCCCCTCGTCGACCGCGGAGGAGCGGCGGACCGCCCAGGCGGAGCTGACCCGCCAGCCGCGCGACGCAAGCGCGACGCGGGTCCGTCACCGCGACAGCGTCGACGGCCGCCCTCGCGGCTACCTGCGCAGGTTCGGACTCTCCCGGGTCCGCGCCCGCCGGCTGGCCCACGCAGGCTTCCTTCCCGGCGTGACGAAGTCCTCCTGGTGATCCCCACCGACTGACGCCCGCACCTCGACCGGACGCCCCACCGCGAGACCGGTGGGGCGTTCGACCACCCGCCGAGCGGGCCGGGACGGTGGTCGGCGAACACCTGGCGGAATCGATAATCGGTTGCCCGCCGGCGACCTCGGTGGATGCAATGACCGGCATCGTCCGACTCGCCTCATGGGAGACGCCACCGCATGACCACGCCGCCCTTGCCGCCCTCGCCCTCGTCACCGGCACCTGGAGCGGAGCGGACCGACGGCTCGTCCATCCGGATCGGCGCTCTCGCCCCGCTGACTCGGCCCGGCTGGGTCGAAGCAGGCCGACACCTGCTCGCCGGGTTCGAGCTGGCCGTTCGCGAGGTCAACGGCGCCGGCGGGATCGCCGGAAGACCGCTTGAGCTGGTCGTCCGAGACACCGCGGCTGATCCGCAGCGGGCCGCGGCGGCCGTGGACGAACTGGCTCGCCTGGGCGTGGCCGCCCTGGCCGGGGAGTATCACAGCGTCGTCGCCCGCGCCGCTGCCGCCAGGGCCGACACGCTCGGCCTGCCGTTCCTCTGCTCGTCGGCCGTTCTCGACGCGCTCACCGAAGAGCCGACGGACTGGGTGGCGCGCCTCGCCCCGGCGCAGTCCCACGGCTGGCAGATCTACGCGGACTTCCTTCGCGGCGCGGGCCACAGCCGCATCGCCGTCGCAGCGGACCCGAGTGTCTACTGGGCATCCGGGGCCCGCATTCTGCGGGACCACCTCGCCCCGCGCGGCGGCACCGTCATCGAGCTCGACATGCGCGCGCTCACCCCCGCGGCCGTGTGCGAGGCACTCGTCGACCATCGCGCGACGGCCCTCCTCCTTCTGGTCGGCCACCCGGAGCCGGCCGTCCCGATCGTCAAGGCCGTCCGCCGCGACCGGCGCCTCGGCGCGGTCATGATCGGTGCCCCGGCCGGGCAGCCGGAGTTCGCCGAGTGGGCGACGCTGCTGGGCGACGACGGCACCGCGATCCCGTTCCTGCGCTATCTGCCCGAGCGCCTCACGCCACTCGGCGCACGAGTCGCGACGGCCCTGCGCGAGCGGCTGGACGAAGCGCCGTCCTTCGTCGCCTTCGAGGGCTACGACACGGTCACCGTCCTCGCCGACGTGCTGCGTTCCCACGGCGCGGACCGGGCGCGCACCGCGGCGTCCTGGCCGAGCGTCACCGTCGAAGGCACCCGCGGGCAGATCCGGTTCTCCCGCACGCCAGGCATCGGTGTGTGGCAATGGGCCTGGGCGCCCGTCCAGGTCGTCGACCGGGATCCGGCGGACCGCGATCGCTTCCGGATCCTCCACAGCGGATGAGCGGCGTCGTCCCCGGCGGCCGGCCCCGGGGAGAGTCCGCTACCAGTACCGCTCCAGGGCGCCTTCCTTGTACGGGGCGGGGCTCACGCTGAGTTCGCCGGCGAAGGGGCGGTCCAGGACGAAGACCAGGAGCAGGCTGAAGCCGATCAGGGAGGCGACGGAGGCGACGAAGAGGATCTGGATGCGGAGTCTGCGCATGCCGTACAGGAAGGTGAGCGGGATCAGGACGGCGGCGCCGCCGAAGGCCAGGACCTGGAGGAGCGGGGGCAGTTCCTGTTCGGCCATGGTCAGGCGGGCCCGGCGCTGCGAGGCCACTTCGTTGAGGTTGCTGACGGCCTCCTCGTAGAAGACCTGTTCGCGCGGGGTCTTGGGGTCGTACGCCTGGAGTACGTCGTAGACGGTCTGGAGCTTCTGCGCTGTGGCCCCGTAGCTCGGCTGTCCCGCACGCATCCGGGGCCATTGGACCTCCACGACGGAGTGGACGTACCCGCTGAGCGCGGTGTCGACGCGGGCGCGGACCGGGGGCGGGAAGGCGGCGGCGTCGCGGGCGATGAGCGCGACGTCGGTGGCCTCGGAGGCCACGATGGTCTGCGTGCTCTCCAACTGCGTCCAGAGGGTCACGATGACGAAGGCGAGGATGATCCCGTAGATCGCACCGAACATGCCCAGGGTCACCCCGACCATGTCGTTGTGTTCGCCGTCGGCCAGCGACGGGTGCCTGCGGCGCAACAGCACGCTGCCGATCACCGCCACGAGGACGGTCCCGCCGACCGTGACCGCGGCCAGGGTGAAGGTGCTGAAGTGATTGAGCAGCCAGAGCGACATGTGCGGGAACTCTAGGGGCTCACGCAGGCGCGGCCCGGCGCCCGAATCAGCGCTCGTGCCCGGTACAACCGCCGGAGCGCACGCGTACGCGCCCCTGGGCCCCCACCCGAGGTTCACACCATCGAGTGAGCACGCCGACACTGTCGTCCCGAGGTCGCCTCAGTCACCGGCGCTCTGCCGGCCCGCTTCCTCGTCGACCGCGTACGGGTGGACGTAACTGCCGTCGCCGAACGGAGTGAACCACGTGCCGATGGTCAGGGGTGTGATGCCCGTGCCGGCCAGGGCGGGGTCCTCGTCGATGCCGTCGTTCGACTCGTCGTAGAGCCACTCGAAGTCCATGTCCTCGTACACCCCGTCCGCGAAGCGGTCCAGGGAGTCCGCGACGTCGTCGCTCAGGAGCCCGTACAGGTCGAGAGTGGCGTGCGTCTGCTGCAGGAGGATCTTCAGGACGAGCTCCTCCGCGAGGCAGCCGAGCTGCTGGAAGCTCCCGTCGGTGAACCGGGTGGTCAAGGCGATGGCTGTCACGAGGAAGCGGCGCGCGAAGAGTTCGTCGTACGCCAGGACGTAGCGCGGCGGGAGCTCGGCGAGGTGCCACAGGTCGCCCTGGCAGTCGGCGACGTTGGTCTCCTCGTCGGCGAGGGTCTGGACGTCGTCGTACAGCTCGTCGATGAGGACCTCAGCGGCGTACACCAGGGCCCCGGCGGCCAGTTCGGCGGCCTCGGAGGCGACCGGGGCCGTCTCCTCGCCCTCCTCCGCTTCCTCGGGGTCGACGCCTCCGAAGGAACGGGGGCCGAAGGAGCTCAGGCGCGGGGCCAGGGCACGGATCTGGTCCTCCAGGTCCACCCGGTGCTCGTCGTCCCCGTCCTCCTCCGTTCCCTCGACGGCGGCCGGACCCGCCGTGTGGTGGGCGAGGCGGGCCCTGAGGTCGCTGGGCGGCACGTCCGGCCCGTCGGCGGCCTCCAGGCTCTCGCGGGTCAGATCGATGTGGAGCTTGACCTCGCTGCTCTCGACCACCCAGTCGGCCAGGAGCTCGGAGCGTTCCAGGACCTCCGCGGCGACGGAGCCGACGGCGTCCTCAGCGGTCTCCAAGGAGGGGGCGTGGACGAACACCTTGAGGATCGACCCGCCCGGGTGGACGGCGACGATCGTCTCGAGGACGTCGACCTCGACGCCGTCGGGGCCTTCGATCCCCTCCACGGCGTCGAAGCCGCGCTCCAGGAGTGCGGACGCGCCGACCTGTTGCAGCGCGTCCAACTCGCCGGCACCGTCGGGCAGGCGTGTTTCCACAGTTACGACGTAGCTCACATCGGCAAGCGTGCCAGGCTCGCACCCCTCCCCGGGCGGAATCCCCGGAGAACAAGGGCCTGTTGGGGAGTTCTCTCCGCTGGAGCCGCCCCGGGCGGGCGCCTCTGATCAGGCGCCGCCGAAGCGGGCGCGGCAGGACTCCATGTCCTCTTCGGTGATCTTGGCGAAAAGGACCGGCGGAACCGTGAAGGGGGTGCCGGCCGGGACGGCGTCCAGGGTCCTGGCCCGGTCGGCGCCGACCCAGGTCGCGGTGTCGTCGGCGAGGGCGAAGGCGCCGCGCATCGCGGCGGCCGTGGCCGGGACGAATGGCTCGGAGACGATCGCGTACAGGTGGATGAGGTTCATCGCCGTGCGGAGGGTGAGGGCGGCGCCCTCCGGGTCGGTCCTGATCTCCAGCCAGGGGGCCTTCTCCTCCAGATAGGAGTTGCCCGCCGACCACAGGGCGCGCAGAGCGGCGGCGGACCTGCGGAACTGGAGGGCGTCCAGCTGCTCCTCGTACGCGGCGAGCAGGCGCGCGATCTCGTCGCCGAGCCTCGCCTCGGCCTCGCCGGCCGCGTGGCCGGCCGGGACCTCGTCACCGAAACGCTTCCGGGAGAAGGAGAGGACGCGGTTGACGAAGTTGCCGAGGGTGTCGGCGAGGTCCTTGTTCACCGTGGCGGTGAAGTGCTCCCAGGTGAACGAGGAGTCGTCGGACTCGGGGGCGTTGGCGATGAGGAAGTAGCGCCAGTAGTCGGCGGGCAGCAGGGACAGGGCGGTGTCGGTGAAGACTCCGCGCTTCTGCGAGGTGGAGAACTTCCCGCCGTAGTACGTCAGCCAGTTGAAGCCCTTGACGAGATCGACCTTCTTCCACGGCTCGCGCACGCCGAGCTCGGTGGCGGGGAACATCACCGTGTGGAAGGGGACGTTGTCCTTGGCCATGAACTGGGTGTAGCGAACGGTGTCGTCGGCCTCGTACCACCACGACTTCCAGTCGCGGGTCTCGCCCTCGGGTGCGGCGTCGGCCCACTCCTCGGTGGCGGCGATGTACTCGATGGGGGCGTCGAACCAGACGTAGAAGACCTTGCCCTCGGCGGCGAGATCCGGCCAGGTGTCGGCCGGCACCGGCACGCCCCACTCCAGGTCGCGGGTGATCGCGCGGTCGTGGAGACCCTCGGTGAGCCACTTGCGGGCGATCGAGGTCGAGAGAGCGGGCCAGTCGCCGCCGACGGCGTCGATCCACGCCTCGACCTCGTGCTGGAGCCTGGACTGGAGCAGGAAGAGGTGCGTGGTCTCACGGACCTCCAGGTCCGTGGCGCCGCTGATCGCCGAACGCGGCTCGATCAGGTCGGTGGGGTCGAGGACGCGGGTGCAGTTCTCGCACTGGTCGCCGCGGGCCTTGTCGTAACCGCAGTGGGGACAGGTCCCTTCGACGTAGCGGTCGGGCAGGAAGCGTCCGTCGACGGGCGAGTACACCTGGCGAACGACCCGCTCCTCGATGAACCCGTTCTCGTACAGCCTCCGCGCGAAGTGCTGGGTGATCTCGACGTTCTGCCGCGAGGAGCTGCGGCCGAAGTGGTCGAAGGCCAGCTCGAAGCCGTCGTACACGGCCTTCTGCGCGTCGTGCGCCCGCGCGCAGAACTCGGCGACCGTCAGCCCGGCCTCCTTGGCGGCCAGCTCGGCGGGGGTGCCGTGCTCGTCGGTGGCGCAGATGTACAGGACGTCGTGGCCGCGCTGCCGCAGGTACCGGGAGTACACGTCCGCCGGGAGCATCGACCCGACCATGTTGCCCAGGTGCTTGATCCCGTTGATGTAGGGAAGCGCGCTGGTCACCAGGTGTCGAGTCATTCTCGAATGCTCCTTCTCTTTCGTAGGGGGATGGGGCCGGCCGGATTTGAACCGGCGTCCTCCCACATGCGGTGAAGGCGCGACAACCACTGCGCTACGAGCCCCATCCGCCGGCGATCCTACGAGCCGCCCCCACTCCGCCGCTGCCGAATTTCGGCGGGTGGGGACGAGGGCGCCGGGCTCAGGGCCGGCTCGGTGACCCGGGTGGCGCCGAACGAGTGGACTCGCCGGGGGGCGGGGTGGGCGGGGGGCCTTTCGTGCGGGGTGCCGGTGGTGATGTGGCCGTCCCTGACCATGACCCTGGAAGAGGCGTGCCGACATGCGACGTACCCCCTATCGCCGACTGTTCGCCGCGACGGTGCTCGTGGCCTCCGTGCTGGCGCCGATGGCGGCGACTCCCGCCACGCCCGTCCATGCGGCCGCCGCCGTCGACCGGCACGGTGAGGACGACTGCCCGCCGGGTGGTCTCGGACCGGAGCTGACCGCCCGGCTCGACAAGACGATCGAGGACGTCCGCAAGCAGGCGAACATCCCGGGTGTCGTCGTCGGGCTGTGGATGCCCGGCAAGGGGCGTTACGTCCGCGCCACCGGGGTCGCCGACAAGGTCACCCGCGAGCCGATGTTCACCGACACCTTCGCCCGGATCGGCAGCGAGACCAAGACCTTTACTGTCACCGCCCTGCTCGAACTCGTCGACGACCGACGGATCGGCCTCGACGACCCGATCTCCAAGTACGTCCACGGTGTGCCGAACGGCCGCCGGATCACCTTGCGTCACCTCGCCGAGATGCGCAGCGGCCTGTTCCCGTACACCTCGGACGCGGACTTCGTCCACGACCTGCTGAGCGACCCCCAGCGCCCCTTCACTCCGCGGGAAGTGCTCGCGTACGGCTTCAAGCACAAGAACACGTTCAAGCCGGGCACACAGTTCCAGTACTCCAACACCAATCTCGTCCTCCTCGGCCTCGTGGTCGAGAAGGTCAGCGGTCGCCGGCTCGCCGACTTCATCGACCGGCGCGTGCTCCGCCCGTCCCACCTGCGCCACACGCTGTTCCCCCAGGGCGCCGAGTTCCCCGAGCCGCACGCCCGCGGCTACACCGACCAGACGCTCGACAACACGACCGCGGACGCGACGGACTGGAACCCCAGCTGGGCCTGGGCGGCCGGCGCGATGATCTCGAACCTGCACGATCTGCGCCACTGGGCCAAGGTCGTCGCCACCGGCGAGCTCCTCAGCCCCGAGACGCAGGCGCAGCGCCTCAAGACGCTGCCGACCGGCTTCCCCGGCACCAACTACGGCCTCGGGATCCTCAACACCAACGGCTGGATCGGCCACAACGGCTCCATCCCGGGCTACGAGACCGTGACGGTCTACCTGCCCGCGCAGAAGGCCACCCTGGTCCTCATCCTCAACACCGACTCCCAGGTCGGGGGCCAGGAGCCGTCCACGCTGCTCGCCCGGGCGATCACCGCGGTCGCCACCCCGAACAACGTCTACGCCGGCGGGGTGTCCCCGCGCTAGGAAGTCGTGATGAAGGGACCTGGTACCCCGCGGCCGCTTCGCTAGCCTGCGGGAATGAGCATTGAGCTGACCCTGCTGTCGACGGTGTCGTACCGCGGGGAGGAGATCACCGCTCCCCGGCTGCGCGGGCTTCTGGCCCTGCTCGCCGGGGAGTTACGGGCGGGGTGCGGCACCGCTCGGATCGTCGAGGGGCTGTGGCCGGACGAGCAGCCGGAGAATCCGGTGAAGGCCGTGCAGATCCTGGTCTCGCGGACCCGCGCCAAGCTCGGTGCCGACGTGCTCGTCTCGACTCCCGCCGGCTATCGGCTCGCACTGTCGGAGGACAAGGTCGACTGCGCCGCCCTGCTCCTCCACGTCTCCGACGCCGCCGACAAGGCGCGCGCGGGGGATCACGCCGGGGCGCTCGCCGAGGCCGAGGCGGGGCTCGAACTGTGGGGCGGCCCCGGGGCTGCGGACGCGGGGGCGGTGCTCGGCGATCCGGTGGCGGCGCTGCGGTCCGAACGGGCAGGTGCTCACCGGGCGTTGGAGAGGGTCCGGGCACTCGAGCTCGCGCGCACCGGGCGCCGCGAGGAGGCCGCGGCCCGGCTCGGCGAGCTGGTACGGGAGCTGCCGAGGGACGAGGAACTGCTGCTCGAACTCGTCCGGTGCGAGGCGGCCACCTCCGGTACGGCCGCCGCCCTCACCACATACGACCGCTACCGGCGCCGGCTGCGCGACGAGCTCGGCACCGACCCCGGCCCGGCCCTCCGGGCGCTCCATCAGGAACTGCTGCGCGAGGAGGCGCCGACGGTACGCCGGGGAGTGCCGCACGAGCCGAACGAGCTGCTCGGCCGGAACCGCGACCTGGACGCCGTCGCGGAGTTGCTGCGCTCCTCCCGTGTGACCACCGTCCTCGGTCCTGGCGGCCTCGGCAAGACCCGCCTCGCCGGCGCCGTGTCCCGAGCCGCCGAGCAGCGCCTGGTGCACATGGTCCCGCTGGCCGGTGTCACGGACGACGCGGACGTGGCAGGCGAGGTCGCCGCCGCGCTCGGGGTCGCCGACGCGCCCCGCACCCCGGCGGGCGGACCGCCCGGAGAGCTGGTGGCCGGGCTCGTGGCCGCCCTGGGGCCGGGGCCCGCGCTCCTCGTGCTCGACAACTGCGAGCAGGTCGTGCGCGGAGTCGCCGAGCTCGTACGGGAGTTGGTCGCGTCCAGTCGGGACCTGCGCGTGCTCACCACGAGCCGTACACCGCTCGGCCTCTCCTCCGAATCGGTGTACCTGCTGCCCGAGTTGGACCGGGCCACGACCGTCGAACTGTTCACCCGACGGGCCCGGGCCGCCCGGCCGGACGTCGAGTTGCCGCCGGACACGGTCGACGCGCTGTGCCGCCGCCTCGACGGGCTTCCGCTGGCGGCGGAGCTGGCCGCGGCCCGGGTACGGGTCCTGTCGGTGGCCGAGATCGACCGCCGTCTCGGGGACCGGTTCGCGCTGCTGCGCGGCGGCAGCCGGGACGCGCCGCAGCGCCATCGCACGCTGCACGCGGTCGTCGACTGGAGCTGGAACCTGCTGACATCGGAGGGGCGGGCGGCGCTGCGAGCCCTGTCGGTGTTCCCCGGGGGCTTCACCGCCGACTCGGCGTGTCACCTCCTGGACGGGGGCGAGGGGAACGAGGGGGGAGACGGAGGCATCGGGGACAGCGGTGACCATGGAACCCTCGGGGACGGCGGTGGCGGCGGGCGCCTCGGCGGCCTCGACGTGCTCGACGTCCTGGATCTCCTCCAGGACCTCGTCGACCAGTCGCTGCTCAAGGTCACGGAGACCCCGACCGGCACCCGGTTCCACATGCTGGAGACCGTCAGGGAGTTCAGCACGGCCCGGCGGACCGAGGCGGGCGAGGGCGAGGCGATCGAGCGCCGATTCGCCGTCTGGGCCCGGGACTTCGGGCTCGCCCACCATGACGCGCCCTTCGGCCCCGACGCGTACCACGCCTGGCGCCGGATCCGTGCCGACCAGGACAACCTGCTGCGGGCCCTTCGGCTCGCGCTCGATTCCGACGCCGGTCCCGACCTGCCGACGGTCACCGCCACCGCCGCGGTCCTCGGCAGTCTGTGGACGACCGAGGCCAACTACGCCCGCCTCATCGCCCTCACGGAGGACACCGGGCACCTCCTGTCGCGCTACCGGCCCGCGCCGCCGTACGTCGAGGTCACCCGTACGCTCGCCACCCTGGTGACGGCCAACGCCTACCTCGGCTCCGGCTCCGGCGCACCCCGCTTCATGGTCGCGCTGCGGCGGCTGCCGCCGCCCTCCCCCGTCACCCTGATCGGCGCCATCGCCACCGTACTCAACGCCATGCCCGGGATCCTGGGTCAGGACAGGACGCCGCTCGACGCGCTGTGCGCACGCGAGGAACCGCTGCTCGCCGGGGTCGCCGAGGGCCTGAGCGGATATCTCTGGGAGAGCGCGCACGAGCCGGAGCGGGCCAGGGAGTCGGCCGAGCGGATGCTGGCGCACTTCGAGGGCCGGCGCATTCCCTGGCTCGCGATCCTGGGGCTGTCCCGGATGAGCGAGCTCTGTCTGAACACCGAGCGCGGCGCCGAGGCGCTCGGATACATGGAGCAGGCCATGCGGGTCATGGACGACCTCGGCGACTGGAAGGACATGGTGGGCCTGCGGTGGGGCATGGTGCTGGCCTCGCTCCAGACCGGCGACCTCGACGGGGCCGAGCACTGGCTGGACCTGGCCGTACGCCACCGGCCCGAGGAGGCCGTGGAGCTGCTCACGCCCGACCTGGGCGCCCGCGCCGAGCTCGCCCTCGCGCGCGGCGACACGGAGCGGGGACTGGCGCTGTGGCGGCGGGCCGTCGGCACCCTCGAAGAAGTCGACGATCCGATCCTGGGCAGCGGACTTCCCCTGGAATCATGGTCGTTGGAGATAGCCGCGGTCGCGGTCGCGGCCCACGCACAGCACTCCCGGCTCGGTCCCGTCGAGACGCTCCTCGCCGCACTCCCGGACGAACTCGCCTCGCTGCTCTCCCAACGGGAGGGCGGCGCCGGGCGGCTCGTCCCGGTCGGCTTCCCCGTCTGCGGGGCGCTGCTCCTCGCGCTGGGATACGCGGATCTGGACCGGGGCCGTACGGATACGGGGGTCCGGCTCGTCGCCCTCGCGGACCGGTTCCGCTGTCTGCGCAGTTTCCAGCCGACGATGTCCTCCACCCGCTCCCGGCAGGCCGCCGAGGACGCCGACCGGGCGGCCTACGCCGACGCGGTGTCGGAGTACGTCGCCCTGGAACGGGACGAACTGGCATCCGTAGCCCTGGCGTTGCTCGCCGAGCGGAAGGACTGACGAGCCCTGGGTCTTGGACTCTGGGCCCCTGGGTCTTGGACCCCGGGCCCCTGGGTCTTGGGCCCCGGGGCCTGAGTCCTGGGCCCCGGAGCCTGGCCCCTGAGCCGTTCACAGCCGTACGGGCAGGCTCACCAGGTGGAAGCCGTCGGCCGGCCAGTGCCCGAACTCCAGCTCCTCGCGGTCGGTGGCAAGACGGAGGCTGTCACGGCCGACGAACAGCCGGTCGAGGACGACGGTCGTGACGAGCCTGCCGAGCGCGGCGCCGATGCAGTAGTGGGCACCGTGACCGAAGGCGAGGCGACCGTCGCCCCGGCCGAACTCGCGGGTGATGTCGAGTCGTTCGGCGCTCTCCCCGTACTCCTCCGGGTCGTGGTCGGCGGCGAGCAGGGCCACGGTCACGGCCTCGCCGGCGGTCAGCGCGGTCCCGGCGAAGTCGAAGTCCTCGGCGGCGTACAGCGTGGCCCCGATCCGTACGAGGGTGATGTACCGCAGGAGTTCGGGAACGGCCGTCCGGAGCAGCTCGGGCTCGGCGTGGAGGCGGGCGGCCTGCTCGGGGTGGTCGAGCAGGGCGAGCGCGCCGTGGGCGAGGAACAGCGCGGGCGGGGTGATGCCGGTGTTGATGAGCAGGAACACGATGCCGACCAACTCGTCGTCGCTGAGCGGGTCCTCGCTCTCCCTGGCGCCCTCGACGAGGGCGGAGATCAGGTCCTCGGTGGGCTCGGCCCTGCGACGGACGACGAGCTCCTTGCAGTACTCGACGATGCCGACGAGGGCCTCGCCCATCCGGCTTCCGTCGCCGTACGCGAAGTCGCGGATCCACGCGCAGACCTGGTCGCGGTCCTTCTCGTCGACTCCGACGAGCTCGCAGATGACGTGTGTGCTCAGGGGGTACGCGAACTCGCCGAGGAGGTCGATGACGTCGCCGTCCGGCTCGGCGGCGCCGAGCAGTTCGTCGGCCTTGCGCTCGACGAACTCCCGCAGGGCGGCGATCCGGCGGGCGGTGAACGCCCGGGTGAGCGGGGCGCGGCGGCGGGCGTGCTCCTCGGCGTCGAAGAGCGCGAGGTGACCGGAGAAGTACTTCACGTACTCGGCGGGCAGTCCGGCGGACGCGGCCTCCATCAACTCGTCCTGCGGGTCGGCCTCTTCGGAGCCGCTGGGGATCGCACCCCGGTCGCGGACGAGCCGGGGCTCCGTGAGTGCGGCCTTGACGTCGGCGTACCCGGTGACGAGCCGGGCGGGGGTCCGGAGGCCGGGCAGGACCACGTGGGGCAGCTCGGGGCGCCGGCGGAGTCCGGCGTAACCGGGGGCGGTGTGCTGGACCTGCTCGGGGGTGAGGTGCACGGCGGTCATGTCGGTCTGCCTTTCGAAGCCCTGTGGGAAGGTGATGAGGCAGAGCCTGGCCGGGGCCGGCTTCAGCGTGGCTTCAGGCTGGTTTCAGGGCGGGGGCCGCAGTGCCGGCGCCTGAAAGCGGTCGTCCGAGAGCGGGCGTGTGAGACCGGGCGTCTGAAACCGGCGGCGGCGACGCCCGAAAAAGGAAGGGCGAGAAGGTGTACTCACCTCTCGCCACTTACAACTTATAGCGCACAGGGGGGCTTGCGGCAAGGCCCCCGTCGTACCGCAGAATCACTCTCCTCAGCCAGGACCTGCAGAAATGAGACTTACCCAGTGCGTGTGCTTTCGTCGGTGGACCAGTCGCGCGGCACCAGTGCCTTCGACCTTCCCGACCGCCTCTCCCCCAAGGCCGACCCGGCGCTGATCGCCGGCGACGAGCGGCACTTCGCGGCCATCGCGAAGAGCCTCGAAGAGACGATCGCCGAGTTGTCCGACCGGCTCGACGCCACGCGCAAGGCCCCGGGCGGTGCCGGCCGGGAGGCGATGGACCGGGACGCGGAGATCCACCGGCTGACCGGGCGCCTGCGCACCCTGCGTCGCTTCGGCCTGGACCTGTGCCTCGGCCGTATCGTCGGCACGGAAGGTGCGGAAGGTGCGGAAGGTACGGAGGGGGCGGACGGCGCGGAGCCCGTGTACATCGGTCGCCTCGGCCTCACCGACAGCACGGGCCGTCGTCTCCTCGTCGACTGGCGCTCCCAGGCGGCCGAGCCGTTCTTCGCGGCGACCCACGCCAGCCCGATGGGTCTCGCGAGCCGTCGCAGGTACCGCTGGAGCGGCGGCCGGATCAGCGACTACTGGGACGAGGTGTTCACCGCCGACGGGCTCGAGGAGCACGCGGCGCTCGACGACCAGTCCGCGTTCATCGCCAGCCTGGGCAGCAGCCGGTCGCCCCGGATGCGCGACGTGCTCGCCACCATCCAGGCCGACCAGGACGCCATCATCCGGGCGGGCTCCCGCGGCACCCTCGTCGTCGACGGCGGGCCGGGCACGGGAAAGACCGTCGTCGCGCTGCACCGCTCCGCGCACCTCCTGTACGCGGACCCGCGGCTCGGGCACCGTCGGGGCGGCGTCCTGTTCGTCGGTCCGCACCAGCCCTACCTGGCGTACGTCGCCGATGTCCTCCCCAGCCTCGGCGAGGAGGGCGTCCAGACCTGCACCGTGCGGGACCTCGTCGCCGAGGGAGCGAAGGCGGCGACCGAGCGTGATCCCGAGGTGGCGCGTCTGAAGTCGTCCGCGGGCATGGTGCGGGCGATCGAGGCGGCCGTCCGGTTCTACGAGGAGCCGCCCACGCACGGGATCACGGTCTCGACCGACTGGGCCGACGTCCGGCTGAGCGTCGGCGACTGGGCCGAGGCGTTCGAAGCGCCGGAGGCCGGTACGCCGCACAACGAGGCGCGCGAGCAGATCTGGGAGGAGGTGGGAACGATCCTCCTGGGCAAGCTCGGCGACGAGGTCCCGGAGGACGAGTTCCGCCGGGCACTGCGGCAGGACGAGGAGCTGTCCGCGGCCCTCCACGGCGCGTGGCCGCTGCTTGAGGCCGCCGACCTGGTCGGGGACCTGTGGTCGGTCCCCGCGTACCTGCGGAAGTGCGCCCCGTGGCTCGACCGTGAGGAGGTCCGGACGCTGCAGCGCGAGGACGCGCAGGCCTGGACGGTGTCCGACCTGCCGCTCCTGGACGCGGCGCGGCAGCGGCTCGGCGACCCGGAGGCGGCACGGCGCAGGCGCCGGCAGCAGGCCACCGTCGCCGCCGAACGCGCGCGCATGGCCGATGTCATCGCCGACGTGCTCGCCGCCGACGTCGACGGCGAGGGCGCGGTGACGATGCTGCGCGGACAGGACCTCAAGGACAGTCTGGTCGACACGGCCGCGCTGCCCGGTGTCGAACCCGACCTGCTCGCCGGCCCGTTCGCGCACATCGTCGTGGACGAGGCGCAGGAACTGACGGACGCGGAGTGGCAGATGCTGCTGCTCCGCTGCCCGTCACGCAGTTTCACCATCGTCGGCGACCGCGCCCAGGCCAGGCACGGCTTCACGGAGTCGTGGCAGGAGCGTCTGGAGCGGGTCGGGCTCGACCGGATCACCGTGGCGTCCCTGAGCATCAACTACCGGACGCCGGAAGAGGTCATGGCCGAGGCCGAGCCGGCCATCCGGGCCGCGCTCCCGGACGCGAACGTACCGACGTCGGTGCGCAGCAGTGGCATTCCCGTCGTCCACGACTCGGTGACGGAGCTGGACGCGATCCTCGACGACTGGCTCGACGCCCACGCCGACGGGACCGCCTGTGTCATCGGCGATCCCAGGTTCCGGCCGAGGCCCCGAGTCCAGTCGCTCACGCCGACCCTGTCGAAGGGCCTCGAGTTCGACCTGGTCGTCCTCGTCGACCCGGAGAAGTACGGCGAGGGCATCGAGGGGGCGGTGGACCGCTATGTGGCGATGACCCGCGCGACCAGGCAACTCGTCGTCCTGACGAGCGCCTGACGGTCACCGGACGGCAGCACGCGGAGGCCTGGTCCGGCACCTGTTCAGGTGCCGGACCAGGCCTTCCCTGCCTCCGTGGGGCGAACCGGTGTCGTACGTGGGCGCGCCATGGACGTTCCTGCGATGAGATGACGTATCGATAGGTTCATGACTCAGACACGCGAACACGCCGCCGCTCCCGTTCTCAACGACCAGGTCGTTCCCGGTGGGGAGTGCCCCGAGGTCGCGTCGCTTGTCGCGCCGTACCTGCGCATCATCCGTTCCGCCCTTCCCCCCGTAGAGGCGGAACGATTCTTCGTACGGGCTCTGGACGCGCACGAGGAAGAGCGGCGCCGGGCGGGAGCGCTCCAGCTCGGGTTCAGCGCCTACCTCTCGGACGGTCTCGGTGAGACCTGGGGCGGGTCCCTCGCGCACACCTCCGCCTGGGAGGCCATGCAGGCGATCCGTCAGCTCGTCCGTAAGGCCCCGCGCGCGGACCTCGCCGCGTACCTGCGGCTCGGGCTCCGGCTCGTCCGCGAACTCGGCGCCGGGGCCACGGGCCGGACCCCCGTACCGGTGGGCGCCTGACGTCGACCCTTGACCTCGACTCCTGACGGAGTCCGACGCTCAGCCCCTCGAAGGAGTCCGGCGCTCAGCCCTCCGGCTGTTCCCGCATCCAGGCGTCCGGGCCCGGGTCGCCGCCCTCGGCGCGGGTCGCGAGGCGGTCGACGTAGTGCTGCCAGCCCTCCGCGTGGGCCTCGCAGGCCTCCGGGGAGGGCAGACCGCTGTGGATCAGGCGGAGGACGGTGCCGTCTGCAGTGGGTTCGAGGGTGATCTCGACCGTGCTGGAACCCGGCGGGACGGGCATGGGGCCGGACTCCCAGCCCCAGCTGAAGACGATCCGCCGGTGCGGGTCGACGGTGATGAAGCGGCCGGAGACGATGTTCTCGCCGGTGAGCCGGGCGCGGTAGGAACCGCCCGGCTCGAAGAAGAACATGCCGTCGGTGCCCATCCACGACAGCCACTTCTCCCGGTCGGTGAAGAAGCCGAAGACGGTCTCGGGGCGGGCGGCGATGCGCCGCTCCAGGGTGACGGTGTCCATGGGGGTCGGGGGGATCGTCATCGGGGCTTCTCGCTCCGTTCGGCCTCTTCGGCGAGCCGGGCCAGGCTGTCGAGCGTGGGGCCCACATCGCCTGGAGGTAGTCGGCGAGCGGGCCGAGCGCTTCCCGGTCCGCCCGGTGGAACCGCTTCGTCCCGTCCTTGCGCAGCGTAACCAGACCGGCGTCCCGCAGCACCTTGAGGTGCTCCGAAGCACCCCCATGACCGCGGTCACCTCCACCGGCCGACGAGGCCGGGATCCCGGTGATCAGCGAGACCCGTCCGGAATTCCTCCTGGTTGATCCTCCAGTGCACCCACCCTCCGAGCTGGGATTTTCCGGCTGCCGCACCAGTCGTCCGCCTCGCCCCTCCCGAGCTTCACTGGCCTGAATTGAACAGGTCAGGAGGCGGGGAGAGGCATGGATCTCAACACCGTGACGGACGTACGGGACGCCCGGCGGCAGGAACCCTGGCGGCCGGGGGACGCATGGCTGGGCGGTGGGACGTATCTGTTCTCCGAGCCTCAGCCGCACCTCCGCCGGCTGGTCGATCTGAGCCGTATGGGCTGGGAGCCGCTCACGCACCGGGCGGACGGGTCCCTGGAGATCGCCGCGACCTGCACGGTCGCCCAGCTGTCCCGGTTCGGGCGCTCGTCGCGGGCCGCGGCGGCACCGCTGTTCGAGCAGTGCTGCCGGGCCTTCCTCGCCTCGTTCAAGATCTGGAACATGGCGACCGTCGGCGGGAACCTCTGCAACGGCCTTCCGGCCGGGCCGATGATCTCGCTGACCGCCGCCCTCGACGGGGAGTGTCTGCTGCGCGCCCAGGACGGCTCGCTGCGGCGCGTGAAGGTCGTCGACTTCATCACCGGTGCCGGCCGCAAGGACCTCGCCGAGGGGGAGCTCCTGCGGTCGGTCACCCTGCCGGCGCGCGCCCTGCGCTGCCGTACGGCCTTCCGTCAGGCGTCGCTGTACGGCCTCGGCCGCTCCGGTGCTCTGGTGACCGGGACGCTCGATCCGGTGGACGGCTCGATGGCGGTGACGATCAGCGCAGCGACCGTGCGCCCGTTCCGGTTCTGGTTTCCGCTGCCACCGGACGCCGAGCGGCTCCGGCAGGCCGTCGAGTCGACCGTCGCGGAGGACGACTGGTTCGACGACATCCACGGACTGCCCGCCTGGCGACGGCACATGGGGCTGCGCCTCGCGGAGGAGGTCCGCCGCGAACTGACCCGACCCCAAGCCGCGGAAGCCCGCCGTGAACCGACCCGGCCCGGCACCCAGGAGGACCCCCGATGAGCTTCCGCATCCACGTCAACGACCGTCCCTTCGAGGACGCTCCGCGCGCCGGCCAGTGCCTGCGTACCTATCTGCGCGAACGCGGCTGGTTCGGAGTGAAGAAGGGCTGCGACGCCGGGGACTGCGGCGCCTGCACCGTCCATGTCGACGGCGAGCCGGTCCACAGTTGTCTCTATCCGGCGGTACGGGCGGACGGGCGCAGCGTCACCACCGTCGAGGGCCTCGCCTCCCGTGAGGGTGAACTCCACCCGGTACAGCGGAAGTTCCTCGATGCTCAGGGATACCAGTGCGGTTTCTGCACGGCCGGTTTCCTGATGACCACGGCCGCCCTCGAAGCCGAGCGGGGCACCGCGCACGACGACGGCAAGCTGGACGATCTGCCCCGTGCCTTCAAGGGCAACATCTGCCGCTGCACGGGCTACCGGGCGATCGAGGACGCTGTCCACGGCGTCCAGCACACCGAACGGCCCTGCGCGGGCAAGTCGGTCGGCCGGAACGTCGGCGCGCCGGCCGGGCCCGAGGTCGTCACGGGACGGGCCCGCTACACCTTCGACATCGAGGTCCCCGGCCTGCTCCACATGAAGCTGCTGCGCTCCCCGCACCCGCACGCCCGCATCCTCGCGATCGACACCTCGGCCGCGCTCCGGGTCCCCGGGGTCCATGCCGTACTCACCCATGAGGACGCGCCGGCGACGCTGTACTCCAGCGCCCGCCACGAGCATCCCACCGAGGACCCCGACGACACCCGCGTCCTGGACGACGTCGTCCGGTACGTCGGGCAACGGGTCGCCGCCGTGGTCGCCGACAGCGAGCAGGCGGCCGAGGAGGGCTGTCGCCGGATCGAGGTGACGTACGAGCAACTGCCGTACGTCACCGACCCGGAGGCCGCGATGCGGCCGGGCGCTCCGGCGCTCCACGGCGACAAGGGTCCGCAGGCGCGGATCGCCCGCGCCGCGGACAACGTGGCGGGTGAGGTGCACGGCGAGATCGGGGACGTCGAACGGGGCTTCGCCGAGGCGGACCTCATCGTCGAGGACACCTTCCGTACCCAGCGGGTCCAGCACGCGAGTCTCGAAACCCACGGCTGCGTCGCGTACTTCGAGCCGAAGGAGGACGGGACGGGCGAGCGGCTCACCGTACGCTCCTCGACGCAGACGCCGTTCCTGACCCGGCGGGCGCTCTGCGCGCTGTACGGCCTGCCGGAGGACGAGGTCCGGGTGGTCGCGGGGCGCGTCGGCGGCGGCTTCGGCGGCAAGCAGGAGATGCTCACCGAGGACATCGTGACGCTGGCCGCGCTGAAGCTGCGGCGGCCCGTGAAGCTGGAGTACACCCGGGCCGAGCAGTTCTACGGGGCGACCACCCGCCATCCGTTCACCATCGGCATCAAGGTGGGCGCCCGCGCCGACGGCACCCTGACCGCCGTACAGATGCGGGTGGTGTCCAACACCGGCGCGTACGGCAATCACGGTCCGGCGGTCATGTTCCACAGCGTCGGCGAGTCCTTCGCGGTCTACCGCGCCCCGCACAAGAAGGTCGACGCCTGGTCGGTGTACACCAACGCGGTCCCGGCGGGTGCCTTCCGCGGCTACGGCCTGGGCCAGGTCACCTTCGCCGTCGAGTCCGTCATGGACGAACTGGCCCGCCGCCTCGGCATGGACCCGCTCGTGGTCCGCGAGAAGAACATCATCGGCCCCGGTGAGGCCATGCACAGCCCCATCGGCGAGGAGGAGGACCTCCACATCGCCTCGTACGGCCTCGACCAGTGCCTCGCGGTCGTCCGTACGGCCATCGCCGAGGACACGAGCGAGCAGGACGTGCCCGAGGGCTGGCTCACCGGGCAGGGCACGGCGATGGCGATGATCGCCACCGGCCCGCCCGGCGGCCACTACGCCGACGCGCGCGTCTCGCTCCTGGAGGACGGGACGTACGACGTCGCTGTCGGCACCGCCGAGTTCGGCAACGGCACCACCACCGTCCACCAGCAGATCACCGCCGGCGCCCTGCACACCACCGGGGACCGCGTCACGATCCGCCAGTCCGACACCGACGTCGTGCGCCATGACACCGGCGCCTTCGGATCGGCGGGCACCGTTGTCGCCGGCAAGGCCGTCCTCCTCGCCGCGCAGTCGCTCGCCGAGCGGCTGCGCACCCTCGCCGCCCGCCACACCGGCGTCGCCCGCCATCTGTGCGTGCTCGGCGCCGAGGCCGTCGACTGCGCCGGCCGTACGGTGCCCCTCAAGGAGCTGTACGAGGCGGGGCACGCGCTCGGCGCGGCGGAGGAGCTGGGGGCGGACGGGCACTGGGGCGGATCCCCGCGCTCGGTGGCCTTCAACGCCCAGTGGTTCCGGCTGGCCGTCGACCCGGACACCGGGGAGATCCGTATCCTCCGCAGCGTCCACGCGGCCGACGCCGGCAAGGTCATGAACCCGATGCAGTGCCGGGGCCAGGTCGAGGGCGGTGTCGCCCAGGCGCTCGGCGCCACCCTCTTCGAGACGGTCCGGATCGACGAGCGCGGCGAGGTCACCACAGCGGCCTTCCGCCGCTACCGGCTCCCCCAGTACGCCGATGTGCCGCGCACCGAGGTGCACTTCACGGAGACGGCCGACGCGATCGGACCGCTCGGCGCCAAGTCGATGAGCGAGAGCCCCTTCAACCCGGTGGGCCCCGCCTTCGCGAACGCGCTCCGCGACGCGACCGGCATCCGCTTCACGGAACTGCCCGTGACCCGGGACCGGGTGTGGCTGGCGCTCGAACAGGCGCGCGCAGCCGCCGGGGGCGACCCACGACCCGTTGGGCTTTGAACCCGGAAGATGCGATCGGAACACTCGTAGAAAGCTCACAATCGCGGACTGGAGAGTGGGATTCACCTGGCACACACGGTTCCTCGCACCGGCGGTCGGGTATCACTGGGCGCAGTCGCCGCACCGACCGCCCGGCTGTCCGGCCGTCCGAAGGGGATTTCCGATGAGTCGACCCAGCGCTCCGCCCGCCCCGCCCGTCACCCGCGCGGGTGAGTTCACGCTGTGGGGGGAGGTGGCGCGGCCGAACCGCCTGACCGTCGCCGATCTCCGGACCGGCTGGGAGCAGCACCGGGCCGAGGTCGTCTTCGACTGCGCCACCGCCGGGCCCCAGCACCACACGTTCGAAGGGCCCCTGCTCCGCGAAGTGCTCGCCCACGTCCGGCCGGACTTCGACCCCGCCCGGCGCAAGGAGCGTTCGCGGTTCGTGCTCGCCGTGAGCGGGGGCGACGGCCATCACACGGTCCTGTCGTGGGCGGAGATCGACGCCGACTTCGGCAACGCGCCCGTCCTCCTCGCGACCCGCATGGACGACACGGACCTCGACGCGGCCGGTACGCAGCTCGTCGTCCCCTCCGACCGCTGCGGCGCCCGGTACGTCAGCGCCGTGACCGGGATCTGGATCGGGGCCTGCCCGGTACCGGTACCGGCCTGACCCGGGGGCGGGTCGCGGCGGCGCTCAGTCGGGGGGAGACCGACCGCGCGTTCGCCGCGCGACGGCAGCGACGATGCCGATCAGGGCGTACACCGCGATCAGGTACCGCTTGATCCGGGTGCCGGCGAGGCGGGCGGCGGTGTCGTTGACGGGGCCGAGCCGCCGGTGGACCCGGCGGAGTCGCCGGATGCGGTCCTGCCGGACGAGCAGGCGGTGGTGAGCCCCAGTCCCACGAGGCGGGTGGCGGCCTTGAGGGCACGACTGCGGGACCCGAATTCCACCCACGAGTCGCGGTCGCACCGCAAGGCTTGCCCTACGAGTATGTTTACGTAAACATACTCGTAGCAGCAATTCCCGAGTACAGGAGCCGCCACCCCATGCCCGATCTCCAGACAGACAAGGCCGGTTTCCTGCTCGACGGCCGCCCCTTCCGGCTCCTGTCCGGCGGGCTGCACTACTTCCGGGTCCACCCCGACCAGTGGGCCGACCGCCTGCGCAAGGCCCGGCTCATGGGCCTCAACACCGTCGAGACCTACGTCCCCTGGAACCTCCACCAGCCACGCCCCGACACCTTCCACCTCGACGGCGGCCTCGATCTGCCGCGATTCCTCGAACTCGCCGCCGCCGAGGGACTGCACGTCCTGCTCCGGCCCGGCCCGTACATCTGCGCCGAGTGGGAGGGCGGCGGCCTTCCGTCCTGGCTGCTCGCCGAACCGGACATACGCCTGCGCTCCCGCGACCCCCGGTTCCTCGCGGCCGTCGACGACTACCTGACCCGCCTGCTGACGCCCCTCCGGCCGTACCTCGCCTCACAGGGCGGCCCGATCCTCGCCGTACAGGTGGAGAACGAGTACGGGGCGTACGGCGACGACACCGCGTATCTGGAGCACCTCGCCGCATCCCTGCGCCGCTGCGGAGTCGACGTCCCCCTCTTCACCTGCGACCAGCCGGTGGACCTGGAGCGCGGCGCGCTGCCCGGCGTCCTCGCCACGGCCAACTTCGGCAGCCGCTCGGCCCACCATCTGGCCGCCCTGCGCGCCCGGCGTCCCGAAGGGCCGCTGATGACAACGGAGTTCTGGATCGGCTGGTTCGACCGCTGGGGCGCGCACCATGTGGTCAGGGACGCGGACACGGCGGCCCGGGAGCTGGACGAACTCCTCGCCTCCGGCGCCTCCGTGAACTTCTACATGTTCCACGGCGGCACCAACTTCGGCTTCACCAACGGCGCCAACGACAAGGGGACCTACCGCCCCACCGTCACCTCCTACGACTACGACGCCCCGCTCGACGAGGCCGGGGACCCGACGGCGAAGTACACGGCCTTCCGTGAGGTCATCGCCAAGTACGCACCGGTTCCGAGCGAGCCCGTACCGGCTCCCGGCCCCAAACTCGCCCTGCCCGCCCTCGCGTTGACGGAGAGCGCCGAGCTGCTGCCGAACGCGGCCGCGCTCGCCCCGGTGGCCGTCGAGTCGCGCCGCCCGCTCACGATGGAGGAGCTGGAGCAGGACTTCGGTTTCGTTCTCTACGAGACGACGCTGCCCGTGCGGGGACCGGCACTGCTTGAGGTCGAGCACGTCCGCGACCGCGCCCAGGTGTTCGTCGACGGGCAGCCCGTGGGCGTCCTGGAGCGCGAACAGCACGAGCACGCACTGTCCTTCACGGTGCCCCGGGCGGGCAGTGTCCTCACCGTCCTCGTCGAGAACCAGGGACGGGTGAACTACGGCCAGGGCATCCACGACCGCAAGGGCCTGCTCGGAAAGGTCCTCCTCGACGGGGTCGAACTCGCGGGCTGGACCAACCGCCCCCTCCCCCTGCCCGGCCCGGCCGGCATCCCCTTCGCGCCCACCACGACGACACCCGTCGGACCCGCCTTCCATCGGGCCTTCTTCGACGTGGACGAGGCCGCCGACACCTTCCTCCACCTCGACGGCTGGACCAAGGGCAACGCCTGGATCAACGGCTTCCCGCTGGGCCGTTACTGGTCCCGGGGGCCGCAGCGTTCCCTGTACGTCCCCGCTCCGGTGCTGCGCTCCGGTGCGAACGAGCTGGTCGTCCTCGAACTCCACGCCGGCCACCGGGCGCGCACGGTCACCTTCCGCGCGACGCCGGACCTCGGTCCGACGGAGGAGTAGGACTTCTCACCGGCCGGCGCCCTGACCCCCCGGGGGGATCAGGGCGCCGCGATCCGTGTGTGGCTCAGGTGGCGCTGTCCGAGGGCGCAGCCTCGGGCGAGGGCCCAGCCTCGGGCTTCGTGTGGAGGATTTCGCGGGCCTGCTCGGCCGCGCGGGCGGTGCTCTCGGAGACGAATTGAAGGAAGCGGGCGATGTTCTCGAGGCGGGCGCCGGCCGGGGTGCCGGGGCCGAGGACGCCGACGCCCTCGCGTGCGGTTTCGACTATCCGAGCGGTGGACCGGGCGCTGGCCATCATCGACTGGTACCAGACGTCGTTGTCGACGATGTAACGCTCGCGACGGCGTTCGTCGCGTTCCCGGCGGACGAGGCCCTGGCTCTCCAGGAACGTGATCGCCTTGGAGATGGACGCCGGGCTGACCTGGAGGTGCTGGGCGAGTTCGGACGCGGTGAGGCTGCCCGTGTCGGCGAGGCAGAGGGAACCCATCACCCGGGCCATCATCTGGGGCATGCCCGACTGCATCATGACGGTGGTGAACACCTCCTCGTACGCGCGCACGGCCTCGGCGTCGCGTCCGTGGGCCTGCGGGAGCACCTTCGGGTCCCGGACCGTGGACTGCTTGCGGCGGGCCCGGTGTTCGGTGGCGCGGTGGGCGAGGTCGGAGCGGTAGGCGGTGGGGCCGCCGTTCCGCATGACCTCGCGTGTGATCGTCGAGGTCGGACGGTCGAGACGCCTGGCGATCTCGGCGTAGGCGAGGCCTTCGGCCAGCCCCAGCGCGATCTGCTGACGTTCCTGCTGGGTGAGTCTGCCGCCCGGCATCGCGGTCTCCTTCGTGGTCCGTGGAATCCCCACCTTAGCGTTCACCCTCAATCCATTGCAACGAACAGACGTGGGGGTGTTGCGTTAAGGCCAGAACCATTGCAATGAATTCTAGGCCCTCACCTGCGATAATCATGATTTCACGCAACAGAACTGTTGCCCATATCGTGAACGCAACGTAGCTTTTTCCTCATCGGAAACGGCGGCCCGACAGTGGGCCCGCCCCAAGAAGGAGAAGAACCTTGCAGAAGTTCGCCACCACCGCCGCGATCTCCACCGTCCTCGACATCCCCGCCGGCCGCATCCAGCTCATCGCCGCCGACCGGGCCGACGCCACCGTCGACGTCCGCCCCGCGAACGCCGCCAAGGGCGCCGACGTGAAGGCCGCCGAGCAGATCACCGTCGAGTACGCCGACGGCGTCCTGCGGATCACCGCCGCCCCGGCGAAGAACCGGATCCTGGGCGACTCCGGATCGGTCGAGGTGACCGTCCAGCTGCCCGCCGGCTCCCACGTCGAGGCCAAGACCGCCGCCGCCGAACTCCGCGGCGTCGGACGCCTCGGCGACGTCACCGTCGAGGGCGCACAGGGCACGGTCAACCTCGACGAGACCGCCACCGCCCGCCTCACCCTCCAGGCCGGCGACATCACGGTCGGCCGCCTCGGCGGCCCCGCCGAGATCAGCACCCAGAAGGGCGACCTCCGCATCACCGAAGCCGTCAGCGGCACGGTCACCCTGACCACCCAGTCCGGCGAGATCACCGTCGGCGCCGCCCGCGGCGTCTCCGCCACCCTCGACGCCGGCACCGCCTACGGCCGCATCCACAACGCCCTCACCCACACCGCCGGCACCACCGCAGGCCTCAACATCCACGCCACCACCTCCTACGGCGACATCACCGCCCGCAGCCTCTGAAACCGTCACCGCGACCGAGCCGGCCACCGTGACAAGGCGGGCCGTCTCCGCCGCCCGAGCCTCGTCCCACCCGAGGGCGGCGTACTTCCGACACCGAGTCGGAGTACGCCGCCCTGTCGGCGTTCTCGGCCGCCTTCCGTCCGTCAGCCGAACCGCAGCTGCTGGTTCGTTCCGCCGTTGCAGGCGTACTGGCGCAGGGCGACGCCGTCGGCCGTCGAAGACCCCTCCGCCTCAAGGCACTTGGCGCTGTGCCGAGCCACGAGCGTGACATGTCCGGTGGCGGCCGACCGCACCGCCCACTCCTGGTTCCGGCCGCCGTTGCAGGTGTACTGGAACACCTGGGCGCCGTCGGCGGTCGAAGCGCCGCTGACGTCCAGGCACTTGCCGCTGTGCCGGGCGACGACGCTCACGTAGCCGGCGGCGGCGGGCCGGAGCGACCACTGCTGGTTCGTTCCGCCGTTGCATCCGTACTGCACGACGGACGTGCCGTCGGCCGTCGAACCACCCACCACGTCCAGGCACTTGGAGCTGTGTCGGAACACCGGGGTCTGCCAGGCGGCGGACGCGGCCGGGCGGAAGGTCCAGGACTGGTTGGCCCCGGTGGTCGGCCGGTAGACGCCCACCTCGGCGCCGTCGTGGGCCGCCGCGCCGAAGACGTCCAGGAGGAGCCCGGACGCGCTGTTGAGGAGCGTGGCGTGACCGTCGCCCGTGGTGGAACGCATCCACCGCTGTTCGGCACCGGTCCCGGGGGCCGCGAGGCCGAGCGTCCCGGACGTGACCGCGAGCGCCTTGCCCGTCCTGGCGTTGGTCACCCGGTACGTGGCCGCGTTGCCCCAGTCGGTCGCCGCGAGCTTGGTGAAGGTCCACTGCTGGGCGGTGTCGGCCGGGTTCGAGGCGCGCTGCACCGGCAGGTCCTTCCCGGCGGCGGTGGTGACCGAGAGGGCCATCCCGCTGTGGTCGTTGAGGATCTGCCGGGCCGCGCCGACGGGCGCGCTCGTGGCGGCGGGGTTCACCCCCGTGACGCCGGGGAGGACGAAGGTGGTGACGGAGCCGGCGCCTACGGTGGCCGTCATCGTCCTCCCCGCGGTGCTGAGGTCCGTACCGCGCTGGACGTCGCGGGTGGCGTCGGTCGTGTACCGCTCGACCGCTCCGCCGACGGTCCCGAAACCGTCGAGGTCGAGGGTGAGTTCACGGGCGGCACCGCTGCGATTGGTGTGGACGAGGACGAGCCCCTGGCCTCCGGGCCGTACGGCCGCGAGCGTGTCGGGGTCGTCGGTGGCGAGGACACGGGCGCCGGGCCGGACGAATCGGCTGTACTGCGCCATCACCCCGTACTTCTTGTTCTTGCGCAGCGGTTCGGTGGCCGCGTCGGTGGGGGTGAAGTCGGTCTGGATGAGGCCCCAGTTGGAGTTCTCACGCTCCGGGGTCATGTTCTCGTAGTCCTCGACGGCCTGCCACAACACCCAGGCCCGGGGCTCCAGTTCCCTGATGTCGTCGTTGATCCGGCGGGCCAGGTCGAGCCCCGGACTCATGTCGGTGAAGCTCTGCGGCACGCTGCCGCCGAGGTCCACCTCCGACATCCACAGCGGGCTGGCCTCGCCCTTGGCGACGTCACGGACCCCGGTGCGCCCGCTCGTACCGTATGTGTGGGTGTTGATCCGGCCGACGGCATCACGGACGGCCGGCGCGTACTGCTCCCAGTTCGCGCGGGCCGTCGACGGGTTCGTCTCGTCCATGGCGGCGATCGGGGTGGTGACGCCCCGGGCGTCGAGGGTGGCGCGCAGGGTGCTGATCATCCGGGCCTGGGACGCGGGGTCCCAGTGGGATCCCTCCTGTCGGCCGCCGGCCCGCCAGTAGTCGGTGTTGGGCTCGTTGACCGGGGAGATCGAGTCGAAGGTGACACCGGAACCCTGTTCGGCGCGATGGAGGGAACCGGCGAGGTAGGCGGCGAACCGCTCGTACTGGTCGGAGCGGAGGTTGTCCTGCCGGGGGTCGGCCGCGCCGGAGACGAGACCGCTACGGGTCATGAAGTACGGGGCGGAGTTGGAGAAGGCCTCGAAGGTGGAGGCGCCGCGGGCCTTGGCGGCGGAGAGCCACCAGCGCTGGTTGGCGTCGGCCCGGTCGTTCCAGTGGGCCGGGTTGTCCGGGTCCCACCAGTCGGGGGACTCGGCACCGGGCCGGTTCCAGTAGCCGGGTACGGCACCGCCGGCCCGCATGTAGGGGACGGTCTCGGGGCTGTCGCCGCCGCCGATGTTGTAGCGGGCGACGGTGAATCCGAGGCCGTCCGCGCCGTAGAGGGCGTCCGCGAGGGCGTTGCGCCGCTCGTCCGGCCAGCCGCCGGTGACGTTCGCGAACCAGGCGAGGGCGGTCCCCCAGCCTTCGAAGGCCGGCTGCTGGTAGCTGGGGTCGGGCCGGACGGTCAGCGCGTCGGCCTCGGCCTCGGATCCGGCCTCGGCGGTCGGCGCCGCCGAGGCGGCGGCCACCGGGGCGCCGACGAGGGTGGGCAGGGCGAGCGCGGCTCCCGCGGCGAGCGCGCCGAGCCGGACTTTCCGTCGGCGCCCGGAGGCGCCCCGAACGGAGGAGGTCTGCACGTGTTCACTCCCTGAGGTGTGCGAGGACATGGACGGGCGTGTCCGTGCGACGGTGCTCAGACCGCCGTACGGCTCCACCGCTGGTTGGTGCCGCTGTTGCAGGTCCACTGGACCAGCGCGGTCCCGTCGGCCGTGGACGTGTTGGTGACGTCGAGGCACTTGCCGCTGTGGACGGCGGCCAGCCGGACGGCCGTGTTCGCGCCGGTCACGCTCCACCGCTGCCCCGCCCTGCCGTCGCAGGTGTACTGCGCGACCGCGGCGCCGTCGGCGGTCGAACCGCCGCTCACGGTGAGGCACTTGCCGCTGAAGCGGGCGACGATCTGCACGTGGCCGCTGCCGACGCTCCGGAGCCAGAACTGCTGGTTGACGCTGTTGCCGCCGCAGCTCCACTGGATCAGGGCACCGCCGTCGGCGGTGGACCGGTCGGCGACGTCGGCGCACTTGCCGCTGTGCGCGGCGGTGAGGGTCTCCCAGCTGCCGAGGCCCTTCACCGTGCCGGCGGCCGCGTCGACGGTGATCTGCGGGAAGTAGTCCATGGCCATGGTCGTCCCGGTGGGGAAGCGGAGCGGCAGCCAGACGTACTGCGAGTCGTTGACGTTGCCTCCGATGGAGTCGCCCCAGCGGTCGCCGAGGTAGAGGTACGAGGTGCCGGCGGTGCCCTGGACGGGCAGGACGTACGCGGTCTGGGAGCCGTACGTGGTGCCGTCGCCGATGTCGTTCAGACCGCTCCAGGTACCGGTGACGCTGGTCGCGGTGCCGTACTTCTGCTGGTTGGGGGACCAGCCGGTGGCGCCGGAGGTGAGCAGGAAGTAGACGCCGTCGCGCTTGAAGAGGGCGGGTGCCTCGCGCCACTGGCCGGGCCAGAGCTTCTGGACCTGGGAGGCGATGCCGGTGTAGTCGGCGGTCAGCCGGTAGACGTGGAGGTCGGCGTTCTCGTTGGCGGCGGAGATCATGTAGCCCGCGCCGTCGGTGTCGACGAAGGTCGTGATGTCACGGGACATGTGGCCGAGCGGACGGAAGCTGCCGAGCCAGGTGTAGTCGCCGTCGACGGTGGAGGAGACGGCGACCGCGGCGCGCGCCTCGCCGTAGTCGGTGGCGTTCTCCTTGTGCATCCACATCACGAACTGCCCGGTGGCCGCGTTGTACATGACCTTGGGGCGCTCGATGTTGGCCGACTGCAGCTCGGGGTCGGTGCCCTGGGTGAGGACGTGGTGGCGGAACTCCCAGGTCTTCAGGTCGGTGGAGCGGTAGGCGGAGACGTGACGGAAGGTGTTGTCGGCGTTCCGGTTCTCGCCGAACCAGTAGTAGTACGAGCCGGCCTTGACGACTCCGCCGCCGTGGGCGTGGACGGGGTTGCCCGCCGGGTCGGTGAACTGGGTGGCGTTGGTGACGGTGGCGGTGGCGGCGTGGGCCGTGCCCAGCGGGCCGAGAAGGGTGAGGAGGACGGCACAGAGTGCGGTGAGCACCGTGAACGTCCCCGAGGGGGTGCGTCGCATGATCGCGTACCTCGCGGCTGGGGGGAAGGGGAAGGGGAGGGCGGTGCGGGGCGGCCGGACGCACCGGGGTGCGGGAAGTCGGCCGGAGCGGGTGAGGGGAGTCGGCCGGAGCGAGGTGCGGGAAGTCGGCCGGAGCGGGGTGCGGGAAGTCGGCCGGAGCTGGCGCGGGGAGCCGGCCGGAGCGGGGTCGCGCACGCCGCGGCCTGGATGTCCGCCGTGTGTCACGGAGGTGCCACCCTTCCATGTTCGCGTTAACACGAGCGGTTCGGGGGAGAGTCTGGGAGGGGCGAATCGGACTGTCAAGGAGTCGGACAACATCCGTCGAGGGTTTGACCGCCCCTCATGTTTGCGTCAACATGCACGCAGTACGGTTGCCCGCGCGCGCGGTCGGCCCCCCAGTTCCCTGCGGAAGGTCGCGTGCGTGGTGACGGACAGGAAAACGAAGTCTCCGCGGTCGCGGCCCGCCCGGCAGTGGCCGTCCATGGCGGACGTCGCCACGATGGCGGGCGTCTCCTCGCAGACCGTGTCCCGTGTGGCGAACAACCGGGAGAACGTCGACGCGAACACCCGCGAGAAGGTGCTCTCCGCCATGCAGGTGCTCGGCTACCGCCCCAACACGGCGGCCCGCGCCCTGGTCACGGGCAGGTTCGGTGCCCTGGGCGTGGTCAGCTTCGACGTCGGCGCGCACGGCAACGCCCGTACCCTCGCCGCCATCGCCGACGCCGCCCGCGAGGCCGACTTCTCCGTCAACTTCATGGGCGTCCGGGCCCAGACGGAGGCCGCCGTCCGTCGTGCGTTCCAGCATCTGATGCTGCAGTCCGTCGACGGCATCGTGCTCGTCGAGTCGCAGATGCTCGACACCCCGTCCCTCCATCTGCCACCGTCGATGCCGGTGGTCGTCGCCGACGGCGACACCGGCCACCGCTACCCCAACGTCGACTTCGACCAGGCCCACGGCGCGCACAGCGTGGTGAGCCATCTCCTCGGCCTCGGGCACCGGACGGTCTGGCATCTGTCGGGCCCCCGCGACTCGTTCGCGGCGCGGCGGCGCGCCGAGTCCTGGGAGCGGACCCTGACCGCCGCGGGCGCGCCCGTACCCCCGGTGCTGTACGGGGACTGGACGGCGGAGTCCGGCTACCGGGCCGGCCTCGGCCTCGGGCGCCGCCGGGAGGTGACCGCCGTCTTCGCCGCCAACGACCAGATGGCGCTCGGGATGCTGCGAGCCCTGCGCGAGTCGGGGCGGGACGTGCCCGGGGACATCAGCGTGGCCGGCTTCGACGACATCGCCGAGGCCGCGTATCTCCATCCGCCGTTGACGACGGTGCACCAGGACTTCGAGGTGGTCGGCCGCCACTGTGTCTCGTTGCTGCTCGACCAGATCGAGGGCCACACGGACGGCCCGCGCCGCAGGGCGGTGGAACCGGTCCTGGTGATCCGCTCGAGTACGGCCCCGCCACCGCCGGGAACCTCGGCCTGACCCGGCACACGGCCCGCCCTCACCTGACGGCCCCGGCACCCTTGCCCGACCCGACCCTTCACTCTCCCCCGGCGCCCGGGCACACGGTCCGCCCTCACCTCATGGCCCCGGCACCCTCGCTCGACCCCTGACCCGACCCTTCACTCGCCCCCGGCGTCCGGGCGCGACCCGCCCACATCTCACCGCCCCGGCCCCTACGCCGACCGCCGCTCACGCCCGGCACCCGGCACCCGGCTCCTACCTCACCCCTCCGCCCGCCCCCGGCGCCCCCGTGCTCGCCCGTTCCATCAGGGTCGTCGGGACGAGTCGTACCCCCGTCACCGTCTCCCCGCGCAGCTCCCGCAGCACCGCGTCGACGCACCACTCCCCCACCTGGGCGAAGTCCTGGCGCACGGTCGTCAGCGGCGGGATGAAAGATGCCGCCTCCGCGATGTCGTCGAAGCCGACGACGCTCACGTCCTCGGGCACCCGTCTGCCCCGCTCGTGGAAGGCCCTGAGCACGCCGAGGGCCATCTGGTCGTTGGCCACGAACACCGCCCCGCAGTCGGGCTCGTCGGCGAGCCGCAGCCCCGCCTCGTAGCCGGATTCGGGGGTCCAGTCCCCGCGCAGGACGGGCGGCACCTTCCGTCCCTCCTCGCGCAGGGCGGCCTCCCAGGCCTGCGCGCGGCGGCCGGCGGCGAAGGACTCCTCGGGGCCCGCGACGTGCCACACCGTGGCGTGCCCGAGGTCGAGCAGGTGCCGCACCGCCGTGCGGGCGCCCTGTCGCTGGTCCGTGTCCACGACCGGGAAGCGGCCGGTGGCGTCGGAGTCCACCACGACCACCTTGACGTGCGGGGGCAGGGTGAGCGCGGCGGTGTCGAGGAGGTGGACCTCCATGATGAGCACGACGGCGTCGACGGCCAGTTCGTCGAGCCGGGTGAAGGCTCCTCTGACGTTGTCCTGGGTGGGCGCGTCGAGCGGGATGAGGGTGACGGCGTATCCCGCGTGGGAGGCCGATCTGGCGATGGCCTCCAGGGTGCGGACGTTGCCGGTGCTGGAGAGGCCCATGGTGATGACGCCGATGGCACGGAACTCGCCGCGCTTGAGGGCGCGGGCCGCGCTGTTGGGGCGGTAGCCGAGCTCCTTCATGGCGTCGAGGACCTTCGCGCGGGTGCTCTCGACGACGGCCGCGTCACCGTTGGAGACGCGGGAGACGGTCTGCGAGGAGACCCCCGCGAGCTGGGCGACGTCCGCCATGGAGACCCGGCGCGGCCTGCCTCTCGCCCCTCGCGGGCTGTCGCTCCCGGCCGTCGTCGGCCCCTCGGCCGTGTTCTTCTCCGCCACCCGAATCCCTCTCATTCACCGCTGCTTCACGCTTGACGCCCCCCAGTGGGAGTGTCACCATCACGCTACCGATGATTACGTAAACATTTCTCGTCGGCCAGCCCACGCGGGGCCGATTTCCGGCCGCCGGACCCTCACGTCCCGGCGCCCCTCGCACACCGTCTTCGCCCCTCGCTCCGCTCCTCTCCCTGTCTCCGGACCCGCTCGGTCACCGACGCAAGGACCCCAGCCATGACGCTCCTGTCGACGCGCGCTACGGCAGCACCACCGCCCCGCCCACGAGCCCGCTTCCGCCTCCGCAAGGAGGCCCTCGTGGGCTGGGGATTCGCCGGCCCGTTCGTCGCGGTCTTCGGCCTCGTCTTCCTCGCGCCGATCGGATACGCGCTGTACCTGAGCCTCTTCCAGGACCGGCTCATCGGCGGCACCTCCTTCGTCGGCCTCGACAACTACGGCAAAGCGCTGACCGACCCCCGCTTCTGGGAGGGGCTGACCCGGGTCGGTCTCTTCCTCGTGGTCCAGGTGCCGGTCATGCTGGGCATCGCCCTGCTCGTGGCCCTCGCGATCGACAGCGGCCGGCTCTACGGCAAGGCCTTCTTCCGCGTCTCGATCTTCCTCCCCTACGCCGTGCCCGCCGTCGTCGCCAGTCTCATCTGGGGCTTCATGTACGGCACGCAGTTCGGCCTCGTCGGAAACGTCAACGACGCGTTCGGAATCGCCCTGCCGGACCCGCTCTCCCCCTCCCTGGTCCTCGCCTCCATCGGCAACATCGTGACCTGGGAGTTCGTCGGCTACAACATGCTGATCTTCTACGCGGCGCTCAAGGTCGTACCCCGCTCGCTCTACGAGGCCGCGGCGATCGACGGCGCCGGCGAGTGGCGGGTCGTCACCTCGATCAAGCTGCCCGCGATCCGCAGCGCACTCGTCATCGCCACCATCTTCTCGATCATCGGCAGCTTCCAGCTCTTCAACGAGCCCAGCATCCTGCAGAAGCTCGCCCCCAACGCGATCACCAGCGACTTCACCCCCAACGTCTACACCTACTCGCTGTCCTTCTCGGGCCAGCAGCACAACTACGCGGCGACCGTGGCGATCGTGATGGGTGTCCTCACCGCGATCATCGCCTACACGGTCCAGCTGCGCGGCATGCGGAAGGGCTGAGCCGATGACCACCTCCCTCCCCAGCGCGGTCTCCGGATCCGGCACGGAAAGCGGCACGGAAAGCGGCATGGAAAGCGGCACGGGAAGCGGCGCCCGTACGGCAATGACCGGCGCCCGCGCCGCGAAGCGTCGCAAGCGCCCCCCGCACACCCCGCTCCACCCCCGCCCCAGCGTGCCGCTGACACTCGTGACCGGCCTGGTCCTCGTCTACACCCTGCTGCCGCTCGCCTGGCTGGTCGTCAACGCGACCAAGGACCAGAACGGGCTCCTCGACTCCTTCGGCCTCTGGTTCGCCGACGACTCCCACTTCTGGGACAACATCGGCCGGACCCTCACGTACGACGACGGCGTGTTCGTCCGCTGGCTGCTCAACACCCTGCTGTACGTCGTCGCCGGCGCGGGCGGCGCCACGATCCTCGCCGTCCTCGGCGGGTACGCCCTCGCCACGTACGACTTCCCCGGCCGCCGGGCGGTGTTCGCGGTGGTCCTCGGGGCAGTGGCCGTGCCCGGCACCGCCCTCGCCGTGCCCACCTTCCTCATGTTCAGCAACATGGGCCTGACGAACACCCCGTGGGCGGTGATCATCCCGTCCCTGATCTCGCCCTTCGGGCTCTATCTGATGTGGGTCTTCGCCGCCGAGTCCGTCCCCACCGAACTCCTGGAGGCCGCGCGCATCGACGGCTCCGGCGAGCTGCGCACCTTCTTCACGATCGCGCTGCCGCTGCTGATGCCGGGGACCGTGACCGTGCTCCTGTTCTCGATGGTCGCGACCTGGAACAACTACTTCCTGCCGCTGATCATGATCAAGGATCCCGACTGGTACCCGCTGACCCTCGGCCTCAACGCCTGGAACGCCCAGGCCCAGACGGCGGGCGGCGAGGCCGTGTTCGACCTCATCATCACCGGCTCCCTGCTGACGATCGTGCCGATCGTGGCCGTCTTCCTGCTGCTCCAGCGGTACTGGCAGTCCGGCCTGGCCGCGGGCGGCGTCAAGGAATAGCGCCCCGTCCTCCCTCTGCCGATTCTCTCCTTCTCCTCTCCCTTCTCCTCTCCCTCTCCTCTTCTCCCTTCTCGCTTCCCTCTCCTCCCCGCCGAACCCTCGACCAGGAGCACAGCCCATGAGAACGCACTCCACCCGCAGCCTCCTCGGCGCCCTCGCCGTCGTCTCCACGCTCGTGCTGACCGCCACGGCCTGCGGCGGCGACGCCTCGGACGGCGGCGCCGGCAGCGGCGCACCGAAGGACGTCAAGGCCGCGCTCGAGAAGGGCGGAAAGGTGACCGTGTGGGCCTGGGAGCCCACGCTCAAGAAGGTGGCGGAGGACTTCGAGAAGAAGTACCCCAAGGTCGACGTCGAGCTGGTCAACGCGGGCACCGGCGACAAGCAGTACACCGCCCTGCAGAACGCGATGGCGGCCGGCTCCGGCGCCCCCGACGTGGCACAGGTCGAGTACTACGCCCTCGGTCAGTTCGCCATCGGCAAGTCCGTCGAGGACCTCTCCTCCTACGGCGCCCAGAAGTACGGCACGGCCTTCACCCCCGGCCCGTGGAACGCGGTCACCCAGGACAAGGCGATCTACGCCCTGCCCATGGACTCGGGCCCCATGGCGTTCTTCTACAACAAGAAGGTCTTCGACAGGCACGGCATCAAGGTGCCGACGACCTGGGACGAGTACGTGGACGCGGCCCGCGCCCTCCACAAGGCCGACCCCAAGATCTTCATCACCAACGACACCGGTGACGCCGGCGCCACCACCAGCCTCATCTGGCAGGCCGGCGGCCGCCCCTACAAGACCGACGGCACGAACGTCACGATCGACTTCGGCGACAAGGGCACCCGGACGTACACCGCGACCTGGCAGAAGCTCCTCGACGAGAAGCTGGTCGCGCCGATCAGCTCGTGGAGCGACGCCTGGTACAAGGGTCTGGCCGACGGCTCCCTCGCCACCCTCTCCATCGGCGCCTGGATGCCGGCCAACCTGACCTCCGGGGTCGCCTCCGCCTCCGGCGACTGGCGGGTCGCTCCGCTGCCGCAGTGGACGAAGGGCGACAGGACGAGCGCGGAGAACGGCGGCAGTTCGCTCGCCGTGCCGAAGGCCGCCAAGAACAAGGAACTCGCCTACGCGTTCACGGAGTTCGCGACCACCGGAGCCGGCGCGAGCGCCCGCGTCGCCGCGGGCGCCTTCCCCGCGACCCGCGCGGACCTGGAGTCGAAGGCGTTCCTCGACACCGCGTTCCCGTACTTCGGCGGCCAGCAGGCCAACCGGATATTCGCCGAGTCCGCCCGCAACGTGGGCGCCGACTGGTCCTACCTGCCGTACCAGGTGTACGCGAACTCGGTCTTCAACGACACCGTGGGCAAGGCGTACGTCTCCCCGACCACTCTCACCGAGGGTCTGAAGAAGTGGCAGGAGGCCGGCGTGACGTACGGCAACGACCAGGGCTTCACCGTCAACAAGTAACCAGGTCTCCCGGCCGCCGGGCGGGTCCCGGTCGACGTGTCCGACGCACGCGCGCGTAGCGTGAGTGCGTCGGCTCCGTCGTCTCTCACCTGGAGATCCGCCTGTGTCCAGCGCCGCCCCGACCCGTACCGCCGTCGTCGAATCCCTCATGGACCGCTTCCCCGGAGTCCCTCCGGAGGCCGTGTTCAAGGAGGACCTGCTGCGCGGCGGGCTCGCCTTCGACCCGTCCGCGCTGTCCGGGAACGAGGGGGGTGACGTGAAGCCGAAGTCGTACTTCATCTTCTCCTTCGACCACCGCACGCTGCCGGAGCTCGGGGAGGCGGCGCTGAACCGCCCGCCGGAGGAGATCGTGCTCACGGGCGGCCCGTACGGGCTGCGCCGCACGGTGGTCTCGGTCCGGGTCAACCCGTCGTCCCCCTACCGGGTGGCGCCGGACGGCGACGGGGCGCTCGCGCTGTTCCTCGACGGCGTCAAGATCGCCGATGTCGGTCTGCCGCCGATGCCGGAGTACTACCGGCACCCGCTGTCGAACGGCAAGTCCGTGATGGAGGTCGCGCCGACCATCCAGTGGGGTTACCTGATCTACCTCACGGTCTTCCGGGTCTGCCAGTACTTCGGCGCCAAGGAGGAGTGCCAGTACTGCGACATCAACCACAACTGGCGCCAGCACAAGGCGGCGGGCCGCCCGTACACCGGGGTGAAGCCGGTCGACGAGGTCCTGGAGGCCCTGGAGATCATCGACCGCCACGACACCGCCCGTACCTCGACCGCGTACACCCTCACGGGTGGGGCGGTCACGTCCCAGGTCGGCGGGAAGGACGAGGCCGACTTCTACGGGCAGTACGCGCGCGCGATCGAGGAGCGTTTCCCCGGCCGCTGGATCGGCAAGGTCGTCGCGCAGGCGCTGCCGAAGGAGGACGTGCAGCGGTTCCACGACTACGGCATCCGGATCTACCACCCGAACTACGAGGTGTGGGACCGTCGACTGTTCGAGCTGTACTGCCCCGGCAAGGAGCGCTACATCGGCCGGGACGAGTGGCACCGCCGGATCCTGGACTCCGCCGAGGTCTTCGGGCCGCGCAATGTCATCCCGAACTTCGTCGCGGGCGTCGAGATGGCCCGTCCCGCCGGCTTCCTGACCGTGGACGAGGCGATCGCCTCCACCCGGGAGGGCCTGCGGTTCTTCATGTCGCGCGGGATCACGCCCCGTTTCACCACCTGGTGCCCGGAGCCGACGACCCCGCTGGGGCGCGAGAACCCGGACGGCGCTCCGCTGGAGTACCACCTCGGTCTCCTTGAGGCGTACACGGAGACGCTCCAGGAGAACGGTCTGACGCCCCCGCCCGGGTACGGGCCCGCCGGCCCCGGCCGCGCGGTGTTCTCGGTCAGCTCGTTCATGGACGCGCTCCCGCCGGCTCCGGGCGAGTGACGACGGAGCGGTGACGCGAAAGAGCCGGTGCCCCTCAGGGGTACCGGCTCTTTCGCGAAGGTGGGGTCTGGCTCGGGTCTGGCTCGGGGTCTGGCTCGGGGTCCGGCTCGGGGGCGTCAGGCGGCGAGTTCGGCCTCGTCCTTCGCGTCGGCCGTGGGGGCCGGCTTGCTGTCACGCATCACCAGGGTGGCGAGGACCGCCGCCGCGAGGACACCGATGGCGCTGATGGTGAAGGTGGTGGACATCGAGGAGGCGAAGGCCTCCTTGGCGGCGTTGATCAGACCGGCGTCGCCCTGGGCGACGGCCAGCGCGCCGCCGATCGACTGCTTGGCCTGCTCGGGGGCGTCGGCCGGCATCGCGGAGGAGAAGGTGCTGGTGAGGAGCGAGCCGAGGATCGCGATGCCGAGCGCGGTGCCGGCCTGCTGGATGGTGTCGTTCAGGGCGGAGCCGACGCCCGCCTTCTCCGCGGGGATGGTGCTCATCAGGGCGCCGACGGCGGCCGGCATCGCGAGGCCGGCACCGAGGCCGAGGAGGCCGAGGGCCACGGCCGGGACGGTGAAGCCTGAGTGGGCGTCGACCGTGGTCAGCAGGGCGAAGGAGCCGGCCATGGTCAGCATGCCGGCCAGGATGAGGACGCGGTTGCCGATCTTCGCGGCGAGGCCGGCACCGGCGCCGTTGCCGATGAGGGCGGCGACGGCGAGCGGGACGAAGGCGAGGCCCGCCTTGACCGGCGAGTAGCCGAGGACGAACTGCAGGTACTGGGTGAGGACGAGGAGCAGGCCGCCGTTGCCGATCTGCACGAGGGTCAGCGAGAGCGAACCGCCGCTGAAGTTGCGGTGCTTGAAGAGGACCAGCGGCACCATCGGCTCGGGGGTGACGTTCTCCCAGATCACGAATCCGCCGAGGGTGACGACCGCGACCGCCAGGGTGATGAGCCCGCGGCCGTCGAAGGCACCGTGCTGCGGGATCTCGATGATCCACCAGATCATCGCGGTCATGCCGACCGCGGAGAGGATCGCGCCGAGCGGGTCGGGCTTCTGCCACGGGCCCTTCGACTCGGGCATCAGGGTGAGGGCGGCGAGGACGGCGAGGACGACGACCGGCACGTTGATGAAGAAGATCGACTGCCAGGAGAAGTGGTCGATCAGGAAGCCGCCGAGGACCGGGCTGCCGACCAGGCCGAGCATCGAGACCGAGCCCCAGGCCGCCATCGCCCGGGGGCGCTCGTCCTCGTCGAAGACGGTGATGAGGATGGAGAGCGTCGAGGGCATGATCAGCGCGCCGCCGACACCCATGGTGACCCGTGCGGCGATGACCTCGCCGGGGGTGGTGCAGACCGTCGCGGCCAGGGAGGCCGCGCCGAAGAGCAGCAGACCGATGATCATGATCTTCCGGCGGCCGAAGCGGTCACCGAGGCTTCCCGAGGTGAGCAGGAGTCCCGCGAAGACCAGGATGTAGGAGTCCAGGATCCACTGGATGTCCTGGGCGCTCGCACCGATGTCCTCGGTCATGGACGGGACCGCGACGGTCAGCGCCATGCTGTCGACCACAAGGACCAGCGTGCTGAGGCACAGCACGACCAGGATCCACCAGCGGCGTGGGTTGCGGGTCTGGGTTTCCATGGGACTTCCCCCTCGGCTTCGGAAGCGCTCGGCTTCCGTCGGCGCTCGTTTCCTTCGATGCGAACACTGTACGCAGCTGCGCACAGTGTTCGCAACCCCCGATCGCTGTACGCTGGATGCGAACGCCGTACGCAGTACCCAAGGAAGCGGCACCGAAGGAGGACCATGGCCGGCAAGGCGAACCCCGTCCCGTCCGTGTGGGCACGGCAGCAGCCCACCCCCGATCAGCCCGCGCTCAGCCGCGCGTCGATCGTCCGCGAGGCGATCGTCATGCTCGACGCCGACGGCATCGAGGCGCTCAGCATGCGCAAGCTCGGCGCCCGCCTGAACGCGGGCGCGACCTCCCTCTACCGCCATGTCGCGACCAAGGACGAGCTGATGGAGCTCGCCGTGGACGAGGTCGCGGCCGAGTTCACCGTCCCGCCGCCGGGCAGCCCCTGGCGCGCCGCCGCCACCGAGGCGGCGGTCTCGTTCCGGGCGACGGCCCTGCGTCACCCGTGGCTCTCGTCCGTCCTCGGACAGGCGGGCCTCGCCTACCTGGGACCCAACCTGATGTCGTACTCGGAGCGGCTCGCCGGACTGTTCACGGCCGCCGGCTTCCCGGAGCCGAGCCGCGCGATCGACACCGTCCTGTCGTACGTCATCGGCATGAGCACGACGGAGGCGGCCTGGCTCATCACGGTCGCACGCTCGGGGAGCACGGAGGCGGACCTCATCGCCGGCCTGATGCCGGCCGCGCAGCAGGCGGCGGCCGGGCACGACCACCTCACCGAGGCGTACGCGGACGCCGCCGTGCACGCGACGATCGACCCGGTCGCCATCCGGGACGAGAAGTTCTTCTACGGCCTTGAGGTGGTTCTGGACGGCCTGGAGATGCGACTGCCGCGCTGAACGGAGGCGGGGGCCGGGCCGGACGCGGAGGCGCGGGCCGGGCCGGACGCGGAGGCGCGGGCGGGCGTCGGCCGGGGCGACGGCGAGTCCGCCCCCGGCCACAGCCTCGCCGCGCCCGCGGCCCCCACCAGCGCCACGGTGGTGAGGACGGCCGCCGAGGTGGCCGGGCCCGCCGTCGCGGCGAGCCAGCCGGCGAGCGGGTAGGTGAGCAGCCAGCAGGCGTGCGAGAGGGAGAACCGGGCCGCGAAGGCGGCGGGCAGGTCGGCGCTCCGGACGGAGCGGCGCACCACCCTGCCGCCGGGGGTGAGCACCGCCGAGCCCGCGGCGCCGGTGACCAGCCAGACCGTGAGCAGGGCGGGCCATGACCAGGCTCCGGGCGCGACGGTGAGGCCGAGGGCCAGGAGCGCCAGGGCCCCGGGCAGGACGAAGGCGGCCCGGACCATGACCGCGCGGTCGCCGCCCCGTGCCAGGACGCGCGGCAGCAGCAGGGCCACCACCATCGAGCCCGCGCCGTACGCGCCGAGGGCGAGCGGTACGTCGCCGGCGGGACGGCCGAGGGTGTCACGGACGAGGATCACGGTGTCGACCAGGACCACGGCACCGGCCGCCGCGACGGCCAGGTCGAGGGCGAGGAGGGCCCGCAGGCGCGGGGAGGCGAACACGAGCCGGATCCCGGAGACCGCCTTGGCGTACGTCCGCGGGCAGGGGTCTCCGGCGCCGGAGGGCTCCGGGTCCGCGTCCGGGAGGGCCGTCGTGCGCACCAGGAGGGCGGAGGCGAGGAACCCCACGGCGGTGCCGGTGAAGAGCCAGCCGTACGGGACGACGGTCAGCAGCGCGGCGGCGAGGACCGGGCTCGCCAGGCTCTCCAGGTCGTACGCGAGCCGGGCGAGCGACAGGGCCTCGGTGTAGTCGCGTTCGCCGGGCAGCACCTGCGGGATCGTCGCCTGGAAGGCCGGCGTGAAGGCGGCCGAGGCGGCCTGGAGCAGCAGGATCAGTACGTACACCTGCCAGATCCGGTTGACGAACGGCAGGGCGAGCACGACCGTCGCCCGCGCCAGGTCCATGGAGACGAGCAGCGCCCGCCGGGGTACGCGGTCGGCGAGGGCCCCGACGAGCGGGGCGATCACGACGTACGCGGCCATCTTGATCGCGAGGGCGGTGCCGAGCACGGCGGCGGCGTTCGTGCCCGCCAGGTCGTACGCGAGGAGACTCAGGGCCACGGTCGCCAGGCCGGTGCCGGTGAGGGCGACGACCTGCGCGCCGAACAGGCGGCGGTACGTGGGGTTGCGCAGCACGGACAGCATGAGACGCCCCGGTCGGCCACGGCGGACTGCGGACGTCTCCACGGTAGCCGACATGTGCATGGTTGCGCACATGTTGACTTCAGGGGGCCTGCAGGGGACCTCTCAGTCGTGCCAGGGCTCCCCGCTCACCTCGTGGTCGGCACGGCTGATCGCCTCGACCACCAGACGCTTCAGGTGCCCGTCCGGCATGGCGTACACGACCCGGCGTCCGTCCTTCCGGGACTGGACGAGCCCGGCGAGGCGCAGCTTGGCCAGGTGCTGACTGACGGCGGGGCGCGCCGCCCCGCAGGCCTCCGTCAGGGCGGTCACATCGGCCTCGCCCCGGGTGAGCAGCCAGACCAGGTGCAGCCGGGTGGGGTCGGAGAGCAGGCCGAACACCTCCGCCGCCGCCGAGAGTTCGAGCGCTCCCGGCGTCCGCTCGTGCGGGCGGGACGCGGCCGCGGCCGCGGGATCTTCGCGCTCAGACATGGGCCCATCGTAGGCAGGCGGGCGGGCGGCCCTCAGCCGGCCGGGCCCGGGACCGTGCCCAGGAAGCGGATGTGGGGAGGTCCGCCGGGGTCCGGGCGGGTCACGGCGGCGCGGACGCGGTAGACGTCGGCGATCAGCTTCTCGGTGAGGACCTCGTCCGGGGTGCCGGAGGCGACGACGCGGCCGTTCGCCAGGACCACGAGCCGGTCGCAGTGCATCGCCGCCAGGTTCAGGTCGTGGAGGGCGACGACGGCGGTGAGCCGCAGCTCGGCGACGAGGGCCAGGAGGTCCAGCTGGTGCTGGATGTCGAGGTGGTTGGTGGGTTCGTCGAGGAGCAGCTCGCGCGGCTCCTGGGCGAGGGCGCGGGCGATCTGGACGCGCTGGCGTTCGCCGCCGGAGAGGGTGCGCCAGGGCTGCCGGGCCCGGTCGGTGAGGCCGGTGCGTGCGAGGGCGGAGCGTACGGCGGTCTCGTCGGCCGTCGAGGGCGGCGTCCAGGCACGGCGGTGCGGGACGCGGCCGAGGCGTACGACGTCGGCGACGGTCAGGTCGGTCTGGGTGTCGGCCTGTTGCTCGACGGTGGCGAGGCGCCGGGCGACGGTCCGGCGTCCGAGCGTCCCGAGCGGGTCGCCGTCGAGGGTGACGACCCCGGAGTCCGGTGCGAGGACACCCGCGAGGAGCCGCAGGAGCGTGGACTTCCCCGAACCGTTGGGCCCGAGGAGGCCGGTGACGGTTCCGGGCGTGAGGGTGAGGGTGACCCCGTCGAGGACGAGGCTGCCACCGGCGATACGCGAGACGCGGTCGGCGCGGAGCCCGGCGGAGGCGTGAGGGCCGGTACACGCGCGCGTGGCGGGGCTCGTTGTCATCGCGTGCTCCTCGTGCGGTACAGGACCAGCACGAAGGCCGGTACGCCGATCAGCGAGGTCACCACGCCCACCGGCACCTCCTGGGGGTCGAGGACCGTGCGCGCCAGCGTGTCCGCCCACACGAGGAACACCGCCCCCGTCACGGCCGTGACCGGCAGCAGCTTCGCGTGCCCCGGGCCGGCGAGCGCCCGTGCGGCGTGCGGCAGGACGAGGCCGACGAAGCCGATCGCTCCCGCCGCGGAGACCAGAGCCGCCGTCAGGAGCGCGGTGACGCACAGCAGGATCAGCCGGGTCCTGGCGACGGCGACGCCGAGCGACGCCGCGGCCTCCTCGCCGAACGCGAACGCGTCCAGCGTCCTCGCGTGCCCGCCGCAGACCAGCAGCGCCGCCGCGAGGACCGCGAAGCACACCGCCACATCGCTCCAGCCGGCCCCGCCGAGCGAGCCGAGCAGCCAGAACAGCACGCCGCGCGTGGTCTCGGCGTCGGCCGCCGTCATCACGACGAACGAGGTGAGGGCCGAGAAGAGCTGCATCGCGGCGACGCCCGAGAGGACCACGCGGTCCGTCGAGCCACCCAGGGTGTGGCTCAGGAGCAGCACGAGACCGAAGGAGCACACCGCCCCCAGGAACGCCCCTCCGGTGACGGAGAGGACTCCCCCGCCGACACCCAGGACGACGACGGCGACCGCGCCGGTCGAGGCGCCGGAGGAGACGCCGAGGACGAAGGGGTCGGCGAGCGGGTTGCGCAGCAGCGACTGCATCACCGCCCCGCAGACCGCGAGCCCGGCGCCGCAGACGGCGGCGAGGAGGGTACGGGGCAGCCGCAGGTCCCACACGATGCCGTCCCGGATCGGCGAGACCTCCGAGACTCCCCCGCCGAGGTGGGCGGCGACCACGGACCAGACGTCGCCGACACCGATGTCGGCCGGGCCGATGGTGATCGCCACGGCGACGGAGGCCGCCAGGACCGCGAGCCCCGCCACCGTCCACAGCAGCGCGGCGCCCCCTCCGCGTACGACGAGCGCGGACCGGGCGGGCGAGGTCGCGGTCACTTCGCGAGACCGTACGAGCGGAGCGCGGCCGCCACCTTCTCGACGCCCTCGACCGTCCGCAGGGTCGGGTTCATCGCCTGGCCGCTGAGCAGCACGTACCGCTTCTTCCGTACCGCCGTCATGTTCCGGGTGACCGGGTCGGACTCCAGGAACTCGATCTTCTTGGCGGCGCTCTCGGCCGACTGCGAGCGGCGGGTCAGGTCGCCGATCACGAGGACGTCGGGGTCGCGGTCGGCGACGGTCTCCCAGTTGATCTGGGGCCACTCCGCGCGCGTGTCGTCGAAGACGTTCTTCATGCCGAGGGTGCGGGTGACGATGCCGGGGGCGCCGCAACAGCCCGCCATGTAGGGCGATTCCGCGTTGGCGAACCAGTAGAGGACCGTGACGTCCGTGAAGTCGCCCGTGGAAGTGGCCTTGGCCACCCGTGTCCTGAGCGAGGCGACGAGCTTCTCGCCACGCTCCGGAACGGCGAACACCCGGGCCAGGTCGCGGATTTCGCCGTACACCGTCTCCATGGTCAGCGGCCGGGTACGGACCCCGTCGCCGTCGCCGCTGTTGTCCTTGCCGACGCAGTCGGTGGGCGAGAGGTAGGTGGGGACGCCGAGCTTCTCGAAGCGCTCACGGGGCGCCACCCCGCCCTTGCCGAGGGTGTACGCGAAGGAGGCCGCCGCGAAGTCGGGTTCGGCGTCGAGGACCTTCTCGAAGGAGGGGTAGCGGTCGGCGAGGCGCGGGACCTTCGCGTTCTCCTTCTCCAGGCCCTTGAGCACCGGGTCCGTCCAGGTCGCGGTGCCCACCATGCGGTCGGCGAGGCCGAGGGCGAGCATGATCTCCGCCGCACCCTGGTCGAGGGCGACGGCCCGCTGCGGTGGCCGGTCGACGGTGACCCGCTGTCCGCAGTTGTCGTCGAGTGTCACGGGGTGGCCCGAGGTCGTACCCCCGGTGCTCTTCGCGGACGGGGCGGCGGTCCCGCCCCCGCACCCGGTCGCGGTGAGGATCAGTGTGCCGGCGGCCAGGAACAGCGCGGCGGAGCGGGCGGGGTGTGCGAGCGGCACGGGAACTTCCTCTGCGGCCACGGCTCATACGCGGAGCCTGTCGTACGGTGCTCCCCGTACGACAGCGTGCCGCCGGGGCCGCCAGCAGGTCTTCGGACTCGGGGTCAGCCGGACGGAGCGCCTTCCCGGGCCCGTCGTGCCGCCCAGTGGCCGATGCTCCGCCCGTCGCCCTCACCGCTGCGCGTCAGTTCCGGTTTCGCACCGGATTCCCTGACCCGTGCACGTACCCGTTCAGGTGCGTACAAAGGTGCGACTGGCCTCGGCACAGTACCACCGGCCCGCTCGGCGGCCCGGGGGCGCCGCCGGTGGCGAACCGGCGCCGGTCCCGTCTCAGATGCGCAGCTCCTTGGCCTCGAAGCGGCCGTCCCCCAGGACCAGGACGAAGGAGACCTGCTGCCCCTCGGAGAGCGTGCGGCCCTCCCCCTCGATGTCCTCGGCGCTGAACCAGACCTGCTCCTCGGAGCCCACGGGGACGACGAATCCGTAGCCGCCGGTGCGGTTGAAGGAATGCACGAACCCTTTGCTTCTGCCTTCCACGGCGGCCTCCTCGTCGTCACCGGCGACGCGGCCGAGGGGGGCGAGGGCCCGCTCGGCCGCATCCGCGTCTCAGACGACTTCTACCCCGTGCGCCCGCCGTTCGCCCGTGGCGCGTCGCGCGGGCGACCAGGGCGCTGCGGTGTGCAGGCCGTGTGTACGTACCACTCCCCGGAGTCTCGTACAATATTCAACAGAGGCCTGGTGTCGGAGATCCCCCGTGTCCGACACCGGGCCTCTGCCTGTCTTCCGTCAGGCCGTGCCGCTGACCGTGAGCCAGCCGCACGATCACCTCGACCGCGAGTCCGCGAGTCCGCGAGTCCGCGAGTCGACCATCTGACCCATGGGTCGACCAATCAACCCCACTCTGATCGATATTCGATCATTCGACACTTTTACATTGACTCGCTCATCGGCCACACCTAGCTTCTGGCGGCACCAGACCTCGAGAAAGGTGTCGCACATGACCATGGAGGCATTCCCCGGGCGGCGTGCGACGGTCGGTGGGCTCATCGCCGTCGCGCTCGCCCTCGCCGGCAGCGTCACCCTCACCACCGCGCCCGCCTCGGCCGCCGGGAGCACCACGTACGTGGACTGCTCCCGCCCGGACGCCGGCGACGGCAGCCAGGCCTCGCCGTTGAACAGCATCGCCCAGGCCAACGCACGGACGTACGCCGCCGGTGACACCCTCGCCCTCGCGTCCGGCACCACCTGCGTCGGTTCCCTCGCCCCCAAGGGCAGCGGCACCGCCAACGCCCCCATCACGCTCACGAGTTACGGCGCCGGCGCGCTGCCCGTGATCGACGGTGCCGGCGCCCCGGACACCGTCTCCCTGACCAACCAGGACCACTGGCGGATCGGCAACCTCAAGCTGACCAATCCCGCCGCCTCCCTCGCCCGCCGCACGGGGCTGCGGATCTCCGCGAACGACGGAACGGCGCACCGCGGCTTCGACATCGGCCACCTGGTCGTCGACCGCGTCGCCGGCCAGACGAGCAAGAACAGCCCGACCACGGAGGACTTCGTCCAGTCCGCCGGCATCGTCACGGGCGCGAGCGGCACCGGCTCGACCCTGAACGACGTCTACGTTCACGACAACCAGATCAGCAACACGGGCGGGGGCGGCCTCAAGATCCGGGTCGGCGCCATGGCCGTGAAGGGCTCCGGGGTCCTGATCGAGCACAACGTCATCAAGGACGTCGGGGGCGACGGCATCATCGCCAGCTACGCCGACGCGCCCATGATCCAGTACAACAACGCCTCCGGCATCGGCAACGGCGTCTATCCCTTCTCCGGCGGCAACTTCGCCGGCATCTGGGTGCTCGGCGACCACAACCCGACCATCCAGAAGAACGCCGTGTACGGGATCACCAGGATGTCCGTGGCCGACAGCCAGGCCTTCGACTGCGACTGGGGCAACACCGGCACCTGTCTGATCCAGTACAACTTCAGCCGCGACAACATCGGCGGCTTCTTCCTCGACTGCGACGGGTGCGGCACCATCGGCGGCGCCCAGCAGGTCATCCGCTACAACATCTCCGAGAACGACTGCCGGATGAGCAGCGTCAGCGCGGGCCGGTCCGCGCTGCACCTGTACAACAACGTCTTCTACTGCACGGACAAGAAGTTCAGCATCACCCTCCCCGACGAGAGCGTCGTCGAGAACAACATCTGGGTGGGCACCAGCGACTCCCGGCTGCCCACGGGCGCGGGGATCTCCTGGCTCTGGAACGTCTTCCAGGGCGTGCCGAGGCCGACCGCCAACGGCATCGTGGCCGACCCGCGGTTCGTGAACCCCGGCACGGGCGGCAACTCGCTCGACTCCGCCGACGGGTACAAGCTCCGCGCCACGTCGCCGGCGCTGAACAACGGCTCAGTGATCAGCGGCAACGGAGGCCGCGACTACTGGGCGAACCCGGTGTCCGCGACCTCCAAGCCGCATCGCGGCGCGTACAACGGCCCCGGCTTGTAGCCCGCTCGCGTCCCGGGGCGGGTCGCTGTCAGGCGCCGGGGGTGGTCGTCCTCGTCAGCCACGGGGCGGCGGCCGCGAGCAGGGCGGTCACGCCGAGCGGGATCGTCGGCCCGGGTACGGGGGCGAAGTGCGGCGAGTGGTTGGCGGGGACGGTGTCGGGGAGGCCGTCCTCCAGGAGCGAGGCGGGGTCGATGCCCGCGTAGAGGGCGGGGTCGGCACCGCCGAAGTGCCAGAAGACGGACGGGACGCCGAGCGCGGTCCCGAAGGTGCCGAAGTCCTCGCTGCCGGTGATGATCTGAGTGAGCGTGAAGACCCGGCCCTCACCGAGGACTTCCGTGAGGGATTCCTGCACGAAGGCGGTCGCCGCCGCGTCGTTGACGGTGACCGGGAAGGAGTTGAGCGGGGTGAACTCGGGCTCCTTGGGGGCGCCCGAGGCGACGGCCTCGGCCCGGACGATGCGCGTGACGGCGGCCAGGATCCGGTCGCGTACGGCCGGGGTCGTCGAGCGGACGTTGATCCACAGTTCGGCGGAGTCCGGGATGATGTTCTCCTTCGTCCCGGCGTGCAGCGAGCCGACGGTGACGACGCCGGTCTGGGCGGGTCCGATCTCCCGGGAGACCACCGTCTGCAGCCGCATCACGACCGCCGCCGCGAGCACCACGGGGTCGACGGCCGTCTCCGGGGAGGAGCCGTGTCCGCCCCGGCCGAAGAGGGTCACCCGGAAGCTGTCGGAGGCCGCCATCACCGGTCCCGGCCGGGTCCCGACGAAGCCGACCGGGGCGGGGGCCACGTGCTGGCCGAGGCAGACCTCGGCGCGCGGGAAGCGGTCGAGGAAGCCGTCCTCGATCATGGCGGGCGCCCCGCCGACCTCCTCGGCGGGCTGGAAGACGGCGACGACGGTGCCGTGCCAGGCCTCCCGGTGGGCGGCGAGCTGGGCGGTGGCGCCGAGCAGACAGGTGACGTGCATGTCGTGCCCGCAGGCGTGCATGACGGGCACTTCGTTGCCGTCGGGGTCGGTGCCGGTGGCGGTGGAGGCGTACGGGAGTCCGGTCTCCTCCTTGACGGGGAGGGCGTCCATGTCGGCGCGGAGCAGGACGACGGGGCCGGGGCCGTTGGCGAGGACGCCGACGACTCCGGTCCGTCCGACGCCCTCGGTGACCTCCCAGCCCTGGGCCCGCAGCTGCCCGGCGACGACACCGGCGGTGCGGAACTCCTGGAACGAGAGCTCGGGGTGGGCGTGCAGATCCTCGTAGAGGGCGAGCAGCCCGGGCAGCCGCGCGTCGAGACCGGAGAGGAGCGGGGCGAGGGGCGTGGCGGCGGTCTCGACGGTCATGCGGGGTCCTTTGCGGTGGTGAGGGCCGGGGACGTCGACGGTTCGTCGGCGGCGGCGCGGAAGGCGGCCGCGTCCTGTGGGGTGAGGCAGGCCATGACGGCGGCGATCAGCGCGCCGAGGACGAGGAAGCCGAAGGCGACCTGGAAGGAGAAGGCGTCGGCGAGGGTGCCCATGACGGGCGGGGCGACCATGCCGGCGACCTGGCCGCCGAGGATGACGACGGCGCTGCCCACGCCCACGTACGCCGGGGAGAGACCGGCGAGGGGGACGGCGAAGATCGGCATGTACGCGAGGGAGGCGGCGAAGACGGCGACGGTGCCGAAGACGACGAAGCCGGTGACGGACGGCGCGTTCGCCATGAGGAGCAGGGCGACGGCGGAGACGGCCATGCCGGGGACGATGATCTTGCGGTGGTGGCCGCCGAGCCGGTCGGCGAGCCGGCCGCCGAGGACGGTGGCGAGCGCGGCGCCGAGCGCGGGGATGGCGATGAGGGCTCCGGCGGAGGTGAGGGAGACGCCGTGCTCCTCACTGAGGTACGAGGGGACCCAGGTGTTGAGGCCCCAGACGATGGTGCTGTAGCCGAACATCATCAGGGCGAAGCGCCACAGGACGCCCTTGCGCAGGACCGCACGGAGGGCGGGGCCGGCGGCCTCGGTACCGGCGTCCTCCGCGCCTTCCGTACGGGGCAGCGGGGCCGGGAGCCAGAGGCGTACGGCGACGAGGGCGAGGATGCCGAGGGCGGCGGTCGACCAGAAGGCCGAGCGCCAGCCGAAGACGGCGACGAGCGGGGCGACGGCCAGCGGGGTGATGACGGCGGCGAGGGCGTTGGAGCTCATGACCGTGCCGTTGGCGCTCATGCGCTCCTCGGGCCGGGTGCGCTCGACCAGGACCTTCGTGGCGGCGGGCGGGAAGATCCCTTCGGCCGCGCCGAAGGCGAAGCGCAGGGCGAGCAGCACGGCGAAGGACCAGGCGAAGCCGGTGAGGGCGGTGAAGACCGACCAGGTCAGCAGCGCCCAGAGGGTCACCCGCCGGCCGCCGAACCGGTCGGCGAGCAGGCCGCCGGGGATCTGGCAGAGGGCGTAGGCGAGGAAGAAGGCGGAGACGACGAGGCCCTGCCGGGTGCGGTCGAGGTCGAACTCCGCGCCGAGGGAGGGCAGGACGAGGTTGATCACGAGCCGGTCGGCGTAGTCGACCAGCCAGGCCGCGAAGAGCAGGACGACCGTGACGCGGACGGTTCTGCGGTGCGCGGACGGCGCCGCCGGGGGCGCCGGAAGGGTCGGAGCAGGCACGGTACTCCTCTCGCCGGTGGCCGAATCTGGTGGTCGGCCGGAAGTGCCCCTACGATCCGATCCGTGAGCGAGAGTCCTTCTGAATTGCCGGAAAGCATCAGCGAGAGCACCAATGGACCGGATTCCGGCACGGAGGATGCTCTCTCGGGCTTCTCCGAGCTGGATCTGGCGCTGATCGACGCGTTGCAGGCGGCCCCTCGGGCGCCGTGGACCAGGATCGGGCAGGCGCTCGGCGTGAACGCGACGACGGCCGCCCGTCGCTTCGAACGACTGCGCGCCGAGGGGCTCGCCTGGGTCACCGCGTACGACGCCGCGAAGACGGCCACGGTCGCCTATGTGGAGGTGCGGTGCCGGCCGCGCGCCTTCGACCGGGTGAGTGCAGCGGTCAGGGCACTGCCCTGGGTGTTCAGCGTCGACGAGACGGCCGGGGACTTCGACCTGTTCCTCTCCGTCGCCGCCCCGGACCTGCCGTCCCTGGGACGCGCGGTGCACCGGGGAATCGGCGGGCTGCGCGGGGTCCGCTCGACCCGGACGCGGCTGGGCATCACGCTGTACGGAGAGGGGCGCGACTGGCGGATGCGGGCGATGAACCCCGCCGAGCGCGCCGGCCTGGGCGGGGCGCCGACCGCCCGGCCACGCACCTACAGCACCCATCTCCACGAGCGGCCGTCGCCGCAGGACCAGGCGCTGCTCAGCGCACTCGGCGCCGACGGGCGGCTCGGGTACGGGGAGCTCGGCGCGCTCACGGGCATGAGCGAGCACACGGCGCGGCGCCGGCTGCAACGCATGATCCGCGACGGGGACATCACCCTGCGCTGCGACCTGGCGCACCCGATGGCGGGGCTGTCCACGATGGTGGTCTACCGGACGTCGGTGCCGCACGCCCTCCTGGAGCAGACGGGGAACGCCCTCGCCCGGCTGGAGCAGGTGCGGATGTGTGTGTCGGTGAGCGGCCCGTACAACCTGCTCGTCCTGGTCTGGCTGCACGGTCTGGGCGCGGTGGACCCGTTCGAGGCTTTGCTCGCGGAGCGTTTCCCGGCCCTGGAGGTACGGGACCGGACGGTGGCCCTGCACTCTCCCAAGCGCATGAGCTGGCTCCTCGACGAGCACGGTCGGGCCACGGGCCGGGTCCCGCTGGGGCTGCCCGAGCACTGAGGAGCCGGGAGAGGAAGGAGGTGCCACGACGCGCCGTCGCTCCCGTAAGGACCCGGTCGGGGGTGGGGCCGGGGGGAGACGACGGTGCGCCGTGGCACCGGTCTGTGGAGTGGAGCGTTACGACGCGATGCTCGGGTCCGGGTCGAGGGCGGGGGTCTCGCCTCCGAGGACGTCGACCGCGCTCGCGGGGCCGGGCTCGCCGGGGTGGACCGCGCAGGAGAGGGCGGTGGCCTGGCGGAGGGTCTCCGTCAGGTTCTGCCAGTCGAGGGCGGGCCGGGTGTCGGGCCGGCCGTGGACGAGGGAGGCGTTCCAGCGCATCCGGGGCACGCCGGGGAGCGGGCGCAGTCCCCCGGCCTCCTGGTGGGAGGCGGCGAGGGCCATGGGGAGCATGGCGCAGCCGAGGCCGGACTGGGTGGCGGCGCGGACGCCCGCCATGGAGCCGAGTTCGTGGATCTCGGGCGGGCTGTCGCAGCGCAGTCGGAGGAATTCGGGGAGCCAGCGCTGGGAGGGACAGTCGGGGTCGGCGATGACGACCTGGCGACCGAGGCTGCCGCGTCGGTGACCGACGCTGGTGACGGGGACGAACTCGACTTCCTGGAGGCGTACTTCGGTCAGTTCGTCGGAGCGCTCGGTGTGCAGCTGGTCCGCCAGCTGGACGGCCGGGTCCTCGGCGTCGACGACGGTGAGGACGAGGGCGCCGTCGATCGATCCGGACCGGAAGGCGTCGTGGACCTCGGCGGTTCCCATGACACGCAGGGCGAGTTGGACGCCGGAGAGGAGCCGCCGCCCGATGTGGGTGACCCGGGCGAGCTGCTGTCCGTACGCCAGGGCGGGGACGATGCCCACGGTCAGCCGTGGCGGGTTGGCCGCGGGCCGGCGCAGGGCGGTCTCCATCTCACCGACGAGGGTGAGGATCTGGCGGGCGTAGTCACGCAGGACGGTGCCGGCGTGGGTGAGCCGGACGCCGCTGGGGAGCCGCTCGAAGACGGGCTCGCCCACCTGCCTCTCCAGGGCACGCATCTGTGCCGTGACGCTGGACTGCGAGTACCCGAGGCGACGCGCCGCCTGGGTGAACGACCCGGTCAACGTCACCTCGCGGAAGGTCCGAAGGGTTCTTGCGTCGATGTCCACGTGAAATTCCCCCCTGCCGCGCAGGCGGCAGTTCCTCGCATCAGGTGGTTGGTCGTCCACCCGCTTCGATCGCCCCAGTCGGTTGTCACAAGCCGCAGGGGTGCCGGACGCCCCTTCGCGCCCGGCACCCCTGCTCGGCCGCGAAGACTCTACTCGGCGAGCTGGGCCGGGACCAACGGAAAGTCCAAGTCCGGCTGCGCAACGTGATTGAAGAAGTTCGACAGCACGTTGAGCGCGACGTGCCCGACGATCTCCGCGATCTCGGCGTCGGTCACTCCGGCGGCGCGGGCGTCGGCGAGGGACTCGTCGGTGACACGGCCGCCGGTGGCCATGACGGCGCCGGCGAAGCGGAGCACCTGGTCCATGTGCGGGTCGCCGGCGTCGGTGCCGTGGCGGGTGTCGAGCAGTTCCCGATCGCTCAGGCCGACCTTGCCGCCGCGCAGGGTGTGCGCGGAGACGCAGTAGGTGCAGTCGTTGTGCTGCGCGATGTAGAGCGCGAGCTGCTCACGCTGCCGGGCGCTGAAGCTGCCGCCGACGAGGGCCTCGCGCATGGCGAGGTAACCGCGGAGCGCGGCGGGGCCGTTGGCCAGGGCGGCGTACAGGTTGGGCAGCTTGCCGAGCTGCTTGAGGGTGCCTTCGAGCAGCTCGCGCTGCTCCTCGTTGGCGGTCTCTACGGTCAGTTGGGGCAGGCGGGGCATGGTGCTCTCCTTGAGCCGGACCAAGATGGAACTGATCGGTACCATCGAGACGGTACCGATCGGTTCCATCTGGCGCAACGGGAGGCAACCACTCCCCTTTTCCCCTCGGGATCGCCGATACGGCACCGAGTGGTACCGTCTGGTATGGCCACGAACGCGAAAGAACGGCTCCTCAGCGCGGCGGAGCGTCTGTTCTACGAAGAGGGGATCCGGGCCGTCGGCATCGAGCGGATCCTGTCCGAGTCCGGAGTGGGCCGCGCCTCCTTCTACCGCCATTTCCCCAGCAAGGACGATGTCGTCGTCGAGGTACTGCGGCGCCGCGACGGCATGTGGCGCGCCTGGCTCGACGGCCGGATCGCGGTCAGCGAGCGCTCCCCCGAGGAGCTGCCGCTGGCGCTCTTCGACGGCCTCGCGGAACGCTTCGCCGCGGCCTCGTTCCGCGGCTGCGCCTTCATCAACACGATGGTCGAGACGGCCGACCCGGACAGCCCGGCCCACCATGTGGCGGCCGAGCACAAGGAGAAGGTCATCGCCGTCCTGGACCGCCTGCTCACCGAGGGCGGCTACCGCGACCACGAGGCCCTGGCCCGCCAACTCGCCCTGCTCGGCGACGGAGCCATCGTGACGGCCCTCCGCGAGGGCACGCCGGAGGCGGCGGTACGGGCGAGGGGCGTCGCGGAGATCCTGCTGCGGACGGCCGAGCGGGAGCCGGTGAGCGCCTGACGATCCGGGGGCGCGGCGGCGTGCGGCGCAGGCCGGCCCCGCCCCCGGCTCAGCTCCTCGGGGTGAGTTCGCCCCGCCGCACCTTGCCCGAACGGGTGCGCGGCAGGCTTCCCACGACGGTGACCCCGCGCGGCACGAAGACCGGCGCGAGCCGTTCGGCGGCGAGCTCCAGAAGCTCCGCGCCGATGCGCCCCTGAGCGGCGGAGTCCAACTGCTGCCGATCCGTCCGGAGTTCGACGACCGCGTACGGGGCGAGTCCGCCCTCCGGGTCCTCGCACGGCACCACCGCCGCATCGGCCACCTCCGGATGGGTGCGGAGCACCGCCTCGATCTCCATCGGGGAGATCCGGTGGCCGTGGGACTTGAAGACCTCGTCCATCCGGCCGAGCAGCCGGATCGAACCGTCGGCGCACCGCTCACCCCGGTCCCCCGTGCGGTACAGGCCGTCGGCGAACGCCTCCGCCGTACGCTCGGGCAGGCCCGCGTACCCGAGCATCAGCCCGGGCGGTCGCTCCGTCAGATCCACGCAGACCTCGCCGGATTCGCCCGTCTCCCCCGTCTCCGGGTCGCGCAGCACGATCCGGTACCCGGGGAGTGGGTGCCCGAGCGGCGCAAGCGGTTCCGGGGTGCCGGGGGCGCGGCCGATGAGGGCGGTCGCCTCCGTCTGGCCGTAGCCGTCACGGACCCGTACCCCCCACGCGGCCTCGATCCGTTCCACCGTCTCGGCCGTCAGCGGCTCTCCCGCCGCCGTCGCCTCGCGCAGTCGGGGAGCTGCCGCGCCCCCGGTCACGTACGGAAGCAGGGACCGCCACGCGCTGGGGGGCGCGCAGAAGCTGGTGACGTGGTGCGCGGCGAGGACACCGGGCAGCGCCGCCGCCGGCAGGCCGCCGTCCGGGGGTGCGAGCACCGTGGCCTCCGCCGCCCAGGGCACGAAGAAACTGGACCAGGAGTGCTTGGCCCAGCCGGGCGCGGACAGGTTGAGGTGCCGGTCGCCGGGGCCCAGGCCGCTCCAGTACAGGCTGGAGAGGTGCCCGACGCCGTATCCCGCGTGGCTGTGCTCGACGAGCTTGGGCAGCGAGGTCGTCCCGGAGGTGAAGTAGCAGAAGGAGGGGTCGGCCGCGCGGGTCGGCCCGTCCGGGACGAAACGGGGCCGCCCGGGTCGACGGGTGTCCGGGTACGGGACACAGCCGGCCCGGTCCGTGACGCCGACGGCCATCCGGATGCCCGGAACAGGAAACTCGTCGAGCATGGCGACGAGTTCGGGTGCGGCGATCACATGACGGATGACACCCCGGCCGATCCGGTCGGCCGCCTCGGCGCGGGTCAGGTCCTGGTAGCCGGGGACGACGACCGCGCCGAGCTTGATGCACCCGAGCAGCGTCTCCCACAGCTCCGCCCGGGTGCCGAGCAGGATCAGGACGCGGTCGCCCCGTACGACCCCGTGCTCGCGCAGCGCCACCGCCAACGCATCGGAACGGGCGGAGAGTTCGGCGAACGACAACCGGTCGACGACGGGGACGCCGCCGTCCGGACCCGGATGGCCGAGGAGTTCGAGCGCCGGCCGGTCGTTGCCCTCGGCGATGACGTCGAACCAGTCGAGGGCCCAGTTGAAGTGCTCGGCGCGCGGCCACCGGAAGGCGGCGCGGGCCGCCTCCCGGTCGCCGCGCAGCCGCAGCAGCAGATCCCGCGCCGCCCGGTACTCCTCGTGGGCGGGCGTACCGGCGTCGCCGATCACCCCACACCCCCGAGCAGCGCACGGCCGGTCACCGGGCGGCCCGCGCCCGCGACGCCCACCAGCGCCTCCGCGATCGCGTCCGCGTCCCGCGTGAAGGAGCCCCAGAGACCCGGTCGTCCGCTGCCCACCTGGGTGAACCAGCGGGTGTACTCGCTCGGGATGCCGAGCACATGGGTGCCGGTGTCCACCGAGCCGTCCGCCCGTACCGGGTGGAACGGGGAGTCGGTGCAGTCGAGGCCGCCGGTGGCGAACTCCTCGCCCCCGTCGACCGCGTTGGTGAACGTACGGATCTCCCCGTCCGCCATCAGCCCCCGGATCAGCGGGTCCCGGTCGGCCGTCAGGTCGGTGCCCGGCACCCGGGCGTCCACGACGACGTCCAGCGGCACCCAGGAGTTCTCCACCTGCGCGGACTCGACCGTGAACCGCCCCTCGACGGGATCCGCGCCGAACCGGGCGCCGGGGCCCACCGGTTCGAGGACGCCGGCCGCGAGCAGCGCGAGGAACTGTTCCGATCGCAGCGGCGGCGGTCCGGTCGACACCATCGCCGCGACCGGGCCGAACTCGGCGAGGAACCGGCGGTGCGAGGCGGGGGTGAGTCCGCCGAAGTCGACGACGGTACGGATCGTCTGCCGGACGTCCCGCAGCACGTCGGCCGCCGCTTTCAGGGGCCCGTCGGCGTTGCCCTGGCGCGCCTCGAACAGGTCGGCGCGCAGCCATTCGGTGAGCACCTTGTGGTATTCGGCCGGGGAGCCGAAGCGTCGACTGCCGAACGGGCGGGCGAGCGCGTCGAGTCCACTGATCGGCCGGGCGTCGACGCGGTACCCGGAGGCGAGCCTCTCCAGGAGCCGGGGGGCGGGCCGGTCGGCGAGGGCCTGCGCGCCGCGCTCGGTGAATTCCTCGGCCGCTTCGGGGCCGTGGACCTGGCGGATCCGGGTGGCGAGGAGCACGAGGTTGACCTCGGCGAGCAGCCAGGGCATGACCGACTCCTCGAAGTCGAGCGGCGCTTCCTCGGCGCGTAGTGCGGCCATCCGCTCGGCGGTGAACAGCCGGGCCCGGTACCGGTGTTCGGGCCCTTTCTGGTTGGCGCCCCGGGTGAGCAGGGGCACTCCCCCGCGCGAACCCGCCAGAATCCGGGGCTCCTTGCCGCTGGGCAGGTAGAGAAGGCCCTCGCAGCCCTCGGTGAAGGTGCCGCCGCGCCCCAGGGTGAGCTCGGTGAGGATGTCGTAGAAGGTGAGCCCCATGCCGAGGATGCCGACGCTCGCGCCCGCCGGGATCTCGGCGAGCGGCATCTCGCTCGCGGAGCCGCCCGCGATGTGGCGGACGGGTCGTGCGGGCGTGCTGTGTTCGCGCGCGAACCGCTTCCAGGCCCGCTGGTCCGCGTCGAGCTCGTTGATCGGGTGCCCGGTGGCGAGGACCACCCGGTCGACGGTGAGGACGTCACCGCGGTCGAGTCTCAGCCGGTACGGGGCTCCGTCCTGCCCGCCCGCGCCCCGGCCGCGGTCCGCGCAGATCACCCGGGCGGGAACGCGGTGGACGGTGAGGGAGGGCGGCAGGGTCTCCTCGATCCGCCGCATGACATGGGTGAGGTAGCGGCCGTAGACGACGCGCGGCGCGTAGCCCTCGGGCTCGGCGCCCGCCGGGTCGTCCCGCGCCCACCACTCGCCGAGGGACGGTCCGGCGCCGGGCCGGTGCGGCCCGCCGTCGGCCGGCCCGGAGAACATGGTGACCTCCTGGGCCGGGGTGTTCATCAGGAACCACGGCGACTGGTCCGTCCGCCAGATCCGCCCGGCCCCCGCCTCGTACGGATCCACGGCGAACACCTCGATGGGCCGCGCGGGCGGGCTCTCGGCACAGCGGGCCGCGAGCCGCTCCAGTACGGAGAGGCCGCGCGGGCCCATGCCGACGAACGCGATCCGCAGCGGCTCCCCGGACGGCGCCGGGGCCTCCCTCGGCGACGGTTCCGGCGGCGGGTTGCCGGCCGCCGCCTGGTCGTGCTCACGGGCGACCCGGCCGAGCATGCCGGAGAGCTGGCGTGAGGTCATCGGAATCGTCCTCCTGCTGGTGGTGAGCAGCGGCAGCGCGCCCAGATCCGTCCACTGCAGGCGCCCGTCCGGCGTGACGGTGGACCGGACGGCGCCCCGGTTGTCCGGATGCAGGCAGAACGGCACGTCGAGCAGGCCGCGGTCGAAGGCCTTGAGGAGCGCGACGCCGAGGTCGTCGGAGAGCCCGAGAACGGCGGTGACCAGGGCGCGCGCCTCGACGAGCGTCTCCTCGGCGTCGGCCTCGGCAGCGGGCCCGGCGCCCGCGCGCGGGCCGCGCCGGGGCGCGGAGCGGGCGGCGTCGGCGGCGATCCGCAGGGCGGTCAGGTTCTCCTCGACGGTCGGGATGCGGTGCGCCTCGGTCTCGGTCTTCACGATCAGGCGCTGGGCCCCGCCCCGTACGGCCAGTTCGGCGCTGCGGCGGAGCAGCAGCCGGGCGCCCGGCACGGTCCTCGGGTAGACGCCCATGTACGTGTAGAGCACGATGTGCCGGTCGACGGACGGCGGCAGGAACTCGTCCGCGAGCAGGCGCAGCGCGGTGAGCGCGCCGGCGTCCTGGGCGGGATGGGTCTGCTGGGCGTAGCTGAGGGAGACGCTGGTCGCGCCGTTGGCCGCGAAGAAGAGGCACTCCAGGACCGAGACGGCGACGAGCAGCGACGGCGGGCAGAGCTGGCCGAGGAGGCAGCCGCCGAAGGATTCGAGATGGGCCCGGCGGCCGTGCGCGCGGCTCTCCTCCGTGAGGAACTGGACGGAGTCGCGCCAGGCGGCGACGGATTCGGCGAGCGGGGTACGGCCGTAGGGCAGGCAGTACGAGACGGGGCCGCCCTCGGAGGCGGCGAGCCCGGCGGCGGCCATGGTGCGGAAGATGGCCATCGGGTCGGCGGAACCGTGCCGGACCTGGACGGGCGTGCCGCGTCCGGCCGCGGCGGCGACCCGCGCGGTGGTCTTCGGGCCGTGGCTGACCAGCGGAAACCCGTTGAGGGGCCGGCCGGCGCGCAGGGCGGCGGTGGCGGCGGCGTGGTCGCCGACGCGGGTGTAGCTGTCGATGGTGAGGGTGGCGACGGTCCGTTCGGGCAGTGCGGCGACGGCGGCGACTCCGCCGGCCATCTCCTCGGGCCCGACCATCCCCATCCGGGGCTGGACGACCAGTTCGCCGGCCGCGGCCGAGGCCTGGACGAAGGCGCCGAGATCGCCGCGGGCGAGCGGGGGCGGGGCGGAGGTCGTCAAGCCGCGGCCCGCCCGGTACACGCGCCGCCGAGGTCGGCGAGCCGGCGCAGCAGGGCGGTGGGCGGGGTGCCGTCCGCGTACACCTCGTCGTATCCGGCGTCGAGGAGTTCGGCGGTCCGGGTGGCGGCGCCCTCCGGGGAGATGCCGAGGAGCCCGCCGATGACCATGGGGAGGGAGCGGGTCTTGCGGTCGGCGCGCAGGGCGCGGGCGGCGCGCAGCCCGTCCTGGTGGCCGTGGCCGTTCACGGAGGAGAGCACGACGAGGTCGGGGCTGGTCATCCGGGCGGTGTCGACGAGCAGTTGCTCCGGGACGCAGGGGCCCAGGTTGAGGACGGAGTGCCCGTGCTCCTCCAGGAAGAGCTGGAGGTGGACGAGGTTCCAGGTGTGGGCGTCGGAGGAACCGGTGGTGAGCAGGACCCGGCGGGAGGGCTCGGGACTACTGCGCAGGGGCTGGGGCCGTGCGGACGGGGTCATGGCGTCTCTCTCCGGAAGGTGTGCGGGCGGGCGGGTGTACGAGGGCGGTGCGTGCGGGGCGCGGCCGGCGCGGGGAAGGCCGGCGGGGCCGGGGCCGTGTGCGGGACGTGAGCGACGGCCCGTACCGACGCGAGCGGGATGTCGTACGGACGCGGGCGGTGCGGGCGTACGGACCCGGGCGAGGCGGCCGTACGGACCTGGGCGGTGCGGCCGTACGGAACCGGGCGGTGTGGCGTACCGGCGTCGGCCTCGCACGAGGCGAATCCCTGCCCTGTACGGGTCGGGCGCCGGGCGCGTACGAGACGCGCGGGGCCAGGGGCACGGGCCCGAGGCCGCCGGGCCCGCGTGGGGCCCGGTGGCCTCGGGGTTCTCCAGGAGGGGGCCCGGCGCCCGTGCGGGCCCCTGCCCCGGCGCCCGTGCGGGACCGGTGTCCCGGGAAGTACCTGGTGGTGGCTCAGACGGCGGGGCCCCCGGCGCCGACGCCGGTGGTGATCTCGCCGGCCCCGGGGGTGCGGGAGGCGGCGGGGCGGGCGCGGACGGCGAGGACGGTGCAGCCCTCGGCGCTGGACATCTGGTGCCGGGTGCCCGGCTCCTCGACGACGAGGTCGCCGCGGTGGAAGCGGCGCCCGTCGCTGTGGTCGAGGGTGCCGTCGAGGACGAGCATCAGCTCATGGCCGAGGTGCTCGTGGAAGTCGCCGTGCGCGCCGGGCGGGAAGCGCAGCAGCAGGGAGGCGGAGTCCTCGTCCTCGGCGGGGTCGGGGCCCCAGAGGACGACGAACTCGACGCCGACGCGGCCGGGTTCGGTCCACGGCACCCAGGGCAGGTCGGTCTGGTCGAAGCCGTTGCGGAGCACGTTGCGGAAGACGGTCACGTCAGGCATGGGCGCGGACCTCCGAGGCGGCGTCGCGCTGGGCGACGATGGACGGGATGCCGTCGGGGCCCCAGGGCTCGGGGCCGTTGACGATGGGGGCGCCGATGAGCGAGCCGAACTCGCGCCAGGCGCCGTCGTAGTTGCGGATGTCGGGAAGGCCGAGGAGTTCGCTCAGCACGAACCAGCTGTGCGCGGAGCGCCATCCGACCCGGCAGTAGACGACGGTCGGGGCATCGGTGCGGACGCCGGCGTAGGCGGCGGCCAGCTCCACGTCGTCACGGAAGGTGCCGTCGGGCCGGACGGCGGTGTGCCAGGGGATGTGCTCGGCGGAGAGGGCGTGGCCGCAGCGCACACCGAGGTCCTCCGGAACGCCGGGCGGGGTGTTGCTCTGCCCGAGGTACTCCTCCAGGGAGCGGACGTCGAGGAGTTGGTGGCGTCCGATGTGGTCGAGCATGTCCTCGCGGCGGGCGCGGATCGTCTCGTCGAGGCCCGGCACGGGGTAGGCGACGGGCTTGCGCTCCGGTACGTCCTGGGTCAGGGGCGCACCGAGCGCCTCCCAGCGGAGCCGGCCGCCGTCGAGGATCCGCAGATCCCGGTGGCCGTAGAGGGTGAACTGCCAGTATCCGGCGGCGGCCCACCAGTTGTTGTTGCCGCTGACGAGGACGACGGTGTGGTCGGCGGATATGCCGTGCCGGCCGAGGAGTTCGGCGAAGGTCTCGGGGCCGATGACGTCCCGGCGTACCGGGTCCTGGAGGTCGCCGGTCCAGTCCAGGCGGACCGAGCCGGGGATCCGGCCCAGTTGGCTGCCGCCGTCGGTGATCTCGACGAGGACCGTGTTCTCGTCCCCGGCCGCGGGCTTCCGCAGCTGTTCCATGATCTGCTCGCAGCTGACGAGCAGTCTGTCTCGGTTCACGGGCGCTCCGTTGAGGGTCGGTACGCGGACGTACGGGCGGACGGAAAGGGGTTCGCCACCGGCGGGCGCGGGTTCACCACCGGGGGCGGGGCGTCACCACCAGTACGTCGGGTACTTGCCGATCACGCCGAGGCGGGAGGCGAGCAGGCCCACCAGGACGAGCAGGGCGCTGCCGACGGCGAGCAGGACGAGGAAGCGCAGGGGCGCGGGGTCCTGGAGGACGGCGAGCACGGCGGTGGCGGCGGCGGGCGCGTGGACGGCCCGCAGCAGCAGCATGAGGCCGACGCTGAGGCCGGCGGCGACGGCGGCCACCCAGAGGGAGTGGCCGAACAGGGCGACGGCGACGAGCCCGAGGACGCCGGAGCCGACCTGGCCGAGCATGACGCCCCGGGGCTGGGCCGGGGGCAGGACGGGGGTACTGCAGATGATCATGGCGGTGGCGGCCAGCGGGGCGATCATCAGGAGCTGGTCGGTGGCCTCGCCGAGGGCGACCAGGATCACCAGGGACACGATGGTGGCGAGGGTGCCCAGGGCGGCGGGCCGGCTGCCGGGGAAGGGCGGGGCGCCGCCCGCCCAGCGGCTGCGGGCGGGCGGGGTCGCCGCGCCCGCGGGGGTCTGGGTCTGGTTGCTCACGGTGTGTTCTCTCCTTGGCGGGGCAGGGCGGGACAGGACGGGCGACGGCGTCGGCATACGGGAGGGGCGGACGGCCGGTGTCCGCTGCGGGCCGGGACGGGACCGGGGGCGGGGGCCACGGCCCCGGTCCCGCCCGGGCGGCTGGCCGGCCGGCGGGTCAGCCGCCCGGCGGGCGGGCGGGTCAGCGGTGCGTGCCGCCGAAGTAGCGCATGGCCTGCCGGTGCACGACCTTGCCGATGCGGTGGCCCATCTCGATGCCGGGCTCGTTGTCGAAGCTCCAGTGCATGCCGCCGTAGACCCGGGAGATGCCGGCCTGCCGCGCGGCCTCGCTGAAGGTGGGCCAGTGCAGGACGACGTCGGTGCGCGGGGTGAGGCCGGGCTCGACGGTGGAGGCGCCCGCCTTGAAGCGGTACGAGTCGCCGAAGGAGTCCGAGCCGGTGAAGCGGCGGAGGAACTCGGCGGCGGCGCCGGAGAAGGTGCTGTGCCCGGAGACGGTGGCCGGGAACGGCGGAACGGCCACGTACGCCTGCCAGTCGACGCCGTCCATGGCGACGGTGCCCTGTCCGGCGCCGCCCCAGGCCCGGATCTGCTGTCCGCGCCGGTCGTACGGGATGAGGGTCGAGGGGCGCGCGAAGTCGTAGTCCGCCTTGACCGCCCAGGAGCCGATGGCGGCGTCGCACTCGGCCATGTTGAGGCCGAAGAATATCTGGGCGTCCTCGTCGACCCCGTGGCCGTCGCGGGCGGAGACGTACCGTCCCCACATCTGCTGGGCGCCGGGCGGGGTGACGTCGTCGTTGAGCCAGAACTCGGCGATGGCCTTCTGCTCGTCCGTCAGATTCGCGCTGATGTCGAGGAGTTCCTCGATCGCGGCGGTCATCCGGACCGAGGGGTACGCGGGCGGGGCGGGGACCGTGAACTGGTCCGGGCGGCTCAGCGCGAAGGGCTGCATCACCGCGAACTGCGGGGTGAGGTAGCGCTGCGTCTTGCCGCCGACGATCAGCGGCGTCCAGTGGGCCGGGTCCGTGACCGTGGCCGGGTCGAAGGCCCCGGCGATCTGCGGGGTGTTGCGCGGCTGGTAGCCGGTGGTGTCGGAGTACGCCGGGGTGCCGAGCTGGTTGGCGCCGTCGGCGTGCCGGTAGTCGAGGACGGCCTGCGCGGTGCGGCGGCCGATCCACGCGGGGCTGTTGCGGCGGGGGTCGGTGAGCTCGGGGTCGTGGCCGAGGCTGCGCAGCATGTTGTCGATGGCGACCTTGTACTCGGGGTACAGGTCGAGCAGGGCGAGGTGGGCCGCGTAGCTGATGGCCTCGTTCTTGTTGTCGAGGGTGCGCTCGGAGCGGGGCCGGCGCAGCGCGCCGCCGAAGCGGGTGCCGACGGCACAGTGGTCGTAGCAGGCCCAGGCGTCGTAGATGGCGTTGTGGATGATCGCGAGGGCACGGGCGTTCACGGTGGCGGGCCCGAAGCGGTTGCCGGCGGCCTGGTAGCGGCCGAGGATCGCGTCCATCGCCGCCTGGTTCCAGCGGATGACGACGCTGGGGTCGGTCACGGCGCCGGGCCGGCGGCGACCGGTGCGCGTCTCCGCCTCGAAGCTGGTGGGCACGGCCCACGCCGCGGTGCCGGGCAGGGCGAGCGCCCCGGCCGCGGCGGCCGACGTGGTGAGCACCCGGCGCCGGGTGAGGGCGGTGCGGGCCGCGGGGGTCGTGGTGGAGGCGGGGGCGGCGGGTCGGTGGGACATCCGTGAATTCCTTCGCATGCTGCCGGGAGCGGATGGACGCGGTCCGAGTCCGTGGATCAAACACAAACTCGAACAGTGCTCAGGCTGGCGAGATTTGATCGCGTGCGGCAACGCCCTATCGACTTCTTCCATCGCGGGCATGCAAGGAAGCGATGGGCGTCGCGGGGGTGCGCGGGACGTGGTTAGCGTGGCCCACGGCGTCCGACCCTCCTGTCGGGATTTCGGCGTGATCCGAACGGTCCGCCGCCCCGGTTCCGCCTCACCCGGCCTCGATCCGCCCCGCCCGGCCCCGCCCGGCCCCCGCGTCGACTCGTGATGGAGATGCCCGCGCATGACCGTTTCCTCCCAGGTGATACCTGCCGCCACAGCCCCCGCCCCGGGGACCGCCGCCCCGTCGCCCGCCACCGACCCGGCCCCGCTCGGCCGCTTCGACCGGCTGGCCCCACAGCTGCACCACTACGGCCTCGGCATGCTCAGGGCCGGCCTCGGTGGCGTGTTCGTGTGGTTCGGGGTCCTCAAGGTCATCGGGCTCAGCCCGGCGGCCGCGCTCGTCGTCGACGTCCTGCCGTTCCCGGCGGGCAGCTGGTTCGTGCCCGCACTGGGCTGGGCGGAGGTGGCGCTCGGTCTCTGGCTGGTATCGGGGCGCGCCCGCGCGGTGGCGCTGCCGGTACTCGCCGCTCACCTCTGCGGCACCTTCGCGGTGCTCGTCCTCACGCCGTCGGTGGCGTTCGCCCACTCCAACCCGCTGCTGCTCACCATGGTGGGCGAGTTCGTCGTCAAGAACGTGGTGCTGCTCGCGGGCGTGGTGGTGGTGACGACCCACCCGCGCCGCTGAGCCGTACCGTGCGGCGTGCACAGGACGCTCGATGACGGTGGATCAGGTCACCGCGACCCTCACCACCGCGGCCGGGCACGCCCTTTGCCGCTGAGCACGGCCGCCGTCGCACGCACAGAACGACATCGTCCCTTCGGGACGGCACACCTATGGCCCGGTCTGCTCGTACAATACCAATCAGTCGGTTTGAAGTCGTCGAGCGGTACGGCGCGACGGGGCGCAAGTCCGTGCCACAGCGACGCACGGTGCTACTGGAGCCATGGGTGACCAAACAAGAGCGGGCCACACGGACCCGCGACGCGCTACTCACGTCGGCGGCCAGGGAATTCGACCAGCACGGCTACACCCTGGCCAGGTTGTCGGCGATCAGCGCGGGCGCGGGAGTGAGCCCCGGAGCGCTCCACTTCCACTTCGAGAACAAGGCAGCGGTCGCCGCCGCCGTCGAATGCGAGGCGGCCACCGTCCTGCGCAGAGCCGCCCGGATCGTGTACCGGCAGGAGTCGAACGCCCTGCAGAACCTGACCGACACCTCACACGCCCTGGCCCGGCTGCTCCGCGAGGACATCGTCGTACGCGCGGGGTTCCGGCTCAGTTGCTCCCGGGGCTTCCGTACGGACCTGAATCTGCGCCAGGAGTGGCAGAGCTGTGTCCAGCAACGGCTCGCGGAGGCGGCCGACGAGGGCCTGCTCACCACCGGCATCGGGAGTCAGCAGGATCTCGTCCGCGCGGTCGTGGCCGCCACCGTCGGTCTCGAGGCGCTCTGCCGGGACAACAGCGAGTGGCTGTCGGCCGGAACAGTGACCGGTCTGTGGCGGACCCTGCTGCCGATGCTGGCGGGTCCCGAGACGCTCGCCGCCCTGAAACCGGCGGGCAGCGCGGCCGTGCCGGGCCCCGCCCACGCCCCCGTCGGCTGATTCAGAGCGCGGTCCCTCCCGTGGCGTCCACGTACTGGCCGGTGATCCAGCGCGCGTCGTCGGAGACGAGGAAACCGACCACGTCCGCGATGTCGGCCGGCGTCCCGATCCGGTTGAAGACCGAGAGTGCCGCGAGTGCCGCGCTCGCCTCCGGGGTCGCCCTGCGTCGCGCGTTCATGTCCGTCGCGATGTAGCCGGGGGCCACGGCGTTGACCGTGATCCCCCGGGGCCCCAGCTCCTTGGCGAGGGCGAGCGTCATCGTGTCGACGGCACCCTTGGTCATCGCGTAGGTGACGGAGTCGGGGAAGGCGTGCTTCGTCGCCGCCGAGGAGATGTTGACGATCCGGCCGCCGTCCCGCAGCCGGCCGAGGCCCCGCTGGATGAGGAAGAGCGGGGCTTTCACATTGATCGCGACCAGCCGGTCGAAGACCTCGGTGGTGAGCTGGTGGATACGGCCGGAGCCGCTCGCGGCCGCGTTGTTCACGAGGATGTCGAAGTCGGGACCCGCGCCCCGCTCCGCCAGGCCCGCGTCGAGGGCCGCGTAGAACGTGTCGACGGCGTCGGGCGCTTCGAGTTCCGCACAGAACGCGAAGGCCCGGCCGCCCCGCTCCTCGATGATCTCCACCGTCTCGCGGGCGGCCTTCTCGTTGCTGCCGTAGTGGACGGCGACCAGGGCTCCGTCCCCGGCCAGCCGCTCGGCGATGCCTCTTCCGATGCCGCGGCTCGCCCCTGTGACGATCGCGGTCCTGCCGGCCAACGCGGACATGTCGGTGGTGCCTACCTTCTGTTCAGGAACGGTCGAGGAGATCGTGATACCACGGAGCGTGTGCCGCGATCCCCGCGGTGAAGCCCGGCCCCGGGTCGCAGCCGAGCTTCCGCCACGGGCGGTCGTCCTCGAACCAGTGGTCGGTCGCGAGCATGTCCAGGTGGTGCTGAGCGAACGGGACCTCGGCGAGCAGCGCGCGGGCCGTGGCGATGTCCACCGCCGGCCCCCGGGTCTTCCCCGTCCGGTGGGTGAGCAGGTCCTCGGCGCCCGCGAGCAGCTCGCCGATCGGCACCGGCTCGGGGTGGTGGACGTAGTACGGGCCCGGCTCCGTCGCGGAGGAGAGCGCCGCGCCGAACAGGACACCCGCGAGGCTGTCCACATCGATCAGGGAGTGCAGCGAGGCGCCCCCGTCGAGCGGCGCCGGCAGCGCGGCGAGGAGCCGGACCACACTGGGCATCAGCTGCCGGTCCCCGGTGCCGTACACGAGATGCGGTCGCATGACGGTCCCGCCCGCGTCCAGGACGTACCGCTCGCCGGCCGCCCGGGTGCGGCTGGTCGCCGAGCCCGGGGCGAGCGGCAGGGTCCCGGGGGCGGCGGCCCGGAAGGGACCGCGTCCGTGGACGGAGGCGGTGCTCAGGGCGACGATCCGGGTCACGCCGGCGGCCACGGCCGCGTCGACCAGGGCCCGGGTTCCCTCGTCGTTGACGGCGCGGGCCAGTTCCTCGTCCCCGCCGATCGCCGAGGCGCAGTGGATCAGGACGTCGATCCCCTCGCAGGCGCGGCGCAGCGAGTCGGGGTCCCGGAGGTCGCCCAGGACGGTCTCGGTCTCCGGTCCCGCCTGCTCCCCCGGGCCGGTGAGCGGGCGGCGGGCGAGCAGCCGTACGCGTGCGGGCTGCTTCGCCGACGCCGCGGCCGCCGCCACCCGGCCGCCGATGAATCCGGTCGCGCCGGTGATCAGAATGTGAGGGCCCATCGTGCCTATCCGGTTCAGCCCGCCAGCCGGCTGTCGAGGCCGGCCGTGGCCCCCGCCAGTTCCCGGGACGGGGAGGTGAGCGTACAGAGGAAGACGGCCGTGCCGTCCTGGTGGCCGGAGACCCTGACGGTGGTCGTCGAGGGGTCCGGGGTGGAGACGGTCTCGGCCTCGATCCAGCAGGGGCTGTCGAGTTCGACGTAGCGCGAGAAGGAGACGTCCATGGCGTGGGGCAGGTAGGCCGCGCTCCCGATCGTCATCGTCGCCGCCTGCCGGGCGGCCTCGAGGAGCAGCATCCCGGGGACGTGGTCGTTCGGGCGCCGGAAGAGGGTGGTGTGGGCGGTGTTGATCCGCAGCTGCCACTGACCGGGGCGGGTGCCGGGCCCGAGGACGACGTCCTGGGCCCGCTCCCTGCCGACGAGCCCGCGGTCCACCGCGGGTATCAGCGGGACCGGACGTCCGAGCGCCGCCATGCGCTCGCCCCGCATCCGGCGGTATGCCAGGGCGGAGGTGCAGCGGGCCAGGCCGCCGCCGGTGGCGAGGAACCGGCCGTCGCGGGTGAGCACCATGGTGGTGCGCAGGTTCCGGAGGCGTCCGCCCCGGCTCGTGAGGTCGGAGCAGACCACGTCGACGGTGACGTCCGAGGAGAGGCCGTCCACGGCGAGCGCCTCGGGATCGGCGGTGTAGGAGAGGCCCCACATGACGAACTGTTCGTCTAGGGGTACCCCGAGTTCGGCGTGAGCGACCAGCATGGTGGTCTGGCGTATCGTCTCGGCCACCAGTACGGGGTCGTGCCGGACCGCTGCCACCGGAGAGAAGAAGGGATGTGCGGCAGGCCAGCGGGCGGATACGGAGAACCGGTTCTCCCGCAGCTGCGTCCAGCCCGTGGGGATGATGTCCGCGGGATCTGCTCGGTGAACGAACTCCCCGGGGACGTGTGACGTCGCTCCTCGACAGTTCTGATCCATGGATCCCCCTCGCGTCCCCAACCCCCCGGCGGTGAAACCCGCCCGACGTAGAATACGTACAGCGCGGTTTTCTTTTCAATGCTTCACGTCACACGTTGAGCACAGACAGCGAGACAGCAGGAGGCGCCTTGGCGCAGCAAGCGCGTGCAATCCGAACCCGCCGGGTGATCCTCGAGTCGGCCGCGACCGTCTTCGCGGAGCGCGGCTACGAGCGGACGACCATCGGCGAGATCCTGCTGCGCGCCGGGGTGACCAAGGGGGCTCTGTATTTCCACTTTGCTTCCAAGGAAGATCTGGCCCTCGGCGTTCTCGACGCCCAGCTGCTCGACGAGCCGCTCACGCCCCAGCCCATCAAGCTCCAGGAGCTGGTGGACCAGGGCTTCCTGCTCGCCCACCGGCTCCAGCGCGACCCGCTCGTGCGGGCGAGCGTCGCCCTCGCCCTGGACAGCGGTGCCACCGGGGTCGACCGGGGTGCGCCGTTCCGGGCCTGGATCGACCAGGTGTCGGAGATCCTGACGGTGGCCAAGGCGCGGGGCGAGCTCCTGCTCCACGTGAACGTGACGGACACGGCGGAGCTCTTCTCCGGCGCGTACGCGGGAATCCAGACGATGTCGCAGATTCTGTGCGATCGCAACGATCTGACGCACCGGGTTTCCGTCCTGCTCCGGCATGTGCTGCCGACCATCTGTACGCCGGCACTGCTGACGGGACTCGACATGACGGAGGCCCGCGCCCGGGAGCTGGCCGCCGAGTACGACGCGAGCCGGCTCCGGCGGGAAGAAGGAAACCTCGCGGACACTCCTGGTTAATAAAACCGACCGACCGGTCCTTTGAGCGCCCCGACGCAGATCAGCGTCGGGGCGCTCTGGCGTCGTGGCACTGAGTGTGTTTTGCTGAGGGTACTCAGTGCCAAAAGCGTCTAGGGGAGCTCCACATCATGGGCAAGGACTTCGACCTGTATCGGCCCTCCGAGGAGCACGACATGCTCCGGGAGTCGGTGCGTGCGCTCGCGGAGGCGAAGATCGTGCCGTTCGCCGCCGCGGTGGACGAGGAGGGCCGCTTCCCGCAGGAGGCCCTGGACGCGCTGGTCGCCAGCGACCTGCACGCCGTGCACGTCCCGGAGGCCTACGGCGGCGCGGGCGCGGACGCGCTCGCGACGGTGATCGTGATCGAGGAGGTCGCCCGCGCGTGCGGCTCCTCCTCGCTGATCCCGGCGGTCAACAAGCTGGGCTCGCTGCCGGTGATCCTGTCCGGCTCCGAGGAGCTCAAGCACAAGTACCTCGGCCCCCTGGCCAAGGGCGACGCGATGTTCTCCTACGCCCTGTCCGAGCCCGACGCGGGCTCGGACGCGGCCGGGATGAAGACCCGCGCGGTGCGTGACGGGGACTTCTGGGTCCTCAACGGCGTCAAGCGCTGGATCACCAACGCCGGCGTCTCCGAGTACTACACCGTGATGGCCGTCACCGACCCCGACAAGCGCTCCAAGGGCATCTCCGCGTTCGTCGTGGAGAAGTCCGACGAGGGCGTGTCCTTCGGCGCCCCGGAGAAGAAGCTCGGCATCAAGGGCTCCCCGACCCGCGAGGTCTACCTCGACAACGTCCGCATCCCCGCCGACCGCATGATCGGCGCCGAGGGCACCGGCTTCGCCACCGCCATGAAGACCCTCGACCACACCCGCATCACCATCGCCGCCCAGGCCATCGGCATCGCCCAGGGCGCTCTCGACTACGCCAAGGGCTACGTCAAGGAACGCAAGCAGTTCGGCAAGCCCATCGCCGACTTCCAGGGCGTCCAGTTCATGCTCGCCGACATGGCCATGAAGCTCGAAGCCGCCCGCCAGCTCACCTACGCCGCCGCGGCGAAGTCCGAGCGCGTCTCCGCCGGAGGCGACAAGGAGGACCTCACCTTCTTCGGCGCCGCCGCCAAGTGCTTCGCCTCCGACGTCGCGATGGAGGTCACCACCGACGCCGTCCAACTCCTCGGCGGCTACGGCTACACCCGCGACTACCCCGTCGAGCGCATGATGCGCGACGCCAAGATCACCCAGATCTACGAAGGCACCAACCAGGTCCAGCGCATCGTCATGGCCCGCAACCTCCCGTAATCGTCCGTCACTTGACCGCTTGACCGTTTGAAAGGAGCCAGGCCGTGACCCTGAGGATCGCTGTCTGTGTGAAGTACGTACCCGACGCGACCGGCGACCGCGGCTTCGCCGACGACCTGACCGTCGACCGCGACGAGGTCGACGGCCTGCTGTCGGAGCTCGACGAGTACGCCGTCGAGCAGGCGCTGCGGATCTCCGAGGATTCCGACGACGCCGAGGTCACCGTCGTCACGGTCGGCCCGGACGACGCCAAGGACGCGCTGCGCAAGGCGCTGTCGATGGGCGCCGACAAGGCCGTCCACGTCAACGACGAGGACATCCACGGCTCCGACGTCATCGCCACCTCCGCGATCCTCGCCAAGGCCCTGGAGAAGACCGGCTTCGACCTGGTCGTCTGCGGCATGGCCTCGACCGACGGCACGATGGGTGTGCTGCCCGCGCTGCTCGCCGAGCGCCTGAGCCTGCCGCAGGTCACCCTGCTCTCGGAGCTCTCCGTCGAGGACGGCCTCGTGAAGGGCCGCCGTGACGGCGACGCCGCCACCGAGCTCCTGGAGGCCCCGCTGCCGGCGATCGTCTCGGTCACCGACCAGTCCGGCGAGGCCCGTTACCCCTCCTTCAAGGGGATCATGGCCGCCAAGAAGAAGCCGGTCCAGGAGCTCGACCTGGACGACCTGGACATCGACGCCGACGAGGTGGGCCTCGCCGGGGCCTGGACCCTGGTCGACGCCGTGGCCGCGCGCCCGGCCCGTACGCAGGGCACGATCGTCACGGACGAGGGTGACGGCGGCAAGCAGCTCGCCGCCTTCCTCGCCACCCAGAAGTTCATCTGACCGACCGTCAGCCTGACACCCCACAGGAGCAACGAATCATGGCTGAGATCCTGGTTCTCGTGGACCACGCCGACGGTGCGGTCCGCAAGCCGGCCCTCGAACTGCTGACCCTGGCCCGCCGTATCGGCGAGCCCTCGGCGGTCGTGCTCGGCGCCGGCGAGGCCGCGGCCTCGATCGCCGCCACCGCCGGTGAGTACGGCGCGGCGACCGTGTACGTCGCGGACGGCGCCGAGTTCACCGAGCAGCTGGTCGTGCCGAAGGTCGACGCGCTCACCCAGCTCGCCAAGGAGAAGGGGGCGGCCGCCGTCCTGGTGACCTCCTCCGGCGAGGGCAAGGAGATCGCGGCCCGCGTCGCGCTCCGCCTCGGCTCCGGTCTGATCACCGACGCCGTGGAGCTGGAGGCCGGCGAGAACGGCCCGGTCGCCACCCAGTCCGTCTTCGCCGCCTCGTACCAGGTGCGCTCGACGGTCTCGCACGGCGTGCCGGTCATCACCGTCAAGCCGAACTCCGCCGCCCCGGAGGCCGCCCCGGCCGCCGGCACGGTCGAGAACGTCGCCGTCGCCTTCACCGGAAACGCCGCGAAGGTCGTCTCGCGCACCCCGCGCGTCTCCACCGGCCGCCCCGAGCTGACCGAGTCCGCGATCGTGGTCTCCGGCGGCCGCGGTGTCGGCGCGGCCGAGGGCTTCGCGGTCGTCGAGAAGCTGGCCGACTCGCTCGGCGCGGCCGTCGGCGCCTCCCGCGCCGCCGTGGACGCCGGCTGGTACCCGCACTCCAACCAGGTCGGCCAGACCGGCAAGCAGGTCTCGCCGCAGCTGTACGTCGCGGCGGGCATCTCCGGCGCGATCCAGCACCGGGCCGGCATGCAGACGTCGAAGACGATCGTCGCGGTCAACAAGGACCCCGAGGCCCCGATCTTCGACCTGGTGGACTACGGCGTGGTCGGCGACCTCTTCGAGGTGCTGCCGCAGCTGACGGACGAGATCGGCACCCGCTGACCGTCCGCGTCGGATGACGCAAAGGGGCGGGTGGTGGCACTCTGTGCCACCACCCGCCCCTTTCGCATGGCCCGGATTCCATGGGCCGGAGTCAGAACCAGCCGTCGCCGGAGTCAGAACCAGCCGTCGAGCGGGACCTCCTCGCACAGCCGGACGACCGGCCTGCGGCCGGTCACACCGACTCCCGAGGAGACCTTGACCCGGACGCCGGGACGCACCGCGTGCAGCGGCCCGTCGACGCGGCAGCGGACGACGAAGCCCTCCGTCATGTACACCGGCCAGAGATCGGCGTCGGCCGCGGCGACCCCGCGTCGTACGGAGATCACGCCCTCGCCCTCGCTGAGTTCGGGGTTGAGATCGGTCGACCCGCAGGTCGGACAGAGCAGTCGCTGGAACGTCGTGGTGTGGCACCAGCGGCAGCGCTGGAAGTAGAGCTCGGCGTCGGGGCCCGCCTCCTCGGCGGCCTGGACGGCGGTCCCGCTCCTCAGTCCCGTGTGGAACACGATGCCTTCTCCTTGCACTCGGCGGCTCGACCGTGCATGGAGCAAAGATATGGCACTGAGTGCCATCAAATAAAGACCTGAGTTCCCTCAATTAGAGATACCGAGAACCCCGGCGTCCACCGCTGGTTCGTCCTCAGCTGTCGCCGAGGCTCGATTCCACCTCGCGCACCACGCGCCACATGGGGGTGGACCGCTTGGTGATCACCACGACGACGTCCTCGGACTCCTCGGCCGGCGCGTCCACGACCGCGTCCGGGCTCCAGGTGGCGCGGACGAACTCCAGGGCGCTGTCCACCTCCGCCAGCGGGTCGCCCTCCCCGCCCGAGCGCAGCCAGTGCCGCAGGGCGTGGTTGTGGGCGGCGACCACGGCCGCCGCGGCCACGTTGGCGCGCAGGGTGCCGTCCCTGCGGTCGGCCCAGCGGGTGCGCAGATAGTCGCCGAGGGTCTTCTCGTACCGCCAGACGACCGACAGTTCGTACGTGCGCAGTCCGGTCACCTCGCGGGTGAGCCGGTAGCGCTGCACGGAGAAGGTCGGGTTCTCGGCGTACATCCGCATGACGAGCCGGGCGGCGCCGCAGACCCGGACCATCGGGTCGTCGGAGTCGGCGCTCGCCGCGAGGAAGCGGGTCATGTCGGCGAGGCACTGCTCGTGGTCGGGAAAGACCACGTCCTCCTTCGACGGGAAGTACCGGAAGAAGGACCGGCGGCCGACGCCCGCGAGGGTGACGATGTCGTCGATCGTGGTCTGCTCGTAGCCCCGCTCGAGAAAGAGCTGGAAGGCCGCGGCGATGAGGGAGTCCCGCATCGCGGGCTTCGTGGAGTTCGTCGACGCTGATCCGGCAGTTCCCATGGCCCGAACCTAACACCCGGACGGCCTCGACGCGGCACTAGGTGCCGGACGAATCCGGCACCCAGTGCTGTAGGGAGGGTACGGAGGCTCAGCCCGGCCCTGCGGTCCAGGCCCGGCCGGACCTCAGCGGGCGGTCATCCGGAGCGCGCCGTCCATCCGGATGGTCTCGCCGTTGAGGTAGTCGTGCTCGGCGATCATCGTCACCAGGCGGGCGTACTCCTCCGGACGGGCGAGGCGCTGCGGGAAGGTGACGCTCGCGGCGAGACCGGCCCTGACGTCCTCCCCGAACCCGGCCATCATCGGGGTGTCGACGATGCCGGGGGCGACGGTGACGACCCGGATGCCGAACTGCGCCAGGTCGCGGGCGGCGGTGACCGTCATGCCGGCGACGCCCGCCTTGGAGGCGGCGTAGGCGATCTGGCCGACCTGGCCCTCGAAGGCGGCGATCGAGGCGGTGTTGACGACGAGACCGCGCTGCCCGTGCTCGTCGGGCTCGTGCCGGGCGATGGCCTCGGCGGCGAGCCGCATCACGTTGAACGTACCGATCAGGTTGACGTTGACCACGGCCCGGAACAGGTCGAGGTCGTGCGGTCCCTTGCGGCCCAGGATGCGGGCCGATGGGGCGATGCCGGCGCAGTTCACGGCGAGCCGCAGCTCGGCGCCGTCGGCGTCGATCGCGGCGAGGGCCTCGCGGACCTGCTCCTCGTCGGTGACGTCGGCGGCGAGCAGCCGGACGCCCTCGGGCAGCGGCCCTGCGGCGGCCACGGCCTTGTCCAGGTCGAGTCCGTAGACGGTGGCGCCCCGGGCGGCGAGCGCCGCGGCGGTGGCGGCGCCGAGACCGGAAGCGGCACCGGTGACGAGAGCGGCGGAGCCGGCGATGTCCATGGAACTCCTCGTTCGTGTCGTGCGGGTGCGACCCTGCCGCCGGGTTGGCCGCCGGATCGGGCGCGTGCCCGCGGAGGACCGCGCGGTCCGCGCGATCTGCGCCGCCCACCATAGAACCGCAGACCGCGCCGCCGAAAGCGGAACCGGGTCCGGCCGGAAGGGTCGGACCCGCGCGCCTCGAAGGGTCAGAACGGCTTGGTCGGCAGGTACTTGCCGTCGAGCGTGATGACCGCGCGCTCCCCGCCCTCGGGGTCGGCGACCTTCTTCACGTCCAGCCTGAAGTTGATCGCGGAGATGATGCCGTCGCCGAACTCCTCGTGGACGAGGGCCTTCAGCGTGGTCCCGTACACCTGGAGCATCTCGTAGAAGCGGTAGATGGTCGGGTCGGTCGGGATTCCGTCGAGGGAACCCCGGGTGGGGATCGTGCGCAGCAGGCGCACCGCGTCCTCGTCCAGGCCGAGGAGCTCGGCGACGGCCCGCGCGGAGGCCTCGGGCAGGGCGTGCTGGCCGAGGACTGCGGCGGTGGTGAAGGCGACGGAGAGGCCGGCGGCGTCGGCGATCCGCTGCCAGCTGAGGTCCTTGACGGTCTTGGCCTCGACGGCGGCGATGGCGAGCTCGTGGCGGGCGGTGGGGTCGAACTGGGCGTGCACCATGAGAGGTACGTCCTTTCCTTACGGGGGGAGGTTCTTTGCGGGGGGGGTCAGGTGTGATTCAGGGGGGGGGTAGGTCAGGTGTGATTCAGGCGGGTGGGTCGGGTGTGATTCAGGCGGCGGCGCGGGCGCCGGTGGCGGACAGCTCATCGACCGTGCCGTCGGCGATGTCGAAGACCCAGCCGTGCAGCCGTACGTCTCCCTCGGCGAGGGCGCGGGCCACCGAGGGGTGGGTGGCGAGGTTCGCCAGCTGCGCGGCGACGTTCTCCCGTACGAGGGCGGCCACGTCCCCCGCCCGGCCGGCGGCGGCGGTACGGGCCAGGGAGGCGTCGGCGTGCCGCAGCCAGGCGGCGACGGCGGGCGCGCCGCTCAGGTCGCGGCCCTCGGCGAGCGCGGTCATGGCGCCGCAGGCGGAGTGCCCGCAGACGATGACGTCCCGCACGCCGAGGACGGTGACGGCGTACTCGACACCGGCGGCGACGCCGTCGGTGCCCGGGGTGTGGGCGGGGACGAGGTTTCCGGCGGTGCGGATGACGAAGAGTTCACCGGGGTCGGTCTGGGTGATGAGTTCGGGTACGACGCGGGCGTCCGAGCAGCCGATGAACAGCGTGCCGGGGCGGTGGACGGTGGCCAGGCGGGCGAAGAGCCCGGCCTTGGCGGGGAAGACCTCCCGCTGGAAGCGGGCGATTCCCTCGGCGAGATGAGGCATGCCTTCACCTTGCACGACCAGCACCTATAGCGTCCAAGACCCAATATCGATCCCTGCCATAGATGTCATCTATATCCGGTCCTACACTTGATCGCATGCAGCCGGAACTCCGTCACCTCCGCTATCTCCTCGCCGTCGCCGAGCATGCCAACTTCACCCGGGCCGCCGAAGAGCTCCGGATCGCCCAGCCCACGCTCTCCCAGCAGATCAAGCAGCTGGAGAAGGCCCTCGGGGTACTGCTCCTGGACCGCACCGGCCGCACGGTGCGCCTCACGGACGCCGGGGAGGCCTACGCGGGCTACGCCCGGCGCGCGCTCCAGGACCTGGCGGCGGGCGAACGGGCGGTCCTCGACGTGCGCGACCTCTCCCGTGGCCGGCTCCGGCTCGCGGCGACCCCCACCTTCACGTACCTCACCGGCCCTCTGGTCGCCGCCTTCCACACGCGGCACCCGGGGATCGCCGTGGAGGTACGGGAGTCGCCCCAGGACCGCATCGAGGCCGAGCTCCTCGCCGACCGGCTCGATCTCGGCATCGCCTTCCGGGGCGACCATCTGCCGGGGATCGAGTCCACCGCGCTGTTCACCGAGACCCTCGGCCTCGTCGTCGGACCCGGCCACCCCTTCGCCGGCCGGACCGCGCCCGTACCTGCGGAGGAACTGAACCACCATCACCTCGCCCTGCTGAGCCAGGACTTCGCCACCCGTCGGCACATCGACGCGTATGTCTCCGCGCACGGCCTCCGGCCACGGATCGCGGTGGAGGCAAACGCCGTCAGCGCGCTCACCGAGATCGTCCGGCGCACCGCCCTGGCCACCGTCCTGCCCGACGCCGTCACCCGGGACCATCCGCACCTCAGCCCCGTCCCGCTCTCCCCCGCCCTGCCGACCCGCGGTGTCACCCTGCTCCGGCGGGCGGCCGGCTACCGAAGCGCGGCCACGCGCGCGTTCACCGAGCTGGCAGCAGAGTGGCACGAGGAGGACCGGGGTCAACCGATCGGATGACCCCGGGGTCCACCGTTGCGGGCGCCGGAGGCAGCCGGGACGACGACCGACGGCGTAGGGGGACGACCCCAGGATGGAAGGGAAGCGGGCCACGGAGCACCGACGGCCCCCGCAGTCCACCGAGTTCACTGGAGCAGACCCATGAAGCACGTGAAGAAGGCCACCTCGCGCACCCGTGTCGTGACCGGTGGTGCGATCGTCGCCGCGCTCGCCCTCGGTGGCTTCGGTGCCTACTCGGCCAGCGCGACCGACGAGAACACGGCGGCCGCCCCCGCCGCCGCGGTCGCCAAGGCGGACGCCAAGAACAAGAACACCACGCGGTCCACGCACCTGACGATCGAGGCCGCCACGAAGGCCGCCCAGGCGACCCTCGACGCCGCCGAGAAGGAGAACCAGCGCGTCTCCGTCGCCGTCGTCGACCGCAACGGCAACACCATCGTCACCCTGCGCGGCGACGGCGCCGGCCCGCAGTCCTACGAGTCGGCCGTGAGGAAGGCGTACACCGCCGTCTCCTGGAACGCCCCGACCTCGGAGCTGGCCAAGCGCCTCACCAACGCCCCGACTCTCAAGGACATCCCCGGCACTCTGTTCCTCGCCGGTGGTGCCCCGGTGACCGCCAAGGGCGCGCCCATCGCGGGCATCGGTGTCGCCGGCGCGCCCTCGGGCGACCTCGACGAGAAGTTCGCCCAGGCCGGCGTCGCCGCCCTCGGCAAGTAGTCCCACGCCCCCGCCCCGCCCGTACGAGGAACACCGCCATGAACGCGCTCGACGACACCCTCCTGGCGGCCGCCGTGCACGGTGACACCGTCGCCGTCCGCGCGGCCCTCGCCGCGGGCGCCCGGGTCGACGTCCGCGACGGGCGCCGCCGCACCCCGCTGATGCACGCCGCCCGGCGCGACCACGTCGCCGCCGCTCGGGTCCTCCTCGACGCGGGCGCGGACCCGAACGCCCAGGACGACCGGTGCGACAGCCCCTGGCTCGTCACCGGCGTCACGGGCGGCGTCGCGATGATGCGGACCCTCCTCCCCGCGGGCCCGGACCTCACGCTCACCGACCGCCACGGCGGTACGGCCCTGATCCCGGCGGCGGAACGGGGCCACGTGGCCTACGTCCGCGCCGTCCTCCACGAGACGGCCATCGACGTCGACCACGTCAACCGGCTGGGCTGGACGGCGCTCCTGGAGGCCGTGATCCTCGGGACGGGCGGCCGCGCCCACCAGGACGTCGTCGCCCTCCTCCTCGCGGCGGGCGCGGATCCCGAACTCCCGGACCCCCACGGCGACACGGCCCTGGACCACGCGGTCCGCCACGGCCTGACGGAGATCGCGGCCCTCCTGAGACACCAACACCTGTGCCGTACGGGGCAGTAGGGGTCAAGCCTCACCCTTTGACGGCTTCCACGACCTTCAGGGCGGTCTCGGCGGGTGTCAGGTGTGTGGTGTCGATGACCTCGGCCTCACCGTGCAGCCACGTGCGGGCCGCCTCGGCGTAGGGCTCAAGGTGGTCGAGCCGGAACGAGGAGGGGCCCATCACCGCGTCCCTCTCGATGCGCGCGCGGAGGGTGTCCTGGTCGGCATGGAGGACGAAGTGCCGTACCGGAATCGCATGGTGGGCGAGGCCCGCACTGATCTCGCGCCAGTACTGCTCGACCAGGACGGTCATGGGCATCACCAGAGTGCCGCCGGTGTAGTCGAGTACGCGGCGGGCGGTCTCGACGACGAGCGGCCGCCACGGCGGCCAGTGCTGGAAGTTGTCCGTCGCGGGCAGCCGCGGCGTGATGTCCATGAGCGTCTCGCCGACCTTCTCGGCGTCGAACACACGTGAATCCGGGATCAGTTGCTGCACGAGCGCACTGGTCGTCGTCTTGCCTGCACCGTGGGTTCCGTTGAGCCATACGATCATGGGGCCGAGGCTAGCGGTGCACAGGCCGCAGCACGGGAAATTCAGAACCAGTGCAGGCAGTGCGGAGGGCGTTCGGCGCGGAAGAGGGCGTCGGCGCGGGTGGCCGCGTCCGGGCGGTGGGCCCGGATGTGTCCGGCACGCACGAGGGTGCTCGGGGCGGTGCCGCCGAGGTAGACCGAGCCCAGGTCCCTCACGTCCAGGGACAGGTCGGGCTCCCGGTCCGTCGGGACGCAGTCGGCCTTGCCGTCCCGGACGGTCAGCAGGTAGCGGCCGTGCTCGCCGAGGAACGGGTCGTCGACGTCGAGGACGAGCTCGCCGTCGGTGAACCAGCCGCGCGCGGTCAGCGCACGGGGGACGTCGAGGAGACGCACCCACAGCCAGTCGGTGTCGCCGCTCACCTCGCCGACGCGGAAGTCCGCGAACTGCCAGCGCAGCGGGTGCTCGGGCGGGAGGTGCTTGAACACGACCCGGGAGACCAGGTCGTGCCCGAGCACGAACCGGGCCAGGGCGGTGAAGACGGCGTCGTCGGTGGCGATGGTCTCGTCGACCGTCAGGGTCTCGGACTCGCCGAGCGAGTAGCTGGCGTACCCGTCCGGGACGCCGTCGGCGTCCCGGTGGACGGCGACGTAGCGGGGCGCCGGCGAGATCGGGGGCTGCCCCGCGCGCAGGGCCCACCATCGCCGCGGCCGGGACAGCGCGCCGGGCTGGGCGCGCCGGTACCGGTCGTAGACCTCTTCCAGGATCTCGCCGCACTCGGCGCGACGCAGCACCTCGACCGATCCGATGCCCGGGCCGGTACCCGATGCCGTGTCCGAGCGGGTTGCCGAGCCGGTCGCCGGTGCGTCGGCCGTTCCGCGCGCCCGTGGAGCGGCGAGGGCGGCCCGGTCGCGCTGCACCGTCACCCGCCGGGTGTAGGTCGCCGGTCCGTAACCGAACCTGCCGTAGATCGGTGCCTCCGAGGCCAGCAGCACGGAGAGGAACTCCCCGCGGGTCCGCAGTGCCGCGAGCTGATGCCGCATCATCGCGCTGAGCACGCCCTGGCGCCGGTGCGAGGGCAGGACTCCGACGGCGGTCACCCCGGCGGCCGGGACGAGGCTCTCACCGGGCAGGGTGAGCTCGAAGGAGTGCGCGCCGGCGGTGCCGACGGGCCGCCCGTCGGCCGTCACGGCGAGCAGGCAGCGGTCCGTTTCGAGCGCCGACCACCAGAGCCCGCCGCCGTCGGTCGGGGTTTCCGGGAAGCGCCCGAACGCGGCGTGGACGGTGTCGACGAAGACGTCGAGGTCCTCGTCGGTCGTGGAACGGATCTCCATCGCTGCCGCTGCCTCCTCGGTGCACCGGCACCACGACGCGTGGTGCCCGGCCACAGTGCAGCGTGCTCCCGTGCCCGGGGCAAGCGAATTACTGCCGACGGTCGGGGTGGTGCCGCGTGACGCGGGCCGCGAGGAGGCCGCGCGTACCTACGTGACGAGCCCCCGGCTGATGACCAGGCGCTGGATCTGGTTGGTGCCCTCGAAGATCTGGGTGATCTTGGCTTCGCGCATGTACCGCTCGACCGGGAAGTCGCGGGTGTAGCCGTAGCCGCCGAGGACCTGGACGGCGTCCGTCGTGACCTTCATGGCCGTGTCGGTGGCGATGAGCTTGGCCGCGCTGGCCTGGCGGCTGAAGGGGCGGCCGAGGTCGCGGCGGCGGGCCGCGTCCAGGTAGGTGGCGCGGGCCGCGTCGACGGCGGCGGCCATGTCGGCGAGGAGGAATCCGAGTCCCTGGTGGTCGATGATCCGGCGGCCGAAGGTGGTCCGCTCGTTCGCGTACGCGACGGCGGCGTCGAGGGCGGCCTGGGCGAGGCCCGTGGCGCAGGCGGCGATGCCGAGGCGGCCGCTGTCGAGCGCGCTGAAGGCGATCTGGAGGCCCTGACCCTCGTCCCCGACGAGCCGGTCGGCGTCGAGGAGCGCGCCGTCCCAGTAGGCGGAGGTGGTGGGGACCGCCTGGAGGCCCATCTTGCGCTCGGGGACACCGAAGCTGAGGCCCTCGGTGGCGCCGGGGGCGAGGAAGCAGGAGATGCCGTGGCTGCCGGGCGCGGTACGGGCGAAGAGCGCGTAGAAGTCGGCCCTGCCGCCGTGGGTGATCCATGCCTTGGTGCCGGTGATCCGGTACCCGCTGCCGTCGTCCTGTCGCTCGGCCTTGCAGGCGAGGGCGGCCGCGTCGGAGCCGGCCTGCGGCTCGGAGAGGCTGTAGCCGCCGATGGTGCGGCCCTCCAGCATCTCCGGCAGCCAGCGCTCCTTCTGCTCGGTGGTGCCGAAGGTGTGGAGCGGGTGGCAGGCGAGGGTGTGGACGCTGGTGGCGACGGCGACGGCCGCCCAGCGCGCGGCGAGCTCTTCGAGAACCTGCAGGTAGACCTCGTACGGCTGGCCTCCGCCGCCGTACTCCTCCGGGTACGGCAGGCCGAGGAGTCCGGCCTCGCCGAGGGTCGCGAAGAGTCCCTCGGGATAGGTCTCGGCGGCCTCGTGCTCGTCCACCTTGGGAGAGAGCTCCTTGTCGGCGATCTCCCGGGTGAGGGCGATGAGGTCCGCTGCCTCGGGGGTGGGAAGCAGGCGGTCGACATCCATGGCGACTCCAGCGGCGCGCAAAGTGGTACTGGGGAAGGTACTGCAGTACCGCTTAGAGTAGCGCAGAAGGGTGCTGCCGTAACCCCCGAGAACGCCGGCCTGGAATACTGACCGGGTGATCGAGACCTCTGCCGCCGATGCCCCGAAGCTGACGGGCCGCGGCGCGGCGCGCCGCTCCGCCCTCTTCGAGGAGCTCGTCGCCCTCCTCGTCGGCGAGGGTTTCGCCCGGCTGACGCTCGACGACCTCGCCGCGCGCCTCCGCTGCTCGAAGCGGACCCTGTACGGCCTGGCCGGCAGCAAGGAGCAGCTGGTCCGTGCGGCGGTCGTGCACTTCTTCCGACGCGCCACGGCCCGGGTCGAGGCGGTCCTGGCCGCTGCGACCGATCCCGCCGAGCGGCTCGCCGCCTATCTGCGGGCGGTTTCGGCCGAGCTGGCGCCGGTCTCGCCGCAGTTCTTCGACGACGTGGCGGCGTTCGAACCGGCGGCGGAGGTGTACGAGCGCAACACACGCGCGGCGGCCGGCCGGGTCCAGCAGCTCATCGAGGAGGGCGTCCGGGCGGGCGTCTTCCGTGAGGTGCACGTGACCTTCGCTGCCGACGTCATCTCCTCGGTGATGGTCCGCATCCAGCGCCGCCAGGTGGCCGCGGCGACCGGCCTCGCCGACGCCGAGGCGTACGAACAGCTGGCCGAACTGCTCCTCAGCGGCCTCCGCAGGGCCTAGGAGCGCCTTGTCGATCACGCCGCGAGCCCGGCCTGATCGGCACGACACGCCCCGGGCCCGGCGGGGCGCGCATGGCTGGTTCCCGCCCCCGTTCGGTCACTCTGCGCAGGTGATCCACTACCGTGTGCCGCTCCACTGACCACCCACCCAGGGAGACCTCCGCGTGGAGCGCAGCCGTACCGCCTTCAGGATCCGTGCCGTCCTCGCCACCATGGGCGTCACCGCCGCCCTCACCGTGGCCCCGGCGGCGCAGGCCACCCCCGACGGGCAGCACGCGAAGCCCGTCGCCGCTCCCCCGGCACAGTGCACCGGGGAGTTTCAGGGCGACAAGCGCCTCGGCCCGAAGTTCCTGCCGAAGAAGTGGCAGGAGCCGGTGGGCCCGCTGCTCAACCGCTACCACCGGACCGGGAAGCTCTCCCCCGCCGACTTCCTCAAGAAGTACTGGGAGGGTCCGGCCGACACGGGCAGCTGGAAGTACCCGCCGAACGACGGCTTCGGCGAGGTCAACGGCACCGTCGACAAGGCGCCGGAGCTGCTTGAGGAGGGCGAGCGCCTGGACCGCTTCGGTTCGGAGTTCGGCGGCTATCTGGCCCCTGCGGGTGACGCCTACGCCAAGCGCGCGCTGCCCCCGCAGAACCTCAACACGCGGGACGCGGCCTTCCCCTGCGACTACCACCTGTACGAGGTGACGCGGGAGTTCGTGGTCTGGGAGGGCTCCATCGCGCCCTGGTTCGAGCAGCCGGGCGGCGGCCGCCAGATCAAGCTGGACGCGGCGTTCCTGAACCCGGGCGAGGGGCAGCGCCTCAACGTCAAGTGGCTGCTCGACAACGGCTATCTGGTACGCGTCCCCGCGTGACCGACCGTACCGACGGCGCCGCCGGCACCGGCCGCCACGCGCTGGACCGGGCACTCCGGGAGGCCGGAGTGCCCGAGGGGTACTACTGGATCGAGGGCGTCCACGAACCGGCGCCCACCCCGCCCGACTTCGCCTATCTGCGAGCGAGGCCGGGCGGGGTCGGCTGGGAGACCGGGGTGTACGAGCGGGGCGCGTACGAGCCGGTCGCCGCGCACGACACCGAGGCGGACGCCTGCGCCCACCTCCGGACGCTCCTGGGCGTGTAGCGCACGGTGGGCGCGGGTGCAGGCCGCGAGGTGCTGCTCCCGGTAGCGGATGCGCTCCGGTCGTGGACCGCGTCGTCGACGAAGCGCCCGCGTTCAGGTCCTGAAGCCCTCGGAGGCTTAATTCAGGATGTGAGTTAAACCTCAAGAGAAGGTCGCGCGAGGGTCCTGGCAGCGGTATGTTGCGCTGAGGACTACTTCACCTGGGGGCCAAGTGACCATGCGGAACGGCCGCACCGTGCGTGACCTGCGACGCGAGAACCGCACCGCCGTCCTTCAACGCCTCTACTTCGACGGGCCGATGAGCCGCTTCTCGCTCGGCCCCGCGACGGGTCTCAGCTCCGGCTCCATCAGCAACGTGGTCGCGGAGCTCGTCGCGGAGGGCCTGGTCGAGGAGGCGGGCAGCGTCGACTCGGCCGGCGGACGCCCCCGTACCCTGCTCCGCGTCTCCCCCGGCAGCGGCTGCATGATCGGCGTCGACGTGGGCGAGACCCGGGTCAGGATCGAGCTGTTCGACCTCACCCTCACCGAACTCGCCCGCACCGAACGCCCGTTGGCGGTCGACAGCCCGAACCCCCATGAACGGTACGAGGTCGGGGTCGTCGTCGGGCACGTCCGGGAAGGCATCGCGGAGGTGCTGCGGACCGCGGACGTGCCCGCGGAGCGACTCCTCGGGGTCGGCGTCGGCGTGCCCGGCATCGTGGCCCGCACAGCCGAGGACGGGGCGGTCGTGCACGGCCAGACCATCGGCTGGGACGCGGTCCCCCTGGAGCGGCTCCTTCGCGAGAGCGTGGACCTGCCGGCCACCGTGCCGTACTGGATCGACAACGGCGCCAAGACGCTGGGCCAGGCCGAGATGTGGTTCGGCGCCGGGCGGGGCGCGCGCAGCGCCGTGGTCGTCCTCTTCGGCTCGGGCGTCGGCGCCTGCGTGCTGACGGACCCGATGGGGCCGGGACGGGCGATCGAGTGGGGTCATCTGACGGTACGGGTCCGGGGTCGGCGCTGCCGCTGCGGAGCCCAGGGCTGTCTGGAGGCGTACGCGGGCGCCGAAGCCCTCCTGGAACGGTGGCGCGAGGCCGGCGGGCAGCCCCCGGCCGACACGGACGAGGAAACCGCCCTGACGGCGATGCTGGCGGCGGCGTATCCGGCGGAGGCGACGGCGGATCCCGACGCGACCGCGCTCGCCGTCCTGGAGGAGACCGCCGAGTACCTGGGCGCCGGATTCGCCGACCTGATCAACCTCTTCCAGCCCGAGCGGATCCTCGTCGGCGGCTGGGCCGGTCTCCAGCTCGGCGCCCGCTTCCTGGAGACGGTCAAGGGGTACGCGAGCGAGTACGCCCTCACGTACCCGGCAGCCCGGGTCGACATCGGCATGGGCACGCTCGGCCCCGACGCGGTCACGGTCGGCGCGGCGATCCTGCCGCTCGCGGACTTCTTCGGCCGGGGCGGGCGGCGGGCCGAGGCGGAGACCGCCGAGGAACAGCCCGCCTGGGCGTCGACCGTACGGGAAAGGGCGGCGCACTGAACCTGCGCCGGGCCCTTCGCCTTCGGTGACGCGCTCGCCGTCCTCACTCACGGGGGCGGATACGCCGCCGCGCTCGGCATCCACGCCGCGACCGGCGCCGTGGCGCCCGGTGGGTCCCAGCCGCCTCAACCGGGCCCGGACTCGGCTTCCTCCGCCTGTTCCCGGGCCGCCATCACGTCCTCGCCGTGCGCGAACGCCCATGCGCCGAAGGCCTCGATCGGCTCCAGCAGCGTCCGCCCCAGCGCGGTGAGGGCGTACTCCACGCGCGGTGGGGAACCGGGGTACGCGCGGCGTTCCACCAGGCCGTTGAACTGGAGTCGGCGCAGTGTCTCCGTGAGCACCTTGGGGCTGATCCCGCCGATCCGCTCGCGCAGTTCACCGGGGCGCACGGGGCCCCTGCGCAGCCCCCACACCACGACGGCGTTCCACGTGTTGGCGAGCAGGTCGAAGGCGAGCCGGGCCTGGCAGTCGGCGATGAAGCCGTGATCGCTGGTCACTTACCAGATGGTGCCCCAGCGGTTTCCTAGTGTCGTCCCGAATCCGAAGGACGGGTCGTCACAAGGAGGTTGGACACATGATGAGGATCGGGATCGTCGGTACGGGAACCATGGCGCGGGTCCTGGGTGCGCAGTGGGCGCGGGGCGGCCACGACGTGCTGGTGGGCGGGCGGGACACGGACCGCGCCGCCGCCCTCGCCGAACGGATCGGCGGACGGTCGGGAACCCCGCGGGACGCGGCCGAGCACGGCCGGGACGCGGTGCTGTTGGCCGTTCCGTACGGCGCGGCGGTCGCGGTGACGTCCGGCCTCGCCGACGCCGTACGAGGCAGGACGCTGGTGGACTGCACCAACCCGGTGGCGCCGGGCTTCGTCCTCGAGACCCGGGGCGGGCCCTCGGCCGCCGAGCGCATCGCGGCCGCGGCGCCCGGCGCGTCCGTGGTCAAGGCCTTCAACCTCTGCCACGAGAGCGTGTGGTCCAGGACCCCGCCGGTCTTCGACGGACGCCCCCTCGCGGTGCCGCTCTGCGGTGACGACGCGCCGGCTCTGGAAGCCGTACGACACCTCGTCCGCGACCTCGGCTGCGTGCCGCTCGACGGAGGCGGGCTCGACCGGGCGGGTCTCCTTGAGGCGACGGCGGCCCTCCTGATCGGCCTGTGGGTGGGCGAGGGTGCGGACGCCCAGGCGATCGCTCCGCCGCTGGCGTACGCGGGGGTCGATCTCGCCTGATGCGCCGGCGCCACCCGGAAAGCGACCGTCAGGCGACGGAGCCTATGCGCCCCGTCGGCTCGTGGGGGCCGTCGTGGTGGATCGGGGTGTGGGCGCCCGTGAGGGAGAGGCCGGTGCCGCCCCGGCGGTTGGCCACGATCTCGGCGCCGATCGACAGGGCGGTCTCCTCGGGCGTACGGGCGCCGAGGTCGAGGCCGATCGGGGAGCGCAGCCGGGCGAGTTCGAGTTCGGTGACGCCGACCTCGCGGAGGCGCTTGTTGCGGTCCTCGTGGGTGCGGCGGGAGCCCATCGCGCCGACGTAGGCGACGGGAAGCTTGAGCGCGGACTCTAGGAGGGGCACGTCGAACTTGGCGTCGTGGGTCAGGACGCAGAGCACCGTGCGGCCGTCGACCTCCGTGGACGCCAGGTAGCGGTGGGGCCATTCGACGACGATCTCGTCGGCCTCGGGGAAGCGGGCCGGCGTCGCGAAGACGGGCCGCGCGTCGCACACGGTGACGTGGTAGCCGAGGAACTTGCCGACCCGGACGAGGGCGGCGGCGAAGTCGATGGCGCCGAAGACGATCATGCGGGGGGCGGGGACCGAGGACTCGACCAGGAGGGTCAGCGGCTGTCCGCAGCGGCTGCCGTCCTCGCCGATCTCCACCGTGCCGGTGCGGCCCGCGTCGAGCATCGCGCGGGCCTCGGCCGCCGCGGTGCGGTCCAGCTCCGGGTGGCCGCCGAGCTTCCCCTCGTACGAGCCGTCGGGGCGGACCAGGAGGGCCCGGCCCATCAGGTCCTCGGGGCCGGAGACGATCCGGGCCAGGGCCGCCGCCTCCCCCGTGACGGCGGCGGCCAGGGCGGCGGGGAAGACCCCGCCGCGGACCGGAGTGACGAGGATGTCGATGATGCCGCCGCAGGTCAGACCGACCGCGAAGGCGTCCTCGTCGCTGTAGCCGAAGCGCTCGACGACGGTCCTGCCGTCTTCGAGGGCCTGCTGACAGAGGTCGTAGACCGCGCCCTCCACACACCCGCCGGAGACCGAGCCGATCGCCGTGCCGTCGCTGTCGACGGCGAGCGCGGCGCCCGGCTGCCGGGGCGCGCTCCCGCCGACCGCCACGACCGTGGCGACGGCGAACTCGCGTCCCTGCTCGACCCACCGGTGCAGCTCTTCGGCGATGTCCAGCATCTCGGATCTCCTCGATGTGTGTGTGTGGAGGGCGACGGTACGGGCGTCAGTTGACGCCCAGCCAGCTCTCGAGCGGATGGATCGCGAAGAACACGATGAAGATCGCGGTCAGGCCCCACATGAAGGCGCCCACTTCGCGTGCCTTGCCCTGCGCCGTCTTGATGACGGTGTAGGAGATGACGCCGGCCGCGACACCCGTGGTGATGGTGTACGTGAAGGGCATCAGGACCACGGTGAGGAACACCGGGATCGCGACGGAGCGGTCGCTCCAGTCGACGTGCTTGGCGTTCTGCATCATCATCGCGCCGATGACGACCAGGGCCGCGGAGGCCACCTCGGCGGGCACGATCGCGGTGATCGGCGTGAAGAAGAGGCAGGCCGCGAAGAACGCGCCGGTGACGACGGAGGACAGACCCGTACGGGCACCCTCGCCGACGCCGGTGGCCGACTCGACGAAGACGGTCTGGCCGGAGCCGCCGCCGACGCCGCCGATGACACCGCCGGCGCCGTCGATGAACAGCGCCTTGGACAGGCCGGGCATCCGGCCCTGGGAGTCCGCGAGCTTGGCCTCGGAGCCGACACCGATGATGGTGGCCATGGCGTCGAAGAAGCCGGCGAGCACCAGGGTGAAGATGATCATGGTGATCGTGATGTAGCCGACGTCGCCCCAGCCGCTGAACGACACCTCGCCGATGAGCGAGAAGTCCGGCGTGGAGACCGCGCTGCCGTTGAGCTCCGGCGGGCCGGCGAACCAGGACTTGGCCGGCAGGTCGCCGACGGCGTTGACGACGGCGGCGATGACCGTGCCGGCGACGATGCCGATGAGGATGGCGCCGGGCACGTTGCGGGCCTGGAGCGCGAAGATCAGCAGCAGGGTGAAGGCGAAGATCAGGACCGGCCAGCCGGCCAGCTCACCGGCCGGGCCGAGGACGACAGGGCCACCACCGGGAGAGGGGTTCTCGTGGACGAAGCCCGCCTTGACGAAGCCGATCAGTGCGATGAAGAGGCCGATGCCGATGGTGATCGCGTGCTTGATCGCCAGCGGGATCGCGTTCATGATCATCTCACGGAGGCCGGTGACCACCAGGAGACAGATCACCACACCGTAGGCCACACACATGGCCATGGCCTGCGGCCAGGTCATGACGGCGATGACCTGCGAGGACAGCACGCCGGAGACACTGAGACCGGCCGCGAGGGCGAGCGGGACCTTGCCCCAGAAGCCCATCAGCAGGGTGGTCACGGCAGCGGCGAGCGCGGTGGCGGTGATGAGTGCGGGCTGGCTGAGGACGTTGCCGTCCACATCCTTGCCGCCGAGGATCAGGGGGTTGAGCAGGAGAATGTACGCCATCGCCATGAAGGTGGTGACGCCGCCGCGGATCTCCGTCGCGACGGTGGATCCTCTCTCCGAGATGTGAAAGTACCGGTCGAGCCAAGAGCGGCCGGCGGGGACGTTCGAGCCGGAGCCCGCGTCCTCCGAAGCGGTCTTGGGCTCCACAGACGACTGGGTCATGGGGCCTACTCCCAAGGTTCAAAGGGGCACCCGCGTCAGACTTCGAAGGACTTCTGATCTGGTGAAGATTGCGGGATTTGGGATGATGCGTGGCTGCACGACCCGGGGGACGGCCCGAGGCGAACGGAATGGTTCGGTACTGCGGTACTGCGGTGCTGCTGGTACTACGGGGTGTTGCGGGTACTGCGGGTACTACGGGGGGTTACTCCGGGCGGTACGGGCGGTGGAAGTGTGACGTTCCGGGGAGGCACGGACCGCCCGGAGAGTCCTACAGGGTGCCGGTGAGCGCCTCGGGGCGGACCGGCGTCTTGTTGAGCTCCAGACCCGTCGCCGCCCGGATCGCCGCGAGGACGGCCGGGGTGGACGACAGGGTCGGGGCCTCACCGATGCCCCGCACGCCGTACGGCGCGTTGGGATCGGCCAGCTCGAGGTAGTCGACCGGGATGGTCGGCGTGTCGAGGATGGTCGGGATCAGATAGTCCGTGAAGGAGGGGTTGCGCACCTTCGCGGTCTTCGGGTCGACGATGATCTCCTCCATCACCGCCACGCCCAGGCCCTGGGTGGTGCCACCCTGGATCTGGCCGATGACGGAGAGCGGGTTGACCGCCTTGCCGACGTCCTGGGCACAGGCCAGTTCGATGACCTTGACCAGGCCGAGCTCGGTGTCGACCTCCACCACCGCGCGGTGCGCGGCGAAGGCGTACTGGACGTGACCGTCGCCCTGGCCGGTGACGAGATCGAAGGCCTGGGTGGGGCGGTGCCGCCACTCCTCCTCGACCTCCACGGCCTGGTCCTCCAGGACGTCCACGATGGTGGCGAGGGCCTCGCCGCCGTCGGTGACGACCTTGCCGCCCTCCAGGAGGAGTTCGGCGTTGGCCCACGCCGGGTGGTACGAGCCGAACTTGCGCCGGCCGATCTCCAGGACCTTCTCGCGGACGATCTCGCAGGAGTTCTTGATGGCGCCGCCGGTCATGTACGTCTGACGGCCCGCGGAGGTCGAACCGGCCGAGCCCACCTGGGTGTCGGCGGGATGGATGGTGACCTGCTGGACGCCGAGCTCGGTGCGGGCGATCTGCGCGTGGATGGTGACACCGCCCTGGCCGACCTCCGCCATCGCGGTGTGGACCGTGGCGACGGCCTCGCCGTTGATGACCTCCATGCGGATCTTGGCGGTCGAGTAGTCGTCGAAGCCCTCGGAGAAGCCGACGTTCTTGATGCCGACGGCGTAGCCGACACCCCGGACGACACCCTCGCCGTGCGTGGTGTTGGAGAGGCCACCCGGAAGGGCGCGGACGTCCGCGTCCTCGCCGGCCGCGAGCCACTGCTGCTCCGGCGGCATCGGGCGGGCCTTGACGATGCGCAGCAGCTCGGCGACCGGGGCCGGCGAGTCCACGACCTGGCCGGTCGGCATGATCGTGCCCTGCTCCATGGCGTTGAGCTGGCGCAGTTCCACCGGGTCCATGCCCAGCTTCGCGGCGAGCTTGTCCATCTGGGCCTCGTACGCGAAGCAGGCCTGGACCGCGCCGAAGCCGCGCATCGCGCCGCAGGGCGGGTTGTTGGTGTAGAGGCCGATCGCCTCGATCTCGACGTCCTCGATGACGTACGGGCCGACCGAGAGGGACGAGGCGTTGCCGACGACCGAGGCCGTGGACGACGCGTAGGCGCCGCCGTCGAGCACGATCTTGCACTTCATGTGCGTGAGCTTGCCGTCCTTGGTGGCGCCGTGCTCGTACCAGAGCTTCGCCGGGTGCCGGTGGACGTGCCCGAAGAAGGACTCGAAGCGGTTGTAGACCATCTTGACCGGCTTGCCGGTGCGCAGCGCGAGGATGGACGCGAGGATCTGCATGGAGATGTCCTCGCGGCCGCCGAACGCACCTCCGACGCCGGCCATCGTCATGCGGATCTTCTCCTCGGGCAGGCCGAGGCAGGGGGCGATCTGCTTGAGGTCCGAGTGCAGCCACTGGGTGGCGACGTACAGGTCGACGCCGCCGTCCTCGGCCGGCACGGCGAGGCCGGACTCGGGGCCGAGGAAGGCCTGGTCCTGCATGCCGAAGGTGTACTCGCCGGTGACGATGACGTCGGCCTTCTTGGCGGCCTCGGTCGCGTTGCCGCGGATGATCGGCTGGCGGTGCACGATGTTCGGGTGCGGGACGTGACCGGAGTGGTGGTCGTCGCGGTTCTCGTGGACCAGGATCGCGTCCGGAGCGGTGGCCGAGGCCTCGTCCGTGATGACCGGGAGCTCCCGGTACTCGATCTTGATCTTCGCGGCGGCGCGGCGGGCGGTCTCCGGGTGGTCGGCGGCCACGAGGGCGACCGGCTCACCGTGGTGACGGACCTTGCCGTAGGCGAGGACCGGGGTGTCCTGGAACTCCATGCCGTAGTTCTTCGCGGCGGGCAGGTCCTCGTGCGTCAGGACGGCGTAGACGCCGTCCATCGTGAGGGCCTCGGAGGTGTCGATGGACAGGATCTCGGCGTGCGCGACCGTGGAGCGCAGGATCTGACCCCACAGCATGTCCTCGTGCCACATGTCCGAGGAGTACGCGAACTCGCCGGTGACCTTGAGGGTGCCGTCCGGACGGAGCGTGGACTCGCCGATGCCGCCCTTGGTGTGGTTCTGCGTGACGTCGGTGGGCGTGCCCACCGGAGTCGTGCGTGTGTTCTGAGCCATCGTCAGACCGCCTCTCCCTGACGCTCCTGGCGAGCGGCCGCGAGGCGGACCGCGTCGAGGATCTTCTCGTAACCCGTGCAACGGCAGAGGTTGCCGGAGAGCGCCTCGCGGATGTCCGCGTCCGTCGGGGACGGGTTGCGCTCCAGCATCTCGTCGGCCGCGACCAGCAGACCGGGGGTGCAGAAGCCGCACTGCACGGCGCCGGCGTCGATGAACGCCTGCTGGATCGGGGACAGTTCGACGCCCTCGCCGGTCTGCGAGTCCTGACCCGGCTTCGCTTCCCACTTCTTGGCGGCGTCGAGCGAGGTGCCACAGGCACCGGAGGCGCAACCGGCGTGCTCCGCGCGGTCCTTGGCGAACTCGGCGAGGCCTTCGACGGTGACGACCTCGCGGCCCTCGACCTGACCGGCGGCGACGAGACAGGAACAGACCGGCACTCCGTCGAGGCGGACTGTGCAGGAACCGCACTCGCCCTGCTCGCAGGCGTTCTTGGAGCCGGGGAGCCCCATCCGCTCACGCAGGACGTAGAGGAGGGACTCGCCCTCCCAGACGTCGTCGGCTTCCTGCGGACGTCCGTTGACCGTGAAATTGACGCGCATGGTTATGCAGCTCCCTCAAGCGAGCGGCCGGTGCCGCGGTACTGCTCCCAGGTCCAGCCGAGCTGGCGGCGGGCCATGATGCCGACGGCGTGGCGGCGGTACTTGGCGGTGCCTCGGACATCGTCGATCGGGTTGGCGGCGCCGGAGCAGAGGTCGGCGAACTGCTTCGCGATCGACGGGGTGATGATCTTGCCGTTGTCCCAGAAGCCGCCCTCCTCCAGAGCCGCGTTCAGGAAGGCCTCGGCCTCCTTGGCGCGGATCGGGGTCGGCGCGGCCGAGCCGATGCCGGTGCGCACGGTCCGGGTCTCCGGGTGCAGGGCCAGGCCGAAGGCGCAGACGGCGATGACCATCGCGTTGCGGGTGCCGACCTTGGAGTACTGCTGGGGGCCGTCCGCCTTCTTGATGTGGACGGTCTTGATGAGCTCGTCGGGCTGGAGCGCGTTGCGCTTCACGCCCGTGTAGAACTCGTCGATCGGGATGAACCGGATGCCGCGCACCGACTCGACCTCGACCTCGGCGCCCGCGGCGAGCAGCGCCGGGTGGGCGTCGCCGGCGGGCGAGGCGGTACCGAGGTTGCCCCCGACGCCGCCGCGGTTACGGATCTGCGGGGAGGCGACCGTGTGCGAGGCGAGTGCCAGACCGGGCAGCTCGGCCCGCAGGTTCTCCATGATCTGGGTGTACGGAACGGCGGCGCCGAGGCGGACGTTCTCCTCGCCGACCTCCCACTCGCGCAGCAGCTCGATGCGGTTCAGGTCCAGGAGGTACTCGGGCCGCCGGTGGTCGAAATTGATCTCGACCATGACGTCCGTGCCACCCGAAAGGGGCACGGCCGTGGGGTGCTCTGCCTTGGCGGCGAGCGCCTCCTCCCAGCTGGCGGGGCGAAGGAAGTCCATGGTGGCTCTCTTCTAGTGATTCTGGTGATCGGGGGTCGTGCGCAGGGTTCCGGGGGGACGGCCGGTCCTCGACTTCACGTTCATGTGCTGTTCACGCGGTGTGTGGCCTAGTACACAAGCCCACGATCGCCCGGGTGCAGTCACCGAAAACATGAAGGAGTTGGCTGGGTCCCGTCGTCGTCTTGTAGATTCGAACGAAAGGCGGGGAACGGTTACCTCGCTGTTTTCCCCTGGAAACGGTGGCCACACGCCACCGTCGACAACGCGACAACCCCACCACCCACTGACGAAGGAACGGCGGCGACACGATGCGGCTGCGCGCACTGCTGGAGAACGACGCGCTCGGGCTGCGCCTGCTCGGCGGCGAGGACGAGCTCGACCGCACCGTCCGCGGCGTGATGACGACGGACCTCAAGGATCCCAGCCGGTACCTGTCCGGCGGCGAGCTGGTGCTCACCGGCCTCGCCTGGCTGCGGGAGCCGGCCGACGCCGAGCCCTTCGCACGGATCCTGGCGTCGGCCGGGGTCGCCGCCCTGGCGGCGGGCGAGGCGGAGCTGGGCGACATCCCCGACGATCTCGTAGCGGCGTGTTCACGCCATCGGCTGCCGCTCTTCGCGGTGAACGAGACCGTTGCTTTCGCGACGATCACCGAGCACGTTGTTCGACAGGTGTCCGGCGAGCGGGCGGGCGACCTGGCAGCCGTCGTCGACCGGCACCGGCGGCTCATGACCTCGGGACCGGCGGGCGGCGGCCCCGAGGTGGTCCTCGACCTGCTGGGCTCCGACCTGGACCTGCGGGCCTGGGTCCTCTCCCCCACCGGCCGCCAGATCGCGGGCGCGGGCGAGCCCCTCCCGGCCTCGCTGGCCGCCACCCTGGCCGGTGAGCACCTGGCCGCCACCCGGACCGGGCGGCGCGGTCCGCACCGGCTGAGCACGGGCGGAACGGCGTACTCCCTCTTCCCGATCCGCAACACCGGCCGGGGCGCCGCGCCCGCCTCCCGTGACGTGCGCGAGACGGTCCTTTCGGACTGGCTGCTCGCCGTCGAGGCGGACGCCGGGGACTGGCCGGCCGCCCGGCTCGACCTGCTCCAGGGCGTCACCCAGCTGATCGCCGTCGAGCGGGACCGGCGCGACGCGGCCCGTACGGTACGGCGCCGGCTCGCCCAGGAGGTCCTGGAGCTGGTGCAGACGGGCGCCGCGCCCGCCGAGATCGCGGCCAGGCTGCGGGTCGCGGCCCCGGTGCTGCTGCCCGGGCTCGGCACGGCCCCGCACTGGCAGGTGGTCGTGGCCCGGGTCGAATGGGAGCAGGAGGCCGGTCAGGGCCCCGCCGTGGACGCCGGCCCGGTCGCCCAGGCGCTCCTGGAGGAGATCCTCGTCGACCCGGCGACCGTGGGCGCCGAGTCCGCCGACCGGATCGCCGTCGCGCACAGCGGCGACGAGGCCATCGCCCTGGTCCCGCTGGCCGCGGGCCCGCTGCCGGACAGCGAGGACGAGAGCCCGGCCACCGCGCTGGGCCTGCACGCGGACGCGCTGCTCGCGGCCGTACGCGCTCCGCTGTCGGCCGGTCTCGCCGACGACGGGCGGCTGACCCTCGGCGTCAGCGCGGCCGTGCACTCGGCGGAGGGCCTGCGCGGGGCCCTGGAGGAGGCACGGCACGCCCGCCGGGTCGCCGCCGCCCGTCCGGGCCGGGTCTGCGCCGCCGGCCACCACGAGCTGGCCTCGCACGTGCTGCTGCTGCCGTTCGTCCCGGACGACGTCCGGCGCGCGTTCACGGCCCGGCTGCTCGACCCGCTGCGCGACTACGACCGGCGGCACCGCGCGGAGCTGATCCCGACGCTGGAGGCCTTCCTGGACTGCGACGGCTCCTGGACCCGCTGCGCGACCCGGCTCCACCTGCACGTGAACACGCTGCGTTACCGGGTGGGCCGGATCGAGCAGCTCACGGGCCGTGATCTGTCCCGTCTGGAGGACAAGCTCGACTTCTTCCTCGCCCTCCGGATGAGCTGATCGGATGAGCGGAGATCTCCCACGCGGATTCACCCCTTCGGGCGAGTCCGGTGGAGTGACGTCCGGGCCGGTGGGGGCCCGTCGGCCGGACCGGCCGGCGGGCCTCGCCGGGGCCTGATCACGGGCCCGTCGGCGATCTGACGGCCTGTCGGTCGCGGTCCGGACGGCGGCGCCCCGACGCACCGGTGTCTTGTGAATTCTTTCACCTGACCCCTTGGCCAGGTACTGCCCTTCGTGCTGAGATGCGGGTCTCACTCAACAGCTCAATGGCGCGCTCGGGGAGGGCAATGTGGCGGACACCGCCATGTCTGGTTCCGAATCAAGGGGCGGCGAAGATCCGTCCCTCGCCTACGGCAAGGAGACTCCCGTGGAGACCGCCATATGGCGGCTCCGCTCCCGAGGGTGCTGGACGGACGCCGCGGCGCTGCTCGCCCCGCACGCGAACGAACCGGCCGCCGCACTCGAACGGGCCGCGCTGCTGATCGAGCGCTGCCTCTACACGGAACAGGGCTGGGCCGACGCGGAGGAGGCCCTCCGGGCGGCCGAGGCGGTGGCCGGCACGGACGAGGAACGCGGGGCCGCCGCCTGCGAACGCGGTTATCTGGCCTACGCGTCGACGTTGCTCGGGGTACGCGACCGGGCCGACGAGGCGCGGATGGCACTGGGCCGGGCGGCCGCCCTGATCGCCCCCTCGGCCGAGGGCCGGCCACTGCTCGACCTGCGGCGCGGGCTCATCGCGCAGAACCTCGGCGACTCCCCGCAGGCGGCCCGTGCCGCGTACCGCAGGGCGCACGCCGCGGCCACCGAGCAGGGCGACTCGCTGCTGCTCTCCTCGACCTGGCGGCATCTCGCCGGACTCGCCCTGCGGGAAGGTGAGTTGGCGGAGGCACGGCACGGCTTCGCGGAGTCGCTCAGGATCCGGGAGGAGCTGGGCTACCTGGTCGGTACGGCCCCGGCCCTCACCGCGCTCGCCACCACCGAGACGGAACCGGAGGCGGGCCGCCTGCGCGCCGAGGCCCGCCGCCTCTTCCGCCTCCTGGGCGGGGTGCCGACCTGGCTCGCGAGCCAGCTGACACCACAGCCGGCCACCTGAAGTCCCCCTGACCGAGAGGCTGGTGACGCTCCCTCAGCAGGCTTCTCGGCAGCAGGCTTTCAGTAGGACATGCGCTTCGGTGCGATACAGACCAGGCTCTCGTCGGTGCCGATGATCAGGGAGCCGGCGCCGGTGACGGCGACCGCGCGGACCGGGGGGCCCGGACGGAACGAGAGCGTCGGGCCGCCCTCCGGGCGGTGGAGTTCGACGAGACCGTCGCCCCAGGCGACGGCGACCAGCGGACCGTGCGGGGTGTCCGTCGCGTGCAGGGAGACCACCGGCGAGGGCCGTTCGGCGAGGGGTTCGGGGCGCGGGTCGCGGCCCGGGGTCCAGAGCCGGACCGTCCCGTCGGCGCCGCCGGAGCAGACGAACGGGGTCTCGGAGTCCACCGCCGAGACCGCCGTCACCCGGCCGCTGTGCGAGGCCGCCTGGTGCAGGCCCCGCAGACCGAAGGCGTGCACGGAGCCGAGCCGGTCCCCCACCACCACCGAACCGGCGATCGCCGCGAGGGCCGTGCCCGGGTGCCGGGCCAGGGTCGCCGAGACGGCCTCCGTGAGGCGCTCCAGGTACGGGGCCCGGGGCGTCGCCCCCCGTACGGTGTGCAGCCTGCCCCGGTCGTCCAGGAGCAGCACCGTGCCGTCGGGCGCCGGCGCGAGCGCGGTGACCCGGCCCGGCACCGTGTGGGCGAGACGGCCGGCCGGGCTCGCGTCGGCCTCGTGGAGGAGCCGGACGGCGCCGGTGCGGTCGCCGACGAGGAGGGTTCCCTCCAACGGCCCGCCCGCCGCGCCGAGTACGGTCACCGGCCCCGGCCAGGGAGGGGTCAGGTCGCCGCGGTGCCGGGCCCACCGGAGCCGCCAGGGGGAGCTCTCCGCCAGCTCGGCGAGCGCCGGGCGCAGCCGCGGGTCGGCCCCGTCGCCGAGCGCGGTGAGCAGCACCAACGCCCGGTCGGCAGGGGGCTGTTCGCGGCAGAGCGACTGGCCGGCCCGCATCCAGGCGGCCCGGAGCCCGCCGTGGTCCTCGGCGGCGTTCTCGCCGGGGCGGGCGGGCGCCTCGGGTCCGTCGAGAGTGCCCGGAAGTCCTGCGGCGGCGGAGCCGGTGACGTACGCCGTGGTGACGAGCAGCGGGTCGGCCGTGCAGACGGCCACCGGGTCGGAGAGGTCCGGCAGCGGCCGGTCCCGCTCCGGGGCGGCGAATCCGGCGGGGTCGGCGTCACCGTCGAGATCCACGACGGCGACCCGGCGGTCGGTGCGCAGGGCCGCGGGGGCCGGGGTGCCGCTGCGCGCCTCGACCACGAGTCGGACCCGGCCCACGCCCGCGAGCTCGGCGATCAGATCGGTGAGCGCGGCGGGTTCGGCGGCGGCGTGCAGATCGGTCAGGAGGAGGACCGCGCGACCGGCGGGCCGGGCCTCGCTGGTGGCGAGGGCGTGCACGAGGTCGCCGGGCGACCTCGCCACCACGCCGAGGCGGTCCGCGATCGTCCAGGTCGCGCCGAGCGCGCTCTGGCCGGCCAGCGGGACGAGCACCCGGGCCGTGCGGCGGCGCGGCCGGCCGGCCCTCGGGCCGTGCTTGGCGAACCAGCCGAGCAGAGCCGTCTTGCCGCTGCCGGGGGCGCCGGTGACGAGGCAGAGCCGGGGCGCCTCGGGATCGGTGAGCCAGCCGAGCAGAGCCGTGGCCTCGGCTTCCGTACCAGTGGCGGGCCGGCGTCCGTCCCATGCCGGGGACGGGGTCGCGGACGGCATGGGACACCTCACGGGCGATGCGATACGGGCGGCTGTCGCCCATGACCTTAGTGGGCGCGGGGCCCCGGGGACCGCCCCGTCGCGGGGACGGTCTCCCGGGAGCTTCCGTGGGTTCTCGGGGCGGGTCAGAGGTCGGGGTTGCCGCCCCCGGCGACGACCTTGAGCCGGCCGACCTGGACCTGGGCGGCGCGCTCCGCCCTCTCCGGTCCGAACAGGTAGGTGCTCGCGTAGGACACCACGGTGCCGACGCGCATGTAGACACCGACGTAGTCGTCCCGCTCGAAGGCGTACGTCTCGTCGGCCCCGGTCTCGGCCTTCACCGGCTTGAAGGGGCCGTCCTCGCCCTTCGACGACTTCCTCACCTCCTCCACCGCCTTCAGTACGGCGGTCGCCTCCGCCTCCGTACCGAAGGTGTAGAGCGTGAAGGTGACCCCGTCGTCCGAGGAGGAGCCGGCCAGGACCAGGTCCTTGATGCTCGCGGCCTTCACTCCGGCGCAGTCCACGTCCTCCAGCTTGTCGGCACAGAACTTCGCGGCCTCGGCCTCCGGGACCAGCTCGGGGTCGCCGCCGGTGTACGTGCCGTCGCTGAACTCGGACGACACCGGCAGGGCGTTGATGAGTCCGGTCGCGTCCAGCGAGGCCGGCTGGACCTTCTCCTTGCCGTCCGCGATCCCCGTGGCCGCCCCGGTTCCGTCGCCGTCCCCGCATCCCGTGAGTGCGACCACCATGGCCGCCGCGACGGCGATCCCCCGTACGCCCGCCCTCATCCTGATTCCCCCTGTGGCTTTGCCGGTTGACATGATCATCAACCTTAGCGGGCCGCAGGTGGTCAGGCGTTCGAGCCGGTGAAGTGTTCGCGGACGAGGGCTTCGACGACCGGGAGGTCCTGGGCGATCAGGGCGTCCAGGAGGGCCGTGTGTTCGGCGGCGTCGGCGACGAGCACACCGTGCCGGACGGCGGGTGCGCTGATCAGCGGCCACTGGGAGCGGCGGTGGAGGTCGTCGGCGACGGCGAGCAGCTGCTCGTTCCCCGCCAGGGAGAGGACGGCCCGGTGGAAGGCCCGGTCGGCCTCGGCATAGTGGGCGCGGTCGCCCCGCGCGGCGGCGGTCGAGGTGGCCTCGGCGATCGGCCGGAGCCCGGCCCAGCGGGCGGCCGGGACCGTGCGGGCCAGCCGCAGCATGACGGGGACCTCGATGAGCGCGCGGACCTCGGCGAGTTCGGCGAGCTCGCGCGGGGTGCGCTCGGTGACGCGGAAGCCACGGTTCGGGACGACTTCGACGGCGCCCTCGACGGCGAGCCGCTGCATGGCCTCGCGGACCGGGGTGGCCGAGACGCCGAACCGCTCGCCGAGGGCGGGGGCGGAGTACACCTCGCCGGGGACGAGCTCGCCGCCGACGAGGGCGGTACGCAGGGCGTCGAGGATCTGGCCGCGGACGGAGTGCCGTACGACGCGGGAGGCGGGGACGGGAGCGATGCCGGAGGCGTCCGACTCGCAGTGGGTGTGCTCGCCCCGGGCGGACTCGGCACGCCGGTCGGCGCCACGCGGGGGCTCGCCCGCGCCACGGGCCTGCTCCGGCACCCGTGCGGCGCCGTCCGCCGTTCGTGTGGCGTCCTCCGGGGCGTGGGCGGCGTCGCCGAAGGGCGGGGACGGCCTCTCCGTCGCCCGCTCGCGCGCTGCGCCCTGCTCCACCCGGGTCCTCCTGCGGCCTCGTGCCGGTCCCGGCTCGCGTCGCCCGGGTCCTCTGTGCACCATAGGCGAACGGTCCGACAGGACACCCCCTGGGGCTGCCTCCCTGGTGGGAGCCCTCGGGCCGGTGGTGAGAGGCGACTCCGAATCGGGTAAGGTAAGGCTAACCTGCCAACGCTCGCGATTCGGTGGTCCCCATGACCGTCCCCGCCCTGTTGCCCGCCCTTCCGACCTCGCCCGTCGCGGCTGCCTACGCCCGGCTCGCCGAGGTCTTCACCCATCTGCGGATAGAGGAACACGTCCGGGATGAGCGGCTGCCGCGCGGCGCGGGCTGGGTCGGCGCGGACGAGCTCGCGGCCGGCGGCCCCGACCTCGACGCCTTCCTCGCCTGGGACAACGCGCAGGTGCTGCGCGACTACGGCACCCAGGCCCGCCCCGACGTCGTCGCCGGCTTCGGGCTGCACCGGTACGCCTGGCCCGCCTGTCTCCTCGTCACCGTCCCCTGGTTCCTGGACCGCAGGGTGCCCCGGCTGCCCGCACGGAATGTCTCCTTCCAGCGCACGCTGGGGCGGATGGCCGTCCGGGTGGAGGAGTTCGCCTGCCTGCCCGGCGACCCCGCGGCGGCCCTGCCCGGCGCCCGTGTGGTCGCCGACGAGGACGCGCTGCGGGCCGAGGTGCGCGCCTCGCTCGCCGAGCACTTCGAGGCGATCCTCGACGGCTTCGGCTCCCGGATGCGGCGCGGCCGCCGCGCCCTGTGGGGGATGGCGACGGACGAGATCGTCGAGGGCCTCTGGTACGTCGGCGCCCTGTTCGGCGAGGAGCGCCGGGCGATGGACGAGCTCGACCTGCTGATGCCGGGCACCGTCAAGCCGTACAAGCCCTATGCGGGAGCGGCGGGGTTCCGTGAACTGCCGGGCGCCGAGGGGCCGGACGGCGCTCCGCGCGCCACGCGCGACCGGGCGACCTGCTGCTTCTTCTACACGCTGCGCCCCGAGGACACCTGCCTCACCTGTCCGCGCACGTGCGACGCCGAGCGGGTCCGTCGGCTCGCGGCGGCCGCCTGAGGCTCCCGAGTGATTACGCCACCCGGACGGGTGGCGTAAATCGAACTCAACCCCCTCTCCCTGCTTAGGTGTTCGACCAGATCGCACCTATTCGTATGCCGTGGCGCCCCGATGGCGTGCTCTTGCCCGGAAACCCCTTGAGCGCCCCGCGGGGTCGGCCAGTATGGGCCGCCAAACGCCCTACTGCGATGCAAGGGACACCGCATGAGACTGACCGACATATCGCTGGACTGGCTGCTTCCGGGTGGCGTCATGGTGGCCGGAGTCCTGACGGCGGTGGCGGTGCTCGCGCGCGGGAAGCGCGCCGGTGACCAGGCCGCGGCCGAGGACTCCTGGGAACGCAGCGAGGAGCGCCGCAGACGCAAGGAAGCCGTGTACGGCACCGCTTCCTACGTCCTCCTCTTCTGCTGTGCCGCGGTCGCCGCGGCCCTCTCCTTCCACGGACTCGTCGGCTTCGGCCGGCAGAACCTCAACCTCACCGGTGGCTGGGAGTACCTCGTCCCCTTCGGCCTCGACGGCGCCGCCATGTTCTGCTCGGTGCTCGCGGTCCGCGAGGCAAGCCACGGTGACGCGGCCCTCGGCTCGCGGCTGCTCGTCTGGCTGTTCGCGGGTGCGGCGGCCTGGTTCAACTGGGTGCACGCGCCGCGGGGCATGGGCCACGACGGGGCCCCGCAGTTCTTCGCGGGCATGTCCCTCTCGGCGGCGGTCCTCTTCGACCGGGCGCTCAAGCAGACCCGCAGGGCCGCGCTGCGCGAGCAGGGCCTGGTGCCCCGCCCGCTGCCGCAGATCCGGATCGTGCGGTGGATGAGAGCGCCCCGGGAGACGTTCGCCGCCTGGTCGCTGATGCTTCTGGAGGGCGTACGGACCCTGGACGAGGCCGTCGACGAGGTGCGCGAGGACCGGCGGGAGAAGGAGCAGAACCGCCTCCGCCGGCGCGACCAGGTCAAACTCGACCGGGCACGCCTGAAGGCCATCAACCGCCAGCACCGCGCCTTCGGCAGGGGCGGCGGCCGTCAGGTCGAGATGGCGGCGCTCAACGCCGCGTCGGGATCCGGTACGGGCCCGGGTCCGGGGTCCGGTTCCGGTTCCGGTTCCGGTTCCGCCACGGCGTCCGTCCAGGCCGCCGTCGCGGAACCCGCCATAGCGGACCCGGGACAACTGCCGCTTCGACCCCGGCCCTCCCTCCAAGCCGTCAGGGGACGTGACATCCAGACGAACGACTCCCGGACGGTGGACCTCACCGCGGAGGACGACACCCAGACGCTGCCCCGTCTCGACTCCCTGGAGCGCAAGCTCAAGGATCTGGAGCAGCAGTTCGGCTGAGTCCTCGCGCCGACCCGAAACCGGCGGGGCCGCCTCTCAGGCGGCCCCGCCGTTCAGTTCGAACCACACCACCTTGCCCACTCCGTGGTCCTCGACTCCCCAGGAGTCGGCCAGCGCCTCGACGAGGATCAGCCCCCTGCCGTGCGTACCGTCGTCGGCGCGCGGTACGTGCGGTGGCGCGAGTCCGGGCACGAAGTCGCGGACCTCGACCCTCAGCTGCTCCGGAACGACCGTCGCGGTCACGACGGCCCCGTGCTCGGTGTGGATCAGGGCATTGGTCACCAGTTCGCTGGTGAGCAGTTCCGCCACGTCGGAGGCGCCCGGTCCGCCCCACTTCCGCAGCATTTCGCGCAAGGCATGTCGCACCTCCGGCACCGCGGTGAGATCCTCGCATCCCACCTTTCTGAGCAGTTGAGTCGGCTGTCGTGCCTCCCCGGCCATAACCCCCACCCACAGATCGCGTCGAACAGGCTCACGGGGATGCATGCCCCGCCAAAACGCCCGCATTCCCTCAGAGTCGGGGCACGTTGCGCAGGTTGGAGCGCGCCATCTGGACCATCCGGCCCACTCCCCCGTCCAGGACGATCTTGCTGGCGGAGAGGGCGAAGCCGGTCACCATGTCGGCGCTGATCCTCGGCGGGATGGAGAGCGCGTTGGGGTCGGTGACGACGTCCACCAGGGCCGGGCCCTTGTGCTTGAAGGCGTCCTTGAGGGCACTCGCCAGATGCTTGGGCTTCTCGACCCGTACCCCGTAGGCGCCGGCGGCGCGGGCGATGGCCGCGAAGTCCGGGTTCTTGTTCGTGGTTCCGTACGAGGGAAGTCCGGAGACCAGCATCTCCAGCTCGACCATGCCGAGCGAGGAGTTGTCGAAGACGATCACCTTCACCGGCAGGTCGTACTGCACGAGGGTGAGGAAGTCGCCCATCAGCATGGAGAATCCGCCGTCGCCGGAGAGCGAGACGACCTGACGGTTCCGGTCGGTGAACTGCGCGCCGATGGCCTGCGGCAGCGCGTTCGCCATCGACCCGTGGCTGAACGAACCGATGATCCTGCGCCGCCCGTTGGGGGTGAGGTAGCGGGCCGCCCAGACGTTGCACATTCCGGTGTCCACCGTGAACACGGCGTCGTCGTCGGCAAGTTCGTCGATCACCGAGGCCACGTACTCGGGGTGGATCGGGACGTGCTTCTCGACCTTGCGGGTATACGCCTTGACGACGCCTTCGAGCGCGTCGGCGTGCTTCTTGAGCATCTTGTCGAGGAAGCGGCGGTCGTTCTTCGCGCGGACGCGCGGGATCACACAGCGCAGGGTCTCGCGGACGTCACCCCAGACGGCGAGGTCGAGCCGGGAGCGGCGGCCGAGGCGCTCGGGCCGGACGTCCACCTGCACGATCTTGACGTCGTCGGGCAGGAAGGCGTTGTACGGGAAGTCGGTGCCGAGCAGGATCAGCAGATCGCACTCGTGGGTGGCCTCGTACGCGGCGCCGTAACCGAGCAGTCCGCTCATGCCGACGTCGTACGGATTGTCGTACTGGATCCACTCCTTGCCGCGCAGGGCGTGGCCGACCGGTGACTTGATCCGCTCGGCGAACTGCATCACCTCGGGGTGCGCCCCGGCCGTGCCGCTGCCGCAGAAGAGCGTCACCCGGTCGGCCGCGTCGATCATCCGCACCAGGGCGTCGATCTCGGCGTCGCCCGGACGGACGGTCGGCCGGGAGGTGACGAGCGCGGTCTCCGCCACCTTCTCCGGGGCCGGCTGGGAGGCGACGTCGCCGGGCAGCGCGACCACACTGACGCCGCCGCGGCCGACGGCGTGCTGGATCGCCGTGTGGAGCAGCCGGGGCATCTGCTTCGGATTGGAGATGAGTTCGCTGTAGTGGCTGCACTCGCGGAACAGCTGGTCGGGGTGGGTCTCCTGGAAGTAGCCCAGGCCGATCTCGCTCGACGGGATGTGCGAGGCGAGCGCCAGGACCGGGGCCATCGAGCGGTGGGCGTCGTACAGGCCGTTGATGAGGTGCAGGTTCCCCGGGCCGCAGGAGCCGGCGCAGGCGGCGAGGCCACCGGTGATCTGCGCCTCGGCGCCGGCGGCGAACGCCGCGACCTCCTCGTGCCGCACCTGGATCCAGTCGAGCGAGGGGGTACGGCGGATCGCGTCGACGACCGGGTTCAGGCTGTCACCGACGACGCCGTACAGGCGCCGGACGCCCGCGCGCACGAGGATGTCGACGAACTGTTCCGCCACGTTCTGTTTGGCCATGGATCCATCAACACATGGCCCGCCGCGTTACGCCTCCCAGACGCCCACCCCCGTACGGTCGTCGGCGTAACCGGTCACCCTCAGCTGGGTGTCGGCGAGGAACTCGGCGAGACCGGGCGCCTCGGTGTCGGCCCAGCGGGCGGCGAGCTCGCGGGCGAGAGCGGGTTCTCCGCGCATCGGTTCGGCGAGACCGGGCGAGGCGAGCAGCAGGGTGTCGCCCGGGCGGGCGACGGACGCGCGGAAGCGGAACGGCTCGGCGGGCGGCGGCACGGGCTCCTCGACGAGCGGCCCGGGAGCGGTCGTGATGCCGAAGTCCATGGTGAGCCGGTCGCCCTCCTCGGTCTCGGAGGGGACCGCCTCCGGGGGCGCCGGACGCGGCGGCGATCCGAAGCCGAGGACGGGACCGCCGGTGACGGCGGCCGGTTCCGGCAGGAGCGGTTCGATGTCCTGCCAGGAGCCGTCACGGAGCCTGAAGAGACCGCCGCCGCCGATGCCGAAGAAGACGCGGGTGCGGCAGGCGGGGTCGGCGGGGACGAGCAGGCAGCGGAGGGTGGCGGTGTACTCGTCGGGGGCGAGGCCGCGCTCGGCGGCGCGGGTACGGAGCTTGCCGTACGTACGGTCGGTCAGCCGGTGCAGTCCCGACTTGAGGTCGCCGCGGCGACCGGACCTGATGTCCTCGGAGAGCCGGGCATGGCTGCGGCAGACGGCCTCGGCGATCCACTGGCAGGCGTCGGCGGCGGCGAGATGGGCGTCCTCGGCGGCGCGGGAGCCGGCGGCGACGGCGACGAGGACGAGCGCGGTCTCGTCGTGGCCGAAGCGGGCGGTGAGCAGGGCGTCGCGGCGGGGCTCGCCCCGGTAGCGCGCGGAGTCGCCGCGCACGGAGGCGGCCCGCAGGGTGCAGGTGCCGTAACGGGCCCCGTCGAGCACGGTGTCGGAGACCAGCTCACCGAGCTCACCGGGCCGGGCGACGGGCAGCGCGGTCGGCTCGGCCTCGTACGTGGGCGGCCGGCTGCCGACGTATCCGGTACGGGGCCGGGGCACGGAGACCTCGACGGTGAGGTCCGACCCGGGGCCGGAGTCCGGACCGGGGCCGGAGTCCGGACCGGGGCCGGAGTCCGGACCGGGGCCGGAGTCCGGACCGGATTCGGGATAGGTGTCGGTGTCGGTGGGGGCCTCGTCCCAGTACCCGGACTCCGGCTCCTCACGGCCCGTTCCCTGCGGCACCTGCACCTGGACGGTGGGCGCCTCGACGGGCGGGGCGACGGGAGGCGGCGGCGCGGGAAAGGTCTGCGGCCCTTCCGGAGGCGTCTCCCAGGGCGCCCGACCGGGCGTGAGGGGCGCGGGCCCGCGCGCGGGGGCCGTGCCGGGTACGGGCGGGGGGCCGGGCGGCACGGGCGGGGGGCCGGGCGGCACGGGAGGCGCGGGCGGCACGGGAGGCGCGGGCGGCGTGACGGCCGGGATCGGCGGCGGAGGCGGGGCCTCGTCGGCCTCCGTGGCCCACGGGGCCGGCGCTCTGACCGGCACGGTCGGCGTGGGTTCCGGGTCCGGGGCCGTCGGACCCGGGTCCGGTGTCTTCGGGCTCGGGTCAGGTGTCTTCGGGCGCGGGTCCGTGGTGGCCCGGGCCGCCGTCGTGAAGTGGTCGTCGAGGGTGTCACCCGACGCCGTCGGGGCCGTGTCCGGCGCCGACTCGTCGTAGAGCTTGTCCCACCAGTTGTCGTCCCCCTGCTGAGTCATGCCCTTATTGTCCACCGCGCAGGGCGCCCGAAAACGGGACATCAGGAAAACCGTTGCTGCAAATGGGTGGTCCGCCGGGCGGCCCCACCCCCCACGGGAAGGACGCCCGGCGGACCGGCGTGATCAGCGCACGTCGTAGGCGCGGACCACGGTCTGGGTGACGGAGTTGCCGTTGGCGTCCGTCAGTTCGGTCTTCAGGGTGACCGGCTTGCCGGTCGCGCCCGTGTGGTTCACGGTCGCGGTCCAGTTGCCGCCCTGCTGAGAGACCCGCGCTTCGGTCCAGGTCGTACCCCCGTCGTAGGAGTACGAGAGCTTCGCCGAGGTGAGCGCTGCGGGGGTGTAGCCCGCGTGACCCGTCGCGGTGAGGCCGATGTGCTGGCCGTCGGTCGCGGCGAGGGTCTTGAGTCCGTCCTCCGGAAGGTCGTACCGGGGGAAGAGAATCGGGATGCCCTGAGAATAGACGCTCTCGTCAAGCTTGGAGGTGAATTTCCACACCGAGTTGACGGAGGTGGAGCGGGCCCACACCTTGCTGCCGATCTTCATGACGTTCTGTTCGAGGGTGTACGTCCCCGCGTCGGCGGGTACCTCGAAGGCTCCGAACGGCCAGCCGGACTCGCCCAGGACCTCGCCGTCCCGGCTGAGGCGGACACCGCCGATGTCACCGAAGGAACCGGCCTCGCCGTGGTGGGTGTTGTCGCCCCAGATGGCGGCGGAGAAGCCGATGTAGTTGCCCTGGCGCTCGGCGACGAGGACCGGCTTGCCGGTGGTGTCGCGCGGGGCGGTGGGGGCGACGACGCCGTCGTACCAGCTCTCGGTGCGCCGCTCGCCGGCCTTGTAGGTGTGCTGGGCGCCCAGCATGTACTCGCCGAAGGGGAAGCTGGAGGACAGCATCCGGTCCCAGCCGGTGTCCCCGGCGGTGAAGTACTCGGTGCGGGTGCCCGGCGCGGGGATCGGCGCGAGGTCGCTGAAGGAGATCGCCATGCCGTTGGGCCGGTTGGCGCCGCTGAAGTCGAGGAAGTCGTTGGCGATGCCCATGGCGCGGTAGGTGGACTCGGTGCGGCCGAGCTGTCCGTCGCGGACACGGTAGTTCTCGGCGTCGCGGATCGAGCCCTTCTCGGGGAAGGCGAGGTTGTAGAGGTAGGGGCTCTTCGCCGTGGCCTTCCAGGAGAGTGCGACCTCACCCGCGGCGAGCTTGGTGAGCAGCGCCGCGCCCTCGGTGGAGTCGACGGCGAGGACCGGGAACCCGGCACCGGTGAATCCGCCCGTCGGGTACCAGCGGCCGGGGCCGGTGCGGTACCCGAGAACGGCCACCGCTCCGGCGGCCTTGGCGTTGCGGGCGACCGTCGCCGCCGCGTTGGAGGAGTCGGGGAAGCGGACCAGGGCGATGCGGCTCTGGACACCGGCGGCCTTCAGCTCGTCGGGGGTGCCGGTTCCGGCGTCCACGAGGCCGGCGGAGCCGGTGCCGTCGAGGTTGTCGGAGCCGGTGGAGGCGGTGACCGGGTGCAGGGTCAGGCCGTCGGTGGTCCGGAGCGAAGAGATCAGCGGGGCGGCGGCGCGCCAGTAGCTGCCGAACTCGAAGTCGCCCTCGTCGGCGGCGCCTTCGACCGAGGCGTAGTAGCCGCGGATGGTGCGGGGTCCGGCGGCGGTGCCGGCGTGCATCCACATGTCGTCCCAGGAGCGGGCGAACGCGAGGGTGGTGCCGCGGGCTTCGGAGGCCTGGTCGGTCTTCACCGACAGCTTGTGGGCCTTGCGGGCGTCGAGGACGACCGTGGTGTCCTTCTTCAGCTCCAGCTGCGGGCGGCCGAGGTAGCTGAGCGAGTCGTTCAGCGTGGCGCCCTCACCCGCGTCGGGGGTGGTGACGAAGGAGGAGAGGAAGTAGCTGCCGGGACGCAGGCGGTAGACCTGGTCGGCGACGCCCTCGTTGAAACGGCGCTCGCCGCTGGCGTCGTCGGTGCCGATGACGTCGAGGGAGGAGGCGCCGGAGGCGGCCTTGCCCTGACGGTCGATCAGCTTGACGCGGAGGGTGACCGTTTCGGGCTCGACGTAGAGCGAGAACGGGGTGGAGACGTGGACGCCGCCCTTGCCGGTGGCGATCACGCGGCCGGTGACGTCGCCGTACTGGGCGCGGTCGAGGCGGGCCGTGGGGTCGAGCTCCAGCGGGACCTGGACGGTGGCGCCGGCCGGCACGGTGACGGTGCGCTTGCCGAGGCGGGCGACCGAACTCCGCACGGTGGAGCCGTCGTTGCCGGTGACCCTCTCGACGGCCAGGTTCAGGGTGACCGGGGCGGCGGAGGTGTTGGTGTAGGGGACGGAGACCGTGGTGCGGTCGCTCTTGTCCTGCGGGCAATTGTAGGTGCCGCCCTGGACGGCGGGGGCACCGAGGACCGTCTGGTCGACGGCGGCCTTGACGTCGAGGCGGCCGCCGCCGACCTCGCGGACGTCACCGGGGACGGAGCTCTCGGCGGAGGCGACGAGCGCGGCCTTGATCTGCTGGGCGGTCCAGTCGGGGTGGCGCTGCTTGACGATGGCGGCGGCGCCCGCGACGTGCGGGGTGGCCATCGACGTACCGGACATGGACTGGTAGGCGTACACACCCCGGCCGCCGGCGGCCGCGGCGGAGATGTTCACGCCGGGCGCGGCTATCTCGGGCTTGAGGGTGTGGTTGACGATCGTCGGGCCGCTGCTGGAGAAGTACGCGGTGGAGTCGTCGCGGTCGGTGGCGCCGACGGTGAGCACGCTGGGCGCGCAGCCGGGCGAGGAGACCGTGTTGAGGGTCGGTCCCGAGTTTCCGGCGGCAATGACGAACAACGTGCCCTCGTTCTGGGCGAGTTCCTCGGCGGCGACGCTCATCGGGTCGGTGCAGTCGGTGGGGGTGGGGTTGCCGAGGCTCATGGAGACGACGTCGGCGCCCTGCGCGACGGCCCACTCCATGCCCGCGATGATCCACGAGGTGGCACCGGAGCCGGAGTCGTTGAGGACCTTGCCGTTGAGGAGCTCCGCGCCGGGCGCGACGCCCTTCTTCTTGCCGCCGCTCGCGGCGCCGGAGCCGCCGACGGTGGAGATGGTGTGGGTGCCGTGGCCCTGGCGGTCGTCGGCGGTGTCGGAGTCGGTGAAGTTCTCCGAGGCGGCGATCCGGCCCTTGAGGTCGGGGTGCTCGGCGTCGGCGCCGGTGTCGAGGACGGCGACCTTGGTGCCCGTGCCGTCGTAGCCGGCGGCCCAGGCCTCGGGGGCGTGGACCTGCTTCGTCGAGCGCTCCAGGGTGGCCTGGACCTTGCGGTCGAGCCAGAGCTTCTTGATCCCGGAGGCGGAGCGGGCGGCGGGGGCGTTCAGCTCGGCCCAGAACGTGGCGGCCTGCTTCTTCTCCGCCTTGAGCGCGACACCGTCGACGGTCTTGAGGACCTGGCCGCGCTTGGCGCCGCGCGGGGCGGCGGGGACGGATCGGGCGAGGTCGGAGCCGTAGACCGCGATGAGGGGCAGCGTCGTGGTGGCCGCGTCGTCGTAGCCCTGGCGGACGAGCCCGGTGACGTTGAAGAGCTCCTCGTCGACGCGACCCGCGGCGAGCGCGTCGGTGGCGTCCTCGGGGTAGACGTACAGGTCCTGACCAGAGCGGCGGGTCTGGACCAGGGGGACGGTTCCGTCCTCGCGCGGCAGGGCCGTGGCGGCCGGGTTGCCGTCGGCGTCGCGGGTGACCACGACGCGGTCTCCGGTGACCAGGGTCACCGTGACGGGACGGTCGCCGGCGCGGGCCGAGGCCTCGCTGCCTACCAGCGGTCGCTTGCCGGCCGTGTCGTCCTTCGGCTCATTCGCCATGGACGGCGCGACCGCGGTGACGGCCAGGACGACGGCGGTCGCCGCCCCCAGGGCCGTACGCGAAATCGGGCGCATCGCTCTCCCCATCTGATTCCGGAAAAAGGGCACAAGACACCCGTATCCGAAGGTTGTTGGTGCTGCGGTGGCGCCACATTGGCAGAGGTGAGGGCCGTACAGGGATGATGGGCAAGGCGGGAATGCGCCGTGGCCGTTTCCCGCCAGGTCACCAACGGAACGAATGCCTCCGGTGAACGTCCTGGGAAGAATCCGGGGCGCCCGCCGGAGGTACGGCGAGGGGCGGGGCATCCATGCTGGGAGCGATAGGACTCGATGAGCGCCAGGAGTCCGCGTACCGGGCGCTGGTCGCGCTGGGTGCGGCCGAGGTGACCGACCTCGCGCACCGGCTCGCACTGCCCGAGCGGGACACCGAGCGGGCGCTGCGCCGCCTGGAGTCGCAGGGGCTCGCCGCCCAGTCCTCGGCCAGGACCGGGCGGTGGGTGGCGGCGCCGCCGGGGGTGGCCCTGGGCGCCCTCCTCACCCAGCAGCGCCACGAGCTGGAGCGGGCGGAACTGGCGGCGGCGCTGCTCGCCGAGGAGTACCGGGCGGAGGCCGAGGAAGCGGCCGTGCACGACCTGGTGGAGGTGGTGACCGGCGCGAGCGCCGTCACCCACCGCTTCCTCCAGCTCCAGCTGGGCGCGCAGGAGGAGGTCTGCGCCCTGGTGACGGGCAAGCCGATCGCGGTCTCCGGCATGGAGAACGACGCGGAGGAGCAGGCCGCCGGGCGAGGGGTGCGCTACCGGGTGGTGCTCGAACGCGAAGTGCTCACCCTCCCGACCGGGCTGCTCGAACTCTCGGCGGCGCTCGGCCGCGAGGAGCGCGTCCGGGTCGCGGACCGGGTTCCGACGAAGCTGGTGGTCGCCGACGGGAACCTGGCGATGGTGCCGCTGACCGGGCGGGGCGCGGAGCCGGCGGCGATCGTCGTGCACGCGAGCGGGCTCCTCGAATCGCTGATGGGCCTGTTCGAGTCGGTGTGGCGGGATGCACTGCCCCTGAGACTCGGGGCCGGCGCGCAGGTCACCGAGGACGAGGCACCCGGTCCGGATGTCATGGATCTGGAGATCCTGTCGCTGCTGCTCGCCGGGATGACGGACGCGAGCGTGGCCAAGCAGCTGGACCTGGGGCTGCGGACGGTGCAGCGGCGGGTGAAGGGCCTGATGGAGCTGACCGGGGTGACGACCCGGCTGCAGCTGGGCTGGCACGCGTACGAGAAGGGGTGGGTGGCGCGCGGCTGAGCGGGGGTCGTATGGCAGGGTGAGCGCGCCCGGTTCGGACGTCCGTACCGACCCGCTGCCCTCTCGTACGACCGCCCAGGAGCACCACCATGAACGGAAGGCGCCGCCGCGCCCTGCTGGCCACCGTCACCCCGGTGCTGGAGCCCGGGGAGCAGGTCGAGGTGACGGCCGTCGTCAACCTGAGCTCCGTCTCGGTGCGCCGGACCGCCGTGTTCGGCGTGGCGTCGGCCGTCCTCAGCGGTGGCGCGATGGCGGTGATCCCGACGCCGACCCCGATGTACCTGGCGATGACCGACCGCCGGCTGTTCATCTTCCGCGCGGACCCGATGTTCGCGAAGCCGGTGGAGCACACGATGACGCTCCAGCGGGCCGGCCTGGTCCGGTCGGAGATCAAGGAGCGGTACGTGAACTCCTCCTTCATCGTCTCCTCGCCGCACAGCGAGACCTCCCTGAAGATCGTGTTCCCGCTGCTCGGCCGCAAGGGCCGGGATCTCGTGGCCGCCGCCCTGCCGCTTGCCGCCGGCTGACGCCCCGTACTCCGTTCGTCCGCCGTGACCTGCGGGAACACCCGGATTCCGGCACCCTGGGCACATGGGTGTGTGGCAGCTCCTGCTGGTCGCGACGGTGATGCTGCTCGGCCTGTTCGGGGTGCTGACCCCCGGCGTGCCGGGAACGTGGCTGGTGTGGGCCGCCATGCTGTGGTGGTCGCTGCACGAGCGGACCGACCTCGCCTGGATCCTGCTGGCCTCCACGACCGGTCTGCTGCTGCTCACCCAGGTGGTCGTCTGGCAGCTGCCGCCCCGCCGCTTCCGGGGCGTGGGCATCACCCGGCGGATGGTGACGTACGCCGGGGTGGGCGCGCTCCTGGGCTTCGTCCTGGTCCCGGTGCTCGGCGCGATCCCCGGCTTCGTCGGCGGGATCTACCTCTCGGAACGGCTCCGGCTCGGCGGCCACGGCCAGGCCAGGGCGGCGACCCGCACGGTGATGCGGGCGGCCGGCACGAGCGTCCTCGTCGAGCTGTTCTCCTGCCTGCTGATCGTGGGGGCGTGGGCGGGGGCGGTGATCTGGGGCTGAGTCCTGGGCCGGGCGGGCCGGGCACCGCGGGCAAGGCGGGACTTTCCGGACACGGCCTAGGGCGGAAGAGGGAGCGGGGATGGGTCCCGCTGCCGATCCATCGGCGGCACGACGGCGCGATCCTGGGTACATGAGGGATTTCGAGGGCTTCACCGAGGCGGAACGCGCCTATCTCACCGGCGGCCGGCAGCTCGGCCGGATGGCCACGGTCGACCCGTCCGGTCAGCCGCAGGCCAATCCCGTGGGCTTCTTCCCGCAGGAGGACGGCACCGTCCTGGTGGGCGGACTCGCGATGGGCCGTACGAAGAAGTGGCGCAACCTGCGGGAGAACCCGAAGGTGGCGCTGGTCGTCGACGACCTCGCGAGCGTCCACCCCTGGCGGGTGCGGGGCGTCGAGATCCGGGGCGAGGCCGAGCTCCTCGTCGGCTCGCACGCGCTCGGTCCGCACTTCAGCGAGGAGGTCATCCGGATCCATCCGCGCCGGATCCACAGCTGGGGCCTCGAGGAGTCCCCGGGATCGGCGTCCTGAGGTAGCGGGCGGCGTACGAGCGCCAGGGCCGCCACTCCTCCGTGTCCGGGCCGTCCGCCGGGGGCACGTCGGGGTCACCGAGGGCCCGCATCCGGATCAGGGCGGCGGCCTCGACGGTCACGCCGGGCACGGCGCGCAGCGCGCGCTCGGCCTCGTCGCGGTCGGCGCCCGGGTCGAGGCAGACCTCGCCGGCGGTGAGCGCGCGGGCCAGCGGGCCCGCGACGGGGTGACCGGTCAGGGCCCGGGGCTCCGGGAAGACATGGGTGAGGCTGCCGCAGCCGGTGGCCAGCGGTGTGCCGTGCGCCTCGACGACCACGGCGGATTCCGCGGCACCGAGCAGCGTCCGCAGGGCGAACTCCTCCGGGTCGGCCGTCCCCGGGGACCGTACGCCGGGCCGGGCGGCCACCTCGGCGGCGAGCGCGGGGGTCGAGCCGAGGCGTTCGGCGACCGCGTACGGGTCGGCGTCCAGGTCGAAGAGGCGGCGCAGCCGGTGCACGGCGGTGGTCAGGTCCCGCAGCTCGGTGAGATGGATCCGGGCCTCCAGCCAGCGCCCGGCGGAGCGCTCGTCGACGGAGACGATCCCGGTGCCGTACGGGAGCCGGAGCGTGCGCCGGTAGGTGCGGGCGCCGGGGGCGCCGACGATCTCCTCCACGCGGGGCACGGCCTCGGCCGCGAGCAGGTCGAAGACCTCGCCGGCGGCGTACGGACCCCGGTGGGCGAGCCGCAGCGGGACCCCGGCGGCGAGTGCGGTACGGGCTCCCGCGCCGCTGCCCGCCTCGGCACGGAGGGAGGTGGGGGTGCGGGCGTAGACGGCGCGGATGGTCTCGTTGAACTGGCGGACGCTGGCGAAGCCGGCCGCGAAGGCGATCTCGGTCACCGGCAGCCCGGTGGTCTGGAGGAGCAGCCGTGCCGTGTGCGCCCGCTGGGCGCGGGCCAGCGCGACCGGCCCGGCGCCGAGCTCGGCGGTGAGCTGGCGCTGCACCTGCCGGGTGCTGTAGCCGAGGCGTCCGGCGAGGCCGGGCACCCCTTCGCGGTCGACGACGCCGTCGCCGATCATCCGCATGGCCCGCCCGACGACATCGGCCCGCACGTCCCATGCGGCGGAGCCGGGCACGGCGTCCGGGCGGCAGCGGCGGCAGGCCCGGAAGCCGTGGCCCTGGGCGGCGGCGGCCGTCGGGAAGAACGCGACGTTCTGCCGTTTCGGGGTGACGGCGGGGCAGCTGGGACGGCAGTAGATGCCGGTGGTGCGGACGGCGAAGAAGAACTCTCCGTCGAACCGCGCGTCCCTGCTGCTGACCGCCTCGTAGCGGGTGTCGTCGTTCTTCACGTCTCCCAGTGTGCGACGCCGCCCGACATCGGGCTCGCGGTTTTCGGACACGGCGTTACGGGGGAGGGTGGCCCTCCCCCGTACGCCCACGCCGCCCCGTACGCCCGCTACCGGACGTTTCCGCGCTTCAGCTCCATGGCGCGGCGGCCCTCGGCGCCCTTGCGCTTCCAGTCCTTGAGGATCTCGGTGCGCACGCGGGCGTCGGTCTTGGCCACGATCCGCTGGTTCTCGCGGATCAGCTTGCGGTAGCTCTCCAGACGGCGCACCGGAAGCGAGCCGTCCTCGATCGCCGCCGCCACCGCGCAGCCCGGCTCCGCCTCGTGGGCGCAGTCGTGGAAGCGGCAGTGTCCGGCCAGCTCCTCGATCTCCGAGAAGACCTGGCCGACACCCGTCTCGGCGTCCCAGAGCCCGACTCCGCGCAGCCCGGGGGTGTCGATGAGGACGCCCCCGCCCGGCAGGACGAAGAGGTTGCGGGTGGTCGTGGTGTGGCGGCCCTTGCCGTCGATGTCCCGGGCGGCCTGGACGGCCATGACGTCCTCGCCGACGAGGGCGTTGGCGAGGGTCGACTTCCCGGCGCCGGAGACGCCGAGGAGCACGGTCGTACCGCCCGCGACCACCGCGGACAGCACGTCGAGTCCCTCGCCCGTGGTCGAGCTGAGGGGCACCACCTGGACGCCGGGGGCGACCGTCTCCACGTCCTCGACGAGGTAGGAGAGCCCGAGGGGGTCGGGTACGAGGTCCGCCTTGCTGAGGACCACGGTCGGCTGGGCGCCGGACTCCCAGGCCAGGGCGAGGAAGCGCTCGATGCGGCCGAGGTCCAGCTCGACGGCGAGCGAGACGGTGATGACGGCGTGGTCGACGTTGGCGGCGAGGATCTGCCCCTCGGACCGCTTGGAGGAGGTGGAACGCGCGAAGGCCGTACGGCGCGGCAGACACGCCCGTACGTAGCGGGGGTCGCTGACGCCCTCGGGGTCGACGGCGGCCCAGTCGCCGGTGCAGATGACCCGGAGCGGATCGTGCGGGGTCACGAACGCCGTGTCGGCGCGCACGATCCCGTCGGCGGTGGCGATGTCGCACTGACCGCGGTCGACCCGGACGACCCGGCCGGGGACGAGCCCCTGGGCGGCGTACGGGGCGAAGGCGGCGGCCCACCCGGCGTCCCATCCATGGGCGTCGAGCGGCGAGGAAGAGGAAGAAGAAGTGACGGGGGAAAGCGGGAAAGACAAGGGGGACCCTTCACAGGGGTGGCCCCGGCACACGCCGATCGGCGCGCAGGAAGAAGGTCAGCCGGCGACCACGGAGGTGGAGTGAACGAACTGCTGAATGCGGGCAACACCCGTCGTGACGACAGCCATCGGTCACACCTCCTGGATCACACACGGCGACAGTCCCGGACAGCCGAGTCGGCCGGTCCGTGAGAACGACATGACCTTAGCGCGGCCCCGTCGGGCCACGCCAGGCATTTATTTCGCGCCACTCCCACACCTCCTTTTCCGGCCGTGAGAGCGGGAACCGGTGGCGCAGTCCCTCGCCTTGGACGCCCGGTACGAGCGGATGCGGCCGAGCAGTGCGGCCGGCCGGATCCGAGGTCCGATTCGTACAAGACCGGCCGGGGACACCCTGCCTACCGTGCCCTCATGGACACAGCACCCCGCATCACCCCGCACCTGGACCTGATCGGCCTCGTCGTCTCCGACATGGCCGCCTCGCTCGCCTTCTACCGCCGCCTCGGCCTGGAGATCCCGGCCGGGGCCGAGTCCGCCCCGCACGTGGAGGCCGTGCTGCCCGGCGGGCTGCGGATCGCCTGGGACACGGAGGACGTCGTGCGCTCCTTCGACCCCGGCCGGCGGCGGCCCGAGGGCGGGAACCGGATCGAGCTCGCCTTCCGGTGCGGCACGCCGGAGGCCGTGGACGCGGTGTACGAGGAGCTGGTCGCCGCCGGGTACCAGGGGCATCTGAAGCCCTGGGACGCCTTCTGGGGCCAGCGTTACGCGGTGGTCCTCGACCCGGACGGCAGTGGCGTCTCGCTCTTCGCCGACTCCGCCACGGACGCCACGTAGGCACCGAGCGTCATCCCGGCCAGTGCCCTGGTCTCACGGGCGAGATGGGCCTGGTCGGCGCAGCCCGCACGTACGGCGGCCTCCGCGTACGGCACTCCGGCGAGGACCAGGGCGAGCGCACGCTGGAGACGCAGCACGCGCGCGAGGATCTTGGGGCCGTAGCCGAAGGCGTCGAGGGACCGCCGGTGCAGCTGCCGGGCGCCGATCCCGACCGCGTCGGCCGTCTCCGCGACCGCCCGGCCGGCCGCGAGGCGCGCCACGACGGCCCGGAGCAGCGGATCGGGCGCGGGGGCCTCGGCCGCCCGGTGCCGTACGAGCTCGTCCAGGGCGGCGGCCGGGTCGGGGGCCTCGGTGATCCGTTCGCCGAGCCGCCGCGCCTCGGCCTCGCCCCAGAGCGCGCCGAGGGCGACCCGCCGGTCGCGGAGTTCATGGGCCGGTACGCCCAGGAAACCGGGCGCGTCACCGGGCGCGAAGCGGATTCCGGCGTACCGCGCGGCGAACTCCCCCGGTACGTACGCGCGTGTGTCGGGTCCGGCGACCAGGAGGTGTCCCTCGGCCCAGATCAGGTCCATGCAGCCGTCGGGCAGGACGGGCCGGGCCGGCACGGCCGGCCGGGAGCCTTCCGGGGCGGGCCCGGCGGTCCGGGTCCACAGGACGGCTCCGTCGAGCAGGGCGGGGCGCTCCTCGTACACACCTCAAAAATAAGCCCCGCCGGTCGGTCAGTCCTTCTCCCAGCCGGAGTGGAGGCGGGCCTTCACGTCGTCCGGGGGCAGGAACCGGGACCAGCGCTCGGGGAACTCGGACGGCATGTCCGGGTCGTCCTCGTCGACGTCCTCCGCCTCGGCCCGGACCCGGGCGACGAGTTCCGCCGCCTGGACGGCGCGGGCCCGCTCGTTGGCCTCACGGGCCGCCGCCGTGGCGACGGAGGGCCAGACGCGGTCGATGGCGGCGTTCACGGCGGCGCCGACGAGGACGGCGAAGGCGGAGATGCCGATCCAGAGGAGGACGGCGATGGGCGCGGCGAGGGAGCCGTAGATCGTGGGCCCCTCGACCTGGCTGGTGAGGTAGATGCGCAGCAGGAAGCTGCCGAGGACCCACATCCCGAGCGCGACGAGGGCGCCCGGGATGTCCTCGATCCACGGCGATCTGACGGGCACGGACACGTGGTAGAGCGTGGTGAGGAAGGCGATGGAGAGCAGGGTGACGGCCGGCCAGTAGAGGACGGAGACGACCTCCGTGCCCCAGGGGACGAGTTCGACGACCCGGTCGGGGCCGACGACCGCGAGGGGCAGCACGACGGCTCCGATGATCAGGGCCACGATGTAGAGCAGGAAGGCCAGGAGCCGGGTCTTCACGATGCCGCGGTGGCCGTCGAGTCCGTACATGACGGTGATGGTGTCGATGAAGACGTTCACCGCGCGCGAGCCGGACCAGAGGGCGATGGCGAAGCCGAGGGAGACCAGTTCGGGGCGTTTGCCCTGGGTCACGTCGTCCAGGAGGGGTTTGGCGATGTCGCGGACCCCTCGGTCGGAGAGGACCGTTCCGGCAGCACGGAGGATGTTCTCCTGGATGCTCGCGACGGTGTCCGTGTTGGTCCAGTCGTCGGCGTAGCCGAGGAGGGCGATCATGCCGAGGAGCAGCGGCGGCAGTGACAGCAGGGTGAAGAACGCGGCCTCGGCGGCGAGGCCGAGGATCCGGTACTCGATGCACGAGTTGACGGTGTCCTTGAGGAGCAGCCAGACCATCTTCCGCTTCGAGACGTTGCGGTAGAGGACGCGCGCGCGGTGGAGCCTGCTCCAGGGCCGCCGCTCGGGCCGTTCGGGTGTTTCGCTTGCTGCCTGCACCTGCTTACCGTATCGGCATGGCAGCGACCACCCACACCGTGACCAACCAGGCTCCGCCCCTGTTGGGGTACGACGTCTTCACGAGCGACCCGGCACTGGCGGAGGCGGTCGAACGGCACCTCGCGCCGGAGCTCCTGGCGGAGGCCCGCGAGGATCTCGTCGTCCTCGGCCGGGCGTCCGGTTCGGCGCAGGTCCGGGCGTGGGGCGAGCGGGCGAACGCGAACCCGCCGCGGCTGCGGACCCACGACCGGTACGGCCACCGGATCGACGAGGTCGACTTCGATCCGGCCTGGCACCGGATCCTCGGCAAGTCGGTGGGGGCCGGGCTCACGGACGCGTGGGGCCGTCCGGGCGGTCATGTGCGGCGGGCCGCCGGGTTCCTGGTGGTGTCGCAGGCGGAGGCGGGGCACGGCTGCCCGCTGTCGATGACGCATGCCGCCGTGCCCGCGCTGCGTGCCGAGCCGGAGCTCGCCGAGGTGTGGGAGCCGGCGGCCCGCTCGCACGTGTACGAGCCGGAGCTCCGCCCGGTCGCGGAGAAGCCGGGCGTCCTCCTCGGAATGGCCATGACGGAGAAGCAGGGCGGCAGCGACGTCCGGGCGAACACGACGGAGGCGCGCCCCCTGGCGGCCGACGGGGAGTACGTCCTGACGGGGCACAAGTGGTTCTGTTCGGCGCCGATGTCGGACGCCTTCCTGGTCCTCGCGCAGGCCCCGGCGGGGCTCACCTGTTTCCTGGTGCCCCGGGTTCTCGCGGACGGCTCGCGCAACGCCTTCGCGCTCCAGCGGCTGAAGGACAAGCTGGGCAACCGTTCGAACGCCTCCGCGGAGGTGGAGTTCGACGGGACGACCTGGGCGCGCCGGGTCGGCGAGGAGGGGCGCGGGCTCCGCACGATCATGGGCATGGTGGCGGCGACCCGGCTCGACTGTGTCCTCGGTTCGGCGGCGCTGATGCGGCAGGCGGTGGCGCAGGCCGTGCACCACTGCGCGTACCGCAGCGCCTTCGGCGGGCCGCTGATCGAGAAGCCGCTGATGCGGAACGTACTCGCCGATCTCGCCCTTGAGTCGGAGGCGGCGACGGTTCTCGGCATGCGACTCGCGGCGGCCTACGACGCCGTCGATGCCGACGGCTCCGGCGACGCGGAGCGGGAGCGGGCCCTGCTCCGTATCACCGTTCCGGCGGCGAAGTACTGGGTGACGAAGCGGTGCACGCCGATGGTGGCGGAGGCCCTGGAGTGCCTGGGCGGCAACGGGTACGTGGAGGAGTCGGGGATGCCCCGGCTGCTGCGGGAGTCGCCGCTCAACTCGGTCTGGGAGGGCTCGGGGAACGTCCAGGCGCTCGATGTGGTGCGGGCGCTGCGGACCGAACCGGCCTCGCTGGACGCGTTCCTGCGGGAAGTGGGGGCGGCGCGGGGCGCGGACCACCGGCTGGACCGGGCGATCCGGGGACTGCTGGTCGAACTGGCGGACCTGGAGGGGATCGAGGCGCGGGCGCGGCGGCTCACGGAGCGGATCGCGCTGGTCCTTCAGGGGGCGCTGCTCGTGCGGTGGGCACCGCCGGAGGTCGCGGACGCGTTCTGCGCGGCGCGCCTCGGCGGGGACGGGGGTGCGGCGTTCGGGACACTGCCGCACACGCTGGACCTGCGGGCGCTGGTGGAGCGGGCGCGCGTGGAGGTCTGAGGCGGGGGCGTACGTCCGGGAAGCTTGCCGCGCGCGCCAGGGGTGGACCACGGGGGGTCGGCACGCGCGGAAAAGCGGGGGTGGTGCTGCGCCGACACGGCACCACCCGCCGCTTCCACCACCTTCGCCCAGGGGGGCGGTCGGCGAACAGAGTTGCAAAGGGTTGCAGGATTACCCGAACCGGGCCTCGCGGAGCGGTTCCGAACGGCACGATGGGCACCGACACTCCGGACATCTGCCCCGTGCAGAACCGATACAGCACCCCGGGTGGCTGGGAGAGACCGATGAATAACACGCAGCTCGACATGAAGCGCCTCGCCGCCATGGACGCCGCCCAGGCCACCCGGCTGCTGCACCGGGTCCGCGAGGCGACGCTCGCCGGCCGCACGCCGCCGATCGCGCCCCGCGCGGAGATCGACGCGTCCTGGCAGCGCATGGCCCGGCTCGGGCTCGACCCCGACCAGGGCACGAACAGCGTGCTGCTCCAGCGGGACGAGCTGGAGGAGCGGCGCAGAACCACGCTCCTCTCCGAGGTCATGCAGACGCTGAGCGGCGGCCTCGCCGGCATCGCCGACACCTCCCTGCAGATCATGGTGGTCACCGACGAGCACGGCCGGGTGCTGTGGCGGCAGGGAAACCTGGCGGTCATGCGGCAGGCCAACGGCATCTGCCTGGAGGAGGGCGCCGCCTGGACCGAGCACACCACCGGGACGAACGCGGTCGGTACGGCCCTCGCCATGGGCCGGGCGGTTCAGGTGCACTCCGCCGAGCACTACGTCCAGGCGCTCCACAACTGGACCTGCGCCGCCGCGCCCGTGCACGATCCGCGCGACCGTCGGCTGCTCGGCATCCTGGACGTGAGCGGTCCCGCGTCCAGCTTCCATCCGGCGATGCTGGCCCTGGTCGGTTCGGTGGCCCAGCTCGCCGAGGCCGAGATGCGGGAGCGGCACCGCAGATCGGTGGAGCGACTGCGGGCGGTGGCCGCGCCGATCCTGTGCCGGGTGGGCGGCCGGGCCGTCGCGGTCGACAGCCACGGCTGGACGGCGGCGGTGACGGGGCTCGCACCGGTGGACCGCATCCCGCTGCCGAAGTCCTTCCGGTCCGGCCGGCTGTGGCTGCCCTCGCTCGGCGTGTGCGCGGTGGAGCCGCTGCCGGGCGGCTGGCTGCTGCGGGTCGAGGAGGAGACGCCGGTGGAGGAGCCGGGCACGGCCGCGGCGAGCCGGGTGGTCCTCGACCTGAGCCGGCCGCGCCGCTGGACGGTGTCCGTCTCGGGTGCGGCGGGCAGTTGGCAGCAGGAGCTGAGCCCCCGGCACGCGGAGCTCCTCTACGTCCTGGCGCTGCACCGGGACGGGCGGACGGCGGCGGAGCTGGCGGACGACGTGTTCGGGGACCGTACGCGGACGGTGACCGTACGGGCGGAGATGTCCCGGGTACGCCGGAACCTCGCCGGGGTCCTGGCGCACCGCCCGTACCGCTTCCGCGAGGAGGTCGCGGTGGAGGTCCTCCGCCCGGAGCGCCCGGCGGACCTGCTGCCGCACTCCCTTGCCCCGGCGGTACGGGCGCCCCGAACGGGCACGGACGCGCGGGACTCGTAGGGGACGCAGGACACCTAGGGGACGCAGAGGGCGGCATGCGTGTGCCGCCCGGGCCCGGTGGTGTCCCGGGCCCGGGCGGAGGTGTCAGGCGGGCGCCGTCACGCGTGGCAGGTCGACGCCGTCACGCGTGGCAAGCCGGTGCCGTCACGCGTGGCAGGCCGGCAGGCGGCCGTGGTACGTGACCATCTCGCCGAACACCCCCGCCACGTCCAGCGGGCCGGCCGGCTCGGCGTCCTCGTCCCGCTCCTGCCACGCGCGGTGCAGATTGCCCACGAGCCGCTCGGAGTCGAGCAGGCCCGCGAAGGGTCCGAGGTCGCACGTCCTGGCCGTCTCCAACGGGGTGAGCCCCCGGTCGGCGCCCTCGGCCGCGACCTTCTGCAGCCACCGCAGGTACTCCTCGGTGGCGTCGAAGGCCTCGGGGCCCGCGAGCGGTCCGTGGCCGCCCACGACCGTGACGGGCCGCAGCCTGCGCAGCCGCTCCAGGGTGTCCAGGGAGCCCCGCACCGTTCCCATCAGGACGAAGGGCGTGCACCCGGGCATCACGATGTCCCCGGTGAACAGGACCCGCTCCTCCGGCAGCCAGACCACGGTGTCGCTCCGGGTGTGCGCGGGGCCGAGGTGCAGCAGCTCCACGCGCCGGCCGTCCGCGTGCAGGGTCAGGCTGCCGGAGTAGGTCAGGTCGGGCAGGACGACCTCGACGTCCCCCCACTCCACGTCCGGCCACAGCCCGGTCAGCGCGAGTCCGGTCGCGGCCATGTCGGTCCGGGTGTGGGCGTGGCTGATCACGGTGGCGCCGGGCCCGAAGACCTTGTTGCCGAAGGTGTGGTCGCCGTGGAAGTGGGTGTTGACCACCGTCCGTCGCGGGCCGGGCGCGAGGGCGTCGACGCTCTCCTTCAGCCGCAGGGCCCGGCGTTCGGTGGCCGCCGTGTCGACGACGACGGCCCCGCCGTCGACCCGGATCACCCCCGCGTTGTTCAGGCACCACCCGCCGTCGGGCTGCAGGTACGCGTGGACTCCGTCGGCGACCTCGGCGAGGCGCGGGAGGGCGTCAGCCATGGTCGGCGCCCTTGACCACGACGGCGGAGTTGAAGCCCCAGCGGCCCCGGGCGAGCACCAGGGCGGCGCGCGCGGTGGTCGGCCGGGGTGTCCCGCGTACCAGGTCGAGGCCGTACGCGGCGGGTGTCTCCCCCTCGTACGGTACGGCCGGGACGAGCCCGTCCCGCAGGGCCAGCAGCGCCGCCACGACGTCCAGCGGGCCTCCGCCCGCGAGGAGCCGGCCCGTCAGCGCCTTGGGCGCGGAGACCGGCACACCGTGCGGACCGAAGATCGCGGTGATCGCCTCCGCCTCGCTGCGGTCCAGGTCGGCCGTGCCGGCGGCGTCGGCGAAGACGACGCCGATGTCCGAGGGGGTGAGGCCGGCGTCGGCGATCGCCAGCTCGGCGGCGCGGCGGAGGGCCGGAGGACGATCGGAGCCGGGCGGCGGGTCGAAGGTGGCGGCGTAGCCCGCGAGTTCGCCGTAGGCGCGGTCGACCCCCCGGGACCGGGCGCCCTGTTCGCTCTCCATGATGAGGAACGCGCCGCCCTCGCCGGGCACATGGCCCCGGGCCCCGGTGTCGAAGGGGAGGTAGGCGCGGTCCGGGTCGTCGCTGTCGCTGGTCAGCCCGCTGGACAGGTGGGCGGCCCAGCCCCAGGGGTCCAGGGCGGAGTCGACGCCGCCCGTGACGACGAGCGGGGTGCCGAGCCCGAGGGACCGGCGGGCGTGACCCAGCGCGTCCAGGCCGCCCGCCTGGTCCGCGACCAGGGCGGCTCCCGGGCCGCGCAGCTTGTGCCGGATGGACACCTGGCCGGTGTTGACGGCGTAGAACCAGGCGAACGACTCGTAGACGCTGACGAACTCCGGCCCCTTGGACCAGAGGTTGGCGAACTCCCGGTGGGTGAAGGCCATTCCGCCCGAGGCGTTGGCGGTGATGACGCCGAGGTCGAAGTCGACGAGCTCGGCCGGGTCGACGCCGCCGTCGGCGAGGGCCTGCTCGGCGGCGATCAGGGCCAGCCGGGTGGAGATGTCGGTCTGCGGCAGCAGCCGGTTGGGCAGGTGGTCCGCCGGGTCGAAGTCGAGGATCTGGCCGGCCAGTCGGGAGGGGTAGCGGGAGGCGTCGAAGCGGGTGAGGGGGGCGATGCCCCCGCGCCCTTCGAGCGTGGCGTTCCAGTACTCCTTGACGCCGAGGCCGTTGGGGGCCACCACGCCGATGCCGGTGATCAGGGCTCGGTCGGTCATGCCGCCGCCTCCTCGGGTCGTCGGAGCACCATCGCGCTCTGGAATCCGCCGAAGCCGCTGCCCACGGTGAGCACGCTGCGCAGCTTCGCCTCCCGGGCGGTCAGCGGGACGTAGTCGAGGTCGCACTCCGGGTCGGCGGTGTGGAGGTTGGCCGTGGGCGGGACGACCTGGTGCTGCAGGGCCAGGAGGCTGGCCGCGATCTCGATGGAGCCGATGGCGCCGAGGGAGTGGCCGACCATCGACTTGATGGAGCTGACGGGGATGGCGTAGGCGTGCTCGCCGAGGCTCCGTTTGAAGGCGGCCGTCTCGTGGCGGTCGTTCTGCTTGGTGCCCGAGCCGTGGGCGTTGACGTAGTCGATGGCCGTCGGGTCGATCCTGGACTCGTCGAGGGCGACGCGGATGGCCTCGGCCATCTCCCGGCCGTCGGTCTTGAGACCGGTCATGTGGTAGGCGTTGAGGCGGGTCGCGTAGCCGCTCACCTCGGCGTAGATCCGGGCTCCCCGGCGTACCGCGCTCTCGTACTCCTCCAGGACGAACATCGCGGCGCCCTCGGCGAGGACGAAGCCGTTGCGGGAGAGGTCGAAGGGCCGGGAGGCGTGTTCCGCGTCGTCGTTGCGCGGGGTGGTCGCCTTGATGGCGTCGAAGCAGGCGGCGACGATGGGGGTGAGGGGGGTGTCGGTGGCGCCGGCCAGCATGACGTCGACGGAGCCCTCCTGGATCAGCCGGCAGGCGTAGCCCACCGAGTCCAGGCCGGAGGTGCAGCCGTCGGAGACCACGGTGACCGGCCCCTCGGCGCCGACGGTCCAGGCGACCTCGGCTCCGAGGATGCTGGGCACCATGTGATCGAACATGTGGGGGGTCAGGTAGGAGGGGTCGACCTCCCATTCGCGGCCCTGGTCGGAGAGGACCCGGTACTCGCTCTCCAGCGACATCGCGGCCGCGACCGCGCTGCCCACGCTCACGCCGACGCGCTCGGGGCGGAGGCCCTCGAAGGAGAGCCCGCTGTCGGCCACCGCGTCGCGCGCGCAGACCACGGCGAACTGTGCGGCCCGGTCCATGCGGCGGATCTCGCGGGGGGTGAGGCCCTCGGCGGCGGGGTCGAAGTCGATCTCGCCCGCCACCTGGGAGCGGCACTTGGAGGCGTCGAAGGAGCTGATGGCGCGGGTGGCGGTCCGGCCGGAGCTGAGCAGGTCCCAGAACTGCCGCGTCCCCGAGCCACCCGGGGCCCGCACCCCCAGTCCCGTGACGACGACGCGGCGGCTCATCGGGAGCCCCCCGCCGGGTAGCGGGACCGGGCGTGCCCCCGGGGGGCTGCCGTCGTTCGCTGGATGCACGACATCGGGTGCGTGTTCCCTTCTTGTTGCTGCGGTACGAGTCGTTGCTGCGGTATGTGTCGCCGCTGCGGTACGCGTCGCGACTGCGGTACGCGTCGCTGCTGCGGGTACGTGTCGTTGCTGTAGGTGTGTGCCGGCGGATCAGCTGCCTCGCGCGCCGGTCACGGGGTGTCAGACAGGCCCCAGGGCTCCCGAGGCGCGGCTCAGGGCGCTCGCCGCGGGCGGGAACTGCAGGCCGCTGTGGCCGGCTCCCGCGTTGACGTCCCGCCAGAACCGCTGGAGCGGCTCGGTGTCGGTCTGGCCCCTGCTGCCCGAGGACCGCAGCAGCCGGTCGACGGCGCCGGCGAGCAGCTCGGCCGCCAGGGCGCAGTCGCGTCCGTTGCGGGCCGTCAGGAGCGCGTCGACGGGGCTCTGGTCCAGGACCTCCGCGACCCTGTCGAGGAGCAGGGCGGCCGCGTCGACCTCGCCGTCGGAGCGGGCGAGGGTGAGCTCGTACGGAGTCCGGTCCGCGCCGCCGGTGATGGCGGCGGCCGGCGCCCGGAGCTTGTCGCGCGCCAGGCCGGACCACTGGCGCAGGGCGCCGCGGGCCGCGCCGAGCAGGGGTGCCGTCAGGGTCAGGCCGTTGGCTGCCTTCATGGGGACCCGGTGGCAGGGGGCGAGGGCGTCGGGTGCCCGGCCGGCGAGGAGGTCGGCGAGGGCGACGGAGCGCGCGTCGGGCACGGCCACGCCGTCCAGGACGAGGGTGTTGCTGCCGGTGGCGCGCAGCCCGACGTTGAACCAGGAGTCCCCGAGGCCGTACGCGGCGCGGGGGACCGCGAAGAAGCGCGGCTCCTGGTGCTCGCCGTCGGTCGCGCGGGCGCAGACCAGGGCCCAGGCGGAGGAGTCGACCCCGCTGACGTACGGCCACTGGCCGCTGACGCGCCAGCCGCCGGGGACGCGCACGGCGGTGCCGGCGGCGGCGAGCGCTCCGACGATCGGGATGTCGGGCCCGTCCTGCCAGAGTTCCGCCTGGCCGTCCGGCGGCAGGTGGGCGGCGAGCCGGCCGACGCTCGCGGCGAGCGAGGCGTACCAGGCCGCCGAGGTGCAGTTCTCGCCGATCACGGCGACGGCGGGCAGCAGCGCGCGGAACGTGCCGGCCGAGCCGCCCCAGCGGGCGGGGACGAAGTGGCGGGCGAATCCGGCGGCCAGGATCGGGGCGACGACCTCCGTCGGAAGTCTCCGGTCGGACTCGGCGGCCGTCGCGTGCTTGGCGGCCGTCTCGGCGGCCTCGTGTACGGCGTCCGGGGACAGTGAGGGCGGCTGGGTGGCGGGCATGGCGCTCCCTGAGGTGCTGGTTGCGGGCGTCCGGTCAGTAGTTGCCGAGGCCGCCGCAGACGTTGAGGGCCTGGGCGGTGACCGCGGCGGCTCCGTCGCCGATGAGGTACTCGACCATCGCGGCGACCTCGGAGGGTTCGACGTACCGGCCGATCGGAACGCGCGCGGTGACCCGCTCGAACGCCTCCTCCTCCGTGGTCCCCCAGATCCCGGCGTAGTGCGTGCGGACCTTCTCCGCCATGGGGGTCTCGACGAAGCCGGGGCAGACGGCGTTGACGGTGATGCCGGTCTTGGCCAGCTCCAGGCCCCAGGCCTTCGTCAGGCCGACGACGCCGTGCTTGGAGGCCGAGTAGGGGGCGCCGTGCAGGACGCCCTGCTTGCCGCCGGTCGAGGCGATGTTGACGATGCGGCCGCGCTTCTTCCCCTGCATGCCGCCGACGGTGAGGACCGCCTTCGTCATCCGGAAGACGCTGTTGAGGTTGGTGTTGACGACGTCGAGCCAGAGCTCGTCGGTGACGTCGGCGGTGATGCCGCCGCCGCTGCGGCCGGCGTTGTTGACCAGGATGTCGATGGGGCCGTAGCGGGCGACGGCGGCCGTCACGAACGCCGTGACCTGCTCGGGGTCGGCCACGTCGCAGGTGCTGCCGTCGGCGTCGTATCCGCGGTCCTGGAGCTGCTTGACGGCCTCGGCGAGCCGGTCCGCCGACCGTGCGCAGAGATAGACCCGGTGGCCGGTCTCGGCCAGGCGGGCGGCGATCTCCCAACCGATGCCGCTGGTCGCGCCGGTGACCACGGCCACACGGCCGTTCGCCTGAGTCATGGGTCCTCCAAGAGGTGTGCTGTACGGGCGGTGTGCGGGGGCCGAAACGTGCGGGTCCCGACTCGGCCGACGTTCGCTCCGGGGTCTCGAAGGCCGTTCGAAGTGCGCTCGAAGCGCCCGCCGGCGGAGGAGCGGGCGCGGGCGAATCGGAACTTCGAGTTCCGATCGACCGGACGCCGAGGACCGTTCGAGCGGGCCGACGATGCTTTCGTCTCGCCGGCACCACCGGCCTCCCTGCTCTCCGTCGTGGAGCAGGGGCCCACGTACCGCAGCGAGAGAGGCCACACGCACCATGAAGAAGAAGAGCACGGCGGGGATCGCCGCCGCCCTGACCATCTCGGCGGCCACCGCCCTGCTGGGCGCCACGTCCCCGGCGAGCGCCACCGCCCCGGGCACGAGCACCTCGTCGACCGTCGGCTACGTGTGCCAGAGCCGCTTCGACGGCGCGTGGTTCCCGATCAACGGGTACGCCCGGAACTTCACGACCACGGCCCCGGCACAGGTCTCCTCCAACGCCGTGTTCAACGTGTCGTTCGACCCCGCGCCCATCCTGGCGCTCGGCGAGTACAACAAGGAGCTCACCGACATCGAGGTCGCCTACAAGGTCTCGCCCGGGGCCAAGGTCCTCGGCTACAAGCTGGTCGGGGGCAGCAACCTCGGCACGGCCGCCTTCCATGTCGAGCGTCGCGGCGCCGAGTTCGTCGTCACCTCGCCCGACAGCATCCCGGGCGGCGTCGAGTTCGACCTGCCCACCCTCGTGGTCGCGCTGCGCGCGCCCGCCCAGGGCGCCGTCACGACCGCCCCCGGCGGTTCGAGCTTCGAGAACCGTTCCTTCGGGTGGAACCGTCTGCACCCGGCGAACAACCAGTGGGACCCGTTCCAGTGCTACGCCGACCCGGCCACCCCCGTCGTGTTCAGCACGACGAACGTCGGCTGACCCCTCCTCGACGCCCGCCGGGGGCGGTCACGGGATCTCCCGTGACCGCCCCCGGCGGCGTCACGCCCGGTGCCGGGCGGCCAGCCGCTCCAGGGCCCCGACGACCTCCGCAGGACCGGGGAGCGCGGCGATCTCCGCCGCGATCTCACCGGCCCCCTTCCGGTGTCCGGGCTCTTCGAGGAGTTCCCGGCACGCCCGCAGCACCGCCTCGGGCGTCGCGTCCTCGGGGAAGAGGACCTGCGCCGCTCCCTGCTCGGCCGTGCGGCGCATGGTCGAGGCGAAGATGTCCCAGCGGGGAAGCAGCAGTTGGGCCGCTCCGGCGCCGAGCGCCGTCATCCCGGTGACTCCCCCGCCGTGGTGGACGACGAGATCGCAGGTCGGGGCGACGACGTCCAGCGGCATCCAGCCGATCCGCACCCGGCCGACGGTCTGCCGCAGCCGGGACGTGGCCTCCTCCGGTGCCGCGACCAGGATCTCCGCGTCGAAGGCGGCGAGGTCCGCGACCAGCCGGCCGAGGAAGTCCCGGTTGGCCTCGGTCTCACGGCTGCCGGAGGTCACGCACACCCGGGGCCGCTCGCCCCGGGTGTACATCCACGGTTCGAGCGGCTCCTGACGGTTGTACGGGATCCAGCGCATCGACTGGGCCGGGTCGGCGTCCGGGGGCCGCAGGCTCGGCGGACAGACGTCGATGCGGAGGTCCGGCGCGGGAAGCCCGTCGAGCCCCGACGCGTCGAGCTCGGGACGGAGTTCCTCGGCGGCGTACGGGTCGACCCCCCGGGTGTCGTACAGGTCCCAGGCCTGGCGGACGTACGGGATCCCCAGCTGGGCCGCGAGCAGCGGGGCCGCGTACGACATGCTGCCGCCGACGACGAGTTCGGGACGCCAGTGCGCGGCGAGTTCCCGAAGGCCGTCCAGGCTCTCGGCGGCCAGCCGGCCGAACCAGCCGCCGTGGTGGCGGCGTTCGGGCTCGACGCCGCGGGGCATCCGGGGCACCGGCTCGCCGGACCGGTCCGTGACGATCAGGCTCTCCCACGTGCGCGGGGTGACGGCCGCGCCGGGCAGACCGATCCCGGTGATGTGCGGGACGAGCTCCTCCGTCCCGGCCATGATCACCTGGTGTCCCGCCTGGCGTGCGGCGACGGCCAGGGAGGCGAGTCCGAAGACGGTCGCCGGGCTGGGGCCGGCGACGAAGAGGATCCTCATGCCGTCCCTCCGGCGGCCGCGGCGCCCCGGCCCGTGAGAAGCACGATCCGCCCCAACTGGCCCCGGCTCTCCACGATCTCGTGCGCCTTGCCCACGTCCTCCAGGGGCAGCGTCATGTGCACGCTCTGCCGGACGGTGCCGGCGAGCAGGTGGGCGGTGAGCGTGTCGTGGTCGGCGCGGTACTGCTCCGGCCGCTCGCTCCGCCACGCGGACAGGGCGAACCCGGTGAGGAACCGCATCCCGATGAGCTCCATGGGCGAGACGGAGGGAATGCCGAGACCGCCGCCGGCCGACCCGTAGAACACGAGCCTGCCGAACGGGGCGAGGAGACCCACGCCCTGCCGGAGCACCTCGCCGCCGACGCTGTCGAGGATCACGTCGACGCCGCGCCCGCCGGTGGCTTCGCGTACCGCGTCCGGCCAGTCCGTACGGCTGTAGTCGACGGCGACGTCCGCGCCGAGGGAGCGGGCGTAGGCGCATTTCTCGGGCGTGCCGGCGGTGGCGATCACCGTCCCCGCCCCGGCGAGCCGGGCCAGTTGGACCGCGAGGTGCCCGATGCCGCCCGACGCCGCGTGCACCAGGACTCTCTCCCCGGCGGCGAGGGACGCCGTGCCCATCGTGCCCATGGCGATGGGCCCGGGTGCGGGCAGCGCCGTCGCCTGGACCGCGTCGAGAGCGGCGGGCACCGGGAGCACGGTGTCCGCGTCGACGGCGACGTACTCGGCGTAGGCGCCGTGCAGGGTGAAGGCGCCGACCCGGTCGCCGGTCGCGATCCCGGTCACGCCGGACCCCACGGCGACGACCTCGCCGACGACATCGCCGCCGAGCGTGACGGGGAACTCGGGGCGCCACATGGGGGCGGGAAAGATGTTCCGTCGCATCTGGGTCTGGGCGAAGCCCACGGAGATCGCCTCGGCCGCGATCAGCACCTGGCCGGGCCCCGGTTCCGGTATCGGCACCTCTTCGGTACGCAGCACCTCGGGGCCGCCGTACTCATGGATTCGGACAGCGCGCATGGCATTCCTCCAGGGGGTCGGAGAAGGTCGGGGGAAGGGGCGGGGGCTGCTCACGCTTCCGGGACGTGGTCGTGCTCGACCCGGCGGGAGCGGGTGAGGAGCCGGCCGTCCTCCTCCACCAGCACGTCCCGGACCAGGCAGCTCGGGGCGATCTCGGGGACGCGCTCGCCCACCCGGGTCAGCAGCGCGAGCACGTAGAAGGTGGCGTGGATCGTGCCGTCGGGCTGCTCCTGGACGTTCAGCATGTTGAACCAGTGGCGGCGCTGGACGGGTTCGCCGGCGAAACGCTCCTGGTGGAACGCCACCAGCTCCTTGGCGATGCCGGCCCGGGTGCGGGCGGCCGGCCGGCCGGGCGAGTGCCGGAACTCGCCGTCCTCGGTGAACGTGTCGGCGTAGTCGTCGAACCGGCCGCTGTCGAGCGCCTGCATCTGCGCCGCGTGGAACTGCTGCACACGGCTGTACAGCTCCTCGGGAACTCGGGTGGTGGACATGGATCTCCTCTCGTCAGGCCGCGCGACCGGAGCGCGCGACCGGGTTGAGTACCTCGTGGTGAAGGCGTTGCACGTCGGGGGACGGCTCGATGCCCAGCTCGTCGTCGAGGGACCGCCACAGGTCCCGGTAGACCTTGAGGGCCTCGGCCCGCCGGCCGCAGTTGCTGAGCGACTCGATGAGCTGGGCGTGGAACCACTCGTTGAGCGGGTACTGCTGGATGAGCGCGCACAGTTCGGGAATGAGGTCACGCTCGTTCCCCAGCTGCTTGAGCGCCTCGATGCGCCGCTCCACGGCGCGGACCCGCAGCTCCTCCAGGTACATCGTGTAGCCGTTGAGGACACGGCCGGTGGAGATGTTGGCCAGGGCGGGGCCGGTCCACATGTCCAGGGCGTCGCCCAGGGTGCGGGCGGCCAGTTCGAGGTGGCCCTTGTCGGCGGCCCGGCGCCCGGACTTCACGAGCTCCTCGAACTCCCGGGTGTCCAGGCCGTGTCCGGACGGGTCGATGAGGTAGCCGGGACTGCGGGTGACCAGGATTCGTTCCTCCGCCGCGGCGAGGCCCTCGCCGACCAGGATCTTGCGCAGGTGGTAGACGTACGTCTGCAGCGTGGTCAGGGCGCTGCGCGGGGGGTTCTCGGCCCAGAGTTCCTGGATGAAGGCGTCGACCGGCACGATCTCCTTGGGTCGGGTGAGCAGCAGGGCGAGTACCTGGCTGGCCTTCGGCGTGGGCGGGATGCAGGACCGGCCGTCCTCCGTGGTGATCTCGAAGGGGCCGAGGAGATGGAATTTCACTGGATGACCTTCATGGGATGACCTCGGACGTCTCGTTTCCGGTCGGTTCCGGACCGGCGGATGGGGTGTCACTGATCTCTGGGCGGGGGTCTTCGTCTCTCTGGGCCAGGGGCTCTTCGTCTCTCTGGGCCGGGGGCTTCGTCGAGCGCGCGTCGAGGTTCCGTCGAGCACGGCGGCCCAGCATGTGCCCCGTGCGACAGCGCACACGGGACACGAGAACGGGAGAACGAAGACGATGAGCGGATCCGGCCGGCCTACCGTGGCGGTGATCGGCGCGGGGACGATCGGCCTCGGGTGGATCACCCTGTTCCTCGGACACGGACTCGACGTGCGGGTGAACAGCCGCCGTCCCGAAGCGCGGAGCGTCGTCCTGGGAGGTCTGCGGACGTTCGCGCCGACCCTGCCCGGCGGAGCCGGCCTGGACCCCGAGGAGCTTCTCGAACGGGTCACCTTCGAGCCCGACGTGGCGCGCGCGGTCGCGGACGCGGACGTCGTGCAGGAGAACGCACCCGAGGACCTGCTCCTGAAGCAGGAGCTGTTCCGCCTCGTCGGCGAGGAGGCCCCGGAGCGCGCCCTGCTGCTGTCGTCGACGTCGACCCTGCTGCCCGACGCGATGGGCGAGCGGATGAAGGACCCCGGCCGGCTGGTCGTCGGCCACCCCTTCAACTCCCCCCACATCGTGCCGCTGGTGGAGGTGGTCGGTGGTGAGCGGACCGACCCGGAGGCGGTGGAGGAGGCCGTCGCCTTCTACCGTTCGGTGGGCCGGACGCCCGTCGTGCTGCGGCGGCCGATCGCCCGGTTCGTCGCGAACCGGCTGCAGTCCGCGCTGCTCCAGGAGAGCATCCATCTCGTCCGTGAGGGCGTGGTGTCGATGGAGGAGCTGGACACGGTCGTCACCCGGTCCATCGGACTGCGGTGGGCCACGATCGGCCCGTTCCACTCCTTCCATCTCGGAGGTGGGGAGGGCGGCCTGCGGAAGTGGCTCGGCCACCTCGGCGTCGGCCTGGAGAAGAGCTGGGCCGAACTGGGGTCTCCCCGGATGACCGAGGAGACGATCGACGCGCTCGGTTCGGAGGCCGAACGCCTCTTCGGCGGCAAGGACTACGGCCGCCTGTGCCTGGAGCGCGATGTCCGGCACCGCGCAGTGCTCGACGCGCTGGCGGCGGTCGAGACGGACGAGCCGGTCAAGGCGGTCGAGGCGGACGGAGGCTCCTCGTGAGCGTGCGGGCGGACATCAGGGCCGTACGGGACACGGACACCTTCAAGGACGCGCTGTCCCTGCTCGCCTCGCCGCTCACGCTCGTGACGACGGCGGACGGGGAAGGGCGCCGGTGGGGGCTCACGGCGAGTTCGGTCACCTCCGCCTCCCTCTCCCCGCCGCTCGTCATGGTCGGCATCGCCCACACCTCCAGCTGCGCCGCGGCCTTCGCCACCGCGTCCGCGTTCGTCGTCAACGTGCTCGGCGAGCAGCACCAGGAGCTCGCCCGCCGGTTCGCCACCCGGGGCATCGACCGGTTCGCCGGTCAGGCCCTCGCCACCTGGCCCGGCTCCGGGCTGCCCTTCGTCCCCGACGCGCACGCGGCGTTCCGCTGCGAGGTCGCGGACCGGCTGCGGGTCGGTGACCACGAGATGCTGGTCGGCCGGCCGACCGAGGTGCTCCTCGACGGGGGCACCCGGCCGCTGCTCTGGCACGGCCGGGCCTTCCGTACGACGACGAGCTGACGACGGGCACGGGCACGCGTGCGGGTACGCGTGCGGGTACGCGTACGGGTACGCGTGCGGGTGCGCGTGCGGGTACGCGTGCGGGTACGCGTGCGGGTACGCGTGCGGGTACGCGTACGGGTACGCGTACGAGTGCGGGTACAAGTACGGGTGCGGGTGCGGCTACACCCGTACGGCCTTGGTCACCGGTGCGAGGTCCGCGGCGGCCGCCGGCCCGTAGGCGTCCTCGATGCGGGCGAGCAGCCGCTCCCCGTCGAGGGTGTACGCCTGCGACCCCACGGACTCCAGGGCGGTGGTGGCCAGGGCGGCGCCGAGCCGGGCCGCCCGCTCCGTGTCGTCCGTCCCGGCCACCGCGGCGAGGAAGCCGGCCCGGAAGGCGTCCCCGGCTCCGGTGGGCTCCACGGTTCCGTCGGCGGGGACGGCCGGCACGTCGAGGGCGGGCCGGCCGGCCGCCAGGATCCGGACGCCGTCGGCGCCCCGGGTGATCACCCAGGTGCCGACCCGCTCCAGGACCTGCGCCTCGGTCCATCCGGTCCGCTCCTGGACCAGCTGGGCCTCGTACGCGTTGGTGAAGAGATGCCTCGGCCCGCGCAGGAGGAGCCGGACCTGGTCCCCGTCGAGTCGCGCCAGCTGCTGGGAGGGGTCGGCGCAGAACGGCACGCCGAGCGCCGCCGCCTCCCTGGTGTGCCGCAGCATCGCCTCGGGATCGTTCGGCGAGACGAGGACCAGGTCCAGGCCCCCGGCCCGGTCGAGGACCGGGGCCAGGGCGATGTCCCGGGCCTCGCTCATCGCACCGGCGTAGAAGGTGCCGATCTGGTTCTGCTCCGCGTCGGTGGTGCAGATGAACCGGGCCGTGTGGCGGGCCTCGCTGATGTGTACGGAGCCGGTGTCGACGCCCTGTGCCGCGAGGAGCTCCCCGTACTCGGCGAAGTCCCGGCCGACGGCCCCCACGAGCAGCGGGGCGAGTCCGAGGGCGCCGAGGCCGTAGGCGATGTTCGCCGCCACGCCGCCGCGGCGCACCTCCAGTTCGTCGGCGAGGAAGGAGAGCGAGACCGTGTCCAGCCGGCCTTCGATGAGCTGGTCCCGGAACCGGCCGGGAAACGTCAGCAAATGGTCGGTGGCGATGGAGCCTGTCACCGCGATACGCACATCCACTCCAGTTCTGTTCGGGGTGAGAGCCCCGCTCTGTACGAGGTGAGAGCCCCGCTCGGTTCGGCGTGAGAGCGCCGCTCCGTACGGGGTGGGGGCCCGGCCGCCTTCAAGCGGCGGCGGCACGGCCGCTGACGTCCGCCCAGTAGGCGGCGAGCGACTCCTCGAGACCGCGGCTCGGCTTCCAGCCGAGCACCTCGCGGGCAGCGGCGAGGTCCGTCCGGATCCAGTCCCGCTCGGGCCCGGCGCCCGGCTCCTGCGGTCGTTCGACGATGCGGGCGGGTACGCCGCTCACCCTCACCAGGAGGTCCACGAGCCGCCGTACGGGGACGGCCTCGCCGCGCCCGATGTCGACGGCCCGGCCGCTGGCGGACGAGAGCGCCGCCGCGAGCACGGCCGCCGACACGTCCCGTACGTCGACGTAGTCGCGGTGGGCCCGCAGCGGTGCGAGTTCCACGGTGACCGGCTCGCCGCCGGCGGCACCCGCCACGAGCCGCTCGGCGACCCGGCCGAGCAGGCTGACGTCGGGGGTGCCGATGCCGGAGACGTTGGCGACGCGCAGGACGAGGGCGCGCACGGAGCCGTCCGCCGCCGCCTCCAGGACGGCGCGGGAGGCGGCGAGCTTCGCCCTTCCGTACGGGGTCGTCGGCTCGGGTGCCGGGTCGGGTCGGGGGGCTCCGTCGGGCGGCAGCGGGCCGTATTCGAGTACGGAGCCGAGGTGGACCAGCCGGGGCGGCTGCGGCAGGGCCCCGAGCGCGTCGAGGAGCCGCAGGGTGGGGACGGTGCAGATGCGATCCATGGCGGCGTCGTCCCGGCTCCAGATGCTCCCGGTGGCGTTGACGACCACGTCGGGGCGCTCGTCCGCCAGGACGCGGGCGAGCTCCTCCGGTGTCGTCTCCGCCAGGTCGAGCGGGAGGAACCGCGCCGCGACGGGCCGGGCGGGCACGGTCCGGGCAACCGCCAGGACGTCCCAGCCGGCGGCCCGGAAGTCGGCGCAGACGGTCCGCCCCACGAAACCCGTGCCGCCGAGCACCACGACGCGCCGGGCCTGTCCGGACCCGTTCTGTCCGCGCCGGTCCCGTCCGGGCCGGGCGTCGGCGGGCGGCCCGGCCGTCACTTGCGTACCCCGACGAGGAAACCGCGGGCCGACACGGGGCTGGCGACCCGCTCGAAGGCGAAGCCCGCCGCGGTGAACGCGGCCTCGTAGCGATCGCTGCCGAAGAGCCGGCACACATGGTCCTCGGCGAAGTGCCGTACGCCGTGGTCGCGGTGGGCCACGGTGTAGTGGACGCGCATGAGGGAGGCGTCGCCGGCGGGTGTGGCGAGCGACGCGTGCGAGACGCGGGCCACATGGGTCCCGTCGACCTCGATCACATCGGCGGAGACGTGTCCGGGCGTGAAGGTGTCCGGGGCCCACCACGGTTCGACGACCAGGACGCCGCCGGGGTTCAGATGGCGGGCGAAGGAGCGCAGGGTGGCGTCGAGTTCGTCGGCCGAGTCGACGTACCCGATGGAGCCGAACAGGCAGACGGCGGCGTCGAAGCGGCGGCCCAGGTCGAAGTCGCGCATGTCCCCGAGAGTGAGCGGGACGCCGGGCAGCCGGTCGCGGGCGAGTTCGAGCATCGGCCCGGAGATCTCCACGCCCTCGACGTGGTCGTACCGTTCGGCGAAGCGGGCGAGGTGGGCGCCGGTACCGCAGGCGATGTCGAGGAGGGAGCCGGCGCCGGGCATGCGGTCGTCGACGAGGGCGGCGACCGCGGCGGCCTCGCCCTCGAAGTCCTTGCCCCGGGCGCTGTGCAGGAGGTCGTAGAGCTCGGCGGAGTCGTTTCCGTACATGTTCGTCCTCGGTGCAGTCGGTGACGGTCGGTGGGAGGGAGCGGGTACGGGCGGAGCCAGGGGCGGCACAGGAGTGGCGCCGCTAAAGTGTCGGAACGTCAGAACCCCTGCACCGCACCTGTGTTGATGCAGGCGAGCAGAGTGCGGGCCTGGACGTTCACGTAGCGCGCGTGCCGGGCGAGGGCGCCGAGCTGGCCCGGGGTGATCCAGAGGTAGCCCTCGGGCGGTTCCGGTGGGGACCCGGGGTCGGCCTCGACGACGAGGTAGCGGCTCTCGGCGTTGAGGAACCGCCCGCCCTCCTCGGAGTGGACCGCCTCGTAACGGGTGCGCCCGGGCCCGGCGGTGAGGACCTCGTCGAGGAACGGCGGCCGGTCGGCGGGGTCGAGGTGGGCGTAGTTCTCCGGGACGTACTGGACGGTGGGCGCCAGCTCCAGGACGTCGAGCAGGCCCGCCTCCACCCGCGCGTGCACCAGGAGGTGGGGGACGTCGCCGATACGGCGGGTGAGGAACGCGGTCACGCCCTGCCCGGTCGGTTCGACGAGCGGCTGCGTCCAGCCGGTGACCTCCCGGTTGCCCGCCTCGACGGCCACCGCCACCACGCGGAAGTAGCGCCCGTCCGGCCGCTCGATCGCGGTGGGCGTACGGTGCCAGCCCCGCACCCCGGCGAGCGGAAGCCCTTCCACCCGGACCTCGTGACGGGCTCGCTGGGCGGTGATCCAGGAGAGCAGTTCGAGGTCCGTGTGGAGCGCGCGGGCGAGGTGGTCCTCGGCGGCCGGGGTCGGCAGCCCCGCGAGGACCGTGCGGGAGTCCATGTTGACCAGGTTGTCGAGGCGGAGCAGGCGCCCGATCTGACCGAGGGTGAGCCAGCGGAAGTCCTCGTGGGGCGGCACGTCGTCGTCGGTCTCGACGAGGACGTTCCGGTTGGCCTTGCGGAGGAACCAGGAGCCGTGCTCGGACTGGAGGACGTCGGCGAGCACCCTCCCCCTGCGCGGGTCGGCGAAGTACTCCAGGTACCGCACGTCCGCGCCCTTGTGCACCTTGGTGTAGTTGCTGCGGGTGGCCTGGACCGTCGGGGACAGCTGGAGCAGGTTCCGGTTGCCCGGCTCCATCTTCGCCTGCATCAGGAAGTGCAGGACTCCGTCGAACTCCTTGGCCAGGATGCCGAGGATGCCGACCTCGGGCTGGTGGATGATGGGTTGCTCCCAGTGCGGAACGGGTCCCCCGGCGACCGTGACGCCGACGCCCTCGACCGAGAAGAACCGGCCGCTGTGGTGGGCGAGGTTTCCGGAGCCCGGCACGAACGACCAGCCGTCGAGCTCGGCGAAGGGAATGCGGTCGACCTGGAACCGGTGCGCCCGCAGGCACTGCGCCAGCCAGTCGACGACCTCGTCCGTACGCAGATGGGCGCCGTCCGGCGCGGCGGCGGAGCGGGCGAGGCGCCGGGGCAGGCCGGACTCGCCACGGCGGCGCAGTGCTGCCGCGGGGGCGGTCAAGGGCTCCGCACGGCCGGTCACGGTCCCGTCTCCGGGCCGGACGCCTGCCGCTCCCGGTGTTTCACCGGCTTCCACCACTGCGGGTTCTCGCGGTACCAGGCGACCGTGCGCTCCAGCCCCTGCTCGAAGGGGACGAGGGGCTCGTAGCCGAGCTGTTCGCGGATCTTGCTGTCGTCCAGGGCGTAGCGCAGGTCGTGGCCCTTGCGGTCGGCCACCCGCCGGATCATGGACTCGTCGGCCCCGCACAGCTCCAGGAGCCGGCGGGTGAGGTCCAGGTTGGTGATCTCGTTGCCGCCGCCGACGTTGTAGATCTCGCCGGCGCCGCCGTGGGCGAGGACGAGCTGGACCGCCCGGCAGTGGTCGTCGACGTGCAGCCATTCGCGGATGTTGCGGCCGTCTCCGTAGAGCGGCAGGGGTACGCCTTCGAGAAGGTTGGTGACGAACAGCGGGACGAGCTTCTCGGGGTGCTGGTGGGGGCCGTAGTTGTTCGAGCAGCGGGTGATGGAGACGCCGAGGCGGTGGGTGCGCCAGTAGGAGCGGGCCACCAGGTCGGCGCCCGCCTTCGAGGCCGCGTAGGGGGAGTTGGGCAGCAGCGGCCGGCTCTCCGTCCAGGAGCCCGAGTCGATCGATCCGTACACCTCGTCGGTGGAGACGTGGACGACCCGCTCGATGCCGGTCTCCACACAGGCGTCGAGCACCGTCTGGGTGCCGCCCACGTTCGTGCGGACGAACTCGGCCGCGGACTCCACCGAGCGGTCGACGTGCGACTCGGCGGCGAAGTGGACCAGGGCGTCATGGCCCGGGAACACGTCGAGGAGGAGGGGGAGATCGCAGACGTCGCCGTGGACGAAGTCCAGGCGGGGGTGGTCGGCCGGGAGGTTCTCCCGGTTGCCGGCGTAACTGAGTTTGTCGACGACGGTGACCCGCGCGTCCTCGTAGCCGGGGTAGCCGCCGGCCAGCATGGTGCGCACGTAGTGGGAGCCGATGAAACCGGCGCCGCCGGTGACGAGCAGCCTCATGCCGCCACCTCGATATGGGTGTGGTCGCCGATCACCAGGCGGTGCCCGTCGCCCTCGGCGCCGCCGACGACGGCGTTGCGGCCGATCAGGGAGCCGCGCAGCCCGGTCACGCCGCTGATGGAGGCCCCGTCCATCACGATGGAGTCGGTGAGGGTCGTGTCGCGCAGGAGGCAGTCGCGGCCGATCGAGGTGTGCGGTCCGACCGTGCTGTTCTCGATCACCGTGCCGGCGCCGATGACGGCCGGTCCGGTGACGGTGGAGCGGATCAGGCGGGCGCCGGGCTCGATCACGACGCGGCCCGTGACCTCGCTCTCCGCGTCGATCTCGCCGTCCACCCGGGCGGTCTGCTCGCCGAGCAACGCCCGGTTGCAGGCGAGGACTTCCTCGGCCCGCCCGGTGTCCTTCCAGTAGCCGTCGTACTCGCTGGCCGTGACGCGCGCGCCGTGGGTGACGAGCCACTGGACCGCGTCGGTGATCTCCAGCTCGCCGCGGGCGCCGGGTTCGATGGCGGCGACGGCGCGGTGGATGGCGGCGGTGAAGAAGTACACGCCGATGAGGGCCAGGTCGCTCCTGGGCTGTTCGGGCTTCTCCACGAGGCGCAGCACGCTGCCGTCGGGGGCGAGTTCGGCCACCCCGAACGCCCGGGGGTCGCGCACCTTGTGGACGACGACCTGGGCGTCGGGCCGGTGGGCGGTGAAGTCGGCGGCGATGTCGGCGATGCCGCCGGGGAGCATGTTGTCGCCGAGGTACATCACGAAGTCGTCGTCGCCGAGGAAGGGCCGGGCGAGGGCGACGCAGTGCGCGAGCCCGAGCGGCTTCTCCTGGGGGATCAGGGTGATGCGCAGTCCCAGCCGGGAGCCGTCGCCGATCACCGCGGAGATCTCGTCGGCCCAGTCGCCGACGATGACGCCGACCTCGGTGACGCCCACCGCGCGGACGTTCTCCAGGACGTGTTCGAGGACGGGCTTGTTGGCGATGGGGATGAGCTGTTTGGGCATCGAGTAGCTGAAGGGGCGCAGGCGGGTGCCCGCTCCACCGGACAACACCAGGGCCTTCATGACCGGAACCCCTCGGTGAGGACCTCCCGCAGGGCGGAGATCACCTTGTCCTGCACGTCCTCGGAGAGCGAGGGGTACATCGGGAGGGAGAAGATCTCGCCGGCCAGCCGCTCGGTCACGGGCAGCGAGCCCTTGCCGTAGCCGAGGTGCCGGAAGCCGCTCATCGTGTGCACCGGCCAGGGGTAGCTGATGTTGAGCGAGATGCCGTAGCCCTTGAGCCGCTCGATGATCTCGTCGCGGTGCGGGTGGCGGACGACGTAGACGTAGTAGACGTGGTCGTTGCCGTCGGTGGTGGCGGGCAGCTGGAGGCCGCCCGGTCCGACGAGGTCCGCGAGACCCTCCTCGTAGCGCCGGGCGATCGCCCGGCGTCCCTCGACGTAGTTGTCGAGGCGGCGGAGCTTGCGCCGGAGGATCTCGGCCTGCACCTCGTCGAGGCGGGAGTTGTGGCCGGGGGTCTGGACGACGTAGTAGGTCTCGGCCATGCCGTAGTAGCGCAGGCGGCGCAGGGCGGCGTCGACCTCCGGGTCGTCGGTGACGACCGCGCCGCCGTCGCCGTACGCGCCGAGGACCTTGGTCGGGTAGAAGGAGAAGGCCGCGGCGTCCCCCATCGTGCCGGCCGTCCGGCCGTGGTGGCGGGCGCCGTGCGACTGGGCGCAGTCCTCCAGGATCTTCAGGCCGTGCTGTTCGGCGAGGCGCTGGAGCGGGGCCATGTCCACGCACTGGCCGTAGAGGTGGACGGGCAGCAGGGCCTTGGTCCGGGGCGTGATGGCCGCCGCCACCTGGTCGGTGTCCATGAGGAAGTCCTCTTCGCGGACGTCCACGAAGACGGGGGTGGCTCCGGTGCCGTCGATGGCGACGACGGTGGGCGCGGCGGTGTTGGAGACGGTGACGACCTCGTCGCCGGGGCCGACTCCGAGGGCCTGGAGGCCGAGCTTCACGGCGTTGGTGCCGTTGTCGACGCCGGTGCAGTGCGCGAGCCCGTGGTAGGCGGCGAACTCGTTCTCGAAGCCCTCGACGGATGCACCGAGGACCAGGCGGCCGGAGCGGAAGACGGTGTCCACCGCGTCGATGAGGTCGTCGCGTTCGTTCTCGTACTCCGGGAGGTAGTCCCAGACGTAGGTGGTCATGGCGTTCCTTCTAGGAGTGCTGATGAGGGGTGCTGACGAGGGGTGCTGATACGGAAGGGGACCGGCCGCGGTCAGCGGCGGGCCGCGGCGTACGCTCCGGCGTGCCTCAGCGTGGCCAGGCTGTTCGCGCCCAGCGCCTCGCGGAGGAAACGGCGCGCCGCCGCGATGTCGGCGGTCTCGCCGAGGACCCGGGCGACGGCACGGGGCTCGACCACGGCGGTGTGGCGTGAGGTGACCACGGTGGTGCCGTCGCCGTCCTCCTCGAAGCTCCATTCGCCGGTGTGCAGGGCCATCAGCGGGGGCAGGGTGGTCTGCTTGTAGACGATCCGCTCGTACGGGACGCAGACGCGCACCGACTCGGTGGTGTGCGCGCTGCCGTCCTTGGTGAGCGTGTCCATGGCCAGGATCTGCACGCCGGGGCCGGCGTCCCGCAGGGACACGGCCGTGACGTGGGGCAGCCGTTCGGCCCAGTGCTGGGCCTGGTCGATGAAGTCGTAGACGTCCTTGGCGTGGCCTTCGAGGCGGACGGTGTCCTCGAAGGTGAGGAAGGTGTCGTGCTCGCCGCCGCCGTCGCCGCGTTCGGCGTGCTGTTTGAGCGCGGCGAGTTCCGCCCGGCTGTTGGCGTCCACGGCGCGGTCGATCCAGTCGAGCGTGCCGGCGTCGTCGCCGACGGCCCGGAAGTCGTGCAGCAGGCGTACGCGGCACTCCCCCGGTCCGGCGGGCTCGATGATCCAGGCGCCGCCCATCGCGGCGAACGGCGGGCTCGGCACCTCCTGCCGGAAGTCGACGCGCAGGCCCGCCCGGTCCAGGGTGCGTCGGGACGTCCAGTGCTTGACCTGTCCGTCGACGGTGGCCCAGAGGCGGATGCGTTCCTCCGTGTCGCCCCGCTCCAGGTGGTCGGCGTGGACGGAGGGCGGGAAGATCGCGGGCCAGCCGCCGACGTCGGCGATCAGTGCGTAGAGCCGCTCGGCCGTCGCGCGGACGGTGATCTCGTGTGCGGTCTCCCGCGTGGTGGGCTGGGTCATGGTCGGCTCCTTGGGATCGGCGCCCGGCGACGCCGTCGTCACTGCGGCGGGTTTCCGTGTTTGCGTGCGGGGAGTTCGGCGTGCTTGGCGCGGAGCATGTCCAGCGCGCGTACGAGCACCCGGCGGGTGTCGGCGGGGTCGATGACGTCGTCCACGAGGCCGCGCTCGACCGCGTAGTAGGGGTGCATGAGTTCGGTCCGGTATTCCTTGATCTTCTGTCGGCGTTCCGCCTCGGGATCCTGAGCGGTCGCGATCTGCTTGCGGAAGATCACGTTGGCGGCGCCCTCGGCGCCCATGACCGCGATTTCGTTGGTGGGCCAGGCGTACGTGAGGTCGGCGCCGATGGACTGGGAGTCCATGACGATGTACGCGCCGCCGTAGGCCTTGCGCAGGATCAGGGAGACCCGGGGCACGGTCGCGTTGCAGTACGCGTACAGCAGCTTCGCGCCCCGTCTGATGACGCCGTTGTGCTCCTGGCCGACGCCGGGGAGGAAGCCGGGTACGTCCACGAGCGTGACGATCGGGATGCTGAAGGCGTCGCAGAACTGCACGAAACGGGCCCCCTTCTCGGAGGCGTCGATGTCCAGGACTCCGGCCATCACGGAGGGCTGGTTGGCGACGATGCCGACGACCCGGCCGTCCAGCCGGGCGAGGGTGCACACCAGGTTGGCGGCCCAGTCGCCGTGCACCTCCATGTGTTCCCCGTCGTCGACGAGTTCCTCGATCACGGCCCGTACGTCGTACGCACGGGCGGCGTCGGCGGGGACGAGGTCGAGGAGGGCCGGGGTGGCCCGGTCCGGCGAGTCGTCCGGCACGACGGCCGGGGGCAGTTCCCGGTTGTTCTGCGGGAGCATCGACAGGAGGTAGCGGACCTCGGCGATGCAGGTCTCCTCGTCGTCGTACGCGAAGTGGGAGACACCGGAGACCCCCGCGTGGACGTCGGCGCCGCCGAGCCCGTTCTGGGTGATCTCCTCACCGGTGACCGCCTTGACGACGTCCGGCCCGGTGATGAACATCTGCGAGGTCTCACGGACCATGAACACGAAGTCCGTCAGCGCCGGACTGTAGGCCGCGCCACCCGCACACGGGCCCAGCATCACGCTGATCTGCGGGATGACACCCGAGGCACGCGTGTTGCGCTGGAAGATGCCGCCGTAGCCGGCGAGCGCCGAGACGCCCTCCTGGATACGGGCACCCGCACCGTCGTTCAGCGAGACCAGCGGCGCACCGGCCGCGATGGCCATGTCCATGATCTTGTGGATCTTCGTCGCATGCGCCTCACCCAGCGCACCGCCGAAGATCCGGAAATCGTGCGCGTACACGAAGACCGTCCGGCCCTCCACCGTGCCCCACCCGGTGATCACACCATCGGTGTACGGCTTCTTCGCCTCCAGGCCGAAACCCTGCGCACGGTGCCGGCGCAACTGCTCGACCTCGCTGAACGAACCGGCGTCGAGCAGCAGCTCGATGCGCTCGCGCGCCGTCAGCTTCCCCTTCGCATGCTGGGCCTCGGTCGCACGGTCACTCGGGCCACGGAGCGCCTGCTCACGCAGGGCACGCAACTCCTCGCGGAGGTCGGAGACGGTGCGGTGGCCGGTCATGGTGACGGTCGGCGGGCGGCTCTCGGCTGTCGGCACGGCACACTCCACTTCAGGGGGGCGACTGCACTCAGGGGCTGCTCTCAGGGGCTGCGCTCGGCGGCTGCTCTCGGGGGGCGACCGCTCGGGCCCGGCTCACAGGGCGGGAGCGGCGGCTCTGAGGAACGAGGCGGAACGCTCCCGCACTTCCAGGGGCCCCGCCTCCTGCGCGCGCACGGCCACGGCCGCCGCGAACGCCCGGTCCTGCGCGAGGTCCAGGTCGAGGACCGACCAACCGGGCGGCCGGCCGTGGGTGTCGGTTCCCAGATAGTCGGAGGAGGCTCCGTGCGCCAGGCCCTTGCCGATTCCTTTGAGGTAGGCCTCCTTACGGGTCCAGAGCCGGCCGAACGCGGTCGGCCGGGCGCTCTCGGGCCGCCGCTCCACCTCGGCCCGCTCGGCCGGGTGGAGCGCCGGAAGGCACGCCTCGACGGTGCCGCCGCCCGGCGAGCGCTGGATGTCCGCTCCCACCGGAGCGGCGGCGACGGCGATGAGCACCAGACCGTGGCTGTGCGAGAGGGAGAAGTGGACGGGAGGCGCGTCGACGGCCAGTTCGGGACGGCCGTGCGGGCCGCCGCACTCGGGGCAGGTGGCCCGGGTGAACCGCAGGTCCCCCGGGGCCGTCCCGGTGTGCAGCGCCAGGACGCGGCGCAGCGCGATGTGGGCGGCGACGTACCGGAGCCGGTCGCCGGGGCTGACGAATCGTTCCGCCCGCTCCCGCTCCCGGCCGTCCAGCTCCTCCAGGGCCAGGGCCGCGACGTCGGGTCGCGGCTCGTTCACCCGCACCAGCCAGACGTCCGGCCGGGCCCGCCTCACGCGGCGGCGTCCGGGGTGCTGGGGGTGCGCCGCGTGAGGGTCACGGGCGGTCAGGCGGTCGGGACGGAACGCAGCGACGCGTTCACGGCCTCGATCAGGCTGCGCGGCGTGGCGGTCTCGGTGAGCGTCTCGTCGTCGAGGGTGATGCCGAACTCGCGCTCAATCCTCGTACCGGTCTCCAGCATGGCCAGGGATTCGTATCCGAGCGCTTCGAAATCCAGGTCGAGTATGTCACCTTCCAGGTCGACGCTTTCGTCGGCCCCGACCCCTTCCTTGAGAATTCGCTTCAGATCGTCGACGTCGAATATACGGATTCCGGAAGACATGGGTGTCCTTTCACGGGGGAGGAGGTCGATCGGGTCGCCCGGCACGGGCGGTCCCGGCCGGTGCGGCCGTTCGGAACTTCGAACGGCATACACCCGGAAATCGTGTTTCACCTGCGGGAATCACCACAGCAGAAGAGGCGGGCACCCCTACCGCCCACATCGGACCGCACTGCGGCCGGGGGCTGGGCACATGCCTGGGGAACGTATTCAACAGCTTCTTCGCCGGACCGCACCCACGTCAATGGAGATTTTTCAAGGATCCGACAAGATCATGTCAAGGGATCGTAAAGTCGTCAGGATTCCATCAATATGGGAAGGGCCGCTCCAGTAAATCAGGTCGACCTTGCCCGGACTCGTCGAGGGCTTTTACGCTGACCGGACCGCCGCGATCCAGAAGCTGGATCGAATTTACAAAGGGGAAACAAACCTTGAATTCCCGCGAGACTCGAACGGTCCGGTCGCACCACCCCTGCGCGGGCGCGGGCTGCCGCCGGCAGCACGAGGCCCAGGCGGGACGCGGGCGGAAAGCCACCGCCGGCGGGGCCCTCCTCTGTCGGGACTGTCAGGGCGAACTCCTCGCGAACCTCCGCCGGCTGCCCCCGCTCTACCGGGCCTGCGGTCAACTGCTCGACGGCAGCAGGAGCGTGAGCGGCCCGCGTGAACGCACATCGGGGGGCGGTTCACCCGGGCTCCCCTTCAACACGGCCGCGTCCGACGCCCGCCGGGACGCCCTGGCGATCCTCGGCTCCTGGGCGGGCCTGATCGCGGACGCCCGGCGGGTGCCCCGCCCCGACCGCACGGTGGAGGCCCTGACGGCCTTTCTGATCCGTCATGCGGGATGGCTGACCGCGCACAGCGCCGCCGGGGACGCCTCCCGCGAACTGAGCGAGGCGACCCGCCGGGCCGCCCGCGCGGCGGACCCTGCCGACCAGCGCCGCCTGGTGACCGTCGGAACCTGTCCCGAGCCGGGCTGCGCGGGGAGGCTCCAGTCGCTGATCCGGCCGGCCGCCACCGGGTCGGCGCCGGCCGTACGGTGCCGGAACGATCCGGCACACCACTGGACGGGCGAGGAACTGATGCTGCTCAGGCGGCGGATGACGGCGCCGTCAGCGCCGTCCGGTGCGACACGGCGCGCGCCCCTCGACGGCACGACCCCGTCGGCTCCCAGCCCCGACGGCGCGGCCGCGGGCGGCACCTCCCACGCGGCGGACGCGGCCCCAACGAGGATCGTGTGGCTCACCGCGTCCGACATCACCCGGCTGTGGGGCACACCGTCCGGCAGCGTCTACCGGCTCGCCAGCCAGCAGGCCTGGCGGCGCCGGAGCCACGGCGGTCGTACGTACTACCACGAGGCGGACGTCGTACGGGCGTTGAGCGAGCGACGGCCCCGCCCGGCGGCCTGACGACCGGCCCCCACGGCCCGACGGGCCGCCCGACGACCGCCCGCCCCCGGCCCGGCCGCACCCGCCCCGCGCCTACCAGCGCTCGGCGAGGAGGTCGGGCCCCGGCGGGCGGCCCGGCAGCGAGCCGTGCCCGGCGCGCAGCCCGTCCAGCGCGATGGCGATGATGCGCTGGCGGGCGCTGCTCGCCGCGTCGACGAGGTCGGTCCTGCCCTGCACCTCGAACTGCTCGACGAGCGAGGACTTGCCGAGCTGCTCGATGAGCAGGGAGATGTCCACGGTCGTGGCGTCCGCCCGGAGCACCCCGGCCTCATGGGCACGCGCCACCAGCGCGCGCGTCAGCTCGTCGGACCTGTTGAACTTCTCGGCCATCTCGTCGGTGACCTGGATCGTGCCGGCCAGCGGTCCGAGCGCACCGCCGCTGAACTCGATGGCGGCGGTGACGTAGTGGACGAGGCCCTCCCAGGCGTCGTCGCGCGCGAGCCCCTCCTCCGCCGCCTGGATCCACTGCCCGAGCGACAGCGCGCACAGGTGCTGGAACAGCTCCTCCTTGGTGCGGTACCGCCGGTAGAGGCTGGCGATGCCGACTCCCGCGCGGGCCGCGATCGTCGCCACGGACGTATGGGCGCCGTCCACGGCGAGGACCTTCTTGGCGGCCTCCAGGAGGGCGCGGTCGTTGCGTTCTGCTTCTGCGTATCGGGGAGCTCGTCGGGCCATGGGCCCACTCTAGCCACTTGCGAAGCGAATCGCTCCGTTATACATTCCAAACGAAGCGAAGCTATCCGTTTGGAGGGGCGCCGTGCTGTCCGTGGTGATGGAGGAGTTCGGAGGACCGGAGGTCCTGCGGGCTCGACAGGTCGAGGATCCGGTGCCGGGACCCGGGCAGGTGCTCGTCGACGTGGCGTACGCGAGCGTCACGTTCGTCGAGACCCAGGTGCGCTCCGGCAACGGCCCCTTCGGCCGTCCCCCGCTCCCCCGCGTGCCGGGCAACGGCGTGGGCGGCCGCGTCGTCGCCGTCGGACCGGGCGCGGACCCCGCCCTCATCGGTACGACGGTGGTCACCACGACCGGCGGCGAGGGCGGCTACGCCGAACGCGCCCTGGCCCGCGCCGACGAGGTCGTACCGGTTCCGTCCGGCCTGGACCTCAAGGACGCGGTCGCCCTGCTGGCCGACGGCCGCACGGCGCTCCTGCTCTTCCGTCAGGCCGAGGTCAAGCCGGGCGAGAAGGTCCTCGTGGAGGCCGCGGCCGGCGGCGTCGGCAGCCTCCTGGTCCAGCTGGCCGTGCACGCCGGCGCCCGTGTCGTCGGGGCCGCGCGCGGCGAGCGGAAGGCCCAGCTCATCGTCTCCCTCGGCGCCGCCTACGTCGACTACGCGCAGGACGACTGGGTCCGCCGGGTCCAGGACACGGCCGGCGGCGCACTCGACGTGGTCTTCGACGGAGTGGGGGGCGCGATCGGCACCGCGGCGGCGGGCGCGCTGGGCCCCGGCGGACGCATCAGCCTGTACGGCATGGCGAGCGGCGCGGACGCCGAGCTCGACGAGGACGACCTCGCGGCCCGGCGGATCCGTACCCTCGGGCTCTTCGCGGGACCGGGCCCCGCACAGACGCACGCCTTCATCGGGGAGGCCCTGCGGCTCGCGGCGGACGGCACCCTGCGGCCGGTCGTCGGCCAGGTCTTCCCACTCGCCGCGGCGGCGGAGGCGCACGCCGCCATCGAAGCGCGGGCCACCCTCGGGAAGACCCTGCTCGCCGTCGGCGACCCGGACGCCGGCCGATGAGCACCGAGGCCCGTACCCCGCCCGAGCGGGCGGGGTCCCGCGAGTGGACCGCCCTGGCGGTCCTCGGCGTTCCGGCCGTCCTGGTCATGATGAACATGTCGGTGCTCTACCTGGCGCTGCCGACGCTCAGCCGCGACCTGGACCCCAGCGGCCCCCAGCTGCTGTGGATCACGGACATCTACGGGTTCATGGTCGCCGGCGCCCTCATCACCATGGGCACGCTCGGGGACCGGATCGGACACCGCCGGATCCTGCTCGTCGGGGCCGTCGCCTTCACCGGCGCCTCGGTCTTCGCCGCGTACGCGGACAGCGCCGGGATGCTGATCGCCGCGCGCGCGATCCAAGGCGTCGCCGCGGCCTCGCTGGCGCCCTCCTCGCTCTCCGTGATCCGCAACCTCTTCCGGGACCCCGGGCAGCGCACCCTCGCCATCACCATCTGGATGATGAGCTTCATGGGCGGCGGGGCGCTCGGTCCGCTCGTCGGCGGTGTCCTCCTCCAGTACTTCTGGTGGGGCTCGGTCTTCCTCGTCGCCGTACCGACCATGCTGGTGCTGCTCCTCACCGTCCCGTTCCTCGTACCGGAGTTCCGTTCGGCCGGGACCGGGCGGCTGGATCCGATCAGCGTCGCGATGTCCCTGGTGGCCCCGCTCGCCATCGTGTACGGGATCAAGAGCCTCGCAGCGGACGGCGTCGGGCCGGCCTCGCTGGGCTTCATCGCCGCCGGTCTGGTCATCGGCGCGGCCTTCGTACGGCGCCAACGGCGGCTCGACGAACCGCTGCTCGACCTGTCCCTCTTCCGCGTCCCCGCGTTCGCGGTCTCGGCCGGCGGGATGATCGTGGTCGGGATGCTCCTCTTCGGTACGAGCCTCCTCACCTCGCAGTACCTGCAGCTGGTCCTGGGCTTCGAGCCCCTGAAGGCCGGACTGTGGCAGCTGCCGACCGCCGTGGGCGGCACGGTCGTCGCCCTGTGGGTCTCCGGTCTCGCCGCCCGTTTCCAGCCCGCCGTCCTGATGAGCGCGGGCGCCGCCTTCGCCGTCCTCGGGCCGATCATGCTCACCCAGGTCGACGGCGGCCCGGGCTTCGTGGTGGCCGGCTCGCTGCTCCTCTTCGCCGGCCTCACGCCGTTCATGGCCCTGGGCACCGGCCTGGTCGTGGGCTCCGCACCGGCCGAACGGGCCGGCGCCGCCTCGGCGATCTCCGAGACGGGCGCGGAGCTCGGCGGAGCCCTGGGCATCGCCACGCTGGGCAGCGTCGCCACAGCCGTCTACGGCGGCTACATGGCCGACCATCTGCCCCCGGGCCTGCCGGCGGACGTCGCCGGTCCCGCCGGCGAGACGCTGCCCGCGGCCCTGGAGGCCGCCCGGCAACTCCCCGGGGCGCTGGGCTCCGCGCTGGCCGACACCGCCCGCGCCGGTTTCACCCAGAGCCTGCACGTCCACGCGCTCATCCTGATCCCCCTCCTGCTGGCCCTCTCGGCGCTCACGCTCACGCTGCGCCGCCGCGGGGAGCCGGCCGAGAAGGACCGGACGTCCCCCGACGACCGCGCCGCCGCTCCCGCGCCGGTCGCCGACTGAAAGGAGTTCCTGCTCATGCGGGTCGAGGCGTACTTCGACATCCTGTGCCCCTGGTGCTACATCGGGAAGAGGAGGCTGGCGACCGCGCTCGCCGGACGCGAGGACGTGGAGGTCGTCTGGCGCAGCTTCGAGCTCGATCCGGAGGGCAGCCCGACGGCGGGTCCGACGGCGGCCGAGGTCATCGCCCAGTACCAGCCCACTCCGGAGCGGGCCGCCGCCCGGGTGCGGCAGATCCAGTCGCTCGGCGAGGCCGAGGGATTGCGGCTGGAGCTCCACAAGGCCCGGCCGGTCAACTCCTTCGACGCGCACCGGCTCGTCCGGTTGGGCGCCGTCCACGGGCGGGCCGACGAGGTGCTGGAGCGGCTGCTGTACGGCTATCACACGGAGGGGCTCGACATCGCGGCCCCGGAGGTCCTGGAGAAGCTGGGGATCGAGGCGGGACTCGAACCCTCCGCGGTCCGCCGGGTGGTGGAGGGGTCGGAGTTCACGGAGGACGTGCGCGCCGACGAACGGCGGGGCGCGCAGCAGGGCGTCAGGGGCGTACCCATGCTGGTCGTGAACGGCGGGGTGCCGGCCTCGGCCGTCCAGGGTCCGGACGCCCTGGCACAGCTGCTGAGCCCGCGGTCGCGTGGCTGACCACGCCGCCCGGTCCCGGCGAGGACCACGTGTCCTCGCCGGGACGGCTCACTCCTGGCAGAAGCGGAATCCCACCCCTCGGACGGTCGTGATCCAGCATCTCTCCCGCAGCTTGCTCCGCATGGAGCTCACATGGGTGTCGATCGTGCGGCTCGCCTGCACGCTGAGCCCCGCGCCGGCGGGGTGTCCCCAGACGTCGATCATCAGACGCTCCCGGGACACGACCACACCGGGACGGCTCGCGAGGTAGTGCAGCAGGTCGAACTCCTTGCGGGTCAGTTCGATCGCCCTCCCGTCGAGCCGGACCTCCCGGGACTCGCTGTCGAGGCTGAGGCCGCCCCGGGAGAGGGTGGACCTGCGCTGGCCGCCGATCCGCCGCATGACGGCGTCGATGCGGGCCATCAGTTCCCGAAATGAATAGGGCCGTTCAAGACAGTCGTCGGATCCCGCCTGCAGACCGAGAATCCTGTCGAGTTCGGCGGACTCGTCGGCGAAGGATATAATCGGCGTGTCGCCTGCCGCCCGCATACGACGACAAACTTCGATTCCGTCAATATCGGACAGCCCAAGGTCGAGCAGCACCAGATCGGCATTCTCGAATACGTCCAGAGCTTCAGCCCCGGAACCGACCACAATGGTGTCGTGGCCATGCCGTCTGAGGCCGTCTATCAGTGACTCCGCCTGATCCCCTTCGTCCTCGACCACAAGGACGCGCATTCGATCCCCCCTCTGGGTTACCGCTGCCCCATACGGTCAGAAGTTTAACAAACTCATGGGATGACCTCCAGGGCGCGCGAGCCGGAATACCACCCCCGGTCGGCGGCTTTTGCCTCTTTTCAGTAATAACAGGGACCCTGTTTTCCGTCACGGCTAATCGATCGGTTCTGGCCATTGTCGAGCGCCGTGCTGAAATTGATCGACGGGCCCGATGGACCCCGCGCCCCGACCCCGGTCGCCCCGCCGCACGGGCTCGTGATGCGATGACCCCATGCGCATCACTCTCACCACCTGGTCCCTCGAACAGACCGCACCGTCCGATCTCCGCCCCTCCCCCGTCCCGGAGGATGGCGACATCACGATCGCCCGGGCCGCGGTCCCGTCGCCGGAGTACAGCCGCTTCCTCTATACGGCGGTCGGTGGCGACATCCGCTGGAACGACCGGCTGTCGCTGACGTACAAGCAGTGGCAGGAGATCGTCGAGAAGCCGGGCGCCGAGATCTGGGTGGCGTACGACAAGGGGACGCCGGCCGGGTACGTGGAGCTGGACCCGCAGGACGACGGCGTGGTGGAGATCGTCTACTTCGGCCTGATCCCGGCGTTCCGTGGGCGCCGGATCGGCGGCCACCTCCTCTCCTTCGGAGTGGCGCGGGCCTGGGACCTGGCCGAGCGCTGGCCGGAGCGCGAGGCGACGCGGCGCGTCTGGCTGCACACCTGCTCGCTCGACGGCCCGCACGCGATGGCCAACTACGAGCGCCGCGGCTTCCGGCTCTTCGACACCAAGGTCGAGGAGGTCGAGGAGTCCGAGACGCCCGGCCCGTGGCCCGGCGCGCACGCCTGAGCCGCGACGGGCCGCCGGCAGGAGTGCCGGCAGGGGCGCCGCCACGCGCCCGCCGCAGCCGCTGAAGACTCGTGAAGGGGCCCTGATCAGGGCCCCTTTCGCGTGACCCAAACCACACCATCTCGCCAAGCGAGACGACTATGTCCGCATTCTGGACGATGCTGGACTGGGTCCAAAGTCCCGTGACACGCTTCCGTCATGTCTGGAACTGGAATTGCCTTGGTGAGTCGGCGGCACGTCGACCTCGGCCGCATGTCCAGCGCCATCTGTCCGGCGCGCTGAGAGAACCAGCACCGCCGCGATCACATTTCAGCACGACTCTGCCCGACCCTGCTGCGCACTGACGCGCCACCCTCCGACCTGAGCGCCAGTGTGCAGGTCAGAGCCGCCCTCTCGCAGTCTCGAAGGACAAGACGCCATGGCCGCCACCCCGGAAAACCCCACTCCCGCCGCCGCACGCCGCAAGCCCGGGCGCCACCGTGGCGAGGGTCAGTGGGCCGTGGGGCACTTCACCCCTCTGAACGGCAACGAGCAGTTCAAGAAGGACGACGACGGTCTCAACGTACGGACACGTATTGAGACGGTCTACTCGAAGCGCGGATTCGACTCCATCGACCCCAACGACCTGCGCGGCCGCATGCGCTGGTGGGGCCTCTACACCCAGCGCAAGCAGGGTCTGGACGGCACCAAGACGGGTGTCCTGGAGCCGGAGGAGCTGGACGACGAGTTCTTCATGCTCCGTGTCCGGATCGACGGCGGCCGGCTGACCACCGAGCAGCTCCGGGTCATCGGCGAGATCTCCGAGGAGTTCGCCCGGGGCACCGCCGACATCACGGACCGGCAGAACGTCCAGTACCACTGGATCCGCATCGAGGACGTCCCCGAGATCTGGAACCGCCTGGAGGCGGTCGGCCTGTCCACCACCGAGGCCTGCGGTGACACCCCGCGTGTCATCCTCGGCTCCCCGGTGGCCGGCATCTCGGCCGACGAGATCATCGACGGCACGCCCGCCATCGACGAGATCTACCGTCGGATCGTCGGCAACAAGGACTTCTCCAACCTGCCCCGCAAGTTCAAGTCCGCGATCTCCGGCTCGCCGCAGCTCGACGTGGCGCACGAGATCAACGACATCGCCTTCGTCGGTGTGAACCACCCGGACCACGGCCCCGGCTTCGACGTCTGGGTCGGCGGCGGCCTCTCCACCAACCCCAAGCTCGGCGTCCGCCTCGGCACCTGGGTCTCCCTCGACGAGGTCCCGGACGTCTACGAGGGCGTCATCTCGATCTTCCGCGACTACGGCTACCGCCGGCTGCGCAACCGCGCCCGTCTGAAGTTCCTCGTCGCCGACTGGGGCCCGGAGAAGTTCCGCCAGGTCCTGGAGGACGAGTACCTGCAGCGCAAGCTGAACGACGGCCCCGCCCCCGAGCAGCCCGCCGGCCAGTGGCGCGACCACATGGGCGTGCACCGGCAGCAGGACGGCCGCTTCTACATCGGATTCGCCCCGCGCGTGGGCCGGGTCGACGGCGCCACCCTGACCAAGATCGCGGGCCTGGCCGAGCAGCACGGCTCCGGCCGGCTGCGGACCACCGCGGACCAGAAGATGATCCTGCTCGACGTCGAGGAGGCGCAGGTCGACTCGGCGGTCGCCGCCCTGGAGGCTCTCGACCTGCGGGTGAACCCGACCCCGTTCCGGCGCGGCACGATGGCCTGCACCGGCATCGAGTTCTGCAAGCTCGCGATCGTCGAGACCAAGGCCCGCGGTGCCTCGCTCATCGACGAGCTGGAGCGTCGCATCCCGGAGTTCGACGAGCCGCTGACGATCAACATCAACGGCTGCCCGAACGCCTGCGCCCGTATCCAGGTGGCGGACATCGGTCTCAAGGGGCAGCTGGTCCTGGACGACGACGGCAACCGTGTCGAGGGCTACCAGGTGCACCTGGGCGGCGCGCTCGGTCTGGAGGCCGGCTTCGGCCGCAAGGTCCGCGGCCTCAAGGTCACCGCGGCAGAGCTCCCGGACTACGTGGAGCGGGTCCTCAAGCGTTTCCAGGCGGAGCGCGAGACCGGCGAGCGCTTCGCGACCTGGGCGTCGCGTGCCTCCGAGGAGGCGCTGTCGTGAGCGAGCGTGCCGCACCGTTCCACTGCCCCTACTGCGGCGACGAGGACCTGCGTCCCAACGAGCAGGGTCACGGCGCCTGGGAATGCGCCGCGTGCAGTCGAGCCTTCCAGTTGAAGTTCCTGGGGCTGCTCGCCCCGGCGACTTCGCGCAACACCCCTGGAAGGAAAGACATATGACGACGACTCAGGAAATGACCGCGGCCGACCTCAAGGCACTCGCCGAGCAGGCCGGCCGTGATCTGGAGGACGCCTCCCCGCTGGAGATCCTCCGCTGGGCCGTGGACACCTTCGGCGAGAGCTTCTGCGTCACCTCCTCCATGGAGGACGCGGTCGTCGCCCATCTCGCCTCGCGGGTCCGGCCCGGCGTGGACGTCGTCTTCCTCGACACGGGCTACCACTTCGAGGAGACCATCGGCACCCGTGACGCCGTGGACGCCGTGATGGACGTCAACGTCATCACGCTGACCCCGCGTCAGACGGTGGCCGAGCAGGACGCCGAGTACGGTCCCGGGCTCCACGACCGCGACCCCGACCTGTGCTGCGCGCTGCGCAAGGTCAAGCCCCTCGAAGAGGGACTGACCCGGTACAGCGCCTGGGCCACGGGCCTGCGCCGCGACGAGTCCCCGACCCGGGCGAACACCCCGGTCGTCGGCTGGGACGAGAAGCGCCGCAAGGTCAAGGTCTCCCCCATCGCCCGCTGGACACAGGACGACGTCGACGCGTACGTCACGGAGCACGGTGTCCTCACCAACCCGCTCCTGATGGACGGTTACGCCTCCGTCGGCTGCGCCCCCTGCACCCGCCGCGTCCTGGAGGGCGAGGACGCCCGCGCCGGACGCTGGGCGGGCCGCGCCAAGACCGAATGCGGGCTGCACGGATGACGGACACTCAGGAAGTTCAGGAGAAGCACGTGACGGGTGCCACCATCTGGCTCACCGGCCTGCCGAGCGCCGGCAAGACCACCATCGCGTACGAGCTGGCCGGCCGGCTGCGCGGGGAGGGCCACCGGGTCGAGGTCCTCGACGGCGACGAGATCCGCGAGTTCCTCTCCGCGGGCCTCGGCTTCGGCCGCGAGGACCGGCACACCAACGTGCAGCGGATCGGGTTCGTCGCGGAGCTGCTCGCCTCGCAGGGCGTGCAGGTCCTGGTGCCGGTGATCGCCCCGTACGCCGACAGCCGCGAGGCCGTCCGCAAGCGCCACCACGCCGAGGGCACCACCTTCGTCGAGGTGCACGTGGCCACCCCCGTCGAGGTCTGCTCCGTCCGTGACGTGAAGGGCCTCTACGCCAAGCAGGCCGCGGGCGAGATCAGCGGCCTCACCGGCGTCGACGACCCCTACGAGGCACCCGAGACACCCGATCTCCGGATCGAGTCCCAGAACCAGACCGTGCAGGAGTCCGCGGCGCAGCTCCACGCGCTGCTCACCGAGAGGGGTCTGCTGTGACCACCGTCGCTCATCTCCACGGCGCGACCGACAACCCGTTCGCGCTGTCGCACCTCGACTCGCTGGAGTCGGAGGCCGTCCACATCTTCCGTGAGGTGGCGGGCGAGTTCGAGCGGCCGGTGATCCTCTTCTCCGGTGGCAAGGACTCCATCGTCATGCTGCACCTGGCGCTGAAGGCCTTCGCCCCCGCGGCGATCCCTTTCACGCTGCTGCACGTCGACACCGGGCACAACTTCCCCGAGGTCCTCGAATACCGCGACCGCGTCGTCGCCCAGCACGGTCTGCGGCTGCACGTCGCCTCCGTGCAGGAGTACATCGACGCCGGCAAGCTGCGCGAGCGCCCCGACGGCACCCGCAACCCGCTGCAGACCGTCCCGCTCACCGAGGCGATCCAGCAGCACCGCTTCGACGCCGTCTTCGGCGGCGGCCGCCGCGACGAGGAGAAGGCCCGCGCGAAGGAGCGGGTGTTCTCGCTGCGCGACGAGTTCTCGCAGTGGGACCCGCGCCGCCAGCGCCCCGAGCTGTGGCAGCTCTACAACGGCCGCCACGCGCCCGGCGAGCACGTCCGCGTCTTCCCGCTGTCCAACTGGACCGAGCTGGACGTCTGGCAGTACATCCAGCGCGAGAAGATCGAGCTCCCGGAGATCTACTTCGCCCATGAGCGCGAGGTGTTCGCCCGCAGCGGCATGTGGCTGACGGCCGGCGACTGGGGCGGCCCGAAGGAGTCCGAGACGACGCAGACGCGGCTGATCCGCTACCGCACCGTCGGCGACATGTCCTGCACCGGCGCCGTCGACTCCGACGCCACCACGCTGGACGCCGTCATCGCCGAGATCGCCGCCTCCCGGCTCACCGAGCGGGGCGCGACCCGCGCCGACGACAAGATGTCCGAGGCCGCGATGGAAGACCGCAAGCGCGAAGGGTACTTCTAATGAGCACGTCCACCGAGCAGCTGACCGAGCAGCTGGCGGCCACCACCCTGCTGCGCTTCGCCACCGCCGGCTCCGTCGACGACGGCAAGTCCACCCTGGTGGGCCGGCTCCTCCACGACTCCAAGTCGGTCCTCGTCGACCAGCTGGAGGCCGTGGAGCACGCCTCGCGCTCCCGCGGCCAGGAGGCGCCCGACCTGGCGCTCCTCACCGACGGTCTGCGCGCCGAGCGCGAGCAGGGCATCACCATCGACGTGGCGTACCGCTACTTCGCGACGCCCCGCCGCCGCTTCATCCTCGCCGACACCCCCGGGCACGTGCAGTACACCCGGAACATGGTGACCGGGGCCTCCACCGCCGAGCTGGCCGTGGTCCTCGTCGACGCCCGTAACGGTGTGGTCGAGCAGACCCGCCGGCACGCGGCCGTCGCCGCGCTGCTGCGCGTCCCGCACGTCGTCCTGGCCGTGAACAAGATGGACCTGGTCGAGTACCGGGAGCCCGTCTTCGCCGCGATCGCCGAGGAGTTCACGACGTACGCCTCCGAGCTCGGCGTCCCGGAGATCACCGCGATCCCGATCTCCGCGCTCGCCGGCGACAACGTCGTGGAGCCGTCCGCGAACATGGACTGGTACGGCGGCCCGACGGTCCTGGAGCACCTGGAGACCGTGCCGGTCAGCCACGACCTGACGGCCTGCCACGCGCGTTTCCCCGTGCAGTACGTGATCCGCCCGCAGACCGCCGAGCACCCCGACTACCGGGGCTACGCCGGGCAGATCGCGGCCGGTGCCTTCCGGGTCGGCGAGGAGATCACCGTCCTGCCGTCGGGGAAGACCTCCACGATCGCCGGGATCGACGCTCTGGGCGAGTCCGTGGACATCGCCTGGGCCCCGCAGTCGGTCACCATCCGGCTCGCGGACGACATCGACATCTCGCGCGGCGACCTGCTCGCCCCGAGCGGTGACGCCCCCGCGACCACGCAGGACATCGAGGCGACCGTCTGCCACGTGGCGGACCGGGCGCTCGCCGTCGGCCAGCGGGTGCTGCTCAAGCACACCACCCGCACGGTCAAGGCGATCGTCAAGGAGATCCCTTCGCGGCTGACCCTGGACGACCTCTCCCAGCACCCGAACCCGGGGCAGCTGGTCACCAACGACATCGGCCGGGTCGTGGTGCGCACGGCCGAACCGCTCGCGCTCGACGCGTACGCGGACTCGCGCCGTACCGGTTCGTTCCTGCTGATCGACCCGGCGGACGGCACCACGCTCGCGGCGGGCATGGCGGGCGAGTCCTTCGCCACCGCCAAGGCCGTCGCGGTCGTCGAGGACGAGGAAGGGTGGGACTTCTGATGGACCAGAACGTCTACGCGACCTTCGCGAAGGAGGGCGGCCGGGTGGGCTCCGGTGCCCTCGGTGCGGGCATGGGAGGCGTCGCGCGATGTGCGTGCTGACCTCGACGCGCCGCCTGCGCGGCGCGACCCCGCTCCACCCGCTCCACCCCGAACGACATAGACGCAGACTTCGAAAACGCTGAATCGAGGGGAAAACCTCCCGTGCCTGCCACCACCCGTACCACCCTGCGCCGCGGTCTCGCCGCCGCTGCCGCCCTGCCGCTGCTGATCGGCGCGCTGGCCTCCTGCGGCTACGGCTCCGACGCCAAGAACGACGAGAAGAAGGTGGCCGCCGAGGGCAAGAAGCTCTCCGCCGACACCGTACGGCTCGGGTACTTCCCCAACCTCACGCACGCCACCGCGCTCGTCGGTGACCAGGAGGGCATCCTCCAGAAGGAGCTGGGCGGCACGGAGCTGGTGCCCACCACCTTCAACGCCGGCCCGTCCGAGATCGAGGCGCTGAACGCCGACTCGATCGACATCGGCTTCATCGGCCCCTCGCCGTCCATCAACGGCTACGTCAAGACCAAGGGCACCAACCTGCGCATCATCGGCGGCTCGGCCTCCGGCGGCGTGAAGCTCGTGGTGAACCCGGAGAAGATCAAGACCCTCGACGACCTCAAGGGAAAGAAGATCGCCACGCCGCAGCTCGGCAACACGCAGGACGTGGCCTTCCTCAACTGGATCTCCGAGAAGGGCTGGAAGGTCGACGCCCAGAGCGGCAAGGGCGACGTCTCCGTGGTCCGCACGGACAACAAGGTGACCCCGAACGCCTACGCCTCCGGCGCCATCGACGGTGCCTGGGTGCCAGAGCCGACCGCGTCGAAGCTGGTCAGCGACGGGGCGAAGGTGCTGATCGACGAGTCCGACATCTGGCCGGACAAGAAGTTCGTCATCACGAACATCATCGTGTCGCAGAAGTTCCTCCAGGCCCACCCGGACGTCGTCGAGGCCTTCCTGCGCGGTGCGGTGAAGACCAACGAGTGGATCAACGCCAACCCGGACAAGGCGAAGGCCTCGGCCAACACCAAGCTGAAGAACCTCTCGGGCAAGGCGCTGGGCGCGAAGGTGATCGACGCCGCGTGGCCGTCCATCCAGTTCACCGACGACCCGCTGGCGGCCACGCTCCAGGCCCAGGCCGACCACGCGGTGAAGGCCGGTCTCCTGGAGAAGCCCGAGCTGGCCGGCATCTACGACCTGAAGCCGCTCAACAAGGTCCTGAAGGCAGCGGGCAAGCCCGAGGTCTCCGACGCCGGTCTCGGCGCGAAGTAACAGTCCGCAGCTGATCTCCAGGAGGTGACGACCATGGCCACGACCGCGACGCTCGCCAAGGCCGAGGACCGTGCGGCGGTGACCCATGCCGCCCGCATCGAGCATGTCTCCAAGTCCTTCGGCGGACCCGCCGGCGGGCAGCTCGTCCTCGACGACATCTCGCTCGATGTCGCCCCGGGCGAGTTCGTCACTCTCCTGGGCGCCTCAGGCTGCGGCAAGTCCACGCTGCTCAACCTGGTCGCCGGGCTCGACCGGCCGTCCGCGGGGTCCATCGAGACCCCCGGCGGCCGGCCGGCCCTGATGTTCCAGGAGCACGCCCTCTTCCCATGGCTCACGGCGGGCAAGAACATCGAACTGGCCCTGCGGCTGCGCGGGGTGCCCAAGACCGAGCGGCGCGACGAGGCCGAGCGGCTGCTCGGCCTCGTCCGGCTCAGCGGCTCGTACGGCAAGCGGGTCCACGAGCTGTCCGGCGGCATGCGCCAGCGGGTCGCCCTGGCGCGCGCGCTTGCCCAGGACAGCGACCTGCTCCTGATGGACGAGCCGTTCGCCGCGCTGGACGCCATCACCCGGGACGTCCTGCACGACGAACTGACCCGCATCTGGCGGGAGACGAAGCTGTCGGTGCTCTTCGTCACCCACAACGTCCGCGAGGCCGTGCGGCTGGCCGAGCGCGTCGTCCTCCTCTCGTCCCGACCGGGCCGGATCGCCCACGAGTGGACCATCGACATTCCTCAGCCGCGCCGTATCGAGGACTCCGACGTCGCCGAGCTGTCCCTCGAGATCACCGAGCACCTGCGTGGGGAGATCCGCCGTCATGGCCAGCACTGACACCAGTCCAAAGACGCCGAAGACGCGGAAGGCCGACGACCTCGCCGGCCTGGAGGCCGGTCTGGACGCGCTGGACAGCGTGCAGATCCGGCGGACCCCAGTCCGCGAGGTCCTGCTCAAGAAGGTCTTCCCGCCGGTTGTCGCCGTCGCACTGGTCCTGGTGGTGTGGCAGCTCCTGGTCTGGGGGAAGGTCACCGCCGAGTACAAGCTGCCCGCCCCGTCCGCCGTGTGGGACAGCCTGACCGTGATGTGGAGGGAGGGGACGCTCCTCAGCGTCCTGTGGACCAGCGTGTCCCGAGCCCTGTACGGGTTCTTCCTGGCTCTGGCCATCGGCACCCCACTGGGTCTGCTGGTCTCCCGGGTGAAGTTCGTTCGGGCGGCGATCGGCCCGATCCTCGCGGGTCTCCAGTCGCTGCCCTCGGTCGCCTGGGTGGCACCCGCCGTCCTGTGGCTCGGGCTCAACGACAGCATGATGTACGCGGTGATCCTGCTGGGCGCCGTCCCGTCGATCGCGAACGGCCTGGTCGCCGGCGTCGACCAGGTCCCACCGCTCTACCTGCGGGCCGGCAAGACGCTCGGCGCGACCGGGCTCAAGGGCGCCTGGCACATCGTGATGCCGGCCGCGCTCCCCGGCTACCTGGCCGGGCTCAAGCAGGGCTGGGCGTTCTCCTGGCGTTCACTGATGGCCGCGGAGATCATCGCGTCCTCCCCCGACCTGGGGCTCGGCCTCGGCCAGCTGCTCGAATACGGCCGCAACAACATCGACATGGCCGGGATCTTCCTGGCGATCATCCTGATCCTGGTCGTCGGCATCGCCATCGACCTGCTGATCTTCAGCCCGCTAGAGCGCACGGTGCTCCGCCGCCGCGGCCTGCTGACGAAGAGCTGAGCCCCTCCATGAACCGCCCCGTCCTCCTCGTCATCGCCCACGGCAGCCGCGACCCGCGGCACGCGGCGACCGTCCAGGCGCTCGTGCGCCGGGCCGGTGCGCTGCGGCCGGGGCTGCGCGTGGAGACGGCGTTCCTGGACTTCACCCTGCCGTCGGTGCCGGGTGTTCTCGACCGCCTCGCCGCCGACGGGGTACGGGACGTGGTGGCGCTGCCGCTGCTGCTGACCCGGGCCTTCCACGCGAAGGCCGACATCCCGGCCGTCCTGCGCCAGGCCCCGCAGACCCTGCGGATCCGCCAGGCGGAGGTCCTCGGCCCTTCGCCGCTGCTCGTCGCGGCGGTGGAACGGCGGTTGTACGAGGCCGGGCTCACGCCCGGCGACAAGAGCGCGACCGGGGTCGTTCTGGCCTCGGCGGGCTCCACAGACCCGGAGGCGATCGCGGTGATCGCAGAAACGGCGCGGGAGCTGCGGCGCACCGGTTGGTGCTCCGTGCGGCCCGCGTTCGCCTCCGCATCCCTTCCGCGCACGGAGGAGGCCGTACGGGCCCTGCGCGCGGATCCGGGCGTCCGGCGGGTGGCCGTCGCCCCGTATGTGATCGCCCCGGGCCGCCTCCCGGACCGCATCGCGGCGGGCGCGGCCGGGGCGGACGTCCTGGCGGACGTCCTCGGCCCCTCCCCCGAGCTGGCCCGGCTGCTCCTGGAGCGCTACGACGGGGCCCACGTGGCCCGCGTCGCCGTAGCCCACTCGGCCTAGGGCCCGTCCCTGTCTTTACCTCTGCCCCACCCCTGCCCCCGCCCCTGTCCCTGCCCCCCATGTCGTCGGCCCTCGGTCCGTGGGCGACGGGATGCGAGCAAGGTCATGGCCCCGGCCGTGCATCCTTCGAGCCCTTTCGTGCGTCTTCTGTGCGCCGGGTTCGTTAGGACCCGGAGGACATCGGTTCCTACCAAGGGCAGAAGACTTTGATCACTTCGACACTCGGCGTACGCAGTGCCGTGACCGTCACGATCACGGCCTCGGCCGTGCTGGCCGGCGGCCTCTTCGCCGGCCAGGCGTACGCCGCGCCGCCCACCCCGTCGATCACCGCTCCGGGCGGCTTCGTCATGAACAACGGGACGGGCACGACGCTTTACGGGAAGGCCGCGGACACCCGCCGGTCGACCGGTTCCACCACGAAGATCATGACCGCGAAGGTGGTGCTGTCCCAGCGGAACCTGAATCTCGACGCCAAGGTCACCGTCCAGAAGGCGTACAGCGACTACATCGTCGCCAAGAACGCCTCCTCCGCCCGGCTGATCGTCGGGGACAAGGTGACGGTCCGGCAGCTCCTGTACGGCCTGATGCTGCCGTCGGGTTGTGACGCGGCCTACGCGCTGGCCGACAAGTTCGGCACCGGCTCCACGCGGGCGGCCAGGATCAAGTCGTTCATCGGGAAGATGAACACCGAGGCCAGGAACCTCGGCCTGCGCAACACCCACTTCGACTCGTTCGACGGAATAAGCAATGGGAGCAACTACTCGACTCCGCGCGATCTGACGAAGCTCGCGAGCAGTGCGATGAAGAACTCCACCTTCCGCGCCGTCGTCAAGACGAAGTCCACGACGCAGAAGGTGACCACGAAGTCCGGCGGTTACCGGAACATGTCGTGGAGCAACACGAACAAGCTCCTGAGCACGTACAGCGGCGCGATCGGTGTCAAGACCGGTTCGGGTCCGCAGGCCAAGTACTGCCTCGTCTTCGCGGCCACTCGTGGCAACAAGACGGTCATCGGCACGGTGCTCGGATCGTCGAGCGAGACGAACAGGGCCGCCGACGTCAAGAAGCTGCTGGACTACGGCTTCGCCAGGTAGTCGGCGGCGACCGGCCCACGGCGGCGCCGGTCCCGCCCCCGGCTGCCTCCCGCTCGTCGGGAGGCAGCCCGCGGGGACGCGATGCCGGGGAACAGGGGACTCAGCCGAAGTCGAGACCGCCCGTGCGGGTCCGCTTGATCTCGAAGAGGTCCGGGTGGCCGGCGAGGACCCGGAAGCCGTCGAAGAGTTCGGCCGCGCGCTCGCCGCGCGGGACGGCGCGCAGGACCGGGCCGAACCAGACGGTGCCGTCGACGTGGATCGTCGGGGTGCCGACGTACGCCTCGGCCTCGGGGTCCTTGCCCGCGTCGTGGCTGCGGCGGACGGCCTCGTCGTACGCCGGGTCGTGGGCGGCCTCGGCGAGTGCGGCGGGGAGGCCGAGTTCGGCGAGCGACTCGGCGACGACGGCGCCGAAGTCGTTCCGCTTCTGCTCGTGGATGCGGGTTCCGTACGCGGTGTAGAGCGGGCGCAGGATCTCCTCGCCGTGCCGCTCGGCGGCGGCGGCCGCGACCCGGACCGGTCCGATCGAGGCGTCGACGAGTTCGCGGTACCAGTCGGGCAGGGTGTTGCCCTGGTTGTGCAGGTACAGGCTCATGACCTTGAAGCGGAGGTCGATGTCCCGCTCGCGCTCGACCTCCAGGATCCATCGGGAGGTGATCCAGGCGAAGGGGCAGGCGGGGTCGAAGTAGAAGTCGACGGTGGGGCGGGGCGGGGTCTCGGTGCTCGTCATACCGTGGAATCTAGCCAGCCATTGGCCTGCCTCTGTGGTCCAATCACGCGCCATGGAGCCGGGCCACTTCGAGGTCAGTCCTCCCGTGTCATCTCGATGAGCTTGACCACGGTGTTCCAGTTCCGGGCGGTGGCGACGAGCCCCTTCACGACGGACGGACGGGAGACCACGTCGGCCAGCCTGGACTTCCCGAGCCCCTCGGGGACATAGAGGTAGAGCACGCGGTCGCCGAGGGCGAAATCCTCGGGGCGGTAGGCCTCGCGGTCGATCGAGGCGAAGCGCTCGGGGTCGGCGGGCCCCGAGTAGTAGATGGCATGGAGCTCCTTGCCCTGGAGCTCGGCGGCCGGGAAGGGGCAGGCCTCGGCCACCGCCGTCAGGTACTCGCCGTCGCGGACGAGGCAGTCGACGCGGAAGCCGAACCTCTCCTCGATCGCGTCTTCGAGTGCGGTCCTGAGCTCGTCCTCCCCGGCGCCGGAGTCGGTGGTGAAGACGGCGTTCCCGCTCTGGAGGTAGGTGCGGACGTTGGTGTGCCCGAGGCCTTCGAGGAGGGGACGGAGCTCCGCCATGGGGACCTTGCGATGTCCGCTCACGTTGATGCCGCGGAGCAGGGCCGCGTACGTCTTCTTCGTCATGGGGTCAATCTAGGCGGGCCACCGCGCCTCGTGGGGGGCGGCGCGGTGGCCGGTTCGAACACTGTCCGATCAGGGGGAGCCGCGAGAAGACCCTTCACCCATCTGTGACTTATTCAACAATGTTTCGTAATGACGAACCCTTCGTGAACGCATCATTTGCGCTGATAGCGGGCGAGCACCCGATTGCCGTCCGCCACCAGGCGTCTGCGCAGCTCGGTGCCGTCGATGGCGCCGCTGTAGTACTCCTGGAAGGCCGGCGTCGCCACCTTGTCCTTCCACTCCGGGTATCCCCGGACCGACTGCGCGGGGGCCGGCCGCAGTTGTTCGGCCACGGCGGCGCCGGTCGCCCAGCCGTCCCGGGCCGTGTGGAGGGAGGGGTCGGCGAGCGCGGCCGTGCCGGTGGGCAGCATCCAGTCGCCGCGCGCGAGCCGCACCATGTTCTCCGGGCGCAGGAAGAAGTCGAGGAACGCGGCCGCCTCCTTCTTGTACGGGCTGTCCTCGGAGATCGACAGGGTCTGCGGGGAGACGCCCTGGGTGAGCCCGGCGTTCCCGGCGGGGGCGGGCAGCACCGTCCACTCGAAGCCCTTGGGGGCCTGTTGCGCGATCTGCTGCCGGTAGGCGAAGCCCAGCGGGACCATGGCGTACTTCCCGGCGAAGAAGCCGGGGAGGGTGTCGGAGCCGCCGCTGCCGAGCGTGGTGCGCGGGGCGGTGCGATCGGTGACCTGGTCGTGGACGGTGCCGGGGACGACGGCGTCGGCCTCGGTGAAGCGGACGGTCACCCGCCCGTCGGCCTCCCGGTGGAAGAGCTGCCCTCCGGCGGAGAGTCCGAGGTTGAGACTGACGGAGACGGGTTCCTTGAGCGGCCAGGCGACGGCGTACCGGCCGGGTCCCATGCTGCGGGTGAGGTCCTGGGTGATCTGCCGGAACTCGGTCCAGGTCCAGGGCTTCTCCGGGGTGGGGACGCGGACGCCGGAGGATTCGATGATCTTCCGGTTGGCGATGATCACGCGCGGTTCCTGGAGGAACGGCACGCCGTAGACACCCTTGTCGGAGCCGAAGGTGGTGGTCTCCCAGCTGCGGGCGGGGATGTCGTCGCGCAGCCGTTCGGACAGCAGCGGGCGCAGGTCGGCGAGGTCGCCGCCGTAGGCGAAGTCGGCCAGGTCGTCGGAGGCGTCGTGGATGATGTCGGGCGCCTCGCCGCCCTCGAAGGAGGTGAGGAGCTGGTCGTGGACGGAGTCCCAGCTGCCCTGGACGTAGTCGACCTGGACGTCGGGGTGGGCGGCGTTCCACTCCTTCACCAGCTGCCGGTTGGCCTCGACGGACTCCTGCTGCCAGGCGAGGGACTGGAAGCGGAGCCGTACGACCCCGTCGTCCCGGTCGTCTTCGCCCGCCGTGCAACCGGTGACGAGCAGGGCGAGTGCGGCCGTGAGGGTGAGGATCCGTCGTCTCATGACTTCACCGCCCCGGCCAGCATCCCGCCGGTGATCCGTCGCTGGAGGACGGCGAAGACGACGAGGGAGGGCAGTGTGGCGAGGAAGGCCGCGGCGGCCAGCGGGCCGAGGTCGGCGACGCCCTCGGCGCCGAGGAAGTGGGTGAGGACGACCGGCAGGGTCTGCTTCTCCGGGGTCTTGAGCAGGACGAGGGCGAAGAAGAACTCGTTCCACGCGGTGACGAAGGCGAAGAGGCCGGTGGCGACGATGCCGGGGACGAGCAGCGGGGCGGTGACCGAGACGAGGGTACGGAGCCGGCCGGCGCCGTCGACGGCCGCGGCCTCCTCCAGTTCGGCGGGGACGGCCCGGACGTACCCCATCAGCATCCAGAGGGCGAAGGGCAGCGACCAGACCACGTAGACCAGGACGAGGCCGAACACGCTGTTGACGAGGTGCAGGTTCTTGAGGATCAGGAAGAGCGGGATGATCACCAGGACGAACGGGAAGGCCTGGCTGATCACCACCCAGCCGGTGGCGGCCGAGGCGAGTCTGCCCCGGTGACGGGCCGTCACATAGGCGAGCGGGGTCGCGACGGCCACCGCGATCACGGCGGCGGCGACCGCGGCGACGAGGCTGTTCGCGGCGGCCCCGAGCAGCGGCTGCTCGTCGAAGGCCTGCCGGAAGTTGGCGAGCGTGGGGTCCTTCGGGATCCAGGTGGGGTGGAGCGAGGCCAGCTCGGGGGCGGGCTTGAAGGCGGTGGAGACCAGCCAGAGGAAGGGGAAGGCGAGGAAGACCAGATACGCGAGGAGGGCCGCGTACTGGCCGATGCGCGCGGGTCTGCTCGTCCGGAGGGCGCTCACCGGTCCTGGTCCCCTTTCAGCCGTCGTACGAGGGAGAGGGCGATGAGCACCGAGACGGCGGCGACCATCACGCAGCCCATCGCGGCGGCGTAGCCGAACTGCCCGTAGCGGAAGGCCTCTTCGTAGGCGAAGAGCATGGGGAGCCGGGTCCGGCCGCCCGGTCCGCCGTTGGTCAGCACATAGACCAGGGCGAAGGAGTTGAAGTTCCAGATGAGGTTGAGGGCGGTGATGGCGAGGGCGACCGGTCTGAGCGCGGGCCAGGTGACGGCGCGGAAGCGGCGCCAGGCTCCGGCGCCGTCGAGGGCGGCGGCCTCGTGGAGTTCGCGCGGGGTGTTCTGGAGTCCGGCGAGCAGCGCGACGGTGGTCTGCGGCATGCCGGCCCAGACGCCGACGACGATGACGGCGGGGAGGGCGGTGGCGAGCCCGGAGAGCCAGTCGCGGCCCTCGCCGAGGCCCAGGGTGCGGATCGTCTCGTTGAGGATGCCGGCGTCGGGGTTGTAGACGAGCCGCCACATGATGCCCACGACGACCTCGGGCATCGCCCAGGGAATGATGGCGAGGGACCGCGCCAGCCAGCGGAAGCGGAGGTTCTGGTTGAGCAGGAGGGCGAGGCCGAGGGCGAGCAGGAACTGGGGGACGGTGACGCCGACGGCCCAGACCACGCCGATGCGGAACGAGTCCCAGAACAGGGTGTCGTGCAACAGGTCCTGGAAGTTGAGGGTGCCCACCCAGCTGGTGGCCCGGGTCCGGCCGGACTGGGCGTCCGTGAAGGCGAGCGCGATGCCGTAGAGCAGGGGGCCGACGCTGAGGACCAGGATCGGCAGCAGCGCCGGGAGCACCAGGAACCAGGCGCCGAAGTCGGGGCCGCGGGGGCGTGTCGCGTGGGCGTCGCGCGGTGTGCGCGTCCCGCCCGGGCGCTTCGTCGCGGTCAGCGAGCTCACCGATTCGACCCCCGTCCACCCTGCCCGGACGCCGTCCGGGGACCCCCACCGCCGCCGTGGGAACCTCGCCATGGTCCTGACGGACCGGGGGACCGTCAAGGCGGCCTGCGCGGTGAGCTGCGTGGATGGGAGACTTTGGCGCAATCAGCACAGGTCGCAATCACACAGGTCGCGATGACACGGGCCGCGATGACACAGGCCGCCATCACACAGGTAGCGGTCGCACAGGTACGGGAGAGGTCGATGGACGAGGCGCGGGCGCGGGAGATCCTGGCCGCGGCGGGGGTGCCGGTCGCGGAGGCGCGGCTGCTGGCCCTCGGTGAGAACGCGGTCTTCGCCGTGGGCGATCTCGCCGTGAAGGTGGGCCGGGACGCGGAGGTGTTCGGGCGGGCCGAGCGGGAGCTGGCGCTCGCCGCCTGGCTGGCCGACGCGGAGGTGCCGGCCGTACGGGCCGCCGAGGAGAAGCCGCGTCTGGTCGACGGACACCCGCTCACCTTCTGGCACCGGCTGCCCGAGGCGGTACGGCCGGCGGAGCCCCGCGATCTGGCGCCGCTGCTGCGGCGGATCCACGCCCTGCCGGAGCCGGTGGCGTTCACGCTGCCGCGCCGTGACCTGCTCGGCGGGGTCGAGCGGTGGCTGCGGCTCGCGGGCGACGCGATCGACCCGGCGGACGCGGCCTTCCTGCGGGAGCGGCGCGATTCCTTCGCCCCGGCGGCGGCCGCGCTGACCCCGCACCTGCCGCCGGGCCCGATCCATGGCGACGCCCTCCCCCGGAACGTCCATGTCGGCCCCGACGGCCCGGTCCTGGTGGACCTGGAGACCTTCTCCTCCGATCTGCGCGAGCACGACCTCGTGGTGCTCGCCCTCTCCCGGGACCGGTACGGCCTGGATCCGGCCGCGTACGAGGCCTTCACCGACGCGTACGGCTGGGACGTACGGGAGTGGGAGGGGTGCGCGGTGCTGCGCGGGGCGCGGGAGACCGCGAGTTGTGCGTGGGTGGCGCAGCACGCGCCGGCGAACCCGAAGGCGCTGGCCGAATTCGAGCGGCGGGTGGCCTCGCTGCGGGACGGCGATGCCGAGGTGCGCTGGTACCCGTTCTGACATCATGGGTTCCCGACCGAACCGGGTTATCAGAACGGGGTGTTGGGATGCGCGTGGAACTGACCGAGGTGACGCTCGACGTCGAGGTGAGCGGTGAGGGGCCGGCCGTGCTGCTCGTGCACGGCTTCCCCGACAGCCACCAGCTGTGGCGTCATCAGGTCCCGGCGCTGAACGCGGCCGGATTCATGACGATCGCCCCGACGCTGCGGGGTTTCGGCGCCTCGGACCGTCCGGAGGGCGGTCCGGAGGCGTACCACCCGGCCAAGCATGTCGGCGACATGCTGGAGCTGCTCGCCCGGCTCGACACCGACCGGGTCCACCTCGTGGGCCACGACTGGGGTTCCGGCGTCGTCCAGGGTCTCGCCGGTGTGGTGCCGGACCGGGTGCGCAGCCTGAGCCTGCTGTCGGTGGGGCACCTGGGCGGCATGCGGGCCGCCGGCTGGGAGCAGCGGCAGCTGTCCTGGTACATGCTCCTCTTCCAGCTGGCCGGCGTCGCCGAGGACTGGCTGGCGCGTGACGACTACGCCAACCTCCGCGAGATGCTGGGCGAGCACCCGGACGCGGAGTCCGTGATCGAGCCGCTCCGAGCCCCTGGCGCGCTCACGGCCGCGCTGAACATCTACCGTGCCGGTCTCCCTCCGGAGGTCCAGTTCGGCGCCGAGCTGCCGCTGGTACCCCTGCCGATGACGCTTCCGGTGATGGGCCTGTGGTCGACCGGCGACCGCTTCCTGACCGAGCGCTCGATGGCCGCCACGGGCGAGTTCGTCGACGGCTCCTGGCGCTACGAGCGCATCGAGGAGGCCGGCCACTGGCTCCAGCTGGACCAGCCGGAGCAGGTGAACGAGCTGCTGCTCTCCTTCCTCAAGGAGAACGGCTAACCGGCCACCGCGACCGCCTCCCGCAGGGGCCACGTGGAGTCGACGACCGCCTCCGCGTCGCCCTTGCGGCGCAGGAAGTCCTGGAAGTTCTCGGCCCAGGCGCGGTACCAGCCGATCTGCCGCTCGTGGAGCTCGGCCGGGTCCAGCTCGGCGACCTGGCGGTGCCGCTCGGCTATCGCGACGGCGACCCGGACGGCGGCGAGCGCGTCGGCGGCGGCCTGGTGGGCGGCTTCGAGCACCACCCCGTACTCCCCGCAGACCGCCTCCAGGTTCCGCTTGCCGCGCCGGTAGCGGTCGACGGCCCGGTCGATGGTGTACGGGTCGACGACGGGCCCGATGGGGACGCCGCCGAGCCGCTCGCTCAGCGAGGGCAGTCCGTGGCGGCGCAGCTCGGCGGAGAGCAGCGTCAGGTCGAAGCTGGCGTTGTACGCGACGACCGGGACACCGTCCTCCCAGTACTCGGCGAGGGCCCGCGCGATCTCGTCGGCGACCTCGCGCACCGGCCGGCCTTCGGCGGCCGCGCGCTCGGTGCTGATGCCGTGGATCGCGGAGGCCTGCTCCGGGATGCGGATGCCCGGGTCGGCGAGCCAGTCCCGCCGGCGTGTGACGTGTCCCCCGCCGTCGACCTCGATGATCGAGGCCGTCACGATACGGGCCTCCAGCGGTTCGGTGCCGGTCGTCTCCAGGTCGAAGCCGACCAGCGTCTCGCCGTGCCAAGCCATCGGGTCCTCCTTACGTGATCTCCCCCGTGGTGCTGACCACCCTCGCACGCACCACTGACAACGCCCCCGGTCTCCCCCGTCGAAGGGTCAGGAGACGGGCCGGGAGTCGAGCCAGACGGACTCGAATTCCTCCCGGTATGTCTCGAAAAGTCCGTGATCGCCGTCACGGATGCCCTGCCCGTGGCGCACCACGTTCCGCCCGCCGCCGCGCAGGACGAGGACGGGAGCCTCCATGCCCCGGGCCCGGCGCAGATAGGACTGCACGACGCCGACCCCGTCCGGCCCGTCGCCGTCCACCAGATAGGCGGTGAAGCGGGGCGTCTCGTCGAAGACGTGGATCTGGAAGGCGCCCGGGTCGCGGAGCTTGGAGCGGACCCGCCGCATGTGCAGGATGTTCATCTCGACCGAGCGGCTCAGCTCGCCCTTCTTCAGGCCGAGTTCGCGCTCGCGGCGCTTGACCGCGCTGCTCGCGGGGTTGAGGAAGAGCAGCCGGGTCCGGCAGCCGGACTCGGCGAGGCGGACCATGCGGCGCCCCGAGAAGTTCTGCACGAGCAGATTGAGACCTATGCCGGTGGCGTCGAGGCGGCGGGCCCCGCCGAAGAGGTCCTCGGCGGGCAGCTGCCGCTGGAGCCGGACCCGGTCGGGGTGGACGGAGACCACGTCCGCGTACCGGTCCCCGACGAGGTCCTCGACCGCGTCCACGGGCAGCCGGTCGGCGGACGGCACCCCGGCGCCACTGCCGAGGATCTCCAGGATGCGGGCGGAGGCCCGCTCGGACTGGGCGAGGACGGTCAGCGAGAGGGCCCGGTTGCGGGAGACCACGTTGCGCGTGACCTCCAGCTCGTCGAGGGCCAGCTCGACCTCACGCCGGTCGTCGAAATAGGGCTCGAAGCACGGCCAGTGCTGCACCATCAGCTCGCGCAGCTGCGGCAGCGTGAGGAAGCTCAGGACGTTGTCGTCGGCCGGGTCGAGCAGGTACCCCTTGCGCCGGGACACCTCGCGTACGGCGACCGCCCGCTGCACCCACTCCTGACCCGCCGGCCCCGCCGCGGCCACCACCCACTCCTCGCCGTGCACGGGTTCGTACACGGGCCGCAGGACGGCGGCGACCACGGCACGGAGGCGCTGCTCGACGAGGTTCAGCCAGATGTAGGCCCGTCCGGCGCGCTGGGCGCGGGTGCGGACCTCGCTCCACGCCTCGGCGCCCCAGTCGAGCTCGGCCCCGATCTCGACCGGCCGGGCGACGGTGACCGTGCCGGGCGGAGCGGCTCCCGGCGGCACGACGCCGGCCGGCGCCTCGGCGGGGTCGGCCGGACCCCCCTCGTGACCCGAATCCCCTGGGGGCAGCTCCAGACCTCCCGAGCTCACCCGCGCACCGCCTTCTGCTCCTGGACGCCCGTGTCGACCGGTCCGACAACGATCAAGGAAGGGTACTCCGGGAGCGGGAGGCGGTGCAGCAGGATCGTCAGGCTCCTTCCTCAACTCCCCAGATCGGGCTGGCCGTTCTGGGAGGCGAGATCGGACGGAGTGAGCGGATTCATAGCGGTTACGTCCCTGGGCGCGAGCTGGAAGCCCTGCCAGTGGACCGGCATGGGCTGCTGGTCCTCGTCCCGGGCGATGTGGTGGAACCCGATGTTGACCCAGACGGACGGTTTGGTCAGAGTCTCCCCGTTGACCCATTTGTCCACACTGTCACCGGCGTTGGGCGCGCAGTTGCCGATGTTGTTGCTCGCGAACTTCTCACAGGTACGCGCCTGCGTGAAGTACACGTCGTGCTTGGTGAAGCCGCGCCCCGCGTGGGTGTCGGTGTGGCCGGGGACGATCTCGTACGAGCGGGCGTGGCCGTCGGCGTTCTTGCCGGTGCCGCTGACCACCCGCCACCAGCGCATGTTCCTGGCGTCGCCGGCCAGCTCCTTGGTGACGACGGTGCGCTTGGTCTTCACGGTCGGGCCGCCGCCGCCGGCGGGGGGCGCGGTGACGGTCGAGTCGAACTGCTCGATCCGGTCCTTGGTGGAGCCGTCGAGACCGAAGTCGAGCTTCCAGAAGACGTTGTGGGCGTGGCTGGTGGCGTAGGCGCGGGCGCCCTTGCCGAGGGGCCAGCCGCGGCCGTCGGTGGCGTTGTAGTCGACGGGCGAGAGGCTGCCGGTGGCACCGACGTTGGCGCCGATGGTGCCGTCGGCGGAGAACCGCCACTCGGAGATGTACTCGTACCAGCCGACCTTGTTGACGGTGTAGACGAGCAGGTCCTTGGCCTGTGCCTGCCAGACCTTGGCGCCGTTGTCGCTGGCCATGCGGTACGCGTGGCCACGCGCCCGCGTGGTGGTGCACAGGCCCTTGATCTGGCCGATCTCGGGCACCTTCACGGTGGTGAGGGTGCCGCCGGGGCACTCGGCCGGCTTGAGGTTCTGCAGGCCCCAGCCGAAGCCCGCGCCGGTGAGGTCGTCGTACTCGGCGACACCGTCGTCGTAGGGCACGTGGATCTGGGCGAGCCGGGCGCTGGTGAGGACCTTGATGGGGGCGGCTGCGCCGGGCGGCTGGTACGTCACCTTGTCGAGCGTCAGCCCGGCGTCGGTGTCGTAGCGCCAGCACATGCGCCAGGTCGCGCCGCCGTCGAGCTTCTGCGTGATGCGGTAGGCGTTGGAGCATTCGGCCTCGGGCGCGACAGGGGCGCGCGTCGGGGACGGCGGCGGCACCGCGGGGGTGCGCGTCGGGACCGCCGGGCGCGGCGAGGGGGCGGCGGTGGCCCCGGTCGCGGTGGCGGCCGTGGCGGTGCCGAGCAGGACGGCGGCGGTCAGGACGGCGCCCCGCCTGCCGGTACGCCGCTTCTGTCGGGTGGACAGGCTGCGCTGGGTGGACATGGGAACGTACTCCCTCGTACGGAGATGCGGCAGGAGAGGACCGGTGGCGGCGGTGGTCAGCCGACGCGGGTGACGGTCCTCGCGGAGAGGTCGACGATCAGGTTCCGGGTGTCGATCCAGGCCCCGTTGAGGACCTTGGTGACGAGCCGGACGCACCGGTGCTCGCCGCAACGGGCGAGCTGCGCGGGCACGTTCGCCTCGCGGTAGGTGCGGTAGAGGTCGCCGTTGAACCACAACTGGGCGGTGGAGGTGAGCTCCTTGCCCGTGGCGTCCTTGTAGTCCTCCTTGACGCCCTTGCCGAGCGGGCTCGCGAGGATCAGCTCCAGGGCCTCGCGCAGCTCCTCGGGGTGGGCGGAGGGCTGGACCCCGTGCTGCGCACCGGACTTCTCGACCTTCCCCGTGGCCAGGTTGACGGTCCGGGTGATGAGCTCGTCCCGCGCGTAGTCGTAGAACCGGACCTCGGCGCGGCGCGTGCCGTCCCCCGGCAGTGGGTCGGCGAGGTCGGTGCCCAGGTGCTGGGGCCCCCGGCCGCCCTCGACGTTCTGCTGGGCCGCGGCGCCCGGCGGGGCCAGCGCCAGCGTCTCGGCCCGGGCGAGCTCGTCGTCGGTGAGCGGGTCGCTGCCCACGCCCTTCTCCCCCTCGGCCGCCACGGGTGCCACGGTCGCCGGCGCGGGCGCGGTGCCCGGGGCCTGCGCGTCGCCCTGCGTACCGTCCGTGCCCTGCTCTCCGGAAGAGCCCGAGGCTCCGGCCGATCCTGCGGTTCCGGCCGCCCCCACACCGACAGTGCCGCGGCCGCCCGGCGTGTCGTCTGCTCCTGCCAAGCCCGGCAGGCTGATCGCGACCGCGACGGCGGTTCCCGTCACCGCCATGGCCGCTCCGGCCACCACCTTCCCCAGGTGGCGGCGCGCTATTTCGTACACACTTCCCCCTCTTTCCCCCTCTTGGTCTGCGGTCACCCGGTAGGACGGGGCGAAGTCCTAGGAGGTTGCGCCTCTTTCGGGCAGGATTCGGCCGAAGAACATCTACAAAACCCGGACAGAAGAGGAAGAGTCGTATCCATGCAGGTCTGGCCGGGACAGGCGTACCCCTTGGGCGCCACCTATGACGGTGCGGGAACCAACTTCGCGGTCTTCTCGGAGGCCGCCCACAGGATCGAGCTGTGTCTGCTCCACGACGACGGCTCGGAGACGGCGGTGGAGCTGCGCGAGACCGACGCGTTCGTGCGGCACGCCTATCTGCCGGGCGTGATGCCCGGTCAGCGCTACGGCTTCCGGGTGCACGGCCCGTACGCCCCGGAGCGCGGGCTCCGCTGCAACGCGGCGAAGCTGCTCCTCGACCCCTATGCGCGCGCGGTGTCGGGTCAGGTCGAGTGGGGCGAGGCGGTGTACGGCTACCCCTTCGGGAAGCCGGACGCGCGCAACGACCTCGACTCGGGCCCGCACACGATGACCTCGGTCGTGGTCAACCCGTACTTCGACTGGGGCGACGACCGGCGGCCGCGCACCGAGTACCACCACACGGTGATCTACGAGGCCCATGTGAAGGGCCTGACGATGCTCCACCCGGATCTGCCGGAGGAACTGCGCGGGACGTACGCGGGGCTCGCGCACCCGTCGGTGATCGGGCACCTGAAGGAACTGGGTGTCACCGCCCTCGAACTGATGCCCGTTCATCAGTTCGTGAACGACCACCGGCTGGTGGACTCGGGGCTCTCCAACTACTGGGGCTACAACACGATCGGTTTCTTCGCCCCCCACAACGCCTACGCGTCCTGGGGCGACCGGGGCCAGCAGGTGCTGGAGTTCAAGTCGGCGGTACGGGCGCTGCACCAGGCGGGCATCGAGGTCATCCTCGACGTGGTCTACAACCACACCGCCGAGGGCAACCACCTGGGCCCGACGCTCTCCTTCCGGGGCCTGGACAACCCCTCGTACTACCGGCTCTCGAACGACCGCCGCTACTACACGGACACCACCGGCACCGGGAACTCGCTGCTCATGCGCTCCCCGCACGTGCTCCAGCTCATCATGGACAGCCTGCGGTACTGGGTGACCGAGATGCACGTGGACGGCTTCCGCTTCGATCTCGCGGCCACCCTGGCGCGCCAGTTCCACGAGGTGGACCGGCTGTCCTCGTTCTTCGACCTGGTGCAGCAGGACCCGGTGGTCAGCCAGGTGAAGCTGATCGCCGAGCCCTGGGACGTCGGCGAGGGCGGCTACCAGGTGGGCAACTTCCCGCCGCTGTGGACCGAGTGGAACGGCAAGTACCGGGACTGCGTACGGGATCTGTGGCGGGGTGAGCCGCGCACCCTCGCCGAGTTCGCCTCCCGGCTGACCGGCTCCTCCGACCTCTACCAGGACGACGGCCGGCGACCGCTCGCCTCGGTCAACTTCGTGACCTGCCACGACGGTTTCACCCTGCGGGACCTCGTCTCGTACAACGACAAGCACAACGAGGCGAACGGCGAGGGCAACCGGGACGGCGAGAGCTACAACCGCTCCTGGAACTGCGGCGCCGAGGGCGAGAGCGAGGACGTCGGCATCGCCGAGCTGCGCGCCCGCCAGACCCGTAACTTCCTTGCCACCCTGATGCTTTCGCAGGGGGTGCCGATGCTCAGCCACGGCGACGAGTTCGGGCGTACCCAGGGCGGCAACAACAACGCGTACTGCCAGGACAACGAGGTGTCCTGGGTGCGCTGGCCGAAGGAGAACAGCGAGGCGGAGGCCACGCTGCTCCGCTTCACCCGGGCGATGGTGCGGCTGCGCCGGGACCATCCGGTCTTCCGGCGCCGCCGCTTCTTCCACGGGCGGCCGGTGGAGGGCACCCACGACGAGCTCACCGACATCGCCTGGTTCACGCCCGAGGGCGAGGAGATGACGTCCCGCGACTGGCAGGCGGCGCACGCCCAGGCGCTGACCGTCTTCCTGAACGGCAACGCGATCTCGGAGCCGGGCACGCAGGGCGAGCGGATCGCCGACGACTCCTTCCTGCTGATGTTCAACGCCTCGGCGAAGGAGCTGGAGTTCGCGGTCCCCGACAGCCACGGGGCCTGCTGGCGCACGGTGGTGGACACCTCCGATCCGGAGGGAATGCCACCGCAGGAGGGCCCGGAGCTCGCGGGCGGCGAGCGGGTGACCCTCGCGCCGCTCAGCCTGACCGTTCTGCGGCGGCCGGCCTGAGCTCCCGTACGGACATGGGCGTCGGCACCCGCACCGTCCAGGACAGCAGGGCGCAGGCCACGGCCGCTCCCACCGCCACCGCGAAGGCGGCGGGGGCGCCGTGGCCTTCGGCCAGTCGGCCGGAGAGGGCCAGGGCGAGGGCCTGCCCGGCCACGATCCCACTGGTGAGGAAGGCCATGGACTCGGCGAGCCGGGTCGCGGGAACGCATCGCTCGGTGAGCCCGAAGACGGTGATCAGATGCGGGGCGTACGCGGCGCCGAGGACGACCACGACCGCGTAGAGCGCGCCGAGCGAGCCGACGAACAGCAGCGGCACGGAGAGGACGACGAGCGCGACGGTCGCGGCGCGCCAGCGGGTCACGAGCCCGATCCGGGCGGGCACGGCCGCCATGGAGAGACCGACCGCGGCGCTCATGACCCCCATCGCCGCATAGACGAGACCGGCCTGGGCGGGCGCGCCGAGCTCCTCGGTGAGCGCGGTGATCCCGGCCTGCGAGGCGCCGAACATGGCGCCCTGGAGGACCATCGTGCCGCGCAGGGCGTACGCAGATCCCGGCAGCCGCGTCCGTTCGGCGGCACCCGATCGGGTGGCGGCGGAGACTTCGGGCGCGGTGTCCCGGGCGGTCGGGTGGAGGGCGAAGGCCGTGCCGAAGACGACGAGCAGGAGCGCCGCCAGGAGGAGTGCGGCCGCCGGGTGGGCGAGGGCGGCGGCGAGGCCGACGAACGCGGGGCCGAGGACGAAGGACACCTCGTCGAGGGTGCCCTCGAAGGAGAGCACCGCGCCGACGAGCCGGTCGTCCGCGCCGGAGCGGCGGGCGAGGGCCACCGAGCGGGTCCGGGCGAGCGGTCCGACCTGGGGGACGGAGGCCCCGGCGAGGGCGGCGAGGACCATCAGCCAGGCGGTCGGCACGTGGGCGAGGGCGGCGAGGACCAGGGCGGCGACGGCGACCGCGTTGGCGAGGGAGGCCACGAGGACGACCCCGCGCTGGCCGTGCCGGTCGGTGAGCCGGCCGATGACGGGCCCCGCGACGGTCTGTCCCGCCGCGAGCGCACCGCCCGCGAGGCCGGCCGTGGCGAGGGATCCGCTCGTCTCGGCGACCAGGAGGAGGCTGCCGAGCTGACACATGGCGGTGGGGAGCCGGCCGAGGAAGGAGACGACCGGCAGGGCGGGGCCGAGCAGGGAGAGCGTGTCGCGATACATCCGGAGCATCGGGCGAACGTAACGCGATGCACACGAACGGGTGCATGGGGCGATGACACAGAAGCCTTCCCGCGGGGTACGTACGTTCGCATGACCTCCCTCCCGTCCGGTTCCGCCTCGCCCCTTCCCGTCCTTCCCACCGCCACCTACCGGCTCCAGCTCCAGCCGGAGTTCCCGTTCTCGGCGGCCGAGCGGGCCGTGCCGTACCTCGCGGACCTCGGGGTCTCCCACCTCCATCTCTCCCCCGTCCTGGAGGCGGTCCCCGGCTCGACCCACGGATACGACGTCACCGACCACCGGTCCGTACGGGCCGAACTCGGCGGCGAGGAGGGGCTGCGGGCCCTCGCCGCGACCGCGCGGGCGCACGGGCTCGGCCTCGTCGTGGACCTGGTGCCCAACCACATGGCGGCCTCCCCCCGGCACAACCACGCGCTGCGCGCCGTGCTCCGCGACGGTCCCGCGTCGCCGTACGCCCGCTGGTTCGACATCGACCGGTCGGCGGGGGACGGCCGGCTGCTGCTTCCGGTGCTGCCCGCACGGCTTCCGGAGGTACGGGACCGGCTGCGGGTCGCGGACGGAGCCCTCCACCTGGACGGCCAGGACTTCCCGCTGCGGCCCGGCACGGAGGGGCTGCCGCTCGACGAGCTGCTCGACGCCCAGTGGTACCGGCTCGGCTGGTGGCGCCTCGCCCGCACCGAGCTCGGCTACCGCCGGTTCTTCACGATCTCGGAGCTGATCGGGGTGCGGGTGGAGGACCCCGAGGTGTTCGCGGCGACCCACGCGAAGATCGTGGAGCTGGTCCGGGACGGGGTGATCGAGGGACTGCGGATCGACCATCCGGACGGACTCGGGGACCCCCAGGGCTACTTGGAGGACCTGGCGGCGGCGACCGACGGGCGCTGCTGGACGGTGGTCGAGAAGATCCTCACGGGGCCGGAGACGCTGCCCGCCGCCTGGCCGGTCGCCGGCACCACCGGGTACGACGCCCTGCGGCACGTCGACGGGGTGTTCACCGACGCGGTCGGCGCCGACGAACTGGCGGATCTGTACCGCGAGTTCGTCTGCCGGGCCGGGGACAGGGGCGGCCGCTGGGAGGCGACCGAGCGGCGCGCCGCGTACGAGGTGGTCGGCCACGACCTGGCAGCCGAGACGGCCGTCCTGACCCGGATCGCGGAGCGGATCTGCGCGGCCGATCCCGCGTTGCGGGACCACGCGCCCTGGGCGCTGCGCACTGCGATCCGCGAACTCCTCGTCCGGGTCCCGGTCTACCGCCCCTACCGGACCGGCGGCGAGGAGGTGCTGACCCCGGAGGCCGCGCGCGGTGCGAAGGCGGCGTTCGCGGTGCCGGAGGAGGCCACGGCGGTCGATGTCGTACGGGACCTGGCGCTCGGGGCGCTCGGCGAAGGGCCCGAACACCGGGCGTTCCGGGCCCGGTTCGCGCAGACGTCCTCGGCGCTGCGGGCGAAGTCCGTGGAGGACACGGCCTTCTACCGGTACACCCCGCTGCTCTCGGCGAACGAGGTCGGCGGGGACGCGGGCCGCCCGGGAGTGTCGGTGGACGAGTTCCACGCGTACTGCGGGCGGATCGCACGGGACTGGCCGGGCACCGGCACCGTCCTGTCGACGCACGACACCAAGCGCAGCGCCGACGTCCGGGCCGCGATCGCGGTCCTGTCCCAGTGCCCGCAGGTGTGGGCGGAGCTCCTCGCGGACGTCGCGGGGGTGCCGGTGCCCGACGCGCACGTGGCCTGGACGGCCTGGCAGACCGCGTTCGGCTTCGGCACCCCGGATCCGGAGCGGCTCGGCCCCGCCGTCCTCAAGTCGGTACGGGAGGCCGGGCTGCGGACCAGCTGGACGGAACCCGACACGGAGTACGAGCGGGCGGTGACGGAGTTCGCGGCGGCCGGGCCGGGCCGTATCCCGCTCCGGGCGGCCTCGGAGGCGGCCTTCGCCCTGGAACCGCACATCCGGGCGCACGCGCTGGGCGCGCTCCTCACCCAGCTGACCATGCCGGGGGTGCCGGAGCTGTACCAGAACACGGAGCGCGAGTACCGGGCTCTGGTCGACCCGGACAACCGGGCCCCGTTCACGATCGGCGAGGACGACGACCACACGGCCCTGGTGCGGGCGGCGCTGCGGCTGCGGCGCGCGCACCCGGACGCCTTCGGCCCGGGCGGCAGCTACGTCCCGCTCACGGCCGAGGGCCCGGCGGCCGGGCACTGCCTGGCCTTCACGCGCTCCGACCGGGTGATCACGGCCGTCACCCGGCTCTCCCTGCGGCTGGCCCAGGCGGGCGGCTGGCAGGACACGGAGCTGGTGCTGCCCGAGGGGCTCTGGACCGACGCCCTCGACGGCGTACGGGAGTTCACCGGCGGCCCGGCGACGGAGCTCAAGCTGGCGGAGCTGTTCGCGGACCGACCGGTGGCACTGCTCACGCGGACGGAGTGAGGTGAACCGGTGCCGGATCCGGCACCGCCACCTCGATCCGTCAGGAGCGGGAGGCTCGCGAGACCTCGCACTTGGTGTACTCGGAGCCGTCACCGGATCCGGAGTACGGGGTGGTCAGTTCGGCGCTCGCGGAGGCGCCCGCCGCGACCGCGATGGCGGTCTTGGTCGCGGTCGCCGGAACCGCGGTGCCGCCCGCGTCGCCCTTGAACTTCATGGTGACGCTGTAGTCGTAGTCGAGCACGCCGTCGTTCTTCACGGTGATGCGGGCGACGAGGTTCTTGGTCGCCGCGTCGTACGTGCACTCGTTGATGGTCACGTCGCGGGCCGCCTTGGCGGCGCTGCTGGAGCCGCCGGGCAGGGAGCCGCCGGAGGTTCCACCGGAGGTGCTGTCGTTGTCGCTGTTGTGGTTGCTGCTCGAACTGCCCGAGCTGCTGGAGCCACCGCAGCTGCCGCCGTGCGAGCCGCGGGCACCGGTCAGGGCGACGACCGCGATGCCGAAGACAGCGATCGCGCGGATATGACGCTTCTTCACGTTTGAATCCCCGTTGAATCTGGTACTTGATAAGGCGCTTCTTGACGAGCGCACGTCACCCTAGCAGCGGGCGGGGCGCGCCTGCCCCGCCCCGGATCAGCCACCGGGACGGACGATCAGACTCCGCGGGGCGCGGGTGATGAGGCCGGTGTACGTGGGCCGGAAGCCGTCGGCGAGACGGAGCCGGGGCATGGCCGTGAACAGGGCCCGCAGGGCGTACTCGGCCTCCAGCCCGGCCAGGATCACGGCCGGGCAGAGGCCGCTGCCGTACGTGAGCTGGCCCGGGTCGTCGCGGAGCGGGTCGAAGCGGTCGGGCTCACGGAAGCGCTCCGGATCGCGCCCGGCCGAGCCGACGAGCAGGGCGACGGACGCTCCGGCCGGGACGACACCGCCGCTGACCGGGACCTCGGCGCTGGTGCGGCGCACGGCGATCTGCACGGGCGGGTCGCGGCGCAGCGACTCCGTCCAGGCGCGGCCCACGAGGCCGGCCGGTGCGTCACGCAGGGCGGCGACCTGGTCGGGGTCCGAGAGGACGTTGCCGAGGAAGGAGGCGAGGGCCTTCTCCCGTACGGCGATCTGCCCGCCGCACTCCCCGGCGAGCGCCCCGGCCGCCCGGCCCCGGACGAGCCGCATCATGTCGCGGTAGGGCACACCGACGGCGGCGGCGACCGTTCCGGCGGGCAGCCAGTGGCAGAAGTCGGCGACGAGGTCGGCCTGCGGCCGCTCGGCGATCCGGCGGGCCAGGACGTACGCCGTCCGTTCGGTGACCGAGTGCAGGGCCTCCACGTCGACGTCGACATGGGCCCGCGCGCACGGCGGGTCGCCGGGCCGGTGCCCGTGCGTGAAGCGGCTGTCGGTGAGGGCGGTGGCCACGTCCGCGTACCGGCTGAGCACCCAGGACCGGAGCAGCGGGTCGTACGTGAGCGGGAACTCCTCGCGCAGGGTCCGGTGGATCCCGTGCGGGTCCCGGGTCGCACCGGGGTCGAGGGGGCTCGGGGCGACGATCCTGGAGCCGGGAGCGCCGGGCACACCAGGCGCACCGGGTCCGCCCGGCCCGACGGCCCCGGCAGCCCCGGCGGGCCCCGAGGCGGCCCGATCGGGCACGGTCCGCACGCGCCCCGGCACGGGGGCGCGACCGCCCCGCGCGCCGGCGCCCACTCCCTCGTCGGCCGGAGGCGTCGCCGGTGCCATGGACGGCAGCCGGGTCCAGGGATCCCCGGGCGGCATCCCGGCCCGGAGGTGCGGCGTGCCCGCCGCCTCGTTCCCTATGCCTCGGCCCGGCTCGCGGTTCGGCTCGTCGCTCATCGCGCCCCCTGTCGATCGGCGGTGGGTGCCGCGGCCGGAGATCGTGGCGCGCGTCTCCCACAGCCCATCACCGCACCCGCCGCACCGCCCGCCGCGTACCGCCGAACGGGTGACAGGGCGGGGCGCCTACCAGCGGCTCAGCCGTGCGAGAGCCGGAACGACATCTGGCCGAAGCCCACGACATCCCCCGACCGCACGACCACCGCGCCCGTGACCCGGCGCCCGTTGACGGTCGTGCCGTTCGTCGAGCCGAGGTCGCGCAGCACCCACATCCCGCTCTGCATCGACAGTTCCGCGTGCAGCCGGGAGGCGGTCTCGTGGCTGAGCCGGAGTCCGTTGACCGGGTCGCGGCCGATCCGCAGCGGCTGCGGGCCCGGCAGGGGCAGCAGCAGCTTCGGCAGCCGCTCCGCGCTCCAGGCCCGCCCCAGCCTGGCCGTGAACGCGGACATCCGCTCGACCGCGCCCACCACCCGACGGGTCCAGGTGCCCTCGGTCCTCAGGTCGGCGGTGAGCACGGCGAGTTCGTCGGGGCGCCGGGCCTGGAGCGCGCGCTCCATCCGGTAGACGAACGTGTCGTGCGAGAGGCGGCCCTGAGCGGCGCCCTCACGGAGCAGCACCAGCGCACGGTCCCGCTCGGCGTCGGTCAGCCGAGGGGTGCTCGCCGGAAGCTCGAAAGGGGTCGTCACACCCGTGATTGTCGGTCCGTCGGGCCCGCAGTGTCCAGAAGGGCCCCGGGCCGGGAAACTCCTTACCCCGCCGTTCATGACCGCTGCTACGGTCTGCGGTCTCCAGATCACCCATCCCCAGGGGGAAACACCACGTGACCGCGTCTTCTCCGGCCGGACTCCAGCACGACCACGTCATACGTCCGCTCGCCGGACCCGAGGAACTCGACCTGTTCCTCCGCCTCACCTACTCGCTCGACCACGAGCTCGCGGACGACCTCGCCACCGGCCGCCGCCTGCCGGAGTGGATGTGGGTCGCCCTCGACGGCGACCGGCTCCTCGGCCGGCTCGCCTGGTGGACGAACGCGGCAGGCGGCGAGCCGCTGGCACTCGACTTCTTCGACCTCGACCCCGAGCTCTCCCCGGAGGAGCGCGCCGAGGTCGGTCTGCGGCTCCTGGAGACCGCCACGGCCGCCGTGATCCCGGCGGGCGGGAAGCGCCCGGAGTTCGGCCGCTTCATGCCGGCGGACTGGCGCGAGGTGCCGGAGACCCGGTCCCTCCTGGAGTCCGTCTTCGGCACCCTGGAGGCCACGGGAGCCCGTCCCCTGGTCGAGCGGCTGCGCCTCGAATGGCAGCCCGGCACCCCCGTACCGGAGGCGAAGGGCCGTCTGGAGTTCCGCCCGGTCCGGGACCGCGAGGACCTGGTCGCCCTGATGACACCGGTCATGGAGGGCACGCTCGACGCGCACGGACAGGCCGACCTGGCCTCCGGCCTGTCGGCGCGGGAGGCCGCGGAGCTGCATTACGACGAGGAGTTCGCGCACTACTCCTCGCCGCAGGAGTGGTGGCGGGTGGCCCAGCTGCCGGAGAGCGGCGAGCCGGTCGGCTTCGTCGTCCCCGCGCGCAACAACTACCACCACACGATCGCGTACATCGGCGTGCTGCCGGCCCACCGCGGCAACGGCTACATCGACGACATCCTGGTCGAGGGGACCCGCGTCCTGGCCGCCGCCGACGTGCCCCGTATCCGGGCGGCGACCGACCTGGGCAACGTGCCGATGGCGGCCGCCTTCGCCCGTGCGGGCTACATCACCTTCGAGCGCGCGATCAACTACGTGTGGGACGCGCCGGGCGCGGCGGGGTCCTGACTGCCAGGATGGACGCGGTGGTCATTCGCTGATCCGCCGAGCTGATCCGACGCGTGGATCCGATGTCTGGATCCGATGCGTGGTCGGTCCGTCGACGAGGGGATTTCCGTGCTCTTCGAGGTGTGGGCGCCGAACGCCCGTGACCGGGTGACGCTGGAGCTGAACGGCTCCGGACACCCCCTGGAGCGGGACGCCGAGCGGGGCGGCTGGTGGACGGGTGTCGTGCCCGCCGAGGACGGCGACCGCTACGGCTTCTCGCTCGACGGCGGGCCCCTGCTGCCCGACCCGCGCTCCCGGCGGCTGCCCGACGGGCCCGACGGGCTGAGCGCGGTCGTCGACCACTCCACGTACGCCTGGCGTCACGACTCCCCGCGGCTGCGGATGCGCGGCGGCGTCCTGTACGAGCTGCACGTGGGCACCTTCACCCCGGAGGGGACCCTCGACTCGGCGGCCGCGCGCCTCGGGGAGCTGGCGGGCCTCGGCATCACCCATGTGGAGCTGATGCCGCTGTGCCCGTTTCCCGGGGTGCGGGGCTGGGGGTACGACGGGGTGGCGCCATGGGCCGTGCACGAGCCGTACGGCGGTCCCGAGGCGCTGAAGCGGTTCGTGGACGCGGCGCACGGGCTCGGCATGGGCGTGGTCCTGGACGTGGTGCACAACCACCTGGGGCCCTCCGGCAACCATCTCCCGTTCTTCGGCCCGTACTTCACGGAGACCCACCACACGCCGTGGGGCGCGGCGGTGAACCTGGACGCGCCCGGCTCGGACGAGGTCCGGGCGTACTTCCGGGGCAGCGCGCTCGCCTGGCTGCGGGACTACCGGATCGACGGGCTGCGGCTCGACGCCGTGCACGCGCTCGCCGACACCAGGGCGCTGACCTTCCTGGAGGAGCTCTCGGCGGCCGTCGACGAGCTGGCGAAGGAGCAGGGCCGGCCGCACTTCCTGATCGCCGAGTCCGATCTGGCCGACCCGCGCACGACCGCCCCGCGGGCGCTCGGCGGGATCGGCGTCCACGCCCAGTGGAACGACGACTTCCACCACTCCCTGCACACCGCCCTGACGGGCGAATCCCAGGGCTACTACGCGGACTTCGCGCGTGCCCCCATGGCCGCGCTCGCGAAGACGCTCACGCACGTCTTCTTCCACGACGGCACGTACTCGGCCTTCCGGGGCCGCCGTCACGGACGTCCGGTGGACCGGGAGCGCACCCCCGCCCACCGCTTCCTCGGGTACGCCCAGACCCACGACCAGATCGGCAACCGGGCCCTGGGGGACCGCCTTTCGGCCTCCCTCTCCCCCGGCCTGCTCGCCTGCGCGGCGACCCTCGTCCTGACGGGGCCTTCGGTGCCGATGCTCTTCATGGGCGAGGAGTGGGGGGCGACCACGCCCTGGCAGTACTTCACCGACCACACCGATCCGGAGCTCGCGGAGGCCGTACGGCGGGGCAGACGGCGGGAGTTCGCGGAGCACGGCTGGGACGAGAACGAGGTCCCCGACCCCCAGGAGCCCGCCACCCGCGACCGTTCGGTCCTCGACCGGGCCGAGCGCGAGCGGGACCCGCACAAGCGGCTGCTCGCCTGGTACCGCCAGCTCATCGCGCTGCGCCGCACCCTGCCCGACCTGACGGACCCGGACCTGGCGGGCGTGAAGGTGGCCTTCGACGAGGAGGCCCGCTGGCTGGTCTTCCGGCGCGGGGTCCTGCGGGTGGCGGTCAACCTGGGCAAGGAGCCGGCCGTGATCCCGCTCGGCACCAACGGCCGGGACCAGGTCCTGGCGGCGTGGGAGCCGGTCGAGACCCCGGCGGCGGACGGGGTCCTGCGGCTCCCCGGCGAGTCGGCGGTCGTCCTCGCGGACGGCTGACGACCACCCCGCGGGCGGCTACCCGACGATCGCCATCTCGTGCGGGGTGTTGTTGAAGCGGCGCCCCGCACCGTCCTCCGTCGCCGTCACGATGTCCTCGATCCGGACGCCGAAGCGGCCCGGCAGATAGACGCCGGGCTCGATGGAGAAGCACATGCCCGGCACGATCGGGAGCTCCTCGCCCTCGATCATGTACGGCGGTTCGTGCGTGGTGACGCCGATGCCGTGGCCGGTGCGGTGGATGAAGTACTCGCCGTACCCGGCGTCCGTGATGACCTTGCGGGCCGCCCGGTCGACCTCCTGGCAGGCCACCCCGGGCCGTACCGCCTCGAAGCCGGCCTGCTGGGCCTCCCGTACGAGGTCGTGGACGCGCCGCTCCTCGTCGGTGGGTTCGCCGACGTGGACGGTACGGGTGGTGTCGGAGCCGTACCCGTGCTTGAGGCCGCCGAAGTCCAGAACGACCATGTCGCCGTGGTCGATGACCCGGTCGCCGGCCTCGTGATGGGGGTTGGCGCCGTTGGGACCCGAGCCGACGACGGTGAAGTCGACCTGCGAGTGCCCGAAGCGCAGCAGCAGCGCGGCGAGGTCGGCGGCGACGTCGGTCTCCTTGCGGCCGGCGAAACGGACCTTGAGGATCTCGCCGTACGCCCGGTCGGCGGCGGCCCCGGCGGCCGCGATCCGGGCCAGCTCGTGGGCGTCCTTGACGCCCCGGAGCATCGGCAGGGCCTCGGTGAGGGAGACGTACGAGGTCCCCGGGAGGGCCTGCTGGAGGCCGAGGAGGTGCATGGCCCAGGCGTTGTCGCTGACGCCGAACCGCCCGTCGACGTCGAGGAGGGGCGCGGTGACGGCGTACGGGTCCTTGCCGTCGGTCCAGTCCCGCAGGGTGAGTGCGGCGGCCCCGGCCGCCTTCTCGGCGTCGGGGGCCTCCAGGGTCGGGACGACGAGGACCGGTTCCCGACCGGCGGCGAGGACGAGGACGGTGAGCCGCTCGGTGATCGCGGTGGGCTGGTAGCCGGTGAGGTAGACGAGGTCGGGGCCCGGGGCGACGACGACGCCGGCGAGCCCGGCGTCGGCGGCGGACTCGGCGGCGCGGGCCATCCGGGCCCGGTAGTCGTCCGCGGTGAACGGTTCGACCGTCTCGGTGGCGGGGCTGCTCGACATGGGGTCTCCTTCTGGGGCGTCCTCGGCGTCCTCGACGTACAGCATCCTGCCGGGCGGGGACCGCGCCCGCGACCGGTCGGCGACGCTCGGGCCCCCGCGCCCGCGACCGGTCAGCCGAGGTCCGGGCCCTGGGCGATGAGCCGTTCCAGGAGGTCCTGGAAGTCGTCGCCGACGACGATCCGCAGGTCCCCCCTCTCCGCGTCGTGCTCGCTGAGCTGGGTGAGCGTGCCGCCGCGCCACCAGAAGACGTACGGGCTGATGGCGCCCGGTGTGTCCTCGTACCCGGAGGCGGCGAAGGAGGCCATCGCGCCGAGGGCCGGGATGATCGAGGTGTCCCGGATGGGGTGGAAGGCGAGCTGGTGCCGGAACGGCATCGCGACGAGGGCGCCGTGTTCGCCTATCGGCAGGCCGGTGACCCGCCGGACGACGCCGTCCAGGTCGAGGACGCGGCTCGCCGTGTAGAAGGAGTCGCCGAGGATGATCTCGAAGCACATGCCGTCGGAGTCGCGGACGGTCTCGTGCTCCTCGACGGGAAGCCCGCGCAGATTGCGCAGGGCGCGGTCGCGCAGCTGGGCGTGGTCGCCGAGCCGGTCGAGCGCATCGTCGGTGAGCATCATGACGCTCTCCGGCAGGTCGAGGGCGAGGATCTCGTACAGACCCGGGCCGACGGTCCTCGCGTACCCGAAGGCCGCGGCGTCGATGCCGTCCCCACTGACGACCCGGGGATAGAGCTGGGAGCGGATCTGCTCGGGCGGCAGGGTGTCGAGCGCGGAGGGGCCGTCCATGGCGCGGACGACCAGACCGATGTGCCGGTCGATCATGCCGGGCCAGACGCGGGGGCCCCGCCGGTCCTGGTGACAGACGGCGGCGAGGTTGCCGAGGCCGAAGCGGCGGCCCTTGTCGTCGATGACGTGGTCGGCGTAGACGCTCACCTCAAGGCCGAGTTCGGCGAAGGTCTCCCGGACGCGGCCGCGGAAGAGCGCGGCCTCGCGCTGTGAGAAGTACGCGAACTCGGGGTCCCTCGGTGCGTCGTCGCCGTCCCGCCTGGGTCCTCGTCGCAGCCACCCCACGCCCGCCCGCCTTCCGTCGCCGTTGCGCACAGGGTAGCGACTGCGGGTGTCAGCTCTTGAGCCGTCGGGTGAACTCGGCCACCGGGCCCGTGGGTTCGGCCTGTATGCCGGCCGGGAGGAGGAGTTCGGTGCGGTGGACCAGCCGGGGCGCGATCAGGGGGACGGCGGTGGCGCCGGAGACGTCCGCCGCCACCGGCGCGGGCAGCAGCGCGAGACCGTGACCGGCGGCGGCCAGGGCGGCGAGGGTGCGGGTGTCGGTGCCCTCGTAGCGCAGGGCGGTACGGAAACCCCGCCCGGCGGGCCCGCCGTGGGCGCCCCGCAGCTGGTCGAGGGGGAGGCCGGCGGCGGGCGCGTCGAGCCAGCGGGCGTCGACGAGGTCGTCGAGGCGGAGCCCGGAGCGCCCGGCGAGCGGATGGGTCGCGGGCAGGACGACGGCGAGCGGTTCCTCGGCGACGCCGGTCGCGGCGAGCGGGGCGACGTCGGGCAGCCTCAGCGGGTCGCTGGGGGCGGCGATGCCGTCGACGAGCCCGGCGTCGGCCTCGCCGGTGGCGACCGCGACGGGCACCCGCTCGCGGGGCAGGGCGCGCAGGGTGACGCCGGTGGCGGGGAGCGCGGCGAGGGTACGGGCGTGCAGGGCGAGCGGGGAGGCGGCGACGTTCAGGGTGGCGCGGGGCGCGGCCGCGAACCGGTCGAGGTCGGCGCGGGCCGCGTCGAGCCGCAGCAGCAGCGCCCCGGCGTGTTCGAGGAGGCGCTCCCCGGCCGGGGTCGGGGCGACGGGCCGCCGGGTGAGCAGCGGCAGCGCGAGGTCGGCCTCCAGGGCGGCGATGTGCTGGGAGACGGCGGACTGGGTGTAGCCCAGCTCACGGGCGGCCTCGGAGAAGGAGGCGAGCCGGGCGACGGTGACGTACGTACGGAGGAGGTGGGGGTCCATGGAGTGCGCCGGGCCCCGTCAGGACCCGTCGGGGGCGGTGAGGAGGGCCTGGGCGTAGTGGGCGAGGGAGCGGTTGTAGCGGGGCAGCAGGGGGGCGAGGGCGCCGAGGGCGAGGGCGGCGGCCTCGCGGTCCCGCCCGGTGTCGGCGAGGGCCAGGGCGAGGAAGGCGTCGACGGCGCCGGAGAGCGCGGTCTCGTCGGCGTCGAGCCGGTCGGCGGGGATGTCCCGTTCGGCGGTGAGGAGTTCGACGCTGCGGTCGGGCCGGCCGAGGTTGCGCAGGCTGCTGGCGAGCTGGATGACGGCCCGGCGGCGGCGCAGTCCGGTGAGGTGCAGGTCGAGCGCGCGACGGTAGAGACGGACGGCCTCTTCCGGCTGTCCGGTGGAGTCGTGGGCGGCGCCCTGTTCGAAGAGTGCGGCGGCGTCGTCGGCGGGGCGCTCGGCGGCGAGTGCGGCGACGCGGGCGCGGAAGTCGGCGGGCTCGTACGTGTCGAGCCGCTCCCAGAGGGCGGCGACGCGGCTCTCCCAGTCGGGCAGCTCATGATCGGTTGTCATGCGGCCACCCTATCCAGCTCCACATAAGCATCGGCGATGGAAGGTGCAGCAATCATCGTTGGACGTGAACGGGGGGCGCCGCCAAGGATGGTCCCCATGAACGACACGCACACCCTCCCCCGCACCCCCCGTATCGCCCTGGTCGGCGACCGCTCCCCGCACGTCCGCTCCCACGTCCGGATCCCCGTCCTCCTCGACGCGCTCGCCGAGCGCGACGGCCTCGCCCTCGACGCGTACTGGATCCCGACCGGGGACGCGGAGACGCCCGGCGCGGTGAAGGGCTTCGACGCGGTGTGGGTGCTGCCGGGAAGCCCGTACGCGAGCGAGGCGGGGGCGCTGGCCGCGATCCGCACGGCCCGCGAGGACGGCATCCCGTTCCTCGGCACCTGCGGCGGCTTCCAGCACGCGCTCCTGGAATACGCGCGGGACGTCTGCGGTCTGACCGGTGCGGCACACGCCGAGAACGACCCGTCGGCCGACGCCGGCGACCTGCTGATCGCGCCGCTCGCCTGCTCGCTGGTGGGCCACGAGGGAGTCGTACGGGTCACCCCGGGCTCGCTCGCCGAGCAGGCCCTGGGCGCGGAGCGGACCACCGAGCGCTACCACTGCAACTACGGCCCCGACAGCCGCCACCTGGACACCCTGCGGGCCCACGGCCTGCGGTTCACGGGCGCGGACGAGGAGGGCGGGATCCGCATCGCGGAACTCCCCTCCCACCCCTTCTTCCTGGCCACCCTCTTCCAGCCGGAACTCGCGGGCGACGGCACCCGACCGCACCCGCTGATCCGGGCACTGGCGGTGGCGGCCGCGAAGCACGCGGCCGAGCACCCGGCCTAGGGACAGGTCCCCGGGCCGGGTGCCGGGTGCCGTGCCCGCGCGAGGTCGACGGGAGGTCAGCGGGACCAGTGCGGGTCGCGCCCGGTGAAGGCGAGGAGCCTCTCCGCGCGGCTCGCCCCCTCCGGAACGACCAGCGCCGGCGCGTACTTCCCGAAGGAGTCGCGGACGAAGTCGACGAGCTTCGACGCGATGTCCTCCAGCGCCTCGGCCATCTCCTCCGTCAGCGGCAGGTCCTGCCCGGTGGCCCTGGCGATGTCCCAGGCGTGGATGCCGGCATCGAGCGCCGCGGCGGCGGCGCCCGTCTCGGCCGGCATCGGCCCCATCGGGGTGGGCACGCTCTCGGCGTCCCTCCCCGACTCCCACGCCGCGGCGGCCGCCTCCAGCACCGCCGTCAGTTCCGCGACCGGGTCGTCCGCCGTCGCGTCCACGGGCTCGAAGGGGTCACTCGCGGGCGTGACGCCCGTGATCTGCATGACCAGCGCCTGCTGGTCCAGGCGCGCGTGGTTCAGCACCTGCCGCACCGTCCACTCCGTGCACGGTGTCGCGTCCCCCCACGCCCCGGCGGGGACGCCACGCGCAGCGGCGAGCAGGTAGTCGTGCGCCTCGGCGAGCAGTTTGAATCCGTCGGCGGTCATCCGTCGGCCCTCCCGTTGTTTCCAAGATCGAATCGTCACCATAGGTCGGCGGTCGACCCGGCGTCCGACCTTTTCGCCAAGGACCGACAGGACCTACGACATCGGCACGACGAGGTGGGCGCGGTCGCGGCCGCGGGCCACCAGGCGGGCGTTCGCCTCGTCCGAGCCGTGGACCCAGCGCTCGGCGTGGGCGCGGTCCTTGCCGAAGCGGACGTGGCGGTCGACGAGCCGGGGGACGCGGCGCCGGGCGTCCAGGTCGAGGTACCAGGCCTCGTCGAGGAGCGGCAGGACACCGGCCCAGGCGTCCTCGTCGTGCAGCAGGTAGTTGCCCTCGGTGACGACGAGCGGGACTTCGGGGCCGACGGCTATCGCCCCGGCGATCGGCTGCTCGATGGAGCGGTCGAAGGCGGGCGCGTAGACGGTGGTGCCGGGAGCGGGGGTACGCAACCGGGCGAGGAGCGCGGTGTATCCGGCGGCGTCGAACGTGTCGGGCGCGCCCTTCCTGCCTGCCCGGCCGAGGCGTTCCAGTTCGGCCTGGGCCAGATGGAAGCCGTCCATGGGGACGAGGACGGCGAGCCCGTCGAGACGGGCGACGAGCCGCGCGGCGAGCGTGGACTTCCCGGCGCCGGGCGCACCGGCGAGACCGAGGATGCGGCGCTGAACGGATGCGTGTTCCGACCCGCTCCCGAGCCCGCTCCCGAGCTCGCTCCCAGGCCGGTCATCCAGCCTTCCGGGCCCGCCGTCGGGACCGCTTCCGGGCCCGCTCTCCCGCCCGCTCCCCGTCTCCGCGAGGGCCCTCGCCCGGGCGGCGAGACGCTCGAATTGTTGCGCGTCCATGTCGGGCATTCTCGCACCGGGCGTGCCGGTTGACGCGGGTAGATTCCTACGTACTACTTTTGCCCCATGCCGTCCATCGCACTTGTGACCCTCGTCGTCCGTGACTACGACGAGGCCATCGCCTTCTACACCGACGCCCTCGGATTCGACCTGGTCGAGGACACCGACCGCGGCGGCGGCGGCCGCTGGGTCGTCGTCCGCCCGCGCGGCGCGGCCGGGGTCGGCGGCCTCGGGAACGCGGGCCTGCTCCTGGCCCGCGCCAAGAACGACGCCGAGGAGGCCTCCGTCGGCAACCAGACGGGCGGCCGGGTCGGCTTCTTCCTCCACACCGAGGACTTCGCCCGGGACCATGCCCGGATGACGGAGGCGGGCGTCAAGTTCCTGGAGGACCCGCGCCACGAGCCCTACGGCTCGGTCGCCGTCTTCGAGGACTTGTACGGCAACCGCTGGGACCTCCTCCAGCCGGCGGAACCGACCGCGTAATGCCTAGACGTGCGCGCGGCAGAAGGTGCGAACCGCCGCGGTGAAGGCCTCCGGCGCCTCCAGGTTGCTCATGTGGCCCACCGCGGGGATCACCACCAGCTCGGCGTGCGGGATCGCGTCCCGGAAGGCGTGGGCGACGTCCAGGGGGGAGCGGGCGTCGCGCTCCCCCCACAGCAGCAGGGTCGGCACCGTGACACGGGGCAGCAGGTCCGTCTCGTCGGCCTCGGCCATCAGGGAGAGCTGCGCGGCCATGCTCTCCGGCCGCACGTCACGGCTCATGGCGTCCAGGAGCGCGGCGAAGCGCTCCGGCGGGCCGTCGGCGTAGAGCCCCGGCAGCGTCGGGTCGAAGTCCTCCCGAGGCGCCGCGAGCATCCGCTGTGCCCCCTCGACCCGCGCCGCGACCTCCTCCGGCGGCAGCGAGCCCTTCCAGCCGGCGTACGTGTCCACCATCAGCAGCGACCGCACCAGCTCCGGCCGCCACCGGTACAGCTCCAGGACCACCGTCCCGCCCCAGGACAGCCCCGCGACCTGGGCGGGTCCGAGCCCCACGTCCTCGATCACGGCGGCGAGAGCGCCCGCGAAGTCCGCGAGCCCGAAGCCCGCCGGCAGCACGCCGGACCGCCCGGCCCCCGGCTCGTCCCAGGCCACCACCGTGAACTCGTCCGCCAGCGCCTCGACCTGAGGCTGCCACATCCGCCCGTCGAGCCCGGCCCCGTGAGCGAGAACCACGACCGGCCCTCGCCCCTTCCGCGTATAGGCGACGTCGACGCCGCCGACCCGCACCACTGCCATGCCTCCAGGCTAGTTGAAATGCGCCGCCCACGGCCGCAGCACGTGGCCTCCGGAAAAACCGTTGTCGCGCGTCCCGTTCCCCTCCCTACACTCACGTCTCGGCGCATCGACCGGTGCGCCCCGTGAGACGTCCGACCGAGGGGAGACGACCGTGCGTTGCCGTAGCGCCGCAGCCGTGTCGTCCGCCCGTGCCCGGTACGACGTGATCCTCGCCTCTCCCTCCGGCCGGTGGCGGCTGCGCGCCCGCCATCGCCGACCCGTGTCGCTCCCGCCGTCCGTCTGACGGCCCGCGTACGGGAATCGCGCTGCCCTGTCTTCATCCAGCAGCAGCGAAAGGCACGACACCGTGCGTACCCACCTCGTCGACCGCGTCCGCAACCTCGGCATCCTCGCCCACGTCGACGCCGGCAAGACCACCGTCACCGAGCGGTTCCTGTACCTCACCGGTGCCACCCACAAGCGTGGCGAGGTCCACGACGGCACCACCGTCACCGACTTCGACCCGCAGGAGCGGGACCGGGGCATCACGATCTTCGCCGCGGCCGTCAGCTGCGACTGGGCCGGGCACCGGATCAACCTGATCGACACCCCGGGGCACGTCGACTTCTCCGACGAGGTCGAGCGTTCGCTGCGCGTCCTCGACGGCGCCGTCGCCGTCTTCGACGCCGTCGCGGGTGTCGAGCCGCAGAGCGAGACGGTGTGGCGGCAGGCGGACCGGCACGGCGTCCCGCGCATCGCCTTCGTCAACAAGCTGGACCGGGCGGGCGCGGAGCTCGACACCGCCGTGGAGTCGATCCGTACCCGCCTCGGTACCGTCCCGCTGCCCGTCCAGCTCCCCATCGGGCGCGAGGACGGCTTCACCGGCGTCGTGGACCTGGTCAGGATGCGGGCGTACGTGTGGGCCGACGGCGCCGACACGTACACCGACCAGCCGGTCCCCGACGAGCTCCGGGACGAGGCACGGCACCGCAGGCGACGCCTGGAGGAGACGGTGGCGGAGCTGCATCCGGGCGCCCTGGAGGAGTTCTGCTCGGTCTCCGCGCTCTCCGAGGGGACGCTGACGGGCGCGCTCCGCGACCTCACCCTCACCGGCGAGGCCGTGGTCGTCCTGTGCGGCTCGGCGTACCGCAACCGGGGTGTCGAGCCGCTGCTCGACGCCGTCGTCGCGTACCTCCCGGCGCCCTCGGACATGCCTCCGGTACGCGGAGAGGTGCCGGCGGACCCGGAGGCGCCGTTCACCGCGCTCGCGTTCAAGGTGAGCGCGACGGCCACCGGCCGGATGACCTACGTCCGCGTCTACGCGGGCACGATCGGAAAGGGGGACACCGTGCTCGACACCGTCACCGGCCGCACCGAGCGGATCGCCCGCATCCTGCGGGTGCAGGCCGACCGGGCGACCGAGGTCGACGTGGCGCGCGCCGGGGACATCGTCGCCGTCGTGGGCCCGAAGGGCGCCCGGGCCGGGGCGACCCTGTGCGCCCCGGGCGCGCCGATCGTCCTCGAACCGCCGACCACCGCCGACCCGGTGGTCTCGGTCGCGGTCGAGGCCCGCCGGAGCACGGACACCGGCCGCCTGGCGACGGCGCTCGCCCGGCTCTCCGAGGAGGACCCGTCGCTCGTCGTGCGGTCCGACCCGGAGACGGGCCAGACCGTCCTGTCGGGTCTCGGCGAACTGCACCTGGAGGTCGCGGTGGAGAAGCTGCGGCGCGACCGGGGCCTTGAGGTCACGGTCGGCCGTCCGCAGGTCGCGTACCGGGAGACCGTGGCGAAGGGCGTCACCGGACTGCTCCACCGTCATGTCAAACAGGACGGCGGCGCGGGCCAGTTCGCCCATGTCGTCATCGACGTCGAGCCGCTCGCGGACACCGACGAGGCGGAGTTCGCGTTCGGCTCGACGGTCACGGGCGGCCGGGTCCCGCAGGAGTACGTCCGCGCGGTCGAGGCCGGCTGCCGGGACGCGCTCGTCGAGGGTCCCCTCGGCGGCCACCCGGTGACGGGCGTCCGGGTCACGCTCACGGACGGCGCCACGCATCCGAAGGACTCCTCGGAGATGGCGTTCCGCACGGCGGGCCGCTTCGCGCTGCGCGAGGCGCTCCGCGCGAGCGTGATGACGCTCCTGGAGCCGGTGGCCGACGTGACGGTCACCGTCCCCGCGGAGTCCGTCGGTTCGGTCCTCGGTGACCTCGCGGCCCGCCGCGGCCGGGTGACGGACCAGACGACCCGCTCCGGTACGGCGGTGGTGGAGGCGACGGTGCCGCTGGCCGAACTCTTCGGCTACGCGTCCCGCCTGCGCGGCCGCACCCAGGGCCGGGGCACGTTCACCACCCGCCCGGCGGGTTACGCCCCTGCCCCGCAGGACCGGACGGTGTGAACGGGGGTGTCCGGGCCGCGGTGACCCCGCGGCCCGGACACCGGGCCGACACCGGGCCTGCGCGGTCGGGGCGTGGCGCATACCGGCAGTGTCAAGGCCCCTTGCGGGACGTTAGGTTGATCGGATCGGACACCCAAGGGGGGCGAGTGACGGACCAACAGGACCTGCTGTACCGCGTGGAGTCGGACCCGGAGTGGAACACGGCCGCGGCCGGCACCGCGCGGGTCAGCCTGCATCCGGACGAGACGGCGCCCGAGGTCATCGTCGTGAGCGGTCCGTGCCCACGCTGCCACCACGAGACCGTGCACGCCGAGCCGCTCGTCGCGTACGCCGACGCGCTCACCCGTACCGGCCTGCTGGCCCGCCTGCTTCTCCGCCGGGCCGCCGAAGCGGGCTCGCGGGAGGTCGAGGTCATCTGCGCCTGCCCCGCCGCCCACCCCGAGGCCGGCGAGCACAAGGGATGCGGGGCCTCCTGGGTGCTGCACGTCGAGTGGGACGCCTGATGGCGGTCCGCGTCACGGCCGGTACGCCCAGTTCGCCGGCCAGCCGGGCACGGGCCGACGAGTCCCGCGGACTGCTGGAGGGCGAGCTCGTCCGGGTCCGCGCCCAGGCCGAGAACTGGCGCAACGGCCTCGCCGCCCTGCTCGGCCTGCTGACCGCCGTCGGGATCGTCAAGGGACCCGACACCCTGCAGGGACTGTCCGGCGGGGCGCGCGGCGCGGTGGGAGTACTCCTGCTGGGGGGACTGCTGCTCTCCGCGGCCGGGGCCTTCTTCGCCATGCGGGCCGCGTTCGGGCTGCCGCGGCGTCGCGTGGCCGACGCCTCGCTGGAGGAACTGCTCACCAGGGAGCGGCTGACCGTGCGCCGGGCCGTACGGGACCTGCGCCGGGCCATCGCCGCGGGGTTCCTGGCGCTGGCTGTGGTCACCGCGGGGATCGGTCTGACCTGGTACGGCCCCCGGCCCGGGAAGCCGGGGGTGCAGATCGTGCAGACCGACGGGAGCGTGCTGTGCGGCACGCTCGTCGGGATCGACGCCAAGGGGGTGCGGTTGCGGGTCAAGGAGGTGGAGCGACGGGTGCCGTCGGGGCGGATCGGGTCGGCGAAGTCGGTGGAGAGCTGCCCCTAGGACCCCCTAGAGGTTGGCTGTCCAGCGGGCGTCGGGAACCGCACCTTGCCGGTGGAGGTCGAGGATCACGGGGGCGGTCTGCTCCCAGAGGACGTCCACGATCTCCTGGATCGCGGTACCCAGCTGAAGGAGCGGTGCCGCGCCTTCGTTGAGGCGTTCCTTCGCGTGTCCGCGCACGAGGTCGCGTCGGAGCTCGGTCGGCGGATGGGTCGGGGACGCGGGGCGCGGAGCGTTCGCGCCTGTCACCAGCAAGGGCACAGCCCGTTCGAGAACCTCGCAGGCGGAGAAGAAGAGTTCGACGCCCGCGTGGGGTAGCGACGGGCCGTAGTCCCCGCTCATGGCCCCCAGGCACAGATTCCAGCCGATGAGGTCGGCGACCGCCTCCTGCTCCCACTTCCAGGCGACCTCGGTGACCTCGGTGACGTCGGCACCGTCTGTCCCCAGCATGCGACGGGGGCCCTTCCGGTCGGCCACGTGTTCGGCCATGACGTGGCCGTATTCATGGCCGAGGACGAAGAGCTCCATCCCGTCCCGAAGGATGCTGCCCATTTGGTCGACGCCTTCCGGGGGGAAGTACTGGGGCGCTCTGCTCGGTTCGCCCTCAAGGAGATAGGCGAGCACGACCTCGCGGAAGCGGCGAACGGCCTCCGGGGAGTCCCGCACGTGACGACGCACCTTGTCGACGTCCACGGAGAACGCGATCCTGTCGCCCTCCGCTCTCTCCTGGGGCATCGCCAGGGCCACGGCCTTGCTGAACAGGCCGGCGAAGTTGAGAAGTTCGTTCTCGAAGACGACCACGTGCGCCTGCGAGTCGGGGGCGAGCAGCGTCACGGCATTGATCTCGCCCGTGGCCAGCAGGCCCAGCACGGGACGGGTGAAGGAGGCGGGGAAGGACTTCTCGAGCCGGTCCGCCAGCGTGTGGATCAGCCAGTATCCCCCTGGAGGCTCGTCGGGCCCGCAAGGCGGCCAGTGATCCTGGGGCGTTGTCCCTAACGCGACAACCCGGTCCACCACCTCGTCCGACAGGCCGGGCATTCTCCTCCCGGTCTCCACGAGGAGTTCGTTCCAGCCTGCCCCCTGCCTGCCTCGTCGCAGGCCACGCACCTCGGCGATCTGCGCCTGCAGCTCCCACAGAAAGGCCCGCGCCTTGTCCTCGTCCGTCTTCGTCGCCATCGTGCTGCTCCCCCGTCCCTCTCTTTCCCGTCAGTCTGGCGGGAGTCGGTCAGCTGTGTCAGCGGAATCGGCGCAGGCCGCGAGGTCGAGTTCCGCTCGTACGGTCTTCCCGACCGGTACACGGTCGAGCACCTCCCACCGGGTCGCCAGCGCCTCGACGAGGAGCAGGCCGCGCCCGCCCTCGTCGAGGGGGCCCGGGGCGACGGGGGCCGGGCGCCGCTCACTCCGGGTGTCGGAGACGCCGACCCGGAACAGCAGACCGGGCGTGTACGAGAGCGTCAGCTCGAAGTCACGTCCGGGCACCCGGCCGTGGGTGACGGCGTTGGCGGCGAGTTCGGCGACGAGGAGCCCGACGGTCTCGGAGACCTCGGAGCCGTACGGAACGTTCCAGCGGTCGAGCTGGTGGAGAGCGAGCCGGCGGGCGAGGCGCGCGCCACGCGGGGTCGAGCTGAAGCGCTGGGTGAACACACGTACGGTGACGGAGGATTGGCGGGTCATGGGGGTGGTCATGGGGCCAATGTGGCGCCGCCGGGGACGGGTTGCCAGGTCAGAAACCCGTACGCTGCGACAGCGTACGGGTTCACACTCTGGACGGTACCGATAACTGCCCGTGAGCATGGGTGCGTTCAGTGCGAGCGCATGGGTGCGGGAGGTGGCCGGGGTGACGGACGAGGTTCCGGGCGAGGTTCAGGGCGGCAGTGAACCGGAGGCATCGGACAGCCTGAAGGCCTTCGGTGAGGTGGTCAAGACCTTCCGGAAGCGGGCCGGGCTGACGCAGGAGGCCTTCGCGCCCCTCGTCGGGTACTCGGTGCCGACGGTGGCCTCGATCGAGCAGGGGCGGCGTTTACCGTCGGTCGACTTCGTGGAGAAGTCCGAGGTGGTGCTCGACGCCTTCGGGGTGATCCGGGCGGCGGCGAAGCACCTGGCCCGGAAGCCGGGGCTTGCGAGTTGGTTCCGCCAGTGGGCGAAGCTGGAGGCTCAGGCGGCGGCGCTCTACACGTACGAGAACCGGCTCGTGCCGGGCCTGCTCCAGACGCCCGCGTACGCGAGGACGCTCTTCGAGAAGCAGATTCCGACGATGGGTGACGCCGAGATCGAGGCACAACTCGACGCCCGCGTCGAGCGGATGAAGCTCCTCACGGAACGCCCCCACACGATCTACAGCTTCATCATCGAGGAGCACGTGCTGCGCCGCCAGACCGGTGGTCCGCAGGTCATGCGCGAGCAGATCGCCCACATCCTCGACATCTGTTCACGCCGCAACATCGACTTCCAGATCATGCCGCAGTCGCGCGAGCACCACTCGGGGCTCGACGGCCCCATGCGTCTCCTGGAGACCCCGGAGAACAAGTGGTACGCCTACTGCGAGGGGCAGGAGAGCGGCCTCCTCCTCTCGGACCCCAAAGTGGTCAGCATCCTCCAGAAGCGGTATGCCAGGATGCGAGCACAGGCTCTCTCCTTCGAGAAGTCCGTGAGCCTGCTGCGGGAGATGCGAGGAGCGCCATGAGCACCACAGACCTGGCCTGGTTCAAGAGCAGCTACAGCGGTGGCAGCGGAGACGACTGCGTCGAAGTCGCCCTCTCCTGGCACAAGTCGAGCTACAGCAGTGGTGGCGACGGTGACTGCGTCGAGGTCGCCTCCTGCCCCTCCACCGTCCACGTCCGCGACTCCAAGATCCCGGACGGCCCCCAGTTCACGGTGGCGCCCGCCGCCTGGACGGAGTTCCTCACCCAGCTCGGCTGACGGCCAGGGTTTGATGCGACAACTGGGCGGGCGCCACCGGGTGTCCCGCCGGCCAGTCGGTGGCCGCCACGCCGAACCGAGGATGCGTCCGAAAGCGCGTGTCTGATAATCGATCACGTGGCGGCGAGGGTGAAGCACGGCTGTGCGACAACCGGTACGGGACTGGATCACGCCACATCGAGGTGTGGGGGATCGCATGGGATTGCTGGTTGCGTCGGAGGCTGTCGAGGCGCGGAAGGACAGGTTCGACTGGTTCTGCGAGGCGGTGTCCAGTGATGTCATGCCCGTCATGCTCAGCACCCGGCACGCGGCCGACTTCCGGGCGAGTATCACGGACCTGGATCTCGGCGTGGTGCGGCTGTCCGCTTTGGCCTGCTCACCGGTGCTCTCGCGCCGCACGTCGACTCATGTACGGCGTGGCGATCCCGAGCACCTGCAGCTGGCGCTCGTCACACAAGGCGCTGTCAGGATCTCCCAGCGGGGCAACGAATCGCTGGTCGCGGGGCAACTCGTCCTCACGGACACCTCACGACCGAGTGAGGGGGAATGCACAGGCGGGCAGGTCGAGACGGTGGTCATGCAGATTCCCCGTCACGCCCTGGCTCTGAAGTCGGACCGGGTGGACCGCCTCCTCGCACGGGGCCTGGCCGCAGACGTGGCGTCAGGGGCGATCTTGGCCGACTTCCTGAAGACGCTGCTCACGCACGGCCCGCAGTGTCGCCCGGAGGAGCTGCGCGGGATGGGGTCCGTCGCCCTCGACCTGGCCACCGCGTTTCTCGCGCAGCAGCTCGGTGACCCCGGTGCGGCGCCCGCCGAGGCCCGTGCGCAGGAGACGGTGCAGCGGATCCATCGCTTCATCGAGAACAATCTCGGCGACCCGGGCCTGACTCCTCAGGTGATCGCCGATCGCCACAACATGTCCCTCCGGCAGCTCTACAACCTCTTCGGCGACCAGCCCCTGACCATCTCGGCACGTATCCGCCGGAGCCGGCTGGAGCGTGCCCACGCCGACCTCGCGTGCGGGGAACTGAGCGGTCAGCCCGTTCAGGCGATCGCGGCGCGCTGGGGCTTCTCCACCGCCACCGGGTTCAGCCGGGCGTTCCGCGAGGCCTACGGGATCACCCCTACCGAACATCGTGCGTCCTCCCTGGCGGCTCCACGGCACGCAAAGCACAGAAACCCTGCACGTCACACACACCACCGCGCTCCGTTCGGGCCTAAATTCACCGCAGAGGACACCACCCCAGAGTGAACGGAACCACGAAAACATGAACCTGCGTACGAAGGTTGCCACCACCGCCGCTGCCGCTGCCCTGTCCTTCGCTGGGGTGTTGGGCTCCGCGGGGCAGTCGTTCGCCGCGACGAACGGACAGCAGATCCACTTCCACGACACGAGCGGCCTCGTCTACTCCATCCGCATCCAGGGTTACAACCAGAACGGCGATGCGGTATCGGGATGCTTCGGCACCCCGAGCAAGGACACCTGGATCGGTGGCTGGTGGTGGAAGGGGGAGGCCGAAGTCACCTTCTACAAGAACAACTCCTGCTCGTTCGCCACGTATTACGGGGACACGACCGCATGGGTGCCGGCCTCGCAGAGCGGCGACTGGACGACCGTCTCCTCCTGACCCCAGGAGGTCTCCAGGCCTCGGGACTTCGTGTCCGTGCGCCTTCCCGTGTCGTCCGCGTCCGACGCTCGTCCGACTCGGTTCCCGGCCCGCGAGCGCCGTGTGCCAGGATGCGTGCACCTGCCCTCCGTCCGCGCGCGGACGGCAGGTGGCGTACGACACGAGGAGCAGCACCATGAGCACGACCCCCGGCGGATACCTCTCCGGCCTCTTCTCCCTCGAAGGGCGCACCGCCCTCGTCACGGGCGGCAGCTCCGGCATCGGCCGGGCCATCGCCGGGGCCCTGGCCCGCTCCGGGGCGAGTGTGGTCGTGATGGCCCGCAAGGAGGCCGAGCTCGTCGCGACCGTCGACGAGCTGACGGCCGACGGCTGCCGGGCGGCCTGGGTGAGCGCCGACCTCAGCACCCGCGAGGGCATCAAGGCGGGGGCTGAGGCGGCCGCGGCCGCCTTCGGCGAGCCGGACATCCTGGTGAACTCGGCGGGGATCAACCTCCGCCCCCCGTTCGGCGAGCTCGCCGAGGAGGTCTGGGACACCACGATGACGGTGAACCTGGAGGCCCCGTTCCTCCTGGGTCAGCGGTTCGGCCCGGGGATGGCCGAGCGCGGCTTCGGCCGGATCATCCACATCACCTCCCAGCAGGCGCACCGCGCGTTCGTGCAGAGCGGCGCGTACGGGGTCTCCAAGGGCGCCCTGGAGTCGCTGGCCCGCTCGCAGGCCGAGGCCTGGTCCCCGTACGGCGTCACGGCCAACACCCTGGTCCCCGGCTTCGTGATGACCCCGCTCAACCAGCGCCTGTCCGCCGACCCGGAGAAGGTGGCCGCACTCGCCGCCCGCACGATGACCGGCCGCAACGGCCTCGCCGAGGACTTCGCGGGCGCGGCCGTCTTCCTGGCGAGCCCGTCCTCCTCCTACGTCACGGGCCAGTCCCTCTTCGTGGACGGCGGCTTCTCCGTCCACTGATTCCGGGTCAGACGAAGTAGTCCTCCGCATCCTGCATGGGGGCGTGGGCGAGGCTGATCATCGCCTCGTACCTGTCGGCGCCCATATAGAAGGCGCCGGTGTGGTGCAGGTAGAAGAACCTGCCTCGCTCGTCGATGAGCACGGGGGACGAGTCCGAGCCGTCGAGGCCGACCGGGAAGAGGCGTACCCCGAGGTCACGGCTCAGCTCGGCGACGTCGGCCGGAGCCGACCGGTAGCCGAGGTACGGGGTGAGGTAGAGGTACTCCTCTCGGGAGGCGTCGATCGTCAGGCGCAACCCGCCGTGCTCGGTGAGGAAGGCGGTCGCGGCCTCGAAGGGCTCCACCGGGCAGCCTGCTTCCCGGTACCGCTCGGTGACGTCCCTGATCATCGCCGTTGCCTGGCCGGTCACATCCCGGCCGGGGAACCATCCGTGTTCCCCGAACCAGGCGTCGACGTCTTCCCGGGTTTCCGTTCCTGGCACGGGGAACTCCTTATCCGCGGCCGGCCGTCCTTATCCGCGGCCGGCCTTGCCCGCCCCCGACCAGGCGGCGAACGCCTCGGCGCAGGCATCCAGCACGGCCGCCGTGGGGCCGAGGGACGTGGGCAGGCCGGCCGACAGGGTCAGTGCGGGCCCTACGGCCGGGTTGCCCAGCGTCACGGAGCACTCCACGGTGGCGAACGGCCCCTCCGTACCGGACGGGACGGGAACCGTGAGTGTCAGTTCGCAGCCGCTCGCGTGTGCGCCCGTGGCGTCGAGCCGAGCCGTCATCTCCGCGATCAGCGGCTCGGTGCTGCTCTCCAGGGAGCCCGGGCCCAGCGGGAAGTCCTCGTCCACGGCCACGACGCCGATCCCCCGCAGCGTCGTCGCCCGTAGACGCAGCACCCGGGCGCCGTACACGCCCGTACTGTGCAGGACGTAGACGGCGACGAGGGCGGCTCGTACGGCGGCGTCGAGAGCGACGGAGGCGTCGCCGGGCAGCGGGAATCGCCACCGGGGCGCCCGGAGCCGTACCGGCGCGACGCCGTGGGCGAGCGCGGTCAGACCCTCGTGGACCGTCTCGCCGAGGAGCCAGGGCCCGCCGGGGCCGAGCATGAGGAGCCGGCCGTGCTGGTCGACCGCGAGCGGCGCGTCCGTGTCCGTACGGCCGAAGGGGAAGAGCCGTACGCCGAGGGAGTCGGCGAGCCGGTTCAGGGAGGGGACGTCGAGGCGGGCCTCGCGGGGGTCGACGACGCTGCCGATGGCGGCGACCTCCCGGCCGCCGTCGGCGGCGGGGTGGACGTGCAGGCCGTGGAACTCGCGCACGGCCCGTTCGGCGGCCGGGAACAGCTCCGCGCCGACCGTCACCGTGATGAGGACCGCCAGCATGGCGTCGTCCCCCGCGTCACGGCCGGGCCGCCACCCCGCCTCCGTCAGCACGCCCGTCATGCCTGATCGCGGAGGATCGCGATGCCCAGCCGGTCGAGGAGCGCCGAGCACGAACGGCAGACGTCGGCCTCGGTGCCGTGCGCGGGGTCGCCGTGCGGGCGGATCTTGCGGGCGACGAGCGCGGCGCCCGCAAAATGCGGGGCCGCCTCGTCCAGCGTGATCGTCCGGCCGTCGGCCCGCCGCCGGTCGAGGCCGAAGAGCTCGTCGGAGACGAGGGCGGACTCGGCGCAGTAGCCGATGAAGGGCTCGCGCAGGGCGGGCGGGAGACCGTCGAAGAACTCCCGCACGGCCGGGTGGAGTTCCGGCTCGCCGTCGCCGGTGAGGTTGGTGTGGCTGGTGATCGTTCCGTGGAGGAGCAGCGACGCCGCCGTACCGGGAATCAGGTCAGACATAGAGGTCCTCCGCGTCCTTCATGGGCCAGCGGAAGAGGCCGATCATGGCCTCGTGCTTGCCGGTGCCCATGTAGTAGTTGCCGAAGCTGTTCATGGTGAAGAACCGGCCCTGCTCGTCGATGACGAGCAACTCCCCCTCCGCGGAGTCCCAGCCGACCGGGAACACCTTCGCGCCCAGGCCACGGCTCAGCTCCGCGATGTCCTCGAAGAGATCGCCCCATACGGGGACGGGCGTGAAGTGGAGGTGCTCCTCGCGCCGGACGTCGTGGGTCACGCTGAGCCCCGCGTGCTCGGCCAGGAAGTCGGTGGCGGCGGCGAACGGCTCCACCGGGAAGCCGGCGTTCCGGCTCTCCCCGACGATCTGCGCCACGATCGCCGGCACCTGGTCGGCCACGTTCCGGCCGGGGAACCAGCCGTACTCGGCGAACCAGGCGTCGACGTCCGCGGGAACGTTGAGATGGGGCATGGGGTGGTGGCTCCTAACCTGCGTACGCGCCGATGCCCGCCATGTCGAGGGCTATCTCGCACGAGCGGCACGGCTCTTTGTAGTCGTTGTGCGCGAGTACTCCCCGCGGATCCCGGCCGATCTGCACGGAGTACATCTGCGCGCCGGCCATCCTCTCGCGTACGTGGTCGAGCGTACTGATGGAGGTGCCGGACGGGTCGAGCTGGTGGAGCCGGTCCGAGAGGAGCAGGGCCTCCGCGCACTGCCCGTGGCCTGCGCCCGGCCTCCGGCCCTCGCTCTCGATCCTGGCCCTCACCTGGTCGTAGAGGTCCTGCGCGGCCGGATGCAGGGCGGGCTTGTCCTGTCCCTCGAACTTGGTCGCGCTGGTGTGGCTGGTGACCACACCGTCGTGGAGCAGCCCGCCGGAGCAGGTGTTGTCCTTGAGGAGGTGCTCGCCGACCGGGAACCGGGTCTTGGCGAGGTCGATCTGGTGCTTGGGGTCGTCCGGGTTGTCCGGGTCGGCCCTCCGCGCCCGGTCGGCGAGGTCGCGGGTCTCCTGGACGAGGGCTTCGCGCTGCTGCTCGGGGGTGAGGTGGCTCACGTCGAGGGGGTCGGTGCGGTTGTGTCGCATGGTGCCCGCGGAGCTGCCGTGCCAGGGCGGGGCCGGGGTGATGCGCCTGCCCGGGTCGTTGCCGGAGCCGCCGTTCCCACCGTTCCCGCCGCCACCGCCACCGCCACCGCCTCCACCGCCGCCGCCCTTGCCGCCGTTGTCGTGGTCGCCCTTGCGCTGGCGGGCGAAGCGGTCACGGAGGTCGTCGTCGGTGTTCTTGTGGTCGACGGAAATCTGCTTGACGACCTTGGGCAGGGTCTGGCCGACGTGGTCGCCCATGCTCTTGGCGGCCTTGGTGAGGGCCTCCAGGGCCTTGTCGGCGACCGGATCGATCGCGTCGGCGATCGAGTCACGGCCCCGGGCCCGGCCGTGCGCCGTCTTTGCCTTCGTGAGCTTGCCGGCCGTCTTTCCGTGGATGCCGGCACTCACGCCGTTCAGCTGGGTGGAGGCGTGGGTGTGCTCGGAGTGCTCGATGTGCAGGTTCTTCAACCCGCTGCCCGATCCCTTGCCGCCCCCGCCGCCGGCGGAGGCCAGGTTCATGGCCTCCTTGCCGGACTGCACTCCCTCTTTGAAGCCGTCCTTGCCCGCGTCCTTCGTCTGGTCGAGGTCGACGCCGTCCTGGAGCCCGATCGCCACCGCGCCGAGCTGGACGACGAGGTCGGCCGCCATGCCCTCCAGGGCCGCCACGGCCGGCTCGGTCATCGCGGAGATGACGTACCCGACGGCCTCCTCCACGCACTCCTTGATCAGCCGCTTGATGACCTCCTGCGTGGCGCGCATCGCGCCCGCGCCGATCAACGCCGACAGACCACCGGTCACCGGGATGAGGGAGATCGCGATGCCCGCCTCGGCGGCGAGGTATCCGAGCTGGACGATGGCCGCGAGCTTCATGCCCTCGATCGCACCGGCCGCCGTGTCCAGACCGCCCGCGATCGTGCGCGCCGCACCGGCGATGTCCTTGATGTGCTTGGTCTTGACCTTCGACCAGTGCTCGTTGAGCGCGTCCATCGACTCGCCCTGCCCCGAGGACAGCAGCCGCTCGAAGTGGTTGTTCGCGAGCTGACCGTCGTCCTCCAGGTCCTCCGCGAACTCCCGCAACGCGTCCGCCATCTCGCGATACGCGTCCTCGTCGACGTTCGGCCAGGCCACTCCGATCAGATCGAGCAGTGTGTCCGCCCAGCCCGGCACCGTGACCGCCACGATTCCCCCACCCCCGTCAATGACTCTTTGCAATGCGTAACAGTCCTACCACAGAGGACGCCTGACGGTGAGTCCGAGGTTCCCCGGCGGAACAGCACGACGGCGGCAAGGGAGGAATCCCTTGCCGCCGTCGCTTTTCCCGACCGGTCAGCTCTCGCCGGGCTCCAGCCGCAGCGAGATCGAGTTGATGCAGTACCGCTGGTCCGTCGGCGTGGGGTAGCCCTCGCCCTCGAAGACATGACCCAGGTGGGATCCGCAGCGGGAGCAGCGGACCTCGGTGCGGACCATGCCGTGCGAGCGGTCGTCGATCAGCTCGACGGCGGAGCTGTCCTTCGGGTCGAAGAAGGACGGCCAGCCGCAGTGCGACTCGAACTTCTCGTTCGACGTGAACAGCTCCGCGCCACAGGCCCGGCAGGAGTACACGCCCTTGGTGGTGGTGTCCGTGTACTCACCCCGGAACGCGGGCTCGGTGCCCGCCTGGCGCAGCACCTGGTACTCCGCCGGGGTCAGCTCCGCACGCCACTGCTCGTCCGGCTTCTCGACGTCGTACGCCATGAGCTCGCTCCCTCTGCTACTTCGACAGGTGGTCCAGGATCAGCGGGCCGAGGTCCGTGACGTCGCCCGCGCCCATGGTGAGAACGAGATCGCCGGGTCCCGCCATTCCCGCCACGACCTGCGGCACCGTGGCCTTGTCGTGGACGGGCGTCACGTCGGCGCCGGCCTTCTGCGCGGCGGCGATGATCAGCTCGCTGGTGATGCCCGGGATCGGGTCCTCGCGGGCCGGGTAGATGTCGAGGACGACGGACGCGTCGGCGAGGGCCAGCGCGTCGCCCATCTCCTTGCCCAGCTCCTGGGTGCGGGAGAACAGGTGGGGCTGGAAGACCACCAGGAGGCGGGAGGCCCCGGCGGCGCCGCGCATGGCCTCCAGGTCGGCGGTCATCTCGGTGGGGTGGTGCGCGTACGAGTCGATGACCTGGACGCCCTTCGCCTCGCCCTTGAGCTGGAGGCGGCGGCCGACGCCGGTGTACGCGGTGAGGGCCTGGGCGAGCTCGGCCGGGTCGATGCCGACGCGGGCGCCGGCGGCGAGGGCCGCGGCGGCGTTGTGGGCGTAGTGACGGCCCGGGACGGAGACGGTGAAGGTGTGCTCGACGCCGTCGAGGGCGACCGTCACCTCGCTCTTCATCCCGTTCGGGACGATCTTGAGGATGCGGGCGTCGGAGTCCTCGGTCTCACCGACCGTGACGATGTTCAGACCGTCGCGGTCCGCGACCCGGCGGGCCAGTTCACGCGCGCCCGCGTGCTCGCCGACGACCAGGGTGCCGCCGGGACGGATCTTGGCGGTGAAGGCCTCGAAGGACTCGTAGATCTCGTCCATGGACGCGTAGTTCGCGTGGTGGTCCAGCTCGACGTTGAGGACGATCGCGACCTCGGGGTCGTACTTCTGGAAGCTGCGGTCGCTCTCGTCGGCCTCGGCGACGAAGACCTCGCCCTCGCCGTGCAGCGCGTTGGTGCCGGGGCCCGCGAGGTCGCCGCCGATGGCGTACGAGGGGTCGAGACCGAGCTCGGTGAGCGCGACGGCCAGCATGGAGGTGGTCGTCGTCTTGCCGTGCGTACCGGCGACCGCGATCGCGCGCAGGCCGTCCATGAGGGAGGCGAGCGCGTCGGAGCGGTGGACGACGGGGATGCCGAGCTCGGCGGCGCGGGCCAGCTCGGGGTTGTCGGCGCGGATGGCGCTGGAGACGACGACGGCGGAGGCGTCGTCGGCGAGGTGCTCGGCGGCGTGGCCGATGTGCACGGTGGCGCCCAGGGCGCGCAGCGACTGGGCGGTCACGGACTCCTTGGCGTCACTGCCGGCGACCTTGGCGCCGCGCTGGGCGAGGATCTTCGCGATGCCCGACATTCCGGCACCGCCGATGCCGATGAAGTGCGGCCGTTCCATGGCGGCAGGGATGGCGGGTGCCATGCGGATCTCTCCCCGGGGTGCGTCGTGCGTGGAAGACCCCAGCCTAGTGGCTGCGGCCGGGTGGACCCGGCGGGCCGCGGCGGGGGCGGGTGCGCGGCGTGGTGGCCGTGCCGGGGCGTGTCCGCGCCCCGTGCCGGAGTCGTGTCCGCGCCCCCTGCACGGGGCGCGGACGCGGACAGGTCCGGCCGGCTACTCGCCGGCTTCCTCACTGTGGGCGAAGAGCTTGAGCACGGGGACCCCTACCTTGTGGCGGGCCCGGGAGGCCCAGTCCCGGTGGAAGAACTCCTCCACGTAGTGCGGGGCGGTGAGCACGATCACCTCGTCCGCCTCCGACTCGTCGACCACCGCCTTCATCTTGGTGAGCGGGTGGTCCTCGACGACCTGGCCGACCGCTTCGCAGCCGGCGTCTCTCAGGGCCTGGAGCGAGTGCTCCAGGGCCAGCTCGGCGGGGACCCTGGCCTCCTTGCCCTCCGGTTCGTCGCCCTCACGCGTGGCCTCCTTCAGTTCGCCCATGGCCACGTCGTCGATGGCACGCAGCAGTAGATCGGCCTGGTCACCACGCGGCTGCATCAGAACGATGAAGGACACGCCCTCGTCGCCGTGCAGGGTGGTGACGAATTCCACGTCGACGGACGTCAGGGGCTTCTCGATCATCAGAACGCTTGTGAACACCTCAGGAGCCCTTCTGCGGAAACCATCCTCCCCCGTGCCCGCACGGGGTCTGCGACAGTAAGTGTGCCCAGCGGACGCTAAGCGGAACGACAAATTCCGCCGATTGTCAGATCCGACGGTAGCGGGTGAAGAGGAAGCCGTCCTGCTCCAGCACGGAAGCCACCGCGAAGCGTGTCGGGACGGCCACCGAAGGGCCCCCGGCGATCCGCTGGGCGTCGCCCGCCGTCATCGTCGGCGAGACCGTCAGACACAGCTCGTCGAGGACCCCCGCCGCCACGAACTGGCCGAGCAGCCGGGGCCCGCCCTCGGTCAGCTGCCGCCGGAGCCCGCGCTCCGCGAGCACCGCCTTCGCGCGGGCCGGCTCCACCCCGGCCCCGTCGCCCGCCACCAGTACCTCGGCGCCCGCCGCGCGCGCTTCCCGCACCCGCTCGGCGGGCGCGGCGGCCCCCGTGAGGATCAGGGTCGGCACCAGCGGCTCGGTGAAGAGCGGAAGCGAGAAGTCCAGGTTCAGGGAGGCGCTGACCACGGCGATCACCGGGGCCGGTCCCTGTCCGGTGGCGGCACGGCGGGCCGCGAAGGCCTCACGCGCGCGTGCGGGGCGGTAGCCCTCCAGGCGTACCGTTTCCGCACCGACGACGACCACATCGGCGAGGCCCCGCAGGGTGCCGAAGATCCGCATGTCGGTGTCGGAGGAGAGCGGCTGGGAACGCCCGTCGTGCTGCCCGGCCCCGTCGAGCGAGGAGACCATGTTGGCCCGCAGCCACACGCCGTCCCCCTCCGGATACGCGTAGGCGTCGGCGAGCTCGTCCAGGGACCAGTCACGTCCGGCGGCGGAGCCCTGCTCGGCGGGGGGCCCGGCCGTGGTCCCGGCGAGATTCCCGCCCGTGGTCCCGGTCGTGGTCCCAGCGGCGGTCTCGGGAGCTGTCATGTCCGTCACAGGGAGCAGTCGTCGCATCCTCGCAGTCTGACATGGCGCTTACAGTGGGGAACTGTGTCGACCCGTGCCCTCACTGAAGCCGCATCCACCTCAGCGGCCCCGCTCTCGCTCTGCTCCCGAGAGCCCCACGTCCCCGCCGACCGACTCGTCGCGGAGATGGTGCCGCCGCCGCGCTTCGACTCCGTACGGTTCGACACGTACCTCCCGGACCCGAACCAGCCCAGCCAGACGGACGCCGTCAAGGCACTGAGCTCCTTCGCCGAGGGCCTGGGCGGAGCACACGCCTCCGGCGCCGGGAGGCGCCGCTGGTTCGCCCGGAAGCCGGCCGCCCCCACCGGGCCGCGCGGGGTCTACCTCGACGGCGGGTACGGCGTCGGCAAGACCCACCTGCTCGCCTCGCTCTGGCACGCGACCCCCGCCGAGCCCGCGCTGAAGGCGTTCGGCACCTTCGTCGAGCTGACCAACCTGGTCGGCGCGCTGGGCTTCCAGCAGACCGTGAAGACCCTCAGCGGGCACCGTCTCCTCTGCATCGACGAGTTCGAGCTCGACGACCCGGGCGACACCGTCCTCGTCTCCAGCCTGCTCGGCAAGCTGGTCGAAGCCGGTGTGGCGCTCGCCGCCACCTCCAACACGCTCCCCGGCAAGCTCGGCGAGGGCCGCTTCGCCGCCGCCGACTTCCTCCGCGAGATCCAGGGCCTCTCCGCCCACTTCATGCCGCTGCGGATCGACGGCGAGGACTACCGCCACCGCGGTCTGCCCGAGGCCCCCTCCCCTTACTCCGACCAGGTCGTCACGGAGACCGCGTACGCGACGCCGGACGCCTCCCTCGACGACTTCCCGCACCTGCTCGAACACCTGGCCAGGGTTCACCCGAGCCGGTACGGCGCGCTCACCGACGACCTCACCGCCGTCTGCCTCACCGACGTCCAGCCCGTCCCGGACCAGTCGACGGCCCTCCGGCTCGTCGTCCTCGCCGACCGGCTCTACGACCGCGAGATACCCGTGCTCGCCTCCGGACTCCCGTTCGACCGACTGTTCAGCGACGAGATGCTGAACGGCGGCTACCGCAAGAAGTACTTCCGGGCGATCTCCCGGCTCACCGCGCTCGCCCGCGACGCCAAGGGGCTGGTCGCGCAGTAGGTTGGTGGCCATACCCGATCGAAAGGGATCCACCATGGCCACCGTGCGTCACGCCCACACCGTCTGGCAGGGCGACCTCCTCAAGGGTTCCGGCGTCGTCACCCTCGACTCCTCCGGTCTCGGCACGTACGACGTCTCCTGGCCCGCCCGCACCGAGGAGCCGAACGGGAAGACCAGCCCCGAGGAGCTCATCGCCGCCGCGCACTCCTCCTGCTTCTCGATGGCCTTCTCCAACATCCTGGCCAAGGCCTACGCTCCGCCGGCCCGCCTGGAGACCAAGGCCGACGTCACCTTCCAGCCCGGCCAGGGCATCACCGGCATCCACCTCACCGTGCGCGGCGAGGTCCCCGGCCTCGACGCGGACCAGTTCCAGGCGCTGGCCGAGGACGCGAAGAAGAACTGCCCGGTCAGCCAGGCGCTCACGGGCACGACGATCACCCTCACGGCCGAGCTCGCCGGTTCCTGACCCTGGGTCAGAACACACGCCACATGAGGCAGTTGTGGCCCGCATGGTTCTCGTGTCACCACAGTGCGTGGTACACACATGCGGGTCACGCGTCACACACCTGTCCGCCAGCAGGGAGTTGTTGCCTCATGTCATCCGCGACTCGACGTCAGATCCTGTCCCGCACCGGTGCCTCCGCCGCCGGAATCGCCTTCACCGGCGCCCTCTCCGAACTCTTCGCCGGCAGCGCGAGCGCCGCGACCACCGGCCACACGGGCCGAAAGGCCGGTTACGGCCCCCTGATCCCCGACCCCGCCGGCCTGCTCGACCTCCCGGCCGGCTTCCGCTACCGGGTGCTCTCCCGGCAGGGCGAACCGCTCCGCTCCGGCGAGGGCCCCGTCCCCAGCAACCCCGACGGCATGGGCGCCTTCGCCGGCCGTCGAGGCCGCGTGCACCTCGTCCGTAACCACGAGAACCGCGTCACCGGCAAGATCGGCGTGCCGACCGTCCCCGGCCTGACGTACGACCCGGCCGGCAAGGGCGGCTGTACGGCCCTGGAGCTCGACGGCCGCAACAACGTCCTCGGCGAGCGGGTCGCCATCGCCGGTACGGCCGTCAACTGCGCGGGCGGGCCCACCCCCTGGCGTACCTGGCTGACCTGCGAGGAGACCGAGGACAAGGCCGGCACCAACGGCTACACCAAGGACCACGGCTTCATCTTCGAGGTCGACGGCGCCGACCCGCACCGCACCGGAGCCGTCCCGCTCACCGCGATGGGCCGCTTCCAGCACGAGGCGATCGCGATCGACCCGGCGAGCGGCATCGTCTACGAGACGGAGGACGCCTTCGACCGCCCCTTCGGCCTCTTCTACCGCTTCCTCCCCCACAAGCCGCTCGGCGGCACGGGATCACTGCGCGCCGGCGGCGCCCTGGAGGCCATGCGGGTGCCCGGCGTGCCCGACCTCTCCGTCGTCCAGGAGACCGGCACCCGCTTCGAGGGCATCGAGTGGGTCCCCGTACCGGATCCGCAGGCGGCGGAAACCCCCATCAGATTCCAGGACTTCGGCCCCGGGGGCATCACCCACGCGCAGAAGCTGGAGGGCTGCTACTGGGGCGGCCGGGCCGTGTACTTCGTATCCTCCTTCGCACGTGTGAAGGACGGTTCCGGCGCGACGCACTTCGGCCAGGTCTGGAAGTACGAGCCGCACCGGCGCCGGCTCACCCTCGTCGTCGTCTTCGGCCCGGACACCGACCTGCAGCACCCCGGCGAGTCACCGGACAACATCTGTCTGGCACCGAGCGGGGGCCTGATGGTCTGCGAGGACGGCGAGGGGGCGCAGCACGTCTTCGGGGTGAGCGAGCGGGGCGAGGTGTACGCGGTGGCCAGGGGTGCGCAGAACATCGGCACGCCCGAGGCCCCGGAGTGGGGCGAGTTCGCGGGCGTCACCTTCTCGCCGGACCGGCAGACGATGTACGTGAACTGCTACACGCCGGGCACGACGTTCGCGGTGACGGGCCCGTGGTGCTGAGCTGAGGTGCCGATCCCGGTCGCTCGCACTCGCGGGCGGCCGGGTTCCGTCGCAGGATCGGGGGAGGACGAGCGGCGCGGCGGAAGGGGCACGAGGTGGCGAAGAAGGACGGGAAGAACAAGCACAAGGGCAGGTCCAAGCCCGTATCCGTGCGGGAGGCACTCCGCGTCCCGGAGGGCGAGCGCATCGACCTCACCGCGTACGACGCCTCCGCGACCCCGGCCGGCCCCGCCGACAAGGCGGCCGGTCTGGCCGCCACCGCCGCCCTCGCACCGCGCCTCGCGGACCTCCAGGAACGCCTGTACGCGTCGAGCACGGCCGGTGACCGCCGACGCGTGCTCCTGGTCCTCCAGGGAATGGACACCAGTGGCAAGGGCGGCACGGTCAAGCACGTCATCGGCCTCTTCAACCCGTCCGGCTGCCGTATCCGCGCCTTCAAGGCCCCGACTCCGGAGGAGCAGAACCACCCCTTCCTCTGGCGCATCATGAAGGCGCTCCCGCGGCCGGGCGAGATCGGCATCTTCGACCGCTCGCACTACGAGGACGTGCTCATCGCCCGTGTACGGGAGCTGGTCCCGCGCTCCCAGCTCGGCCGACGCTACGGCCAGATCAACCGCTTCGAGCAGTCCCTCGCCGACGACGGCGTGACGGTCGTCAAGGTCTTCCTCCACATCTCGTACGAGGAACAGCGCAGCCGCCTCCTGGAGCGCCTGAACAACCCGGAGAAGCACTGGAAGTTCAACGTGGGCGACATCGAGGATCGCGCTCTGTGGCCGGCGTACCGGGAGGCGTACGAGATCGCCCTGGAACGCTGCACGACGGACCAGACCCCCTGGTACCTGGTCCCGGCGGACCGCAAGTGGTACCGCAACTGGGCCATCAGCAAGCTGCTGCTCGAACACCTGGAGGCACTGGACCCGAAGTACCCGCCGGGGGACTTCGACGTGGCCGAGTGCAGGCGGCGGCTACTGGCCACGTGAGCGGACGGGGTCAGCCGAGCGTGACGGCGCTGCCCCACCAGTAGTCGGCGGGCACGTTCCAGGAGCGCAGTGGGGTGCCGAACCTGCCCGCCGTGTCCGGCTTGAAGGTGTAGAAGGCCGCCCGGCCGTCGCTGTAGCCGTAGAACGCGGACACGTCCGACCGGCCGTTGCCGTCGAAGTCGCCGGAGGCGATCTGCACGTTCTCCACCCACCAGTTCCCCGGCGCCGTCGTCCAGGACTTCACCGGGCTCTCGAAGGTGCCGTCCGTCCTGGTGGCGAAGGTGAAGAGGGAGATGCCGCCGTCCTCGTAGCCGTACATGGCGGCCACGTCGGCCCGCCGGTCGCCGTCGTAGTCGCCCGCGGTGAGTTTGACGTTCTTCCCCCACCAGGACTTCTCGGGGACGTTCCACGACTTCACGGGATCGGCGAAGCCGCCGTCCGTCTCGGACTTGAAGGTGAACAGGGCGGCCCGGCCGTCGTTGTAGCCGTAGAACGCGGCCACGTCGTCCCGGCCGTTGCCGTCGAAGTCACCCGACGCCAGCTTCACGTTCTCGCCCCACCAGTGGTCCGCGGGGACGTTCCACGAGCGCAGCGGGGTGCCGAACTCACCCGAGGCGTCGGACTTGAAGGTGTACAGCGCGGCCCGGCCGTCGCCGTAGCCGTAGAACGCGGCCACGTCGTCACGCCCGTTGCCGTCGAAGTCGCCGGACACCAGCTGGACGTTCTCCGGCCACCAGTTCCCCGGCGCCGTCGTCCAGGACTTCACCGGAGCCGCGAATCCGCCGTCGGGCTTGGACAGGAACGTGAACATCGCCACCGATCCGTCGGCGTAGTCGTACATGGCCGCGAGGTCCGCGCGTCCGTCGCCGTTGAAGTCGCCCGCCACGGGCTTGATGCTGCGGTGGGTCCAGTTGCCGGGGGTCACGCTCCACGACTTGACGGGGTCGGCGAACCCGCCGTCGCTCCTGCCGAGGAAGGTGAAGAGGGAGACCGAACCGTCGGCGTAGCCGTAGAAGGCCGCGTTGTCGTCGCGGCCGTCGCCGTTGAAGTCCGCGTTCACCCGGGACGCGGAGTCGTCCCGCCAGGCGGCCTCGGTGGGTTCGCTGGGGAAGGGTTCGGCGGTGTCGCCGCCCAGGCCCGCGCGGGGGCCGCAGGTGGGCCAGGCACGTTCGCCCTGGCCGGCGAGGACCTTCTCGCCGATGAGTATCTGCTCCTTCTTGGTGGCCAGGTGCGGATAGGTCGCGTAGCGACTGCCGCCGTACGCCTTCCAGGTGCTGAGCTTGAACTGGAGGCCACCGTAGTAGAGCCCGTTCGAGCTGATGATCGACCAGTTTCCGCCGCTCTCGCACTGGGCGACCTTGTCCCAGGTGGCGACCGACGCGGCCTGCGCGGGTGCCGCCGGCAGCAGGGCCGTCGCGCCCAGCAGCAGCGTCGTCGCGAGGGCGCCACGGGTTCCCGTACCGAGGGTCTTGCGTCCCATGTCATGTCCCGTTTCGTCAGGAAGGGCGGCGGCACGGTCAGGTGCCGCCGCCCTTGAATGGATCCGGCTCAGCCGAGCTTCACGTGGTCGCCCCACCAGTAGTCGGCGGGCACGTTCCAGGAGCGCAGCGGGGTGCCGAACCTGCCCGCCGTGTCCGGCTTGAAGGTGTAGAAGGCCGCCCGGCCGTCGCTGTAGCCGTAGAACGCAGCCACGTCACCGCGGCCGTTGCCGTCGAAGTCGCCCGAGGCGATCTGGACGTTCTCCACCCACCAGTTGCCGGGTTCGGTGGTCCAGGACTTCACCGGGCTCTCGAAGGTGCCGTCCGCCCTGGTGACGAAGGTGAAGAGGGAGACGGCTCCGTCCTCGTAGCCGTACATCGCGGCCACGTCGGCCCGGCCGTTGCCGTCGTAGTCGGCGGCGGTCAGCTTGACGTTCTCGCCCCACCAGGACTTCTCGGGGACGTTCCACGACTTCACGGGATCGGCGAAGCCGCCGTCCGTCTCGGACTTGAAGGTGAACAGGGCGGCCCGGCCGTCCTCGTAGCCGTAGAACGCGGCCACGTCATCACGTCCGTTGCCGTCGAAGTCACCCGACGCCAGCTTCACGTTCTCGCCCCACCAGTAGTTCTCGGGGACGTTCCACGAGCGCAGCGGGGTTCCGAACTCACCCGAGGCGTCGGACTTGAAGGTGTACAGCGCGGCCCGGCCGTCGCTGTAACCGTAGAACGCGGCCACATCATCACGCCCGTTGCCGTCGAAGTCACCCGACGCCAGCTTCACGTTCTCCGGCCACCAGTTCCCCGGCGCCGCCGTCCACGACTTCACCGGAGCCGAGAAACCCCCACCCGCCTCAGACTTGAACGTGAACAACGACACCGAACCATCGGCGTAGTCATACATCGCCGCGAGATCCGCACGACCGTTACCGTCGTAATCACCCGCCGTCAGCTTCACACTCTTGAACGTCCAGTTCCCCGGCGGACGCGTCCACGACTTCACCGGAGCATCGAAACCACCGTCCGCCCGCGCCAGGAACGTGAACAACGCCACCGAACCGTCCCCGTACCCGTAAAGCGCCGCCACATCATCCCGACCATCACCATTGAAATCCGCGTTCACCCGGGAGGCGGCATCCTCGCGCCAGGTGTCGGCCGGGGGCTGCGGGGCGGTGGCGGGGGCGACGTCCACATAGTTGCGGTCGATGTTGAGGGACACTCCGCCGTGCGTCTCCCCCACGTCGCCGGCGTACTGGTGCACGCGTCGCTGGCCCGGCCAGTAGGAGCTGCCCGGGAGGCCCATCGAGGTGTTGGAGATGTCCGCCACGCCGTTCCAGTTGGCGGCCCACAGCACGTCGGGCTTCGCGTAGCGGGAGTTGTTGTGGAGGGCGGCCAGGTCACCGGAGTTCTGGGCGTTCACGTACACGCCCGGACGGAAGCCCAGTTCGCGGACGCGGGCGCTGTAGCCGGAGAGGTACTCGATGACCCGGGTGCGGTACGTCGCCGAGGAGTAGGGCTCCATGTCCGTGTACAGCACGGTCTGGGCGGCGAATCCGAGCGCCTTGGCCCTGTCCACCGCGCCGTCGGCGGACTCCCTGCCCTGCTGGGTGGCCTCGCCGGGCGAGATCCCCCCGGCCTGGAGGCCCGCGTAGATCGGGATCATGTGCCAGCCGTCGGCCGTACGGTCGGACACCCAGCCGGCGGTCAGGTTGGGCTGGGCGCAGACCCTGGTGGGGCCTCCGATGTAGATGCCGACGCCCTGGTAGGGCGAGGACTTCCACGCCTGCATCAGGCTCGCGGAGGGGGCGGCGCAGGCGTCGAAGGCCTTGCCGGTGTATCCGGTGCTGGGCGTCGCGGCCATCGCTCTGGCGGCCGAGGAACGGGGAGATGGGAGCTCGCCCGGGACCGCCGCCGGTCCGGTGCGGCCCGAGCCGACGACACGGGAGACGGTGTCGGGGCTCTTGCCGTAGACGGCCGTGACGAGCAGTCCGGCGCCCTCGACGGACAGGGCGATCTCGCGGTCGATGTTGTCCGCGAGGCGGGTCGGGAGGGGCTGGCCTACCGGTACGCGGAGCACGGACGCGGGGTCGGGGACGGTGGCCCCTGACAGGGGTTCCACCACCAGGGCGTCGGCCCGCTCGCCGACCGCGTCGGCGGGACAGGACTGCTGCGCTCCGGGGTGACCCAGGTAGACGGTGGCCGTGTCGAACCGTACGCACGTGCCGGGCGCCTTCTCCAGGTCGACGACGCGCCAGTGCGCGGGGACGTCGAGCCGCAGTCCCCGGTACTCCACGGGCTTGGATTCGCCGGCCGGTGCGGACACCTCGGGGGCGGACGCCGGGAGGGCTGACGCCGCGGACGCGGTCGCGGCGGGAAACGCCAGAGCCGTCAGCGCGGCGGCGACGGTCCAGCCTCTGCGCGGTTTTCGGGTGGTACGGGCAAGGGGTGCGTGCATGGTGGGGTTCGCTTCCGGTGGATGGGGCCGAGAGGGCGGGACGGGGCGACGGGGTGGTGCAGGGGCAGCGGGAAGGCCGGGGCCGCCCGGCGGGTGCGGGCCGGCCCCGTTCGGATGAGGGTGGGCCGGGCTCTTCACGTGCCCGGCCCGGACGGCTCAGCCGAGCTTCACGTGGTCGCCCCGCCAGTAGTCGGCGGGCACGTTCCAGGAGCGCAGCGGGGTGCCGAACTCGCCCGCCGTGTCCGGCTTGAAGGTGTAGAAGGCCGCCCGGCCGTCGCTGTAGCCGTAGAACGCCGCCACGTCCGACCGGCCGTTGCCGTCGTAGTCGCCCGAGGCGATCTGGACGTTCTCGCCCCACCAGTTGTCCGCGGGCACGTTCCAGGACTTCACCGGGTTGTTGAAGGTCCCGTCGGTCTTGGTCGGGAAGGTGAACAGCGCGGCGCGGCCGTCGCTGTAGCCGTAGAAGGCGGCGGCGTCCGCCCGGCCGTCACCGTTGTAGTCGCCCGCGGTCAGCTTGACGTTGGAGAAGGTCCAGTTGCCCGGCGCCGTGGTCCAGGACTTCACCGGTGCCACGAAGCCACCGTCCGTCTCGGACTTGAAGGTGAACAGGGAGACGGTGCCGTCCTCGTACCCGTACATCGCGGCCAGGTCGTCCCGGCCGTTGCCGTCGAAGTCGCCGGCGGCGAGCTTGACGTTCTCGCCCCACCAGTAGTCGGCGGGCACGTTCCACGAGCGCAGCGGGGTTCCGAACTCACCCGAGGCGTCGGACTTGAAGGTGTAGAGCGCGGCCCGGCCGTCCTCGTAGCCGTAGAACGCGGCCACATCATCACGCCCGTTGCCGTCGAAGTCACCCGACGCCAGCTTCACGTTCTCCGGCCACCAGTTCCCCGGCGCCGCCGTCCACGACTTCACCGGAGCCGAGAAACCCCCACCCGCCTCAGACTTGAACGTGAACAACGACACCGAACCATCGGCGTAGTCATACATCGCCGCGAGATCCGCACGACCGTTACCGTCGTAATCACCCGCCGTCAGCTTCACACTCTTGAACGTCCAGTTCCCCGGCGGACGCGTCCACGACTTCACCGGAGCATCGAAACCACCGTCCGCCCGCGCCAGGAACGTGAACAACGCCACCGAACCGTCCCCGTACCCGTAAAGCGCCGCCACATCATCCCGACCATCACCATTGAAATCCGCGTTCACCCGGGAGGAGGTGTCCTCCTTCGGCTCCTCCGGCTCCGGGACGGTGTCGTCCACGATGTTCTTCAGGCGCACCGGCGAGAAGGGTCCGTGACCGCCGTAGTAGGGGTACGGAACGATGCGGTGGTGGACGCCACTGGGCGTGAACTCGTAGCCCCAGTAGGCGGTCTTGTCGCTGCTCGTCCACTCCTCGAAGAGCACGATGTGGCCGCCGGCGCCGGCGTCGTCGTCCAGCAGCGCGTCACCGGCCTTGAGTTCGCCCTTCGTTATCCACTCGGCCGTTCCCGGCACGAAGTTCGGGGTCGCCAGCGAGGAGCTGAGGCCCCACGCCATGGAGATGTAACCGGAGCAGTCCATCCGGTAGCCCTTGTAGTAGTTCGTCCAGCTGTAGTCCAGACCCTTCCCGACCCAGGTCTTCGCCCGCGCGATGACCTCGCTCCGGGTGATCCCGGCCGCCGCGGTGAGGCTCCGCTGAGCGGTCTGCCTGCGGAACTCCTCGGGAACCGGAGTGACCTTGCCCTGCCCCGCGTTCGGGTAGTCGGCTCCGCCCGCCTCCGCGACCGGCCGGCTGTCCGACGGTCCGGCCTGCTGCGCGAACGCGGTGCCGGTCACGCCGAGCCCGAGGGCCGTGGCCGCGCACAGCGCGACGGTGATGCGGCGGGAGTTTCTGATCCCGTTCATTTTCTGCCTTTCAAGAGAGTCGGACCGATTTCCGCAAGGGATACGGGGAGGGGGAGATGAATTCACTCACTGCCAGCCGAGCGTGGCCTTGACGACCGGGCTGTCCGCCATCGCGCTGGTGCTGAATCCGGTGCAAACGAACGCGAGGAACAGGGTCACAGCAAGGCGGGCACGCAGCACGGCGAAGTCCTTTACGGATGGGGTGAATTCGGCGAACCGAAATGCGGATGACTGGATCCTGCACCAGGGCGTGGTCCCGGTGAAGCGATGAATGCTGTCCGCATCGGGACACGGCCGCTTCGGGACACCGCATACCGTCGGGCGCGCCACCGACGGCATCGGGCTCCTACGGGTCCAGGAGCGGCCAGACCAGCACGGCGTCGCAGGAAACGGCGGCGTATCCCCAGCCCGGATGCCGGCTCAGCGCGCGGGCGCATACCGCGGCAGCCGTCTCCTCGGCGACGGCGAGGCTCTCCACCCGCAGGAACAGGCCGACGACGGCCTCCCGATAGGAGACGTGGTGCACCACGACGTGCTCCACGCCCTCGACCGGCTCCGCCGCGGCAAGGATCTCCCTCGCCATCTCCCGGGCCGGTTCGGCGTGGACGGGACCGCACAACCCCACGTGGATCAGATGCATTCCACGATCTTCGTGAGCCGCCCCGCGCATGCCGCCGGTCTTTGGTGTCCCAAACCGGCCAAGGCCACAACCGGTCACATCAGAACTCACTTCGGCCACTGGAGCAACGGAGCGGTGTGCACCGTGTGATGATTCGAACACGTATCTATGGGGGGTACATACATGCTTGACGCATTGGGAATCGACACACGAACAGAACATGTCTATCGAATGTTGCTTCAGCACGCCGACTGGGGCGTCGCGGAGCTGGCGGCCGCTCTCTCCTTGGCCAAGGGAGAGGTCCGGGCGGCGCTCGACCGGCTCAGCGAGCTGTCGCTCCTGCGCCCCTCCGCCACGGAGCACAACCGACTCCACCCGGTCAGCCCGGAGCTGGCGATGGACACGCTGCTCGCGCGCCAGCAGGCGGAGTTGCTCGCGCAGCAGCAGAAGCTCGAGGCGTCCCGCGCCGCGGCCGCCCAGCTCATCGCGGACTGGGTCGGCTTCCAGCCGCTGGCGGACTCGCCGGGCGTGGAGACTCTCGTCGGGGTGGACCGGATTCGCGACCGACTGGCAGAGCTGAGCCGCCACATCGAGCACGAGGTCATGGCGTTCGTTCCGGACGCGCCCGACGCGAGGAACATCGCATCGGCCAAGCCGCTGGACTCGAAGCTGCTGGCCCGCGGCGTGCGGATGCGCACCCTGTATCCCGAGTCCGTACGCAACAACCCGGCCGGGACGGACTACGCGAACCTGCTCGCATCCCTGGGCGGCGAGGTACGCACCACCCCCGACGTCCCGGTCCGCATGACCGTCATCGACCGGCGTGTCGCCGTCCTGCCGGTGCACGGTGAGAACAGCGGGCACAGTGCCGTCCTGCTCACGGGAGACGGCGCCCTCACCGCGCTGTGCGCCCTGTTCGACCTGGCCTGGGACCGGGCCGACCCGCTCGGCACGGTGAGAACGCGCGACGAGCGGGGACTCACGTCCCAGGAGCGGGAGACGCTCCGGCTTCTGGAGCACGGGCACACCGACGAGACCATCGCGAAGCGGCTCGGCATCTCCAGCCGGACCACGCGCCGGATCGTGGCCGGGATCATGGACACGCTGGGGGCGCGGAGCCGCTTCCAGGCCGGGGCGATGGCCTCGCAGCGGGGCTGGCTCACCACCCCGGCCCTGCCCCGCACGCGGGACGACTCCCACCGGACCCAGGACCCCTAGGTCCACCGTCACCGAGGGGGCGTCGACTCGGCGCGTGGACTCGGGCGCTGCTGACGTCGCGTCGCGGGTGATAAGCACTTTGATCGGATAGCTTCCGATCGTGAACACTTCTGTACGAAAGTTGGCGGCGCTCAGTCTCCTGGGCGCCGCTCTTGTCGGCTGTGGCGGAGGCGCCGCCGAGCCCTCCGCGCCCCCGGCCGCCGAGGCCTCCGCCTCCGACAGCCCGTCGGCCCGGGCGAGCGCGCCCGCCGGCGGCCCGAAGCCCGCGCGCGTTCCGGCCGCCCCGCCCACCATGGCACCCGGCCCCGGCGGCCTCACCCCCGTGTACACGCGCCGGGCGGCCGGCACGTCGAAGGGCGCGGAGAAGGTCGTCGCACTCACCTTCGACGCCGACATGACGGCCGATCAGGGGCCCCGGGCCGCACGCGGCGAGCGCTTCGACAACCCGCAGCTCATCGCGACCCTGCGCCGGCTCAAGGTGGACGCGACCGTGTTCATGACGGGCCGTTGGGCGGAGGAGTACCCGGACCAGGCCAAGTCCATCGGCGGCGACCCGCGCTTCGAGATCGCGAACCACTCGTACAGTCACTACGCCTTCGCGTCCCCCTGCTACGGCCTCCCGACCGTCGCCGGGCCCGACATGGCGTCCGACGTGCAGCGGGCCTTCGACGCGTTCCGCGACGCCGGGGCCGTGAACGTCGTCCCGTACTTCCGCTTCCCCGGCGGCTGCTACGACGACGCGGCCCTCCGCGCGCTGACCCCGGCCGGGGTGACGGCGGTCCAGTGGGACGTGGTCAGCGGCGACGCGTTCGCGAAGGACGCGGACGCGGTGGCCGAGCAGGTCCTCGACGGGGTGAAGCCCGGCTCGCTGGTCGTCATGCACTGCACGCGCAGCGCGGCCCCGGTCACGGAGCAGGCGATCCGCCGCATCGTCCCGGAACTCCGCGCCCGCGGCTACCGCTTCGTGAAGGTCTCGGAGCTGATGGGCGGCTGAACCGGCGTTCTCTAGCCGGAGCAGGCCGTGCGCTGGGCCTCCTGCCATTCGCAGACCGGGCACAGCGTGATGCCCTTCGTGGACTCCGGATACTCGGTCGGCTCCTGGCACAGCACACAGGCGGCGAACGGTCCCTCGGTCGCCGGTTCGGGCTTCGGACCGGGCTCCGGGGCGCAGTACGACATGGACTCGCTCATGCCTTCGAGCCTACTCACTCCAGGCGGGCGGTGGCCCGGCAGGCGAGGGCCGCGCACGCCGCCGCGAGGAGCACGGAACCCGCGCCGGCGAGCCACGGCGGGTCCGCGGTCATCGTCCGAGAGCCGGTGATCAGGGCGGTCATCGCGTGCTTGGCCGGGGAGCCGGTGGTCACCAGGGCGAGCAGCGAGCCGAGGACGAGTGCGGCGAGGGACCAGCCGGGGGCCCGGACGAAGGGGCGGGAGGCCAGCGCGCCGACGGCGGCGCCCGTCAGGGCGCAGGCCAGTGCCGCCAGAAGCCCCGTGGTCGCGGCGGCGAGCGCGGTGACGCCGCGCCGGTTGCCGGTCGCCGTCACCGCGAGGACCGCGACCACGCCGACGAGGGCCGGCAGCGCGGTCCCGGTGACGAGCGCCGCGAGATGCGCGCGGTCCCGGCCGGCCGCCGCCGCGACCGCGTTCCGGGCGGCGGGCGACTCCTGCGAGACGCAGATCCGTACGGCCCAGGCCGTCACGGGAAGCAGCGCGGCGGCCGTCAGGCCGAGCGCACCGAGGACGGGCTCCCCCACACTGACGCCGACGCCGAGGACGGCCACGTACAGGAGCAGCGGCGCGAGCCACCGCTGCGAGCGGAGCAGCAGGCCGGTCTGGTAGCGCAGGAGCGCCGTCATACGCGTACGCCTTCGGGGCCGAGGTGGTGGATGTGCCAGGAGGCGGCGAGGAGCACGCTCAGCAGGGCGTCGGAGTGGGACGCGTCGACGGTGAGGACGGTGGTGCCGTCGCCGTCGGGTCCCGGTGCGGTGACCGGGTCGCCGGGGAGACGCTCCGGGAGCGGGAGCGGGCGCGGGCCGCCGGAGACGGTGATCCGCACGCACGCCCGCGGCCCGGCGCCCGGGCGGACCGGCCCCGAGTCCGGGCAGGTCGGCCCCACCTCCGGGCCGGCCGGCCCCGAGTCCAGGCGGACAGGCCGCAAGTCGGGGCGGACCGGCTCCTCGGCGACCCTGACCCGCCCCTCCCCCACCTCGTACACCGCGTCCGGCTCCCCCTCCAGCCGTCGTGGGTCGTGGTCGACGAAGACGACCGTTCCGCCTGCCGCCCGGCGTGAGCGGACCGCCGCGTCCAGTTCCGCACGCGCGCCCGTGTCCAGGCCCGTCCAGGCCTCGTCGAGGACGAGGAGGGAGGGGTCGGCGAGGAAGGCCTGGGCCACGGCGACCTTCTGGCTCGTGCCCTTGGAGAGTTCCGCCATGGCGGTACGGGCGTGCCCGCCGGCACCGAAGCGCTCCAGCCACTCCCCCGCCCGCGCCCGGGCCGCGGCCCCGCCGAGTCCCTGGATCCGCCCGAGGTGGACCAGATAGTCGGTGGCCGTGAAGGGGAGCGCGACGGGGAAGCGCTCGGGGACGTACGCCGTGCGGGGCGGGCGGCCCGTGACGCGGCCCTCGGTGGGCGCGTCGACGCCGGCGACGAGCCGGAGCAGGGTCGACTTGCCGGTGCCGTTCGTGCCGACGACCCGGACGAGGGTCCCGGCGGGCAGGTCGAGGCCGACCTCGCGGAGGACCCACGGCCCCCGGAGGCCGTGCCGGCGCCCGACCCGCTCCAGCCTCAACTCGACGAGTTCTTCTGCGGGGTCAGCTCGCTGGGACGGACGACCACGAAGCCCTGGCCCTCCAGCTTCAGCTGCACCGCCTCACCGGAGCCGCCGCGGATCATCGAGCCGAGGGACTGCGAGCGGTGCAGCGAGGGGCGCAGCTTCTCGCTCCAGCCGACGACGGCGTCGGTGTCGACGTGGACCGGGGCCTCCGGGGTGACGGGGATGACGATCGGGTTGCCCTCGCACATGAGGGCGACCTTTCCGTAGCCGGAGAAGACCGAGTTGAAGAGGCCGCCGCCGGTGATGCCCGCGCCCTTCACCGTCTGGATCTCGTAGTGGAGGGTGGCGTCGAAGCAGAGCACGTTGCGGCCGTTGACCGAGAACGCGTCGCCCTGCTCGATCTCGATGATGAAGCAGTTCTGCGCCTCGTGCGCGAACCACGCCTCGCCCTGGCCGCGCACGGCCATCAGGGCCAGGCCCTCGCCGGTGACGGCACGCTTGAGCAGGCCGCCGATGCCCTGGCCCTTGCGCTCGAACCGGAGGTCGCCGCGGAAGGCGATCATCGATCCCTGACGGGCGTGCATCTCGCCGTTGACGGTGTACTTGACGGATTTGGCGTTCTGGAGGGTCATCCCCGGAAAGTCCGCGGTCTCGGCGAGGTGTTCGCCGGTGAAAAGATCACTCTTCATGAGAGGCATCCTGGCCCGGAAGCACTCATTCCCACAACGATCGCTCGTGACGGCAGTGGCAGACTTGCCCGGTGAGCAGCAACGAGACCGATCTTCGCGATGAGAAGCCCCAGTTCGTCCTGCCGTTGGTCGTACGGATCGAACGGGACGCGCCGCCGACCCGTACCGACGCCCTGGAGACCGCCGCGCGCGCCGTCCTGGAGATCCTCACCGACGACCGCTCGCTCGACGACGGCGAGTGGGCGCAGGCCATGACCGACTGGCAGGACGCCAGGATCCGCAAGGTGGTGCGCCGGGCGCGCGGCGCGGAGTGGCGGCGCGCGGGCGAGCTCCCGGGGATCACGGTCAGCGGTACGGAGGCGGAGGTACGGGTCTTCCCGCCCGTACCGCTCGACGGCTGGCCCAAGGAGCTGGCCAAGCTCCAGGTCTCGGGCACCGACCTCGACGACCCGGCGGCGCCCGGCCCCGTACCGGACGGGGCGGTGGTGCTGTGGGTCAACCCGGAGCTCGACATGTCGGCGGGCAAGACGATGGCCCAGACAGGGCACGGCGCGCAGCTGCTGTGGTGGGCGATGACGGACGCCGACCGGAAGGCATGGCGCGAGGCGGGCTTCCCGCTCGCGGTCCGCACCGCCCCGGCCGAGGACTGGCCCGCTCTGACCACGAGCGGACTCCCGGTGGTACGCGACGCCGGCTTCACGGAGATCGCCCCCGGGAACACGATCGTGGCCGAGGGAAGCGACCGCTTCGCCTCCGGCCTGCGTCTGCCGCGGGCCTGACCTCCGCAGAGCCGGCCCCCGCTCTAACGGAGGGCCACCCCCCGTTCGGCGTGACCGAAATGGAACCTCAAATCAAGCTCTGAACGTCCCCCTCCCGGGATTCGAACCCTCCCGCCGGGGTCATCAGGTGGGTGACTGAGGACCGAAGGAGGGGGACATGACGGAACTCGGCATCGGCATCGGCTGGCGCCCCGAGATCGCTGACGCGGTGGAGGGTCTGTCCGGCGTCGACTGGGTGGAGGTCGTCGCGGAGAACATCTGCGTGGACCATCTGCCCGACTCACTGACCCGGCTGCGCGAGCGCGGCGTCACCGTCGTGCCGCACGGCGTCTCGCTGGGGCTCGGGGGCGCGGACCGGCCCGACCCGGCGCGGCTCGCCGCGCTCGGCGAGAAGGCCGTGGCGCTCGGGGCACCGCTGGTCACGGAACACATCGCGTTCGTACGGGCCGGGGGGCCGCTCACGGCGACCCCGCAGCTCGAAGCGGGCCACCTGCTTCCCGTGCCCCGGACCTGGGACGCGCTCGACGTGCTCTGCGAGAACGTACGGATCGCGCAGGACGCGCTGCCCGTGCCGCTCGCCCTGGAGAACATCGCGGCGCTCATCTCCTGGCCTGGCGAGGAGATGTCGGAGGGACGCTTCCTGGCGGAGCTGGTGGAGCGTACGGGGGTACGGCTCCTCATCGACGTCGCCAATCTGCACACCAACCACGTCAACCGGGGCGAGGACCCGGCGCGGGCCCTGTCGGAACTGCCGGTGGAGGCGATCGCGTACGTGCACGTGGCGGGGGGTGTGGAACGGGACGGGGTCTGGCACGACACGCATGCGCATCCCGTGCCGGGGGCGGTGCTCGACGTTCTCGCGGACCTCGCGTCCCGGGTCGCGCCGGCGGGGGTGCTGCTCGAACGGGACGACGACTTTCCGCCGGCGGAGGAACTGGGGGGCGAGCTTCGGGCGATCCGCAGGACGATCACCGCTGTGGGCATACGTTCCGCTGGGGCGGAACGGGTGGGCACAGCCCACCAGCACGGCGCCCTCTCGTCGAAGCCCGCACCCCGAGCGGCGCTGCTCATCGGCGCCGGGGCTCGGGTTTCCGGTGGGCCGATGCCCAGCGTCACCCCGGTGGTACCCGTGGCCCCCGCGCCCGCGGCCACGCCCGGCGCTCGGCAGCGCGTCGCCGTCGCTCAGGCTGCCGTGCTGTCGGCCCTGGTCGCCGGGACTCCCGTCCCCGAGGGGTTCGACAGCCGGCGGCTCGGGGTGCAGAGTCGTGCGCTCGCGGCCAAGCGGGCCGGGGTCGTCGCGAAGGTCGCGCCGGAGCTCCCGGAGATCCTGGGCAAGGGCTACCGGCCGGCGTTCCTCGCGTACGCCAGGTCCCGGCCCATGACCGGCGGTTACCGCCGGGACGCGCTCGACTTCGCCGAGCGTCTGCTGGTCGCCGGGCGGCCGGAGGATCCGGCGGCGCGGCGACGCCTCACGGAGTGGTGGCAGGACCGTTCCGGCAGCCGTCCGCCGGGCCGCGCCACCCGGCTCGTACGGGCCGCCCGTCACGCACTGGTACGGAAATGAGGTGCTCGTGAACGTCCTGACCGCGCTCTACTACCTCGCCGGCGTCGCCGGCATCACTCTGCTCATCACCCGGGTCGTCCGGACCCGCGGGGGACCCGGCGGACCCGTCCACGACCGGTACGAGATCGCCTTCCTCAACGGCGGCCCCGCCAGGGTCGTCGACACCGCCCTCGCCGCCCTCCAGGCGGACGGCCGGCTGGCGATCGGCGGCCCCGGCATCGTGGCCGTCGTACGGCCCACCGCGTACGACCCGGTGGAGCGCGCCGTGCTCCAGGCGCACGCCGCCGCCCCGCACGGGGCCCTGCACCACCTCCGGCTCGCCGTGATGCGGCACGCGGCGGTCCAGGAGATCGGCGACGGGCTCGCGGGGCGCGGGCTCGTCGTCGACCCGGCGACCCGGCGCACCACGGCCCGGTGGTGCGGCGTGCTGGGCCTCACGGCCTTCGCGCTGTTCCCGGTGTCGGTCATCCTGACGGTCGTGGACTTCGCCGCCGCCGAGGAGTTCTCGTTCCCGTTCATCTTCAAGGTGCTGCCGATCCTGCTCGCCGTCGGAATCACCGCCGTCGTCTGCGGGTCGCTCTCCGCCGGGCAGGTCACCTCGGCCGGCCGCCGCGCGGTCCTCGCGTACGGGAGGGAACACGGCCATCTCGCGGACGCCGGTCTGCTCGTGGCCCTGCACGGGCTCCGGGCCCTGCCCGATCCGGTGCTTCGGGAGCAGCTCCTGGCCGCCGCCCGGATCTACGGGCCGCCCCGGCGGCGTGGAGGCGGCCGACGGCGCCCCGTGCCGTACCCGTACGCCACCTCGGACGCCGGCGACGGTTTCGCCGCGGCCGTCGTGTGGTGCGCGGGGACCAGTGCCTGCGGCGGTGGGGGTGGCGGGGGCGGCAGCTCCTGCTCCGGCGGTGGATCCGGGTCGTCCTGCTCGTCCGGGTCCTGCTCGTCCGGGTCCTGCTCCGGAGGCGGATCCAGCTGTGGCGGGGGCGGGGGCGGCAGCTCGTGCTCCAGTTCAAGCTCCAGCTCGTGCTCAAGCTCCAGTTCCAGCGGGAGTTCGTGTTCCAGCTCCAGCAGTTGACCACCCGGTCCGGCCACGGGAGCAGCCGCTCCCGCGACGGGGACACCGGCCCCGGCCGCGGGGGCGCCCGTTCCGGTGGCGGGGCCGCCCGGCCTGCCGTACAACTCGGACATGGTCTGGATTCCGCTGCTGCTCGTGGCGTGTGTCGTGGCCGGGGTCGGCTGTGCGCGGCTCTGCCGGGCGACGCTAGCGGCGGCCCGGCCCGCTCGCGGTGAGGCGCCGGTCGGGCGCACGCCGGAGATCACGGTCGGCGAGGCGGCCTACCTCGCCGGCGGCCCACTGCGGGTCACCGATCTGACCCTCGTCTCGATGCACCGGGCGCGGCGGCTGCTGCTCGCGCGCACCGGCTGGGCGACGGTCGTCGACGCCGACGCCGGCGCGCGGGACGAGCTGGAGCGGGCCGTGATCGACGCCCTGGGCCCCGGCGGGCAGGCACCGATTCCCGCCGTACGTCCGCTGGTCGCCGCCACCGATTCCGTACATCTGCTCGCGGAGCGGCTCGTCGAACGGGGTCTTGCCGTGTCCGCGTCGGGCCGCCGGGAGGTCGACGCCGGGCTGCGGGTGGTGCGGGCGGGCTTCCTGCTGAGCCTGGCCTTCGGGACGGCGTCCGCGCTGCTCGTGCCGGCCGCCGAACGGGCCCCGGTCCTCGGCGGGTTCGCGCTGCCGCTGCTCGCGTCGGGGCTCTGTCTGCTGATCGGGCGGATCGAGGTGTACCCGTACACCCGCTGGGCCTCGCCCGCCGGGCAACGGCTGCTCGCGGGGCTCTCCCCCGCCGATCCCCTGACTGCCCTGGCGACGCGCGGCCCCGGGGTGCTCGAACCGGAGCTCCGGGCTGCTCTGCGCAGCGGGGACTGAGGACGGGAAGACCCCGGAAATGACGCCGGTGCGGCGCGCGTCATGCGCGCCGCACCAGGAGCCGGACCCGGTGTCGCTGGAGCGGCAGGCCATGGTGACGCCTGCCGTCTGATCTTCCGGGTCAAGGGATGGCGCGCCCGGCCGGGAGCCGGGCCGCCACCAGGTTTCGTACGGCCGTCAGGCCAGGCCCGCCACCAGGTCGGCGACGCTCTTGCGCCGGCCGGTGTAGAACGGGACCTCTTCGCGGACGTGCATCCGCGCCTCGGAGGCGCGCAGGTGACGCATGAGGTCCACGATGCGGTGCAGCTCGTCGGCCTCGAAGGCGAGGAGCCACTCGTAGTCGCCGAGCGAGAAGGAGGCGACCGTGTTGGCGCGGACGTCCGGGTAGCCACGGGCCATCTTGCCGTGGTCGGCGAGCATCCGGCGGCGGTCCTCGTCGGGCAGCAGGTACCAGTCGTAGGAGCGCACGAAGGGGTACACCGAGACGTAGTCGCGCGGGTTCTCGTCGGCCAGGAAGGCCGGGATGTGCGACTTGTTGAACTCGGCGGGGCGGTGCAGCGCCATGTTCGACCAGACCGGCTCCAGGGCGCGGCCCAGGCGGGTGCGGCGGAAGAGGTTGTACGCCTCCTGGAGCTCGTCGCTCGTCTCGGCGTGCCACCAGATCATGACGTCGGCGTCGGCGCGCAGACCGGACAGGTCGTACGTGCCGCGGACCGTGATGTCCTTGGCCGCGAGCTGGTCGAACAGCTCCTGGACCTCGTCGGCGTAGCCGCCGCGGTCCTCGGGGAGAACGTCGCGCAGCTTGAAGACAGACCACAGGGTGTAGCGGATGACCTCGTTGAGGTCCTTCGCCTTCTTACCGGCGTTCGGGATCTTTTCGGGCGCACTCATACGCCTATTCTCGCCCGTCACAGGGAGTGCCCCGCACCGGGGTCGGTCCTTTTCGACGTGGCGATGATCTCGTCGGCCGCTCGATGGGCCGAGGCGATGCAGGCGGGGATGCCGACGCCGTCGTACGCGGCGCCCGCGACCCGCAGTCCGGGCAGGGCCGCGACGGCCTCGCGGACCCGGGCGATCCGGGCGAGGTGGCCGACCGGGTACTGGGGCAGGCCGCCGATCCAGCGGGTGACCGTGGTGGCGACGGGCCGGGCGGCGAGCCCGGTGGCGGCGGCGAGGTCCTTGAGGGAGGCCGCGACGAGGTCGGCGTCCTCGCGGTGGACCTGCTCCTCCTCGCCGTGGCGGCCGACGGAGGCGCGCAGCACGAACAGGTCGGGGGCGCCGTCGGCGACCCAGCGCCACTTCTGCGAGGAGAAGGTCGAGGCCTTGATCGTGTGCCCGTCGACGGGCGGCACGAGGAAGCCGGAGCCGGCCAGGGCGGGCATGTCGGAACGGCGGAAGGCGAGGGTGACCAGGGCCATGGAGGCGTAGTCGACGGCGTCGAGCTCCGCGGAGGCCGCGGGCGCGTGCGCGGCGAGGAGCGCGGCGGTGGGCCCGGCGGGGGTGGCGAGGACGACGGCGTCCGCGGTGAGGACCCGGTCGCCGCTGACGACCTGCCAGCCCGTGGCCCCGATGCGGCGCAGTGCGGTCACGGGGGCGTCGGTGAGGATCTCGCCGCCCGCCGCCCGGATCGCGTCGGCGACCGCGCCGGGCAGGGTGCCGACACCGCCCTCGACGCCGAGGAAGACGGAGCCGCCGAGGCCGGTGGCGGCGCCCGCCGCGTCGGCGGGGACGGCGGCCCCGGCCCGCTGGACGGCGCGGACGGCGGCGGTGAGCGTGGGGTGCGTGCGGGCGGCCTCGAAGAGCGCGGGGACGGCGGACCTCATCGAGATGCGGTAGGCGTCACCGGCGTACACCCCGCCGAGGAGGGGCTCCACGAGCCGGTCGACGACCTCGTGACCCATGCGGGCGGCGACGTACGCGCCGATGGCGATGTCCTCGCCGATCTCGGTCGGGGGCAGCTCGCCGTCGAGGCCGATCCGGCGCACGCCCTCCTCGGAGAGCAGGCCCTCGACGGCATGGCCGTCGCCGGGGACACCCATGACGTGCCCCTTGGGCATGGGGACGAGCTCGCCCCGGGACCAGACGGACGCCGTGGTCGTGCCGGGGGCCTGGAGCCGGTCGCCGAGGCCGACGGTCCGGGCGAGGGCGACCGCCTCGGGACGGCGGGCGAGCAGCGACTCCGCTCCGAGGTCCACGGGGGCGCCCGCGATCTCCCCGGCGAGCAGCTTGCCGCCGAGCCGGCTCCCCGCTTCGAGGAGGGTCACCCGGTGGCCGGCGACGGCCAGCCGGTGGGCGGCCGCGAGTCCGGCGATGCCGCCTCCGGCGACGACGACATGGGGTCCCGTGGTGTCCGCGTTCATGGGACCACTCTCTCAAATCGCCCACCGGCTCCGGTTCCGAGGCTCCCTGTCCCGCCCGCTCCCGTTCCGAGGCCGGACCGTGACCGCATCGCTACCGCCGGAGGGCAACCCGTTCCCGGGGCTCGTACGTCGAAGGGGCGTCGACGTGACATCGAAGCGGCACCACTCACCACCACCACCCCTGGGGGGCACGATGCGGAGCGCACGAACGACGGCGAGAACACGGGCGACGGCGGCAGCGGCGCTGCTGACGGCCGCGCTGGTCCTGACCGGCTGCGGCGCCGGCGGCACCGACATGGCCTCGGACAGCAAGCGGGACATGGGCGCGGCACAGGCCCCGGCGAAGGGCGCGGCCGACGGCTACGCGGGCTCCGAGAAGGCGCCGTCGGCGCCGTCGAAGGCCCCCGCCCAGCAGCACGTCATCCGTACCGCCTCCCTCACGGTGGAGGTCGGCGACGTGACGAAGGCGGTGGCGACGGCCCGCGACGTGACGGCGGCCGCGGGCGGGCGCGTCGAGAACGAGTCGACGGAGCGGCTCGACGAGGGGCACGTCTCCTCCCACATCGTGCTGCGGGTGCCGCAGGAGCGGTACGACGCCGTCCTCACCGAGCTCGCGGGTACGGGGAAGCTGCTGGCCCGCAAGGCCGACGCGAAGGACGTCACCGAGCAGGTGGTGGACGTGGAGAGCCGGATCGCCACCCAGCGCGCGAGCGTGGCGCGGGTGCGGGCGCTGATGGATCGGGCCGAGAAGCTGACCGACGTGGTGACCCTGGAGGGCGAGCTGAGCCGCCGTCAGGCGGACCTGGAGTCGCTGCTGGCCCAGCAGTCCTCGCTGAGGGACCGCACGTCGCTCGCGACGATCACCCTCGCACTGACGGAGAAGGAGAAGCCGCGGGCCGAGGAGAAGGAGGAGGGCCGCCCCGGTTTCGGTGACGCCCTGAGCGGCGGCTGGGACTCCCTGGTCGGCGCGGCCTCCTGGGCCGTCGTCGTCCTGGCCGCGCTGGCGCCCTGGCTGGCCGTGGCCCTGATCGCGTACCTCGTGTGGCACCACGTCGTCCGCCCGCGCCGCACCAAGCGCGCCGACGCCCCTCCGACGCCCCTGCCCGAGCCCCGGCCGGCGCACCGTACGGAGCGGAACGCCGCCGGAGCCCCCGTGCCCCCCACGGCTCCCGACACCCCCAGCACCGGCGAGTGAGCCGAACGGGCGCGCCGGGGGCAACAGCGCCCCGGAGGCGAACCGAGCCCAAAATAGGGGGATGAGCGAACGACTGGTGGTCATCGGTGGCGACGCGGCGGGGATGTCCGCCGCGTCGCAGGCGCGCAGGCTCAAGGGGCCGGAGGAGCTGGAGATCGTCGCCTTCGAGCGCGGTCACTTCTCCTCGTACTCGGCCTGTGGCATCCCGTACTGGGTCGGTGGCGACGTCACCACGCGCGACGAGCTGATCGCCCGCTCCCCCGAGGAGCACCGGGCGCGCGCCATCGACCTGCGGATGCGGACGGAGGTGACGGCGATCGACCTGCCCGGTCAGCGGGTCCTCGCGCGGGACCTGGAGGCGGGTACGGAGTCCTGGACGGGCTTCGACAAGCTGGTGGTCGCGACGGGTGCCCGGCCGAAGCGACCGGCCCTGCCGGGGATCGACGCGCCCGGGGTGCACGGGGTGCAGACCCTGGACGACGGTCAGGCGCTGCTCGACTCGCTGGACGCGACGCCCGGGCGGCGGGCGGTCGTCGTCGGCGCGGGCTACATCGGCGTGGAGATGGCCGAGGCGCTCCTCAACCGGGGCTACGAGGTGACGGTCCTGCACCGGGGCGAGCAGCCGATGGCGACCCTGGATCCGGACATGGGCCGTCTGGTGCACCGGGCGATGGACGGTCTGGGAATCACGACGGTCGCCTCGGCGGAGGTCACGAAGATCCTCACCGGTGAGGACAGCCGGGTCCGGGCGGTGGCGACGGACGAGGCCGAGTATCCGGCGGACGTGGTCGTCCTGGGCATGGGTGTGGTGCCGGAGACCTCGCTCGCCAGGGCGGCGGGGCTGCCCCTCGGGGCGTCCGGAGGGCTGCTCACCGATCTGGCGATGCGGGTCCGGGGCCACGCGAACATCTGGGCGGGCGGCGACTGCGTGGAGGTCCTGGACCTGGTCTCGGGCCGCGAGCGGTACGTGCCGCTGGGGACGCACGCGAACAAGCACGGTCAGGTCATCGGGGCCAACGTCGGCGGCGACTACGCGACCTTCCCGGGCGTGGTGGGCACGGCGGTGTCGAAGGTCTGCGACCTGGAGATCGCCCGGACCGGGCTGCGGGAGAAGGACGCGCGGGAGGTGGGCCTGCGGTACGTGACGGTGACCGTGGAGTCGACGAGCCGGGCCGGGTACTACCCGGGGGCCGCGGCGATGACGGTGAAGATGCTGGCCGAGCGGCGCACGGGCCGGCTGCTCGGGGTGCAGATCGTGGGCCGGGAGGGCGCGGCGAAGCGGGTGGACATCGCGGCCGTGGCGCTGACGGCGGGGATGACGGTGGAGGGGATGACGGCCCTGGACCTGGGGTACGCGCCACCGTTCTCGCCGGTGTGGGACCCGGTCCTGATCGCGGCCCGCAAGGCGGTGGCGGCTGTTCGGGCGGCGGAATGACCCGAGCGGCGGAGTGACCGATGGTGACGAATTGCGGCCGCACGATCACCATGAGTCGCTGAACCTATGATCACACACACGATGCGTGCGCTCTGCGCCGCCACTCTCGTCATAGCCCCGGTCGCCCTGACGGCGACGCCCGCCTACGCGGCGACCTCGTGCAGGGTCAACGGTGTCGCCGTCAACGCCCAGAACATCGTCGGCACACCGGGCGCCGACTACATCACCTGCGGCTCGGTCCCCAACGGCGACTCGGTCAACGGCCAGGGCGGTGCCGACTACATCGTCATCACCGGCACCGTCGGCGGCACCGTCAGGGGCTCCGCCGGAGGCGACTACATCCAGGTCTACGGCTCCGTCACCTCGACCGGAGCCGTCCGCGGGGACGAGGGCAACGACTACGTCCGCGTCGGCGCGAACGGGAACGTCGTCGACGGCGGCCTCGGCACCGACTTCTGCCGGGTGGCCTCCGGCAACCCGCCCGTCAACTGCGAGTCCTGAGCCCCCACTCCCACGCGGGCGGCCGTCAGACGGCCGTCCGCGTGTGCACGTGGTCGACGAGACGGGTCAGGGCGTCGGGGTCCATCGACGGCATGACGCCGTGGCCCAGGTTGAAGACGTGCCCCTCCAGGCCCTTCGCGGCGGCGAGGACCTCGTCCGTCTTGGCCTCCACGACCTCGCGCGACGCGAACAGCACGGCCGGGTCCAGGTTGCCCTGGAGCGCCTTGCCGGGGCCGACGCGGCGGGCGGCCTCGTCGAGCGGGACGCGCCAGTCGACACCGACGACGTCCGCGCCGGCCTCGCCCATGAGGCCGAGCAGCTCGCCCGTACCGACACCGAAGTGGATGCGCGGGACGCCGTACCCGGCGACCGCGTCGAACACCTTCACCGAGGCGGGCATCACGGAGCGGCGGTAGTCGGCCGGGGCGAGGGCGCCGACCCAGGAGTCGAAGAGCTGGACGGCGGAGGCGCCGGCCTCGATCTGGACCTTGAGGAAGGCCGAGGTGATCTCGGCGAGGCGGTCGAGCAGATCGGCCCAGAGCTGCGGGTCGCCGTACATGAGCGCCTTGGTGTGCTCGTGGTTGCGCGACGGACCGCCCTCGACGAGGTAGCTCGCGAGGGTGAAAGGCGCGCCGGCGAAGCCGATGAGCGGGGTGTCGCCCAGCTCGACGGTGAGCATCCCGATGGCCTCGGTGACGTAGTGGACGTCCTCGGGGGTCAGGTCGCGCAGCCGGGCCAGGTCGGCGCGGGTGCGGATCGGGTCCGCGACGACCGGGCCGACGCCGGGCTTGATGTCGAGGTCGATGCCGATGGCCTTGAGGGGGACGACGATGTCGCTGAAGTAGATGGCGGCGTCGACCTTGTGGCGGCGGACCGGCTGGAGCGTGATCTCGGTGACCAGCTCGGGCCGCATGCACGACTCGAGCATGGGGATGCCCTCGCGCACCTTCAGGTACTCGGGGAGCGAACGCCCTGCCTGCCGCATGAACCAGACGGGGGTGTGCGGCACGGGCTCACGCCGGCACGCCTTGAGGAACGCGGAGTCGTGCGTCCGCGACTGCTGCTTCGTCTGCTGGCCCTGCGGGCTGTCGTTGGCACTCACGCCCAGAATCTTCGCATGTGGCGGGAAGCCGCTCGTCCGGGCAGGGTGTCCCTCCCTGCACGGAGGCCCCGTTCCGCCTACTCTTCCCCGCATGGCTGCGGCTCAGGGACATTTTTCCGATCATTCCGACGGCGATCGAGGGACGGACGAAACGGCGGACAGTACGGAGGCGAACCCGGTACCCCCCGTGTTCCGGCGGGCGGTGGAGGCGTTGCGCTCGGCGCGGCTGCGACCCGAGATCGAGCTCGACCCGACGAGGCCCCCGCAGCGCCTCGCCCCGTACGCGTACGCGGTGGAGGCGGCCGTCGTGGACGGCGAGGAGGATCTCGCCGACGGGCGGCTCGTGCTGCTGCACGATCCGGACGGCCACGAGGCCTGGAAGGGCACCTTCCGGCTCGTGACACTGGTCCGGGCGGAGCTGGAGCCGGAGATGGCGGCGGATCCGCTGCTGCCCGAGGTGTGCTGGTCCTGGCTGACCGGGGCCATGGAGGCCCGGGGCCTGGCGTACGGGGAGGCGAGCGGGACCGTCACGATGGCGGGCTCGCACTACTTCGGCGGCCTCGCGGACCGCAGGCCGGCGACGCAGATCGAGATCCGGGCGTCCTGGACGCCGCGCGAAGGTCTGGGCGGGGTGCCGGACACGGAGGCGCATCTGGCGGCCTGGTGCGATCTGCTGTGTCAGATCGCGGGTCTGCCACCCGCTCCGGCCGAACCGGCGACGGGCGCGGCGGGGACGGTGTCGGGCGCGGGGATCGTCTCGTTGCCCCAGCGGCGGGGGCCGCAGCAGGCCTGAGGGGCTGGATCAAGCCACTCTTCGGAGTGTCCGAACGGCGGCCCCGACACTCCCCCTCAAGGGTGACGCGGCGGGGCCCGCTCGTAGGATGATCGATCACGCGTCCGAATTGCCCTAATTGTTACTCACCAAATCGTGATCTTTCCCTAAAGGCGGGCGGCCCAGCTGCCGAAGGAGTCAGTGACCCCTTCACAGCACGGGTTCGCCCCCGGCTTCTTCCCCGAGCCGGCTCCGTCCCGCACCCTTCCCCCCAGGAGGCCTGGTGTCCGTTCTCCTCGAGCAGCCCGCAAGCCTGGTCGCCTACCGCCCGAACAAGCCGACGGCCATGGTCGTCGTGGCCGACCCGCGCGTCCGCTCCACCGTGACCCGCCACCTGTGGGCCCTCGGAGTACGCGACGTGATCGAGGCTTCTTCCATCGCGGAGGCACGTCCCCGCGTCGGCAACCCGCGCGACATCTGCGTTGCCGACGTCCACCTGCCCGACGGCAGCGGCCTGACCCTGCTGTCCGAGACCCGCGCCGCGGGCTGGCCCAACGGCCTCGCCCTCTCGGCCGCCGATGACATCGGCGCCGTACGCAACGCCCTGGCGGGCGGCGTGAAGGGCTATGTAGTCACCGGAACCCGTAACAACATCGGTCACCCGACCCGGCCCGGCGCCGCCCCCATCGGCGCCGCGGCCTCCCGTCTCGGCCACCGCCGCCCCCCGGGTGCCCCGAGCCACCCGGGCGGCTACCGCGAGCTCTCCGGCCGTGAGGTCGAGGTGCTCCGGCTCGTCGCGGAGGGCCAGTCGAACAAGGCGATCGGCGTCTCCATGGGCCTCTCGGCCCTCACCGTGAAGAGCCACCTCGCCCGCATCGCCCGCAAGCTGGGCACCGGCGACCGCGCGGGCATGGTCGCGGTGGCCCTGCGGACGGGGATCATCCACTGACGGATCGGTCCACGAGAAGCCGGCGCCTGTCGACGGAACGTTCCGTCGACAGGCGCTTGCCGTTCACCGATACCCTTGACAGGTGACCGACGCCCAAGAGACCGCAGCAGACACAGCACTGCGCACCACCGGGGGCGGCCCCCCGGACGACGATGTCCCTGCGAATGGGCTTCCGATCCCGTTGCTGGAGCCCCGCGAGGGGATTCCGCCCGTCGTCGAGACCGAGGACGCCCTCGCCGAGGTGATCGCCGCCTTCGCGGCCGGCAGCGGCCCCGTGGCCGTGGACGCCGAGCGCGCCTCCGGCTACCGCTACGGGCAGCGCGCCTATCTCGTGCAGCTCCGCCGCGAGGGCGCGGGGACCGCGCTCATCGACCCCGTGGGCTGCCCCGACCTCTCGGGACTCGGCGAGGCGCTCGCCGGGACCGAGTGGATCCTGCACGCCGCGACCCAGGATCTTCCGTGCCTGCGTGACATAGGCATGCTCCCCACCTCGCTGTTCGACACCGAGCTGGCCGGGCGGCTCGCGGGCTTCCCCCGCGTCGGCCTCGGCGCGATGGTCGAGTCCGTCCTCGGCTACGCCCTGGAGAAGGGCCACTCCGCCGTCGACTGGTCCACCCGACCGCTGCCCGAGCCCTGGCTGCGGTACGCGGCCCTCGACGTGGAGCTCCTCGTCGACCTGCGGGACGCCCTGGAGAAGGAGCTCGACCGCCAGGGCAAGCTGGAGTGGGCGCACCAGGAGTTCGACGCGATCGCCTCCGCTCCCCCCGCCCCGCCGCGCAAGGACCCGTGGCGGCGGACCTCCGGCATGCACAAGGTGCGGCGCCGTCGCCAGATGGCGGTCGTACGGGAGCTGTGGACGGCCCGTGACGCGGTCGCCCAGCGGCGAGACGTCTCCCCCGGCAAGGTGCTGAGCGACGCGGCGATCGTGGAGGCGGCGCTGGCGGTGCCGGTGAATCTGGCCGCGCTCACGGCGCTGCCCGGCTTCGGGCACCGGATGGGCCGCCGTCAGCTGGAGCAGTGGCAGGCCGCCGTCGACCGCGCCCGGGCCTTGCCGGAGAGCGAGCTGCCCCAGCCGGGCCAGCAGGTGGCGGGCCCGCCCCCGCCGCGCGCCTGGGCGGACAAGGACCCGATCGCGGCGGCCCGTCTCTCGGCGGCGCGCACGGCGGTCTCGGCCCTCGCGGAGGAGCTGAACCTCCCGCAGGAGAACCTGATCACCCCGGACACGGTGCGCCGGGTCTGCTGGGAGCCGCCGGCCCCGGCAACCCCGGAAACGGTGGCCGCCGCCCTGACGGGCCACGGCGCCCGCCCCTGGCAGGTCGGTCTGGTGACCCCGCTCCTGGTGAAGGCACTGACGGCGACCGCGTAATCCCCGCGCCGGAGCCCCCGACCGCGTGCGGCCGGGGGCTCCGGCGTCCTACGGGGCCGGGCTGAGGTTGCCGTCGGTGTCCATGTCGAAGACGCCCTGGGTCTTGCCGTCGACCTTGAGGTGCTTGAGCCAGTGCTTCGAGAGATGGTGCACGTTCTTGTGCTGCATCTCCCAGACCACCGAATGCCCCGCACAAGCCAGCTTGACCATCAGCTTGTGGGCGCCCGTGACGGCGTTGTAGAGCGAGGGGACCGAGAAGTTGAGTTCCGGGTTCGGGTTGGGCGGTGACGTGTTCACCTGCTTGTCGTACTCCCCGTAGACGATCAGCACGGGCACGCCTCCGCCGAGCACCCCGCCCTGCGCCGCGGTGGTGTTGTTCCACCCCCACCGGACGAAGTTCCTGATCCGGTTGAACCCCGTCAGGGGTCCCCACGTGCTGCCGACCGGGTCGTTCGCCATGATCGCGTCCCATGCCACGTCGACGATCCCGGGCGCGCGCTGTCCCTCGCAAGGCGCCTCCGCGGCCCAGCTCGAATCGAATCCGCCCTTGCCTCCGATGAAGGTCGGAAAGCCCGGCACCGGAAGCGTGGTCGGCAGGTTCGACGTTCCCAGGGGCGGGAAGATCGGCGCCAGCAGGAACAGGCTCTCCACCTTCGTGGGGTTCTTGACCGCGTACGGACCCATGGTGAACGCAGCGGCGGACCAGCCGATGAAGGCGACCTTCTCCACCCCGCACTCGGCGCGGATGAAGTCCACGACGGTGTTCAGTTCGTCCCGGTCGCTGTTCGAGTTGGTCAGCTGGAACGGGTAGCTCGGCGGGCCCGGCATGAATCCCGGCGGCCGCGGCGTCAGCAGGGCCTGCTGGGCCGGATTGACGTTGTGGGGGTCGTCCATCTTGGGGCGCGGGGAGCGACCCGACCCCTGGAGGTCCATCATGAAGACGTCGTAGCCGGCCGTCGCCAGCTCCTCGGCCCAGCTGTACGTCTCGTGCTGGAGGTCGAAGCCGGCGAGCACCGGGACGCTCCGGCCGTGGAGCATGAGGACCGGTCTGCGCGGCCCGCCGCCGGACGACTGGCGCCGCTCCCGCACGAAGAGCTTGACCGCCTCGCCCATGTTCGCGGGGACGGTGGACGTGTGGGGGACCTCGTGGTCGGTGGTGACGATCGCCATAGGAGTCCGTTCCTTGCGCAGGGGACGGGACCTCGCGCCCCGACCGGTGCCAGCCTCCGCCCGCCGACAGGGTTCACGCCGCGACACGGCCGCCGCCCTGCGCCCATCGGGTTGTGGGACCCTCCGATCGGACGGGCGTACGCGGGGGGCGCGGGGTCGCCCCGGCGGCATCCTCGGGATGTGACCTTCGCCGCTCCCGCCCCAGGGACTGGGCAGCATGGTTACTCACAAGTAGCATGGGGGAAGCAAGCGCACGCTTAGGCGTGTCGCCGCAGCAGTGCCATCCCGCACCCTGGAGGAGAGCCATCGTGCCTCGTACCGTCAGGGACGTCGTCTTCGTCGACGGCGTCCGCACCCCGTTCGGCAAGGCGGGCCCGAAGGGCATCTACCACGAGACCCGCGCCGACGACCTCGTCGTCAAGGCCATCCGGGAGCTGCTGCGCCGCAACCCCGGCCTCGACCCCGCGAAGATCGACGAGGTCGCCATCGCCGCGACCACGCAGATCGGTGACCAGGGTCTGACCCTCGGCCGTACGGCGGGCATCCTCGCCGGCCTGCCGCAGTCGGTGCCGGGCTACTCCATCGACCGCATGTGTGCCGGCGCGCTGACCGCCGTCACCTCGGTCGCCGGTTCGATCGCCTTCGGCGCGTACGACGCCGTCATCGCCGGTGGCGTCGAGCACATGGGCCGCCACCCCATGGGCGAGGGCGTCGACCCGAACCCGCGCTTCGTGTCGGAGAAGCTCGTCGACGAGTCCGCCCTCTTCATGGGCATGACCGCCGAGAACCTGCACGACCGCTACCCGAGCATCACCAAGCAGCGCGCCGACGAGTACGCGGTGCGCTCGCAGGAGAAGGCCGCCAAGGCGTACGCCGACGGCAAGATCCAGCAGGACCTGGTGCCGATCTCGGTGCGCCGCACCGACGCCTCCACCGGTGAGACCGGCTGGGGCCTCGTCACGGCCGACGAGCCGATGCGCCCGGGCACCACCCTGGAGTCGCTGGCCAACCTGAAGACGCCGTTCCGCGTCCACGGCAACGTGACCGCGGGCAACGCGGCCGGTCTCAACGACGGCGCCACCGCCTCGATCATCGCCTCCGAGGACTTCGCCCGCGAGCACGACCTCCCGGTGAAGATGCGCCTCGTCTCGTACGCCTTCGCCGGCGTCGAGCCCGAGGTCATGGGTTACGGCCCGATCCCGGCTACCGAGAAGGCGCTGGCGAAGGCCGGTCTGTCCATCGAGGACATCGACCTCTTCGAGGTCAACGAGGCCTTCGCGGTCCAGGTCCTCGCCTTCCTGGAGCACTACGGCATCGCCGACGACGACGCCCGCGTCAACCAGTACGGCGGCGCCATCGCCTACGGTCACCCGCTCGCCTCCTCCGGCGTCCGTCTCATGACGCAGCTGGCCCGCCAGTTCGAGGAGAACCCGCAGGTCCGCTACGGCCTCAACACGATGTGCGTCGGCTTCGGCATGGGCGCCACGGTCATCTGGGAAAACCCCCACTGGGAGGGCAAGTGAGCACCACCGCCGAGCTTCTGAAGGGCGCCGCGGAGCTCTTCCCCGACGAGGTCGTCACGAGCGCCCACGTACGGCACTTCGAACTGCCCGCGGGTGCGGGCCGGTTCGCCCTGATCACGCTGGACAACGGCTTCGACCACACCAAGCCGACCACCTTCGGCCCGCAGTCGCTCGCCAACCTGAACACGGCGATCGACCAGGTCGAGGCCGAGGCCGCGAACGGTGAGATCGTCGGCGTCGGCATCACCGGCAAGCCGTTCATCTTCGCCGTCGGCGCCGACCTCAAGGGCGTCGAGCTGCTGAAGAAGCACGACGAGGCGCTCGCCATCGGCAAGGGCGGCCACGACGTCTTCAAGCGTCTGTCCGCGCTCTCCGTGCCGACCTTCGCGTACTACAACGGCGCGGCCATGGGCGGCGGTGTCGAGGTCGGTCTGCACTGCACCTACCGCACCGTGTCGAAGGCCCTGCCGGCCTTCTCGCTGCCCGAGGTCTTCCTCGGCCTGGTGCCCGGCTGGGGCGGCTGCGCCATCCTGCCGAACCTGATCGGTGCCGAGAAGGCCGTCTCGGTCATCATCGAGAACTCGCTGAACCAGAACCGCCAGCTCAAGGGCAAGCAGGTCTTCGAACTCGGCATCGCCGACGCGCTGTTCGAGGGTGCCGACTTCCTGGAGCAGTCGCTGATCTGGACGGCCTCCGTCCTCAACGGCTCCGTGGCCGTCGAGCGTCCCGCGATCGACCGCGGCGAGGCCTGGGACCAGGCCGTCGCCAAGGGCCGGCTCGTCGCCGACTCCAAGGTCCACGGTGCCGCCCCGGCCGCCTACCGCGCCCTCGACATCATCGAGGCCGCCAAGGACGGCGACCTGCAGAAGGGCTTCGACGCCGAGGACCAGGCCCTCGCGGACCTGATCATGGGCGGCGAGCTCCGCTCCGGCATCTACGCCTTCAACCTGGTGCAGAAGCGCGGCAAGCGTCCCGCCGGTGCCCCGGAGAAGTCGCTGGCCCGCCCGGTCACCAAGGTCGGTGTCGTCGGCGCCGGTCTGATGGCCTCCCAGCTCGCCCTGCTGTTCCTGCGCCGCCTCGAGGTGCCGGTCGTCCTGACCGACATCGACCAGGAGCGCGTCGACAAGGGTGTGGGCTACGTCCACGCCGAGATCGAGAAGCTGCTCGGCAAGGGCCGGATCAACCAGGACAAGGCCAACCGTCTCAAGGGCCTGGTCTCCGGTGTCCTGGACAAGGCCGAGGGCTTCGCGGACGCGGACTTCATCATCGAGGCCGTGTTCGAGGAGATGTCCGTCAAGCAGAAGGTGTTCGCGGAGGTCGAGGCGGTCGCTCCGGCGCACGCGATCCTCGCCACCAACACCTCCTCGCTGTCCGTCTCGGAGATGGCCTCCAAGCTCCAGAACCCGGAGCGCGTGGTCGGCTTCCACTTCTTCAACCCGGTCGCGATCCTCCCGCTCCTGGAGATCGTCCGCGGCGAGAAGACGGACGAGGCCTCGCTGGCCACCGCGTTCGGTGTCGCGAAGAAGCTGAAGAAGACCGCGGTCCTCACCAAGGACGCCCCGGCGTTCGTCGTGAACCGCATCCTGACCCGCTTCATGGGCGAGATCCAGAACGTCATCGACGAGGGCACCTCGGTCGAGACGGCCGAGAAGGCCATCGAGCCGCTCGGTCTGCCGATGTCGCCGCTGGTCCTCCTGGAGCTCGTCGGCCCGGCCATCGGTCTGCACGTCTCCGAGACCCTGAACCGCGCCTTCCCGGAGCGCTTCACCGTCTCGCCGAACCTCAAGCGTGTCGTCGAGGCCGGCAAGCGCGGCTTCTACGTCTACAAGCCCGAGAACGGCTTCAAGCCGGAGCTCGACCCGGAGGTCGCCGCCCTCCTCGTCCAGGGCGACTCCGTCCTGACCGAGGAGCAGGTCCGCGACCGCGTCCTGGACGCGGTGGCGCAGGAGATCGGCCTGATGCTGGAGGAGGGTGTCGTCGCCGAGGCGCAGGACATCGACCTCTGCCTCATCACGGGCGCGGGCTGGCCCTTCCACCTGGGCGGCATCACGCCGTACCTGGACCGTGAGGGCGTCTCCGAGCGCGTCAACGGCAAGCCTTTCCTGGCGCAGGGCGTGGCGAGCGTCCCGGCGTAACACCGGCCTCGCGCCCCAGGGCGTACGCGAACGGCCCCGGCACCTTCTCCAGGTGCCGGGGCCGTTCCGTGTCTTCGGGGCCGCTGTCGGGGGACCGTGGTCACCCTATGGAGCGCCAGCCCTCCAGGAGCAGACCCTCCGCCGCGGCCTTCTGGCGGGTGGTGATCGGCGGGCCTTCGCCGACCCGGGCCATCGCGACCAGGCGTCCGTCGAGCCCGCGGGTGAGGACGGCGGCGAGCTCGCCGTGCGGCTCCCCGGTCTCCGACCACTGGATGCCCTCCGCCTCCTGCTCGCTCGGGTAGGCGGCGAGGGCGAGCCGGCCGTCGGCGGACTGCTGGGCGAGGACCGTGCAGTCGAAGCCGTCGATGAGACAGCGGGTGACGGCGAGGCGTCCGGTGCCGACGGCCTTGCCGAGGACCGTGGGCTCCAGGGCGCGCTCCGGCGACCAGGCGCGGACCTGTCCGTCCGCGTCGAGGTAGAAGAGGGTGGCGTGCCCCGAGGGGCCGGTGGTGGCCGCCAGGGTGCCCATGGTCACCGACGCCGGGAGCAGCTCCTCGCGCAGCGGCTTGGCAGCGGACTCGCGCTGTACGTAGCGGACGAGGCCCTTGGCGTGCGAGCTGTACAGCTCGACGAAGCCGGAGCCGTTGGTGACGGCGACCGGCGAGGGGTCGGTCTTTGAACCGAGCAGGTCCCACCAGGGGTGCCAGCCGCCGGCGTCCTTCTGGGCCCGCACGCTCAGTCCGCCGCCGCCGTTGCGCATGAAGATGTACGCGCGGCCCGGGCCGTCCACCGTGACGGCGGGGTTGCCGGTCCACGGGCCCTTGCCGTTGGAGTGTCCGATCGAGCGCCATTCGAGGGCGGGGCGCCCGGTCTGGAACTGGACGCTGTGGACCACCTCGACGTGCCCCTCCTCGCCGCCGGTCGGCCGCAGGGCGACGAGGTGGACGTAGCGGTCGGTGCCCTGGCCGACGCCGAGGAACGGGGTGATTCCGCCGGCGGGTCCGCGGCCGCCGAGCGGGACGGGTCCGCTCCAGGATCCGTCGGCCTGCTCGGTCCAGCGCACCACCTCTCCGTCCCGGGGCAGGTAGGCGCTGAACCGGCCCTCCGCCCCTCTGGTCAGCCAGGATCCCTGGAGCAGGGGGGCGGTGGAGGAGCCGTCGGAACGGGCCGTGGGGGCCTGGGATCGATTCGCCATGAGGGGATCCAGCACTCCGGTCGTCGGAAGGAGGTCGGGTACGAACCGACTGTAGTCGCCCTCCCGAACGGTCCCTTCCGCGCCTGCGGTATCGCTCGCCGTATCGCCCGCTCAGTACTTCGCGTCCTGGCCTTCCCGTCCGAGCCGGCTGTGACTGCGCCCGTACAGGAAGTACACGACGAAGCCGATCACCATCCAGACGGCGAACCGGAACCAGGTCTCGCCGGGCAGGTTGAGCATCAGCCAGAACGAGGCGGCGATGGAGATGATCGGCAGCACCGGCACCCAGGGGGTGCGGAAGGCGCGCGGCAGGTCGGGGCGGGTGCGGCGGAGCACCATGACGCCGACGGCCACCACGACGAACGCGAAGAGGGTGCCGATGTTCACCAGGGTCGCGAGCTCGTTGATGCTGGTGAAGCCGGCGACGATGGCGATGATCACACCGAGCAGGATCGTCGGCCGGTACGGGGTCCGGAACCGCGGGTGCGTGACGGAGAAGAAGCGCGGCAGCAGGCCGTCGCGGCTCATCGCGAAGAACACCCGGGTCTGGCCGAGCAACAGGATCAGACAGACCGTGGTGAGGCCGACGGCGGCGCCGAAGCTGATCACGCCCGCGTAGAAGGGATGCCCGGCGGCCTTGAAGGCGTCGGCGAGCGGGGCGCTCACGGACAGCTCCGTGTAGTGCTGCATGCCGGTGACGACGAGGGCGACGGCCACGTAGAGCACGGTGCAGATGAGCAGCGAGCCGAGGATGCCCCGGGGCATGTCCCGCTGCGGCAGCTTGGTCTCCTCGGCGGCGGTGGCCACCACGTCGAAGCCGATGAAGGCGAAGAAGACGACGGAGGCGGCGGTGAAGATGCCCATGACGCCGAAGTTGGTCGGCTCGTACCCGAAGAGCAGCTGGACGAGTGGCGCGTCCCAGTTGGAGCCGCCGCCCTCGGGGGTGACGGCCGGCGGGATGAAGGGCTTGTAGTTGTCGCCGACGATGAAGAACAGGCCGGCGACGATCACGATCATCACGACGGTCACCTTGATCGCCACGACGACCGCGGTGATCCGGGCGGAGAGCTTCATGCCCAGGACGAGGACGACGGTCAGCACCAGGACGAGGATGAAGGCCAGGATGTCGAAGGTGCCGCCGGGCACATCAGGGCCCTGGAGCGACGCCGGTAGATGCCAGTCGATGTTGTCCATGAGCGAGCGGACGTACCCCGACCAGCCGACGGCGACCACCGCCGTACCGAGGGCGAACTCCAGGACGAGGTCCCAGCCGATGATCCAGGCGGGCAGCTCGCCGATCGAGGCGTACGCGAAGGTGTACGCCGATCCCGCCACCGGCACCGTCGAGGCGAACTCGGCGTAGCAGAGGGCGGCGAGGGCGCAGACGATGCCGGCCGCGACGAAGGCGAGGGCCGTGGCCGGGCCCGCGTTCTCCTTGGCGACCTTGCCCGTCAGGACGAAGATGCCGGTGCCGATGATGACGCCGACGCCGAACACCGTCAGATCCCAGGCGGACAGGGATTTCCGGAGTGCGTGCTCCGGTTCCTCCGTGTCGCGGATCGACTGCTCGACCGACTTGGTCCGGAAGATTCCGGAATTCGCCCGTGGCTGTTGGTCCGTACTCACACTGGTACCTCCGCGCCGTGCCTGAACCTCGGTCGCTCTCGGCCACCGCGGTCGGGTGGCTGTGTTACGCCTGCCCACACAGCGTCAGAATGCACGCGAAAGGGCCGGTCGGCACCCGGGAGGGTGAGCCGACCGGCCCAAAGGTGACGCTTGGTGACCGGCGCCGGGGGCGGGGTCAGTCGCGGGCGGGCTCCACGACCTGCGCGCTGCTCTCGAACCTGCCGTCGAGCCGCGAGACCAGGCCGGTGACCTGACGGGCGATGTCCGGGGCGGTCAGACCGATCTCCGCCAGGACCTCGCCGCGGGAGGCGTGGTCGAGGAAGCGCGGCGGGATGCCGAAGTCGCGCAGCGGCACGTCCACGCCCGCGTCGCGGAGCGCCTGGGCGACGGCCGAGCCGACGCCGCCGACGCGGCTGTTGTCCTCGACGGTGACGACGACCCGGTGGCGCTCGGCGAGCGGGGCGAGTGCCTCGTCGACGGGCTTGACCCAGCGGGGGTCGACGACGGTGGTGGAGATGCCCTGCCGGTCGAGCAGGTCGGCGATCTCCAGGCACACCGGGGCGAGCGCGCCGACGGAGACCAGGAGGACGTCCGGCCGGTCCGAGCCGGGCTCGCGGAGCACGTCCATGCCGCCGACGCGGCGGAGGGCGGGTACGGCGGGGCCGACCGCGCCCTTGGAGAAGCGGACCACGGTGGGGGCGTCGGTGACCTCGACGGCCTCGCGCAGCTGGGCCCGGACCTGGTCGGCGTCGCGCGGGGCGGCGAGCCGCAGGCCGGGTACGACCTGGAGGATCGACATGTCCCACATGCCGTTGTGGGAGGCGCCGTCGGTGCCGGTGACGCCGGCCCGGTCCAGGACGAAGGTGACGCCGCACTTGTGCAGGGCCACGTCCATCAGGACCTGGTCGAAGGCGCGGTTGAGGAAGGTCGCGTAGACCGCGAAGACCGGGTGCAGGCCGCCGGTGGCGAGGCCTGCCGCGGAGACCGCGGCGTGCTGCTCGGCGATGCCGACGTCGAAGACCCGCTCGGGGAAGGCCTTGGCGAACTTGTCGAGGCCGACGGGCTGGAGCATGGCCGCCGTGATGGCGACGATGTCCGCGCGCTCCTTGCCGAGCTTCACCATCTCCTCGCCGAAGACCGAGGTCCAGTCGGCGCCGGAGGAGGCGATGGGCAGGCCGGTGTCGGGGTGGATCTTGCCGACGGCGTGGAAGCGGTCGGCCTCGTCCTGGAGGGCCGGCTGGTAGCCGCGGCCCTTCTCGGTGAGGCAGTGGACGATCACGGGGCCGCCGAAGCGCTTGGCGCGCGTCAGGGCGGACTCCAGGGCCTCGATGTCGTGGCCGTCGATGGGGCCGACGTACTTGAGGCCGAGGTCCTCGAACATGCCCTGCGGGGCGATGAAGTCCTTGAGGCCCTTCTTGGCGCCGTGCAGGGTCTCGTAGAGCGGCTTCCCGACGACGGGGGTCCGCTCCAGGATGTCCTTGCCGCGGGCGAGGAAGCGCTCGTAGCCGTCGGTGGTGCGCAGGGTCGCCAGGTGGTTGGCGAGACCGCCGATGGTCGGCGCGTAGGAGCGCTCGTTGTCGTTGACGACGATGACGAGCGGGCGGTCCTTGGCGGCGGCGATGTTGTTCAGCGCCTCCCAGGCCATGCCGCCGGTGAGGGCCCCGTCGCCGATGACGGCGACGACGTGGTCGTCCTTGCGCAGGACCTCGTTCGCCTTGGCGAGGCCGTCGGCCCAGCCGAGGACCGTGGAGGCGTGCGAGTTCTCGATGACGTCGTGCTCGGACTCGGCCTGCGAGGGGTAGCCGGAGAGGCCGCCCTTCATCTTGAGCTTCGAGAAGTCCTGGCGGCCCGTGAGCAGCTTGTGGACGTAGCTCTGGTGGCCGGTGTCCCAGAGGACCTTGTCCTTCGGGGAGTCGAACACGCGGTGCAGGGCGATGGTCAGCTCGACCACGCCGAGGTTGGGCCCGAGGTGCCCGCCGGTCTTGGAGACGGCGTCCACGAGGAACGTCCTGATCTCGTCGGCCAGCTGGTCCAGCTGTTCCGGGGAGAGCCGGTCCAGATCTCGCGGTCCCCTGATACGGGTCAGCAGAGCCACCCGTGCCTCCTTGCGTTTGAGCTGGTCGAGCTTGCCGATTTGTCGAGTCTAATGTTCCGTCTTGGATCGTGGGCATCGGGCCGGGGGGTCACGCGTCACCCTCACGGCCTACATGCCGCTGATCTGTACGGCTCTGAACGCTGATCCGTACGGCTCCCCGCGGGTTGGGGTACTGCTCCGGACGCAGCAGTGCCCGGCGCCGGTTTCACGGCGCCGGGCGGTGTGGCGAGCGTTACGCGCGCGGGACGGGGTCCCTAGGCGCGTCCTGCCGTCTTCTGCGTCTTGCGGGAGACCGAGTCGATGATCACAGCGATGAGCAGGACCGCTCCGGTGATCATGTACTGGATCGCGTTCGAGGACAGGTTCATCTGGTTGAGGCCCTGGACGATCGACTGGATGACCAGGATGCCCAGGAGCGCCGACCAGACCTTGCCGCGTCCGCCGAACAGGGACGTACCGCCGATGACCGCGGCGGCGATGCACATCATCAGCTGGTTGCCGCCACCGAGGGAGCGGTCGGCGCCACCGGTCGCGGAGGCGAGGAACAGACCGCCTATCGCGCCCATCGTGCCGGAGATCATGAACACCGAGATCCGGATCCACGAGACGTTGATACCGGCGCGGCGGGCGGCCTCGATGCCACCGCCGACGGCGAAGACCTGGCGACCGTACGTGGTGCGGCGCAGGACGAAGTCGGTGACGAGCAGGATCACCAGGAAGATCACCAGGGAGAGCGGCAGGCCCTGCTCCTGGTTGAAGCCGTAGGCGGCGACGAGGACCAGGACCGCGAGGACGGCGGTGCGCAGGATGATCTCGCTCTGCGGGCGGTGCGGCAGCTCGGCGGCCTTGCGGCGGCGGGAGTCGCGCAGTTGGGCGAGGTAGAAGGCGGCGACCACGACCACGGCGAGGCCGTAGGCGGCGGCGACGTCGGAGAAGTAGTACTTCGTGAGGTCGCCGACGAAGCTGCCGATCGGGGTGGGGATGGTGGACCGGTCGCCCATCACCCAGGTCTGCAGACCGGCCCAGCCGAGGAAGCCGGCCAGGGTGACGACGAAGGCGGGCACGCCGATCTTGGCGAAGACCAGACCGTGGAAGGCGCCCAGGAGGGTGCCGGACAGGATGCCGAGGAGGATGGCGAGGCCGTCGGGCATGTCGGTGCCGAGGACGCCCCAGACCGAGCCGGCCAGGCCCGCCACGGAACCGACGGCGAGGTCGATCTCGCCGAGCAGCAGCACGAAGACGATGCCGACGGCCATGATGCCGGGGCCGACCGCGTACAGCGTGATCTGGTCGAGGTTGTACGAGGTGATGAAGTTGCCGGTGAGGGCCTGGAAGACGATGCCGATGACGATGAGGCCGACGACGACGGGCAGCGAACCGATCTCACCGGAGCGGATCTTGCGCTTGAACTCCTCGACGTAGCCCTTGAAGCCCTGCTCGCGCACGAGGAGGCGGGGGTCGACGGCGGGGATCGCGGCGGTGGCCGGGGCCTCGCTGACCGGGGTCTGCTCGTCGGCGGTCTGCCCGCCCGGGGTACGGGGCTCGGGCACCGCTGCCTCTTCGCTCGCGGTGGGAGGGGTGTTGCTCACTTCGCTACCTCCGCGTTGCGGGCCTGACGGCGGGTCACGGCGTTGTCCGTGGCACCGGTGATCGCGGCGATGATCTCTTCGTGCGTGGTGCTGGCGACCGGGAAGGTGCCGTTGTTGCGGCCCAGGCGCAGCACGGCCACGGTGTCGGCGACGGCCTTCACATCGGCCATGTTGTGGCTGATGAGGATGACGCCGAGGCCCTGCTCGCGCAGCCGCTCGACGAGGTCGAGGACCTGCGCGGTCTGCTCGACGCCGAGGGCGGCGGTCGGCTCGTCCAGGATCACGATCTTGGGGTCGCCGACCAGGGCGCGCGCGATGGCGACGACCTGCCGCTGGCCGCCGGAGAGGGCGGCGACGGGGATGCGGACGCTGGGGATGCGGATCGAGAGCGTGGAGAGCAGGTCCTTGGCCCGCTTCTCCATGGCGACCTCGTCGAGGACGCCGCCCTTCTTGATCTCGCGGCCGAGGAACAGGTTGGCGACGACGTCGAGGTTGTCGCAGAGCGCGAGGTCCTGGTAGACGGTCGCGACACCGAGGTTCTGGGAGTCGTGCGGACGCTGGATCTCGACCTGCTCGCCCTCCCACTCGATGACGCCCTCGTCGATGGGGTGAACCCCGGCGATCGTCTTGACCAGGGTGGACTTACCCGCTCCGTTGTCGCCGACGAGCGCGACGACCTCTCCTGCGTGGACTTCGAGATCGACACCGGAGAGGACCTGAACCGCTCCGAACCGCTTGAAGATCCCGCGCAACGCCAGCACGGGCGCCTGCGTCTGGGACACGTGAACCAACTCCTTCGCCGCCCGCGGGCGGCGGCATGTCGCGCCGCCGGTGCAGCGCCAAAGTTCAAGGGGGGGCTGAGCTCGTCCGGCCCCCGGACCGACAGCGGGGTCTGGGTCGGCCGGGGGCCGGACGGGCAGGGGGACGGATCCGGTCGTGGGCACGGCGGTCGTACGGGGGGGGTGTCGCCCTCTGGCGGGGACTGCACCCTCGACGGGGGTCTTCACCCTCTGGCGGGGGCTTCACCCTGTGTACGCGGGCCGGTGGCGGGATCCGTGATGCCGGGCCCTCGGGGGGCCCGGCGGGCTCGGCTCAGGGGGTTACTTGATGCCCAGTTCCGTGCACTTGGCGGCCAGGTCCGAGGTGCACAGGTCGGCGGCCTTGTAGATGCCGTCCTGGATCACCGTGGTCTGGATGTTGGTCTTGTCGACCACGACCGGGGGGAACAGCGTCGACGGCACACCGTCGGTCGCACCCTGGGCGCCGAGCTCCTTGCCCTGGAGCAGGTTCACCGCGAACTTGGCGGCCTCGGGGGCCAGCTGGAGCGGCGACTTGTAGATGGTGAAGGTCTGCGAACCGGCGATGATCCGCTGGATGCCCGCGACCTCGGCGTCCTGACCACCGACGGGGATGTTCTTGATGCCGGCGTTCTCCAGGGACGTGATGACGCCGCCGGCCATGCCGTCGTTGGCCGAGTAGACGGCGCCGATCTTGTCCTTGCCGACCGAGGAGATCGCGGCGGACATCTTCTCGCCGGCGATCTTCGGGTCCCACTCGCCGGAGGCCTCGTAGGCGATCTTGCCGACCTTGCCGTCGAGGGCGGTGTGGGCGCCCTTCTTGAACAGACCGGCGTTCGGGTCCTTCTCGTCGCCGTTGATCATCACGACGTTGGCGGTGGCGGCCTTGCCGCCGAGGGCGGCGAGGAGCGCCTGGCCCTGGAGCTCGCCGACCTTGTTGTTGTCGTGGCTGACGTAGGCGTCGGCGCCCTTGACGGCGCGGTCGTACGCGACGACCTTGACGCCCTTGGCCTTGGCCTCGGCGACCCAGCCCTCGGCCTTGGTCGCGTCGACCGGGTCGAGCGCGATGACCTTGATGCCGTCGGCGATCAGCTGGTCGAACTGCTGCTTCTGCTTGACGACGTCGGAGACCGCGTTGTTGTACACGACCTCGCAGTCACCGCAGGCGGCCTTGACGGCCTTCTCGAACTGGGGCTTGTCCAGAGCCTCGTAGCGCGAGGTCTTGTTCTCCGGCAGGAGCAGACCGATCTTGGTCGAGCTGCCCTTGTCTCCGCTGTCGTCGCCGCCGGCCTGGCCGCAGGCGGCGAGCGAGAGAGCCATCGAGACCGCGGCCGTTGCTATGACGGCACGACGCGTCACTGCGTTCATGTGGGGTTGCCTCCCTGACGAGGCCGCGACGTTGCGGCCGAGGTGGCACGAAGTCAACTCGGCCGCCATGCCGACGTCAAGAAGTAAATCCTTAACGAGATGACAACGGTGGTGTTCGTTATCTAAGTGAACGCAAGGCGTGAGACCGGAGCGGCCGCCGGCAGCGCACTCTCCAACAGGGTCGAATCGCCCATTTCGCTCAGCACGAGGGCGAGCGCGCCCAGCACCTCGGCGCGCCCTCCCAGGGCCCCCTGGGCCAGCGAGAGCTGCCGGGCGGCGCTGGGGATCGCGTACCGCGAGACGGAGTCCCTGATGGGCGCCAGGACCAGCTCACCGGCCTCCGCGAGGTCGCCGCCGAGCACCACCCTGCTGGGGTTCAGGAGGTTGCACAGGTTGGCGATACCGCTGCCGATGTGCCGCCCGACGTCGGCGATCACCCGGCGGCAGCCGGGGTCGCCCTCCCGGGCGAGCTGGACGACCCGTTCCATGGTCAGATCGGGGCCGTGGCTGGGCTGGAGCAGCGGAAGCACGTACCGGGCGGCCGTGAAGGTCTCCAGGCAGCCGCGGTTGCCGCAGCGGCAGACCGGGCCCGACTCGTCCAGCGTGATGTGACCGATCTCGCCGGCGGTGCCGCCGGGGCCCCGGTAGACCCGCCCGTCGATGACGAGGCCGGCGCCGACGCCGCTCGCCACCTTGATGTACGCCAGGTCCTTGACGCCCCGCCCGCTCCCCCAGACCAGCTCGCCGAGCGCGCCGAGGTTGGCGTCGTTGTCGACGTGCACGGGGACGCCGAGGCGGCCGGAGAGCTCCTCGGCGGGGTTGATCCCGCTCCAGCCCGGCAGGATCGAGGTCGAGCCGAGGGTCCCGGAGGAGACGTCGATGGGGCCCGGCACGCCGAGCCCGACGCCGATCACCTTGTCCCGGCCGATCCCGGTGGCCTCGATCAGCCGGTTGACCAGCTGTTCCGCCCGGTCGAAGCCCTCTGCGGCGGAGGCGTCCACGTCGAGGGGCTCGGCCTCCTCGGCGAGCACCTGGTGGGCGAGGTTGCCGACGGCCACCCGGAGATGCGTATGGCCGAAGTCGACGCCGATCACGATGCCGGCGTCACCGGAGAGCGACACGCTGCGGGCCCGGCGGCCGCCCGCCGAGGTGGGCGTGACGTCGACGGTGCCGCCGTCCTTCAGCTCCCGGACGATGTTGGAGACCGTGGCGGCGGACAGGCCCGTCGCCCGGGCGATCTCCGCCTGGGTGAGCGAGCCGGCCATCCGCACCGCCCGGACGACCCGTTCGAGATTGGCCCTGTGCAGAGACGTCTGCGACCCCGGAGTCTCCATCGACTCACTCACTCCCACCGTTTTCTCCAACATGTGAACTCTAAGGGGACGCTTTCGGCTTGCTCCCCGTCAAGACCTTGAGTGGCGGAGGGTCTGTGTCACACGGAGTCCACGGTCGGTCTCCCCGCGTGTCGCACAGCCGGAAGGGCCCCCTGCGCGTGGTGCGCGGGGGGCCCTTCGGACGGTGCGGGAGGGGCCTGATTCGGCCCCGTGGTCACTTCACGGCACCGGCGGTCAGACCGGCCACCACCTGCCGCTGGAAGATGATGTACGCGGCGAGCACCGGCAGCATCGCCATCACGAGGCCGGCGAACAGGCCCGACCAGTCGCCCTTGTAGCCCTGGCTGACGGCGAGCTGGACGAGCCCCTGCGAGAGCACCTTCTTCTCCGGCTCGGTGTTGAGCACGGTCGGCAGCAGGTACTGGTTCCACTGGCCGAGGAAGTTGAAGATACCGACGCTGATGAGGCCCGGCTTGGCCATCGGCAGCATCACCTGGAAGAAGGTCCGGGTGTGCGAGGCGCCGTCCACGAAGGCCGCTTCCGCCACCGAGGTCGGCAGGGTGCGGAAGAAGGCGGTGAGGAAGAAGACGGTGAACGGCAGCGAGTACGCGATGTAGACCACGATCAGCCCGTGCAGCGTGTTGAGCAGGGCCATGTTCTGCATCACGTAGAACAGCGGCACGAGCGCCAGGATGATCGGGAAGCTCATCCCTCCGATGAAGAGGAAGTAGATGAAGCGGTTGCCCGGGAAGTCGAAGCGGGCCAGGACGTAGGCCGCCATCGAGCCGAAGAGCAGGGTGCCCAGGAGCGAGCCGCCGACCACCAGGATCGTGTTCAGGAAGTAGTCGCTCATGTGCGCCTCGGTCCAGGCGCGCGACCAGTTCTCGAAGTGCAGCTTGTCGGGCAGCGACCACGGCGAGGTGAAGATCGCCCGGTCGGTCTTGAACGAGGTCATCACCGCCCAGAGCAGCGGCGTGACGACCATGATCGCCCAGATGATCAGGACGCCGTGCGAGAAGACGTTGAGGGTCGCGCCCTCGCCCTTGGACTCCTTGCGGGGCGCGGCCGTCGTCTTGACGACCTCGGGTCCCGAGCCGCCCGGGGAGCCGGGGGTCTCGACGCCGGTGGGGGCAGTGTCGGTGATCTTCATCAGAACTCCAGCCGCTCGCGCCGGCCCAGCTTCATCACGACGGCCGCGAAGGCCAGCGTGAGGACGAGGAGCGCGACACCGATGGTCGTTGCGTAGGCGGCCTGACCGTCCCGGAAAGCCTTCTGGTACACGTACAGCGGAAGGACGATGGTGGAGTAGTCGGGCCCGCCGCCGGAGGGGCCGACGGTCATGATCTGGACCACGGCGAAGGACTCCGCGCCGAGCGCGAGGATGCCCATGTAGATCCAGCCCGACTGCACGGTGTCCCAGAGCAGCGGCAGGGTGATCTTGAAGAACGTGGTGAACCGGTTCGCGCCGTCGAGCAGGGCCGCCTCGTAGAAGTCCCGCGGAATGGACGCCATGCCGGCCGAGAAGAGGACGACGAAGAATCCGACGGTGGACCAGACGAGTACCACCATCACGCAGATGAGGGCGAGGTCCGGATCGCCGAGCCAGTCGGGCTGGACGCTGTCGAGGCCGACACCCTTCAAAACGGAATTAATGGCTCCGCTGTTGGGGTTGTACGCGAACTGGAAGAGCAGCGCCACGATCGCGATCGACAGCACCTGCGGGAAGAAATAGACAATCTTGTAGAAAGACGATCCGCGCACACCCGCGATGGCGGCACCCCTGCGGCGCCGACCGCCGACATTGAGCATGAAGGCGAAGAAGAGTGCGAGGCCGACGGTCACCAGCGGCAGCACCAGCGCGAAGATCAGACTGTGCTGGAACGACTTCCAGAAGATCTCGTCGTCCAGCATTCTGCTGTAGTTGTCGAATCCGACCATCCCGAATTCGGGACTCAACCCGGTCCAGTTCGTGAACGAGTAGTAGATCGACTGGACGAACGGCCAGATGACGAAGAGCGCGTAGAGCGCGAGGGGGGCCGCCAGGAACCCCACGATGAAACGGTACTTGCCGTGTTGCATTCCTACCGACCCCGATCTTTCCCGCGCCAGGCGCGCCGCTGCTGCCGCGCGCGAAGTGGCCGGGGCCCGCTCCCGGTCGGCGGGAAGGGGCCCCGGCACTGTCCCACTAGTGCTTGTAGTGCTTGATCGAGGAGTCCTTGGCCGCCTCGTCGGCGTACTTCTGGATCTTCTTGATCGTCTCGGCCGGGGTCGCGCGGCCGGCCATCATCTCGCCGATGCCGGCGACACCGATCTTCTCCTTCTGGAGGGCGACATACCAGTCCTGGAGGCGCGGGTTGACCACATTCTGGCCGGCCTTCTCCAGAGCCGCGACACCGGACTTGAGGCCCGGGGAGAGCTCGATGCCGTCGGTGCCGCCGTTGAGGGCGGTCAGGGACTTCACGGACTGCGTGAAGTTCTTGGAGGAGGCCTCGCTGAGCATGATGCGCAGCTGCTCCATGCCACCCTCGGCGTTCGCCGCCTTGGCCGGGACGATGAACGGCTCGCCGCCGGCGGCCCAGATGGTGCCGAACGGCATCTTGTCCGAGGCGTCGATGCCGGTCGGGGCGGAGACGGACAGGCCGAAGTCGGCCGGCATGGTCTTCGCGGCCTCGTTCTCGACCCAGGAGCCGTTCGGGATGAACAGCGCCTTGCCCTCGGTCCAGGCGGTCTGCGACTGGATGTGGTCGAGGCCGGGCGTGCCCTTGAGGATGTAGCCCTTCTGGACGAGCTCGTAGTACGCCTCGAAACAGGCCTTGACCGCGGGGTGCTCCCAGGCCTTCGGCTCCAGGTTGTCGATGGCGTCCAGGACCTCGCGGCCACCGACCTTGGCGATCATCGGGTAGAGCGAGAAGGGGACGTAGTACGGGTGCTTGCCCGCGTACGTCCAGCCCGCGATGCCCTTCTTCTTGGCCTTCTCGCAGACGGCCAGCATCTCGTCCCAGGTCTCGGGGTACTTCGCGTCGAGGGAGTCGAGGAGCTTCTGCGAGTACCAGACGCCGTAGACCGTGTAGGCGTAGTTCAGGATCCAGCACTGCTCGCCGTCGAACTGGCCCATCTCGACGATGCCGGGCCGCAGGGTGTCGCGGACCGTCTTCTTCGGGTCGTCGAGGGACGGCGAGTCGAGCAGCGGGGTGAGGTCCGCGAGCTGCTTCTGGCCGACGAGGACACCCATGTCCATCTGCTCGGCGCCGGAGTTGTCGATGAGGTCCGGCGGGTTGCCGCCGTTGAAGCGCGGCTGCAGCGTGGTGGTGATCTTCTGGGTGGGGGTGAACTTGACCTTGGCCTTGGGGTAATTGGTCTCGTAGACCTTCACCGCGTCCTTGGCGTACTGCTGTCCGAATCCACCGTCGAAGAGGACGAAATCGAGCGGTGCCGACTCGTTCACCCCGAGCGGGTTCTTTTCGGACTTCGTGCCCTTCTCGACCTTTCCGTTGCCGCCGCTGTCGCTGCTCGCACAGGCGGAGAGGAAGCCCATCGTCGGTACGGAGATCAGACCGATAGCGGCAGAACGCTTGATCAGATCGCGACGGCCAAGGCCCTCATTGGTGTGAGCGGAGGTGGATCCCATGCTCAAGTCCTCGCCTTCATTCAGGACTCAGGCGGTGTACCGGTCGCCCGTAACTCACTCGCCACAGGCGAAGGGCCCCGCCACCGCGGTCATTTGCAGCCGGGTCGTGCAGGCGTCGGGCCGTCGTGTGATGGAAACGACTGGCTGGACGCCGACAGGTATAGTCCACTTCCCTTCGCCTGAGCAAGATCGAAAGCAGGTTTTGACGGCCATCTTTCCCGAGTTGAGACCTCCGGGATAAGCACGCTGGATCTGCGGCGTTTCGTCCAACCATTCGTCCGGCTATGCCCTTGACAGTGACTCAGGCGGACCCGTACTGGGGGGTGGCGGCGAGGCCGCACCGGCACGACCCGGACACAGGGCAACAAAAGGGTCATATGGCCGGGATGGAAACAGTTGTGTCACAGACCCCCCGCCCAGTGAAGATCCTGTAAGGACGATCCGGGATCATAGAGGTCTGCCGTCTCCGTCCTCGCGCAGTGACGAACGGCGGAACCTGCCTTGTCTCATCTCGCATCTGGAGTACTACGTGGCCAATTCTTCTGGCCTGAACCGCACGGGCGTCCTGTCCCGTATCACCGTGGCCGCGATAACGGCGGCCCTCGTGGGCACCACGACGGCCGCCGTCGCGGCGGAGACGCCGGCGGCGTCCGCCAAGGCCGTCGGCACCACCCAGGCGGCGCCTCGCGCCACCGCCTTCGGCGCGACCGCGGGGGCCGCGGCGGCCGCGGTCACTCCGGTCAACGCCCTGTACGGCGTCAACAACGCCGGTGACATCTACGGCTACGGCCTCACCGGCAACGGTGGCCTCACGGCCTCCGAGAAGACGGGCTACGGCTTCCAGTACAAGAAGTTCGTCACCCAGACGGACGTCGACAACAACGGCGAGTCGAACGGCGTCTGGTTCGTCCAGAACAACCGTCTGTACTACGGCCCCTGGAGCCAGGACGGCCGGGACCTCGGCGGCGGCTGGGGCATCTACAACCGTGTCTTCTCCCCCGCCAACGCGGGTGGCGGGAGTGCGGACGACCTGCTCGCCCGGGACAACGCCGGCGTGCTGTGGCTGTACCTCGGCTACAACAACGGCGGCATCGCGCAGCGCGTCAGGGTCGGCGCAGGCTGGGACGCGTACAGCCAGATCACCGGCAAGGGTGACCTGACCGGTGACGGCAAGGCCGACATCGTCGCGCGCGACGGTTCGGGTGTGCTGTGGCTCTACAAGGGCACCGGCAACTACAAGGCGCCCTACTCCGGCCGTACGCGCATCGGCAGCGGCTGGAACACCTTCAACTCCCTGCTGTCCATCGGCGACATGAACAACGACGGCATCGCGGACCTGATGGCCCGTGACAGTGCGGGCGCCCTGTGGCTGTACAAGGGCACCGGCAACGCGCCCGCGCCCTTCCACACCAAGGTCAAGATCGGCACGAGCGGCTGGAACGGCTTCCGTCTGATGTTCTGATCCTCCGGATCCGAACGCCTGACGAACGAAAGGGCCCCGCTCCTCTTCCGAGGAGCGGGGCCCTTTGCGTGCTACCGGATCCGGCGCTGGTGTCAGCCGCGGATGAGGTTGCGGAGCACGTACTGCATGATGCCGCCGTTGCGGTAGTAGTCCGCCTCGCCGGGGGTGTCGATGCGGACGACCGCGTCGAACTCGACACCGGTGTCGGTGGTGACCTTGACCGTACGCGGGGTCGTGCCGTTGTTGAGCTCCTCGACGCCGGTGAAGGAGAAGGTCTCCTCGCCGGTCAGGCCCAGGGTCTCGGCCGTCTGGCCCTCCGGGAACTGGAGCGGCAGGACGCCCATGCCGATGAGGTTCGAGCGGTGGATGCGCTCGTACGACTCGGCGATGACGGCCTTGACGCCGAGCAGCGCGGTGCCCTTGGCGGCCCAGTCGCGGGACGAGCCGGAGCCGTACTCCTTGCCCGCCAGGATCGCGAGCGGGGTGCCCTGCTCGATGTAGTTGCGGGAGGCGTCGTAGATGAACGCCACCGGAGCGTCGGCCTGGGTGAAGTCGCGGGTGAAGCCGCCCTCGGTGCCCGGCGCGATCTGGTTGCGCAGGCGGATGTTGGCGAACGTGCCGCGGATCATGACCTCGTGGTTGCCACGGCGCGAGCCGTAGGAGTTGAAGTCACGACGCTCCACACCGTGCTCGGTGAGGTACTTGCCGGCCGGGGTGTCGGCCTTGATGGCGCCGGCCGGGGAGATGTGGTCGGTGGTGACCGAGTCGCCCAGCTTGGCCAGGACGCGGGCGCCGACGATGTCGGTGACCGGGGTGGTCTCCATCGTCATGCCCTCGAAGTACGGGGGCTTCCGGACGTAGGTGGACTCGGTGTCCCACTCGAAGGTGTTGCCGGTCGGGATCGGCAGCGCCTGCCACTGGGCGTCGCCCGCGAAGACGTCCTGGTAGGACTTGTTGAACATGTCCTCGCCGATGGCGTTGGCGACGACGTCGTTGACCTCGGCCTCGGTCGGCCAGATGTCGGCCAGGTAGACGGGCTTGCCGTCCTGGTCGACACCGAGGGCGTCCTTGGTGATGTCCACCTTCATGGAACCCGCGAGGGCGTACGCGACGACCAGCGGCGGGGAGGCCAGGTAGTTCATCTTGACGTCGGGGTTGATGCGACCCTCGAAGTTACGGTTGCCCGAGAGCACCGAGGTCACGGCCAGGTCGTGCTCGTTGACGGCCTTGGAGACCTCCTCCGGCAGCGGGCCGGAGTTGCCGATGCAGGTGGTGCAGCCGTAGCCGACGAGGTTGAAGCCGACCTTGTCGAGGTACGGGGTGAGACCCGCCTTGTCGAAGTAGTCGGTGACGACCTTCGAGCCCGGGGCGAGGGTGGTCTTGACCCACGGCTTGCGGGTCAGGCCCTTCTCCACGGCCTTCTTCGCGACGAGCGCGGCGGCGACCATGACGTACGGGTTCGACGTGTTGGTGCAGGAGGTGATCGCGGCGACGGTGACGGCGCCGTGGTCGATCTCGTAGGTCGAGCCGTCGGGGGCGGTCACCTGGACCGGCTTCGACGGGGCGCCGTTGGGGTGGTTCGCCGGGGCGTCGGAGGCCGGGAAGGACTCCTTGCCCGCCTCGTCGACCTCGTCGACGTAGTTGCGGACGTCCTGGGCGAACTGCACGGCGGCGTTCGCGAGGACGATGCGGTCCTGCGGGCGCTTCGGGCCGGCGATGGAGGGGACGACCGTGGAGAGGTCGAGCTCCAGCTTCTCGGAGAAGTCGGGCTCGGCGGCCGGGTCGAGCCAGAGGCCCTGCTCCTTGGCGTACGCCTCGACGAGCGCGACCTGCTGGGCGTCGCGGCCGGTCAGGCGCAGGTACTTCAGGGTCTCGTCGTCGATCGGGAAGATCGCGGCGGTGGAGCCGAACTCCGGCGACATGTTGCCGATGGTGGCGCGGTTGGCGAGGGAGGTCGCGGCGACGCCCTCACCGTAGAACTCGACGAACTTGCCGACGACGCCGTGCTTGCGCAGCATCTCGGTGATCGTGAGGACCAGGTCGGTGGCGGTGGTGCCGGCCGGGAGCTCACCGGTCAGCTTGAAGCCGACGACGCGCGGGATGAGCATGGAGACCGGCTGGCCGAGCATCGCGGCCTCGGCCTCGATGCCGCCGACGCCCCAGCCGAGCACACCGAGGCCGTTGACCATGGTGGTGTGCGAGTCGGTGCCGACGAGGGTGTCGGGGTACGCCTGGCCGTTGCGGACCATGACCGTACGGGCCAGGTGCTCGATGTTCACCTGGTGGACGATGCCGGTGCCCGGGGGGACGACCTTGAAGTCGTCGAAGGCGGTCTGGCCCCAGCGCAGGAACTGGTAGCGCTCCTTGTTGCGGCCGTACTCCAGCTCGACGTTCTGGCCGAAGGCGTCCGCGGTGCCGAACTTGTCGGCGATGACCGAGTGGTCGATGACCAGCTCGGCCGGGGAGAGCGGGTTGACCTTCGCAGGGTCGCCGCCGAGCTCCTTGACAGCCTCGCGCATGGTGGCGAGGTCGACGACACAGGGAACGCCGGTGAAGTCCTGCATGATCACGCGGGCCGGCGTGAACTGGATCTCCTGGCTCGGCTGGGCCTGCGAGTCCCAGCCACCGAGGGCCCGGATGTGGTCGGCGGTGATGTTCGCGCCGTCCTCGGTGCGGAGGAGGTTCTCCAGGAGGACCTTCAGGCTGTAAGGGAGGCGCGCGGAGCCCTCGACCTTGTCCAGCTTGAAGATCTCGTACGACTCGTCGCCCACGCGCAGCGTGCTGCGGGCGTCGAAGCTGTTCGCCGACACGACAGTCTCCTTCATCAAAGTGCGCGTATTACCGCCATGCTGCCGCCACGACTCCCTCGCCGATCCGCTAAGGTAAGGCTTAGTTAGGTAACCCTTACCGGGTGGGGCGGCTGCGGTGCGCCGTAAGCAGTTATCTCGATGTCGAGATAACTCTAGTGCATCCCCGCTGCTCGGTCATGCCCGGCATGCCTGTGACGGCCGTCATCCTGATGACCGTCCGGTCGGGCCGCCCGTCACGGCCCGCCCCCGCGGCGGGTCGAGGCGCGCGGGTGGAGTCGGGCCGGAACCGTCAGGCCACCCGGCGCCGGGCCGGGCCGTGCGGGGTCGAGCCGGGCGACGAGGGTCGTGACGGCCGTCTCCGCGATCGTTTCGGGCCGTAGCGTCACCGTGGTCACGGGCGGGTCGGTCTGGGCGTAGGCCGGGTCCTCGCTGGCGCAGACGACGAGCAGGTCTTCAGGAATCCGCAGGCCGTGCCGGGCCGCGGCCGCCCCGACCTGCCGGCCACCGGGGTCGTAGACGGAGTGCACGGCGTCGCAGTCCCGGTCGGCGAAGGCCCGGTCGAAGGCGTGGCCCGGCTCGTCATGCGGGTCGAAGGCGATCACCAGCGGGGCGTGGTCGCGCTCCCGGCACCACTGTTCGTAGGCACGGGTCACGGCGCCGGTGTAGTGCTCGCGGCCGAATCCGGCGTGCAGGGCGATCCGGCGCGCACCGGCGGCCGCCAGGTGGTCGAGGACCTCGCGGGTGGTCGTGGCGTGGTCGTTGTCCACCCAGATGTCGTCGGGGTGCGGGTCGGTGGGGCGGCCGTCGAAGACCACGGGGATGCCTCGGGCCCGCAGGGCGCGCAGGACCCGGTCGTCCTCGGGGCTGTCGAGCAGGAGCATGCCGTCGACGGTCAGGGTGTGCCAGAGGGGCTCGCCGCCGCGGGCCGCGGGCAGGACCGTGAGCGCGTAGCCGTGGGCGTGCGCGGTGGCTGCGGCGGCGGTCAGCAGACGCGAGAAGTAGGGGACTTCGAGGTAGTTCCAGGGCGCGCCCGCGTAGGTGGTGACGGCAAGGCCGAGCGTCCCGGTCCGGGTGAGGGGCGTCCGGCGCGAGCCGTAGCCGAGGGCCGCCGCCACCTCGCGGACCCGGCGCCGCGTGGACTCACCGAGCCGGCCCGTCCCGTTGAGGGCGTGGGACACCGTGGCGGTGGACACCTCCGCTGCGCGGGCGATGTCGGTGAGGGTGGGCCCTGACATGCGCGCCATCGTACGGATTTCGCGGTCCGGGGAGGGTACTGGTTACGACGTTAATCAGCGAACGTCCGGCCACAGCCAATGTTTGGAGTGGTCATGACTTCTTCCCTGAGCCGGCGCACCGTCCTCGCCGCCGCCGGCGCGGCGGGTCTCGTCGGGGTCGCCGGAGGCCCCGCGGCGGCGGGCTCGCGCCCCCGGTCGGCCGCCCTGGTCGTGCACAACGCGCGGGTGTTCACCGGCCTGTCCGGCGCCCGGCCCGTCGAGGCGGTGGCCGTCGGGCGCGACGGCCGGATCCTGGCGACCGGGCGGGGCAACGAGCTGCGCCGCCTCGTCGGCCGGGACACCGAGGTCGTCGACGCGCGCGGGGCGACCGTGATGAGCGGGATCCACGACGGTCACGTCCACCCGCTGGGCGCGGGCAGCCGCTCGCTGCGGCCCTCCCTCGAAGGCGCGGAGACGACGAAGGAGGAGCTCCTCGCGATCCTGACCGGCTTCCTGAAGGACAGCCCGGGGCAGGAGCCGGACGGCTGGCTGGTGGCGGAGGACTGGAACCCCGTCGGTCTGCTGCCGCGGGGCACCCTCCCCCACCACTCCCTGCTCGACGCCCTGCCCACCCGCCGCCCGGTCGCCCTCGTCGGCGGCGACGGCCACAACATCTGGGTCAACGCCCGCGCCCTGGAGATCGCCCGCATCACGGCCGCCACCCCCGACCCGGTGGGCGGGAAGATCGTGAAGGGGGCGGACGGCAGGCCGACCGGCGTGCTCAAGGACGACGCCCAGCCGCTGGTGACCCGGCACATCCCGGAGCCGAGCGAGGCCGAGCTCGTCGCGGCGTGCGCGCGGGTACTCGGCCAGGCGGCGGCCTCGGGGGTCACCACGATGATGGACGCCCTGGTCGGACGCGGTGAGCTGGACACGTACCGGGCCCTGTCGGCGGCCGGGAAGCTGCCGCAGCGGATCGTCCCGGCGATCCGGATCGAGTCGGACCTGGCGAAGGACCCGGCGGCGGCGCTCGCGTACGCCCGGGGGCTGCGCCGGGAGTTCGACGACGTGCGGGGGCTGCGCTTCGGGATGATCAAGGTGTTCCTCGACGGGGTGATCGAGTACCCGGCGCAGACGGCGGCGCTCCTCGAACCGTATCTGGACGGCGAGGGACGACCGACGACCAATCGGGGTGAACTGTATGTTTCCGGACGGGACTACGGGCGGCTGACGGCCACCTTCAACCGGGCAGGCTGGCAGATGCACGCCCACGGCCTGGGCGACCGGGCCGTACGGGCGGCGCTCGACGGGTACGCGTATGCCCGCCGCGCAACCGGACTGCGGGACGCGCGCAACGCCGTCGCCCACCTCCAGCTGGTGGACCCGGCCGATCTGCGGCGCTTCGCCGAACTGGGCGTGACGGCCTGCATGCAGCTCCAGTGGGCGGCCCGCGACACCTGGACGATGGAGGCGCTCCTGCCGTACATCGGGCCCGAGCGGCACCGGTGGATGTATCCCGCGCGCTCGCTGGAGCGGCACGGCGCCCCGCTCTCGGCCGGCTCGGACTGGCCGGTGGACGCGCTCCAGGTGTGGAACCAGATCAGGACCGCGATCGACCGCCAGGGGGCGTACGGCGAGGGCCCGCTGTACCGGGAGCTGGAGGGCCTGAGCCGCACCTCGGCGCTGCGGATGCACACGTACGGCACGGCCCGGCAGCTGCGCATGGAGGGGCTGACCGGGACGGTACGGGAGGGGCGGGCCGCCGATCTGCTGCTGCTCGACCGAGATGTAAGGGAATGTCCGGTCGCCGACATCAGTGACACCACGGTGCGGCTCACGCTGGTCGGGGGCCGCGTGGTCCACGACGCGGAGTCGGCCTCGGGCCGTACGGCCTCCGCGGGTCTGGCCCGCGCGGTGTCCGCGCCACGACCTTCGGCGTACGCGGCGGTGCACGGCGGCCGGCACCGTGCGTGCGGCTGCGCCAAGCACTGAGCATCCCGCGCAGGCCTCTGCCCGCAGGTATCCGCTCGTGGGCCTCCGCTCGTACGGCCGCGGACGAATTGCCGCGGCCGTACGAGCGGCCGACGATCGGGACATGTTCAGTGGCGCGCACGTGATTCTCTACACGCGGGACGCGGAGGCCGACCGGGCCTTCCTCAAGGACGTCGTCGGCTTCCCGCACGTGGACGCCGGGGGTGGCTGGCTCATCTTCAAGCTGCCGCCCGCCGAGGTCGCCGTGCACCCGACGACGGACGAGCCGAAGCACGAGGTCTACCTCATGTGCGACGACCTCACCGCGACCCTGACGGACCTGGAGGACCGGGGCGCCGAGATCTCACGTGCCATCACCGACCAGGGCTGGGGCCTGCTCGCCGCGGTACGGCTGCCGAGCGGAACCGAACTCCCCCTGTACGAGCCGCGTCACCCGACCGCGCACAGCCTGCCACTCTGACGGCCTACCCCAACGGTGATCGTCATCTCATATCTGAGATAACGTGACGCCATGGCAGACGACTACCTCGTACGCATCGGCAAGCTCATCCGTGACGCCCGGCAGCACCGCGGCTGGACACAGACGCAGCTCGCCGAAGCACTGGCCACGAGCCAGAGCGCCGTCAACCGGATCGAGCGCGGCAACCAGAACATCAGCCTTGAGATGATCGCCCGGATCGGCGAAGCCCTCGACAGCGAGATCGTGTCGCTGGGTTACGCGGGACCGATGCACCTCAGGGTCGTCGGCCGCCGCCGGCTCTCGGGCGCCATCGACGTCAAGACGAGCAAGAACGCCTGTGTCGCGCTGCTCTGCGCCTCCCTCCTCAACAAGGGCCGTACGGTCCTGCGCCGGGTCGCCCGCATCGAGGAGGTCTTCCGACTCCTGGAGGTGCTCAACTCCATCGGGGTGCGCACCCGCTGGGTGAACGACGGCGTCGACCTGGAGATCGTGCCGCCGGCCGACCTGGACATGGACTCGATCGACGCCGAGGCCGCGATCCGCACCCGCTCCATCATCATGTTCCTCGGCCCGCTGCTGCACCGCATGGACCGCTTCAAGCTGCCGTACGCCGGGGGCTGCGACCTCGGTACGCGCACGATCGAGCCGCACATGATCGCGCTGCGCCGCTTCGGCCTCGACGTCACCGCCACCGAGGGCATCTACCACGCCCAGGTCGAGCGCTCGGTCTCCCCCGACCGCCCGATCGTGCTGACCGAGCGCGGCGACACCGTGACCGAGAACGCCCTCCTGGCGGCCGCCCGCCACGACGGCGTGACCGTCATCCGCAACGCCTCCTCCAACTACATGGTCCAGGACCTGTGCTTCTTCCTGGAGGCCCTCGGCGTACGGGTGGACGGCATCGGCACCACCACCCTCACCGTGCACGGTGTGCCGCAGATCGACGTGGACGTCGACTACTCCCCCTCCGAGGACCCGGTCGAGGCCATGAGCCTGCTCGCTGCCGCGGTGGTCACCGAGTCGGAGCTGACGATCCGCCGGGTCCCGATCGAGTTCATGGAGATCGAGCTCGCGGTCCTGGAGGAGATGGGCCTCGACCACGACCGCTCGGCCGAGTACCCGGCGGACAACGGCCGGACGCGTCTGGTCGACCTGACGGTCCGCCCCTCCAAGCTGGAGGCGCCGATCGACAAGATCCACCCGATGCCGTTCCCCGGCCTGAACATCGACAACGTGCCGTTCTTCGCGGCGATCGCGGCCACCGCCCAAGGCAAGACCCTCATCCACGACTGGGTCTACGACAACCGGGCCATCTACCTCACGGACCTCAACCGCCTCGGCGGCCGCCTCCAGCTCCTCGACCCCCACCGGGTCCTGGTGGAGGGCCCCACCCGCTGGCGCGCCGCCGAGATGATGTGCCCGCCGGCCCTGCGCCCCGCGGTGGTCGTCCTCCTGGCGATGATGGCCGCCGAGGGCACGTCGGTCCTGCGGAACGTGTACGTCATCAACCGCGGCTACGAGGACCTCGCGGAGCGACTGAACTCGATCGGCGCGCAGATCGAGATCTTCCGGGACATCTGACATCACGCCGAGAAGCAGCCGCCGCACACAACAGGTCACGGACCCGGCTGGTCTTTTCCGGGACATCTAGAGAACCGATCAAGAGCCCCCGCCGTGTTCCGGCGGGGGCTCCTCACTTCCAGCAGCGAAGCTCCGAGCACGTGGCCCACGAGGCCGGTTCTCGCCCTGTCCATACAGCAGTTGTCCAGCGCGTTCCACCTCGGCGAAGACTGCCCCGCCGGAGGATGCGGGTCTTGCCTGGCAGGCAACCTTCCACTCGGGATGACGCCCCGTCAGTCGTGAGCGGCTCGCCCCGCCACTCCATAGGCGCCCGCTCCCCCAACTCGGCGACGCTATGCGTAGCCCTGGAACGCCGTCGACCCGCACTCCCGAGAAACAGAAGTGCGGCCAGGACATCCCGTGAAGGGGCACCCTGGCCGCACAGCCGGAGCTACAGCAGCCGACGCGTCGCCCCTATGAACCCGCGATGTAGAGCACGAGGAACATCAGACTACTGGCGAACATTGCAATTCTGAGCGAGTTGAGACTGGATGCGCTTTTTCGCTCACGCATCTCAACGATGATCGCGGCACAGATAACCCCGACCAAAATTCCGAAGGAGAAATCGACAGCACGAGCCACCTCCCTCCTCCTCTCCGTGATATCCGTCTGCATAATTCAGAATACGCCCTCCACCGTCACATGTAGTGTCGATAGAATTCATCTTCGCGCTTCACAGCTTCCTGCTCCGCCTTCGCGGCTTCCTGCTCCGCGATTCTGGCCGCCCCTCGCTCAGCCCGCCTGGTCAAGTAACCCCTCACCCCAATCATGGCCGTGGTTCCTTGGGCCAACCCCGTGGCGGCACCTCCAACTCCCTGCCCTATATATGAGAGCCCTTCGTCAGTGTCGGTGGAACCTGGGTTCTTGTACTGCCACGCTCCAACCCCCACGGCCGCACCTGCAATCACGGCACAGCCAGCCGCTGCGACAACACTCGCAATTGCGATCGCACAACCCACGCCAGCAGCCACGCCGACAAGAAACGTTTCGTGATCCTTGACCCACTTTTTCGTGGAATCTACCGCATTCTTACCGATGTCCCCGAGCCAGCTTAGACCTTTACTGATATCAAGCGAGAGAGACATCTGCCTGCGTTCGGCGGCCGCCTGCGCGTCTCGGTCGGCTTTCCGCTTGTCCGCCGCCTTCTTCGCCGAGGCTGCCGCCTTCGCGTTGTAGTGGAAGACCTTGTAGTGCGACGGATTCGCCCGGTACGACCTGTAGCGCTTCCGGGATTCGTTGTCCTTGCGCGGGCTCTGGTGCCAGATCCAGTTGCCGCCCTTGTACGTGTAGCCCACCGACATGCCGCGGTCGTTGCCCCAGCGGGTGTCGTTGTACGAGGCTCCGCCGGCCGGGCCGTCCGGGCGGAGGCCCGTCGGGTCCGCCTTCGTCAGCGGGTTGTTGTGGCCGTAGGCGTACGCGTTCATCTGGGCCGGGTCGCCGAAGTCGATGACCGGGTCGACCGAGAGGAAGCGGCCCGTGGTCTGGTCGTACTCGCGGGCTCCGAGGTGCGTGAGGCCCGTCGGGTCGTTGGTGCCGCCGACGAAACCGCGGGTGCCGAAGACGCCCGACTGGGCCGTGCGCAGTTCTCCGAAGGGGAGCTGCTTGCGATGGGTGACGCCCAGCGTGGCGGCGTCGATGGCCGTCATGGCCGTGCCCTGGTGGTCGCCGACCAGGTAGGAGATGGTCGCGCCCGTACGGACCGCGACGGTCTCCCCGCCGTGGGTGTAGTAGCGGGTGGCGGTCTTGGTGCCGGTCGCCGTGACCTTCAGCTCGTCACCGTTGGACAGCGTGAGGACACTGCTGCCGTCCGCGTTCTTCGCGATGAGCCTGCCGCCGTCGGCGTCGTACACGTAACTGCTGGTCTTGCCCGCCTCGGTGAGGGTGGCGAGGTGCCCCTCGGCGTCCCACTTCAGGTCCTGCACCTTGGTGCCGATGGTGCGGTTGGTGGTGTTGCCGGTGGCGTCGTACTGGAAGGTACTGACCCGGCCGTTGTCCGGACCGCCGGTGACGGTGGCCTGCTGGACGGCGTGCGGACGGTCGGCCCGCGCCGCCGGGTGCGTGTACGCGGTAGTGGCCCCGCCGAGCCTGTCGCTCTGCTCGGTCCGGTTGCCCAGCTTGTCGTAGCCGTAGGTCAGCCAGTAGGCGTCCGGGCCACCGACGCTGGTCGCGGAGGGTGCCGTGGCGCAGTCGGCGGTCGCCGTCCACGCCTCCGTCAGCCGGCCGAGGGCGTCGTTGGTGAAGCACTGCCGGTCGGTGGACGCGGTGGCGTCTTGGCCGGTGGTGCTGGTGATGCCGGTGACATTGCCCGCTTGGTCGTAGTCGTACAGGTGGCGGTCGACCCGCCTCGGGGCGAGGAACCGGTCGGTGGTCCGCTCAAGGAGCCGACCCGTGTGCTCGTCGTACGCCTGGGTCCGGAGGACCTTCTTGTCAAGGTCGTGGCCGAACTCGGTGCCGACGGGGCGGCCGTAGACGTCGTATTGGACGTTGGCGACGAGCACGACTCCCGCACGCGTGGTGCGGAACGGCTGGTCATCGCTGTTGAACTCGGTGACGACCCGCTCTGAGGGGACGTCTCCGATCGCCGGGTTGTTCGTCCACTGCAGTGCGCCGGTCTCTGCGCTGTACCCGTAGGTCCAGGAGTACGTGCCGGCGACGCCCCCCGCCGCCGTCGGGACGGTCAGGGTGCTCGACGTCGGCTGATAGCGGTCGTCGAGCGCGCCGATCGCCGTCTTGTACTCGACCCCGCCGACGAAACGGCTGCTGCTGGTGAGCTGTCCCTTGGCGAGGGTGTCGTAGGTCCACTTGGAGAGCGTCGTGGCGCCGTTCTTGACCTCGGTCTTGCGGCCAAGCTTGTCGTAGACGGTCGTCAGGGTGGTGTTCCCGGCGTCCTTGCCAGTGACGACCTGTCCGTTGGCATCGTAGGTGAGGACGGTCGTACCCTTGTCGGGGTCGTCCACCCGGGTCTTCTGACCGCGGTTGTCGTAGGTGTACGACCAGGTGTTGTCCGCCGGGTCGGTGACCGCCGTGGGCTCGTCGTACTTCCCGTAGGTGTACGTCGTCGACTGGGGCTGGGTCAGCCCGGAACCCGCGTACTGAATGAGTTCGGTGGTGCGCCCCTGGACGTCGGTGACGGTGGTGCTGGCGGTGCCGCCCTTCGGCGGGGTCACGGTGACCCGGTCTCCGCCGTAGTCCGTGGTCGTCCGCCACTTCTCGTCGCCGCGGAAGAGCGACAGGGCGTCTGTGACCCGGCCCATGCCGTCGTAGACGTTCTCCGTGACGTTGTCGATCTCGTGGGCGTCCTTCGCCGTGTAGAGCGTCGCGGACGGGGCGACGTCGGCGTAGAACGGGGCGAAGCTCTTCCAGACCCAGCCCCGCGAGTCGTAGCGGGTCTCCGTCATGAGCGAGTGCTGTGTGCCGACGGCCGCGGCCTGGGACTGGCGCTCGCGCAGCAGACCGTCATACAGGGCGTACGTGGTGCGGTAGGTACCGTCCTGCTTGAGGGTCTTCGTGGTGACCGCGTTGGCCTGGGTCGTGGAGATCTTGTAGCTGTACTCCGCGGACGGCTGCGTGGCGTGGTCGGCCTTCGTCCAACCGGGCTGCCACACCTTGAGCACGCGGCCGAGTCCGTCGTGGACCGCGTCCGTGCGCTTGCCGTTGGCGTCGGCGGCCGCGACGACCACGCCTCGCACCGGGTCGTAGGTCGTGATGGTGGCGTGGCCGAGGGCGTTGGTCTCCGTCATCGACGTGGGAATGCCCGTGGTCGGGGTGTACCCGGTGGTGGTGATCTGCCCGAGCGCGTCGGTGTCGGTGAGCTCGCGCCCGTACTGGTCGTAGGTGTGCTTCGCCGTCGTGAGGTAGCCGGTGCCCGCCGCATCCTGCTCGTCGATGCGGGTGACGTCACCCTTCACCGGCGCGGTGGTGAGGGCAGTGGCTCCGTCGTAGTAGCGGCGCTCCACGGAGATCAGGTCGGCGGGCAGGCTGGGCGTGATGCCGCAGGGCTTGGCCACGGTCCTGACCTCGGAGGGCAGCCCGAGGAGGGCGCCGGAGACGTACGTCGTCGTGGTGCACTCCTCGTCGCCCGACTTCGCCGTGTCGCCGAGACGGGACTCGGTGAGGACGTGACCGTTCGCGTCAAACGTGCGGTGCGTCTCGGTGGTGCGCCAGTTCTGGCCGACGGCGGTGCGGGACCGCTCCTCCGCGCCTCCGGTGATGTAGGCGCGGCGGGCGGGGAGCCCCTCCTCTCGGGTCTCCGTCGCGGTCGCGGCGGAGACCCATGGCGTGAAGCTCGCAGCCGACTCAAGCTTGCCGTTCTCACCGTTGTACGTGGCTTCCTCACGGGTCATGCCGGCGAAGGCCTCGTGGTCGGTGACGGCGATCTGCTCGCTGTCCTTGACCGAGGCCCCGGGGATGCCGCGGAAGTAGCGGTACTCCTTGAGCGTGCGCTGGAAAGGGTAGGCGCCGGTGCGGACCTGGACCCGTCCGAAGCCCTTGCGGTCGCCGTACGTGAGGTGCTTGCCGTTGGTGAACTCGTCGTCCTTGGCCTTCGTCCAGGCCATGCCGTCGAGGTACGTGTACTCGGTCCGCTTCTCGGGAGCCCCGCCGGTGTTGTCGTTCTCGGTGATCAGGTTGACGGCGTAGGCGTGGAACCAGTCGAGGTAGGGCTCGTAGTTCGCGGCCGGGGCGTCCGGCGGCGACCACTTGACCGGGTAGCAGCGCCTGGTGTTCGAGGTCGGTGACGGGACGCTCGTGGCCGAGCAGTCCTGGGGTGTGTAGCCGACGCCGATGGTGCCGCCCGACTCGCTGTTGATGGCGGAGACCCGCAGGCGCCACATGGCCGGGACCGGGTCCGGGGCACCGCCCGTGGTCGCGCCCTCGACGCGGTTGGGCATGGCCACGCTGTTGAAGGTGACCGGGGACAGCTTGACGGTGCCGGTACCGGTGTGGCCGCTGCGGGTGATCGACTTGAGCCAGAGCGGTGCGGAGCCGGTTGTGTCCCCCGTCGGCGGGAAGTCGTGGTCCAGGGCCCAGCTGTCGACCGGCTTCCACGCACCGGCGTTCCAGACGTGCGTGGCCATGGCGGACAGCTTCATCCGGGTCCAGAAGGACGGCGAGTAGCGGTCCTTGCACTCGGTCGCGGGTGCGCAGTACTGGTCGAAGGGCACGTCCGGCCAGTTCTTCGCATTGGTCTTGTCGAAGACCGTGCAACCGGACAGGCACCGCTCGGTGTTGGTGAAATCGACCTTGGCGGACGGCTGACCGTAGAGGCCGGTGGAACGCAAGCCGTACTCGATGCGCTTCAGGTATCCGCTGCGGTCGTACGCCGTCGCGGTGGAGGCACCGGTGTTGGGATCGACGTTCCGGCCGTAGGAGTTGGGCTCTTCGCCCCAGTAGTACGTCATGGCGTCGTCGTGCGGGTCGACGACAGCGTCGAGGTTCCAGCGCCACGCCTGCTGGCACCAGGCGTCCTTGAACGCTGCGTTGTAGCAGGGCTCGCCCTCGTGGTTGCCGAAGACGGGCACCGTCCAGGTGGAGCGGGTCTCGGCCTTTCCGGCGCCCCAGCCCTCCATCCGGTTGGCTCCGAAGAAGTACTCGGTACCGTCCGGTGTCGTCACCTTCCAGTACTCACCGTTGTCATCACCATTGTTGTCACCGTAGTTGTCGGTGGCCGTGCTGATGAGTTTGACGATCTCAGTGCCGTCGTCGGCCTCCAGGTGCCACGTCTTCGTGGCGGTGTCCCAGATCAGTTGGTTGGTCTTGCCGCCGAGGTTGAGGACCGCGTTGTCCTTCTTCCAGCACAGGTCGCCGACCTTGGCGGTGGTGTTGTTGCTGTTCGCCTTGTCGTCCGTGCAGGACACGTACTGGCGCTCGATGTAGCCGGGCTCCATGGACCAGCCGTCACCGATGCCGCCCGGCTGATTGTTGGTGGCGGCCGTCCGGCCGTCGACCGACTGCGAGCCGTACCCGAGCTTGAGCTGCGGGCTGACATCGCCCGGAACCTCGGGGACATCGATGTCGTAGTTCCAGGAGAAACCGCCGCCGGAACCGCCGGCCGACCAGGACGCGGAAGGGGCGAGCGACGTCGCCTTGAAGTCGCCGGACGAGCCGGATGCCGACGCGGTGGCCACCAGGACGGTGGTCTCTCCCGCGGCCGCGGACAGCGCCACCGGCGCGGACAGGGTTCCCGCCTGGACGTCGTTGACCGTCGGCAGCTCAGAGCCAACGGCACAGCCCTTGGCCTTGGGCGTGGTCAGCGCACAGGAGGGAAGCTCCCGCAAGCGGAGCCGGGAGGCCCAGTCGCCGCCGTAGGCGCCGCGGAACGCGTCGTAGTCCAGCTCGACGCGCACCTCGCCCGTCCCCTTCTGCAGGGGCTGCACGGAGAGCGCGACCCCCTCGACACCGAGCCGTCGAGCCGCGTCCCTGCCGAGCACGCTCACGCGCGCCCGCTCGGCCGCTCTCGCGTCCTGCTTCCACACGCGGACGCCCGAGACCGTCGGGTCGACGAGCGGAGACTCCTGGGCGCCCGCTCTCGCGGACGAGACCGCGATCGACGCCCGGCCGAGGCCGACGTCCGCCGATGCCTCCGACGGCCAGGCCACTTGCGGCGTCCGCCAGGCCGTCGCAGCCGCTTCCTTCTGGCGGGCGGTCTGCTGATGCGGCGCTACTGGCGCCACTTGTACGGGATCAATCTCCCGGGGCTTGTCCGGTCGCCATTCGGTGACGGCTGCCGCCACCGGCCCCCCCAGCAGACCCGCGGAAAGGAACCCCGCGGTCAAGGCCGCGACTGTCCGAATCCGTCTTCTCCCCAGGAGAGTTCTGCTCTTCTCGAGCCCACTCACGTGCGCTTCTCCCACCCCTATGGACGCATGCATCACACAGACGCATCACTAACCGACGGAAAGTAACAGCGGATCTCCCGCTACCGGCCAGAGTGGAAGGAAATGAGTACTCAGTCAGTCAAGTAGCGAAGCAATAGCGGGCACGGAAGGGGAATTCCTCTCAAGTCACCAATTCTGGTACACAAGAACGAGCCAACTGACATAGATGAAACGCGGCTCCACCTCTCGGGTGAGAAACGATCTACCCTGCGGGACGACCGAATCCTGGGAGGGGAGATCATGAGGAATCGGACCACCAGAAGAAGACCGAGAAGACCCGTCGCCGTCGTCGCCGCCACTGCGGCAGCGGTCCTCGGCGCCGCGCTCGTACCCCAGCCGTCGGCCGACGCCGCGACGGCTTCCACGCTGACCACCTCGCCGCCGGCGGCACCGGAGGACACCGCCGGCAGGCAGGCCAAGGAGACCGGCAAGCGCGTCGAGGTACTGGCCCGCCGCACCGAGACGTCCCAGCTGTTCGCCAATCCGTCGGGCGGATTCACCCAGGAGCAGTACGCTCTGCCCCGGTGGACGAGGGAGAACAACCAGCTCGTCCCCATCGACACCGTCCTCGCGCCGACGAAGGACGGACGGGTGAGCCCGAAGGCCACGATGGCCGGCCTCTCGTTCTCCGGCGGCGGTTCGGGCCCTGCCGTCAGCATCGTCCACAACGGCCGGAAACTTTCGCTCAGCTGGCCGACCCCGCTGCCGAAGCCCACGACCCATGGCGACACAGCGACCTACGCCGAGGTGCTTCCCGGAGTCGACCTGACGCTGCGCGCGGGCAACGCCGGATTCGGCCAGCTCCTCGTCGTCAAGACGCCCGAGGCCGCCGCGAACCCGGCCCTCAAGTCCATCCGGTTCTCCATGGCCACGGAGGACGTGAACGTCTCGGCCGACTCCTACGGCAACCTGACCGCAGTCGATGCCGTCGGCCACCAGGTCTTCACCGCGCCGACACCCCGCATGTGGGACAGCTCCAGCTCGAACGGCCTCGGAAAGGCACGCGCCGCCGCCGCACCGGCACCGCCCACCGACAGGTTCGAGCCCGGACACGGCGCCAAGCAAGCCGACCTGGGCCTTTCCATCAGCAAGGGCTCCATGACGCTGACGCCGGACCAGCCGCTGCTCACCGGCGGCGACACCACGTACCCGGTGTACATCGACCCCACCTACGCCGTCCCCGGAACTCGCGAGGCCTGGGCCCTCGCCTACAAGCGCACTCCCTACACCGCCTACTTCAACGGGGCCGGCTGGCACAACGCAGACGGTAGCGTCGGGACCAACGAAGCGCGCGTGGGCTACGAGAACATCACCGACGGACTCGCCCGCTCGTTTTTCCGAATGGATTCCAACAACCTCTGGAACACTAAGAAGAACATCAAGAAGTCGACCTTCCGGATCAAGAACACCTGGTCCTGGTCCTGCGAAGACCGAAGGACCGAGCTCTGGCTCACGGGTGGCATCTCGACGTCCACGACCTGGGCCGGCCAGGACAACTCCACCATGTGGGCGCGGAAGCTGAGTCACTCCGACACCTCTCTCGGCTACGTCGGCGGCAGCTGCCCGCCGGCCGGCAACCTCGCCTTCGACGCCACGTCCGCGGCCACCGAGGCGGCGACGAAGAAGTGGAACAACATCACGCTCGGTCTCCGCGCCACGGCCGAGAACGACGTCTACTCGTGGAAGAAGTTCGACGCGGCAACGGCGACGCTGTCCACCGACTACAACACCTACCCCAAGCCGCCCTCCAACCTCGACACCACTCCAGACACATACACTGATACCTGCCAGTCGGGCGGCGCCATGCTCACCCCGACGATCGGCAACACCGACATCTCGCTCTCGGGAACGTTCTCCGACCCCGACGGCGGCACGGTCAAGGCACGCTTCGCCCTATGGCCCGCCGGCCACGGCGGTCCCACCAACGAGGTCAACCAGGTCGTCGAGATCCCCTCTGCAAGGGGTGCGAAGCTCCCCATTCTCAAGGCGAAGCTCAAGGACCTGCTGGTAGATGTGGGAATCACCGGAACCGGTAACTTCTCCTGGCATGCACGCGCAGAGGACGGTGAACTCGTCGGTGCTTGGAGCCGTGTGTGCAACTTCTTCTTCGACGCCACCAGGCCGAGCTTCCCGCCAAGCGTCACCTCCACGCAGTTCCCCGACGGAACCGAAGGCTGGCCCGAGACCACCGGCTTGGCCCGCAGCGAGGGAACGTTCCGGTTGCAGAACAAGGACACCGAGCCCGCCGCCGCCTTCGAGTACTGGACCGACTGGGACCCGACCGTCCTCAAGAAGAACCTGGGCTTCATGGGCAACATGGCCGATATCGATCTCACTCCCCCCAGCGTGGGCAGGCACTCCCTTAGCGTCCGAACCGTCGACAAGGGCGGCAACATCTCCGACACCACCCGCTACTGGTTCTATGCCAACGGACCGGGGACACCGGACAAGCCCGGCGACCTCAACGGAGACGGGATCGCCGACTTCTACGGCGTGCGGACCGACGGTGATCTGTGGTTCTACAGCGGTAGCGGCACCGGCACCCTTGCGCCGTACACCGTGGCCTCGAACCAGGACTTCACCGGCGCCGACGTCACCCGCCGCGGCGACTGGACGCAGGACGGATACGAGGACCTCGTCGCTCTCAACGCCGGAACCGACGGGAAGACACTGACGGTCCACCCCAACAACGGATTCGGCTACGCGTGCTCCGCGCGCAACGAGCAGGCCGACGGCGTGTCGAAGGCCTGCCTGTACGACGAAATCCGGCTCTCCGTGTTCGACCCCGCCAACAACCACTGGGACAACGCCTCCCAGATCCTCGCCGTCGGTGACGTGGACGGACCGCTGGACACGAATGCCGACGGCGTCATCGACGTTCCCGGTCACCCCGACCTCCTGGTCAAGGAGGCGGGTCGGCTCTGGCTCTTCTTCGGGTCGGCCGACCATCGCCTCGACAGCGGCAAGGAGCCGGTGCTCGTCGGTACCGGCGGCTGGAGCAGCTTCGATATCGCCGCCCCGGGTGACCGCGACAAGGACGGCGACGTCGACCTCATCGCCCGGAACAGCACCAACGGCGAACTCCGCTTCTACCCCGGCACCAAGGACGGAAGCGGCCTCGGGAACGGAACCACGTCCACGGTCATCGGCACGGGCTGGACCACGACCAACCGTCCCCTGCTCACCGCCGTCCCCGACGCCAACGGTGACGGGACCTCGGACATCTGGTCCACCAGCGGCGAGGGCACGCTGTACTTCTACCCGAACGCCACGGGATCGGGCACGGTCGTCGGATCCGGCGGCTGGAGCCCATTCCAGGACCTGAGCTGACCCCAACAGCCCCGGTGCGGCCCCCGGCGAGATCCAATCCTCGCCGGGGGCCGCACTCCGTTCCACCACCGCCACTGGGGGCCTCGTGCGGTCAGCCGCCCGGGATCGGGACCCCGCCCTTGAGGCGTTCGATGTCCGAGGGGCGGACCTGGATCACGAAGACGGCTACCAGTGCGCCGACCACGGCGAAGATCGCTGCCGTGACGAAGCCGGCGGAGACGCCGGAGGTCAGTACCTGGTCGGCCCAGGGGGGCGGCAGTTGTCCGGTTCTGGCGAACTGGGCCTTCTCCAGGGGGCCCGCCTGGGACAGGAACGCGGGTACCTGTGTCTCCGCCTCGTTGCGGCTGGCCGTGCCGAAGACCGTCACCAGGATCGACAGGCCGAGCGAACCGCCCACCTGCTGGGTCGCGTTGAGCAGGCCGGAGGCGGCGCCCGACTCCTTCGGCTCGACGTTCGACAGCGCCATGATGGTCAGCGAGACGAACATCAGGCCCATGCCGAGGCCGAAGACGAGGATCGGCCCGAGGATGCTGCCCAGATAGGTGGAGTTCACATCGGTCCGCGTCAGCCAGGACAGTCCCCCGGCGGCGAGTATCGAGCCCGTCACCATGAAGGGTTTCGGGCCGTATCTGGGCAGCAGGTTGGACGTGAGCCCGGCGCCGACCCCGATGATCGCGCTGATCGGCAGGAACGCGAGGCCTGTCATCAGGGGGCTGAAGCTCAGCACCTGCTGCACGAACAGGGTGAGGAAGAAGAACATCCCGAAGATGGCCGCCGCCAGGCAGAGCATGATCACGTAGGTGCCCGAGCGGTTGCGGTCGGCGAACATGTGCAGCGGTGTGATGGGTTGCTGGGAGCGCCGCTCGATCAGGATGAACGCGGCCAGGAGGACGACCGCGGCGCAGAACGAGGCGATCGTGTACGGGTCGCGCCAGCCCTCCTGCGCGGCCCGGATGAACCCGTACACCAGCGCCACCATGCCGAGGGTGGAGGTGAGCGCGCCGACGATGTCGAAGTGACCGGGGTGCCGCTCCGACTCCTTGACGTGGCGGGGGGTGAGGAAGGCGATCAGCAGCGCGATGGGGACGTTGACGAAGAAGATCCAGCGCCAGTCGAGCCATTGGACGAGCATGCCGCCCGCGACCAGGCCGATCGCGCCGCCGCCGGCCGATACGCCCGCGAAGACGCCGAAGGCCCGGTTGCGTTCCGGGCCTTCGTCGAACGTCGTGCTGATGAGGGCGAGCGAGGTCGGCGAGGCTATCGCGCCGCCGACGCCCTGGAGGGCCCGGGCGGCGAGGAGTTGCCACTCGCTCTGCGCGAGTCCGCAGAGGAGCGAGGCGAGTCCGAAGAGCAGCACGCCGAAGATGAACACGCGGCGCCGGCCCAGGATGTCGCCTGCGCGCCCGCCGAGGAGGAGCAGACCGCCGAAGGTGAGGGTGTAGGCGTTGACGACCCAGGACAGGCTGGTCGTGGAGAAGTCCAGCGCGGTCTGGATGTGTGGGAGCGCGATGTTCACGATCGTGATGTCGAGGACCACCATCAGCTGGCAGGACGCGATCACGAACAGGGCGATGCCCTTGCCGTCACTGCCCTTCTTCGGGGTGGCGGTCTGTGCCGGTGTCGTCGGCTTGGGTGTACTCATTGGGCGCCTCGGGGCCTCGCCTGGTGAGTGAGCCGTGGGCCGGTCAGTCCACCTTTCGACATTAAGCCCGGCCCGCGTGGGTGACCAATTGATCAAGCGTGCGCGGGTTCGTCCAGGACCGCGAAGCCGTCCAGCTCCACCCGTGCCTGCTCGTCCCAGAGCCGTACGACTCCGATCACGGCCATCGCCGGGTAGTCGCGGCCCGCCAACCGCCGCCAGATACGGCCGAGTTCGGGGGCGTGGGCACGGTACTCGGCGACGTCGGTGGTGTAGACGGTGACGCGGGCGAGGTCGGCCGGAGTGCCGCCGGCGTGCCGCAGGGCGGTGAGCAGGTTGCCGAGCGCGGTGGTGAACTGCTCGGCGAGGGTGTCCCCCACGACGGCGCCGTCGCTGTCGAGGGCGGTCTGCCCGGCGAGGAAGACCAGCCGGGTGCCGGTGGCGGTGACGGCGTGGGAGAAGCCGGTGGGCGGGGCGAGTTCGGCGGGGTTGTGCCGGTGCAGGCTCATGGGGTCGGCTCCTCCTGGCTCGTGTCGAGGGCGCGGCGGTGGGACGCGTACAGCTCCTTGGCGATGATCGTGCGCTGGACCTCGGTGGCCCCCTCGTAGATCCGGGGTGCGCGGACCTCGCGGTAGAGGTGTTCGAGGAGGTGGCCGCGCTGCAGGGCGCGGGCGCCGTGGAGTTGGACGGCGGAGTCGACGACGTACTGGGCGGTCTCGGTGGCGAGGAGCTTCGCCATGGCGGAGCGCCGGGGTACGTCCGGGTCGCCGTCGTCGTACGCGGTGGCCGCCGCGTACACGAGGAGGCGGGCGGCCTCGGTTCGGGTGGCCATCTCGGCGATCCGGTGCCCGACGGACTGGAGGTCGGCGAGGTGTCCGCCGAAGGCGGGGCGGGCGGCGGTGTGGGCGAGGGCGGCGTCCAGGGCGGCCTGGGCCATGCCGACGGCGAAGGCGCCGACGCTGGGCCGGAAGAGGTTGAGGGTGTTCATGGCGACCCGGAAGCCCCGGTCGGGTTCGCCGAGCAGGTCGTCGGGGCCGACGGGGACGCCGTCGAAGGTCAGGGTGCCGAGGGCGTGCGGGGCGAGCATGTCGAGGGCCTCGCCGCCGAGTCCCGGCCGGTCGGCGGGGACGAGGAAGGCGGTGACCCCGCGGGCTCCGGCGTCCGGGGTGGTGCGGGCGAAGACGGTGGCGAAGTCGGCTTCGGGGGCGTTGGAGATCCATCGCTTCTCGCCGTACAGGCGCCAGCCGCCGGCGCCGTCGGGACGGGCCTCCAGGGCCAGCGCGGCGGCGTCGGAGCCGGCGCCCGGCTCGGAGAGCGCGAAGGCGGCGACGGCGCGTCCCGCGGTGGCCTCGGGGAGCCAGCGGGCGCGCTGCGCGGGGGTGCCGAAGGCGGCGACGGGGTGGGTGCCGAGGCCCTGGAGGGCGAGGGCGGTCTCGGCCTCGGTACAGGTCCGGGCGAGGGATTCGCGCAGGAGGCAGAGTTCGAGGGCGCCCGCGTCGAAGAGCCGGGCGAGGAGGCCGAGCTCGCCGAGGGCGGCCACGAGGGGGCGGTTGACCCTGCCGGGTTCGCCCTTGTCGGCGAGGGGCTTCAGGCGTTCGGCGGCGAGGGTGCGGAGCTCCGCACACCAGGTGGTCTGTTCCGGATCGAGCGAGAATGCGGGCATGTGGGCCCTCTCTGACGCCCTCGGGCGTCTTCGTCCCTGCGCCGTGCGACGTCCGTGCGCCGTCCGGTGCCTTCGTCCGGGCGCTCGCGGGCGCCCGGGTTCCAGGGTCACCGAACGCCCTGGTCCCCGCGCCCCCGGGCGTCTGGGTTCCAGCGCCACCGAGCACCCTTGTCGCGAACTGTTGACTGCCGTCACCAACACGATACGCTCGTGGAGCGCAGGTCGACCCCACCACGACAGGGGGACGGACTCATGGAGCTGACACCCTCGGCCCACCTCGACACGTTCGCCCGCGACCGGCTGCCGCCGCCGGACCGGTGGCCGCGTCTCCTCTTCGACCTCCCGGAACTGGCGTACCCCGACCGGCTCAACTGCGGCGCGGAACTCCTCGACCGTACGGCGGAACGATTCGGCGCCGACCGGCCCGCCTTCCACGACGGCGAGGGCGGCGTCTGGACCTACGGGCAGCTCCAGGACCGGGTCGACCGCATCGCCCATGTCCTCACCTCCGACCTGCACGTCCTGCCGGGCAACCGGGTCCTCCTGCGCGGCCCCACCACCCCCTGGCTCGCCGCCTGCTGGCTCGCCGTGATGAAGGCCGGCGCGGTCGCCGTCACCGTCCTGGCCCAGCAGCGCGCCCCCGAGCTGGCCGCGATGGCCGACGCGGCCAGCTGCTCCCACGCCCTCTGCGACGTCCACACCGTCGACGAACTCCTCGGGGCCCGGATCCCTGGGCTCCGTATCACCCCCTTCGGCGGGGACGGCCCGGACGACCTGCTCGCCCTCGCCGCCCGCCACCCCGGCCCGTACACCGCGGTGGAGACGGCCGCCGACGACGTGGCCCTCATCGCCTTCACCTCCGGCACGACCGGGCAGCCGAAGGGCTGCGTCCACTTCCACCGGGACGTCCTGGCCGTCGCCGACACCTTCTCCGCGCACGTCCTGCGCCCGTTGCCCGACGACGTCTTCGCCGGTTCGCCGCCGATCGCCTTCACGTTCGGCCTCGGCGGGCTCGTCGTCTTCCCCCTGCGGGCCGGGGCGAGCGCGGTCCTCCTGGAACAGGCCGGACCCAAGCAGCTGCTCGCCGCGATCGAGCAGCACCGGGTCTCGGTGCTCTTCACCGCCCCGACGGCCTACCGGGTCATGCTCGACGAACTGAAGCAGGGCACCGCCCCGGATCTCGGCTCGCTCCGCCGCTGCGTCTCGGCCGGCGAGAACCTGCCGGAGGCCACCTGGAAGGCCTGGTACGCACGCACCGGACTGCGCCTGATCAACGGCATCGGCGCGACCGAACTCCTGCACATCTTCATCTCAGCCGCCGACGGCGACATCCGCCCGGGCACCACCGGCCGCCCGGTGCCCGGCTGGCAGGCCAGGATCGTCGACCGCGACGGCAAGGACGTCCCGGACGGCGAGGAGGGGCTGCTCGCGGTGCGCGGACCGGTCGGCTGCCGCTACCTGGCCGATCCCCGCCAGACGGAGTACGTACGGGAGGGCTGGAACGTCACGGGCGACACGTACGTCCGCGAGCCCGACGGCTACTTCCGCTATGTCTCACGCGCCGACGACATGATCATCTCGGCCGGGTACAACATCGCGGGACCGCAGGTCGAGGAGGTCCTCCTCGACCATCCCGACGTGGTGGAGACGGCGGTGGTGGGCCGCCCCGACGAGCTGCGCGGGCAGGTCGTCGTCGCCTACACGGTGGTACGGGACGGGGTGCCGCGCGACGCGAGCACGGCCGCCGCACTGCGGGCCTTCGTCCGCGCACGCCTCGCCCCGTTCAAGTCGCCCCGCGAGATCGTCTTCCTGGACGCGCTGCCGCGCACGCCCACGGGAAAGCTCCAGCGCTTCCGGCTGCGGGACCCGGCGTGACTGCGAGACCCGGCGTGACGGAGATCCCACCTCCGGGAACCACCCTCTAAAGTGATCACGTGGCCGAGCAGCACACTCCCCGATCCCTGATCGTCTCCCTCTACGGCGCGTACGGCCGTGCGCCCGACGGGGCGCCCCTGCCGGTGGCCGCGCTCATCCGGCTGCTCGCGGTCCTCGGGGTGGACGCGCCCTCGGTGCGCTCCTCGGTGTCGCGGCTGAAGCGGCGCGGGCTGCTCCTGCCCGGCAGGACGGCCGACGGGGCCGCCGGATACGCCCTCTCGGACGACGCCCGCCGGCTCCTGGACGACGGCGACCGCCGGATCTACGCCCGTACCGAGCCCAAGCTCTCCGAGGGCTGGGTCCTCGCCGTGTTCTCGGTGCCCGAGGCCGAGCGGCACAAGCGGCACCTGCTGCGCTCCCGGCTCGCCCGCCTCGGCTTCGGCACGGCGGCGCCGGGCGTCTGGATCGCACCCGCGCGGCTGTACGACGAGACCCGGAACGCCCTGGAGCGCCTGGAGCTCTCCCCGTACGTGGACCTCTTCCGGGGCGACCACCTGGGGTACGCGGCGACGGCCGGGGCGGTGGCCCGCTGGTGGGACCTGCCGGCGATCGCCGGGCTCCACGAGGAGTTCCTCGCGGCCCACGAACCGGTGCTGCGGGCCTGGCGGACGGCCCCGGCGGACGCCGAGGCCGCCTACCGGGACTATCTGCTCGCCCTGGACTCCTGGCGGCGGCTGCCGTACGCGGACCCGGTGCTCCCGGCGGAGCTCCTGCCCGACGACTGGCCGGGCAGGCGCTCGGCAGAGGTCTTCGCGGCCCTGCACGAGCTGCTGCGGAACCGGGGCGCGGAGTTCGTCCGCCCGTACGTGTCCGCAGCCGCGGACTAGGGCCTGTGGAGCAGGATCGGCCCCGGCCTGATCGGCAAGCCCCCCTAGTCCCGGGCCCGGGGCCGCACCGCCAGGGCCCGGAGCAGGCAGGCGAAGCCCGCCGTGGTCAGGATCGCCCGGACCAGGTTCCACGCCACCCAGGGCCCCTCGAAGGCCGCCCGCGCGGCGGTCGGGTCCTGGGCCGCGGCGAGGGCGTCGTTGAGCGGCACGTTCGCCGCCGAGGTGACCAGGAAGACCGCCACGGAGAGGACCGACGCGGCGAGCGTCCAGGCCCGCGCCCGGGTGGCGCGGTGCTGCCAGGCGGCCACCGCCGCGAGGATCGTCGCCCCGAAGAACGGGGTGAAGAAGACCGGGTTCTGGATCACGTCGTTGATGTTCCGCATCACTTCGACGTAGACCCGGTCGTCGCTGCGTGCCAGTGCCGGCATCACCGAGCAGACGTAAGCGAACCACACCCCCGCGACCAGTCCGGTCGCCACCGTCGCCGTGCCGAGGACCGCCCCGGCACCCTTCCCACCCCGCTGCTGTGTCATGTCCCCATTCAAGGGCAGGAGGCGGTGCGCGGACCATGGCCCCGCGTCGCACCCGCATACGCGAGCGTCCACGGGCCTCAGGGCATCCGTCAGCCCCGGCGGCCGGTCGGGGGTGGGCGGTTGCCCGCGCGGTACGGCGCCGGCCAGGGTGCGGCGGGGCCCTGGTAGCCCTGCTCGACGGCCGCGTGCAGGGTCCAGTGCGGGTCGTAGAGGTGCGGGCGGGCGAGCGCGCACAGGTCGGCGCGGCCGGCCAGGAGCAGCGAGTTGACGTCGTCCCACGAGGAGATCGCGCCGACGGCGATCACGGGGACCCCGACCGCGTTGCGGATGCGGTCGGCGTACGGGGTCTGGTACGAGCGGCCGTAGGCGGGGGTCTCCTCGGGGACGACCTGGCCGGTGGAGACGTCGATCGCGTCGGCGCCGTGTTCCGCGAAGGCCCGGGCGATCGCGACGGCCTCCTCGTCGCTCGTACCGCCCTCGGCCCAGTCGGTGGCCGAGACGCGGACGGTCATGGGGCGCTCCTCCGGCCACACCTCCCGTACCGCGTCGAAGACTTCGAGCGGGAAACGCAGCCGGCCTTCGAGGTCTCCCCCGTACTCGTCGGTGCGGTGGTTGGTGAGCGGGGAGAGGAAACCGGACAGCAGATAGCCGTGGGCGCAGTGCAGTTCGAGCAGGTCGAAGCCGGATCGGGCGGCGCGACGGGCGGCGGCGGTGAACTCCTCGCGCACGGCGGCGAGTCCGGCACGATCGAGGGCGCGCGGGGTCTGGTTGACACCGGTCCGGTACGGCAGGGGTGAGGCGGCGACGAGGGGCCAGTTGCCCTCGGGAAGGGGCTGGTCGATGCCCTCCCACATGCGTCGCGTGGAACCCTTGCGGCCGGAGTGACCGAGCTGCACGCCGATCGCGGTGCCGGGTGCCTGCGCGTGCGTGAACGCGGTGATCCGGGCCCAGGCGGCGGCCTGCTCGTCGGTCCACAGACCGGTGCAGCCGGGGGTGATACGGCCCCCCGGACTCACGCAGACCATCTCGGTCATGACCAGTCCGGGGCCGCCCAGGGCCCTCGACCCCAGGTGGACGAGGTGGAAGTCGCCGGGGACGCCGTCCTCGGCGACGTACATGTCCATGGGCGAGACGAGGATCCTGTTGCGCAGGGTGAGTCCGCGGAGCCGGAAAGGGGTGAACATGGGCGGAGTTCCGGGCGGGCAGCCGAAGTCGGCTTCGACGGCGGCGGTGAGGACCGGGTCGCGGAGCCGCAGGTTGGCGTGGGTGACGCGGCGGCTGCGGGTGAGCAGGTCGAAGGCGAACCGGCGGGGCGGCCGGTCGACATGCCCCGCGAGCTCCTCGAACCACTGGAGGCTGGCGGTCGCCGCGCGCTGGGTGGACGCGACGACGGGACGGCGCTCGGCCTCGTAGGCGGCGAGGGCTTCGTCGGGGGCGGGGTGGTCGCGGAGGCTGCGGGCCAGGGCCAGGGCGTCCTCGACGGCCAGTTTGGTGCCCGAGCCGATGGAGAAGTGCGCGGTGTGCGCGGCGTCGCCGATCAGCACGGTGTTGCCGTACGACCAGCGCTCGTTGACGACGGTACGGAAGGCGGTCCAGGCGGAGTGGTGGGAGCGCAGCTCCCGGCCGCCGAGCGCCTCGGCGAAGATCTTGGCGCAGCGGACGGTGGACTCGGCCTCGTCGAGCTCGTCGAACCCGGCCGCCCGCCAGACCTCCTCGCGCATCTCGACGATGACGGTGGAGGCGCCGGCCTCGTAGGGGTAGGCGTGCAGCTGCATCACGCCGTACTCGGTCTCGGCGATCTCGAAGCGGAAGGCGTCGAAGGCGAAGTCCGCGGCGAGCCAGATGTAGCGGCAGCGGTGGGTGGTGATCCGGGGGCCGAAGTGCGCGGCGTGGGCCTCGCGGGTCCGGCTGTGGACGCCGTCGGCGGCGACGACCAGGTCGTGGCCGGCGGCGAGGACGTCGGCGGGCGGGGCCTCGGTGCGGAAGCGGAGCCGTACGCCCAGGTCGGTGCAGCGGGCGTGGAGGATCTCCAGGAGCCGGCGGCGGCCGAGGGCGGCGAAGCCGTGGCCGGTGGAGGTGGTGCGGTGCCCCCGGTGGACGACGTCGATGTCGTCCCAGCGGACGAGGTCGCGGCGGAGCGCCTCGTAGACGACGGGGTCGGCGTCCCGGATGCCGCCGAGGGTCTCGTCGGAGAGGACGACGCCGAAGCCGAAGGTGTCGGAGGGCGCGTTCCGCTCCCAGACCGTGACCTCACGGGCGGGGTCGAGCCGCTTGAGGAGGGCGGCGGCGTAGAGACCACCGGGGCCACCGCCGACGACGGCTATACGGGAGAGGGCGGGGCCGGTGCCGGGCCTGGGGCCCGAGCTGTGGCCCGGGCCGGGCCGGGGGCCGGGGCTGGGCAGGGGGCCGGGCAGGGAGCCGGGGCCGGGCAGGGGGCCGGCGGCCGGCACCGTCAGCACCCCCGCCATTTCGGGGGCCGCTTCTCCGTGAAGGCGGCATGGAACTCGGCGTAGTCCTCGCCGTTCATCAGAAGGGCCTGCGTGGCCGCGTCGAGTTCGATCGAGGCGGCCAGTGGCATGTCGAGCTCGGAGGTGAGCAGGGCCTTGGTCTGGGCGAGGGCGAGCGCCGGGCCGTCGGCGAGGCGGCGGGCGAGCTCGGCGGCCCGCTCCCCCGCCCGGCCCTCCTCGGTGAGCTCGGAGAGCAGGCCGATGCGCTCGGCCTCGGGCGCGTGGACGGGCTCGCCCAGCATGAGGAGCCGGGTGGCGTGGCCGAGGCCGACGACCCGGGGCAGCAGATAGGCCGCGCCCATGTCTCCGCCGGAGAGGCCGACCCGGGTGAAGAGGAAGGCGAAGCGGGTGGTGGGGTCGGCGATCCGGAAGTCGGCGGCGAGGGCGAGGACCGCCCCGGCGCCCGCGGCGACGCCGTGGAGGGCGGCGACGACCGGGAAGGGGCACTCGCGGAGGGACCGGACGACCTGGCCGGTCATCCGGTTGAAGTCGAGGAGCTGGGCGGTGTCGAGGGAGAGCGTGGCACCGATGATCTCGTCGACGTCGCCGCCGGAGCAGAAGCCGCGGCCCTCGCCGTCGAGGACGAGCGCCCGGACGGACCGCTCGCGGGAGAGCTCGGCGAGGAGGTCACGCAGATCGGCGTAGGCGCCGAACGTGAGGGCGTTGAGTTTCGCGGGGCGGGCCAGCGTGACGGTGGCGACGCCCCGGTCGATGTCGAGGCGCAGATGGTGCCAGCGTGCCGTGCGGGGCGTGGAGCCGGTAAAGGGGCTCATCCGGAACGGCCTCCTTCCTCCACATGGAGGGTATCACTCTCTTGTGACTGTCGTCATGAGTGCGCGATAAAGGAGGGATGAGGAGGGACCGCCCAAGGTCCCCGCCAGCCGGTGACCGAGGTCCCTGTTCACCAGGGAGGGGCGCCCCTGGAGAAATAATTTGCACCTCGTAAGGTTGAAACCAGGACGTCTCGGGATGCCTCCACCCCACTCGCCCACCGCCCCCACTCGGTGAAGGGAGCCTGCCCCATGCCCGAAGCCACCGGACCTGCAGCGAACGGACCCCCCGCACCCCGGCCGGCCGGACCCGCCGCCGCCTGGCGTATCGAGCTGCCCCACACGACCGCCGCCGTGCCGATCGCCCGCGCCCTGATCCGTACCGCCCTCACCGACCTCGGCCCCGCGGCCGCCGGCCGCCCCGACAGCGACACGGCTGAGCTGCTCACCGCCGAGCTCGTCGCCAACGCCGTCGAGCACACCGCCGGCCTCGGCCCCATCGAGCTGGTCGTCGAGCTGCTCGCCACACCCGGCGGCTGCCAGATCGAGGTCCACGACTCCGAGCCCGCCCGCCCCGGCGAGCTCGTCTGCCCCGAGCCGGGGACCGAGGTCGACCCCTGGCAGGAGCACGGCCGCGGCCTGCTCCTCATCCGGGCGCTCAGCAGCGACTGCGGCCACCGCCCCACCGCACACGGCAAGGCGGTCTGGTTCACACTCCCTGGGATACCGGCACAGCGCCCTCGTTCGGAGCGGTGACCAGGCGCGAGTGGCGACGCCCGTACACGGCGTACACCAACGTCCCGACGACCAGGAATCCGGCGAACTGCAGCCAGGTCGTCCAGCCCGTGCCCCAGATCAGGTAGAGGCAGAAGCCGATGCCGAGGATCGGGCTCAGCGGGAAGAGCGGCACCCGGAACGAGCGCGACAGCTCGGGGCTGCGGCGCCGCAGCACCATCACCGCGAGGTTGACGACCGCCATGACGGCGAGCGTGCCGATGGTGGTCAGGTTGACGACCACGTCGAGCGAGGCGAAAGCCGCCGGTACGGCGAAGACGGCGGCCACGATCCACGTGTTGGCCACGGGAGTGGCGGACTTCGGCGAGACCCGCTCGAAGACGCGCGGCACGAGTCCGTCGCGGGACATCGACATCAGGATGCGGGTCTGCCCGTACATCACGGCGAGGACGACGGACGCGATGGCGACGACCGCGCCGAACGCGATGATCCCGCCGCCGACCGACGACCCGGTGACCTGGTCGACGACGAGCGACAACGCGGCCGGCCTGCCCGCCACGGCGTCCGCGCCGAGGGCCCCGATCGCGGAGAGCGCGACCCCGCAGTAGAGCAGGGTGACGATCCCGATGCAGATGAGGATCGCGATCGGGATGTTCCGCCGCGGGTTCTTCACCTCCTCGCCGGCCGTGGTGATCGCGTCGAAGCCGATGTACGAGAAGAAGGCCACCGAGGCGCCCGCGGTGATCCCGCCCATGCCGTGCTCGGCGAACGGCGAGAGGTTGCCGTCCTGGAAGGCCGAGAAGCCGATGGCGCAGAAGACGATCAGGATCCCGATCTTGAGGATCGCCATGGCGGCGGTCGCCCGCGCGCTCTCCCTTACTCCGCGCACCAGCAGGGTGGCGGCGAGCGCGATGACGACCACGGCGGGGACGTTGACGACCCCGCCCTCGCCGGGTCCGGCGGAGAGCGCGGCCGGCAGCTGCCATCCGGTGAGGCTGTCGAGCAGTTCGTTGAGGTACTGGCTCCAGCCGACGGCGACCGCGGAGACGGAGACGCCGTACTCCAGGAGCAGGCACCAGCCGACGAGGAAGGCGGTCCGCTCGCCGAGGCTCGCGTAGGCGAAGGAGTAGGAGGAACCGGAGACCGGGATCGCGCCGCCCAGCTCCGCGAAGGAGAAGGCGGTGAAGATGCAGGTGATCGCGGCGAGGACGAAGGAGATCACCACCGCGGGGCCCGCCTCGGCGACGCTGTCGGAGAGACCGACGAAGATGCCGGTGCCGACGATCGCCCCGACGCCGAAGCACACGAGCTGGAAGAGGCCCATGGTGCGCTTGAGGCCGTGGCCTTCGAGGTCGGCACCGGATTCGGCGAGGAGCTGCTGCGGGGTCTTGATCCGCGAGGCGGACGGGGTCATGCGGTGGTTCTCATTCCTGGTGGTGCATGCGTGAGGGGGTCCGGACATCTGCGCCCGAACCCCCTGAAGGATGCGATCGTAAACCGCATCATGCATATTCACCCAATCGGGCGTAAAGCTATGCCGTCGGCAGCGGGCCGCCGGCCATCGTCGCGACCAGGACCGCCTTGATCGTGTGCATCCGGTTCTCCGCCTCGTCGAAGACGACCGAGTGCGCCGACTCGAAGACCTCGTCGGAGACCTCCAGCTCGGTGAGACCGTGCCGGGCGTGGATGTCCCGCCCGACGGCCGTACCCAGGTCGTGGAAGGCCGGCAGGCAGTGCAGGAACTTGGCGTCGGGGCTCCCGGTGGCGCGCAGCACGTCCATGGTCACGGAGTACGGAGCGAGGGCGGCGATCCGCTCGTCCCAGACCTCCTTGGGCTCTCCCATGGAGACCCAGACGTCGGTGGCCACGAAGTCGGCGCCGCGGACCCCCTCGGCCACGTCCTCGGTGAGGGTGACGGTGGCGCCGCTGGTCTCGGCGAGCTTGCGGGCGGCGGAGACGACCTCCTCGGCCGGCCAGTACGCCCGCGGGGCGACGATCCGTACGTCCATGCCGAGCAGGGCGCCGGTGACCAGGTAGGAGTTGCCCATGTTGAAGCGGGCGTCGCCGAGGTAGGCGAAGGCGATCGCGTCCAGCGGCTTGTCCGTGTGCTCGGTCATGGTGAGCACGTCGGCGAGCATCTGGGTGGGGTGCCAGTCGTCGGTGAGCCCGTTGAAGACGGGGACGCCGGCGAAGGCGGCGAGCTCGTCGACCACGGCCTGGCCGTCGCCCCGGTACTCGATGCCGTCGAACATCCGGCCGAGGACGCGGGCGGTGTCCTTGACCGACTCCTTGTGGCCCATCTGGGATCCGGAGGGGTCCAGGTAGGTGGTGGAGGCGCCCTGGTCGGCGGCGGCGACCTCGAAGGCGCAGCGGGTGCGGGTCGAGGTCTTCTCGAAGATCAGCGCGATGTTCCTGCCACGCAGCCGCTGCACCTCGGTGCCGGCCTTCTTGGCCGCCTTGAGTTCGGCGGCCAGCGCGATCAGGCCGCGGAACTCCTCGGCGGTGAAGTCCAGCTCCTTGAGGAAGTGGCGGCCGATGAGGTCTGTGGCCATGGGACGCGCTCCTGTGAGTACGTGTCGAGGGGACGGCGATCGGGGGATCGGCGATCGGGGACCCTGGAAGTCTATACGCACTTCAACATTTATATACAGCCCCCTCCGAGTCCGGGCCGACGCCGGAGACCGTCACGCCGCATCCCGCTCCACCGGGCAGCTCATACAGCGCGGGCCGCCCCTCCCCCGGCCCAGCTCGCTGCCGGGGATCTCGATCACCTCGATGCCCTGCTTCCGCAGATGCGTGTTCGTGGTGACGTTCCGCTCGTACGCGACGACCACCCCCGGCTCCACGGCGAGCACGTTGCACCCGTCGTCCCACTGCTCGCGCTCGGCCGCGTGCACGTCCTGCGTCGCCGTCAGGACCCGGATGTCCTGCAGCCCGAGCGCCGCGGCGATGGCGCTGTGCATCTGCTCCGGCGGATGGTCGGTCACCCGCAGGGACTGGCCGGCGTCCCCCGGCTCGATCGTGTACGAGCGGAGCATCCCGAGCCCCGCGTACTGCGTGAACGTGTCCTGGTCGACCATCGTCATCACCGTGTCCAGGTGCATGAACGCGCGCCGCTTCGGCATGTCGAGCGCGATGATCGTGCGCGCCGAACCCGCCGCGAACATGCCCCGGGCCAGCATCTCCACCGCCTGCGGGGTCGTCCGCTCGCTCATCCCGATGAGCACGGCGCCGTTGCCGATGACCAGGACGTCCCCGCCCTCGATCGTCGACGGGTAGTCGGTCTGCCCCTCCGACCAGTGGTGGAAGGCGCCCGCCTCGGCGCCCGTGAAAAGAGGATGGTGCTTGTAGATGGCCTCGAAGTGCACGGTTTCGCGCTGCCGGGCCGGCCAGCGCATCGCGTTGATCGAGACGCCGTCGTAGATCCAGGCGGAGGTGTCCCGGGTGAAGAGATGGTTCGGCAGCGGACCGAGGACGAAGTCGTCCAGGTCCATGGCGTGGAAGCGGACCGAGGTCGGCTCCCGGTGCGCCGCCAGGAACTCCCGCTTCGTCATCCCGCCGACGAGCGCCTCGGCCAGCGCCCCGGCCTCCAGCGAGTCGAACGCGGCCCGGAGGTGGTCGGCGGCGAGCGGCCCGTACTCCTTCTCGTCGAAGACCCGGTCGAGCACGAGCGCACGTGCGGTGGGCACGTCGAGGGACTCGCTCAGCAGGTCCCCGAAGAGGTGCACCTCCACGCCCCGGTCCCGCAGCACGTCCGCGAAGCCGTCGTGCTCCTGACGGGCGCGGCGCACCCAGAGCACGTCGTCGAAGAGCAGGGCGTCCTTGTTGGACGGGGTGAGCCGCTTCAGCTCCAGATCGGGCCGGTGCAGGATGACGCGGCGCAGCCGCCCGGTCTCGGAATCGACATGGAATCCCATGCGCCCATCCTGACGGAGCCGGGCGGCCGTGGCCCGCGTTTCGGGGCAGGCGGGGGCGGGGCGCGTCGGTCCGGTGGCGGCGTCCTGGCGCCCCGCGCCGGTCGGCTCCGTCAGGTCAACCACTCCCGTACGACGACCAGGAGGATCGCGACCACCAGGCCGCCGATCAGCAGTGCGGCGTTGCGCAGGAAGCGGCGGGTGTAGCCGTTGCCGGGATCGTCCGGGTGCCCGGCGGCGGCCCCGGGTGCGGGCGCTCCCGGGCGGGGCGCCGTGCGCGGCACCCCGTACGCCTCCTTGAGGAGGGTGAGCCAGATCGCTTCCGGCAGGCCGGGGCGCTCGCCGTCGACGATCAGCCAGAAGGTCTCACGGGCGGACGGCGCCGGGCTCGTACGGAGCCGGGCGAGCAGCTCCGCGACCGTGCCGACCGGGGCGTCGCCGCCGGCGAGGACCGGGCGGACCGCCCAGCGGTGCAGCTCGGCGGCGTTGGCCGCGCGCTGCTCCTCCGGCGGGTCGGAGGGGTCGGCGTCGGCGCCCGGCGGCGCGACGGCCCAGAACTCCCGGCCGATGGCCACCTCGCACAGCTCCCGGCGCAGCGGGTGCTCCCAGGACGGCAGGCGCCGGGCGGCCTCGCGGAGGAGGAGGGTGAGGACGACGTACGCCTGCGGGCGGCGCAGCGAGTCCAGCAGCTCGCGGTTGCCGCCCCGCTCGACGAGCTCGCGGGCCTCGTCGACGGTGCGTGCGGCCGGCAGCTTGTGCAGGAGGCCGGTCTCGGCCTCCCGCTCCCGCGCCCTGCCCCGCACCTTGGCCCAGGTCCGCCCCGGGGCCGCCGCGGGCCCGGTCCACGCGGGCTCGGCGTGGGGGAGAACGGGTCGGGGGTACGGGTCGGCTCCCGGCCCCTGGGACGGCGCCTTGGAGAGATCGGGGCGGTGCGGGGGGACTGCGGGCGGGGGCTTGTCGAGGGACGGTGGGGTCGCGACCGGGTCGGGGTGGTCGGGGCGGGGCTCACGGTCGGCGGCGTCGCGGCCGTACGGGTCGGTCTGCGGGGGAACGGGGTCGGGCCGGGCCGGACGCGACTGCGGGTCACGGGCACCCCGGCCGTACGGGTCGGTCTGCACGTCAACAGGATCGGACCGGTCCGGACGCGACTGCGGGTCACGGGCACCCCGGCCGTACGGGTCGGTCTGTGGCCCCACGTGGTCGGAGCGGGTCGGGGGAGCCTGCGGGTCCGGCAGGGTCGTTCGGGACTGCCGAGCCGGACGGTGCGGCGGGTCCGACGGGTCCGGCCCGTACGGGTCGGACCCCGGGGCCGGGTGGAACGGGCGGGGCGGGGCGGGCTGCTGATCCGCCGAGGCGCGCCGGTACGGGTCGGTCTCCGGGGCCGGCTGGGGCGGGCCCGGCTGACGGTCCGCCCTCGTCGTCGGGCGGTCCCGGGGCACTCCCGGCTCCGCCGGGTCCGGACGGAACCAGTCCTCGGGGCTCTCGTACGGGCCGGGGCGGCCCACTCCCCAGGGTTCTCCCCCGGCGGGTGTCGCGTCTCGTCTCCCCGAACGGTCGGCCGTGGAGTCGCCCGCCGCCGGCGGGGCGTCCTCGGTGGTCCGGCCCCCCAGGCCCCACCCCCATTTCCGTCCCGAAGTCCTGCGGGCCTCCGGGACGGAGGTCGCCGGGGTGCGCGGCTCCTCCGGGTCCGGAGGCCAGGAGGCCTGGCCCGTGGCCCCTCGCGGGGGCGCGTGGCCGCCGGTGCGGCGACGGTCGAGGACGTCCAGCGCGCGCATGGCCGTCTCCAGGAGCGAGGCCCCGCGGACGGAAGAGGCCCCGTGAAGGGCGCTGCCGACGGCGTACTCGCCGCCCTCTCCCTCCGCGACCCCCCGCAGGTGGTGGCGGACGAGCCGGGCCGCGACCTCCTCCGCCCGGTCGCCGCTCCGCTCGCGCGGGTCGACGCGGCGACGGTCGGCGTTGCCGCTCGCCGCGCCCGACCAGCGGCCGACGAACACGAAGCGGAGCGCGGCGAGTTCGGCGGTGTCATGGGTAGCGAAGGTCCACCGGCGGCCGGTGAGCTCGCCGAACATGCTGTGCAGCCCCCAGAGCACGGGGGCGGCGGTGTCGCCCCGCTCGTCCAGGACGGTGAAGCGCCCGTCCTGGTGGCGCAGCAACTCCGCGACCATCCCGGAGAGTTCCTCGGCCGCGGATTCCAGGGCGCCGTCGAGGTCTCCCTGCCCGCGGCCGGTCGCGGGGACGAGGACCTCCTCCGGGATCACCGGCAGTTGCCCGCGCACCTGCGCGGCGTCCATGTTCGCGCCCTGCCAGTTCCAGGCGTGGAGACCGAGGCAGGTGGCGGGTTCGAGGAGTTCGGGCGAGCCGACGAGGGCGTGGCAGAGCACGGAGGTCCCGCCGCCGGCGTCCGTGAACGGGGTGCGGCGGATCAGCATCACCTCCGAACGCCGCTGGAGCCGGATCAGGGCCGGCCGGGTCTCCTCGCCGCTGGCGCGCAGCACGGGCCCCGAGGTCCGGAAGAGGTTCTCGGCCTCGTCGCGGGGCCCGGACCAGGCCACCGGTCCGAAACCGGTGCTGCCGGTGAGGTTCTCGCTGTCCCAGCGGAACACGATCTGGTCGACCTCGTTCTCCGACCGTGTCATCGGACGATCCCCTCCCTGGGTCCCGCGGGTTCCGCCCCGGGCAGCAGCCCGCACATGGCGAAGAGCGACAGCAGTGGCGCGAGGACCCGGCGCGGCCGGGCCCCGTGCGGAAATCGGTCGCCGCGCGCCTGTCCACCGGTCGCGGCGACGAAGTGCAGGGTGCAGTCGGCGCAGTCGTCGAACGGCTTGAGCCAGGCGGTGCTGGCCCGGTGGTCGAGGAAGGCGTACGCGTCCCGGCTCTCGGCCCGTAGCGCGGCGGGGTCGTGGCGGCCCGGCAGGGCCCGGCCGAGCCAGCGGTCGACGACCGGTTCGAAGCGCACCAGGTCGCTCTTGTTGACGGCGAGCGCGGCGGGTGCGGCGACGAGTCCGCCGCGCTGCCGGGGGATCCGGTTGAGCACGGTGGCGAAGGCCTCGTCGCCGAGGTCGCGCAGCCGCAACCCGCTCTGTTCCCGTACCGGGTCGAGGGAGGGCAGCCGGAGCGCGCGCAGCGGGTCGAGGACGAAGATGAACGCGTCGACGCCCATGAGGAAGCGGCCGACCTCGCTGTCCTGGGCGAGGTCCTCGCCCGCGAGGTCGAAGAAGACCACGGGCCGGGGTGTGGCGCCGCCCGCCGAGACGAGCAGTCCGTCGGCGAACCGGGCGAAGGTCTGCTGACCGGTACGGCCCAGCTGCCGTCCCTGTTGCAGGCTTTGGACGCGCTCACGCAGATAGGTGCGGTGCGCCTCGGGGTTGAGCGGCAGGCATTTCAGTCCGTACGGTTCCAGGCCGCCGAGTTCGACCTCGCCGAGCATGGCGGCGAGGAGGTGGGTCTTGCCGACGGAGGAGCTGCCGACGAGGGCGATGGAGAGCGGCTCCCCGTTGATGAGGTAGGGCACCGGGAGTTCGTGCCCCTCGTCGCCGTCCACCGTGTGCGGGCACAGGTGGTACGCCTTGCGCAGCGCGTCCGCGCGGTGCCCGGGCCGGCGTTCGGCGCTGAGGTCCAGGGGGATGCGGTTGCCCTTGGCGTCGATGGAGACGAGCAGTCGTTCGTCGAACTCGACGGGGAGCAGGCAGTGGGGGCACATCCGGCTCCGTGACGGCGGCGCCTGGACGAGTTCTGAGGGCTGCGCGGACGTGGCGGGGCGGGCGGTCCCGTCTGGGGCCCGATCCCGATCCCGGTCGCGGTCGCGGTCGCGGTCGCCGAAGATCCGCCCGAACAGTGTGGGGCCGCGGGAGGGGCGTGGGTCATGGATGGAGGCCTCCGGGGCCTCCTCCCCGGCCGGCCCGGCGCCCGACCGGCCTCCCCTGGACAGCGCGGCCTTCCGGGCGATCTGCCTGTCGTACTTGGCCCGCCCCGGTTCGAGCGGATCGGCCGCGCCGGCGCCGGCAGCGAGCGGATCCGTCACGTGCAGAAGCCTCAACAGCTCGGCCGGGTGGGGCCGTTCCGCCGCGTTCGGGGAGAAGAGACCGCTGTGCTGGAGGGCGGCGAGGCGCCGGTAGTCGGCGAGATCCGCGGGCGGCCCCTCTCCCCGGTCGGGGCGGCCGGAGAGCAGGTAGTAGGCGAGCTGGGCGACGGACCACAGGTCGTCGCGCGGGTCGGCGGCGCCGCGCCCCGCGCGCTGGTCGGGCGAGGCCCAGGGGGCCGTCCCGAAGGCTTCGCGCGCCTCTCCCGCACGCAGCGCCGCGTACGGTTCGCAGAGCCGCACCCGGGCGCCGTCCCACCGGACGTTCTCGGGCGTGATCGCCCGGTGGACGAGGCCGAGGTCGCCCAGGAGGCGTACCGCCATGGCGAGTTGGCCGGTGATCCGCTCCTGGTCCTCGGCGCCGAGCCGCCCCGCCCAGTCGGCGAGGGGACGCCCGATCGGCGGCCGGTAGAGCACGAAGGGCTCGGCGGCGGTCAGGTCGAAGCCGACGATCCGGGTCAGGACGGCACCGAACTTCTCGGAGCCGTAACGCCGTTCGAGGGCGACGGAGGCCGCCACCTCCCGTTCCAGGAGGGCGTACGCCTGACGGTCGCCCTGCGCGGACGAGGCCAGCCGGTACTGCACCACGGGCGCGGACCCCGCCCCCAGGACCGCGCGGCGCGCGAGGAACCCGGGGCGGCCGGGGGGCCTGTGGTCCTCCCTGTACCGCACGACGAAGCGGCTCTGCGCCTCCTTGGGGGTGAGGAACTCCAGTTCCTGGTAGTACGGATGGGGTGGCGGGCTCGGCTCCCTCAGGTGGTCGGGGTGGTCCGGACCGATGGGGTGGTTCGGACCGGCCGGACGGCCTTGGTGGTTCCGGTCGTTCGGGTCACTCCGGTCGTCCGCAGGGTTCGGGTCGGTCCGGTCGTCCGGATGGTTCGCGTCGGTCCGGTCGTCCGGATGGTTCAGGTCGGACCAGTCGTCCGGATGGTTCGGGTCGGTCACGTTTCTCCCGCCTCCTCGGCGCGGACGGTGTGCACGACGTCCGCGCGCAGTGGTACGAGGCGGAGGATTCCGGCGTGGCGTCCCGCACCGGTCCACACGACGTCCTCGGCGGTACCCCGCCAGACGTCGTCCCCGGCGGCCCCGCGCCGCATCGCCTCCGGCACGAACCTCACCTGCCGGGCGGCGAGCGGGTCGTGGGAGAGCAGCCGCAGATGCTCCGGGCCGCAGAGCGCCACCGTGCGGCCGGGGTCGTCCTCGGCCAGGATCAGCCGGGCCACCGCGTCCGGGGCGACCCCGGTGAGCCGGGCGGCGTCGGGCCGGTCGGAACGGTCGGCGAAGGCGGCGAGGCCGGCGAGCGCGTCCGGGTCACGCAGACCGTCGTACCGGGGCGGCGGCGAGGCGGCCACATCGCGCTCCAGACGGAGCCGGGTCTCGGCCAGGAGCTCCGCGATCCGCTGTTCGGGGACCGCGGTCGCGACGGCTCCGGGGTCGCGTTCGATGCCGGCCCAGCACCGGTCGAGGATCAGGAGGGTCCCGCCGACCAGGTCGCCGACGAGCGTGTCGACGAGCAGGGGGCCGCCGTCCCCGTACCGCCGCTCCAGCCACGCGGGTGAGGGTCCGGGGCCCGGTACGGCCGATGCCCCGCCGGCGGAGACGGCGGGGTCCCGGTCGGCCGGGCCGGACGCGTACGGAGAGCCGGACGGTGGTGCGGGATTCCGCATCGGCGACGCGGGTTCCTCGTCCATGTCCGACCAGACGTCGTCCTCCCCGCCGTCCCCCTCCCCCCAGTCCTCCCAACTCCAGGACGCGGTACCGCTGTCCGGGTCCGGAGGTCCGGCGGCCGTCCGGAAGCCCTCGTCCGGCGAGCCGGCCGACGGCGCGTACGCCTCGCCGTGGGCGGACGGCTGCCCGTGCACGTACGCGTCTCCCCGCCCGTTCGCGGCGGACGGCCCGTGCCCGTGCGCGTCGGCCGTGTCCGCGAGGCCGCGGAGCAGTCGGGCCACCGCGCCCGCGCCCGCCGAACAGTGGTGTCGCACCTCGGCGAAGAGCCAGTCGTGCACAGCGGTCGTCACGACCAGGCTCTGGATCTCACGCAGGATCCGCCAGGCCTCCTCCGGGTCCGACCGCGCCCACCAGTCGTCCACGGCCCGGCTCCAGTCGCGCAGCGCGAGGAGGACGACCCCCATCAGGGACACGGTGAGCGCCACGGCCCCCGCCCACAGCGGAAGGCCGAGGAACTGGCCGAGGCCCGCCCCGACGAGACCGCCCAGCACTCCGCCGAAGAGCCGGGGCGCCGCGCCCGTGGCACCGCCTCCGTCGATCCGCCCGTCCGGTGAACGGTTGGGCCTGCGCCGCAGCATCAGATGGGCGAGCCCGGCCGCGAGGACTCCGACGGCCGGGCCGAGGGCCCACCCGAGGACCGGCCAGACCCCGGCGAGCAGGGCGAGGACCCCGGTCACCGCGAAGGCGACCGGGCGCGAACCGCCGGCGGTGAACGGGTACCGGCCGCCGAGCCGCCGCAGCCGCTCCGGCCCGCAGATCGCGTCGAGCCGGGCGAGCCGGGCCGCGCTGCCCACGGGCGCGGTGCGCGCGGAGAGCGCGGAGAGCCGGGCCGCCACGGAGCGCAACGGCAGCCCCTTGGCGATCAGTTCGTGAGTGTGGTCGCGCAGGGCCGGGACGATCCCGGCCCGCGAGATCTCCCGCGGCATCTCCGGCAGCTCGATGCCGCGGTCGCGGAGCACACCCCGGTGCTCGATGGTGATCCGGCTGCCTCCCGCGGCGGCGAAGGCGTCCGCGACGGCGGTACGGAACCGCTCCAGCTCCCCCGTCACCCGCTCGATGTCCCCCGGCAGATCGACCGTACGGCCGACCCCGGTGAGCAGTCCCGCCGCGCCCCGCACCCGCTGGTAGCCGTCGACGGCGTCCCCGACGGCCTCGTCGCAGGTGGCGAGCCGGAGCCCCGCCCGGCCCTGGGCGGGCAGCCAGCGATGGTCGGCGAGGGAGCGCGGCAGGCCCTCGTCGAGCAGCAGCGCGAGCGCGGCCGGCACCTGCTCGGCGGAGGCGGTGCCGGCCGGGACGTCCGGGCCGGTGAGCCCCTCCACCGCCTGCCGCCACGCCCGCGCCCGCGCCTCGTCGGTGAGGTCGTGCTCCAGGACGCGCACGGCGGGCACGGCGACGCCGTGCACCACCTCGCCGAGCGCGCGCAGCACGGCGTCGAAGACTTCGGGAGTGGACAGGACGTCGACGAGCGGGCGCAGCACGGCCTCGCTCGGGACACCGTCCTCCGCCGTGTCGAACACCCACAGGACGCCGGCGGCGGGCGGGCGGAGGGTGAGGGTGCGCCGCACGGTCCGCTCGCCGCGGGTGCCGACGGCCAGGCAGACGACGTGGGCGGGCCCGTAGGAGGAGAGCCGCTCGTAGAGCAGCTGGTGGGAGACGAGCCGGTCGGCCTCGTCGAGGACGAGGAAGCGGCGCTCGCCGCCGGGCTGCGGGGCGTCCAGGGCGGCGCGTACGACGGCGTCGGAGTCGTACGCCCCCGCCTCCCGCAGGTCGAGGCAGACGGCGTGGCCGGGCAGCGGCCGTTCGGGGAGGACGCGCGCGCTCACTCCGCCTCCCCGGCCCGGTCGCGGCGGTAGGCCTCGTCGTCGAAGCCGGGTCCGGGCTCGGGTCCCAGGTCGGGTCCCAGGTCGGGTCCGAAGTCCGGTCCGAAGTCGGGCTCGGGTTCCAGCTCCCAGTCGTCCTCGAAGGCGGAAGGCCGCCGGGGTGGTGGCGTTGTGGGGCCGGAACCGGAGCCGGGGCCGGGGGTGTCTCCGTTCCCGTAGGCGGTACGGGGATCGGGCACGGTGCCCTTCCCGTACCCGGGACGGGGGCTGTCCTCGTTCCTGGGACGGGCGCCGTTCTCGTAGCCGGGGCGCGCCCCGTTCTCGTACGTGGGACGGGCATCGTTCTCGTACCCCTGAGGCCCGTACACCCTCTGCGGACGGAAGTCCTGCCCCTGACTCTGCCCCTGTCCCTGACCCTGACTCTGGCCCTGGCTCTGCCCCTGGCCCTGGCCTTGCGGACGGCTCTCGCCCTGACTCTGCGTCGATCCGGCCCTCGGTGCGTGGCGTTCGTACAGTGCGCGGAGGCTCGATCGGGTCGCCCGTGCCGCCCTCGGGAAGCGCATGTCGAGGGCGCCGGGGAGGGTGACCTCCCAGAAGTGGCGCAGCGGGGCGAGCCATTCGGTGTCCGCCTCGCCGTACTCGCCGTACTCGGCGACGAGTCGGTCGATCAGGACGAGCTGGCGCGGGGCGACGTTCTCCACGAAGTGGGTGAAGAGCGGTGACGGCGGCGCCGGTACCTGCGCGAGGCCCTTGGGCAGGGCCTGCATGAGGCGTTCGCAGAACTGCTCGATGATCTGCCCCTCGTCGAGCAGCGCCCAGCGCTCGTACGCGCGCAGCAGCCCCACCCAGCTGGAGAGGGAGCCGTCGAAGGCCTCCAGGCGCAGCGACATGGTCGCGGACTCGCCGTCCTGGAGCCGGATGCGGACGACGTGCGGCGACCCGGCCGGGCCCTCGGCGTCGATGTGCCCGTTCCACATCGCGCAGAGGAGCCGGTGCAGGATCCGCTGCCGGTCGTGTTCGGTGGAGACCAGCCAGTCGTCCTGGTAGCCGAGCCGCTGGCGCCAGTGCAGGTAGTCGTCCTCACCGGCCGAGTCGCGGGCCTCGGACCAGAGGCTGAGGACGTTGCGGACCTCGGAGATGTCGGTGAGGTTCATGCCGCTGCGGAAGAAGACGACGGTGATGGAGTCGGTGTCGCCCGCCCGGCTCTCCGGGGTCACCCGGGCGGGCAGGTTGAGTTCCTGTTCCAGGTAGTCGCGGGCCCGGCTGTCGGCCTCGCTCGCCGGGTGCACGATGAGGATCTTGAGGGGGCCGCTGCCGTCGGGGACGAAGCCCACCGGGATCAGCCCCGCGAGGCGGGCGCGGAACTGGTCGAGCCAGCGCGGGTCGACCTTCGCCTCGGCGGTCTCGTCGCCCGAGGCGGCCCGGAGCAGCAGTTCCATGGAGGGCAGCAGGGGGCGGGCGAAGACGTCCTCGTTGGCCTCGCCGAAGAGTCGCTTGACCCGCCGCTCGACGACCTGCTTGATCTCCTTCACGGCCGCCGCGGAGGAGCGGCGGACCGTGTCGAGGGCCTGTCGCCAGTCGTCGGGGCCGACGAGCCGGGCGAGGATGCTCGCGGCGTCGGCGGCCTCGGGCAGGCCGAGGCTCTGCGCGAGCCGGTCGACGACGTCGTCGTAGAAGGCGCGCAGGGTGTTCTGCGGGGGCAGCAGGTAGGCGATGCCGGCGCGGTCGTCGCGGTAGAGGTCGCGGCGGCTGTCCGCGAAGGCCTTCGCCTCGTCGTGCTCGTGGGCGCGGAGCGCCTTGGCGAGTTCGGCGACCTCGACGGAGACGCGGTTCAGGGCGGGTCGCCACTGGGCCTCGCCGGCCTGCCAGCCGCGGTGCCAGAGGGTCCGGGCCCGCCACTGGTACCAGGCTTCCTGGGCGGCGAGCGCCTCCTGGACGTCGGGGTCGTTCCAGCGGGCCGGGACGACGCCGCCGACGCTGCCCTTCACCGGAGGGATGGCGGGGGCGGAGGTCTGGACGTGCGCGGGCCGTTCGGGTTCGTTGCGCCGGTTGTCGAGCATGCCGGTGAAGCCTTCCCTCGCCACCCGGTCGGGGTGGCCGGGCAGTCCGCCCAGGATGACTTCGACCTGGAACGGGTCCATGGAGCCGAGGAGTTCGCGGATTCCGGCGCTCGGCCTGAAGTCCTCGGTGAGGCGCGGGACCTCGCGGGCGAGACCGGCGTCGAGGCGGCGCAGGGACTCCTCCATGTCCCCGAGCCGGTTGCGCAGCTCCTGGATGATCTTCGTCTTCCCCCGGGGCAGCTGCTCGGGTGCGGGGACGTCGGGGGCGTCCCGGCTCCAGAGCCGGCCCACGCCGGAACGGTTGAACAGGTCCCGGACGTGGGCCTGTCCGTCCCGGTCGGGGCGGCGGGCCCGTTCGGACATGCCGCGGACCGCCTGGGCCAGGAGCCGGGCGGCGACGATCTCGGCGAGGTCGTCGACGGGCACGGTGAGGGAGGCGGCGAGGCTGGTGGACATGCCGCGGTAGCCGATGCCGGTGCGGGCCGGGGTGGAGCGCTCCACGCTCTTGTTGATGAAGCTGGCGGCGAAGGACTGGTAGTCCTCCTCGGCGCGGGTCGCCGAGCCGTTGCCCACGCCGACGTCGGTGCCGATCAGCGACATCACCATGGCGGCGATGGAGCGCCGCAGGTCCTCGCTGTTGATGACCGAGGGCTTGGAGAAGAGGAAGGCCGTCTGCATGGTGGCGGGACGCAGGGCGACGACACCGTCGCCCGGGTACGTGACGCTCAGCCGCCCGCGGTTCTCGACGTCACCGACCTGGTCGAGAGCGTCGGGCACGTTCTGGTCGTCGACGAGCCGCGAGAGGTCCACGAGGGCGCGGGCGGCGTTGAGTTCGGCCTCACGTCCACCGCCGGCCTCGGGAGGGAAGGCGGAGGGCATGACGACGAGCGGATAGATCTTCACCCCGGGCACCCGGGCGTTGCGGAACTCGTGCCCGATGAGGTGGATGAAGTCGTAGAAGATGCCGGCCCCGGTTCCGCCGGCCACGGAGAAGGCGACGAACACGTCGCAGCCCCGGATCTTGCCGCCGCCGACCCGCCGCAGGTCGCCCGCCGCCTGGCCGATGGACCCGATGGCCTCCCGGAGCTGGCGCAGGACGGGTTCGAGCCCGGAGCGCAGGGTCGCGAAGAGCGCGGCCCGGCCGACGGTCGGCAGCTGACCGGCGCCGCTGTTGAGCGGGGCGACGCGGGGCTGGCGGGCCTGCGGCGGCAGCCAGAGCCCGGTCTCCTCGGGGATGGAGGTGCGCAGCATGCGCGTCACCTCGGGCGAGGAGTCGAAGTCGGTGGGCAGCAGGTCGCGGATCATCCGGGAGGTACGGGCGTAGGCGGCGCCCTCGGTGCCCTTCGCCTTGAACTGCGGCGCGCCGAGCAGCTCGCCCTCGCTGAAGTCGGCGTAGACGAACTGGAGGCAGTCGGGCAGCTGGAAAGGCAGGCGGCGGCCGCCGTCGACGAGGTCGGTGCCGTCGGGGCCGCACAGCTCCCGGCGCAGGCTGCGCTCGAGTTCGCTGCCGATGCGTCCGCCGGTGCCGCCGAGTCCGACGAAGAGCATGGGCTGATAGATCTTCATGTCGTTCTCCTCGGTGACCCGTTCAGAAGTTGTCGTCGAAGTCGGCCGCGCCGGGCGAGCCGTCCGGGCCCGCTCCGGTGAGGGGGCCGGAACCCGTGCCCGTATCGCCCGTGCCGCCACCCGTGGCGCGGGGGGCGGTCCGGCGGGGGCGCCGGGACCACGGCGTGCCCAGACCGCCGGTCGGTGCCGGGCGGCCGCCCCGTACGACCAGCTCGTGGTCGCCGAGCCCGGTCGGCTCGCCGGTCCTCACGGGGACCTGCGCGCCGCCCCGGGGGCGCAGCAGCAGCTCACCCGCGCCGGTGCGGCGCAGCACATGGGCGGTGGAGCCGCCGCCGGGGACGCGGCGGAGGGTGGCCGGCGCCCCGTACGGTTCGTCGACGGCGAAGGCGAAGGTGCCGCCGGGGCTCTGCCCGCGCCGGACCGTCAGCGAGTCGAGCGTCCGCCCTTCCTCGCAGAGTTCGAGCGTGACGCCGGTGAGGTCGCGGCGACGGCGCCGGGCCACGAGCCGGATGCCGACGAAGGCGCCGGCGAGGAGGACTGCGGCGGCCCCGCCGGCCACGACCTTCCACCAGCGCTCCCACCAGGTCGGCGGCTCGACCACGCGGACGTTCAGGAAGGCGCCGCGCAGGGGGCGGTCGCCGTCCCCGGTGTCCACGACGGTGACCTGGCCGCCGAGTTCACCGAAGGGCGTGCCCTTGCCGACGGTGACGGTGAAGGGGATCCGGGTGCTGCTGTTCGGCGGGGCCGCGACGGTCGCCGGGGTGACGGCGAGTTCGGCCCCCGGGGTCTGGTCCGCGAGGGCGAGCCGCAGGGTGTGCGGTGCGGAGTCGTTGTTGGTGACGTCGAGGGTGCCGTGCACGGTCGCACCGGGGTACACGGTGTCACCGTCCACGGTGACGGCGGCGGTCACGAGCGGGGCACCCTTGGCGACGAAGGCGTGCAGCGGGCGCCGGTCGGAGGTGATCCCGGGCGCCTCCATCCGGGTGACGAGCTCCAGGGCGCCGGTGGCCCCGGCGGGCACGGTGAGCGTGCCGGTGAACCGCACGTCGCCGGCCTTGGCGTCGGGGGCCTTCCCGTCGTCCGCGAGCCGGAGGCTGACGGGCTCGAACCCCTCGCCGCTCAGGTCGGCCGCGACCGAGAGACCGGCCAGCTGGCGCGGGTCGGTGATGACGACCCCGCGCCGGGTCTGCATCTGCACCTCGACCTTCATCTGCTCCCCGGCGCGCGGGGACGCCGGGTCGAGGACGACGGCGGAGCGCAGCCGGCCCTGCCAGATCGCCCGGACGGCGACCTCGCGGTCGCGATGGCCCTCCGGCGCCTCGATGTGCACCCGCCAGGCGCCCGGCAGCGGGTTCTTCACCCGCAGCGCCTCGACCGGGCCGTTCTGTCCGCTCACCTCGAAGGTGGAGCCGTCGAAGTCGCCCCGGACGGGCACCTTGCGGCCTGCCGGGTCGAAGTACGTGACCTGCACCTTCGGGTCGTGCTTGGCGACCGTGAGGGAACCGTCGGTGGCGATGGGCGGGATGGTGACGGTCAGGTCGGCGGGCGGCTTGCCGACCGTGCCGTGCGCGATCCGGGCGCAGCGGGCGGCGGCGAAGGTCTCCTGGAGCGCCTTGTCGATCTCGGCGGAGGTGCCGACGACCCGCATGCGCGGGGCGGAGCCGGGGATCTCGGAGCAGGCGCCGCGGTAGCCGCCCTCGGCCATCGCGGTGAGGGCGGCGCGGTCGATCTCGCTGCCGAAGCCGAGGGGCCAGATCTGGACGCCGGCGGCCCGGGCGCGGGTGAGTTCCTCGGTGAGGCGCTTCTCCCCGTTGGACTGGCGGCTCTCCCGGTCGGTGCCGTACTCGGGGCTGTCGGCGACGTCGAGCTTGCCGTCGGTCAGCAGGAAGACGACCTTGGGGGTGACGGGCTTCTTGGCCCCGGATCCTGCCCCGGACCCGGATCCTGCTCCTGCTCCTGCTCCTGCTCCGACGAGGCGGGTGACGGCCTGGCGGATCGCCGCGGGGAAGTCGGTGCCCGGACCCATCCGGGCGGTGTCGCGGCGCCCCAGCTCCTGGACGCAGTCGCTGAGTCGCTCACGTCCCGCCGCGTCGGCCCCAATGAGGGGGCAGACGTCGCGTACGGGCGACTGGCCGCGCTTCTCCGAACTGCCGAAGCCGATGACGGTGGCCCGGGAGCGCTCCGATATCTCGCCCTGGACGAGCAGCCCCGCCGCCTCGGTCTCGCGTGCCAGATCCTTGTCGGCGAGGCTCGCCGACTGGTCGACGACGACGGCGAAGTCGAGGGGGTCGGGCCCTTCGACGGGGTCGGCGACGGTATGGGGGACTGCCCGCGCCCCGGGCACGCCCGCGGCGGTGGTCGCCGCGAGCGGGCCGGAGAGCGCGAGGAGCGCACCGGCGAGGAGCAGGACGCCCCCCTTGTTGGACCACTGCATGTTCTCTCTCACCACAGTTCGCTGAAGAGGGCCAGGAGGGCGCCGAGCGCGAGCGCGGACACGCCCAGGCGCAGCCACCGGTACTTCGCCGCGAGCACGAGGCCGTGCACGCTGGCCTGTTCGAGGAGCCAGCCGGTGGCGTCCGCGCCGGGCGCGGCGAGCCGCTCGCGCAGCGCGGACTCCGACGGCCCGGCCGTCAGCTCGCGCAGGAACGTGCGGTCGGCCCCTATACGCGTGCGGGGCAGGACCACCGAGACGAGCATCAGGACACCGGCCGTCCAGAGCGCGCCCGCCACGAGCAGGAGGACGAGCCCGGGTCCGGAGTCGGGCAACGGGGCGCGGTCCCCGGAGAAGACGACCGCGAGGAAGGCGAGGGCGCCGGAGAGCAGGATCGCGGCCTTGGTGTCGGCCCGGCCGATGTCCTCACGGACGGTGGCGAGCAGCCGCTCGGCCATGAACCTGAGCTCTTCGGCGGGTACGGGGGTGGGCGTGGGCACACGGGCGGGCGCGGTCCCCGACGCGGCGGTTCGGACTGGGTCGGGCGCGGGCGCAGGCGCGGCGGATCGGACTGGGTCGGGCGCAGGCGCAGGCGCGGCGGATCGGACTGGGTCGGGCGCAGGCACAGGCGCGGCGGATCGGGCCGGGTCGGGCGCAGGCCCAGCCCCCAGGGCCGGGTCCGGCACGGGGTCCGGCACCGGGTCCGGCGTCGTCGGTGCCGGCGTCGGGTCCTGCCCACGCCCCGGGGCGGTGGTCATGCGTCGTCCCAGTCGTCGAAGTCGGAGCTGGGGCGCGCCGGGCGGGCGGGACGCCGGGCGCGGTCGCGCCGTTCGCTGTCGTAGGGGTCGTCGCGGTCGTACCGGTCGTTCCGCTCGTACGCGTCGCTCCGCCCGTACGGGTCCCCGTCCTCGTACCGGTCGGGACCGTCGTCGAAGCCCTCGTCGTGGCGGTCCCGCGACCGGGCGCGGTCCCGGTCCCGGTGGTCGCCGTCGCGGTCCCGCTCGCGCGCCCTGCCCCGCTCGCGTTCCCGCTCGGAGCCGGACTCGACGCGGGTCGGCTCGTAGACCCGGGGGCCGCCGGGGGCGTCCCCGCGCTCCGGCTCCTCGTACCAGTCCGGGCGGCTCGGCTCCGGCGCCGCGTCCTCCAGGGCGAGGCGGCGCGGCTGGGTGCCGCCCGAGGGGTTGAGCACCCGGTCGGTGATGCCGTCGATGACGGTGCCGGTCTGCGTCCGCAGGTACATGAGCACCTGGTACATCTGCTCGCCGATGTCGTGCCGTTCGAGGACCCCGGTGTCGAGGAGCCGGTTGAAGACGGCCAGGTAGTCCTCCTGGCTCTCGCGCCGCTCGCGCTGGAGCTGGGTGCGGATCTCCCACTGCTTGTCGGGGTGCATCGCCATGTGGTGGGCGATCTGGGCGAGGTCGCCGCGCCGGAAGAGGGCCTCCATCTCGCGGGCGCGGTCGGCGACCAGGGCCCGCTCGGCGGCCTCCCTGCGCCGCTCCGCCTCGGCGACGCGCTCGTCGGCCTCCATGGTGACGCCGACCTTGTCCCGGCGGGAGACCTCGGCCTTGACGGCGTCGTCGAGGTCGATGAAGACGAGGACCCGGGTCCGCAGCCCGATGTCGCGGCCGAAGCTGAGGCGTCCGGCGCTCAGTTCCTCCCGGACGGCCTCGTCGGCGCGCTGCGCCTCGGTGATCCGGAACCGCCGGGAGAGCCTGCGCAGTCCGTCGAGCAGCTCGTCGTGCAGCAACTCGGCGACGTCCTCGACCTGTTCCTGGACGACGAGGTGCGGGTCGGTCACCACCCACTGGACCTTGGCGACGGCCTCGAAGAAGACACCGTCCCCGGCGGCCGGCAGCTGGAGCCTGAACTCGGTGACGTTGCGCCCGAGTTGCACCTCGAAGATGGTGTACGCGGAGCCGAACATGGGCTTGTTCACGTCCTCCGTACGGTCCGGCCAGATCACCCGGTGGCCGCCGTTGCGGTAGAGGAGCACTGCGGCGACCTTGCCGCTCCGGCGGTGGTACGGGGGCGCGTACTCGCCTATCAGCGGCCCGCGCGGACGCCCGCCGGAACCGGACCCGCCGGCGGCCTCCCCGCTCCACCGACCGCCCTGCCCCCGTACGCGCGCCCGCCCCTGCCCCTGCCGCTCTCGGTCCAGGTCCTCGTCCGGGTCCATGTCCAGGTCCTCGTCCTCGTCGCGACCACCGGCGTCCCGGCCGCCGCCGTTCTGCCCGTCGTACCGCGGCCCGTCGCCCCGCGGCCCCTCGGGCCGCTGCCGCTCGCGACCGTCCCGGTCGCGGCCGTCCCGTGCCCGCTCGTCCCGTGCCCGCTGGTCACGGAGCCGCTCGTCGCGGTCCCGGTCGACCCAGCGCGCCCGGTCGTCTGGCCGCGCGTTCCTGTCCTGCTCGGGCCCGGTCATCGGTTCGCTCCTTCCGTCACGGCATCCCACATCCGGCGCGCCGCGCCTCTGTCCAGGGGCCGGTCGCGGTCCCGGACCAGTTCGTTCAGCAGGCCCCTGAGCCGGTCCCGGTCACGGCGGTCCACCGCGAGCCGCGGCAGGAAGGCGCAGGCGTGACCCAGCGACTCCGGGTCCTTCGCGGCCCGCCGGAGCATCCCGCCGAGCGCCTCCAGGGCCGCCTCGCCGGAGCGGGCCGTGGTGAGGGTGCTCCGCAGCAGCGAGGCCAGTTCGGCCGCGAGCTCGGGCCGGGTCGCGAGCAGGGCGATCAGCAGGGGCCGGGCCGCGTGCCTGTCGAGCTCGGGGACCTCCCGCAGCCCCCACAGATGGGTGGTCCGGGTGCTCAGCGTGCGGATGACGGCGAGGTGGACCAGGTTGGCGAGGTTGAGCCGGCCGTCCTCCAGCCACTGCCGGAGCCGTCGGAGCACGGGCGCGGGTTCGCCGCAGGCGAGCAGCCGCGCCACGCTGAAGGAGGCGGGCACGAGGACCTCGGTGTCGGTCGCCTCGCGCACCCTGACGACCCGGGCGAGGGCGTCGAGCGAACCGGAGACGCTTCCGGCGGCCAGCACGTAGCCGTGGGCGAGCAGGGCGGTCCTGACGAGCATCTCGTCGTCGGACGAGGCCCAGTTCTTGAGGACGTCGGCGACGGCGGGCCGGACGCGCGCATCGCGCGCGGACTCGGCGAGCGCGGTGGCGGCAGCCATCCGGGCGACCGGCTCGTCCGTCACCGCGAGCGGCACCACCAGCTCGCGGAAGCCGTGGATCCAGTCCCAGGAGCAGAGCACGCCGGCCGCGATGGAGGCCCGTACCCACACCTCGGGGCGGGAGTCGTCGCACAGCGAGCGCAGCCAGCGGGCCACCGGGCCACGGACGTTGTGGTAGCCGTGCCAGATCTCGCCGAGGACGGCTCCGGCAAGGGCCTCGCCCTGGAAGCGGACGGCCCGCACCGGCACCTTGGCCGGGCCGAGGTCCAGCTCGCCGTCCTCCAGGACGGCCCGCGCCTGCACCGGCCGGTGCTCGGCGTGTGTCCCGAACAGGCGCCGGCCCGGCGGGTGTTCGGGGTCGAGGGTGACCGCGAGTTCCCAGGCGAGGAGTTCGGCGGCCTCGGCGGCGAGGCTGTACGCGGAGCCGTTGAAGACGGCGACGGCGATACGGAACGCCCCGGCGTTCAGGGCCGGGAGGGCCTCGGGGACCGCGCCCGGACGGTCGGCGCCCGCGAACCACTCCCGGGCCTGGGAGCGCACGAACGAGGCGCATTCGGCCAGGAGTTGCTCGTCCGTCACCTCACCGCGCCAGTGCCGGGCGAGGTGATCGGCGAGCCGGGCGGCCTCGCGCGGCCGCAGTTCCTCCAGACCGAGGGCGTCGACGACGTCCCGCCGCGCGCCGCGCGCCCGGGCGTCACCGAGGGCCTCGTCGGACTCGGCGCGCAGCTGGTTCCAGAGGTGACGGTGGAGGACCTCGTCGGCGGGTGGCGGCGCGCAGTACATCCCGTACCGGCCGCGCAGCAGCCGGTCGGCGAGCTCCCCGTTCTCGACGAGGACGACCCCGTACGCGTCCCGGCCGCGCAGCAGTTCACCGAAGCGGTCCAGGTGCAGCTCGGAGAGGCGGGTGACGGGACGGCGGGCGACGGTGGGGTGTTCGCCCCGGCCGGCGCGGGCGGCGCGCGACTCGCCCTCCGCGTCGCGCACGTCCTCGGTGAGCAGTTCCAGGAGGTGGCCGCCGCTCTCCTGGAGGGCCTCCTCGGTGATCTCGTCGACGCCGTGGCGCGGGTCGAGGCGGAACACCTTGCCGCCGGTGAGTTCGTCGAGGAGGGCGAGCGCGGTGGCCTTGCGGCCGCTGCCGGGTTCGCCGCACAGGACGAGGACCCGGTGGTCACGGAGCCGGTCCCGCATGCGCCGGTACCCGGACGTGGCGCAGTACACCCGGCCGAGGTGGTCGAGCGTCTCGGGCGGGACGGGCCCCTGGACGAAGTGCGAGGTGCGGTCGGAGCCGTACAGGGCGAAGATCTGGTTGCCCTCGAAGACGGTGCCATCGCCGTGGATGGTGGTGAGACGGTCGGCGGCGGCGCCCGCCCACGTACGGACGGCCCGGCGTGCCGTGGCGGCCCCGCCGGTGTCGCTCTCGCCGCCGAGGGGCCCCCGGTCGGCGGCCTCGAAGACGCTCGGCTCGCGGGGCTGCTCGGGGGCGCCGTCGGTCCGCTCGGACCCGCCGGCGCGCTCGCCGTCCCGGTCCCCCCGGTCGGAACCGCGGTCCGATCCCCGGTCGGAACCGCGGTCCCCGCCACGGTCCGAACCCCGGTCGGAGCCCCGGTCGCCTCCTCGATCACCGCCTCGGTCCGGTGCGTCCGACCGGTCGCCGTGGCCGTGCCCGGCGTCCGGGGCGTCGTTCTGCGGCGCGGCGTCGTCCTGGTCGCTCACTCCGTCTCACCCGCCCCGGCATCCGCCTTGGAATCCGCCTTGGAATCCGTCCTGGAACCGGAGTCCGGACCCGGAGCAGAACCCGAACCGGTTCCGGATCCGGATCCGGAACCGGAACCGGAACCGGAACCGGAACCGGAGTCCTTGCGGATTCCGGTGAAGCCGCCGTGGATGGTGTTGCCGTGGACGTCGAGCAGGTCGCCCCCGACGTGGTACTCCCGGTTCCCGCCCATCCACCGGGGCGTTGGGCCGTCCCCCCGCGACGGCCCAACGCCGGTCCGTGGCGCCACCGCCGGCGGCCGCTCCCCCGCGGCCGCCGGCTCCCCCTCCCCCTCGGGCGGCAGCTCCCCGTCGGGCCCGATCAGCGGCGGCGCGGGCCTGCGCGGTACGTGGAACCAGGCGGCCTCGTCGGTCTCCTTGGACCGGATGCGGGCCGACCGGTAGTGGTCCGGCTCGACATACCGCCCGCCCTCCTCGACGACGTTCACGTACAGCCAGTCGGAGACGACGATCAGGAGGTCGATCTCCGGTGTCTCGTTCATGATCCGCTTGGCCGGAGGGCTGTCGCAGAGCCGGGCGGCGAGGTCCACCGCGCGTCCGACGAGCCCGTGCCGGTCCTGGACCACGAGCCCCGCGTTCATGCCGATCCGCAGCCGCAGCGGCCGCGTCCGGCCCTGGTTCTGGGCGCGCAGGCTCTCGTACAGCGTGTCGATCCACCGTCCGACCATGAGGGTCGGGGGCACGTCGGGGCGCAGGGCGGCGAGGATGCCGTCCCCCCGGTCCTCCTGGTGGAAGGTGCCGGGCTCGACGCCGACGGAGCTGTACGCGTCGTCGAAGGCGGCGTACATCGCCGCCCGCTGATGTTTCTTCTCGGCCAGATCGAGGGTCCCGGAGCCGCAGATGTCGCCGAAGACCACGAACCGGTGGATGCCGCCCACTTCTCCGCCCACTTCCCCGTTCACTCCCGCACTGCTCACTCTCGGACTCCCTGTGTGCCGACCCCGGTGCCTGTGGGTGCCGTGGTGGTGCGTGTCCAGACTGGCCGCGTTCCGCGACCGGCGATGTAGCCGTTTACACACCCGGCGGAGATTCGTCCGCCGGTTCTCCGCCGGGGCGTGCGCGCCCCTCCGCGAGCAGCACCAGAACCCGCATGTCGATCACGACGACGGTGCGGTTCGCGGTGCGGACCACGTCCTGCTCCCGCAGCAGACGCAGCGCCTTGGCCACGGCCTCGCGGGTTGCTCCGATGGCCGCCGCCAGGTCGTGCTGGGGCAGCGGAAGTTCGAGTACGGTCCCGGCGTCGGCCCGCCGTCCGGCGCGCTCGGCCAGCTCGACGAGGCGGGCCGCAAGGCGCTGGAGGACGGTCTCCGAGGCGAGCGCACGACGCTCGACGTCGGCGCTGCGCAGCCGGGTGGCGAGCTGCCGCATGATCAGCGAGGTGGCGTGCGGCCGGGCGGCGAGGAAGCGCCGGAACCGGTCGCCGGAGATGGCCACCGCCTCGACCGTGCCGAGCGCGGTGACGCTGGCGCTGCGCGGGCGGCGGTCGACGGCGGCGAGGTCGCCGACGACCTCGCCGGCGCCCCGGAGGGCGAGGATGAGCCGCGAGCCGCGCTCGGTGCCCACGGAGACGACGGACCAGCCGGAGAGCAGGGCGAGGACGAAGGCGGTGGTGTCGCGTTCGCGGATCATCACCTCCCCGGGTTCGTAGACGCGCCGGGCGCCCTCGGCGAGCAGGGATCGCCGGTCGGCCGCCGGGAGGGCGTGGAGGAAGGAGCGGTCCTGGCCGAAGAGACTCACCGCCCGCTCACCCCCGTACCGTCCCTCGGACCCTCCGGGGAAGACCGCCCGCCGGTGATCGACCGGCGTATTCGCGTATGTGTTCCCACCTCAAGTGACCTGCCACGTCACAGTATTGACGCTGCGTCACGTCATGGGGTGAAGAACGCTAGAGGGTACGGAAGAAATGCGTCAACGGGCACAGGGGGCGCAGGGTAGCGCCGCGACCGGCACCTTTGCGCCCCCCGTCAGCGCCGGGCGACCTCGGCGCGAAAACCTCCCGAAGACCACGTGAAGGATTCACGGAAGCGGAGTGAACCCGCCGCGAAGACCCTGTTGAGGCCCCGGGGGCGCCATGGGGACGCCATGGCGATGCCCGGGGATGCAGGGCGAACACACGTCGAGGCCCTCGCGGAGCCCTCGCCCGTCCGATCGGGGGGGCTCCGCGAGGGCCTCGGCGCATCACGGCTTCACGGATTCACCCCCTCAAGGCCTCACGGCCTCAAGGGGGTGTCTTGTGGATCAGGACCTCAAGGCCTCACAGACGCGGGTCCACCGGCTCCGATTCCAGGGCCAGGACCGCGAACACGGCCTCGTGGACCCGCCACAGCGGCTCCCCCTCCGCGAGGCGGTCGAGGGCTTCGAGGCCGAGCGCGTACTCGCGCAGGGCCAGCGACCGCTTGTGGCCGAGGAAACGCTGCCGCAGCCGCTCCAGGTTCTCCGGACGGGTGTACTCGGGGCCGTAGATGATCCGCAGGTACTCCCGGCCACGCACCTTGACGCCCGGCTGGCCGAGGCGACCCTTGGCATCGCGGACGAGTGCGGCCAGCGGCTTCACGACCATGCCCTCGCCGCCGGCGCCGGTCATGTCCAGCCACCAGTCGACACCGGCCCGGACCGAGGCCTCGTCGCCGGTGTCGACGACGAGTCGACGGGTGACCTGGAGCAGCCCGGTCGGATCGTGCTCGACCAGCCGGTCGAGCCAGGCCAGCTGCTCGTCGTGCGGCACGGCCGCGAGCGAGCGTCCGCGCGCCGCCAGGAGCTGGAAGGGCGCGAACCGCACGCCCTCCAGACCCTCGGTCGGCCAGCAGTACCTGCGGTACGCCTCGGTGAACGCCTCCGCGTCCACCGCCCGCTCCCGCTGCTTCGCGAGCAGCCCGTCGATCCCCTCGACCCCGCGCGCCACCGCCTGTTCGAGCGCGGAGATCGCACCGGGGAAGACCGCGCCGGAGGCCGCGCCGACCGCCGCGTACTGCGCGCGGAGCAGCCCTGTCGACTTGAGCGACCACGGCATCAGTTCGCCGTCGAGCAGCAGCCAGTCCGTGTCGAGCTCCTCCCAGAGCCCGGCAGCGCCGATCGCCGTCCGCAGCCGGTCGAGGACCTGCTCGGTGGCGGCCGGAACCGCGGCGGAGCCGCTGATGGACTCCGTGAAGAAGGGCCGTCCGGTACGGGTGTGCAGGGCGCCCGTCACCCCTTCGCCTGCGATGCCGAAGCGCTCACGGGCCGCCCCGGCGTCCCGGCAGACCAGGGCCACCGCCCGGGAGCCCATGTGCTTCTCCTCGCACACGACCCGCTCGACACCGTCCGCCCGGTAGTGGGCGAAGGCCTCGGCCGGGTGCTCCAGGTAGCCCTCCACCTTCGACGTGGCGGTGGGCGCCATCGTCGGCGGCAGATAGGTGAGCAGCCGCGGGTCGACCGCGAACCGGCTCATCACTTCCAGCGCCGCCGCAGCGTTCTCCTCGCGTACGGCGACGTTGCCGAGGTGCCGGGTCTCCACGATCCGCCGACCGTGCACGTCCGCCAGGTCCAGGGGGCGCCCCTGGTGTCCGCCGGGCGCCTCGGTCGCGAGGGGCCGGGTCGGCTCGTACCAGACGCGCTCGGCCGGTACGTCGACGAGTTCGCGCTCCGGCCAGCGCAGCGCGGTCATCTTGCCGCCGAAGACGGCTCCGGTGTCGAGACAGAGGGTGTTGTTGATCCAGGAGGTGTTCGGCACGGGGGTGTGGCCGTACACGACGGTGGCCCGCCCCCGGTACTCCTCCGCCCACGGGTAGCGCACCGGCAGCCCGAACTCGTCCGTCTCGCCGGTGGTGTCCCCGTACAGCGCGTGCGAGCGCACCCGCCCCGACGTCCGGCCGTGGTACTTCTCCGGCAGACCGGCGTGGCAGACGACGAGGTTGCCGCCGTCGAGGACGTAGTGGCTGACGAGCCCGTCGATGAACTTCCCGACCTCGGCCCGGAATTCCTCGCTCTCGTGCCCCAACTGCTCGATGGTCTCGGCGAGGCCGTGCGTCTCCTGGACCTTGCGGCCCTTGAGCCAGCGGCCCAGCTTGTTCTCGTGGTTGCCGGGGACGCACAGGGCGTCGCCGGCGGCGACCATCGCCATCACCCGGCGCAGAACGCCCGGCGAGTCGGGTCCCCGGTCGACGAGGTCGCCGACGAAGACCGCCGTCCGTCCCTCGGGGTGGTGCCCGTCGACGTAACCGAGCTTCGCGAGCAGGGTCTCCAGCTCGGAGCGGCAGCCGTGGATGTCACCGATGATGTCGAAGGGGCCGGTGAGGTGACGAAGGTCGTTGAAGCGGCGCTCCAGAACGACCTGGGCCGCGTCGACCTCCTCGACGGACTTCAGCACGTGCACCTTGCGGAAGCCCTCCCGCTCCAGGCCGCGCAGCGAGCGGCGAAGCTCACGGCGGTGGCGCTGGATGACGTGCGCGGGCATGTCCGCGCGGTCGGGACGGGCGGCGTTCCGGCTGCGGCACACCTCCTCGGGCAGGTCGAGGACGATCGCGATGGGCAGCACGTCGTACGAACGGGCCAGCTGTACGAGCTGACGCCGCGCCTCCTGCTGCACGTTGGTGGCGTCGACGACGGCCAGCCGCCCCGCCGCGAGGCGCTTGCCCACGATGTAGTGGAGGACGTCGAAGGCGTCCCTGCTCGCGGACTGGTCGTTCTCGTCGTCGGCGACGAGCCCCCGGCAGAAGTCGGAGGAGACGATCTCGGTGGGCTTGAAGTGGCGCCGGGCGAAGGTGGACTTGCCGGAACCGGTGGCGCCGACGAGCACCACGAGGGACAGGTCGGTGACGGGCAGGGTGCGGGCCGGGGTGGTGGCGGCCGGGTTCACGGTCTCGGTGGTCATGCCTGTTCCTCCTTCGCTGTGGTCGGGTCGGGGGTGCGGGTCTTCTCGGCGGCCGCGTCCGAGGTGCGGGTCTTCTCGGCGGCCGCGTCCGGGGTGCGGGTGAAGACGGCCATCTGGGTGGGCGGGCCGACCTCGGGATCGTCCGGGCCGACGGGGGTGAACCCGACGCCGTACCCGTACCGCTCGGCGACCGAGGCCGCCCAGCTCCGGAACTCCTCCCGGGTCCATTCGAAGCGGTGGTCACTGTGCCGGACGTGTCCGGCCGGGAGCGACTCCCAGCGCACGTTGTACTCCACGTTCGGCGTGGTCACGAGGACCGTACGCGGCCGGGCCGAGCCGAACACCGCGTACTCCAGGGCCGGCAGCCTCGGCAGATCCAGGTGCTCGATGACCTCGCTGAGCACGGCGGCGTCGTAGCCGGTCAGCCGCTTGTCCGTGTACGCGAGCGAGCCCTGCAGCAGCTTCACCCGGGCCGCCTGCCGCTCCCCCATCCGCTCCAGCCGCAGCCGGCGCGCGGCCACGGTCAGGGCGCGGACGGACACGTCGACACCGACGATCTCCGCGAAACGGGTGTCCTTGAGCAGCGCCTGCACCAACTGGCCCTGACCGCACCCGAGATCGAGAACCCGGCTCGCCTCGGCCTGGGCCAGGGCGGCGAGGATCGCCTCCCGTCGCTGCTCGGCGAGCGGCACGGGGCGTTCCTCGGTGTCGGTCGACTCGTCGACCGCGTTGTCGACGTCGTCGACGTCCAGCCCCTCGGCCTCGGCGAGCCGCACCAGTTCGAGCCGCTCACTCGCCTCACGCGTCAGGCCCCGGCGGCGGGAGAGATAGCGTGCCGTGATCAGCGTCCGCTCGGGGTGCCCCGCGAGCCAGCCGTCACCGGCGCGCAGCAGCTTGTCGACCTCGTCGGGCGCGACCCAGTAGTGCTTGGCGTCGTCGAGCACGGGCAGCAGGACGTAGAGGTGGTTGAGGGCGTCCGCGAGCCGCAGCTCGCCCTCCAGGACCAGGCGTACGTAGCGGGAGTCGCCCCACTCGGGGAACTGCCCGTCCAGAGCCACCGGCTCGGCGTCCACCGTGTCCCAGCCCAGCGGCCCGAACAGCTTGCGCACCAGCTCGGCACCGCCCCGGGCGGGCACCGCGGGGACCTCGACGCGCAGCCGCAGCGGCGCGGCGGCCCGCTCGGGCATCGCCTGGCAGACGCCGTGCAGCGCCGTCTTGAAGACCTTGGCGAGCGCGACGGCGAGCAGCGAGGACGCCGCGTAGGGCCGGTCGTTCACATACTGGGCGAGCGCGGAGTCCGGGGCGCCGCCCCGGCCCTTGCCCTTGCCGCGGCGCACCAGCGCCACGGGGTCCACCTCCAGGAGAAGTGCCGCCGTGCACCGCTCGGCGCTCGCCTCGGGGTAGAGGACGTGCGCCGTGCCGTGCGAAGTCGAGAACGTCTGCGCCCGCTCGGGATGCTTGTGCAGCAGAAAGCCGAGATCGGTCGCGGGACGCTCCGGGTTGCCGGTCGTACTGATCGTCAGGAACACACTTCCGAGTATGGTTCGCCCCTCCCGGCCTGACCAGGCATTTTCCCCCGCGGGCCGGGCCACGGCGGGCACGGGTGCCACGCGGGCCGGGCTCCGGCGGGCACGGGTGCCACGCGGGCCGGGCTCCGGCGGGCACGGGTGCCACGCGGGGCGGACTCCGGCGGGCGTAGGCCCCGCGCGAGCCGGGCCCCGGGGCTCAGCCCTTGTCGTCGTCGGTGACCAGGGAGGAGCACAGGGCGGAGATCGTCGCCGGGCCGACCCGGCAGCAGCCGCCGATGAGCCGGGCGCCGGACGCGGCCCAGCCGGTGGCCCGGGCCGGGTCGAAGGCGACGTCGCCGCGCCAGCCCCGCGCGCGCGCGTCCCACCGCTCCCCGCTGTTGGGGTAGACCACGGCGGGTTTCGCGGTCACGGCGACGGCGAGCTCCACCGCGGGCCCCGCCTCCGCCGGGTCGCAGCAGTTGACCCCGACCCCGACGACCTGGTCGTTCCCGGCGGCGACCGCGAAGGCCTCCGCCAGATCCTGCCCGGCCCGGGTCCGCCCGCCCTCGACCGTGTACGAGAGCCACACCGGCACCCCACACCCCTCCGCCGCCCGCAGCAGCGCCTCCGCCTCCTCCACGTCCGGAACCGTCTCCAGAGCCAGGACGTCCGGCTCCGCCGCCGCCAGCACCTCGATCCGGGGCCGGTGGAACACCTCCAGCTCCCGTACGGACAGCCCGTACCGTCCCCGGTACTCGCTCCCGTCCGCGAGCATCGCGCCGTACGGCCCCACGGACCCGGCGACCCAGACCTCCTCCCCCACAGCCGCCGCCGCGCCGCGGGCGAGCTCCACGCTCCGCGCGAGGAGCCGCGCCGCCTCCTCCCGGCCCGCGCCCCGCCGGGCGAAACCCTCGAAGGTGGCCTGGTAGCTGGAGGTGATGAGCACCCGGGCGCCGGCCCGTACGTACGCCGCGTGCGCCGCTTCGATCTGCTCGGGTCCGTCGGCCAGGAGCCGCGCGGACCAGAGCGCGTCCGAGAGGTCGCAGCCCTGTGCCTCCAATTGGTTGGACAGCCCGCCGTCGAGGACGAGCACCCCCGCCCCGAGGGCCTCGGCGAGCGTACGGACCGGCTTCATCGGATCGCCCCGCTCATCCCAGCTGCGACTGGACCTGTGCCGAGATCAGCTCCAGGTGGTCCAGGTCGTCCAGGTCGAGGACCTGGAGGTAGACCCGGGAGGAGCCGATCGCCGCGTACCGCCCGATCTTGTCGACGACCTCGGCGGGCGAACCCGCGAGACCGTTCGCCCTCAGCTCGTCCACGTCCCGCCCGATGGCGGCGGCCCGGCGGGCCACCTCCGCGTCGTCCTTGCCGACACAGACGACCAGCGCGTTGGAGTACACCAGGTCGTCGGGCGCCCGCCCGGCCTCCTCGGCCGCGGCCCGGACCCGGCCGAACTGTCGCTCGCTGTCCTCCAGGGACGCGAAGGGGATGTTGAACTCGTCCGCGTACCGCGCGGCCAGGCGAGGCGTACGGCTCGCGCCGTGGCCGCCGATCAGCACCGGGATCCTGTCCTGCGCGGGCTTGGGCAGCGCCGGGGAGTCGCTCAGCCGGTAGAACTCGCCCTCGTAGCTGAAGGTCTTGCCGATCTCGGTCTCCCACAGACCGGTGACGATCGCCAGCTGCTCCTCCAGCCGGCCGAACCTCTCCTTCGGGAACGGAATGCCATAGGCCTTGTGCTCCTCTTCGAACCAGCCCGCGCCGAGCCCGAGTTCGACCCGTCCGCCGGACATCCGGTCCACCTGGGCGACCTGGATGGCGAGCACCCCGGGGAGCCGGAAGGTCCCGGCCGTCATCAGGGTGCCGAGGCGGATCCGCCGGGTCTCCCGGGCGAGCCCGGCCAGGGTGATCCAGGCGTCGGTCGGTCCGGGCAGCCCGTCGGCGGAGCCCATGCTGAGGTAGTGGTCCGAGCGGAAGAAGGCGTCGAATCCGAGCTCCTCGGTGGCCCGTGCCACCGCGAGGAGGGTGTCGTAGTCGGCCCCCTGCTGGGGTTCGGTGAAGATGCGGAGATCCATGCCTCCATCCTGCACCGTCGGGTGCGTGTCAACCTCTGCGTCAGCTCCTTGTGCGCCCCGGCCCGGTCGGGTGAATATCCCGCCCCCTGGCGGGCCGCGTCCGCCCCGGCCAGTGACCGGGGCCCGGCACCCGTCGTTGGCTCGGGCGGAGCCGGACCGCCCGGCCCGCGCGCCGGCGGCCGCTGCCGGTGCGTCGCTCTCTCTCGTGGCCCCGTCCTCGGCGGCGGGGTCCGGGCCGAGGAGGCCCCCATGTCCCAGGAAGCCGCGCCGGAGCAGGCCGTACCCGAACAGCCGGTGCCGCGGTCCGTGCCCGAGCAGAAGGGCGCCGGCGCCCCCAAGGGCCTGCTCCAGCAGATGGAGGAACTGATGGCGGCGCTCTCCGCCGACCTCAACCAGCTGGACGCCGAGCTCCAGTCCACGTCCGACCGCCTTGCCCCGGACCAGGCCCCTCACGACCGGCCCGAGCAGCCCCACCAGCCCTGACCCCGCCAGCCGGAGTCCCACCAGCCCTCACCCGGCCGGCCGGAGCCCCACCGGCCGTGGGCCCACCGGCCCTGTCCCCCGCGATCGGGGGCGCCTGCCGTCCCGGACATCCGCCACCCCGGCCCGTCGCCGTCCGCCGTTCACCACCGGCCCCGTCCGGGGCCCGCGCGGCCTCGTGCGGCGTCGGGCGGGCGGGCCCGCTCCCCGTCCCGCACGGCGAGGCGCCGCAGCATTCCGCGAACCCGGTCGCTCGACTCGTCGGCGGCGTCGATGGCCTCGATGCACTGCCAGTAGAGCCCCTCCTCGTCCGTGGCGCAGGCCACGCCGACCAGCGCGATGCCCACCTCCCCGAGCAGCTCCCCGAGCGCGGTCAACGCCCCGCTCGGGTCCGCCACTTCGGACAACTGGGCCGCACGCGGCCCACCGGCACCCCACGCCGGGTACTCCCCGATCTCGCTCAGCCCCCGCGCCTCGCCGCGCAACTCCTGCGGTCCGCAGAGCGCGAGATGGTTCCCTATCGCCTGGGCGAGCGCCTGCGCCTGCCAGGCCTCCGCCACGATGTCCTGTGCCGTCCCGCTCTCCGCCAGCGCGTGCCGGCCAAGCGCGATGAGTCGCTCCGCTTCCATCAACGCCGCCCCCGTTCGTACGACTTATCTGCCCACTCAATCCACTACCCAGAGTGAGGCGGCCTGAGCCCCAACACCAGGGGAATTCGGAAATCTGTGGACAGGAGGCTCGACGGGGAAAAGTCGATCACTCCGAAGAGTGACGATCTTCGGTCGAATCGCCTTCCTCGCCCCCTTCTCCGCGCCCTTCGCCCCGCCTTCGAACGGGAAATCGGACCTCGTTCCGGTCGATCTTGGCCGCGAGCGCGGCCAGCGGGTCGACCCCGAGCACTTCACAGAACTGGAGGAGATAGGCGAGCACGTCCGCCACCTCGTCGGCGACACGGTGCGCCGACTCGGGCTCCTCCATCACCCGCTCCGCTTCCTCGGGCGTCAACCACTGGAAGATCTCCAGGAGTTCGGCCGCCTCCACGCTGAGCGCCGCCGCCAGGTTCTTGGGCGTGTGGTAGGGCTGCCACGCGCGGGCGGCCGCGAACTCGGCCAGCCTGCGCTGCAGTCCCGCTACGTCGTTGTCCGTCACGCGCTCAGGTCTACCACCGTGCGCCCCTCACCTGCTCAGATCGACCACCGTCACCCCGGGCGTCCGGCGGGCCTGCGCCGCCGCGCGTTCCCCGACCGTGCCGGCGACCCGGATGTGGCCGTCGGCGGCGATGCCCGTGGCGAGACCGAGCAGTTCGCCGACCTGCCGCTCGTCGAGCCCCCGGTCGAGGCCGTCGGCGAGCAGCGTCAGGGACTGCATGGCCTCGGGCACCTCGGCGATCCGGTCCATTTCGAGGACCCCGGGCCCGGTCAGCAGAGTGAGCGCGAGCGCCAGATAGCGCAGTTCCCCGTCCCCGAGCCGCCCGAGCGGGGTCGCCGCCCGGCCGCCCCGTTCGAGGACCGCCCGCACCGTACCCTCCGGGAGTTCCTGCACCCCGAGCCCGGTGACGGGTCCCGCGCAGCCCGCTCCCGCCACGGCCGCGAGGCGGTGGTGACGGCGCGGGCAGCCCGTGTGGGTGCGGTGCAGGACCTCGGCGAGGTTGCCGCAGCCGCGCCGCAGCCGCCCCTCGCCCGGCGGCACCGGAGCGCGCATTCCCTCGGGCCGGGGGTCGCAGGAGAAGGCGGACCGCAGCCCGACGACCACCTGCTCGGCCGCGGCCAGGACCTCCAGCTGCCCGGGGGTCTTGCCCGCGACCCGCAGCGGCAGCAGGGCCGTACCGAGGAGGTCGTCGGGGAAGGGCGCCCGCGTGACGGGGGTGGTGCCGGCCGTGTGCCACTCGGCCTGGACGGTGGGGCGGCCCGGGTCGCGCAGTGCGGTGGCGAGGAGGGTGCGGCCCCGGCCCGTGAGCCGTTCACCGACGATGCGGAGCCGGGGTTCGGCCTGGACGGCGAGGTCCAGATGGACCGGACCTTCGGGTCCGTCGACCGTGCACCCGATGCGGAATCCGCGCCTTCCCTGGGCGTCGGGCCGGGCACGCTCGGGGACGCAGTCGGCGGCATCGGGGAACACCTCGTCGAGCGAGTCGCCCGCGCCGAGCCGGGCCAGCGCCTCGTACGCCCGCAGGGCGGTGGACTTGCCGCTGCCGCTGGGCCCGGTGAAGAGGGTGACCGGCCCCAGCGCGTGCACGGCGGAGCGGTGACCGGCGAACGCGGACAGCCGCAGCTCGGTGACGGCGGGCCGCGCCCGCAGTCGCCCGCCACCGCCCCCACCGGCTGATCCGCCCTCCGCCCGTCGCTCGACCCGCCGCTCGGACCCGCCCTGGGACGGCAGCCGGGGCGGCGCCCCCGCGGAGGGGGCTCCGGTGGAAGGGGCTCCCAGGGAAGGAGCGCCGGAGGAGGGAGCGGGCATGGAGGAGGAGTGGTCGAGCGTGAAGCCGCCGGTGAGGTCCATGCCCGGACCGTACGCAGTTCATTCCCTGACGAACCGTTACGGCTAGATGACCTTCCTACGATCGGGGGACGCCGGCGGTCCGACCGCCCACGACACCCTCCTCGTCCTCACCTTCCGCACCCTCGACCTCCGTACCGGCCGGCGCGAGAAGAAAAACGTTCCGGTCGACGCGGTGCATCCCGCTGCCGAGGCCGAAGACCACACCACTGCTGAAGTCGAGGATGCGCTTGGCGACCTCGGTGTCGGCGCTCGTCAGGTCGAGGAGCACCGGGATCTGGGCGATGAGGTACTCGGCGACCTCACGGGCGTCGGCGAACACCTGCACGCGGAGCACGACCATACGGCGCTGCTCGGCGGATTCGTACTGCTCGGGGATCGTGCGGTGGTCGACCCTGGACGGCCATTCGTCACGGCCGCGCAGGGGCACGACCTGGGCGAGGCCCTCCCACTGCTCGTCGGTGACGTCGTACCTCTCGTACCTACTCATGGACACATCCTCCCGCTCCTCACCCGTTCGGCCCAACAACGACACGAGGGTGATGACGGGGTGACGGTTCCAGGCCTCCTGGCACCGAGAACCAGGCCCGTCTAGGCCATGACCTGGCCTAGATCGGAGTTAGCGTCGTCATCACGTTGCGGCACTCGCATCCCAGGAGGCAGCCAGATGTCCGTCCGTCCCGTTCCCCAGGGCTATCACACCGTGACGCCGTGGATCATCTCGCGTGACACCGTGCGGCTCATCGACTTCATGCAGCGGGCCTTCGGCGCGGAGGAGTTGGCTCGCCTGGCCGGCGAGGACGGAAGCATCCAGCATGCCGAGGTCCGGATCGGTGACTCGGTGGTGATGATGTTCGACGCGCGACCGGAGTGGCCGCCGACCCCCGGCTTCCTCCGTCTCTACGTCGAGGACGCCGACGCCGTACATCGACAGGCCGTCGCGGCCGGTGCCACCTCGGTCACCGAGGTCACCCACCTGTTCTTCGGCGACCGGGTCGGCCGGGTGCGCGACCCGCTCGGCAACCTGTACTGGATCCAGACCCGCGTGGAGGACGTGACCCCGGAGGAGATGGAACGCCGCCTCGGCGACCCGGAGTTCACCGAGGCGATGGAGTACGTCCAGAGCGCCGACTTCTTCCCTGGCCGGAATTGATCGCCTAGGCGTTGTTCTGAGCGGCCTCGACGTTGGCGACCATTCTCCGGCCCGCTACGTACATCGGGCACCTGCCTCACCTGCCTCAGGCGAAGCTCTTGGCCAGCCTGCGCAGGCCTTCCCTGATCTCGTCGGCCGAGTGCGTGGTGAACGAGAGCCGCATCGCGCCCGGGTCCGGCTCACCGCAGAAGAACGGCGCCCCCGGCACGTACGCCACCTCGTGGCCGACCGCGGTCTTCAGGAGCGCCGTCGCGTCATGACCGGCGGGCAGGGTCACCCAGATGAACATGCCGCCCTCCGGCCGGTTCCACCGGCTGCCCTCGGGCAGCGCGGCCGGCAGGCCTTCGAGCATCGCGTCCCTGCGCTCGTGGTACGCGGCCCGCATCACCGCGACATGCGCGTCGAGGTCGCTGTCGCGCAGATACCGCGCGGCCGCGGCCTGGTCGATGGTCGAGGTGTGCAGGTCGGCGGCCTGCTTCGCGATCACACAGGCGCGCCGGAGCCCGGCGGGCGCACGCAGATAGCCGAGCCGGAGGCCGGGGGCCATCACCTTGGAGAAGGAGCCGAGCAGCACGGTGCGGTCGGCGGCCGCGGGGTCGGCGGCGATCCAGGGGACGCGCTCACCGTCGTACCGCAGTTCGCCGTACGGGTCGTCCTCGACGATCCAGAATCCGATCCGCGCGGCGGCCTCGGCGACGGCGGTACGGCGCTCGGCGGGCAGGGTGCGGCCCGTCGGGTTCTGGAAGGTGGGCACGAGATAGAGGAGGGTCGGCTTCTCGCGGGCCGCGATCTCCTCCAGCGCCTCCGGGATGACGCCGTGGTCGTCGGTGGGCACGGGGACGACCCGCGCGCCGGCGAAGCCGAAGGTCTGGAGGGCCGCGAGGTAGCAGGGGTCCTCGACGAGCACCACGGCGCCCGGCTCGACGAGCGCGGTGGTGAGCAGCGTGAGCGCCTGCTGCGAGCCCGTCGTGACGAGCAGGTCGTCAGGGTCTGTGGGGAGTTCGCGTGCGGCCAGCCGGGCCGCGATGGCGGTACGCAGCTCCGGGTCGCCCTCGGTCGTCGAGTACTGGAGCGCGTACTGCGCGTTCTCCGCCAGGACCCCGTCGAACGCCGCCCGGATGCCCGCGACGTCGAACAGCTCGGGGGCGGGCAGACCACCGGCGAAGGAGATCACCTCGGGCCGCGCGGTCAGCGCCAGGATCTCCCGTACCGGCGACGCGCCGACGCCGGCCAGCCGGGAGGCGGTCGCCGGCGGGGGCACAGAGGAGGCGGAGGCGTTCGCGGGCCCGGAGGCGGCAGAAGGCATGGTGTCAGCATATAGAGGTCCAAGACGCTGTCCAGGTTGTCCGAACCTCGACGGGAGCGAACCCCGTGGGAGCGAACCCCGGCGGGAGCGGGCCCAGTTGACGCACGGGGAGCAACTGGGGCCGGACCGGCGAGGATCCGCGCGCGCCATGCCCGCCCTCTCCAGGGACCTAGCCGCGCCCGACCGGTTCGTCGCGGGCGTCGGCCCACAGCGACCGTACGTGCCCGAGGTGGCGGCGCATGCACGCCTCCGCGCCGCGCGCGTCCCCGGCGATCATCAGGTCGAGGAGTTCGAGGTGTTCCTCGGCGGAGGAGACGAGCTTGCCGGCCTCGTCCAGACCGGTCAGTCCGTAGAGACGCGAGCGCTTGCGCAGCTCCCCCACCGTCTCGACCAGGCGGTCGTTGCCGGACAGGGCGAGCAGGGCGAGGTGGAAGCGGCGGTCCGCCTCCAGATAGCCGATGAGGTCGTGACCCCTGGCGCACGAGACGATCTCCTCCGCGACCGGGCGCAGCGCCTCCAGTTGCTCCCGGTCGGCCTTCGTCGTGATGCGGCCGATGGTGGGCACCTCGATCAGGGTGCGCAGCTCGGTGAACTGGTCGAGGTCCCGCTCGCTCACCTCGGTGATCCGGAAGCCCTTGTTGCGGACGGGTTCGACCAGGCCCTCCCGGGCCAGGTCGAGCATGGCCTCGCGGACCGGGGTCGCGGAGACCCCGAGGTCGCTCGCGAGCCCGGGGGCCGAGTAGACCTGGCCGGGCCGCAGTTCACCGGCGATCAGGGCGGCGCGAAGGGCGTGCCCGACCTGGTCGCGGAGCCGCTCCTGCGCTCTGACGAGGCCGTACTGCTTCAGGTCACCCATCGTGCGTCCTCCGAGAAGTCACAGGGGGAGCATCGTACAATGTCACGTTTCTCCCGCCGGGGTGCGGGAGTCGGGGGATTCACCCTCCAACTCCCGGGCGTCCGACCGGCTTACTCCCCACGGCACCGGACCGGCGCGGCCTCTTCACGGTTCCCGGGAACTCCACGACCCACTGCTACGTTCTACAAGACCGTAGAAGTAATCGACGTCTGGAGTGCTCATGGCCCTGTGGGACCGCATCAGGGAATCCGCATCGACGATGCAGACCCAGCTGGTGGCGAAGAAGAACGACCTGAAGAGCGGCGCGTTCCGGGACGCGAGCATGGCCATGTGCGCGCTGGTCGCCGCCGCCGACGGGACCATCGACCCCGCCGAGCGCCGTCGGGTCGCCCAGCTCATCTCGACCAACGAGGTGCTGCAGAACTTCGACGCGCTCGACCTTCAGCGCCGCTTCGACGACAACCTGAACAAGCTGACCTCCGACTTCGACTTCGGCAAGGTCAGCGTGCTCCAGGAGATCGCCAAGGCGAAGAAGAAGCCGGCCGAGGCGCGCGCCGTCATCCAGATCGGCATCGTCATCGGCGGCGCCGACGGCGACTTCGACAAGACGGAGCAGGCAGTGGTCCGCGAGGCGTGCTTCACCCTGGACCTGCCGCCGCACGAGTTCGACCTCTAGGACTCCTCCAGGACTCGTCCGGCCGGCCCGAGTCGGCCCGGGTCGACCCGGATCGGCCCGGCCGGCTACATCGGCGAGGCGACGCCGCGTAGTACCAGGAAGAGCGTGACCGCCGAGTTCGCCGAGGACAGGGCCGATACGGTCGTGCCGAAGGCGGCGCCCCAGGCCGCGAGGCCGGCGGCCGTGCCGACCGGCGGCCACGCGCGGCCCATCGGAGCCGGCCGCATCAGGGCCGCGACCCGTCGGGGCACCGGGCCGGCGCCCGTGCCCGTCAGGGCGGGGAGCGTGGCGGCCGGGGCGCGGGGCGCCAGGAGGGCCGCCTTGCCGATCGCGCGGGCGACGGACCGGCGGCTGCCGACCTCGGCGGCCGCCTCCTCGTCGGCCCAGCGTTCCGCGGTGTACGTGACGGCGGTACGCAGTGGACGCAGGAACGGGTTCGCGCGCGCCGCGAGATGGACCGTCAGCAGATGGCGGTGGTGACGCCCGGCCAGATGGGCCCGCTCGTGGGCGAAGAGGGCCCGTCGTTCGGCGGGGGCGAGGCCCGCGAGCATCCCCGTGCTGACCACGACCCGCCCCGGACCCCCTCCTCGCACTCGCCCCCTCCCCTGCCCGGGACCCCCTCCTCGTCCCCTTCCTCCCCAGCCCGGTCCTCGTCCTCGTCCCCGCAACCGGCCGCCGGGCACCGCGTACGCGTACGGGGTACGGTCCGGCAGCACCGCGACGCGCGTCGGCGGCAGCCCGCTCAGCGCGTCCACGACCCGGCGGCGCACCCGCACCTGACGCCAGGCCGCCGCGGCGCACGAGACGAGGACGGCGAGCAGCGCCGGGATGGCAGCGCGGCCGGCGATCTCGTCGTACGGGAGGGCCGCGCGCACATCGGGGTCCGACCAGCTGTCGGGGAGCGGGTTGCCGGGGAGCTGCGCGGTGCCCACGATCATGAGCAGGCCGAGGCAGAGGGTGCTGCACACGGCGGAGACGCCGGCGACGGCGGCGAGCAGACGCGTCGCGGTACGGGGGTGGAGCCGCTGCTCGGCGAGGCGGGCGACCGGCCATGCGGTGAGCGGAAGGACGAGGGGAAGGAAGACGAAGACTCCCATGGCGGCTAGCCTTCCTCCTCCTCGGCGGCCTTGGAGAGCAGTTCACGAAGGAGTCGCTCTTCGTTCGGCGAGAGGGCGGTGACGAAGCTGGCGAGGACCGCCTGGCGGTCCGCCTCCGCGTCGAGCACCTTCCGCATCCGCAGGGCGGCGAGCCCGGCCTCGTCGGCGACGGCCGTCCACCGGAAGGAACGGCCGGCGCGCTCACGCTCGACGGCACCCTTCGCCCGGAGGCGGGTGAGGATGGTGATGACGGTGGTGTAGGCGAGACCGCCGCCGAGGCGTTCCCGAACCCACGCCACAGGCACGGGCTCGGACGCCTCGCGCAGCACGGCGAGCACCTGGGACTCCAGTTCGCCCTGTCCACGCCTGCGCGGGGAGGGCTCCGCCCCGCCCTCGCTCCGGTCCGTCATGTCGCCCTCCTCCGCTTGAGAACAGCTGCCCATCGTACTGAACGGCGGGGGCGCCCTCGGGAGTCAATGGGTGCTGACACCCATGTCCTACACGCTCCTTACATGGAACAATTCAGAAATAGTGGAGGATCGAGAGGAACCGAGGGGGATCGGCACGTGGGGTGGTTTCTGGGATTGGGTGTCGCGGGGCTGATCGTCCTGGCGCTCTCCCTCGTCTTCGACGGCGTCCTGGAAAGCATCGGCGGCGGCCTCGACGGATTCCTCTCGCTCCCGGTGATCGCCGGATTCGTGTCGGTGCTCGGATTCACGGGCGCGATCGCGACGGGCGCGGCCGGCGCCGGAGCGGTCCTCGCGACCCTCACGGGTATCGCCGCGGGCGCCCTGGTGGGCTGGCTGACCTGGCGGTTCAGCCGGGCTCTGCTCCGGGACGGCGGCGCGCCCGCGCCCCGGGGCGAGGACCTGACGGGCACGACGGGCGCGGTCGTCACGGCGATCCCCGCCGGTGGCTACGGCGAGGTCCTGCTGTATCTGGCCGGCCAGCCGGTGAAGTACGCGGCGAAGGCGGCCGCGCCGGTCGAGCGGGGCTCCGAGGTGTGGGTGGAGTCGGTGCTGTCACCGACGTCGGTCGGCGTCCGCCCCGTCGAGCGCTGACTTCCGCACCCCCACCCGATTCACCACGTCATTCCCTGACTTCCGCCGGCTCATCGATTTCGTTCACTCCATTCACTCCATTCACTTCACTCACTTCATTCGAGGGGATTTCTGCATGAGCCCTGTCCTGACCGCTGTGGTGGGAATAGTCGTCCTTGTCGTCCTGCTCGGCCTCGTCGTCGTCACGCGCTACAAGGTGGCCGGCCCCAGCGAGGCGTTCATCATCACCGGGCGACGCGGCAAGAAAGCCACCGACCCGGCCACCGGGCGGGTGTTCACCGACAACAGCGGCCAGAAGGTCGTGGTCGGTGGCGGTGTGTTCGTCGTCCCGTTCGTGCAGCAGAAGTTCACGCTCGACCTGTCGAGCCGTCACATCCCGGTCGCGGTACGCGGCGCCGTCACCCTGCGCGGTGTGAAGGCCAACCTGGAGGGCGTCGCGATCGTCAAGGTCGGCGGCACCGAGGACTCGATCCGCGCGGCCGCGCAGCGCTTCCTGATGCAGCAGAACGGCATCGTCGGTTTCACCCAGGAAGTGCTGTCGGGCGCGCTGCGCTCCATCGTGGGCCGGATGTCGGTCGAGGACATCATCCGGGACCGGGCCGCGTTCGCCGGGCAGGTCGCCGAGGAGGCCGAGGCCAGCCTGTCCGGGCAGGGCCTGGTCCTGGACGCCTTCCAGATCCAGGACATCACCACCGAGGGCTCGTACCTCGAAGACCTCGGGCGTCCCGAGGCCGCGCGTGCCAAGCAGGAGGCGGACATCGCCGAGGCCGTCGCGCGCCGGGCGGCCGAGCAGGCGCGGCTGAAGGCCGAGGAGGAGATCGCGATCGCCCAGCGGACCCTCTACCTGAAGCAGGCCGAGATCAAGGCCCAGACGGACGAGGCCGCCGCCCAGGCGAACGCCGCCGGCCCGCTCGCCGAGGCCGCCCGCCAGCAGGACATCCTGACGGAACAGGAGAAGGTCGCCGCGCGCCAGGCCGAGCTGACCGACCGCCAGCTCGACACCCAGGTCCGCAAGCCCGCCGACGCCGCCCGCTACCAGGCCGAGCAGGAGGCCGAGGCCCGCCGTATCGCCCTGGTCAAGGAGGCCGAGGCGGACGCCCAGCGGGCCAGGCTCACCGGTGAGGGCGAGAAGGCCCACCGCGCGGCCCTCGCCGACGCCGTACGCATCGAGGGCGAGGCCCAGGCCGCGGCGATCGCCGCGAAGGGCTCCGCCGAAGCCGAAGCCATGCAGAAGAAGGCCGACGCCTACGCCCAGTACGGGGACGCGGCCGTCCTCCAGATGCTCGTCGAGGTCCTGCCCCAGGTCGTGGCCAAGGCGTCCGAGCCGCTGTCGGCCATCGAGAAGATGACGGTCATCTCGACGGACGGGGCGAGCCAGCTGTCCCGCACGGTCGCGGACAACGTCGCCCAGGGCATGGAGCTCCTGTCGTCCACGACCGGGGTGGACCTCGCGCAGCTGCTCCAGGGCATCACTCAGAAGGGGACTCGGGCGGGGGCTCGGACAGGGACGCAAGCGGGGCAGCGGAGCGAGCCGCAGCGGGAGTCGATCGAGATCGCGGACTGACGCGGCCCGCCCACGTTCACACGCGGTCGGAGGCAGACCCGGGCTCGGGTACACGCACGGGCCCGGATCCCGCCTCACGCACGGGCCCGGATCCCGCCTCATGTACGAGCCCGGCGCCCGACTCACGCACGGGCTCGGGTCCCGACTCACGCACGGGCTCGGGTCCCGACTCACGCACGGGCGTGGTCTCCGGCTCTCGTACGGATGCGTCCTCCGAGGCCTGCGGCTTCCGGCGCCGCCCTCGGAGGAGGTACGCGGCGATCGGCTCGGTGTAGCGGGCCGTGAGCGGCCCGATCACCACGAGGATGAGCACGTACGCGGTGGCGAAGGGCCCGAGCTGGGGCTGCACTCCTGCCGTGACGGCGAGCCCCGCGATGACGATGGAGAACTCGCCGCGCGCCACCAGCGTGCCGCCCGCCCGCCAACGGCCCTTGACCCCGATCCCGGCGCGCCGCGCGGCCCAGTGACCGGTCGCGATCTTGGTCAGCGCGGTGACGACGGCCAGCGCGAAGGCCGGGAGGAGCACCGGCGGGATGCTGGCGGGGTCGGTGTGCAGTCCGAAGAAGACGAAGAACACCGCGGCGAAGAGGTCGCGCAGGGGGCTCAGCAGGGCGTGGGCACCGTCGGCGACCTCCCCGGAGAGGGCGATGCCGACGAGGAACGCGCCGACGGCCGCGGAGACCTGGAGCTGCTGGGCGACGCCGGCGACGAGCAGCGTCAGGCCGAGGACGACGAGGAGCAGTTTCTCGGGGTCGTCGCTGGAGACGAACCGTGAGATGAGCCGTCCGTAGCGGACGGCGACGAAGAGCACGGCTCCGGCCACGCCGAGGGCGATGGCGAGGGTGGCGCTGCCCGCCGCGAGGCCGACCCCGGCGAGCAGGGCCGTGATGATGGGCAGGTAGACGGCCATGGCGAGGTCTTCGAGGACCAGGATGCTGAGGATGACCGGTGTCTCGCGGTTGCCGAGGCGTCCGAGGTCGCCGAGGACCTTCGCGATGACGCCCGACGAGGAGATCCAGGTGACGCCTGCCAGGACGACGGCGGCGACCGGTCCCCAGCCGAGGAGCAGCGCGGCGGCGGCACCGGGCAGGGCGTTGAGGGCGAAGTCGACGAGTCCGGCGGGGTACTGGGTCTTGAGGTTGGAGACGAGATCGCTCGCGGTGTACTCAAGGCCGAGCATGAGGAGCAGGAGAATCACCCCGATCTCGGCGCCGATGGCGACGAACTCCTCGCTGGTGCCGAGCGGCAGCAGGCCGCCCTTGCCGAAGGCGAGCCCGGCGAGCAGGTACAGGGGTATCGGGGAGAAGCTGAACCGGCCGGCGAGACGCCCGAGCAGGCCGAGTCCGAGGATGATGGCGCCGAATTCGATCAGGAAGACCGCGGAGTGCACGCCGCCCTCACTCCCGACCGAGGATCGCGGCGGCCGCGTCGACGCCCTCGCGGGTGCCGATGACGATGAGCGTGTCGCCGCCCGCGAGCCGGAAGGCGGGCGTCGGGGACGGTATCGCCCCGGAGCGGCGCAGTACGGCGACGATGGAGGCGCCGGCGTCGGTGCGCATCCGCGTCTCGCCGAGCAGGCGCCCGTTCCAGTACGAGTGGGCGGACAGCTCGATGCGTTCGGCGACGAGCCCCAGGTCGGTGGTGTGCAGGACGTTGGGGCTGTGGTGCGCGGGCATGAGCGCGTCGATCAGGGAGGCCGTCTCGACCTCGGTGAGGTGCAGCGACTGCGCGCACGCGTCGGGGTCGTCGCCCCGGTAGACGTTCACGGTCCGGGTCCCGTCGCGGTGCGCGATGACCGACAGGTGGCGGTGCTCCCGGGTGGTGAAGTCGTACTGGACGCCGATGCCGGGCAGGGGTGTCGTTCTCATCCGCGGAGCAGGCAAGGGCCCGTCCCTCCTGTTGTCGTGTCAAAGGGTGATCAGGTCGGTGGTCGGGGGCCATGGTGCCACCCGCCGGGAGGCCCGGAACATGGGTGTCGGCACGGATGGACAAGACACCGGAAACTGGTCAGGATGAGGCGGGGACCTGGATCCCGCCGCAGGTCAGAGGCCCGGAGCGGGGAAGGGTCAGAGGCCCGGAGCAGGAAGAGGGAGAGAGTCGCGAACGTGTCGCTGTACTGGCGCATCTTCCTCCTCAACGCCTCGGTGCTGGTCGTGGCCGTCCTCCTCCTCTTCGGCCCCGTCACGGTCTCCACACCCGTACTCCTCGGTGAGGCGATCGTGCTCGTGGCCGGGCTGGTCGCGATGCTCCTCGCGAACGCCCTCCTGCTGCGGCTGGGGCTCGCGCCGCTGCAGCGGCTGACCCGGGCGATGCGGACGGCGGACCTGCTGAGGCCGGGACGCCGGGCGGCGGTGGCGGGGCGGGGCGAGATCGCGGACCTGACGCGTACGTTCAACACGATGCTCGACCGGCTCGAAGCCGAACGGGCCGCGAGCACCGCCCGGGTCCTCTCGGCGCAGGAGGAGGAGCGGCGGCGGATCGCGCAGGAGCTGCACGACGAGGTCGGGCAGACCCTCACGGCGGTACTCCTCCAGCTGAAGCACACGGCGAACCACGCTCCGGACGAACTGCGCACGGAACTCCACCAGGCGCAGGAGACCACCCGGACGAGCCTGGACGAGATCCGCCGCATCGCGCGCCGCCTGCGCCCGGGAGTCCTGGAGGAACTGGGACTGCACAGCGCACTCAGGTCGCTGGCCTCGGAGTTCTCGACGAGGGGCCTGACCGTACGGCCCCACATCGAGTCCGGCCTCCCGAAACTCGACCACGAGACGGAGCTGGTGCTCTACCGCGTGGCGCAGGAGGGCCTCACCAACACGGCCCGCCACGCGGGCGCGACCCGAGTGGATCTACGTCTCCGTCGGCTGCCCCACGGCGGGGTCGGCCTCCTGGTCAAGGACGACGGCCGGGGAATCGGCCGGGCTCCGGACGGCGCGGGCCTCAGCGGGATGCGGGAACGCGCGCTGCTGATCGGCGCGGACCTGACGATCCGCGAGGGCGAAGACGGCGGTACGGAAGTCCACTTGAGCACACCGAGCGGTAAGGCGACGCCATGACGGGACCGACCATCCCCCCTCCTTCTCCCACCCGCATCCTGCTGGCGGACGACCATGCGCTCGTACGCGGAGGAGTACGTCTCATCCTGGACGCGGAGCCGGACCTGACGGTCGTCGCGGAGGCCGCGGACGGGGCGGAAGCGGTGGCCCTTGCCCGCTCCCAGCCCGTCGACCTGGCCGTACTGGACATCTCGATGCCCCGCATGACCGGCCTCCAGGCGGCCCGCGAACTCAGCCGCCTCCAGCCGGAGCTGAGGATCCTGATCCTCACGATGTACGACAACGAGCAGTACTTCTTCGAGGCCCTGAAGGCCGGCGCGAGCGGCTACGTCCTGAAGTCGGTGGCGGACCGCGACCTGGTGGAGGCCTGCCGGGCGGCCGTCCGCGACGAGCCCTTCATCTACCCCGGCGCGGAAACGGCCCTGATTCGCACCTACCTCGACCGCGCCGAACAGGGCAGACCTCTCCCGGACAAGGCCGTCACGGAACGCGAGGAGGAGATCCTCAAACTGGTGGCGGAGGGCCACAGCTCCAAGGAGATCGGCGACCTCCTCGTCATCAGCCCGAAAACGGTGGAACGCCACCGCGCCAACCTCCTCCAGAAGCTCGGCATGCGAGACCGCCTCGAGCTGACCCGCTACGCGATCCGGGTGGGCCTGATCGAGCCCTAGAGGTGTCTTGTGGATCAGGCCACCGGCTCCACGGCCAAGCCGTCGAGCCACCGGCTCTACGGATTGGCCGTCGGGGTAAGGGTGGGCCGGGGCTGGTAGAGGAGGACCGGGGCCGGATCGGGGGGTTCGTCGGCGGGGAAGAAGCGGGCCAGTTCGTGCCGCCCGCTGATGCGTAACTTCCGGTACGAGTGGGTGAGATGGGACTCGACGTTCCGCAGGCTCACCTGCAGCAGCCGCGCGATGTCGCGGTTGCTCATGCCGCGCGCGGCCAGCTCGGAGACCTGCCGCTCCGTAGGGGTGAGCAGCGACTCCGTGGAGTCCTTGCGCGGATCGGGGCGGCCGCCCGCGTCCCGCAGCTCCCGCTGCACCGCCTCCACCAGGCCGTCGGCGCCCAGGGAGATGCCGACCTCGTTGGCGCGGTGGAGCAGTTCGCGGGACCGGCGCGGCGTGCCGCTCTGCCGGTGGGCGCGCCCGGCCGCGTACAGGGCGTGGGCGAACAGCAGCGGGGCCGGGGTGGGTTCGAGCAGTTCCACGGCCCGGTCCGCGAGCCGTAGCGCCTCCCGGCCCGAACTCGCCGCCGCCTCGGCGACCAGGGCCCGGCCCAGCGCGAAGGGGGCGCCCCAGCGGTGGGCGAGCCCGGCCTCCTCCTGAGCGGCACGGCGGGCCGCCGCCACGTTGCGCCGGCCCAGCTGGAGTGCGGAGCGGGTGGAACGCCACGGCAGGATCGCCGGGTTGACGATTCCGCGCCGGGCCAACTCCTCCTCGCAGTGGGCGAGGAGCACCAGACCGCGCCGTGCCTCGCCGAGCCGGCCGAGGGCCCGCCCGGCGCTGTGCAGGAGGTGCAGCCGCCACCAGGTGACCGGCCGGTCGCCGGGCAGCGGCGGGGCCTCGTCGAGGAGGGCTCCGGCGGCGGCGATGTCGTCCCGCTCCAGGGCCACGTCGATGAGCACGCTGCGGGCGAGCGGCCCGACGTGGAACCGGCCGGCCCGGATCCGGGTGAGCAGATCGAGCGCCTCGCGGGCGTCGTCCTCGGCGCGGGCGAGCTGCCCGCGGTGCAGCTGCACCAGTCCGCGTACGGCCAGCGCCTCGGCGATCCGGGTCGCGCCGCCGTCGGCGCGGGCGAGGCCGACCTCGGTGTCGATGTGCCGCCGGGCCTCCTCCACGTCGCCGGCCCACAGTTGGGCGAGGAGCGCCTGGTACCAGCGGGCGGAGCCGTACGGGGCACGCGGGACGGCCAGCAGGCGGTCGGCGATCCGCCGGGCGGCGGGCGCCGAGTCCCCGGTGGCCGTGCGCAGGAGCAGGACCCGCAACAGCCGGCACTCCTCACCGGGGTGGTGACCGCCGTGATCGTGGCCCTTGGGAACGTGACGACCGGGGACGTGACCACTGAGGGCGTGACCAGTGAGGGCATGACCAGTGAGGGCATGACCGCTGAGGACGTGACCTCGGTCGTGACCGCCGGGGTGGTGGTGGCTGCCGTCGTGGAGCCGTATCTGCGCCACCGCCTCGCGCAGCCGCGCGCCGGCGGTCGGGTCGAGCACGCCCGTCATCTCCCGCCGCGCCTCCTCCAGGACGTCCAGCGCGCCCGCGGTGTCGTCCAGGCGCAGCCGGAGGTCGGAGAGCCGCAGCGCGTGCCGGAACCTTTCGGCGGGGCCGGTGACGCTGGAGGTGTGAGCGGTCATCGCGCGTGCTGCGGCAGGCAGATCGAGGCCGCTGAGGGCCTGGATGCGCAGGGCTTCCGCCCGCTTCTCATGGCCGCCCGGCACACCGTGCAGCACGGCCTTCTCGATCAGTCGGCGGGCCCCCGCCGGGTCGTGCTCGACCACCCCCTGCGCCACATCCATCAACAGCTGCGCCATCCAGGGCTCGTCCAGGCGGTGGGAGCGCAGCAGATGGGCGGCGACGTCCTCGCCGGGGGCACCGCGATGCTGCATCCTGCGGGCGGCGAGCCGGTGCAGTTCGGCGCGCTCGGCGCACGGGATGTCCTGGTAGAGCAGCCCGGCGAGCAGGGGGTGGCGGAACTTCATGTCATGGGGGCAGAGCAGTCCGGATTCCGTCAGTCGGCTGATACATCGACACGCGTCTTCGGTGGGGACGCCGCAGAGGTCGGCGAGGAGGGCGGCGTCCACGGGGCCGCACAGGATGCTGGCGGCCCGGGCGATCTCCAGGCCGTACGGGTCGATCCGCCGGAGCATGCACAGGATGCGCTCCTTGACGGCCTGGAGCCCGAGTTGCTCGTCCAGCGGGTCGCCCGGCGTCCGCCCGGCGCGCGCCTCGGCGGAGTGCGGGGAGTACGCGGAGTACCCGGGCAGCCCTCCGGGGCGATCGGTGCCCGCGGGGGCGAAGGGCGCGCTGTGCAGGCTCGGGCCGGCGGGGACGAGGGGGCCGGAGCGACCCGTCGGCCCCGTCCGTATCTGCTCGGTCAGGAGATACGGGTTCCCGCCGGTCCCGGCGACCAGCGCGTCCACGGCTTCGAGGCCGTGGCCGTGACCGCACAGCGACTGGGCCAGATCGAGCGCCGCGCTCGGGCTGAGGTCGCTCAGATGGATGTGGCGGTCGGGGCGCAGCCCCTCCATGAACTCGACCAGAAGGTGCTGGTCGCTGGCCGGTTCGCCACAGCGCTTGGTGGCCAGCAGGACGACGGGGAGGTTCTCCAGACGGCGGCTCAGGAAGCCCAGCCACAGCAGCGACGGGCGGTCGACGTGCTGGACGCCGTCGACCGTGAGCAGGATCGGGGTGCGCCGGGCGGCCCGGCCCACGCTCGCGCACAGCTCCGCGAGGAGCGGGTAGTCGGGTTCGGCCGGACCGCCGTCGTGCGGCGTGCCGTAGGCGGCGAAGGTGCGGTCCCAGCCGTGCGCGGTCTCCGGCAGCGTCCCGAGCAGCTGGTGCACGACCCCCAGGGGGAAGCGCTGTTCGGCCGGGGAGGCGGTGGCGGAGAGGACGACCATGTCCTGGTCCCTCGCGGTCTCCTCGGCCCACCGGAGCAGTGAGGTCTTGCCGGTGCCGATGATGCCTTCCACCAGGGCGACGGCGCCCGCGCCCGCTCTCGCGGCGGCCAACATCTCGGTGATGGTCTTCGATTCCTCGCTCCTGCCGAACAGCTCCTTGGGCACCGCCCCACACCTCCCTGCCGAACAGTGGAATGACTCGGACGAGGTCGCCACTTCGGCGGGGGAGGCCATGTTGAAAAAGCCGTGGAACGAGCGCCGTCAAGGCCATTTTCCGGTCATGGCCGAGCCGTCGCCGTCATGCTGGAAATGCCTTCTTCAGACGGCGTGGAGGCCAGCCGAAGTCCTCCACGACGATCCCCCGAACACCGGTGAACGGCCTACACCTCCGATGTTCCCGACGCTAACACGGGGCCAGCAATATTTGTACAGCGGATCTCGCTGCACGGATTCCGAACGTATTCCTTCGGCCATTGCTTCGGTGCCACCGTATTGAGGTAAATGGGGACCACACGGGTACGGTCGGCACCGTTGTGCGGCGGTGACCTGTGAACGACCCGGAAAGCGCTTGTCCTTGATCCGGCAGTCACCACCGGCCAATTGGCGTAAATCTGATGGAGGGAGCGGTACCCGGTGTCCGCGATCAGCGAGGAGCTCCGCACCGAACAGTTCGTCATGTCCCTGCGTGGAATCGTGCCGTACGTGTACGAGCAGGCCTGGCAGTCCGTCCTGGACGGCACGCCCCTGGCCCGCACCGCGCTCCACCGCGGGCCGGACGGTCTGCTGCGCCGCACGCTGCGGCCCGACGCCCGCTTCCGGCTGCAGATCGTGGACTGGCGGGCCACCCGGGCCGAGGTGCAGGACGCGCGGCTCGCCGAACGCCTGGCCGGGGAGTCCGCCGCCGGACTCCCCCTCGACCGGGCCCCGTTGATGTGCGCCACCCTCATCCGGCGCTCCGACAGCGCCTGGACCTTCGCCTGGCGGTACGCCCGCGAGCTGATGGACCGGCGGACGGGGCTCCGGATCCTGGAGGAGGCCGCGGCCGCGTACGCGGTGCTGCTGCGCGGCGGAACCCCGCACCGCGCGGCCACGGCACTGCCGGGCTCCGCACCGCAGGCCGCCTCACTACAGGCCACAGCCCTGCAGGTCACAGCGCTACAGGCCACGGCACTGCCGACGGCCGCACGGACCGTGGGGCCGGTGACCCGATGACCGGCGACACCTCGGTGCGGCTGTTCTGCCTGCCCTTCGAGGGCGCCTCGGCGGGCGTCTATCTGCCCTGGGCCGAGGCCCTCGGGACCTCGGTGGTCGTCACCCCCGTCGAGCTGCCGGGACGCGGCCGCCACCCACGCACCCGCCCCCGCGGCCGGCTCGAACCGCTGCTCGCCGAGATCATCCCGTACGTGGCCCGCATGCGCGACCGCCCCTTCGCCCTCTACGGGCACGGCTTCGGCGCCCTCCTCGCGTACGAGATCGCCGCGCGCCTCGAATGGGAGTACGACGCGGTGGCCGAGCGGCTGTACGTCTCCGGGGCCGGCGTCCCGTACCGGCCCGCCCCGGAGCGTGCGGTCGCCCAACTGCCGGACGCCGAACTCCTGCGCCGGCTCGGCGAGCGGGGCCGGATCCCCCCGGGCGCCCTCGACCCGCAGCGGGCGCCCCGGGTGCTGCCCGCGCTCCGCGCCGACCTCGCCGTCCTGGAGTCGTACCGGCGCGACCCGCGCCACGTGGTGCACTGCCCGGTCACCGCCATGGGCGGCAGCGACGACCGGAGTGTCACCGGGGCCGATCTGGCCGGGTGGCGCCGGTGCACCCGGCGTTCCCTGCGGGTCGACACGGTTCCCGGCGGCCACTACTTCCCGCTCACCGCCCGGTGGGAGCTGCTCGACACCTTCAGCCGGGACCTGATGCGTCCCCGGGTCCGGGGGCCGCGCACGGTCGGCGGCGGCCGTCCGGGAGTGCTGACCGGTTCCGTGCCGTCCGCCCCGGAGGGCGGTCCCGGAACCGGCAACAAGAGTTGTCCGGTTCCCCCGGCGTCCCCATCCTGGCCGACGGAGGTGACCGTATGACACCCACACATGGCACCGGAGGCCTCGCCGGTGACGCCCTCGGCACAGGGCCGGGGCCCGAGCCCCAGCCGGAACGAGGGCCCGCGACCGATCAGGAGACCGGGCACAAGGCCGGGCACGAGGCCGCAGACGAAGCCGAGCACAGAGCCGGGCACCCGGCCGAGCAGGAGGCCGAACTGCACGCCGGCTTCCTGGCCGAGGCGGCCCACTGGCTGCACGGACTGTTCGGCCCCGCGGACCGGGCCACGGCGGCCGTCCGCCGGATCCTCGACGTCGGCAGCGGCCCGGGCGTGGCCTCCCACGCCCTCGCCGACGCCTTCCCCGAGGCCCGCGTCGTCGCCGTGGACCGCTCGCCCGCCCTCCTCGCCCGGGCCGAGGCCCGGGCCGCCGAGCACGGTCTGGCCGACCGGATCTCCACGCAGCGCGCCGAACGGCCCGAGGAATTCGCCCGGTCGGGACCCGTCGACCTGATCTGGACCGGCAACGTCTGCCGCCACCTCGGCGACCAGCAGGCGGCCCTGCGAAGTCTGGCGTCCGCGCTGCGGCCCGGCGGTCTGCTCGCCGTCGCCGAACGGGGCCTGCCACCGCGCTTCCTGCCCCGGGACATCGGCATCGGCCGGCCCGGACTCCAGGCGCGCCTGGACGCCGCCGCCGAGGAACAGGTCACCGCCCGGCGGTCCCGGCTCCCCGGCGCCACCTCCGTCGTCGAGGACTGGCCCTGTCTGCTGGCCTCGGCCGGTCTCGTGCCCGCCGGCACCCGTACCTTCCTCATCGAGTTCCCGGCCCCGCTCGACGTACCGGTGCGCCGGCATCTCCACACCCGGCTGCACGGGCTGCTCTCGGACCTCGGTGAACGCCTCGACCTCGTCGACCGGCTCACCGTGGAGCAACTCCTCGACGGGGACGCCTGCACCGGCGTCCTCTGGCGCCCCGACGCCTTCTACCTGACCGCCGTCACCGTGCACACGGCCCGGCTGTGCCGGCCCCGTGCCGCGGCCTGAACGGTCCGCGCGAATTCGACGGTATGGCGAAAAGGGAACCCGAAAAGGACCAACGAATTAACTAAGGAGATTAGCAGTTCCCGTAATGCCCCCGAAGCGCGTCACCCTCGGGGGCCTTCGGCATGCCGGAAATCCGCCAGGCGCCCGGCGGACCGCAGCCGTCATCGCAACCGTCACGGTAGCCGTAGGGCGACCCCTGCCGCAGATTCTTCGGTCAGCCCTACGGTCCCACCGTATTGAGGCCCTCACCCCCGAACTCCTACGTTCCTTCCCAGGACAGCCGCTTCGGAAAGGGACTCATCCGGACGGCACTCGGCCGATGGAAGGAGGACGCGTGAAGATACGGATTCTGGGTCCGCTGCACGCGGAGACCGACGGAGTTCCGGTCGTCCCGAGCGCGGCGAAGACGCGGCAGATCCTGGCGCTCCTCGCGCTCCACCCCGGCCGGCCCGTCCCGGTGGCCACCCTCAAGGAGGAGATCTGGGGACCGCTGCCGCCGTGCAGCGCGCACAGCACCCTCCAGACCTACATCCTGCGACTGCGCAGGGCACTGGCCGCCGCCCTCGGCGGACCGTACGGGTCGAACGGGTCGAACGGGTCGGACAGGTCGGACAGGTCGGACGGGTCGCACGGGTCCGGCGCTACGCCCGGCGCCGCCGGCACCGCCGGGGCGGACAGCGCCACCGGCCCGGCCCGGGCCCGGGATCTGCTGGCCACCGGTCACGACGGCTATCTGCTGCGGATCGCCGAGGAGGACGTCGACGCCTTCGCCTTCCAGCGCATCGCGCAGGCCGGGCACACCGCCTTCGCCGACGGCGACAGCGCCCGGGCCGCCCGGCTGCTCCGCGAGGCCCTCGCGCTGTGGCGGGGACCGGTGCTGGTGGACGTACGGGCCGGAGCGGCGCTGCGGATCCACGCGGCCCGGCTGGAGGAGAGCCGACTGCTCGCCACCGAACGCCGTGTCGACGCCGAACTGCTCCTCGGCCTGCACGGCGAACTCCTCGCCGAACTCGTCGAACTGACCCAACTCCACCCTGCCAACGAGCGGCTGCACGCCCAGGCGATGGTGGCGTTCTACCGCGCCGGCCGGCAGTCCGACGCCCTCCGGCTCTACCGCGGCCTGCGGCGCCGGCTCGTCGAGGAGCTCGGCCTGGAGCCCGCACCTCAGCTACAGCGGCTGCACCAGGCGATGCTCTCGGTCGATCCGCGCCTGGACACCCCCGCCCACGGCGGCCGGCCGACACCGACCTTCGACCTCTACGCGGCCTGACCCCCTGCCCCTGCCTTCTCCCCGTCCCGCACCCCCACCGCACGAGAACCACGAGAAAGGCGACACAGTGACGGACCAGAACCAGGTACCCACCCTCTACGAATGGGTCGGCGGCGCCGAGGCGCTGGAACGACTCACCGAGGCGTTCTACGCCCGCGTCCGCAAGGACGAGCTCCTCGCCCCGCTCTTCGCGCACATGGACGACGACCACCCCCAGCACGTCGCGACCTTCCTCGGCGAGGTGCTCGGCGGGCCCACGCACTACACCGAGCAGCACGGCGGCTACCCCCGGATGCTCTCCCGCCACCGCGGCCGGGCCATCCAGCCCGAGCAGCGGGCCCGTTGGGTGGAGCTGATGCTGAAGGCGATGGACGAGGTCGGACTGCCCGACGACGCGGAGTTCCGCTCGGCGTTCATCGGCTACATCGAGTTCGGCTCGCGCCGCGCGATGGCCAACTCCCAGCCGGACGCGGGGCCCACCCGTCGTACCACCATCAAGACGTGGGGCTGGGGGGAGGGCGTACCCGGTGAGGAGTGATCCACGGGCCGGCCCCCGGAACCGGCCCGCCCGCGGGGCCGCTCCGCGTCCCGGTATCGGCAACAAATGTTGTCCGTCCGCGGCGCCCGGTTCCAGCATGGGGGTCACTGGTGATCACCACGATCCGGCGGACCGCCGAGGCCGGCAGACCGGCGCGCACCCGCCCTGATCCGTATGCCCGAACCGTCAGAACGAGGAGTCCGCTCATGCGTTTGACCACCCCCGGGGCAGTGCGACGCGTCCCCCCGCACCCCGTCGCCACCCCGCACCTCACCGTCACCCTGCACCTCGCCGTCACCCCGTACCGCGCCGTCACGAAGACGGCAGGTGGCCACCGATGAGCGTCCAGACCGAACCGCAGGAAGCCACCGCCCCGAAGGCCAACGGCAGGCTGCCGCTCGCCGTCTACCTGCTCGCGTTCAGCCTGTTCGCGATGGGCAGCGCCGAGTTCCTGCTCGCCGGTGTCCTCCCGGACATCGCCGACGACCTCGACATCTCGCTGTCCTCCGCCGGCGCGCTCATCTCGGCCTTCGCCATCGGCGTCGTGATCGGCGGGCCGCCGCTCGCGGTGCTGACCCTCCGCTGGCCGCGCCGTACGACCCTCGTGATCTCGCAGGCCGTGTTCGCCGCCGGCGTGGCCGTCGGTCTGCTGACCGACGACTTCACGATCCTGCTCGTCACCCGCTTCCTGATCGGCCTGGCGTACGCCGGGTTCTGGGCCGTCGCCGCGGTCACCGCGATCTCCCTCGTCACCCCCGACCGCACCGCCCGGGCCTCCGGTGTGGTGGTCAGCGGACTCAGCATCGCCATGGTCGCCGGCGGCCCGGCCGGCGCCTTCCTCAGCCACTTCACCGGCTGGCAGGGCGGGTTCTGGGCCGTGGTCGCACTCACCGTGCTCAGCGCGATCGCCACGATCGTCGCCGTGCCCGCCACCAAGGCGGCTCAAGAGCCCAGCGTGCGCCGCGAGTTGCAGACGATGCGACAGCCGCAGCTGTGGGTGGTGTACGCCGCGACCCTGCTCAGCACCGCCGCGTACATGATCTCGTACAACTACCTCGCCGCCTTCCTCACGGACGTCACCGGTGTCGGCTCCGTGTGGGTGCCCGGCATCCTCGTCCTCTTCGGCATCGGGGCCTTCATCGGCCTCTCCATCGGCGGCCGGATCGCCGACGGGCGCCCCCACCACGCCCTGCTCATCGGCGCCGGCGGGATCCTCGTCTGCTCCGTGCTCCTCGCGCTCCTCGCCGACTACGCCGTGGCCGTCATCCCCCTGGTCCTGCTCCTGGGAGTCGCCGGCTTCGTCCTCAACCCGGCTGTCTACGGGCGGGTGTTCACCGTCGCGGCCGGTGCTCCCACGCTCGCCGGGGCCACCGCCGTCTCCATGTTCCAGCTCGGCATCAGCGTGGTCCCCGTCCTCGCGGGCGTGGCCCTCGGCGCCGGTGCCGGTCTCACCTCGATCCCCTGGCTGGGCGCAGGCCTGGCCGTCCTCACCATCCCGGTCGTCCTGGCCGACCGGACGATGGCCCGCAACCGGGCCCGGACGAATACCGAGCCCGCGGACAACTGATCCACCGTCATGAAACAGAGCCGGAGCCGGCGGAGAGCCACCCCCGTAACTCTCCGCCGGCTCCCCCACAGGGAGGACCTCATGGACAACGAGCTCGGCTACGAACTCGGCACCTGGGTCGTGTCACAGATCCAGAGCCCCGACCGCCCCGCGCAGTCGACCTTCTCGCTGCTCGGCAGGGAATGGGACCTGCTGCCCGAGGTGTTCCCGCCCTACACGGACCCCGGCCCCGGCCTGTTCGCCTCCTGGGTGCCGTACGAGCAGGGCGACCGCTTCCTGGAGCTGGGCTGCGGCGCCGGCGTCGCCGCCGTGCTCGCCGCACAGCACGGGGCCGCACGGGTGCTCGCCACCGACATCAACCCGGCCGCCGTGCTCAACGCCCGGCGCAACGCCGAACGGCACGGGGTCGCCGACCGCTTCACCGCGCTGACCAGCGACCTCTTCGACGCCCTGGACCCCGCCGAACAGCTCGACACGGTGTTCTGGAACACGCCCTTCATCGAGGCGCCCGCCGACCGCCCGTACGCCGGGCACATCGAGCGCGCGGTCTTCGACCCCGGGTACGGGCTGGTGAACCGGTTCTTCCGCGACGTGGTGCGCCATCTGGCCGCCGACGGACGCGTCTACCTGGGCACCAGCGAGGCCATGGGCAACCCGTACAAGATGCTGCGCGCCGCCGACGAGGCCGGATTCGAGGGCAAGCGACTCCGCACCGAATCCGTCGAACTGCCCGCCGCGGAATTCGGCGACTCCCCCGTGGTCAAGGCCCACACCGACGAACGCGGCATCGTCCACATGGACTTCACCCTCTACGAGTTCCGGCGCCGCTGACCACCCCGCCCCGCCCCTCCCCGTACCAAGGCACCAAGGCACCACACGCACGAGCAGTTCCGACGCCATCGACCCACCCACACCCATCGGGGCGACCTGACAACGCCCCGGGAGATTGGACAGTGATGAACGCCAACGGGAACGCAGCCGCGGACGGTACCGGCTACGACATCGTCATCGCCGGAAACGGAGTCCTGGGACTGTCGCTCGCCTGGGTCCTGGCGCGACGCGGACAGCGCGTCGCCGTGCTCGGCCAGCCGCACCGGCCCTGGGCGGGATCGGCCGCGGCCGGAGCCATGCTCGGCTGTTTCGGCGAGGTCACCACCTCCCTGCTGGCCACCGAGCACGGCCGCCACAAACTCGAACTCGGCATCAAGGCCACCGAGTTGTGGGAGCCGTGGCTGGCCGAGCTGGAGGAGCAGACCGAGGGCGCGCCGATCAGGACCGCCCAGGGCACCACCGTCGTTCTCAACACCATCGGCACCGCCGAGATCGACGACGCCAACTACAACGCGATCCGCGCCGAACTCACCCGCTACAACGAGCCGTTCGAGGACGTCGAGCCCACCGACCTCGACTGGGTCGACGCCGAGCCGATCTCCCGCCCGCTGAAGGCCTTCCACATACCCGGCGAGCACGCGGTCAACGCCGCCGCCCTCCTGGAGCGGCTCGAATCGGCCGCCGTCCAGGCCGGTGCCACCCTCGTTCCCGAGTTCGCCACCCGTGTCGAGTACCGGGGCGAGCGGGTCACCGGGGTCGTCCTCGCCTCCGGCCGCACGATCTCCGCCGACCACGTCACCCTGGCCGCCGGCGCCCGCACCCAGGAGCTCCTGGACAGCCTGCCCGTCGGCCCCCGCATCCCCCGAATGGTCAGCGGCTACGGAGTCTCCGCACTGATCAAGACGCAGGACGGTACGAGCCCGGACAGCGTCATCCGCACGCCCAACCGCTCCTTCGCGTGCGGCCTGCACGTCGTACCGCGCGGTGACGGCCACGTCTACGTCGGCGCCACCAACGTCATCGCCGTCGAGCCGCGCGACACCGCCGAGATGCGCGACCTCGTCTTCCTGCTGCAGTGCGCCCACCGCCAGGTCCGCCGCAACCTGTGGAACAGCGACGTCTCCAAGGTCCAGGTCGGCAACCGCCCGGTCTCCATGGACGGCTTCCCGCTGCTCGGCGACGGCGGCATGCAGGGCCTGACGATCATGACCGGCACCTACCGCGACGGCCTGCACCTGTCGCCGCTGCTCGCCCAGGACTTCGCCGCCCGCATCCTCGGCGAGGAGCCGCAGGCCGACCTGGACCGGTTCGCGCCGCTGCGGCAGCCGTACCGGACCGGGACCCGCGAGGAGATCGTCGACCTCCTCATCGACCACCAGATGGGCATCGGCTACGAGCAGGACTGGACGATCCCCGTCGAGTGGCACCAGTGGATCGAGATGGACCTGCGGCCGGCCACCCTCGCCTGGGCCGACGAGCTCGACCCCGAGTTCACTCCGCCGGCCGAGCTGCTCTTCGCCTCTCGCTTCGACCCCGAGCTGGTCAGCCTGCTGCGCAAGTACTACGCGACCTGCCGCGAGTACAGCTGACCGCTCGGCACCCACCGCAAGCAGTCCCTCCAGAAAGGACACCCCATGGCTGTCGAGAACATCGACCCTCCCGGCCTCACCAAGCCCTACGGCTGGCGGCAGCTGGCGGTCGGCACCGGAAGCCGCGTCATCTTCCTGAGCGGCCAGACCCCGCGTACCGCCGACGGCGAGCCGGTGGGCATGGGCGACCTCGCGGCGCAGACCGAGCAGGTCTACCTCAACATCGCGACCGGTCTCGCCGCGGCCGGCGCCACGTTCGACGACGTGCTGAAGCTCACCATCTACGCGGTGGACTGGTCGCTCGACAAGTGGGAGGCGATCACCGCGGGCGCCGAGCGCGCGGCCGCCAAGCTCGGTGCCGACGTCATCCGGCCGACCACGCTGGTCGGCGTCGCCACCCTCGCCGAGCCCGACTTCCTGATCGAGATCGAGGCCACGGCCATCGCGGAATAGCCGCTTCCACGACACGCCCTGCACGACGCACACCCCGCACGACGCACCTCGCACCTTGCACGACGCATCAGGGCCCCGCCGGATCCGGCGGGGCCCTGATGCGTCGTGGGGGTCAGGAGGAAAGCCGCTGCTTGGCCAGGAGGTCCTCGATCACCGTGGCCACCGTCTCCGGTGCGGGCAGGGCGGGGTGGCGGCTGACCGTTCCCGTGGTCGGGTCGAAACCGTCGTGCCACTCGGGTTCGTTGACGAGACCGCCGTCCTCACGGATCCGCGCGATGTTCCGCTGCACGGCCGGCTTGTGCCACATCCTGGCGCCCATCACCGGGAAGTGGATCACCGGGTAGTCCACCGACAGCGCGACCGTGAGCAGCCGGTTCGGAGCGGCGCCGGCCGCGGCCGAGGCGAGCGTGTGGGCGGTGGCCGGCAGCACCGCGAGGATGTCGTGGTCCCCGGCGAGCCGGGAGGGCTTGTCGGTCGGCCAGTCCGCCGGGGATTCCCCGCTCACCACCCTCTCGGCGAAGAGCGCGACGCTCTCCGGGGAAATGAACGAGGCCGCCGTGTGGGTCAGCAGAACGGTGAACGTGCTGCCCTCGATCTGCCGGCGCATCGCCTCGACATACGCCGGAAGCCTGGTCACCGCGATGGATCCGGTGGCACCGATGAGTATGCGTTTCCCGGTTGTCTCCGGGGAGTTTCGAATTCCCATGCGCCGATGATGTCGCCGCCGTCCCGCCGCAGGTCAAGGGGCACAACCGGGCACGCCAGAGCGGGTCCGGGGACAGTCCAGCGGCGGTCCAGCGACACCGAAATCCTTCGGTCGTCCCTACGGTCCCACCGTATTGAGACCCCTTACCACCGCTGCCTAACGTCGCTTCTCGCAAGGGAATTCGAACGCTCGGCACAGTATCCGAAAGCCCGTCAGGGCATCAGAGGAAAAGGGACGGACGACGATGGAGGATCTCTTCGCAAGGCTGCGCGGCGGTGCCGGCCACCCCCGCCTCGACGAGGACCGGCTCCTCGAACTCAAGCCGCAGCCGGAGCAACGGCACGAACCCTTCCCGCTGACCGACATCCAGCAGGCGTATCTGATCGGCCGCCACAAGGGTCTGGAGCTGGGCGGCATCTCCAGCCAGTACTACCTGGAGTTCGACTGTCCCGCTCTCGACCCGGACCGCCTGTCCGAGGCCCTGCGCACCGTGATCGCCCGCCACGAGGCCCTGCGTACCGTGGCCGGGACCGACCAGACCCAGTGCGTCGTCCCCGTGGCCGAGGTGGACCCGTACGTCATCCGCGTCACGGACCTGCGCGGCCGGCCAGATGCGGAGCGGACGGCGGAGCTGGAGCGCGTACGCGCCGAACTGACCGAGCAGGTCCTGCCGTTGGACCGGACGCCGCTCCTCGATGTGCGGGCCACCCGGCTCGACGACGACCGGCTGCGCCTCCATGTCGCCGTGGACCTGCTGTTCCTCGACATGCGCGGGCTCTACCGGCTCATGGACGAGTGGCGCCGATGTTACGACGACCCGGAGGTGCGGCCCGAGCCGCCGGAGCTGTCGTTCCGCGACTACGTCCTCGCGCGGGAGGAACTGCGCACGGACACCCTGGGCCAGGAGGCCGCCGCCTACTGGGCGGACCGCCTGGACACCCTGCCGGGCGCGCCCGAACTGCCGCTGGCCGCCGCGCCCGAGCAGCTCGGCACCCCGCGTTTCGTACGGCACCGGGCGCGGCTCGCCCCCGAGCGCTGGGCGGCGCTGCGGGCGGCGGCCGAGCGGCACGGGCTGACCGCGTCCGGCGTGCTGCTCGCCGCCTACGCGGAGGTTCTGCGCACCTGGTCGCGGCGGCAGGAATTCACCCTCACCGTCACCCAGTTCCACCGGCTCGGCCTGCACCCGCGGGTCGAGGAGATCATCGGGAACTTCCTCGACCCGAGTCTGCTCGCCGTCGGCGGCCGCCCCGAGGAGAGCTTCGTGCAGCGGGCCCGGGACCTGGAGCAGCGCCTCCTGGAGGACCTGTCGCACGCCACCCACGGCGGGATCCGGGTGCTGCGCGAGCTGGCCCGCCGCCGCGACGACGGCAGGGCGTCGATGCCCGTGGTCTTCTCCAGCACCCTCGGTGCCGGGGCGGGAGCCGAGGCCGGAGCCGGGGCGGAGGCGGGCACGGACGGCGCGCCCGGTGCCGGGCGCCTGGAGTCCTTCGGGACGCTCGTGCACGACCACAGCCGTACGCCGCAGGTGTGGCTGGAGAACCAGATCCTGGAACTCGACGGCCGGCTCTCGGTCAACTGGAACGCCGTCGACGGCCTGTTCCCCGAAGGCACCCTGGAGGCCATGTTCACGGCGTACACGACGCTGCTCGACCGCCTCGTCGACGAGCCGGCTCTGTGGGACGCCACCCGCGGCATCGTGCCGCTGCCGGCCGCGCAGGCCGAGGAGCGCACCCGGGCCAACGCCACCACCCAGGACATCCCGCCCGCGCTCCTGCACGAACTGGTCGCCGAGGCGGCCCGGCGCAGCCCCGACGCGCCCGCGGTGATCACTCCCGGCGCGGAGACCACGTACCGGCAGCTCACCGAGACCGCCCACCGGATCGCCCACCGGCTGCTCCGCGTCCCCGGGGCGGGCCCGAACGAGATCGTCGCCGTGTCGATGCGGCCCGGCGCCGCACAGTACGCCGCACTCCTCGGCGTCCTGCACACCGGCGCCGCGTACGTCGCCATCGACCCCGAACTGCCCGAGGAGCGGCGCCTGAAGCTGCTCGCCCGCTGCTCGGTACGGGCCGTGGTGACCGACCCCGAACTGCGCGAGTCGCTTCCCTGGCCGGACGGCGTGACCGTACTGACCCCCGAGGACGCGGAGACCCTGGCCTGCCCGGAGTGGTCGCCGGGGCGCCGTCAGGGACCCGACGACCTCGCGTACGTCATCTTCACCTCGGGCTCCACCGGCGAGCCCAAGGGCGTGATGATCACCCACCGCAGCGCCGCCAACACCGTCCAGGACATCAACCGGCGCTTCGGCGTCGGCCCGGACGACCGCACCATGGCGCTCGCCCCCGCGGGCTTCGACCTGTCGGTGTACGACCTCTTCGGTGTGCTCGGCGCCGGCGGCACCGTCGTCGTCCCCGACCCCGCGCGCGGCAACGACCTCGACCACTGGTCCCAGCTCGTCGGCCGCTACGGGGTCACCATCTGGAACAGCGTGCCCGCGCCCATGCGGATGTGGATCGACGCGCTGGGCGACGGAGGGGTGCCGCGCGGCTGCCGCCTCCGCCTCGCCCTGCTCAGCGGCGACTGGATCCCCGTCGACCTGCCGACCCGGATCCGCGAGAAGCTCCCCGCGATGCGCGTGATCAGCCTCGGCGGCGCGACCGAGGGCTCCATCTGGTCGATCCACCACCCCGTCGAGACCGTCCGGCCGGAGTGGTCGAGCATCCCGTACGGCAAGCCGCTCGCCAACCAGACCATGCACGTCCTCAACCAGTGGCAGGAGCCGTCGCCCGTCGGCGTCACCGGCGAGATCCACATCGGCGGCACCGGCGTGGCCCAGGGCTACCTCGGCGACCCCGAGCGCACCGCCGAACGCTTCCCGGTCCACCCGGTCACCGGGGAGCGGATCTACCGGACCGGCGACCTCGGCCGCTACCTGCCCGGTGGCGACATCGAGATCCTCGGCCGCGAGGACTTCCAGGTGAAGATCAACGGCTACCGCGTGGAGCTCGGCGAGATCGAGGCCGCACTGCTGCGCCGGCCCGGGGTGCGCACCGCTCTCGTCACCGCGCCCGCCCACGCCCGCACCGGACAGCGGCAGATCGCGGCGTACGTGGTGCCCGAGGCGGGGGCCACCCCGGACCCGGCCGAACTGCGCGAGGCGCTCGCCGCCGTGCTGCCCGGCTACATGGTGCCCAGCCGCTTCCTCACCCTGGAGACCCTGCCGCTGACCACCAACGGGAAGATCGACCACAAGTCGCTGCCCACGCCGTGGAACGACGACGCCGAGACCACCGGCACCCGGGTCGCACCGCGCAGCCGGGTCGAGGAGCGGCTCTTCGCCCTCTGGTCCCAGCAGCTCGGCCACGGCGACTTCGGCGTCGAGGAGGGCTTCTTCGACATCGGCGGCGACTCGCTGCACGCGGTCGGCCTGCTCACGGTGCTGCGCGCGGAGTTCGGCATCGGGGCGGACATGGAGCAGGAGATGGTCGAGGGCCTCTTCATGAACGCCTCGATCTCGTCCTTCGCCGAACTGATCGTCTCCGCCGAGGAGTCCGCGGCATGACCACACCCTCGACCGAGACCCCGGGTTCCGCCGTCGCCGAGTGGGACCACGTCGTCGTCGGCGGCGGTTCCGCCGGAGCCCTCGTCGCCGCCCGGCTCGCCGCACGCGACTGCGGCACCGTGCTGCTCCTGGAGGCCGGACCCGACCAGCCGAACCCCCGCGACCGCGCCCACCCGCTGGCCGACGCCGGCCGGCTCGTCCTCGCCGGCTTCAACTGGGACTACCGGGCCAACCTCCGTACCAGCGGCCGTCTGGAGGACCTGCTCAAGGGCGGTGACGGCACAGGGACCCCGGCCCGCGCCCTGTGGGAACGCTTCCCCTACCAGCTCGGCAAGGTCCTCGGCGGAGGCTCCGCCGTCAACGGGGCCATCGCCCTGCGCGGGCTGCCCCGTGACTTCGCCGCCTGGGCGGAGCGGGGCAACCCCGACTGGTCCTGGGAGCGGGTGCTGCCCTTCTACCAGGACATCGAGAACGACGCCGACTTCCCCGGCGGGCCGCACGGCGACAGCGGACCGCTCCCGATCCGGCGGACCCCGCGCGAGCGGGTGCACCCCCTGGACGCCGCCTTCTGGGAGGAGTGCAACGGGCAGGGCGTCACCGACCTCCTCGACCTCAACTCCGGGCAGGAGGCGGGCGTCGGCCCGATCCCCGGCAACACGATCGACGGCGAACGGATCGACGCCGCCACCGCATTCCTCTCCGACGCCCGCACCCTGGAGCGGCTCCATGTGCGCCCCGGCGTACGGGTCACCCGCGTGCTGTTCGACCCGAAGGACCGGAACAGGGCCGTGGGCGTCGAGACCGAACGGGACGGGCGGCTCGACACCGTCCGCGCCCGTCACGTGATCCTCGCCGCCGGAGCCGTCGGCACCCCCGTCATCCTGCAGCGCTCCGGCGTCGGCGACGCCGGCCTGCTCGGCGCGCTCGGCATCGACCCGGTGGCCGACCTGCCCGGCGTGGGCCGCGACCTGGTGGACCACCCGTCCGTCGTCATGTGGTCCCGGCCGGCCGACGGCGTGTGTACGCCGGGCCAGCCCTGGCGCCAGGTCGCCGCCCGCATGAGCAGCGGCTTCGACGACGACGTCGACATCCAGATGGGGCTCCTCAACAACGTGGAGAGCCACACCATCCCCGGCTTCGTCGACCGGCTCGGCTGGCCGCTGGTCGTCGGCATCTCCGTGATGCTGATGCGCCCCCGCTCCCGCGGCCGGGTCTTCCTCGACAGCGCCGACCCCCTGGCCGCGCCCGTCATCGAACTCGGCCTCGGTACCGATCCCGAGGACATCGAGCGGCTCTGCCACGGTGTCCGCAGGGCTTGGAGCTTCCTGCGCTCCCCGGGACTGGCCGGCCGGCTGACGCACACCCAGTTCTGGAGCGACCGGATGATCGCCAACGACGGCGTGCTGCGCAGCGGGGTCCGCCACATCATGAACCCCGGCTGGCACGCGGCCGGTTCGTGCCGGATGGGCCCGGACACCGACCCGTACGCCGTCGCCGACCAGCAGGGCCGGGTGCACGGCACCGAGAACCTGCGGATCGCCGACGCCTCGCTCTTCCCCGTCATCCCCAGCGCCCCCACCAATCTGACCACCCTGATGCTGGCCGAGAAGCTGGCCCGGAGCATGAAGGAATGACCGTGCACCCTGTCACGAGCCCTCCGGTGCGGCTCTACTGTTTCCCGCACGCCGGGGCGACCTCGCAGGTCTACCGCGGCTGGCAGACGCTCGGCGAGCCGCACCTGCGGGTCCGGGGCGTGGACGCGCCCGGCCGCGGCGCGCGCCGCCAGGAGCGCAAGGCGGTCAACTACCACTGCCTGGTCCGGGCCATGGCCGAGCAGGTGGTGGCCGATCTGCTCGCCGAGCGCGAGCGGTCCCCCGGAGTGCGCTGGGCGACGTTCGGGCACAGCTTCGGCGCCACCATGAGCCTCGCCGTGGCCGACCACGTCACCCGGCAGACCGGCCTCGCGCCGGTGCGGTCGGTGCTCTCGGGGGCGGTGCCGCCGGCGCTCCAACGGCCCGGGGCGCTGCTCGCCGCCGTCCCCGACGACGAGCTTCTCGCCCGTACGGCGGCCGACGGCGGGACTCCGCCCGCGGTGCTCGCCGAACCGACGATGAGCCGGATCCTCCTGCGGATGCTCCGCGAGGACGACTGCGTACGGGCCGAGTTCGCCCGGGAGGCGGCGGGCCTGCGGGTGGACTTCCCGCTCACCCTGATCGCCGCGCGCGAGGACGTGCACGCCCCGCCGGAGCGGGTGTGGCCGTGGTCCGCGCACAGTTCCGGGCCGGTCCACCGGGTGGAGATCGAGGGCGGCCACTTCGCCGCCGTCCAGCACCCCGAGGAGACCCTGTCGATCATCGGCGACGACACCGACCCCGGGGAGGGCTGAGCCCGTGGCACAGAGCAGAAGCAGCCGCCCGACGACGCGGTACGAGCCCGAGCACGAGCAGTTCCGGGAGACCTGCCGTGAGTTCCTCACCCGGGAGGTCGTCCCGCATCACGCCCGCTGGGAGCGGGACGGCATCGTCGACCGTTCGGTGTGGCGGGCGGCCGGCCGGGCCGGACTCCTCGGAATCGGCGTCGACCCGGCGTACGGCGGAGGCGGCGAGCCGGACTACCGCTATCCGGCGGTGTTCCAACGGGAGATCATGTGGGCCCGGGCCACCGCGCCCGGCTTCGTGGCGCACAACGATGTCATCGCCACGTACCTCGCCGAGCGGACCACCGAGGAGCAGCGCAAACGCTGGCTGCCCGGACTGTGCGCGGGCGAGCTGGTCGCGGCCATCGCGATGAGCGAGCCGGACGCCGGCTCCAACGTCGCCGACATCCGTACCACCGCGGTACGGGACGGGGACGCGTACATCCTCAACGGGCAGAAGACCTTCATCACCAACGGCGAGAACGCCGACGTCGTCGTGGTCGCCGCCAAGACCGCCCCCGAGCGCGGCGCCCAGGGCATCAGCCTCCTGGTGGTGGAGCGCGGCACGCCCGGCCTCACCCGCGGCCGGCGCATGGAGAAGCTGGGCTGGCACGCCAGCGACACCTGCGAGCTGTTCTTCGACGACTGCCGGGTGCCGGCCCAGAACCTGATCGGCAAGGAGAACGCCGGTCTCGCCTACATGATGGCCGGGCTGCCCCGGGAACGGCTCAGCATCGCGACCGTGGCGGTGGGCGCGGCGGAACGGATGCTCGCCGACACACTGGAGTACGCGAAGACCCGTGAGGCCTTCGGGCAGCCGATCGGCACCTTCCAGCACAACCGCTTCCAACTGGCCACCATGGACACGGAACTGACGATCGCTCGCGTGTTCCTCGACCACTGTGTGGCCGAACTCAACGCGGGTCGCCTGTCGGTGACCGACGCCGCGAAGGTGAAGTGGTGGACGACCGAGCTCCAGGTGGACATCGCCAACCGCTGCCTCCAGATCCACGGCGGCTACGGCTACCTCAAGGAGAGCGCGATCTCGCGCGAGTGGGCCAACAGCCGGGTCCAGACGATCTACGGCGGGACGACGGAGGTGATGAAGGAACTGATCGGCCGCTCGCTGGGCCTCTGAAGCACGTTGGACCTCTGAAGCGTGCTGGGCCTCTGAAGCATGAAGCGCCCCGCCCCGCCCCGCGACCTGCCGGGGTGGGGCGGGGCGCACGCGTGTGAACGACGCGTCCGAAAACAGCACCTCTCTTTGCAAATTCCGAAACGAATGAATGTAATGACAGCGTGGAGCAGCCCTCGTCCATCGCCCAGGCCCTGTCCGCCGTCGGTCCCCGACTCAAGCGCTTGCGCACCGCCCGCGGTGTCACCCTCGCCGCCCTGTCGGAGGTCACCGGCATCTCCAAGAGCACGCTCTCGCGCCTGGAGGCCGGCCAGCGCCGCCCCAGCCTGGAACTGCTGCTGCCCATCGCCCAGGCTCACCAGGTCCCCATCGACGAACTGGTCGGCGCCCCGGACGTGGGCGACCCGAGGGTCCGGCTCAAACCGCACGCCGTGAACGGCAACACCGTGCTGCCGCTGACCCGACAGCCGGGCCCGCTGCAGAGCTACAAGATGGTGCTGCCGGCGAGCCGCGACACCCCGGAGCTGTGCACCCACGAGGGATACGAGTGGCTGTACGTGCTGTCCGGGCGGCTCCGGATCGTGCTCGCCGACCACGACATCGTCCTCGACCCGGGCGAGGTGGCGGAGTTCGACACCCGGCTGCCGCACTGGTTCGGCAGCACGGGACAGGGCTCGGTCGAAGTACTCAGCCTCTTCGGACGCCAGGGCGAACGCATGCACATCCGCGCCAGGCCGACAGGCCGAACGCCCGCCTCCGGCGACTGAGCCGGAGACGGGCGGGGGACGGAGGCGGCGCGGGAACGAACGCCGGGGGAATGCCGGAGATCAGACGGCGGACACGGGCTCTTCCTCCGCGGAGGAACGGCCGGTGGCGGCCCGGTGCGCGGCAAGGTCGCGCGCGATCTCCTCGTCCACCAGATCGTGGTTGAGCGCGAACGCGGCCGCGGCTCCCATGCCGGCCGCGGTGACGGCCTGGGCGCGCGAGTCGACCACGTTGCCGACGGCCCACAGCCCGGGGCGGCTGGTGCGCCCGGCCCGGTCGGTGACCAGCCAGCCCTGCTCGTCCCGCTCACAGCCGAGACCGTCGAAGGCGGAGTCGTTCGGGCTCATCTTCGGGAAGAGGAAGACACCGGCACAGTCGACGGTGCGCCCGTCGGAGAGCTCGACGGCGTGCAGCCGCCCGTCCTTGCTGAGCAGGGTGGTCACGGACCCGTCGACCACCTGGACCCCGCGGGCGTCCATGCGCTCACGCTCGTCGTCACTGAGCGGCCGGTCGTGGGAGACGTACACGACGTCGTGCGACCACTGCCGCAGCAACAGCGCCTGCCCGGCGGAGGCCGGATGAACCCCGAGCACGACGATCCGCTGGTCACGCACCTCGTAACCATGGCAGTACGGGCAGAAGTGCACGTCCCCACCCCACAGCGCCCGCACCCCGGGGATCTCGGGCAGCTGGTCGCGCAGCCCGGTGGCGAGCACGACGTGCCGCGCGTCGAGCGAGGCACCACCGTCGAGCCGCACGACGAAGCCCCCCTCGTCCCGCGCCTCGACCTGGTCGACACGCCCCTCGACCCGCACGGCCCCGTAGCGCGCGATCTCGGCCCGCCCGGTCTCGAGCACGGTCAGCGGCGACACTCCGTCACGGGAGAGGAAGCTGTGCATATGGGCCGAGGGAGCGTTACGGGGCTCCCCGGAGTCGACGACGGCGACACTGCGCCGCGCCCGCGCGAGCACGAGCGCGGCATTGAGCCCGCCTGCCCCGCCACCTATCACGATCACGTCGTACGAGGTTCGAACACTGGTTTCCTTGTGGGCGCCGGTCATGGCGATCACCTCCGCCGCAAGGGTGCGGCCCACCCGAAACCAGAACAATCTTTGTTGCCATTTCCGGGACGGCCGGGCCTGACCACGCAGCCGGCGCCTCCTCAGGAAATGCGCGTCACTCGGCGGTGGAAGCAGCTCCGTCAAGCACTTCGATCTCGGCTCGGCGCCGAGCAACGGTCCGCTGCCAGGACCCGACGAGCCGGGCCGCGAGGGTGGCCGTACGGACAACGGTCGGGAGACACGCGAGGGATGGGCAGGTACGGGCAGGTGAGTGGTGTGGACAGCGTGCGGGCAGGTGGCTCGCGCCGGGCGACCGCGGCTACGACCACGTGCCGACCTCAGGTCGCCTTGCGCCACACGGAGATGTGCTTCGCGGAGTCCTGGGTGAACGGCGCCCCGTCCCAGTCCGCGACGCGACGTTCCATCTCGAGCCCAGCGATCCGGGCCATCAGGTCGAGCTCCGCCGGCCAGGCGTAGCGGTGCCGGGAGTTGCCGCGGCGGTAGCGGCCGTCGTCGCCGTCGCGGGTGAAGTGGTGCGAGACGAGGATCTGCTCGACGAGGTCGAAGGTGTCGAAGCCGAGATGCTGCTCAGAGACGTCGAACGGCACCGCGACCTGGCTGGGCGGCAGGAGTCGCAGCGGCGGCACGCCCAGCTCGATGACGAATCGGCCGCCGGGCTCCAGATGACGTGCGGCGTTGCGGAAGCACTCGACCTGCTCGTCCTGCGTGAGCAGGTTCGTGATGGTGTTGTAGACGAGATAGACCAGGGTGAACTCGCCAGGAACGACGGTGGTGGCCATGTCCCCGATGACTACCGGGAGCGTGACCTCGTCGACCTTGCGCCGCAGCACCGCTGCCATGTGCTCGGACAGTTCGATGCCCACTACCGGTACGCCGCGTTCCCGGAGCGGGACGCCCACTCGTCCGGTCCCGATGGCGAACTCCAGTGCCCGGCCGTCTCCGGCGAGCTCGGCGAGGAAGGCGAGAGTCGGTCCGAGAACGGCGGCCGAGGACGTCTCGGCCTCCTCGGCGTCGTAGCGGTCGGCGGTCGCACGGGTCCACAGCTCACTGCTCGTCACGGGCGGCCACTTTGCCGGGCACCGAGGGGCGCTGTCGACGCATTTACCACCGTCCTCCCCGCCGGCGGTCCGCGTACGCCCATGACGACGTCTTCGCTCCCGTGTGCCGCACACGTGGCCCCGGCCGCCCAGAGAACACCCGGACATCGACCTGGTGGACCTGGGCGTGGGGGTGCCGCAAAACCCCAGGTCAGGCGTCCTTCTTCACCGGCTCCAGGATCGCCATGCACTCGACGTGGTGCGTCATCGGAAACCGGTCAGTGACTGGTGAGGACCGTGGCGAGCGCGATGGTGGTGTCCTGGCCGGAGTGGTGCCCGATGAGCTCAGCCATTTCCCGCTTGGTGCGGACCAACTGGTCCACATAGATCTCGATGTCCGAGGCCGAGCCGGCGAAACCGGCCGAGGGCTGGTGCATGAGGGTCTTCGTGTGCGGCAATGCGAACCGCCTTCCCTTCGCACAAGCGGCGAGAAGGAACTGGCCCATGGAGGCACAGAATCCCATTGCAATGGTCACGACATCATTCTTGATGCATTGCATGGTGTCGTAGACCGCCATGCCAGCGGTCACCGAGCCGCCCGGTGAGTGGATGTACAAGTAAATGTCACGGGTCGGATCCGTGGCGAGCATCAGCATCTGCGCGGTTACGCGGTTAGCGATGCCATCGTCAAATTCCTTGCCGAGGAAAATGATGCGGTCCTCGAGAAGACGGTTGTAAACCGCATCCACGCTGATCCCATCACCGGCACCGCCGCGGGCGTAAGGCATCATCTGGCCCGCTTCGAGAGGCAACTGCCGAGAGCCCGTGCGATTCCACTCCTCTGTCGTTGCGTGTCCGCTAAAGGGCCTGGACTGAGTCCGTTCAGCTGCTATCCGACCAATTAGAGCCGGAAGCAGCACTCCACTCGCCCCCTCGCGCTTAACGAAGCTAACACGCACTCCGCCCCCATCCAGGGGGAGTCGAGAAGCCGTTCGCTCAGAGCGGAGGGTGTGACTGAGTTTCAATTGGCTTGAAACCAGGCACAGTTAAGCCCCTATGAGTGGCCTTGACAGCGGCGGAACCGAGACGACGTCTGCAAAAAATGGTGCATAAGGAAATAATCGGCGCTTGAATCCGGCCAGGAGCAAAGGGGTTGCCCTGTCCCTCTGCGGACAGTGCGACCGATGCGGCGGAACCCCACGTCGAAGCACAGGGACGGAGTTGGCTTGTCCGCACAGGCGCGCTGGCGACGCGCTCGCGTATGTGGCTCTGGTAAGCGAATTCTGTTGATGTTCATTGTCGGTTTGGTGAACGTGGGGCTGGTGGGTAGTTGTGCGGGTGGAGGTGCGGGATTAGAGTCAGCGGCCGTGCTCGGAGTGGCCGGCGGGGGCCGGTAACCCGGGCCTGAGGAAAGGGAATTCCGTCGTGACCGAGACCGAGACCGAGAAAGCCGCCGCCTGTCCCGCGATACCCGACAGAACAGACCGGCCCGACAGCATCGGCGGGATCGAGGTGCTCGCCTCGCTCAGCCCCGACTTCGTCGCCGACCCGTACACCGCCTTCCGCCGGCTGCGCGAGCGCGGTCCGGTGCACCAGGTAGTGGGGCCCGACAGGGGGGTGGTGTGGCTCGTGGTCGGGTACGAGGCCGCGCGCGAGGCCTTCGGCTCCCCGCAACTCAGCCGGGACTGGCAGCGCGACTATCGGCAGCCCGGCTGGAGCCCGCCATACGCCCTGAACATGCTCGGCAACTCCAACATGCTGATGAGCGACCCGCCCCACCACACCCGGCTGCGGAAGCTGGTGGCGCAGGAGTTCACGGCCCGGCGGGTCGAGGGGATGCGGCAGCGCGTCCAGGAGATCACCGACGAGCTGCTGGACAGCATGACGGCGGACGGAGCGCGCCGCGCCGACATCATCGAGGCGTTCGCCTCCCCGCTCCCCATGATCGTCATCTCCGAACTGCTCGGCGTCCCCGGCCTGGACCGCGCTTCCTTCCACGCCTGGTCCAACGAGACCCTCGCGCCCACCAGCCCCGAGGCGGAGAAGGAGGCGTACGAGCAGGTCATGCCGTATCTCGCCGGGCTCATCGCCGCCAAGCGCGAGAGCCCCGGGGAGGACCTGCTCAGCGCCCTCGTCCACACGGTCGACGAGGGCGGCGACCGGCTCACCGAGGACGAGCTGGTCTCGCTGGCCTTCCTGCTGCTCGTCGCCGGGCACGAGACGACGGTCAACACGATCGGCAACGCGGTGCGCGCGCTCTTCGCGCACCCCGAGCAGCTGGCGGCCGTACGGGCCGATCCGACGGGGCTGGCGGCGGGGTTGGTGGAGGAGACGCTGCGCTACGACGGGCCGGTGGCGACCACCACGCCGCGCATCGCCCTCGAGGACACCGAGATCGGCGGTGTACAGGTGCCGCGCGGTGCCATCGTGCTGATCGCCATGGCCGGCGCGGACCACGACCCGGCGCGCTTCCCCGACCCGGAACGCTTCGACGTACGGCGCAGCGACGCCCGGAGCAATCTCTCCTTCGGACACGGAATCCACTTCTGCCTGGGCGCCCCCCTCGCCCGCCTCGAGGGCGAGGTGGCGCTGCGCACGCTCCTGGAGCGCTGCCCGGACCTGGCGGCGGACGGGGAGCCTGGGGAGTGGCTCCCGGGGATGCTGATCCGGGGGAGGCGGGAGCTGCCGGTGCGGTGGTGATACGTCCGCCGCGGGCGGGCTGACCGGCGGGTGAGCGGTCGCGGCACGCCGTTCGCGCAGGTCAGCCGGGACTGTCAGCGGCGGGGTCCACGCTGTCCGCAGTGCTGCGACGTGGCGTCGCGCACCGGACAGGAGAGAGGCGATCGTCATGACCGCGACCCCGCTGCTGGCGAGCACCAGGAAGGGGCTCTTCCTCGCCCACCGGCGCGACGGGGCATGGGAGTTCACGGAACGCCGTGCGTACCCAAATGACCTTTCTGATGCCCGCTGGGAGCTGAGCCGGTGCTGCCGGCCTGGCGCTTCGAACGTCGCGGGCGGGCCCTGGACTTCGGCCGGCCACCACGGCATGACCTGCGTGAGATCATGAACGCCATCCTCTACGTGGACCGCACCGGCTGCCAGCGGGCCTACCTGCCGCACGACTTTCCGCCGCACCAGAGCGTCTACGGCTGCTTCGCGAGGTGACAGAAGGACGGCATCTTCGCCCAGCTCAACGGCCTGTTACGAGAACTGGGCCGCCAGCAGGAGGGCAAGAACCGCCACCGTCGGCCTGCGTGATCGACGCACAGAGCGTCAAGACCTCCACCAGCGTCCCCGCCCGAAGCCAGGGAATCGACGCGGGCACGAAGATCGTGGGCCGCAAGCGCAGCATCGTCATCGACACCCTCGGCCTGCTGCTGGCAGTGCTGGTCGGCGACGGCCAGGATCTGGTCAACCAAACCCGTCTACTGGCTGGGCTCGTGGCGCCGCAGCCCCGTTTAAGCGGGCTCGAAGTCGTTCAGCGCACCGTGGAACGCCGCGCCAGTCCCGGGGGCCACCGCGGCCACCCTTCTCCGGTCTTCGCCGGTCAAGTACCTATAGCTCTGCGGTGGGTGGAATGAACCCGACGCCCGGAGCGCGGCCAGGGGTACCGGGGCCTCGAAGGTGAGCGGCTCCTCCAGCGAGAGGCCGCTGGCCCGGGTCGCGCCGCGCATGTACTCGTCGTACTCGCGCCGGCTGATTCCGGCGCTCGTACGGCTGGCCGACCGGACCTCGCGGGGGGACGCGACCTGCACAGAGGCGATCCGCGCCATGCCCACGATGGCCATCGTGGGCGCGGTCGCGTAGAGGAGTACTGGGGTTCCAGGCGGGGCGGCGACGCGTTGACGACGCACCTCGACCGTCTTGGTCCCGGCCAGGATCGCCGACGACCACCTCGTCCATCCGCGAACAGCCGATCACCATCTTGCCCTGCTGCCCGGCGGTCCCTCCGCTGACGTACCAAAGGATCCGGCCAGGGACGCTCTCCCCACGGTGACCGGCGGACCGATAGTAGACATGCTCACGACTGATGCCGATCACGTCGTCACGCGGCACGAGCATGGCCGGCACATTGAACAGCTCCGTGGCCCAGCGGGGCTGTACGGGAGCGATGAAGGAAGGCAGAGCCGTGTCGACGAGCTTCGCCGGCCACCACACTCGCTCGGCCACGCTCGCGATCTCAGGCGACACCTGAGCCGGCAGGCTCGGTGCCGTACGCCCGGCGCGTGCCGCGACGGCTCCTGCCGCCTCGGAGACGGCCTCGGCCGGTCCGCACAGGTCGACGATGAGGGCCGTGAAGCCGCTCTCGTCCTCGGTGAATCCGTCGGCGCCAGCAGCTGACATGGCAGCCTGGGAGAGGTACGGATCGGCGATGCGGACGACCTGCGCGCCTCGTTCCCGCCCCAGCCGCTTCAGCATGAAGAGCAGCTGTCGGGCGAGCGTCTCCTCCAGTGGGTGTGCCGCGGTCCGCAGGAAGGCGACGTTCAGTGTGCGGCCGTCCATGGCCCAGGCGTACAGGGCGACCGGATGTCCGTCACCGTCCCGGAGCAGTTCCCTTCGCCACAACACTCCATCGGCGCCAAGCGCCTTCAGCCGTTCCGCGAAGGCGGTACCGCTGTCGCCGTCGGCCTGCTCGAAGAAGGCGACCAGCTCCCCTTCGCTTCCGGACGCGACCTCCTCGGCGGAGAACGCCGTGCCCATGAGATCCGCCGGGCGATAGAGCTGGGCTTGGCGGAGTTCGTCCACATGAAGGGTCACCATGGCCGGCGAGACGACCCTGACGCGTGCTACGTCCCAGGCGATGTCGGCCAGCCGCTCCAGCTCAGGATCACGCGTCACCAGCACCTGCAGACCCGCGCAGGATGTCTCGGCCACGTACCGCAGTCGGGCACGTAACGTGCCGTCGATCGGCGCTTCCGGCAGTTCCTTGCTGACCGCCGTGGTCAACTCCTGCTGGCGGGCCGATACCGCGGCCGCATCGGGAGACGCGGAGCGAAGCCGGGACAGACCGTTGCGTTGATGCTTCCTCTCATCGCGGTTCTCGATCTCCCGCACGTCGAGGAGGAGCTGCGGTGTGTACGTGAGCTCGATCAGGTCTGCGAGCCATCCGGCCTCAAGGGCCCTCGACTCCTCAACAGCCCGCTCGGCACCCGCGCCACGGAGCCCGGAGAAGACGCTGTAGTCGACCGTCACGACCAGCAGGGCGTCGCTCAGTGCCTCGGTGAACAGATCCTCGTGACCGAGATCAAGCCACCAGGTATCGAGGGTCTCTTGATCACCACCCCGTCCGAGTCCCTCGTCCTTCGGAACGAAACCGAGACCGCTCCACATGGAACTGAGCCCATAGTCCCGCCGGCATCTGGCCCGGATGCCGAGCCGGTGTCCTTGACGACGGCGAAGCTCCGCGATCAAGAGCCCAGCGATCCCGTTCCCTCGGCGTTCCTCTGCCACACACACGTGGAGAGGCGCACGTACTGACTGCGCTTGGGCAACCCGAAAAGCGCGTAGCCGACGAGCTCGTCCCCCTCCAGCGCGACCAGCAGCCCACCGTTGTCGGCGTACTTTCGGTACGCGGGTGGCGTGAGCAGGCCCAGACGCTTTGCGTACCGGTCGCCCAGGGCGATGGCGGCACTGAGTAGGTCCGGCTGCTCTCCCGTCACTGGCAGCACTTTGATCGCCATCTGCATCCCCTCCAGTTCGATCACCGCCCCAAGCGCATACTGCCTAAACTGGCGCGGCCAAGCCAATGATTGATCAGAACCGGCTAGTGGCGGGAAACACGCGGTGCGGGTCTCGTCACCAGCCTCCAGCAGGTATGGGCCCGTCAGATGAATGGTGGGGTTCGTTGTCGGCCGCGTACTGGTCCCCGATGACGAAAGTGCTCGCGCATTCGGGGCATTCGGCACGGCCGAACAGCCAGGTGAGCCCCTCTGCCAACTGGGCAAAGTCGAGGTCACGGGCTGTTTCGTGCATCCATGCGGCCAAGCCGTCGAGGTCGCTCGGGTCGGCTTCCTGAAGAGGGCGGCGGCGGATATCTCCCTGGTCCCAGTCGCGATGGGCCGAGTAGCGGCCGTGGATACCGATCGCGATGGTGACGCTGAGGTGGCAGTGAGGGCAGCCGACCCCGTAGAAGCCGTCTTCGAAGTCGTACTCGGCCAGGCTCCACACGCTCGCCCCGGCGAATGCGAGATGAGCGCGGAAGAGGGCCATCGCGGTCGCCGTTGACAGGTCATTGTCGTTGAGGCGCCGGGAGACCATCTGTTCAGTTCGACGATCACCGGAGCCAAGGTCCTGATGAGATCGTCGGCGCCGTGGTCCTGATGGACTCCCGCCATGATCGCTCCAGCCAGGTCCAACGCCCGGTCCACGGCAGTCGTCTCACCGGCGCAGGCGATATCCCGCAGATACGGGAGCGCGGCAAAGCTCGCTGCCGAGACGGTGAGCCCCTCGGTAGCCAGGAGGTGCCAGAGTTCCTGCCATGCTTCCTCATCGCTGGACGACGATCGCAGAACCCGCTCGAGAACGGGCGGAACCTCGTCGTACGGCCCGCGCCCGTACCTCGGCAACTGCCATTCGATCATTCGCCGATTCAAACACGGGCCACACGGGTCCGAATCGGAGAGATCGTGCATCCTGACCGGATGACGCAGACCGGAGTCGAACATGTGAAGGTGCACTTCCGCCTTGAGACGGACGGTGATTGGCCGCCCGCCTCAGTGGAGAGTCTGTGGGCCCTCGACCGAGGCGATGGCACCGTGCGACTCGACAACACTCCTTGGTTCGTACGCGGCGTGGCGTGCGGAGACGTCCTCACCACCCACCCCGACGAGGACGGCGTTCACTGGGCGGGCCAGGTGGTCTCGCCGTCGCAGAACTGCACGCTCCGGCTGATCGTGCTGCGTGACAAGGGATCTGGCGCAGCGCGGCAAAGCGTTCTGAACGCCTTCGCGGAACTGGGAGTGGGTGGAGAGGGGAGCGAGCGGTTCGGCATGGTCGGTCGCTCTCGATGTGCCGCCGGAGGTAGACCTCGCAAAGGTCCAGCGGCTCCTCGATCACGGCGTGGCCCAAGAGTGGTGGGACATGGAAGAAGGGCTGCATCACCGACGCCTGGCGGGCAGCACGGGCCAAGTAGATGCGCGCGCTGCGGTCACCACCAACGTGGGAAGCAGCGTCACACGGGCGGCAATCCGCTTGAAGCTCGCCGGTCAGTAGTCGAATGCGTCGAGGTGCCGGCGCAGCAGGTCACCGATGTCTTCGCGGCCCCCTTCGACTGGCAGCGGCGAGGGGGTGTCCTCGCCGTTCGCCATGGCGAGGCTGCTGGCGAAGCGCACGAGGTCGGGCGCCGGAGCGAAGGAGTCGCGCAGCCAGACGGCGAAGGTGCCGGCTTCTTCCGCCGTCACATCGGTGAGGGTGATGTAGGCGTAGTCGGGCTCGGCGATGGACGCGGTGCCGTCCAGCCACACGTCGGGCGCCAGCTCGATCTCGAAGTCCAGCACCGTCATCTCGTGGACGCCGGACCGCCGGTGCCCGATGGTGGGGTCGGGAAACGCCTCTCGCAGCGCCCGCTCCAGAGAGTCCAGCGTGGCGCGCCAGGCTCCGCCGTTCTCCTCCGGGGGGTAGAAGGCGAAGTTCGTCCGGATATTTCGTTCCGTGGCCATGGTCTTCCTTGTTCTCAGGGGACATACCGCGTCGAGCCTGGCGTGCCCGTCATCGCCATCATGGACTGCCAGTAGACGGCGTTGTCCCGCCCGTTCGTCACGATCTCCAAGCCCCGGATCTCGTTGTTCGCGGGGTTGGCCATGGCCTGCTTGTAGCGGACGAGCTCCTTCTCGTCACCCGCGTACATGGAGTCGACGACCGGGTCCCATGAGATCTTCCCCTGATTGTTGATCTTGACGGGCTTCGCCAGTGTCTCTTCGACCCGGTCGAGTGTGCGGAAGCTCTTCTTCGTGCAGTCCGGGTCCCGTACGTGCTTCGCCTCGACGAGATGGCCGTCGAGGGGGCGTATGCCGTCCACCATGAGCCCGCGTTTGCTCCCGAGCAGCGGCACTTCCCGCTCGGGATAGCCGGCCACGCGGAGCTGGTAGGCGTTGTCGGGGGCCGCCGGGCCACCGCCGCCGGCCAAGCCGCCGGCCCGGAGGGTATTCGCCCACGTGCGGAACTGCTGCTGCTCTGCCGCGGTGAGTAGACGGGTGGTCCCAGGGACCGGTGGAATCGGGTCGGCGAAGGAGATACCCGGGTCGACAGGGTTGATCATCGGAGCCAGCGCCGGGACCTGCCCGGTGTACGACGCGAGGACGATCGGGACGGGTACGGGAATCGGCGCGGGGATGAGGGGCGGCAGCAACGGGAATCCCGGGATGGCGGGTGCCTCCGGCGGATCGGCGGCGGGGAGCTTGATGCGTGCGGCGGACGAGTCCAGTGCGTGGCCCACGGAGCCGAGGTCGCGGATCCAGGAGTCTCCCAGTACGGCGTCGAGCAGTCCGCCGTCGTATCCGTTGCCGCCGAACATCGGCTGGTCCCAGGGCATGTCGACCGCGAAGAGGTCCATCTTGCGCTCGGCGATCTTCCCCTTGGCAGCCTCTACGTGCTCGGCGTACCGGTCACATGCCATGGCTATCTGCGTGCAGGCAGCGACGAGGTTCGTCACCAGCGGCTCGCCTTCCTCCGCCTTCGCCGGAGGGCAGGTAAGACCGACGCTGTGCTTGACGTACGCCTGGAAGGCGTCGGCGGCCTCGCCGGAGTGTGCCTTGCTCGCGGTGAGGGCGTACGCCTGCGCGTCCTCCAGGAAGCGTTGCATGAGCACCCCGGCGTGACGCCAGGAGCCGGCGACGTCCCGGATCTTCTCCGGCGAGCCGCGGAAGCGGTCACTGCCGCCGCTGGGGGCGTACTGCTCGTACCAGGCGGTCTCCCCCACCACCTCGGGGAGCTCCTGGCCCAGCCCGAGGTAGTTCTCGGTGCAGTCGGCGCCGGGGTCGCCCATCCCTGCCGTGAGGTCGGCCTGACGTCCCAGGAAGGCAGAGACTTGTCGGCTCTCCTCGGCCATGAACTCACGGGCGTTACGCATCAGCCCCTTGCTCGTCTCGCCAAGGACGTAGGAGCTGAAGCCCATCTTGTCGAGCGTCGCGGCGGCTGCCGAGACGTACACCTTGGCAAAGGCTCGCCCCGCCTCGTCGTCCCCTGCCATCCCCTGTTGTCGCGCCAGTTCGTGGCCGACGGCAATGGCCGTGTCACGCGCTCCCCGCATCGTGTCGAGAAGCCCCATGGAGCCGCGGATCATTCCTTCCGCGACGAACTTGACGTCCGGAGCAAGACCGGTCACCGTCGCGCCCCCTTGCAGACGTGAATCGTCAACCTATCTCAGGCGGATGCCATCGTCTGGGCGATGTCAGCTGCTCGGCTCATTGCTGTCGGCGAACAGGCGGAAACCGAGCAGTGGGACCTCGTCCGGGTCGACGTCCTCGGGCAAGGGTCGGCCTTCCAGGCTCTCAGGAGCTGCGGACAGGGCGCTCAGAGCCGCCGACGCGCTGAATCACCGAAACTTCTGATCTCTGGCACGGCCTTCGCGGAGTTCGTACCTCGGGTACGGCTTACATGGGGGCCGATGCGGGCGAGACCCACCTGTAGGCGATGACAGTGCGCTGGGCGCATTCGCGGGCGCCGAGTTCGGCAAGCTCGATGGGCGGACTTGTCGGAGCTCCCGAGGGGCACCTCGGCGACACCCTGCGTTCCACGGCGGCTCCTGGGGCGCTGCGGAGGCCGACCGAGTTCCAGGAGGTGTCGATCCCCGACGCCGGCCACCAACTGCGGCCGGAAGTCCTCTGCCTGGGGACGACGCACGAGCGGACCGGCTCGGAGGCGTACGCGCAGTTCCTCAACGGCGATCGAACCGATCGGCGCGCTCGGCATCTGGGTCCACGTGTCCGATCCCCAAGCTCCGGAGGAGGCCCAGCCTCACGAGGTGAACACACCTCCCGCCCTTAGCGTAGACATCGGGGGCGGGCCGCCGACCGCCCCCAAGCACTCGATTCGGCCTGAACCAGAAGTCTTGAGCACTTCAGACAGATCCTCCACGAGGAGGCGGCTTTCGGTCATTGTCTGACCGGAGCGCCTCGCTGACTGCCTTGTGTGGGTTTGTGGTGTGGCGGCCCCTCCTCCACCCGAGGACGATGCCCCTCTGTGTCCGCCCCTGATCTTCAGCGCGGTCGACACGAGGAGACACGGGGGTGGGGCCTTGTCATACGCGGAGCACCAGTCGGTGTTCTCAGCTCCTGCGGTGCCCCTGGGCACCGCAACCAAAGTTCGAGAGACGATCGGCCACGGCACCTACACCGAAGGCGTCACCCGTCGGCTGAGCGCTGCCGCCTTCGTCCGCGCCGACTGGTCGGCCGTGCTCCGCGCCGTTCTGGCGCAGCATCGGAAAGCGCTGAAGGCCGCAGTACGGAAGCGTCTGCGATGGATCTTCCCGGATAAGGCCCAGGAGGCCGCCGAGCGAGCGGAGCCGGCGCCCCCTGCGGTCGTACCGGGCGAGGACTACGCCGTCTGGGTCCGTCGTCGGATCAAGAGGCCGGCACGACCAGTACCGGTCTACGGCTTCCACCAGGAGCCGGTGGTGCATGCGTGCGACCGGGCCGTCCGACACATGCGTGGACGCCGGACAGCGATCGTGGCCCTCGTCGCTGCCGTCGCGTGGCAGACGGTCGTCGGCACCTTCGACGCGGGTTGGGCGGCCCTCGTCCTACTGGCCGGGTCATGGGGCGTCCACCTGGTGGATCGCTACTTGGCGCAGCTGCGGCTCAATGCCCTGCTGGCCGGGGAACTGCAAGCACCTGTGGCAGCGGAGCAGGCCCACGCCCTGCCCTACCAATACGAACGCCGCCCGACCGGCGACCGGCACCGATTCATCGGGGCGGGACTCCAAGCGTGGCACGAGGCCGTCATCGGCATCGATGTCGAGCCGGCCCCTGAGAATCAGGACGCCGAGCACGATGCCGCGGCGGAACCGTTCCCGAACCCTGGCTCACCGACGGTGCGCTCCGGAAGCCCCGACATGACGGCGGTGGCCAAGGCGCTGCTTGACGCGTTGACGAAGCACAACGAGCCGGTGGCCAAGAAACCGCTGAAGCACTTCACCGCCGCTCAGCTGCACGCTTACATCGCACGCCGTCTCGACGTTCCGGCACCCTCCCACCACCAGAGCCATCCGAAGCTGCGGGTGGAGGTCGTGGGAATCGCCGGCATCCACCAGAAGCGGTGGAGCCAGATCGATGACGACACCTGGCGCAGCCTCCACGCCCTCGCCGCGGACGAGACCGGTGACAAGCCCGCCGAGGAGATCGCCCGTCGCTACGTCTGGGCCCGCGTCACCGCCTGGAACGGGGAGCTCGTGGCGACAGTACTCGTCCACTTCGCGTACCAGGGCGGCTTCCTGCGCGTCACCGTTCGCCCCCACATCATGGGGCCCCTCAATCCGAAGGTGGCCGGGCTCGTCCCGGCCGTCCCGCTCACCCCCACGTGGCTGGCCCGCGCCGCCTTCAACGCGCTCGTGGACGTCTACGTCGGCCTTGACCGTCTCCTACGCCGCAAGACCCGCCCGCGCCCCGAGCTCGACCCCGGCAGCGGCCCCGTGAGCCTCCGCGAGGTCTACAGCACACGCCGCTTGGACGACATGCACGCCTACGACGACGCCCGCTACTACGTGCAGATGATGCAACGCAGGGTCTTCGACTCCACGGAGATCTTCTTGCGCGACCACAACGTCGACATCGCCGCCTACCGCCAGCAGTCCACCGCGATTTACAACTTCGGCGTCATGAACGGCGGCACCATGACCGGCCCCGTCCAGGCAGCGCCCCTCTCGGCCAATCCGTCCATGAGCAACTGACCCTTCGAATAAGCCAGGAGCCCAGCATGCCCCTCCGAGGCCAGCCCGACCCCGTCCCGAACAGCGTGAACTTCGGCATCATCAACACCGGCCGCATGACCGGACCCGCCCAAGCCGCTCCCTTCTCCCAGAATGCCGCTCAGACCAACAATCTCACCAACGAGGCCGTGGACAGGGCCCGCGAGAGCATCGACGAACTGCGCCAACGCCTGGAAGAGCTACGCGACCGGCACCCCGGAGTGGACGGCGCCCTGCGCGACCTCGACATGATTGCCCCACGGTTGGACGAGCCCGACCGAGACCCCGGAACCCTCCGCTACATGATCGAGAACCTGGTGGAACGGTGCGGAGGCATCCCCGGCGTCCTCGCGGCGGCCCAACTCGTTCAGTCCACGGTCACGGCGCTGCTGCCCGGCTCCTGATGCCTCCCCGTCGCACAGTCACGTCCGACCGCTGCCTGCAACCCCTCGGTGAGACCGGGAAGGAACGCGATGCCGAGTTCAGTCGCAGCGTGAGCGGCGGTCGTGAACGGTCCGGCCAGCTCACCGGTACGTCGACCGTAACGGCGAGGCGACCCGATGGTTGATCAGGCGTGGGAATCCAGGAGCGCCGCAGTGGGACGCCGACGCCGCGCGATGCCAACGCGCGGAGGGTCATGGCCGCCCAGCGAAGCCGGGACACAGCTCCGGAGCTTGCACTTCGTCGGGCTCTGCACTCATTGGGCTTCCGCTACCGCGTGGACCTGCCGATCGTCGGCATGCCACGTCGCCGTGCTGACGTCACGTTCACGAAGTGGCGCACCGCCGTGCTCGTACAGGGCTGCTTCTGGCACGCCTGCCCAAGTCATCTGCACGAGCCCCGGCACAACGCGGAGTGGTGGCGGCAGAAGCTTCGAGGCAACGCCCGCCGCGACGAGGAGACCGATGCCCACCTCATGATGATCGGCTGGCTTCCACTCCGCATCTGAGAACACGAGACCGTCGACGCCGCCGTCAAGCGGGTGACGGCGGCGCTCGCCACCCGTGGCCATCCCCGCGCCCTGGCCATCAGCACCTGGACGCCCACGCCCGAACGGGCAGCCGAGGGCTCGTAGAGGGCCACTCGCGACATCCAAACGCGCGCGAGGCCGGGACGCCAGCACCACTCCAGTGGGGATAGAAAACGCCAAACGTGGTCGACGGGGTCCAGAGGGAAATGCGCTGCGCGTCTCGCCCCTGCTTGCCTGTAGCCCCCGAAGGGACCTGACTCTCCATCAGAACGAGCGTCAAATGAGCGTCATCTCAGCGTCAAGATATCGCCCGTAACGCCCACACGGCACATACCGCGCACCCGCAAAACCCCAGGTCAGACGTCCTTCTTCACCGGCTCCAGGATCGCCACGCACTCCACATGGTGGGTCATCGGGAACAGGTCGAAGGCGCGCAGCGTGCGTACCTTGTAGCCGCGGTCCGCGAAGTACGCGAGGTCTCGGGCCAGGGCTGCCGGGTCGCAGGCCACGTAGGCGATGCGGCGGGCGCCGAGGCCTGCGAGGTGGTTGACCGTCTGCTTGCCGGCGCCTGCGCGCGGGGGGTCCAGGACGATGAGGTCGACGTCCGTGATGCCCGTGCGCGGGAGGACCGATTCGACCTTGCCCTGTTCGATGCGGACGCGCGGGTAGGCGGCCAGGTTGTGGCGGGCGTCCTCGACCGCGCGCTTGCCGGACTCGATGCCGAGGACCGCGCCCTGGTCGCCGACGCGGTCGGCGATGGCGCCGGCGAAGAGGCCGACGCCGCAGTAGAGGTCGAGGGCCGATTCGCCCTTGCGGGGGGTCAGGCCCTGCATGACGGCGAGCATGAGGGTCTGCGCGGCCTTCGGGTGGACCTGCCAGAAGCCGCCGTTGCCGACGCGGTAGGTGCGCTCGTCGGCGCGCTCGCGGACGAAGGCGCGGCCGTGGACGCGGTGGACTCCGCCGTCCTTCTCGTCGACGCGGAGGACGGAGACCGGCTTGTCCAGTTCCACGAGCGGGAGGCGGCCGCCGGGCTTCGGGGTCAGGATGACCTGGCGGTCGCCGGAGCCGGAGGCGGCGATGGCCTCGACGGAGGCCATGCCCTCCCAGGTGCGCTTCTCGACGCCGAGTTCCGAGACTCCCGTGGCCGCGATCATGCAGTGGTCGATCACTTCGACCTCGTGCGAGCGGTGCTTGCGCAGGCCCGCGTGGCCTTCAGGGTCGATCGCGTACTGGACGCGGGTGCGCCACTGCGGGACCTCGCCCTGCGGGAGCTTGTCGCCCTCGGCCGGCATGACCGTGCCGTCCCAGCCGGCCTCCTCGGGGGTGAGCCCGGCGAGCCGCAGGAGCTGCTCGGCGATGACCTCGCCCTTGAGGCGGCGCTGGGCGCCGGGCTTGGCGTGCTGCCAGTCGCAGCCGCCGCACTTTCCGGGGCCGGCGAAGGGGCAGGGGGCCTCGACGCGGTCCTTGGAGGCGTCGAGGATGGTGATCGCGTCGGCGCGCAGGAAGCGGGAGGTCTCCTCGCCCTCGGTGACGCGGGCGATGACCTTCTCGCCGGGCAGCGCGTGGCGGACGAAGAGGACGCGGCCCGCCTCGGTGCGGGCGATGCAGTGGCCGCCGTGGGCCACCGGACCGACCTCGACCTCGTACTCTTCCCCGACCAACGACGCAACAGGGGTGTTCTGCATGGTGGGGAGACTCCAAGGGGAAGGAACAAGGGGAAGTGACCGTGGGCTGCCGTTTGGACGGCAGCCCACCAGTCTAGTTCTTCTTTTCCGGTTGTTCTTTTCTAGCTGTTCTTCGCGGTCGGTTCCTTCTGGCGCTTCTCCACCGGGCCGCGGCGGACCGAGCCCGGCGCGTTCCACTCCTGGCGCTTCCTGGCCCGCTTCTTCGCGACCTCGGAGGACTGGAGCTGGTACGGGACGGAGGTCACCATGACGCCGGGGGTGAAGAGCAGCCTGCCCTTGAGGCGGAGTGCGGACTGGTTGTGGAGCAGGTGCTCGTACCAGTGCCCGACGACGTACTCCGGGATGTAGACGGAGACGGCGTCGCGCGGGCTCTCGCGGCGGATGTTCTTGACGTACTCGATCACCGGGCGGGTGATCTCGCGGTACGGCGAGTCGAGGATCTTGAGCGGGACGTTGATGCCGCGCCGCTCCCACTCCTCCCTGAGCGCCTTCGTCTCGACCGGGTCGACGTTGACGGTCAGCGCCTCCAGCTCGTGCGCGTGCATGAGCTTGGCGTAGGCCAGGGCGCGCAGGGTGGGCTTGTGGAGCTTGGAGACGAGGACGATGGAGCGGACCCGGGAGGGGCGTACGTACTCGTCGGGGCGTTCCTCGGCGGCGGCGATCTCGGCCGCGACCGAGTCGTAGTGCCTGCGGATCGCGGACATCGTCCCGTAGAAGATCACCATGCCGAGCAGGGCGACCCAGGCGCCGTGGGTGAACTTGGTGGCGAGGACGACGACGAGGACGAGGCCGGTGAAGAAGGCGCCGAAGGCGTTGATCGCGCGGGAGCGGATCATGTGGCGGCGCTTCGCCGGGTCCCGCTCCGCCCTCAGGTGCCGGTTCCAGTGCCGGACCATGCCGATCTGGCTGAGGGTGAAGGAGACGAAGACGCCGACGATGTACAGCTGGATCAGCCGGGTGGAGTCGGCTCCGTAGACCCAGACGAGGAGGGCGGCGGCGCCGGCGAGGAGCACGATGCCGTTGGAGAAGGTGAGGCGGTCGCCGCGGGTGTGCAGCTGGCGCGGCAGGTACCGGTCCTGGGCGAGGATCGAGCCGAGGAGCGGGAAGCCGTTGTACGCCGTGTTGGCGGCCAGGAAGAGGACGAGCGCGGTGGCGGCGGCGAGGACGACGAAGAAGAACGTTCCGTCGCCGAAGACGGCGGCCGCGACCTGGGAGATGACCGGGTCCTGGACGTAGCCCGCGCCGACCGGCGTGCCGTTGTTCAGCAGGTCTTCGGCGGGATTCTCGGCCATCCGGACGTCGGTGGCCATGGCCAGGAAGATGATGCCGCAGAACATGGTGACGGCCAGGCCGCCCATGAGGGCGAGCGTGGTGGCGGCGTTCTTCGACTTCGGCTTGCGGAAGGCGGGGACACCGTTGGAGATGGCCTCGACACCGGTGAGCGCCGCACAGCCGGAGGAGAACGCGCGCAGCAGCAGGAAGACGAGCGCGAAGCCCGCCAGACCCTGGTGCTCGGCCTTGATCTCGAAGTCGGCGGTCGGCGCCTTCATGGTCTCGTCGAGGAAGATCCCCTTGTACGCGCCCCAGGCGATCATGATGAAGACGCCGGCGACGAAGACGTACGTCGGGATCGCGAAGAGCGAGCCCGACTCCTTCACGCCGCGCAGGTTCATCACGGTGAGCAGCACGATCACGCCGACCGCGCAGGCCACCTTGTGCTCGACCACGAAGGGGATCGCCGAGCCGAGGTTCTCGATGCCCGAGGAGATCGACACGGCGACGGTCAGGACGTAGTCGACGAGCAGGGCGCTCGCCACGGTGAGTCCGGCCTTCGGCCCGAGGTTGGTGTTGGCGACCTCGTAGTCGCCGCCGCCGCTCGGGTACGCGTGGACGTTCTGCCGGTAGGAGGCGACCACCGTGAACATCAGGACGACGACCGCGAGCGCGATCCACGGACTGAAGTGGTACGCCGACAGGCCGGCGACGGAGAGAACGAGCAGCACCTCGCCGGGTGCGTACGCCACCGAGGACAGCGGGTCGGAGGCGAAGACGGGGAGGGCGATCCGCTTCGAGAGAAGGGTCTCTCCGAGCTTGTCGCTGCGCAGGGCCCGCCCGATCAGGATCCGTTTGGGCACGTCGGTCAGTTTGGACACGGAGAGGATCGTAAGCGTTCGAAAACAGCCACGCGCACCGGCACCCCCGATCGGCACCGAATCTCCCTCAGTACCACCTCGGATGCGGTCCCGGCCAGCGTTGCCGCATAAGCTCGGACCGGGTGACCCGGCAGGGCGTTGCCCGCCGCGACCCGGGCGCATCGGGTGAGGAAAGTTGTGAGCAGGGTGTTTTCGCAGGTCAGTAAGGCGATCAGGAGTGCGGGGTAAGGGGACGTGCACATCGTCATCATGGGCTGCGGGCGAGTGGGAGCCGCTCTCGCGCAGACCCTGGAGCAGCAGGGGCACACCGTCGCGGTCGTGGACCAGGACCCGACGGCTTTCCGTCGTCTGGGGTCGGGTTTCGGCGGTCGGCGCGTCACGGGCGTGGGCTTCGACCAGGACACGCTGCGTGAGGCCGGCATCGAGGACGCGGGCGCCTTCGCCGCGGTGAGCAGCGGCGACAACTCGAACATCATCGCGGCGCGGGTCGCCCGTGAGATGTTCGGCATCGAGAACGTGGCGGCGCGGATCTACGACCCGCGGCGCGCCGAGGTCTACCAGCGCCTCGGCATCCCGACGGTCGCGACGGTCCGCTGGACCGCCGACCAGATGCTGCGGCGGCTGCTGCCCTCCGGCGCGGAGCCGCTGTGGCGGGACCCGAGCGGTGGCGTGCAGCTCGCGGAGGTGCACACCTCCGCCGCCTGGATCGGCCACAAGGTGAGCCGGCTCCAGGAGGAGACCGGCGTGCGTGTCGCCTTCCTCACCCGGCTGGGCGAAGCGATTCTGCCGACCTCGCAGACGGTGCTCCAGGAAGGTGATCTGGTGCACGTGATGATGCGTACGGACGAGATCGCGAAGGTCGAGGAGGCCTTCGCCGAGGGTCCCGAGGAGGGCGGTCACTGATGCGTGTCGCTATTGCGGGCGCGGGTGCGGTGGGCCGTTCCATCGCGGGCGAGCTCCTGGAGAACGGTCACGAGGTCCTGCTCATCGACAAGGCGCCGACCGCCATCTCGGTGGAGCGGGTGCCGCAGGCGGAGTGGCTGCTCGCCGACGCCTGCGAGATCACCTCGCTCGACGAGGCGGCGCTCCAGCGCTGCAACGTGGTGATCGCGGCGACCGGTGACGACAAGGTGAACCTCGTCGTCTCGCTGCTCGCCAAGACCGAGTACGGCGTGCCGCGGGTCGTCGCCCGGGTGAACAACCCGAAGAACGAGTGGCTGTTCAACGAGTCCTGGGGCGTGGACGTGGCCGTCTCGACCCCGCGTCTGATGTCGGCCCTGGTGGAGGAGGCGGTGAGCGTCGGCGACCTCGTACGGCTGCTCCGCTTCAGCCACGGCGACGCGAACCTGGTCGAGCTGACGCTCCCGCCGGAGTCGGCGGTCGCCGGCACCGCGGTCGGGGACGTGGCCTGGCCGCAGGACACCTCGCTGGTGACGATCATCCGCGGTTCGCGGGTGCTGACGCCGAGCGCCGAGGAGACCCTGGAGGCCGGCGACGAGCTGCTGTTCGTGGCCGCGCAGGCTCGCGAGGAGCAGCTGGAGGACCTGCTGCAGGTCCGCCGCGAGACCACCGAGTCCTGATCAGGAGTGGTACGCAGGAGGGCCCGGACCTGACGAACAGGTCCGGGCCCTCCTCCGTGATGGCGCGCTCTCGGGGGACTCAGGAATGACGTGCCCTCGGGCGCCTCAAGGATGACGCGCTCCTACGAGCCTCAGGCCTCCCGGTGGCTCTGCGGAGCCTCAGGCCTCCCGGTGGCTCTGCGGAGCCTCAGGCCTCCCGGTGGCTCTGCGGAGCCTCAGGCCTCCCGGTGGCTCTGCGCGGCGGCGGCCGCCTTGCGCTCCTTCTCGGCGAGCTCCTCGGCCTCCATCTCGGCGAAGACGTCGATCGGCGGCGGAGCCTTCGCGAGGAACACCCAGGTGAGGTAGACCGCGAGCAGGAACGGCGGGATCTTGAGCGCGACGAGCACCCAGCCGAACTTGGTCGTGTCGGCCCACCAGTACATCGGGAAGAGGATCGCGCACTTGCCGAGCAGGATCAGGCCCCAGGCCCAGCTGGCCTTCGTGTACGCCTTCTTCCGGCCCGGGTTACGGGTGCGCCAGGAGAGGTTCTCCTTGAAGACCGGGCCGAGGATCAGACCGATCAGCGGGACCCCGGCGAGCGCGGTGATGAGGTACGCGAGGGCGAGGCCCAGGGTGTACAGCATGCCCGGCAGGTAGAAGTCCTTGGCGTTGCCCGTCATCATCGCGAAGACGACACCGAAGGCGACGCCGAAGACGCCGCTGAACGCGTGCTTGACGGTGTCCCGCCGGATGAGCCGGACGGCGACCAGGACCAGCGAGACCGCGAGCGCGGCGATCGCCGAGATGTGCAGGTTCTTGTTGATCGTGAAGATCGTGACGAACAACAGGCCCGGCAGGACCGTCTCGACCATGCCCCGCAGGCCGCCGAAGGCCTCGAACAGCGCGGCCTCGGTGACCTCCTTCGCGGCCTGGGCGTCCTGGTCCGTGGTGGTCGGCTTGTCGAGGGACGTCACCGGCTACTCCTGTCCGAGCGGTCGGAGCTCGTATTTGGGGTTGAAGAGGACCCGCCGGCCGTGGCTCATGGAGATCCGGCCGGAGGCGATCAGCTTGCGGCCCGGCTCGATGCCCACGATGGAGCGCCGGCCGAGCCACACGACGTCGAGCGGTGCCGTGCCGTCGAAGAGTTCGGCCTCCAGCGCGGGAACACCGGCCCGGGGACGCAGCGTGACCGTGCGCAAGGTACCAGTCACCTTGACTATCTGGCGGTCGGAGCAGTCGCAGATACGCGTGCACCCCGACGCTTCGGCGTCCTCCTGGAGCTCCTCCGACTCCAGGTCCTCCGTGGAGGAGGAGAGCCGGTCGAGCATCCGGCGGAACCTACCGGCCGGCTTCTCTGTACGTGGTGCAGCACTCATACAGAAAGCGTACCGGCCACCGCTGTCGCCGAGACCGGCCCCGGACCCCGCGTCCGACCCCGCGTCCGACCCCGCATCCGACCCCGCATCCGCTCAGCGTTCGAAGCGGTAGCCCATGCCCGGTTCGGTGACGAAGTGGCGGGGGTGGGACGGGTCGCTCTCCAGCTTGCGGCGCAGCTGCGCCATGTAGACCCGGAGGTAGTTGGTCTCCGTGCCGTACGAAGGTCCCCAGACCTCCTGGAGGAGCTGCTTCTGGCTGACCAGGCGGCCGCTGTTGCGGACCAGGACCTCGAGCAGGTGCCACTCGGTGGGGGTGAGGCGGACGTCCCGGCCGTCGCGGTGGACCTTCTTCGCCGCGAGGTCGACGGTGAAGCCCTCGGTCTCGACGACCACGACCCCGTCCTCGGCGCCCCCGACCGGCTCGGCGCGGCGGACGGCCGCGCGCAGCCGGGCCAGCAGTTCGTCCATGCCGAAGGGCTTGGTGACGTAGTCGTCGGCACCCGCGTCGAGCGCCTCGACCTTCTCGTCGGAGGTCTGCCGGGCCGAGAGGACCAGGATCGGCACCCGGGTCCAGCCGCGCAGGCCCTTGATGACCTCGACGCCGTCCATGTCGGGGAGGCCGAGGTCGAGGACGACGACGTCGGGGTGGCGTTCTGCGGCGAGCCGGAGGGCGGTGGCACCGTCGGGCGCGGCGTCGACCTCGTACTTCCGCGCCTTGAGGTTGATCACCAGGGCGCGGACGATCTGCGGCTCGTCGTCGACCACGAGAACCCGGGTCATGGAGGGGGACCTTCCTTGTTCGGTCGCCCGTGCGGGCGGGAGCAGTCGCCCGTGCGGGCGGGAGCAAGAGAGTACGGGAGGGGACGGGGGGTGTGATGCGGTACGGGACGGGACGGGTCATGCGGTACGGAGGGGACGAGGGTGCTGCGCGGAGGCGGGGGGCGTACGGGGGCGGCCCCGGGCTCACGTCACGGCATGCGCCGGGAGGTCGGCGGCCGGTGCCGGGGGCCTGCCCCGCGCGGCCTTGAGGGTGAGCACCATCGTCAGGCCGCCGCCCGGGGTGTCCTCGGCGCCGAGGGTCCCGCCCATGGCCTCGACGAAGCCGCGGGCGACCGCGAGGCCGAGGCCGACACCGGAGCCGCGCGGGGCGTCTCCGAAGCGCTGGAAGGGCTCGAAGATGCCGTCCTTGGCCTCGTCGGGCACGCCGGGGCCGCGATCCACGACCCGGAGCTCGACGCGGTCGCCCAGGGTGCTGGCGGCGACGGCCACGGGCACGCCCCCGGGGCTGTACTTGACGGCGTTCTCGACGATGTTGGCGACGGCCCGTTCCAGGAGGCCCTTGTCGACCTCGACCATGGGCAGCGTCTCGGGGATGTCGAGCTCGGCGCTGCCGTCGGGCACTCCCCCGAGGGCCATGGGGACGACCTCGTCGAGGTCGACGGTACGGATCAGCGGGGTGACGGTGCCGGTCTGGAGGCGGGACATGTCGAGGAGGTTGCCGACGAGGTGGTCGAGACGGTCGGCGCCGGCCTCGATGCCCTCCAGGAGCTCGGCGCGGTCCTGCTCGGACCATTCGACGTCGTCGGAGCGGAGGGAGGACACGGAGGCCTTGATGCCGGCGAGCGGGGTCCGCAGGTCGTGGCTGACGGCGGCGAGCAGGGAGGTGCGGATCTTGTTGCCCTCGGCCTGCTTGCGGGCCTCCTCGGCCTCACCCACGAGCCGCTGACGATCGAGGACGACCGCGGCCTGGGCGGCGAAGGCGCCGAGGACCCGTCGGTCCTCGGCGGGCAGTACCCGGCCGGACAGGGCGAGGGCCAGGTGGTCGCCGACGGGCATGTCCACGTCCGCCTCCTCGGGCCGGGCCGCCGGGTGGGGGCCCACACTCGCGGCCCGGGTCCACGGCTCGACGTCGTCCACCCGCTCCAGGAGGGCGACGGACTCCATGGAGAAGGTCTCGCGGACCCGTTCGAGGAGGGCGTCGAGGCTCGTCTCGCCGCGCAGCACGCTGCCGGCGAGGTAGGAGAGCACCTCGGACTCGGCGCGCAGCCGGGCGGCCTGGTGGGTGCGCCGGGCGGCCAGGTCCACCACGGAGGCGACCGACATGGCGACACCGAGGAAGACGGCGATCGCCACGATGTTCTTGGGGTCGGCGATGGTGAGCCGGTGGACGGGCGGGGTGAAGAACCAGTTGAGGAGGAGGGAGCCGGCCGCGGCGGAGGCGAGCGCCGGCAGGAAACCGCCGAGCAGGGCCGCCGCGACGGTCAGGGCGAGGAAGAGCAGCATGTCGTTGGCGAGACCGAGGTCGGCGTCGACATGGGTGAGGAGCAGGGCGAGGAGGACGGGTCCGGCGACGCCGACCACCCAGCCGCCGAGGATCCGGGAGCGGCCGAGGCGGGCACCGCGGGCGACCGGAAGGCCGCGCCCCTTGGCGACCTCGCCGTGGGTGACGATGTGGACGTCGAGGTCGGGCCCGGATTCGCGGGCCACGGTCTGGCCGACGCCGGGTCCGAGCATGTACTGCCAGGAACGGCGGCGGCTGGAGCCGAGGACGATCTGGGTGGCGTTGACCCCGCGGGCGAACTCCAGGAGTGCGGAGGGGATGTCGTCGCCGATGACATGGTGGAACGTTCCGCCCAGGTCCTCGACCAGGGTGCGCTGGACGGCCAGCTCCTTCGGCGAGGCGGCGGTGAGGCCGTCGCTGCGGGCGATGTAGACGGCGAGGACCTCGCCTCCCGCGCCCTTCTCGGCGAGCCGGGTGGCGCGCCGTATCAGGGTGCGGCCCTCGGGACCGCCGGTCAGACCGACGACGATGCGCTCGCGGGCCTGCCAGGTGGAACGGATGTTGTGCTCGCCCCGGTACTGCTGGAGGTACTCGTCGACCCGGTCGGCGGTCCAGAGCAGGGCGAGCTCTCGCAGTGCGGTGAGGTTTCCGGGGCGGAAGTAGTTGGAGAGGGCCGCGTCGACCTTGTCCGAGGTGTAGACGTTGCCGTGGGCCATCCGGCGGCGCAGGGCCTCCGGGGACATGTCGACCAGCTCGATCTGGTCCGCCCGGCGCACCACCTCGTCGGGGACGGTCTCCCGCTGGCGTACGCCGGTGATCGCCTCGACCACGTCGCCCAGCGACTCCAGGTGCTGGATGTTGACGGTCGATACGACGTCGATGCCGGCCGCGAGCAGCTCGGCGACGTCCTGCCACCGCTTGGGGTTGCGGGAGCCGGGCACGTTCGTGTGGGCGAGCTCGTCGACGAGGGCGACGGCGGGGCGCCGGTCCAGGACGGCGTCGATGTCCATCTCGGTGAAGGCGGTCCCCCGGTACTCCAGGGTGCGGCGCGGCACCTGCTCCAGGCCGTGCAGCATGACCTCGGTGCGCGGCCGTCCGTGGTGCTCCACGAACGCCACGACGCAGTCCGTGCCGCGCTCCACCCGGCGGTGCCCCTCGGAGAGCATCGCGTAGGTCTTGCCGACGCCCGGCGCAGCGCCGAGGTATATCCGAAGCTTGCCGCGTCCCATGGCACGACCATACGTCCAGCCAATCGGACATTCCGTACGCCGAGAGCAGGGCCGGTGCGGTCTTGACGTGTTTCTGATGTCGGGACCGCACGCCTACCGCACGCCCGCCGGCAGGCCACCGGTCGCGCACCGACCGCCCACCGGCAGCAGACCGGGCACGCACCCGCAGTAGACCGGCCACGCGCCCGGCCGGCCCTCGTCAGTGCTCGATGATCTCGCCGTCGCTCAGCTCGAGGACGCGGTCCGCCAGGCCCAGGAGCTGGGGGTCGTGGGTGGCGACCAGGGCCGTACAGCCCTCGCTGCGCACCACCGCGCGCAGCAGCTGCATGACGGCGAGCCCGGTCTCCTGGTCCAGCTGGCCCGTGGGCTCGTCGGCTATCAGCAGTGCCGGCTTGTTCGCGAGGGCGCGGGCGATGGCGACGCGCTGCTGCTGGCCGCCGGAGAGCTCACCGGGCCGCTGGTTCGCGTGGTCGGCGAGGCCCACCAGGCCGAGGAGCAGGGCCACCCGCTCCTCGCGCTCCTTCGGGTCGGCCTTGCGCAGCCGCATGGGGACGCCCACGTTCTCGGCGGCGGAGAGGATCGGGAGCAGTCCGAAGGACTGGAAGATGAAGCCGATCCGGTCGCGGCGCAGCTCGAGGAGCCCGTTCTCACCGAGCGTGGAGAGGTCGGTGCCGTCGATGACGATCGAGCCGCCGTCGGCGGTGTCGAGGCCTCCGACCAGGTTGAGCAGCGTCGTCTTGCCGGAGCCGGAGCGGCCCTTGAGCGCGACGAGCTCGCCGCGCGGGATGTCGAAGGAGACGCCGCGCAGGGCGTGTACGGCTGCTTCCCCGGTGCCGTACGAACGGCGCAGGTTCTCCACGCGGACCATCGGCAGGCCGGCCGGGTCCTCGGCGACGGCCGTGGCGGACCGCGTGCTGCTCTCACTCACCCTGTGCTCCCCCTCCTCGAACATGTGCCCGCCAGTATGGTCCGCGGCCGGGCCCGAGGGCCAGAGCCGGAGGTCGGAACCTGTGGAAAACGGCCGGTGGGCCGCTTCCCGTACGTCTCGTACGGAAAGCGGCCCACCGGCCGTGAGAAGTTGTCAGCGGATCTCGGAGATCTCCGGACCACGCTGGAGCTGGCCCATGCCGCCGGAGAAGCGGGAGTTCTCCTGCTCCTCCTGCTGCACGCCGTCCGGCACCATCTGCGCGTCGTTCGGCAGCTTGAGGACGATCGGGTCACGCGGGGCCATCGGGCCCTCGCCGCGGACGACCACGGTGTCCCGGACGATCTGCTCCAGGAGACCGGCCGCCTCGGGCTGGACCGCGCCCTGCCCGGAGATCACTCCGCGCAGGAACCAGCGGGGTCCGTCGACACCCACGAAGCGGACCAGCTGCACGCCGCGGTTGCCGTCCGGCAGCTGTACGGGGACCTGGGCACGCAGCTCCCAGCCCAGCGGGCCCTCGACCTCGTCGATGACACCGCCCTGCTGGACGATGCCCGTGGCGATCTCGTCGCGGACCTCGCCCCAGATGCCCTCGTTCTTGGGCGCGGCGAACGCCTGCAGCTGCACGGCGCTGTCGCGCAGGACGACGGTGGCCGCGACGATCGCGTCGCCCGCCACCTCCACCCGCAGTTCCATGCCCTCGACCCCGGGGACGAAGACGCCGCCCAGGTCGACACGGCCGTCCTCGGGCTTGGTGACCTCGGAGATGTCCCAGGGTCCGTCGGGCCGGGGCGCCGGCGGAAGGTTCACACGGCGCGGGGCCGCGCCGTCCGCGTCCTCGCCGTCCACCGCGTCGACGACCTGCTCGGCCTCGCCCGCCGCGTCCTCTGCGGCACCGCTCTTCTTGCGACGTCCGAACACGTCACTGTCCTTCCCGGTCGGATACGACCGAAGCGTATCGATTCCCACCCGTTGTGCCGTCCACGGCGGCATGACCGCCGGTGGACCCGAAGCCCCCCTCGGCCCGCGCCGAGCCGGGAAGCTCCGCCACCTCGTGGAAGCGCACCTTCTCGACCTGTTGGACGACAAGTTGGGCAATCCGATCGAATCGTTCGAACCGCACGGTCTCGCGCGGGTCGAGATTGACCACGATCACCTTGATCTCTCCACGGTACCCGGCATCCACCGTCCCCGGGGCATTCACGAGTGCCACTCCGCAGCGGGCGGCGAGTCCGGAGCGCGGGTGCACGAAGGCCGCGTACCCGTCCGGGAGGGCGATGGAGACTCCGGTGGGCAGCACGGCGCGCTCCCCGGGGGCCAGCACGGCGGCCTCGGTGGTCACCAGGTCCGCCCCGGCGTCGCCGGGGTGTCCGTAGGCCGGGATCGGTACTTCCGGGTCCACTCGCCGGATCAGTACGTCGACAGGGTTGCTCATCAGGGGTTCACCTCGAAGGCGCGGGCGCGCCGGACCTGGTCGGGGTCGGACATGGCGGCCTGGATCTCCTCCGGGCGGCCGTTGTCGATGAAGTGGTCGACCTTGACCTCTATGAAGAGTGCCTCGGCGCGGACGGCGACGGGGCCCTCGGGCCCGCCGATCCGGCCGACGGCGGTCGAGAAGATCTTGCGGCCGTGTACGGCGGTGACCGCGGCCTCCAGGTGGAGCACGGTGCCCACCGGGACGGGCCGGACGAAGTCGGTCTCCAGTCGTCCGGTCACGGCGATGACCCGCAGCAGCCAGTTCAGGGAGCCGAGGGTCTCGTCGAGCGCGGTGGCGAGCACGCCGCCGTGCGCGAGGCCGGGGGCGCCCTGGTGGTCGGGGGTCACCGTGAACTCGGCGGTGACGGTCACGCCCTCGCCCGCGCGCGCCTCCAGATGGAGGCCGTGGGGCTGCCCGCCGCCGCACCCGAAGCAGTACTCGTAGTGCGAACCGAGCAGCTCGCCGGGGGCCGGCGCGTCGGGGTGGCGTACCGGCGGTATGGCGTCGGCCGGCGGGGTGAGGGCGGCAGATGTTGCAGTCACAGGCGCAGACCTTACCCGCGCGACAGTGCCCTGGTCGCGCCGTGCCAAGCTTGGACGCATGCAGCCTTCCGCATCGTCTTCCGCCCCCTCCCCCGCGCCCGGCACCGCGCCGCACTTCGACGAACGGCTGACGGCGCCCCGTTCCTGGTGGGTCATCGCGGGTCTGCTCGGTCTCTCCGGCGGCCTGGTCATGTTCCCGCTGGGTACGGTCCCGATGCTGGGCGGTCTGATCGTGGCGGCGGTGCTCGCCGGTGCGGCGGTCTCCTCGTACGGCTCCGCCCGGATCCGGGTGGTGGCCGGTTCGCTGGTGGCGGGCGACGCGCGGATCCCGGTCTCCGCCCTGGGGACGGCCGAGGTGCTCGACGCGGAGGAGGCGCGCGCGTGGCGCATGCACAAGGCGGACCCGCGCGCGTTCATGCTGATGCGCAGCTACGTGCCCCGTGCGGTGCGGGTCGACGTGACGGACGCGTCGGACCCGACGCCGTACGTGTACCTCTCCAGCCGTGAGCCGGAGGCGCTGGTGGCCGCCCTGGACGCCGTCCGCGCGGACGCCCAGGGCTGAAGGAGCACGGCTAGAACCCGAGCTCCTTCGGGTTCTCCGGCTGGTCCAGCGGGGGTAGCTCCGGGAGGGATTCCCAGGGGATCTGGCGGTTGCGCAGGTCCTTGCGGATGTGGTTGGCGAGCTTCTTGGTGTCGCGGCGGTTCATGACCGCGCCGACGGCCGCGCCCACCATGAAGGGCATGAGGTTCGGCAGGTTGCGCACCATGCGTTTCGTGATCTGCTGGCGCAGCTCGCGCTTGAGCTGTCCGCCGAGGGCCGCGTTGACCGTGGTGGGCTTGGTGGGGTCGATGCCCCGCTCCTCGGCCCAGGAGGTCAGATAGGCCGCCGAACGCTGGCCGAGCCGGCCGGGGGGCCGCAGCCCGTAGACCTCGTGCAGTTCGGCGATGAGTTTGAGTTCCACGGCGGCGACGCCGGTGATCTCGGCCGCGAGCTCCGCCGGCATGGCCGGGGGTACGGGGAGCATGGCGGCGGCGCCGACGCTCGCGCCCACGGTCGAGCTCGCGTTCGCCGCACCCGCGACGAGCTTGTCGGCGAGCTCCTCGGGGCCGAGCCCGGGAAACTGCTTGCGCAGGATCGCCAGATCGCGGACGGGGATCCGCGGGGCGAGGTCGATCAGCCGGTCGGCCAGATGACCGACAGCGGCCTTGGCGCTGTCTCCGCTGCGCTTGACGCCCTTCGCGACGCCGCGCCGGACGGCGTCGATCCGGTCGGAATCGATCTTGATCTTGTCGAGCTGGGCGCGCGCGGGATTGGCGAGGCGCTTGACGGCGCCGAAGCGCCCGTCCCGCTGTGTCTCGTCGTTCCTCGCCTCGTCCAGCGCGTCGTTCCGCCCCGCTCCCCGCTCCGCCGGCAGGTGTGCCGGGTCCGGCTCGGTGACCGCCTCGAGCGAGGCCGGGAGGCCTCGCTCGTCGTCACGTACGCCGAGGGAGGGCGGGGAGGCGGTGTGCTCGGCTTCAGAGGCCTCCAGGGCACCCTCTGCCGGGCTCGAGCCGCCCTTGTACGTCTTCGGGCTCCCAGGGAGCCGTAGACGCCGCTTCCGGGACGGTGTGTCGCCTGCCACGACCGAGGGTCTCAGTCGCAGTCGCGGCAGATGGGCTGGCCGTTCTTCTCCCTGGCCAGCTGGCTGCGGTGGTGCACGAGGAAGCAGCTCATGCAGGTGAACTCATCGGCCTGCTTGGGCAGGACCCGGACGGCCAGCTCCTCGTTCGAGAGGTCGGCGCCGGGAAGCTCCAGGCCTTCTGCGGCCTCGAACTCGTCGACGTCGACGGTCGAGGTCGACTTGTCGTTCCGGCGGGCCTTCAGTTCTTCAAGGCTGTCCGAATCGACGTCGTCGTCGGTCTTGCGTGGGGTGTCGTAATCCGTTGCCATGTCGCTCTCCCCCTCTGGGTGGTTGCGGTGTCTCCAGCGCACGTAACGCGTGAGAGGTCGGACTTGTGCCCGACCTGAGGCGGAGATTTTGCCTCACATCAAGGTCTGTTACTCAATCGACACCCGTTCCGTCCTCTCGCGAGTGATCGGCTTCGGGTGGCGAACCGGACCGTACACGGTCCTACGGGCGCCCTTCGCAGGCGCCACCCCGTGTACTTCCCGTCAATCCGGTCCCGGGAAACCCGGACTTTTCCTGGTTTTCACGGGGATTTCTCCGTCACGGAGAGTGGAGGTCCGGACACCCCGTCCTGTGATCGATCACACATGAGCGTCTCAGAATCGGGGCCCCGGAATTCCGCGCAAAGCGAACGGAACCGGGTCGGCTCGTGCAGTGTGTCAGATCGGCAGAGTGACACGCATCACGAGACCACCGCCCTCGCGGGGCTCCGCGATGATACGGCCGCCGTGCGCGCGGGCCACGGACCGGGCGATCGACAGGCCGAGACCGACGCCCTTGTCGCTGCCGGTGCGCTCCTGCCGGAGCCGCCGGAACGGCTCGAAGAGGTTGTCGATCTCGTACGCGGGGACCACGGGGCCCGTGTTCGAGACGACCAGGACCGCCTGGCCGTTCTCGGTCGCGGTCGTCACCTCCACCCATCCTCCCTCCGTCACGTTGTACCTGACGGCGTTCTGGAGCAGGTTCAGCATGATCCGTTCGAGCAGGACGCCGTTGCCCTGGACGACCGCGGGCGCGCGCTCGCCCCGGATCTCGACGCCCTTGGCCTCCGCCTCGGCGTGGACCTGGTCCACGCCCCGCGAGGCGACCTCGGCGAGGTCGACGGGTTTGCGCTCGATGATCTGGTTGTCGCTCCGGGCGAGCAGCAGCAGACCCTCCACGAGCTGTTCGCTGCGCTCGTTGGTGGCGAGCAGGGTCTTGCCGAGCTGCTGGAGCTCGACCGGTGCCCCGGGGTCCGAGAGGTGCACCTCCAGCAGGGTGCGGTTGATCGCGAGCGGGGTCCGCAGCTCGTGCGAGGCGTTCGCGACGAACCGCTGCTGGGCGGTGAAGGCCCGCTCCAGGCGGTCCAGCATCTCGTCGAAGGTGTCGGCGAGCTCCTTGAGCTCGTCGTCGGGGCCGTCCAGCTCGATCCGCCGGGACAGGTCGGAGCCGGCCACCTGGCGGGCGGTCCGGGTGATCCGGCCGAGCGGCGAGAGGACCCGCCCCGCCATGGCGTAACCGAAGGCGAAGGCGATGATGCTCAGTCCGAGCAGGGCGAAGAGCGAGCGGCGCAGGAGGTCGTCCAGGGCCAGGTCGCTCTGGTGCCGGAGGCAGACCGAGACGGCGTCGTTGAGCTGCTCCCCGGTGCCCTGGACGGGCAGCTGACACCAGGAGGTGGTCGGCTGGACCTTGCCCTCGACGACCTTGAAGGGCAGCTCCGAGACGCTGTCGGTGAGGGCCTGCGCGGTGAAGAGGTAGATGATCGAGAGCAGCAGGATGCCCGCGATCAGGAACATCCCGCCGTAGAGCAGCGTGAGCCGTATCCGGATGGTCGGCCGCAGCAGGGGCCGGACCGGGTCCCTGGGGTCCCAGGTCGGCTTCGGGGGCGCCTGGGGGTGAGGCACTGAGGTGGTGGGCATCGGGTCAGATCCGGTACCCGGAACCGGGGACGGTGACGATGACGGGCGGCTCGCCGAGCTTGCGGCGCAGGGTCATGACGGTGACGCGGACGACGTTGGTGAACGGGTCGGTGTTCTCGTCCCAGGCCTTCTCCAGGAGCTGCTCGGCCGAGACGACGGCGCCCTCGCTGCGCATGAGGACCTCCAGGACGGCGAACTCCTTCGGCGCCAGCTGGACCTCCTTGCCCTCGCGGAAGACCTCGCGGCGGTTCGGGTCGAGCTTGATGCCGGCGCGCTCCAGGACGGGCGGGAGGGGCACGCTCGTCCGCCGGCCGAGGGCGCGCACGCGCGCGGTGAGCTCGGTGAAGGCGAAGGGCTTGGGGAGGTAGTCGTCCGCGCCGAGTTCGAGGCCCTCGACCCGGTCGCTGACGTCGCCGGACGCGGTGAGCATCAGGACGCGGGTGGGCATGCCCAGTTCCACGATCTTGCGGCAGACGTCGTCACCGTGGACGAGGGGAAGGTCACGGTCGAGGACGACGACGTCGTAGTCGTTCACCCCGACCCGCTCCAGGGCCGCGGCGCCGTCGTACACGACGTCGACGGCCATGGCCTCCCGGCGCAGTCCGGTGGCCACCGCATCGGCGAGCAGCTGCTCGTCCTCGACGACGAGTACGCGCACGTCGTACATCCTTCCCGTTGAGCTGCGGTCCGGAGGCGGACCGGCTGAAGACCTGAGCACTGACTGTGCGTGTCCATCCTGCCCCGTACGCGCGTAAACCGGCTGTAAGGCGGCGGTGCGGGGCCCGGGGGCGGGCGGGTGGTGAACGGGGGCGCGAGGCGGGGCGCGTGGCCGGGATCGAAGAATTCACCGGATTCGCGGGCCAGTTGAGGTTTCTCTGAGGAAGGGGGTGGGGAGGACGACTGCACACCCCGTGATCACGCCCTGTATGTGGCGCGCCACCTACCGCTCTCTGTTCCCCGGAGACTGCAGTGTGTGATCCACCCACCCTCGGCACACCCCCGTGCCACCGGACCCATGACGAGGGGGCGCACGATGGACGCTTTCACCGCAGGCCTGCTGCACCGCATCAGGACCACGCAGACGGACCTCACGCGGGCTCGTGAGACGGGCGACGACTACCTGGCGGAGGTGGAGCAGGCGGAGCTGGAGGACCTGCACCGTCTGGCCGCCGAGCACGGCGTGGAGGTTGCCGCGCAGGTGGTCTGACCCGTTCCTACCCACACGTGTGAGGGCCCCGGCGCCGTTCCCGGCACCGGGGCCCTCACGCGTGTGTCAGTCGTGCCAGGCGCCCAACCCCTCCAGGAGCTCCTGGAGGGGCTCGAAGAGGCCCGGAGAGGCCGCCAGGGCGAGTTCTCCCGACTCCGGCTGCCCCGGGCGTCCACCGGTCGGCGCGCCCGCCTCGCGGGCGATCAGGGCGCCCGCGGCGAGGTCCCAGGGGTTGAGGCCCCGCTCGTAGTAGGCGTCCAGGCGGCCGGCGGCGACGTCGCAGAGGTCGATGGCGGCGGAGCCGCCGCGCCGGATGTCGCGGACGCGCGGGATCACGCGCCGGGCGACCTCCGCCTGGTGCGCGCGCCGGGCCTGGACGTACCCGAAGCCCGTGCCGAGAAGGGCCTGGTCGAGCGGGGGCGAGGGGCGGACGGCGAGGCGCTGCTCGCCCGCGTACGCGCCACCCTCCGCGTACGCGCCGCCGCCGAGGACCGCCCGGTACGTCTCGCCGCGCATCGGGGCCTCGACGACGCCGACCACGGTCTCGCCGTCCCGTTCGGCGGCGATCGAGACCGCCCAGGTGGGCAGGCCGTAGAGGTAGTTCACGGTGCCGTCGAGGGGGTCGATCACCCAGCGGACCCCGCTGGTGCCGGGGCTGGACGCGCCCTCCTCACCGAGGAAACCGTCCTGCGGGCGGTGCTCGGCGAGGAAGCCGGTGATCAGCTTCTCGGCGGCGATGTCCATCTCGGTGACGACGTCGATGGGGCTCGTCTTGGTCTTCGCCACGGCCAGGTCGTCCGGCCTGCCGTCGCGCAGCAGCGCTCCGGCCCGCCGTGCGGCCTCCAGGGCGAGGTCGAGCAGTTCGGTGAGCAGCGGGTCGGTCACGTCGGTCCCTTCGTTCACGTCGGCCATGTCGGTCACGGGGGCTCCTTACGCGTACGGGCTGTCGGCGCCGGCCGCCGCCGGGCGCTCCGCCCTGGCCGGGCAGCAGCCGATCGGGCACAGGTCGTGGGAGGGTCCGAGGGCGCCCAGGGCGCAGCGCTCGACCCGGGTTCCCCGCTCGTACGCGGCCCGCTCCAGGACGAGTTCGCGGACGGCGGCGGCGAAGCGCGGGTCGGCGCCGACGGTGGCCGAGCGCCGCACGGGGAGTCCGAGCTCGGCGGCCTTGGCCGTGGCCTCGGTGTCGAGGTCGTAGAGGACCTCCATGTGGTCGGAGACGAAGCCGATGGGGACCATGACGACCGCGGGCGTCCCGGCGCCGTGCAGCGCCTCCAGGTGGTCGCAGATGTCGGGCTCCAGCCACGGGATGTGGGGGGCGCCGCTGCGGGACTGGTAGACGAGCTCCCAGGGGCGGTCGATCCCGGTCCGCTCGCGGACGGAATCGACGATCACCCGTGCCACGTCGAGGTGCTGCCTGACGTAGGCCCCGCCCTCGCCGTGTTCGGTGACCGGTCCCGAGGTGTCGGCGGCGGAGTCCGGGATGGAGTGGGTGGTGAAGGCGAGGTGGGCCCCGTCACGGACGGACGGGTCGAGCTCGGCGAGGGAGGCGAGGACGCCCTCGACCATGGGCTCGACGAAGCCGGGGTGGTTGAAGTAGTGCCGGAGCTTGTCGACCCGGGGCAGCGGGAGCCCTTCCGCTTCCAGGGTGGCGAGCGCGTCGGCGAGGTTCTCGCGGTACTGGCGGCAGCCGGAGTAGGAGGCGTACGCGCTGGTCGCGAGGACGGCGATATGGCGTCGGCCGTCGGTGATCATCTCGCGGAGAGTGTCGGTGAGGTACGGGGCCCAGTTCCGGTTTCCCCAGTACACGGGCAGCCTCAGGTCGGCCCCGGCGAAGTCCGTCCGCAGCGCGTCGAGGAGCGCGCGGTTCTGCTCGTTGATCGGGGAGACGCCGCCGAAGAGGAAGTAGTGCTGCCCCACTTCCTTGAGCCGTTCCTTCGGGATGCCTCGGCCGCGCGTCACGTTCTCCAGGAACGGGACCACGTCGTCCGGGCCCTCGGGGCCGCCGAACGAGAGCAGCAGCAGGGCGTCGTACGGGGCGGGATCGTGCTGATCGGACATGGCACCGATCCTCCCACCCGCCTCCGACGGCGAGCGGCGCGGCCCGTCCGACGGAGCTCGTCCGACCTGTGCCTGTCCAAAAAAAGGGGGATGACCCATCGACTTCAACACCGTAGGCTTTAGCTATTAATTACACGTGTTGAGTCGTCGCGCGGAGCCCGCTCCGAAGCACGGAGATCCGGAGAGCCTCTTGCCCAGTCCCTACCGCGCGATCTTCAAGGCGCCAGGCACCACGGCGTTCTCCGTCGCCGGATTCTTCGGCCGGATGCCCCTGTCCATGATGGGCATCGGCATCGTCACCATGATTTCGCAGGTCACCGGCCGGTACGGGCTGGCCGGCGCACTGTCCGCGACGCTCGCTGCGTCCGCCGCGGTCCTCGGCCCCCTGGTCTCCCGGCTCGTCGACCGGCACGGGCAGCGCCGGGTGCTCCGCCCGGTGACGCTGGTCTCGCTCGTGGCCGCCGCCGGGCTCCTCCTCTGCGTACAGCAGAAGGCCCCGGACTGGACGCTCTTCGCCTTCACCGCCGTGATCGGCTGTGTGCCGAGCGTCGGCGCGATGACCCGGGCCCGCTGGGCGGAGATCTACCGCGGCGACGAGCGGCGCCTGCACACGGCGTACTCCTGGGAGTCGATCGTCGACGAGGTGTGCTTCATCTTCGGCCCGATCCTCTCGATCGGTCTGTCGACGACCTGGTTCCCCGAGGCCGGTCCGCTGTTCGCCGGGGTGTTCCTGACCATCGGCGTCTTCTGGCTGACCTCGCAGCGCGCCACCGAGCCGGTCCCGCACCCCCAGCAGGGGGCCAAGACCGGTTCCGCGCTCCGCTCCCCCGGCCTCCAGGTGCTGGCCCTCGCGTTCGTCGCCACCGGCGCCATCTTCGGCTCGGTCGACGTGGTGACCGTGGCCTTCGCCGAGGAGCAGGGTCACAAGGCCGCCGCCAGTCTCGTGCTGGCCGTCTACGCGCTGGGCTCCGGTCTCGCCGGCGCCGTCTTCGGACTGCTCCACCTGAAGAGCGATCCGTCCCGTCGCTGGCTCCTGGGCATCTGCGCGATGGCCGTGAGTATGATCCCCCTCCTACTGGCCGGGAACTTGCCGTTGCTGGCCGTGGCGCTCTTTGTCGCGGGCCTGTCCATCGCACCGACGATGGTGACCACCATGGCCCTCGTCGAAGCGCACGTACCGCGCACCAAGCTGACCGAGGGCATGACCTGGACGGGTACCGGCCTCGCGATCGGCGTGGCGCTCGGCTCCTCGGCCGCCGGCTGGGTGGTCGACGCGTCGGGGGCCGAGGCGGGGTACGTGGTGCCCGTCGTCTCGGGCGCGCTCGCGGTCGCGGTGGGTCTCCTCGGACACCGCCGGCTGCGCAGGCCGGTGCCGAACCGGGAGGGGCAGCGTGAGCGGGACGACAACAGCGGGGTCGGGCAGCGCCAGGACGGCGAACAGCCCGTGGCGTAACTGGGCGGGGAACGTCACCTCCCGCCCCGTGCGGGAGGTGAGCCCGGCCTCGGCCGAGGAGCTCGCCGAGGCGGTCCGCCGGGCCGCCGCGGACGGGTTGCGGGTGAAGACGGTCGGCACCGGCCACTCCTTCACCTCGATCGCGGCCACCGACGGCGTCCTCATCCGGCCTGGTCTGCTGACCGGGATCCGGCGGATCGACCGCGAGTCGATGACCGTGACGGTCGAGTCGGGCACCCCGCTCAAGCGGCTCAACGTGGCGCTGGCCCGGGAGGGTCTGTCGCTCACGAACATGGGCGACATCATGGAGCAGACCGTCGCCGGGGCCACCTCCACCGGTACGCACGGCACGGGCCGTGACTCGGCCTCGATAGCCGCGCAGATCCGTGAGCTGGAGCTGGTCACGGCGGACGGCCAGCTGCTGGTCTGCTCGGAGAAGGAGAATCCGGAGGTCTTCGCGGCCGCCCGGATCGGGCTCGGCGCCCTCGGCGTGGTCACGGCGATCACCTTCGCGGTCGAGCCGGTCTTCCTGCTCACCGCGCGCGAGGAGCCGATGACCTTCGACCGGGTCGCCTCGGAGTTCGACGCGCTGCACGCGGAGAACGAGCACTTCGAGTTCTACTGGTTCCCCCACACGGACAACTGCAACACCAAGCGCAATAACCGCAGCGCGGGCCCCGCCGCTCCCCCCGGCCGGATCAGCGGCTGGATCGACGACGAGCTCCTCTCCAACGGGCTCTTCCAGGTGGCGTGCTCGCTGGGCCGCGCGGTGCCGCCGGCCATCCCCTCGATCGCCAGGCTCTCCAGCCGCGCGCTGTCGGCCCGTACGTACACCGACATCCCGTACAAGGTGTTCACCTCGCCGCGCCGGGTGCGCTTCCTGGAGATGGAGTACGCGCTGCCGCGTGAGGCGGCGGTCGCGGCGCTGCGCGAGCTCAAGGCGATGGTCGAGCGCTCGCCGCTCAAGGTGAGCTTCCCGGTGGAGGTGCGGACGGCTCCGGCGGACGACATCGCGCTGTCCACGGCCTCGGGGCGGGAGACCGCGTACATCGCCGTCCACCTCTACAAGGGAACGCCCCACCGCGCGTACTTCACGGCGGTGGAGCGCATCATGACGGCGCACGGGGGACGCCCCCACTGGGGCAAGGTCCACACCCGTGACGCCGCCTACTTCTCCGAGGTCTACCCGCGCTTCGCCGAGTTCACGGCGCTGCGCGACCGCCTCGACCCGGACCGGCTGTTCGCCAACGACTATCTGCGCCGGGTCCTGGGCGACTGACGGTCACTCGGCTCCGGAATCGACTCCGGCTCCGGTCGGGGTCGGGGCCGCCGGGGTCTGCGTCCCGCCGGTCCCGGTGGTCGGCTCCTGGGTCGGGATGGTCGGTTCCGTCGTCGGACCGGTCGGTGTCGGGGTGGGCGTCGGCTCGCCACCGGTCGAACCGGAGGGCGTCGGCTCCGGCGAGGGGGTCGCGGTGCCGTTCTGCCCGCCGCCCTGCTCGCCCGGGGTCGGGGTGCTGCCCGTCGAGGGGCTGCCGGCACCGTCGTCCGGCCCCCGGGTGCCTTCGGCGGATCCGGACGGCGTGGGCGAGGGGTACTTGTCCTCGGCCGGCGGCGCCTCCTGCCCCGAACCGCCACCGCCGCGGACGACGGATCCGAACGTGGTGGTGCCCTGCTTGCCGCTGAAGTCCTGGCCGGAGACGAGTTCGTAGGTGGTGATGCCGGCCATGGTGACGCCGAAGACCAGTGCGGCGGCGATCGCCGGCCGCTTCCAGCCGCGGACACGGGTGCCGTGGGTGGTCGCCGTGCCGAACTCCTCGTCGTACGGGAGAGGCGCGACCGTGCCCAGCATCAGGGTGCGGTCGTCCTGCGGCCCGGGCGCGAGCGGCACCTGACGGCCCTTCGGCTTGGCGGCGGCCGTCGCGTCACGGACCTGCTCGCCGGTGCGCCGGAAGAGGTGCTGGAAGAGCGGGCCGCCGCAGGTGGCGATGACGCTGATCACACCGGCGCCCAGGATCGTGCCGTACACGCCGAGGGTGGAGGCGAGCTTGGCGGCCATGACCGCGGCCAGGGCGCTGCCGGAGACCTGAGCCACGCTCAGGTCGATCCTTCTCCTGCCGCCCTCCTTCTCCGCCTTCTCTCCCGACTCCTCCCTCACTCCCGGCTCTTCCCTCGCTTCCGGCTCGTCCGTGTCGATATCCGGCCTGTGACGCATCTCCGACCCCTGACGGCTCATCCGTTCGCCTTGCACCCAGAAGGGACAAATGGGCGAAGGGAATAGTTCCGCTTCCGGTCGTTCTGTGAAGAGCGACACGTACGGGGGAAGACCGCGGAGACTCAACTCCCGTACCGCCCGAGAAGTTGGGCGGCGCGCCGGTCCACCCAAGTGGCCCGAATGGAGTACATTGACGAACCCTGGGTCCGGACGCCTTCACGGGTGCCCGGGATCAAGGGGAGGGCCGGAGACGGCGCTCGAACCGGCGGCGCCAAGGCATCGCACGGAAACCGACTGCACAGAGTGACCGCCCGTCACTCCGGGTAGCCAACAGGTAACCGTGTCATAACGGCGTTCCAGGGTCCACGCCCGACACGCCGGGCAACTCGGCAAGGTAGTGGCAGGCTGCACCCGGGCAGGCCACACTCGACTAGCGGAAGCAGCGACGCACGTGACGTCGGCAGGCACCACCCGGGAGGTCCCCATGCCCGAACTGCGTGTCGTGGCCGTCTCCAACGACGGCACACGACTGGTGCTGAAGGCTGCTGACAGCACGGAGTACACACTTCCGATCGACGAGCGGCTCCGCGCCGCCGTGCGCAACGACCGCGCGCGCCTCGGCCAGATCGAGATCGAGGTGGAGAGCCACCTCCGCCCCCGCGACATCCAGGCACGGATACGAGCCGGTGCCTCCGCGGAGGAGGTCGCCCAGCTCGCCGGCATCCCCGTCGACCGCGTACGCCGCTTCGAGGGCCCCGTGCTCGCCGAGCGCGCCTTCATGGCGGAGCGCGCCCGCAAGACCCCGGTGCGCAGGCCCGGCGAGAACAGCGGCCCCCAGCTCGGCGAGGCGGTTCAGGAGCGGCTGCTCCTGCGCGGCGCCGAGAAGGACACCGTGCAGTGGGACTCCTGGCGGCGTGACGACGGCACCTGGGAGGTGCTGCTCGTCTACCGGGTCGCCGGCGAGGTCCACACGGCCAGCTGGACGTACGACCCGCCCCGACGGCTCGTCCAGGCCGTGGACGACGAGGCGCGCGCGCTGATCGGCGAGACGGACGACACGATCGCCGCCGCGCCGGAGCCGAGCTTCCCGTTCGTGCCGCGCATCGCCCGGCTGCCCCGGGACCGGCCGCTCGACCGTGCCCTGGACCGTCAGCTCGACCACCGCCAGCTGGAGCGGGCGTCCGCGCCCGTCGAGCCGGAGGAGGAGCGGGACTCCCTGACGAGCCTCCTGGAGGCGGTGCCGAGCTTCCGCGGCGACATGGTCGTGCCCGCGCCTCCGGACACGGAGCCCGCGGACGAGGCCGAGGCGGAGGAGCCGCCGGCCCCGGCCGCTTCGGCGGGTGCCGGTTCCGCGTATGCCGATGTCCTGATGCCGCGCGCGGTCTCGGGCCACCGGGACCGCCTCACCGGCACCACCGACCGGCAGGCCGAGGCGGACGGCGTCCGTCCCGGCCGTCGCGCGGCCGTGCCGAGCTGGGACGAGATCGTCTTCGGCACGCGCAGGAAGAAGCAGGACTGACGGCGGAAGCCGTCGCCGTGATGGTCGGCCGCGGCTGTACGAGCCGTGAATGTTGACTTCAGTCGTACGAGGAGGGGCCCGCGCCTGATCGGCGCGGGCCCCTTTTCGTACGGCGGACTACTGCGGGTCCGGGCCCGTGGCGACCGGGCGGGTGGGGTCGGCGGACCACTCCGACCAGGAGCCCGCGTAGAGCGCGGCCGGGATGCCGGCGATCTCCAGGGCCAGGACCTCGTGGGCGCCGGAGACGCCCGAACCGCAGTAGACCGCGACCGGGGTCCCCTCGGCGGCGCCGAGGGCGGTGAAACGGTCCCGCAGGGTGTCGGCACCCAGGAAGCGCCCCTCCGCGTCCACGTTCTCGGTCGTCGGGGCCGAGACCGCGCCCGGGATGTGCCCGCCGACCCGGTCGATCGGCTCCACGTCCCCGCGGTAGCGCTCGGCCGCCCGTGCGTCCAGGAGCAGCCCCGAGCGGGCGAGCGTCGCCGCCGCGTCGGCGTCGAGCAGTCCGAGCGCACCCGGATCCGGCCGGAAATCGCCCGGCTCCGGCGTGGGCACCTTCTCCGTGAGCTCTCCCGTCCAGGCCGCGAGACCACCGTCCAGGACCCGGACGTCCGGATGGCCGGCCCAGCGGAGCAGCCACCAGCCGCGGGCCGCGGCCCAGCCGAGGCCGCCGTCGTAGACGACGACCGGGATGTCCGCCGAGACACCGGCCCGGCGCATCACGGCCCCGAAGGCCTCCGGGTCGGGCAGCGGGTGGCGTCCGCCGCTGCCGGGCGGGCCCGCGAGCTCCCCGTCCAGGTCGACGTAGACCGCTCCGGGGAGGTGCCCGGCCTCGTACGCCGGCCGTCCGGGCGGGCCGCCCAGCGTCCAGCGGACGTCCAGGAGGACCGGTGGCCGGGCCCCGGCCGACTCGCTCAGCAGTTCGCTTACGGCGATGATGGGCTTCATGGGTGCCATCCTCGCGCAGCCGCACGGCCGCGGGGGGACGAACCCGGCGTCCTCCCCGCGTCACCCCCGCGGGATCGCGCCACTCTTTGGTGCGACCGGGGCGCGCCGCGGCCCCGTCGGTGACACCATCGGACGGGGACACGGGCACGACGATGGTCCGAGGAGAGAGTCACGATGACCGAGGCGACTCGGCGCACACCCGGCACACCCTGTTGGGTGAGCTTGATGGTGCACGGGCTTGACGCGACCCAGGAGTTCTACAACGCGCTCTTCGACTGGGAGTTCGAACCCGGTCCGCAGCATCTCGGCCCGTACGTGCGCGCGCTGCTCGGCGGCAAGGAGGTGGCGGGCATCGGCCAGCTGCCGCCGGACCGGCATCTGCCGATCGCCTGGACCCCGTACCTGGCCACCGCCGACGCCGACGAGACCGCCGAGAGCATCCGCTGTTGCGGCGGCACCGTGGCCGTGGGCCCGCTGGACGCGGGCGAGGCCGGCCGGATGGCGGTCTGCTCCGACCCGGTGGGCGCGGTCTTCGGGGTCTGGCAGGCGGAGGCGCACCACGGCACGGCGACGGCGGGACCGCCCGGGACACCGGTGTGGAACGAGCTCATCACGTACGAGACGTCCTCGGTCGGCAAGTTCTACCGGACGGTCTTCGGGTACGAGGTGGAGGCGGTCGTGTCCGCCGACCACGACTACGCCACGCTCCATGTGGACGGGCTCCCGGTGGCCTCGCTGCACGGCGTCGGCAACGCGCTGCCCCGGGACCGGGGCCCGCACTGGATGACGTACTTCGAGGTCGCCGACACGGACGCGGCCGCCCAGCTCGTCCTGCGGCTCGGCGGTCATGTGCTGAGCCCGCCGCGCGATGCCACGGCGGGGCGGCTCGCCCTGGTGACGGACCCGGAGGGCGCGGTCTTCACCCTGGTCAGGTCCTCCGCCGCATGATCGGGCGGGACCGCCGCCCCACGTGACGCGCCGGCGCCCCACATGACGCGCCGGCGCCCCACATGACGCGCCGGCCGGCCCGGCTGCCACGGCGGCCGGTCGGCTCAGCCCCGCCGGGACCTGACGAGACTCCGGCGGAGCCGGGACGGCGCACCGGCGCTGCGCGTCTCCGTCCCGCCCGGCAGACCGAGCTGACTCAGCCGCTCGACGTCGAAGTGGTGCGCCGTGCCGGGGTCCGCGTGGTGCGCGGCGAGGAAGCGGGTGGCTTCCTCCCGCATCCCCGGGTGACTCTTGTGCCGCATGCAGTAGCCGACGGCGCGGACGAGCGGCGTGAGCGAGTCCGGTGCCACTCCGGGGACCGCGGGCTCCTCGCCCTGCTCCAGGTCCGCGACCAGATGGTCGACGACGGTGAGCGGGATCCGGTTGCTGTTCTCGAAGGGCGTGAGCCGTTCGAGGACCTCGACCGTGCCCACGCGCGCGATGGGCACGCCGTAGTAGACGGCGGCGGTCAGCATCGCCGTGGAGAAGCAGCCGACGACGAGCCGGGGCCTGCAGCGCTCGTAGAAGGTCTCGGCGAGCAGCGGCCCGTCGAGGAGGGTGAGCCGTACGCCGGACCGTTCCGCCTCCTCCTGGAGGGCCTGGGAGTAGCTGGGGGGCGCGGTCGGGTGGGGCTTGAAGACCACCGAGCGGTGTCCTGCGGCGGCCGCCCCGCGCAGCATCCGTACGTGCAGGTCCTCCTCCTCCTCGGCCGTGAGGAGGTTGAGGGCGGCGAGGTACTGGCCGAGCAGCAGGGCCGTGGGCTCGGCGGCGGCCGCGCGGGCGATGTCCGGGTCGTCGGCCGCATCCTCGGCGATCTCGGCGAGGACCGCGCGGAAGGCGTCGTCGGGGACGATCTCCGGCTCCACCCCGTACTCGCTCAGGAGGAGGGGGCGCAGGCCCGGCACCAGGTCGAGGTGGAGGACCCGCTGGACGCGGCAGGCGACCGACTGCGCGAGGTCGTTGCGGGTCGGGCCGTAGCTCATGAGGCCGTCCGCGTAGACGTGGACGGCGCTCTCGGGGAAGGTGCCGGCCAGCGCCTTGGCGGGGTTGACCTGGATGGACTCGACGATCAGCTCCACCGGGGCGGTGCCGAGGTCCCACGCGGTGCGCATCACGCGCTGCCAGAGCGGGGCCTCCTCGGGGCGGGGGGCCCAGGCGGCGGGGTGGTACGGATGGATCGTCTCGTTCCAGTCGAGGACGCCGTCGAAGCGGGCCGCGATCCGCTCGTAGCCCGTCATCGTCTCCAGGCGCAGCGCGGTCTCCGGGATCTCTGCGTTGTGCGAGATCAGCAGGAGCCTGCGGGCGTCCTCGCGGGGACCGAACTGTCCGGCGTCCAGCGAGGCCGCGAGGGTGGCGGCGCCGTACAGGGTGGACACCTGGAAGATCTGGACCGTGCGGCCGTCGGTGGCCGGGTCGAACGCCGGTGCCTTGTCGGTGGCGGGGGCGGGGGCCATGGGTCAGGCGGTCCTTACGGTGTCGCGCAGGCTCCGGAGGAGGGTGCTGCGGGGGGTGTCCATGGTTGACAGGGTCTCTTCGAGGACCTGCTGCGGCATACGGTGCAGCGCGTCGCGGACGTCGGCGCGGAGCCGCTTGGCGACGGCGGGGTCGTACTTGTCGACCTTGCCCATGTGGAAGGCGATCATCGCGCAGTAGGTGCGGACGGCCTTCGGGAGGAACCGGTCCGCCTCCGCGTCCCGTGAGACGTCGTCGAGCAGGGTGTCGTACGACGGAATGAAGTCCAGCTGCCGGTTGTCGGTGATCTGGGTGAGCGAGGTGGTGACCCCTCGGCGGTAGAAGACACCGTGCAGGGAAAGCGCCGCGAAGGTACGGGCCTTGAGGTGGAGGCGCCAGACCCAGAGGCGGTCCTCGGCCGTTCTCAGGGAGGTGTCGAAACGGGATTCACCGTTCTGGAAGAGACGGGAGCTGTAAATGCCGAAGGGGACGAACGGATAGTCCACCATCGTCACCATGCTGGCGGGCGAGATTCCGTCGCGGGGGTCCATCACGGTGTCGCGGCGCTTCGCCGGGGCGTAGCGGATGTTCCGCTTCCGGCCCTCAGAGAGGACGTGGTCGGTACGGGCGAAGTCGCAGTCCAGGCGCTCGATTCCGGCCACGGTGGCCTTCAGGTGGCCCGGCGCGTACCAGTCGTCGCCGTCGAGGAAGGTGATGTAGTCCCCGCGCGCCGCGTCGATTCCCGTGTTGCGCGCCTGGGCGACACCCTTGTTCGTCTCGTGCCGGATGACGGTGGCATTCGGCAGCCGATCGCGCCAGCGGTCGAGGATTTCCGGGGTGTCGTCCGTCGAGCAGTCGTCGATCAGCAAGAACTCGAATTCCGGATCCGCGTTGTTCGCAAGACTGCGCAGGGTGTCGGGCGCATAGGCCCCGACATTGTGGAACGGTACGACGACGGACAGTTTCGGCACTCGGAATCCCCATACTGAATCGAACAGTTAAACGCCGCTACGGCGGGTACGGTAACGCTCCACTTTTCCGGGCGAACGATCCGCGTCTGCACTCCGGGTGAACTCTTGGCGTCCCCCGTGGAAAGTCCACGCGGAAACGGCCTCACCGGCCGGACCGCCGGCGCTGGACTCCTGCCCCCCGCCGGTGCAGGACGCCCGTCGCGATCAGGGCGAGCAGCGCGGCCAGGCCGACGGCGCCGCCGAGCTTGAGGCCCGGAGGGCGGAAGGAGCACGTGACCGTGTTCGCCCGACCGTCGAGCGGAACGGCGACAAGGCCCTGGTACGCGCGCGCGGGACGGGGCTCCGCGTCACCCGCGGCGCAGCGCCAGCCGGAGATACGGGGCGCGGCGAGCACGGCGGTTCCGGTGCTGCCCGGGGGCAGTTCGGCCGTGACGGTGTGTCCGGTGGCGCGCACCTCGGTGGCCCCGGCGGCCGTCAACTGCCGTACGGCGGAGTCGAGCCGGGCCTGGACGAGACAGCCGACCGGCTGACGGGGCAGCCGCGTGGTGCGCTCGGGGCTCAGCTCGATCCGTACGTCGCCGGACGCGGGCACGGTGCCGAGGGCCCGCATGGGGGCCCGGACGGCGGGCGGCTTGCCCTCGAAATCCACCCGTCGCTCCCCCGCGAGGGTTGCCCCGCCGCGGTACTCGGGGGCCCAGAACCAGACCTGGGAGCCGGCCGGGCAGCCGACGGCGAGGGTCCGTCCGTCACGGGTGACGGTCGGCAGCTCGTACACGTCGGCGCCGAGCAGCCGTTCCTGCCGGGCGAACGCGGAGTCCCCGGGATGGGTGGCCGGCCGCTCCTTCGGTCGGACGGTGACCAGCGGCGGTACGGGCGTGGTGGCGGCGGCCACCGTGGCGCGGGGCAAGGCGTCCTGCCGTACGGGCTCCGTGGGCAGCGAGCGGATCCGGGTGCCGATGGAGAACAGGGCGTCGGTCACCGGGTTGTCGAGGGTGACCGGGTGCCTGCCCTTGGCGTAGGAGCCGAAGCCCAGGGAGGTCAGCGTGCGGGAGGTCACCTCGGCGGTCAGGCTGCTGTAGTAGTCGGCCCCCTGTCCGCCGACGATCAGGACGTCGTTGCCGCCGGGGACCTCTCCCGGGTCCGTCCGGGAGCGCGGCCAGGCGTCCGCGCGGGCCACCTCGTCGGCCACGGCGGTGTGCCAGGGACCGATCCGGGGCGACCAGGCGACCTTGTCGCGCTGCTGCTCCTCGATCCGCTTCCCGGTGACGGCCGCCTCGCCGGCCTGCGCCGCGAGGAGGAGGACCACGGCGAGGACGGGGAGGACGCGCGCGGTGCGGGAAACGGGCCGTACGCGCGCGGTGGTTCGGCGGGCGTTCAGGAGGGCCACGAGAGCGGCGGCGAGCGCCAGGGCAGCCGCCACGCCGAAGGCCGGGTAGGTCCAGCGGTCGATGTCGACGCTGCCGCGCGCCGCCCACGCCAGGATCCCGAGGAGTACGCCGCCCGCGAGGAGCGCGGCCGGCCGCGGAACGCCCCGGGCGGACGAGAACCAGGCGGCGACGATCAGCAGCCCGCACAGGACGAAGGTCTGACGGTACGGGCCGCCGTTGGGCGAGGCGCCCGCATGCCAGAGCAGATGGGTCGGCTCCCACTGGAGGGAGAGGGTCACCAGGACGATCGCGGCCGACCAGCCGGCCCGGACGCGCGGGGCGACGGCACGGTTGAAGGGCAGGGTGAGGGCGAGCGCGAGCGCGGGCGTACCGATGAAGAGGGCGGGGCTCGACAGGCTCGCGGTGGCCGGCAGGAACCGGGCGAGGACCTCCACCCAGGCGGCGGGCGCGAAGGTGGTCTCTGGGGTGGGGTCGGCGACCTTGGTCCCCAGGAAGACGACCACGACGAGCGGCGCCGCGAGGCCGATGCCGATGAGCACGCCCCGCGCGGCACGCAGCACCCCCGCGAGGCGCTGCCGGGCGCCGGCCGACTCCTCGGCGGTGAGGAGTCGTACCAGGAGGACGGCGGCGGCGCCGAGGGTCGCCATGTACGCCGTGTAGAAGTTGGCGGTCCAGGCCAGGGCGACGACGAGCGGGCCGAGGACGGGGCGACGCCCGGTGCGGGCCCACTCGCCGACCAGGCAGAGCAGCGGGAAGGCGACGAGTCCGTCGAGCCACATCGGGACGGTGGCGCCGAGGTTGAAGGTCCAGCCGGACAGGGCGTACGCGGTGCCGAGCAGGGCGGCGACCGGCCAGGGGCCGGGGCGCAGCCGCAGGAGCAGGAGCGCCATCGCGGCGCCGGCCGCCGTGATCTTGGCAGCGGTGACGGCGTACAGGGCGAGCTCGACGCGGTCCGCGGGGAAGAGCACGACGAGAAGGTCGAAGGGGCTGCTCAGATAGGTGCCGATGTCGCCGAGGAAGTTGGAGCCGAAGCCGGAGTCCCAGTTGAGGAAGGCGTCTCCCCGCGTCTCACCGAGGAGGAACGAGCGCCAGTAGGCGTGGAACGGCAGGTACTGCTGCCCCAGGTCGACGATGTTCCTGGTCACCGGCCCGAAGGGGTAGCTGCGGGAGAGCCGGGTGGCGAGGCAGAGCAGTACGGCGGTGAGCAGGGCGGCGGAGAGCGGCCCCGCGACGGCCGGGGAGCGCAGGAGGCGTCGTGGGGAGCCGGGCGGGAGTGACGAGCCGCCCGCCCCCTCCTCGCCGTCGACCTCGTCGAGCACGGTCTCGGCGGCGGGGGGCACACGTCCTCCAGGGTGCGTACGGAACAGAGCACCCGGGTGATGCGTCACGGGCCGACCGCCATTACCGCCGAGTCGGGCGACCCGAAACCGATCATCAGGCGGTGTTCCGGTACACCTCGGGTGAACTCCCGGTGCCGAAGGGCCGGGGGGGGAGGCCGCCGGACGGGGCGGCGATCCTTGTCGACCGGGAACCGGACTCAGCCGACGAGCTCGTCGACCGTCCGGGCCACCGTTCCGAACAGGTCGGAGACGGTTGTCAGACCGGCCGCCTGCAGCGCCTCCGACGGGAGGACGGTGCCGTCGGGGGACTCCAGGGGGCGGGTCGCGGTGGCCTCGGCGACGACGGTCGGGCGGTAGCCGAGGTTGAAGGCGCCCTGCGCGGTGAAGAGGACGCACATGTGGGTCATGAACCCGGCGATGACGAGGTCACCGGTGACCCCGAGGTCCTTCAGGGTCTCCTCCAGGTCGGTGGCGTGGAAGGCGTTGGGGAACTGCTTGACGACGACCTTCTCGCCCTCGATCGGGGCGACCTCGTCGCTGATCGCGCCGATCTCCGCCCGGATGTCGTACGGAGTGCCCTCGCCGCCGTCGTTGACGACGTGGACGACGGGGGTACCCGCGGCGCGGGCGGCGGCGAGCAGACGCGCGCCGGCGGCCACGGCCTGCTCCGCATCGTCGAGCCGCATGACGCCGGTGCGGTAGGTGTTCTGGAAGTCGATCATGATCAGGGCCGACTCGCTCAGGCGGGGCAGCTCCTGGGGAAGGCCGATCACGTCGCGGAGGGTGGTGGAGGCGGTCATGGTGATTCCTTTCGAGGAGGGCAACTTCGCGCAGGGGAAGGTGGGGAGAACGGGGTCTACGAGAGGTTCTTCGGGGTGCCGTCCGGCGTGAGGTCGACGAGTTCGCCCTCGATTCCCTGGTCCTTGAACGCCTGCACGAGGGACCGCATGTTCTCGGAGTAGATGTTCCAGCTGTCGGTGTGCACCGGAACGACCTTGCGGGGGGCGAGGTACTTCGCCACCAGGGCCGCGTTCCTGGAGGTCAGGGTCAAGGGTGCGTTGTCGAGGATCGCGGGGGTACGGGCGGCGCCCGCGAAGAGGACGGCCGTGTCGACGGGGCCGATCTCCTTCTTGATCCGGTCACCGACCTGCTTGGCGACCTTGACGGAGGCGTTGTCGCCGGAGATGTAGGTGGTGGGGACGCCCTTGCCGCTGAGGACGAAGCCGGTGACCTCGCCGTCCGCGCCGCGGTCGACGCCGTCGGGGCCGTGCAGGGCGGGCACGGCGGTGACCTCGACGGCGCCGTCGGCGGTCTTCAGCACCTGGGATTCCCAGCTCCTCATACCGGTGACGTGATCACCGAGACGTTTCCGCGCGCCCGGGGTGGAGAGCACCACGGGCATGTCCTTGAGCAGGGCGCGGCCCGTGTCGTCGAGGTTGTCGTCGTGCTGGTCGTGCGAGAGCAGTACGGCGTCGATCTCGCCGAGCTTGTCGATGCCGAGGGCGGGGGCCTGGAGCTTCTCCAGGCCGCTCTTGTACTTCTTCGGCGCGTCGAAGGTCGGGTCGAGCAGGATGCGCAGGCCGCCGATCTCCAGGAGCGTGGTCGGCCCGCCGATGTGGGTGGCGGTGAACGCCTTCGCGCCGTCGGTGGCGTCCTCGTCCTCGCCGCCGCAGGCGGTCAGGAGGGTCGCGCTCACGGTGGCCGCGACGACGCCTGAGGCGAGGCGACGGAAGGTCGAACGGTTCATGGGGGAACACCGGCTCTCTCGTTGCGAACGGTCGGACGGCCCGGAGGCGGGCCCGACCCCCCGAGATGTTTTCAACGCTAACACAGTTCGTAAGCGTTGATCACGGAGCACTGTTAGCGCTGATATCGTGGGAGGCATGTCGACGGCACGCGAGCGCATCCTGGAAGCCACCGAGGAACTCCTCGCCACCAAGGACGCGTTGGCGATCTCGACCCGCGCCATCTGCGACCGGGCGAAGGTCGGCATGCCCGAGATCTACCGGCAGTTCGGCGACAAGCAGGGGCTGCTCACGGCGGTCGCCGACATCGGCTTCGCGCGCTTCCTCGCCGAGAAGCGGCGGAACCCGCTCACCGACGACCCGGTGGCGGACCTGCGGACGGCCTGGGACAGCCACGTCGCGTTCGCGCTCCGCAACCCGTACCTCTACCGCCTGATGTTCACGCCGACCGGCGATGCCAAGCCGGGGGCCATCAAGGAGGCGCAGGCGATCCTCCTGAAGGCGGTGGAGCGCTGCCGTGACGCCGGGCGGCTCCGGACGACCCCGGAACTCGCGGGCCGGTCGATCCTCTCCGCCAACGTGGGCGTGTGCATGATGGCGCTGTCGTTCCCCGACCTGTTCGGCGACTCCGACACCTCTCCCGCCGTACGGGACGCGGTGATCGGGAAGGTCACCGGCGACGAGCGCGAGGACACCCGGATCGGCACGGCGACGGTCCTCGCTCAGGCCCTGGTCGGCACCCTCACGGGAACGGCCACACCGGGCGGCGCCGCCCTCGACCGACTGGCCGACGCGCTGCTTCCGTCGGCTCCGCCCTCGGAGACGTAAAGACGCCGGGGACGCCGGGAACGCCAGGGACGCCAGGGACGCCGGGGCACCGGAGACGAGACGTCCCGCTCCGGTCCCGCCGTACGGGCCCGGCTCCGCGAGGGATCAGCCGTTGACCGGCAGCACGTCCGGGGAGAGGGCCCCCGCGTGGGCCGCGGCGGAGGTCATCCGGCGCCGGTGATGGCGCCGGCAGAGCACCTCGTAACCGATCTCCTCGGCCGGACGGTTCACATCGCCGACGACGACCTGCTCGCCCTCGACGACCATCACACCGCCGACCGTGCGGGCGTTGTGCGTGGCGCGGGCGCCGCACCAGCACAGCGCCTCGACCTGGAGTTGCTCGATGCGGTCCGCCAGCTCGATCAGCCGCTGCGAGCCGGGGAAGAGCTTGGTCCGGAAGTCGGTGGTGATGCCGAAGGCGAAGACGTCGAGACCGAGGTCGTCGACGACCCGGGCGAGCTGGTCGATCTGCTCCGGGGCGAGGAACTGGGCCTCGTCCACGATCACGTAGTCGGCCTTGCCGCCCTGGGAGAGCTGGGCGACGAGGTACGCGTACAGATCCATGCCCTGCGGAGCCTCGACCGCCTCCGTCACCAGGCCGAGCCGGGAGGAGAGCTTGCCCTCCCCCGCCCGGTCGTCACGGGTGAAGATCACGCCCTGGAGCCCCCGCGCGTCGCGGTTGTGGGCAATCTGGAGCGCCAGGGTGCTCTTCCCGCAATCCATGGTTCCGGAGAAGAAGACCAGCTCGGGCATGACGGGACGGGGACCTTTCAGGTCGTGGAGGGGGAAGGATGTCCGGAGGGTTCAGGAACGGACTTCGAGCAGCGGGACGAGCTGCTCCGCAGGGGTCATGGACCCGTGCATGCCGACCATCGCGGACTCGTGGGGCTCGTTGACGGAGGCGGTGATCGCCACGTCGTCGTGGGCCGCGGCGACGACGTCGCCGATCCGGCCGTACACGCGCTCGTCGACCTCGTCGCCGAACCAGCCGAGCGAGATGGCCTCGTCGCGGCTCGCCACCCAGAACTGCTCGCCGATCACCTCGCGCCAGCAGGTGAGGACGTCCGCCTCGGCGCCCGGCACGGCGTAGACGTGCCGGGCACGCCCCTCGCCGCCGAGGAGGGCGACGCCCGCGCGGAGCTCCCAGTCCTCGTCGAAGTCGATGCGGTGCTGCTCGTCGAAGGGGATGTCGACCATGCCGTGGTCGGCCGTGACGTACAGGGCCGAGCGGGGCGGCAGCTGCTCGGCGAGCCGCTGCACGAGCCGGTCGACGAACATCAGCTGGCCGCGCCAGGCGTCGGAGTCGATGCCGAAGCGGTGTCCGGCCCCGTCGAGTTCGCTGTAGTACGTGTAGACCAGCGAGCGGTCGCCGGCGGCGAGCTGCTCGGCGGCGAAGTCCATGCGCTCCTCGCCGGAGAGCCGCCCGTGGAACCTTCCGCCGCTGAGCGCGACCTTGGTGAGCGGGGTCTGCTCGAAGATCGGGGAGGAGACCTGGGCGGTGTGGATCCCGGCCTCGTGCGCGAGCTGGAAGACGGTGGGGTACGGCTGCCAGACGTGCGGCGCGGTCCACGGCTTCCAGCGCAGCTGGTTCATCAGTTCGCCGGTGTCGGGGTTGCGCACGGTGTAGCCGGGCAGCCCGTGCGTACCGGGGTAGCGGCCGGTGCCGACGGAGGCCAGCGAGGTCGCCGTGGTGGCGGGGAAGCCGGCGGTGACCGGGCGGCCCGTGCCCCCGCGCGAGGAGCCGAGGAGCGAGGTCAGATAGGGGGCCTCGTCCGGGTGGGCCTTGATCTGCTCCCAGCCGAGCCCGTCGATCAGGAACAGGCAGTTCCGGTCGGCCGGGGCCAGCTCGGCGATCCGCGGCGCGAAACCGGGCACGCCCTGCCCCGCGACCAGCGTCGGCAGCACGTCGCCGAGCGATCCGAAGGTGTACTCGGGCAGCGGCGCGGTCTCCGGGGCGAGCGGGACCGGGTCGTCGGGCCAGCCGTGGGTCACGGCGGTGGGCTGCACCATCAGCGGGTGGGAGCGGCGGTGGCCGCGATGGCTTCGGAGAGGGCCTGGGCGAAGACAAGGGTCTGCCGAACGGTGTCCGGACCGTCCCCGGCCTCGCTCACGCGCAGGCTGAGGTCGTCGGCCGTGGCGTTGCCCGTGTAGCCGTGGTCGGCGTCGCAGTTGGCGTCGCCGCAGGCGGCGGGCTCCAGGTCGATCCGGGAGACGGCACCCCAGCCGATGGTGAGGACCACCTCGCGGGGCAGCGTGCCCGGCGCGTACGACTCCGGGTTGGCGACGACGCGGCTGACGACGACCGACGAGATCCGGTCGAGCTTCACGGACTCCGTGGACGTCGTGGCGTACGGCGTCGGGGAGCTGGTGTCGGCGGACTGCTCGTCGGTGTGGCTGACGATGAAGCGGTGCGGCGTCAGGACGAGGACGGTGACGTGGCGCCGTACCTCGTTGGCGTCGAAGGTGGTCTCCTGGTGCACCACGTACGACGCGACGGCCTCGCCGCCGACGGCGGCCTCCACCGCCTCGGCCACGAGGGCCGGGTAGTAGCCGCTGCGCTCGATCGCCGCGCGCAGCCCCTGGGTCGTCGTACCGGTCTTCGCCATGGAATCCATCCTACGGGGCGGTGGGGCCCCCTCAGGCCCTTCAGTAACTCGGCAGGCTGCGCGGCCCGAGGTCGGTGCGGGGCGGCGGCGGGGCCAGTCGGACGGTGGCGCCGAGCACGGAGAGCCCGCGCGCTGCCACGACCACCGGCTCCAGGGAGACGGCGACCACTTCGGGGTGGTCGTCGACCAGCCGGGAGACCCGGAGCAGGACCTCTTCCAGGGCCGGGGTGTCGACGGGGGCGGAGCCGCGCCAGCCGAAGAGCAGCGGGGCGGTGCGGAGGGAACGGACGAGTTCGGCGACGTCACGGTCGGTGGCCGGAACGAGCCGGTGGGCCGTGTCGCCGAGCAGCTCGGACGCGGCGCCCGCGAGCCCGAAGGAGAGGACGGCGCCGACGGCCGGGTCGATGGCGGAGCGGACGACGGTGTCGACGCCCCGGGGCACCATCGCCTGGACGACCGGCTGGAGCTCCTCGGGCTTGCCGAGGACCTCGGTCAGCTCGGCGTAGGCCGTACGGAGCTGCTCCTCGGACGCCAGGTCGAGCCGTACGCCACCGAGGTCGGGGCGGTGGCGGAGGTGGGGCGCGGTCGTCTTCAGGGCGACCGGGTAGCCGAGCCGGCCGGCGGCCGCGACGGCGGCGTCGGGGGTGGGCGCGGCCAGGGTCGGCAGGACGGCGATGCCGTACCGCGCGAGCAGCTCCCCGGCCTGTGCGGTGTCGAGGGTCACACCGCGCGGGTCGGCGTCGCCGCCGAGCACCCGCTCGATGAGAGCGGCGGCCCCGGCCTCGTCGATGTCCTCGTACTCGGGCACCCGCCCGGGTTCGGCGGCCTGTCGCCGCCACTGCCCGTACCGCACGGCCTCGGCGAGGGCCCGTACGGCCCGCTCGGCGGCGGGGTAGGCGGGGATGGTGGCGGGCGGGACGACGACGGGCACGGATGCGGGGTCGCCGTCGGCAGCGGGGGCCGCGGTCGGGGCAGAGGTCGAAGCCGGGGTCGAGGCCGGGGTCCTGGTCGCCCCGGAGACAGCGGATACAGCGGAGACGCCGGGAGCGCTTGGGCCACCGGGGCCGCTCGGGCCGCCGGGGGGCGAACCGGCCGGTCCCGGCGGTACGGCGACCGCGCGGGGGGCACCGGAGGCGAGCGGACCGCGGGCGGACGCGGCGGGGCCGCCCCGTCCCGGCGTCGCCGGTCGCGTGCTCGTGGCGACCGCGAGCGCCTCCGCGAGGCCGCCCATCTCGACGTGGACGACGACGACCGGCTTCATCGGGGCGGGGGCGGAGGCGACGGCCTCGCGGAGAGAGGCCGCGAGGACCTCGCCGTCGCCGAACTCGGTGGCGCCGTTCTCGCCGACCCACGGAATCGCGTTCACGACGACCGCGTCGGAGGTCTCGTCCGCGAGCGCCGCCGCGAGGGCGTCCCGGAAGTCCGCCGGGTCCGCCGCCGTCGTGAGGTCGAGCGGCCGCAGCGGCCGCAGTCCCTCGGTCAGGCAGGCGTCGTACGTGAGGAGGCCGAGCGACTCGGAGTTGCCGAGGATCGCGACCCGGGGTCCGGCGGGCAGCGGCTGGGCGGCGAGCAGCAGTCCGGCGTCCACGAGTTCGGTGACGGTGTCGACGCGGATGACGCCGGCCTGGCGGAGCAGCGCGGAGACCGTGGCGTGCGGGATCCGGGTGACGGGCACGCGGTGGCCGGGCGGGGCGCTGCCGCTGTGCCGGGCGCCCTTGACGACGACGACCGGCTTGACGGCGGCGGTGCGACGGGCGAGCCGGGTGAACTTCCGGGGGTTGCCGATCGACTCCAGGTAGAGGAGGACGACATCCGTCCCGGGGTCGTCGTACCAGTGCTGGAGGAAGTCGTTGCCGGAGACGTCTGCGCGGTTGCCGGCCGAGATGAAGGAGGACAGCCCGGCGCCCCGCCGGTGCAGCCCGGCGAGGAGGGCGATGCCGATCGCCCCGGACTGGGTGAAGAGCCCGATCCGTCCGGCGGCCGGCATCTGCGGGGCGAGGGAGGCGTTGAGCCTGACGTCGGGGGTGGTGTTGATGATGCCGAAGGCGTTGGGGCCGATGATCCGCATGCCGTACGAGCGGGCCTGCCGTACGAGTTGACGCTGCCGCTCGCGGCCGGCGGCCCCGCTCTCGGCGTATCCGGCGGAGAGGACGACGAGGCCCTGGACGCCGTGTGCGCCGCAGTCGGCGACGACTTCCGGCACCCGTTCGGCGGGGACGGCGACGATCGCGAGGTCGACGGGTTCGCCGATGGCGGCGACCGAGGGGTGGGCGGGGACGCCGTCGAACTCGACGGGGTCGTCGCCGTTCCCGGCGAGCGCCGCGTTGACCGCGTACACGCGTCCGGTGAAGCCGGCCCCGAGGAGGTTGCGGAGGACGGTCCGGCCGACGCCGCCGGGTGCGCGCCCGGCCCCGACGACGGCGACGGACCGGGGGGTGAGGAGGCGTTGTACGGAGCGGGCCTCGGCCCGCTGCTCCCGTGCGCGCTGGACGGCGAGGGAGCGGTCGGTGGGTTCGAGGTCGAGGTGGAGCCGTACGGAGCCGTCCTCGAAGCTGCGCTTCTGGGTGTAGCCCGCGTCGGTGAAGACCTTGATCATCTTGGTGTTGGCGGGGAGGACCTCGGCGGCGAAGCGCCGGATGTCCCGCTCGCGCGCGACCGCCGCGATGTGTTCGAGCAGGGCGGAGGCGACTCCGCGTCCCTGGTGGGCGTCCTGGACGAGGAAGGCGACCTCGGCCTCGTCGGCCGGGGCGGAGGCGGGCAGGCCGCGGTCGTTGATGCGGTCGTACCGCACGGTGGCGATGAACTCGCCGCCCACGGTCGCCGCGAGCCCGACCCGGTCCACGAAGTCGTGGTGGGTGAAGCGGTGCACGTCCTTGGCGGAGAGCCGCGGGTAGGGGGCGAAGAAGCGGTAGTACTTCGACTCGTCCGAGACCTGCTCGTAGAAGCTGACGAGGCGGTCGGCGTCGTCGGCGATGATGGGCCGGATGCGTGCGGTGCCGCCGTCGCGGAGCACCACGTCCGCTTCCCAGTGGTCGGGGTAGTCGTGGTCCGGCGACCGGCCGGGCGACCGGTCCGGCGACTCCGGACGCGCCGGTGGTGCCGGTTGGTCCGCCGCTTCCGACTGCTCCGACGCGCTCTCCATGGGGCCAGCCTACGGCCGCGGCACAGTGGCGGCACCGGTCGCGACACGGCGGTGACACCGCTCGCGCGGCGGGTGTGCGCCGTGCAAGGTAGGGAGCACGCCGGGCACGGCGAGGGAGGGCCGAAAGGCGGTCCGATCCGGGCCGAAGGTCGGCACGAGCACGGAGCATCCCGTGAGAGACTGGTCTAGACAACCCCTTAAAACTTGAAGGGCAACACCATGGCTGAGCGCCGCGTCAACGTCGGCTGGGCCGAGGGCCTGCACGCCCGCCCCGCGTCCATCTTCGTCCGTGCCGCCACGGCTTCCGGCGTTCCGGTGACGATCGCCAAGTCCGACGGCTCCCCCGTGAACGCCGCCTCCATGCTCGCGGTGCTCGGCCTGGGCGCGCAGGGCGGCGAGGAGATCGTCCTCGCTTCGGAGGCCGACGGCGCCGAGGCCGCTCTGGACCGTCTGGCGAAGCTGGTCGCCGAGGGTCTCGACGAGCTCCCCGAGACCGTCTGATCCGGGTCACCCCACCCCGTACGACGAAAGGCCGTGCCTGCCGGAATTCCGGCGATCACGGCCTTTCGCTTTCCACCGCCCCGATTTTCGAGCAGCACAAAACATGGGCGTCGAATTCCTATTCCATGTATACGATGCGCGCGTTAATTCCGGGCACTCGCCGTGTTGACTGCATGTTGCGAAACCCTCACACGGCCGCGCTCCGGCCTTTTGAGTCGGTGCAGCGACTGCGAGCGCTCCGCGTGCAGCGCGGTCAGCGCCCGCGCCCGCTCGGCATCACCGCGCGCCACGGCGTCCACGATCGCGCCGTGCTCGGCCCAGGCCTCCGCCGGCCGTTCGGGCTGATCGACCGCGTACATCCAGGCGATCTTGTGCCGCAGCTGGGTCAGGAGCGCCGTCAGGGCCGGGCTGCCGGAGGCCTGTGCGAGCGTCTCGTGGAACCAGCCGCCGAGTGAGCGCAGATCCTCGCCCTGGCCACGCCTGGCCCGCTCCTGGCCCAGCCTGACGAGGCCGCGCAGCACCTTGAGATGGGCCTCCGTGCGCCGCTGGGCCGCGCGGGCGGCCCCCAGCGGTTCGAGCAGCGCCCGCATGTCGAGCAGATCCGCCGCCTCCTGCTCGGTGGGCTCGGCGACATGCGCGCCGGCGTGGCGGCGGGTGACGACGAAGCCCTCGGACTCCAGGGTGCGCAGGGCCTCGCGGACCGGGACGCGGGAGACCCCGTACCGCCGGGCGAGCTGTTCCTCCGTCAGCCGGCTGCCCCGCTCGAAGACGCCGGAGACGATGTCGTCCCGGATCGCCGTGCATACCGAGTGCGCGGGAATGCGCATGTCCGACCTCCGCCTTGGTCTGCGCGAGTCAATTCGAGCGGCGCCTGTTCTGCGCCCGATCTGCGACTCTATTGCAGCGCGCCGGAATTTCCGATGCCCCAGCGGAATGTGAATGTCCTGCGGCCGACGAAAAGCCCCGGCTCAGTACGAGCCGGGGCTTTTGCGATGCGGGTGCGGCGGGATCGCCGACGGTGCGCGAGTGCGTTCCGGGTCAGACGTTGACGCCGCGGGCGCGCAGGTACGAGACCGGGTTGATGTCGGAGCCGTACTCGGAGGTCGTACGCGCCTCGAAGTGGAGGTGCGGGCCGGTCGAGTTGCCGGTCGAGCCCGAGATGCCTATCCGCTCGCCCGGCTCGACGCCCTGGCCGACGTAGACGCCGATGGAGGAGAGGTGACCGTACTGGGTGTACGTGCCGTCGTTCATCCGGATGACGATGTTGTTGCCGTACGCGCCGCCCCAGCCGGCCTCGACGACGGTGCCGGAGCCGACGGAGACGACGCTGCTGCCGTAGGCGGCGTGGAAGTCGATGCCGGAGTGGCTGCCGGAGGACCAGAGCGAGCCGCCGGTCTTGTAGCCGGTGGACACGTACGTGCCCTCGACGGGCAGCTGGAAGGAGTTCAGGCGGCGGCGCTCGGCCTCACGGGCGGCGCGCTGCTCGGCCTCGCGGATCTCCTTGGCGCGGGCCTCGGCCTTGCGCTTCGCCTCGGCCTTGGCCTTCGCCTTGGCGGCGACCTCGAAGGCCTCCTGCTCCTGGGCGGCGGCCTGGGCGTCGATCCGGTCGGCGAGGGAGTCCTCGGTGATCACCTGGGTGAGGCCGGTGTCCTCGACGGAGCGGGGCTCCGCGTCGGCGGCGAGCGCCGGGGAGGCGAGGGTTCCGATGACGCCGGTGGTGGCGAGCGTCGCTACGCCGGCGATGCCCACGCTGCGGCGCGCCATCCGGCTCGGACCACGATGCTTCCCGGTGGCACGGGTGAACGCCATGTAGGGGCTGATCCTTTCCTTCCTTCTCGCCTACCGGGTTAGCTGACGGGTTCGGAGCAGGAAGGTCTCCTACGAGCCCCTCCGTACGAGACGAAGGCGCCCGATTCACCCCAGGGACTACGTGTGGGTCCCCGGCTCCCCAGGCTCGCGCCTGACGGGGACTCGGCGATGACTGTCCGATGCCGCGGCTGCGGCACGTGCAACTGACGAACAGCCGCACCGACGCTATGCGGATCGTCTTTCAATCACCAACCGGACACGCCTTTTGTAAGACATGCCACAGGGCATACGACCACCCTTGACCTCAATACGGACAAAGGGGAGGACCCCGACGAACGATGCCGTCGGGGCCCTCTTCTGCCGTGCCGGCGGCCTGAATCAGCCGGTCACGACGGTCACTTCACCGATGCCGAGCGCGCGCACCGGCTCCGCGATCTGCGCCGCGTCGCCCACGAGCACGGTGACGAGCCGGTCCACCGGGAAGGCGCTGACCACGGCCGCGGTCGCCTCGACCGTGCCGGTGTCGGCCAGCCGCGCGTACAACTGGGCCTGGTAGTCGTCCGGGAGGTGCTGCTCGACCTGGTCGGCGAGCGTCCCGGCGACGGAGGCCGCCGTCTCGTACTTGAGCGGCGCGACCCCCACCAGGTTCTGCACGGCCGTCTCGCGCTCGGCGTCCGTGAGGCCCTCCGCGGCCAGCGTCCGCAGCACCTTCCACAGGTCGTCAAGAGCCGGGCCGGTGTTGGGCGTGTCGATGGAACCGCTGATGGCGAGCATCGAGGCGCCGTTCCCCCGGCCGTCCGAGCGGAGCACCTGCCCGAAGGCCCGCACGCCGTACGTGTAGCCCTTCTCCTCGCGCAGGACCCGGTCGAGCCGCGAGGTGAGGGTGCCACCGAGGCAGTACGTGCCCAGGACCTGGGCCGGCCAGACGCTGTCGTGCCGGTCGGAGCCGACCCGGCCGATCAGCAACTGGGTCTGGACGGCGCCGGGACGGTCCACGATGACGACCCGTCCGGTGTCGTCGGCGGTGATCGGCGGCATCGGGAGCGGCTCGGCCGGCTCGCCGGTCCAGGCGCCCAGGGTCTCGGCGAGGACCTTGTCCAGGTCGACGCCGGTGAGGTCTCCGACGACCACGGCGGTGGCCGTGGCGGGCCGGACGTACGCCTCGTAGAAGGCGCGGACCGCGGCGGCGTCGATCGCCCCGACGGTCTCCTCGGTGCCCTGGCGCGGCCGGGACATCCGGGCCTCGGCCGGGAAGAGCTCCTTGGAGAGCTGCTTGGCGGCGCGGCGGGCCGGGTTGGCCGTCTCGTGCGGGATCTCGTCGAGACGGTTGCGCACCAGCCGCTCGACCTCGGTCTCGAGGAACGCCGGGGCGATCAGGGCCTCGGAGACGAGACCGAGCGCCTTGGGCAGCCGGGAGACGGGAACCTCCAGGGAGACCCGTACGCCCGGGTGGTCGGCGTGCGCGTCGAGCGTGGCGCCGCAGCGCTCCAGCTCGGCCGCGAACTCCTCGGCGGTGTGCTGGTCCGTGCCCTCGGAGAGCGCGCGGGCCATGATGGTGGCGACACCGTCGAGACCCGCGGGCTCGGCGTCCAGCGGGGCCGGCAGGAAGATCTCCACGGCCACGACCTGCTGGCCGGGGCGGTGACTGGTCAGCAGCGTCAGGCCGTTGTCCCGGATGCTTCGGTCCGGAGCCGGGAAGGCCCAGGGCCTGGCGACACCGGGCGTCGGCTGCGGGTGGAAGTCCATGCTCGTCAAAGACGCGGCAGCGTCGGTCACTGGTCCGCTCCCTCTTCGTCGTCGCTGTCGCTCTGTTCGGTCGCCAGGGGCTCGTAGACCAGCACCGCGCGGTTGTCGGGGCGCAGCGTGGCCGCGGCGACCTCCCGCACCTCGTCGGCGGTGATCGCCAGGACCCGGTCGACGGCCGTCAGCGCGAGCTGCGGGTCGCCGAACAGCACGGCGAACCGGCACAGTTCGTCGGCGCGGCCCGCGACGGTGCCGAGCCGGTCGAGCCACTCGCGCTCCAACTGGGCCTGCGCGCGCTCCATCTCCTCGGGCGTGGGGCCCTCGGCGGCGAACCGGGCGAGCTCCTCGTCGACGGCCGCCTCGATCTGCGGGACCTCGACGCCACCGGAGGTCTTGACGTCCAGCCAGCCGAGCGAGGGCGCGCCGGCGAGCCGCAGCAGGCCGAAGCCGGCGGCGACGGCCGTACGGTCCCGGCGCACCAGGCGGTTGTGCAGCCGGGAGGACTCGCCACCGCCGAGGACGGTCAGGGCCAGGTCGGCGGCGTCGCACGCGCGCGTGCCGTCGTGCGGCAGCCGGTAGGCGGCCATCAGCGCGCGGGCCGGGACCTCCTCCTCGACGACCTCACGCAGCTGCTCGCCGATGACCTCGGGCAGATCGCCGGGGCGCGGTGCGGGCTTGCCGTCGTGGCCGGGGATCGAACCGAAGTACTTCTCGACCCAGGCGAGGGTCTGCTCCGGGTCGATGTCGCCGACGACCGAAAGCACCGCGTTGTTCGGGGCGTAGTACGTGCGGAAGAAGTTCCGCGCGTCCTCCAGGGTGGCCGCGTCCAGGTCGGCCATGGAGCCGATCGGCGTGTGGTGGTACGGGTGGCCCTCCGGGTAGGCGAGGGCGGTCAGCTTCTCGAAGGCCGTGCCGTACGGCACGTTGTCGTAGCGCTGGCGGCGCTCGTTCTTGACGACGTCCCGCTGGTTCTCCATGGACTCGTCGTCCAGGGCGGCGAGCAGCGAGCCCATGCGGTCGGCCTCCAGCCAGAGCGCGAGCTCCAGCTGGTGCGTGGGCATGGTCTCGAAGTAGTTGGTGCGCTCGAAGCTCGTCGTGCCGTTGAGCGAACCGCCGGCCCCCTGCACGAGCTCGAAGTGCCCGTTCCCGTGGACCTGCTTCGAGCCCTGGAACATCAGGTGCTCGAAGAGGTGGGCGAGGCCCGTGCGGCCCGGGACCTCGTGACGCGAGCCGACGTCGTACCAGAGGCAGACCGCGGCGACCGGGGTCAGGTGATCCTCCGAGAGCACCACACGCAGGCCGTTCGCCAACCGGTGCTCGGTCGCTGTCAGGCCGCCGGAGCCGGCCTCGGCCGTGGCCGTGTGACCCATGGGCATGTACGTCCCTTCGATCGCGATATGAAAAAGTCCTGCCACTGTATGCAAGCGCGCCGACACCTGGCGAAGTTCCCGCCCCTCGGAGATGTCCCTCTTCCGGGTCGCGGTCGGCGTTGTCGGTGGCACGGTCCACAATGGTCCGCGTCAGATCAACCTTGTTGGTGAAGGAGCCGCAGCCGCGATGGCCCGCCGCAGCACGAAGACACCGCCGCCGGACGACACGTTCGAGGAGCGAATCCTCGACATCGACGTCGTCGACGAGATGCAGGGCTCCTTCCTCGAGTACGCGTACTCGGTGATCTACTCGCGTGCCCTTCCGGACGCCCGCGACGGCATGAAGCCCGTCCAGCGCCGCATCGTCTACCAGATGGGCGAGATGGGGCTGCGCCCCGACCGCGGCTTCGTCAAGTGCGCCCGTGTCGTGGGCGAGGTGATGGGCAAGCTCCACCCGCACGGCGACGCGTCGATCTACGACGCGATGGTCCGCATGGCGCAGCCGTTCTCCATGCGCCTGCCCCTGGTCGACGGCCACGGCAACTTCGGTTCCCTGGGCAACGACGACCCGCCGGCCGCCATGCGGTACACCGAGTCGAGGATGGCCCCGGCCGCCCTGCTCATGACCGAGTCCATCGACGAGGACACGGTCGACTTCTCGCCGAACTACGACGGCCAGGAGCAGGAGCCGGTGGCGCTGCCCGCCGCCTACCCGAACCTGCTGGTCAACGGCGCGTCGGGCATCGCGGTCGGCATGGCGACCAACATGCCCCCGCACAACCTCGGCGAGGTCATCGCGGCCGCCCGCCACCTGATCCGCCACCCGGCCGCCGACCTCGAGACGCTGATGCGTTTCGTGCCCGGCCCCGACCTGCCGACCGGCGGCCGGATCGTCGGCCTCTCCGGCATCAAGGACGCGTACGAGTCGGGCCGCGGCTCCTTCAAGATCCGCGCCACGACGAGCGTCGAGACGGTGACGGCGCGCCGCAAGGGCATCGTCGTGACGGAGCTGCCGTTCACGGTCGGCCCCGAGAAGGTCATCTCCAAGATCAAGGACCTGGTCGGTTCCAAGAAGCTCCAGGGCATCGCGGACGTCAAGGACCTCACCGACCGCAACCACGGGCTGCGCCTGGTCATCGAGATCAAGAACGGCTTCGTGCCGGAGGCGGTCCTGGAGCAGCTCTACAAGCTGACGCCGATGGAGGAGTCCTTCGGCATCAACAACGTGGCGCTGGTCGACGGCCAGCCGCTGACGCTCGGCCTCAAGGAGCTCCTGGAGGTCTACCTCGACCACCGTTTCGAGGTCGTCCGGCGCCGCTCCGAGTTCCGCCGCACCAAGAAGCGCGACCGGCTCCACCTGGTGGAGGGCCTGCTCGTCGCCCTGCTCGACATCGACGAGGTCATCCGGCTGATCCGGGAGAGCGAGAACTCGGCGCAGGCCAAGGAGCGGCTGATCGAGCGCTTCTCGCTGAGCGAGATCCAGACGCAGTACATCCTGGACACCCCGCTGCGCCGCCTCACCAAGTTCGACCGGATCGAGCTGGAGACCGAGCAGGACCGGCTCAACGGCGAGATCGACGAGCTGACCGGGATCCTGGACTCCGACGCGGAGCTGCGCAAGCTGGTCTCGGCGGAACTGGCCGGAGTCGCCAAGAAGTTCGCCACGGACCGGCGTACGGTCCTGCTGGAGTCGGCGGGCTCGCCCGTCGCGGCCGTCTCCCTGGAGGTCGCGGACGACCCGTGCCGCGTGCTGCTCTCCTCCACCGGGCTGCTCGCCCGTACGGCGACGGCGGAGCTGCCCCCGCTCGACCCGGAGGCGACCCGCGTCAAGCACGACGTGATCCTGTCGGCGGTGGCCGCCACCCAGCGCGGTGACATCGGCGCGGTGACCTCGGACGGCCGGCTGCTTCGGATCGCGGTGATCGACCTGCCGCAGCTCCCGGACACCGCGAGCGCCCCGAACCTGGCGGGCGGCGCGCCGCTGTCCGAGTTCCTGTCCCTGGAGGCGGACGAGACCGTCGTCTGCCTCACCACGCTCGACGAGGCCTCGCCCGGGCTCGCGCTCGGCACGCTCCAGGGCGTGGTGAAGCGCGTGGTCCCGGACTATCCGGCGAACAAGGACGAGCTGGAGGTCATCACCCTCAAGGACGGCGACCGGATCGTCGGCGCGACCGAGCTGCGGACGGGCGAGGAGGACCTGGTCTTCATCACCTCCGACGCCCAGCTCCTGCGCTACCCGGCCTCGCAGGTACGGCCCCAGGGCCGCCCGGCCGGCGGCATGGCGGGCGTCAAGCTGGCGGACGGCGCCGAGGTGATCTCGTTCACGGCGGTCGACCCGGCGGCGGACGCCGTCGTCTTCACCGTCGCGGGCTCCACGGGCACGCTCGACTCCTCGGCGGCCACGTCGGCGAAGCTGACGCCCTTCGACCAGTACCCGCGCAAGGGCCGCGCGACCGGCGGCGTCCGCTGCCAGCGCTTCCTGAAGGGCGAGGACGTCCTGATCCTGGCCTGGGCGGGCACCACCCCGGCCCGCGCCGCCCAGAAGACCGGCACCCCGGTGGAACTGCCGGACATGGACCCCCGCCGGGACGGCTCGGGCACCCCGCTCCCCCACCCGGTGGACGTGGTGGCGAGCCCCGCGAGCTAGCCGGAACCCCGGAGGCGTCCTACGGCGCCTCCGGCTCCTCCTCCGTCTGCTGCACGTACCGCAGGACGCCCCACATGCTGTGCTCGTCGGGGGCGTCCTGCGGCCCGTTCCGCTCGCACTCCGCGAGCTCCTTGCGCAGGGCTCCGGCGTCGACTCCGGAGCCGATCAGGACGAGCTGGGTGAGCCGCTCCTCGCCCTCGGGCCACCGCTCGGGGTAGAAGCGCAGAAATCGGCCCACCGCGTGCACGGCGTAGCGGTTGTCCGGGTCGGCGGCGCCGAAGTCGACGAAGCCCTTGATCCGGTAGAGGCCCTCGGGCCGCGCGTCGAGGAAGGCCATCAGCCGGCGCGGGTGGAGCGGGGTGGCAGCGCTCAGGGAGACCGTCTCGTACGCGGCGTGGACGTGGGCCCGCGGGTCGTCCTCGCCGTCCTCCCCGTACAGGATGTCCTCGATGGACATCTGCCCCTCGATCTCCCCCTCGGGGACCACCCGGTCGAAGAGCAGCTCCGGATCGATCCGCCCGTGCGTGGCGTCGACGACCACGGCCTTCCCGGCCAGCCCGCCCACCGTCTCGTGGACGGCGCGCAGCTCGGTGCCCGAGACCCGGTCGGTCTTGTTGACGACCACGAGATCGGCGATCGGCAGGTGCCGGTCGGTCTCGGGGTGACGCTCCCGGGTGGCGGAGAACTCGGCCGCGTCGACGACCTGGACCAGCCCGCCGTACACGATCCGCTCGTTCTCGCTGGCGAGGACCATGCGGACCAGTTCCTGCGGCTCGGCGAGGCCGCTCGCCTCGATCACGATCACGTCGAGCCGCGACTCGGGGCGGGTCAGGACCTCCAGGTACTCGTCGAGCTCGCTCGCGTCGACGGCGCAGCACAGGCAGCCGTTGCCGAGGGAGACGGTGGAGCCGACCTGCCCGGCGACGCTCATCGCGTCGATGCCGATGTCGCCGAAGTCGTTGACCATGACGCCGATACGGGTGCCCCGGGCGCTGCGCAGCAGGTGGTTGAGGAGCGTGGTCTTCCCGGCCCCGAGGAACCCGGCCAGGACGACGACGGGGATCTGCTGCGTGGTCAAGGGACGTGCCTCCGGTTCCTTCGGGTCCCACGGCTGTGGGACCCCCAGAATAGGTACCGGCACGGGTGCCCGCGCCGTCGCCATTTCCGGTCCCGGGCCGTGGCCCTTTACCGTTTCCGGCATGAGCCCCGCACAGACCAGCCCTCCGCGCCCCCGCGCGCGCCGTCGGCGGTTCGGGTGGCCGCAGCGGGTGTTCTCGCAGGTCCTGCTGATGCAGCTGGCCATCGCGACCGGTGTGACCGTCCTCGCCACCGGGCTCTTCCTCGCCCCGCTCAGCGCCCAGCTCGACGACCAGGCCATGCGGCGCGCCCTGGCCATCGCCGGAACCACCGCGTCACCCCGGCTGGCCGCGGATCTCACCGGTACGGAGCCGTCCGCGCGGGGCCCGGTGCAGACGGAGGCCGAGCGGATCCGGACCTCCACGGGCGCCGAGTACGTCGTGGTCATGGACACGCGCGGGGTGCGCTGGTCGCACACCGACCCCGCCCAGATCGGCAGGCGCGTCTCCACCGATCCGAGCGACGTCCTCGCCGGGCACGAGGTGATGGAGATCGACAGCGGCACCCTGGGCCGCTCGGCGCGCGGCAAGATGCCGCTGCGGGACGCGGACGGGCGGATCGTCGGCGCGGTCTCGGTCGGCATCGAGTACGACAGCGTCCGTGACCGGCTCCTCGCCGCGATCCCGGGCCTCCTCGCCTATGCGGGCGGAGCACTCGCGGCCGGCGCCCTGGCGGCCTATCTGATCTCCCGGCGTCTGCAGCGGCAGACCCACGACCTGGCCTTCTCCGACATCTCCGCGCTGCTCGCCGAACGCGAGGCCATGCTGCACGGCATCCGCGAGGGGGTCGTGGCCCTGGACCGCAACGGCTCCGTACGGCTCCTGAACGACGAGGCGCAGCGGCTCCTCGGCCTCGGCCCGGAGGCGGCGGGCAGGCCGCTCGACGAGGTCCTCGGCCGGGGCCGTACCGCCGATGTCCTCGCGGGCCGGGTGACGGGCGAGGACCTGCTCACCGTCCGGGGGCACCGGGTCCTCATCGCCAACCGCATGCCGACGGACGACGGCGGCGCCGTGGCGACCCTCCGTGACCGCACCGAGCTGGAGCGGCTCGGGCGCGAGCTGGACTCCACCCGGGGCCTGATCGACGCCCTGCGCGCCCAGGACCACGAGCACGCCAACCGGATGCACACCCTTCTGGGGCTCCTGGAGCTGGAGATGCACGAGGAGGCGGTCGAGTTCGTCACCGAGGCGGTCGGCGTGCACCGGGCCACCGCCGAGCAGGTCACGGAGAAGGTCCACGACCCGCTGCTCGCGGCGCTCCTGGTCGGCAAGGCGACCGTCGCCGCCGAGCGGGCCGTCTCGCTGCGGCTCGCCCCCGACTCGCTCCTCCCTGACCGGCTCGTCGACCCGCGCGAGCTGGTCACCGTCGTCGGCAACCTCGTCGACAACGCCCTGGACGCCGTCGCCGGCACTCCCGGCGCCCGGATCGACGTCTCCTTCCGCGCCGACGGGCGTACGGTCGTGCTGCGGGTCACGGACAGCGGCCCGGGGGTACCCCAGGAGCGCCGCGAGCTGATCTTCACCGAGGGCTGGTCGACGAAGGCGCTTCCGTCGCACGGAAAGCGCGGCCTCGGTCTCGCCCTGGTACGCCGGCTCGCCGAGCGCCGGGGCGGATCCGCCCGCGTGACCGACGGGCCCGACGGGGGCGCCGAGTTCACGGTCGTCCTCCCTGACGCCCTGGCGGAGCAGGAACCCGAACCGGACGTGGCTGTCCGGGAACCTGTTCCGCAACCCGTCGAGGAGACCCGATGATCGACGTCCTCGTCGTCGACGACGACGTGCTGGTCGCGCGGATCAACGCCGCCTACGTGGCCAAGGTGCCCGGCTTCCGCGTCGCCGCCGTCGCCCACTCGACCGCCGAGGCACTCGCCGCCCTGGACGAGCAGCCGGTGGATCTGATCCTCCTGGACCACTACCTGCCGGACGGGAACGGGCTCGCGGCCGTACGCGAGCTCCGGGCGCGCGGCCACCAGTGCGATGTGATCATGGTGACGGCGGCCCGGGACGTGGCCACCGTGCAGGCGGCGATGCGGCACGGCGCCCTCCAGTACCTGGTCAAGCCGTTCAACTTCGCCGGGCTGCGCGCCAAGCTGGAGGCGTACGCGACACTCCGGGAAACACTGGAGAGCGGCGGCGAGGCGGAGCAGGCCGAGGTGGACCGGATCTTCGGGGTCCTGTCGGCGGGCTCCGTCGCCCCCGACCTGCCCAAGGGGCACTCCCCCACGACGGCCGAACTGGTCCGGCAGGTGCTGCTCGCCGCCGGTGGGCCGCTGTCCGCCCAGGAGATCGCCGAGCGGGCCGGCGTCAGCCGGCAGACCGCCCAGCGCTACCTCAAACTCCTCGAACGCACCGGCCGGGTCCGTCTCTCGCTCCGGTACGGCGAGACGGGCCGCCCCGAACACCGCTACGCCTGGGCGACCTCCCCGTCCACCGGCTGAGGCCGGTCGGACGGCTGACGCCCTTCGGACGGCTCAGGGCTTCGGACGGTTCAGGCCCTTCGGACGGCTCAGGCCCGCCCGTGAACGGCTCAGGCCCGCCCGTGAACGGCTCAGGCCCGCCCGTGAACGGCTCAGGTCCGCCCGTGGACGGCGTCTGCTCCGGTCAGACGGCTCCCGCGCCGGTCAGCGCCCGGACCTCGGTCTCGGCGTGTCGTGCCTCGTCGGGCGGCTCGGTCGAGGTGGCTGTTCCGATCCAGCCGGCGAGGAAGCCGAGCGGGATGGAGACCACTCCCGGGTTCTGCAGCGGGAAGAGGTGGAAGTCGACGCCGGGGAAGAGCGATTCGGGACTGCCGGAGACCACCGGCGAGACAAGGACGAGCAGCACCGCCGGGATCAGGCCGCCGTACACCGACCAGACCGCGCCCCGGGTGGTGAACTTCCGCCAGAACAGCGAGTAGAGCAGCACCGGCAGATTGGCGGAGGCGGCGACCGCGAAGGCCAGACCGACGAGGAAGGCCACGTTGAGGTCGCGGGCGAGCAGGCCCAGGCCGATGGCGGCCGCGCCGATCCCCGCGGCGGCGATCCGCGCCACGGTCACCTCGCTGTACTGCTTCGCATGCCGGCGGCGCAGCGAGCTGTACAGGTCGTGGGCGACGGAGGCCGAGGAAGCGAGGGTGATCCCCGCGACGACGGCAAGGATGGTCGCGAAGGCGACGGCCGCGACGATCGCGAAGAGCACGGTGCCGCCGGTGGAGCCCGCGCCGCCGCCGAGGTCGAGGGCGAGCAGCGGTACGGCGGTGTTCCCGGACGCGTTGGAGGCGCGGACCTCGGCGGGACCGATCAGCGCGGCCGCGCCGAAGCCCAGCACGATGGTCATCAGGTAGAAGCTGCCGATGAGCCCGATGGACCAGACGACGGAGCGGCGGGCGGCCCGGGCGGTCGGCACGGTGTAGAAGCGCGACAGGATGTGGGGCAGCCCCGCCGTGCCCAGGACCAGGGCGATTCCGAGACTGATGAAGTCGAGCCGGGCGGTCCAGTCCCCGCCGTATCTCAGGCCTGGGGCGAGGAAGTCCAGGCCGTGGCCGCTGCGTTCGGCCGCGGTGGAGAGCAGGCTGTTCACATCGCCGTGGAAGCGGAGCAGGACGAGAACGGTGAGCGCGATCGTGCCCGCCATGAGCAGGACCGCCTTGACGATCTGGATCCAGGTGGTGGCCCGCATGCCGCCGAGCGACACATAGATCACCATCAGCGCGCCGACGCCGACCACGGTCCATGAGCGGGCCGCCTCGCTGGTGCCACCGAGCAGCAGGGCGACCAGGCTTCCGGCGCCCACCATCTGGGCCACGAGGTACAGCACGGAGACGGCCACCGAGGACGTTCCGGCGGCGATCCGCACCGGGCGCTCGGCCATCCGCGCGGCGACGACGTCGGCCAGGGTGAACCGCCCGCAGTTGCGGACCAGTTCGGCCACGAGCAGCAGGACGACCAGCCAGGCGACGAGGAATCCGACGGAGTACAGCATGCCGTCGTAGCCGTAGAGGGCGATCAGCCCGGAGATGCCGAGGAAGGAGGCCGCGGACATGTAGTCGCCGGCGATGGCGAAACCGTTCTCCATGGGCGAGAAGAGCCTGCCCCCGGCGTAGAACTCCTCGGCCGAACCGTGCCGGTTGCGGCTCACCCAGGTGGTGATCCCCAGGGTGACGGCGATGAAGACGCTGAACAGCACGAGCGCCAGGGTCTGGTGGGCTCCGGTCACGGTCGCGCCACCCCTCGGGTCATCTCCTGTGTGTCCCAGCGCAGTTCGAGCGCGGCCCGGTCCCTGCGCAGCCGCGCGTGGCGCGCGTACGCCCAGGCCAGCAGGAAGGTGGTGAGGAACTGCCCGAGCCCCGCGACCATCGCCACGTTCACCACTCCGGCGACCGGCCTGGCCATGAGGCCGGGTGCGGCGGTCGCCGCCACGACATAGGCGAGGTACCAGAGGAGGAACGCGAGGGCGGCCGGGAAGGCGAACCGACGGTAGCGGCTGCGGACCTCCTGGAAGGCGGGGCTCCGCTGCACTTCCAGATAGATCTCCGCCGCACTGTGGACCCGCTGTCGCGGCACCGCGTCGGGGCGACCGTCGCCGGGAGCCCCGGCCCCCGTCCGCTCGTCCCGGCCGGAGGCCGTCGCGTCGTACCAGGGGTCGTCGAAGGGCACCGCCGAAGCGTCGAGCCCCTCTTGCTTGTCCACCTGCTCCACCGGCCAACTCTCCTTGTCAAGCGAACCGTTTCGGCCGCCTGCCCAAGGATGGACAGAGCGGGAAGATCCCGGACTCTTCTCCTCCCGCTGTTCACTCCATCAGGTGACTCTCCGCCCGGGCGCCCTGACCAGACCGTGCTGATATGCGTACCGCACGGCCTGTGCCCGGTCGCGCACCCCCGTCTTGGCGAAGAGATTGTTGATATGGGTCTTCACCGTGGCCGTGGAGATCCGCAGCCGCCCGGCGATCTCCTGGTTGGAGAGCCCGTCGGCGACGAGCACGAGCACCTCCGTCTCCCGCTCCGTGAGCCCGTCGGCCTCCGGGGCCGCGGGCCCGGCGGTGGCACCCACGTCCGCCGGGTGCGGTCCAGGCCCATCCGACGGCCCCGCCCGCTCGGGCCCCTCCCCCCGCTCCAACAGCTGCTCCAGCAACCTCCGCTGCACCGTGGGGGAAAGCCCCGCCCGCCCATCGGTGACGTCCCTCAGGGCCCGTACGATCTCCTCCCCGCCCGCGTCCTTGGTCAGGTACCCCCGCGCTCCGGCCTGCAGCGCGGGGAACAGCGACTCGTCGTCGGCGTACGTGGTGAGCACCACGATCTCCGTCCCGGGATACCGCTCGCGGATCCGCCGGGTGGCCTCGACGCCGTCGCAGCGGGGCATCCGCAGATCCATCAGGACCACGTCGGGCTCGAGTTCGGCGGTCAGGGCGACCGCCTCCTCTCCGTCCCGGGCCGCCCCCACGACCTCGACCCCGGGAAGCAGCCCGAGCAGCATCACGATGCCCTCCCGCACGACGGCCTGATCGTCGGCGACCACCACCCGCACCACCCGAGCCTTCTCAGGAGCACCGGGGCTCCCGTCCGCGGAGGGCCCCTCAGGCACACCGGAATCCCGGGTGGGCAGATCCCCCTGGCCGCGGTCGGCGCTCTCCGGGGCGCTCATGCCGGCACTCGCAGCCGCACCGCGAACCCCTGCCCCACGGGCCCTGCGTCGAGGCTGCCGCCCAGCAGTTCGGCGCGCTCCCTCATGCCACGCAGCCCGTATCCGGAGCCTGAGGAGCCGAGCTCGTACCCGTCGAGACCGTCCTCGGCCGTCGGAGGTGGCCCGGAGTCCCGTATCTCCAGGGAGATCTGGTCCTGCTCGTAGGCGAGCCGGATCCGTGTCCGGGCTCCCGGGGCGTGCTTGCGGACATTGGTGAGAGCCTCCTGTGCCACTCGTCGTACCGCCTGGGACGCTTCTGCGGGCAGGGCGCGGCGCTCGCCGGTGACGTCGACCTGGGCGCGGTCCTCCCGTGCCAGGTCCCGCAGGTAGTCCTCGACGGGCACCATGTCACCGCGCAGCGCCGACAGCGCGTGACGCGTCTCGGCGAGGCCCTCCTTGGCCATGGAGCGGGCCGAGGTCACGAGCTTGAGGATCTCCGCAGGCTCCGCTCCCGACTCGATCTGGAGCCGTGCGACCTCAAGATGCACCATCTGCGCGGAGAGGCTGTGCGCGAGCACGTCATGTATCTCGCGGGCGATCCTGGCCCGCTCGGCGAGCGCCCCCGAAGCGGCCTCGGCCTCCCGGGCGAGACGCTCCTGGGCGAGCAGCTGGAACCCCGCACCCCGGGCCTGGGCGTCCAGCCGGAGCGAGTAACCCGCGAGGAGCACGGCCGCCGTGGTGACGCCCGCTCCGAGCATCCCGGTCTCGTCGGCCTCCACGAAGCCGGCGACGAGTACCGCCACGGTGGCCAGGCCGACCGGGAGCGGCAGCCGCTCCATCGCCATGACCGAGACGACTATCCACATCACGGTCGCCGACGTCGGGGCGTCGGCCGCGTAGGCCCCGAGACCACAGAGTGCTATCACCGCCAGGAGCCCCAGCGAGGCCGGCAGCCGATGGCCCAAAGTTGTGTGGTGGTACCCCAGGGCCGCCATCACACAGAGTCCGAACCCGATCGGAGGCACGGGCGCGAACCAGCCGCCGAAGGCCCCCGAGGTGTAGCAGCCGCTCAGCACCCAGACGCTCAGGCCCGCGATCAAGCAGTAGTCGAGGACCATGCGCCCCCGCGGCACTCCCAGGCGGGTGAGCGCCTCGCGTGACGGCCAGGCGCTCCAGGAGCCCCCCAGCGCCTCGCCGGTCCTCATGCGCGCTCGGTCGCGCTTCTCCTCCATGCCCGTCCCCCTCCGACATCTTCATGTTACGGAGAGTCGCCGGAGGTGTGATCGGCCCGTGGGTGGAGCGTCCTGCTCCACCCACGGGTGGAACGCCTCAGGCGTCGATGCGCGAGCGGTCGAGGGTCGCCGCGGAGCCGGTGATGAACTCCTTGCGGGGCGCCACGTCGTTGCCCATGAGGAGGTCGAAGACCTGCTCCGCCGCGTCCAGGTCGCCGATGTTGATCCGGCGCAGGGTGCGGTGCCGCGGGTCCATCGTGGTCTCCGCGAGCTGGTCGGCGTCCATCTCGCCCAGGCCCTTGTAGCGCTGGATGGCGTCCTTGTAGCGGACCCCCTTGCGCTGGTACTCCAGCAGGGTCTGGCGCAGCTCGTTGTCCGAGTACGTGTAGACGTACTTGTCCTGGCCCTTCTTGGGCTGGACGAGCTCGATCCGGTGCAGCGGGGGCACGGCGGCGAAGACCCGCCCGGCCTCGACCATCGGCCGCATGTAGCGCTGGAAGAGCGTCAGCAGCAGACAGCGGATGTGGGCCCCGTCGACGTCGGCGTCGACCAGCAGGACGATCTTCCCGTAGCGGGCCGCGTCGATGTCGAAAGTGCGGCCCGAGCCCGCTCCTATGACCTGGATGATCGCCCCGCACTCGGCGTTCTTCAGCATGTCCGAGACGGACGACTTCTGAACGTTGAGGATCTTGCCGCGGATCGGCAGCAGGGCCTGGAACTCGCTGTTGCGGGCGAGCTTGGCCGTACCGAGGGCCGAGTCCCCCTCGACGATGAAGAGCTCGCTGCGCTCCACGTCGTCGCTGCGGCAGTCGGCCAGCTTGGCCGGAAGCGAGGAGGACTCGAGCGCGGTCTTCCTGCGCTGCGCATCCTTGTGCTGGCGGGCCGCGATCCGGGTACGTGCGGCGGCGACGGCCTTCTCCAGGACGGCGCGGGCCTGCGCCTTGGCGTCCCGCTTGGTGGAGGTGAGGAACGCCTTGAGCTCCTTGGCCACCACGTTCGCCACGATCCGGCGGGCCGCGGACGTACCGAGGACCTCCTTCGTCTGCCCCTCGAACTGCGGCTCGGCGAGGCGAACGGTCACGACGGCCGTGAGCCCCTCCAGGGCGTCGTCCTTGACGATGTCGTCCTCGGCGACGCGCAGCATCTTCGCCGAGCGCAGCACCTCGTTCACCGTCTTGGTGACGGCCTGGTCGAAGCCCGAGACGTGGGTGCCGCCCTTGGGGGTGGCGATGATGTTGACGAAGGACTTGACCGTGCTGTCGTAGCCGGTGCCCCAGCGCAGGGCGACGTCGACGGCGAGCTCACGGGTGACCTCGGTCGGGGTCATGTGGCCGCGCTCGTCGAGGACCGGCACGGTCTCCTTGAAGGTGCCCATGCCGGTGAGGCGCTGGATGTCGCAGACGGCCTTGTCCTGCGCGAGGTACTCGCAGAACTCGCTGATGCCTCCGTCGAAGCGGAAGGTCTCCTCGCTCTTGCCGATTCCGGCCAGGTCCCGCTCGTCGCGGACGACGATGGTGAGGCCGGGCACGAGGAAGGCGGTCTGGCGGGCACGCTGGTGCAGCGTCTCCAGGGAGAGCTTGGCGTCCTTGAGGAAGATCTGCCGGTCCGCCCAGTAGCGCACGCGCGTGCCGGTGCGGGTCTTGGGAACGCGCTTGCCCTTGCGGAGGCCGTTGCCCGGATCGAAGGGGCTGTCGGGGCCCTGCTCGGTGAAGATGCCCGGGACACCCCGGCGGAAGCTGATCGTGTGCGTGGCGCTGTTCCGGTCGACCTCGACGTCGAGGCGGGCCGACAGGGCGTTGACCACGGAGGCGCCGACGCCGTGCAGGCCGCCGGAGGCGGCGTACGACCCGCCGCCGAACTTTCCGCCGGCGTGCAGCTTGGTCATGACGACCTCGACTCCGGAGAGTCCGGTCTTCGGTTCGACGTCGACCGGGATGCCTCGGCCGTTGTCCTGGACCTCGACGGATCCGTCGTCGTGGAGGATGACCTCGATGTGGTCGCAGTAGCCCCCGAGGGCCTCGTCGACCGAGTTGTCGATGATCTCCCAGATGCAGTGCATCAGGCCGCGACTGTCGGTCGACCCGATGTACATACCGGGGCGCTTGCGGACCGCTTCGAGCCCTTCGAGTACGAGCAGGTGCCGCGCGGTGTAGTTGGAAGCGTCACGGTCTGCGGTCAGCAGCGCACTGGACGGCACGGACGTTTCGGCGGTCACGCGGTTCGCTCCTCGCTGAATTTGAAATCTGGCCCGATGGGGTAAGGCCCGGCGTCGGTCATCGGTCAGAGGGTACCGATGCCTGGTAGAGCCGTTGTCACGCCACCCTCCCCGATTCCTCATGCTAGTCCAGCCTCGCATGGATGTTCGATCCCTCAATGGGGTGACGCGAACATCACGTTCCCTTCCAGGCATGAACCATTTAGGCTCCGGGCACGTCCTCATGAACAACCGGCAACCACGCCGGGAGGACTGACCGACACAAGCAACGCGAAATCCGTAGAGCGACGCAATACGGCTCATTCGCCGCCAACCGGCAGCAGACAGCCACCGAGAAGAAGTTTCAAGGAAAAGCCGCGAGCGGGAACGTTTTCGGCCTGGTTGGATGTTGACCCTGGTACGACAGCTCGTCGAGCTAGAGAAGAGGCGACGTGACTACTGTTCTGACCCCCGCGAGCCCCCTGACGGCCGCTGACCGTTGCGACCGCTGCGGCGCCCAGGCCTACCTGCGTGTCGTCCTGACCAGCGGAGGTGACTTGCTCTTCTGCGCCCACCACGGACGTAAGTTCGAGCCGGAACTCAAGAAGATCGCCGTTGAGATACAGGATGAGACGGACCGCCTGACGGACGTGCCGGCCCGCACGATGGGCGACGAGCACTGACGCCTCGCATCCACGACGAGCCCAGATCCGGCCACTGACCGGACGGCGGGCGGCCACCCCCGCATCCCAAGGGGGGTGGCCGCCCGTTCTCGTATCCCGCGCATCCGGGACCCGATCACATCCCCGGGACCCGATCTGAGGGTCTGATTCGAGGACCTGATCAGAGGACCCGATCAGAAGCGCGCCGGAAGCACCGCCGAGACGCGGGTGTACACCCCCGGGTTCTCAGCCTGCCCACAGCCGCTGCCCCAGGACACCAGGCCTACCAGCAGCCCCTTCGCCACGAGCGGGCCTCCACTGTCCCCCTGGCACGCGTCCTTGCCGCCCTGCGGGTCGCCCGCGCACAGCATCGTGTCGCCCCGGTACGGGACGCCGAATCCGCCCGGGTACGCGCGCTCGCACGCGCTGTCCGGCAGCACCTGGACCCGTGCCGTCCGCAGCGTGGAGGCATAGGTCCCGTTGCCGGTCGTGTCGCCCCAGCCGTAGACCTCCGCCTCCGTACCGGGCGTGTACGCCGCGTCTCCCGCACGGGCGACGCCGATCACGGACGACTGCGGCAGCGCGCTCACCAGCGTCAGTACCGCGAGATCGCCCGAGTTCGTCGTCGGGTCGTAGTCGGGATTGACCCAGGTGTCCGAGATCCGCACCTCCTGCCCGCCCTGCCCGCTCAGCGCGGCACGGCCCGCGATGACCACGAAGTCGCGCACCTCCCACGGTTCGCCGCCGAGCACCTCGCGGCCCAGGCAGTGGGCGGCCGTGAGCACCTTGGTCGGCGCCACGAGTACGCCCCCGCAGAACTGCCCCGCGCGCGTACCCCCGAACCGGTCACGGCTGGACAGCGCCACGACCCACGGCGCGTCCGTGATCTGGGCCTGCCGGCCGCCCACCACGACGCTGTCGGCGGCCACGGGTGCGGCGGTGGCCAGCTGCCCCGCCGCTGCTGCGATCAGGCCCAGAGCACCCGTCAATGCTCGGGTGAGGGAACCACGCATGGAGCCTCCTGACTCTCCGGTGATGTCGGTTCACCCAGCGTCCAGCACGTGACGGCGCCGTGCACCCGCGCACAGCCGGAGGGCCCGGCTCCCCCTCGGGGAACCGGGCCCTTCCGCGTACCGCTCCTGCCTCGGGTCCGTGGCGCGCACGGACCTGTCGAGGTACGGATCAGTCGAGGTAGTCGCGCAGCACCTGCGAGCGCGACGGGTGACGCAGCTTCGACATGGTCTTCGACTCGATCTGACGGATCCGCTCACGGGTCACGCCGTAGACCTTGCCGATCTCGTCCAGCGTCTTCGGCTGGCCGTCGGTCAGACCGAAGCGCATCGAGACGACGCCGGCCTCACGCTCGGAGAGCGTGTCGAGCACCGAGTGCAGCTGCTCCTGGAGGAGCGTGAAGCTCACCGCGTCGGCCGGAACGACCGCCTCGGAGTCCTCGATCAGGTCGCCGAACTCGCTGTCGCCGTCCTCACCCAGCGGGGTGTGGAGGGAGATCGGCTCACGGCCGTACTTCTGGACCTCGATGACCTTCTCAGGGGTCATGTCGAGCTCCTTGGCCAGCTCCTCCGGGGTGGGCTCACGGCCCAGGTCCTGGAGCATCTGACGCTGCACACGCGCGAGCTTGTTGATGACCTCGACCATGTGCACCGGGATACGGATGGTGCGGGCCTGGTCAGCCATGGCGCGGGTGATCGCCTGACGGATCCACCAGGTGGCGTACGTGGAGAACTTGTAGCCCTTGGTGTAGTCGAACTTCTCGACGGCGCGGATCAGACCCAGGTTGCCCTCCTGGATCAGGTCCAGGAAGAGCATGCCGCGGCCGGTGTAACGCTTGGCCAGGGAGACCACCAGACGGAGGTTGGCCTCCAGAAGGTGGTTCTTGGCCCGGCGGCCGTCCTCGGCGATGATCTCCAGCTCGCGCTTGAGCTTCGGCGCGAGCTTGTCCGAGTTCGCGAGCTTGTCCTCGGCGAACAGGCCGGCCTCGATGCGCTTGGCGAGCTCGACCTCCTGCTCGGCGTTGAGCAGCGGGACCTTACCGATCTGCTTCAGGTAGTCCTTGACCGGGTCGGCGGTGGCACCGGCGACGGCGACCTGCTGCGCCGGAGCGTCGTCCTCGTCGTCGTCGGACAGGACGAAGCCCTTGCTCTCGCCCTCGGTCTCCTCTTCCTCGCCCTTGCCGGGCGCGACGTCCTCGAGCAGCTCTTCGCCCTCGACGGCTTCGTCGGCGTCCTTCTTGGACGCGGTCTTCTTGGCCGTCGTCTTCTTCGCGACGGTCTTCTTGGCCACCGTCTTCTTGGCGACGGTCTTCTTCGCGGCCGCCTTCTTGGCGGCGGATCCGGCCTCGTCGGCCGGGTCGGCGCCCTCTGCCGCGGAGGCCGTGGCGGCCGTGACGGTGGTCTTCGTCACGGTCGTCCTGGCAGTGACGGTCTTGGTGGCGGTGCGCTTGGCCGGGCTCTTCGCTGCGACGCTCTTACGGGCGCGCTTCGGCGACTCCGCTGCACTGACCATCAGCGTCACACCCTCTTCCTCGAGGATCTGATTGAGGCTGCGCAGAACATTCTTCCACTGGGTTGGCGGAATCTGGTCAGCCTCGAAGGCCCGACGCACGTCATCGCCGGCGATCTGCCCATCAGCCTTTCCCCGCTCGATGAGCGCCATCACAGACTCGGACTCGGCGATCTCCGGCGGGAGCGTACGGGATGTGCTGGCCGACACGAACAACCTCTCGGAACGATGGAAACGGCTTCCGGCCCCGCCCTGGATCGGGCTGGAGCCGACGACCGTCGACGGGGAATGTGCCGACGGCGCGGGCTGGACCGGGGAACTGCACAGCGCCTCCATCGGCTGCTGTATTCCTTCCTCGGCTGTCACCTCTTAGGTCATCGCACGGCTCGGAGGAGTGTTACGCCCAATCTTCGTGGCCCGAGTCACACCTCATGTGCGACAAACCGACGCAGAGGGATACATAAGCGTACATTCACGCCGCCGGAATCCTGGCGTCACCCGGGGAACCCCTTCCAGGCTCCCCGGGTGACGCTCGGACCCGGCGGCACGTGATGCCCACGCCTCCGCGCTCCCGGCCACGGCCCGCGGGTCAGTGTTCGCGGGGGGCGGGGACGACGCGCTCCACCTCGGGGTGGACCGTGAGCAGCGCCCGCATGGCGGTCTCGGCGCCGAGGGCGTCGCCCGTGGCGAGCGCGTCGACGATCCGGGCATGGTGCGCGAGGCAGGCCTCGCTCGGGCGATCGCAGCCCGTGACGGGGCCGCCGGACACCTGGAGCGCGGCGGAGACGATGCCGGAGAGGTGCTCCAGCATCCGGTTCGCGGCGAGCTGGATGAGGAGCGAGTGGAACTCGGTGTCGGCGCGGGAGAAGGTGATGCCGTCCCCCTGGGCGAACGCGTGACCCATGATCTCGACCATGTCGGCGAGCCGCTGCTGCACGTCCTCGCGGCCGTGTCCGGCGGCGAGGCGGGCGGCGAGGGGCTCGATCGTCCAGCGCAGCTCGTTCAGCTCACGGCGCTGGTCGTCGCGCTGCGGGCCGAAGGCGCGCCACTCGATGATGTCGGGGTCGAGGAGGTTCCAGTCGCTGACGGGCCTGACGCGGGTGCCGACGTTCGGGCGGGCGCTGACGAGCCCCTTGGCCTCGAGGACGCGCAGCGACTCGCGGACGACCGTGCGCGAGACCTCGAACCGCTGGCCGATCTCCTCGGGGACGAGCGGGCGGTCGGCCCCGAGATCGCCGGAGACGATCATCTGGCCGAGCTGCTGGACGAGCTGCCCGTGCAGCCCTCGCCCCCGGTTGCCGGTGCTCCGGCGGCCGACACGGCCCAGGTCGGTGTCCACCCCCTCCCAGGAGGGCGGGCCCACACGGCCGGCGGTGGGCGCCTCCGCGTAGGGGTAGCGGTCGAGTTCGCCCGGGGCGCCGAGGCCGGATTCGACGGAGCGGGCGGCGGTCATCATGGTGTGCGCAAGGGTACTCACGCATCCTTTGTCGGCGTTGCCTCCGTGACCCTTGAGGTCTTTGGTGAAAAGCACACGAAAGGGTGATCGGCACCCCCTACACAATTGACGATTAATCGGACATATCTGGCGGATTCCAAGGGAGTTGATCTCGAACCGGAACCTTTTGATCCGCAAGTGATCACCAACGTGCCTTACGGCGAAGGCCGGTGAACACATAGGCGCAGAGCAACCCGGTCAACGTCAGCGAGAGAGCCACCCCCGCGGGCTGCCCGAGCACCCGCAGCCCCCCCGCCAGCCAGCGGTCCACCGCCGGGGACCACTGCGGACCGGCGAACTCGCGGAGCCGCGCCGGGAGTCCGGCGGCCGACCGCACCGAGGGTCCGGTCAGTACCTTCTGCAGCAGCGGGACGAAGGCGACCGGTACCGCGAGGACCGCCGCCACCCCGGCCGCCGCCGCCCGGAACACCCCGGCACCGAGCACCCCGGCCCAGGCACAGCCCACGATCAGCCCCAGCCAACTCACGCAGAGCGTCGGCCAGTTCCTCGGCACGGAGATCAACTCTCCGCCGTAGACGAACCGCAGGACCTCAAGATCCACCACCGCGACGGCCGCCCCGAGCAGCATGGCGACGGCCGCCGCCACGGTGAGCTTCGCCAGCAGCAGGCCCGGCCTGCGGGGCACGGCTCCCCGGCCCGCGGTGAGCGCCGGGTAGCGGTACTCCTCGCCGAAGGAGAAGGCGCCGAGCAGTCCCGCCCCGAGGGCCGCGGGCGGCAGCGGGGAGATCGCGGGCCAGCCGGCCAGGACGGCGGGCAGGGCGGCGTGCCCGCCCCGCCCGAGGAGCACGGCGAGGATCACGGAGCCGAGCAGGGCGGCCGCCACGACGAGTGGGGTGGACGGCACACCCAGGAGCCGATGGATCTCGTACCGCAGCGGTCGCAGGGGCGACCGGGCAGGCCTCCGGGCGCCACCCGGCTCGTCGGCGGAGGAGTCGCGGGGCGCGGCGGCCTCACGCTCGGAGCCGGACACCGGGCGGACGCCTCCCTCCGGGGTACGGGGAACGGGCCCGGCGTCTCCGGTCTCGGCGGCAAGCCGGTGGATCGGTACACCGTGACGGAACGCCGTGTCGCCCACCGCCGCGCAGTCGCTCCCGTAGACGGACAGGCGATTGCCCTCCTCGGCGACGACCTCGACCGGGCGGCGGGCGGCTCTGGCCTCCTGGGTCACGACCGCGGCCAGCCGCGCGGGCTGGGGAGTGCGGACGGCGACCCGGGGGCGCAGCCGGGTGCGCGCGAACTCGGCGACGTCCTGGTCGGCGACGAGCCGGCCGGCGTCGAGCGTGACGACCCGGTCGGCGTTCCGGGCCGCGTCCTTCGGATCGTCCGTGGTGTAGAGCACGGTTCCCCCGCCGTCCGCGTGCGCCCGCAGGAGCTCGTACAGCCAGGTGCTCTCGGGTACGGAGAGGCCGGCGCCCGGCTCGTCGAGCAGCAGGGTGTGAGGGGCACCCAACAGGGCCGAGGCGAGGCCGAGTCGGCGATCGGCCCCGATCGGCAGGGTGCCGATCCGCCGGCGCTCCAGACCGTCGAGGCCGACGGCCCGGGTGAGCTCCACGGCCCGCGAGGCGGGAACCCCCGTGGCGGCGCAGAGCATCCGCAGCTGGCCCCGGAGCGTGCGGGAGGGGTGCCCGGGGACGTCGCCGAGGAGCACGCCGACCTCGCGCGGAGGGTGGGCGATGCGGCGCAGCGGCCGGCCACGGAAGTAGGTGATGCCACGGCCCGGCTCGAGTTCGAGCATGAGCCGGAGCGCGGTGGTCTTGCCGGAGCCCGCGGAGCCGAGGAGAGCGGTCACGGCACCCGGCCGGGCCTCGAAGGTCAGATCGTCCACGGCGGGCGGGCGATCGCGGCGGGGAATGCTGGTCAGTCCGATTGCCTGGAGCATCGCTTCTCTCGCGGTAGGTGACATCGCTCCGCGGCAGGGCGGCGCTATCGCAGCAAGATAACGCTACATTTCGGACTTTCAGCGCAAGGTTGGCGCTCAGGGGCGCCGGAAACACCGGTCCGTCAGACCTCGGGACGCAGCATCGGCGGGTTGAGGAGAGTGGCCCCACCTGCCCTGAAGAGCTGGGCCGGGCGCCCGCCCTGACGGGTCGTGGTGCCACCGGCCGGAACGAGGAAGCCGGGCGTGCCGGTCACCTTCCGGTGGAAGTTGCGCGGGTCCAGGGCCACGCCCCAGACGGCCTCGTAGACGCGCCGCAGCTCTCCGACCGTGAACTCCGGCGGGCAGAAGGCCGTGGCCAGGGACGAGTACTCGATCTTGGAGCGGGCGCGCTCCACCCCGTCGGCGAGGATCCGGGCGTGGTCGAAGGCGAGCGCCGCCGGGCCCCCTTCCTCCTCCTCGCCCAGGGTGTCCCCGGCCGCTCCGACGACCTCCGCGGTCCCGGCGAGGGCATCCTCGCCGAGCAGTTCCTCGACAGGGGCCCAGCGGGCGCTGTTCGCGTCGCCGCCGGCCCGCGGCGCGGGAAGGTCGGGGGCGAGCGCCAGATGCGCGACGCTGACCACCCGCATGCGGGGGTCGCGGTCCGGCGCCCCGTACGTCGCCAGCTGCTCCAGGTGAGCACCGTTGCTCGGTACGGGCTGCGGGGCGGCCGGATCGTGGGCGCAGAGGCCCGTCTCCTCGACCAGCTCACGCGCGGCGGCCGCGCCGAGGTCCTCGTCCTCGCGCACGAAGCCGCCGGGCAGCGCCCAACGCCCCTGGTACGGCATTTCTCCCCGTCGTACGACCAGGGTGCAGAGCGCATGGCGGCGCACGGTGAGCACGACCAGATCGACGGTGACGGCGAAGGGCGGAAAGGCCGACGGGTCGTAGGGAGGCATGCCGCGATCATAGTCGTCTTCCTGACGATAAACACGCCCCTCGGGGTCATCTGCAAGGACTTCCTCGCCCTGTCGCGAGGCTTCCCTCGTGTCTGTGCCCGGCATCCCGTCACACCCCCAGCTGAAGGCCCTCGGCGGCCTCCTCGACCATACCGAGACCGAGCCTGCCGACCCGCACGGCGAACGGCTCACCCGCGACCACGAGCCCCGAGAACCGGATCGCTCCGAGCGGAGCCGACCGCAGTGGATACGTCGACACGGACCGGCCCGGCGCGTCCGGCCGGATTCCGGCGAGGGCGAGCAGCGCGTGCACGGCTCCGGAGGCCGCGACGGCCGCCGGCCGGCACGCGGCGGGGTGCGGCACCGGGCGCCCGCCCGCCGTCCGATGCTCCCCCGAATACATCTCGGGCAGCCGGTACGTGAACGCCTCCGACGCGTCGAGCAGCCCGCGCAGCAGGGCGGCGGCCTCCTTCTCGTGGCCGACGGCGGCGAGTCCGGCCACGGCGACCGCCGTCTCGTGGACCCGCACCGCACCCGCCCGATGGCCGAACGGGTTGTGTCCCGGCTCCTTGGCGCCCAGGCTGCGCAGCCCCCAGCCGGAGTCCAGGGCCGGGTTGCCGAGCAGCCTCGCCACCTGCTCGGTCTCCGTCCTGTCGAGCAGGCCCTGGGCAACGCGGCCGCCGCCCAGCAGCCCGGTGTCGAGCAGATGCGCGGCCCAGCCACCCAGTTGGGGCCAGATCCGGCCGTCCGGTCCGCGGGCGACGGCGGGGCGGCCCCCGGCCCGGTCGTCGAGCCAGAACTCCTGCCGGAAGCGCTCGCGCAGTGTCCCTGCCGTGTCGCGCAGCGGGTCTCCCCCGGGCCTCCCACAGGCGTCGAGCAGGTCCGCTCCGAGCAGCGCCGCGCGATGCGCGTGTGCCTGCGTCTCGGCCCGCCAGGGCCCGGCGGGCCCCGGGTCCGGTACGAGGCCGCTCGCGCCGACCCTCCGGCGCAGCCAGTCGAGGCAGCGTTCCGCCGCGGGAAGCAGCTCCTCCAGGTCCGCCGCAGGCAGCCCCCAGCGGCGGGCCTCGGCGAGCACGACCGGAAAGGCGAGGGTGGCCTCGATGCCCGTGCAGCGGGGCGGGAGATGCGGACCGGCGTCCCTGAGGGGTCCGGGGATGCGGCCGGACTCGGTTCCGCCGCCGGAGAGTTGGGAGCGACCGAGGGCGCGCAGGGTGGTAACCGCGAGCCGGGTACCGAGGGGCAGGACCATCCGGGCCGCCCAGAGCGCCTCGGCGGTGACCGGTCCGCAGCGCCAGGGGACGCCTGCCGCGAGGTGGACGTCCGCCGGGTGAGCCGGGTCGCGTTGGAGCAGGGCCCGCAGGTCCTCGACGGACGCGCGCAACAGCTCCCCCGGGCGCGGGTCGTCACCCTCGGCGAGGGCCTCGGCGAGGACGTGACCACCGGGCCGTCCGGCGGCGGCACCCGAAGAGCCGGTGGGGCGGGCGGGCGAGCCGTCGCGCACCCGCAACCGGACCGTGAACGTGCCCCCGGGCGCCAGCTCGGCTTCCCAGCGCAGGACCCCCGCCGCCGCCAGCGCGTCCATCGGCGGCGGGTCCGCCGCGACGGCGACGGATCGACCGTCGTCGGCGGTCCAGCGCAGGCCGGTGCCGTGGACGCTCGCGGTGAGCTCGGGTCCGGGCCGACCGGCCGCCACCGTGCCCAGGTCCGCGAGATCCGAGCCCAGAGCGACTTCCACGGGGATCCGGAGGGGGCGGGCGACGGCGCTGCGCAGGGTGATCCGCTCGCTGCCGTCGGCGCTCCGCGTGCGCTCGACGGTGAGGCCGGGATCGGGTCCCATGTCTCCGGGGACGCGGAGGACGCCGAGGAACACCGCCCGGTCGGCGGTCGCCATGCGGCCTTGGAGGGCGACGGGCTCGCGCCCCGCCACCCGCAGGACGCAGCGGGCCAGGAGCCGTCGCCCCGCCACGTACACGCCCTCGGGTCCCTCGCCGGTGAGCTGGCCGTGCTCGGCGCAGACGGCGAAGGCGGGCAGGGCGACGCAGAGGAGCGCGCCGTGCACCGAGGGAAGCTCCGCGGGACGCGCCGGGCGCGGCGGCGCGATGCCGGGACCGGTTCCGGTGCTGCCGGTGCCGGTAGCGGTTCCGGTGCTGGTGCCGGGTTGCCGCCCGGACGGGCGTCCGGGCGAGAGACCGATCGGGGGTCCGGTGGGGCGGCCGGGGGCCGGGACAGGGCTGAAGGCCATGGCGGGTACGGGGTGCTCTCTGTGCGAACCGGACGGCCGGCGACGTGTCGGCGGGACGGTTCGGACGACTCCGCCAGAGAGCTGAACGCGCCGACGGGCGGCCGGGTCACGGTCGTCATCGGCCGCTCCTGGTGCCGCGCTGCCCGCCGTGCCTCGGCGCCCCGCTCCCCGGCTTCCGCGTCGCGGGCCCGCCGGGTCGGACTCCGGCCGACGAACGGCGCTCGCCTTCGCCGGTCTGGCGACCGGGCTTCCGGAGGGTCTGCCGGGTGCTCTGCGGGCGGGCGATGCGCGTCCGGACCCGTCGGGAGGTCCCGGGAGCGGGCTCGTCCGAGGCGATCCGGCCGTCCCGCTCGGTCCGCAGGCAGGAGCGCAGCGACTCGGGGTCGAGCCCTTCGTTGCACGCCTGATGCAGCAGCCGGGCGAAGACGTACTCGGGGTCGGCGTCGAGCGCGAGTCCGAGGGCGACCCGGGCGATCGGCTCGTCACCGGTGGACCAGGCCACCCAGCCCGCGAGGGTGAGCGGCGCGGCGGCGTGCTCCTGGTACGGGGTGACGCAGCGCCGGGCCAGTACGCGCCAGAGGCGCAGGGCCGCGGTGCCCTCCCAGCCCTCCATCCATTCGGCGGCGCGGTCCCGGGTGACCCGGTCCTGGAGACCGAGGATCAGCGTGGCCGCCTCACCCGCCTCGACCAGGGCGTCGTCGGCCGCGTCGCACTCGGCGGTTCCGGCGAGACTCACCCTCGCGCTCTTCGGGCCGGTCGGGCTGCTGGTGTGGCCGCTCGGGCTCGCCTCCCCCTTCGGGTTGGCGAACCGACGGAGGACCTCTCGGGCGAGTCGCAGTGTCGTCTCGCGCACCTCCTCCCGCCCTTTGCCCTCCGCGTCCTCGAGGATCCGGGGGACGATCGAGGCGGCGCTCGCGTCGAGTGCCGCGCGCTGACGTTCCTCACCGGGGCCACCGGACGGCTTGAACCTGCCTTCCATGTCCCGCAGGGAGCCCCGCACCTGGACTCCGGCGTACGCCGCTGCCGCCGCCATCACCGACGTACCGCTGAGCGCGAGCGGCGTGCCGTCCGGCGCGCAGCACCGTGCGTCGGGGCAGCAGTAGGAGAAGTAGAGACCGTCCGAGATGCAGAGGGCCTCGTAGACCGGGATGTCGAGGGCGCCGCAGGCGGTACGCAGTCGCTGGGCGAAGGGACGCAGTCGTTCCATGACCCTGCGGCCCGTCTCGCCGGCCGCAGGGTCCTGGCAGAGGAAGACGACGATGCCGTCGGGCCGGGTGCCGCTCCTGGTCCCTCCCTCGACGAGGCATTCGGCGAGGTGGTCGGCCGTGGACGCCCATTCTCGGGGCGAGCGCGGAATGCCGAGCCTGACCCGGCCGCCGAAGCGGCCGTGCTCGCCGTGGAGAGCGACCAGGACGACGGAGTCGGTGGGGTGGAAGCCCAGCACGAACGGAAGGGCGTCGGCCAGCTCCGCCGGGCCGCGCAGGGTGATCTGCTGGGTACGGGAGAGTCCGCTGGATTCGTGGTGATTCGCGTTCATGGTCAGGACGGTCTCGTGATCTCCCGAAATCCGAAACCCCTGTGGATAACTACCGGAACGGGGCTTCCGTCGGCCTGTCGAGTTGTCCACAGGTTCGGCGCTCATTCGCGCGATGTCCGAGGCATCGGGTTGCATGGAGGCATGACCCACGCAGATCCCCTGGAAGACCGCGCCGCGCTCCGGACCGCCGCCGATGCCGTGCTCGCCCGTCTCGTCTCGGACCCGACAGGCAAGGCGAGACTGCGCGAGGACCAGTGGCGGGCCATCGAGGCCCTGGTCGCCGACCGGCGCCGGGCCCTGGTGGTGCAGCGGACCGGCTGGGGCAAGTCGGCCGTGTACTTCGTGGCGACCTCGCTGCTCCGCGAGCGCGGCAGCGGCCCGACCGTGATCGTTTCGCCCCTGCTCGCGCTGATGCGCAACCAGGTGGAGGCGGCCGCTCGGGCGGGCATCCGCGCCCGGACGATCAACTCGTCGAACACGGAAGAGTGGGACACGGTCCAGGAAGAGGTGGCCGCCGGCGAGGTGGACGTACTCCTGGTGAGCCCCGAACGGCTCAACAATCCCGACTTCCGCGACCAGGTGCTCCCCCGGCTCGCGGCCGCCACCGGGCTGCTCGTGGTCGACGAGGCGCACTGCATCTCGGACTGGGGACACGACTTCCGGCCCGACTACCGCCGGTTGCGCACGATGCTGGCCGACCTGCCGTCCGGGGTTCCCGTGCTCGCCACGACCGCCACGGCGAATGCCCGGGTGACGGCGGACGTGGCCGAGCAGCTCGGTACGGGCGCCGGCACGGACGCCCTGGTGCTGCGCGGGCCGCTGGACCGGGAGAGCCTGAGCCTCGGCGTGGTCAGGCTGCCGGACGCGGCCCATCGGCTGGCCTGGCTGGCCGATCACCTCGGCGAGCTGCCCGGTTCCGGAATCATCTACACGCTGACGGTCGCCGCGGCCGACGAGGTCACGGCCTACCTGCGCCAGTGCGGGCACACTGTCTCCTCGTACACGGGCCGGACGGAGAACGCCGATCGGCAGCAGGCCGAGGACGATCTCCAGGCCAACCGGGTCAAGGCCCTCGTGGCGACCTCGGCCCTCGGCATGGGCTTCGACAAGCCCGACCTGGGGTTCGTGGTGCATCTCGGGTCGCCCTCCTCCCCGATCGCGTACTACCAGCAGGTCGGCCGGGCCGGGCGAGGGGTGGAGCACGCCGAGGTGCTGCTGCTGCCCGGGCAGGAGGACGAGGCGATCTGGCGCTACTTCGCCTCGGTCGCCTTCCCGCCCGAGGAGCAGGTGCGCCGCACGATCGACGTGCTCGCGCAGGCGGGCAGGCCCTTGTCGCTGCCCGCGCTCGAGCCCTTGGTGGAACTGCGCAGGACCCGCCTGGAGACGATGCTCAAGGTCCTCGACGTGGACGGCGCCGTGCGGCGTGTGAAGGGTGGCTGGGAGAGCACGGACCGGCCCTGGGTGTACGACACGGAGCGGTACGCCTGGGTGGCGCGGCAGCGAGCGGCCGAGCAGCAGGCGATGCGCGACTACGCGGCGTCGACGGGGTGCCGAATGGAGTTCCTGCGCCGTCAGCTGGACGACGAGGAGGCCGCGCCGTGTGGTCGCTGCGACAACTGCGCGGGGAACCGGTTCGATCCGAAGGTGTCCGACGCGGCGCTGGACGCGGCCAAGGGCGAGCTGGGCCGGCCGGGCGTGGAGGTCGAGCCCCGGAAGATGTGGCCGACCGGACTCGCCGCGGTCGGGGTCGATCTGAAGGGTCGTATCCCGCCCGGCGAGCTGGCCTTCGGCGGCCGGGCCCTGGGGCGGCTCTCGGACATCGGCTGGGGCAACCGGCTGCGTCCGCTGCTGGCCGACAGCGCCACGGACGGTCCGGTTCCGGACGATGTCGTGCAGGCGGTGGTGCATGTGCTCGCCGACTGGGCCAAGGGGCCCGGAGGCTGGGCCTCCGGGGCGCCGGACGCGCCTTCGCGGCCGGCCGGCGTGGTCACGGTCGCCTCCCATCGCAGGCCGCGGCTGGTGGGTTCACTCGGACAGCGGATCGCCGAGATCGGCAGGATGCCCCTGCTCGGTGCGGTGGAGTACGCGCCGGAGGCGGAGGATCTGCGGTTGTCCCGGACCAACAGTGCCCAGCGGGTGGTGGGGTTGCAGCGCACCCTGACGGTCTCCGCCGAGTTGGGTGGTCGACTGGCCGCGGCCGGGGGGCCGGTGCTCCTCGTCGACGATCTGTCCGACAGCGGTTGGACCTTGGCGGTGGCGGCCCGACTGCTGCGGCGGGCCGGAGCGGAAGGGGTGTTCCCGCTGGTGCTTGCCGTCCAGGGGTGAAACAGGAGGGGAAACGGGGAGTGAACAATAGGCAACTGGGCAGGGATATGAGAGGCATACCGACGCAATCCCGTCAGCGGCCTCAATTGCTCGTTGCCGCTCGCCCACGGGCCAGCAAGAATTGGGAAACCGCCTCGCACGCCCTGTCCGCGGTCCGGATGGGCTGTGCCGTGGTGCGCCTCACCCGACCTTGCCCGCCGCGCGGGCGCGTATCCGAAGGGAGGACCGTGACCCTCGGATTCGCTCCGCCCACAGCCGCCTCGCTCAGATCGTCGTCCGAGTCCGCCAACCGCCTCGCTCGGATACTCGAACCGGCCGAGTGGGCCGCGGCGGGGATCCCCCTGCTGCGCAATCCACGTGAGGTCGTCAGCGGGCTGCACTCGCGTCACACGCCCACGCCGTCGACGGCGGTCCTCGCGATCCTGGACCACGAGGAACGGCTCGCCGCCAGCGCCTCGTTCGTCCGGCGCCCGTCCCCGGCGGACGGCTGGGAGTTCCGCAACGCACTGCTCGCGCATCTGCGGCGGGTCATTCCGCACGACCTCCGCAGGCGCTCACCCGTACGCACCGCGGTTCTGCTGTACTCCCGCGAGGGCGACGAGCGATGGACCGAGGAGGACGGAGCCTGGATGTGGGGGCTCCGGGACGCCTGCACCTTGCACGGGCTCCGCTGCGGCGCGTACATCACGCTGACCCGAGGGGGCTGGCAGGTGCTCGGAGAAGGCCGCGGCGGCCGCCGTCCGAGTTCCGATTCGCTTCCGCTGCCGCTCGGCGAGGGGCCGGGCGAGCTGGACCGGCTGTCGCCGAGGACCGCGAGCGGAGCCACCGAGCCCCTGCGCCGGGCCGCCGCGCGCTGATCGCGTGGACGAGCCGGCCCCCGCCGGGCCGGGTACGGTCCGGCGGAGGGGCTGGTCGGTCAGACTCCGGCGCCCGCTCCGAGGAGCGTCGTGACGCGCTGCGGGTCACCGCAGACGACGAGCAGCGCGCCGGCGCGGGCCATCGCCGACGGCAGGGCCTTGGCGGTCGCCTCGTCGTCTCCGCCGTTGACGGCGACGATCACCACGGGGCGGGCGGTCGCCCGCTCCACGGCGGCGGCGTGCGCGAAGAACACGTCGTCACCGGTGTCCTGCTGGGCCCAGTAGGACACCTCGCCGAAGGACAGCTCGTGCGTGGCCCACGGGTGCGGGTCTCCGGTGGTGAGCACCAGGACCTCACCCGGCGCCCGTCCGCTCTCCAGGAGCAGGTCCAGGGCCTCTTCGGCGGCGTCGAGTGCGCCGTCGGCGGGGGCCGGGATCAGCTGGAGCTGCGGCGCGGATCGCTGATCGGAACGATTCTCCGGAGTGTTCGCCGGAGACGGTCCGGCACCGGGGTGCGGGCGCTGCGCCGGCGCCGCGGGCCTGGCGGGGCCGGGAACGGGGCGTCCGGGACGCGGTGAGGCCGCGGAACGCGGGCCGGGTACGGGACGGGGGGTCGACGCGGTGGCGCGGGGACCCTGGGCGCTCTCGTGAATCTGAGGCTCCTCGGGGATGAGAGGCATGAATGGATGTCTATCAAACGCCGCTGCGCGAGGCACCGGCGGGTGGGCACACATGTGCACCCCGGCCGCGTGGGAGGCCCTTGGGGTCCCGCGACCGGAAGTTCAGAAGTCGAAGCCGAGTTGGCCCCCGCTTTCCAGCGCGACCGCCTCGGCGGAGAGGCGGACCTTTTTGAGGTGGCGCCACCTGGGCATCGCGTCCAGGTACGACCAGGAGAGACGGTGGTGAGGGGTGGGCCCCAGCTCTTCGAGCGCCGCTTTGTGGACCGGCGAAGGGTAGCCCGCGTTGGCGCCGAAGGCGTACGCCGCGTACTCCCCGGCTCCGATCCCCAGCTCCGCCATGACGGCGTCGCGTCGGACCTTGGCGATGACGGAGGCGGCAGCCACGGCGATGCAGGACTGGTCGCCCTTGATCACCGTACGGACCTGCCAGGGGCTGCCGAGGTAGTCGTGCTTTCCGTCGAGAATCACCGCGTCGGGCCGTACGGGCAGGCCTTCGAGGGCCCGGACGGCCGCGAGTCGCAGCGCGGCGGTCATGCCGAGCTCGTCTATCTCCTGCGGAGAGGCGTCGCCGAGTGCGTACGCCGTGACCCAGCGCTCCAGCTCCGCGGCGAGCGCGGTACGGCGCTTGGGGGTGAGCAGTTTGGAGTCGGTGAGCCCCTCGGGCGCCCGGCGCAGTCCGGTGACGGCGGCGCACACGGTGACGGGGCCGGCCCACGCCCCGCGTCCGACCTCGTCGACTCCGGCAACGATCTTGGCGCCGGTGGTGGCTCGGAGCGATCGCTCGACGGTGTGGGTGGGTTGTTCGTACGGCATGGCGCCTGACAGGTTACGCCGCTTGGTGCCGGGTGCGATACCCGGTTTCCCTCCGGGGGCCCGAGGGGCCCTGCGGACCGCGTCCCCGGGCCCGTGCGCGGCACCCTTCGAAGGCCGTCCCGGCCACGTCAGACGCGCAGCAGCGGCACCATGATCCGGTCGATCAGATCGGCGATGTCACCGTCCGGCCATTCGCTGGCGCACACCTTCGACCGGTACATCATCATCGCGGGAATGACGTCGATCACCAGGTCGTCGTTCGCGTCCGCACGCACCTCGCCCCGTGCGATTCCGCGGCGCAGCACATCCCGGAAGAGTCGGGCCGAGGGTTCGACCACCCCTGTGACGATCAGGCCGTGGAACCGCTCGGCTGCCTCGGCGTCGCATTCGTGAAGTACAGCGCGGAGGGCGAAGCCGGGCTTGGAGTACATGACGTCCCGGACACGGCGGCACAGCTCGTACAGCTCCTCGCGGACACTCCCGAGGTCCGGGGCCTCGTCGAGGGTCGGCAGTCCGGCCTGGAGGGCGTCCGCGACGAGGTCTTCCTTCGAAGGCCATCGCCGGTACACCGCGGCTTTGCCCGTCTGCGCGCCGACCGCGACACCTTCCATCGTCAGGCCGTTCCAGCCGACGCTGCCCAGCTGCTCGAGCGCGGCCTCCAGGATGGCCCGTTCGAGCACGGGACCTCGGCGTCGCAGTACCACCCCTTCCGGCCGGGCGGCGGCCGCGGAGCGTGAAGTAACCATCAGGATCTCTCCGTTGAAGCGATGTCAGGTCGTCGGCAGTGCTCAGTGAACGGTTGCGTTCACTGAGGGGGACTCACTACCGTGATGGACAGTGAACGGGTGCGTTCACTAATTCTTCCGTGGGGGATCCATAGTGACAACTTCTCCGGTGGACACACAGACCAAGGACGGACCCGCTCGCGCCGGAGGTCGGCCGGGTATCGCCTTGACCGTCATCGCCGCCTGCCAACTGATGGTCGTCCTCGACGCCACCATCGTGAACATCGCCCTGCCACACATCCAGGACGCGCTCTCCTTCTCGACCACCGATCTGTCGTGGGTGCTCAGCGCCTACACGCTCACCTTCGGTGGCCTGCTGCTCCTCGGTGGACGGGCCGGGGACATCCTGGGGCGCCGCCGGGTGTTCATGGCCGGCATCCTGCTCTTCACCTTCGCCTCGCTGCTCGGAGGCTTCGCCCAGGAGCCCTGGCACCTGCTCGCCGCGCGCGCCCTGCAGGGTGTCGGCGGCGCCATCGCCTCGCCCACGTCGCTCGCGCTGATCACGACGACTTTCCCCGAAGGGCCGGAACGCAACCGGGCGTTCGGCGTGTTCGCCGCCGTCTCCGCCGGTGGCGGCGCGATCGGTCTGCTCGCCGGCGGCGTGCTCACGGAGTGGCTGGACTGGCGCTGGGTCCTCTTCGTGAACGTCCCGATCGGTCTGCTGATCGCCTTCCTGACCCCGCGCTACATCGCGGAGTCCGAGCGTCACCCCGGCCGGTTCGACATCGCGGGCGCCGCGACCTCGACACTCGGCATGGCCGCGCTGGTCTACGGGTTCATCCGGGCGTCCGAGAAGGGCTGGGAGGACGCACTGACCATCGGCTCCTTCGTCTCGGCGGTCATCCTGCTCGTCGCCTTCGCGCTCGTGGAATCGCGCGCAAAGGAACCGATCACGCCGCTCCGGATGTTCGCGGACCGCAATCGCTCGGGCACGTACGTCATCATGCTCAGCCTGGCGGCGGCCATGTTCGGCATGTTCTTCTTCATCGTGCTCTGGGTCCAGGACGTCCTGGGGTACAGCCCGATCCAGTCCGGGCTCGCCTTCCTTCCCGTGACGGTCGCGATCGCCACCGGCGCGGGACTCGCGCAGCGGCTGCTGCCGGTACTCGGCCCCAAGCCGTTCATGGTGAGCGGTTCGGCGTTCACCGGTGCGGGTCTGTTCTGGCTGACGTTCATCAGCTCGGACAGCAGCTACGCGAGCGGCGTCCTCGGCCCGATGGTCCTGTTCGGCTTCGGCATGGGCCTCAACTTCGTGACGCTCACGCTCACGGCCGTCTCCGGAGTGGCCCAGCACGAGGCGGGAGCCGCGTCGGGCCTGCTCAACGCCACGCAGCAGGTCGGCGGTTCGCTCGGCCTGTCCATCCTGGTCACGGTCTTCGGAACGGCGAGCCGCGAGGAAGGCGACAAGCAGATGCCCGACTTCCTCGCGAACTCGACACCGGAGCAGCAGGCCGAGGCCATGAAGACGAAGGAGCTGCCCCCGCCCTGGGGTCACGAGGTGCTGACCTCGGGCATCTCCTCGGCGTTCACGGCCGCCGTCGCGATGGTGCTGATCGCGCTGGTCACGGCCGTCCTGGTGATCCGGGTCCGCAAGAGCGACCTGGAAGCGCTCAGCGGCCGTGCGGAGGCCGCCGGGCCGGTGGCCTGACAAGACACCGATGGCCCTTGAACCCCGAACGGGGCTCTAGTAGTGCTTTGTTAGGTGGTGTCGTAGGGCTGCCATGGGACGGTCTGTCGGCAGGTGGGGCAGGTGCCGGTCCAGGTGGCGATGAGCTGTTGGAGGAGGTCCAGGGCCTGGTAGAGGGTCAGGCCCTGGCAGGGGCTTTTGGGTGTCTCCGCTGTTCGGTCAGGAACAGGTGGGCGGCGGTGACGAGGGTGACGTGCCGGTGCCAGCCGGCGAACGAACGGCCCTCGAAGTGGTCCAGGCCCAGGGCTGTTTTCAGCTCGCGGTAGTCGTGCTCGATCCGCCACCGGGCTTTTGCCAGCCGGACCAGATCCCTGGCGGGGATATCGGGTGGCAGGTTCGAGATCCAGTACTGCACCGGTTCGCGCTCGCCCTCGGGCCACCGGGCGATCAGCCAGGACAGCCCGATCGTGCCGTCGGCGGCCGGTTTCGGGCGACGGCCCGCGAGCCGGACGCGCAGGAAACGAAGTGCGAGCTCATCGCCGCCTTCGATCCCTTGCGCCAGGTCACGGTCCGACCGCGGCCGCGACCTGCGGCCAGTATGTGCTCGCGCAATGACACGGGCCGGGTGCGGTAGCGGGGCAGCGGCCTGGGGCCGAGCCCGCCGTACTCGGGCTGGTGCGGCACCGCGTCCCGGCCGTGGGCGGTCATCTCGCCCTTGGCCTGCAGCACCCAGGCCAGGCCGCGTTCGTCCAGGCCGTGGCGGAAGTCGGCGTTCGCGCCGTAGCCGGTATCGGCGACCAGGACGGCGGGCCGCAGCCCGGAGCCGGCGAGTTCGTCGAGCATGTCCAGGGCGAGCTGCCACTTGGGACGGTGGCGCTCGTCGTCGGGGATCCGGCAGGCCCGCCTGCGGGCCTGGGCGTCGGGACCGTCCCAGGCGGCGGGCAGGAACAGGCGCCAGGACAACGGGCACGAAGCCTCCTCGGAGGCGGCGTGGACACTGACGCCGATCTGGCAGTTGCCGACCTTGCCCAGGGTGCCCGAGTACTGCCGGGCCACCCCGGCCGAGGAACGGCCTTCCTTGGGGAAGCCGGTGTCGTCCACCACCCACACCTGCGGCTGCACGACGGCCACCGCCCGCCACGCCAGCCGGGCGCGCACGTCCCTGACCTGCCACGTCGAGGTCGTGATGAACTGCTGCAACTGCTGGTGATCGACACCGAGCCGTTCAGCCATCGGCTGCATCGACTTCCTGCGGCCGTCCAGCAGCAGCCCCCGCAGATATAACGCGCCCTTCGCTCTCTGGTCCCGACGCACCAACGGCGCGAACACCTCCGCCGCGAAACCCTCCAACCGGCCCCGCACCGCGGCAAGCTCCCCAGCCCTCATACAGCCAGCGAACTACCACCCACCCACCACGACAAGACCACCTAACAAAGCACTACTAGGGGGTGTCTTGTCGATCACGCCGCGAGCCCGGCCTGATCGACAAGACACCCCCCTAGGGCCATCGTGCCGTTTCAGGCCGTCGCGACCGGAACCCACTCCGGAAGGTCCTCGGTCTGTCGCAGCCACTCCGCCGGCGGCGCCCCGGTCACCGCGGCGGCCACCACGCCTCCGGCGATGGCACAGGTCGTGTCGACATCCCCGCCGACCTGCGCGGTCGTCCAGAACACCCGCTCGAAATCACCGAGGCCACGGGCCGCCGACCACAGGGCGAACGGAACCGTGTCGTGTGCGCTCGTCCGCCGGCCGCTGCCGAGGACGGCGGCGACGGTGCCCGCGTCGCCGTAATCGAGCATGTCGCGGGCTCGGCGCAACCCCGCCCCGACCGCGCTGCGCGGCACAAGGGCGATGACCCCGTCGAGCAGTGCTTCCGGCGTGGGCGGTCCCGCCGGGTCTGCGGCCAGGGCGGCCGCGGCGGCGACGGCCATGGCGCCCACCACGGCCTCCCGGTGCTGGTGGGTCGTGTACGCGGAGATCTCGGCCTGGTGCGTCGCCTGCTCCGGGTCTTCCGCGTACCAGGCACCGAGCGGCGCGATCCGCATCGCGGCGCCGTTGCCCCACGAGCCCTGCCCCTGGAAGAGCGCGGCGGCCAGCTCCCGCCAGTCGCCGCCCTCCCTGATGAGCCGGAGCATGCGGTTGACCGCCGGGCCGTAGCCCCGGTCGAAGTCGTGGTGCTGAGCGAAGGACATCGCCAGGGCGTCCTGGTCGATCCGTTCGTGGCGGGCGAGGACGGCCAGGACGGAGCAGGCCATCTCGGTGTCGTCGGTCCACTGCCAGGGGCCGTCGGGCAGCTCGCGCCGCTTCAGCAGGGGGTAGTTGGCGGGTACGAAGAACTGGGAGCCCAGGGCGTCTCCCACGGACAGCCCGCGCAGGCTGGCCAGGGCGCGGTCGAAGCGCCCGTCGAATGAGGAGTCAGCGGTCATCGGTCTGCCACTCTATCCGGTATGGCCGTACGGTTCCGGGGTACGCCAGCGTTCGAACGGCCTGTCCAGACGGTATCGGCCGTCCTCGTCGAGCAGGAGCGTGCGGGTCTCGGCGTTGCCGGGATTCGACAGGGACTCGAAATCCGCGACCGTCCAGTGGAACCAGCGCATGCAGAACAGGCGCATGGTCAGTCCGTGGGTGACGATGAGGACGTTGGGCGGATGGTCGGGCGCCTCGAAACTGCGGTAGAGGCTCTCCAGGAACGCCCCGACCCGGTCGTAGACGTCCGCCCCCGACTCCCCCTGGGCGAAGCGGTAGAAGAAGTGCCCGTACGCGTCCCGGTAGGCCTTCTGCAGACGTACGTCCTCCCGCTCCTGCCAGTTGCCCCAGTCCTGCTCCCGCAGGCGCGGCTCCTCCCGTACCCGGACCTGCTCCGGGGGCAGCCGGAAGGCGCGGAGGGTCTCGTGGGTGCGGCGGTACGGCGAGACGTAGACGCTGACCGCCTCGTCCCCGAAGAGTTCCCGAAGCCGCTCCCCCGTCTCCTCCGCCTGCCGCCATCCGGTCTCCGTGAGACGCAGGGCGTGATCGGGCTCCCGTTCGTACACCGTGTCATCGACATTGCCCTCGGACTCTCCGTGCCGTACGAGAACGATGCGCCGCGGTCGTGCCATACCCCGACCCTAGATCGCCGCTCCCGGGCAGGCTCAGCCGAGGAGGCGCCCGGAGTCCATCCGGCGTATGTGCCCGGTGAAGCGGGTGCGCAGGGCACGGTCGTGGGAGACCACCACGAGGGCTCCCGTCCACTGCTCCAGGGCCTCCTCCAGCTCCTCCACGAGCCCCAGGGCCAGGTGGTTGCCCGGCTCGTCGAGAAGAAGGAGGTCGGCGGGCCGGGACAGCAGTCGGGCGAGCGCCAGCCGGCGGAGCTGGCCCGCGGAGAGACCTCCGACCGGCACGCTCAGGTCGGCCGGGCGGAACAGTCCGTACGACAGGAGCAGTTCGGCCCGCTCGTCCTCGGCGAGGGCGAGCCCACGTCCGAAACAGGTCAGCAGCCGTTCCTCCGGGCGCCGGACAGTGACGTCCTGGGACAGGTATCCGACGCGTCCGGCGCGGCGGACGTCGCCGGCGTCGGGGCTGACCACCCCTGCCATGACCCGCAGCAGGGTGGACTTCCCCGCACCGTTGCCACCGTGGACGAGGAGCCGCTCCCCCGCCCCGACGGTGAGCGTGTCCACGGCGAGACGGTCCGCGACCCGCACTCCGGTCAGGGTGACGAGCGCTCCCTCCGCACCGCCCGCCAGGGGCCGGGCGGTGAAGGAGAGGGGTGGAGGCGGCTGCGGCACAGGCTCCTCGCGCAGTCGTCTCAGCCGCTCCCGGGCGTTGCGGACGCGCCCGGAGACGGAGGCCTGGACGCGGCCCGCCGCCCGGTCGAAGGCCATCTTGTTGTTGTCCTTCATCTCCCTCCCGGGTGCGACGCCGTGAGCCGTGGTCGAGGCGTACGCCTCCAGCCGTGCCGTCTCCTCGCACCACTCCTCGTAGGACTCCTCCCAGCGCCGCCGTGCGGCCACCCGTGCCGCGCGGTAGCCGGCGTATCCGTCGCCGTACCGCACGAGCGCACGGCGGTCTGCGTCCGCCTCGACGATCGCGGTGGCGACCCGCTCCAGGAAGGTCCGGTCGTGGGAGACGGCCACGACCGTGCCGCGATGGGCGAGGAGGGCTCCCTCCAGCCAGTCGAGCGCCTGCGCGTCGAGGTGGTTGGTGGGTTCGTCGAGCAGGAGCACCTCGGGGCCGGCCGCGACCGCGCAGGCGATGCCGAGCCGGGCCAGCTCGCCACCGGAGAGGCTGCCGAGTATCCGCTCACGACCGGTACCGGCAAGGCCGAGTCCGTAAAGAGCCTTGTCGACCCGGGCGTCCGCCTCGTACCCGCCCCGGAGTTCGTAGGCGGTGAGGAGCTCGCCGTACACGTCGAGCACCGTCCCATCCGCCGGGTCGAGTCCGGCTTCGAGTTCGGTTTCGAGTGCGCGCAGCCGCCGCTCCATGGCGCGGAGCTCGGCGAGCGCGGCGTCGATCGCGTCACCGACGGTGGCACCGGGAGGTAGCTCGGGGGTCTGCGCGAGCATCCGCACACCACCGTCGGCGACGGTGACGACCCTGCCCTCGTCGGGCCGGTCCGCCCCGGCGAGGAGGCGCAGCAGAGTCGACTTCCCCGCACCGTTCTCCCCCACGATCCCGATCCGTTCCCCGGGGCGCACGGAGAGCGAGACCTGGTCGAGAAGCAGTCGTTCACCACGGGTCACGACGACGTCGTGCAGCGAGATCTGAGTGGGCAAGGGCGTCTCCATGAGTAGACCGTCAAATGCAACCTGGATCGCATTAAGGCGAGTGTGGCACACTCGAACCCCCTAACGCAACGGGAGTAGCAATTGAATGACTCGATCGAGGACCGCCCGGCCCCTCCACCCGGCAGCACGCGTCCCGGCGGCCGCACCGCCCGCACCCGGGCGGCGGTCCGCGACGCCGTCCTGACCGGCCTGTCCGAGCACGGCTACCCCGCCCTGACCGTGGAGTACGTGGCCGAGCACTCGGGGGTCCACAAGACGACGCTCTACCGGCGTTGGGGCAGTGTCGAAGGGCTCCTCGCCGACGCGCTCGACCTGGCGAGCGAGGACGCCTGGACGCCGCCGGACACCGGGAGCCTCTCCGGAGATCTGCGCGCACTCGCGCGTGAGGTCGTCGACGCCTTCGGCGATCCCGCCGCCGGCGCGGCCCCGATCGCGTTCGTCGGCGCCGCGTTCCAGTCCCCACGGGCCGCCACGGCCCTGCACAGCTTCTGCACCGAGCGCTTCCGTCGCTGCGAGGTCGTCGTCACCAGGGCCGTCGCCCGCGGCGAAGCGCCGCGGGACACCGACGCGGGGGCGGTCGTCCGGGCAGTCTCGGCGCCCCTGTTCCTGCGCCTCTTCGTCACCCGCGAACCGATCGACGGCGCACTCGCGGACCAGGCGGCACGCGCGGTGCTTGCCGGGGTCGAGGCGGGGGCGTTCGCCCCGGCCTAGGGGGTGGTCTTGCCGCGAGCCGGCCCGATCAGCAAGACACCCTCCAGGCCTTCTCGGCCCGGCGCAGGCCTCCTCCGGCCGTTCGAAACGGCCGGCAGGGACCTACGCCCAACCCCTCCAGGGCGGCCCGGGCCTCCTCAGACCGTCCAGGACGACTCGAGCTGCACCACGTCACCGGCCAGTGCCGCCACATCGGCCGCGGTCCTGGCCCGCAGTCCGAGCCGCTCGATCCGCTCCGCCCGGTACTTGCCGTGCTCCGCGGCGGACTGCCACATCGACAGCACCAGGAACTCGCTTCCCGGCGCCTCGCCGAACAGGCCCCGCAGCATGCCCGGGGACCCGGCCATCGCCGGGTTCCACACCTTCTCCTGCATGAGCGCGAAGTGCTCGGCACGGTCCTCGTGGACACGGCAGTGCGCCACCCGCGCCACATCGGCATCGGAGAACCGCGGTTCGAACCCCGTCTTCACGTCGAAGCGGTGGTCGAACAGCTTGACCTGGATGTTCTTGTACGTGCCCATCTGGGCGGCCGCCAGACGATCGTGCGAGCGCGCCATGAAGGAGTCGTAGAAGGCACGGCTCTCCCAGAACGCGAAAATGTGGGCGACGTCCGGCCGAGCCCGGCTCCACCCGCCACCCTGGCCCCGGAATCCCGGCTCACCGAGCAGCCCCGCCCATTTCCGCTGCCCCCGCTCGAACCCTCGACGGTCCATCACGGTGCAGCGAATCCACTTGACCAGCACCGCGCCATCGTACGGGGCCGACGACCGCCCCGGCAGACCTCGTCAGACTCCCACCGGGTGCATTCGCTCCAGACCCGCGCGCTCCTCGTCGTCCAGTTCGATCCCGAATTCGGATGCGAGCGTCGCGATCAACTCACCCGCGGTCACGACGCGTTCCTCGGTGACGCCGTCCGTCCGCACCGTCGACAGCGTGTCGCGCACCAGCGCTCTTCGCACGTCCGGCCCGGGCCGCTGGGCCACGACCTGGCCGAGAAAACGCGACTGCGGATGGCTGGAGCTGTAGTGGTTCATGACGGTGAAGTCGCCGGGATAGAGGGTCTGCGGGGAGAACGCGTACAGGTCGCTCCAGCCTTCCGGCCGCAGGGAACGCAGCACATGGATGCCCTCGCCCTCGACACCGATCCCGAACGTCCAGCCGCTCTGCTCGACACGCGCCCCGTCCCGCAGGGGCACCGGTTCCAGCGGCCCCTGCCAGCCGAACCCGACGTCGGCGAGCCACTGTTCGCCCTCGATCGTGACGACAAGAAGCGCGTGCGTGACGGGCGGCAGCGTGGCGCCGCGCGAACGGTTGCGGGCTCCCCGCCCGGCGACCGTGAAGCCGATCCGCTCGAGTACCGCCGCGAACAGCGAGTTCTGCTCGTAGCAGTAGCCACCGCGACGTCTCTCGACGAGCTTGCCCTGAAGGCTCTTCAGGTCCAGTGGCACCGGTCTCCCGAGCGCGACGTCGAGGTTCTCGAACGGAACGGCCCGGACATGCGCGCGGTGAAGGGCCTTCAATGTCCCCAGATCGGGGGCGAGTTTCCCGTCCCGCTCGACGGCATATCCGATTCGAGCCAGATATGCGTCGAGATCCAGCTCCTCACCGCTCCACAAACCACTCGCCCCCTCAACCCCCGGGTCCTCTGTCACAGCCCCATGACACCATGAGCAACCGGCCCACGACCACGGGCTTTTGAGCGGGTCAGCGGTACGACGCGAGGCGTGCGCGGGGGCGTACGCGGAGAGGGGAAGCACCATGAGCGGACTCAACAAAGGGGTGGGACGGGTCGAGGTGACGCTCAGGTGGGACCCTGCCCCGATCGGCGCGCCGGCCCACGACCTGGACATCGTCGCCGGCGTCTTCGCGGCGGACGACCCGCACGGAGCGCCGGTCCAGCTGGTGCACTTCGGCAGTCGGTCCCCCGACGGCACGATCACGCTCCACCGGGACAGCCGTACGGGCCAGGGATTCGGTTACGACGAGGCCATGACCCTGGAGCTGAACCGGCTGGCACCGCAGTACGCGCGCGTGGTGGTGGGTGTCGCGATACAGCAGGGCGGCGGGCGGCGGTCCTTCGGCGACATAGCGAACGCGGGTGTACGGGTGCGCGAGGGCTACACGGACCTGCTGGTCCACGACTTCGCGGACGTGCCGGACGCTCTCTCGGCGACGGTCGTGGAGTTCACGAGAGACGGCGCCGACGGCTGGACGTACCGCCCGATCAGCCACGGCTTCGACGCCGACCCCCAGGTGTTCGGCACCGTGCTGGGTGCCGCACGCCCCTGAAGGCCCGGACGCCCGGGCCCGGACGCGGTGAAGGGGACCGGCGCAGGGCCGGTCCCCTTCACTGAGCAACTACTCGATGTCAGCTGCAGCCGCTGGTCGAGCCGCAGCCCTCGCAGATGTAGCAGGAGCCGGCGCGCTGCATCTTCGTACCGCAGGAGAAGCAGAGCGGGGCGTCGGCGCTGATGCCGAGCTGCATCTCGACGAGCTCCGCCGAGGTGTGCGCCTGCTGCGGCGCCGGGACCTCGATCTTCGGGGCCGGGGCCGCGACGGCCTTCAGCTCCTGGGTGCGGGGCGCGGACTGGGCCAGCGCCTCGACGTCGATCTCGTCCTCGACGGACTGCTCGTACGAGCCGGTGTCCAGGTGGCGCTGACGCTCCTCGGCCGAGTGGATGCCGAGCGCGGAGCGGGTCTCGAAGGGCAGGAAGTCCAGCGCCAGGCGGCGGAAGATGTAGTCGACGATCGACTGCGCCATCCGCACGTCCGGGTCGTCCGTCATACCGGCCGGCTCGAAGCGCATGTTGGTGAACTTCGAGACGTACGTCTCCAGCGGGACGCCGTACTGCAGACCGACGGAGACGGCGATGGAGAAGGCGTCCATCATGCCGGCGAGCGTCGAACCCTGCTTGGACATCTTGAGGAAGACCTCGCCGAGACCGTCGTCCGGGTAGGAGTTGGCGGTCATGTAACCCTCGGCGCCACCGACGGTGAAGGAGGTGGTGATCCCCGGGCGGCCCTTGGGCAGGCGCTTGCGGACCGGACGGTACTCGACGACCTTCTCGACGGCCTCGCGGATCGTCGCCTCGGTCTTCGCGGTGACCTCGACCTTCTCCTCTTCCTTCTTCTTCGCGGAGAGGGGCTGGCCGACCTTGCAGTTGTCGCGGTAGATGGCGAGCGCCTTGACGCCCATCTTCCAGGCCTCGAAGTAGACCTCCTCGACGTCCTCGACCGTGGCCGTCTCCGGCAGGTTCACGGTCTTGGAGAGGGCGCCCGAGATCCACGGCTGGATGGCGGCCATCATGCGGACGTGGCCCATCGCGGAGATGGAGCGCTCGCCCATGGCGCAGTCGAAGACCTCGTAGTGCTCGGCCTTCAGACCGGGGGCGTCGATCACATTGCCGTTCTCGGCGATGTGGGCGACGACCGCCTCGATCTGCTCCTCCTGGTAGCCCAGGCGGCGCAGGGCCTGCGGGACGGTGCCGTTGACGATCTGCATCGAGCCGCCGCCGACGAGCTTCTTGAACTTGACCAGGGCGAGGTCGGGCTCGAGACCGGTGGTGTCGCAGGACATCGCGAGACCGATGGTGCCGGTCGGGGCGATGACCGAGGCCTGCGCGTTGCGGAAGCCGTTCTTGGCGCCGAGGCGGATCACGTCCTGCCAGGCCTCCGTGGCGGCGGCCCAGATCGGCGAGTCGAGGTCGTCCATGCGAACGGCCTTGGTGTTCTCGTCGGCGTGCTGCTGCATGACGCGCTGGTGCGGCTCGGCGTTGCGGGCGTAGCCGTCGTACGCGCCGACGACCGCGGCGAGCTCGGCGGAGCGCTTGTACGAGGTGCCGGTCATCAGGGAGGTGATGGCACCGGCGAGCGCGCGGCCGCCGTCGGAGTCGTACGCGTGGCCGGTCGCCATCAGCAGGGCGCCGAGGTTGGCGTAGCCGATGCCGAGCTGGCGGTAGGCGCGGGTGTTCTCGCCGATCTTCTCGGTGGGGAAGTCGGCGAAGCAGATGGAGATGTCCATCGCGGTGATGACGAGCTCGACGACCTTGGCGAAGCGCTCGACCTCGAAGGACTGCTTGCCCTTGCCGTCGTCCTTGAGGAACTTCATCAGGTTCAGCGAGGCGAGGTTGCAGGACGTGTTGTCCAGGTGCATGTACTCGCTGCACGGGTTCGAGCCGTTGATACGGCCGGACTCGGGGCAGGTGTGCCAGTGGTTGATCGTGTCGTCGTACTGGATGCCCGGGTCGGCGCAGGCCCACGCGGCCTCGGCCATCTTGCGGAAGAGCGACTTGGCGTCGACCTCCTCGATGACCTCGCCGGTCATCCGGGAGGTGAGGCCGAACTTCCCGCCGGACTCGACGGCCTTCATGAACGTGTCGTTCACACGGACCGAGTTGTTGGCGTTCTGGTACTGGACGGACGTGATGTCGTCGCCGCCCAGGTCCATGTCGAAGCCCGCGTCACGGAGGGCGCGGATCTTCTCCTCCTCCTTGACCTTGGTCTCGATGAAGTCCTCGATGTCGGGGTGGTCGACGTCGAGGATGACCATCTTGGCCGCGCGACGGGTCGCGCCGCCCGACTTGATCGTTCCGGCGGAGGCGTCGGCGCCCCGCATGAACGAGACCGGGCCGGAGGCGTTGCCGCCGGAGGAGAGGAGCTCCTTGGAGGAGCGGATCCGGGAGAGGTTCAGGCCGGCGCCGGAGCCGCCCTTGAAGATCATGCCCTCTTCCTTGTACCAGTCGAGGATGGACTCCATGGAGTCGTCGACGGACAGGATGAAGCAGGCGGAGACCTGCTGGGGCTGGGGCGTGCCGACGTTGAACCAGACCGGCGAGTTGAAGCTGAAGATCTGGTGCAGGAGGGCGTAGGCCAGCTCGTGCTCGAAGATCTCGGCGTCGGCGGGCGAGGAGAAGTAGCCGTACTCCTCGCCGGCCTTCGTGTACGTCTTCACGATCCGGTCGATGAGCTGCTTGAGACCGGTCTCGCGCTGCGGGGTGCCGACGGCCCCGCGGAAGTACTTGCTGGTGACGATGTTGACCGCGTTCACCGACCAGAAGTCGGGGAACTCGACGCCACGCTGCTCGAAGTTGATCGAGCCGTCGCGCCAGTTGGTCATGACGACGTCACGGCGCTCCCAGGCCACCTCGTCGTACGGATGCACGCCGGGGGTGGTGTGGATGCGCTCGATACGCAGGCCCTTGGTCGCCGCCTTCGTTCCCTTGGAACGAGAACCACGTGCCGGACCGCTCGCCGTCTCTGTCATGCCGCCTCCCATATACGGGCAAAACACACTTTGGCGCCCAGATAGTCCCAGGGCACCGTCTTCTGTACGTCGTTCTGTACTGCTGCCACGAGCGCCTCAGGGGTCGCTCGGGGCACGTCTGCCAGGCCGCTCGGCGGCCGGCCGCCGGGCGCAAGGGCCCGGACCGCCGGTCAGTCGGCGGCGGTGGCGGGAACGGGGACCTCAGGGGTCGCACCGGTCCCGCGGTTCTCAGCGGGAGGCCGCACGCGGAGTTCCGCGATGGCGGCCTCGAAGTCTTCGAGGCTGTCGAAAGCCTTGTACACGGACGCGAAGCGCAGGTACGCGACGAGGTCGAGCTCCTGCAACGGGCCGAGAATGGCCAGACCCACGTCGTGGGTGGTCAGTTCGGCGCTGCCGGTGGCGCGCACCGCCTCCTCGACCCGCTGGCCGAGCTTGGCGAGGGCGTCCTCGGTGACCGGTCGCCCCTGGCACGCCTTGCGTACGCCGGAGATGACCTTGGTACGGCTGAAGGGCTCGGTGACACCGGACCGCTTCACCACCATGAGCGAGCACGTCTCCACCGTCGTGAAACGACGGGAGCAGTCGGGGCACTGGCGACGGCGCCGGATCGACGTCCCGTCGTCCGTGGTGCGACTGTCGACGACACGACTGTCGGGGTGCCTGCAGAAGGGGCAGTGCATTGGTTCCGACCCTCCCTCATGGCACGACTGGTGAACCTCACCGGACCCTCAAGGCCCTGCGAAGCGACCACCAGCATAGGCGATGTGGGCACCCCCGGCAGACCGGGGACCACTACCCCTGGGTGGCCGGTGCCATCCAACCACTAGATCTTGGGTTCGCGGCGATTCCGGGCCCTCCGCGTGTCGCGACGCACCCGCTCCCGCGATTCCGCCCCTGCGGGTGCGACACTGGGAGGGTGCACCGGAGGCGCGCGACCCAGCGGCGAAGGCTACCGTAACGACCGAATTGGGACGGCGCGTGAGTGTGCTCATACACCCGCACCTGAACAGGCGTAAGGCAATCTGCGAATTTTCACTCGAACGTGTGTTTGGCGCAACCTTTCGAAAGCCACTACCGTTGTGCCAGCCAGGGAGACCATTCGAGAGGGGCCGACGACGTGACCACCACCGCAGACAGTGCCACCATCACCGCCCAGGACCGCTCCCAGGGCCGACTCGAGCCGGTGCACGCCATGAATGACACAAGCATGAACGGCGAGGACCCCGGGCGACCTGCCCGGGCCCTCCCCGGGCGACCTCCAGGCATCCGAGCCGACAGCTCCGGTCTCACCGACCGGCAGCGCAGGGTCATCGAGGTCATCCGTGACTCGGTCCAGCGGCGCGGCTACCCGCCGTCGATGCGCGAGATCGGACAGGCGGTCGGCCTGTCCAGCACGTCCTCGGTGGCACACCAGCTCATGGCGCTGGAGCGCAAGGGCTTCCTCCGCCGTGACCCGCACCGCCCCCGGGCCTACGAGGTGCGCGGCTCCGACCAGCCGAGCACCCAGCCGACCGACACCACGGGCAAGCCCGCCGCGTCGTACGTCCCCCTGGTCGGCCGGATCGCGGCCGGTGGCCCGATCCTCGCCGAGGAGTCCGTCGAGGACGTCTTCCCCCTCCCGCGGCAGCTGGTCGGGGACGGCGAGCTGTTCGTCCTCAAGGTCGTCGGCGACTCGATGATCGAGGCCGCCATCTGTGACGGCGACTGGGTCACCGTCCGGCGGCAGCCCGTCGCGGAGAACGGCGACATCGTCGCGGCCATGCTGGACGGCGAGGCCACGGTCAAGCGCTTCAAGCGCGAAGACGGTCACGTCTGGCTGCTCCCGCACAATGCGGCGTACCAGCCGATCCCCGGCGACGAGGCCACCATCCTCGGCAAGGTGGTGGCGGTACTGCGGCGGGTCTGACACACCTCGCCGGCTCTGACCGGGCCCCGGGACCCACTGCGCCGGTCCCGGGGCCCTGCCGTGTCCGGAGGAGCTTCGGAGCACCCGTGGCTCCTCCGGACACGGTGAGCCTCAGGCGCCCGCCGCCTTCGACGCGGCATCGATGGCCGCCAGCGACTTCCGCACCTGATTGCGGTCGGTCGTGTACCAGAAGTCGGGCAGCGAGGCCTTCAGATAGCTGCCGTACCGGGCCGTCGCCAGTCGGGGGTCGAGGACCGCCACGACACCCCGGTCGCCCGTGGCCCGCACCAGACGGCCGGCGCCCTGCGCCATCAGCAGGGCCGCATGGGTCGCCGCGACCGCCATGAAGCCGTTGCCCCCGGCCTCCTCGACGGCCTTCTGCCGGGCGCTCATCAGCGGATCGTCCGGGCGCGGGAACGGGATCTTGTCCATGACGACCAGCTGGCAGCTGGCTCCCGGGACGTCCACTCCCTGCCAGAGCGACAGCGTGCCGAAGAGGCAGGTCTTCGGGTCTGCCGCGAAGTTCTTGATCAGCTCACCCAGTGTGTCCTCGCCCTGGAGCAGGATCGGCAGCTCAGGGACCCGGGTCCGCAGCTCCTCCGCCGCCTGCTGCGCCGCACGCATCGACGAGAACAGGCCGAGGGTCCGCCCGCCAGCCGACTGCATCAGCTCGGTCAGCTCATCGAGCATGTCCCCCCGGTCGCCGTCCCGCGCGGGCCGGGAGAGGTGCTTGGCGACGTAGAGGATGCCCTGCTTGGGGTAGTCGAACGGGGAGCCGACATCGATCCCCTTCCACACGGGAAGGTCGTCGCCCTGGGTGCCCTCGGGAGCCAGCCCGAGCGAGGCCCCGACGCCGTTGAAGTCGCCGCCCAGCTTGAGCGTGGCCGAGGCCAGGACCACCGACCGCTCCGTGAACAGCTTCTCCCGCAGCAGGCCCGAGACCGAGAGCGGCGCGACCCGCACCGAAGCCCCGAAACGGTCGTGCCGCTCGTACCAGACGACGTCCCACTCCGAGCCCTGGGTGATCCGCTCCGCCACGCCGTGGACGGTCTCCACGGAGGCCATGGCCTGCTTGCGCACCGCGTCCTCGTCCTGCACGGACCGGTCCCGGGTGGAGCCCAGGGCGGTGATCACCGCACGGGCGGCGTCCCGCAGCGCCATCAGTGCGTACGCGAGGTCTTCCGGGATCTCCTCCAGGCGTCCCGGCAGGGCCAGCTCCATGACCCGCTCGAAGCCCTCGGCGGCGGTCTGCAGCTGGTCGGCGACCTTCTCGTCGACGAGCTTCGCGGACCGACGCACGGCCCGGTTGACCTGGCCGGGGGTGAGCTCTCCGGTGGCGACCCCGGTGACCCGGGAGACCAGCTCGTGGGCCTCGTCGACGATCAGCACCTCGTGCTGCGGGAGCACCGGGGCACCCTCGATGGCGTCGATGGCGAGCAGGGCGTGGTTGGTGACGACGACGTCGGCGAGCTTGGCCCGCTCGCGGGCCGCCTCGGCGAAGCACTCCGCCCCGTACGCGCACTTGGCGGCGCCGAGACACTCCCGGGAGGAGACCGAGACCTGTGCCCAGGCCTTGTCGGATACGCCAGGGGTCAGGTCGTCCCGGTCCCCGGTCTCCGTCTCGTCCGACCAGTCCCGGAGCCGCATCAGGTCCTGGCCCAGCTTGCTGCTGGGCGCGGCCGCCTCGAAGGGGTCGAAGAGCCCTTCCTCCTCGTCCTGCGGGACACCTTCGTGGAGCCGGTGCAGACAGAGGTAGTTCGACCGGCCCTTGAGCATGGCGAACTGGGGACGGCGGCGCAGCTGCGGATGCAGCGCGTCGACCGTCCGCGGAAGGTCGCGCTCGACGAGCTGACGCTGCAGCGCCAGGGTGGCCGTGGCCACCACCACCCGCTCCCCCTGGGCCAGCGCCGGCACCAGATAGCCGAGCGACTTGCCCGTGCCGGTACCGGCCTGGACGAGGAGGTGGGAATTGTCGTCGATGGCCTCGGCCACGGCCTCGGCCATGGTGACCTGGCCGGGCCGCTCCGTGCCGCCGACGGCGGAGACGGCGGCGTGGAGGAGGTCGGGGAGGGATGGCTTCGTCATAGCCCCTCCACCCTACGGGGCGCCACTGACAGCCAGGGCACGCGCGCGCGTCACGCGAGCGGGTTGGGAACGGTCCCGTGGACGGCCGCGTGGGGACGCTCGGGGCGGTCCCGGTAGCCGTCCAGGTGCAGACGGTTGCGATTGAGGCAGAGCCGCTCGATCCGCGGGGTGAGGAGGTCGAACAGCTCGAACCGTTCCTTCAGCTCCGGGAAGCGCGCCTGGTGGCGGAGGATCTCCGCGCGGACGAGGGACCAGAAGTCCTTTTCCGGCACGTCGAGTTGTTCCTCGCAGAGCGGTGCCAGATAGCGGAAGACACCGACGAAGAGCCCCGAATGGATGAACTGGACGAGGAATTCGGGCTCCTCGGTCAGGAGCACGGCACGCACGTCGTCCGGCAGGGTGTCGTGCTCGGGAAGCGGCTGGGCGCTGATGTTCACGTCGTCGACGAAGTCCTTGATCGCCAGGCGTACGGGGACGTCCCCTCCGTCGTAGACGACGATGGCGTTCTCACCGTGCGGGGAGAAGACCGTGCCGTACCGGTAGAGGAAGTGCAGCAGCGGGGGCAGCAGCGCGGCGAAGAGGTGCTGGAGCCAGACGGCGGGGGCGAGTCCGGAGCGCTCGACGAGTTCGGCGACGAACGCCCGCCCGGCGGGGTCCGTCTGGAGCAGTGAGGCGAGGGTACGGGCCCGCTCGCCCGGGGGCAGCCGCAGCGGTTCGCGCCAGATCGCGCCGAGGAGTTCCTTGTACTGGTACGGGACTTCGGGCAGCCGGTCGTAGAGGGGGTGCTCGACGGCGACGGAGGCGACCTCGCCGAGGAGGATCACCCCGCACTCGTCCCGCAGGAACGGGTCGGCGTCACGCAGGCCGTGGACCCAGGAGGTGACGGCGGGCGCGGCGAGGGTGCGTTCGGTGGGCAGGCCCCGCCAGACAAGGGTGTTGAGCACCGACAGCGGAAGCTTGACGGTATGCCGGTCGGGGCGGCTGGCGTTGAGGAAGGTACGGACCGACTGCTGCGGCAACCGGAGGTCGCCGTCCGCGGAGAGCGGGACGACGGTCCCGGCGGCGACGGCCGGGGCGTAGAGCGGGAGCAGGATCTCGTCCCATTGCCAGGGGTGGACGGGCAGCAGGAGATAGCCGTCGGGTTCGTGGCCGCGGGCGGTCAGTTCGGCACGGAAGGCGGCGTGGACCTCGGGGTCGAGCTCCTGGGCGTAGAGGCGGTCGGGGGTGTCGAGGCCGGACACGCCCCGGTAGGCGGCGAGGCGATTGCTGACGGCGATCCATGGCAGCCGGGTCGCCCGGCGGGCCTCGGGCGCCCAACGGGCGGCGTCGGTGGCGGAGAAGCCGATGCGGCCCTTGTTGAGGACGAGCCAGGGGTGGCCGGTCTGGTGCCCTTCGAGCTCCGCGTAGGAGAGGTCGGCGAGTTGGGCGGCGGTGAGGGCGGTGTGGTCGAGGCGGGCGTCGGCGGCGAGGGTGGCGGAGAGTTCTCGGATGAGGTGGCCGAGGGTGGCACCGTCGAGCTGGAGGAGACGGCGGGCGCGGACCAGGAAGTCGAGGGCGTCGGTCATGGGCCGGCCCTCGTGGGTGATCGAGTCGGCGGCGACGTACCAGCTGCCGTAGGCGCCTCGGCGGGCACGGAAGGTGAGGGTGGTGCCGTCGTCGAGCGTCAGTGCGTGGAGGTCCGGTTCGGCGGCGGGGGCGGGGGCGGGCGGGGCCTCGCCCGCTGCGGCGAGGTCGGCGGGGGCGGATTCGACACGACCCGGTTCGACGCGGGCCGGTTCGACGATCTCCTCGTAGGCGAACTCGGCGAGGGCTTTGGCAAGGAGGCGGGAGGAGGACCTGGTCCAGGCGGCGGCGTTCAGCTCGGGGGGCGCGAGCAGTTCGGGTGCCGACGCCGGTTCGGCCGCGGGACAAGGGACGGCAGTCGGGGCGGAGGCTGTGGGCTGTGCGGAGTCGTGGGGTGCAGGGGACATCGACACGAGGACTCCTCGGAGTGGGAACCGCTGTGGGTCGAGCGGTGTATAGAAGACAGAGGGTTGTTCACAGAACGTGACGGAGGGCGCGGTCACGCATCATGAGCGCCGCTCGCTTGTCAGGGAGGTCGACTTCCACCGCATAACGGAAGCCGCCACTGAGGAAGGCCGAGACGGAGGGGGTGTTACGGATGTCGGGTTCGGCGACGACGCGGGTACAGCGGGGACGGTGGTCGAGGACGAGATCGGCGACGGCGCGGAGAAGTGTGCTGCCGACGCCGCGGCCCCGGTCGGTGACGCCTCCGATCAGCAGATGGACACCGGTGTCGTGGGGGCGTGCCGGGTAGTGCCGGGCGAGCGGGTCGAGGTCGGCGCGGTAGATCTCGAAGTAGCTCATGGGCGTGGCGTCGAGCACGCCGAGGCAGGGGACGCTGCGGCCGTCGCCCTCGAGTTGGGCGCGGAGGTGCTCGGCGGTCACGGTCTCGGGTCCGGCCAGTTCCCAGAAGGCGGCGACGGCGGGGTCGTTCATCCACCGGGTGAGGAGCGGTAGGTCCCGTTCGAGTCGCACGGGGACGAGCTGGAAGGTGCCGACGGGCGTGTCGGCCGGGTCCCAGGAGGCGACGGAGTCAAGCAGGTCGCCGTCGAGGAGTTCGGCGTCGGCGTGACCGCCTTCGAGGAGGGCGACGAGTTCGTCGAGCCTCAGATCGAGGGTGTCGTCGCCGGGCGGGTCGGCCGGTGGGCGGGTGGGTGACACGGTGTCGCTCTCCTCTCGGCGGTGCGGTCGGGGCGTGGGTCCTCAGAAGGCGGGCTCAGGTGCGGAGGGGGTTGGTGACGGTGACGTAGACGGACTGGGTGTCGACGGGTCCGACGAGTTCGTCCAGGCCGTGCAGGCGGGTGAGGAGGTTGGCCTTGCTGCGAAGGGTCGCGGCTTCCAGAAGGCGGTGCGGCAGGGGTGAGCCGAGGCTGGTGGCGGACGTGAGGAAGCTGCGGAAGGCGGCGAGCAGGACGCGCTCGTCCGCGAGGTGCTGGGCGCCGAAGGCGCCGATCAGGCCGAGGACGTTGTTGATGCCGAGGTAGTAGGCGAAGCGCTCGTCGGTGACCTGGTCGGAGACGAAGGTGTCGCTGTCGGCGCCGATGCCGGGGAGGCGGCTCTCCAGCTCGCTCCGGTGGGACTCACGGAAGTAGTAGCCCTGATTGTCGCGGTAGCGGCCGCCGACCGGCCAGCCGTCGGGGTCGAGGAGCACCAGGGTGTTCTGCTGGTGGGCCTCCAGGGCGATGCCGGCGTGGCCGTCGAGCCAGAGGACGGGGCGGACGACCTGGTCGAGGTAGCGGAGGAACCACTCGGCGGCGACGGCCGTGGTCGGGCGGCCGGTACGGGCGGCGAGCCGGCCGATGACGTCGGCGAGGCGGGAGCGCATGGCGGTGGTCCCCGGCCACGGACGGGGGGCGGTGAGGGAGGCGATGCAGACGGCGTCGTCGCCGGGCCCGAAGGGGTTGTGGCGAATCATGAGGTCGAGCCCGGGGACGGGGACGCCGTCCGGGGTGTCGACGGCGAGCCAGGCGGGGTCGCGGACGATGTCGAAGCCCGGGTGGGCGGCCTGCCACTCGTCGACGAGGCCGGTGCGGAGCAGTCGGTGGACCTCGACGCCGCGGTGGAGTTCCTTGCGGAGGTTCTCACGGCGCGAGTTGGTGATGCGCAGGCCGAGGGAGAGCTTGAGCATGGCCCGCGCGCCGGGACGGTGCACGGTACGGACGGAGGAGGTGGGGTGCCAGGGGCTGCCGTGGAGGCCGAGGTCGTGGAGAAGGCCGGCGTCGAGGAGGGCACGGATGTCGGGGCGGTGCAGAAGCTCCCGGGCCTGCCAGGGGTGTACGGGCAGGGGCGCGGTTCCGGCGGGGAGCGCGAGCCCTTCGGCGAGGCCGATGGCGAGTTGCTCCGCGGTGACGGGACGGCCCTGTTCGGTCCAGGCGGAGTCGGATGCCAGCAGGGAGGAGTCGACGGCGAGCCAGTGGAGGGGGAAGGAGCCGTGGAGTTCGGGTGAGTAGAGCCGGGCCTCGGAGTCGGAGAGGCCTTCGCGGCTCTTGGGGGTGGGATGGAGGGGGTGGCCGAGCAGCAGGGACTGTTCGGCGGCGAGGAAGAGGTCGGCGTCCGGGTGCGGTTGGGGTCGGCTGCGGCGCTCGGTGAGGAAGTCGGCGGTGCGGCGGGCGGAGTCGGCGACCCTGCCGACGAGTTCGGTGCCCTCGGGGCGGCCGGTCTCCCGGCTGAGCAGGGCGGCCACGGTCACGGCGTCGACGGTGGGTGCCGTGGCCGGGAGGCCTTCGAGGGCGGGGGCGCCGAAGCGGTGCCAGCCGGTGGGCGACCAGTAGCGGACGGGGACGAGGAGGGCCGTGCCACTGGCGTCGAGCGGGATGCGCAGGGTGGTGGAACCGGGGGTCGGCAGGTTCTTCTCGCGGACCCAGCAGCGGAGGAGGTTCTCGACGGTGGCCGCGTCGGCGGCGCGCTGCGGGTCCGGGTCGTCCAGGGGGTCGGCGGAGGTTGCCGGGGCGTGCGTGCCCCGGTCGTGCAGCGGGTCGGCGGCGGTGGCCGGGCGGTGCGGTCGGGGGGCGTACGGGCCGGTGTGCTGTCGGGGGACCGTGGGGTCGGCGGGGCGGGCTGTGGCGATGCCGGGGGCGCTCGTACCGGAGTCGGGGGTGCCGGGTGCCTCGGAGCGGAGTGCCTCGGAGTCGGGGCCTGCGGTGGGGGCTCGCTCGGGCGTGAGTGCGTCGCCGAGGAGGTCGGCGGTGAGGGTGTCGGTGCCGAGTGCCTCGGGGGTCAGCAGCTGTGCGGCGAGGACCTCGGAGGTGAGTACCTGGGAGCCGAGCTGCTGGATGGCGAGGGGGGCCTCGGTCTCGGGCGCCGGGGAGGGGGGCGTGGCGTTCACGGGGGCTTCCTTGGGGGGTGGGTCCGGGGCGGGCCGGGTCAGTGGGAGGGCCCGGGGGCGGTCCGGGGGGCCGTGGGCCGGCGGGCGGCGGGCAGCTGGGGGGTGTGGGCCCGTTCGGCCGCGGCCAGGGCGTCGGCGAAGCGGTCCAGGACGGCGGTGGCCTGCTCGTCGGTGAGGGTGAGCGGGGGCAGGAGCCGGACCACGGCGGAGTGGCGGCCGCCGAGTTCGACGATGAGTCCGCGGGCGAGGCACTCCTGCTGGACGGCGAGGGCCAGGGCGGGGGCGGCGGGCGGTACGGGGTCGTCCGGGCCCGCCGCGTCGGGGTCGACGAGTTCGACGCCGATCATGAGGCCCCGGCCGCGGACGTCGCCGACACAGGGGTGGGCGGCGGCGAGGCCCCGGAGTTGACCGAGGATACGGGCGCCGAGGATGTCGGCCCGTTCGGCGAGTTTGTTCTCGCGGACGTACGCGAGGGTGGCCGTGCCCGCGGCCATGGCGAGCTGGTTGCCGCGGAAGGTGCCCGCGTGGGCGCCGGGTTCCCAGGCGTCGAGCTCGGACCTGTAGACGATGACGGCGAGGGGAAGGGAGCCGCCGATGGCCTTGGAGAGGACCATCACGTCGGGCACGACACCGCTGTGCTCGACGGCCCAGAAGGCGCCGGTGCGGCCGACGCCGGTCTGCACCTCGTCGACGACGAGCGGGATGGAACGGTCGGCGGTGATCCGGCGCATCCGGCGCATCCAGTCGTCGGGCGCGGGGATGACACCGCCCTCGCCCTGGACGGCCTCGACGATCATTCCGGCGGGGGTGGCGACGCCGCTCTTGGGGTCGTCGAGGAGGTTCTCGGTCCAGCGGGCGGCGAGTTGGGCGCCGCGGGCGCCGCCGACGCCGAAGGGGCAGCGGTACTGCTGTGGGTAGGGCAGCCGGGTGACGCGGACGTCGGTCGCTCCGCCCGAGGCGTCGAGGGCACCGGACGTCATGCCGTGGTACGCACCGGTGAAGGCGAGGAGCCCGCTGCGGCCGGTGGCGGTGCGGACGAGTTTGAGGGCGGCCTCCACGGCGTCCGTTCCGGCCGGTCCGCAGAACTGGATGCGGGCGTCGTCGGCGAGTTCACCCGGCAGGGTGGCGAACAGCTCGGAGGTGAAGGCGTCCTTCACGGGGGTGGCGAGGTCGAGGACATGGAGCGGGGCGCCGGAGTCGAGGACCTTCTTGATGGCTTCGAGGACCACGGGGTGGTTGTGGCCGAGGGCGAGTGTCCCGGCACCGGACAGGCAGTCCAGGTAGCGGCGGCCGTCGGCGCCCTCGATGGTCAGGCCCCGTGCCCGCACCGGGACGATCGGCAGGGAGCGGGCGTAGGTCCGGGCGGCGGACTCGCGCAGGGACTGGCGGCGCAGGATGCCCTCGTATCCGCCGCAGCCCAGGTCCGAAGCGCCTCGGTCCGAAGCCCGGCGGTCCGAAGCCTGTCGGTCCGAGGCCCGGCGGTCCGGAACTCCTTGTGCGGAGACCCCTCGGTCCGGAGCTCCTCGGCCCGAAGCTCCTCGGTTCGGAGCCGCTCGGTTCGGGGTGCCTCGGACCGTCGGTTCGTGCGTCCCGGTGCCGGCCTCGTCGGGCGGTCCGACGACGGGCCCGTCGGGCGTCCGGGTCTGCGCCCGCGCGGCCGGTGGGACGGCCGGAGCTGATTCGGTCACGGCCACGGCTCGGTGTCCTCCCGCTGTAACAGTTGCGTTGCACATCGGGGCGTCGCGAAGCCGCCGCAAGGGCCGCCCTGAACGCCACCGTTGTGTCCCCCGTACGTACCAACGACGCGAACTGCCCAGGATCACGGGCCGGAGGCAAGAACTTGGCGTGTCCCGGATCACGGCACGGCAACGGCCGAACGATGGCCGGAACCGCCGACCGGCCGCGTACCGTCCCCTCCGGCACCGGCATAGTGGGGGCCGTCGGCCGCCGTCCGCGACGCGGGCACGGCCGCTGTCCATGCACAAGTTGACGTAGTCCCAGGGGGATCACGAGATGCGATCGATTCGTCCGCTGTTGACGGCGGCTTCCGCCGTCGCGGCGCTGACGCTCACCGTTACGGCCTGCGGGCCGAGCGAGGAGAACGCGGGAGACAAGCCCAGCGCGCCCGCGACCGCCCAGAACCCGGCCGACAAGATCAAGATTCCGGAGGACCTGAAGGACCGTCTGAAGGAGCACGGGATCGACGTCGACAAGTGGCGCGACGGCGAGTGGAAGAACTGGGACCGCGACAAGTGGCTGCGTGAGGCCAAGGACTTCGTCAACCCGATCATCGAGGACCTCTGGGACCCGGACCGGATGCGGGACGCCGAGCGCCCCGACAAGCCGGTCGAGGAGGAGGACATCTCGGGTGACGAGGGCGTGACCGACCCGACTCCGGTCCCGGTGCGGGCGAGGGCCGTGACGGCGAAGTACCACGGCAACGCCCCGGAGTCCGGGAAGGTCTTCTTCGACGGCCCCGAGGGCTCGATGGTCTGCTCGGCCACGGTCGTGAAGGACCCGGCGCACCCCGGCAAGTCGAACATGGTGTGGACGGCCGGCCACTGCGTCCACAAGGGCAAGAAGGGCGGCTGGTACCGCAACATCGCCTTCGTGCCCTCGTACAACGACGCCGCGCTGTCGACCGCCGACCTGGAGAAGGCCTCGCGGGAGCAGATCGCGCCGTACGGCGTGTGGTGGGCGGAGTGGGTCAAGACCTCCGACCAGTGGATCGCCGAGGGTGCCTCCACCGGCGGCGCGGGCGCTCCGTACGACTTCGCGGTCATCCAGGTGACTCCGGAGAAGGGCGGCACGAGCAAGTCGCTGGAGGAGACCGTCGGTTCGGCTCTTCCGGTGGACTTCAACGCGCCGGCGGTGCCGAAGATCGCGAGCATGGAGGCGACCGGCTACCCGGCGGCGCCGCCGTTCGACGGCCAGAAGATGTTCCAGTGCGAGGACAAGCCGGGCCGGCTGTCCCTGAAGGCGGAGCAGCCGACGATGTACCGCATCGGCTGCACGATGACCGGTGGTTCGTCCGGTGGCGGCTGGGTCGCCCAGGGCGGTGACGGCAAGCCGGCGCTGGTGTCGAACACCTCGATCGGCCCGTCGACGGCCGGTTGGCTCGCCGGTCCGCGCCTCGGCCCCGAGGCCAAGGCCATGTTCGACGAGGTCAGCAAGAAGTACGCCGGGCGGTAGGCACGGCGGGGAGGCGGGGCCCACGGGTCCCGCCTCCCCCATGTCCGCCCGGGGAGGTCCTGCACCTCCCCGGGTGCGACGACTCGGGTCACGCCCGTGCCCACCCACGTTCCGTCCAACCGGCATACTGTCCACCGCAAGTGACGCGTCCATGGCAACGCCAAGGCGGGAACGCGCCGGAGAACGAGGCCGGTCCCGGACGCGGGAATCATCTCAGGGGGAATCACCACATGCGTTCCGTACGACTTCTACCCGCCGCACTCGGCCTGGCCACCGCGCTCGCGCTGACCGCCACGGCCTGCGGCCCCACCGAGACCCCGGCCGCCGACAAGCCGGCCGGGGCGAGCAGTTCCGCGCCTGCCACCGAGGACGGCGGCGCCGACCTCACCAAGGACCTCGCCGACAAGCTGAAGAAGCACGGCGTCGACCTGGACAAGTGGAAGGACGGCGAATGGAAGAACTGGGACACGAACACCTGGCTGCGTGAGGCCGAGGACTTCGTCAACCCGGTCATCGACGGACTCTGGGACCCGGCGCGGATGCAGTCCGCCAAGAGCCCCGACCCGACGATCACCGCGCAGGCCGGAGGCGGCGGCACCGACCCGACGCCCCGCCCCGTGAGGGCGCAGCGCGAGAAGACCCCGTACCACCGCTACGCGGCCCCGGTCGGGAAGATCTTCTTCGACTCGCCCCAGGGCCACATGGTCTGCTCCGGCACCATCGTGAAGGACCCGCGCCGGCCCGGTAAGTCCAACCTGGTCTGGACGGCCGGTCACTGCGTCCACGCGGGCAAGAAGGGCGGCTGGTACCGCAACATCACCTTCGTCCCGGCCTTCAACGACCTGGGCAAGTCCCCCTCCGCGCTCAACAACGCGCAGGCGCACGAGATCTACCCCTACGGCCAGTACTGGGCCGACTGGGCCGTGACCTCGGGCGAGTGGATCAGGTCCGGCGGCACCAACCAGGCCTGGCCGTACGACTACGCCGTCCTGCACGTGCAGCCGCAGCGGGGCAGCAAGTCCCTGGAGGAGACCGTCGGCGCGGCGCTCCCGGTCGACTTCTCCGCTCCGTCGCCCGCGCAGTCCGGGACGATCGGCGCCTGGGGGTACCCGCAGGCGGCCCCGTACAACGGCGTGATCATGCACAAGTGCCTGGACCGGGGGACGCGACTGACCACGGCGCCCGCCACCCCGGTGATGTACCGGATCGGCTGCACGATGACCGCGGGTTCGTCCGGCGGCGGCTGGTTCCGGGTGCTGCCGAACGGCAGGACGGCGCTCGTGTCGAACACCTCGATCGGCCCGGCCGGCAGCAGCGGCTGGCTCGCCGGACCGCAATTGGGCCGGGGCGCCAAGGCGGCCCACGAGATGGTCAGCAAGAAGTTCGCCCGCTGACCCGTCCGTCACGGCACACCGCATCACGACACACCCCGTCACGGCACACCGCGTCATGACACACCCCGCCACAACGCACCCGTCATGACAGAAGGCGCCGGTCCCCTCCCTCACGGGAGGAGGCCGGCGCCTTCGCCGTACGGTGGGTCAGTGCGCGGCGGGCACGTACGGAGCGAGCATGGCCGCCAGCTCCTCGTGCACCCGGGCCTTGAGCAGGGTGCCCTCCGGGGTGTGCTCCTCGGACTCGACCTCGCCCTCGGCGTGCACCCGCGAGACAAGACCGCCCTGCGTGTACGGCACGAGGGCTTCGAGCTCGACCTGCGGCCGCGGCAGCTCGGAATCGATGAGCGCGAGCAGTTCGTCCATGCCCTGGCCCGAACGGGCCGAGACCACGATGGAGTGCTTCTCCATCCGCAGCAGTCGCTGGAGCACCATCGGGTCCGCGGCGTCCGCCTTGTTGATGACGACGATCTCCGGCACGTTCACCGCGCCGACGTCCCGGAAGACCTCGCGCACGGCGGCCAGCTGCTCCTCCGGCGCCGGGTGCGAGCCGTCCACCACGTGCAGGATGAGGTCGGACTCGCCGACCTCCTCCATGGTGGAGCGGAACGCCTCGACGAGGTGGTGCGGCAGGTGCCGGACGAAGCCGACGGTGTCGGCCAGGGTGTAGACCCGGCCGGTGGGCGTCTCGGCCCGCCGGACGGTCGGGTCGAGAGTGGCGAACAGTGCGTTCTCCACGAGCACGCCCGCACCGGTGAGCCGGTTGAGCAGGGAGGACTTGCCGGCGTTCGTGTACCCGGCGATGGCGACCGACGGCACCTTGTTACGGCGCCGCTCCTGCCGCTTGATGTCACGGCCGGTCTTCATCTCCGCGATCTCCCGGCGCATCTTCGCCATCTTCTCGCGGATACGACGCCGGTCGGTCTCGATCTTGGTCTCACCGGGACCACGGGTGGCCATGCCGCCACCGCCGCCGCCACCCATCTGACGGGAGAGCGACTGACCCCAGCCACGGAGGCGCGGCAGCATGTACTGCATCTGCGCGAGCGCGACCTGCGCCTTGCCCTCTCGGGACTTGGCGTGCTGGGCGAAGATGTCGAGGATCAGTGCGGTCCGGTCGACCACCTTGACCTTGACGACGTCTTCGAGGGCGATGAGCTGGCCGGGGCTGAGCTCGCCGTCGCAGACGACGGTGTCGGCACCGGTCTCGACCACGATGTCGCGCAGTTCGCGCGCCTTGCCGGAGCCGATGAAGGTCGCCGGGTCCGGCTTGTCACGGCGCTGCATCACGCCGTCGAGCACGAGGGCGCCCGCCGTCTCGGCGAGGGCAGCGAGTTCCGCGAGGGAGTTCTCCGCGTCCTGAACGGTCCCCGAGGTCCATACACCGACCAGCACGACGCGCTCCAGGCGCAGCTGGCGGTACTCGACCTCGGTGACGTCCTCGAGCTCGGTGGAGAGGCCGGCGACACGGCGCAGTGCCGCGCGCTCGGAGCGGTCGAACTGGTCGCCGTCCCGCTCTCCGTCGATCTCGTGGCTCCAGGCGACGTCCTCTTCCATCAGGGCATCGGCCCGAAGGCTCTCGGTACGGCTCGTCTCCGCGAAGCGCTGCTCGTCCTGGGAAGGGGAAGAAGAGGAGGTCATTGGATCCTTACGTCGATTGCTTCGATCGGTTTCCCGCCTCGACGAAGCGCCGAGGCGGGGCTGCGATGGAGCGATGGGTCTTATGCCGTCACAACGCGTGAGGGCACGGGAAGATTCCCGGTCCGTCGGCCGCGTCGCCGACCTGACGATGGTGACACGCCCCGGCGGGGCCCGTCACCCGGGTTTCGGGGCGGTCCTGGCGGCCTCGGCCGGGCGGCTGCGCCAGTCCGGGTGCCCGGGCATGGCCGGGGTCTTCGCCTCGTACAGCCAGCCGCGGAGGAAGGCGGTGAGGTCCCGTCCGGCGATCTCGCCGGCCAGGGCGATGAAATCGGCGGTGGTGGCGGTGCCGTCCCGGTGGTCGGCGACCCAGCGCCGCTCCAGGCGCCCGAAGGCCTCGGTGCCGATCTCCTGGCGGAGCGCGTAGAGGACGAGGGCGCTGCCGTCGTAGACGACGGGCCGGAAGAGGCTGATCTTGTGGCCGGGCGAGGGCGGCTCGGGGGCGGCGGGCGGGCCGCCGTCGGCCCTCCACCCGTCGGAGGCGGCGTAGGCGGCCTTCATGCGCCGCTCCAGGGACTTGTCCGCGGTCTCCTCGGCGTACAGCGCCTCGTACCAGCTGGCGTGCCCCTCGTTGAGCCAGAGGTCGGACCAGGTCCGGGGCGAGACGCTGTCGCCGAACCACTGGTGCGCCAGCTCGTGCACCATGACCGAGTCGACGTACCACTCCGGGTAGCCCGGTTCCGTGAAGAGGCGGCGCTCGAAGAGCGACAGGGTCTGGGTCTCCAGCTCGAAGCCCGTGGTGGCGTCCGCGACGAGCACCCCGTACGTCTCGAAGGGGTACGGGCCGACCTGCCGCTCCATCCACTCCAGGTGGCCGGGGGTCTTGCGGAGCCAGGGCTCCATCAGCTCCCGGTCGGTGGTGCGCACCACGTCCCGTACGGGCAGGCCGTGGGGTCCGGCCCGGTGCACGACGGTGGAACGGCCGATGGACACCTGGGCGAGCTCGGTGGCCATGGGGTGGCTGGAGCGGTACGTCCAGGTCGTGGTGGCGCCCCGGGTGACCCGGCCGGTGGGCAGGCCGTTGGCGACGGCGGTGAGCTCGCTGGGGGCGGTGATGCGGAAGGTGAAGTACGCCTTGTCCGACGGGTGGTCGTTGGACGGGAAGACCCGGTGGGCGGCGTCGGCCTGGTTGGCCATGGCGAGACCGTCGCTGGTACGGACCCAGCCGCCGGTGTCGGCGGGACCGCTGGGGTCGCTGGTGTGGGTGACGGTGATCTCGATCGACTCGCCCTCGTCGATCGCCACGGCGGGGGTGACGACGAGGTCCTCGCCGCTGGTGGTGTACTCGGCGGCCAGGCCGTCGACGGTCACGGCGGAGACCGTGCCGTGGGTGAAGTCGAGGTTGAGCCGCTCCAGGTCGTCGGTGGCGAGCGCGTCGATCCGGGTGACGGCGGCCAGCGGCTCGGTGTTGACCCCGGGGTAGGTGAGGTCGACGGCGTACGCGAGGACGTCGTAGCCGGGATTGCCGAGGTGCGGGAAGAGCGGGTCCCCGATGCCGAGCGGCGCCGGTGCGGGCAGCGCGGCGGCGACGAGACCGGCCGAGGCGGCGACCAGGACGGCGGAGCGGAGCCACCGCGCGCGGGGCAGGGGGGTTCGGACGAGCGGCATGGGCCAGGCCTTTCCGGAGGACTGGCCCTACGGCTACCAGTGCCGCGCCCGCTCTCCGGGGCGGCGCGCTCGCCCGCCACTCGAAGGGGGACACGGCCGGGGGTCGAACGCTGCGCCCGGTGGGCGTCTCCCGGCGGCACGCCACCCGTGCCGGGTGGGCGTCTCCCGTCCCCCGGACCACGACGCCCGCGCCCCGCCAGGCCCCGGCGCGTCTCCCGGCACCTCGCCACCCCGTGCCCCGTCAGGCCCGGCGCGGCTCCCGGGAGCGGTGGCGGGCGCGGCTCACGTCGTACACCCCGGGCACGTCCCGCATGGCCCGCATGAGGGCGGCGAGCCGGGCCACGTCGGGCAGGTGGAGGGTGTACGTGTGGCGGACCCGCTGCTCACTGGGCGGCTCGACGGTCGCGGAGACGACGGCGGCCCCGGCGACGGCGATGGCCTCGGTGAGGTCGGCGAGGAGGCCGGGGCGCCCGAAGGACTCCGCGACGAGGGTGACCCGGCCCTGGGCCGTGTCGCCCCAGCGGACGGCGACGGGCTCGCGGCCGAGTCTGCGCATGGTGTCGACGGCCGCGCAGCCGTTCCGGTGGACGGTGACCGATCCCCCGCGGACCCGGAAGCCGGTGATCGTGTCCGGCGGTACGGGGGTGCAGCAGCCGGCGGGACGGACGGAGGCGCGCGGCTCGCCCTCCAGGTCGGCGTGGAGCTCCGCGCCGGAGCGGTGGTCGGCGGTGACGTCGACCGGCGGCCTGGGGCCGGTCGTGGCGGCGGGGGGCGCGGCGCTCTCGGGATGGGCCTGGAGCCAGCCGGTGATCGCGATCCGGGCCGCGGGGGTACGGGCGTGGTCGAGCCACTCGGGGGACGGCCCGGACACGGTGTCCTGGGCGAGCAGCAACTGGACGGTGTCCCCGTCGCCGAGGACGGTGCTCAGGGGCGCGAGGCGCCCGTTGACCCGCGCGCCGAGACAGCCGTGGGCGGCCTCGCCGTGCTGTGCGTAGGCGGCGTCGACGCAGCTGGCTCCGGCGGGCAGGCTGATCGTGCCGGGGGCGCTGCCGTCGGCACGGAAGACGGTGATCTCGTCGTCCTCGGCGAGGTCGGCGCGGAGCGAGGTCCAGAAGGTGTCCGGGTCGGGGGCGGCCTGCTGCCAGTCGAGGAGCCGGGAGAGCCAGCCGGGACGGGTGGGGTCGACGCGCTCGCCGTCGTCGGCGGCATCCTGCGGAGCGGTGGTTCCCGGCCGGTCGGTGTTCGCCGAGGGAGCGGCGTCGGCGCCGGTGTCTCCGCCCGGGGCGCTGCCCAGGGTGCTGTCCGGGGCACCGGCCGGGTGGTCCGTGGCACCCGCCGCAGCGCTGCCTCCCGGCTGGGCAGCACCTCCGGACTGACCGGGGCCTCCCGGCTGGCCGGTGCCGCCCGGCTGCCCTGTCGTCTCCTGCCCCACGTGCGGGTTGCCGAGGGCGACGACTCCCGCCTCCGCGACCTTGTGCATCCGGTGGGTGCGGATGAGGACCTCGGCCACGGCGCCGTCGGGGGCGGCGATGGCGGTGTGCAGGGACTGGTACAGGTTGAACTTGGGGGCCGCGATGAAGTCCTTGAACTCGGAGATCACCGGGGTGAAACAGGTGTGGAGCTCGCCGAGGACCGCGTAGCAGTCGGCGTCCTCGGCGACCAGGACGAGGAGCCGTCCGAAGTCGCAGCCGCGCAGTTCGCCGCGCTTGAGGCGGACGCGGTGGACGGAGACGAAGTGCCGGGGGCGGACGAGGACTTCGGCGCCGATGTCCGCCTCGCGCAGGACCGTCGACACCTGTTCGGCGACGGCGCCGAGCGCGGCGCCCGCGTGCGGGTGGCCGGCGATGAGAGCGCGGGTGGTCTCGTACTCCTCGGGGTGGAGGATGGCGAAGACGAGGTCCTCCAGCTCGGTCTTGAGGGCCTGGACCCCGAGCCGTTCGGCCAGCGGGATGAGGACGTCCCGGGTGACCTTGGCGATCCTTGCCTGTTTCTCGGGCCGCATCACTCCGAGCGTGCGCATGTTGTGGAGCCGGTCGGCGAGCTTGATCGACATCACCCGGACGTCGTTGCCGGTGGCGACGAGCATCTTGCGGAAGGTCTCCGGCTCGGCGGCGGCGCCGTAGTCGATCTTCTCCACCTTGGTGACGCCGTCGACGAGATAGGCGACCTCGTCACCGAACTCCCGGCGCACCTGGTCGAGCGTCACCTCGGTGTCCTCGACGGTGTCGTGGAGGAGGGACGCGGTCAGAGTGGTGGTCTCCGCGCCGAGTTCGGCGAGGATCAGGGTCACCGCGAGCGGGTGGGTGATGTACGCTTCGCCGCTCTTGCGGAACTGGCCGCGGTGCGAGGACTCGGCAAGTACGTACGCCCGGCGCAGCACCGTGAGGTCGGCCTCGGGGTGGTGGGCGCGGTGCGCCTCCGCCACATGGCTGATCGCGTCGGGGAGCCGGTCACGGGGCGCCGGTCCGGCGGTGGCGCCGAGCAGGGCGGCGCGGCCGATCCGGCGCAGGTCGATTCGGGCGCGTCCGCGTCTGCGGGCGGTCGCATCGGTGACGGCGGCTTCCGCCGCGCTCACAGGGTCGGTGGCCTCTGCGCTCATGGGGCACCTCCGGCAACGTCGACCGGCGGTGGGCGGGCCAGGCGTGCCCGGGGGGCCGGTGCTTGATGCTACCGACCCCACCACGTGGCGCAGTCACGCTCTCGCTCAGCGTGAATCGGATCACCCATTCGAGCGACAAATCAGTCGTTGACTGTTTCGATTTCGTCGCTTCCTTCGATTCCCGCGCCCTGCGGTTGCCGGGGTCTCAGCCGAGCCAGGCGGGGTCGACGGTGCCCTCGGCGACGATCACGGCGGGTCCCGTCATGTCGATCTGCCCGTCGGGGTGCTCGGTGATGACCAGCGTCCCGCCGAGCACGTCGACGGTGTACGTGACGGGGGTGCCGCTCTCGGCGGGGTCGGCGCCGTCCCGGCGGGCGGCGGCGACGGCGACGGCGCACGCGCCCGTGCCGCAGGAGCGGGTCTCGGCGGCACCGCGCTCGTGGACCCGCATGGCGACGTGGCGGGGGCCTCGGTCGGCGACGAACTCGATGTTCACACCGTCCGGGTAGACCGCTGCCGGCGCGTACGGCGGCTCGGTGAACAGGTTGCCCGCGTGGTCGAGGTCCTCGACGAAGGCGACCGCGTGCGGATTGCCCATGTTCACGTTCCGCGCGGGCCAGCTGCGGCCCTCGACGGTGACGGTGACGCCGGCCCCGGGAAGGATCGCGCGGCCCATGGAGACGGTGACGGAGCCGTCCTTGTCGAGGTGGACGCGCTTGATCCCGCCGCGGGTGGCGACGGCGACCTCGCCCGCGGTGACGTGCCCGGCGTGCTCCAGGTAGCGGGCGAAGACCCGGACCCCGTTCCCGCACATCTCGGCGACCGAGCCGTCGGCGTTCCGGTAGTCCATGAACCACTCGGCCTCGTCGGCCATGTGCCGTGCCTCGGGGTGGGTGGCGCTGCGCACGACGTGCAGCAGCCCGTCGCCACCGATGCCGGCCCGTCGGTCGCAGAGGCGCGCGACGGCGGCCGGGGGCAGGTCGACGGCGTTCTCCGCGTCGGGGACGATCACGAAGTCGTTCTCGGTGCCGTGGCCCTTGAGGAACCGGAGGGGCGGGAGCGGTGAGGTCTGCGCGCTGGTCACGAGATCAACTGTACGGGGTGGCCCCGACAGGCCGCCCGGTCGTCCACAGGCCGGTCGTGGGGTCCGGAAGGCACGGGAGACATACGACGGGCCCAGCGCAGGTGACTCAGGAAGGGCGGGCCCGGCGCGGGCGGGCCAGCACGGACAGCCCAGCGCAGGTGGCCCGGCACGGACAGCCCGGCGCAGGTGGCCCGGCACGGAGGGCCCGGCTCGGGCGGCTCAGCGCAGGCGGGCGACGCGCCAGACCGCGAGGGCGACCAGGGCCGCGATCGTTGTCACGTAGAGGGCGAGGTACCGCCAGTTCGGGCGCTCGCCCGAACCGCGCTGCGGGAGGCCCGGCCAGGTGTAGCCGACCTTGCGGGCGGCCATCATGCCCCAGCCCGCCGCGCAGAAGCTGATCAGCAGCCCGAGCATGGCGAGGACGGCGCCGCCGTCCCCCGAACCGAAGGCGAGCGGGAACGCGAACATCAGCGAGCCGACGGCGGCCAGACCCACGATCGGGGCGAGCTGCCAGATCCGCAGCCGGCGCTGGGGACGCAGCTCGACCTCGACCTCGTCGGCGTCCACCTCGACGGCGGTGCCCACCGCGTCGTCGGGGCCGTCCGGGGTCAGCCCCGGGGCGCCGACCGGCAGGTCGTCGGTCGGGTGGCCCGGCGTGTCACCCGTCGGGTCACCGAGCGCCGATTCGTGCTGTTCTCTGTCGCGAGGGCCGGCCTCCATCGCCACGCGCCCTCCCCACTCGGACTCCACTTGGTCGATCGATGCTCGATGATGGCACGCTCCTGACCGCCGAAATGACGGGCAGAGCGTCCCGATGCCATCACGTGATCAGGCTGTAACCGCTCGTTCGACCAACGACAGCGCCTGCCCCGGGAGTTCCCCCCGGTCATCGGCGGCCCCACTGAGCCAGTGGACGCGCGGGTCGCGGCGGAACCACGAGTCCTGGCGGCGGGCGAAGCGCTTGGTGGCACGCACGGTCTCGGCACGCGCCTCGTCCTCGGTGCACTCCCCCGCGAGTGCGGCGAGGACCTGCTGGTAGCCGAGGGCGCGGGCCGCGGTGCGCCCCTCGCGCAGGCCCCGGGCCTCCAGGGTGCGCACCTCGTCGACGAGGCCGGCCTCCCACATCCGGTCCACGCGCGTGGTGATCCGCTCGTCCAGCTCGGGGCGGGCCACGTCGACGCCGATCTGGACCGTGTCGTAGACGGAGTCGGGACCCGGCAGGTTGGCGGTGAAGGGCTTGCCGGTGATCTCGATCACCTCGAGGGCGCGGACGATCCGGCGCCCGTTGCTGGGCAGGATCGCGCGGGCCGCCTCGGGGTCCGCTTCGGTGAGCCTGGCGTGCAGGACACCGGAGCCGCGCTCGTCGAGTTCGGCCTCCAGGCGGGCCCGGACGGCGGGGTCGGTGCCGGGGAACTCGAGGGCGTCGACGGCCCCTCGGACGTACAGACCGGAACCGCCGACGAGGACGGGGGTGCGGCCGGCGGCGAGCAGCCGGTCGATCTCGGCGCGGGCGAGGCGTTGGTACTCGGCGACGCTGGCGGCCTCGGTCACGTCCCAGATGTCGAGGAGATGGTGCGGAACGCCGCCGCGTTCCTCCTGCGTCAGTTTGGCGGTCCCGATGTCCATCCCCCGGTAGAGCTGCATCGAGTCTGCGTTGACGACCTCGCCCCCGAGCTGCTGGGCCAGGAATACACCCAGATCGGACTTTCCGGCCGCTGTGGGGCCGACAACGGCGATGACCCGCGGGGCGGGAGCTGCGCTTCTCACCGCCCCAGTCTCGCAAACCTCCCGGCCCGTCCCCGAATGAGCTACGTGACGGGCCTCATCCGGCTTCGTTGCCTGTTGCGAGGTTCCGGCCGTCGATCGCCACGGAATCCCTCCCATCCGAGTACGCTATGGAGTGAATATGGGCGTTTTTGCAGTGTTTCGCCGTAAGAAGAAGGATGCGGCCTCGGCCTCGCCGGAGGAGACCGGGGCCGTCGATCCGGCGGCGGACGGCGGCACGGAGTCCGGGACGGACACCCCGGAGGCCGTGGCCGAATCCGTTGTCGAAGGGGCGAAGGCCGACAGCGCGGTCGAGGTCGCGGGCGTGGACGGCGCGGAGGACGCGGACGGTGGCGACGCGGACGAGGTGGCGACCGGAGCGGTCGCCGCGGAGGTCGTGGAGATCCCGAAGCAGCAGTCGGCCGAGGCCGCCGCGGACAACGAGGCCGGCGAAAGCGCCCGTAAGTAGGCAGCACACGGAACACGGACTCCTCGGGGGTCCGCGGAGGGAAGGTGCCCCATGGGTCTCCTGGATTCGCTGAAGGCAAAGCTCGCCCCGGCCAAGGACAAGGTCGCCGACCTCGCGCAGCAGCACGGGGGCAAGATCGATCACGGCATCGACAAGGCCGCGAAGCTGGTCGACGAGAAGACCAAGGGCAAGTACAGCGACAAGATCCATTCCGGTACGGACAAGGCCAAGGGCGCACTGGACCGGATCGGTCACAAGGACGACGGCACGCCCGGGAGCGGCGGTACGACACCGCCGCCGACCGCCTGACGTACCGGCGTCCGCCATCCGGCGTCCGGCGCGTCCGGCGTCACCCGACAGTCCCTCCGCACGGCGGACGGCCGCGGAGCAACTCGCTCCGCGGCCGTCCGCCGTTTTCCGCGGGGCTCAGGACCAGGCGGCCACGAAGTACCCCACGCCGTACGGGGCGTCCTCGAAGAGCAGCCGGCCGTCGAGGTCCGCGCCCTCGGCGGCGCCCGCGAGTACCTGCCAGGGGGCGCGTCCGGCCGCCTTCAGCTCGTACGCGAGCTCCGGTTCCAGGGCGAGCAGCGCGGCCGCGTCGGCCGCGCCGAGCGCGCGGGCGGCCTCGGCGTCGAAGCCGGCGGCCCGCTCGTCGAGGTAGCCGGGGGCCTTCACGGTCCGGCAGGCGCTGCCGTCGCCCATCACCAGGAGGGCGACCCGTGCGGCGGAGTCGGCGAGCCCGCGGCCGATCCCGGCGCAGACGTCCGGTGTGGCCGCCGGGTCGACGCCCAGGCCCTCGATGGGCGCGTCGGCCCAGTCGGCCCGGTCGAGGAGCCAGGCGCCGACGGCGAGGGCGGTGGGCAGGGGGCGGTCGTCGGCGGGCCCACCGTGGGCGTCGGCCGATCCCTCGCCCGGCGGTACGAAGTCGCCGGGACGAGCGGAATCGCCACGCGGTACGGAGCCTCCCAGCCGTACGGAGAGGTCGACGCCGAAGCCCGCGAAGGAGCCCGTCGCACCCGCCGGGAAGACACCGTGGGCGCCCTCGTCGGCCGGCCCCACGACGTACAGCCGGTCGGGGCGCGCCGCGGCGAGCAGCCCGACGGCATCCGTACAGGCCGCCCGCGCGGCGTCCAGCTCGGGGGCGGCGCCGGTCGCGACCTCGGGCACGAGGAGCGGCGGGCAGGGGCAGACGGCTGCGGCGACAAGCATGATCGGCAGCCTACTGCGCCCGCCCCACGGAGCCGGGTTCCCTGACACGCCGGTCGCCCGGGCGTGACCGGGCGACGGCTGCCAGGCCGCCCGGGCGTGACGGGGCAATTTCTGTTCAGTGCCTGTCCGGCGGATCAGGGGCGGCCCCCGGCCATGATCCGCCGCGGACACCCCCTGGGTCTCCCCGCCGTGACCGGGTGGCCTCTGCTCGGGCGCCCTCGGCCCTCACAGGTACGGACGGTGTCAGTGGGCTCCGCAGGCCGGGGCCTCGGCTGCCGGGAGCGGCTCCGGGACCCCGATCTTCGGCAGCCCGAGCAGCACGCCCGCCGGCTTCGCGGCGGCCGCGGTGGTGCGCTTCTCCCAGGCGTCACCGGCGCGCGTGCGGCGCACCGACGCGACGGGCCCCTCGGCGAGGAGGTGGTGGGGGGCGGCGTACGTGATCTCGACGGTCACGACGTCGCCGGGACGGACGTCCTCGTCCGGCTTGCTGAAGTGGACGAGCCGGTTGTCGGGGGCGCGGCCCGAAAGGCGGTCCGTGGCGCCGTCCTTGCGGCCCTCGCCCTCGGCGACCATGACGTCGATGGTGCGGCCGACCTGCTTCTTGTTCTCCTCCCAGGAGATCTCCTCCTGGAGGGCGACGAGCCGCATGTAGCGCTCCTGCACCACCTCCTTGGGGATCTGGTCCTCCATGTCGGCCGCCGGGGTCCCGGGGCGCTTGGAGTACTGGAAGGTGAAGGCGTTCGCGAAGCGGGCCTCGCGGACGGTGTGCATGGTCTGCTCGAAGTCCTCCTCGGTCTCGCCGGGGAAGCCCACGATGATGTCGGTGGAGATGGCGGCGTGCGGGATGGCCGCGCGGACCTTCTCGATGATGCCGAGGAAACGCTCCTGCCGGTACGAGCGGCGCATCGCCCGGAGGATCGTGTCCGAGCCGGACTGGAGCGGCATGTGCAGCTGCGGCATGACGTTCGGCGTCTCGGCCATCGCCGCGATCACGTCGTCGGTGAAGTCACGGGGGTGCGGGGAGGTGAAGCGGACCCGCTCCAGGCCCTCGATCTGTCCGCAGGCGCGCAGCAGCTTGGAGAAGGCCTCGCGGTCGCCGAGGTCGGAGCCGTACGCGTTCACGTTCTGGCCGAGCAGGGTGATCTCGGAGACGCCCTCGGCGACCAGCGCCTCGATCTCGGCGAGGATGTCGCCGGGGCGGCGGTCCTCCTCCTTGCCGCGCAGGGCGGGGACGATGCAGAAGGTGCAGGTGTTGTTGCAGCCGACGGAGATCGACACCCAGGCGGCGTACGCGGACTCGCGGCGGGTCGGCAGCGTCGAGGGGAAGGCCTCAAGGGATTCGGCGATCTCGATCTGCGCCTCCTCCTGCACGCGGGCGCGCTCCAGGAGGACGGGCAGCTTGCCGATGTTGTGCGTGCCGAAGACCACGTCGACCCAGGGGGCCCTGGTGACGATGGTGTCGCGGTCCTTCTGGGCGAGACAGCCGCCGACGGCGATCTGCATGCCGGGGCGCGTGGTCTTCATGGGGGCGAGCCGACCGAGGTTGCCGTACAGCTTGTTGTCGGCGTTCTCGCGGACCGCGCAGGTGTTGAAGACGACGACGTCGGCGTCTCCGTCGGAGCCCTTGGGGGCCTTGACGTAACCCGCCTCTTCCAGCAGACCGGAGAGCCGCTCGGAGTCGTGGACGTTCATCTGGCACCCATAGGTGCGGATCTCATAGGTCTTGGTGCCGTCAACGCTCACTGCGGTGCTCCGGTCGCTGCTGCTCGTCATGCGTCCAAGGGTAGGCGGTCCGTGGAGAGCCTCCGGCCGGGCGGGGGAGCCGGGCGCCCGCCGGGGAGCCGGTCCCCGTGCCCACGACCCTGCGGTTTTCCGCAGGGTCGGACCTGCGGGGAACATCAGCGGAGTGGACGGCAACCCTCATACCGGCGCTGAGCAGCGATTTCTAGCTTTGAGGGAGAAGGACGGGGCGCCCGCCCCCACCCTCCCGGCCGGCTTGGAGTCCCCTCATGAACCTCACGACCATGGCGATCGCCCAGCAGCCCGCGGACGGCATCGCCGGCTGGGCGGCCGGCCTCGTCGACACGATGGGCGGTCCGGGAGCCGGTCTCGCCATCGCCCTGGAGAACCTCTTCCCGCCGCTGCCCAGCGAGGTCATCCTGCCGCTGACCGGCTTCGCCGCCGGTCAGGGAGTGCTGAGCCTGGCCTCGGCGCTGTTCTGGACGACGCTCGGCTCGGTGGTCGGCGCGGTGGCGCTCTACTGGATCGGGGTGCTCTTCGGCCGGGACCGGATGCACGCGATCTGGGGGAGGCTGCCCCTGGTCAAGGCCTCGGACCTGGTCCGCACCGAGAAGTGGTTCGCCAAGCACGGCACCAAGGCCGTCCTCCTCGGCAGGATGGTGCCGATCTTCCGGAGCCTGATCTCGGTGCCCGCCGGTGTCGAGCGGATGCCGATGCCCCTGTTCATCATGCTCACCACGATCGGCAGCCTCATCTGGAACAGCATCCTCGTGATGGCCGGCTACTGGCTGGGCGACCGGTGGGATGTCGTGGAGACCTATGTCGGTGTCCTGTCGAAGGCTGTTCTGGTGCTCGTCGTCGTCGCCGTCGTGGCCTATGTGGCGGTCCGGCTGCGCGGTCGCGGCCGGGCCCAGCACCGGCGCGCCTCGTGACCGCCGGCCCCCGCCGCACCGGTACGGCACCGCTCCCCGCACAGCCCGGACGATCTTGCCCGGGCTGTGCGGGCGCACTAGTCTCGGGCCCCGTGCACGGGGATTCAGCAGGCACCGCGTCCGACCGAACGTCAGCCTCAGCCTCAGGCACCGCGTCCGACCGGCCCCCGGCTCAACCCGGTGCGGAAGGCGGGGACGGCGGGGACCGCGCCGGTGAAAGCGGGGACCGCGCCGGTGAGGGCGGGAGCCTCACCCGTACGACCGCCCCGTCCTGGCTACGGCGCGGCCCGGGGACCCTCCTCGGCTGCGCGACCGCGCTGCTCGGCGCCCTGTTCTTCCTCGTCGTCGGCACGACCCTCGGCCCGTTCCTGCTCTGGCCGCGCACCCGGTCCGGTGCCCTGGAGATCCTGATGGCCGGCGCCCGGCGCCTCGTCACCGTCGAACGGGTCCGCCGCTCCGTCTTCTTCGGCGATCTCTTCCCCGAGCACTACAAGGCCTCCGACCGGAGGATCCTGCGCTACCTCGCGATCCGCAGCTACACGGGGCTGCTCTTCGGAGTCGTGATCGGGCTGCTCGTCTTCGGCGGCGTCCTGGCCGGACTCCTGGCGTACGGCGTGGTCCGGGGCACGCTCGGCTGGGCCGAGCTGCTCACCCAGGTCCTGCTCGGCAGCGTGCTGCTCTTCCTCGACGTCCAGGGCCTGTACTCGCTGGCCGCGCTCGACGCCCGTACGGCCCGGGAGTGCTTCGGGCCTTCCGAGCGGGAGCTGATGCAGCGCCGTATCGACGAACTCGCCGCCAGCCGGGCCGCGGTCGTCGAGGCCGTGGACGCCGAGCGGCGGCGCATCGAACGCGATCTGCACGACGGGGTCCAGCAGCGTCTGGTGGCGCTCGCCATGCTGATCGGCCGGGCGCGCCGGGGCCGAGACCCCGAGCAGGCGGACGCACTGCTGCGCCAGGCGCACGAGGAGTCCCGGGGCGTGCTGACCGAACTGCGCGAGGTGGCCTGGCGGGTGTACCCGTCGGCGCTCGACAGCCTCGGGCTCGAAGAGGCGATCGGCGGGGTCGCCGAGCGGTGCGGCATTCCGCTGCGGACCCGTTTCGAGGTGGACGCGTCGCTGCCCCGGCCGGTCGAGACGGCGGCCTACTTCGTGGTGTCCGAGTCCGTCACGAACGCGACCAAGCACGCCTCGGCCTCGGCGATCTCGGTGGCGGTGACGCTCGACGGGGCGCGGCTCACCGTACGCGTCGAGGACGACGGCACGGGCGGCGCGAACGAGACCGGCAGCGGGCTGACGGGACTGCGCAGCCGGGTGGCCGCGCTCGACGGCGTGCTGCACGTCCACAGCCCCCTCGGGGGACCGACCACCATCACCGCGGAGCTGCCATGCGCGTAATCCTGGCCGAGGACTCGACCCTGCTGCGAGAGGGCCTGGTCAGGCTGCTCGCCGAGGAGGGCCACGAGGTCCTGGTGGCACTGGGTGACGCGGTGACGCTGCTCAAGGAGGTCGAGGAGCAACGGCCGGACATCGTCGTCGTCGACATCCGGATGCCCCCGACCCATACGGACGAGGGGCTGCGGGCGGCCGTCGAGATCCGGGAGCGCTGGCCCGAGGTGAGCGTGCTCGTCCTCTCGCAGCACATCGAGCGCCATTACGCGGCCAAGCTCCTCGCCTCCAACGCCGAGCGGATCGGCTACCTCCTGAAAGACCGGGTGGCGCAGGTCGAGGAATTCCTCGACGCGCTTGAGCGGATTCACGCCGGCGGAGCGGCGATCGACCCGGAGGTCGTACGGCAGTTGGTCATCCGGACCACCCACGGGGACCCGCTCGCGCGGCTGACGCCCCGGGAGCGGACCGTCCTGGAGGCTCTCGCGCAGGGGCACACGAACGCGGCCATCGCGGAGAAGCTGCACCTCTCGCTGAGTTCGGTGGAGAAGAACCTCAACGCCGTCTTCGACAAACTGGAGCTGTCCCACACGACCGGCTACAGCCGGCGGATCCTGGCGGTGCTCCGCTATCTGGAGTCGTAGCGAAGCCGGAATCGTGGCGGATCCCGAGCCGTAGCGGATCCGGACTCGCGGCACCGGGATTTCCCTTTGTGGCATTACGGGAAACCGCACCGGTTTACCTCGTACTCCCGTCATTCTCCCGTGAATAGCGTTCCTCTCGTCGCGCATGCCTGCCCACACGAGCCCTAGCTCGTGTACGCCGCGAGCCCGGCCTGATCGACAAGACACCCCCCCGGGCCGGACGCTCACCCGCGCCACTCGGAGAGGACCTCCTCGGTGTGCTCGCCGGGGAGGGGGGCGCGGCCCGGGGCCTCGGCGGGGGTGCGGTCGAAGCGGGAGGGCGGGGCGGGCTGTCGGGTGTCGCTGTCGCCGACCGCCACGAAGGCCCGGCGGGCGGCGAGTTGGTGGTGACCGGCCGCCTCGGCGGCCGTGAGCACCGGAGCCACCCCGGCGTCCACCGCGTCGAAGATCTTCACCCAGTGCTCCCGGTCGCGGGTCGCGAAGCGGGCGGCGATCAGGTCGCGCAGCGCGGGCCAGGCGGCGGGGTCGGCGCGGTCGGGGAGAGGGGCGCCGTCGACGAGGGCACTGCTGTCGGTGAGGCCCAGTTGCTCCAGGAGGTTCTGGTAGAGCCGGGGTTCGATGGCGGCGACGGCGAGGTGGCGGCCGTCGGCGGCGCGGTAGAGCGAGTAATGCGGGGCGTCGGTGACGGTGTGGTTGCCGGGGACCTCCCGCCACTGGTGGATCAGGGTCGAGATCAGCGCGGCGCCGTCCGCGAGTGCGGTGTCCACGACCTGGCCCCGGCCCGAGCGCTCCCGCTCGTGGAGCGCGGCGAGCAGCCCCTGCACATGGGCGTTGGCGCCGCCGGCGAAGCTGGAGAGGTACGCGGTCGGCGGCAGCACCGGGTCCCCGGTGGCCGGGTCGGTGTCCAGGGCGCCGGTCAGGGCCAGGACCGCCAGGTCGTGGGCGGCGCGGGCGGCCCACTCGCCCTGCTGGCCCCAGCCGCTGACCCGTCCGTACACCAGGCGCGGGTTACGGGCGTGGGCCGCCTCCGGGCCGATGCCGAGCCGGTCGGCGACGCCGGGGCGGAAGCCCTCGACCAGGATGTCGGCGTGCTCCACGAGCGACAGGGCCTGTTCGACGCCCTCCGGGCTCTTGAGGTCCAGGGCGACCGAACGGCGCCCGCGGGAGAGCGGGTTCTCGGCCGGGCGCGGGTCCTCGGGGCCGGGGGGCGTACCGGGCGCCCGGTCGACCCGTACGACATCGGCACCGAGACCGGACAGGACGGTCCCGACGAACGCGGTGGGCGCCGAGCCCGCGAATTCCAGTACACGCACTCCGGTCAGCGGTCCGGCCATGGCCAACTCCCTTGGATCTCTCGGTCTGTGACGGATTCCACGCTATTCCGGGGGGCGACGGAAAGGACTGCGGAGATCCGTAGCGCCCGGAATTCGACGGCGCCCGAGACTGGGGGAATTCCCCCTTCCCCGAATCCGAAAGGCATGACGAATGGCCGTCGTCTACACCGCCGAGGTCACCTCCACCGGAGACGGGCGCAACGGCGCCGTGCGCTCCTCCGACGGGCTCCTCGACCTTCCGCTCTCCAGCCCCAAGGCCGTGGGGGGCTCCGGCACCGCCACCAACCCCGAGCAGCTTTTCGCCGCCGGCTACGCCGCCTGCTTCCACAGCGCGCTCCGGGTCTCCGCACGCGAGTCCAAGGTCGCGCTGACGGACGACACGGTCGTCGCCGAAGTGGCCCTGCACAAGGAGGAGAGCGGATTCCATCTGTCGGTCGTCCTCACCGTCGAACTGCCCGGTCTCGACGCCGACGAGGCCCGTCGGCTCGCCGACGCGGCGCACGGGCGCTGCCCGTACTCGAAGGCGATCCGGGGGAATGTCGAGGTGCGGGTGGATCTCGCTGCGTGATCCGTGCGGAAATCTCACCCGTAGGGAAATGAGAGGGGAAAGCCCCCGTGGTCCTGCCACGGGGGCTTTCCCCTGCGTCCCCTTGTGTGCTGCTCCGGCGTCAGAGCCGTTCCCTTGGGCACGGCCCTGGTGTCAGGGCCGCACCCTTGCGTACGGCCCTGACGTCAGGGTGTCGCGGCGGCCGCTGCCGCCGCCGCTGCCGGCAGCGCCTCGACCACTCGTCCGACCGCCCGGTCGTCGTGCGAGGCCGAGATGAACCAGGCCTCGAAGGGCGAGGGCGGCAGATAGACACCGCGGCGAAGCAGCTCGTGGAAGAAGGGGGTGTAGCGGTACGACTCCGTGGCGCGCACCCCGTCGAAGTCGACGACCTCGTCCTCCGTGAAGAAGACCGAGAACATGGTGCCGGAGTACTGGAGCCGGTGCGCCACGCCCTCCTTGGTCAGGGCGGCCGAGACCTCGCGGCCGAGCGTGGCCGAGACCTCGTCCAGCCGCTCGTACACCTCGGGGGTGGTGTGCCGGAGGGTGGCGAGGCCGGCGGCGGTGGCGACCGGGTTCCCCGAGAGCGTGCCCGCCTGGTAGACGGGACCGGCCGGGGCCAGGTGGGCCATGACGTCGGCGCGACCGCCGAAGGCCGCCGCCGGGAAGCCGCCGCCCATGACCTTGCCGAAGGTCAGCAGGTCGGGGGCGACGCCGTCCCGGCCGTACCAGCCGGAGCGGCTGGCCCGGAAGCCGGTCATCACCTCGTCGGAGATGAAGAGCGCCCCGTGACGCGAAGTGATCTCCTTCAGGCCCGCGTTGAAGCCGGGCAGCGGCGGCACGGCGCCCATGTTGCCGGGAGCGGCCTCCGTGATGACGGCGGCGATCTCGTCGCCGATCTCCGCGAAGATCTTCTCGACCGAGGCCAGGTCGTTGTACGGGAGGACGATCGTGTCGCTCGCCTGGGCGCCGGTGACGCCCGGTGTGTCGGGCAGGGCGAAGGTGGCGAGGCCGGAGCCGGCCGAGGCGAGGAGGGCGTCCACGTGGCCGTGGTAGCAGCCCGCGAACTTCACGATCTTGCTCCGCCCGGTGAAGCCCCGGGCGAGGCGGATCGCGGACATCGTCGCCTCGGTGCCGGAGGAGACCAGGCGCACCTGCTCGACCGGGGCGACCCGGCCGACGATCTCCTCGGCGAGCTCGACCTCTCCGGTTGACGGCGCTCCGAAGGAGGTGCCGTGGTCCAGGACCCGGGTGACCGCCTCGACGACGGCCGGGTGGCGGTGGCCGAGGATCATCGGGCCCCAGGAGCAGATCAGGTCGACGTACTCGTTGCCGTCGGTGTCGGTGAGGTACGGGCCCTGGGCCGAGGCCATGAAGGGCGGGGTGCCGCCGACGGCCCCGAAGGCCCGCACCGGGGAGTTGACGCCGCCGGGGGTGACCCGGCGGGCCCGCTCGAAGAGCGCCTTGCTCGTGGTCCCTGCGCCGCTCATCGGCCTGCCTCCCCGGAAGCGCCGAGAGCGGAATCGAAGCCGAGCGCCGCGTCCAGGACCACGGCGCCTCGCTCCAGGACACGGACCGGGTTGAGGTCCAGGGCGAAGCCGGCCGGCCAGTCCTGTACCAGCTCGCCCACCTTGTGGAGGAGTTCGGCGGCGGCCTCGACGTCCACCGCGGCCCGCCCCCGGGCGCCGGCGAGTATCTTCGCGCCGCGCAGCCCGGCGAGGAGTTCGGCGCCCTCGCCCGGCGCGAGTGGCAGGAGCCGGTGGCCGACGTCGTCCAGGACCTCGGTGAAGATCCCGCCGAGACCGGCGGTGAGCACGGGACCCAGGTCGGTGGTGTGGACGCCCACGATCAACTCGACGCCCTCGCCGACCAGTTCCTCGACGAGCACCTGCCCGCCGAGCGCGGCGAGCCGGGCGTACGCCTCGTGCGCGGTGTCGGCGGTGACGCCTATCTCCACTCCCCCGGCCTCCGTCTTGTGGAGCAGGCCCGGCACCACGGCCTTGAGCACCGCCGTACCGCCGGCCTCGCTCACGGCCCGCACCGCGTCCTCGGCGTTCTCGGCGATCCGGCCCTTCGGGACCGCGATCCCGGCCTCGGCGAGGAGCCTCTTCAGCTCCGGTTCCGTGGCCTCGGCGCCGGGTCCGGGCACGGTCCCGGGGCGCGGGGGGTCCGGCAGCGTCCGGGGGCGGCTGACCTCCCACAGGGCTGCGGCGGCGCGCAGGGCGCGGGCCGGCGTGGGGTACTCCGGGAGCCCGGCCTCGCGCAGGTCGCGCGGCGCGTCGGGAGCGAGGAAGTCGGCCCCGGTGCGGGCGACGAGGATGGGCTTGCCGCCCTTCTCGGCGGCCCGGGAGAGGGCGTTGACGGCCTTCTCGACGTCGGGCCCGGCCATCACGCAGAAGGCGGCGACGATGATGTCGACGGTGTCGTCGGCGATCAGGACGTCGAGGGAGCGGTCGAACAGCGAGGGGTCGCTGAGGACCGTGGCGGTGATGTCGACGGGGTTGTCGATGGCACCGAAGGCGGGGACGATCTCGGCGAGCGCCTCCTTGCTGCGCGGTTCCAGGGCGCTGAGCTCCAGGCCGTGGGCCTCGACGGCGTCGGCGGCGAGGATGCCGGACCCGCCGGAAGTGGTGACCACCGCGACGCGGTTCCCGGTGGGGCGCCGCTCGGACTCGAAGACCCGGGCCACGTCGAGGAGTTCGTCGATGTCGTCGACACGGACGATGCCGAGGCCGCGCAGGGCCGCGTCCAGGACCCGGTCGTCGGTGGCGAGGGCGCCGGTGTGCGAGGCGGCGGCGCGGCCGCCCGCCTCCGTGCGGCCCGACTTGAGCAGGGCGACGGGCTTGCCGGAGCCGGCCAGTTCACGGAGGGTGCCGATGTCCGGGGTGTCCTCCAGGTAGCCGAGGAGCCCGGTGACTTCGGGAACGGTGGCGAGCTCGCGGAGGACTTCGAGCGCGGTGACGTCGGCGTCGTTGCCCGTACTGACCACCCAGCCGGGGCGCAGGCCCCGCTCCAGGGCGAGACTGGCCGCGCCGAAGCCGAGGGCTCCGCTCTGGCTGACGAAGGCGAGGGTGCCGGGTTCGAAGGGCACGGACTCGGCGCCGAAGAGGGGGCTGAAGGTGGCGAGGACGCGGTTCTCGTACCCGACGGCGCCGATGCAGTTCGGGCCGATGATCCGCAGGCCCCCGGCGCGGGCCTTGGCGACGATCTCCTCCTGGAGACGGGCGCCCTCCTCGCCGGTCTCGGCGAAGCCGGAGGAGGCGATGACGGCGAGCTTGACGCCGGCGGCCACGCAGTCGTCGACGGCACCGGCGACCCGATCGGCGGAGACCATGATCAGCGCCAGGTCGACGGGGCCCGGGGCCTCCTTCACGTTGGGGTACGCGGGGACGCCGAGGATCTCCGGGGAGCGCGGGTTGACCGGCAGGATGCGGCCCTTGTAGCCGTACCGGAGGAGGTAGTCGAGCGGCTTGCGGCCCAGAGCGCCGGGGCGCTCGCTGGCTCCGATGACGGCGATGGATTCGGCTTCCCAGAGAGCCGAGATGTCACTCATGCGATGGCCTCGATCTTCTTCTCGTTCTTCGCGTTCGGGTCGTTCGGGTCGTTCGGGTGTTTCGGGTCGTTCGGGGCATGCTCGTTCGGGTGCTGCGGGGTGTCACCGTCGGCCTCCGCCGCCACGAAGAGGCGGGTGAAGGCGGCGATGTGCCGGGCGCCGTCCGGGTCGGCCGCCAACTCCCGTACCAGGACGGTGGGCTGGTGCAGGGCCTTGTCGACGATGCGCCGTACGCTGCGGTCGATCTCCCGCCGTACCGTGCCGTCGATGCCCTCCAACCGGCGTGCGAGCCGGTCGAGTTCGGCCTCGGCGGCCTCGTTCGCGGCGGTACGGAGCGCGGTGAGGACGGGCTTGGCTCCGGCGAGGCGGAGCCCGGTGCGGAACTGCTCGACCTCCGCGTCGATCAGCTCGTGCGCGGCCTGGACGCTGGCCGTCGAGATCTCGTCCTCCTGCCCCTCCTCCGCGATCCGGCGCAGGTCGACGAAGGTGACGCCGGGCAGCTCCGCCGCGCCGGGCGCGATGTTGTGCGGCAGCGACAGGTCGAGCACGAACAGCTCGCGCCCGTCCCGGGCGGCGAGCGCCTCCTCGACGTCCCGGGCGGTGACGAGGTGGCCGGTGGCGGCGGTGGCGCCGACGACCACGTCCACCTCGGTGAGCAGCCGCGGCAGGTCCGTCAGGTCGTACCCCACTCCCCCGGTGGTCTCCGCGAGCCGCTGCGCCTTCTCCGGGGTGCGGTTGGCGACGTGCACCCGGTCGAGGCCGGAGCGGCGCAGCGCGGCCACGACGACTCCGGCGAAGGCGCCGGCGCCGATGACCAGGGCGGTCTTGCCGTGCAGGGAGCCGACCCGGCGCTCGAAGAAACCGAGTCCGGCGGTGGCGAGCGAGCGGCCCGCCTCGTTGAGTCCGGTCTCGTTGCGGGCCCGCTTGCCGACCCGCAGGGCGGTCTGGACGGCCTTGGCGAGGACCCGGCCGGTCCGGTCGAGCCGCTGGGACCGTTCGAGGCCCAGTTTCACCTGGCCGAGGATCTGGTCCTCGCCGACCACGACCGATTCGAGTCCGGAGGCCACGGCGAAGAGGTGGCGTACGGCTCCGTCGGCGTGGTGGCTGTAGAGGTGGGGGGCGATCTCCTCGTGGTCGACGCCGGCGTGCCGGGCGAACAGCTGTCCGAGGCCGGTCAGTTCGCCGAGACCGGCCGGTTCGTCCGCGCCGCCGGGGCCCGCGGCGCCGCCCCGGGTCTCGGCGTAGATCTCCAGGCGGTTGCAGGTGGAGACGACGACCGCGGCGTCGATGCCGTCGACGGCGGTCACGTCGGAGACGAGGTCCTCGGCGGGCCGGTCGGTGCCGGCGAGTCTCTCCAGGAGGTCGAGCGGGGCGCTGGCATGGCTGATGCCGAGGACCAGCATGGTGGAGGACGGGCTCACCGGGTCACCGGTCCAGCGTCTGGGCGAACTCGGAGGCCCAGTAGGTGATGATCTGGGTGGCGCCGGCGCGGTGGATGGAGGCGAGGCTCTCGCGGACGACCTGGTCGCGGTCGATCCAGCCCTTGGCGGCGGCCGCCTCGACCATCGAGTACTCGCCGGAGACCTGGTAGGCGGAGACGGGCACCTGCACGTGGTCGGCGATGAGCCGGACGATGTCGAGGTAGGCGAGCGCGGGCTTCACCATCACCAGGTCGGCGCCCTCGGCGATGTCCAGCGAGACCTCCAGGAGGGATTCGCGGATGTTGCCGGGGAACTGCTGGTAGCCCTTGCGGTCGCCGCGCAGGGTGGACTCGACGGCGTCCCGGAAGGGGCCGTAGAAGTGCGAGGCGTACTTGGCGGAGTAGCCGAGGATGGCCACGGACTGGTGGCCCGCCTGGTCGAGCGCCTCGCGGATCCGGCGTACCTGGCCGTCCATCATGCCGCTGGGGGCGACGATCTGGGCGCCCGCGTCGGCCTGGACGACGGCGGCCTGCGCGTACAGCTCGATGCTGGCGTCGTTGTCGACGTCGCCGGCGGCGTCCAGGACTCCGGTGTGGCCGTGGTCGGTGTACTCGTCGAGGTTGATGTCGCCGATGATCACCGTGGAGTCGCCGACCTCGGCGACGACGTCGCGGAGGGCGACCTGGAGGATCCCGTCGGGGTCGACGGCGCCGGTGCCGGTGGGGTCCTTGTGCTCGGGGATGCCGAAGAGGATGAGTCCGCCGACCCCGTTGGCGACCGCTTCGGCGGCGGCCTTCCGGAGGGTGTCCCGGGTGTGCTGGAAGACCCCCGGCATGGAGGGGATCTCCCGCGCCTCGGTGAGGCCCTCACGGAGGAAGAGGGGCTGGACGAGATTGGCGGGGCCGACACGGGTCTCTGCGGCGAACCGGCGCAGCGCGGGCGTGCGGCGCAGCCGGCGGGGGCGGTAATAAGGGGCGGCGGGGTCGGTGGCCGCGGTGTTGCGGCCGTAGGCGTCGTACGTCATGAGCGTGACTCCCTTGAATGCATGGCGGCGTGCGGGGCGCGGAGGACTGCGGGGTGCGGGGCGCGCGGAACTGCGGGGTGCGGGTTCCGGTGCAGGTGCGGGGCGCGCGGAACGGCCTGGTGCGGGTTCCGGTGCGGGTGCTGGGCGCGGTGCAGGTGCGGGGCGCGGTGGGCGCACAAGGCGGCGGACACGGCATCTCCTAGAGGGCCTCGCCGAGGAACACCTGCTCCAGGTGCTTGGCGACCGGCTCGTCCGGGCGGCTGAACCAGTAGCCGTGCCCGCTGCGCTGGAAGAGCTTCAACTCACCCAGCTGGACGAGGGTTTCGGCGAGCTTGACGGCGAGTCCCGCCGGGTCGATGACGGGCAGGCCGTGCAGTTCGTGGATGCCGAGGTGCCAGAGGATCTCGTTGGGGATGCCCTCGGCGGGAATGATGACCTCGGCGCCGGCCCGCGCGGCGCGCTCGGCGGCCGCCGAGTACACCTCGACGAACTGGTCGAAGTCCCCTTCCAGGGACCGGTGTACGGAGTCCCAGCCGCCGGGGACGACCTCGTACGAGCTGAGCGAGGACTCCAGGCGGTACTGCCGGATGTTGGCCCGGATGGGCTCCTCCAGGGGCGGCATGAAGCCGAGGACACCGAAACGCTGACCGGTGAGCGCCGAGAGGAAGAAGGCCGTCTCGCCGTAGCCGAGGGTCGGGATGGAGGCGAGGTGACGGGCGTCGCGCAGGCCGGGGTCCTGGCCGGCGGCGATCACCCAGGCGTCGTAGCCCTCCCGCTCCGCGACCAGCGCGGACTCGGAGAAGTGCCGGCTGAACAGCACCTGGGCGGAGTGGTGGCCGACGAGCCCGAAGGGGGTGGCGTCGGGGTAGGTGTCGGCGGGCAGGGTCTTGATGTCGACGGTGGTGCCGGGCGCGGCTATCGCGTCGAGGTGCTCGCGATACCACTGGTCGAGCAGGGGAAGCCGTCCCTCAACGGTGTGCTTGTGAAACCAGATCCGCATGTGCGTCACCCTTCAGTGGTCGTGGTGCGACGTCGAGAAGTGATGCCTTGAGCAGGTAGTCGGCGGCCGAGCGGGGGTCGGCGGCGGTGCGCCTCAACGAGGCGAGCCGGGCCGTGAGTTCGGCCGCGCTGTCGAGTCCCGCCGTACGGGCCTCGCTGCGCGGGATGACGGCCGTCTCGACGACCGAGCGGCGCCGTTCGAGGGCCGCGTCGAGCAGGGTTCCGTCGGCCCCTTCGCCCCGCAGTACGGCGGCGAGGGCCCGGCTCGTCTCCACGGCGTCGTGGATCCCGCAGTTCATGTTCAGGCCGCCGGCGGTGGAGGTCAGATGGGCCGCGTCCCCGGCGAACAGCACCCGGCCGGCCCGGTAGCGGGGCAGCAGGAACCGTGCGAGCCGGTAGGTGTGCGCGTCGGCGATCCGTACGGCCCTCCCGGCTGCACCCGGCAGGGCCTGCTCGACCCTGGCCCGTACGGCCTCGGGCGCGAGCACCGCGTCGCGGTCCGTCCCGCGCGGGATCCTGAAGATCAGCCGCCAGTGGTCCGGCATCCCCAGCGCGCTGAACGAGGCCCGCGCGTCGCGGACGTAGGAGAGCGGGGCGAGCCCGGGGACCAGCTCGTCGAGCGGTGTCTCGGTGACCACGCGGAGCGCGTAGTCCGGGTACTCCTGGGCCGTGCCGGGAAGTCCGGCGATCTCGCGGAGCCGGCTGCGGCTGCCGTCGGCCGCCAGGACGTACGGGTGTCGGGTGACGGTGACCCGCCCCGCCGCGTCCTCGGTGCGCAGCCGCACCCTGCTCCCGGAGTCCCCGTCGCCGGTGTCCTCGGCCCCGGTGACGGTGACCCCGAACCGTATGTCGGCGAGGCCGGTCGCGGTCAGCTCGGCGAGCAACAGCGGGGTGAGCCGCGCCTGTTCGACATGGAGCCGGTACGGGTGAGCGGTGTGCCCGGCGAGCACGGAGTAGTCCAGCTCGGCGTGGACGACGCCGTCCAGGTCGCGCCACTGGACGCGGTCGACCGTACGGCCCTGGCGGCGCAGCGCGGCGGCGACGCCGAGCTCGTCGAGGAGGTCGAGGGTGGAGGGGTGGAAGGTGGACGCGCGGGACTCGGTGGCCAGCGCCTCCCGGGATTCCAGGAGGGTCACCGGCACGCCGGTCCGGGCGAGGACGAGCGCGGCGGTCAGGCCCACGGGCCCGGCTCCGACGACGGCGACCGTTCCGCGAGCGGCGGTATCGCCGCTCACGACACGGCCACGGCATCGCGACCGGCTGCGCCGTCACGGCCGCTCCGGCCGCCGGTCCGCCCGGCGAGCCGGCGCAGCAGCGGATGCGCGTCCGTGCCGTCGGCCGGGAGACCGAGGGCGTCCCTGGCCCACCAGGCGCTCGCCAGGTTGGAGGTGAGGAGGGTGCGCCCGCTGTCCCGCCCGAGCTCGGCGAGCGCGTCGAAGGTGAACATGCCGGTGCCGGTGAACAACAGCGTGGCATCCTCGGGGAGTTCAGCCTCTCGCACCTGGGCGACCAGCTCTTCGGTGGTCACGTCGTACGGGGAGAAGCGGGCGCCGGCCCGGATCTTGACCACCCGGTCGACCGTGAGCCCTGCCGACTCCCAGTAGGCGTGGGACAGTTCGGTGAGCCAGGGCTCGTACGGCGAGATCAGGACCAGCCGGTCGGAGCCCACCGCCCGCGCCGTGTCGAGGATGGCGAGCGCCGCCGACCGTACGGGGGCTCCCACGCGCTCGGAGAGCTCCGCGCAGAGGGCCCGGTCGCCGTCCGGCGTCAGAAGGTAGTGCGAACCGGTGCAGGAGACGACGGCCGCGTCGAGGCGCAGCCCGCCGAAATTCCCCAGCACTTCGGGGAGTACGTCGTTGTACTTCTCCAGGCGACCCCGGAGGTCTTTTCCGGGAAGGACCGGGAAGCGTGAGGTGTGGACATTGAATGCGGGGCTGACGAGGCTGCCGATCTCGGGTTCGGCCGCGGCGTTTCCCGAAGGAACCACCACACCGAGTCGCGGCGCCGAATGCAGAGCCATGAACGAGTCACTCCCATCCGTCGGTGCCATTGACATCACCGTACGAGGGGAACGGCCCGCACATCGATACGGGATTCCGCACCCGTGGCCGAATCCCGACGCGGATCCTGATGCGGATCCCGACGCGGATCCAGATTGCGGATCCAGATGCGGAAATACGCACGGCGTCCAAATCATGGAACGCCGGGAAATACGGGAATGGAATTCAGTTGGCCCTGGCGGCTTCGGCGACGAATTCGTCGATCTTCGCGCGGCGGGTCAGACCGCCGTTGACGGCCCAGTTGCCCTCCGGAATCTCGTTCACGACGAGCCAGACGACGGTGTCGGGACCGGTCGCCGCCTGCACGTGCCGGGTCACCTCGACGGAGAGCGCCTCGTTGCGCTCGGGGGTGAGGAAGCCCTCCAGGGGAGTGACCACGACCAGGACGCCCGGGGCCGTGCCGGCTCCCGTGGTCGCGAGCCCCTTGGCGGCCTCACGGACGTACACCCAGGTGGCGGCGGCGAAGAAGTCGGTACCGGGCAGCTCCATGGCCGTCAGCACGGAGTCGGCGACCTGCTGCTGCAGGACCTCCGCGGCGGCCTCGGACAGGGCGCCCTCGGGAACGGTTATCTCGACCAGCGGCATGACGACTCCCCAACGGATATGTGTGCGGATACGGGTGGGACAGAAGGATCAGCAGGCCAGCGCGGCTTCGAACCGGTCGATGGCAGCGGCCAGTTGGGCGCGCCGGCGAATGTCGAGCTTGCGGTAGATGCGGGTGATGTGCAGTTCCACCGCCCGGGTCGACACCGTGAAGGACTCGGCGATCTGCTTGTTGGTCAGTCCGTCGAGCATCATCGTGGCGATCCGCCGCTCGTGGGCGGTCAGTTCCTCACGGACGGCGGACTCCTCACGGACGACCGGCGGGGCGGGCGCGGTGACGGCCGGCGGGGCGAGGGCCGTGACGCCCCCGCGTATTCGCTCGTGGGTCCCGGCGCCACCGGTGGACCGCTCCAGGCCGGCGAGCACCACGTGCCCCATGACCGCGTTCCATTCCCGGACCCGTAACTCGCCGAAGACCTGCGCCTGTGCGTACGGGTCGGCGTACAGGACCCGTAAGAGCGTGCGGCGGTCCGGTGCCTCACAGAGCAGGAGTTCCCCGGTGCCGTCCCGCCAGGGGCCGCCACCGAGCAGGATGCCGCGCGCGGCCATCCTTTTCCAGTAGGTCCGGTGAGCCTCTCCGAAACTCAACCGGTCCGTCTCATTGCCACGGAAAACGAGTTCGACCACAAAAGCCACGTACGACTCCCCCATAAAGGCCGGTGTTTCCGCTTGTGACGCTACCACCCACCACCCGCCCCATGAATGAACACAATGTTGCGGGCGGCGGGCCCGGCATTTCCTGAGGGACCTGAGGGAATGGCGCACGCCCGGCCGCCGAGAACGGCCGGGTGGCGCCCTGCTGTGCCGGTGTTCGGCGCGGGATGGCTATTCGGCCGCCGCCCCGCTCGGTACGGAGCTGGCCTCGGGCTTCGTTTCGGGCTCGGGCGCCGGGCGCGGCTTGCGCCGGAGCAGACCGGTGGCCGCGAGCACCGCCACCGCCCCGAGCCATACGGTCCAGCCGAGGGGCTCCTGAAGCACCACGGCACCCAGGACGACGGCCACGGCGGTCATCAGATAGGTGACCGTGGACGCCACGGTGGGCCCGTCCTTGATGATCAGCTCGAAGTTGAGCAGCGCGGCGAAGCCGGTGCAGACCACGCCGAGGACGAGGACGGAGATCACCGAGTCGGTGCGCCAGGTGATGGTCTGCAGTCCCAGGAAGGGGAACGCGACGAGAAGCAGCGCGGTGGCCGCGCTGAGCTGCCCGCCCGCGAGCATCAGGGGCGGAATGCCCTTGCCCACGAGGAACTTGCCCATGTAGGCGAAGCTGGCGCCGAAGCTGATCGAGCCGAGGACGAAGCAGAGGATGCTCCAACCGGTCCCGGCCGAGGCCGAGTTCCACGGCGAGGCGATGAGCGCGGTGCCGCCGAGGCCGAGCAGCACGCCGCCGGCCTTGAAGCCGGAGACCCGCTTCTCCTGGCCGAGCAGCAGGGCGGCGGCCAGGGTCCAGATCGGCGCGCTGCCGTTGACGACCGCGGCGACGCTGCTCGATCCGGCGATCTCCCCCTCGGCGTAGAGGGTCCACGGGACCGCGTTGCCGAGCAGCGCGGCGACGGTCAGGTGACCCCAGGTGGCGGCCTCCTTGGGGAGCCGGAGACCCTTCGCGTATCCGATGGCGAGGATCACGACGGCGCCGAGCGCGAGCCGGATCAGCACCATCTGCACGGGCGAGAAGCCGTATCCGGCGATCTTGATCCACAGGAAGACGGAGCCCCAGATGAGACTCAGTGCGGCCAGCCGCGTGTAGGTGGCTTTGGACATGGGTGTGTTCCCGCTCTCCGAAGGCAAGGCTCGGCAAGGAGTTGGAAGAGGAAGTCAGAGGGACGCGCGGAGCTCTCCGCGGTACGGGATCGAGCCTCGCACCGGCGGTCGGACGGGTCCAGCAACGGCTTGTGGACGGTACTGTCCACGAGCCGTGGCGAATCGAGTCCGCGCAGGTCGGTCGTGGCGCGTCGGGCTCCGCCGATCAGCGGGCGACGGCCGCCCTGGCCGCCGTACGCAGCGCGTCAAGCACGGCGGCGATCTCCGGGGACGTCTGGCTCCCCTCCCGTACGGCCGCGAAGACCGTCCGGGAAGGCGCCCGCTCGCTGAACGCGCGGATCGTCACGTCGGGCCGCGGGACCGGCTTGGCCAGTCGCGGCACCAGCGCGACCCCGAGGCCGAGCCGCACCGCCGCGAGCGTGGCGTCCCAGTCGCCGATGGCGTGGGAGGCCTGCGGGGTGAACCCGGCCGCCGTACACGCGGCGACGCCGATGTCATGACAGAGGCCGGTCGTGGCGAAGATCCAGGTCTCGTCGGCGAGGTCGGCGAGGAGCAGCTGCTCGCTGTCGAGGAGCCGGTGGCCGGCGGGCAGGGCGATGTCGAAGGGGTCGTCGCAGAGCGCGACCCGGTGGAACCGCCCGTCGGAACGGCCGTCGGAGCGCCCGTCGGGCGGTCCGTCCGGGCGCCCGTCCGCACCCCCCGGAGCCGGCGCGGGCCGGGTCGTGTCCGCGGAGATGACGACATCGGTCTCCCCGCGCTGGAGCAGGGAGAAGCTCTCCGGCGGGTCGACCTCGGCCAGCGAGGTCCGCAGCAGCGGCCGGGTCTCCCGCAGCCGGGCCACGGCGGGCAGGATCAGCGCCGAGAGGGTGGTGGAGAAGCCCGCGACCGCGACCTCGCCGCGCTCGCCGCTCTGGTGGGCGGCGAGTTCCGCGCGCATCTGCTCGATCTGGGTGAAGACGGCGTCGGCGTGCCGGAGCACGATCCGGGCGGCCCCCGTGAGCCGCAGCCGGCGCCCGGACGGTTCGGTGAGCGGGACGCCCAACTCGCGTCCCAGGGCGCTGATCTGCTGCGAGACGGCCTGGGGGGTGAGGTGGAGCGCCTGGGCGGCCGCGCTGACGGTGCCGCGCTCACTGAGTTCCCTCAGCACCCGCAGCTTCCGCAGGTCCGGATCGGTCATGTCGCGCACCCCCTCCCGCTGCCGCCGTTCGGTCATCGTACGCAGCCGGCGTCCACGTCGATGACCTCCTTGGCCAGTGTCTCCAGGACGTCGAGGTCCCGCGCGGTGCGGCCCGCCTCGCGCCGGTCGCCCGGGTAGGTGGGGTCGAGGACGACGGCCCGCGCGCCCAGGTCCTGGAGGAGTCCGAGGTCGTCGGCGATCTGGGCCTGGGTGCCCTCGCCGAGAAGCCGTCCGGGGCCGAGCGGCCGGGGGGTGACCCGGAGTTTGATCCGGGGGCAGACGTCGGGCACGGGTCGCTCGTGCTCCTCGGCGACCTGGCGGAGGGTGGGCAGGCCGACGCCGAGGAGCCAGTCACCGGAGACGGAGGTGGGGTGCCAGGCGTCGCCGAGGCGGACGGCCCGGCGCAGCGCGCCGTAGCTGTGTCCGCCGACCCAGACGGGCGGGCCGGGCCGTTGCACGGGCAGCGGCCCGGTGTGCACCTCGCGGAAGGAGACGTGGGCGCCGTCGAAGGAGGCGACCTCGTTCGCCCAACAGGCCTTGATCGCGGCGAGGTACTCGTCGCTGATCGCGCCGCGCCTGCGGTACGGGACGTCGAGGACCGCGAACTCGCGGGCGGCCCAGCCGGCGGCCGCGCCGAAGACGAGCCGGCCGTTGCTGAACCGGTCGATGTTGGCGGCGACGCGGGCCGTGTGCACGGGGTGCCGGTACGGGAGGATCGTCACCGTCGTTCCGAGGCCCACGGTCCTGGTGACTCCGGCGAGCCAGGCGAGGGTCGCGAAGGGGTCGTAGAACGGTGCGGGGAAGAGGTGCTGGACGTCCGGAGTGAGGGCCACGTGGTCGGAGACCATGGCGTAGTGGTAACCCATCGACTCGACCCGCAGCGCCCAGTCGGCGAGGGCGTCGGGGGTGGCCTCGGACCCGTAGTTGGGCAGATTGACGCCGAATTTCATGGCGTGTTCCTTTCCAGGGCCTCGGCCGCGGTCGCGCCCGCGGCTCCGGTCCCGTTGGCGTGGTCCTTGGTGCCGTCGGCGTGGTCCTTGGTCCCGTCGGCGTGGTCCGGGGTGACGTGGCCGGTCCCGGCGTCGCGGCCGGTCCCGGCGTCGCGGCCGACCTCGGCCTCGCGCCGGGCGAGTGCGCGCACCGCGGTGAGGTGGAAGAGGACTCCCGCGAGCGCGACCCCGGCGGCGGGGAGCGGGAGCCAGCGGGCGTCGAGCCCGTGGGCGAGGGCGAGGCCGCCGAGCGCGGAGCCGACGGCGCCGCCGAGGTAGGTGGCGGAGCTGTTGAGGCCGACGGCGGCGGCTCCTCCCTCGCCGTCCTGCGCGAGCAGTCGATGCTGCTGGGGTACGACGAAGGCCCAGCCGACGGCACCCCAGACGATCAGGGGCAGCAGGACCAGGCCGGGGACGGTTCCGGTCCACGGCAGCAGGGCCAGGGCGGCGCCGAGGGTGCCGAGCAGGGCGACGGCGAGCAGCGCCGGCCTCCCGGTCCGGTCGACGAGGGTCCCGGCGAGAAGGCTGCCGCAGACCCCGCCGATGCCCCAGACCCAGAGGTACGGCACGGCGCTGCCGACGTCGGCGACCCGGTGGAGCACCGGTTCCAGATAGGTATAGAGCCCGAGGCTGGCGACGGTCTGGGTGAAGGTGACGGCGACGACCACGGCGACCCGGGGCCGGGCGAGCGCGCCGAACCGGGCCCGCAAGGAGGGCGCGGCGGCCCCCCGGACGTCCGGAAGGGCGGTGGCGACGCCGAGCAGGGCGACCACGCCGAGGCCGGTGATCAGCCAGAGCGCGGTTCGCCAGCCGGAGTCGGCGGCGACGAGCAGGCCGAGCGGCACGCCGAGGACGGTGCCGGCGCTCATCCCGCCGAGCACGAGGCCGAGGGCGCGCCCGCGCCGCTCGGGCGGCACGAGCGCGACGGCCATGGTGGCCGCCGCCGGGGTGAAGAGGCCCGCTCCGGCACCGGCGAGGGCCCGGGTGCCGAGGAGTCCGGCGTACGAACCGGTCAGTGCCGTCCCGGCGTTGGCGAGGACGAAGACCACGAGCGCCGTCACCAGGACCGTACGGGTCCCCCAGCGGGCGAGGCCGGCCGAGAACAGCGGCGCGGCCAGGGCGTAACAGAGGGTGAAGGCGGTGACGGACTGCCCGGCGAGGGAGACGGAGACGTGCAGGTCGGCACCCATGTCCGGGAGCAGTCCCGCCATCGCGTAGGCGTCGGTCCCCATGGCGAAGGAGCCGAGTGCGAGCAGGGCCACCGCGCGCGTGCCGCCCATCACACCCCCCGGGTTCATCGTCTGTGTACGTCGTACGGAACGGTCCTGGGGACGCTACTGACCGTGCAGGGCGCTCGCAGCACACAACGCCGAAGAGGGTTCGGAGTCCCGCAGCCTCGCGCCCTCGCTCCTCTCGAATCGGCCGGTCACCGGCCTACGGTGGATGGATCGAGGAACCCCAGGAGGGAGTCCACCGTGCTCGACCTGTCCGTCATCAACGCGATGTTCCCGCCCGATCTCCCGGAACCGGCCGACTGGGAGCGGCGGTTCCGGCCGCGCGCCCTGCCGGCGGGTGCCGAGGTGACGCGCTTCGCACCCAGCCCCACCGGACATCTGCACATCGGCGGCCTGTACACGGCGGCCGTGGCACGTGCCCTGGCCCACCAGTCGGGTGGGGTGCATGTGCTGCGCGTCGAGGACACCGACCGCTCACGCCAAGTGGCAGGTGCCGCCGAGGAGTTCGCCCGACTCCTCGGGGCCTTCGGGCTCGCCCCCGACGAGGGCGGGGTCGCCGGGGACGGGGAGTGGGGCCCGTACCTCCAGTCGGAGCGCCGGGACGTCTACCTCAGCCATGTGCGCGAACTGCTGCGGCGGGACCGTGCGTACCCCTGCTTCTGCGACAAGGACCGGCTGGCCCGGAGCGCGGAGGAGCAGCGCGCGGGCCGTTCCCCGCTCGGCTACTACGGCCGGTGGGCGCCCTGCCGCACGCTGGCGCCGGAGTCGGCGGCGCGGCGGCTGGCGGCCGGTGAACCCTACGTCGTGCGGTTCCGCTGCCCGTACGAGTTCCCCGGCCGGGTCCGCTTCACGGACCGGATCCGCGCCTCCGTCACCATGCAGGACAACGGCAACGACATCGTGCTGCTCAAGTCCTCGCAGGAGGAACTTCCCCTGCCGACCTACCACTTCGCGCATGTCGTGGACGACCGTCTGATGCGGGTGTCGCTCGTGGTGCGCGGCGAGGAGTGGCTGTCCTCGACCCCGGTCCATCTCCAGCTGCACACGGCGCTCGGCTTCGAGCCGCCCACGTACGCGCATCTCGCGCCGCTGATGAAGGCCGAGGGCCCCTCGCGCCGCAAGCTCAGCAAGCGCAAGGACCCCGAGGCGTCGGTGGACTACTACCTGGCCGCCGGGTATCCGCCGGCCGCCGTCCAGCACTATCTGCGCGGTCTCGCCAACATCCGGCTCATGGACGTCCCCACGGCCGAGGCGCTCGCCGCCCCCGTCCGGCTCGACGGCATGCGCTCTTCGGGACCGCTGCTCGATCTGCCCAAACTGCACTCCCTGAGCCGGGAGTTCATCGCCTCACTCACCCCCGACGAGCTCTACGGGCAGCTCCTCGCCTGGGCGGAGGAGTACGACCCGGAGCTCGCGTCCGTCCTCGCCTCGCGCAAGGAGCTCGCCCTGGCGGCCGTGGCGGCGGGCCGGCCGGAGGGCGCGCCCGCCCGGAAGGACCTGGACCGCTGGTCCTGCTTCCGCGACCGCTACGGCTTCTTCTTCGCGGAGCTCTTCGGCCCGGCGCCGGCCGCCGACGACGACCGCTACGGCGGCCTGGACTCCGGCCTCGTACGCCGGATCGCCGCCGAGTTCGCCCGCGAGGGGGGCGAGGCCGCCACGCCGGAGGAGTGGTACGGAGAGCTCCGGGAGCTGGCCCGACGGCACGGCTACGCACCGGACACGGCCTCCTGGCGCCGGGACCCGGAGCGCTGGGCGGGACCGCCGAGGGAGGTCGCGAACGTGGTCCGGGTCGCGCTCACGGGCGCCACCCGCAGCCCCGACCTGTTCGCGGTGGCCCGCGCGCTGGGCGCGGAGGAAGTGCTGCGCCGCCTCACCGCGGTGGCGGGGTGAGGCGGCGCGCGGCGACGTCGGTCAGTCCAGCGGCAGGCTCCGCTCCGGGGACCGCACTCCCGGAGCCGTCGGCGCCGGGATCTTGAGGAGGCCCTTGTCGCTGGAGCTCGCGGGCGCGTCCGCGCCCACCGGGGTGGTGGTCATGGGCCGGGCGGCCGCGCAGCGCTGCTTCTCGGCCTCCGACATCGGCCCGGTCCGCTGGAGCAGCCGGTCGGGCACGGCCCGCGAGGGCCCGTCGATGACGGCGTGCAGCCGGTAGTCGTCCTTCTTGCCGACGAACCAGCCCTCGACCCGCTCGCGGCTCGGCTGCATCTCGACCCAACTCACCTCGCCGGGCTGGATCTTCTCCACGATGGTCCGCTGGTCGCTGCTGAACCACTGCCAGGGCCGCTGCCAGCCCTTCTCGTAGGCGAGGGCGAACTGGGTGGCCATGGGCCGCTCCTTGACGCGCTTCTCGTCCTCCTCGCGTACGCCCGAAGTGGGCAGTCTGGCCACCTCGTTGAGCGCCAGGTTCGCGTCGGCGTAGGTCTGGGAGATGCTGTCGTGCCCGCGCTCGGCGTACGAGAGGAGGCGGGTGTGCTCCAGCGGGTTGCGGGTGCAGTTGACGAAGGCCTCGCCGACGACCCGCGCCCGGTCGTAGTAGCGGAAGGACATGCGGGTGTCCGGCCGGAAGGTGCAGGCGTTCTCGCCGTTGCAGGCGGCGGCCGCGTTGTGGAGGGTGCTCTCGCGGTCGTTGCCCTTGTACGCCTCCGAGGTCCCGAGCGCGGTCTTGTTCACCGTCTTGTCGAGGTCCGGGGGCACCTCGACCGCGCGGATGCGGGCGATCATCGGCGAACAGGTCACATGGGTACGGGAGTCGGTGACCCGCGAGGTGAAGGTGAGCAGCGGCTCGTTCTCGCTCGCGGTGAAGACGTAGGCACGACCGGTCCAACGCCCCTTGCCGGGCGTGCCCTTCACCCGGTCGGGGTCGCCGGCGGTGGTGACCTCCTGCACCGGGCCACCGGAACCGGTGACGGCGTACGGCTGGCCGCCGCCGACCTGCTCGCCGGTGCACTCCTTGGAGACGGCGGGGCTGTCCTCGTAGCTCACGGTGACCTTGGCTCCGGCGCGGACGCCGCGCAGCCGCTGCTGGAGGGTGTTGCCGTCCTTCTGGAGGGCGACGCCGTGGGAGGCGTCGGTGCGGCCCGAAGCGGTGGGTGAATAGCGCTGGTTGAGGCCGGTCCAGGAATCGAGGCCGACGGTGGTGGGGCCGTCGCCCCTCATGACCGGGTCGGCGAAGTCGCCGTTGAGGACGGGGACGGACTGCGCGGCCGGGGCCGCGGTGGAGTGGGGGGCGAGGGGGAGCAGAAGCCCGGCGGCGCCGAGGACGGCGAGGGCCGGGAGCGTGGTGCGGTTCACGGTGGTTCTCCTCCCGGGTCAGGAAGCGTCGGCGGGCAGGACGACGACGCGCTTCGGCTCGGCGCCCGGGGGCACAGCCCGCGCGGCGGGGACCTCGGCGACGGGAGCCGGGGCGAGCGCACGACCGGGATCGGGAGCCGGGGTGGGGGCGGTGTTTCCGGTGGGCCGCGTGCCGCCGCAGACGCCGGCGGACGCGGCGTACGTCTGGGCGATGAACGTACTGCTGGTGACCATCGACGGGCTGTCCACGGCGATGCCGATGATCCGTTGCCCTGTGTCGGCGACGAGGCTGCCGACCACGCGCCGCATGGCGGCGCTCGCACCGAAGACGAGCATGTCGTGCGGCTTGACGGTGGTCTTGTAGACGGTCTCCTCGGTGTTCTCGACCGTCCACGACTTGGAGTACGTGGCCTTGAAGGCGGCCTCGAAGGCGAGGCGCGCGCTCAGCGAACCCGAGGCCGTGGCGCCGCCGGCGACCGAGGTCTTGGCGGTGTTCGCCGATGTGGGGCCCTTGTCGAGGTCGGGCGTCTTGTTCTCGCTGGAGACCTCGCCGGTGAGGTTGGTAGTGACCGAGCCGGTGGCACTGACCGTGCCTTCGGCGGTGATCTGCCCGGAGATCTCGCCGCCGATGTTGTCGGTGGTGCCGGTCTTCAGGGTGACGGTCCGCTCGACGGCCATGTCGCTCTGGGTGCAGTTGATCACCGCGTTGCCGAGCGACTTCACGGCGGTGACGTACTCACGGCCCAGTTTGCGGTCGATGGCGAAGGTGCAGGCGTTGCGCTTGGTGCCGCAGTGCTTCAGGACGTCGGCGACCTTGGCCGGGCGTCCGTCGGCGGTGAGGGCGCGGGGTACGGGGGTCTCGCCCGGCCCCTCCTGGGCGGCGGCACCGGCTGGCGGCGCGAGCGCTGCGGCGGCGAGACCGAGGAGGACGGAGAGGGCGGGCAGCAGGGCGGCGCGGCGATGGCACGCGGGCATGACGGGGAATCCCTTCGGGACGGAGGGGAGGAGGAGAGAAAGGAGCAGGGGACGTGCGCGGGGACCGGCTCAGCCGCCGAGGAGGCTGCAGAGCTGGTCGACCGGGAAGGGGGACTGTCCCGGGTCGGTGGACCCCTGCGGCAGCGAGCCGGGGAAGGACTCGCAGGTCGAGGTCACGGCCTGGGCCGCGTTGTTGCCCGGCTCGGGCTCGTTCGAGGAGATGGTCTCGGTCATGTCCTCGAGGCCCTTCTCCTCGGCGGCGCCCTTGCCGCCGGTCAGCTTGCTCATGCAGGAGGACGAGCCGGGCGGGCACTCTTTGAGCTTCTCCCCGGCCGCCTTGATGTCCTTGTCGGCCTGGCCGGCTGCCTCCTGGGTCTTCTTCTGTTGCTCCTCGATCTCCTTGGCCTCCTTGGCGTTTGCCTCCTTGTCCAGGCAGGCCTGGTCCTCGGGCTTGCACTCCTCGGCGTACGCGGTGGGGGCCAGGGGCAGGGCGAGAGCGGCGGCGAGGACGGCGACGGTCAGCGCACGACGCGCCGATGCCTTCAGCGTGGGCATGGGAACTCCCTTGGGACAGGGGTGACTTGGTGGGCTCGGCGGGGGACGCCAGGGGCGGACAGGGGACTGTCCTCAAGATCACCGAGCGCATCCCGACGCTAGCCGCCGGGGCCCCGGCACTCCGGCAGGACACACGGCGCGGCGCACTCCCCGGGGGTCGCTCACCACTTCGGCGGAGCGCACTGGGGGCCGCCGGGACCGGCCGCGGCGGGGGCCTCGCGGGGCGGGCCGCGGGTCTTCCCGTACACCCGTGGGCGTGGAATCCGGCACGGGCGCGAGAGGGCGGGCGGCCATGCGCGGCGGGGGTCCTCACTCCCCCGGCCGCCGCCGTTCGGCGGGCCCGCCCGGGCGCCCTCCGCCGCCGCCTCCGGGGCTCGCTCCGGGGGTGAGTGCGCCCCCGGAGCGGCACCCCGAACGGACGTCCGACAAACGGGTGTTTCAGCGCTTCCGGCTCGCCGCGGTGATCATTCTCGGACAGTCTGCTGATGTGCCCGGCGGCCCGTCCCGGCCGCCGCACCCGGCCGTGGGCGCCCCATGCCCAAGGGCCCGGCACGACGTGTTCGCATGACCCGCGACCGGCCCGTGCACGCCTCCGCGCTCCCCCGCGGACGCCACCGGCCGGACGCCGCGCTCCCGTATGTCCCCGTCGAAGGAGAGCAGAGCCATGTCCCGTTCACGACGCAGTCCCGCGCGCACACCCCTGCGCGACCCCCGGTCCTTCCCGACGCGCGGCCGAGCGTTCGCCGCCGTCCTCACGGCCGCCGCCGCACTCGCCGCCGTACCCGCCCTGGCCCCGGCGGCGACCGCCAACGAGGGCAATCCGACCGTGCTGAGCTGGGGCGCGGGCCGCACCGGCCAGCTCGGCAACGGCACCCTGTCCGACAGCCTCAGCCCGTCCTCGGTCACCAGCCTGTTCCGCGGCGACGTCGACCAGGTCTCGGCCGGCGGCACCTCGTCCGCCGACTCCTTCGCCCTGGCCCGAACCGACAAGACGGTGAAGTCCTGGGGCCACAACTCCTCCGGCCAGCTGGGCAACGGCGGCAACACCAACCAGACCGTGCCCACCACCGTCCCCCGCCTGAACAACATCAAGGACATCGCCGCGGGCGGACAGCACGCCCTCGCCCTCGACACCTCCGGCCAGGTCTACTCCTGGGGCGACAACGCCTACGGCCAGCTCGGCAACAACCGCACCGGCGACAGCCGTACGGTCCCCGACCGTGTCCAGGGCATGCCCAAGGTCAAGCAGATCTCGGCCGGCTGCGACTTCAGCCTCGCCCTCCTGGAGAACGGCAAGGTGTACGCCTGGGGCCGCGGCATCCACGGCCAGCTCGGCACCGGCAACCGCGCCACCAGCTCCGTACCCCGGCAGGTGCAGGGCCTGGAGAACATCGTGGAGGTCGACGCCGGCTGCCACCACGCCCTCGCGCTGACCGCCGACGACACGGTCAAGTCCTGGGGCTACAACCTCTACGGCCAGCTCGGCAACTCCTCCACCAAGTCCTCCACCCTCCCCGTCGACGTCGACTGGATCGAAGGCGTCTCCGACATCGAGGCAGGCGCCCACCACAACTACGTCAAGACCAGCGACAGCCACGTCTGGGGCTGGGGCAACAACCAGTACGGCCAGCTTCTGGAGTCCGACGAGGCGTTCGACTCCAACGTCTCCCGCACCAACCGCACCGCCCCCGTCGAGATCCCGCGCCTGGAGGGCGTCCAGCACCTCGCGGCGGGTGCCCGGCACGGCGTCGCCGTCACGGCGGACGACGTCTTCACGTGGGGCCACAACGGCGAGGGCCAGCTCGGCAACGGCACCACCGTCCCGCGCTACGAGTCGGTGAAGATCCTCAACGAGGGCTCGGCGATCAAGAATGTGGCCGTCTCCCTGGGCGGCAACACGACGTACGCGTACTGAGCGGGGGCGTGCTCCCATGACGTACGCATACGTGCGCGGCTTCGCCGCCGCCACCCTCGCGCTCCTCGCCCTCGCCGTCTCCCCCGCCCACGCCGAGCCCCGGGACCCGTGGGTGCGGGCCTGGGGCGCGAACCCGGGCGGCCAGCTCGGCAACGGCACCACGGCCGACCAGCAGACCCCGGCGGCCGTCCGGGGCCTCGCCCGCGCCTCCGTGCGCGAGCTCTCCGGCGGTGGAAACAACAGCAACAACGCCTTCGCCGTGGCGCTCCTCACCGACGGCACGGTCCAGTCCTGGGGCGGGAACCTCGCGGGCCAGCTCGGCGACGGCACCACCGTGAACCGGCCGTTCCCCGCCGCCGTGGCCGGACTCTCCGGAGTCACCGAGGTCGCCGCCGGCTTCCAGGCCGCCTATGCCGTCCGCGGCGGGCGGGTCCTCGCCTGGGGCGACAACACCTACGGCCAGCTCGGCGACGGCGGCACCACGTCGGCCATGCGACCCGTGCGGGTCCAGAGCCTGAACAAGGTGAAGGACGTCGTCGCCGGCTGCCAACACGCCGTCGCCCTCCGGGAGGACGGCACCGTCTGGACGTGGGGCCGCGCCCACAGCGGCCAGCTCGGCCTCGGCGACACCACCGACCGGAACACCCCGCAACGAGTCCCCGGCCTCACGGACGTCGTCGAGATCGCGACCGGCTGCAACCACGTGCTCGCCCGGCTCGCCGACGGCACCGTGCGGGCCTGGGGCTACAACATCAACGGCCAACTGGGCAACGACAGCCAGCAGGGTGCGCCCTCACCGGTCGAGGTGCACCATCTCGACGGCGTGGCCCGGATCTACGGCTGCGGCTTCCACAGCTTCGCCGTGCTCGGCGACGGCTCGGTCCGTGCCTGGGGCTGGAACGGCCGCGGCCAGCTCGGCGACGGCTCCACCACCTCCCGCACCACCCCGGTCCCCGTACCCGGTCTGGACGAGGTCACCGACATGGCCGGCGGCTGGGGGCACACCGTCGCCGCCCGCTCCGACGGCTCCGCCCTTGCCTGGGGCGATAACTCGGCCGGCCAGCTCGGCGACGCCGCCACCACCGACTCCCCCACCCCGGTCACCGCACTGCCCGCAGGCAGCGGCGCGACCCGCGTCTCGACTCCCCCCACCGGCAAGTCGAGCTACGCCTACTGACCCGAAAGGTCCCCATGCACCACAGCAAGCGCATCACCCTGCTCGCCGTTGTCACAGCGGCCACCGCCCTCGCCGCCCCGTGCCTCTCCGCCCACGCCGCCGCCGGCACCGACCCCTGGGTCCGCGCCTGGGGCGAGAACGCCCAGGGCCAGCTCGGCAACGGCAGCGTCCTCGCCCAGCAGACCCCCGCCGCCGTCACCGGCATCACCCGCGACGACGTCCGCGAGCTCTCCGGCGGCGGTGGCGGCGCCGCCGCGGCCGCCAACCCCTTCGCCGTCGCCCTCCTCAAGGACGGCACGGTCAAGAGCTGGGGCTCCAACGCCACCGGCCAGCTCGGCAACGGCACCCTCGTCGCCCAGCCCTTCCCCGCCACCGTCGCCGGTCTCTCCGGCGTGAGCGAGGTCTCCGCAGGCCTCAACCACGCCCTCGCCGTCAAGGGCGGCCGGGTCCTCGCCTGGGGCAGCAACGCCTCGAAGCAGCTGGGCACCGGCCAGGACACCACAACCCCGTACAGGACCCCGATCCCCGTACAGAGCCTGGACAAGGTGAAGGACGTCGGCGCGGGCTGCGACTTCAGCGTGGCACTCCGGCAGGACGGCACGGTCTGGACCTGGGGCAAGGGCGACAACGGGCGCCTGGGCACCGGCAACAACACGACCCGCGAGACCCCGCAGAAGGTCCCCGACCTGATCGACGTCCAGTCCGTCGCCGTGGGCTGCGACCACGTCCTCGCGCTCACCGCCGACGGCACCGTCAAGGCCTGGGGCAAGGGCGCCGAGGGCCAGCTCGGCAACGACGCCACCACCGACAGCAACAAGCCGGTGGACGTCGCCTACCTCGACGCCGTGGCCAGGATCTTCGCCACCTCCGCGTCCGGCTTCGCCGTGCTCGACGACGGCAGCCTGGCCGGCTGGGGCAAGAACACCGACCGGCAGCTCGGTGACGGCACGAACGCCAACCGCACCACCCCGGTCGTACTGGACACGCTCAAGGGCATCCAGAGCATCGCGGGCGGCGCCGACTTCACCGTGGCCGCGCTGGACGACGGCTCGGTGATCGGCTGGGGCGCCAACGCGGCCGCCCAGCTCGGCGACGGCTCCACGACCGGGACGACCGGGACCTCGACGGTGACGGCGCTGCCGCCGGGCAGTGGCATCACTCACGTCGCCACGACCGTGACGGGCAAATCCGCGTTCGCCTACTGACCCGGCACGGCCGCGCGGACCTCTCGCCGGGCCCGCGCGGCCGGCCCCAGCGCCCGACACGGGCTCACGCCGGCCTCGCTCGGGCTTCGTACCCGCCTCGCACGGACCTCTCGCCGGGTCCGTGCGAGGCCCCACCCCCGGCCCCCTCACGCAACCGATCCTGGCCAGACACGCCGGTGGCCTGGCAGGATCGCGGCATGTTCGCCTCCCTCTCCCGTGCCGCCCGCCGCCGTGTCCTGGCGGGCGCGGCCGCGCTGCTCGCGGTGTGCGGGGTGCTGGTGTGGTGGCTGATGCCCTTCGGATCCCCCGTCCCGAGCGGCTCCGTCACGTTCAGTACGGGAGTCCCCACCGGCGTCTACCAGCGCTACGGGAAGCTGCTCAAGCAGGCCCTCGCGCAGGACCTGCCCGAGGTCTCGATAACGCTCAAGGACAGTGAGGGCTCCCAGCAGAACCTTGCCCGGGTGGCCTCGGGCGAGGCCGACTTCACCGTCGCGACGGCCGACGCGGTGGCCCAGTACCAGCGGGAGCGCAGGCCCGGCTTCGAGCGGCTGCGCGGCTGCGCCCGCCTCTACGACGACTACGTACAGCTCGTCGTGCGCAAGGGCTCCACGCTGCAGAAGGTGCGGGACCTGCGCGGCCTCAAGGTCGGCGTCGGCCAGGACGGCTCCGGCGTACGGCTGATCGCCGACCGGGTCCTCGCGGCGGCGGGCCTCACCCCCGACCGCGACGTCGTGCCGGTCTCGGCGGGCATCGACACGATGCCCGGGCTCCTGGAGCGGGGCGAGCTCGACGCCTTCTTCTGGTCGGGCGGGCTTCCCACCCAGGCGGTGCAGGAGCTGTCCGAGCGCTTCGCGATCCGGCTGCTCCCCCTGGACGCGCCGCTCGTCGACCGGCTCCACGACGTCGGCGAGTCGACCCGCCACTACCGGTCGGCGGTGATCCCGGCCGACTCGTACGCCAAGGCGCAGGACGGCCGGCCCATAGAGACCCTGGCCGTGGCGAACCTCCTGGTCACCACGGTGGAGGCCGACGCCGACCTGGTGGAGGGATTCACGCGGACGGTGATCAGGAGCCGGGACCGGATCGGCAGCCAGGTCCACCCGGCCCAGCTGGTGGACCTGCGGACCGCCGTCTACACCGAACCCCTGACCCTCCACGACGGCGCCCGCCGCTACTACCGCTCGGTGAAGCCCTGACCTTCCCGGTCGCGCTTCGCCGTCGGACGGTTCCGGGGCACGGTGACCGTCACCCGCAGTCCGTGGGGCTCGTTCGGGACGAACGCGATGCCGCCGCCGCCCGCCGTGAGCAGGACGCGGGTGATCGAGAGGCCGAGGCCCGATCCCTTGACGTTCTGGTGCCGGCCCGAGCGCCAGAAGCGGTCGCCGACCCGTCCCAGCTCCTCGTCGGTGAGGCCGGGCCCGTGGTCGGCGACGACGACGGCGACGCTCTCCCCGCCGGGCAGGGCCTTGGCCGTGACGGTGACCTCCTCCCCGGCCGGGGTGAATTTCAGCGCGTTGTCGATCACCGCGTCGAGCGCGCTGGAGAGCGCCACCGGGTCCGCCCAGGCGGTGACCGCCGCGCACTCCCCGGTCAGCGCGACGCCCTTGTCGTCGGCGACCGGCCGCCAGGACGCGACCCGCTCGGCGGTGAGCGCCCCGACGTCGGTGAGCCGCAGCTCGGCCGCCGTGTGCTCGGCGAGCGCCAGGTCGAGGAGGTCGTCGAGGACCTGCGAGAGGCGCCTGCCCTCGGTCCGTACGGAGGCGATCTCCTCGTTGCCCTCGGGGAGCTCCATGGCGAGGAGCTCGATCCGCAGGAGCAGCGCGGCCAGCGGATTGCGCAGCTGGTGGGAGGCGTCGGCGACGAACGCCCGCTGCTGTTCGAGCGCCTCCTCGACGTTGTCGGCCATCTCGTTGAACGAGAGCGCGAGGCGCCGCAGTTCGGGCGGTCCGCCGGTCGCGGCGACGCGTGAGTTCATGCGCCCCGTCGCGATGTCGTGGGTGACGGAGTCGAGGACGCGTACGGGCCGCAGGACCCAGCCGGTGAGCCGGAACGCGGCACCGACGGCGACCAGCATGGCCAGGGACTCGCCCGCGAAGATCAGCAGCCAGCCGCGCAGGATGCGGAGCCGGAGCTGCCCGGTGGGCGAGTCGGTGACGACGACCGCGACGACGTCGCCGTCGCGGACGACCGGTGAGGCGATGATGAGCCGCGCGTGGGCCTGCCAGGGCCACACCTGGGGCGGATCGTGGCTGCGGCGACCGAGCAGCGCCTCGCTGAAGGCGCGGCGCCCCTCCCCGTCGTACGGGACGACCCAGTCCTCGGGGGCGGCGGCCATGGACCGGTTGTCGCGGTAGAAGATGCCGGCCCGGATGCCGTACACGTCGTGGTAGCTGGCGAGTTCGCCGCCGAGGGTGGTGCGCCGCTCGTCGGTTCCGGGGCTCGTCTCGCTGACGAACTGGGCGAGCGCGGCGAAGCGCGCGGCGTCGTCGAGCCGGTCGACGACGACCCGCTGCTGTTCGGAGGCGGCGAGGCTGGCGGCGAGCGGGAAGCCGAGGGCGAGCAGGACGCCGGCCATCAGCACGATGAGCAGCGGAAGCAGGCGGGTGCGCACGAAGGGGCCGTCCGGCGGTTACGCGGCGGGGGCGACCAGGCGGTAGCCGACGCCCCGCACGGTCTCGATCAGGGCGGGCATCCGCAGTTTGGAGCGCAGGGAGGCGACGTGCACCTCCAGGGTGCGGCCGGTCCCCTCCCAACTGGTGCGCCAGACCTCGCTGATGATCTGTTCGCGGCGGAAGACGACTCCGGGGCGCTGGGCGAGGAGGGCGAGCAGGTCGAACTCCTTGCGGGTGAGGGGCACGCTCTCGCCGTCGACGCTGACCCGGCGGGTGGGCAGCTCGATGGTGACGGCGCCGAGCCGCAGCTGGGTTCCGTCGGTGGCCGTGCCGCCGCCCGCCGTCTCCTCGGTTCCCGCGTTGCGCCGGCTGACGGCGTGGATGCGGGCGAGGAGCTCGCCGGGGTCGTAGGGCTTGACGACGTAGTCGTCGGCGCCGAGGTTGAGTCCGTGGATCCGGGAGCGTACGTCGCCGCGCGCGGTCACCATGATCACCGGGGTGGTGGTGAGCTTCCGGATGCGGCCGCAGACCTGGTAGCCGTCCTGGTCGGGCAGGCCGAGGTCGAGCAGGATCACCCCGTAGGAGGGGCGCTCGCCCTGCGCGGTGGGCAGGACGGCCTGGAGCGCCTCCTCGCCGTTGCGGGCGTGGGTCACCGTGAAGCCGTGCTTCGCGAGGATCGCGGAGAGGGCGGCGGCGACATGATCGTCGTCCTCGACGAGCAGCAGTCGCATACGTACCTCCTCCGTGGCGATGTTCCGTGGTGATGTGCCGTGGCGACGTGCCGTGGCGACGTGCCGGTAGCGGCTCTCTGTGTACCAGGTGGTACCAAGGCATGAACACCGATGATCGGGGTCACAGTCAAGTGTCCCCCTGTGACGGCAGCGTTTCCGTTATGCAGCCGGTACGGCCCGGGGTGTCCCGTTCACACACTGTGTCCGGTTGCGGCCGGATCGTTATCCTCAATTTCCGCTCAGATGTGATGACGGTCATCACATCGGGTCTCTAGTGTCCTCCCCAACCGAGGAGGACGGAGCTAGAGCCCGATGAGCGGAGAGTCAGTGTCCAAGGATCTCGAGGACACCCCGCGCGCCACGGACGACCTGGTCGTACTGTCCGGCGTGAACAAGCACTTCGGCGCACTGCATGTCCTCCAGGACATCGATCTGACGATCAGCCGCGGCGAGGTCGTGGTCGTCATCGGACCCTCCGGGTCCGGCAAGTCGACGCTGTGCCGCACGATCAACCGGCTGGAGAGCGTCGACTCCGGCACCATCACCATCGACGGCAAGCCGTTGCCGTCGGAGGGCAGGGAGCTCGCCAGGCTGCGTTCCGACGTTGGCATGGTCTTCCAGTCGTTCAACCTCTTCGCGCACAAGACGGTGCTCGAGAACGTGATGCTGGGCCAGATCAAGGTCCGGAAGACGGAGAAGAAGGCCGCCGAGACCAAGGCCCGCGCCCTGCTCGACCGGGTCGGGGTGGGCACGCAGGCGGACAAGTACCCGGCGCAGCTCTCCGGCGGCCAGCAGCAGCGCGTGGCGATCGCCCGCGCGCTCGCGATGGGCCCGAAGGTCATGCTGTTCGACGAGCCGACCTCCGCGCTCGACCCCGAGATGATCAACGAGGTCCTCGAGGTCATGCAGCAACTGGCACGGGACGGCATGACGATGGTGGTCGTGACCCACGAGATGGGCTTCGCGCGCTCCGCCGCCAACCGGGTCGTCTTCATGGCGGACGGTCGCATCGTCGAGCAGGCGACGCCCGAGGAGTTCTTCAGCAACCCGCGCAGCGACCGGGCGAAGGACTTCCTCTCCAAGATCCTTCACCACTGAGCGAGTTCGGGCCTATTCTTCCCAACTCACTTCTAGACCAAGGGACATTCCTCGATGAAGCTTCGTCGCACCCCTGCCGCCGCCGCGGCCGCCGTCGTCCTCGCCCTGACCGCCACCGCCTGCGGCGGCGGCTCCGACTCGGGCAGCAACGGTGACAAGATCACCGTCGGCATCAAGTTCGACCAGCCCGGCCTGGGCCTGAAGACCCCGGACGGCACGTACGCCGGCTTCGACGTGGACGTCGCCCGCTACGTGGCCAAGGAGCTCGGCTACGCCGCGGACAAGATCAACTTCAAGCAGGCGCCCAGCGCCGAGCGCGAGAACCTGATCAAGAACGGCGACGTGAAGTTCGTCGTCGCCAGCTACTCGATCAACGACAAGCGCAAGAAGGAGGTCGACTTCGCCGGTCCGTACTTCCTGGCCCACCAGGACCTGCTCGTACGCGCCGACGACAGCTCGATCACCAAGGTCGACGACCTCAACTCCAAGAAGCTCTGCTCGGTCACCGGCTCGACCTCCGCGCAGAACGTCAAGGAGAAGCTCGCCCCCAAGGCCGACCTCCAGCAGCTCGGCGGCTACTCCGAGTGCCTGACCGGCCTGGAGAACAAGGCCGTCGACGCCCTGACCACCGACGACTCCATCCTCGCGGGCTACGCCTCGCAGAAGGCCAACCAGGGCAAGTTCAAGCTCGCCGGTCTCCGGATGAGCGACGAGAAGTACGGCATCGGCGTCAAGAAGGGCGACGACGAGCTGCGCGGCAAGATCAACAAGGCGCTGGAGAAGATGGTCTCCGACGGCACCTGGGACAAGCTCGTCAAGCAGCACTTCGGCCCCTCCGGCTACAAGAACGAGCCCGCGCCCAAGGTCGAGAACTGACCTGACCCGCTCCGGCCGTGACGGCCGCCCCCGTGCGGGGCGGCCGTCGCACCGGCACCGGCCGCTGCCCACGCACCGGCCTTCACACCGACCGACCACCAGGGGAGAGCGCGGGCATCGTGTTCGACTTTCTTGATTCCGGGCAGTACGACCTGCTCGGCGCCTTCTGGGTGACGGCGCAGCTCGCCCTCTACTCCGCCATCGGCTCGCTGATCTGGGGCACCGCCCTGGTCTCCATGCGGGTCAGCCCGGTCCCGTTGATGCGCGCCTTCGGCACCGCGTACGTGAACATCGTCCGGAACACTCCGCTGACGGTGGTCCTCGTCGCGTGCCTGCTGGGCCTCAACCAGACCCTGCTCATCACGCTCGGCGGGGAGCGCGCCGAGGGCATCGGCTTCCGGCTCGCCGTCCTCGGACTCGTCGCCTACACCGGCACCTTCGTCTGCGAGGCACTGCGCTCGGGCATCAACACCGTCCCGCCGGGTCAGGCCGAGGCGGCCCGCGCGCTGGGCATGAGCTTCACCCAGGTGCTCACCGTGGTGGTCCTCCCACAGGCCTTCCGCGCGGCGGTGACCCCGCTCGCCAACGTCCTGATCGCCCTCACCAAGAACACCACCGTGGCGGCCGCGATCGGCGCCGCCGACGCGGCGTTCCTGATGAAGGAGATGATGGAGAACGAGGCGGACGCGCTCTTCACGGTCTTCGCCATCTTCGCCTTCGGCTTCATCGTTCTCACCCTCCCCACCGGCCTCATCCTGGGCTGGGCGGCCAAGCGACTGGCGGTGAAGCGATGAGCTCCGTCCTGTACGACACCCCCGGCCCGCGCGCGAAGCGGCGCAACGTCCTCTACACGATCGGCTTCCTGGCCGTCCTCGCCGTGGTCGCCTGGTGGGTGCTCGCCGCCCTGGCCGACAAGAACCAGCTGGACGCGGAGAAGTGGAGTCCGTTCGTCACCGACTCCAAGGTCTGGACGACGTATCTGCTGCCCGGCCTCGTGGAGACCCTCAAGGCCGCCGCGCTCTCCATCCTGATCGCGCTGCCCCTCGGCGCGGTCCTCGGCATCGGCCGGCTCTCCGACCACCGCTGGGTCCGGGTGCCCGTCGGCGCCGTCGTGGAGTTCTTCCGCGCCATCCCGGTGCTGCTCCTGATGATGTTCGCCAACCAGGCCTACCGGGAGCTCACGACCGTGAGCTCCGACTTCCGCCCGCTGTACGCGGTCGTCACCGGCCTCGTGCTCTACAACGCCTCGGTGATCGCCGAGGTCGTCCGCGCCGGCGTGCTCTCGCTGCCCCGGGGCCAGGGCGACGCGGCCGTGGCGCTCGGCCTCCGCAAGGGCCAGACCATGCTGTACGTCCTGCTCCCGCAGGCCGTGACCGTGATGCTCCCGGCACTGGTCAGCCAGCTCGTCGTCATCGTCAAGGACACGGCGCTCGGCGGCGCCCTGCTCGGCTTCGCCGAGCTGCTCAGCCAGAACCGGCAGATCACGGCCAACTACGGCTCCAACACGATCGCCACGCTCGTGGTCATCGCGCTGATCTACATCGCCCTGAACTTCGTCCTGACCACGTTCGCGAGCCGTCTGGAGAAGCGCCTGCGGCAGGGCAAGAAGTCCGCCGCGGTGACCCTCCCGGCCCAGGCGGGAGCGACCGAAGCGAAGTCGGAGGCCGTCAGCGGCGCCTGACCCCGAAGGGGTCCGTGGGACAACAGGGGTGGGCCGGAGCGGCACTGACTTCAGGTCGGCCGCACCGCGCCCACCCCGTCGCTTGACGCAAGCACCCTCAGTGGGTTGCATACGGTCTGTGATCAAGCACCGGGATCGTGCCACACTCAGCTGTGCTGCCCTCATGACCGTCCGGCCTTCAGGAGCCGCGCCGTGGACCCGGTGATCATCGTGGGCGCGGGGCCGGTCGGCCTCGCGCTCTCCCTCGCGCTCGCCGCGCAGGGCGTGCCCAGCGTCGTCCTCGACGAGGGCTCCGGCAAGGACGAACCACGCCCCGCCCGCAGCGTCGTGCTGCGCGCCGACATGGCCGCGATGGTCGAGCGGCTCGGCTGCACCACCCTCCGTGACGAGGGCGTCCGCTGGGTCGGCTGGCGCGGTATGCGCCGCCGCCAGGTGGTCCGCCACCTCACCCTCGACCTGGGACTCGGCGGTACGGAGGAGTGGTCCGAGGACCCCGACGCGCCCTCCGCCCCGGCCGCGCCGCTGCACATCCCCCAGCACGCCCTCGCCCGCGGGCTGCGCGATGCCATCGCCCGTCAGAAGCTGATCCGGCTCGTCACCGAGGCCCGGCTCGACACCATCGAGCAGGACCGCGACGGGGTCGTCGCCCACACCCGCGGCCCGTCGGGCACCTGGTGGCGCGGCAGCCACCTCGTCGGCTGCGACGGCGCCCGCTCGACCGTCCGCAAGCTGCTCGGGATCCGCTTCCCCGGCCGTACGGCGGTGGAGCGGCACGCCGTCGCCGCGCTCCGCACCGAACTCCCCTGGCCAGGCGAGGCCCTGTTGCACCGTCAGCCGCCATGGCGCGGCGCCGCCGACGAGATCGCCGCCCGCCCGCTGCCCGACGGGGTGTGGCGGATCGACTGGCTGCTGCCGCCCCGGGGCGACCTCGTCACCCCGGACGCGCTGGTCGCCCGGATCCGCGAGACCCTGGCCGGCTGGTGTGACGGGGTGACACCCCCGTACGAACTCATCGACACCGGCGTCCACACCCTGCACCACCGGCTCGCCCGGCGCTGGCGGGTCGACCGGGTCCTCCTCGCCGGGGACGCGGCCCATCTGCTCGGCGCGGTCGGCACCCAGGGCCTCGACGAGGGGCTCAGGGACGTCGACAACCTCGCCTGGAAGCTCGCCCACACCTGGCACCACGGTGCCTCCGAGCGGCTGCTCGACAGCTACCAGAGCGAGCGGCGGGCGGCTGTCGCCCACCGGCTGCGCGGGGCGGACCAGTCACTGCCGGTCCTGCGGGGCGGCGGCGGCCTGCGGACGTACCTTCCGGGGGCCACGCGCGGCCACGACGCCCTCCTCACCGACGGCCATGTGGGGCGCGGCCCGCTCGGTGCGCCCCCGGCGTACCCCCACTCCCCCCTCGCACCTCCGTACACCGAGGGCCGGGCACCGGTCGGCACCCCTGAGGGCGCCCCGGTCGAGGACGTCCGCGTGACCGCTCCCGACGGCACGACCGTACGGCTCCGGGACCGGCTCGGTCAGGGCCGCCTCCTGGTCCTCCTGGTCGCCCCCGGCACCGGGGTGTGGGACCGGCGGCACTGGCGCGGCGCCGGGGTGATGCCCCGGCTCGAAGAGGCGGTCGCCGCCCTCCCGGCGAAGGCCGAGGTCCTGGTGACGGAGGCCTACCCGGGCGCCCCCGCCCACGCCGTCCTGCTCGTACGGCCCGACGGTCACCTCGTCGCCGCCTTCTCCGGAGTCCGCCCCGAGGAGCTGTACGCGGCGGCGGACGCGGCCCGCGGCGGCTCGCCGACCGACGGAACGGACGCCGATACGGGCACCGCCGTGGAAACCGGTACGGGCACCGGAAAGAACGCCGGACCGACGGCCGGCATGACCGCCGGAACGACCGCCGGAGTGTCCACGGGGAGTGACCGCACAGCGGACATGCGTTGATTCCCATCGGCGCGCATGGTGTACTCCGGAGCGTGACCGACACCGATGTGCGCCTGTGGCGGAGGGTCCATATGGACCTCGTCCGCTACGCGGGCTGCGTGTGTCGCCCGTCCTGCTGATCTCGCCCCTTCCCCGCGCGCGCCCCGCCACCGCCGTACGTCCAGGTACGTCCGTGTGCCGTGCTGCCGCCGCGCGCTCTCAGCGAACCCAGGACGGTCACCCGTGTCTCAACCCGCCCCCGCACGCCCCCTGAACGCCCCCACCGGCTCCCCCACGACCTCCCCCGGCGTCCCGACGGCAGCCGATCTGCTCGACTTCGTCCGGCGCACGGCGGCCGACCGGGAACTGGTCGACTCCCTGCCGCTCGACCCCGAGGGCCGCACCTGGGTACGGCTCGACGGCCCCGGCGGCAGCGAGGCCTGGCTCATCGGCTGGCCGCCCGGGACCGGCACGGGCTGGCACGACCACGCCGAGTCGCTGGGTGCCTTCGCCACCGCGCGCGGCGCCCTGACCGAGAACGCGCTGGCGGTCCGGCTGCCGGCGAGCGGCTGGAAGACCCTGGAACTGGCCGACGGCCTCGACCGCTCCCGCCGGCTCGGAGAGGGCGGCGGCCGTGCCTTCGGCCGCCACCATGTGCACGAGGTGCTCAACGAGTCCCCGGACACCCACGCGGTGTCGGTGCACGCCTACTACCCGCCGCTCCCCCTGATCCGACGCTTCAGCCGGACGGGCGCGGTACTCCGTCTGGAGCAGGTCGAACGCCCGGAGGACTGGCAGTGAGCGACAACGACCGCGTCGGCATCGACGAACTCCTGGAGCGGGTCAGGTCCGGCCTCGACCGGATCGAACCCCGGGCCGCCTACGAGGCGTACGAGGCGGGTGACGCGCTCCTGGTGGACACGCGCTACTCGGCCCTGCGCGAACGGGACGGTCTGATCCCGGGCGCGCTGGTGGTGGAGCGCAACGAACTGGAATGGCGGCTCGACCCTCGGGGCAGCCACCGCGCGCCAGAGGCGAACAGCCACGACCTGCTGGTGGTGGTCCTCTGCAACGAGGGCTACGCCTCCTCCCTCGCGGCCGAGTCCCTGCGCCGCCTTGGCCTGCACCGCGCGACCGACCTGATCGGCGGCTTCCAGGCCTGGAAGGCGGAGGGCCTCCCGGTCCTCCTCCCGACAACACCCGGCTGACGACCGGCTCCCGGCTTCACGGCTTCCGGCCCCCGGCTCCCTACGCCGTGTCCGGAGAACACCGACCGGCATCCCGAGAAGGTCCCGGACGGGACGCGTCCTTCTGATCTCCCCCGGGGATCAGAAGGACTCGTCGAGTCCGTCCGTGTCCTCGCCCTCGGCCTCCAGCGCCTGGCGGACGACGCGGAGGGCCATGCCCTCGGGATAGCCCTTGCGGGCGAGCATCCCGGCGAGCCGTCTCAGACGCCGGTCGCGGTCGAGACCGCGGGTGGCGCGCAGCTTGCGGGCGACGAGCTCCCGCGCGGTGGCCTCCTCCTGGTCGGAGTCGAGCTGCTCCACCGCCTCCTGGATGAGGCTCGGCTCGATGCCCTTGGTCCGCAGCTCGCGGGCGAGGGCCCGGCGGGCCAGGCCCCGGCCGTGATGGCGGGACTCCACCCAGGCCCCCGCGAAGGCGGCGTCGTCGATCAGCCCGACGTCCTCGAAGCGGGAGAGGATCTCCTCGGCCACCTCGTCGGGGATCTCCCGCTTGCGCAGCGCGTCGGCGAGCTGCTTGCGCGTGCGGGGGGTCCCGGTGAGCAGGCGCAGACAGATCGCCCGCGCCCGCTCAGCCGGATCCTGGGGTGACAGCTCCTTCTCGGCCCTCGACGAGTCGGGGCTGTCACCCGGCCATTCGGTGCGACCGGTCACGGGTTCAGCTCTTGACCGCGGTGGCCTTGGTCGCCTTCGCGGTCTTGCTCGCGGGTGCCGGGACGCTCTTGGCGGCGTCGTCCGCGCCGGCCGTGTCCGCGCCGGCCGCCGCGTCCGTCGCCGCTTCGGCCTTGGCGGCCTCGGGCCGGACACCGACGCCCAGCTTGTCCTTGATCTTCTTCTCGATCTCGTCGGCGAGGTCGGGGTTGTCCTTCAGGAAGTTACGGGCGTTCTCCTTGCCCTGGCCGAGCTGGTCGCCCTCGTACGTGTACCAGGCACCGGCCTTGCGCACGAAGCCGTGCTCCACGCCCATGTCGATCAGACCGCCCTCGCGGCTGATGCCCTGGCCGTAGAGGATGTCGAACTCGGCCTGCTTGAAGGGGGGCGCGACCTTGTTCTTGACGACCTTGACGCGGGTGCGGTTGCCGACCGCGTCCGTGCCGTCCTTGAGGGTCTCGATACGGCGGATGTCGAGACGCACCGAGGCGTAGAACTTCAGGGCGCGGCCACCGGTCGTGGTCTCCGGCGAGCCGAACATCACGCCGATCTTCTCGCGGAGCTGGTTGATGAAGATCGCGGTGGTCTTGGACTGGTTGAGCGCGCCGGTGATCTTCCGGAGCGCCTGGCTCATCAGACGGGCCTGCAGACCCACGTGCGAGTCACCCATCTCGCCCTCGATCTCCGCACGCGGGACGAGCGCGGCGACGGAGTCGATGACGATCAGGTCGAGGGCGCCGGAGCGGACCAGCATGTCGACGATCTCGAGGGCCTGCTCACCACTGTCCGGCTGGGACAGGATGAGGTTGTCGATGTCGACGCCGAGCTTCTTGGCGTACTCGGGGTCGAGGGCGTGCTCGGCGTCCACGAAGGCCACCTGGCCGCCGGCCTTCTGGGCGTTGGCCACCGCGTGCAGGGTCAGGGTCGTCTTACCGGAGGACTCCGGCCCGTAGACCTCCACGACACGGCCGCGCGGCAGGCCACCGACGCCGAGGGCGATGTCGAGGGCGGTCGATCCGGTGGAGATCACCTCGATCGGCTCCTGGACGCGGTCACCCATGCGCATCACGGCGCCCTTGCCGAATTGGCGTTCAATCTGTGCGAGCGCGGCGTCGAGCGCCTTCTCGCGGTCGGTTCCTGCCATGGGTTCCACCCGGTTTGCTTGAGTCGATCGCTTCATGTGAAAGACGCTAACCCCTGCCACTGACAATGGGCCCCGACGTCCCCTCCGGCCTGTGGACAACTCGGCGACAAGCCCGGGATTCCAGGGGTCGGACTTCCATGAGAATGGATGTTCGATTTCACTGTCAAGCGTGCCACGCGGGCGACGGAACGACCCGAGTGTCCTGCGCCGTCACCTTTGAGCGCGTGCCATCGAAGTTTGAGTGGCGCGGGGCGCCGGTCGTCAGATCGGACCGTCCTCGGCGACAAGCTGCACCACGCCCACCCACGCGAACTCGTTCTTCGTATGGACTGCACGGACCCTCCACCGCCCTGCCGGGAGCTGCACGGGAGCCTGTTCCGGCTGGCCACCGCCGGGATACTCCACTCCGAGATCCGTGCCCGCTTCGGCCGAGTCCATCAGTACCGCCGGGCCATCACAGGCCCACAAGCCGCCGTCCTCCCAAGGAGTGTCCGGGTCGGCCGCGACCGCTTCTGCCCCGGCGAGCAACTCTTCCTCCGAATCCGCGGCCAGCCACCGCCACGAATGGCCGCTCCTCCGGCAGGAAGCACGCCTTTGCAGGTTCATCGGCCAAGACAAGCGCGGTGGCACCTTCCGCGCCCTCAGCGATCACTCCAACCCAGTCGTCCACCGCGCAGGCTCGGTCGTAGTCATCACGGCCATCGGCCTCGCCCAGGACGGAGCCCTCCTCCGGTGTCCCGTTGCCGAACCCGACACCCCGACTTTTGAGGGGTGGGGTAAGCCCTACCCTCCGGTGGCCGGGTAGCAGGCTCGCTGCGGCATCGTGAATCCGCGAGCGTAGTCCCATGACTGAGACCGCCTCACTCCTCACTGTGCCGCAGGCGCCCACCGCACCCGAGCCGGGTGCCCGCCGGTTCCGCTGCGAGCTGGGATACCTGCTGTCCGGACTACCGCTCGGGCTGGCGGCCTTCACTGTCGCGGTGACCGGAGCCGCCCTCGGGGTGTCCACCCTCGTGGTCTGGGCCGGGCTGCCTGTCCTGGCCGGAACACTGCGAGCGGCCCGGGCCCTGGCCAACCTGGAACGCCGGCGCGTAATGGCCGTCACCGGCCGCCCGTTGCCGTCGCACCGCCCGCGGCCGTCCGGCACGGGATGGGCGGGAACGCTGCGCGCGGTACGCGATCCACGGTCCTGGCGCGACCTCGTCCATCTGGTCGTCGCCTTCCCGCTCCAGGTCATCACCTTCAGCGTGGCACTGACATGGACCCTCGGCGGCGTCGGCGAGCTGCTCTACGCCACCTGGTCGTGGTCCCTGCCTCGGGGGCAGGACAACCAGGGCCTGGCCGAGCTGATATTCGACACCTCCTCGCAGGCCGCCGACATCGGCTTCAACACCGCCATCGGGGTGTTCCTGCTGGCCACCGCGGTCCCGGTGGTCCGCAGGCTGACCGCATTGCAGACCCGGTTCGCCATCGCCCTGCTGACCGACCGGGCCGCGTAGCCATGGGCCGGCCACACCCTGTTCCGTACCCAGATTTGCGTGCTGCCGGTGACAAGTAGTGCGCCGATCCGGTGCCAACCATCGTGCTTCATCTCGCAGCTTCACCCAGGTCGTTCGGGACGTCCGGTGACAGCTACCGCGCCTCGGCACAGGACACCGAAGCCGGGCGTCCGACTCCTCCCGGGCCGGGACTCGACATGTAGCGTCCGGCCCCATGGATGATGTGAAGATCGTTGTCGAGCGTCGGTACGCCGCGGACCCGATCGACTACGAGCGTCTCGTCTCGCTGGTGGAGTCCACGGGGGAACGCGTCGTGCTCACGGAGGCAGCCGTGGCGGTGAGTGTGCTGTTCCCGGCCGCGGTGGTGGCCGAGTGGGAGCACTGGGCCCGCGCCGACCACACCGCGCCGGTACCGCAGGGCGAGGAAGAGGCGGAGGAGGACGGGAGCGGGACGACGTGGGACGTCGGCCGGCTTCGGGCCGAGCCGTTGGCCCGCCCGCAGGAGTACGGGCCCTACACCCGGTACGTGCGTGCCGACGGCGGGCGCGTGAGCTTCGCCCGGGGTGGGACGGTGGTGGCCGTGCAGGTGACCGCCGACGAGGCGGCGTGGCTCGAGGACAGGGCCATGCATGCGCGTCAGGGATTCATGGACCCCAGGCAGGCGGCGGCATTCGAGGAGTTCCTGGCCCGACAGCCGCCGGTCGGCGAGCAGTGACACCGGGTCGGGCCCAGGCCTCAGGCCTCAGGCCTCAGGCCTCAGGCCTCAGGCCTCAGGCCTCAGGCCTCAGGCCTCAGGCCGGGAACGGAGGTCCGGGCGGGGGTGATACTGGTCGCGACAGTCGCCCCGCACCACATCGGCCCGGGACACGGGCCCGTCGGGTGGGGACGCATCTTTGTCGATGTCTCCGAGGGGAGCCGTTCATGACCACGGCGAAAGACCTGTTCATCATCGCCATGGAGCCGAGCGTGGAGCATGCCGTGGGACAGGGTGACCTGTCGCTCGCACTCGCGGCGGCCGAACTGATCGATCTCATCGGGGCGGAGGCCGTCACCGTGGACGACGACCGCATCGTCCCGGGCGGACCGACGACGCCGGACGATCGGCTCCTGGGCGAGGCCGCGGCAGGGCTCACTCGGCAGGCTCCGTACGAGCGGATCGAGGACTGGCTGTGGCGCCGGGGCCGAGACCTGTCGGCCTCGTATCAGGCCGCCCTGGAGAAGGACGGCGAGCTGACCCGGAAACGGAGCGGCCGGTTGCCCTTCGGCCCGGAACGCGTGGAACCGGCCGATACCCCCGCGCGCCGCCGGGCAGCCGACCGCCGGGAGGAGAGGGAACCCGTCCTGGCCGCCCTCGCCTCCGTCGTGGGCATCGACGGCGGACGAACCGGCGACGAGCCCGGCCTCGACGACGAGGCGGTGACGACCGTGGTGGCCGTCGTCCACGGCGCGGTGATGGAGCTGGAGGCCGTACGCCAGAGGCGGACCATCGAGAACACGGCCTTCGCCAACGTCTGGCGCGGACCCTGAGCCGGGAGTGAAGTCCCTGCCCGGAGGTCCTCTATCTCCAACCTGCGTTGTTCCTAGAATGGCCAGGTGGAGGACATCGACGCGATCGCAATGCTGCAGGATCAGGTACGACGCCGCCTGTACGAGTACGTGGCGGCACAAGGCCGCGAGGTCGGGCGCAACGAGGCCGCCGAGGCCGTCGGGGTGGCCCGCACGCTCGCGGCGCACCATCTGGACCGGCTGACCGAGGCCGGGCTCCTGGAGAGCGGCAGCCGCCGGCTGACGGGCCGCTCGGGGCCGGGGGCGGGCCGCCCCGCCAAGGTGTACACGCGGGCACCGGCCGAGCGGTCGGTGTCACTGCCGGCCCGCGACTACCGCACCGCCGCCGAGCTGCTCGCCGAGGCCGCGGAGCAGGCCGGGCTCGACGCCGGGCTGTGCGCGGCCGCGCGCCGCCGGGGCGAGGCCCTGCGCGGCTCGGCGGCGCCCTGTGGCGACTTGGCGGAGGCCATGAGGACGCTGGCCGCCCGAGGCTACGAACCGCACATGGAAGACGCCGAGGCCGTCGAGAGCACGGCGAGCGCCGAAGGTGCGGAGGAGGCGACCGGCGCCGCGGGAGAGGCCGGGACGACGGCACCCGCCCGCGTCGTCCGTATGCGCAACTGCCCCTTCCATGCCGTCGCCGAACGCTTCCCGCCGCTCGTCTGCGGCATGAACCTCGCGCTGCTCGAAGGGCTGTTGGGCACGGACGGTGCCGTACGCGCCCGCATGGACGCCCGGCCGGGTGAGTGCTGCGTGGTGGTCGAGCCTTCTAAAAACAATGATGATTGACATAGAAAAGCGAGGCGTGCTGGGATGAGGCCATGACCGCGTCCCCGCATGCCGCCGCCCACCTCGCCCAACTCAACGTCGCCACGCTCCTCCACCCCCTCGACGACCCGCGCGTGGCGCCGTTCGTCGAGCTGCTCGATCCGGTCAACGCCGCCGCCGACGGCACACCCGGATTCGTGTGGCGGCTGGTGGAGGAGGGAGCGGCCGACGCCACCGCCCTGCGCCCGGCGGGTGAGGACGTCATCGTCAACCTGTCGGTGTGGGAGACCCAGGAGGCCCTGTGGGACTTCGCCTACCGCAGCGGACACCTGGAGGTCATTCGGCGACGCCGCGAATGGTTCGAACGGCACGTCGAGGCACACCTGGTGCTCTGGTGGATCCCCGCCGGACACCTCCCGACCGTCACCGAGGCCCTGGAGCGCTTGGCGGACCTGCGGGCGAACGGCCCGACCCCGCGCGCGTTCACCTTCGCCTCCTCCTACAGCGCCACGGAGGCCGCCGAGCACCAGTTCCGGGCGGGCGGGACCAACAGGGGGACGGGGCCGGCGGTTACGAACTCATGCGATCCGCTGCCAGTCGGAAATGGGCGCACCGGGTGAAGTCCTCGTGATCGCAGCCGAGGGCGCATTCGATGAGCGCGAGTGATGCCTGCGCTGCCGCGATGCGGGAGCGAAGCACCTCGGCCTCTTCGTGCAGGATGTCCCGTCGATTCACGGCACCGGCGGTAGTCACCAGCGCGCGAATGGTGTCGAGGGGAAGCCCCGCCTCCTTGGCGCGCAGGATGACGGCGACGCGGGTGAGGTCGGCGGTCCGGTAGCGGCGGCGGTTGGCGGCGTCACGTGCGGGAGCGAGGAGCCCCATCGTCTCCCAGTGACGCAGGACGTGCGTGGCCAGACCGAAGCGTTCGGCGAGGCCACCGATACCCATCGGGCCGCACTCACCGCCGTCAGGCGTCCTGGGCTCGCTTGACTTCATGCCGACATTAAGTACCAACCTGTCGCCCATGACCAGGGAGACAGAACAGACACGCCGACTGACCGACGGTCTCATCGCGCGGCTCGACGAGGCCGATCGCCTGCCGGGCGCCGAGGAACTGCGGGCTCTGTCCTACGACTTGCTCGGTGCCGGCCCCGGCACGTCCGTGGTGGACGTGGGTTGCGGCGCCGGACGAGCCGTGGCGGAACTGGTCGGGCGGGAGGTGAACGCCGTCGGGGTGGACCCGGACGAGCAGATGATCGCCGTCGCCCGTGGCCGGTGGCCCGAAGCGGACTTCCGGAGAGCGGGGGCGTACGAACTTCCGCTGCCGGACGCTTCGATGAACGGCTACCGGGCCGACAAGGTGTTCCATGAACTGGCCGTGCCGGAACGAGCGTTGGCCGAAGCCCGCAGGGTTCTCACTCCCGGAGGGCGGATCACGCTGGTCGGCCAGGACTGGGACACCCTTGTCATCGACTCCGCCGATCCGGCCCTCACCCGCGCCCTCGTGCACGCCCGCGCCGACCTGACCGTCGGTCCGCGTGCAGCTCGCCGGTACCGCAACCTGCTGCTGGACGCACGCTTCCGCGACGTGACAGTCGCGGTACACACCGGCGTGTTCACCGGGTCGGCGATGTTGCCCCTGGTCACGGGACTGGCCGAAGCGGCCTGCACCACCGGCGTCGTCACGCGCGAGCAGGCGGACAGGTGGATCGCCGATCAACGCGCGCGGGCCGAAGCCGACCGGTTCTTCCTGGCAGTGCCGATGTTCGTGGCCGCGGCGACCGCGCCACGGTGAGGCGGTGGCCACCTGATCAGGCGCGGACCGGAGTCCCACACGATCACACTGGTTGAACACTGGCAGAACACCGGCAGGACGCCGGCCACCGAGCGGCGATTATCGGAACCGGCTCACGGGCGCGCGGAGCGGCCCGCCGACAGGCCGCTCCGACCGTCCGACAGTCTGCTCCGCCCGTCCGCCATGCTGCTCCGCCCGTCCGACAGGGGACTCGGCCCGCCCGCCCGGGAGTTCGGCCCGGCGGACCGCAAGGGGTTCGGGAGCGCCGTCCACAGCTCCCCGCCGCCCTCCGTGTCCAGCCGCATCAGCGTGAGCGCCTTCGCCGGAAGCGGTTCTGTCCGCAGGGCGTGGAGGTCCGGGGTGGGGGCGAGGCCCCGGGTCGCCGCCTCCAGGACCGTGCCGAGAGTCGGTGCGTCGCCGGCCAGCGGGCCGAGTGCGCCGGTGACCAGGCTGCCGAAGACCTTGCGGCGGAGCACGGACGGGTCGCCGTCCAGGAGGCGGCCGCTGACGGGTGGGGCCGGGACGCCGTGCCGGGCGAGACGGGCGGGACTGATGCGGATGTCGGCGAGGTCCCGGTAGACGAGGCGCCGGGTCCGGCCCTCGCTGTCGACGACGGCGAGCAGGTTCTGGCCGTGCGCCTCCAGGGCCACCCCGAGGTCGAGCAGTTCCAGGCAGACACCGAGGGCGAGGCGCGCGAACTCGACGACCCGGTCGAGCCGTTCACCCGGTGGGCGGGCCGCGAGGAGCGCGGGAAGCGCGGCCACCGGAACGACCCTTTCCCCGGCCGTCGGGTCCGCGTGGACCTGAGGCGATTCGCGCAGGAGCGCCGCGAGATCGGACGTTCCCGCTCCCACCGCCGCCAGGTTGCGAGCGATGTGCAGCCGGCCGTCGAGCCGGCGGGCGAGACCCTCGACGAACTCGGACGTCGCGACGGCGTGGGTGACGGTGTACGCCGAGATGTCCCGCACGGTCGAGGTGAGTTGCGTGGTCAGCGACGTCTTGACGTGCCTGTCGCCGCCCATGTCGAGCGTCCGCAGCGACAGCAGGGGGTGGGCGTCCGGGCCGGGCCGCAGCGCCAGGCCGGACAGGACGTGCCCGGCCTGCCAGGGGTGGACGGGGATGAGCACGGAGGAGCCGTCGCGAAGTTCGCGCGGCCACTCCCCCGACACGGTCGCGCCCTCGACCGCGGCCAGCCGCAGCGAGACCACGGGCCGGTGCTCGGGCGCGTACGCGAGCTGCTCGGCGGCGGAGAAACCGGGCCGGGAGCGGCAGCCGGGGTGGTAGGGATGCCCGTCGGTCTCCCCCTGCTCCCACTCCCACGGGTGGACGGGCGGCGCCGCTCGCCGAGGGGCCGTGCGGGAGAGGGCCATCGACGCGACGCTGTGGTCGAGCTCGGCGGCCAGCCGCGCACCCTGCGGAACGGCCAGGGCGACCACCAGTTCAGCCGGATGGTCGTATCGGACCCCGTCCAGGTCGAGCCCGGACACCGTCGCCTCCGTCGCCCACGGATCCGAGTGCGGGCCGCACAGGCGCCGGCCGTCCTGCAGGCGCAGGGTGACGCCGTGGTGGTCGGGCGTCCGCCCGGCGACCCAGGGAAGCGGCTCATGGACGAGCCCGCGCCACAGCCGGGTCAGCACGGCGGCCCTGGCGCCCGGAAGCTCCGCGGCGTACGCGTCCGCGAGCCTCGGTCGTACGACGTCCAGCTCGGCGGCGAGTGTCCGCTCCGCGACGGTTCGGCACATACGGTTGTTCTATCGCGGTCGAACGCGATCCACACATACTGAGATCGATGGACACACTCGCGCGGGCCGCCGACGCACTGGCGGTGACGCCCCTGCTCAACTGCCTGCTCCGCGAGGCCGCGGACCCGGCGGCGGCCCCACCCCGCAGCGGCCCCGACAACGCCACCGGTACCGCCACCGGCAAGGGCACCAGCACCAGCACCAGCACCGAATCCGCCCCGTACGCCGTCCACCGACTCCGCGTCAGCGGCCGGCTCCTGCGCGTCCGTCCCGGCCACCGCCCCTCCGCCCCCGAACTGTGGACGGATCACAGCTGGCGGATCCTCCGCCACGCGGAGCTCATCGACCTCGCCGTCCAGGAGATGCACGCCTCCACCGGCCGGGCCAACCCGGCCCTGGCCGCCGAGATGGCCGCCAGCCGCACCGCCGTGCAGGCCGTGCTCGCCGCACGCGCCCGCGTGGCGCCGCCCGAGGACCCCTGGCTGCGCTCCGAACAGGCACTCGTCATGGGCCACCCGTACCACCCGGCCCCCAAGGCACGTACCGGCGACGGCCCCGCCGCCGACTGGCTGCGCTACGCGCCCGAGGCGTACGCCCAGTTCCCGCTCGTCCTGCTCGGCGTACGCGAGGACGCGGTGGTCGAGGACGGGAACACCCGGGCCCTGGACACCCTCGGCGAGCCACCCCCCGGCTACCGCCTGCTTCCGGCCCATCCCTGGCAGCTCGCGCTCTCCGCCCGCACCTCGCGCGTGCGTGCCGCCTTCGCGGAGGGCCGCCTCGTCCGCCTTGGCGTGACACCCCGGCTCGCCCGGCCGACGGCCTCGGTGCGCACGCTGCACGTCCCGGGGGCCGGCACAGGCGACGGCACCGGGGTCGGCACCCAGCACGGCTCCCCGCACGGATCTCAGCACGGCTCACGGTACGGATCCCGGAACGGCTCACGGTCCGAACCCCGGAACGGCTCCCCGGACAGCGGCGGGGACCTGTTCCTGAAGTTCAGTCTCGACGTCCGGATCACCAACGACATCCGCCGGATGCGGCGGCACGAGCTGCTCCAGGTGCGCCGCACCGACCCCGTCGTGACCGCCGCCTTCGCCGCCATGGACGGCCCGGCGTCCTGGCTCAGCGACCGCGGCTACCGCACGGTGGACGGCCTCTTCGAGACCTGCGCCGTCCTCGTCCGCGACGGCCTCGACCGGCATCTGACCCCCGGCTCGACCGCCGTGCTGACCGCCGCGCTCGCGGAGGGCTTCCCCGGCAACCCCCTCGACCGGATCACGGACCCCCGGCCCTGGTGGGCGGCCTATCTGCGGTGCGTCGTGGCGCCCGTCCTGGAGGCGTTCGCCCGCTTCGGCGTCGTCGTGGAGTGCCACCTGCAGAACACCCTGATCGCCGTGGACGTCCACGGCACCCCCGTCCAGTCCGTCTTCCGCGACGCGGAGGGCGCCAAGACGATCCCCGAGACGCCCCGCACGGCGGCCTGGCGGAGGCTCGTGTACTGCCTCCTCGTCAACAACCTCTCCGAGATCGCCGGCGCCCTCACCCACCGCTTCCCTGGATCCGCCCCCGCCCTGTGGGCGATGGCCCGCGCCGAGTTCGAGCGGGGCGGCCGGCTGCCGGCGCTCCCCGATATCAAGGCCCTGCTCGACTCGCCCACCGTCCCGGGCAAGGCCAATCTGCTCTCCCGCTGGCTCCGCGCGGAGGGCACCGCGCCCCACTACGTCCCCGTGCCCAACCCCCTCACGACTGCCTAGGTGTATTGATCACGAGCGTTGTTGACAGTCGCAGGTCTTGATCATGGCGAAGACCTCCGGTGTGGTGGAGGTGTCTAGGCTCCACACCGCACACGGAGGTCTTCGTGTCCCACCGTAATGCCCGGCTGACCGTTCACGGCAGGCGGATCCTGGTCGAACGCGTCCTGGCAGGACGGCCGGTTGCTCATGTGGCGGCCGAGATGGGCATATCGAGGCCCACCGCCCACAAGTGGATTCGCCGCTGGCGGATGGAAGGCGACGCGGGCCTGGTCGACCGCTCCAGCAGGCCGCAGCACACACCGCATCGCACCCCCCAGGCCGTCGAGGCCCGCGTCTGCGATCTCCGCCGCACCCGCAAGCTCGGCCCCGCCAGGATCGGCCCGGTCCTGGGCCTGCCCACCTCGACCGTCCACCGGATCCTGACCCGCCACGGGCTCAATCGGCTGGCCTGGCTGGACCGGCCGACCGGCACGGTGATCCGCCGCTATGAGCGCGACCGGCCCGGCGAGCTGATCCACGTGGACGTCAAGAAACTCGGCCGGATCCCCGACGGCGGCGGCCACAAAACCAACGGCCGCGAGGCCGGCAGGCCAATCCGCGGCATGGGCTTCGACTACGTCCACTCCGCTGTCGACGACCACTCCCGCCTGGCCTACAGCGAGATCCACCCCGACGAGAAGGTCGCGACCTGCGCGAGCTTCCTCACCCGCGCGGCCGCGTTCTTCCACACCCACGGCATCGACCGGATCGAACGGGTCCTGACCGACAACGCCTGGGCCTACCGCAAGGGCCTGGCCTGGAAGACCGTCCTCGCCGACCTCGGCGCAACCGGCAAACTCACCCGGGCCTACCGGCCGCAGACCAACGGCAAGGTCGAACGCTTCAACCGCACCCTGCTCGATGAGTGGGCCTATCTGCGGCCCTACACCTCGAACAACGAGCGGACCGAAGCCCTGGCAGACTTCCTCCACACCTACAACCATCACCGCTGCCACACAGCACTCGACGGCAAGCCACCCATCAGCCGCGTCAACAACGCTGCGGGTCAATACACCTAGGTCGTGTCCGGATGGTCCCGCCCGGCCCTGTCTTTCGGACAGGGCCTAGGACTCCGTGCGCCCCCGGTCCCGGCGGGCCCGCACCACCCGCACCACCCGCGTACTCCCGTACCCCAGCAGCCAGGGCAGCACGGTGATGCCCACGACGTACACGAGGACGTAGCCCAGGACGTCCTCGCCATGAGTGGGCTCGTCCCAGGTGTCCACGGGCAGGACGATCGCGGTCGCCGAGACCGCGACCGGCACCAGCGGCAGCAGCACGGACCACAGTCGCGGCCACCCCCCGGGCCGCCGCGCGCACCACACCCCCAGGGCTCCCATGACGAAGGGCCCGAACGGCACCCACAGCACCACCGGCAGGAACAGCAACGCCCACCACTCGTCCGAGTACCCGAACATCATCGAAGCCCCCAAGGCCGACCGGGTCATTCACAAGAGTGCTCCCGCCCGCCGCGAGCACACGGGGACGAGCAGACGGCCGCACACCCACCCCGACGACCGTCCCCCGCCTATCCTTCGACGCATGCCCCTCCCCCTCCGTTCCCCGGGCGGCGGGCGTCTGTCGCCGCGGGCCGCCGATGCCCTCGTGGCGGGTGTCGTCCTGGTGTTCGTCGCCGTCTGGACGCTCGTCTCCGCGCAGTACACGAGCGAGCCCGCCGTCCGTACGGTGCTCGGCTGGGCGCTGATCCTGGTCGGGTGCGGGGCGCTGTACTTCCGCCGCCGGCAGCCGGTCGCCGTCTCCGTCGTCACCCTGCTCGCCTGCGTCGTCTACTACCCGCTGTCCGCCCAGGACGGCCCGCTGATGATCGCCTTCGCCGTCGCGCTGTACACGACCGCCGCCGAGGGCCGCTTCACCGCCGCCGTCGCCCTGGCCGCCGTCACCCTGCTCGCGGTCGGGCTGGGCGAGATCCGGCAGCGGCCGGGGCACCGGCAGATCGACGACACCTCGCTCGTCATGCTGGCGGGCTGGCTGATCAGCCTCGTCGCGGTGGGCCGGGCCCAGCGCACCCGGATCGCCTATCTGCACGAGGTGGAACAGCGGGCGCTGGCCGCCGAGCGGGAGCAGGAGGCCCGGGCCCGGCAGAGCGCCACCGAGGAGCGGCTGCGGATCGCCCGCGAGGTGCACGACGTGCTCGGCCACAGCATCTCGCTGATCAACGTCCAGTCCGGTGCCGCGCTCCACCGCCTCGGCAAGGGGCCGGCCCCGGAGGCCGGGCTCGTCACCGCCACCGAGGCCCTGGAGGCGGTGAAGGCCACCAGCAAGGACGCACTGCGCGAGCTGCGGGCGACCCTCGGGGTGCTGCGCCGCTCGGACGAGGCCACGCCGACGAGCCCCTCCTCCGGTCTCGCGCTCCTCGGCGATCTCGTCGCACGCGCGCGTAGTGCCGGTCTCGACGTCCGTACGGACGTCACGGGCACCCCCGTCCCCCTTCCGCCGCCCGTCGACCTCGCCGCGTACCGGATCGTGCAGGAGTCGCTGACGAACGTCACGCGCCACGCGGGCGCGAGGACCGTCCGCATCACCCTCGACTGGGGCACGGACGCGGTGGGGCTGCGGATCGCCGACGACGGCGAGGGCGCGCCGGAGGGACGGCCCCTCGGCAGCGGCATCCGGGGCATGGCCGAGCGGGCCCGGGCGTTCGGCGGCGAGTTGACCGCCGAGAATGGGACCGACGGCGGTTTCCGGGTGGACGCACGACTGCCGCTCTCAGAACCCACAGCGCCAGAACCCACAGCGTCAGAACCCACCACTTCGGAACCCACCGTGTCAGAACCCACCACGTCGGAACCCACCGTGGCCGAGCGCAGCGGCTCCGAGCCCGGCTCCTCCGACCCCACCGCGTCCGAACCCGACCCGTCCGAGAGGGACTCCCGATGATCCGTGTCGTGCTCGCCGACGACCAGACCCTGGTCCGGGCCGGCTTCCGGTCGATCCTCTCCGACGAGGAGGACCTCGAGGTCGTCGGAGAGGCCGGGGACGGGGAGCAGGCGATCGCGCTCGCCCGTGAACTACGCCCGGACGTGGTCCTGATGGACATCCGCATGCCGGTGCTCGACGGCCTTGAGGCCACCCGCCGCATCACCGCCGACCAGCGGCTCGAAGGGGTACGGGTGGTCATCCTGACCACCTTCGACGCGGACGACCATGTGTACGGGGCGCTGCGCGCCGGCGCGTCGGGCTTCCTCGTGAAGGACACCGAGCCGATGGAACTGCTGCACGCGGTACGGGTCGTGGCGCGCGGCGACGCCCTGATCGCCCCGGCCGTGACCCGCCGTCTGATCGCCGAGTTCGCGGGCCGGGCCGACCGGCAGCCGGACCCGAGCCCCCGGCTCAACGCCCTCACCGAGCGGGAGCGCGAGGTCCTCGGCCTGGTGGGCGCCGGGCTCTCGAACGACGAGATCGCCGGCCGCCTCGTCCTCTCCCCCGCGACCGCGAAGACCCATGTCAGCCGGATCATGACCAAGCTTGCCGTACGGGACCGGGCCCAACTGGTGATCCTGGCGTACGAGTCCGGGATGATCACGCCGGGCTGGCTGGCCTGACCCCCGGATCGCCCCCGGCCTGATCGACAGGACACCCCCTAGGGGAGACGGCCCCTCCGTCACAACTCACGGGGTACGCGCGCGTGGGCAGGCACAACCGCTGGGGTACGGCCGCTGTCCACCCAGGGGGGACGCCGCGCCCCTGACCGTACGCCGACGCTGATCGGGTGAACCAGGACGTACTCGATCTCGCGCGGCTGCAGTTCGCCCTCACGGCAGGCGGCCACTTCCTCTTCGTCGCCCTCACCCTGGGGCTCGCGACCGTCGTGGCCGTGCTCCAGACACGGGCCACGTTCAGCCGGAAGCCGCTGCACGCGCGCATGGTGCGGTTCTGGGGCCAGTTGTACGTGATCAATTACGCGGTCGGCATCGTCACCGGTCTGGTGATGGAGTTCCAGTTCGGCATGGCCTGGAGCGGGCTCACCCACGAGGCGGGCAACATCCTCGGGGCCTCGCTCGCCGTCGAGACGATCGTGGCGTTCTTCGTCGAGTCGACCTTCCTCGGCCTGTGGATCTTCGGCTGGAACCGGCTCAACCGCTGGGCCCACCTGGCCGCGATCTGGATCGTCGTCCTGACCGCCTACCTGTCGGCGTACTGGATCCTCGTCTCCAACGGCTTCCTCAACCACCCGGTGGGATACGGCTCCGAGAACGGCGAGCTCGTCCTCGCCGACCCGGTCGCGGTGCTGACCAACCCCTCCGCGCTGCTGGCCTTCGGGCACATCGTGGCGGGCGCGCTGCTCACGGCCGGCTTCTTCATGGCCGGGGTGAGCGCCTACCACCTCTTCCGGCGCAGCCCGGAGTGGGAGTTCTTCGGCCGAAGCCTGCGGATCGGGGTGTTCGTGTCGGCGCCCGCGCTGCTGGTGACCGCCGTCTTCGGCGGGGCGCAGTTCGCCGTTCTCGACGCCTTCCAGCCGATGAAGTCGGCCGTGTTCAGTGGGAAGACCGCGGAGATCGCGCGGGTCCAGGCGGAGATGACGGAGCGCTTCGGGCCCGGCGACTACGTGCCCTCGGAGGCGTGGACCCGGGGCGGCGCGCTGCTGATGCTGATCAGCTTCGCGCTGATGATGTACCTGTGCTTCGCCGGGGTGATCCTGGCCGCCTTCAAGAAGGTGGTCCTCCGGTTCCGGCTGTGGCATCTCGTCCTGATGGCGGCCGTCCCGCTGCCGTACATCGCGATGATCAGCGGCTGGGTCTTCCGTGAGTCCGGAAGGCAGCCCTGGGTGGTCTACGGACTGCTCAAGACGGAGGACGCGGTCTCGGGCCTCTCCCCCGGCATCATGCGCCTCTCCCTCACTGTCTTCACCACGGTCTTCGTCCTGCTCGCCGTCCTCAATGCCTGGCTCCTCACCCGCCACGCCCGTCGTGGCCCGGTCGACGCCGGCCTCGGCCACGACGAACGGCCCGCCGAGGGCGAGGGCGAGGGCGGGACACCCGACCCGGCCGACGCCCTCCCCGTCCCCCGTTACTGACCCGTCCGTTCCGCTCAGGAAAGCCCGAGGAGTCCCGTGGAGACCCTGGCCATCGCCCTGCTCGCCTTCTTCGCGACGGGCTGGTTCGTCCTCGCCGGGGCGGACATCGGTACCGGCATGCTCATGCCCTGGCTCGGCCGGAGCGACCGCGAGCGGCAGCTCGTCCTCGCCTCGTTCGCCCCCTTCTTCCTGGGAAACGAGGTCTGGCTCGTCGCCACCGTGGGCGTCCTCGTCGGCTGCTTCCCCACCCTCGAAGGGGAACTTCTGAGCGGCCAGTTCCCGGTCCTCGTGGCCCTGCTGACTGGTTGGATCGTCCGCGACGCGGGCCTCTGGTCACGCGGCCGCGGCCCCGGTCCGCGCTGGCGCGCGTCCTGCGACGCGGCCGTGACCTGCGGGAGCTGGACCGTCGCACTCTCCTGGGGATGGCTGTTCGCGGCCCTGCTCACCGGACGGCCGTACGCCCCCGCGACCGGCCCCACGGGCATCCTCACCGCGCTCGCCGTGGCCGCGCTGTTCGCCGCGCACGGGCTCGGTTTCACCACGCTCAGGCTCACGGGACTGCCGTACGAGCGGGCCCGCCGGCTCGTCGGGCGCGCCGGGCACCCCTGGCAGTCCTTCGCGCTCACCGCGGTCCTGATGGGCGGGCTGCCGCTCTGGGCGGGGACCGCGCTTCCGCTGGCCGAGCGGGCGGCCTCCCCCGTCACGCTCGGTCTGCTCGTGCCCACCCTGCTGGTCGTCACCCCGCTGCTCGTGGCCGTCCAGGCGTGGATCTGGCACACCTTCCGGCACCGGGTCACGGGGCCTTCGTACCTCTGAGCCGCAGGTTCAGGAGTCCTCGGGCCGGGACTGCCCGGGCGGGGACTCGTCCGACCGCGGGGACTCCTCCGACCGCGAGGACTCCTCCGACGGCGAGGACCCTCCCACCCGCGATGCCCCCTCCGCCCCCTCCGCCCCCTCCGCCCCCGGAGCCTCCTCCAGCGCGGCCTCCTTCTTGTGGTGCAGGGCCTTCTGCAGCCGCGCCACCACCGCCTCGCCGTACCGCCGGTGGCCGTGCACGCGCGGGTCGTCCGTCACGTCGTACCGCTTCACATAGGCACCGAGGAAGGCCTGGAGGGTGGCGACGGCCGGGATGGCGATCAGCGCGCCGACGGCGCCGAGCAGCGCCGTGCCCGCGATGACCGAGCCGAAGGCCACCGCCGGGTGGATGTCCACCGTCTTCGAGGTCAGCTTCGGCTGGAGCACGTAGTTCTCGAACTGCTGGTAGATCACGACGAAGCAGAGCACCCACAGCGCGTACCAGGGGTTCACGGTGAAGGCGATCAGCATCGGCAGCGCACCGGCCAGATAGGTGCCGATGGTCGGGATGAACTGCGAGACCAGACCGACCCACACCGCGAGCGCGGGCGCGTACGGCACGTCGAGGATCTCGAAGAGCACGAAGTGCGCGATGCCCGAGATGAGGGCCATGAGACCGCGCGAGTAGAGGTAGCCGCCGGTCTTGTCGACCGCGATCTCCCAGGCGCGCAGCACCTCGGTCTGCCGGGCGGGCGGCAGGACGGAGCAGAGCGCGCGCCGCAGCCGGGGCCCGTCGGCCGCGAAGTAGAACGAGAACAGGAAGATCGTCAGGAGCCGGAAGAGGCCACCGAGGACGGTGGCGGAGACGTCGAGAACACCGGACGCGCTGTTCTGGACGTACTTCTGCAGCCAGTCGGAGCTCAGGACGCTGTCCTGGACCTCGACCCGCGACAGGTCCGTGTGGAAGTTCTGGTTGATCCAGTTGATCAGCGAGTCGAGGTACTTGGGGAAGTTCTCGACCATGTCCACGATCTGGCCGGCGAGCATCGACCCCAGGAGGACGACGAAGCCGACGCCGAAGATCAGGACGGCGAAGAAGACGAGGAAGGTGGCGAGACCTCGGCGCATCCCGCGCGCCGCCATGCGCCCGACCGCCGGTTCGATGGCGAGGGCGAGGAAGAAGGCGAGCAGGATGTTGACGAGGAGGCCGACGAGCTGGTGGAAGGCCCAGTTGCCGAGGAGGAAGACGGCGTAGAGGGCGAGGGCCAGGACGAGCGCGCGGGGCAGCCACCGCGGCATCCGGGCCGCCTGGGCGGCGGACACGGGCGGCGGCTCGGCGCCGGCACCTCTGCCGCCGGCGGCAGCGATCGAACCGACTGATTCGACCGAATCGGCTGAATCACTCGAATCGGTTGAATCTGTCGATGCGGTCAGGTCGGTCGCGTCGGTTTCGTCAGTCGGAGCCACCCCGCCAGTCTCGCGCACCGCACGGACATTCCACCCCGGACCCCTCACATCCCCTTCGGTGCCCCGCCGTGAGCCCGCCGGTCACCGCACAGAGCCCCTCCGGTCACGGCATGGCAGCCCTCCGGTCACCGCACGGAGCGCCCACCGGTCACGCCTCCCGTCGACGACCGGTCACTGCTTGTCGGCCGGTACGTCGACGGCCGCGCAGACGGCCCGCCACACGTCCTTCGCCTCCCAGCCGGAGTCCAGCGCCTCGCGTACCGTCCGCCCTCCGAGCTCGGCCATCACATGGTCACGCGCGAAGGACTCGGCGTAGGACCCACCGAAGTGGTCCGCCATCCGCTCCCAGAAAATCGTCAACCGCATGACCCCAGTATCCCGCTCCCAAGAGTGCAGCCCGCTCCGTAGGCCTTGTCACCGCGACTTTCCGCCCTACGGTCGGAGCATGGCCGAAAAACCCCTCTCCTCCCCGCCCGAGACCCCCCTGGCCCGCGCCGAGCGTTTCGTCTGGCTGACGGCCCGTGTCCTCGAACAGCGCCGGTTCGCCTACCACTTCCTGCGCGGTGGCGCGGATCAGGTGGAGACGGCCCTCTCGGCGTACCTCGACGAGGACGGCGGCTACGGCCACGGGCTCGAACCCGATCTGCGCGGGCCGGTCAGCCAGCCCCTGCACACCGCGCACGCGTTGCGGGTCCTGGACTCCATCGGCCGCTGCGGCGGCCTGCGCGTGGAGCGGATCTGCCGCTACCTCACAGACGTGTCCACCCACGACGGCGCGCTCCCGGCGATCCACCCGTCACAGCGCGCGTACCCGTCCGCGCCGTTCGTCCCCGTCGTCGACTCGCCGCCGAGCGCGCTGCTCACGACCGGCCCGGTGGTCGGGGTGCTGCACCGCAACCAGGTCTGGCACGCGTGGCTGTTCCGGGCCACCGAGTTCTGCTGGTCGGCGGTGGAGTCGCTGGAGAAGTCCCACCCGTACGAGGTTCAGGCCGCCGTCGCCTTCCTGGACGGGGCCCCGGACCGCGCGCGTGCGGAGGCGGCCGCGGACCGGCTCGGTCGCATGGTCCGCGACCAGCGGCTCGCCGTCCTCGACCCGGACCGGGAGGAGGACTACCCGGTGGCGGACGGGTACGCGCCCGGGGAGCTGCACTTCCCGCACGACTACGCGCGCGTGCCGGACTCGCTGGCCACCCGCTGGTTCACCGAGGAGGAGATGAACCGTTCGCTCGACCGGCTCGCGGCCGAGCAGGAGGAGGACGGCGGATGGCCGATCCGCTGGCGCGCCTGGGCCCCCGGCTCGGGCCTGGAGTGGCGCCCGATCGTCACGGTCGAGGCCCTGCGCACCCTGCGCGCCCACGGCCGCCCTGTCGACTGACCGCAGGAGGCCGGGCGAGCGGCCCGCCGACCTGACCCGCAGGGACGCGAGCGGCGGCCCTGACGGGCGGGCCGGGCGAGGCCGCCCGCTCGGCGGCGGTCACCAGCCCAGGGCCCGTACCCCCGCCGTGACGGCGACGGCCGCCCCCACGACGACCAGGAACGGTGCCCGCAGGACGAGCGCGACGGCGGCCGCCGCGAGTCCGGCGGCGCGGGCGTCCAGGACGACGGCGCCGCCCGTGCTGAACGTCTGCTGCGCGGTGAGCGCGGCGAGCAGCGCCACGGGGAGCAGGGCGGCGAGCCGCTGGACGAGCGGGCGCTCCAGCGCTCCGGCGGGGACGAGCAGGCCGACCAGCTTCACCAGGTAGCACCCGGCGGCGGTCAGGGCGATCGCGATCCAGACGTTCATCGGGAGTCCTTCTCTCGTCCGGCGGGGCCCATCCGGCGGCCCTGGAACCAGAGCACCAGGGGCGCGGCGAGGGCCGCCGCGAGGACCGGGACCCCGGCGGGCAGGACGGGCAGCAGCCCGAGCCCGAGGAGCACGGCGATCCCGGCGGTGGCCCGCTCGGTCGCGGACTTCAGCATGGGGGCGAGCAGGGCGAGGAACACAGCGGGTCCGGCCGCGTCGAGCCCCCAGGCCGCGGTGTCGCCGATCGCCTCGGCGCCGAGCGCCCCGAGCAGGGTGGTGGCGTTCCACAGGACGTACAGCGTGAGTCCGGTGACGGTGAATCCGATCCGGGCGGCCCTGCGGGACGGCTGGGCGAGGGCGACGGCCGTGGTCTCGTCGATCACCCAGTGCGCGGCGAACGGCCTGACGGCCTTCGGCAGGGCGAGGAGCTGGGAGAGCCGCAGCCCGTAGAAGGCGTTGCGGGTGCCCAGGAAGAAGGCCCCGGCGGCGGCCGTGAACGGGTTGCCGCCCGCTGCGAGCGCTCCGACCAGGGCGAACTGCGAGGCGCCGGTGAAGACGAGCAGGCTGAGGACGCAGGTCTGGAGGACGCTGAGGCCGGAGCCCGCCGAGGTCACGCCGAAGGCGAAGCCGGAGAGCCCGACGGCGACGCCGACCCCGAGGGCGTCGCGGACGACGGCCGCGTCGGGTTTGGTCGGTGTGCCGTCGCGTATGACGGGAGGTGCTGTCTGTTCTGCCACGTCAGAGACGCTACGGCAGCCCCGGCGGCCCGGTCTTGTACGTTCTTGCGCGCTGGTACGCCCCCGGCGGCACTCCGACACTGCGGGTGAAGTGCCGGTTGAGGTGCGACTGGTCGGTGAAGCCCACGGCCGCGGCCGCCTCCGCCGGCGGCGTCCCCGTGTCGAGCAGCTGTCTGGCCCGCCGTACGCGCGCGTCGGTCAGCCAGGTGTGCGGCGGCATCCCGTACGTGTCCCGGAAGGCCCGCAGGAGGGCGAAGGGGCTGGTGCCGAGGTCGGTGGCGAGCCGTTCCAGGGTCGGCGGCTCGACCATCCGGTCCTCCAGGACGGCACGCGCGCGTGCGGCGTTCCGGGCGCCCGCCGAGCGGGGCGGGAGCGGGGTGACGATCCCGCCGTGGCTGCGCAGCATCCGGGCCGTGACGAGCCGCAGCAGGCTGTCGGCCGCGAGCGCGTTGCCCTCCTCGGCGGCCCGGTGGACGCCGACGACGAGCCGGGCGGCGTACGGATCGTCCACGACGGGCGAGGTGAAGCCGACCGAGCCGCGCAGGGCGAGGGTGTCGGCGGCGATGGAACGGACGATCTCCGCGTCGGGGTAGATCGTCCGGTACGTCCAGCCCTCGGGCACGCCCGCGTGTCCCGTGTGCGGGGTGTCGGGGTTCACGAGGGCGATCTGTCCGGGGCCCGCGTGGACGAGTTCGTCACGGTAGTGGAAGGCCTCGACGCCCTCGGTGATCGCGGCGAAGACGAAGGTCTCGTGGGTGTGCCGGGCGAAGGCCTTGTGGATGTAGTGGGCGTGCAGCAGGTCGACACCGGGCAGCTCGGAGTACTGCCAGTACCGTGCCCGCTCCCCACTCGCCATGCCTCCATTCTGCGACAGGGCCGACGGCGTCGCCGCGGCGCGTACGCACCTCCCGGGTCCGGATATCCCCAGGTCCGGGCGGTTGTCAGTGACGGGGTGCACGATGGGGGACATGGTCAGGTCCGCGCTCGACTCGTTCTCCCCCGCGACCCGCGGTTGGTTCACCGGGGCCTTCACCGCGCCCACGGCGGCGCAGGAGGGCGCCTGGAACGCCATCGGCGCGGGCTCCGACGTGCTCGTCGTCGCTCCGACCGGCTCGGGCAAGACCCTGGCCGCCTTCCTCGCCTCCCTGGACCGACTCGCCTCCGCACCCCCGCCGGCCGAGCCGAAGAAGCGCTGCCGCGTGCTGTACGTGTCGCCGCTCAAGGCCCTCGCCGTGGACGTCGAGCGGAACCTGCGCTCGCCGCTGACCGGAATCCGGCAGGAGTCGGTGCGGCTCGGGCTCCCCGAGCCGGACATCCGGGTCGGCATCCGGTCCGGCGACACCCCGCCGGCCGAGCGCCGGTCGCTCGCGACCCGGCCGCCGGACATCCTGATCACCACCCCCGAGTCGCTGTTCCTGATGCTGACCTCCGCCGCCCGCGAGGCCCTCGCGGGCGTGGAGACGGTCATCCTGGACGAGGTGCACGCGGTCGCGGGCACGAAGCGGGGCGCGCACCTGGCCCTGTCCCTGGAGCGGCTCGACGAGCTGCTGCCCCGCCCCGCCCGCCGGATCGGCCTGTCGGCCACGGTCCGCCCGGTGGACGAGGTGGCCCGCTATCTGTCGCCGGGGCGCGCCGTGGAGATCGTCCAGCCTCCGTCGGGGAAGGAGTTCGACCTCTCCGTCGTCGTCCCCGTCGAGGACATGGGCGAGCTGGGCGGGTCCCCCGCCTCCGAGGGCAAGGACGGCGGCGACAAGCCGTCGATCTGGCCGCACGTCGAGGAGCGGATCGCCGACCTCGTCCAGGCCCACCGCTCCACGATCGTCTTCGCCAACTCCCGCCGTCTCGCCGAGCGCCTGTGCAACCGGCTCAACGAGATCGCGTACGAGCGGGCGACCGGCGAACCCCTCCCCGACGGGGCTCCCCCGGCCGAGATCATGGCCCAGTCCGGCGCGGCCCAGGGCGCCCCGCCGCTGCTCGCCCGCGCCCACCACGGCTCGGTGTCGAAGGAGCAGCGGGCCCAGGTGGAGGAGGACCTGAAGGCGGGCCGGCTGCCCGCCGTGGTGGCCACCTCCAGCCTGGAGCTGGGCATCGACATGGGCGCGGTCGACCTCGTCGTGCAGGTCGAGTCGCCGCCCTCGGTGGCCTCCGGGCTCCAGCGCGTGGGCCGCGCCGGGCACCAGGTCGGCGCGGTGTCGACGGGCGTGGTCTTCCCCAAGTACCGGGGCGATCTGGTGCAGGCGGCCGTGGTCACCGAGCGGATGCGTTCGGGTGCGATCGAGTCCATGCGGATCCCCGCCAACCCCCTGGACGTGCTCGCCCAGCAGCTGGTCGCCATCGTCGCGCTCGACACCTGGCAGGTGGACGATCTCCTCGCCCTGGTGCGCCGTGCGGCGCCGTTCGCCTCCCTGCCCGAGTCGGCGTTCACGGGCGTGCTCGACATGCTCGCCGGACGCTACCCGTCGGACGCCTTCGCCGAGCTGCGCCCGCGCGTGGTCTGGGACCGCGTCGCCGGGACGGTCACGGGGCGGCCGGGCGCGCAGCGGCTGGCCGTCACCTCGGGCGGCACGATCCCCGACCGGGGCCTGTTCGGGGTGTTCCTCGTGGGCTCCGACCCCAAGAAGGGCGGGGGCAGGGTCGGCGAGCTGGACGAGGAGATGGTGTACGAGTCCCGGGTCGGCGACGTGTTCACACTCGGTACCACCTCCTGGCGGATCCAGGACATCACCCGGGACCGGGTGCTCGTCACCCCGGCGCCCGGTGTGCCGGGCAGGCTGCCGTTCTGGAAGGGCGACCAGCTGGGCCGGCCGCTCGAACTGGGCCGGGCGGTGGGCGCGTTCCTCCGCGAGGTCGGCGCCCTCACGGACGACGACGCACGGCTGCGGCTGCTCGCCGCCGGCCTGGACGCCTGGGCCGCCGAGAACGTCCTGGCGTACCTCAAGGAGCAGCGCGAGGCCTGCGGCCACGTGCCGGACGACCGGACGATCCTGGTCGAGCGTTTCCGGGACGAACTCGGGGACTGGCGGGTCGTCATCCACTCCCCGTTCGGTGCGCAGGTGCATGCCCCGTGGGCACTGGCGCTCGGCGCACGGCTCGCCGAGCGGTACGGCATGGACGCGCAGGTGATGCACGCGGACGACGGCATCGTGCTGCGCCTGCCGGACGCCGATCTGATGGGCCTGGACATGGGCCTGGACCTCCTCGACCACGAGCCGGTCGACCCCGGCCGACACCTCGACACGACGTACGACGCCGACAAGGCGCCCGTCGGCGCGGCCGACGCCCTCTTCGACAAGGGCGAGATCGGGCAGATCGTCACCGATCAGGTGGGCGGCTCCGCGCTGTTCGCGTCCCGCTTCCGCGAGTGCGCCGCGCGCGCCCTGCTGCTCCCCAAGCGCAACCCCGGCAAGCGCACCCCCCTCTGGCAGCAGCGGCAGCGCGCGGCCCAGCTCCTCCAGGTGGCGAGCGAGTTCGGCTCGTTCCCGATCGTCCTGGAGGCCGTCCGCGAGTGCCTCCAGGACGTCTTCGACCTCCCGGGGCTGACGGAACTGATGGGGGACATCGAGGCCCGCCGGGTCCGCCTGGTCGAGGTCACCACCCCCGAGCCGTCCCCCTTCGCCCGCTCGCTGCTCTTCGGCTACGTGGCGCAGTTCCTGTACGAGGGTGACTCCCCGCTCGCCGAGCGGCGGGCGGCCGCGCTCTCCCTGGACTCCAGGCTGCTGGCCGAGCTGCTCGGCCAGGCGGAGCTGCGCGAGCTCCTCGACGCGGACGTCCTGACCGAGCTGGAGCGGGAGCTCCAGTGGCTGACGGACGACCGGCGGATCAAGGACGTGGAGGGCGTCGCCGACCTGCTGCGGGTCCTCGGCCCGCTGACCGACGCCGAGCTGGCCGAGCGCGGCGCCGAGGCCGGCTGGGCGCCCGAGCTGGGCACCACGCGCCGCGCGATCCGGGTCCGGATCGGGGGCCGGGAGCACTGGGCGGCCATCGAGGACGCCGGCCGGCTCCGCGACGCCCTGGGCACGGCCCTGCCGGTGGGCGTGCCGGAGGCCTTCACCGAGCCGGTCAAGGACCCACTGGGAGACCTCCTCGCGCGGTACGCACGCACGCACGGCCCGTTCACCTCGTCCCAGGCCGCCACCCGCTTCGGCCTGGGCGCGGCCGTCACCGACGGCGCCCTCCAGCGGCTCGCCGCCTCGGGCCGGGTCGTCCAGGGCGAGTTCCACCCCTCCGGCATCGGCCAGGAGTGGTGCGACGCCACGATCCTGCGCCGGCTGCGCCGCCGCTCCCTCGCGGCTCTGCGCCACGAGCTGGAGCCGGTGCCCCCGGCGGCCCTGGCCACCTTCCTGCCGCAGTGGCAGCACCTGGGAAGCAACAGCCTGCGCGGACTCGACGGCCTCGCCCGCGCGATCGAGCAGCTCCAGGGCGCGCCCGTGCCCGCCTCCGCCCTGGAGAAGCTGATCCTGCCGTCCCGGGTCCGGGACTACTCCCCGGCACTCCTCGACGAGCTGACGACCACCGGCGAAGTGGTCTGGGCGGGAGCCGGGGCGCTGCCCGGCAAGGACGGCTGGGTCTCGCTGTACCTGGCGGACGCGGCGCCCCTGCTCCTCCCGCCGCCGCACCCGCTGGAGCTGTCCGCGCTGCACGAGTCGGTGCTCACGACCCTCTCCGGCGGATACGGTCTGTTCTTCCGGCAGATCGCCGACCAGATCCGGGCGACCACCCACCCGGACGCCACCGACCCGCAGCTCGCCGACGCCCTCTGGGACCTGGCGTGGTCCGGTCGCCTGACCAACGACACCCTGGCCCCGCTGCGCTCGCTCCTCGGCTCGGGCCGCACGGCCGGGTCCACCGCCCACCGCGCGCGCCGCACGGTCCCGCGCGGCCGGTACGGCACCCTGACCGCGGCCGCCCGCCCCGCCACCCGCACGGGCCCGCCCACGGTCTCGGGCCGCTGGTCACTGCTGCCCCCACCGGAACCGGAGCCGACCCACCGGGCGCACGCCCTCGCCCGCACCCTCCTGGACCGACACGGCGTCGTCACCCGGGGCGCGGTGGCCGCCGAGGGCGTGGAGGGCGGTTTCTCGGCCACGTACCGGATCCTGGCCGCCTTCGAGGACAGCGGACAGGCCCGGCGCGGCTACGTGGTGGAGGGCCTCGGCGCGGCACAGTTCGCGATGGACGGGGCGGTGGACCGCCTCCGGGCCGCCGCGACCGCCCGCGACCGCGGCACGGAGGCGGCGGCCGGCCCGCGCGCGCTGGTCCTCGCGGCGGCGGACCCGGCGAACGCATACGGGGCGGCCCTGTCCTGGCCCGAGCCGCCGACCGGTGCCGGGCACAAGCCGGGACGCAAGGCGGGCGCCCTGGTGGTCCTGGTCGACGGCGAGCTCACGCTCTACATGGAGCGCGGCGGCAAGACACTCCTGTCCTGGCCGACGGACCCCGACGACCCGGCGCTGAAGGCAGCGGCGGAAGCCCTGGCCGCATCGGCGAAGGCGGGCACCCTGGGCACCGTGACGGTGGAACGAATCAACGGCTCCACATCCCTGACCTCCCCCCTGGCCGGCCCCCTGGAGAAAGCAGGCTTCCTGGCCACTCCGAGGGGCCTCCGCCTCCGCGCGTAAGACCCGCGTCGGACCCGCGCAGGACCCCCATCCCACCCCACCCTCCACAATGGAACCGTGCCCGAAGGAGACACCATCTGGCAGGCCGCCCACCGCCTGCACTCCGCACTCGCCGGCCGGGTCCTGACCCGCTCGGACCTCCGGGTGCCCCGATTCGCCACCTCCGACCTCACCGGCCGCACCCTCCTCGACGTCACCCCCCGGGGCAAGCACCTCCTCGCCCGCATCGAGGGCGGCCTCACCCTCCACTCGCATCTGCGGATGGACGGCGCCTGGCGGGTGTACGCCACCGGGGAGCGCCCCCGCGGCGGCCCCGACCACCAGATCCGCGCGATCCTCGGAAACACGGAGTCCACCGCGTACGGCTACCGGCTCCCGGTCCTGGAGCTCATCCGGACCACGGACGAGGGCGACGCGGTGGGTCACCTGGGCCCGGACCTGCTGGGCCCCGACTGGGACGCCGAGGAGGCCGCCCGTCGGCTGACTTCGGACGCCGCCCGACCGCTCGGCGAGGCCCTGCTCGACCAGCGGAACCTGGCCGGCATCGGCAACGTGTACAAGTCGGAGCTGGCCTTTCTGGCCGGGGTCACGCCCTGGCTTCCGGTCGGCGACCTCGGCCCCGACGTCCCCGCCCGCCTGGTGGCGACCGCCCACCGCCTCCTGGACGCGAACAAGGACCGCCCCGACCGCCGCACCACCACCACCACCCGCCGCCCCGGCACCCCGCTCCACGTCTACGGCCGCGCCGGGCACCCCTGCCTCCGTTGCGGCGCCCCGATCCGCAAGGCGGAACTCGGCGACCGGGTCACGTACTGGTGCCCGGGCTGCCAGCGCGGTCCTGCGATCGAGAACGAGAACACGAACAAGACCGTCCCCCATAATTGACGATCCGTCAGATCCGGTCGTACGGTCCGACCATGACGGACATGGCGAACACCACGCGCATGGCGAGCACGACGAGCACGACGAAGAACGCGAGCACAACACCCCTCCCCGCATACGACCTGACCCATCGCACCGCATTCGTCACCGGCGCCGCCAGCGGCATCGGCCGCGCGACCGCCGTCCTCCTCGCCCAGGCCGGCGCCACCGTGCACTGCGCGGACCGCGACGAGCCCGGCCTCAAGGAGACGGTGGCCCTCATCGCCCGCGCGGGAGGGGCGGCGCACGCGCACCCCCTGGACGTCACCGACCGACCCGCCCTCGCCGCCGCCGTCCGCGCGGCCGGCCCCCTCCACGTCATGGCGGCCGTCGCCGGGATCATGCACACGAGCTCGGTCCTGGAGACCCGCGACGAGGACCTCGACCGCGTCCTCGCCATCAATTTCAAGGGCGTGCTCCACGCCTGCCAGGAGGCGGCCCGCTCGATGATCGCGGCCGGCGTCCCCGGCTCGATCGTCACGATGGCCTCGGGCGCGATGGACACCGCGAGCCCCGGGCTGCTCTGCTACAGCGTCACCAAGGCGGCCGTGGTCCAGCTGACGAAGACGCTGGCGACGGAGGCCGGCCGGCACGGTATCCGGGTCAACGCGGTCGCGCCGGGGTGGATCCGCACCCCCATGACGGACCGCCACGAGCCGGCCGCCCAAGAACAGGCGGAGGCCGCGATGATCCGCCACTCGCCGCTGGGCCGGGTCGGGGAGCCCGAGGACATCGCGCACGCCGTCCTGTATCTCGCGTCCGACGCCTCCGCGTTCACGACAGGCCAGATCCTGCGCCCCAACGGCGGCGTCGCGATGCCCTGGTGACCCGCCGGGCGAGCGCCCCCGGCCGCCCCGACGAGGCGGCCACGTGCACCGGCAGCAGGCTCAGCCCCCAGCCGCCCGCGGCCACCGCTCCCTCGACCGGTCCGGCCTCCCCCGGCGCGAGGAGCAGGCGCAGCACCGCCCACCACCAGAGCCCCCCGGCCACCAGCCCGATCGCGACCAGCGCGAGCGTCGCCGGCGGCATCCGTCGCCGTACCATGGTCGCCTCCTGCCGTCGACGCTAGACCGGCAGGATCACCCTGCGGGAGGGCGCACCGGAGGCAAACCCGGCGCACACGGCCCAGTCGTACGTCCCCCCACCATGGCACGAGGCACCGGAACCCGGCATCTCAGACAGTTCACACCAAGCACGGCACCCCCCTCCGCCCCCACCACAGCGCCCCCGCCCCGCCCGCCCCACACAAAGAGAAAAGCCCCGGCCGGCGCCCCAAGGGGACACCGACCGAGGCTTGACCCCGCTTCGGGCTTGACCAGGCTTCGGTTCAAGCAGTGACGACTCAGGCGGCGACGACGTCCACCGCTTCCGCGGGCGCCTTGATGGTCACCCGCCCGGTGGACACACCTGCCACCGACGTCACCGAAACCGAATTGAGCCTCGGGCGTACCGGCGTCGGCACCGGTTCGCTCGCCGCTGCCGACTCGGCCAGTTCGGCCAGTGACAGCTCGTCGCTCACTTCACGCATGAGCTCGGACATCCGTACGTCCAGCGCGTCGCAGATCGCGGAGAGCAGCTCGGAGGAAGCCTCCTTCTGCCCCCGCTCCACCTCGGAGAGATAGCCGAGCGAGACTCGGGCGGACGAGGAGACTTCGCGCAGAGTACGGCCTTGGCGCTGGCGCTGCCGACGCAGCACGTCACCCAACAGGCGACGGAGCAGAATCATCGGTGGCTCCCTCCTCGGACCGCGTAGCCGCATCCTTCACGCCCCACCGTACCGCCTCGCGCTGCGGCCGTGCGGGGAGCGATGTCGTGTTCACTCAGGGCTGCAAACATCAATTCCCCCCGTTGTGTTCCGTATCCTGTGCCCGCGCATTTCCCGAGAGTTCCTCATGGAGCAGTTCCAGCACGCTCCGTACGCTCTCTCTACGGATGTCCGCCCGGTCGCCGTTCAACCTCAACGAGACCACTTTCCCGGCGCGGGCGCCGGTCGCGGCAGGCCCCGCGACCGCCACGTAGACGGTTCCGACCGGCTGTCCGTCCTGCGGTTCGGGCCCCGCGACCCCGGTCGTCGAGATCCCCCAGTCGGCGCCGAGCCGGGCCCGTACACCGGCCGCCATCTGCAGAGCGACCTCGGGATCCACCGCCCCGCGCTCCGCGAGCAGGGCCGCGTCGACACCGAGCAGCTCCCGCTTGACGGCCGTGGCGTAGGCCGTGACGGACCCCCGGAAGGAGGCCGAGGCCCCGGGCACCGCGGTGAGCTCGGCGGCCACCAGTCCACCCGTGAGCGACTCCGCCGCGGCCAGCGTGTGACCACGCTCCGCGAGCAGCGTCAGCACCCGGGCGGCCCCGTTCATCGCGTCGCCGCCTCCGACCGCGCGGCCGCCCGCTCTGCGGCGAGGCCCTTGCGACGCAGCACGACCGCCTGGCGTACGTAGTCCAGACCGGTGACGACCGTCAGCACGACGGCCACCGCCATCACCCAGAAGCGCAGGGTGGCCAGTGGTCCGGTGAGCATCAGCACGTACATGCCGACCGCCGTGCCCTGGGCGAGCGTCTTCATCTTGCCGCCGCGGCTGGCCGGGATGACCCCGTGGCGGATCACCCAGAACCGCATCAGGGTGATCCCCAGCTCGCGGGCCAGGATGACGCCGGTCACCCACCAGGGCAGGTCTCCGAGCGAGGACAGCGAGATGAGTCCGGCCGCCATGATCGCCTTGTCGGCGATCGGGTCGGCGATCTTCCCGAAGTCCGTGACCAGGTTGTACGCACGGGCGAGGTGCCCGTCGAAGACGTCCGTGATCATGGCGACGGCGAACGCCGCCCAGGCCCAGGCCCGCCATGCAGGGTCGTGACCGCCGTCCTGGAAGAGGAGCAGCACGAAGGCCGGCACGAGCACGAGCCGGATCATGGTCAGGATGTTGGCGATGTTCCACAGGCTGGCCTGGTTGACGGCCGCCGTGCCCAGCTTGCCGCGGGGCGCCGGCCTACCGGTCCCGCCCGTCGCGGATGCCGGGACTCCGGTCATCTGCCTGCCTCCTCGAAAAGACACTCGGCCACCAGGTCGACGCCCTCCGTGCCGACGACCTTGGCCATGACCATACGGCCCGGAGCCAGGTCGGGGCTCGTACCGCCGGCCGTGGTGAGGACCACCTGGCCGTCGGTCTCGGGCGCCTGGTGGGCGCCGCGGCCGATCACACCGTCCTCGTCGTCCACGGACTCGACCAGTACTTCAAGGGTCTCTCCGATCCGCTCCTCCGCGCGCTGCGCGGTGAGCTCCTCGGCGAGCCGGGAGAGGTGGGCGAGGCGGGCATCGACGACGTCCTGGTCGAGCTTGTGCTCGTACGTGGCGGCCTCGGTGCCGTCCTCGTCGGAGTAGCCGAAGACGCCGATGGCGTCGAGCCGCGCGTGGGTGATGAAGCGTTCCAGCTCGGCGAAGTCGGCCTCGGTCTCGCCGGGGAAGCCGACGATGAAGTTGGAGCGGGCACCGGCCGTCGGGGCCTTGGTCCGGATGGTCTCCAGAAGCTCCAGGAAGCGGTCGGTGTCGCCGAAGCGGCGCATGGCCCGCAGCACGTCGGGGGCGCTGTGCTGGAAGGACAGGTCGAAGTACGGCACGACCTTCTCGGTCGACGTGAGGACGTCGATCAGGCCGGGGCGCATCTCGGCGGGCTGGAGGTAGCTGACGCGGACGCGCTCGATGCCGTCGACCGAGGCGAGCTCGGGAAGCAGGCTCTCCAGGAGCCGGATGTCGCCGAGGTCCTTGCCGTACGAGGTGTTGTTCTCGGAGACCAGCATGATCTCCTTCACGCCCTGCTCGGCGAGCCAGCGCGTCTCGTTCAGCACGTCCGAGGGACGGCGCGAGACGAAGGAGCCGCGGAAGGAGGGGATGGCGCAGAAGGAGCAGCGGCGGTCGCAGCCGGAGGCCAGCTTCACGGAGGCGACGGGGCTGGTGTCCAGACGCCGGCGGAGCGGCGCGCGCGGCCCGGAGGCGGGCGCGAGACCGTCCGGCAGGTCGCTCGGCACGCCCTCGGGAGCGGCGGCGGGGGCCTCCACGACGCCGTGGCCGGGGAGGGCCACCGCGGCGGCGGCCTCCTGGCGCTCCACGGGCGAGAGCGGCAGCAGCTTGCGCCGGTCACGCGGGGTGTGGGCCTCGACACTGCCACCGCTGAGGATGGTCTGGAGGCGGTTGGAGATGTCGGAGTAGTCGTCGAAGCCGAGGACTCCGTCGGCCTCCGGGAGGGCCTCGGCAAGTTCCTTGCCGTACCGCTCGGCCATACAGCCGACGGCGACCACGGCCTGGGTGCGGCCGTGGTCCTTCAGATCATTGGCTTCGAGGAGGGCGTCGACGGAGTCCTTCTTGGCGGCCTCGACGAATCCACAGGTGTTGACGACGGCGACATCCGCGTCCTCGGCGTTCTCGACGAGCTCCCAGCCGTCCGCTGCCAAGCGGCCTGCGAGCTCCTCCGAGTCCACCTCGTTACGGGCGCAGCCAAGAGTGACAAGGGCGACGGTACGGCGTTCGGGCATGGACTCAAGACTACTTCGTCCCGGCCGTTCCCCCGTCGCGCAGGGTTCACCTGCGCGACAGAGGTCACATCACGAGCCGTGGCCCGGGCTGTACCGCGGGGCTCAGCCGGCCTCGGGGTCGCCCTTGGTGTACGTCAGTCGCTCGACCTGGCCGGATTCGAACTTGTCGTCGATCTTCTTGCCGTTCACGTGGAGCTCGATCGCTCCGGCGTTGCCGAGGACCAGGTCGATGCGCTCGTCGTCCTGGAAGGTCTTGGACTCGCCGTCCAGGAGCAGCCCGTCGAAGAGGATCTTGCCGTTGGCGTCCTTGGCCGAGATCCAGCTCTTGCCGTCGGTGGCGGTCATCTTCACCGTCACCTTGTCCTGCGGGACCGCGGCGATCGCGCTCTCGGTGGGCTTCGGCGGCGCGGGCTTGACCGGCTTCGGCTTGCCGGCGGACGTGGCCTTCTCCGGCGCGGGCGCCGGGCCGCCGTCGGCGGCGGTGGTGCCCTTCGGCGCCTCGTTGCCGTTGAACATCGTGAAGCCGACGAAGCCGACGACGGCGACGATGGCCGCGACCATCGCGGCGGTCCAGTTGGGCCGACGCGGCTCGGGGCGGATGCGTTCCGCCTCGAACAGCGGGGCGGCGGGGGTGGGCGCGGGACGACCACCGTGTTCGGCGTCGTACTGCTCGATCAGCGGAGCCGGATCGAGGCCGACGGCACGCGCGAGCGTGCGGATGTGGCCGCGGGCGTAGACATCGCCGCCGCAGCGCGAGAAGTCGTCCTCCTCGATCGCGTGCACGATCGGAATCCGGACACGGGTGGAGGCACTGACCTCTTCGACGGTGAGACCGGCGGCGATGCGGGTCTGCTGGAGAGCGCGACCGATCGAGTCCCGGTCGTCTGCCGGGAAGATCCGGTCGTCTTCGGGGGAGTTGCCGATGGACACGAGAGCGCCTTTCGAGCGTGTAGCCACCTGCTGGACGTTCAGTCTATGGGTGGTACGAAAGGGTGGGGCAACCGGGCGGGTGCTGTTTGTACGCCATGAGGCTGGGACATCCTTCTGTCCCTCCGCTCAACTTGACGTACGGCCAGGGGAAACGGTTGCCCTCCGTTCCCTTACGAGTGAGTCTCGACCCGGTCTCGATCGCGTACCCCGCTCCCGGCCGCCTACTCCGACCGTGCACCCGACGACTTCCGCCGCACGTCCCGTCGCACGTCCCTGCCGCACCTCCCTGCCGCACGTCCCGCCACAAGCCGGTCGTCCCCTACGCCCCCGACTCCCCCCGGATCACGGCCAGCACCCCGTCCAGCTCGTCGGGCTTGACCAGCACGTCCCGCGCCTTCGAGCCCTCGCTCGGCCCGACGATGTTCCGCGACTCCATCAGGTCCATCAGCCGCCCGGCCTTCGCGAAGCCGACGCGCAGCTTCCGCTGGAGCATCGACGTGGAGCCGAACTGCGTGGAGACGACCAGTTCGGCGGCCTGGCACAGCAGATCGAGGTCGTCGCCGATGTCCTCGTCGATCTCCTTCTTCTGCCGGGTCCCGACGGTGACGTCCTCCCGGAAGACCGGGGTCATCTGGTCCTTGCAGTGCTGCACGACGGCCGCGACCTCGTGCTCGGTGACGAAGGCACCCTGCATGCGGACGGGCTTGTTGGCACCCATCGGCAGGAACAGTCCGTCACCCTTTCCGATGAGCTTCTCGGCGCCCGGCTGGTCGAGGATGACCCGGCTGTCGGCGAGCGAGGAGGTCGCGAAGGCGAGCCGGGACGGCACGTTGGCCTTGATGAGGCCGGTGACGACGTCCACGGACGGCCGCTGGGTGGCGAGCACGAGGTGGATGCCGGCGGCGCGCGCGAGCTGGGTGATGCGCACGATCGAGTCCTCGACGTCCCGGGGCGCCACCATCATCAGGTCGGCGAGCTCGTCGACGATGACGAGCAGGTACGGGTACGGGTTGAGCTCCCGCTCGCTGCCCTCGGGCAGCTTGATCTTGCCGTCCCGGATCGCCTGGTTGAAGTCGTCGATGTGCCGGTAGCCGAAGGCGGCCAGGTCGTCGTAGCGGAGGTCCATCTCCTTCACCACCCACTGGAGGGCCTCGGCGGCCCGCTTGGGGTTGGTGATGATCGGGGTGATCAGGTGCGGGATGCCCTCGTACGCGGTGAGCTCGACCCGCTTGGGGTCGACGAGGACCATCCGGACGTCCTCGGGGGTCGCTCTTATCATGATCGAGGTGATCAGGCAGTTGATGCACGAGGACTTTCCGGAGCCGGTGGCCCCGGCGACCAGGACGTGCGGCATCTTCGCCAGGTTGGCCATCTCGTAGCCGCCCTCGACGTTCTTGCCGAGCGCCACCAGCATCGGATGGTCGTCCTCGGCCGCGGCGGCGAGCCGCAGGACGTCGCCGAGGTTGACCATCTCCCGGTCACTGTTCGGGATCTCGATGCCGACCGCGGACTTGCCGGGGATCGGCGAGATGATCCGTACGTCCGGGGACGCCACGGCGTAGGCGATGTTCTTGGTCAGGGCCGTGATCTTCTCGACCTTCACGGCGGGGCCGAGCTCGACCTCGTACCGCGTGACCGTCGGTCCCCGGGTGAAGCCGGTGACGGCCGCGTCGACCTTGAACTCGGTGAACACGTTGGAGAGCGAGTCCACCACGGCGTCGTTGGCTGCGCTGCGCGTCTTGCCCGGCCCGCCCCGCTCCAGGAGGTCGAGCGAGGGCAGGGAGTACGTGATGTCGCCGGACAGTTGGAGCTGCTCGGCCCGGGGCGGCAGATCGGTCGGCTCGGGCGCCGCCTTGGTCAGATCCGGTACGCCTCCGCCGGGCCGCTGGCCCCCGCCACGGGCCGGCGGTACGGGAGCGGCCGGAGCCCCCGTTCCGGCGGCCTCGGCGGCAGTCTTCGCGGCGGCGTCCACGGCGGCCTTGCGGTCGGCGGTGACGTCCCTGGTGAGGTCGGCGACGATCGGGGAGGGCGGCATGCCGTTGAGCACCGCGCCGTCGAGCGCGGCGGCCGCGGCCGCGGCGACGTCCACCGGGTCCAGACCGTGGTCGAAGGCGGGCTCCGCGGAAGGGCGGCGCGCCAGACGGTTGCGCCTTTCGAGCATCTCGGCCTCGGCACGGTCCACGTCGTACGGATCCGCCGGGCCGGTGCCTCGGCGCCGTACGGGCCGTGCAGTCCGGGGCTGTGGCCGGGCCGGCCGCCACTCCTCGTCGTACCCCTCGTACTCCCCGGCGGGGACCCCGTCGGCCTCGGCCTCCGCAGGATCGTAGGCGGGTTCGACGATGCCGAGCCTGGCGCCGAGGGCGCGCAGCCGCTGCGGGATCGCGTTGACCGGGGTGGCGGTGACGACGAGCAGCCCGAAGATCGTGAGCAGCACCAGCATCGGGACGGCGAGGACCTCGCCCATCATGAAGACGAGCGGCTGGGACGCGGCCCAGCCGACGAGGCCGCCCGCGTCCTGCATGGCCGTACTGCCGTCGCCGCGGCCCGGTGAGCCGCACGCGATGTGCACCTGGCCGAGGACGCCGATGACGAGGGCGGAGAGGCCGATGACGATGCGGCCGTTGGCCTCGGGCTTCTCCGGGTAGAGGATCAGCCGGACGCCGATCCCGGCGAGCAGCAGGGGCACCAGCAGATCGAGCCGCCCGAAGGAGCCGGTGACGAGCATCTCGACGAGGTCGCCGACGGGTCCCCGGAGGTTGGACCAGGTGCCCGCGGCGACGATGAGCGCGAGGCCGAGCAGAAGGAGCGCGAGCCCGTCCTTGCGGTGGGCCGGGTCGAGGCCCTTGGCGCCACGCCCTATCCCCCGGAACATCGCCCCCACGGCGTGCGCGAGGCCGAGCCAGGCGCCTCGCGCGAGCCGGTAGACGCCCCCGGTCGGGGACGGCGCCGGGCGGGGCGGGGCCTTCTTCGCCGCCGTCTTCCGCGCGGGCGCACGCTTGGCGGGCGCGGCCTTCTTGGCCGCAGCCTTCTTCGCGGGCGGCTTGGCGGGGGACTTCGCGGGTGCCGCTTTCTTCGCGGCGCCCGTCGTACGGCCGGCGCGCGGCTTTGCGGTGCCCGCCGTGCCCTGGGAACCCTTGCCGGACGTACGTGAAGCCATGATGCCGAGGTTACCGGTGTGGAGACCGGCTGTCCGCCTCACCCGTTCGTGTCGCCCGTGCCGGGGCACGGAGCTGACGCCGCATCGTGCGGGACGGTGGCCGCCCGGCGTCTCGATGACGGTGCGTCAGCTCTGGGCCGGCAGCGTCGGCGCGGCGCCGGTGCCCGGCTCCAACGCGTCCAGCGCCCGGCGCAGCCCGGTGAGCTTGCGCTCCAGATGCGCCGCGGTGGCGACGGCGGCCGCGTCGGCGGAGTCGTCGTCGAGCTGCTTGGACAGCGCCTCCGCCTGCTCCTCGACGGCCGCGAGCCGGGCCGAGAGCTCGGCGAGCAGACCGGCGGCCTCCTTGCCGTGACCGCCCTCGCCGCCGCCCTCCAACTGCAGCCGCAGCAGAGCCGCCTGCTCGCGCAGCTTGCAGTTCTTCATGTACAGCTCGACGAAGACGGAGACCTTGGCACGCAGCACCCACGGGTCGAACGGCTTCGAGATGTAGTCGACCGCCCCGGCCGCGTAACCCCGGAACGTGTGGTGGGGGCCGTGGTTGATGGCGGTGAGGAAGATGATCGGGATGTCCCGGGTCCGCTCCCGCCGCTTGATGTGCGCGGCGGTCTCGAAACCGTCCATCCCCGGCATCTGGACGTCGAGAAGGATGACCGCGAAGTCGTCCGTCAACAGCGCCTTGAGCGCTTCCTCCCCGGACGATGCCCGCACCAGCGTCTGATCGAGCGCGGAGAGAATGGCCTCCAGCGCCAGCAGATTCTCCGGCCGGTCATCGACCAGGAGGATCTTGGCCTTCTGCACCATGCCCCGTCCTCCTCGCCCCGGCAACGTCTCTCCCCGGCTCCCAGAACCGGGGGAAGCACCGGGCGCCGCCCCAGAAGACGACTCCCTAACGCCGTCCGTCCTTGTGCCGGTCATCGTAGCCGCACCCCACCCGTCGCCACACCCTGTCACCGCGATGTCACTGTGCACGTACCGGAAACGCGGTGGGAGACCAGAAGGTTCCCCGTATTCGGGCCTCTCACACCCCCATGGCGACAGTCCGTCAGCGAGGGCCAGGAGCCCGCGCGACACCCCACGCGACCCCGCGGTACGCAGTCACTTCCCTCCGCACCACGGGCCCCGGGTGCGGAGGCACTCCTCCGCCCCACGGGCCCCGCTCCGGGTCACTCCCCCCGCATCCACTGCTCCATCACGGACAGCAGGTGATCAGGGTCGACCGGCTTGGTCACATAGTCCGAGGCACCGGACTCGATCGCCTTCTCCCGGTCGCCCTTCATCGCCTTCGCCGTCAGCGCGATGATCGGCAGCCCCGCGAACTGCGGCATGCGCCGGATCGCGGTCGTCGTCGCGTACCCGTCCATCTCCGGCATCATGATGTCCATCAGGACGATCGTCACATCGTCGTGCTGCTCCAGGACTTCGATGCCCTCCCGCCCGTTCTCCGCGTAGAGCACCGCGAGCCCGTGCTGCTCCAGGACGCTGGTGAGCGCGAAGACGTTGCGGATGTCGTCGTCGACGATGAGCACCTTCTCGCCGGAGAAACCGAAGGTACGGCGCGGCTCGGCCTCCACCTCCTGCTCCGCCCGGTCGGCGGCGATCTGCTGACCGAACTGCTCGGGCACCGCCCTGCGCGCCCCGGTCGCCTCCGCGGCCGCCTTCCGCCGGTGCCGGAACAGCGCTCCGGCCCCCGACCGCGCCTCCGTCCGTACGGGCGGCGGCGGGAAGTGCGGGAACGGGTGGACGGCGCCGGACGCCCCCTCCTCGGCGCCCTGCTGCGGGTCGTCGGCCGCCCCCTGCCCGTAGCCCGGCAGCAGCTCCGTCGGGCTCAGCGGCAGATAGAGCGTGAACGTCGAACCGCGGCCCGGCTCGCTCGCCGCGAAGATCTCGCCGCCGAGCAGCCGCGCGATCTCCCGGCTGATCGACAGACCCAGACCCGTACCGCCGTACTTCCGGCTGGTCGTGCCGTCGGCCTGCTTGAACGCCTCGAAGATGACCCGCATCTTGCTCGCGGCGATCCCGATCCCGGTGTCGGTGACCGAGAACGCGATCAGATCGGCCTCCGGATCGCGCAGCGAACCGGCCTCCAGGAGCTGCTCGCGGATCGACTGCGGCACATCGATCCCGGCCGGCCGGATCACCAGCTCCACCGCGCCCGTGTCGGTGAACTTCACCGCGTTGGAGAGGAGATTGCGCAGCACCTGGAGCAGCCGCTGCTCGTCGGTGTGGAGCGTGGCCGGCAGCTCGGGCGAGACCCGCACCGAGAAGTCGAGACCCTTCTCCGCCGTGAGCGGCCGGAAGGTGGCCTCCACGTAGTCGACGAGCTGGACGAGCGCGATCCGGGTCGGCGAGACGTCCATCTTGCCCGCCTCGACCTTGGACAGGTCGAGGATGTCGTTGATCAGCTGGAGCAGGTCGGAACCGGCGCCGTGGATGGTCTCCGCGAACTCGACCTGCTTCGGCGTGAGATTCGTCTCGGCGTTGTCCGCGAGCAACTTGGCGAGGATCAGCAGCGAGTTGAGCGGAGTGCGCAGCTCGTGCGACATGTTCGCGAGGAACTCGGACTTGTAGCGCATGGAGACGGCGAGCTGTTCGGCCCGCTCCTCCAGGACCTGCCGGGCCTCCTCGATCTCGGTGTTCTTCACCTCGATGTCACGGTTCTGCCGGGCGAGCAGCTCGGCCTTCTCCTCCAGTTCCAGGTTGGAACCCTGGAGTTCCTTCTGCCGGTGCTCCAGCTCGGCCGAGCGCTCCTTGAGCTGCTCGGTGAGCTCCTGCGACTGCTGGAGCAGCACCTCGGTCTTGGTGTTGACGCTGATCGTGTTCACGGTGGTGGCGATCAGCTCGGCGAGCTGGTTGAGGAAGTCGCGCTGGATCTGCGTGAACGGCTGGAAGGAGGCCAGCTCGATCACGCCCAGGACCTTGCCCTCGAAGAGCACCGGAAGCACGATCACATGCGCGGGTGCCGCCTCCCCGAGCCCGGAGGAGATCTTCAGATAGCCGGGCGGAACGTTGACCTGGATGGTCCGCTTCTCCTCGGCCGCCGTCCCGATGAGCGTCTCGCCGGGGCGGAACGAGGTCGGCATGGACCCTGCGGAGTAGCCGTAACTCCCGCGCATCCGCAGCTCGTACGAGCCCTCGCCCTCGCCGACGTGTTCGGCGTCGCTGTGGGCGGACCCGGTCGGCATCGCCACGAAGAAGGCACCGTGCTGGGCCGAGACCACCGGCGTCAGCTCGCTCATGATGAGCGAGGCGACGTCGTCCAGGTCCCGCCGGCCCTGCATGAGGCCCGAGATACGGGCCAGGTTGCCCTTCAGCCAGTCCTGCTCCTCGTTGGCGAGGGTGGTGTCGCGCAGGTTGGCGATCATGGTGTTGATGTTCTCCTGGAGGGCCTGGATCTCGCCCGCCGCGTCGACACCGTCGATCTTGAGGTTCAGGTCGCCGCGGGTCACCGCCGTGGCGACGGCCGCGATCGCCCGCACCTGCCGGGTCAGGTTCCCGGCCATCTCGTTCACGGACTCCGTCAGGTCCCGCCAGGTACCGTCCACGTCACGGACCCGGGCCTGACCGCCGAGCTGGCCGTCCGTACCCACCTCGCGGGCCACGCGCGTGACCTCCTCGGCGAAGTTCGACAGCTGGTCGACCATCGTGTTGATGGTGCTCTTCAGCTCCTGGATCTCGCCGCGCGCGTCGATGTCGATCTTCTTGGTGAGGTCGCCCTTGGCGATGGCCGTGGTCACGGCCGCGATCTGACGCACCTGGCCGGTGAGGTTGGAGGCCATCGAGTTCACCGACTCGGTCAGGTCCTTCCAGGTACCCGAGACACCCGGCACCCGCGCCTGTCCGCCCAGCTCACCCTCGGTGCCCACCTCACGGGCCACGCGCGTGACCTCGTCGGCGAACGACGACAGGGTCGTCACCATCGTGTTGACGGTGTCGGCGAGTTCTGCGACCTCGCCGCGCGCCTCGACCGTCACCTTCTTCGTCAGGTCGCCGTTGGCGACGGCCGCCGAGACCCGGGAGATGTTCCGCACCTGACTGGTCAGGTTGTTGGCCATCAGGTTGACGTTGTCGCTGAGGTCCTTCCAGGTACCGGTGACGCCACGCACGCGCGCCTGACCGCCGAGGATGCCCTCCGTACCCACCTCGCGGGCCACGCGCGTGACCTCGTCCGCGAAGTTCGACAGCTGGTCGACCATCGTGTTGACCGTCGTCACCAGCTCCAGGATCTCGCCCCGGGCGTCGACGGTGATCTTCTTCGACAGGTCGCCCTTGGCGACCGCCGTCGTGACCTCGGCGATGTTCCGCACCTGGATGGTGAGGTTGTTCGCCATGAAGTTCACGGACTGGGTGAGGTCCTTCCAGGTGCCGGATACACCCTGCACCTCGGCCTGACCGCCCAGAATGCCCTCGGTGCCCACCTCGCGGGCCACCCGGGTCACCTGCTCGGCGAAGTTCGAGAGCTGGTCCACCATCGTGTTGAGGGTGTTCTTCAGCTCCAGGATCTCGCCGCGCGCGTCCACGTCGATCTTCTGCGACAGGTCACCGCGCGCGACCGCCGTGGCGACCTGCGCGATGTTACGGACCTGGGTGGTGAGGTTCCCGGCCATGCCGTTCACCGAGTCCGTCAGGTCCCGCCACACCCCGGCCACACCCGGCACCTGTGCCTGACCGCCGAGGCGCCCGTCGGTGCCCACCTCGCGGGCCACCCGGGTCACCTGGTCGGCGAACGCGGAGAGCTGGTCGACCATCGTGTTGATGGTGTTCTTCAACTCCAGGATCTCGCCGCGCGCGTCCACGTCGATCTTCTGCGACAGGTCACCGCGGGCCACGGCCGTCGTCACCTGTGCGATCTGCCGCACCTGCGAGGTCAGGTTGCCCGCCATGAAGTTCACCGAGTCGGTGAGCTCCCGCCAGCGCCCGGAGACGCCGTCCACCCGCGCCTGACCGCCCAGGCGGCCCTCCGTGCCCACGTCCCGGGCCATCCGGGTCACCTGGTCCGCGAACGACGACAGCTGCGACACCATCGTGTTGACGGTGTTCTTCAGCTCCAGCATCTCGCCGGCCACGTCGACCGTGACCTTCTGCGACAGGTCACCGTTGGCGACCGCCGTCGTCACCTGCGCGATGTCCCGCACCTGACCGGTCAGGTTCCGGAAGGCCGTGTTCACCGAGTCGGTGAGGTCCTTCCACGTGCCCGCCGCCCCCTTCACCTCGGCCTGGCCGCCGAGCAGACCCTCGACACCGACCTCCCGGGCCACCCGGGTCACCTCGGAACCGAAGGCCGACAGCTGGTCCACCATCGTGTTGACGGTGTTCTTCAGCTCCAGCATCTCGCCGGCCACGTCGACCGTGACCTTCTGCGACAGGTCACCGTTGGCCACGGCCGTCGTCACCTGCGCGATGTCCCGCACCTGCGTGGTGATGTTCCGGAAGACGGTGTTGACCGAGTCCGTGAGGTCCTTCCACGTCCCCGCCGCCCCCGGCACCTGCGCCTGACCGCCGAGCAGACCCTCGGCGCCGACCTCGCCCGACACCCGGGTCACCTCGTCGGCGAAGATCCGCAGCGTCTTCGTCATCTGGTTGATGGTGTCCGCCAGCTGCGCGATCTCGCCCCGCGCCGACACCCGCACCTTCTGCGACAGATCGCCATTGGCGACCGCCATCGTGACCTCGGCGATGCCGCGCACCTGGTTGGTCAGGTTGCCCGCCATCGTGTTGACGGAGTCCGTGAGGTCCTTCCAGACACCCGCGACCCCGGCCACCTCGGCCTGACCGCCGAGCTCGCCCTCCGTGCCCACCTCGCGGGCGACACGGGTCACCTCGGAGGAGAACGAGGAGAGCTGGTCCACCATCCGGTTGACGGTGTTCTTCAGCTCCAGCATCTCGCCGGCGACGTTCGCCGTGACCTTCTGCGACAGATCGCCGTTGGCGACCGCCGTCGTCACCAGGGCGATGTCCCGCACCTGGGCCGTCAGCCGGTTCGCCATGGTGTTGACCGAGTCCGTGAGGTCCTTCCACGAACCGGACACCCCGCGCACCTGCGCCTGACCGCCCAGCTTGCCGTCCGTACCCACCTCGACGGCGACCCTGGTCACCTCGGAGGCGAACACCGACAGCTGGTCGACGAGATTGTTCGCGGTACGCGCGACCTTCAGGAACTCCCCACGCAGCGGTCGCACCGCCCCGTCGGCACCCTCCGAACGCAGGTCCATCCGCTGGTCCAGATCACCCTCGGCCACCGCCGAGAGCACCCGCCCCACCTCGGACACCGGCCGGGCCAGATCGTCGACGAGCGCGTTCGCGGCCTCGATCGCCGCCGCCCACGCCCCCTCACCGGCCCCCGCCTCCAGCCGCTCGGAGAGCTTGCCCTCGCGTCCCACCACCCGGCGGACCCGCGACAGCTCCCCCGTCACATGCATCTGCCGGTCCGCGACCTCGTTGAACACGGCGGAGATCTCCGCCATGACCCCGTCGCCGGACACCGTGAGCCGCCTGCGGAGGTTCCCGTCCCGCATGGACACCAGTGCGGCCAGCAACCGCTCCAGCGCCGCCGCGTCCACCTGTACCGTCCCCCCACGGGAACGCCCGCCCCTCGCGCGCGTACCGCTGCCTCCGCCGCGCCGCGCCGCCGTGCCAGGTTCCACCGTGTCCCTCCCGAAAGGGGTCGACCGTACCGCTCCGGCTTTCGCCGGTAGCCTGCCCAGTGTTTCACCGCCACCGAACCAGGCGATAACAGTTCGGCAGCTTCGCACAGCGTCCCTACCCCCTGGGGACGGATTCAGCGATGACCGGCATCCGCTCGGACAGTGAAGGTAAGTAACCTGGCTTCCGGCTGTCCAACCGCCCCGGTCCGCCCGGCGGGGGCGGTGTGGTGCGCGCACGACCACCGGGCAGCGGGAGGGACAGACCGAGCATGGCAGAGCCGGGCGTCGAGACGCGTACGAGGAGTGCTGTGATCACCGCGCGGGCGAGTGCCAGCTTCGAGCCCGTCGGGCGGTCCGTCGCGGCCGCCCGCGCCTTCGTCCGGGACACCCTCCAGGGCTGGGGGCACCCGGAACTCGTCGACGACGCGGTCGTCCTCACCAGCGAACTCGTCACCAACGCCGTCATCCACGCCGGCACCTCCGCCGAAGTCCTCTGCCTCCGCGCCGACGACAGCATCCGCGTCGAGGTCGCCGACCGCTACCCCGAGCGCGAGATCCCCGTCCAGAGCGGCCGCACGCTCGCCGGCCCCGACCGCGAGAACGGCCGCGGCCTGCTGCTGTGCGCCGCCCTGGCCCACCGCTGGGGCGTCGACTACTCCCCGACCCGCAAGCACGTCTGGTTCCACCTCGACCTCCCCCAGCGCCCGGTCGGCACCCGCTCCGCGGGCCCCGTCCTCCCCGACGCGCTCCTCCCGGTCACCGACAGCCGCGTCCGCGTCGCCGTCATCCAGATCGACCGCGGCGGAGCCATCACCGCCTGGAACGAGGACGCCGACGAACTCTTCGGATACGCCTCCGATCAGGTCACCGGCAAACCCCTGGGCGACCTCGCCGCCTGGCCCCACACCCCCGGCATCGGCACCGGCCTCGCCGAGGCCCTCCGCCTCTCCCGCTGGGAGGGCAGCTACGGCATCCGCTGCGCCGACGGCCGCGTCATCCCCGTCTACGCCGCACACCTCCGGGTCCGCGACGTCCAGGGCGAACCCTCCACCATCTGCCTCGTGGTACGCGAGCAGGAGCGGGCCGTCCTCCAGACCCCGCAGCGCCCCGCCGCCGAGCCGGGCTCCGAGAGCCGCGCCGCCGACCCCTTCGAGATCTTCATCGGCTCCCCGGCCCCCGACGACCTCGACGGCCTCCTCCAGCGCACGGTCGAACGCGCCCGCGACATGCTCGACGGCGACGCCGCCTTCCTCCTCCTCGCCACCGACGACGAGACGGAACTGGAGGTACGGGCGACCACCGGCCTCCCGGCCGCCCGCCAGCGCTTCGCCCGCGTCCCCGTCGAGACCGGCGCCAGCCGCTACGGCTCCGCCCGCATGCCGGCCGTCCACGAGGACCTGGCCGCCGTCCCCGGCGCCGTCCCCCTCCTCGAAGGCACCGGCATGCGCTCGGTGGTCACCGTCCCCCTCAAGGTCGAGGGCCGGCTCACCGGCTCCCTGGGCGTGGCCGCGGAATCCGCGAACCGCTACTCCAACGAGGAGGCCCTCCGCCTCCAGTTCGCCGCCGACCGCATCGCCCTCGCGGTCGAGTCGGCCCGCCTCGGCGAGCTCGAACGCCTGCGCCGCGGCTCCCTCAGCTTCCTCGTCGAGGCCTCCGACCTTCTCGCCGGCACCCTCGACCGCGACCAGACCCTGGCCCTGATGGCCCAGATGACGGTCCCGACCCTCGCCACCTGGTGCGCGGTCTACACGATTGCCGACCAGGCCTCCGACCCGTACCTCTCGTACGTGCTCCACGAGGACGAGGACCGCATCGACGGCCTCAAGGACCTGCTCTCCTCCATCGCCCCGCCCGACCCGGTGCCGACCCCCGGCGCCCGCATCTGGACCGCACCGGGCGACGCCGCCCACCGAGCGGCGCTCACCGCCTCGGTCCGCGCCCTCGACCACCCGACGAGCCCGCTCTCCTCCGGCATCGACACGACCCTGGCCACGGCGAGCGCGGTCGCAGGCGAGACGGTCGTCCTGCCGCTGGTCGCCCGCAACCGGGTCATCGGCATGCTGACTCTCGGCCGGCCCTCGGAGGACCACTTCCGCCAGGAGATCCTGGAGCTCGCCGAGGACCTCTCGCGCCGGGCCGCCCTGGCCCTGGACAACGCCCGCCTGTACTCGGAGCGCGTGGCGATCAGCCAGTCCCTCCAGCGCAGCCTCCTCCCGCCCGGCCTCCCCCACATCCCCGGCGTCGAGGTCGACGTCATCTACCGCGCGGCCGGCGAGGGCAACGAGGTCGGGGGCGACTTCTACGACCTGTTCCCGATCCGCGACGGCGCCTACGGCTTCGCCATCGGCGACGTCTGCGGTACGGGCCCGGAGGCGGCCGCCGTCACCGGCCTGGCCCGCCACGCCCTCCGCCTCCTTGCCCGCGAGGGCTTCGGCGGCCCGGCCGTCCTGGAGCGCCTGAACGCGGCGATCCTCGACGAGGGCGCCCGCAGCCGCTTCCTCACCCTCCTGTACGGCGAGATGCGCCCGCAGGACGACGGCTCCGCGATCCTCAAGGTCGTCTGCGCCGGCCACCCGCTCCCGCTCCGTCTCAGCCCGGACGGCACGGTCCGGCCCGCGGCCGAACCCCAGCCGCTCCTCGGCGTGATGGAGGACCTGGAGCTGTACGAGCAGACCATCACGCTCGACCCGGGCGACGTCCTCCTCTGCGTCACGGACGGAGTGACCGAACGCCGCGAAGGCACCCGCATGTTGGGCGACGACGGCCTGGCCGAAGTCCTCAAGACCTGCACGGGCCTGACGGCCGGCGCGGTCGCCTCCCGGGTACTCCGCGCGGTAGAACGCTTCGCCCAGGCCCCGGCCTCGGACGACATGGCCATCCTGGCAATGCGCCTCCGGGAGCCGGACGACCGCTGACCGACCAGGCGATCCCCGAAAGGGGATCGCCTGCGACAGCTGTCCGCCCACGGGAACGCAAAAAGGCCCCCGCCATAAGGCGGGGGCCTTCTTACTTGGAGCCCTTTAACGGAATCGAACCGTTGACCTTCTCCTTACCATGGAGACGCTCTACCGACTGAGCTAAAAGGGCGGGTGTTCGGCGGCGTCCTACTCTCCCACAGGGTCCCCCCTGCAGTACCATCGGCGCTGAAAGGCTTAGCTTCCGGGTTCGGAATGTAACCGGGCGTTTCCCTAACGCTATGACCACCGAAACTCTATGAAGTTAACCAACCGGAAATCGGCACAGTTCGTTACTTCAGAACTAACACAGTGGACGCGAGCAACTGAGGACAAGCCCTCGGCCTATTAGTACCGGTCAGCTCCACCCATTACTGGGCTTCCACATCCGGCCTATCAACCCAGTCGTCTACTGGGAGCCTTACCCTCTCAAGGAGGTGGGAATACTCATCTCGAAGCAGGCTTCCCGCTTAGATGCTTTCAGCGGTTATCCCTCCCGAACGTAGCCAACCAGCCATGCCCTTGGCAGGACAACTGGCACACCAGAGGTTCGTCCGTCCCGGTCCTCTCGTACTAGGGACAGCCCTTCTCAATATTCCTACGCGCGCAGCGGATAGGGACCGAACTGTCTCACGACGTTCTAAACCCAGCTCGCGTACCGCTTTAATGGGCGAACAGCCCAACCCTTGGGACCGACTCCAGCCCCAGGATGCGACGAGCCGACATCGAGGTGCCAAACCATCCCGTCGATATGGACTCTTGGGGAAGATCAGCCTGTTATCCCCGGGGTACCTTTTATCCGTTGAGCGACGGCGCTTCCACAAGCCACCGCCGGATCACTAGTCCCGACTTTCGTCCCTGCTCGACCCGTCGGTCTCACAGTCAAGCTCCCTTGTGCACTTACACTCAACACCTGATTGCCAACCAGGCTGAGGGAACCTTTGGGCGCCTCCGTTACCCTTTGGGAGGCAACCGCCCCAGTTAAACTACCCATCAGACACTGTCCCTGATCCGGATCACGGACCGAGGTTAGACATCCAGCACGACCAGAGTGGTATTTCAACGGCGACTCCACCATGACTGGCGTCACGGCTTCAAAGTCTCCCACCTATCCTACACAAGCCGAACCGAACACCAATATCAAACTGTAGTAAAGGTCCCGGGGTCTTTCCGTCCTGCTGCGCGAAACGAGCATCTTTACTCGTAGTGCAATTTCACCGGGCCTATGGTTGAGACAGTCGAGAAGTCGTTACGCCATTCGTGCAGGTCGGAACTTACCCGACAAGGAATTTCGCTACCTTAGGATGGTTATAGTTACCACCGCCGTTTACTGGCGCTTAAGTTCTCAGCTTCGCCCTGTCGAAACAGAGCTAACCGGTCCCCTTAACGTTCCAGCACCGGGCAGGCGTCAGTCCGTATACATCGCCTTACGGCTTCGCACGGACCTGTGTTTTTAGTAAACAGTCGCTTCTCGCTGGTCTCTGCGGCCACCCCCAGCTCACGGAGTAAATCCGATCACCAGACGTGGCCCCCCTTCTCCCGAAGTTACGGGGGCATTTTGCCGAGTTCCTTAACCATAGTTCACCCGAACGCCTCGGTATTCTCTACCTGACCACCTGAGTCGGTTTAGGGTACGGGCCGCCATGAAACTCGCTAGAGGCTTTTCTCGACAGCATAGGATCATCCACTTCACCACAATCGGCTCGGCATCAGGTCTCAGGCTATGTGCTGTCCGGATTTACCTGGACAACGCCCTACACCCTTACCCCGGGACTACCACCGCCCGGGTTGGACTACCTTCCTGCGTCACCCCATCGCTTACCTACTACCACCTTGGATCAGCGGCTCCACCACTTTCCTTTCCCCGAAGGGTCCGGAACGGCTTCACGGCCTTAGCATTAATGGGCTCGATATTGGGCGTTTCAAAGCGGGTACCGGAATATCAACCGGTTGTCCATCGACTACGCCTGTCGGCCTCGCCTTAGGTCCCGACTTACCCTGGGCAGATCAGCTTGACCCAGGAACCCTTAGTCAATCGGCGCACACGTTTCTCACGTGTGTATCGCTACTCATGCCTGCATTCTCACTCGTGAACCGTCCACAACTCGCTTCCGCGGCTGCTTCACCCGGCACACGACGCTCCCCTACCCATCACAGCGGGCGTTGGCCCTATTGCTGCAATGACACGACTTCGGCGGTACGCTTGAGCCCCGCTACATTGTCGGCGCGGAATCACTTGACCAGTGAGCTATTACGCACTCTTTCAAGGGTGGCTGCTTCTAAGCCAACCTCCTGGTTGTCTCTGCGACTCCACATCCTTTCCCACTTAGCGTACGCTTAGGGGCCTTAGTCGATGCTCTGGGCTGTTTCCCTCTCGACCATGGAGCTTATCCCCCACAGTCTCACTGCCGTGCTCTCACTTACCGGCATTCGGAGTTTGGCTAAGGTCAGTAACCCGGTAGGGCCCATCGCCTATCCAGTGCTCTACCTCCGGCAAGAAACACACGACGCTGCACCTAAATGCATTTCGGGGAGAACCAGCTATCACGGAGTTTGATTGGCCTTTCACCCCTAACCACAGGTCATCCCCCAGGTTTTCAACCCTGGTGGGTTCGGTCCTCCACGAAGTCTTACCTCCGCTTCAACCTGCCCATGGCTAGATCACTCCGCTTCGGGTCTTGAGCGCGCTACTGAATCGCCCTATTCGGACTCGCTTTCGCTACGGCTTCCCCACACGGGTTAACCTCGCAACGCACCGCAAACTCGCAGGCTCATTCTTCAAAAGGCACGCAGTCACGACCCATTGAGTAAACTCAATGAGCGACGCTCCCACGGCTTGTAGGCACACGGTTTCAGGTACTATTTCACTCCGCTCCCGCGGTACTTTTCACCATTCCCTCACGGTACTATCCGCTATCGGTCACCAGGGAATATTTAGGCTTAGCGGGTGGTCCCGCCAGATTCACACGGGATTTCTCGGGCCCCGTGCTACTTGGGTGTCTCTCAAACGAGCCGTTAATGTTTCAGCTACGGGGGTCTTACCCTCTACGCCGGACCTTTCGCATGTCCTTCGCCTACATCAACGGTTTCTGACTCGTCTCACAGCCGGCAGACTGTGAAAGAGAGATCCCACAACCCCGCATGCGCAACCCCTGCCGGGTATCACACGCATACGGTTTGGCCTCATCCGGTTTCGCTCGCCACTACTCCCGGAATCACGGTTGTTTTCTCTTCCTGAGGGTACTGAGATGTTTCACTTCCCCTCGTTCCCTCCACATGCCCTATGTGTTCAGGCATGGGTGACAGCCCATGACGACTGCCGGGTTTCCCCATTCGGAAACCCCCGGATCAAAGCCTGGTTGACGGCTCCCCGGGGACTATCGTGGCCTCCCACGTCCTTCATCGGTTCCTGGTGCCAAGGCATCCACCGTGCGCCCTTAAAAACTTGGCCACAGATGCTCGCGTCCACTGTGTAGTTCTCAAGCAACGACCAGCCACCCATCACCCCACCCGACAAGCAGATGAGTTCACTGGGGCCGGCATCGCGAAGATACAAACCTTACGGCCGTACCCTCAGATACCCAACAACGTGCCAAGCACAGTCCGTTCCTCGATCCCGTTTTCCACGCCGAAGCAGTACTAACGATTTCTCGGAGAGAGACTGTGCCAACTAATCAACGTTCCACCCATGAGCTGACCGTGCAGAACATTTGCCTGCAATCGGTACTGTGCTCCTTAGAAAGGAGGTGATCCAGCCGCACCTTCCGGTACGGCTACCTTGTTACGACTTCGTCCCAATCGCCAGTCCCACCTTCGACAGCTCCCTCCCACAAGGGGTTGGGCCACCGGCTTCGGGTGTTACCGACTTTCGTGACGTGACGGGCGGTGTGTACAAGGCCCGGGAACGTATTCACCGCAGCAATGCTGATCTGCGATTACTAGCAACTCCGACTTCATGGGGTCGAGTTGCAGACCCCAATCCGAACTGAGACCGGCTTTTTGAGATTCGCTCCGCCTCGCGGCATCGCAGCTCTTTGTACCGGCCATTGTAGCACGTGTGCAGCCCAAGACATAAGGGGCATGATGACTTGACGTCGTCCCCACCTTCCTCCGAGTTGACCCCGGCGGTCTCCTGTGAGTCCCCATCACCCCGAAGGGCATGCTGGCAACACAGGACAAGGGTTGCGCTCGTTGCGGGACTTAACCCAACATCTCACGACACGAGCTGACGACAGCCATGCACCACCTGTATACCGACCACAAGGGGGGCACTATCTCTAATGCTTTCCGGTATATGTCAAGCCTTGGTAAGGTTCTTCGCGTTGCGTCGAATTAAGCCACATGCTCCGCTGCTTGTGCGGGCCCCCGTCAATTCCTTTGAGTTTTAGCCTTGCGGCCGTACTCCCCAGGCGGGGAACTTAATGCGTTAGCTGCGGCACCGACGACGTGGAATGTCGCCAACACCTAGTTCCCAACGTTTACGGCGTGGACTACCAGGGTATCTAATCCTGTTCGCTCCCCACGCTTTCGCTCCTCAGCGTCAGTAATGGCCCAGAGATCCGCCTTCGCCACCGGTGTTCCTCCTGATATCTGCGCATTTCACCGCTACACCAGGAATTCCGATCTCCCCTACCACACTCTAGCCTGCCCGTATCGGATGCAGACCCGGGGTTAAGCCCCGGGCTTTCACACCCGACGTGACAAGCCGCCTACGAGCTCTTTACGCCCAATAATTCCGGACAACGCTTGCGCCCTACGTATTACCGCGGCTGCTGGCACGTAGTTAGCCGGCGCTTCTTCTGCAGGTACCGTCACTTTCGCTTCTTCCCTGCTGAAAGAGGTTTACAACCCGAAGGCCGTCATCCCTCACGCGGCGTCGCTGCATCAGGCTTTCGCCCATTGTGCAATATTCCCCACTGCTGCCTCCCGTAGGAGTCTGGGCCGTGTCTCAGTCCCAGTGTGGCCGGTCGCCCTCTCAGGCCGGCTACCCGTCGTCGCCTTGGTAGGCCATTACCCCACCAACAAGCTGATAGGCCGCGGGCTCATCCTTCACCGCCGGAGCTTTCAACCAGCTCCCATGCGGAAGCCGGTGTTATCCGGTATTAGACCCCGTTTCCAGGGCTTGTCCCAGAGTGAAGGGCAGATTGCCCACGTGTTACTCACCCGTTCGCCACTAATCCACCCCGAAGGGCTTCATCGTTCGACTTGCATGTGTTAAGCACGCCGCCAGCGTTCGTCCTGAGCCAGGATCAAACTCTCCGTGAATGTTTACCCGTAATCGGGTGACACTCGCGTTGAGCGGGACAGTCAGGCCGGAATAAGGCCGACTGTCCACAGCGTCCTCGCTGTGTATGTTGCCTACCCGCCACAAGGGCCAGCAGGACTTTCAAAGGAACCTCGCCATCCGAAGATGGACGGGGTATCAACTAATCTGGCGTTGATTTTTGGCACGCTGTTGAGTTCTCAAGGAACGGACGCTTCCTTTGTACTCACCCTCTCGGGCTTTCCTCCGGGCTTCCCTTCGTTCTTGCGTTTCCGACTCTATCAGATCTTTCCGATCCGATTTCCTCGGTGCTTTCCGGTCCCTTTTGTTTTCACTCCGGGGGCCTTTCGGCGTTTCCGACTTTATCAGAGAATCTGAGTCGGTTTTCCCGCCTCCCGGTGAAGCGTTCAGGCGCACGTCGGCGCCGGGGCTTCCCGTTCTGGCGGAGCCGTAAACGTACTGGAGCGGGGCGCCCCGATGCAAATCGAGGGGCCCCGCTCCGGTGTTGCGCTGGTCAGACCTCTACGACGACCGGGAGGATCATCGGTCGCCGGCGGTAGGTGTCGGAGACCCACTTGCCGACGCTGCGGCGGATCAGCTGCTGGAGCTGGTGGGGTTCCACGACGCCGTCCTGGAACGACTTGTTGAGCGCCTGGTCGATCTTCGGGAGCACCGCGTCGAACGCGGCGTCGTCGATGCCGGAGCCACGGGCGTGGACGTTCGGGCCGCCCACGATCTTGCCGGTCGAGGAGTCGACCACGACGAAGACCGAGATGATGCCCTCTTCGCCGAGGATGCGGCGGTCCTTGAGGTGCACCTCGGTGACGTCGCCGACCGAGAGGCCGTCGACGTACACGTAACCCGCCTGGACCTTGCCGGTGATCCGGGCGCGGCCGTCGACCAGGTCGACGACGACGCCGTCCTCGGCGATGACGATGTGGTCCTTGGGGATACCCGTCATCGCGCCGAGCTCGGCGTTGGCGCGGAGGTGGCGCCATTCGCCGTGGACCGGCATGAGGTTCTTCGGGCGGCAGATGTTGTAGAAGTACAGCAGCTCGCCGGCCGAGGCGTGGCCCGAGACGTGGACCTTGGCGTTGCCCTTGTGGACGACGTTCGCGCCCCAGCGGGTCAGGCCGTTGATCACGCGGTAGACCGCGTTCTCGTTGCCCGGGATCAGCGACGAGGCCAGGATCACGGTGTCGCCGGGGACGATCCGGATCTGGTGGTCGCGGTTCGCCATGCGGGACAGGGCCGCCATCGGCTCGCCCTGGGAACCCGTGCAGACGAGCACGACCTCGTCGTCCGGCAGGTCGTCGAGGGTCTTCACGTCCACGACGAGGCCGGCCGGGACCCGGAGGTAGCCCAGGTCGCGGGCGATGCCCATGTTGCGGACCATCGAGCGGCCGACGAAGGCGACCCGGCGGCCGTACTCGTGGGCAGCGTCGAGGATCTGCTGGATGCGGTGCACGTGGCTGGCGAAGCTGGCCACGATGATGCGCTTCTGGGCGTTCGCGAAGACCGTGCGCAGGACGTTGGAGATGTCCTTCTCCGGCGGGACGAAGCCCGGGACCTCGGCGTTCGTCGAGTCGGACAGCAGGAGGTCGATGCCCTCCTCGCTGAGCCGCGCGAACGCGTGCAGGTCGGTGAGGCGGCCGTCCAGCGGGAGCTGGTCCATCTTGAAGTCGCCGGTGGCGACGGCCATGCCCGCGGGGGTGCGGATCGCGACCGCGAGCGCGTCCGGGATGGAGTGGTTGACCGCGATGAACTCGCAGTCGAACGAGCCCAGGACCTCCCGGTCGCCCTCCTTCACCTCAAGGGTGTAGGGGCGGATGCGGTGCTCCTGGAGCTTGGCCTCGATCAGGGCGAGGGTCAGCTTGGAGCCGATGAGCGGGATGTCCGGCTTGAGCCGGAGCAGGTAGGGGACGGCACCGATGTGGTCCTCGTGGCCGTGCGTGAGCACGATGCCTTCGATGTCGTCGAGACGGTCCCGGATGATGGTGAAGTCCGGCAGGATCAGGTCGACGCCGGGCTGCTCCTCCTCGGGGAAGAGGACGCCGCAGTCGACGATGAGCAGACGGCCGTCGAATTCGAAGACCGTCATGTTCCGGCCGATCTCACCGAGCCCGCCGAGCGGGATGACGCGCAGGGCGCCCTTCGGCAGCTTCGGCGGGGCGCCGAGTTCAGGATGCGGATGACTCAAAAGACTCTCCTCACCACGCACGCCACGTACCCCTCGGCACGTGGCGCGCATGACATTCGTGCACTTGCTGTTGTCAGTGTTCAGTTGTGAAGTCCGTTGTCAGAGCTCTACCCCGCCGGCGGCCAGGTCGACCTTGAGCTGCTCGGTCTCCTCCAGGGAGAGCTCCACGAGCGGCGGCCGCAGGGGGCCGGCCGGGAGGCCCTGGAGGGCGAGGGCGGCCTTGGTCGTCATGACGCCCTGGGTGCGGAACATACCGGTGTACACCGGGAGCAGCTTCTGGTGGATCTCGGTGGCCTTCTGGACCTCGCCGCCCAGGTGGGCGTCGAGGAGGGCGCGGAGCTCCGGGGTGACGACGTGGCCCACGACGGAGACGAAGCCGCAGGCGCCGACGGAGAGCAGGGGCAGGTTGAGCATGTCGTCGCCGGAGTACCAGGCGAGGTCGGAGCGGGCGATGGCCCAGCTGGCGCGGCCGAGGTCGCCCTTGGCGTCCTTGTTGGCGACGATGCGCGGGTGCTCGGCGAGCCGGACGATCGTCTCGGTGTCGATCGGGACGCCGCTGCGGCCGGGGATGTCGTAGAGCATCACCGGGAGCTCGGTGGCGTCGGCGATGGCCGAGAAGTGCCGGTACAGGCCCTCCTGCGGGGGCTTGCTGTAGTACGGCGTGACGGCGAGCAGGCCGTGTGCACCGTCGCGCTCGGCGGTGCGGGCGAGCTCGATGGAGTGGTGGGTGTCGTTGGTGCCGATGCCGGCCACGATGTGGGCGCGGTCGCCGACCGCCTCCAGTACCGCTCGTACCAGCTCCGATTTCTCCGCGTCGCTGGTGGTGGGGGACTCGCCGGTGGTGCCGTTGACGACGAGGCCGTCGTTGCCTGCGTCCACCAGGTGGGTGGCCAGTCGCTGGGCACCGTCGAGGTCGAGTGCGCCGTCCGCCGTGAAGGGCGTGACCATAGCGGTGAGGACCCGCCCGAAGGGGGTCTGCGGAGTGGAGATCGGAGCCATGGGTAACACGCTACTCGCTGCTCAGCGCCGGGTGTCCCCTAGGGGGACAGGAAGAAGAGGAGCCCGGCGCTGCCTGCTCGGGGGTTCAGGCAGCGCCGGGTCCGTTTGATCAGCCTAGATGAACTTCGTGAAACGTCGCAATACGGACACTTCGCGCGAGGCGTTCGGACATCTGTGCCCTATGGGGCCACACGGCCGTTCTTGTTGAAGGCGGCGTGGGTCAGCGGCATCAGCCGGGCCCAGTGCTCCTCCATCTTTTCGCCGACCATCTCGATCTCCCGCTGCGGGAAGGACGGGACCGCGGCGAGCTCGTGCTGGGTGCGCAGGCCGAGGAAGTGCATCAGCGAGCGGGCGTTGCAGGTGGCGTACATCGAGGAGAAGAGACCGACCGGGAGGACCGAACGGGCGACCTCGCGGGCGACGCCGGCGGCCAGCATCTCCTGGTAGGTGGCGTACGCCTGACGGTACGACTCCTCCATCGTGCGGCTGACCAGGTCGTGCTGCTCCTGGGTGCCGTCGACGAAGACGTACTTGCCGGGGCGGCCCTCCTGGACGAGCTTGCGGGAGGTGTCCGGGACGTAGAAGACCGGCTGGAGCTCCCTGTAGCGGCCCGATTCCTCGTTGTACGACCAGCCGACGCGGTGCCGCATGAACTCGCGGAACACGAAGATCGGGGCGCTGATGAAGAACGTCATCGAGTTGTGCTCGAAGGGGCTGCCGTGGCGGTCCCGCATCAGGTAGTTGATGAGGCCCTTCGAGCGCTCCGGGTCCTTCTGGAGCTCTTCGAGGGACTGCTCGCCGGCCGTGGAGACCCGGGCCGCCCAGAGGACGTCGGAGTCGGCCGCCGCGCTCTTGACCAGATCAACGGTGACGTCGCTCCGGAAGTCGATCTTCACGTTCTCGGTGGGGCTGTCGGTCACCAGCGGTCCTTCCAATCGGCTGTTGCAGTCGCCCACTCTAACGACGTCCTACCGGAGGATGAGATTCGGCCGCTTTGGTGAAATAGGGCACCAAAACCCCGGTTCTGTCGTCTCTACCTGTGACGCATGACGACTACCGAGGAGAGTGGCTCTGATGTTCCGCCGGCGAGAGGCCGTACCGTTCGCGTTCGTCGCGGAGGCCGACCACTTCCGCAGTAACGTCACTCCGCCACCCCGGGAGCGCCTCGGCGCCTCACAGATCGTGGGCCGTACCCTGATCGGACTGACCGTCGTCGCCGGCCTCGTGGGCTCGCTGATCTTCGGGATGCCGTCGCTGCAGTCGGGCGACTCCGCCCGGAGCCAGCAGCAGTCCGAAGCCTCCGACAACCGCTGAGGTAGCCTCACCGGGCACTGCCCCTTCGAGCGTGCCTGTGAGTGAGGACCTGTCGTGCCCCTGCCCTTTCTGACGGCCGACCGTGCTTTTGACACGACCGACCACGTCGCCCTGCCGTTCGACGACCACGACCAGTGGCGTCGTCCGTACCGGCCGGGGTCCTGGCGCGTCGGGGCGGCGGCGCTCTCGCTGCTGCTGGCCTCGTTCGTGCTCCTCGCCGCGGTGATCATCACCGCGGCCGGCGGCTTCAGCGGCGGGGCCGCCACCCTGGCCACCGCGGTGGTCGTCATCCTGGCCGCCCTGCGGATGCTCCGCATGGGCACCTGGGTGAGCCGCGCCGGGATCCGCCGCGTTGCCTTCCTCACGACCGTCACCGTGCCGTGGACGAAGGTGACCTCCGTCCGGACCGTGCAGCAGCCCGTGCGCTGGCTGGGGCTCCCCCGTACCGTCCAGGGCCAGGCCCTGGTGCTCGGCCGGCAGGGTGGTGAGCCGCTGATGCTGCTCACCGACCACAACGCCGACTTCCTCTCCCGTGTCGAGGCCTTCGACCGGGCGGCCGACACGGTCGAGGCCTGGAACGCCGAGTACGGCGTCGCCCCGGCCGCTACACGCTGACGACCGGACGCCCCTCGTGGAGGGCGATCGCCCTCTGCATCGCCTTGCGCGCCCGGGGCGTGTCTCGGGCGTCGTGATAGGCGACCGCGAGCCGGAACCAGCAGCGCCAGTCGTCCGGGGTGTCCTCCGTCTCGGCCTTGCGCCGGGCGAAGACCTCGTCGGCCGAGTCGCGGTCGATCCGGCCGCCCTCCGTCCGCTTCAGCTCGTCGACGGGCAGGCCGCCCTCCGCCTCCAGTTCGGTGGCGAGGCGGCCCGCCTGGCGGGCGAACCGGGTGTTCTTCCAGAGGAACCAGCCGCCGACCGCGGGCAGCAGGAACGCCACCGCGCCCATCCCCATGGCGGCGGGCTCCCCCGTGAGGAGCAGGAGGACGCCCTCCATCGCCACCACGCCGAAGACGAGGACGAGGACGGTGGCCAGGAAGACGTACGTGATCTTTCCGCCCATGGCCGTCAGCCCAGGTCCAGGAAGTTTTCCAGGCCGAAGGTGAGGCCCGGAGTGCTGGTGACACGGCGGGCGCCCAGAAGGATGCCCGGCATGAAGCTGGAGTGGTGCAGCGAGTCGTGGCGGACCGTGAGCGTCTCGCCCTCGCCGCCGAGCAGTACCTCCTGGTGGGCCAGGAGGCCCGCCAGACGTACCGAGTGGACACGGACGCCGTCGACGTCCGCGCCGCGCGCGCCGTCCAGGGCGGTCGCGGTCGCGTCCGGCTGGGCGCCGAGACCGGCCTCGGCACGGGCGGCGGCGATCAGCTGCGCCGTCCGGGCGGCGGTGCCGGAGGGGGCGTCCACCTTGTGCGGGTGGTGCAGTTCGACGACCTCGACGGATTCGAAGTACGGGGCCGCGATCTGGGCGAACTTCATCGTGAGGACCGCGCCGATGGAGAAGTTCGGAGCGATGAGGACGCCGGTCTCCGGGGAGGCGGCGAGCCAGGTCCGCAGCTGCGCGAGGCGCTCCTCGGTCCAGCCGGTGGTGCCGACGACCGCGTGGATGCCGTGGCGCACGCAGAAGTCGAGGTTCTCCATGACCGAGGCGGGGGTGGTCAGCTCGACGACGACCTGGGCGTCCGCCTCGACGAGGCGCTCCAGCTTGTCGCCGCGGCCGAGGGCCGCGACCAGTTCCATGTCCTCGGCGGCCTCGACGGCCTTCACGGCCTCGGAGCCGATACGGCCCTGTGCACCGAGGACCGCCACGCGCAGCTTGCTCATTGCTCTTCCTTAGGGGACTTGTGGGTCAGGAGACCGCTTGGTGGAGGCGGTCCGCCTGCTTGTCCTTCAGCGGGCCGATCACCGAGAGCGAGGGCCGCTGATCCAGTACATCGCGGGCGACCTCCCGGACCTCGTCCGGGGTGACGGCCGCGATCCGGTCCAGCATGTCGTCGACCGACATCTGGGTGCCCCAGCACAGCTCGCTCTTGCCGATGCGGTTCATCAGCGCGCCGGTGTCTTCGAGACCGAGCACGGTCGAACCGGAGAGCTGACCGACGGCGCGGGCGATCTCGTCGTCCGTGAGGCCCTCGGAGGCGACCTTGGCGAGCTCGTCGCGGCAGATCTTCAGGACGTCGTGGACCTGCCCCGGCCGGCAACCCGCGTACACCCCGAAGAGGCCGCAGTCGGCGAAGCCCGAGGTGTACGAGTACACGCTGTAGGCCAGACCGCGCTTCTCGCGGACCTCCTGGAAGAGGCGGGAGGACATGCCGCCGCCGAGGGCGGTGTTCAGTACGCCGAGGGCCCAGCGGCGCTCGTCGGTGCGGGCCAGACCCGGCATGCCGAGGACCACGTGGGCCTGCTCGGTCTTGCGGTTCAGGAGCTCGACGCGGCCCGCCGCGCGCAGGGTGCGCAGGCCGTCGCGAGGGGCGACGGGGACGGCGTCGGTACGGGTGAGGGCGCCGGCCTTCTCGAAGGCGCGGCGGACCTGGCGTACCACCGTGGCGTGGTCGACGTTGCCCGCGGCGGCGACGACCAGGTGGGTCGGGTCGTAGTGCTTCTTGTAGAAGCGGGCGATCTGGCCGCGGGTGAGCGCGTTGACCGTGTCGACGGTGCCGAGGACCGGGCGGCCCAGCGGGGTGTCGCCGAACATGGTCTGCGCGAACAGCTCGTGCACGACGTCACCGGGGTCGTCCTCGGTCATCGCGATCTCTTCGAGGATGACGCCCCGTTCGGCGTCCACGTCCTCGTCGCGGATGAGCGAGCCCGTGAGCATGTCGCAGACGACGTCGATCGCCAGCGGCAGGTCGGTGTCGAGGACCCTGGCGTAGTAGCAGGTGTACTCCTTCGCCGTGAAGGCGTTCATCTCGCCGCCGACCGCGTCGATCGCGGCGGAGATGTCGAGGGCGGACCGCTTGTGGGTGCCCTTGAAGAGGAGGTGCTCCAGGTAGTGGGTGGCGCCGTTGAGCGCGGGGGTCTCGTCGCGGGATCCGACGTGCGCCCAGATGCCGAAGGTGGCGGAGCGCACGGAGGGGAGGGTCTCGGTGACGATCCGGAGGCCGCCGGGGAGGGTCGTACGGCGGACCGTGCCGATGCCGTCCTTGCCCGGAAGAAGCGTTTGGGTACGGGCGACGGCCCGCCCCTCCGAAGAGGGGCGGGCCGTCGCGCGGGAACTACGGGACGTCACTTGGCAGCGTCGTCCTTGTCACCCTCGGCAGCGTCCTCGTCCGCGATCACGGGGATCAGGGACAGCTTGCCGCGCTGGTCGATCTCGGCGATCTCGACCTGGACCTTGGAGCCGATCGCGAGCACGTCCTCGACGTTCTCCACGCGCTTGCCACCGGCGAGCTTGCGGATCTGCGAGATGTGCAGCAGGCCGTCCTTGCCGGGCATGAGGGAGACGAAGGCACCGAAGGTGGTGGTCTTGACGACCGTACCCAGGTAGCGCTCGCCGACCTCCGGCATGGTCGGGTTGGCGATCGCGTTGATCGTGGCGCGGGCGGCCTCAGCCTGCGAGCCCTGCTGGGCACCGATGTAGATGGTGCCGTCGTCCTCGATCGTGATGTCGGCGCCGGTGTCCTCCTGGATCTGGTTGATCATCTTGCCCTTGGGGCCGATGACCTCACCGATCTTGTCCACCGGGATCTTGACGGTGATGATGCGCGGCGCGTTCGGGGACATCTCGTCCGGAACGTCGATCGCCTCGTTCATCACGTCGAGGATGTGCAGACGAGCGTCACGGGCCTGCTTCAGCGCGGCGGCCAGGACCGAGGCGGGGATGCCGTCGAGCTTGGTGTCGAGCTGGAGGGCGGTCACGAACTGCTTCGTGCCGGCGACCTTGAAGTCCATGTCGCCGAACGCGTCCTCGGCACCGAGGATGTCGGTGAGGGCGACGTAGTGCGTCTGGCCGTCGATCTCCTCGGAGATCAGACCCATGGCGATACCGGCGACGGCGGCCTTCAGCGGCACACCGGCGTTCAGCAGCGACATGGTGGAGGCGCAGACCGAGCCCATCGACGTCGAACCGTTGGAACCGAGGGCCTCGGACACCTGGCGGATCGCGTAGGGGAACTCCTCGCGCGTCGGCAGCACCGGCACGATGGCGCGCTCGGCGAGCGCGCCGTGGCCGATCTCACGGCGCTTGGGCGAGCCCACGCGGCCGGTCTCACCGACGGAGTACGGCGGGAAGTTGTAGTTGTGCATGTAGCGCTTGCGGGTCACCGGGGAGAGGGTGTCCAGCTGCTGCTCCATACGGAGCATGTTGAGGGTGGTGACGCCCAGGATCTGGGTCTCGCCACGCTCGAAGAGCGCCGAGCCGTGCACGCGCGGGATGGCCTCGACCTCGGCCGCGAGCGTACGGATGTCCGTGAGGCCACGGCCGTCGATGCGGACCTTGTCCTTGATGACGCGCTCGCGGACCAGCTTCTTGGTCAGCGCGCGGTAGGCACCCGAGATCTCCTTCTCGCGGCCCTCGAAGGCCGGCAGAAGCTTCTCGGCGGCGACCTCCTTGATGCGGTCGAGCTCGGCCTCGCGGTCCTGCTTGCCGGCGATGGTGAGCGCCTTGGTGAGCTCACCCTTGACGGCGGCGGTGAGCGCCTCCAGGACGTCGTCCTGGTAGTCCAGGAAGACCGGGAACTCGCCGGTGGGCTTGGCGGCCTTGGCGGCGAGGTCCGACTGGGCCTTGCAGAGGGTCTTGATGAAGGGCTTCGCGGCTTCGAGGCCGGCGGCGACGATCTCCTCGGTGGGAGCCTCCGCGCCGTCCGCGACGAGCTGGATGGTCTTCTCGGTGGCCTCGGCCTCGACCATCATGATCGCGACGTCGCCGTCCTCCAGGACGCGACCGGCGACCACCATGTCGAAGACCGCGTCCTCGAGCTCGGTGTGCGTCGGGAAGGCGACCCACTGGCCCTTGATCAGGGCGACGCGGGTGGCGCCGATGGGGCCGGAGAAGGGCAGGCCCGCCAGGATCGTGGAAGCGGAGGCGGCGTTGATCGCGACCACGTCGTACAGGTGGTCGGGGTTGAGCGCCATGATCGTCTCGACGATCTGGATCTCGTTGCGCAGGCCCTTCTTGAAGGAGGGGCGCAGCGGGCGGTCGATCAGGCGGCAGGTGAGGATCGCGTCCTCGGAGGGGCGGCCCTCCCGGCGGAAGAAGGAGCCGGGGATCTTGCCGGCCGCGTACTGCCGCTCCTCGACGTCCACCGTGAGGGGGAAGAAGTCGAGCTGGTCCTTGGGGCGCTTCGAGGCGGTGGTCGCCGAGAGGACCATCGTGTCGTCGTCCAGGTAGGCGACGGCGGAGCCGGCGGCCTGCTTGGCCAGACGGCCGGTCTCGAAGCGGATGGTGCGGGTACCGAAGGTGCCGTTGTCGATGACGGCCTCGGCGTAGTGGGTCTCGTTCTCCACTAGTGGTTTCTCCTACGTGTTCGTCTTTGCGTCCAGGGCCCGTGTGGCCGGGGACGGTGGCGACGGCGGCGGAGAGGCGCGCCTCGGGTGCGGGCCGGTCTTCGATCGAAGCACCCGGTGATTCGTCCGGGGGCCACTACCGAGGACCGGCGGCTGGCCGGCGGCTTCTCGCTCGTCGTATGGGGTTGTGCGACCAGACTAAGCCGGTGCGCACACTTTGTGCACGTACAGCAAAGGGAGCGGCCCCCTGAAAGTGGGAACCGCTCCCTTCGCAGCGTTCTCCATGAAATGGATTACTTGGCGCCGCCGGCCGCACCGCGGCGGATGCCGAGGCGGTCCACGAGCGTACGGAAGCGCGCGATGTCCTTCTTGGCCAGGTACTGCAGCAGGCGGCGGCGCTGGCCGACCAGGATCAGCAGACCACGACGGGAGTGGTGGTCGTGCTTGTGCTGCTTGAGGTGCTCGGTCAGGTCCGAGATGCGACGGGAAAGCATGGCGACCTGGACCTCGGGGGAGCCGGTGTCGCCCTCCTTCTGGCCGAACTCGGTCATGATCTGCTTCTTGACAGCGGCGTCGAGAGCCACGCGGATCTCCTCTAGGTGTTCGTGCGCCCGCGAGTGCCCCTGGTCTTGATCTCAGGGGAAGCTTCCGTGACTCGGCGGGCGAAGGTCCGATGAGCGCAGCTCCCAGATGCTTCCCGACGATGTCGGGGGTCTTCCGGAAGCGCGTACACAAACGGCCGTCACACAGCGTACCAGCTCGCCGGAGCGCCCCAGGAGGGCGACGTCCGCCCTCCTGGGCTCCCCCGGCCCCGTTCCCTACTTGCTGGTGAGGGAGCGGACCGTCGAGAAGACGTCGAGGACGGCGAGGCAGAGCGGGACGAGGGAGAGCAGGACGAAGCCCTCGGCCAGGTCGAGGAGGCGGCCCCAGAACGGGGAGAGGCCCTTCCTCGGGATGATCAGGCCGATCGCGGTGATCAGCGAGGCTCCGGCGGCGACGGACGCGGTGAGCCAGATCGTACGGATGTCCAGGCCGCCCCGGTCCCCGTACATGAGGAGGTCCTTGACCAGGTCGGCCGGCGGGTTGAGGGAGAGGCCGAGGACGAGCAGCGCGATGGCGGCGATGCCGGCGACCAGGACGCAGACGACCTGCGAGGTGTAGCGGAAGAGGCGGGCGCGGAGCAGCATCGCCAGGCCGGCGGCGAGGGCGAGGAGCTGGCCCCAGACGTTTCCGGCGAAGCCGAGGACGGCGGCGGAGCCGACGACGACGGCGGCGCAGCCCCCGACCAGACCGAGGAGCATCTCGTGGCCGCGGCGGGCCTGGAGCGCGATGCGCTCCCCGTCGACGGGCTGGCCTTCCTCGCCTGCCGGCTGCTGCGGGTCGCCGAGGAACTCGTCGTCGGCGGCGCTGCGCGGGGCGGCGTAGCCGATGGGCAACCGGGCGAAGCGGACCGAGAGGCCGGGCAGGAACGCGACGAGGCCGATGGCGACGGGGGCGCAGACGGCGGCCGTCTCGGTGGCGGTGGACTCGGTGAGGATCGCCACGAAGGTGGCGAGGGTGCCGACGGTGGCGAGGAACGTGGCGGCGACGAAGGGCGCGTCTCCACTGGGGGTCAGCGCGACGAGGGCCACCGAGGCGACGAGGACGGTCACGGAGCCGAGCAGGAACTGCAGGCGGCCGGGGCCCTGGCCGAGGTCGGGGCCGACGATGCCGGAGCCGGCGATGAGCAGCAGCGGCAGCGCGCCGAGGCCGAGGGCGACGGCGGTGGCCCGGTCGCCGTACACGCGGGCGCGTACTCCGGCGAAGGCGGTGAGAAGGAATCCGGCGGCGCCCGCGATGATCCCGGGCAGGCTGTGCATGTCGTGCCGGATCGGGTCGGCGAACCAGAGCACGAAGCCCATCAGGACGAGGAGCAGCACGCCGCCGAGGAGTCCGGCGCCGCGCAGCAGCTCGTCGCCCCACAGGTGCCGGTCGCGGGTGACGGCGGAGGCGACGGCGTCGGACACGTCGTCGTAGACGGCCGGCGGCAGGGACTGGGCGAACGGGCGCAGGGAGAGCACCTCGCCGTCGAGGACCTGCTGGGCCGCGAGGGTGCGGGCCCCGTCGAGGACGGATCCGTCCCGGCGGACCAGGTGGTAACCCGTGGGGGTACCGGCGGCCTGTGTCTGTCCGGTGAGTCGCAGGATCTCCGGGTAGACGTCGGCGACGGCGATGTCCTCGGGGAGCGCGACGTCGATGCGGCTGTCCGGCGCCACGACGGTGACGCGGCAGAAACCGGTCGCTGCGGTCGTACTCACGTGTCTGGACCCCCTGATTCGCGGTTGCGCACGATGCGCGCGCCACCCTACCGGGGACGGCGGGTGGGGGCTGCAAGTAGGATCGCCGTCCCATGGGGGAAGTCCGTACGCCCGGCTGCCGACAGGGGTGCCGAGCGGATGCTCCCGCCACGAGCCCGCCTCCAACGAGGGATTGATGCGCCGGTGAGCCAGATCGTCGTCAAACGCCCGCCGAGGTCACTTCCGCCGGAAGTGCCCGGTGAGGAACTGATCCTGGAGTCTCCGCCGGAACTCCCGCGGGGACAGCAGGAGTCGGCGTTGATGCAGCTCCTGCCGATGCTCGGCATGGGCTCCTCGGTCGTTTTCTTCTTCATGACGCCGTCCCCGATCATGCGGATCATGGGCACTCTGATGCTGGCGTCGACGGTCGCGATGGCCGTCGCCCAGTTCGTCAGATTCCGTCGCGGTACGCAGGGGCAAATGTCCGATGTCCGCCGCGACTACCTCAAATACCTCGCGCAGACCCGTCGTACGGTGCGGCGCACGGCCCGCAAGCAGCGGGACGCGCAGCTGTATCTGCACCCGTCCCCCGAGCAGTTGTGGTCGGTCGTGGCCGAGGGCTCGCGGGTCTGGGAGCGCCGGGTCGGCGACCATGACTTCGGGCAGGCGCGGATCGGGCTCGGGGCGCAGCAGTTGGCGACGCCGCTCGTGGCGCCGGACACGGCTCCGGTGGACGAGCTGGAGCCGCTGTGCGCGGGTGCGATGCAGCAGTTCCTCGCGGTGCACGGCACCTTGGACGGGCTGCCGATGGCGGTCTCGATGCGGGCGTTCTACCACGTGACGGTGTCGGGTGAGCCGGAGTCGGCGCAGGCGGCGGCGCGTGCCCTGGTGGCGCAGCTGGTGACCCTGCACTCCCCCGACGACCTGATGCTCGCCGTGGTCGCGGCCCGGCCGGCGCAGGAGCGCTGGGACTGGACGAAGTGGCTGCCGCACACGCAGGTGCCCGGGCAGGTCGACGGGGCCGGTACGAAGCGGCTGTTCGGTGACGACCTCGGCGAGCTGGAGAACCTGGTCCGCTCGAAGCTCGACGGCCGGCCGCGGTTCTCCCGGGACAACCAGCCGGTCCTGGACCAGCCGCACGTGGTCGTGGTGCTCGACGGTGGGATGGTGCCGCCGGACTCGCTGCTCGCGGCGCCCGAGGGCCTCCAGGGCGTGACGATCGTGGAGGTCGTCTCCGGCGACCTCGACGAGCCGCGCGGTGGTCTCTCGGTGGTGGTACGGCCGGGCCGGCTGCGTCTGGAGTCGGGCGGCGGCTTCGCGTACGAGGGGCTGCCGGACGGCGTCTCGCTGCCCGCGGCGGAGGCCCTGGCACGCCAGCTGGCGCCGCTGAAGATGGGCGGCGGGGACGACGACGAGCCGCTGCTGGCCAATCTGGACTTCACGGATCTGCTGAACCTGGGCGACGCGGCCTCGGTGGACGTGGCACGGACCTGGCGGCCCCGCTCGGTGGCCGAACGGCTCCGGGTGCCGATCGGTGTCGGCGAGGACGGCCAGCCGGTCATGCTGGACCTCAAGGAGGCCGCGCAGGAGGGCATGGGCCCGCACGGTCTGTGCGTCGGCGCCACGGGTTCCGGAAAGTCGGAGCTGCTGCGGACGCTGGTGCTCGGTCTCGCGGTGACGCACTCCTCGGAGACGCTGAACTTCGTCCTCGCGGACTTCAAGGGCGGCGCGACCTTCGCGGGCATGTCGCAGATGCCGCACGTGGCGGCGGTCATCACCAACCTGTCGGACGACCTGACGCTCGTCGACCGCATGGGCGACGCGATCCGTGGTGAGCTGCAGCGGCGCCAGGAGCTGCTGCGGTCGGCCGGCAACTACGCCAACATCCACGACTACGAGAAGGCGCGTGCGGCGGGTGCCCCGCTCGAACCGCTGGCCTCGCTGGTCCTTGTGATCGACGAGTTCTCCGAACTCCTCACCGCCAAGCCGGACTTCATCGACATGTTCATCCAGATCGGCCGCATCGGCCGCTCCCTGGGTGTGCATCTGCTGCTCGCCTCGCAGCGCCTTGAGGAGGGCAAGCTGCGCGGCCTGGACACGTACCTCTCGTACCGGATCGGTCTGCGGACCTTCTCGGCGGCGGAGTCGCGGACGGCGATCGGTGTGCCGGACGCGTACCACCTGCCCTCGGTGCCGGGTTCGGGCTATCTGAAGTTCGGTACGGACGAGATGACCCGCTTCAAGGCGGCGTACGTCTCGGGCACGTACCGCACGGGCGGGCCGCGCCTGGAGATCGGGCAGATGCCGGTGGAGCGGCGTCCCGCGCTGTTCACGGCGTCGCCGGTGCCGGTCGTGTACGCGGCGCCGGACCCGGCGTATCTCGCGGAGCGGCGGGCCGAGGAGGACGACGCGCTCGCGGACACCGTCCTCGACGTGATCGTGCGCCGCCTGGAGGGTCAGGGGGTGCCGGCGCACCAGGTGTGGCTGCCGCCGCTCGACCAGGCGCCGTCGCTGGACCAGCTGCTCCCGGGTCTCGCGCAGACCGCGGACCGGGGGCTCACGGCGACCGAGTACACGCGTCAGGGCGGGCTCACGGTGCCGCTCGGCCTCATCGACAAGCCGTTCGAGCAGCGGCGTGAGGTGCTGTACCGGGACTTCTCGGGCGCGGCCGGTCACATGATGGTGGTCGGCGGTCCGCAGTCCGGCAAGTCGACGATCATGCGGACGCTGATCTCGTCGTTCGCGCTCACCCACACCCCGGCCGAGGTGCAGTTCTACTGCCTGGACTTCGGTGGCGGCGGCATGATCTCGCTCGCCGATCTGCCGCACGTCGGCGGGGTGGCGTCCCGGCTGGACCCGGAGCGGGTGCGGCGTACGGTCGCCGAGGTGATGGGCGTACTGAACCGGCGCGAGGAGTTCTTCCGCTCGCACTCCATCGACTCCATCGCGACCTACCGGCGCAAGCGGGCCGCGGGCGAACTGCCGGGCGAGGCCTGGGGCGATGTCTTCCTGGTCGTGGACGGCTGGGGCGGCTTCCGCAACGACTACGACATGCTGGAGCCGATCGTCGCCGACATCGCGGCGCGCGGTCTCGGCTACGGCATCCATGTGGTGATCACCGCCTCCCGGTACATGGAGGTGCGGGCGGCGCTCAAGGACCAGATGCTGGGCCGGCTCGAACTGCGGCTCGGTGACGTCATGGACTCCGAGTTCGACCGCAAGGTCGCGGCGAACGTGCCGCCCGGCGTGCCGGGTCGCGGCCAGGTGCCGGAGAAGCTGCACTTCATGGGGGCACTGCCGCGGATCGACGGATCGAGTTCGGCCGTCGACCTGTCGGACGGCACGGGGGCGTTCGTACGGTCGGTGCAGGCGTCCTGGACCGGGGCTCCGGCCCCCGCGGTGCGGCTGCTGCCGCGCAAGCTGCCGGCCGAGCGGCTCCCGAAGGGCTTCGAGTACCCGCAGCACGGCATCGCGATCGGTATCGACGAGACGAACCTGGAGCCGGTGTTCGTCGACTTCGAGTCGGACCCGTTCTTCCTGGTCTTCGGCGAGAGCGAGTCCGGCAAGACGGCGCTGCTCCGGCTCATCGCCAAGCAGCTGTGCGAGCGGTACACGCCGGAGCAGGCGCGGATCGTGGTGGGTGACTACCGGCGCACGATGCTGGAGGCGGTCGCGCCCTCGCACCTCCTGGAGTACGCGCCGATGGCCTCCGCCATGCAGATGCACATGGACGCGATCAACACGGTGATGACGAAGCGCGCGCCCAAGCCCGACATCACACCGCAGCAGCTGCGGGACCGCAGTTGGTGGACGGGTCCGCAACTGTTCGTCCTCGTCGACGACTTCGAGCTGGTGGCCACCAACTCGGGGAACCCGCTGGCGGTCCTGGTGGAGAACCTGCCGTTCGCGCGGGACGTCGGCATCCGGTTCATCGTGGCGCGCAGCCAGGCCGGTGCCTCACGGGCGATGTACGAGCCGTTCATGCAGCGCATGAGGGAGCTGGGCGCGCAGGGCGTGCTCCTCTCCGGCGATCCGCAGGAGGGCGACATCCTGGGCGGCGTCCGGGCGCGGCCGATGCCTCAGGGCCGGGGCACGTTCGTGTCGCGGAAGCGCGGCACGCCGCTGGTGCAGCTGGGCTGGCTGCCGGAACAGCACTGACGGGCGCGGGATTTCCCGCTGATCGGGTACGGCGGTCCCACTACTGTGGGAGGGACCGCCGTACCACCGCGAAGGGAACGCGCCGATGACCGACGCCGACACCAGCACGACCAGCGCCGACAGCGCCGCCGACAGCGCTCTGGCCGCCGAGAAGCAGCGCCAGAAGGACGAGCTGTACGCGCTCGACATCTCCGGCGTCGCGTGGGAGGGCGCTCCCGGGACGACCCCGGACGAGGAGCGGGTGGAGATCGCCCGGCTCCCCGAGGGGGCGGTGGCGATGCGTTCGTCCCTCGACAAGGAGACGGTGCTGCGGTACACGAAGGCCGAGTGGGACGCGTTCGTCCTCGGGGCCAGGGACGGCGAGTTCGACCTGCGGTGACCCGCGGACGCACGTGAGGGGGTGGCCCGTACGACGGGCCACCCCCTCACGCCTGTCCGCAGGGACTCACATCATGCGGAACCGGGCGGCGTTGCCCTTGTCGGTGTCCTGGTAGCCCACGACCGACTCGTCGAGGAGCTGGGCGATACGCGCCAGGTCCTGGTTCATGCCGGCCATGTCGCGGGTCAGGCGGTCCTGGCTCTCGCGGTAGGCGACCTTCGCCTCGCCTTCCCAGTTGGAGGCGACACGGTTGACCTCGGCCATGAGGTCGTCGAGCTTCTGGGTGAGGGTGCTGGAGGTCAGGCGGGTGTCGGCCGCCGCCTGCGTCACGGTGTCGTAATTGACCGCAGTGGTCATGGTGTTGACTCCTGAAGTGAGAGTGGCGCGGAGGACTGGTTCGAGCTGGTGGCTCAGACGCCGAGGATGGCGCTCTGGCTGCCGCCGCCGCCGCCGGAGCCGCTGTTGTCCATCGTGCGGAAGGACCGCAGACGGTCCTCCTCCTCCTGCGAGAACCCGTCGGCGCTCATGCGCATGATCTCCTCGAGCTTGCTGAGCTCGGCACGCATGCTGCGCAGACGCTGGTTCAGGTCGTTCTGGACCCGGTCGTACTCCTTGCTCGCAGCGCCCTGCCAGCCCGCCTGGACGCGGTCGACCACGCCGTTGAGGGAGGTGATGCGGGACTGGAGCTCGTCGGAGAAGTCCTGGATCCGGCCGGCGAGCTTGACTTGTTCGGCACTGGTTACGTTCAGGTCTTTCGACATCTTGCCCCTTCTTCCTTCGGTGACGTCGACGGCTGGGCCGTCGGGCCATCCGGTCGTGATGCGGACGGGAATCTTCTGATGCCGCCCCCGTGATGGGATCGCACTGTCGTACGCCCAGCGGTCACTTTAGCCATTGACGGCGGCAGTTCCAACTGCAAAGGAGAGTCGGGATACTTGACCGATGCGCGGGTCAACGAGCCCCCCTTCTGCGGCGGCTGTCGCGGATCACGATGGCACTCCCGGCGACCACGGCCACCAGGATGACACCGATCCCCAACGTGTAGGTGGCAAGCCGTTCGGAGCGCTCCTGCGGCGTCTCCGACAGTGCCAGACGGGCCGGCTCGGGAGCCGGCGGCTTGGGCGGGCCGGGGTCGGCCGTGGGCGCGGACGGCGGCGTCCCGGGGACGTCGGCGAGCGCCCGCACCGGGTCGACCACGCCCCAGCCGACGTAGTTGTCGCGCCCGTTGACCGAGCGGACGGCGGTCTGCTCGATCCGGGCGACGATCTGGGCCGCGCTCCAGTCCTTGTGCTCGGCGCGGAGCAGGGCGGCGACACCGGCGACGTACGGCGCGGAGAAGCTGGTGCCGTTGTCGACGCACTGGCCGCCGCCGGGGACCGTGGAGACCATGTCGACGCCGGGGGCGGCGACGCCCACGAAGTCGCCGGCCTGGGAGAACACGGCACGCTCGTTGTTCCGGTCGGAGGAGGCGACGGCGAGAACGCCGGGGAAGGAGGCCGGGTAGGTCTTCTTGAAGGTGCCGTCCATGCCGTCGTTGCCGGCGGAGGCGACGACGACGACGTCGTTCTTGATGGCCTCGGCCACCGCCTTGGCCATCGCCGACTCGGGGCCGAGGCGCTGGGTGGTGTCCTGCGAGATGTTGATGACGTGGGCGCCCTTGGCGACGGCCCACTTGATGGCCTCCGCCATCGTGTCGGCCTTGCCGCTGTTCTTCTCGTCGTTCTGCCGGATCGGGATGATCGTCGCCTCGGGCGCCAGACCGACGAAGCCGGTGCCCTGGCGGGGGCGGGCGGCGATGATGCCGGCGACCTTGGTGCCGTGGCCGACCTGGTCGACGGTGCCGTCGGTCTTGCCGCGCTGCTCGTCGCCGAAGCCGGGGTTCTCCTTGTCGGGCTTGAGGTAGTCCTTGCCCGCCTTGGCGTCGACTGCGGTCTTCAGCTGCGGGTTGACGTCGTCGACGCCCGTGTCGATGACCGCGACCCTGACGCCCTTGCCCTTGGTGTCCTGCCACAGCTCGTCGAGGAGGACCCGCTGGAGCGGCCAGGGGGTGCCCTCGATCTGCTTCTTCATGGGGAAGGTGCACTCGCCGCTGCCGTCGAGGACGGGGCCGGGGCCGGCACGGTGCTCCGGGGCGGCCGAGGCCGCGCCCTGGGCCGCGAGGAGCGCGGTGAGGGTGCCCGCGGCGAGCAGGGCCGCCGTACGGGATGTCGTACGTGACGTCGTGCGGTACGTCGTCGTCACCGGTGCCACCCCCTAGGAACCCTGCGGCTGACGCGCGCTGTTGGTGTCGAGCCGGGGCCCCTTCGACAGGAACTCGGACCATTCCATCGGGACGAGGGCCGGCACGACCTTCTCGTACCCGAGACGCTTCTGGGCGTCGCTGGGTTCCGGGCGTCCGTCGGTCGGCTTCTCCTTGGCCCCGGTGCCGATGTCGGAACGCGCGGAGTCGCTGTCGCCGTTGGCCTGGACCGCGTAGCGGAGGCCCGTGTCGGTGACGAGGAACAGCGAGCCGTCGGGCGTCTTCTGCTTGCCCTGGATCTGGGTGTAGAGCAGGCCGGTGCCGGGGGTGACGTACGTGCTGGTGCCGCCCGCGGTGATGTCGGCGGGGTACTTGGGGCCGGCCCAGGTGGCGAGGGTCGTCTCGCCCTTCTCGCCGACGCGGGTGAGGACGCTGCAGACGGTGTCGCGGGCGCCCGCGCCGGTGGCGCCGTTGACCTGGTCGCTCCTCTTCTTCGGCCAGTTCACCCGGCCGCGGAAGACGGTGGGGTCGGGGACGAAGGAGGAGGCGTCGACGGTGGTGGGCTTGCCGTCCATGTCGAGGGGGCGGGTCTGCGGGGCGTTGATGAGCAGCCAGGCGGTGAACGGCGTGACCGGCTGCACCTTGCCGGGGAGCACGACGTAGTGCTGGGGCCCGGTGCCGGTCTCGGCGAGGAGGATGTTGCCGATCCGGCTCTCGGTCTCGGTCAGGGTGGCGCCGGGGATCTCGGTGGTGCGGCCGACCTCGCCGCTCTCGATGCGCGGGAAGTCGATCGCGTCGCCGGTCTTCAGGGTGGCGAGCCAGTCGTCGGTGACCGCCTGCGGCTCCTTGTTGAGGCCGACGAGCGCGGTGAGCAGTCCGGTGGAGTCGGCCTTCAACGGGTACTTGGTGCCGGTGTGGTCGACGAGGAACTGGGCGGCTCCCGTCTGGCCCTTGACGTACAGGATGTCCCCGTCCTTGAGCCGGTTGCCGTCCTCGGTGAGGGGCACGTCCCGCTCGGCGAAGAGGAAGGTCGCCTTCTGGACGCTGGCGCCCCTGCCCCCGCCGGGCTGTTCGCAGACCGCCCAGCGCTTGGGCTTGCCCGCCTCGTCCGCGCTGGGCAGCCGGTCGGGGGCGTACGGGATGCCGAGGATCGGACCGCGCGGCGGCGTGCCCTTGCCCTTGTCGAGCGTCTCGTCGGCGACCTGCACGACCTGGAACTGGTCGGGGTCGAGGAGGAGCCGCGCGGAGGCGAGGTTGAGCACGGGGTGGAGCAGGGTCTTCGCGTCCTTGCCCTTGCCGGTCTCCAGGACCACGTACCGGGTCGTCGACTGCTTGCCGACGATGACCCGGGTGCCGGGGGTGTCCCAGCCCTTGGGGGCCTGCGGCTTGAACATGCCCCAGGCGCCGAAGCCGGCCACCACGAGCGCGGCGACGATCAGCCCGGGGAGGAGCGCGCGCAGCGGCTTAGGTGCCCCCTCCTCCGTGCCGGAGGGCGAGGGTTGGAGGAATGCCGCCACCGTGCGCTTCTTCGCAAAGGTGTACGCGTTGAGCTCGTCCCGGCGCGATGCCATGAGTCCCCATTCTCGTCAGGCGCGATCTTCGCGCGGGAGCCGGGGGAGGTGACACCCGGGCCCCGGCCGACGGACCGGCCCCCTACTATGCCTGCTGTCCCGTGGTGTTCGTGGGGCGGGTAGGGTGATCCGGCCGCCAAAGCCCTGGCGGGCCAGGGTGATCGGGATGAATTGAGGGGGATTCTCCATCATGGTTTCCGCGACGCGGACGCGGCCCGCCGCGGCCACCGCCTCCGCACCCCCGTCCACGGGACCTGTTTCCTCGGTCTCACCGAGGCTCCAGGCGCGCCCGGGACACTTCGGTTCGTTCCAGTTGCAACAGCTCGTACTGATCGAGGTGGCGGCGGCTCTGCTCGTCGTCGCCTATGTCATCGACCGGATGCTGCTGGTGCCCGCGGGCGTGGTCGCCGTCGTGCTCGTCCTGCTGGCGGTCGTCCGCCGGCACCGCCGCTCGCTGCCCGAGTGGCTCGGTACGTTCCTCGCGCTGCGGGCCCGTTCCCGCCGGGCGTCCTCGTTCACGGTGCCGGAGGGCACGGAGCCGGGGCTCGCGCCGGTCGTGGAGTGCGACCCGGCGCTGCGGACCTACGCGTACAGCGACCGTGACCGGCGACCGGTCGGCATGGTCGGCGACGGCACCTTCCTGACCGCGGTCCTGCGGGTCGAGTCGGACGGCACGGCGCTGCGCCCGGACCGGGCGGCGCGCCCGCTGCCCGTGGGGATCGTCCGGGACGTCCTGAGCGTGGACGGCATCCGCCTGGAGTCGGCGCAGATCGTGCAGCACACGCAGCCGGCGCCCGCGCCGCACCTGCCCGCGCAGTCGATGGCCGCGCGCAACTACGGACCGCTCCAGGCCCAGACGGGTTCGCCCGCCGTACGGATCACCTGGATCGCCCTCAAGCTCGACCCCGAACTCTGCCCGGAGGCGGTCGCCGCGCGTGGCGGCGGCATGGCGGGCGCGCAGAAGTGCGTGGTGCGGGCGGCGGACCAGCTGGCGAGCCGGCTCGCGGGCGCAGGGTTCTCGGCGAGCGTGCTGACGGAGCAGGAACTCGTCTCGGCGCTCGCCACCTCGACCTGCGCCAGCCCGATGGCGATAGCGCAGGCGGGCCGGGGGCAGACGCAGGGCCGGCGGACCCAGGAGACCGCGCGGACCTGGCGGGTGGACGACCGGCGGCACACGACGTACTGGGTGGGGCGCTGGCCCCAGCTGGGCGGCCAGGGCGGTTCGGGGGCCTCGATGCCGCAGCTGGTGGCCCTGCTGACCTCGCTGCCCGCGCTCGCGACGACGTTCAGCCTGACGCTGAGCGGCGGGGACCGGCAGGAGGTGACGGTGACCGGACACGTACGGATCACCGGGCGCAGCGACGAGGAACTGGTCGCCGCGCGACACGAACTGGAGCGCGCGGCGCGCGGGGTGAGGACGGGACTCGTGCGACTCGACCGTGAACAGGTGCCCGGCATCCTCGCGACGCTTCCGCTGGGAGGTGCGCGCTGATGTCCCATGCCGCTTCCTCTTCCTCCTTCGGTACGCCGGCCGGCTCCGGCGGCTCGGGCAGGGCCGCCTCCCGGGGTACGGGTTCCCGGGGTGCGGGCCGGGCCACGAAGCCCCGGTTCGGCTTCGGGCTCGTCGGGCCGCGCCGCGACCGGCACTCCGTCCCCCTCGACCAACTCGAAGCACTGGCCCTGCCGGTCGGCGACGACGGCGTGGTGATCGGCGTCGACGCCGAGAACCGGCCCGCCGTGCTCGGCATCAACCGGCCCGTCCCGTACGACATCACGCTCATCGGCGGCCTCTGGACGGCGCAGGTGCTGGCCCTCCGGGCCGCCGCGACGGGTGCCCGGGTGGCGGTCGAGACCGGCCGCGCGCAGGCCTGGACGGCGCTCGCCCAGGCCGCCGGCGGCGGACAGCCGTGCATCTCGCTGCACGACGTGGGGCGCGTGCCGCCGCAGGGCGCGTCCGCGGGCAGTCCGGTGGTCGTGGTCCGCGACTGCGGCATGCGGCCGCCACGCGGCCGGGTCGTGTCGGCGCCCTGGCAGTCGGTGGTGACGCTGCTGCCCTATCTGAGCCCGGTCGCGCCCCGGCTCCTGGAGAAGTCCTCCCTGGTCGGCGTCCAGCGGGTGTCGCCCGACGAGGCCACGCAGATCGGCCGCATCATGAGCCTGCCGCGCCACGAGTACGAGGCGCTGTCCACGCTCGCGGACGGAGTGACGCTCTGGTGTACGCCGAGCGACCGCCAGTTCGTCATGACGCAGGGGACCGACGCCGAGACCGGATTGTTGGGCGCCGCGCGCAGGATGGACTGAACGGCACGAAGTCGTTCAAGTACGTCCGTTTTTGCATCGTTTTGAACGGTCGGGGTTCTCACTCTGCGGCGCGGCCGGGTCACTTGGCGACCGGACCGGGTCACGGGGACAGGCGCGGAGGGGCCGTCGGGCCTGCCCGGGGGTTGCCCGCGCCGATTAGGGTGGAAGAGCCCCGCCCACAACGGCACAAGGGTGCTCGACCACACCAGGAGGCAAAGTGAACGGCGATCGCGACGAGATCCACGGGGGTTGGAGTCCGCCCGCCGACGATCAGTCCGACGCGGATCCCGCCGAGATGACGGGTGAGTTCACCATCGACTACACCCCGCCGGCCTGGTACACGCAGAACGCGTCGGGCGGTGCGGGGGCCGGCGGTGCCACTCCCCCGCCACCGAGCGGAGCGCCGGTCCCCGTACCGGGCCTCCCGGCGGGCAGCGGCTTCGAGCCGAGCTGGAACGCGGGGACTCCGCCGACGGGCGTGCCCCTGCCGGGTACGCCCGAGGTGGGTACCCCGGGCGTGGGTGGACCCTCGGTGGGTACGCCTGCGGGTGCCGGGCACGGTGCGCCTCCGGTGGGGGTGCCTCCCGTGGGAATGCCTCCGGTGGGGGTGCCTCCCGTGGGAATGCCTCCCGTGGCCGTGCCTCCGGCTGTCGCGCCGCCCGCTGTGACGCCTCCCCTTGCTACGCCTCCGGTCGCCGGGGGTCCGGTCGCCGCGGCCGATGCCTCGGCGCCGGGTGCCTTCCCGCCGCCCGCCCCGCTGCCGGGCGCTTCGGTGCCGACTCCCGCGCGCGCGCCCGAGGTGTCCGCGCCCGCGACGCCCTTCGGGGGCGGGGACGTCGAGAGCGGCGCGACCATGCGCTTCTCCCCCGCCGCGCTCCAGCGCGAGATCGCGGAGCGCACGGCGGAGGCCACCCCCGCCACCGCCTCCACCTCCGCCACCACGACGCCCGATGAGGGCGCCTCGGACGCGACGGACACGGGCCAGGACCAGGTCGGGTCCCCCACACCGGACGCCACCGCCACCACCACCGCCACCGACGAACCGACCGCGACCGCAACCGCCGACGACAGCGCCGCCCACCCCGCCGAGGGTGCGGACGCCGACGTACCGGCCGAGGTCGAAGCGGCCCACGAGCCGGAGTCCGGCGCGGAAGGCGCCCTGTCAGCCGAGGCACCGGAACCTCACGACGCGGCCACGACCGACCAGTCGGCCGATGTCGTGGCGACCACGCACGCGGGCGACGTCGAGGCGGACTCCGAGCCGGTCACCGACGTCGTGCCGGCGGACGCCTCAGGCGACTCCGTGCGCCCGGACGCCCTCCCGGCCGCTCCCGAGGCCCTCACGGAGCCGACGGCTCCCGCCCCCTACCCGCCGGCCGACGCCGCACCGCAGGGCTTCGGCCCCGATGCGGCTCCCGGCCCGTTCCCCGGCGCCGCTCCCGCGCCCGTGCCCGGGCAGCCCTTCCCGGCCGGCGGGCCGCAGGCAGGCGCCGGGTTGCCGCCGCTGCCGCCGTCGTTCCAGCCGGCCGCTCCCGGGCCCGCCCAGCAGTGGCCCGCGCAGCCGGCCCCGGGCGCCCAGCCGCAGCCCCAGGCCGCACCGTTGCCGCCCGCCGCAGCCTGGCCGGCGCCCACGGCTCCCGCCGCGCCCGGTCCCGTACCGCCGCAGGCCCAGCCGCAGCCCCAGGCCCCCGGCGCCTACGGCTACCCGCACGCTCCGCAGGCCCAGCAGGCGCCGTACGACCAGCCCCAACCCCAGCCCCATACGTCCGGTGCTTACGGCTACCCGCAGGCGCCGCAGCCTCCCCAGGCCCCGCAGCCCCAGCCCCCTGCCCCCGCGCCCCAGGGCGGCTACGGCTTCCCGCATCCCGGGTCGCCTCCGCAGGAGTCCGGTTACGGCTACCCGCAGCAGCCCGGGGTCCCCGGTGGCGTGCCGCCGCAGGCGCAGGGCGGGTACGGCTACCCGCACCCCGCCGCCGTGCCCCCGCAGGCCGCGGCCCCCCAGCCGCCGCAGGACGGGCAGCCCGTCGACCCGCGGACCGGGGCCGCCTGGCCCTCGCCCGTGACGCACGATCAGCGGGAGCGGTCCGTGCCGGGCGCCCCGCTCGGGTACAACGCGGCCGTCGAGCTGTCCTCGGACCGCCTCCTGCGGAACAACAAGCAGAAGCCCAAGTCCAGCCGGGCGCCCGGCGGCGCCGCCGCCCGTTTCAAGCTCGGCGGGAAGAAGGAGGAGGCGGAGCGGCAGCGCAAGCTGGAGCTGATCCGGACGCCCGTCCTCTCCTGCTACCGGATCGCGGTCATCTCGCTCAAGGGCGGTGTCGGCAAGACCACGACGACGACCGCGCTCGGCGCGACCCTGGCGACCGAGCGGCAGGACAAGATCCTGGCGATCGACGCCAACCCGGACGCGGGCACCCTGGGCCGCCGTGTGCGGCGCGAGACCGGGGCGACCATCCGTGACCTGGTGCAGGCGATCCCGTACCTCCACTCGTACATGGACATCCGCCGGTTCACCTCGCAGGCGCCGTCGGGTCTGGAGATCCTCGCCAACGACGTGGACCCGGCCGTCTCGACGACGTTCAACGACGAGGACTACCGGCGGGCGATCGACGTCCTGGGCAAGCAGTACCCGATCATCCTCACCGACTCGGGTACGGGTCTGCTGTACAGCGCCATGCGCGGGGTGCTCGACCTCGCCGATCAGCTGATCATCATCTCCACGCCCTCCGTGGACGGCGCGTCCAGCGCGTCGACGACGCTGGACTGGCTCTCCGCGCACGGCTACGCGGACCTGGTGCAGCGCTCCATCACGGTCATCTCCGGGGTCCGCGAGACCGGCAAGATGATCAAGGTCGAGGACATCGTGCAGCACTTCCAGACCCGTTGCCGCGGTGTCGTGGTCGTGCCCTTCGACGAGCACCTGTCGGCCGGTGCCGAGGTGGACCTCGACATGATGCGGCCGAAGACCCGGGAGGCGTACTTCCACCTCTCGGCGATGGTGGCCGAGGACTTCGTACGGGCGCAGCAGGTACAGGGCCTGTGGACCGGTGACGGCCAGGGCGCGCTGCCCCCGCACATGGCTCCGCCGATGCCGGGCCACCAGACGCCCGGTCAGCCCATGCCCGGCCAGCCGATGCCGGGGCAGTTCGCGCCCGGTCAGCCGGCGCCGGGGCAGCCCTACGGGGCCCAGCCCGGGCAACCGATGCCCGGACAGCCCGCCCCCGGACAGCCGTACCCGCAGCAGCCCTACGGACAGCAGCCGGCGCCCGGGCAGCCGTACGGCGCGCAGCCCGCGCCCGGACAGCCGTACGGGGCCCAGCCGCTGCCCGGTCAGCAGGCGCACGGTCAGCAGCCCATGCCGGGGCAGCCGACGCCCGGTCAGCCCGCGCCGGGTCAGCCGTACGGAGCACAGCCCGCGCCCGGACAGCCGTTCGGCGCGCCTCCCGGCCAGCCCGGCATGCCCCAGGGCTGGCAGCAGCCGCAGCCCGGTCAGCCGCTGCCTCCGCAGGCCGGTCCGCAGGATCACGGTCAGGGACAGCCGCAGGGACAGGGTCAGGGCCATGACCAGGGACAGGGGCAGGTCCCGCCGCCGAACTGGCCCCGGCAGCAGCCTCCGCAGGCTCCGCCAGCCCCTCAGCAGTAAGGCGTCACAGGAGTAGACCAATGAGGCCCCGTACCGGTTCCCCGGTACGGGGCCTCTTGGCATTCCCGCAGTCCACAAGGGGTTTGAGGGATCGTTGACGACGGCAGACCCCCGCTGATAAACCTTCGCTTCACTCACCGTCAGCCCAAGATCCACGACAGATCCCCCGACGCGAGGTCACGTCCCATGGTCATGGTCACGAAGGCTCCACCCCGTCCCACCCCCGCCCACAGAGCGCTCCGTCTGCTGCTCGCCTCCGGTGTCACCGCCGTCTCGCTCGTGGCCGTCCCCGGTACCGCCGCCGCGGAGGACGACAAGTCCGCGGGGAACACGCTCACCGTCGCCGTCTCGCAGAGCATCGACTCGCTGAGTCCGTTCCTCGCCCAGAAGCTCACCTCGACCAGCATCCACCGGCTGGCGTACGAGTACCTCACCAACTACGACGCGAAGGACGCCCGCACGATCCCGGGCCTGGCGACCGCGTGGACCCCGTCGGCGGACAAGCTGACGTGGACGTACACGATCCGCGGGGACTCGACCTGGTCCGACGGGAAGCAGGCCACCGCCGAGGACGCGGCCTGGACCTTCAACAAGATGATGACCGATCCGAACGCCGCCACCGCCAACGGCAGCTTCACGGCCAACTTCGCCCAGGTCACCGCGCCCGACCCGAAGACGCTCGTCATCCGGCTGAAGAAGCCGCAGGCGACGATGACCGCGCTCGACGTGCCGATCGTGCCGAAGCACGTCTGGGAGAAGGTCGGCGACTTCTCGAAGTTCAACAACGACAAGCAGTTCCCCATCGTGGGCAACGGCCCGTTCGTCATCACGGACTTCAAGGTCGACCAGTACATCAAGCTCAAGCCGAACAAGACGTTCTGGCGGGGCGCACCGAAGTTCGACGAGCTGGTGTTCAAGTACTACAAGGACGGGGACGCGGCCGTCGCCGCCCTCCAGAAGGGCGAGGTGTCCTTCGTACCGAACCTGACGCCCGCCCAGGCCGCCGCACTCAAGACCCAGAAGAACATCAAGGTCAACGACGCCCCCGGCCGCCGCTTCTACGCCATCGCCACCAACCCGGGCGCCAAGGCCCAGGACGGCAAGACCTTCGGCAACGGCCACAAGGCGCTGCTCGACCCGGAGGTGCGCAAGGCGCTCTTCCTGGCGGTCGACCGCACCACCCTCGTCGACAAGGTCTTCCAGGGCCACGCGGTCGAGGGCGAGGGCTACATCCCGCCCCGCTTCGGCTCGTACTTCTGGAAGCCCGAGGGCGAGCAGAAGCGGTCGTACGACCCCGTCGCGGCGGAGAAGATCCTCGACGCGGCCGGGTACCGGAAGAACGGCGACGGCAAGCGGGTCGGCAAGGACGGCAAGCCGCTGGACTTCCGGATCCTCTGTCATGCCACCGACCCGAACGACAAGGCGGTCGGCAAGTACCTCCAGGAGTGGTGGGGCAAGCTGGGCATCGGCCTGAAGGTCGACTGCCTGGACAGCGTCTCCGACCCGTGGGTCAAGGGTGACTACGACCTCGCGTTCGACGGCTGGTCGGTCAACCCCGACCCGGACTACGTCCTGTCGATCCACACCTGCGGCACGCTCCCCGCGACACCGAAGGACTCCGGGGCCACCGACAACTTCATCTGCGACCAGGAGTTCGACGGCCTCTACGCGCAGCAGGCGGTGGAGTACGACGCCGCCAAGCGGGCGGATCTGGTGAAGCAGATGCAGTCCCTGCTGTACGACACGGGGTACATGAACATCATGGCCTACCCGAACGCCCTCGAGGCGTACCGCACGGACCAGATCAAGTCCATCACGACCATGCCCGAGGCCGCCGGCAACCTGTGGGGCCAGGACGGCTACTGGAGCTGGTGGTCGGCCGCGCCCGCGGCCTCCGTCTCCGGGGACTCGGACGGGGGCGGCTCGTCCACCGGCGTGATCGTCGGGATCGGCGCGGCCGTGGTCGTCGTGGTCGGCCTCGGCGTCTTCCTCGGTCTCCGTCGCCGCTCCACCGCCGACGACCGCGAGTAGTCCGTGACGACAGCAAGCACCCCCGCCGACGTGGCGCGGGCCCAAGAGGCCCGCGCCACGGACGGCGCACCCCGCACAGGTTCCTCCCTCGGCTATCTCCGCCACGCGGCGGGCAAGCTGGGCGGCGCGCTCGTCTCGCTCCTCGCCGTCCTCGTCACCAGCTTCTTCCTGTTCCGGATCATCCCCGGTGACCCGGTGAAGGCGATGACGCACGGCGTGCCGACCTCCGCCGAGCAGCTCGCGACACTACGGCGCCAGTTCGGGCTCGATCTGCCGCTCTGGCAGCAGTTCACCGACTACTGCGCGAAGGCGCTGAGCGGCGACCTCGGCACCTCGTTCCAGTTCCGCGCCCCGGTCGGGGACCTGATCGCGGAGAAGCTGCCCGCGACCCTGCTGCTCACCGGCGTCGCCGTGGTGATCTACTCGGCGCTCGGGCTCTGGCTCGGCACCCGCTCGGCCTGGCGCCACGGCGGTCTCGGCGACAAGCTGAACACCGGGATCGCGCTGACCCTGTGGTCGGTGCCCTCCTTCTGGCTCGGCCTGCTGCTCATCATCGTGTTCTCGGTCGGCATGGGCCCGATCCCAGGACTCTTCCCGACCGGCGGCATGGAGTCGGGCACGGGCGAGACCGGCTTCGCGTACGTCCTCGACGTCGCCCACCACCTCGTCCTTCCGGTGGTCACGCTCGTGGCCGTCGGGTACGCGCAGACCCTGCTCGTGATGCGCTCCTCGCTCCTCGACGAGATGGGCGGCGACTATCTGACGACGGCGCGCGCGAAGGGGCTGCGCGACGACGACGTGCGGCGCCGGCACGCCGTGCCGAACGCGCTCCTGCCGACCGTGACCATGTTCTTCATCAACCTGGGCCATGTGGCGGCCGGGTCGATCCTGGTGGAGACGGTGTTCTCCTGGCCGGGGCTCGGCGGGCTGTTCTACCAGGCCCTGAGCGTGCCCGATCTGCCGCTCGTCCAGGGCCTGTTCGTGGTCTTCGCCGGAGCGATGATCCTGATGAACCTGATCGCCGACCTGCTGTATCCGCTGCTCGATCCCAGGGTGGGCCGATGACCTCGACCAAACCGGCGCCCTCGACCTCCACCGAGCCGGCGCCGTCGTCGGCGGCCTCCCTGCGATGGGAACGCCGCCGGAACACGGTGGCCCGCTTCTGGAGGGCGTACCGCACCCACCGCGCAGGCCTCTACGGCCTCGCCGGGCTCGCTCTCATCGCCCTGCTCGCGCTCACCGCCCCGCTGCTCGTCGGCGCCGACGTGCAGTCGGTGACGACGGCCCCGGGTACCGCCCTGGAGCCGCCGAGCACCGAATTCCCGTTGGGCACCGACCAGTTCGGGCGCTCGCTGCTCGGTCTGCTGATCTGGGGGGCGCGGATCTCGCTGCTCGTCGGGCTGCTCGCGGCGGCCCTCTCGGTGGCCATCGGCACCCTGGTGGGGATCATCGCCGGGCACTACGGCGGCTGGCTCTCGACGGTGGTCATGCGGATCACCGACTGGTTCCTGGTGATGCCGGCCCTGGTCCTCGCGATCGTGCTCGCCACCGTCATGTCCCGGTCGATGTGGACGGTGGTCCTGGCCATCGGGGTGACCTCCTGGCCGACCACCGCCCGCCTGGTGCGCGCCCAGACGATCGCCGTCGAGTCCCGCCCGTACATCGAGCGGGCGACCGCGCTCGGCGGCGGCCACGGGCACGTCATGAGCAAGCACGTACTGCCGAACGTGATGCCACTGGTGCTCGCGCAGACCACGCTCGGCATCTCGACCGCCATCCTCACCGAGGCGACCCTCGCCTTCCTCGGACTCGGCGATCCCACGGTGGTCTCCTGGGGCGGGATGCTCCAGGACGCGCGCGAGGCCGGCGCGGTCTCCTCCGGCCACTGGTGGTACCTGGCCCCGCCCGGCATCGCCATCGCCCTCGTCGCGCTGGCGTTCACCCTGTGCGGCCGGGCCGTCGAGTCCGTACTCAATCCGAAGCTGGGGGTGAGTCGATGAATGCACAGAGCCTCCTGGAGGTACGGGACCTGAGGGTCACGTACGGGTCGGGCGCGGCCGCCGTGCCCGCCGTACGCGGGGTCGACCTGACCCTGGAGCCGGGCAGCAAGCTGGGTGTGGCGGGCGAGTCCGGCTGCGGCAAGTCCACGCTCGCCCTCGCGCTGCTGCGCCTGCTGCCCGCCTCGGCACGGGTCGAGGGACAGATCCTGCTCGACGGCGACGACGTCCTCGCCATGAAGTGGGGCCGGCTCCGGGCCGTGCGGTGGGCGGGGGCGTCGATCGTCTTCCAGGGCGCGATGCACTCGCTCAACGCCGTGCACCGGATCGGGGACCAGATCGCCGAACCGCTGCTCGTGCACGGCCGGGCGACCCCGGCGGCGGCCCGCAAGAGGGCCGGTGAGCTGCTCGAACACGTCGGTCTGCCCGCCTCCCGCGCGGCCGCCTATCCGCACGAGCTGTCCGGCGGGCAGCGGCAGCGCGTGATGATCGCGATGGCGCTGGCCTGCGATCCGAGGCTGATCGTCGCGGACGAGCCGACGACCGCGCTCGACGTGATGATCCAGGCGCAGATCCTGCGGCTGATCGAGCGACTCGTCGCCGAGCAGTCCATCAGCCTCCTGATGATCAGCCACGACCTCGCGGTCCTCGCCGACACCTGCGACCGGCTCGCCGTGATGTACGCGGGCCGGGTCGTCGAGGAGGGGCCGGCGCGGGCGGTGTACGAGGCCGCGCAGCACCCCTACGGCCGTGCGCTGTCCTCGGCGTTCCCGCGCGTCGGGGACCTGGCGTCCCGGCGGGCGCCGCGCGGACTGCCGGGCGACCCGCCGGACCCGGCGGACCTGCCCGGCGGCTGCACCTTCCATCCGCGCTGCCCGGTGGCGGTGGACGCCTGTACGGAACTCGACCTGGAGCTACGGGACGCGGGCGCGGGACACCGGGCCGCCTGCGTCCATGTGGGGAGCGCGTCATGAGTACGGAGACGGCCGTGCGCACGGAGACGGCCGCGGGATCACTGCTGTCGGCGCGCGGGCTGCACGTCACCTTCCCCGGGCGGCGGGGCGCGCCGCCCGCACGGGCGGTCGACGGGGTGGACCTGGACATCGGCGCGGGCGAGATCGTGGCCCTCGTCGGGGAGTCGGGCTGCGGGAAGACGACCCTGGCCCGCTCGCTCCTCGGCCTGGTACGGCCCACCTCGGGGACGGTCGCCTTCGACGGGAGGCCGCTCGCGTACTCCTCCGGGGCCCTCAAGGCCTACCGGAAGCGGGCCCAGCTGGTCCTCCAGGACCCGAGCGGTTCACTGAACCCCCGGCACACCGTGTACGACGCGGTGGCGGAGGGGCTGCGGATCCACGGATACGCGGGCGACGAGCGCGCGGCGGTCGCCGGGGCCCTCGCACGGGCCGGGCTTCGCCCCCCGGAGCGCTTCTTCCTGCGCTATCCGCACGAACTGTCCGGCGGGCAGCGGCAGCGCGTGGTCATCGCCGGCGCGCTCGTCCTGGAGCCCGAACTCATCGTCGCCGACGAGCCGGTGGCCTCCCTCGACGCGTCCGTACGGGGCGAGATCCTGGCCCTGCTGCTGCGTCTGCGGGACGAACTCGGCCTCTCGGCCCTGGTGGTGACGCACGACCTGGGACTCGCATGGAACATCGCGGACCGGGTGGCGGTGATGTACCTGGGCCGGGTCGTCGAGACCGGAACGGTGGAGTCTGTTCTGACCCGTCCTCAACATCCGTACACACAGGCGTTGTTGTCGGTGCTTCCGGAGTCCGGGGGCGCTCCGGTGGTGCTGACCGGTGAGCCGCCGGACCCGTCCCGCATCCCGTCCGGCTGCCGCTTCCACGCCCGCTGCCAGGTCCTCGCCTCGGGCGAGGCGGCGGCGGTCGCGGACCGCTGCCGCGGCGAGAGCCTGCCGATCCTGGGCGGCGGGGAACAGGCCGTGGCCTGCCACTGGGCGGCGCGGGAGTCGGTGGTCCGAGGGGGCGGGTGATGCTGTCGACGCTGCTGCGCCGCTGTCCGGAGACTCCGGAGAGCGGCGCGGCGGCTCAGGCGGCCGGGGGGTTCTCCCGGTCGTACGCCTCCGTCAGCTCCCGGCAGCGCTTCACGTCGCCGGCCATCGCTTCGAGCAGGTCGTCCAGGGTGTCGAACTTGAGCATCCCGCGGACGTACTCCAGGAAGTCCACGGCCACGTGCAGCCCGTACAGATCGAGGCCCTCGCGGTCGATCGCGTACGCCTCGACGGTCCGTTCGGTGCCGTCGAACTGCGGGTTCGTGCCGACGGAGATGGCCGCCGGCATCCGCTCCCCGTCGGCCGTCAGCCAGCCGGCGTAGACGCCGTCGGCGGGGATGGCGGTGTGCGGGAGGGTCTCGACGTTGGCCGTCGGGAAGCCGAGCTCGCGGCCGCGCTGCGCGCCGCGGACCACGATGCCCTCGACGCGGTGCGGGCGGCCGAGGATCTCGCCGGCCCCGGCCATGTCGCCCTCGGCGACGAGCCGGCGGGTGAGGGTGGAGGAGAAGGGATCGCCGCCGCCCGCCGAGCCGCTGACGTACAGGTCGATGACCTCGACCTCGTAGTCGTAGGTGGCGCCGAGCTCGGACAGGAAGGCGACGTTTCCGGCGGCCCGGTGTCCGAAGCGGAAGTTGGGGCCCTCGATGACGGCCTTCGCGTGCAGCTTGTCGACGAGCACCTTGACGATGAAGTCGGCCGGGGACAGCTGGGAGAACTCGGACGTGAACGGCAGCACGAGCACCGCGTCCACACCGAGGCCGGCCATCAGCTCGGCACGCCGGTGGTGCGGGGCGAGCAGCGGCGGATGGCTGCCGGGCCGTACGACCTCGGAGGGGTGCGGGTCGAACGTGACGACGACCGAGGGGACGCCGAGCTCGCGGGCGCGGTCCACCGCCCGCCCGATGATCAGCTGGTGCCCGCGGTGCACACCGTCGTAGGAGCCGATGGTGACGACGCTGCGCCCCCAGTCCTGGGGGATGTCCTCCAAGCCACGCCAGCGCTGCACTGTGACCGCTCCTCGTCCGCCTGTTCGCCGATTACGCAGGTCTAAGACTGCCATGCCCACGCCCGTCGGTTCGCATCGGCATGGAAGTGCCGTGACTCCGTAGCGCCCGGAGGGTCTCCGGACCGAGCAGCGGCGCCCATTCGGCGGGGTCGGCGACCGTCCAGCGGGCGAGCAGCCCGGCGAAGGCGGGCCGGGCCCGGACGAGTCCCGCGAGGGCCGGGTCGAGCAGTCTCGCGCCTTCGGGGGTACGGGCCCACAGGGCGCCGGCCCGGTGCGTGAGCGCCCGGGTGCCCGGCTCGCTGCGCCGCTCGGCACCCTCCGCGGCGGCCGTCAGGAGGGCGTCCAGGACGGTGAACTCCCCCGTCTCGGCCTCGTACCGCTCGTGTTCCAGGAGTACGTCGAGGAGCTCGGCCCGCAGATGGCGGGAGGCGCCGGTGCCGGGGGCGGCGAGGACGGGGGCGAGGGCGCGGCGGACCTGCGCCGGACGGCCCCGGATCAGGCCCGAGACGAGCGGGAAGAGGACGGCCCTGGCGGCGGGTCCGTCCTCGAACCGCCGGTCGACGAAGACGGCCACGTGCCCGGCGCCCTCGGGGTGCCGGGCGATGTACGCGCGGACGAGGGAGGTCACCCGGCGGGCGAGCGCGGGCGTGTCGACCTCGGCGAGCGCCCGCAGGGCGGCGGCCGGAACCTCGCCCGTGCCGTGCAGCCGGGCCCCGAAGGCGGCGAGGACCGGCCCGGGGTCGGCCGCCAGGGCCTCGGCGAGGGCGCTCGCGGGCACCCGGGGCTCGGCCAGGGCGCGGGGCAGGTGGCGGGCGCGGGTGTGCGGGTCGCGGATCAGCAGGCCGAGGGCGGCACCGTGGAGGGCCTGGTCGCCGGGGCGGGCGAGCAGGGCGAGGGCGGCGTAGCGGAGGAGTTCCCGGTCGGCGGAGCCGGTGGCGTGTCCGGCGACCAGCTGCCCGTACGTGGCGGCGGCGACGCGCCGCTCCGGGCGCCCGTCGTCGTGGGCCCAGCGGTCGACGGCCCGGCAGAGGGCGGAGGGCTCGTCCTCGGCGAGGGCGGCGAGGAGGCCGTCGGCGAGCGGGTGGGCGGTGGCGACGAGGGCCTCGCACAGATCGTCGACGGCGAGCGCCCGATGGGTGTGCAGGAGGGCCTGGGCGGCGGTGGCGACGCTCGCGTGCGGGGCTGCGGGGAGGGCGCGGTCGTCGCCGAACCATCGGCAGAGCAGCGGCTGCACACCCCGGGGATCGGCGGCGAGCATCCCGGCGACGGCGGCGAGGGACGGCTCGTCGCCGTCGCCGTCGCCGGGGGCCTCGCCGGGCGGCGGGTCGGCGGGGACGAGCCGCCGCAGCAGGTCGATCCGCTCGTCCTCCCCGAGCGGAAGCCCCAGCCAGAACTCGGGCCCGAACGCGGCGAACACGGCGTGCCGCTCGGCGCGTGCCCCGATCCGGTCGGCGAGCAGCCGCAGGACGGGCAGGTACGGCCGGGGGTCCGGCAGCCGCCGCACGCTCTCCCCGAACAGCCGGGCGGCCCACCAGGGCCCGTCGCCGCAGGTGCCGCCCTCCTCGTCGGCGTAGCCGCCGAGGGCCTCGGCGAGCGCCGCGAGACGCGGCGCGAGGGCGGCCGGGCCGCGTTCCCGGTGGAGCAGCAGGAGCGCCTGGAGCACCGGGCCGATGCGGTGGCGCGGGACGGGCGGGGGTGCTTCGTCGGGGGTCCGCTGCCGGGGGATGCCGGACGGCGCGTCGGGGCCGGCGGGTGCGGCGGGTGCGGCGGGGCCGACGGGTGCGGCGGGTGCGGCGGGGCCGACGGGTGCGGCAGCGCCTTCAGGAGGGGCGAGTGAGCCGAAGGGGCCGGCCGGAAGGGAACCGAGCGCCGGAGCGAGGAGCGCCTGCAGGGCCCCGTCCAGGTCCAGGTGGGCCGCCTGCACCCAGTCCGCCAGCTCCTCGTGGGCGAAGCGGTAGCCGGAACCCGCCGGGACCAGCAGCCCTTCGGTGAGGACCGCCGGGGCCCAGCCCTCCCGCCAGGGGAAGAGCTCCTCGAAGGAGGCCCGGTCGAGGACGCCGTGCCCCGGGCCGAGGCAGCGGCGGGCCGCCTCGTGGACCTGGCCGGTCACGCGCGCGGCGAGGCGGCGTACGGCGGTCCCCCGGGGCAGCGGCCGGGAGCCCGCGGCGATCCGGACGGCGATCCGCAGGCACATCAGGTCCAGATACGCGGTGAAGATCTCCTCGCGTCCCGGCCTCCCGGGGACGTCGGCCGGCAGTGCGGCCCGTACCTCGGCGAGCAGGCGCAGGGCCAGCGGGTGGCGGGCGTCGGCGTCGGCGAGGTCCCTCTCCCCGAGCCCGTACCCCTGGCGTACGGCCTGTGCCTCCGTCGCGGAGTACGGCCCGAGGACGAGGGCGGCGGGCAGTCCGGCGGGCACACCGTCCCCCGGGCCCGTCGCCGGCCGGTGCAGCGTGCCGGGGCGGTAGAGGGCGCCGGCCCGTTCCCAGTGCTCGGGTCGGCAGGCGGTGACGAGGTGGACGTGGTGGGCGCGGAGCCAGTCCTCGGTGGCCGTCGTCCAGTCGGCGAGCCGGTGGGCGAGGAGCGGTGGCATCTCCTCGGGGCCGTCGAGGACGACGAGGAGCGGGCGGCCCGCCTCGTGGGCGAGGGCGGCGGCCCGTTCGGGGGTGGCGGTGGTGGTGTCGCCGAGCGCCCCGGAGGCCGCGACGATCCGGCCGGCCTGCTGGAGCGCGCGGCCGACGGCGTCGGCGAGCGACGGGTCCTCGGCGCGCAGGTCGGCGCCGCGCAGCCGGACGGTGGGGGCGGGTGCGACGCCCCTGGCGCGGCGGGCGCAGAGGGCGGCGAGGGCGGTGGTACGGCCGGTGCCGGGGGCGCCGACGAGGGCGAGGACCGGCGCCTCGCCCGCCGCGAACCGGGCGAACTCGCGGACGCACTCGGGTCGTTCGACGGGCTCGGGCCAGGGGTCGGGTTCCCGTACGGGTTCGGTGGAGGTGGCGGTGAGTTCCAGGATTCCGGCGAGGTTGAGGTCGGGTCCGTAGGCGGGGACGGTGGCCGCGTTGCGCCGGAAGAGGGCGGTGAGGGGGCCTTCGGGCCGCAGTTGCACCGCGTATCCGGCGGCTTGGCGGTCGCCGTGCAGGGCGGTGCCGAGGACGGCGAGGACGGTGCCGGTGGCGGTGTCGAGGACGGGGCCGCCGGCGGCCTGTCCGCCGAGGCGGAGGGCCTCGGCGCCCTCGGTGCCGATGGCGAGTTCGAGGGCGTCGGCGAGGGCGTGGAAGCGGTCGGTGGCGGTGTACGTGACGGCGGCGGGGCCGAGCACGCGCGCCTCGCGCCAGCCGTGGGCGGCGATCCGTACGTACGTGCCGGGTTCGATCTCGGTTCGCGTCGCCAGCGGCAGCGGCCGTACGCCGAGGCCTTCGGTCCGTACGAGTGCGAGGCCGCTCTCCGGCAGCGGGGTGACGGCCTCCGCCTCGGCGAGCCAGGTCCGGTCGCCGGGGGCGTGCAGGACGACACGGCTGAGCCCGTCGACGGCTTCGTGACTGGTGACGACCGTTCCGTGGTGGTCGGCGAGGAATCCGGTGCCGCGCGGCCGGCCCGCCAGATCGCAGATCCGCACCAGCGTCGCCAGGTCCCCGCGTCCCATGGAGTCGACGGTAGGTCGCCGGTGATCACGCGGAGAACCAGGAAGGGAAACGCGCCCCCTGGCACTCCCCCGTTCACTCCGAGCGCCTCCCTGATCGGGTGATTCTTCGGCGTTCCGCCGGACAGGCTCTCACAGGGGGGAAACAAGTGGGGCGGGCACGCGCGCGTGCCCGCCCCACTGTCAGTCGTGAACCGTCCGGATCAGGCGAAGACGGCCAAGCTCTTGGCCTTGCCCCGCTGGTCCTCCACGAGGGCGAGCAGCGTCCCCTCGGGACCGAAGACCGCGACCGGACCCGCCGGGTACTCCGGCATCTCCAGGCGGACGCCGTTGAGCAGCAGCTTGGCCCGCTTCTCGTCGACGTCCCACCGGGGGAACGCCGCCGAGGCCGCGTCGGCGACCGGCATGACCGTGAGGTCCTCCTGGAGCTGGTCGAGCGTCTTCGCCGAGTCCAGCTTGTACGGGCCGACCCGGGTACGACGCAGCGCGGTCAGGTGCCCGCCCACGCCGAGGCCGGCACCGAGGTCCCGGGCGAGCGCCCGGATGTACGTACCGGAGGAGCAGACGACGGAGACGACCAGGTCGACGACGGGGGTGCCGTCCTCTGCGGTCGCCTCACGGACGTCGTACACCTGGAAGGAGGAGACGGTGACCGGGCGGGCCGGGATCTCGAACTCCTCGCCGCCGCGCACGCGCGCGTACGACCGCTTGCCGTCGATCTTGATCGCGGAGACCTTCGACGGCACCTGCATGATGGCGCCGGTCAGCTCGGCGACGCCCGCGTCGATGCCCTCACGGGTCACCTTGGAGGCGTCGACGGAGGCCGTGATCTCGCCCTCGGCGTCGTCGGTGATCGTCGTCTGGCCCAGGCGGATGGTGCCCAGGTACTCCTTCTCGGTCAGCGCGAGGTGACCGAGGAGCTTGGTCGCCCGCTCCACGCCGAGGACGAGGACGCCCGTGGCCATGGGGTCGAGCGTGCCGGCGTGGCCGACCCGGCGGGTCTTCGCGATCCCCCGCATCTTGGCCACGACGTCGTGCGAGGTGAAGCCCGACGGCTTGTCGACGATGACAAGGCCGTCGGGCGTCTTTGCTGCGTTGCTCATTCGGCGGCTTCGTCCTCGCCCGGCTTCTTGTAAGGGTCGGCCTCGCCGGCGAAGGTGGCGCCCGAGGACGCCTCCCGCACCTGCTCGTCCGAGGCACGCGCCCGGTTGAGGAGGTCCTCGATGGTCTTGGCGTTCTCCGGGAGGGCGTCGGCCACGAAGGCCAGCGTCGGGGTGAACTTGGTCCCGGCCGCGCGGCCCACGGCCGAACGGAGGATGCCCTTGGCGCTCTCCAGGCCGGCGGCGGCGCTCGCCCGGTCCTCGTCGTCGCCGTAGACCGTGTAGAAGACCGTGGCCTCCCGCAGGTCGCCGGTGACGCGGGTGTCCGTGATGGTCACGTGCGTGCCCAGGCGGGGGTCCTTGATGCCGCGCTGCAGCTTCTCGGCGACCACCTCCCGGATGAGGTCTGCCAGCTTCTTCGCCCGCGCGTTGTCGGCCACTGGTCCTTCTCCTTCTTTGCCTTGCTCAACATCAGTCTTCATCAGTGTGGAGCCTGCGGCGCACCGACAGCAGCTCCACCTCGGGACGAGCGGCGACGAGCCGCTCGCACCGGTCCAGTACGTCGCTGAGGTGTCCCGAGTCCCCCGACACCATCGCGACCCCGATCTCGACCCGCCGATGGAGGTTCTGGCCGCTGACCTCCGCCACGCTCACCGCGAATTTCCGCTGGAGCTCGGCGACGATCGGCTTGACGACGGAGCGTTTCTCCTTCAACGAACGAACGTCGCCGAGGAGCAGATCGAAGGACAGTGTCCCCACGTACATGTATGTCCGGATGTCCCGCCGGTTCGGGTTCGGTGTGCCCGCCGACCACTCGGCGGGAACACCCGAAACCGTACACGCAACGGCCGGGGCCGATCGACGGAATACTTTCCGCCGACCGGCCCCGGCTCACTGCTGCGATCGGACGCGATCAGGCGCGCGGCTTCTCGCGCATCTCGTACGTCGCGATGACGTCGTCGATCTTGATGTCGTTGAAGTTTCCGAGGTTGATACCGCCCTCGAAGCCTTCGCGGATCTCGGTGACGTCGTCCTTGAAGCGGCGCAGACCGTGGATCGTGAGGTCCTCGGCGATGACCTTGCCGTCGCGGACGAGGCGCGCCTTGGTGTTGCGCTTGACCTCGCCGGAGCGGATGAGGACACCCGCGATGTTGCCCAGCTTGGACGAGCGGAAGACCTCGCGGATCTCCGCCGTACCGAGCTCGACCTCTTCGTACTCCGGCTTGAGGAGGCCCTTGAGCGCCGCCTCGATCTCCTCGATCGCCTGGTAGATGACCGAGTAGTACCGGACGTCGACGCCCTCGCGCTCCGCCATCTGCGCGGCACGGCCGGCCGCACGGACGTTGTAGCCGATGACGATGGCGTCGGAGCCCATGGCCAGGTCGATGTCCGACTCGGTGACCGCACCCACACCGCGGTGCAGGACACGGATGTCGACCTCTTCGCCGACGTCGAGCTGGAGCAGCGAAGCCTCGAGGGCCTCGACCGCACCGGACGCGTCGCCCTTGATGATGAGGTTGAGTTCCTGGACGAGACCGGCCTTGAGCACCTTGTCGAGGTCCTCGAGGGACACCCGGCGGACGCGCTTGGCGAAGGCGGCGTTGCGCTCACGCGCAGCGCGCTTCTCGGCGATCTGACGGGCCGTACGGTCCTCGTCGACAACCAGGAGGTTGTCGCCGGCACCCGGGACGTTGGTGAGACCCAGGACCAGGACGGGAGTCGACGGGGTCGCCTCCTCGACGTTGTTGCCCTTGTCGTCGAGCATCGCCCGGACACGGCCGTACGCGTCGCCGACCACCACGGTGTCGCCGATGCGCAGCGTTCCGCGCTGGACCAGGACGGTCGAGACGGCACCGCGACCGCGGTCGAGGTGGGACTCGATCGCAATACCCTGCGCGTCCTGGTTCGGGTTGGCCCGCAGGTCGAGCGAGGCGTCGGCGGTGAGGACGACGGCCTCCAGCAGGGAGTCGATGTGCAGACCCTGCTTGGCGGAGATGTCGACGAACATCGTGTCGCCGCCGTACTCCTCGGCCACCAGACCGAACTCGGTCAGCTGACCGCGGACCTTGGTCGGGTCCGCACCCTCGACGTCGATCTTGTTGACCGCGACGACGATCGGGACGCCGGCGGCCTTGGCGTGGTTGAGCGCCTCGATCGTCTGCGGCATGACGCCGTCGTTGGCCGCGACCACGAGGATCGCGATGTCGGTCGACTTCGCACCACGGGCACGCATGGCGGTGAACGCCTCGTGACCCGGGGTGTCGATGAAGGTGATGCGACGCTCTTCGCCGTTGACCTCGGTACCCACCTGGTAGGCACCGATGTGCTGGGTGATGCCACCGGCCTCGCCCGCGACGACGTTCGTCTTGCGGATCGCGTCGAGGAGTCGGGTCTTACCGTGGTCGACGTGACCCATGACGGTGACGACCGGCGGACGGGAGACCAGAGCCTCTTCGCCGCCCTCGTCCTCGCCGAACTCGATGTCGAAGGACTCGAGGAGCTCGCGGTCCTCCTCCTCCGGCGAGACGATCTGAACGGTGTAGTTCATCTCGTCGCCGAGCATCGACAGCGTGTCGTCGGAGACGGACTGCGTGGCCGTGACCATCTCACCGAGGTTCATCATCACCGCGACGAGCGACGCCGGGTTGGCGCCGATCTTCTCGGCGAAGTCGGTGAGGGAGGCACCGCGCGACAGGCGAATGGTCTCGCCGTGGCCGCGAGGCAGCATCACGCCGCCCACGGACGGGGCCTGCATGGCCTCGTACTCCTGGCGCCTCTGACGCTTCGACTTGCGACCGCGACGCGCGGGACCGCCGGGACGACCGAAGGCGCCCTGCGTGCCACCACGGCCACCGGGACCGCCGGGACGGCCACCGAAGCCACCGGGACGACCGCCGAAGCCGCCGCCACCGCCGCCGGGACCACCCGGACGACCGCCGCCGCCGCCACCGGGACCACCGGGACGACCGGCGAAGCCGCCGCCGCCACCGCCGGGACCGGCCGGACGACCGGCGAAGCCGGGACGACCGCCGCCGCCACCGCCGGGACCACCCGGACGGCCGCCGGGGCCACCGGGACCACGGCCACCGCCGCCAGGACCGGGACGCGGGCCGGCAGCGGGACGCTGCGGCATCATGCCCGGGTTCGGACGGTTACCGCCGGGCGCGCCGCCCGGACGGGGAGCCTGCGGACGAGGCATGCCACCGGGGGTGGGACGCGCGCCGCCCTGACCCTGCGGACGCGGAGCGCCGCCGGGGCCACCCTGCGGACGCGGGGCGCCCGGAGCGGCACCGGGGCCACCGGGACGGGGAGCACCGCCACCGGGACGGGGCGTCTGCGGACGCGCCATGCCGGTGGAGCCACCCGAGGTGAACGGGTTGTTGCCCGGACGCGGACCGGCCGGACGGGCACCGCCCGGACGGGGAGCGCCCTGGCCCTGCGGACGCGGGGCACCCTGGCCCTGCGGACGCGGTGCGCCCTGACCCGGACGGGCGGGACGCTCGGGGCGCTCGCCGGTCGGACGGGGACCACGCTCGGCGCCACCGGGGCGCTGAGTGGCGGCGGGAGCCGCCGGGGGCGCGGTGAACTCGGGGGCGGCCGGAGCCGGGGTGACCGGCTTGGGCGCGGGCTTCGGGCCCGGGCGGGGGCCCGAGGCGGCCGGAGCCGGAGAGGGGGTGCTGCTCGCGGCGGGCTCGGCCGGAGTGACCGGAGCCGGCGCCGCAGGCGCGGCGGGGGCCGGCTTGGGAGCCGGGGCGCCGGGCTTGGGGGCAGCGGGACGTGCCGCGGCGGCCGGAGACGGCGCCGCGGGCTTGGAGGGGGCGGCCTTGCGAGGCGCGCCGGGCTTGGCAGCGGTCTTGCCGGCGTTGCCGCCGGGACCCTGCAAAGCGTCAGTCAACTTGCGCACGACCGGCGCCTCGATAGTCGAGGACGCCGAACGGACGAATTCACCGAGTTCTTGGAGCTTGGCCATGACGACCTTGCTCTCCACACCGAACTCCTTGGCGAGTTCGTATACCCGGACCTTAGCCACTTCGCTCCTTTGAGGTCCGGGTTACCGCCGGACCGTCGCTACTTCATGGGCGTACTCATCGCGTACTCATCGAGTGCTCATCGCAATCTCGACCTACTTCCAACTCGCGAGGTACCTGACCGCACGGTGTTCCGTGCCGTACTTCTTCACTGCGGTGCCGGCCGTTCGACGTGGTGACGTAGTTCCGCTGTTTCGAGCGGGCCCTGGACCTTGAAGGCCCTCGGCAACGCTCGGCGGCGGACCGCCAGGTCGAGACAAGCCACGGCGGGGTGCAGGTACGCACCCCGGCCGGGCAGCGTACCGCGATGATCAGGAACGCACTCGTCCTCGTTCACCACGATCCGCAGCAGATCGCTCTTGGCCGCTCGCTCCCGGCATCCCACACAGGTTCGCTCAGGGCACGCGCGGGCATGCGTCCGGCCAGACACGATTAAGTCTACCTCCCCGTACCGACCTCACCTGTTTGGGGCAAGAATCGAACAGTTGTTGGCCAAAAACGGTCTCAGTCCTCCGGACCGTCCAGCTCCGTGTCGGGCCGGATGTCGATCCGCCAGCCGGTGAGGCGCGCGGCCAGGCGGGCGTTCTGGCCCTCCTTGCCGATCGCCAGCGACAGCTGGTAGTCCGGCACCGTCACCCGTGCGGAGCGGGCCATCATGTCGACGACCTCGACCCTGGACACCCGCGCCGGGGAGAGCGCGTTCGCCACCATCTCGGCCGGGTCGTCCGACCAGTCGACGATGTCGATCTTCTCGCCGAGCAGCTCCGCCATCACGTTGCGGACGCGGCTGCCCATCGGGCCGATGCAGGCGCCCTTGGGGTTCAGGCCCGAACGGGTGGAGCGGACGGCGATCTTGGTGCGGTGACCGGCCTCACGGGCGATGGCCGCGATCTCGACCGAGCCGTCGGCGATCTCCGGCACCTCGAGGGCGAACAGCTTCTTCACCAGATTGGGGTGGGTACGCGAAAGGGTGACGGACGGACCGCGGACACCCTTCGCCACCCGGACGACGTACGTCCGCAGCCGCAGACCGTGCGTGTAGTCCTCGCCCGGCACCTGCTCCTGCACCGGAAGGATGGCCTCCAGCTTGTCGTCGAGCCGGACGAGGACGTTCTTGGGGTCCTTGCCCTGCTGCACGACACCGGCGACGACATCGCCCTCGCGGCGCGCGTACTCGCCGAACGTCACGTCGTTCTCGGCGTCCCGCAGACGCTGCTGGATCACCTGGCGGGCGGTGCTCGCCGCGATCCGGCCGAAGTCCGACGGGGTGTCGTCGAAGTCCTTGGGCTCCTGGCCCTCCTCCAGATCGGAGGGGTCTTCCTTCGCCCACACCGTCACGTGACCGGTGAGCCGGTCCAGCTCCACACGCGCGTGGCGGCGGGCGTCGGGGGTGCGGTGGTAGGCGATGAGGAGGGCCGACTCGATCGCCTCGACCAGCAGGTCGAAGGAGATCTCCTTCTCATTCGCCAAGCCCTTGAGCAGCTTCACGTCGATGTCCACGGCTACGCCTCCTCTTCCTTCTTGTCCTTGCGGCTGAACTCGATCTCGACACGCGCCTTGACGACGTCGGCGAACTCGACCCGGCGGGCGGTGGGCTTGCGCCCCTTCACGCCCGGCACTTCGAGGTCGAGGCCGGCCTCGTCCACGGCCAGGATCCGCGCGACCAGTTCTTCGGCTTCGGGGAGCTGCAGCTTGACCAGGCGGCCGGTGGCCCGCACGTAGTGGCGGTGCTGGGTCAGGGGGCGGTCGGCGCCGGGGGAGCTCACTTCGAGGACGTACTCGCCCTCACCCATCGCGTCGGTCTCGTCGAGCTTCTCGGAGATCGCGCGGCTCAGCTCGGCACAGACGTCGAGCTCCACGCCCTCGTCCGAATCGACGACGATCCGCAGCAGTCCGCGGCGGCCGGCCCGGGACACCTCGATCTCTTCCAGATCCAGGTCCTTGGCGTGGACGAGCGGCTCCACGAGTCCGCGCAGCCTGTCGCTCTGGGTGGTGCTCATCCGGGTGACTCCTCGGCCGCGTGTGCTGTTGTGGTGCGTCGCGTGTTTCGTCGCGTGTCAGACCAAAGGGTATCCGGTCCGGGAGGGTGTTGCCGTCCATCGCCCCGGGGCCCGCGGGTACGCTCGCCTGCGGTGATCCCGACGATCTTCGACCATGTATCACAGCCGAGGGAGAGAGCGTGACGACGACGGGCAGGCGCGCACTCCTGACGGCCGGGGTCTCGGCCGCCGCCGCGGCGGCACTGTCGGGCTGCACCTCCGAGGACCCCGTTCCCCGGAAGCCCAGCGCCGCCGAAGTGCGGGCCGAACGGGTGGCGCGCGCCGAGGCCGCGCTGCGGTCGCGCTCCGTGACCGCCTCCAGGACCCTGCTGGAACGTTACGACGCGGCGCTCGCCGCCCACCCCGCCCTCGCGCCCCGGCTGAGCCCGCTGCGGCGCTCGGTGGCGGCCCACGCGAAGGCGCTCGGCGAGGGCGGTACGACGGTGCGGCCCGCGACGGCCTCCCCGACCGCGTCCGCGACCCCCATCCCCGTGAAGCCCACGGCGTCCCCCGCGCCCGTGGCGGCCGACCCCCGGGCGGCGCTGAGGGAGCTCGCGGCGGCCGAACGCACGGCCTCCGACGCGCACACCGCCGCCCTGGTCACCGCCCCGCCCGAGTACGCCCGGCTGCTGGCCTCCGTGGCCGCCGCCGGCGCCGCGCACGCCTATCTGCTGACCGAAGGAGCACGGTCATGAGCGCCCTCGACGCGACCCAGGCCGCGCTGGCCGCCGAGCACGCGGCCGTGTACGGGTACGGGGTCGTCGGCGGCCGGATCGGTACCGAACGACGGGCCGAGGCCACCGCCGCGTACGAGGCCCACCGGGCACGCCGGGACACGCTGCGCCGGAGCGTGCGGGACCTCGGCGGCACGCCGGTGGCGGCGGAGGCCGCGTACGAGCTGCCGTTCCGCGTCGCGGACCCGGCCGGCGCCGTACGGCTCGCGGCCGTCCTGGAGGACCGGGTGGCCGGGGTCTACTCCGACCTCGTCCGCGCCTCGGAGGGCCCGCGGCGGCGCGAGGCGGCCGCCGCGCTGAGGGAGGCGGCGGTACGCGCCGTCCGCTGGCGCGGCAGCGACGTAACCTTTCCTGGGCTCGCCGAGCGGGTGTGAGCCCCGCCCCGACCGAAGGAACAACGTACGCATGGGTTTCGAACCGCCGCAGCGACTGGTCAGGACGCTCGGCGAGACGTACGGGGACGCCGCGGCGGCCGAGTGGCTCGGGAAACTGCCCGAGCTCGCCGGTCAGGTGCTCGACCAGGCCTCCCTGGACACCGAACGGGTGATGGCACCCGGCGGACGGAGCAGCCTGGTCGTGCTCGTCCGGCGGCCCGACGCCTCCCCCGCCGCACTCAAGATCGCACCCCCGTTCGCCCGGCCGGACCTGGAGCGGGACGCGCTCGCGCACTGGAACGGCTGGGGCGCGGTCCAGCTCCTCGACGAGGCCGGAGAGGGCGCGCTCGTCCTCGAACGGCTGCACCCCGAGGTCTCCCTGCGCTCGCTGCCGGAGGCGAAGGCGCTCCTGGAGGCGGCGGGGACCGTACGCAAGCTGTGGGTCGAGCCGGCGGCGGAGCACGGCTTCGAGACGGTGGCGGAGCGGACCGGACGGCAGGCCGCCGCGATGGACCGCCACCGCGCCGACGCGGCGGCCGGCGAGCTGACGGCGGCGGCGCTGGCGGCGCGCGAGGAGCTGGTGGCCGGCCCCTCGGAGTCGCTGCTGCTGCACGGGAACTTCCGGCAGGGCAAGGTGCTCGGCGGGGACCGGGCGCCCTGGCTGGCCGTCGGCCCCGAGCCGCTGGTCGGCGAACGGGCGTACGACCTCGCCCGGCTCGTACGGGACCGGGTCGAGGACCTGGTGGCCGCGTCCTCGGGCGCCTCGGCGGCCCGGCGGCGGGTCAACAAGCTGGCGGACTCCCTGGACCTGGACCGGGAGCGGCTGCGCGGCTGGACGCTGTTCCGCGCGGTCGAATCGGGCACGCGGGCGCTGACGGCGGGGCGGCGGCAGGATGCCGAGCTGCTCCTGGAGTTCGCGAGCTGGCTGTAGGGGAATACCCTTTTTGTACCGTTCGGCTCGACTCCAGGGGGCCGTGATGATCGAAGAGCTACTGGTGGCGGTGGCCGGCGCGGCCGCGGCGGCCGCGGTGTACGCGGGCGCGGCGGCGCGGGTCGTGAAGCAGTACGAGCGAGGAGTCGTCTTCCGCTTCGGTCGGCTGCGCGACGACGTGCGGGCGCCCGGCTTCACGATGATCGTTCCGGGCGTGGACCGCCTGCACAAGGTGAACATGCAGATCGTCACGATGCCCGTGCCCGCGCAGGAGGGCATCACCCGGGACAACGTGACGGTACGGGTCGACGCGGTCGTCTACTTCAAGGTCGTCGACGCGGCGGACGCGCTGATACGCGTGGAGGACTACAAGTTCGCCGTCTCGCAGATGGCCCAGACCTCGCTGCGGTCGATCATCGGCAAGAGCGATCTGGACGACCTGCTGTCCAACCGGGAGAAGCTCAACCAGGGCCTTGAACTGATGCTCGACAGCCCGGCGATGGGCTGGGGCGTCGCGATCGACCGCGTCGAGATCAAGGACGTCTCCCTGCCCGAGACGATGAAGCGCTCGATGGCCCGGCAGGCGGAGGCCGACCGGGAACGCCGGGCGCGGGTGATCAACGCGGACGCGGAGCTCCAGGCCTCGAAGAAGCTGGCGGAGGCGGCTGCGGTCATGTCCGACCAGCCGGCGGCGCTGCAGCTGCGGCTGCTGCAGACGGTGGTGGCGGTGGCGGCGGAGAAGAACTCGACGCTGGTGCTGCCGTTCCCGGTGGAACTGCTGAGGTTCCTGGAGCGGTCGACGGTGGGGCCTGCGGCCGCCGTGAGCGGGACGCCCGCCGTGGCGCCGGCTCCGTCGACGTCGCCGGTCAGTGACGCGTATCTGAAGGGCGCGGCCCATGCGGCCGAGGGGGTGGAGCCGGTGGGGGACCTGACGGGGGCGTCGGTGGAACCGGCACCGACGGAGGAGGGTGCCTGAGCGTCCCACGACGTGAGGGAGGGGCGGGGGCCTCGGGCCCCCGCCCCTCCCTCACGCTTCCCGCCGTCAGGCGGTCAGGCGGGCGATCGCCTCGTCCACCGTCAGTTCCTCGCGGTCGCCCGTCCGGCGGTCCTTCAGCTCCACGACGCCCTCCGCCGAGCGGCGGCCCGCGACCAGGATCTTCGGGACGCCCATCAGCTCCGCGTCGGTGAACTTGACGCCCGGGGAGACGCCCGCGCGGTCGTCGACCATGACGCGGAGGCCGGCGGCGGCCAGCTTGTCGGAGACCTCCAGGGCCAGCTCCGTCTGGAGGGCCTTGCCGGCGGCGACGACGTGGACGTCGGCCGGGGCGACCTCGGCCGGCCAGCACAGGCCCTTCTCGTCGGCCGACTGCTCGGCCAGCGCGGCGACGGCGCGCGAGACGCCGATGCCGTACGAGCCCATGGTCACGCGGACCGGCTTGCCGTTCTGGCCGAGGACGTCGAGCTTGAGGGCGTCGGCGTACTTGCGGCCCAGCTGGAAGATGTGGCCGATCTCGATGGCGCGGTCCAGCTTCAGGCCGGTGCCACACTTCGGGCAGGGGTCGCCCTCCTTCACGACGACGACGTCGACGTACTCCTCGACCTCGAAGTCACGGCCGGCGACGACGTTCTTCGCGTGCATGCCGGCCTTGTTCGCGCCGGTGATCCACGCGGTGCCCGGGGCCACCCGGGGGTCGGCGATGTACGTGACCTTCCCCAGGCCCTGCGGGCCGACGTAGCCGCGTACGAGGTCCGCACGCTCGGCGAAGTCGGCCTCGGTGACCATCTCGACCGTCGCCGGCGCGAAGTGCTCCTCGACCTTGCCCATGTCGACCTCGCGGTCGCCGGGGACGCCCACGGCGACGATCTCGCCGTCGACCTTCACCAGGAGGTTCTTCAGCGTGGCGGAGGCCGGGACGCCGAGGGAGGCGGCGAGGGTCTCGATCGTCGGGGTGTCCGGGGTGGGGATCTCCTCGGCGGCCGGGACGGCGGAGCCGTCGACCGGCTTGAGCTCGTACGAGATCGCCTCGGTGTTGGCCGCGAAGTCGCAGTTCGGGCAGTCGGCGAAGGTGTCCTCGCCGGCCTCGGCCGGGGCGAGGAACTCCTCGGACTTCGAGCCGCCCATCGCGCCGGCGGTGGCGGCGACGATGCGGTAGTCGAGGCCGAGGCGCTCGAAGACCCGCTGGTAGGCCTGGCGGTGCAGCGCGTAGGACTGGGCGAGGCCCTCGTCCTCCGTGTCGAAGGAGTACGAGTCCTTCATCAGGAACTCGCGGCCGCGCAGGATGCCGGCGCGGGGGCGGGCCTCGTCGCGGAACTTCGTCTGGATCTGGTAGAGGATGACCGGCAGGTCCTTGTAGGACGAGCACTGGTCCTTGACGAGGAGGGTGAAGATCTCCTCGTGCGTCGGGCCGAGGAGGTAGTCGCCGCCCTTGCGGTCCTGGAGACGGAAGAGCTCGGCGCCGTACTCGTCCCAGCGGCCCGTCGCCTCGTACGGCTCACGCGGCAGCAGCGCGGGGAGGGAGACCTCCTGCGCGCCGATCGCGTCCATCTCCTCGCGGACGATGCGCTCGACGTTGGCGAGGACCTTCTTGCCGAGGGGCAGCCAGCTCCAGATGCCGGCGGCGGTGCGGCGCACGTAACCGGCGCGGACGAGGAGCTTGTGGCTGAGGACCTCGGCGTCGGCCGGGTCGTCGCGCAGCGTCTTCGCCATCAACTGGGACATGCGCTGGACCGGTGCGTTGGCCATGGTTCTCGTACTCCTGCCGGGTAAGGATGGTGCCCCGAGATTAGCCGGGCCGCCCCGAGTCGGAGAAATCAGTTCCGGCGCTTGAGCGGCAGGGGCGCGCCCATCACCGCGTACGGGCGGACGGCGCTCGGGAAGTGCACCTGCCGGGCGAGGTCTTCGTAGCCGAGGGCACGGTAGAGGCCGCGGGCCGGGCTCTCGGTGTCGATCGCGGAGAGGATCGAGCGCGGCTCGGCGGCCTCGTCGGTGATGGTGGTGATCAGCTCGCGGCCCACGCCGCGCCCCTGGTGGGCCGGGTGGACGTGGAGTTCGGTGATCACGAAGGAGTCGTCGAGCCAGTCGGCGGTGCCGGTGGCGCGCAGGTACGTCTCGACGACGGTGGACCACCAGTGGCCGCGGTCGTTGGGCATCCCGTACACGAATCCGACGAGCTTCCCCTCGGGGGTGGTGGCCCCGTAGGCCCGGGCGCCGGGGCTCAGCAGGTGGCGCAGCACGATGTGGCGGCGTACGGCGATCTCCTCGTCGTCCAGGCCGAAGGCGAGCGCCTGCACGGCGAGTGCCTCGTCCACCCGGGCGGCGAGATTGACCGGCCCGATCATGACTTCTGCGTCATCCATGCGGCGCACCCTACAAGCGGCCGGGGCCTCAGAACAGCACGCTCATGAAGGCGCCGGTCTCCTGGAAGCCGACGCGGCGGTACGAGGCCCTCGCGGGGGTGTTGTAGTCGTTCACGTACAGGCTGACGACGGGTGCGATGTCCGCCAGGGCGTACTGGAGGACGGCGGCCATGCCCGACTCGGAGAAGCCCTTGCCGCGGTGCTCGGGGGCGACCCAGACGCCCTGGATCTGGCAGGCCTGGCGGGTGGCGGCGCCGATCTCGGCCTTGAAGACGACCCGGCCGTCCTCGATACGGGCGAAGGAGCGGCCGGCGCCGACGAGCTCGGCGACCCGGGCCTGGTAGAGCAGTCCGCCGTCGTTGGCGAGCGGGGAGATGCCGACCTCCTCGGTGAACATGGCCACGCAGGCGGGCATGATCACGTCCATCTCGTCCTTGCGGACGCGGCGCACCAGCGGGTCGGGCGCGACGGTGACGGAGGGCTCCTCGGCGACCATCAGCGGCTGGCGGGCGCGGATGTCCCTCGCCGGGCCCCAGCTGGGCTCCAGGAGCCGCCACAGTTCGGTGGTGGGCTCGGCGGGGCCGACGATCGAGGAGCAGCGGCGGCCGGTCCTGCGGGCCCGGTCGGCGAAGGCGCGGACGGCCTCGGGGGTCGCGCAGAGGGGCACGAGGTTGGCGCCGGAGTAGCAGAGGGAACGCAGCCGGCCCTCGCTGTACCAGCCCCACATCTCGCCGCCGAGCCGCCAGGGGTCGAGCCCGGCGACCTGGACGCGGGCGGTCACGAAGGCGTTCTCGACGGGGGCGCTCTCCAGGACGGCGAGTGCGGCACCGAGGTCGGCGGGTTCGAGGACCCGGGTGGCGGGTTGTGTCAGCACGAATGGGGCCTCACCGTACGGTTCCAGGTGGTCTCCGCACTTTACCCCTGCGCCCTGTGGCAGGGCGCAGTCACGGGACACGAAACCCCTCCGCCCGGTGGGGCGGAGGGGTTTCGTGGACGATCTGCGTGCTCAGCCCGCGATGGCGACGGTCGGCTCGCCACTGGCGACCCCGTCCTTCTCCATCTGCTCGGCGATCTTCAGCGCCTCTTCGATGAGGGTCTCGACGATCTTCGACTCGGGGACGGTCTTGATGACCTCGCCCTTCACGAAGATCTGGCCCTTGCCGTTGCCGGAGGCGACGCCGAGGTCGGCCTCGCGGGCCTCGCCCGGGCCGTTGACGACGCAGCCCATGACGGCGACGCGCAGCGGAACGGTCATGCCGTCGAGGCCGGCGGTGACCTCCTCCGCGAGCTTGTAGACGTCGACCTGGGCGCGGCCGCAGGACGGGCAGGAGACGATCTCCAGGCGCCGCTGGCGCAGGTTCAGCGACTCCAGGATCTGGATGCCGACCTTGATCTCCTCGGCCGGCGGCGCGGAGAGCGAGACGCGGATGGTGTCGCCGATGCCCTGGGAGAGCAGCGCGCCGAACGCGACGGCCGACTTGATGGTGCCCTGGAAGGCCGGGCCCGCCTCGGTGACGCCGAGGTGCAGCGGGTAGTCGGACTGGGCGGCGAGCTGCCGGTAGGCCTCGACCATGATGACCGGGTCGTTGTGCTTGACCGAGATCTTGATGTCGCGGAAGCCGTGCTCCTCGAAGAGGGACGCCTCCCAGAGGGCCGACTCGACGAGCGCCTCGGGGGTGGCCTTGCCGTACTTCTTCAGGAGGCGCGCGTCGAGCGAACCGGCGTTGACGCCGATGCGGATCGGGGTCCCGGCGTCGGAGGCCGCCTTGGCGATCTCCTTGACCTTGTCGTCGAACTGCTTGATGTTGCCGGGGTTGACGCGGACGGCCGCGCAGCCCGCGTCGATCGCCGCGAAGACGTACTTCGGCTGGAAGTGGATGTCCGCGATCACCGGGATCTGCGACTTCCGCGCGATGACCGCGAGGGCGTCGGCGTCGTCCTGGGTGGGGCAGGCCACGCGCACGATCTGGCAGCCGGAGGCCGTCAGCTCGGCGATCTGCTGCAGCGTGGCGCCGATGTCGGACGTGCGGGTCGTGGTCATCGACTGCACGGAGACGGGTGCGTCACCGCCGACGGCCACGCTGCCGACCTGGATCTGGCGGCTCTTGCGCCGCTCGGCGAGCCGGGTCGGGACGGTCGGGATACCGAGAGAAATCGCGGTCATCTTTTGTGCAACCTCAAGGTTGTGCGTCGGCGGGCTCAGGTCTCCGAGGTTACCGCCCCGGGGGCGGAAGGCCGGACACCACCGGGTCCGGCCTCCCTGCGGGCTACGTGATCTTCACCGGGTTGACGATGTCGGCGGCGAGGACGAGCAGCGTGAAGCAGACGAAGACTCCGGCCACCACGTACGCGGCGGGCATCAGCTTCGCCACGTCGAAGGGGCCCGGGTCGGGGCGCTTGAAGATCCGGGCCGTGTGACGGCGTACGGACTCCCACAGGGCGCCCGCGATGTGACCGCCGTCGAGCGGCAGCAGCGGGAGCATGTTGAACAGGAACAGCGAGACGTTGAACATGACGAGCAGGTTCATGAACATCACGAGGATCGTCGTCGGCGGGGCCTCGACGGTCATGAGTTCACCGGTGATCCGGGCCGCGCCGAGGACGCCGACCGGCGAGTCGTCGGCGCGCTCGCCGTCGCCGAAGGTGGCGTCCCAGAGACCGGGGATCTTGCCCGGGAGGGCGATGACCGAGTGGACGCCGTTCTCCAGGAGATCGGACATGCGGTCGGTGGTCTCGACGAAGGTGAGGGGCGCGACCTCGGTCTTGGAGGCGAAGCCGAGGTAGCCGGCGTCGATGTACGTCACCGGCTGGACGACCTTGCCGTCCTCGTCCTTCTTCGGCACCTTGTTGGAGACGAGGGTGGGGTGCAGCTCGACCCGCTCGCCGGCCCGCTCGACGGTGACCGTCGCGGGGCCGATGGTGTCGCGGATGCGGTCGGAGAGGGTGTCCCAGTCGCCCACCGGCGTGCCGTTGAAGGCGACGATCTTGTCGCCGTCCTTCAGGCCGGCCTGGAAGGCCGGGGACACCGGGTCGCTCGCCGCGCACTTCTCGCGCTTCTCGCTCTGCTTGATGACGCACTTCTGGACGCCCGCGACCTGGGTCGTCTGACCCTCGATGCCCAGCGTCATCATCGAGCCGAAGAACAGCGCCGCCGCCAGGACCAGGTTCATGAACGGTCCGGCGAACATCACGATGACGCGCTTCCACGGCTTGCGCGTGTAGAAGAGCCGGGTCTCGTCGCCGTGCTGGAGCTCCTCGTACGAGGCCTCCCGGGCGTCCTCGATCATCGAACGCCAGGGCGAGGTGGAACGGGCCTCGATCTTGCCGTCCTCGCCGGGCGGGAACATGCCGATCATGCGGATGTAGCCGCCGGCGGGGATGGCCTTGATGCCGTACTCGGTCTCGCCCCGCTTCTTCGACCAGATGGTGGGGCCGAAGCCGACCATGTACTGCGGCACGCGGATGCCGAACAGCTTGGCCGTGGAGAGGTGGCCCAGCTCGTGCCAGGCGATGGAGACGAGCAGGCCGAAGGCGAACAGCACGATGCCCAGGGCGTACAGAAGCATTTCGGTCATGCGCGGGCCTCCGCTGTTGCCTTCGCTGCGAGCTCTCGGGCCCGGGCCCGTGCCCAGGTCTCCGCTTCGAGGACGTCCGGCACGGTGAGGGAGGTTCCCGTGGCGGGAACGCCGTGCTCGGTGACGACCGCAGTGACCGTATCCATGATTCCGTTGAACGGCAGCCGTCCCGCGAGAAACGCCTCGACGCACTCCTCGTTCGCGGCGTTGAAGACGGCGGGGGCCGTGCCGCCCAGCTCGCCGACGTGCCGGGCCAGGCCGACCGACGGGAACGCCTCGGTGTCGAGCGGGAAGAACTCCCAGGTGGAGGCCTTGGTCCAGTCGAAGGCGGGGGCCGCGTCCGGGACCCGCTCGGGCCAGCCGATGCCGATGGCGATCGGGCCGCGCATGTCCGGCGGGGTGGCCTGGGCGAGGGTGGAGCCGTCGGTGAACTCCACCATCGAGTGCACGTACGACTGCGGGTGGACGACGACCTCGATGCGGTCGAAGGGGATGTCGTAGAGGAGGTGCGCCTCGATGACCTCCAGGCCCTTGTTGACCAGGGTGGCGCTGTTCACCGTGATCACCGGGCCCATGGCCCAGGTGGGGTGGGCGAGCGCGTCCTCGCGGGTGACGTCGGCGAGCTGTGCGCGCGTACGGCCGCGGAAGGGGCCTCCGGAGGCGGTGACGACCAGCTTGCGGACGTCGGCGCGGGTGCCCGCGGCGAGCGCCTGGAAGAGGGCGGCGTGCTCGGAGTCGACCGGGATGATCTGGCCGGGCTTCGCGAGCGCCTTCACCAGGGGGCCGCCGACGATCAGCGACTCCTTGTTGGCGAGGGCGAGGGTGCGGCCGGCTTCGAGGGCGGCGAGGGTCGGCGCGAGGCCGATGGAGCCGGTGATGCCGTTGAGGACGGTGTGGCACGGCGAGGCGGCGAGCTGGGTGGCGGCGTCGGGGCCCGCCAGGAGCTCGGGCAGCGGCTCGGAGCCGTACAGCGCCTTCAGTGCGTCACGCAGCTCCGGCAGCACCTCCTCGCGGGCCACGGCGACCGCGGCGACCTTCAGCCGGTGCGCCTGCTCGGCGAGCAGCGCGACCCGGCCGCCCGAGGCGGCCAGGGCGGTGACCCGGAAGCGGTCGGGGTTGCGCAGCACCAGGTCGATGGCCTGGGTACCGATGGACCCGGTCGAGCCGAGGACGACGATGTCCCGGCGTCCTTCGGAGACGTCGAAGGCGATATGGGGATCGGCGAGAGGAGAGGGGCGGTCGCTCATGCCCCCCATTCTTGCCGCAAACACTGTGCGGTCTTCACGGGGTGGCGGTCTTACGGGGTGGCGGTCCTCCGGGGTGCGGTCCTCACGCGGTGCGGACGAACGTGTCGAAGACCCGGTGGAAGTCGGGGAACGTCTTCTTCACGCAGCCGGGGTCGTCGAAGGTGATGCCGGGGGTGCGCAGGGCCGTGACCGCGAAGGACATGACGATGCGGTGGTCGCCGTGGGTGGCGATCCCGACCGGTCCGGTGGGCGTGCCGGGGTGGATCTCGATCCAGTCGGGGCCGGTGCGGACGGTGATGCCGAGGCGGCGCAGGTTCTCGGCGCAGGCGTCGAGGCGGTCGCACTCCTTGACCCGGGTGTTGGCGACGTCCTCGATGCGGACCGGACCGTCGGCGAAGGGCGCGATCGCGGCGAGCGTCGGCATGGTGTCGGAGATGTCGCGCATGTTGACCGTGAGGCCACGCAGGGTGCCGGTGGAGCGGACGGTGGTGCCCGTGTCGCCGATCTCGACGTCGGCGCCCATGCGGCGCAGCACGTCGACGAAGGCCAGGTCGCCCTGGAGGGCGCCGGTGCCGAGGCCGGGGACGGTGACGGAGCGGCCGGGTTCGAGGGCGGCGGCCGCGAAGAAGTAGCTGGCGGTGGAGGCGTCGGGCTCGATGTCGTACGTCCGGGCCCGGTAGCCGGTGGGGGCGACCCGGTACGTACGTCCTTCCTGGCGGATCTCGGCGTCGAAGCTCCGCATCATCGCCAGGGTGATCTCGACGTACGGCTCCGAGACCAGGTCGGTGACGGTGATGTCGAGGCCCTCGGCGGTGAGCGGGCCCAGCATGAGCAGGGCCGTCAGGTACTGGGAGGACTGACCGGCGTCGAGGGTGAGCGCGCCGCCCTTCACGCCGTGGGCGTGGACGCTCAACGGGTGGTGCCCCTCCTTGTCACCGTGCCGCAGATCGACACCGAGGGTGCGCAGGGCGGTGGTCAGGGGGGCGAGGGGCCGTCGCCGCATCTGGGCGGAGGCGTCGAAGCGGTAGGTGCCGTGGCCGGCGGCGGCAAGGGTGGGCAGGAAACGGGCGGTGGTGGCGCCGTCGCGGCAGTAGACGTCGGCCGCGTCCGCGCCCGGACCGGCGGGGCGGCCCTCGATGTGCCAGGCGTCGCTCTCGCGGCGGACGGCGTATCCGAGGGTGGTGAGGCCCTCGGCGAAGCCCTCGGTGTCGTCGGAGACGAGGGGCCTGACGAGGGTGGTGGTGCCCTCGGCCGCGGCGGCGAGGAAGAGCGCGCGGGCGGTGACGGACTTGGAGCCGGGGATGTCGATGACGGTCACGCCCCCATCCTGCCGTTCTGTCCCGCCCGGTGGCCCCGCGTTCCGCATGGCGGAACGCGGGGCGGGCCGTTCAGGGGATCCGGCGGTGGACGTTCTCCTGGTCCGAGGGCCCGGGGGTGGCGTCCCCGATCCACGGGCCGTCGTCGCCCGGGTCGACGATGCCCTCCTCCAGCCAGGTGTACCGGCCGGCGAGGACGCCGTCGGCGACCCGCCGGTCGAGGTCGTCGGTGTTGGACCAGAGCCGTCCGAAGAGCTCCTCGGTCCGCAGCCGGGCCTGGTGGCAGAAGGCGTCCGCGAGCTGGTGGGCCTCGCGGCCGTGGCCGCCGGTGGTGCGCAGGAGTTCGGCCCGCACGCAGGCGGCGCTCATCGCGAAGAGTTCGGCGCCGATGTCGACGATCCGGCCGAGGAAGGCCTGCTTGAGCTCCATCCGGCCCTGCCAGCGGGACATCGCGTAGAAGGTGGACCGGGCGAGCTTGCGGGAGGTCCGCTCGACGTACCGGAGGTGCCCCGCGAGCTCGCCGAACTCCCCGTACGAGCCAGGCAGTTGTCCGGGTCCTGTGACGAGTCCGGGCAGCCAGCGGGCGTAGAAGCCGCCGGCCCGCGCGCCGGCCTTCGCCTTGTCGGCGAGCGACTTCCCGGGGTCGATGAGGTCCCCGGCGACGGAGAGGTGGGCGTCGACGGCCTCGCGGGCGATCAGCAGGTGCATGATCTCTGTCGAGCCCTCGAAGATCCGGTTGATCCGCAGATCGCGCAGGACCTGCTCGGCGGGGACGGCGCGTTCGCCTCGGGCCGCGAGCGAGTCGGCGGTCTCGTAGCCGCGGCCGCCCCGGATCTGGACGAGTTCGTCGGCGATGAGCCAGGCCTTCTCGGAGCCGTACAGCTTGGCGAGGGCGGCCTCGATGCGGATGTCGTTGCGGTCCTCGTCGGCCATCTGGGAGGCGAGGTCGACGACCGCCTCCAGGGCGAAGGTGGTGGCCGCGATGAAGGAGATCTTGGTGCCGACGGCCTCGTGCCGGCCGACCGGCCCGCCCCACTGCTCGCGGACGCCCGCCCACTCCCGGGCGATCCTCAGGCACCACTTCCCGGCGCCGGCGCATGCCGCGGGGAGCGAGAGGCGGCCGGTGTTGAGGGTGGTGAGGGCGATCTTGAGGCCGGCGCCCTCGGGGCCGATGCGGTTCCCGGCGGGGACCCGGACGCCGTGGAGGCGGGTGACGCCGTTCTCCAGGCCGCGCAGGCCCATGAAGGCGTTGCGGTGCTCGACGGTGATGCCGGGCGAGTCGGCCTCGACGACGAAGGCGGTGATGCCGCCGGGGTGGCCCGCCGAGGCGGGGACGCGGGCCATGACGACGAGGAGGTCGGCGATGACTCCGTTGGTCGTCCACAGCTTCACGCCGTCGAGGACGTACGCGTCCCCCTCGGGTACGGCCGTGGTGGCCAGCCGCGCCGGGTCGGAGCCGACGTCGGGCTCGGTGAGCAGGAACGCGGAGATGTCCGTACGGGCGAGCCGGGGCAGGAAGGCGTCCTTCTGCTCCTGGGTGCCGAAGAGCTTCAGCGGCTGCGGTACGCCGATCGACTGATGCGCGGAGAGCAGGGCGCCGACGGCGGGGCTCGCGGAGCCGACGAGTGCGAGGGCCCGGTTGTAGTACAGCTGGGTGAGGCCGAGACCGCCGTACGTGCGGTCGATCTTCATCCCGAGCGCGCCGAGCTCCTTCAGCCCGGTGAGCGTCTCGTCGGGGATGCGGGCCTCGCGCTCGATGCGGGCGCCGTCGATCCGGGTCTCGCAGAACGCGCGCAGGGCCGCGAGGAAGGCCTCGCCGCGCCGGACGTCCTCGTCGGCGGGGAGCGGATGGGGGTGGACGAGGTCGAGCCGGAACCGGCCGAGGAAGAGTTCCTTGGCGAAGCTCGGCTTGTGCCAGTCCCGCTCACGTGCGGCCTCGGCGGTCTGCCGGGCCTCGTGTGCGGTGACCTTGGGCCGCTGGGTGGGGGCGGACATGGACACCTCCTCGGTCTCACTGTCCGTCGTACCCGATTTCCGGGGGTCCGGACAGGCGGGAGGAGTCCGGACGGGCGAAAGGAGTCCCGTACAGACGAAAGGCGGCCCGAACCCCCGCACAGTGGGTTCGGACCGCCTGGTCTCGCGGACGTACGCCGTACGCCCCGTGTTCCTAGAGGGCGAGGCCCGTCAGGACGAGGACGCGCTCGTAGGTGTAGTCGTCCATCGCGAACTTGACGCCCTCGCGGCCGACGCCGGAGCGCTTGGCGCCGCCGTACGGCATCTGGTCGGCCCGGTAGGACGGGACGTCGCCGACGATCACGCCGCCGACCTCCAGGGCGCGGTGGGCGCGGAAGGCGGTCTGCAGGTCGCGGGTGAAGACACCGGCCTGGAGGCCGAAGTCGGAGTCGTTGACCGCGGCGAAGGCCTCGGCCTCGCCGTCGACCTTCGTGATGGTCAGGACCGGGCCGAAGACCTCGGCGCGGGCCAGGGTGACGTCCGCAGGAAGCTCGGTGAGCACGGTCGGGGCGTAGGTCGCGCCCTCGCGCTTGCCGCCCACGAGGAGCTTGGCGCCGGCGGCGACGGCCTCGTCCACCCAGGACTCGACGCGCTGGGCGGCGGCCTCGTCGACCAGCGGGCCGACGTCGGTGGCGTCGCTCGACGGGTCACCGGTGACCTGCGCCTCGACGGCGGCGACGATCTTCGGCACCAGACGGTCGTAGACCGAGGCGTCGGCGATCACGCGCTGCACGGAGATGCAGGACTGGCCGCCCTGGTAGTTGGAGAAGGTGGCGATACGGCTCGCCGCCCAGTCCAGGTCGGCCTCGGAGGACCAGTCGGGCAGAACGACGGCCGCGGCGTTGCCGCCGAGCTCCAGGGTGCAGTGCTTGTGCGGCACGGACTCCTGGATGGCGTAGCCGACCTTGTCCGAACCGGTGAAGGAGATGACCGGGAGGCGCTCGTCCTTGACGAGGGCGGGCATCCGGTCGTTCGGCACGGTCAGGATCGACCAGGAGCCGGCCGGCAGCTCGGTCTCGGCCAGGATCTCGCCCAGGATCAGGGAGGAGATCGGGGTCGACGGGGCCGGCTTGAGGATGATCGGGGCGCCGACGGCGATGGCCGGGGCGACCTTGTGGGCGCTGAGGTTCAGCGGGAAGTTGAACGGCGCGATGCCGAGGACGACGCCCTTGGGGATACGGCGGGTCAGGGCGAGACGACCCGCGCCGCCGGCTTCGGTGTCCAGGCGCTGGGCCTCGCCGGCGTTCCAGCGGCGGGCCTCCTCGGCGGCGAAACGGAACACGGAGACGGCACGGCCGACCTCGCCGCGGGCCCACTTGATGGGCTTGCCGTTCTCGGCGGAGATCACCAGGGCGATCTCCTCGGTGCGCTCGGCCAGCCGCTTCGACACGTGGTCGAGGGCTGCGGCGCGGACGTGCGCCGGGGTCGCGGCGAACTCGTCGACGACGGCGTGCGCGGCGGCCACGGCCTCCTCGACCTGGGCCTCGGTGGGCACGCTGACCTTGCCGACCAGACGTCCGTCGAAGGAGTTCGTGACGTCGAAGGTGGCCTCGCCGGTGGCCTCGCGGCCGGCGAGCCAGAAGGCGTGGGTGGTCGTCATTGCGTCCCGGCCCTTTCCGTATCGGGGGGTGCGAGCGATTGCTCTCGTGACACGTTAGGGCCGAGGCGGCGAACGTGGGCTTGTCCGGTGTGGAGTGATGGGCCCGGATCCCTGTCCGAATTGGCCGAAGCGGGGACGTCGCTTCGGGCAGCGGGGACGTTGCCTCGGACAGCGGGGACGTCGCCTCGGATCAGGAGGCGCCGGCCCCGTCGGTCACCCGCGCTCGTACGCCGAGAAAGGTTGCGCACCCGACCGTACGGCGATGACCAGACCCCGGTGGGTGAGCAGGTCCGCGAGCTCGCCCTGCTTCTTGTCCACATCGGCGTCGAAGGTGCGCCGGTCCTGTTCGTCGCCCGTGGCGGCGTCGAGGACGAACAGCTCCTCCAGGCCGTCGTTCCTGGAGCCGCGGTCGGCGAGGGCCGTCACCCGGCCGCCCGTCGCGTCGAGCGCGAGGAGCTTGCTCGTCGCGGGCACCATCTCCCGCCAGACCTCGTGGCCGGTCGCGAGGTCGAAGGTGACCACCCGGTCCCGGTACTGCCTGCCGTCCTTGCCCTCGGCGACGGCGTGGAGCCGCCCGTCGGCGACGGCCACCTGGGCCGGTTTGTGCGTCGGGATCGTGCCGTGGTCGCCGGTGGCCTCGATCCGGCCCAGGGCACGGCCGTCCTCGCCGAAGGCGAGGTAGGCGCCCGCCGAGCCGTGCACCGTTCCGCCCACCTGCACCACCAGTGGGTCGGCGGACAGCAGCGTGACGTCCGCGTCCGTGCCGGGGGTCGGCCGGCCCCCGAGGGGCACGGTCCACCGCTCCTTGCCGTCGGCCGGGGCGAAGGCCGCGAGCTTCAGTTCGGTGCGGTCGCAGGCGAGCACGGCGACGACCTGCCGTTCGGCGGCGGCGACCCGCTCGGGCACGCAGCCGTGCGGAACCGCGGCCTTCCAGCGCGGGGCGCCCGTCCGCAGGTCGAAGGCGCGCAGGGCCTCCGACCCGGGCAGGACACGCCGTTTCTCGTACGTCCGGTACGCCCAGTCGTCGTAGCCGTCGCGGAGGACGGCGAGCCCGCCGCCGGTGGCCACGAGGTCGGTGAGCGAGTCGGTCCGGTCGGCCGGGGTGCGGCGGGTGTGCCAGAGTTCGCGGCCGTTCGTGAGGTCGAGCGCGGCGACGGTGGCACAGCCCCCGCCCGGCCCCACCGCCCCGCGGGCGATCAGGACGACGGAGCGGTCCGCGCGGCGGCTGACGGCACAGACGGCCTCCCGGCCGGGCGGGACGTACTCCCAGCGCTGCTTCCCCGACCCGGCGTCGAAGGCGGTGACCGCGTCGTACCGGCTGCGGACGACGGTGTCGCCGACGAGCCAGTCGCCGTTGCCGTACTCCCTGGCGCTGTCGTCGAACGGGACGTCCCAGGCGAGCCGCATGGAGCCGCCCGGCAGCAGGCCCCCCGAGGAGGCGGAGCAGGCGCTGGCGAGCCCGAGCACGACGAGGAGCAGACCGCCGATCCCGAGCACGGGGCCGAGCCGCCCCGATCTCCGGCGGCCGTTCCCGCCGCTGTCGGTCGTGCGCACTGCCATACGGATCCCCACCCCTGGCTCGAAACGTCGAAGGACCCGAGCCTAGACGGCAGTTGATCAGCCGCGCCGCTCGGTCGAGACGATCAGACAGACTCCGCCGACGACGATCGCGCCGCCGAGGACGATGGGCCACGACAGGGCCTCGTTCAGGACCAGGGCGCCGAGGGCCACCGCGACGACGGGGTTCACGTACGCGTAGGTGGCGACGAGCGAGAGGGGTGCGGCCTGGAGGAGCCAGGCGTACGCGGTGAAGGCGATCAGCGAGCCGAAGACGATCAGATAGGCGAGCGCGGCCCAGGAGCGGGTCGAGATGTCGGCCAGGTCGAGGCCGTGCTGCTCGCCCCGCACCAGGCCGAGGGCGAGGCCGCCGACGCCGCCCGCGATCATCTCGTACGCACTGGCCGTGAAGGGGTTCGCGGGCATCGGGAGGCGCGCGGAGGAGAACGACCCGACGGACCACAGCAGGGTCGCGACCACGACGAGGACGACCCCGGCGACCTTCACGTCACCGCTGAGCCCGGGCAGGGTGAGCACGGCGAGCCCCGCGAGGCCCAGGAGTACTCCGGCGAGCCCGCTGACGGTCGGCCGCTGACCGGTGGCGGCCTTGAGGACCACGACCCAGGCCGGGACGACGGAGATGAGCAGGGCGGCCAGACCGGAGGGGATGGAGGTCTCGGCGAGGACGACGAGGCCGTTGCCGCCGAGGATCAGGAGCAGGCCGACGAGCACGGCCGAACCGAGCTGCCGGCGGGTGACCTTGAGGGCCGCGGGGCCCTGGCGCCAGGCGATGATCCCGGCCAGGAGCAGACCGGCGGTGACGAAGCGGGTGCCGGCGGAGAGGAACGGCGGCATCGTCTCGACGGCGATCCGGATGCCGAGGTAGGTGGATCCCCACACGACGTACACGATGCCGAGCGCGGCCCAGACGGCCCCGGTGATCCGGCGGGTGGGGACGGCGGGGGTGGTGGCGGGGGTACGGAGCTCGGAGGCGGCCTGGGGCGCCTCGGGGGCCGGATCGACGGCGGGGCTTGTCATGAGCAGGAGAGTAGGGAGTCAGAGGCCCGATGACCAAGAAAATTGCCCGCATTCGGGCAGGCGGGAGCGGATATACGGAGGCGTGAAGACCGTTCCCGGGGAATGGCAGGATGTCCGGACCCACCGCGGAAGCGGTGGAGGGAGACGACATACAGGGGGACTCGCATGATGGTGCTCGCTTTGACCGGCGTCCTGGTGCTCGCCGTCGGAGGCTGCGTCTGCGTGGTGTGGGCCGCCCGTGGCGGGCCCCGATGGGTGCGGGCGATCGCCGCCGTGACCCTGGCGATCGGGAGCGTGCTGCGCGGCACCAACCGACGGCGGAGCGTGGGGAGCGGCGGGGGCGACAGCTGGGACAACGGGGGCGGCGGGGGCGGCGGCGACTAGGGGGTGTCTTGTCGATCAGGGACGGACAGCCCCTGGGAGACAGCGGGGGCGACAACCCGGGACGCAGCCGCGCGGCCCCGCCGCCGAGGCGGCGCCACCAGGGAGGCGGACGACCACCCGCCCTACTCCCCGGCGCCCTCCCCCGTCGCCTTCAGCGCCAGCCACAGCTCCATCCGTACGTCCGGGTCGTCGAGCGAGCGGCCGAGGATCTCCTCCACCCGCCGCATCCGGTAGCGCAGGGTGTGCCGGTGGACGCCCAGGTCGGCCGCCGCCGCGTCCCACTGGCCGTGCCGGGAGAGCCACGCCCGCAGGGAGGCGACCAGGTCGCCGCGGCCCGTCGCGTCGTGGTCCCGGAGCGCGCGGAGCATCCCGTCGGCGAAGGCGCGGACGGCGTCGTCGGCGAGGAGCGGGAGGACCGAGCCCGCCGCCAGGTCCTCGTGCTCGACCAGCGCCTTCCCCCGCCGCCTCGCCACCGAGAGCGCCTGTTCGGCCTGCTTGTAGGCCGCGGCGGCCAGGATCGGGCCGGCCGGGGCCGAGAGCCCGATGGTCACGCCGGCGTCCTCCGCGTCCCGCTCCGCGTACGCCTCGCAGGCGGCGACGACCGCGCCGCCGTCCCCGGCGAGGACGACCAGCCGCTGCTCGCTCTCGGGGACGGTGAGCACCGCCTCGCCCGCGCGTGCGGCCGCCGCCTCCAGGGCCTCGGCGAGCACCGGCAGCGCCGGTTCGCCGGTCGGGTCGCCCCCGGCGGGTTCCGCGACGAGGAGCCGGAAGGGGGCGTCGAGCAGCCCGCCGTACACATCACCGGCCACCGCGCGCGCGTGGTCCGGCTGACCCGCGAGCATCATCTTCAGGACCGCGGCGCCGAGCCGCTGTTCGGCCGCCTGGAGCGAACGCGAACGCTCCGTCGTGAGGGTGAGCAGGGCGATCGCCGAGTGCACCGCGTACCGCTCGGCCGTCCCGAGCGGCGCGCCCGTACCGACCGCGAGGGCGCCCCGGACGCGGCGACCGGTGCCGAGCGACTGGAGTTCGACGCGGTCGTCCGTACCGCCGACGACGGCGCTGGCGGGCGCGGGCCGGTCGCGCAGCCGCTCGACGTCGGGGGTGAGGCGGGCGGCCCGGCGCGCCGCCCAGTCGGGCGAGACGGCGACGACGGTGCCGGAGGTGTCGTAGAGCGCGGCCCAGCCGTCGACGTGCGCGGCGAGCCGGGCGACGACGGCCTCGGGGCCTTCGGCGAGAGCGGCGCGGGTCAGCTCGCGCTGCGCCTCGAAGCCTGCGGTGACGGCCCGGTACTGGTCGGCGGAGATGGCCGCCGAAACGGCCTTGCTGATGGCGAGGAACGGGGTCCGGCGCGGTACTTCGAGGAGGGGCAGATGCTCGTCGCGGGCCGCGTCGAGCAGGGCCGACGGAATCTCCTCGTAGTTGACGCCCACGGCGAAGCCGAGCCCGACGACCCCCGCGCCGAGCAGCCGCCGCACGTAGCGGCGCATCGCCTCCAGGTTCTCCGCGTCGAGGGTGAGCGCGGTGGTGAGGAGGAGTTCGCCGCCCTCCATGTACGGGACGGGGTCGGCGAGCTCGCTGACGTGCGCCCAGCGAACAGGCGTGTCCAGGCGGTCCTCACCGGCCCGGACGACGAGCTTCAGGGAGGAGTGCTGGACGAGCGAGGCGAGGGTGGGCGGCATTGGGGACCGTCGGACCTTTGAGCGAGGGGGCGCCGCTCAGCCGAGCGGCGCCCCCGATTGTGCCAGGGCACGCCGATGCCCGCTCAGCCGCGCGGACCGACCGGGAGCCGGCCCGCCGCGTCAGCCGCGCGGACCGACCGGGAGCCGGCCCGCCGCGTCAGCCGCGCGGACCGACCGGGACCCGCCGCGTCGGTCGCCCGGACCGACCGGGACCAGCCCGCTCAGCCGCGCAGCTCCACGAGCAGCGGCGGGGTGTGCTCGCCGCGCACATGGGTGAGGGAGAGGACGGCGTGCCCCGGCGGAACGGCGTGGGCGAGGTCGGAGGCCGACCAGCGCTGCCGCTCCACCTCTCGTACGGTGACGGCCTCGGTGGTCACGGCCTTGCCGGTGACGAGTTTGCGCAGCGCGTGGAAGGCCCGGGTCATCGGCTGATCGGCGAAGACGGTGTGGTGGGCGACCTCCGTGGTCTCCACGCGTTCGGTGCCCCACGCCTCGGCGAAGGCCCGGCCGTCCCAGGTGGGCAGGCCGGAGAACGCCATCCGGCAGCCGACCACCGCGAGCAGCGGCCCGTGGAGCGTCTCGGGGACTTCCGCGAGGGTACGGAGGGCGAGGACGACGGCCGCCTTCTGCGGGCGCAGCCGCTGGAGGGCCCGTACGGTCCCGGGGGTGAGCGCGCTGGCCGCGTCGTCGAGCACCAGAAAGGCGGTGTGCCCGCGCCCTGAGCGGTCGCGGGTGACGGACTGGAACTGGGCGAGGAGCAGCCGGTTCAGCAGCCGCGCGGCCTCCTCGTGTCCGCCCTCCGGCAGGCTGATCCGCACCCGCATCGGGTGCTGGGCGACGGCCGCCAGGGAGAAGGGCCGCACCTCCCGGCCGCCGCCGAAGAACTCGGCGAAGACGGGCCGGTCGAGGGCGGCGAGCCGGTCGGCGAGCACGGGACCCAGGTCGGTCGCCGTGCCGACCTGGCGCATCCGGGAGTCCAGCTCGCGGCGCATGGCCTGCGCGCCGTCGGCGGGCAGCAGGTCGAGCAGGGCCCGGAGGGTCTCGGAGCGGGCTTCGAGCAGCTCCCGCAGGACCGGAACGAGCGGGAAGTGTCCGTACGCGGTCCGGTACGGGCCGATGAGCTGCGCGAGGACGGTGGCGGCGCGCCGGGTCTCCACCCCCTCCAGGTCGCCGACGAGCCCCTCGGCGAGGAAGGCGGCGGCCTCGTCCGGGTCGGTGGACCCGGCGTACAGGTCGAGGTCGTAGCGGGAGCCGGGGTCGCCGAGCCGGACCACGACGTCGTACGCCTCGTCGGCACCGAGCGGGGCCGAGGCGCCGCCCACGGCGACGACCGCGCAGGTGCCGGTGAGCGCCTGGAGGGTGAGGGCCTCGACGACGGGGGCGACGAGGGCGCGGGTCTTGCCGGCGCCGGAGGGCCCGACCGCGAGGAGGGAGGTGCCGAGGAGTCCGGGATCGAGTGCCAGCCCGGCGCCGTGGTACGCGGGCGGGGTCCGCTCGGCGGACGCGTACCGGCCGATCCGGACCTGGTCCACGAGCAGGTCGTGGGTGGCCGAGCGGTGGGGCAGGTCGCGGTCGCCGGACGGGTGGGCGCCCGCGGCCGCGCCCTGGTCGGTCAGCGCCCTGACGAGGGCGGCGCGGCGTCCGGCGTCCCGGTCGGTGTCCCGCCAGGCGCGGCGGACGCGGGCGCAGTCGACGTCGTTCATCCGGCCGGTGGCCAGTTCGCCGACGAGCAGCTCGGCGGCCCGGTGCTGGCCCGCGTCCCGCAGTTCGGGCCACTGGGAGCGGGGGACGCCCGATGCGGCGTCGGGGGCCGGGGCGGTGGCGCCGGCGGCGGAGCGGGCGCGCCAGGCACGGAAGAGGCTGTTCCACTCGCCGACGCGGGCGAAGGGCCACACCACGAGCGCGGTGATGAGCGCGTACAGCGGATAGACGAGGAACGGGGATTCGAGGACGTCGTAGCCGCCGCCGACGAGGGAGACGAGGGAGAGGACGGGCAGGGCGACGGGAAGCGGGTCCCAGCCGAGCCCGAAGGCCTCCGGCCAGACGAACGCCAGGGCGATCAGGGCGCCGGCGCCCGCGAGCGCGGCGCGGACGGGCGCGCGGAACCGGCCGAGGTAATGGCGGACGATCTTGCCCCAGGATCCGAGCGCGGCGATCGCGCAGAGGAGCCCGACGAAGACGACACCGCCGAAGACGTTGTGCGCGGCGAGCCCGTGCCAGTCCCGTGGCGCGGTGGTGCCGTGGTACCACCAGTCGCCGGGGGTGAGGGTCTGGAGCACGACGTACATGTACGGGAGCGTGCCGCGGCGGTAGGCCGACCAGATGAGCAGGCCGACGGCGACCGGGATCAGCATCCCGACGACGGTGGCGGGTGCGAGCCGCGCGGGCCCGCCGGGCGGCGGCGGGACGTGCCGGAACCGCCAGATGCCGAGACCGGCCTTGGGCCGCGGGGCGTCCAGCCAGTCGACGACGGGGTGGCGCACGCCGGGGGCGCCGTCGGGCCGCGGCGGGGCGGCCGGCATCGTCGGCGTATGGGCCGGGACGGGCGGCACGGGCGGGAGGCCGGTGGCCGACGGACCGGGTGAAGGTGAACCGGTGGCCGACGAACCGGCCGACGGTGAACCGGTGGCCGACGGACCGGGCAACGGCGGACCCGCGGGGCGCGGCACCGGCGGGGGGACCCGTCGCTGTGGGGGTGGTGCCGCACCGCCGAACGGGTCGCGCGACTCGTACGTGCCGTCGGTCTCCATGAACCCCTGCCCCCTGACCAGCCAGGTCGCCGTCTCTGTGCCACCGTCAATCTAGTGGCCCGGAGACGCCCCGGAGGGGTTTCACCCACCCGTGTGCCCGCGTACCCGCGGACGCGTCGGCACGACGCCCCCGGCGCACGGAACCGGACCCCGTCATATCCATCCCGGACAACGACACTCCCCCCACCACTCCCGATCGGCGCATGCCCCCGCCCCTCCCCCGCGCCTAGCCTGCGGAGGAAACCCGCAAGTGCGTCCAGAACACCCCCAGGAGCCCCGCATGAACGCTGTCCCGCAGGAGCGGCGCATCGTCACCGCCATCCCCGGTCCGAAGTCGCAGGAGCTTCAGGCCCGCCGCCTCGACACGGTCGCCGGTGGCGTGGGCTCCACGCTCCCCGTCTTCACCAAGCGGGCCGGTGGCGGCATCATCGAGGACGTCGACGGCAACCGCCTGATCGACTTCGGCTCCGGCATCGCCGTGACCTCGGTCGGCGCCTCCGCCGAGGCCGTCGTGCGCCGCGCCTCCGCGCAGCTGCAGGACTTCACCCACACCTGTTTCATGGTGACGCCGTACGAGGGGTACGTGGAGGTCTGTGAGGCGCTCGCCGAGCTGACCCCGGGCGACCACGCCAAGAAGTCCGCGCTGTTCAACTCGGGCGCCGAGGCCGTCGAGAACGCCGTCAAGATCGCCCGCTCGTACACCAAGCGCCAGGCCGTCGTCGTCTTCGACCACGGCTACCACGGCCGTACGAACCTGACGATGGCGCTGACCTCGAAGAACATGCCGTACAAGCAGGGCTTCGGTCCGTTCGCGCCCGAGGTCTACCGCGTGCCGGTGGCCTACGGCTACCGCTGGCCCACCGGTGCCGAGAACTGCGGCCCCGAGGCCGCCGCCCAGGCGATCGACAACATCACCAAGCAGATCGGCGCCGACAACGTCGCCGCGATCATCATCGAGCCGGTCCTCGGCGAGGGCGGCTTCATCGAGCCGGCCAAGGGCTTCCTGCCGGCGATCGTGAAGTTCGCCAACGACAACGGCATCGTCTTCGTGGCCGACGAGATCCAGTCCGGCTTCTGCCGTACCGGCCAGTGGTTCGCGTGCGAGGACGAGGGCATCGTCCCGGACCTCATCACCACCGCCAAGGGCATCGCGGGCGGTCTGCCGCTCGCCGCCGTCACCGGCCGCGCCGAGATCATGGACTCCGTCCACGGCGGCGGTCTGGGCGGCACCTACGGCGGCAACCCGGTGGCCTGCGCCGGTGCGCTCGGTTCCATCGAGACGATGAAGGAGCTCGACCTCAACGGCAAGGCCAAGCGCATCGAGGAGGTCATGAAGACCCGCCTCACGGCCATGCAGGAGAAGTTCCCGGTCATCGGTGACATCCGCGGCCGCGGCGGCATGATCGCCATCGAGCTGGTGAAGGACCCGGCGACCAAGGAGCCGTTCGCGGACGCCGCCGGCGCCCTGGCGAAGGCCTGCCACGCCGAGGGCGTGCTGGTCCTGACCTGTGGCACCTACGGCAACGTGCTGCGCTTCCTGCCGCCGCTGGTCATCGGCGAGGACCTGCTGAACGAGGGCCTCGACGTCCTCGAGAACGCGTTCGCCCAGATCTGATCGCAGATCTGACACTCCGTGTGAAGACTCTGTGGGGGGCCGATGGCGGGACGTGTTTCCGGCTGTCGGTCCCCTCTTCTCTGACGTACGGTTTCTGCAGATGAGAGAAACACCCCGGGCGGAGCCTCCCCAGCCCCGCCCACACCGTGCCGTCGCGCACACCCCTGGAGCCTCGTGCTCCGGAACTCCTCACCGATCGGACAGCCGCCCGCCCCACACCCCCCGGGGCGTGCGGCGATCCGATCCCCTCGGCCGCCCTGGAACCACCCCCCCTGTTCCAGGGCGGCCGGCTCTCTTCTCGGCGCTCGTCGCCCTCGCCGTCGTGACCTGGCAGGTGCTCGTCCACGGCCCCTTGGCCAGGCTCGACGAGCGGGTGTCCCGGGCCCTGGTGGACACGGCCCCCCGGCCCCTCTCCGAACTCGCTTCCGACCTCGGCGACATGACCGTCGCCCTCCCCGTCCTCGCCTGCGCGATGGCGTACGCGGTGTGGCGCGGCCGACGGCTCGCCGCCCTGTACGCGGGCCTCGCGATGGTCGCCGTGCCGCTCCTCGTCGTCCCCCTCAAGGAGTGGACGGACCGCCCCGGCCCGCTGGAACCCTGGGCCCACGGCTACTACCCCTCGGGTCACACGGCCACGGCGGCGGTCGCCTACTTCGGCGCCGCCTTCCTCGTCTCGAACCGCCTGATCCCCGTCGCCGCCGTGCTGACGGCGGTGACGGGGACCGGGCTGGTCCTGCGCGGCTTCCACTGGCCCCTGGATGTGCTGGCCAGCCTCTGCCTTTCGCTCCTCGTACTGGCCGTCAGCTCCAGTTGTACGCGTCGAAGTTCTGGCTGAACTGCCACTGGTTGTAGCGGTCCCAGTTGATCGACCAGGTCATCAGGCCGCGCAGGGCGGGCCAGGTGCCGTGGGTCTGGTACGTGCCGCAGTTGACCTTCTTCGTCAGGCAGTCCAGGGCCTTGTTCACCTCGGCCGGGGCCGTGTGGCCGTTGCCCGCCTGGGTGGAGGCCGGGAGGCCGATCGCGACCTGGTCGGGGCGGAGGGCCGGGAAGACGCGGTCGGTGTTGCCCGCGACCGGGAAGCCGGTGAGCAGCATGTCGGTCATCGCGATGTGGAAGTCGGCGCCGCCCATCGAGTGGTACTGGTTGTCCAGGCCCATGATGGAGCCCGAGTTGTAGTCCTGGACGTGCAGCAGGGTGAGGTCGTCGCGCAGGGCGTGGATGACCGGCAGGTAGGCGCCGGCGCGCGGATCCTGGCCGCCCCAGGGGCCGGAGCCGTAGTACTGGTAGCCGAGCTGGACGAAGAAGGTCTCCGGGGCCATCGTCAGGACGAAGTTCTGGCCGTACTTGGCCTTGAGGGTCTTGACCGCCTGGATCAGGTTGACGGTGACCGGGCTCGTCGGGCTCCGGAAGTCGGTGTCGCCGGTCTGGAGCGACAGCGAGTGGCCCTCGAAGTCGATGTCGAGGCCGTCGAGACCGTACTCGTCGATGATCTTCGAGACGGAGGAGACGAACGCGTCACGGGCGGCGGTGGTGGAGAGCTGCACCTGGCCGTTCTGGCCGCCGATGGAGATGAGGACCTTCTTGCCGGCGGCCTGCTTGGCCTTGATGGCCGCCTTGAAGTCCGCGACCGACTCGACGTTCGGGCACTCCGTCGCCGGGCACAGGCTGAAGCGGATGTCGCCGGAGGTCACCGAGGTCGGTTCGCCGAAGGCCAGGTTGATGACGTCCCACGAGGCGGGGACGTCGGCCATCCGGGTGTAGCCGGAGCCGTTGGCGAAGCTGGCGTGGAGGTAGCCGACGAGGGCGTGCGCGGGCAGGCCGGGGGTGCCGCCCCCGCCGCCGCTGGTCGTCGTCGCGCTCACGGTGGCCGACTTGGGTGATTCGCCGGCGCTGTTCACGGCGCTGACCTGGAAGGTGTACGCGGTGGAGGCGGTGAGTCCGGTGACGGTGGCCGAGGTGCCGGTGACCGTCTGGACCTTGGTGGCGCCCCGATAGACGTTGTACGAGGTGGCGCCGGAGACCGCGGACCAGGTCAGCGGCACGGAGGTGGAGGTCGGGGAGCCCGCCGCGAGGCCGGTGGGGGCGGCCGGGAGCTGCACCGGGTCGCCGCCGGGGCCGAAGAGGGAGAGGTCGTCGGCCTGGTAGGCGGGCGTGCCGTACCAGCCGTGGGTGTAGATCGTGACCGAGGTGGTCGAGGCGCCCGTCGTGAACGAGGTCGCGAGCCGCTGCCAGTCGGGCGCGGAGCCGGTCCAGGTGGAGACATCGGTGGTGCCCGTACCGGAGGCGCCGAGGTAGACGTAGCTGCCGCGCACCCAACCGCTGAGCGTGTACGAGGAGTTGGGCTTCACCGTGACGGTCTGGGAGCAGCGGGCGTTGTCGCTGCCGGCGGGGGTCGCCTGGAGTGCCTTCGTACCGCTGCGGACGGGCGAGGAGACGGCGGCGCCGCTGCCCGCCGTGCAGGTCCAGCCGTCGAGGCCGGCCTCGAAGCCGCCGTTGCGGGCGAGTTCGGCGTCGGCGGCCTGGGCGGCGGGGCCGAGTGCGGCGAGCCCTCCGGCGGCTAGGACGCCTGCGAGGAGCAGGGTGAGGGGTCTGGCGCGGTCCACAACTGCCTCCGGGGGTGGGGGAATCGAGGTGGGAGCGCGCCACAGCATGGTCCAGACCAATCGAGTGGTCAAGACCTCTGTTCCCAGCGTCCGCACGGCGGACGAAACGATCCGCCCACCGTACGGACCACACCCCTCCGGCCCGGCCCGCGCGGGCCACCCCGGCTACGGCGCCCCTCCCGCCCGCCCGATCTGCCCCGCCGCCTCGTGCATCGCCAGCTCCAGGAGCGAGGCGTCGGTGAGGGTGCCCGCGCCGTCCGGTGCCACCAGCCAGCGCACGCCGCCGGTCGCCCGGCCCGGGTACGGGACCACGATCCAGGTCCCGGCGCCCGCGCCGCGCACCCCGGTGCCGAGCCATCGGGTCGCGGTGCCGGGCGGGACGAAGAAGCCCATCCGGGCGTCGCCGAAGTCGGCGAGGACCGGGCCCGGCCGGTCCACCAGGCGGGTCAGGACGTCGAGCGTGGGATAGCCGAGTTCCGCCGGCAGGATCAGGACGTCCCAGCGCCTGCCGGCGGGCAGCAGCGCGACCCCATGGGGGTTGCGCTCCCACTCCCACCGGCAGGCGTCGGGATCGGGCGCGACCGAAACCAGCCACTCCACCGCGCCCTTGGCGCCCGAGGCCCCCGAACCAGTCATCGCAACGGTCTCCTTCCGTGTGGACACGGTGTCCGTACGGAGAGAGCGATTCGGGCGGCTGCTCTTACGCGGTTTCAGCTACCCATCAGTTGTGATGTAGGTCACACATCATGGTCAGCTGTCGAAGCCGAGGCCCATCCGGTCCATCGCCTTGAGCCACAGATTGCGGCGGCCGCCGTTCTCGTCGGCGCGCGCCATCGCCCACTTGGTGATGCCGATGCCGGCCCAGGCGATCGGCTCGGGCGGGAAGGGCAGCGGCTTGCGGCGGACCATCTCGAGGTCGGTGCGCTCGGTCCGCTCCCCCGCCAGCAGGTCGAGCATCACGTCGCCGCCGAAGCGGGTGGCGCCGACGCCGAGCCCCGTGAACCCGGCCGCGTACGCCACCTTGCCCTGGTACGCCGTACCGAAGAAGGCCGAGAAGCGGGAGCAGGTGTCGATCGCGCCGCCCCAGGCATGGCTGAAGCGGAGCCCTTCCAGCTGCGGGAAGCAGCGGAAGAAGTGCTCGGCGAGCTTGAGGTACGTCTCCGGGCGGTGGTCCATCTCGGCGTTGATCCTGCCGCCGAAGGGGTAGATCGCGTCGTAGCCGCCCCACAGGATGCGGTGGTCGGCGGTGATCCGGAAGTAGTGGAACTGGTTGGCGGAGTCGCCGAGTCCCTGCCGGTTCTTCCAGCCGACGGAGGCGAGCTGCTCGGGGCTGAGCGGCTCGGTCATCAGGGCGTAGTCGTAGACCGGGACGGTGTACGAGCGGACGCGCTTGACGAGCGACGGGAAGACGTTGGTGCCGAGGGCGACCCGGCGGGCGACGACCCGGCCGTACGGGGTGCGTACGCCCATGCCCGCGCCGACGGAGACCAGTTCGAGACCGGGGGTGTTCTCGAAGATGCGGACGCCGAGGTCCAGGCAGGCCCGCTTCAGGCCCCAGGCCAGCTTGGCGGGGTTGAGCATGGCGACGCCGCGGCGGTCCCAGAGCCCGCCGAGGAAGGTCGGCGAGTCGACCTCGGCGCGGACCGCGTCCCGGTCGAGGAGTTCGAGGCCGTCCGCGAGACCGAGCCGGTCGATCTCCTCGTACATCTCGTGGAGTTCCTCGACCTGGTACGGCTCGGTGGCGACGTCGATCTCGCCGGTGCGCTCGAAGTCGCAGTCCAGGGAGTAGCGGGCGACCGCGTCCTCGATGCCGTCGAGGTTGCGCTCGCCGAGCTCCTCCAGCTTCGGCAGCTCGCCCGGCCAGCGGGCGAGCCCGTTGCCGAAGCCGTGGGTGAGGGAGGCGGCGCAGAAGCCTCCGTTGCGGCCCGAGGCGGCCCAGCCCACCTCGCGGCCTTCGATCAGTACGACATCCCGGGCGGGGTCGCGCTCCTTGGCGAGGAGCGCGGTCCACAGTCCGCTGTAGCCGCCGCCGACGACGAGAAGATCGCACTTCTCGGTGCCGGTGAGGGCGGGCAGGGCGCCGGGCTTGCCGGGGTCTTCCAGCCAGAAGGGGACGGGCTGGGCGTCGGAGAGAGATTGTGCAGCGAGACGCATGGCGACTGGGGCCATGGTTTCCAACTCCTTCGGTGCCTGAGCTGCGTTCTGCTCAGGCTGTTGCTGTTTTCTTGCGCCGGTTCGTAATGATTTGCCCGGCCATGACCACCAGTACCGCGAGAACGAACATCGCGGTGCCGATGACGTTGATCTGAACGGGGGTTCCTCGCTGTGCCGAGCCCCAGACGAACATGGGGAAGGTGACGGTGGAGCCCGCGTTGAAGTTGGTGATGATGAAGTCGTCGAACGAGAGCGCGAAGGCGAGCAGGGCGCCGGCGGCGATGCCGGGCGCGGCGATCGGCAGGGTCACGCGCAGGAAGGTCTGCGTGGGTCCCGCGTAGAGGTCGCGAGCCGCTTCCTCCAGGCGCGGGTCCATGGACATGACCCGGGCCTTGACCGCCGTCACGACGAACGACAGACAGAACATGATGTGGGCGATCAGGACCGTCCAGAAGCCGAGCTCGATGCCCATGTTGAGGAAGAGGGTGAGCAGCGAGGCGGCCATGACGACCTCGGGCATGGCCATCGGCAGGAAGATCAGCGAGTTGATCGCGCCTCGGGCCCGGAAGCGGTAGCGGACGAGCGCGAAGGCGATCATCGTGCCGAGGACGACCGCGCCGACCGTCGCCCAGGCGGCGAGCTGGAGCGAGAGCGAGAGCGACTCGCACATGTCGGCGACGCCGCAGGGGTCCTTCCAGGCGTCGAGCGAGAACTCCTGCCAGGAGTAGTTGAAGCGTCCCTTCGGCCTGTTGAAGGAGAACGCCATCACCACGAGGTTCGGCAGGATCATGTAGGCGAGCGTCAGCAGGCCCGCGATGACGACGAGGTTCCGACGGATCCAACGCATCAGACCAGGTCCTCCGTTCCCGCTCGGCGGATGTAGACGGTGACCATGGCCAGCACGATCGCCATGAGGATGAAGGAGAGTGCGGCGGCCGTCGGGTAGTCGAGGACCCGCAGGAACTGCGACTGGATGACGTTGCCGACCATCTTGGTGTCGGTCGAGCCGAGCAGTTCGGCGTTGACGTAGTCGCCGCTCGCCGGGATGAAGGTGAGCAGGGTGCCGGAGACGACGCCGGGCATCGACAGCGGGAAGGTCACCTTGCGGAAGGTGGTCGCCGGGGAGGCGTACAGGTCCTGCGCGGCCTCGTGCAGCCGGCCGTCGATCCGCTCCAGGGAGGTGTAGAGGGGCAGGATCATGAAGGGCAGGAAGTTGTACGTGAGACCGCAGACGACCGCCATCGGGGTGGCGAGGACGCGGTCGCCCTCGGTCCAGCCGATCCAGCTGGTCACGTCGAGGACGTGGAGCGCGTTGAGCGCGTCGACGACCAGGCTGTCGTCGGCGAGGATCGTCTTCCAGGCCAGCGTCCGGATGAGGAAGCTGGTGAAGAAGGGCGCGATGACGAGGACGAGGAGCAGGTTGCGCCAGCGGCCGGCCTTGAACGCGATCAGATACGCGAGCGGGTAGCCGAGCAGCAGGCAGAGCAGGGTCGCGGTCCCGGCGTACAGCAGGGAGCGTATGAACTGCGGCCAGTACTCCTGGAAGGCGTCCCAGTAGGTCTGGAAGTGCCAGGTGACCTTGAAGCCGGCTTCGAGCGAGCCCGTCTGGACCGAGGTCGAGGCCTGGTAGACCATCGGCAGCGCGAAGAAGACGAGCAGCCAGATGATGCCGGGCAGCAGCAGCCAGTAGGGGACGAGCCGCTTGCGGGTGGAGGGCTTGCGCAGAACCGGTTCCTCGACCGGCTGCGGCGCCTCCTCCTTCGTGAGCGTGGACGTAGTCATCCGGCGTCCTCCACCGTCTCCACGCCGGCGTCGATGTCCTGGGCGGCGTCGAGCCCGAACGTGTGCGCCGGGTTCCAGTGCAGGACGACCTCCGCGCCGGGGACCAGGCGGGTGTCGCGCTCGATGTTCTGCTCGTACACCTGGAGCTCCGCGCCCGCCGGCGAGTTCACCACGTACTGGGTGGAGACGCCGATGAAGGAGGAGTCGACGATCCGGCCGGTGACCCGGTTGCGGCCGTCGGCGATCGAACCCGCGTCGTCGGCGTGCGCGAGCGAGATCTTCTCCGGGCGGATGCCCACGAGCACCTTGCCGCCCTGGCGGACGGCGGAGGTACAGCGGTCGCCGGGGACACGGAGCTTGCCGCCGCCGGCCGTGACGAGGACGTCGGTACCGGTCTCCAGGACCTCCGCCTCGATGAGGTTGGAGGTGCCGAGGAAGTTGGCGACGAACGTGGTCTGCGGGTTCTCGTACAGGTCCGCCGGGTTGCCGAGCTGCTCGACGCGGCCGCCGTTCATCACCGCGACCTGGTCGGCCATCGTCATGGCCTCCTCCTGGTCGTGGGTGACGTGCACGAAGGTGATGCCGACCTCGGTCTGGATCCGCTTGAGCTCCAGCTGCATCTGGCGGCGCAGCTTGAGGTCGAGGGCGCCGAGCGGCTCGTCGAGGAGCAGCACCTGCGGGTGGTTGATGAGCGCGCGGGCGACGGCGACGCGCTGCTGCTGGCCGCCGGAGAGCTGGTGCGGCTTGTGCCGGGCCTTGTCGCCGAGCTGGACGAGTTCCAGCATGTCGTCGACCTGCTTCTTCACCGACTTGATGCCGCGGCGGCGCAGGCCGAAGGCGATGTTCTCGGTGATGTCCATGTGCGGGAAGAGCGCGTAGGACTGGAAGACGGTGTTGACCGGCCGCTTGTACGGCGGGAGGTCGGTGACGTCCTTGTCGCCGAGGAAGACGGTGCCCGTGCTGGGGTCCTCCAGGCCGGCGATCATCCGCAGCGTGGTGGTCTTGCCGCAGCCCGAGGCGCCGAGGAGGGCGAAGAAGGAGCCCTGCGGGACGGTCAGGTCGAGCGGGTGGACGGCGGTGAAGGAGCCGTACGACTTGCTGATCCCGGTGAGACGGACGTCGCCGCCGGTGTTCTTGTCAGTCATGGGTTGTGGTCCCAGGGGAGTGAGAGAGGTGGACGACGGGGGCCTCAGGCGCCGATGAGCTTGGCGAACTTCTCCTCGTACGCCGTCTCCTCCGCGCTGGTGAGCGAGCGGAAGGCGTGCGACTTCTTGGCCATGGCCTTGTCCGGGAGGATCAGCGTGTTGTTCGCGAGTTCGGGGTCGATCCTGGCGAGCTCGTCCTTCACCCCGTCGACGGGGCAGACGTAGTTGATGTACGCGGCGAGCTGGGCGGCGACGGGAAGCTCGTAGTAGTAGTCGATGAACTTCTCGGCGTTGGTCTTGTGCCGGGCCTGGGCGGGGACGAGCAGGTTGTCGCTGGAGGTGATGTAACCGGCGGACGGGATGGAGAACTTGATGTCCGGGTTGTCCGCCTGGAGCTGGATGATGTCGCCGGCCCAGGCGAGGCAGGCGGCGATGTCGCCCTTGTCCAGGTCGGAGGTGTAGTCGTTGCCGGTGAAGCGGCGGATCTGCTTCTTGTCGACGCCCTTCTGGAGGCGCCCGATCGCCGCGTCGTAGTCGGCGTCGGTGAAGTCGCCCGGATCCTTGCCGAGGTCGAGCAGCGTCATGCCGACGGAGTCGCGCATCTCGGTGAGGAAGCCGACGCGGCCCTTGAGCGCGGGGTCGTCCAGGAGCTGGGTGACCGAGTCGACCTTCTTGCCGCCGGTGGCCTTGGAGTTGTACGCGATGACGGTGGAGATGCCCGTCCACGGGTACGAGTAGGAGCGGCCCGGGTCCCAGTCGGGGCGCCGGAACTGCGCGGAGAGGTTCGCGTACGCGTTGGGCAGGTTCGCGGGGTCGAGCTTCTGCACCCAGCCGAGCCGGATCATCCGGGCGGCGAGCCAGTCGGTGACGCAGATCAGGTCGCGGCCGGTGTCCTGACCGGCCGCGAGCTGCGGCTTGATCTTGCCGAAGAACTCGACGTTGTCGTTGATGTCCTCGGTGTACTTGACCTTGATCCCGGTGCGCTTCGCGAACGCCTCCAGGGTCGGGCGGGACTTCTCGTCCTCGCCGACGTCCATGTACTCGGTCCAGTTGGAGAAGGCGAGGGTCTTCTCCGTGGCCGACGCGTCGGTGGAGGCGGGGCCCTGGCCCTCCCGCTTGGCCGGCGGGATGCCACAGGCGCTCAACGACGCGAGGCCGCCGACGGTGAGCGCGCCGACACCGCCCGCGCGCAGCATCGAACGGCGGGTGAGGGCTCCCCGGCCGCTCGTCAGGCTGCGACGTATCGCCGCGGTCTGCGCGGCGGACAGGCTGTCGGGCTCGTACTGCTCCATGCGCTGTGCCCTTTCGGGATGGGTGGGCCGCCGGTCGGGCGGCGAATTGCTATCGGTCCCCGAAGATCGTGCGGTGCCAGTCCTTCGCGGCGACCGCGGTGTTGTCGAACATCACGTGCTTGACCTGCGTGTACTCCTCGAAGGAGTACGCCGACATGTCCTTCCCGTACCCCGATGCCTTGGTGCCGCCGTGGGGCATCTCGCTGATGATCGGGATGTGGTCGTTGACCCAGACACAGCCGGCCTTGATCTCCCGGGTGGCGCGGTTGGCCCGGTAGACGTCCCGGCTCCAGGCCGAGGCGGCCAGGCCGTACGGGGTGTCGTTGGCGAGCCGGATGCCCTCGTCGTCGCTGTCGAAGGGCAGGGCCACCAGGACCGGGCCGAAGATCTCCGACTGCACGACCTCACTGTCCTGCGCGGCGCCGGTGATCAGGGTCGGACGATAGTACGCACCGTCCTTGAGGCCTCCACCAGGGGCTTCGCCGCCGGTGACGACGGTGGCGTAGCCGCGGGCGCGCTCCACGAAGGCGGCGACGCCGTCACGGTGGCGGTGGCTGACGAGCGGGCCGAGGTCGGTGGCCGGGTCGAACGGGTCGCCGAGCCGTACGGTCTCCATCAACTCGGCCACGCGCGCGACGAAGGCGTCGAAGAGCGGGCGCTGGACGTACGCGCGCGTGGCGGCGGTGCAGTCCTGGCCGCTGTTGATGAGGGAGGCGGCGACGGCGCCGTGGGCGGCGGCCTCCAGATCGGCGTCGTCGAAGACCACGAAGGGGGCCTTGCCACCGAGTTCGAGGTGGAGGCGCTTCACGGTGGCGGTGGCGATCTCGGCGACCCGCCTGCCGACGGGGGTGGAGCCGGTGAAGGAGGTCATGACGACGTCGGGGTGGCCGACGAGGTGTTCGCCGACGGTCCGCCCCGCGCCGTTGACGATGTTGACGACACCGTCGGGGATGCCGGCCTCCTTGGCCGCCTGCGCGAACATCAGGGAGGTCAGCGGGGTGAGTTCGGCGGGCTTGAGGACGATCGTGTTGCCGGCGGCGATGGCCGGGAGGATCTTCCAGGCGGCCATCTGGAGCGGGTAGTTCCAGGGCGCGATGGAGCCGACGACCCCGATGGGTTCGCGGCGGATGTACGAGGTGTGGTCGCCGCTGTACTCGGCGGCGGACTGGCCCTGGAGGTGACGGGCTGCCCCCGCGAAGAACGCGGTGTTGTCGACGGTGCCGGGTACGTCGAACTCGGTGGTGAGCTTGAGCGGCTTGCCGCACTGGAGGGACTCGACGCGCGCGAGGTCCTCCGCCCACTCGGCGAGGACGCCGGCGAAGCGGTGCAGAGCGTCGGAGCGCTCGCCCGGGGAGGCGGCCGCCCAGCCGGGGAAGGCCGCCTTGGCGGCGGCGACGGCCTCGTCCACGTCGGCGGTGGAGGCGAGCGTGTAGGTGTACACGCTCTCCCCGGTCGCCGGATCGATCACGCTGTGTTCCTGACCGGAGGTTCCGGCGCGGAGCCGCCCGCCGATGTACTGTGCGCCGGCCGCGAAGCGGTCCGTCACCTGGAAGCGGTTGCCCATGACGCTCTCCGTTGTTCCAGCTCGATTTGAGTGCCGATCCTGACAGAGGGACGATGGCCCAACAAGTGATTCCGTTGTTGCCTTTTGGTTACGCGACGGAATCGGTCGACCATGTGTCGAGGCGGCCGGAATATCTCCGTACTAAGTGTCCGTGGCGGATGCCACACTCGCGTGCATGAGCACGGTCGAGGAACTGACACAGCAGGTCAACAGGGGTGACCGGGTGAAGTGGCTGCACTTCTGGGGCCACCGTCCGCAGCCGGACGGACGCCTCTCGGCGAGCTGTCTGAGCCAGTGGTGGCCGGCACCCTTCGTGGTCGCCGGCGTGTCGTACGCGACCGCCGAGCACTGGATGATGGCGGCCAAGGCCCGCCTCTTCGAGGACGCCGAGGCGGAGCGGGCCGCGCTGTCCGCCCGTACCCCGGCGGAGGCCAAGAACGCGGGCCGGCTCGTACGGGGCTTCGACGAGGCGGTGTGGGCGCGGGAGCGCTTCGGGATCGTCGTCGAGGGCAGCGTCCACAAGTTCTCCTCGGACCAGGCCCTGCTCGGCTATCTCCTGGGCACGGCGGGCCGGGTCCTGGTGGAGGCGAGCCCGCTGGACCGCGTCTGGGGCATCGGCCTGGCGGCCGACGACCCCCGCGCCCACGACCCCGCGCGCTGGCGCGGCGACAACCTCCTGGGCTTCGCCCTGATGGAGGCCCGCGAGCGGCTGCTCCGGGGCGCGTGAGAAGCGACGGCGAGACGGCGAAGGGCCCCGCACCTCATGAGGTGCGGGGCCCTTCGGCCGTGCAGAGGCGGCTCAGCGGCCGCTCTCGACCACCAGGCTCGACGCGAACGGGTCCTCGTCGTAGCCGGAGTCGTCGAAGGTCGACGGGTCCTGGGTGACCGCCCAGATGACGAAGCCCAGGAAGACGGCGCTGATCAGGGTGCCGATGATGCCGAGCACGACGCCCGCGATCGCCATGCCCCGGTTGGTCGCCTCGCCCCGGCCCGCCTTCTTCAGGCCGATGATGCCGAAGATCAGCGCCAGCACACCGAGGACCACGCCCAGGCCGTACATGCAGAAGCCCACCACCGCGATGATGCCGAGCACCATCGAGGTCGTACCCATGCCGTTGGACGGGGGCTGCTGCCAGCCGGGCTGGCCGCCGTAGCCGCTGCCGCCGCTGTACGACGGGTAGCCGGGGTAGCCGTACCCGGAGCCCGCCGCGGCCGGCGGCGTCGCGGCCGCCGGGTACCCGTACCCGCCGGAGGTGTCCGCGGCCGGGTAGCCGTACGCGCCGGGCGTGGCCGCGGGCCCGCCGGGTGCGACCGGCGGCGGCGGTACCTCGCCGGGGCCGGGCGACGCGAGCGGCACGGACGTGACGGTCTGCTGGTCGTGCACCGGCGAGGGCGACGGAGTCGCCGGCTTGCTCAGTTCCACCCCGTCGCGGTTCGGCGGAGCCCACGGGTCCGTCGGGTCGTATCCACCCCGCGACTGGTCTCGGTTGTCAGACATGGGCCTCCCCCATCATGGTCCCGCCATGCTACGGCCTCACCCCTGAGGGGGAACCGTCCGGCCTACGATGACGGGATGACCGATCTCCATCCCTTCATCGCGGGCCTGCCCAAGGCCGAGCTGCACGTCCACCACGTCGGCTCCGCCTCGCCCCGGATCGTCGCCGAGCTCGCCGCCCGGCACCCCGACTCCAAGGTCCCCACGGACCCGGAGGCGCTGACCGACTACTTCTCGTTCACCGACTTCGCGCACTTCATCGACGTCTACCTCTCGGTCGTCGACCTGGTCCGCACCCCCGAGGACGTCCGGCTGCTGACCTTCGAGGTCGCCCGTGACATGGCCCGGCAGAACATCCGGTACGCCGAGCTGACCATCACCCCCTACTCCTCCACCCGCCGGGGCATCGACGAGCGCGCCTTCATGGCGGCCATCGAGGACGCCCGCAAGGCGGCCGAGGCCGAGTTCGGCACCGTCCTGCGCTGGTGCTTCGACATCCCCGGCGAGGCCGGCCTGGTCTCCGCCGAGGAGACCGCCCGCCTCGCCACCACCGAGGGGCTGCGCCCCGAGGGCCTGGTCTCCTTCGGCCTCGGCGGCCCGGAGATCGGCGTGCCGCGCCCGCAGTTCAAGCCGTTCTTCGACCGCGCGCGGGCGGCCGGCCTGCACTCCGTCCCGCACGCGGGCGAGACGACCGGCCCGCAGACGATCTGGGACGCGATCAACGACCTGGGCGCCGAGCGCATCGGCCACGGCACCAGCTCGGTCCAGGACCCGGCGCTCCTGGCCCACCTGGCGGAGCACCGCATCGCCCTGGAGGTCTGCCCGACCTCGAACATCGCCACCCGGGCCGTCGCCACCCTGGACGAGCACCCGCTCCGGCAGATGGTGGACGCCGGCGTCCTCGTCACGATCAACAGCGACGACCCGCCGATGTTCGGCACCGACCTCAACAACGAGTACGCGGTCGCCGCCCGGCTCCTCGGCCTCGACGAGCGCGGTGTCGCCGCCCTCGCGAAGAACGCGGTGGAGGCCTCGTTCCTCGACCCGGCCGGGAAGACCCGGATCGCCGCCGAGATCGACACGTACACCGACAACTGGCTCGCGCGCTGACGACGGCGAGAATGGGGCCATGGACTCCGACACCGTCATGGACCCGACCGTCGCCGCAGGAGCCCCCGTCGTGACGGGCGGCAGGGCCCCCGTCACCGTCGTGGGCCATCGCGGCGACCCGTACCGCGTCCGCGAGAACACCCTCCGCTCGATCGCCTCGGCGATCGAGCGGGGGGCGGACGCGGTCGAGGTCGACGTCCGGCTGACGAAGGACGGCGTGCCCGTCCTCCTCCACGACGACACCCTCAAGCGCCTGTGGGGCCACGACCGCCCCCTCTCCGCGCTCTCGTACGAGCAGGTCGGCGAGCTGACGTACGGCGGGATCCCGACCCTGCGCGAGGCGCTGCTCACCGCCGGGGAGAAGCGGCTGATGCTGGACCTGCCGGGCGGCGACGAGGACTCGGTCCGCGCCATCGTCCGTACGGTCCGCGAATGCGGCGCCGGGGAGCGCGTCTACTACTGCGCGGGGGCCGTGGCGATGCTCCAGGTACGCGCCGCCGACCCGGCCGCCGAGATCGCCCTCACCTGGACCTCGCTCGCCCCGCCCCGCCCGGTGCTGCTCGACGCCGTCCGGCCCCACTGGCTCAACTACCGCTTCGGGCTCGTGAGTCGGGCGCTCACCGACCGCGTGCACCGGGACGGTCTCCTCGTCTCGGCCTGGACGGCGGACACCTCACGCACCATGCGTAAGCTGATCGGGAACGGGGTCGACTCGATCACCACGAACCGGGTCGACGCACTCGCCGCCGTCCTGCGAAAGGCCCAGGCATGAACGACCGGATCCGCACCGACATCGCCCACAACGCCCGGGTGTGGAACTACTGGCTGGGCGGCAAGGACAACTACCCGGTCGACCGTGCGGTCGGCGACCAGGTCACCGGCTTCTACCCGAGCATCGGCGAAGTGGCCCGCGCGGACCGGGCGTTCCTCGGCCGGGCCGTGACCCATCTCGCCGCCGAGGCGGGCGTCCGCCAGTTCCTCGACATCGGTACGGGCCTGCCGACCGCCGACAACACCCACGAGGTCGCCCAGCGGGTCGCGCCCGACGCCCGGATCGTCTACGTCGACAACGACCCGATCGTCCTCACCCACGCCCGCGCGCTGCTGACCAGCGCGCCGGAGGGCGTCACCGAGTACGTGGACGCCGACGCCCACGACCCGGAGAAGATCCTGGCGGCGGCCGGCGCGACGCTCGACCTCTCCCGGCCGGTCGCGGTGATGATGCTCGGCATCCTCAACTTCGTCCTGGACACCGACGAGGCCCGGACCATCGTCCGCGCCCTGATGGACGCCGTCCCCTCCGGCAGCCACCTGGTCCTCACCCACCCCACCCTGGAGCCGGAACTCGGCGGCGAGGGCAACAAGGCCGCCATGGCCTTCTGGAACGAGAACGCCACCCCGCCGATCACCGCCCGCAGCCGCGCCGAGTTCGCCTCCTTCCTCGAAGGCCTCGACCTCCTGGAGCCGGGCATCGTCTCCTGCTCGCGCTGGCGGTCGACGTCCGAGGACGCCTCCGTGGTCGCGCAGTTCGGCGCGGTGGGCCGCAAGCCGTAATGGCCCTGAGGGGGGATGTCCGCAGCCGGGGGGACGTCCGCGGCCGGTGGGAGCGGGCGCGGAGCTGGAGCGGGGCGAACCCGTGGGCGGTGGACCTGGGGATCGCGCTGCTCGTCCAGGCGGCGATGACGATGCCGTTCGTGGTGCCGCGCCCGCCCGAGATCGAACCGGCGACCTGGGCCGCGTACGGACTGACGACGCTCACGGTGCTCCCGCTCGTCTGGCGGCGGCGCGCCCCGCTCGCCGTGCTCCTGGCGATCCTGGCGACGAGCGCGCTGTACAAGCTGGCCCTGGAGGGGCCGGGACAGCCCCTGCCGTACACCGGACTCGTCATCGTCTACACGATCGCGCTCCTCTCCCCTCCGTGGAAGCGACTGGCGACGGCGGCGCTGCTGACCGTGGCGGTCCCCGGCTCGGTATGGCTCAACACCCAGTCGGCCCGCGAACTGACCTTCTCCCTCTTCGTGTTCGCGGCCGCCTATGTCTTCGGCCGGCTCCAGGACGCCCGGCAGCGCGCGCACCGGATCGACGCCGAGCGGGCCGCCGCACGCGAACGGGCCAGGATCGCGCGGGAGATGCACGACATCCTGTCGCACGCGGTGAGCCTGATGATCGTGCAGGCGGAGGCCGGCCCGGTGGCCGTACGGGCGGCGCCGGAGCGCGCGGAGGCCGCGTTCGAGGCGATCTCGGAGACGGGCCGCGAGGCGATGACGCAGCTGCGGCAGATGCTGGGGCTGCTGCGGGAAGGATCCGAAGGTGCGGCACCCCGCGAGCCGCAGCCGGATCTCTCCGGAATCCCCGACCTGGTGGAACGGGTGAGGGCCGGCGGTCTGCTGGTGGAGTACACGACGGAGGGCGGGGTACGGGCGCTGCCCGCGGCGACCGGCGCGAGCGCCTACCGGATCGTGCAGGAGGCGCTGACGAACGTCGTCAGACACGCGGGCGCGCGCAGGGCCGACGTCCGGCTCGCCCACGCGGACGGCGTCCTGCGGGTCACGGTGACGGACGACGGACGCGGCCCCGCACCGGGGACGGCCGCGCACGGGTCCGGCGGCCACGGCCTGACCGGCATCCGGGAGCGGGCCGCCGCGCACGGCGGGACGGCGACGACCGGCCCGGGACCGGGCGGCCGGGGGTTCGAGGTGCGGGTCCTGCTCCCCGTACCCTCCACGGCGGAGGTGGGGAGATGACGACGATCCGGGTGGTGGTCGCGGACGACCAGGAACTGGTCCGCAGCGGCTTCGCGATGATCCTCGACGCGCAGCCGGACATCGAGGTGGTGGCGGAGGCCGGGAACGGGGCCGAGGCGATCGAGGCGGTACGCCGGCACGCCCCGGACGTGGCGCTGCTCGACATCCGGATGCCCGGGACCGACGGCATCGAGGCCTGCCGTGCGATCAGCGCGGAGACCGGCTGCCGGACGGTGATCCTGACGACCTTCGACACCGACGCGTACGTGTACGAGGCGCTGCACGCGGGCGCGAGCGGCTTCCTCCTCAAGGACGTGCGCCGGGACGACCTCGTGCACGCGGTACGGGTGGTGGCGGCGGGCGACTCGCTGCTCGCACCGTCCGTGGCCCGCCGCCTGGTGGAGCAGTACACCGCGGGCGGCCCGCGCAGGACCGCCCCCGACCCCCGGCTCGACGCACTGACGGTCCGGGAGCGGGAGACGCTGCTGCTCCTCGCGCGCGGGCTGTCCAACGCGGAGATCGCGGCGGAGCTGGTGGTCAGCGACCACACGGTGAAGACGCACGTGGGGAACGTGCTCGCCAAGCTCGGCCTGCGGGACCGGATCCAGGCGGTGATCTGCGCGTACGAGACGGGCCTGGTCGCGGCGGGGTCTCCCCCGCCCGGGGGAGGCACGGGGCGGGGCCCCTCCCCCGCGTCGGCGAGGAACTGACCGGCGGAAGACCGCCGGTGCGGGCGATCCGCCGATCGTCGCAGGTCAGCAGGATGGAGCCATCGAGAACAACGGCTCACACCAACGGAGTTGACCATGAGGACGACCATGAGGCCCGCCACCCGCACGCTGCTGGCCGCCGCCCTGGTGCTCGGCGTCGCCGCAGGCCCGGCGCTGACCCCCGCCTTCGCCACGGCCCCGGTCGCCACGACATCGACGACACAGCCGACGAACTCCGCCCTGGAGAAGGCGATCGCGGGCCTCCCCCGCGCCGACGCCACGGCGGCGCTCGTCCGGGTCGGCGGCACCGAGGGTTCCTGGCAGGGAACTTCGGGCGTCCACGACCTGTCGACCGGCGCCGCGGCGGACCCGGCCGCCCGGTTCCGGGCCGGTTCGGTGACGAAGGTCTTGACGGCGGCGACCGTCCTCCAGCTGGCGTCCGAGGGCCGCGTCGACCTGGACCGCACGGCCCGCTCGTACCTGCCGGAACTGATTCCCGGCCGGTACGCCACGGTGACCGTCCGCCAGCTCCTGAACCACACCCACGGCATCCCGGCCCCGGACTTCCCGGGCGAGACCGTGGAGGAGTGGTACGCGCACCGCTTCGACGTGCACACCCCGGAGGGGATGGTCCGCTCGGCGACGGCGAAGCCGCGCGAGTTCCGGCCCGGCACGAAGCAGCACTACCTGAACATCGGGTACACGATCGCCGGTCTGATCGTGGAGCGGGTGACGGGCGACACGTACGAGCGTCAGGTGGAGCGGCGGATCCTGCGCCCGCTGGGTCTGCGGGACACCTACCTGCCGGGCGGTGCGGCCGAACTCGTCGGCCCGTACAACCACGGCTATCAGACGATGCGGCTCGACGACGGGACGACCGGCCCGCGTGACGTCTCGGTGTGGGGGACGACGGACGCCTGGGCGGCCGGTGACCTCGTCTCGACCACGGCCGACCTGGAGCGGTTCACCCGGGCGCTGTTCGCGGGCCGGGTGGTGCGCGGGCCGCTCCTGGAGGAGATGTTCACCCTGCCGAAGGTGCGGGACGCCCAGTCCGGCGACCCGGCCGAGTACGCGGCCGGCCTGGCGATGAAGCGACTCGGCGGGCGCGAGGTCTGGGGCAAGACGGGCGGCCGCTGGGGGTACAACACGGCCATCGCCTCGACCCGCGACGGCGCGCGCACGCTCGTCTACAGCGTCAACTCCACCGACGCGAAGGGCCAGGACATGAACCCGACCGCCCTGAACGTCATGGTGGCGACGTACGGCCTGCCGGACTAGCAGGCGGCCGACCCTGATCCGCCGGACAGGCCCTGGGCGGGTGCGGCCACCGGTGCGACCGTGGCCGTCCCGGCCTCGAGGCGCTTGATCAGCCGGCGTACGTGGAGCAGCGGCAGGATGCCGATGACGCCGAAGGACATGTCGATGACGGACCACCAGAAGGGGATGCCCCGGACGGGGCCGCAGATCAGGGCGAGCGGAACGATGCCGACGCAGGCGATCATGCCGAACTCGACGACCCAGATGTTGCGGACGGGGTCGCGGTAGGCGCCGTAGAAGGCGACGGCGATGACGAGATGGGCGAAGGCGAGCCAGTCGGTGCCGTAGAGCAGGTACGGGGCCTGCTCGTCGGCGAGGTCGAGACCGCCCCGCACCCGGTCGATCCACTCGGCGAGCCCGGGGAGGAGTTCGGCCACGGGCGCCGCCCACCCGTCGAGCGAGGAGTCGAGCAGCCGGAGTTCGGTGACGAGCGGGAAGGCGGTGATCCCGCTCAGGACCAGACAGACGACGAAGACGATCAGCCGGACGCGGATGCGCGTGAGAAGGGCTCTCGGCCCGTTCGTGTCGCTCATGGGCCCAGCGTACGCCTCTCTTGAACGCGTTCAGAAACGGGCTGCCAGTCGTCGCGCCACCGCGTGCGCGACGACGGTCGCCCCCGCCGCCACGCCCAGGCCCGCGACCACGTCCCGGAGCCCGGACGGGCGGAGCACCCCCGCGCGGCGCAGCCGGCCGCGCGCCCAGAGGGTGAAGGGAACGACCACGAGCGGCGAGGTGACGGAGCCAGGGGTCACACTCCGCACGGCGGCGGCCTGGGCGAGATGGACCAGGCCGTGCAGGCCGAAGCCGTTCAACGCCCCCTGGTAGAAGGCGGACCTGCCGCCGGAGCGGGCGCCGGCCACGGCGGCGGCGCCGACGATCGTCGCCATCACCCCGACGGCGAGGGCGAATTCACGCTCGTCGACGGACTCGGCGGCCTTCCACACCGCTTCCGGCACGCCGGGGAACCGCTCGCGCAGCAGGGGCAGGTTCTCCCGCAGCCATCGCGGCCCGAAGGCCAGCTCCTCGGCGTCATGGACGGCCCAGGCGAGCAACAGCCCATAGGTGGCGAGCGCGTCGACGTTCGTGTTCGATGTGGTCACATCCGGCTCAACTCACAGCCCCACGATCGCGTTCCACCTCTTCGTGAACTCCTGCCGCTCCTGCGCCGTGATGTCCCGGGCGATGGCGAGCCGCCCTCGCATGTCCGCGTCCGGGAAGATCAGCGGGTCCTCCGCGAGGGCCACGAGCTCCTCGTCGCCGGAGTCCGCGAGGACCTTCTGCGCGGCCGGTACCGGGCAGACGTAGTTGACCCAGGCGGCGAGTTCGGCGGCGACCTCGGGCTCGTAGTAGTAGTCGACGAGCTTCTCGGCGTTGGTCTTGTGCTGCGCGAGGTTGGGGATCAGGAGGGACTCGGCCCACAGTTCGGCGCCCTCCTCGGGGACGACGAACTCGATGTCCGGGTTGTCGGCCTGGAGCTGGATGACGTCGCCCGAGTACGCCTGGCAGGCCAGCACGTCGCCGGTCGACAGGTCCTTGATGTAGTCGTTGCCGGTGAAGCGGCGGATGTGCCGCTTCTTCACGAGGCCTTCGATCTGCTCGCACAGGGCATGGAAGTCGTCGCCGGTCCAGCGGGTGACGTCGACGTCGTTGCCCAGCATGAGCAGGGCGAAGGACTCGTCGAGACCGGACAGCAGGGTGACCTTGCCGCGCAGGTCGTCGGCCCACAGCTCCTTGATGGAGCGGAGTTCCCGGCCGAGCTTCTTCCGGTTGTACGCGATGCCGGTGATCCCGGACTGCCAGGGCACGCTGTGCAGCCGGCCCGGGTCGAAGGCGGGCGAGCGGAGCTGCGGGTCGAGGTGCTCGGCGACGTTCGGCTGGGTGGCGCGGTTCATCTCCTGGGCCCAGCCGAGGCGGACGAAGCGGGCGGCCATCCAGTCGCTGACGACGATCAGATCGCGTCCGGTCTCCTGGTGGTTCATCAGGGACGGGCTGATCTTGCCGAAGAACTCGTCGTTGTCGTTGATCTCCTCGGTGTACCGGACGGAGATCCCGGTGCGCTTCCGGAAGGCGTCGAGGGTGGGGCGCTTCCTGGCGTCCTCGTCATCGGTGTCGATGTAGAGCGGCCAGTTGGCGAAGTCGAGCCTCCGGTCGCGCGCGGAGAGGTCGCGGCCCGCCCGGTCGCTCTCGTCGACGTACGCGGCGGGGACCCCGCATCCGGCGGCGAGCAGGCTCGCGGCCCCGGCGCCGCCGATGCCGCGCAGCAGGGACCGGCGGGACATGGTGTTCCTGGCTGTCGCTCTCACCTGTGCAGCATCCCGGCCCGGCACCGGCCGGGGCAATGGACGCTCCGTCGAGCGACGGAGCGCGGCCCCGACACCCTGTCGACCGGGGTGCCGGGGCCGCGTGGTCCGTTCAGGCCGGGGTTCAGCCCAGGGAGGTCATGACGTGCTTGATGCGCGTGTAGTCCTCGAAGCCGTAGGCGGAGAGGTCCTTGCCGTAGCCGGACTTCTTGTAGCCGCCGTGGGGCATCTCGGCGACCAGCGGGATGTGGGTGTTGATCCACACACAGCCGAAGTCGAGCGTCTTGGACATGCGCATCGCGCGCGCGTGGTCCTTGGTCCAGACGGAGGAGGCGAGGGCGTACTCGACGCCGTTCGCGAACTCCAGGGCCTGCGCCTCGTCCGTGAAGGACTGGACGGTGATGACGGGGCCGAAGACCTCGTTCTGGACGATCTCGTCGTCCTGCTTGAGGCCGGAGACGACGGTCGGGGCGTAGAAGTAGCCCTTGTCGCCGACGCGGTGGCCGCCGGCCTCGACCTTGGCGTGGGCCGGGAGACGGTCGATGAAGCCGGTGACCTGCTTCAGCTGGTTGGCGTTGTTGAGCGGGCCGTACAGCACGTCCTCGTCGTCCGGCTGACCGGTCTTGGTCTCGGCGGCGGCCTTGGCCAGCGCGGCGACGAACTCGTCGTGGATGGACTCGTGGACGAGCACACGGGTGGCGGCCGTGCAGTCCTGACCGGCGTTGAAGAAGCCGGCGACGGAGATGTCCCCGACGGCCTTGTCGATGTCGGTGTCCTCGAAGACCACGACCGGGGCCTTGCCGCCCAGCTCCAGGTGGACGCGCTTGACGTCCTTGGCCGCCGACTCGGCGACCTGCATGCCGGCGCGTACGGAGCCGGTGATCGAGGCCATGGCGGGGGTCGGGTGCTCGACCATCGCCTTGCCCGTCTCGCGGTCGCCGCAGATGACGTTGAAGACACCCTTGGGGACGATCTGACCGATGATCTCGGCCATCAGGACGGTCGACGCGGGGGTCGTGTCCGAGGGCTTGAGGACGACGGTGTTGCCCGCGGCGAGCGCCGGGGCGAACTTCCACACGGCCATCATCATCGGGTAGTTCCACGGCGCGACCTGGGCACAGACGCCCACGGGCTCGCGGCGGATGATGGAGGTCATGCCCTCCATGTACTCGCCGGCCGAGCGGCCTTCGAGCATCCGGGCGGCACCCGCGAAGAAGCGGATCTGGTCCACCATGGGGGGAATCTCTTCGCTCGCGGTGAGCGCGATCGGCTTGCCGGTGTTCTGGACCTCGGCGGCGATCAGGTCCTCGGCGCGCTCCTCGAAGGCGTCCGCGATCTTGAGGAGTACCTTCTGGCGCTCGGACGGCGTGCTGTCACGCCAGGCGGGGAAGGCGGCCGCGGCGGCCTCCATCGCGGCGTCGACGTCGGCCTGCCCCGAGAGCGGGGAGGTGGCGTACACCTCGCCGGTGGCCGGGTTGACCACCTCGATGGTGCGGCCGTCGGCCGCGTCGCGGAACTCCCCGTTGATGTAGTTACGCAGCCGGCGCAGCTCGGTGGTCACTTGCCACCCCTCCTGTCACGTTCTGTCGTCGCACGTCCTTGTGCGGTGTCCCGATGGGCGAGACACCTCAGCCTAGTCGCTCGGCTGACGCTTTCAACAGGCCCGACCCCCCACAACTTCGGATTCAGTGACTTTCGAGCCTCCGAACAACGAAATACATCACTCCGGGGTTGCAAGACCGACGAGTCTCGGTGCACAGTGAGGTGTGGCCAGTCGAAGCACAGAACCCAGAACCGGAATCGGTTCGTCCCCGACGATTGACGCCGTCTCCCTGGCGATCATCGAACAGCTCCAGGAGGACGGTCGCCGTCCCTACGCGGCGATCGGCAAGGCCGTCGGCCTCTCCGAAGCCGCCGTACGGCAGCGCGTCCAGAAGCTGCTCGATCAGGGCGTCATGCAGATCGTCGCCGTCACCGACCCGCTCACCGTGGGATTCCGGCGGCAGGCGATGGTCGGCATCAACGTCGAGGGTGACCTGGATCCGGTTGCGGAAGCCCTGACAGCCATGGCCGAATGCGAGTACGTGGTGATGACCGCGGGCTCCTTCGACCTGATGGTGGAGGTCGTCTGCGAGGACGACGACCACCTGCTGGATGTGATCAACAAGCGCATCCGCACCCTCCCCGGCGTGCGCTCCACCGAGAGCTTCGTCTACCTCAAGCTCAAGAAGCAGACCTATATGTGGGGAACTCGATAATCGTGACCCAGGACCTCTCCAAGACCGCGTACGACCACCTGTGGATGCACTTCACGCGTATGTCGTCGTACGAGAACTCGCCCGTTCCCACCATCGTGCGTGGTGAGGGCACCTACATCTTCGACGACAAGGGCAAGCGCTACCTCGACGGTCTCGCGGGTCTCTTCGTGGTCAACGCCGGACACGGCCGCAAGGAACTGGCCGAGGTCGCGTACAAGCAGGCCCAGGAACTCGCGTTCTTCCCCATCTGGTCGTACGCGCACCCCAAGGCCGTCGAGCTCGCCGAGCGTCTGGCGCACTACGCGCCGGGCGACCTGAACAAGGTCTTCTTCACCACCGGTGGCGGCGAGGCCGTCGAGACCGCCTGGAAGCTCGCCAAGCAGTACTTCAAGCTGCAGGGCAAGCACACCAAGTACAAGGTCATCTCGCGTGCGGTCGCCTACCACGGCACCCCGCAGGGCGCCCTGTCCATCACCGGCCTGCCGGCCCTCAAGGCCCCCTTCGAGCCGCTGGTCCCCGGCGCGCACAAGGTGCCGAACACCAACATCTACCGCGCCCCGATCTACGGCGACGACCCCGAGGCCTTCGGCCGCTGGTGCGCCGACCAGATCGAGCAGGAGATCCTGTTCGAGGGCGCCGACACCGTCGCCGCCGTCTTCCTGGAGCCGGTGCAGAACGCCGGTGGCTGCTTCCCGCCGCCGCCCGGGTACTTCCAGCGGGTCCGCGAGATCTGCGACCAGTACGACGTGCTGCTCGTCTCCGACGAGACGATCTGCGCCTTCGGCCGCCTCGGCACGATGTTCGCCTGTGACAAGTTCGACTACGTCCCGGACATGATCACCTGCGCCAAGGGCATGACCTCGGGCTACTCCCCGATCGGCGCCTGCATCATCTCGGACAAGCTGGCCGAGCCCTTCTACAAGGGCGACAACACCTTCCTGCACGGCTACACCTTCGGTGGCCACCCGGTGTCGTCGGCGGTCGCGCTCGCCAACCTCGACATCTTCGACAAGGAAGGCCTGAACCAGCACGTGCTGGACCAGGAGGGCAACTTCTTCGACACCCTGAAGAAGCTGCACGACCTTCCGATCGTCGGCGACGTCCGCGGCAACGGCTTCTTCTACGGCATCGAGCTCGTCAAGGACAAGGTCACCAAGGAGTCCTTCACGGACGAGGAGACCGAGCGCGTCCTGTACGGCTTCCTCTCCAAGGCGCTGTTCGAGAACGGCCTGTACTGCCGCGCCGACGACCGTGGCGACCCGGTCATCCAGCTCGCCCCGCCGCTGATCGCCGACCAGGGCACCTTCGACGAGATCGAAGGCATCCTGCGCTCGGTGCTCACCGAGGCGTGGACCAAGCTGTAACGGTCCCCGCCCCGCGAGGCACACGACATCACGCCGCCCTCACGGCGTGACCCCGGCCCGGGTATGCCGCCATCCGAGTGGATGGCGGCAGCCCGGGCCGCGTGCTGTCCGTACAACCGGATCCGAATCCTTACGGTGCCCAGTGACCGACAGGCCCGTCCCTTCGTTCCCCCGGACGGGGGACACATATCGGATCCGACATCGAGGTGTACGCGATGGCCCCACCGGACAACGACGTGCTCTGGGCGCGTTCCCTGCACTGCGACCTGGGCGGTGCGGACGCCCTCAGCGGCGTCTCCCTCGGCGTCCGCGAGGGCGAGATCCTCGCCCTCGTCGGCCCGCGCGGCAGCGGCAAGACCACCCTCATGCGCTGCCTGTCCGGCCAGCTCCTCGCCCAGCAGGGCGAGGTCTGGTTCAACAGCAGCCCCGTCCACACCCTGGGCCCCACCGAACGCGAACGGCTCCGCCGCGAACGCTTCGGCTGGATCGACCCCGAACCCGGACTCGTCCCCGAGCTCACCGGCTGGGAGAACACAGCCCTGCCCCTGCTGCTCCGCGGGGCCTCCCACCGGGCCGCGAAGACCGCCGCCCTGGAGTGGCTGGAGCGCCTCGACATCGGCGCGAGCGCCCGCAAGCGCCCGCACGCCCTCACCCACTCCCAGCGCCAGCGCATCGCCATCGCCCGCGCGCTCGTCACCACCCCGACGGTGCTGTTCGCCGACGAACCCACCGCCACCCTGCACCGGGCCGACGGCGCCCAGGTCCTGCGCACCCTGACCGCCGCCGCCCGCTCGCACGGCATCACCGTGCTCCTCGCCACCCACGACGCCGAGGTCGCGGCGCTCGCCGACCGCACGGTCGCACTCCTCGACGGACGCCGGGTCGGCACCGTACCCCCGGCGTCAGGGGCGGAGGGCGTCGCCGCGTGCTCGCTCTCCGTCTAGCCCGCGGGGCCCACCCCCTCGTCCTGACGCGCCGGCTCCTCGTCGCCGCCGCGGCCGCAGGGGTGGGCTTCCTCCTGCTCTGCACCCTCGGGTACGCGGCCGGGCACCCGGAGCGGTCCTCGGCGTCCGTGCTGCGGCTGCTCTGGTGCGTCCTGCCGCTCGCCGCGACCGTCCAGTTCGCGGTCGCCGTGGCCCGGACCGACCCCAGCACCCGCCCGCGCCCCGGGCTCTCGGCGATCGGACTCGGCCCCGCCCGGCTCACCGCGATCGCCGCCGCGTCGACGGCCGTCGCCTGCACGCTCGGCTCGATGATCGCCCTGCTGTTCTATCTGCACCTGCGCGGCGACATCACGGGCCTGCCCTTCGACGGGGCCGCCGCCGACCTCCTCGCCGCCGACCGGCCGATCCCGCTCGCCGCCGCCCTCACCCTGCTCGCGGTGCTCCCGGTCGTCGCCGCCACGGCCGCGGGCCTCGCCCTGCGCCCGCGCACCGCGCCCGCCGCACCGGAGGGCGCGGAGAAGCCGGTGCCGTCCGGACTGCCGTGGGGCATCGCCCTGGTCGCGGTCGGCCTGGCGATCGAGACGTACGCGGGCCGCAGCGGCGCCGGCGCCGGACTCCCGCTGCCGGGGCACTTCGACGGCAACCCGGCAGGCGTCCTGGCCGGCTGGGTCCTCACCGCCTTCGGCCTCGCGATGGCAGGCCCCGGCCTGGTCCACGGCTGCGGCCGCCTCCTCCAGGCCGTCCGGCCGGGCGCCACGCGGCTGCTCGCGGGCCGGGTCCTGATGGACGAGTCCCGCCGTATCGGCCGCCCGTTGGGCGTGGTCAGCGCGGTGGTCTCCGGAACCCTCGCGGCATCGGCCCTGCACGACGCGGGCACGGGCCCCGGCGCCTTCGGCCCGCTCACCGGCCTCGGCGCGGGCCTGATCCTGGCCTGCACGACGGCCACCCTCCTCACCGCGGCCCTGGAATCCAAGCAGTGCCGCGCCCACACCACCGAGGCCCTCCTCCGCATCGGCGCCCCGCCCACGGTCCTCCGCTCGGCGGCCCTGATGCGCGCGGGCATCCTGCTCGCGGTCTTCCTCCCCCTGACGTGGGCGGTGGCCGAACTGGCGGCGCTGCCGCTGACGGGCTGAGCGGACCGCGGCCGCTCACGCCCCACGGGGGCGGCACCACGGGTGTCGCCCCTATCGTGGGTCCATGGCGACGCTTCCTCCGGCACACCGGCCGCCCGGACCGCGCGGGCACGAGCGCGAGATCCACACGCTCCACGAGTTCGACGAGGCGCTCGCCCGGCCCGGCTCCCTCGCAGGACACCGGGTGCAGTCGGTCGACCTCACCGACCGGACCTTCGCCCTGCTCACCGCCGTCACCACCGACGCCGTCTTCCTCGGCTGCCCGATGGAGCCGGAGGCGGCCGCCAAGGTCCGCGCCGACGGTGCGTTCGTCTTCCCGCCCGTGCCCGACCTGCCCTTCGACCCGTACCGGGCGTCGCTCTACTCCGCCGAGGAACTGTTCCTCGGGATCGCGGACACCGGATACGAGGGGACGCCCGACGCCCTCGCGTACGCCTGGTTCGGCCGGACACGGGCCGATGGCGACATCTTCGCCTCGATGCTCCGCTCGCTCCACGACGACGCCGTCTCCGACGCGCTCGACGAGCTCCTGGACGGCGCCCGGGTCGTCGGCGTGATGGGCGGCCACGCGATGGGGCGGGGCACGGAGGCGTACGCGGGCGCGGCCAGGCTCGGCAGATCGCTGGCGCGCGCCGGTCTCACCGTGGCGACCGGCGGCGGCCCGGGCGCGATGGAGGCCGCGAACCTCGGCGCGTACGCGGCCCCGCTCGCCGACGAGGCCCTGGCCGAGTCCCTCGCCGTCCTCGCCGAAGTCCCGTCGTTCACGCCCTCGGTGACCGACTGGGCCCGCGCCGCCTTCCGCGTACGGGCCCGCCTGCCGCACGGCGGCGACTCCGTCGGCATCCCCACCTGGTTCTACGGCCACGAGCCTCCGAACGCCTTCGCGGGCCACATCGGCAAGTACTTCGCCAACGCCACGAGGGAGGACGGCCTGCTCTCCCGCTCCACCGCGGGCGTCGTCTTCCTGCCGGGCGCGGCGGGCACCGTCCAGGAGATCTTCGACAACGCGACCCCGAACTACTACGCGTCCCGGGGCGCCCCGCCCCCGATGGTCCTCGTCGACCGCGCCCACTGGACGCAACGCCTCCCGGCCTGGCCCCTGCTGGAAAGCCTGGCGGCGGGCCGCCCGATGGCGGCCCGCATCGCCCTCGTGGACTCGATCGACGAGGCCCCGGACGCACTGGAACGGCTGGCGAAGGAGGAGACCGGGTAGCCCCCTCCGGTCACTTCCGCCAGAAGAGGTGGTGCGTCACCGCACCGCTCGGGCTGGGCACGACGTCGCAGTGGAACCGGTCGAGCAGCTCGTCGGGCGACTCCCAGAGCCGTACCCCGGCTCCGAGCTTCACCGGCGCCACCGCGACGTGCAGGGTGTCGACGAGATCGGCGTCGAGGAACTCCCGGATGACGGTGGCCCCGCCACCGAGACGGACGTCCTTGCCCCCCGCCTCCTCCCGGGCCCGGGAAAGGACCGTCGCCGGGTCGGCGTCGACGAAATGGAACGTCGTGTCGGAGAGCGTGAACGAGGGCCGCGGGTGGTGGGTCATGACGAACACCGGCGTGTGGAACGGCGGCTCGTCACCCCACCAGCCCTGCCACTCATGGTCCTCCCAGGGACCGCGCTGGGGCCCGAACTTGTTGCGCCCCATGATCTCGGCACCGATGTTCCGGGCGTAGTCCCGCGTGAAGTAGTCGTCGAGGCCCCGGCTGCCCCCGGAGTCGGTGCGCATCGGCCAGCTCGCCGTGGCACCCGCCCAGGAGAACATGCTCCCCGGATCCGCGTGCCCGAAGGGCCGCTCCAGACTCTGCCCCTCCCCGGTACCGAAACCGTCGGACGAGACCATGAAGTTCTGGACTCTGAGCAGCTGGCCCATGACTTTCCTCCTGTGCGTTCGACAAAGAGACGCCGCGACGACGACGGCGGAACAACACCAAGGAGACTCCCCCGGCGGCCAGAACTCATCGCTCCTCCACGGGGTGTCGCGATCCCCTACGGAATGTCGTCGCCGAGCACCACCACGTCCTCCGCCCGGAAGGCCACCCCCACCTCGGCGCCCGCCTCCGGCACCTCCCGCAGCGGAAGCTCCGCGTCCAGCGGCGGCCCGTCCACCGGGCGGAGCCGTACGGCCACCCGGCTGCCCCGGAAGGACCGCGACTCGACCGTCCAGGCCGGCCCCTGCTCCACGGGCACGAGCCGTACCCCGCCGGGCCGGACGAGAAGCCGCCGCTCGCCCTGCGGCGAGTCCCCCGGCACCGGGACCTTCCCCCAGACGGTGTCCGCGACCGACCCGGTCACCCGCGCCGCCACCACGTTGTCGAAGCCCAGGAAGCGGGCCACGAACTCGGAGGCCGGCCGCGACCACACGTCGACAGGCGCACCCGACTGGGCGATGCGGCCGTCCCGCATGACCACCACCCGGTCGGCGAGCGCGAACGCCTCGCCCTGGTCGTGGGTCACCGCGAGGACCGTCGTCCCAAGCCGCCCGAAGAGCTGCCGCAGCTCCACGACGAGCCGCTCCCGCAGCCCCCGGTCGAGCTGACCGAGGGGTTCGTCGAGCATGAGCAGCCGGGGCCGGGGCGCCAGGGCGCGGGCCAGCGCCACCCGCTGCTGCTCACCGCCGGAGAGCGCGCCGACGGACCGGCGCCCGGCGCCCGGCAGACCGACGAGGTCGAGCAGCTCCTTCACCCGCTCGGCCTGCTCGGCCTTCCCGGCCCCGCGCATCCGCAGCCCGAACGCGACGTTGCCGCCGACGTCCCGCTGCGGGAACAGCTGGTGGTCCTGGAACATCAGGCCGACGCCCCGCCGGTGCACCGGCACCCCGCTCTGGTCGGCGCCGCCGAGCAGCACCCGCCCGCCGTCGAGGGCCTGCAGCCCGGCGACCGCCCGCAGCAGCGTGGACTTGCCGCTGCCGCTCGGCCCGAGCACGGACACGATCTCGTGGTCGTCGACCGCCAGGTCCACGCCGTCGAGCACGGCCCGCTCCCCGAACCGTACGGTCGCCCCGTCGAGTCTCAGCATCAGAACTCCCCCGAGGTGCGTTCGGTCCGGAGCCGTTCGAGCAGCAGCAGGGACACCGCGCACACCACCATGAGAATCGTCGAGAGGGCCATCGCCTGGCCGTAGTTGAGCTCGCCGGGCCGGCCCAGGAGCCGCGCCACGGCCACCGGCAGCGTCGGACTGTCGGGCCGGGCGATGAAGACGGTCGCGCCGAACTCGCCGAGCGAGACGGCGAACGCGAACCCGGCGGCGATGAGCAGCGCCCGCCGCACCAGCGGCAGATCCACCTCCCGCCAGGCCCGCCACGGCGAGGCGCCGAGGACGGCCGCCGCCTCCCGCAGCCGCTCGTCCACCGCCCGCAGCACCGGCAGCATCGTCCGTACGACGAAGGGGACACCGACCAGGGCCTGCGCGAGCGGTACGAGGATCCAACTGGCCCTCAGATCGAACGGCGGCTCGTCGAGGGTGATGAGGAAACCGAAACCGACGGTCACGGCGGACACCCCGAGCGGCAGCATGAGCAGCGCGTCGAAGCCCCGCACCAGCCGTCCCGCCCGCCGGGTGAGCGCCGCCGCCGCGAGCCCGCCGATGACGAGGGCGATCAGGGTGGCGACGACGGCGTACCGGAGCGAGTTCCCGATCGTGTCGAGCAGCGGCACGAGGAAGGTGCCGGAGGGATCCGGGGTCTGCAGCGCACGGTAGTAGTCGAGCCCGTATCCGTGGGAGGTGGCGAAGGACCGCTCGACGAGCACCCCGAGCGGCAACACGATCAGCAGCGCCACCGAGACGAGGACACCGACGAGCAGCGCCCACTGCCCGGCACCGCGCGGCCGGCGCGCGGTCTCCTCGGGCGCGACCAGCCTCAGCGCGGTCTCCCGCCGGCGGACGGTCCGGGCGTGCACGGCGAGGACGACGCCGACCGCGACGAACTGCACCATCGTGAGGACGGCGGCCGTCGTCAGATCGAAGCGGACAACGGTCTGCCGGTAGATCTCCGTCTCCAGAGTGGAGTACGTGGATCCGCCGAGGATCTGGACGACGGCGAAGGAGCTCGCCGTGAAGAGGAACACCATCAGCGCGGCCGCGGCGACGGACGGGGCGAGCGCCGGCAGGGTCACGGTCCGCCACGCGGTCAGGCGGGACGCGCCGAGAACCCGGGCGGCCTCCTCCTGGCGCGGGTCGAGCTGCGCCCACAGGCCGCCTACGGTCCGGACGACGACGGCGTAGTTGAAGAACACATGGGCGATCAGGATCGCCCAGACCGTGTTGTCGAGCCGCACGCCCCACAGCCCGTCGAGCAGTCCGCCGCGCCCGACAAGCGCCAGGAAGGCCGTACCGACCATGACGGTCGGCATCACGAACGGCACGGTGACGACGGCCCGCAGCAGCCCCTTGCCGGGAAAGTCGAAGCGCGCGAAGACGTACGCGCCGGGCAGCGCGATCAACAGAGTCAGCCCCGTGGAGGCAAGCGCCTGCCAGAGCGTGAACCACAGGACGTCGAGAATCTCCGGCCGGCTCAGCGTCTCGCCGAACCGTCCGAACTGCCACGCCCCGTCGACCCGCAGCCCGCGTTCCACGATCGAGACGACGGGCCAGGCGAAGAAGAGCGCGAAGAAGGCGACGGGCACGACCATCAGGCCGAGCCGCGCCGCGCTTCCCCTGCGGTCGGGGACTACTTCAGAACGAGCGACGACCACTGCTGGATCCACGGGTCACGCTTCTCGGCGATCTTCTCGGGCGCCATGGTCTCCGGCTTGTCGACGACCACACCGTGCTTCGTGAACAGCTCCGGCAGGGCCGCGTCCTTCGCCACCGGGTTGACGAACATCTGGAGCGGCATGTCCTCCTGGAACTTCTTCGAGATCAGGAAGTCGATCAGCGCCTTGCCGCCCTCGGGGTTCTTCGCCCCGTTCAGCAGACCCGCGAACTCCGTCTGCCGGAAGCAGGTGCCGGTGGACACGCCGGTGGGCGCCACCTTCGGCTGCGGCTCGCCGTACAGCACCTCGACCGGCGGGCTGGACGCGTACGACACGACGAGCGGCCGGTCGCCCTTGGCCTGCTTGCCGCCGGCCGAGCCGGAGAACTCCTGGTTGTAGGCGAGCTCCCAGCTGTCGACGGTCTTCACACCGTTCGCCTTGAGCTTCGACCAGTACGCCTGCCAGCCGTCGTCGCCGTACTTCGCAGCCGTACCGAGCAGGAAGCCGAGACCCGGGGAGGACCGCTCGGGGTTCTCCACGACGAGCAGGTCCTTGTACGCCGGCTTCGCCAGGTCGTCGAAGGTCACCGGCGGCGCCAGCTTCTTGTCGGCGAAGTACTTCTTGTCGTAGTTGACGCAGATGTCACCGGAGTCGATCGGCGTGACCCTGTGCTCCTTGTCGAGCCGGTACGCCTCCGGGACCCGGTCCAAGCCCTTCGCCTCGTACGGAACGAAGATCCCGTTGTCGAGCGCGCGGGACAGCAGCGTGTTGTCGACGCCGAAGAAGACATCGCCCTGCGGGGAGCCCTTGGTCAGGATCTCCTTGTTGACGGCCTCGCCCGCGTCCCCGCTCTTCAGCACCTTGACGGTGAAGCCGGTCTGCTTCGTGAACTCGGCCAGCACCGCCTTGGAGGCGTTGAACGAGTCGTGACTCACGAGGGTCACGGTCTTCGGCACGGGCCCGCCGGACTTGCCGGCGGCGTCCCGGACGTCCTCCGTGCCGCAGGCGGCAAGGGTGGTGACGCCGAGCGCCGCGACGAGCGCGGCGGCAGCGGCCTTCTTGATGGTCACTGAGATTCCTCCTGGGCATGACCAGGAAGAGACGCGGCCCTGCCCACGACCGGCGAACCGGACGCGGGCAGGGCGCAACAGCTTGAGTTAACGACCGAACTTCCTACCCAGAATGACCTGGGCAAGGTTCAGAGGGTCTGCGGTCCTACGGTGACCGCACTCTCAGCGCTGTGGCGCTCCCCTGTCGGAATATGGAGATGTGTTCGAGCTCAGGATACAAGGTCAGCGTTCGGCGGCGGCCAGCTGTCCACAGGCACCGTCGATCTCCTGACCCCGGGTGTCGCGCACGGTCACCGGCACACCGTGGCGGGCGATGGCCTCGACGAAGGCCTTCTCGTCCTCGGGGCGCGACGCCGTCCACTTCGAACCCGGCGTCGGGTTCAGCGGGATCAGGTTGACGTGCACCCGGCGCCCCTTGAGCAGCCGGCCGAGCAGGTCACCCCGCCACGCCTGGTCGTTGATGTCCCGGATCAGCGCGTACTCGATGGAGATCCGGCGCCCGGACTTCTCCGCGTACTCCCAGGCCGCGTCGAGGACCTCACGCACCTTCCAGCGCGTGTTCACCGGCACCAGGGTGTCCCGCAGCTCGTCGTCCGGGGCGTGCAGCGAGACCGCGAGCCGGCACTTGAAGCCCTCGTCGGCGAACCGCAGCATCGCGGGCACCAGCCCGACGGTGGAGACGGTGATCCCCCGCTGGGACAGCCCCAGACCGTCCGGCTCGGGGTCCGTCAGCCGGCGGATCGAGCCGACGACCCGCTTGTAGTTCGCGAGCGGCTCCCCCATGCCCATGAACACGATGTTGGAGAGCCGCGCCGGTCCCCCGGGCACCTCCCCGTCCCGCAGCGACCGCATGCCGTCCACGATCTGGTGCACGATCTCGGCGGTCGACAGGTTCCGGTCGAGCCCCGCCTGCCCCGTCGCGCAGAACGGGCAGTTCATCCCGCAGCCCGCCTGCGAGGAGATGCACATCGTCACCCGGTCCGGGTAACGCATGAGCACCGACTCGACCAGCGTGCCGTCGTGCAGCCGCCACAGGGTCTTACGGGTGGTGTCGTCGTCGCACGAGATGTGCCGCACCACGGACATCAGATCGGGCAGCAGCTCCCCGGCCAGCTTCTCCCGCGAGGCGGCCGGAATGTCCGTCCACTCCGCGGGATCGTGCGCGTACCGCGCGAAGTAGTGAGTGGACAGCTGCTTGGCGCGGAAGGGCTTCTCGCCGATCGCGGCGACGGCCTCCTTCCGCTCGGCGGGCGTGAGGTCGGCCAGGTGCCGCGGCGGCTTCTTGGCTCCGCGGGGGGCGACGAAAGTGAGTTCTCCGGGCTTGGGCATGGTGCTACCAGTGTCGCAGAGATACGACGGAGGGCCCGCCGCCCTCTGGGCGACGAGCCCCTCATCGACAGAAGGACCAACGAACCCGCAGGTCAGGTGGTACCGACGAACAGCGCGAGCAGCAACCACACCACCGGCGCCGTCGGCAGCAGCGAGTCCAGACGGTCCATGATGCCGCCGTGGCCCGGCAGCAGCGTGCCCATGTCCTTGATGCCCAGGTCACGCTTGATCATCGACTCGCCGAGGTCACCGAGCGTCGCGCTCGCCGCCACCGCCAGACCGAGGATCAGGCCCTGCCACCAGGCACCTTCGTCGATCATGAACTCCATGCACAGCGCGCCCGCCGCCATCGCGAACGTGACCGCGCCGACCAGACCCTCGCGGGTCTTGCCGGGGCTGATCCTCGGGGCCAGCTTGTGCTTGCCGAAGCGCCAGCCGACCGCGTACGCCCCGGTGTCGCTGACCACCGTCAGGATCAGGAAGGTCAGCACCCGCTGCGGGCCGTCGTCGGCGGTCAGCAGCAACGCCACGAAGGTCGCGAGGAACGGCACGTAGAACGCGGCGAACACGCCCGCCGTGACGTCCTTCAGATAGCCCTCGGGAGGCTCCGTCATCCGCCAGACCAGCACCGCGAGCGCCGTGAGCGCCATCGCCACCCAGGCACCCTCGGCACCCCGGACGTATCCGGCGACGACCATCGCCGCACCGCCGACCGCGAGCGGGACCAGCGGAGCCTTGATCGCCTTGCGCTCCTGGAGACGGGAGGTCAGCTCCCAGAGACCGACCACCACGGCGACCGCGATCACCCCGACGAACGCCGGCTTCCAGATGAACAGCGACGCGATGATGACGGCGCCCAGACCGACACCGACCCCTATGGCCGCGCCCAGGTCACGCCCCGCGCTCTTCTTCTGCCGTGGCGCCGTCGGCGCGGGCGGCGGAGGCGGGGTGGGGCTGGGCATGGGCTCCTGCGGGTGCTCGTGCGGCGTCTCGTCACGGAACAGGGGACCGCTCTGGTGAGCGGCCCCCCGGCCGTGACCGTCCTGGAATCCGCCGGCGGGAACGTCGGGCACGATGGGCATGGGCCGAGTCTGCGCCGCCTGATGCCGATCGTATGCGGGACCCGCCGGGACGGGCCCCTGGTCGGGTCCCCCACGGCCGGAACCGGCCGGGGCCCCCCAGGAAGAGTCGTTCATCAGACCTCGAGCAGCTCGGCTTCCTTGTGCTTGAGCAGCTCGTCCACCTGCGAGACGTACTTCGCGGTGGTGTCGTCGAGCTCCTTCTCGGCGCGGCGACCCTCGTCCTCGCCGACCTCGCCGTCCTTGACGAGCTTGTCGATGGTCTCCTTGGCCTTGCGGCGGACCGAGCGGATCGAGATCTTCGAGTCCTCGGCCTTGCTCTTGGCGACCTTGATGTACTCCCGGCGGCGCTCCTCCGTCAGCTCGGGGAACACCACCCGGATGATGTTGCCGTCGTTGCTCGGGTTGACGCCGAGGTCCGAGTCGCGGATCGCCTGCTCGATGTTGCGCAGCGCGCTCTTGTCGAACGGGGTCACCACGGCCATCCGAGGCTCCGGAACGGAGAAGGACGCCAGCTGGTTGATGGGGGTGATGGCACCGTAGTAGTCCGCCACGATCTTGTTGAACATCGCCGGGTGCGCACGGCCGGTGCGGATCGCGGCGAAGTCCTCCTTGGCGACCACGACGGCCTTCTCCATCTTCTCCTCGGCCTCGAGGAGGGTCTCTTCGATCACCACATGCTCCTGCGTGTCGTCGCGTTGTGTCCTGCACGGTGTACGACCGGCAGGGCTCTGTCCATCCCCTTGCGGGGCGGTTCCCCGGTTCGGGTCAGGCCCGGGTGCCCTGGTCGCTCACGAGCGTGCCGATCTTCTCACCCTTCACCGCGCGCGCGATATTGCCCTCGGTGAGCAGTTCGAAGACGAGGATCGGGAGGTTGTTGTCCCGGCACAGGGTGATGGCGGTGGCGTCGGCGACCTTGAGGTCACGCGAGAGCACCTCGCTGTACTCCAGTGCGTCGAACTTGACCGCGTCGGGGTTGGCCTTCGGGTCGGAGTCGTAGACGCCGTCCACGCCGTTCTTGCCCATGAGCAGGGCCTCGGCCTCGATCTCCAGGGCACGCTGGGCGGCGGTGGTGTCCGTGGAGAAGTACGGCATGCCCATGCCCGCACCGAAGATGACCACACGGCCCTTCTCCAGGTGGCGCACGGCGCGCAGCGGAATGTACGGCTCGGCGACCTGGCCCATGGTGATGGCGGTCTGGACGCGGGAGTCGATGCCTTCCTTCTCCAGGAAGTCCTGGAGGGCGAGGCAGTTCATCACGGTGCCGAGCATGCCCATGTAGTCGGAGCGGGCCCGGTCCATGCCGCGCTGCTGGAGCTCGGCGCCACGGAAGAAGTTGCCGCCGCCGATCACCACCGCGATCTCCGCGCCGTCGCGGACGACGGCTGCGATCTCACGCGCGATGGCGTGCACGACATTGGGGTCGACGCCCAGGCCGGTACCGCCGGAGAAGGCTTCTCCGGACAGCTTCAGCATGTAGCGGCCGGCCTTGTTGCCGTTGTTGTCGTCGCCCTGTACGGCGCCCTGGTTCATGGAGATCTCCTCGTGCACATACGAAGGAGGCCATTGCCTTGGGTCCTCGCGGTTTCCCGTATGGCAATGGCCTCCTCGTCAGATCTGCGGTCGTCCTGCGCGTGCGCGGACGACTGCCTCAGACCCTATCGGGGTCCGGTGTCCGTCGCGTTCGCGTACGGACTCAGATGCCGACCTTGATGCGGGTGAAGCGCTTCAGGGTGACACCGGCCTCGTCCAGGATCTGCTGGACGGACTTCTTGTTGTCAAGGGCGTACGGCTGACCGAGCAGCGTCGCGTCCTTGAAGAAGCCGTTCACGCGACCCTCGACGATCTTCGGGAGCGCGGCCTCGGGCTTGCCCTCGGCGCGGGTGGTCTCCTCGGCGACGCGACGCTCGGTCTCGACGACCTCGGCCGGAACGTCCTCACGGGTGAGGTACTTCGGCGCGAAGGCGGCGATGTGCTGCGCGATGCCCTTGGCGACGTCGGCGTCGGCCTTGTCGAACTCGACGAGGACACCGATCTGCGGCGGGAGGTCCGGCATCGTGCGGTGCATGTACGCGTAGACGAAGCCGTCCGTGTACTGCGCGAAGCGGTCCAGGACGATCTTCTCGCCGAGGTTGGCGTTGGCCTCGTCGACGTACGCCTGCACGGTCTTGCCGGCCTCGATCTCGGAGGCGAGCAGCGCGGCGAGGTCGGCCGGGGCGGTCGCGGCGACGTGCGCGGCGAGGGCGTTGGCGACGGCGCTGAACTTCTCACCCTTGGCGACGAAGTCCGTCTCGCACTTCAGCTCGACGAGGACGCCGGAGGTGTTGTCGTCCGCGATGAGGGAGACCACGGCGCCGTTCTCGGCGGAGCGGCCCTCACGCTTGGCGACACCCTTCTGGCCCTTGATGCGCAGGGCCTCTACGGCCTTGTCGACGTCGCCGTCGGCCTCGTCCAGGGCCTTCTTGCAGTCCATCATGCCGGCGCCGGTGAGCTCGCGGAGCTTCTTGACGTCAGCGGCGGTGTAGTTCGCCATGAGTCTGTTTCTCTCTCGAAGTCTGAAAGATCGGGCGGGTCCACGGGTGGACGGCGGGGGCTTCGTGGGCCCCCGCCGTCGTCACCCGAAGGTCCTGAAGGGTCAGGCCTGCTCGGCGTCCGCGGCCGGAGCCTCGGTGACCGGCTCGACGGTCTCGACGGCCTCGGCGACCTCGGTGGTCTCGGCGTCGGCGACCTTGGCGGTCTCGGCAGAGGTCTGGACCTCGGCGTCGTCAGCCTTCTTCTCACCCTCGAGCAGGTCGCGCTCCCACTCGGCGAGCGGCTCGCCGGCGGCCTTCTCGCCCGGCTTCGAGTCGCCGGTCGCGGCGCCGGAGCGGGCGATGAGGCCCTCGGCGACGGCGTCGGCGATCACGCGGGTGAGCAGGGTGACGGAGCGGATCGCGTCGTCGTTGCCCGGGATCTTGTAGTCGACCTCGTCGGGGTCACAGTTGGTGTCGAGGATCGCGACGACCGGGATCTTCAGCTTGCGCGCCTCGCCGACGGCGATGTGCTCCTTCTTGGTGTCCACGATCCAGACGGCGCTGGGAACCTTGGACATCTCGCGGATACCACCGAGGGTCTTCTCCAGCTTGGCCTTCTCGCGCGAGAGCACGAGAAGCTCCTTCTTGGTGAGACCGGAAGCGGCGACGTCCTCGAAGTCGATCTGCTCGAGCTCCTTGAGGCGCTGCAGACGCTTGTAGACGGTGGAGAAGTTGGTGAGCATGCCACCGAGCCAACGCTGGTTGACGTACGGCATGCCGACACGCGTCGCCTGCTCGGCGATGGCCTCCTGGGCCTGCTTCTTCGTACCGACGAACATGATGGAGCCGCCGTGCGCGACGGTCTCCTTGACGAACTCGTAGGCGCGGTCGATGTACGACAGCGACTGGAGCAGGTCGATGATGTAGATGCCGTTGCGCTCGGTGAAGATGAAGCGCTTCATCTTCGGGTTCCAGCGACGGGTCTGGTGACCGAAGTGGACGCCGCTCTCCAGCAGCTCCCGCATCGTGACGACGGCCATGGCCGTATCTCCTTGGGTTTCTCGGTTATGTTCCTGACACCCCGACGCGCCATGCCCGCGAGGGACCGAAAGGCGCTGCCACGACCGGTGAGGGCAGTGGCGGGGCGTGCGAAGTCGACCCAGTGACCCGGGTCGCCATAGGAAGTGTACGGGACCCCGGGAGCAGCGGGTGACGGAGCTGTCCACAACCCGCGAGTAGTCCACAGAAACCGTCCCCGACCGCCCTGAACCGGACTGTCCGGGGAGCCTTCTCCCATGCACTTCACGACACTGCTCCTGACCCTCGGCCTCCTGTGGCCGGTGGGCCCACCGCCCCCCGAGATCCTCCGCGGCTGGCAACCACCACCGGGCCCCTACGCCGCCGGCCACCGCGGCATCGACCTCGCCGCACCACCGGGCACCCCGGTCCTGGCCCCCACCGCGGGAACGGTCACCTTCGCGGGCCAGGTCGGCGGCCACGGAGTCCTCACCCTCACCCTCCCGGGCTCGGGCACTCCCCCGCTACGCACCACCTTCACCCCGGTGACCCCTCTGGTGAAACCAGGCACAGCAGTCCCGGCCGGCACGCCCGTCGCAGAGGTCGCACCCGGCACCCATTGCCCGGAGACCTGCCTCCACTGGGGCCTCCTCAGAGGCGACCAGTACCTGAACCCCCTCCTCCTCACCCCACGCGCTCCCTCACGCCTGCTCCCGACCGGGAACTGAGGGGGCCGAACCGGAGGCACACACGGGCGACCGAGCAAGAGGGAGCGAGGGGCCGGCAGGGGGAGCGAGGGGCCGACGAGTGATGAGCGGGGCGGGGCCGGGGTTGGGGTTGGGTGGGAGGGGAGGGGGCGGGGGGGGGGCCCCTCCCCCCTCTTCACGCGAAGGTCAGGCCGGGGTGCCGTTGACCCCGTGGAGGGCCATCGTGACCGCCGCCTCGGCGATTTCCGTGGGGTTCTCGGCCGCGCCGAGTTCGATGCGGCGGACCGCGGCGTCCACGACGCCCTGGAGGAGCATGGCGCCCAGGCGCGGCTGGGGCTGGCCCAGGGCGGCGAGGGCTTCGACGATCATGGCGACGAGGCCGCCGTGGGCCGCGCGGATCTTCTCGCGGGCGCCGTCGTCGAGCTCGCTGGCCGAGATGGCGACGACCGCGCGGTGGCGGCGGTCGCCGACGAGCTCCAGCTGCTTGCGGACGTAGGCCTCGACCTTGCCCTGTGGGGTGTCCGCGCCATCCATGGCCACCTCGACCTCGGCGGCCCAGACGGGGAAGTCGACGGCGCACAGCTCTTCGACGACGGCCGCGCGTGATCGGAAGTACTCGTACACCGAGGAGCGGGCGAGGCCCGTGCGCTCGGCGAGGGCGGGGAAGGTCAGCGCCTCCGTACCGCCCTCGGACAGCAGGGAACGCGCGGCGTCCAGGAGGGCGCCGCGCTGCATCGTCCGGTGCTCGGCCACCGAGGCCGCTCGAATCCTGGGCACGGCTCCACTGTACGACCGGCTCGCGCCGGGTCAGCGTCCGACGTCGGCCAGCTTGGCTCGGAGCTGGAGGACGGACTTGGTGTGGATCTGGCTGACGCGGCTCTCGGTGACGCCGAGGACGTGGCCGATCTCGGCGAGGGTGAGGCCCTCGTAGTAGTAGAGCGTGACGACGGTCTTCTCCCGCTCGGGGAGTGTGTTGATGGCGCGGGCGAGCAGCCGGCGCAGCTCGCGGTCCTCGGCGACCTCGACGGGGTTGTCGGCGGCCGTGTCCTCCAGGGTGTCCATCAGGGAGAGCCGGTCGCCGCCCTCGCCGCCGACGTGCAGCAGCTCTTCGAGGGCGACGACGTTCGCCAGGGACAACTGGCTGAAAACCGCGTGCAGTTCCTCCAGCGTGACCTCCATCTCCGCGGCGACCTCGGTCTCGGAGGGGGTGCGCCTGAGCTGGGCTTCGAGGGTGGCGTACGCGCGCTCGACGTTGCGGGCCTTCTGGCGGACGGAGCGCGGGATCCAGTCGAGGGCGCGGAGTTCGTCGATCATGGCGCCGCGGATGCGGGTGATGGCGTACGTCTCGAACTTGATCGCGCGCTCGACGTCGAACTTCTCGATGGCGTCGATGAGGCCGAAGACGCCTGAGGAGACGAAGTCGGCCTGTTCCACGTTGGACGGCAGCCCGACGCTGACTCGTCCCGCGACGTATTTGACGAGTGGCGAGTAGTGCAGGATCAGCTGTTCCCGCAGCCGCTCGTCGCCCGTGTCCTTGTACGACCGCCACAGTTCGTCGAGGGAGGTCGGTGCGGGTGGTCGCACGGTGCCCCGGGCTGCTGGGGGCACCGCAGCGCGGTCAGACCCGGAGGTGTGCTGGGGCATGCGTTGCCTTGAGCCGTTCTGCTGTCGGGTGTGGCGGTGTGGGTGTCCTGGACGGAATCCTGGTGAGCGTAGCGTGAGTGCGCGGTCGCGGTGCGCGAACATCGGGGGATCGCGCCGCTCCGGGTGGACACCGTCGGCCACATCTTCGAACCCGGGCCGTGACGCGTGTCGGCCCCTCGGGTGCGGCCGAGAGAACTCGATTGTTCATCGCCTTCACCCTTTCACCCGAATGCTCCAGGTCAAGTACCGCCTCGCCGCGCGTTCGATGCGGGTGTTGTCCTGTTCGTCAACTGCCAGCCTTCTCCGTGTCGTTCGACGAAGCCGAGGGAGTGGAGTTCGTACAGCTTGGCGAGGGTGTCGTCGGGGGTGGTTCCTGCGCGGCCGGCGATGACGGTGGTGGGGGTGGGGCCGCGGGCGGGGATCGCTTCGAGGATGTGGGCGGTCGCGGGGGCGAGGAGGTCGCGCGGGAGAACGGGGCCTCGGCGCGTCGGGGCGAGCTGACCCATGTCGCCGATGAGTTCGATGATCTCGTCGGCGTCGGTGACGAGGGTGGCGTCGCCCCGGAGGAGTTCGTGGACGCCTGCGGAGAGTGCGCTGGTGACGGGGCCGGGGACGCCCATGGTGTGGCGGCCGAGGCGGGTGGCGGCGCGGGCGGTGACGAGGGAGCCGCTGCGGTGTTGGGCCTCGATGACGACGGTGCCTCGGGTGAGGGCGGCGATGACGCGGTTGCGGAGGATGAAGCGGCTGGGGGTGGGATGACTGTCGGGCGGCAACTCCCCTACGACGAGGCCTTGTTCGGCGACGCGTCGGATGAGTTGGTCGTGGCCGCGGGGGTACGGGGTGTCGACTCCGCAGGCGAGGACCGCGACGGTGGCGCCGGCTGCGGCGAGTGCGCCGCGGTGGGCGGCTCCGTCGATGCCGTAGGCGGCTCCGGAGACGACGACCCAGCCTTGGCGGGCGAGGCCGGTGGCGAGGTCGGCGGCGGTGTGGGCGCCGTACGGGGTGCAGGCGCGGGCGCCGACGAGGGCGACGGAGCGGAGGGCCCAGGTGCGCAGGTCGGCGGGGCCTCGGACCCATAGGCCGAGGGGGCGGGTGTCCCCGAGGTCGTCGAGTTGGCGGGGCCATTCGGTGTCGCCGGGGATGAGGAAGCGTCCGCCGAGGTCGTGGATGGTGGCGAGGTCGCGGGTGGGGTCGGCGGCGGTGGCGCGGCGGCGCCAGGAGGCGACGCGTTTCTGTCCGGTGCCGGGGAAGGGGTCGTCGCCGGCCGCGCCCCGGGCTTCACCGTCGGGTGTGGTGTCGAGCAGTCGGTCGAGGAAGCCGGTGGCTCCGTAGCGGTGGAGCCAGCGGCCGGCGTGTTCGTCGCCGGGTTCGACGGCTCGGCTGAGTGTGGCGCGTACGAGGCGCTCGTCGGTGGGGGTGGGGGTGGGGGTGGTCATGTGCGGCCTCCCGCTCCGACCGGGACGCCGCGGGCGATGCCGGTGCGCAGTTCGAGGGCGAGGGCGATGTCCTCGCTGTCGGGGCGGTCGTGTCCGGCGAGGTCGGCGACGGTCCAGGCGACGCGGAGTACGCGGTCGAGGCCGCGGGCGGTGAGGTGTCCGCGTTCGATGTCGCGTTCGGCGGCGGCGAGGGCTCCGGGGACGGCGAGGTAGCGGGTGCGGAGTTCGTGGCCGGGGATGTCGCTGTTGACGTTCCAGGGGGTGTCGGCGAGGCGTACGGCGGCGCGGGCTCGGGCTTCGCGGACGCGTTCGGCGACGGCTGCGGTGGTTTCGCCGCGGCCTCCTTGGCCGAGGAGGTCGGCGCGGGTGACGGGTTCGGCTTCGACGCGGAGGTCGACGCGGTCGAGGAGGGGTCCGGAGAGGCGTGCCTGGTAGCGGCGGACGAGTGCGGCGGGGCATTCGCAGCCGGCGCCGTGGAGGGTGTGGCGTCCGCAGGGGCAGGGGTTGGCGGCGAGGGCGAGGAGGAAGCGGGCGGGGAGGCGTACGACTCCGGCGGCGCGGGCGATGACGACGTGTCCGGATTCGAGGGGTTGGCGGAGGGCGTCGAGGGCTTTTCCGGAGAATTCGGGGGCTTCGTCGAGGAAGAGGATGCCTCGGTGGGCGAGGGAGACGGCGCCGGGCCTGGGGAGTCCGTTTCCGCCGCCGACGAGGGATTGCATGGTGGCGGAGTGGTGCGGTGCGCAGTAGGGGGCGCGGCGGACGAGGGGTTCGCCGGGCGGGAGGATGCCGGCGACGGAGTGGACGGCGGTGACTTCGAGGGATTCCTGTCGGGTGAGGGGCGGGAGGATGCCGGGGAGGCGTTCGGCCAGCATGGTTTTTCCGGCGCCGGGTGGGCCGGAGAGCAGGATGTGGTGGCTGCCTGCGGCGGCGACTTCGAGGGCGCGGCGGGCACGGTGTTGGCCGGCGACGTCGGCGAGGTCGGGGCCTTCGTCGGTGCCGGTGGGGTCGGGGGTGAGTCCGGTGCCGAGGCCGGCGCCGGGGACGAGGAGTCCGGCGAGTATGGCGTCGGGTCGGCCGGCTTCGGTGGGTTCTTCTTCGGGGACGGGTTCGTCGGTGAGGACGGCGATGAGTTGGCGGAGGCTGCGGACGCCGAGGACGGAGACTCCGGGGACGAGGGCGGCTTCGCCGGCGGTCTGTTCGGGGACGACGACCTGGCGGTATCCGGCGTCGGCGGCGGCGAGGACGGCGGGGAGGATGCCTCGGACGGGGCGGACGCGTCCGTCGAGGCCGAGTTCGCCGATGAGGACGAGGTCGGCGATGGCGCGGGGGTCGATGCGTTCGGCGGCGCCGAGGACCGCCGCCGCTACGGCGAGATCGAATCCGGAGCCGCTCTTCGGGACGGATGCGGGGCTGAGTCCGACGGTGAGTTTCTTCTGGGGCCATTCGGCGCCGGAGTTGACGACGGCGGCGCGGACCCGGTCGCGGCTCTCGGTGAGGCTTTTGTCGGGGAGACCGACGAGGGTGAAGGCGGCGACGCCGGGTTCGAGGTCGGCCTGGACCTCGACGACGACTCCTTCGACGCCGACCAGGGCGACGGAGCAGGTGCGGGCGAATCCCATCTCAGGCCACCCCCTGGGCGTGGGTGAGGACGGGGGCGCCGCGGCGGGGCAGGACGATGCCGACGAGGTCGATGCGGACGCCGCCGACGGGGGCGGGGGTGCCGTTGCGGTCGAGCCAGCAGGCGGCGAGGCGTCGGAGCCGGTCGGCCTTGCGGGGTGTGACGGCGGCCATCGGGTGTTCGTACGAGCCGAGGCGTCGGGTTTTGACCTCGCAGATGACGAGGGTGTCGCCGTGGCGGGCGACGATGTCGATCTCGCCGGTCCGGCCGCAGCGCCAGTTGCGGGCGAGGATGTGCATGCCGGTCGCGGTGAGCAGGCGGGTGGCGAGCTCTTCTCCGTACCGTCCGAGTGCTTGGGTCCTGTTCATGCGGTACCACCTCCGTCACTGACTGTGACGGAGTGGGGTGGTCCGCGTGCGGTGCTGTGGACGGCCGGGGGGCTGTGGAGAACTGCCTCACTCCTGGGGGTGAGGTCGAGTGCGGGGCTCTCAGCTGCCGGGGAGTTCGAGGTCGCTCTTGTTGAGCTCCTCGATGTTCACGTCCTTGAAGGTGAGGACGCGGACCTGCTTGACGAACCTGGCCGGTCTGTACATGTCCCAGACCCAGGCGTCGGCCATGCTGACCTCGAAGAAGACCTCGCCCTGGACCGAGTGCACCTGCATCTCGTAGTCGTTGGTGAGGTAGAAGCGCCGCTCGGTCTCGATCACGTATTTGAACAGCCCGACGACATCGCGGTACTCCCGGTAGAGCTTCAGCTCCATCTCGGTCTCGTACTTCTCGAGGTCCTCGGCGCTCATGGCATGTTCCCCTTCAGCCGTGCGTCCCCCTATTGTGCGCCAGGCGGACGCGCCCCTAAACGATTTCCGGGGCGAGAGCCACTGGTGCACTCGGAGGTCCCTCGTCGAGCAGTGTGTGCAGCAGCTCGGCGAGTCTGGTCGGGTACACCGTCTCACGGGCCGCCGACAGTTCGGCGGAGGTCCACCATCTCAGGCCCGCGAGACTGCGGTTCTCCAGCTCGGTGAGGGCCTGCGGCCGCGGTGCGGCCTCGGTCTTGCGGGTGCGGGCGAGGTAGTACCACTCGTCCTGGTCCCAGCGGCGTCCGTCGAAGGGGAAGGAGCAGTGCCGCGTCCAGAGCACGGGTCCGAGGTCGATGTCGGTGATGCCGGTCTCCTCGGCGAGCTCGCGCAGTGCCGCCTCCTGCCGGGTCTCGTCGCCCTCCAGGCCGCCGCCGGGCGTGAACCACCAGGTCTGGTCGGGGTCGTCGGGCTCGTATCCGTGCAGGAGGAGGATGCGGTCGTCGGGGTCGAGCAGGACGACCCGCGCGACCCGCCGGACCTCGGCCTGCGGGGCTGCGCCCGATGCGGTGCCGGGCCCGGGTGTCCGCGGGGCTGCGCCCGATGCGGTGCCGGGCCCGGGTGTCTGTGGGGCTGCGCCCGATGCGGTGCCGGGCTCGGGTGTCTGCGGGGCGGCGCCCGATGCCGTGCCGGGAGGCGTCCGCGGGGCGGCGCCGGATGCGGTGCCGGGCGGCGTCTGCCGGTCGGAGTCCGTCATGTACCCACCTTCTCGCGGGCCCCGGGGGTCGTGCCCGCCGTTCGGCGCTTCGTGAGCCGGCTCGCCACGGGCCCGTACGCGCCCCCGGCCAGGACGAGTGCGGCTCCGGCCGCTATCGCGGTGAGGAGGGGTCGTACGGGCCCGGGCTCCGAGATCCCGCCGGGAAGGCCGGCGAAGCCCGTGGGGCGGTCCAGGAGGCCCTTGGCGGGCCAGACGACGGCGTCGACCCTGCCGACGACGGTGGAGCGGGGCACGGAGCCCTGTCCGGCCTCTTCCATGTGCGTACGGGAGTCGAGCGAGGTGTGCCGGTCGTCGCCGAGGAGGAAGAGGTTGCCGGCGGGGACGGGGACGGAGAACTCGGTGCCGGATGCGGTGGTCCGGCCGTCGGGTCCGGGCCGCAGGTAGGGCTCTTCGACGGGTGTGCCGTTGACGGTGAGGCGGCCGTCCCGGTCGCAGCAGGCGACGGTGTCGCCGCCGACGGCGGCGACCCGCTTGACCATCGGTGAGTCGCCCCAGAGCGGGTCGGTGAAGACGACGACGTCTCCGCGCCGCACCTCGTCACCGTCGACGCGCTGGGCGAGGATCTTGGATCCGACGTCGATGGTGGGGGTCATGGAGTCGGTGGGGACGGAGTACGGCTGGTAGAGCAGGGCTCCCCAGACGAAGCCGCCGAGGAAGAGCACACAGCCGACGGCCACGGCCAGCCCCGACAGCGCGCTGCCGAGGCGGCCGTGGCCGCCCTTGGTCCGTATGTTTCCGCTCATGTGCGCACCCCGTAGGTCTGTCGGCGGACCGTTGGTCTGTCGACGGTCCGGGACGGCACCCTACCCGCGGGTCACTACTCGGCGGTATGCCGTGCGGCGACCTTCTTCCGACGCCAGAGGACCAGCGGGAGCGCTCCGGCGAGACCGGCCGCGCCGAGGGGGGCGGCGGCCATGGCCTGGTTGAGGGCCGGCTGGTCGAAGATGTCGGGCACGGGGAGGGTGGCCCAGCGGGTGACGGGCCAGGCGATCACGACGGCGCGGCCCACGACCTCGTCATTGGAGACGGTGCCGCCACCGGGGAGCTGCTGGTGGAAGCGGGAGTCGAGGGAGTTCTGACGGTTGTCGCCCATGACCCAGATGCGGTTCTCGGGGACCTTGATCGGACCGAAGGAGTCCTGGCAGGGGACGGAGCCGGGGTAGAGGTACGAGGTCTCGTCCAGCGGGACGCCGTTGAGGACGACCTTGCCGCCCTCCTTGCAGGACACGGTGTCGCCGCCGACGGCGATGACGCGCTTGATGAGGTCCTTCTCCTCGGCGGACGGCATGAGGCCGATGAAGCTGAGGAACTTCTGCACGACGTTCGGCTTGGGCGTGGTCTGGCCTTCGAGCCAGCCGCCCGGGTCGTGGAAGACGACGACTTCGCCGCGCTCGGGCTCGGAGCCGAACCAGGGGGTCAGTTTGTCGACGAGGACCCGGTCGCCCTTCTGGAGGGTGTTCATCATCGATTCCGAGGGGATCGAGAACGCCTGCACCAGGAAGGTCTTGATCAGCAGTGCGAGCACCAGCGCGATGCCGACGAGGAGGGGCAGTTCCTTCCAGAAGGAACGCTGCTTCTTGGGGCTCCTGCCGGAGCTGCCCGCCGCGTCGTCGTCACCGTCCGGCGTCCCGCCGCCCGGCGGCTGCGCCTGCCCGTCACCCGTCACGTCGTCACCCGTCGTGTCATCGCCGAAGGCCCCGTCGGCCCTCTTGTCGGGCTCATCGTGTCCGGATCGTGCGCCGACGGCCAAATCCCCCACATCCACTCCTCAGTCCGTGCGATCGCCTGCCCCGGAACAGGGACAGGCCCACCACTCCCATAACGAGCAGAAGTTCCGCAGGGGTCGGGAGCCCGGGGAATCCGTTCAGATTCCGCTGGGACACACTATGCGACAGACCGAGCGCGGACTCGGAACCCGTACTGGTGTCCGGTACGGCGGCGAAGGTGTCCCGTTCCTCCAGGCCCCGCCAGTGTCCGATGGGCCAGGCGATCACCACGGCACGGCCCACGATCTGCTCCTCGGAGACGGTGCCGTGGTCCTTCTCGTCGAGGTGGTAGCGGGAGTCGGCCGAGTCGGAGCGGTGGTCGCCGAGGACGAAGATCCGGCCCTGTGGGACCTTCACCTCGAAGGGGATGGTGGACGGCTCGTTGCCCGGGTGCAGGTACGGCTCGTTCAGGGGTACGCCGTTGACGGTGATCCGCCCGTCCTGGCCGCAGCAGCGGACGGTGTCGCCCCCGACGGCGACGACCCGTTTGATGAGGTCCCGGTCGTCGGCGGAGGGCAGCAGTCCGATGAAGGTGAGGGCCTGCTTGGCCTGCTTGATGCCGACGGGGTCGTCGGCGGGCGGCGTGGCGTCCTGCTGGAGCCAGTTGCCGGGGTCCTTGAAGACGACGACGTCGCCGCGCTGCGGGCGGGAGCCGAACCAGGGGGTGAGTTTGTCGACGAGGACCCGGTCGGAGATGCGGATCGTCTGTTCCATGGAGCCGGACGGGATGACGAACGCCTGGACCAGGAAGGTCTTCAGTACGAGCGCGATGAGGACGGCGACCGTGACGAGGATGGGGATCTCGCGGATCGCTGAGCGCTGTCGGCGCCGTTTGACCTTGCGGGCGAGTCTGCGCCGCTCGGCCCGGCCCGGCAGGGGCGCGGCCTGTTCGGGTCCGTGATCGGAAGCGCGCCCGGTTCCGCCCGGCGGTCGTCCGCGGCTACCCATGGGGTCCCGCCCCGTGTCCGGCGGCCGGTACGGCGTCGAAGGCGGGGGTCTCCCGCACGGTGGACCAGCGGCCGAAGGGCCAGGCGATCCAGTCGGCGCGTCCGACGACCTTGTCGACGGGGACCATGCCGCCGCCGGGGCTGCCGAGGTGGTCGCGGGAGTCGCTGGACTGGCTGCGGTGGTCGCCCATGACCCAGAGCTTGTCCTGCGGGACGACGATGTCGAAGGGCACGCTGGACGGCTGGTCGCCGGGCATCAGGTACCACTCCTCGACGGAGACGCCGTTGACGGTGAGCCGGCCGTCCTCGTCGCAGCAGACCACCCGGTCGCCGCCGATGCCGACGACCCGCTTCACGAAGTCGGTCTCGTCGGGTTCGGCGAGCCCGAGGGCGGCCGCGCCGTCGTGCAGGAGCCCGGTGACGGGGTTGTCCCGGGGCTGTTCCCGTACGAACGATCCGGTGCCGTCGAAGACGACGACGTCGCCCCGGTCCGGCTCGCTGCCGAAACGGTACGCCAGCTTGTTGACCAGGATCCGGTCACCGACCTGGAGGGTCGGTTCCATGGAGCGGCTGGGGATCAGGAAGGGCTGCATCACGAAGTGACTCAGGAGCAGCAGGAACGCCACGCAGGCACCGGCCACGAGGGCCGTGCGCCGCCGGCCGGGAGTGGCCGCGGAGTCCTCGGAAACGCGCGCGGAGCGCGACCCGTCCTCCGTGTCGGAAGAGGGGTCGCGCTCCGTGTGCTGTGCTTCGGTGTCCATCGGTGGCAGAGCCTATCCGGCCTGCCTGTGCGAGGGCTCGGAAGCGTCGAGCGTGCCGGGAGCCGAAGCTCAGCGGTCGCGCTTCTCCTTGATCTTGGCAGCCTTGCCGCGCAGCTCGCGCAGGTAGTAGAGCTTGGCGCGACGGACGTCACCGCGGGTGACGAGCTCGATCTTCTCGAAGATCGGGCTGTTCACCGGGAAGGTGCGCTCGACGCCGACGGAGAACGAGACCTTGCGGACCGTGAAGGTCTCGCTGACGCCCGAACCCTGGCGACGGATGACGACGCCCTTGAACTGCTGGATACGCGAGCGGCTGCCTTCGATGACGCGCACGTGGACGTTCACGGTGTCGCCGGGGCGGAAGGCGGGGAGGTCCGAGCGGATCGAACCCGCGTTGACCTGGTCGAGCAGGGAGGCCATGGAGGTCTCTTTCCTCGCTGATGCCACAGGTCATCAGCGGTACGTTCGAAGTGATTCGGAAGATCGTCCGTTCCTGGCGGCGTCGTTCCCCCTGTGGCAGGGGCGCGCGCCGGACGGACGACAGCGGCCTATTCTTCCACGTCGTCGAGCCTGCGCCAAAATCGGCCGCCGGGCTCGGGCGCCCATCCCATCATGGAGAGGATCTCGCGGTCCTTCTTGTCGAAGGCCGCCGGGTCGCAGCGCTCGATGAGATCGGGCCGGTGGGCGGCGGTGCGGCGGAAGGCCTCGTCGCGTCGCCAGCGGGCGATCTTGCCGTGGTGCCCGCTGAGGAGGACGTCGGGGATGCCCCGGCCGCGCCACTCGGGGGGCTTGGTGTAGACGGGGCCTTCCAGGAGGTTGGCCATGGCGCCGGGCGCGAAGGAGTCGTCCCGGTGGGACTCGGCGTTGCCGAGGACGCCGGGCAGGAGGCGGGCGACGGCCTCGGTGACGACGAGGACGGCGGCCTCGCCGCCGGCCAGGACGTAGTCGCCGATGGAGACCTCGTAGACGGGCATCCGGGTCGCGTACTCGTCCATGACGCGGCGGTCGATGCCCTCGTAGCGGGCCGGGGTGAAGATCAGCCAGGGCCGCTCGGAGAGCTCGACGGCCAGCTCCTGGGTGAAGGGGCGGCCGCTGGGGGTGGGGACGACGAGGACGGGGCCGTGGGCGCCGCCCTCGTAGCCGTCGGCGAGCGTCTGGTCGAGGGCGTCGCCCCAGGGGTCGGTCTTCATGACCATGCCGGGGCCGCCGCCGTACGGGGTGTCGTCGACGGTGTTGTGCCGGTCGTACGTCCAGTCCCGCAGGTCGTGGACGTGGACGTCGAGCTGTCCGCGCGCGCGTGCCTTGCCGACCAGGGAGACGTTCAGCGGTTCGAGGTACTCGGGGAAGATCGTGACGACGTCGAGCCTCATGCCTGGTCCTCACCGGACTTCGCGCCGGACTCTTCGCCCGAGCCCTCGTCGGACTCGTCGGACTCGTCGCGGGAAGAGACGATCTCCGCGCGGTCGTCGATCAGGCCGGGCGGCGGGTCGATGACGGCCCGCTGCTCCTCCAGGTCGATCTCGGTGACGATCGACTCGACGAACGGGATCATCAGCTCGGTGCCGTCGGGGCACTCGACGATGAAGAGGTCCTGGGACGGCAGGTGGGAGATCTCCGTGATGCGGCCGATCTCGGTGCCGTCGGCGAGGACCACGTCCAGGTCCATGAGCTGGTGGTCGTAGTACTCGTCCTCCTCCTCGGGCATCTCCGTCGGGTCGACCTCGGAGATGAGGAGGATGTTGCGCAGGGCTTCGGCGCCGTTGCGGTCGCGGACGCCCTCGAAGCGCAGCAACAGCCGGCCGCTGTGCACCCGGCCGGTCTCGATGGTCAGCGGCCCGGCGGAGGCCGGGTCGGTGAGCAGTACGGCACCGGGGCCGAGCCTGAGTTCGGGCTCGTCCGTGCGCACCTCGACGGTGACCTCGCCCTTGATCCCGTGGGCGCGGCCGATCCGCGCGACTACCAACTGCACTGCTCCACACTCTCCTGTCACACAGCTCGTACGACACAAACGACAACGGGCCGGGGTGGGCTCGTAAGCCCTCCCCGGCCCGTGCCGGCACAACTAAGGTGATGCTGCCGGCCTGCTCAGCGGACCTGGTCCACGTCGACGAGGTCGACCCGGATGCCACGGCCGCCGATGGCGCCCACGACGGTACGCAGCGCACGCGCGGTGCGGCCGTTGCGGCCGATCACCTTGCCGAGGTCGTCGGGGTGGACCCGGACCTCCAGCACGCGGCCACGACGCAGGGTGCGCGAGGCGACCTGCACGTCGTCGGGGTTGTCGACGATGCCCTTCACGAGGTGCTCGAGAGCCTCCTCGAGCATGATCAGGCCTCGGTCGACTCGGTGGACGCGGCCTCGGCCTCGTCCGCCTTCTTGTCGGCCTTCTTGGCCTTCGGGGTGATGGCCTCACCCTTGGCCTCGTCGCCCTCGAGGGCCTTCGCGAACTCGTCGAACGAGGCGCGCTTGGCTTCCTTGGTCGCCGGGACGAGCAGGGCCTTCTCGGGGGCCGGGAGGCCCTTGGCCTTCTGCCAGTCGCCGGTGAGCTTCAGGATGGCGAGAACGGGCTCGGTCGGCTGGGCGCCGACAGACAGCCAGTACTGCGCACGCTCGGAGTCGACCTCGATACGCGACGGGTTGTACGTCGGGTGGTAGAGGCCGATCTCCTCGATCGCGCGACCGTCCCGACGGGTGCGGGAGTCGGCGACGACGATGCGGTAGTGGGGCTGGCGGATCTTGCCGAGGCGCTTGAGCTTGATCTTGACTGCCACTGGAGTGGTGTCTCCTGGTCTTGACGTGGTTGGGCACTTTGAGATGCCACGTGGGGTTGCGGTACTCGGATGCCCGATGGACGCGTCAGCCGGAGGAGAGAGGGGTCCTGTGCGACTGTCGAGTACAGCTAGCCATTGTGCCACACACCGCGAGCTCAGCTCGCGGCGCCCACGGTCTCCGGAATGCGGAAGGGCTTGCCGCAGCCGCCACAGACGATCGGGGCCTGGGCGAGGACCGAGGGCACCACGCGTACGTTCCGTCCGCAGTCGCAGACGGCCTTGACGCGAACGCCTCCGCCCGAGGAGCCGTGCCGGGCGGCCGGTCCGCGGAAGGAGCGCTTGGTGTCGGCTGCCGTGGCCACCGTGTGGGCCTTGAGGGCGCGCTGGAGCCGCTCGATGGTGGGGCGGTAGCGCCGCCTCGCCTCGGGGTTGAGCGTGACCAGGGAGAAGCCGCTGCTGGCGTGTGGCTCCTCGGGGTGGTCGAGGCCCATCTCCTCGGCGATCGCGAGGAATCTGCGGTTGTGGTAGCGGCCGGCGCGGGAGGTGTCGCGGACACCCCGGGCGGCGGCGATGCCGTGGACTGCTTCGTGGAGCAGTCGTTCGAAGGAGAGCTCGGCGCCGCAGGCGGACGAGGACTCTCCGATCAGGGACTCGGGCGCGGCAAGATCGGGCAGCTCGGGGTGGTGCCGCTGAATGTCGGCCCACGCCTGTGCCAGCTCTGCGGCGAGAACAGGTGGTGTCGTGCTCACGTCGCGTACAACGAGCCGAACCGCTCCCGGGTTCCATTCCGGGGCATCCCAAATATTTTGCACGTACCCGTCAGTTGCCGTTGATGTGTCGGGACGAGGGCCAGTGCGCCGATCTGCGGAGAAGCCACGCAGGGGGCGTCAAGCTGGTGCGTAGTGGCGCATACGCCCCGGCGTGCAGCCGTGGCCCGTGCGCCCCTGGGGGGAACGGTCCCGGAGCGGACCGGGAAGCGTGGCAGGGACCTTACCGGGTCGGTTCTCTCCTGGACGAATCGGTGTGGTGCGAGCACTGGACGCGGCCCGGGATGCGCAGTTCCCTGACTACGGGGGGCTGTCGTCCGAGCACGGATTGGGGCACTTTTCCATGACACCTACGCTCGTCCCGCACCACCCCGCGCGTGACTGGGCCGAGATCCAGGAACGGATGCTCGCCCCGCTCTACGAGGCGGTGTACGACCGCCTCGGCGTGGGCGCCGGGACCCGGGTCCTGGGCCTCCGCTGCGGCTCCGGCCTGGCGCTTCTCATGGCGGCGGCGCGGGGCGCCCGGGTGGCCGGCGTGGACCGGGACCACGCGCGCGTGGAGCTGGCCAGGGAGCGGCTCCCCGAGGGCGTCACGGTCACGGAGGAGCCGCCGGGTGACACGTACGACGTGATCACGGCCTTTCACACGACGGACGCGCTCCTGCCCGAGCTGGCGGCGCTCACTCGTACGGCCCAACCGGGCGCGACGGTCGTGCTCGCCGGCTGGGGACCGCCGGAGCGGTGTTGCACGGAGGCGGTGCTGCGGGTCGCGGCCCGGCTCACGGACCGCCGGCCGGGCCTCCGGACGGACCTGGAGGGACTGATGGCCGGGGCAGGGCTGCGGCCGGCCGGTTCGGGGCGGGTGGCCTGTCCCTTCGGGTACGCGAACGAGGGCAGCGCGGTGCGCGGGCTGCTGTCGACGGGCGCGTTCGACGAGGCGGTCCGGGCGACGGACCTCTCCCAGGTGGAGAAGGAGATCGCGGAGGCGCTCGCGCCGCACGTGCGCGCGGACGGCACGGTGTGGATGCCGAACGTCTTCCGGTACGTGATCGCCCGGGTGTCCTGAAGCGTTCGACACCTGTTCGACGCCCCTCCGGCGGGATCGGCCCTCCCTACCCACGAGGCGGGCCGAGTCCTCCTCGCCCACGCGGCGGGGCTCAGTCCTCCTCGCCCGCGCGGCAGGCTCAGTCCTCCTTGCCCGCGCGCGTGATGCCCGCCGCGCGGTAGGCCGCCGCCTCCTCCAGGGTCTCGTTCTCCAGGAGCGCGGCGGCCAGCGCGTCGAGCTGGCCCCGGTGCTCGCGGAGCTGGCGTACGGCGCTCTCGTAGCACTCGTCGACGATGCGGCGCATCTCCGCGTCCACGGTGTCGAGGGTCGCGGGGGCCGCCGAGAGGCCGTACGCCTGCTGGGCGTCGCTGGGGATGGCGGTGAGGCGGCCGACGAGCTCGCTCATGCCCCAGCGGCCCGCCATGCCCCGGGCGATGTTGGTGACCTGTTCCAGGTCGCTCTCGGCGCCGGTGGTGACGACGCCGAACACGACCTGTTCGGCGGCCATGCCGCCGAGGGCGCCGATGATCCGGCCGCGCAGGTAGTCCTCGGTGTAGGCGTACCGGTCGGCGTCGGGGGTGGAGAGGGTGACGCCGAGGGCACGGCCGCGGGGCACGATGGTGATCTTGCGGACCGGGTCGGCGCCGGGCTGGAGCATGCCGAGGAGGGCGTGGCCGCTCTCGTGGTACGCGGTGCGGCGCCGCTCGTCGGCGGGCATCACGAGCGGGCGTTCCGCGCCGAGCTGGACCTTCTCCAGGGCGTCGGAGAGGTCGGACTGGGTGACGGCCTTCTGCTCGCGTTTGACGGCGAGGAGGGCGGCCTCGTTGGCGAGGTTGGCGAGTTCGGCGCCGGTCATGCCGGGGGTCGTGCGGGCCACGTGCTCCAGGTCGACGTCCTTGGCGAGCGGGATCTCCCGGGTGTGGATCTTGAGGATGGCCTCGCGGCCGCCCCGGTCGGGCGGGTTGACGTGCACGATCCGGTCGAAGCGGCCGGGCCGGGTGAGGGCGGGGTCGAGGACGTCGGCGCGGTTGGTGGCGGCGAGGACGATGACTCCTTCGGAGCCGGTGAAGCCGTCCATCTCGGTGAGGATCTGGTTGAGGGTCTGTTCGCGTTCGTCGTGACCGCCCATGCCGGAGCCGCCGCCCCGGGCCCGGCCGATGGTGTCGATCTCGTCGATGAAGATGATCGCGGGGGCGACCTTGCGGGCCTCGGCGAACAGCTCGCGTACCCGGGAGGCGCCGACGCCGACGATCATCTCGATGAACTCGGACGCGGAGGCGGAGAAGAACGGCACTCCGGCCTCGCCGGCGACGGCACGGGCGAGCAGGGTCTTTCCGGTGCCGGGCGGGCCGGCGAGGAGCACACCGCGGGGCATCTTGGCGCCCATCTCGCGGTAGGCCTGCGGGTTCTTGAGGAAGTCGACGACGTCGTTGAGTTCGCCCTCGACCTCGTCGATGCCGGCGACGTCCTCGAAGGTGGTGCGCTTGGCGCCGGCCTCCAGCTCGACGGGTTTGGGCGGGGCCTTGCGGCCGAGCATGCCGCCTGCGCCGCCCATGCCGGAGCGCATGCGGCGGGCGATGAACACCCACAGGACGACGAGGAGCAGCATCGGGGCCAGCGAGATGAGGAGGTTGGCGAGGAAGCTGCGCTCCTGGACGACCGGTTCGGCGGTGACGGTGACGTTCTGCTTGGTCAGCTGCGCCCACAGGTCGTCGTCGGCGAAGGCGGGGCGCTGGGTGGTGAACTTGGTGTAGTCGCCGTCGCCGTCGGGGACGGGCTGCTTGTCCTTGAGCTGGCCCTGGATCGCGTCGCCCTTGGAGTAGATCTTGGTGACGTTCCCGGCGGCGACCTGTTTGTCGAACTCGGTGTACGAGATCGTCGGCCCGTCGCCCTCGTTGAAGAACGACAGGACGATGTTGGCGAGCAGGTACACGACGAGCGCGGTGAGGATGAGACCGCCCCAGCCCCCCGGCATCTTCTTCTTCGGCGACGAGGGCGGCGGAGCCCCTTCCGAGCGCCAGGGCTGGTCGGTCCGGTCGCGCGGGGGTACGGGGTTGGCCACGTGGCTCTCCTCGGGGCGGCTGTGGCCCCAGTATCGAAGAGCGGTACGAACCCGGCATCGCGGGCGGTCCGCAGGGGTGAGAAGGGGCCCGGGGCGGTTTCGCACCGCCCCGGGCCCCTTTTCACCGTCTGATGGGTGTCAGCCCATGAACTTCTTGAACTCCTCCGGGAGCTCGAAGTCCTTCGGGGTCTGCCCCGGGGCCGGGAGACCGAAGGCGCCGCCCTGCTGTGCCTGGTCGCGCTTCTCGGCGGCGGCCTGCTCCTCGGCCTTCCGCTTCATCGGGTTGCCGCTCTTGCGCTTGCCCTTGGCCTGCTTGATCTGCTTCTTCTGCCGGCCGGGGCCGCCGCCCATGCCGGGCATGCCCGGCATGCCGGGGAGGCCGCCGCCCTGGGCCATGCGGGACATCATCTTGCGGGCCTCGAAGAACCGCTCGACGAGGCCCTTGACCGCGCTGACCTCGACGCCGGAGCCCTTGGCGATACGGGCGCGGCGGGAGCCGTTGATGATGGTCGGGTCGTGGCGCTCGCCCGGGGTCATCGACTTGATGATGGCGGCCGTACGGTCGACATCCTTCTCGTCGATGTTGGCGATCTGCTCCTTCATCTGGCCCATGCCGGGAAGCATGCCGAGCAGCTTCGAGATGGAGCCCATCTTGCGGACCTGCTCCATCTGCGCCAGGAAGTCGTCGAGCGTGAACTCCTCGCCCTTCTTCGACGCGAGCTTCGAGGCCATCTTGGCGGCCTCTTCCTCGTCGAAGGTCTGCTGAGCCTTCTCGATGAGGGAGAGCATGTCGCCCATGCCGAGGATGCGGGACGCCATGCGGTCCGGGTGGAACGCGTCGAACTCGTCCAGCTTCTCGCCGTTGGAGGCGAACATGATCTGCTTGCCGGTGACGTGCGCGATGGAGAGCGCGGCACCACCGCGGGCGTCACCGTCGAGCTTGGAGAGCACGACGCCGTCGAAGCCGACGCCGTCGCGGAAGGCCTCGGCGGTGTTGACCGCGTCCTGACCGATCATGGCGTCGACGACGAAGAGGACCTCGTCGGGGCTGACGGCGTCGCGGATGTCCGCGGCCTGCTGCATCAGCTCCTGGTCGATGCCGAGGCGGCCGGCGGTGTCGACGATGACGACGTCGTACATCTTGGTCCGCGCGAACTCGATGGAGTCCTTGGCGACCTGGACCGGGTCTCCGACGCCGTTGCCCGGCTGCGGGCCGTAGAACGCCACGCCCGCGCGCTCGGCGACGACGCCGAGCTGGGTGACGGCGTTGGGGCGCTGGAGGTCGCAGGCGACGAGCAGCGGGGAGTGCCCCTGGCCCTTGAGCCAGAGACCGAGCTTTCCGGCGAGGGTGGTCTTACCGGCGCCCTGGAGACCGGCGAGCATGATCACGGTGGGGGCGGTCTTGGCGAACCGCAGGCGGCGGGTCTCACCACCGAGGATGCCGACGAGCTCCTCGTTGACGATCTTGATGACCTGCTGGGCCGGGTTCAGGGCCTGGGAGACCTCGATCCCGGTGGCGCGCTCCTTGACCTGCTTGATGAAGGACCGGACGACCGGCAGGGCGACATCCGCTTCGAGCAGCGCGATACGGATTTCGCGCGCGGTGGCGTCGATGTCCGCCTCGGACAGACGGCCCTTGCCGCGGAGGTTCTTGAAGGTCGCTGCAAGGCGGTCGGAGAGGGTATCGAACACGGCGGTCGCGGATCCTCGGTGTCGGGGGCGGTCGGATTGCCCTCCAGGGTATCGGGCCGCTCGAAGTGTGTGCCCCCGCCCGCCGAATCCGGCGCGCGGGAGCGGTTCGGTCCGGGGGTGTCCGGCCGGGTTCGGCTGGATTCCCCCGTGGGTCAGCGGAGCGCCGACTCCAGCGTCCGGGCCAGGTCGATCGCCTCCTCGTCCGGCAGCAGGGAGCCGTCGGGGCGGGTCACGTACAGGGTGTCGACCGCGTTCGCGCCGAGTGTCGACACATGGGCGCTCCTCACCCGTACCGTCGCCCCTTCCAGGGCGCGGCCGATGCGGTGGAGGAGGCCGGGGGCGTCCTGGGCGCGGACTTCGATGACGGTGGCGAGGCGGGAGTCGGCTGCGGCGACGGTGACGCGGGGCGGTGGGGCGGTGAGGCCGCGCCGGCGCGGGTAGGCGGCCTCGCGTTCGGCGAGGCGGGCGGGGATGTCGAGGGAGCCGTCGAGGGCGCGGACGAGGTCGGCGCGGAGCCGGGCGGCCTCGGGGAGGGAGCCGTATTCGGCGGCGACCCGCCAGTCGAGGACGAGGACGGGTCCCGAGCCGGTGCCGAGGTCGAGGGGGAGGTCGACGGCGCGGAGGTCGGCGGCGCGGACGGTGAGCCGGTGCAGGGCGAGGACGCCGGCGACGGCGGGGAGGACGCCGGGCTGGTCGGGCAGGGCGATGACGAGTTCGACGCCGACGGGCTCGGGTTCCTCGGGTTCCGCCACGACCAGTTCGGTGTGCAGGGCGAGGACGGGTTCGCCGGTGCGCAGGGCCTCGATGGCGAGCCGTTCCTGTTCGGCGCTGGGGGCGGCGGCCGCGGGGTCGGTGGGGGTCTCCCCCGCGAGGACGCCCGCGACCCGTTTGACCAGGTCGGCGACGAGTGAGGCGCGCCAGGAGGACCAGGCGGCGGGTCCGGTGGCGAGGGCGTCGGCCTCGGTGAGGGCGTGCAGGAGTTCCAGGGTGCCGACGGTGCCGACGGCGGTGGCGACGGAGCGGACGGTGGCGGGGTCGTCGAGGTCGCGGCGGGTGGCGGTCTCGACGAGGAGCAGGTGGTGGCGGACTGCGGTGGCGATGGTGGCCACGTCGGTGCGGTCGAAGCCGATGCGGGTGGCGAGGTCGCGGGCGATGGTCTCGCCGGCGACGGAGTGGTCGCCGGGCCAGCCCTTGCCGATGTCGTGGAGGAGGGCGGCGACGAGGAGGAGGTCGGGGCGGCCGACGCGGCGGGTGAGGGAGGAGGCGCGGACGGCGGTCTCGACGAGGTGGCGGTCGACGGTCCAGGTGTGGACGGGGTTGCGCTGGGGGCGGCAGCGGACGCGTTCCCAGTCGGGGAGCAGCTGGGTGACGATCCCTTCGGCTTCGAGGGCTTCCCAGACAGGGACGGTGGCCTCGCCGGCGCCGAGCAGGGTGACGAGTTCCTCGCGGGCTTCGGCGGGCCAGGGCACGGGGAGGGGTTTGGCGGTGGCGGCGAGGCGGCGTACGGCGTGCAGGGAGATCGGCAGGGCGGACTGGGCGGCCGCGGCGGCGGCCCGCAGGGGCAGGACGGGGTCGCGTTCGGGGCGGGCGGTGCGGGCGAGGACGACCTCGCCGTCCATCTCGACGACGCCTTCGGCGAGCGGGGTGCGTTCGGCGGGCGGTTTTCCGGCGCCGGGGCGGCCGGAGGCGCCCCGGCCGCCGAGGAGGGCGCGCAGGCGGGGCCGGGCGGAGCGGGCCTTGAGGACGCGGTTGACCTCGCGCCAGGTGACGTCGGTGGCGTACGAGATGGTCCGGGCGGCCTCGTACACCTCGCGGAGCAGGGTGTCGGCGTCGAGGAGGCCGAGCTCGGCGGCGACGGCGTCCTGTTCCTGGAGGGCGAGCCGGTCGGTGGCGCGGCCGGTGGTGAGGTGGAGGGCGTCGCGGGCGTCGAGGAGGCGGCGGCGGGCGCCGTCGAGGCCTTCGCGGGGGGCGTCGGCGAGCCAGGAGGCGGCGACGGCGCGGAGGACCTGGGCGTCGCGGAGGCCGCCTCTGGCCTCCTTGAGGTCGGGTTCGAGGAGGAACTGCAGCTCGCCCATGCGTTCGGCGCGTTCGCGGCAGAGTTCGTCGAGTTCGGGGAGTCGCCTGGGGGCCTGGTTGCGCCAGTCGGCGAGGACGGTGGTGCGCAGGGCGGCGACGAGTCCGTGGTCTCCGGCGAGGGGCCGGGCGTCGAGGAGGCCGAGGTGGACCTTGAGGTCGTCGGTGGCGGTGGCGCGGGCCTCGGCGGGGGTGCGGACGGAGTGGTCGAGGGCGAGCCCGAGGTCCCAGACGGGGTACCAGATCCGGTCGGCGAGGGCGGCGATCGCGGCCTTGTCGGCGCTGCCGTCGTGGAGCAGGAGGAGGTCGAGGTCGCTGCGGGGGGAGAGTTCGGCGCGGCCGTAGCCGCCGACGGCGACGAGGGCGACCCCGCGGGGTGGCGCGGCGGCGGCGAAGAGGGCGGCCAGCCAGTCGTCGGTGAGCCGGGCGAGGGCGGCACGGCGCGGCGGCCCGGACCGCTCCTTCTCGTGGAGGAGGAGCAGCCGGGCCGCCGCGTAACCGCCGGGTCCCGAATCTTCGGTCTCTTCGCTGACTTCGAGGCTCGTCACCCGGCGGCTCCTTCGTTGCTTACGGTGCGTCCGGACCGCTGTCTACAGGGCGTCCGGACCGCGTTCGCCGGTGCGGACGCGTACGGCGGTCTCGACCGGCACGCTCCACACCTTGCCGTCTCCGATCTTGCCGGTTCGGGCGGCCTTCACGACGACGTCGATGAGCTGTTCGGCGTCCTCGTCCTCGACGAGGACCTCGATGCGGATCTTGGGGACCAGGTCGACGGTGTACTCGGCGCCCCGGTAGACCTCGGTGTGGCCGCGCTGGCGGCCGTAGCCGCTGGCCTCGGTGACGGTGAGGCCGTGGACGCCGAATGCCTGGAGGGCCTCCTTGATCTCGTCGAGCCGGTGCGGCTTCACGACCGCGGTGATGAGCTTCATGCGTCCACCTTCTTGTTCTCCGTGACGGCCGGGGCGGGGGCGGCGGTGGAGCGCGAGGACGCGCCGCCGCCGGCTCCGCTGAAGTCGTACGCGGTCTCGGCGTGCTCGACCTGGTCGATGCCGGAGACCTCGTCGTCCTCGCTGACCCTCATGCCCATCGTCTTGTCGATGATCAGCGCGAGGATCGCGGAGGCGATCAGAGAGTAGGCGAGGACGGCGAAGACTCCGACGGCCTGCTTGCCGAGCTGGTCGAGGCCGCCGCCGTAGAAGAGGCCCTTGGCGTCGGACTGGACGCCGCCGGTGGCGAAGAGGCCGACGAGGAGGGAGCCGAGGACACCGCCGACGAGGTGGACGCCGATGACGTCGAGGGAGTCGTCGTAGCCGAACTTGTACTTGAGGCCGACGGCCATGGCGCAGAGGAGGCCGGCGATGACGCCGATGGCGATCGCGCCGAGGGGGCTGACGGCGCCGCCGGACGGGGTGATGGCGACGAGGCCGGCGACGGCGCCGGAGGCGGCGCCCAGGGTGGTGAAGGAGCCGTGGCGGACCTTCTCGTACGCGAGCCAGGCGAGCATGGCGGCGGCGGTGGCGACCTGGGTGTTGACGAACATGACGGCGCCGACGCCGTCGTCGTTGCCGAGCCAGGAGCCGGCGTTGAAGCCGAACCAGCCGAACCAGAGGAGACCGGCGCCGAGCATCACGAGCGGGAGGCTGTGCGGGCGCATCGGGTCCTTCTTGAAGCCGACGCGCTTGCCGATGACGAGGATGACGCCGAGGGCCGCGGCACCGGCGTTGATGTGGACCGCCGTACCGCCGGCGAAGTCGATGACGCCCATCTCGAAGAGCCAGCCGCCGGCGCCCCAGACCCAGTGGGCGACGGGGAAGTAGACGACGGTGACCCAGAGGGTGATGAAGAGGGCCCAGGCGGTGAACTTGACGCGGTCGGCGAGGGCGCCGCTGATCAGGGCCGGGGTGAGGATGGCGAACATCAGCTGGAAGACGGCGAAGACGTACACCGGGATGGTGTAGCCGTCCCACAGTTCGGTGACGCCGATGCCGCTGAGGCCGACGTAGTCGGAGGACCAGCCGATGATCGAGCCCACGTCGGTGCCGAACGCGAGGCTGAAGCCGAAGAGCACCCAGAGGATCGTGACGATCCCGAGGCTGATGAAGCTCATCATCAGCATGTTGAGGGTGGACTTGACGCGGACCATGCCTCCGTAGAAGAAGGCGAGTGCCGGGGTCATCAGCATGACCAGGGCGGAGCAGATGAGCATGAACCCGGTGTTGGCGGCAGACAGCTCGGGGGCGTCTGCTGCCAGGGTCGTGATGGCTGGTGCCATCGGCGTCTCCTCGTCGTCGAATGCGGCCTGTGCGGGGGCGGGGCCGGAGAGCGGTTCGGCCGTGAGGGGTGGCCGGTTATGGGCCAGAGGTTGGCGCAGCGCGGTTTCCGCCGATGCCGCTCGATGTTTCGGAGCGGTGACGAAGGGGTGGGGCGTGTTACGCGACCGTGAACGGCCGTGTCACGACGAGGTAACGCCCGTATCCTCCGCACAGGAAGAACGGGCTGGGGCCCGGGGTCCGTGGCACACGGAAAACGGGCTGGGGCCCGCGCCTGTGGACACGAGAACCGGCTGGGGTCCCACGCCCCTGGCGCAACGAGAATCCGGCTCGGTCCGGCGCCCGTGGGACACGGAAACCGGCCGCGCCTGGCGTCCGTGTGACCTTGCGGCGGGGGAGCCGAGTCGGGCAGTACGGGACGTCCGGCGCGGCCGGAGTGCAAGGGCGCGTGGGCGCCTGGTGGGGTCAGACCGCTTCGGCGGCCTCGGGAAGCAGCTGGGTCAGCCGGTCGGTGAGGTGGACGACCTCGGTGACGTCGCTGTAGTTGCGGGCGGCGTGGTCGACGGTCTTGCGGAGTCGGGTGTTGACCCGCTCGGAGCGGATGCTGCGGGCGACTCCGAGGGCCTTCTCGGCGAGGACGACGGACTGCTCGGGCTCGCGCTTGAGGAGGTGGACGGTGGCCATGCCGATGAGGTTGAGCGCGTACGACCGCTGGTGGTCGGGGTCCTTCTCGAAGAGCTCGACGGCCCGCTCCATGACGGGCTCGGCGAGCGAGGCGTACGTCGGGGAGCGCCCGGCGACATAGGCGAGGTCGCGGTAGGAGTGGGAGTTCTCGCCGTTGAGTTCGGCCTCGGAGAAGAAGCCGATCCAGTCGGGTTCGGGCTCGCCGTCGAGGCCGACGTCGGCGAAGGTGTCCTCGGCCATCCGGACGGCCCGCTTGCACTTGGAGGGCTGGCCCATGTTGGCGTAGGCGCGGGCCTCCATCGCATACAGCATGGCCTGGGTGCGCGAGGTGGCGCAGTCCCGGCTGCCGTACTGGGCGAGGTGGATGAGTTCGAGGGCGTCGTCGGGCCGGCCGAGGTGGATCATCTGGCGGCTCATGGAGGACAGGATGTACGAGCCGAGGGGCTTGTCGCCGGCTTCCTTGGCGGCGTGCAGGGCGAGCACGAAGTACTTCTGGGCGGTGGGCTGGAGGCCCACGTCGTAGCTCATCCAGCCGGCGAGCTCGGCGAGTTCGGCGGCGCAGGTGAAGAGGCGCTTGGCGGTGGCGGCGGGCTGGGGCTCCTGGAGGAGGTCGGTGACCTCGTGGAGCTGGCCGACGACGGCCTTGCGGCGCAGTCCGCCGCCGCACTGGGCGTCCCACTTGCGGAACATGGCGGTGGTGGATTCGAGGAGGTCGAGTTCGATCTCGGAGAGCCGGTTGGGGCGGCGGGCGTCGGCGAGCGGGTCGGGGCGCTCGATGTCGCCGGCGGGGGTGGGGACGAGCCAGCGCTGCATCGGTTCGATGAGGGCGGGTCCCGCGGCGAGCGACAGGGAGGAGCCGAGGAAGCCGCGGCGGGCGAGCATGAGGTCGCTGCGGGAGAACTCGCTGAGCAGGTCGACCGTCTGCGGTCCGGCCCAGGGCAGGTCGACTCCGGAGACGGAGGGCGACTGGTGGGCGGTGCGCAGGCCGAGGTCCTCGACGGCGACGACGGAGCCGAAGCGCTCGGAGAACAGCTCGGCGAGGATGCGCGGGATGGGTTCGCGCGGCTGCTCGCCGTCGAGCCAGCGGCGTACGCGCGAGGTGTCGGTGGAGATGTGGTGCGCGCCCATCTGGCGCGCCCGGCGGTTCACCTGGCGCGCGAGTTCGCCCTTGGACCAGCCGCTGCGCACGAACCACGAGCCCAGCTGCTCGTTCGGGCGCTTGCCGGCAGTCGTACCGTCTGCGCCGTTGCCGCCCACTGGAACGCCCCCATCCACCTGATTGCCTGTCATGTGAACCCCTACCAGAATGCCGCGTCTCGCGGCACCCGTCCGGAGTTCGTACTCCTTCGAACTGGAAACCGGGTTGCCTCCGGCATACCCGCGTGCGCAAGCGACCCCGGGGCTTCGAGTACCGAAAGTAATCCTACGATCACCCCTCCACGAGGGCGATTCAAGAAACGCCACCATTCGCCACCCCTTCGAATGAACTCGCCGCCCGTGGAACGCGATTCACTTGACATGCGACGAACCGGAGTCGGCGGACGGATGCGCGGAGAGGCGCGCGCACCGGCTCGCACCACCCCGCACACGACCGCACGCCACACCCGGCGACGGACCGTGACGAAGGGTGACGACGGTGCTCCGGGTCGTAACCACCGGCGCGCTCGACCCGTTGGAGGGGGCATGGGTTTCACGATCGGCGGCATTCGTGAGATGCGGTCCGGCGCACGCCGCCGCGTACGCACCACGGAGTGCACAGCGGTGGCCGAGTACACAGGACTGTGGGGCTGGGACGTGGTGCCCGGAGCACGGGCCGTCTCCGGGCAGTGCTCCTGCGGGGACGCGGCGTGTACGGCCCCGGGCGCCCACCCCCTCTCCTTCGCCGAACCGGTCCCGGCCGGCGCCGCCCTCGACGACGCGACCAAGACGTGGTCGGAGTACCCCGGCGCGGCGCTGCTGCTGCCGGTGGGCAAGGCCTTCGACGTGATCGAGGTCGCGGAGGCCGCGGGCCGCCGGGCGCTCGTCCGTCTGGAGCGCATGGGGCTGCCGCTGGGCCCGGTCTGCGCGACGCCCACCGGCCGGGCGCGGTTCTTCGTGGCGCCCGGGGCGGCGGCGGAGCTGCCGCAGCTGCTCTACCGGATGGGCTGGGACGACGCCGATCTGGACCTGCACTGTCTGGGGCCCGGTTCCTTCGTCACGGCTCCCCCGTCGGACCTGGGCGGGCTCGGTCCGGTGCGCTGGCTGCGGCCCCCGACGCTCGACACGGCGGGCGCGCCGCCGCAGGCGCGGCTGCTGCTGGGGACGCTGGCGTACATCTGCCACCGCACGCACTTCTGAGCCTGGTACGCGGAAGGGCCCTCGCCACCTGGTGCCGAGGGCCCTTCCGCATGTCGTGCCTGGCGTCAGTCGCCGATCAGGGCGTCGACGAAGGCGCCCGGCTCGAAGGGAGCCAGGTCGTCCGGGCCCTCGCCCAGGCCGACGAGCTTGACCGGGACGCCCAGCTCGCGCTGGACGGCGACGACGATGCCGCCCTTGGCGGTGCCGTCGAGCTTGGTGAGCACGATGCCGGTGATGTCGACGACCTCGGCGAACACGCGGGCCTGGATCAGGCCGTTCTGGCCGGTGGTCGCGTCGAGGACGAGCAGGATCTCGTCGAGCGGGCCGTGCTTCTCGACGACGCGCTTGACCTTGCCGAGCTCGTCCATGAGGCCGGTCTTGGTGTGGAGCCGGCCGGCGGTGTCGATGAGGACGACGTCGGCGCCCTCAGCGATGCCCTCCTTGACCGCGTCGAAGGCGATCGACGCGGGGTCGCCGCCCTCCGGACCGCGGACGGTCCTGGCGCCGACGCGCTCGCCCCAGGTCTGGAGCTGGTCGGCGGCGGCGGCACGGAAGGTGTCGGCCGCGCCGAGGACGACGGACTTGCCGTCGGCGACGAGGACGCGGGCCAGCTTGCCGGTGGTGGTGGTCTTGCCGGTGCCGTTGACGCCGACGACCATGACCACGCCCGGGACGTCCGAGGGGCTCTCGGTGTGCACCGTGCGGTCGAGGTCGGGGCCGAGGAGGGCGACGAGCTCCTCGCGGAGCAGAGTGCGCAGCTCCTCCGGGGTGCGGGTGCCGAGCACCCGGACCCGCTCGCGCAGCCGCTCGACGAGCTCCTGGGTGGGAGCGACGCCGACATCGGCCGTGAGAAGGGTCTCCTCGATCTCCTCCCAGGTGTCCTCGTCGAGGTGCTCGCGGGACAGGAGCGTGAGCAGCCCCTTGCCGAGCGAGTTCTGCGAGCGGGCGAGGCGGGCCCTGAGCCGTACGAGACGGCCCGCGGTGGGTTCCGGGATCTCGATCTCGGGGGCCGCGGGGGCCTCGGGCTCCTCGGCGACCGGGGCCTCGGGGGCCGCCTCGGCGGGGAGTTCGACCTCCTCGACCGTGCGGCGTGGTTCCTCCCGCGGCGTCTCCGCCTCCTCGCCGACATGCGGTTCGGCGGGCGGAGCGGTGATGGTCGGCGTGGTGGACGGCGGCTCGGCCGGCGGCAGCTGCTTCTTCTTGCGGCCGCTGATCACGAGCCCGCTCGTCACGGCGACCGCGACGACCAGAGCGATGACTACAGCAAGGATGAGTTCCATAACGGGACCAGTATCGGCCAAGAAGCGACCGGAGATGGAGCACGTACGCTGGGTGGGTCCCCCCACATCTGTACGGAGTACCCCCATGCCCCACGACGCCTCCGAAGCTGCAGGCGCGACGCACGACGGCGCCATGGAGACCCGCGGTCTCGAACCCGTCCCCGACGCCGAGCGGACCGGCCGGGTCCGCGAGCTCTTCCCGACCTGGGTCGCGGCCAACATCAGTGTGCTGCTGCTCACGATGGGCGCCGGCCTGATCGTCTTCAACGGTCTGAACTTCTGGCAGGTCCTCGCCGTGGCGATCGCCGCGCCGGTCCTCTCGTACGGGATCGTCGGTCTGATCTCGATCGCGGGCAAGCGGGGTGGCGCGCCCGGGATGGCGCTGTCGCGAGCCGTGTTCGGTCAGCGCGGAAACCTTTTTCCCGGAGCGCTGATCTGGGTGGCCCGGTGGGGCTGGGAGACCATCAACGCGGTCACCGGCGCCTACGCGGTGCTGACCGTTCTCGATCTGCTCCTCGATGTGAAGTCGAACACGTTCCTCATCGTGGTGACGCTGCTCCTCTTCGTCACCTGCACCTTCCTCGTCTCGGGGCTCGGGATCAACGCGCTGCGGGTCTGCAGCAAGTGGTCCACGTACCTCTTCGGCGCCTTCTCGGTGCTGGTCCTGGTCTATCTGGTGGCGAATACCGACTGGTCGGCGGTCTTCGACAAGCCGGCCGGTTCGACGGCGATGATGATCGCGGGCATCGGCACGATCGCGGCCGGCGGCATCAGCTGGGTCCCCTCGGGCCCCGACTTCACCCGGTATCTGCCCCGTACGGCCTCCTCGAAGGCGATGGTCGGCTCGACGGTCGGCGGTGCCGGGATCGTGGTCCTGCCGATGGTCCTGATGGGTGCCGTGATGGCGGTGTCGACGCCGGACCTGGCCTCGGCGCAGGACCCGGTCTCCTTCATCGGTGAGCTCCTGCCGATGTGGATCTCCGTGCCGTACCTGGTGATCGCCCTGCTCGGAATGCTGCTGATCAACTCGATGTCGATGTACTCGGCCGGGTTCACGGCGCAGACGCTGGGCATCAAGGTGCCCCGTGCGGCGGCGGTCAGCGTGAACGCGGTGATCAGCCTGATCTTCGGCTTCCTGCTCATGGTGGTGGCGACCAGCTTCATCGGCTCGTTCATCTCGTTCCTGACCCTGCTCGCGGTGGCGTTCTCGGCCTGGATCGGTGTCTTCGGCGTGGACATGCTGCGGCGCCGGTCGTACGACGCGGTGGCGCTGATGGACACCACCCGGACCAGCGCGTACTGGTACCGGGGCGGTTTCGCCTGGCAGGCGATGACGGCGTGGGCGGTGGCGCTGCTCGCGGGGCTGCTCTTCACCAAGGTCGACTGGTTCTCCGGTCCCCTCGCCTCCTCCTGGATCGGCGAGAACGGCCTCGGCTGGGCGGCGACGATCGTGGTGGCGGGCGTGCTGTACGCCGTGCTTCCGCGTACTCCCGAGAAGGCTTCGGTGGAGCCCGCCGAGGTGCGCGAGACCGTTTCCATCTGACGCTACGTCAGATAGCGTCCCCCTTCGCCGGATCCCACGAGCGGAGGGGGACTTCCCATGCCCTTCACAGTCGTACGGTTCAACCTCGTCGACCCGCGGGCGACCCCCGTCTCCCTCGCGGCCCGCTACCGGGCCGCCGTCGAGATGGCCGCGCACGCCGACGCGCACGGGGTCGACACGGTCCAGACCGAGGAGCACCACGGCGTCGCCAACAACTGGCTGCCCTCCCCCTTCGCCTTCGCGGGAGCGGTCTTCGGCGCGACGGAGCGGATCGCGGTCACGGTCTCGGCGATCATCGGCCCGCTGCACGACCCGCTGCGGCTCGCCGAGGACATCGCGGTCCTCGATCTGCTGAGCGGGGGACGCCTGGTGACGGTCGCGGGGATCGGTTACCGGCCGGAGGAGTACGAGGAGCGCGGGGTCGACTGGGGCCGGCGCGGAAAGCTCCAGGACCTGCTCCTGGAGACCCTGCTGACGGCCTGGACCGGGGAGCCGTTCACGTATCAGGGCCGTACGGTACGGGTCACCCCGCGGCCCTTCACCCAGCCGCATCCGATGCTCCTGGTCGGGGGTTCGTCGCGGGCGGCGGCGCGGCGGGCGGCCCGGCTCGGACTGCCGTTCTTCCCCAGCGCGCACCTGCCGGAGCTGGAGGCGTACTACCGGGACCGGTGCGCGGAGTACGGCACGGAGGGCTGGACGATGATGCCGGCCGAGGTGACACCGCTGCTGCATCTGTCGGAGGACCCGGACCGGACCTGGACGGAGTACGGGGAGCACTTCCTGCACGAGGCGCGGACGTACGCCTCCTGGCAGTCGAAGGACATCCGCTCGGCGGTGCGGTCGACGGCGACGACGGTGGCGGAGCTGCGCGCGGAGGGGGTGTACCGGGTCGTCACCCCGGAGGAGTGCGTGGCGCTCGGCCTGGAGAGCCTCGTGCTGCATCCGCTGTGCGGTGGGATGCCGCTGGAGGAGGGGTGGCGGAGTCTGCGGCTGTTCTGTGACGGCGTACTGCCCCGGCTCAAGGCGTGAGGCCTCGGGCCGGGGCAGTTCCGTGGGTGAGGAGAGGGGCAGCGGGGGTTAGCCCATCTCCTCCAACGCCTTGCCCTTGGTCTCCTTGACGTACCTGAGCACGAAGGGAATCGAGAGCACGGCGAAGAACGTGTAGATCATGTAGGTGCCGGAGAGGTTCCAGTCCGCGAGGGACGGGAAGCTGGCGGTGATGGCCCAGTTGGCGATCCACTGGGCGGAGGCGGCGACACCGAGGGCGGCGGCGCGGATCCGGTTCGGGAACATCTCGCCGAGGAAGACCCAGACCACCACGCCCCACGAGAGGGCGAAGAAGAGCACGAAGACATGGGCGGCGACGAGCGCCACGACGCCCTGGGTCTCGGGCAGTTTGCCGTCGACGAGGTCGGCGGAGAAGGCCCAGGCCTCGACGGCGAGGGCGATCGCCATGCCGACGGAGCCGACGAGGGCGAGCGGCTTGCGGCCGACGCGGTCGACCAGGACCATCGCGATCACGGTGCCGATGATGTTGATGATCGACGTGGTGAACGAGTAGAAGAACGAGCTCGACGGGTCGATGCCGACGGACTGCCAGAGCGTCGAGGAGTAGTAGAACGCGACGTTGATGCCGACGAGCTGCTGGAAGACCGAGAGCCCGATGCCGACCCAGACGATGGGCAGCAGCTTGAACTTGGTTCCGGCGACGAGCAGGTCCTTGAAGGTGGACTTGTGCTCGCTGCGCATGGCCCGGTCGATCTCGGCGACACGGTGGTCGAGGTCGACCCCGTGGCCCTCGACCTCGGCGAGGACCTCCTTGGCCCGGACGGTCTTCCCGACGGAGATGAGGAAGCGCGGGGACTCGGGGATCGCGAAGGACAGCGTGCCGTAGAGGAGGGCGGGGACGACCATCACGCCGAGCATCCACTGCCAGGCTTCCAGGCCGCCGATCTCGCCGCGCTGGTCGCCGTCGGCGAGCTGGAGGATGCCGTAGTTGACCAGCTGGGAGATGGCGATGCCGATGACGATCGCGGCCTGCTGGAAGGAGCCGAGGCGGCCGCGGTAGGCGGCGGGGGCGACCTCGGCGATGTACGCGGGGCCGATGACCGAGGCCATGCCGATGGCGAAGCCGCCGATCACGCGCCAGAAGGCGAGGTCCCAGAGGGCGAAGGGCAGGGCGGAGCCCACCGCGCTGACGGCGAAGAGCGTCGCGGAGATCTGCATGCAGCGGATGCGGCCGATGCGGTCGGCGATCCGGCCCGCGGTCGCGGCGCCGATGGCGCAGCCGATCAGGGCGATGGCGATGACCTGGGCGAGCGTGCCGGAGCCGATGTCGTAGCGGTCGCGGATCGCCTCGACGGCGCCGTTGATGACGGCGCTGTCGTATCCGAAGAGGAAACCGCCCATCGCGGCGGAGGCCGTGATGAAGATGACGTGGCCGAGGTGGTCCGGGTGGGCGGCTCGGCCTTCAGAAGGCGGCGGCGTGGGCGCCTGCGCGGTGTTGGTCACATGGACTCCTCGGTGGGGGGCAAGCCCTTCCAGTGGCGCACAACATCACGCCGCCCACCACGTGAAGGTAAAAGCAACGTTGCAGAGACTATGCCTTCAAGTTTCGAAGTCAATAGTCGATGTCGTGTGACTTTATAGGCGTGATGGAGCGGGTTGAGTTCACTACTTGAATGAACGCCTCAGCGCAGACGCTGGCTGATCACCTTCGAGACACCATCGCCCTGCATGGACACGCCGTACAGCGCGTCCGCGACCTCCATCGTCCGCTTCTGGTGGGTGATCACGATCAGCTGCGAGGACTCCTGGAGCTCCTGCATGATCCGGATCAGCCGCTGGAGGTTGGTGTCGTCGAGCGCCGCCTCGACCTCGTCCATCACGTAGAACGGGCTGGGCCGGGCCTTGAAGATCGAGACCAGCAGCGCCACGGCCGTCAGCGAGCGCTCACCACCCGAGAGCAGCGAGAGCCGCTTGACCTTCTTGCCGGGCGGGCGGGCCTCCACCTCGACGCCGGTGGTGAGCATGTTGTCGGGGTCGGTGAGGATCAGCCGGCCCTCGCCGCCCGGGAAGAGCCGCGAGAAGACACCCTCGAACTCACGGGCCGTGTCCCGGTACGCCTCGGTGAAGACCTGCTCGACCCTCAGATCGACCTCCTTCACGACCTGAAGCAGGTCGGTCCGGGTCTTCTTCAGGTCCTCCAGCTGCTCGGAGAGGAAGCGGTGCCTCTCCTCCAGTGCCGCGAACTCCTCAAGGGCCAGCGGGTTGACCTTGCCGAGCTGGTGGTACGCCCGTTCGGCGGCCCTGAGGCGTTTCTCCTGCTCCGAACGGATGAAGGGGCGCGGCTCGTCCGTCTCCGGTGACGTCGTCCCGTCGCCCACCTCGGGGGTCGGCGACGGGGGGACGAGCTGGTCCGGGCCGTACTCGGCGACCAGCGCGGTCGCCTCCACACCGAACTCCTCCAGGGCCTTCGACTCCAGCTGTTCGATCCGCAGCCGCTTCTCGGCGCCGAGGACCTCGCCCCGGTGCACGGAGTCGGTCAGCTTGTCGAGTTCGGCCTTGAGGTCCCGGCCCCGGGTCCGGGCGGCCGTCAGGCCCTCCTCCCGGTCGGCCCGCGCCGCCTGGGCCGCCACCCGCTCCCGCTCGGCGCGGACGAGGGAGACCTCGATGTGGGCCAGGAGGTTCCGGGCGCCGGCGGCGACCGCGCCCGCGACCCGCTCCTCGTGGCGCAGCCGGGCCCGGCGCTGCTCGGCACGCGCGCGTGCCTCCCGTTCGGCGCGGGCGGCCCGGTCGAGCGAGTCGGCCCGCCCGGCGAGCCCCTTGACCCGCTCCTCGTGGGTACGGACCTGGAGGCGCGCCTCCATCTCGGTCTGGCGTGCGTTGGAGCCGTCGATGGCGAGCCGGTCGCGGGTGGCGGTGTCGGGTTCCTCGTCCCCGTCCTCCCCTCCGTTCCCGAAGGTCTCCTGGGCCACGAGGAGCCGTTCGGCCAGCTCCTCCGCCTCGGCGGTCGCCTTCTCCAGGGCCTCCTGGGCGCGGGCGGCGGCTGCCGCGGTCCGCTCGGCCTCCCCCGCCGCTCCCCTGGCCTGGCCGGCGAGCCGCCCGAGCTGCTGGGCGACGGCGGACTTCTCACGCTCGACGGTACGGCGACGGGCGTCGAGTTCCTCGACGAGCGCGGCGGCGGTACGGCGCCGCTCCTCACCCTCACCCTTGGCGGTCGCCAACTCCTCGCACCGTACGCCGAGTTCGTCGAGCTCGGCAGCGGCCTCGGCGACCGAGGCCTGGACTTCGAGGAGGCTCGGCGCGCCCGCGGAGCCACCCTGCGCGAAGTGCGCCCCGAGCAGGTCCCCTTCGAGGGTGACGGCGGTCGACTCCGGCCGGGCCCTGACCAGTTCGACGGCCTGGTCCAGGTCGTCGACGACCACGACTCCGGCGAGCAACCGGCGGACGGAGCCCATGAGTTCGTCGGGTCCCCGCACGAGGTCGGCGGCGTACGGGTGTCCCTCGGCAGCGGGGAGCCCGGCCTCACCGGAGCGGTCCGGTTCCGGGGCCCCGGTCAGGAGCAGGGAGGCGCGGCCGGCGTCCTGCTTGCGCAGCAGGCGGAGGGCTTCGGCGGCGGCGGAGGGTCCGCCGGCGGCGACCGCGTCGGCCGCGGCGCCGAGGGCGGCGGCGACGGGGATCTCGTATCCCGGAGTGACGGTGAGGAGTTCGGCCGCCGGGCCGAGGAGTCCGCTGAGTCCGGCGGTGAGCAGCGCGCCCGTGCCGTCCTTGCGGCGCAGCCCGAGGGCGAGGGTCTCGTGCCGGGCCTGGGTCGCGGCGCGGCGGCGTTCGGCGGTGGCAGCGGCCTCGCGGGCCGCGCTCAGCGCGGCGTCCGCGTCGGCCAGTTCGCGGCGGGCGGCCTCGTACCGCTCGGTGTGTTCGGTGTCCGCCGCGTCGAGGCCGTCGACCTCCGCCTTGAGCTGCTCGTACTCCTCCTGGGCGGTGACCGCCCGCTCCCCCGCCTCGTCGCGGGCGGCGGCGAGCCGGTCGATCTCGGCCTGGGCGGAGGCGGCGCGCGAGCGGGCCGCGTTGACCTGGCCGTGGAGGCGGGCGAGGCCCTCGCGCCGGTCGGCGAGGGCGCGGGCCAGGTCCTTGAGACGGCGCTCCTCGGAGGCCAGCGCCTGTTCGAGATCGGCGCGGTGGGCGACCGTGTCCTCCAGGGCGCGTTCGGCCGCCTCCAGGGCGGCTTCCAGCTCGGCCTCCTGCTCACGGACACGGGCCGCCTCGCGCTCCAGGTCCTCCGGGTCGCGGCCGCGGCGTTCCTCGGCGGGCGCGGCGGTGGCACTCTTCACGCGCGCGTCGGCGAGGGAGACGGTGCCGCGGACGCGTTCGGCGAGCTGGGAGAGGGCGTACCAGGTCTGCTGGGCGCGCTCCAGCCGGGGCACGAGCGCGCGTGCCTCGGCCTCGAGCGCGGCCTCGCGGGCGAGCGCTGCCCGGAGGTCGTTCTCGGTGGCCTCCTTACGGGCGAGCAGGGCCGCTTCGTCGGCGACCTCGGCGGTGAGGGCCCGCTGGAGGTGGACGAGGTCGTCGGCGAGGAGCCGGAGCCGGGCGTCACGCAGGTCGGCCTGGATGACGACGGCGCGGCGGGCGACGGCGGCCTGCCGGCCGAGGGGCTTGAGCTGGCGGCGCAGTTCGTCGGTGAGGTCCTGCACGCGCGCGAGGTTGGCCTGCATCGCGTCGAGCTTCCGCAGCGCCTTCTCCTTGCGCTTGCGGTGCTTGAGGACGCCGGCGGCCTCCTCGATGAAGGCGCGGCGGCCCATCGGGTCGGCGTGCAGCACGGAGTCGAGCTGCCCCTGGCCGACGATGACGTGCATCTCGCGTCCGATGCCGGAGTCGGAGAGCAGATCCTGGAAGTCGAGCAGCCGGCAGGTGTCGCCGTTGATCTGGTACTCGCTGCTGCCGCCGCGGAACATGATCCGGGTGAGCGTGACCTCGGCGTAGTCGATGGGCAGCGCGCCGTCGGAGTTGTCGATGGTGAGGGACACCTCGGCACGGCCGAGCGGTGGGCGCCCGGTCGTGCCGGCGAAGATGACGTCCTCCATCTTGCCGCCGCGCAGCGACTTGGCGCCCTGCTCGCCCATGACCCAGGACAGGGCGTCCACGACATTGGACTTGCCCGATCCGTTGGGGCCCACGACACAAGTGATTCCGGGTTCGAACCGCAGCGTGGTGGCCGAGGCGAACGACTTGAATCCGCGGAGGGTCAGGGCCTTGAGGTGCACGCCGGGGACTCTACCGGGGCCTGCGCGTTTCACCCGCGAAGGTGTAGGGCAGATCCTCGGATGAGGAGGGGTGAGACACGAGGGGAACGGCGGGTGAAGGAAAGAAGGGACGCCGAAGCGCCCCTTTGCATGCCCGGCGGTGCCGGCTTGAGTGTTCAGTCGGCTGTGCCGACGTAGTGGTTCAGTCGGCTCTGCCGGCGTGAGTGTTTCCCACCTGGCCCCTCAGGGCTGGGTTGTCAGGTGAGCGCAGGCTCCGCCTGGGGTACGTCGAGGTCGATGCTGTTCAGCAGTGACTCTCCCTGGTGCTGAGCGGCGGCAGCGGCAAGCGAGTCGTTCTCGGACTGGATCCGTACCAGCTCGGATTCCAGGTCCTGGACGCGCTGCTGAAGCCGTCGCATCTCGGCGAGGAGTCGCGGGTCGGAGCCGCCGACGTAACCGAGAAGCGCCTTTGCCATGATGGATGGTCCTCCACAATGAGTGACCGACCGAAGCGGTTGGGTCGTGAGGGATTTCGCACCCGCGGTGCTCGGCAGTACTGCTTGTCGTGCCGGTTCCACTGCCAAACAGCTAAGGTGCGCGGGGCTTCCAGAGTCTCACCAAAAAGTTTGACGGTCAACACGATCACGCCCCGTTTGAAGGGGCGACCGAGGAGTCCACAGCCGCTCAACGGGCGGCGGGGCCTCGCAGACTCGGTGCCTCAGGGCGTCGCGATCATCCTTACCCGGCAGCCTTCCACGACGGGCGCTCCTTGGCAACCACCAGGCGGTTTCCCCGTCACACGCCTGTTACCGCGCGTCCTTCCGACGCCCCTCTCGGTCACCGGAAGAGATGTCGGAGAGTGATCGTCAGCGGATGGCGAAGCCGTCGTAGCCGCCGCGCGGGGTGGCCCAGATCTCAGTGACGCCGTCCACTCGCCCGGGTGTGTCGGCGGAGTGGAGCCAGGCGAGCAGACGGTGGCAATTCTCACGCGCCCCTTCGGCCACCACCTGTACCCGGCCGTCGTCGAGGTTAAGGGCGAAGCCGACCAGGCCGCCGATCTCCAAAGCGTTTGCCCTGGTGAACCAGCGGAAGCCCACTCCCTGTACCCGGCCGCGTACCCAGGCGGTCATCCGAACGTCGTCACTCATGCCTGCACGCTAACGGGCGGATTGCCAGATGAGCACATCGCCCCCGGCTCGCATGGACTACAGTCCCGACCGAACACGCCTCACCCGTTCGGGCCCGCGCTGTTCGACTGCCGGTCCGGAACGGTACCGACAGCAAAGATCAGCAAAGACCGGCAAAGTCCGGCAAGGCCATCGCAGGACCAGCAGAGGAAGGCAGACCAGATGGGACGCCACCGTCGAGCCGGAGCCGCACCCGCCGCAGAAGACTACGCGGACGGTACGGACCACCGGCACCGGGGTACCCGCCGCAAGCGGCGCGGCGCGCCCGTGCGCACCGGCCTGCTCGGAGCCTCCGCCGCCGTCGCGGTGGGCGCCATCGCCGTCGCCTCGGGCCTGCTGCCCGGCGGGGACACCTTCACGGTCGGCAGCGTCGGCACGAGCGAGCGCCCGAGCCAGTCCCGGCAGGCTCCGGAGCTGACGACGCAGGGCGGGTCCACGCAGACCCCGACGAGCGACTCGGGCAGCGGGCGTACGAGCACGAAGGCGAGCGCGGGCACGGACAAGGGCAAGGGCAAGGGCAAGGGCAAGGCGGCCTCGCCGTCGGCGACCCCGTCCACGAAGCCGACGCCGAAGGCGACGCCCACCCCGTCGAAGGCTCCGACGAAGACGCCGACGAAGGCCCCTACCACCAAGCCGGCGACCCCGAGGACCACGGCCGCGCCCTCCACCAAGGCCCCCGCGCCGAAGGCGGAGCCGAAGCCCGACCCGACGACCGAGGCCCCGGTCGAGAAGACCGCGGCCCCCTCCACCGCCGACCGCGGTGTGGCCGCCGAGGCGGAGGTCGTCCGTCTGGTCAACGCCGAGCGCGCCAAGGTGGGCTGCTCGCCGGTGAGCGCCGACGCGCGGCTCGCGGCACTGGCCGGGGCGTTCAGCTCGGACATGGCGGCCCGTGGCTTCTTCGACCACACGGACCCGAGCGGGGCCACACCGTGGGCACGCGCGGAGAAGGCGGGCATCTCGGGCCTCGGCGGCGAGAACATCGCCCGCGGCCAGGCCGACGCGGCGGCCGTGATGGAGTCCTGGATGAACAGTGACGGCCATCGCGCCAACATCCTGAACTGCGACTTCACGACCCTGGGCGTCGGCGTCCACTTCGCCGGCGGCGGCCCCTGGTGGACCCAGGACTTCGGTTACTGAGCCGGTAGGCCCGCTGGACAAGCGGAAAGGGCCCCGTCACCTACTCGGTGGCGGGGCCCTTTCGCGTACGGGATCCCGTACGGCCGTACCGTACGGGATCCCGTACGAACCCCGCGTACGGGACGTCCGTACGGGAGCCTCAGGCGGCGGCCTTGCCGGCCGCGAAGGTGCGGGCCGTCAGGGCGACGCGGCGGCCGAGGTGTTCGGCCGTGGCCACATCCGCCTTGTGGACGCCTTCGGGGCCGAGGTCGCTGGGGGTCTGGGCGGCGGCGCCGGAGAAGAAGCCGAGCCGGTTGATGTCGTTCTCGGAGGCCTCGCTGGTGTTCCAGCCGGGCTTGAGGCCGAGGTTGATCCAGTTCATGCCGTGCTGGCCGGCGAGGATCTGGAAGAACTGCAGGGTGTGCAGCTTGTCGCCGCTCTTGGAGGCGGAGTTGGTGAACCCGGCGGCGAGCTTGTCCAGCCAGGCGTCGGCGAACCATCGCTTCGAGGAGTCCTGGGCGAACTGGTGGAAGGCGCCGGAGGCGGTGCCCATGTAGGTCGGGGAGCCGAAGACGATCGCGTCGGAGGAGTCGAGCAGCTCCCACTCGGCCTCGGTGATCTCGTCGACCTTGATCAGGTGGACGGTGGCGCCCGCGTCGGCGGCGCCGTCACGGACGGCCTCGGCCAGGACCGCGGTGTGGCCGTAACCGGAGTGGTAGGCGATGGAGACGACGGGGGTGGTCACAAAAGGCTCCTCGTACAGGGACAGGTCTGCGGGGACGACCGGAGGGGGACGGCCCGAGGGGGACGACCAGAAGTAGAGCACTAACTTTTAGATAGCGCAAGCTGCTAGTTAGCGCCATCATGGCAGTAAGCGCTGCGCGGGAGTACGGTGGAGGGCATGACTGACGACCTCGCCTACGACGTGTTCGCGCGCGCCTGCCCCTCGCGCGGCACGCTGGAGCACGTGACGGGACGCTGGGGAAGCCTGACGCTGGGCGCCCTGTACGACGGGACGTTCCGCTTCAACGAGCTGCGGCGCCGCGTCGACGGCGTGAGCGAGAAGATGCTGTCGCAGACCCTGCACGCCCTGGAGCGCGACGGCCTCGTCCATCGCGAGGCGCAGCCCACGAACCCGCCGCGGGTCGACTACCGGCTCACCCCGCTCGGCCGCGAGATCGCGGAGCGGCTGATCGGCCTGATCGAGCTGGTGGAGGGCCGTATGCCCCAGGTCGAGGCGGCCCGGGAGAGCTACGACGCGGAGCGCGAGGCCCCGGTCGGCGCCTGAGCGTCAGGCGCTCGCGCGCGGGGGCCGCTGGCAGCGCGGGCAGAAGTAGCTGGAGCGGTTCATCCACGCGCGGCGCCTCATCGGCGTACCGCAGCGGTGGCAGGGCTCGTCCTCGCGGCCGTAGGCGTCGAGCGAGCGGTCGAAGTAGCCGGACTCGCCGTTGACGTTCACGTACAGGCTGTCGAAGCTGGTGCCGCCGACTTCGAGGGCCGCGTTCATCACGTCCCGGACGTGCCCGAGGAGTTCGGCCGAGCGCGGGCGGGTGAGGGTGGCGGTCGGCCGGTCGTAGTGCAGCCGGGACCGCCAGAGCGCCTCGTCGGCGTAGATGTTGCCGACGCCGCTGATCAGCGACTGGTCGAGCAGTGCCCGTTTGACGGTGGTACGGCGCTGCCGCAGCGCGCTCTGGAAGGCGGTGTCGTCGAACTCCGGGTCCAGCGGATCGCGGGCGATGTGCCCGATGACGTCCGGCAGCCCGTCGGGGGTCTGGTCGTGGAGCGAGAGCCCGCCGAAGGTGCGCTGGTCGACGAAGCGGAGTTCGGTGCCGGCGGCATCGTCGAACCGGATCCGGATGCGGAGGTGCTTCTCGTCCGCGGCGTCCTCCGGCTGGACGAGCAGCTGCCCGCTCATGCCGAGGTGTCCGAGGACGGAGACGCCGGTCTCGGCGAGCGGCAGCCAGAGGTACTTGCCGCGCCGCCGCGCCACCTCGAACCGCTGCCCCTTCAGCCGGGCCGCGAAGTCCGCGCCGCCCGCCGGATGCCGTCGTACGGCCCTGGGGTGCAGCACCTCGACCTCGGTCACGGTCCGTCCGGCGACCCAGCGCTCCAGACCGCGCCGTACGACCTCGACCTCGGGCAGCTCGGGCACGGGACTCCTCCGGACGGATGTCTTCGACAGCGCTTCAACCCTACCGGCCGCCCCAGAGGGAAAAGACGAGAACCCCGCCCTGGGGCGGGGTTCTCGGGAAGCGAGGGGTACGGCCGTCAGGCCGACGCCCGGTGGGCGGTCGGAGAGGGGTCGGCGACCTCTCCCGTTCCCGCCTCGGCCGCGGCCTTCGCCGCCGCCGCGCGTTCGTCCGCGGCCGCGCGAATCGCGCGCCACGCGGACTCCGCCGCCTGCTGTTCCGCTTCCTTCTTGCTGCGGCCGGTGCCGGTGCCGTACGAGACACCACCGACGCGGGCGGCAGCAGTAAAGGTCTTCTCGTGGTCCGGGCCCTCTTCGGAAACGAGGTACTCCGGAACACCCAGACCCTCGGCCGCGGTGAGTTCCTGGAGACTGGTCTTCCAGTCCAGGCCGGCACCGAGGTTCGAGGACTTCTCGATCAGCGGGTCGAAGAGCCGGTGCACCAGCTCGGACGCCGCGTCGAGGCCCTGGTCGAGATAGACCGCGCCGATCACCGCTTCAAGGGTGTCGGCGAGGATGGACGCCTTGTCCCGGCCACCCGTGCCCTCTTCACCCCGGCCGAGCCGGATGAAGGAGCCGAGTTCGAGTTCGCGCCCCACGTCCGCCAGCGCACGAGAGTTGACCACCGCGGCCCGCAGTTTGGCCAGCTGGCCTTCCGGCAGGTCGGGGTGGGTCCGGTACAGCGTGTCCGTGACCACCAGGCCGAGCACGGAGTCCCCGAGGAACTCCAGCCGCTCGTTGGTGGGCAGACCGCCGTTCTCGTACGCGTACGAACGGTGGGTCAGCGCACGCACCAGAAGGGCGGACTCGAGCCGATAGCCGAGCCGCCCTTCCAGAAGCGTGTGGGACGAGGCATGGTCCGTCTTGTCGTCCGTCTTGCGGGACTCAGACATTGCGCCTCTCACCAGCCCAATCAGACCGAGAGGACCTGGCGCTTGTTGTAGGTGCCGCAGCTCGGGCACGCGATGTGCTGCAGCTTCGGCTCCTGGCAACGCTCACACGAAACCAGGGTGGGGACCGCAGCCTTCCACTGCGACCGGCGGTGGCGCGTGTTGCTGCGCGACATCTTCCGCTTCGGAACAGCCACGGCTACTTCTCCTGCTTCTCGGCGGCGCTTCGGACGTCCCCGTCAGAGGCTTTGCCGCTCATGTTGTCCTTCTCATCGGTTCCCAGCGAACCGGCGAGTCCCTGCAATGCCGCCCAACGAGCGTCGACGGCATCATGGTGGTGGTCCGGGTTCTCGTTCAGGTTGGCTCCACACTCGGAGCACAGACCCGCACAGTCCTCCCGGCACACCGGCTGCATCGGCAGTGCGAGCACCACCGCATCAAGCAGCATGGGTTCGAGGTCGAACATGCCGTCCTCGAGGGGGGTCATGCTCTCGTCTTCCTCGGCTTCGTCGCCCGCGGCCGCCTTGGAGCGGCCCCGGTCGTCGGAGTCGGGGTACGAGAACATCTCCTGGAAGTCCACGTCGAGCTCCAGCTCGACGGGCTCCAGACACCTTACGCACTCCCCCTCGGCCGATGCACGGGCGGTGCCTGTGACAAGCACCCCTTCCATGACCGACTCAAGACGGAGATCGATTTCCACGGGAGCGCCCTCGGGCACTCCGATGACCCCTTCGACGCCGAGGGCCGTGGGGGCCTCGACGGAACGCGAGAGCCGCTGGAGGGCGCCAGGACGCCGCCCCAGCTCGTGCGTGTCGAACACGAGGGGGTTGCGGTGGTCGAGGCGCGTGCTCAGGGCTCTTCCTGCTTTCGAATCGTGAGGGGGCTGCCAGAAGTGGGCAGCGGGGATCGCGGAATACGCGCGACCGAAGAGCCAGGATACTGGACGCTTCGCTCAGGGCCCAATCCGGGCCTCGCGCCCCTTACTGCCCCTGTTCGTACCGGCGCAACTGCTCCAGGTCGATCATGCCCGTGTCGAAGAAACTGGTCTCGTCGAGCGCGGCGGCCTGCTGCTGCGGGGCCTGGGGCTGGTACTGGTGCTGCTGCTCGTAGCCGTACTGACCCTGGTACGCGTACGGATCCGCCTGCTGCTGCTGGTAGCCGTACGGGTCCGGCTGCTGCTGGTAGCCGTAGGCCGGGTCCTGCTGCTGCGGCTGCTGCTGGTACGCGTACGGGTCGGGCTGCTGCTGGGCCGGGATCTGCGCGGGGGCCTGCGCGGCGATCGGGACCGGCTGGGGGTCGGCGAGCTCCGCGAGTCCGGCCAGGTAGTCGGAGTCGCTGGTGTGCACAGTGCCGCCGAGACCGTCCTGGGCGGCCATGTGCTCGCCCAGCGCGTCGCTGGCGAGCCGGCCGTGCAGCTTCTGCCGGCCCCGCCCGACGGCCTCGAGCGTCTTGCTGAGCACCGCCTCGAAGGCGCCGAGCTTGGCGTCGACGTACTCGTCGGCCCGGTGGATCAGGGTCTGCGGGTCGGCGCTGTACTCGGGGGCGTCCTCGTCCGCGTAACCGTCCTGGTCGAGGCCGGGACCGCGGCCGAGGAGCTTCTCGCGGCCCCGGTCGACGGAGCCGATGGTCTTGTTGAGGACGACCTCGAAGTTGGCGAGCTTGGAGTCGACGTAGTCGTCGGCCTCGGCCCGGACCTCCTCGGCCTCGCGGCGGGCCTCGGAGAGGATCCGGTCGGCCTCCTCCTGCGACAGCCGGGCGACCTGGGTGTCGGAGACGATCGAGCCGCGCTCGGCGTGGGCGGCCTCGATGATCCGCTCGGCCTCCTGGCGGGCCTGCTCGACCATGTGCTCGCGGCCGCCGATCAGCTCCTGCGCCTGGGCGAGAGAGCCGGGCAGGGCCTCCCGTACCTCTTCGAGCAGGGCGAGCAGCTCGGCCCGGTTGACCACGCAGGATGCCGACATGGGCATGGAGCGGGCGCCCTGCACGGTCGCGACGATCTCGTCGAGCTTCTTCTGTACGTCCACCGGGTGCTCGCCACTCTCTACAGCTGGATGGAGACGGACGGGACGACTGTAAGGGCAGTCGGTGCCCGTCCGACACCGGGTGACGGAGCGTCAGCGGCGGTGGCCGCGCGTCACTTCTGCGGCAGGCGCTCGGTGAGCCGGCCGAAGACCACCGGAGGCACCAGGTGGGAGACGTCGCCGCCCCAGGCCGCGACCTCCTTGACCAGCGAGGACGAAAGGAAGCTGTAGGTCGGGTTGGTGGGGACGAACAGCGTCTCCACGCCCGTGAGGCCGTTGTTCATCTGGGCCATCTGCAGCTCGTAGTCGAAGTCGCTGACCGCGCGCAGACCCTTGACGATGGCGGGGATGTCCCGCTGCTTGCAGAAGTCGACGAGCAGCCCGTGGAAGGACTCCACCTCGACGTTGCCGAAGTCGGCGGTCACCTCGCGGATCAGCTCGATCCGCTCGTCGACCGTGAACAGGCCCTTCTTCGACTGATTGATCATCACCGCGACGTGTACGACGTCGTACAGCTTGGAGGCGCGGGCGATGATGTCGAGGTGTCCGTTGGTGATGGGGTCGAATGACCCCGGACAGACGGCGCGGCGCAACTTGGGTCCCTCGCTCTCCGGTCCGGTCATCGTGCGTCTTCGCACGTAGAGGCGGCGCGACCGTACCAAAACGTTCCCTCGCCGTAACGACGGGCCCGCAGTGGTGCGAAACCGGCCGGCCAACCGAATTCTCCGCCTCTGGTGCTGCGCTCCACGGTGACGAGAGCGTCGTCCGCGAGCCAGCCCCCCGAGCGGAGTGTGAGGAGAATCTCGCGAAGATCCTCGTCGGAGACGGCGTACGGCGGGTCGAGGAAGACCAGGTCGTACGGGTCGGAGGGCGCCGGTCCCGTCACGATCTGCTCCGCTTTGCCGGTGCGGAGTTCGGCGCCGGGCAGGCCGAGCGACGTGATGTTGTCGCGGATCGTCTTCGCGGCGCGCGGTTCGGCCTCGACGAGGAGCGCGTGGGCGGCGCCCCGGGAGAGCGCTTCGAGGCCGACGGCGCCGGAGCCCGCGTACAGGTCGGCGACCCTGGCCCCGTCGAGGGTGCCGAGGAACGCCTCCCAGGTGGAGAAGAGGCCCTCGCGCGCCCGGTCGGATGTGGGTCGGGTGCCGTTGCCGGGCGGCACGGCCAGGCGGCGCCCGCCGGCGGTGCCGGCGATCACGCGAGTCATCGGTTTCCTCGTCCTGCCTCGTCCAGTGCGTACGTCTCAGGATATGACCGCGGTCCACACCGCGCGGTCAGCCCTTCTCCAGGTACTCCTCCCGCTCCTCGCTGAGGAGGGCGTCGAGGGCGGTGCGCAGCCCCGGGTGGGCGGTGAGGTCGGGGTCGGCGAGGACGAGGGCGGTGGCCTCCTCGCGGGCGGCGGTGATGACCTCCTCGTCGTCGATGACGGTGAGCACCCGCAGGGAGGAGCGGACGCCGGACTGGGCCTGGCCGAGGACGTCGCCCTCGCGTCGCTGTTCGAGGTCGATGCGGGAGAGCTCGAAGCCGTCGAGGGTGGCGGCGACGGCTGCGAGGCGCTGGCGGGCGGGGGTGGCCTCGGGCATCTCGCTGACGAGGAGGCAGAGGCCGGGGGCCGAGCCTCGTCCCACGCGGCCGCGGAGCTGGTGGAGCTGGGAGACGCCGAAGCGGTCGGCGTCCATGATCACCATGGCGGTGGCGTTGGGGACGTTGACGCCGACCTCGATGACGGTGGTGGCGACGAGGACGTCGAGCTCGCCGGCGGCGAAGCGGCGCATGACGTCGTCCTTGTCGTCGGGGTGCATGCGGCCGTGCAGGACGGCGATCCGCAGTCCGGTGAGGGGGCCGGTGCGGAGGTTCTCGGCGATGTCGAGGACGGCGAGCGGCGGGCGCTTCTCGGCCTCGTCCTCGGCGGAGGCCCTGGACTTCTTCTTCTGGTCCTCCTCGTCGCCGATGCGGGGGCAGACCACGTACGCCTGGTGCCCCTTCCCGACCTCCTCGCGGACGCGTTCCCACGCGCGCGTGAGGAAGTGCGGTTTGTCGGCGGCGGGGACGACGTGGGTGGCGATCGGGGAGCGTCCGGCGGGCAGCTGGTCGAGGACGGAGGTCTCCAGGTCGCCGAAGACGGTCATGGCGACCGTGCGCGGGATGGGGGTGGCGGTCATCACCAGGAGGTGCGGCGGCTGCTTGCCCTTGCCCCGGAGGGCGTCGCGCTGCTCGACGCCGAAGCGGTGCTGCTCGTCGACGACGACCAGGCCCAGGTCGTGGAACTGGACCTTGTCCTCGATCAGCGCGTGGGTGCCGATGACGAGGCCGGCCTCGCCGGTGACCAGGTCGAGGAGGGCCTGCCGGCGGGCGGGAACCCCCATGGACCCGGTGAGCAGGACGACCTTGGTGGCCCGGTCGGCGCCGCCGAGCATCCCGCCCTCGGCGAGCTCGCCCATCATCTCGGTGACGGAGCGGTGGTGCTGCTGGGCGAGGACCTCGGTGGGGGCGAGCATGGCGGCCTGTCCCCCGGAGTCGACGACGGCGAGCATGGCGCGCAGCGCGACCATCGTCTTACCGGAGCCGACTTCGCCCTGGAGCAGCCGGTGCATGGGGTGTTCGGTGGCGAGGTCGTCGAAGATCTCCTTGGAGACCTTCCGCTGGCCGTCGGTGAGGGTGAACGGGAGCTTGGCGTCGAAGGCGTCGAGGATGCCGTCGGGGACGGGTCGGCGGGCGACGGCGGGGAGTTGGGTGTCGGCGTGCCGGCGGCGGGCGAGGGCGACCTGGAGGACGAAGGCCTCGTCCCACTTGAGGCGCTCGCGCGCGGTGGCGATGTCGGCCTTGGTGCGGGGCCGGTGGATGAGCCGCAGGGCGTCGGGGAGCTCGGCGAGGCCGCGGCCCTCGCGCAGGGCGTCGGGGAGCGGGTCGACGGCGTCGACGGCGCTGGGCAGGACGGCGTCGACGGCCTTGGCGATCTTCCAGGACTCCAGCTTGGTGGTGGCCGGGTAGATCGGGATGAGGGCTCCGGCCCAGACGTCCACGGCCTCCTCGCTGTCGCCGCGGAGGAGTTCGTACGACGGGTGGGCGAGCTGGAGGCGCCGGTTGAAGAGCGAGACCTTGCCGGCGAACATCGCCCGGGTGCCGGGCAGCAGGTCGTGGTGCGGCTTGTGCACGCCCTTGCCGAAGAAGACCAGTTGGAGACGGCCGCTGCCGTCGGTGATGGTCACTTCGAGGCGCTGGCCGCGCCCCTTGGAGCCGTTGAAGGTGTGCACACGGGCGTCGGCGACCTGCGCGACCACCGTGACGTGCTCGTCGAGCGGCAGGTCGGCGAGGGTCGTCAGCTCCCCGCGCTCGGCGTACCGGCGGGGGTAGTGGTGGAGCAGGTCACCGACCGTGTGCAGGTCGAGTGCCTCGGCCATGACCTTGGCGGTGGCGGGGCCGAGGGACTTCTTGAGTGGTTCGTCGAGCGCGGGCACGCGTTCCATTGCACACCACGCGACTGACATGCGTGCGGAAGCCTGTGGACAACGGCCCGGACCGGCGCCTATTCCACCCCGATGAGCAGCGGCGGGGCCCCCGCGCCCGCGTGGTACGTGGTGGTGTCGACGGCCAGGTAGCCGCGCCGGACGTGGGCCTCCAGGTCGGGGGCGAGTCCGGGCGGGGTGTCGTCGGCGACGACGAGGGTGACGAGTTCGCCGCCGGCGGAGAGCATCCGGTCCAGGACGGTGCGGGCCGTCTCGGTGAGGTCGGTGCCGATGACGGCGACGTCGCCCTCGATGAGGCCGAGGATGTCGCCGGCCTGGCAGACGCCGGCCGAGGTGAAGGACTGGCGTTCGGCGACGGCGAGTTCGGCGTAGCGGGTGGCTCCGGCGGCGGCCGTCATGGCGACGACGTCCTCGTCGAAGCGCCGGTCCGGTTCGTGGACGGCGAGGGCGGCGATGCCCTGGACGGCGGCCCTGGTCGGGATGAGGGCGACGCGGATGCCCTCGGCCCTGGCGCGTTCCGCGGCGGCCGCCGCGGTCTGCCGCAGGTCGGTGTCGTTGGGCAGGAGGACCACCTCGCGCGCGTGGGCCCGCCGGATCGCGTCGAGGAGTTCGTCGCCCGCGGGCTGTTCGCCGGGCATGGTCCGTACGGTCGTCGCGCCCGCCTCGGCGCAGAGCCCGGCGAGGCCCTCGCCGGGGACGACGGCGACCACCGCGCGCTGGGCGCGCTCCCCGCGTGCGTCGGTGGTGGCCGCGTCGGCGGCGAAGTGGGTGATCCGGATGCGGTGCGGCCTGCCGGCCTCGACGCCGGCCTCGACGGCGGCGCCCGCGTCGTCGACGTGCACGTGGACGTTCCACAGTCCGTCGCCGCCGACGACGACGAGGGACTCCCCCAGTGCGTCGAGCCGGGAGCGGAGCAGCTCCACGGCCGCGTCCTCGGCCTCCAGGAGGTAGATCACCTCGTAGGCGGGCCCGTCCTCGGTGGGGCACTCCTCCCGGAGCGCGGGTGCGGGCCGGGCCGTGGCGGCGGGGGGCGGGGTCTGTCCGGTCACGGTTTCGAGGAGGGCGCCGAGGACGGTCACCAGGCCCCTGCCGCCCGCGTCGACGACTCCGGCACGTTCGAGGACGTCGAGCTGCCCGGAGGTGGCGGCGAGGGCCGTCCTGGCCCCGTCGTGGGCGTTCCTGGCCACGTCGACGAGCCCGCCGCCGGCGGCGCAGGCCCCGGCTGCGGCGCTCGCGACGGTGAGGATGGTGCCTTCCACGGGGTGGGCGACGGCCTGGCGGGCCGCGCTCGCGGCCTCGGTGAGGGCGCGGGCGAGGTGATCACCGTCACAGCCCTGGGCGAGGACGCCCGCCATGCCGCGGAGGAGCTGGGAGAGGATGGTTCCGGAGTTGCCGCGGGCACCGAGCAGGGCGCCGTGCGCCATGGCCCGTACGGTCTCGGCGGTGTCGGGTGCGGAGGCGGCGAAGACGGCCTCGACGGCCTGGTGGGCGGCTTCCGCCGTCAGGTACAGATTCGTGCCGGTGTCCCCGTCCGCCACGGGATAGACGTTGATCGCGTCGATCTCCTCGCGCTCCCGGCCGAGCGCGTCGAGCGAGCGCGCGCACCAGGACCTGACCGCCTCGGCGTCGAGCTCGACGAGCTCCTCGAAGGGCTGAAGGGCTCGCGACAACGGGGGGTCCTCCTTCGGCGGTGAGTTCACCGCAGGGTAGACCCGAGGTGTCCGGCTCGTGACCTGGGCCCGGGGCGGGGTCCGCCGAGACCGTGGTAGTTTCGTTCCACCGAAGCAGGCGTTGTATGCTGCTTCGGTTGCCCGGTTCACACCGGGCCATCCCCCGGCAAGCCACTTCAGACTCCTGATTCCGGTGCGCCGGATTTCACTGTAATTCTGAAGTCTTTGGAGTGACCCGTGGCTGCCAACTGCGACGTCTGCGGCAAGGGGCCGGGCTTCGGCAACAACATTTCGCACTCGCACCGCCGTACGCCCCGTCGCTGGAACCCGAACATCCAGCGCGTGCGTGCCGTGGTCGGTCGGACGCCGAAGCGGCTCAACGTCTGCACCTCGTGCATCAAGGCCGGCAAGGTCTCGCGCTAATTGCGACGCGGATTCTGTCGTAGCGCAGCCCCTGCGGTTGCCTTGAAAGGCCGGTTCACCTAGGTGAACCGGCCTTTTGCCTTGCCCGGAAACGGTCAGGTCGCAGGAGACGCCCAGGCCGCCGGGATCGGTCGGCCATCCGGATACGGCCGGGCAGCCGGAGACCCGCGGGCCCCCGGACACCTCAGTCCCTGAACCGCCAGCCGTGGTCGACCGGCCCGATGCCCGCGCCCAGCGCGAATCCGGCACCGATGGCCCCCGTCACGTACGCCTTGGCCTCACGTACCGCCTCCGGCACCGGAAGCCCCTTGGCGAGCCCGGACGCCACCGCGGAGGCGAGCGTGCAGCCCGTCCCGTGGGTGTGCCGGTTGTCGTGGCGCGGGGCGCGCAGCCAGTGTTCCTCGGAGCCGTCCGTGAGCAGGTCCACGGCCTCCTGGCCGGTGGGCAGGTGGCCGCCCTTGATCAGGACCCAGCGCGGCCCGTACGACAGGACCGCCTCGGCCGCGACCCGCATGTCGCTCTCGTGAACGACGTGCACGCCCGTGAGCTGTGTCACCTCGTCCAGGTTCGGGGTGGCGACGGTCGCCCGGGGCAGCAGCTTCGCGCGTACGGAGTCGAGCGCGCTCTCGGCGAGCAGGGAGTCCCCGTGCTTGGAGACGCCGACGGGGTCGACGACGACCGGGGCAGCGGTGTCGCCGAGCAGGTCGGCGACGGTCTCCACGAGCGCCGCAGAGGCGAGCATGCCGGTCTTGACGGCCTGGACGCCGATGTCGTCGGCAACGGCGCGGTACTGGGCGCGTACGGCTTCCACGGGCAGCTCCCAGACGCCCTGGACGCCCCGCGAGTTCTGGGCGGTGACGGCGGTGAGCACGCTCATGCCGTGCACGCCGAGCGCGAGCATGGTCTTCAGGTCGGCCTGGATGCCGGCGCCGCCGCCGGAGTCGGATCCGGCGACGGTCAGCACCAGCGGGGGCCGGGAGGTCACTCGGTCTCCCCGAAGTGGTCCCAGCCGCCGACGCTGTGCCAGGGCGCGCCGTCCACGGTGACCTGCGGCAGCGCGGAGGGGTTGAGGACCTCGCCGATGACCTTCCAACGGGCGGGCAGCTTCACGTCGGGCGGGAAGGTGGCCACGATGGCGTGGTCCTCTCCCCCGGTGAGCACCCACTGCATGGGGTCGACTCCGACGGCCTGCCCGATGTCGTTCATCTGGGTCGGGATGTCGATGAGGCCGGAGCGCAGGTCGATGCGGACCTTGCTGGCCTCGGCGATGTGGCCGAGGTCGGCGATGAGGCCGTCGCTGACGTCGCACATGGCGGTGGCGCCGAGACCGGCGGCGGCGGGACCCGCGTGGTACGGCGGTTCGGGCCTGCGGTGGGCCTCGACGAAGGCGCGCGGGGAGCGGAAGCCGCGGGAGAGCACGGCGTATCCGGCGGCGGACCAGCCGAGCCAGCCGGTGTAGGCGACGACGTCGCCGGGCTGGGCGCCGCCCCGGGTGACCGGGTCGTGGTTGCGCAGGTCGCCGAGGGCGGTGATGGAGACCATGATCGTGTCGCCCCGGACGACGTCGCCGCCGACCACCGCGGCGCCCGCGACCTGACATTCGTCGCGCAGGCCGTCCATGAGTTCGGTGGCCCAGGTGACGGGAAGTTCGGCGGGGACGACCAGGCCGAGGAGGAGCGCGGTGGGGACGGCGCCCATGGCGGCGATGTCGGCCAGGTTCTGTGCGGCGGCCTTGCGGCCGACGTCGTACGCCGTCGACCAGTCGCGGCGGAAGTGACGTCCTTCGAGAAGGATGTCCGTGCTGGCCACCACGCGCCGGTCGGGGGCGGACACGACCGCGGCGTCGTCGCCCGGCCCGATCCGTACCGCCGGGGTGGAGGTGAGCCGGGACGTGAGCTCCCTGATGAGCCCGAACTCGCCCAGCTCTCCGACTGTGCCCTTCACCGCGCCTCACCTCGTGTCTTCGTGCCGGCCGGCGGGCGGGGGCGCGTCTGTTCGCGCCGCGGGTCGCGGGCCGTCACCGTGCTGGGTACCGTCAAGTAGACCGTCAACTTCTGTCCTGCGTACGCCACCCCGCGAGCGCCTCGGGACACGCAGGTCTCCCCGCGGCCCGCGGCGACGCGGTACCGTGGCGTCCCTTTCTCCCACAAGATCCTCGTGGTCGCCCTGGAGGTTCCGTGGTTCAGGCGTACATCCTTATTCAGACCGAGGTGGGCAAGGCGTCGACCGTCGCCGACACCATCTCCAAGATCCCGGGGGTGCTCCAGGCGGAAGACGTGACCGGTCCGTACGACGTCATCGTGCGCGCGCAGGCGGACACGGTCGACGAGCTCGGCCGCATGGTGGTCGCGAAGGTCCAGCAAGTGGACGGCATCACGCGCACCCTCACCTGCCCGGTCGTTCATCTGTAGCCCCCGTCTACGCTTGGCCGGTGATGTCTTCCCACCGGCCCTTCGGCCTGCCCGCCGCCGTCACGGCAGCCGTTCTGCTGCTGGCCGCCGCCGGCTGCTCCTCGTCGGACGCCGCGGCGTCCGTCGTGGTTCCCAGCCCCCCGGCGGCGGAGGCCGCCTTCTGCCAGGCCCTGGCGAAGGAGCTTCCCGACACCGTGGCGGGGCTGGCACGGAGTGACCCGGAGCCCGGCTCCGAGTTGACCGCCGGCTGGGGTGACGGTGCGATCGTACTGCGCTGCGGGGTGCCCCGGCCCGAAAAGATGAGCGATCCCAAGGCGCAGGGCATCGAGGCGAACGGCGTCAACTGGATGCTGGAGCGCCCCGAGGGCAGCGGGCCCCGTTTCACCTCGACGTATCGGAAGACGTACGTCGAGGTGCAGATGGACGAGCGGTACGCGCACGACATGACGCCGCTCGCGGATCTCGCCGCTCCCGTACGGAAGACCGTGCCGCCCAGCCTCTGAGAGGCGGCGGCACGGTCTTCCGGGGTGCCGTCGGGTCAGCGCAGGCCCGTGGAGCGGGTCAGCGCGGCCTGGATGAGCCGGTCGACGAGCTCGGGGTAGCCGACGCCGCTCTCCTGCCACATGCGCGGGTACATGGAGATCGGCGTGAAGCCCGGCATGGTGTTGATCTCGTTGATGACGAAGTCGCCGTCCTCGGTGAGGAAGAAGTCGGCGCGGACCAGCCCCTCGCAGGAGACCGCCTCGTAGGCGGCGACGGCCAGGCGCTGGATCTCGGCGGTGGCCTCGTCCCCGATGGGGGCGGGCACGATGCCGGAGGCCGAGTCGATGTACTTGGCCTCGAAGTCGTAGAAGTCGTGGTCCGTGACCGGCGGGATCTCGGCCGGCACGCTGGCGCGGGGGCCGTCCTCGAACTCCAGGACGCCGCACTCGATCTCGCGGCCGCGCAGCAGCGACTCGACGAGGATCTTGGGGTCGTGGCGCCGGGCCTCCTCGATGGCCTCGTCCAGGCCGGAGAGGTCGTCGACCTTGGTGATGCCCATGGAGGAGCCGCCGCGGGCCGGCTTCACGAAGAGCGGCCAGCCGTGTTCGGCTGCGAACTCGACGATCTTCTTGCGGGCGGCAGCGGGGTTCTGCTCCCACTCGCGCGGCCGGATGACCTCGTACGGGCCGACCGGGAGGCCGAAGGAGACGAAGACCCGCTTCATGTACTCCTTGTCCTGGCCGACGGCGGAGGCGAGGACGCCCGCGCCGACGTAGGGGACGCCGGAGAGCTCCAGGAGGCCCTGGAGGGTGCCGTCCTCGCCGTAGGGTCCGTGGAGCATCGGGAAGACCACGTCGACCTCGCCGAGGGCCTTCGGCACGGCGCCGGGCTCGGTGAGGACGACCTCGCGGTTGGCGGGGTCGACGGAGAGGACGACGCCGCCCTCGGCGGACTCGGCCAGGTCGGCGACGTTCGGCAGGGCGCGGTCGGCGATGGCCATGCGCTCGGGGGCGTCGGCGGTGAGCGCCCAGCGCCCGTCCGTCGTGATGCCGATGGGCAGCACGTCGTACTTGTCCCGGTCGATGGCGCTCAGGACGGCGCCCGCCGTGACGACGGAGATGGCGTGCTCGGAGCTGCGTCCGCCGAAGACGACGGCCACGCGCGGCTTGCGGGGGCTCTGGGTGTTCTCGCTCATATCGCGATGAGCGTACCTTGCGCGTCCCGAACGGCCTTGCGCCCCGGTCCCCTCGCGCGCGTCCGGCTCAGCGGCGCCCGTCGTCCCTCAGCGGCGCTCGGCCTTGGCGCTGCGCGACATCAGTTCCTTGAGGGCGACGACCGGCGGCTTTCCGTCGTGGACGATCGAGACGACGGTTTCCGTGATGGGCATGTCGACGCCGTGGCGGCGGCCCAGATCGAGCACGGACTCGCAGGACTTGACGCCCTCGGCGGTCTGCTTGGTGGCCGCGATCGTCTCCTGGAGGGTCATCCCGCGGCCGAGGTTGGTGCCGAAGGTGTTGTTCCGGGAGAGGGGCGAGGAGCAGGTCGCGACGAGGTCGCCGAGGCCCGCGAGGCCGGAGAAGGTGAGCGGGTCGGCGCCCATGGCGAGGCCGAGCCGAGTGGTCTCGGCGAGGCCGCGGGTGATGAGCGTGGCCTTGGAGTTGTCGCCGAGTCCCATGCCGTTGGCGATACCGACGGCGAGCCCGATGACGTTCTTGACCGCGCCACCGAGTTCACAGCCCACCACGTCGGTGTTGGTGTACGGGCGGAAGTACGGGGTCATGCAGGCGGTCTGGAGCCGCTGCGCGACCGTCTCGTCGACGCAGGCGACGACGGCGGCGGCGGGCTGCCGGGCGGCGATCTCCTTGGCCAGGTTGGGGCCGGTGAGGACGGCCACGCGCTCGGCGGGCACGCCGGCGACCTCCGTGATGACCTCGCTCATGCGCTTGGCGGTGCCGAGTTCGACTCCCTTCATGAGGGAGACGAGGACCGTGCCGGGCGCGAGCATCGGCGTCCAGGCGGCGAGGTTGCCGCGCAGGGTCTGGGAGGGCACGACGAGGATGGTGAAGTCCGCGTCGTGGGCGGCCTCGGCGGGGTCGGCGGTGGCCGTGATCGCCGCGGGGAGTTCGACGCCCGGCAGGTAGTCGGGGTTGACCCGGGTGGCGTTGATCTCCTTGGCGAGTTCGGCGCGACGGCCCCAGAGGCTCACCTCGCAGCCCGCGTCGGCGAGCACCATCGCGAAGGCGGTACCCCAGGATCCGTTTCCGAAGACGGCTGCCTTGGTCACTTGGTGCCCCCTTCGGCGGCCTTGCGCCGCTGCTCCAGGCGCGCCTTGCGGTGGTCGTACGGTTCGGCGGGCGCCTGTTCGCCGCGGATCTGCTCCAGGAGGGCGGTGATCGCGGCCATGATGACCTCGGTCGCCTCGCGGAGCACCTCGGGCGTGGGGTCGAGTCCGTAGAAGCGGGAGAGGTCGACGGGCGGACCGGCCTGCACGGTCAGCGTCTTGCGGGGGAACAGGCTGAACTTGTTCTCCCTGGCGTACGGCGGCATCGCGAGATTGGCGCCCCACTGGGCCACCGGGATGACGGGGGCCCGGGTGAGCAGCGCGACGCGCGCGGCACCGGTCTTGCCCGCCATGGGCCACATGTCGGGGTCGCGGGTCAGGGTGCCCTCGGGGTAGAAGGCGACGCACTCACCGCGTTCGATGGCGTCGACGGCGGCGCGGAACGCGTCGAGCGCGTTGGTCGTCTCGCGGTAGACGGGGATCTGTCCGGTGCCGCGCAGCATCATGCCGACGAAGGGGGCCTTGAAGAGGCCGGCCTTGGCGAGAAGGCGCGGGACGCGACCGGTGTTGTACTGGTAGTGCGCGTAGGACAGCGGGTCCAGGTAGGAGTTGTGGTTGACCGCGGTGATGAATCCGCCGTCGGCCGGAATGTGCTCCATACCGCGCCAGTCCCGCTTGAACAGAACCACCAGGGGGGGTTTGGCGATGACCGCCGCGAGGCGGTACCAGAAGCCGATTCTGCGGCGGGGCACTCGTACACCTTTCTCCGGGACTGGCTGGCAGGGGGTCAAGTGTCGCCCCATGCTCCTGCTCTGTCGAGTGACACCGTACGCCCCGGGCCCCTCCGCGGGACCGCGTGGGCGGGACAGAATGGGAGCCGATGAACCCCATGCACACCGATGCGGACGACGGCTGGTCGCTGGTCGTCCCCCTGAAGCCCCTTGCCCTGGCGAAGAGCAGACTGGCCGCGGCGGCCGGGTCCCGGCTGCGCCCGCGGCTCGCGCTCGCGTTCGCCGAGGACACGGTGGGGGCGGTGCTGAACTGCGCGCGGGTACGGGATGTGGTGGTCGTCACGGACGATCCGGCTGCGGCCGACGCGCTCGCGGCCCTGGGCGCGCGGATCGTGGCGGACACCCCGGCGGCGGGGCTCAACGCGGCGCTGGCGCACGGGGTCCGTGCCGTCCGGTCCCGGCGGCCGTACGCGCGGGTGGCGGCGCTCAACGCGGATCTGCCGGCGCTGCGGCCGGAGGAGCTGGCCCGGGTCCTGGACGTGGCCCGGAAATTTCCGAGGGCTTTTCTCGCGGATGCCGCCGAAATAGGTACGACATTCCTCTCGGCGGGTCCGGGGGTGGAATTGGAACCGGCATTCGGAGGTGCGTCGCGGCTCCGGCATTTGTCTTCGGGTGCCGTGGAAATCCTGCTGGCCGGGGTGGATTCCGTACGCCAGGACGTGGACACCGGTGAGGATCTGGCGGCGGCCGGGGCGCTGGGGCTGGGCCCGCGGACGGCCGCCCGGTGGCTGCCGGCGGCCGGATAGGCTGCGGTCCATGCAGGCGACCGCGTTCACGTACGACCCCGAGACCCGCAGCGGCAGTGTGCTGCTCGACGACGGCACCCCCGTGGAGTTCGGGGCGGAGGCCTTCCAGGCGGGCGGGCTGCGCCTGCTGCGGCCGGGGCAGCGGGTACGGATCGAGGCGGAGCCCGGCCCGTCCGGCGCCGGCCTGCGGATCACGCTGGTGACGCTCCAGACGTTCTGACGCGTCCGGTTCCCACCGATGGGGGCGCGGACGCGCCGCGGGCCGGGCTCCCTGGGGGGAGCCCGGCCCGCGCGGGTGTCTACCGCTCGTCCTACTTCTTGGCGGCGGCCTTCTTGGCGGTCGTCTTGCGCGCCGTCGTCTTCTTGGCGGGCGCCTTCGTCGCCGTGGCCTTCTTCGCGGCCGGCGCGGTCTTCTTGGCCGTGACCTTGGTCGCCTTCTTCGCGGCGGCCGTGGTGGTCTTCTTGGCGGCGGCGGAGGTCTTCTTCGCCGCGGCCGTGGTGGCCTTCTTCGCGGGGGTCGCCTTCTTGGCGGCCGCCGTGGTGACCTTCTTCGCGGGGGTCGCCTTCTTCGCGGCCGCCGTCGTCGCCTTCTTCGCCGGGGTCGCCTTCTTCGCGGCGGCCTTCTTGGCGGTGGTCGCCTTCTTGGCGGCGGCCTTCCGCACGGTGGCGGTGGCGGCGCCACCGGTCAGACTGCCCTTGGGGGCCTTCTTGACGGAGACCTCGCCGCCCTTGGGGAGCTTCTTCGAGCCGCTGACCAGGTCCTTGAAGCCCTGACCGGCACGGAAGCGCGGGACCGAGGTCTTCTTGACCCGCACCCGCTCACCCGTCTGCGGGTTGCGGGCGTAGCGGGCCGGACGGTCGACCTTCTCGAACGAGCCGAAACCCGTCACCGAGACCCGGTCGCCCCCGACCACGGCACGCACGATGGCGTCGAGCACGTGGTCGACGGCTTCGGCGGCCTGCTGGCGACCGCCCATCTTGTCGGCAATCGCTTCTACGAGCTGCGCCTTGTTCACGTCTTCCCCTTCGGAGACATTGCCAGAACGAAAGTGTTCAAGCTTTTTCGCACGTTAGGCATGTATATACCGCAAATCAAACACGAAACGGGCTAATCACCCTAGTGCCGCAACGCGGAAGATCCGCTGCGGAGTTCTTGGTGTCAGTCGTCCTCTGGGAATCGGCCCTCGTCGAGGTCCTTCATCAACCGGTCCAGACGCGTTGCCGCGTCCTTGAGATCGTGCTTCGCCGCGGCCGTCACGACCAGCAGCTTCCGGGACAGCGCCATCCTTACGCCCTCCGGGACTTGCAGTGAGCGCACTCTTGTGTGCGCTTCCTTCAATCGGGCGGCGACTGACTCGTAGAGCTCGAGTTGGCTGTCGCGTTCCATGCACCGATTGTGCCATCTAGGGCGAGTTGTCGCCCGACAGGGTCTCAACAAGCGACTGCGCCCCCCACCGGACGGTGGGGGGCGCAGTCTTGGAAAAGCGCTGCTCAGACGGTAATTGTACGGGGCTTGAAGGCCGGTCGTGACGCCTCATATGCCGCGATGTCGGCTTCGTTCTGAAGGGTGAGGCTGATGTCGTCGAGGCCGTTCAGGAGCCGCCAGCGGGCGTTCTCGTCGAGCTCGAAGTCGGCGTCGATCCCGGCGGCCAGCACCTTGCGCTGCTCCAGATCGACGGTGATCTCGGCGGTCGGGTCGGCCTCGGTCAGCTCCCAGAGCGCGTCGACGGTCTCCTGCGGCAGGACCACGGTCAGCAGGCCGTTCTTCAGCGAGTTGCCGCGGAAGATGTCGGCGAAGCGGGCGGAGATCACCGTCTGGAAGCCGTAGTTCTGGAGCGCCCAGACGGCGTGCTCACGGGAGGAGCCGGTGCCGAAGTCGGGGCCGGCGACCAGGACCGAGGCACCCTGCCGCTCGGGGCGGTTGAGGATGAACTCGGAGTCCTTGCGCCAGGCCTCGAAGAGGCCGTCCTCGAAGCCGTCGCGGGTGACCTTCTTGAGCCAGTGCGCCGGAATGATCTGGTCGGTGTCGACGTTGCTGCGGCGCAGCGGGACGGCCCGGCCGGTGTGCGTGGTGAAAGCTTCCATGGTTCCTCAGACCCCCGCGGTGGTGGCGACGTCGGACAGATCGGCCGGGGAGGCCAGATGGCCCAGGACGGCGGTGGCGGCGGCGACCTGGGGGGAGACCAGGTGGGTCCGGCCGCCCTTGCCCTGCCGGCCCTCGAAGTTGCGGTTGGAGGTGGACGCGGAGCGCTCACCGGGAGCCAGTTGGTCGGGGTTCATGCCCAGACACATCGAGCAGCCCGCGTGCCGCCATTCGGCGCCGGCCTCCTTGAAGACCTTGTCCAGGCCCTCCTCGACGGCCTGCAGGGCGACCCGGACGGAGCCGGGGACGACCAGCATGCGGACGCCGTCGGCGACCTTGCGGCCCTCCAGGAGTCCGGCGGCGTTGCGCAGGTCCTCGATGCGGCCGTTGGTGCAGGAGCCTACGAAGACGGTGTCGACCCTGATGTCGCGCAGCGGCTGTCCGGCGGTCAACCCCATGTATTCCAGGGCCTTTTCGGCGGCCAGGCGCTCCGAAGCGTCTTCGTACGAAGCCGGGTCGGGGACGTTCGCCGAAAGCGGCGCGCCCTGGCCGGGGTTGGTGCCCCAGGTGACGAACGGCGCCAGGGAGGCGGCGTCGATGACGACCTCGGCGTCGAAGACCGCGTCCTCGTCGGACTTCAGGGTCTTCCAGTACGCGACGGCGGCGTCCCAGTCCTCGCCCTCGGGGGCGTGGGCGCGGCCCTTCAGGTAGGCGAAGGTGGTCTCGTCGGGGGCGATCATGCCCGCGCGGGCGCCGGCCTCGATCGACATGTTGCAGATGGTCATCCGGGCTTCCATCGAGAGTTTCTCGATGGCGGAGCCCCGGTACTCCAGGATGTAGCCCTGGCCGCCGCCGGTACCGATCTTGGTGATGATCGCCAGGATCAGGTCCTTGGCGGTGACGTCCTCGGGCAGCTCGCCGTCGATCGTGATCGCCATGGTCTTGGGGCGGGCCAGCGGCAGCGTCTGGGTGGCGAGCACGTGCTCGACCTGGCTGGTGCCGATGCCGAACGCCAGCGCGCCGAAGGCGCCGTGCGTGGAGGTGTGCGAGTCGCCGCAGACGACGGTGGTGCCCGGCTGGGTCAGGCCCAGCTGCGGTCCCACGACGTGGACGACGCCCTGCTCGACGTCGCCCAGGGGATGCAGGCGGACGCCGAAGTCGGCACAGTTCTTCCGGAGGGTCTCCAGCTGTGCGCGGGAGACCGGGTCGGCGATCGGCTTGTCGATGTCGAGGGTCGGGGTGTTGTGGTCCTCGGTGGCGATGGTGAGGTCGAGGCGCCGCACCTGCCGGCCGTTCTGGCGCAGGCCGTCGAAGGCCTGGGGGCTGGTCACCTCGTGCAGCAGGTGCAGATCGATGAAGAGGAGGTCGGGCTCGCCCTCGGCGCGCCGGACGACATGGTCGTCCCAGACCTTCTCCGCGAGTGTCCTACCCATCGCTTTCCCTCCGGCCGACGTCTACGCCGGCACAACTAGAGACCCGTTTCGCGGGCCGTTGTGCGGCCGCCTCACCAGAGTGACAAGTTCCTCGGGAAATTGAACTTGCGTTTCACAGAGTGAGACGCGAATATCGTTGCATGGACAACTCTAGCGGCGTAGGCGTTCTCGACAAGGCAGCCCTTGTCCTGAGCGCCCTGGAGTCCGGTCCGGCCACCCTCGCAGGACTGGTCGCGGCGACGGGACTCGCACGACCCACGGCACATCGCCTCGCCGTGGCACTGGAACACCACCGGATGGTGGCGCGTGACATGCAGGGCCGGTTCATCCTCGGACCGCGCCTCTCGGAGCTCGCCGCAGCGGCCGGCGAGGACCGCCTGCTCGCGACCGCGGGCCCGGTACTGACGCATCTGCGCGATGTCACCGGCGAGAGCGCCCAGCTCTACCGACGCCAGGGCGACATGCGCATCTGCGTGGCCGCGGCCGAGCGTCTCTCGGGCCTGCGGGACACCGTCCCGGTCGGCTCGACGCTGACGATGAAGGCCGGCTCCTCGGCGCAGATCCTGATGGCCTGGGAGGAGCCCGAGCGGCTCCACCGCGGCCTGCAGGGCGCCCGCTTCACGGCGACGGCCCTGTCGGGCGTACGGCGCCGCGGCTGGGCCCAGTCGATCGGTGAGCGGGAGCCGGGCGTCGCGTCCGTCTCCGCGCCCGTACGCGGCCCGTCGAACCGTGTGGTGGCCGCCGTCTCGGTCTCCGGTCCGATCGAGCGTCTGACGCGCCACCCGGGCCGTATGCACGCCCAGGCGGTCATCGACGCCGCGGCCCGTCTCTCCGAGGCGCTCCGCCGCACCGGCTGACGTCTTCCCGTCCTCTGTTCGTCCCGGCCCATCGCTTCAACGCCGCAGCGGTGGGCCGGAGTTGTGCGCACAGTCGTACCGAACAGCGAAGAAGCCCTCCCCCGAAGGGAAGGGCTTCCTCGTTCTGTACCCCCGACCGGATTCGAACCGGCGCTACCGCCTTGAGAGGGCGGCGTGCTAGGCCGCTACACAACGGGGGCCTTAGCGGATCAGATCCGCTGGTGCAGATGAGCTCTGCGAGCTGGCCTACCTGGACTCGAACCAAGAATGACGGTACCAGAAACCGTAGTGTTGCCAATTACACCATAGGCCATGGTGGTTACACCGTACCCCCGACCGGATTCGAACCGGCGCTACCGCCTTGAGAGGGCGGCGTGCTAGGCCGCTACACAACGGGGGCCCTAGCGATCCCACCCGGTCGAAACCGGGTGATGTCACCGTAGATCCACCGGGAGCTACCCAAGTGATCTACAGGATGGATCTGTACCCCCGACCGGATTCGAACCGGCGCTACTGCCTTGAGAGGGCAGCGTGCTAGGCCGCTACACAACGGGGGCTTTGCGGATGAGATCCGCGTACGATGCAGATGAGCTCTGCGAGCTGGCCTACCTGGACTCGAACCAAGACTAACGGAACCAGAAACCGTCGTGCTGCCAATTACACCATAGGCCACCGGGGCAACTTCCCCACCAGGGAGGATCTTGCTCGGCTTGCGCTTTCCGGGTTCTTGCCTTTCGGCTTGTTCCCCTCGGCGCAGGAAGAACATTACCTGAAGGTGGACTGCGCTCCAAAACGGGTATGCCCCCGGAGCAGGTCAGGGAGCTGGCGGAGGCTCGTGATCCGCTTCAGTTCGGGGCGGCCGCCGCTGTCCGCGCGGTCCAGCCAGATACCCCGCAGCCCCGCCTCCACGGCACCCCTGGCGTCGATGTCCGGCTGGTCCCCCACGTACGCCACCTCGCTCGGACGCAGGTCAAGGGCGGTACAGGCGGCGTGGAAGGCCTCCGGGGCCGGCTTGGCCACGCCCAGCTCCGCCGCGCACAGGACGGCCTCGAAGCGGTCCCGTACGCCGAGGACCCGCAGCTTGCGGTCCTGGTTGTGCAGGCTGGAGTTGGACAGAATCCCGTGACGATAGTCATCGGCCAGGAGGTCCAGAACGGGGACGGCGTCGGGGAAGAGTTCCCAGGCCGCCTCGTAGTGGGAGACGTACCGCTCGAACCAGCGGTCGGCCTCGGCGGCGGTGAGGCCCGGCTCCGCGAGGAAGTCCCGGACGCGCTCCCTCCGCTGCTCCTGGAAGTCGACCCCGCCGGCCTCGAAGCGGCGCCAGTGGAGCGCGGTCAGCTCGCGCCAACGGCCGAGGGCCTGGTCGACGGAGTCGAATCCGTCCACCAGGCCCTCGGCCGTCAGGTGCGCGCTCATGCCGACGTGGTCGGCGCGGGCGTAGTCGAAGATCGTGTCGTCGACGTCCCACAGGACCGCGCGGATGGTCATGGCACGACCGTACCGCCCGGGAGGGGTCAGGCGGCGAGCTTCGCCAGAGCCGCGTCGATCCGGGTCAGGGTCTTCTCCTTGCCCAGGATCTCCAGGGACTCGAAGAGCGGCAGACCGACCGTGCGGCCGGTGACCGCGACGCGGACCGGGGCCTGGGCCTTGCCGAGCTTGAGGCCGTGGGCCTCGCCGGCGGCCAGGACCGCGTTCTTGAGGGACTCGGGGTCGCTCCAGTCGGCGGCGTCGAGCTTCTCGCGGGCGGTGGTGAGGAGGGCCGCGGGCTCGCCCTTCATCGCCTTGTCCCACGAGGGCTGGTCGAAGACCGGCTCGGACAGGAAGAGGAAGTCCACGTTGGCCGTGATGTCCGAGAGGACGGTCACCCGGGTCTGGGCGTGCGGCGCGATGGCCTCCCAGGCGGCGCGGTCGAACTCCTCGGGCGCCCAGTTGGCGAACGGGGCCTGCAGCCAGGGCTCACAGGCCGCGGCGAAGGCCTTCACGTCCAGCATCCGGATGTGGTCGGCGTTGATCGACTCGGCCTTCTTGAGGTCGAAGCGCGCCGGGTTGGCGTTGACGTCGGCGATGTCGAACTTCGCCACCATCTCGGGGATGGTGAAGATGTCCTGGTCGGCCGAGAACGACCAGCCGAGGAGCGAGAGGTAGTTCAGCAGGCCCTCGGGGAGGAAGCCGCGCTCCCGGTAGAGGTTGAGGGAGGCCTCCGGGTCGCGCTTGGAGAGCTTCTTGTTGCCCTCGCCCATGACGTACGGCAGGTGGCCGAAGGAGGGGATCTCCTTGGCGACGCCCAGCTCGATCAGCGCCTTGTAGAGCGCGACCTGGCGCGGGGTGGAGGAGAGCAGGTCCTCGCCGCGCAGGACGTGGGTGATCTCCATCAACGCGTCGTCGACGGGGTTGACCAGGGTGTACAGCGGGGCGCCGTTGGCGCGGAGGATGCCGTAGTCCGGCACGTTCTCCGGGGTGAAGGTGAGCTCGCCGCGGACCAGGTCGGTGAAGGTGATCGGCTCGTCGGGCATCCGGAAGCGGACGATCGACGCGCGGCCCTCGGCCTCGTACGCGGCCTTCTGCTCGGCGGTGAGGTCGCGGCAGTGGCCGTCGTAGCCGGAGGGGCGGCCGGCGGCGCGGGCGGCGGCGCGGCGCTCGTCGAGCTCCTCGGTGGTGCAGTAGCAGGGGTACGCGTACCCGCCGGCGAGCAGCTTGTCGGCGACGTCCTTGTAGATGTCCATCCGCTGCGACTGGCGGTACGGCGCGTGCGGGCCGCCGATCTCCGGGCCCTCGTCCCAGTCGAGGCCGAGCCACTTCAGCGAGTCGAGGAGCTGGTTATACGACTCCTCGGAGTCGCGCGCAGCGTCGGTGTCCTCGATGCGGAAGACCATGGTGCCCTCGTTGTGCCGGGCGAAGGCCCAGTTGAAGAGAGCGGTGCGGACCAGGCCCACGTGGGGGTTGCCGGTCGGCGAGGGACAGAAACGGACGCGGATGTTCGCGTTAGCCACGCTTGATCACCTTATTGGTGAGAGTGCCGATGCCTTCGATGGTGACGGCGACCTCGTCGCCGACGTTGAGGGGGCCGACCCCGGCGGGAGTGCCGGTGAGGATGACGTCGCCGGGGAGCAGCGTCATGGCCTCGGTGATGTGGACGACCAGGTCCTCGATGGAGCGGATCATGTCGCTCGTCCGACCCAGCTGACGCTGTTCGCCGTTGACCGTGGCCTGGACGGTCAGGTCGCTCGCGTCAGCGATGCTCAAGCCCGTCTCCACCCAGGGCCCCAGGGGGCAGGAGGTGTCGAAGCCCTTGGCGCGGGCCCACTGCTTCTCGCGCTGCTGGGCGTCGCGGGCGGTGACGTCATTGGCGCAGGTGTAGCCGAAGATGACGTCCTTGACGCGCTCGCGGGGCACCTCGCGGCACATACGGCCGATGACCACGGCCAGCTCGGCCTCGTGGTGCAGCTCGTTGGAGAAGGAGGGGTACTCGATGGCGTCGCCGGGGCCGATCACCGAGGTGGTGGGCTTGAAGAAGGCGACGGGTACGTCGGGGACCTCGTTGCCGAGCTCGGCGGCGTGCTCCGCGTAGTTGCGGCCGATGGCCACGACCTTGTTGGGGAGCACGGGCGGCAGGAGCCGTACCTTGCTCAGCGGGACCTTGGTGCCGCTGAGCTCGAAGTCGGTGTACGGGATGCCCTTGATGATGTCGAGGACGAGGCCGCCGGACTCGACGGTTCCCTCGCCCTCGACGGCGCCGAAGGCCACATTGCCGTCGATGGAGAATCTGGCGATGCGCACGAGTGCTGTCGCCCCTCACTTGGTGCTTGCTGGAGTCTGACGCTCCAGGCTAACGCGGCGCGAGGGCGGCCGACCGGCGATATCGCCGGGCCGGTGACAAGGATGACGCGGGTGGGTCCCGGGGTGGGGTCAGCGGGACGCGGAGGCGTACGGCTGGGGCTGGTACGGGGCCGGGGGCTGCATGAGGACGGTGCGGCGCGGGTTGGCCGTCTTCGTCGGCAGCTCGACCGCGTACTCGGGCAGGGCGACCCGGCCGAGCTCTGCGGCGTCCGAGAGGTGGACGAGGGTGGAACGGCGGGGGTTGGCCGTGGAGCCGGGCGTCGTCGTCTTCATCGCGGTGATCTGACCTTGTTCCGGAACGGGCGCCGCGTTCGGGCGCGAGGGGGTGTAAAGCGTCAGGCTAAACATGCGATTCCCTTCGAATGCATGGCTAAGACATCGATCATCGTGTGAGTTTGCTCACCACGGGCGACATATTCCGGGCATTACGGACTGCCACCTGTCGCCACGGAAAGGGACATTCCGCCACTGAATGCTCTATTCCGCTCCTGATCATGTCGACTGGGACACACGGGTACGCGCAGTCATTGGAGCGGAAAAGTCCGAATCCTCCGTGATCATCTTCTACATGGGGTGACACTGTGCGTACGGGTTGTCATGACCCTCGCGACGCGACACGCGGCCCTTGTTGGAGATCCGGCACTGTGCTGGAATTCCACGCACCGCCGCGGGTTTCAAGCCGGCGCGCAGGAGGCGCGACGAAGCGCCGGCCGAGTGGCGGGGAAGGGGGAACTGCGCCGGTCACCGACGACCACCTGGGGTGCTCTCCACGCACCCCGTTTGACGCCGACACCGTCCTCTCCGTTCATCCGGAAGGACGCCTGGTCCAGAGGTTGCGACGCTAGTGCAGGGACGTTTCAAGAGGGATGGCTCGGGGTCTCCCCAGGCCCGTCAGGGCCGCGCGGATGCTCCGGCGGAGCAGGAACCGCGTGCCGGGACCGACCGCGGTCCCTCGGCCTCGCGCACCCCGAACCAGGGTCAGGGCCCGTCCGGCGAGGGCGGTGACGGCGGCAGGCGCACGAGCGCCGCGGCCGCGTCCGCCGAGTCGTCCGACGCACCCCCCAAGCCCCGGGCCGAGAACGAGGTCGGCCCCCGAATAGCCCTGCGCAACTGGCGCATCTCCACGCGCCTGGTCGCGCTCCTCACCCTCCCCGTGGTCGCCGCGACCACCCTGGGCGGCATCCGCATCAGCGAGTCGCTCCAGGACATGGAGCAGCTCGACCACATGCAGCTGCTCACCAAGCTGACCCGTGAGGCGACGGACCTCGCGCAGGCCCTCCAGGCCGAGCGCGACCTGTCCGCCGGCCCGCTGGCCAACGGCCGCCCGGTCAGCGACTACCAGGTCGCGAACAACCGCCGGAAGACGGACCGCGAGTACAAGGCCTTCCTCGAGGCGACCGAGGACATCCCGGCCACCGAGGGCGACGAGGCCCTGCGCAGCATCCGCCAGAACGTCAGCCAGATCGCCTCGCAGGTCATCCAGCTGAACACGATCCGCGGCAACGCCTACGAGAAGGGCGTCTCCCACTCGGTGACGGTCGAGGCGTACAGCCGCCTGGTCCGTTCGCTGCTCAGCCTGTCCCAGGACATGGCGCAGGCGACCAGCAACCCCGAGATGATCAAGCGGACCCGGGCGCTCGCCGCGTTCTCGTCCGCCAAGGAGTACGCCTCCATCCAGCAGGCGATCATCGCGGCGGCGCTGCCCCCGAACGACAAGACCTCCGGCAACATCCAGCAGGGTGACCGCCTCTACGCCGAGGCCGCGCTCAACTCCGAGGGCGTCGAGCTCAAGTCGTTCCAGTGGATCTACGAGTCGACCGGTGGCGACGCCACCGAGCGGACCGCGTCCCTGAACTCCGGCAACCCGTCGATCACCGCCGCCGAGAAGTACGCCGAGCGCGTCCTCAACGTGGACGACGCCCTGAAGACCGAGAAGGCCCGGCGCGGTCACCTCAACTTCACCGACGAGTACGGCACCAAGATCGCCGCCATGAACCGCATCGAGCGCGGTCTGCTCGGCGACATGGAGAGCATGGCCCGTGAGCTCCGCCAGGAGTCGCAGCGGGACGCCATCGTCAACGGTGCGCTGATCCTCCTCGTCCTCGGCGTCTCGCTCATCGGCGCCTTCGTCGTGGCCCGGTCCATGATCCGTTCGCTGCGCCGGCTCCAGGACACCGCGACCAAGGTCGCCCAGGACCGCCTGCCCGAGCTCGTCAAGCAGCTCTCCGAGTCCGACCCGCAGGACGTCGACACCTCCGTCGAGTCCGTCGGTGTGCACTCCCGGGACGAGATCGGCCAGGTGGCCGCGGCCTTCGACGACGTGCACCGCGAGGCCGTCCGTCTCGCCGCCGAGCAGGCCCTCCTCCGGGGCAACGTCAACGCGATGTTCACCAACCTCTCGCGCCGTTCCCAGGGCCTCATCCAGCGTCAGCTCTCGCTCATCTCCGAACTGGAGTCGCGCGAGGCCGACCCGGACCAGCTGTCCTCGCTCTTCAAGCTCGACCACCTCGCGACGCGTATGCGCCGTAACGGTGAGAACCTCCTCGTCCTCGCCGGTGAGGAGCCGGGCCGTCGCTGGACCCGCCCCGTGCCGCTGGTCGACGTGCTCCGTGCCGCCGCCTCCGAGGTGGAGCAGTACGAGCGCATCGAACTGGCCTCGGTCCCCGCGACCGAGGTCGCCGGCCGGGTCGTCAACGACCTCGTCCACCTCCTCGCCGAGCTGCTCGAGAACGCCACCTCGTTCTCCTCGCCGCAGACCAAGGTCCGGGTCACCGGTCACGCGCTGCCCGACGGCCGCGTGCTCGTCGAGATCCACGACACCGGCATCGGCCTCTCCCCCGAGGACCTCGCCGCGATCAACGAGCGGCTCGCCTCGCCGCCCACCGTGGACGTCTCGGTCTCCCGCCGCATGGGTCTCTTCGTGGTCGGCCGCCTGTCCCTGCGACACGGCATCCGCATCCAGCTGCGCCCCTCCGACTCGGGCGGCACCACCGCGCTCGTGATGCTCCCGGTCGACGTCGCGCAGGGCGGCAAGAAGCCCATGCCCAAGCAGGGTGCGGGTGGCCAGGGCGCGATGCCGCCGGGCGCCTCCGCCCCGGGCGGCCGGCTTCCCGCCGGTCCCGGCGCGGCCGGTGGCCCCGGTGGTGGACGTCCCGGTCAGGGCGGTGCGCCGTCCGCGACGGCCGGCCGCCCCGGCACCGGTGCCCCGCGCGGCCAGGTCGGCACGAGCGGTCCCCGTGCCGCGCTGCCCGCCCGCGACGGTGCCCCGCTCGCCGGTGGTCCGCAGGGCGCCCCGCAGGCCCGTACCCCGCAGCCGCAGAACGCCCAGCTGGACCGGACCGGTCAGCTGCCGCAGATCCCCCAGGCCCCTCAGGCCCCGCAGAGCAACGACCCGCTGCGGCCGGGCCCCGGTGGCGGTCTCATCGGCGGCGCCGCGAGCGCCATCCCCTCCCGTACGGACGTGTGGGGCAACCAGGGCGGCCAGGGCGGCCCGCAGGCCGGACCCGGTGCGCCGCAGCACGCTCCCCAGGGCCAGGCCCCGGGGGCCCAGCAGACCGGCGGGTACGAGTTCCCGCGCGCCGAGCTGCCGGGTGGCAACCCGCAGCCGCAGCGCCCGCAGGCGGCGAGCTGGGGCAACGACCAGGCGCAGCAGCCGGTCCGCCGCCCCCAGCAGGAGATGTCCCCGCTGGACGCCCCGCGCGGTCACGAGGACCCGGAGACGACGGGCGCGTTCCCGGCGCCGGCGGCCCCCCAGGGCCCCGGTTCCACGGGCCAGTTCCCGCGCCCCGACTTCGGCGCCCCGCAGCAGCCGTCGCAGGGCCGTCCGCAGCAGGCCCCGCAGGTGTACCAGGGCGGTGTCCAGGACCCGGCGTCGACGGCGCAGTTCCCGCGCCCGGACTTCGGCGCCCCGCAGGGCCCCGGCTCCACCGGTCAGTTCGCGCGGCCCGACTTCAACAGCCCGCAGCAGGCCCAGCAGCAGGCCCAGGCCCCGCAGCAGCAGGCGCAGGGCTACCAGGGCGGCCAGCAGCAGCAGTACGGCCGGCAGCCCTTCGTACCGCAGGCACAGCAGCAGGCCCCGCAGCCGCCGGCCCCGCGTCAGCGCTCCGGCGGTGGCAGCGGCGACTTCGGCGCCCCGCGCCCGGAGCCGGTCCAGCAGCCGCGTCAGCCGCAGGGCCAGCAGCCGCAGCTCCAGCAGCCGCGCCGTCCGGAGGCGCTGCCGCCGGCCGGTGCGGGCGACGGCCGTACGCCGCTGTACGACACGCTGGAGACCAACTGGTTCAACCAGGAGCAGGCGCAGCAGCAGGCCCAGCAGGCGCAGACCCCGGTCGCGCCGCAGGCGTCCGCTCCGGCGCAGCGTCCGGCCGGTGACCCGGCCGACGGTCGCCAGAACGGCGGGGCCGCCTGGCGGACCTCGCCCAACGACGAGCTGGTGCGCCAGGCCGAGCGGGTGCGCAAGCCCGCGGCCGGCGGTGTCACCACCTCAGGTCTTCCCCGGCGTGTGCCGAAGGCCAACCTCGTACCCGGGACCGCTCAGGAGCAGGCGCACAGCGCCGGCCCCCAGGTCTCGCGTGCACCCGATGACGTCCGCGGCCGGCTGACCAATCTGCGCCGCGGCATCCAGCAGGGCCGGCAGGCAGGTAACTCGACCACGGGTAATCACCACCTCGGTCCGAACCATCAGCAGGAGCGTTAGTTGAACGCGATGAGCCAGGCGGCGCAGAATCTGAACTGGTTGATCACCAACTTCGTGGACAACACCCCTGGGGTGTCCCACACGGTGGTGGTCTCCGCCGACGGACTCCTGCTGGCCATGTCCGAAGGATTCCCCCGCGACCGTGCCGACCAGCTGGCGGCGGTCGCGTCCGGACTGACCTCGCTGACCGCGGGCGCGTCCCGGATCTTCGAGGGGGGCCCCGTCGCGCAGACCGTGGTGGAGATGGAGCGCGGCTTCCTCTTCCTCATGTCGGTCTCCGACGGCTCCTCGCTGGCCGTGCTCGCCCACCCCGAGTGCGACATCGGCCTCGTGGGCTACGAGATGACGCTGCTGGTCGACCGGGCCGGCAGTGTCCTCACCCCGGATCTCCGCGCGGAGCTCCAGGGCAGCCTGCTCCACTAGCCGGTTGTTTCCCGGACAACCCCACCGCACCACCGACCGACAGGGCGGTACGCCCCTCCGTACCGCCCTGGCACCGTTATCCGTCCGGCCGCCCCACCCGGCCCCCCACCGGCCCCATCAGACGGCAGAACGTTTGCCGTCACGCCCGGAGGATTCATGACCCCGCCCCCCGCCTCTCACGATCCGTACGGCAATTCAGTCGACGAGTACGGACATGAGGGCGACCAGCCGCTGGTGCGTCCGTACGCGATGACCGGCGGCCGGACCCGGCCGCGCTACCAGCTCGCCATCGAGGCGCTGGTCAGCACCACGGCCGACCCGGCGCACCTCGCCACGCTCCTCCCGGAGCACCAGCGGATCTGCCACCTCTGCCGTGAGGTGAAGTCGGTGGCCGAGGTGTCGGCGCTGCTGTCGATGCCCCTCGGTGTCGCCCGCATCCTCGTCGCCGACCTGGCGGAGGCCGGCATGGTGGCGATCCACCAGCCGGGCAACGGAGAGACCGGCGGCACGCCGGACGTGACTCTGCTCGAAAGGGTGCTCAGTGGACTTCGCAAGCTCTAGCGGCGGCGCGGCCCGTTCAACCACCAGCGCGAAGATCGTGGTGGCGGGTGGCTTCGGCGTGGGCAAGACCACGTTCGTCGGCGCCGTCTCGGAGATCAACCCGCTGCGTACCGAGGCCGTCATGACGTCTGCGTCCGCGGGCATCGACGACCTCACGCACACCGGTGGCAAGACGACGACGACCGTCGCCATGGACTTCGGCCGCATCACCCTGGACCAGGACCTGATCCTGTACCTCTTCGGTACGCCCGGTCAGGACCGCTTCTGGTTCATGTGGGACGACCTCGTCCGCGGCGCCATCGGCGCCGTGGTGCTCGTCGACACCCGCCGTCTCGCCGACTGCTTCCCCGCGGTCGACTACTTCGAGAACAGCGGACTGCCCTTCGTCATCGCCCTCAACGGCTTCGACGGCAGCCAGCCCTACCAGCCCGAGGAAGTGCGCGAGGCCCTGCAGATCGGTCCGGACACCCCCATCATCACCACGGACGCCCGGCACCGCGCCGACGCCAAGAGCGCGCTCATCACCCTTGTCGAGCACGCCCTGATGGCCCGACTGAAGTAGCGGGACGACCAGGGCGGTTGTCATATGCCACCGCCGGGGCGGTCTGTGTCGTTCGACACGGCCGCCCGCGCGTTCATAACATTTCGACAGAGAATTGGGGCGCCTCGGACACCCGATGCATCCGATCGGTGTCACTGCGCTCACCTGAGCCCCGTCTTTTGACGGGGCTCGCTCTTTATGCCCGTTTTATACGAGGCTCGGGCCGGTGAAAGCTGCCACTGCCCACTGTTTGGAACCGACCCCCTTCACGTGCTGCAATTCATGAACTCCCGAGTAGTACGGCCCTGAACGAAACACCGGCACAACGTAGGTGCCGACGCCGAGAGGTTGTTGGTCGAGTGAGGCGCAGCAAGGAAAGCTCCGCGGAGCAGGAGACACGGGGCAACTTCACCCCGCCATCGCGCATGGTGATGTCGCCCGCGGACGTGCCCGTGACGCAGCCCGTCGCGGCCGCCACTCCGGGCAGCTCCAGCAAGCTTTCGCCCCGCAACTGGCGGGTGCCCACCAAGCTGAACGCGATCCTCTGCATACCCGTGCTCGTCGGCCTCGTCATGGGCGGCTTCCAGGTCAAGGGAGCGATCGACACGTGGCAGGAGGCGCAGGACGCCGAGAAGACGGCGCTCATCGTGCGCGCCGCCTCGGAGTACAGCACCGCCCTCCTCAACGAGCGGGACCTCACCGCGGCTCCGCTGCTCGCGGCGAAGACCCCCGAGGACCGCAAGGCCGACGAGGTCCAGCAGGCGTACGCCGCGACCGACGCCGCCCGGGTCAAGTTCGACGAGGCCGCCAAGAACCTGCCCTCGGGCCAGGGTCTCGAGCGCCGGCTGAAGCTCTTCCGCGAGGAGGAGCCGAAGCTCACCGCGCTGCGCACGACCGCGTACAGCCGCGCCCTCGACCCGGTGAACACCCAGCTCCAGTACACCGGCGTCCAGCACTACCTCACCGAGTTCTCCAACGAGCTCGGTCTCGGCACCGGCAACGTCACCGCCTACGGCCGTAGCGTCTACGCCATCCAGCTCGCCAAGGGCGCCGAGTCGCTGCAGCGCTCCATCGGCACCCAGCTCCTGGTCCGGCCCAGCCGCACCGAAACCGTCTTCGCCCAGCAGTCCGTGGCGTTCAACTCGTACAACTACCTGGAGCAGATCGCCCTCGGCGAGTTCTCCTCCGGTGGTATGCCCGAGGACGTCGAGATGCTGAAGAAGGTCATGACGGGCAAGGCCGCCGAGGGCGCCAAGCAGATGCAGGCCGCCGGCCTCGACCTGCCCAAGGGCAAGGACGGCTCCGTCTACTCCGGCGTGGCCACCGCGATCGGCTCCGCCAAGGGCCCCGAGGGCCTCGCGGCGCTCAAGTCCAAGGGCATCACGGCCGAGACCTGGCTCGCCGTCGCGACCGCCAAGTTCGAGGGTTACTCCGAGGTCGAGAAGACGCTCGTCGACAAGGCCGTGGCCGAGGCGATCAAGATCTCCGACGAGGCCAAGACGGACGCCATCGTCATCGGCGGCATCGTCGTCATCGCCCTGCTCGCCGCCTTCATCCTGGCCGGGATGATGGCCCGCCAGATGAGCCGCTCGATGCGCGAGCTGCGGACCGCCGCCTTCGGCATCGCCGAGCAGCGCCTGCCGATGCTGGTCGACCAGCTCTCCCGTACCGAGCCGGGCCGCGTCGACACCCGCGTCCAACCGATCCCGATCGACTCGCAGGACGAGATCGGCGAGGTCGCCCGCGCCTTCGACCAGGTCCACCGCGAGGCCGTCCGGCTCGCCGCCGAGCAGGCCATGCTCCGGGGCAACGTCAACGCGATCTTCACCAACCTGTCGCGCCGCAACCAGTCGCTGATCGAGGGCCAGCTGACCCTCATCACCGACCTGGAGAACAACGAGGCCGACCCGGACCAGCTGGAGAACCTCTTCCGCCTGGACCACCTGGCCACCCGTATGCGCCGCAACGGCGAGAACCTCCTCGTCCTCGCCGGCGAGGAGCCCGGCCGCCGCTGGGACCAGCCGGTCCCGCTGGTCGACGTCATGCGCGCCGCCTCCTCCGAGGTGGAGCAGTACGAGCGCATCGAGCTGGCGGGCGTGCCGGAGGCCGAGATCCACGGCCAGGCCGTGACCGACCTCGTGCACCTGCTCGCCGAGCTCCTGGAGAACGCCACCACGTTCTCCTCCCCGCAGACCAAGGTCCGCGTCACCGCGACCCGTCTCCCCGACGGCCGTGTGATGGTCGAGATCCACGACAAGGGCATCGGCCTCACCGCCGAGGACTTCGCGGACATCAACCACAAGCTGGCCAACCCGCCGACCGTCGACGCCGCCGTCTCGCAGCGCATGGGCCTCTTCGTGGTCGGCCGGCTCGCCGACCGCCACAGCATCCGGGTCCAGCTGCGCCCCTCGGGCGAGCAGGCCGGAACGACCTCGCTGGTCATGCTGCCGGACGCGATCACCCATGGTGGTGGCGGCGAGCAGCCGCTCCAGGACGACTTCACGGTCTCCCAGATCATGCCGCAGCAACAGCAGCAGAGCGCCTTCGAGAGCGCCCCGCCGCAGCAGCAGCCGATGCTGACCGCTGCCGACCTCGGCTTCGACGACTCGCGCTACGAGCAGCCGGCCGAGGAGGAGCGTCAGCTCGACCCGGTCGACCGCTCGCTCAAGCGCGAGGGGCGGCGTGCCGCCCTGGAGGCCCAGGCGCAGGGTGGCGACCGGCCGCTCTTCGTCGACGAGGCGGAGCAGCCGGAGGAGTACGGGCAGCAGGGCCAGGAGTACGGCCAGGCTCAGGAGTACGGCGGGCAGCAGGCCCAGGAGTACCCGGCGGAGCAGTACGCCCCGGCGCAGGATTACGGACAGCAGCAGCCCCAGCAGACGCAGGAGTACGGCCAGGAGTACGCGGCCGGATTCCCGCAGCAGCAGGACGGCTACGCGTACCCCCAGCAGGGCTACGAGGCGTACCCGCAGCAGGGCTATGCGGAAGCTTCGTACGAGACCCCGGGAACCGAACACCAGCAGTACGGCAATACGTTCGATCCCCAGCCCCACCAGGCAGAGTGGCAGGATCAGAGCGCGTACCAGGGCGGTTACCAGCAGCCGTACGGAGCGGAATCGGAATCTGCTCCCAGGGCCCCCGAACAGGCCCCCGACCGCGTAGGCTTCGACCGTCCGGGTCCGACCCCGAGTGCCGCCCCGGACGCCGGTCACGCGCTGACCGACGCCGGACTGCCGCGCCGCGGCAGCGTCGCCTCGCCGACCCAGCAGGCTCCGCAGCAGCAGGCACCGCAGCAGGTGAAGCCCGCGCAGCCGGCGCAGGAGCAGCAGAACGACGCCGACACCCCCGACGAATGGCGCTCGACCAACGACGAGCGCTGGCAGCGGGCCGGGAAGCTCAAGGACCCGAAGGCGGGCGGGGTCACCTCGTCCGGTCTCCCCCGCCGGGTCCCGAAGGCCAACCTGGTCGAGGGCACGGCTGAGCAGACCCCGCAGGGCGGCCCCCAGGTCTCCCGCGCACCCGAGGACGTACGGGGCAGGTTGAGCAACCTGCGCCGCGGCGTCCAGCAGGGACGCAGCGCGGGAACGGACACGAACGGATCGGGCCTCGGCCCGGGCAGTACCTACAACCAGGAGCGTTAGTGTGAGCATGAGCCAGGCGGCGCAGAATCTGAACTGGTTGATCACCAACTTCGTGGACAACACCCCCGGGGTGTCCCACACGGTGGTGGTCTCCGCCGACGGACTCCTGCTGGCGATGTCCGAGGGGTTCCCCCGGGACCGTGCCGACCAGCTGGCGGCCGTCGCCTCCGGACTGACCTCGCTGACCGCGGGCGCGTCCCGGATCTTCGAGGGTGGTGCGGTCAATCAGACCGTGGTGGAGATGGAGCGCGGCTTCCTCTTCATCATGTCGGTCTCGGACGGCTCGTCGCTGGCCGTCCTCGCCCACCCGGAGGCCGACATCGGTCTCGTGGGCTACGAGATGGCACTGCTCGTGGACCGCGCGGGCAGCGTCCTGACTCCCGACCTCCGGGCGGAGCTTCAGGGAAGTCTTCTCAACTAACAGACAGACAGTGCGTTTCGCGCCACCGCCCCGTAAGGTGCGGTGGCGCGGTTCCAAGGGACATGGACCGCGAGGCAGTCGGAGGAGGAGACGTGGGAACACCACCGGGCTCAAGCCCCTACAACGGTTATGACGCGCACCAGGCGCCGCTCGGCGACACCGCGCAGAACCGGTTCAACTTTCCCTCCACCCCGAGCAGACAGGGTGTTTCGCAGCCCTATCGGCAGCCGCACGCCCCGTCCGCGGGTGCGCAGGGCCCCTCGCGGGCTCAGTCCGCCGCCGGTTCCAGCAGCTCGGGCGGGCACAACCCGCTGGTGCGTCCGTACGCGATGACCGGCGGCCGGACCCGGCCGCGCTACCAGCTCGCCATCGAGGCGCTGGTCAGCACGACGGCCGATCCGTCCCGGCTGCAGGGGCAGTTGCCCGAGCACCAGCGGATCTGCCGGCTCTGCTTCGAGATCAAGTCGGTCGCCGAGATCTCGGCCCTTCTCTCCATCCCCCTCGGCGTCGCCCGAATCCTCGTCGCCGACCTGGCAGAGGCCGGACTTGTCGCCATCCACCAGCCGGGCGGCGACGAAGCCGCCGGCGGTCAGCCAGACGTGACACTGCTCGAAAGGGTGCTCAGTGGACTTCGCAAGCTCTAGCGGCGGCGCGGCCCGTTCAACCACCAGCGCGAAGATCGTGGTGGCGGGTGGCTTCGGCGTGGGCAAGACCACGTTCGTCGGCGCCGTCTCGGAGATCAACCCGCTGCGTACCGAGGCCGTCATGACGTCTGCGTCCGCGGGCATCGACGACCTCACGCACACCGGCGACAAGACGACGACGACCGTCGCCATGGACTTCGGCCGCATCACCCTGGACCAGGACCTGATCCTGTACCTCTTCGGTACACCCGGTCAGGACCGCTTCTGGTTCATGTGGGACGACCTCGTCCGCGGCGCCATCGGCGCCGTGGTGCTCGTCGACACCCGCCGCCTCGCCGACTGCTTCCCCGCGGTCGACTACTTCGAGAACAGCGGACTGCCCTTCGTCATCGCCCTCAACGGCTTCGACGGCAGCCAGCCCTACCAGCCCGAGGAGGTCCGCGAGGCCCTCCAGATCGGTCCGGACACCCCCATCATCACCACCGACGCCCGGCACCGCGCCGACGCCAAGAGCGCGCTCATCACCCTTGTCGAGCACGCCCTCATGGCCCGGCTGCGGTAGCTGTCCCCCGGCTCCCCGTACCGAAGGCCGCGTTCCCCCGTCCGGGGAGCGCGGCCTTCGGCGTATCGGGGAGCGTAGGGCCATCGGCGCATCGGGGAACGCGGGGCCTTCGACGTATCCGGAGCGACCGGTCCCGGGCAGCACGAAGGGCCGGAACCCGGCTTTCACCGGGTTCCGGCCCTTCTTCGGTTCTGCTTGGGCTCCGCTCAGCGCCAGCTGTGCGGCGCGCGGAAGCCGTGCTCGCGCTCCAGGCGGCGCCAGCCGGCCGTGGTGCGGCCGCGGTGGTCCGCCGTGGTGTCCTCGTCGGACCGGGCGGCGGCACGGGCGAGCAGGACCGCCGTGATGGCGGCGAGCTCCTCGGGGTCGGCGTGGCCCTTCTCGACACGGAGAAGGTTGGCAGGGCTTGTCACGTGGATGGCTCCTCTTACTGAGGCGGGTTGCCGTGCTTGCGGGACGGCAGGTCGGCGTGCTTGGTGCGGAGCATCGCGAGGGACCTGATGAGCACCTGGCGGGTGTCGGCGGGGTCGATGACGTCGTCGACCAGGCCGCGCTCCGCCGCGTAGTACGGGTGCATCAGCTCGGCCTTGTACTCCTTGACCATGCGGGCTCGCATGGCCTCGGGGTCCTCGGCCTCCGCGATCTGCTTGCGGAAGATCACGTTGGCGGCGCCCTCGGCGCCCATGACCGCGATTTCGTTGGTGGGCCAGGCGTACGTGAGGTCGGCGCCGATGGACTGGGAGTCCATGACGATGTATGCGCCGCCGTAGGCCTTGCGCAGGATCAAGGAGATCCGGGGCACGGTCGCGTTGCAGTACGCGTACAGCAGCTTCGCGCCGTGCCTGATGATTCCACCGTGCTCCTGATCGACGCCCGGCAGGAAGCCGGGTACGTCCAGAAGGGTGATGATCGGGATGTTGAAGGCGTCGCACATCTGCACGAAGCGGGCGGCCTTCTCGGAGGCCTCGATGTCGAGGACACCGGCCAGCGTCTGGGGCTGGTTGGCGACGATGCCGACGACCTGGCCGTCGAGGCGGGCGAGGGCGCAGATGATGTTGCGGGCCCAGCGCTCGTGGATCTCCAGGTAGTCGCCGTCGTCGACGAGCTCCTCGATGACCTTGTGCATGTCGTACGGGCGGTTGCCGTCGGCCGGGACCAGGTCGAGGAGGACCTCGGAGCGGCGGTCCGCCGGGTCCTCGGAGGCGACGGTCGGCGGGTTCTCGCGGTTGTTCTGCGGGAGCATCGACAGGAGGTAGCGGACCTCGGCGATGCAGGTCTCCTCGTCGTCGTACGCGAAGTGGGAGACACCGGAGACCCCCGCGTGGACGTCGGCGCCGCCGAGCCCGTTCTGGGTGATCTCCTCACCGGTGACCGCCTTGACGACGTCCGGCCCGGTGATGAACATCTGCGAGGTCTCACGGACCATGAACACGAAGTCCGTCAGCGCCGGACTGTAGGCCGCGCCACCCGCACACGGGCCCAGCATCACGCTGATCTGCGGGATGACACCCGAGGCACGCGTGTTGCGCTGGAAGATGCCGCCGTAGCCGGCGAGCGCCGAGACGCCCTCCTGGATACGGGCACCCGCACCGTCGTTCAGCGAGACCAGCGGCGCACCGGCCGCGATGGCCATGTCCATGATCTTGTGGATCTTCGTCGCATGCGCCTCACCCAGCGCACCGCCGAAGATCCGGAAATCGTGCGCGTACACGAAGACCGTCCGGCCCTCCACCGTGCCCCACCCGGTGATCACACCATCGGTGTACGGCTTCTTCGCCTCCAGGCCGAAACCCTGCGCACGGTGCCGGCGCAACTGCTCGACCTCGCTGAACGAACCGGCGTCGAGCAGCAGCTCGATGCGCTCGCGCGCCGTCAGCTTCCCCTTCGCATGCTGGGCCTCGGTCGCACGGTCACTCGGGCCACGGAGCGCCTGCTCACGCAGGACGTGCAGCTCGGCCACTCGGCCACGGGCGTCAGCGGGCTCGCTCGGGATCTGGTCCACAACGGTCATGTACCGACCCTACGAAGTCGAGCAAGAAAACCCCGCCGTCGACTCCGTACAGTCTCGCGTGTCGATTCCTGGTGGGGCTGGACAGAACGATGACCCGATCAGCACGAGTCAACAGCCAGACACCCCTCGTGTTTGTAGGGGTCCGACATAGACCTCGGTGGGCCGGGATTCGTCTGCCCCCTCGCCGGGCGCTTCGTCGCCCCTTCGCCGGCCCTTCGCCGGCCCTTCGCCGCCCACAAGGTAGCCCATGGTGCCGAAGGGCCCGCGACCCCCGAAGGGTCGCGGGCCCGGTGTCTCGCCCCGCGGTCAGCCTCCGCAGTGGAAGCGGGCGTTGCCCCAGTCCGCGTGGTCGTTGCCGTTGCCGTCGCCGCCGTCGCCGACCACCAGGTCGACCCAGGTGGCGCCGGTGACGTCGGCGGTGAGCGACCAGGCCGCGTCCGTGGCCTTGAGGACCGGGGACGTCACCTTCTCCGTGCCGTCGGCGAGGACGCTGAACCGGACGCTGCCCCGGCTGGTCTGGACGTCGTCCACCCCGACCTCGGCGGTGAGGGAGGTGCAGCGACCGCCCAGGTAGTAGCGGACCGTCGCGGGCGCGTGGCTGCCGAGCCCCTTGGCGTACGTCACTCCCCCGATCCGCAGCGGGGAACCGTCGCCGGTGCCCGTCTCGCCGTTGGAGAGGTCGCGCTCGACGGGGCCCCAGCCGTTGGTTGCCGAGGTCCAGTCGAGGTCACTGGCCCAGCTGTCGGCAGTGGGCGGCGGGGGCAGCGTACGGACGGTGGTGGCAGCGGTGAGCTTCCGCTCCCCTCCCCCGAGGGCGTACGTGAGGGAGGCGTCGAGCGTGTACGGCTGGTAGGCCGCGTCCACCGGAGGCGTCACCTGCCAGGTGGCGGTGGCCTTTCCGCCCGCCGCGACCGTGCCCAGGGTGACGGGTGCGGCCGGCTCGGCGGTCCAGCCCGCCGGGAGGGTGAGCTCGGCCCGGGCGCCGGAGACCTCGCCTGCCTCGTCGTTGGCGAAGGTGGCCGTGACCTGGTTGGGGCGGCCGGGCTCCAGGGTCTCGGGCGCGGCGACCGTGAGCGTGCCGCAGGCGGCGCGTTCGGCGGCCGGGCCGAGGTCGGTGACGGTGAAGGCGTCGAGGACGAAGTCGGCGCCGTCCGGGGCGTCACCGCGCTTGCGCAGACCGGTCCAGGTGTCGCCGCAGCCGGCGGTGACGGTCTCGGAGAAGTGCCCGTCGGCCCTCTGCTGCCCGATGGGGGTGCGGCGGGTCTCCACGGAGGTCCCGTTCGTACGGTCGTAGCCGGTGACCCACTCGTACGCGCCCGCGTGGCTCGACCGGTAGTCGTACTCGATGCGGTAGGTGCGGCCGTCCTTCATCGGGACGGTCCAGGGCGCAGTCCGGTAGACGAGTCCGCTGTTCTCGTCGTGGGACTTGAGGGACTCGGCGCCGCCGATGACGTCGTCGATCAGCTTCCCGTTCCAGCCGGCCTGGGTGTACGGGCCGTGCAGCTGGGCGATGTGGGTGCGCGGGTCGGTCGTACCGCCGGAGTCACCCTTGAGGAAGGGGCCCCAGCCCTGGTCGACGGCCTCGAAGTCCTCGTACACCAGGGTCCCGGCCTTGGTGGCGGGGGCGTTGGCGACGATCCGGACGTCGTCGATCCGGACGGTGGCGGAGCTGCCGCTCGCGGCCTGGATCCTCAGCGCGGTGCTGCCGTCGGCCGGTGCGGTGAAGGTGACCTTGGCGCGCTGGAAGCGGGTGCCGTTCCAGTCGGAGGCGGCGACCCGGTCCTGGAGCGAGGACCGTTCGACGGTGACGGCCTGCCCGCCGACGGAGATCGTGGTGGGCCGGGTGGCGCCGGGCTCGACCTCGATCAGGGCGGAGGCGGTGTACCGCTTGCCGGGGGTGAGCCCGGTGATCTGCTGCCGGACCGAGGCGGTGGCGGTGCCGGAGAGCTTCGCGCTGTTGCGGCCCTGCCCGTCGGTGTCACGGGCGACGGCGCCGGCCTTGGTCCAGCTGGCGAGCTTCGCTTCGTTGAAGCCGGGGTCCTTGACCGGGGTGCCCTGGCCCCACTTCGCGTCGGCCCGCGCGGGCGCGCGGTCGGGGTAGAGGACGTAGGGCTGTCCGGCGACGGCGTCGAGGGTGATCTTCCCGCCGGTGGGCCGGACGGTGGCGGTCTTCACGCGCCCGTTGTCGGTGAGCTTGTACACGGAGTACGAGCCGGCACCGGCGGGGACGGTCCAACTGGTCGTGCCGCCGGTCTTGTTGTAGTGGTAGAGCTTCTTCTCTCCGGCCTCGCCGCCGCCCTTGCCGCCGGTCTTGGTGCCATCCCAGGGCAGCAGGTAGTTCTCGCCGTCGAGGACCTTGCGACCGTTGTCGTAGAAGGTGCGGCGGCCGTTCTCGACGGTGCCGCGGATCCCGCCGGTGAAGGTGAGGTCGTTGCCGTTCCAGCGCGTGATCTTCTGCTGCTGGAGGTACTTCGCGGGCAGGTTCCGCTGCCAGATGTTGGCGGTGAAGTCGTTCCAGTCGGTCTCGCCGGTCCAGCCCTCGAAGTCGACGAGGGCGGTCTGGCCGAGGACCGGGTGGTTGTTCCAGACGTCCTTCTCGCCGTTGCGGATGAAGCGGACGATCTGCGAGTTGAGGCCCTTGTTGGTGGCGCCGCCGTAGTCGAGGTCGTTGGCCCAGTGGGACCAGAGGGAGGCCCGCTCGAACTTCTCGGACCACTCGGTGGCGACGTTCCAGCCCTGCGCCTGGACGGCGCGCATCGTCTCGTCGGCGATCCAGCCGTGGGTGTAGTAGACGTCGATGTAGAGCGTGGAGAGGTTGGCGTCGGTCTCGTCGCGCAGCTGCTGGAAGCGGCGGGCGAGGTCGCCGCTGTTGATGTCGCGGCGCTGGTCGATGTAGTAGCTCTGGTTGAGCCAGTTCCAGCCGGGCTTCGTCTTGTCGACGAGGGTCTCGCTGAAGTTCTTCGCCTCGGGGTACGACTCGGTGGCGTTGACGTGGACGCCGAAGTCCGCGCCCCACTTCCGGCCCTCCTTGAGGAGGACGTTGAGGTCGCCGAGGCCGCCGGCTCGCTTGTTGTAGTTGCCGCCGTAGTCGGGGTGGGCGGAGTCGTGGCCCTCGGAGCCGTACCCCTTGAGCAGCGCGAACTGGCCGAGTCCGTCGGTGGAGAGCGAGATCCGCTTGACGTCGTCGAGGGTGCGCAGGAAGGGGTGGGTGGCCTGCGAGGCGAAGTTGAACGGAATGTGGGCGACGACCCGCCCGGGGGTCTGTTCGCTGCCGGGGGCCTTGATCCCGATCGTACGGAAGGCGACGGCGCCGTCCTGCCAGTCGGTGGTGCCGTCGGCGTTGGCGTCGGGGGTGACGACGACCTTGGCCCAGGGCAGACCGTCGCCGCCGGCGGGCTTCGGTGCGCCCTCGCCGCGGTAGGTCCACTGGCCGGACCAGACGCCGACGCGGGTCTCGGTGCCGCTCCTGCGGGCCTGGTGCCAGAAGCGGGCGCCGTCGCGGGCGGACGCCCCGGCGGGCTTGTCGTAGCTGGAGTTGGACTCGACGGCGGCCGCCAGCTGCCCGGTGCTGACGATCGCGTAGCTCGCGCCGACCGGGTTCGTCTCGGCGGCGGTCGCGTCGGTGACCTGCGCGAAGACGTCGGCGGTACGGGTGGAGTCCGGGTCGAGCCGGGTGAAGGCGGTCGCGGCGCCGGCGTCCGATGAACCCACGGAGACCAGGTCGTGGCCCGGTATGTCGAGGGTGCCGACCCGGAAGCCCTCGGTGTCGCGGACGGCGGTCACCCGGAAGGTGGTGGTCCGCCCGTCGACGCTCAGGCGCGCGTCGATCTCGACGCCTGGCAGGTCGGGGAAGGCGAGGGTGTACGCGGCGGAGCCGGCGGTCAGGACGGGGGCGCCCTTGGCCTGGACGGCACGGGCGGTGCCGTTGAGGACGATCTGCGTGACCGGGGCCGTACTGCCGAGGAGACGGGCGCCGGTCGTGCGGTCGGTGTACGAGAGGACGCGGGGGAAGTCCTCGGCGACGGCGACGGAGAGCTGGGGGGAGGCGATGACGGCGGTGCCGGTGGCCGCGGTGACGGCCGCCGTGCCACCGACCGCGGTGCCCTCGGCGAGGGCGGGCCCGGCCAGGGCGAACACGGCGGAGGAGGCGACGGCGAGCGCACAGGCCGCACGGACTCTTCGCGAAGGGGTGAGGGACATGCGCACCAGTTGGCCCCGCCCCGGCGGCACCGTCAACGAGATCGCGCCGCGCGGGCCCCTCCAGTCCAAGAACCCCCTTCGGTTAGTCCAAGTGACCACCGAAGGGGGTTCCTCGAGGTCTGCGGCCGGTCAGCAGCCGCCGCAGTTGTAGAAGGTCACGTCCCAGTGGTTGCCCTCGTCGGCGTAGACGTTGCCCGCGCCGGACTTCCACTGCGGGGCGCCGTCACCCCGTACACCGATGTACGTGAACGTGTTCTTCACGTAGTTGGTGACGCAGGTGGCCTTGCCGAAGTCGAGCTTGTAGCCGTTCCAGTGGGAGTACGTGCCGCTCGCGTGGCCCGTCTCGGTGCCCCCGGTGATGTTGAGGGCGCAGCCGCTGGCGCTCTTGAGGGTCTGGGCGCCCTGGGCCGTGGCGAGGTTGAGCTGGTCGAAGGACGTGCAGGTGGAGACGTTGCGGTTGGAGCAGCCGCCGGACGAGGACCAGGTGATCCCGGAGGACCGGAACATCGAGGTCGCGGTGGCGTGGCTGATCTTGGTGACCGCGTGGGCCTCGCCCGCGGCGGTGAGGACGCCGATGCCGGGTGCGAAGAGCGCACCGAGGACGAGGGCCAGGGCGGTGAGGACGGAGCGGAGCTTCATGGGGTTGCCTCCTGCTGATGACCGTGACGGTGGGGACGGTTGTGCAGGTGGTGCTCGTCGCGCAGGGAGATGGTGCCGTAGTTCTACGCGCGTCCGCCAGAGGGCGTCGGTGTCCTCGTGAAGCCGTTCGGATGAACATCCTCCATAGATGTTGAATGTTGAACGGAATAGGGTTACAGTCGTTCTCGTTGAAGGTTCAACAAACACCGACAAGGAGCATGTCATGGGTCTCTTCGGCCGCAAGAACAACGAGTCCACCGTCGCCACCGCCACCCTCCCGGTGGACCCGGCCCTGGCCGCCCTGACCGGCGAATACACCATCGACCCGGCCCACAGCAGCATCGGCTTCACCGTCCGCCATGCCATGGTCACCAACGTTCGCGGCACCTTCGCCCAGCACGAGGGCGCCCTGAAGCTGGACGGCGCGAACCCGGACGCCTCCACCGCCTCGATCGACGTCAAGATCACCTCGATCGACACCGGCATCGCGGACCGCGACGGTCACCTGCGCAGCGGCGACTTCTTCGACGCCGAGCAGTTCCCGCTGATGAGCTTCCGCTCCTCGGCCGCCGAGCAGCTGGGCGGCGACAAGTACCGGGTCACCGGCGACCTGACCATCAAGGACGTCACGAAGCCGCTCGCCATCGACCTGGAGTTCAACGGCTCCGCGACGGACGTGTACGGCAACGAGCGCGTCGGCTTCGAGGGCTCCGCCGAGATCCTGCGCTCCGCCTGGGGCCTGACCTGGAACGCGGCCCTGGAGACCGGCGGCGTGATGGTCAGCGACAAGGTCAAGCTGAACTTCGACATCTCCGCGATCAAGAACGCCGCCTGAGCCTGACCCCCGGGGCCCTTCCGGGCCCCCTGCCGGACCCTCCGGACACACGAGCGCGCCCGCCCTCCGCAGCAGCGGAAGGCGGGCGCTCGGCGTTGCGCTTCAGGATCCCGCGGGAGCTAGCTCCGGCTCGCGGCCGCCGCGACCACAGCCGGGATCAGACGGTCGTTCTCGGCAGCGCCGGGGCCTCCGGCGAAGGCGAAGCGGCGGCGGGTGTAGCTGTAGGCGAGGCCGGTGGCCGGGTCGGCGAAGGCCTGGGAGCCGGGGGCGCCGCTGTGACCGACGGCGGCGGGGGTGAGGGCCGGGTAGCGGGTCGACAGCGCGACGAAGCCGAGGCCGAAGGCGTTCTTCTCGCCGGTCACCATGTCCTGGCCGGAGGAGTGGATCCGGGCCACCTCGGCCAGGGTGTCCGGGTTCAGGAGCGGGGCGCGCCCGTCGAGTTCGCCGGCGATCGCCGCGTACATCCGGGAGAGCCCGCGTGCGGATCCGATGCCGCCGCCGGAGAGCGGCGCCCGCGCCCGTACCGTACGGGAGTTGGCGTACCCGACGCCGTCGAACGGCGGGTCCGCGTGGAGGTTGAACGCGATGGCCAGGAGGCTGTCGGGGGCGATCGGGTTCTCGTCGAGAAGTGCCTGCTCGGCGGGTGTGGGCAGCATCGGCAGGGCCGTACGGAAGCGGGGCTCGAGGTCCTCGGGCAGGCCCAGGTAGTAGTCGAGCGCGTACGGGGCACGGACCCGCTCCTCGAACAGCTCCTGGACCGTCCGGCCGGTGGCCCGCAGGACGACCTCGCCGACGAGGGCGCCGATCACGAGCGCGTGGTAACCGTGGGCGGTGTTCGGCTCCCAGAAGGGGCGCTGCCCGGCCAGCCGTGCGGCGATCGCCCGGTCGTCGGCGAGCTCGTCGGGGCTGAGGCCGCCGTCGGCGCCGATCACGCCGGAACGGTGGGCGAGCAGTTGCCGCAGGGTCAGCTCCCCCTTGCCCTCGGCGGCGAACTCGGGCCACCAGGAGGCGACTTCGCGGTCCAGGTCGAGGACGCCGTCCTGGACGAGGAGCGCGGCGACCAGGGCCATGGCGCCCTTGGAGGAGGAGTAGAGGCCGAGCAACGAGTCCCCGTCGACCCCGTCGCCGCCCCAGAGGTCCACGACGAGACGGCCGTGGTGGTGGACGGCGAGCTGGGCTCCGCCGTCACGCGCCTCGTTCGCCACGACGGTGGCGAACTCCTCTCGTACGGACTCGAATCCGGGCTCCACCGTGCCGTGGACGTGGACGTCACTCATCGCGCGCTACTCCCCCTGAAATTGACCGACTTGTTCAGAAGCTGGAACGATCAAGGGTGCGGTTTCCTTCCCGCGCGCCGTCCCGCATCGCGTCCCGCACCCCATCCCTCGTCCCACTCCGCGTCCCGTTCGGCGTCCCGGCCTTCCCGCCGTCTTCCGCGCTCGTCGCGAAGAGGAGTCCGGCGGCGAGGAGCACCACGGCGCCGGTCGCGGCGTGGATGCCGAGCGCGGCGGCGTATCCGCCCCCGTGGGCGAGGACGGCGAGCGCGTCACCGAAGGGGACGATCGCGAGCAGGAGCATGACCCAGGCCAGCGGGCGGCGCTTTCCGAGGGCGAGCAGGGTGAGGACGATCGCGCCGTTGGCGAGGTCGCGGGCCGCCTTGACCGCGAAGTATCCGGCGGCGTCGCCCTCGGGCCAGGAGGGGATGCCGAAGCCGGCGGCGGCGGTCTCGGGGCCGAACAGGAAGTTGATGCCGAACCAGAGGCAGGCGAGCCCCAGGAGCACGGACAGGACGGTGGCGAGGCGGTGTGTGCGCACGGTGTTCACGGGTCCCCCAAGGACATTGATCTAGCATCGCTAGGACTGACAGCAACGCTAGACCTTGCATCGCTACCCTGTCTAGCGGTGCTAGCTCATCGGTCGCGACCTCGACCCCCTCGCCGAACTCACCTGGAGCGCCCTGCACGGCCTCGCCACCCTCGACTGCAGCGGCAGGCTCCGGCCCGACCTTGCCGAAAGACGCCTGAACCTGCTGGTCAACGGCATTGTCAGTGGCGGCAGCTAGCGTCGGCGGCATGGAATTCCGTATCGACAGCGGTGTGTTGACCGATGCCGTGGCCTGGGCCGCGCGCGTCCTGCCGGCCCGTTCCCCCATGCCCGTCCTCGGCGGCCTGCTCCTGGAGGCGGCGGACGGCCGACTGCGGGTCTCCGGCCTCGACCACGAGGCCTCGGCCCGGGTCGAGGTCGAGGCCGACACGGACGTCGAGGGCCGGGCCCTGGTCCTGGGGCGGCGGCTGCTCGACATCTGCAAGGTGCTCCCCCGGGGCCATACCGAAATCGCGGTGGAGGGCGCCCGCCTCTCGGTGACCTCCGGCGACGCCCGCTTCGGCCTCTCCCTGCTGCCCCTGGACGACTACCCGGCCCCGCCCGCACTGCCCGAGATCCGTGGCCAGGTGGACGGGGACGCCTTCGCGACGGCGGTCGGCCAGGTGGCCGTGGCGGCCGGCCGGGACGACTCGCTGCCGGTCCTCACCGGGATACGGCTCGCCCTGGACGGCACGACCATGACGCTCGCGGCCACCGACCGCTACCGCTACGCCGTCCGCACCCTGGAGTGGAAGCCGGGGGCGGAGAGCCGCGACGAACCCGCCGACGTGGTCGTCCCGGCCCGGCGCCTCACCGAGATCGCCCGCTCCCTGGCGGGCACGGGCCTCGCCCGGCTCGCCCTGAACGGCGGCTCGATCGGCTTCGAGAACGGCGGCCTGCGCACGACCACCCGTCTGCTCGACGGACGCCTCCCCCGCCACGACAAGCTCTTCACCCTGGGCGACCACGCCCTGGCCACCACCGACCGGGCCCCGCTGACCGAGGCCGTGAAGCGGGTCGCGGTCGTCGCCGAGGGCGACAGCCCGGTCCAGCTGACCTTCACCCCCACGTCGATCCACCTCCAGGCGGGCTACGAGGACGACGTGGCCTCCCAGAAGCTCCCGTCCACCCTCACGGGCCCGGACACCCTGTCGGTCGCCTTCAACCCCGGCTACCTCCTGGACGCCCTGACCACCCTGGACGCCGAGAAGGTCCACTTCCACCTCCTGGGCCCGGGCCAGCGCGCCCTCCTCACCGACGGCCCGGAAGCGCACCACCGCCACCTGCTGATGTCGGTGAAGCCACTGGTCTGAGGGACCGCCGAGGGCCTGTCCGGCGGATCGGAGTCGGACAGGCCCTAGAACCCGCCGCCGCCGAAGTCGCCGCCTCCAAAGCCTCCGCCGTCGCCTCCGAAGCCTCCGCCGTCACCGAAGCCGCTGCCGCCGAAGTCGCCGGAGTTGAAGTCGGCGCCGGAGAAGTCGCCGCCCTCGAATTCGTTGCCGCCGTACTCGGCCGCGTAGGCCGGGGTGGAGAGCATCGAGCCGAGGACGGTGCCCATCAGGAGGCCGGGGAGGAGGCCGCCGCCGAAGTATCCGCCTGCCCAGGGGCCGTAGGCCGGGCCCGCTTCCCAGTACGGGCGGCGCACGCCGTCCGCGTCGACCGTGCGGGCCATCGGGTCGAGGCCGTCGTCGAGACGGGACGCGTCGGCGGCGCAGACCGGGACCTGGCGGGCGGTGCCGCCGGTCGGGGTCCAGGTGCGGTCCTCCGTGGAGGGGCCGTGGCGCGGGTCGAAGAAGCAGGGGGCGCGGCGCTCGGGAAGCGGCCGGGACTCGCGGCGGGCGGCCAGGACGGCGAGCGAGTAGCGGCCGTCGTCCAGGGCCTGGGTGACCGCGCGGACGTCGTGGGGGCGGCCGGCGGAGGCCATCAGGGACTTCGCCTTGTCGTACGAGTCGAGGGAGCGTTCGTAGTCGCCGCGCATGGCGTCGTCGGCGCCCGCCTCGGCGGGATGGAAGTCGAGGCGTTCGAGTTCCTCGCCGAAGGCGGTGATGTCCTCGTCGACGACGACCCGGAGCTTGTCGAGGGCGGCGCGCTCCTCGGCCTCCTTGCGGAGCCGGTTGCGGCGGACGACCGCGTACGCGCCCGCGCCTCCGGCGGCGACCACGGCGCCGAGGGTCACGAGCCCGGCGACGGGGACGCCGTTGTCGGTGCCGACGGAGCCCCAGCCGGCGGGCGCGGAGCCGCGCAGGGTGGGCAGGGCCTGGTCGACGAAGTTGTTGAGCTCGGTGGCCGCGTCGACGCCGGGCTGGCGTACGGAGGTGACGAGGTTCTGTACGGCCTGCTCGGACATGACGGAGCGGTCGGCGCCCGCGTCGAAGCCGTCACCGAGGCGGACCGCGTACAGCCCGGTGACACCGGTCTGGGTCCGCAGGTTCGCCAGGAGGTCCTTCGGCGGGAACTGCGCGTTCGCGGGCAGGACCGCCACGAACAGCGGCTTGTCCGCGTCCTTGATCTTCTGGGCGAGGGCGTCCGCCTCGGTCTTCGACAGCTGATCGGCGGCGCCCGGGTCGACGTACACGGGGCCCTGTTTCAGTGCGGCGGCCGCGTCGGGGATCCCCGTGGCCCTGGCGCCCGCGGAGGGGGCCAGGACCAGGAGCAGCAGCAGTATCAGCCCGGCGAGGGCCGACAGTACGGAGAGCGGCCTGGTCCTCATGGTTCGACGCTACCCGAACCAGGACCAACTAGACATAGCAGGCCTTGCGCCTCCTATTCGGCGGGGTCGATCCCGGCCCGCAGCACTCCGTACGTGAAGGCGTCCTCCAGGGCCTGCCAGGAGGCGGCGATGACGTTCTCGCCGACGCCGACCGTGGACCACTCGCCGTTGCCGTCGCTGGTGGTGATCAGGACGCGGGTCGTGGACTCGGTGCCGTGGCGGCCCTCCAGGATGCGGACCTTGTAGTCGACCAGCTCGAACTTGGCGAGCTGCGGGTAGATCCGCTCCAGGGCCAGGCGCATCGCGCGGTCGAGGGCGTTGACGGGGCCGTTGCCCTCGGCGGTGGCGACGATCCGCTCGCCCTTGGCCCAGAGCTTCACGGTGGCCTCGTTGGCGTGGGTGCCGTCGGGGCGGTCCTCGACGATCGCGCGCCAGGACTCCGTGCGGAAGTAGCGGCGGGCCCGGCCCTCGGCCTCCTCGCGCAGGAGCAGCTCGAAGGAGGCGTCGGCGGCCTCGTACGTGTAGCCCTGGAGTTCGCGCTCCTTGACCCGCTCGACGACCCGGGCGACGAGCTCGCGGTCGTCGCCCAGGTCGACCCCGAGCTCCTTGCCCTTGAGCTCGATGGAGGCGCGGCCGGCCATGTCGGAGACCAGCATCCGCATGGTGTTGCCGACCAGCTCGGGGTCGATGTGCTGGTAGAGGTCGGGGTCGACCTTGATCGCGGAGGCGTGGAGCCCGGCCTTGTGCGCGAACGCGGAGACGCCGACGTACGGCTGGTGGGTGGAGGGGGTGAGGTTGACGACCTCGGCGATGGCGTGCGAGATGCGGGTCATCTCGGCCAGCGCGCCGTCGGGCAGCACCCTCTTGGCGTACTTGAGCTCCAGGGCCGCGACGACGGGGAAGAGGTTGGCGTTGCCGACCCGCTCGCCGTAGCCGTTGGCGGTGCACTGGACGTGGGTGGCGCCGGCGTCGACGGCGGCCAGGGTGTTGGCGACGGCGCAGCCGGTGTCGTCCTGGGCGTGGATGCCCAGGCGGGCGCCGGTGTCGGCGAGGACGGTGGCGACGACGGCCTGGATCTGGGCGGGGAGCATGCCGCCGTTGGTGTCGCAGAGGATGACGACATCGGCGCCGGACTCGTGCGCGGCGCGGACGACGGCCTTGGCGTAGTCGGGGTTGGCCTTGTAGCCGTCGAAGAAGTGCTCGCAGTCGACGAAGACTCGGCGGCCCTCGGAGACCAGGTGGGAGACGGTGTCGCGGACCATCTCCAGGTTCTCGTCGAGGGTGGTGCGCAGGGCGAGCTCGACGTGCCGGTCGTGCGACTTGGCGACGAGCGTGACGACCGGAGCGCCGGAGTCGAGGAGGGCCTTGACCTGCGGGTCGGCGGCGGCCCTGCCACCGGGCCTGCGGGTGGCGCCGAAGGCGACGAGCTGCGCGTTCTTGAACGCGATCTCCTGCCGGGCGCGGGCGAAGAACTCCGTGTCACGCGGATTGGCTCCGGGCCAGCCGCCCTCGATGAAGCCCACACCGAACTCGTCCAGGTGCCGGGCGATGGTCAGCTTGTCCGCGACGGTGAGATTGATGCCTTCACGCTGCGCCCCGTCGCGCAGCGTCGTGTCGAAGACATGGAAGCTGTCGTCGAGGCGCGAGCTCTCGGCGTTCTCCGTGGTCATGACTGTGATGGCTCCTGTCGGATGTGGCTCCGGAAGGTCTGGATCCACTTGCCCCCATTCTCACGCGACGTCCGCTTCCGGCGTGGGTGGGGCCGGAAAACGAAAAAACCCCTCGCGGGTGCGAGAGGTCTGCGCGCGGGTCTGAGGCACGGTGTCCACTGCCGCGGGGGTCGTGCCGCGAATCAGTGGCCACTGCGGACCGGCGCGCTGCTGCCGATAATCATCGTGGTAGCAAGCACGCCGGAAGTCTGACACAGCTGGAGGGCCGCCGGGACGGCGGTCTCACGATACGGGCAGCTGATCTCGCTTCTGTCCGGGCAGGGAGCCGGAGCCGGACGCGCCGACCCGGCCCAGGTCGATGTCCCTCGTCTCCCTCATCGTGAGGTAGACGACGAGCGAGACGGCCGCGCAGCCCGCCACGTACCAGTAGAAGCCCGACTCGATGCCGGCGTCCTTGAACCAGAGGGCCACGTACTCGGCGGTGCCGCCGAAGAGCGCGTTGGCGATGGCGTACGGCAGGGCGACGCCGAGGGCGCGGATGCCGGTGGGGAAGAGCTCGGCCTTCACGCAGGCGTTGATGGAGGTGTAGCCGGTGATGACGAGCAGCGCGAGGAGGGAGAGCCCGAGGGCCGGCCAGAAGGAGCCCGCGTGCTTCAGCATCGTCAGGATCGGCACGGTGAGGAGGGTGGAGCCGACCGCGAAGGTGATGAGCAGCGGGCGGCGGCCGATGCGGTCGGAGAGGCGGCCGGCCAGCGGCTGGAGGCAGGCGAAGACGATGAGGGCGCAGAAGGAGACCAGGGTCGCGGTCTGCTTGGGCAGGCCCGCGGAGTTGGAGAGGTACTTGGTGAGGTACGTCGTGTACGTGTAGTACGCCACGGTGCCGCCCATGGTGAGCGCGATGACGAGGAAGGCTTCGCGCCGGTGCGCCCACAGGGCCTTGAGGGTGCCCTTCTGGTCGCTCGCGACCCCGTCGTCGGCGGTGGTCGCGTACACCTCCGTCTCCAGCATCGTGCGGCGCAGGTAGAAGACGACGGCCGCGCCGAGGGCGCCGATGACGAACGGGATGCGCCAGCCCCAGCTGTGCAGGGCCTCGGTGGACAGGGTGTGCTGGAGGACGAGCAGCAGGCCGAGGCCGAGGATCTGGCCCGCGGTCATCGACACGTACTGGAAGCTGGAGGCGAAGCCGCGGTGCTCCGGGGCCGAGGCCTCGGTGAGGTAGGTGGCGCTGGCCGCGTACTCGCCGCCGACGGAGAGCCCCTGGATGAGGCGGGCGATCAGGAGGACGGCGGCGCCGCCGTATCCGGCGACGGAGTAGGTGGGCGCGACCGCGATGAGGAGCGCGGAGGCGGACATCAGGGTGACGGTGAGGGTGAGGGCCGCCTTGCGGCCCTTGCGGTCGCCGACCCGGCCGAGCAGCCAGCCGCCGACGGGGCGCATGAAGAAGCCGACGGCGAAGATGCCGGCGGTGTTCATGAGTTTGGCGGTGTCGTTGCCCTCGGGGAAGAACGCCCCCGCGAAGTAGGTGGCGAAACTCGCGTACACGAACCAGTCGAACCACTCGACCATGTTGCCCGCGGACCCGACCCAGATCTTCTTCCAGTGCTCTCGTCCCATGGACCGGAACCGTGCCGGAGGCGACGCCGGGCTCACAAGGGCGCAGCGGACAACGATCCCGTGTACTTACGTGCGTTACGGTCGCGCCAGCAGATCCTGCTCGATGAACTCCCGCACGTGTCCCAGGACTTGCTCCCTTCCGGTGCCCGGTACGCCCACCGCGACGTGCACGCTGAAGCCGTCCAGGAGAGCCCTCGTACGGGTGGCGAAGCGGTCCGGGTCGACGGCCCGGAACTCGCCGCGAGAGACGCCCTCGGCCAGGATCGCGACCAGGTCCCGGTGCCAGGCCCCCTCGATGGCGGCCTGGCGGACACGGGCGTCGGCGTCGGCGTTCTGCGACCGGTTCCAGACCTCCAGCCACAGGATCCAGTGTGGATCGCGCGGCCCGTCGGGCACGTACACGTCCACGTACCCGTCGAGCCGCTCGCGCGCGGTCCCCGGCCGGGACAGCAGCGCGCTCCGCTCGGCGCCGAGGCGCCCCTCGCTCCACTCCAGGGTCTGGAGCAGCAGCTCGTCCTTGGTGCGGAAGTAGTAGAGCAGGTGCCCGCTGCTCATCCCGACCTGCCGCCCGAGCCCTGCCATGGTCAGCCCGTCGAGCCCGCGCTCGGCGATGGTGTCCATGGCGGCGGCGAGCAGCTCCTCACGGGGAGGGGCGGCCTGGTTGCGCCGGCGGGGCGGTGGGGCGGGGTGGGAGGGGTCCACCGGGTGGGAGGGGTCCATACGGGTCACTCGTACGTTCTACCTCATGCCCCGTCCGCCTCAGACCTTCGGCTGCTGCTGGGTGATGCAGTGGATGCCGCCCCCACCTGCGAAGATCGTGCGCGCGTCGACGAGGACGACCTCGCGTTCCGGGAAGAGGCGGCGGAAGATCTCGGCCGCCAGTTCGTCGTGCGGGTCGTCGAAGGCGCAGAGGACGACGCCGTCGTTGCACAGGTAGTGGTTGATGTACGAGTAGTCGACCCAGTCGCCCTCCTCGTCCTTGAGGACGGTGGGCGCGGGGATCTCGACGACCTCCAGGGGGCGGCCCTGGGCGTCGGTCTGGCCGCGCAGGATGCTCACGTACATCCGGGAGCGCTCGTAGTCGGGGTGGGCCGGGTCCTGCTGGCTGTGGACGAGGACCGTGCCGGGGCGGGCGAAGGCAGCGACGATGTCGACGTGGCCCTGGGTGCCGTAGAGGCCGTAGTCGCCGGCGAGGCCGTGGGGGAGCCAGATCGCCTTCGTCGTGCCGAGCTTGGCGTGGATCTCGTGCTCGACCTGCTCGCGGGTCCACCCGGGGTTGCGGCCGGCGCCGAGCTGGACGGTGTCGGTCAGCAGGACCGTGCCCTCGCCGTCGACGTGGATCGCGCCGCCCTCGTTCACGAGGGGGGAGGACAGGACGGGGACGCCCGCCGCGTCGGCGACATGGCGGGCGATCTTGGAGTCATGCTCCCAGCGGGCCCAGTCCTGTCCGCCCCAGCCGTTGAACACCCAGTCCACGGCGGCCAGTTCGGTGCCGTCGGTGACGAAGGTCGGGCCGATGTCCCGCATCCAGGCGTCGTCGAGGTCCCGCTCGACCAGGTCGACATCGGCACCCACGAGGGCGCGGGCGGACTCGGCGTCGCCGGGTGCCACCACCAGCGTGACCGGCTCGAAGCGGCGTACGGCGCGGGCCACGGACGCCCAGGCCGTGCGGGCCTCGGCGAGCTCGTCCGCGTTGGTGAAGGTGGGGTTGGGGCTGGGCCAGGCCATCCAGGTGCGCTCGTGCGGCATCCACTCGGCGGGCATGCGGTAGGTCATCACGGAGTCCTAGGAAGGTTCAGGGAAGGCGGAGGGATCAGGGGGATCAGGGGGATCAGGGGGATCAGAGGAAGTAGAGGCGGTTGAGCGAGACGGAGTCGGCCGCCTCGGAGCGGATCGGCGAGCCGTCGAGCGAGACGAGGCCGGTGCGGCCGTCGACCTGGACGTCTCCGGTACGGGAGTTGAGCCGCAGGTCGGCGGGGCCGATGCCGCGCGTGCCGCGGACGGCGACGCGGCGGCGCCGGGTCGGCATCTTGTCGGCGCCGAGGTCGACGGCCGCCCGGGCGACGAACGCGACCGAGAGGTCGGCGGCCGTGGCGGCGTGCGCGCCGAACAGAGGTCCGAGGACGAGCGGTTCACAGGTGTCGGTGGCGGCGTTCGGATCGCCCACGACCCCCCACGCGGGGAAGCCGGACTTCAGCACCAGCTGCGGCTTGGCTCCGAAGAACTGGGGCTTCCACAGCACGATGTCGGCCAGTTTGCCGACCTCGATCGAGCCGATCTCGTGCGCGAGGCCGTGGGCGATCGCCGGGTTGATGGTGAGCTTGGCCAGGTAGCGCAGCACGCGCGCGTTGTCGTCGTGCGCGCCGTCGCCCTCCATGGGTCCGAGCTCGGCCTTCATCTTCCCGGCCATGGCGAAGGTCCGGCGTACGGTCTCGCCGGCCCTTCCCATCCCCTGCGCGTCGGAGGAGGTGATTCCGATCGCGCCGAGGTCGTGCAGGACGTCCTCCGCGCCCATGGTCCCGGCCCGGATCCGGTCGCGCGCCATGGCGGCGTCACCGGGGAGGTCGGTCTTCAGGTCGTGGACGGAGACGATCATCCCGTAGTGCTCGGCGACGGCGTCGCGGCCGAAGGGGAGCGTGGGGTTGGTGGAGGAGCCGATGACGTTCGGGACGCCCGCCATCTTCAGGACGTTGGGTACGTGGCCGCCGCCGCAGCCCTCGATGTGGAAGGCGTGGATCGTACGGCCGTCCAGGACCCGCAGGGTGTCCTCGACCGAGAGGCACTCGTTCAGGCCGTCGCTGTGCAGGGCGACCTGGACGTCGTACTCCTCCGCCACGCGGAGCGCCGTGTCGAGGGCGCGGGTGTGGGCGCCCATGTCCTCGTGGACCTTGAAGCCGGACGCACCGCCCTCGGCGAGCGCCTCCACGAGCGGAGCCGGGTCCGAGGACGAACCACGGGCCAGGAAGCCGATGTTGACCGGCCAGGCGTCGAAGGCGTTGAACGCGTGACGGAGCGCCCACGGCGAGTTCACGCCGACACCCCACACCGGGCCGAACTCCTGCCCGATGACGGTGGTGACACCGCTCGACAGCGAGGCCTCCATGATCCGGGGCGAGAGCAGGTGGACATGGGTGTCGACGGCCCCGGCGGTGGCGATCATGCCCTCGCCGGAGACGATCGAGGTGCCGGTGCCGACGACGACGTCGACCCCGTCGAGGGTGTCGGGATTGCCGGCCCGGCCGATCGCGTGGATCCGGCCCTCACGGATACCGACGGACACCTTGCGGATGCCCAGGACGGCGTCGATCACCAGGACGTTGCTGATCACGACGTCACAGGTCTCGCGGACGGCCGCCGCCTTCAGATGCAGACCGTCGCGGGCGGTCTTGCCGAAGCCGGCCAGGAACTCGTCCCCCGGCTTCTGGGAGTCGGACTCGACGCGGACGACGAGCCCGGAGTCGCCCAGGACGACACGGTCGCCGGCGCGGGGGCCGTGCACGGATGCGTACTCGTACGGGTCCATCAGTTGCCCTCCTCGTCGGACCGGACGTCATCGGACCGGACGTCTCCGCTCTCGACTCCCAGGTAGCCGCAGGCCGCCGCGCGCCGCAGGGCCTCTTCCCGCGCGCCGGGCGCGTCGAGGGGGCCGTCGACCAGGCCCGCGAAGCCGATGGCGACGCGGGCGCCGCCGATCGGTACGAGCCCGACCTCCGCCTCGCCGCCCGGGTCGAAGCGGAAGGAGGCGCCGGCCGGGATGGCGAGCCGCATGCCGTAGGCGGCGGCGCGGTCGAAGTCGAGGCGCGGGTTGACCTCGAAGAAGTGGAAGTGGGAGGTGACGCTCACGGGGACGGTCGCCGTGTTCCGCACGGGGAGGGTGAGCGTCGGCTCGGACTCCGGGTGCCCGGGGCCGGGCAGCAGCGCGCCCGGCGCCGCTGCGCCGAGGCCGCCGCCACCGATCGGGGCGGAGACGACCGCGAGCCGCGAGCCGTCGTCGAAGACGGCCTCGACATGGACCTCGGTGACCACGTCGGCGACGCCGGGGAGGACGTCGTCGGGGCCGAGGACCGAGCGGGCGGCCTCGATCGCCTCGGCGAGTCGCTTGCCGTCGCGGGCCGCCTCGCAGACCGTGTCCGCGATGAGCGCGGTCGCCTCGGGGACATTGAGCCGCAGACCGCGGGCCCGGCGGGCACGGGCGAGCTCGGCGGCGCCGAAGAGCAGCAGCCGGTCGCGTTCCGTGGGGGTCAGTCGCACGTCCGAAACACCTCCTGTTTGAGCGACACTCTAAATGTTGAGACGCCGCGTTCCAAGCATTGACGCGAGGTACTGGCACAGGTCACATTGAGCGCCACTCTAAATCCGTCCGCCGCTACCGTCCCCCAGGAGGCCCCATGCCGATCGAACAGCGCGGAGTCGACACCGTCCCCGAGGCCGAACGCACCAGCGGCCCCCGGGATCTCGTCGCGATCCTGCTCGGGTCCAACCTCTGTCTGGGGGTGATCGTCTTCGGCTGGCTCCCGGTCTCGTTCGGCCTCGGACTCTGGGCCTCGGTGACCTCCGTCGTCACCGGCACCCTCGTCGGTGTCGCCGTCACCGCCCCGCTGGCGCTCGTGTCGCTCCGTACCGCCACCAACCTCTCCACCTCCTCCGGCGCCTTCTTCGGCGTACGGGGCCGGCTGGTCGGCTCGGTGGTCGGACTGCTGCTCTCCCTCGGGTACACCGCGCTGACCCTCTGGATCGGCGGCGACGTCATGGTGGGCACGCTGGCCCGCCTGGTCGGCCTGCCCACCGGCGGCGCCACGCACGCCGTCGTCTACGCGCTGCTCGCCGCCTGTACGGCGGTCGCCGCGGTGTACGGCTACCGGCTGCTGCTCAAGCTGAGCAAGGCCCTCGCCGTCGGCATGACCCTGCTCCTCGCCCTCGGACTCTTCGCGTACGCGGGGGACTTCACGACGGCCGCGGTGCCGGACACCCCGTACCTGCTCGGCTCGTTCTGGCCGACCTGGCTGCTCTCGGCGGTGGCGGCGGGCCTCAGCGGACCGGTCGCCTTCATCACCCTGCTCGGCGACTACACCCGGTACGTCTCGCCCGAGCGGCACAGCTCCCGCTCCGTGTGGCGGGCCACCTGCCTCGGCCTGATCGTCGGGCTGCTGATCCCCCAGCTCTTCGGTACGTTCACGGCGCTCGCCGCCCGCGGGGCGCTCGACTACGCGGGACCGCTGGTCGCGGCCTCCCCCGCCTGGTACCTGGTCCCGCTGCTGATCGCCGCCACCGCCGGATCCATCGGCAACGCCGGTCTGATGCTGTACTCGATGGGACTCGACCTCGACGCGATCCTGCCGAAGGCCACGCGCGCGCGTGCCACCCTCGTGGTCGCGGCGGTCGCGACGGCCTTCGTCTTCCTCGGCCACTTCGCCTCGGACGCCCAGTCGGCGATGACGTCGTTCGTCCTGCTGCTCACAGCGATCGGCACACCGTGGGCGGTGATCACCCTGATCGGCCATGTGCGCTGCGGAGGGTCGTACGACCCGGAGGCGCTCCAGGTCTACAACCGGCGCTCGCGCGGCGGGATCTACTGGTTCTCGGGGGGCTGGCACCCGCGTGCCACGGCCTCCTGGGCGATCGGTGCGGCGGTCGGCCTCGCCGCGGTGTCGACGCCGCTGTACGAGGGGCCGCTGCTGGCCCTGACGGGCGGGATCGACTGCAGCTTCGTGCTGTCGGCGCTCGTCGGCGGGACGCTGTACGCGGTCCTCACGCCGAACACGGCGTCCGGGACCGTGCCGGCCCCGGAGGCCCTGGCCCAGGCGGAGTAGCGCCGACGGAGCAGCGGTCTCGGGAGCGGCGCCGACCGCGGCCTCCGGAACGGCGCCGGGGGGCCTCCGGAACGACGCCGAGCGGGCGTCCCGTACGTCGGCCTCGTCGTCCACGCGGTACCCGGTCCGCGAGTCCTGCGCCCCTGCCGTACTCCCCCGGGAGTAGTCACGGCCGTGCGCCGCCCCCGGCGGTAGGTCCGCACTCGGCCTTCGGTGCGATGAATCCCTCTCCGAGCGGCGGGACTCTGGGATCGACCCGAAGAGGACCGATGGAGGGAGCCCCGATGGAGGGCCGCAGAAGGACCGTCGGCTGGGGGGTGCTGGCCCTGTGGGTGATCGTGATCGCCCTCGCCGCACCCCTCGCCGGAAAGCTCGGCGACGTACAGCGCGACCGTCCCGTCGACTATCTGCCCGCGAGCGCCGACTCGACCCAGGTCGCGAAGATCACCGAGCAGATGCCCGGCGGAGACTCCACCGACCTCGTGCTCGTCTACCACCGCGAGAGCGGACTGACCGCTGCCGACAAGGCCACCGCCGCCGGGGAGGTGGCGAAGGTCGCGGCCGAGCACCCGCTCACCTCGCCCCCGCGGGCCGTCCCTTCCGAGGACGGCACCACCCTGATGTACGCCGTGTCCAGTACGGAGCCCGGTACGGACGAAGTGGCCAGGGACGACTTCGTCCACGACATCCGCGAGACCGTGAGCGGCGAGGTCGGCGGGCCCGGCGCCCTCGCCACGGACGCGAGTGAGGTCTACAACTCGCTCGACGGTCCGCTCCTCTACACGACCGTCGCCGTCGTGGCGATTCTCCTGATCGTCATTTACCGCAGTCCATTCCTCTGGCTCGTCCCGCTGGTCGTCGCCGGTGTCGCCGACTACCTCTCGATGGCCGTCACCTACGCCCTCCACCAGGGCTTCGACATCAGCGTCTCCGGCCAGAGCACGGGCGTGATGACGATCCTCGTCTTCGGCGCGGGTACCGACTACGCGCTGCTGCTGGTCTCCCGGTACCGCGAGGAACTGCGCCGCGTCCCGCGCCCGTACGACGCCATGGTCGCCGCTCTGCGCGGCTGCGGCCCCGCCGTGCTCGCTTCCTCCGGGACCGTCGCTCTCGGCATGCTCTGCCTGCTCGCCGCCGACATGAACAGCAGCCGGGGCATGGGGCCCACGGCCGCCGTCGGAGTGCTGTGCGCACTCGTCGCGATGCTGACACTGCTGCCCGCGCTGCTCGTGGTCCTCGGCCGGCGGGTGTTCTGGCCCCTGATCCCGGCGTACGGAAGCACGCCCAAGGCCGCGCGCCGTTCCCTCTTCGCGGCGATGGGCTCCTCGGCCGGCCGACGGCCGCTCGCCGTCCTGATCACGGGCGCCGCCGCCCTGGCCGCCCTGGCGCTCGGCTCGCTGAACCTGCCCGGAGCCCTGAAGCAGGAGGACTCCTTCAGCTCCTCCCCCGAGGCGGTCGCCGCGATGAAGACGCTGGCCGCCGCGTACCCGGAGATGGGGACCCAGCCCATCACCGTCGTCGCCCCGGTGGCCGCCTCCTCCCGTGTGCTGGAGACCGCGCGTGCGACCGAGGGAGTCGCGAAGGCCGAGCGTGGCCGCAGCGACGGCGGCTGGACCGAGATCTCCGTCATCGCCGCGCACCCGCCGCAGTCCGCGGCCGAGACCGCGACGATCCGGGAGCTGCGCTCCGCGCTCGGTGACGGTGTGTACGTCGGTGGGCCCAGTGCCGAGCAGTTGGACATGACCGACACCAGCGCCCGTGACCGGAACATCGTCGTCCCGCTCGTCCTCGTCGTCGTGCTGATCGTGCTGGTGGTACTGCTGCGGAGCCTCGTCGCACCGTTGGTCCTGGTCGGCGCGGTCGTCGCCGTCTGGTTCGCGGCACTTGGCATCGGCGGTTTCGTGTTCGAGTCCCTCTTCGGCTTCGAGGGGACCGATCCGGGCCTGGCCCTGCTCTCGTTCGTCTTCCTCGTCGCCCTCGGTGTCGACTACGGCATCTTCCTGATGCACCGGATGCGCGAGGAGTGTCTGAAGGGCATGGAGCCGGGCGCCTCGGCTCTGACCTCGCTGCGGACGACCGGTGGGGTGATCGCCTCGGCGGGGCTCGTGCTCGCCGCCACGTTCGCGGTCCTGGTCAACCTGCCGATGGTGCAGCTGGCGGAGCTCGGGTTCGTGATCGCTGTCGGCGTGCTGCTCGACACCTTCCTGGTGCGCACGTATCTCGTCACCAGCGCGAGTGTGCTGCTCGGCCGGAAGGTGTGGTGGCCGGGTCCGCTGTCCAAGCAGCCCGCGTCAACGGCCGGTTCAGGGTCCGAGCGGGAGCCCGTACGGGTCTGATCAGGGGCGGGTGGGGGGCTCCCCGGACTGTCAGGAGCCCCCGCCCGCAGGGAGGATGAGCACCATGGACTTCGCAGCGGCTTTCACCCGTGACCCACAGGCGGCGCCGTACCCGGTGCGGTGCGACGCGACAGTCGCCGCGGTCTTCGCGGTGCTCGCGGTCGCGCTCGCGCTGGCTGTCGACGACGGGCGCCGGCCGGACCTTCTCGGCTGGGCGCTGCTGCTCGCCGCTCACATCCCGCTGGCCTGGCGGCGCAAGGCGCCGATGCCGGTGCTGATCGCCGTGGTGGCGTGCGTCGCCCCGTACCACGCCCTGGACTACATGCATCTGGCGCCGATACCGGCCTCGATGACCGCGCTGTACACGGTCGCCTCCACCGGCCGTCCGAAGCGCACGGTGATCGTGGGGTTCGCGGTCACGTCCATCACGCTCACGATGCAGCTCTTCGTCAACCCGCACGAGGTGGTGGAGCTGCTGAGGGTTTCCGGCTGGGTGATCGCGATGCTGGTCTTCGGTGCGAGCATCCGGCTCCATCGGCAGTTGGTGGCGGGGGTCGTGGAGCGGGCGGCGCACGAGGCGGAGCGGAAGGTCACCGAGGAGCGGCTACGGATAGCCAGGGACCTGCACGACCTTCTCGCGCATTCGATCACGCTCATCGGCGTGCAGACCTCGGTCGCCGCGCACGTGCTCGTCGCCGATCCGGACCGGCTGGATCGGGAGACGCTCGCTCGGGCGCTCGACCAGATAGCCGAGACCTGCAGGGAGGCCCGCGGCGAGGTACGCACGACCCTGGACGTGCTGCGGGCCGCTCCGGAGGGCCCGCTGCCGGATCTGGCCTCGCTGCCCGATCTTGTGCGGTCCTCGGGGGCGGACCTGGCGGTGCGGACGGGTGAGGCGAGGGTCCCGGCGGCGGTGGGCGCGGCGGCGTACCGGATCGTGCAGGAGTCGCTGACCAACGCTGTGCGGCACGGGGGTCCGGACGTCGATGTGCGGGTCGATGTCGGGGTGGTGGAAGAGGCGTTGACGGTGCGGGTGACCAACGGCGGTGTCGCCTCCGGCGGCACGGGTGATCGCGGGTACGGGATCCTCGGGATGCGGGAGCGGGCCAGGAGCGTGGGCGGCACGCTGAGCGCGGGTCCGCGGGACGGCGGGGGGTTCGAGGTCACGGCGGTGCTGCCGTTCACGGCGAGGGAGGTGGCGGTGTGATCCGGGTGCTGCTGGCGGATGACCAGACTCTTGTCAGGGCGTCGTTCGCGATGCTCGTCGGTTCGGCGCCGGACATGGAGGTCGTGGGCCAGGCGGCCAACGGCAAGGAGGCGGTGGAGCTGGCCCGTTCGGCGCGGGCGGACGTGGTGGTCATGGATGTACGGATGCCGGAGCTCGACGGGATCGGCGCGACACGGCTCATCGCCGCCGACGAGGATCTGGCGGGGGTGAAGGTGCTGGTCCTGACGACGTACGACACGGACGAGCACGTGGTGGAGGCGCTGCGGGCGGGTGCCTCCGGCTTCGTGGTCAAGGACATCCGCCCGGCCGAACTCCTGACCGCGATCCGTACCGTGGCGGCTGGGGAGGCCTTGTTGTCGCCGGGCCCGACGTCCCGGCTGATCGCCCGGGTGCTGACGCTCCCACGGGCGCCGGTGGCGGGCGGCCCGGAAGGGTTGTCCGATCGTGAACGTCAGGTTCTGTCGCTGGCGGCCCGGGGCCTGAACAACACGGAGATCGCGGAATCCCTGGGGCTCTCGCCCCTCACGGCGAAGACCCATGTCAGCCGGATCATGGGGAAGCTGTCGGCACGGGACCGGGCCCAACTGGTCATCATCGCGTACGAGTCGGGTCTGGTGGCCCCGGGCGGATAAGGGTCTGCCGGAGCGGCCCGCCCAGGCCGGCGCACGGGCGTCTCACGCCGCCGCGTACGACCGGCTGCGTACGACCGCCTGCGTTCGACCGGCGGGAACGACCGGCTTCGTTCGACCGGTGGGAACGACCCGTGGGGGGAACGACCGGTGGGAACGGCCGCAGCCGTTCCCACTCGGCCATCCGTCCCTAGCCCAGCTCGTGCATCCAGCCGTGCGTGTCCTCGGCCCTGCCGGTCTGGACGGCGAGCAGCGCGTCGCGCAGCTTCATCGTGACCTCGCCGGGCTCGCCGCCCGACTGCTGCCACTCGCCCCGCTCGGACTTGACCGTGCCGACCGGGGTGATCACGGCGGCGGTGCCGCAGGCGAAGACCTCGGTCAGGGTGCCGTTCGCGCTGTCGGCCTGCCACTGGTCGATGGAGACACGGCCCTCCTCGGCCTCCAGGCCGAGGTCCGCCGCCAGCTTGAGCAGCGAGTCACGGGTGATGCCGGCGAGCAGCGAACCGGTGAGGGTGGGGGTGACGAGCTTGTTCCCGTACACGAAGTACAGGTTCATGCCGCCGAGCTCCTCGACCCACTTGTGCTCCACGGCGTCGAGGTAGGCGACCTGGTCGCAGCCCTTCTCGGCGGCCTCGGCCTGCGCGAGCAGGGAGGCCGCGTAGTTGCCACCGGTCTTGGCGTCGCCGACACCGCCGGGGACGGCGCGGACGCGGTTCTCCGAGAGCCAGATGGAGACGGGCTTCACACCGCCGGGGAAGTACGGGCCGGCCGGGGAGGCGATGACGACGAAGAGGTACTCGTTGGCCGGGCGGACCCCGAGACCGACCTCGGTCGCGATCATGAAGGGGCGCAGGTAGAGCGAGGCCTCGCCGCCGTGCTCCGGGACCCACGCCTTGTCGTGCTGGACGAGCACGTCGCAGGCCTCGACGAAGGTCTCGACGGGCAGCTCGGGCATGGCGAGCCGGCGGGCGGAGGCCTGGAAGCGGCGCGCGTTGGCGTCGGGGCGGAAGCTGGCGACCGAGCCGTCGGGGCGGCGGTAGGCCTTCAGGCCCTCGAAGATCTCCTGCGCGTAGTGCAGGACGTTCGTGGCCGGGTCGAGGGCGAGCGGGCCGTACGGCACGAGTTGGGCGTCGTGCCAGCCGCGGCCCTCGGTCCACCGGATGGTGACCATGTGGTCGGTGAAGTGGCGGCCGAATCCCGGGTTGGTCAGGATCGCCTCGCGCTCCGCGGCGGACAGCGGGCTGGAGGAGGGCTTGAGCTCGATCGTGGGCGTCGTCATGAGTGCGTGTCCTTCACCGGTTGTGTGGGTAGGACCGCGCGCGCACGCCGCTCTCGGAGACTGCTGTCCCTGACGAGGTGGACGTCCGAGCATGCCCGCATGCCACGGCCCCACGTCCGATTATCGCTCGCGGGGACCGGTGCGGGAAACAGGTGAACGCGGTCCTGGGTTCGATGGGGCGCACCCGGGGCCGCGCATGGGACAGCCGCCGGGCGCTGTGCGACCCGGCGGCTGCTGTCAGATGTCAGTCGGCCGGGTCAGCCCGCTACTCGCGCGGCGAGCGCGTCGCCGATCTCGTCCGTCGTACGGACGCTGTCGCCGCGCTCGGTGAGGTCGGCGGCGACGGCCTCCTCGACCCGGGCGGCCTCGGTCTCGTAGCCGAGGTGGCGCAGCAGGAGCGCGACGGAGAGAACGGTGGCGGTGGGGTCGGCCTTGGCCTGGCCCGCGATGTCCGGCGCGGAGCCGTGGACCGGCTCGAACATGGACGGGAACTCGCCGCTCGGGTTGATGTTGCCCGAGGCGGCGACACCGATGCCGCCGGAGACGGCCGCCGCGAGGTCGGTGATGATGTCGCCGAAGAGGTTGTCGGTGACGATCACGTCGAAGCGGGCCGGGTCGGTGACGAGGAAGATCGTCGCGGCGTCGACGTGCAGGTAGTCGGTGGTGACCTCGGGGAACTCGGACGCGACCTTGGTGAAGATGTTCGTCCACAGGTGGCCGGCGAAGGTCAGCACGTTGTTCTTGTGGACCAGCGTGAGCTTCTTGCGCGGGCGGGCCTGGGCGCGGGCGAAGGCGTCCCGGACGACACGCTCGACACCGAAGGCGGTGTTGACCGAGACCTCGGTGGCGACCTCGTGCGGGGTGCCCTTGCGGATGGTGCCGCCGTTGCCGGTGTACGGGCCCTCGGTGCCCTCGCGGACCACGACGAAGTCGATCTCGGGCTGCCCGGCGAGCGGGGTGGCGACGCCGGGGAGCAGCTTCGAGGGACGCAGGTTCACGTGGTGGTCGAAGGCGAAGCGGAGCTTCAGGAGGAAGCCGCGCTCCAGGACGCCGGAGGGCACCGACGGGTCGCCGATGGCGCCGAGCAGGATGGCGTCGTGCTTCTTGAGGGATGCGAGGTCGGCGTCGGTGAGGGTCTCACCGGTGGCGTGGTAGCGCTTGGCGCCGAAGTCGTACTCCTCGGTCTCCAGCTTCACGTCCTGGGGAAGGACGGCCGCGAGGATCTTGAGGCCCTGGGCCACGACCTCCTGGCCGATGCCGTCGCCGGGAATGACTGCGAGATTGATGCTGTGAGACATGTCGGCACCCTACTCTTCGTCCCATCGTCTGACACGTCACGTCCATCATGTGGACGAAGCGCCATCCGGGTGAAGGTGTGTCAGTGGCCGGTGGAGCCGCCGTTGTCACGGCGGTCGAGGGCGCGCTGGAGGGCGGCGGCGGCGTTCTGCCGGGCCTCGTCGCTGGGACGGTTGACGGAGTGGCGGACGCGGGGGGCGGTCTGAGTGGCCATGAGGATCGACTCCTTGAGATCAGTGGTGATCCGAAGTGCGGAGATCAGTGGTGATCGAAGGTGCCGGCAGGGGCGGGGAGCGCCGCCGCAGGGGTTGCCTGCACAGGGCGTCGCGCTCTCGACCGCCATTCGCTGATGAAGCGAGACGTTCGGCTTCTACAAAGCTAGGGCAGCTCTCCGCATCTGTCTCCACAGTTACTCGGACTTCCTACTATCTGAGACGGCTCGGAACCGCGTGTCACCCCGCGACACCTTCGGCTCTCCTATCTAGTTTGCATTCCTACCTAGCTGGTGCTCCAATACACCCATGGCCGCAGACCGCAGATCCAGCTGGCTCAAGGGAGTCCTCGACCTGCTCGTCCTCTCCCGACTGACCGACGGCGAGAGCTACGGGTACGAGATCGCCAAGGCACTCGCCGAGGCGGGACTCGGCGAGATCAAGGGCGGGACGCTCTATCCCGTACTGAACCGCCTGGAGGAAGCCGGTCTGGTGGAGGCCGAGTTCCGCGCCGCCGAGCGCGGCCCCGGACGCCGCTACTACCGGCTCACCGAACGGGGGCGCGAGCACCTCGCCACCGAGAGCCGCGACTGGCTGCGATTCCACCGCGCCGTCGAGACCACGCTCCACCCAGGGGGAAGCACGACATGACCACGGAATCCGACCGCTACTTCGCCGAGCTCACCGACACACTGCGCGCCGCGGGCGTGCCGGACGAGCAGATCGCCGCCACCGTCGAGGACCTGCGCGGACACCTCGCCGAGACCGGGACGGGCCCGGAGGAGGAGTTCGGGCCGGCCGCCGCCTTCGCCGGCCGGCTCGGCGGGCTCGCCCCGCTGCCCGGCGAGCCGGACGAGCAGGCGGAGAACTGGACCTGGACGGCGGACTTCTTCAACGACCGCCGGATGCTGGCCGTCCACGGCGAGCAGGGCTGGGAGGTCGAGTCGCTCGACGCGATCGGCCGGTTCGTCTGCCGCCGGGCGCCGGGCGCGGCACTGCGCTGGGAGTACCGCCGCGAGGTCATCAAGGGCGGGCGCCGCACGAAGGTCCTGGGCGAACTGGAGCCCGAGGGCTGGGAGCTGTGCGGCGAGTGGCTGGTGTACGGCTACTTCAAGCGCCCGAAGGCGGCGAGCGCGGGCCCCGAGGGCGGTCTGGAGACCCTGCCCGCTCGTCCGCGCGGCTGGCTCTTCCTCAGCGGCCGGGGCAAGGCCGCCCTGGTGATCTGGGGGCTCGCGGTCGTGCTCTGTCTCGCGGCGGCCCTGTCCGGCCTCGGGCTTCCGGGGTACGTGATCGCGCTGCTCTCCCTCGGCTACGCGATCGGCATGACGTACACGGCGAAGCTGGAGATGGACAAGGGGTACGTCTACGCGGACCGCAAGGCCGCGCGGAACGACGAGAGCGCCTGACTCGGCGAGCTCCGGCTCGCTCCCGACGCTCCCTCACATCACATCCCCGTCACGCCAGTCGAAGACGAGGGCCGCGGCCGGATCGGGCAGTGCCCGGCCGGCCGCCGGGCGCAGAAGGACATACCCCTCCTCCTCCGCGAGGTGGACGATCCCTTCGGGCCCCATCGCCTCCAGGCGCCCCCGCCAGACCTGCCAGCCGCGGGCCCGGTAGAGCGCGGCCCCGTCGTCCGTGGCGCCGAGCGCCCCGAAGACGTACGCCCCGTCGATGACCCGCTCCAGCTCGGCCATCACGGCCCCGCCGAGCCCCCGGCGCCTGAGGTCGGCGCGGACGGCGACGCCTTCGACGTAACCGACGCGGTGCGAGCGGCCCCGGTGGAGGGCGCGACGCATGACGACGGCGCCATGGGCGGTGATGCCCCGCTCGTCCTCGGTCCAGGCATGGATGCCGCCGAGGGTGTGGTCCCAGTCGTCGTCGGAGAAGTCCCCGTCGAAGGCGGTGTCGAGCAAGTCGCGTACGGAGTGGAGCCGGGCGGCCCCGAGTTCATGGGTGGGCGCGATCCTCACGGTCATGCGCCCAGACTCCCACACCCCATCTAACCCCTATCGAGGCATTGACAGGTTAGTCATCGCCTGATTGAGTCATCTCATAACCAGTGACACGCACTTAAGGGGTTAGAGATGACGACGACGACCGTGCTGCCGACCCACCACCGCACCGTCAAGGTCCGCGACCACGAGATCGCCTACCGCGAGGCGGGCCCGGTCGACGCCCCCGTACTCCTGCTCCTGCACGGCTTCCCCACCAGCTCGCACATGTTCCGCGACCTGATCCCGCAGCTCGCCGACCGCTACCGGCTGATCGCTCCGGACCACCTGGGCTTCGGCCGCAGCGCCGCCCCCTCGGCCGCCGACTTCGACTACACCTTCGCCGAACTGGCCGCACTCACCGCCGAGTTCACCGAGGCCCTGGGCCTGGACCGGTTCGCGCTCTACATCCAGGACTACGGCTCCCCCATCGGCCTCCGTCTCGCCCTCGCCCACCCGGAGCGGATCACCGCGATCATCAGCCAGAACGGCAACGCGTACGAGGAGGGCCTCGGCGCCGAGGCCTGGGCGCCGGTCCTCGCCCTGATCGAGGAGCGCACCCCCGAGACCGAGGAGCCGGTCCGCGGCATCCGCTCCCTGGACGGCATCCGCTGGCAGTACGAGACGGGCGTCCCGGCCGAGTACCGCGACCTCCTCAGCCCCGACGCCTGGCACCACGACGCCACGCTCATGGCCCGCGAGGGGCAGGACGACATCCAGCTCGGCCTGATCGCCGACTACGGCTCCAACTTCGACCTCTACCCGGCGTTCCAGGAGTACTTCCGCACCAGCCGGGTCCCGCTCCTCGCGGTCTGGGGCGAAGGCGACCAGGTCTTCGTCCCGGCGGGCGCCGAGGCCTTCCGCCGCGACCTCCCGGACGCCGAGATCCACCTGCTCCCCACGGGCCACTTCGCCCTGGAGACCCACGCGCCGGCGATCGCCGAGCTGATCGGCGACTTCCTCGCGCGGCACGTCCTCCTCAGGCCGTAGCCTTCTGAAGGTCGCGGGCGACTCGCTCCAGCCAGGCGGTGAACTCCTCCCGGGGGTGGTCCTCGCCTCCGCTCAGGGCCGCGGCCTGCGCGTCCGTGATCCGGTCGGGTCCCGGCACGGTCAGCAGCCGGTGCAGCTCCTTCATCAGGGACATCATCCGCAGCGCGTCGAGGTGCTCGATCGCGTCGACCCCGTGCCCTGGGCCGAGTGTCGTCGAACCGGGCATGTCGTGCCTCCTCACCGAGCCCCCTCCCAGCAGCGTAAGCCCCCCGCATGAGAACCGCCCCCGTCCTCAGTTGGGGGACCGAGGAGGGGGGCGGTGATCAGGGGCCGCTCGCGCGGCGGGCCTCCGTGTCGGAGGCGGGGGCGTCAGCCCATGTGGGGGTAGCCGTACTCGGTCGGCGGGACCAGCGTCTCCTTGATGGCGCGGGTCAGCGTCCAGCGCATCAGGTTCTGCGGGGCGCCGGCCTTGTCGTTCGTACCCGAGGCACGACCGCCGCCGAAGGGCTGCTGGCCGACGACGGCGCCGGTCGACTTGTCGTTGATGTAGAAGTTGCCCGCGGCGAAGCGGAGCTTCTCCATCGTGTACGCGGCCGCAGCACGGTCACCGGAGATGACCGCGCCGGTGAGGGCGTAGTCCGAGACCGACTCCATCTGGGTCAGCATCGCGTCGTACGCGTCGGCAGCGCTGTCGTCGTATACGTGGATCGCGAGGATCGGACCGAAGTACTCGGCCTTGAAGACCTCGTTCTCCGGGTCGGTGCAGGCGATGACGGTCGGGCGGACGAAGTAGCCCACCGAGTCGTCGTACGTGCCACCGGCGATGATCGTGCACGTCGGGTCGGCCGCGGCGCGGTCGATCGCGGCCTTGTTCTTGGCGAACGAGCGCTCGTCGATGACGGCACCGATGAAGTTCGACAGGTCGGTGACGTCACCCATGGTGATGCCGTCGACCTCGGCCGCGAACTCCTCCTTGAAGCCGTCGTTCCAGATGGAGGCCGGGACGTAGGCACGCGAGGACGCGGAGCACTTCTGGCCCTGGAACTCGAAGGAGCCACGGGTCAGCGCGGTCTTCAGGATGCCGCGGTCGGCGCTGGGGTGCGCGACGACGAAGTCCTTGCCGCCGGTCTCGCCGACGATCCGCGGGTACGAGCGGTACTTCTCGATGTTGGTGCCGACCGTCTTCCACAGGTGCTGGAAGGTCTTGGTCGAACCGGTGAAGTGGATACCGGCCAGGTCGGGGTGGTTCAGGGCCACCTCGGAGACGGCGATGCCGTCTCCGGTCACCAGGTTGATGACGCCCTTCGGCAGGCCGGCCTCCTCCAGGAGCTCCATGAGGAGCACGGCGGAGTGGGTCTGCGTCGGGGACGGCTTCCAGACCACCACGTTGCCCATGAGGGCGGGGGCGGTGGGCAGGTTGCCCGCGATGGCCGTGAAGTTGAACGGCGTGATCGCGTAGACGAAGCCCTCGAGCGGGCGGTGGTCCAGACGGTTCCACACACCCGGGGAGTTCGCCGGCGGCTGCTCGGCCAGGATCTGGCGGGCGTACGCCACGTTGAAGCGCCAGAAGTCGACGAGCTCGCACGGGGTGTCGATCTCGGCCTGCTGGGCGGTCTTCGACTGGCCGAGCATCGTGGACGCGGCCAGCGTCTCGCGCCACGGGCCGGCGAGCAGCTCGGCGGCGCGCAGGATGATCGCGGCACGGTCGTCGAAGGCCATCGCGCGCCAGGCCGGGGCCGCGGCCAGGGCCGCGTCGACGGCGTCCTGGGCGTCCTGCGTGGTGGCGCCGCGGAAGGTACCGATGACGGCCTTGTGGTTGTGCGGCTGGACGACCTTGAACTCCTCGCCGCCGCCGAGGCGCTTCACGCCGCCGATGGTCATCGGCAGCTCGCGCGGGTTCTCGGACAGCTCCTTGAGCTTGGTCTCGAGGCGGGCGCGCTCGGGGGAGCCGGGGGCGTAGCTGTGCACCGGCTCGTTGACCGGAGCGGGGACCTGGGTGACAGCGTCCATGGGTCGCTTAACTCCTTCTGAGGGGTGTGGGCTCAGCCGTTGGTGAGGATGGAGCGGACGAAGAAGAGGAGGTTGGCCGGCTTCTCCGCCAGACGGCGCATGAAGTAGCCGTACCAGTCGGTGCCGTAGGCGGTGTACACGCGCATGCGGTGTCCCTCCGCGGCGAGCCGGTGCTGCTCCTCGCTCCGGATGCCGTACAGCATCTGGAACTCGTACTCGTCCAGCTTGCGCCCGGCGCGGCGCGCCAGCTCCTGGCCGATGGAGATGAGGCGCGGGTCGTGGGAGCCGATCATCGGGTAGCCCTCGCCGTCCATGAGGATCTTCATGATCCGGACGTAGGCCTTGTCGATCTCGGGCTTGTCCTGGATGGCGACGGACTCGGGCTCCTTGTAGGCGCCCTTCACGATCCGGACGCGGGAGCCGTTCGCGGCGAGGCGTCGGGCGTCGTCCTCGGTGCGGAAGAGGTAGGCCTGGATGACACAGCCGGTCTGCGGGTGGTCCTTCCGCAGCTCCTCGTGGATCGCGAACATCGAGTCGAGGGTGGTGTGGTCCTCGGCGTCGAGGGTGACCGTGGTGCCGATCTCGGCGGCGGCCGCGACGACCGGACGGACGTTCGCGAGGGCCAGCTCGTGGCCGTTCTCCAGGGACTGGCCGAACATCGAGAGCTTGACGGACATCTCGGCGCGCTCGCCGAGGCCCAGCTCCTTGAGGCGCCCGATGAGCTCCAGGTAGGCGTCGCGGGCGGCGTACGACTGCTCGACGGTGGTGATGTCCTCACCGACGACGTCGAGGGTGACCTCCAGGCCGCGGTCGCTCAGCTCCTGGACGATCGGGACGACGTCGTCGACCGACTCGCCGGCGATGAAGCGGGCGACGACCTGCTTGGTCCCGGGGGCGGCCGACACGAAGCGGCGCATCTTGTCGCTGCGCGACGCGGCGAGGATCACGGGACCCAGCACGGGGACCTCCAGAAGGACAGGGTGACGAAGGGTGCTGTACCCGATCTTTCGTAAGAAACCGGGAACAGCACGAAGAACCACCGTGAAACCTATGGATCGCTCCGATCGTCCGCCATCTACAGCTGTCACGCATCCGTGCCCGGCATCTCATACATATGTCTGAAAGGGTGCGAGAATGGCGCTGTGAAGGGCGATTACCAAGAACTGGTGGACGAGATCTCCGCGCTGCTCGGCGCGCCGGCGACGCTGGAGAACCGCGATTTCGGTCTGATCGCCTTCGGCGCCCACGACAGCGACGACGACACCGCGATGGACCCCGTCCGGACGCGGTCGATCCTGACCCGGAAGTCGACCCCGGCGGTCCGCGCCTGGTTCGAGGGCTTCGGCATCACCCGGGCGACGGGCCCGGTCCGCATCCCGGCCGCTCCGGACGCCGGGGTGTTCCGGGACCGCCTCTGCCTGCCCGTACGCCATCGGGGCGTCGTCCTCGGGTACGTCTGGCTGCTGGACGCCGAGCCCGGCCCCACGCCCGCCCAGCTCACGGCCGCGATGGAGGTCGCCACCCGGATCGGCGACCTCCTCGCCGACGAGGAGCGCGCGGACGCCGACCTCTCGCGCGAGTTCGCCGCGGCCCTGACCGCCGGGCGCGGCTGGCAGAGCGACATGGCCGTCGCGGCGCTCCGGGTGGCCCTGGGGCCCAGCGCGGACGGTCTGCACACCCTCGTCTGCGTCACCCCCTGGCAGGGAGAGGCCCCCTCCATCCGGTCGGTCCCCGGCGCGGCGGCGGTCACCACACTCCCCGAGGGCGACTCCCTCGCCGTCCTCGTACGGCTGCGCACGGCCGAGGACCTCTCCCCCGCCCGCACGGCGGCCGACCGGCTGCGCGCCGCCGCCCCGGCCGGCATCGCGAACCCCCGCCGGGGCCTCACGGAACTCCCGGCGGCCTGGCGCGAGGCCAACACGGCGGCTCGCGCCGCCACGGCACAGCCGACGCTCGGCCCGGTCGCGGAGTGGGCCGGGATCGGCCCGTACCGTCTGCTCGCGGCGCTCTACCACCCCGAGATCGACCCCGTCGTCGCACCACTGATCGCCCCCGCCCACGCCGAACTGGCCCGCACCGCGGAAGTGTTCCTCGACAACGCGGGCCAGGCGGGCCGCACGGCGGCGGCCCTGGGCATCCACCGCCAGACCCTCTACTACCGGCTGTCCCGGGTCGAGCAGCTCACGGGTCTGGACCTGGACGACGGCGAGGACCGCCTCCTGCTCCACATGTCCCTGAAGTCGGCCCGGCTCTGAACGTCTGCCGCCGACGGGCCGGGCAGGCTGAACACCCGCCCCTCCGGGCCGGTTTATAGGATCTGACCATGACCACGGGGAGTTGGGCGCCGCCGACGTACACCGAGCGGCTGCTGTACGAGGCAGGGGCGCGCGGGGACGGGGCGGCCGTCCTGGACGCCCTCGGGCAGACACGCCTCTACGTGCTCCTCGCGCGGCTGCACGCCGACGCGCCGGGTTACGTCCTGCCCCTCCCCTCCCAGCGCGACAAGGCCGCCCGGCGCACCGTCGTACCGGTGCTGACCGAGGGCATGCTGCCGCCGTGGCACCCGGACTGGGTCTTCAAGCAGACCACCCTCGCCAAGCTCGCCGCGGCCTGGCCGAACGACCGATGGTGGCTCGCGGTCAACCCGGGCACCCCGTTCGAGGCCGCCCTGCCGGCCCGCGCCGCAGACCGGCGGGCCTGGCAGGAGGCGGGTACGCGGGGCGGCGGACCGGCGCGGCTCCGGCTGCTCACCCATGCCGGCGGGCACCTGCACGGGCCGGTCGCGCACGCCCTCGCCCTCGGCGCGCACCTCGCCGTACTCAACGGCCTGGTGTGGAACGGGCTCGGCGCCCAGTACGAGGACTACCCCACCGACGTCTCCCGGCTGCACCGGCCCTGGGCCGTCCACCACCGGGCGGACTTCCGGGACAAGCTGCGGATCCTGATCGCCACCCGGCTCGTCGGCCGGGTCCCCGAGTCCGTCCTGGGAATGCGGCGCCGTCTCACCGCACGCCTCGGCCACCCGCCGACCGACGAGCAGTGGGCCTCGATGGTCACCGTGACCTTCGAACGGGACGACCCCTACGGCGAGGACCGGGCCGAGGCCGCGGAGTTCCTGCGCCGGATCACGCACTACGAGGGACGGTTCCGCGCCGACGGCCTCCTTCCGCCCGATGGCCGGGTCGACACCCTCGCCGCCTTCGACCACGGCCGCGCCGTGAACGTCGTACGGCTCGCGCTCGGCGCCCGGTACTGCGATCCGCGGGAGGCGGAGGAGTCCGTGCTGAGGGTCCTCGAAGCCGCCCGGCGGACGTACGGCTCCTGGGAGGAGTTCTCACTCGGCTATCTGCTCGCCCGGCTGATCCACTTCGACGAGGGCAACGCCGAGCCGATGTACCAGGAGTCCGTGACCATCCACCGGACCCTCACCCAGGACCCTTCGAGCCCCTACCGGAACATCCCGTGGTCATGAGCCCCCGCAGCCGTCCCGCCTCCCCCGCCACCCCGTGGATCCCGCCGTCCGAGACCGAACAGCTGCTGCAGGAGGCGACTCTGCGCGGCGACTTCGCCGGCCAGCTCCGCGTCCTCGCCGGGGCCGAGCTGTTCGTCGGCGCCCCCAAGGCCGAGGTGGACGAGCGACCGGACATGGTCTTCTGGCGCCCCCAGCAGCTGCCGAAGGGGCTCGTCGCCCGGCCGGTCCTCACCCGGGGGATGCTGCCGCCCTGGCATCCGGAGTGGGTCTTCCACCGGATCACCCTGAGGTGGGCCGCCGAGTTCCACTGGAACGACCATCGGCTGCTCCTCGCGGTCAACGCCGGCACACCCGGGCAGGTCCTCCTGCCCACCACGCCCGAGCACCGCGCCTGGTGGCTGCGCGCGTACACCGAGAACGAGCGGGGGACGAACGACCGGTTCGTCGCCCTGCGCCACGGGCCCCTGCACGGCCCCCTCGCCTTCGGCCTCGCCTGCGGCGGCCATCTGGCGTTCCGCAACGGGGCCCCGTGGAACGACGTCGGTTCGGTCTACGCGGGCTACACCGAGGAACTGGAGACGCTCCGCGAATCCTGGGGCGTCACCGACCGGGAGGGATGGCGCAAGCAGCTGGACGCGCTCCTGGACGGGAGAAACAGTCCGCCCGAGCCGGACTTCGCCCTCAAGGTCCGCGAGGAGCTGCGGATCGGACGCGGTGCGGTGCCGTCGCCCGACGAGTGGCGCGAGACGGCCGCGGGCCACGCCCAGGACCTGGGCGCGAGCCCGGCGTCGGTGCGGCACGTCGAGGAGCTGGTGCGCCGCATCGTGCGCTACGAGGCCCGGTTCCGGGCCGACGGACTCCTCGCGCCGGACGGGCGGGTGCGCCGGACGGTCGCGTACGACTACGGCCGGGCGGTGAACCTGGCCCGCTGGGGCCTGTCGGCCCGTTTCTGCGCGCCTGCGGAGGCCGAACAGGCGATCGTCCACGCGGGGGCGCTGGCCCGGTCGGCCTACGGGTCGTGGCAGGACTACTCGTCGGGGTACGCGCTGGGGCGGGTACTGCGCTTCGACGGGGAGGAGTACGGCCCGTTCCACGAGCAGAACGTGGCCGCCCACCGCGTCCTGACGGAACACGAGGGCAGCCCCTGGCGGAACGTCCCCTGGCGCTGAGCCCCGGCCCGACACGGTCCCCCGGCCCTCCGCCGTGACGGTTCCAGGGCGGAACGGGGGGTGACGGCAGGTCAGTCCCGCTCCCCCATCAGGACCTTGAGCCCCTCCGTGAGGTCGTCCGCCGTCGGCGCCGTGTCCGGGTCGACCATCCACTGGATCATCACGCCGGTGGCGAGTGCCTGGCAAAGCAGTCCGGCCACCCTGGCCTTCTCCGGGTCCGCCTCGGGGTCGATGCCGAGGAAGCCCTCGGCCATCCCGAGCCGGCCCTCCCGCTGCGGCTCCTTGATGGCGTCGCGCAGCTTCTCGTCGTCGTCGAGCCGGGTGACGACCTCGGTCTGGAGCTTCCAGACGGGCCGGCTGGCCTCGGCCGCGGCGATGACCTGCTCCCAGACGGCGTGGAAGCGCCGGTACGGGTCGGCCGGCAGCTCCCGCTTCACCTCGTCGGTGCCCGCGGGGCCGACCCGCTCGCCCCACTCCTCGGTGACGGCCAGGAAGGCCTGCTGGAGCAGGGCGTCCTTGGAGCCGTAGTGGTAGCCGATGGAGGCGAGGTTGGTGCCCGACGCGGCGACGATGTCGCGGGCCGTGGTGCGCCCGTACCCCTTCTCCAGGAGGCAGCGCTTGGCACCTTCGAGCAGGTCTTCCTTATGTCCCATGACAGCACTGTACCCGGTCGCTAGACGCTTGTGTAAGACGGGCGTCTAGCGACCGGGTACGGGCTACTGCGGGGCCGTGCGTCAGATCAGGTTGACCGAGCGGGCCGAGGCGGCGCCGATCTCCTCCGCGATCTCCGCGAGCACCGGCGCCGGGAGCGTGTCGTCCACGGTGAGCACGACGAGCGCCTCGCCGCCCTCCTCCGCGCGGGAGACCTGCATGCCGGCGATGTTCAGACCGGCCTCGCCGAGGATCCGGCCGACGGTGCCGACGACACCCGGGCGGTCCTCGTAGCGCAGCACGACCATGTGGTCGGCGAGCGCCAGGTCCACGTCGTAGTCGCCGACCGCGACGAGCTTCTGGAGGTGCTTGGGGCCGGCGAGCGTGCCGGAGACCGAGACCTCCTCGCCACTGGACAGCGTGCCGCGCACGGTGACCACGTTGCGGTGGTCGGGCGACTCGGAGCTCGTGGTCAGACGCACCTCGACACCGCGCTCCTGCGCGAACAGCGGGGCGTTGACGTACGACACGGTCTCGTCGACCACGTCCTCGAACACGCCCTTGAGCGCGGAGAGTTCGAGCACCTTCACATCGTGCTGGGTGATCTCGCCGTACACCTCGACGTCGAGACGGGCCGCGACCTCGCCCGCGAGGGCGGTGAAGATCCGGCCGAGCTTCTCGGCGAGCGGCAGACCCGGCTTGACGTCCTCCGCGATGACACCGCCCTGGACGTTGACCGCGTCCGGGACGAGCTCACCGGCGAGCGCCAGGCGCACCGAGCGGGCGACCGCGATACCGGCCTTCTCCTGGGCCTCGTCCGTGGACGCGCCGAGGTGCGGGGTGCAGACGACCTGGTCGAGCTCGAAGAGCGGGGAGTCCGTGCAGGGCTCCTTCGCGTACACGTCGAGACCGGCGCCGGCGACCCGGCCCTCCTTGAGGGCGGAGAACAGCGCCGCCTCGTCGACGATCCCGCCGCGCGCGGCGTTGACGATCCGGACGCTGGGCTTGACCTTGTGCAGCGCCTCGTCGCCGATGAGACCGAGGGTCTCGGGGGTCTTCGGCAGGTGGACGGTGATGAAGTCGGCGACCTCCAGGAGCTCGTCCAGGGCCAGCAGCTTCACCCCCATCTGGGCGGCGCGGGCGGGCTGCACGTAGGGGTCGTACGCGACGATCTTCATGCCGAACGCGGACATGCGCTGGGCGACCAGGACACCGATGCGGCCGAGGCCGACGACGCCGAGGGTCTTCTCGCTCAGCTCGACGCCCGTGTACTTGGAGCGCTTCCACTCGCCGTTCTTCAGCGCGGTGTTGGCCTGCGGGATGTTGCGCGCGGTGGCGACCAGCAGACCGCACGCGAGCTCGGCGGCGGTGACGATGTTCGACGTTGGAGCGTTGACGACCATCACGCCGGCCTTGGTGGCGGCGGAGACGTCGACGTTGTCCAGACCGACACCGGCGCGGGCGACGACCCGCAGCTTCGTGGCGGCGGCGATGGCCTCGGCGTCGACCTTGGTCGCGGAACGGACCAGGATCGCGTCCACGTCGGCGATGGCGGGCAGCAGTTCGGCGCGGTCCGCGCCGTTGCAGTGCCGGATCTCGAAGTCCGGGCCCAGGGCGTCGACGGTGGCGGGCGACAGCTCTTCAGCGATGAGTACGACGGGTTTCGAGCTCACGTGAGTCCTCACAGATCCAGTGCGGACGGCCGTCCCGACGGCCGCAGGCGGTGGAGGGGGCTTGCCGCGTGAAAGCGCACGACGCTGTGGGCCTGAACGCGAATGTTGTTGAGCAGTGTAGTGGTGCGTCGGCGCCGTTCATGCGCCTCGTTGGAAGGATCACCCGTCCGTGGTTGGACGGGGTGTCCAACGATGTGGACAGGGGCCGGACGCACCGTCCGGCCCCTGTCCCGAAGGCTTACGCCTCCTCGTCGTTCACCCAGCTCATGAGCTTGCGCAGCTCCTTGCCGGTGGTCTCCAGGAGGTGGTTCTCGTCCTGGGTCTTGTACTCGTTGTACTTCTTCAGACCGCCGTGGTACTCGGCCATCCACTCCTTGGCGAAGGTGCCGTCCTGGATCTCCGCGAGGACCTTCTTCATCTCGGCCTTGGTGGCGTCGGTGATGATCCGCGGGCCGGTGACGTAGTCGCCCCACTCGGCGGTCTCGGAGACCGACCAGCGCATCTTCTCCAGGCCGCCCTCGTACATGAGGTCGACGATGAGCTTCAGCTCGTGGAGGCACTCGAAGTACGCGATCTCCGGCTGGTAGCCGGCCTCGGTCAGGGTCTCGAAGCCCGCCTTGACCAGCGCCGCGGTACCACCGCAGAGAACGGCCTGCTCACCGAACAGGTCGGTCTCGGTCTCCTCGGTGAAGGTCGTCTTGATGACGCCGGCGCGGGTGCCGCCGATGCCCTTGGCGTACGAGAGCGCCAGCGCGAAGGCGCTGCCGGTCGCGTCCTGCTCGACGGCCGCGATGCACGGAACGCCGCGGCCCTCCTCGTACTGACGACGGACCAGGTGGCCCGGGCCCTTCGGGGCGACCAGGGCGACGTCGATGCCCTCGGGCACCTTGATGAAGCCGTAACGGACGTTCAGACCGTGGCCGAAGAAGAGGGCGTCGCCCGCCTTCAGGTTGTCCTTGATGGACTCCTCGTAGACCTGGGCCTGGATCGGGTCCGGGGTCAGGATCATGATGAGGTCGGCCTCGGCCGCGGCCTCGGCGACGGAGACGACGCGCAGGCCCTGCTCCTCGGCCTTGGCCTTGGACTTCGAGCCCTCCTGCAGACCGACGCGGACGTCGACACCGGAGTCACGGAGGGACAGCGCGTGGGCGTGGCCCTGGCTGCCGTAACCGATCACCGCGACCTTGCGGCCCTGGATGATGGACAGGTCGGCGTCGTCGTCGTAGAACAGCTCGGCCACTGGGAATCTCCTTGAGGTGCTGGTGTTGCGTCCCACCGTACGGCGGGGAGCGGGAGGAAAGTTTTCGGGTCTCGTCAGTCGGACCGGCGGATGGACCGGCGGTTGACCTCCGATGACTCTCAGGCGCTGCGGTCGAGGGCCCGCAGGGACCGGTCCGTGATGGACCGGGAGCCACGCCCTATGGCGATCGTGCCGGACTGCACGAGCTCCTTGACGCCGAACTGCTCCAGCATCTTGAGCATCGCGTCGAGCTTGTCACTCGAACCGGTGGCCTCGATGGTGACCGCCTCGGGCGAGACGTCCACGGTCTTGGCGCGGAACAGCTGCACGATCTCGACGATCTGGGAGCGGGTCTCGTTGTCGGCGCGGACCTTCACCAGGACGAGCTCGCGCTGGATCGCAGCGCTGGGCTCGAGTTCGACGATCTTCAGGACGTTGACCAGCTTGTTGAGCTGCTTGGTCACCTGCTCCAGGGGCAGGTCCTCGACATTGACCACGATGGTGATGCGGGAGATGTCGGGGTGCTCGGTGATGCCGACGGCGAGGGAGTCGATGTTGAAGCCGCGGCGCGAGAACAGGGCGGCGATCCGGGCGAGGATGCCGGGCGTGTTCTCGACGAGAACGGAGAGCGTGTGCTTGGTGGACATGGTCTGGGTCTCTTCCTTTTCGCTCTGCTTCGTTCCGCGCTTCAGTCGTCTTCGCCGTCGCCGAAGTCGGGGCGGACGCCCCGGGCGGCCATGACCTCGTCGTTCGAGGTTCCGGCGGCGACCATCGGCCAGACCTGGGCGTCCTCGTGGACGATGAAGTCGACCACGACCGGACGGTCGTTGATGGCGTTGGCCTCGGCGATGACCTTGTCCAGGTCGGCCGGGTCCTCACAGCGCAGGGCGACACAGCCCATGGCCTCGGACAGCTTGACGAAGTCGGGGACGCGGGTGCCCTTGTTCGCCTGGACGTCGTCCGGGCCGGAGTGCAGGACGGTGTTGGAGTAGCGCTGGTTGTAGAAGAGTGTCTGCCACTGGCGGACCATCCCGAGGGCGCCGTTGTTGATGATGGCGACCTTGATCGGGATGTTGTTCAGGGCGCAGGTGGTGAGCTCCTGATTGGTCATCTGGAAGCAGCCGTCGCCGTCGATCGCCCAGACCGGACGGTCGGGCATGCCGGCCTTGGCGCCCATCGCGGCGGGGACCGCGTACCCCATCGTCCCGAGGCCGCCGGAGTTCAGCCAGGTGGCCGGCCGCTCGTAGTCGATGAAGTGGGCGGCCCACATCTGGTGCTGGCCGACGCCCGCGGCGAAGATCGTGTCGTCGGGGGCGAGCTGGCCGATGCGCTGGATGACCTGCTGCGGCGAGAGGCTGCCGTCCTCCGGCAGGTCGTAGCCGAGCGGGTAGGTCTCGCGCCAGCGGTTCAGGTCGCTCCACCAGGCGGTGTAGTCGCCCTTGTTGCCCTCGCTGTGCTCGGCCTGGACGGCCTGGACCAGGTCGGCGATGACCTCGCGGGCGTCACCGACGATCGGGACGTCGGCGGTGCGGTTCTTGCCGATCTCGGCCGGGTCGATGTCCGCGTGGACGATCTTGGCGTACGGGGCGAAGCTGTCGAGCTTGCCGGTGACGCGGTCGTCGAAGCGGGCGCCGAGGGCGACGATCAGGTCGGACTTCTGCAGCGCCGTGACGGCGGTGACCGCACCGTGCATGCCGGGCATGCCCACGTGCAGCGGGTGGCTGTCGGGGAAGGCTCCGAGGGCCATCAGGGTGGTGGTGACCGGGGCGCCGGTGAGCTCGGCGAGGATCTTCAGCTCGGCGGTGGCGCCGGCCTTGATGACGCCGCCGCCGACGTACAGGACGGGGCGCTTGGCCGCGCTGATCAGCTTGGCGGCCTCGCGGATCTGCTTGGCGTGCGGCTTGGTCACCGGGCGGTAGCCGGGCAGGTCGGTCTGCGGCGGCCAGCTGAAGGTGGTCTTCGCCTGGAGGGCGTCCTTGGAGATGTCGACCAGGACCGGGCCCGGGCGGCCGGTGGAGGCGATGTGGAAGGCCTCGGCGATCGTCCGCGGGATGTCCTCGGCCTTGGTGACCAGGAAGTTGTGCTTGGTGATCGGCATCGTGATGCCGCAGATGTCCGCCTCCTGGAAGGCGTCCGTGCCGATCGCCTTCGAGGCGACCTGGCCGGTGATCGCGACGAGCGGGACCGAGTCCATGTGCGCGTCGGCGATCGGGGTGACGAGGTTGGTCGCACCGGGCCCCGAGGTCGCCATGCAGACGCCGACCTTGCCGGTCGCCTGGGCGTAGCCGGTGGCCGCGTGCCCCGCGCCCTGCTCGTGACGGACCAGGATGTGGCGGACCCTCTGCGAGTCCATCATCGGGTCGTACGCGGGGAGGATCGCGCCGCCGGGGATGCCGAAGACGGTGTCGGCGCCCACTTCCTCGAGAGAACGGATGAGGGACTGCGCACCCGTGACGTGCTCGACGGTGGTGGCGGGCTGCGCGCCGTTACGGGGCCGCGGCTGCGGATGGTGCCCGGTGGCCTGGTCGGTCATCAGCATCTCTTCTCGAAGCAGAGGGTTTTACGAGGGTTTGGGACGACTTTGGGGTGAGCCGGTGCAACAAAAAACCCCTCGTGCCGTGAGGCAAGCGAGGGGAGCGCGTCGGGTGCGTTTCAAGCGGGGCCTACCGTGACCCTGCTTCAGCCGACGCGCTTTCCAAGTACGAGAATTCGGGTGCGCATGGCATTGACCCTCCCTCTCAGCCCTCACCACTGTCAAGTGGGTGGGACGGGCGTCTCATTATTTGAGCGGAACGGGGGACGGTTTCCGACCCGGACGGGGACCCCTCCGGGCAGCGGGTACTCGTCCCGTACGAGGGCCCTGCGCAGCCTGTACTCGTCGAGGGGGCCCGAGAAGGCCATGCCCTGGGCGTGGCTGCATCCCATGGCCCGCAGGGCGACGACCTGCTCCGGTACGTCGACCCCCTCGGCGACGGTCTGCATCCCGAGCTCGCCGGCGATACGGAGCACCCCACGGGTGATCTTGCGGAGCCGGGCCGACTCGACCACTCCCTCGACGAGCCCCCGGTCCAGCTTCAGTATGTCGACGGGAAGCCTCCGAAGAGCGTTGATCGCCACATGTCCGCTGCCGAATCCGTCGAGCGCGATCCGCACCCCGAGCCGGCGCAGGGTGACCAGGCGCTGCTCCAGTTCGTCGAGCGGGATCCGGGGGTCGCTGTCGGCGAGTTCGACGATCAGCGAGCCGGACGGCAGCCCGTGCCGGGTGAGCAGCGACTCGACCGAGCCGAGCGGCAGCGAGCGGTCGAGGAGCCGGCGGGCGGAAAGCCGGATGGAGACGGGGGCGCGATGGCCGATTCCCGCCCGCTCGGCGGCCTGCTCGACGGCCTCTTCGAGCAGCCAGCGGCCGAGCTCGGCGGTGCGCTCGCCGTCGTCGGTGACCCGGAGGTACTCGGCTGGGGTGAAGAGGATGCCCTGGGTCGACCGCCAGCGCGCCTGGGCGCTGACGGCGGAGATCCGGCCGGTGGCGAGGTCGACGACCGGCTGGTGGAGCAGGGCGAACTCGCCGTCGTGGAGGGCGGTGCGCAGCCGGGCGGCCAGTTCCGTCCGGCGTACCACCTCGGCCTGCATCTGGGGGGCGTAGAGCTCGACGCGGTCCTTGCCGGCCGCCTTGGCCCGGTACATGGCGAGGTCGGCGTTGCGCAGGAGGTCGCCGGCCTCGATGCCGGGCTCGGCGAATGCGACGCCGATGGAGGCGGCGACCCGCACCTCGTTCCCGCCGTCGACGCGGTAGGGCCGGGAGAGGGTGAGGCGGAGCCGGTCGGCGATCTCCTGGACCTGCTTCTGACGGGCGGCCTGGTCACTGCCACCGTCGCCGAGGATGAGTGCGGCGAACTCGTCGCCGCCGAGCCGGGCGGCCGTGTCCCCGGCTCGCACGGAGTCGTGGAGGCGGCGGGCGGCCTGGACGAGGAGGTCGTCGCCCGCCTGGTGACCGAGGCGGTCGTTGACGCCCTTGAAGCCGTCGAGGTCGATGAAGAGCACGGCGGTGCCGGGGTCGGAGGCGCGGCGACCGCTGAGCGCCTGCCGGACCCGCCGGGTGAAGAGCGCCCGGTTGGGCAGGTCGGTGAGCGGGTCGTGCTCGGCGTTGTGCTGCAACTGGGCCTGGAGCCGGACGCGTTCGGTCACGTCCCGGCTGTTGAAGATCAGGCCGCCCTGATGCCGGTTGACCGTCGACTCGACGTTGAGCCAGTCGCCGCGGCCCGAGCGGAAGCGGCACTCGATCCGGGTGGTGGGCTCCTCGGCGGGCGAGACGGCCAGGAAGCGCCGCACCTCGTGGACGACGGCACCGAGGTCCTCGGGATGGATGAGCGAGGCCAGCTCGGAGCCGATCAGCTCCTCGGCGTCCCGTCCGTACACCCCGGAGGCGGCCGGGCTGACGTAGCGGAGTATCCCGGTCGGCGCGGCGATCATGATGACGTCGCTGGAGCCCTGCACGAGCGACCTGAAGTGGTTCTCCTTCTGGGCCAGTTCATGGGTCAGGGCGATGTTGTCGAGGAGCATGATGCCCTGCCGTACGACGAGGGCGAGGACCACCGTGCAGCCGGTGAGGACGACGACCCGGTCGACCCTGCGCCCCTCGACGACGTTGTACAGGATGCCGAGGGTGCAGACCGCGGCGGCGAGGTACGGGGTGAGGGCGGCGAGCGAGCCGGCGACCGGGCGGCTGTGCAGCCACGGCCCGCGTGCGACGGTGGCGCTGTCCGGAAGCCGGCGCACCCCCCAGGGCGCGTAGGCGAGCAGCAGGGAGCCGGCGAACCAGCCGGCGTCGAGCAGCTGGCCCGAGGCGTAGTTCTCGCGGAGCAGCGGCGAGGTGAACAGGGCGTCGCACAGGACGGTCAGGGCGAGGGCGGCGATCGCGGTGTTGGTCGCCGAGCGGTTCGCCTGGGAGCGCCGGAAGTGCAGGACCAGGACCATGCTCACCAGGACGATGTCGAGCAGGGGGTACGCGAGCGACAGCGCGGCCTGGGCGACCGGCTCGTTCTGGAAGTGGGCGGTACGGGCGAGGGCGAGGCTCCACGAGAGCGTGAGCAGCGAGCCCCCGATGAGCCAGGCGTCGAGCGCAAGGCAGACCCAGCCGGCCCGGGTGACGGGCTTCTTGGCCAGGACGAGCAGGCCGACGATGGCCGGCGGTGCGAAGAGTAAGAAGAAGAGGTCGGCGACGGAGGAGTCCGGCACCTCTGTGCGGAGCACGACCTCGTACCACCCCCACACGGCGTTGCCCGCGGAGGCCATGAACGAGGAGAAGGCGAAGAGCAGCCAGGCGGGGCGCGCGCTGCCGCGGTGGGCGCGGGCATAGAGGAAGCAGGAGACCGCGGCGGTGAGGGCGGCGGCGCTGAGCCCGAAGTCACCCATGAAGAGCGCGAGTTCCGGTGACCCCCAGCCGAGCGAGGCACCGGTCGTGTAGCCCGCGCAGATCAGCCCCAGGGCGATCTGCGCGAAGACCGAGCCGATGCCGGGGCGCTCGGGATCCGGATGGCCGGATTCGCCTCCTCCACCGACGGGGCGCGGCGGCGCGAGGACCGCCCCGGGCGCGGTCACCGGACCCTCCGGCGCCGCACCACCGCACCCGGCCGCGTCGTGCGGGCGCGCCGGCGGCTCGTCGGCGCCGCCGGGAGCGTGCCCGTCGCAGTCGTGGGGGCCGGCGGGGTCCCGTACGACCGGACCGACCGGCTCCGGGACGACGCCTGGCTTCCGGACGGCAGGGACGACCGACTCCGGGACGACGTCCGGCTGCCGTACGGCAGAGGCGACCGACTCCGGTGATGCGGCGGCACCGCAGGCCTCGCGGGCGCCGTGTGGCGTGAAGTCGCCATGCGGCGCCTCGCTGTTCGTCGCAGGCGTGCCGTGCGGCACGGGGACGCGGGTGGCCGCGGCCGTGGCGTCGCCGGGGCGAGCGGGCGTGCCCGGTGGTTCGGCACCGTGGCCCTCGGCTCGGGAGTCCGGTCCGGTGTGCGGTCCGGCGCCCTGCCCGGCATGCGCGTCGGCGTGCGGCCCGGCCTCCGGTCCGGTGTCCGTTGGCTCGGCGGCGCGGGGCGCGCGGTGTGGCACGACCTGGTCCGGCACGGAATGCGCGAGGCCGGTGGCGAGGCGCGGAAGGCTCGCCGGCGGCGGCGTCGCCGCGTCGGATCGTCGGTCCTTCGGCCGTGCTTCACCCGTCGCCCCCCTCGGACTCTGATGACCCATCACTTCGCTCCCCAGCGTCAGCCCGTACTCGACGCAGTCCCCCCGCTCCGGGACGATACACCAGGACCGTCACTCAGGGACAGGGTCGCAGTACTCTCCGTGACGGCCAAGAGGCTTGCAGGTGGCGCGTGTCGGGGGCGCGAACCACCCGGCCGGCCCATCACGGCCGCTCAGCCGGTGGTGAGCAGGACGTTGGCCGGATCCTCACCCGCCGCGAGCCGCCGCAACTGTCCCGCGATCAGCCGCTTCGCCCTCGGCATGAAGGCGGAAGTGGAACCTCCCACGTGGGGGCTGATCAGGACACCGGGAGCGTGCCACAACGGGTGCCCTGCCGGCAGCGGTTCCGGGTCGGTGACATCGAGCGCCGCCGTGATCCTGCCGCTCTCGACCTCCTTGAGCAGCGCCGCGGTGTCGACGACCGGCCCGCGGGCGACGTTCAGGAGGAGCGCCCCGTCCTTCATCCGGCCGAGGAACCCGGCGTCGGCGAGATGCCTGGTCGCGGGCGTGAGCGGAGTGGAGAGCACGACGACGTCCGCCTCCGGAAGCAGTGCGGGCAGCTCGGTCAGGGGGTGGACCTCGCCGCGCGCTGTGGTGCGCGCGGAGCGTGCGACGCGCGACACCCGCGCGCACTCGAAGGGCGCGAGCCGGTCCTCGATGGCGGCGCCGATCGACCCGTACCCGACGATGAGGACGGACTTGTCGGCGAGGGCCGGGTAGAAGCCGGCCCGCCACTCCTCGGCGTCCTGGCCGCGCACGAAGCCGGGGATCCCGCGCAGCGAGGCCAGGATCAACGCGAGCGTGAGTTCGGCGGTGCTGGCCTCGTGGACGCCCTTCGCGTTGCAGACGGCGACGCCCGGGGGCAGCGAGTCGATGCCGGGGGTGACGTGGTCGATGCCCGCGGACAGGGTCTGCACGACCCGCAGCGAGGTCATCGCGGCCAGCGGCCGGACGGCGATCTCGGAGCCCTTCATGTACGGGACGACGTAGAAGGCGCAGCGCGCCGGGTCGGCCGGGAACTCCGGTCCGCCGTCCCAGAAAAGGTAGTTCAGGCCCGACGCGCCCGGTTCGGGGAGATCTTCGATCTCGTCCGCGGGAATCGGAAGCCACACGTCAGTGGTCGTGTCTTCGCATCTCATGAGCGGGAGGCTATGCGAAGAATCCCGTGCGCCATTGGTTACTTTGGGGGACGGCACAGGGAGGGGTACCGGCAGGTGGAGCGCAGGACTATCGGGGCGACGGCGCTCGACGTGGGTGCGATCGGCCTGGGGTGCATGCCGATGAGCTGGGCGTACAGCCGTTCGGAACAGCGGGGGGACCGCTCGCTGCGGACCGTGCACGCGGCGCTGGACGCCGGGGTGACCCTGCTCGACACCGCCGACATGTACGGACCGTTCACCAACGAGCTTCTGCTGGGGCGGGTGTTGAAGGAGAGGCGTGCGGAGGCCTTCGTCTCGACGAAGTGCGGACTGCTCGTCGGCGACGGCGGCGAACGGCGGCATGTGGTCGCCAACGGCAGGCCGGGATACGTCCGTCGGGCCTGCGATGCCTCGCTCCGGCGGCTCCAGACCGATGTGATCGACCTGTACCAGCTGCACCGGGCGGACCCCGAGGTTCCCGTCGAGGAGACCTGGGGCGCGATGGCCGAGCTGGTCTCGGCGGGCAAGGTGCGGGCGCTCGGACTGTGCGCCGTCGGCACCCGGTCCGCCCGGCGGGGTGCGACGGGCGTCAGTCGTGACGGCTATGAGGGAACGATCCGCCAACTGGAGCGGATCCAGCAGGTGTTCCCCGTCGCGGCGGTGGAGGCCGAACTTTCGGTCTGGTCCCAGGAGGCGCTGGTGCGGCTGCTGCCGTGGTGCGCGGCGCGGGGCGTCGGCTTCCTGGCGGCGATGCCGCTGGGGAACGGGTTCCTGACCGGGACGCTGACCCCGGGCGGCGGCTTCGAACCGGACGATCCGCGGGCCCGGCACCCCCGCTTCACGGCGGAGATGATGGCCGCGAACCAGCCGCTCGTGGCGGGTCTGCGGCGGGTGGCCGCCCGGCACGGGGCGGAGGTCACGCCGGCGCAGGTGGCGCTCGCCTGGGTGCTCGGCCGTGGGCGGCACGTCGTGCCGGTGCCGGGGGCGAAGCGGGAGCGCTGGGCCGTGGAGAACGCCCGGGCGGCCGGGCTGCGGCTCACGGCCGAGGACCTGGCGGAGATCGCGGCGCTTCCGGCGCCCCGGGGGTCCTGGGACTGAGGGCCGCGTGACCAGCCGGATCCGGCTGGTCACGGTGGTCGGGAACCTGATCGCGTCGGGCGGTGTATCAAGGGTGAAGGGATGCCGCTCGACTCGTCGAAGGGGGACCGTGCCATGAGCCGTCCTGCAGTTGTGAAGGCCCTGTGGGGCGCGGCCGTGCTGGTCCTGGTGGCGGGCTGCTCCTCGGGAGGTACGGAGGATCGGCCGGGTACGGCTCCGCCGACGTCGGCGTCGGCATCGGCATCGGCATCGGCGAGCCCGTCCGGGTCCGCCACCGCCTCCGCCGGTGGCCGGGCGGCGGTGGCGGGCACGCTCACCGACGGGCTGAAGTCGCCCTGGGGGCTCGCCGAACTGCCCGGCGGGGATCTGCTGGTCTCCTCGCGGGACGAGCGGACGATCACCCGGGTCGACGGGCGGACCGGGGCGAAGACCTCGCTCGGCGAGGTGCCGGGGGTCGTTCCCGGCGGTGAGGGCGGGCTCATGGGCCTCGCCGTGCGGGACGGCTGGGTGTACGCGTATCTGACGGCGGAGTCGGACAACCGCATCGTGCGCATGCGGTACGGGGGCGGGGACGGCGACCGGCTCGGTGCGCCGCAGCCGGTGCTGACCGGCATCCCGAAGGGGTTCGTGCACAACGGCGGACGGATCGCGTTCGGCCCGGACCGGATGCTGTACGCGGGAACGGGCGAGACGGGCCGGACCGGCCTGGCCCAGGACCGGGAGTCGCTCGGCGGGAAGATCCTCCGGATGACACCGGAGGGCAAGCCGGCGCCGGGCAACCCCTTCCCCGGGTCGGTGGTCTATTCGTACGGGCATCGCAATGTGCAGGGAATCGCCTGGGATGCCGAGGGGCGTCTGTGGGCGGCCGAGTTCGGGCAGAACACCTGGGACGAGCTGAATCTGGTCGAGCCCGGGAAGAACTACGGCTGGCCCGAGGCCGAGGGGCAGGCCGGCCGGGCCGGGTTCGTGGACCCGGTGGCCCAGTGGCCGACCTCGGAGGCCTCCCCGAGCGGGATCGCGTACGCGCGGGGCGCGATCTGGATGGCCGGGCTCAGAGGCGAGCGGTTGTGGCGGGTCCCGCTCTCCGGCGCGGAACGCTCCGGGGACCCCGAGGCGTTCCTGTCAGAGGAGTACGGACGCCTGCGCACAGTCCTCGCGGGGGGCGGCGGGCGGCTCTGGCTGGTGACCAGCGAAACCGACGGCCGGGGCACGCCCGGGGCCGGGGACGACAGGATTCTCCGGCTGGAGGTGAGCTGAAGGAGCTGGTGACCGTGTTCGACCCGTTGGCGGAGCTGTTCGCGCCCGGCCGCAGGCACACCGAGGAGGAGCTGCGCAGGCAGGCCCTGACCAGGGAGGACCCGGGCGACGCCGACCCGTCGCGCGGGCCGATAGACCTCACCTCGGGCCGCGTGACGATACGGGCCCCCCGCCCGGCGGCGGGGGACGGGGACACGGTGGCGGACGGCGGGCCCGGTGGGCCGGAGGGGCGTTCAGGGGAGCGTTCAGAGGGGCGTGTCGAGGAGGTGGAGGCGGTGGGCCAGGGCGGCGGCCTCTCCCCGGCCGGCGACGCCGAGCTTGGCGAGGATGTTGGAGACGTGGACGCTGGCCGTCTTGGGTGAGATGAACAGTTCCTCGGCGATCTGACGGTTGGTACGGCCGGCCGCGACCAGACGCAGGACGTCCTGTTCGCGCGGGGTCAGACCGAAGCTGTCGTCCCCGGGGTCCGCGGGTGCCGGGGCCTGCTTCTCCTCGGTCAGGGAGAGGCGGGCACGGGCGGCCAGGAGTTCCACGTCCTCGCGGAGCGGGCGGGCGCCCAGGCGGACGGCGGTGGAGTGGGCCTCCCGGAGCAGGGCCGTGGCCTCCTCGCGGTGGCCGCCCTCGACGAGCAGGGCGTCGGCGAGGCGGTAGTGGGCGCGGGCCAGCTGGGCGGGACGTTCCAGCGGTTCGTAGCCGGCGACGACCTCGGCCCAGCGGGCAGCAGTCTCGCGGCCCTCGGCGCGGGCGAGCTCCTCGGAGACCTGCCGGCCGTACACGACCCAGACGGGGGCCGGGGCGGCGAGGCCCCGGACGCAGCGGCGGATCGCGTCGAGGGCCTCCGCGCGGCCCTCGTCGGCGGCGGGCAGTCCACGGCTGTCGGCCTCGGCGGTGACGGCGGCGAGGACGAGCGGCCAGCCGTAGCGGTGGGTGCCGGGCGGGAAGCCGGCCTGTTCGGCGGCGGCCAGCTGGGTCCGGACGTCCGCGAGGCGTCCCTCGGAGCCGGCCATGGCGAGTTCGACCTGGGCCATCGGCAGGATGTACTGCGGGATCGCGTCGCGGCTGCCGTAGGCGGCGCGGGCGTCGGCGAGGTGGCGGCCGGCCGCGTCGAGTTCGCCGCGGGCGACGGCGAGCTGGGCGAGGCGGAGGGAGGCCGAGCCTCGGGGCTTGCTGCTGGTCGCCGAGCGGAGCACTCGTTCGGCTATCTCCCTGGTCTCCTCCCAGCGGCCGAGGGAGAAGAGGGACTCGGCCCGGTTGGCCTCGACCCAGCCGACGCTGTCGACGAGTCCGTAGGTGCGGGCGACGCGGATGCCGGTGTCGGCGAGTTCGACGGCCTCGCCGGAGCGGCCGAGGGACTCCAGGGCGGAGGAGATGTTGATGTGGGCACGGGCGGTCTCGGTGAACTGACCGAGGGCCTCGGTCCGTTCCCGTACCGCGTGCATCTCGGCGAGACCGGCCTCGACGTCGCCCGCCGCGGTCATGAGGGTGCCGAGGGTGAGCCGGGCGTTGAGCTCGATCGACTCGGCCTTGACGAGGCGGGCGTACTCGACGGCGCGTTCGGCGGCGGTGAGGGCGTCGGGTCCGGGGTTGCGGAGCATGCCCCAGCCGGCGGCGCCGACGAGTACGACGGCGTGGACGGCGGACGGGGGGAGGCCCTTGACGAGTTCCTGGGCGCGGGCGATCTCCTCCCAGCCGTCGCCCCGGCCGAGGTTGGACTGGAGGCGGGCCCGCTCGGTCCAGAACCAGGCGGCGCGCAGGGGGTCGCCCGACTCGGCGCCGTCGAGGAGGCGCAGCGCCGTCCTGCAGATCTTCAGGGCGCGTTCGCGGTCGCCGCTGAGCCGGGCGGCGACGGCGGCCTCGGCGAGCAGGTCGAGGTAGCTGAGCGCGGCGGTCTCGGGGTCGCAGCCGCACGCCGGGTAGGCCTCGGCGTAGTCCATGGGCCGGAGCGAGCCGCGGGTCTCGGCGGGGGCCTCGTCCCAGAGTTCCATGGCCCGTTCGAGGAGGCGGAGCTGCTCGGCGTAGGCGTGGCGCTTGCGGGTCGCGACGGAGGCGCGGAGGACGGCGGGCAGGGCCTTGGCCGGGTCGTGCGCGTGGTACCAGTAGGTGGCGAGCCGGTTGGCGCGCTCGTCGGCCCGGACGAGCGTGGGGTCGGCCTCCAGGGCTTCGGCGTAGCGCCGGTTGAGGCGGGAGCGTTCGCCGGGCAGCAGGTCGTCGCTGACGGCCTCGCGGACCAGGGAGTGACGGAAGCGGTAGCCGTCGCCGTCGGGGACGGCGAGCAGGAGGTTGGCGCCGACGGCGGCCCGCAGGGCCTCGATGAGTTCGTCCTCGGTGAGCCGGGCGACGGCGGCGAGCAGCCCGTACTCGACGGTGGAGCCGCCCTCGGCGACGATCCTCGCGACCCGCTGGGCGTCCTCGGTGAGCGTCTCGACCCGGACGAGCAGCAGATCGCGCAGGGAGTCGCTGAGCTGTCCCGCGGCGCAGCCGGCTTCGTGGGAGACGACGAGTTCCTCGACGAAGAAGGCGTTGCCGTCGGAGCGTTCGAAGACCTCCTCGACGAGGCCGGGGTCGGGTTCGGCGGCGAGGATGCCGGTGAGCTGGCGGTGCACCTCGGTGCGGGTGAACCGGGCGAGTTCGATGCGGCGGATGGTGCGGAGCCGGTCGAGTTCGGCGAGGAGGGGGCGCAGCGGGTGGCGGCGGTGGATGTCGTCGGCGCGGTAGCTGGCGACGACCACGATGCGGCCGCGGCGGAGGGTGCGGAGGAGGTAGGTGAGGAGGTGCCGGGTGGAGGCGTCGGCCCAGTGCAGGTCTTCCAGGACGAGCACGATCGTACGGTCGGCGGCGAGCCGTTCCAGGAGCCGTACGGTCAGTTCGAAGAGGCGGGCGGTGGAGTCCTCGTCGGAGGAGTCGTGGCCCGGGTCGCCGAGTTCGGGCAGCAGCCGGGCGAGTTCCGCCTCCTGGCCGTCGGCGGCGGCGGTGAGTTCCCCGGGGAGGCGCCGGCGGAGCGAGCGCAGTGCCGTGGCGAAGGGGGCGAAGGGCAGGCCGTCGGCGCCGAGCTCGACGCAGCCGCCGAGCGCGACGACGGCGCCCTGCCCGCAGGCCGTGTCGAGGAACTCCTCGATGAGCCGGGTCTTGCCGACCCCCGCCTCGCCGCCGATGAGCAGGGCCTGGGGCTCCCCCGCGGTCGCGCGGGAGAGCGCCTCGGTGAGGGCGGTGAGTTCGCCGGCGCGGCCGACGAACACGGGACTGACTGACCTGGTCTCCACGGCGCCGAGCATCGCACAGACGTCCGTGCCGTCGCTCATGAGGTGGTCACGCGGCCCGGACGAAGCGGCCGCGTCCGCCGTCGCTCACCCGCCCCTCCGCGTCCTGGCCCCCGCTCCGGCGGCCGAGACGGCGCAGGCCCCGGGCGGAGGCGACCGACCCGGCGGCCTCGTGGGACAGCCGCTGGGCGGCGGCCTCACGGACGAGCTGGGCGTGGTTCATGCGGTGGAGTTCGAACTCGAACATGGGATGCTCCCTGGTTTCCTCGGTATCGGTATCGCTCCTTGCGATGCCTCTACTTTCGTTTCCCAGGGGGTGCGGCCGCATCGGGCGAGTGCCGCATGTTCGGGGTCCGGGGGTCCTTAGGCGGGTCCCAGGGGGCCTTAGGGGTGTCCTGCGCGTGCCCTAGGTATGCCTGGGGCGGGCTCAGGATCCGGCGGTCGGCAGGCTCAGGAACAGGTCGAAGTAGGTACCGGCCGACAGGAGCAGCCCGAGGCCGCCCAGGACGGCGCCGGCGACGGCGACCGCGCGGACCCAGGCGGGGCGCCCGGGCAGGATGAGCACGAGGACGGCGACGAACAGGGCGACGAGCGCGAAGACGCCGTTCACCAGGGCGGTGCTGTGCCAGGCGTCGCCGTAGATCTCGGAGATCTGCTGGGCCGGGGTGCCGGACCCGGAGGTGGAGATCTGTCCGATGAGGGTCTCGCGCTCGGAGACGACCTTGCCGGTCCAGGTGCCGGTGAGCGCGACGGCACCGAGGGCGGCGGAGACCACGGCCGCGGCGGCGCCGCCGATGCCGGCGGAGGCGGGAGCCGGCTCCGCGGACAGCACGTCGTCCTCGTCGTCCTCGTCCGCGTCCTCGGCCGCGTCGACCAGCTCGCCGTCCTGCTCGCCGTCCTGCTTGTCGAGCACGACCGCGGCCCTCTCCTCGGCAAGCGGGGTCTCGGCGGGCGCGGCCTCGGCGGTCTTCGCGCTCTCCACGGTCTCCGTGGTCTCCGCGCTCTCGCCGGTCTTCTCTGTCGTCGTCTTCGTGTCCATGCGGCGCACGCTAGGCGCCCCGTATGAGAACCGTATGAGGAAACGGGTTACGAGGCCTTCGCCGCGCGCCACTCGGGGGCGAGGACGGCCCAGACCTCGGTGTCCGCGCGGACACCGCGGTGCGGGTAGTTCTCCCGCAGCACGCCCTCGTGCGTCATGCCCAGGCGCCGGGCGACGGCGATGCTCGGCTCGTTCTTCACGGAGGCGTACCACTCGACGCGGTGGATGCCGCGCTCCTCGACCGCCCAGTCGATGATGGCCCGGCAGGCCCGGGTGATGAGGCCCTTGCCGGCGGCGGAGGGCTCCAGCCAGCAGCCCGCCTCGGCGGTCCCGTACGTCACGTCGAAGGTCCGGAAGAGGACGCCGCCGACGAGCGTGCCCCCGGTCCAGATGCCGTAGAGGCGTCCGGTGTCGTTCGCGGCCTTCTCGGCGTACGAGCGGAGGTAGGAGCGGGCGGAGTCGAGGTCCGCGACGACGTCCGGGAGGGCGATGTGCTGCCCGATGAACTCCCGCCCCCGGTCCATGTGGGCCAGGAACTCCTCGGCCTGCCAGGGCTCCAGGGGCCTCAGCTCGGCACCGTCGTCACCCAGTGACATCGCGAACATCGTCGTTCCTCTCCTCCACGGCCGCAGCCGCAGCCGCGGTCACGGCCGTCACACGCTGAGCCGGTATTTTCCCACGCGTGTCGGCGGCCTCGCGGCATTCGGGGGGTTCGATGCTGATCCGGGGCAGCAGGCGGTCGAGCCACTTCGGCAGCCACCAGTTCGCCCCGCCGAGCATGTGCATGAGGGCGGGGACGAGGAGCGTCCGCAGGACGAAGGCGTCGAGGGCGACGGCCGCCGCGAGCGCGATGCCGAACATCGCGATGACCCGGTCGCCGGAGAGGACGAAGGCGAGGAAGACCGAGATCATGATCACGGCCGCGGAGTTGATGACACGGCTCGTCTCGGCGAGGCCGACGCGGACCGCCCGCCGGTTGTCCCCGGTCTCCAGCCACTCCTCGTACATCCGGCTGACCAGGAAGACCTGGTAGTCCATGGAGAGTCCGAAGAGGACCGAGACCATGATCACGGGGAGGAAGGGCTCGATCGGTCCGGCGCTGCCGAGGCCGAGGAGTTCGCTGCCCCAGCCCCACTGGAAGATCGCCACGACCACGCCGAAGGCGGCCGCGACGGCCGCGACGTTCATGGCGGCGGCCTTGAGCGGGATGCCGATCGAGCGGAAGGCGAGCAGGAGCAGCAGACAGCCGAGCGCGATGACGACGCCGACGAAGAGCGGCAGCTTGCCGACGATGATCTCGGCGAAGTCGTCGTACGAGGCGGTGACGCCGCCCACGTGCACCTCGAGTGAGGTGCCGGTCTCGGCCGCCGGGAGGACGTCCGTGCGGAGCCGGTCGACGAGCTCGCTGGTGGCCTTCGACTGGGGCGAGGAGTCGGGGACGACGGTGAGGACGGCGGTGTCGCCGGAGCTGTTGTACGTGACCGGGGAGACGGACGCGACGCCCTTGGTGGCGGAGAGGGCGGCCGGGAGCTGGTCGAGGGCGACCCGGTCGTCCGCGCCGTCGAGCCCGGCGACCAGCGTGAGGGGGCCGTTCACGCCGGGGCCGAAGCCGTCGGCGATCAGGTCGTACGCCTTCCGCGTGGTCGCGGTGGCCGGGCCGTTGCCCTGGTCGGAGGTGCCCAGGTGGAGCGAGAGGGTGGGCAGCGCGAGGACGCCCATGACGACGGCGGCGACGACTCCGAGGAGCTTGGGGTGCCGCTCGACGAAGGCGGACCAGCGGGCGGCGAAGCCGGTGGGCAGCTCGGGCTGCGGACCGTGCTCGGCGAGCGCCCGGCGTTCGCGCCGGGACAGGGCCCGCATGCCGATGAAGGAGAGCAGGGCCGGCAGGAAGGTGACGGAGGCGGCCACCGTGAGGACGACGGTGAGGGAGGCGGCGATGGCGACGCCGTTGAGGAAGCTGAGCCGCAGGATCAGCATGCCGAGCAGGGCGATGCAGACGGTGGCCCCGGCGAAGACGACGGCGCGGCCGGTGGTGGCGACGGCGGTCTCGGCCGCCTCGGCGACGGAGAGCCCGCGTTTCAGGCCTCTGCGGTGCCGGGTGACGATGAAGAGGGCGTAGTCGATGCCGACGCCGAGGCCCACGAGCATGCCGAGCATGGGGGCGAAGTCGGCGACGGTCATCAGATGGCCGAGGAGCACGATCCCGGAGTAGGCGAGGCCGACGCTGACGAGCGCGGTCGCGATGGGGAGCGCGGAGGCGGCGAGGGAGCCGAAGGCGAGGAAGAGGACGACGGCCGCGACGGCGACGCCGACGACCTCGGCGATGTGTCCGCCGGGGGCCTCGGTGAGGGCGACGGCGCTGCCGCCGAGTTCGACCGAGAGGCTGTCGTCCGCGGCGGCCTTCGCCGTGTCGACCAGGGCGCGGGCCTGCGCCTCGGGGATGTCGTCGGCCTGCTCGTGGAAGGTGACGGTGGCGTAGGCGGTGTGCCCGTCCTCGCTGACCTGGCCCTGGGTGCCGCCGTACGGGGAGGTCACGACGGCGATGCCGGGGAGCTCGGCGACCTTGTCGAGCATCGCGGTGGTGCGCCGTTCGACGGCGTCGGCGCGGACGCTGCCCTTGTCGGTGTGCCAGACGATGGTGTCGCTGTCGCCGCCGAGGCCGTGGAAGCCGCGCTCCAGGAGGGCGGTGGCACGGCCGGACTCGGTGCCGGGGACCTCGTAGTCGTTGGAGTACGCGTTGCCGGCGACGGCGGCCGCGGTGCCGACCCCGCCGAGGGCGACGAGCCACAGCAGAACGGCGACGAGGCGGTGCTTGATGCACCACCGTGCGATGGCTGCCAAAGGACGTGCTCCCTGGGTGGTTCGTGGATCCTCAGCGGGAACAGCCCGTCAAGAACGCATGACCTACGTGGGCCCACTGTGGCAGCCAAACGTGATCGTTTGCCCCTTTCGTGTCGATGCTCACAGGGGTGCCCGGAAAGTCGGGACCGAGGTCCAGAACTCCCGGGCACAACGGCTCACCGTGGGTGCTCAGCCGGAGACGCTGACACGACCGTTCTCGATGTGACCCATGAGCCGGCGGCGGAACCCACCGGGCGCGGTCACCTCGACGTCGTACCAGCCGTGCGCGTCGGCGGCCGAGTGGACGACGGTACGGGTCCTCCCGGGCTTCACGGTGACGGTGCGGGTCCAGCCCTCCAGGTCGTCCTCGTCCACGTACCCGAGCGGCTTCACCGTGAAGGAGACGGGCGCCGGGCCCGTGTTCCGTACCGTGAGGTGCAGGTCACGGTCATGATGATCGATCCGGGAGGCGAGCTCGGCTCCGCCCGCCGCGGGGCCCCCGAACTCGCGGCGGAAGCCGTTGGGGCCGGTGATCGTGAAGCGGTAATGATCACCCGGAACGGGGACGGTCCACTCCCCCGTGCCCCTGACGTCCTGGTGCTGCGGGACGGCGAACTCCCCCGCGTACGGGTAGAGCGCGAAGTGCGCGCTCGCCTTCCCCTTGTTGCTGAGCGCCACCCGCAGGGAGGCGGAGCCGAGGGTCGCGGAGGCGTCCGGCTGGTACGGCAGCGGGCGGGCGCGGCGGACCCCGGGCTCCTGGACCGGCATCCGCTGCACGGCCGGGGGCTGCGGCCGCCAGCGGCCGGTGAAGGGCGGGATCGGGCCCGGCTGCTCGACGTCGGGCAGGCGACGGCCCCGCTTGAAGTCGAACGCGGAGGCGAGGTCGCCGGTGACGGCCCGGCGCCAGGGGGTGATGTTGGGTTCCTGGATGCCCGTGAGCCGCTCCAGGAAGCGGATCACCGAGGTGTGGTCGAAGGTCTCGGAGCAGACGTAGCCGCCGACGGACCAGGGGGAGACGACGAGCAGCGGGACGCGGATGCCGAGGCCGGTGGGTCGGCCCTGCCAGCGCTCGTCCGTGTCGTCGGCCGGCGGGACCGGCGGCGGCACGTGGTCGAAGAAGCCGTCGTTCTCGTCGTAGTTGATCAGGACGACGGTGTGGCGCCAAACATCCGGGTGCGCGCCGAGGGCGTCGAGCACCTTGTAGACGAGGGTCGCGGAGGCGATCGGCGAGGAGGAGCCGGGGTGCTCGGAGTCGATCGCGGACGGCACGAGGTAGGAGACCTCGGGGAGGGTGCCGGCGGCGACGTCGGCACGGAAGGCGTCGGCGAGAGTGCCGCTCTCGACGCGGCGCAGGCCGCGCTCGAAGAGGGAGCGCTCGGCCTCGGTGAGGGTCGCCACGCCCTCCTCCAGGAGTCCGAGCAGACGGGCACGTTCGGTGGTGTCGTCGGTGTCGCGGACGGCTGCGTAGAACGACTCCATGAAGGTGTGCCCGCCCGTCCCGGCGAGCGCCTTGCGGGCGATCTTCTTGAAGCTGGTGAAGAACTCGATGTTGTTGTCCGTGAAGTTCTCCCACTCCGTGTACGTCTTCCAGCTGCGCCCGGCGGCTTCGAGCCGCTCGGCGTAGGTGGACCAGCCGTAGCCGGGATGGGTTCCCTCGGCGTACGCGGCGTTGGTGACGGCCCGGCTGCCATCGGCCTCGAAGCCGGTCCAGCCGGACCAGAGGTGGTTGCGGTTGGGGCTCGTCGAGGTGTGGATGGACGAGTGGTAGGCGTCGCAGACGGTGAAGGTGTCGGCGAGCTCGTAGTGCAGGGGGATGTCCCGCCGGTCGTAGTACGCCATGGTCGCGGCGGTCTTGGCCGAGACCCACCCGTCCATCCAGCCGTCGCGCCAGGCCTTGCCGCCACCGCCCCAGGAGTGGTCGAGGTCCCCGATGTACTGGAGGTCCTTCTGCTGTGTCTCGGCGGCGCCGCGGATCGGGAAGGGCAGCACGGTCCGGCCGAGCGCGGCGGGCTGCTCGAACACCGGCTTGCCGGAGGGCAGCTCGATGGCATTGCGGTCGCCGAATCCGCGGACGCCGCGGAGGGTGCCGAAGTAGTGGTCGAAGGAACGGTTCTCCTGCATCAGGATCACCACGTGCCTGATCGCCGACATCCCCCCGGCCGGGGGCTCCGCGGCCATCGCGGCCTGCAGCGACGGCGGCAGCAACGAGCCGGCCGCGGCGACACCGAGGGCGCCTCCGCCCAGTGCGAGGAGCCTTCTGCGGGACATCTCGGATGACAAGACCGACCTCCAGTCGACGGCCAATGGTTCGCCTTCGAGCCATTGGGTGGTACGCCCGGGACGGTAGTGAGACGGGATGACAGGGAGAAGACCCGACGGGGGCGCGGTGGTGAACGTCCAAGAGCACGTGACGGGAGTCCAAGTGCCCTCCCCTCCCGCTCCGCCCCCTTCCGCGTTGACCACGGGCCCTTCGGAGCGGCAAGCTGACCGTCTGTCAATCACTGTGCCCTGGGGGAAACTTGAGCAACACGGCACACCACATCGGGCCCGACGCGACTCCTGACCGGTACCGGCTCCTGCGGTCCATCGGGCGGGGCGGCGAGGCCGTGCTCTATCTCGCGGAGATCGAGCTCGCCGGCGGCACCGAGCCGGTCGTCGTCAAGGTCCTCGACTCGAAGACGACGATCACGCCCGAGGTCTTCGAGCGGATCAGCCAGAAGTGGAACGAGCAGGCCGAGCTGCTGCGCTTTGTCCACCGGCCCGGTGTCGTCGGCGTACGGGAGCACTTCCAGGGGCCGCCGATCCACCGGCCCGGCGAGTCCGGGACGATCACCGGCAGGGCCCTGGTCCTCGTCATGAACCACGTCGACGGCCTCGACCTGCGCGACTGGCGGGCCGAACGCACCCTCGCCACACCCGGTGAGCGGCGCGAGGTGATGCGGACCCTGGAACAGCTCGCGGACGTCCTCGACTGGCTGCACTCCGGCAAGGCCACCCCGTCCGGGCGCATGGTCGTCCACGGCGATCTGTCCCCGGGCAACGTCATGGTCGACGAACACGGCCAGGCCACTCTGGTCGACTTCGGCCTGAGCAAGCTGACGGCGGATCACGAGACCGCCGAGGTGTGGTTCACCCCCGGCTATGCGGCCCCGGAGATCTTCGAGGGCAAGCGCACCCCCGGCACCGACCGCTACGCCTTCGGCGCCATCGCGTACTTCCTGCTCAGCGGGCAGTCCCCGCCCACCGCACCCGAACAGCTGGTGGGCGCGCTCGGCGCGCTGCCGCAGATCGCGGGGATGCCGGAGGAGCAGCGGGAGCGGGTGCTCAGCATCGCCGCGGCCGACGCGGACCGGCGGCCGCTCTCCCTGTCGGCCTGGGTGAAGGACGTACGGCACGGAGTGGTGTCCACGACGACGACCTCGCGCCCGGCGACGGTCGAGGACGCGGTCCCGGCCGCCCCGTCGGCCGCGCCGGAGAAGCCCGCGACGCCGCCACGGCCCGCGACACCGCCGCCGGCCGCCGCGGCCCCGCCGGCGAACCCGCCGGCGGCCCCACCGCCGGTCGTGGCGCCGCAGCCCGTGGTGACACCGCAGCCGGTCGTGACGCCACAGCCGGTCGTGACGCCGCAGCACATCCCGAGCCCGCAGCCCGCCGAAGCGCAGCCGTCCACCGAGCCGCCCACCGTCGCCACACCCGGCTTCGGGCCGCCGGCGCCTCCCCCGGCGTCCTCCGGGGCCGCGACCACCGCTCCCCCGGCACCCGAGCCGCGCCGGCGCCGCAAGGGCCCGCTCATCGGGGCCGTGGCAGGGGTCCTGGTGGTCGCCGTCCTCGCGGTGATCGGCATCCAGCTGCTCGGCGACAAGGAGGACAAGGGCAACGAGGGCAAGGGCGGCACGCCCTCCGCCACCGTCACCACGGAGCCCACGGCCGAGCCCACCACCGACGCGCCGACCGAGGAGCCCACCGAGGAACCGACGACCGGCGAGCCGACCGACACGGCGACCACCGACCCTCAGGAGTCGGCGAGTCCGACCGACGACCCCGGGACCGTGCCGGACGCGCCCACCGCCGATCTGACCACCCTCGCCTCCGTCAGCGAACCCGACAGGTTCTCCGTCGGCACCGCGAAGATCGACACCAAGGAGTACGGAGCCGCCCTCATCGGCGACTGCTACAACGGCGCGTACGTCGAGTACGACCTCAACCGCGAGTGGTCGTGGTTCGACTTCACCGCCGGCATCGACGACGGATCGAACATCGAGACCGCCCGCGTCATCGTCTCCGTGGACGACCAGCCGGCCCTCTTCAACGAGACCGTCGACCTGGGCAAGCCGATCAAGAAGACGCTGAAGATCGAAGGGGCGCTGCGGCTGCGCCTCAAGGTCGAGGAGACCTGCACCGACGAGGGCAGCGGCGTCATCGCGGCCCCGGTCCTGCGCCGCTGACCGCACGGCCACAAGGGAGCGGCCCCGCACCGGAGATCCGGTGCGGGGCCGTTCACATGTCCGTACGAGAAGAGCCCGTACGGGAAGAGGACGCTCAGCCCTCGCTGACGCCCAGCTTCTCCAGGATCAGGTCCTTCACGCGCGCCGCGTCCGCCTGGCCACGGGTGGCCTTCATGACCGCGCCGACCAGGGCGCCGACCGCCGCGACCTTGCCGCCGCGGATCTTGTCGGCGATGGCCGCGTTGCCCGCGATGGCCTCCTCGACCGCCGTGCCGAGCGCGCCGTCGTCGGAGACGACCTTCAGACCGCGCTTCTCGACGACCGCGTCCGGGCCGCCCTCACCGGCGAGAACGCCCTCGATGACCTGACGGGCCAGCTTGTCGTTCAGGTCGCCGGCGGCGACCAGGGCCGAGACCCGGGCCACGTCCGCCGGGGTGATCGCCAGCTCTTCGAGCGACACGCCCTGCTCGTTGGCGTTGCGGGCGAGCTCGCCCAGCCACCACTTGCGGGCCGAGGCGGCGTCCGCGCCCGCCTCGATCGTCGCGACGATCGGGTCGACCGCGCCCGCGTTGAGGATGGACTGCATGTCGAGCTCCGACACACCCCACTCCTCGCGCAGCCGGTTACGGCGCGCCCGCGGCATCTCGGGCAGCGTGCCCCGCAGCTCCTCCACCCAGGCACGGGCCGGGGCGACGGGGACGAGGTCGGGCTCCGGGAAGTACCGGTAGTCCTCGGCGTTGTCCTTGATGCGGCCCGCGGTGGTGGAGCCGTCGTCCTCGTGGAAGTGACGGGTCTCCTGCACGATCGTGCCGCCGGAGGACAGCACCGCGGCGTGGCGCTGGATCTCGAAGCGGGCCGCGCGCTCCACCGAGCGGAGCGAGTTGACGTTCTTCGTCTCCGAGCGGGTGCCGAAGGTCTTGGTGCCGTGGCGGCGCAGCGACAGGTTCACGTCGCAGCGCATCTGGCCCTTGTCCATCCGCGCGTCGGACACGTCGAGCGCACGGATCAGCTCGCGCAGCTCGGCGACGTACGCCTTGGCCACCTCGGGGGCCCGCTCGCCCGCGCCCTCGATCGGCTTGGTGACGATCTCGATGAGCGGGATGCCGGCCCGGTTGTAGTCGAGCAGGGAGTGGGACGCCCCGTGGATACGGCCGGTGGCGCCGCCGACGTGCAGCGACTTGCCGGTGTCCTCCTCCATGTGGGCGCGCTCGATCTCCACGCGGAAGACCTCGCCGTCCTCCAGCTGGACGTCCAGGTAGCCGTTGAAGGCGATCGGCTCGTCGTACTGGGAGGTCTGGAAGTTCTTCGGCATGTCCGGATAGAAGTAGTTCTTCCGGGCGAAGCGGCACCACTCGGCGATCTCGCAGTGCAGCGCGAGGCCGATCTTGATGGCGGACTCGACGCCGATCGCGTTGACGACGGGCAGCGAGCCGGGCATGCCGAGGCAGGTCGGGCAGGTCTGCGAGTTCGGCTCGGCGCCCAGCTCGGTCGAGCAGCCGCAGAACATCTTCGTCTTGGTGCCGAGCTCGACATGGACCTCCAGGCCCATGACGGGGTCGTACTCGGCGAGCGCCGCTTCGTACGACAGCAGTTCAGTGACAGTCACGGTGAGACTTTCCCTCTCAGCCCAGCAGGACGTCGTCGTCGCCCAGGCGCTTGAGCTCCCGGTAGAGGATCGCCAGGCCGGTGATGATGGCGGCGGCGGACACGGCGGAGTCGATCAGCCGCAGCATGTCGTTGTCGTTGCGGGCCAGCTTGGCCTGCTTCGCGACACTCACCGCACCGAAGGCGGTGGTCGCCAGCGAGACGTAGACGCCGGTCTTGGACTTCTTGAAGTTCTTGGCCTTCTTTGCCATGGCACTCACAGCGACGGAGCCTCCTCAAGCAGCGGGTGCCCCCACTTTTCCACGAAGGCGGCCTCGACGGCGGCTCCGACCTTGTACAGCCGGTCGTCCTTCATGGCGGGCGCGATGATCTGCAGGCCGACCGGCAGACCGTCCTCGGGCGCCAGGCCGCAGGGCAGCGACATGGCGGCGTTGCCGGCCAGGTTGGTCGGGATGGTGCACAGGTCCGCGAGGTACATCGCCATCGGGTCGTCGGCGCGCTCGCCGATCGGGAAGGCGGTGGTGGGCGTCGTCGGGGAGACGATGACGTCCACGTCCTCGAAGGCCTTCTCGAACTCTCGGGTGATGAGGGTACGGACCTTCTGGGCCGAGCCGTAGTACGCGTCGTAGTAGCCGGAGCTCAGCGCGTACGTACCGAGGATGATGCGGCGCTTGACCTCGTCGCCGAAGCCGGCCTCACGGGTGAGGGCGGTGACCTCCTCGGCGGACCGCGTGCCGTCGTCGCCGACCCGCAGGCCGTAGCGCATGGCGTCGAAGCGGGCCAGGTTGGAGGAGCACTCCGACGGCGCGATCAGGTAGTACGCCGAGAGCGCGAGGTCGAAGGTCGGGCAGTCCAGCTCGACGATCTCGGCGCCCAGCGACTTCAGCAGCTCGACGGACTCGTCGAAGCGCTGCACGACACCGGCCTGGTAGCCCTCGCCGCGGAACTGCTTGACGACACCGACGCGCATGCCGGCGACCGAGCCGTTGCGCGCGGCCTCGACGACCGGCGGGACCGGGGCGTCGATGGAGGTCGAGTCGAGCGGGTCGTGCCCGGCGATCGCCTCGTGGAGCAGGGCCGCGTCCAGGACCGTACGTGCGCAGGGGCCGCCCTGGTCGAGGGAGGACGAGAAGGCCACCATGCCGTAGCGGGAGACACCGCCGTAGGTCGGCTTGACGCCGACGGTGCCGGTGACGGCGGCGGGCTGACGGATCGAACCGCCGGTGTCCGTGCCGATGGCGAGGGGGGCCTCGTACGCGGCGAGGGCGGCGGACGAGCCACCGCCGGAGCCGCCGGGGATCCGGGTCAGGTCCCAGGGGTTGCCGGTCGGGCCGTACGCGCTGTTCTCGGTGGAGGACCCCATGGCGAACTCGTCCATGTTGGTCTTGCCGAGGATGACGACGTCGGCGGCCTTCAGGTTCTTGACCAGGGTCGCGTCGTACGGCGGGATCCAGCCCTCGAGCATCTTCGAGCCCACGGTCGTCGGCATGCCGGCGGTGGTGAAGATGTCCTTGAGCGCGAGCGGCACACCGGCGAGCGGGCCGAGCTTCTCGCCGCGGGCGCGCTTCTCGTCGACGGCACGGGCCTGGGCGAGCGCGCCCTCACGGTCGACGTGCAGGAAGGCGTGGACCTTCTCGTCGACGGCCTCGATACGGGCGAGGTGCGCCTCGGTGACCTCGACGGCGGTCAGTTCGCCGGCGGCGATCTTCCCGGCGATCTCGGCCGCGGTGAGCTTGATGATGTTGTCCGTCATGACTGTTAGTCCTCCCCCAGGATCTGCGGCACCTTGAAACGCTGCTGCTCCTGGGCCGGGGCGCCGGAGAGCGCCTGCTCGGGGGTGAGCGACGGACGGACCTCGTCCGCGCGCATGACATTCGTCAGCGGCAGCGGGTGGGAGGTCGGCGGTACGTCTTGGTCGGCGACCTCGGAGACGCGGGCGACCGCGCCGATGATGTCGTCGAGCTGGCCGGCGAAGTGATCGAGTTCTTCGCCCTTCAGCTCCAGACGCGCCAGCCGTGCGAGGTGGGCGACCTCCTCGCGCGTGATGCCAGGCATGCGGATCCTCACGGGGTGAGCTTGATGGTGTGGGCCCATCCTATGGGGCCGGTGCCGCTGCCCGTGAAACGGTTTGCCCGGGGTCGCCTTCCCGGGCGAACAGGTCCTAGAGGGTGACCTGGCCCGAGGAGTGGTCGACGTCCCTCTCGGCCGCGATGTCGGCGGGGCGGCGCCAGCCGTGCTCGCCCCTGGCGAGCAGCCAGGCGGTGGCCTCGGCGGGCGGCATCGCGGCGGCGACCAGCCAGCCCTGGACGGCGTCACAGCCCAGGTCGCGCAGGCGCTCCCAGGTCTCGTCGTCCTCCACGCCCTCGGCGACGACGAGGAGGCCGAGGGAGTGGGCGAGGTCGACGGTGCAGCGGACGATCTCGGCGTCCTCGGTGTCGACGGCGAGCCGGGCCACGAAGGAGCGGTCGATCTTCAGTTCGCTGACGGGGAGCCGGCGCAGGTGGACGAGGGAGGAGTAACCGGTGCCGAAGTCGTCGAGGGACATCTTGACGCCGTGGCCGGTGAGGCCGTTGAGGGTGTCGGCGGCCCGCTGGGGGTCCTCCAGAAGCACGTGCTCCGTTATCTCCAGCTGGAGCGCGCCGGCCGGGACGCCGTGCCGGGCGAGGCGGGCGGCGACGGCGCCGGCGAAGCCGGGGGTGTGCACGTCGCGCGGCGAGACGTTGACGGCGACGGGGACGTTGAGGCCCTGGGCGCGCCAGCGGGCGACCTGGGCGAGGGCGGTCTCCAGGACGTACTCGGTGAGGTGCGGCATCAGGCCGGAGGACTCGGCGATGGCGATGAACTCGTCCGGCGGGACCTTGCCGCGCTCGGGGTGGACCCAGCGGACGAGCGCTTCGAGACCGGCGACCTGGCCGTCGAACTGGACCTTGGGCTGGTAGTGGAGTTCGACCTCGCCGGCGTCGAGCGCGCGGCGCAGGTCACCGAGGAGACCGAGCCGGTCGGGGGTGTTGGAGTCGCGCTTGGACTCGTAGACCTCGACGCCGGTGCGGTCGCGCTTGGCCTGGTACATGGCGACGTCGGCGCGGCGCAGCAGGCCCTCGGCGTCGAGGGCGTGGTCGGGGAAGACGGCGACGCCGGCGCTGGCCTCCAGGACGAGGGTGAGTCCGTCGAGGTCGAGCGGGGAGGAGAGTTCGGCGACGAGGTGGCGGGCGACCCGCTGGGCGCTGGTGGTGGAGTCGGCGATGGGCAGCAGGACGGCGAACTCGTCGCCGCCGAGGCGGGCGGCCTCGGCGCCGCGGGGCAGGGCGAGGCGGAGCCGGTCGGCGATCTGGAGGAGCAGCCGGTCGCCCGCGAGGTGTCCCAGGGTGTCGTTGACCGATCGGAAGCGGTCGAGGTCGATCAGGACGAGGGCGGCGCGGGCTCCCTCTCCCTCGGCCTCCTCCAGGGCGGTCCAGGCCCGTTCGAGGAGCCACTGGCGGTTGGGCAGTCCGGTCAGCGGGTCGCGCAGCTGCTCCTCGGCGCGGGCGCGGGCGATCCACAGGGTGGAGTCGAGGGCGATGAGGGGGACGGCGAAGAGGGGCAGCAGGACGGGCCGGGTGGCGGCGACGACGCAGATCAGCGGGGCGATGCCGAGCAGGGCGACGGCGACGAGGCCCTGCCGCAGGAGGGCGGTGCGGGCGACGGTGGGCAGTCCGCGGCCCTGGGGGGCGAGCGTGTACCACAGGACGAGTCGGGTCACCACGAGGTAGGTGGCGGCGGCGAGGACGACTTCCGGGAGGTCCCCGATCGTCCAGTCGAGGGGCTGCCAGGGCTGTTCGACGGTGGGGACGTCGCCGAAGAGGGCGAGGACGAGGGCGGCGGCGCCGACCCCCAGGATGTCGGCGGCGCCGTGCAGCAGGCCCTGCCGCCAGCGGTGCCGGCGGGCGGCGCCGACCAGGGCGACGACGGTCATCGAGACGAGTCCCGCCGGCACCCAGCCGTAGAGGAGGAGGACGGCGAGGGTGAGGGCGGCGCCCGAACCGGTGCCGCCCCACCAGCGGTCGCGGCCGAGGGCGACCAGGTGGCCGACGATGAGGCCGGTGAGGACGGCGAGGGACCAGCCGGTGACCCCGCCGGGGAAGAGTCCGCTGCCGGCGCTCAGGGCTTGCTGGAGCCCGAAGGCGAGTACGACGGCGGCGATGCCCACCACGGCTGCGGGCAGCCGGGAGGTGAAGCCCTGGGGCACCGCACGGCCGTGCGGCCGTGGGGCCGGGGCGGCGCTCTCGGTCGGTTCCATTCGCGTCCCTCTCACAGGCGGCGGTGCCGTCGGTGTGCGATGGGCCGCGGTCAGGCGGCCGTCCGTCGTCCGGCCGTCCGTCGTGCGTCCGCCGTCGGGCGGCCGTACGTCGTGCCACGGGGCCGTTGTCCTGACGCCACGACCGGCAGAGCCCTCGCGCGGTCGTGCAGGACTGTGCGCACGGTCACCACACTAGGCCGCCAAGGGCTCCGACGGGCAGCGCTCTCCCTGTCTTGCCCGAATGCGACCTGGCCACCCGTAACGATCTGGTATGCGCCGAACGGGTGACCGTCGCGCGGTCCTCGCGAGGGGTGCGGGAGCCTACTCCGCGACGGGGACCGCGGCCTCCCGGGCGGCCTCGGGCCCCTGTTCGAGCAGGATCGCGAAGCCGTCCTCGTCCAGAACCGGAACCTTCAGCTGCATCGCCTTGTCGTACTTCGAACCAGGGTTTTCACCGACGACCACGAAGGCGGTCTTCTTCGAAACGGAACCGGTCACCTTCGCTCCGAGGCTCTGGAGGGACTCTTTTGCGCCATCCCTGGTGAACTTCTCGAGCGTTCCGGTCACCACGACCGTGAGGCCTTCCAGCGGACGCGGCCCCAGGTCCTCCCCGGCGCCCTCGTCCTCCAGACTGACCCCGGCCGCACGCCACTTGCGCACGATCTCGCGGTGCCACTCCTCGGAGAACCACTGCTTCACCGCGGTCGCGATGATCCCGCCGACCCCGTCGACGGCGGCCAGCTCCTCCTCGCTCGCCTGCTCGATCCGCTCCAGGGAGCGGAACTCACGGGCCAGCGCCTCGGCCGCGACCGGCCCCACGTGCCGGATGGAGAGCCCGTTGATGAAGCGGGCCAGCGGGCGCGTCTTCGCGGCTGCGATGTTCTCCAGCATCGCCAGGGCGTTCTTCTTCGGCTCGCCCTTCTGGTTGGCGAAGACCGTGACGATCTTCTCCTCGCCGGTCTTCGGGTCCCGCCGGGGCAGTCCGCTGTCCGGGTCGAGGACGTACGCCTTGATCGGCAGCAGCCGCTCGATGGTGAGGTCGAAGAGGTCGCCCTCGTCGAGGAGCGGCGGCTCGGCGGGCTCCAGGGGGCGGGTGAGCGCCGCCGCGGCCACCGCGCCGAAGTTCTCGATGTCCAGACACTGGCGTCCGGCGAGGAAGAAGAGGCGCTCGCGCAGCTGGGCCGGGCAGGTCCGGGCGTTCGGGCAGCGGAGGTCGATGTCGCCCTCCTTCATCGGCTTCAGCGGCGTCCCGCACTCCGGGCACTCGGCGGGCATCACGAACTCCCGCTCGGTGCCGTCCCGCAGGTCGGCGACCGGTCCGAGGATCTCCGGGATGACGTCGCCGGCCTTGCGCAGCACGACCGTGTCGCCGATCAGCACGCCCTTGGCCTTCACCACCTCCTGGTTGTGGAGGGTGGCGAACTCGACCTCGGAGCCGGCCACGGTCACCGGCTCCACCTGCGCGTACGGGGTGACGCGCCCGGTCCTGCCGACGCCGACCTTGATGTCGATCAGCTTGGTGTTGACCTCCTCCGGCGCGTACTTCCAGGCGATCGCCCAGCGCGGGGCGCGCGCGGTGGAGCCGAGCCGGCCCTGGAGCGGGATCTCGTCGAGCTTGACGACGACCCCGTCGATCTCGTGCTCCACCGAGTGACGGTTCTCCCCGAAGTACGCGATGAACTCCCGCACCTCGTCGAGCGAGCCGACCACCTTGTTGTGCCGGGCCGTGGGCAGGCCCCACTCGCGCAGCAGCGCGTACGCGTGGGAGAGGCAGTCGATGTCGAAGCCCTCGCGGGCGCCGATGCCGTGGACGACCATGTGGAGCGGGCGGGAGGCGGTGACCTTGGGGTCCTTCTGGCGGAGCGAACCCGCCGCCGCGTTCCGCGGGTTGGCGAAGGGCTTGTCACCGGCCTCCACCAGGCGGGCGTTGAGCCCCTCGAAGGCCTCCATCGGGAAGTAGACCTCGCCGCGGATCTCCACGAGGTCCGGGACCCGGTCCCCGTGCAGCCGGTCCGGGATGTCGGCGATGGTCCGGACGTTGGGCGTGATGTCCTCGCCGGTGCGGCCGTCACCGCGGGTGGCGGCCCGGGTCAGCCGCCCGTGCTCGTACGTGAGGTTGACCGCGAGGCCGTCGACCTTGAGCTCGCACAGGTAGTGGAAGTCGGGGGTGCCGACGTCCCGCGCGACCCGCTCGGCCCAGGTGGCCAGCTCCTCGTCGTCGAAGGCGTTGTCGAGGGAGAGCATCCGCTCGCGGTGCTCGACCGAGGTGAACTCGGTCTCGTACTGCCCCGCGACCTTCTGGGTCGGGGAGTCCGGCGTGCGCAGCTCCGGGTACTCCTCCTCCAGCGCCTCCAGGGCGCGCAGGAGCTTGTCGAAGTCGCCGTCGCTGATGACCGGCTGGTCCTTCACGTAGTACCGGAAGCGGTGCGCCTCGATCTGCTCGGCCAGATCGGCGTGCTTCTCCCGTGCCTCGGCCGGCAGGGCCCCCTGTTCGACTGCCACCTTCGTCCGTCCTCCCGTGCCTCTGAACCCGGTCACTCTGGGTTGTCCGCGAGCGATCTCGCCGCCCGGGCGCAGTGGGCGAGCGCCGCGCGGGCGTAGGCGGGCGAAGCGCCCGCGAGCCCGCACGTGGGGGTGATGACCACGGACTCGGCGAGAGTCCCCGGGTTCAGCCCCAGCCTGCGCCACAGCGTCCTGACACCCATGACGCTACCGCCCGGGTCGGACAATGGGCCGTCGGTGGACGCCACCACACCGGCGAAGAGCTTGGTCCCGGCTTCCACGGCCTCGCCGATCGTGTCCTCGTCACGCTCGGTGAGCAGGGAGAAGTCGAACGAGACGCCCGAGACGCCGGCCCGTCGGAGGAGCGCGAACGGGACGTCGGGGGCGCAGGAGTGGACGACCACCGGCCCGTCGTGGACCGCGATCACCTGCCTCAGGGCGCTCTCCACGACCTGTCGGTCGACGGCCCGGTAGGTGCGGTAGCCGCTGGCGGTACGGACGTGCCCGCGCAGGACCGCGGTGAGCGAGGGCTCGTCGAGCTGGAGGACGACCCTGGCCCCCGGGATCCGCTTGCGCAGATCGGCGAGGTGCTCGTGGAGCCCCTCGGCGAGCGAGCCGACCAGGTCGCGGCAGGCACCGGCGTCGCCGAGGGCCGCCTCGCCGCCGCGCAGCTCCAGGGCCGCGGCGAGCGTCCAGGGGCCCACGGCCTGGACCTTGAGCGGACCCTCGTACCCCTGGGTGAACTCCTCCAGGGCGTCCAGGTCCTCGCCCATCCAGGACCGGGCGCGCTTGGTGTCACGGCCGGGCCGGTCGCTGATCCGCCAGCCGCTCGGCTCCACGTGCGCGTAGAAGTCGACGAGCATCCCGATGGTCCGGCCGATCATGTCGGCGCCGGGACCGCGGGCGGGCAGTTCCGCCAGGAACGGGAAGTCCTCGAAGGACCCGGTGACGGTCTTCGCGGCCTCCCGGGCGTCGCCGCCGGGCAGGGAGCCGACGCCGGTGGCGGGTCCCCAGAGCACGCGGTCGTCTGCAGCCTTCGTCTCGCTCATGTCTAGCGTCCCGGGCGAACGGTGAGGTCGTTGATCTCCGCGTCGCGCGGCAGGTCGATGGCGGTGAGGATCGCCGTCGCGACCGACTCGGGGTCGATCCACCGCGACGGGTCGTACTCCTTGCCCTCCTGGGAGTGGACCTTGGCCTGCATGGGGCTCGCGGTGCGGCCCGGGTAGACCGAGGTCACCCGCACGCCGTTGCCGTGCTCCTCGTGGCGCAGGGAGTCGGCGAGGGCCTTGAGGCCGTGCTTGGAGGCGGCGTACGCGCTCCACTCGGCGTGCGCGGCGAGCCCGGCGCCCGAGTTCACGAAGACGACGTGGCCCTGGGAGACCCGCAGCTGGGGCAGCAGGTGCCGGGTCAGCTCGGCCGGGGCGACCAGGTTGACGTTCAGCTGGTGGTGCCAGGTCTTCGGGGTGAGGTCGCCGACCGGTCCGAGGTCGACGACGCCCGCGATGTGCAGCAGGCTGTCCACCTGCTCCGGCATGGTCTGGTGCGAGAACGCCCAGGAGAGCCGGTCCGGGTCGGCGAGGTCCCCGACGAGCGTCCGGGCGCCGGGGAACTGCGCGGCGAGCTCCTTGGCCCGCCCCGCGTCGCGCGCGTGGAGCACGAGTTCGTCCCCGCGCGCGTGGAGGCGGCGCGCGACGGCCGCGCCGATGCCGGAACCGGCTCCGGTGATCACATGTGTAGCCATGGTCACCATGCTCGCATCAGCGGGAGCCGATGTTCTCCTCCAGGTGGGCGAGGGCCGTCGGGGCGTCCTCGGCGAAGAGGACGAGGTCGGCGAGGGGGATCGGCAGGAAGCCCTCCTCGTCCATCCGGCGGAACTGGGCCTTCAGTCCGTCGTAGAAGCCGGCCGTGTTGAGCAGGACCACCGGCTTGTTGTGCTTGCCGTGCTTCTTGAGCTCCAGGATCTCGGTGGCCTCGTCGAGGGTGCCGGTGCCGCCGACCATGATCACGACGGCGTCGGACTTGGCGAGGAGGAGCGCCTTGCGCTCGGCCAGGTCCTTGGCGACGACCATCTGGTCGGCGTCCGGGCGGGCCTTGTGGGCGAGGAAGTCGACGGAGACGCCCACGAGCCGGCCGCCGGCCTCCTCGACGCCGTCGGCGACGACCTTCATCAGACCGGTGTCGGAGCCGCCCCAGACCAGGGTGTGGCCGGCCTTGCCGAGGAGGCGCGCGAAGTCGCGGGCGGGCGTCGTGTAGCGCTCGTCGAGGTCGGCCGCGGAGAGGAAGACGCAGATGTTCATGGCCCCACCGTAGGCCGTGACCAGCGGCTTCCGCCCCGCCAGAAGTTTCTTCGGGAAATCCCGGTCCCGGGCGATGAGTTCCGGTGACGGGTCCGGTCTCACCTGCCATGGATGAGGTGAGCACCACGCTGAGCGGGGTTCGGGGACGGGTCACGTCGCGGGACGGGACGCCGATCGCGTACGAGCGGTACGGGGACGGGCCGCCGCTCGTCCTGGTGAGCGGCGCGCTGGGGACGGCCGCGGGCGAGCGTCCGCTGGGCGGGTTCCTCGCCCGGCGCTTCTCGGTCGTGGCGTACGACCGGAGGGGGCGCGGCGGGAGCGGCGACGCGGGGCCGTACGCGGTGGAGCGGGAGATCGAGGACCTGGCCGCGGTGTTCGGGGAGGCGGGGCCCGGCGCGGCGCTGCACGGAATGGGTACGGGGGGCGCACTCGCCCTCGCCGCGGTGGCCGCGGGGGTACCGGCGGGGGCGGTGTCGCTGTACGAGCCGCCGTACTCGGCGGAGGCCGCCTTACGACACGACAGGGTGGCCGCGCTGCTCGGGCAGGGGCGGCGGGCCGCGGCGCTCGACCTGTTCCTGACGGACTCGCCGGTGCCCGCGGAGCTGCTGCCCGGCATCGCCGGTCTGGCGCACACCCTCGCGTACGACCTCGCCGTCCTGGGCGACGGGACGGTGCCGGAGCGACTCCTCGCCCGGATCCACGCGCGCGTGCTGGTGGTCGACGGCGGCGCGAGCCCGGCGGGGACCCGGCATGCGGCCCGCGCCCTGACGGCGGCCCTCCCCCGGGGCCGGCACCGCACCCTGACCGGTCAGACCCACGAGGTTGCCCCGCACGTCCTGGCCCCGGTCCTGGAGGAGTTCCTCGCCGACGAGCGGGAGCCCGCGGAGGCGGCCTGAGAAAGGCCGGAACCAGGGCCTGTGCGGCCCCCGGCCATGATCCGCCGGACAGGCGCCCTACGCCGTCACCGCCGCCGTCGTGCGGCGGGTCGTCGTCGCGATCGTGGCCGAGCCCACCACGCGCGTGCCGTCGTACAGCACGATCGCCTGGCCCGGGGCCACGCCGCGGACCGGCTCGGCGAAGGCGACCGTGAGCCCGCCGTCCGTCAGGGACGCCGTCACCTCGGTCTCGCCGCCGTGGGCGCGGAGCTGGGCCGTGTAGCGGCCCTCACCCTGCGGGGCGGTGCCGCACCAGCGGGGCTTGATCGCGGTCAGGCCCGTGACGTCCAGGGCCTCGACGGGGCCCACCGTGACCGTGTTGTTCACCGGCGAGATGTCCAGGACGTAGCGGGGCTTGCCGTCCGCGGCCGGGTGACCGATCCGCAGGCCCTTGCGCTGGCCGATGGTGAAGCCGTACGCGCCGTCGTGGCTGCCGACCTTCGTACCGGCCTCGTCGACGATGTCGCCCTCCGCCCTGCCCAGTCGGGAGGCGAGGAAGCCCTGGGTGTCGCCGTCGGCGATGAAGCAGATGTCGTGGCTGTCGGGCTTCTTCGCGACCGCGAGCCCGCGCCGCTCGGCCTCCGCCCGGATCTCGTCCTTGGTGGTGAGCGTGTCGCCCAGCGGGAACATCGCGTGCGCGAGCTGCTTCTCGTCGAGCACCCCGAGCACGTACGACTGGTCCTTCGCCATGTCGGAGGCCCGGTGCAGCTCGCGGGTGCCGTCCTCGTTCAGGACGACCGTCGCGTAGTGGCCGGTGCAGACCGCGTCGAAACCGAGGGCGAGCGCCTTGTCGAGCAGCGCCGCGAACTTGATCTTCTCGTTGCAGCGCAGGCACGGATTGGGCGTGCGGCCGGCCTCGTACTCCGCGACGAAGTCGTCGACGACGTCCTCGCGGAAGCGCTCGGCGAGGTCCCACACGTAGAACGGGATGCCGATGACGTCGGCCGCCCGGCGCGCGTCACGGGAGTCCTCGATCGTGCAGCAGCCACGCGCTCCCGTACGGAAGGACTGCGGATTCGCGGAGAGGGCGAGGTGCACGCCGGTGACGTCGTGGCCGGCCTCGGCGGCACGGGCGGCGGCGACGGCGGAGTCCACTCCGCCCGACATGGCGGCGAGGACGCGAAGGGGGCGCGGGGGCGGAGTCTGAGTCATAGCCCTACCAGGGTACGGGGCGCCGGGAACCACAGTCGCGGTAGTAAGCGTTCTCGGTGGCATGGGGAGCAAGGCGAGTGGTTCGGGCGGGGCGAGCGGTTCGGGCAGGGCGAGCGGTTCGGGCAAGCGGGTGGGGCGGCGTGCGGTGCTGCTCGGCGGCGGGGTCGCCGTCCTGGGGACGGCCGCGCTGGCCAGGGACGAGCTGGCGCGCGCCTGGTGGCGGCTGCCGGGGATGGAGAGGAAGCGGGTCGAGGGTGAGCTCGACCACCGGGCCGCGGAGTGGACCTCGGCCGCCCGGGCGAACTGGCGGCGGGCCGACCGGCCGGACGACTACCGGATCGACCGGGTCGTGATCCATGTCGTCCAGGGCAGCTACGCGACCGCGCTGAAGGTCTTCAAGGACCCGGGGCACGGGGCCGCCGCGCACTACGTGGTCCGCAAGGACGGGCACGTGGCGCAGATGATCAGGGAGCTCGACGTCGCCTTCCACGCCGGGAACCGCGACATGAACGAGCGGAGCATCGGCATCGAGCACGAGGGCTTCGTCGACCGGCCGCAGGACTTCACGGAGGCGATGTACGCGGGGTCGGCGCGGCTGACGGCCGACATATGCGTCCGGTACGCGATACCCGTGGACCGGAAGCACATCATCGGGCACGTCGAGGTCGAGGGCACCGACCACACCGACCCCGGTCCGCACTGGGACTGGAATCGCTATCTGAAGCTGGTGCGGGAGGCGTCGAAGGCACTCGCGTGAGTGCCTTCGACGCGACTCAAGAGCTCAGGGCCGGGGGCTGAGGGCTGAGAGGCCCGGGCTCAGCTGAGACCCGCGGTCCGGGCCCGTTCCACGGCCGGGCCGATCGCGTCCGCGACCGCCGCGACGTCCTCCTTGGTGGAGGTGTGGCCGAGCGAGAAGCGCAGGGTGCCCCGGGCCAGGTCCGGATCGGTGCCGGTGGCGAGCAGGACGTGGCTCGGCTGGGCGATGCCGGCGGTGCAGGCGGAGCCGGTGGAGCAGGCGATCCCGGCCGCGTCGAGGAGCAGGAGCAGGGAGTCGCCCTCGCAGCCCGGGAAGGTGAAGTGGGCGTTGGCCGGGAGCCGCTCGACGGGGTCGCCGCCGAGGATCACGTCGGGGACGAGCGCGCGGACGACGGCCACGAGCTCGTCGCGCAGCGCGCCGATCTCGCGGGCGAACTCCTCGCGCCGTTCGGTGGCGAGCCGGGCCGCGACCGCGAAGGCGGCGACGGCCGGCACGTCGAGGGTGCCGGAGCGGACGTGCCGCTCCTGGCCGCCGCCGTGCAGCACGGGTACGGGGGTGTGCTCGCGGCCCAGGAGCAGGGCGCCGATGCCGTAGGGACCGCCGATCTTGTGGCTGGAGACGGTCATCGCGGCGAGCCCGGAGGCGGCGAAGTCGACCTCGACCTGTCCGACGGCCTGGACGGCGTCGGCATGCAGCGGTACGCCGGACTCGGCCGCCACGTCGGCGAGTTCACGGATCGGCATGACGGTGCCGATCTCGTTGTTGGCCCACATGACGGTGGCGAGGGCGACGGACTCGGGGTCCCGGGCGATCGCCTCGCGCAGGGCCTCGGGGTGCACCCGGCCGTACCGGTCGACCGGGAGGTACTCGACGTCGGCGCCCTCGTGGGTGGCGAGCCAGTCGACGGCGTCGAGCACGGCGTGGTGCTCCACCGGGCTGGCCAGGACGCGGGTGCGGCGGGGGTCGGAGTCGCGGCGGGCCCAGTAGAGGCCCTTCACGGCGAGGTTGTCGGCCTCGGTGCCGCCGGAGGTGAAGACGACCTCGCTCGGCCGCGCGCCGAGCGCGGCGGCGAGCGTCTCGCGCCCTTCCTCGACGGTCCGCCGGGCCCGCCGTCCGGCGGCGTGCAGGGAGGAGGCGTTGCCCGTGACGGCGAGGTGGGCGGTCATCGCCTCGATCGCCTCGGGCAGCATGGGCGTGGTCGCGGCGTGGTCGAGGTAAGCCATGGTGGGTCGATTCTACGAGCCCGCGGCCGCGCTCCCGGCGGGTGGCCGGTTTACGCCGCCGACCGCGTCAGGTCGGGACGGCCCGGGCACCCTGCCACGCGTCGGCCACACCGGGTCCCGGGGCGCTCGGGGCCGGGCTCCCGTCCGGTTTCAGCCGTGTCCCGGACCGGTGAGTCCCGCAGACCCCGGTGAGCCCCCGGCCCGGTGAGTCCCGCGGGCCCGGTGAGCCCCCGGCCCGGTGAGTCCCACAGACCCCCGGTGAGCCGTACCCCCGTGAGTCCCGCGTCAGCCGCGCGGCGCGCGGGCCAGTTGGCGGGACTGGGCCACCAGGCGGTCGGCGCTGTCCCAGACCTCCGCGTCCTCCTCCAGGAAGCCGCCGGCGAGGTTGCGGGTCGTGATGGAGACCCGCAGCGGGCCGGGGGCCGGGCGGCAGCGGATGTGGGTGGTGAGTTCGACGGTCGGGGTCCAGCCCTTGAGGCCCAGCTCGAAGGAGGTCGGCGGCAGCGCGTCGACCGTCAGGAGCAGGGACAGCGCGTCCGGCTCACGGCCGTCCGCGAGGCCGAACCACGCCCGCATCTCGCCCTTCCCCGACGGCGCGCCGATGGCCCAGCCGACGCAGGCCGGGTCGAGCCGGAGGTCGAGCCGCTCGGTGATCGCCGAGGAGCCGGGGATCGGCGGGGCCGGGCCGTCCGAGGCGCTGAAGCAGTTCTCGATGGCGGCCATCGCCGGGGGCGTCGCGGTGGTGCGGACGTCGTCGGGGAGCGCGTCGAGGTCTCCGTACGAGGCGAGGACCCGGATGCGCTCGACCTCGGTGCCGTCCTCGGCGTACTGGAGGAGGGAGGCCTGGCCGGTGGAGAGCGTCCGGCCGGTGCGGACGGTCTCCGTCCTGATCACCGCGGGGCCCGGCACGGACGGCGTGAGGTAGTGCGCCGAGATCGTGAACGGGTCGGGGTGCGGGAGGTGGTCGCCGAGGGCGCGGCCGAGCAGAGCGAGGAGGTAGCCGCCGTTGACCGCGTGGATGATCGTCCAGCCGGCGGAGAGGTCGGCGTCGTAGACGCCGGGCTCCCGGAGCGTGACGGCGGTGTCGCGGTCGAACTCGCTCTCGCGGGTCGCGACGGGGGTCTCGATGCTCGTGCTCATGGTTTCGACGGTACCGCAGGAAGCTACTGAGCGGTAGCTTTTTCCGTCTCCTCGCGTGCGGAGGACCGCCGGTTCCAGGCACGGGGCGCACGCCAGTGGTAGCGCATCGCGAGAAGACGGAGCACGAAGGCGGTGAGGACGGCGGCGCCGCTGGTCCACGCGTTGAGCATGTCGAAGCGGATGCAGAGCACGACCATCACGGAGCCGACGATCGCGGGCACCGCGTACAGGTCCCGGTCCCAGCGCAGCAGCGACGGAACCTCGTTGGCGAGCACGTCACGCAGGACGCCGCCGCCGACGGCCGTAGCCAGACCCAGCGCGGCGGAGGAGGTGAGGCCGAGGCCGTAGTCGTACGCCTTCGTCGTACCGGTCACGCAGAAGAGGCCCAGGCCGGCGGCGTCGAAGACGTTGACGGCATTCTGGGTGCGCTCGACCTCCGGGTGGAGGAAGAAGACGAGGCCCGCGGCGATCAGGGGCATGAGGAAGTAGCCGAGATCGGCGAAGGCGGCGGGCGGTACGGCGCCGATGATCAGGTCGCGGATGAGACCACCACCGAGGGCGGTGACCTCGGCGAGAACGGCGATGCCGAAGACGTCGAAGTTCTTGCGGACGGCGAGGAGTGCGCCGGAGATGGCGAAGACGAAGATGCCGACGAGGTCGAGGGCGTGTTGGACGGAGGGGGTGAACAGGTCGTGGAGCACCGAGCAATTGTGCAGGTTCCCGAGGACCACGTCGGCACGCGTGAGGCCCCGCTGCCGTAGGACAGCGGGGCCTCACGCGGTTCGGGGCCGACGCGGGTCACACCTCACGCGCGTCGCGCCACCACCGGGTCACGCCTTCGAGACGTCCCCCTCGGCCTCGGCGACCGCCCCGGCCCCGGGCTCGACGGCGGCCACGGCGACGGCATCGACATCGACATCGGAGTCGGAGTCGACATCGGCATCGGACCCTGCGGGCTCGACCGCCTTCGCCTGCGCCGGTACCACCGCCTCGATCCCCGTCGCCGCGGTGCGTCGTACCGTCCCCGCCTCGATCCCGGCGGCGAAGTGGCAGGCCACCTTGTGACCGTCACCCACGTCCGTGAGCTGCGGCCGGTCCGTCGCGCACAGGGTGTCCTGCTTCCACGGGCAGCGCGTGTGGAAGCGGCAGCCCGTCGGCGGGTTGGCCGGGGAGGGGAGGTCGCCCTGGAGCAGGATGCGCTCGCGGCGGTCCTCGACCTCCGGGTCCGGTACCGGTACCGCCGACATCAGCGCCTTGGTGTACGGGTGCCTCGGCCCCTCGTACAGCGCGTCGCTCGGCGCCTCCTCGACCAGCGAGCCCAGGTACATGACCCCGATGACGTCCGAGATGTGACGGACGACGGCGAGGTCGTGGGCGATGACGAGGTACGTCAGGCCCAGCTGCTGCTGGAGCTCCTCCAGGAGGTTGATCACCTGCGCCTGGATCGACACGTCCAGCGCCGAGACGGGCTCGTCGCAGATGATGACGTCCGGTTCGAGGACCAGCGCCCGCGCGATGCCGATGCGCTGGCGCTGACCGCCGGAGAACTCGTGCGGGTAGCGGGACAGCGCGTTGGCCGGGAGTCCGACCCGGGCGAGGATCGCCTTGATCTTCTCCCGGCGCTCCTCCTGGTTCGCGCCGATGCCGTGCGCGGCCATGCCCTCGCTGAGGATCGACTCGATGTTCTGGCGCGGGTTGAGGCTGCCCAGCGGGTCCTGGAAGACCATCTGGAGACGGCGGCGGAACCGGCGCATCTCCTCCTCGGGCAGCTTCGCCAGGTCCGTACCGTCGAAGACGACCTCACCGTCGGTGATGTCGGTCAGCCGCAGCACGGCCCGGCCGAGCGTCGTCTTGCCGCAGCCCGACTCGCCCACGAGACCGTACGTCTGGCCGGCCTCGACGCTGAGCGAGATGCCGTCGACGGCGTACACGTGGCCGACCGTGCGGTTGAAGAGGAGGCCCTTCTTGACGGGGAAGTGGACCTTCACACCGTCGAGTTCGAGCAGGCTCATGCCGGGACCTCCGACTTGTCCGAGACGGGAAGGACCGGGTTGACACAGCGCACCTGGTGGCCCTCGGCGCGCGGTTCGGCCAGTTCGGGCGTGCCGGTCAGGCACTCCATCGTGTAGAAGTCGCAGCGGGGCGCGAAGGCGCAGCCGTCGGCCCAGGCGATCTTGTCGTTGATGGATCCCCGGATGGGGCGGAGCGGCTCGCCGCGCGGGGCGTCGAGGCGCGGGACGGAGCCGAGCAGACCGTGCGCGTACGGATGGGTCGGGTGCGCGAACAGCTCGCGCCGGCCCGCGGACTCCACGGCCCGGCCCGCGTACAGCACGTTGACCTGGTCGCAGATTCCGGCGACGACACCCAGGTCGTGGGTGATCATCAGCAGGGCGGTGCCCTCCTGGTCGACGAGCTCCTTGAGCAGTTCCAGGATCTGCGCCTGGATGGTCACGTCGAGCGCGGTGGTGGGCTCGTCGGCGATGAGCAGCCGGGGCGCGCACGCCACGGCCATCGCGATGAGCGCGCGCTGGCGCATGCCGCCGGACAGCTGGTGCGGGTACTCCTTGAGGCGCCGGTCGGGGTCGGGGATGCCGACCCGGTCGAGGAGTTGGGCGGCCTCCTTGCGGGCGGCCTCGCCCTTCAGACCCCGGTGGCGCTTGAGGATCTCCGTGACCTGGATGCCGATCGGGACGACCGGGTTCAGCGAGGACAGCGGGTCCTGGAAGATCATCGCGAGCTGGCTGCCGCGCATGTCCCGCATCTTCTTCTCGCCGAGGGTCAACAGGTCGACTCCGTCGAAGTCGACGCGCCCGCCGATGGTGACGCCCTTGTTGGGAAGCAGGCCCATGAGGGCGAGCGAGGTCACGGACTTGCCGCAGCCCGACTCGCCGACCAGGCCGACGACCTGGCCCTGGTCGACGTCGAAGGAGACCCCGTCGACCGCCGTGGAGGACTTGCGGCCGCGCCCGCCGAAGGTGACGGTGAGTTCGTCAACTGAAAGCAGTGCCATGGGACTTCAGCCTCGCAGCTTCGGGTCGAGAGCTTCGCGCATGGACTCGCCGAGCAGGGTGAACCCAAGTGCGGTGATGACGATCCCGACCGCCGGGTAGACGGCCATCATCGGCTCGTTGTCGAAGAACCGCTGCGCCTGGGAGAGCATGACGCCCCACTCCGGGATCGCCGGGTCCGGGTTGCCGAGGCCCAGGTAGGACAGGGCGGCGGCTTCGATGATCGCGGTGGCGAGGCTGAGCGTGGCCTGGACGATGACCGGGCTGAGGGAGTTCGGCAGGATCTGGGTGACGACGATCCGCTTCTTGCGCACGCCGAGGGCCTTGGCCGCGAGCACGTAGTCCGTGCCGCCCTGAGCGAGCATCGAGCCGCGCAGCAGGCGGGCGAAGATCGGGATCTGGACGACACCGACGGCGATCATCACGGTGGTCAGGGACTGGCCCATCACGGCCGCGATCGAGACCGCGAGGAGCAGCGACGGCAGCGACAGCATGATGTCGGTGAAGCGCATGACGACGGTGTCGATCCGCTGCCCCTGCTTGCCGCCGAGGGTGGCCGCGGCGCCGGAGCCCATGCCGATCAGTGCGCCGAGGAGCAGGCCGATGAGCATCGACACGACGCCGACGAGCAGGGTCTGGCGGGCGCCGACGAGCATCCGGGAGAACAGGTCGCGGCCGAGGTGGTCGAGGCCGAACCAGTTCTCGCCGCGCATTCCGACGAACTTGCCCTGGTTGATGAAGACTTCGCCGCGCCAGTCCTGTGCGGTGGGCGAGTAGGGGGCCACCCAGGGGCCGACGACCGACACCACGACGAACAGGGCGATGACGACGGCGCCGATGACGGCCATCTTGCTCGCCTTGAGCCGCCGGAACGCCTCACGCCAGAGGCTCGCGCCGACCGTGGCCTCGTTCTGCTGGGTGAGCTCGGCGAGGCGGTCGATCTTGTCTGTTTTGGTGCTCACGTCAGTGCACCCGCACTCTCGGGTCAATGAGGCTGTACGCCAGGTCGACCAGCAGGTTGATGAGGACGTACACCACGGCGATGAACATGATGAAGCCGACGAGCACCGGATAGTCGCGGGCGTCGATGGAGGTGCGGATGAAGTCGCCGATGCCGTTGAAGGAGAAGACGGACTCGGTGAGGACGGCACCGGACAGCAGGCTGCCGGTCAGCAGGCCGATCGCGGTGACCACCGGAAGCAGCGCGTTGCGCAGCACGTGGCGGACCCGGATGGTGTTCTTCTGCAGGCCCTTGGAGTCGGCGGTGCGGATGTAGTCCTCGCCCAGCACTTCGAGCACGCTGGCGCGGGTCATCCGGACGATGACGGCGAGCGGGATCGAGGCGAGGGTGACGGCCGGGAGGATCAGATGCCGGAACGCGTCCCATGACGCGTCGAACTCACCGGTGAGCAGGCCGTCGAGGACGGCGAGCCCGGTGACGCTGGTCGCGTCGAGGCCGGTCGAGAGCCGCCCGTAGCTCGGGAGGAGACCGAGGTTGACGGCGAAGACGCCCTTGAGGATCAGGGCGAGGAAGAAGACCGGGATGCAGATGCCGACGAGTGAGCCGGAGACGGATGCCACGTCCAGCCAGCCGCCGCGGCGCTTGGCCGCGAGATAGCCGAGCGGGATGCCGACGACGACGGCGATGATCATCGCGGCGACGCTGAGTTCCACGGTGGCCGGGAAGCGCAGGGCGAACTCGTCCCACACCGGCTGACCGGTCTGGACCGAGGTGCCGAGGTCCAGCTCGAAGATGCGCTTGAGGAAGCGTCCGTACTGCACCCAGACCGGCTGGTCGAGTCCCAGGATCCGGTTGATGCGCGCCACATCGGCTTCGGTCGCCCGCTCGCCCAGGATCGCTGAGGCGGGTCCGCCGGGCAGTCGGTTCAGCCACAGGAAGAGCAGAACCGACAGGCCGAGCAGGGTGGGTATGAGCTGTAGCAGTCTTCGTACGACGAGTCGCAGCACCCCGCGTGCCCCTTTCTTACGTATGCGTGAGAAGCGGGTCCGCCCGGCCACGGAGGTGTGGCCGGGCGGACCCCGCTCGATGTGCGATTACTTGAAGGAGACCTCGGCGAAGTTCTCCTGCGTCAGCGGGGAGACCTTCGGCGGGTTGACGTTCTTGCCGAACGCGATGGCCGGCGGCGAGGAGGAGATCGGGAGACCCGGCAGGTAGTCCATGATCATCTCGTTGGCCTTCTTGTAGGCGTCGACCCGCTTGGCCGGGTCGGCGATCTTCGAGGCGCCGTTCACCGCGTCGAAGACCTTGGCCTCCTTGAAGCCCCACTGCTTGTCGTACCCGGCGAACCAGGTGCCGATGAAGTTGAAGCCGTCGTTGAAGTCACCGGTCCAGCCGAGCATGTGCAGGTCGCACGAGCCGGCCTCGGTGGCGTCCAGGTAGTCCGGGGCCCACTTCATGGCCTTCGGGGTGACCGTGATGCCGGCCTTCTCCAGGTCGGCCTTCATCAGCTCGAACATGTCCTGCGGGGCAGGCATGTACGGGCGGGTCACCTCGGTCGGGTAGCAGAACTCGACCTTGAGGGCGGACTCGCCGGCGCTCTTGAGGAGCTCCTTGGACTTGGCGGTGTCGAACGCGTACGTCTTCACCTTGTCCGAGTAGCCGGCGACGGTGTCGGGCATGAACTGCGTGGCCACCTTGCCGCCCTCGGGCAGCTGGGTCTTCACGATGTTCTCGCGGTCGATGGCGTGCGCGATGGCCTGCCGGACCGCGGGCTTCTTCAGCGCCGGGTTCTTCTCCTGGCTCATGCCGACGTAGAAGAGGTTGAAGACGTCACGGGTCGGGACGGCGTAGCCCTCCTTCTCCAGCGTCTTCACGTCCGCGGGCGCCACCAGGTCGTAGCCGTCGATGTCACCGGCCTGCAGGGCCTGGCGACGGCCTTCCACGGTGTCGATCGTGCGGAAGACCAGGTTCTTGACCTTGGCCTTCTCGCCCCAGTATCCGTCGAAGCGCTCGAGGGAGACTTCCTTGTTGCCCTTGTTCCACTTCGTGATCTTGTACGGGCCGGTGCCGGCGACCGTGCCGGCCTCCTGGCTGTACTTGGGGTACGTGATGGCGTCGCCCTTGGCGGACGCGTCCTGCTTCTCGTACTCCTTGAGCGCCTTCGGCGAGTGGATCGCCAGCGCCTGGAGCGAGAAGCCGCCCGGCAGCTGCGCGGAGGGCTCGTTGACCTCGATGACGGCGGTCTTGTCGTCCTTCGCGGTGCAGGACTTGTAGTTCGCCTTCGGCGCTTCCTTGTCCTCGTTCTTCGCGAAGCCGCCCATGATGGACTGCCAGTAGTACGAGACGGCGCTGGACTGGTAGGTGCCCTTCCAGTTGAACCAGTGGTCGTAGTTCGCACAGACGGCGGCGGCGTTGAACGCCTCGCCGTCGTGGAACTTGACGCCCTGGCGCAGGTTGAAGGTCCACACCGTGCCGGCCGGGTTGCTCGACCAGGTCTCGGCGAGGCCGCCGACGAGCTTGCTGCCGCCGGACTCGTGCTCGAGGAGCGCCTCGAAGGCCTGGCGGGTCACCCGGAAGGTCTCGCCGTCGCTGGCGAGAGCGGGGTCCAGGGAACCCGGGTCACCGGCACCCGCGAACACGAACGTGTCCTTCGCGCCGGCCTTGTCACCGTCCTTGCCGCGCTCGCTGGAGCAACCCGTGACGACCAGGGTGACGGCTGCCGCCACCGTGATCGCCCGGACCGTACGGGACTTGGTTATGCGCATGGGCCCACCCCGGGTTCACCGACTGAGAGGTTTTGACCGGCCGAACACTACAGACGGGCATCCAGCTGGAAAACAGTCCGGATAACGGTGATACCTAGTCGAGACCCGGACACTCGCCAAACCGGTCAGATCCCGGACAAGTGCGCCGACGGTTTTAACACCGTTGACATCTGGGCGAGTTCGCCGCACGTCTCTCGGCCGTTTGATCGATCAGACGGCGGTGGGATTCGATCGCCGGTTCGGGGGCCGGGGCGGTCCCCCCGGTCAGCGGTGCTGCGGCGGGTAGCCGTACCCGGGGACGGCCGCCGCGCCGCCGGCGTGTGCCTCGCGGTCGTAGAAGGGGCGTCCGTTCGCCCGCAGCCAGAGGGCCACCGGGTCGTACGCGTCGGAGAGGGCGACGGTCGAGACGGGCAGCCCCTCGGGTACGGCTCCGATGGACTGGCGCATCATCGCCCGGACCGTGTCGACGGCCGCGGGCGAGGTGTCGTACAGATCGAGACCGATGGCGAGGTACGGGGAGCCGAGCGCGGGCTGCACCCAGCCGCGGCGCAGCGCCCGGACGGCCGGGGTGCGGTGCGCGTTCTGCGTGAGCAGGGCGTAGAACTGCGGGAGCTCCAGGGTGGGCTCGGTGACCCGCAGCGGCCCGGCGGGCATCCGGTCGAGGCCGGTGGCGATCCGGCGCAGGTCGGCCCAGGGGATGCCGACGCCACCGCCGGGGGCGTGCGGATTGAGCCAGACGCCCCAGCGGTCGGGGTAGAGGGCGCGGGCGATCTCCCGGCCGGTGACGAGCTCGTGGGCGCGGTGCCAGCCGGAGGCGGCGAGTTCCTGGGCGGAGGTGACGCAGGGCGCGTAGCCGAAGCCGTCGACCTCCATGTTCCCGTACTGCGCGTCGGACGAGCCGGGTGATCCGTGCCAGAGCAGCATCCAGAGCTCGCCGTCGGCGAGGGCGTGCAGCAGCTGCTCGTACGCGTCGTAGCGTCCGGGTGCCACCTGGCGCAGCATGTGCTCGACCTGTCCGGTCGCAGCGGTGCCTGACGCGCTCACCCTGTGTCCCGCCCCTCTTCCGTCACCACGTCTGTTCCGACGTCTGTACTGCCGACAGCTGTCCTGCCGAGGTCTGTCCTGCTGTCGAGAAGTTCAGCTTAAACAGGCCGTCCGTCACACGGCGGCGCGCTGGTAGAAGGGGCGCACCCGCTCCAGCATCCAGTCGCCGACCGGGTCCTGTGCCATGTCGAGCAGGATGAGGTTGACCGGCCAGGCGCACTCGACGCGGCCGAGGGCGCGGCCGAGGGCGTCCAGGGGCGCGTTGCGGTCGACCCCGTCCCAGGCGGCGAGCTGGACGCCGACGAAGAGGGCGGGTTCGGTGCCCTCGACGCTGGCGAGGGCGCGACGGGCGGTGGTGACGACGCCGGTGGCCTCGAACTCGGCGGAGGCGGCGGCGAGGAAGTCGACGGGGTCGTCCTGCCAGTCGGGCTCGAAGAGGCGGACGCGGCCGCCGGTGGCGGGGCCGTCGAGCGGGGTGCGGCCGACGCGGCAGAGCTCGGCGACGGCCGGCGGGGGCAGCGGGACGCCGACGATGCCGCCGGGGTTCACGGCGATGCCGAGCTGCGGGGGCAGGCCGCGGGCGAAGTCGCGGGCCGGGGCGACGGTGAACGACATGTGGCTGCCGACACAGGCGAGGAACTGCTCCTCGGAGCTGAAGACGGGGACGTACGCAGCGCCGTCGATCTCCATGGTGGCGAGGTCGAGGTCGGCGCTGTCGGGTCCGCCGCCGTTGGGCAGGGGCACCCAGACCGGGCTGCGGCCGAGCACCTCGACCAGGCGGGCGCCCGCCGAGGGGTTGCCGAGTGAGGCGGCAAGGACCTCTTCGAGCTCATTGCCCGGCCACGTCACGTCCACGGTCCCGTTTCCCCTTCTCGCACGGCCTGCCGCACCGGCCGCCCGGCAGCACCCTAACGCCGCCCCGGCACCGCCGTGGCCAAAAGAAAGGGTACGAGCGCCGGGCGGGGCGCCCCCGGGGGGAGGTGCCCGCCTCAGGCGGCCTCGCGGAAGCCGATCTTCCGCAGGGTGTCCGCCGCGTCCCGGTCGAGCAGGGTCACGGAGGCGCAGCCGTGCGGCAGGCGGCCGGCCTCGGCGGCCGCGACGAGCCGGGAGACGGCCCGCCGGTGCCGCGCGAAGGCGTAGGAGGAGACGCCGCGGCCGCGGGCCCGCTGGCCCTCGCGGGCGGTGTCCGGGGCGACGTCGAGGAGGACCAGGTGCAGGCCCCGGCCGCGACGGCGGGCCTCGCGGGCGAGCCAGCCCCGCACCCAGGACTGGGTGCCGCAGTCGTGCACGATCACTCCGGCGCCGGAGCGCAGGGCGCGGCGCAGCCCCGCGTAGTGCGCGAGCCGGACCAGCGGGCGGTAGACGGCGTACGGCAGGAGGCGGGGCATCCGGGCCTCCCAGTGCTCACGGGTGTCCTGCGAGTCGATGCCGGTGCCGTCGGCGGCGCGCTGCATGAGGGTGGACTTGCCGCTGCCGGGCAGGCCGGAGACGACGACCAGGTCGCCGGCCGCGAAGGTGAGGGCGCGGGGCCCCCGGCCGCCGCGCTCGCGGAGGTCGCGCAGGAGCCGGCCGCGGCCCCGGGTCCTGGCGCGGGCTCGCTGGGACGGTATGCCGGTACTCGGCGCGTATGCGCCGGTGTGCTGGAACCTCATCGCTTCTCCCCCTGCCCGGGCCTGGGAAGACCCTTGCCCACAAAGTGTAAAGAAGCGGTAATGGGACACAAGCGATGTGCCCCGCCGACCTCGCGTGCAATGATGTGCGCGCCAGGCGCGCACAGTCGCCACACAATCGCATACCGGCCGCTCGAATCCGCGCGGGAGAGTTCCGGACCGCCAGTCGTGTCCGGACGCCGAAGGAGCAAGACCCTCCCTTGAATCTCTCAGGCCCCGTACCGCGTGGATGAGGCAGATCTGAAAAGCGGGACACCCTGCTGTGTCCCCACCCAAGGTGCAAACCGAGGATGCCCTCGGTGAACCTCTCAGGTTCCATGACAGATGGGGAGGACGTCCTCGCCCGTCATGTGTTTCGTCACCGAACCGCCCTTGGGATCCGGGAGCCACCCCATGAGTACTGCCCCCCGTCTGACCGCCCTCGATGCGCTGCATCGTTCGCTGGGCGCGACCATGACCGACTTCGCGGGCTGGGACATGCCGCTGCGCTACGCCAGCGAGCGGGACGAGCACATCGCCGTCCGCACCAAGGCCGGCCTCTTCGACCTCTCCCACATGGGCGAGATCACCGTCACCGGCCCGCAGGCGGTCGAGCTCCTCGACCACGCCCTCGTCGGCAACATCTCCACGGTGGGCGTGGGCCGCGCCCGCTACACGATGATCTGCCAGGAGGACGGCGGGATCCTCGACGACCTGATCGTCTACCGCCTCGGCGAGACCGAGTACATGGTCGTCGCCAACGCCTCCAACGCGCAGATCGTCCTGGACGCGCTCGTGGCCCGCTCCGGCGGCTTCGACGCCGAGGTCCGCGACGACCGTGACGCGTACGCCCTGATCGCGGTCCAGGGCCCGGAGTCCCCCGGCATCCTGAAGTCGCTCACCGACGCCGACCTGGACGGCCTGAAGTACTACGCCGGCCTGCCCGGCACGGTCGCGGGTGTGCCGGCGCTGATCGCCCGTACCGGCTACACCGGCGAGGACGGCTTCGAGCTGTTCCTGAAGCCCGAGCACGCCGAGGGCGTGTGGAAGGCGCTGACCGAGGCGGGCGCCCCGGTCGGTCTGATCCCCTGCGGCCTGTCCTGCCGTGACACGCTCCGCCTGGAGGCGGGCATGCCGCTGTACGGCCACGAGCTGACCACCGCGCTCACCCCCTTCGACGCCGGTCTCGGCCGGGTCGTCAAGTTCGAGAAGACGACCAACGAGGGCCGCTTCGTCGGCCGTGAGGCGCTCGAGAAGGCCGCCGAGCGCGCCGAGACCGCCCCGCCGCGCAAGCTCGTCGGCCTGATCGCCGAGGGCCGCCGGGTCCCGCGCGCCGGCTTCTCCGTCGTCAAGGACGGCGAGGTCATCGGCGAGGTGACCTCCGGCGCCCCGTCCCCGACCCTCGGAAAGCCGATCGCGATCGCGTACGTGGACGCGGCGCACGCCACGCCCGGTACCGAGGGTGTAGGTGTGGACATCCGCGGCACCCACGAGCCGTACGAGGTCGTGGCGCTGCCGTTCTACAAGCGCCAGAAGTGACGCAGTCGTCTCATCCCGGGTCTCATCCCGCGAGACCCACGTTCATCAGTACTCCCCCGATCCAGGAGAATCAGGCCATGAGCAACCCCCAGCAGCTGCGCTACACCAAGGAGCACGAGTGGCTGTCGGACGCCGAGGGCGGCGTCGCGACCGTCGGCATCACGGAGTTCGCCGCCAACGCGCTCGGTGACGTCGTCTACGCCCAGCTCCCCGAGGTCGGCTCCACGGTCACCGCGGGCGAGACCTGCGGCGAGCTGGAGTCGACGAAGTCCGTCAGCGACCTGTACTCCCCCGTGACGGGTGAGGTCGTCGACGCCAACCAGGACGTGGTGGACGACCCGTCGCTGGTGAACACGGCTCCGTTCGAGGGTGGCTGGCTGTTCAAGGTGCGCGTCGCGGGTGAGCCGGACGAGCTGCTCACCGCCGACGAGTACACCGCGTTCTCCGCCGGGAACTGAGACCGGACCCGAGACCCCTTAGGGATCGATTCATGTCGCTTCTGAACACTCCCCTCCACGAGCTGGACCCGGACGTCGCCGCCGCCGTCGACGCCGAGCTCCGCCGCCAGCAGTCCACCCTCGAGATGATCGCCTCGGAGAACTTCGCTCCCGTCGCCGTCATGGAGGCGCAGGGCTCCGTCCTCACCAACAAGTACGCCGAGGGCTACCCGGGCCGCCGCTACTACGGTGGCTGCGAGCACGTCGACGTCGCCGAGCAGATCGCGATCGACCGGATCAAGGACCTGTTCGGCGCCGAGTACGCCAACGTCCAGCCGCACTCCGGCGCCTCCGCGAACCAGGCCGCCCTCTTCGCGATCGCCCAGCCCGGCGACACGATCCTGGGTCTGGACCTGGCGCACGGCGGCCACCTCACCCACGGCATGCGCCTGAACTTCTCGGGCAAGCAGTTCAACGTGGTCGCGTACCACGTGGACGAGGCCGGCCTGGTCGACATGGCCGAGGTCGAGCGCCTCGCCAAGGAGCACCGCCCGAAGGTGATCATCGCGGGCTGGTCCGCCTACCCGCGTCAGCTGGACTTCGCCGAGTTCCGCCGGATCGCCGACGAGGTCGAGGCCTACCTGTGGGTCGACATGGCCCACTTCGCGGGTCTGGTCGCGGCCGGTCTGCACCCGAACCCGGTCGAGTACGCGGACGTGGTGACCTCCACCACGCACAAGACGCTCGGCGGCCCCCGCGGCGGCATCATCCTGGCGAAGAAGGAGTTCGCGAAGAAGCTGAACTCCTCGGTCTTCCCCGGCTTCCAGGGCGGCCCCCTGGAGCACGTGATCGCGGCCAAGGCCGTCTCCTTCAAGGTCGCGGCCTCGGAGGAGTTCAAGGAGCGCCAGCAGCGCACCCTGGACGGCGCCCGCATCATCGCCGAGCGTCTGGTCCAGGACGACGTCACCGCGCACGGTGTCTCCGTCCTGTCCGGCGGCACGGACGTGCACCTGCTCCTCGTCGACCTGCGCGACAGCGAGCTGGACGGCCAGCAGGCCGAGGACCGTCTCCACGAGGTCGGCATCACGGTCAACCGGAACGCCGTTCCGAACGACCCGCGCCCGCCGATGGTCACCTCGGGTCTGCGCATCGGTACGCCGGCGCTCGCGACCCGCGGCTTCCAGGCCGAGGACTTCACCGAGGTCGGCGACATCATCGCGGAGACCCTGAAGCCCGGCTTCGACGCCGACAAGGCCGCATCGCTGAAGGCCCGGGTGACCGCGCTCGCCGACAAGCACCCGCTGTACCCCGGCCTGAAGTAATTTCGTACGCTTTTGTTCGTATGAACCTTCGGGGCATCGCGCACACTGGACAGTGAGCGCGGTGCCCCACCCCATGTCTTCGCGCGCCTCCGCACGCGTTTCTGCACGCTTTTCTGCTCCACCCCGGCAGACAACGGCGTCTAGCCCCCACAAGGAGTCCTTCCGTGGCCATCTCGGTCTTCGACCTGTTCTCGATCGGCATCGGCCCGTCGAGCTCCCACACGGTGGGACCGATGCGAGCGGCCCGGATGTTCGCCCGCCGCCTGAAGAACGAGGGCCTGCTCGCCCACACCGCGAAGGTGCGGGCGGAGCTGTACGGCTCCCTCGGCGCGACCGGCCACGGCCACGGCACCCCGAAGGCGGTCCTGCTGGGTCTTGAGGGCAGCTCGCCGCGCACGGTGAACGTCGAGACGGCGGACGACGAGGTCGAGCGGATCAAGTCGAGCGGCCGGATCAACCTGCTCGGCGCGCACGAGATCCCCTTCGACTTCGACGCCGACCTGATCCTGCACCGGCGCAAGGCGCTCCCGTACCACGCCAACGGGATGACGATCTTCGCGTACGACGCGGAGGGCGGCCTCGTCCTGGAGAAGACGTACTACTCGGTCGGCGGCGGCTTCGTCGTCGACGAGGACGCCGTCCAGGGCGAGAACCCGATCGTCCCCGACGACACCGTCCTGAAGTACCCCTTCCGCACCGGCGACGAGCTGCTGCGCCTGGCGAAGGAGACCGGCCTGTCGATCTCCGCGCTGATGCTGGAGAACGAGAAGGCCTGGCGCACCGAGGACGAGATCCGTGCGGGCCTGCTGGAGATCTGGCGGGTCATGCAGTCCTGCGTCTCGCGCGGCATGTCCCGCGAGGGCATCCTGCCCGGCGGCCTGAAGGTCCGCCGGCGCGCCGCGAACTCGGCCCGCAAGCTGCGCTCCGAGGGCAACCCCGCGGCCCACTCCATGGAGTGGATCACCCTCTACGCGATGGCCGTGAACGAGGAGAACGCGGCGGGCGGCCGGGTGGTCACCGCCCCGACGAACGGCGCGGCCGGCATCATCCCCGCCGTCCTGCACTACTACATGAACTTCGTGCCCGGCGCCGACGACGAGGGCATCGTCCGCTTCATGCTGGCCGCCGGCGCGGTCGGCATGCTCTTCAAGGAGAACGCCTCCATCTCCGGCGCCGAGGTCGGCTGCCAGGGCGAGGTCGGCTCGGCCTGCTCGATGGCGGCGGGCGCGCTCGCCGAGGTCCTGGGCGGCACCCCGGAGCAGGTGGAGAACGCGGCCGAGATCGGCATGGAGCACAACCTGGGCCTGACCTGCGACCCGGTCGGCGGTCTGGTCCAGATCCCGTGCATCGAGCGCAACGGCATGGCGGCGGTCAAGGCCGTCACGGCGGCGAAGATGTCGATGCGCGGCGACGGCAGCCACCTGGTCTCCCTCGACAAGGTCATCAAGACCATGAAGGAGACGGGCGCGGACATGAGCGTGAAGTACAAGGAGACGGCGCGCGGCGGCCTGGCCGTCAACATCATCGAGTGCTGAGCGGCGCGGCCCGAGCGGCGCGGGCGGCCTGAGCCGTCTGTGCCGACGCGGACGACGGGCCCGGTGGTCGCGGGCCCGCCGTCCGGTCAGTGGCCGACGTCGAAGAAGGCCGCCGCGCGGTCCAGTGCCGCCGGGTCGGCCTCGATGTCGCCGGGCCGGTGCGCGCGGGCCAGCAGTGCGCCCCGCCACTCCATGCCGAGGTAGTCGGCGGTCCGCCGGAGCATGCCCGTGAGGGGTTCGGCGTCCGTGTCGTCACCGCGGGCGTAGGCCGTGACGGCCCACAGGTTCTTGCCCCGCATCCGGTCCCGGAACGAGACGTCCGGCAGGCCGCTCCAGCGGGCCCAGTAGTCGAGGTACAGCTTGGTGGCGGCGGAGACGCTGTACCAGTGCAGCGGTGACGCGACGACGATGTCCGTGCTGTCCAGCGTCGCGTCGAGCAGCACCTTCTCGGGGCCGGACGGGACCGGTCCGGCGGGCTGGGCGGGCAGCGGGAGGGTGCTCAGGTCCAGCCAGCTGCCGGTGACGTCCGGCGGGAGGCCCTCGGCGGCGTAGCGGGCCAGGGTCTCGGTGTTCCCGCCGCCGCGGGGGCTGCCCAGGACGAAGGCGAAGCTCCTGCTCCGTACCGAGGCGAGGGTGGCGGTCGTCACGGCGGTGTTCACCGCTCGGCGACGAGCCGCAGATGCTCCTGGGCGTCACTCAGGAGCTGGGCCGAGTAGTCGATGGCGCCGCCGGTGCCGGCGTAGCGCCGCTTCTGCTCGCCGGAGGTGCGGCGCAGGATGGTGACGCTGTTCTGCATCAGCTTCTGCGACTCGAGCAGGCTGACGACCTCCAGCTCGCCCGGGTGGCGCTGCTGGAACTTGGCTATGTAGCGGCGGACGGCGTCGCCCTCCGGGTAGGTCATCAGGTAGTGCATGACGATGAGGCCGCCGTCGGGGTCGATCAGGTCCCAGAAGTGGTCGAAGAACCACAGGCACTCCCAGGCGTCCACCCAGGCGAAGTCGATCGGGGCGAAGTCCTCGGGCAGCTTGTCGAGGGAGTCCTTCAGGTCGGCGTTGACGACGGTGACCCGGTCGTCGAGGCCGAGCTCGGTGAGCACCTCGCGCACCCGGCCGGCCGAGGAGTCGGCGATCGACAGGTTGTCGACGGCGGCGAGGCGGGGCCGGTACGGCTCCAGGTGCAGCGAGGGGGTCACGAGCGGCGGCTCGGCGAGCAGCCAGGCGTCGTCGAGGTCCCGGCCCGCGTCGAGGTGTTCCCGGGTCTTCGCGGCGAGGGCCAGGGATTCGGCGGCGACCGCCTGCTCCGCCTCCGCGAGCGCGGCGGCGAGGAAGGGGGTCGTGTATCCCATTCCCACTTCCAATACGCGGTGCGGACGCAGCAGTTGGACGAGGTTCGCGAGAAGCGGGCCGACGACCTCGGTGCCCATTCCGGGCACGGACAGCCTGGCCACTGCCGAACGGAACTCTTCACTGTGAATCGAATGAGGCATTTCCATCCCTTGTAAATACGGTGTCGAACCGAATCGGAGAGGCCCGCTCATCGTTTCCGGCGGCAGGTTGCCGCAACAACGGCCTGCCCTAACATGTATGCGCAGCGCATGATCACGCAGGGGGGCAAATTGTTGCAAACAGGATGTGCTACCACGCCGTGCGGACCCGGTCTGTGCGAGAGCGGACTACGTCGTTACGAGAGCGCCGTGGCCGCGGGTTCGGTGCCGGCCGACCCGCCCGTCCACTGCGCGGCGGAGCTCGGACTGCTGGTACCGGTGCCTGGGGAACCGGGCCTCCTCACCCCTGTCACTCCGGCGATCGCCGCAGGTCGGACGCTGGCCCCCCTGGAGGAGACGCTCGCCGCCGCCACACGCCGGCTGGAGACTCTGACCAAGTCCTTCGAGTCGGCCGAGGAGGTCTTCAACGGGGCCCGCCGGCAGGACCCCCAGTCCTCCACGGTGCTGCGCGGCGCCGACGAGATCGCCGAGACGATCGACGCGGCGGTGGGGCTGTGCCAGACGGAGCTGCTGACCGCCCAGCCCGGCGGCCGGCGTCCCCCCGAGATCCTGGATACGGTGGTACGGCGCAATCTGGAACTCCTCGCCCGGGGCGTCTCGCAACGCACCCTGTATCAGCACGCGGTGTGGAATCATCCGCCGACGGCGGAATACATCAGGACCGTCGCGGAAGCCGGCGGAAGTGTCCGGACCGTTGACGAGATGTTCGATCGGGTCATCATCTGCGACCGCACGGTGGCCTTCATTCCGACGAGTTCCGATTACCCGGACGAAGCGCTCGAAGTCCGGAATCCCAGCATCATCTGGTACCTGGCCAATGTCTTCGAGTACGCCTGGGCCCGTGGCACCCCGGTCGACCCGGCCGTCAACCGGCGGCCCGAGATCGTCGTGTCCGAGATCGAGCAGAGCATCGTGCGCTTCCTGGTCGCCGGGCACACCGAGGAGAAGATCGCCCGCGGTCTCGGCATCAGCCGCCGGACCGTGGCCGAGTACATCAGCCGGATCTCCCGCCGCCTCGGCAGCGTCAGCCGGGCGCAGCTCGGCTATCTGATCGCGACCAACGGGCTGCTGCCGGAGACGGAGGAGCGGACGGACCGGGACTGACGGACCGGACGGACCGGGACCGACGGGCCCGGACCGGCGGACCGGCGGACCGGGACTAGAGCCCCGCGGCCTTCGTGAGCGCGTCGACGCGGTCGGTGCGCTCCCAGGTGAAGTCCGGCAGCTCGCGGCCGAAGTGGCCGTAGGCGGCGGTCCGGGAGTAGATCGGGCGGAGCAGGTCGAGATCCCGGATGATCGCGGCCGGCCGGAGGTCGAAGACCTCCTCGACGGCCTTCTCGATGCGTGCGACGGGGACCTTCTCCGTGCCGAAGGTCTCGACGAAGAGACCGACCGGCTCGGCCTTGCCGATCGCGTACGCCACCTGCACCTCGCAGCGGGAGGCGAGACCGGCCGCGACGACGTTCTTCGCGACCCAGCGCATCGCGTACGCCGCCGAGCGGTCCACCTTCGACGGGTCCTTGCCGGAGAAGGCACCGCCGCCGTGCCGGGCCATCCCGCCGTACGTGTCGATGATGATCTTCCGGCCGGTGAGTCCGGCGTCGCCCATCGGGCCGCCGATCTCGAAGCGGCCGGTCGGGTTCACCAGGAGCCGGTAGCCCTCGGTGTCGAGCTTGATGCCGTCCTCGGCGAGCTGCCCCAGGACGTGCTCGACGACATGGGCGCGGATGTCGGGCGTGAGCAGGCCGTCCAGGTCGACGTCCGCGGCATGCTGCGAGGAGACGACCACGGTGTCCAGGCGCACCGGGCGGTCCCCGTCGTACTCGACGGTGACCTGGGTCTTGCCGTCGGGGCGCAGGTAGGGGACGGTGCCGTCCTTGCGTACCTCGGTCAGGCGGCGGGCGAGCCGGTGGGCGAGGTGGATCGGGAGCGGCATCAGCTCGGGGGTCTCGTCGCAGGCGTAGCCGAACATCAGGCCCTGGTCGCCGGCGCCCTGCTGGTCGAGCTCGTCGCCCTCCTCCCGCCGGGAGGCGCCCTCGACGCGCGACTCGTAGGCGGTGTCGACGCCCTGCGCGATGTCCGGCGACTGCGCGCCGATGGACACCGAGACGCCGCAGGAGGCGCCGTCGAAGCCCTTGATCGAGGAGTCGTAGCCGATCTCCAGGATCCGTTCCCGTACGAGCTGGGCGATGGGGGCGTACGCGGTGGTCGACACCTCGCCGGCGATGTGCACCTGGCCGGTGGTGATCAGGGTCTCCACGGCGACCCGCGAGGACGGGTCCTGGGCGAGCAGCGCGTCCAGGATCGTGTCGCTGATCTGGTCGGCGATCTTGTCGGGGTGTCCCTCGGTCACGGACTCCGAGGTGAACAGGCGACGGGACATGGTGATTCGCTCCGGATCGGTGAGTCGGGCGGCGGTGACGTCGCCGGCGATGCGGTCGCAGACCGCGGCGGCGTGGTCGAACAGGTAGAAGTGGCCTCCGGGCCAGCTGTGTTCACGGGTCGGGGCGGTGGTGTGCCCGGCCCAGGGCGCGGCGCGCTCGGCGCCCGCGACCGGGTCGTCCGCCCCGGTGAACAGGGACAGCGGCGCCGACAGCGGCGGGCCGGGGTGCTCCTCGTAGGTGTCGACGACGGCGAGGTCGCTGCGGAGCGCCTTCACCATCGGGCCGACGACGTCGGGCAGGGCGAGGACCTCCTCGGGGGTGCCCCCGAGTTCCCGCATGAAGTCGGTGAGCCGCTCCTGGGACCACAGGTGGCGCTGGGCCCGGTCGGGGCGGTGGCCGGGGGCGGGGGCGCCGGAGAGCCCCACCCAGACGGGCGCCGTCCCCTGCCGGGAGAGCTCCCGCGCCAGTTCGTACGCGACGAGGGCGCCCATGCTGTGGCCGAAGACGCCGTAGGGTCCGTCGACCACGCGCCGGGTGAGCGGGGCGAGCCAGCCGACCGCCTCGGCGGTGCTGCGGCAGCCGCCCTCGCCCATCGCCATCAGCCTGCCGGGGAGGTCCACGGCGAGCACCCGCCAGTCGGCGGGCAGGTGCCGGACCAGCGGCGCGAACGCGGCCGCCGATCCGCCGGCGTGGTGCACGAGCAGCAGGGTGAAGGGAGCGGCGGAGGGCCCGGAGGCCGGGGCGAGGAGCCCCCGCAGGTCCTTCCAGCCCGCGTACGGGCGTACGGGAGCGGTCATCGGCCTCGGTACTCCAGTGCGGTCACGCCCCAGGTGAAGCCCATGCCGCTGCTGGCGACCAGGACCAGGTCGCCGGGTGCGAGGCGCTTGTCGTCGAGGAGGTCGCCGAGCGCGATCAGCGGGTCGGAGCCGCCCATGTGGCCGTACCGGTGGTAGTTGAAGACGCTCTTCTCGGCCGGGATGCCGAGCCGGGCCAGGAGCTTCTCGTGCATGCCCTTGTCGCCCTGGTTGATGAGCAGGTACGCGATGTCGGAGACCTGCCGGCCGAGGGCGGTGAGGACGTCGTCGACGCGGGCCGGGAAGTTCTCCAGGTAGGCGTCGCCCAGGCCCTGCCGGCGGCCGCGGCGGCGCATCAGGACCCGGTCGTCCTCCAGGTCGCCGGAGTAGTAGTCGGCCCATGTGGGGTCGGTGCGCATCGACGAGCCCACGACGTCGAGGAGGCAGTCCTCGCGGCCGAGGAGGACGGCGGCCGGGGCGTCGCCGAAGTTGAACAGGGCCTTGGAGTCGGGGTCCTCGTGGTCGACGAGCCGGCTGAGGCGGTCACCGATCAGGACGAGGGCGTACGGGGCGGTGCCCAGGGCGAGTTCGGCCAGGGCGGTGCGCACGGCCGTCATGCCGCCGTTGCAGAAGTTGGCGACCTCGAAGCAGTGGGCCCGGTGGATGCCGAGCTCGTCGGCGACCTTGGCGGCCGGCGACCAGAACGGCTGGTCCCACTCGCCCGAACCGGCGTAGACGACCTGGCCGATGTCGTCCGGGGAGATCCCGTTGCGCTCCAGGACGGCCCGGCCGGCGGCCGCGGCCAGCTCCCAGGCCGGCTCGTCCTCGTCGAGCGCGGGGAAGGTCTCGGTGTGGGTGATGGCGAGGATGTCGGCCACCGGCACGCCGGACGCGGCGTGCAGTTCGTGCACGTCCACCCGCGACGAGGGGAAGACCACTTCGAAGTCGACGATTCCGCCCACTGTTCCTGCTCCCTTTCGCTGTCCGGTCATGTCAGTCGGTGGCCGCCGTGGCCTCGCGCAGCCGGTTGAGGTGCTCCAGGCTCGCCAGCACCGCCGGGGTGGGCAGCCCGAAGTCGATCAGGCACGCGACCTCGTCGACGCCGATCGCACGGAACTTCTCGACCATCGTCGCGGCCTTGTCGACGGTGCCGAGGAGCCCGCCGTCGTCGAAGTAGCGGTCGAAGGAGCGCGCCACGATGAAGTCGATGTCCTCCGGCGCCAGCTTGGAGGCGTCGATCCGGCGCCCGTCGAGCTGCGAGCCGAGGAGCAGGCCGAGCGAGCTGCGCAGGTAGTCGCCGAGCGGCGCCCGTACGGTGTCGCGCACGGTGTCCTCGTCCTCGCCGAGGAAGGCGTGCACCATGAGGGCGACATGGCCGGTCCAGCCGTCGGACCGGCCGAGCTCGGCGACGGCCTTGCGGTACTCGGCGATCTTGTGGGCGAGGTCGTCGAGGTCCTGGCCGAGCAGGTGGGTGAGCAGCCCGGAGCCGGACCGGCCGGCGTTGCGGAAGGTCTCGACACCGCCGGCGCTGGTCACCCAGACCGGGAGTTCGGGCTGGACCGGCGGCGGGTAGACGCCGAGCTGCTGCTCGGTGCCGACGCCGTCGGTGACGGTGATCTTCTCCCCGCGCCACAGGGCGCGGACCTGGTCCACCTGTTCGAGCAGGATCGCGCGGCGGTTCTCGTAGTTCTCCGGCCGCAGGGCGAAGTCGGTGGCGTGCCAGCCGGAGGCGAAGGAGAGCCCCACCCGGCCGTTCGACAGGTTGTCGACGACCGACCACTCCTCCGCGATCCGCAGGGGGTGGTGCAGGGGCGCCACGACGCTGCCGGCCCGGATGCCGATGCGCTCGGTCACGGCGGCGATGGCGGCGCCGGTCACCGACGGGTTGGGGTAGAGGCCGCCGAAGGGGTGGAAGTGCCGCTCGGGGGTCCACACGGCGCTGAAGCCGTTGCGGTCGGCGAACTTCGCTCCCTCCAGGAGCAGTTCGTAGCGGTTCTCGGAGCCCTCGGTGCTGTCGTTGGCGAAGTAGAAGAGACTGAAGTCCATGGCGTTCTCCGGGTGTCGCTGATCGGCGGGGCGGTACGCGGGGCCGCGCGGGGCGGTCCTCAGGCGACGGCCGCCTCCGCGCCCGTCTCGGGGGCCGGCCGGCGGGTGCGCTCGGCCCAGGCGGCCACCGCGGGCGCGGCGAGTCCGGCGCCGAGGAGCAGGGCGGCGAAGACCAGCCAGGCCGGCCAGCCGAGCCGGACGATGAGCAGCGTGGCGAGTGCGGGGGTGACCATCGAGCCGAGCTGCGTGGACATCCCGAACATGCCCTGGTACTGCCCCTGGGCGTCGTCCGGGGCCAGGCCGAAGGCCAGGGACCAGGAGCCGGCGCTGTAGAGCATCTCGCCGATCACGTGGACGACGGCGCCGGCGAGCAGGGCGACGACGGCGACCCAGACCGGCTGGTCGGCGGCGAGCGCGAAGAGGGCGCAGCACACGGCGAGGAGGACACCGCAGCGGCGCAGGGTGCGGGCGCCGCCGCGGACGTCCTCGCTGCCCTTGCCCGCCCGGACCTGGAAGACCACGACCATGATCGTGTTCAGGATGAGGATGGCGGAGTACAGCCACTTCGGCGCGCTGGTCTGGGTGGTGATCCAGATCGGCAGGGCCACGGTCAGGATGGCGACGTTCATCACCAGGACCGAGTTGAGGAGGGCGACGGCGGCGTACGGGAGGTCGCGCAGGACCACCCACTTGGGGCCGGTGCTCTCCTTGGGGACGGGATCGACCGAGGGGACGGTCAGATAGGCGCCGCCCGCGACCAGGAACATGATGCCGCCGGCGATCAGCAGGCCGACGTACCCGGGCCGGTTGTCGAACCAGAGGGCGACCGCGCCGGCAGCCGCGCCCAGGGTCACGCCGAGGTTGCTGACGGCCCGCATGTAGGACCAGGCGCGGACCCGGTCCTCCTGCGGGATGAGCCCGGCGATGAGCGCGCCGCGGGCGGCGTCGGTCGACGACTCGGCCATCAGCGCGAGGCTGGTGACCACGACGAGGCCGGCGAAGCTGTCGACGAAGGCGTAGGCGCCCACGAACACGCCGAGCAGCATGAGGAAGCCGACGGTGGTGTTGCGGGGGCCCACGACGTCGGCGAGCCGGCCGGCCGGGATGCTCGCGGCCATACCGAGGGCGGCGCCGATGCTCAGGGCGAGACCGACCTGCTCGGCCGGGATGCCGACGGTGCGGGTGAAGAACAGGACGCTGACGGCCATCAGGACGCCGTGGCCCGCGGTCTTGGCGAAGTTGCTCACGCACAGGGTCCGGACGATGCCGGGCGGCGGGATGATGTCATCGAGCAGCGCCATGGTGGCCTCCGTTTCCGCCGGGCCGTCCCGCGACGGCGAGGTCGTCGTGGGAGAGGAGCTCACGAGTGATGCGCGGCCGGTCGATCTTGCCGTTGGGGTTGAGCGGCAGGGTGTCCAGGTGCCGGAATCGCCGGGGCACCATGTGGACCGGGACGCGCTTGCGCAGCCAGCGGCCGATCAGGTTGGGCTCGACGGGGGAACCCGTGTGGACGCCCACGAGTTCGACGTCGTCGCCCTTCTTCAGGGCGATGACGACGGCCTGCGTGATGTCCGGGTGGCGGCGCAGCGCGGCCTCGATCTCGCCGAGCTCGATGCGGTAGCCGCGTACCTTCACCTGGTTGTCGAGGCGCCCGAGGTGCACGAGCCTCCCCGACTCCCAGCGGACCCGGTCGCCGGTCCGGTAGTAGTGCGCGTCGGTGAGCGGACCCTCGCCCTCGTACGGGGTGATGCCGCCGTCGTCGTGGAGCAGGAAGCGGCCGTGGTTGTCGGCCGGGTCGAGATAGCCGTCGAAGCGCTGGGAGCCGCGGACGACCAGCTCGCCCTCCTCGGCGGGCCGCCCGTCCTCGTCGAGCACCAGGTGGTCGAGGAAGTCGTAGACGGGCCCGATCGGGACGGTGTCGTTCGAGGTCGCCGGCCACTGGGCGGGGTCGGCGGGGAGCGCGAACTCGGTGCAGGCGACGGTGAGTTCGGTGGGCCCGTAGACGTTCTCGATGGAGGCCTGCGGGGCCACCGCGTGCCAGGCCTCGGCCTGGTCGTAGGACAGCTGCTCGCCGATGAAGACGCTCATCCGCAGACTGTCGGCGAGCCCGGCGGGGAGATTGCCGAGCTGGGCGCTGACCGAGACCACCGACGGCACCGAGAACCAGTGGGTGACGCCGTTGTCGACGATGTAGTCGACCGGCGAGAGGAGCTCCGCCCGGCCGGGGACCACCAGGGTCGCGCCGCCGCCCCAGGTGACGAACAGGTCGAACACCGAGGGGTCGAAGGTCAGGTCGAAGGTGTGCGAGGTCCGGCAGCCGGGGCCGATCCCGTACCGCTCGATGTTGTGCGCCAGGTACGGCGAGAGGTTGCGGTGCCGGATCGGCACGCCCTTGGGGCGGCCCGTCGAGCCCGAGGTGAACAGGACGTACGCGACGTCGTCCGGGCCCGTGGTGTACGCGGGCAGCTCCGGTGCCGGCCCGTCCACCGCCTGCGCCGCGGCCGCGATCTCCGCGGTGTCGAGGCGCAGTTCGGTCGGCGCGACCCCGGCGAGCTCACCGTCGAGCTGGCCGGCGTCGGCGGCGTCCACGACGAGGACCTCGGCACCCGCGAGCTCGCAGATCATCCGGTTGCGCTGCACCGGGAACGCCGGGTTGACCGGGGTCACGGTCGCGCCGAGCCGCTGGCCGGCCAGGTACGCGGCCAGGACGGCCACGGACCGGGTCGCCATGACGGAGATCCGCCGGGGCGCGGAGCCGTGCGCGCTCAGGATCAGCGCGGCGACGTGCTCGGCGGCCCGGCGCAGCTCGCGGTAGCTGAGCCGGGTGTCGCCGGCCTCCACGGCGGGCTCGTCCGGGTACCGCTCGGCGGTCCGCTCGAACCACGCGTACAGGGTGTCAGCCATGCGACACCCCCGCGGCGACCGCCAGGTCGGGGGCGTCGAGCCGCATGGTGGTCGGCGGCTCCTGGCGGGCGGCCGCGATGTGCAGCACCTCGATGCCCTCGCGGTCCGGTCCGGTGACGGCCTCGGTGCAGGCGCAGGCGTCGCCGGTGAAGCCCGCGAAGCGGTAGGCGACCTCCATCATCCGGTTGCGGTCGGTGCGCCGGAAGTCGGCTGCCAGGTGGGCACCGGCCGCGGCGGCCCGGTCGGTGAGCCAGCGCAGGATGACGGCGCCGGCACCGAAGGAGACCACCCGGCAGGAGGTGGCGAGCAGCTTGAGGTGCCACACGCCGGGGAGCCGCTCCAGGAGGACGATGCCGACGGCACCGTGGTCGCCGAAGCGGTCCCGCAACGAGATGACGAGGACCTCGTGGTCGGGATCGACCACCAGGCCGCGCAGCTCGGCGTCCCCGTAATGGACGCCGGTGGCGTTCATCTGGCTGGTGCGCAGGGTGAGTTCCTCGACCCGGGCGAGGTCCTCCTCGGCGGCCCGCCGGATGGTCATGACGAGGTCGAGGGTGCGCAGGAACTCCTCGTCGGCGCCGCTGAAGTCCTCGCGCGCCGCCTCCCGGCGGAATCCCGCCTGGTACATCTCGCGGCGGCGGCGCGAGTCCGCGGTGGTGACCGGGTCGAACTCCGGCCGTGCGGTGAGCTCCAGGACCTGCTCGGCCGGGTAGCAGCGCACCTCGGGCAGGTGGTGGTTGACCTCGGCGCGTTCGGTCGGCTGGTCGTCGATGAACGCGATCGTCTTCAGGGCGAAGTTCAGCTGCTCCGCGATGGTGCGCACGGAGGTGGACTTCGGGCCCCAGCCGATGTGCGGGTGGACGAAGTACTCGGCGACGCCGAGCTTCTCCAGGCGCTCCCAGGCGTGGTCGTGGTCGTTCTTGCTGGCCACGGCCTGGAGGATGCCCCGCTCGTCGAGGGTGGTGATCACCTGGCGTACCTCGTCGGAGAGGACGACCTCCCCGTCCTCCAGCAGGGTCCCGTTCCACAGCGTGTTGTCGAGGTCCCACACCAGGCACTTGACGGCCGTGGTGTCGTGGGCGGTCTCGGCCACGGTCACACCTCCCACAGGGTCACGGCCCAGGCCGCGACCGGGCTGTTGTTGAGGACGAGCACGAGGTCGCCCGGGGACAGTTCGCCGGTCGCGAGGAGCCGGTCGAGGTTGAGCACGACGTCCATGGCGCCCAGGTGGCCGTACGCGGCGAGATGCTCGTTGCACACGGGGTGGATGGGCAGGCCGAGGAGGGTCTCGTAGAACTGGTAGGCGCTGGAGGTGACGTTCTGCATGAGCGTCGTGGCGACGGCGCTCTTGTCGACGCCCGCGTCCGCGAGCACCTCCTCGACCATCCGGCCTAGCCGCATCCGGCTGTTCATGGCCAGTTCGAAGCGGTACCGGTCGGGCGAGGAGCACTCCTCGCGCCACTCGTAGTACGGCACCTGCTTGTAGTCGACCTGGAACAGGTCGTGGAAGGTGCCGTCGGTCTCCATGCGGTGGGCCCGCAGCACCGGCCGGCCGCCCCGGACGAGCGTCATCGCGTACGCGCCGTCGCCGATCACGGTGACGGGGTGGCGCACCCGGTCCAGGCCGGTGGGCCGGCTGCCGTGGGCGATGAGCACGCTCTGCCGGGCCGGGTCGGCCAGCAGCAGGTCGCGGCCCAGGGCCCAGGCGGCGCTGGAGCCGGTGCAGCCGAGCCCGTCCACGGTGAACGCGAAGGCGCCGTCGAGCTTGGCCTCCGACTGGATCCGGCAGGCGTCCGAGCCGAGCAGCACGTCGGGGGCCCGGGGGCTGACCAGCATCAGGGTGTCGGGCCTGCGGGGTCCGCCGGGTGTGCTGTCGTCGAGCCCGTCGAGCAGGCCGCGGACGGCCTCGACGGCCAGGTCCCCGGCCGTGCGGTCCTCCAGGACACCGACCGTGTCGATGCCGGTGCCCCGGGCGAACTCGGCCTCCTCGGGGGAGAGCCCGTCGAACTCGGGCAGTTCGGCGAGCGGGGTGCGGACGGTGGGCAGGACGGTGTGGATCGCTCCGATGCCGATGCTCATGACCACACCGCCAGGGCGTGCTTGCCGAGCAGGAGCTGGCTGATCTCGTTGCTGCCCTCGATGATCTCCATCAGCTTCGCGTCCCGGTAGGCGCGGGCCACCGGGCCGCCGTCCCGGGCGCCGGCCGAGGCCAGCACCTGGACGGCGGTCGCCGCGCCGCGGGCGGCGTGCCCGGCGGCGAGGTGCTTGGCGGTGACCGCGGAGGTCACGAGGTCGGGGCTGTTCTCGTCCCAGCAGCGGCTGGCCTGCTCGCAGCAGCGGGCCGAGGCCTCCTGGGCGACGTGCAGTTCGGCCAGGTGCCGGGCCACCAGCTGGTGCTCGGCGAGCGGCGAGCCGAACTGCTCCCGGGTGGCGGCGTGGGAGGCGGCGGCGCGCAGGCAGGCCCGCAGGATGCCGACGCAGCCCCAGGCCACGGAGACCCGGCCGAAGGTCAGGGCGGAGGTCACGAGCCAGTCGACGGGGAGCCCGGCCCCGCCGAGCAGGCTGTCGGCGGGCAGGCGTACGCCGTCGAAGGTGACGTTCGCGTGCCCGGCGGCCCGGCAGCCCATCGGGTCGGGGACCCGTTCCACCGTCACGCCGGGCGCGTCCGTGGGGACGACCACGGCGCCGGCGCCGGCGCCGTGCCGGCCGAAGACGACGAGGAGGTCGGCGTACGCGCCCACCGTGATCCACGCCTTGTGGCCGTCCAGGACGAGCGTGTCGCCCTCCGGCCGGATGGTCGTGGTCATCGCCCCCAGGTCGCTGCCCGCGCCGGGCTCGCTGAACGCGACCCCGGCGAGGCTGCCCGAGGTCAGCGCGCGCAGATGGACTTCCTTCTGCTCCTCGCTGCCGAGGCGTTCCACGGCCCAGGCGGCCATGCCCTGGGAGGTCATCACACTGCGTACCGAGGAGCACAACGCGCCGACATGGGCGGTCAGTTCGCCGTTGTCCATGCTGCTCAGACCGAGACCGCCGTACGGGGCGGGCACCTGGGCGCACAGCGCGCCCTTGCCGCCCAGTTCGCGCAGCGTGTCGAGCGGCAGTTCACCGGCCCGGTCCCAGGCGTCGGCGTGGTCGCCGATCAGCTCCGTGGCCAGCCGCTCCGCCTCGGCACGGGCGGAGCGGTGGTCGGCCGGCTCACTCATCGCCGGCGCCCCGCAGGCGCAGGACGAGCGCGGTCATCGCGTCCACGCTGCGGAAGTTGTCGAGCGTGAGGTCGGACCCGCCGACCTGGACCCCGAAGGACTGCTCGACGTGCACCAGCAGCTCCATGGCGAACAGGGAGGTCACGAGGCCGGTGGAGAACAGGTCCACGTCGGGGGCGACGGCGGACTTGGTGCGCTGCTCCAGGAAGGCGGTCAGCGTCTCGCGGATGGCGGTGTCCTGCTGGGTGGGGGTGCTCATGACGTGCTTCCTCCGTACTCGAAAAATCCACGGCCGGTCTTGCGGCCGAAATCGCCGGCGGCGACCTTCTCCAGAAGCAGGGCGCAGGGCTCGTAGCCCGCGTCCCCGGTGCGCTCGTGCAGCACGCGCAGGGAATCGACCACGTTGTCCAGGCCGATCAGGTCGGCGGTGGCCAGGGGGCCCGTGGTGTGGCCCAGGCAGCCCTCGAAGGCGGCGTCGACGGACGCCGGGTCGGCCACGCCCTCGGCCACGATCCGGGCGGCCTCGTTGATCATGCGCTGGAGGATCCGGTTGATGACGAAGCCGGGTCCGTCGCCGACGACGACGCCGTTCTGGCCGAGCGCCGTCAGCAGGGCGCGGGCGTCCTCGACGGCGGCCTCGCCGCTGCGCGGGCCGCGGATCAGTTCCGCGGTGTGGATCAGGTAGGGCGGGTTCATGAAGTGGATGCCGACCAGGTCCTCCGGCCGGGCCACCGAGTCGGCCTGCTCGTCGATCGGCACGGCCGAGGTGTTGGAGATCAGCAGGGTCCCCGGCGCGACGGCGGCGGAGGCCTCGGCGAGCACCTTCGCCTTGAGCGGGGCGAGTTCGGTGACGGCCTCGACGACGGCGGTCGCCTCGGCGATGTCCTCGATCCGGGTGCTGGTGACCAGCTCGCCGGTGGCGCCCTCCCGAGGCAGCTTGCCCATCATGCGGGCCAGCCGCAGCTGTCCGGTGGCCGCGGTGCGGGCCTTGTCGAGGATCTCCTCGGAGACGTCGACGAGGATCACGTCGACGCCGCGGCCGAGGGCCAGGGTGGTGATCCCCGTGCCCATCACGCCCGCTCCGATGACCGCGAGCCGGTGCCGGCTCGCGCTGCCGTCCGCCGGGCTGCCGCCCGTCAGGGTGTCGCTCACTTCTCCCCCTCGGTGTCGTCGCCCGCGCCCTCGGCCGCCAGGGCCGGGAGCAGCGAGCCGATGTCCTCGGTCCGGTGGGCCAGGAAGGCCAGGCCGTTGCGCAGCTGCTCGCCGGTGACCAGCGGGGACAGTCCACTCTTGCGCAGCCACGGCTGCCAGCCCCGCGCCTGCACGCCGGCCTCGTCGAGCTCGTGGCCCTCCATCTCGTACAGGGCGGTGGCGGAGAGCACCTTGCTGCCCGTGGCCGTGGCCTGCTTCGCGATCAGCCGCTGCCACTCGGTCAGCGAGACCGTGCGGGTCGGCAGGCCGGCCTCCTCCAGGGCCTCGAAGAGGTCTTCGAGGCTCGGGGAGATCTCGTCGACCAGGTGGTAGGCGCGGCCCACCGACTTCGTCGACATGGCGAGCTCGGCGACCGCGCGGGCCAGCACGTCGACCGGGGAGACCGGCATGCCGCGGTCGTCCACGGGACGGGCGCCGACGACCAGGCCGCTGGCGAGCAGGAACCAGATGAGGTCCTTGTCGTTGCAGGCGCCGGTCTTGCTGGAGGCCATGATCAGGCCGGGGCGGAACACCCGTACCCGCATGCCGTCCTGGTCGGCGCGCTCCAGGAGCCGCTCGCCGACCCACTTGCTGACGCCGTAGCCGCCGAGCTGCGGGTCGAGCGGCTGCTCACGGGTCTCCATCAGCTGGCCGTCCGCACCGGCGGGCGCGGTGGCCGCCACGGTGGAGATGAAGCTGAAGTCGCGGATGCCGAGCGGCCGCATCCAGTTGAGGAGGCCGACCAGCGGCAGGATGTTCTCCTCGCGGAGCATCCGGTACGGCTCGGTGAAGACGACCTTGGCGGCGCAGTGCAGCACGTGGCCGATACGGGAGCCGAGTTCGCCGTCGCGGTACGTGGCGCAGAGCGTGGCGATCTCGCGCAGGTCGCCGGGGACGGCGTGGACCCGCTCGGGGTCGGGCTCCGGCAGGCCGAACTTGGCGGCGGTGGCCTTCAGCCGCGCCATGCCCTCGGCCTCGTCGGCGGCCCGTACGACGCAGTAGACGCGGCCCTTGGAGGCGCGCAGCAGCTCGTCGAGGAGGAACGCGCCGAGGTAGCCGGTGGCGCCGGTGAGGAGCACGTCCTTGCCGGGGGCGGACTGCTTGGCGAGCGGCTCCAGGGTGATCTGGAGGTCCGCGTCGACGAGCGCGCCGTCGCCGTCGGCCGCCGGGTCGACCTCCTCGTCGCCGAGCTGGGCGCCGTTCTTGAGGCCCTCGACGATGGTGGTGAGGCGGCGCACGGTGGCCTGGCTGCCGCCGGCCCGGTGGATGTTGATGAGGAAGCCGAACCGCTGCTGGATCTCCAGGACCATCTGTACGGAGAGCAGCGAGGTCCCGCCCAGGGCGCCGAACTCGTCGTCCAGGCCGATGGTGTCGAGGCCGAACAGGTCCTGCCAGAGCTTGACGATACCGGCCTCGACCGTGCCCTCGGCCGCGGTGGACACGGCGCCCGAGCCGGCGCCGGCGGGCGCGGCGGCGGCGACCGGGCCGTCGAGGTCGATGCGGTCGAGCGCCCAGTGGCGCTTGCGGGTGAACGGGTAGGTGGGCAGCGCGACCCGGCGGCCGCGGCGGCCGCTGAGCGCGGACCAGTTCACCTGGGCGCCGTGCAGCCACGCGGTGGTCGCCGCGTCGTCGAGGAGCTCCGCGAGGGTGTCCTCGTCGAGCGGGGCGGCCGGGTCCGGCAGCGCGAGGACATGGTGGCCGCGGCCCGGCTCGCCGTGCGCGACGAGGAGCGGGAAGCGGCCCTCGGGCAGGGTGTCGAGCGGTCCCGTGGCCGCCTCGCCGAGCTCGGGCAGCACGGCGCGCAGCGCGTCGAGCAGCGCGGCGGGCGGCTGGGGGGCGTCCGCGGCGGGCAGGACGAGCATGGGGCGGCGGCCCGCGGCCCGCTCGGTGCGGACGGCCGGCGGCCTGGGCATGCGCAGGGCGGCGGCGAGGCGCTCGCGGGGGGCGGTGACGACGCGCCGCTCGTCGAAGGAGGCGCGGCCCACCCGCAGGGTGTGCGCGACGTCGTCGGCGTCGAGGCCGCCCTCGTCGAGGGCGTCGGCGAGCCGGCGGGACTGCTGGTCGAGCTCGGCGCGGGTACGGGCCGAGAGCACCAGGCGTACGGTGGCGCGGCGCGGGGCGGCGGGGCGGACCGGCTGCGGCGGGGCGGCGAGCACGACGGCGGCGTTGGTGCCGCCGACGCCCATGGAGTTCACCAGGACGTGGCGGTCGGCGTCGGCGCACTCGTCGCCGGTGGTGGTGACGAAGAAGGGGCTCTCGTCGAGGATGCCGGGGTCGCGGGGCCGCTCGAAGGTCGGGTGCGGCGGGATCTTGCCCGTACGGGCGACGTGGACGGCCTTGATGAAGCCGGCGATGCCGGCGGCGGGGCCGGTGTGCCCGATGTTGGACATGACCGAACCGAGGGCGCAGTACGCGCTCTTGTCGGTGGTGGCGCGGAAGGCCCGGTTGAGGGCGATGAGCTCGATGTTGTCGCCGACCGGCGTGGCGGTGCCGTGCGCCTCGACGTAGCGCAGCTTGTCGGCGGTGACGCCGGCGGTGCCGAGGGCGGCGGCGACGACGTCGGCGACGCCTCGCGGGCTGGGGGCGATGAAGCCGAGCCGGTCGCCGCCGTCGTTGCCGACGGCGCTGCCGCGGATCACGGCGAGGACGTTGTCGCCGTCGGCGAGGGCGTCGTCGAGACGGCGCAGGGCGACCACACCGACGCCCGAGCTGTACGTCGTACCGGTCGAGCTCGCGTCGAAGGAGCGGCAGTAGCCGTCGTCGGAGAGCACGCCGCCGGGCTGGTGGCGGTAGCCGCGGAACGGTTCGAGGACCGTGGCGCCGCCGGCCAGGGCGATGTCGCACTCGCCGGAGAGCAGGCTGAGGGTGGCGTAGTGGACGCCGTAGAGCGAGGAGGAGCAGCCGGTCTGGATGCTCAGGGCGGGTCCGCGCAGGCCCAGCTTGTAGGCGGCGCGGGAGGTCATGAAGTCGGCCTGGCCGCCCACGGTCAGTTCGAGGTCGTCGACGGCCGCGCGGAGCCCCGACTCACGGGCCTTCGCGGCGAGCAGGGCGGCGGAGTAGTTTCCGGCGGCGCTGCCGGCGAAGACGCCGACGACGGGCCCGTCCTTGCGGACGGGGTGGCCGGCGGACTCGAGGGCCTCCCAGGAGGCTTCGAGGAACAGTCGCTGCTGCGGGTCGACGGTCTCGGCCTCGCGGGGCGGGTAGCCGAAGAACTCGGACGCGAAGTCCTCGACGCCCTGCAGGGTGGTGGCGACCCGGACGAAGGCGGGGTCCGCCAGCATCTCCTCGGTGACGCCCGCCGCCTTGAGCTGCTCCGGGGAGAGCTCGCGCATGGAGACGACGCCCCGGTCGATGTTGCGCCAGAACTCTTCGGGGGTGGCGGCGTCGGGGTAGCGCAGGCCGATGCCGATGACCGCGATGTCGGTGCTGTTCGTCATGTTCCGGTCTCCCCCGCTCACTCGGACACGAGCTGGTCGCGGCGCGCGCGGCCGATCAGGCCGCCGCGGTTGCGGGCGCCGAGCTCGGTCAGTTCCTCTTCGGCGCCGGAGGTGTCGGCGAGCAGCACGACCTGGGCCTTGACGGTGCTGTGCTGGAAGAGGTCGGAGACCTTCAGGGTGCGCTCGGTCAGCGGGTCGAGCTCCTCCCACAGCATGATGAGGAGCAGGGAGCTGCCGCCCGCCTCCAGGAAGTTGACGTCCTCGGGTACCTCGTCGGCGCTGTCGAGGTCCAGCACGTCGGCCCATGCCTGCCGGACCCGGGCGAGCAGCTCGGCCTCGGTGAGCGGGGTCGTGGTCACGGTGTTGTTCACGAAGTGCTCCTGGTGATGGGGTGGGAATCGGGGTCGGCCGCGAGGTCCTCCGCGGCGGCGACCACGTCGGCGAGCAGGCCGTGCGCCGTCTCCTGGGCGAACAGGTCGACGGCGTACGAGAGGGCGAGGTCCAGCCGGTCGTCCGCGGTCTCGGACGCGACCAGTTCCAGCTCGTACTTGATGTGCAGCGGGTCGAGCGGGAGGAACTCGGCGGTGGTCCCGGTGGTCAGCTCGGGCGGGCCCGCGGCGCCGCTCTGGGCGCTGAGGAACACCGGGGTCAGGGACGGGCGGCTGAGGTCGCGGTCGCTGTGCAGCTCGTTCGCGAGGACGTCGAGCGCCACGTCGGCGTGCCGGTAGGACACGGCGCAGCTCTCCCTGACCCGGCCGAGCAGCTGCCGCCAGGTCAGGTCCTCCCGCAGGTCCAGGCGGAGGATCAGGGTGTTCACGAACATCCCGATCGCCTCGGCGGCCGCCGGGTCCTCGCGGCCGGCCCACGGGAAGGCGAACAGGAAGTCCCGCTGCCTGCCGCGCCGGGCCAGGGCCACGGCGAGCAGCGCCGCCGTGGTCATGAAGAGGGTGCAGCCGACGACGTCGGCCGCGACGGTCCGCAGCCGCACGGCGGTCTCGGCGGGCAGCCGCACGGTGAGCAGCGCCGCCTTGGTGGACTGGAGTTCGGTGCGCGGCATGTCGTGCGGCAGCGCGATGTCGTTCGGCGCCCCGCGCAGGTGTTCCAGGAGCGTGGCGGCGCTCTCGTCCTCCCCCGCCGCGGTGACGGGCGTCGGCGGCCCGAGCCGGGCCGGGTGGACCGGCTCGGGGAGCGCGGGGACGGTGCCCCCGGCCAGGGCGCGGTACGCCGTGCCGATCTCGGCGAGCAGGAGGTCGCGGGACCACCCGTCGGCGACGATGTGGTGGACGACCAGGGCGAGGACGGTCCGTTCGGGTCCGAGGGCGAGGATCTCCGCCCTGGCGGGGGCCTCCTCGGCGAGGTCCACGGGCGCCCAGCACAGCCGGGACAGACTGCTCCGCAGCGTGTCGGCGTCCCAGTCCGCGGCGTCGGTGACGGCCGTGGGGGCGGGGACGCCGGTGGTGCGGTAGCAGACGTGGCGCTTGCGCCGGTCGAGGAGGAAGAGCGAGGACAGGGCGGGGTGCCGGCCGAGCACCAGGTCCACGGACCGGCGCAGCACGTCGCGGTCGACCGGGCCGCCGTACTCGACGAGCGTGGGGATCAGATAGGCGGCGCGCAGCGACGGCAGCCGGTCCAGGAACCAGAACCGCTGCTGTACGGGGGAGGCCGCGTGGGCCTCGTCGGCGGCGGGTCCGGGCACGGGGGCGGCCGGCTCGTCGCGGTCCGGGGCGGTCGCGGCCGCGGCCCGCGCCTCCGTGAGGAGGCGGGCCAGACCGGCGACGGTCGGGTCGGGCAGGAAGGCGCGGGGGGACACGGCCAGGCCGTGCCGGCGCTTGGCCTCGGCGAGCATGGTGACGGCGAGCAGCGAGTGGCCGCCCAGCGCGAAGAAGTCCGAGCCTGCGGCGAGTTCGCCCACCGCGGGCGCCGGGCCCAGGCCCCCTCTCTGGCCGAGGGCGGTGACGAACAGTTCGGCGGCGTCGGCCTCCGCGCCGGTGAGACGCGGCGCTCCCGCGGCGGAACGGGCCGGCTCGGCGGGCCAGGTCGCCGCGGCGGTGACCACGGCGGGCGGCTCCGGCTCGGGCGGCAGGGCGTCGGCGGACGGCTGGCCCGGCAGGACGGGCAGACCGGCCAGCGGCACGGTCGCGTCCACGACCGCCTCGGCGAACAGGGCGCCGAGGCCCTCGGCCAGGGCCTGGGCCGTGGCGGGGGCGTAGAGCTCGGTGTCGTACTCGACGGTGACGGTCAGCCCCTCGGGGCCGTCCTCCAGGATGAGCAGCAGGTCGAACTTGGCGGTGCCGGTGCCCAGGACGGTGGGCGCGGTCCAGCCGGTGCGGCCGGCCCGGGGGACGGGCGAGTTCTGGTACACGAACCCGACCTCGGTCAGCGGCGTGCGGCCCGCGCCGCGGGCGGCGCCGACGGCGGCGGTCAGCCGGTCGAAGGGGACGCGCTGGTGCGACAGGGAGCGGAAGGCCTCCTTGCGGACCGCCACGCACAGGTCCTCGAAGGAGCCCGCGGGGTCGACCCGGCAGCGCAGCGGCACGGTGTTGACGAAGAACCCGACCGCCTCCTCCAGGCCCGCGTGGACCCGGTTGGCGGTCATCGTGCCGAGCAGGAAGTCGCGGCGGCCCGACCAGCGCTGCAGCAGGGCCTGGACGGCGGCGGTGAGCACCACGTAGGGCGTGGCGCGCAGCGAGCGGGCGAGGACGGCGATGCCGTCCCGGACCTCCGGCGCGACGGTGAGGGTGACCTGGGCGCCGGACCGGGTGCCGTCCGGGCCGGCCGGGCGGTCGGCGCGGCCGGCGAGGTGGAGGCCGGGGGCGACGCGCAGCAGCTCGGCGACGCGCCCGTCGAGGGCGCGGGCGGTCTCCGGGTCGTGCTCCGTCTCGCGTTCGGCCGCCGCGAAGTCCGCGTAGCGGGTGGGCAGTGCGGGCAGCTCCGCCGGGTCCCCGTCGACGAGGGCCTCGTAGGCCCGCGACAGGTCGTCGAAGAGCGGTGCGAGCGACCACCCGTCCACGGCGATGTGGTGGACGGTCAGCAGGACGGCGTCACCGTCGGGCAGTCCCTGCCACAGCGTGCAGCGCAGCAGCGGGCCGTGCTCCAGGTCGAACGGCGCCCGGCCGCGCTCCCGCGCCTCCCGCTCCGCACGGGCGGGGGCGTCGGGGGCACCGGCGAGGTCGAGGACCTCGACGGGTACGGGCTCCGCGGCGAGCACGCTCTGCACCGGCCGGCCGTCGTCCAGCCGGAAGACGGTGCGCAGCGGCTCGTGCCGGGCGGCGACCGCCTCCAGGGCGAGCGAGAGGGCCTTGGGGTCCACGGGGCCGCGGGCCCGGAAGAACAGGGGGACGTTGTAGGTCGGGTTGCCGGGCGCGGAGGCGTCGACGAACCACAGCCGCTCCTGTGCGAAGGAGAGCGGCGACGGGAGGGTCACGGTCACGAGGCGGCCACCGGGGTCGTCTCGGTCACATGGGCGGCCAGTTCTTCGAGGCTGTCGGTCAGCAGGACCGCTCCGGCGTCGATCCGGACGTCGAGGTGCTGCTGCACCCGGGTGGCGACCTGCATCGCCAGGATCGAGTTGCCGCCCAGGTCGATGAAGTTGTCGGTGGGGTTCACCGCGTCGGTGCCGAGCACGTCCTGCCAGACGGCCTGGAGCGCGGCGAGCACCGGTTCGTCGGCGGCCGGGGCGCCGGCGACTGCGCCGGACGACGGGGCGGTCGGGGTGGGAGGCGCGTCGAGGAGCTTCACGAGCTGGGCCCGGTCGGCCTTGCCGGTCGAGCCGAACGGGACCCGGTCGAGCACCAGCCAGCGGGACGGCAGCATGTAGCTCGGCAGGGTCTGCCCGAGGCTCCGGTTCAGGGCGGCGGGCAGCTCCTCGCGGGCGATCCCGGCGGCGCCGTCCCGTGAGGGCAGGACGAAGCCGACGAGCGAGGCGGTGGGACCTTCGCCGATCTTCTCGACGAAGGCGGAGTCGGCGAGACCGCAGGCCAGCGCGGTGCGCTCGATCTCCTCCAGCTCGATCCGGAAGCCGCGCAGCTTGACCTGACGGTCGGTGCGGCCGAAGAGCTCGACGGCGCCGCTCGCCAGGAGACGGCCCGTGTCGCCGGTGCGGTAGATCCACTCGCCGGTCGCGGGGAGCGTGACGAACCGCTCGGCGGTCAGCTCGGGGCGGGCCAGGTAGCCGAGGGCGACACCCGGGCCGCCCACGCACAGTTCGCCGGTCTCCCCGGCGGGCACCTCGTTCAGGTCGGCGTCGAGGAGGTGGAGGGTGGTCTCCTGGAGCGCGAAGCCGACCGGTACGCGGTCGAGGCCTTCGAGGCTCTCGTCCGTGCAGTCGAAGTAGGCCGCGAACGTGGTCGTCTCGGTCGGCCCGTATCCGTTGACCAGCCGACCGGGCGGCTCGGCGGCCAGGACCCGGCGCACCGCGCCCAGTTCCAGCTGCTCGCCGCCGACCACGACGGTCCCGACGGAGGCGAAGGCGCCGGCGCTCTCGCGCGCCACCGTGTGGAAGAGGGAGGTGGTGAGGAACATCGCGTCGATGCGCTCGGTGCGGATCAGGGCGGTCCACTCGTCCATCGCCAGCTCGGTGACGGACGGGAAGACCACGACGGTCGCGCCGCCGCAGAGGGCGTTCCAGACCTCGAAGGTGGTGGCGTCGAAGGCCGGGTTCGCGGAGCTCGCCACCTGGTCGCCCGCCCGGACCGTACAGAAGCGCGAGTGGAGCGCGAGGCGCAGCACGGCCCGGTGGGGGACGACGACGCCCTTGGGGCGGCCGGTGGAGCCCGAGGTGAAGTTCACGTACGCCGGGTCGTCGCGGTCGCCGGTCACGGCGGGCACCGGCAGGCTGGGGTCGCGGTCGGGGACGTCCAGCGGCTCGACGCCCTCGGGCAGCCAGTCCTGGAGACCGGCCCAGCGGCCGGGGTCGGCCCCCGGCGACCGGACGATCACCCCGGAGCCGGACTCGGCGACGACGTCGGCGAGCCGGCTGGTGGGGGCGAGCCCGTCCAGGGGAAGGTAGGCGGCGCCGCAGCGCAGGATGCCGAGGAAGGTGACGATGAGGTCGACCGAGCGGTCCTGGGCGACCGGTACGAGGTCTCCACGGCGGACGCCGCGGCCGGCCAGTTCGGCGGCGAGCCAGCCGGCGCGCTGCCACAGCTCCCGGTACGAGAGCTCCCGTCCCCCTGCCGGATCGCGTACGGCGCAGGCGTCGGGCTGTGCCTCGACCCACCCCGCCACGACGTCGTGCACGCTGACTTCCGCCATTTTCTACCCCTCCTCTTAATGCGGAATTAACTGCTCGTTAAAAGCGGCCGGTTCATCCCCAGCCGTGGTCGTCGGCAGCGGTGGCGAGGACGACGGTGTCGCCCGCAGAGGACTCGGTGGCGGCGTTGGAGCTGCGGCCCCAGCCGTGGTCGGCCGTGATGAGGCCGGTGACGTCGGCGTCGGCGCCGGCACCCTGCTGAGGTTCACCCGAGACGACCGGGGCCGCCGCCAGGAAAAGAGCCGACATCGCGATTCCTGCGGACGTGACGAACCGGTTGCTGCGCATCTCACTCGCTTTCGGTGGACGGCCGTCTTTTTAATTCCGGCCGCGTTCGCTTTCCGACATCCACATCGTGTGGTGAGCGAGGAGTCGGGATCAACAATCGGCCATCGCACGCCTGTGCGGCGCATGTTCATGCGGACCGGTGAAACGGACATCCTGGACTGTCGTCCGGGGCCGTCCGAGGGCCCTCACCTATCGTTGAGCCCGTTCACCAGGGGTGTGGCCGCTGCCCAACAGCCGGTCGCAGCGCCCGAATCCCGCCGCGATGGAGGCTTGCCGTGACGCTCTTCGGCCACAACCTGACAGACTCCGCCCAGCTTCGCCCACTCGAACCCTGGCAGGCGGAAGAATTCGCCGAGTACGTCGAGCGGGTACGGCCGCATCTCGCGCCGTGGCTTCCCTGGGCGCACTTTGTCGTCGACACGGACTCCGCGCGTCAATTCCTCCAGCGGTACGCGGACACGCAGAGTCAGGACGGGGGCCGGATTTTCGGCATCTGGGTCGACGGCGAACTGGAGGGCGGAGCTCTGTTCCGCATCTTCGACGTGCCCGCGGGCGTTTGCGAAATGGGGGTCTGGCTGTCGCCCGACGTTCAGGGAAAGGGCCTCGTCACACTTGCGGCCCGGCATCTCGCGGATTGGGCCCTGAAGGTCCGCGGAATGCACAGGATCGAATGGCGGGTAACCCCTGCCAACACCCGGAGCATCGCGGTCGCCAAGCGCCTCGGAATGCAGCACGAAGGCACGCTGCGTGAGGTGTTCGCATTCAACGGGGCGCGCCAGGATCTGGAGATCTGGGCGCTGCTCGCCGGCGAATCCGCATAGCGGCGCGCCGTGCGGAACGACACCCTGCACCGGCCCCTCCCGCTCGCCCTGGCCGCCGGGACCTCCCTCCCGCCGCCCCTCCCGTCCCCCATGCCGTCGGACGTGACCGTGTGGCTGGTGGACGCCCGCACGCAGAGCGACGCGGCGCTCCGGCAGGCACCCGCCGTCCTGTCGCCGCCCGAGGAGCGCAGGGCGGCCGGACTGCTGCGGGAGGCCGACCGGCGGTGTTACGTGACCGCCCATGTGGCGCTGCGGACACTGCTCGGGGCGCGCCTCGGCGTCGCCCCCGGGAACGTGCGGATCACCCGGGAGCCGTGCCGGTCGTGCGGGTCGTGCGACGGCGACCACGGACGGCCCGTCACCGGGGACGGGCGGGTCCACTTCTCGCTGTCCCACGCGGGCCCGCTCGCCCTGCTGGCCCTCGGCCCGGCCCCCGTGGGCGTGGACGTCGAGGAGCTGCCGCAGCCGAGGACGGTGGGGCTGGTCGGGGGCCGGCTGCACCCGCGCGAGGCGGCGGAGCTGGCCGGTCTCACGGAGGGCGAACGCCCGGCGGCCTTCGCCCGGTGCTGGGTGCGCAAGGAGGCGTATCTCAAGGGGATCGGCGTCGGGCTCGCCCGCGATGTCTCCCTGGACTACCTGGGCACCGGCCCCACGCCGCCCGACGGGCCTCCGGGCTGGTCGCTGACCGACGTGGAGGTGCCGCGGGGCTTCGCCGCGGCGGTGGCGGTGTCGTCCCCGACGGGCTGAGCCCAACGGGCGGACCTGAAGCGGCTGTTCACACGGAAAGGTCCGTTCCCGACGGCGAGCGCCGCCCGGAACGGACCTGGGTCGTGTCCGGAAAGTCAGGCCTTGCACTACTTTCCGGACACGACCCAGGGGTGTCTTGTCGATCAGCCCGCGAGCCCGGCCTGATCGACAAGACACCCCCTGGGGTTGTCACACGCCCGGTCCGTCACGCCGGCGTCGGCACCACGCTCCGGCCCGTCTCGTGCGCGTACAGCATCGCCCGGTCGCGCAGGGCCGCGTGGACCGCCATACGGGCGTCCCGGCGCCGCTGCGCCGGACCGTCGGGCAGGTGCAGGATGCCCGCGTTGCCCCGCGATCCGCGCTGGATCTCGGCCGTGCGGGGGATCCTCAGCGACTGGTACCGGTCCAGCCGGGCCGCGGTCGTCGCCGCCGCCGGATCGGCCAGACAGGCCGCGAGGTCCATCGCGTCCTCCACCGCCTGGTTGGCGCCCTGCGCCATGAACGGCAGCATCGGATGGGCCGCGTCGCCGAGCAGGGTCAGCCGGCGCGAGGACCACACGTCCAGCGGCGGCCGGTCGTGCAGCGCCCACTGGAGGGTCGTCTCCACCGCGCCCACGACGTCCGCGACCAGACCGGTCCAGCCGCCGAACACCCGGCGCAGCGCCTCCGGGTCACCGGGCGCCGACCAGGACTCGCCCGGGGACTGGGCCATCGGCACCGTCGCCGCGAAGCTCAGGTACTCCCCCGCCGCGACCGGGTAGCACACGAAGTGCCCGCCCGGGCCGAGCCAGAGGCGCACCAGAGGCGCGCGGGCCGCGTCCGGGAGCCGGTCCACCGGCACCAGGCCCCGGTAGATGCCGAGCCCCGAGAACTCGGGCGCGTCGCGCCGGAAGGCCTCGCGGACCGTGGAGTGGATGCCGTCGGCGCCGACGACGAGTTCCGCCCCGCGGACGGTCCCGTCCTCGAAGGTCAGCCGTACGCCGTCGCCCGACCCGGGCGTCTCCCGCGCCTCGCTCAGGCGCTCGCCCAGCTTGAGGCTGCCGTCGTCGACGAGCGTGAGGAGCGCGTCGTGCAGATGCGCCCGGTGCACCGTGTAGTACGGGGCGCCGAACATCCGCTCGCACTCCACGCCGAGGGGCGTCCGGGCGATCGGCCGCCCGCTCCACCCGCGTACCTCCATGGCATCGATCGCCACCGCCCGCTCGCGCAGGGCGGGGCCGAGGCCGAGCCGTAGCAGCGGCCTGACCGCGTTGGGGGAGAGCTGGACGCCCGCCCCCACCTCCGCGAGCCGCCGCGTCTGTTCGTACACCGCGTACGGAATGCCCATGGAGGAGAGCGCACCGGCCAGCGTCAGTCCGCCGATGCCGGCGCCGACCACCGAGACGTGCGGCCGCTCCTCCGCTCCCCACTCGTCCAGATCCCCGAACCGCACCTTTGAGACCGCCTTCCGCGTCGCTGCTGTGTCGGCACCGTCGGCGTCGCCGGCCGCGGTCTCCCGCAGCCCGGCCGTCCGCCGCACCCCGAGCATGGGCGGCCCACCGGCCCCCGGCAACGCGGGTCACGCGCCGCGCTGACAACTGTCGCGGCTTCCATGACGTCCGTCACCGCCGCCCCCGCGTGCCCGGCCGGGCCCACCGGCCCGCACCTAACGTCGAGGCTGCGCCCCGGAGTCCGTCTGCGGGCGACGACCCCACGACGTCCCACCACCACACCGGGAGGCACACAGTGACACGAGCCGAGGGACCGCGGTGACCGCCGCGGTGGCCGTGGAAGGCCTGCAGAAGCGGTACGGCGACCACGAGGCCGTGCGCGGCGTCGACTTCACCGTCTCCGAGGGCGAGATCTTCGCCCTGCTCGGGCCGAACGGCGCGGGCAAGACCACCACCCTGGAGATCCTGGAGGGCTTCCGCGACCGCGACGGCGGGCGCGTCGAGGTCCTCGGGCGCGATCCCGGCGTCAAGGCCGACGGCCACTGGCTGCGCGGCCAGGTCGGCCTGGTGCTCCAGGACATCGCCGTGGAGCCCTATCTGTCGGTGCGGGAGACCGTGGCCCGCAACGCCGGCTACTACCCGGACCCGCGGAACGTCGACGAACTGCTCGACCTCGTCGGCCTGAACGAGAAGAAGGGCGCCAAGGTCAAGGACCTGTCCGGCGGCCAGAAGCGCCGGCTCGACCTGGCGCTCGGCGTCGTCGGCCGGCCCAGGCTGCTGTTCCTCGACGAGCCGACCACGGGCTTCGACCCGAACGCGCGCCGCGGCGCCTGGGACGTCGTGCGCAATCTGCGGGACGACGGCACCACCATCGTCCTCACCACCCACTACATGGACGAGGCGCAGGCCCTCGCCGACTCCGTCGTGGTCATCGCCGAGGGCCGGATCGTCGCCTCGGGCACCCCGGACACGCTGGGCGGCCGCGACAGCGCCCGGACCCGGATCCGCTTCGCGCTGCCGACCGGCGCCGCGCTCGCCGACGTACCCCTGCCGGTGAGCGATGTCGAGGACGGCCTGGTGACGGCGGAGACGACCGAGCCGACGGCCGCGCTGCACCGGCTGACCGGCTGGGCCCTCGACCGGGGCACGCCGCTCGACCGGCTGACCGTGGAGCAGCCCACCCTCGAGGACGTCTACCTGAGCCTGACCAGCGAGTACGTACAGCAGGAAGCCTCCTCGCCGTCGTCCGCGCGGGAGCGCAAGGCGCCCGCCGGACGAGGCCGCCGACCCGGACGGAGCCGCTCATGACCACCCTGATCCCCCCGACCGCCGAGACCGCCCCGGCGGCCTCGGCGAAGCGCGGCACGGACGCCGCGCGCGAGCGGAACCCGCTGGCCCTCCTCGGCCATCAGATCCGTTACGAACAGCTGTCCTTCTGGCGCAACCCGCAGTCGATGGTCTTCACCTTCGTCCTGCCGATCGTCATCATCGGCATCTTCGGCGCCGTCTTCAGCGGCAGCGAGGGCCAGGACTTCTTCTTCGGCCTGACCGGCATGCAGTACTACACGCCGGTGATCGCCGCGGTGTCCGTACTCGGCGCCTGTTACGGCCAGTTGGCGATCGTGCTCGCGATGCGCCGGCAGACCGGCGTCCTCAAGCGGCTGCACGCCACACCGCTGCCCGCCTGGGTCTACTTCGCCGGCCTGCTCGTGCACTGCATCGTCGTCAGCATCGTGGACGTGGCGCTCGTCTTCGGCATCGGCGCGCTCTACGGCGTCGACCTGCCCACCCACTGGGGCGCGGTCCTGCTGACCCTGGTGCTCGGCGCGGCCAGCTTCTGCGCGCTGGGCGTCGGCGTGGCCTCGCTGATCAAGAACTCCGAAGCGGCCCCGGCCGTCGTCCAGTTCATCCAGTTCCCGCTGGTCTTCATCTCCGGCAGCTACTTCCCGATCCACGCCGAACTCCTCAACACCATCGCGGGCCTGCTGCCCGTGAAGCCGTTCAACGACGCCATGCTGGCCCTCTTCACCCAGGACGCCGGCTTCCAGTGGCGGGACCTCGCGGTCCTCGCCGCCTGGGGTGTCGTCGGCGCCCTGATCGCCGTCCGCAGCTTCCGCTGGGACCCGCGCCCCGAGTAGCCGGGGCGAGCACCACGAAAAGGCCCGACCGGGAGACCGGCCGGGCCTTTCGTGATCCCCGTGGGGGGGCTGGGGTCAGACGTTCTGCGGTACGGGGGTGTCCGCCGGTACGGGGAAGGCGTGGGCCAGGACCGCGTACGTGCGCAGCTCCTCCAGGAGGCTCAGGCCGAGCCGGTTGTGGAGCATGTGCGCGTGCGAGAACAGGACCATGCCCGGGTGGGCCGGCGACTGCTCCCGGATCTCGGCCGCGTGGGCGGCGATCCGGGCGTGCCAGCCGGCGAAGGGGCCGTGGGTGCCCGGGTCGAGGGTCACCGCCCCCTCGACCCGGGTGATCGTGTCGAGGAGCTCGGCCGGGTGGCCGGCCTCGGCGGCCCAGGCGCGCCAGGCGCCGAGACCGTGGGCGTAGTAGTACGCGCGCTCCGCCGGGTCCCCGAGGGCGGCGGCGACCGCGAGGGTGCCGCGCAGGGCCAGCATGGCCCGCTGCCGCTCACCGGTGACCTTGGGCAGGGCGGCGAGGACGAGGGTGCTGGACAGCGCGAAGAGCGACTCGGCGGCGGCCATGAGGGCCGGGCCTCCGTAGCGGTCGAACTCCGGCTCGTAGACGGCGGGGTGGACGCCGGGCGGCAGCAGGGCCTTCACGGAGGTGTTCTCGCCGGTCTCGCCGGCGGCGGCGAGCCGCTCGGCCCCGCTGCGGTAGGCGGCGGGGTCGAGCGGCTCCTCGCCCGGGGCGGGCGCGCCGGCGACGGCCAGTCGCTCGGCGAGGGCGGCCTCGACGCGCGCGCGTGCCGCGGTGTCGAGGCCGGCCACGCGCAGTCGGAGGTGCGGGCCGGACTGCCAGTAGCGGATGAAGAACCACGCGGTGCCGGGGGCGAGTTCGCGGACCGTGGGGCCGATGACATCGGTGACGACCCGGTCGTGTGCCGACCGGGCCGTCGTGCCGAGGTGGAGGTGCCAGGCGGTCCAGTCGCTCCGCCGGCTCGTGGGTGGCGGGTTAGGGGTCGGGGTCACGGGGACGCTCCTTCAGAGTCTGAGGTCGAGCAGCGCGCCGCCGGTGTCCTGCGGTACTCCCACGACCACGGACAGGACGATCATCTCGTCGGGGTCGAGGCCGAGGACGCGCTGGGTGGGAATCTCCTTGAAGGCCCGCACGGGGCGGGCGAAGAGGCCGGAGGCGGCGGCGGACAGGCAGAGCCCGTGCGCGGCCCAGCCGGCGGCGTGCTGGACGGCGCCCCAGCCGGCGGTCCCGAGTCGCTCGAAGAGCTCCCGGGTCCGTACGGACAGGAACACGGTGAGCGGCGCGTCGCGGATGCCGCAGCCGTTGACGGGCGAGACGCCGTAGCCGTACCGCTCCTCAAGACGTTCGGGCGCGGTCGCGTCGGCGCGCAGGAGATGCGCGGCGCCGTTCCGCAGCCGGTGGACGCCGTCGGTCCGTCCTTCGACGCCCTGGACGACGGCGGTGACGGTCAACGCCTCGAAGGCTAGGGCCAGTTCACTTCCGGGCGGCGGCACGGAGAGCCAGCGGGCCGCGCTGTCGAGGGCCTCGGCGGGTACGTTCCGGCGCCGGCCGCTCATGCCGTGCAGGGCGCGCGGCATGCGTCCGGAGTGGCGCCGCCACAGCAGCTCGGCCCAGTCGGGCACGGTCGCCGAGGGGCCGAGGCCCGCCGGGACGGCGGTGGTGAGCGGGGCGGGGTCGCCGTCGTACGTCTGCTCCCGGTTGACGCGGATCAGCTCGGCGAGGGCGGGGTCGGTGCGGGTGAGGTGTGCGGGCTGCTCCGGTACGGGGGCCGCCCGGACCTCCCGCACTCCCTCTCCGGCCAGCTCCACGACGAACGGCAGGGACCAGGCCCAGGCGTCGTCGAGGCCGAGGGCGGGCAGCAGCGCGTGGGCGTCCCGCCCGGGGAGCCGCAGCCGCGCGGGCACGTCGAACAGCTCCAGGCCGAGACTCAACGCCCGCAGCACGAAGCCGAGTTCGATGGCGATGAGCGAGCCGCGGAACCACTGGTAGGCGGGCGGCACGCTCGTGTACCGGCCGGTGAGGACGACGTTCCGGGCCGGAGTCTCCCGGTCGCCGGTGAGGGCGTGCCGGTCCGGTTCCAGGAGGCGCCACGGCATGCCCGCGCCCCCGTCCACGAAGGCGTGGACGGGGAAGAGGCAGCGCGGCGAGGCGTACGGCCGGTGGTCGTTGTAGGGGTTCTCGGGCTCCCTTCGCTGCGGTCCGAAGGCGGTGACGAGGGCGCGGCCGAGCCGGTCCTCGACCGCTTCGACCGCGCCGCGGCCTCGCTCGCCGCCGGGTGGCAGTGCCGGGTACGGCAGGGCCGCGAGCCGGTCGTGGGTGCCGAGCGGCAGAGCCCGGCGCGGGCCGCCCCCGCGCGGCGGCGGGGGCGGTACGTGCGTGTCGGGCGGCGGCTGCGGCGCCCAGGTCCACGGGGGCGCCTCCGGTGCGTCCTCCCCGGCCCCGTACGCGTACCAGAGGGGCTCGCGGGCGATGCTGTTGTCGCCCTCGGGGCCGGGCAGGTCGACGGGGCCGCGGCGTGACGGCGCCACGGTGTCCGCCGCGCGCGGGGCCGGCGGGGCCGTCACGGGAACGGGTGGGGGTCGAGGGGGAACACCCGGTGCTCCTGCCCGGTGCCGCGCAGGGCGGCGGTGAGCCGGGGCAGTCCGGCCAGGCGCTGCTGCGCGTGGCCGAAGCACATCGGGACGATACCGGGGACGACCGCGCGGGCCACGTGGATGCCCGCGTCGGCGTGTTCGCGGCTGGTCTGGTCGACGAGCACGATCCGGTCGAGCCCGGCCTCGGCGAACAGTCCACGGACGAAGTCCAGGGCGCCGCGCACGTCCCCGCCGGAGCCGCGGTCCATCCGGCCCGGCCAGTCGGGGAAGGCCTCGGCGAGGGTGACCCGGGGACCGCCGAGCGCGGCGGTGGCACGGGCGGCGGTCCCGGGCAGCGAGGAGAAGCGGACGTGGTCCTCCAACTCCTGCACCAGCCAAGGGTCCTCGACCATCGGCTCGACGTCCTCGCGGGTCCAGTCGACGGGGTTGGTGACGAGCTGGGCGACCTCGCGCAGAGCGCCGCGGATCGCGGACTGCGGGTCGGCGCCGGAGCCGGCCGAGGAGAAGGTGGCGGGGAAGGGGTTCAGCCGGTTCACCGCGAGCACCCACACGACCGGGAGGCCGATGTCCTGGGTGGCGACGAGGAGGTGCACGTCGAAGCCGCGCGACTCCATCAGCTCGATCATGGCCCGGCTGGTGGGGTCGGTGAGCGAGGAGTTCGGGATGGTGGGGAGCGGTGCGGCGCGGTGCCAGGAGAGCAGGAACGCGTCCCGCTCCGCCAGTTCGAACAGCGAGTGCAGGGCGGCCTCTTCGAGGTTGGCGCCGACGGCGCAGCCGCTGGACGACTCGTAGAAGTAGTGCTTGCGGCCGGGCGTCCCGGCGGCGCGGGCGGCCCTGCGGTCCCTGCGGTGGTTGTACTCGTACTGGTAGAAGGCGTGGTCGGCGGGGACGAGCAGCGCGCGCCCGTCGTCGAGGTCGTGGCCCCACACCCAGTCCATCGGGGTGTCCGCGTCGAACGGCGTGGCCCTGCTGGTCGGGTGGGCGAGCTGCTCGGCCGTGTACTGCCCGAGACCGGCCGGGTCGACGGCGTGGCCGGCGACCTCCGCGTACGGGCGGTGGGTGAGGACCGGGATGTCGTACGGGAAGCCCGCGAGGCGCTCGTACGCCTCCAGGATCGCCACGGGTCCGGTCTCGGCGAAGGTCCGGGCGCGGCCGTGGCCCATCGCCGGGGCGTCCGGCACCACGGCCATGCTCATCGCGAACGGGGCACGGGACTCGCGCAGGAGCGCGCGGACGGGCCCGAAGCGGTCGTCGACCAGCCGGTCCTGGAGTACTCCGCGCTCGACGAGCCGGCTGGCGGCGGTGCGGGTGCAGTCGTCCGGGAAGGCGGGCCGGTCGGTCGGGACGAGCGGCGCCGGGGTCTGCGTACCGTCGAGCCGCTCGTACGCCGGTCCGCAGAGCGGACAGTGGAAGCTGCGGGCGATGCGGTGCCGGCGCAGGCCGCGCGGCGAGACCGAGAAGAGTTCGCCGGGCCCGAGCGGCCGCCTCACCAGGTGCTCCAGGGTCGCCCGGAGCAGTTCGGGGAGGAGCGGCGCGCCCGGCCCGGGGGCGGCGGTCGCGTACCGGAGGTCGCCGACGAGCGGGTGGTCGGGGACCGTGCGGTCGCGGACCTCGGCGCAGCCGGCGCAGCCCGCGTCCGTGCCGGGCCGCCAGAGCGGGCCGATGAGGACCTCGTCGCCGAGGAGGCGTACGGAGAGGTGGGCCCGGCCGGTGGCGACGGCCTCGTCGAACCGGTCCCGCTCCCAGTCGAGGTGCCAGCCACGGTCGACCGCGACGGTTCCCTCGGGGAGGACGTCCGCGAGGGCGTCGAGCGCGGTGCGCCAGGCCTCGTCGGCGGGGTGGGCGTCGAGCCCGGGGCCCCGGGCGAGGGCCGGGGCGAGGACGGGGGTGAGGGTGTCAGTGGGCATCGTGGGCCTCCACGGGGCCGTACCAGAGGGGAAGCTCGCCGAGCACCGGGTCGTGGCGGACGGCTTCGCCCCGGTACGTGGTGCCGGAGCGGGCGGCCAGTCGGGCCCGGAGCGCGTCCAGGGCGGCACGGTCGGCGAAGAGCAGGGCGTCGGTGGAGAGCGGGTCGACGGCAGTGGCGTCCTCGCCGGCCTGGGTGCGGGCCAGCGCGGTGCACAGGGCGTTCCGGGCGGCCTCCGCGGCGTCGGCACCCCAGGCCCGCCCGAGGCCGGTGCCGTCGGCGGTGACCTCGGCGAGCCGCCAGTCGAGTCCGGGCACCCCGTGGAGCCGTACGGCGGGCTCCGAGGAGAGGAGACCACGGAGGGCGGCGAGAATCCGCAGGCCCTCCGCGTCGAGGACCTCGCACGCCCCGCCGCCCGCGGCCACGGCGGGGGCGCCCGCCGGGAGGGCCGCGGGCGGCACGTGCGGGGTGGCGGTCTTCGCCGGCAGGGGTTCCGTCTCCTCGGCGAGCAGGCGCAACGCGCCGTCGAGGAGCCAGTGTTCCCTCGTGAGCCCTGCCGCCGGGGTGGGAGCCCCGGGGATGCGGGCGTGCGGACCGGCCGCCGGGGTGGGCGCCCCGGGGATGAGGGCCCGCAGGGCCTGCAGGGTGGCCGCCACGGTGGCGGTCTCCTGATGGGCGGCCCAGGCGAGGACCGTGGTCGTGGGGCGGCCGTCGGCACGGAGCTCGGCGGCGCGCAGGGCGAGCGGCATCTGGGGCAGGTCGTCGCCCTCGGTGAGGGCCAGCGGCCCGGTCCAGCGCGCGGCGAGCAGGGTCGCGGTCTCGCGCGCCTCGTCGGGCTCGGGACGGGGGTCGGCCGGGGCGGCGGCGAGGGTGAACGGACCCTCGGGGAGGGAGCCCGGTCGGCCGGGCGCGGCCGCCACGTGGGCTCCCTCGACGGTGACCCGGTCGGACACCAGGTCCGCCCCGTGCACGACATGGGCCTCGCCCCTGTCCGCCGTACCGGTCAGGGTGTCGATGAGGAGCTGGGCCCCCAGGGCGCCGGCGAGCGCGTCCGCCATGGGGCGGGGCGCGGGTGCGGTGGACTCGGCGGCGGCCCAGGCACGGGCCCGCTCGTGGAACGCGGCCCGGACGGCCGGGCGTCCGGGGCCGGTGAGGGCGGGTCCGACGAGGGTGACGCCGGTGCCGCCGAGCAGCACCGGGACGACGAGGGACGCGCCGGGAGCCGAGGTCTCCTCGTCCTCGCGGATGTCGAGGACCGCGTCCGGGGTGACGGCCGGGGCCTCGTCGTCCGTGAGGACCGTGCCGATCCCCGCCCGGCGCAGGCCCCGTACGGCGGGTCCGGTCGCGGTCGCCGGCCCGGTGACGAGGACGGTCGCGGCCCGGAGCCGGGCGAAGGCCCCGTACGGGTCGTCGAGGAGGCCTTCGAGGCGGGCGAGCGACTCGGCGTGCCGTTCCCGTACGTCGGCGGGCGGTTCGGGCGCGGTGTGCGCGGCCGGGTCGAGGAGCAGTCCGTTCTCGCGGAGCTTGTCGACGAGGAGCCGGACGGCGGGACGGGCGCGTTCGGTGCCGATCTCGGCGACGAGCGCGTCCTCGTCGGTGCCGTCCTCCAGGAGCGGGACGCAGCCCTGGGCGACGGCGTGCAGGACCTCGGAGCCGCGCAGCACGAACCGGGCGCGGGCGCCGCTGAAGTAGACCCCGCCGGGGACGGGCGCGTAGTGCAGGTCGGGGCGCGTCCTGAGCGCTTCTCCGGGCATCGTCATCGCTCCTCCGCCTCGGTCGTGGGCCGGGCCTCGGCCGTCGGGTGGGTCTCGGCCGTCGCGTGGGCCTCGGTCGTGGGGTGGTAGGTGAAGCGGCCGCCGGCGGTCCGGCCGACCTCGACGACCCACTCGGTGGCGTGGGTGCCGTCGACGACGCCGGGCAGCGCCTCCTCCAGGTAGCTGCCGCCGGTGTCGGCGCCGCGGCGCTCCAGCATCCGGGGCAGGACGCGGGCACCGAGCGCGCTGCTGAGGTCCACGTACTGGGGCTTCTGCTGGAGGCGCTTGGACTGGATGTCGGGGGCGCCGACGGAGAGCGGGCCCTCGTCCTCGGGAACGGTCTTGACGACGACCTCCTCGGGGACGCCGTACTTGGCGCGCCAGGCGTTGAGGGCGAGGAGCCGCTCGTGCTCCTCGGGCCCGGCGGCCAGGGCCGTACCGAGTTCCTCTCCCCCGTACCAGCGGCGGCGGCCGATGAGGACGTCGCCGACGGCCATGCGGGGCGCGACGCGGGTGGTGGCCCTGTCCCAGGGGGTGGCGGCGTGCCAGCTGTTGGGGAGGGCGTTGAAGAGCCGGCCGCTGATGGCGAGCCCGGAGGCGACGGAGAGCGGCGGCGGGAAGAGGCCGGGGTGGCCGGTGCCGAGCGGCAGGACCCGCAGCGGGGCTCCGTCGGCGTCCTCGACGCGCAGCGAGTCGGTCTCGGGGTCGTGGGCGAGCCGCAGTCCGAACCAGTCGTCGGGGTTCAGGCCGCCGGGCAGGATGGGCGTGTGGGCGTTGACGTTGAGGCGGTGCAGGCCCAGGTCCTCGGTGACGCGGGCGCCGTCGTGCCCGTACACCCGGCGTACGTGGTCGGCGAGCCGGGGCAGCGCGCGGCCGCCCAGCCGCCGGTCGGCCTCCAGGAAGCGGGCGTACAGCATGCCGTGGCCCGGAAGGCCGTCGTTGAGGACGAGGTGGCCGTCGCCCCGCTGGAGCAGGATGCCGTAGATCAGCGGGTCGCGGCGGAATCGTTCCGGCAGGTCGCCGGTGAGGCCGGCGACCTGCTCCGGGCTGATGCGGAGGGTGTCGTCGCCGCGCTCCACGGCCTGGCCGATGAGGGCGTGGAGCGCCTCGGTGACCTCGCGGCGCAGCTCGTAGATGCGCTCCAGGGAGCCGTCGGCGGGGCCGATGCCCTTGAGGGCGGTCGGGTCGCCGGGGCCGTCGGGGCCGTACACGGCGGCCATGGCGGCGGCGCGGCGGGAGACCTCGCCGACGACGAAGGGGGCGTTCGCGGCGAGGGGGACGTTCGCCCCGGGGCCGAAGCGCTCGACGAAGGCGGCGGTCATGAGGACCCGCACGTCGTGCAGCCAGTCGAAGACGGTGAGCAGTTCGACGGCCGGGCCGAGGTCCTTCAGGGACTTCTTCCAGGGCTCCGTGGCCACCTTGAGCGGCGGCATCACGTAGTCCTCCTCGACCGTGACGTGCGCGGGGCGCCCGGCGGCGTGGCTGAGTTCGCCGAGGGCGCCGCGCAACTCGGCGAGGGCCGTGCCGCGTTCGGCGGCCGGCGCGGCGGTGAAGGCGGGCATGCCGGCCTTGACCCGGTCGGTGAGCCGCTTCGTCAGCGGGCGCGGGTCGTCCGGGGTGAGCAGCACCTCGTAGTCGGTGGAGCCGTCCTCGGCCTCGTGGAAGGTGCAGAGCAGGCCCTGCGCGACGGCGCCGCGGACCTTCTGGTCGGCCTCGTCGGCTGCGCATCCGGAGCGTTCGGCGACATGGGCGACGACGGACGGGAAGGGGCGGGGGCCCATGGAGACCGCGTCGAGGAGGTCGCCGGCCGGGCCGTCGAGGGAGACGGCGGCGCGGCGCATCCCCTCGGGGGCGGGCTTGAGGAAGAACAGTTTCCCGGCCGCCGGGTCGGGCGCGGAGGTGGGCGGCAGACCGATCCACATGTCCTCGATGGGCCGGTCCGAGGGGTCGGGCAGCCCGCCGAGCACATAGTTGAGCATCACGCGGTCGAGGCCCGGGAAGGCGGTCGCGCCCCCGAAGCCGGCCTCGTCGGGGCCGGGCGCGGCCGGGTCGGGCTCGGCGATACCGACGGCGGTGAACCGGGCGAGCGGGCTCGTACGGACCATGGCGCGGGTCACGTACTGGATGAGTCCGCGCTCGGACTTGCGGGACTTGGACGGGACCTTGCCGGGGGACCGGACGGCCGCGCGGTAGCGCTCGGCCTCCTGGTGGACCTCGGGTGCGACGAGCGCCAGGGAGCGCAACAGGTCGGGGTCGCCGAGGAGTTCGGCGAGGACACCGCGCTCGCGCTCGGCCGCGTCGGGGTAGCCGGCGACGAGCTCCTCACGGATCCGGTCGCGCTCCTGGCGGGCGACGAGCCAGGCGTCGATCACGGGGCCACCGGTGGCCGGCCGCTTCTTGGGAGCCTTACCGCTGTTCACGGACCGGCGCAGGGCGATCAGTTCACGCCGTTCGGCGTCGTCGGTCGCGGCGCCGATCCGCTCGTACAGCTCGTCGGACGCGGCGGCGGAGGCGACGGCGAGGCTCTGCTCGGCGGCCGTGACGAGGACCAGCTGCCGCCGCAGCTCGGCGTCGGCGAGCCGGGCCCGGCGCAGCGGGTTGACCCGCAGGAACCAGAGGGGCTCGGGGACGGGGGTCCCTGTGGCCGGAGCGGGCGACGGTACGTCTCCGGGTTCGGGCTTCGGTACGGGCGGTGTGGCCCCGAGCAGGTCCGTCGGGGGTCCGATCACGGGGGCGGTCATCGAAGGGCTCCCTCGGGGGCGGCGCCCGGAGCCGGGCTCGGGGCGGGGGCAGGGGCGGAGGTGGAGGCGGGGGCGGGGGCGGAGGCGGAGGCGGAGGTGGAGGTGGAGGCGGGGGCGTCAGGAACGGCAGAACTCGGCTTCCCGGCAGGGGTGTTCGCCGCGATGCGCTCGCGCCAGGAGACGCCGAGGACCTCGTCGACCGTCTCGGCGACGGCGAAGCAGGTGTAGTAGCGCTGCATCGGGGAGACGGTGAGCAGCGGCAGCTGCTCGTAGAAGAGGTTCGTGAGGAGGCGGAAGGAGGCGAACCACGGGGACGGGGCCGAGGTCACGCCGGCCTCGCCGACCGTCCGGTGGAAGTCGCTGTCGGGCTGCTCCCCCTGCGGGACGACGGTCGTGGCGCCGGGCGGGCCCATCTCGGAGCGGTCGAGCCCGGCGGTGGCGCCGTCGAGCAGGTCGAGGGTGAGGGTGCCGGCGGCGACCGCGCTCTCCAGGGCCCCGGCGCCGTAGGCGAGTCCGGTGCGCCAGGCGGCGGCGGTCGCGGAGACCTCGCCGCTCAGCCGCTGTTCGACGACCCGGCGCAGGACGGGCGCGTCCTGGGCGAGGCGCTGCCGGAAGACGGGGCGGACGTCCTTGGTGGGCGCGGCCCAGGCGAGGAAGGCCTCGACGTGGGAGCGGGGCGAGAAGACCCCGTACCCGAGACCGAGGGTGTGGGTGTCGGCGAGCGCGACGAAGGCCTCGGCGAGCCGGAGCGTGCCGGAGCCGGGCTCGCCGGCGAGGCCGTCGATCGTCCGCAGGAGCGCGGGCGTCAGTGCCCCGTGCACGACGGTACGGAAGCGGTCCAGGCGCGGGTCGCGGGAGGCGGCGCCGGGCCGCCCGCCGGGCTCGATCCGCTCGACGGCGCCGTGTTCGCGCAGCGGCAGGTACGGCGGCTGGACGGCCTCGAGCCGGCCGAACTCGCGGGCCTGGTCGAGGTAGGTCTCCTCGGTGAGGGCCCGGGGCGGGTCGAGCGGGCCGGCGGTCAGGCCCCGCGCGACGCCTTCCCAGTCGGGGCCGCCGCCCGGGACGCCGGTGGCGTCGCGGGCGAGGATGTCGACGTGCGACCCGTGGAGCCATCCGCGGCGCAGCTGGACGGCGGGAGCGCCCGCCTCGTTCAGCGCGCGGGCGACCGGTACGACGTACCGGGCGAGCCAGGCGGGTGTGACCGGCATCCGTGTGTGCAGCCGCACTCCCGTCAGGCCGTCGGAATCCGGCTTCACGGCAGTGCGCTCCAGCGCATCAACCCCCATGATTTCGCACCTTCCGAGAATTCGAGAACAACGTCCTGGTGTCTTTTCACTTCCGGGCCGCAATCATGTGACGGCGAATTGCGGCGCGATAGGGGATAGGGGGCTCGGGCTGACATGTGTCACCCTTTCCGTGACGCTCGGGCCACGGCTTCGTTCGAGACAGCCCGAGTCGGACTGGCTGAAAATAGACAACCCGGTCGGATCATCGCGGACCGCCGTTGTAAGGTCCGCGCCATGACTACGGAAACCACCGACGCGGAGTGCCTGGCACTCACGCGTAATCTGCGCCGTCGCGGCGCGATCGTCCTCGCCGTCTTCGCCCTCGTATGGGCCTTCGCGGGCGGTTCGGGAATAGCGGCGGTGCCCGTGTCCGTCGCGGTCGGCGTCGTCGCCGCCCTCGTGACCGCCAGCGCGGTGGTGTTCGCCTTCCGGGGCACCGCGGGTCCCGTGACCCGTCTCGTACGTCTGCCGGAGAAGTGGAACCGGGGGGTCGGCCTGGTCAACATGGCCGAGCTGGTGGCGATCTTCGCGGTGATCGCCGCGTCGAACGCCTCGGGCCACCCCGAGTTCATCCCGGTCGGGATCTGCCTGGTCGTGGGCCTGCACTTCTTCCCGCTCGCCCGCCTCTTCGACCAGGGGCAGTACAAGTGGACCGCGATCCTCCTGACGGCGGTCGCGCTCGTGGGGCTCGTCGTCCTGGCGGCCGGCACCACTGCGGAAACGATCCGCACGGTGGTGGGCCTGGGCGCCGCGATCGTGCTCTGGGCCTCGTCCTTCCACGTGGCCCTGCGCGGCTGACGCGCCGGAGCCTCTCCGAGAACACGCGCAACGCACGCGAGGATGCGCCACCCGGCCTGAGCCGGGCGGTCGCATCCTTCGTGCGTCGTGCGTTCAGCCTCGGTTACTCGGTCAGCAGGCCGAGCAGGTGGAGGACGAGGACGACGAGGTGCCGATCGAGCCGCTGGAGGCACCCATCTCCGGGAGGGCCACGCCCTGGGCGACCTCGAGGGTCTCCAGCTCCGCGACGTCGAAGTTGTCGAAGGCCGCGTCGTCGCCGTTCTTGATGTCGTCGATGCTCATGGTGTGTTTCCTTTCAGCGTTTCGGTTGGGGGATGTTCAGCAGGCGGAGCAGGTGGAGGACGAGGAGGACGAGGTGCCGATCGAGCCGCTGGAGGCACCCATCTCCGGGAGGGCCACACCCTGGGCGACCTCGAGGGTCTCCAGCTCGTCGACGTCGAAGTTCTCGAACGCCTTGTCCGCGTCGTCACCCTGCTTGATGTCGTCGATGCTCATTCTGAATTCCTTTCCGAATTCTTCTCGGCAACCGTTCGGCTGCAACACCAATAATGCTGACCGGCCACCGGCTGCACCAGCCTTTCCAAGCACCGCCTGACGTTTATCACGCCCGGAATAACCGACGTCATGCCGAAAGGCTCAGGGATTCTCGGGAAGGGACCACTCGGGGCTGTTGAGCATCCGCCAGCCCTCCCCCGGCTCACCTGCGACGGAGTCGTCCGGGCGCCGGCTGCCGAGCAGGAAGTCGCCCACGGAGGACTCCTGGAGGTAGTCCAGGCCCAGGACCCGCGCGGACATGTCGGCGTCGCCGTTGCCCAGGGCGCACGGGGCAAGGCCGAGGGCCGTCGCGACCAGGTACATCGTCTGGTAGAGCACGCCCGTGTGCCGGAGCGTGGTCGCGTAGGCGATGGCCCGGTACTTCCACGACATGCGCTGGAACCGGGCCGTGACGGTGACGAGGACGTCGGGACGCGCCTCCATGCCGGTGGCCCGGGAGGCGACGTGGAAGAGGGACTCGCGGTCGGCCTCCTCCTCGTTCCGCAGGACGAGCCGGTGGCCGACGGGGTCGTAGTAGTAGATGCCGGGGGCCAGGCCCTCACAGCGCCGCACGGTGACGTACAGCTCCAGCTCGTAGCCCTGCCCCCCGCTCGGGTACGGGCGGGAGACGACCTCGTCGCGGTCGCTGCCGGGCTCCGGCGTGTAGTGGGCGCGGACGCGGGCGACCCGGTAGAGGAACTCGCCGAGCTGGCGCGCGGTCATCTCCTGGTCCCCGTAGCCCCGGATGGAGCGCCGGGTCTCGATCGCCGTGGTGAGGGAGGGGTCGTGCGCCGCGATCTCCTCCCGGGTCGGCCGGTGGAGCGGCACGGCGGCGCCCTCGGGGACCGGTCTTACCGCCGGCCGGGGCTCGACGGCACCCCGGTGGGGGTAGACGGCACCGAACACGTCGTCGTACCGGCCGGAGCGGATGCGCGAGTGGAAGAGGAGGTCGTGGAAGTCCCACTGGCGCAGGACGGGTTCGCCGTCCGACGCGAAGACCCCGTCCTCGTCGGCGAGTTCGGCGAATCCGGCGCCGACGAGGTGGCCGAGGACGTCGGCGGTGCCGGCCGCGTCGAGACCGGCGTCCGCGCCGAGGCGGGCGGGCGGGCCGGGCTCGCCGAGAGCGGCGGCCAGGGTCCGGGCGGCGGGATCGGTGAGCACCGCCCGGAACTTCACCAGCGGCGACTCCAGGACGAGGGCGCCTTCGCGGGTACGGCAGAAGGCGAAGCGGGAGAGCCGGACGGTGGCGCCGGCGGGGACGAGGACCGGCACGTAGGCGGCGTCGCGGGCCACCGGTTCGAGCCGCAGGAGCTCCCGGACCCCGCCCTCCTGGCCACCGCCCCGGGCCAGGACGGCGTGAGCCACCAGGTGCCGGGCGCGGTCGAGGACCCGCTCGAACTGGACGCGCTCGGCGGGGCGTAGGCCCTCGTACAACTCCTCGGCGGGCAGCGGCCCTTCGGCGAGTCGCTCCAGGGCGGTCCGGACGCCGTCCCGGACGGGGCGGAGGGCGAGGGAGGTGGCGGGCCCGGCGAGGGTGGCGACGTCCCCTCCGGCGGCTCCGTCCTCCGCGGCGAAGAGGACGCGCACCCCGCCGGTGAACGCCGGTACGGCCAGGGCGGGTTCGAGTGGGCGCGGACCGAGGTCCGATCGTGTCTGCGTGGTCTGCACGGTGCCTCCGTGGGCGCGAGGATGACGGTCCGGCGCCGGGGCCGTGCGGGCCCCGGGGCCGGCGGGCGGAAAGGCGCCGCACGCAGGGCAGACGCCGGGCACCACTCTCGCGCGGGGAATCGGAACCCGATCGGCGCCCGCCGAAATCGGTGACGTTTCCCGGGCAAGGCGTGACGGACGGCATGCCGCACCATGACTCCCGTCATCCCGGAGTGCCTGATTCCCGTACCCACCGGCGGAAATGACCGAGGTCATCGATCGCGTGACACATGCAAGAACCGGCGCGAACCCGCTCGGAGTTCCGGCGGTTCACGCCCATGCTCGGAGAGCGAATTCATCACCGTTCCGAACCACCGTTCCGAATCACCGTTCCGAACCACCGTTCCCGGAAAACCGTCACGATAGGAATCCGCTGTGTTCTCTCGCCGCCATGCGATACGACTCGGACTCACCGCCGGTGCCGTCGGCGCTGTCGGCGCGGCCGGCGGGGTGTTCCAGAGCCTCACCTCCGGTACGCCGGCGGTGGCCGCCGAGCCGCCCGCCGGCCCGCCCACGGTCACCCCGTTCACCGTGCCGCTGCCCCGGCCGCAGGTCCTCGCCCCGTACCGGCGCACCCGGTCGGCCGACTACTACGCGGTCACCATGCGCAGGGCGCGGGTCCAGATCCTGCCCGGTCTGCGGACCGAGGTCCTGACGTACAACGGCACCTTCCCCGGCCCCACCATCCGGGCCCGCAGCGGGCGTACGGCCGTCGTGAAGCAGATCAACGCGCTGTCCGCGCCGACCTCGGTCCATCTGCACGGCGGGGCCAACCCGCAGGACCAGGACGGCGGGATGATGGACCTCATCCAGCCGGGCGCCTCGAAGACGTACGTGTACGCCAACCGCCAGGTGGGCGCCACGCTGTGGACGCACGACCACGCCCACCACCTGGAGTCCGAGCACGTCTACCGGGGCCTTTCCGGGCTCTATCTCCTCGGCGACGAGGCCGAGGACGCGCTGGGACTGCCCTCGGGGCCGTACGAGGTGCCGCTGATCCTGCGGGACGCGCACTTCGACGCGGCGGGGCAGCTGGCCTACACGATGGACGACGCGCTCAACCGCACGACCATCCTGGTCAACGGGGCCCCGTGGCCGTACATGAAGGTGAAGGCCCGCAAGTACCGCTTCCGGATGGTCAACTCCTGCAACCTGCGGATCTTCGTGATGGCGCTCTCCGACGGCAGCCCCGTCATCCACGTCGGCTCGGACGGCGGGCTGCTGCCGGCACCGGCGCCCTCGCCGGTGATCGTCCTCTCCCCCGGTGAGCGCGCCGACTTCGTCGTCGACTTCTCGCGGTACGCGCCCGGCACCCAGGTCACCCTGGCGAACATGCTGGGCCCCGGACCGACCGAGCTCGTCGGGCAGGTCATGCGCTTCGACGTCGAGGAGAAGGCCGCCGACACCAGCCGGGTGCCGGACGTCCTCACCACCCTGCCGCCGCTGCCCACGCCGACCGTGGAGCGGAGCTTCGAGCTGCGGATGGACGAGCCGGGCACGGGTCACCTCGCGTACATCAACGAGAAGACCTTCGACCACGACCGGATCGACACGGAGATCGCCTGGGGCTCCACCGAGGTGTGGACGGTCAAGAACACCAGCACGACCGTTCCGCACAACTTCCACACCCATCTGGTGCAGTTCCGCATTCTCGAACGGGACGGAATGCCGGTCTATCCGGCGGAGGCCGGCCTCAAGGACACCGTCCTCCTCTTCCCAGGGCAGACCGCGAAACTCCAGCTCACCTTCGACACCCACCGCGGGGTCTTTCCCTATCACTGCCACATGATCGACCACAGCGCCATGGGAATGATGGCGCAGATGCGCATCTCGTAGCCCCCGAATCCCCATGTCCCCGAATCCCGTCAGCCCATCCCGCCTCTTTCGGAAAGGAGGAACCATGTACGTACGCCGCATTCTCGACGCTCTCGGAAAGGACCCGGGGCGCGTGGTGATCCACCGCGCCGACGAGGCCGTCACCGCCGGCGGGCTCGCCGGCTCGGTGCGGGCCACCGCGGCCCTGCTGCACTCCCGCGGCGTCCGCCCCGGTGACACCGTCGCCGTGCTGACCGGCCCCAACCGGCCGTCGATGCTCGGCGCCCGGTACGCCGTCCATCTGCTCGGCGCCACCTCCGTGTACGTACGGTCGATGAATCCGCGGACCGACACGGAGACCTTCTCGGTCGCCACCCAGGCCCAACTCCTGGAGGACCTACGGGTGTCGGTGCTGCTCGTCGACGACGAGAGCACCGAGCGCGGCACCTGGCTCACCCGCCGCGTACCGGCCGTGACCGCGCTGACCGTCCCCTGGGGGACGGCAGCCGGGGCAGCCGAACCGCTGCCGGCGCGACTCCCCGAGCCGCGCCCGGACGACCTCGCGACCGTCGAGTTCACCAGCGGGAGCACGGGCCGGCCGAAGATGGTCGCCCAGCGGTACGACACACGTGAGGAGCTCGTCGGCCGCCTCGCCCATGGCCTCGATCCCCGGGGACCCGCGACGCTGCTGTCCGTCACGCCGATCAGCCACACGACCGCGCCGATGGCCGACGCGGTGCTCGCGAGCGGCGGACGGGTCGTGCTGCACGACGAGTTCGACGCCGGCGACGTCCTGGACGCCTTCGAGCGGCACGGCGTGACCGACGTCTACCTCGCCGTACCGCACCTCTACCGGCTCCTGGACCATCCGGCCGCCCCGCTCACCGACCTGTCGTCGCTGCGCCGCATCACCTACAGCGGCACCCCGGCGGCGCCGGCACGGGTGGCCCGGGCCGTCGAGCTCTTCGGCGACGTGCTCATCCAGGTGTACGGGACGACGGAGGCGGGCGGCATCAGCAGCCTCAACCCGCTGGACCACCGCGAACCGGAGCTGCTCGGCTCGGCGGGCCGCCCCTTCCCCTGGGTGCGGGTGGAGATCCGCGGCCCCGGCGGCGGCCCCCAGGCGGAGCGGGGGGTGTCGGGCGAGATCTGGATCAGCTCGCCGACTGTCACGGCCGGCTACCTCGGCGACGAGGAACGCACCGGGACGGTCTTCCGCGACGGCTGGCTGTGCACCGGCGACCTGGGGCACTGGGACCGGTACGGCTACCTGCGGCTCGACGGCCGGGTGGGTGACGTGATCAAGCACGGCGGCCTGAAGCTGGATCCGGCGGCCATCGAGGAGGCGCTGATGCGCCATCCGCAGGTGCGTCAGGCCACGGTGTTCGGGGTGCGGGACCGCGACTGGGTGGAGCAGGTGCACGCGGCCGTCGAGCTGTACTCGGGGGCCGGGCACACCTCCTGCGACCTGCGGGGCTATGTGGCCGCGGCGCTGACCCCGGAGCACACTCCGGTACGCGTCTCGGTCTGGCCGCGGTTGCCCCTCACCCCCTCGGGCAAACCGGACCGCGCCTACCTGCGCTCCGTCTCGCCGCCGGACCCCGCCGCCTCCACCGCCTACGCCACCGCCTCGGCCACCCACGCCACCGCCTCGGCAGCCCCGGCCGCCTCCGCCCTTCCTGGCGTCGGCGCCCCGCGCGCCGGCGGGCCGGCCCTCAGCTCCCCGCGCGGAGCCACCGCGCGGGACGACCCCATCCGCGTGAGCGGCCCGGGTCACCAGCCCGATCACGCCTCCTCGCGAACCAGAAAGGGCGTTCCATGACCGGTTTCGGCCACTTCGCCCGGTCGCTGCGGCTACGGCGGCTCTACCGCCACAGCACGGCCGGCCTGATGATCACCCCTCTCGACCACTCGATCCACGACGGTCCCGTGGTGCCGAAGGGCACCACGCTCGACCAGCTCGCCGCCCGGATCGCGGCCGGCGGCGCCGACGCCGTCGTCGTGCACAAGGGCAGCGTCCGGCACATCAGCCCGGAGCGGTTCGCCGCGATGTCGCTGATCATCCACCTCAACGCGAGCACCAGCCAGGCGCTCGACCCCAACGCCAAGTACGTCGTCGCCGGCGTCGAGGAGGCCCTGCGCCTCGGCGCGGACGCGGTCAGCGTCCACGTCAACCTCGGCTCCGACGACGAGCGGCAGCAGATCGGCGACCTCGGCCGGATCGCCGACGCCTGCGACCGCTGGAACCTGCCGCTGCTCGCGATGGTGTACCCGCGCGGGCCGCGGATCAGCGACCCCCGGGACCCGGCGGTCGTCGCGCACGCCGTGACGATCGCCGCGGACCTGGGCGCGGATCTGGTCAAGACCGTCTTCCTCGGATCCACCGCGGAGATGCTCGACCTGACCGCGGCCTGCCCGGTGCCGGTGCTCGTCGCCGGTGGACCCGCCCTGGAGAAGGAGGAGGACGTCCTGGCGTACGTCAGGGACGCCATCGCCGGAGGGGCGGGCGGGGTGGCCATGGGCCGCAACATCTTCCAGGCCAAGGACCCGCGCGCCCTCGCGGCCAAGGTCGCCCGGATCGTGCATCACTTCCCCGAACAGCACTTCACCACCGTCCCGTTCGGCGAGCCGGGCGGCCGGGAGCGGCTTCACAGCGAACGCCTCACCCCCGACCACCTCGACGGCGCACCGCTCGACGACCCGCACCTCGACGACACCCGCCTCGCCCACTCGACTCCCGACAACTCGTCTCTCGACAACCTGACAGGAGGTCCGCATCATGACGGACGCCAAACTGTGCTGGCTTGACATCCGTGAGGCCGGCGCCGCCACCGCCGCCGTCCTCGAGGAGGCCGTGCACCAGAAGATCGACGGCATCGTCGCCGCCGACCCGGCCGTGTTCGCCGGTCTGCCGCCCACCGTGCGCAAGGTCCTGCTCTTCGAGGACGGCGCCGCGACCGTGCCCGCCGACCTGGGCGGGGTCGACGTCGTGATCGTCCCCGGTCCGCGGGACGGCCGCGCCGAGCTCGAAGCGGCCCACCCGGACGTGCAGTTCGGGCGGTACGTGGAGATCGTCGACGCCGACACCCTCGAGGACGCCTGCCTGGCGGCGCGTCTGGAGGCGTGGAGCGTCCTCGACTTCCGCGACCCGACGAAGATCCCGCTGGAGATCGTCATCGCGGCCGCCTCGGGCGCGCCCGGTTCGATCGTGACGACGGCCGCCGACACCGAGGAGGCCGAGATCCTGTACGGCGTCCTGGAGCACGGCTCGGACGGGGTCCTGATGCGGGGCCGTACGGTCGGCGACGCGACGGCCCTGCGGACCGCGGCGACCGCGCACGGCGGCGAGATCTCCCTGGTCGAACTGGAGGTCACGGCGACCACGCACATCGGCATGGGCGAGCGTGCCTGTGTCGACACCACGACCCACTTCCGCAAGGACGAGGGCATCCTGGTCGGCTCCCACTCCAAGGGCATGGTCCTGTGCGTCAGCGAGACCCACCCGCTGCCGTACATGCCGACCCGTCCGTTCCGCGTCAACGCGGGTGCCCTGCACTCGTACACCGTGGGGCAGAACGGCCGCACCCACTACCTGAGCGAGCTGCACGCCGGCAGTTCCGTTCTGGCGGTCGACGTCGACGGGCGTACGCGACCGGTCAGCGTCGGCCGGGTGAAGATCGAGACCCGTCCGCTCATCTCCATCGACGCGGTCGCACCCAGCGGGCAGACGGTCAACCTGATCCTTCAGGACGACTGGCACGTGCGGGTCCTCGGTCCCGGCGCCTCGGTGCTCAACAGCACCGAACTCAAGCCGGGCGACCGCATCCTGGGTCACCTGCCGACGGCCGACCGTCATGTGGGATACCCGATCAACGAGTTCTGCCTGGAGAAGTAGGAGCGCACGGAGCGCCCTGCTCCACCCTGTCGTGAAGCCCCGCCCCGGCACGCCTCGTGCCGGGGCCGGCGCACGTCCGGGCCTCCCCTCCCCGGTCCCGGCACCCGCCCTCACAGCAGCCCGCATTCCGCCGCGATGCGCGCCGCGTCGAACCGGTTGCGCCCGCCGAGCTTCTTGATCGCCGCCGAGGTGAGGTTCCGTACCGTCCCCGCCGCGAGGTAGAGCTCGCCCGCGATCTCCTTGACCGTCGCCCCGCCGGCGGTCAGCCGCAGCACGTCCGTCTCACGGACGCTGAGCACCCTCTCCCCCGCCGCCGGCGTCCGGAGCAGCCCCGGGTCGACGGTGAGGCAGCCCCCCGCGACCCCCACCAGAGTGGTGATCAGCTGCGGCAGCCGGGCCGTCTTCGGTACGACTCCGAGGGCTCCGGCGGCCACCGCCCGGTCCACCACGGAGGGCGTGGCCGAACCGACCATCAGCGCCACCCCGCAGCTCGGATGGTGCGAGCGCACCTCGGTCGCGGCGTGCAGCGCCTTGCCTCCCATGGTGCTCTCACCGAGCAGCAACACCGTGGGCCGGTGCCGTTGGACGGCCGGGAGCACCGCCTCGAACGTCGTGGCGAGCCCCACGACGTCCAGGCCGTTGGTGCCGTTCAGGGTCTCGGCGAAGGCCTCCAGGACCAGTTGGTGGTCACCGGCCACGACGACACGAATGGACATCTCTCTCCCCGTGGTGACTTCTGTGGCGGCGGCCCTCGCGGGCCGCCGGTCAGCGGCTGGTCGCCCGTGCCGCGTCGGCGGCCAGGTCGTCGACGACGGACCGGAGCCAGGTGCGGTCCTCCGCCGTCGTCGTGTCCGGTCCGGCCGCGGCGGCCGGGCTGCGCTCGATGTGCCGGGCGCCGGGCGGCAGTGCGGCCGCGAGGGCGGCCGACACGGCGCGGAAGGCGCGCGGCAGTTCGCCGGTGACGTCCGGCGCCGGCAGGACGACGACCGCGGCGTTCACCGGGCCGGCGTCGGCGGCGATCTGGCCGGGCAGCCGGCCCGCTTCGGCCGGGTCGCGGATGTCGATGCGGTACGGCAGGGCCAGCAGGCCGGCGTCGTTGAGCGCCTTGCAGAGGAAGGCCGCGTTGGTGGCGGCGTCGTCGTCGCGGTCCGGGTGGCCGGCGCCGACGACGGCGACGATCGCCCCGGCGGCGCTCAGACGTGTCGTGAGCACCCGGCCGATGCCCGTGGTGGCGTCGACGACGAGGACGACAAGACCGTCGAGCCGCGGCGGGGAGGAACCGGTCTGGAGCACGTGACGTCCCTTTCGAGGAGATCGTCGAACGGGTAGCGTGATGATCGTGTGAATGGGGTGAATCGGGTAGCTCGGGCGATGCGGCGCGGGACCCGGTTCAGAGCCTCCGCCCCGACCGGCCGGGGGCGGTCCGACCGTTGGGGGACACCGTGGACGAGGTCTCGTCGCTCGACCAACACACGCTGGGCGTATACCGCGCGATCCTGTTCCACAAGGAGCACGATCCCGAGCGCCTGGCGAAACTGCTGAGCTGCACGACGGAGCGGGTGGAGGAGGCGCTCGACCTGCTGACGCGCCTCTCGCTGCTCGCGCCGTCCCGGGACACCCCGGGCCGGATGCGCGCGGTGAACCCCTCACTGGGTCTGAAGGTGCTGCTCCAGCGGGAGGAGCGCGAACTCGCCTCGCGGCAGCAGCGGATCGAGCAGAATCGTGCCGCCCTCGCCGCTCTCGCGGCCGAGTACACGGCCTCGGGCCGGTCGGGCGGTCCGGACGGGGCGGAGCACCTCGACAACGTCGACGACATCCGCACCCGGCTCGAAGCCCTCGCCGAGTCCTGTACGGGCGAGTCGCTGGCCTTCCATCCCGGCAAGGCCCTCACGGAGGAGTCCGTCGAGGCCGGCCGGCCCCTGAACGAGCGGGCGATGGAGCGGGGCGTCCGCTTCCGGACCATCTATCTGGACAGCGTCGCGGGTGACCGGGTCACCCGGGCACACGCCCAGTGGATGGCGGAGCGCGGCAGCGAGATCCGTACCTCGCCGACGCTTCCGATGCGGCTGCTCATCGTGGACACGGCGGCGGCGGTCGTCGCCGGACTGCCCGGTCAGGCCCAGCCGTCCGCGCTGCTGTTCAGCAGTCAGCCGGTGGTCCTGGCCATGCGCGCCCTGTTCGAGGCCTACTGGGAGCACGCCTCCCCGCTGAACGGCCCGGGGGACGCCCTGCCCGGCGGGCTCACCCCGCAGGAGCGCAAGCTGCTCCAGCTTCTGGCGAGCGGTCTCACCGACGAGGCCGTGGCGCGGGCGCTCGGCATCGGGGTGCGGACGGAGAGGCGGATCGTGGCGGACCTGATGGAGCGGCTGGGTGCGTCGAGCCGGTTCGAGGCGGGGGTGCAGGCGACCCGCCGGGAGTGGATCTGAGGCCGGGGGTGGCGCCGGAGCGGGGCGGCGGCCGTGGCGGCGGTCGTGAGCAGCATCGCGGTCAGTCCCTGGGGGCGGTCGGCCAGACGAAGTCGTCCGGGATCTGGATGACGCAGGGCAGTCCGGGGAGCGTCGGGACGCAGGGGAAGTCCGGCATCTGCGGGTGGGGCGGCGTCGGCCAGACGAAGTCGTCCCCGCGCTGGGTGACGGCGCCCGGGCCGGTGGGGGCGGCCTCGGCCGGGGAGGCCATGAGGAGACCGCCGAGGAAGGCGGTGGCGACGGCGGCGAGGACGCTGCTTGCGCGGCGGGAGCGACAGGACATGGGGGTCTCCATTCCGGGTTGCGGATGCGGTACGAGTGCGGCGTACGTGCGTGTCAGGAGCTCCTTGGCGGCCGGTGACTTTTCAGCCTTCCCGGCCGCACACCTAGAGGAAATCACCGCGGGGCCCCGGCTGTCCGCTTCAGGACAGGCCAGGAAGCTGCCTGGCAACGAGCTGCCTCACGACCTGCGGGAAAGGGCGGGGGAACGCCTCGGGCGGACCCCCTGCTTCCGGCCAGAAGGCCAGGTGGGAGGCGTCTGCCGGATCGTTTCGGCGCCGGGCCGTGATCCGGCCACGGGCATGTGATGCAGCGAGTTGCCAACGGCATCGGGCGGCCGGCGTACGGCTCCGCCCGGCCGGACGGGCGGCGGGGGACGGGCGGGGAGCGCTCGGGAGGGGCGGTCGTGGGGCGATCGGGGAGAGCTCAGGGAACGAGTCCGTGCGGATTCGGCACCACGGTCAGCAGCGCCGAGACGACCACGATCGCCGCGAGGACGGACACCTCCACGCGCGCGGGTGCCTGGGCGTTCCCGCCGGACAGCATCCGCCCCCGGGCGGCCAGGGCCAGCAGGCTCGCCCCGCCGAACAGCACCAGCTTCACCAGCAGGACCCGGCCGTAGGCGGTGCTCAGGACGGCGTCGAGGGGCAGCTTGCGCAGGGTCGAGACGGTGCCGGTGACCGCGAGGGCCGCGTACGCCCAGGCGGCCATCCGGGCGTACCGGACGAGGACCTCCCGCCCGCCGCCGCGCAGCCGCATGGTGCGGAGCACGTACAGGAGCGTGCCGGCCCAGAGCGAGGCGGCGGTGAGGTGGACGAGGGTGAGCGTGGTCCCCACCAGGGGCTGGTACGTCTCCGGGTGGGCGCGCATCGCCTCGGCCCCGACGGCGACGGCGAGCGGGAGGGCGGCGAGCCCGGGGCGGCGGGAGGCGGCGCAGAGGGCCGCGAGGACGAAGGCGTTGGCCGTGACGAGGACGAGACGGCCCTCGCGGAGGCCGTACACCACGCTCGGGCGCAGTCCGCTGACCGCGGCGAAGAGCAGCAGGAGCCCGGCCGAGGCGGCCGCGGCGAGGAGGGCGGCGGGTGCGGACCAGGCACGGGGCCGTGGTCCTTCGCCTGCGAGCGGGCGTCCGACGAGTTCGCCGAGGTGCACGGCCAGACCGGTGAGGACGAGGAGCCGCAGCAGCGTGGTGGTGCCCGCGGCGGGTATCCGGAGCTCGCCCGTGCCCGTCTCGGCGAGGCCTGCGCCCAGCAGGGCGACGACGAGGACGGCCACGGCGGCGAGGACCGCTGCCGTCAGACGGCTCGGGGTACCAAGGTGTCCGGGAAGCGTCACCGGACGATCGTCACCGAGCCCCGGACGGGCGGCAACTCAGCGTTGCGCCACCCGTCCGGGCGGGCGGGTCAGGCCTTGCTGTAGTGCGCCCAGAACTCGTCCCAGGACAGGACGCCGTCACCGTTGTCGTCGCGCTGCTTGATGAGCACCTCGGCGACCGTCTCGGTGACGTTGAAGTCGCCGTGCTGCGCCATGAGGCTCTTGTACTCCGCGGCGGTGATGAACCCGTCCCCGTCCGCGTCGAACTTGTTGAATGCCGTGCGTGCCGACTCGATGTCCGCCACTGCTTCCGCCCCTTCTCGGTACTTCTCTGACGGGGTCAGATTAGCTGGCCCGGCGGGGCCGGATGAGGGTGGTACGGCCACCCCGGCCCTCCCGGGTGATTACCGGAAGATCCCCGTGTGGCCCAGCGAGTAGCGTCCCGGCTGCGGATACACCGCGAGGCCGTGGGGGCCGCCGCCGACCGGGATGCGGGCCAGCTGCTTCCCGCTCGTGGTGTCGATCGCGTACACCTCGGAGTCGTAGCGGCCGGAGAGCCACAGGACCTTGCCGTCGGCGGAGACGCCTCCCATGTCGGGGGAGCCGCCGTCCGGCAGCCACCACTTCTTCGTCAGCTTGTTCTTCTCGAAGTCGAAGACGGAGATCGAGCCCTCGCCGCGGTTGGGGACGTACATCTCGCGCGAGTCCCGGCTGATGTAGAGCCCGTGGCAGCCCTTGCCGGTGGGCAGCAGGGTCGGGGTGGTGAACTTCTCGCCGTCGAGCACCCAGATGCCGTGGGCCATCATGTCGGCGACGTAGAAGGTCTTCCCGTCCGGGGAGATCTTCACGTCCTGGGGCATGGCGCCGTCGAAGGGCAGCTTCTGCTGCCCGATCACCTCCATCTTCTCGGTGTCGACCTTGAGGAGTTCACCGGAGAACTCGCAGGAGACCACGAAGTAGCGCCCGTCGGCGGAGAAGTCGGCGTGGTTGACGCCGTAGCAGCTGACCGGGACGGACTTCTTCCGCTCCATGGTGTGCGGGTCGCGGAAGACGAGCTCGCGGTCGAGCGAGGCCATCACGATGGCGTACTTGCCGTTGGGCGTGAAGTAGAGGTTGTAGGGGTCGTGGACCTCGACGGGCTTGCCCGCGACGCCGGTGGCGGGGTCGATGGGGGTCAGCGTGTGGCCCCGGTTGTTGTTGACCCAGAGGGTCTTCATGTCCCAGGAGGGCACGACGTGCTGGGGCTGGATGCCGACGGGGATGGTCTCGACGACCTGGTAGGTGGCCGGGTCGATGACGGAGACGGTGTTGGAGTTGGTGTTGGGGACGTAGACCCGGGAGGGGAAGTTCCTGACGACCGGGGAGAGCTTGCCCGGCCGGTCGGCGGCGTAGACGTCCTTCGGGTCGAGGACCGGCGGCATCCCGGGGAGCCCGGCGGGCGCCGCGGCCGGCTTGGGAACAGCGGGGGCGGCCTTCTTCACGGGTGCGGCGCCGTCACCCGGGTCCCCCGTGCCGCAGCCGGCGAGCGCGGCGAGGAGGGCGGCGGCGAGGAGGGTCCTGCTTCTCCTCGTGAGGCGTCCGTGCGCGCGGTGTCCCTGGGTGAGGTGTGCCATCAGGTCAGCAGCTCCGTGGTGGTGACCGCGCGCAGTCCGCGGCGGTCGAGGTCGGCGAGGAGGAGGGGGAGCGCGGCCGCGGTGTCCGGGTAGCCGAAGTGCAGGCTGACGACGGATCCGGGGCGGACGGATCCGGTGACGTTGCGGACGACGGCGGGGGCGCCGGGCGAGGTGAAGTCGAGGGAGTCGACGTCGTACGAGAGGACGTGCGGGTATCCGGCGCGGTGGGCGGCGCGCAGGACGGCCGGGGCGGCGTGCTGGGTGCGGGAGGGCCGGAACCAGGTGCCGATCGAGCCGGTGAGCCGGCGCAGCCGGGTGGCGCAGGCCTCGATCTCGGCGAGGGCCTCGGTCTCGGTCATGGCGTTGACGTCGATGTGGCGCTGGGTGTGGTTGCCGAGGTCGTGTCCGCCGTCGAGGACGCGGCGGGCCAGGTCGGGGTACGTGTCGAGCCAGCTGCCGACGGCGAGGACGGTGACGCGGGCGCCGGCCTTCTCGGCCTGGCCGAGGAGCGTCCGGGCGAGGGCGGGGTCGCCCTGGCCGTGGAAGGTGAGCGCGACCCGGGGCCGGTCGCGGGGGCCGTGGGCGATCTCGGCGGGCTGCCCGGGGAGGCGCCGGGGTGCGGGGGCCGCGACGGGCGCGGGGGCGGGGCGCCGTGGCATGGGCGCGGTGGGGCGGGGGGCCGTGCCGCAGGCGGTGGCGAGGGCTCCCGCGAGGGCGGCGGCCGCACCGGCCCGGAGGGCTCCGCGGCGGTCGATCGGCTTCACGCGACCATTTAAAGGCGATAGCACCCGATTTATTACGATTAGGCCAATTCAGGACGTTTATGGCCCCCGAGGCGGCGTCCACCATGCGGACGAGCCGGGGAAACAAGCGATGAACCGCATAGCCATTCACTGTTTACAAGGCGGGTGCCACACGTCACCAAGGATTCATTGTGCAACTGTCATAGTTTGACCTGGATTGCCCCACTAGGGACTTTTGGCGGCAAGGCCACCTGTCTGCCATAGTCGGAGACACGACCCCCATTGACCCGGGCCAGGTCGACATAGCGGCCGTGGATACACCCCCCCGTCCACGGCGCACCACACGAAAGCCCCCACGTGCCTCACCTCGGCACACGGGGGCTTCCGTGCGTTCGGGGACGGCCGACGTTCCTCGGACCGAAGACCCTCAGGGGCGGTCGGCGACCCGCATCTCGAACCAGGTCGTCTTGCCGCGCGGCGCCAGGTCCACACCCCACCGGTCCGAGAGCTTGTCGACCAGGAAGAGCCCCCGGCCGCTCGTGTCGAGTTCGTGCACCGGCATCAGACAGGGCAGCCCGCGCGAGGGATCCCGCACCTCGATCCGGATCCAGCCGCGCCGGCGCTGCAACCGCAGCGCGAAGACCCGGGCGCCGGTGTGCCGGACCGCGTTCCCGACGAGCTCCGAGACGAGCAGCACCGCGTGCTCGGCGATCTGCGGACCGAGCGCCCACTGCCGCAGCACGACGTGCTGGGTGAGCCTGCGGGCCACCCACGCGGATTCGGGGCGGGACGGCAGCCGGACATCCTCCTCGGCCGGGTTGCCGTACAACTCCACTGCGTCGGCGGCCTGTTCGTCGTCCGCGCCCGGTGACCAGCGCGCTGCGGCGGCGCTTGTGCGCTGCCGCGGTTGTTCCCTACCCTCCAGGCCCGCCATGCCCCCCATCATGGCCGTACGGAAGCGTCCGCGGGGGCCGTTCCGGCGGAATCGGCCCCCGGCGGGGGCGGCTCAGGCGAACTTCGCCTTCCCCGGGCCCTCTTCGACGAAGCTGCGCATCCCGCGCTCGCGGTCCTCGGTCGCGAACAGGCCCGCGAACCAGGTGCGCTCGATGGCGAGACCGGTGTCGATGTCGGCCTCCAGACCCTGGTCGATCGCCTCCTTCGCGGCCCGCAGCGCGACCGCCGGGCCCTGCGCCAGCTTGGCGGCCCAGGCGTGCGCCTGCTCGTACACCTCGGCGGCCGGGACGACCCGGTCGACCAGACCCAGCGTCAGGGCCTCGTCCGCCTTGACCATCCGGCCCGTGAAGATGAGGTCCTTGGCCTTGGAGGGGCCGACGAGCCGGGAGAGACGCTGGGTGCCGCCGGCGCCCGGGATCAGGCCGAGCAGGATCTCCGGCTGGCCCAGCTTCGCGTTGTCGGCGGCGATCCGGTAGTCGGCGCAGAGCGCGAGCTCGCAGCCGCCGCCCAGCGCGTAGCCGGTGATCGCGGCGACGACCGGCTTGGGGATGCGGGCGACGGCGGTGAAGGCGTCCTGGAGGGCGCGGGAGCGCTTGACCATGGCCACGTGGTCCATGACCTGCATCTCCTTGATGTCCGCGCCGGCCGCGAACACCTTCTCACCGCCGTAGATGATCACGGCCCGCACGTCGTCGCGGTCGGTCGCCTCCTGGGCCAGCTCGCGCAGCCGGTCCTGGACGGCGATGTCCAGGGCGTTCATCGGGGGACGGTCGAGGCGGATCGTGCCGACGCCTTCGGCGACTTCGAGGTTCACAGTCATAGAGGGAAGGTTAATGGGCGTTAACGCGAACGGGCCCGGTGCTGTTGCTCACAGCACCGGGCCCGCACTCAGTGGCGTACGCCTACGCGATCCACTCCGACCAGTCCATGTTCCAGCCGTTGAGGCCGTTGTCCGGCTTGATCTCCTTGTCCTTCGAGTTCTTCACGACGACGACGTCGCCGATGATCGAGCGCTCGTAGAACCAGGCCGCCGGCTTGGAGCTGTCGCCCGCGCCCCGCGCGTCCTCCAGGCCGACGCAGCCGTGGCTGACGTTGGTGGAGCCGAACGTGCTGGGCGAGGCCCAGTAGTTGCCGTGCACGAAGGTGCCCGACTGGGACAGACGCATCGCGTGCGGCACGTCCTTGATGTCGTACTCGCCGCCGAAGCCGACCGTGGCCCCGTTCATACGGGTCACCTCGAACTTCTCGCTGATGACCATCTGGCCGTTGTACGTGGTCGTGGACGGCGCGCCCGCGGTGATCGGGATCGTCTTGATGATCTTGCCGTCGCGCTCGACCTTCATCGTCTTGGCGCTCGCGTCGACGGTGGAGACCTGGCGGCGGCCGATGGTGAAGGTGACCGTCTTCTTCTGCTTGCCGTAGACGCCCGGGCGGCCCTCGACGCCGTCCAGGTTGAGGTGCACGGTCACCTTGGTGCCGGCTGCCCAGTACTTCTCCGGGCGGAAGTCGAGGCGGTCGTTGCCGAACCAGTGGCCCTCGATCTCCACGGCCGGCTCGGCCGTCACCTTGATGGCCTTCTCGACGGCCTCGGGGTCGGTGATGCCCCGGGTGAAGTTGATGGACACCGGCATGCCGACGCCGACGGTCGAACCGTCCTCCGGCGTGTACTGGCCGATGAAGGTGTTCTTCGGGACGAGGGTGGTGAAGGTGGTGTCCTTCGCCGACTCGCGGCCCTCGGCGTCCTTCGCGATCGCGTGGACCTTGTACTGCGTGGCCGCGGCCAGGTGGGCGGTGGGCGACCAGCTGGCGCCGTCCGCCGCGATCTTGCCCTCGACAGCGGCGCCCTTGGAGTCGGCGACCGTGACCGTGGAAAGCTTGCCCTCCGTCGCGGTGACCTTGAGGACCCCGCTGGTGGCGACCGAGTCGGCGCCGTCCTTCGGAAGGATCGTCACGACCGCCTGGGAGGCCGCGTTCTCCTGCTTGCCGCCGCCCTGGGCGGCCGGTCCCTGTCCCGTACCGCCGCCGTTCGCCGTCTCACCGCCGCCGCAGGCGGTGAGCACCAGGAGCATCGCTCCTGCCGCCAGGGCCTGCAGCCTGACGCCCCCGCGCCGGCCACGCCGCCCTGTCGCTCTGACCGATGCCCCCGATATCGGCTGCCCGTTCACTGTGGTCTTCTCCCCTCGCACGGCCCGGCACCGCCCGGCCCCACCCCCGTGCGCATCCACTCGCGCACACGGCGCTAGATAATCACACCGCAGGACACGAAAGATCCTCGTGAATGTCACCGTTCCGTCCCGATCGACCTGCTAAGAGCGCGAAAGAGACGGGAGGCGCCGGGCGGTACGAGGGAGACGAGGGAGTCAGCTCAGTGCGGAGCCGGCCTTCCACCGGTTCCACTCCATGTTCCAGCCTCCGAGGCCGTTGTCGGGAGCGACCTTTCGGTCACGCGAGTTGACCACTTCCACCACGTCGCCGATGAGGGTCCGCTCGAAGAACCAGCCCGCCGGCGACTCGGCGTTGCCGCCCTTGTCGTCCCGCAGCCCGACGCAGCCGTGGCTGACGTTGGCGGAGCCGAACGTGTCGGGCGAGGCCCAGTAGTTGCCGTGCAGGAAGGTGCCCGAGTCGGTGAGACGAATGGCGTGCGGCACGTCCTTGATGTCGTACTCACCGCCGAAGCCGACCGTGCGCCCGTCCATCCGCGTCACGTCGTACAGCTCGGTGACGACCATCTTCCCGTTGTACGTGGTGGTCTTCGGCGCTCCCGCGGTGATCGGCACGGTGGCGAGGACCTCGCCGTCCCGCCTGACCTCCATGGTGTGGGCGGCGGCGTCGACCAGGGAGACCTGGGAGCGGCCGACGGTGAAGCCGACCGTCTTGCGCTGGATGCCGTACACCCCCGGTGCCCCCTCGACGTCCCGCAGGCCGAGTTCGACGGTGACCTCGGTACCCGGCTGCCAGTACGCGGCGGGGCGGAAGTCGAGCCGCTCCTTGCCGAACCAGTGGCCGACGACCTCCACGGGCGGCACGGAGGTGACCCGGATGGCCCGCTCGACCTCCTCCCGGTTCTCGATCGGCATGTTGAAGCCGAAGGAAACGATCATGCCGGTGCCGACAGTGGAACGGTTCTCCGGCTTGAAGTAGCCGATGAAACGGCTCTCGGGCACCACCGTGGTGAAGGTGGTGTGCCGGGCGGAACGGCGCCCGTGCGCGTCCAGCGCGACGGCGTCCACGCTGTACTTCGCCGCCAGCGCCAGCCGGGTCTCCGCCCGGGGCCGCCAGCGCAGCCCGTCGGCCGAGATGTCCCCCGCGACCGCCGTCCGCCGGCCGTCCTCCACCTGGGCGACGGTCACCCGTTCGAGCCGCCCGCTGTCCACCTTCACCTCGACCGGGCCCTCGGCCGGCAACCCGCGGCTGCCGTCCTCCGGGCTGACCCGGATCACGTCGCCGGGGGCCCGCGCCTTGCCCGGCAGGCGGATGTCGACACCGCCTCCGCCGTCCGGCTCCGTGCAGCCCACGAGGCCCGCCATCAGTCCCGCCACCGCGAGGGCGTACCTCGCCCGCTTCCATACAAGTGTCACGCTCGGCCCAACGACAGCCACCCTCCAGGGGAAACGTCCGTGCGGGTCATGTTGGGAGCCGGGCCGTTCGGGCAGAACAGGGGGAGAACCACGCGCGGGAGCGGCGGCCGGGACGCCGCCGCCCCCCTGGGTGCGGGCCCGACGAGCCGCGGGAGGCCGGGACGGTGACGAGCACAGCCGAGCAGGAGGCGGTACCGGAGCATGCCCAGGAACGGGCCGGGCCGCCCGTATGGCCGGGCACGCCGATGCCGCTCGGGGCCCGCTGCCGGGTCGGGCCCGACGGGGTGACCGGCACCAACTTCGCCCTGTGGGCGGGCGGGGCGGAGGCGGTGGAGCTGTGCCTGTTCGACCCGGACGGTACGGAGCTGCGGCTGCCGCTGACGGAGCTGACCCACGAGATCTGGCACGGGTTCGTGCCGGGGATCGGGGCCGGGCAGCGGTACGGCTACCGGGTGCACGGCCGGTGGGACCCGTGGACGGGCGCCCGCTGGAACCCGGCGAAGCTGCTCCTCGACCCGTACGCGCGGGCCGTCGACGGCGACTTCGCGCTGCCGCCCGAGGTGTACGGGCACGTCCGGGACTGGCCGCAGCAGCATGTGGCCGACACCGTCCGGGACGAGCGGGACTCGGCGCCGCACGTCCCGAAGGGGGTCGTCGTCCAGGACGACGACGACTGGTCCGACGACCGCAGGCCCAAGACGCCCTGGCAGGACTCGGTCATCTACGAACTGCACGTGAAGGGCTTCACCCAGCTCCACCCGGGCATCCCGGAACACCTGCGGGGCACGTACGCGGGCCTCGCACACCCGGCGGCGATCGAGCACCTCGCACGCCTCGGGGTGACGGCGGTGGAACTGCTCCCGGTGCACCAGTTCGCCCACGAGGACCATCTCCTCCGGCGGGGTCTGCGCAACCACTGGGGCTACAACTCGATCGGCTACTTCGCCCCGCACGCCGGCTACTCCTCCTCGGGGACGACCGGGCAGCAGGTCGGCGAGTTCAAGCGGATGGTGCGGGCGCTGCACGCGGCCGGGATCGAGGTCATCCTCGACGTCGTCTACAACCACACGGCGGAGGCGGGCGAGCTCGGCCCCACGCTCTCCCTGAAAGGCATCGACAACCGCGGCTACTACCGGCTCCAGTCCGACGCCCGCCGCTACACCGACTACACGGGCTGCGGCAACACGCTGCACGTCGTGCAGCCGCAGGTGCTGCGGCTCATCACCGACTCACTCCGCTACTGGGTCACGGAGATGGGCGTCGACGGCTTCCGCTTCGACCTGGCGGCGGCCCTGGCCCGATCGATGCACGACGTCGACATGCTCTCCCCCTTCCTCGCGGTCATCGCCCAGGACCCGGTGCTCCGCCGGGTCAAACTCATCGCCGAACCCTGGGACGTGGGCAACGGCGGATACCAGGTCGGCGCCTTCCCTCCCCTCTGGACGGAATGGAACGACCGCTACCGGGACGCCGTACGGGACTTCTGGCGCGGCGCGCTGCCCGACGTACGGGACCTCGGCTACCGGCTCTCCGGCTCCAGCGACCTGTACGCCTGGGGCGGGCGCCGGCCGTACGCCTCCGTCAACTTCGTCACCGCGCACGACGGCTTCACCCTGCGGGACCTCGTCACGTACGAGCGCAAGCACAACGAGGCCAACGGCGAGGGCAACCGCGACGGCACCCACGACAACCGCTCCTGGAACTGCGGAGTGGAGGGCGAGACCGACGATCCGGCGATCAACGCGCTCCGCCTCCGCCAGCAGCGCAACCTCCTCACCACCCTGCTCCTCTCCACCGGCGTCCCGATGCTCGTCGCCGGCGACGAGATGGGCCGCACCCAGGGCGGCAACAACAACGCCTACTGCCAGGACAACGCCACCGGCTGGCTCGACTGGACCCTCCCGGACGCCCCCGGCCGGGCCCAGCTCCTCGCCCTGACCCGCCGGCTGCTCGCCCTCCGCCACGACCACCCGGTCCTGCGCCGCCGCGCCTTCTTCTCCGGCCGCCCCCAGGGCGCGGACGGACTGCGGGACCTGGCCTGGTTCACCGCGGAGGGCGCCGAGATGACGGAACCCGACTGGTACGCGCCCACGGCCACGCTGGGCCTCTATCTGTCGGGCCGCGACATACCGGGCCGGGACGAGCGCGGCGAGCAGATCACCGACGACAGCTTCCTCGCCGTCCTCCACGCGGGCCCGCGCCCCCTGGACTTCCGCCTCCCGGGCCCGCCGTGGGCGGAGTCGTACGAACTGGTCGTCGACACGGCCCGCGAGGACCAGTCGGCACCACCGGGCACGGTCCACCCGGGCGGCGGAACGCTCACGGTGGGGGCCCGGTCGATGGTCCTGCTCCGGGTCGGGGGGTGAACCCCCGGCCCGGCCCGGCGGCGCGCCGGCCCGGCTCTCAGGAGCGGCCCAGGATGCCCCGGTCGTAGCCGGCGGCGACGGCGGCCGCCCGGTCCTTGACTCCCAGCTTGCCGTAGATGTGCGTGAGGTGGGTCTTGACGGTGGCCTCGCTGATGAAGAGCTCGGCGGCGATGGCGCGGTTGGCCGTGCCCTTCGCGACGAGGGTGAGGATCTCGCCCTCGCGGGCGGAGAGCGCGGTGCCGTCGGCGGCGGGGGCACGGACGGCGGTGACCAGGCGGGAGGCGACGGCCGGGGAGAGGACCGTACGGCCTTCGGCGGCGGCCCGCACGGCCGCGAACAGCTCCTCCCGGGGCGCGTCCTTGAGGAGGTATCCGGTGGCTCCGGCCTCGATCGCCGGGAGGGTGTCGGTGTCCGTGTCGTACGTGGTGAGGACGAGGATCCGGGAACGGGCGCCGCGCCGGGTGAGTTCGGCGATGGCGTCGACGCCGCCGCCACCCGGCATGCGCAGGTCCATGAGGACGACGTCGGGGTCGAGTTCCAGGGCGAGTTCGACACCCCGTACGCCGTCGGGGGCCTCGCCGAGGACGCGGAAGCCGGAGCCGTCCGCGGCGAACATGCCGCGCAGGCCGTCCCGTACGACGGGGTGGTCGTCGACGATGAGGAGGGTGATGTCGTTCATGGCGCGCCCAACGGTACGCGAGCGGAGACCGCCGTCCCCTCGCCCGGTGCGGTCTCCACGGTGACGGAACCCGCCAGGCGCGCGGCGCGGGCCCGCATCCCGCCCAGCCCGAACCCGCCGCCCTCGCCGCTCCGTTCGGGACGGGCGAGCGGGTCGAAGCCGCGGCCGTCGTCCCGTACGTCCAGGGTGATCTCGTCGCCCATGTAGGAGAGGGTGACGCCGGCCCGGCCGGCCCCGGAGTGGCGTGCGGCGTTGGACAGGGCCTCCTGGGCGATCCGCAGGAGCGTGGCGGCCACCTCGCCGTGGAGCGGCTCCTCGGTGCCGGTCACGGTGAACCGGGCGTCGACGCCTGTGCGTTCGGCCCAGTCGGCGACCGTCTTGCGCAGGGCCTCGGGGAGGGCGTCGTGCTCCAGGGCGACCGGGCTGAGATTCCGCACGGAGCGGCGGGCCTCGCCGAGGCTGTGCCGGGCGAGGTCGGCGGCCCGCCGGAGGTGCGCCTCGGCGCGTTCGGTGTCGGGGGCGGCCGCGGACGCGGCCTGGAGCTGGGTGACGACGCCGGTGAGGCCCTGGGCGATGGTGTCGTGGATCTCGGCGGCGAGCCGGCGCCGCTCGTCGGCGACCCCGGCCTCCCGGGCCTGGAGGAGGAGCTGTGCCTGGAGGGCCGCGTTCTCGGCGAGGGCCTGTTCGAGACGGCTGTTGGCGCGGCCGAGTTCGGCGATGGTGGCGGCACGCTGGGCGGCCTTCTCCGCGTCCTTCGTACCGAGGTGGGAGAAGCCCATGGCGAGGGAGGCGTTCAGGGCGAACAGCCCGCCGAAGGCGAGCCATTGCATGAGGGAGGCGGGCGGCAGGCCGCCGGACTGGGCGCCGGCCATCGTCACGGCGGTGACGAGGAGCCCGGCGTGGGAGAGGCGGCGGGTCAGCAGATGGGTGGCGTCGAAGTAGCCGATGCTGGCGTAGATCGAGAAGAAGGGGTTGAGCCAGGTCAACGCGAAGGCGAGGGCGGTACGGAGGAGGAAGTGGACGACGGAGGCGGGCCCCGGTGCCCCCGGCACGAGAACGGGTCCGCACCCGGGCGCCTCGGGCCCCCACCCGATGGCCGCGGCCACCCGGCGGCAGCGGTGGTCCCACACCGCGTGGAGGAGGAGCACCGCCGCCAGCAGGACACCGGCCGCCACCCGCTCCGTACGGTCCATGAACACGTCCGCCGACCCCGCGGCGATCACGGTGGCGACGCCGAGCAGTCCGCACGGTCCCCAGCGGAAGAACTGGCGCCAGCGCTCCTCGACGGTGACGGGCACCCTGCCGCCCCCTCTCGTTCCCGGCTCGTTCACCAGTCGCTCCCGGCTCGTTCCCGGCTCATTCCCAACGGAACCAGCGCGCCGCGGCGCCGGTCAGCACGGCCGTCCACAGCGCCATCACACCGAGCGCGGCCCAGCCGGGCCAGCCACCCGACGCGGCGGCGTCGAGTGCCTCGGAGGCGGCGCCGAACGGGGTGAGCCCGACGATCCGCTGCAGCGTATCCGGCATGGCCTGGACGGGCACCCAGACCCCGGCCGTGAACATGGTGGGGAAGAAGACGAACGAGCCGACGGCGGTGGCGATCTTCTGCGTCCGGGAGACCGCGCACACGGCCGAGCCGAGGGCGAGACCGCCCGCGACGGCGAGGAGCAGGGCGAGGACGTAGCCCGCGGGATTCCCCGGCAGGGCGACGCCGAAGGCGATCCGGCCCACCGCGATCACCAGCAGCGCCGAGACCAGAGCGGCGGCGGCGTGCAGCGCGATCTGCGCGGTGAGCAGCGCCCCGGGGCGGACCGGAGTGGTGGACATCCGGCGCAGGATGCCGCGTTCGCGGTAGCCGGCGAGGACCGGGGGCATGGCCTGGAGCCCGGACATGATGAGGGCGAACAGGACGGAGACGGGGACGTAGACGTCGATCACGCGGCGTCCGCCGAGGTCCTCGGAGGCCTCCCGGAAGGAGGGGATCAGACCGAGGATCACGAGCAGCACGGTCGGCGAGAGCATCACCCAGAACAGGGCGCCCGGTTCACGGGTGAAGAGCCGGGCCTCGGTGCGCAGGACGGCCACGGCGGGGCTGGGAGTGCTCATCGGAGATCGGTTCCCGTCAGGTCGAGGTAGGCGTCGTCGAGGGTGGCGTCGGCGACCCGGAGCTGCCCGGCCGTGACGCCCTGGCGGGCGAGGAGGGAGACGAAGGCGGCGACGGTCTCCTCCGTGCCGGCGACGACCGTCCGTCCGTCCGCCGTCCCGACGGACACGGCACCGGGCAGGGCCCGCAGTGCCTCCGGGTCGAGCGGGGTGCCGGCGGCGAAGGAGATCTCCTTGGCGGCCGACGCCCGGCCGATCAGGCCGTCGGGGGTGTCGAGCGCGGTGATCCGGCCCTGGTCGAGGACGGCGATCCGGTCGCAGAGCCGCTGTGCCTCCTCCATGAAGTGGGTGACGAGCAGCACCGTCACCCCGGCGTCGCGGAGGGACTCGACGAGCGTCCACACCTCGCGGCGGGCGCGCGGGTCGAGGCCCGCGGTGAGTTCGTCGAGGACGACGACCCGGGGGTCGCCGAGGAGCGCGAGGGCGATGAACAGCCGCTGCTTCTGTCCCCCGGACAGCTTCCCGAACCGGGTCCGCAGGTGCGGAAGCAGCCCGAGCCGCTCGGCGAGCTCCTGCCGGTCGGCGGGCCGCTCGTAGAAGGAGGCGTACAGGTCGAGCGCCTCACGGACGGTCAGTTTGGCCTGGAGCTCGCTCTCCTGGAGCTGGACCCCGAGGACCCGGGTGACGTCGTCCCGCTGTGTCGCGGGGTCGTACCCGCAGACGCGCACCTGCCCCTCGTCGGGGGTCCGCAGCCCTTCGACGCACTCCACTGTGGTGGTCTTGCCGGCGCCGTTGGGGCCGAGGATCCCGAAGATCTCCCCCTCGCCGACCTCGAAGGAAACCCCGTCGACGACCTTCCGGCCGCCGTATGTCTTGTGCAGTCCCCGCACTTCGATCGCTGTCATGTCCCCAGACTGCCGAGCGCGCCGGATCCCGGGCATCGGCCATCGCGCTCGAAACGGCATCAACCGATCGGTCGATGCCGGGTACGACTCCGGGAGCCGCGGCGGCCGGGCCGCCCGAAAACCGGATGAGACGTGTCAGTGGTGAACCGTATGGTCGGCCCTGATGCCCGAGAAACCTGTCGCCCCAGAGCCCCCCGCCCCCGACACGCCCGACGCGCCCGGCGCCCCCGACGCCGCCGACCGCTCGGCGATGCGGACGCTGCTCCGTCTCTGGCCGTACGTGCGGCCCGTGCGGGGGCGGTTGTTCACCGCCGCGTTCGTCGCGATCGTCGCCTCCTGTCTGTCGCTCGTCATCCCGCTCGTACTCAAGTGGCTGGTCGACGGGCCGGTCGCGGACCGGGACCCGGGCGGGGTGTGGCTGGGGGCGCTCTACCTGCTGCTGCTCGGCATCGCCGAGGCGGTGCTCTTCGGGTACCGGCGGTGGCTGGTGGCCCGCCCCCTGTCGGGGGTCGAGGCTCGGATGCGGGCCGATCTGTACGGCAGGCTGCAGCGGCTCCCGATCGCCTTCCACGACCGATGGGCGTCCGGGCAGCTGCTCTCGCGCGGGACGACCGACCTCATGCTGGTCCGGATGTTCCTGGCCTTCCCGCTGACGTTCCTGCTGGTCAACGCTGTGACGATCCTCGCGGGTTACGTCCTGCTGCTCACCCAGGACTGGTCCCTGGGCCTCGTCCTCCTCACCCCCGTCATCCCGCTCGTCGTGGTCTGCTCGATGTTCGAGGGCCGGTACGGGGTGGTCGCGCGCCGCGCCCAGGACCAGGTGGGCGATCTGACGACGGTCGTCGAGGAGAGCGTCCTCGGCATCCGGATCGTCAAGGGCTTCGGCCGCCACCGCAGCCAGGCGACGGCCTTCCGCGAACTCTCCGGCCGGCTGCGCGGCACGGAACTCGCCAAGGCCCGGCTGCTCGCCCTGATCTGGGCGTTCATCACCGTCGTACCGGAGCTGGCGATCGGGGCGGCCCTCGTCCTCGGCACGATCCAGGTGGCGGACGGCGGCCTGTCGGCGGGCACCCTGGTCGCGTTCCTGTCGACGGCCCTGGCGCTGCGCTGGCCGGTGGAGTCGATCGGCTTCCTGCTCGCGATGAGCCAGGAGGCGGCGACCGCGACGGAGCGGTACTTCGAGGTGATGGACGCCGACGAGGAGCCGGCCACCCCCGCCTCGGCGGACACGACGGCGGACGGCCCCGGCGGGGTGCGCTTCGAGGGCGTGTCGTTCCGCTACCCGGACGCCCCGGCGGACTCCCCGCCCGTCCTGGACGGCATCGACCTGCACATCCGCCCCGGCGAGACGCTGGCTCTGGTCGGCGGCACGGGCTCCGGAAAGACCACGCTCACCGCCCTCGTACCGAGGCTGCACGAGGCGTCCGGCGGCCGCATCCTCCTGGACGGCGAGGACATCGCCCTGATGGAACGGGAGCGGCTGCGGGCCCTGGTGTCGATGGCCTTCGAGGAACCGACCCTGTTCTCCGCGAGCGTCGGGGAGAACGTCCTGATGGGAGCCGACGGAACGGCCGGCGAACCCGAACTGCGGCGCGCCCTGGGCGTGGCACAGGCGGACGGCTTCGTCGACCGGCTGCCCGAGGGCACCGCGACCCAGGTCGGCGAGCAGGGCCTCAGCCTCTCGGGCGGGCAGCGCCAGCGCCTCGCCCTGGCGAGGGCGGTCGTCGGCCGGCCCCGCTTCCTGGTCCTGGACGATCCCCTCTCCGCACTCGACGTCCACACGGAGGCCCGTGTGGAGGCCGCCCTGCGGGAGGTCCTGCGGGAGACGACGGCACTGGTCGTGGCGCACCGCCCGTCGACGGTGATGCTGGCCGACCGGGTGGCACTGCTCTCCGAGGGCCGGATCGCGGCCGTGGGCACCCACCAGGAACTGCTGCGGAGCAGCGAGGAGTACGCCTGGCTGATGTCCGGCGAAGGCAAGGACGAGCGATGACGGACACGACACTCACCGAGCAGCAGGCCCCGGCCGAACCGACCCCGCCCGGAGACCCCTTCGACCGCGACGACCTCCCCGCACCCCAGGGAGCGACGAGCGCCCTGCTCCGCTCCCTCCTCTCCGCACACCGCGCACGGGTCGCGATCGCCGCCCTGGTGCTCCTCGTCAAGGAGGGAGCGGTCCAGGCGGGCCCGCTCCTCGTCGCGTACGCCATCGACGAGGGAGTCCCCGCCTTCCGCGCGGGCGACCACGGCCCCGTCATCGCGGTGGCCCTCGGCTACCTCCTCTGCGCGGCGCTCTCGGGCCTCCTCCAGTACGTCTTCGTCCGCGGCGCGGCCCGCATCAACCAGGACGTGCTCCTCGACCTGCGGGGCCGGATCTTCCGCCACTCGCAGATCCTGAGCGTCGACTTCCACGAGCGCTACACCTCGGGCCGGCTGATCTCCCGTTCGACCACGGACGTCGAATCGCTCCGGGAACTCCTCTCGGAGGGCCTGCAGGAACTGATCGGTGTCGTCCTCTCCTTCGTCTCGATCTCGGCGATCCTCCTCTACCTCGACCTGGGCATCGGCGCGGTGGCGGTGGCGTCCTTCCTCCCCCTCTACTTCCTGGTACGCGTCTATCAGCGACGCGCCGGGGCGGTGTACGCAGAGCGGTCCACGGCGATCGCGGGCGTGATCGTGAAGTTCGCGGAGACGATGAACGGCATCCGTCCGGTACGGGCGTTCCGCCGGGAGCAGGTCAACGACGCCGAGTTCGCGACGCTCAACCACCGGCACGAACGCAGCAACGGCGACGCGCTCCTCGAAATGGCCCGCTACGTCGTGGGGTCACGGCTCGTGGCGAACACGGCGGTCGCCGGCATGTGCCTGTGGGGCGCCTACCGGGTGGCCTCGGGCTCCCTGGAACTGGGCGTCCTGGCGGCGGCGGTCCTGTACATGCGGCGCCTGTACGACCCGATCGACCGCCTGGGCATGTTCCTCAACTCGTACGAGTCGGCGGCCGCGTCGCTGGCCAAGATCGCGGGCCTCCTGGCCCAGGAACCGGGAGTCCCGGAAACGACCACGCCCAAGAGCCTCCCCACCCGCACGGGCTCCCCGGGCCGGGAGGTCACCTTCGACAAGGTCCGCTTCGCCTACCGCACGGGCGGCGAGGTCCTCCCCACCTTCGACCTGACGATCCCCGCCGGCCAGACGGTGGCGGTGGTGGGAGCGACGGGCGCGGGCAAGTCGACCCTGGCCAAGCTCCTGGCCCGCTTCTACGACCCCACGGACGGCGCGGTACGCCTGGACGGCGCGGACCTCCGTGACCTCACCACCCCCGACCTCCGGCGAGGCATCGTCATGGTCACCCAGGAAGCCTTCCTCTTCTCGGGAACGGTCGCCGAGAACATCGCGATCGGCCGCCCGGACGCGACGCGCGCCCAGATCGAGGAAGCGGCCCGCGCCATCGGAGCCCACGCGTTCATCACGGGCCTCCCGGACGGCTACGACACGGACGTACGCAAACGAGGCGGCCGCATCTCGGCAGGCCAACGCCAACTGGTCGCCTTCGCACGAGCCCTGCTCGCGGACCCGGCGGTCCTGATCCTGGACGAGGCCACCAGCTCCCTGGACGTACCGGGCGAACGAGCGGTGCAACAGGCGATGGACACGGTCCTGGCCGGCCGTACGGCGGTGGTCATCGCCCACCGCCTGTCCACGGTCGAGGTCGCGGACCGGGTCCTGGTGATGGAGTCGGGCCGGATCGTCGAGGACGGCACGCCCTCGGACCTGGTCACGGGCGAGGGCCACTACGCGGGCCTGCACCGGGCCTGGCGCGACAGCCTGGTGGGCTGAGAGGCAGACGAACCACGGCCGTGAGGGACGTGGCGGGGGCCGCATCCGGGACGTGGAACCCCCGGAACGGCCCCCACTGCACCACGCACCGCTGTCAGCCCCGCCGGGCCGTCCGCAACAGCACCAGCGACAGGACGGCCGCGCCCAGCATCAACACGGCGGCTCCTACGGCGACCGCCCCCATCGCGTCGACGAACGCGGTACGCGCGGCGTCGAGCACGGAGGGCCCGGAGGTCAGCGCACCGCCCAGGGTCTCGCGAGCCGCGGCCGGCGCGGACGCGGGCATCGCACCGGTGTAGACGGCCGCCCCCACGGACCCGAGCACGGCCATCCCGAGCGCCCCGCCGAGCTCGGCCCCCGACTCGAGCACGGCGGCGGCGGCCCCGGCCCGCTCGGGCGGAGCGGCGCCCAGCGCCAGCTCGTTGGCGAGGGTCATCGCGGAGACGAGCCCACCGGCATACACAGCACTCCCCACCACCACGACCCACAAGGGCGTGGCGTGATCGATCCCGGCGAGCCAGGCGAACCCCCCGGCCGCCACCAGGAACCCGCCCCCCATCACGTACGCCCGGTCGACCTTCTGGGCAAGCCCCGCGGCCGCCGGCGCGGCGACGAGAACACCCGCGGTCGGCACCAGGCTCCACAGCGCGGCCTCGAACGGACTCTGCCCGAGAACGGACTGCAGGTACTGCGTGAGGAACACGGCGAAGCCCACGGTCGCCGCCATGGCGAGCAGGTTGGCGAGCACGGACCCGCCGTAGGCCCGGTTCCGCAACAGCGCGAGGTCGACCATGGGATGAGCGAGCCGCGCCTGCCGCCGCACGAAGACCAGCCCGACGAGCAGCCCGACGACCACACCGCCCGCCGGGAGGGCCGCCCACCCGTCCTTGGCAAGTTCCTTGATGCCGTGGATGAGCGGCAGCAGGGCGCCGAGCGACAGAACGGCGCTGAGGACGTCGAACCGCCCGGCACTCCCACCCCCCTTGGACTCGGGAAGCAGCAGCGGCCCGAGCACGAGCAGCACGCCCATGGCCGGCAGGTTGATGAGAAAGACGGACCCCCACCAGAAGTGCTCGACGAGTGCCCCGCTGACGACAGGCCCGAGGGCGATCCCGCTCGCCATCACCGAGGTCCACAGGGTGACGGCCTTGGCGCGCTGTGCCGGATCGGCGAACAGCACCCGGATGAGCGCGAGGGTGGCGGGCATGAGACCGGCCCCGGCGACACCGAGCAGCGCACGGGCGCCGATGAGAGCGCCGGAACTCTGCGCGTAGGCCGCGGCGACCGAGGCGACGCCGAACAAGGCGGCGCCCCCGAGAAGGACCTTGCGACGCCCGACCCGGTCCCCGAGCGCCCCCATGGTGATGAGAAGCCCCGCGAGGACGAAGCCGTAGGTGTCGAGGATCCAGAGCTGTTCGGTGGCTCCGGGCCGCAGGTCGGCACTGATGGAGGGGATGGCGAAGTAGAGGACGGAGACGTCCATGGAGACGAGGAGCAGCGGCAGCATGAGGACGCCGAGGGCGGTCCATTCGCGGCGGCCGGCGCGGACGGGGTCGGGCCCGGTCACCGGCTCGGGGTGCGAGGTGAGTGTCATGGGAGGAGAGAAGCAGCGGTGTGCGTACGTCGCCACTCCCGCCCTAGTGCACCCCCGACTCGGCTGCTGTACCGCCAGGTCAGGGGCGCGTACGACGCTCACGGTGCACTAGTACACTCCCGCCATGCCGACGCAGCCGCCCTACCTCGTGATCGCCGCCGAACTCCGCCGCCGCGTACAGGTGGGCGAGCTGTCGCCCGGGGACAGGATGCCGTCGACGCGGGCGATCACCCGCGAGTGGGGCGTGGCCATGGCGACGGCGACGAAGGCGCTGGCGGTCCTCCGCCAGGAGGGCCTGGTCCGCCCGGAACCGGGGGTGGGCACGGTGGTGGTGACACCGGCACCACGAACGACGGGCGCAGGCACAGGCGCACCGCCCGAAGGCGGCCGGACGACACCCCCCACCACTCCCCTCACCCGCGATCAGGTGGTCACCGCGGCCCTCCGTCTCGCGGACACGGAAGGCCTGCACGCCCTGACGATGCGCAGGGTGGCGACCATGCTCGGCGTCTCGACGATGACCCTGTACCGCCATGTGCCGGGCAAGCCGGAGCTGATCCGTCTGATGACGGACGCGGCGTGCGGCGAGGTCCCGCTCGGTCCGGTGCCGGCGCACTGGCGGACGGGCCTGGAGCAGGGGGCGCGCTGGCTGCGTGACGTGTACGCCCGGCACCCGTGGCTGGCGCACGCGATGGCCTCGTTCACGCGACCCGTCGCGACGCCGAACGCGATGGCGTACACGGAGTGGGTGCTACGGGCTCTGAGGGGTACGCCGCTCACCCACAGCCAGAAGCTCCACACCCATCTGGTGATCTTCGCCTACGTCCAGGGGCTGTCACTGGCGGACGATCTGGAGGAGCAGGCGCGACAGGATTCGGGCATCTCCGACAGCGAGTGGATGGAACAGAACGAGCCACGATTCGACGCGATCCAATCGGGCGGCTCGTACCCCGAGTTGGCCTTGGTGACGAGTGGCGGCGGGTTCGGTCTCGACCTGTGGACACTCTTCGAATTCGGGCTCGGGCGAACATTGGACGGCATCGCGTCCTTGATCGACGAAACGTCCGGTTAACGAACACGGCCTTACGAGCAGCGAACGATTTCCGGCCAACTTGTCGACGCACTCCTGACAGGTCCCCGTCATTCCTGTCACTCTCTCCCCGGCTCTTCGCACCAGAGTTCGCTGCTTCACCCGTACGTGCTCCACAGCTCTGCTTGCTCCGCCCGGACGGACCCGACCCAGTCCGCCGGTACCCCCCTCGCAAGAAGGAGTCTGCGTGAGATCCACGCCCAGCCGTCGCGCCACCGCGACCGGCGCTCTGATCGCTGCCGCCGCCATGCTCGCCGTGAGCGTCCAGACGGGTGCCGCCACCGCGGCAGACGCCCCCTGGAGCATCGCCCCCAACGCCCAGCAGGGCACGTCGGCGAACCCCGGCAAGCTCCCGGCCGACCTCACCCCCGCCGAGCGCACCGCGCTCATCAAGGCGGCCGACGCCGACAAGGCCGCCACGGCCAAGTCCCTCGGCCTCGGCGCCCAGGAGAAGCTGGTCGTCCGTGACGTCGTGCAGGACCGCGACGGCACGACCCACACGCGCTTCGAGCGCACCTACGCCGGACTGCCCGTCCTGGGCGGTGACCTGATCGTCGAGGAGACGAAGGCCGGCGCGCGCCAGAGCGTCTCCAAGGCTTCCCGCGCGGAGCTGAAGAACGTCGACACGAGCGCCACCGTCACCCCGGCCGCCGCGTCGAAGCAGGCCCTGAGCGCCGCGAAGGCGGAGGGCTCCGACAAGGCCGAGACGAACCGCGCCCCGCGCAAGGTCGTCTGGCTGGCCAAGGGCGCCCCCGTCCTCGCGTACGAGACCGTCGTCGGCGGCCTCCAGCACGACGGCACCCCGAACGAGCTGCACGTCGTCACCGACGCCAAGACCGGCCAGAAGCTGTACGAGTGGCAGGCCATCGAGACCGGCACCGGCAACACGCAGTACAGCGGCCAGGTGACCCTCGGCACCGCGCCCTCGTACACGCTGACCGACACCGGCCGCGGCAGCCACAAGACGTACAACCTCAACGGCGGTACGTCCGGCACCGGCACGCTGTTCAGCAACACCACCGACGTGTGGGGCAACGGCACGCCTTCGAACAAGGAGACGGCCGGCGCCGACGCGCACTACGGTGCCGCGCTCACCTGGGACTACTACAAGAACGTGCACGGCCGCACCGGCATCAAGGGTGACGGCGTCGGCGCGTACTCCCGGGTCCACTACGGCAACGCGTACGTCAACGCCTTCTGGTCCGACTCCTGCTTCTGCATGACGTACGGCGACGGCTCGGGCAACACCAAGCCGCTGACGTCCATCGACGTGGCCGCGCACGAGATGACGCACGGCGTCACCGCCAACACGGCCGGCCTGCAGTACAGCGGCGAGTCCGGCGGCCTCAACGAGGCCACCTCGGACATCTTCGCGGCGGCCGTCGAGTTCTACGCCAACAACGCCAACGACCAGGGCGACTACCTCGTCGGCGAGAAGATCGACATCCGCGGCAACGGCACCCCGCTGCGCTACATGGACAAGCCGAGCAAGGACGGCTCGTCCAAGGACGCGTGGTACTCGGGCCTCGGCGGCATCGACGTCCACTACTCCTCGGGCCCGGCGAACCACTTCTTCTACCTGCTCTCCGAGGGCAGCGGCGTCAAGACCATCAACGGCGTCACCTACGACTCGCCGACCTCCGACGGCCTGCCCGTCACCGGCATCGGCCGGGCCAAGGCCGAGCTGATCTGGTTCAAGGCGCTCACCACCAAGTGGGGCACGACCACGAACTACGCCGGTGCCCGCACCGGCACGGTCGACGTCGCCAAGGCGCTCTACGGCGCCACCAGCCCCGAGGTCGCGGCCGTCGAGGACGCCTGGGCCGCCATCGCCGTGGGTCCGCGCTCCGGCGGCGGCAACCCGCCCACCGGCAAGGTCTTCGAGAACACCGCCGACGTGTCCGTCCCGGACAACGGCGCCGCGGTGACCTCCACGGTCAACGTCACCGGTGTCACCGGCAACGCCCCGACCAACCTCTCGGTCGGCGTGGACATCGTCCACACCTACCGCGGTGACCTCGTCGTCGACCTCGTCGCCCCGGACGGATCGGTCTACAGCCTGTCCAACCGGTCCGGCGGCAGCGCCGACAACATCGTCCAGACCTTCACCGTGAACGCCTCCACCGAGGTCGCGAACGGCGCCTGGAAGCTCCGCGTCCAGGACAAGGCCTCGATCGACACCGGCTACATCAACAGCTTCAAGCTCACCTTCCCGTAAGCCCCGAGCGGGTGAGCAGGTAGGCGGGTAACCCCGAATCACAAGTGCCGGACGCCCGGAGGGAACCTTCCCTCCGGGCGTCCGCGCGTCCGCGCCAGGTCTCCGTAGGCTGGCACCCATGATCAAGGTGCTGCTGGCCGACGACGAGACGATGATCAGGGCCGGGGTGCGGGCCATCCTCGCCACCGACCCCGGGATCGAGGTGGTCGCCGAGGCGGGCGACGGCCACGAGGCCGTCGAACTCGCCCGCGAGCACCGGCCCGACGTCGTCCTCCTGGACATCCGGATGCCACGCCTCGACGGACTCGGCGCGGCCGAGGAACTGCGCGCGGCCGTCCCGGACGCGGCCGTCGTCATGCTCACCACCTTCTCCGAGGACACGTACATCGCGCGCGCCCTCGGCAGCGGCGTCAGCGGCTTCCTGCTCAAGTCCGGGGACCCGCGCGAACTGATCGCCGGGGTGCGGGCCGTGGCCGGCGGCGGCGCCGCGCTCTCCCCCACCGTCGCCCGCCGGGTCATCGACACCCTCGGCGGCGAGCGCCTCACCCGCGCGGCCGCGGCCCGCGGCCGGCTCGACCGGCTCACGGGACGGGAACGGGAGGTCGTCGCCCTCCTCGGCGCCGGGCTCTCCAACCAGGAGATCGCGGACCGGATGTACGTCGTCGAGGGCACCGTCAAGGCCCATGTGAGCGCCGTCCTCGGCCGGCTGGGCCTGCGCAACCGGGTCCAGCTCGCGGTCCTCGCGTACGAGGCGGGCCTGGTCCCCGATGCGTGAGGCGTGGCGCGAGCCCGTCCGGGAGCGCCTCTTCGACCTCGTCCTGTGGCTGCTGCTCTGCGTACCCGTCCTGCTGAGGTCGGACCCGAACGACGGCGGCAGCTGGGCCCAGGTCGCCGCCGGCGTGGTGGTCCTCGCCGGCTGCGTCGCGGTCAGCCGGCGGTGGCCGCTGATGTCGCTCGCGGTCACGGTCGTGGCGAGCCTGCCGGCCGCCCTGGAGCTGTTCACCCCCTCGTACAGCCTGGCCCTGGTCGCCTTCGGGTACCTGGCGGGGCGGCGCCAGGAGCACACCCGGGCGGCGCTCTGGCTGTTCGGCACGATCGCGGCGACGGGACTGACCCTCACCTGGATCACCCGAACCTCGCTCGGCCAGTGGTTCACCCTCCTGCTCGTCCTCGCCCTCGCCGTCGTCGCGCCCTGGCTGATCGGCCGTTACGTACGCCAGTACGACCGTCTCGTACGGAGCGGCTGGCAGCTGGCGGACCGGATGGAGCGCGAACACGCGGCGGTCGCCGACCGGGAGCGGCTGCGGGAACGGTCCCGGATCGCGGGCGACATGCACGACTCCCTCGGCCACGACCTGGCCCTGATCGCGATCCGCGCGGGCGCCCTGGAGGTCTCCCCGGATCTCGGCCCCGACCAGCAGCGGGCGGCGGCCGAGCTGCGCCGCGCGGCGGCGGACGCGACGGCCCGGCTGCGGGACATCATCGGCGTCCTCCGCGAGGAGGACGAGGCGGCCCCGACGAGCCCGCCCGGCGAGACCGTCGAGGAACTGGCGGCCCGCGCCCGCGCGTCGGGCCTGGCGGTCACACTGGCCACGACACCGGTCCCCACCCTGCCGGGCATGTCGGGGCTCGCCCTGCACCGGGTCGTCCAGGAAGGCCTCACGAACGCGGCCAAGCACGCCCCCGGCGCGCCCGTCTCGGTCGCCGTCGCCGACGAGACGGCGACGGTACGGGTGGAGGTGGTCAGCGGCCCGGGAACGAGCACCGGCGGACGGGACCGGGCGCCCGGCTCCGGCGGAACCGGCCTCGTCGGCCTCGGTGAACGCGTCCGCCTCGCCGGCGGCACGCTCACCCACCGCGCCACCGAGGACGGCGGTTTCGCCCTGACCGCCGTCCTGCCCCGCAAGGCCCCCGCCCCGCTGCCCGCCGCCCCCACCTCGGCGAGGGAACTGGATCTGGCCCGCCGCGAGGTCCGCAAGGGCCTGGTGCGGGCGATCTGGATCCCGCTCGCGCTCCTCGCCGCACTCGGCGTGCTGATGGCCGGGGTCGCCGTGTGGACGCAGGCCCAGTCGTACCTGGAGCCGGACGACTACGCCCGGCTCCGGATCGGCCAGACGCTCGCGCAGATCGGCGAGAAGACCGACGACTGGCCCGAGCACCCCCTGGACAGCGCCCCGCAGGCCGCCCCGCCGGAGCCTCCCGGCATGGACGAATGCCGGTACTACCGCTCGAAGATGCTCGCCACGATCCCGGTCTACCGCCTGTGCTTCGTCGCCGGGCACCTCGCCGACAAGGCCGAGGTGCCCTGAGCCGGCACGCGGTGACCGCTACCGGAGCAGCACTCCCGCCCCCTCCCCCGTCGTCTCCTCCGGCAGGGCCACCAGGCCCAGTTCCGAAGGGTGGGCGAGGAGCGGGTGGGAGGGGCGGACGCGGATCGTGCAGCCGAAGGAGCCGGTGCGGTCGAGTTCCAGGGTGCCCGCGTACGGCTGACGGCCCTCCAGGTCCGGGCCGCCCGCCGGCTTCAGCGGGACGGTACGGGCGTCGGTGAGGGTGTCGTCGGCGTCGACCCGGCCGGTGACGGCCTGCACCTCGACGTCGTCGGGGCCGAGCGGGCCGAGCGCGACCCGGACCCGGACGACCGGGGTCGCGCCGAGCACCGCGTCGGCGAGGTCGTCCGCGAGGTCGTCGCCGACCTCGACGTGGTCGACGGTCACCTTGGGCCAGGCCTCCCGGACCCGGGACTTCCAGGCGGCGAGGTCCCGCGCCCGGTCCGGGGTGAGCGCCCGGCGGGCCGCCGCGGCGGGCACGTACAACCGCTCGACGTACTCGCGGACCATCCGGTCGGCGAGCACCTTCGGGCCGAGGTCGGTGAGGGTGCGCCGGACCATCGCCGTCCAGCCCGCAGGGACGCCGTCGGGGCCCCGGTCGTAGAAGCGGGGGGCGACCCGGCGTTCGATCAGCTCGTAGAGTGCGGCGGCCTCCAGGTCGTCGCGGCGGTCCTCGTCCGCGGCGGCGGCCCCGTCGGCGGTGGGGATGGCCCAGCCGAAGTCCGGCTCGAACCACTCGTCCCACCAGCCGTCGAGGACGGAGAGGTTGAGGCAGCCGTTGAGCGCGGCCTTCATGCCGCTGGTGCCGCAGGCCTCCAAGGGGCGGAGGGGGTTGTTGAGCCAGACGTCGCAGCCGGGGTAGAGGTCACGGGCCATCGCCATGCCGTAGTCGGGCAGGAAGACGATCCGGTGCCGCACCCGGGGGTCGTCGGCGAACCGGACGAGTTCCTGCACGAGCCGCTTCCCGCCGTCGTCCGCGGGATGCGCCTTGCCGGCGACGACGAGCTGCACGGGCCGCTCGGGATGCAGGAGCAGCGCACGCAGCCGGTCCTTGTCCCGCAGCATGAGGGTGAGCCGCTTGTACGAGGGGACGCGGCGGGCGAAGCCGATGGTGAGGACGTCGGGGTCGAGGACGGTGTCGGTCCAGCCGAGTTCGGCGGCCGCCGCCCCGCGCTGCCGCCAGGAGGCCCGCAGCCTCTCCCGTACATCGGTCACGAGCCGTTCGCGGAGGGTGCGGCGCAGCTCCCACAGCTCCCGGTCGGCGGGGTCGGGGCCGAGGCGGCCGACCTCGGGGGCGACCCAGGTGGGGGCATGGACGCCGTTGGTGATCGAGGTGATCGGCACTTCTTCGGCGTCGAAGCCCGGCCAGAGCCCGGCGAACATGGCCCGGCTGACGGCCCCGTGGAGGGTGGAGACGCCGTTGGCCCGCTGGGCGAGGCGCAGGCCCATCGCCGCCATGTTGAAGACGCCGGGCTCACCGCCGAGCGGGGTCTCGTCGCCGAGGGCGAGGACGCGCCCGGTGTCGACGCCGGGGAGGGCGCCGTCCTCGCCGAGGTGGCGGGCGACCAGGGTCCGGTCGAAGCGGTCGATGCCGGCCGGGACGGGGGTGTGGGTGGTGAACACGGTCCCGGCCCGCACGGTCTCCAGGGCGCTGTCGAAGTCGAGCCCCTCGCCCTGGAGTTCGCGGATGCGTTCGAGGCCCAGGAAGCCGGCGTGGCCCTCGTTGGTGTGGAAGACCTCGGGGGCGGGGGTGCCGGTGAGCCGGGTGTACGTGCGGACGGCGCGGACGCCGCCGATGCCGAGCAGCATCTCCTGGAGGAGCCGGTGTTCGCTGCCGCCGCCGTACAGCCGGTCGGTGACGCTCCGTTCGCCGGGCGCGTTCTCCTCGACGTCGGAGTCGAGCATGAGGAGGGGGACGCGGCCGACCCTCGCGATCCAGAGGTGGGCGTGCAGACTGCGCCCGCCGGGCAGGGCCAGGGTGATCCGGGCGGGGCTGCCGTCGGCCTCGCGGAGCAGGGTGACCGGCAGCTCGCCGGGGTCGAGCACGGGGTACTGCTCCTGCTGCCAGCCGTCGCGGCCGAGGGACTGCCGGAAGTAGCCGTGCCGGTAGAGCAGGCCGACGCCGATGAGCGGGACACCGAGGTCGCTGGCGGACTTGAGGTGGTCGCCGGCGAGGATGCCGAGACCGCCGGAGTACTGGGGCAGGGCGGCGGTGACGCCGAACTCGGGCGAGAAGTAGGCCAGGGCGGCGGGGGGTTCACCCGGCTGACGCTGGTACCAGCGCGGCGCGTGCAGATACGCGTCGAGGTCCCCGGCGGCGGCCCGGAGCCGGGCCAGGAAGTCCTGGTCGGCGGCGAGCGCGGCCAGCCGGGGGGCTTCGAGGGCACCGAGGATCCGGACGGGGTCGGTGCCGCCGGTCGACGTCGCCGGGCTGGGGGGTTCGAGGGATTCGAAGAGGGCGCGGGTGGGTTCGTGCCAGGACCAGCGCAGGTTGTGCGCGAGGTCGGCGAGGGGTCGAAGGGTGTCGGGGAGGACGGGACGCACGGTGAATCGACGGATTGCCTTCACGCGTTCCACCTTCGCAGGCGAGTACGGAGCGGAGTGGACGCACCACGCTGTGCGTCCGTCGTTCCGCTCCGACGTTAGGGCACGATCCGCCACCGGACCACGGCGCGCGCGGAGCGGTGGGGCGCGTTCGCGGCCCCGGCAGTGATCGGCAGGGCACCCCCTAGCCGACGGCCGGGAGGGGGATCTCGTACGGGGAGCCCTGGTTCACGGTCGCCGGGTCGAAGGCACCCGTGGCGGCGTACCGGCAGGCGATGGCGGCGAGTTCCTCGGCGGGGATGACCTCGTGGATGTCGGTGAAGCCCTGCGGGGCGCGCGCGTGCGCCAGGTTGATGACGACCTCGGGGCCCAGCTCCCGGTTGGCCCGCTGGAGCGCGGTGGTGACGGGGCGGCGGTCCCGCTCGTACGCGGCGAGGCCGTCCGCGGGATCGGGATGCCGGGCGAGGGCGTGGGCGAGGGCGCGCGCGTCGACGATCGACTGCGTCGCCCCGTTGGAGCCGATCGGGTACATGGCGTGGGCGGCGTCGCCGATGAGGGTCGTACGGCCGTGGGTCCACCGGTCCAGCGGCTCGCGGTCGACCATCGGGTACTCGTACGCGGAGTCGGCGGCGCGCAGGATGCCGGGGACGCTGACGCCGTCGAACTCCCAGCCCTCGTAGAACGGGAGGAACGTCTCGACGGGGACGGACCGGTTCCAGTCGCCCAGGAACCGCTCGTCCCCCGTCGGCGACCCGGACCGGCAGGTGCGCTCGGCGGGCCGGGCGAGCGCCCAGTTCACCAGAACCTCCCGGTCGGGCCCGGTCGGCCGGCCCATCGGGTACACCACGGCCTTCTGCCGGTCGTCGCCCGCGATGAGCATGAACGAGCCCACCGCCCGCGCCGGCATCCGGGACACCCCCCGCCACACCAGCATCCCGTTCCACAGCGGCCCGCCCTCCGCCGGGTGCAGCGCCGCCCGCACCGTCGAGCGGATGCCGTCCGCGCCGACGAGGACGTCCGGTTCGAGCGAGGCACGGCCCCGCACGGCGCCCTCCCGGTGTTCGAGCCGCAGCCGCGGCCGCCCGTCCGGCGTCAGCTCCACCCCGCTCACCCGCACGCCGGTGACCAGTGCCGCGGGTCCGAGCCTGGCCCGTACCGCGCCCGCGAGGACCTGCTGGAGATGCCCGCGGTGGACCGACAGCTGCGGCCAGCGGTAGCCCGCGCCGAGACCGCGCGGCTCCCGGGATATCAGCCCGCCCGAGCAGTGGTAGTAGCGCAGCTCGCGGGTCCGCAGGGCCCCCGCCTCGAGGGCGTCGAGCAGGCCGAGCGCGTCCAGTTCGCGGACCGCGTTCGGCATCAGGTTGAGCCCGGCGCCGACCGGACGGATCGCGGGCGCCGTCTCCACGACCGTCACCCGCTCGAAGCCGGCGGCGTGCAGGGAGAGGGCGGCGGTGAGTCCGGCGATGCCGCCGCCGGCGATCACGATGTGCGGGCTCTGCCCGTAGTCCGGGGCGGGGCGACGGCCGTACGGGAAAGGGGTGTGGGGGGACATGACGACTGCTCCTTCGGCGCCGCTACGCGGCCGACGGCCCGACGGGGGCCCCTGCGGGACGGCGCCGCACGGTCGCGCGGCGCACCATGGTCTCGTTCTCCCTGGTCAGATCCAGGATCGAGCGCAGCAGCGCGACCGGGGCCCCGCCGCTGCCCTCCTCGTACAGCCGCACGTCCTCGCTGTACGCCTTGCGGGCGATGCCGAGGTGCCGGGCGCGGAAGGTCTTCAGGAGGCGCAGCACCCGGCCGAGTGCCTCCGCGGACGCGGTCAGCGAGGGCGGCAGCCGGTCCGCGCCCTCCCAGCTGACGGCGGCCGACAGTTTGCTGACCGCCGACACCCCGCCCCGGTGCCGGGTGTGGAACGCGCGCCAGGCCGGCAGCGCGTACGGCACCGACTCCGCGAGGAAGGCCTCGTAGGAGGGGTCCGAGCGGTCGCACTGCCACAGCGTCAGATCGACCAGCCAGAGCGGCACCTGCGCGGCGGCCGGGCCGAGGTAGTCCCGGCCGGCCACCTCGACGTCCTCGAAGTAGGGGCGCAGGGTGAGGGCGAAGTACTCCGGGGACACCTGCGCCACCGTGAGGTCGATGGAGTCGACGATCGCCCGGACATGGTGCGCCACCCGGTCCAGGGCGGTGGCGAACCCCGGGTCGTACGGTTCGAGGCGGGCGACCCGGCCGCAGTCGTCGAGCGCGGCGACCAGACCGGGGAACACCATCCGTACCGCTTCCTGGAGCCGGGCCTCCGTCGGATGGCCGGTGTAGGAACGGCGGCGCGGACCCGGCGGGTTCCACGTCGTGTAGTGGTGGACGGTGTCCCGGGGCACCATGTCGGTGCGACGGCCCAGGAGTTCGAGGACGGGCAGCGCCTCGGGCACCACGGCGAGGGGCTGGACGCCGTGCCGCTTCAGCGAACCCAGCAGGATGCCGAGGTCCCGCATCGCCGCGAGCGCGTGGCCGACGCTCCACTGGGCGGCCCGGTCGAGGTCCGGCACCAGGGCGCGCAGTGCGACGGTGAGTGCGGCCACGTCGGCGTCCGCGTTCATCGCGGGCACGGCGGCGAGCAGGGCGTCGGCGCCGAGCGGGTCGGCGGCGCGTATGTCCTCGGTGCGGTGACGCGGATCGCCGAGCAAGACGGGGGCTCCTCTTCATTCGGGGGCTCGGTTCGCCTCCGGGGCGCTGGTGCGACTGTCGACGGTCGACCGTGCTCGGTCCCTCGTTCCTCGGGACCTCCGCGCGCTCTCCCTTACGACAGCCGCACGCCCCTTCGGCTCACTCGCCGGTGGTAGTGGGCGGCGTTTCTGGTTCGTGCGGGTCAGCGGCGGTCCGGGACCTGTTGCCCGGGCGACGGCGCGGGGGCATGTCTCGGCGGATGGAGGCGTAAGGAGACGAGCGCTGCCGCCGCGGCGAAGGCGGCGCCGGTGAGCAGGGCGGCGCGGTACCCGGACGTCTCCGCGACCGCGCGGGCCGCGTCCACCCCCTCGGTACGGCGCGTGGCGACGGCCACCAGGACGGCGAGGCCGAGCACGGAGCCGAACTGCTGGCTGGTGTTGACGAGTCCGGAGGCGAGTCCGGTCTCCTCGGCCGTGGCCTCCGCCGTCGCCGCCACGTTGGTGGTGACCACGACGAGCGGCAGTGCGGCGCCCAGGAGCAGGCTCGGGGCGAGGACGGTGCTCGCGAAGCCGCCGTCCGGGGTGAGCGCCAGGGCCAGCCACACTGTCCCCGCGCACAGCAGGGCGAACCCCAGGGTCATCGTCCGGTGCAGACCGATCCGGAAGATGAGCCGGCCGGTCTGCGGGGCGACCGCGACGACGACGAGCGACAGCGGCAGCAGGCCGAGGCCGCCGCCGAGGGGCGCGTACCCGAGGACGTTCTGGAGGTAGAGGCTGACCAGGAAGAACATCGGGAACAGCGTCGTCTGGGCGAGCGCGGCCAGGACGTTGGACAGCCGGAGCGCGGGCCGGGCCAGCACGGAGGGCGGGACGAGCGGCGCGGCGGCCCGGGTCTCGACGGCGGCGAAGGCGAGCAGCAGCGCGAGGCCCGCTCCCCCGGCGCCGAGGGTGCGGGCGGACAGCCACCCGGCCTCGGCCGCGCCGACGAGCGCGTAGGCGACGAGTCCGAGTCCGGCGGTCGCGGCGGACGCCCCGGCGAGGTCGAAGCCGTCGTGCCGGGAGGGGCCGGTGCGGTGGTCGAGGACCAGCAGGGCGAGGACGGCGAGGACGGCCGCGAGCAGCACGTTCAGCCAGAACGTGGAGCGCCAGCCGAGGAGGTCGGTGACGACGCCGCCGAGGACCGTCCCGAGGACCCCGCCGAGGCCGCCCATCGCGGCGAACGCGCCGAGCGCCTTGTGCCGGGCGGGCCCGTCGGGGAAGAGCAGGAGCAGCAGGGCGAAGGCGGCGGCCGCGGCGAGCGCGGCGCCGACGCCCTGGGCGGCGCGGGCCGCGACGAGGGCGCCGGCGCCGGGGGCGAGACCACCGGCGGCCGAGGCGACGGCCAGCAGGCCGAGGCCGCCGAGGAAGACCCGCCGGTGGCCGAGGAGGTCGGCGATCCGGCCGCCGAGGAGGAGCAGTCCCCCGAAGGTGATGAGGTAGGCGTTGGCGACCCAGGAGAGGCCGGCGGACCCGGAGGCGAGGTCCTCGCCGACGGACGGCAGCGCAACGTTGACGAGCGCGGTGTCCATGATCAGCAGCAGTTGGGTGGCGGCGAGCAGGGCGAGCGCCCCGCGTCGTGGCGCCGGTGCCGTGGTCACCGGGTCGTCCCGAGGCCGTAGCCGTCGAGACAGGCCTGGGCGAGGCTCTCGCAGTCGCCCGCGGCGCCGGCCCAGGTCTGCATGGTCAGGTAGACGTGCGGGGCGCCGTGGTAGAAGCGCTCGTACTGTTCGTGGCGTCCGGCGAACTCGGAACCGAGGGCGTCCCAGGCGAGCTTGAGGAGTTTGAGGCGGTCCTCGGCGGGGTGGCCGGGGGTGCCGAAGTAGCGGCGTACCAGCGGCCCGAGCTCGGGGTGGAGCAGGTCCCGGCCGCTCGCGGGGAGCTGGACGAGGGCGCCGCCCGCGAGGAGCTTGATGTCCTGGACGGCGCGCGGGTAGAGCTCGCCGGCCATGATCCGCTGGGCGAAGGAGATGTCCTGCCCGGGGCGGACGCCGCCGCGCCCGCCGTCGACCTCCTCGTACGAGGCCTCGGCGGCCAGCACGAAGGCCTTGGCCTGGGCGACCATGCCGAGGAGCCGGCCGACGGCCTGGGTGACGGGCGGCAGTTTCTCGGTGCCGTGGGAGCGGGTGATGAGGATCGCGAGTCCGGTGAGGAACTCCAGCTTCGTCCAGAAGCGGGTCGCGGACTGGTGGACGAAGTTGAGGTAGGCGGGGGTCTGCCACCAGACGGCGCCGGTGGTGGCCGGGTCGCGATGGGTGAGGACCCGTTCCCAGGGCACGAAGACGTCCTCGCAGACCAGCATCGCGTCGTTCTCGTCGTACCGGGAGGAGAGCGGGTGGTCGAAGACGGACCGGGAGCGTTCCTCGTAGGAGGTGCGGGAGATCAGCTTGAGGCCGGGGGTGTCGAGCCGTACGGCGAAGGTCACCGCGTGTGCGGTGTCGTCGGCCGCGAGCGGTTCGATGGTGCCGACGAGGATCTCGTCGGCGAAGACGGCGCCCGTGCCGACGGTCTTGGCGCCGCGGACGACGATCCCGCCGTCCCGTTCCCCGACGACCCGCAGGGTGAGGTCGTCGCCGTCGTGCCCGGGGGCCGGGTTGCCGAGGGTGAACGCGCAGTGCAGATCGCCCTCGGCGAGCCGGCGGTGGAAGGCGAGGGCGTGCTCGGCGCCGTCGAAGGTCTCGCCGGTGAGGACGCCGGGCGCGGCGGCGAACCCGGCCGCGCCGGCGGCCATGTAGTCGGGGGTACGGCCGAGGAAGCCGTAACTGGCCTCGGCCGTGGTCCGGAAGGCGCGGCGGCGGGCGACGAGGTCCTCGTAGGAGCGGGGCACGGCGTACGCGCGGCGCACCCCGCCCTGGACGAGGACGGGGTGGTGGACGGGGTCGTCGGCGAGGTCGTAGAGCTCGGCGAAGGAGGCCGCGGTGGCCCGGAAGGCGGGGTGGGCGGTGACGTCCTTGACCCGCTCCCCGTCGAGCCAGACCTCGCGCCCGTCGCGCAGCCCCTCCAGATACTCCTGCCCGGACCTCGTCACCGGTGTATCGCCTCTCCTCGGGTGTCACGGCTCTGCCGGTCCCGAGCCTGTCCGGGGCGACCCGGCCGGACAATGAGCGTCCGTCCACGGGTCCTTAAGAACCGTCCAGGGAATCCCGAAGATGTCAGGTCGGCCGGACCGAAGCGGCGCGGAGGGCCGTACCCGTCACCGTTCAGGCCGCCCGGTCGCCTCCCGCGCGGTACTCCCCCGGGGTCACCCCGAACCATTTGCGGAAGGCGAGGTGGAAGCCGACGGCGCTCTGGTAGCCGACGCGGGCGGGCACGGCCGACTGCGGGAGCGAGGTCTCGGTGAGGAGCCGGCCGGCCTCCTGCATCCGGCGGGCGGCGAGGTACCGGGCCGGCGACTCGCCGACCAGATCGCGGAAGGAGGCGGTGAACGCGGAGCGGGACATGCCGACCTCCCGGGCGAGGGAGTCGATCGTCCACGGTTCGGCGAACCGGGTCGCCATCATGACGACGGACCGGCTGATCCCGGGGTGCCTGAGCAGCGGCAGCGAGGCCGGATTGCCCGCGAGTTCACGGAGCAGCGGGCGCAGCGCCAGGACCAGGGCCATCTCGAAGGCGCGCAGGGTGATGAGCCGGTCGCCGGGTCCGACGGGCCGGTCGGGGGCGGCGAGCAGCCGCAGGGTGTCGCGGAGCAGCGGCTCGCGACCGACCTGCGTGCCGTCGAGGACGAGCGCCCAGGGCAGCGAGGTGTAGAGGCCGGTGGCGGCGCTGGCGTCGTAGTGGAGCCCGGCGCAGAGCAGCCTGCTCTCGGGGCCGCTGCCCTCGATGACGATCTCGCCGGAGGTGCCGGGCTGCCGCTCGGGCAGGACGGCCTTGAGCGGGACGCCCTGGCGTTCGGGCCGGTCGGAGAGGCGGTGCGCGGTGCCGGTGGGGAAGACGACGAGGTCTCCGGCGTGCAGTTCGACGGGGGCCTCGTCGTCGGCGGTGATCCAGCAGTCGCCCTCGACGACGTAGTGGAGGACGGCGCAGCTGCGTTCGGCGTCGCCCTCGATGGCCCACGGGGCGCGGACGTGCCAGCGGCTGTCGAAGACTCCGGTGAGCCGGAGGGGTTTGAGCAGTTCGCTCAGCAGGTCGTCGTGCTGTTCGTGCTCGTCGTGCCGGTCGGGTCGCTCGCGCTGATGGCGCTGCTCGCGCTGATGGTGACGGTCGGTTCCCACGGTTGCCATGGACGATCCTTCAACTTCCGCCCCGGTTTGTTAATTGAACGGCCGAAGCCGTCGCGGCGAGCCTGGAACGACGCCGACACGACAGCAGGAAAAGTCTATCGAAGGGCCTCAGACACACATGTCCAGTGAGATTCCGATGCGGGTGGCGGTCGTGGGCGCGACAGGGTTCCAGGGGGGTGCGGTGGCCCGGCTGCTCGCCGAGCGGCACCACCGGGTCCGCACCCTGACGCGGCGGCCGTCGGCCGACCGGCCGCCGCTGCCGGGCGCCTACTTCCTCGCCGGCGACCTGGGGCGGCCGGCCGATGTCCGGCAGCTCTTCGAGGGGACGACGCACGCGTTCGTGACGATGCCGCTGGTGTACGAGAGCGAGCGGGTGGAGGCGTACGCGCGGAACGTCGCGGAGGCGGCCCTGGAGGCGGGGACGGAACGTCTGGTCTTCAACTCCAACACCCGGATACCGCTGGCTCCGACGGACGTCGCCGCCTTCGAGACGCGGCGGCTCGCGGAGCGGGTGCTGCGGGACAGCGGGGTGCCGCTGGTGGTGATCCGGCCGCCGGTGTACCTGGACAACCTGTTCTCGCCCTGGAACGGTCCGGCCCTGGTCGACGAGGGGGTGCTCGCGTATCCGCTGCCGGCGGCCGCGCGGACGGCGTGGCTGTCGCACCGGGGTCTCGCGGAGGCGGCGCTTGCGGCGCTGACGCGGGAGGACCTGGAGGGCCGGACCTTCGACATCGGCGGCGAACGCTCGCTGACGGGCGGCGAGCTGGCGGCGGCGTTCGGCCGGGGACTCGGCCGGTCGGTGCGGTACGAGGAGCTGGATCCGGCCGCTTTCGAGCAGGGCCTCGCCCAGCTGCTCGGCCCGGAGACGGCGGCCGGGGTGGCCGGGATCTACCACTTCATGGCGAGCGGTGCCGATCCGCTCCTGATGGCGGACGACGACGGCGTGTCGACCGAGGTCCTGGCCCTCGAACCGCCCCCGGTCGAGGAATGGGTGGCCCGCCAGCCCTGGCAGGTCTGGTCCTCGGACGCGTCCCCGCTGCGCTGATCTCCGGAACCAGGACCCGGGCCCCGGGGACCGAAGAGGAGCCCCCGCCCCACAAAGGCGGGGGCTCTTCTTTGTCCGGGTCCTGCGCTTGCCGCATCGGCTACGCCCTAGTAGTTAACAAAGCTCCTGGATTGCCCACCCGAAGACCGTGGAAGGCTCCTGCGGTACCCCCCGAACCTCTCCCCCCGTGACCCCTGTTCATCCCTATGGACCCCCCATCCGAGTGAACGCGGACAGGAGCGGCCATGCCCGCAACCCGCCGGCCGTCGACGGAGCTAGAAAGAGCGCACAACCACCACCCGCACCCCCGTAACCCGTCAGGTGATGCTGTGAATCCGCTCATGGGACGCATTCCCGTACTGGACGTACGCCCGCTGGTCGACTGTGGCCGGCGCCCCGCCAAAGCGGTGGCCGGAGAGTCATTCGAGGTGACGGCGACCGTCTTCCGCGAGGGCCACGACGCGGTCGCCGCCAATGTCGTGCTGCACGGCCCGTCGGGCCGGCCCGGCCCGTGGACCCCGATGCGCGAACTGGCCGAGGGCACCGACCGGTGGGGTGCCGAGGTCACCCCGGACACCGAGGGCCTCTGGACGTACACCGTCGAGGCATGGAGCGATCCGGTGGCCACCTGGCGCCACACGGCGAGGATCAAGATCCCGGCCGGGATCGACTCCGAACTGGTCCTCGCCGAGGGCGCCGAGCTGCACGAGCGGGCCGCGAAGGGCGTCCCGAAGAAGGGCGGCGGCCGGGAGGCCGTGCTCGCGGCGGCGGACGCGCTGCGCGACGTCTCCCGGCCGGCCGCGGCACGCCTCGCGGCGGCGCTGACCCCCCGGGTGTCCGAGGCCCTCGACCGCCACCCGCTGCGCGAACTCCTCTCGTCCTCCCCCGCGTTGCCGCTGCAGGTGGAGCGGGAGCGGGCCCTGTTCGGCTCCTGGTACGAGTTCTTCCCGCGCTCGGAGGGCGTACGGAAGGTCAAGGGCCGTACGGTCCCCGGGAACTTCCGCACCGCCGCCGAGCGGCTCCCGGCGGTGGCGGCGATGGGCTTCGACGTGGTCTACCTGCCTCCGGTGCACCCGATCGGCGAGACACATCGCAAGGGCCCCAACAACTCGCTCTCCGCGGCACCGAACGACGTGGGCGTGCCCTGGGCCATCGGCTCGCCGGAGGGCGGCCACGACGCGCTCCACCCGGACCTGGGGACCTTCGAGGACTTCGACGCCTTCGTGGCGCGGGCCGGAGAGCTGCGCCTGGAGATCGCCCTGGACTTCGCGCTCCAGTGCTCCCCGGACCACCCGTGGGTGGAGAAGCACCCGGAGTGGTTCCACCACCGCCCGGACGGTTCGATCGCGTACGCGGAGAACCCGCCGAAGAAGTACCAGGACATCTACCCCATCGCGTTCGACGCCGACATGGACGGGATCGTCGCGGAGACCGTGCGGGTCCTCCGTCACTGGATGGACCACGGGGTACGGATCTTCCGCGTCGACAACCCGCACACCAAGCCGGTGGTCTTCTGGGAGCGGGTGATCGGCGAGATCAACCGGGCCGACCCGGACGTGATCTTCCTGGCGGAGGCCTTCACCCGGCCGGCGATGATGCGGACGCTCGGCGCGATCGGCTTCCAGCAGTCGTACACGTACTTCACCTGGCGGAACACCAAGGAGGAGCTCACGGAGTACCTGACGGAGCTGTCCGGCGAGACGGCGGCGCAGATGCGGCCGAACTTCTTCGTGAACACCCCGGACATCCTGCACGCCTACCTCCAGGAGGGCGGCCGGCCCGCGTTCGAGGCGCGCGCGGTGCTCGCGGCGACGCTCTCCCCCTCCTGGGGCATGTACGCCGGGTACGAGCTGTGCGAGGGCACCGCGCTGCGGGACGGCAGCGAGGAGTACCTCGACTCGGAGAAGTACCAACTGCGGCCGCGCGACTGGGAGTCGGCGGAACGGGCCGGGACGACGATCGCTCCCCTGATCACCACCCTGAACCGGATCAGGCGCCGCCACCCGGCCCTGCGCCGGCTGCGGAACATCACCTTCCACGACACGGACAACCCGCAGGTGATCGCGTACAGCAAGCGGTCGGGTTCGAACACCGTTCTGGTGGTCGTCAACCTCGACCCGCACCACACCCAGGAGGCGACGCTCTCGTTGGACATGCCGGAACTCGGCCTCGACTGGCACGAGACCGTGCCGGTGCGCGACGAGCTCACCGGCGAGACCTATCACTGGGGCAGGGCCAGCTACGTGCGCCTAGAGCCGGGTGTCACACCCGCGCACGTCCTCGTCCTGCGACCGTCCCCGCAGACCGGAGGGTCACCCACATCATGACTGTCAACGAGCCCGTCCCCGACACCTTCGAGGACACCCCCGCCAAGGACCGCGATCCCGACTGGTTCAAGCGGGCGGTCTTCTACGAGGTCCTCGTCCGTTCCTTCCAGGACAGCAACGGGGACGGCGTCGGCGATCTGAAGGGCATCACGACCAAGCTGGACTACCTCCAGTGGCTGGGCGTGGACTGCCTATGGCTTCCGCCGTTCTTCAAGTCCCCGCTCAGGGACGGCGGCTACGACGTCGCCGACTACACGTCGGTGCTCCCCGAGTTCGGCGACCTGGCCGACTTCGTGGAGTTCGTCGACGCGGCCCACCAGCGCGGGATGCGCGTGGTCATCGACTTCGTCATGAACCACACGAGCGACCAGCACGAGTGGTTCCAGGAGTCGCGGCGCGACCCGGAGGGGCCGTACGGCGACTACTACGTCTGGGCGGACGACGACAAGCAGTACGCGGACGCCCGGATCATCTTCGTCGACACCGAGTCCTCGAACTGGACCTTCGACCCGGTCCGCAAGCAGTACTACTGGCACCGGTTCTTCTCGCACCAGCCCGACCTCAACTACGAGAACCCGGCGGTGCAGGAGGAGATCCTGTCCGCGCTGAAGTTCTGGCTGGACCTGGGGATCGACGGCTTCCGGCTCGACGCGGTGCCGTACCTGTACCAGCAGGAGGGCACCAACTGCGAGAACCTCCCCGCGACCCACGCCTTCCTCAAGCGGGTCCGCAAGGAGATCGACGACCACTACCCGGACACGGTGCTGCTCGCCGAGGCCAACCAGTGGCCGGAGGACGTCGTCGACTACTTCGGCGACTTCCGCTCCGGCGGCGACGAGTGCCACATGGCCTTCCACTTCCCGGTCATGCCGCGGATCTTCATGGCCGTGCGGCGCGAGTCCCGCTACCCGGTCTCGGAAATCCTGGCGAAGACCCCGGAGATCCCCTCCGGCTGCCAGTGGGGCATCTTCCTCCGCAACCACGACGAGCTCACGCTCGAAATGGTCACGGACGAAGAGCGCGACTACATGTACGCCGAGTACGCCAAGGACCCGCGGATGCGGGCCAACATCGGCATCCGGCGCCGCCTCGCCCCGCTTCTCGACAACGACCGCAAGCAGATGGAGCTGTTCACCGCGCTGCTCTTCTCGCTGCCCGGCTCGCCGGTGCTGTACTACGGCGACGAGATCGGCATGGGCGACAACATCTGGCTGGGCGACCGGGACGGGGTGCGGACCCCGATGCAGTGGACGCCCGACCGGAACGCGGGCTTCTCGTCCTGCGACCCGGGACGCCTCTACCTGCCGACCATCATGGACCCGGTCCACGGCTATCAGGTGACCAATGTCGAGGCGGGGATGGCCTCGCCGTCCTCACTGCTGCACTGGACGAAACGGATGATCGAGATCCGTAAGCAGAACCGGGCGTTCGGCACGGGTACGTACACCGAACTCCCGGCGTCCAACCCGGCGGTGCTCGCCTTCCTCAGGGAAGACGGTGACGACCTGGTCCTCTGCGTGAACAACTTCTCGCGGTTCGCGCAACCGACCGAACTCGACCTGCGCCGCTTCGACGGCACCCAGCCCGTCGAGCTGATCGGCGGGGTGACATTCCCGGCCATCGGCCAGCTCCCCTACCTCCTGACCCTTGCGGGACACGGCTTCTACTGGTTCCGTCTCAAGAAGGGCTGACCCGCGGTCAGTTCGGATTCGTCCGTGGTGGGACGGTTTCCTCCCGTCCCACTCCGGGCACTGTGACCCACACACGTTCCACCGCACGATTCAGGTCCATACGGGCCTTCTTGCCGGGCCCATACGGATCTTCCCCCTCCGACACGTCCCGCACATCCGGACAGCCCCAGCCGCCATCCGGGACACTCTGCGCATTTGAACGCATACGACAGCCAACTGCGCGCCCCGGGGAAAGGACGCGATGCCATGCCGGAGACCGCATCCACCACCCGGGCCCCGGACGCCCTCCTTCCGTCCCTCGCCCCCCTGCTCCACGAATGGCTGCCACGGCAGCGCTGGTTCGCGGGCAAGGGCCGCCGGGTCACCGGATTCACGCTGGAAGCGGCCACCGAGCTGCTGCCCCTGGACGGCACGGGACCCGGTCTCCTCCATCTGCTCGTACGGGTCGAACAGCCGGGCCGCCCGGCCGGCGCACCCGCCGACTGCTACCAACTGCTCCTGGGCGTACGGACCCAGCTCCCGCCCCGCCTCGCCCCCGCCCTGATCGGACGGATCCGGCAGGGACCGCTCGCCGGACGCGCCGTGTACGAAGGGCTGCGCGACCCGCGGCTCGCCGGCCTCCTCTACGAGCGGCTGCGCACCCCGGGCCGGACCGGCCCCCTGCGCTTCCACGCCACGACGACACTGCCGCCCGCCCTCGCCCCCCGCATGCTGGACGCGGAGCAATCCAACTCGTCCCTGGTGTACGGAGATTCGTTCATCCTCAAGATCTTCCGCCGGGTCAGCCCGGGGGCCAACCCGGACCTGGAACTGCCCCTCGCGCTCGCGGGCGCCGGCTGCGCCCGCGTCCCGGCCCCGGTCGCCTGGTTCGAGAGCGGGGCGGCGACCCTGGGCGTCCTCCAGCCGTACCTCCGCGACTCGCGCGACGGATGGCGGCTCGCGCTCGACGCACTCGCCGACGGACGGGACTTCACCGCCGAGGCGCGGGCACTCGGCCGAGCCACGGCCGAAGTCCACCTCGCCCTCGCGGAAGCACTGCCGACCCGTCGGCTCGGCCGCTCCGAGACGGAGCAACTGGCCGCGGCGATGGACCGCCGCCTGCACGCGGCGGCGCAGGCGGTCCCGGCGCTCCTGCCGTACGTCCCGGGCCTGCGCGCCGTCTTCGCGGCGGCGAGCGGCACGACCGGTGACGGACTGGTCCAGCGCATCCACGGCGATCTGCACCTCGGACAGACCCTGCGGGGATCCGACGGCGGCTGGGCCGTCATCGACTTCGAGGGCGAGCCGGCGAAGCCGCTGGACGAACGGCGCAGCCCCCAGCCCACGGTCCGGGACGTCGCCGGCATGCTCCGCTCCTTCGACTACGCGGCCCGCACGCACCGGCCGTGGAACGCGGACTGGGCGGCGCGGAGCCGGGCGGCGTACTGCACGGGCTACGCGGAGGCGGCGGGCGAGGACCCTCGCACGGACCCCGCGCTCCTCCGCGCCTACGAGACGGACAAGGCGGTCTACGAGGTCGTCTACGAGGCCCGCCACCGCCCGGACTGGCTCCCGGTCCCGATGTCCGCCATCGAACGCCTGTCGGCCCCCCAATGAACCCCACGACCCCCCGCGCGCGACCCTCACCCTGCGGCCCGCCGCGCGCGCGGGCCGCCGCCCCGCCCGTACGGGCTTCGCCCGACGCCCTGCGGGCGCTCCGTCCGCCCCCGCCCCCGCCGTGTGGGCAATCGTCCCGCATGGGGGTCCCCCCTGGACGAAGTCCTTGGGGGAGGGACGGGTGGGCACACGGGACGGCGCGCCTGGCGGCGCCTCCGCTCCTTGTGCCCGGACCCGCACCAGCAGTGGCCCGCACCTGTGGTGCGGGTCAGGGCGCGGAAGCCTGGGCCCGGCAAGGGGCGCCGTTCCGTTGTGCCCACCCGTTCCCCCCTGGGGGTCCCCCCGGACGGAGTCTGGGGGAGGAACGATTGCCCACAACGGGGGGGCGGGGGCGCAGCCCCAACGGGGCGCTGCGCACGGGTCCCGGCGGGGGCCGCGGGTCCCCGTCGACGCGGGCGCCTGTCCCCGTCGGGGTGGGTCCGGGAGCGCGCCCCGTTCGGAGCAGTGCCCGTTCGTCGGCAAGGCCCCCAGCTGCGTCAACCCCACCCGCCCCCGTTCGGCCGAGTGTCCCGTCCCCGTTCGACACCGTTGCCCATCCGTACCCCCGTACCCCATAGGAGGCATCCCGGTGACCGCCCGCCCCGCAGGCAAGTCGGCCCGCAGCAGCACCAAGTCCGCCAAGCCCCCGGCGCCCCGGAAGGCGCCACCGCTCGATCCGGGTGACCGGGCCCGGCTGCTCGCCGGGGAGCATCACGACCCGCACGGTGTGCTCGGCGCGCATCCGGTGCGCGGTGGCGTGGTGGTCCGGGTGCTGCGCCCGTGGGCGAGGGAGGTGACGGTCGTCAGCAAGGGCAAGCGGTTCCCGCTCACGCATGAGGGCGACGGGGTCTTCTCCGGGCTGCTTCCGCTCCTCCGCAAGGTTCCCGCGTACGAGCTGCTCGTCCGTTACGACGGGCCCGACGAGCTCGCCGTACACGACCCGTACCGCTTCCTGCCCTCCCTCGGCGACCTCGACCTGCATCTGATCGGCGAGGGCCGCCACGAGGAGTTGTGGACGGCCCTCGGTTCCCACGCCATGACCCACGGCGGAGTGGCCGGCACCCGCTTCGCGGTCTGGGCGCCGAACGCCCGGGGTGTCAGGGTCACCGGTGACTTCACGCACTGGGACGGCACGGGGCTGCCGATGCGCTCGCTGGGTTCGACGGGTGTGTGGGAGCTGTTCGTGCCGGGGGTCGGCGAGGGCGCGGTCTACAAGTACGACATCACGCGGCCCGACGGCACGCACACCGTCCGCGCGGACCCGATGGCCCGCCGTACCGAGTGCCCGCCGAACACCGCCTCGATCGTCACCGCGTCGCACTACACGTGGGACGACGCCGAGTGGATGGCGCGGCGCGGGGCGCGCCCGCACCACGAGGCGCCGATCTCCGTCTACGAGGTGCACCTGCCGTCCTGGCGGCCGGGCCTGACCTATCGTCAGTTGGCGGAGCAGCTTCCCGCGTACGTGGGTGATCTCGGTTTCACGCACGTGGAGCTGATGCCGGTCACCGAGCATCCCTTCGGTGGCTCCTGGGGGTACCAGGTCACCGGCTTCTACGCGCCGACGGCCCGGATGGGCACTCCCGACGACTTCAAGTTCCTGGTCGACGCGCTGCACGCGGCGGGGATCGGGGTCCTGATGGACTGGGTGCCCGCGCACTTCCCGAAGGACGACTGGGCGCTGGCCGAATTCGACGGGCGGCCGCTGTACGAGCACGAGGATCCGCGCCGCTCGCACCATCCCGACTGGGGCACCCTGGAGTTCGACTACGGCCGCAAGGAGGTGCGGAACTTCCTGGTGGCGAACGCCGTGTACTGGTGCCAGGAGTTCCACATCGACGGTCTGCGGGTGGACGCGGTGGCGTCGATGCTCTACCTGGACTACTCGCGGGAGCACGGCGAGTGGCTGCCGAACGAGCACGGCGGCCGGGAGAACCTGGACGCGGTCGCCTTCCTCCAGGAGATGAACGCGACGGTGTACCGGCGCTGCCCGGGGGTCGTGACCTTCGCGGAGGAGTCCACGGCCTGGGACGGCGTCACGCGGGCGACGGACCAGGTGGGGCCGGGCGGCTTCGGCGGTCTGGGCTTCGGCATGAAGTGGAACATGGGCTGGATGCACGATTCCCTGGAGTACGTGCAGAAGGAGCCGGTGCACCGCAAGTACCACCACCACGAGATGACCTTCTCGATGGTGTACGCGTACAGCGAGAACTACATCCTGCCGATCTCCCACGACGAGGTCGTGCACGGCAAGCGGTCGCTGGTGTCGAAGATGCCGGGCGACTGGTGGCAGCAGCGTGCCAACCACCGTGCCTATCTGGGCTTCATGTGGGCGCATCCGGGCAAGCAACTGCTCTACATGGGACAGGAGTTCGCGCAGGGTGGGGAGTGGTCGGCGGACCACGGGCCCGACTGGTGGCTGCTCGACCCGGCGTACGGGGCGGAGCCGGACCACCGGGGGGTGCGGGATCTCGTCCGGGACCTGAACACGGTGTACGGGGCGACGCCCTCGCTCTGGGAGCGGGACACCGTCCCGGAGGGCTTCCAGTGGGTGGTCGGGGACGCGGCCGAGGACAACGTCTTCGCGTTCCTGCGCTTCGACGCGTTCGGCTCGCCGCTGCTCGCGGTCTCGAACTTCTCGCCGGTCGTACGGCACGACTACCGGCTCGGCGTGCCGGACGCGGTGGTGGCGTGGGCGGAGGTCCTGAACACGGACGCCGGCCGGTACGGCGGCGGGGACGTGGTGGGGGGTGACCCGCTGAAGACGGAGTCGGTGCCGTACCACGGGCGTTCGGCCAGCATCCGGATGACGCTGCCGCCGCTCGCGACGGTCTGGCTGCGGCCTGCCTGAGCCCTGGTGGGCAGTAAAGGACTCTACCTGTCCGAGAATTGACGTTCGTTCAGTTGATCGTTCACCTGTTCGGGCATCCCGCTCGGTGTTCGGCTATCTTCGCTCTCCGGATCAGGCCAACAGGTCCAGATGGGCGGGGACATGATGCAGGACACCGTCGAGCGACACCTGTCGCCGCAGCTCTGCCATCGCATGCGCAGCGAGGACACCTTTCCCGTCGAGTGGCGACCGCTCGACGGGAAGGACCGCTTCGCGGTGCGGGCCGTCTGGCCCACCGACCACCCGTTCTTCACCCCGGTCCGCCGGGGTGCGGGGTGGTGTCACGACCCGCTCCTGGTCGTCGAGACCTTACGGCAGGCCACGATGGCCCTCCTGCACACGGCTCACGGGGTTCCGCTGACCCGGCACATGCTGTTGAGCGAGATCTCCCTGACCGGCGACCCGACGGGCCTCACGGTCGTCGGCGACGAGCCGGACATCGAGGTCCGGTTCACCGAACGCCTCCTGCGCGGCGATCAGTTGACCGAGATGCGCGTCGAGTGGACCGTACGGCGTGCGGAACGCGTGGTGGCGACCGGCGGCGCCCACGCACGGTTCGCCGGTCCCGCCGCCTACCGGAGACTGCGCGGCGGGCGCGTCGAGCCCGGGGTGGTCCACCCCGGACCGTGGACCCACCGGGCGCCGGCGCCGCTCGTGGGGCGGTCCGGGCCCGAGGACGTCCTCCTCGGCCCGACCGGCCGGGAGGGGGTCTGGGAACTGGTCGTCGACACCGGTCACCCCACCCTCTTCCAGCGCCCCAACGATCACATACCGGGGATGCTCTTCCTCGAAGCCGCCCGGCAGGCCGCCTCCGCCGCCCTCTGGCCCCTCCCCTGCCTGCCGACCGCCCTGCGGATCACCTTCCACCGGTACGCCGAGTTCGACGGCGGCCCCTGCCTGCTCCGGGCTGAGCCCGCGAGCACGGCAGGGACACCGAGGGCCTTCGAGGTCACCGGATACCAGGACGGCGCGCGGCTCTTCAGCTGCGAGCTGCGGACCGGATGATCCCGAGCCGCTGGGTCGCCCGGGTCAGCGCCACGTACAGGTCGTTCGTCCCGTGCGCGGCACCGGCCACGATGCCCTCCGGGTCGACGACCAGGACCGTGTCGAACTCCAGGCCCTTCGCCTGCCGGGGGTCGAGCAGCACCACCGGCCGGGTGAGGTCGGGGGCCTGACCGTACGCGGCCTCCGGCAGGGCCGCGATCAGGCCCGGGTGCAGCTCCGGCGGGGCGATCACGGCGATCCTGCCGTCGGCGCGCAGCTCGGTCGCGACCGCGTCGGCGGCCTCCTTCACCGGGTCGTCGACCGTCCGGTCCCAGGGCTCCACGCCGGTGGACCGTACCGAGCTCGGCGGCTCGAATCCCGGGTCGTCGGCCCGTCGCACCTCGGCCGCGACGGCCATGATCTCCGCGGGCGTACGGTAGTTGACGCCGAGGCGCACCAGCTCCCAGCGGTCCTCCACGTACGGGGCGAGGATCCGCTCCCAGGCGCCGACGCCGGCCGGGTCGCCGGTCTGGGCGGGGTCGCCGACCAGGGTCATCGACCGGTTGGGGCTGCGGCGCATGAGGAGCCGCCAGGCCATCGCGGAGAGCTCCTGCGCCTCGTCGACGATGATGTGCCCGAAGGCCCAGGAGCGGTCGGCGGCCGCGCGCTCGGCGGCCGTGCGGTGGTCGGCCTCCTCGTGCCGCTCGGCGAAGCGCTCGGCGTCGATGATGTCGTGGGCCGAGAGGACCTCGGAGGCGTCCTTGTCGTACTCCTCCTTGTCCTCGAACTCGTAGGTGCGTGACGCGTAGGAGACGTCGAGGACGCCCTGCGCGTACTGGATCTGCTTCTGCCGTTCGGCCTCCTCGGCTGCGCGGGCGGCCGAGTCGTCCTCGCCGAGGAGCTCGGCGGCCTCGTCGAGCAGCGGTACGTCGGCGGGAGTCCAGGCGCCGTCGTCGTGACCGTCGCGCCGGATCGCGCCGGCGTCCGCGTCGGCGAGGTGGGTGGGCTCGGCCAGGTAGTCGGCGAGGAAGTCCTGGGGGGTGAGCGCGGGCCAGAGGGTGTCGATCGCCGCGTACACCTCGGGGTTGCCGGCGATGCCCTTGGCGAGCAGCGCGATGTCGTCGGGGCCGAGGAAGTTGGGGCCGCCGTAGGGGTCGGCGCCGATCCGGTCGGCGAGCTGTTCGGCGAGCGCGTCGAGGATCCGGAAGACGAAGTAGGGGCGGGCCAGGTTGTGCGGGAGGGCCGTCTCGCGGGCCTTGTGGCGGGCCTCCAGGGCCATGTCCCAGTCGATGACCAGGTCGCCGTCCTCGTGCGGGACGATCAGCGGCTCGCCGCGCTCGGGGACCTGCTGGCGGTCCCGTACGGCCGCGGCGAGCGCCCCGGCCATGGTGGCGGAGCCCTTGACGGCGGCGGCGCGGGGGGTGTCGGTGCCGGTGGCGCGGACGCCGGGGAACAGCTCGGCGGGGGTGGCGAGGAGGACGCCGGTCTCACCGAGGGAGGGCAGGACGTTGCCGATGTAGCCGAGGAAGGCCGGGTTGGGGCCGACGATGAGGACGGCCCGCTTGGCGAGTTGCTCGCGGTGCGCGTAGAGGAGGTACGCGGCCCGGTGCAGCGCGACCGCCGTCTTGCCGGTGCCGGGGCCGCCCTCGACGACCAGGACCCCACGGTGCGGGGAGCGGATGATGCCGTCCTGCTCGGCCTGGATGGTCTGCACGATGTCGTGCATCCGGCCGGTGCGGGCGGCGTCGAGCGCGGCGAGCAGCACCTCGTCGGCGTCGCGGTTCTCGTGGCCGGTGCGGGTGGCGTCGCCGAGGTCGAGGACCTCGTCGTGGAGCGCCGTGACCGTACGGCCGAGGGTGCTGATGTGCCGGCGGCGGGAGAGCCCCATCGGCTCGTACCCGGTGGCGAGGTAGAAGGGGCGGGCGACCTCGGCGCGCCAGTCGACGACCAGCGGCGTGCGGTTCGGGTCGTCCTCGCGGATGCCGAGCCGGCCGATGTGGTGGTCGCGCCCGTCCTTGAAGACGACGCGGCCGAAACAGAGCCCGCTCTCCCCCGCGTTGAGCGCGGCGAGCAGCCCCGACTGCTCGGCGACCATGACGTCGCGCTCGAGCCGCCCCTGGTTGCTGCCGGCCCCGGGGGTACGCAGGGCCCGCTCGACGGCGGCCTCGGCCTGGTCCCTCAGATCGTCGAGTCGCGTGTACAGATCGTTGATGAATTGCTGCTCGTTCCGAAATTCCTCGGTTGACAATTCGACTCCCGGCGCGATACAGTGCGTTTATTGAACTTCTCTGTGTCCGTGATGTTTCCGGACACGGAATCCATCAATATATGTGATGCGATACCCCGACTGTCAATTCTAGTCGGGGTATTTCTGTGTGCCCTGGTGACCGCATGCGCCGGTGCGGAATTGACGTGCGCCCCGCGCCGCCCCCTTGCTACCGTCACCCGCATGAAGCGCGCCGCCATGAAGACGACGACGCCGGAGAGTGTCCCGGCGCGCTGACTGCTGACCAGTTCCAGTGACGAAGCCCCGGGGCGAGTGCCCCGGGGCTTCGTCCTGCGGTCACTCGCCCGCCGACCGCGAGGAGACCACCGTGCACGACCACCGCAAGCTCGGCCGCGAGCTGAACCTCTTCGACACCGACCCGCTGATCGGCTCCGGACTGCCGTACTGGCTGCCCGACGGCGCCGTCGTACGGCACGCCCTGGAGGAGTACATCCACGGTGCCGAGCGCCGGGCCGGCTACCGGCACGTGTACTCGCCGGTCCTCGGAAAGCGCGAGCTGTACGAGATCTCCGGGCACTGGGCGCACTACAGCGACGACATGTTCCCGCCCATGGAGCTCGGCGGCGAGCAGTTCGTCCTGCGGCCCAGCCTCTGCCCCCACCACGCGCTCATGTACCGCTCCCGCCCGCACAGCTACCGCGAACTGCCGCTGCGGATGGCCGAACTGGGCGGCATGTACCGCTCCGAACTCTCCGGCGTCCTGGGCGGGCTCACCCGGGTCCGGGCCATCCAGCTGAACGACGCGCACCTCTTCTGCACCCTGGAGCAGGTCGCCGGGGAGGCCGCGGGGGCACTGGAGATGATCCGGCGGGCGTACGAGGCGCTCGGCATCGTCCCCGTCCGGTACCGGCTCTCACTGCCCGGCCCCGGCGGGAAGTACGTCGCCGCCCCCGAGCTGTGGAAGCGGTCCACCGCCCTGCTCCGCGAGGTGCTCGACGCCTCCGGGCTGCCCTACGAGGCCGCCGAGGGCGAGGCCGCCTTCTACGGGCCGAAGATCGACGTCCAGGTCGCCGACGGTGCCGGGCGCGAGTCCACCCTGTCCACCGTGCAGATCGACTTCCACCAGCCCGAGCAGTTCGATCTGCACTACATCGGCGCGGACGGCGCCAAGCACCGGCCGGTGATGATCCACCGCAGCGTCATCGGCAGTGTGGAGCGGGCCGTCGCCCATCTCCTGGAGCAGCACGGCGGTGCCTTCCCCGCCTGGCTCGCCCCCGTCCAGCTGGTGATCCTGCCCGTCTCGGAGGCCGAGCTCCCGCACGCCGACGCGCTCGCCGCGCGGTGCGCCGAGCGCGGTCTGCGGGCCGAGGTGGCCGGCCCCGAACGCGGCACCCTCGGCGCCCGGATCCGGGCGGCCCGGCTCGTGCCGTACCAGGCGGTCGTGGGTGCCAGGGAGGCCGTCGACGACCTCGTCGCCCTGCGGCTGCGCGACGGCCGCCGGCTGGACGCCGGGCCGGCCGACGCGGTCCTCGGCCGGATCGAGGCCCTGGTCGGGGCTCACGGCACCGAGCTCTGGCCCGCGGCCGCGAGCCCGGCCTGATCGGCAAGGCACCCCCTGGGCCCGCGCCCCTTGCCGGTACGGCCGTCGGGCCGGCACAGCCGGCTAGGCCAGGACGTCCTCCAGCTCCTGCAGGAGGCGGCGCTTCGGGCGGGCGCCGACGATCGACTTCACGGGCTCGCCCGCCCGGAAGACCATGAGGGTCGGGGTCGCGAGGACTCCGTACTTCACCGTGGTCTCCGGGTTCCGGTCGACGTCGATCTCCACGATCCGGAGCCGCTCCGACTCCTCCGCGGCGATCGAGGCGAGCACCGGCGTCAGCTGCCGGCACGGCCCGCACCACACCGCGGTGAACTTCACCAGGACCGGCAGCTCGGCGGCCAGCACCTCCGTACCGAAGTCCGCGTCCGTGACCTCGGCCACATCCTGCGCGTACGTCTTCATCTCCGTCGTCCCTCCGTCGTTCCCGCTGCTTCCGTGTCCCATTCCGCACCGAGTTCCGCACCGAGCTCGCACCGGGGCTCCGGGCCGTGCGGCAGCTCCGCCTCGGCCCGCAGCAGCTGGGCGCCCACCTCGGCGCGTACCGCCTGGAGCTGTGCGATCAGCCCGTCCAGCTCGGCGACCTTCCGCCGGTAGACGGCGATCGACGCGGGACAGGCGTCCCCCGCCGGGTGTCCGGCGCGCAGGCAGTCGACGAACGGCCGCGTCTCCTCCAGCTCGAACCCGAAGTCCTGCAGGGTCCTGATCTGCTGGAGGAGCCGCAGGTCGTCCTCGTCGTACGTGCGATAGCCCTGCTCCGTGCGCCGGGCGGTCAGGAGCCCCCGGGACTCGTAGTACCGCAGAGTCCGTGTCGTGGTTCCGGCCCGCTCGGCCAGCTCTCCGATGCGCATGTCCCCGACCGTAAGCCTTGACGCCGACGTCAGGGCAAGGGATCAGGCGGGTGCGGGCGGCAGCAGCGGTTTCCGATCCACCGGGGAGGAGAGCACGATCGAGGTCGTGGTCCGGCCGAGCGCCGAGGTCTGCTCCAGGACGTCTTCGAGGTGGATGGTGTCGGTGACGGCGACCTTGAGGATCCAGCAGTCCTCGCCGACCACGTGGTGGACCTCCAGGATCTCGGGGCGCGCGATCAGCTCCAGGGTCCGCGGATGCTTCAGGGTGTAGCCGCCGTGCGGGTTCACCCGGATGAAGGCCTGGATGCCGTAGCCGAGGCGGGCCGGGGAGACATGGGCGCCGTAACCGGTGACCGCGCCGCTCGCCTCCAGGCGGCGGACCCGCTCGGTGACGGCCGCGGGGCTGAGCCGGACGCGGCGGCCGAGCTCGCTGAGCTTGATGCGGCCGTCGCTCTGGAGGAGGTCCAGGATCTGCCGGTCGACGGCGTCGAAAGCGGCCGCCGAGGTTTCGTCGGTGGCCGACCGTGAATGCCGTGGTTCCTTCGGTACGACTGCCTGGACTCCCATGTTTCCCCCTTCAGAAGGCGAACGATCAACGTAACACTTGTCCTGTGAGACAAGGGAGTTGGGAATGAAGGACGTTCTGGTCATCGGCGGGAACCGCTATTTCGGAAAGCGGCTCATCGCCCTGCTGCGGGAATCCGGGCACAGGGTCACGATCCTCAATCGGGGTTCTTCCGGTGCCCCTGAGGGAATCGAGCATCTCGTCGCCGACCGCGACGACGAGGCCGCACTGGAATCCGTTCTGGCGGGCCGTTCCTTCGATGTCGTCGTGGACCAGGTCTGCTACACCCCGCGCCAGGCGGAGATCGCCCGACGCGTCTTCGCGACGCGCACCCGGCGCTATGTGATGACGTCGACGGTGGAGGTGTACGAGTACGAGGACTCGGCCGTACCCGTCGCCGAGGACGTCCTGGACCTGGGCGCGGTCACCGTCGACACCGGCGCGGCCTGGGACGACCCGGAGTTCCGCGAGGCGCACTACGGGGAGGGGAAGCGGCAGGCCGAGGCGGTCTTCGCAGCCGCGGGTTCGCCGTTCGCGTGGACGTCGGTGCGGGTGGCCCATGTGCTGGGCGGCGCCGACGACTTCACCGGGCGGCTCGACCACTACGCACGGCGCATCCGTGCGGCCGAGCCGATCGCGGTACCGGTGGTGAACCGTCCGGCGACCTATGTGTACGTGGAAGAGATCGCCGCGTTTCTCGCCTGGGCGGTCGAGGCGGAGTTCGGCGGTCCGGTGAACGCCCATTCCCACGGGCCGCTGACCACGGCCGAGATCTGCGCGGAGATCGAGAAGCGGGTCGGCGGCCGGACGGTCTTCCAGGAGGTGGAGGTCGGCGAGATATCGCCCTTCTCCTTCGCCCGCTCGTACGGGATGGACAACTCCCGTGCGGTCGGCCTGGGTTATTCCTTCTCGCATTCCTCCGCATGGCTCACGAACGCCGTGGCCGAGACCGTCGGCGAGGTGACGGAGTGACGCGCTTCCGGATGCTGGGGGACGTACGGGTCGGGGCGGTCGGGCTGGGCACGATGCCGCTCTCCATCGAGGGCCGGCCGGACGAGGCACGGGCCGTGGCCACCGTGCACGCGGCCCTCGACGCGGGGGTGACCCTGCTCGACACGGCCGACTCCTACCACCCGCCCAGCGGCGTGCCCGGTGAGGGCGAACTGCTCGTGGCCAGGGCCCTGGCCTCGTACGGGGGCCGCCTGGACGACGTGCTCGTGGCGACGAAGGGCGGGCGGGGCCGTACGGCGGACGGCGGCTGGACGGTGGACGGGCGGCCGGAGCATCTGCGGCGCGCGGCGGAGGCGTCGGCGCGACGGCTCGGATCCGCGCCGATCGGCCTGTACCAGCTGCACAAGCCGGACCCGTCCGTGCCGTACGCCGAATCCCTGGGCGCGATGAGGGAGTTGCTGGACGCGGGCACGGTGAGGCTCGCCGGGATCTCCAATGTGGACACGGCGCAGATCCTGCTCGCCCGCGAGATCCTGGGCGACCGGCTGGTCTCCGTGCAGAACCGCTACTCGCCGGCGGTCCGCACGAGCGAGGCGGAGCTACGGCTCTGCGCCGAGCTCGGCCTCGCCTTCCTGCCGTGGAGTCCGCTGGGCGGGATCTCGCGCAGCTCCCTGGACGGGTCCTCCGCCCAGGAGGAGGACCCTGAGTTCGGGGGCTTCCACCGGGTGGCGCGGGCGCGGGGGGTCAGCCCGCAGCAGGTGGCGCTCGCCTGGCTGCTCGCACGGTCGGAGACGGTGCTTCCGATCCCCGGGGCGAGCCGTCCGGAGACGGCGCGGGACTCGGCGGCGGCCGCCGAACTCCTGCTCTCTCCGGAGGAGTTGTCCCGACTGGTCGTTCAGTAACCGAAGGCACCGGACCCATTGACGGGGCCGGTGTCTCCAACTACAAAAGCTTTCTGAGAGCGCTCTGAGAGCGCTCTCAGACTGCGCACACCCCGCGCGTCATCCCCCGGAGGTGTTCCCCTTGCATTCCCCGAGCCGCGCCAGACGCATGCCCCGCACCCCCCTGCTCGCCTCACTCCTCGCCGGCGTCCTCACCGCCGGCGCCCTCATCGGCCTGGGCGGAGCGGGCAGCGCCAACGGCGCCGTCCCGCCCGCCCCCGGCTGGTCGCTCCAGTGGAGCGACGACTTCAACGGCCCCGACCGCGCCCTGCCGAACGGCGCCGACTGGCAGATCGACACCGGCCACGCCTACCCCGGCGGGCCCGGCAACTGGGGCACCGGAGAGATCCAGAACTACACCGCGAGCCCCGACAACCTGCGCCTCGACGGCACCGGCAACCTACGGATCACCCCGCTCCGGGACGGCGCCGGAAACTGGACCTCCGGCCGTATCGAGACCCGGCGCGCCGACTTCAAGGCGCCTGCCGGCGGCACCCTGCGCATCGAGGGCCGCATCCAGATGCCGAACGTCACCGGTGACGCGGCCCTCGGCTACTGGCCCGCTTTCTGGGCGCTCGGCTCGCCCTACCGGGGCAACTACTGGAACTGGCCCGGCATCGGCGAGTTCGACATCATGGAGAACGTCAACGGCATCAACTCCGTCTGGGGCGTGCTCCACTGCGGAGTCAACCCGGGCGGTCCGTGCGGTGAGACGACGGGCATCGGCGCCAACCGAGCCTGCCCCGGCGCGAGCTGCCAGTCGGCGTTCCACACGTACCGCTTCGAGTGGGACCGCTCGACCTCCCCGAACGAACTGCGCTGGTACGTGGACGACCAGCTCTTCCACAGCGTGAACGAGGCCAGGGTCGGCGCCCAGACCTGGGCCGACATGACCAGCCACGCCGGGTACTTCCTGCTGCTCAACGTGGCCATGGGCGGGGCCTTCCCCGACGCCCTCGCCGGGCGGACCCCGACCGCCGCGACCGCGCCGGGGCGGCCGATGCTCGTCGACTACGTGGCGGTGTGGACGAAGGGCGGCGGCTCGACGACGCCCCCGACCACCCCGCCCACGACGCCGCCGACCACTCCCCCGCCGGCCGGCTCCTCGCAGCTGTACCTGCGGACGGGCGGCGGCGCCGGGGACGCGGCCACGGCGTCGACGGTGTCGCTGGCCTCGGCGGGCGGCGCCAACCACGACGGCACCCCGGCCAACCCGCAGGTCTTCACCTCGGGGCCGATCACCCGGACGCACAACGGCGGCTCGACCCAGTTCGACCTGTTCGTGGACGCGGGCACCGTCGTCGCCAACGGTCAGCAGGTGCGGGTCAGTTACGACCGCACCGGCGACGGGAGCTGGGAGCGGACGGAGACGTACCAGTACTTCGCGACCGATCCCGCACCGGGCTACGAGCACTACACCCAGGCACGCGGTCTGAAGTCGGCCACGGGAAGCCACGGCGACCTGGTGAACGGCAGGGTCCGCGTCGAGGTGTGGAACGCGATCGGGAACGGGCCCAGCACGCTCGGCATCGGCAACCAGTCCGTCGTCCGCATCCCCTTCGGCTGAGCGGGGGCGGCGAGATGAACCTGATCCGCAGGCTGCTGGCGGGCGCGGGCGCCGTCGTGGTCCTGGCCACCGCCGGGTGCACGACCGCCCGGACGGACCACTCGGCCCATTCGAACCACGCAGCCCACCAGTACACGTACACGAAGGCCCAGCAGGCGGCGATCGTCGCCCAGGCCGCGGCCCCGGTGCGCGGCTCGGAGTTCCGCGCGGACTGCTTCTCCAGCCACCGCCGGGGCGACGACCCGATCATCTTCCCCGGACAGGCGGGCCGCTCGCACATCCACGAGTTCTACGGGAACAGGACGGCGAACGCCTCCTCGACGCTCCAGTCGCTGGCGGCCGGAACCACCAACTGCACCCCGCAGACGGATCTTTCCTCCTACTGGACCCCTACCCTCTACCAGAACGGCGTGCCCGTCGCCCCGGAGCGCGTCACCGTCTAATACCAGGGCATCACCGACCACACCCGCGCCGTCGCGCACCCGCGCGGACTGCGCTACGTCGTCGGCAACGCGCTGGCCGCCGGACCCGAGCAGAACCCGGCCGCGCGCTGGTCCTGCGTGGGCCGGCCGGAGTCCGGCCGGGACTTCATGAACTGCCCGCAGGGCACCAGGCTGGAGAACTACCTGGACTTCCCGACCTGCTGGGACGGGAAGAACCTGGACAGCCCCAACCACCGCGACCACATGGCGTACGCGGCGGGGCCGAGCTGCCCGGCCAGTCACCCTGTCCCGGTGCCGCGCCTGGAACTGCTGATCACCTGGCCGGTGAACGGCGGAGGGCTGAGCCTGGCGGGCACCCGCAACGGGACGAACGTGACCGACGCGCCCGGCTACACCTTCCACGGCGACTTCTTCAACGCCTGGGACGAGGGCGAGCTGGGGCGCCGGGTCGCCGACTGCATCAACGCGGGCTACGTCTGCGGCACGGACGGACACCCGATCCAGCAGTAACGGGTCACGGTACGGAGAACACGAGAGGGACGGTCCCGGCCGCGGCGGCGGTCGGGACCGTCCCTCTCCCGAGGCCCGGATCCGGCTCAAGGCCCGGGACTCGGGGTTCGGGGGTCGGGGCCCGGGGGTCGGTGACCCAGGGGCCCGGGGGGGGCGGTGGCCCAGGGGCCCGGGGGTCGGTGACCCAGGGGCCCGGAACGCCTGGGGCTCCGGAAGGGCGAATTTCCAGGGGCCCCGGAGGCGCGGGGGTTCGTCAGACGCCCGCGCGGGCCTTCTCCTCGCCCTCCTCGGACCGCTGGTCCGGGACCGGGGCCGGGGCGTGGTCGTCGACCAGGGTCTTCTCGTCGAAGGGCACCCGCCCCGCGAGGACCTCGGTGACCCGCTCCTTGTCGATCTCCTTCGTCCACGTGCCGACGAGCACCGTGGCGACGGCGTTGCCCGCGAAGTTGGTGAGGGCGCGCGCCTCGCTCATGAAGCGGTCGATGCCGACGATCAGGCCCACTCCGTCGACCAGCTCGGGCCGGTGCGACTGGAGTCCGCCCGCGAGGGTGGCGAGACCGGCGCCGGTGACGCCCGCCGCCCCCTTCGAGGCGATGATCATGAAGACGAGGAGCGAGATCTGCTCACCGACGGAGAGCGGGTCGCCCATCGCCTCGGCGACGAAGAGCGAGGCCATCGTGAGGTAGATCGCGGTGCCGTCGAGGTTGAAGGAGTAGCCGGTCGGCACGGTGATGCCGACGACCGGCTTGCTGACGCCCAGGTGCTCCATCTTCGCGATGAGGCGGGGCAGCGCGGACTCCGAGGAGGACGTGGAGAGGATCAGCAGGAACTCGCGGCCCAGGTACTTCAGGAGCGTCCAGATGTTGATCCCCGCGACCAGCCTGAGGAGCGTCCCGAGCACGACGAACACGAAGATCGCGCAGGTCAGATAGAAGCCGATCATGATGACGGCGAGGGACTTGAGGGCGTCGACGCCGGTCGCGCCGACGACGGCCGCGATCGCGCCGAACGCGCCGACCGGGGCGGCCCACATGATCATGCCGAGGATGCGGAAGACGAGCCGCTGGATGTGCCCGATCCCGCGCAGAACCGGTTCGCCCGCCGCGCCCATGGCCTGGAGCGCGAAGCCGGCGAGCAGCGCGACGAGGAGGGTCTGGAGGACCTCGCCCTCGGTGAAGGCGGAGACGATCGTCGTGGGGATGATCCCGAGCAGGAAGTCCGGCGTGGACTCGCTCGCACCCTCGGCCTGCTTGGCGCCGGCCTCGGCCAGCTCCTTGGTGAGGTGCAGCCCGGAGCCGGGCTCCAGGATGTTGCCGACGACGAGGCCGATCGCGAGTGCGACGGTCGACATGAGGAGGAAGTAGCCGAGGGCGAGGCCGCCGACGGCGCCGACCTTCGCGGCCTTCCGGACCGATCCGACGCCGAGCACGATCGTGCAGAAGATGATCGGCGAGATCATCATCTTGATCAGATTGACGAAGCCGGTGCCCAGCGGCTTCAGCTCGACGGCGACTCCGGGCGCCAGGAATCCGACCGTGATGCCGAGCAGTACGGCTCCGATGACGGCCAGATAGAGATAGTGCGTACGGTCCCGTCGTGCTGCCACGGGGTCCTCCTCGTGCTGATGGGTGCCCACGTCCCGGTGGACTCCGCGAGCATCCATCAGCCTGTGACCGAGGTCACGGTTACGTACGTTTCGTTCACGACCGGCCCGTACGCACCTGGGCGGCGGGAGGGAACGATTCGGGAACGCAACGCCTCGGCGCACCTTCCCACGTGCACACTTACCCGCATGCGTTTCCCCCTCCCCCACCCCCGCAGCCTGGCCGGCCAGCTCTTCGCGATGCAGGTCGTGCTCGTGGCCGTCGTCGTGGCGGGGTGCGCGGTCTTCGCGTACGTCACGGACCTGACGCAGGCCGAGGAGACCGCGCGGCGCCAGGCCACCGCGACCGCGGCAGCCGTGGCCGACTCCCCGTCCGTGGTCGCCGCGGCCCGCTCCGCCGACCCGACGGCGGAGCTCCAGCCGTACGCCGAGGCGCTGCGCGAGCACGCGGGCGTGGCCTTCGTGGTGATCATGGCGCCGGACGGCACCCGCTGGACCCACCCCGAGCCGGAGCAGATCGGCCGCACGTACCTCGGTCACATCGAGGAGGCGGCGGCCGGCCGGACCTACTCCGAGACCCACCTGGGCGTGCTCGGCCCCTCCGTACGGACGGTGGCGCCGGTCTTCGACGGCGGCCGGGTCGTCGCCCTGGTCAGCGCGGGCATCACGATCGACAAGATCAGCGAGCAGGTACGGGAGCAGGTCGTCGCGCTGCTCGGCATGGCGGGGGCGGCGCTCGCGCTCGGCGGGGCGGGGACGTACGTGGTCAACGCGCGACTGCGCCGCCACACGCACGGCATGAACGCGACGGAGCTGAGCCGGATGCACGACTACCACGAGGCCGCGCTGCACGCGGTCCGCGAAGGGCTCGTGATGCTCGACGGACGGCGACGGATCGCCCTCATCAACGACGGTGCGCGGGAGCTCCTCGGCCTGGACGAAGGGGTCGTCGGCCGTCCGGCGGCCGAGCTCGGACTGCCCGCGACGCTGACGGGCGCGCTGCTCTCCTCGGAGCCACGCGTCGACGAGACGCATCTGACTGCCGACCGGGTCCTCGTGGTCAACACCCGGCCGGTGGTGGGCGGGGAGCGGCGCGGCACGGTCGCCACGCTCCGGGACCGTACGGAACTCCAGGCGTTGTCCGGCGAGTTGGACTCGGAGCGGGGGTTCACGGAGGCGCTCCGCTCGCAGGCCCACGAGGCGGCGAACCGGCTGCACACGGTCGTCTCGCTCATCGAACTGGGGCGGGTGGCCGAGGCCGTGGAGTTCGCGACGGCGGAGCTGGAGCTGGCCCAGGCGCTCACCGACCGGGTCGTGGACGCCGTCGGGGAGCCGGTGCTCGCGGCGCTGCTGCTCGGCAAGGCGGCGCAGGCGAACGAACGGGGTGTGGAGCTGGTCCTGACCGAGGACAGCCGCATCGACGACGGCCTGGTACCCGCGACCCTGCCGTCCCGGGACCTGGTGACGATCCTCGGCAACCTCATCGACAACGCGGTGGAGGCGGCGGGCGGCACCCCGCACGCGCGCGTGACGGTCACGGTCGCCGCCCGCACGGGCGACGGCGAGCTGCTGCTCCGGGTCGGCGACAGCGGCCCCGGCGTCCGTCCGGCCGACCGGGACGCGGTCCTGGGCCGAGGCTGGACCACCCGGGGCCCGGGCCGAGGCCTGGGCCTGGCCCTGGTGGGCCAGGCGGTCTCACGCGCCGCGGGCACGCTGGACGTCACGGACGCGGAGGAGGGCGGCGCGGAGTTCACGGTACGGCTGCCGCTTCCGGCCCGACTGCCGGCGGCGCCGCCGCTGCCGAGGGAGGGCGAGTCCGCCGCGGGACCGGGGGCCGAAGGCACGACGGAGGCCACCCCGCCGGACCACGACGTACCGAGCCGGGACTCGGGTGCTTCGGAGGTGATCTCGTGAGTGCGCTGCCCCTGCGGGTGCTCGTCGTCGAGGACGATCCCGTCGCCGCCGACGCCCACGCCCTCTACGCCGGGCGGGTCGACGGGTTCACGGTCGTCGGCGTCGCCCACTCCCGCGCCGCCGCCGTGCGCGTGCTCGAACGGACGCCCGTCGACCTCATCCTGCTCGACCTCTACCTGCCCGACGGCCACGGCCTCCAGCTGCTGCGTGCCCTGCGCGCCGCCGGGCACTCCGCCGACGTCATCGCGGTGACCTCCGCCCGCGACCTGGCCATCGTCCGCGAGGGCGTCTCGCTCGGTGTCGTCCAGTACGTCCTCAAGCCCTTCGCCTTCGCGACCCTGCGGGACCGCCTCGCCCGGTACGCCGAGTTCCGGGCGACCGCCGGCGAGGCCTCCGGGCAGGACGAGGTCGACCGCGCGCTCGCCACCCTTCGCGCCCCGCACCCCACCAACCTCCCCAAGGGCCTGAGCGCGCCCACCCTGGAGTCCGTCACCCGTACCCTCCGGTCCACCCCGGCCGGGCTCACCGCCGCCGAGGCCGGCACGGCGGTGGGGATCTCCCGGATCACCGCGCGCCGCTACCTGGAGCACCTGGTGACCGAGGGCCGGGCCGTACGCGCCCCGCAGTACGGTCAGATCGGGCGGCCGGAACTCCAGTACCGCTGGATCGACGGCCCGGCACGGGGCCGGTGACCGGCCCCCCGGCGACCGCCCCGCAGCCATTGATCATTTCCGAAGGCCACCACGCCCGGTCACTGATCGTTTCCAAGGTGACCACGCCCGGTTACTGATCGGTTCCCACGTTCCTACGACTCCCCACCTTGGGTGAACGCACCGTAGCCAGCCGTCACCCTCCGCACCTACGGTGGCCGGGTGCACCAACCCTCACCACCCTTCAACGCCCTGGCCGCCCGGCGCCTGCGCGAGGCCCTCGGCATGACCCCCGGTCATGTCGCGTACGGCCTGCGCGCGCAGTACGGCCTCTTCGTCAACCCCGACACCGTCGTCGCCTGGGAACGCGGCCGGGCCGCCCCCGGCGAGCAGGAGCTCACCGCCCTCGCGGGCGTCCTGTGGTGCGCCCCCGCCGAACTGATCGCCGCCGCCTCCACGCTGCGCGAGCACCGGATGGCGCGCGGGCTCGCCGCGGAGGAGCTGGCCCGGCGGGTCGGCGTCGCGGCCCACGCGTACCAGCGGATGGAGGACGAGGGCCGCTGGCGCGGCACCGAACGCCAGACGGCCACCCTCGCGGAGGTCCTCGGCCTCGGCCCGCGCGCCCTGATCACCGCGACCGGCGGCGACGAGCGCCTCGCCGAGCTGCTGCGGGACGCCGCCACCACCCGCTGGCAGGCCTACGTGAAACCGGCCGTGAAGATGCTGCCGCTGCCCAAGCAGGCCCTGGAGTTCGCCCTGCAGCGGCTGCACACGGACTACCACGCCCGGATGGCGGCGACCAGCAGCTGGGGCGCATCGGGCGCCACCGGCGACGAGGGGCGTGCGTACCTCGACGACATCACCGGGCACTTCTGGGCCGCCGTCGGCTCCTAGGAGGCCCCGGCCGGTTCCGGGACTCCCGGAACTCGCTTCCCCGGGCCCGTACATTGGCGTGGTGAGACGACACATACCCTTCGAACGACTTCACAACTTCCGTGACCTGGGCGGCTATCGGACCGCCGACGGCGGGACCGTGCGGTGGGAGACCCTCTACCGCTCCGACTCCCTCGCCAAGCTCACGGACGCCGCCCCCGCCGATCTGCAGCGCTTCCGCGCGCTGAACGTGGCCACGGTGATCGACCTGCGCTACCCGTGGGAGATCGCCGCCAAGGGCCGCCTCCCGGAGACCGAGGACGTCTCCTGGCACAACCTCTCGATCGAGCACCGCCCCTACGACCAGGCGGAGATCGACCCGGACCTCGACCCCTGGCGCTACCTCGCCGACCGGTTCGCCGAGGTGGCCGAGGACGGCGCGGTGGAACTCCGTACGGCCCTGGAGGTCATCGCCTCCGCCGACGGCCCGCTCGTCTTCCACTGCGCGTCCGGGAAGGACCGTACGGGGCTGCTCGCCGCCGTCGTCCTCGCCCTCCTCGGCGTCCCGGACGACGAGATCCTCGCGGACTTCGCACTCACCGAGCTGGCCACGGAGCGGCTGATCGCCGACTGGCGGGCTTCGCACCCGGGCCGCGAACTGCGCTGGCCGGGCTACGGCCGGGCACCCGCCGACATCATCCGGCTGTTCCTCGCGGACCTGCGCGCACGGTACGGCTCCGTGGACGCGTACGTCACCGGCCACGTCGGGCTCGACCCGTCGGTGGTGAAGACGCTCAGGGCCCGGCTGGTGGAGACCCCTTAGAGGCCGAGGCGGGCCGAGCTGAGCCCGGCCCCCGCCCCCGGCCCCCGGGGCCTTGTCCTGAGTCCCGGTCCCCGGTCAGTCCCGCCGCTCGAAGGAGAACAGCTGGCCCGCCGCGTCCGGCGCGCAGGCCGCCTGGGTGAGCCGCGCCCCGGCGGCCCCGCGGTCGCCGACGACGGTGACGCAGGTGCCCCGGGTCGCGGAGCCGACCGGGACGATCCGGTAGCCCCGGACGGGGCCTTCGGGCGTGCCGTACGGCTCCAGGGCGAAGGCCTCGACCCGGCTGGGGTCCCCGCACTCGGAGTCCTCGTACGCGGAGTCGGGTATCCGGCCACCGGAAGGAATGCCGGAGCAGCCGGGGCCGAACTCGGGGTGGTCGGAGACGATCCTCCACCGGCCGGAGCCCACCGCCGCGAGGGAGTAGAGCGGGTAGCCCGACTCGGCGCACGGCAGCTGATGGACCTGCCCGGTCCGGGTCCCGCGCCGCTCGCCGAGACAGAAGTCGGTGCCGATCACCCGGATGCGTACGTCCCCGGCGGCGGGGGCGACAGCGGTGGGGGCGGGGGCGGTACGGGGTGACTGACCGGCGGGGCCGGTGCGGCCGTCGCGGAGGAAGGCGACGACGCTGACCCCGGCGAGGACGAGCCCGGCCACCGCGATCGTGGCGACGAGTGCACGCCGTATACGGGACGGGGTCCCGGGTCGCGGCGCGGCCGGGCCCCGGGCCGGCGGTGCGGCGGTGGGCCAGGAGGGCGGCGGGCCGGTCGCCTCTGCCGTATCGGGTGTGTCAGCGGGCCCGGGTGTCTCCGAGCGATCGGCCGCCGGCCCGGCGGCCGGCGCTTCCACCCCTTCCCCCGCTTCTCTCTCTGCCGCCTCGGCCACGGCATCCGCCTCGGCCGGCTCGGTCGCGTCATCCGTCCCGTCCGGCTCGGCCGCCGCGTCCACCCCCCGTCCCGCCAGCTCCGTCCGTACCGTCCGCCACTCCGCCAGCTCGCCCGGCGTCGCCCCGCACGCACGGACGAAGGCGACCAGCAGTTCCTCGCGGGGCAGGGTGGCGCGGGCCAGCATGTTCGCCACGGTGGACCGGGGCAGGACGTCCCCGCGTACCTCCGCCCGGGCCGAGAGCTCGCGGTAGGTCAGGCCCGACCAGTCCTTGAGGGCCTGGAGGCGTGCGAGGAACTCGGCGGGGGTGTGTGCCTCCCGCGGGTCAGGGGTGTGCCGCCCCGGTGTCATCCGCGCCTCTTCCCTTCCGCCGGACAGGGTTGGGACATGTCCGGGACAGGCCCCAAGCCTTGTTGATCTCGCGCTCCGGCTCAAGAGTGGAACCCGGCATTTCCGGGGGTGATGCCGGGCACGGCGGAGTGGCCCCGACCGTCCACGGGGGGACGGTCGGGGCCACTCGGGTGTGCCCGGGTCCCGGCGGGAATCCGGGACAGGTCGGGACGGAGGTCCCGACGGCGGGGCCGGAAGGGCCGGCCCCGTCGGAGGCGCTAGAAGACGGACTCGGCCTCGCGGATGCGGTCCTCGGGGACCGTCTTGAGCCGGGTCACGGCCTCGGCGAGCGGCACCATCTCGACGCCCGTGCCGCGCAGCGCCGTCATCCTGCCGAAGTCGCCGCGGTGCGCCGCCTCCACCGCGTGCCAGCCGAAGCGGGTCGCGAGCACCCGGTCGTACGCGGTCGGCGTGCCGCCGCGCTGGACGTGGCCGAGGATGACCGGGCGGGCCTCCTTGCCGAGGCGCCGCTCCAGCTCGACGGCGAGCTGGTTGCCGATGCCCTGGAAGCGCTCGTGACCGAACTGGTCGATCTCGCCCTTCTTGTACTCCATCGAGCCCTCGGCCGGATGCGCGCCCTCGGCCACGCAGATGACGGCGAACTTCTTGCCGCGGGCGAAGCGCTCCTCGACCATCTTCACCAGGTCGTCGACCTGGAAGGGCCGCTCGGGGAGACAGATGCCGTGCGCGCCGCCGGCCATGCCGGACTCCAGGGCGATCCAGCCGGCGTGGCGGCCCATCACCTCGACGACCATCACCCGCTGGTGGGACTCGGCGGTGGTCTTGAGGCGGTCCATGGCCTCGGTGGCGACGCCGACGGCGGTGTCGAAGCCGAAGGTGCGGTCCGTGGAGGAGATGTCGTTGTCGATCGTCTTCGGGACGCCGACGACGGGCATGCCGGCGTCGGAGAGCATCCGGGCGGCGGTCAGGGTGCCTTCGCCACCGATGGGGATGAGGACGTCGATGCCGTACTCGCGGGCCAGGTCGGGGGCGGACGCGGCGGCCTCGGCCAGCCGGTTCCGCTCCAGGCGTGCGGAGCCGAGGATGGTGCCGCCGCGGGCCAGGATGCCGCTGACGGCATTCAGGTCGAGGGGGCGGTAGTGGCCGTCGAGGAGGCCCTTGAACCCGTCCTCGAAGCCGATGACTTCGTCGTCGTGGCCGGTCAGCGCCCGGTGCACGACCGACCGGATCACTGCGTTCAGGCCGGGGCAGTCGCCGCCTGCGGTGAGAACTCCGATGCGCATCGTGCTGTGTCTCCTGCTCGGTCGCGTTCCTTTGTGAGCCATAGCGATTCTCACACGCCCGGCCTGGGGGGCGCGCTCGCGACCGTTCCGCGCGTCCCTCCCCCGGCGCCCCGGAAGGCCTTTCGTCCCGGGCTTCCGGGCCCTTCGTCCGGCGGGCGACCTAACCATCGGCGAGGGTATTGTCAAGGGGGTAATGCCGCCCTACCGGGGCTTTCTGAGCACAGTCGGTTGACGCCCGCGTCGGTCGGCGAACGGACCGCGAGCGTGCCGCGAGGGCACCGCTCGCCCCGGCTCCGCGAGTCCCGTTTTCCGCAGGACTGGACAGGAGACCACGGCGTGACGCGCAGCGTGTACGTGACCGGGATCGACCGCGGTGACGGCCGCCAGGTCGTCGAGCTGGGAGTCATGGAGCTCCTCACCCGCCAGGTGGACCGGGTGGGGGTGTTCCGGCCGCTGGTGCACGACGGTCCCGACCGGCTCTTCGACCTGCTGCGCACCCGCTACCGGCTCTCGCAGGACGCCTCGACGGTCTACGGCATGGACTACCACGAGGCCGCCGCGCTCCAGGCCGAACGCGGCACCGACGAGCTGGTGTCGCAGCTGGTCGACCGCTTCCACGCGGTCGCCCGCGACTACGAGGTCGTCCTCGTCCTCGGCACCGACTTCGCCGCCACCCAGCTCCCCGACGAACTGGCGCTCAACGCGCGGCTCGCCAACGAGTTCGGCGCCTCCGTCATCCCGGTCGTCGGCGGCAAGGGCCAGTCGGCGGAGTCCGTACGGTCCGAGGCGCGCAACGCCTTCCGGGCGTACGACGGACTCGGCTGCGACGTGCTCGCGATGATCGTCAACCGGGTGGCGGGCGAGGACCGGGCGGTCATAGCCGAGCGGCTCACCGCCCGACTGCCCGTGCCCTGCTACGTCCTGCCGGACGAGCCGGCGCTCGCCGCGCCCACGGTCGCCCAGATCCAGCACGCGCTCGGCGCCTCCGTGGTCCTCGGCGACGACGCGGGCCTCGCGCGCGACGCGCTCGACTTCGTCTTCGGCGGCGCCATGCTGCCGAACTTCCTCAACGCGCTGACCCCCGGCTGTCTGGTCGTCACCCCCGGGGACCGGGCCGACCTGGTCGTCGGCGCGCTCGCCGCACACTCGGCCGGAACCCCGCCGATCGCCGGTGTGCTGCTCACCCTGAACGAGCGGCCCAGCGACGAGATCCTGACCCTGGCGGCCCGCCTCGCGCCCGGCACGCCGGTCATCTCCGTACCCGGCAACAGCTTCCCGACCGCCACCGAACTCTTCGCCCTCGAAGGCAAGCTGAACGCGGCCACGCCGCGCAAGGCGGAGACCGCCCTCGGCCTGTTCGAGCGGCACGTGGACACGGCCGACCTGCTCAAGCGGGTCTCGGTGGCCCGCAGCGGCCGGGTCACCCCGATGATGTTCGAGCACGAGCTCATCGAGCAGGCGCGCACCGACCGGCGCCGGGTGGTGCTCCCGGAGGGCACGGAGGAGCGGGTGCTGCGCGCCGCCGACGTGCTGCTGCGCCGTGACGTGTGCGACCTGACGCTGCTCGGCGACGTCGAGATCATCCGCAGGAAGGCCGCCGACCTGGGCATCGCGCTCGCCGAGACCCAGCTCATCGACCCGGCGACCTCGGAACTGCGGGACTCCTTCGCCGAGAAGTACGCGGCGCTCCGCGCCCACAAGGGCGTCACCGTGGAGCTGGCGTACGACGTCGTCTCGGACGTCAACTACTTCGGCACGCTGATGGTCCAGGAGGGCCTGGCCGACGGCATGGTCTCCGGCTCCGTGCACTCCACGGCCGCGACGATCCGCCCCGCCTTCGAGATCATCAAGACCAAGCCGGACGCCTCGATCGTCTCCTCGGTCTTCTTCATGTGCCTGGCCGACAAGGTCCTCGTGTACGGCGACTGCGCGGTCAACCCGGACCCGAACGCCGAACAGCTCGCGGACATCGCGGTCCAGTCGGCGGCCACCGCGGCCCGCTTCGGCGTCGAACCGCGGATAGCGATGCTCTCGTACTCCACCGGCACCTCGGGCTCCGGCGCCGACGTCGACAAGGTGCGGGAGGCGACCAAGCTGGTCCGCGAGGCGCACCCGGAGCTGCGGATCGAGGGACCCATCCAGTACGACGCCGCCGTCGAGCCCTCGGTCGCGGCGACGAAGCTGCCGGGCTCGGAGGTCGCGGGGCAGGCGACCGTGCTGATCTTCCCGGACCTCAACACCGGCAACAACACCTACAAGGCCGTGCAGCGTTCGGCCGGCGCCGTGGCCGTCGGCCCGGTGCTCCAGGGTCTGCGCAAGCCCGTGAACGACCTCTCGCGCGGCGCGCTCGTCAGCGACATCGTCAACACGGTCGCCATCACGGCGATCCAGTCCCAGGTCCCCGCCCAGGGTCAGGAGTTCCCCGCATGACCGCCCCCACCCCCGCCTCCGCCCCTGTCTCCTCCGCCCCGTCCGCCCCGTCCGCCCCGTCCCGGATCCTGGTCCTCAACTCCGGCTCGTCGTCGGTGAAGTACCAGCTGCTCGACATGCGCGACGACAGCCGTCTCGCCCAGGGGCTCGTGGAGCGCATCGGCGAGGAGACCTCGCGGCTCGTACACACCCCGCTGCAGGGCGGCGGCGGCGAGAAGCGCGAGAAGAACGGCCCGATCGCCGACCACGCGGCCGCGCTGAAGGCGGTCGCCGAGGAGCTGGCGGCGGACGGACTCGGGCTCGACTCCCCCGAGCTGGCGGCGATCGGTCACCGGGTGGTACACGGCGGGCTGCGGTTCACCGAGCCGACGGTGATCGACGACGAGGTGCTCGCGGAGATCGAGCGGCTCGTGCCGGTGGCGCCGCTGCACAACCCGGCGAACCTGACGGGCATCCGTACGGCGACGGCGCTCCGCCCCGACCTGCCGCAGGTCGCGGTCTTCGACACCGCGTTCCACACGACGATGCCGGAGTCGGCGGCGCGGTACGCGATCGACGTGGAGACGGCCGACGCGTACCGGATCCGGCGGTACGGCTTCCACGGCACCTCGCACGCGTACGTGTCGCGGGAGACCGCGAGGCTGCTCGGCAAGGAGCCGGAGGAGGTGAACGTGATCGTGCTGCACCTGGGCAACGGCGCGTCCGCCTCGGCGGTGCGGGGCGGCCGGTGCGTGGACACCTCCATGGGCCTGACGCCCCTGGAGGGCCTGGTCATGGGTACGCGCTCGGGCGACGTCGACCCGGCGGTCACCTTCCATCTCAAGCGGGTGGCGGGCATGTCGGCCGACGAGATCGACGTGCTGCTGAACAAGAAGTCCGGCCTGGTGGGGCTCTGCGGCGACAACGACATGCGGGAGATCCGCCGCCGGATCGACGAGGGCGACGCGCGTGCAGCGCTCGCCTTCGACATCTACATCCACCGTCTGAAGAAGTACATCGGCGCGTACTACGCGGTGCTCGGCCGGGTGGACGCGGTGGCGTTCACGGCGGGGGTCGGGGAGAACGCGGCCCCGGTGCGGGAGGCTGCGATCGCGGGCCTGGAGGAGCTGGGTCTCGCGGTGGACGCGGACCTCAACGCGGTGCGTTCGGACGAGGCACGGCTGATCTCGCCGAACTACGCGCGGGTGGCGGTCGCCGTGGTGCCGACGGACGAGGAGCTGGAGATCGCCCGCCAGACCTTCGCTCTGGTGCGCGAGGAGACGCTCGGAGGAGTGAACGCCTGAGCGCCCCCGCGCCCATTTGTACTTTCCACCAGACGGAATATTCCGCAGTGAAACAAACCGATAGGATCCGCCTCATGCGCCGTTCCAAAATCGTCTGCACGCTGGGCCCCGCCGTCGACTCGTATGAGCAGCTGAAGGCTCTCATCGAGGCCGGCATGAACGTGGCCCGATTCAACTTCAGCCACGGATCCCAGGCGGAGCACCAGGAGCGGTACGACCGCGTCCGGCAGGTCTCCGCGGACACCGGGCGCGCCGTCGGCGTGCTCGCCGACCTCCAGGGCCCCAAGATCCGTCTCGAGACCTTCGCCGAGGGCCCGGTCGAGCTGGTGCGCGGTGACGAGTTCACCATCACCACCGAGGACGTCCCCGGTGACAAGTCCATCTGCGGCACCACCTACAAGGGCCTGCCCGGCGATGTCTCCAAGGGCGACCAGGTCCTGATCAACGACGGCAACGTCGAACTGCGGGTCGTCGAGGTCGAGGGCCCCCGGGTCAAGACGATCGTCGTCGAGGGCGGTGTCATCTCCGACCACAAGGGCATCAACCTGCCCGGCGCGGCGGTCAACGTCCCCGCCCTGTCGGAGAAGGACGTCGACGACCTCCGCTTCGCGCTCCGCATGGGCTGCGACATGGTCGCCCTCTCCTTCGTCCGCGACGCCAACGACGTCAAGGACGTCCACAAGGTGATGGACGAGGAGGGCCGCCGGGTCCCCGTCATCGCCAAGGTGGAGAAGCCGCAGGCCGTCGAGAACATGGAGGCCGTCGTCGCGGCCTTCGACGCGGTCATGGTGGCCCGTGGCGACCTCGCCGTCGAGTACCCGCTCGAGAAGGTCCCGATGGTGCAGAAGCGCCTCGTCGAGATGTGCCGCCGCAACGCCAAGCCGGTCATCGTCGCCACCCAGATGATGGAGTCGATGATCACCAACTCCCGTCCGACCCGCGCCGAGGCGAGCGACGTCGCCAACGCGATCCTGGACGGCGCGGACGCGGTCATGCTGTCGGCCGAGTCCTCGGTCGGCGCGTACCCGATCGAGACCGTGAAGACGATGTCGAAGATCGTCGCCGCGGCCGAGGAGGAGCTGCTCTCCAAGGGCCTCCAGCCCCTGGTCCCGGGCAAGAAGCCGCGCACCCAGGGCGGTTCCGTGGCCCGCGCGGCCTGCGAGATCGCCGACTTCCTGGGCGGCAAGGCCCTGATCGCCTTCACCCAGTCCGGCGACACGGCCCGCCGCCTCTCGCGCTACCGCGTCCAGCAGCCGATCCTCGCCTTCACGACGGACGAGAACACCCGCAACCAGCTCACCCTGAGCTGGGGCGTCGAGTCCTTCGTCGTCCCGCACGTGGACAACACGGACGCGATGGTCGACCTGGTGGACGCCGAGCTCCTGAAGCTCCAGCGCTACAACGAGGGCGACACCATGGTCATCACCGCCGGCTCGCCCCCCGGCGTCCCCGGCACGACGAACATGGTCCGCGTCCACCACCTCGGTGGCGGGGAGCGCGACTAAGTCCCCCCCGGACACAAGGATTTACGCGGACGGGCCGCACCTTCGGTGAAAGGTGCGGCCCGTCCGCGTACCGAGAGCAATCTCCCTTTCGCAACCCTGTTCGACATGTCATGATCGTTACGCCTTCGGGGGGAAGGCGGGGGAACCGAGCGCGTGCGACCACGCGCAGCCGAAGGACCGCACTGACCGGCGGCGCCTTCGAGGAACCACACAGCCCGACGACACCCACCCCGGCGCATGCGCGACGGGGTGTTCTTCGTGCTTCCTTCCACCCGGGCAGACCGAGTTGTCGACACGACAGGCTGTGAAGTGCGAAAGACGAAACTGCCGGGCAGACGGCGCTCCCTGCGCGCCGCACCGGCGAGACGATGGACGTCGGGCATCGTCCTCGCGACGGCGGCCGCCCTCCTGGGCGGCCTCGTGACGGCCGCCCCCGCGGCGGCCGAGGAACCGGGGGACAACCCCACCGACCCCTGGCTGCGGACCCTCCGCATCAGCCTCGGCGCGACGGAACGGAAGGACCGGTGCCTCGTCTCCGGCGCCGTCCACTACGGCGGCCCCGAGCTGAAGGCCCTGGCCAACAAGGACCTCTCCGGGCCGCCCGAGACCCTGCGCCAGGCGGCGCTGTACTGGAACTACGAGCCGTCGATCAACGCCCAGAAGAAGGACGTCGACGCGGGCTACGCCTACGCCGACGCCTACCGGGCGCGCCAGGACAAGCTCAACGAGATCAACAAGCCGTACTCGTCCCTGAGTTTCTCGCAGGGACGTGCGCACAACGTGCCGGACTTCGGCGCGGACATCATGACCTTCACGCTCAAGACGCAACGCGACCTGTACTTCAAGTCGTTCGAGGACCGGACGCCGCAGCCGGGCACGGCCGCGGTCGACAAGGCCAAGCAGCTCTTCGACGCCCTCCCCAGCGAGGACTTCTGGGCGTCCCAGTACAAGTTCATGGCGGGCCAGACGCTCGTCGGCTACGGAGCCACTCGGAGCAGCTCGGCCCGTGACATCGCCGACTTCCTGCGCTTCGGCGGGTTCCCGAAGACGGCACCCGTACCGGACTCCCCCGAGTTCCGGAACGAGGTCGAGGCGCTGAAGCTGGCCTGGGCCGGCTGTGACAGCGAGAACCCCATCGACCACTACCGGTCGATGTCCCTGGTGGTCCTCCAGGCCCACACGGAGTGGGAGGCGGAGTACGCGTCCCAGGCCGCGCAGCGCAAGGAGATCGTCGCCGCCGAGGCGGCGGGGGCCAAGGAGCTGCGCACCGCCACCGACACCATGCTGGAGTCGATCCGGCAGGCCTGGCACGCGGACCAGATCCTCTTCTGGCAGAAGTACTGGTCCGACAAGAAGGACTGGAGCAGCTACCCCAAGCCGGCCGAGTTCACCAAGGCGGCCGCCGACCTGAGCACGGCCCGCGCCGCGGCCGCCGCCCAGGTGCCGCTGGCCAACGCCGCCGTCGCCCGGGCCAAGACGGCCGCGGACAAGGCCGCCGCCCAGCAGACCTCCGCCTGGGCCATCGCCGACGCGGCCAAGCTGCCGCGCGGCCGCGGTCTGATGTACGCGCAGCAGTCGGTGCAGGTGGCGAAGGCGTCGTATGCCGCCGCCCAGGCCGCCGCCAAGACCACACTGACCGCGTCCAACGCGGCCAAGGCCACCGCTGCGGACAGCGGCGCGCTCTACTCGCTGAGCCAGACCCAGGCCCATGCCCTCGCCACCGAGTTCCGCAGGGCCGCCGCCCAGGAGGCCGCGGCCCAGGCGAAGGCCGCCATGCAGGCCGCCGAGGCGCAGGCGAAGGAAGCCGCCGCCAACGCGACCAGGGCGAAGAAGGCACAGGCGACCGCGGAGGCCGCCGAGCAGACCGCCAAGGCCGGTGCGGCCGAGGCGAAGCGTCAGCGCGCCATCGCGGAGGCCGAGAAGGCGAACGCGGCCCGGGAGCGGGCCAACGCCACCCGCGAGCGGCAGAAGGCCGCCGCCGCCGAGCAGCGTGCGCAGACCGAGCGCGAGGCCGCAGGTCGGGCCCGTACCTCCGCCGAGGCGTCCGGGGCCACCGCGGCCGAGGAGCGTGAGGCGGCCGAGGCCGCCGAGGGCCGGGCCGCACTCGCGCGCTCGAACGCCGAGGCGGCGGAGCGGAACAAGGACGCGAAGGCCTCGCGCGCCGCGGCGCTCGAAGCCGCCGCCGCGGCCTCCGAGGGCACCACCGACGCCGGCGAGGCACGGCAGGCCGCGACCGCGGCCCGTGCGGCCGCCAACGACGCGACGGACGCGGCCGGCCGGGCCCGTACGGCCGCGAACGAGGCATCCACGGCAGCGGTGAACGCCCGTGCCGCAGCCACCCGTTCGGCAGCGGCGGCCTCGCGTTCCCGCGCGGCGGCCGACAGCGCGTGGTCGGCCTACCTGACCACCCACGCGGCCGCGGCCACCGCGCACGCGGCAGCCGCCGAGGCCATCGACGCCGCGGCGAACGCCAAGGCCAACGCCCGTGCGGCGGAGGCCGAGGCCAAGAAGGCGCACGCCGCTGCCGTCAAGGCCCGCCAGGAAGCGACCGCGGCGAAGGCCGAGGCCGCCGAGACGGCGGCATGGTCCGCCAAGACCGCCGGGTTCGCCTTTGCGGCCGGCCAGGCCGCCGCCGGCGCACGTGATGCGGCCCGTGCCGTGAACGCCGCCGCCGACGAGGCCATCGCGGTGGGCAGCCCGTACCGCGAGACGGACACCTCGGCCGCGTTCGCGGTCCTGGTGGCGCAGACCGCCAAGCCGCTCGCCGAGCAGCAGGCGGCCGCCGCCGAGGCCAAGGCGAAGGAGGCGGCGAAGGCCGCCGCCGACGCCAAGGTGCTCGCGGACAAGGCCGCGGGAGACGCCAAGCTCGCGGCGCAGGCCGCCGCGGCAGCGGCTGCCGACGCGGCGAAGGCCCTGGAGCACGTCGCTGCGGCCCGCGCCTCGGCTGCGGAAGCCGCGAAGGCCGCGGAGGCGGCCAAGAAGGCGGACGCCAGGGCGCAGGAGTACGACGCGCAGGCCGGTGTCGACGCCATGCAGGCCTCGAACGCCGCGAGCGACGCCGAGTCGGAGGCCATGGCCGCCGACAGCGAGGCGACCGCCGCCGAGCGCGACGCCGCCTCCGCCCGTTCCTCGGCGTCCGCCGCCGAGCAGGACGCCGGCAGCGCCCGGAACACCGCCACCAAGGCGGAGGAGGACGCCACCGCCGCCGAGGGCGCCGCCACCCGCGCGGTGGAGGACGCCACGGAGGCGGACAAGGCCGCCGACCGGGCGGAGGCCGTCGAACGCGAGGAGGAGCAGCGGGCTATCGAGGAGCGCGTCGAGGCCGACGGTTCCGACGCCGGTGCCGACCTCACGGTCGACGAGGAGGAGCTGCTGCGTCGCGAGTGCGGCGAGGAGTGCGTCGAGGCCTTCCGCGCGGCGAAGGCGCTGACCGGCCAGGGCATCCTCGACTGGCTCGTCAAGAACGGCGGCGAGATCCTCCTGGAGGAGATCGGCTACCGCGACCTGGAGCGCTGCTTCACCAAGGGCGACATCGAGAGCTGCCTGTGGACGCTGGCGAAGCTCGTGCCGGTCTCCAAGGTGTTCTCCGTCGGCAAGGCGATCGTCCGGGTGGCCAGTGGCATCGGCGGCTTCCTGGAGAAGTCCGTCACCGCCAAGCGGACCCTGGACAAGTTCCGCAAGATCATCGACGACGCCAAGAAGGGCAAGGGCAAGGCCTGCCCGGTCAAGCCCAAGCCGGTGTCCGCGCGCTCCGCGTCGTTCGCCGGCGCGTCAGGGGCGGGCACCGCGTTCGGCGCCGCTCCGACGGGGGCCGGCACGCTCCGCGCCGCCGCGGCCGCGACGAGCCCGCAGTACCCGGGTGTCGGCACGATCGTGACCGAGGGCGGCGTGACCATCCAGATCTACTCCAACGACCACGCCCCGCCGCACGCGCACGTCAAGGGCAAGGGCGCGGAGGTCCGGATCGGCATGAACGGCAAGCCGATCCTGGACGACAAGCCGCCGACCAAGCTCCAGCAGGCTGTCATCAACAACAACATCCGTACCATCAGGGAGAACATCCGAGCCGCCATGGAAAGGTTCAAGGCCAATGGTGGATGCTGACGTCTCCCCGGAACTACGGGAAGCGTTGCGCGGTCTTGAGGACCGGCTCGGCAGGACGGTGACCGACGTGAACGACGGTCACGCCCGCTGGGAGCTGTACCGGGCCGCCCTCGCGTCCGACGCGGCCCGGCCCGGCCTGCTGGCTGCGGTCGTCGCCGAATCGGACGGCGCGCTCGCGTCGGGAGTCGTCGGCGAGGCCCTGGAAAGGGTGCCCCGCGCCGATCGGAACATCTGGGTCGAGGCCCTCTCCCCCGCGGTGCGCGCGTTCAGCGAGCGCCGGGCGCGTGAGTTGGGCCTCCTGGAGGACCTCCGGGCCGGGGCCGCGGCTCCGGCCCCGGACTCCGGGTCGGTCGCCGGCTGGAGCGACTGGCTCCAGCTGCGGATCGCCGCCGAGGTGTCCGACGGGGCGGTCCTCCGGCTCCTGGCCGAGTCGGGCCGCACCAAGCGCATCAGGCGCGCGGCGGCCGAGGCACTCGGCTGACCCACCCGTACGACACGAACGACGGCCTCCTCGCCCTCTCGGGCGGGGAGGCCGTCGCGTGACGCGGCTCCCGGAGACGTGCTCCGGTCAGCTGGCTTCGATCGTGTTGCGGAGGCCCGGAACCCTGAGGGTGCCGCCGAACTGGCCCGCCTGCTTGAGCTTCACGCTGGTGAAGAAGATCTCCGGGAGGTCCAGCGGAGGCGGGGACTCGGCGCTGAAGGTGATCGGGATGAGGCCGATGAGGTTGCCCTTCAGCTCCTCCGTGTACATCGTCACCGTGCCCTCGGTGATGGTCGACTCCTTGCCCTTGGCGGAACGGACGTGGGCCGTGAGGCCCTCGGAGTGCTCCGTCAGCTGGTGCAGGTCCTTGATCTTCACCGTGGTCGCGGTGAACTTCAGCACCTTCTTGATCTTGCCGCCGTAGGTCTTCACCTCGACGATGCCGTGGTACTTCAGACCGCTCAGGGTGAGCTTCGTGCTCTCCAGGCGCCACGGCTCGTCCGGGAGCAGCGGGATGCCGGGCTCCACCTCGGCCGCCGCGAGCGCCGCGTCGTCGCGCTCGGGGCACGGGAAGCGGGGCTTGGCGCCCTCGGGTATGTCCTCGTCCTTCTTGGCGTCGAGGCCCTTGGCGCTCTCCGGCAGCTCCTTGACCTCGACACCGGCGGTGCCGGCCGCCTTCTGGATCGCGGCCTTCGTCTTCTCGGCGGCCGGGTCGGCGGTCGCCTCGGGCGCGGTGGTCGTGGCCGGCTCGTCGGCGGTCGCCGGCTTGTCGGCGGGGGCCGTCGTCGACGTGCTCGGGGCGGGCGCCTGCGTCGTCGGGGCCGCCGTCGTGGGCGTCGCCGTCGGCTTCGGGTCCGGGCCGTCGAACAGGTCCTTGAGCGCGTCACCCACGCCCAGCGGGTCGAGCGGGTTCTTCGACTTCGTCGGCGTGGGTGTGGCCGTCGGTGTCGGCGTCGCGGTCGGCGAGGCGGTGGCCTTCGCCTGCTCCTGCGTCCGCTGCGTGGTCGCCTGCCCGGTCTCCGTCGCGGTCGGCGTCGGTGTCCCGGTGGCGGTGGGGGTCGGGGTGGCGGTCGGCACGGCCGTCGCGGTCGCCGAGGGCGTCGCGGACGGGGTCGGCTTCGCCGTCTCGGCCGGCTTCGTCGTCTCCTCGGTCACCGGCTCGTCCGAGCGGGTCACACAGGGGCCGGGCGCGTAGGGGAAGTCCTTGTCGTCGGCGAGGGCGATCTTGGGCGTGAGCCCCATGCCCACGAACACCGCGGTCGGCATGGCGGCCAGCGCCATCGCCTTGCCCGCGGGGCCCTGGATCCTGTTCAGCAGCGACTTGCGCGGGGCCGCGTGCCGCGGGCCCTCCTTCGCGAGCGCCGACTGAGTCTCGTCACCCCGCACTGTTCCTCCCGCCGTTGGCGTCGATCGTCGTTTCGGTCGCGTGGTGCTCCGCCTCGCGCTGCTCCGGGACGCCGGCGGCCCACAGGGCCTCGGTCTCGGCGGACGTCTCCGGCTCGCGGTCGTACTCGGCGTCGTACTCGGGGTCGACGGCCTCCTCGACCGGTGGCGCGGGCGCCCAGGCCGCGGACATGCCGCCGCCGATGAGGGCGAACAGGAACCCGATGACGAGACCGCCGAAGTTCGACACCGGAATGGAGACCAGCCCCAGCACGATCGTCGCGACACCCGCGAAAACCCGCACGATGGGCTGGTACCACATCGTCAGGCCGAGCGTGATGAGCAGGACGCCGATGATCAGCGCGCCAGATCCGGCGGTCGTCTTCATCGCCATGGTGATGTTGCCGAGCCGCATGTCCCCGTAGGGGAGGTAGGCGATCGGCAGACCACCGAGGATGGTGAACAGTCCCGCCCAGAAGGGCCGGGTCTGCCGCCAGACCTTGAACCGGTTGTCCTTGCGGACTCCGTGGGAGGCAGGGGTCTCGGCGCTCATGGAAACAGCTCCCTGGAAGCGGTGTTGCTGAGAAAGATGTGGAGAAGAGTGGGCCCGGGGCCCGGAGAGCGTGCGGGCCGCCGGAGCGGCCCGCACCTTCAGGAGCTGGTCAGCCCTTGAAGCACTCCTTCTCGGTGCCCCGGTGCAGGGACAGGTTCAGGTCGGGGAGCTTGAAGGTGGCGGCCGTGGTGGCCCACGCCTTCTGCCTGACGTTGGTCAGGACGACGCTCTCGGCGCGCTGGGCGAAGCCATTCGGGTTGGCCTCGGTGTTGGGCTGGATGCCCTGCCCGCCGGGCTTCTTCGGGAGCGAACCGGCCGCGACACCGATGTCGATCTGGTCGAACTCGGCGTCGGCCTCCAGGTAGGAGACGTCGAGGTACAGGTCCTTGCCGATGACCTTGTCGCGGTCATCGCCGGACTTGGCGGCCTCGGTGCCGGCCTCCAGGCGAAGGGTGATGTCGCCGAGACCCGGAACCGGGGTCACGACCGACTGGCACATGTTGGTGATCTTGGCGTTGTCGAAGCCGGAGACCGCGACCGGGGCGCCGAACGGCGTGCCGTCCAGCTTCTTGCCCTTGGCGACACTGCCGTACTGGACGAACTCGGTGCCTTCGAGCTTGTCGGTGGAGACCTTGAACTCCTGGCCGGATATGGCGAAGGACGCGGCGAGCGCGCCCTGGGCCAGTCCGACACCGATCGCGGCCGTCGCGGCCACACTCGGGACCATCACGATGGCGAAACGCTTCCACCGGGTCCCGCCACGAACCTGGGACTTCATGAGAATTCCTCCTTCTCGGACGTACATCTCCGGAAGGGCCCGGGGCCCGTCCTGGGATGGGAGAAGAGCTACGTCCTCGGGAAGGAGAGCGCCGAGGCATCAGGCGGCGCGATGCGCGTCCGAATCACCGGCGATCACCCCCGAGCGACAACCATGGGCCGCGCCTTGGCGCGCGGCCTGCTTTGGACAGGCCCCGTTCGGTGAGAGCGGGAACCCCCCTGTCCACGACCGGTGCCGGAACACCGGTCCGCCCGGTGGGGACCCTCCCCGCGTCCCGGTTGGTTGCCGGGGTGGTGCGGTTCGGACCGAGCGTCGCCGATCGTGGTCCATTCCGGGCCACCGCACAAGGGGGTTCGTTACTGGCTAGTAACGGGTGGATAACCACGCCATGGCGGGGTGGCGCCGAACGGGCACGGAGGGTGCCCTCGTGTGGCGGGGAATATCAGCAGATTGCCGTAAGAATGCGGACAGACTCACAGGTTCGATTTACTGCAAGTAACATCGGCCGCGATTACCAAGTTTTGGTAAAGCGCGGCCGCCTTTTGTCACGCTGCTGCCAAATCGTCGGACGATCGGGCGCGCCCGGCGGGGCTAGAACAGCACCCGGGCCAGGGCCTGCCGGGCCGCCGTGACCCGGGGGTCGTCGGCGCCGATCACCTCGAAGAGCTCCAGGAGCCGCAGCCGCGCCGCGTCCCGGTCCTCGCCCACCGTGCGGCGCACGGTTTCCACGAGGCGCCCGAAGGCATCCTGCACATGGCCGCCCACCAGATCGAGGTCGGCGGCGGCGATCTGCGCGGCGACATCGGCCGGACCGTCGGCGGCGGCCTTGCGGACGGCGGCCGGATCCAGATCCTGCACCCGGGTGAGGAGGTCGGCCTGGGCCAGACCGAGCTTGGCCTCCGGGTGGGCCGGGTCGTCGGCGAGCACGTTCTTGTACGCCTGGACGGCGCCGGCCAGGTCACCCGCGTCGAGCGCGGACATGGCCGCTTCGAGGAGCGCGTCGTACGGGCCCACGGGGTGCGCGGCCTCGGCCGTACCGCTGTCGGGGCCCTCGCCGTTCGCGTCGACGACGATGCCGGTCAGACCGAAGCGCTCCTCGCCGATCTGGATCAGCTGGTCGAGGGTCTCGCGGATCTGGGCCTCGGGCACGGCGCCCTGGAAGAGCGGCAGCGCCTGACCGGCGACCACCGCGAAAACGGCCGGAATTCCCTGGATGCCGAACTGCTGCATCAGCATCTGGTTGGCGTCGACGTCGATCTTCGCGAGCAGGAAGCGGCCGTTGTACTCGACGGCGAGCCGCTCCAGGAGGGGGCCGAGCTGCTTGCAGGGCTCGCACCACTCGGCCCAGAAGTCGAGGACGACCGGGACCTCGGCGGAGCGCTGGAGCACATCGCGCTCAAAGCCCGCCTCGTCGACGTCGATCACCAGGGCGGACGGGGGCACGGCGGCGGGGCCACCCTGCCGCGCGGTTTCGGCGCGCGTCTGCTCCGCCTTCGCCTTGGCCTCTCCGGCCGCCTTCACCGCGGCGAGGTCGACGACGCCGCTCATGGACATGTTTCGGGGCTGCATGCGTACATCCTCCCCCTTCCGCGCGCGTAACCGGTAAGTCATGGCTGAACCGTGCCGTCCACACATCTCCCGCCGGTGTGCGAGACGTGGGGGCGACACGGTTCTTCGTCTTCGGTTCGCACCGGGTCCCCACCCGGCACTTGGTTGTCGCTCAGGCCGCTCAATGCCTTTCGCTACAGGTCGTAGCGTAACTTCCCGGGGGGAGCCTCGGGGAGGGTGCGGGCCCGATCCGTACGGTGAACTGCCTCACACGCCGGCCCTCTGGTGCCGTACCTACCGGCGGGTATGGTCGACCTCCATGTGCAGCCGTACCAACCCCCGCAGCAGCCGTACCGGGCGCCCCCGCTCCACCGAGGCCGACACGGCCATCCTGGAGGCGACCCGCGCGGCCCTGGTCGAGCTGGGCTGGTCCAAGCTCACGATGGGGGACGTCGCCGGCCGGGCCGGGGTTGCGAAGACGACCCTGTACCGCCGCTGGGCCAACAAGAGCGAGCTCGTGGTGGACGCCGTCGCCGTTCTCTTCGATGAACTCACACTGCCCGACCTTGGTTCCCTCCAGGCCGACATCGAGCATGTCGTCCTGCAGTTCGCGGCCCTCCTCGAACGCCCCGAGACCAAGACGGCCCTGATGGCGGTGGTGGCCGAGTCGACCCGTGACGAACCGCTGCGCGAGCGCATACGGGCCTCGATCGTCGACCGGCAGAAGCGGCTGGTCCTGGAGGGCCGCATGCGGGCGCAGCGGCGCGGTGAACTCCCCGCGGACCGGGACCCGGCCGCGGTGGACGCGACCGACGACCTGATCTTCGACGTGATCGCGGGTGCGGTCGTGCACCGCGCCCTGGTGAGCGCGGAACCGGTCGACGAGCCGTGGGTGGCACGCCTTTCGGCCCTCCTGGTGGGCGGCCTGAGCGCGGCGGCGGCCGCCCGCGGCTGAGGACCTCATGCGAGAGGGGCGGTACGGGAGTTCCCGTACCGCCCCTCTCGCCCGGCAGAGGATCAGAAGCCCGGGGGCTCCGTGTAGACGCCCCACTCGTCGCGCAGCGCGTCGCAGATCTCGCCGAGGGTGGCCTCGGCGCGTACGGCCTCCAGCATCGGGGCGATCATGTTCGAGCCGTCCCGGGCGGCGGTGAGCATCGCGTCGATCGAGGCGCGGACCTTGGCGTCGTCACGGCGCTCCTTGCGCTCGCCGAGGACCCTGACCTGCTCCCACTCGACCTCGTGGCTGACCCGCAGGATCTCCAGGTCGCCGGTGACGGAGCCGTGGTGGACGTTGACGCCGACGACCCGCTTGTCGCCCTTCTCCAGGGACCGCTGGTACTGGAAGGCGGACTCGGCGATCTCGCCGGTGAACCAGCCGTCCTCGATGCCGCGCAGGATGCCGGAGGTGATCGGCCCGATGGGGTGCCGGCCGTCCGGGTGGGCGCGGCGGCCGCGCTCCCTGATCTGGTCGAAGATCTTCTCGGCGTCGGCCTCGATGCGGTCGGTGAGCTGCTCGACGTACCAGGAGCCGCCCAGCGGGTCGGCGACGTTGGCGACGCCGGTCTCCTCCATCAGCACCTGCTGGGTGCGGAGCGCGATCTCGGCGGCCTGCTCGCTGGGGAGCGCGAGGGTCTCGTCGAGGGCGTTGGTGTGGAGGGAGTTGGTGCCGCCGAGGACGGCGGAGAGGGCCTCGACCGCGGTGCGGACGACGTTGTTGTACGGCTGCTGGGCGGTGAGGGAGACACCGGCGGTCTGGGTGTGGAAGCGGAGCCACTGGGCCTTGTCGGTCTTGGCGCCGTAGACCTCCTTCATCCAGCGCGCCCAGATCCGGCGGGCGGCGCGGAACTTGGCGATCTCCTCGAAGAAGTCGAGGTGCGCGTCGAAGAAGAAGGAGAGGCCGGGGGCGAAGACGTCCACGTCCAGGCCGCGGCTGAGGCCGAGCTCGACGTAGCCGAAGCCGTCGGCGAGGGTGTACGCGAGCTCCTGCGCGGCCGTCGCCCCGGCCTCGCGGATGTGGTAGCCGGAGACGGAGAGCGGCTTGTACGCGGGGATGCCCTGCGCGCAGTGCTCCATCAGGTCGCCGATGAGACGCAGATGGGGCTCGGGCTCGAAGAGCCACTCCTTCTGCGCGATGTACTCCTTGAAGATGTCGGTCTGGAGCGTGCCGTTGAGCACGGCCGGGTCGACGCCCTGGCGCTCGGCGGCGACCAGGTACATGCAGAAGACGGGCACGGCGGGGCCGGAGATGGTCATCGACGTGGTGACGTCGCCGAGCGGGATGTCCTTGAACAGGACCTCCATGTCGGCGGCGGAGTCGATGGCGACACCGCAGTGGCCGACCTCGCCGAGGGCGCGGGGGTCGTCGGAGTCCCGGCCCATGAGGGTGGGCATGTCGAAGGCGACGGAGAGGCCGCCGCCGCCGGCGGCCAGGATCATCTTGTAGCGCTCGTTGGTCTGCTCCGCGTTGCCGAAGCCGGCGAACTGGCGGATGGTCCAGGTCCGGCCCCGGTAGCCGGTCGCGTGGAGTCCCCGGGTGTAGGGGTACTCGCCGGGCCAGCCGATGCGCTCGAACCCCTCGTACGTGTCGCCGGGCCGGGGCCCGTAGACGGGCTCGACGGCGTCGCCGGAGAGCGTGGTGAAGTCGGCGTCCCGCTTGCGGGCCTTGTCGTAACGGGCCTGCCAGCGACGGCGGCCTTCCTCGATGGCGTCAGCGTCCATGCTTCGAATTTACTAGGACGTCCTAGTAAATGTCGATGGGAAACCCCCGCACATCAGTGCGGGGGTCCGTGTCAGGCCTTGACCGGCTCCGGCCGCGCGCCGCTGATCAGCGGAAGCGTCTCGGCGACGACCTTGCGCTCGACGAAGAACGCGGCGAAGGGGATGGTGCCCGAGAGCAGGACCCAGAGCAGCTTCCCGAACGGCCAGCGGGCCTTGGAGCCCAGGTCGAAGGCGAAGACGAGGTAGATGATGTAGAGGACACCGTGGGCCTGGGAGACCGCGAAGGTCACGTCCTCGCCCATGTCGAACCCGTACTTGAAGACCATGCAGGTGCACAGCACGAGCAGCATGACGGCGGTGATGTACGCCATGACGCGGTAACGGGTCAGCACGCTGGATTTCATGCCGTCGAGCGTAACGGCACGTTCCGGGCGATCTTCGCGCGGGTCGGCCCTCGCGGCGCGAGCGCCTACTTCTCCTCGAAGTCGTCCGCCGCGACCCGCAGCGGACGCAGCATCGCGAAGATCTCGGCGCACTCCTCCGCGTCGTACGCCCCGAGGCCGAACTCCATATCCATCAAGTCGCGGGTGGCGGCCTCGACCACCTCACGGCCCTTGTCGGTGATGGAGGCCAGCGTTCCGCGGCCGTCGTTGGGGTTCGGCCGCTTGTCGACCAGACCGGACTTCACGAGCCGGTCCACCGTGTTCGTCACGGAGGTGGGGTGGACCATCAACCGCTCGCCGATCTTGGACATCGGCAGCTCGCCCGCCTTCGAGAAGGTGAGCAGGACCAGGGCCTCGTACCGCGCGAAGGTCAGCCCGTACGGCTTCACGACGGCGTCGACCTCCGCGAGGAGGATCTGGTGGGCGCGCATGATCGAGGTGATCGCGGCCATCGAGGGGACCGGGCCCCAGCGCTTCTGCCAGAGTTCGTCGGCGCGGGCGATGGGGTCGAAGGGGAGACTGAGCGGCTTCGGCACGCGTCGACCTTACCCATGGGGAACATGACGGTCAGCCCCGTCTCGTCCCTCGGTCGCCCCGCGGTACGGCCACCAGGTGCCGCACGAGCGGACCCCGCCGGCCATCGCGGTGTCGCAGCCCGGGACCGATTGACCGCCATGTCACGATGGCCCGACTTGTCCCAGCCGTCGGCACCCGTCATCGCATCGGTACGGGCCACCGCAGACGTACCCGCCGTACCCGACCCTGGGGGCCGGATGTCCCGCCGCACCGTCACCGCCGTCGCCCTGACCCTCGTCTCCGCACTGCTCCTGACCGGGTGCGGCGAGGACGAGCCCCCGAAGGGCCCCGTCGGCCCGCCGTCCACGCGCGGCGAGGCGGCCCCCACGAGCGGCTCCCCGTTCTGGGTCGACCCGGAGAGCGACGCGGCCAAGCAGGTGCGCCGGTACGAGGCGCAGGGCAGGACCGAGGACGCCCGGATCCTGAAGCGGATCGCGGACCGGCCGGTCGCGGACTGGCCGGCCGGCGACGATCCCGTACCGGAGATCACGCGGGCGGTCCGGGGCGCGGCGGCGGAGAACCGTACGGCCGTCTTCGTCGCGTACAACATCCCGCACCGCGACTGCGGCATGTACTCGGCGGGCGGCTCGCACGACGCGCAGGCCTACCGGAACTGGATCGACTCCTTCGCCACGGCGCTCGGGGAGTCCTCCGCGATCGTCGTCCTGGAGCCGGACGCGGTGCCGCACATCGTGGACGGCTGCACCCCGGGCCAGTACCACGACGAGCGGTTCCGGCTGCTCGCCGAGGCGATCGAGCGGCTCAAGCGGCAGCACCGCACCCGGGTCTATCTGGACGCGGGCAATCCGGCCTGGATCGACGATCCGGGGAAGCTGGTGGAGCCGCTGCGCCGGGCCGGTGTCGCCCGCGCGGACGGCTTCGCGCTCAACGTCTCCAACTTCCAGACGAACGACACGGTGAACGGCTTCGGCGCCACGCTCTCCGGGCTGCTCGGCGGCACCCACTTCACCGTGGACACCAGCCGCAACGGCGACGGCCCCCTCCCGGGCGACCGGGCGGAGGCCTGGTGCAATCCGCCGGGCCGGGCCCTCGGCGTACCGCCGACGGACCGGACCGGGGACGACCTGGTCGACGCGTATCTGTGGATCAAGCGCCCCGGCGACTCGGACGGCCCGTGCCGGGGCGGCCCGGCCGCCGGGACCTGGTGGCCGGAGTACGCCCTGGGCCTGGCCCGGCGCGCCAAGGGTTAGCCGGGTCGGTCACCCCACCTGGATCCACTTCGCCTCGGACGGGATGCCGTTCGCGTCGGTGACGAAGAGCATGTACCAGCCGGGCGGTACGAGGGTCCGGTCCTGCGGTACGTCGACGGTGACCGTCGTCCCGTTCTGGCTGCTCGTCAGGCCGAGCTCCACCGAGCGCTGTTCCACGTCGGTGGTGTGGGTGACGGCGCTGGGCCGCATGAGCCGGGCCTCGGTGATCCGGCCGGCGTCCCTGGTCTTGAAGGTGGCGCGGCCGTTCTGGTCGAGTTCCTGCGGGCCCTCCCCCAGGACGGGCCGGTCGGCGCCGGCCTTGTGGAGGTAGGGCGGGGTGAAGACCTCGACGCGCTGCTCGAAGGTGCCGAGCCTGGTGTTGTCCTTGTCGTCGAAGAGCGGGTCCGAGCCGAAGGTGGCGACCCGGCCGTCGGGCAGCAGCAGCGCCTCGGAGTGGTAGTTGCGGCCGACGGTGGGTTCGGCGGCCTCGGTGAAGGCGTTGCTCCGCGGGTCGTAGAACTGCGCCTTGAGGATGTCGCTGCCGCTGCGGCCCCGATAGTCCTCGGAGCCGCCGGTGGTGAAGACGGTGTCGTCGGGCAGCAGGACGCTGCTGAGGTAGCGGGTGCCCTGCGGGAGCGTCGGCCCGTCGGTGAAGACGGGGCTGTCCTTGGAGAGGTCCACGATGGAGGTGCGGGGGGTGGACCTGGACGACTCGCCGACCCCGCCGCCGCCGAGGACCATGACCTTCTGGTTCTGGGCGGGGGGCAGCATCAGGGAGGCGGAGGTCTCCAGCTGGTCGGGGTCGGTGAGCCCGCCGAGCTTGGTGAAGGAGTTCTTCTCCAGGTCCCACAGGCCCGGTTCGCGGCCCTTCTCGGCGGGGCCGTATCCGGCGTTGGAGCCGGTGTAGAGGAGCCGGCCGCCCTTGGTGAGGAAGAGGGAGGGGTAGGTGGGGAAGTAGCGGAAGGGGCCCTTGGACCACTTCTTGGTCGCGGGGTCGTAGATCTCGTTGTCGCCGGGGACGACGTCGCCGACGTCGTTGAGTCCGGAGACGGCGAGGACCCTGCCGTCGTCGAGGGTGACGAGGGTGGGGTACCAGCGGGCGTCCTTCATGGGGGCTACCGGGATGTACTTCTCGGCCTTCGGGTCGAACTCGTAGGCGCCCTTGATGCCTTGGAAGTCCTGCTTCTCGGTGGTGAGCTTCTGCGCGAGGCCGTAGACGTCGTCGGCGGCATCGCCCTTGAGGCCGACGACCTCGTACTGCGCGGCCTCGGTGGTCAGGGCCTGCACGCCCTCCTTGCGGGCCTCGACGAAGACCCGGGTCTCGGCGGCGGTGACCTTGGTCTTCCACGGTTTCATCTGGCCGCTCTCGAAGTACGAGATCTCGAACTCGCGCTTGGCCTTGGGGACGGTGACGTCGACCTTGGAGACGTACTCGACCCCGGACGGGGAGCGGAAGACGGTGCCCTTCTTGAGGGTGACCGCCTGGTCGGGGCTCTCGTTCTTGACCCGCATGCCGCCGCCGGCCTTCTTGACCTCGCCGTCGAGGACCTCGTAGCGGGCGGTGCCGCCGGCGACGAGCAGCCGGCCGTCGGGGAGCTGGCTGTGGCCGGAGCAGAAGAAGTCCACGGGGGTGGGGATCTTCTTGAAGGTGTTCTCGACCGGGTCCCAGAGGACGGTCTCGAAGGTCCCCGCGTCGAAGTTCTTCTGGCTGTTGCCGGAGCCGGCGATCAGCAGCACCTTGCCGGTGTGCAGCAGGGCCGCGTGGATGGCGTTGATGCGGTACCGGTCGGGGACCGCGACCTCGGCCCAGGAGCCGAACTCCCGCTGGTAGCCGGGCTGGGCGATCTTGTACGCGTGGTACTTCTCCTCGGCGAAGGAGACGGCGGCGGGGGCGTTGAGCGCCGCGAGGACCAGCACCGCTCCGCTGCCGAGCAGAGTCTTCCTGAACTTCTTCGACGGCCGGTGGGCCATGGCTCAGTTCCCTCCGGTCGTCGTGGGGGCGGGGGTGGAGGGGGCGGGCGGGTGCGGGGGGACGCCCGTCGTGACGGCCTCGACCCCTTCGCGGGCGTCGGCGAGACCGCGGGCCCGGACGCGGGCACGGGCGTGTGCGCGGACGCGCAGGACGCGCCGTGCCCGGAGGGTCGTGACGGCCCAGAGGGAGATCGGGGCGAGCGCGATGACCAGGGCGAGCGAAGCCCAGGTGAGCATGGCCGCGTGGGTGTGCCCGAAGTGGACGGAGGCCGCGAGCGAGGCGATGAGGATCGCCGCCCAGCAGAGGTGGATGCGGAAGGTCGGGATCCCGTCGGGGCTGGCCTCGCCGCCCTTGGGCGTGACGACGAAGCGGCCGCGGGTGCGGAGGACCGCCGAGCCGAGGGACTTGAGGTAGATGGGGGCGGAGAACGCGGACATCGCCATGCCGGCGAGGCCGCCGGAGCCCTCGGGTTCGTGGGGCGAGACGTTGTGCCGCCGGTTCCACAGGTAGAGGCCGATCTGGAGGGCGACGGCGTCGCTGTAGATCATCAGCCAGACGGACGTGGAGACCTGGGTGCCCGAGGCGCCGAGCCAGAGGTAGAGGACGCTGCTGAGGATGCCCAGGAGCCAGTTGACGGCCGTCATCGGGTAGTAGACGAGCATCAGGGTGTAGTTGAGGAAGCGGCCCGGCGGGGTGCGGAAGGGCGTCTTCCAGTACTGCTTGACGATCGTCTCGTACGTGCCCCGGGACCAGCGGAGCTGCTGGGTGAAGAAGTCCGTCCAGGAGGCCGGGCCCTCGCCGACCGCGAGGACGTCGGGGGTGTAGACGGAGCGCCAGTAGTGGCCGGTGCGCGGGTTCTTCCTGCGGTGCAGTTCGAAGCCGGTGGCCATGTCCTCGGTGACCGAGTCGTACAGGCCGCCGATCTGCTTGAGGGCGGAGATCCGGACGACGTTGTTCGTGCCGACGAACATGGGCGCGTGATAACGGTTCCCGGCGCGCTGGATGAGGGCGTGGAAGAGGAACTGCTGGGACTCGGCGGCCTTGGTGACGATGTTGGTGTAGTTGCCGTACACCTGCGGTCCGACGACGAAGGCGACGTCGGGGTCGCGGAAGTAGCCGAGCATCCGCTCCAGGAAGTTGGGGAGCGGGACGTGGTCGGTGTCCACGGAGGCGAAGTAGTCGTAGTCGTCGCCGTGCACGGCGAGCCAGGCGTTGTAGTTGCCGTGCTTGGTCCTCGCCCTGTGGACGCCCTTCCTGCGGTTCCACTCGGGGACGCCGGCGCGGGTGAAGTGGCGGACGCCCAGCTCGGCGCAGAGCGCCTTGGCCTCGGCGGAGTCGCCCTCGTCGAGGAGCCAGACGTCGAGGTGCCCGGCGTGCCGCAGTCCGGTGGCGCCTTCGAGGGTGGCGCGGACCATGGCGAGCGGTTCCTTGCCCGGGACGTACGTGGTGAGGAAGGCGACGCGGGTGCCGTTCTCGGCGTACACGGGTATCGGGTCGCGGGCGACCATCGTGGCGTGGGCGATCGACGTGACGTTCACCAGCATGAAGAAGCAGATGAGACCGATCGACACGAGCATCACGGTGTCGAGGTGGACGAGCCGGCGGTCGCCGCCCTCGCGGACGGTCCAGTGGCTGGGCCAGACGAGATACGCGAGGAGCAGCGCCGACAGGATCGGCGCGAGGCTCATGAGGAGGACGGCGCGTATTCGGTGCGGCTCCTTCGAGAGCAGACTCCGGTACTGCACCTGGTAGGCCACCGGGTCCGGCTCCGTGAGCGGACCGGCGAGTCGGCTGTAGGTGTCGTAGTCGTAGCCTCCCGACCGCACGGTGCCTCCAGCTGTCGTCGAACGAGTCGATAACCCAACGAAAGGGGCAAACGATCGGCGTGTCGACTGGAGTACTCCGAGTGGGTTGGTCTTACCGCATACGGCCGCTCTGCCGCCGGAGCGTGTACGTGACGGCCCTTCGGGCGACGGGGTTCAGCTCCTCCACAGCTGCCATCAGGGCGCCGAGCTGCTCAAGGGCCGCGAAGGCCGCCTCCGCGCCGGCGGGGTCGACGCCCTCGTACAGTTCGAGGCCGACGAAGGAGGCGCCGACCGCGCGGGCGAGCCCGGCGGGGTCGGTGAACTCGGCGAGCGGGGTCCCCGCGAGGACCCGGACGAGGACCTGTTCGATCTCGGCGATCCACAGGTCGAGCCCGGCGGCCGTGGCCGGCACGAGCCGGGGGTGCGCCTGCGCGCCGGCGAGCAGCTGCCCGAGGAAGGCGACGTGACCGGCCGCCCGCTCCTCCTCGTGCAGCTCGCGCCCGAAGGCGAGCAGCTCGGTGAGACTCGTGACCGCGCCCAGCCGCTCGCGGTGGCGGGCGACCCGCTGCTCGGCGCCGTGCCGGCAGGCCGCGGCGAGCAGCTCGTCCACGGAACCGAAGTGGTAGAAGACGAGGGCCTGGTTCACCCCGGCGGTGGTCGCGATGGCCCGGGCGGAGGCCTTGGTGATGCCCTGCTCGACGAGGGTCCGCAGGGCGCCTTCGAGCAGCTTCTCCCGGGTCTCCTGGCTGCGGGCGTCCTGCCCCTTCGCGCCGCCGGCGGCCTTCCCGATCGCGGTCTCCGCACTCACGCCCGTACCTCCTCGCGCACTGGGCGCAGCCCCGCGCGCACCCCGTGGGAGCCTACGTCGGCGTACTCGGCGGTGAACGACCCCTCGTAGCCGAAGAGCGGGCCGAAGTACCGGTTCACCACCCGCACGTCGATGCGGAAGCGGCCGGTGCGCTCGTCGAAGGACTCGCGCACCTCGGCGCGGCCGCCGACCAGCTCGGGGACGCGCACATCCAACGGGCCCTCGCGGAAGCGGTGTTCGCCGGAGCGGATGAGGAGCGAGCCGTCCGGCTCGGCGGACATGTGCAGATCGCTGGCGAGGTGCTGGTGGGTGCCGAGGTAGTCGAGGACGCAGTCGCGCTCGGGGCTGTGGACCATGGTGGCGTCGAAGCGCCGGGGTCCGCCGGGCAGGGCGAAGGTCCGGACGAAGGTGACGGTCTCGCGCCCGTACGAGTCCAGGTACGGCACGTTCTCGATGGTGAAGGGGACGTCGCGGCCGGTGCGGGGCAGCAGGATGTTCCGCAGCCCACCGACGGCGAGGAACGGCTTCACGACGGCCCGGCCGTGCCAGATCCGGTCCATGACACCGCGCCCGACGCACAGCTCCCCGCTCACGAGCCCCACCGAGAAGCGCCGCTGGAGCTCCGGGTGCAGCCGCTCGAAGGCCGCGTCCCCCATGGCCGTACGGAAGATCGAGGTCACGACTGCTCCAGGGCGGGCTTCAGGGTGGCGAGGAGCCGGGGCTCCCGGCTGCGGTCGGGCGCGGTGCGCAGACAGCGGCGGGCCGCGGGGGCGCGGGACGAGGGCGGTACGAGGACGGCGGCGGCGAGTCCGAGGACGGTGAGCGGGACGGCGGCGAGCGACACGAGGCCCAGCGGCAGGGCGGTGGCGATCCACGGCACGGCCACGAGCAGGATCCGGGCGGCGAGTTCGAGGAGCCAGCGGTCGCGGGAGCGCTCCGGGGTGACGCCCCGCTCGCACCAGAGCCGCAGCCGGTCGAAGGACCAGGCGGTGGCCCAGCCCATGAGGGGCCGGAAGACGAGCCGGTCGGCGACACGGCCGAAGCGGCCCCAGCGGGGCCGGTAGTCATAGCCGGTGAGGAAGCGGATGCCGTCGGAGGTGGGGACGTACCGCCAGTAGCCGCTGCCCTCGGCGAGGAGCGACAGCGGGTGGGACGAGGAGAAGCGGAGGGCGGAGACCCGGTCGCCGCCGGCCCGGTGGCGCTCCCCCGCGGAGACACCGGTGCCGGCGACGGCCAGGAAGGGCAGGACGCGGGTCGCGTAGCGGAAGTGCTGGGGTTCCCCCTCGGCGCGCGGGAGGTAGGAGATCTCCGTGAACCGCAGGTCCCACCGCTGGTGCCGGTCGGGTTCCTGCGTGCGTTCCCAGAGCGTCTCCAGGTCCGCGCGCACGTGTGTCTCGATGTAGAGACCCATGACTGTTCCCCCGCCCATCCGGCATTTTGAGCGACTGCTCAAAACTGCGCCGCGAGTGAAGGTAGCCGATTTTGAGCACTCGCTCAACCGGTGGGACGACAAGAAGCCCCCGGCCCAGAAGGAGGGCCGGGGGCTACGCCGGTTCGGGCGGGGGCGTCAGGCGCCGAGGTGGCGCTCCACCGTCTCGACCTTCGAGGTCAGACCGTCCGTCACACCGGGACGGATGTCGGCCTTCATGACGACCGAGACGCGCGGTGCGCGGGCCTCGACGGCGGCGACGGCACGCTTCACGACGTCCATGACCTCGTCCCACTCGCCCTCGATCGAGGTGAACATGGCGTCGGTGCGGTTCGGGAGCCCGGACTCGCGGACGACCCGGACGGCGTCGGCGACGTACTCGCCGACCTCTTCCCCCACACCCAGCGGGGTGACCGAGAAGGCGACGATCACGCCTTCACCGCGCCTTCGGCGGCCGCGGCGCGGGCGCGGGAGGCGATGACCGCGTTCTCGGCCTCGCGCTTCAGCTTCCGCTCGGCGTAGAAGCCGCCGAGCGGCAGCACCGAGAGGACGAAGTAGAGGGCGGCGGTCCCGAAGCTCCACTTGGTGCGGTTCCAGGCGTCCAGCCAGAAGAGGACGTAGAGGATGAACAGCACGCCGTGGATCGCACCCATGACCGGCACCGCGTTGAAGTCCGTCGTCCGCTTGAGCACCGAGCAGACCAGCAGGAGCAGGAACGAGACGGCCTCCGGCGCGGAGACGAGCCGGAGCCGGTGGAGGGAGGAAGCGGTCTTGATGTCCACGGAGGGGGTCACCTTCGTTCGATCTTGTGAACGGATGCACAAGGGCCCGTCCATTGTGCACGCCGACTTTGCTGTCTCTTTATCCGGGTCCCCAGTACCTTCAGCGGGTGGCAACGTTCCGACTCCAAGGCAGCAAAGTGCTCGCCGTCTCCATCACCGGCGACGCCGTCAAGGCGAAGAACGGCTCGATGGTCGCCTACGACGGCCAGATGGCGTTCAAGAAGATGAGCGGCGGCGGTGAGGGCCTGCGCGGCATGGTCACCCGCCGGCTCACGGGTGAGCAGATGGAGGTGATGGAGGTACGCGGCCAGGGGACCTGCTGGTTCGCCGACCGGGCCTCCGAGATCAACCTCGTCTCCCTGCACGGCGACAAGCTCTGGGTCGAGGCGAGCAATCTGCTCTGCACCGACGCGGGGCTGCGCACCGGCACCACCTTCACGGGGCTGCGCGGCGGAGCGACCGGCAACGGCCTCTTCACCACGACCGTCGAGGGCACCGGGCAGGCCGCGATCATGTCCGACGGCCCGGCGGTGGTGCTGCGGGTGACCCCGCAGTACCCGCTCCAGGTCGACCCGGGCGCGTACCTCGCGCACCAGGGCAACCTCCAGCAGCACTTCCAGTCGGGTGTGACCTTCCGCACCCTCATGGGCGAGGGCGGCGGCGAGGCCTTCCAGATCCGCTTCGAGGGGGACGGCCTCGTGTACGTCCAGCCGAGCGAGCGGAACACGATCGGGGGCGACGTCTGATGCCGTTCCGCGAGATCAACTCGAAGATGGTCGAGGCGACCGTCGTCCCCGGGCAGCGGATGTTCAGTCAGCGCGGCGCGATGCTCGCGTACCGCGGCGACGTCACTTTCACGCCGAACATGGCGGGCGGTCAGGGCGGCGTGATGTCGATGATCGGCCGCCGCGTGGCCGGCGAGGCGACGCCGCTGATGACCGTCGAGGGCAACGGCACGGTGATGTTCGGGCACGGCGGCCACCACATCCAGGTGATCGGCCTGACGGGCGACACCCTGTACGTGGAGGCCGACCGGCTGCTCGCCTTCGACGGCACCCTGGAGCAGGGCACGATGTTCATGGGCTCGCAGGGCGGGGTCATGGGCATGGTCCGCGGCCAGGTGACCGGCCAGGGCCTCTTCACCACCACCCTGAAGGGCCACGGCGCGGTGGCGGTCATGGCGCACGGCGGGGTCATCGAGCTGCCGATCGCCCCGGGCCGCCCGGTCCATGTGGACCCGCAGGCGTACGTGGCCCACCACGGCGACGTACGGAACAAGCTCTCCACCGCGCTCGGCTGGCGCGACATGGTGGGGCGCGGCTCGGGCGAGGCGTTCCAGCTGGAGCTGAGCGGCAGCGGCGCCGTCTACGTCCAGGCCTCGGAGGAGAAGCTGTGAGCACCCCGGTGATCCATGATCCGACGACCCTGCCGTCGGACGACAACGTGAACCCGTACACCTTCTGCGTGGAGCTCAAGGGCTCCCAGTGGTTCCTGCAGAAGGGCAAGATGATCGCCTACTACGGGCGGATCGAGTTCAACGGCATCGGGCACGGGCGGCTGGACCGCCTGGTCCGTACGTCGTTCCACTCGCCGCTGCACGCGAGCGACTGGGTGGTGGCCGAGGGCAGCGGGAAGATGCTGCTCGCGGACCGGGCCTTCGACGTGAACTCGTTCGACCTGGACCAGGGCAACCTGACGATCCGTTCCGGGAACCTCCTCGCCTACCAGCCCACGCTCGCGCTGAAGCAGTCGATCGTGCCGGGCTTCGTGACGCTGATCGGCACGGGCAAGTTCGTGGCCGCGTTGAACGGCCCGGTGGTCTTCATGGAGCCGCCGATGCGGGTGGACCCGCAGGCGCTGGTCGGCTGGGCCGACTGCCCCTCCCCGTGCCACCACTACGACCACGGCTACATGACGGGCGTGATGGGCGGCGTTCGGGCCCTGACGGGCATCGGCGGCACCTCGGGCGAGGAGCACCAGTTCGAGTTCGTGGGCGCGGGCACGGTCCTGCTCCAGTCGACGGAGCTGCTGATGGCGGACCGGGCGATCGGTGGGCCGCCGGCGCAGGCAGGCGTGCCGGGCGGGCATGGAGCGCCCGGTTCCGGCCAGGGTGTGCCAGGCTCGGTACCGCGCCTTCCCGGCCAGCTCGGGGACCTTCAGCGGCGCTTCGGTCTGTGAGCGGTAGTCTGCGGAGTGTGACGTCTTCGAACGCGCGCTCCCAAACTTCGTCAAGTATTCAACTTCTTAGGTAGAATCCATATATGGAGACCGAGACCGCCACCCCGTGGCTCACCGACGCCGAGCAGTGTGCGTGGCGCACATTCCTGGACGTCCAGAGGATGCTGACGTACCAGCTGGAGCGGGACCTCCAGCCCTTCGGCCTGACGATGAACGACTACGAGATCCTCGTGAACCTCTCGGAGTCGGCGGAGCGGCGGCTGCGCATGAGCGACCTGGCGGCTGCCACCCTCCAGTCGAAGAGCCGGCTCTCGCACCAGATCACCCGCATGGAGAACGCCGGACTCGTCCGGCGCGAGAACTGCGAGTCCGACCGGCGCGGACTGTACGCCGTGCTCACCGACGCGGGCATGGAGACCATGCACAAGGTCGCCCCGCACCACGTCGAGTCGGTGCGCAAGCACTTCATCGACCAGATCGGCCCGGAGGCGCTCGGCGGCCTGCGCGAGTCCCTGAAGCCGGTCGCGGACCAGCTGCGCGGACGGCGCGGCAAGCCGTGACCGTCTGACGAGGAAGGGCCTCCCCGGTCGTCCGGGGAGGCCCTTCCTCGTCTGTACGTACGCGGTCGCCGGTACGTGTGTACGTACCGGCGACCGCGTACGTGCTCAGGTGCCCGTCAGGCTCGCGACCAGCTCGTCCGAGGCCGCGTACGGGTCGAGCTCGCCGGCCACGATCCGCTCCGCGAGCGCGTCCAGACGCCGGTCGCCGTGCAGATCGCCGATCCGCTCGCGCAGGGCCGTGACCGCGATGGTCTCGACCTCGCGCGCGGCACGGGACCGGCGGCGCTCCGCCAGGACCCCGTGCTCCTCCATCCAGGCGCGGTGCTTCTCCAGGGCCTCCACGACCTCGTCGATGCCCTCGCCCCGTGCCGCGACCGTCTTCACGATCGGCGGCCGCCAGTCACCGGGACCGCGCGCCTCGCCCAGGCCCAGCATGTGGTTGAGCTCGCGGGCGGTGGCGTCCGCACCGTCCCGGTCGGCCTTGTTCACCACGTACACGTCACCGATCTCCAGGATGCCCGCCTTCGCGGCCTGGATCCCGTCGCCCATGCCCGGCGCGAGCAGGACGACCGAGGTGTCGGCCTGGGAGGCGATCTCGACCTCCGACTGCCCGACGCCGACGGTCTCCACGAGGATCACCTCGCAGCCGGCCGCGTCCAGGACGCGGATGGCCTGCGGGGCGGACCAGGCGAGACCGCCCAGGTGGCCCCGGGTCGCCATGGAGCGGATGTAGACGCCCGGGTCGGAGGCGTGCTCCGACATCCGGACCCGGTCGCCGAGGAGCGCTCCCCCGCTGAACGGCGAGGACGGATCGACGGCCAGGACGCCGACCCGCTTGCCCGCCCGCCGGTAGGCGGAGACCAGCGCGGACGTCGACGTGGACTTGCCGACGCCGGGCGAACCCGTCAGGCCCACCACGTACGCGCCGCCGGTGAGCGGCGCGAGCGTCGCCATCACCTCGCGCAGCTGCGGGGACGCCCCCTCCACGAGCGAGATCAGCCGGGCCACGGCCCGCGGCCTGCCCTCCCGTGCCTGGGTGACCAGAGCGGGGACGTCCACCATGTGCAGAGCTCCTTGCCTGACCTTGCCGAGGTGACTTACTTGCCGGAGACGCGGATGATCAGCGCGTCACCCTGACCGCCGCCGCCGCACAGCGCGGCCGCGCCGATGCCGCCGCCGCGCCGCTTGAGCTCCAGGGCCAGGTGCAGCACCACACGGGCGCCGGACATGCCGATCGGGTGACCGAGGGCGATGGCGCCACCGTTGACGTTCACCTTCTCGGGGGTGACGCCGAGGTCCTTCATTGACTGCACGGCGACCGCGGCGAAGGCCTCGTTGATCTCGATGAGGTCGAGGTCCTCTACGGTCAGGCCGTCCTTCTTGAGGGCGTGCTGGATCGCGTTCGACGGCTGCGACTGGAGCGAGTTGTCCGGGCCCGCCACGTTGCCGTGGGCGCCGATCTCGGCGATCCACTCCAGGCCCAGCTCCTCGGCCTTGGCCTTGCTCATCACGACGACGGCGGCGGCGCCGTCCGAGATCTGCGAGGAGGTGCCGGCGGTGATGGTGCCGTCCTTGGCGAAGGCCGGGCGGAGCTTGCCGAGGGACTCGGCGGTGGTCTCCGCGCGGATGCCCTCGTCCTTGGAGAAGACGACCGGCTCGCCCTTGCGCTGCGGGATCTCGACCGGGGTGATCTCGGCCTCGAAGATGCCGTTCTTCTGGGCGGCGGCGGCGCGCTGGTGCGAGAGCGCGGCGATCTCGTCCTGCTCGGGGCGCTTGATGCCCAGGCGGGTGTTGTGCTTCTCCGTGGACTCGCCCATGGCGACGCCCTCGAAGGCGTCGGTGAGGCCGTCGTACGCCATGGAGTCGAGCATCTCGATGGCGCCGTACTTGAAGCCCTCGCGGGACTTCGGCAGCACGTGCGGGGCGTTGGTCATCGACTCCTGACCGCCGGCGACGACCACGTCGAACTCACCGGCGCGGATCAGCTGGTCGGCGAGCGCGATGGCGTCGAGACCCGACAGACACACCTTGTTGATGGTGAGGGCCGGGACGCCCATCGGGATGCCGGCCTTGACCGCGGCCTGGCGGGCGGGGATCTGGCCGGCGCCCGCCTGGAGCACCTGGCCCATGATCACGTACTGGACCTGGTCGCCGCCGATGCCGGCCCGGTCGAGGGCCGCCTTGATGGCGAAGCCGCCGAGCTCCGCGCCCGAGAAGGACTTGAGCGAGCCGAGCAGGCGACCCATCGGCGTGCGGGCGCCCGCGACGATCACTGAAGTGGTACCGGTCGTTCCAGACATGAGGCACGGCCCCTTGGGAAGAGAAGTGAACGAGGGTTTACCGCCAATGTACTGAGCGGCGGCCCACCGGGTCACCGGCCAGTCGGTGTGACGGCCCGCACGTTGCGTAACCACCCTCGCGGCGCTGCACTGGAGGCATGCTGACGCGAATCGACCACATCGGGATCGCCTGTTTCGACCTGGACAAGACTGTCGAGTTCTACCGTGCCACGTACGGTTTCGAGGTCTTCCACTCCGAGGTCAACGAGGAGCAGGGCGTCCGCGAGGCCATGCTCAAGATCAACGACACCTCGGACGGCGGGGCCTCGTACCTCCAGCTCCTGGAGCCGACCCGGGAGGACTCGGCGGTGGGCAAGTGGCTCGCCAAGAACGGCGAAGGCGTGCACCACATCGCCTTCGGTACGGCGGATGTCGACGGGGACGCCGAGGCCATTCGCGGCAAGGGCGTCCGGGTCCTCTACGACCAGCCGCGGATCGGCTCCATGGGCTCCCGGATCACCTTCCTCCACCCCAAGGACTGCCACGGCGTACTCACGGAACTGGTCACCTCGGCAGAGCCGTCGGCTGACCACTCCTCAGCGGAGCACTGACCTCCGGATTCCTGGCCCGGTAGAGTGGGCGACTCCGGGCCGGGGCCGGTCGGGGCCGCTCCGTGCGGCACCGTAGTCGGGATGTCGGGGTCGTCCGATCTGCCACGATTCCCCGGGGGTCCGTCCTCGGCCGTGAGGGCGGTGCTCGTTGGAGTGTTGCGACCAGGGGACGGATGGACCGCGCAGTGCGGGGCTACGAACGCCAGGAGAGCCACCGAGCTGAAGACGACCATCTCGCCAGGTTCGAAGCCGAGATGGACCGGCTGAAGACCGAGCGCGAGAAGGCCGTCCAGCACGCCGAGGACCTCGGATACCAGGTCGAGGTCTTGCGCGCCAAGCTCCACGAGGCGCGCCGCACCATCGCGTCCCGACCCGCCTACGACAGCGCGGACATCGGCTACCAGGCCGAGCAGCTGCTGCGGAACGCGCAGGCGCAGGCCGAGCAGCTGCGCCAGGACGCCGAGCGCGAGCTCCGGGATGCCCGCGCCCAGACCCAGCGCATCCTCCAGGAGCACGCCGAGCACCAGTCCCGGCTCCAGGCCGAACTGCACAACGAGGCGGTCCAGCGCCGCCAGCAGCTGGACCAGGAACTCAGCGAGCGCCGGCAGACCGTCGAGGCGCACGTCAACGAGAACGTCGCCTGGGCCGAGCAGCTCCGCGCCCGTACGGAGTCCCAGGCCCGCCGTCTGATGGAGGAGTCCCGCGCGGAGGCCGAGCAGTCGCTCGCCACCGCACGCGCCGAGGCCACCCGCCTCGCCGAGGAGACCAGCCGGCGCGTCGGCACCGAGGCCGAGGCCGCCCGCGCCGAGGCCGAAGCGATTCTGCTGCGTGCCCGCAAGGACGCCGAGCGGCTCCTCGGCGCCGCTTCCAGCCAGGCGCAGGAGGCCACCAGCCACGCCGAGCAGCTCCGCTCGACCACCACCGCCGAGACCGACCAGGCCCGCCGGCAGGCCACCGAGCTCTCCCGCGCCGCCGAGCAGCGCATGCAGGAGGCCGAGGAGAAGCTGCGCGTCGCCCGCGCCGAGGCCGAGAAGGCCCTCAGCGAGGCCAAGGACGCCGCCGCCAAGCAGCTCGCCACCGCCGAGTCGGTCAACGAGCAGCGCACCCGCACCGCGAAGACGGAGATCGCCCGGCTCGTCGGCGAGGCCACCAAGGACGCCGAAGCGCTGAAGGCCGAGGCCGCGGAGAAGCTGCGCGAGGCGACCGCCGAGGCGGAGAAGCTCGTCTCGGAGGCCTCCGAGAACGCCCGTACGGTCGCCGCCGAGGACTCCGCCGCCGCACTCGCCAAGGCCGCGCGCAACGCCGAGGAGATCCTCACCAAGGCGTCCGACGACGCCCGGGAGACCACCCGCAAGGCCTCCGAGGAGGCCGAGCGGATCCGCCGCGAGACCGAGGCCGAGATCGACCGGCTGCGCTCCCAGGCGGAGGAACAGGCCGACGAGCTGCTCGGTTCGGCGAAGGACGACACCAAGGAATACCGCGCCAAGACGGTCGAGCTGCAGGAGGAGGCGCGCCGGCTGCGCGGCGAGGCCGAGCAGCTGCGCGCCGAGGCCATCGCGGAGGGCGAGCGGATCCGCGGCGAGGCCCGCCGCGAGGCCGTCCAGCAGATCGAGGAGGCTGCCAGCAGCGCCGAGGAGCTCCTCACCAAGGCCCGTACCGACGCCGACGAGATGCGGACGAAGGCCGGCGCCGAGAGCGAGCGGGTCAAGTCGGAGGCCATGGAGCGCGCCCAGACGCTCCGGACGCAGGCCGAGGAGACCCTGGAGCGCACCCGCGCCGAGGCCGAGCGGCTGCGCGCCGAGGCCGAGGAGCAGGCCGAGTCGGTGAAGGCCGCGGCCGAGGAGGCCGCCGCCGGGCTGCGCGCCGACGCCGAGCGGGCCGCCGAGGCCCGCCGCGCGGAGGCGGCCGAGGAGCTGACCCGGCTGCACACCGACGCCGAGGCGAAGGTCGTGGCGGCCGGGGAGGAGCTCACCGACGCGCGTGCCGAGGGCGAGCTGATCCGGCGCGAGGCCGCCGAGGAGACGGAGCGGCTGCGGACCGAGTCCGCCGAGCGCATCCGTACGCTCCAGCAGCAGGCCGAGCAGGAGGCCGAGCGGCTGCGCGCCGAGGCCGCGTCGGACGCGTCCACCACGCGTACCGAGGCGGAGACCGCGGCGGGACGGCTCCGTACGGAGGCCGCCGAGGAGGCCGAGCGGCTGCGGTCGGAGGCCCAGGAGACCGCCGACCGGGTACGGGCCGAGGCCGCCGCGGCCGCCGAGCGGGTCGCCGCCGAGGCCGCCGAGGCCCTGGCCGCCGCGCAGGAGGAGGCCGTCCGGCGCCGCCGGGAGGCCGAGGAGACGCTGGAGTCGGCCCGTTCCGAGGCCGGCCGGGAGCGCGAGCACGCCCGCGAGCAGTCCGAGGAGCTCCTCGCCGCCGCCCGCAAGCGCGTCGAGGACGCGCAGGTCGAGGCGCAGCGCCTGGTCGAGGAGGCGGACACGCGGGCGACCGAGATGGTCACCGCGGCCGAGCAGACCGCCCAGGAGGTACGGGACTCGGTGGCGGGTCTGCGCGAGCAGGCCGAGGAGGAGATCTCCGGGCTGCGCAGCGCCGCCGAGCATGCGGCGGAGCGGACGCGTACCGAGGCGCAGGAGGAGGCGGACCGGGTCCGCGCCGACGCGTACGAGGAGCGGGAGCGGGCGTCCGAGGACGCCGCCCGCACGCGGGCGCGTTCCCAGGAGGAGACCGAGGCCGCGAAGGCGCTGGCCGAGCGGACGGTCACCGACGCGCTCGCCGAGTCGGAGAAGCTGCGGGCGGACACCGCCGACTACGCGCAGCGGGTACGGACCGAGGTGACGGATTCCCTCGCCTCGGCCGAGCAGGACGCGTCCCGCACCCGGGCCGACGCACGCGAGGACGCGAACCGGATCCGTTCGGAGGCCGCCGAGCGTGCCGAATCGCTGGTCGGCGAGGCCCGTACGGAGGCGGAGCGGATCGCCGCCGAGGCGGAGCAGGTCCTGGACGAGGCCCGTCAGGCGGCGGACAAGCGCAGGAGCGACGCCGCCGAACAGGCCGACGCCCTCCTCGCCGAGGCGACGAGCGAGGCCGAGCGGCTCACCGCCGAGGCGGTCGAGCTCATGGAGACCACCGAGCAGGACGCCCGACGGCTCCGCACCGAGGCCGAACAGGTCAAGGTCGACGGGGAGGCACACGCGGAGGCCCTTCGGGCGGCCGCGGTCGCCGACGGCGAGCAGGTCCTGGACGAGGCCCGTCAGGCGGCGGACAAGCGCAGGAGCGACGCCGCCGAACAGGCCGACGCCCTCCTCGCCGAGGCGACGAGCGAGGCCGAGCGGCTCACCCGCGAGACGGCCGCGGAGGCCGAGCGGCTCACCGCCGAGGCGGTCGAGCTCATGGAGACCACCGAGCAGGACGCCCGACGGCTCCGCACCGAGGCCGAACAGGTCAAGGTCGACGGGGAGGCACACGCGCAGGCTCTGCGGAACGCGGCCCTGGCCGACGGCGAGCAGGTCCTCGACGAGGCCCGCAAGGCCGCCGACAAGCGCAGGAGCGACGCCGCCGAACAGGCCGACGCCCTCCTCGCCGAGGCGACGAGCGAGGCCGAGCGGCTCACCCGCGAGGCGAACGCCGAGGCGGAGCGGGTCACCCGCGAGGCGGGCGAACTCGCCGACGCCGTCACGGCGGACGCGCGCTCCGAGGCCGAGGCGACGGTGGGCTCCGCCCAGCAGGACGCCGAGCGGATCCGTTCCGAATCGGAGCGGCTCAAGGCGGACGCCGAGGCCGCGGCCGAGCAGATGCGTTCGGAGGCCCGCGAGGAGGCGGACCGGACGCTCGACGAGGCGCGCGAGGCCGGCGCCCGGAAGCGTTCGGACGCGGCCGAGCAGGCCGACCAGCTCATCGGCAAGGCCCAGGAGGAGGCGCTGCGCGCCACCACCGAGGCCGAGTCGCAGGCCGACACGATGGTCGGCGCCGCCCGCAAGGAGGCCGAGCGGATCGTCGCCGAGGCCACCGTCGAGGGCAACTCGACGGTGGAGAAGGCCCGTACGGACGCGGACGAACTCCTGGTCGGGGCACGCGGCGACGCGACGGCCATAAGGGAGCGGGCCGAGGAGCTGCGGGGCCGGATCGAGGGCGAGATCGAGGAGCTGCACGAGCGGGCGCGCCGCGAGAGCGCCGAGCAGATGAAGACGGCGGGCGAGCGGGTCGACAACCTGGTGAAGGCCGCGACGGAACAGCGCACCGAGGCCGAGGAGAAGGCCAAGGAGCTTGTCTCCGAGGCGAGTTCGGAGGCGAGCAAGGTCCGTATCGCCGCGGTCCGCAAGGCCGAGGCGCTCCTCAAGGAGGCCGAGCAGAAGAAGGCCTCACTCGTCGCGGAGGCCGAGGGCATCAAGGCCGAGGCCGAACGGACCCTGGCGGAGGCGCGGGCCGAGGCCGAGAAGACGATCGAGGAGGGCCAGCGGGAGCTGGAGGTGCTCGTGCGGCGCCGCAAGGACATCAATGCCGAGATCTCCCGTGTCCAGGACGTACTGGAGGCGTTGGAGTCTTTCGAGACTCCGTCCGCCGGCACGAAGGATGGGGTCAAGGCGGGCGCGTCGGCGGGGTCCACTCGTTCGAGTGGCAAGCCCCAGGACGGCTAGCCACTCAAAAGGCTGGACATTCTCCAGATGAAACGGGCATACGCTCGATGACACGCCGCTTCGGCCCCTAGGATTCCCTCTAACACCTCACCGGTCTCATTCGACAGGAAACCCATGAGCGACACATCCTCCCCCTTCGGCTTCGAGCTCGTGCGGCGCGGTTACGACCGCGGTCAGGTGGACGACCGCATTACCAAGCTCGTGTCCGACCGCGACAGTGCGCTGTCCCGTATCACCTCCCTGGAGAAGCGCATCGAGGAACTCCACCTCGAGACGCAGAACGCCCAGGCGCAGGTCACCGACGCCGAGCCGTCGTACGCGGGGCTCGGCGCCCGGGTCGAGAAGATCCTCCGGCTCGCCGAGGAGGAGGCGAAGGACCTGCGTGAGGAGGCCCGTCGCGCCGCCGAGCAGCACCGCGAGCTGGCCGAGTCGGCCGCCCAGCAGGTGCGCAACGACGCGGAGTCCTTCGCGGCCGAGCGCAAGTCGAAGGCCGAGGACGAGGGCGTCCGGATCGTCGAGAAGGCCCAGGGCGAGGCCAACACGATGCGCGCCGAGGCGCAGAAGGACGCGCAGTCGAAGCGCGAGGAGGCGGACGCCCTCTTCGAGGAGACCCGCGCCAAGGCCGCCCAGGCCGCCGCGGACTTCGAGACCAACCTGGCCAAGCGCCGCGAGCAGTCGGAGCGCGACCTGGCCTCGCGTCAGGCCAAGGCCGAGAAGCGTCTGGCGGAGATCGAGCACCGCGCCGAGCAGCTCCGCCTGGAGGCCGAGAAGCTGCGTACGGACGCGGAGCGCCGGGCCCGTCAGACGGTGGAGACCGCGCAGCGCCAGGCCGAGGACATCGTGGCCGACGCGAACGCCAAGGCCGACCGGATCCGCAGCGAATCGGAGCGCGAGCTCGCGGCGCTGACGAACCGCCGCGACTCGATCAACGCGCAGCTGACCAACGTCCGCGAGATGCTGGCGACGCTGACCGGTGCCGCGGTGGCGGCGGCCGGCTCCCCGATCGACGACGAGCGCCCGGCCGGCGTTCCGGCCCAGCAGTCCCGCTGACACCACCCGTCCCGGCGGTAGCGGTCGCCCTGACGCACCGCCGGTAACGAGTACGCAGCGTTCCCCAGAACCCCCTGTCATTCCGGTGGCGGGGGGTTTTGCGCGCCCTTAGGTTGGGACGCATGATCGAGCTTGAGGGCCTGACGAAGCGCTACGGGGCGAAGATCGCGGTCGACCACCTCTCGTTCCAGGTGCGTCCTGGCGTGGTCACCGGCTTCCTCGGGCCCAACGGGGCGGGCAAGTCCACGACGATGCGGATGATGCTGGACCTGGACAACCCGACGAGCGGGAGGGTCCGGATCGACGGCAAGCACTACCGGGAGCTCGAAGAGCCCCTGAAGTACATCGGGGCGCTGCTCGACGCCAAGGCGATGCACGGCGGCCGCTCGGCGTACAACAACCTGCTGTGTCTCGCGCAGTCGAACCGCATCCCGGAGCGCCGGGTGAGCGAGGTCCTGGACCTGGTGGGTCTGACGCCGGTCGCGAGGAAGAAGTCGAAAGGTTTCTCCCTCGGTATGGGGCAGCGGCTCGGCATCGCGTCCGCACTGCTCGGCGATCCCGAGATCCTGATGTTCGACGAGCCCGTCAATGGTCTGGACCCCGAGGGAATTCACTGGATCCGCAATCTGATGAAGGCGTTGGCGGCCGAGGGCCGGACGATCTTCGTTTCCAGCCATCTGATGAGTGAAATGGCGCTGACGGCCGATCATCTGATCGTGATCGGCCAGGGAAAGCTGCTGGCCGACACGTCGATGGCGGATTTCATCCATGAGAATTCCAGGAGTTATGTACGGCTGCGCTCGCCGCAGCAGGAGCAGCTCCGGGACGTGCTGCACGCCAATGGGTTCATCGTGGTCGAGGCGGGCAGCGGCGTCCTCGAGGTGGACGGGGCGACGACCGAGAAGCTGGGCGAACTCGCCGCCGAACACGGGCTCGTGCTGCACGAGCTGAGCTCCCAGCGCGCCTCGCTCGAAGAGGCCTTCATGCAGATGACGGCGAGTGCGGTGGAGTACCACTCGCACGGCACCGATATCCACGGTGGCGCCCCGGCGCCCGGCCCCCAGTGGGGCACGACCTCCCAGGGAGCCTGAACGATGGCAGCGGCATCCGCGGTCCTGCAGTCCGAGTGGACCAAGATCCGGACGGTGTCGTCGACCGTCTGGACCCTGGCGAGCGCCTTCCTCGTCACGGTGGCGATGAGCGCGGCGCTGAGCGCCGTGCTGAACTCCAGCTTCACCGACCTGAGCGAGGCCGAGCAGGCCACCTTCGACCCGACGTTCGTCAGCTTCTCCGGGATGATCCTCGGTCAGCTGGCGATGGTGGTCTTCGGCGTCCTGGTGGTGGGGACCGAGTACTCCTCGGGCATGATCCGCACCTCGCTCGCGGCCGTGCCGCAGCGCGCGACCTTCCTCTTCTCGAAGATCGCGGTGGCGGGCGGGCTCGCGTTCCTGGTGGGTCTCGCGACGAGCTTCGTCTCCTTCTTCCTGGGGCAGGCGCTGCTCGGCGAGCACCGGGCCTCGATCGGCGACGACAACGTGCTGCGGGCGGTGGTCGGCGCCGGGCTCTACATGGGCCTGATCGCCCTGTTCTCCATGGGCGTGGCGGCGATGCTGCGCTCGTCGATGCTCTCGCTCGGCATCCTGGTGCCGTTCTTCTTCCTGGTCTCGCAGATCCTTTCGGCCGTACCGAAGGCCAAGGAGGTGGCCCGCTACTTCCCCGACCAGGCCGGCGCGAAGATCATGCAGGTCGTGCCGGACGCCATGAACACGGAGGAGGCTCCGTACGGCCCGTGGGGCGGGCTCGGGATCATGGTGCTCTGGGTGGCGGCCGCACTGCTCGGCGGCTATCTGGTCATCAAGAACCGGGACGCCTGAGCTTCCGACCCCGAGAGTCGACTCCGGGAGAACCCCGACGTTTCCCCCGGAGACCCCCCGGAGGTCGTCTCCACTTCGCCGGAACCGTCAATGGCTGGATAAGCTCCTAGCTCATACGGGGGGCTCCGGCCGACGGCCGGCCACGCCCCGACACTGGTGCGACCGACCTGTCGATGGGGCTGGAGAATGATCGAGGCAGTCGGCCTGACGAAGCGCTACGGCGCCAAGACGGCCGTGTACAACCTTTCCTTCCAGGTGAGGCCCGGTGTCGTCACCGGGTTCCTGGGTCCCAACGGGTCCGGCAAGTCGACCACGATGCGCATGATCCTGGGCCTCGACCGGCCCAGCGCGGGTCATGTGACGATCGGCGGCCACCCCTTCCGGCAGCTGCCGAACGCGCCCCGGCAGGTCGGCGCGCTCCTCGACGCCAAGGCCGTGCACGGCGGGCGGAGCGCGCGCAGCCATCTGCTGTCGCTCGCGCAGCTCGCCGGCATCCCGGCGCAGCGCGTCGACGAGGTCCTGGGGGTCGTCGGCCTGCAGGACGTGGCCAAGCGGCGCTCCAAGGGCTTCTCGCTCGGCATGGGCCAGCGGCTCGGCATCGCGGCGGCGCTCCTCGGCGACCCGCAGGTGCTGCTCTTCGACGAGCCGGTCAACGGCCTGGACCCGGAGGGCATCCTCTGGGTCCGCAACCTGATGAAGAAGCTGGCCTCCGAGGGGCGGACGGTCTTCGTCTCCAGCCACCTCATGAGCGAGATGGCCCTCACCGCCGACCATCTGATCGTGATCGGCCGGGGGCAGCTGCTCGCGGACATGAGCGTCACGGACTTCATCTCGGCGAACTCCGCCGACTTCGCCCGGGTGCGGACCCCCCAGACCGATCCGGGTCAGCGGGAGAAGCTGACGGCGGCCCTCATGGAGGCCGGCGGCCAGGTCCTCTCGGAGCCGGACGGCGCCCTGCGGGTGACGGGACTGCCCCTGCCGAGGATCAGCGACCTCGCGCACGACGCGGACGTACGGCTCTGGGAGCTGTCCCCGCACCAGGCCTCCCTCGAAGAGGCGTACATGCGGATGACCCAGGGCGCCGTGGACTACCGCTCCACCGACGACCGGCTCGCGCACCTCCAGCCGCCGCAGCAGCCCGGCCACCCCGGGTACGGGATGCCGCCGCAGCCGGTGGTCCAGGACGTGCCGCAGCAGGGCTGGTACGCCCCGCCGCCGCCCGGGCACAACCCGTACGCCGGGGCTCCCGGCCAGCAGCCCGTGCCGGCTCCGTACGCCCCTCCGGCCGCTCCGCAGCCGGGCACCCCTCAGCCGAGCGACACCACCAAGGACGCCCGATGACCGCCCCCGCCCCGCACCACGCTCCGGCGCCGCACGTCTACGTCTCCCCCATCCCGGTCCGCAGGGCGCACCTCGGTGACGCCCTCGCCTCCGAGTGGACGAAGATCCGCTCGGTGCGTTCGACGCTGTGGACGCTCGGGGTCATGATCCTGCTGATGCTGGCCATCGGCCTGGGGGTGGCGGCGATCGCCGCCAACGCCGGCGAGGAGGCGATGGGCGAGGAGTCGGCGCTCGGCTTCGGCTTCTTCGGGATGCTGCCGGCCTCGATCTGTGTGATCACGCTCGGCGTGCTGACGGTCGCCTCCGAGTACGGCACCGGCATGATCCGTACGACCCTGACGGCCTGCCCGAGCCGGGCCCGGGTACTGACGGCGAAGGCCGTCGTGTTCTTCGTGCTCGTCTTCACGGTGACCACGGTGGTCGCCGCGCTCGTGGGCGCGGCGCAGGTCGCCATCGTGGACGCGGCGGACACGCCCACGACGGCCGAGTGGCTGCGGGCGACGGTCGGCGCGGGCGCCTACCTGGCCATGTTGGGCCTGCTGTCGCTGGCGCTCGGCACGTTGATCCGGCACTCGGCCGGTGCGATCACGGTGATGATCGGTCTGCTGTTGCTGCCGCTGGTGGCGGCGCTGTTCATGTTCTCCGAGGCGCTGAAGTCCGTGCAGGAGTGGCTCCTGACGTACGCGATCCCCTCGCAGATGATCTCGCTGTACGCGGCGCAGCCGCCGTTCGGCGACAAGGGCCCCGCGGGCTGGGAGCCGCTGCTGATCATGACCGGGGTCGCGGGGATCGCGCTCGCCGGCGCGTTCGCCCTGCTGAACAGCCGGGACGTGTAGGCGCCCGGAGCTCTTCGGAACATCGGCGCCTCAGTACGCCGGGCTCAGTACGCCGGGCTCAGTACTTCGGCGCGTTGCGGGACCGCTGCACCCTGCTGGTGCGGCGGTCCTTCGCGTTCCAGCAGGCCTTGTGCCAGTGGCGCCGGTCGTCCACTCCCCCGTACTCCGGCCAGGCGACCACGTGCGGGGCGCCGCCGGGGATCTCCTGGTCGCAGCCGGGGCAGCGGTAGCGCTTGCCGGGCGCGCTCGCCCCGGCGACGAGGCGGACGTACCACTCCTCGCCCTGCCAGGTCTCGGTGCGCTGCACGCCGCCGTACCGGTCGTCGTGATCGCCCTGCTGCTGCTCGGGCTTCTCGCCGCCTCGGGAGCGGTTGTGGCGCGGGGACACGGGCACACCTCACGGGGTCCGGGGACACGGAACGTTCCGTCAAGCCTACGGGCCGCCATGTGGTGCCCCGGGCCCCATCCATGAGGGCTTAGCCGAAAATCGCAAGAACTTCATGAACGGCCGTTGCCTTTGGCACGTGTCAGACGTTGGTGCCGGTGCGAGGGGAGTTACGCGTCGGCCGCAAAGGAGGCACAAGGCGATGCGCGTGGGTACGTTCGTTCTGGCCGCCCAGTTCCCGGGCCAGGGACAGGGTGAGGCCCTGCACCGGGCGGTGCGGACCGCCGAGGTCGCCGAGGAGGCGGGCCTCGACTCGGTCTGGCTGGCCGAGCACCATTTCGTGCCGTACGGGGTCTGCCCCTCGGCCGTGACACTGGCCGCGCTGATCCTGGGCCGCACACGGCGGCTGCGGGTGGGCACGGCGGTGAGTGTGCTGCCGAACGTCCACCCGGTCGCCCTGGGCGAGCAGGCGGCGCTGCTGCACCTCACATCGGGCGGCAGATTCACCCTGGGGGTGGGCCGCGGCGGACCCTGGGTCGACCTGGAGGTCTTCGGCGCGGGCCTCGGCGCGTACGAGCAGGGCTTCCCCGAAGCGCTCGACCTGCTGCTGCGCTGGCTCTCCGAGCCTCGTGTCGGCGCCGAGGGAGAACGATTCGCCTTCCGTGAAGTGCCGGTGGTGCCCCGCCCCGACGAGCTCATCGGCGGGGAGGCCGCCCCCGAGGTCGTGGTGGCCTGCACCTCGCCGAAGAGTGTGCGGCTCGCCGCCGAGCGCGGACTGCCGATGCTGCTCGGGATGCACTGCGGCGACGAGGAGAAGGCCGAGATGGTCACGGCCTGGGCGCGCTGCGCGCGGGAGGCCGGGCGGGACCCGGACGAGATCGCGCGGATCGGGGCCCACCATGTCTCGGCGGGCGTGGCCCAGCTCGCGGACCGGGGGGCGGACGCGGCCGAGGCGCTGGTGAAGGCGATGCCGGGCTGGCTGAAGCAGGGCCTCGACGCGCATGTGACGGTCGACGGCCGGCACCGGGCGATGCGGGACCCCGTGGCGTACACGGAGCTGCTGTGCGGTCTGCACCCGGTGGGCACGCCCCGGCGCGCGGCGGACCGGCTCGCGGCGACGGCGGAGCGCACGGGCATCACCCGCTTCGCCCTGCTCGCCGAGGGCACGGGCGACCTCGCGTCGACCGAGGAGAACGTGCGGCGGCTCGGCGCGGAGGTCCTGCCGCTGCTCGTCTGACCGCACGGGCAGCGGAAGGACAGGGGGACCGTGCTGCCGCTCCGGCATCTCCGTCGCGGCGATGCGCGTCGACACGCATCGATCGCGTCTCCCGCGATGCGGAGCGGCAGCACCATGTCTCAGCAGTCGCGCAGTTCCGGCGACTGGTTCAGCAGCTGCCCCCGTACGGACGTGAAGCGGGCGAGCCGCTCGTCCACCGACGGGTCCAGCGGGAACACCGCCACCCGGTGGCAGTTCTGGAAGGCGAGACGCACCCCGAAATGCCGCTGCAGCGCACCACGAATGGCATCGCTCGCGAGCGCGCGCAGCAGCTGACCACGTGCCTGCTCATTCGGCGGCGGCGTCTGGTTGTCGGCGAACTCTCCGCCGTCGACCTTCAGCTGAGCCACCAGAGAACTGATCATCTCCCATGCGTAGGGCAGGGAGGTCCGGACGCAGTCGACGAAGTCGGCTTCGTCGACCTCGCCTCGCTCGGCCTGTTCCAACAGTGCCGGTGAGACGTCGAGCGACATGGGTTCTCCTCTCGCGACCCCGCGCGCGGGGTCTTGCGGGCAGGGACGAAGGCCGGTCGGCCGACACGCAGCGTGCACGGACGACGACCTCCAGCTTCCACGGTAAGCGCGCAATCCTGACCGCACCAGGAGATGGGGAACACAACCGGCTGATAACCGACGGGTGTTCGGCTCAGGATCATGCCCAGGGGGTGCCCGGGTGATGCCCGAATCGCGCGGAAGAGCGCCCGTCTTGTAGCGTTGGCGACCATGCGTCTCGTCATTGCCCGTTGCTCCGTGGACTACGCGGGCCGGCTCACGGCCCACCTGCCCTCCGCGCCCCGTCTGATCCTGATCAAGGCAGACGGCAGCGTCTCCATCCACGCGGACGACCGGGCGTACAAACCGCTCAACTGGATGTCCCCGCCGTGCACCCTGAAGGAGGGTGCCGACGGTGAGGCCGGCATCTGGACCGTGATCAACAAAGCGGGCGAGAAACTGATCATCACGATGGAGGAGATCCTCCACGACTCCTCGCACGAGCTGGGTGTGGACCCGGGTCTCATCAAGGACGGCGTCGAGGCGCACCTCCAGGAACTGCTCGCCGACCGCATCGAGACCCTCGGCGAGGGCTACACCCTGATCCGCCGCGAGTACCCGACCGCGATCGGCCCGGTGGACATCCTGTGCCGGGACTCGGACGGCGCGACGGTCGCGGTGGAGATCAAGCGGCGCGGCGAGATCGACGGCGTCGAGCAGCTGACCCGCTACCTGGAGCTGCTCAACCGCGACCCGCACCTCGCGCCGGTGCGGGGCGTCTTCGCGGCGCAGGAGATCAAGCCGCAGGCGCGGGTGCTCGCGACGGACCGCGGGATCGGCTGCGTGGTCCTGGACTACAACGCGCTGCGCGGCATCGAGGACGACAAGCTGCGGCTGTTCTGACAGCGGCGCAGGCAGCGGTACGGGGACGGCCCCGGGTGCGGTGAACGCGCCCGGGGCCGTCCCCGTCTCCGTACGTCCGTCAGGCGGGCGTCTGCGAGCCGGTGGAGCCGTCGGGGGCCGGCGAGCCGCCGAGCGTCGAGGAGGCGGAGTTGCTGGGGCTGTTCTCCTCCGTCGTCGGAGCGGTGGTCGGCGGGTCCGTGGTCGGCTGCGGCGGGGTCGTCGTCACCGGCGGAGGGGTCGTCGTCGGCGGCTTGATCGTCGTGGTCGGCGGCTTCGGGGGCGTCGTCGTGGGCCGCGGCGGCCGCGTGGTCGGGTTCGTCGGCGGCTTCGTCGTCGCGGGCGGCGTCGTGGTCGTCGGGCTGCCCGAGGGCGACGGGGTGCCGGAGGTTCCCGGGGTGCCGGGGGTGCCCGAGCTCGACGGGTCCGACGGGGAGGCGCTCCCGGAGACGGACGGGCTCGGGGAGCCGGAGCGGGTGGCCTCGCCGGTCTCGCCGGGCTCCCCCGCCCCGCCCTCGTCCGGCTGCTCCTCGCCGTCGAGGCCGTCGTCGGTGGAGTCCTCGGTGGCCGTGCTGTCGGAGGTGACGCGGTTGGTGGCCGGGTCCTCGCCGTTGCCCGAGGTGGCGCCGAGGGTCACGACGGTGCCGAGGACGGCGACGAGGAGCGCACCCGCGCCGACGGCGGCGAGGTTGCGGCGGGCGCCGTTGATGATGCCGCCCTTGAGGCTCGGGCGGCCGGTGCCCTTGACGGCGTCGGGGCGGGCGATGAGCGTCGGACCCTCGTCGGCGAAGTCGGGGAACGCCGGGATCGGGGCCTGCGCCGGGCCTCGTCCGGGACCGCCGGCCGACGGGGCCTGCCGTACGGCTCCGCCCGGCAGCGGCGCCGTGACGGGCTCGGGGCCCGGTCTGCGGGCGGGGCCGCGCAGGGCCGGGGTGCCGCGCGGCGGCGAGACGGGCTCCTCGGCACGGGTCACGGCCGCGGCGGCGTGCTCCCCGGCGAGGTCGGCGACGAGGGCGAGCGCCCGACGGCCCGCGACGGTGCCGCGCTTGTCGGCGAGCACCCCGCGCATGCCGATGGAGGCCTCGAGCTCGGCGCGGGCCCGCTCCAGGTTCCCGGCGCACAGGGCGAGGACGCCCAGCTCGTGGTGGAAGTAGGCCTCCTCGGCGACCTCGCCGGTGAACCGGGCGGCCTCCTGGCCGGCGCGCAGGGCCCGCTCCCAGGCGCCCCAGTGCAGTCCGGCGGCGAAGGCGGGGGCGGCGGCGCGGGCGAGCAGGACGGCGGTGGCGCGGTGCTCGGCGTCCGTGTCGGGGGTGCCTCCGGTGCCGGTGACGAGGACGGTCAGGGCGGCGAGGAGGGCGTCGGACTCGGCGGCGGCCCGCTCGGGGGTGACGGAGGGGTGGGCGGCCCACCAGGCGTAGTGCTGGGCGACGGTGTGGGCGCGGTCGGCGGCAGCGTCGTCGGGCCCGTACCCCTGGGCGAGGAGCTGGGTGAGGACCCCGGCGGCGAGCCGGTAGCGGGGGCCGACCGGGGAGAGCAGACCGCAGGCCATGAGTTCGCCGAGGGCGGCGTCGGCGTGGGTGTCGCCGACGAGGGCCGGCAGATGGGCCTGGTGCGGGACCTCGCCGCCGAGGGCGACGGCGAAGCGCAGGGCGGTCTGGGCGGAGCGGCTGAGGCGGGAGGCGAGCAGGGCGGCGGGGGCGGCGCCCTCGCCGAGGCTGGGCAGGGGTATCTCGCGCAGTTCGACGTCGGGGTCGTCGACTCCGTCGAACGCTGCCGCGGCGGCGGCCGCGGCCGCGTCGGGGTCGGTCGGCCCGAAGGCCTCTTCGAGGGCGCCGAAGGCGTCGAACTCGGCGGGGGTGACGCGGAGCCGGTCGCGCTGGCGGAGCAGGGCCCCGGCCTGGACGAAGCGCAGCGGCAGGCCCTCGGACTCGAACCAGAGGTCGCCGGCCCAGTTGGCCTCGTCGTCGGTGAGGGTGCGGCCGACGGCGCTCTCCAGGAGCTTCAGTGCGGCGCCGCGGCCGAGGCCGGCGAGGTGGAGGTCCTCGACGTGGGCGTCGACCGAGGGGGCGGGGGTGTCGGGTCCCGCGGCGAGCAGGAAGGCGCATTCGGGGGCGGCGGCGAGGAACTCGTCGAGGGCGGCGCCGCCGAACTCCAGGTCGTCGACGACCACGACGGCGCCGATCTCGCGGAGCCGGTCGAGGAGCACGGCGCGGCCGGGCCGGTGGTCGGGGGCGTACCGGACGGCGGCGAACAGCTCGTGGAGGAGCTCGGCCGGGGTGCGGTGGTGGCCGGAGAGCCGGACGACTCCGTCGGGCGCGAGGCCGGCGCAGTCGGCGGCGACCGCCTCGAGGAGGGCGGTGCGGCCGGATCCGGCGGGGCCGGAGAGCCGGGCGGAGCGGCCGCGGCCGAGGATGCCGGCGAGGCGCTCGCGCTCCTCCCCGCGTTCGAGGAGGGGCAGCGTGGGCGCGGCGGGTCCCGGCGGGACGGCCGGGGTGGCGGCGCGGGCGGCCTCGGCCCGCTCCTCGTCGGTACGGGGGCGGGGGGCCGCCGGCTGCTGTCCCGGCGGGCAGGGTTCGATCTCGCTGCCGTCGACCGGGTTGACGGTGACGAGCAGGTCGCCGGAGACGAGCCGGACGACGCGGGCACGCGCGGGTGCGGGCGCGGGCGTGCCGCGTCCCTGGCGGGCGTCGTCGCCCTCGCCGTCGTGTCCGTACTCCTCCGGCCCCCGGTTGATCGGGTCCATGGTCCAAGCCCCCAAGAAGCGGTGTCCGGTGCCCGCCGGGTGGGTCCGTCAATGTGCAGGCGACCGAACCCTAGACCGTGCTCAGGCGGTCGGGAACAGGTGGGGTGCCCACGAGACCAAGACGTCACGGTCTTGTGAGGATTGAGTGTGACGCCTGGTTCACACACGTGCTTCACACAGCTGCTTCACACGCCCGCCGGCCCCCGGCCGTCACACCCGGGGCAGGGACTCCAGCGCGAGGCCGCCCTCGATGGCGAGGATGCGGTGCAGCTTGGTGGCGACGAGCAGCCGCTGCATCTGCGGCGGCACACCGCGCAGGACGAGGCGGCGGCCGCAGCGGCCCGCGCGTCGGTGGGCGCCCATGATGACGCCGAGTCCGGTCGCGTCCCAGGAGTCGAGTCCGGTCAGGTCGAGCACCAGGTCGCCGACTCCGTCGTCGACGGCCGAGTGCAGGACCGTACGGGCGTCCGCCGCGCTCCGGACGTCGAGGCGGCCCCCGACGACCAGCTCGACATGGTCGCCCCTGATGTGCATATGCGCTCCCCGAGAGTGCTCCGTCTTCGCAACAACTGACTGCCGCACCGGCAGAAGCGTTGCGCCTTGTCAGCGAACCGGTACCGAAATTCACCCCACGGGGTGAGGCGGGGTGGCGGGTACGGCTCAGTACTTGTAGAAGCCCTGCCCGCTCTTGCGGCCGATGTCACCCGCGTCCACCATCCGGCGCATCAGCTCCGGCGGCGCGAACTTCTCGTCCTGGGACTCGGTGTAGATGTTGTTGGCCGCGTTCACCAGGATGTCGATGCCGGTGAGGTCGGCGGTGGCGAGCGGGCCCATGGCGTGGCCGAAGCCGAGCTTGCAGGCGATGTCGATGTCCTCGGCGGTGGCGACGCCGGACTCCTGGAGCTTGGCGGCCTCGACGACGAGCGCGGAGATCAGCCGGGTGGTGACGAAGCCGGCGACGTCGCGGTTGACGACGATGCAGGTCTTGCCGACGGACTCGGCGAAGGCGCGGGCCGTGGCGAGGGTCTCGTCGCTCGTCTTGTAGCCGCGGACGAGCTCGACGAGCTGCATCATCGGGACCGGCGAGAAGAAGTGGACGCCGACGACGGCCTCGGGGCGCTCGGTCACCGCGGCGATCTTGGTGATCGGGATCGCGGAGGTGTTGGAGGCGAGGACGGCGCCGTCCTTGGCGACCTTGTCGAGCGAGCGGAAGATCTCGTGCTTGACGTCGAGGTTCTCGAAGACGGCCTCGACGACGATGTCGGCGTCGGCGACGGCGTCGAGCTCCGTGGTGGCGGTGATGCGGCCGAGCGCGGCGTCGGCGTCCTCGGCGGTGAGCTTGCCCTTGGCGACGAACCTTTCGTACGACGCCTTGATGCCGTCGGTGCCGCGGGTGAGGGCGGCGTCGGTGACGTCACGCAGGACGACGTCCCAGCCCGCCTGTGCCGAGACCTGTGCGATTCCGGACCCCATGAGTCCGGCCCCGATGACGGCGAGCTTCCTGGCCACGATGTTCCACCCCTTAACGCCTGTTCACTTCTGGCTCTCCGGCGGAGATTAGCGGTCTGGAGGCGCCATGTGACCGTGAAGTAATGCGCGTCACGCCCTCTTTGACGGACGTCACACCCGCAGCACCCCGTTCGGGCACCTCCACGGTCGCCACATACCCTCGGGGGGTATATGGTCGAGCGCACTTGTCCGGCTGCCGTCGCACGGGAGGAGCCGCCGTCATGCGTCCGTACGCCCTGGGGACCGCCCCCGCGCCACTGCTCCTGCTCACCGGCATGGTCAGCCTCCAGTTCGGCTCCGCCTTCGCGAAGCGGCTCTTCGAAGAGACCGGCCCGGCCGGCGCCACCCTGTTACGGCTGCTCATCGCCGCCGCCCTGCTCTGTCTGCTCTCCCGGCCCGCGCCCCGGCTGCTCCGCACCCACTGGCGATTACTGCTCCCCTACGGAGCCGTGTTCACCGTGATGCAGTTCTCGTTCTACGAGGCGACCTCACGGCTCCCCCTCGGAGTCGTGGTGACACTGGAGTTCAGCGGACCGCTGCTGCTCGCCGCCCTCACCTCGCGGCGCGCGCTCGACCGGATCCGGGTGGCACTCGCCGGCATCGGCCTGCTCGTCCTCGGCGGTACGAAGGGCATGGACGACCCGGTGGGCCTGGCCGCGAGCCTGCTCACCGGGGCCGCGCTCACCGGCTACATCCTGCTCGGCGCCCGGGTCGGCAGGGCCGTACCCGGCGGCTCGGGCCTGGCCCTCGGCCTCACCGTGGCGGCCGTGCTCGCCCTGCCCGCCGCCCCGGCCCTCGGTCTGCCCTCCCCCGGCGTCCTGCTCGAACCGGGGGTGCTCGGGGCCGCGCTCGCAGTGGCCGTCCTCACGACCGTGGTGCCGTTCTCGTTGGAGTTCGCCGCGCTGCGGCGGATGCCGCCGCGGGTCTTCGCCGTCCTCTCGACGGTGGAGCCGGTCATCGCCGCCCTGGTGGGCCTCGCCCTGCTCGGCGAAGCCCTGACATGGGTCCAGTGGGCGGCCGTGCTCTGCGTGGTGGGCGCGGCGGTCGGCACGGGCCTGTCCCCGGGCACGCCCGACGCAGCCGAACCGCCGGACACCTCCACCGCACCGTCCGATCGATCCCCCTCCCGGAAGAACGGAGTGCACTCATGACCACCCTGCCCACCTCCCGGAGCCGTACGGGCCCGACGCCCCGTGTCGCGCCCCTCCTGGAGACCGTCTCCACGACCTCCCGCTCGGCGGTCCTCGTGGCGGGCGGCTACTTCGACACGGCCGCCGGCATCGGCGCCTTCTCGCTCAACTCCTTCGCCCTGGCGCAGGAGACCGGCGCGGCCGCGCGCGGGCTGCACCGCGGCAACAAGGTGCTCTACGACGTCATCGTCAACGACCTCGGGATGTCGTGTTCCACCGACGTCTGTACGCTGCCGGCCACCGGCCCCGCCGAGACCGACCTCTCCCCGCTCACCGCCTCGGCCGCCCGGGCCGGGATCTCCTTCACCGTCACCCGCGAGCGGAACCTGCGCAATCGCGCCGCCCGGTCGATGAAACGGTGGTTGCGCGACCCTTCGGCCCAGCCGCTGTTCACCCGCGAGGGCGACGAGATCGTCTTCCGCTCCCGTCAGTACGAGAAGGTGCTCGCCGGAGTCGTCAAGGACGACCACGTCGTACCGCGCTGCCCGCTGATCGTCGCCGAGTACTTCGCCCGCTACTTCGCCCGGCTGCGGCGGGCCTTCCCCGACTGCGCGCACCGCCATGTCGTCGACATCAACTCGCTCGCCGACCGGGACAAGGTGACCAAGGGCGCCGAGATCTACCTCCGGACGCACGGCACGCCCGAGGAGGAGATCGTGCTGGTCTTCGCCGACGCGGCCTGCGCCGATCCGCTGGCCCTGACCTACACGGCGTACGACTTCTGACCACCCTTCACAGCCGAGCATCCGAACAGCCGAACGTCCGAGCACGCGAGCATCCGAGCACCCGTCACAGCGGAAGAGGGAGAGAACCGGCATGTCCACGATCTATCTCGACCACCAGGCGACCACCCCGACGGACCCGGCGGTCGTCGAGGCGATGCAGTTCGCCGCCACCCACTGTTACGCCAACCCGTCCAGCCCGCACGCCGCCGGCATCCGCGCCTTCCGTGAGGTGGAGCGGGTGCGCGGGGCGGTCGCCCGGCTCGTCGGGGCGGGGCGCAGCGAGATCTACTTCACGTCCGGTGCGACGGAGGGCAACAACCTCGCGATCAAAGGGGTCGTACGGTCCGGCACGGCCCGTCATGTGGTGACGACGGCGGTGGAGCACAAGTCCGTGCTCGACACGTGCCGTTCGCTGCGGGAGGCGGGGCACGAGGTGACGGTGCTGCCGGTCGACGAGGAGGGCCGGGTCGATCCGGGGCAGGTGGCGGCGGCGCTGCGGCCGGACACCGCGCTCGTCTCGGTGATGCTCGCGAACAACGAGGTCGCCACGGTCCAGCCGGTCGCCGAGATCGGTGCGCTGACCCGGGCGGCGGGGGTCCCGCTGCACTGCGACGCGACCCAGGGCGTGGGCTCGCTGCCGGTGGACGTACGGACGCTCGGCGTCGACCTGCTGACCTTCTCCGGGCACAAGATCTACGGCCCCAAGGGCGTCGGCGTCCTGTACGTCTCCAACCGGCTCTCGGACCGGGCGCCGCTGGTGCCGTTGCTGCACGGCGGCGGTCAGGAGCGCGGGCTGCGCGCGGGCACCCTCAACACCGCGGCGGTCATCGGCCTCGGCGCGGCCGTCGGGGTCCTCGCGGCGGGCCGGGAGGAGGAGGCGGTACGGCTCGCGGGGCTGCGGGCACTGTTCCTGTCCGAGCTCGCGGAGCTCGTCCCGTACGCGCTCAACAGCGGTACGGGGCCGGGTTTCCTGCCGCACGCCGTCAATCTGTCGTTCCCGGACGTGGACGCGCAGCAGCTGCTCCTGGAGGTCGCCGATCTGGCGGTGTCGACGGGCTCGGCCTGCAACAGCTCGGCCCAGGAGCCCTCGCACGTGCTGCGGGCGATCGGGCTGTCACCGGAGCGGATCCGGGGCAGCGTCCGGATCTCGTTCGGCCGCTTCACGACGGAGGCGGACGCGGTCCGCGCCGCCCACGCCCTGGCGGCGGTGGCCCGACAGCCTTCGCGTACGGCGTGACGGTCGGACCCGGCGTACCGAGCCGGCGTCAGTCCTCCCGTACCGCGTAGTCCAGCACCTTCTCGCTGAGCAGCTCCTCGATCTCGTCGAGGAGCACGAGCGCCTCGCGGGAGACGGTGGTCGCCCTGCCTCCGGTGGTCATCTCGCGGGTGATGTAGCCGACGACGGTGTTCTCGATCCAGGTGAGCTGGCCGCCGACGAGCAGCGGCAGCGGGTCCTCGGCGGGCGCGCCGGTCTCCTCGCGGAGGGTGGCGACGACGGCGTCGTGGACCTGCTGCTGGACGTGGAAGAGCCGGGCCTTGAGGGTGGGGGCGTGCTCGATGACGTTCATGAACGCGTCGAAGCCGTCCATGAGGCCGTACGCGGGTGACACGGCCCCGATGTCCTGGCGGAGTTCGCGCAGGACGGCCCGCGCGGCGGACTCTCCCCGGTCGCGGCCGCGGATCGCCCGGGCGAGGCGCTGGGTGACGCCGTCCATCCGGTCGAGGAAGAGGTCCTCCTTGGCCGGGAAGTAGTTGTAGACGGTGTTGACGGAGACGTCCGCCGCCTCGGCGACGTCCGCGACGGTCACGTGGACGAAGCCGTGTTCCAGGAAGAGCCCGGTCGCGATGTCCGAGATCCGCTGCTTCGTCTCGCGCTTCTTGCGTTCCCTGAGTCCCTCGGCCATGCCTCTCATCCTAGGCTCCCTGAAATCTTACCGCCTCCCCAACTTTGCCTCCTCTGAATTTTTGGAGACGTTGCAAAATTTCAGTGACTCTGTTTTTGTAGTCGCCATGCCCATCATCAGTACGGCCGGGCTCGCCCGGACCTTCACCACCAGGAACGGCCCCGTGGAGGCCGTCCGCGGAATCGACCTCACCGTCCGGCCCGGCGAGATCCTCGGACTGCTCGGACCCAACGGCGCCGGCAAGACCACCACCCTCCGGATGCTCACCACACTCCTCGCGCCCACCGGCGGCGCCGCCACCGTCGCCGGCCACGACCTCGTACGGGACCCCGCCGCCGTCCGCCGCCGCATCGGGTACGTCGCCCAGTCCGGCGGCCTCGACCCCCAGGAGACCGTCCGCTCCGAGCTCGTCACCCAGGGCCGGCTCTACGGCATGAGCCGGGCCCGCGCGACGGCCCGGGCCGAGGAACTTGCGGCCGACCTGGGGCTCACCGAGCTCCTCGACCGCAGGACACCGGCGCTCTCCGGCGGCCAGCGCCGCCGGCTCGACCTCGCCATGGGGCTCACCCACCGGCCGGAGATCCTCTTCCTCGACGAGCCGACGACCGGCCTCGACCCCGGCAGCCGCGCCGACCTGTGGGCCCTGGTGCGGCGACTGCGCGACGAGCACGGCACCACCGTCGTCCTCACCACCCACTACCTGGACGAGGCCGACACCCTCGCCGACCGGCTGGTCGTCGTCGACCGGGGCACGGTCGTCGCCGAGGACACCCCCGCCGCCCTCAAGGCCGCCCACGGCGCGGCCACCCTCCAGGACGCGTTCCTCGCCGTCACCGGGCGCGGCCCGGCCCCCGTCGACACCACTCCCGTAGCCGTCTAGGACCCGACCCCATAGCCCGCTAGGACATCCGATGCTCCTCCACGACACCGCGCTCCTCTTCGGGCGCTACGCCCGCCAGACCCTGCGCTCCCCGTTCCAGATCTTCTTCGGCGCCCTGATGCCGCTGCTCTACCTGCTCCTCTTCGGGCCGTTGCTCACCGGGCTCCCGCTCGGCCGCGAGGGCGACTCCTGGCAGATCCTCGTCCCCGGCCTGCTGCTCCAACTCGGCCTCTTCGGCGCCTCGTTCGCCGGTTTCTCCATCATCATGGAGAAGAACTGGGGCGTGTTCGACCGGATGCGCGTCACCCCGGTGAGCCGGCTCGCCCTGCTGCTCGGCCGGGTCCTGCGGGACGCCGCGCTCTTCGTCTTCCAGGCGGTGCTGCTCGTCCTGGCCGCCCTGCCGATGGGCCTCAGGGCGCCGCTCGCCGGCATCCTGATCGGCTTCGGATTCGTGGCGCTGCTGTCGGTGGCGCTGGCCTCGCTCTCGTACGCCCTCGCCCTGAAGCTGCGCACCCCGCAGGAGTTCGGACCCGCGATCAACACGCTCGCGATGCCGGCGATGCTGCTGTCCGGCCTGATGCTGCCGATGACCCTCGCCCCCGGCTGGCTGGACGTGCTCTCGCGTCTGATGCCGTTCCGCCATCTGGTGGACGCGGTCCGGGAGGCGTACATCGGCCACTACACGACACCGACACTGCTGTACGGGGTGCTGATCGCCCTCGCGGTCGCGGCGCTCGCCGTGACGGTGGGCACACGGACGTTCCAGAAGGCCATCGCCTAACTAGGCTGGCCCCATGGTCAATCTGACGCGTATCTACACCCGTACCGGCGACCAGGGCACCACGGCGCTCGGCGACATGAGCCGGACCGCCAAGACGGATCTGCGGATCTCGGCCTACGCCGACGCCAACGAGGCCAACGCCGCCATCGGCACGGCGATCGCCCTCGGGCAGCTCGACGAGGACGTCGTGAAGGTCCTCGTCCGGGTCCAGAACGACCTCTTCGACGTGGGCGCGGACCTCTGCACGCCGGTGGTGGAGGACCCGAAGTACCCGCCGCTGCGGGTCGAGCAGAGTTACGTCGACAAGCTGGAGGCCGACTGCGACCTCTTCCTGGAGCAGCTCGACAAGCTGCGCTCCTTCATCCTGCCGGGCGGCACGCCCGGGGCAGCGCTGCTGCACCAGGCGTGCACGGTGGTCCGGCGGGCGGAGCGCTCCACCTGGGCGGCCCTGGAGGTGCACGGCGAGACGATGAACGCCCTGACCGCCACGTACCTCAACCGCCTGTCAGACCTGCTCTTCATCCTTGCGCGTACGGCGAACAAGGAGGTCGGGGACGTGCTCTGGGTCCCGGGCGGGGACCGCTGAGTCGTTCACCGGGGCCTTCTTCGGCCAGATCGCGTAGCTGAGCGCGATCAGGCCGTGGATGCCCGCCGCCCGCCAGGCGACGAAGATCCAGCCGTACAGCCCCTCGGTGTCGCCGTCGTCGCCGACGTACCAGGCCGCCAGGAGCAGCAGGCCCGAGGCGACGGCCGCGGCGACCGCCGAGCCGAGCCAGACCGCACCCTCGTGGCGGGCCCGGGCCATCCCGTACTGCGGCGGCTTCGGGGGCCGGGGCGCTCCGCCGAAGCGGTGGGCGGCGTGGCCGTCGAGCCACTTCACGGTGCGGTGGCCGTGGCCGACGGTGTAGCCGATGTAGAGGGCGGCGAGGCCGTGTTTCCAGCTGGGGTCGGCGCCGTTCTTGAGATCGATCGCGGTGACGACCAGCAGCAGAACCTCCAGCAGCGGCTCGCAGAGCAGCAGCGCCATACCCGTCCGGGGCATCTTCAGGAGGTAACGGGTGGCGAGGCCGGCGGCCAGCAGGACCCAGAACCCGACCTCGCAGATGACGATCAGCGTGACGATCACGACGGTTCCCCTTTCGGTTCCCCTTCAGCGTCCCGTGGGATCCGGCCGAATTCGTCGTCGCCGGTGACGACGTCCCCCTACATCGTTCGACGGAGGGACGGATCGGCCCGGACGAGGAGGTCAGGGCAGGTACGGGCGTGTTGGATGAGTGCGTGACACTCCCCCGCCCCCACCGCCTCGACCTGTTCATCGCCCTCTCGGGGTTCGCCACCGGCCTGCTGCTGTGGTCCTTCGGTCTCTACACGACCGGCGACCGCGTCTTCGACCAGCGGTGGGCGGCGCTGATCCCGCTCGCGGTGATGGCCTCGATGGAGGCGCTGCGCCGGACGAGGCCGCTGACGGCGCTGAACGTCGGCACCCTCGCGCTCGTCGCCGACCAGCTCACCAACGGGAACCTGGTCACGGTCCTGATGTTCACGGACGTCGTCTACGCGGCCGTCGTGTACGGGAAGCCCGCCTCCGCCCGCCGGATCCCGTACACGACCGGACTGATCACGGTCGCGGTGACCATCGGCTTCCTCGTCTGGTGGCAGAACGCGATCGCCCTGCTCGTCGGAGTGATCAGCGGAATGATCTCCTTCATGCCCGCAATGACCGGCGCCGTCGTCCGCAACCACCGGGACGCGGCGGAGGGAGCCCGTCTCCGGGCGGAACAGACGGCGCTGCTCGCCGAGATGGACCGCAGCCAGGCCGTCGTGGCCGAGCGGGCCCGGATGGCGCGCGAGCTGCACGACATGGTCGCGAACCATCTCTCGGCGATCGCGATCCACTCCACGGCGGCCATCTCGATCGACGAACCGGCCACGACCCGGCAGGCACTGACCGTCATCCGGGAGAACAGCGTGGCGGGTCTGTCGGAGATGCGACGGCTCATCGGGCTCCTGCGGGACAGCAGCGGGGACGCGGAGCCGGCCGCCGCGCCCACCCTCGCGGGTCTGGACGCCCTGGTCGACCAGGCGCGGACGAACGCCCGGTCGAGCGGTCTCGTCCTCGTCCTGGAGGACACCCGGGACACGGAGGCAGGCCTTCCGGCACCGGTCGAGCTGGCCGCGTACAGGATCGTGCAGGAGTCCCTGACGAATGCGCTCAAGCACGCGGCACCGGGCGAGGTCCGGGTGGTGCTCGGCCGCGGACGCCGAGCCCTTACGGTCGAGGTGACGAGTACGTCCGGGGAGCGCCCCGGCCCGACCGCGCCCGGTTCGGGGGCGGGCCTGGTGGGGATGCGGGAGCGGGTGGACCTGCTCGGCGGCGTGTTCGAGGCGGGCCCGGTGATGGACACCGGGGGTCGGAAACAGTGGCGCGTCCGGGCGGAACTGCCCATCGACGCGAAGGACGAGGAGCGGGCATGACAGTGCGGGTGGTGGTCGCCGAGGACCAGTCCGCGGTACGGGCGGGTCTTGTGCTCATCCTGGGCAGCGCGCCGGACATCGAGGTCGTCGGGGAGGCGCCGGACGGCGAGCGGGCGGTGGAGCTCGCGCGCGAACTGCGCCCGGATCTGGTCCTGATGGATGTGCAGATGCCCCGGATGGACGGGGTGACGGCGACCGGGATCGTCGTGTCGGAGGGGCTTGCCGATGTGCTGGTCCTGACGACCTTCGATCTCGACGCGTATGTCTTCGGGGCGCTGCGGGCGGGGGCCTCGGGCTTCCTGCTGAAGAACGCGGACGCGCGGGAGCTGATCGAGGCGGTACGGACGGTGGCGCGCGGCGAGGGACTGATCGCCCCGGCGGTGACCCGGCGACTGATCGCCGAGTTCGCGGCGGCGGGCCGTCCGGCGCGGGCGACGGCGGGGACGGACCCCTCCGTGCTCGATGCGCTGACGCCCCGGGAGCGGCAGGTGCTGTCGACCCTCGGCCAGGGTCTGTCGAACGCGGAGATCGCGGTACGGCTGGACATGGCGGAGGCGACGGTGAAGACCCATGTCAGCAAGGTGCTCGGAAAGCTGGCGCTGCGGAGCCGGGTCCAAGCGGCCGTCCTAGCACAGGAGTTGGGGGTCTAGCAGGACATCGGCGACGTTGGTCTGGACCTCTTGACGATTGGTCCAGACCTTTCTACGCTCGCGGGGCGCGCGCATCTTCACGGACCACCCCCACCCATGTCCGTCCGCAACTTGAGGAGCACCGTTGAGCACTCAAGCACCGACGCGCAGAACAGGGTTCAGACACCGGGCCGCCGCCGGTCTCACCGCCCTGATCCTGCCGCTGGCCGCCATGGTCGGCCTCGCCACCCCCGCCGAAGCAGCCACCTCGGCCACGGCCACGTACACCAAGACCCAGGACTGGGGCACCGGGTTCGGTGCCAGCTGGACCGTCAAGAACACCGGTACCACCACCATCAGCTCCTGGACCGTCGAGTGGGACTACCCCGCCGGCACCTCGGTCACCTCCGCCTGGGACGCCACCGTCACCAGCGCCGGCACCCACTGGACCGCCAAGAACGTCGGCTGGAACGGAACCCTCGCCCCCGGCGCCTCCGTCTCCTTCGGCTACAACGGCGCGGGCCCCGGCGCCCCCAGCGGCTGCAAGATCAACGGCGCCGCCTGCGACGGCACCAGCCAGCCCGGCGACAACGCCCCCTCCGCCCCCGGCACCCCCGTCGCCTCCGGCATCACCGACACCTCGGTGAAGCTCACCTGGACCGCGGCCACCGACGACAAGGGCATCAAGAACTACGACGTCAAGCGCGACGGCACCACCGTCGCCACGGTCACCGGCCTCACCTACACCAACACGGGCCTGACCGCCGGCACCGACTACAGCTACACCGTCGTCGCCCGCGACACCATCGACCAGACCGGCCCCGCGTCCGGCGCGACCCCCGTCCGCACCACCGGTGGCGGCGGCGGCCAGCCGCTCCCCAACGCCGTGAAGATGGGCTACTTCACCAACTGGGGCGTCTACGGGCGCAACTACCACGTGAAGAACATCGTGACCTCGGGCTCCGCGTCCAAGATCACCCACATCAACTACGCGTTCGGCAACGTCCAGGGCGGCAAGTGCACCATCGGTGACGCCTACGCCGACTACGACAAGGCCTACACCGCCGACCAGTCCGTCGACGGCGTCGCCGACACCTGGGACCAGCCGCTGCGCGGCAACTTCAACCAGCTGCGCAAGCTGAAGAAGGCCTACCCGAACATCAAGATCCTCTGGTCCTTCGGCGGCTGGACCTGGTCCGGCGGCTTCGGCCAGGCCGTCCAGAACCCGACCGCCTTCGCACAGTCCTGCTACGACCTGATCGAGGACCCGCGCTGGGCCGACGTCTTCGACGGCATCGACCTGGACTGGGAGTACCCCAACGCCTGCGGTCTCTCCTGTGACACCAGCGGCGCCGCCTCCTTCAAGAACATGATGCAGGCCATGCGCGCCAAGTTCGGCGCCAACTACCTGGTCACCGCGGCCGTCACCGCCGACGCCTCCGCCGGCGGCAAGATCGACGCCGCCGACTACGCGGGCGCCGCGCAGTACATGAACTGGTTCAACGTCATGACGTACGACTTCTTCGGCGCCTGGGCGGCGCAGGGCCCGACGGCCCCGCACTCCCCGCTCACCTCGTACGCCGGCATCCCGCAGGCGGGCTTCAACTCCGCCGAGGCGATCGCCAAGTTCAAGGCGAAGGGCGTCCCCGCCAACAAGCTGCTGCTCGGCATCGGCTTCTACGGACGCGGCTGGACCGGCGTCACCCAGGACGCCCCCGGCGGCACGGCGACCGGCCCCGCGCCGGGCACCTACGAGCAGGGCATCGAGGACTACAAGGTCCTCAAGACCTCCTGCCCGGCGACCGGCACGATCGCGGGCACGGCGTACGCCAAGTGCGGCAGCAACTGGTGGAGCTACGACACCCCGGCCACGGTCACGTCCAAGATGAGCTGGGCGAAGAACCAGGGCCTGGGCGGCGCGTTCTTCTGGGAGTTCAGCGGTGACACCGGCAACGGCGAGCTCGTCGGCGCCATCAACACCGGTCTGAACTAACCCCACGGGGAAACGACGAAGCGGGGGCCGGCGCAGCACGCCGACCCCCGCTTCTTCATGCACCTACGCGACGTTCACCCTCTGGCCGGGAGGCGCCGCCTCCAGCCAGGCCATGAAGCCCGTCCGGGCGTCCTCGCTCATCGCGAGCTCCAGACGGACGCCCTCGTACATACAGGGCTGGATCACCATGTCGGAGAGCAGCGCGAGCTCCTCCTCGCCCTCCGGCATCCGGCGCTCCAGAGCCACGATGGACGAACGCTCGAGCACCCGGCGCGGGCGGGGCGCGTACGAGAAGACACGGAACCAGGCGATCTCGTCACCGCTGTAGCGGGCGACGCCGTACACCCAGCCCTTGCCGCTCGGATCCGGCTCGTCGGGGACGTTCCAGTGCAGCGAACAGTCGAAGGTGCCGCCGGCGCGCTGGATCAGCCTCCGGCGCAAGCCGAAGACGAAGAGCCCGATCACCACCAGTGCGACGACCAGGCCGCACACGAGCAGAGCGAGGAACATCTTCACCGACCTCCTCGCTGCGTCCCGTAGCCGACACCGCCGGCAGAACCGAATACAACCTGCATCTGCATCGCCTCAGCCGCGGCACGGTCTGGAAAATTCCAGCCGTGCCGCGGCTGAGGGCACTACTCTGCGCGGACCGTCAGCGGACCGCTACCGCGCGCAGCCGGACATCGGCGCGCCGCTCGGCGGCGGCGTCGGAATCCGACTTCGCACGCTCCAGCGCGCGCTCGGCGCGCTGGGCGTCGATCTCGTCCGCCAGCTCGCAGATCTCCGCGAGCAGAGACAGCTTGTCGTCGGCGAACGAGATGAATCCACCGTGGACGGCGGCGATCACAGTCGCGCCCTCGCTGGTACGGATGGTCACCGGGCCCGACTCCAGCACACCGAGCAGCGGCTGGTGGCCGGGCATGACGCCGATGTCGCCGGAGGTGGTACGCGCGATGACCAGGGTGGCCTCGCCGGACCAGACACTCCGGTCCGCGGCGACCAGCTCGACGTGCAGCTCAGCAGCCAAGGGTGGCTCCTCGGGTCACCACCCGGCGGTCGTGCCGGGTGTTGGGGTCAATTCTAGTGGGCGTGGTGAGGGGGGCGGGACGGATCCCACCCCCCTCGGGCAGCACGAGGCTCAGGAGACGCCGAGTTCCTTGGCGTTGTTCTTGAGGTCCTCGATGCCACCGCACATGAAGAACGCCTGCTCGGGGAAGTGGTCGTACTCACCGTCACAGATCGCGTTGAACGCGGCGATCGACTCGTCGAGCGGAACGTCCGAACCATCCACACCGGTGAACTGCTTCGCCGCGTGGGTGTTCTGGGACAGGAAGCGCTCGACACGGCGGGCGCGGTGGACAACGAGCTTGTCCTCCTCGCTCAGCTCGTCGATACCGAGGATCGCGATGATGTCCTGGAGGTCCTTGTACTTCTGCAGGATTCCCTTGACGCGCGTGGCGGCGTCGTAGTGGTCCTGCGCGATGTAGCGCGGGTCCAGGATCCGGGACGTGGAGTCCAGCGGGTCCACGGCCGGGTAGATGCCCTTCTCGGAGATCGGACGGGAGAGAACCGTCGTCGCGTCGAGGTGGGCGAAGGTGGTGGCCGGAGCCGGGTCGGTCAGGTCGTCCGCGGGGACGTAGATCGCCTGCATCGAGGTGATCGAGTGACCACGGGTCGAGGTGATGCGCTCCTGGAGGAGACCCATCTCGTCGGCCAGGTTCGGCTGGTAACCCACCGCGGAGGGCATACGGCCGAGCAGGGTCGACACCTCGGAACCGGCCTGGGTGAAGCGGAAGATGTTGTCGATGAAGAACAGCACGTCCTGCTTCTGCACATCGCGGAAGTACTCCGCCATGGTCAGACCGGCCAGGGCGACGCGGAGACGCGTGCCCGGCGGCTCGTCCATCTGGCCGAAGACCAGCGCGGTCTTGTCCAGAACGCCGGCCTCCTCCATCTCCACCATGAGGTCGTTGCCCTCACGGGTGCGCTCGCCGACACCGGCGAAGACGGAGACACCGTCGTGCAGCTTGGCCACACGGACGATCATTTCCTGGATCAGAACGGTCTTGCCGACACCGGCACCACCGAACAGACCGATCTTTCCACCCTTGACGTACGGGGTGAGAAGGTCGACGACCTTCAGGCCGGTCTCGAACATCTCGGTCTTGGACTCGAGCTGGTCGAAGGCCGGGGCCTTGCGGTGGATCGTCCAGCGCGGCGCGTCGGCCACGGTGGACTCGTCATCGTTCAGCACCTGACCCAGCGTGTTGAACACGCGGCCCTTGGTGACGTCACCGACGGGAACGGTGATGCCCGTGCCGGTGTCGGTCACCGGGGCCTGGCGGACCAGACCGTCGGTGGGCTGCATGGAGATGGCGCGGACGACGCCGTCACCGAGGTGCTGGGCGACCTCGAGGGTCAGCGTCTTGGTCGCGCCCTCCTCGGTCGGGTCCATGACCTCGACGTGCAGCGCGTTGTAGATCGCCGGCATCGCGTCGACGGGGAACTCCACGTCGACGACCGGGCCGATGACCCGGGCGACGCGGCCCGTGGCGGCGGCCGTCTCAACAGTGGTCGTCATTACTTGTCACTCCCCGCGGTCGCGTCGGCCAGGGCTGCGGTGCCACCGACGATCTCGCTGATTTCCTGGGTGATTTCGGCCTGGCGGGCCGCGTTGGCAAGTCGGGAGAGATTGTTGATCAAGTCTCCCGCGTTGTCGGTAGCCGACTTCATCGCGCGGCGCGTGGCGGCGTGCTTGGAAGCAGCCGACTGGAGCAGCGCGTTGTAGATCCGGCTCTCGACGTACCGAGGCAGCAGGGCGTCGAGGACGTCCTCCGCCGACGGCTCGAAGTCGTACAGCGGACGGAGCGTGTCCGAGTCGCCGGCCTCCTTCGCCACCTCGTCGAGGCTGAGGGGCAGCAGCCGGGCCTCGACCGCGGTCTGCGTCATCATCGAGACGAACTCGGTGTAGACGATGTGGAGCTCGTCCACGCCGCCCTCCGCCGTGTCCTTCTCGATCGCCTCGATCAGCGGTGCCGCGATCGTCTTGGCGTCGCCGTACGACGGCTGGTCCGTGAACCCGGTCCACGTACCGGCCAGCTTCCGCTCGCGGAAGTTGTAGTGCGCGATGCCACGACGGCCGACGACGTAGACGGTGACCTCGCGGCCCTCGCCCTCCAGCTTCGCCGTCAGCTTCTCCGCCGCCTTGATGGCGTTGGAGTTGAAGGCGCCGGCCAGACCGCGGTCGCTCGAGAGGAGCAGGACCGCGGCACGGATCGGGTTCTCCGCCTCGGTGGTCAGCGGGTGCTTGTCATTGGCACCCGTGGCCACCGCCGTGACCGCGCGGGTCAGCTCGGTCGCGTACGGAGTCGACGCCTGCACCTTGCGCTGCGCCTTGACGACACGCGAGGCGGCGATCATCTCCATCGCCTTGGTGATCTTCTTCGTCGCGGTGACGGATTTGATGCGACGCTTGTAGACCCGGAGCTGCGCTCCCATGAGTCAGGTCCCTTCCGTCGTCACTTCGAGACGTTGACGGCGGCAGGAGCGTCCTCGCCCAGCAGCTTGCCGTCAGAGGTCTCGAACTGCTTCTTGAACTCCGCGATGGCGTCGCCCACGGCCTGCAGGGTGTCGTCGGACATCTTGCCGCCCTCACGGATGGAGGTCATGAGACCGGAGTGGCTCTGGCGCAGGTACGCCAGGAGCTCGGCCTCGAAGCGGCGGATGTCGGCGACCGGAACGTCGTCCATCTTGCCGGTGGTACCGGCCCAGACGGAGACGACCTGGTTCTCGGTGGGCATCGGCTGGTACTGAGCCTGCTTGAGCAGCTCGACCATGCGCTGTCCACGCTCCAGCTGCGCCTTGGAGGCGGCGTCCAGGTCGGAACCGAAGGCGGCGAACGCCTCCAGCTCACGGAACTGGGCCAGGTCCACACGGAGGCGACCGGAGATCTGCTTCATCGCCTTGTGCTGGGCGGAGCCACCGACACGCGAGACCGAGATACCGACGTTCAGGGCCGGACGCTGGCCGGCGTTGAACAGGTCGGACTCCAGGAAGCACTGGCCGTCGGTGATGGAGATGACGTTGGTCGGGATGAACGCCGACACGTCGTTCGCCTTGGTCTCGACGATCGGAAGACCGGTCATCGAACCGGCACCCAGCTCGTCCGAGAGCTTCGCGCAGCGCTCGAGGAGACGCGAGTGCAGGTAGAAGACGTCACCCGGGTAGGCCTCACGGCCCGGCGGGCGGCGCAGCAGCAGCGACACGGCGCGGTAGGCGTCGGCCTGCTTCGACAGGTCGTCGAAGACGATCAGGACGTGCTTGCCCTGGTACATCCAGTGCTGACCGATGGCGGAACCGGTGTACGGCGCCAGGTACTTGAAGCCGGCCGGGTCGGACGCCGGGGCGGCGACGATCGTCGTGTACTCGAGCGCACCGGCCTCTTCCAGGGCGCCGCGAACGGACGCGATGGTCGAGCCCTTCTGGCCGACGGCGACGTAGATGCAGCGAACCTGCTTGTTCACGTCGCCCGAGCGCCAGTTGTCACGCTGGTTGATGATCGTGTCGACACACAGCGCGGTCTTGCCGGTCTGACGGTCGCCGATGATCAGCTGACGCTGGCCGCGGCCGACCGGCGTCATGGCGTCGACGGCCTTGTAGCCGGTCTCCATCGGCTCGTGCACCGACTTACGGGCCATAACGCCCGGGGCCTGCAGCTCGAGGGCGCGGCGGCCCTCGGTCGCGATCTCGCCGAGACCGTCGATCGGGTTGCCGAGCGGGTCGACGACGCGACCCAGGTAACCCTCACCGACACCGACGGAGAGGACCTCGCCGGTGCGCTGCACCGACTGACCCTCCTCGATGCCGCTGAACTCGCCGAGGACGATCGCACCGATCTCGCGCTCTTCGAGGTTCAGCGCGAGACCGAGGGTCCCGTCCTCGAACTTCAGCAGCTCGTTCGCCATGGCCGAGGGAAGACCCTCGACCTTCGCGATACCGTCACCGGCCAGGCTGACCGTGCCGACCTCCTCGCGCGAGGCCGCGTCCGGCTGGTACGACTGGACAAAGTTCTCCAGTGCGTCCCGGATCTCCTCCGGCCGGATCGTGAGCTCCGCCATCTGGGTTCCCTGCTCTCCTTGTTGGGCCCGAAGTTTCTTAAGGGGTCTGGGGGCCGACCCCCAGGAATCTTCTGCAATCTCTGCACGGCCCAACCGGGCCGCTGGTGAATCTGTGTAGCTGTGATGCCTTGTGCTGCTGGTGACGGTCGTCAGCCGGCCAGTCGACGGGTCGCCTCGTCGAGGCGCTCCGCGATCGATCCGTTGATGACCTCGTCGCCGACCTGCACCGTGATCCCGCCGAGGACCGAGGGGTCCACGTCCAGGTTCAGGTGCATCTCACGGCCGTACAGCTTGGCGAGTACGGCTCCGAGGCGCTGCTTCTGCTGGTCCGACAGCGGCACCGCCGTGGTGACGACGGCGACCATCCGGTTCCGGCGCGCCGCGGCGAGCTTGGAGAGGGACTCGAGTCCCGCTTCCAGGCTACGTCCCCGGGGCTGGGTCACCAGGCGGACGACCAGGCGCTCGGTGGCGGCGTGGGCCTTGCCGCCGAGCAGGCTGCGGAGCAGCGCGCCCTTGGCGGTGGCCGTGGCGGCCTTGTCCGTCAGCGCCGAGCGGAGCTCGGGGCTGGAGGACACGATCCGGCCGAAACGGAACAGCTCGTCCTCGACATCGTCGAGGGCGCCCGCCTTCTGCGCCGCGGTGAGGTCGGCGATGTTCGCCAGTTCCTCGGCCGCGTCGACCAGGTCACGCGAACGCGACCAGCGGGAACGCACCATGCCCGACACCAGGTCGACGGTCTCGCCGCCCACCTGACCGCTCAGGAGTCGCTGCGCGAGCTCGGCCTTGGCCTCACCCGACTGAGCGGGATCGGTCAGGACCCGGCGCAGCGACACCTCGCGGTCGAGGAGCGCGGTGACTGCGGTCAGCTCGTCCGAGAGCTTCGTCGCGTCGACCGGGGTGTTGTCGGTCAGCGCGTCGAGGGACTCGCGGGCGGCGGACAGTGCCTCGCGGCTCGCTCCGTTCATCGGACGGCCTCTGCCTTCTCCTCGAGCTCATCGAGGAAGCGGTCGATCGTCCGGCTCTGGCGGGCGGTGTCCTCCAGGGACTCGCCGACCAGCTTGCCGGCCAGGTCGGTGGCGAGCTTGCCCACGTCCTGACGCAGCGACGCGGACGCGGCCTTGCGGTCGGCCGCGATCTGCGTGTGGCCGGCCGCGATGATCTCCTCGCGCTGGCGCTGGCCTTCCGCCTTCATCTCCTGGATGATCGCGGTGCCCTGCTCCGTCGCCTCCTGGCGGAGACGCGCGGCCTCGTGGCGGGCCTCGGCGAGCTGGGCCTTGTACTGCTCCAGCACACTCTGAGCCTCGATCTGGGCCGACTCGGCCTTCTCGATGCCACCCTCGATGGCCTCGCGGCGCTGCTCCAGAACCTTGTTGATGTTCGGGAGGAGCTTCTTGGCGAGGAAGCCGAAGACGATGACGAAGGCGATCAGGCCGATGACGAGCTCGTCAAGATGCGGGATCAGAGGAGGCTGGGGCTCCTCCGCCTGCGCAAGAAGAAGCGCGTTCACATCAGTGCCTTCCGTAAAAGAATCGGGCAGTCGGTCCGGCTTTACTGGTAGACGAAGCCCATGACGATGCCGATGAGGGCGAGCGCCTCACAGAACGCGAAGCCCATGATCTGGTTGGTGCGGATCAGACCGGCGGCCTCGGGCTGGCGGGCGAGAGCCTGCGTACCGTTACCGAAGATGATGCCGACGCCGACGCCGGGGCCGATCGCGGCCAGGCCGTAGCCGATCGACGCGACGTTGCCGACCACGTTCTCCTTGGCGCCGGCGGCGAGGTTGACCATGTCGAGAGCAGCGGACATGCCGTTACTTCCTTCTCTTTCAATGACCCGGTGGGGGTTGGCCACCGGACGACTGTTGGATTGGGGGTGAAGCTACGATCCGGGACGGATCGGCTCAGTGGTGCTCGGAGAGCGCGCCCTGGATGTAGCTGCAGGCCAGGAGGACGAAGACGTACGCCTGGACGGCCTGGATGAAGAGCTCGAAGGCGGTCATCACGAGGACCATCACGAACGAGGCGCCGGCGTAGACGAAGCCGAGGCCGTTCATGAGGTACCAGGTGGCCAGCGAGAACATCACGATGAGCAGGTGACCGGCGAACATGTTCGCGAACAGTCGCACTGCGTGCGTGAAGGGCCGGATCAGCAGGTTCGAGAAGAACTCGAGCACGACGACCATCGGAAGGATCGCGCCGAGCGACTTGTCGTAGCCGACGATGTTCTTCCAGCCGCCGACGAAGCCGTGCCTCTTGAACGTCAGCGAGATCCACATGACGTAGACGATCAGCGCGAGGGCCGCCGGGAAGGCGATCAGCGAGGTGACCGGGAACTGGGCGAGCGGAATGATCGACCAGAGGTTCATGATCCAGACGAAGAAGAACAACGACACCATGAAGGGGACGTACTTCTCGCCGTCCTTCTTGCCGATGATCTCGTAGACGATGCCGCGGCGCACGAAGTCGTAACCGGCCTCGCCGACCATCTGCATCTTGCCGGGGATCAGCTTGGGCTTGGCGAAGGCGGCCCAGAAGAACCCGACGACCACGATGGAGCCGAGGAGGGCGAGCAGCATCGGCTTGGTGAGCTCGATGCCGGCCACCGTGGCGATGGGCTCGTACATGAACGTGTGCAGGCCCGGCGCCGGGAAGCCACATCCACTGAAGATGTGGCAATCCGGGTCGAAGGCAAGCGTCTGGTCAGCACTCACCGCGGGCTCCTTCAGCGTGGCGCATAGGTACGGCAACCTCGTTGTGTCGGCGCGGCACGCAGCCGCGGGTCGGCACTGGACTGGTCTTACGGATAAGGGGGCGGCGGTTCGGCATCGAGCCTCGCGCTGGGACAGGCGTCTCGGATGCCTGCGCCCGCAGTGCCGCAGTTGGCACCGGACGATAGCAGGAAGCCGAAGGCGGCTTTATCCCGGCCCTACCCTTCACGACTTCGACCCCGTGTTTCCGGGGTCGATGTACGTGATCTTGGCCTTCATGTAGGCGCGGGCCTGTGCGGCGACCCACACCACGGTCGTCGCGAGCAGCGTGAAAGCGAAGGCCTTGAAGTTGAACACCGTGGTGTTCTTGAGCAAAGCCAAAAAGATGAAGAGCACCAGCAGTTGGGCCGTGTAGAGCATGAGCCCCATGGCCTGGAACAGATGCGGGAGCGACTTCGCCGTCCGCTGCAGGACGAGTTGCCCGATTCCCATGAAGAGGAGCACGACCAGGGTGCCGACGACGGCGCCGAGCGCGCCCTTGCCACCGGCGACCACGCCGCTGATGACCGTGGCGATCGCGCCGACGGCAGCGGTGGGGATGACGGTGTGCAGGAGGATGCGTGCGTCGTTGGACGGCATGGCGGTGTCTCCGCTTGCTGGAGGGGGCGATGGTGTCGTCAAGGACGAGCGTAAGCCCGGTCCGAGGTGGGTCTCGGGGCCAACAGACCGTCGCACTACGGTCTTTCGGCACTGTCGCCGGGTCTCGTGAACGGTATCACAAACTATTTGAATAGGTCTTTACCCATAAGGTGTGCCAACTGTCACACCTGAGAGCTACCCCGCGCGTGTGTGCACGACGAGAAGGCGCCTTGTGTGCTAATGGCCGCGTGTGCGGCTTTCGTCAACTTGGCGTTCCGGCCTTCCGCCTGTCGGTGAAGCGCCCGCGGTTGCCGATGGCGGTGGCGCCGTTGATGCCCGCGGGCACCGGAATCCGCTCCTCCTCGACCACGGCCGGCTCAGGAGCGGCCGCCACGACGGGGGCGGGCTTGCGGCGGCGGTAGCGGGGCGGTACTACGGACTCCGCCCAGCGGGGGGCGCGCGGTGTGAAGCGCGGCAGCAGGAGCAGCACCAGGCCGATCGCGCTGAGCGCGACGACGCAGAGGACGATCCACATCGACGCCGAGTGGACCGAGTACGCCAGCGTCCCGAAGGCGATGAGCGCCGACCAGAAGTACATGATCAGGACCGCGCGGCTGTGCGAGTGCCCGATCTCCAGGAGCCGGTGGTGCAGGTGACCGCGGTCGGCCGCGAACGGCGACTGGCCCTTCCACGTACGGCGCACGATCGCGAGGACCAGGTCCGCCATGGGGATCGCGATGATCGTCAGCGGCAGCACGAGCGGGATGAAGACCGGCAGTGCGGCGTGCGTGGCCTGACGGGTGGAGCCCTCGAAGATCTTCAGCGCGTCCGGGTCGACCTGGCCGGTGATCGAGATGGCCGAGGCCGCCAGGATCAGACCGATCAGCATCGAGCCGGAGTCGCCCATGAAGATCCGCGCCGGGTGCATGTTGTGCGGCAGGAAGCCCAGGCACATGCCCATGAGGATGACGGTGAAGAGCGTCGCGGGGGCGGCGGCCTCGATCGTGTAGCCGTACCAGAGGCGGTACGCGTACAGGAAGAAGGCGGCGGCGGCGATGCAGACCATGCCGGCGGCGAGACCGTCGAGACCGTCGACGAAGTTGACGGCGTTGATGGTGAGGACGACGAGGGCGACGGTCAGGAGCGTGCCCTGGCCCGGTGTCAGCGAGACGACGCCGATACCCGGGATCGGCAGCCACAGGATCGTCAGACCCTGCGCGACCATGACGCCCGCCGAGATCATCTGCGCGCCCAGCTTGATCAGGGCGTCCAGCTCGAACTTGTCGTCCAGGACGCCGATCAGCCAGATCAGGGCGGCACCGGAGAGCAGCGCGCGGGGCTCGTTGGAGAGCTCGAAGACGCTGTTCAGGTTCTGCAGGTGGTCGGCGACGAGGAGTCCCGCGCACAGCCCGAAGAACATGGCGATGCCACCGAGCCGCGGAGTCGGTTCTCGGTGTACGTCGCGGGCGCGGATCTCCGGCATCGCCCCGGTCGCGATGGCGAACTTCCGCACCGGGCCGGTGAGCAGATAGGTCACCGCGGCCGTGACACAGAGCGTCAGCAGGTAATCACGCACGGGCTGCCCCACAGGTTTCGCTGGCCATCTCAGCCCCACACCCTAGCCGTGCCGTCCATGTGCTTGGAGACACCCGAACCCCCGGAACGGTTGCACAGCGACTTTCCGTGACCTTTTCTCAGCGTCCATACGGGGGAAATCGCCCGGTCAGCGCCCGTACCTCCGCCCGTACCCGGGCCGTTTCCCCGGCATCGTCACGCAGCGCGGCGGTGAACAATGCGGCGATCCGCGCCATCTCCGGGGCGCCCATCCCCTGGGTGGTGACGGCGGCCGTACCGAGCCGGATGCCGCGCCCCTCCCCGTACGGAAGGGCGCATGTGTCGAGGACCATACCCGCGGCGGCGAGCCGGGCGCGGGCGGTGCGGCCGTCGATGCCGAGGGGCGCGGGGTCGGCGGTGATGAGGTGGGTGTCGGTGCCGCCGGTGGTCAGCGCGAAGCCCTCGGCGGCGAGCGCGGCCGCGAGGACCCGGGCGTTGTCGACCACCTGATGGGCGTACGCGGTGAACGCCGGGGTGGACGCCTCGCCGAAGGCCACCGCCTTCGCCGCGATCGTGTGCATCTGGGCGCCGCCCTGGGTGAACGGGAAGACGGCCCGGTCGACGCGGCCGGCGAGCTCCTCCCCGCAGAGGATCATCCCGCCGCGCGGCCCGCGCAGCACCTTGTGGGTGGTCGCGCAGACCACGTCGGCGTACGGGACGGGGCTGGGGGCCGCTCCCCCGGCGACCAGGCCGATGGGGTGGGCGGCGTCGGCGATGAGATAGGCGCCGACCTCGTCGGCGATCTCGCGGAAGAGCGCGTAATCCAGGTGCCGGGGGTACGAGATGGAACCGCAGACGATCGCCTTGGGCCGGTGGTGGCGGGCGAGCGCGGCGACCTGCTCGTAGTCGACGAGCCCGGTCTCGGCGTCGACGCCGTACGGGACGAAGTCGAACCAGCGCCCGGAGAAGTTGGCGGGCGAACCGTGGGTGAGGTGCCCGCCGTGCTCCAGGCCCATGGCGAGCACCGTGTCACCGGGCCTCAGAAGGGCCGCGTACGCCGCCAGGACGGCCGAGGAGCCCGAGTGCGCCTGGACGTTCGCGTGGTCGGCCCCGAAGAGCGCGGTGGCCCGCTCCACGGCGATCCGCTCGACGGCGTCGGCGTACTCACAGCCACCGTGATGACGTGCGCCGGGATAGCCCTCGGCGTACTTGTTGGCGAGCGGGGAGCCCAGGGCGGCGAGGACGGCGGGCGAGGTGAAGTTCTCGGCGGCGATCAGCTGCAGGCTGTCGGCCTGCCGCCGCACCTCGCCGAACAGCACGTCGGCGATCTGCGGATCCTGCCGTCGCAGGACGTCGAGAGCCTCATCGGGGGGAGCGGTGACCGGCATGGCTGACTCCGGGCGTGGAGGGATGTCAGCACCAATGTAGGCAGCCCGGCCCCCGCCCGCCCGGCGAGCCGGACTCCGTCCGCCGGACGGCCCACCCGGCACGCGCACGCGTCAGTCGCGCGCCGAGACACCCGTCAGCGCCGTCACCACGGGCTCGAGCGCCTGGTTGATCTCGTCGCCGATCGAGCGGAAGAAGGTGATCGGGGCGCCGTACGGGTCGTTGACCTCGTCGGCGTCCACCGAAGGGGCCAGGAGCCACCCGCGTAGAGCCGCTGCCGCGCGGACCAGGGCACGCGCGCGTTCCACCATGCCCTCGTCGTGCGCGTCCGGGAGCGTCGCCGGGTCGATCGCGCGGACCAGGCGGGTGAACTCCTTCAGGGTGAAGGTGCGCAGGCCCGCCGAGTGGCCCATCGAGATGACCTGGGCGCGGTGGTCGCGGGTCGCCGTCAGGACCAGGTCCGCGCGGATGACGTGCTCGTCGAGGAGCTCGCGCCCCACGAAGCCGCTGTAGTCCGCGCCGAAGTCGGCGAGGACCAGTTCCGCGTTGGCCTCCATCGGGGCGCCCTCGTGGCCCCAGGTGCCCGCGCTCTCCACGATCAGGCCGCCGCCGAGAGGATCGCCGAGGCGGTCGCTCAGGGCATGGCGGGTCAGCCGCTCGGTGATCGGCGAGCGGCAGACGTTGCCGGTGCTGACGTGGAGGATGCGGAAGGTGTTGCTGTCGTCGAACCCCGCTATGCCACGCCCCTCAGGGGCGGTCAATTCGCCACCTCGAGGTCGGGTACGACCTTCCGGAGCTCCTCCGGCGAGAGCGCGCCCTCGCGCAGCAGCACCGGCACCTTGCCCGTGACGTCGACGATGGAGGACGGGACGATGCCGGGCGTCGGTCCGCCGTCCAGGTAGACGGAGACGGCGTCGCCGAGCATCTGCTGGGCCGCGTCGCAGTCCTCCGGTGACGGGTGGCCGGTGAGGTTCGCCGAGGAGACGGCCATGGGGCCGACCTCGGTGAGCAGCTCGATGGCGACCGGGTGCAGCGGCATGCGGATGGCGACGGTGCCCCGGGTGTCGCCCAGGTCCCACTGCAGCGAGGGCTGGTGCTTGGCGACGAGGGTGAGGGCCCCGGGCCAGAAGGCGTCGACGAGCTCCCACGCCTGCTCGGAGAAGTCCGTGACCAGGCCGTGGAGGGTGTTCGGGGAGCCGATGAGCACGGGCGTGGGCATGTTGCGGCCCCGGCCCTTGGCGGCGAGCAGATCCGCCACGGCCTCGCTGCTGAAGGCGTCCGCCCCGATCCCGTACACGGTGTCGGTGGGCAGCACGACCAGCTCGCCCCGGCGGACGGCGGACGCGGCCTCGCGCAGACCGGTCACGCGGTCGGTCGCCTCGTTGCAGTCGTATCGCCGTGCCATCAGTTCCCGGCCTCCTCGTACGCGTGGTTCGTCATGGCGGTCATGCCGGTCACGGCATTGCCTTGCGGGCGGTCGCGAAGCGCGGCCGGTTGTTCAGGTCCGGGTGGTCGGCGGCGTCGGCCCAGCCGGCCTCTTCGTTGAAGATCCACGGCACCTGCCCGCCCTGGGTGTCCGCGTGCTCGATGACGACGAGGCCGCCGGGGCGCAGCAGACGGTGGGCCGTGCGCTCGATGCCGCGGATGGTGTCGAGGCCGTCCTCGCCGGAGAAGAGGGCCATCTCCGGGTCGTGGTCGCGGGCCTCGGGTGCCACGTACTCCCACTCGGTGAGCGGGATGTACGGCGGGTTGGAGATGACCAGGTCGACCTGGCCGTCGAGCTCGGGGAGCGCCCTGAGCGCGTCGCCCTGGTGGACGGTGACGCGGGAGCCCTCGGCGTTCTTGCGGGTCCACACGAGGGCGTCGTCGGAGAGCTCGACCGCGTGCACGCGCGAGCGCGGCACCTCCTGGGCCATCGCGAGGGCGATGGCCCCGGAGCCGGTGCACAGGTCGACGATGAGGGGTTCGACGACGTCCATCGCGCGGACGGCGTCTATGGCCCAGCCGACGACCGACTCGGTCTCCGGGCGGGGCACGAAGACCCCGGGCCCGACCTGGAGCTCCAGGTACCGGAAGAACGCCCGCCCGGTGATGTGCTGGAGCGGTTCGCGGGCCTCGCGGCGGGCGACCGTCTCCCAGTAGCGGGCGTCGAAGTCCGCGTCCTTGACGTTGTGCAGCTCCCCCCGCTTGACGCCGTGCACGAACGCGGCGAGCTCCTCCGCGTCGAAACGCGGTGAGGGAACGCCGGCGTCGGCCAGCCGCTGGGTGGCCTGGGCCACCTCGGCAAGCAGCAGGTTCACGCTGGTCCTCCGTGGTGCGGGGTGGGGCTTACGGAACTTACGCCGCGGCGAGCTTGGCAGCCGAGTCGGCGTCGACGCAGGCCTGGATCATGGGGTCCAGTTCGCCGTCGAGCACCTGGTCCAAGTTGTACGCCTTGAATCCGACGCGGTGGTCCGAGATCCGGTTCTCCGGGAAGTTGTACGTACGGATCTTCTCGGACCGGTCGACGGTGCGGACCTGGCTGCGACGGGCGTCGGCGGCCTTGGACTCGGCCTCCTCCTGCGCGGCGGCGAGCAGCCGGGACCGCAGGATACGCATGGCCTGCTCCTTGTTCTGGAGCTGGCTCTTCTCGTTCTGGCAGGAGGCGACGATGCCGGTCGGCAGGTGGGTGATGCGGACGGCGGAGTCGGTGGTGTTGACCGACTGGCCGCCGGGGCCCGACGAGCGGTAGACGTCGATGCGCAGGTCGTTGGCGACGACCTCGACCTCGACCTCCTCGGCCTCGGGCGTGACGAGCACGCCGGCGGCGGAGGTGTGGATGCGGCCGGCGGACTCGGTCGCGGGCACGCGCTGCACGCGGTGCACCCCGCCCTCGTACTTGAGGCGCGCCCAGACGCCCTGGCCGGGCTCGGTGGCGCCGTTGCCGCCCTTGGTCTTCACGGCGACCTGGACGTCCTTGTAGCCGCCCAGCTCGGACTCGGTGGCGTCGATGATCTCGGTCTTCCAGCCGACGCGCTCGGCGTACCGCAGGTACATGCGGAGCAGGTCGCCGGCGAAGAGGGCCGACTCGTCGCCGCCCGCGCCCGCCTTGATCTCCAGGATGACGTCCTTGTCGTCGCTCGGGTCGCGCGGGACGAGGAGCAGGCGGAGCTTCTCGGTGAGCTCCTCCCGGTCCTTCTCCAGCTGCTTGACCTCGGCGGCGAAGTCGGGATCGTCGTGTGCCAGCTCGCGGGCGGTCTCGATGTCGTCACCGGTCTGCTTCCAGGCCCGGTAGGTGCCGACGATCGGGGTCAGCTCGGCGTAGCGCTTGTTCAGCTTGCGCGCGTTCGCCTGGTCGGCGTGGACCGAAGGGTCTGCGAGCTTCGTCTCAAGGCCGGCATGCTCGCCGACCAGTTCCTCGACCGCCTCGAACATCGGGGGCTCCTGGGTTTTTCGTCAGTTGCTACGGGGACGGCAAAGCGCCGGTCCCGGCCACCCGCGCGGGGCGACCGAGGACCGGCGCAGGGGCTCGCTACTTGGAGCCGGCGGCCTTGCCGAAGCGGGCCTCGAAGCGGGCGACGCGGCCGCCGGTGTCGAGGATCTTCTGCTTGCCCGTGTAGAACGGGTGGCACTCGGAGCAGACCTCGGCACGGATGGTGCCGTCGGTCAGGGTGCTCCGGGTGGTGAACGACGCGCCACAGGTGCAGCTGACCTGGGTCTCGACGTACTGGGGGTGGATCTCGCGCTTCAAGGTGTCTCCTAGTTTCGGGAGGGCTCCGGGTCGCTTCCGCGGGTTGCGGCAAACGTGAACCGGGGCCGACGTACCAGTCTGCCAGGACTGGCCGCATCTCCCCAAACCGGGGTGACGCCGAAAGTATTCCTGAGCTGCTTCGGACAGCGCTTCCCGCGCTACCTCACGATGCCGTCGGCCTGGCCGGTGGCCGCGTCCTTCGTCGCCGACGCGGGGATCGGGAGGTCCTTCTTCAGGGCCGTCCAGACCTGCCGCGACTGGGCTTCCAGGGGCACGACACGGTTGAGGTCCCGGGGGTCGTACTCGACGGGCAGGGTGACCATGTGGACGTTCTGGGCGCCGATGCCGGAGAGGCCCTTGGCGAAGCCCATCAGCTCCTGGACCGAGTCGAGTTCGGAGTCGGGGGTGATGGCCTTGGTGGCGGCGTCGGCGAGGTCGAGGAGCTTCTTCGGGTTGGTGAAGACGCCGACGTCCTTGACCTGGTTCATGAACGCCTTCATGAAGGCCTGCTGGAGCTGGATGCGGCCGAGGTCGCTGCCGTCGCCGACGCTCTTGCGGGTGCGGACGAGGCCGAGGGACTGCTCGCCGTCGAGGGTGTGGGTGCCCGGTTCGAGGTCGAGGTGGCTCTTGCTGTCCTTGATGGCCGTGGTGGTGGTGATCTCCACCCCGCCGAGTTCGTCGATGAGCTTCTTGAAGCCGGTGAAGTCGACCTCGATGTAGTGGTCCATGCGGATGCCGGACATCGCCTCGACGGTCTTGACGGCGCAGGCGGGGCCGCCGACCTCGTACGCGGTGTTGAACATGGCCCGGTGCTCGGCGGCGACGGCGGTGCCCTGTTCGCCGGTGCACTTCGGCCGGTCGACGAGGGTGTCGCGGGGTATGGAGACGACACTGGCCTTCTTGTGGCCCTCGTAGACGTGGACGACCATCGCGGTGTCGGAGCGGGCGCCGCCCTCGTCCTTGCCGTAGGCGCCGTTGTCGCCGGAGCGGGAGTCGGAGCCGAGGACGAGAATGTCCAGGGAGCCGTTGTCGACGTCGTCGGGGCGGTCGGTGCCCAGCTGGGCGTTGATGTCGACGCTGTCGAGGTTGCCGTCGAGCTTGAAGTAGACGTATCCGAGGCCCGCACCGCCGAGGACGAGGACGGCGAGGGCACCCGAGACCAGGACGGCCGCCTTTCGGCTGCGCCTGGCGGGCTGCTTACGGCGGCGGCCGCTTCCCGCGCCGCCTATTCGGCTGCTCTTGCTCTGCTCGGTCATCGTCTTCCCTCGGGCCCTGGGTTCACCATGTGTGACGGTGAAGCACCCAAAAGGGTTGCATACGGGCCTGTGAGGTTTCGGTGAGCGTGTGCCGGAACAGCACTGCGCCCACCGTGCGGGGCACGGTGGGCGCAGTGGTTTACGCAGGTCACGACAGGGTTACGAGACCGGGGCCGCGTCCTTGTCGCACGACTGGAGCATGACGCAGGTCACACGTCAGTCGTCGTTCTTGCCGCCAGGCGTCGTCTTCTGGATCTGGAGCAGGAACTCGCCGTTCGACTTCGTCTGCTTCATCTTGTCGAGCAGCAGCTCGATCGCCTGCTGCTGGTCGAGCGCGTGCAGCACGCGACGCAGCTTCCAGGTGACGGCGAGCTCGTCGGCGCCGAGCAGGATCTCTTCCTTACGCGTACCCGAGGCGTCGACGTCGACGGCCGGGAAGATGCGCTTGTCGGCGAGCTTCCGGTCGAGCTTGAGCTCCATGTTGCCGGTGCCCTTGAACTCCTCGAAGATCACCTCGTCCATGCGCGAACCGGTGTCGACCAGCGCGGTGGCCAGGATGGTCAGCGAGCCGCCGTCCTCGATGTTGCGCGCCGCACCGAAGAAGCGCTTCGGCGGGTAGAGCGCGGTCGAGTCGACACCACCGGACAGGATGCGGCCGGAGGCCGGCGCCGCGAGGTTGTACGCGCGGCCCAGGCGGGTGATCGAGTCGAGCAGCACGACCACGTCGTGACCCAGCTCCACGAGACGCTTGGCGCGCTCGATGGCCAGCTCGGCGACGGTGGTGTGGTCCTCTGCCGGACGGTCGAAGGTCGAGGAGATGACCTCGCCCTTCACCGACCGCTGCATGTCGGTGACCTCTTCCGGACGCTCGTCGACCAGGACGACCATCAGGTGGCACTCGGGGTTGTTGGTGGTGATCGCGTTGGCGATCGCCTGCATGATCATGGTCTTGCCGGTCTTCGGCGGGGCCACGATCAGACCGCGCTGGCCCTTGCCGATCGGCGACACGAGGTCGATGATCCGCGTGGTCAGCACGCCCGGGTCGGTCTCCAGACGGAGCCGGTCCTGCGGGTAGAGCGGGGTCAGCTTGTTGAACTCGGGGCGGCCGCGGCCGGAGTCGGCGGCCATGCCGTTCGCCGAGTCCAGGCGGACCAGCGCGTTGAACTTCTCGCGGCGCTCGCCCTCCTTCGGCTGACGCACGGCGCCGGTGACGTGGTCACCCTTGCGCAGACCGTTCTTGCGGACCTGGGCGAGGGAGACGTACACGTCGTTCGGACCGGGCAGGTAGCCGGAGGTCCGGATGAACGCGTAGTTGTCGAGGATGTCGAGGATGCCCGCGACGGGGATCAGGACGTCGTCGTCGGCGACCTGCGGCTCGCCGGCCTGGAAGTCGTCACGGCCACGACGCCCACGGCGGTCGCGGTAACGGCCGCGACGCCCGCGGCGACCGCCGGCCTCGTCGTCGTAGTCGTCCTGCGGACCGGCCTGCTGGCCGCCCTGCTGACCCTGGCTCTGGACCTGCTGGCCCTGACCCTGGCTCTGGCCCTGGCCCTGGCCCTGGCCGCCCTGGCGCTGACGCTGGCCGCCCTGGCCACCGCCCTGCTGCTCGTCGCCCTTGCCGCGCTCGCGCTGACGGTCACGGCGGTCACGGCGCTCGCCGCGCTCCCCGCGCTCGCCACGGTCACGACGGCCACGGCCCTCGGCGCCGTCGACGGCGGCGTCGGCCTTGGTGTCGGTGCCCGCGTCGGCCTTGGCCTCGGTACGGGTCTCGGTCTTGACGACCTGCGCGGCCTCGGCCTTGGTCTCGCCCTCCGGCGAACCGGCGGGGGCGGTGGCACGGCGACGACGACGCTCGCCCGCGGGCTGGTCGTCGGAGGCCGGCTGACCCGGGATGTCGATCTGCTGCTGGGCGACGGCCTTCTCGGCCTTCTCCGCCTTGGGCTCGGCGGCCTCGGCAGCGGTCTCACCCGTACGGGTCTTGGCGGTGGCGCGGCGCTTCGGCTTGGTCTCGGCGGCGTCGGCGGCCTTGGCGGGGGCGGCGGAGCCTCCACCGGCCTGCGCCTCCTTGATGACCTCGATCAGCTGGCTCTTGCGCATCCGCGCGGTGCCCCTGATGCCGAGGCCCGACGCGACCTGCTGCAGCTCGGCCAGAACCATGCCCTCGAGGCCGGTGCCGGAGCGGCGGCGCCGTGCGGTGCCGCCGGTGGCAGCACCTGCGGCGGGCGCGGCGGCGTCGACACTGCTGTCGGCAGTCACGCCCATCAGATCGGTGGTGTCGCTCACGAAGGGTCCTTCCCTGGAGCGGACGTCGGCCATCTGGCTCGGCGACCGGTTGTGCTGTCCGGCAGCGGTCCCGTGTGGGTGGACCGTGTCCGGGGCGGTGGTCCCGCCGGGTACGGCGGAGAGAAACGTGCTGTGGGTCCGGCCCGAGCGCCCCCTGCTCGGCCCTCACTGCAGAAGAGCGAGGGGTGTCGTGCCGGTTCCGGAGCGTGCTCGAAACTGCTCAGGCAGGCTGCTCAGGCAGTTGGGGAGGCTCCCGGAAGAATCGGTGGTCCCTGATGGGGACACTCAGCACCGCGCCACAAAGGCGCCGGGTGCTGACTTGAGGTTAACACTACCGGCTCCAACAAACATTCCCCCTCTCCCTCACCGGCAATCTCCTGTCCCGGACGCTGCCCGGCGTCCGGCCGCCGCGCGCCTAGGGCGCCAGCGGAAGGACGCTCGCTCCGGACGCGTCGAGGTCGAGCCGGTTCGCGGCCCAGCCCTCGCCCGCGAGGCGGGCGACCTTGTCTGCCGTCCCGTGTTCGGCCAGCGCGAGCACCGTGGGGCCGGCGCCGGAGATGACCGCGGGGACGCCGTCCGCCCGCAGTCGGTTCACCAGGGCGATGCTCTCGGGCATCGCGGGAGCCCGGTACTCCTGGTGCAGCCGGTCCTCGGTGGCCGCGAGCAGCAGCTCGGGGCGGCGGGTCAGGGCCTCGACGAGGAGGGCGGCGCGCCCGGCGTTGGCCGCGGCGTCCACGTGCGGAACGGTGCGCGGCAGGAGTCCGCGGGCGGTCTCGGTCAGCACCGGCTTCCCGGGGACGAAAACCACCGGAACGATGGAATCCGAGGGATCCATCCTGATCGCCCGCGCGGCACCGGACTCGGTCCAGGCGAGCGTGAATCCGCCGAGCAGACAGGCGGCGACGTTGTCGGGGTGACCCTCGATCTCGGTGGCCAGTTCGAGCAGGGCGGCCTCGTCGAGCTTGGCGTCCCCGCCTATGGTCACGGCGCGGGCGGCGACGATACCGGCGCAGATGGCGGCGGAGGAGGAGCCGAGGCCGCGGCCGTGGGGGATGCGGTTGGCGCAGACGACTTCGAGGCCGCGCGGCTGTCCGCCGAGCAGGTCGAAGGCGGTGCGCAGCGAGCGTACGAGCAGGTGGCTCTCGTCGCGCGGGAGCGTCTCGGCACCCTCGCCGGCGATGTCGACGTGCAGCCCGGAGTCGGCGACACGGACGACGACGTCGTCGTAGAGGCCCAGCGACAGGCCGAAGGCGTCGAAGCCCGGACCGAGATTGGCGCTGGTGGCGGGGACGCGCACCCGTACGGCGGCGGCGCGGAACGCTGGACCGGCCATCGCTCGATGATCTCCTTGATTGCGACAACGGTGTTTCAGAACAGCAGGTGTTGCGGAACGACGGGTTCTTCTGGAACAGCGGGTGTTTCAAGAGAAGTACGGGAAACCCGGGGGCCGTTTCGGCCACGGAGGCGACAACGGCAACGACACCGCGCATATGCGTCGGGGCGGGTTCGGTACAGCCTATCGAAGGAAGGTTCTGCCGCGACATAGGGCGCACAGGAGGCGCACGATGCGTGTCGCGAGCCAACCTGTGCGCCTATGTACGTTCCTGATCGGGTTTCGATCAGCGCTTTTCCTCGCGCGGAGGGTGTGGATCAGGCCAGACCGAGGCGTTCGGCGGCGGCGGCCGCGTCGACCGGAACGGTGACCGGCTGCGGCGCGCCGGCGACGGCCCAGTCGGGGTCCTTGAGCCCGTTGCCGGTGACCGTGCAGACGATCCGCTGGCCCGGGTCGACCTTGCCCTGGGCGGCGGCCTTCAGCAGACCGGCGACCGAGGCGGCCGACGCCGGCTCGACGAAGACACCCTCCTGAGCGGCCAACAGGCGGTAGGCCTGCAGGATCTCACGGTCCGTCACCTCGTCGATGAAGCCGCCCGACTCGTCGCGCGCGGCGATCGCGTAGTCCCACGAGGCCGGGTTTCCGATGCGGATCGCGGTGGCGATCGTCGACGGGTCCTTGACGACCTCGCCGCGCACCAGCGGGGCCGAACCGGAGGCCTGGAAGCCCCACATGCGCGGGCGGTGGGTCGCGAGACCGTCCGCGGCGTACTCGCGGTACCCCTTCCAGTACGCCGTGATGTTGCCGGCGTTGCCCACGGGCAGGACGTGGATGTCGGGCGCGTCGCCCAGCATGTCCACGATCTCGAAGGCGGCGGTCTTCTGGCCCTCGATACGGACCGGGTTGACCGAATTGACCAGCGCCACCGGGTAGTTCTCGGAGAGGCTGCGGGCCAGGGTCAGGCAGTCGTCGAAGTTGCCGTCGACCTGGAGGATCTTCGCGCCGTGCACGAGGGCCTGGCCCATCTTGCCGAGCGCGATCTTGCCCTGCGGCACGAGGACGGCCGACACCATGCCGGCGCGTACCGCGTAGGCCGCGGCCGAGGCCGAGGTGTTGCCGGTGGAGGCGCAGATGACGGCCTGCGCCCCCTCCTCCTTGGCCTTGGAGATGGCCATGGTCATGCCCCGGTCCTTGAAGGAGCCGGTGGGGTTGGCGCCCTCGACCTTGAGGTGCACCTCGCAGCCCGTGCGCTCGGAGAGGACCTGAGCGGGTACGAGCGGCGTGCCGCCCTCACGGAGCGTGACGACCGGCGTCGTGTCCGTGACCGGAAGGCGGTCCCGGTACTCCTCGATGATGCCGCGCCACTGGTGGGTGCCCTTGTGGGTCATGGGTCCTTACTCCCCTTCAACACGCATGATGCTGGCGACACCGCGCACGGTGTCGAGCTTGCGCAGCGCCTCGACGGTCCCGGAAAGGGCGGCGTCGGGCGCGCGGTGGGTGACGACGACGAGGGAAGCCTCGCCGTCTCCGTCCTGTCGACCGTGCTGGCGCACCGTATCGATGGATACGCCGTGCTCGGCGAAGACCGTCGCGACCTGGGCGAGGACGCCCGGCTTGTCGGCCACGTCGAGGCTGATGTGGTACCGCGTCACGACCTCGCCCATGGAGCTCACGGGCAGCTGGGTGTACGCGGACTCGCCGGGGCCCTTGGCCTCGTTGAGCTTGTTGCGGCACACGGCGACGAGGTCGCCGAGGACGGCCGAGGCCGTCGGTGCGCCGCCGGCGCCGGGGCCGTAGAACATGAGCTGTCCCGCGGCCTCGGCCTCGACGAAGACCGCGTTGTACGCCTCGCGGACGGAGGCGAGCGGGTGGGTCAGCGGGATCATCGCGGGATGCACGCGCGCGGTGACCGAGCCGCCGTCGGCGGCGCGCTCGCAGATGGCGAGCAGCTTGATGGTGCAGCCCATCTGCTTGGCGGAGGCGAAGTCGGCGGCGGTGACCTCGGTCATGCCCTCGCGGTAGACGTCGTCGAGGCGCACGCGCGTGTGGAAGGCGATCCCGGCCAGGATGGCGGCCTTGGCGGCGGCGTCGAAGCCCTCGACGTCGGCGGTCGGGTCGGCCTCGGCGTACCCGAGCGCGGTGGCCTCGTCGAGGGCCTCGGAGTAGCCGGCACCGTTCGTGTCCATCCGGTCGAGGATGAAGTTGGTGGTCCCGTTGACGATGCCCATCACGCGGTTGATCTTGTCGCCGGCGAGGGACTCGCGCAGCGGCCGGACCAGCGGGATGGCGCCGGCGACGGCGGCCTCGTAATAGAGGTCCTGGCCGTGCTCCTCGGCGGCGGCGTAGAGGCTCGCGCCGTCCTGGGCGAGCAGCGCCTTGTTCGCCGAGACGACGGAGGCGCCGTGCTCGAAGGCGGTGGTGATGAGGGTGCGGGCCGGCTCGACCCCGCCGATGACCTCGACGATGACGTCGATGTCGCCCCGTTTGACGAGGGCGGTGGCGTCGGTGGTGATCAGCTCCGCGGGGATGCCCTCGCGGACCTTGTCCGGGCGGCGGACCGCCACGCCGGCGAGCTCGACCGGGGCGCCGATGCGCGCGGCGAGGTCGTCGGCGTGCGTCGTCATGATGCGCGCCACCTCTGAGCCGACCACTCCACAGCCCAGCAGCGCCACCTTCAGCGGACGCGTACGCATCATCCGACCTCTTTCTCGTCCTACTTCGTATCTCTACGTTCGAGTCTCTGCGGTTCTCAACGGTGGAACCAGTCTCACTCACCGGACGGGGGTTTCCGCCCCTCGTCCGGATCCTGAGACATCTATTTCATCACTCGACTATTTCATCATCCGACGTCGAGACGCAGGAGATCTTCCTCCGTCTCGCGCCGCACGATGACCCGCGCCTCGCCGTCGCGGACGGCGACGACGGGCGGCCGGAGTGCGTGGTTGTAGTTGCTGGCCATGGAGCGGCAGTACGCGCCGGTGGCCGGCACGGCGATGAGGTCGCCGGGCGCCACGTCCGAGGGCAGGAAGGCGTCCCGTACGACGATGTCGCCGCTCTCGCAGTGCTTGCCGACGACCCGGGAGAGCATGGGCGCGGCATCGCTGGTCCGCGAGACGAGGTTGACGCTGTACTCGGCGTCGTACAGCGCGGTGCGGATGTTGTCCGACATGCCGCCGTCGACACTGACGTACGTCCGCAGCCCTTCGAGCGGCTTGATCGTGCCGACCCGGTAGAGCGTGAAGGCGGTCGGGCCGACGATGGCGCGGCCCGGCTCGACGGAGATGCGAGGCGTCGCGAGCCCGGCGGCCTCGCACTCACGCGTCACGATCTCGCCGAGCGCCTTCGCGATCTCGTGCGGCTCGCGCGGGTCGTCCTCGGAGGTGTACGCGATGCCGAGACCGCCGCCGAGGTCAATCTCGGGGAGCTCGACACCGTGCTCGTCCCGGACCTCGGCGAGCAGCTGCACGACGCGGCGGGCGGAGACCTCGAAGCCCGCCATGTCGAAGATCTGCGAGCCGATGTGCGAGTGAATGCCGATGAGCTCGAGACCGTCGAGCTTCAGCGCCCTGCGCACGGCCTCGGCGGCCTGCCCGCCGGCGAGCGCGATGCCGAACTTCTGGTCCTCGTGCGCGGTGGCGATGAACTCGTGCGTGTGGGCCTCGACGCCGACGGTGACCCGGATCTGCACCCGCTGCCGCTTCCCCAACGACTGGGCGATGTGCGCGACCCGGACGATCTCCTGGAACGAGTCGAGCACGATCCGCCCCACGCCGACCTCGACGGCCGTACGGATCTCGTCCTCGCTCTTGTTGTTGCCGTGGAACGCGATGCGCTCGGCGGGCATCCCGGCGGAGAGGGCGGTGGCGAGCTCCCCACCCGAACACACGTCGAGGTTCAGCCCCTCCTCCTTGAGCCACCGCACGATGGCCCGGGAGAGGAACGCCTTCCCGGCGTAGAAGACGTCGGCGTCCTTGCCGAAGGCCTCGGCCCAGGCGCGGCAGCGGGCGCGGAAGTCGGTCTCGTCGAGGAAGTAGGCGGGGGTCCCGAACTCCTCGGCGAGGTCGGTCACGCTCAGCCCTCCGACGGTGACGACACCGCGCTCGTCCCGCTCGACGGTCCGGGACCACACCTTGGGGTCGAGGACGTTGAGGTCGGCGGGGGGTGCGGAGTAGTGACCCTCGGGAAGGACGTCGGCGTGGCGAGGGCCTGCGGGATGGGCGGAACGACTCATGTCAGAACTCTTTCAAATCCGTTCGGGTGCGCTGATGCCGAGCACGGAGAGGCCACCGGCGAGCACCGTCCCGGCGGCTTCGGCGAGCGCGAGCCGGGAACGATGGGCGGCCGAGGGTTTCTCGTCGCCGAGCGGCAGAACGGTGTGCTGGAACGCGAGCAGCGCGTCGGCAGTGGCTTCCAGGTGCCGGGCGACCCGGTCGGGGGCGCGGTGGCGGGCGGCGCTGAGGAGGACGACGGGGTGGTCGCCGAGCACGCCGAGAAGTTCGGATGCGTGGACGGGAGTCTCGTACGCGGGCCCGAATCCGAGCTGGGCCGCGTTGCCGAGCAGCCTCCGCACGCGGGAGTACGCGTACCGGACGCGGAAGAGGGAGTTGCGCTCGTGCTGGACGAGGAGGGGAGGCCCGTCGAGCGGCCGGTCCTGGGGCGCGGGCCGGAGCAGGGCCCAGCGGGCGGCGTCGACCCCGAGGGTGTCCAGGTCGTACGCCCCGGGCCGTACGTGAATCCGCTCGTCACCGCCGAACCCGGCGTCGGCGCCCTGGGACCGAAGGAGCCGGACGACGGTCTCGGTGACAAGCAGGGCGCGCGACTCGGCCGGATCTGTCAGGTCGGCGAAACGGACGGTGGTCCCGGCAAGGTCGGTACCGCTCCCGTACGAGGCTCCGGCCTCGCGGACGGCCCGCACGAGTTCGCCGCCGGCATCGCGCCGAAGAACGAAGTTCAGAAACCCGGGCCCGGTGATGGCGACCTCTTGGACCCCGGGGGCGTCACGGAGACGTTCCTCCAGGATCCCGGCGACGTCGAGTGCGCTGCGTCCGGCGGACCGGGCGAGGGTGAGGGCGATGTTGCTGGCGTACTCCCCCGCGCCACCGGGCCGGGCCCGCTCGACCTTGACCAGCGGGGGTACGTCGACCCGCAGCGCACCGTCGTCGACCGCACGGCGCACGGCGTGCAGCACGGTGAGGGAGAGGTCCGCGGGGGTCACGGGACAAGCCTAGGGGAGGAGGGGGGTCAGAACGCGAACCGGTTTCGCGATGCGGTCACCCGGGCGAGGACCGGCGCGGACGGCCTGACGACCGCGCTCAGTGCGGACGGGTGGTGCTCCCGGCGCGTCGGGGCTCCTGACAACCGTCGACTGCGGCCGGTTCCTCTCCCCCGTCGGGCCCGGCCCCCTCCGGCCGCTCGCGCCGCTCGCGGTGCATCAGCTGACGTACGACGCGCACGAGCTCGGCGGGCTCGAAGGGTTTGGCGAGGAAGGCGTCGACGCCGGAAGCGACCCCACCGGAGACCTCGTGCTCGCCACAGGCACTGATGATCGCGACCGGGAGATGACTGGTCCGCGGATCGGCCCGCAACCGCTCGGCCGTCCTGATCCCGTCCAAGCGGGGCATGACGACGTCCAGGGTGACGACATCAGGACGAACCCGATGCACGACATCCAGACACTCGGCACCATCGGCCGCGGTCACGACCTCGAACCCCTCGAGTTCGAGATTGACCCTGATCAACTGACGGATCACCTTGTTGTCATCGACAACGAGCACCCGACCGGACACGCCTGACACACGAACGAGAGTAGGCCGCCCCGAACGGCTGCGTCCGGGTTTTACCCACTTCTGACCCGTGCGGGGGACCCAGCCCCTGGTGACACCCCGGAAATACCTGTTCACAGCCACTCCTGGAGAGCTGGTAGGGTTCTACCCGTCGCCGCCGAACGCGGCGGACGCCCCCGTAGCTCAGGGGATAGAGCAACGGCCTCCGGAGCCGTGTGCGCAGGTTCGAATCCTGCCGGGGGCACTTCGCAGGAAGTGCCACACAGACCCCGTGATCAGCGGAAACGCCGAGAACGGGGTCTTGTTGTATGTGCGGGCGGGTGCGGAGCTGAGCGGCCGTATGTCGGGGACTGCGGCCTATTCGCGGCCTGGGCCGCGGGGCGAAGCGGCAGGCGAGAGAGCGGAAACACAGAAGGCCCCGGGGCGGGTCCCGGGGCCTCGCGTGGAAGTGGAAGACGATGCCGCCCCACTAGTCGGCAGTCACGCCCCAGTAGCCGATCTGAGCGGGCTCGCCGTCGCGATAGAGGCACGGTGCAGTTGCCCTGGGCGCGGTCGGGGAAGTCCAACCGCCCTGAGTCGAGAGCCTCGTCCCATTCCTCGTACGTGGGTTGGCCGTCGGGGGACCAGGCGCGCACCTCGTCATCGGTCAGCGGGCGCATGAACGGACCGTCGTCCGTGTCCGTGGCATCGATCATGCGGGGGAAGTCCAGCACGGTGCCTGTACCGCCAGTGAAGATGAACTCGTGCCATGCCGGGTCTCGCCACAACTCCTCGATGGATCGCCCTTCGAAGCCGTGGTCGTCCCGCGCGAGCGTCTCCATCCTGGCCTGCCGGAACGCAGCTGCCAGATCACGCTGATACGCGCCCGTCCAAGTCCACGCGTTACCGCCCACCCTTGTCCCCTCCCTTTGAGCTGTCCTAGCGAAAGCGCAGCGTAGGGGACGGCACCGACAGTGCACCTCGCTCGATCACGCGTGCTCGCACAGCGGCTTCGATGCGTGCTTCACCACAGGCCATCGCCCCAGGTGCGAGGCCGCGAACGACGAAGGCCCCGGGACAGGTCCCAGGGCCTCGCGGAGTGCTTCACTCGCTTCTCACTCGTACTCGCGGAGCAGTACACGCCGGCGAACAGGCCAGCCAGGCGCCGGCTGCGGGCTCGCCGGCAGCAGCAACGTATGAGACCGCGCGGAGGAGAGACCGAGCCGGCTCAGGGTTGGCGACGACTCTCGGATCCACCTCACTGGGCACTTTGGGCTTCTGCCCGCGAACCGCGGCGAGAGGGGGTTTTCAGGGAACTCCCCCAGGTTGACGGCGTAGTGGACAGCGTTGATGAGGGTGCGAAGCTTTCCAGGCGGCCCACACGGCGGGCGCGACAGTGATCGGCTACGCCAACAAGCCCCACACGTCAGATCTGTTCACCGAGGAGCAACGGGGGACTGTTACAGGTGGCCGACCGTCTACCTCGACCGAGTTGGGCCGGGCTTCGTATCCACGCCGTCGCGGATGACGAGTGCGTGGGGCGACCGCACCACCGGGAAAAGGCGGGCGGGGAGCAGCTGCTGCCGCGATGTGGCGCCCGCCGGTGTGGTCACTCGGCGTCGGTGCGGGTCTCGTTGTGTCCGATGAGCATGCCGTTCAGTGGATCGTGCGGCAGTTCGTCCGCCCCTCGATCATGCTCGAGCCCAGCTCGGGCAGGGCACCGGCCAGCCGCTCCACCGACCTCACCCACAGCGACTCGCAATCACGTAAAGTTACGACATGTCCACGTGGCTCGCAGCGGTTGTCATTCCTCTGGTTGTCTCCCTCGTCACCTCACTACTGGCATGGAAATCGCATGACGATCGCCTGCGCGCGGAGCTACGAACCGAGTTCACAGCTGAGGCGGTAATCACGCATCTACTCAGGGACTCTCGATGGGATACGCGCAAATTCACGACCATCCAGGGGTACCTCAAGGGGTTCGGCGAAAACGAGCTGCGGAAACTCCTTGTCCGCTCCGGCGCACTCTGCTTCGACGAAGCCGGGGATGAGGTGTGGGGGCTGCGCGAGCGGAACCGTGACAAGTGGAACCCGAACGATGCCGCACGGAAGTGACCGCTCAGGTGGCGGACGGAGGAGCCAGGCTGCACCGCAACCCCAGCAACCGACCCCGACCGGCAGCCCCTCCGGGGTCTCGGAGCGGCCGGAAGGGCCGCCGCTGACCGGTCTGGCTAGAGCTACGGACAGAAGCGCGCCGCGGAGCCGAGATGTCGATACCGGCTCCGCAGTCTGCTGGCTGCACACGGTCCATCGCATCTGACCCCGCGTGGGGCGGCTCCGGGCCGCGGGAGCGCCTCGACGCGGTCGGTCACTCGTTGGCGGGGTGCGACGGCGCCCTCACCGTGAAGACGACGGTGAGGGCGACGAGTAGGGCGGTGGGTGGGTCGCCCGGCTTCGCGCGGGCCGGGCGAAGCCGGGCGACCCGCCAGGTGTTACTTGACGTTGATCGCCGTCCAGGCCTTGGCGACCGCGGTGTACTCGGCGCTGCCCGCACCGTAGAGGTCGGTGGCCGCGGAGAGCGTGGCCGTGCGGGCGCCGGCGTAGCTGGTGGAGGAGGTCATGTAGGTGGAGAGGGCCTTGTACCAGATCTTGTAGGCCTTGGTCCGGCCGATGCCCGTGAGGGTGGAGCCGTCGCTGGTCGGGGAGTTGTAGGAGACGCCGTTGATCGTCTTGGCGCCGCTGCCCTCGGACAGCAGGAAGAAGAAGTGGTTGGCCGGGCCCGAGGAGTAGTGGACGTCCAGGCGGCCGACCGACTTCGACCAGTAGTCGGCGGAGTTGCCGTCGCGGCTCGGCTTGTCCATGTAGCGGAGCGGGGTGCCGTTGCCGCGGATGTCGATCTTCTCGCCGATGAGGTAGTCGCCGGCGTCCGTGGCGTTGGCCGCGTAGAACTCGACCGAGGTGCCGAGGATGTCGGAGGTGGCCTCGTTGAGGCCGCCGGACTCGCCGCTGTAGCGCAGGCCGGCGGTGGAGGCGGTCAGGCCGTGGGACATCTCGTGGCCCGCGACGTCGAGGGAGGTGAGCGGCTTGGTGTTGGCCGTGCCGTCGCCGTACGTCATGCAGAAGCAGGAGTCGGACCAGAAGGCGTTGACGTACGCGTCGCCGTAGTGGACCCGGGAGTAGGCGGCGACACCGTCACCGCGGATGCCGTTGCGGCCGAGCTCGTTCTTGTAGAAGTCCCAGGTGACGGCTGCGCCGTAGTGGGCGTCCGCGGCGGCGGTCTGCCGGTTCGTGGCGAGACCGTTGCCCCAGGTGTCGGTGCTGTTGGTGAAGAGCGTGCCGGTGCCGTTGCCCGTGCCGCCGTTCAGGTCGTACGTCTTGTGCCCGCCGCGCGCGGTGTCCGTGAGGGTGTACGAGGGGGCGGTGCCGAGGGTGACGCTGCCGCTGTACTGGGTGTTGCCGGTGCCCGTCTCGATCGCCTCGTAGGAGTACAGCTCCTTGCCCGAGGTCGCGTCGGTGATGACGTGACGCTCGCTCGGGGTGCCGTCGGCCTGGACGCCCGTGACGGTCGTCTCCCAGGCGAGGACCGGCTTGCCGGTGGCCGCCCAGATCACCTTGCGGGACGAGGCGGGGGCGGCGGACCGCGCGTCGGAGGAGGCCGCGGCGGACTTGCCCGCGGTCGTGGCCGTGACCGCGGCGGCCGTGCTCGCCACGGATATACGGGCGCCGGTCGCCTTGGTGGTGGCGCGGGAGCCGTTCTTCTTCTGGTGCACGACGAGGTCGCCGCCGAGGACGGGGAGACCCTCGTAGGTGCGCTCGTAACGCGTGTGGACCGTGCCGTCGGCGTCCTTGACGACATCCCGGACGACGAGCTTCTCCTGGCCGGAGAGGCCGATGGCCCTGGCCGTGGCGGCGGCTCCGGTCTGGGCCTCCTGGACGGCGGTGGCGCGCTGGGTGCCGGAGAGCACGAGCGCGGTCGCGCCGGCCTCGCGCTGGGCATCGGCGCTGGCGGATCCGGTCTGGACTCCGACGACGACCATGGCGGCCGATGCGATCAGGGCGGCGGCGGTGGCGGTACGGCGGTGCGAGGACTGCTGGCGGGTCACGCGGGCTCCTTCGCTGAAAAGCGTGGGGATGTGGGGGGTATGGGGGGTGTGGTGCACCTGGTGCAGCTGGTGCGTGTGGTGCGGCTGCGAGCGTGCCAGCGAAGAAGCCCGTTTGACAGGTATGCAACAAGAATTTGACCATCTGTTGTCCGAAGGACAGCGAACTGTGTCCGCTATGCGGCCAGTTGGCACCACCACACTCCCTGGAGGCGGGCAGCGAGAAGCCCCCCGGAAGGGATTCCGAGGGGCTTCGGTGGTGTCGAGGGAGTCGGGGGAGCTATGAGCCCTGGCGGCTCTCAGGCCTTCAGGCGGTGCGCTTGCGTGGAGTCGCCTTCTTGGCCGGGGTCTTCTTCGCCGTCGTCGCCTTCGCCGTCGACTTCGCCGTCTTCGCCGTCGACTTCGTGGGGGTCTTCGCCGTCGTCTTCTTCGCCGAGGTCGATTTGTGGGTGGCTGCCGCCGTCTTCTTCGCCGCCGTTCTCGACGTGGACTTCTTCGCGTCCGTCGCCTTCGGGGTGCGGGTGCGCGGCTTCAGGGGGGTGACCTCCGCCTTCCCCTCCTTCGCCTCCCCCGGCTCCCCCCGGGCCTCCTTCGCCGCCCGGACGCTGTTCTCCAGGGCCGCCATCAGGTCGATGACCTGGCCGCCGCCGGACTCCTCGCCCGGGGCCGGGGCCGCGACACCCTCGCCGCCCTCCGCCTTCGCCGCGATCATCTCCTCGACCGCCGTGCGGTAGTCGTCGTGCAGGGTGCTCATGTCGACCTCGCCCAGGGTGGCCATCAGAGCGTCCGCCAGGTCGAGTTCGGCGTCCCGTACGCTCACCGGGTTCTCCGGGGCCACGCCCTCCGGCGCGCGGATCTCGTCCGGCCAGAGCAGGCCGTGCATGGCGATCACGTCGTCCACGACCCGGAGCATGCCGAGGCGTTCCCGTCCCCGGAGGGCGTACTTGGCCACGGCCACCTTGTCGCTGCGCTTCAGCGCCTCGCGGAGCAGGGTGTACGGCTTGGCCGCGGGGACGCCGTTCGCCGAGAGGTAGTACGCGGCGTCCATCTGCAGCGGGTCGATCTCGCCGGCCTGCACGAAGGCGACGATCTCGATCGTCTTCGCCGTCGGGAGCGGCAGCGCGGCCAGGTCCTCCTCGGTGATCGGGATCATGGTCCCGTCTGCGTCCTCGTACGCCTTGCCGATCTCCGCCTGCGGGACCTCCTCGCCGTCGAGCTCGCACACCTTCTTGTAGCGGACACGGCCGCCGTCCTCGGTGTGGATCTGCCGGAAGGAGACGGACCGGCTCTCGGTGGCGTTCACCAGCTTGATCGGGATGCTGACCAGGCCGAAGGATATGGCGCCGTTCCAGATGGATCGCACGGTTGTTCCCTTCAGGTCGGATCAGGACGTTTCGTCGTGCCCGATATGTCGTCAATCGTGGGATTCTCATCGTATGACGCCTCTCACAGAGGTGGAGGGACGGCGCCTGGCGCTCAGCAACCTCGACAAGGTGCTCCACCCGGTCACCGGCACCACCAAGGGCGAGCTGCTCCACTACTACGCGACCGTCGGGGCCGCGATCCTGCCGCATCTGCGCGATCGGCCGGTGTCCTTCCTGCGCTATCCGGACGGTCCCGACGGGCAGCTCTTCTTCACCAAGAATCCGCCGCCCGGCACACCCTCCTGGGTGAGGACCACCCCCGTACCCCGCTCCGAGGACCCCCGGGCCCGGCAGGTGGTGATCGAGGAACTCGCCTCGCTGATGTGGGCCGCGAACCTCGTCGTGGAGTTCCACACGCCCCAGTGGCGGGCCTCCTCCCCCGCCGTCGCCGACCGGCTCGTGTTCGACCTCGACCCCGGGCCGCCCGCGACGGTCGTCGAGTGCTGCCGGGTCGCCCTGCACCTGCGCGAGCGACTCGCCGCGGACGGGCTGGAGGCCTTCGCCAAGACCTCCGGTTCCAAGGGACTGCACCTGCTCGTCCCGGTGGTGCCCACGCCCTCCTCCCTCGTCTCCGCGTACGCCCGCCGGCTCGCCGTCGAGGCGGAGGCCGCGCTGCCGAGGCTCGTCGTGCACCGGATGGCCCGGGCCCTGCGACCCGGGAAGGTCTTCGTCGACCACAGCCAGAACGCCGCCGCCAAGACCACCGCCACGCCCTACACCCTCCGGGCGCGGGCCCTCCCCATGGTCTCCGCACCCGTCACCTGGGAGGAGGTGGACGAGTGCGCCGGGCCCGCCGCGGACCCCGACTCCCTCGTCCTCCTCATGGACGACATCGCGCCACGTCTTGAGCGGTACGGGGAGCTCCTGGAGCCACTTTTCGCGCCCGCGCGGGCGGGGGAAGTGCCGTGAACGGGGTCGCGCCCGCGCGGGCGGGGGAAGTGCCGTGAACGGGGCCGGCGTCCCCGGCCGTGGCGACGCCGTGCTGTTTCCGCCCGTCGACGTCATGCGCCCTCGCTCCGCCGACGAGATCCCCGTGCAGGGAGAGCCGCCCCGGGAACTCCAGTACTCGCTCAAGCTGGACGGGTTCCGCGCGCTCGCCTTCGTCCTCGACGACGGGAAGGTCGTCCTCCAGTCCCGTTCCCGCCGTGACCTCGCTCCCGAGTTCCCCGGGATCGCCGCTCACCTGCGCGACCAGCTGCCGTCCGGGATCGTCCTCGACGGCGAGCTGTGCGCCTACCGGGAGGGGCGGCTGAGCTTCACCGACCTGCTGCGTTCCCCCGCGGACCGGGAGCGCGCCGGGATTCCGGTCTCGTACATCGCCTTCGACCTCCTCGCCGTCCCGGGGCGCGACGTGCGCGCTCTGCCGCTCCGCGACCGCTGGGAGCTGCTCGGTACGGCCCTGCTCGACGCCGAGCCGCCGCTCCAGCGGGTGCTCGCCACCCAGGACGAGGAGACCGCGCGCGGTTGGTTCCGCGACCTGCGGGACGCCGGGGTCGAGGGGATCGTCGCGAAGGCGCTGACCTCGACCTATCGGGCGGGCTCCACCTGGGCCTGGCGGAAGATCCGGCACATGGAGACGAGCGACGGCGTGCTGCTCGGCGTCGTCGGCCCGCCCGACCGGCCCCGCGCCCTGGTCGTACGCCTCGTGGACGGGCGTACCGTGACCACCTCGCCCCGGCTCACCCCGGCGCAGGCGCGCGAGGTCGGCGCGCTCGCGGGCGACCGCGCCGGGCCGCTCGCCCAGGACCCCGAGCACGGTCCGGTGCGGTGGGTGGACCCGCCGCTCCCCGTCGAACTGCGGCAGCTAGCGGTGCGGCAGCGGCAGGAGAACGCGACCTTCGTGCGCGTCCGGTCGGAGGGGTGAGCCGTCGCCGGCCGCCGCCCCTCGGGCCGTGCACTGAGTGCAACTGCCCCGCTCCGTACCGCACATGGCGCAAACAGATCGCAACTGGAGGTCTGCGCAGGCCCGGTGTCGCCAGTAAGGCCTTGCCGTCCGTCACGTGGTGCACACTTGCTGCCTGGTACAGGGCTCACGGGGAAGGCGGCCTGGCAAATGCTGACGGGGATCGAGGAGGTCGACTGGGCCTCGTTGGGGCACGCGTACGGCCCCGCGGACGACGTGCCGGAGCTGCTCCGCGGACTCGCCTCCGCCGATCCCGCCGAGCGGGAGACGGCCCTCGACGGCATGTACGGGGCCGTGCATCACCAGGGCGACGTCTACGACTCCACTCTCGCCTGCATCCCCTTCCTCCTCGAACTCGTCGCCGACCCCGCCGTCCAGGACCGCGGCTGCATCGTCGAACTGCTCACCAGCATCGGCGGGATCGAGCTCGACGACGACGAGGAACTGGACGAACTCGACCCAGACGACGAGGAGTTCATCCCCGCCGCCAACTACGCGATGGCCGCCGCCGCGATCGCCGCGGGCTCCGACGTCTTCCTCGGGCTCGTCTCCGACCCCGATCCCGAGGTGCGGCTCGCCGCGCCCTGCGCGCTCGCCTCGCTGCACCCCGAGCCCGCCCGGGCGCTGACCCTGCTGCGGGAGCGGCTCACCGTCGAGCGCGACACCGAGGTACGGCTCGCCCTGGTCGCCGCCGTCGGGCGGATCGCCCTGCGCCACGCGTCGCTGCGCGTCGAGACCGTCGACTGGCTCGGCTGGCTCGCCCGCGCCGCCCAGGACCCCGGGCTCCGGCTCGCGGCCCTCGCCCAGCGGGCGCGCTGCGCGCCCGGCGACATCCCGGACGACATCGTGCCGTGGGTCACCGGGCTCCTGGAGGAGATCAGGACCACGGCACACGGGCCGGCCTCCCCCGGCACCGAGCGCTCCGCCGCGCCGACCCTCATCGGGCAGGTCCGCGAGCTCCTGGAGGAGCACGCCGCCGGGCGCCCCGCCCCCTGGACGGAGGAACTGCTCCGGACCCTCCACGCCGCGCTCGACGACCGGGTCGACGACCGCATCGCGCTGATCCTCGCGCAGCTGCGCAGCCCCGACTGGGGTCAGCGTTCGGACGCGATCTGGCTGTGCGGCGGGTTGATACGGATCTGGCGGGGGCGGTACGAGGAGGTCGTCCGGCTCGTCGGCGCGCAGCTCCACGACCCCGAGCCACGGCTCCGGGAGGCCGCGACCTCGTTCCTGGAGCGGCTCTTCGAGCTGGGCGCGCCCGCCTCCGACGCGCTCGCCACCCGCCTCGCCGTGGGACCGGCGGCCGCGGGACCCGGGCAGGGCGCCGGACCCGGGCAGGGTGCCGGACCCGGGCAGGGTGCCGGGGCGAGGCTGGGCCTGACCGCGGGGCCCGGGCAGGGCGGGCCCACATACGGCCGTGGCGGCAACGGCAGCAGCAACGGCAACCCGCAGAACGGCTTCGTCGGGCGGTCCGGGCGCGACGGGGCCCTCCTCGCGCTCGCCCGCGCCGGGGACACCCGCGCCGTCCCGCTGCTCGCCCGCGCGCTGGAGGAGCGCGAGGTACGGCGGGAGCTGCTGTACGCCATGGACGGCCTCGGTCCCTCCGCCGCCATGCTCGCCCCGTTGCTGCGGCGCCGGCTCGCCGAGGTCGAGCTCGACGAGCGGCTCTACGACCGTGCGGCGCCCCTGCTGTACGCCCTCGCGGCCGTACGGGGCTCCCAGGCCGTACCGGAAGTCCTGCGGGTGCTGCGCGGCGCGCCGTCGAACCGGCGCGACTGGGTGCGCGAGTCCGCCCTGCGGACCCTCGCCGCGTTCGGGCCCGCGGCCCAGGAGGCCGTACCGGACATGCGCCGGCTGCTGGCCGCCGAATCGGCCACGGTCGCCACGACGGCGGCGCGCGCCCTGTGGGCGGCCGAAGGGGATCTGGGCGAGGTCCTGACCGCGCTGGAGCGGTGGCTCCGGCCGGGCGCCTCGGGCGCCGACTGGTGCTCCGCCGCCCAGGCCCTCGGTGAGATCGGCCCGGCCGCCGCCTCGACAGCCGCCGCCCTCCGGCCGGGCCTCGCCGCACGGGACCTGTGGGTACGGGTCCGCAGCGCCGCGGCCCTGTGGCGGGTGTCCGGGGACTCGGCGACGACCCTGCCGGTACTGCTCGCGGCCTGGGAGGAGAACCGGCACGCGCGCGTGGACGTGGCCGAGTGCCTGGCGGAGATGGGCCCGGCGGCCTCGGAGGCGCAGCTGGTGATCCTCACCGAGCTGACCCGCCGGCGCCGCCACAACGCCCGCGAGGGCGCCTCGGGCAGCCATGACATCCACCTCGACGAGAAGCTCCTGACCGTGTGTCGGGCGGCCCTGGCGAGGATGGAGCGGGGCACGTTCTAGGCGGTGCCCCGGCGGGTTCTGGGCGGTGGGACAGCAGGTCGCTGCGGTCGGTGCCCCGGCGGGTCCCGGGCGGTGGGACAGCTGGTCGCTGCGGTCGGTGCCCCGGCGGGTTCCGGGCAGTGGGACAGTGGGTGCTCGCGGGCCGGCCGTCCCCACGAGTGGACAAAAAGGACTTCTCTCCGAATAAGGTCTACTGGGAGCGGGCCCGGACCGGGCCCGCTCGGGCGCCCGACCGCCCGACCCCCGACCGACCCCGACGAGGAGCAGTGTGAGACCGCGCGGAGTGCCGCTCGCCGCCGCCGGTGTCCTGTGTGCCCTCATACTCGGCGGCGCCGTGGGCTGTGGCCGCAGCGAGGGCGGGCTCAAGAGCGCCGGGACCACGCCCACCGCCGTCGGGCCCGTACGGCTCTGGCCCGATCTGCCGCCCGCCACGGATCCGCCGGTCGACTACGGGGAGTCCGACACCGAACGCGTCCCCGGCATCAAGGTCACCGACAACGACGTCCGTTCCGTCGACGCCCTCGCGGTCGTCGACGCCGAGGTGCGCGCCCACCCGAGCACGTACACCGGCGCCGACGGGCTGTACGAGGAGACCGCCCGCGCGATCAAGGCCTGCGGCTCCAAGCCGGCCGCCTGTCCGGTCATGCGGCCGTACTACCGCGACCTCACCGGCAACGGCCGGGACGAGTTGATCGTCGGGATCCGGATGCCGGACCAGCAGGTCGGGGTCCGGGTCTATCTCGCCGAGAACGGCGGGCTCACCCGCATCATGTCCACCGTCGACCAGGTCATCAGCGTGGAGCTGGCCGGCCGGGACCTGATCATGCGGGTCAGTTCGGCGGGCATCCCCGGGTACGAGTACCGCACCGCCTGGTCCTGGGACGAGCAGCAGCACAGCATGCTGCCCACCCGGGACGAGATCGTCCGCGTGAAGCCCGGTCGCACCGGTCCCCCGACCGTGCCCGCGCCCCGCCTCGTCAGCCCGACGCCGACGCCGACACCCACGGACGCGCCCGTTCCCCTTCCCGTACCCGCCGAGCCGAGCCCGTGAGGCCGCTCCGGCTGCCCGCCTGGACCGCGACCCTCACCTGGAAGGCCGCGGTCTTCATCGCGGTCATGTGCTGCGCCCTCGCCGCACTGCTCGGCATCCTCGTCCACGTGTCGGTGACCGGACAGACCGTGAACGACTCCCGGGAGAAGGCCCTCGCGCGGCTCACCGACGTCACCCGGCTCTACGAGGCCGGCGAACCGCTCCCCCGGTTCGCCGGGGTCGACCCGCCCGGGCTCCCCGCCTCCCTCCACGCGCTCGCCGTCCGGGGCGAGCGCGGCACGGTGGTCGCCGACGAGCAGGGCCGGCCGACGATGTGGGCGGCGGGCCCGGCGGACGGCCGCGCCCTCGCCGTACGCGTCGACTACACCCAGAGTGCCGAGACGATCGACGCCCTCGACCGCTCGATCCTCGGCTCCTCCGTCCTCGCCATCGGGGCGACGCTGCTCGTGGGCGCCTTCGCCGTCACCCGCGTCACCCGGCGGCTGCACCTCACCGCACAGGTGGCCCGCCGGATCAGCGCCGGTGATCTCGACGCGCGCGTCGACGACCCTCGTACGAAGGATCCGTCACGCCCCCAGGACGAGGTGGCCACGGTGTCCGGGGCGCTCGACACGATGGCGTCCTCGCTCCAGAGCAAGCTGCAGAGCGAGCAGCGGTTCACCGCCGACGTGGCCCACGAGCTGCGCACCCCGCTCACCGGGCTCTCGGCCGCGGCCGAGCTGCTGCCGGAGGGGCGGCCCTCGGAGCTCGTACGGGACCGGGTGCGGGCGATGCGCGGGCTCACCGAGGACCTCCTGGAGATCTCGCGGCTCGACGCCCGCAACGAGACCGTCGACCTGGCCGTGCACGAACTCGGTCCGCTCGCCGAGCGGGTGGTGCGCGCCTCGGGCACGGCGACCGAGGTACGGGTCGTCCGCGACGCGACCGTGGAGACGGACCGGCGGCGCCTGGAGCGGGTGCTCGGCAATCTGATCGCCAACGCGCACAAGCACGGGGCCCCGCCGGTGGTCCTGACGGTGGACGGACCCGTGGTGTCCGTACGCGACCACGGGCCCGGCTATCCGGCGTATCTGCTGGAGTCGGGGCCGCAGCGGTTCCGTACCGAGAGCGGGGGCAAGGGGCACGGCCTCGGGCTGACCATCGCGGCGGGGCAGGCCGAGGTGATCGGCGCCGAGCTCGTCTTCACCGAAGGTGCGGGCGGTGGCGCCGAGGCGCTGCTGCGGCTGCCCGAGTACGTACACCTGGCCGACCCGCCCCCGGAGGACTGACGGCGCTCCAGGGCACGGAACGGAACGGCGCCACACGGCGCACCGTCACACAAAAGGGACATAGGGCATACCGCTTGCTACGTTGCGGCCATGACCGCACCGCGCACGGACGCTCCCCCGCCCGGGGTACGCATGCCGAAGCGCCGCGGCGTGGAACTCTCCCTCCTCGTCTGCGCCGTCCTCATCTCCGTCTACGGCTACGCCGCGGTCGGCCTCGCCCGCAGCGGGGCCGTACCGCCGGACGCGGCCCGCTACGGGGCCGGGCTCGGTCTGCTCGCGCTCGTCGCCCATCTCGCGGTCCGGTTCCGTGCCCCGTACGCCGATCCGCTGCTCCTGCCGATCGCGGTCCTGCTCAACGGCCTGGGCCTGGTGCTGATCTACCGGCTCGATCTGGAGACTCCGAACGACCACGCGGCGGCGACGCAGCTGGTCTGGTCGACGCTCGGCGTGGCGCTCTTCATCGTGGTCGTGCTGCTGCTGCGGGACCATCGCACGCTCCAGGGGTACGCGTACGTGTCGGTGGCCGCCGCGCTCGCCCTGATGATCCTGCCGATCTTCTTCCCGGCCGTGAACGGCGCCAAGATCTGGATTCGCCTCGGCGGTCTCTCCTTCCAGCCGGGCGAGTTCGCCAAGATCCTGCTCGCGGTCTTCTTCGCCGCGTACCTCGCCGCCAACCGCAACGCGCTGGCATACACCGGCCGCCGGATCTGGAAGTTCCAGTTCCCGACCGGGCGGGTGCTGGGGCCGATCGTGGCGATCTGGCTGCTGAGCGTCGGCGTGCTCGTCCTCGAACGGGACCTGGGCACCTCACTGCTCTTCTTCGGCCTCTTCGTGATCATGCTGTACGTGGCGACCGGCCGGACCGGCTGGATCGCGGTCGGGCTCGTCCTCGCCTCCGCCGGGGCCTTCCTCGTCGGCTCGCTCGAACCACATGTGCACAGCCGGGTGCAGGACTGGCTCGACCCGTTCGCCTCGATCCGGGCCGGGGACGGGCCGGGCCAGCTGGCGCAGTCCCTCTTCTCCTTCGCCGCCGGGGGGATGCTCGGCAGCGGGCTCGGGCTCGGCCACTCGGTCCTCATCGGCTTCGCCACCAAGTCCGACTTCATCCTGGCCACGGCCGGGGAGGAGTTGGGGCTCGTCGGCCTGACCGCGCTCTTCCTGCTGTACGCGCTGCTCGTCGCCCGCGGCTACCGCGCCGGCCTCTCGCTCCGGGACCCCTTCGGGCGGCTCCTCGCCATCGGGCTCGCCTCCATCGTGGCGCTCCAGGTCTTCGTGATCGCGGGCGGGGTGATGGGCCTGATCCCGCTGACCGGCATGGCGATGCCGTTCCTGGCGCAGGGAGGGTCGTCGGTGGTCACGAACTGGGTGATCGTGGCGCTCCTCATCCGCGTCAGCGACTCGGCGCGCGCACCGCAACCGGACGACGCCGACACGGGAACGCTCGCGCCGGTGAAGGAGGGGGCCTCGTGACCCGGCCGTACACCCCAGGGGGACTCAGGTGATCCGGTACGCCCGGCGGGCCGCCGCGCTCTGCCTCGTCCTCCTCGTCGCGCTGCTCGTCAACTCCGCGCGCGTGATGGTCTTCGAGGCCGAGTCGCTCGACGACAATCCGGCCAACCGCCGGATCGCGATCAGCCGCTACGCGCAGCCGCGCGGCGAGATCGTCGTCGACGGGAAGCCGGTGACGGGCTCCCGGGACAGCGGGCAGCAGCTGCGCTGGGAACGGACCTACCGCCAGGGCCCGTTGTACGCGCCGCTGACCGGCTACTCCTCGCAGACGTACGGCACGACCCTCGTCGAGCACGCCGAGGACGCGATCCTGGCCGGCACCGAGCCGATGCTGGCGCCGCTGCCGCTCTGGAACGACCTCACCCGGGGCCGGCAGGCCGGCGGTGACGTCGTGACGACGATCCGCACCTCGATGCAGGAGGCGGCCTTCCGGGGCCTCGACGGGAAGCGGGGCGCGGTCGTCGCGGTCGAGCCGTACAGCGGCCGCATTCTGGCGCTCGTCAGCTCGCCCTCGTACGACCCCGGTGTCCTCTCCGGTACGGGGCAGGCGGTCAAGGACGCCTGGAAACGGCTCAACACCTCGCCGAACCAGCCGATGCTGAACCGGGCGCTGCGGCAGACGTACCCGCCGGGCTCCACGTTCAAGATCGTGACGGCCGCGGCGGCGCTCGACGCGGGGGTGGTGCGGGACGTGGACGCGCCGACGGACACCCCGGACCCGTTCGTGCTGCCCGGCACCCGGCAGGTGCTGCCGAACGAGGCGACGGGCTGCGGCGACGCGTCCCTCGCGTACGCGATCCAGTGGTCGTGCAACACGGTGATGGCCGGCCTCGGCGTGGAGGTGGGCCTGGACGGGATGGTCGACGCGGTGGGGAAGTTCGGCTTCAACGACACGGGGCTGCGGGTGCCGTCCTGGGTGGCGAAGTCCAACTTCGACCGGGAGATGAGCCCGGACCAGCTGGCGCTCTCGTCCATCGGGCAGTTCGACACGACGGCGACGCCGCTCCAGATGGCGATGGTGGCGTCGGCGGTCGCCAACAACGGCGAGATCGCCCAGCCGTATCTCGTCGACCGCACGACGACCTCGGGCGGGACGACGGTCGACCGCACCGGCCGCCGCAGTTACCGGCAGGCGATGAACCCCTCGACGGCGATGCAGCTCCAGCGGCTGATGGTGAAGGCGGTCGCGGAGGGTACGGGCACCAACGCGGCGATCCCCGGGGCGCGGGTCGGCGGCAAGACGGGCACGGCCCAGCACGGCTTCGGCAACACCGGCACCCCGTACGCCTGGTTCATCGCCTGGGCGCAGGCGGAGGACGCGGCCCAGCCGGCGGTCGCGGTGGCGGTGGTCGTCGAGGACGCGGAGGCCGCGCGTACGGACATCAGCGGGGGCGGCAGCGCGGCACCGATCGCGAAGGCGGTGATGGAGGAGGCGCTGCGGCTGGAGGAGGAGGCGCGGGGGTAGGCCCCTGGACCTGCTCCCCGGCGCCCCAGCCGTCCCGAGCGCCCCCGGCGCCCCAGCCGTCCCCCCGCGCCCCCGGCGCCCCAGCCGTCCCCCCGCGCCCCCGGCGCCCCAGCGCCCCGGCGCCGCCCTCCGAGCGCGTCAGCCGATCGGCTTGCGGATCTCCGCGCGGATCTTGGCCGTCTTCTCGGCGAGCGCGGCCAGGTCGATGTCCTTCGGGTCGGCGGTGGCCGACTCCAGGGTGACGAGGGCGACGGCGGCCGCGGTGTTGTCGTCGCCCCAGGCGCACATGGGGAGCGTGGTCGTGGAGAGCCCGTCCTTCGACGTGGTGACCTGGCACCGGACGGTCACGCCGTACCCGGCGGGGGTGAAGTCCTTGGGCCTGACGACGAGCGTGGAGCCCTTCTCCGTGGCGGCACCCTTGAGGATGGAGCCCCGGGTGGCCTCGCCGTTCCTGATGCGTCCGTACATGCCGGAGACGACGAGCACGGACTCGTCCTTGCCGCTGTACTGCCCGACCGCCGCCTTGGCGTCCTTCACGGTGAGGTCGGGGGTGTCCTCGATCTCCTTGCCCTGGGTCTCGGAGAGGTCGGAGACCAGGGTGTACTCGCCGGCGAGGAGGGTCTGGGAGACGACGAGCTTGTGCGTCGCCTCGGGGAAGGAGCCGGTGACGCCGGCGCCGTCGAGCCCGGCCTTGGTCGCGTAGCCGAGACCGCCGACCACGACGAGGGATCCGAGGACGATGGCGACGATCGCCCCGGCCGACATCTTCTTCTTCGGCGGCGGCCCCATGGGCGGCTGCCCCCAGGCTCCGGCGCCCGGCCCCGGGTACTGCGGCGGGACGCCGTGCGGCGGAACACCCTGCGGAGGGTGGCCCTGCTGGGGGAAGCCCTGCGGAGCCCCGAACGCGCCGGGCTGCTGCGGGGGCGGTACGGGTCCGCCGTACGGGTTGTGGGGCGGCTGGCTCGGCGGTGGCGGCATGGTCATGACGGGCACGCTACGTCACCCGTATGACACCCGCGCTCCCGGGCCGGGGCAGGGACTCGGTCCGGCCCGGACAAGGACTCGGTCCAGGCCCGGACAAGGACTCGGTCCGGCCCGGACATGGGCTCAGTCCCCCGCCGCTCCCTCCGCGATCGCGTCCGCCACCTCCGTCACCCGCGCCTGCTCCTCCTTCGCGAAGCGCTCCGCGTCGAGGCGTTCCGCGATCTCCTCGTCCTGGGTCATCAGCAGGTCGAGGTTGGAGTCGCCGAGGTCGAAGACGCCCATGTCGAGGTAGGCCTTCTGGAGGCGTTCGCCCCAGAGGCCGATGTCCTTGACGCAGGGGACGATCCGGCTGAAGAGGAGCTTGCGGAAGAGTTGGAGGAACTCGCTGCGCTCGGTCAGCTCCTCGGCCTCCTTCCGCGGGATGCCGAAGTTCTCCAGGACCTCGACGCCGCGCAGCCGGTCGCGCATCAGGTAGCAGCCCTCGATGACGAACTCCTCGCGCTCGCGGAGTTCGGCGTCCGACAACTGCCGGTAGTAGTCGCGCAGGGCCATCCGGCCGAAGGCCACGTGCCGGGCCTCGTCCTGCATCACGTACGCGAGGATCTGCTTGGGCAGCGGCTTGTCGGTGGTGTCGCGGATCATGCCGAAGGCGGCGAGGGCGAGGCCTTCGATGAGCACCTGCATGCCGAGGTAGGGCATGTCCCAGCGGGAGTCGCGCAGGGTGTCGTCGAGCAGGCTCTGCAGGTTGTCGTTGATCGGGTAGAGCATGCCGATCTTGTCGTGGAGGAAGCGGCCGTAGATCTCGGCGTGCCGGGCCTCGTCCATGGTCTGGGTGGCCGAGTAGAACTTGGCGTCCAGGTCGGGGACGGACTCGACGATCCGGGCGGCGCAGATCATGGCGCCCTGCTCGCCGTGCAGGAACTGGCTGAACTGCCAGGAGGAGTAGTGCCGTCGCAGGTCGCCCCTGTCCTTCTCGGTCATCTTCGCCCAGTGGCGGGTGCCGTAGAGGTTCAGGGCCTCGTCGGGGGTGCCGAGCGGGTCGTACGGGTCGACCTCCAGGTCCCAGTCGATCCGGGTGGCGCCGTCCCACTGCTTGTCCTTGCCCTTCTGGTAGAGGGCGAGGAGGCGTTCGCGGCCGTCCTCGTACTCCCAGGAGAAGCGGGCGGCGCCGGTGGCGGGGACCTGCCAGCTCGGGGTGGACGGGGCCGTGGTGTAGAGGTCGCGCGTCGACACTGACGCCTCCTTGGGGGGTCGGGCCTTTCCCGTGGTACGAGTCCTGTGGCCAGGCCAGGCTCACACGGTGGTAGACGGATCGTCAACAAGTCGCGCACAAGGGATTGACGCACCTACTGACGGGCAGTCTGATAAGAGGTGACCACCGGTAACGTCACGTCGTCACGACGGCGAGCACAGCGAGGTGCGGACCCATGACCCCCTTCACCGAGTCCACCGAGCGCGACTTCAGCCTCCTCCGGGACGCCCTGGGGCCGCTGCGCGACCGTGAACAGGTCGCCGCACGACTCCTGGAGTCCTCCCGCAGGCATTCCTACGATCCCGACACGGAGCTCGACTGGGACGCGCCGTTCGAGGACGGCAAGTGGTTCTGGCCGCCCGAGCTGCTCTCCCTCTACGACACCCCGCTGTGGCGCCGGATGTCCGATGAGCAGCGGATCGCGCTCTCGCGCCACGAGGCGGCGTCGCTCGCCTCGCTCGGCATCTGGTTCGAGATCATCCTCATGCAGCTGCTCGTCCGGCACATCTACGACAAGTCGCTGACCAGCCATCACGTCCGGTACGCGCTCACCGAGATCGCGGACGAGTGCCGGCACTCGATGATGTTCGCCCGGCTGATCCAGCGGGGCGGGACCCCCGCGTACCCGGTGCCGAAGCTCTACCACAACCTCGCGCGCCTCCTGAAGACCGTCTCCACCACCCCCGGATCCTTCGCCGCCACCCTGCTCGGCGAAGAGATCCTCGACTGGATGCAGCGGCTGACCTTCCCGGACGAGCGGGTGCAGACCCTCGTCCGCGGGGTGACCCGCATCCACGTGGTCGAGGAGGCACGCCATGTGCGGTACGCCCGCGAGGAACTGCGCCGCCAGATGGTGACCGCACCGCGCTGGGAACAGGAGTTCACCCGGCTGAGCTGCGGCGAGGCGGCACGGGTCTTCTCCACCTGCTTCGTCAACCCGAGGGTGTACGAGGCGGTGGGCCTGGACCGGCGCGAGGCGGTCGCACAGGCGAGGGCGAGCGGGCACCGGCGCGAGGTGATGCAGTCCGGCGCGCGCCGCCTGACGGACTTCCTGGACGACATAGGGGTACTGCGGGGCGCGGGCCGCCGCCTGTGGAAGTCCTCGGGGCTCCTGGCCTGAGGCGACAACCTGAGGCGACAAGGCGGACGGGGCCCCGACGGGGGCGCGGGTCCCAGGACGAGGGGGCGGGGCCCGACGGGGGCGCGGGTCCACAGGGCCAAGGGGCAAGGGCCGGCGGTTACGCTGCGGGCATGACAGGTGCCGCCACTCCCGCGTACCGCAGGCTCAGCGTCGAGGAGCGCCGCGGCCAGCTCCTCGAAGCCGCCCAGGGCCTCTTCGCCCACCGGACACCCGAGGACGTCTCCCTCGACGACGTCGCCGAGGCGGCCGGCGTCTCACGGCCCCTCGTCTACCGCTACTTCCCCGGCGGCAAGCAGCAACTGTACGAGGCGGCCCTGCGTTCCTCCGCCGACGCCCTGAACCACTGCTTCACCGAGCCGCCGGTCGGTCCTCCCACGGAGCGTCTCGGCCGGGTCCTCGACCGCTATCTGACCTTCGTCGACGAGCACGACGCCGGTTTCAGCGCCCTGCTGCGCGGCGGCAGCGTCGCCGAGACCTCCCGGACCACCGCGATCGTCGACGAGGTGCGGCGGGCCGCCGCCGAGCAGATCCTCGTCCACCTGGGCGTGGAGCGGCCGGGCCCCCGGCTCAGCATGCTGGTCAGGACGTGGATCGCCGCCGTGGAGGCGGCCTCCCTCATCTGGCTCGACGAGGCCAAGCGACCCCCGGCCCGGGAACTCCGGGAGTGGCTGGTCGACCATCTCATCGCCCTGCTCGCGGCGAGCACGGCGAGCGACGAGGAGACGGCGCGGGTCGTCGGACTGCTCCTGGCCCAGGAGACGCCCGAGGGACCGGTGGCACGGCTGGCCCGTCGGGTGATACCGGTGGTCGGCGAGGCGGCCCATCTGCTCTGAAAGGGGCACCGGAGGGGACACTGGAGAGGTGAGAAGCGAGAACACCCTCTTCCGTGGCGGCCCCCTCGACGGCCGGGTCCTGCCGATCCTGCTCGGCCCGACCGGCCACCCGCCGAAGTGGTACGAGGTCCCGGTCCCGGCCCACGACGGGCGTCCGCCGACCCTGTACACGTACCGGCGCGAGCCCGCGGGCCACACGAAGCGGCTGGGGCTCCAGCGCGGCTGGGTCTACGAGTACGCCCCCGAGGGCCGCGATCGGCGGGAGCTGAAGTGGCCGTGGTCGAAGCCGATTGGCGGCACGACCCCTGCCCGGGACGCTGACCCGAACGGGTGAGCCCGCCGGGCGCGCCCTCTTTCGTACGGTAATCAGATGAAGTGACACGTCATCATCCCCGTGGAGGTGGTGACGTGTCGCGAAGGCTGCTGCGTACGGTCTGCACGGGGGCGCTGGCCGCGGCGACGGCGCTCACGGGGATCCTCCCGGCGGGCGCCGCCGCGCCGGAGCCACCGGCCGATCCCCCGGTGGAGGCGCCGATCGCCTGGGCGGACCCGGCGGCGGAGCCGGTGGGACCGGTCGATCCGGACGCGGGGACGTCGACGGCGGCGAGCGGCAGGCCGGACCCGGCCGCCCCGAGCGCCGCCGTCAACCCCGCCGAACCGGCCGACCCCAGCGCCGCCGTCAACCCCGCCGAACCGGCCGACCCCAGCGCCGCCGTCAACCCCGCCGAACCGGCCGACCACCCCGGCACCTCGGCCGACCCCGCCCGACCGATTGACCCCAGCGCCTCGGCCGACCCCGCAGCCCCTCCCGCCCCCGCGGTGACGGGACTCCCGGAAGCCTCCCGTACCCCGGACAGCCCCGAGTCCTCCGCCACCGACGACGCCGCCGCTCTCCCTCCCCCCGGCGGCGACTCCGTCACCGCGCTGCTCACCCGGATGCGGACGCTCTACCAGCAGGCCGAGGAGGCGACCGAGCGGTTCAACGCCGCCGAGGAGGCGCTGAAGCTCCAGACCGCCGACACCGGGAAGGTCACCTCCCGGCTCACCGCCGCCCGTACCGCCCTGGCGCAGGGGCGGGCCGCGGCCGGGCGGATCGCCCGGGACCAGTACCAGGGCAGGTCCGAGTTCTCCTCCTACGTGCGGCTGCTCTTCGCGCCGGACCCCCAGTCGGCACTCGACCAGGGGCATCTGATGGCGCGGGCCTCGCGCGACCGGGCCACGGCCGTGGCACGGCTCGAAAAGGCGGAGCGGCAGGCCGGCACCCTGGCGAGCGCCTCCCGCAAGGCGCTGGACCGGCAGCAGACCCTCGCCGCCGCACAGCGGACCCGGCGCGACGAGGTGCGCGCCCGGCTCGCGGAGGTCGAGAAGCTGCTCGCCGGGCTCTCCCCCGAGCAGCTGGCCCGGCTCACCGAACTGGAGCGGGTCCAGACGGCGGGCGCGCAGCGCGAACTGCTCGACTCGGGTGTCCTGGAAGGTCGGCGCACCCCGTCCGGAGCGGGCGCGGAGGCCCTGCGGTTCGCGGTGGGGCAGATCGGCAAGCCGTACGAGTGGGGGGCGGAGGGCCCGGAGACGTACGACTGCTCGGGGCTCACGCAGCAGGCGTGGGCGGCAGCGGGCCGGGAGCTGCCGCGTACCAGCCAGGAGCAGTGGGCGACGCTGCCCCGGGTGTCCCTCGCGGAGCTCCGCCCCGGGGACCTGGTGGTCTACTTCCCGGGCGCGACCCATGTGGCGGTCTATCTCGGCGAGGGCCTGGTGGTGCAGGCGCCGCGGCCCGGCGGCAAGGTGAAGGTCTCGCCGATCGCGGCGAACCCGCTGCTCGGGGCCGTACGCCCGGATGCCGACGGGGAGGCCCTGGACGCGTACACCCCGCCGGCACTTCCAGCGGGGGCGAGGGAGGGCGGGGACGAGGGGTACGACCGCGGCTGAACCCCTTCGGGTCCCGCCTGCCGCCCTTTCGGCACTACGAGAAGAGGGAGACGATCCCGAGCACCCAGATCGCCACCATGGCGACGATTCCCGCCAGGACGCCGGCGCCCACGATCACCCCGGCGAGCGTCCACCCCTCGGGTTCCGGTGCGCACCCCTCGCCCCGGTCCTCCGCGTAGGAGGCCGGGTCGTCCCAGTCCACGGAATGTCCGAGCCGCTGGGCACAGGCGGTCCGTACCGCCGCGAGCTGCTCCTCGGCGAAGGAGGTCGCCGCCAGCGCCTCGGGCCCGCGCCACGCGAGGGCCTTCATCCGCCACCCGGGAGTCCTGTACCGCTCCTCGAAGGCCGCGGTCTCGTCCGCGCCCCGGTCCTCTTCGAGGTACATCCGGCGCCCGGCCTCGGCCGGGTCCCCGTACAGCCGGTACACCTCGGCCAGCCGACGCCGCAGCGTCAGGTCGTACGGGAACGACGAGACCAGCCCCCGGAGCCGCTGCCGCGCCATGGGGACCCGCCCGGCGGCGAGGTCGGCGTCCACGCGGGCCAGGGTGTTCGACTGAGACATGAGCACATGATCGAACACCGGGGCGCGGCGATTCACCCTGTCAAACGCCGACGACCGGCTCCCGGGCTCCGGGAGTCGGCCGTCGAGGCAGGGGCGGGCACGCGGGTCAGGCTCCCGCGACCTCCGCCAGGTACGCCGAGGTCTTCTCCGGGTCGAAGAAGAAGTTCTCGAAGTCCGACGGGTCGTCGAAGCCGTTCGCGAAGCGGTCGGCGACCGGCTGGAGCTGGCCCGCCGCGCCGAGGAGGTTCAGGACGTGCTCCGGCGGGGGCGCCAGCATCGCGTTCGTCCACTTGGTGACGTGCTGGGCCGTCTGCCAGTAGCGGTCGAACGCCGACTGCATCCACTCCTCGTCGAAGGGCTTGTCGCCCTGCTCGACGATGGCCGCGAGGTAGGCGGCGGCGCACTTCGACGCCGAGTTCGAACCCTGGCCGGTGATCGGGTCGTTGGCGACGACCACGTCGGCCACGCCGAGGACCAGGCCGCCGCCGGGCAGCCGGCCGATCGGGTTGCGGACCGTCGGCGCGTACCGGCCGGCGAGGGTGCCGCCCGCGTCGGTCAGTTCGACCTTGGTGGCCCGCGCGTACTCCCAGGGCGTGAACTTCTCCATCAGCTCCAGGGTCAGCGACAGGTGCTCCGCCGGGTCCTTGACGCCCTGGAAGGCGTCGAGCGGCCCGCCGGGGACGCCCTCCCAGAAGAGGATGTCGGCGCGGCCGCCGGTCGTCAGGGTCGGCATGACGAACAGCTCGCCGACGCCCGGGACCACGTTGCAGCGGACCGCGTCGAAGTCGGGGTGCTCGGGGCGCGGGCCGAGGCCGTGGACGTACGCGACGGCGAGCGCACGCTGCGGCTCGCTGTACGGCGAACGGGCGGCGTCCCGGCCGAACATCGAGACCAGCTCGCCCTTGCCCGCCGCGACGAGCACCAGGTCGTAGTTGCGGGAGAAGTAGTCCAGGTCGCTGACGGCCGCGCCGTGTATCACCAGCTGGCCGCCGCGCTGGGCGAAGGTCTCCATCCAGCCGGCCATCTTCACCCGCTGGTCGACGGACTGGGCGTAGCCGTCGAGCTTCCCGACCCAGTCGATCACCCGGCCGGCGTCCGGCATGCCGACCGAGACGCCGAGGCCCTCGATGCGCGGGGCCTGGGACTCCCAGAAGTTGAGGCCGAGGTCCCGCTCGTGCTGGAGCGCGGTGTCGAACATGCACTGGGTGGACATGACCCGGCCGGCGCGGATCTCGTCCGCCGTCCGGTTCGACATGAGGGTGACCTCGTACCCCGACGACTGGAGTCCGAGGGCGAGCTGCAGACCGGACTGGCCGGCGCCGACTATGAGTATCTTCCGCATGGGTGGTGCTCCTGGCGTGACGGGGAGAACTATTCGGGGGTGGCTTCGAGCGCGTGCGCGACCATCGCGAGCAGGCTCTCGACGACGCTGTACCGCTTGCGCGCGTCCATGATCACCACGGGTACGTGCGCCGGCACGGTCAGCGCCTCCCTGACGTCGTCCGCCTCGAACAGCTCGGTGCCCTCGAAGTGGTTGACGGCCACGATGTACGGAAGCCCGCAGCTCTCGAAGTAGTCGAGGGCGGGGAAGCAGTCCGTGAGCCGCCGCGTGTCGGCCAGCACGATCGCGCCGATCGCCCCGCGCACCAGGTCGTCCCACATGAACCAGAAGCGCTGCTGTCCCGGCGTACCGAAGACGTACAGCACCAGGTCGTTGTCGAGCGTGATCCGGCCGAAGTCCATCGCCACCGTGGTGGTGAGCTTGTCCGGGGTGGCGGTGAGGTCGTCGGTGTCCTCGCTCGCCCGGGTCATCAGCGCCTCGGTCTGGAGCGGGGTGATCTCCGAGACCGCGCGGACGAAGGTGGTCTTGCCGACGCCGAAGCCGCCCGCGACGACGATCTTCGTCGCGATCGGGGCGCGGGTGTGGTCGAGCTGCCAGTCCTGCGCGCCGTCCTCCGTGTCGGGGGCGGCGGTATCTCGCTGGAACAGATCGACTTCGGGAGCCTGGGGCTGCGCGGGAATGCCCGTCACCGCCGGTGCGTCGGAGACAGCATCGGAAACGGCGGAGGCGTCAGAGACGACGGAGTCCACTCAGCACCCTTTCGAGGAGCGCGCGGTCGGGCTGGCCGGTGCCGTGACCGGTCCCGTACACACGGATCTTTCCCTGGTCGGCCAGGTCGCTGAGGAGCACCCGGACGACCCCCAACGGCATCTTCAGAAGCGCCGAGATCTCCGCGACCGTCCGCATCCGGCGGCAGATCTCGACGATGGCCCGCATCTCCGGCATCAGACCGCGGGCGCCGGGCCCGCCGTCCGTCAGGACCTTGCGCAGGGCGGGCGCTTCGAGCGCCGCCACGAAGGTCTCGACGAGCAGGACATGGCCGAAGCGGGTACGCCCGCCGGTCAGCGAGTACGGGCGTACGCGCGCGGGGCGGCGTGCGTCTCCGCGTACGGGCAGCCGGTGGGCGTGATACCCCGAGGACACTGACGTCACTGGGTGCTCTCCATCGATTTGCGCAGCTCACTGCGGACTTCGGGGGTGAGTACGTGACCGGCGCGGCCCACGAAGAGCGCCATGTGGTAAGCCACCACGCTCATGTCGCAGTCGGGCGTGGCGTGCACGCCGAGCAGCGAACCGTCGCTGATCGACATCACGAACACGCTGCCCTCCTCCATCGCCACCATGGTCTGCTTGACCCCGCCACCGTCCATCAGGCGTGCGGCGCCGATGGTGAGACTGCCGATGCCGGAGACGATGGTGGCCAGGTCGGCGCTGGAGCCGCGCGGCCCGTCGGGACGACCGGCTTCGGCGGCGGCCGTCGTGCTCTGCTGGGTGGCCGGGTCGGACGAGAGCAGCATCAGGCCGTCGGAGGAGACGACGGCGACCGAGCGGACGCCGGGCACCTCCTCCACCAGATTCCCCAGCAGCCATTGCAGGTTGCGGGCTTCCGTGCTCAGTCCGAACGTTCCCGTCGCAGTCAACTGCGTGCCTCCTCGACTGTGTCCCCCGTCATCTCCTCTGTACGTGCAGTGCTCACGGCGTCTGTCCGCGCCGTGTCCATCTCCGCCTCCACGTCGCGGCGCCCGGCCTTGGCGCCCTGGTGGAAGCCGCCGAGACGGCGGCGCAGGGCCTCCGCGTCCACACCGCCCTGGCGGGGGGTGGCGGGGGCGCCGGCGGGGCGGACCACCTGCGGGGTGCGCTTGGGCAGGCCCTTGTCGGTCACCCGCTCCCACTGTGCGGTACGCGGCCCGGGAACCGGCTGGTCGGTGACCGGCTCGGGGGCGGGGGGAGCCGGGGGCTCCTCGTACGGTGCGGGGGCGACGGCCACGTCGGGTGCCACGTCGACGGCTACGTCGATGGCTCCGTCGGGTGCCACGTCAGCGGCCACGTCGGCGGCGCGCTCGTGGGTGTCCGGCTCCGGCGGCGGGTCGGGCAGCCGGACCTGGAGCGTGGTCTCGGAGATGCTCTCCCCGAGGTGGAGGGGCGCGGGCCCGGACTCGTAGGACGCGGGCTCGTCGTAGGCGGGCGCGGGGGCGTCGTAGACCGACGCGGCATCGTCGTACGCGGGCGCGGCATCGTCGTACGCCGACGCGGCATCGTCGTACGCGGGCGCGGCATCGTCGTACGCGGGCGTCGGCTCGTACGCGGGCTCAAGCTCCGTCACAAGCTGAGCCTCGGACTCGTACGGAGCCCCCTGCGTCGGCTCCTGCTCGTGCTCCTGTTCCCGCTGTTCCCTCGCCGCCGTCACCTCCGCCGCCAGGAACGCCCGCTCCGCCGCCTCCACGAGGGGGTCGCGGTTCCGGGACGGCAGCGTGTTGGAGTTGGCCTCGGCGGCCGAGCCCGGGAGGTGCAGCGCGGGGGCCGTGCCCGCCACCCGTACGGGCTCCGTCACGGTCGTCGGCAGGGCGGCGGGCAGCAGGGGCTGCGGCAGGACCACGACGGCCGCCGTGCCGCCCGGCTGCTGCTCGCGCAGCTCTACGCGGACGCCGTGGCGGGCGGCGAGCAGCGCGATGACCCGCATGCCGAGGCCCTCGCCCTCGAAGGCGGCGGGGTCGGCCTCGGCCAGGCGCGCGTTGAGCTCGGCGAGCCGGGAGCTGGTCATGCCGATGCCGGCGTCCTGCACGGAGAGCATCACCTCGCCGGACTCCAGGAGCCAGCCGGAGAGCTGGACCTCGGCGTCGGGCGGCGAGAAGGAGGTGGCGTTCTCCAGGAGTTCGGCGACGAGGTGGCTCAGGTCGTCGGCGGCGAAGCCGGCGATCTGGGCGTGCGGCGGCAGGGACTGGATGGTGACGCGCTCGTACCGCTCGATCTCGCTGACGGCGGCGCGCAGCACGTCGACGAGCGGGACGGGCCCGGCGTGGCCGTGAACGTGCTCGTGGCCGGCGAGGACAAGGAGGTTCTCGCTGTGGCGGCGCATGACGGTCGCCATGTGGTCGAGCTTGAAGAGGGTCGCGAGGCGGTCCGGGTCCTGCTCGCGCTCCTCCAGCTTCTCGATGACGCCGAGCTGTCGCTCGACGAGCCCGAGGCTGCGCAGCGAGAGGTTGACGAAGGTGTGGTGGACGGTGCTCCTGAGCCGTTCGAGATCGGCGGTGAGGAGGGCGACCCGGCCCTGGAGTTCGGCGCGCTGGGTGGCGAGCTCGGCGCCGAGGGCGTCCTTCGCGGCGGCCAGGTCGGCGTGGCCGTCGGTGAGCCGCTCGGTGTGCGCGGCGAGGCCGGAGAGCTTGCCGTGCAGGGTGTTGAGGGAGCGGACGACCTGCGCGAACTCGTCGTTGCGGCCGGTGAAGCGGACCGGCTCCTCGGTGCCGTGCTCGGGCGCGGCGGCGAGCCGGGCGGCGCCGAGCCGGAGGACGGCGAGCGGCCGGGTGAGGGTGCGGGCGACGTAGGTGGAGATGCCGATCGCGACGAGCAGACAGCCGCCGAGGAAGGCGATGCGCAGTTCGAGGGCGGTGACGTCGTCGTCGCGGAGCGCGCCGAGGCGTTCGACCCGCTCGGCGGCGAGGGCGGACTCGACGCCGCGCATCTGCTCGATGCGGGCGGAGAGGGCGGCCTCCAGGCCGGCCGGGTCGGTCTCGCGCTCGGTCTCCGTCAGCCGGGGCTGGTCGGTGAGGGAGGCCAGCGCACGCTCGGCGCTCTTGACGTCGGGGCCCGCCACGGTGGCGGCGAGGGAGTCGCGGGCGGTGGAGCCGGCGGCCTGGTCGAAGTCGCCGAGGGCGGCGAGTTCACGGACGCGGGCCTGCTGGGCGGCGGCGGTGAGGGTGTCGCGGGAGCGATCGGCCTCGGCTGCGCCCGCGGGTACGTCGGGGACGTAGGTGTCCGTCTCGGGGTCGTAGTGGACGTCCCCGGTGGGCTCGGGCTGCGGTACGGACAGCGCGGCGAGGAGCAGGCCGCGGGTGACGGAGGCCTGCTCGACGGCGCGGCCGAGGGCGGCGGGGGCGCGGGTGGCCTCGGTGAGCGCGGTGTCGGAGGCGCGGGCCGGGGTCTTGTCGGCCAGCTCGTCGGCGAGGGCCTGGAGCTTGGTGATGACCTCCGAGTAGGCCCGGTGGGCATCGAGGGCCGTGCCCTTGCCCGTGAGGGCGACGCGGCGGACGGAGGGGACGCCCGCGAGGTCGCGGCGGAGCTCGGCGGAGGCGGCGGGGCGGATCTCGTCTATCTGCCGGTCGACCCGGGTCGACCGGGTGCTGGTGATCTGACGCTTGTGCTTGGCGTCGCCGCTCTGGTTGTCACGGCCGGCGGCGATGTACGCGACGACCTCGTCGCGCTCGTCGGCGAGGGAGTGGGCCAGGGTGACGGCCTGCCGGTCGAGTTCGGCGAGGGTGACCAGGCTCTGCGAGTCGTTGAGCTCGGTGGAGGCGGCGAGGATCGCGGGCGCTCCGGCGGCGAGGACCGTGATGCCGACGAGGGCGACGCCGGCGACGAGACGGTTGCGGACGCGCTTGGGGCGGCCGGCGGGGGCCTGGGGCGTGACGGGAGGCTGGGGCTGCGCCGGGTGGCCGGTGGAGGCGTTGCCGGTGGGCGCCGCGACGGCGCCGCCGTCCGGGGTCGGCACTGCACCGGGGGTCTGGCTCCGCGTGCCGTTCTTGCTCCGAGGCCGCTTCATCTGCACCGGTGCTCGCATTCTTGATTCGTCCGCCCACAAAGCAGAGGTGACGGCCGGTCACATGGAGCGCCCCCCACCCCTGGCATGGCTTCCGACCATTCCAGCGCTTCTGGGAAGGGGACGCGCATCGGCCGCTCCGCCACCCGAACGAGTGAACAACACTCATGAGTTGGCGAACAACTTCTCCGGGCGGGCCCCAGGGGCCCGGAAACACCCCCGGTTGGATCTTCCGCGCGGGCTTTGGGAGGATGCCCGCCCGCAGCTCCCCGGAGGCGCCCGCTCCGCCTCGTCCGCGGCCTCCGCCAGGTTGGTACAGGCCATTTCCGGGCGCCTGAAGGTCCGGTGAAGAGATGTCACCGGGCCGGGCACACTGGTCGTCATGCGCAGCGACGTCGCCTCCCTCCCCGGCAGCCCCGAACGCCCCAACGAGGACTGGGTGGCCGCAGCTCTGCCCGCCTCCGGCGGCGGCGGAACCGTCGTCCTCCTCGACGGCGTCACGCCACCCGCCGGGGATGACGGTTGCGTGCACACCGTGCCGTGGTTCACCGCGCGCCTGGGTGGGGCTTTGACCGAACTGTCCGCTTCCCGCCCGGACATGCCCTTGTCCGAGATCCTGTCGGTGGCAATCCGGCGCACCGCGGACGCCCATCGGGACACCTGTGACCTTTCTCACGCCCGTACGCCCCAGGCGACCGTCGTGCTCGCCCGCTGGGACAGGACCTCTATCGAACACCTCGTCCTCTCCGACTCCGTACTCCTCCTGGAGTCCCCGGACGGGGCGGTACGGGCCGTGCTCGACGACCGGCTCGACCGTGTCCCGGACGAGATCCTGCGCTCCCTCGCGGCGACGGACCGACTGCGGAACCGGGAGGGCGGCTTCTTCACGGCGGCGGCCGACCCGGCGGTCGCGGAGCGGGCGGTGACCGGGACGAGTCCGCGCACGGAGGTACGGGCCCTGGCGGCGCTCACGGACGGGGCGAGCCGCTGGGTGGAGCTGTTCGGCCAGGGCGACTGGACGGACTGCTTCGGTGTCCTGCGCAAGGAGGGCGCGCTCGGCCTGCTCCACCGGGTGCGGGCCCTCGAGGCGGCGGACGAGCTGGCCGGCGGGACGCGCCGCTGGAAGCTGCACGACGACGCGACGGCGGTGCTGGTGGAGCCGGCGGACCACTGAGTGCTCGGCCTTCGGGAGCCCGGGCCCGCTCTCCGCGGTCTCAGCCCTCGGATCTGACGTTGAAGTGGTTCAGGAGGCGGGCGAGTTCGGCGACCTCGGCGCGGTCCCAGTCGGCGAGCTTGCGGACGTACCGCTCGCGCCGGGCGTCCCGGACGTGCCGGAAGCGGTTCCGGCCCTCCTCGGTGAGCCGGACCAGTGAGGCGCGCCCGTCGGCGGGGTCGGGGTCGCGGGCGACGAGTCCGAGGTCTTCGAGGGCCCGCAGCTGACGGCTCATGGTCGCCTTGCCGACCCCGAAGTACCCGGCGAGTTCGGTGGCCCGCTGCGGGCCGGCGTCGTCGAGGCGTACGAACAGGCCGTAGGCGGCGGGCTCCAGTTCGGGGTGGACCTCGCGGGCCATCTCGCCGGACTGGGCACGGGCGCGGCGCAGAAAGACCGCGAGTTCGCGTTCGAGCGCGAGGAACTCCCGGTCGACCCCGCCGGAGGAGGTGTGCGGTTCCGCGCCGGACGGGTTGTGCGGTTCCGCGCCCGCGGGTGGAGTGTGCCGTTGCCCGCCGGACAAGGTGTGCGGTTCCGCGCCGGCGGGCGGGGTGCCCCCGCCTTCACTTCCCGTACCGCTTGCGTGCACGTCAGCACCTCTCAGGCGTTCCCCGGCGACCTGGCAACGGTTTTCGCGCCACTTCCAGTCGCTGAAAGTTTCTTTCGGCCGAGGCCATCGCCGCAGCTCCTCCAGTATTTCGCAGGCGTAGACCAACGGCGGTAACCAGGCCCTCTTCCATGGGCCGGGTCTACGTGCGTAGCGTCGTCTCCGGCGCCCTCGCTGACATGTCCACACCAGGACTTTATCGGTGCCAGGACAGCTCTGCCTGCGCCAGGACCGTCGACATCGCTCCCCCCACCGATCCTTTCGGAGGCACGCAATGCGTGTGCACAGATCCGGAACGACCCTCGCCGGTGCCGCACTCGCGGCCCTGACCCTCCTCCTCCCCCTCGCCGCGTCCGCCGGGGCCGCCCAGGACCCGGGCGTCCGCCAGGCACCCCCGCGCGGTTCCGCCAGCATGGGCATGGGCGTCCTCGCGCACGACGGGCGCGGCAGCGCCCCCGGCGGCGTCTCCGCCCAGGCCGTACAGACCGAAGGCGTGGACGTCTCCAGCCACCAGGGCAACGTCGCCTGGTCCACGCTGTGGAACAGCGGCGTCAAGTGGGCCTACGTCAAGGCGACGGAGGGCACCTACTACAAGAACACCTACTTCAACCAGCAGTACACCGGCTCGTACAACGTCGGCATGATCCGGGGCACGTACCACTTCGCGACCCCGGACACGACGACGGGCGCGGCCCAGGCCGACTACTTCGTCAACAACGGCGGCGGCTGGTCGAAGGACGGCAGGACCCTGCCGGGAGTGCTCGACATCGAGTGGAACCCGTACGGCGCGACCTGCTACGGCAAGAGCCAGGCCGGGATGGTGGCCTGGATCCGCGACTTCGTGGACCGGTACAAGGTCCGGACCGGCCGGGACGCCGTCATCTACACGGCGACCAGCTGGTGGACCCAGTGCACCGGCAACTCCTCCGCCTTCGCCGCGACCAACCCGCTGTGGATCGCGCGGTACGCCGCGACCGTGGGCGAACTCCCGGCCGGCTGGCAGTACTACACGATGTGGCAGTACACCTCCTCCGGCCCGACGGTCGGCGACCACAACCACTTCAACGGCGACCTCTCACGGGTGCAGGCACTCGCGAACGGCTGACGTCACGGCCGCGATCGGCTGACGTCGCCGCTGGTGAACGGCCGACGTCGCCGCTCGTGAACGACTGAAGCCCCGACAGCACGTGGCGGCCCCCGGGTGTGCGGCACCCCGGGGGCCGCTGCGGCTTTTCCGGTCCACCCCCTTGCCTATTGGTATGGACCAATGCGAGGCTCTACGGCGATCGCCCGGGATTCAACTTCCGTGTGCTCAGCGCGCGTTGCTCGTTCCGTCCTCCCCCACGCACGAGAGAGAGCCCCCGCATGCCGTCCTCCCGCCGTACCGCCGCCGGCGTCGCCGCCCTGTCCGCCGCAGCAGCCCTCGTCACCCTCACCCCCACCACCGCCAGCGCCCACGGTGCCGTCTTCAACCCCGTGAGCCGGGTGGCCGCCTGCTACGCCGAGGGCCCCGAGACCCCCAAGTCGCAGGTCTGCAAGGACCTCGTCGCCGACTCCGGCACCCAGCCGCTCTACGACTGGAACGAGGTCAACATCGCCAACGCCGCCGGACAGCACCAGGCCCTCATCCCGGACGGCAAGCTCTGCTCGGCCAACCGCGAGAAGTACCGGGCGCTCGACTGGGCGCGCACCGACTGGCCCGCGACGGCGGTCGCCGCGGGCAACTTCGACTTCAAGGTCCGGGTGACCGCCGCCCACTCCGGCACCATGACCGTCTACATCACCAAGCCGGGCTTCGACCCCACACAGCCCCTGAAGTGGTCGGACCTGGACGCGACCCCCGTCGCCGTCTACAACACCACCCGCACGGCCACCGACGGCTACTACAACTTCACGGGCAACCTCCCCGCCCGCACCGGCCGCCACATCGTCTACAAGGTGTGGCAGCGCAACGACAGCCCCGAGGCCTTCTACAGCTGCTCGGACGTCACCTTCGGCGGTACGGCCGCACAGGCTGCCACGGCGAAGGCGCAGGCGCAGGCTCCGACCGAGGCGAAGATCGCGGCGGGCGCGTCCCAGTCCACCGTGAGCCACGCGGGCCACGGCGGCGACGAGCAGGCCCCGGCACTCTCCGCCGAGACCGCCGAGACCCCCGCCTCGCCGCTCCCCCTGGCCCTCGCCGGCGCGGGCGCCCTCGCCACCTTCGCCGCGGGCAGCCTGCTCCTGGGCCGCCGTCGGAACTCGTCCGCCTCCTAGGAAGCTCCTGGACAGCTCCTGGACAGCTCCTAGGAGCCGGACGTCCCGAGCGGGAAGAGGGCGGTGAGCCGGGGTATCGCCACCCCCTCCGGACGAGACCCCCGGGGCTCGTCGCCCTCTTCCCACTCCCCCTCGAAGTCCCCGGAGAGTTCGTCCCCGAGCTCCTCGGCGAGTTCGTCGACGGACTCCGCGAACTCCTCGCCCTCGTCGTCCTCCTGGCCGGTCAGCTCGTCGTACGCGTCCTGGGCGACGAAGTCGAGCTCATCCCACTCGGGCCACTCGTCGTCGTCCCACTCGTCCCGGTGCCGGCCCACGAGGGCCCGTATCCCCGGCACGTCGGCCAGCGCGTCCGGGTCGGCGACGACCGACTCGTACACCTTGCGCCCCTGACCCACCAGCCAGAGCGTGAAGGAGTGGAATCCGTCGGTGGTGCAGTCACCGCTCTCGATCCGGTTCGCCGCCCGCCACACCGCGCGCGTGCCCGCGACGTCGCACGCGTCCTCAAGGCGCACCTGGAACTCCACACTCTCGGCGGTGGGGCGCCGGAGCAGCTCCGTGCGCAGCCACTCCAGCCGCTCGTCCCGGTCACCGGGGCGGCGGCTCAACTCGTCGATGAGAGCCCAGAAGGCGTCTTCGTTCATGCGTACGAGCATGACACCCCCGGCTGACATCCGGGTCACGAATTACCTGCGAGTATGCGCGCCCGCGGGGTATGACGGAGCGGGGCGCCCCGTCGAGGACACCCCGCTCCGTCAAGGGGGAGTTACGCCGCCACCCCCACCGGCACCGCCGCCGGGGCCAGGGCGATCTCCAGGACCTGACGGACGTCCGTCACCGGGTGGACCTCCAGCTTCTCCAGGATCTCGGCCGGGACGTCGTCCAGGTCGGCCTCGTTCCGCTTGGGGATCACGACCGTCGTGATGCCGGCCCGGTGCGCGGCGAGGAGCTTCTGCTTCACGCCGCCGATCGGGAGGACCCGGCCGGTGAGGGAGACCTCGCCGGTCATGGCCACGTCCGTACGGACCAGACGCCCGCTCAGCAGGGAGGCGAGTGCGGTCGTCATGGTGACGCCCGCGCTCGGGCCGTCCTTGGGGACCGCGCCCGCCGGGAAGTGGATGTGCACGCCCCGGTCCTTGAGGCCGGTGACGGGCAGTTCCAGTTCCGCGCCGTGCGAGCGGAGGAAGGAGAGCGCGATCTGCGCCGACTCCTTCATCACGTCGCCCAGCTGGCCGGTGAGGGTCAGCCCGGCGGCGCCGGTCTCCGGGTCGGCCAGGGACGCCTCCACGAAGAGGACGTCACCGCCCGCGCCGGTCACGGCGAGCCCGGTGGCGACACCGGGCACGGCGGTACGGCGCTCCGCCGGGTCCTGGGCCGACTCCGGCACGTGGTGCGGCCGGCCGATGAGGTCACGCAGGTCGTCCGGGCCGACCGTGAACGGCAGTTCCCGGTCGCCCAGTTCGTGCTGGGCCGCGACCTTGCGGAGCAGCCTGGAGATGGCCCGCTCCAGGGTGCGTACGCCCGCCTCGCGGGTGTACTCGCCGGCCAGCCTGCGCAGGCTCGCGTCCTCCAGGACGACCTCGCCGGGCTCCAGGCCCGCGCGCTCCAGCTGACGGGGCAGCAGGTGGTCGCGGGCGATGACGACCTTCTCGTCCTCCGTGTAGCCGTCGAGCCTGACCAGCTCCATGCGGTCGAGCAGCGCCTCGGGGATGGCTTCGAGGACGTTGGCCGTGGCCAGGAAGACGACGTCGGAGAGGTCGAGTTCGACCTCCAGGTAGTGGTCGCGGAAGGTGTGGTTCTGCGCCGGGTCGAGGACTTCGAGGAGGGCCGCAGCGGGGTCGCCGCGGAAGTCGGAGCCGACCTTGTCGATCTCGTCGAGCAGGACCACCGGGTTCATGGACCCGGCCTCCTTGATGGCCCGCACGATCCGGCCGGGCAGGGCGCCGACGTAGGTCCTGCGGTGACCGCGGATCTCCGCCTCGTCCCGTACGCCGCCGAGGGCGACGCGGACGAACTCGCGTCCCATCGCGTGCGCGACGGACTCGCCGAGCGAGGTCTTGCCGACGCCGGGCGGGCCGACGAGGGCGAGTACGGCTCCGCCGCGGCGGCCGCCGACCACGCCGAGGCCGCGCTCGGAGCGCCGCTTGCGCACCGCCAGGTACTCGGTGATCCGTTCCTTCACGTCGCCCAGGCCCGCGTGCTCGGCGTCGAGGACGGCGCGGGCGCCGCGGATGTCGTACCGGTCCTCCGTCCGCTCGTTCCACGGGAGTTCGAGGACGGTGTCCAGCCAGGTGCGGATCCAGGAACCCTCGGGGGACTGGTCGCTGGACCGCTCCAGCTTCTCGACCTCCTTGAGGGCGGCCTCGCGGACCTTCTCGGGCAGGTCGGCGGCCTCCACGCGGGCGCGGTAGTCGTCGGACTCGTCGCCCTCGGCCTCGCCGTTGAGGTCACGGAGCTCCTTGCGGACGGCTTCGAGCTGGCGGCGGAGCAGGAATTCGCGCTGCTGCTTGTCGACGCCCTCCTGGACGTCCTTGGCGATGGTCTCGGCGACGTCCTGCTCGGCGAGGTGCTCGCGGAGCTGGACGGTGGCGAGCTTGAGGCGGGCGACCGGGTCGGCGGTCTCCAGGAGCGCGACCTTCTGCTCGACGGTGAGGAAGGGCGAGTATCCGGAGTTGTCGGCGAGGGCGCCGACGCCGTCGATCTGCTGGACGCGGTCGACGACCTGCCAGGCACCGCGCTTCTTGAGCCAGCTGGTGGCCAGCGCCTTGTACTCCTTGATCAGGTCGGTGACCTGACCGGGCAGCGGTTCGGGCAGGGTCTCCTCGACGGTGCTGCCCTCGACCCACAGGGCCGCGCCGGGCCCGGTCGTACCGGCGCCGATGCGCACGCGGCCGAGGCCGCGGATCAGGGCGCCGGGGTCGCCGTCGGACAGCCGTCCGACCTGCTCGACGGTGCCCAGGACGCCGGTCCCGGCGTAGGTCCCGTCGACGCGGGGCACGAGCAGCACCCGCGGCTTGCCCGCACCGGGCCTCGCGGCGGCCTGGGCGGCCTCGACGGCGGCACGTACGTCGTTGTCCGACAGGTCGAGCGGCACCACCATTCCGGGCAGCACGACCTCGTCGTCGAGCGGCAGCACAGGCAGAGTGAGCGGCACGGACGGCTTGGAGTCAGAAGCCATGATCTCCCCTTCGGCAGTCAAGTTGAGCTATGTCGACTCAATGCATGTGAGCCCGAGGATGTTCCCGGACGCCTGTTCGCTCTGAGCGATCATCGTCGCCGTAGGCTGGGCCCGTGCGGACGGACAAAAGGCTCGCGACGGGCAGGAGGCTGTGGTGACCGGAACGACGGTGGCGGAGGTCATGGCCGAGCTGGCCGGCCTGGAGGACCCGAAGACGCGCGCGGCGAACGAGAAGCGCGGTGACGACCACGGGGTGAACCTCGGCAAGCTGCGTGCGGTCGCGAAGCGGCTCAAGACGCAGCAGGACCTCGCGCGCGACCTGTGGGCGACGGACGACACCGCGGCGAGGCTCCTGGCGCTCCTGATCTGCCGCCCGAAGGCCTTCGGGCGCGACGAGCTGGACACCATGCTGCGCGAGGCGCGCGCCCCCAAGGTGCACGACTGGCTCGTGAACTACGTGGTGAAGAAGAGCCCGCACGCGGAGGAACTGCGCCTCGCCTGGTCCGGGGACCCGGATCCGGTCGTCGCGAGCGCGGGCTGGGCGCTGACCGCCGAGCGGGTGGTGAAGAAGCCCGAGGGCATCGACCTGGAGGGCCTGCTCGATGTCGTCGAGGCGGAGATGAAGGACGCCCCGGACCGTCTGCAGTGGGCGATGAACACCTGCCTGGCGCAGGTCGGGATCGAGCACCCCGAGCACCGCGCCCGGGCCGTCGACATCGGCGAGCGCCTGGAAGTACTCAAGGACTACCCGACTCCCCCGAACTGCACGTCCCCGTTCGCGCCCGCCTGGATCGCCGAAATGGTGCGCCGCCGGCAAGACGCCTAGGGAGGGTCCGGACGATGCGCCGCCGGCAGGACGCCTAGGGAGGTCCGGACGATGCGCCGCCGGCAGGACGCCTAGGGGCCGTCTCCGGCCCTGATCCGCCGGACACCCCCAAGCCGAACGGTCCGCCGTCGGCGGGACGCGTGAACGAAACCTGGCCTTCCGGCTGCGCGTGGTGCCCGTCACCCGGCATGCTCGGTCCATGGTGCGAGGCGTACGGGGAACGTGGTGCGGGACCCTGCTTCTGGTCGGGGTCCTGGTCGGCGGTACGAGCGGCTGCGGGCCCGAGAGCCCGCCCGCGCCCGGCGGACCGCCTTCGGGGGTGAGCGGACCGGCCGTGCCGGGTGCCACAACGACGACAACGTCGACCGCGACCACGCCGGTCCGGGGCACCCCTCCCCCGTCGGCGGCGAGCGGGACCGCCACACCGAGCGCCGGCACGAGCCCGGGAACCCCGTCGGCGGACCCCCAGCCCGGTGAGGTCCTCGTCGAGGTGGTCGTCAGCGGCGGCTTCGCCGGTGTCCGCAACCAGCTCGTCGTCCACTACGACGGCACCTGGACCAGCCGCTCCGGCACCAAGCCGCCCCGCACCGGGCGGCAGACCCCCGCCGAGGCCGCCGAACTCCGCGCGGCCCTGGAGGACCCCGCGTACGCCCGGGTCCCGGCCCGCCCGACCGGCAGCCCGATCGCCGACGGCTTCCAGTACCTCGTCACGTACCGTCATCACCTGGTCGTCGCGGGAGACGGCGAGCGCCCGCCCGCGCTCCAGCGGGTCTTCGCCGCCCTCCCGGAGGGCGGCCCGCCCACGAACCCCTGAGCCGCGCACCGGAACGGAGAACCGAACCGGGGCACGCGCGCGATAGAGAAGGCGTGAGACTGTTGCGCCCCAGTGGGGGAGGCCCCTCCGGGGGCGACGAGGACGACGACGCGGCGCTGCTGCGCGCGGTCGCCCGGGGAGACTCCGAGGCCCTCGCCGTGCTGTACGACCGGCACGCCGGCTGGCTGCACGCGCGCCTCGCCCGGCGCTGCCCGGACGAGGAGACCGTACGGGAGGTCCTCCAGGACACCTTCGTCACGGTCTGGCGCTCGGCCGGCGGCCACCGGGGCCGGGGTGAGGCCGGTGGCTGGATCTGGGTGATCGCCGCCCGGCGCCTGGTGGACGCCCAGCGGGCCCGGGCCCGCGTGGAGCGGGTCGTGGAACGGGCGGCCGAACGCGCCGCCGCGCCCACGGAGCCGCAGATCGCCGCGCGCTCCGCCGAGGACCGGGTGCTCGCCGGCCTTGAGTACGGGGAGGTCGGCGCGGCCCTCGACCGGATCTCGCCCGAACTCGCCGAGGTCCTGCGGGCGACCGTCGTCGACGGCCTGACGACCCGCGAGACCGCCCGGCTCCTCGGCATACCCGAGGGCACCGTCAAGACCCGCGCCCTGCGCGCCCGCCGCGAACTGCGCGCCGCACTCGGGGCGGCACACCCCGGGGGCCCACACGCCTTGGGAGGCACCGCATGACGGCACCCCGACGCCTGGGGAACCACGGGACCCCCGGGTCCTCCGGGTCCTACTCCCGTTCCTCCGGGCACTCCGGGTCCTCCGCGTCCCCCGGGACCCCCTGGCACGTCTCCGACGCGCTCGCCCTCCGGTACGCCGAAGGCTCCGCCGCCGAGACCGACGCCTGGTCGCTGGAGAAGCACGTCGAGTCCTGCGCGGGCTGCGCGGGCCGCGTCTCCGCCGCCGTACGGGCCGGCACGGCGGGCCCGACCCTGGCGGCCGTCCGCGCCGAGCTCCTGACCTCCCTCGGTCACCGGCCCGCACCCGCCGCCCCCGTCTCCCCCGCCGGCGGCCCCCTCGGGCGGTGGGCGCGGGTCGGATGGGCCGTCGGGCCCGCGCTGCGCGGGTCCTGGGTGGTGGCCGTGGTTCTCGTCGTCGGTGGGGCCTTCGGGCTCGCCTACGGGGCCGGGTTCCAGGGCGCACGGAGTCTGCTGCTCGCCCTCGCGCCCGTCCTTCCGCTCGCCGGTGTCGCCGTCTCGTACGGACGCCATGCCGACCCCCTGTACGAGATCACCGCCGCCACCCCGTCCGGCGGGCTGCGGCTGCTGCTCACCCGTACCGCCGCCGTCCTCGCCGTGTGCGTACCGCTGCTGACCGCGGGCGGGGCGCTGCTCCCGCCGGTGGCCGGGTTCCCGGGGGCCGCCGCCTGGCTGCTTCCCGGCCTGGCGCTGACCCTGGCCACGCTCGCGCTCGGCTCGTTCGTCGGCTGCCGGGCAGCGGCCGCGACGCTCGGCGGCGGGTGGCTGCTCGCCGTCACGGGCCCCCTGCTCGGACAGCCGGACGCGGAGCCCGGTTCGGGAGCCGCCTCGCTCGCCCCGTACTTCTCCGGCCCCGCCGCGCAAGGGGGGTGGGCCGCCGCCGCGCTGGCCTGCGCGGCCCTCATCGCGCTGCGGCGCCGTTCCTTCGACCACCTGGAGCCCCGGTGAACACCTCGACCGCCGTCGCGGTGAGCGGCCTGACCGTCCGCCACCGCCGTACCGTCGCCCTCGACCGGCTCGACCTGTCCCTCGGGCCCGGCGTCCACGGCCTGCTCGGCCCGAACGGGGCCGGGAAGACCTCCCTCATCCGGGTCCTCGCGACCGTCGCCGCGCCTTCCTCCGGCCGGGTGGAGCTGCTCGGCGGGGACGCCACCAACCACCGCGAACGCACCGACATACGGCGCCGGCTCGGGTATCTGCCGCAGGATTTCGGCTTCTACCCGGCCTTCACGGTGCGGGAGTTCGTCGCGTACATCGCCTGGCTCAAGGAGGTGCCGGCCGACCGGGTCCCTGCGGCGGTGGAGCGCGCGGTGCGACGCGTCGGACTCGCCGACCGGATCGACGCGAAGATGAAGACGCTGTCGGGCGGCATGGTCCGGCGCGCCGGAATCGCCCAGGCCATCGTGAACGAACCGGAGTTGCTGCTGCTCGACGAGCCGACCGCCGGCCTCGACCCCGAGCAGCGGGTCGACTTCCGTTCGCTGCTGCGGGAGTTGGGCAGGGAGGCGACGGTGCTGGTCTCCACGCACCTGGTGGAGGACGTGGCCGCGGCCTGTACCGAGGTCGCCCTCATCGAGGCGGGCCGCCTCGCCTTCCAGGGCACGACGGCCGAACTCACCGCGCTCGGCGGGGAGCCCACCGACGCGAACGACTCCACGACCCACGCCGTCGAACGCGGCTACACGGCCGCCCTGCGCGCCCACCGGGCCCCCGCGGACCACGCGAAGGGGGCGCTCCGGTGACCGCCACCCTCACCCCTCCCCGTACCGGACGGGCCACGCCCGCACAGAAGCCTCTTCTGATCGAGCTGCGTCGTGGGCTCGGACCCTGGACCGGCCTCGCCGCTCTCCTCACCGTTCTCGTGACGATGTACGGCAAGGCGCCCGGCTGGCAGGGCCATTGGGCCGCCGTCACCAACCTGCTGCACGTGTCCGCCGGACTGCTGGCCGGGCCGCTCGCGCTCGCGGCCGGCTGCTGGCAGGGCGGCCGGGACCGGCGACGCGGGACGGCGGACCTCTGGGAGTCCGTCCCCCGGTCACCGCTGCGCCGCCTGTTCGTCACGGTCGCCCCGTCCGCGCTCTGGCCCGCCGCCGGGGTCCTCCTCGCCGACGCCGTCTGCCTCCTCGCGACCTGGCCGTACGCCTCCGCGGGCCGCCCCTACCTCGAACTCCTCGCCACCGACGTCGTCGCCGTCGCCACCCTCGGCGCGCTCGGCCATGTCGTCGGACGGGTGGTCCGGTGGCGGCTGACCGCCCCTCTCCTGGGCATCGTCGGGTACGTCGGGCTCGCCGTCGGCACGTATACGCAGAGCGCCGCGCGCTGGCTGGGCCCCGCCGCCGACCACCAGTTCCTCTGGGACCGGCCGGTGTGGTGGTTCGGGCCCGTGTCGATGGTCTGGACGACGGGGCTCGCGCTCACCGCGCTCCTCGCGCACGGACTGCGCCCGGCCCGGCTGCGGCCGCTCGCCCTGGTTCCGCTGGCCTTCGCCGTGGCCGCCGCCGGTCTGATCCTGCGGCTGCCGCCGGACGAGGGGCCGTGGCGCACGGACCCGGCCCTGTCCCGGCAGGTCTGTGACGACGGCACGCCGCAGGTGTGTCTGACGGCCGTGGACAAGGGGCTGCTGCCGGAGGTGTCGGCGGCGCTCGCCCCGCTGAACGCGCGCCTCAAGGGGCTGCCCGGCGCCCCCGTCCGCTGGATCGGCGGGCCGGAGGCACCCGCCCCCGGCGAGGTGGGACTGCCCGACGCCGGACAGGAGTCGGTGCGCGGCCGTCTTCTGCGCCCTGATCTGTATGTGAACTCGGCCGTGACCTGGCTGTTCTCGGCCACCTGCACGCCGGGCGACTTCGCGGGGCCGAACGCGGAGCGGGCGAGCACCATCCACCTCGCCGTCATCGAGTGGCTGGCCCCGACCCCGGAGGACTACGGTCCCGATACGACCGCCGCCCAGCCGTACATCGATCGGCTCCACGCCAAGTCCCCGGCCGCCCAACGCGACTACCTTGCGCGTTATCTGGCGGCGGACGGCTGCGATCCGGACGAGGTGCCGGTCCCGTGAGGCACACGCGCACCGAAGCCGCACTGCTCCGTCCGAACCGTCCGACCCGTCCCCTCCGGCTCTATCTGCGCTCCCGCGCGGTGCCCGGCGCGCTCGCCGCTCTCGTCGGCAGTACCGCGGTCGCCGCCTGGGCGGCCTGGTGGCTGGAGTCGCTGCCCTCGTTCGACCACACGGCCCGGCTGCCGGTCGTCATCCTCGGCCCGCTGCTCGCGGCGGCCACGATCGGCACCAGTCTGCACACGCCGAGCGACGAGCTGGACCGTACGGCGGTACGCGCGTGGTGGCCCCGCCGTCTCGCCCATGTGCTCGCCCCGGCCGCCCTCGCCGTGGTGCTGTTCGCCCTGGCGGTGCCGGGCCACGCGGAGGAGTTCGGCGCGCTCGCCGCCGTACGCAACACCCTCGGGCTCGTGGGGGTGACGGCGGGCGCCGCCGCCGTCATCGGCGCCCGGCTGAGCTGGCTGCCGTCGGCCTTCTTCGTGGGCACGGTCTATCTCGCCGCCCCGTCCCGGCCGGGCGGCGCGGCGCAGTGGTGGGCCTGGGTGATGCAGCCGGGCCCGCAGGGCGGTGCGTGGACGATGGCGGTCGCCGCCTTCGTGGCGGGCACGGGGCTGTACGCGTGGCGGGGTGCGCGCCGTGTGACCGGCGAGTCCTGACGAGCCGGTCGCCGGCCGGGTGGACTTGATGGACTCGGGCCGGATCTTCAAGGCGCGCGCCGAGGGGCCGCCCGGCCCGTCGACGCCGGATCTCCGAGGCGCGTCGAGGGGCCGCCCGGCCCGTCCCGAACAGCAGGGCGGACCCGGTGTTCCCGTACGGCCGCAGTCTGCGCGGCTGACCGGCCGGATCGTTTCTGCAGTGTCCGGATCCCATCTCCCCTCCCCCGTAACGCGTTTGTCCCCGCCACCGGCGTCCCGTAAGGATGGACAAGGACGGCTGCCGAGCCGAGAGCGGAGAGACCGACCATGTCAGGAACCGTCACCCTCGACCGCCGCGAAGGACCGTACGGAGAGGTCGTGCTGCGCCGCCGCGCCGAGCACTTCGAGATCATCGCCAACGGGACCTTCCTGATGGACACCTCCGACGGGCGCTCGGAGCGGCTCCTGATCGACGCGGCGCAGGCCGCGCTCCCCGAGTCGTCCCGCTCCGGCGCGTCCGTGCTCGTCGGCGGTCTCGGCGTCGGTTTCTCGCTCGCCCACGCCGCCGCCGACCCCCGCTGGGGCCGGATCGCGGTCGTCGAGCGGGAGGAGGCGATCATCGACTGGCACCGCCGGGGGCCGCTCGCCTCGATCTCCGGAGCCGCTCTCGCCGATTCCCGGACCGTGATCCTGCACACGGACCTCGTGGACTACCTCCGCACCTCCCCGGACACCTACGACGCCCTCTGTCTGGACATCGACAACGGGCCCGACTGGACGGTCACCGAGGACAACGAATCCCTGTACGCGGCCGAGGGATTGGCGGCCTGCGCGGCCCGTCTGAACCCCGGCGGAGTGCTCGCCGTATGGTCCGCCCGGCCCTCCGTCGATTTCGAAGGGTCCTTGCGGAATGCCGGATTCAGCGGGGTACGGACGGAAGAGATCCCCGTTGCCCGGGGCGTCCCCGACGCGGTCCACCTCGGCGTCCGTCCCGGATAAGTCCTGGATAGCCGGGACGCCACCGGTACCTCTAGGCTGCTGAGCCGACATCGGCGACGCGAGGCGGGGCAATGGAGCAGACACACACCACTCACCACGGTGCGGCGGCCACTCCGGGTGCCCAGCGCCGGGTACTCGTGGTCGAGGACGACGCGACGATCGTGGAAGCGATCTCCGCGCGGCTGCGGGCCGAGGGCTTTCTCGTCCAGACCGCGACCGACGGCCCCGCGGCCGTGGACGCGGCCGAGGCATGGCAGCCGGACCTGATGGTCCTCGACGTGATGCTGCCCGGATTCGACGGCCTGGAGGTGTGCCGCCGGGTCCAGGCCCAGCGCCCCGTCCCGGTCCTCATGCTGACCGCCCGCGACGACGAGACCGACATGCTGGTCGGTCTCGGTGTGGGCGCGGACGACTACATGACCAAGCCGTTCTCGATGCGGGAGCTGGCCGCCCGGGTGCACGTGCTGCTCCGCCGGGTGGAGCGGGCCGCGCTGGCGGCCGTGACCCCGCGCAGCGGCATCCTGCGCCTGGGCGAGCTGGAGATCGACCACGCGCAGCGCCGGGTCCGGGTGCGCTCCGAGGACGTGCACCTGACTCCGACCGAGTTCGACCTGCTGGTCTGCCTGGCGAGCACTCCCCGGGCGGTCCTCTCCCGCGAGCAGCTGCTCGCCGAGGTGTGGGACTGGGCGGACGCCTCGGGCACCCGGACCGTGGACAGCCACATCAAGGCGCTGCGCCGGAAGATCGGGGCCGAGCGGATCCGCACGGTGCATGGCGTCGGTTACGCACTGGAGACTCCGGCGCTGTGAACCGGCGGGGGCCCGGCGGGCCGCGGGAGCTGCGAAGACCGGACGGCGGGGTGCGCCGGCCGCACCGGATCGTGATCTCGATCAAGACCAAGCTGGGCGCACTGGTCGTCGGGGCGGTCCTGCTGACCTCGGGCCTCGCCCTGGTGGCCATCCGCACGTCCACGGAGTTCCGGTACATCACGATCTTCGCGATGATCGCGACCCTGCTGATCACCCAGTTCGTGGCACAGTCCCTGACGGCGCCGCTGGACGAGATGACCACGGTGGCCGGGACGATCTCGCGCGGGGACTTCACCCGGCGGGTGCGGGGCGCGGACCGGCGGGACGAGCTGGGCGACCTGGCGTCGACGATCAACCGCATGGCGGACGATCTGGAGGCCGTCGACCGGCACCGCAAGGAGCTGGTCGCCAATGTGTCGCACGAGCTGCGGACCCCGATCGCCGCACTCAGGGCCGTACTGGAGAACGTCGTGGACGGGGTGTCCGAGGCGGATCCGGAGACGATGCGGTCGGCGCTGAAGCAGACCGAGCGACTGGGCCGGCTGGTGGAGACGCTGCTGGATCTGTCACGTCTTGACAACGGTGTCGTCGCGCTGAGGGCGAGCCGTTTCGAGGTCTGGCCGTATCTGTCCGGAGTTCTGCGGGAGGCGAATCTGGCCGCCTCGCAGCGCGGGCTCTCGTCCACCTCGGGCCTGCACAACCGGACGGACGTCCATCTGCATCTGGACGTGTCGCCGCCCGAGCTGGTGGCGCACGCGGACGCGGAGCGGCTGCACCAGGTCATGGCGAACCTGATCGACAACGCGGTGAAGCACTCGCCGCCGCACGGCCGCGTCACGGTCAGGGCCCGGCGCGGCCCGTACCCGGACTCGCTGGAGCTGGAGGTCGAGGACGAGGGTCCCGGCATCCCGGAGTCGGAGCGGCACAAGGTCTTCGAGCGCTTCAACCGGGGCACGGCGCCGCTCCGGCAGGGCCCGGGGAGCGACGGCGGCACGGGGCTCGGTCTCGCGATCGCCCGCTGGGCGGTGGATCTGCACGGCGGCGGGATCGGGGTGGCCGAATCATCACGTGGCTGCCGGATCAGGGTCACTCTTCCGGGCAGCCTCCCTCCGAGAGATTGACGTAGGGTCGAACCGGAAGAGCTCGTTCTGCGTGTTCATGAGCGGGACGTGATCAGGGGTGCGGCCGAAGCGGGTCGTGCCTGCGCTTTTCCGTACCCTCACACATGCGGAACCACGCTTGTTTCCCGCCATTCACGGCACCGAAACACCTCGTCAAGTGTGACTTGCGCGACGTTGGCGCTCCCTGCCTGCACCTCCCGGCCGGACAGGCGTAGCCTTTATTTCCGCTGTCCATCACCTTGTGAAGCGGAAGAGGGCGGTTGCCGCCGTGTCGTCTCAGTCCCCCAGTACCCCGAGCTCCCCGACCGACCAGGACGGGCAGGGCAAGAGCCCCGCAGCCGCCTTCGGTGCCAATGAGTGGCTCGTCGACGAGATCTACCAGCAGTACCTCCAGGACCCGAATTCGGTCGATCGTGCCTGGTGGGACTTCTTCGCCGACTACAAGCCCGGAGCGTCGGAGACCCCGACCGCCCCGGCACCGACCACGCCGAGCGCCCCCGCGGTGCCGCAGGCGGGCCCCGCACAGGCCGCGCCTGCCGCTCCTGCGGCCGTTCCGGCTCCCGCGCCCGCTCCGGTCGCGGCTCCGGCCCCCGCGCCCGCCCCGGCGCCCGTGAAGCCCGCCGCGGCCCCTGCCGCGCCGGTCGCCGCGAAGCCGGCCGCCGCCGCTCCCGCCCCGGTGAAGGCCGCTCCGGCCGCCGCCAAGCCTGCGGCCGAGGCCCCTGTCGGCCCCGAGCTGGTCACGCTGCGCGGTCCCGCCGCCGCGGTCGCGAAGAACATGAACGCCTCCCTGGAGGTGCCGACGGCCACGTCCGTCCGCGCCGTCCCGGTGAAGCTGCTCTTCGACAACCGGATCGTGATCAACAACCACCTGAAGCGCGCCCGGGGCGGGAAGATCTCCTTCACGCACCTCATCGGCTACGCGATGGTGCAGGCGATCAAGGCCATGCCGTCGATGAACTACTCCTTCGCGGAGAAGGACGGCAAGCCGACCCTGGTCAAGCCGGAGCACGTGAACTTCGGTCTCGCGATCGACCTGGTGAAGCCCAACGGCGACCGCCAGCTCGTCGTCGCGGGCATCAAGAAGGCCGAGACGCTCAACTTCTTCGAGTTCTGGCAGGCGTACGAGGACATCGTCAAGCGCGCCCGCGTGGGCAAGCTGACGATGGAGGACTTCACCGGCGTCACGGTCTCCCTGACCAACCCCGGCGGCCTCGGCACCGTCCACTCCGTGCCGCGTCTGATGCCCGGACAGTCGGTCATCATGGGCGTCGGCTCGATGGACTACCCGGCCGAGTTCCAGGGCACCTCCCAGGACACCCTGAACAAGCTGGGCATCTCGAAGGTCATGACCCTGACCTCGACGTACGACCACCGCGTCATCCAGGGCGCCGCCTCCGGCGAGTTCCTGCGCGTCGTCGCCAACTTCCTCCTCGGCGAGGAGGGCTTCTACGACGACATCTTCAAGGCCCTGCGCATCCCCTACGAGCCGGTCCGCTGGCTCAAGGACATCGACGCCTCGCACGACGACGACGTCACCAAGGCCGCGCGCGTCTTCGAGCTCATCCACTCCTACCGGGTCCGCGGCCACGTCATGGCCGACACCGACCCGCTGGAGTACAAGCAGCGCAAGCACCCCGACCTGGACATCACCGAGCACGGCCTCACCCTGTGGGACCTGGAGCGGGAGTTCGCGGTCGGTGGCTTCGCCGGCAAGTCGATGATGAAGCTCCGCGACATCCTCGGCGTGCTGCGCGACTCGTACTGCCGCACCACCGGCGTCGAGTTCATGCACATCCAGGACCCGAAGCAGCGCAAGTGGATCCAGGACCGCGTCGAGCGCCCGCACTCCCGTGTGGAGCGCGAGGAGCAGCTGCGGATCCTGCGCCGGCTGAACGCGGCGGAGGCCTTCGAGACCTTCCTGCAGACCAAGTACGTCGGTCAGAAGCGCTTCTCCCTGGAGGGCGGCGAGTCCGTCATCCCGCTGCTCGACGCGGTCATCGACTCGGCCGCCGAGTCGCGCCTCGACGAGGTCGTCATCGGCATGGCCCACCGCGGCCGGCTGAACGTCCTGGCGAACATCGTCGGCAAGTCGTACGCGCAGATCTTCCGCGAGTTCGAGGGCAACCTCGACCCGAAGTCGATGCACGGCTCCGGCGACGTCAAGTACCACCTGGGCGCCGAGGGCACCTTCACCGGCCTCGACGGCGAGCAGATCACGGTCTCCCTGGCCGCCAACCCCTCGCACCTCGAGGCGGTCGACCCGGTCCTGGAAGGCATCGTCCGCGCCAAGCAGGACGTCATCAACAAGGGCGGCACGGACTTCACCGTCCTGCCCGTCGCCCTGCACGGTGACGCGGCCTTCGCCGGCCAGGGTGTCGTCGCCGAGACGCTGAACATGTCGCAGCTGCGCGGTTACCGCACCGGCGGCACGGTCCACATCGTCATCAACAACCAGGTCGGCTTCACCGCCGCCCCGGAGTCCTCGCGTTCCTCGATGTACGCGACCGACGTGGCCCGCATGATCGAGGCGCCGATCTTCCACGTGAACGGCGACGACCCGGAGGCCGTGGTCCGCGTCGCGCGGCTCGCCTTCGAGTTCCGCCAGACGTTCAACAAGGACGTCGTGATCGACCTCATCTGCTACCGCCGCCGCGGTCACAACGAGGGCGACAACCCGCAGTTCACCAACCCGCAGATGTACAACCTGATCGACAAGAAGCGTTCGGTGCGCAAGCTGTACACCGAGTCGCTCATCGGTCGCGGTGACATCACCCTCGAAGAGGCGGAGCAGGCGCTCCAGGACTTCCAGGGCCAGCTGGAGAAGGTGTTCGCGGAGGTCCGCGAGGCCACCGCCGCCCCGGCCGTGGCGACCGTGCCGGACGCCAGGGCCGCGTTCCCGGTCGGCGTCACCACCGCGGTCTCCGCGGAGGTCGTGAAGCGGATCGCCGAGTCGCAGGTCAGCATCCCGGAGCGGATCACGGTCCACCCGCGTCTGATGCCTCAGATGCAGCGCCGCGCCGCCTCCGTCGAGGACGGCACGATCGACTGGGGCATGGGCGAGACCCTCGCCATCGGCTCGCTGCTCATGGAGGGCACCCCGGTCCGGCTGTCCGGCCAGGACTCCCGCCGCGGCACCTTCGGTCAGCGTCACGCGGTCCTGGTGGACCAGGAGACCGGCGAGGACTACACCCCGCTGCTCTACCTGACCGAGGAGCAGGCCCACTACAACGTCTACGACTCGCTGCTCAGCGAGTACGCGGCGATGGGCTTCGAGTACGGCTACTCGCTGGCCCGCCCCGAGGCACTGGTCGTCTGGGAGGCCCAGTTCGGTGACTTCGTCAACGGCGCGCAGACCGTCGTCGACGAGTTCATCTCCTCGGCCGAGCAGAAGTGGGGCCAGACCTCCGGCGTCACGCTGCTCCTGCCCCACGGCTACGAGGGCCAGGGCCCGGACCACTCGTCCGCGCGCCCGGAGCGCTTCCTCCAGATGTGCGCGCAGGACAACATGACGATCGCGATGCCGACGCTGCCGTCGAACTACTTCCACCTGCTGCGCTGGCAGGTCCACAACCCGCACCACAAGCCGCTCATCGTCTTCACCCCGAAGTCGATGCTGCGTCTGAAGGCCGCGGCGTCCAAGGCGGAGGAGTTCACCACCGGCGGCTTCCGCCCGGTGATCGGTGACGCGACGGCGAACCCGGCCGACGTCCGCAAGGTCGTCTTCTGCGCCGGCAAGGTCTACTACGACCTGGAGGCCGAGCGTCAGAAGCGCGGCGACACGGAGACCGCGATCATCCGCCTCGAGCGCCTGTACCCGCTGCCGGGTGCCGAGCTCCAGGCCGAGATCGCCAAGTACCCGAACGCCGCGAAGTACATCTGGGCGCAGGAGGAGCCGGCGAACCAGGGTGCGTGGCCGTTCATCGCGCTCAACCTGATCGACCACCTGGACCTGGCGGTCGGCGCGGACATCCCGGCGGGCGAGCGCCTGCGCCGGATCTCGCGTCCGCACTCCTCCTCCCCGGCGGTCGGCTCGGCCAAGCGCCACCAGGCGGAGCAGCAGCAGCTGGTCAACGAGGTCTTCGACGCCTGATCGTCGTACCGCGTGAGGAGGCCCGGCACCCCCTAGGGGGTGCCGGGCCTCCGGCGTTCTCCCACGGCTCAGAGGTTGGCCTCGAAGTCCCAGTACGGGCGGTTGCGCTGGCGGGCCGAGAGGGTGTGCGGGTGCTGGGCGCCGAGCGTCCTGGTGAGGGTGAGCAGGGCGTCCTCCTCCAGCTTCCCGGCCTCCTCGGTCTCGCGCAGTCCGCGCAGGTCGGTGGCGAGCGAGACCTGGCAGGAGAGGGTCAGCGGGTGCTCGGGGCCCATGACGTGCCGGGCCCGGCGCAGGGTGTCCCGGCTGAGTTCCGCGGCGTCGGACACGCGCCCGTTGAAGTTGCGGGCGGCCGTGGCGTTGAGGGCGCAGCCGAGGACCCAGGGGTGGTCGGGTCCGAGGGCGGCGGTGAGTCCGGCGAGCGCCGCCTCCAGCATGGTCATGGCCTCGGTGCGCTCGCCGGCGGACTGCATCACGAGGGCGGTGTTGGCGAGGACGCCGGTGGAGACGGGGTGGGCGGGGCCGAGCAGGGCGCGGTAGCCGGCCTCGGCCTCGTTGATGAGTTCGCGGGCCCGGTCGAGGTCGCCGTGTTCGCGCAGGTAGTTGGCGTAGTTGGTGACCGCGGAGAGCGTGAGGTAGTGGCCGCGTCCCTGGGCCTGTTCGAGGTGGTCGAGGACGCCGGCCATGACGGCGCCGATGTCGTCCTTGAAGCCGCCTTCGCGGCGCCGGCAGAGGGCGAGCTGGCTGCGTGCGTAGAGGGTCTGCTGGTGTTGTGCGCCGAGGATCTTCACATGGAGGCGGACGTTGGCCTCCTGGCGGCCGAGCGCCTCGCGGTAGCGGCCGAGCAGCCGGAGGTCCTGGGCGACCGCGTTGTTGGAGTTGAGGGTGGAGGGGTGGTGGGGGCGCAGGATGTTCTCGCAGCGGGAGAGGGTGTCGGCGTCCTGCTCGTGCGCCTCCTGGTAGCGGCCGAGCATCCGCAGGACGACGCCGACGTTGTGGCGGGCGGCGAGGGTGAGCTGCTGGGTCTCGCCGAGGAGGCTCTGTGCCTCGCCGAGGACTTCGCGCTGGAGGCGTTCGGATTCCTTGTACTGGCCGAGGAAGCGCAGGTCGCGGGCGATGCAGATCTTGGACTTGAGGTCGCCGAGCTCGTCGGGGTGGTCGGCCGCGGCGAGCAGGGTGCGGCGGGCGAGGTCGAGTTCGTACGCCTCGCGGAAGCCGCCGCTGCGGCGCAGGATGTCGCCTTCCACGGTGGTGAGTTCCTGCATGTGCGGGGAGAGCGGGTCCATGAAGCCGGTCCAGTTGCCGCGGATGCGTCCGGCGAGGCGGGTGCCCGCCTTGTACTCGCCGCTGCGGTCGCAGTAGCGCAGGCAGTTGAGGACGGTGGTCTGGATCCGCGGGTCGGTACTGCGCAGTGCCCCGGAGGGCTCCAGGTGGGGCAGGAGCTCGGAGTAGCGGGGCCAGTTCCGGCTGTCCGTCGGGTTCCCCGGGTCGGCCTCGGCGAGCAGCGTACGGACGGCCTTGCGGTGGGCGTCACGGTGCTCGCCGTCGGTGAGCCGGGAGACGATGTCGTGCACGAGCCGGTGCATGTGGATCGACTCCTGCTGCGGTGCGGCCTCCTCGCTGGTGACGGGGCCGCGGGTCTCCCTGGTGAGCACCGAGTAGTTGACGAGGGTGTCGAGGGCCCTGGTCCAGGCGGGCAGGTCGGTGGCCATCCATCGGAGGTCCTCCGGGAGGGAGGCCTGCGGGTGGGCGCGGACGATGCCGAGGGGGATGCGGCCGGGGGCGAAGGAGGCGCAGAGGCTGAGGATGTCGATGGCCTGCGGCTGGGCGCGGCGGAGCCGGTTGATCAGTATCGACCAGGAGGTGAGCGAGGTGTTGGGCATGCCTTCGCCGGTGCTCGGCTCGTCGACGGTGGAGAGCCGTCCTTCGCGGACCATGCGCAGGTACTCGGAGGCCTCCATGCCGGACTCGCCGAGCCAGGCGGCCGCCTGGACGAGGGGCAGGGGTACGTCTCCGAACTCGGCGGCGACCTCGTCGGCCTCGACGGCGGTGATGTGCGGGGCCCGGCGCATGAGGTAGCCGGTGGATTCCGCGCGGTCGAAGTTGCGGACCGGGAGCACGTCGGTGTGTTCGCGCCAGCCGTGGTTGCGGGAGGTGATGAGGACGTGTCCGGGTCCCTGCGGGACCATGACGTCGACGTCCCTGATGTCGTCCCAGCCGTCGAAGACGACGAGCCAGCGGCCGTGCGGGTCGCCGCGGCGGAGGGCTTCGCGGACGGCGCGGATGCGTTCGCCCGGCTCGCTGCCGGTGGGCAGTTCGAGGGCGACGGCGAGTTCGCCGAGGCGGTCGCGCTGGACGTTCCGGTCGTCGGAGCTGACCCACCAGATGACGTCGTAGTCGGAGCTGAACCGGTGGGCGTACTCGGCGGCGATCTGGGTCTTGCCGATGCCGGACATGCCGAGGAGGGTGTACGCGGCGTTGCCGCGCTCGGCGTCCATGAGCCGTTCCTGGAGCTCGGTGAGGAGGTCGTCGCGGCCGGTGAAGCGGGGGTTGCGGCGGGGTACCTCGCCCCAGATGTCCGGCGGGGTCTCGGGGTAGCGGACGAGGGCGCCCGGCGCGATCCGGCGGGCGGGGGAACGGCGCGGTTCGATGTCGAGCCTGCTGAGGAGCCGGGCCTCCGCCTCCTCCTCGCCGACGCCCCAGAGGCTGACCGGTTCGAGGACGGCCGTGGAGGGGAGGAGGGTGCGGTTGGTGAGGTTGACGGCGGCGAAGCGGTCGGCCTGGCTCGCGACGAAGCCGCGCAGGACGTCGTTCCACTCGCCGGCCGGCCGGGGGCCCAGCTCGAAGAACCAGTCGTCGAGGACGAGGAGGACCCTGCCGCGGGCGAGGAGCAGGTCGCCGAGGGAGTCCTCCAGGGGGACCTCGCGGGGCGGGTCCCAGCGTTGCAGGGTGGCGCGGACACCATGGGTGTCGAGGCGCTGGTTGATCCAGGCCGCCCATGGCCGGTGGTAGCCGGGAAAGACGACGAGGACGTGCTCGGGAGCAGTTCTGCCACCGTGGTCCGCCGAAGCGCCGCCCGACCGCTGTTCCGCCATGTGTGCATCTCCCGTCCCGCTCACGCGCAACGCAGTGTCATGTGCCGTGGGCACAGTGTTACTCAAGGGCTCGCCGGCCGGAGCTGAGGCTCGCAAGATGCCTCCTCATTTGCCGGGCGAACTCCCTTCCCTCATTGGTCAGTTCATCGGATTCAAGCAGTATCGCAAGGGCTTCGACCACCTGATCGTGGACATGGTCGAAACGTTGTGCGGACCGTACGCGCCACTGCTCGGGCACACCGGAGGTGCGGGTGGCCCGGGCCGCCCGGTGCCACAGGTCGGCGAGCGCCAGGTGGGCGTAGACCCCCTGGAGGACGCCGGCGACCGGGCGGGCGTCCGTGCGCCAGCCGACCCGGTAGGTGGGGGCCGCCCGGTCCGGCGGGTGGGGCCGGTGGAGCGGGACCAGCTCGTGGAGCGTGGCGAGCTTGCTGTGGTGCAGTTCGTGGACCAGGGTCTCGGCCATGTCCGCGGCACCGGCGGAGGGCGTCATGAGGACCGCTCCGGGGGCGGCGCTCAGCGTGGCCCCGATGGAACGCGTCCCGCGCGGGACGAGGGGCACGACGGCGTCCACCGAGCGGCCCACCTCGACGGCCCGCTCCCGGTCGGTCCCGCGCAGCAGACGGCGGGCGGCGGTCCAGCGGTCGGCCCAGCCGGCGTGGTCGGTGTCGGTGTGGTCGGCCGCGGCCCGGGCCGGGATGCCCATGTCCGGCGGCAGCCGGTACGGGTCGAGGTCCTCCAGCCGGGTCGCACCGCCGGGCAGGGCGCGCAGCCCGTGCCAGCCGGGGCCGCTGCCCGTCAGCGTCGTCGCGGGGCCGTTCGCGCGGCGGCGGAGCACGGCCCGGGAGCCCGTACCGTCCCCGCCCCCGATCCGTACCGCGCGGGAGCGGGCGTCGATCCGGAGCCGGCCCGCGCCGCCCGCCTCGACCCGGCCGACGCCGGGGAGCGGGAGCACTCCGCCGGGGGTCTCGACGACCAGGTCCACCGAGAGCCCGGCGCGCAGGGCGGCGGTGACGGCGAGGAGTTCGAGATGGGCGAGGTGGCGGTCGAGGCCGGCCCCGAGCGGCTCGGTGAGCGCGGCGGCGAGCCAGGCGCCGGTGGTCGGGTAGTCCAGGACGGCGCGGACGACGTCCGGGCGGGCGCGCTCGGCCCGTTCGAGCAGGAGCCAGCCCGCCTCGAAGCCGCGCAGCACCGCGGGCGCCACCGTCTCGCGGTGACGCTGGACCCGCACCAGGAGGGTCTTGAGCAGGAGCAGCCGACGGGCGTGCAGCCCGGCGCGCAGAAGGGACGCCCCGGCCGGTCCGGGGCGTGTGGTGGCGAGGCCTGCGAGAACCGCCGGGTCCGGCGGAGCGGCGATCACCCACGGCTCCGGACGCGCGACCGGCCGCCGGGCGGACCGGACGGGCGGCCGAGGGGCGACCGGCCGCCGGGCGTCGATACGGCCGAAAACGATCGCCCCGTACGGACGTCCCGCGCGTGAACCCGGCCGTCAGCCGATGAACTCGTCCTCTTGCCAGGACTCGACGAGATCCGAGGGGCGAAGCAGCACTCTGTCCACCGCCGCCCCGAGAGCGGCGTCGTCCATGACCCGCAAGGTCCGCAGGTCGACGGCCGCGAGATCGGACAGTTGCGGAGACCTGGCGGCATCCCGGCCGACACCGGTCGCCCACCCCGTGTGCTCGAACACTCTCGGCTCCTCCTCACCGACGCTGTCCCCCACGGTCGTAGCGGTGCGGCGGTTCTTCCCGACGCCAGGAGACCGGAAACCCATTCGATTCAACTGCCCCCATGTGCGCCCCCGTTATCCAGCCGTCCAGGACCACCACGGGGGCATGACGCGGCGGCGCTCCTCGGACGTGAGCGGCACCCCCTCCCTCGCCCTGTCGCTCTCCACCCCCGCGAGCAGCGCCCGGGTCCGCTCCACGTCGTCCCAGTCGACCTCCACCAGCTCCCCCGTGAGACGCCGCCACTGCGTCGTCGCCGCAAGCAGCACCGCCCGGGCCCGCGCCGGGCGGCCCATGAGGACGAGCACCGCCCCCTGGGCGTGCAGCGCGCGGGCGCCGGTGACCGTGCCCGGGTCGTCGCCGTGGGCGGCACGGGAGTCCTCTCCGGCGTTGCGGTACGCGGCGAGGGCGTCGCCGATCACCCCGTCCCGTGCGGTTTCGGCCAATTCCAGGCGCACCCGTCCCAGTTGCAGCCACACCTCGGCGCGGTCGCCGGGGTCGTCGGTGCCCCGGAGCGCCTGCTCGAGCACATGGCGGCTCTCGAAGAGATCGGGCAGGAACCCGGCGCGGTGGAAGCGGAGCGCGAGGACGCTGCCGATCAGGGTCCGCGCCCGCGCGCGCTCGGGCGCTCCGGCGGGCATCCGTGTCAGGGCCTCGCGCAGGACGCCCTCGGCCCGGTCCACGGGTGCCGTGCCCGTACCCGCCGCGGCGCGCCGCAGCAGCGAGCCGCCCCAGGTGAGCAGGAGCGGGCCGCGTTGTTCGCTGTCGGCGGGGGCGAGCAGGGTGGCCTCCTCGTACGCCGCGTCGGCTGCGGCCCCGTCGCCCTCCGTGTCGTACAGCCGGGCGCGCGCGGTGGTGAAGCGCAGCCGCAGGGCGCGCGTGTCACCGAGAAGGGGTTCGGCCCGGTCGAGCACGAGGCCGATGCGGCCCGGGTCGGCCTCGGCGAGATGGAGGGCGTCGGCGAGGTCGAGGAGGGCGGCGGCACTCTCGTGGAGGGTGAGGGCGGCGGTGAGTTCGCCGGCCGCCTCCTCGCCGTCACCGCGCGCGAGGAGCAGTCGGCCGCGGCGCAGATGGAGGGTGTGGCGGGCGGATTCCGGCCAGCGGTCGGCCTCCTCGGCGAGCGCGGCGAGGGCCGCGTCGAGGTGGCCGGTCTCGTCGGTGTCGCGCCACAGTGCGTGGTGGACGACGGCCAGTTCGAGCCGGGCCTCGGCCCACGCCTCCTCACCGGTCCTGGCGAGTTCCCCGGCGCGTACGAGGGTGTCGGCGGCCTGGCCGAGGAGCTCGGGGCGGCGGCCGGTGCGGCGGACGGCGGCGGTGCCGGCCTCGGCGTACAGGGCTCGGGCGAGGACGATCCGGGCCTCGACCGGTTCGGCCGGGAGCGCCGCCTCGGCGCGCTCGCGTGCACCGGCGAGCAGGGCGGGGTCGGACTGGGCGCGGCCCTGGGCGAGGAGGCGGCGGGCTTCGGTGAGCGGGTCGGGGGTGACGAGGTCGGGGTGGTAGAAGCGCAGTACGCGCGCGGGGATACGGGCGAAGAGTTCGGTCTCGGCGCCGTCCGGCCCCAGGGGCTCGTCGGTCGCCTCGGTCTCCTCGGGGAGGTCGGCGGCCCTGCCGTGGTTCCGGCCCGTCCCCCGGCCGTCTCCGGCCCTGCTTCCGGTCTCGGCCTCGGTGTCGACTCCCGCGAGGCGCGCCGCGGCGAGCGCCGGGAAGTTGCGCATGCCTTGGCCGAAATTGCGCTCCACGTACGCGGAGCAGTGCTTGAGGACGAGGGCGGCGGCACTGGGGTCGAGCGAGCCGAGGAAGTGCTGCTGGATGCCGGGCGGATAGCTGAAGCAGGGGTACGGGGTGGGGCCGGGCAGCCGCCGCAGGAGCCCGCTGAGCAGGACCTCGGCCAGTTCCATGGGCCCGGTGTCGGGCAGCATGGCGCGCTGGACGAGCTGCATGACGGGCAGGGCCAGCGGGGCTGCCGCGAGGTGGACGGCGAGCCGGAGTGCGCCGGGTGAGGCGCCGGCCCGGAAGGCGCGCAGGAGGTCGTCGTCGCTCCGTGGCGCGCGCGGGGTCCTGGGTGCGCGCGGCTCCACCGCCTCGGGGGTGAGCCAGGCGGCCCAGCCGCGTACGGCGTTGCCGCCGTGACCGGTGTGGAGCCGGGTCCAGGAGGCGAAGGCCTCGGGGGTCGGGGTGAGGACGGGGACGGCCCTGCGGCCGGGGACGAGGGGCCCCCAGGGTTCGTCGTCGGAGCGGAAGGCGGTGTGGCCGCCGGGGGTGGCGGAGCGCTGGAAGGTGCCGGGTTCGGCGGGGAGCGCCGTACGGGGCCAGAGGCGCGGCGGCAGGGGCTGGACGAGGGCGAGCGGGGAGTGACGGGGCCACTGGCGCAGGAAGCGCTGGGCGGCGCCGCGTTGCCAGAGGGGCCCGACGCAGTCGCTCACGACCAGGGTGAACCGGCGGCCGGTGGGGTCGTGGAGCTGGTCGACGGGGCGGAGCCGGGGGCGGCCGTCGGCGCCGGAGGTGGTGGTGACGAGCGGGGGACCTTCGCCGGTGTCGTACAGGCGGTGCACCTGGACGTCCCGGAAGGCGCCGGACTGCTGGCAGGCCTGACGGAGTTCCTCGACCATCCGGCTCCAGACGATCATGACGGGGCCGGTGTCCATGAGGAGCTGGATGTCGGGGCGCCGTCCGGCGGCGGGGCGCATGACGGGGGTGAGGATGCCGGCGGCGGCGCTGCGTTCGGCGGTGGCCTCCTCGTCGAGGGTGCCCTCGCCGGGGCGGTGCGGTGCGAGGGCGTAGGTGCGCAGGGGCCGGAGGGCCTTCTGGAGTCCTAAGAGCCCGGGCAGCGCGTTGGCGCCGGGGGCGCGCACGGGCAGCGTCGCGCCCCGCTCCGTACGTCTCTCGCCTCCGGCGGCGCCGGTGACGCCCGACGCCCGGGTGGCGCCGGCGGCCCCGGTGGCCATGTGGAGGGAGACGGACTCGCGTGCGCCGCCCCCGGGACCGGCCGTCCCGTCCGCTGCTCCCTGCTCCGCCACTCCCCCGTCCCCGCCTACGGCACCGGCTTCGCCGCGGCCCGGGTCCTGGCCGTCGGCGGGGCCGTCCCCGGCCGTCTCCTGCCGAGGACCGGTCTCCGGCCGCCCCGGCCCCTCGGGTCCGTCCGGTCCCGCCGGTTCCGGGGCGGGGCCGGGGAGCCATTGGGACAGCCAGAGGGCGTCCGCGACGTCCTCGGCGGTGGGGTCCTGGCCGCCGGCCCGCAGTCTGCGGGTGAGCTCCTCCAGATGCATCCGGTGCATCCGACCGTCACCTCGGCTGATCGAGCGGTTGCATGAGCATGTCGGCGATGCGTTCCCTGGTGACCCGTTCGGCGCGGGAGGCGTGCTGGGTCAGATAGAGGGCGTTGAGGAGCTGGTCGGTGGCGATGACCTCGCCGGGCTCACGGTTGAGGAAGCGCTGGACGAGGCCCTGCTCCCCGTCGCCCGCCGCGGCCTCGGTGCCGAGGTGGGCCTCGATCATGGCGCGGAGCTGCTCCTCGCCGGGCGCTTCGAGCTCCAGGCGGATGCAGCGGCGCAACAGGGCGGCGGGGAAGTCCCGTTCGCCGTTGGAGGTGAGCACGATGAACGGGAAGGTGGTGCAGCGGACCCGGCCGCCGAGCACCGCCACCTTGCGGCCGTCGTCGCTGAGCACCTCGACGACGGGCTCCCGGTCGGCGATCCGCTCCAGCTCGGGAATGGCGAACTCGCCCTCTTCCAGGGCGTTCAGGAGGTCGTTCGGCAGGTCGAGGTCGCTCTTGTCGAGCTCGTCGATGAGCAGCACCCGGGGCTGCGCGGAGGGGAGCAGCGCGGTGCCGAGCGGGCCGAGCCGGATGTACGAGCCGATGCCGGCCGGCGTCGCGGCGGCGGAGCCGGGCGATCCGGCCTGGGCGCGCTCCAGCTGGACGTCCTGGAGCCGCCCGATGGCGTCGTACCGGTAGAGCCCGTCCTGGAGGGTCGTCCGGCTGACGATCGGCCACCGGAGCACGCGCCCGAGGCGCAGTTCGTGGGCGACGGCGTGGGCGAGGGTCGACTTGCCGGTGCCGGGGTTGCCGGTGACGAGCAGCGGACGCCGCAGGTACAGGGCGGCGTTGACAGCATCGGTCTCGGCGGGCCGGGGGTGGTGGTTCTGGACGAGTCTGCGCTTGACGCCGAGCCGCCGGTCGGAGCCGGCCAGGGTGTCGTCGGCGCTGCCCGTGGAGAAGTCGCGCCAGGGCGGCGGGGCGGGCAGCCGCTGTATCTCGTCGTGCGGAAGACCGGCACCACGGTAGATCCGCCAATCGTTCACGATGGACTCCTCCTGGCTGTGGTGTCGATGCCGGGCTCGTCGAAGGTACCGCCCGGGGGCGGGGCCTGCCGATGGCCTGTTCGGACGGATCGCGGGGCCGTCGTCCCGGTGGCCGCTCCGGTCACTCCTCCCCCTCCCCGAGCAGAGGTGGAGGCTCCAGCCGGCCGCCGTACGGCGGCCGGTCGGGAGGATCGAACAGAAGCGCGATGCTCTCGGCCCACGCGTACGCGGCCCGCGCCTCGGGACCCGCCGCCCGGTCCGTCGCACGCGTCCGCAGGGACCTGACGGGTCCGCGTACGTCCCAGGCGGTGAGGGCGGCGGAGAGCAGCCGGTCGGCCCGCTCGTGGAACTCGTCGCAGTCGGTGTGGCCGTGGGCGCCGGTCCGCCAGAGGGCGAGCGGATGGCCGGCCGCGAGGGCCGCGTTCATCGCCATGAGCCCGTCGCCGCTGCCGACCTGGCCGCAGTAGACGGGGACGGTGCCGCCCTCGGCCTCCCGGAGCCGGTCGTACGTCTCCGCCCAGGTCTCCCGGCGCACGCGCGCGGTGTGGGCGTCCCTGCCCGCGCCGGGCACCTCGGCGCGCAGCGGGGCCGCGTGGAGCGGCCCGCGCTCCGCCGCCTCCCACCGCTCGCGCCATTCGGGGGCCGGTTCCCGGTCGTGACGGCGGGCGTCGCGGATGACGACGATCCGGCGCTGGCCGAGGGTGGTCGCCCAGGCGTCGTCGGGGCCCTGGGGCGGTTCGAGTCGCCAGGTGTCGAGGGGTTCGTCGAAGAGCTCGCGCGGCAGCACCGCCTCCACGGCGGCCAGGTGCGGTCCGCTGTCGCCGCGCCGCAGAGCGTCGGCGAGCGGTGCGCGCAGGGTCTCCCTGAGCTGGGAGCGCTCGACGCCCCGGTCGTCGAAGTGGAGCGGGCTGATCGTGTGCCCGTCGAGGAGGAGCTTGACCCGCCACGGGTAACTCCGGCCCCAGCGGGGGGTGTCGATCTCCAGGAGGACGTCGGCACGCGCGCGGGGTTCGCGTACGGAGAGGGGCGCGGGCCTCCCGGGGCTGACGAGCCGGTCGATCTCGCGCCGGAGGTGCCGGTCGGCGTCGCCCGACTCGTCGATGATCCAGCGGGTGAGTCCCGCGGTGTCGGCCCGCTCGCCGTACCGCCCGCGCACGTGCCGGGCGACATGGGCCGCGTACAGGAGCACCGCGTCCAGGTCGAGGTCGCGGACGCCGTCCCTGCGGGGCGCCCGCAGGCCGCGCAGGAGCCCGGCCCCCTCGCTCCATGTGCGCGGGTCGTCCTCCAGCGCGTCCGGCAGTTCGTCGTCCCTGATCCAGGCCTTGACCTGGTCGATCAGGTCCATGATCTCGCCGGGCGCGGTGGGCGCGGGCAGCTCGGCGAAGTGCCCGTACAACTGGGTGCGCAGTCCCGGGCTGACGCCCGCGGCGCCCGCGAGGAGTCGCTGGGCGCGGGTCCAGTCGGGCCGGTCGTCCAGGGATCGGTAGCGGGCGAGGTGGTACCGGTCGTGGGCGCGCAGCGCCTCACCCATCGCCTCGCCGCCGGGGAGGTCGTGCAACCCGCGCAGCGCGGTGACGGGGACGACGGCGCCGCCGTCGCGTCCGCGGCCCTTGTTGAGGCCGACGACGGCGCCCTGCTGGTGGTCGACGACGGGGCCGCCGGAGCAGCCTTCGACGGGCATGACCCAGTCGGTGATGAGCGCCTTGCCGTCGCTGCCGATCAGGGTGCCGTGGACGTGCCGGATGCCGAGCTCGCCGGTCTCCCGGGACCAGCCGTGCAGTCCGACGGAGGTCGGCGGGACGGGCGGGCGCTCACCGAGGCGCACGCAGGAGGCCTTCTGCGCGCCGGGCACGCGGACGAGCGCGAGGTCGGGGAAGGCCCACCGGTCCGGCGGGTCGTCGGGCCGGTCGGGGCGCGGCAGGGCGAGCACGACGGTGCCGGTGGTCTCCCGGGTGGTCTTGCCGTCCTCCCAGGTGATGCCGACGGCCGGCTCACTCCTCCACACCGCGCTTCCCCCCTCGGCCACGACATGGGCGCAGGTCAGCACCCAGCCGGGGGCGATGAAGAAGCCGGTGCCCCAGTACCGGTCGCCGTGCGGGTCATACCCGCAGCCGGGAGCGGCGATGCGTACGAGTGCGGGGCGCACGAGAGCGTCGAAGGCGCTCATGCGGGCTCGGGGGCCGCCGGGTCCGGTGCGGAGGGGTCTGGTGCGGGCGGCCTCGGCGCTGGAACGGGCGCGGGATCCGCCGCGGAGTCAGGGGCGGCGCCGGGGGCGCGACCCGGTTCGGTCCAGGTCAGGGAGACGTTCACGGACGCCTTGCCCGAGCCGTCCGCGAGGACCCCGATCACCTTGCCGGACTGCGCCGACAGTTCGATGCCGAAGCTGACGGCGACCTCCACGGACCCCTGCGGGTCGAGCCCGGCCCGCAGCGAGCCGACCACCCCGCGCACCACGTCCGTGAGCCCCCCGGCCATGGAGACCACCCGGTCCCTGACGCCGGTGTCCTGGAACCCACCGCCCCTGCCGAGTTCCTGCACGTCACTGACCCGGGCCCACACGGGCGTGCCGTCGTCCAGCCGAATACGCGCGATCCCGTGCGTCACAGCGCCCCCGCTCCCCGAAACGATGATGAGGAAGGCTAGTCGGTGGGACTGACGGGCGACAGGGGACGTGAGGGGTACGGCCTATCCTGATCGCATGTACTTCACCGACCGTGGCATCGAGGAACTGGAGAAGCGGCGCGGCCAGGAGGAGGTCACCTTCGAGTGGCTCGCCGAGCAGCTGCGGACCTTCGTCGATCTCAACCCCGACTTCGAGGTGCCGGTCGAGCGCCTCGCGACCTGGCTGGCCCGTCTGGACGACGAGGACGACGAGGACGAGTAGGAGCCGCGCCGAGGGGTGACCCCGCGCGCGGGGTCACCCCTCCCGCAGCCGGTCGTAGGCGACGCCGAACGCGCCGTGCGCGACGAGCAGCGCGCCGGCCGTCGCCCAGCCGCCGCTGCGCCGGCCGAGGCCCCAGAGCAGCAGCGGCACCCCCACCGCGAGCTGCACCCCGCCCAGTACGCGCGCCTTGGTGCCGCGCAGGTACGGGCCGAGGGGACCGCCCTCCACCACGTCGAGTTCGGCGCGTACGGCATCCCTTCCCCAAGCTCTCAGCTGCGTTCGAGCGGGGGAGACCCCGTTGCCGGACCATTCGATCTGCTCGGCGCCCTGGGCCAGGGCCGCGGAACGGAGCCGGTCGGCACTCTCGCCGGGGAGGAGCCCGGTCGGCAGGGCGAGCCCGACACGGCCGAGGACGGCGACGACGCCGAGGAGCCGGCTGTGGGCGTCGGCGTCCGGATCGGGCTCGGTGAGCGGTTCCAGGGCCTGGACGTCCAGGACGGGGTCGAGCGCGAGCCGGGCGGCGAAGGTGCGCATGGCCTCGTCCTCGCCGACGGGGGTGCCGTCCGCGAGCCAGGTGTAGCCGACCGTACGGCGGAAGCCGGCGGCGAGCGTCAGCCCGGCCCGGTCGCGGTCCCACCAGAGGGCGACGACGGGCCGGCCGGCGGCCGGGACGGCGAGGGCGGTGGCCCAGCCGGTGACGACCTGTTCGACGGGCTCCCCGCCGTGGAGCCAGGGCTTCCCCTCCGGTACGAGCACACTCCAGTCGTCGCCCGCGGGGGCGAGCAGCAGCTGTTCGCGGAGCAGCTGCGCGGGCGGCCGGACCGCCGGGGGGTCGGCACGACAGAGGAGCAGCGCCCCGACGGGATTCGGTCCGGATGTCGCGTTCATGGGCCCCACGCTAGGCCAATTTGTCCTTATGTGGAGGCAATTGCCCCTCACCCTGTCAGGGGAGAGTCAGGGTTGACTTCCCTTCGCCGCGATATATCGTGTCTAGCGAGATACGCGATATGTTGCGTTGCCGAAACGGGAGGTCAGCACCATGACAGAGTGGTCCGTCACCGAGCCGACGAAGCTGACACCGGCCGACCCCGTGACCCGTCTGCAGGTCCGCATCGTCAACGGCACGGTGAACGTGGTGGGGACGGACGAGAGTTCCGCCCGTGTGGAGATCTCCGAGATCGAGGGCCCGCCGCTGCTCGTGTCCCAGGACGGCTCCACCCTGACCGTGGGCTACGAGGACCTGCAGTGGAAGAGCGCCCTCAAGTGGCTCGACCGCAAGGAGTTCCGGCGCCGGGCCGTCGTCTCCGTCGCCGTCCCTGCGGGGGTCGACGTCGAGGTGGGGGTGGTCGGCGCCGAGGCCGTCGTCACCGGCATCACGGGGCGTACGGAGGTGCGCGGCGTCTCCGGCGACACCACCCTCCTCCGGCTCTCCGGTCCGGTCCGCGCCGAGAGCGTCTCGGGCAACCTGGAGGCCCAGTCGGTCACGGGCGCGCTCCGGATCAACTCCGTGACCGGCGACGTGACGGTGATCGAGGGCGCGGGCGCCTCCGTGCGGGCCGAGACCGTCAGCGGCGACATGGTCATCGACCTCGACCCGGCCGAGCTCGACGGGCCGCCCGCCGACATCCGGCTCTCCAGTCTCTCCGGCGAGGTCGCCATCCGACTCCCGCACCCGGCCGACGCCCGCGTCGAGGCCAACACGACGACGGGCTCCGTGTCGAACGCGTTCGAGGACCTGCGCGTGGCCGGCCAGTGGGGCACCAAATCCGTCACCGGCACCCTCGGTTCGGGCCGGGGAACCCTCAAGGCGACCACCGTCTCCGGCTCCATCGCGCTGCTCCGCCGTCCCGAGCCCGACGAGGACAGCGGCTCCACCCCCTCCCCCGCCCCCTCCGCGACCGGAAAGGTGCTCTGACATGCCGCCCGTCTTCGCGCACGGCCGCCTGCGTCTCTATCTGCTCAAGCTGCTCGACGAGGCCCCACGCCACGGCTACGAGGTGATCCGCCTCCTGGAGGAGCGCTTCCAGGGCCTGTACGCGCCCTCGGCGGGCACGGTCTACCCGCGCCTGGCCAAGCTGGAGGCCGAGGGCCTCGTCACCCATGCCAGCGAGGGCGGCCGCAAGGTCTACTCGATCACCGACGCCGGCCGCGCCGAGCTGGCCGGGCGCGGCGCCGAACTGGACGACCTGGAGCGGGAGATCCGCGAGTCGGTGTCGGAGCTGGCGGCGGAGATCCGCGACGACGTGCGCGGCGCGGCCGGCCGGGTGCGCAGCGAGATGCGCGCGGCGGCGGGCCGGACCCGCGCGGCGGAGTCCTCCTCGTTCGCCGACGCCAAGGAGGAGCTGCGCCGGGTCGGGCAGGAGTGGAAGGAGCAGGCCCGCCAGGCCCGCGCCGAGGCGAAGTCCGCCCGCCACCAGGCGAAGGAGTTCCAGCGGATCGCCCAGCAGGTGCAGGAGGAGGTCCAGGACCGCTTCTCTCGCGGCGACTGGCCCAAGGGTGTCTGGGAAGGGCTTTCGGACATCACGGCCCAGCTCGGCGGCCTCGTGGCGGGCACGACCCACCCGAAGGCGGCCGGCCAGGAGCCGTCGTCCGCGCCGGCCCGGGCCGACGACGTGCCGGAGTGGGCGCGGGACACGGAGGGCTCGGGCGACCCGGCCCGCGACCTCGACCGGCTCCTCGACCGCTTCCGCGACGAGATCCGGGACGCGGCCCGCGACCACGGGGTGAGCCAGGAGCAGCTGGCCGAGACCCGCGAGCAGCTGTCGACGGCGGCGGTCCGGATCACGGGCCTGCTGAGGTCACGTCCCAGAGCGTGACCTCAGCCGCCCGACAGGGGTTCAGCCCCGGGTGACGGTCACCGTCACCCGGGCGTCCCGGGCGGCGAGGACCCAGGCCCTGCCCTGGGCTCTACGGAGGACCAGCGCCCCGCCCCGGGCCGTCACCCGCCAGTCGCCGGGCGGCAGGGCGAGCTCGGTGACCCGGGAGCCCCGGCGCCCGGCGGAGTCGTACGAGAGGCGGTAGACCCCGGCACGGGGGTCGTAGGCGGCGGAGCGCACGGTGCCCGCGACCGCCTCCGCGTACGGCTCGGCGGTCAGCTCCTTGTTCGCACGGAAGGCCCCCGTGCCGTCCACGGCGCAGTAGCCGCCGCCGTAGCACCACTCCCAGCCGGCCCAGCCGGAGCTGTAGCGGCCGAGCGAGGCCATGGCCTCCCGGTAGAAGCGGTTCATGTTCGGCTGGGCGTTGTTGAGCGGTCCCCACTCGCCCACCACCACGGGGACCTTGAACTCCTTCGGGTACAGGGTGACGGCCTGCTCGTAGGTCTCGATCCAGCCGGCCGACGGGTCGTAGTCGCCGCCGGCCTCCATGGCGCCGTTGTAGAAGTGCGGGGCGTAGACGATCTTCGGGTCGTCGATCCGGCCGAGTCCCGTGGGCACGCCCTCGCCCACGATGGGAGTCGGCTCCACGAAGATCCAGCTGTCCTCGTCGACCGAACGGACCGCGTCCGCGATGCGGTTGTACATCGGGGTGATCTGGTCCCGCTCGATGCGCCGGGCGGCGGTCGCCAGGTCCTCACCCTCGCGGAGCTCGCCCATCGGCTCGTTGATCAGGTCGTAGCCGAGGACGGCCGGGTGGTCCTCGAAGCGGTCGGCGAGCACCCGCCACATGCGGGCCTGGGCCCGCCGCAGGTCCTCGTCCTCGTACAGGTGGGTGAAAGCGCGCTGCACGGCGGGCTCGAAGTACTCGGAGAACCAGTCGTCGGGGTGCGGGGTGAAGGGCAGCCCGTCGGTCCTGGTCGCCCAGGCAGGCACGCCGCGGTGGCCGAAAGCGGGCCCGAAGACATCCTGGTGGGCGTCGAGGACGACCTTGACGTCGTGGCGCGCGGCCCAGTCCAGGACCCGTTCGACCTTCCGGAGGTACGCCTGGCTGTAGCGGCCGGGGCTGGGCTCCAGGTCGTCCCAGAAGACGAGCAGCCGGGCGAAGTTGAAGCCCTTGGCCCGCATGTCGCGGAAGTGCTGCTCGGTGATGCCGGAGAGAGCGGCGTCGCCGCTGTGCGCCTTGTCCCCGACGTTCCAGCCGCGCAGGGTGAGGGTGCGGCCCCGGGAGTCGGTGAGGGCGGGTATCCCGTTCCCGCCGGTCTCCCCGCCCGTCTCCGCGCGGGCGGCGGCTGTCGGGGCGGTGGGGGCGAGCAGCGAGGCGGCGAGAGCGCCCGTGACAAGGGTGGTTCGCCACACATGGGTGGTTCGCAACAAGGTAGACCTCCGGCACGACGAGGTGAGCGTTGTTCACGTTTCGTGTGCCGGAGATCCCATCAGTACTACTGACGAGTCATCAAGAGGTCGTCACGAGGTCTTCAGGACGATCTTTCCGAAGAGTTCGCCGGTGGCCATCCGCTCGAAGCCCTCCCGCGCCCGGTCCAGCGGCAGGACCTCGTCGACGACCGGCCGGACACCCGTCGCCGCACAGAAGGACAGCAGGTCCTCCAGCTCGTCCTTGGATCCCATGGTCGAGCCGACGACCTTCAGCTCGAGGAAGAAGATCCGGGTCAGCTCGGCGTGCGCGGGCCGGTCGCCGCTCGTGGCGCCCGAGATGACGAGCGTGCCGCCGGGCCGCAGCGACTTGACCGAGTGCGACCAGGTCGCGGCGCCGACGGTCTCGATGACCGCGTCCACCCGCTGCGGGAGCCGCGCGCCCGGCTCGAAGGCCTCGACGGCGCCGAGCTCGACGGCCCGCTTGCGCTTCGCCTCGTCACGGCTGGTGGCGAAGACCCGCAGACCGGCGGCCTTGCCGAGGGCGATCGCGGCGGTGGCCACACCGCCGCCCGCGCCCTGCACGAGCACCGAGTCCCCGGGCCGTACGCCGGCATTGGTGAAGAGCATCCGGTACGCGGTCAGCCAGGCGGTGGGCAGGCAGGCGGCCTCCTCGAAGGAGAGCTCCTTCGGCTTGGGCAGCACGTTCCAGCGGGGCACGGTGACCCGCTCGGCGAAGGTGCCCTGGTAGCGCTCGGTGAGGATGGACCGGGGCTCGTCGGGTCCGACACCGTGGCCCGTCTGGCCGATCACGGAGTGCAGGACGACCTCGTTGCCGTCCTCGTCGATCCCGGCGGCGTCGCAGCCGAGGATCATCGGCAGCTTCTCCTCGGACAGCCCGACCCCGCGCAGCGACCACAGGTCGTGGTGGTTGAGCGAGGCGGCCTTGACGGTGACGGTGGTCCACCCCGGCCGCACCTCGGGTTCGGGACGTTCGCCCAATTCGAGGCCGTTCAGGGGCTGGTCGCGGTCGATTCGGGCAGCGTAGGCAGCGAACATGGCCCCGACCCTAGGCGGGCGCGGGCACGGGGCGGAACCACGCACCTGTGTGACGCGCGTCCCTCCCCCGCCGATACGGCGCCGGGCATGGTCCTGGTGGGAGGCGGTAGCCGGCGCGACCGGCGCCGGCGGGCCGGTGCTGCGGCGCACCCCAGGGTGATGACGGGGAGTGCGGCCGCAGCTGCCAAGCGCGCGAAAGAGCCCCGCCCTGAGACCAGGACGGGGCCCTTCACGGGGTGCGCGGCGCTTCAGCGTCGTGCGACGCCCTCCGCGCGGGCGGCGGCGGCGACCGCGGCCGCGACGGCCGGGGCGACCCGCTCGTCGAACGGCGACGGGATCACGCAGTCGGCGGCGAGCTGGTCGCCGACGACGTCCGCGATGGCGTTGGCCGCGGCGATCTTCATGCCCTCGGTGATCCGGGAGGCCCGGACCTGGAGCGCGCCGGCGAAGATGCCCGGGAACGCGAGGACGTTGTTGATCTGGTTCGGGTAGTCCGAACGGCCGGTCGCCACGACGGCCGCGTACTTGTGCGCGACGTCGGGGTGGACCTCGGGGTTCGGGTTGGCCATGGCGAACACGAAGGCGTTCGGAGCCATGGAGGCGACGGCCGCCTCGGGGACCGTACCGCCGGAGACGCCGATGAAGACGTCGGCGCCGGCGAGGGCGGTCTCCAGGGAGCCGCTGAGGCCCGCCTTGTTGGTGAGGTCGGCGATCTCGCGCTTGACCGGGTTGAGGTCCTCCCGGTCGCGGCTGACGATGCCCTTGCGGTCGGCGACGGCCACGTCGCCGAGCCCGGCCTCGAGGAGGAACTTGGCGATGGCGACTCCGGCCGCGCCGGCGCCGGAGATGACCGCGCGCAGCTCGCCGAGGGTCCGGCCGGTCAGCTTCGCCGCGTTGCGGAGGGCGGCGAGGGTGACGATGGCGGTGCCGTGCTGGTCGTCGTGGAAGACGGGGATGTCGAGGCGCTCCTGGAGCTTGCGCTCGATCTCGAAGCACCGCGGCGCCGAGATGTCCTCCAGGTTGACGCCGCCGAAGGACGGGGCCAGCCGGACGACGGTCTCGACGATCTCGTCGGTGTCGGTGGTGGCGAGGGCGATCGGGACCGCGTCCACGCCGCCGAACTGCTTGAAGAGGATGGCCTTCCCCTCCATGACCGGGAGGGAGGCCTCCGGGCCGATGTCACCGAGGCCGAGCACCGCCGTTCCGTCGGTCACGACCGCGACGACCTGGGACTTCCAGGTGTAGTCGTTGACCAGTTCGGGCTGCTCGGCGATCGCGGTGCACACCTTGGCGACGCCGGGCGTGTACGCGAGGGACAGGTCGTCCTTGTTCCGGACGGGGACGGTGGCCTGAATGGCCATCTTGCCGCCCCGGTGGAGGGCGAAGACAGGATCGAAGGGCTCCTCCGGAGCTCCTTCCGTACCACTGTCATTGCGAGGATTGACGATCTCCGCTGCCATTGGGTTGACCCCTTAAGTCTGTTTCATTTGAGGGTGGCCACTCCTGGTTGAGGAGGGGTGGGGAGGCACCGCGGCCGCCGTGTCTGGCAGCCGCGCGGGCGCGCCGCACAACGCGCCCTGAGCCCCGGATGAGGGGTGTAAGGATCCTTCTTACCGGACGGACGGCACCGCAGACGAGTCCATATCCGCTCGGTGACGCGACTCATACCGAGCGCATCCGGACACGGACGGAGGACGACACGTCACCCCATGTCCAGATAGATGCTTCAAGCACCCGATTGGTGGCCTTCGGTTCGTCCGAATGGCGAGATCTACAGGAAATTCTTCGGTGGCGTGGAAGGGATCCAGCAGAAGATCCGGCCCTGATGTACCGGCCTGTTGGCATTCGGGGGTCACCCGTTATCCGATTTTGACATCCATGGCCGTCGGTTTGAGGCGGTCCGAATGGCAAGATGCCGTAATCACACGAGGTCACGACACTCGAAGAGACGTACGTGACCCACCTGGCAACTCCCTCACACGCCGGAGGAACCCGATCATGACCGCACGCTCCACGCGCTGTACGACCGCCAAGACCCGCACCTCCCGTCTTGCCGCGGTCGCCGCCATCGCGGTCGTCGGCTCCGTGCTGCTGACCGCCTGTGGCGACCAGACCGAGGGCGGCTCCGCCACCCCGACGAAGGACGGCGGCGCCACCAACGCCGCCCCGCTCTTCTCGAAGCTCCCCGCCGACATCCAGAAGGCCGGTGTCATCAACGTCGGCACCGACGCCTCGTACGCGCCGATGGAGTTCACCGAGGGCGGCAAGATCGTCGGCGTCGACCCCGACATCGCCGCGGCCCTGAGCAAGCAGCTCGGTGTCGAGCTCAAGTTCACCTCGGGCACCTTCGACGGCCTGATCACCTCGGTCTACACCGGCCGCCAGGACCTGATCATGTCCTCGATGACGGACAACAAGAAGCGGCAGGAGGGCCTGGACGACAGCGGGAAGAAGATCGGCAAGGGCATCGACTTCGTCGACTACTTCAGCTCCGGCGTCTCCCTCCTGGTCAAGAAGGGCAACCCGCAGGGCATCAACTCCCTCGACGACCTCTGCGGCAAGACCGTGGCCGTCCAGCGCGGCACGATCTACGAGGACACCTTCAAGGCCCAGGCCACGAAGTGCGGCGACAACAAGCTGACGATCCAGGCCTTCGACACCGACGCCGAGGCCCAGACCCGCGTCAAGGCCGGCGGCGCCGTGGCCGACCTCAACGACTACCCGGTGGCCGCGTACATCGCGAAGACCTCGGGCGGCGGCAACGACTTCGAGGTCGTCGGCAGCCAGAGCGACGTCGGCCTCTTCGGCATCGGCGTCTCGAAGGAGAACACCCAGCTGCGCGACGCCGTCAAGGAGGCGCTCGACGCGATCATCAAGGACGGCACCTACGCCGATGCCCTGAAGAAGTGGGACGTCGAGGACAGCGCCGTCAAGGCGGCCACCGTCAACGCCGGCAAGTGACCCTCCCCGTCAACGCCGGCAAGTGACCTCCCCGCTCCACTGAAGGGCAGTCGTCATGACTGACAAGATCTCCAAGGACCCGGCCGCCGCTCCGGCCGGGCCCGGCGCCTCGGGTTCCCCGTACGAGGCGATCAAGGCCATCCCCGTGCGGCACTACGGGCGCTGGGTCAGCGCCGTCGTGGTCGTCGCACTGCTCGGATGGCTCATCTACGCCTTCTCCCAGGGCAACATCATCTGGGCCACGGTGTGGGACAAGGTGTTCGACCCGTCGGTCCTCGACGGCCTGGCGAACACCGTGATCATCAGCGTCTCCTCGATGGCGCTCGGCCTCGTCCTCGGTGTCGTCTTCGCCGTGATGCGGCTGTCCAAGAACCCGGTGACCGGCGCCGTCGCCTGGCTCTACATCTGGTTCTTCCGCGGTACCCCGGTGTACGTGCAGCTGCTGGTCTGGTTCAACCTGTCGCTGATCTTCCAGTACATCAACCTCGGGCCGATCTACAAGAACGAGACCGTCGACGTCATGACGCCGTTCATGGTCGCGCTGCTCGGCCTCGGCCTCAACGAGGGCGCCTACATGGCGGAGATCGTCCGCGCGGGCATCCAGTCCGTCGACGAGGGCCAGACCGAGGCCGCGCACGCGCTCGGCATGTCCCAGACCAAGACCATGGGGCGGGTCGTCCTCCCGCAGGCCATGCGCGTCATCGTGCCGCCGACGGGCAACGAGTTCATCAACATGCTGAAGACCTCGTCACTGGTCTCGGCCGTGCAGTACACCGAGCTCCTACGGGCCTCCTCGAACATCGGCAGCACGGCCGGCGCCGTGATGGAGATGCTCTTCGTCGCCTCCATCTGGTACCTCGCGCTGACCAGCGTGTTCAGCGTCGGCCAGTACTACCTGGAGCGCCGCTTCGCCCGCGGTTCCCTGCGGAGCCTGCCGCCCACCCCGCTGCAGCGGGTCAAGGCGAATCTGCTCACGTTCAAGCGTTCTCCGGAGGGGTCCCGATGACCGGCCAGCCCATGGTCAAGGCCGAAGGCGTCCACAAGTCCTACGGCGCGGCACACATCCTCCGGGGCATCGACCTGGAGGTCCAGAACGGAGAGGTCTTCTGCCTGGTCGGCCCCTCCGGCTCCGGCAAGTCGACCTTCCTGCGCTGCATCAACCACCTGGAGCGGGTCGACGGCGGCCGGCTCTCGGTCGACGGCCAGCTGGTCGGCTACCGGGAGAAGAACGGCAAGCTCTACGAGCTGAAGGACAGCGAGGTCGCGGTCCAGCGCCGCGACATCGGGATGGTCTTCCAGCGCTTCAACCTCTTCCCCCACATGACAGCCCTGGGCAATGTCATGGAGGCCCCGATCCAGGTGAAGGGCGAGTCCAGGGCCGTGGCCCGCGAGCGTGCCCAGCAGCAGCTCGAGCGCGTCGGCCTGGGCGACAAGATGGGCAACTACCCGTCACAGCTCTCCGGCGGCCAGCAGCAGCGTGTCGCCATCGCCCGCGCGCTGGCGATGGAACCGAAGCTGATGCTCTTCGACGAGCCGACCTCCGCGCTCGACCCGGAGCTCGTCGGTGACGTCCTCGACGTCATGCGCGACCTCGCCGAGTCGGGCATGACGATGATCGTCGTCACCCACGAGATGGGCTTCGCCCGCGAGGTCGGCGACTCCCTCGTCTTCATGGACGGCGGCGTGGTCGTCGAATCCGGCAACCCGCGCGACGTCCTGGGCAACCCGCAGCACGACCGGACCAAGGCGTTCCTGTCGAAGGTGCTGTAGGCCTCTGACAAGGAAGGGGCGGTACGGGAACTCCCGTACCGCCCCTTCTCCCGTCCCCGGGCTACTTCACGGCGAGGAGCAGGGTGTCGGAGGGCGAGGCCCAGACGGCCCTGGCCTCGCCGAATCCGGCGGCGCGGAGGGTCTCGGCGTGCCAGCGCGGCGAGGGCATGTCGCCGTCGGCGTGCTCGCCGTAGATCTCGAAGCGGCGGGCGGTGGGCTCGGCGAGGACGGGGTCCTTGGCCGCGAGCGCCCACCACTCGGCCCAGTCCACGGCCCCGCCGGTCTTGGCGCGGTCCATGACGGCGTGGCGCTGGGCGCGCTCGGCGGCGTTGATCCGGGGAGTGGCCTCGTCGATCATGTGGTCGGCGTTCATGAAGACGCCTTCGTCGCGGACGAGACCGGCGAGCTGCCCGTAGAGGGCCGTCAGGGGCTCGCTGTGGAGCCAGTGGAGCGCGGTGGCGGTGAGGACGGCGTCGTACGAGTCGTGGGGCAGCCGGGCGGCCCAGGCCGGGTCCTTGAGGTCGGCGGTCACGAAGGTGACGCGCTCGTCGCCGGCGAAGTACCCCTCGGCGATGGCGAGGAGGGCCGGGTCGAGGTCGACACCGGTACTGGTCGCCTCCGGGAACCTCTTGAGGAGCCGATCCGTGATACTTCCCGTACCGCACGCGAGGTCGAGGACGCGGGGCTTCGGTCCCACCAAGGCCTCGACCATGTCGAGCATCACCCGGAAGCGCTCCTCACGGTCCGGCATGTACCACTCCTGCTGACGGTCCCAGCTCTGCTGCCAGGCCGCCCAGTCGGTTCCGGTCATCGCCGTTCCTCCCCCTCTTCGTAATACCCTCATAGGGAAACAGCCGTTACCCCTTTCGACCGAGACACTAGCCCGCCGGAGTAAGGACTACAAGTGGAACTGGCCTATTACTCGGATTACGCCGTGCGTCTGGTCAACACCGAGGAGCCGGCCCGCAACAAGGACGCCCTGACCTCCGTCGAGGTCATCCGCGAGCTCTTCGGTCCCGCCACCCAGATGGCCCGCCGGGCCACCGACTCCGACGTGACCCGGTTCCGCGCGGTACGGGCCCGGCTGCGGGCGATCTTCACCGCGGCCGACGAGGGCGACCACACGGGCGCCGTGGACCTGCTGAACTCACTCCTGCTCGAGTTTCCCGTCAGCCCGCAGATCTCCGGCCACGACATCCTCGACGAGGACGGCCGGCCGCGGTGGCACATGCATCTCGCGGACCACCCGTCGAACGCGACCGCGGGATACGCGGCGATCGCCGCGATGGGACTGGCCTTCCACCTGACGGAGTTCGGCGCGGACCGCCTCGGCCTCTGCCAGGCGCCCCCCTGCCGCAACGCCTACCTGGACACCTCCACGAACCGCTCCCGCCGCTACTGCTCGGACCGCTGCGCGACCCGCGCCAACGTGGCCGCCTACCGGGCCCGCAAGCGCCTGGAGGCCGACCGGCCGGACGGCACGGGCCTCAGCGCCGAGAACAGCCAGGAGAGCGTCACCCCCAGCGACCGCTGACGCCCCGGCGTCACCGGCCGGTAGCGCGCCCGCACCCGCCCGAGAACCAGCTCGGGCGGTACGGCCCCGAAGACCCGGCTGTCGCCCTCGGCGTCCGGGTTGTCACCCAGCACCCACCAGCCGCCGTCACGTCGCTCGATCAGCCGCTTCACGATGAGCAGATCCTGCTGGAGCGGATGCCGCACCACGGCCACACACCCGGGCCGCAGGCGGGCGCCGTACTGCACGAGCAACTGATCTCCATGGAGCAGCGTGGGCACCATGGACACCCCCGTCACCTCGGCGATCCCGAACGGAGCCCCGGCATCCGCCACCCGCTCCCGCCCCGAATCCCTCATTCCGGCACCTCCTGATCCGCCCGCGCGCCCGCGCTCATCCACTCGTCCACTCGTACACGAGTCCCATGGTGACCCTGGACTTTTGACCTAAGCCCCAGGGGGCGCCCGCGAAAACGCCCTTCTCACCGAGTAATGTCCCACCTGAGAAGACGATCACGAGGAAGGACGGCTCAATGCTCTCCCGCCTGTTTGCCCCCAAGGTGAAGGTCAGCGCCCACTGCGACCTCCCGTGCGGCGTGTACGACCCGGCCCAGGCCCGCATCGAGGCCGAGTCGGTCAAGGCTGTCCAGGAGAAGTACCAGGCGAACGAGGACGCGCACTTCCGCGCCCGCGCCACGGTCATCAAGGAGCAGCGCGCGGAGCTCGCCAAGCACCACGTCTCGGTGCTCTGGAGCGACTACTTCAAGGCCCCGCACTTCGAGAAGTACCCCGAGCTCAACCAGCTGGTCAACGACACCCTGAAGGCCCTCTCGGCCGCCAAGGCGTCGACGGACCCGAAGACGGGCGAGAAGGCGCTGGAGCTCATCGCCGAGATCGACCGCATCTTCTGGGAGACGAAGAAGGCCTGACCTTCTCGTTCCCGGCCGAAGGGGTACGACCGCCTGGCGGTCGTACCCCTTCGGGCTTTCTCAACGAAATACGGACGTAACCACAGAAGGGTGATACCCCATGCGCGTCAAAGCTTTCGACCACCTGGTGCTCAACGTGACCGACGTCGACAAGGCGCTCGCGTTCTACACCGGCCCCCTGGGCCTCATACCCGAGCGGGTCGAGGAGTGGCGGGCCGGCAAGGTGTCCTTCCCGTCCGTGCGCATCGACGAGAGCACCGTCATCGACCTCTTCTCCCGCCCGCGAGGCGAGTCCAACGTCGATCACATCTGCCTGGTGGTGGACCCCCTCGACTGGCAGGAGGTCCTCGACTCCGGGACGTTCGACGTCCTGGAGGGCCCCGTCCCGCGCTGGGGCGCACGCGGTTCGGCCCAGTCGGTCTACGTCAAGGACCCGGACGGAAACACGGTCGAGCTCCGCTGGTACCCGCAGGACGTCGAGGGGTAGCGGCCTACGCGTCCATGGGGAGGGTGTAGCGGCGCTTCTCCTTCGGCGTCGCGCCCAGGCGGTCGTAGAAGCGGATCGCGTTCTCGTTCCACGCCGGCGTCTGCCACTGGATCTCCGCCAGGCCGAGACGGCTCGCCTCCGTGCGGACCGCTGCCATCAGGAGCGGTCCCAGGCCGTGACCCCGCGAGGTTTCCGTGAGGTAGAGGCAGTCCATGTGGAGGTACTCCGTGCCGTCCCAGGTGGAGAGTTCCGGGGCGCAGCTCGCGTAGCCCGCGAGGGTGCCGTCGGGGAGGACGGCGACCAGGCAGCGGAGGCGGGGCGGTTCGGGGCCGAAGAGGAGGCCGGCGAGGCGGTCCGCGAGGCCGGGGGCCGGGGGCGCCGCCTTCTCGTACGCCGCGTGCTCGGCGACGAGTTCCACGACCCGCGGCAGGTCCTCCGGACGTGCGTGTCGGACCACTGCCTGTTCCGCGTGTTCGCTCATGCCGTCATCATGCACGGTCCCACCGACAGGCCCGCCGCCGTCCCCTGGCGGCGGAGCCACTCGCGGTACGGGGCCGCCCTCAGGGCCACCTCCCGGTAGGCCGCCGCGAGTTCCGCGTACAGCGTGTCCAGGGGCGCCCCGGGACGTGCGTACAGCAGGAGGCGGACGGCCAGCGGGTCGCCGCGCAGGGGGCGGACCGCCATGTCCTCGCGCGGGACCGAGGTCGGCTGGCAGGGGGCGACGGCCTCGCCGAGGACGATGAGGGAGGCGGCGGTGTGGTAGTCGCCGTGCAGCAGCGGCGGGTCGATGCCGGCGGCGTCCAGGACCCGGCGGAGGCCGTCCCATTCGCCGTCCACGGTCGGGTCGACCATCCAGTGGTCGCCGGCCAGGTCGGCCAGGTCCACCACGGGCCGGGCGGCGGCCGGATGGTCGCGGGCCAGGGAGACGAACTGCGGTTCGCGGGCGACCAGGACCCGCCCCTTGAGGCCTTCGGGGACCCGTAACGGGCAGCCCTCCACCTCGTGCACGAACGCCACGTCGAGCTGCCCTGCGGCGACGCTCCGCAGCAGCGCGTTCGCGGAGACGTCCATCCGCAGGCCGATGTCGGTGCCGGGCAGCCGCTGGCGGAGGCGGCGCAGCCAGCCCGGGAGGGCCCGGCTCGCGGTGGAGCCGACGCGGAGCCCGAGTCCGTCGCTGCGGGCGGCCGCGGCCCTGGTCTCGGTGACGAGCGCCGCCATGTCGGCGACGAGCGGGCGGGCCCGGCTGAGCAGGGAGTGGCCGAGCGGTGTCGGGCGGCAGCCGGTGCGGCCGCGGGAGAAGAGCTCGGCGCCGAGCGAGTTCTCGATGCGGCGCAGCTGGGTGGTCAACGAGGGCTGGCTCATGCCCAGTTGCCGGGCCGCCTTGTGCAGGCTGCCGGTGTCCGCGATGGCGCAGAGCGCGCGCAGGTGTCTCACCTCCAGCTCCATGCCCCGAGGGTAGGGCGGCGCCCTGACTCGCACCAGATACCCGGAACCCCTCAATCACCTTTGATTTCAAGGTAGTTGAGGGTGCTCGGGCAGGGTGATGCGGTGGTGCTATCGCCGGTTGACATCATCCCCACGCACCCCGGCTCCCCCGAGACTCTCTCCAGTCCCCTACAGGAGGAGCCCCCCATGCGTCACCCCAAGGTCCTCACCTCTGTACTGGCCACCGCCCTCGGCCTCGGTCTCGCCGCCTCCCTCGGTGCGGCCCCGGCGGCGGCGGTGAGCACCGCCCCCACGAACAACGCCGCCGTGGCGTACGCCGGTTCGGCCGAGGAGGCGAAGGCCAACCAGGCCTTCTTCGACGCCGTCGTGAAGTCGGTGGCGAAGAAGCGGGCCGCCACTCCCGGCGCGGCCGCCGTCACCGTCGTCTACAGCGCCGCCAACGCGCCGAGCTTCCGTTCCCAGATCTCCCGCTCGGCCCAGATATGGAACAGCTCGGTGGTGAACGTCCGGCTCGTCGAGGGCAGCAACGCGGACTTCGCGTACTACGAGGGCAACGACTCCCGTGGCTCGTACGCGAGCACCGACGGCCACGGCAGCGGCTACATCTTCCTCGACTACCGGCAGAACCAGCAGTACAACTCCACTCGCGTGACCGCCCACGAGACCGGGCACGTCCTCGGGCTGCCGGATCACTACAGCGGTCCGTGCAGCGAGCTGATGTCGGGTGGCGGCCCCGGCACGTCCTGCCAGAACGCCCAGCCGAACTCCCAGGAGCGCTCCCGCGTCGACCAGTTGTGGCGCTTCGGCCTCGCCTCCGCCTTCAAGAACTGACCCGTCCAGGAACCGACCTGTCCAGGAACTGACCCTCCGCCCTCAGGGGCCGAGTCGGTAGGAGCCGGAACGTACGGCGGCGGCGCCCCCTCCCCGGGGCGCCGCCGTCCTTGTTCTCAGGCCGTCCTCGTTCTCCGGCCGTCACGACGTGTCCTCAGGCCGGTATGGCGTGTCCTCAGACCGGTATGGCGTGTCCTCAGACCGCCTGAAGCAGCCGGCGGCTGAAATCCGCGCCGGGCGGCAGCTGGCGCCTGACGCGTTCGAGCGCCCCGCCGAAGTCACCCCCGGCGACGCACGACTCGAACGCGGCGCCACCGTAGTGGAGCGTCAGGCTGAGGTCCTCGCGCTCACCGAGGGTCAGCAGGCAGCTCAGCGTGGCCTGCTGGGTGGTGCCGTCCATGACGACGGGGAGCGGCAGGTCCCACTCCAGGACGCAGCCGGTGAGGGCCTGCCCGCCCTCTGCGGCCGCGCTGAGCGCGGCGAAGCTCTCGCCCGTGTACTCGATCCCCCTGATCCGGGTGGCGACATGCCGCCCGTCGGCCGTGATGACGATCGCTTCCGCGCCGCTGCGGTCCCGGTACCAGCCGGTCCAGACTTCCGTCGACTCCGATGACATGCGCGGACTGTAGCGGTATGACCGGCTCCGGCGCGCGTCCGGTCACCCTGGGGCCGGACTTCTCCCGATCTCGTCGTTCTTGCCGGTCACGTGCGTGCTCGCGGCTTCCGCACCCACGTCGGCACCCCCTGCGGCGCCCCCGCCCGCAGCCGCTTCAGCGGCCTCGCCCGAGCCCGCTTCCGCGCCCTCGTGGAGCGGGCAGTCCGGGTTGCGGCAGGGCTGCACTTCCCACTCCGGCACCCAGGCCCCGAGGACCTTGTGCCGGGTGGCCATCGTCGCAAGCAGCTGCCCGCAGGCCGGGCATCTGCGCTCGGCCCGGGGGTCCCGCGTCGTGCGAGGCGCCTCGTCACCCATGCTTCCAGGGTAGGACGCCTCGCGCGGGAGCGCTTCCCGCCGTCACCGCGTCCTGGAGTACTTACGGACGAACACGCCGTTGTCGAAGACGCGCAGGTCGTTCAGCTCGAAGTCCCGGGGCTCGAAGCCGGCGCCGAACATCGGCATTCCGGAGCCGTACACCTGCGGGTACGTCTTGATGACCAGCTCGTCGATCTCCTCGATGAGCTGACCGGCGATGGTCGAACCTCCACAGAGCCAGACACCCAGGGGGCTGTCCTCGGCCTTGAGCTCGCGGACCCGGCCGACGAGGTCGTCGGCGATCAGCTCCACGTCGGGGTGGGGCGACTCGGCCAACGAGCGGGTGGCGACGAACTCCCGCAGGTGGCTGTAGGGGCTGGTGATGCCGATGTCCAGGGCGAGCTGGTACGACCCCAGGCCCTGGATGACGGTGTCGTAGTGCTTGTTCTCGGCGTCGATGCCGAGCATCTCCCGGCCCTGGGTCGGGATCGTCTCCGGGTACTCGGCGCCCATCCACTGCATGTAGGGGCCGACCGAGTACTTGAACATCGATGTGGCATCGCCTTCGGGGTCACCGATGAAGCCGTCGATGGTGCAGGCGATGTAGTACGTGAGCTTGCGCAAGCCGGTCCTCTTCTACTTCGGAGTGTGGCTGCGATCGCAACCACGACGGCTATAGTGCTTCACCTGTAGTGGTTACGCAAGCCCTATTTTCGAAGAAGGAGGAACAAGACATGGCAAGGAACCCGGAACGCCGTACGTCACTGCTCGACGCCGCCATCCAGGTGCTTGCGGACGAAGGCGCCCGCGGGCTGACCTTCCGGGCGGTCGATGCCCGCGCCGGGGTCCCCACGGGCACCTCGTCCAACTACTTCCGCGACCGGGACCAGCTCCTCTCCCAGGTCGCCGACCGGATCTTCGTGCGGCTGACTCCCGCACCCGGCGTCATCGACGCCGCTCTGCTGCCGACCCCGAGCCGCGCCCTGGTCGTCGAGCTGATGCGCCAGCTCGCCCAGCGGCTGGCCGCCGAACGCACCTGCTACCTCGGCCTCTTCGAGCTCCGCCTCGAAGCCGCACGCCGCCCCGAGCTGCGGACCCAGCTCACCAAGGTGCTCCGGGCCGACCTCGACCTGAACATCCGGCTGCACGTCGACTCCGGGATGCCCGGGGACGCGGACACGGTCCGGCTGCTCTACTTCGCCCTCACGGGGCTGCTGTTCGACCACTTCACGGTCCCGGAGCTGCACGGCGACCGGGACCTGGACGACCTGATCGAGACCGTGGTCACCCGCATCGTCCCCGAGGTCTGAGCGCCCGGGCCCCGGCGCCTGCCCCGGCCCCGGCCCCGGCCCCGGCCCCGGCCGTCAGGTCAGCGCGTGCGCCGGGTGACGAACTCCGCGAGCGCCAGCATGTCCCCCGCCGCCGCCGGGTCCGGCACCGCCTGGGCCAGATGCTCGACGGCACGGCCCATCCGCTCGGCGGCCTGGTCCTGCGCCCAGTCGCGCCCGCCGGCCCGCTCGACCGCTTCCGCCGCCGCCCGTACCGCCGCGGCGTCGAGGACCGGACGGGCGTACAGCTCGGCCAGTTCGTCCCCCGCCCGTGTTCCCGAGGCGAGCGCCGCCACGACGGGAAGCGACTTCTTGTGGGCGACCAGGTCGGCCCCGGCCGGCTTGCCCGTACGGTCCGGGTCGCCCCAGATCCCGATGAGGTCGTCGATCAGCTGGAAGGCGAGGCCCGCCTCCCGGCCGAAGGCGTCCATCGCCGCGACCTCCTCGTCCCCCGCGCCCGCGTAGAGCGCGCCGATGGCGCAGGAGGCGCCGAGCAGCGCGCCGGTCTTGGCCGTGGCCATGGCCAGGCACTCGTCGAGGGAGACCTCGCGCGGCGCGCGCTGCTCGAAGGCGCAGTCCGCCTGCTGCCCCGCGCAGAGCTCGATGATGCAGGCGGCGAGCCGCGCGGAGGCCGCCATCGAGGCGGGGTGCGGGTCCTCGGCGAGCATCCGCAGGGCGAGCGCGCTCATCGCGTCGCCGGCGATCAGCGCGTCCGGGATGCCGAAGACGGTCCAGGCGGTGGGCCGGTGCCGTCGGGTCACGTCCTCGTCGACGATGTCGTCGTGGAGCAGGGTGAAGTTGTGCGCGAGCTCCACGGCGGCCGCGGCCTTCACGGCCTGCGCCTCCTCGGCGCCGAGCGCGCGGGCCGCCGCGAGGACCAGTGCGGGCCGGATGGCCTTGCCCGGCTGCTCCGTGGCCGGTGTGCCGTCGGCGTGCTCCCAGCCGAAGTGGTACATCGCGACCCGCCGTATCGAACCGGGCAGGGTCTCGACGGTCGAGCGCAGTTGGGGATGGACGGCCGTCCGCGTCCGGTCCAGGAGCCGCACGGCCCCCTGACCGTCGGTGACGGCATCCCCGCCGGCAATGGTCACGGTCACTTCCTTCGTATCCTCCGTGGCGATGCTGCGCGGCGACGAGCCGGGAACGCCCGGGGGCGGGAGGGTTCGGTCCCCGCCCCCGGGCGTCGTCGGCTCAGCGCCAGCGGCTGACCTCGACGTTCTCCAGGACACCCAGCGCGTCCGGGACGAGGATCGCCGCCGTGTAGTAGGCCGTGACCAGGTAGGAGATGATCGCCTGCTCGTCGATGCCCATGAACCGGACTGAGAGGCTGGGCTCGATCTCGTCGGGGATGCCGGTCTGGTGCAGACCGATCACGCCCTGGTCGGCCTCACCGGTGCGCATGCAGATGATCGAGGTGGTCCGGGCGTCCGAGACCGGGATCTTGTTGCACGGGTAGATCGGCACTCCGCGCCAGGTCGGGATGCGGTTGCCGTTGATGTCGATCGTCTCGGGCACCAGACCGCGCTTGTTGAGCTCGCGGCCGAAGGCGGCGATGGCGCGCGGGTGGGCGAGGAACAGCTTGGATCCCCGGCGGCGGGAGAGCAGCTCGTCCATGTCGTCGGGGCTGGGGGCGCCGTCGTGCGGCTGGAGCCGCTGCCCGTAGTCGCAGTTGGCGAGGAGGCCGAACTCCTTGTTGTTGACCAGCTCGTACTCCTGTCGCTCGCGGAGCGCCTCGACCGTGAGCCGCAACTGCTGTTCGGTCTGGTTCATCGGCTGGTTGTAGAGGTCGGCGACGCGGCTGTGGACCTTCAGCACGGTCTGGGCGACGCTCAGCTCGTACTCGCGGGGCGAGGCGTCGTAGTCGACGTACGTGTGCGGGACGACGGCCTCGCCGACGTGGCCCGCGGAGAGGTCGATCTCGGCCTCGCCGTAGTGGTTGGTCCGCTGGTGGGGCAGGGCGGCCACGCTCGCGAGGTGGGCGGCGAGCGAGCCGGCCCGCTCCGCGAGGTTCCGCACGTCGTCCCGGGTGAGCTCCAGGACCGTACAGGCGGTGGCGGCGCGGGCGGACCACTCCCAGGCGGCCTCCGGGTCGACGAGGGCGTCGTCGCCGAAGTAGGCGCCGTCCGCGAGGACTCCGAGGACGGCCTCGTCTCCGTACGGCCCCTCGCCGATCTGCTCGATCCTGCCGTGCGCGAGGAGGTGGACCCGGTCGCTCGGCTCGCCCGCGACGGCGATCACCTCGCCCGCCGCGTACTCCCGCTGGCGGCAGCGGGACGCGAGCTCGGTCAGGGCCTCCTCGTCCTCGTAGCCGCGCAGGACGGGGAGTTCGCCGAGTTCGGCGGGGATGACCGCGACGCGCTCTCCGGTCTGGACGAAGGTGACCCGGCCGTCACCCACGGAGTAGCTGAGCCTCCGGTTCACCCGGTACGTGCCGCCCTGCACCTGGACCCAGGGCAGCGCCCGCAACAGCCACCGTGAGGTGATCTCCTGCATCTGCGGCGCCGACTTGGTGGTCGTGGCGAGGTTCCGCGCGGCGGCGGTGCCGAGACTCTGCTGCGGCGCCTGCTGCTCCGCGACGCGGACCTCGTCGCCAACCGAACCAACGGACATGGAACTCCCTCTCGTATGACTGAGTTGCGAGACGAAGCCTTTCAGCACGGAGCGTGTCGGCGCCATTACACATTCGAGTGGGACTGTTCGACGATCTTCGGGGCATGTCCCGTTTTTTCCATCCGAACAGCGGAGCCCCACCCGCCCCACGGGGAGCTGTCCGGATCGGCTCGAACACGGTCCGAACGGATGGCAACGGAGTGGCGGACTCCGATACTCCGGAACCTCGGCACTCCGGAACCTCCGGTACTTCGGTGCTCCGGAGGCCCACCCGTCCTTCGAAGGGAGTCGGTCATGTCCACCCCCATGTCCGCGAGCAGGTTCCTCGACGCGCTGCGCGACGAGGGCCTCGCGGTCGTCCAGGTCGGCGAATGGTCCACCCACAACCGCAACCACAAGGGCCCCTGGGGCCCCGTGCACGGCGTGATGATCCACCACACCGTGACCCGCGGCACCGCGAACACCGTCCGGATCTGCCGCGACGGCTACGCGGCCCTGCCCGGGCCGCTCTGTCACGGCGTGATCGCCAAGAACGGCACGGTCCACCTGGTCGGCTACGGCCGCGCCAACCACGCGGGGCTCGGCGACGACGAGGTCCTCAGGGCGGTCATCGCCGAACGCGGCCTGCCGCCGGACGACGAGGCCACCACCGACGGCAACCGGCACTTCTACGGCTTCGAGTGCGAGAACCTCGGCGACGGCGAGGACCCGTGGCCGAAGGTCCAGCTGGAGGCCATCGCGAAGGCGGCGGCCGCGGTGTGCCGGGTGCACGGCTGGACGCACCGCTCCGTCATCGGGCACCTGGAGTGGCAGCCGGGGAAGGTGGACCCGCGCGGCTTCACGATGGCGTCCATGCGCCAGCGGATCGCCGACCAGCTGCGCTGAACGTACGGAAGGCACGGACAATGGCCCGGTGAACGCGTTCGACCTCTCCCGCCTGCGGCCCCGGCTCCCCTCGCCCCTGGAGCCGGTGGAGGACGAGCGCTTCACCCGGCGCGGGCTCACGCTGCTCCTCAAGCGCGAGGACCTCATCCACCCCGACCTGCCGGGCAACAAGTGGCGCAAGCTCGCGCTCAACCTGGGCGCGGCGGGCGGGCGTCCCGTGCTCACCTTCGGCGGCGCGTACTCCAACCACCTGCGCGCGGTGGCGGCCGCCGGCCGGCTGCTCGGCTTCCCCACGGTCGGGATCGTGCGCGGCGACGAGCTGGCGGGGCGGCCGCTCAACCCCTCGCTCGCGCGGTGCGCGGCGGACGGGATGCGGCTCGAGTTCGTGGACCGGGCCACGTACCGCGCGAAGAACGACCCGGCCACGCGCGCGATGCTGCTGGAGCGGGCACCCGCGGGCGCGTACGTGGTTCCGGAGGGCGGCAGCAACGCGCTCGCCGTCCAGGGGTGCGTGGAGCTGGGGCGCGAGCTCGCCGGGGCGGCGGACACGGTCGCCGTCGCCTGTGGCACGGGCGGCACCCTCGCGGGTCTCGCGGCCGGCCTCTCCCAGGGGCAGCGGGCGCTGGGCGTCCCGGTCCTCAAGGGCGGTTTCCTCGGCGGGGAGGTACGTGCCTTCCAGGAGGCGGCGTTCGGCGGGCCGCGCGGCGACTGGACGCTGGACGAGCGTTTCCACGGCGGCGGGTACGCGCGCGTGTCCCCCGCGCTCGACGCGTTCGCACGCGACTTCGAGGCGCGGCACGGACTCGCCATCGAGCGGCTGTATGTGGCCAAAATGCTGCTCGGCCTCACGACCCTGGCGGAGGAGGGCGCGTTCCCGGCGGGTACCCGGCTCGTGGCGGTGGTGACGGGCGCCCCGGACGAGGCACAGCCCGCCGGCGGCGCTCAGTCGGCGGCCTCCTCGCGGTAGGCGGCGGCCTCCTCCAGGTCGAGCCGGCGGAGCAGGGTCCGCATCATCTCGTCGTCGATCCGCCGTGCGTCGCGCAGTTGCACGAAGACCTCGCGCTCGGCGTCGATCATCTCGCGCGAAAGACGCCGGTAGGTGTCGTCCGCGGTCTCCCCGGTGATCTCGTTGACGGCGCCGAGCCGTTCCCAGACCGCGTTGCGGCGCCGTTCGAGGACCGTGCGGAGCCGGTCGGCGAGGGGCTTCGGCAGGGCGTTGCGCTCGTCGGCGAGGAGCTCGTCGAGGCGTTCCTCGGCGGCCCGTGAGGCCTCGCTCTGGGCCTGCGCCTCGGCCAGGGTCTCCGCGTACCGGTCCCGTCCGGGGAGCTTCAGGAGCCGGATGAGGGGCGGCAGGGTGAGGCCCTGCACCACCAGGGTGCCGATGACGGTGGTGAAGGTGAGGAAGAGGACGAGGTTGCGGGCGGGGAACTCCACCCCGTCGGTGACCACGGGGATGGAGAAGGCGATGGCGAGCGAGACCACCCCGCGCATGCCGGCCCAGCCGACGACGAGCGGGGCCTTCCAGTCCACCCCCGGTTCCCGTTCCCGGACGCGGGCGGAGAACCGGGGCAGGAAGGTCGCCGGATAGACCCAGACGAACCGGACCACGACCACCGCGATGAAGACCCCGACCGCGTACCAGATCGCCTCGCCGATCCCGTACTGCCCGAGTCCCTGGACGACGTACGGCAGCTGAAGGCCGATCAGGGCGAAGACGGCGGACTCCAGGACGAAGGCGACCATCTTCCAGACGGCCTCCTCCTGGAGGCGGGTCGCGAAGTCGACCTGCCAGGCGCGGTGGCCCAGGAAGAGGCCGACCACGACGACGGCGAGGACTCCGGAGGCGCCGACCTCCTCGGCCGCCGCGTAGGCGACGAAGGGGATGAGGAGGGAGAGCGTGTTCTGCAGGAGCGAGTCGCCGAGGCCCCGGCGCAGCCAGTGGATCGGGACCATGAGGACCAGGCCGACACCGATGCCGCCGAGGGCCGCGAGCGCGAACTCCCCCAGGCCGCCGGCCCAGCTGATGCCCTCGCCGACGGCCGCCGCGAGGGCGACCTTGTACGCGGTGATGGCGGTGGCGTCGTTCACCAGGGACTCGCCCTGGAGGATGGTGGTGATCCGGTTCGGCAGACCGAGCTTGCGGGCGATGGCGGTGGCGGCGACCGCGTCCGGCGGGGCGACCACCGCGCCGAGCACGAGGGCGGCGGTGAGCGGCAGATCGGGGACGAGGACGTACGCGAGCCAGCCCACGGCCACGGTGGCGAAGAGGACGTACCCGACGGAGAGCAGCGCGACGGGCCGGATGTTGGCCCGCAGGTCGAGGTACGAGGAGTCGACGGCCGCCGTGTAGAGGAGCGGGGGAAGGATCAGCGGCAGCACGATGTGCGGGTCGAGGGTGTAGTCCGGCACCCCGGGGAGGTACGAGGCGGCGAGACCGACGGCGACCAGGAGGAGGGGCGCCGGCACCGGGGTCCTGCGGGCGAGCCCCGCGATCGCGGCGCTCGCCGCCACCAGTGCCACCAGCTGCAGTGCGTCCATGCCCGTCCCCGTCCCGTGCCGCAACGTAACCTGGCCATCATGAGCGAGTGCCCGCACGTTGCCGAAATGCCGCGCCCCGAACCGGCGCCGCTGGCCGACACCTGCCCCGAGTGCCTGGCGGACGGCACGCATCCGGTCCAGCTGCGGCTCTGTCTGGCCTGCGGGCACGTGGGCTGCTGCGACTCCTCGGCGGGGCAGCACGCGACGGGGCACTTCTCCACGACGGGGCACCCGGTGATGCGGACCTTCGAGCCGGGCGAGGCCTGGCGCTGGTGCTTCGTGGACGGTTCGATCGTCTGAAACGTCCGAGTCGTCGGCCGAGCGGATTTTCCGACCGTCCGCGGATTCGGCCGTTGGACGATTCGCCTGCCCCGCGGTTGGGTACGTCACCCCTCCGCGCGTCGCTCGCTTTCGGCCTCCGCAGACCCCTGCCCACCGTCCGCACCCATGGGCCTACCATGGGTGACGACCGGTGACCGGGGGCAGGTGGGGGCAGGGGTTCACGGCGACACGGCGGGACGGATCGCGATAGCGTCACGGCGGACTGCGCAGCCCCCTGCGTACCGCCCGGTTCGGGGGCCTCTCCCCCCGAGCCCCGAATGAGCTTGTGCCACCTTGGAGGTGAGGGTGTCCCAGATCGCAGGCGAGCCCGGGACCCAGGACTTCGTGGAAGTCCGGCTGCCCGCTGCGGGTGCCTATCTGTCCGTGCTGCGTACGGCCACGGCCGGTCTCGCGGCGCGCTTGGACTTCACCCTCGACGAGATCGAGGACTTGCGGATCGCGGTCGACGAGGCCTGCGCCATCCTGCTCCAGCAGGCCGTGCCGGGATCCGTCCTCAGCTGTGTCTTCCGGCTGGTCGACGACTCCCTCGACGTGACCGTCTCCGCTCCGACGACCGACGGCCGGGCGCCCGAGCGGGACACCTTCGCCTGGACGGTGCTGTCGGCACTGGCCGGGAAGGTGGAATCGTCGGTGGCCGACGACCGTACGGTCTCGATCAGCCTGTACAAACAGCGCGGCGCGGGGCCAGGCCCGGCGTGAGGCGCGGGGACGCGACGGCCGGCATCCCTGAGCAGCAGGCACGGCCGTATGAGGTCGCTACGGAGCAGGCGGACCAGATGAGCGAGCACGAGCAGCACCACGAGGTTCCCGAGGCGCCAGGCGTCTCCGAGGCCCCCCGGGGCCCCGCGAGTGCGGAGGGCTCCTCCGAGACCCAGGGGACTCCCGAGCCCCCTGGGGAGCCTCGGCCGGAGGCGGCCGAGGCCGCCGTGAAGGCGGAGGCTGTGGAAGCGACGGCCGGCGTGGAGGCGAAGGCCGAGGCGGAGAAGCCGGAGGACGGTGACGAGCCCGACGACGTCCCCGACCTCCCCGTCACCCGGGACCCGCACGACCGGAGCGGCGCCCGCGCGCTCTTCGTCACGCTGCGTGAGCTTCCGGAGGGCTCCTCGGAGAAGGCCGAGCTGCGCAACCAGCTGGTGCGGATGCACCTGCCACTGGTCGAGCACCTGGCCCGGCGCTTCCGCAACCGGGGCGAGCCGCTGGACGACCTGACGCAGGTGGCGACCATCGGCCTGATCAAGTCGGTGGACCGGTTCGACCCGGAGCGCGGCGTCGAGTTCTCGACGTACGCGACCCCCACGGTCGTCGGTGAGATCAAGCGCCACTTCCGTGACAAGGGGTGGGCGGTCCGGGTGCCGCGCCGGCTCCAGGAGCTGCGGCTCTCGCTGACCACGGCGACGGCGGAGCTCTCCCAGCAGCACGGCCGCTCGCCGACCGTGCACGAGCTGGCGGAGCGGCTGGGAATCTCGGAGGAGGAGGTCCTGGAGGGGCTGGAGTCGGCGAACGCCTACTCGACGCTCTCCCTGGACGTCCCCGACACCGACGACGAGTCGCCGGCGGTGGCGGACACGCTCGGCGCGGAGGACGAGGCCCTTGAGGGGGTCGAGTACCGCGAGTCGCTCAAGCCGCTGCTCGAGGACCTGCCGCCCCGGGAGAAGCGGATCCTGCTGCTTCGCTTCTTCGGGAACATGACCCAGTCGCAGATCGCGCAGGAGGTGGGCATCTCGCAGATGCACGTGTCCCGGCTGCTGGCACGGACCCTGGCACAGCTGCGGGAGAAGCTTCTGGTCGAGGAGTAGGACCGACGGGCCCTACTGAGGGTCCTGACCGGGGCGCCGGATGCCGAGCGCCTCGGTCGTGGCCGGGTTCACCAGGAGGACGAGCCCGGTGACGGCCAGGACGCCGAGGACGACGCCGGCCGGGATCATCGCGCTGTTCGCCTGGAGCATCTGCCAGGCGACCGGCAGGGCCAGGATCTGGGTGATGACGGCCGGCCCACGGCTCCAGGAGCGGCACAGCCACAGCCCGCGGGCGGCGGCGAGCGGGATGAGTCCGAGTGCGACAAGCGTCACGGCGCCCGTCACGGCGCCGGTGATGTCCTCGGACGTCCCGGTCAGCGCGTTCACCAGCATGTAGACACCCCCGGCGACGAGGCCGAGGGCCTCGATACCGGCCACGGCCGCCGCGGCGGCGAGACGGGCGGGGCGGGGGGGCTGCTCCGTACTGCTCATAGAGGGCAGGGTAGCGGGGGCTCGGCGGGCCGGCCGAAGCCGGGCGAGGACGTCCAGGGATCGGGCTGGACTGGGCCCGGTACCGCCGGGTAGGTACCCTGGCGCTCATGCGCGCACTTCTCGTGGTCAATCCGGCAGCCACCACCACCAGTGCCCGCACCCGTGACGTGCTCATCCACGCGCTCGCGAGCGAGATGAAGCTGGAGGCGGTCACCACCGAGTACCGCGGGCACGCGCGGGACCTGGGCCGACGGGCCGCGGACTCCGGCACCATCGACCTCGTCGTTGCCCTGGGCGGCGACGGCACGGTGAACGAGGTCGTCAACGGACTGCTGCACGGCGGGCCCGATCCCGAGCGGCTTCCGGGCCTCGCGGTCGTCCCCGGCGGATCGACGAACGTGTTCGCCCGTGCCCTCGGGCTGCCGAACGACGCCGTGGAGGCGACCGGCGCCCTGCTCGACGCGTTGCGTGAGCGGCGGGCACGCACGGTGAGCCTCGGTCTCGCCTCGGGAACGCCGGGCACGGAGGACGAATCCGTCCCTTCCCGCTGGTTCACCTTCTGCGCCGGTCTCGGTTTCGACGCGAGCGTCATCGGCCGGGTCGAACAACAGCGGGAGCGCGGGAAGAGATCCACGCACGCCCTCTATCTGCGCCAGGTGGTACGCCAGTTCCTCGAGGAACCGAACCGCCGGCACGGCACGATCACCCTGGAGCGCCCCGGCGCCGAGCCGGTCGAGGACCTCGTCCTCTCCATAATCTGCAACACCTCCCCCTGGACCTACCTGGGCAATCGTCCGGTGTACGCGTCCCCGGAGGCCTCCTTCGAAACAGCGCTCGACGTGCTCGGACTGCGCCGTCTCTCCACCCCGGCGGTGGCCCGCTATGCCACCCAGCTGCTCACCTCGACCCCGGAACGTGGGCCACGCGGCAAGCACGCCACAACCCTGCACGACCTGACCGACTTCACCTTGCATTCGAAGGTCCCCCTCCCCCTGCAGATGGACGGAGACCACCTGGGACTGCGTACGAGCGTGACGTTCACAGGCGTACGCCGTGCACTGCGTGTGATTGTGTGAGTGGAAGGGCCCAAAGTCCTTTCACTCGAACGTTTAGGCGCGCATCCACCCCTTAGAAGTACGGCTGTGACCTAGCCGACACCGAGGAATCAAAAAAAACTTTCCGGAAGGGGTTGTATCCGATGCCGAGGTTTGCGAGTCTCTTCTTGGCGATCGGGACGGCCCGCAACACCGGCCTCCACTGAGAGCCAGAACCCCTCCTCAGTCTTAGGACCACACCAGTTCATCTGGCAGTCGGCCCTTCCCTTGCGGGGGGATTCGTGAAAGCGTTCACATTCACAAGCAGTCATACCAAGAGAGGTAGCAGCCATGGACTGGCGTCACAACGCCGTTTGTCGTGAGGAAGACCCGGAGCTGTTCTTCCCCATCGGCAACACCGGTCCTGCGCTGCTGCAGATCGAGGAAGCCAAGGCCGTCTGCCGCCGCTGCCCCGTCATGGAGCAGTGCCTGCAGTGGGCGCTCGAGTCCGGCCAGGACTCCGGCGTCTGGGGTGGCCTCAGCGAGGACGAGCGCCGCGCGATGAAGCGCCGTGCCGCTCGCAACCGGGCGCGTAACGCCAGCGCCTGACGCCCACCGACAGCCTGAGGCCGGCGGCGCATACATCGCGTATGCAATCACCGCCCTTGAGCCGCAGCGCGCAGCAGTAACCCACAGCATTCGAGCCCCGGACCGACTCCTTCGGTCCGGGGCTCGCTGCTGTGCGCTCCCCCGTTTCCGGAGGAGCGCCGACCCGACGACCTACTTCTGCGGCTGTACGGGGATGTCGAGGACCACCTTCGTACCGCGCTCGGCGCCCGGCAACATGTCGAAGGATCCGCCCAACTCCCCTTCCACCAGGGTCCGTACGATCTGCAGACCGAGGTTGCCGGCCCGCTGCGGGTCGAAGCCTTCGGGCAGACCGCAGCCGTCGTCCTGGATCGTGATCAGGAGTCGGGCGTCGGGCCTGGGCTCGCCACGTACGGCGGTGACCTCGACGGCGCCCTCGTCGCCCGGGGCGAACGCGTGCTCCAGGGCGTTCTGGAGAATCTCGGTGAGGACCATGGAGAGCGGTGTCGCGACCTCGGCATCGAGAATGCCGAAGCGGCCGTTGCGCCGGCAGGTCACCTTGCCCGGGGAGATCTCGGCGACCATCGCGATCACGCGGTCGGCGATCTCGTCGAACTCCACCCGCTCGTCCAGGTTCTGGGACAGCGTCTCATGGACGATCGCGATCGAACCGACGCGCCGCACGGCCTCGTTGAGGGCCTCACGGCCGCGGTCCGAGTCCATCCGGCGGGCCTGGAGGCGCAACAGGGCGGCCACCGTCTGGAGGTTGTTCTTCACCCGGTGGTGGATCTCCCGGATGGTGGCGTCCTTGGTGATCAACTCGCGCTCGCGGCGGCGCAGTTCGGTGACGTCCCGGAGCAGGACGAGCGAACCGATGCGGGTGCCCTTGGGCTTGAGCGGGATCGCCCGGAGCTGGATCACACCGCCGTTGCCCTCGACCTCGAACTCGCGCGGCGCGTAACCGGAGGCCAGCGTGACCAGGGCCTCGTCCACCGGTCCTCGGGAGGGGGCGAGTTCGGCGGTGATCTGGCCGAGGTGCTGGCCGACGAGGTCGGCGGCGAGGCCGAGCCGGTGGTACGCGGAGAGGGCGTTGGGCGAGGCGTACTGGACGATGCCCTCGGCGTCCAGGCGGACGAGTCCGTCGCCGGCGCGGGGCGAGGAGTCCATGTCGACCTGCTCGCCGGGGAAGGGGAAGCTCCCGGCGGCGATCATCTGGGCGAGGTCGGAGGCCGACTGGAGGTAGGTGAGCTCCAGTCGGGAGGGGGTGCGGACGGTCAGCAGGTTGGTGTTGCGGGCGATGACGCCGAGGACCCGGCCCTCGCGGCGGACGGGGATCGACTCGACCCGTACCGGGACCTCCTCGCGCCACTCCGGGTCGCCCTCGCGGACGATCCTGCCCTCGTCGAGCGCGGCGTCGAGCAGCGGGCGGCGACCGCGCGGCACGAGGTGGCCGATCATGTCGTCCTGGTAGGAGGTGGGGCCGGTGTTCGGCCGCATCTGGGCGACGGAGACGTACCGCGTGCCGTCGAGGGTCGGGACCCAGAGGACGAGGTCGGCGAAGGAGAGGTCGGAGAGCAGCTGCCACTCCGACACCAGCAGGTGGAGCCACTCGAGGTCCGAGTCGCTCAGGGCGGTGTGCTGGCGCACGAGGTCGTTCATGGAGGGCACGGTGCGAGCGTACCCGCGGAATAAAGGGGCGGTGAACCTGGATCTCCGGGGCTGCGTGCTGGAGGATGGGCCAGGAAGGACCGCGTTCCTGTGGATGGACAGACGAGAATGGTCTAGTCCACAATGAATGCAATAGACCTCCATCCTCCCCGCACAGGAGGATGGAACGAGGTACCCGACGCTCTCTGCCCTGACTGCGTCGAGACCTCCCACACGGCCGAGGGACCGCACACCCCCGGCCGGAGCAAAACTCCGGGCTGCGGTGCCGGGCGGGCTGAGGGTCCCGCCAGGCGCCGCGGCCCGCGGGTGTTTCCGGGGCCGGACCCCCTACGAGCCCTCCTGCGGCCGGGCCGGCATCACGAACGCTCCGGCGGCCAGGCCAGCATCGCCGTCGCGGCCACGGCCGCCAGCTCCTCCGCCGTCGCCCCGTCGCGGGCCTGCTGGGACATGCCCTGGAGAACGGCGCCGCTGAAGCGGGCGAGGGCCCGGGCGTCGGTGTCGGCAGGCAGCTCGCCCGACTCGACGTCCTGGCGTATCCGGGCCTCGAAGGACGCCAGATTGCGATTCCTGCGCGCTCTCAGGGCCTCCTCGACCTCGGGGGTCGAGCAGTTGATCGCGGCGGAGATCATCAGGCAGCCGCGGGGGTGGCCGGGCTCCGTGAAGAGTTCGGCGGCCTCGCTCAGGACCCGGCCGATGGCGCCGCGGGCGGTCGCCTCCTCCTCGAAGGCCCGGCCGCCGTACGCGCCGTAAGAGCCGGCGTAGGCCTCGACGACCTCCTCGAACAGCGTCTTCTTGTCGCCGAAGGCGGCGTAGAGGCTGGGGGCGCTGATGCCCATGGCGCGGGTGAGGTCGGCGACGGACGTCGTCTCGTAGCCGTGCTCCCAGAAGGCCATCGTGGCCTTCTCCAGGGCCGTGAGCCGGTCGAAGGAGCGGGGGCGGCCGCGCTGTGTCGTCACCATGGAGTGAATTCTATAGCGACTGCTACGGAAGTGGGGTACGGTCTTTCCATAGCGACCGCTACAGAAATGAGGGGGGCGTCGTCATGGGCGTGCTCGAAAGCAGGACCACGGGGAAGCCGGCCGGGAAGCTGGCCGGGAAGACGGCGTTGGTGACGGGCGGCAGCCGGGGCATCGGGCGGGGCATCGCCGAGCGGCTCGGCCGGGACGGGGCGCGGGTCGCCGTGCACTACGGGAGCAACGAGGCGGCGGCGAAGGAGACGGTCGCGGCGATCGAGGCCGCCGGCGGCGAGGCCTTCGCGATCGGGCAGGAGCTGGGGGTCCCGGGGGACGCGGAGGCGCTCTGGGCCGCGTTCGACGCCCATGCGGAAGGCCTGGACATCCTGGTGAACAACGCGGGGATCGGGACCTCGGCGCCGTTCGCGACGATCGGCACGGAGGAGTACGAGCGGATCTTCGCCGTCAACACCAAGGCGCCGTTCTTCCTCGCCCAGCTCGGCGCGGAGCGGCTGCGCGACGGGGGCCGGATCGTGAACGTCTCGACCGGCCTCTCGCACGCGGCGGTGATGCCGGACCTGGTGGCCTACGCGATGTCGAAGAGCGCGCTCGACGTGTTCACCCGCTATCTGTCGAAGGTGCTGGGCTCGCGCGGGATCACGGTCAACGCGGTGGCACCGGGCATCGTGGACACGGACATCAACGCGGGCTGGCTGCGGGGGAACGACGAGGCCTGGGCGGGAGCGGCGGCGATGTCGGCCCTGGGCAAGGTCGGCACCCCGGAGGACATAGCCGATGTGGTGGCCTTCCTGGCCTCGCACGACGGGCGCTGGGTGACCGGGCAGTGGATCGACGCGACGGGAGGCTCCATCGCCTGACGGTCAGGGCGCGGAGGGGTTCGAGTGGCTGGTGGGAGACGGGCGGCCGACGATGGAGGCGGCGGGTGCGTCCGGGAGCTGGAACGGCATGAGGGGAAGGCCCCTCCTCTGCTAGATTTGGCTTGATTGGTCTATACCACATGGCTCCTCACCAGCCCCTCACCAGATCGGCAGGCACAGCGTGGAAGTTGTCATCGTCAAGGACGCCAAGGCGGGCGGCGAGCTCATCGCGGACGGCATCGCCGACCTCCTGCGCCGCAAGCCCGACGCGCTGCTCGGCGTGGCCACCGGCTCGACTCCGCTGCCCATCTACGACGCCCTGATCGCCCAGGTCGGAGCCGGCTCCGTGGACGCCTCGCGGGCCCGGATCGCCCAGCTGGACGAGTACGTCGGCCTGCCCTCGGGCCACCCCGAGTCGTACCGCTCCACCGTGCTCCGCCAGGTCGTCGAGCCGCTCGGGCTCTCCCCGGAGGCCTTCATGGGCCCCGACGGCTCCGCCGAGGACGTCCTGGCGGCCTGCGAGGCCTACGACACGGCGCTCGCCGAGGCCGGTGGCGTGGACCTGCAGATCCTCGGCATCGGCACCGACGGGCACATCGGCTTCAACGAGCCGTGCTCCTCGCTCGCTTCCCGCACCCGGATCAAGACGCTGACCGAGCAGACCCGCGTGGACAACGCCCGCTTCTTCGACAACGACATCGAGCAGGTGCCGCACCACGTCATCACCCAGGGCATCGGCACCATCCTGGAGGCCCGTCACCTGGTGCTGCTCGCCACCGGCGAGGGCAAGGCCGAGGCCGTGGCGCAGACCGTCGAGGGCCCCGTGGCGGCGCTCGTGCCGGCCTCCGCGCTACAGCTGCACCCGCACGCCACGGTCGTGGTGGACGAGGCCGCCGCCTCCAAGCTGAAGCTCGCGGACTACTTCCGTCACACCTTCGCGAACAAGCCCGCCTGGCAGGGCATCTGAACCGCCCGGAATCCCCGTACACGAAGGGGCCCGGCACCTGTTCAGGTGCCGGGCCCCTTCGTGTACGGCCTTCCCGTACGACGTGTGCCGGAGGCGCTGGTCAGGCGCCGGTTCCGGCGACGGCCTCGGCGGCCGCGCGGCCGCAGACCCGGGCCGCGCCGTGCGTGGCGATGTGCAGGGCCCCGCGGGGCTCCGCCTCGTTGAGGCCCATCTCGACCACGACGGTGTCGGGGCGGGCCGCGACCAGGGCGTCCAGGGCCCCGGTCATCCACGCGTGCCGGTGGGCGTCACGTACGACCGCCACGATCCGCCGCTCCCCCGCGGCGGCGAGGACGGCGTCCACGGAGGAGTCGGCGTACGAGCCGGTCTCCGTGCCGGGCAGCAGCCGCTCCAGCTCGGCGGCGATGCCCCAGGGGGTCTCCTCGCCGACCGCGAAGTTCGCGACGGGGGTGAAGGAGGCCACGTAGGGAGCGCTGGTCATCGGGGTGTACGGCCGCTCCCCCCGGGTCACCTTCAGGGCCCGGCGGGCGGCGACGAGTCCGATGTCGGTGCCGGGCGCGGTCCCCTCCTGCACTGCCGCGCCCGACACCGATCCAGCCCCCCTGGCCCGGTGCGCCTGGGTCCAGGCCGCCAGGGCGCGCACGCGCGCCGCGGCGTCGGCCAGCCGCTCCTCGGGCAGTTCACCGGTCCGTACCGCGTTGACGAGCGCGTCGCGCAGCTGCAGCACGGTGTCCTCGTCGCACAGCCCGCCGCCGACGCAGATGGCGTCGGCGCCCGCGGCGATGGCGAGGACGGATCCGCGCTCGATGCCGTACGTCGCCGCGACGGCCTGCATCTCCATGCCGTCGGTGACGATCAGCCCCTCGAAGCCCAGCTCCTGGCGCAGCAGACCGGTGAGGATCTGCGGGCTCAGGGTGGCCGGACGGTTCGGGTCGAGCGCGGAGAGCAGGATATGCGCGCTCATGACCGCTTTGGTACCCGCGGCGACGGCGGCGCGGAAAGGCACCAGCTCACGGGTGTGCAGTGTGGCGAGGTCCACATCGATCCGGGGCAGCGCGTCGTGGGAGTCCACGTTCGTGTCGCCGTGTCCGGGGAAGTGCTTGGTGCAGGCCGCGACCCCGACGCCCTGGAGGCCGTCGACGTACGCCACGGTGTGCCGGGCGACCAGGTCCGGGTCCGGCCCGAAGGACCGGACGCCGATGACCGGGTTCTCGGCGTTGGAGTTGACGTCGGCGGACGGCGCCCAGTTGAGGTCGACGCCGCAGGCCGCGAGCCGGCGGCCGAGTTCGCGGGCCACGGCCCGGGTGAGCTCGACGTCGTCGACGCTGCCGAGGGCGTAGTTGCCGGGGAACGACGAACCCTGCTTGACCTCCAGGCGGGTGACGTCACCCCCCTCCTCGTCGATGGCGACGAGGACGTCGTCCCGCTCGGCCCTCAGCTGCGCGGTGAGCGCGGTGAGCTGCTCGGGGCTGACGATGTTCCGGCCGAACAGGCCGACCGACGACAGGCCCTCGCCGATGCGGCGGAGCAGCCAGTCGGGTGCGGTGGTGCCGACGAAGCCCGGCTGGAGCACCGTGAGCGCGTCACGGGTCAGGGTGTCCGTGCCGTGTACGAGTGTGGTCATGGGGAGCCCTTATCCCTTCACCGCGCCGGCGGTCATGCCGCCGACGGCCTTGCGCTGGAGGAAGAGGAAGACGATGAGCACGGGGAGCGAGAAGAGCGTGGAGGCGGCCATGGTGGCGCCCCAGTCGCTGCCGAACGCGGTCTGGAACTGGGTCAGCCAGAGCGTCAGCGTCTGCGACTCCTTGTCCTTGTTCAGCATGAGGATCATGGCGAACTCGTTCCAGGCGGTGATGAAGCCGAAGAGCGAGGTCGACATCAGGCCGGGGGCGAGCAGCGGGAAGATCACCTTGCGGAACGCCTGGCCCCGCGTGCAGCCGTCGATCTGCGCGGCCTCCTCCAGCTCGACCGGGACGGCGGCGATGAAGCCGCGCAGGGTCCAGATCGTGAAGGGGAGGACCATCACGAAGTAGACGAGCGTGAGCATCGGAATGCTGTTCAGCATGTCGTTCTCACGGGAGATCATGTACATCGCGATGACCATGACCTCCCAGGGGGCCATCTGCGCCAGCATCACGACGAGGACGATGCCCTTGCGGCCCTTGAACCTCATGCGGGCGATCGCGAAGCTCGCGGCCAGGGCGACGACGAGGGCCAGGAGCACGGCGCCGATGGTGACCGTGAGGCTGTTGGTGACGTACGTCCAGAAGAGGTCGACACCGGTCGCCGTCGTGTAGTTCTCCAGCGTCGGGGTGAAGACGAAGACCGGGTCCTTCGTCATGATCTCGTGCTGCGGCTTCAGCGAGGACGAGAACATCCAGTAGACGGGGAAGACGAACACCACCGCGAGCACGAGGGCGCTGACGTTCTTGGCGACCGTGCCGACCGTGAGCGGCTTCCTGGTGCGCAGCTTCTGCGGAGTCTGGGTGGTGGTGCTCACAGCTCCTCCTCCTGCTTCAGGATCAGGCGGAAGTAGAAGGACATGACCGCGATGAGCATCACGATCGTCAGGATGGAGATGGCGGCGGCGACACCGTAGTGGAACTGGCCGACACCCTCGATGTAGGCGAAGACCGGAAGGGTCTCGGAACCGCGGTCGGGGCCGCCCAGGTTCATCGCGTAGACCTGCGCGAACGCCTTGAAGATCCAGATGATCTCCAGGAACGTGGTGATCAGGAAGAAGGACTTCAGGTTCGGGAAGACCACGGACCAGAAGGTCCGCCAGCCGCTGGCGCCGTCCATCTTGGCGGCCTCGTACAGCTCGGACCCGACGGTCGTCAGGGCGGCGTACATGTTGAGGGCGACGAACGGGACGGAGCCCCAGACGAGCAGGATCAGGATGATGACCAGGGCGGAGAAGCCGGTCTCGAACCAGTTGTGCTGCTCGTAGCCGGAGAAGCCCAGCGTGCGCATCAGCCAGTTCACGACTCCGAACTGCTCGTCGAAGAGCCAGCGGAAGACGGTGACGGAGGCGACGATCGGCATGGCCCAGGCGAACATCAGGGCCAGCGAGAGGACCAGTCGCATCTTCTTGCCGAGGCGGTTGAGCAGCAGGCCTATGCCCGTACCGATCGCCATGATGAGGGCGACGTTGACGGCCGTGAAGACGACGCTTCGGACGACGACGGTCCAGAAGTCCGGGTCACCGAGGAGATCGGTGTAGTTGTCGAAGCCGATCCAGACCGACTCGCGGGTGATGAACTCCCTCCGGTTGATCTGCTGGAAGGAGAGGATCACATTGCGGATCAGCGGGTAGAGCAGCAGCACCGCCATGGACAGCAGGGCCGGCGCGACGAGCAGGTACGGCAGCAGCCCGCCGGGCAGGGAACGTCTGCCACGCGAAGGCTGAAGGACTTCCTTCGGGCCCGAAGGGGATGGCGGAGTCTGAGACTTCCCTGCCGCCCTCCCGGGCGCGTCCTGAGGACCGGCGGTCGCCGTCCCCTGGGAGTCCACGGTCATGGTCTTATTCCTCGCGGTTCTGGGGCTCCCGCGCCCACCGGGGCGCGGCCCGGGGGAGCGGGCCGCTGATCACTCTTGAAGCGCCGGTGGTGCGGCCGGTGCGATACCGGCCGCACCCTCGGGCTACGGATTACTGCTGGTTGATGCGCTCGTTGATGACCTTGTCGGCCGCCTCGCCGGCCGCCTTGGCGTCCTCACCCTTCAGGACCTTGGTCATGTAGTCCTTGATCGGGTTCGGGGCGGTCTCGACGTTCGCCCAGCCCGGGGTGACCGGGGTGACCTTGCCGGAGGCGGACGACGCGGCCATGGCCTCGGCGAAGGAGCCCGCGGCCGGCTTGAACTGCGCGGCGTCGGTGTTGGGAAGCAGCGCGCCCTCGGTGGCGGTCGCGTACTTCGTCATGTACTCCTTGCCGGCGGCGAGGGCCAGCCACTCCTTCGCGAGGTCCTTGTTCTTGGAGCGCTCGGCGATGGCGAGGTTGGAGCCGCCGAGGAAGACGGAGCCCGGCTTGTCGGCGGTCTTGCCCGGGATCGGGAAGTAGCCGAAGTCGGCGGTCTTGCCGGTCTTCTTCATGGCGTCGATCGCGCCGCCGGCCTCCCAGCCGAGACCGATCCAGGACGACACGCCGCCCTTGGGGACGATGTCGGTGGACTGCTGCGGGGTCGCCTCGTCCTTGTCCTTCGGAGCGGTCGAGTAGGACGCCAGCTCCTTGTAGAAGTTCACGGCGTTGACGGCCTCGGGGGAGGACAGGTTGCCCTTCCACTTGTCGCCGTCCTTGACCGCCAGGTCGCTGCCCTCGTCCCAGATGAGACCGGCGAGCACGTACCAGGACTGACCCGGCAGGTAGATCGCCTGCGACTTCGGGTCGGAGGCCTTGAGCTTCTTCAGACCGTCGATCCACTCGGCGCGGGTCTTCGGCGGGGTGACACCGGCCTTCTTGAAGGCGGCCTTGTCGTAGACGACGACACGGTTGGCGGCGTACCACGGGGCCGAGTACAGCTTGCCGTCCAGCTCGTTGGACGCGACCATGCCCTTGTTCCAGGCGTCGTAGCCCAGCGTGGCCTTGTCGCCGGACAGGTCGGCGAGGCCGCCGGTGTCGGCGTAGCCCGCGGTCTGCGTGTTGCCGAGCTCCAGGACGTCCGGCGGGGTGTCCTCGGAGAGGGCGGTGGTGACCTTCTCCTGGATGCCGTTCCAGATCTGCTTCTCGACCTTGACCTTGACGCCCGGGTGCTTGGCCTCGAAGGCCTTGTTCACCTCGGCCATCCACGCGTCCGGCGCGGAACCGTCCATGACCCAGACGGTCAGAGTCTTGTCGCCCCCGGCCGACGCCTTGGCGCCGTCCTTACCCTTGTCACTGTCGGAACCGCACGCAGCGATAGAGACCATCATGCCTGCGACACCGATTGCCGCGATGAGCTTGCGCTTCACGCCACCCTCCTCAGGGATGCCTGCAACCCCTGCCCACCGCGCGAAGACATACGTCAGGTAGTGCTCGTGGGGCTGGGACCTGGTCTTTAATGGTTTAGACCAGTACCCGGAGCTTGGCCTAGACCTTTAGGGGTGTCAAGGGTGTATAAGAAGGGCAGTCGCGTCCGTTATCGGACCGACACCTGAGGGAGGGCGACGACCCGTGACCGGTCCGTGCCACCATGTGAGCCGCGACAGACGGAGGAGCCGGTGACGGCAGCAGCACAGGAGTCGGGAAGGCAGGCAATGGCCACGGACGCGGGCAGCACGGAGACGGAAGGTGGGGCACCCACCCGTACCGCGCGCGTGCCCAAGTACTACCGACTGAAGCGGCATTTGCTCGACATGACGGAGACCCTGCCGCCCGGCACGCCGGTCCCGCCGGAGCGGACACTCGCCGCCGAGTTCGACACCTCGCGCACCACCGTGCGCCAGGCCCTCCAGGAGCTGGTCGTCGAGGGTCGCCTGGAGCGCATCCAGGGCAAGGGCACCTTCGTGGCCAAGCCCAAGGTCTCCCAGGCCCTGCAACTCACCTCCTACACGGAGGACATGCGCGCCCAGGGTCTCGAACCGACCTCGCAGCTCCTCGACATCGGTTACGTCACCGCCGACGACACGCTCGCCGGACTGCTCGACATCTCGGCCGGCGGACGGGTGCTGCGCATCGAGCGACTGCGCCTGGCGAGCGGCGAGCCGATGGCGATCGAAACCACCCATCTGTCCGCGAAGCGCTTCCCCGCGCTGCGTCGCTCGCTGGTGAAGTACACCTCGTTGTACACCGCCCTCGCCGAGGTGTACGACGTGCACCTCGCCGAGGCCGAGGAGACCATCGAGACCTCCCTGGCCACCCCGCGCGAGGCCGGACTGCTCGGCACGGACGTGGGTCTGCCGATGCTGATGCTCTCCCGCCACTCGCTGGACGCCCAGGGCGAGCCGGTCGAGTGGGTGCGGTCGGTCTACCGCGGCGACCGGTACAAGTTCGTGGCGCGACTGAAGCGCCCCAACGGCTGAGCCCTTCCGTACGACACGAACGGCCGCACCCCACCGGGTGCGGCCGTTCGGCGTCTCCGGAGGCCGCACGCAGGGATCCGGAGGCGGTACGGAGGGATGCGGAGGCCGTACGGGGGATGCCGAGGCCGTAAGGCGAGATCCGGAGGCCGTACGGGGAGATGACGGCCGCCCGGCACCTTCCGCCTGGCAGGAACGTGACGCCTCCCGGAAACCCCCTGATGAGCGGCGCGCGGCGGCCGTACGTACGGACTGGCTCCTAACGGCCACGCACTTGGCGCCAGCCGTTCTCCGGTGACACGGCATCCCCGGCGGGCCAGTCTTGGACCTGTCGGAGCCGCCCGGGAGAGTCCGGGAGCGACGCAGGGAGACCCGCCCCCGACATTCCCCGCCCGTCTCGCCAGGAAGGCAGTTCCGCCATGCTCAGCGCCGCCCGTTTCGCCGCTTTCGCCCGTGTTCAGGTCCGCCCCGCCCTCGCCCTGCTCGTCCCCGCCGCGGCCGCGCTGACCCTCGTCCTGGCGGCGGAGCCGGCGTCCGCGGGAGCCGCGGCGGTCGCCACCGCCGACGGTGCGCCGGCCGCGGCCGCGCAGACCACCAACGGCGACGACGGCTTCTCCTGGGGCTGATCGTCATCTACCTCATCGGCATCTCGATGAGGGCATCGGACGACGAACCCGCACCGGACACCGACCCCCCACCGGCCCCGTCCGCCGCACTCCTCGTCGAGACGCTGCACCGCGTCGCCCGTCCGCAGGACCGTTTCGAGTCCGCACGGGCGCTGGTTCTCGACCGGTCGGTCCGTCTCGCCCTGTACATCCGGGGCCCTGACGAGATCGAGGCCGTCGGCCACGCGCTGCTGCTCTGCCGGCGCCTCCTCGGCCACTCCCCCGAGCTCTCCCGCCACCGCATCGCGGACTTCCGGCTGCTCTGAAGCGCCCCCACACGCCGCGCTCCACACCGAATCCCCCACGCCGAAACCCCTGACCGCCCTTCCAAGGAACCCCCATGCCCAGGGCCCGTCCCAGCGTGTCCGTCATCATCCCCAACTACAACTACGAGAAGACCCTCCACGCCTGTCTGACCTCGGTCTTCGCCCAGACCCACGCCCCGCTCGACGTCATCGTCGTCGACGACGCCAGCACCGACAGGTCCCGGGACATCGCCCGGGAGTTCGACGTCGTCCTGATCGCCAACCCCCGCAACAGCGGGGTGTCGGCCGCCCGGAACCTCGGCGCCGCCGCCGCCCGCGGCGAGATCCTCTTCTTCCTCGACTCGGACACGGCCCTCCACCCGGAGGCCCTCGCGAACGCCGCCGACCTGCTCCGGGACGACCCGGGTCTCGGCTGTGTCCACGGGGTGCTCGACCCCGAACCCCTCTTCGACGACGGGCCCGTGGAGCGCTACCACGCCCTGCACGCCCACTTCTGGCGCCGCCGCGCCGTCGGCGAGGTCCGTACCGCCTTCTTCGCCCTCGGCGCGATCCGCAAGGAGGTCTTCGAGGCGACCGGCCCCTTCGACGAGAACCTCCGGGACTCCGAGGACGTCGAGTACAGCGGCCGGCTCGTCCGGACCCACCGGATCCTGATGACCGAGGCGATCCGCGGCCGGCACGACGACGTCGACCGGCTCGGAGCGATGCTCCGGGAGCAGTACCGGCGTTCGCAGCTGCTCATCGCGGCGCTCGGGCAGCTGCGGGAGGGCGGTCTCACCGCCAACCGGCCGCTCGGCGTCCTCGCCGCCGCGCTCACTCTCCCCACGCTGCTCCTCGGCCTGCTCACCCCGTGGCTGCTGCTCGTCCCCGCGCTGTGCGCACTGCTCTTCGCCTGCGCCGATCCGGGTCTGAGCCGGTTCGCGCTCCGGACCCGCGGTCCCGGCTTCCTCCTCTACTTCACCGCCGTCCACTTCGTGCTGCACCAGGCGATCGTGCTCGGCGCGGCCCGCGGCACCGTCCGCTGGCTCACCGAGCCGGACTTCGGGCCCAGCGTGCGCCGTCGCGGAGAGCAGGTCCCGGGAGACCGTCCCGAAGTCACCGCCACCGCCGCGGCTTCCCCCACCACCTCCACCACCTCCATCGGATGACCGCCGCGCCCACTCCCGTACGCCCCATCCCCCCAGGAGTCCGTTCATGGCCACGCCCACGCTCACCGGCCGAGAGGCGCCGACGGCCCGCCCGCCGGCCTCCCGCCCTCCCAGTCGGCTCGCCGACCTCACCTCCCTCGTCCGCCCGGGACAGTGGACGAAGAACCTGGTCGTCGTCCCCCTCGGTCTGCTCGGCGCGCCCCACCTCGACGGTGCCGCGCTCGGCGGGGCCCTGGCCGCGATCGGCGTCTTCACCCTCGCGTCCGCGCTGATCTACCTGGTCAACGACATCGGCGACCGGGACCGGGACCGCCGCCACCCGGAGAAGCGGCACCGGCCGATCGCCGCCGGGCGGATCGGCGTCGCGACCGCCGTCTCCTTCGCCGCCGCCCTCGCCGTCCTCCTCGCGGCGACGGTCGGTCTGACGGTCCTCACCGGGACGGCATCGCTCGTCGACTGGTGGCCGGTCGCCGCGTACGTCGCGCTCAACGCCGCGTACAGCAAGGGGCTCAAGCACGTCCCGCTGCTCGACGTCTTCATCGTCGCCCTCGGTTTCGTCCTGCGGCTGGCGCAGGGCTGCCTGGCCTCGGGGAACCCGGTGCCGAGCTGGCTCACCCTCTGTGTCTTCTCCCTCTGTCTGCTACTGATCCTGGGCAAGCGGCGCCACGAGATGGCGGTCGGCGGGGTGCTGCACCGGCCCGCGCTGCGCGGCTACACCCTCGGCTTCCTCGACCAGCTGCTCGCCTTCACCGCGGTGCTCACGGCGGTCAGCTACGTCCTGCAGGTGCAGGACAGTCCGGTCTTCGGCCCGCACGCGCCGCTGGTCGCGGTGCTCACCGCCCCGTTCGCGCTGTTCGGGCTTGCCCGCTACCTGCAGCTGCTCGTCGTCGACGCGGGTGGCGGCAACCCCTCACGGGCGCTGTTCAGCGACCGGATGACCGTCGCCAACGCCCTGCTCTGGTCGGCGCTGCTGGCCGGTGCGTGGCCGCTCAGCCACCTCGGATCCTGAGGCCGGTCATGACCACCACCGCCCCTGCCGCCCCACCGACCGCGGGGACCGTCACCGAGCCCAAGCCCCCGCGCGGCCGCCTCCGCCGCGCCCTCCCCGTCCTCTTCCCGATCGCCGTCGTCACCGGTATCGGCTTCGCCCTGTACGGCCGGGCCGGCGAGCTCGCCGCCCTCGTCCTGCGGCCCGACTCCGTTCCCTACCTCCTCGCGGCGCTGGCCGCCAACGCCCTCGCCGTCCTCCTCTCCATGGCCACCTGGCGGACCCTCCTCGCCGACCTGGGCCCCGGGGTGCCGGGCAGGACCGCCACCCGGATCTACTTCACCTCCTACCTCGGCAAGTACGTGCCGGGGGCCGTCTGGGGCGTCCTCGCCCAGCTGAGGATGGGCGGTGCGGCGGGGGTGTCCGCGCCGGTCGTGCTCGCCGTCTTCCTGCTCAACCTGATCGTGGCCGTCCTCACCGGTCTCGCCGTCGGCCCGCTCGCCGCGCCCTGGACGCTCGGCGCCGAGGCCTGGTGGCTGGTCCTGCCGGGCGCGGTCACCCTCGCCTGGGCCGTACGGCCCGGACTGCTGCACCAGCTGGCCGCGTTCGCCGCCCGGCTCGCCCGCCGGCAGGTGCCCGCCACCCGGGCGAGCGACCGGGGCATGCGCCGGGCCCTGGCCTCCGCCACCGCCTCCTGGGCGGTCGGTGGGCTGCACCTGTGGGCGCTCGCCGTGATGCTCGGCGCCCCGCCGCTGACCGCGCTGCCGGTCTGCGTGGGCGGCTTCGCCCTGGCCACCGCCGCCGCCAGCCTCGTGGTGGTGCTGCCGGACGGCTGGGGCGCCCGCGAGGCACTGCTGCTCCTGGCGCTGACCGCCGTACTGCCCTGGCAGGAGGCGACCGCCGTCGCCGTCGCCAGCCGGGTGGTCTGCACGCTCAGCGAGGTCCTCGTCGGAGGCGCCGCCCTCCTCCTGACCCTCCCCCGCCGTTCGGCTCCCCCCACCCTCCCGACCCCCGCAAAGGACTGACCATGCCCCCGCTGTACTCCGTCGACGACTGCGAGTCGCTGACGACGAAGCAGGTCCACGGCCTGTACAAGGACCACGTCAACAAGAGCCAGGTCTCCCTGATGACCTCCTTCGGCTTCGGCCAGGAGCTCGTCGAGAGCGCCGAGGGCGTCTGGATCACCCAGCGCGACGGCCGTCGGGTGCTCGACTTCACCGGTGGTGTCGGGGTCCTCAACCACGGCCACAACCACCCCCGGATCCTCGCCGCCCGGCAGCGCTTCCAGGAGCGCAGGAGCATGGAGGTCCACAAGACCTACTTCTCGCCGTACGTCGCCGCCCTCGGCCACAACCTCGCGGAGCTCCTGCCCGGCGACCTGAACATGTCGTTCTTCCCCAACTCCGGTGCGGAGGCGGTCGAGGGCGCGGTCAAGCTGGCGTACAAGTACCACGGCGGCCGGCGCTCCCGGGTGCTGCGGTCCGACATCTCCTTCCACGGCAAGCTGCTCGGCTCGGGCAGCCTGACCGGCCAGAACCAGTCCGGGTTCCAGTTCCCGGGCATCCCCGGCGTGGAGATCTTCCGGTACGGGGACCTGGACTCGGTCCGGAAGCTCGTCGCCGAACTCCGTACCGACAAGGGTGAGTCGGACGTCTACGCGATCCTCATCGAGCCGCTGTCGGCGTCGACGATGAACGAGTGCTCGGAGGAATTCCTGCGCGGGCTGCGGGAGTTGTGCACCGCCGAGAAGATCGTGCTGCTCTTCGACGAGATCTACACCGGCTGGGGCAAGACGGGCACCCTCTTCCACTTCATGCGGTACGAGGGTCTGGTCCCCGACATCCTCACCACCTCCAAGTCCTTCGGCGGCGGCAAGTCCTCCATCTCCGCGTTCGTCGCCCGTGAGCCGATCTTCCGCAAGGCCTACGACAACCTCACGGACGCCCTCCTCCAGTCGACGTCCACCACCTACTACGGCTTCGGCGAGGAGGCGGTCACCGCCATCGAAGCCGTCAACGTGGCCGTCGAGGACGACTATCCGGCCCGCGCCCGGGACATCGAGCGGATCCTCGCCCCCGGTCTCGAACGGATCGCCAAGGAGTACCCGGACGTGGTCGCCGAGGTCCGCGGGCACGGCGCGCTGCACGGTGTGTTCCTGCACAAGGGCCCGAAGATCCTGGAGCTGGTGACGAAGCTGGTGCCGGGCGCGATGACGAAGGACCCGCGCTTCCGCACCAAGCTCATCACCTCGTCGGTGGTCAACGCCCTCTACCGGGACCACGGCATCTACACGTACTACACGCTCAACGGCGACAACCCGCTGATGGTCGCCCCCTCGCTGGTCGCCGAGCCGCACGAGGTCGAGTTCTTCCTGGACTGCCTCGACAAGACCCTGGCCCAGGGTCTGCCCCGTCTGCTCACCCGTTTCGTCAAGGAGAAGGTGTCGTCGCTGTGGTAGAGCGCATTGTGGTGACCGGCGGTGCCGGCATGCTCGGTTCGACCCTGATCGACCGACTGCTCGGCGACGGCCGCCAGGTGCACTGTGTGGACCTGCGGGCCCCGCGTACGGAGCACGAGAACCTGACGCACACCGTCTCGGACGTCCGGGACGCGGTCACGATGAAGCGGGTCACGGCGGACGCGGACGTGGTGGTGCACTGCGCCGCCGCCCTGCCCAGCTACCCGGCCGACATGATCCGCTCGGTGATCGTCGGCGGGACGGAGGCGGTCCTGACGGCCGCCGAGGCGAACGCCGTGCCCCGGGTCGTGCACATCTCCTCGACCGCCGTGTACGGCCTGCCGAAGGTGGTGCCCACGCCGGAGGAGTACCCGCGCGAGCCCGTCGACACGTACAGCGCCGCCAAGGCGGAGGCCGAGGAGGTCGCCGAGCGCTTCCGGGGCCGGGAGATGTGCGTACCGATCCTGCGGCCCAAGACCTTCCTCGGGCCGGGCCGGATGGGCCTGTTCGCGATGCTCTTCGAGTGGGCCGAGGAGGGCCGGAACTTCCCGGTCCTGGGCCGGGGCGACGTCCGTATCCAGATGTTCGACGTGGACGACCTCGTCGACGCGGTCGTGACCGCGATGGACGCGCCCGCCGAGACGGCCGACGACACGTTCAACCTGGGGGCCACCTCGTTCGGCACGATACGCGAGGACTTCCAGGCCGTCCTGGACGCCGCCGGACACGGCAAGCGGGTGCGCTCGATGCCCGCGAAGCCGGCGCTCGCCGCGCTCAGCCTGCTCCAGCGCTCCGGGCTCTCCCCGGTCTACGGCCGCCTGCTGCACAAGCTCCTCGACGACAGCTTCGTCTCCACCGACAAGGCACGGGACGTCCTGGGCTTCCGGCCGAACCACTCCAACCAGGACGCGATCCTGCGCACCTTCGCCTGGTGGCGCGAGCAGCAGCGCACCGCCGCCGCGCACCCCGCCGGCGCCCGCCCCGCGAAGAAGAGCGAGGGCGTCACCAGTGTCGAACCGTGGCGGCAGGGAGCCCTCTCCCTCGCCAAGGTCCTTTTCTAGGAGAGCCCGACCATGTCCCCCAGCGTCTCCGGCGACCGGCATCCCCTGGTCTCCGTCATCGTCCCCAACTACAACTACGGCCGCTCGATCGGCCTGTGCGTCGAGGCCGCCCTCGCCCAGACGTATCCGAACGTCGAGGTCCTCGTCGTCGACGACTGCTCCACCGACGACTCCGCCGCGATCGCCGCCGCGGCCGGCGCCCGGGTGGTCTCCACCGGCGTCAACAGCGGGGTCGCGGTCGCCCGCAACCTCGGCGCCGCACAGTCCTCGGGCGAGATCCTGGTCTTCCTCGACTCCGACGTGGCCATGCACCCCGACGCCGTCGCCAAGTCGGTCGAACTGCTCGGCTCCGGACAGGGGTACGGGGCGATCTGCGGCACCTACGAGCCGGAGCCGCTCATCCGCGACAGCCTCGTCGAGGAGTACCGCTCGCTCCAGCAGTACTACCTGCTGCTGAAGTCCGAGGGGGTCATCGACACCGTCCACACCGCGATCCTGGCCCTGTCCCGGCAGGTCTTCGACGAGGTGGGGCCGTTCAACCCGATCCTGCGGCACACCGAGGACCAGGACTACGGGCGGCGCATCTCCGAGCGGTACACGGTCCTCAGCTCCCTGGAGGTGCGCGGCCGGCACGACCACGACGACACCGTGCGGATCGTCCTCGACAAGGTCTTCGCGCGCGCCCGGCTCGCCGTGCCGCTCATCCTGAGCCGCCGGGCCCTCCAGGGCGGCTTCGTCACGGGCCCGCGCGCCGGGGCGAGCCTCGCCGCGCCCCTGACGGTGGCCGCGCTCGCCGCGCCGCTGCTGTGGGGGGCGGTGTGGGCGCTGCTGCCGCTCGCCCTGTTCGTCCTCGGCGTGTGGGGCGATCTGGACATGTACCGGGTGGTGCGGCAGCACCGGGGGCGGCTGTTCCTCGGGTACTTCGTGGCCGTCAACTTCCTGGTGAACCTGACGGTGTTCGTGGCGATCGGGGTCGCGGGCGCGCAGTGGCTGTGCTCGAAGCGGTTCCGGCACCTGTACGACCCGCAGCCCCGGCCCGACGCGGCGCCGGTGACCGTGGGCGCCTCCCGTGGCTGACACGCTCGCGCCGGCGGAGACCGTGGCCGTACGGGGCGCCCCCGCCCGGCACCGCCTGAACCGGCTCGTCCTGGGCGCGGCCCTCGCCTGGCTCGTCCTCCTGCTCGTCGAGTGGGCGGCGGACGGCCGGATCTGGCTCGGGCATCTGGTGGGTATCGTCCCGCCGGCCGCCTTCGCCGTGGTCCCGCTGCTGCTCGCCGCCCTGGCCCCGCTGGCCCGGGGCGCCGCCCGGTGGCGGAGCCTCGCGGCGGCCGCACTCGCGCTGATCGTGGGTTTCGGGCAGTCGGGCTTCGATCCGGCGGCGCTGTGGCGCTCGGAGCCGGGGCCCGGCCCGGACTCCGTGCGGGTCTTCGCCTGGAACACCAACTCGTGGAACCAACTGCTCGGTACCCAGGACCACTTCTACGCCTTCCTGAAGGCGAAGGACGCGGACGTCTATCTGCTGCACGAGTACCAGCACGTGAGCGCCGACCGCAAGGTCAGGCTGCCGATCGACGACCTGGCGCGGCTGCGCCGGGAGTTCCCCGGCTACCAGGTCGCGGTCCGGGGCGAGCTGGTGACGCTCTCCCGCTTCCCGATCCTGCGGCAGCCGGCCGTGGGCCCGGCCGGCGACCTGGCGCCGGGCGCGGACTGGCAGACCGAGTACCGGGAGAACAAGGTGCTGCGGACGGATGTACAGGTCAGGGGCCGGACGGTCTCGTTCTACAACGTGCACATGCCGGTGTGGAACAGCATGCCGGACGGGCTGCTCTCCGCCGCCTTCTACCGCCACATGCGGGAACGGTTCGCCCCGCGCCGGGCCCAGTACGCCGGGCTGGAGGCCGACCTCGCGGCCAACCACAACCCGGTCGTCGTGGCCGGTGACTTCAACGCGACGGCCGCGATGTCCGACCTCGACCCGCTGCGGGAGCGCCTCGACGACGCGGCGGACGTGAGCACCGACCCGTACCCCACGAGCTGGGAGGAGGGCGGCTGGAAGCCCTTCTGGCGGACCGACTGGGCGTTCACCGGGAACGGGGCGAAGGCCGAGCGGTACGAGTTCAACGAGCCGGAGAAGCTCTCGGACCACGCGGTGCAGGACCTGTGGGTGTCCCTGCCGGGGAACGGGTGAACGACGTGCTGCTGTACTGCGCCCTGGTCTGGGCGGTGTTCCTCGCCCTGCACCTCGCGCTGAACGGGCGCTGGTGGCCCTGGCTCGCGGTCTCCCTGCTGCCGCCGCCGGCCTTCGCCGCCGTCCCGCTCGCCCTGCTCGCCGCGGCCGCGGTCACCGGCGGGTGGGCGGCCGGGGCGCTCGCCGCGGGCTGCCTGCTCGCGGGCTGGTCGCAGAACGGGATCAACCCACGGGCGCTCCTCCACCGCGCCGGTGGCGCCGGTGGCGGGGATGCCGCCGGTGGCGCCGGTGACGGGCTGCGGCTCGTGTCCTGGAACACCCAGCACTGGAACCAGGGCGGCGACCCGGACCGCTTCTACGCCTTCCTGCGCTCCCTCGCGGCCGATGTGTACGTCCTCCAGGAGTACCTGAACGGCTTCGAGGGCGGCGAGGTCTGGGACATCGACGACGAGGAGCGGATCCGGGCCGCGTTCCCCGGCCACCACCTCGCCGTCGACAACAACTCCGTGACGCTGTCCCGGTTCCCGCCCACCGGCCCGCCCGTGCCGGTCGGCGCCTGCTCGCTCCGGGTGGACCTGCGGATCGGCGACGGGATCCTGTCCACGTACAACGTGCACATCCCCGTCCAGCTGACCGTGATGAACCCGCTGCGCCCGGCCTTCCTCCGGGACATGCGGCGCCGGGCCGCCGCCCGCGACCGGGAGTACACGGCGCTCGTCGACGACCTCCGGGACAACCCGCACCCGGTCCTGGTGACCGGGGACTTCAACACCAGCGCGGCCATCGGGGACATCCGCCGGATGCGCCGGATGCGCCGGACGCACGGCTCGCTGCGCGACGCGATCGGGGCCTGCCGCTCGCTCTGTCCCGCCAGTTGGAACGCCCGTGCGCGGCTGCGGCTCTGGCGGATCGACTGGGCGTTCACCGGCGGCGGCGCCCGGGTCGGCTCGTACCGCTTCCGCGACGCGGAGGGCCTGTCGGACCACCTGGTCCAGGAACTGACCGTGACCACCCCCCACCTTCGAGACAGAGGGAAGAACTGATGGAGTACACCAACCTGGGCGGCCCCGAGGGCCCCCGCGTGAGCACCCTGTGCCTGGGCACCCTGCCGTTCGGCACCCGGATCGACGAGGCCGCCGCCTTCGCCGTCCTCGACCGCTTCCACGAGGCCGGCGGCACCTTCATCGACACCGCCAACACCTACGCCTTCTGGGAGCCGGGCGCGACCGGCGCCGAGAGCGAGCTGCTCATCGGCCGCTGGCTGCGCAGCCGGGGCGTCCGGGACGAGATCGTGCTCGCCACGAAGGTCGGCGCGCTGCCCGACCCGCCCGGTTCGGCCTGGCCGGAGTGCGCGGAGGGGCTGTCGGCCCCGGTGCTGCGCCGCCAGGTGGAGGAGAGCCTGCGGAACCTGGGCACGGACCGGATCGATCTCTACTACGCCCACATCGACGACCGCAGGACGCCGGTCGCGGAGACCATGGGCGCCTTCGGTGAGCTGGAGGACACGGGGAAGATCGGCCGGGCCGGCTGCTCCAACTTCGCGGCCTGGCGGATCGAGGAGTCGCGGGGCGCGGCGGTCGCCGCCGGGGTGCCGGACTACGCGGCCGTGCAGCAGCGGTACACGTATCTGCGACCGCGCCCCGGCGCCGAGTTCGGGGTGAACCCGCACGCCTCGGAGGAGCTGCTCGACTATCTGGGGACGCGTCCGGAGCTGACGTTCACCGCGTACACGACCCAGCTGACGGGGGCGTACACCGATCCGGGCAAGGAGGTACCGGAGCAGTACCGGCACGAGGGCTCTGAGCGGCGCCTGAAGGTGCTCGCGGAGGTCGCGGCGGAGCTGGGCGTGACCGCCAACCAGGTCGTCCTGGCCTGGGCGTTGGGCGGCGAGCTGCCCGTACTCCCGGTCATCGGGGCGAGTTCGACGGCGCAGCTGGACGAGACGCTCGACGCGGTGGGGCTGCGTCTGGACGCGGAGCTGAGGAAGCGGCTCGACGATGTCGACTGAACAGGTCGCACGGATACAGGAGTTCGCGCTGCGCCATCGCGTGGCCGTCGGGGTGGCCTGGCTGCTCGTGCTGGTGCTCGGCGGCGCGGTGGCGGTGCTGGGCCTCGGCCGGCTCGACCAGTCGTTCACCGCGTCCGGCGGGCCCGGCCACCGTGCGAACCAGGCGATCCAGCAGCGGTACGGGAACGGGGCCGCCGTCGCCCCGCTGGTCGCCGTCGCGACCTGGCCCGCCGCCACGGACGTACGCGCCCCGGGCGCCGCCGGGCGGTTCGCGGCCGCGGTCGAGCGGGCGGCGGGCCCGGGCACGCGGACGGTCTCGTACGCGGGCACGGGCGACGAGGGGTTCCTCGGGGCGGACGGCCGGACCGCGTACGCGCTGGTCTACCCGGGCGCCGGAAAGCCCGACCTCGCGGGGCTCACGGCCGTCGAGGAGGCGGCGGGCACCCTGCACGCGGGGCTCCGGTCGGCGCTGCCGGAGGCCCGGGTCGAGGTGACCGGCGTGCTCCCGCTCCAGCACGACAGCGCGGTGGCGGGGCCGGGCACGGTGGCCCTCGCGGCGAAGGCTGCCTGCGGGCTCGGGCTGCTCCTGCTGCTGGTCCTGGCGTTCCGCTCGCCGCTCGGGGCCCCGGCGCCGCTGCTGCTCGCCGGGGTGACCTCGGTGGGGGCGCTGGTCCTGGTGGAGGCGGTGGCCGGGTTCACCGAGATCAGCTTCATCGTGGTCTATCTGGTGCCGGTCACGGCGCTGGTGCTCGCGGTGCACCGCTGGGCGCAGCCGCCGGAGACCGCCGCCCGGTCGGCGGTGGCGGCCGGTGCGGCGGGAGCGGCGGCCTGCGGGGTCCTGGCGCTCTTCCCGGCCGCGTTCCTGCGCTCGGTGGGGATCGCGGGGCTCGCGGTGTGGGCGGTGGGCACGGCGGCTGCGCTGACCCTGACGCCGGTGCTCCGCGCGACGGCGACGGCGACAGGGACCGCGACACGGGCCACGTCGGCACGGACCGCGTCGGTACGGGTCGGGTGGCGGCTCCGCCCGGTCCCGGCGGCCGTCGGCCTGTCCCTCCTCGTCCTGCTCGCCGGCGCGGCCACGCAGCTGCGCGTGGGCAATCCGGAGGCCCACGCCCTGGTGGCGAGCGGCCCCGCCCGCGACGGCCTCGACCGGCTCACGGCGGCCGGGGTGCCGTCGGGGGTCCTGAACCCGTTGGAGGTCCTGGTCCCCGAGGGCACGGACGCCGAAGCCGTGGCCGCGCGGGCGTCCCGGGTCCCGGGGGTGCTGCTCGCGGCCGCGCCGGCGGCGGGCGAGTGGCGTCGCGAAGGTTCGGCCGTGGTCGTGGTCGTACCGGAGGAGGAACCGATGACGGCGGCGGGGGCGGCGACGGTGACCGCCCTGCGGTCGGCACTCGCCGAGGGGACGAGTCCCACCCCCGTCGGCGGTTCCGGAGTGGTCGACCGCGACCTCGTGGACGGCGTCTACACGCTCCTCCCCTACGCCGTCCCGGCAGCCGCCCTGGCCGCCTTCGGGGTTCTCACCGCCCTCACCGCGGCGGGCGCGGCCGCGCGTGCCGTGCTCCGCGCCCTCCTCGCCTCCGCCGCCTCGGCCGGCGCGCTCACCGTCCTGTGGCAGTGGGGCCCGCCCGACGCCGGAGCCGTCACGGGCTGGGTCCCTCTGGTCGTGGGTGCCTTCGCCTTCTGCGTGTCCCTCGACCGCTCGGTGGCCTCGGCGGCGGGCGGCCCGTCCTGGGCGGGACCCGTGGCGGCCGGCGTCGGCGCGCTCGCGGTGCTCGCGGCCGGGATCGGTCCACAGGTCGAACTGGCGCTGCTCGTCTCGGGGTTCGCGATGGCGGCGGTCCTCGACGCACTGGCCGGCCGGGACCGCGTACCGTCGGCGTCCCCCACGCGTCCCGTACCTCGGAGTTCATTCCAATTGGTCTAGACCTAGATGGCTTTCCCGCCTAGCATCGACGACCGCGATCACGAATACGGGGCGATCGCGCGACGGAACGTGACGAGGGGGAGATACCGGATGCTGGAGGCGCTCGGCATAAAGGAGTCGACGGAGGCCGTCTACCGCTTGCTCCTGGAGCGACCCGAGTACGACGTGACGGAGATGGCGGCCCACCTGGGCCGCCCCGAGTCCGAGGTCCGCGAGGCGCTCGCCTGCCTCGCGGACCTCAAGCTCGTCCTGATGAACGACTCCTCGGGCGAGGTCGAGCCCTTCAACCCGGACGTCGGATTCTCCTTCCTCCTCTCCCGCGCCGAGGCCGAGCTGAGCAAGCGGAAACGCCAGGTCGAGCAAGCGGGCCGGGCCGTGGCCGGGATCCTCGCCTCGTACGCGGACCACCCCGAGCCGGGCGTCCGGCACGACCTCGTGGACCGCATCACCGGCCTCGACAACGTTCGCGAACGCCTGGAGGACCTGGCCGCGAACGCCCGCACCGAGTGCCTCTCGCTGCTCCCGGGCGGGGCGCAGCTCCCCGACACGATGGACGCGAGCCAGCCGCTCGACCAACTCGCCCTGGAACGGGGCGTGAAGATCCGGTCGATCTACCAGGAGAGCTTCCGCAACGACCCGCCGACCGTCGAATACGTGCGCTGGTACTGCGATCTCGGCGGCGAGGCGCGGACCGTGCCCGTGGTGCCGATGCTCATGGTGATCGTCGACCGGGAGGCCGCGCTCGTCCCCGTCGACCCGGAGGACGGGCGCGCCGGCGCGCTCGAAGTCCGCAGTCCCGGACTGGTGCACGCGCTCGTGGTGCTCTTCGACCGCCTGTGGGACGCGGGCACCCCCTTCGGCGAGACCCCGCGCCGCGACGAGCACGACCTCTCCCCGCAGGAGCGGGAGTTGCTCATGCTGCTCGGCATCGGCTGCACGGACGACATCGCCGCCCGGCGGCTCGGGATCTCCCTGCGGACCGTACGCCGGATGAGCTCGGACCTGATGAACCGGCTCGGCGCGCGCAGCCGGTTCGAGGCGGGGGTGCGGGCCGCCAAGGAGGGGTGGCTCTGAAGGCCGCACCGGGGGACCGCTCCCACGACGGCAGCTGACGTAGTCCCATCCGTTATGCGGACGGGGGTTCCATGGAGCGGAACCGTCCCCTAGATTTCCCCAGCATTACCGAGGTGATCAGTGAGGGGACCGGAATCGCCATGTCAGAAGCGACACAAGGGAAACAACCCACCATCACGCCCCTGCGGGTGGTGATCGCACTCTGTCTGTTCGCGCCGTTCGTGGCGATGCTCTGGGTGAGTTCGTACGCGAAGGTCGAACCGCTCTTCGCGGGCATCCCGTTCTTCTACTGGTACCAGATGCTCTGGGTGCTGATCTCCACCGCACTCACCATGATCGCGTACAAGCTGTGGCAGCTGGACCAGCGTGCCCGCAAGGGAGGTGACGCACGATGAAGGACGTGACCGGCGTGAACGGCGTGGCACTCGCCGTCTTCATCTTCTTCTTCCTGGCCGTCACGGTCATGGGATTCCTCGCCTCGCGCTGGCGCAGGGCCGAGAACGAGAACAGCCTCGACGAATGGGGCCTGGGCGGCCGGTCGTTCGGCACCTGGGTGACCTGGTTCCTGCTCGGCGGCGACCTCTACACCGCGTACACCTTCGTCGCCGTCCCGGCGGCCATCTACGCGGCGGGCGCGGCCGGCTTCTTCGCCGTCCCGTACACGATCCTGGTGTACCCGCTGATCTTCACCTTCCTGCCGCGCCTCTGGTCGGTCTCGCACAAGCACGGGTACGTCACCACCTCGGACTTCGTGCGCGGCCGCTGGGACTCCAAGGGCCTCTCCCTCGCGGTGGCGGTCACCGGCATCCTCGCCACCATGCCGTACATCGCGCTCCAGCTCGTCGGCATCCAGGCCGTCCTGGACGTGATGGGCGTCGGCGGCGGCGAGAACACCCACTGGTTCATCAAGGACCTGCCGCTGCTCATCGCCTTCGGTGTCCTCGCGGCGTACACGTACTCCTCGGGTCTGCGCGCCCCCGCGCTCATCGCCTTCGTCAAGGACACCCTGATCTACATCGTCATCGCGGTGGCGATCATCTACATCCCGATCAAGCTGGGCGGCTTCGACGAGATCTTCGCCAAGGCGGGCGAGGCGTACGCGCAGACCAACCCGGCGACCGGCAAGCCGCGCGGTTCGCTCGTGCCCGGCGAGATGGGTCAGTGGGGCTACGCCACGCTGGCGCTCGGCTCGGCGCTCGCGCTCTTCATGTACCCGCACTCCATCACGGCGACCCTGTCGTCCCGGAGCCGCGAGGTCATCCGCCGCAACACCACGATCCTGCCGCTGTACTCGCTGATGCTGGGCCTGCTCGCGCTGCTCGGCTTCATGGCGATCGCCGCCGGCATCCAGGTGAAGAACGGCCAGCTCGCCATCCCGCAGCTCTTCGAGACCATGTTCCCGGACTGGTTCGCGGGCGTCGCGTTCGCCGCGATCGGCATCGGCGCGCTCGTCCCCGCCGCGATCATGTCGATCGCCGCGGCCAACCTCTTCACCCGCAACATCTACAAGGACTTCATCAAGCCGAACGCCACCCCGGCCCAGGAGACCAAGGTCTCCAAGCTGGTCTCGCTCCTGGTGAAGGTCGGCGCGCTCGCCTTCGTCCTCACCATGGACAAGACGGTCGCGATCAACTTCCAGCTGCTCGGCGGCATCTGGATCCTGCAGACCTTCCCGGCCCTCGTCGGCGGTCTCTTCACCCGCTGGTTCCACCGCTGGGCGCTGCTCGCCGGCTGGGCCGTCGGCATGATCTACGGCACGGTCGCCGCGTACGGGGTCGCCAGCCCGACCCAGAAGCACTTCGGCGGCTCCTCCGCGGAGATCCCGGGCATCGGCGAGATCGGCTACATCGGTCTCACCGCCTTCCTCCTCAACCTCGTCGTCACGGTCGTCCTGACCTTCGTCCTCAAGGCCGTCAAGGCCCCGGAGGGCGTCGACCAGACCTCTCCGGAGGACTACACGGCCGACGCGGGTGACCGCGGGGTCGACCCGAAGCTCCCGAAGGTCGGCGCCGAGACCCACTGATCCACCGCCGGACCCGACGAAGGCCGCCCTGCTTCCCCCGGAGGCATGGCGGCCTTCGCCGTCCCTGCGCGAGGATGCGGGACATGCGGATCGGACCACGCCCCACCCTGCTCGCCCTCCTCCCCCTGGCCCTCGCCGTCACCGGCTGCGGCACCGAGACGGCGGGCGGGCGACCCACGCCCGGCCCGGCCGAGCTGGACGCCCGCGCCCGCTGGGCGCAGACCGACAAGGACCATGTGTACGTCACCGGGGCCGAGGGCTTCGAGGTGTCCCGGATGGCGTCGGGGGTCATCGGCGACGACGGCTTCCAGGTCACCTACGTGACGAAGGACGGCGTCCGCCTCACCGTCTCCGCCGAGCGCCGCCCCTTCTCGGACGAGGAGTGCGCCGCGACGATCACCGCCGAGCAGGACAGCTGCGTCCGGGACGGCGACCGGTGGTACCTGCGGTCCGCCGAACGGCACGCGTACGTGCGCGAGGAGAACGGGCTGCGCGTCGAGGTCGCCGCCCCGCCCACCCTGTCCCGGAACGTGCTCGAGGGCGCCGCCGAGCGCGCCCACCGGGCCGATGCCGCCGAGCTCGACGCCGTCCTGCCGGAGGAGACCGGCCCCGGGCAGCCCGTCGAGCGGGGCGACCTGCCGCCGGTGGGCGACGGCGCCCCCGACAACTCGGTGGGGGCGGGCGGCTGAATCCCGTTGGGAGCAGGTGGCCGGCCGGAGGCACACTGCCCTCATGGACTTCACCATCAGGGCGGTACGGCCCGAGGACTACGAGGCGCTCGGTGAGCTCACCGCGGGAACCTATCTGAACGACGGACTGCTGAAGTACGGGGCGGAGGACTCGTACCTGGACGTGCTCAGGGACACGGCACGGCGGGCGCGCGAGAGCGAGGTGCTCGTCGCCGAGGACGGCGACGGGCGGCTGCTCGGCGGGGTGACCTTCGCCACCGGCGCCACCCCCTGGGCGGACATCGCGGTCGAGGGCGAGGCCGAGTTCCGGATGCTCGCGGTCTCCCGGGAGGCCCGTGGCCGGGGCGTCGGAGAGGCCCTCGTACGGGCCTGTATCGAGCGGGCGCGGGCCCTCCCCGGGTGCCGTCGCATCGTGCTGTCCACGGACGTCTCGATGGTCTCCGCGCACCGGATATACGAGCGCCTGGGCTTCCTCCGCACCCCTGACCGGGACTGGGAGCCGATCCCCGACCATCGGCTGCGTACGTACGCCCTGGAGTTCTGAGCCGGAGGCGCGACACAACATGTGGGGGGTGCCGCAAGCGGCGCCCCCCACATGTATGCTCGACCTCGCTGTCGACGCAGGGGAATCCGGCGCGAATCCGGAACTGTCCCGCAACGGTGTGCTTCGTACGGATACGACATATTCGGGCGAGGTGAGTCCGAGGACCTGCCGACAGCGCACCCGGTCCGTCCGTTCCGGGTGCCAATGACGTCCGGGCCTCGCGGAGTGGGCCGGTGGAAGCGTCGCGTCCGGCGTTACGGATGCCCGTCTGCCCGCCTTCCCCCGCCGCGGCCCCGAGCCGAGCGAGGGAGAGCCCCCACGTGACCATCGCGCCCGCCGATCCGGCTTCCGCCGAGGCTTCCGCGGTCGAGAGCGACGGCCCCGGGACCGTGCTGCTGCGGACCCTGACCGACCTCACCGCCGATCTCCCCGACACCGACCCCGGCAAGGTCGCCGCCGCCGCGCTCCGCGGCCGCAGCGCCGTCGCGGACGAGGCGGAACTGCGCGAACTGGCCACCGAGGCGGCCGCCGGTCTGATCGCCGAGGACCCGGCGTACTCCCGGCTCGCCGCCCGGCTCCTGACGATCACGATCGCCGACGAGGCGGCCGGCCAGGGCGCGTTCTCCTTCTCCGCCTCCGTCGCCGTCGGTCACCACGAGGGCCTGATCGCCGACCGCACCGCCGAGTTCGTCGCGCTGCACGCCGACCGGCTCGACGCGACCATCGACGCGGCCGCCGACGACCGCTTCGGCTACTTCGGTCTGCGCACCCTCTTCTCCCGCTACCTGCTGCGCCACCCGATCACCCGCAAGGTCATCGAGACCCCGCAGCACTTCATGCTCCGGGTGGCCTGCGGCCTGGCGGAGGACGAGAGCGTCCACGCGCTCGACGAGGTCACGGCGCTCTACCGCCTGATGAGCCGGCTGGACTACCTGCCGTCCTCCCCCACGCTCTTCAACTCCGGTACCCGTCACCCGCAGATGTCCTCCTGCTACCTCCTGGACTCCCCGCAGGACGAGCTGGACTCCATCTACGACCGCTACCACCAGGTGGCGCGTCTCTCGAAGCACGCGGGCGGCATCGGCCTCTCCTACTCCCGCATCCGGGCCCGCGGTTCGCTGATCCGGGGCACCAACGGGCACTCCAACGGCATCGTGCCGTTCCTGAAGACCCTCGACGCCTCCGTCGCCGCCGTGAACCAGGGCGGCCGCCGCAAGGGCGCCGCCGCCGTCTACCTGGAGACCTGGCACGCGGACATCGAGGAGTTCCTGGAGCTCCGCGACAACACCGGCGAGGACCAGCGCCGTACGCACAACCTGAACCTGGCGCACTGGATCCCGGACGAGTTCATGCGCCGGGTCAACGCCGACGCCGACTGGTCGCTGTTCTCCCCGGCGGACGTGCCCGAACTGGTCGACCTGTGGGGCGAGGAGTTCGACGCCGCCTACCACAAGGCCGAGGCGGCGGGCCTGGCCCGCAAGACGATGCCGGCCCGCGACCTGTACGGCCGGATGATGCGGACCCTGGCCCAGACCGGCAACGGCTGGATGACCTTCAAGGACGCCTCGAACCGGACGGCCAACCAGACCGCCGAGCCCGGCCACACCGTCCACTCCTCCAACCTCTGCACGGAGATCCTGGAGGTCACGGACGACGGCGAGACCGCGGTCTGCAACCTGGGCTCGGTCAACCTCGGCGCGTTCGTGGTCGGTTCGGACATCGACTGGGAGCGGCTCGACGCGACCGTCCGCACGGCCGTCACGTTCCTCGACCGGGTCGTCGACATCAACTTCTACCCGACCGAGCAGGCCGGGCGATCCAACGCCCGCTGGCGGCCGGTGGGCCTGGGCGCGATGGGCCTCCAGGACGTCTTCTTCCAGCTGAAGCTGCCGTTCGACTCCCCCGAGGCGCGCGCGCTGTCCACCCGGATCGCCGAGCGCATCATGCTCGCCGCGTACGAGGCCTCCGCCGACCTCGCCGAGCGCAACGGCCCGGTCCCCGCCTGGGACAAGACCCGCGCGGCCCGCGGTGTCCTGCACCCGGATCACTACGACGTGGAGCTCAACTGGCCGGAGCGCTGGGCCGCCCTGCGCGAGCGGATCGCCGCCGTCGGCATGCGCAACAGCCTGCTCCTCGCCATCGCGCCGACGGCGACCATCGCCTCGATCGCGGGCGTCTACGAGTGCATCGAGCCGCAGGTCTCCAACCTCTTCAAGCGCGAGACGCTGTCGGGCGAGTTCCTCCAGGTCAACTCGTACCTCGTCGACGAGCTGAAGCGGCTCGGCGTGTGGGACGCCCAGACCCGGGACGCGCTGCGCGACGCCAGCGGCTCGGTCGCGGGCTTCACCTGGATCCCGGCCGAGGTGCGCGAGCTGTACCGCACGGCGTGGGAGATCCCGCAGCGCGGCCTGATCGACATGGCCGCCGCCCGGACGCCGTTCCTGGACCAGTCGCAGTCGCTGAACCTGTTCCTGGAGACGCCGACGATCGGCAAGCTGTCGTCGATGTACGCGTACGCCTGGAAGCAGGGCCTGAAGACGACGTACTACCTGCGCTCCCGCCCGGCGACCCGGATCGCCCGCGCCGCCCAGGCGTCGACGGCCGCCGCCACCATCCCCGTACAGCAGGCGGCCCCCGACGCGGACGCCCTCGCCTGCTCCCTGGAAAACCCCGAGTCCTGCGAGGCCTGCCAGTAATGAGCTCCACCGAACAGAAGAACCTCCTCGACCCGGGCTTCGAGCTGACCCTGCGTCCGATGCGCTACCCGGACTTCTACGAGCGCTACCGGGACGCGATCAAGAACACCTGGACCGTCGAGGAGGTCGACCTCCACTCGGACGTCGCCGACCTCGCCAAGCTCACCCCCGGTGAGCAGCACATGATCGGCCGTCTGGTCGCGTTCTTCGCGACGGGCGACTCGATCGTCTCGAACAACCTGGTCCTGACGCTCTACAAGCACATCAACTCCCCGGAGGCGCGCCTGTACCTGTCGCGCCAGCTGTTCGAGGAGGCCGTGCACGTCCAGTTCTATCTGACGCTGCTCGACACCTACCTGCCCGACCCGGACGACCGCGCCGCCGCGTTCGACGCGGTCGAGGAGATCCCCTCCATCCGCGAGAAGGCGCAGTTCTGCTTCCGCTGGATGGACTCGGTGGAGAAGATCGACCGCCTGGAGACCCAGGCCGACCGGCGCCGCTTCCTGCTGAACCTGATCTGCTTCGCCGCGTGCATCGAGGGCCTGTTCTTCTACGGCGCCTTCGCGTACGTGTACTGGTTCCGGTCCCGCGGTCTGCTGCACGGTCTCGCGACCGGCACCAACTGGGTGTTCCGAGACGAGACGATGCACATGAACTTCGCCTTCGAGGTCGTGGACACCGTCCGCAAGGAGGAGCCGGAGCTCTTCGACGACGCGCTTCAGCAGCAGGTCACGGACATGCTGAAGGAGGCCGTCGAGGCGGAGCTGCAGTTCGGCCGCGACCTGTGCGGCGACGGCCTGCCGGGCATGAACACCGAGTCGATGCGCGAGTACCTCCAGTGCGTCGCCGACCAGCGCCTCCAGCGCCTCGGCTTCGCCCCGGTGTACGGCTCCGAGAACCCGTTCGCGTTCATGGAGCTCCAGGGCGTCCAGGAGCTGACCAACTTCTTCGAGCGCCGCCCGTCCGCCTACCAGGTGGCGGTCGAGGGCTCGGTGGACCTGGACGAGGACTTCTAGGCCCGGCCTGTACGTGAGAGGGGCCCCGCACTCATGCGAGTGCGGGGCCCCTCTCGTACGCATACCGGGATCAGGCGTTCGGCACCGTCTCGTAGCGCGGGGTGCCCTCTTCCATCTGGCGCAGGGCGTCCTTGCGGTCCCGCTTGGAGAGGCGGTCGATGTACAGGTAGCCGTACAGGTGGTCCGTCTCGTGCTGGAGGCAGCGGGCGAAGTAGCCGGTGCCGCGCACCTTGATCGGGTTGCCCTGGGCGTCCTGGCCGTGGACCTCCGCGTAGTCGGGGCGGGCCAGCTCCGCGTAGGCGGTCGGGACGGAGAGGCAGCCCTCGTTGGACTCGTCGAGGACGCGCAGCTCGGCCGGGAGCTCCTGGAGGACCGGGTTGATCACGACACCGGTGTGCCGGAGGCCCTCGTCGTCGGGGCAGTCGTAGACGAAGACCTTGAGGTCCACACCGATCTGGTTCGCGGCGAGGCCCACGCCCTCGGCGGCCTTCTGGCTGGCGAACATGTCGTCGATGAGTGCCGCGAGCGAGTCGTCGAACTCGGTGACGTCCTTGCACTCCTTGTGGAGCACCGGGTTGCCGACCACCGTGATCGGGCGGGCGGTGCCGCGCTCACGGTGGGCGAGCTCGCGCGCCTCGCAGTCCTCCGTGTCCACGACGAACCCGTCGTTGATGGCCTGCTCGTCCGTCTCCTGCTGCGCCATGTCCGGCCGCGCCTTCCTGAAAACCCGATTCCGTCGAGAGACAGCCTACGGGCCCGGCCTGATCCAGGAGCCACCCCCGGGCTCAGCAGACCTCTTCGAGATCGCGCCACTCGCGACTGTCGGGACTGTCCGCCACCCAGCCGTCGAGGAGTCCCCGCACCAGGCCCGCCGGGGCCGCGATGCCGCACTCCCGCTCCGGGACCCACAGCTCGCCCGGCGAGCGGTGCCCGAGCGGCCCCGGGTGGCCCGGCTCGCTGTGGTCGTGCGGGTCGGAGTGCTCGCCCTCGCCCTCCGCGCTCGGCATGGTCGACTCGGAGCAGGCACGACAGAGCAGCCGCACGGAGGACGACCAGTCCTCGGCGGCGAAGCCCGCTTCCGCGGCGAGCAGCTCCAGGGCGTCCCGGTCGGCCTCGGTGGCCGCCTCCAGGAGGACGACCCAGGTGGGGACGGGTGAGGGGGCCCACAGCTCGATCTCGTCGAAGACCGGGTATGAGGGGCCGGCGGTGGTGGTGCGCTCGCCGTTCGGCACGCCGTCGTGGAGGACGACCTCGCCCCAGCGGCGCCCGGAGGACGGCAGCGGGATGGAGAGGACCTCGATCCGGGCCGGGTCGAGCCGGCGGCCCCACACGACCTCGGCCTCGCCCTCGGGCGAGAGCCGGACGGCGGCGCTGCCCAGTTCCATCCCGGCGGGCTCACCGGTGCCGGCGGCGGCGCCGGGCACCTTCAGTCCGTACGCCTGCCAGGCGCGGCGGGCCAGCGGCCAGTCCTGGAGCGCGGTGGCGGCGATCCCCACGTTCCACCAGTCGGGGGCGCCGCTCTCCTTGTCGAGGAGAGCGACCGCGCGGAGCCCGGCGGCGCGCGCCTGCTCCCAGTCGTGCCGGAACTTGTGCAGCAGCGCCAGGTTGAACCAGGACTCCGAGAGCCAGGGCTCAAGATCCGCCGCGCGTGTCAGGAGTGCGCCCGCGTCCTCGTACCGGCCGTCGCCGATCAGCGTGAACGCGCGGTCGGTGGCCTGCCGCCATGAGGCGGAGGGCCGATGCCGTACCTTCCCGAAGATCTTCACGATTCCCGCCTGCCGGTCGCTTCACCCTCTTGTTCGCATCCAACCATGCCCGGTCGGACGCGCGCTCATTACCCATGGGTTACCCAGTGGCGACGGAGGTCACCCCAGCCGTTCCGCCCCGCGCCAGGACTCTGGCCAGGCATTCGACGACATCCGGGTGATAGTCGCGGGCGGTGCCGAGCCGGAGCCGCTCCAGGGCGTCGAGGGCGGCGCCCGCGCTCTCGCCGCCCGCGAGGTCGTCGTAGGCGTTCACGGCCCGGACGATCCGGGCGGGCAGCGGCTGCTCCCGGTACGGGTCGGCCTGGCGCTCGACGACGACGGCGACGGCCTCGGGGACGCCGGTCCTGCGGACGACCTCGCCGCCCAGGAGGGCGATCCGGCGCTGCTCCTCGGTGGGCAGCAGGGCGGTGGCGCCGCCGGCGACGGGATCGACGAGGGAGAGCTGGCCGATGTCGTGCATGAGCGCCGCGTGCTCCAGGACGGCCAGCTCGGCCCCCGAGAGGCCCAGCTCCCGTCCGACGGCCGCGCTGAGGGCGGCGACCCGGTGGGCGTGCCCGGGCGGGGTGCAGCCGGCGATCTCGGTGGCGCGGGCGAGGGAGGCGATGGTCTGCCGGTTGACGGTGCGCACGGCCGCGTACCGCCGGAAGGAGACCTGGGTGAGAAGGAGCGGCACGGCGAGCACGGGCAGTGCCCAGAGTCCTGCGGCGGCCACGCCGAGCGCCATGACGGTGCCGGTGGCGCCGACGGCGGAGCCGATGCCGAGGAGGGCGCGCAGTTCGTCGCGGAGAAGGGGGCCGTACGGGAATCCCGTGCGGGCGCGGAGTACGAGGGCGGCGAGCACCGCGTCGCAGAGGGCGGTCAGGACGAGCAGGAGGACGAGGAAGAGGGCGTACGGCGGGCCCTGGCCGAGGTGCTCGACGAGGGCGCCGGAGTTGTAGAGGGGCTGGAAGCAGAGTGCGGCGAAGCCGACGGTGAGGACGCGGCGGGCGAGGTGGTCGAGGCCGGGGCCTCGGCCCCGGGCGATGTGGGGGACGATCCCGGCGAGCCTGGCGGCGACGACGACGGCGATGATCTGGAGGACGCCGTGGGTGGTGGCGGTCCCGGCGCTGGCTCCGAGCAGGGCGTAGGCGAGGGCTCCGGCGGCGGCGAGCGGCGCCGGCTCGCTCCCCCCTGGCGCTTCGCGCACGGGAGGTGCCCCCACGCCGGGTGCGGCGCCCCAGCGGGCGAACTCGCCGAGGACGACGAGGGTGCCGAAGGCGAGGGCGTTGCCGGGTTCGTCGACGCCGTACCAGAGGGTGGAGCCGAAGCCGGCGAGGCTCAGCAGCAGTGCGGCCCCGTACACGGTGCCGACGGTGACGGCGCCGGGTCTCATGCGCGCTCCTTGGGCCTGGTCCCGGGTGTTTCCGGTTGTCGCGCCGGTGGGGTGTCACGCGGCGGGGGCACGTTTCCACCGGGCGGGCCCGCCGGTGGGGTCTCGTCGGCGGTGACGGCGGGCTGCCAGCCGTGCCGCTCCAGGGCCCGGACGAGGGCGGCGACCATCCGGGGGTCGAACTGGCTGCCCGCGCAGCGCTCCAGTTCGGCGACGGCGGTCGGCACCGGGCGGGCGCGGCTGTACGAGCGGGTGGAGGTCATGGCGTCGAAGGCGTCGGCGACGGCCACCACCCGGGCGAACTCGGGAATGTCGTCGCCGTGCAGCCCGTACGGGTAGCCGCTGCCGTCCATCCGCTCGTGGTGGTGGAGGATCGCGGCCCGCGCCTCGCCGAGGAAGCCGATGCCCCGGACCATCTCGTGCCCGTACTCGGGGTGCAGTTCGATGACCCGGCGCTCCTCCGGGGTGAGCGGCCCGTCCTTGCGGAGCACGCGGGTGGGCACGCCCAGTTTGCCGACGTCGTGGAGGATGCCGGCGAACCGGACGACGTCCAGCCGCTCCTCGGCCATGCCCAGCTCACGGGCGATCAGGACGGAGGCGTGGCCGACGCGTTCGCTGTGGCCGCGGGTGTAGCGGTCCTTGATGTCGACGGCCTGGACGAGGGCGCGGATGGTGGCCTGGTGGGCCGCTCGCTCGCGGTGGTACTGGGCGAAGACCCAGCAGGAGATGTACATCGGGAGGAGCACGAAGAGCGCCGAGACCGGCCCGTACGTGCTGCGCCAGAGGACGGCCATCATCAGTCCGGCGAGCCCGTGCACGGCGTGCGGGGCGAGCGCCCGGCCGAGGAGTCCGCGCCAGGCGGCCCGCGGGGGCAGCCCGTCGGCGGTCGCCCGGATGCCGCCGTCGAGGGCGGTCAGGACGAGGCAGAAGGTGAGCGCGGCGGCACCGGCGGGCAGCAGCGCGTACGGGAAGTCGGGGGCGTCCGGCCCGTGTCCGAGGGCATTGGCGCAGCTGAGGGCCTCGGCGATCTGGGCGGCGGCCCAGACGGCGAGGGCGGTGGCGGCCGCCCGCCAGGCGCGGCGGGGCGCGGCCGGGGGTTCGTCGACGCGGGCGAGGAGGCTGCCGGGCAGGGCGGTGAGCGCGGCGGCGGCGGGTGGCAGGAGGAGGGCGGCGGCGAGGAGGACGGGGAAGAAGGAGCCGGTGCCCATGGGGACGGAGCCGCCGACCGCGCGGCCCAGGAGGCGGCAGCGGGCGGGCAGCTCGCAGAGCGCGTACAGGGTGGCGAGGAGTGCGACCGTGCCCCAGGGGGTGGCGGCGCCGGGGCGCAGCGCGGGCAGGGCGGAGGCCCCGGCGCCGAGCAGGGCGCAGCCGATGTACACGCGGGCCGCGCACGGAATGACCTTCACGCCCATCACGCCTGTCACGCTAGCGAGTTGGACGGTCCTGGACGGCCCGGTGAAGCGGATTCGCACCATCGGGTGATACAAGCTGATATACGAACGAGGCCGCCGCGATCGTGTCGCGGCGGCTTCCTTCTCCCTCTACGGAAGGGGGAGTTACTCCTGCGTCGCCGGCGTCGTCGGAACGATCGGCGCGATCTCCTGCTCGGGCACCAGGTGCCCGGAACGGATCAGGTCGATCCGGCCCATGACCTTGGACCGCAGGTCGGTGGGGACGTCGTCACTGCCGCAGCAGCGCTTGACGAGCTTCTTCACCGCCTGCTCCAGGCCGTACTTCTCCAGGCACGGGGAGCACTCCTCGAAGTGCACCTCGAACTTGGTGCAGTCGGTGTCGGGCATCTCGTTGTCGAGGAACTCGTACAGATGATCCAGGACTTCCGAGCAATCCGTCTCGTGCGGCTCTCCGCAGCTCATGAGCCCGAGCCTTTCAGATCGTTCGACGACTCTCCGGCGCCCGCGGGTACCAGCCCGCGGTCGCGAGCGTAGTCCTCGAGCATGCCGCGCAGCTGGCGGCGACCCCGGTGCAGCCGGGACATCACCGTACCGATGGGTGTCCCCATGATGTCCGCGATCTCCTTGTACGCAAAGCCCTCGACATCCGCGAGATAGACGGCGATGCGGAACTCCTCGGGAATCGCCTGGAGGGCTTCCTTCACGTCGGAGTCCGGGAGGTGGTCGAGCGCCTGCGACTCGGCGGAACGCAGACCGGTCGACATGTGCGACTCGGCGCGCGCGAGCTGCCAGTCCTCGATCTCCTCGGCGGCGCTGCGCTGGGGCTCACGCTGCTTCTTGCGGTACGAGTTGATGAAGGTGTTCGTGAGAATGCGGTACAGCCACGCCTTGAGGTTCGTACCCTCGCGGAACTGGTGGAAGGATCCGTACGCCTTGGCGTACGTCTCCTGCACGAGGTCCTCCGCGTCCGCGGGGTTGCGCGTCATGCGCAGTGCGGCCGAGTACATCTGGTCGAGGTAGCCGAGGGCGTCCCGCTCGAAGCGCGCGTTGCGCTCCTCGGTCGTCTCCTCGGGGCCTTCGTCGGTCCCTGTGTCGGTCCCAGTGACCGGACCCACCTCCTCCAGCGCCGCGGCGAGCCCGAGGGCGGACCCACTCGTTTCGGAGGATAGACGAGGAACCGCTCCGACCGCCGCCCGAATCTTGGCTCCCTTGGGAGCGGGCAGCACTGTCCAGTCGAGGTCAGCGGCCTGCGCGCGCTCGGGGCAGATGGTCGAACCCATGCGACGGACTCCCTCTTCCTTGCTCTCACACCGACGCACGGAACAACAGTGGTCCCCCACTCAACATTCCCGGGGGTCAGCGCAGGGCGGAGATCCACTCGGCGACGCCCTCCACGAGCAGCCCCTCGGCCTCGTCCGGACCGAGCGGCGCGCGCTTCGGCAGGGCGAAGCCGTGGTCGCCGTACGGGATCTCGACCAGTCCGTACGAGCCGTCCGGGAACTCCCCGGGGCGCCCGAAGGGGTCGTTGCCGCCCTGCACGACGAGCGTCGGCAGGCCCGCGCCGAGGAGCTCGTCGGCGCGGGACTTCTCCGGCCTGCCCGGCGGGTGCAGCGGGAAGCTCAGCGCGAGGACGGCGAGCGCACCCAGCTCCCGTCCGGTGCGGCAGGCGACCCGGGCGCCGGCGCTGCGGCCGCCCGCGATCACCGGGAGCCCGGGCCGCGCGAGGGCCGGCCAGAGGCCGCGCCAGCCGGTGTCCAGGGTCTTCGGGGCGGGTGCGACCTTCTTGCCCGCGACCCGCCAGGGCTGCTCGACGAGGGCGACGGTCACGCCCCGGGCGGGCAGCGCGGCGGCCAGGGCCTGGAGGTCACGGGCCTCGATGCCGCCGCCGGCGCCGTGGCCGAGGGCGAGGACGGCCCACGGCTTCGTCCCCTCGGACCAGGCCACGCGCGCGTCCCCGGCGTCGGTGGAAACGGTCTCGTACTGTGTCACGTCGGTCACGCCCCCATCCTGCCTCCACGACCGCGCCGGAAGGGGTTTCGGGAGGGGGTGAGGCGGGCGTGGTTCGGACGAGCGAGCCGACCTCGGCCAGGAGAGCGTGCCGAGCTCCGGCCGGAGGAGCGTGCCGACCTCGGCCAGGAGAGCATGCCGACCTCCGGCCGGAGGAGCGAGCCGACCTCCGGTCAGAAGAGCGTGCCGACCTCCGGGCCCTCCAGCTCCGTCAGGAGTTCGGGCCCGTTGTTGCGGACGTTGCTGACCGCGGTCGCCACCGGGTAGGCACGCATGAGGCCCCCGGGCGGCGGGGCGAGCAGCCCGCGCAGCTCCTCCGGGTGCGTGGCGGCCGGGTCGAGCCAGGCGTCCCAGCGGTCCTCGGTGAGCATCAGCGGCATCCGGGGGTGGATGTCGGCGAGCGCGTGCGGGCCCTCGGCCGGGGCCACGCCCAGCGGTCCGGTCTCCGCCTCGGTGGTGATCACCGAGCAGGTCACCCACCACGCGGAGGGGTGGGCGTCGGGAAGGGTCCGGTCGCGCCAGAACTCGTACAGACCCGCCATCGCGAAGACGGAGCCGTCCGCCGGGGTCACGAAGTACGGCTGCTTCCGGGGCCGCTTCTTCTTCCCCTCGACCTCCAGGTCGCGCTCCCCCGCCCCGGTCACCCACTCGTAATAGCCGTCGGCGGGCAGGATGCACCGGCGGGCCGCGAACGCCCGCTTGAAGGAGGGCTTCTCGTCCAGGGTCTCGGCACGCGCGTTGATCATCCGGGCGGCGCCCTCGGGCGACTTCGCCCAGGACGGTACGAGGCCCCATTTCAACGCCCGCAGCTGGCGAACCGGACGCCGGGATCCTGCGTCTTTCAGAGGACGCTCCAGAACGGCCCAGACCTCTTTGGTGGGGGCCACGTTCCAGTCCGGGGCCAGAGCCTCCTCCGGCTCCCACTTCTCCACCCCGAAAAGGCCGACGAGGTCCTCGGGCCGCCGACTCGCTGCATACCTTCCGCACATACGTGCCACACTGCCACGATCCCCGACCACCCGAGGAGCGGCCCGCATCATGGACCTCTTCAGCCCGCAGGCCGCTCCGGCCGAGTGGCTGGTGATCGCCACCGGCGTCGCCGCCCTCGCCGTCACCGTGCCCCGCCGTGTCTGGCTGCTCGCCCGCAACGCGATCACCATCGCCCACGAGGGCGGCCACGGACTCGTGGCCCTCGCCACCGGCCGGCGCCTGGAAGCGATCCGGCTGCACTCGGACACCAGCGGACTGACCGTGAGCCGCGGCCGCCCGACCGGCATCGGCGTGGTCCTCACCCTGGCCGCCGGCTACCCGGCGGCCCCGCTGCTCGGCCTCGGCGGCGCCGCCCTGCTCGGCACCCACCGGGTCACCCTGCTGCTCTGGGTGGCGACGGCCCTGCTGCTCGCGATGCTGGTGATGGTCCGCAACGCGTACGGGATCCTCACCGTCCTCCTCACCGGCGCCGCCTTCCTCCTCGTCTCCTGGCTGACCGCCCCGGAGGTCCAGTCGGTCTTCGCGTACGCCGTGGTCTGGTTCCTGCTGCTCGGCGGCGTCCGCCCGGCCTTCGAGCTGCAGGCGAAACGGCGCCACGGCGGCGCCCCCGACTCGGACGCGGACCAGCTCTCGCGGCTCACCCACGTGCCCGCCGGAGTGTGGCTGTTCTTCTTCCACGCGCTCGCGATCTCGGCCCTGATCGGCGGCGGGCGCTGGCTCCTGGGCTTCTGACTCCCCCGTACAGTGAGTCCATGACCGCAGCCACCTCCGCGCACACCGACCCGCCCACCGACCTCTGGCCCGCCCCGTATGCCCGCGGCGCCGTCGACGCGACCGTCACCGTGCCCGGATCGAAGTCGGTCACCAACCGCGCCCTGGTGCTCGCCGCGCTCGCCGCCGAGCCCGGCTGGCTGCGCCGCCCGCTGCGCTCCCGGGACACCCTTCTGATGGCCGAGGCGCTCCGTACCCTCGGCGTCAAGATCGAGGAAGGCATCGGCCCCGACGGCTCCGGCGAGGCCTGGCGGATCATTCCCTCCCCGCTGCGCGGCCCCGCGACCGTCGACGTCGGCAACGCCGGTACGGTCATGCGCTTCCTGCCCCCGGTCGCGGCGCTCGCCGACGGCCCGGTGCGCTTCGACGGCGACCCCCGCTCCCACGAGCGCCCGCTGCACGGCGTGATCGACGCGCTGCGCGCCCTCGGCGCCCGCATCGACGACGAGGGCCGCGGCGCCCTCCCGCTGACCGTGCACGGCGCCGGCGGTCTGGACGGCGGCACGGTCGAGATCGACGCCTCCTCGTCCTCCCAGTTCGTGAGCGCCCTGCTGCTGTCGGCCCCCCGCTTCAACCAGGGCGTCGAGGTACGGCACGTGGGGTCGCGACTGCCCTCGCTGCCGCACATCCGGATGACGGTCGACATGCTGCGCGCGGTCGGCGCCCAGGTCGACGAGCCCGAGCACGGCGGCGCCCCGAACGTGTGGCGGGTGGCGCCCTCCGCGCTGCGCGGCCGCGACCTGGTCGTCGAGCCCGACCTGTCGAACGCGCAGCCGTTCCTGGCGGCCGCCCTGATCACCGGCGGCCGCGTGACGGTCCCGGACTGGCCGGCGCGAACCACCCAGCCCGGTGACGCGCTGCGGGAGATCTTCACCGAGATGGGTGGCTCCTGCGAGCTGACCGAGGCGGGCCTGACCTTCACCGGTACGGGCCGGATCCACGGCATCGACGTGGACCTCGGCGAGGTCGGCGAGCTGACGCCCGGCATCGCCGCGGTCGCGGCCCTCGCGGACTCCCCGTCGACCCTGCGCGGGGTCGCCCATCTGCGACTGCACGAGACGGACCGGCTCGCGGCGCTCACCAAGGAGATCAACGAGCTGGGCGGCGATGTGACCGAGACCGAGGACGGTCTCCACATCCGCCCGCGACCGCTGCACGGCGGCGTCTTCCACACGTACCACGACCACCGCATGGCGACGGCGGGCGCGATCATCGGCCTCGCGGTCGAGGGTGTGGAGATCGAGGACGTGGCCACGACGGCGAAGACCTTGCCCGACTTCCCGATGATGTGGACCGAAATGCTCGGGGCCTGAACCATGCGGCGTTACGGCAAGAACACCGACGAGGACGACATCCGCCAGCGGCCCAACCGCAAGGGCACCCGCCCCCGGACGACCATCCGCCCGAAGCACGAGGACGCCGTCGAGGGCATGGTCCTCACCGTCGACCGCGGTCGGCTGACCGTTCTGGTCGACGACCGCGCGGTGACGGCGATGAAGGCGCGCGAACTGGGCCGCAAGGCCGCCGTGGTCGGCGACCGGGTCTCGCTCGTCGGCGACCTCTCCGGCGAGAAGGACACGCTCGCCCGGATCGTGCGGATCGGTGAGCGCAGCTCGGTGCTGCGCCGCACGGCCGACGACGACGACCCGTACGAGCGGGTGGTCGTCGCCAACGCCGACCAGCTGGCGATCGTCACCGCGCTCGCCGACCCCGAGCCGCGCCCGCGGCTGATCGACCGCTGTCTGGTCGCCGCGTACGACGGCGGCCTCACCCCGCTGCTCGTCCTCACCAAGTCGGACCTGGCGTCGCCGGACACCCTGCTGGACATGTACGGCGCGCTCGGTGTGCCGTACGTGGTGACCACGCGCGACGAGTTCGTGGACGGGGTCGCGGCCGAGCGGGTCCACGAGCACCTCAAGGGCAGGACCACCGCCTTCGTCGGGCACTCCGGCGTCGGCAAGACGACCCTGGTCAACGCCCTGGTCCCGCCGGAACGGCGACGGAGCACCGGTGTCGTCAACGCGGTCACGGGCCGCGGCCGGCACACCACCACCTCCGCGCTCGCGCTGCCGCTCAACGACAGGGAGGGCGGCTGGGTCATCGACACCCCGGGCGTGCGCTCCTTCGGCCTGCACCACGTCGACCCGTCCCGGGTCATCCTCGCCTTCCCCGAGCTCGTACCGGGTACGGAGAACTGTCCGCGCGCATGCAGCCACGACGAGCCGGACTGCGCGCTCGACGCGTGGGTGACTGAGGGGCACGCCGATCCGGCGCGCCTCGTCTCGCTGCGGAGGCTGCTCGCGACCCGGGAGCGGCGCGAGGGCGACTGAGCCCGCGTTTGCGGGCTGCCGCGCCGTACACGTTTACGGACGACCACGACCGGTAAGTGCATAATCGCACCAAGTGCGACGAAGCAGTCACCGACGGCGTGGGAGGCACTGACGATGGCGTGGCTGCTGGTGGTGGTGGCGGGCTTTCTGGAGACGGGTTTCGCCGTCTGTCTGAAGCTCTCGCACGGTTTCACCCGGCTGTGGCCGACGGTCGCGTTCGCGGCCTTCGCCCTGGGCAGCTTCGGTCTCCTCACGCTCGCCCTGCGCAAGCTCGACGTGGGTCCCGCGTACGCGGTGTGGACCGGGATCGGGGCGGCCGGGACGGCGATCTACGGAATGATCTTCCTCGGTGACGTGGTCTCGACGCTCAAGATCATCTCGATCAGCCTGGTCGTCGTGGGTGTGGTCGGGCTCCAGTTGTCCGGCTCCGCGCACTGATCCTCCGACGGTCGCTCCTCCGCGCGCCGACCGTCCGTCCGCGCCCCGCCCAGGGACGGGATCGCGGGTGCCACGACATGGCTGAGGGCCAGCCGGACGACGAGTTCGCAGCCGGCCGCCCACCGCTCTCCCGCGCAGGCCGCGGTCGCCGCCACCAGCTCGCCGGGCGCGGGCGGCCCCTCGTCGGCGCGGCGCTGGGCGGGGACGGCCGCGGGGCGCGCGCCGGGCCTGGCGGGCCTGGGTGCGGGCAGCCGTTCGTCCCAGGAGCCGGTGAGCAGGGCCCGCAGCACGGGCCTGGAGGCGGCCCGGGTGACGATCCACTCGGCGACGACGGCAAGGTTCCGCTCGGGCGGGGCCGGGGCGGCGAGCAGCCGCCGGACGCCCAGCAGATAGGCGTCGGCCTCCCGTCGCACCAGGGCGCGGGCGAGCCCCTCCTTGCTGCCGAACTCGTTGTAGAGGGTCTGCCGGGAGACCCGGGCGGCCACCGCGAGGTCGGCCATGCGCACGGCGGACCACGACCGGCGCTCGAGCGCGGCGAGCGCGGCGTCGAGCAGGGCCTCGCGGGCAGTCGGCATCGACGCCTCCCGGACCGGGGAATCGTTTCCGTGCTCAGCGTCGGCAGGCGTCCGGTCACTGTCAAGGGGCTCCGGTGGACGGTTGTCCGTGCGGGGATCACGCGGCGATAGAGTGCCGACCATGGCCGATTACCACGATGATCTTCGTCTCGCCCATGTCCTCGCGGATGCCGCCGACGCGGCCACCATGGACCGGTTCCAGGCGCTCGACCTCAAGGTCGAGACGAAGCCGGACATGACCCCGGTGAGCGAGGCCGACAAGGCTGCCGAGGAACTGATCCGGGGGCAGCTCCAGCGGGCCAGGCCGCGCGACGCGATCCTGGGCGAGGAGTACGGCGTGGAGGGCTCGGGCCCGCGCCGCTGGGTGATCGACCCGATCGACGGCACCAAGAACTACGTGCGCGGGGTGCCCGTCTGGGCGACCCTGATCGCCCTGATGGAGGCCGGGGAGACCGGCTTCCAGCCGGTGGTCGGCGTGGTGTCGGCCCCGGCGCTCGGCCGGCGCTGGTGGGCGGCGAAGGGCCTCGGCGCGTACACCGGACGCAGCCTCGCCTCGGCGAGCCGGATCGGGGTCTCGAAGGTCGCCTCCCTCGACGACGCCTCCTTCGCCTACTCCTCGCTGAGCGGCTGGGAGGAGCAGGGCCGCCTCGAAGGGTTCCTGGACCTCACGCGCGCATGCTGGCGGACCCGGGCGTACGGCGACTTCTGGCCGTACATGATGGTCGCCGAGGGTTCCGTGGACATCTGCGCGGAGCCGGAGCTGTCGCTGTGGGACATGGCGGCGGTGGCGGTCGTGGTCCAGGAGGCCGGCGGTACGTACACGGGCCTGGACGGCCGGCACGGTCCGCACAGCGGAAACGCGGCGGCGTCGAACGGTCTGCTCCACGGCGAGCTGCTGAGCTACCTCAACCAGGAGAACGCGGAGGGCTGAGCGCCCTCGACGCTCCCCCGGGTCGCCTCGCGCGCCCCCTTGTCGGGTCCTCCCCCCGGTGTCACTCTGAGAGTCCCCCCGCTTGTGAACTTGTGAATTCTTTCTCGTTGAAGGCGGGAACGTTTCACCAAGGAGGTGGCTCCGCCCATGCTCGTCCGTGACGCCATGAGCACCGTTGTCCTCACCATCGGCCCCGCCCACACCCTCCGACAGGCCGCCCGGCTGATGGCGGCGCGCCGCGTCGGCGCGGCCGTCGTCCTGGACGGGGACGCCGGACTCGGCATCCTCACCGAGCGCGACATCCTCAACTCACTGGCCCGCGACCAGGACCCCGACGACGAGACCGCCGACGCCCACACCACCCACGACGTCGTGTTCGCCGCCCCCACCTGGACCCTGGAGGAGGCGGCCGAGGCCATGACGCACGGCGGTTTCCGCCATCTCGTCGTCCTCGACGACCGGGGTCCCGTCGGCATCGTCTCGGTGCGCGACATCATCCGCTGCTGGATCCCGCTGCACAGCGTCGCGGGCTGAGCGACCCGCTCCCCGCGCGGACATGCGAGAGCGGGCCGGAATCCGTACGGAAACCCGGCCCGCTCCCTCTACGGCAAGCGCCCTCAGCCGCGCAGGGCCTGGACCGCGGCCTCCAGCCGCTTGCCGAAGTCTCCGTCCGCCCGGCGGAAGTTCTCGATCGCACGCTCGGCGATGTCGTCGCGCGAGACCTTGGCGATGAAGCCGGCCAGGTTGTCGACCAGGCGGCCCTTCTCGCCCTCCGACATCAGCCGGTACAGGGTGCCCGCCTGCACGAAGTCGTCGTCCTCGGAGTGGACCGCGGCGGCGTGGTTGCCGGTGCCACCGGCGACCGGCGCGGACTGCCACAGCGGCCGGTCCGTCTGGGACGGGCCGCCGAAGGAGTTCGGCTCGTAGTTCTTCGCGCCCTTGTGGCGGCCGTCGTAGAGGAAGCCGTCACGGGAGTGGGTGCGCGCCTCGGTCGCGTGCGGGCGGTTCACCGGCAGGTGGTCGGCGTTGATGCCGACGCGGTAGCGGTGGGCGTCGCCGTAGGCGAAGAGGCGGCCCTGGAGCATCTTGTCCGGGGACGGGCCGATGCCGGGCACGAAGTGCGCCGGACTGAAGATGGACTGCTCGACCTCGGCGAAGATGTTCTCCGGGTTGCGGTTGAGCTCCAGCGTGCCGATCTCGACCGGCGGGTAGTCCTCGTGCGGCCACACCTTGGTGAGGTCGAACGGGTTGAAGCGGTAGTGCGCGGCGTCGGCCGCGGGCATGATCTGGACCTGCACGGTCCAGGTCGGGAAGTCACCGCGCTCGATGGCCTGGCGCAGGTCACGCTGGTGCGAGTCCGGGTCCTCGCCGGCGAGCCGGTTGGCCTCGTCCTGGGTGAGGTTCTTGATGCCCTGGTCGGTCTTGAAGTGGTACTTGACCCAGAAGACCTCGCCGGCCTCGTTGTTCCACTGGAACGTGTGCGAGCCGTAGCCGTTCATGTGGCGGTACGAGGCGGGGATGCCGCGGTCGCCGAAGAGCCAGGTGACCTGATGGGTCGACTCCGGGGAGAGGCCCCAGAAGTCCCAGACGTTGTCCGCCTCCTGCGAGCCCGAGTAGGGGTCGCGCTTCTGGGTGTGGATGAAGTCGGGGAACTTGATGGCGTCCTTGATGAAGAACACCGGGGTGTTGTTGCCGACGAGGTCGTAGTTGCCCTCCTCGGTGTAGAACTTCAGCGCCCAGCCGCGCGGGTCGCGCACGGCGTCGGCCGCACCGAGGTTGCCCGCGACGGTCGAGAAGCGCAGGAAGGTCTCGGTCTGCTTGCCGACCTCGGAGAGGAACCCGGCACGCGTCCACTGCGAGACGTCACGGGTGAGCGTGAAGGTGCCGTAGGCGCCCGCACCGCGCGCGTGGACCACGCGCTCCGGGATGCGCTCACGGTTGAAGTGGGCGAGCTTCTCCAGGAGGAGCTGGTCCTGGACGAGGACCGGACCGCCGACGCCCGCCGTCTCGCTGTTCTGGTTGTCGGCGACCGGCGCGCCGGCCTCCGTGGTGAGCGGTCCCTGCGTCACGTGCGCCTCCTGCGTCCTGTCCTGCGATGCCGTACTTGATCCTACAATAGACAATGTCTAGGTCAAGTGAACTTCTAAAGTCACACCTGTTCGGGAGTCCGACCCCACGGCTGTTAAGCTGGCGCCCATGAGTGACCTGTTGGAACGACTGCGCGGACGCGGCTGGCGGATGACCGCGCAGCGCCGCGTCGTGGCCGAGGTCCTCGACGGGGATCATGTGCACCTGACCGCCGACGAGGTCCACGCGCGCGCAGTGGCGCGACTCCCCGAGATCTCGCGCGCGACCGTCTACAACACGCTGGGCGAGATGGTCACCCTCGGCGAGGTCATCGAGGTCGCGACCGACGGCCGCGCCAAGCGCTACGACCCCAACGCGCACCGGCCGCACCAGCACCTCGTCTGCGGCCGCTGCGGCGCGATCCGTGACGTCCACCCGGGCGGCGACCCGCTGGCGGACCTGCCGGACACCGAGCGCTTCGGCTTCACGATCTCGAACGTCGAGGTCACGTACCGGGGCATCTGCCCGAGCTGCGCCACCACCGCTTGACACGACTTCACGAAGAAGGCCCCCGCTCCGGCGGGGGCCTTCTTCATGAAAGGCCTTCTTCGTGCCGGGCCTTCTTCATGAAGGGCGATCTTCGTGCCCTGGGATACACGAAGACGGCTGCACGCACGACGAAGGCCCGGATCCGATCGAAATCGGATCCGGGCCTTCGTTGCTACTGAGTAGCGGGGACAGGATTTGAACCTGCGACCTCTGGGTTATGAGCCCAGCGAGCTACCGAGCTGCTCCACCCCGCGTCGGTAAACCCGACTCTACGGGACGCCCCGCGACCAGCGCAAATCCGTTGAGACGCAGCCCATGGGCCGGTCATCACGCGGTCAGTTCCTGGTGCAGGGCCTCGCTCAGCCGGGCGGCCCGCTCGGCGACCTCCGCGGGCCCCAGCTCCACCGCGCGGGCGCACCAGCGGCGCCCCTCGGTCAGCTCCCCGCGTCGCGCCGCGAGCAGCGCGAGCCGGAGCGCGGCGCGGCCGTGGCCGGCCCGGGCGGCCCGGGTCCACCAGAGGGCGGCCTCGCGCTCGCTGCCCTCGCGGGCGAGGAGCAGCCCGAGGTTGAAGGCCCCGTTGCGGCTGCCGGCCTCGGCGGCCTCGCGGTACCAGCGGTCGGCCTCGGCCAGGTCGCCGCGCCCGGCGGCGAGCATGCCGACCCTCACCTGGGCGCGCCGGTGTCCCTGCTGCGCGGCCCGCTCGTACCACTCCTCGCACTCGCTCTTCTCCTCCCGGGACGCGCCGAGGACGGCGGGGCCCGGGTCGGGGCGGCGCGCGTCGAGCACCGAGGCGAGCCGGAAGGCGGCCTCGGCGCTGCCGCCGCCGGCCGCGCAGCGCAGGTGCCGCTCGGCGGTCCGCTCGTCGCCGTCCCGGAGGGCGGCGATGCCGACCTGGAGGGCGGCCTCGGTGTGCCCGGCGGCCGCGGCCCGCTCGTACCAGACGAGGGCCGTACGGTCCTCGTCGCGGCCCGCGTGGAGGATGCCCAGGTTGAAGGCGGCGTCGACGCTGCCGGCCTCGGCGGCCTTGGAGAACCAGGGCTCGGCGCCGTTGGCGTCACCGGCCTGGAGAAGCAGCACGGCGAGCGCGTTGGCGGCCTCGCGGTGGCCCGCGTAGGCGGCCCGGCGGTACCACTGCTCGGCCTGCGGGATGCGGTCCTGGGCGGCGCAGAGCAGCCCGAGGTTGTAGGCGCCGTTCACGTCGCCGGCATCCATGGCGGCCCGGTACCAGCGTTCGGCGGTCTGCTGCTCGCCCCGGGCCGCGTGCAGGGCTCCCAGGGCGTTGGCGGCGTTGCCGTCGCCGTCCTGGGCGGCGCGCAGCCACCACACGGCGGCGCTCTCCTCGTCGCCGGCGTCGCGGAGCAGGAAGCCGAGCGCGCAGGCGGCCTTGGCCTCTCCCTCCTTGGCGGAGCTGAGGTACCAGCGGCCTGCCTCCTTGAGCTCGCCGCGGTGCTCCAGGATCGCGCCGAGGTGGAGCGCGGCCCGCCGGTGGCCGCGCGCGGCGGCCTGCCGGAACCACTGCTCGGCCTCGGTCGGCTCTCCCCCGGGCTCACCGACGGCCCGCCCGGGCGCGGCGGTGCCGGTGGCGGGCGTGCCGGTGGGCACGAGCTCGCCGGTGCCGGGCACCCGGAGCCGGGTGCCGGTGTCGTGCGGGCCGCGGGTGGTCTCGGTGGCGCGGCGCTCCAGGGCGAGGGCGAGCCGGTACGCGGCCTCGCGGTGGCCCTGTTCGGCGGCGGCGCGCAGCCAGCGCTCGGCGCCGACGTCGCTGCGGTGCTCCAGGAGGTCGGCGAGGGCGTACGCGCCGAGGGCGTGGCCCTGCTCGGCGGCCTGGCGCAGCCAGTACTCGGCGGCCGGCTCGTCGCCGCGCTCGCGGTGGTAGCGGCCGAGGGCGTGGGCGGCGGGCGCGGAGCCGGCGACGGCGGCGACCCGCCACCAGCCGGCGGCTTCCTCGGCGTATCCGCGCTGGTGCAGCAGGACTCCGAGGTTGTTCGCGGCGGCCCGGTCGCCCTCGGCCGTGGCACCGCGCAGATAGGGCTCGGCGCCGTCGAGGTCACCGCGGCGCAGCAACAGGGCGCCGAGGGCGCTCATCGAGGCGAGGTCGCCGCGCTCGGCGGCCCGACGGTGGCGGGCCTCGGCCTCGGTCTCGTTCTCGGTGTCGGCATCGGTCTCGGCGGTGGTGTCGACGGCCGCATCGACGGCCCCTACTGCCTCGATGATCTCGTCTGCGGCGTTTCTGGCGTGCCGCTGCACAAACCGCCCTGTCTCCAACAGAGTTGCCCTGTCCCCCATAAATACCATCGTCGCACCACCCGCAACCCGAGCACACCTGGTATACCGCAGCCAGTGAGGTCACTCAGCGTTTTGTCGACATGCCCACAGAGAGACAAGTCAAACACGACTCACGCCAACTCGCCCCTTCCCTACCGCGCTTCGGGCCCCCCATGCACGCCGACACACGACGAGGGCCCGGATCCTTATGGATCCGGGCCCTCGTCCTCTGAGTAGCGGGGACAGGATTTGAACCTGCGACCTCTGGGTTATGAGCCCAGCGAGCTACCGAGCTGCTCCACCCCGCGTCGGTAAACCAACCGTACCACGGTCGCGGGGTGGAAAACCTCAGGTCAGCCGCTTGATCCCGTCGTCTTGAGCTTGGCCCCGGCCTCCGCGGCCCGCTGGAGGGCCGCCTGGAGGTCGTCCTGGGCCTTGCCGTACGCGGTCCAGTCGCCCTTCGCCAGAGCCGCCTCGCCCTCGTCGTACGCCTTCTGCGCGTCGGCGATCGCCTGCTTGAGCGCGGCGTCGTTCGAAGCCGGCGGCGGGTTGCCGGTGCCCGGCGGGGTCGTCGGCGTGGTGGGCGGCGTGGTCGGCGCCTCCACCCCGAAGACCGCGTTGAGCGCCTTGGTGAGGTTGTCCTCGAACACCGTGGTGTCCTTGGTCGTGTCACCGTTCGGCTGGTCCGCGTCCACGTACGACACCGCGACCTTCTTCAGGAGCGGGTAGAGCGCGTTGCGTCCCTGGGCGTACACCGGCTCCACGTACAGGAATCCGCCGTCGAGCGGGACGGTGAGCAGGTTGCCGTACTGGATGTCGGAGTCGGCGCCCTTCATGTCCCGGACGAAGGTGGCCACGGAGGGCAGACCGTTGAGCTTGCTCTGCACCTGTGCCGGGCCCGGTACGTCCTCGGTGACCCGCAGCAGTCTCAGCCGCCCGTACTCCTTGCTGGTGGCGTCGGCGTCGACCGCCATGAAGCCGCCCAGGTTGGGCCGCCCGTTCGGCGTGAACGTCGTCGTCAGCGAGAAGCGCTGCGCCGTGTCCCCGGGCATCTTCATGCTCAGGTAGTACGGCGGGACCGCGTTGCCGTCCTTGTTGGTCGGGTCGTCCGGCACCTGCCAGGCGTCCGAGCCGCTGTAGAACTGCGCGGGGTCGGTGACGTGGTAGCGGGTCAGCAGCTCGCGCTGGACCTTGAACATGTCCTGCGGGTACCGCAGGTGCTGCATCAGGTCGCCGCCGATCTCGGACCTGGCCTTGACCGTGCCCGGGAACGCCTTCATCCAGGTCTTCAGGACCGGGTCCTGGGTGTCCCACTGGTAGAGGTTCACCGTGCCGTCGTAGGCGTCGACGGTGGCCTTCACCGAGTTGCGGATGTAGTTGACCTGGTTCTGCTGGGCGACGACCGCGCGCTGCTGGTTGCCGACGGTCAGCGAGTCGGCCGTGGTGTCGCCGAGCGTGGTGCGCGAGGCGTACGGGTAGCCGTTGGTCGTCGTGTAGGCGTCGATGATCCACTGGATCCTGCCGTTCACGACCGCCGGGTAGGCGTCGCCGTCGATGGTCAGCCAGGGGGCGACGGCCTCGACGCGCTCCTTGGGCGTGCGGTTGTAGAGGATCCGCGAGCCCTCGCCGATGGCCCCCGAGTAGAGGATCTGCGGCTCGCTGAACGCGACCGCGTAGGCGGCGCGGTTGAAGGTGCTGGAGAGGTTGACCCCGCTCTTGCCCTCGTAGCTGGTGGTCTTCTCGCCGTTCTCCTCGTAGTCCAGCTCCTTCTGCGGGCCGCCGACGATCGAGTACTGATCGGTCTTCTCGCCGTAGTAGATCCGCTGCTGGTACGTGCCGAGCATGCCCGTGGTCGGCAGTCCCGCCTCGGTGAAGACCGGGGAGCCGTTGGCGTCCGTCTGCGTGCCCGCGGCCATGATCGCGCCGTAGCCGTGGGTGTAGGTGAAGTGGTCGTTGATCCAGTTCCGCTTCGGGATGCCCTTGATGTTGAGCTCACGGAGCCCGACGACGGTGTCCTTGCCCGCGTACCGGTCCACGTCCAGGGTCGTCGGGAACTGGTAGTACTTCCGCTTCTGCTCCAGCTGCTGGAACGTCGGCGACACGATGTTCGGGTCGAGGACGCGGTAGCTGGCCGCCGAGTCGGCGTCCGAGCGCAGCTGGTCCTTGGCCTTCACCGTCGACTTGCCCGAGTAGTTCTCGGGCTTCGTACCGTCGATCGCGTACGCCTTGCGGGTCGCGTCGATGTTCTTCTGGATGTACGGCGCTTCCTTGGCCTGCTCGTTCGGCTGGACCTGGAACTTCTGCACGATGGCCGGGTACAGGCCGCCGATCAGGATCGCGGAGAGCACCATCAGACCGAAGCCGATCACCGGCAGCTGCCAGGTGCGGCGCCACAGCGTCGCGAAGAACAGCACGGCGCAGATCGCGGCGATGCAGAACAGGATGGTCTTCGCCGGCAGGTACGCGTTGGCGTCGACGTACCGCAGACCCGTCCAGTTGCCGGTGGCCTTGAAGTCGCTGGACTTCACGGCCAGGCCATAGCGGTCGAGCCAGTACGCCACGGCCTTCAGGGACACGAAGACGCCGAGCAGCACCGAGAGGTGTCCGGTGGCCGCGGCGGTGGCACGCGCGCCCGGGCTGGTGATCCGCAGCCCGCCGTACAGGTAGTGCGTGAGCGCGGCGGCGATCAGCGACAGGACGGCGGCGGCGAAGCCGAAGGCGAGCAGGAAGCGGTACCAGGGCAGGTCGAAGGCGTAGAACGACACGTCGAGCCCGAACTGCGGGTCCTTCTGGCCGAACTTCACGCCGTTGACCCACATCAGCCAGGTGCGCCACTGGCCGGAGGCGGAGGCACCGGCGATCAGCGCCACCAGGGCGGTGACCGCGAGCAGCACCCACTTCTTGAACGGGGCGAGGCCCATCCGGTACCGGTCGAGGCTCTGCTGCTCCAGCGACATCGCGCTGAGCGGCGGCCGCAGCCGGTACGCCAGCCAGATGTTCAGGCCGACGGCGAGCCCCATCAGCAGACCGAAGACGGCGAAGAGGCCGATCTTGGTCCAGAGCGTGGTCGTGAACACGGACGAGTAATTGACCGAGCGGTACCAGAGCCAGTCCGTCCAGAACCCGGCGAACATCACGAAAGCCATGGCCAGAACAGCCAGCACCCCGAGTGTCATGAGCAGGGTACGGGCCCGCCGGGACGGCCGGCCGACCCTCATCCTTGGCCCGGACGGGCTACCGCCGCGGTCCGGCATCTGGAAAGCCAACGTGCGCCCCTCGATGTTGATGCGTCTGAAAGCAGGCCCCGCGATCGTAGAGCCCAATGGTGCAACTTACTGAGGCTTTACCGAGTTCCCGTGTTCCGGGGAAGAGGAGGCAGGATGTTGGTCATGTCCAACGTTTCCCCCTCCGGCCCGGCTATGGCCGCGAGCCCCCTCACCCGCGCGGTGCTCGAGATCGACGAGTACGCGGCGGGCCTCGGCTGGGACCAGCCGGCCCGCCTGTTCGCCCTGGTCGACACCGCACGGCTGCGCGCCAAGGAACCCGCGCTCGCCTCCCAGTTGGGCCTGGGTGACGATGCCACCGCCTACACCCCGATCGAGCAGGACAAGCTGCCGCGCGGGAAGCCCCTCGACGAATTCCTCGGCACGATCGCCTGGCCCGCGGGCGTGGCCGGCTGCGCCATGACCGTGGAGCGGCTCATGCTGCCTCCCTCGGCGGAGGCCCAGGTCCCGCAGGGCCTGAACGAGAAGCAGCTCGCCAAGTGGGTGGCCGCCCACGCGGACCGCCAGGAGGTACGGATGACCGTGGCGGTGCTGCGCGGCGGTGCCCGCGAGGCGGCGATCCGGCTGCGCGAGAAGGACACGGCGACCGAGGTCCTGACCGGCCCCGACCTGGTGCCGGGCCTCGCCGAGGCGCTGGCGGCGACCTTCGAGAGCTGAACTCCGGCGGTACGAGAGCAGTAGGCGAGGGGCGCCCGGTCCGAAGACCGGGCGCCCCTTTCACGTACGTATGCGGGATCAGCTCTTCGAGCAGCTCGGCAGGGACTTCGTGTCGCCCGCGCGGAGCTTCTCCAGGGACTTGGTCGCGTCGTCGATGGTGTCCACCTTGACGAGGGTGAGCCCGTCGGGGGTGTCCGACGCGGCGGCCTCGCAGTTGTCGGCCGGGGTGAGGAAGTACTGGGCGCCGGCGTTGCGCGCGCCGACCAGCTTCATCTCGATGCCGCCGATCGGGCCGACCTTGCCCTCGTCGTCGATGGTGCCGGTGCCGGCGATGAACCGGCCTCCGGTGAGGCTCTCCGGGGTGAGCTTGTCGACGATGCCGAGGGCGAACATCAGACCGGCGCTGGGGCCGCCGACATCGGCCAGGTTGATGTCGATGGTGAACGGGAAGACGTGGTCGGTGCCGGCCTGGATGCCGACGACGGCCCGGTCGCCCTCCTCGGAGGTGGTGGTCGTGATGACCACCTTCCGGGTGACGGTCGGCTCCTTGCGGGCCTTCTCGGCCGCGGCCGCCTCCTTGGCGGGGACGATCGTGAACTCGACGTCCTGGCCCGGCTTCCGCTTGACGACCTGCTTGGCGACATCGGCCTGGCCGGTGATCGCCACGCCGTCGACGGCCTTGATCACGTCACCGGCGTGCAGCTTGCCCTCGGAGGGCGAGCCCTTGATCACCGTGCCGACGACGACTCGGGAGACGACCGGGATCTTCAGCTCCTCGAGGGCGGCCACCTTGGCGCTCTCCTGGGACTGGCTGAACTCCTCGGCGTTCTCCTGGCTCGACTGCTCCTCGGTCTTGCCGTCCGGGTAGAGCGTGTCGTGCGGCACCACCACGTTGTCGTGGGCCAGCCAGCCGTAGACGGCCTCGACGGCGTTCATCTTGTAGTCCGCGCTGGTGACGCGGACCGTCGTCATGTTGAGGTGCCCGTCGGTCGGGTAGGTCTTGCGTCCCGAGATGTGCAGGACGGGCTCTCCCCTGGCCTCGCCGAGGGTGTTGACCGTGGGGCCCGGGCTCATCTCCGCGTACGGCACCGGGATCAGGACGCCCGCGATGAGCAGACAGATCAGGACCAGGGTGGAGGCGAGCATCGTCGCGGTGCGGCGTGGCATGGAACGACAGTACGGGACTCGTCTGTGGGTGCACCCCTGGGGCGGGTCCGTACGAGGCGTCGGCCTCAGCTCGACGGCGAGGTGGTGACACCGCCCGCGGCGGTGGCCGGTTCGCGCCCGGGAAGAGCGGAATCCGGGGTCGTGACGGGAGAGCGTTCCATCGCGTCCCGGAAGCGTGCGTAGCCGGCGAGTTCGGCCACGTCACCTATGGTCTTGTTCCTCGAAGCCCAGCTTCCCCATATCGCCGCGCCGACGACTGCGAAAAGCGGAATCAGCAACCAGGCCAGCGCTGCCATCCCGACCTCCCATCCCCAGTGAGTTGATCAGCAGACTGTGTCATCTGTGAGATCAACGCTCGCGCCTGGGGGGCGGTTACGCAAATCGGGCGTTCGGCTACGCCCTGTCGGCGCGTCGCCTTGCGGCCGCGGCGAGCACCGGTGAGGGCCCTGGGGGGGCAGGCGCCGACCCTCCCCCGGACCAGGGGGGCGGGCTTCAGCAGGCGCCGACCCACTCCTCGGTGCCGTCCGAGAAGGTCTGGTGCTTCCAGATCGGGACCTCGTGCTTGAGGTCGTCGATGAGCTTGCGGCAGGCCTCGAAGGCCTCTCCGCGGTGCGGACAGGAGACCGCCACGACGACCGCGATGTCGCCCACCCGCAGGTCGCCCACGCGGTGCACGGCGGCAAGCGCGCGGATCGGGAAGTCGGCGACGACCTTCTCCGCCACCCGGCGCAGCTCCGCCTCCGCGGTGGGATGGCAGGAGTAGCCCAGTCCGTCGACGTCCGCGCCGCCGTCGTGGTTGCGCACGGTGCCCACGAAGAGCGTCGTGCCGCCGGACGCGTCGTCCCCGACCGCCCGGAAGACCTCGTCGAGGGAGAGCGGGGTCTCCCGGATCGCGAGGAGCTTGATCGGGTCGGCCGCGGCCAGCTCGCCGGGGTGGTCAAAGGACGTCGGTGCCATGCGTCCATCGTGCCGTACGCGCGCGACATCCCGGAATAGCGGTTTCGACCGGCGGTCGGCGGCCTCCCTAGGAGGGTCCTACAGGCCGCCGTTCTCCCCGGTCAGATCCCGCGCCGCTTGCGCATCTGCCGGACGAGCGCCGCCGTACCGAGCAGCGCCACCGTCGCACCGGCCGCGCCCGCCGCCGTGGCGTCCTTGCGGCCCAGACGGCGGCCGGCGACCGTGTGGCGGCCCTCGACCTCCTCCAGGAGCGCCGCGAGGACCTCCTCGTTCGTCCACTTCGGCCGCCAGCCGGCGTCGTGCAGCCGTCCGACGCTGACCACCCACGGGTGCATCGTGTACGCGAGATCGCCCGCCGGGGACGGGGTCAGCCCGATCCGGTGGAGCCGGGCCGCCGCGCCGAGGGCGACGGCGGAGGGCAGCTCCATGCGCCGGATCCCGGAGAGCTCCTCGACCTCCTCCTGCTCCAGCCAGCCCTCGCAGCCGACCGCGAACTCCCCGTCGACCTTCTCCAGGGCCGCGTACTCCAGGGCGCTCACCAGGTCCTCGACGTGGCAGAACTGCCAGGTGGGCCGGGAGCCGGCGACGACGAGCAGCCGGGGCGACTCGAAGTAGCGGGTCAGCGCCGTGTCCGTACCGCCGACGAGGACGGCCGGGCGGACGACGGTGACGTTGAGGCCGGGGTGCGCGCGCGGGGCCCGGCGGCCGAGGCGCTCGATCTCCAGCATGTCGCCGACGCCCGTGGCCTCCGCCGTGGCCCTGAGCTCGGCGTCCTCGGAGAGCGGGATGTCGTTGTCGGGCAGGGCGCCGTAGACCATCGCGGAGGTGCACAGCACCACCCGGTGGACGCCGGCCGCCGCCGCCGCGGTCAGCACGGTCTGCGTGCCGCGCACGTTGTAGGCCGTCCGGGCGGCGGGGTCGGTCTCCAGGTCGAGATCGACGGCGAGGTGCACGACGACGTCCGCGCCGCGCAGCTTCTCGGCGATGGCCGGATCGCGCACGTCGAGGATGTGCCACTGCGCCTCGGCGACCTCGCCCCGGCGCTCGTCGATGGCGACGACCTTCTTGATCTCGTCGGAGGCGGCGAGGCGCCGGGTCAGCAGGTCACCGACGCCGGAGGCGGCACCGGTGACCGCGACGACGGGGCCGCGCACGGCGGACCGGGTTGAGTGGTTTCGCGCTCCGCGAACCTGTGGATCTGGGGAACTCACCGGGCGTCTCCAGCGGTTGTCTTCAGTACGTACACGCATGACGCGTACGGACCAGGTGGCGTCCATCCTGCCGCAGGGCACGGCCCGGCGGAGCACCGAGCCCATTTCCGGCCCGGATGTCTACGCTGGTGGTGTGCGGGGCCTGTCTGGACAGGCCCTGGTCGGGCAGTCGCCGTCGGCAGGAGGCCGGCGGCCCTACGAGCCGAGGAAACCTGTGAGTGACACCCCATTCGGATTCGGCCTTCCGCCGGAGGAGCCTGAGAACGGCGACGAGGGCAAGAAGAAGGACCCCGCCGGAGGTGGCCAGGGGTCCGGTGGCCAGGGCGGCAACCCGTTCGGGGCGAACCCGTTCGGCTTCGGCGGGCTGCCCGGCATGGGCGGTCCGGGCGGCGCGGACAATCCGTTCGCGGCGATGTTCGGCTCGCTGAACCCCAACGATCTGGGTGCGGCCTTCCAGCAGCTCGGCCAGATGCTGAGCTACGAGGGCGGTCCCGTGAACTGGGACATGGCCAAGCAGATCGCCCGCCAGGTGGTGGCCCAGGGCACCGCCGACGGCACCAAGGACGCCAGCGTGGGCCCGGCGGAGAAGTCCGCGGTCGAGGAGGCCGTGCGGCTGGCCGATCTGTGGCTGGACGGCGTGACCTCGCTGCCCTCGGGAGCGAGCACGGCCGTGGCGTGGAGCCGCGCGGAGTGGGTCGAGGCGACGCTGCCGGCGTGGCAGCAGCTCGTGGACCCGGTCGCCGAGCGGGTCGGCGCGGCGATGGGCGACGTCCTTCCGGAGGAGATGCAGGCCATGGCGGGCCCGCTGATCGGCATGATGCGCTCCATGGGCGGCGCCATGTTCGGCCAGCAGATCGGGCAGGCCGTCGGCGCGCTCGCCGGTGAGGTCGTCGGCTCGACCGATGTCGGTCTGCCGCTCGGGCCGGCCGGCCGGGCCGCACTGCTGCCGCTGAACATCGAGGCCTTCGGCAAGGACCTGGGTGTGCCCTCCGACGAGGTGCGGCTCTACCTGGCCCTGCGCGAGGCCGCCCACCAGCGGCTCTTCGCGCACGTGCCGTGGCTGCGCGCGCATCTCTTCGGTGCGGTCGAGGGGTACGCGCGGGGGATCAAGGTCGACACCTCGAAGCTGGAGGAGGCGGTGGGTCAGCTCGACCCGACGCACCCGGAGCAGCTTCAGGAGGCGCTCCAGCAGGGCATGTTCCAGCCGGAGGACACCCCGGAGCAGAAGGCGGCCCTGGCCCGTCTGGAGACGGCGCTCGCGCTGGTCGAGGGCTGGGTGGACGCGGTGGTCCACGAGGCCGCCAAGTCGCGGCTCGGTTCGGCGGACGCGCTGCGCGAGACGCTGCGCCGGCGCCGGGCCTCGGGCGGTCCCGCCGAGCAGACCTTCGCCACGCTGATCGGTCTCGAGCTGCGTCCGCGGCGGCTGCGGGACGCGGCGCGCCTGTGGGCGTCGCTGACCGACGCGCGCGGGGTGGACGGCCGTGACGGTCTCTGGGAGCACCCGGACATGCTGCCGACGGCGACCGACCTGGACGACCCGGACGGCTTCGTGCACCGCGAGCACCTGGACTTCTCCGAGATCGACAAGATGCTCGGCGAGGCCGCCGGGGGCCGCCCCGAGGACAAGGGCGACGACGAGGGCAAGGACGACGACGCGAAGTGACCCTGCACGACGACGCGGTCCTCGTACTGAAGGGGTACGAGGACCAGCCCGAGCTGCGTGATCTGTACCTGGAGCACCTGGCGGCCCACCCGGACGGCATGTACAAGCCGTGCGGGGCGGGGCACCTGACCGGCAGCGCGCTGGTGGTCGACCCCTCACGCGGGCATGTGCTGCTGACGCTGCACAAGAAGCTGGGCATGTGGCTGCAGATGGGCGGCCACTGCGAGCCCGGCGATCCGACGATGGAGTCGGCGGCACTGCGGGAGGCGACCGAGGAGTCGGGGATCCCGGGCCTGACGCTGCTGCCGGGCGGCCCGGTGCGGCTCGACCGGCATCCGATCCCGGCGCCCTGCCACTGGCACCTGGACGTGCAGTACGCGGCGCTCGCCCCGGCGGGGGCGGCGGAGCGGATCAGCGAGGAGTCGCTGGACCTGCGCTGGTTCGCGTACGACGAGGTGGCGGGGGTGGCGGACACCTCGGTGGTCCGGCTGATGGAGAGCACGCTGGCCCGGCTCTCGTAGCGCACGCGCGTGAGGGGCGGTCGGCATGCCGACCGCCCCTCACGTCTGTCCGGTGCTCAGTTCCAGGCGTTGTTCTGGTTCTGGGCGTGGGAGCCGTGCTGTCCGGCGCCGAACTGGGCTGCGAGGCCCTGGCCGATGGCCGCGTTCTGCGGGGGCATGACCTCGCTGGGCTGGACGAGCGCGAAGCCCTGGCCGAGGAAGCTGAGTTCCCAGCCCTCGCCGGTGTTGCCGCGGCGGCTGCGGATGTTGGAGTTGTGGGTCTGCGCCTGCATCTGGACGCGCAGCCCGGTGGACCAGGCGACGATGGCGTCCGCGTCGACACTGACGTACTTGTCGGGCGTGACCTGCATCATCAGTGGCTGGCCCGAGGTCATCAGGGCGACCTTGCCGCGGCCGGAGATGTTGAGCTGGTACTTGCCGGTGCCGGAGACGCCGTACTGGCTGTCGACGGCGATGACCTCGGTGTTGAGGGTCGAGTCGAGCGCCAGGACGTAGGAGCTGTCGACGGTCAGGCCCTCCTGCTCGACGTCCACGACGTGGACGTACTGGGCGAGGTTGGCGAAGTAGACCGTGCCCTGGCCGGAGCAGCGCATCAGGTCCAGACCCTCGCCGGTGCGGGCCTGGGCCCGACGCTGGCTCGGGGTCTTGTACTCGCCGTCGAAGTCGAGGAGTCCCTGGTACGCGACCATGGCGCCCTTGCGGGCCAGGATGTCGTCCTGCCCGGTGAGGCTGACCCGCAGGAGCTGCGGGTTCTGGATGACGTACCGCTCCTGGCTCTGCTGTTCGGCGTGGTTGAAAAGCGGGCTCTGCATGGTGTGTTCTCGCTCCCCCTCAGCCCCGGATCCGCAGGCGGTCGGTGCTGTCCTCGCTCGGCTGTACGACGACGATGCCCTGGCCCGAGAAGGCCATCTGGAATGCCTCGCCGCTGCCCCGCCCGATGAGCGAGGACGCCTTGAAGCTGCGCTTGCCCTTGACCTTGAGGGACGGCGACCAGGCGACGAGGGCATCGGGGTCGACGTAGGTCTCGTCGTCGCCGCGGCCGCAGTCGACGACGATCGGCGTGCCGCGCGAGGTCAGCGCGACCCAGCCGGTGCCGGCGATCTGCACGTTGAACAGGCCCTGGCCGGCGAACTTGGCGAGCCCCTTGACCCGCTCGACGCCCCACTGGAGGTGCGCGTCGAAGGCGAGCAGGTTGGTGCCGTTGACCGAGATCGAGTCGTTCTGGAGGTTGATCACGACGACGTCGGCGCCGTAGTCGGCGAGGTAGAGCAGCCCGTCGCCGGAGCACTTCATGATGGGCGCGCCCTCGCCGGTGGCCCACTGCTGGGCGACCTGGCGGGCGGCGGGCGGGTTGGGCTCATAGGTGATGTAGCCCTCGTAGGAGACCATCGAGCCGGTCCGGGCGTAGAGGTCCTGGCCGGAGGCCATGGCCACCCTGAGCATGGCGCGGCCGTGGTTCTCCATCCGGGCCGCGACGGGGGTCGGGGCGTAGCCCGCGAATTGCTGGTTCATGACTTCGGGCTCCCTCAGACCTCGTAGGGCTGGACGACGATGAAGTTGCCGGGGGCTCCCCGGAACTGGAGGTTCACGGTCTCTCCGCTGTGGCCGGGGTAGGCGTTGCGGCGGAGCCGCACCTGGCTGGAGAGGATGACCTGGGACGCGGACGACCACGCCACGACGGCGTTGCAGTCGGCGAAGGTGGTCGGCGTGACGGGCAGCACCACGGGCACGCCGTGGGTCTTCACGACGACGGTGCCGGTGCCCTGGAACTGCATGGTGAACAGGGCGCCGCCGGGGATGCCGTGGCCCTCGATGCGCCGGACCTCGTACTGCAGGGACTCGTCGAACGCGAGGACGTTCTCCGCGGAGACGCAGATGCCGTCGCCCTGGAGCTCGATCGGGTGCAGATGGGCACCCTCCTCGGCGAGGAAGAGCTGACCGCGGCCGGTGCAGCGCATCAGCTGCATCTCCTGGCCCGTGGCGTTGCCGACGATCCGGCCGGTGAAGCCGGCGCCCTTGTGGGAGAAGTCGACCTTGCCCTGGTACATGACCATGGAGCCCTGGCGGGCGAGGACGGGCGTGCCGCCCATGGCCAGGTCGACCCGCATGAGCTGCTGGTTCTGCGGGGTCCAACGGGCGCCGGTCGGGGTCTCCTTGTACGGCGCGAGCGCGGCGGCGAGCCCCGCTCCCGTCGCCGGAACACCCTGGGGGACGCCGGGCTGCTGACCGTACGCCGGCTGCTGCCCGTACGCGGCGGGGGCGGCCTGCCCGTACGGAGGCGCCTGCGGCGGCTGACCCTGGCCGGGGTACTGACCGGGGGCCTGGCCCGGCACCTGCCCGGGGTACTGGCCCGGAGGCTGTCCCGGGACCTGGCCGTACTGCGGCTGCTGCGGCGGCTGCCCGTACGGCGCGGGTGCCGGCGCGGGCGGCGGGACCTGGGCGGGCGTCATCGGAGCCATCGGCGCCACCATGGTCGGCGCCGTATGCACCGGCTGCGCCGGAGCGGGCGCGGGCGGGGCCGGCGGCGCGCCGAACGCGGGAGCCGGTGCGGGCGCGGGAGCCGGAGGCGCGCCGAAGGCCGGCGCCGGGGCCGCGGGGGCACCGAAGGCCGGGGGCGCCGTCGCCTGCGGCGGCGGGGCGAAGCCGGGCGCGGCCTGTTGCTGCGCGGCGGGCTCCTCCTCGGCGACCTCGCCGCCGAAGTTCCGCAGGAGCGCGTCGAGGCCACCGTCGAAGCCCTGGCCGACGGCGGCGAACCGCCACACGTCCTTGAGGTAGAAGTCGCCGAGCATCACCGCGCGCTCGGTGGTGAACTCCGCGCCGGTGAAGGCGTACCGGGCGACCTCCTCGCCGCCCGCCACGATCCGCAGGTGGCCGGGGCCGACCTGCGACATCTGGCCGGCGCCGTCGATCGTCGCGGTGAACGACAGCTTGTGGATGTTCGCGGGGATGCGGTCGAGAGTCACGCGGAAGGACTCGGTGTCACCGGACTGCGCCCCGAGCAGCTGGACGGACTCCTCGGGCGTCTTCGGCTGGTTGAAGAACACGAAGTAGCGGTCGTCGGAGAGCCGCTCGTCCGCGTCGAGTCCGAAACAGCTGATGTCGAAGCTCAGTCCGGGCGCCGCGATCTGCACACCGATGTACAGATCGGTCCCTGCGGTGAGATCACTGATCTTGGCCTTGTGGCCGCGTTGGAATTCCCTGGCCATGCGTAACGACCGTCCCCCATCCCGAATGGCGAATGCTCGCGCCAGGCTAACCGCTGAGTGCGACATTGAGACAGGCCAGGTCGTTTTCGGTACGGAATCGGGAAACACCGGTCACGCGCGCGGACCGGCGGGGTCACTCCTCGCGAGCGGCCGGGAGGTGCGGCAGGCGCTCGGCGGCGACCACGCCCTCCAGGTAGCCGCGCGCCCGTTCGGTGCGGGGATACGCCTCCAGGAGCCGCCAGAACCTGGGGCCGTGCCCGGGGACGAGCAGATGGGCCAGCTCGTGCAGGAGGACGTAGTCCACGACGTACTCGGGCATGCCCTGGAGCCGGTGGGAGAGGCGGATGCTGCCCTCGGAGGGGGTGCAGGAGCCCCAGCGGGTGTTCTGGTTGGTGACCCAGCGCACGGAGCTGGGGCGGGCCCGGCCGCCGAAGTACTGCTCGGACAGCCGAAGCGCCCGCTCGGTCAGCTCGCGGTCCCCGAGGACGCTCCGGCTCTCCTGCGCGGCGAGCTTGTCCAGCATCACGCCGACCCAGCGGCGCTCCTCGGCCTCGGACATCCGGGCCGGGATGAGCACGACGGTGCGGTCGCCCTCGCGGTAGGCCGAGACGGTTCTGCTCCGTCGTGGGCTTCTGCGGACCTCGACCGCACTCGTCCCCGCACCGCGGTGCGGCTTGTCGGTCACGCTGCGCTGTGGGTCGGCGGGCACGGGCCCGACGTTACCCGCTGTCAGCGGGGGAAGTCCCGCCTCCGGAGTGGTTTCGGCAACGATCCGCTCACACCTCACACCATTTGAATGACTAATCCCCTTACCTGTGGACAACTTTCGGCGACCGTCACGGCGGCGGGGCATTCTCGACTCGGGACGGTGAATGGCCGTTGTCGATCATGTGGCTGTCGATCATGAATGGGGGGCGGCGGAAATGCATCCGATGGTGAAGCCGGCGCTGCGGCGGGCCTGGCGGAGCCTTCGCCGCGTCCAGTTCGGGGTCACCCCCGCGCACGCGGTGGTGCTCGACCCGGTCGACCGGGAGACGGGGACGTTGCTCGGGCTGCTCGACGGCACCCGGGGGACCGAGCTGCTCCGGGCCGAGGCGAGGACGCTCGGTCTGCCGGACGGACACCTGGAGGCGCTCCTCGGGCGGCTCGGTTCGGCGGGGCTGCTCGCCGACGCCGCGACCGGGCGGCCGGGGAGGACGGGGCCGACGGCCGGCGCGGTGGACCCGGCCCTCGATCCGCTCCGCGCCGACCTGGCCTCCCTCTCCGTCGTCCACCCCGAGCCGGAGCGGGCGGTGCGGGTCCTGGCGGCCCGGCGTGCCGTGCGCGTCCAGGTCCGGGGCGCGGGGCGGGTGGGGGCGATGGTGGCGGCGCTGCTCGCGGCGGCGGGGGTGGGCGGCGTCGAGGTCGTCGACTCGGGCAGGGTCGAGTCCTGGGAGACGGCCCCGGGCGGACTGCCGGCCGAGGCCGTCGGCGAGCGCCGGGCGACGGCGGCCCGGCGCCTGGTCGGCCGGTGGCGGAGGTCACGCGGCCCGAGCGGATCGGGTGAGGCCTCCGGTGGGGTCGGGCTGTCACTCGTCGTGGTGACGCCGCGGGACGGCCTCGGCGCGTACGTCCCCGATCCGCTTCCGGCGGGGCGGTGGGTCGCCACCGGGACCCCGCATCTGTACGCCGGGGTCCTTGAGGCGACGGGAATCGTCGGGCCACTCGTCCTGCCGGGCGGCACGGCGTGCGCCGGGTGTCTCCAGGAGGAGCGGACGGACCGGGAGCCGGAGTGGCCCCGGCTGCTCGCCCAATGGCGGTCCGGCGCACCGCATCCGCTGCCCGCCTGTGATCTGGGTCTCGCGACGGCGGTGGCGGGGCTTGCCGCCGCGCACGCGCTGGCCTTCCTGGACGGGGATCTCCCGGCGAGCACGGGCACCCGCTGGGAGGCGTCGCTGCCGCTGTTGGAGTGGCGGGCGGAGCGGCTGAGACCCCATCCGGCCTGCCCTTGCGGGGCGGCGCGCGGCGGAGAGGGGGAGCGTGCCTCGGCAGCCGGAGGCGCACAGGACACAATGGCGGGGTAACGGCCCTGCGCGGCACGGCAGGGGTAACCGCCCTGCGCGGTACGGCAGTCTGGGTTTTGGAGGGGCGCATGTCTGATCTTCCCCGGAAGGCGGTCACTCGGACCGCCAAGTTGGCCGCGTTGCCACTCGGCTTCGCGGGCCGGGCCACCTGGGGCCTGGGCAAGCGGATCGGCGGGAGATCGGCGGAGCTCGTCGCCCGCGAGCTGCAGCAGCGCACGGCCGAGCAGCTGTTCAAGGTGCTCGGTGAGCTCAAGGGCGGAGCCATGAAGCTCGGACAGGCGCTGTCCGTCTTCGAGTCGGCCCTCCCCGAGGAGGTGGCCGGGCCCTACCGGGCGGCGCTGACCAAGCTTCAGGACGCGGCGCCGCCGATGCCGACGCGCACCGTGCACGCCGTCCTCGAGGAGCGGCTGGGCGCGGAGTGGCGGGAGCTGTTCCTGGAGTTCGAGGACAAGCCGGCGGCGGCCGCCTCGATCGGGCAGGTCCACCGGGCCGTGTGGCACGACGGGCGCGAGGTCGCGGTGAAGGTGCAGTACCCGGGCGCAGGGGAGGCGCTGCTCTCCGATCTGACGCAGTTGAGCCGCTTCGCCCGGCTGCTCGGCCCGCTGGTTCCCGGGATGGACATCAAGCCGCTGATCGCCGAGATGCGGGACCGGGTCTCGGAGGAGCTGGACTACGCCCTGGAGGCGGCGGCCCAGCAGAAGCACGCGGAGGAGTTCGCGGACGACCCCGATGTGCTGGTGCCGGCGGTGGTGCACCGGGCGGATCAGGTGCTGGTGACCGAGTGGATGGACGGCATCCCGCTCGCGGAGGTGATCGCCGACGGCACGCCGGCGCAGCGGGACCGGGCGGGCCAGCTCCTGGCCCGCTTCCTCTTCTCGGGCCCCGCGCGCACCGGTCTGCTGCACGCCGACCCGCACCCGGGGAACTTCCGGCTGCTTCCGGGCACCGACGAGGACGAGGGGCCGGAGTCCTGGCGGCTCGGGGTGCTCGACTTCGGCACCGTCGACCGGCTGCCCGGCGGGCTGCCGGAGACGATCGGCACCTGTCTGCGGATGACGCTGACCGGTGAGGCGGAGACCGTGTACGAGCTGCTGCGGGCGGACGGCTTCGTCAAGGAGTCCGTGGCGCTCGACCCGGACGCGGTCCTGGAGTACCTGCTGCCGATCATCGAACCGGCCGAGGCGGAGTCCTTCCTCTTCACCCGCGGCTGGATGCGGAACCAGGCGGCCCGGATCGCCGACCCCCGCTCCCCCGCCCACCAGTTGGGCAAGCAGCTCAATCTGCCGCCCTCGTATCTGCTGATACACCGGGTGACGCTGAGCACCATCGGGGTGCTGTGCCAGCTGAACGCGACGGTACGGCTGCGGGCCGAACTGGAGGAGTGGCTGCCGGGCTTCGTGGCACCCGAACCGGAAGCCGTATCCCTACCCGAACCCGCAGCGGAGTCGGCACCCGCACCCGCCACGGACTAGGCGGGGGGACTCACCACCAGGAGGAGTCGAGGCGGCCCTCGATCGAGCGGATGTTGGCGCGGGCGCAGTCCTCGCAGAAGTAGGTGCGCCGGCCGTTCTCCACCGAACAGGTCCAGGTCAGCGGCAGGGTGTCGGCCGTCTTGCCGCAGCGCGCGCAGACGAGGGGCCCCTCGGGGGTACGGGCGTCGTTCACCCTCGTGACGATAACCCGACGAAGGGCCGAGGTGCCGACAACGCACCGCGGGGACCGGTCCGTTCGGACCGGCCCCCGCGAGGGCGCCCCTGGGGGCGCGGGTTCGGTTAGTGCATGACGGCCATGGCCAGCGCGCGGCGGGCGCGCAGCGAGACGCGCTCGGCGCGGCGCTGCATGCGTCGGGCGGCGACCAGGCGCACGGCCTGGCGTTCCGCGTCGGCCTCACGGTGTCGCTCGTGCATATGGGCACGGGCCAGGGCTTCTGGGGCGAGTTGCATTTCACGGGTCCTGTTCTGACGCGCGGTGGGCGCGGCGGAGGGGAAGAAGACTGAGGTCGCGAAGCCGGCGGGCTCGCTGGTGGAAGAGGTCATCGGGGCCTGCTTCTGGGGATCGTGCGTGAGGGGGCGGTCGATGGTTCCGGTGGCGCTCATGCCGCGACCGGGTTCTTGCGCGGACGGCCACGGGGCCGCTTGCGGGCAACGACCACGCCCTGGACGAAGAGCTCGCCGCCCCAGACGCCCCACGGCTCGCGCCGCTCCTTGGCGCCGGCGAGGCAGGCGGCCATGAGCGGGCAGGTCCGGCAGAGGGACTTCGCGTACTCGACGTCGGCCGGGGACTCCGCGAAGAAGACCTCCGGGTCGTAGGCGCGACAGGGGACGGGGACGCCGAGGTTCTCGATGGCGTCGTCGAGCGCGGTGAGCGCGGTGAGGGGGGCGAGGGGGGTCAAAGCGGGGTCCTCCGTGAGGCCGGGCAGGGAGATCGATTCGGAAGGCGGTACGGACGGGGCGTGCGCTTCGAGTTGCACGGTGGTCTTTCCTCGTCTGGTCGTTCCGGCCTGTTGACCGGGGTTTCGGCTGGTACCGGGTGTGTCTGTCTGTCCCGAGGCGCCTTCGTGTCGTCGTCCCCGTTCGGGGACAAACAAAAGGGCCGCGGATCCCGGGTGGGGTTCCGCGGCCCTGAAGGCGCCGGTCTGATCATGGATCAGACTGGATCACTCCAGGGTTCGAGCCCACGGAAGGCCCACATCTTGTGCTCGTGCGTCGTCTGCTGCTGGGTGCCGGCACCGGTCGCCGCAAAGTCATAGGCCTTGGCCTTGCCTGCTGCTCCTGCTTCCAGTGCCTTGGTCGGTCGCTCATTGCGCAGCTCCACGGCAGGCCGCATGCCGAGACCGGCAAGGCCGGAGACGGACAGACCGGTGCCAATGAACGCCGAGGCGGAGAGGCCGAGCGAGCAGACGGAGGCGACGGAGCGATCGGTCATTTTGACGGTGCTGGCGAAGCGGGCACTGCTGACAGAGCCGGCGGTGCTGGTCTGAATGATGTTGCTGATCACGTGGAATCGCCTCCTCTCGGCGTCTCGGAGGGCTCGGGTGCGAGCCGGACCCTCATGTTTATTTGGACAAGTACAGCACAGAGACAGGGCTTCTCAGAAGCCGCTGTTTCCGTGGTTAAGAACCTATGGGGCCTGACGGGGCAGGCGCAAACTATTTTTCCGACGAGTTTTCCTCAGCTCTCGTCGACGCCCGCCCCTCCCTCCCCACCTGCGCAGATGGCCAGGACGTCGTCGCCGAAGCGGTCCAGCTTGCGGGCGCCGACGCCGGAGATCGAGGAGAGCTCTCCGCCGGTGGCGGGGACCCGCTCGGCGATGGCCATCAGCGTCTTGTCGGTGAAGACGCAATACGCCGGCTGGCCGAGCTCCCTGGCCTGTTCCGATCGCCAGTCGCGGAGCCGCTCGTACAGGCCCTCGTCCATGTCCGAGGGACAGTCCTCGCAGCGCATGAGCTTCATCGCGCCCGCCTCGGTGAGGGTCGCCCCGCAGACCCGGCAGAGGACGGGGCCGCGCGGCTTGCGGCGGCCGGCGGCGGCGCCCCGCTCGAAGGAGCCGGAGCCGCCCGAGGCGACGGTGCCGAGGGACCCGGAGCCGGGCCGCAGGCCCTTGAGGAAGCGGCTGGGGCGCCGGGAGGCCCGCCCGCCCGGGGAGCGGGAGAGCGCCCAGGAGAGCGTGAGGTGGAGCCGGGCGCGGGTGACACCGACGTACAGCAGGCGCCGCTCCTCCTCGACCTGCTCGTCGGTCTTGGCGTAGGTGATGGGCATCATGCCCTCGGTGAGGCCGACCAGGAACACGGCGTCCCATTCGAGGCCCTTGGCGGAGTGCAGTGAGGCGAGGGTGACGCCCTGCACGGTCGGCGCGTGCTGCGCGGCGGCCCGCTCGTCGATTTCGGCGACCAGGTCGGAGAGGGTGGCTCCGGACCTGGCGCGGGCGAAGTCCTCGGCGAGCCGGACGAGGGCGGCGAGGGACTCCCAGCGGTCGCGGACGGCGCCCGAGCCGGCGGGCGGCTTGCTGGTCCAGCCCTTGGTGGAGAGGACGGCCCTGACCTGCGCGGGCAGGTCCTCGGCGTCGTCGAGGAGGGAGTCGTTGCCCCCGGCGCGGGCCGCGCCGCGCAGGGCGATGCCCGCCTCCCGTACCTCCTGGCGCTCGAAGAAGCGCTCGGCGCCGCGGAGCTGGTAGGGCACTCCGGCGTCGGCGAGGGCCTGCTCGTACACCTCGGACTGGGCGTTGATCCGGTAGAGGACGGCGATCTCGCCGGCCGGGACGCCGGCGGCGATGAGGTCCCGGATGCGGCGGGCGGTGCCCTCGGCCTCGGTCGGCTCGTCCGCGTACTCCGTGTAGACGGGATCGGGGCCGGGGTCGCGCTGGGAGATCAGCTCCAGGCGGTGCTCGGCGGCCCGGCCGCGGGCCTGGCTGAGCAGCCCGTTGGCGAGGTGGACGACCTGCGGGGTGGAACGGTAGTCGCGGACGAGTTTGACCACCGTGGCCCCGGGGTGACGGGTGCGGAAGTTCAGCAGGTGGTCGGGCGTGGCGCCGGTGAAGGAGTAGATGGTCTGGCTCGCGTCGCCGACCACGCACAGGTTGTCGCGGTCGCCGAGCCACAGGTCGAGCAGCCGCTGCTGGAGCGGGGAGACGTCCTGGTACTCGTCCACCACGAAGTGCTGGTACTGGCTGCGGATCTGGTCGGCGATGTCGTGCCGGTCCTGGAGGATGCCGACGGTGAGCAGCAGCACGTCCTCGAAGTCGATCACCGAGCGGTCGCGCTTCAGCTGCTCGTACATGGCGTAGATCTGGCCGATTTCCGCCGGGTCGCGCGGGGCGTCCCGGTGGGCCTTGGCGACGACGGCCGGGTAGTCGGCGGGGACGGTCTGGGTGACCTTGGCCCACTCGATCTCGCCGGTGACGTCCCTGAGCTCGTTCCGGTCGAGCCGGATCCGGCAGCGGGCCGCGGCGTCGGCGACCAGCTGGATCTTCCGCTCCAGGAGCCGGGGCAGATCACCACCGACGGCTTTCGGCCAGAAGAACTGGAGCTGCCGGAGGGCCGCGGAGTGGAACGTACGCGCCTGGACGCCGCCCGCGCCGAGCTGCCGGAGCCGGCCGCGCATCTCGCCCGCGGCGCGGTTGGTGAAGGTGACGGCCAGCACACTGGCGGGCTGGAGTCTGCCCGACCGCACCCCGTACGCGATGCGGTGGGTGATCGCCCGCGTCTTGCCCGTGCCGGCGCCCGCCAGCACGCACACCGGGCCGGTCAGGGCCAGGGCGACCTCGCGCTGCTCGGGGTCGAGCCCGTCGAGCACCGCGTCGGCCGTCTCCGGGACCTGCGGGAAGAGAGTGGAGTGCGTTGCTGCTGTCACCCCCCAATGCTGCCAGGTCCGCCGAGCTTGCCGCGGAGACTTGTCCACAGGGGGCGTCCGCGGTCATACGAATTCCGGGAATGGGCGGACCAGGGCGTACGTTCTCCTTCTCGGCACCCGTCAGCGAAACCAAGAGGAGCGCCTCGCCATGCAGGGCACTGTGACGATGTACAGCACCACGTGGTGCGGCTACTGCCGTCGGCTGAAGAGCCAGATGGAGCGCGAGGGCATCGCGTACACCGAGATCAACATCGAACAGGACCCCGATTCGGCGGCGTTCGTCGAGAAGGCCAACGGCGGCAACCAGACCGTTCCGACCGTCCTCTTCCCGGACGGCTCGACCCTGACGAACCCGAGCCTCGCCCAGGTGAAGCAGGCCCTCGGCGTCTGAGGCGCGCGCCCCCGGCGCACGAAGAACCCCCGACCGGTACGGACCGGCCGGGGGTTCTTCGCATACGTGTGTGACGTGTCGTACGTCTCAGATCACGTCGCCCGGCTTCGGCAGCGGCTTGCCGTACCAGCGCTCGATCAGGCGGGAGGCGATCGAGATGCCGTACGGGGGGATCACCTCGCCCGACTCGAAGGCGGCGGCCAGGTCCTCGCGGGAGAACCAGCGGGCCTCGTGGATCTCCTCGCCGTCCACGGTGATCTCCGAGGAGGTCGCGCGGGCGAAGAAGCCCAGCATCAGGCTGGACGGGAAGGGCCAGGGCTGGCTGGCGATGTACTCGACCTCGCCGACCGTGACCCCGGCCTCCTCGAAGACCTCGCGGACGACCGACTGCTCGATGGATTCGCCGGGCTCGACGAAACCGGCGAGGGTCGAGAAGCGACCCTCGGGCCAGTGGACCTGGCGGCCGAGGAGCGCCCGGTCCTCCTCGTCGGTGACCAGCATGATCACCGCGGGGTCGGTCCGCGGGTAGTGCTCGGCGCCACAGGCCTGGCAGCGGCGGATGTGCCCGGCGGCGGCGATGACGGTGCGCTCGCCGCAGCGCGAGCAGAAGCGGTGGAGGCGCTGCCAGTTCTCCAGGGCCACGGCGTGCACCATGAGGCCCGCGTCCCGGTCCGACAGCAGCAGTCCGGCCTCGCGGAGCCCGGCGGGGCGGGCGGACTGGTCCATGCGGCCGGGCAGGGAGTCCTTCTGGAGCGCGAAGTAGGAGACCCCGTCGGCGTCCGTGCCCAGGAAGTAGCGGTGCGTCTCGGTGACCGGGGCCTCGAACGCCGGGGTCATGACGAGCTCGGTGGTGCCGTCCGCCGTGTCGTCGATCAGCACCTGGCCCCCGGAGACCACGAAGACCCGCGTGGTGGGGTGGCTCCAGGCCGCCGCCAGCCACGCCTCGTCGAGGCGGTGGTGCGCGGCGCGGTCGATGCCGCTCGGAGCGGTGAGCGAGATCGGGCGGTCCGCTGACGCGTTCTTCAAGGTGGTCACAGGTGCTTCCAACTCCCCCGGATCGGTGTGTGGGTTCAGCGCGCGGCTGCGGCTAGGGCGGCGGGCAGGTCGCCCCACAGGTGAGCCGTGGTCTCGACGCCCTTCATGAGGAGATCGAGCTCGATCTTCTCGTTGGGGGCGTGCCAGCCGTCGGACGGGACGGAGATGCCGAGGAACAGCACGGGCGCCTCCAGGACGTCCTGGAGGTCGGCGGCCGGTCCCGAGCCGCCCTCGCGCGTGTAGCGGACCTTGGCGCCGTCGAAGGCACGGCTCATGGCCCCGGCGACCGCCTTGAGGGCGGGGTGGTCGAGGGGCGTGAGGCAGGGACGGGTCGGGGCGCCGAAGACGATCCCGTACCGGATGCCGGCCGGGACGAGACCGGCGAGCCAGTCCCGTACCGCGAGCTCGATCTTGGCCGGGTCCTGGCCGGCGACGAGCCGGAACGACAGTTTGAGCTGGGCTGAGGCAGGGACGATCGTCTTGCCGCCGGGGCCCTGGTAGCCGCCGCCGATGCCGTTGACCTCGGCGGTGGGGCGGGCCCAGACCCGCTCCAGGGTCGAGAAGCCGGCCTCGCCGAGCGTGCCGTGCGACTTCGCCGTACGCAGCCAGGCGGCCTCGTCGAAGGGCAGCTCGGCGACGAGGGCGCGCTCGGCGTCGGTGAGCTCCGTCACCCCTTCGTAGAAGCCGGGGATCGCCACGCGCTCGTGCTCGTCGTGGAGGGCGGCGACGATCCGGCCGGCGACGGTGGCCGGGTTCGGCACGGCGCCGCCGAAGGAACCGGAGTGGATGTCCTGGTCGGGGCCGTACAGCTCGATCTCGCAGTCGGCGACGCCCCGCATGCCGGTGCACACGGTGGGCGTGGTCTCGGACCACATGCCGGTGTCGGAGACGATCACGGCGTCGGCGGCGAGCCGCTCGGCGTGGGTCTCGACGAGGGCGCGGAAGTGCGGGGACCCGGACTCCTCCTCGCCCTCGACGATCAGCTTGAGGTTGACCGCCGGCGCCGTGCGGCCGGTGGCGGCGAGGTGGGCGCGGACACCGAGGGTGTGGAAGAACACCTGCCCCTTGTCGTCGGCCGCCCCGCGCGCGTACATCCGTCCGTCGACGACGGTCGGCTCGAAGGGGTCCGTGTGCCAGCCGTCCTCGCGGGCGGCGGGCTGCACGTCGTGGTGGCCGTAGACGAGGACCGTCGGGGCGTCCGGGTCCCCGGAGGGCCACTCGGCGAAGACGGCGGGGGCGCCGTCGGTCTCCCAGACCTCGACCGTGGTGAAGCCGGTCCCGGCGAGCTTGGCGGCGAGCCAGTCGGCGCTGCGCCGTACGTCCCCGGCCCGGTCCGGCTGCGCCGAGACGGACGGGATGCGCAGCCACTCGGCGAGGTCGCCGAGGAAGGCGGCACGGTGCTGTTCGATGTACGTACGTACGGCGTGGACGGCGCTGTCCGGGGTCTCGCTCATGCCCCGAGCCTATCCGGCGCCCGGGGGTGTCCCTCCCGGCAGGAGGGCCCCATCGGTGTCCGGCGCCGTCTCTCCCAGCAGGAGCGCTTCCAGCTCGGCACGGCCGGGCAGGCGGGCGGGGCGGGCGACCTCGCCCGTCCGCACGTAGACGAAGGCGGCGGTCACGTCCTCCGGCGCGAGGCCGTGCTGCTCGGCCCAGGCGAGCCGGTAGATCGCGAGCTGGAGCGGATCGGCGGTGCGCAGCCGGCTGGTCTTCCAGTCGACGATCTCGTACGCGCCGGACTCCGGGTCCCGGTAGACGGCGTCGATCCGGCCCCGGACGACCCGGCCCCCGAGCGAGAGGTGCACGGGGACCTCGACGCGGTACGGGGTGCGGTGGGCGTACTCGGTACGGGCGAAGGCCTCCTTCAGCTCGTCGAGGTCCCGCTCGTCGAGGATCTCGGGCTCGCCCGCGAAGTCCTCCCCGCCGGGCAGGTCCTCCGGGCCGAGGAACGGCAGCGGCAGCTCCTCGAAACGGGACTCCACCCACGCGTGGAACCGGGTGCCCCGGCGGGCCGCCCGCTGCGGCGCCTTCGGCATCGGCCGGGCCAGCTCCTGGGCGAAACCGTCGGGGTCGGCCGCGAGGCGGAGGACCTGGGAGGCGGAGAGGTACGCGGGGAGCACGACGTCACGGGTGGTCGCGCGGGCGCGGCGGAGTTCGGTGGTGAGGGAGGTGAGGTCGCGGTCCCAGGAGGCGATGGCTCGCGCGTCTTCGGGGGTGAGGCCGGGGTACGGCTCCGCGGGCGGGGCCTCGGGCTCCTGGCGGGGTGCCGGGACCGCGTCCGCGTGGGTGTCCTCCGGGAGGGCCTCTTCGTCCCAGACGGGTTCCTCCTCTTCGGGCCACGGGTCCTCAGGGTGCGGGTCCTGGGGGTCGGGCGCCGTGCGCGTGGGGTTGTGTCCACCGGTTCCGCCCTGCGGAACGATTGCCCACAACCGGGTACGGACAAGCTCGGCCGCCCTCCTCCGGAGGGTCAGGGCATCCGCGTCCAGCGGCAGGGGCCAGGCCTGGCCCTTCTCCTGGTCCGTCAGTGTCGGGTTCTTCGCGTCCTGTTCGGGTTCTTCCGACCACGTCTCGATGTCTCCGTGGCCCGCCTCGCAGTGGGCGTACAGGGCCTGGAGGAAGTCCGAGGGGCCTCGGGGCTTCTTCTGGGACGGGCCCCACCAGTGGGCCGAGCCGAGCAGCAGGGAGCGGGGGCGGGTGAAGGTGACGTAGCCGAGGCGGAGTTCCTCGGTGTGCTGGTGGTCCCGCATCTCGTTCTTGAAGGCCGTGAGGGCCTTGGCGTTCCAGGTGTCGACGGTCGGCAGCGTGGCCGCGTCGCCGCGCAGGGCGTGCGGGAGCACCTGCGGCTGTGAGGTCCACGACTCGCGGGCGCGGGCGCTGGGGAACTGGCCGGTGACCAGGCCGGGGACGGCGACGACGTCCCACTCCAGGCCCTTGGACTTGTGGGCGGTGAGGACCTTGACGGTGTTCTCGCCGCCCGGCAGGGCGTTGTCGAGGCCCTTCTCGAACTGGACGGCCGTGCGAAGGAAGCCGAGGAACGCGAGCAGGCTCGCCTCGCCGTCGAGGGAGGCGAAGCCGGCGGCGATGTCGAGGAAGTGGCCGAGGGTCTCGCGGCGGCGGGCGGCGAGCGCGTGCGGGGAGGCGGACAGCTCGACTTCGAGGCCGGTCGCGGAGAGCACCCGGTGCAGGACGTCCATGAGGGGGTCGGCGAGCGAGCTGCGCAGGGCGCGCAGCTCGGCGGCGAGGCGCGCGAAGCGGACCCGGGCGTCGGCGGAGAAGGCGAGGCCGTCGTCGGCCGCGCCGCCGGAGTCGAGGAAGGTGTCGAGCGCGTCGGCGAGGGAGACGACCTCGGCCGGGTCGACGCCCTCCACGGCGGCGGCGAGCCGCTGCTCGGGGTCCGGTTCCTCGCCGCCCCGGTGGACGAGGTGGCGGGCCCGCCGCCCGAGGAGCGCGAGGTCGCGGGGGCCGATGCGCCAGCGGGGGCCGGTGAGGAGGCGGACCAGCGCGGCATTGGCCCCGGGGTCCTGGAGGACCTCGCAGACGGCGACCAGGTCGGCGATCTCGGGCAGGTGGAGGAGACCGGAGAGGCCGACGACCTCGACGGGGACGTCACGGGCGACGAGGGCCGCGTGGATGGCGGGGAAGTCGGTGGCCGTCCGGCACAGGACGGCGATCTCGCCGGGCTCGCGGCCGGTGCGGACGAGGTGGGCGAGGGAGTCGGCGAGCCAGTCGATCTCCTCGGCGTGGGTGGGGAGGAGGGCGATGCGGACGCTGCCGTCGGCCTCGGCGCCGGGTGCGGGGCGCAGCGCCTCCACGCCCGCGTGCATGGCGCGCAGGGGGGCGGCGAGTCCGTTGGCGAGGTCGAGGAGGCGGCCGCCGCTGCGCCGGTTCTCGGAGAGGGAGTAGCGGTCGGCGGGGCTGCCGTCCCGGTGCGGGAAGTGCTGGGGAAAGTCGTCGAGGTTGGCGACGGAGGCGCCGCGCCAGCCGTAGATGGCCTGGCAGGGGTCGCCGACGGCGGTCACCGCGTGTCCGGTGGCCTGTCCTCCCGTGCCCTGGCCGAAGAGGCCGGAGAGCAGCAGCCGCTGGGCGACGGACGTGTCCTGGTACTCGTCGAGGAGCACGACCCGGAACTCCTCGCGGAGGATCTCGCCGACCTCGGGCCGGGTGGTGGCCAGCTCGGCGGAGCGGGCGATCTGGTCGCCGAAGTCGAGGAGGTCGCGGGAGCGCTTGGCGGCCCGGTAGCGGACGACGAGGTCGAGAAGTTCACGGCGGGCGGTGGCGGCCTCGGGGATCTTGCGCAGCTCGGCGTTGCTGAGCCTGGCCTCGGCGAGGGCGGTGAGCAGCGCGGAGTCGTACGCGTGGAGCGTTTCGGGTCGTACGAGGTGTTCGGCGAGCTCGGCGTCGAGGGCGAGCAGATCCGTGACGAGGGTCGGGAAGGACCGGGTGAGCGCCGGGTACGGGCCGGGCGCCTCGCGCAGGACGCGCGCGGCGAGCTGGTAACGGGTGGCGTCGGCGAGGAGCCGGGAGGTGGGTTCGAGGCCGATGCGGAGGCCGTGGTCGGTCAGGAGCTGCCCGGCGAACGCGTGGTACGTGGAGATCCGGGGCTCGCCCGGCGGGTTGTCCGGATCGATGACGTCGGGGTCGGTGACCCCGGCGCGGACGAGGGCGGTGCGGACGCGCTCGGCGAGCTCACCGGCGGCCTTGTTGGTGAAGGTGAGACCGAGGACCTGCTCGGGGGCGACCTGGCCCGTGCCGACCAGCCAGACCACCCGGGCGGCCATCACCGTCGTCTTGCCGGAGCCGGCTCCGGCCACGACGACCTGCGGGGCGAGCGGCGCGGTGATGCAGGCCGTCTGCTCCGGGGTGAACGGGATGCCGAGGAGCTCCTTGAGCTGCTCGGGGTCGGTGATGTGTGCGGTCACCTCAAAGAGGCTAACGCGGACGACCGACAGTCCGGTCCGGCCCGGCCCGGATCTCGTGAGGGATCCTCGTCACGCGGGCGTGCCCCCGTCCAGCTTCGACAGGTCCACCGTCTCGTCGGCGGGCGGGACGACCACGCGGACGGGCTTGTCGTAGTCGGAGAGCACCATGGAGCCGGGTTCCGCGCCGCCGGTCTTGACCATCTTCAGGATGTACGGCTTGCCCTCCTGGGAGACGGACACCGTGGTGGTCTCGCCGCCGGCCTTCTTCTTCACCAGGGTCGCGACGGGGGTGCCGTCGACCTCGGCGTCGGGACCCCTGGTCAGCCCGCGGCGCTCCGCCTTGTCCTTGTCGAGGTCGGCGAGGAGTGACTTCAGGTCGCAGACGCCGCCCAGGTCGGCGCTGCCGGCCTGCCCCGGGGCGATCTTCAGCCAGCGGCCCTTGACCAGCTCGACCGTGGCGTCGATCTGCGCCTCGGGCATCCCCTGGGAGGCCATGGAGACGCGCCAGAAGGCCTCGTCGCCCTTCATGTACGTGACCTGGTCGATCTTGCGCAGTTCGGCGGTGCCGCCCTTGATCTTCATCACGCCGGTGCACTCGTCGCGGTCGTTGACCGCGAAGTCGATGTCGAGGGGCTGCCCCTCCGTGACGACCCGGCCGGTCATCCGGAGCGAGGTCGCCGACTGCGTCGCCGCGACGGCCCGATCGCCGATCTCGTCGGCGGTGAGGCCGTCGAACGGATCGGGCGACGGCGCCGCGACCGCGGGGGCGCCGGCCGGGACACCGGTCGTCGCCGCCCAGGCCGCCACGGGCGCGGGACCCGCGGCGACGGCGACGACGCAGACGACGGCCGCGGCGCGGAGCTTTCGGTGGGACGCCATGCGAGCCTCCTCGCGGTTTCCCCGCCCCCTGTCCACCAGGGTCACCCCGCGCACGCGTGCCCGCTACTTCGCGCCCCGCTCCCCTGCGCGCCTCTCTTCCCTGCGCGCCCGCTCCCCCGTGCCCGGGGCCGTCCCGTCAGTCGACGACCTGGCGGCCCTCGGGCTGCGCGCTGCACGAGGCCCGGAACGAGCAGGTCGTGCAGTGCTGGCCGGTGGTGGGGGTGAAGCGCTCGTCGAGGACGCGGCCGGCGGCGTTCGCGAGCAGCTCGCCGACCCACTCCCCGGCGAGCGGCTCCTGCGCCTGCACCTTGGGGAGGGCGTCGCCGCCCTCCTTCTGCGGGGCGCTCTGCCGAAGCTGTACGAGTTCGGCGCCGCCCGGCTCAGGTCGCCGCCCGTCGAAGACCTCGTCGAGGGCGCCCTCGCGGACCGCGAGCTGGTAGACGGCGAGCTGCGGGTGGTGGGCGACCTCGTCGCGGGTGGGGGCGGACTTGCCGGTCTTGAAGTCGACGACGTACGCGCGGCCGTGCTCGTCGGTCTCGACGCGGTCCATGGAGCCGCGGATGCGGACCTCGTACGCGCCCGCCTCCAGGGTCACGTCGAAGCCGTGCTCCGAGGCGGCCGGGGTGCGGCCGCCCCGGTCCATGACGTGCCAGCTCAGGAAGCGTTCGAGCGCCACGCGCGCGTTCTGCTTCTCCTGGGCCGACTTCCAGGGGGCGTCGAAGGCGAGGGCGTCCCACACGGAGTCCAGGCGGGCCATGAGGACGTCGAGGTCGGCGGGGGTACGGCCGGAGGCGACCTCGTCGGCGAGGACGTGGACGACGTTGCCGAAGCCCTGGGCGGCGGTGGCCGGGGCCGCGGCCTTGACCTCGCGGCCCAGGAACCACTGGAGGGAACAGGTGCTGACCAGGTTGTCCAGGGAGCTCGGCGAGAGGGCGACGGGCCGGTCGTGCTCGCGCAGCGGCTCCGGGCCCTGGGTCGGCTCGAACAGGCCCCACCAGCGGTCCGGGTGCGCGGCCGGGACCAGCGGCTGGCCGTCCTCGTCGGTCAGCGCGGCGAGCTCGGCCAGCCGGTGGGCGGCCGCGTCGCGGAGCGTGGGCGAGGCGTCCGGGTCGACGGTGGTGGCGCGCAGTTCGGCGACCAGGGCCGAGACGGCGAGGGGGCGGCGGGGACGGCCGGGGACGTCCTTCGGCTCGGCGCCGAGCTCGGTGAGGAACCGGGAGGGCTGGTCGCCGTCCTCCGCCGCGGCCTTCACGGCGGTGACGACGAGCCGGTCACGCGCGCGCGTGGCGGCCACGTAGAAGAGGCGGCGTTCCTCGGCGAGGAGCGCGCCGGGGGTGAGGGGCTCGGCCAGGCCGTCACGGCCGATGCGGTCGGCCTCCAGGAGGGAGCCGCGGCGGCGCAGGTCGGGCCAGAGGCCCTCCTGGACACCGGCGACGACGACGAGGCTCCACTCCAGACCCTTGGAACGGTGGGCGGTCATGAGGCGGACCGCGTCGGGGCGGGTGTGGCGGCGGGTGAGGGTGTCGGCGGCGATGTCCTGGGCGTCGAGCTCTTCGAGGAAGTTGAGGACACCGCGGCCGCCGACGCGCTCCTCGGCACGGGCGGCGGTCTCGAAGAGGGCGCAGACGGCGTCGAGGTCACGGTCGGCGTTGCGCCCGGCGGGCCCGCCGCGGAGTGCGGCGCGCTCCAGACGGCCGGGCCAGGGGGTGCCGTTCCAGAGCACCCAGAGGGCCTCCTCGGCGGTGCCGCCGTCGGCGAGCAGCACCCGGGTGCGGCGGAGGAGGTCGCCGAGGCGGTGGGCCCCGCGCGCGTAGGAGGGGTCGTGCGCGACGAGCCGTTCGGGCTCGGCGAGGGCGCGGGCGAGCAGGACGTCGGAGGGGGGCGGGACCTTGTTGCCCGCGGCCCGCTCCTCGTCGCGGAGGGCGCGGCCGAGGCGGCGCAGGTCCGCGGGGTCGACACCGGCGAGGGGTGAGGCGAGCAATTCCAGGGCGGTCTCGACGGGGAGCCGGCCGACGGTGGCGTCGGGCTGCGCCGCGGGCTCGGCAGGCGCGACTGACTCGGGCTCGGCGGGCTCGGCGGGCTCGGCGTCCGCGGGGTGCGCCGACTCTGCGGCGCCGTCGTCGGTCGTGCCCGCCCTCCCCCGGACTCCGTCCGGGGCGACCCCCATCGCCCCTGGGGAACGCATGCCCACAACCTGTGCCACCGCCCTCAGCGCCAGCAGCAGGGGCGCCACCGCCGGTTCGTGGCGCAACGGTGTGTCCGCCGCGTCCGTTTCCACCGGGACTCCCGCCGAGGTGAGGGCGCGGCGGAGGGACGGGAGGTTGGCCGCGGCTCGGGTGAGGACCGCCATGTCCTGCCAGGGGACGCCGTCCTCCAGGTGGGCGCGGCGCAGCAGGTCGGCGATGTTCTCGGCCTCCGCCGAGGCCGTCGGGTAGGTGTACGCCTCCGCCCGGCCTCCGTCCCGCACCGCCGTGAGGTCCCGGTGGGCGCGGACCTTGTCGGCGGGGAGCCGGGGCATCGGCATCCGCTGGGCGAGCAGCCGGGTCGCGCCGAGCAGCTCGGCGCCCGAGCGGCGGGCGGTGCGCAGGACCCGGACGTCGGCGCCGCCGAAGGAGTCGGGGAAGTCGAGGATGCCGTTCACGTCGGCGCCCCGGAAGGCGTAGATGGACTGGTCGGGGTCGCCGAAGGCGACGACCGTGCTCCCGCCCGTCGCCCGACCACCGCCCCTCACGGACGCCCTTCGGGCGGCCCCTGTCGAACCGCCCGCGAGCGCGTGGAGCAGCCGAACCTGTGCCGGGTCGGTGTCCTGGTACTCGTCGACGTAGATCGCGTCGTACGCGGGCAGGCTGATGTCCTCGGCGAGGAGTACGGCCCGGTGGACGAGTTCCGTGTAGTCGAGGACGCCCTGGAGGTCGAGGACGTCGAGGTACTCGGCGAGGAAACCGGCCGCCGCCTTCCAGTCGGGCCGGCCGACCCGCTCCGCGAAGTGGGCGAGCGCATCGGGTCCGAGGCCCAGTTCGCGGGAGCGCGCGAGGACGGCACGTACCTCGTCGGCGAAGCCGCGGGTGGTGAGGCAGGCGCGCAGTTCGTCGGGCCAGCGGATGCTCCCGAGACCCGCCTTCTCCAGGTCGATGTGGCCGGCGAGCAGCTCGCGTACGGCGAGGTCCTGCTCGGGTCCGGAGAGCAGCCGCAGCGGTTCGGCGAAGAGTTCGGCGTCCTGGTGGGCGCGGATCAGGGCGTAGCAGTACGAGTGGAAGGTGGTGGCCTGCGGCGGGCGGCGGCCGCCGAGCCGGGCGGCCATGCGGTCGCGGAGTTCGACGGCGGCCTTGCGGCTGAAGGTGAGGACGAGGAGCCGTTCGGGGTCGGCGCCCTTCTCCATGCGGGCGGCGACGGCCTCGACCAGGGTCGTCGTCTTGCCGGTGCCGGGTCCGGCGAGGACGAGAAGAGGTCCGCCGCTGTGGTCAACCACTTCCCGTTGGGTTGCGTCCAGCTGAGGGGGATCCATCGGGGCCGGCGTGGTACGCACCAGTCGGTACGCGCCCGGGGTCCGCTGCCGTCCTGAACCCGGGTACGGCTGTCCCTGGTGCGGCGGCGTACGCCGGGTGGTCGAGGAGGTACTCACGTGGGTCGCCGGTCCTGGTGGGAGTGGTGGTGCGGGTGAGGCGGCCGTCCGCCGTGGCGGGCCGCCGGGCTCGTCGGCCCGCCGTCGCCTCGGGAGACGCGAACGTCGACGTTACGCGAAACGGACCGCCGCCGAGCCGTACTCCGTACCCCGTTCCGTCCCGGGTGCGCCCCGCCCGCCGCCTCTCGTGCCCCGGCCGGCAGGTGTGTCCTCGGGCGGCACCCTCAGGTGTGAGTTCCGTCCCAGCGCGCCCGCCGCATGTCGATCTTCGGTACGTGTCCTTCGGCCGCCGGGCCCCGCTCGCGCAGCGGGGTGCCCTCCTCGCGGTAGTGGCCGAGGGCCCTCAGCTCGTGTCCGGGGAGCAGCGTGCCGTCCGAGCGGACCACCCGCCACCAGGGCGCCGTCCCGCCGTACAGGGCCATGACGCGGCCGACCTGGCGCGGCCCGCCCTCGCCCAGCCATTCGGCGACGTCGCCGTAGGTCATGACCCGGCCGGGCGGGATCCCGTCGGCGACGTCGAGCACCCGCTCCGCGTACTCGGGCAGTTCTCCGGTCTCCCCCACGGGCACCTCCATACTCATCCGCCCCATCCTCCCTCACCCCACCGACATGGCCCTGATGCCTCCGCGCGGCGGCTCTTCATGCCACCATCGTGCGGGCGGTGACTGGTGATACGAGATCAAGAGCGACAAATACACGAGCAAGAGCAAGAACGACATCACGAGCAAGTACGAGAACGACACGACGCGCATGCAGAGACGGACATGGTGATGGGGCAGGACTCTCAGCCTCCGGAGGAGGCGCGGCCCGACCTGCCCGAGCGGGTCTCCGGCGACGAGCCGCTGCTCGCCGCCCGGGTCCACCGGCCCTCCGACCTGATGCGGCTGCTCTCCGGTCTGCTCGCCATCGGGCTCGTCATCGCCGTCGCCGCGTTCGCCCACGCGACGACCTCGGGTCTCGAGGAGGACATCAACAAGGGCGCCGTCGGCGCACCCGATGTCTTCGTCAAGATCGCCGGTCTCGTCTCCTCCATCGCCGTCCTGCTCGTCCCCGTCGCCTTCGCCATCGAACGCCTGATCAAACGTGACGGGCTGCGCATCGCGGACGGCGTCCTCGCCGCCGTGCTCGCGCACGGCGTCACCCTCGCCACCGACCTCTGGGTCGCCCAGGCCGCGCCCGGCACGATCCAGGACGCGCTGACCCAGCCGCAGTCCGGCGGCGGGCTCACCGACCCCGTACACAACTACCTCGCCCCGGTGATCGCGTACATGACGGCCGTGGGGATGGCCCGAAGACCGCGCTGGCGGGTGTCGCTCTGGGCGGTGCTGCTGCTCGACGCGTTCACCATGCTGGTGGCCGGCTACACCACCGCTCTGTCGATCATCCTGACCGTCCTGATCGGCTGGACCGTGGCGTACGGCACGCTGTACGCGGTCGGCTCCCCCAACGTCCGGCCCACCGGGCAGACCCTCCTCGCCGGCCTGCGCCGGGTCGGCTTCCGGCCGGTGACGGCGCTGCGCGCCGAGGGCGTGCCCGACTCGGCGGACAGCGGCGACCGGGGCCGCCGGTACATCGTGACCCTGGAGGACGGGCCGCCGCTCGACGTCACCGTCGTCGACCGCGAGCAGCAGGCGCACGGCTTCTTCTACCGCGCGTGGCGGCGGATCACCCTGCGGACGATCACCACCCGCCGGTCGATCGTCTCGCTGCGGCAGGCCCTGGAGCAGGAGGCGCTCCTCGCGTACGCGGCGATCGCCGCCGGGGCGAACGCGCCGAAGCTGATCGCCACCTCCGAGCTCGGACCGGACGCCGTGATGCTCGTGTACGAGCACATCGGCGGCCGGAGTCTCGACTCGCTCGACGACGACGACATCACCGACGAGCTGGTCCGCAGCGCCTGGCGCCAGGTACGGGCGCTGCAGTCGCGCCGGATCGCGCACCGCCGGCTCACGGGCGACGCGATTCTGGTGGATCGTTCCGGCAGGGTGATCCTCACCGATCTGCGGGGCGGCGAGATCGCGGCCGGCGATCTGATCCTGCGGATGGACATCGCCCAGCTGCTCACCACCCTCGGCCTGCGGGTCGGGGCCGAGCGGACGGTCGCCGCGGCCGTCGAGGTGCTCGGCCCGGACGCCGTCGCCGACTGTCTGCCGCTGCTCCAGCCGATCGCGCTGAGCCGCTCCACGCGCGCGACGCTGCGGAAGCTGGCCCGCGAACGATCGGCACGCGAGCGGGAGGCCGTGCTCGCCGCCTCGGAGGCGGCCAAGCACGAACGGGAGCTGGCGAAGGCCCAGGCCGCGGAGGCCGCCGCGGACGTGCCGGCCGTAAGGGCGGAGACGAAGGCGGAGAAGAAGGCGGACAGGAAGGCCGAGAAGCGGGCCCTCGACACCGCGCTCGACGAGGCCCGCGAGGAGGACCTGCTGGCCCAGATCCGGCAGCAGGTGCTGCTGATCCGCCCGCAGGCCCCGGTGGAACCGGTCCGTCTGGAGCGGATCAAGCCGCGGACCCTGATCAGTCTGATCGCGGGCGCGGTAGCCGCGTACTTCCTGCTGTCGCAGATCGCCCGTACGCCGCTGTCCACGGTCAGCCAGGCGGACTGGCGGTGGGTGGCGGCCGCGGTGCTGTTCTCCGCGGTCAGCTATCTGGCGGCGGCGATGAGCCTGCTCGGCTTCGTGCCGGAGCGGGTCGGGTTCTGGCGGACGGTGGTGGCGCAGGTCGCCGGCTCGTTCGTGAAGATCGTCGCCCCGGCGGCGGTCGGCGGTGTCGCCCTGAACACCCGCTTCCTCCAGCGCTCGGGGGTACGGCCGGGGCTCGCGGTGGCCAGTGTCGGGGCCTCCCAGCTGTTCGGTCTTGGGGCGCACATCCTGCTCCTGCTCTCCTTCGGCTATCTGACGGGGACGGAGAGGTCGCAGTCCTTCAGCCCGTCGAGGACGGTCATCGCCGGTCTCCTCACGGTCGCGGTGCTCGTGCTCGTCGTGACGGCGATCCCGTTCATGCGCAAGTTCGTGTCGACCCGGCTGCGCTCGCTCTTCGCGGGTGTCGTGCCGCGCATGCTGGACGTCCTCCAGCGGCCGATGAAGCTGGTGACCGGCATCGGCGGGATGCTGCTGCTCACCGGCGCGTTCGTGCTCTGCCTGGACGCCTCGATCCGCGCCTTCGGCCACGGGCACCAGTCGATCAGCTACGCGAGCGTGGCCGTCGTCTTCCTCGCGGGCAACGCGCTCGGTTCGGCGGCCCCGACCCCGGGCGGTATCGGCGCGGTCGAGGGCGCTCTCACCCTCGGTCTGGTCGCGGTCGGCCTGCCCATCGAGGTCGCCACCCCGGCGGTGCTGCTCTACCGCCTGCTGACCCTGTGGGTCCCGGTCCTCCCGGGCTGGATCTGCTTCAACTGGCTGACGAAACGCGGAGCACTGTAGCCCGGGGCCCGAAACACGAGACGCGAGACGGGCCCGGGGCCCCACCGCTAGACGGGCCGACCCCCTCGTCGAAGCAGGGGCCCCGTCGTCGAAGCAGGCGGGGCCCCCTACGCGCCACCCGCATGGACCTCCGTCCCGCGCGGCGGCGCGAGCGGCGGCCCACCATGGGCCTATGCCGATCTCCGCCGCCCAGCGCGCCGCTCTGCTCACCGCCACCACCGTGCTGCTCGCCGCCGGCTGCTCGGACGGGAGCGACAACGCGGCGGACCAGACGAAGCCGAGCGGTACGGCCGCCGGGCTGGCGGCGCAGAAACTGGCCTGGGCCCCGTGCCCGGCACCGTCCGCCGCCGAGGGCGGCGGGACCGCCCCCTCCCCGCTCCCCGGGGGCGCCGCCTGGGAGTGCTCCTTCCTCCAGACGCCGCTCGACTGGTCGGTGCCGGAGGGCGAGACCATCGAGCTCGCGCTGATCAGGGCCCGCGCCCGGGACAAGGACCGGCGGATCGGTTCGCTGGTCTTCAACTTCGGCGGGCCCGGCGGCTCCGGCGTCACCGGGCTGCCCGGCTTCGCCAAGGACTACGAGACCCTGCGCAGCCGCTTCGACCTGGTCTCGTTCGACCCGCGCGGGGTGGGCCGCAGCGACCCGGTGGAATGCCTCACCGACAAGGAGCTCGACGCCTACTACGCCCTCGACTTCACCCCCGACGACGAGGCCGAGGAGCTGACGCTCTCCGACGCGCAGAAGAAGTACGCGACCGGCTGCGACAAGGACGCGGGCCCCGCCCTGCCGCACGTCGGCACCGAGAACGCCGCCCGGGACATGGACCTGATGCGCCAGGTCCTCGGCGACGACAAGCTCCACTACTTCGGCATCTCGTACGGCACCGAACTCGGCGGCGTCTACGCCCATCTCTTCCCGAAGAACGTCGGCCGGGCCGTCTTCGACGCCGTCGTCGACCCGGACGCCGGCGTCGAGGACGGGGCGCTCGGCCAGGCGAAGGGCTTCCAGCTGGCCCTCGACAACTTCGCCCAGGACTGTGTGGACCGCGGCGACGAGTGCACCCTGCCCGGCTCGACGGTCGCCGAGATCGAGACCTTCGTCATCGATCTCCTGACCTCCCTCGACAAGGAGCCGATCCCGGGCATCGGCGAACGCAAGCTCACCCAGACGCAGGCCACCAACGGCATCGCGCAGGCCCTCTACTCCAAGGAGTACTGGACCTATCTGGAGCAGGGTCTCGACGACGCCGACGGAGGCGACGGGGGGCTGCTCCTCACCCTCTCCGACTCGATGAACGGACGCGGCCCGAACGGCTCCTACAGCAACATCCAGGCCGCCAACGCCGCCATCAACTGCGTCGACTTCAAGGAGCGCTACACCCTCGGCCAGGCGAAGGAGCGGCTCGGCCAGTTCCGCGAGGCCTCCCCCGTCTTCGGCGACTTCATGGGCTGGGCGCTCTCCAGCTGCTCGCAGTGGCCGGTGGCCGGGACCTGGGAGCACCCGGACGTCTCCGCTCCTGATGCGGCGCCGATCCTGGTCGTCGGCAACACCGGCGACCCGGCCACTCCGTACGAGGGCGCCCGCTCGATGGTGAAGGCGCTCGGCGAGGGCGTCGGCGTGGAGCTGACGTACGAAGGCGAGGGCCACGGCGCCTACAACAGCGGCAGCGCGTGCGTGAAGAAGGCGGTCGACGCCTACCTCCTGGACGGCAAGGTCCCCGCCTCCGGCACCGTGTGCAAGTAGCGCGGCCCCCGGGTCGTGTCCGGAAAGTCCCGTCTGGCCCGCGACGCACACGACCTAGGATGGCCGCCTTGCCGGGATCCTGGGGGAACACGTGTCCATACGCATGTCCATACGCATACGCCTGACGGTTCTGGCCGTGACGGGGGTGCTGGTCGCGGGCTGCACGAGCACGGACGGCGGGGCTCCCGGTGCCGCCTCCGCCGCGCCGACGACCACCGGCGCCAAGCCCACGACGACGACCGACGCCAAGCCGTCCACCACCGCCCCCGTGCTCCCCGCCCTCCCGGGGCCCCTCACCGGCCAGCGCCTCGCCTGGAAGCGCTGCGCCGCCCCGGAGGGCGGGCAGCGTCCCGGCCCGGAGTGGCGCTGCGCGGCGGTGACGGTGCCGGTGGACTACGCGAAGCCGGAGGGCCCCACCCTCCCGATCGCGCTGATCCGCAAGACGGCCACCGACGAGCGTGGCCGCATCGGCTCGCTGCTCTTCAACTTCGGCGGCCCCGGCGCCTCGGGGGTCGACATCCTGCCGCAGGCGGCCGAGGAGTACGGGGACCTGAACGAGCGCTACGACCTGGTCGGCTTCGACCCGCGCGGCGTCAGCCGCAGCGCGGGGGTGGTCTGCCGGACCGACGCCGAACAGGCCGCCGCCGAGGCCGTCGACCTCACCCCGGACTCGGCCGCCGAGGAAACCGCGTACCTCAAGGACAACGCCGACTTCGCCGCCGGCTGCTCCGAGCGATCCGCCTCGCTCCTCCCGCACACCACGACCACCGCGACCGCCCGTGACCTGGATCTGATCCGGCAGGTCCTCGGGGACGAGAAGCTCCACTACTTCGGCATCTCGTACGGGACGCAGCTCGGCGGCACGTACGCCCACCTCTTCCCCGAGAAGGTGGGCCGGCTCGTCCTCGACGCCGTCGTCGACCCGACCGCCGACACCGTCGGGCACGCCCGCCACCAGACGATCGGCTTCCAGCGGGCCCTCGACAACTACCTGAAGAGCACCGGCCAGGACCCGAAGGCCGGCACCGAGCGGATCTCGCGCCTGCTGCGGAAGCTCGACCGCGCGCCGCTGACCGTCGGCGAGCGGCGGCTCACCGAGGGCCTGGCGCTCACCGGCATCGCGGTGACGCTGTACGGGCAGTCCAACTGGCCCCTCCTCACGGAGGCCCTGGAGGACGCCGAAGGCGGTCGCGGCGGCGCCCTGCTCGAACTCGCCGACTACTACAACGACCGTGACGCGAGCGGCCATTACTCCACGCAGACACACTCCCAGCGGGCGATCTCCTGCGCCGACTCCAGCGCGCGGGCGACGGCCGCCGAGGCGAAGGCGCTGATCCCCGAGTTCCGCCGGCTCTCCCCCGTGTTCGGCACGTTCCTCGCCTGGGACACGGCCGGCTGGTGCAACGACTGGCCGGTGAAGGGCGAGCGGGCGACCCCGGAGGCGAGCGCCCCGGGCGCCGCCCCGGTCCTCGTCGTCGGCACGACGGGCGACCCGGCGACCCCGTACGAGGGCGCGGAGAAGATGGCGAAGGAACTCGGCACGGGTGTCGGCGTCCTCGTCACCAACGAGGGCGAGGGACACGGCGCGTACGGCACGTCGTCGTGCGTGACGGCGACGGTCGACGCGTACCTCCTGGACGGCAAGGTCCCCGCCTACGGCAAGACCTGCTCCAGCGGGGCGGCTCGTAGCGGGGCGTGACCCGTAGCGGGCATGGGAAGGGGCCCGGATCTCGTGTCGAGATCCGGGCCCCTCCGTTCGGCCGACTAGTAGACCGGCTTCTCGGGCTCGATCTGGTGGACCCAGCCGATCACGCCGCCGCCGACGTGGACCGCGTCCGCGAAGCCCGCGGACTTCAGCACCGCGAGGACCTCCGCACTGCGGACACCCGTCTTGCAGTGCAGGACGATCCGCTTGTCCTGCGGGAGGTCCTGGAGGGCGGTGCCCATCAGGAACTCGTTCTTGGGGATCAGACGCGCGCCCGGGATCGAGACGATCTCGTACTCGTTCGGCTCGCGGACGTCGATGATGTCGATGTTCTCGCCGTCGTCGATCCACTCCTTGAGCTGCTTCGGAGTGATCGTGGAGCCGAGCGCCGCCTCCTGGGCCTCCTCGGACACGACGCCGCAGAAGGCCTCGTAGTCGATGAGCTCGGTGACGGTCGGGTTCTCGCCGCAGACCGCGCAGTTCGGGTCCTTGCGGACCTTCACCTGGCGGTACTGCATCTCCAGGGCGTCGTAGATCATCAGACGGCCGACCAGCGGGTCGCCCACGCCGGCCAGGAGCTTGATGGCCTCGGTGACCTGGATGGAGCCGATGGACGCGCAGAGCACGCCCAGGACGCCGCCCTCGGCGCAGGACGGGACCATGCCCGGCGGCGGGGGCTCCGGGTAGAGGCAGCGGTAGCAGGGACCGTGCTCGGACCAGAAGACGGACGCCTGGCCGTCGAACCGGTAGATCGAGCCCCAGACGTACGGCTTGTTCAGCAGCACGGCCGCGTCGTTCACCAGGTAACGGGTGGCGAAGTTGTCGGTGCCGTCGACGATCAGGTCGTACTGGCTGAAGATGTCCATCACGTTCTCGGCCTCGAGCCGCTCTTCGTGGAGGATCACGTTCACGTACGGGTTGATGCCGAGCACGCTGTCGCGCGCCGACGCGGCCTTGGAGCGGCCGATGTCGGCCTGGCTGTGGATGATCTGGCGCTGGAGGTTCGACTCGTCGACCTCGTCGAACTCCACGATGCCGAGCGTGCCCACGCCGGCGGCGGCCAGGTACATCAGCGCCGGCGAGCCGAGACCGCCGGCGCCGACGCACAGCACCTTGGCGTTCTTCAGCCGCTTCTGCCCGTCCATCCCGACGTCCGGGATGATCAGGTGGCGGGAGTACCTGCGGACCTCGTCTACGGTGAGCTCGGCAGCCGGCTCGACCAGGGGTGGCAGCGACACGGGGACTCCGGTTGTCGGTATGTCAGTACGGTTGTTCTCCCCGTAACACTGCCACGCTCCTCCTCATTCCGAGACACCCGGTCCGATCCGCGAGACGATTTCGTCCCAGTAGCCGGGCAGCGAGTGGAATGGCGCGGTTTGTCCCGGACCCCCCGCGCGGTCGGTGAAGAAGATCGTCCCGGCCCCCTGCCAGCGGGCGATCCGCAGGGCCTCGTCCAGGTGGGTGCGTGGAACACCGTGCACGAGATGGACGAACTTCGCCTCCGTGTACTCGGCCGTCCACTCGGCCACCTGCGACCAGCGGTAGTCCGCCCAGGCGCCCGAGAAGGTCACCAGCTGGTCGGCGGTCTCGGCGTATCCCGGATGGGGATGGGTGCCGTGGCCGAGGACGAGATGGGCCTCGCCACCGAGCACCGCCTCCAGGGTCGCGGTGACCCGCCGCACCCCGGCCAGGTCCGCCCGGTCCGAGGGGCAGCGGTCCAGGTAGTAGCCGTCGACCTTGTACCAGTCGACGAAGCGGTGGGCGTCCGAGACGAGCTCTCCGAACGGCCGGGATCCATACGCCGCGTCCAGGTGCCCGAGGACCCTGATCCCGGCGTTACGGAGCCTCCCCGCCGCCTCCAGACAGTGCGGGTCGGGGCGGCTGCCCGGCCCCTCCGCCACATTGAGCACCGCCCAGTGCAGCGGGGTCCCGGGGCGGGTCAGCTCGCCCCACTCGACCGGGGCGAGCAGCGGGTGGGCATAGCCGGGCACGCCCACCCCGAGGGCCTCCTTCACCGCCCCCGTGGTCGCCGTCAGATGCGACACGCCGCCTCCATCCAGATGTCGGCGAGCGACTCCTCCAGGTTGATCCGGGGCCGCCAGCCGAGCCTGTCGCGGGCGGTCCGGACGTCGGCCTGCTGCCAGGGGCCGCAGCCGTCGGGGTACGGGTAGGGGGCGGCGGCCAACTGGTCGGCGATGGTCCCCTCGGTGCGGGGGGCGCCGATCATCGGGCGCTGCGGCATGCCGTGCGGGGCGTCCAGCTCGTGCAGGTTGCCGGAGTAGCCGGCGACCCTGGCGAGGACGGCGGCGGCGTCCCGGAGCCGGACCGCGCGGCCGGTGCCGATGTTGACGACGCCCTGGGCGGCGGAGAGCGAGGCCGCGTGCACGGCCCGCGCCACGTCCCGTACGTCGACGAAGTCCCGCTGCACGCCGAGACCGCTGAGCTTGAGCTCGCCGTCCCCGGCCTGCATGGCCCGGCGCATCGCCTCGGCGAGCCGGCCGAGCGGCGATCCGGCCGGGGTGCCGGGTCCCACGGGCGAGAACACCCGGAGCACCACGGCGTCGAGCCCCGAGCCCAGGACGAGTTCGGTCGCCGCCAGCTTCGACACCCCGTACGGGCCGCCGGGGCGGGGTACGGCGTCCTCGGCGGTCGAGGAGCCGGGCTGGCTCGGCCCGTACTCCGAGGCGCAGCCGACCTGGACGAGCCGGGCGCCGCAGCCGCTGCGGCGCAGGGCCTCGCAGACCGTGGCGACGGCGACGGTGTTGTGCCGGGTCAGGTCGCGGGCGCCGCCGCGGGTGGCGCCGGCGCAGTTGACGACGACCCCGGGGTGGACGGCGTCGAGGAAGCGGGTCAGCGCACCCGGGCTGCCGGAGGCGAGGTCGAAGCGGACGTCGGCGTCGTCGCCCCGGCCGAGCGCGGTGAGGTGGACGGCCGGGTCGGCGAGGAGCCGGTCGGCGACGAAGCGGCCGATGAAGCCGTTGGCTCCGAGCAGTAGAACCCTCATCGTGCGGCCCCTTCGTGCCGACCGGCCGTTCCTTGGGGTTGCGGGGTCATGGTCTTCGGTCTCCTTGCGGGGTGATGAGAGAGGTGACGGGGCGCGCCCGCGGCGTCGGCTCCGCGGGTGCGAAAAGGGGTGGTGCGGGAGGGCCGGCGGGGCGCTGGTTGCGCTCGTCGGCCGGGTTCTCCGTGGGGTTTCGGCGGGGTTCTCATGGGGTGGCGTGGGCCGAGGCCCGGGCAAGGGAGGCGGTCGCGTGGGCCAGCAGGCCGAGCGCGGCGGCGCCGCAGACGAGGGTGGGTACGGCCCCGGGGCCCCAGGCGCCGACGACGGCCCGCACGGGGGCGGCGAGCGCGTCGAAGCCGGGGAAGGGGACTCGGGCGGCGAGGACGCTCGCGAGGGCGAGCGCCTCGGCGGCACTGGCGGCGGCGAGGGCGGCCGCGGCCGTCTCGGGGAAGCCGTGGACGGTGAGGAGCCGGGCGAGCAGCAGGAGCGCGCCGAGGGCCAGGGCCCCGGAGCTGAACCCGGTGAGCCCGAGCAGTGCGGTGAGGGCGAGGAGTTGGAGGGTCACGGTGCCGAGGAGCAGGGGGCGGGTACCGGCGGCGAAGTCGGCGAGTCCCCGGCTGTCGGCGATCCGGCGGCGCGCCCGGTTCGCGAAGAGCCGGGCGCACCAGGCGGCGGGGGCGACGGCGAGGGCGAGGCCCAGGACCGGTCCGGGGGTCAGGTCCCAGGGGCCGTCGGGGCCGCCGCTGAGTACCTGGGTGAGGAGTCCGTCGCCGCAGACCGCGTACGCGAGGAGCCAGACGGTCCAGAGCCGGGCGGCGGGCACGCTGCCGCCGTCGGGGGCGCGGAAGGGGCCGCGCCGGACGGCGAACAGGAGCGCGGCGGTGAGGAGCAGGGCCCCGGTCGCGCCGACGGCGAGACGCACGGGCCCATGGGTGACGGCGAGCCCGATGCCGGTGAGCGCGGCGGCGGCGCCGGGGGTGAGGACGGCGAGCAGCCAGGCGTCGGTGTCCCGCCGCGGGGGCACCGGGGGCGCGGTGGTCTCGCTTCCGCGGGGCACGCGCGCGTAGAGCTCCTCGGCCAGCGAGAACACGTCCCGGTGCCGGAAGCGGGCGGCCGTCCGGTCGGTGAACCCCTGCGCTTCGAGCCCGGCGGCGATCTCCAGCGGGTCGACGGCCCTGGCGCAGAGGTCCCGGTGCCGGTGCATGAGCACCTTGACGGGGTCGGCGGTGCCGCGCCGGGGGCGGGTGGCGTTGGACGCCTGGGCTGTACCGGTCGGGGCCGGGCCGGCCGACGCAGCCACACGCACTTGGTCGGCCGACGCACCCGTACGGACCGGGTCGGCCGGCGCGCTCGTACGGACCTGGTCGGCCGGCGCGCTCGTACGGACCTGGTCGGCCGTGGAAGTCTCGCCGGACGTGAAGTCCTCGCCGGACGGGCGGGCCTCGCCGGACGCAGCGGTCGAGCCGGCCGTGCGGGTCGGCTGCGGGGAGGTCGTGTCGCCCTGCTGCGGGGGCATCGCGGCGGCCTCCCCCGGGGCCGGGGCTATCCCGGACGGCGGGGCGTCGACGGGCTCCTCGGGGGTACGCGGGTCGAGGGTGTCGCCGGTGCGGGGGGTCAGCGCGGAGGCGCCGAGGAGGGCCTCGGAACGGGCGTCCCAGGCTCCGGGGCTCGTCGGGGCGGCGGAGCCGCGCATGGGGGTGTCTCCTTCAGGCATCGGGGGCTCCTGTCCCGGCGGCCACGGCCTTGTGCGCCCAGCTGCCCGGCACGTGCGCCTCGGCGGGGTGGGCGAAGGGCACGCCGTCCCCGGGGCGGTGGCGCACCGGCGCGTGGGAGAGGAGTTCCAGGTAGATGCCGCGGAACGCGGCGAGGTTCTGTTCGACGGTGAAGAGTTCGAGCGCGCGGGCGCGGGCGGCAGCGCCCAGGCGGTGGCGGCGCTCGGGTTCGCGGAGCAGGGCGAGGCAGGCGTCGGCGAGCGCCCGGGGGTTGCGCGGGGGGACGACGAGACCGGTGCCGCCGATGATCTCGACGACGGCGCCGACGTCGGTCGAGACGGTGGCCCGCGCGCAGAACATCGCCTCGACGAGACTCGCGGGGAAGCCCTCGACGACGCTGGAGAGGACGACGACCGCGCCGGAGGCGTAGGTGTCCTCCAGGGTGGGTGCCTCGGGGCCGCCGAGCTCCTCGAAGGTGACCGGGTTCTCGCCGACGGCGTGCGCCCCGGCGGCCTCGTCGGGAAAGAGCTGGGCGGCGAGCCCCTTGATGTGCGCGAGGTACGCGCCGGTGCCCGGGTCCCGTGCGGGCACGGCGACGATCCTCAGCCGTGCGTCCGGCTGCCGGGCCCGGATCTCGGCGAAGGCGTGCAGCAGGGCGATGAGGTCCTTGGCGGGTTCGACCCGGCCGACCCAGACCAGGGTGGCGGGGTCGCCGCTCTCCTCGTCCTCGCCGACCTCGGCGAAGCGGTCGGCCGCCATGCCGGGGTGGACGGTGCGGATCCGGGCCCGGTCGGCGCCGCACTTCTCCTGCCAGCGGCGGGTGTGGGCGTTGCCGGGGGTGAGGAGGGCGGCCTGCCCGTAGGCCTCGGCGGCGAGCCGGCCGTGGAGGGCGGCGAGCAGGGTCCGCAGGGGCGCGGAGCGGTCGGCGCCCTTGGCGGAGAGGTAGTGGGAGCGGAGCTGTACGCCGTACTCGGTGACGAGAAGCGGGGTCCCGAAGAAGCGTTTGGCCAGCAGGCCGGGCAGGGCGGTGGTGCCTCCGGCGGCGGCGTGGCACAGGTCGGCCGCGCCGAGTGCGTCCTCCGCGTACCAGTCGAGGGAGAGGGGGCGCAGGGCGCGCTCCAGGTGCTCGACGAAGGCGAGGTGGTCGGGGAGTCCCGCGGCGGCCGCGCCCCGGCGTGCACCGGGCGCACGGCAGGCGGATTCGAGGGTGCGGACGGCATCGTCGGAGCGGAGCGCGCCGGGCAGCCCGCCCCGCTCGCGGGCGAGTTCGGCGAGCGCGTAGAGCCCGGCGGCGAAGGCGCCTTCGGCCCCGGCCGCGTTCTCGCCGGCCCGGGCCTCGGCCTCGCCCTCCCCGCACACCCCCACCGCCAGCTGGTGGAACGCCTCGACGAACCTGCGCCGTTCGCGTCGGCCGTAGGCGCGGCGGGCGGCGCGGTGGTCGCCGAAGGCGGTCCGCTCCAGGAGGTTGCGGGCTGCCGGACCGGCGTCGGCACCGCCCAGGTCCGCGGTGCGCGCGACACGGGCGTTCGGGGGGAGCGGCCGAGGCGGGCCGGATCCGCCGAGGGCGTACAGGTCGAACTGGTGCTGCCCGAGTCCGTGTACGAGGCGCTCGCACCAGAGTCCGGGCTCACCGGTGGCGTACGGGTAGCCACCGTCCGTGAGCAGTCCGATCCGCATGAGTGCACCCCCGATCTCCCTTGGCGACGGCCACCGTTGGTCCGGCGACTCGCAGCGGGACGAACGTAAGCGGAGAAACCGGTGGTGCGATGGACGGTTGTCCGTCGCACCACCAGAAGGGGTGAATGCACGTAACTTTCCCGCCCCGGTCGCGTTCTGTCGCGCTAAGCGTCAGGGCGACTACGGAGGGTCAGGCGACGGCCAGTTCCTGGCGCTGCTCCTGGCGCTGCTCCCGGCGTTCCGCCGCGCGGACCGGATCGAGCGAGGGGACGGCGGCGAGCAGCTGCCGGGTGTACGGGTCCCGGGGCGCGCCGTACACCTCGGCGACCGTGCCCTGCTCGACGATCCGGCCGGCGCGCATGACGGCGACCCGGTCGCTGACCTGCCGGACGACGGCGAGGTCGTGGGCGATGAAGACGAGCCCGAGGCCGAGTTCGGCCTGGAGTTCGGCGAGCAGCGCGGTCACCTGGGCCTGGGTGGTGACGTCGAGCGCGGAGACGGGTTCGTCGCAGACGACGATCCGGGGTTCGGCGGCGAGCGCTCGGGCGATGCCGACGCGCTGGCGCTGCCCGCCGCTGAACTCGTGCGGGTAGGCCTCGTACCGGTCGGGGTCGAGCCCCACCCGGTCGAGCAGCTCCCGCACCCGGCTCCGTATCCGGGTCTCGTCGCGCTCGCCCGCCACGCGCAGCGGGTCGGCGATCGACTCGCCCACGGAGCGGCGCGGATTGAGGGAGGCGACCGGGTCCTGGAAGACCATCTGGAGTTCACGGCGGTACGGACGCAACTCCCGCTCCGACAGGTCGCCGATCTCCGCACCCCCGTAACGGAGTTGGCCGCCGGTCGGGTCGAGGAGCCGCACCAGCATGCGACCGAGGGTGGTCTTGCCGCTGCCGGACTCCCCGACCAGGCCCAGCGTTTCGCCCGCGCGGACGGTCAGCGAGGCCCCTTCGACGGCGACCACCGCCTTCTTTCCGCGCCCGAACTCCCGTCGTAGATCCCGCACTTCGAGCAGCGGCTCGCCCTCTTCCGTCGTGGACGAGGGGGTGCGCACCGGCCCGTCGAGCCGGGGCACGGCGGCGAGCAGCCTCCGCGTGTACGGCTCCGACGGCGCACCCAGCACCCCGTCGACGGGCCCGCGTTCGATCTCCCGCCCGGCCCGCATGACGAGCACCTCGTCGACGCTCTCGGCGGCGACGCCCACGTCGTGGGTGACGAGGAGCAGCGCGGTGCCGGTCTCGCGCCGCAGTTCGTGCAGCAGGTCGAGGATCTGGGCCTGCACGGTGACGTCGAGCGCGGTGGTCGGTTCGTCGGCCACGAGGAGCCGGGGCTCGCAGGCGAGGGCCATCGCGAGCAGGGCGCGCTGCCGCATGCCGCCGCTGAACTCGTGCGGGCGGGAGCGGGAGCGTCGGGCCGCGTCGGGGATGCCGACCCGGTCGAGGACCTCCACGGCGCGGGCGCGGGCGGCGCGCCCCGAGCCTCCGGCGTGGACGCGGTACACCTCGGCGATCTGATCGCCGACGGCGTAGTAGGGGTCGAGGGCGGACAGGGGGTCCTGGAAGACCATGGCGGCGACGCCTCCGCGCAGTCGCCGCAGCTCGCCCGGCCCGGCGGCGGCGACGTCGATGCCGCCGACCCGTACGGTCCCGCCGACCCGCGCTCCGGTCCCCCGGTGGAGGCCGAGGAGGGCACCGGCGACGGTGGACTTGCCGCTGCCGGACTCGCCGACGAGGGCGAGGGCGCGCCCTTCGTCGAGGGTGAAGGAGAGCCCGTCGACGGCCCGCACCGACTCTCCCTCCCTCGCGAACTCGACGGATAGATCCCGTACTTCGACAAGCGGGGTCACGTCAGGACCACCCTTCGGTCGGCGGCCGCGTACAGCAGGTCCGCGAGGACGTTGGCGAGGACGACGAACGCGCCCGTCACCATGACCACACCCACCACCACGGGCAGGTCGATCGAGCGCACCGCGTCGATGAGGGTCTTGCCGAGCCCCGGGATGCCGAAGAGGGACTCGGTGAGCACTGCCCCGCCGAACATCGAGCCGAGGTCGACGGCGCTGATCGCGATCACCGGTGGGACCGCGCCGCGCAGCGCGTGGCGGGTGACGACGGACCGCTCCCCCACCCCGTACGCACGGAAGGTGCGGATGTGGTCCTCGGCGAGCGTCTCCAGGGTGGAGCTACGAGTGAGTCGCGCGTACTTGGCGGACTCGAAGAAACCGAGGGTGAGCCAGGGAAGCAGCATGTTCCAGGCCCACTGCTCGGGGTTCTCACCGAGCGGTACGTAGCTGGGGAAGGGCAGCCACTGGAGGTAGGCGCAGACGGCCATGAGCAGCAGCAGCCCGAGGATGAAGACGGGGGTGCCGGTCCCGGCGAGGGTGAGCAGGGTCAGGAGGCGCTCGGTCGGGCCGCCCCGGCGCAGCGCGGACAGCAGTCCGGTGCCCACGCCGATCACCAGCCAGATGACCATGGCGCCGAGGGTGAGGGAGGCGGTGGCGGGGAGCCGTTCCAGGACGAGCTGGGTCACCTGCTGGTCGCTCTGGTACGAGAGGCCGAGGCAGGGGGCGTCGCAGTGCACGATCGAGGTGCCGGTGGAGTAGTCGCGGCCGGCGAAGACGCCCTGGAGGAAGTGCAGGTACTGGACGACCATGCTGTCGTTCAGGCCGAGTTGCTCACGGACCTGGGCGATCTGCTGCGGGTTGCACCGCTCTCCGCAGGCGAGCCGCGCGGGGTCGCCGGGCGCCAGGTAGAAGAGCGCGTACACGAGGACCGAGAGCGCCAGGAGGACGAGCACGGCACCCGCGAGCCGCTTGAGGACGAAGCGGGTCATCGGGAGGTCTCCTTACGGGAATCCCGGCCGGAGTCCCGGCGGGACTCCTTACGGGTGCCCACGCGCAGCCGGCTCGCCTCGCGCGGGTCGAGCGCCGTGCGGACCGCGTCGCCGAGGACGGTGAAGGCGAGCACGGTGACGAAGAGCAGCCCGGCGGGCAGCAGGACGTATGCGGGATCGGCGCGGAACCAGGTCTGCGCGGTCGACAGCATCTGTCCCCAGGACGGGGTGGGCGGGGTGACGCCCACCCCGAGGAAGGACAGGGACGCCTCGACGACGATGTTGGTGGGGACGAGGATCGCCGCGTACGTGATGACGGGGGCGGCGAGGGAGGGCAGAAGCTCGCGGCGGGCGGTCCGCCACGGCCCGGAGCCCGCGAGGCGGGAGGCCGCGACGAAGTCGAGGCTCTTCAGGGTGAGCGTCTGGGCGCGCACGATCCGGGAGGTCCCGGCCCAGCCGAGGAAGCCGATGACGAGGATCAGCAGCAGGGGCCGGGGGAAGCCGTGCGGGACGACGGCGGTCAGGGCGACGGCGAGGACCAGCATGGGGAGGGCGACGAGGACGTCGGTGATCCGGCCGAGGATGCCGTCGACCCAGCGGCTGCCGAGCCCGGCGGCGAGTCCGACGAGGACGCCGATGAGGACCTGGACGGCGGTCGCGCCGACGGCGACGAGCAGCGAGATCCGGGCGCCGTGGAGGAGGCGGACGAACAGGTCACGGCCCGTGCCGGGTTCGACGCCGAGCCAGTGGTCGGCGCTCGCACCGCCGAAGGCGCCGTACGGGACGCCGCCGCGGGCCGAGTCGACGAGGTCGTCGTGGTACGTGTTCGGGTCCTGGCCCTCCAGCGCGGCGAGCAGCGGCGCGGCGATCGCGAGCAGGACGAGCAGGAGCAGGACGGCGGCGGAGACGAGAGCGGCGGGGCGGGTGCGGAGCCGTCGCCACACCTGCCGGGCGGCGCCCGTGGCGGGGAGGCCCGCCACGGGCACCGGCGTGTCGGTCAGTGCGGTCACTTGACCGAGACCTGCGAGATGTCGAGGACACCGGTCCAGTCGCTGATGACGACGTTCTTGACGTTCTTGCCGACGAGCCGCTTGTAGACGGGGTGGAAGAGCGGCACGTCGAGCGCCTGCTCGCCGATCTTCTTGTCGAGCGCGCCCCAGCGGGCGGCGGCGGCCTTGAGGTCGGTGAGCTTGTTGATCTCGTCGATCTCCTTGTTGACCGCGGGGTCGTTCAGCTGGGCGTGGTTGTAGTTGGAGCCGTTGGTGACGATCTGGCGTCCGTCGAAGATCGGCGCGAGGAACGGGCCGCCGGCCGGCCAGTCGGCGCCCCAGCGGGAGAGGAAGAAGCCGGGCGCGTCCTTGACGCTCCAGCGCTTCTCGTTGAAGGCGTTGGGCTCCTGGCCGTCGAGCTCGACCGTGATGCCGGCCTTGCCGAGGGCCTCCTGGACCGCGGTGGCGACCTCGGGGCTGGTGGCGCGGTTCTTGGCGGTGGAGTGCAGCAGGGTGACGGTGAGCCCGTTCGGGTAGCCGGCCTCCTTCAGGAGCGCCTTGGCCTTCTCCGGGTCGCCCGCCTTCCCGGCCGGGAAGTGGTCGTACGCCGTGAAGCCGAAGGACTTCTGCTCGGGCAGGAAGGTGGTGGCGGGCTCGGCGAGCGCGGAGCCGCCGGCCGCGTTGACGACGCTGGTGCGGTTGATCGCGTACGAGATCGCCTGGCGCACCTTCGGGTTGTCGAAGGGCTTCACCTTCGGGTTGAAGGCGAGGTAGTTGGTGTAGCCGAAGTGGCCGGTGCCGACGCGGGCGGCGAGCGCCTTGTCGGAGCCGACCTGGGCGAGTTCGGCCGGGCCGAGGTTGGTGTCGGTGGTGACGGCGGCGGCGTCGGCCCCGGAGGAGGTGGCGAGGCGCTGGTTGATGACGGCCTCGTCGAGCCCGGACCTGACGTCGATCCGGTCGGGGTAGGCCTTGCGCTCCTCGTCGGTCTTCGGGTCCCAGTGCTCGTTGCGCTCCAGGACGAGGCGCTCGCCGTCCTTCTCGTTCTTGACGACCTTGTACGGGCCGGAGGAGACGGGGTGCTCCTCGTACTTCGCGCCCTTGTCCTTGGCCTTCGGAACCGGGGTGAACTGGGTCTGGGTGGCGACGAAGGGGAACTCGCCCTCGGGCTTCTTCAGCTTGAAGACGATGGTCCGGGCGTCGGGGGTGACGACGGACGCGAGGCCCTTCCCCTTCTTTCCATCAGACGCAGCCTTGTACGGCCCCTCGTAGGTGTCGCCGCCGATCAGCCAGTCACGCAGGTAGGGGGCTCCGCCGGAGAGTTCGGCGGCGAAGGAGCGCTCGATGCCGTACTTGACGTCGGCGCTGGTGATGGGCGTGCCGTCCTCGAACTTCAGGCCCTCCTTCAGCGTGAACGTCCACTCCGTGGCGTCCTTGTTGGGGCGGCCGGTGTCGGTGGCGAGGTCGGGGACGACCTGGGTGCCGGCGGCGCCGGCCTCGCGGTTGCGGGTGGTGAGCGTACGGAAGACGAGGGAGGGGACGTTGCCGCCGCCGGAGGTGTAGAGGCGGGCGGGGTCGAAGTCGGTCTGGGCCTCGGCGTTGAGGACGGTGAGCGTGCCGCCCTTCTGCGGGGCGCCCGCGGCCTTGCCGGAGGTGCCGCCCTTGGCGCCGGTGTCCTCGGGCCCCGCGCAGGCGGCGACGCCCAGGGTCAGGACGAGACTGACGGCGGTCACTGCCACGCGGCGCGGAACGACGGACGATTGACGCATCGGAGAAAACCTCTCGGAGAACTGCGGGTACGGGAAAGGGAATTCCACGCAGGCAGCGGCGAGCGGCGGCATCCGAAGGGAATGACCGGGCACAGGGAATCACAGAGAAAAGCCGCGCCTGCGGGGAGGAAAACACCCGGGCGCGGAAGGCCGTCGACGGTATTGCAGAGGGGAAGCCGACGGGGCGCTCGGGCTGGCGTCAGCTACAGAGAATGTCGGCGACGGAATGTCCGGCCACGCCGATGAGCGCCAGCTCGAAGGCGGCGCGATCGGAGACGACGTGACGGTGCGACATGCCGAGAAATATGGACGAACACGCGAACGATGTCAACGCGACTCCGCCCCTTCCTGAGACGCTCGTCTCGGGATGTGATCACCGACGGATCGGCCCGGACATCAACTCCCCGGATACACCCAGGGGTTGGGGCGGCACTTGATTCCGTCGATGTTCAGGGACTTCGTCTGCTGCTGCATCACGGGCGCGAGCGCGCCGGGAGTGCTGCACATCACATGGCCGTGTCCCAGTCGGTGCCCGACCTCGTGATTGATGAGCATCTGGCGATACGCGAACATCGCCTTGGGGCCGAAGGTCGCCGACCCCTGCGCCCAGCGGAACGCGTTGATCATCACGCGGTCGGTCTGGGCCGAGTCGCAGGAGACGTTGTCGACCGTGGTGTCGAGCCCGGACTTCGCACACCACGCTCCCGTGGTGCCCGGACTGGCGAGCGTGATGACGAACTGTGGCTCCCCGCTGGAAATGCGCTCGAAGGTCATCTCGCCCTTGCCGGCCCAACTGCGAGGGTCGTTGAGGGTCTTGAACACGGTCGAGGCGAAGAGGTTCTGGTCGAGGCCGAGCCCCTCCTCGACGTCGATCCGGTAGCGGACCAGAGTCCCCTTGCCGGGCGCCTTCTGGAAGCCGGGCACGGCCTTGAAGTTGCCGGAACCCTTGAGCTTCGGGTCGATCGGGTACTGGCGGGCGATCAGCTGCTCGTACGTCGGCGGCGGCGGCGCGGCGGTGGGCGCCGGGCTCGTCGGGGCGACCCGGTCGTCGGAGCGGGAGGCCGAGGTGTCGTCCGAGGCCCGCCCGTCCGGCTGTTCGGCGGCGCGAGTGGTGCTGGGAGCCTCGTCCCGGTCGGCGACCTGTCCGGTGACGACGACGGCGAGGACGGTGGCGACGGCGGCGGCCGCGACCCCGGTGAGGGTGCGGCCGAGGCCGCCCTTGCCGGTCGGCTCGTCGGCCTCGGGAACGGCCTCGCGACGGGGGGCGGGGATGAACGGCGCCTGGGAATCTGCCTGTTCGGCCTCGACCGTGCGGGAGGAGCCGTGCCGGGGGCCGTACCGCTCGGGTCGTGGCGCCGTGCCCTCGTCGTGCTGCGGATGCCCGCCCCGTACGGAGCTCCCGTAGACGGGGACACCGTGCGCGGGGGTCCCGAGGGCCGCGTGCGCCCCGGTGTCGTAGGCCCCGCCGCCGTACCCGGGACCGCCGTGGGAAGGAGTGCCGTGCGCCGGGGTGCCGTGGACGGGGGTGCCGTGCGCGGGCGTCCCGTGCACCGGGTTGCCCTGCGCGGGCGTCCCGTACATCGGCGTGCCGTGGGCCGGGGTCCCGTACATCGGAGTGCCGTGGGCCGGGGTCCCGTACGTCGGGTTGCCCCGCGCGGGAGCCCCGTACGCCGGGGTCCCGTGGGCCGGGGTCCCCGCCTGCTCCTGGCCTCCGCCGCCGGCGGTCCTGCGGCGGCGTCCCGTGCCCTGCGGCGGGCGGGCGGCCTGCGTGCCCGGGGTCCCGGCCGCCGTCGGCGGCTGTGGGGCCGCCGGCTGCTGCCCGGTGTCGGCCACCGAGGGCGCGGAGCCCTTGCGACTATGTCGTCCCACGCCCCGGATCAGCTCCCGCCGTGATCGGCGATCAGGTCCCGGGCGGCCTGCGCGACCGTCTCGGGGTATTCCATCATCGCCACGTGCCCCGCCTCGGGGAGGGTCAGCAGGCGCGAGCCGCGGAAGGCGGCGGCCGCCTTGCGGGCCATCCGGTACGAGACGAGCTGGTCGCGCCCACCGTAGACGAGGAGCGTCGGGGCGAGAACCCGTTCGGCCTGCCGCCACAGTCCGTGCTGGCCACCGAGGGTGTACGCGTCGACGATGCCGCGCGAGGAGCGGGCCATCGCGTCCCAGAAGTACGGGAGTTCGAGGCGTCGCTCCATCTCCTCGACGGCGTGCCGGAGGCCCTCCTCGGTGACCCGGCCGGGGTCCCCGTAACAGAGCGAGAGGACACCGCGGACGCGCTGCTCGGCCGTCCAGTCCCTGCTGAGCTTGGCGAAGGCCGAGGCGACGCCGGGCACCGCGAGCAGCACCGTGGGCCAGGCCGTGCGCTGGGCGCGCAGCTCGGGCAGCGCCGGCGAGACGAGGGTGAGCGTGCGGACCAGGTCGGGGCGGGCCGCGGCGACGCGGGTGGCGACGGCGCCACCGAGCGAGTTGCCGAAGAGGTGGACCGGCCCGCGCTCCGCGGAGTCGAGGAGCCGGATGACGGCGCGCGCGTGCCCGGTGACCGAGTAGTTGCCGTCGTCGGGCGGCGGCGAGTCGCCGAAGCCGGGCAGGTCGACGGCCTCGCCGTCGACGAGGTCGGCGAGCAGCGGCATCAGGGTGGACCAGTTCTGCGAGGAGCCGCCGAGGCCGTGGACGTACAGCGCGGGCGGCAGACCGGGCTCGATGCCCGGCCGGGAGCGCACGGTGAGGGTGAGTCCGGGCAGCGAGACGGAGCGGAGCTCCTCGCCGTCGGCGACCCGTACGGCACGCGTGGCACGCGACGTGGGTGGCGCGGCGGCGGTCCGGGTTTCCGGCAGCTCGGTCGACGACATGGCCGCAATATTACGAGACGATCACGCGGGGAGGCGTGTGGGTGCCGTCACAGGTGCGTGTGCGGCGAGCCGCGTGTGCTCCTAGGCTCGGAGAGAGGGCCATCGGAGAGGACCGCGACCCGCATGCCGGAAGGACCCCGCATGACTGTCGATCCGACCGATCCGGACACATTCGCCGAGGAAGAGGACGTCGTGCTGGACGAGGAAATCCCGGAGGCCGACGCTGCCGAGCAGCACACCGATCTACAGCAACGCGACGACGAACCGCTCACCCATGTCGAACGTGACTCGGCGAACGAGGCCGACTCCTCCGAACAAGCGCGGGTCGTCGCCCTGGACGAGGACGACTATCGCTGATTTGTTCGGTTTAATCTTGAATCGACTGTCGACCCGGACGTCCGGTCCGTGAAATTCTGCGTTCGCACCGCGCACAGCCGGGTTACCCAAAAGTACGATGGCGACGCGCGCGACAGCGTGCATGGATCGATTTTTGGGAGGCCGCGTGAGCGCCATCGAGCAGACAGAGGCAGCACGCCCTCGGGGCACGCGCCTGCCGCGACGTGCCCGACGGAACCAGCTTCTCGGCGCCGCCCAGGAGGTCTTCGTCGCCCAGGGGTACCACTCGGCCGCGATGGACGACATCGCCGAGCGGGCGGGCGTCAGCAAGCCGGTGCTCTACCAGCACTTCCCCGGGAAGCTCGAGCTCTACCTGGCCCTGCTCGACCAGCACTGCGAGTCCCTCCTCCTCGCCGTGCGCACGGCCCTCGCCTCCACGACCGACAACAAGCTGCGGGTCGCGGCCACGATGGACGCCTACTTCGCGTACGTCGAGGACGAGGGCGGCGCCTTCCGGCTCGTCTTCGAGTCCGACCTGACGAACGAGCCGGCCGTACGCGAGCGCGTGGACCGGGTGAGCCTGCAGTGCGCCGAGGCGATCTCCGACGTGATCGCCGAGGACACGGGCCTGTCCAAGGACGAGTCGATGCTGCTCGCCGTGGGCCTCGGCGGCGTCTCCCAGGTCGTCGCCCGCTACTGGCTGTCGAGCGAGTCCGCCATCCCGCGCGACAAGGCGGTCGGACTGCTGACCTCGCTCGCCTGGCGCGGCATCGCCGGCTTCCCGCTGCACGCGGTGGACGGTCAGCTGAGCGCCGAGGGCCACTGACCCGGGCGCGCCCCACGCGTCCCGCGCGTGTTCGCTCCTGGCGTGCGGCGACTGAACCCGCCGCGTCCCCTCACCGGGCTAATGTGTGCAGCGTACGGCGCGGTATTCGCGCAACGCTGACCGTTCGGAGGGACATAGCCGTGGAGGTCAAGATCGGCGTGCAGCACGCACCCCGGGAGATCGTTCTGGAGAGCGGGCAGTCCGCCGAGGAGGTGGAGCGAGCCGTGGCCGACGCGCTGGCCGGCAAGGCGCAGCTGCTCAGCCTCTCGGACGAGAAGGGCCGCAAGATCCTCATCCCGGCCGAGAAGATCGCGTACGTGGAGCTCGGCGAGCCCGCCGTTCGCCGCGTGGGTTTCGGCGCGCTCTGAGCCCAGGATCCAAGCGAAAGGCCCGGTGGACCGTCTCGGTCCACCGGGCCTTTTCGTACGGGCCCACCGGACCTTTTCGTGTGCGTCCACCGGGCCTTCCGTGTGCTTCCGGCGGGCCCTTCGTATGCCCGTATGGCCACGTCAGGGCGTACGGGAGGATTGCGTTCCGGAGCCCTGGGGTAGGAGGGGATCGACCGCACCACCCGCCCCGCACCCCTCGCGAGGTGATCCGCCGTGTTCCTGGAAGTCCTCGGTTCCGCCCTGCTCGGCTTCGCCCTGGCCTGGGCCGCCGCGCACCGGCTGGCCGACCGCCTCCCCGTCCGGGTGATCGTCCTCGCCACCGGCGCGCTGGGCGGCGTCTTCGGCGCGCTCGTCACCCACGGGGCCCTCGGCCCCGGTCACTTCCTCGCCACCCTCATCGGCGCGGTGGCGGTGGCGGCGGTGCTGCTCTCGCTGCTGATCCGGCCGGCCTCGCGCAGGCTGCGACGATCAGCGGCGGTGTGAACAGCGCCGCGCACCCCTTCCTCGTACGACAGATCCTCAGGCGGCCAGACCGAGCGCAGCCATGCGCTTGGTGTGGGCCTCGGTGATCCGGGAGAACATCCGGCCGACCTCGGCGAGGTCGAAACCGTCCGCGACACCGCCGACCAGCATGGTCGACAGCGCGTCGCGCTCGGCGACCACGCGCTGGGCCTGCGAGAGCGCCTCGCCCATCAGACGGCGCGCCCAGAGCGCGAGCCGGCCGCCGACGCGCGGGTCGGCGTCGATCGCGGCGCGGACCTTCTCCACGGCGAAGTTGCCGTGGCCCGTGTCGTCGAGCACGGAGACGACGAGCCCGCGGGTGTCGGTGTCGAGGCGGGCCGCGACCTCCCGGTAGAAGTCACTGGCGATCGAGTCGCCGACGTACGCCTTGACCAGGCCCTCCAGCCAGTCCGACGGCGCGGTCTGGCGGTGGAAGTCGTCGAGCGCCTTGGCGAAGGGCTCCATGGCCGCGGTCGGCTCGGCGTCCACGGCGGCGAGGCGGTCACGCAGCCGCTCGAAGTGGTGGAACTCGGCCGAGGCCATCTTCGCCAGCTCCGCCTTGTCCGCGAGGGTCGGCGCCAGCTTGGCGTCCTCGGCGAGCCGCTCGAAGGCCGCGAGCTCTCCGTAGGCGAGGGCGCCGAGGAGGTCGATCACGGCGGCGCGGTACTGCGGCTCGGCGGAAGCCGCCGCCCAGTCCTTGGCTGCGATCCCGGTGGGTGTGGCGTTGTCAGGCGTCTCCATGGAGCGCACAATAGCCCGCTCGCGCACCGGGGGAAGGCGCTGGTCAGTCAGTGTGACCGTGCCCTCATCACCATTTCTCCCAACACACATGCGCGATTCCGGGGTACAGTGATAAGGCGCCTGCTGAGTATGCGGACATGCTTTCGCACGTTCGGACGTATTCGGTGGGCCGACTCATGAATGAGGATGCCCGGTCGGTGGCCCGATCGGCTCCGGCCCGACAGCCCTTCCGGCGGACCCGCGGAAGGGTCACCTCAGCGGTACGACGCTCGAGCGACGGCAGTGGTCCCGTGCCACCCGGCAGCGATCCCCCGGATCGCGCCGACAGTTCCCGGCACGGTACGACCCCCTTCGTTCGCCTCGCACCGCGTCCACAGAAGAGGCAGCACCCTGACTACGACTTTCCGAGACCTCGGAATCCTTCCCGAGACGGCCGAAGCCCTTGAGGCCGTCGGCATCGTCACCCCCTTCCCCATCCAGGAGATGACCCTCCCGGTCGCCCTCACCGGCACCGATGTCATCGGCCAGGCCAAGACCGGCACGGGCAAGACCCTCGGTTTCGGTCTGCCCATCCTGGAGCGCGTCACCGTCCCCATGGACGTCGAGGCCGGCCGGGCCAAGCCCGAGCAGCTGACCGACGCCCCGCAGGCGCTCGTCGTCGTCCCCACCCGCGAGCTGTGCCAGCAGGTCACCAACGACCTCCTCACCGCCGGCAAGGTGCGCAACGTCCGCGTGCTCGCCATCTACGGCGGCCGTGCGTACGAGCCCCAGGTCGAGGCCCTCAAGAAGGGCGTCGACGTCGTCGTCGGCACCCCCGGCCGTCTGCTCGACCTGGCCGGCCAGCGCAAGCTCGACCTGTCGCACGTCAAGGTCCTCGTCCTCGACGAGGCCGACGAGATGCTCGACCTGGGCTTCCTGCCCGACGTCGAGAAGATCATGAACATGCTTCCGGCCAAGCGTCAGACCATGCTGTTCTCGGCGACCATGCCGGGCGCGGTCATCGGCCTGGCCCGCCGCTACATGTCGCAGCCGACGCACATCCGCGCCACCTCGCCCGACGGTGAGGGCGTGACCGTCGCCAACATCAAGCAGCACGTCTTCCGTGCGCACAACATGGACAAGCCGGAGATGGTCTCCCGCATCCTGCAGGCCAACGGCCGCGGGCTCGCGATGATCTTCTGCCGCACCAAGCGCACGGCGGCCGACATCGCCGAGCAGCTGGAGCGTCGCGGCTTCGCCTCCGGCGCGGTCCACGGCGACCTCGGCCAGGGCGCCCGCGAGCAGGCGCTGCGCGCCTTCCGCAACGGCAAGGTCGACGTGCTCGTCTGCACCGACGTCGCCGCGCGCGGCATCGACGTCGAGGGCGTCACCCACGTCATCAACTACCAGTCGCCCGAGGACGAGAAGACGTTCCTCCACCGCGTGGGCCGCACCGGCCGCGCGGGCAACAAGGGCACGGCCGTCACCCTGGTCGACTGGGACGACATCCCGCGCTGGCAGCTCATCAACAAGGCGCTGGAGCTGGACTTCCACGACCCGGTCGAGACGTACTCCTCGTCCCCGCACCTCTACGAGGAGCTGGACATCCCGGCGGGCACCAAGGGCATCCTGCCCCGCACCGAGCGGACCCGTGCGGGTCTGGGCGCGGAGGAGCTGGAGGACCTGGGCGAGCCCGGCGGACGCCGTGCGCGCGGCCCGAAGGCCGCCGACAAGGTCGAGCGGACCGAGGAGCGCCCGGAGCGGACGCGGACCCCGCGTCAGCGTCGGCGTACCCGTGGCGGCGAGCTCGGCGACGCCCCGGCGTCGGCGGCCCCGGCCGTCGAGACCGTGCCGGTGACGGACGAGGCGAAGGCCGAGTCCGGCCCGCGCACCCCGCGTCGTCGCCGTCGCACCCGCGTCGGCGCCCCGGGCTCCGCGCCGGTGGCCCAGGCCGTCCACACGGCTCCGGTCGCCCAGGCTGCTCCGGTCGCCCAGGCCGCCGCGGTCGCTCCGGTCGAGGCCGCTCCGGCGCCCGTCGCCGCTGCGCCCGTCGCCGAGGCCCCGGTCACCGAGGCCCCGGTCGCCGAGTCGAGGGCTCCGCGTCGCCGCAGCCGTACGGCCGCCCGTCCGGAGGCCGTGAAGGCCGCGCCCGTCTCCCAGGCCCCCGTGGCCCAGGAGCCGGCCCCGGCGCCGCGTCGCCGCCGTGCCCGTGTCCGTCCGGTCGAGGACAGCGTTTCGTTCCAGACGGTCGAGACCGCCGCGGCCGCCCTGCGCGCCGCACCGGTCGCCCCGGTCGTCGAGGCCGCTCCGGCCCCGGTCGCCGAGGCCCCGGTCGAGGAGCCGAAGAAGGCTCCCCGTCGCCGCACCGCCAAGAAGGCCGTCACGGAGCCGGTCGCCGAGAACGTCGCCGCTGCGGTGGCGGCCGAGCCGGTCGCGCCCGTCGCGCCCGTCGTCGAGGCCGCTGCCCCGGTCACGGCCGAGGTCCCCGCGCCGCGTCGCCGCCGTGTGGTCCGGAAGGCCGCCGGTTCGCCGGTGACCTCCACCCCGGTCGTCGAGGCCGTCGTCGAGCCGGTGCCCGCGCCGGTCGTCGAGGAGGAGCCGAAGAAGCCCGCCCGTCGCCGTGTGGTGCGGAAGGCCGCCGGTTCGCCGGCCACGTCCACCCCGGTCGAGACCGTGATCGCCACGGCCCCGGTCGTGGCGGCCCCGGTCGTCGAGGCCGCTCCGGCTCCCGTCGTCGAGGCGCCCGCCGCCGCGGCGCCGGCCGTCGAGGCCCCGGTCGAGGAGCCCAAGAAGGCTCCCCGTCGCCGCACCGCCAAGAAGGCCGTCACGGAGCCGGTCGCCGAGGCCGTCGCCGTGGTCGAGGCTCCGGCCGCCGAGGAGGCCCCGAAGGCTCCCCGTCGTCGCGCGGCCAAGAAGGCCGTCGCCGCCGAGGCGCCCGACGCCTCGGAGCCGAAGACGCCGACCCGTCGCCGTACGACGAAGAAGGCCGCTGCGGAGCCGGTCGCCGAGGCCGCCGAGGCCGAGGCCCCGAAGGCCCCGCGTCGTCGCACCACCAAGAAGGCGGCGGCCGCTCAGCCCGAGAGCTGATCCCGTCCGACGCTCACGACCGCGGCCCGGCCCCTCTCCAGGGGCCGGGCCGCGGTCGTGTCGTCAACCGGCCGGAGGGACGGAGCAGGGGCATCGGGCCGTCCTCCGGCCGCGCGGTTACAGTCCAGATATGAGCAAGCCCCGGTCCCTCGTCCTGCCGCCCGGCACCCGCGCCCACCACCTCGTGACCGCGCGGGGCGACTTCGCGGTGCTCGACACGGAGCCACGGGGCGAGCGGCGCGGGACGGTGCTGCTGCTCCCCGGGTACACCGGCAGCAAGGAGGACTTCCTGGCCCTGCTCGGTCCGCTGAGCGAGGCCGGATACCGGGCCGTGGCGGTCGACGGGCGCGGCCAGTACCAGTCGCCGGGCCCCCGGGGCCGGGCCGGCTACCGGCGCAGGGCGCTCGCGCTCGACGCGGTGGCGCAGGCCGCGGCCCTCGGGGACGGCCCCGTCCATCTGCTCGGCCACTCGTTCGGTGGCCTGGTGGCCCGCGCGGCGGCCTCGCTCGCCCCGGCGGCCTTCCGCTCCCTCACCCTGCTCTCCTCGGGTCCCGGCCGGGTCGCCAGGCCGCAGCGCATCCGGGTGCGGGTGCTGCGCGTCGCCCTCGCGTTCCTGCCGAAGGAGCGGGTGTGGCAGGCGATGTGCTGGCTGGACAGCCGGGGCGAGGAGCCGGACACGGACGACGCACCACAGCTCGCGGGCTTCCTGCGGCGGCGCTGGATGCGGACCCGGATCGCTCAACTGGCGGGCGCGGGGCGGCTGCTGCTCAGCCGTCAGGACGGTACGGAGGAGCTGGCCGCGCTGCGGATGCCCCTGCACATCGCGTACGGGGCGGACGAGATGGTCTGGCCCACGGCGGCCCTCGCGGCGGCGGCCGCCCGTACCGGCGCGCACCACACGGTGGTGGCCGGCGCCGGCCACTCCCCCAACGTGTCGCACCCGCAGGAACTGACGGACCGGCTCACCGGCTTCTGGGAGCGCACGGCAACCCCCGCCGGGGTCGGCACCGCGCACTGAGACCGGCCCGGAGCAGGGCCTTCGGAGCAGCCGTCAGAACTGCGCCTTGAGGTGCTGCCAGAAGCCGTCCCGCAGGGCGCGCCGGAGTGCGGCATGGCCGCGCAGGGAGCGGCTGAGCAGGCGCTCCGCCTCGACGAGCAGGTCCTGGTCGACGGGCCCCGGCAGGTAGGGCGCGCCCGGCAGGAGCTCGGCGAGCCGGTCCCGGCCGCGCTCGCCGAGCCAGGTCGCCGCGATCTGTGCGCCGACGAACCGCACCTCCTCGCGGGACGGCGGCGGCTCGCCCTCGTTCTCGTACGTGGTGACGGGGCGGCGGGTGACGTACGGGCGGCAGAAGTCGAGCTCGAAGGTGCGCTGGCTGTCGACCTCCCAGAGGAGCGCCTCGGCCTGGTTGCGGCCCTCGGCGGCCTCGATGCCCCAGAGGTGGACGCGGGCGCCGTAGCCCTGGGCGGCCTCGACGGCGGAGACGAGGTCCTCGTCGCCGCCGACGAGGGCGGCGTCGCTGATGGCGCGGTGGCGGGCGAGGGACTCCAGATCGGTGCGGATCAGGGAGTCGACGCCCTTCTGCTGGTTGTTGGCGTTGAGGTTGCCGAGGCGCACCTTGACGTCGGGCAGCTCGGCGATGGCCTGCTGCTCGGGGGTGTGGATACGGCGTCTGGCCCCGTCGTACCAGTAGACGCGGAGCAGTCTGCTGTCGGCGAAGATCGTGCGGGCCTTGTCGATGAAGGCCTCGATGAGGCCCTCCGCGTCGAGGTCGAAGGAGCGCCGGTCCTCGGTGCCCGTCACCAGCAACCCGGCCGCAGCATGGACGTAACCTGCGTCGACGAAGATGGCGTGGGTGGAGGGCGTCTTGGCGACCTCGGCCAGCATCCGCTGGAGGAGCTCATTGGTGCGCTCCAGGCGCGCGTCCAGCGTGCGCAGGCGGGCGTCGGTCTCGGTCACCTGAGTGGTGTCTGCGTCGTTCATACGGGGCTCATTGTCCGCCGCTCCGGGCCCGGCCGCCACACCCTCCTACCCGCCAGTAGTTAGCCATCCAAAAATTTTCCTTAGCGTAAGGAATGTTTGCAGGATGCATGTCGTTGGAGCCATACGTAACGCAGTTCTCCACCAGGAGGATCAACTCAGACGAAGGGAGAAGCCTGTGCGCTTCGAAATCCTGCGACTCGACGACATCGACGGTACGCCCGTCGACCGGACCGTCGTGGACGCCGCCTCCGTCAACCGGATCGTGCAGCAGGCCGCCTCGATCGGCCAGCGCATCTGGATCCGCCCCGCCGAGACCTCGGCCTCGTAACAGGTCAGGTCCACACCACGCACCGCGCCCCCGCACGGACTTCGCAAGAGCGGAATCCGTACGGGGGCGCAGTGGTGTCCGGGGGCGGTCCCCCGGTGCGTCAGGCGTTCTGGATCACCTGGGTGACGCCGTTGATGATCTGCTGCACCGCGATGGCGGAGAGCATCATGCCGGCGAGCCGGGTCACCAGGACGACGCCGCCGTCCTTGATGACCCGGATGATCAGCAGCGAGTACCGCATGGTCACCCAGAGCACGACGTGCATGGCGACGATGGCGGCCCAGACGGAGACCTGCGCGGCCGCGCCGTCGGCGTTCTGCACGGCCAGGATGACCGAGACGATCGCGCCCGGGCCGGCGAGCAGCGGCATGCCGAGCGGGACCAGGGCGACGTTGACGTCCTTGGTCTGCTTGGGCTCGTCGGTCTTGCCGGTGAGCAGGTCGAGCGCGATGAGCAGCAGCAGGAGACCGCCCGCGATCATCAGCGCGGGGACGGAGACGTGCAGATACGCGAGGATCTGCTGCCCCAGGATGCCGAAGACGGTGATGACGCCGAAGGCCACGGCGACGGCCTGCCAGGCCATCCGGCGCTGCACCTTGGCCGCGCGGCCGGAGGTGAGGGCGAGGAAGATCGGGGTGATCCCGGGGGGATCCATGATCACGAAGAGGGTCAGGAACAGCGAGCCGAAGACGGCGACGTCGAACACGGTGGGGTGCCTTGCGGGAGATGCGAACGGTGGGGTGTGGCCCCTGCGGGGCGGAATGTGGAATTCCGGCGCCAGGGCAGGAAGAGCGCCACCCCGCGCACGGCACGGAGCCGTACGGGGGCGGACCAGGAAGAAGAAGGCCGCCGGGCGGGCTCGGGACAGACCTCACGACCGCGCAGACGAACCGGGCACGGAGCGTGGCGGACCGACGGCGCGACGGTGAACCGGCGCGAAGCGCGACGTACGCAGCACGGAGCACGGAGCGCGACGTACGGAGCACGGAGCACGGAGCACCGAACAGCCGACCGGCCGACAGCGCGTCCCGGGGAAGGTCCGGCCCCACGGGGACCGGCGACCAGGGCCTAGGCGGCGGGTCCCCCCGCGCCGGGGACCGGGAAGGCCCCCGCGGCACGACGAGTGATCTCGCCGTAGATCTCGGGGTCGGTCGTGTACTCGCCGAGGCGGCAGGTCTTGCGGCTGCCGTGGTAGTCGCTGGAGCCCGTGGTCAGCAGACCCAGCTCCTTCGCGAGCCCGCGCAGCCGTGCGCGCGTCGCCTCGTCGTGGTCCATGTGGTCGACCTCGATGCCGTCGAGTCCGGCCTCGGCGAGCCGGGCTATCGAGGCCTCGGGCAGCACCTCGCCGCGCTTGACCGCGAGCGGGTGCGCGAAGACGGTGACGCCGCCGGCCGCCTTGACCAGGCGGATCGCGTCGATCGGGTCCAGCTCGTGCTTCTCGACGTACGCCCGGCCGCCGTCGGCGAGCCAGTCGGGCGTGAACGCCCCCGACACGTCCGGTACGACCCCGAGCTCGACGAGCGCCTCGGCGACGTGCGGGCGGCCCACGGAGCCGTCGCCGGCGATCCGGGCGACCTGCTCCCAGGTGACGGGGACGCCGAGCTCCTGGAGCTTGCCGACCATGGCACGCGCGCGCGGCACCCGGTCGTCCCGGACGAGCTCGCGCTCGGCGAGGAGCGCGGGCTCCTCGGGGTCGAAGAGGTAGGCGAGCATGTGCAGGCCGATGCCGTCGACGCGGCAGGACAGCTCGGCCCCGGTGACGAGGGTCAGCCCCTCGGGGAGCGCCGCGATCGCCTCGGCGTGGCCGCGGGTGGTGTCGTGGTCCGTCAGCGCGACGACGTCGAGTCCGGCGGCTGCCGCGTTGCGGACGAGCTCGGCCGGGGAGTCCGTACCGTCGGAGGCCGTGGAGTGGGTGTGCAGATCGATGCGCACGACGCGGTACTCCAGGAACTCGGCACGGACGAGGGACGCTCCAGCATAACGGGCGAATCGAACACGCCCGTACGGAAGTACCCGGCCGGAACGGCCGGGTACACGTCAGCTCAACAACCTCGGTGTGAGCGCTCCGCACGGCAGGAGCTCGACCTCGGCGCCCGCGTCCCGCAGGTCCGTCAGGACCAGCTCGTCGTACATCAGAAGGCCGGACTGCTCGGGCCAGACGATCGCCCACAGCCAGAGGCCGCGCGCCTCCCCCGCGAAGACCGCGCGGTCCTGCGGGGCGCCGTTGACGTGCCAGAGCGGGGTGGGGCGTCCGGCGGCGAGGACCTTCGTCTGCGGAGGTTTGTCCATGCCCATGCCGGCACCGGGGTCGGGGCCGTCGATGCCCGCGTACCGGGCGCCGAGGCCGACGCCGAGTTCCTCGGCGACCAGGAGCAGCTCGCCGAGGCCGCCGAGCGGTCCGGGTCCCGAGCAGGCGACGGCGGTCGCGCGTCCGCCGCTGCGGTCGTCACCGGCGTACGCGACTCCCGTGAAGAGCCAGCCGACGGGCAGCGGCCACGGCATCCACACCGGCACCTGCGACCGGTGCACCACGACGCCGAGGGCCTCGACGCTGGGCGGGATCACGGGCTGGAGCGGGTGCACCGAGCCGTGCACGTCGCACTGCCAGGAGTCGGCGAACAGCCCGGGCGCCCTGACCCGGCCACCGCACTTCGGACAACTGGGTTCGCCCCTCATAGGGCTCAACGGTCCTACCCCCGGAGCCCCGCGTCAAGGACGATCACCGACGATCACCCGTCCGGCCCGTGCCGTTCACCCTCGGTCGGACTCCCGTCCTCCCGAGGCGCCCCATCCGCCCGACGCGCCTCGCCTTCCCGACGCGCCCTGCCCCCCCGGCGCCCCCGCGGTACGACCCGGCGGGTACCACCCGGCGGCCGGGAGTCCCGGGCTCTCAGTCCAGCTGCACGGACCTGCGCAGCGGATCGCGCAGATCCGTGCCCTGCGCCAGCCAGCGCTCCTCCAGGGCCTGCGCCCCGTGGACCCGCTTCCACGCGGCCTCGTTCGAGGTCATCGGCAGCAGCGGCAGGAACCGCACCGGGTCCATCGGCTCGTCCAGCTCCAGGTCCTCGACCAGGCCGCCCGACCCGGCGACCAGGACCGAGCTGAAGGCGGCGCCCGGCCAGAGCGGGTCGCCGACGTCGAGCGAGGCACCGGCGGCCACGATGACGCCCTCGACCTGCGGGGTCGCGGCGAGGACCGCGAGCGGCCGCAGCACCTTGTCGGTGTCGGCGAGGCCGGCCCGTACGGTCAGGACGAGCTCGGCGCGCGGACCCTTGACCGGGTCGGCGAGCGCGGCGGTCGGATCGGCCATCGGCTGTGCGGACATCCCGAGGGTCGCGTACCGCACGAGGTCGCCGTCGACGAAGCGCAGCACCTCGATCCGGTCCGTGCCGAGGAACGTCACCGCGGCGCGCGCGTCCGGTTCTCCGAGTGCCGTCCGCAACCGGGCCTCGACCAGAGCAAGAACTTCTCCCATGTCCTGAGCATAAAGCGCGTATGGAACGGGCAAAGTAAGGGATTGACCCTCTGTCGGCTGATAGTCTTGGCCGCTGGTCGGGAGTCCCGAACTCCCGACTACTCGTCACACGTCATCCCTCACGAGGGACCGGCCGGAGGAGGTGGGGCTGCGATGGACCGAAGTCGATCGGGCAGTACCAGCCGCTCTTCCGCCCCGCACCCGAGCCCGGTGCGTACGTACCTCCGGTGATTCCCGGCCCGTCTCCGTTCGGGCCCGTCTCCCCGGCATCTCGCACGACGGAAGAGCATCTCGCCTTTGCCTGTCTGTAGCGAACGCCGTCACCGCGACCTCTCGGTGCCGCCCGCTTTGTGGACGACGTAGCTCCACGTCCCCATTCCGGGCTGTGCCACGCTCGCCGGCGGCTTCTCCGTGAAGGAGCATGCCCATGTCGATGATCCGTGACCTGCGCGCCGCCGTCCGTCCGAGCCTGCGGCACCCCCTGCGCAAGACCCCCACCACGTACACCTCGTACGACCCCACCCGCGACCACACGGCCTCCAGCGCCGTGGTCGACTGCGCCGTCTACCGCGACGGACGCCGCATCGACGACCGCGAGTGCCTCACCCCGCGCGGCGCGATGAGCCAGGTGCGGGAGAGCGGCGGCTTCGCCTGGATCGGTCTGCACGAGCCGACCGAGGCCGAATTCGCCGGTATCGCCGCCGAGTTCGGGCTCCACCCGCTCGCCGTCGAGGACGCCGTCCACGCCCACCAGCGGCCCAAGCTGGAGCGGTACGACGACACCCTCTTCACCGTGTTCAAGACGATCCACTACGTCGAGCACGCCGAACTCACCGCGACCAGCGAGGTCGTCGAGACCGGCGAGGTGATGTGCTTCACCGGCCCCGACTTCGTCATCACCGTCCGGCACGGCGGCCAGGGCTCCCTGCGCAACCTCCGGCACCGGCTCCAGGGCGAGCCGGAGCTGCTCGCCAAGGGCCCCTCGGCCGTGCTGCACGCCCTCTCCGACCATGTCGTCGACGGCTACATCGCGGTCGCCGACGCCGTCGAACTCGACATCGACCAGCTGGAGATCGACGTCTTCTCGCCGGCCGCGAAGGGCTCGACGCGCGGTACGGACACCGGCCGGATCTACCAGCTGAAGCGTGAGGTGCTGGAGTTCAAGCGGGCCGTCACGCCGCTGCTCCGTCCGATGCAGCTGCTCAGCGAGCGGCCGATGCGGCTGGTCGACCCCGACATCCAGAAGTACTTCCGGGACGTCGCCGACCACCTCGCGCGCGTGCAGGAGCAGGTCGTCGGCTTCGACGAACTGCTCAACTCGATCCTGCAGGCCAACCTGGCGCAGGCGACGGTCGCGCAGAACGAGGACATGCGCAAGATCACCTCGTGGGCGGCGATCGTCGCCGTCCCCACGGCGGTCTGCGGCGTGTACGGCATGAACTTCGACCACATGCCCGAGCTGCACTGGAAGTACGGCTACCCGATGGTGCTGACCGGCATCGTCGCGATCTGTTTCACCATCCACCGCACGCTGAAGCGCAACGGCTGGCTGTAGGAGGGGGCCTAGTCGATCGCGCCGCGAGCCCGGCCCGATCGACAAGACACCCCCTGGGGCCCGGCCGATAGGCTTCGGGTCATGACAGAAGAGCAGCTCGGGTCCGCCCTCGTCGAGGAGGCCACGAAGAAGTCCGGCCTGGTGTGGGTCCGTGGCACCGGCCCGGCCCGCGCGCTCTGGCACGTCTGGTTCGACGGCGCCGCGTTCGTCGTCGGGGACGGCCCCGGCGAGCAGCCGCTGCCGGGCCTGGTGGACGGCGGGACGGCCGAGGTCACGGTCCGCAGCAAGGACAAGGGCGGCAGGCTGGTCGCCTGGACGGCTGCCGTACGCGAACTCGCCCACGGCACCGAGGAGTGGGACGCGGCGGTCGCCGAGCTGAAGGGCAAGCGGCTCAACGCGCCCGACGGCGAGGCCATGACGGGCCGCTGGGGGCGCGAGTGCCGGGTCCTGCGGCTCGACCCCCGTTCCTCGACCACGGAGCTGCCGGACGGGTCCCTGGCGGCCGTACCGCTGCCTTCGGCGGCCACGACCCGGGACCCGGTGCCGTCCGGTCTCCCGAAGCTGCTGCTCAAGCGCCGCCGCAAGCAGCGCAAGGCCTAGGTCCGGACACCCCTAGGTCCGGGGCAGCTGCTTGCCGTAGTCGAGGGTCTCCTCCTTCGACGGGGCGGTGAGCGGGAAGTCCTTGTTCCACTCGGAGAGCACCACGAGGCCCGCACCCCCGCCCCGCGCGAGCCGCAGCGGGTACGGGGAGCCCTCCAGGGCCACGTCGAGGGTGCCGCCCTCGCCGTCCGCGCCGCCCCTGACCTTGACCGTGCGGACCCCGCCGATCTGGTCCCGGTCGCCCTTGACCTTCTCGCCGTGCAGGCCGATCAGTCCGTCGATGAGCAGAGCCATGTCGGTGAAGCCGCGCAGCTGCTTGTACGAGGGGTCGCCCTGCGGCACCTTCACGTACTTGTCGTCGAGCTTGTCGGCGGCCTCGGCGTCCGCCTCCGTCGGCTTGTCGTCGCCCTGGGTCTCGTGCGACCAGAAGCCCGCGTCGGCCTTCAGATAGAGCGCGTCGCCGACCCGCAGCAGCTCGAAGGTGCTGTTCTTCGTCGTCACCGAGCCGGTGGCGCCGTTCTGCTTGAGGCGCATGTTCAGCTTGAAGGTGTCACCCTTGCTGACCAGGGTGCCGGAGAGCCGCACCGCCTTCGCCGTGTCCGCGGCGGACAGCGCCTTGCCCTCGATCTCGGACGCGGAGAGCTTCCCGACCCCGTTGGTCCCCTCGTCCGGGTCGGCGGCGCAGGCCGTGAGCCCGACGGCCAGACCGGCGCAGAGCGCGAGCGGCGCGACGGCTCTGCGGAGGCGCACGGCCGGGACGGGACGTGCTGCTGACGGAGTACGCGATGACGGGGAGCGAACGGCCACCTGCGCTGCCTCTCGGGATCGTGGGGGGCTGCAAGGCCGCGGCGGCCCGCGCGGGATGCGGGGCGGCGGCCGTCTGTTCTGCGTGTTCTGCCGGGCGGGAGGGCCGGCGTGCCGGTGGGGACGGCAGACCGCAGCGTACCCGGGCCGGGTGACGCGCCCGGCGGCAGCCGTACGGAGGCACTACCAGGGCGGGGCGGAACGGCACGGGCTAGCCTGAACCCGGCAAAGCTCTGCAATGACTCGAATCGTGCGGCACCGAGGAGGCGCGTGGCATGGCGGCAGGCGCCCCCAGGATCTTCGTCTCCCACCTCGCCGGAGTCCCGGTCTTCGACCCCGTCGGCGACCAGGTCGGCCGGGTCAGCGACCTGGTCGCCATGCTGCGGGTCGGCCGCAGGCCGCCGCGGCTGCTCGGCATGGTCGTGGAGGTCCTCAGCCGCCGCCGGGTGTTCGTGCCGATGACCCGGATCACTGGCGTCGAGTCCGGCCAGGTCATCACGACCGGTGTCGTCAACATGCGCCGCTTCGAGCCGCGCCCCACCGAGCGTCTCGTCCTCGGCGAACTCCTCGACCGGCGCGTCCGGCTCGTGGGGCCCGGCGGGCAGGAGGGCGAGGAGGTCACGGTCCTCGACGTCGCCATCCAGCAGCTGCCCGCCCGCCGCGACTGGGAGATCGACAAGGTCTTCGTCCGCAAGGGGAAGGGCGGGGTGCTGAGCCGCAAGGGCGAGACGCTGACCGTCGAGTGGTCGGGGGTCACCGGCTTCTCCCTGGAGGAGCACGGGCAGGGCGCCGAGAACCTGGTCGCCACCTTCGAGAAGCTGCGCCCCGCCGACATCGCCAACGCGCTGCACCACCTCCCTCCCAAGCGGCGCGCCGAGGTGGCCGCTGCGCTCGACGACGACCGGCTCGCCGACGTCCTGGAGGAGCTGCCGGAGGACGACCAGATCGAGATCCTCGGCAAGCTGAAGGAGGAGCGCGCGGCCGACGTCCTGGAGGCGATGGACCCGGACGACGCGGCCGACCTGCTGTCCGAGCTGCCGGAGGAGGACAAGGAGCGGCTGCTGACCCTGATGCAGCCGGACGACGCGGCCGACGTACGCCGGCTCCTGGCGTACGAGGAGCGCACGGCGGGCGGTCTGATGACGACCGAGCCGATCGTGCTGCGGCCGGACGCGACGGTCGCGGACGCACTGGCCCGGGTCCGGCAGCAGGACCTGTCGCCGGCGCTCGCGGCGCAGGTGTACGTGTGCCGGCCGCCGGACGAGACGCCGACGGGCAAGTACCTGGGCACGGTGCACTTCCAGCGGCTGCTCCGCGACCCGCCGTTCACGCTCGTCAGCTCGCTCGTCGACAGCGATCTGCCGCCGCTCGGCCCGGCCACCCCGCTGCCCGCCGTCACCAGCTATCTCGCCGCGTACAACATGGTCGCGGCGCCCGTCGTGGACGAGAGCGGTTCGCTGCTCGGCGCGGTCACCGTCGACGACGTGCTCGACCATCTGCTGCCGGAGGACTGGCGCGAGACCGACTTCCACGACGAGGGGGCCGGGCATGGCGGCTGAGCGCACGCAGGACCGTGAGCGGGAACGGGACCGGGAGCGCGACCGGCCGGGGCCCCGCATCCGGCTCGACCTGCCGCGCGAACGACGGGCCAGACTGCTTCCGGAGTACGACCCCGAGGCGTTCGGACGCATGTCGGAGCGGATCGCGCGCTTCCTGGGGACGGGCCGGTTCCTCGTCTGGATGACCCTGACCATCATCGTCTGGGTCCTGTGGAACATCTTCGCGCCCGGCTCGCTCAAGTTCGACGAGTACCCCTTCATCTTCCTGACGCTCGCGCTGTCCCTCCAGGCCTCGTACGCGGCCCCTCTGATCCTGCTCGCCCAGAACCGGCAGGACGACCGGGACCGGGTCAATCTCGAACAGGACCGGAAGCAGAACGAGCGGTCGATCGCGGACACCGAGTACCTCACCCGGGAGATCGCGGCGCTGCGGATGGGCCTCGGCGAGGTGGCCACCCGCGACTGGATCCGCTCGGAGCTCCAGGACCTGATCAAGGAGCTGGAGGAGCGCCGCGATCTATTCCCGTCGGCCGACCCCCGAGGAAGTGACGTACCCGACCGTTGACAGGCCTTTCATGGGCCGGTGGTCGGCGCCGTACCATCGTCGGTATGGCTATGGAAGACGCGGTGCTCGAGGCACTGGCGACGGTGAACGACCCCGAGATCAACAAACCGATCACTGAGCTCGGCATGGTCAAGTCGGTGGAGATCGAACCGGACGGCAAGGTCGCCGTCACGGTCTACCTGACCGTCTCCGGCTGCCCGATGCGCGAGACCATCACCCAGCGGGTGACCGAGGCCGTCTCCCGGGTCGAGGGCGTCACCGGCGTCGACGTCTCGCTGGACGTGATGAGCGACGAGCAGCGCAAGGAGCTGGCGGCGGCGCTGCGCGGCACGAGCGCCGAGCGCGAGGTGCCGTTCGCGAAGCCGGGCTCGCTGACCCGGGTGTACGCGGTCGCCTCCGGCAAGGGTGGCGTCGGCAAGTCCTCCGTCACCGTGAACCTGGCCGCGGCGATGGCCGCCGACGGCCTGAAGGTCGGCGTCGTCGACGCCGACATCTACGGTCACAGCGTGCCCCGGATGCTGGGCGCGGACGGCCGTCCGACCCAGGTCGAGAACATGATCATGCCGCCGTCGGCGAACGGCGTGAAGGTCATCTCCATCGGCATGTTCACCCCGGGCAACGCGCCGGTGGTGTGGCGCGGCCCGATGCTGCACCGCGCGCTCCAGCAGTTCCTCGCGGACGTGTACTGGGGCGACCTGGACGTCCTCCTGCTCGACCTGCCCCCGGGCACCGGCGACATCGCGATCTCGGTCGCGCAGCTCGTCCCGAACGCGGAGATCCTGGTCGTCACCACCCCGCAGCAGGCGGCGGCCGAGGTCGCCGAGCGGGCCGGCTCGATCGCCGTCCAGACCCACCAGAAGATCGTGGGTGTCGTCGAGAACATGGCGGGCCTGCCGTGCCCGCACTGCGACGAGATGGTCGACGTGTTCGGCACGGGCGGCGGCCAGCGGGTCGCGGACGGTCTGACGCAGACCACGGGCACGAACGTCCCCGTCCTCGGCTCGATCCCGATCGACGTACGCCTCCGCGAGGGCGGCGACGAGGGTCGGCCGGTCGTCCTCTCCGACCCGGACTCCCCGGCGGGCGCGGCCCTCCGCGCGATCGCCGGCAAGCTCGGCGGGCGCGCCCGAGGCCTCTCGGGCATGAGCCTGGGCATCACACCGCGCAACAAGTTCTGAGGTTCCGACGTTCTGACGAAGGGCGCCCCGCGGGGCGCCCTTCGTCATGCCGTCAGGTGTACAGGTCCAGGTCCGTCATGCGTACAGGTCCAGGTCCTTGATCTGGGAGAAGCCCAGACCGTACGCGCTCATCCCCCGCCCGTACGCCCCGATGTGCACCCCGGCAGCGGACCCCGCGAGCACCCACCCGAACTCCGACTCGCGGTAGTGGAAGGGCACGGGCACCCCGTCCACCGGGAGCGACAGCGTCGACCACTCCGCCCCGTCGAGGTCGTCGGCGAGCTCGAACGCCGTCTCGGTCTGCTGGTCCAGCCAGTTGTCCCGCGTCGCGTGGTCCAGCGAGGCGGGCCAGGTGTGGACGAGCAGCCCCGAGCCGGCCAGCCAGGCGGCCGAGGACACGGTGGTGGCGTCGAGGACGCCCGTGCCGTCTCCGGTCCGCCGGACCGGGCTCGCGGCCACCGTCACGACGATCGCGAACCGTTCCTTCTCCGCGGCGCTCGCGTCCGTCTTTATGGACGGCGTTTCACCGTGCCCGGTCGACCCGTGCTGCACACTGCCGTCCGCCGCCGTGCCGACCTGCATCAGCCAGCGCGGCCCGGTGAATGCCTCGTCGAGGCCGTACCAGGCGAACTGCGCCCGCAGATAGCCCTCGGCGGTCCGCCGGGCCAGGGGTACGCCCTCCACCCGACTCGTGGTCTCCATCTCGGCCGCCTCCTCGTTGCGTCAACAGAGGGAGGATAGCCACCAGGACGCGTCGGGTCGGTGACAGCCCGTCGTCAGGTCGCGTCGGAGTCGTACGGAGGACGCTCGGTGGTGTCCGGCTTGTCCTGCTTCTTCAGCAGGTCCGGGGTGCCGTTGGCGGAGGTGACGGCACCGGAGGAACCGTTGACCGACGGGGAACCGTTGACGGCCGAGGTCTGCGGCTCACGGCTGTGGACCGCGTCGGCGACCTCGTTCATCTCCTTCTTGAGGTCGAAGCTGCCGCGCAGCTCCTTGAGCTCCCGGAGGTCCTCGTTCTGCTCCATCTGCTTGCGGAGGAACGTCTTCGGGTTGAGGTCCTCGAACTCGAAGTCCTTGAACTCCGGGCCCAGCTCGCTGCGGATGTCCTCCTTCGCGCTGTCCGAGAAGTCACGGACCTTCCGGATGAAGCGCGAGACGTCCTGGATGACCTTCGGGAGCTTGTCCGGCCCGAAGACGAGCACGGCGAGGACCACGAGCGTCACCAGCTCGAGTGCGCCTATGTCGCTGAACACCTAGTAGCTCCTTCATGCCGGTCAAGGGCCCGGTCCACGGTACCCGCCGAAACTGTCGGACGGGTACCTCCCGGTGTCCGCCACATGGCGCTCAGGTGCCCTGGGACGAGCCGAGCGTCAGCGTCTTTGTCAGCTCTTTGCCGTCGCGGGTCAGGGTGAGCTCCAGCTTGTCGCCGGGGCGGTGGGCGCGGATCTTCACGATCAGCTCCTCGCCGTTGTGGACGCGCTGGCCGTCGACCTTGGTGATGACGTCGCCGGGCTGGAGGCCCGCCTTCGCGGCGGGGCCGCCGGACGTGACGGAGGCGGAGCCGTCCTTGCCCTTCTCGCCGACGCGGGCTCCGTCGCCGTTGAACTGCATGTCGAGGCTCACACCGATGACGGGGTGGGTGGCCTTGCCGGTGTTGATGAGTTCCTCGGCGACGCGCTTGCCCTGGTTGATCGGTATGGCGAAGCCGAGGCCGATGGAGCCGGGCTGGGAGGCGCTGCCGCCCTCGCCGTCACCGGAGCCGCCGCCGGCGGCCCGGATGGCGCTGTTGATGCCGATGACCCGGCCCTTGGAGTCGAGCAGCGGGCCGCCGGAGTTGCCGGGGTTGATGGGGGCGTCGGTCTGCAGCGCGTCGACGTAGCTGATGTCACTGCCGTCGCCCTTCTCCCCGCCCGCGGTGATCGGGCGCTCCTTGGCGCTGATGATGCCGGAGGTGACCGTGTTGGAGAGGTCGAAGGGGGCGCCGATGGCGACGACGGGGTCGCCGACGCGGACGTTGTCGGAGTTGCCGAGCGGCAGCGGCCTGAGGCCGGAGACTCCGGTGACCTGGACGACGGCGAGGTCGTAACCGGTGTCCTTGCCTACGACCTTGGCGCGGGCGGTCTCGCCGCTGGAGAAGGTCACCGTGATGTCCCGGGAGGACTGGGCCGCGTCCACGACGTGGTTGTTGGTGAGGATGTGGCCCTTGGTGTCGAGGACGAAGCCGGTGCCGGTGCCGGACGAACCGCCGCCCTTGACGTGCAGGGTGACGACGCCGGGCAGGGCGCTGGCCGCGATGCCGGCCACGCTGTCCGGGGCACGGCCGGTGTCACCGGCGTCCGACTGCGGCAGCTCGACGGTGGTGATCCCGCCGTTCCGCTCGACGTACGCGCCGATGCCGCCGCCGATGACACCGGTGACGAGCGCGAGGACGAGCGCTCCGGCGACGGCGAGCCCCTTGCGGGACTTCTTCGCGGGCAGGGGCGGGAGTCCGGCCCCGCCGGCCCCCCAGGGGTCGTACTGCACCCAGGGCGCACCGGCCTGCGGCGGCACGACCCCCGCCTGCACGTGGGGCTGGGGGTGAGCGTGGGGCTGCGGGTGGGGCTGGCTGTGCGGCTGCGGGTGGGGCTGCGGCTGCGGCGATACGGGGGGTACGTGGGCCTGCTGCGGCGGTACGGGCGCCGGGGGGCGCTGTACGGGCGGAGCGGGCGCCCAGGGTCCGGGCTCGCCGTAGGGCGGCGTCCGGTACTCGTCGGGCGCGTGCAGGGGCTGCGGCGCGGGCTGCGCGGGCGCCGGGCCCTGAGGAGCGTCGGCGACGGGAGCGTCGGGCACGGAAGCGTCGGTCACCGGGAGGGTCTCCGTCAGGGCCTCGTCCGCCGGGGCGGGAGCCTCGCTCTTGGTCAGCAGTACGGAGGGCGCGCCCTCCGGTACGGCCGCGCCGGCGGTGACGGCCTCAGCCATCACCGCGGTATCGACGGAATCTGCGGTATCCCTCGCATCCGCCGCCACATCCGTCACGTCGGCCGCATCCGTCACGTCGGCCACGATGCTCGCGGCGTCCGAGACATCGGGCGCTTCGGCCGGCGCCTGCGGCGCGGGCAGGGGAAAGTCGCCGTCGGCGTCATGTGTGACGACGGCGGTGACGCCCTCCGTGAGGTCGTCGGTCGGAGGCGGCGAGGGTATCCGCGCCGCCTCCGGTGTGCTCGACGGCCGGCTCCACCAGTTCGGCTTCCCGTTGTTCATGCTCTCCCCGCACCCCGCTGACCCGTCCGCGCCCCGTTGGGCGGGCGCCCCTGTCCCTGGATTCAACCAGGTCGCGGGTCAGCGGTGGGAGCCGAGCGGTGCGGTCGTCGGGCTGGGCGCCGGGCTGGGCCCGGGGCCGAAGGCCAGTTGGAGGGCCGGCCCCGTCGGTCGTATGAACGGGGAGAGGGCGAGGAACGACTGCGTAGCAGGGTCCCGGAGGCGTACGGCCACCAGCGGCATGACGGCCGAGCGCATCGCGTCCGCCGGGACGGCGCCCGCCGGGACCGTGCCGGGACCGACCGCAGCCACCACCGGCCCGTGCGGCAGCGCCGCCGGGGTCCCGGGAGACAGCGGAGCCCCCGGGGTCACCTGCGTGCCGTCGACGGACTGGGCGCCGCGCTCGCCGGAGCGCGTGCCCCGCGTGACGGCCGTGCCGCCCCCGGGGCCGCCCGTGGCGGTGGTGCGCAGCGGGGTGACCGCCGTGCCGGTGCCCTGGCCTCCGCGCGCGCTCGCGTTCACCGACGCCTCCAGGGGCAGGGTGCCGCCGAGGGCGATGGCCGCGAACGAGACGGCGCTGGCCGCCGCGAACGCGAAGCGCCGCCCGCGCCAGGAGGTTCCGGACGCGCGGTCGCCGACCTCGTGGATGCGGAAGCCGGTGTGCGAAGGGTGCGGGGTGACGACGGCAGCCGTGGCGAAGCCGTCGGACTTCACTCCGCCCGCGCCGAAGAGCTCTTCGAGGGGGCCCCTCGGTCCGCCGGGGCCTCCCGGCTCACCGGGGCCCCCGGGTAGCCCCTGGAGCCGGGCGAGGAATCCCTCCGAGGGCGGCGGCGGAGCCGCCGAGGCGAAGACGCTCTTGAGGGTGCGCTGCGCGTCGGCCTCCGCCTTGCAGCGGGCGCAGGTCGCGAGGTGGGCGAGGACCCGCTCGCGGGCGTCATGGCCGAGTTCGCCGTCGACGAGCGCGGCCAGCCGGTCCCCGAGGTGGTGTTCCGCGGGGGTCGGTGACGAGGGACGTGTGCCGCTCACGCTGTCCCTGCCTCCCATCCGACGGAGGCCAGGGCACGCTCCGCCCGTGCCTCGGGCGAGCGGTGCTTGAGGGCCTTGCGCAGGTGGGAGCGCCCGCGGTGGATCCGGCTGCGGACGGTGCCGAGCTTCACACCGAGGGTCGCGGCGATCTCCTCGTACGACAGTCCTTCGATGTCGCAGAGGACGACCGCGGCGCGGAACTCGGGCGCGAGGGTGTCGAGGGCCTGCTGCACGTCGGCGTCGAAGTGGGTGTCGTTGAACACCTGCTGCGGCGAGGGCTCACGGCTGGGCAGCCGCTCGGCGGCGTCGTCGGCGAGCGCGTCGAAACGGATGCGCTGCTTGCGGCGGACCATGTCGAGGAAGAGATTGGTGGTGATGCGGTGGAGCCAGCCCTCGAAGGTGCCCGGCGTGTACGTCGACAGCGAGCGGAAGACGCGGACGAAGACCTCTTGGGTCAGGTCCTCGGCGTCGTGCTGGTTGCCCGTGAGGCGGTAGGCGAGGCGGTAGACCCGACCACTGTGCGTGCTGACGATCTCCTCCCAGGTGGGCGGAGTCCACGCCTGCGATTCCGCATCCGATGCGAAGGTCGCGGTGGTGGGAGCGGAGTCGGTGGTGCGGAAACGGTCAGCTGTGTCGGTCACGGATTTCGGCTCACCCGCCGACCTGAGAAGACGCCGAAGCACTCCTCCCCGATCCACAGGCGCAGCCGCACCTCCCCTGTCGGCTCTGGTGGTGTCCAGTGGAGCCCCTACCATAGCCACCTCGCCCGTTAGCTCCGGATAAGAATCTTTACGCGAATTTGGAACCGGCTCCCCCGGCTTCCTCCTGCCGCGTCCTTCCCCTGGTGAACGCCCGGTCCCATCTGCGGGTTCCCACTGACAGCGGATACAGTCACCGTTGCGTCAACTACGGGGACAGGAGAGGGCCATTACCGCCAACCGGCAGACGAGCTGGTCGTTCGCCGACGCCTTTGTCGCCGAGGACGAAGCTCTGCGCTGGGCCCGGGAGCGGGCCCGGGAGGCAGGGCTGCCCTCGGTGTCGCCGGGCACCGGTGGCGCGCTGCGCCTGCTCGCGGCGACGGCGGACGCGAAGGCGGTGGCGGAGATCGGTACCGGCACGGGCGTGTCGGGCATCTATCTGCTGCTCGGGATGCGGCCGGACGGCGTCCTGACCACGGTGGACCTCCAGCCGGAGCGGCAGCAGTTCGCCAAGACGGCGTTCCGTGCGGCGGGCTTCGCGGGCAATCGGGCCCGTTTCATCCCCGGCCGTGCCCTGGACGTCCTGCCGCGGCTCGCGGACGGCGGGTACGACCTCGTGTTCTGCGACGGCGACCGGCTCGAGTACCTGGATTACCTCGCTGAATCGTTGCGCCTGCTGCGGCCTGGCGGGCTCGTCTGCTTCGAGGGAGTCTTCGCGGACGGTCGTACGGTCGACTCGGCGGCCCAGCCGGCCGAGGTCCAGCGGATCCGCGAGCTGCTGCGCACGGTGCGGGAGAGCCAGGAGCTCATCCCCTCCCTGCTGCCGGTGGGCGACGGCCTGCTGTGCGCGGTCCGCCGGGGCTGACGCGCCCGCAACGTCGCCGCCGCGCGCCACCTCGCCGCCGCCCGCCACGTCGCCGCCGCGCGCCGCACTGCCCGCGCACCCGCCCTCGCCCTCACCCCCGTACAAGACGCGTCCCCCTCCCCTGGACACACCACTGCCCCGGTACGGGCGGGCCGTACCGGGGCAGTGGTCAGGATGCGAGGGAGAGTCGGATCAGCCGACGACCTTCTTCAGGGCGTCGCCCAACGCCTCGGCCTCGTCCGGGGTCAGCTCGACGACAAGCCGACCGCCGCCTTCGAGCGGAACGCGCATGACGATGCCCCGCCCCTCCTTGGTCACCTCGAGCGGGCCGTCACCCGTCCGCGGCTTCATGGCCGCCATGCTTGTTCCCCTTCCTGAAACCAGCTCATTGTCAGCCGGGCAGCTCCATGATGTGGAGCACGCGTCACCGGCTTCGAACACATTGCTTCCAGGTCATTATCCCGCATGGCAGGACCCGATGACCAACATCGAATGGCATCGCTTGCGCAACGCGCTCTCTCAAAACCCCACATTTCGGCGATCGGCCTGCGATACTTCGCCGCTCGGCGTCCGGTCGAGCCCCTCAAATCTTTGACGCAGCTCACATGGGCGGGGCGGGTGATGTCCGCCATGCTGTGCAGGTCAACCACGCAAAGAGGCGAAGGGAACCCCATGGCCGACACGGTGCTGTACGAGGTGAGCGACGGACTCGCCACCATCACGCTCAACCGCCCCGAGGCCATGAACGCGATGAACGTGGCGACGAAAGTCGCCCTCCGGGACGCGGCGGAGACGGCCGCCGCGGACCCCGCCGTACGGGCGGTGCTGCTCACCGCGGCCGGCGAGCGGGCGTTCTGCGTCGGCCAGGACCTGAAGGAACACGTGGGCCTGCTCATGGCGGACCACGAGAACGGCACCCGAGAGACCATGAACACGGTCCGGGACCATTACAACCCGATCACCAAGGCGCTCGCGGGCATGCGGAAGCCCGTCGTGGCGGGCGTGAACGGTGTCGCGGCGGGGGCCGGCTTCGGCTTCGCGCTCGCGGCGGACTACCGGGTGGTCGCGGACACCGCCTCGTTCAACACCTCGTTCGCGGGGGTCGCACTGACCGCCGACTCGGGCGTGTCCTGGACGCTGCCCCGGCTGATCGGCGCGAGCCGGGCGTCCGACCTGCTGCTCTTCCCGCGCTCGATCAGCGCCCAGGAGGCGTACGAGCTGGGCATCGCGAACCGCCTGGTCCCGGCCGCCGACCTCGCCGCCGAGGCCGAGAAGGTGGCCCGCACGCTCGCGGAGGGCCCGACGGTGGCGTACGCGGCCCTGAAGGAGTCCCTCGCGTACGGCGCCGACCACTCGCTCGCGGAGGCCCTCGACAAGGAGGAGGAACTCCAGAACCGGGCGGGCGGCTCCGAGGACCACACGATCGCGGTCCGCGCCTTCATCGCCAAGGAGAAGCCGCAGTACCTGGGCCGCTGAGCTGGGGCGGAACCCGTTCGTACGACCGGTGAGCGGGTCTATAGGATCCGCTCACCATTCGTACGCACATACCTGGGGGGTTCCGTGCGTTCAACACCTTCCGCGCGCCTTCTTCGCGGCGCGCTCACGGCGGGCGTGGCCCTGGGCCTGTCCGCCACCGCCCTGTCCTCGCCGGCACAGGCCGCCGACGGCTCGTCCACGCCGGGCAACGGCCGCGGCGGCCTCGGCGGCCCGCAGGCCGACATGAGCTGGGACACCGCCGAGCGCGTCCACGTCTTCTGAGCCGGACCGGACGCGTCGCCCGGGGCTACTTCCCGCCCCGGGCCACGCACCCCTTCACGTGGTCGTCGACCAGCCCGCACGCCTGCATCAGGGCGTACGCCGTCGTCGGGCCGATGAAGCGGAGGCCTCGCTTCTTGAGGGCCTTCGAGAGGGCCGTGGACTCGTCCGTGACCGCCGGGACGTCCGTGACCGTGCGCGGGACGGGGCGGCCCGCCGGATCGGGGGCGTACGACCAGATCAGCTCGTCGAGTTCACCCGGCGACCAGGTGGCGAGCAGTTTCGCGTTGGCCAGGGTCGCGTCGATCTTGGCGCGGTTGCGGATGATGCCCTCGTCCACGAGGAGCCGCTCGCGGTCCGCCTCGCCGAAACCGGCCACGGACGCGATCCGGAAGCCGTCGAAGGCGCTGTGGAAGCCCTCGCGGCGGCGGAGGATCGTGATCCACGACAGGCCCGACTGGAAGGCCTCCAGGCAGAGCCGCTCGAACAGCGCGTCGTCGCCGTGGACCGGGCGGCCCCACTCCTCGTCGTGGTACGCCACGTAGTCCTCGGTCGACAGGCCCCAGGGGCAGCGCAGCCGCCCGTCCGGGCCCGCGACCGCCCCGCCGGCCGTCATGCCCGGCCGTCCTCTGCGTCACCGGCGGCGGCCGCTCCCGCGAGCGCCTCCTCCAGCTCGGAGATCCGGGCGTCCCGCTCGGCCAGTTCGGCGCCGAGACGGACCAGGACGTCGTCCACGTCCGCCATCCGGTAGCCGCGGACCGCGACGGGGAGACGGAGCGCCTCGACGTCGGCACGGTCGACCGGGCGGGCGGCCGGGAGGGGGTCGACGAGCTCCTCGGGCGCCACCTCGGGCAGCACCTCGCTGTCGCCGCCGCCGACCACGGCGAGGGTCACCGCGGCCACGACCACGACCATCGTGATGAGCAGAAACCAGAACACCTGCGTGCCTCTCCCCGGAGTGGAAATCGTCCCGTGCCGATCGTGCCATGCGCCACCGACAGCTAGGGTCGCAGGCGAACGGACACGAGGGAGGACAAAAGGGATGCTGCGCTTGGGACGGCGTGAATTCGGGCCGCACGAGCCGGTGATCATGGCGATCGTGAACCGGACCCCGGACTCCTTCTACGACCAGGGCGCCACCTTCCGGGACGAGCCGGCGCTCGCCCGCGTCGAGCAGGCCGTGGCCGAGGGAGCGGCGATCATCGACATCGGCGGGGTGAAGGCGGGCCCCGGCGAGGAGGTGACGGCCGAGGAGGAGGCGCGGCGCACGGTCGGTTTCGTCGCCGAGGTCCGCAGGCGCCATCCCGATGTCGTCATCAGCGTGGACACCTGGCGGGCGGACGTCGGCGAGGCGGTCTGCGAGGCCGGCGCGGACGTCCTGAACGACGCGTGGGGCGGGGTCGACCCCGGACTCGCCGAGGTCGCCGCGAAGTACGGCGCGGGGCTCGTGTGCACGCACGCGGGTGGCGCGGAGCCGCGGACGCGGCCGCACCGGGTCGAGTACGAGGACGTGATGGCCGACATCCTGCGGGTGACCGTGGGGCTCGCGGAGCGGGCGGCCGCGCTCGGGGTGCGGCGGGACGCGATCATGATCGACCCGGGTCACGACTTCGGGAAGAACACCCGGCACAGCCTGGAGGCGACGCGGCGGCTCGGGGAGATGGCGGAGACGGGGTGGCCGGTGCTGGTGTCCCTGTCCAACAAGGACTTCGTCGGCGAGACGCTCGACCGGCCGGTGAAGGAGCGGGTCCTCGGGACCTTGGCGACGACCGCCGTGTCGGCGTGGCTGGGGGCGCAGGTGTATCGGGTGCACGAGGTCGCGGAGACTCGTCAGGTGCTCGACATGGTGGCGTCCATCGCCGGGCATCGGGCGCCGGCGGTCGCGCGGCGCGGGCTGGCGTAGCCGGGCGGGGCACGGAGGAGCGGAGCGGGGGCGAGGGGAGACCGTCGCCCCCGCTCCGTGGGCGCTACTTGCCCGTCTCCTTCGTGACCAGCGCCACCGCCTCCTCCACGTCGTCCGTGACGTGGAAGAGCAGCAGGTCGCGTTCCGAGGCCTTGCCGCCCGCGACGACCGAGTCGCGGAGCCAGTCGACGAGGCCCTTCCAGTACTCCGTGCCGAAGAGGACGATCGGGAAGCGGGTGACCTTGCGGGTCTGGACCAGGGTCAGCGCCTCGAAGAGCTCGTCGAGGGTGCCGAGGCCGCCGGGCAGGACGACGAAGCCCTGCGCGTACTTCACGAACATCGTCTTGCGGACGAAGAAGTAGCGGAAGTTCACGCCGATGTCGACGTGCTGGTTGAGCCCCTGCTCGAAGGGGAGCTCGATGCCGAGGCCCACCGAGACGCCCTTGGCCTCCCTGGCCCCCTTGTTGGCCGCCTCCATGGCGCCGGGGCCGCCGCCCGTGATGACCGCGAACCCGGCCTCGACGAGCGCCTTGCCGATCCGTACGCCCGCCTCGTACTCGGGCGAGTCCGGCTTCGTGCGGGCCGAGCCGAAGACACTGATCGCGCTCGGCAGTTCGGCGAGCGCGCCGAAGCCCTCGACGAACTCGGACTGGATGCGCATGACCCGCCAGGGGTCGGTGTGCACCCATTCCGAGTCGCCCTCGGTGTCGAGCAGCCGCTGGTCCGTCGTGCCCGACTGGACCTGGTCCCGCCGCCTGAGCACCGGTCCGAGTCGCTGTTCCTCGGGCTTCGCCATTCCCTCGGGAATGCCCATGGCCTGCTCCCTCCGCCGATCGGCGGTCCGCTTCGACCGCCAACTGATCTTCTGGTCCGGTCAGCGTAGGACCACAGAGGTGACGAAACGCGAAATTACGGAAGTCGGGACGAGAGAAGTCAGGCGGTCAGCCAGTCGCGGAGCCGGGCTTCGCAGTGGTGGATCCGGTCGACGGGAACGTGCTCGTCCCGCTTGTGCGCGTAGATCGGGTCGCCGGGGCCGTAGTTGACGGCGGGTACCCCGAGGGCGCTGAAGCGGGCCACGTCGGTCCAGCCGAACTTGGGCTGGGCGCTGCCGCCGACGGCCTTCATGAAGGCCTCCGCCGCCGGGTGGGAAAGGCCGGGCAGGGCGCCGGGGCTCTCGTCGTCGATCACGAACTCGGCGATGTCGCAGTCGGCGAAGAACTCGCGGACGTACGCCAGGGCCTCGGCCGGGGAGCGGTCGGGGGCGTACCGGTAGTTGACCGTGACCGTGCAGGCGTCGGGGATGACGTTGGTCGCGACGCCGCCCTGGATCGCGACGGCGTTGAGGCCCTCGTGGTACTCCAGGCCGTCGATGACCGGCTTGCGCGGCTCGTACGCGGCGAGGCGGGCGAGGATCGGGGCGGCGGTGTGGATGGCGTTGGAGCCCATCCAGGAGCGCGCGGAGTGGGCCCGCTCGCCCGCGGTGTGCAGGATCACGCGCAGGGTGCCCTGGCAGCCGCCCTCGACCTGGGCGTCGGAGGGCTCCAGGAGGACGGCGAAGTCGCCCTCCAGCCAGTCGGGGTGCGCGGCGGCGATCTTCCCGAGGCCGTTGAGGTGTGCGGCGACCTCCTCGTTGTCGTAGAAGACGAAGGTGAGGTCGCGGTTGGGTTCGGGGACGGTGGCGGCGATCCGCAGCTGGACGGCGACCCCGGACTTCATGTCGGAGGTGCCGCAGCCCCACAGGATGCCGTCCTCGTCGAGCCGCGAGGGCACGTTGTCGGCGATCGGCACGGTGTCGATGTGGCCGGCGAGGACGACCCGCTCGCCGCGGCCGAGCCGGGTGCGGGCCACGACGTTGTTGCCGTACCGGTCGACGGTGAGGTGCGGCAGGCCGCGCAGCGCCTGCTCGATGGCGTCCGCGAGCGGCTGCTCGGTCCCGCTGACGGACGGGAAGTCGACGAGGGCGGCGGTGAGCGCGGCCCCGTCCTGGGACAGGTCGAGGGGCGTGTCGAGCGGGGTGATGTCAGCCATGTGCCGACCCTAACGCGGCCTCCAGTACGGTGGGCCCCGTGTCCGAGCCCACCCGCCCCGCCCGTCGCGGCCGCCTCGCCCGTTCCGCGGCCGCCTTCGCCGCGCTCCTCGGCCTCGCCTCGTACGTGGCCTTCCACCAGATGACGGGGAGTACGGGCACGCCCCGGTGCAGTGTGGGCACCGGGGACAACCGGTACGAGTTCACACCGGAGCAGGCGTCGAACGCCGCGACGATCTCCGCCGTGGGCACGACCCGGGGCCTGCCGGAGCGGGCGGTGACCATCGCCCTCGCGACGGCGCTCCAGGAGTCGGCGCTGCGGAACATCGAGCACGGCGACCGGGACTCCCTCGGCCTCTTCCAGCAGCGGCCCTCGATGGGCTGGGGCACTCCGGCGCAGATCATGGACCCGGTGTACTCGTCGGGGAAGTTCTACGACGGCCTGGAGAAGGTCCGCGGGTATTCGCGGCTGCCGCTGACAGTGGCGGCGCAGAAGGTGCAGAAGAGCGGCTACCCGCAGGCGTACGCGAAGCACGAGCCGGACGCCACGCTCCTGTCGGCCGCACTGACGGGCCGCTCTCCGGCCGCCCTCTCCTGTACGTCGAGCGACGCCGAGGGCCGGCCGGGCGATCCCGAGCAGGTCCGCGCGGAGCTGGTACGCGCCTTCGGCGAGAAGGCGGCGCCGACGGCCGTGACGGGCGGCCCGAGCGCGGGCCGGTCGGCGGCCGAGCCGCCGGTGCTCATGGTGCCGGTGCGGTCGACGACCGGATCCGGGGCGGCGGAGTCGGACGAGCGGCGCGGCTGGGAGCTGGCGCAGTGGGCCGTGGCGCGGGCGGAGACCCTGCGCATCACGGAGGTCGCGTACGGGGACCGGGTGTGGCGCGCGGGCGAGGCGCGCGGGGGTTGGTCGAAGGCCTCGGGGTCTGCGAGGGCCGCGGGTGCGCCTGCCTCCGGCGGGGAGTCCGTCCGTATGCGACTCGCCCAGTAGCCGGTCTCCGGTCGACTCCTGGTCGATCTCCGCGATCTCCGGTCGATCAGCAGCCGATCACCCGTACGGCGATTCACTCGCCCGTGGCATGACACCGGTGCGCGTCCGGAGAAATTCGCGACCCTTTCGCGCCGCTCCTTCCGCCTCGCGCCCCACCCTCTCAATTCCCTTACGGGACAAGGGAAGTGACGGTTCGGCAGACGACTGCGCAATGACGCGTTCGTCCGTTTTCCTCCCCACCCGACAATACGACGCATTACCAAGTCTTTACCTTCGACCGCCGCAACCTCTCCCTCCCCAGGGCCGGTTGTCACTGCGTCCGAACAACACCTCGCACCTCGTCGAAGGAGCACCATGTCCCTCCCCCTGACCCGTCGGATCGCCCGCGCCGCCCTCCTCATCGCGGCCGGCGCAGCCCCCGTGGTCGGTGCGGCCGGCTCCGCGAGCGCCCTTGACCACAGCATCGCGCCGACCGGCGCCCTCGGCGGCCTCACCGCCCTGGACGCCGCCGGTGCGGGCACCGCCGTCGACAGCGCCTCGCAGACCGCCACCGGCGTCGTCGGCGCCACCGGCAGCCAGGCCGTCGGTACGGCCGTCCCCGCCGCCGGCAAGAGCCTCGGCGCGGCGGGCAAGACCGCCACCCCGGCCGTCCAGAAGGTCGCCGGTGACACCGCCGGCAGCACGGGCGAGGTCGTCGGCAAGACCGCCGGCGCCGCCGCCGAGAGCGCGGAGGGCCCGACCGGCGGCGCCCTGGGCGGCGGCCTCGGCGGCCTGCCCACCGGCCAGACGCTCGGTGGCCTGCCGCTCGGCGGCTGACCCGCACGCATCGCACCCACACACACGGGGAAGGGCCCGGGGAGCATCCGCTCCCCGGGCCCTTCCCCGTGCCTCAGGCGGTCAGCCGAGCCGCTTGACCGCCGCCGCGACCCGCTCGTCCGTCGCCGTGAACGCGACCCGTACGAACCGCTCCCCCGCCTCGCCGTAGAAGTCGCCCGGCGCCACGAGAATGCCCTTCTCCGCCAGGTACGCCACGGTCTCCCAGCACGGCTCGTCCCGGGTCACCCACAGGTACAGGCTCGCCTCGCTGTGCTCGATCCGGAAGCCGTGGGCCTCCAGGGCCGCCCGCAGCGCCGCCCGGCGGGCCGCGTACCGCTCCCGCTGCTCGGCCACGTGCGCGTCGTCGCCGAGTGCCGCGACCGTCGCCGCCTGCACCGGCGCCGCGGTCATCATGCCGCCGTGCTTGCGGATCTGGAGCAGCTCCCCGAGCACGGCCGCGTCGCCCGCGATGAACGCGGCGCGGTAGCCCGCCAGGTTGGAGCGCTTGGACAGCGAGTGGACGGCGACGATGCCCTCGTACGAGCCGCCGCAGACGTCCGGGTGGAGGACGGAGACCGGGTCCGCCTCCCAGCCCAGCTCCAGGTAGCACTCGTCGGAGAAGACGAGGACGCCGTGCTCGCGCGCCCAGGCGACGATCCGGGTCAGCTCGTCCTTGGAGAGGACCTTGCCGGTCGGGTTGGACGGGGAGTTGAGCCAGAGCAGCTTGAGCCCGGTGGGGTCCAGCTCCGTCGGGTCGTCGTAGACCACCGCCTCCGCGCCGCAGAGCCGCGCGCCGACCTCGTACGTCGGGTACGCGAGCCGGGGGTACGCCACCCGGTCGCCCGCGCCGAGGCCCAGCTGGGTCGGCAGCCACGCGACCAGCTCCTTGGAGCCCACCACCGGCAGCACGTTCTCGTGGGCGAAGTCCACCGCGCCCAGGCGCCGCTCGCACCAGCCGGTGAGCGCGTCCCGCAGCTCCTTCGTCCCCCACACCGTGGGATAGCCCGGCGAGTCCGCCGCCTCGACCAGGGCCTCCTGGATCAGCGCGGGGACCGGGTCGACGGGCGTGCCGACCGAGAGGTCCACGATTCCGTCGGGGTGCGCCACGGCCGTCTTCTTGTACGGCTCCAGCTTGTCCCAGGGGAAGACGGGCAGGCGCGAAGAGACTGCGCTCACGGGTTGGCTCTCACTTCCTGTACGTACACGGGGGAGGCGTCGGGAAACGCCTCGGTCCCGCACGGCGGCCGACGCCGTACGGGACCGGATACGACCTGGTGCGGTCGATCAGCCGTTCTGCGGCGGCAGAACCGCGATGAAGGGGTGGTCACGCTCGATCTCGCCGAGCTTGGAGGCACCACCGGGCGAACCGAGCTCGTCGAAGAACTCGACGTTCGCCTTGTAGTAGTCCTTCCACTCCTCCGGGGTGTCGTCCTCGTAGAAGATCGCCTCGACCGGGCAGACCGGCTCACAGGCCCCGCAGTCGACGCATTCGTCCGGGTGGATGTACAAGGACCGCTTGCCCTCGTAGATGCAGTCGACGGGGCACTCCTCGATGCACGCCTTGTCCTTCACGTCGACACAAGGCTGCGCGATGACGTAGGTCACGCTGTCGTTCCTCCTCGATAGGGCTGGTCTGCGCGGGAGCGCGGCGTCGTCGATGCCCGCACCTAGTATCTCCGTTCTTGGGGGCGATCCGAACAGGAGGGGCGGAGAAGCTGTGGAATTCACCGGCGGAGGGCGCCTTGAGGTCCGAATTACCAGCGCTGACGTGGGAAAACGTGTCTCCGTTCGGTACGTGACGGACTCGACGGCAGCGGGTGCGAAGTTCACCGACGCGGTCGGCGTTCTCACATCATGGGACAACTCTGTGCTGCTGATCACACGAAAGAGCGGCGAGAGCGTCCGGATCGCGGAATCCACCCTGGTCGCCGGGAAGATCGTCCCGGCCGCCCCGGCCCGCCGGCGCGGCCCCTCCGCCACCTTCCCCGAGCTGGCCCGCGCCACCGCGCGCGCGTGGCAGCCGGTCGAGAGCGAGGCGCTCGGCGAGTGGACCCTGCGGGCCTCCGACGGATTCACCCGGCGGGCCAACTCCGCACTCCCGCTCGGTGATCCTGGGCTGCCGATCGCCGACGCCCTGACGCGCGTACGCGCGTGGTACGAGGCCCGGAAGCTCCCCGCGTACGTCCAGGCCGCCACCGGCGCCGAGGGCACCCAGGAACTGCTCTGCGCGGCCCTCGACCGGCACGGCTGGCGACGCGAGGTCTCCGCCGAGGTACGGATCGCGGCACTGGCCCCGATCGGCGACCTGGACGCCGACGTCTCCGCCGTACACCTCTCCCGGACGGTCGACGAGACGTGGCTCCGCCGCTACCAGCGCTTCGGCGAACCCGGCCCGGCGGTACGGTCGGTGCTGACGTCCGGCCCCAGTGTGTGGTTCGCATCCGTGGCGGGCACGGGAGAGGTACCCGCGGCGATCGGACGGTGCGTGGTCGACGGACGCTGGGCCGGCTTCATGGCCGTCGAGGTGGACCCGGAGCAGCGGCGCCGGGGCCTGGCGACGTCCGTCATGACGGCGCTCGCCCGCCAGGCCCTCGACGAGGGCGCCTCGGCGGCCTGGCTCCAGGTGGAGGCGGACAACGACGGCGCACGGGCCCTGTACGACGGGATGGGCTTCGCGCCGCATCACCACTACCACCACTACCGATGGGCGGAGGCGTGACGGAGCGGTGACGGACGACGTACCACCACCGGAGGGCGGGGCAGAGAGTGCCTGCGAGAGCGCGGACCCACCCGACTGGCGCCGGGAGTTCGCGCAGGAGGCACGGTCGGAGCGGCCCGACCTCGCCCGGCTCTGCCTGCTGATCGGAGCGGTGGCCGACCCCACCGTCACCCGGCACGACCTGGACGGGGCCGAGATCGAACTCGACCGCCTCGCCGGACTCGTCCCGTACGCCACCCGGATCACCGGCGACTGGACCACCGCGCTCGCCGAGCTCCTCGGCCGCCGCGCAGGCTTCGAGGGCGTGCCGTCCGACTACCAGCGTCTGGAGTCCTCGCTCCTGCACGCGGTGCTGCGGCGCCGCCGTGGCCTGCCGATCCTGCTCTCCGTCGTCTGGATGGAGGTGGCACGGCGGGCCGGCGCCCCCGTGTACGGGCTCGGGCTGCCGGGCCACTTCGTCGTGGGCTTCGGCGACCCGGCCGACCTGAACCTCGCCGACCCCTTCGCGGGCGGCCGCGCCATGACGGGCACGGACGCCGAGCTCCTGGTGACGAGCGCGACGGGCGAGGCCCTCGACCGCTCGATGCTCCGGCCCGCCGAGCCCGGCGCGATCGCGCTGCGGGTCCTCAACAACATCCGCGCCTGGGCGGCCCCCCGTCCGGAGCGCTCCGACGTGGCCCTGTGGGCGGTGGAACTCTCCCTGCTGCTCCCCTCCCACCCGGCGAGACTCCGCTACGAGCGCGCCGAGCTGCTCGTCCAGCGCGGGGCGTTCCTGACGGGGGCCACGGAGATGGAGGCGTACGCACAGGTCATGGACGCGGTGGACCCGGAGTCGGCGACGACGATCCGCCGCCGGGCACAGGCGGCGAGGGCGCGGCTGAACTAGGCGGCGCGAGCCCGGCCTGATCGGCAAGACACCCGCCAGGGCCTGTCCGACCCCGATCCGCCGGACAGGCCCCAGGAGGACCCGATGGCTGCGGGGTGCCCAAGCCGCCTCCCGTATCCAGCTTTTAGCCCCCTCCGAGATGCCATCGCGGCGCATTACCTCTGTGCTACGACCCCGCCCTCGGGACAGATGTCAGGTGCGGGCGGGGCGGGGACGCGAGTGGATTTCGGCGGGGGTCCAGGCGTCGACCTGTACCCCCACCACCCCGCCCCCTCAGGCACGGCCGCCCCGAGGGCCTGGAAACGCCCGGCGGCCGTCCATCAGATCTGCCAGAACTTGCGGATGTATCCCGTCAAGGTGGCACTGGCGTGAGCGTGGTCCAGCAGGTTGACCTTGGCGTTCATCTGACCGCTGCCGGTCGAGTCCTCGAAGTTGCCTTCGCCGCGCAGGATCTTGAACGTGCCGGACGGGTAGACCATCGTGTCCGACGTCAGCGGCGCGGAGAGCTCGTAGCTGATGAAGAGCTTGTCGCCGTCGCTCTCCGTGAGGACCGCCGTCCCCTTGATGTCGTACTTGCCGGGGACGGTCGCGGTACACGCCACCTCGTCCTGCGTCCAGGTGGCGCCGCTGGTCGGCGCCCCGCCGGCGGTCCCCGTCCCGACCACCTTGTAGCCGTTACAGCCCACGGTGTCCGGATGCGTGGTCGCGACGATGCCGAAGTTCACGGTGAGGACCACCGTGGGCGGGTTCTCGATGGCGAACGAGGTGCCGGTCGTGCCGCCGAAAACCAGTGCCGATGCGGCTGCGACGCCCGATATGCGCGCAACCCAACGACGAGCAGTTCCTGCCATGTTCTCCCCCGTATGTGGTGTGGACTTTGCCCAACGAGGCCTGCGTGCAGGCCTGTTGTGGACAGTTTCCCGGTCCGGGGGCTCCCCCGTCGAGGTATTCAGCCTATTTTCTGATTTTTAGTTTGGGATCTGGAATTAACCGTTCATTCGCGCGAATCACGCTCCGGGCGTTGTTGCGCGCCTTCCACCGGCCGTCGCTTCGCGAGCGGCTAACGTGAGCCACGCCCCTGTGTGACCGGCACCACACACAGAGCGAAAGGCTCGCGATGCACACCCCTCTTGGCCCGGGCGCCTTCGTCGCCCATACGGGCACCGACGTCTACGGTCCCGGCAAGGTCATCTCCGTGGACGGCGCCCACCGGCGGGTGCGGTTCACGCGCTTCGTCGCGACGATCCACGCGAACGACCTCCGGGCCGCCTCCCCCGTCGAGACCCGGGAGATCCAGGCCTGGCTGCGTGCCAGGCGGCAGCGGTACGGGGGTGACTGGTGATCACCCCGCGCGTCTCCCGCGACAGCGGCCGCACCCGGTCGTCCCGCCGTACGTACCGGCCGCGCCCCGGCCCCGCCACGCGCCGAGCCCCCGGCCGACGGTCGTCGGGCGGGGGCTCGGAACGCGTTGCTCGGGGCTGTCAGCCCTTGGGGCTCAGGTCGATCGTCTTGGTGCGTTCGGCCTTGGTCCTGCCGAGCAGCGCCTCACCCATCACGGTGGCCACGTCGTCGGGCGAGACCTCGTGCTTGCTGCCGTCGGTCTTGGTGATCATGACGCCCTTGAAGGCTCCGTCGAGGAGCCGCTCGATCGCCTTCGTGTCGTAGACCGCGACCAGGCGGCCGTCGACGGCCTTCATGGAGATGATCTGCGGCAGCGAGCGCGCCGGGCCGAACTGGATCTCCTTGCCGCCCGCCCTGATGGTGATGCGGTCGGACATCGCGGGCGTCGCGAACTCCTTCATCGCCCGGTCCACCTCGGCCTTGCTGACGCTCGGCTGCCGGTTCGTGACCGGCAGCTCGACCAGCTTGCTCTGCCCGGTCTCCACCTGGGCGCGGAAGGCGTCCCGTACGGAGATCATCGAGCGCTGGACGTCGAGGCCCTTGCCGGCCTTGCCCTCGACGGGCGTCACCTTGTTCGGGGCGAACAGGATCGTGCCCTCGGTCGCCGACGCCGACGTGCCGGCCAGGTCGGCCAGGGTGACGGCGAGCTTCTCCTCGTCGACCGGGAAGACCGGCCGGGCGACCCGCTCGCCGCCGAAGAGGGAGCCGATGACCGAGACCGGGTTGTAGTCGCTGCCCGCTGCGGCGCGGACGGTCTCCACGCTGTCGAGCGCCAGGCCCGCCTTGTCCGGTGCCAGCTGGACCTTCTTGCCGCCGACGCCGAGCTGGAGCGGGGTCCCGGCGCGCCTGCCGAGGGCCGTGTCCAGCTTGTTGACGGCCTCCTCCTTCGTACCGCCGCCGATGTCCACGCCGAGGACCGTGGTCCCCTTCGGGACGTCGGAGTGGTTGAGGAGCAGCCCGGCGCCGTACGCGACTCCGGCGAGGCCGAAGACTCCGACGGCGACGAGGACCAGCTTGGAGCGGCCCTTCTTCGCCGGGGCGGCGCGGTTGGGAGCCGGTGCGGGGCGCGGCGCGGGGGCCGGGGTCGCCTGCTCCTCGATGCGCGGGGTGAGGTTCGGGCGGGCCGCCTTCGGCGGGACGACCGGGATGCCGCTGGTGAGCGTGTCCCCGGAGACGTGGCCGTTGCCGTCGGCCGGCCGCCCGGGTCCGCCCAGTGCGCCGGGTCCGCCGCGTCCGGGGGCGGTCGGCGCGGGGGGCTGCGGGGTGAGGATCGCGGTGTCGTCGGACATACGGGGAGCACCGCCGGGGCCTCCGCCGGGGAACGGGGAGCCCGCGCCCTGACCGGGTCCGGCGGGTCCGGCCGCCAGGCCGGCCAGTCCGCCCGGGCCGCCCAGCGAGGCCGTGCCGGTGACCGGGCCCGTCGTGGGGCCGGTCGGCGCGGCCGGGCCGCGGTACGCGGGCGTACCGCCGGCCGGCGTCCCGGTGTACATCGGGGTGCCGGCGGCGGGAGTGCCGTCGTAGAACGGGTTTCCGACGCCCCGGTTCCCGTTGCCGCCCGGGTTTCCGTTGCCGCCCCGGTTTCCGTTGTTGCCCGGGTTTCCGGCGCCCTGCGGGCCGTCGTACATCGGCGTCCCGCCCGCGGGCGTGCCGGTGTACATCGGTGTCCCGCCCGCGGGCGTGCCCGTGTACATCGGTGTGCCGCCCGACGGCGTCCCGCTGTCGTACAGCGGGTTGCCCGCCGTGGGCCTGCCCGGCGTGACCGGGCGGCTCGACGGGGTGGTGCCGACCGTCGGGACGCCGGACGTCGCGGAGCCCGCGAAGCCCGTGCCCTGGGCATCCGGCCCGGCGAGGGGCGAAGCGGGCTTCGGGGTCGGGGTGGGTGCCGGGGGCAGGGCGGGCGCGGGGGCCTGGGGCGCCGCCTTGCGGGGCGCGAACCAGTCGCTCGTCTCCTTCGCCTTCGGCGGCTCCTCGGCCTGCGGCGGCTCGGGCGCCGCCATCGGCTCGGGCTCCGGCTCCACGGCGGGAGCGGGCTCCGGCGCGGGCTCCGGCGTCGGCTTCGGCGCGGTCGCCTCGTTGACCGTGGTGCGGACCACGACCGGCGGGATCGGACGCGAACCCGGGATGTTGATCCGGATCCGGGTCGTCAGCGTCGTCTCGGTCTTGGGCTCCTCCGGCGGTGCGGGCGCGGCGGCACTCTCCTCCGGCGCGTCCTGCGAGGGGTGGAGCGACGGATACTGGCGGGATCCGTACGGCGGTGTACCCGAGGGGTACGCGGCTCCACCGCGCCCCTGGGCGCCGGAGGACGAACTGTCAGTCTCTCGACCAGTTTCACGACTCAAAGCAGGATCTCCCGGTTGGCTCCACCGCCCGCTCTTGCTGATGCTCGTATAACCCGGGCGGTTCGGCGGCGCGCACCACCATACTGGCCGCCGCCGTCACATAGCTGACTCCTGGGTGACGGACGACGGTCAATCCGGCCGAAGTCGGGACGTCCGCGGACTCAAGTCGTCCTGTTCACGGGGTCGGTCGGGGCAGCCGGGCCAGCGTGGTGCACATCACAGCGACGGCCATGCCTCCGAAGAGGAAGAGCAGCTCGCCGACGCCCCCGCCGAACACCCCGTCACCCTCGGGGCGTCCGAAGCTGAGCAGGATGACGGCGACCAGCCAGCCGCCGCCGCCCGCGACGACGCCGATCTGGGTACCGGTGGCCCGCAGTGCTCCGTAGAAGAGGGCGGCGGTCGCGAGGAGGGCGAGGATCAAGCCGCCGGGGAGCCAGGCGGCTTGGACGAGGGCGCCCGCGGTCCCGACGAGGACGCCGAGGACGACCAGGCCCGCGTACCAGGCGAATCGGACGTTACGGGAGACGGCGGGCGCGCCGGGCGTCGTGGGGTTCATGCGGTCACCCCGGCGAAGAGGTCCGTCTCGCGGGTACCGGCGGGGGCGCCCGGGACACCCCGTACCAACTCGTAGTACTCCGTGGTGAAGATCGGCTGCCCCAGGTCGTTGGAGAGGGCGAAGAACGGACCGTCGACCGCGACTTGGGTGACGTGGGCGGCCATCGCCGCGCTCTTGCGGGCCGTGTGCTCCGGTCCCGCGTCGATCTCGGCGGTGATCCGGTCCTCGTCGACGACGCCGGGGACGTCGTCGATCGCGGCGGCGGCCGGGAAGGCGGAGCCCTCGGCCCGAAGCCGGGCGAAGCCGGCCTCGGCGACCGGGCGCGGGACCCGGTTCCAGTAGATCTTGGCGATCGTGTGGGCCGGCCCGAGGTCGGGTCGGTAGGCGGGGTCGGCGGCCAGGTCGGCGGCGCGCATGGCGACCCGGTGGGCCTGGATGTGGTCGGGGTGTCCGTAGCCGCCGTCGGGGTCGTAGGTGACGAGGACCTGCGGGCGGGTCTCCCTGATCACCTCGACGAGGTACGGGGCGGCGGTGTCGACGTCCGTGTTCCAGAAGGCGTTGTCGCGCTTGTTCTGCTCGACGCCCATCATTCCGGAGTCGCGGAAGCGCCCGGGGCCACCGAGGAAGCGGTGGTCGGTGACGCCGAGCTCGGCCATCGCGGCGGCGAGTTCGCCGATCCGATGAGGGCCGAGCCGGTCCTCCCGGTCGGGGGCCAGGTGGGCGAGGTCCGGCGGGATGACCTCGCCCTCCTCGCCGAGCGTGCAGGTGACCAGGGTGACAAGGGCGCCCTCGGCCGCGTACCTGGCCATGGTGGCGCCGTTGTTGATCGACTCGTCGTCCGGGTGCGCGTGCACGAGCAGCAGACGGCGGGCGGGGAGATCGGACATGTCCCCACCCTACGAGGTCGGCGCGCCGGAGCGCTCGGACCGTGGCCTCCCGGGCTGCGACACCCCGAGCCGCGTCACCTGGGGCCGCGACACCCCGGGCCGCGACACCCCGGGCCGCGACACTTCAGGCTGCGTCACTTCAGGCTGCGTCACTTCAGAACTTGAGGCCGCCGACCATGTTCGCCACGTTCGTGGTGAGGGTGCTGATGGACGGGGCGATGGACGAGCTCGCCAGGTAGAAGCCCAGGAGCGCGCAGACCGCCGCATGTCCAGCCTTCAACCCGGATTTCCGGATCAGAAGGAAGACGACGATCGCCAGCAGCACCACCACGGAGATCGAGAGTGCCACGGCGGTTCACCTCCACACTTCTTCGGTCGGATATTCGAGTGGTTCGGTCGATCAGCATGTGCCAGAGGGCAGGCCCGTCGGATGCATACCCACCCAGCGCTACGGATCATAACTATCCGTGCGGCCGCATCGATCGGCGGACGGAGGCACGAGGGGGGCGCACAGCGCTAGTTTCAGCCGCATGACCTCGTCTCGACAGCAGCCGGCCACACCCTCGGCCGGGCTCTCCTTTCCCCGCCGGTACGCCCGGACCCAGCGGTTCACCCTGGGAGTTCCGCGTGCCTTCTCGGTCTCCCCGGACGGGGAGCGCGTCGTGTTCGTCAGGGCCGCGTCCGGTGTGGACCGTACGCACCGGCTCTGGGTCCTCGATCTGCCCCGCGACGGCGGGGCGCCCGTGGAGCGGGTGGCGGCCGACCCGGAGGTGCTGCTCGCGGGCGCGGAGGAGGAGTTGTCGCCGCAGGAGCGGGCGCGCCGGGAGCGGAGCCGGGAGGGCTCGGCCGGTGTGGTGACGTACGCGGTGGACGGGGCCGTGGAGTTGGCGGCCTTCGCCCTGTCGGGGCGGCTGTTCACGGCGGAGCTGCGGGCCGGAACGGCGCGGGAGCTGCCGGTGCCGGGGCCGGTGATCGACCCCCGGCCCTCGCCGGACGGACGGTTCGTGGCGTACGTGACGGCGGGCGCGCTGCGGGTGGTGGACGCGGACGGTTCGGGCGACCGGGAGCTGGCCGTTCCGGAGGACGCGCATGTCTCCTACGGATTGGCCGAATTCATCGCCTCGGAGGAGATGACCCGGGACCGGGGCTTCTGGTGGTCCCCCGCGTCCGACCGGCTGCTCGTGGCCCGCGCCGACGACCGGGCGGTACGGCGCTGGTGGATCGCGGACCCGGCGCACCCGGACCGGGAGCCGCAGCAGGTGGCGTACCCGGCGGCGGGTACGGCCAACGCGGACGTCCGGCTCTTCGTCATGGACCTCGACGGGGCCCGCACGGAGGTGCGGTGGGACCGGGAGCGGTTCCCGTACCTCGGGCGCGTGCACTGGTCGGCGGCCGGGGCGCCGCTGCTCCTCGTCCAGGCGCGGGACCAGCGAGAGCAGCTGTTCCTGGCGGTGGACCCGGAGTCCGGGGAGACGACGACGGTACGGGCGGAGAAGGACCCGGTGTGGCTGGAGCTGCTGCCGGGGGTGCCGGCGTGGTCGCCGGACGGGCGGCTCGTACGGCTCACGGACGAGAGCGGGGCCCGGGTGCTGGCCGTGGGCGACCGGGCGCTGACCGATGCCGCGCTGCACGTCCGGGCCGTGCTCGACATCGGGGCCGAGGACGTCCTCGTGTCGGCGTCGGCGGGCGCGGAGGCGGTGCTGCCGGAGACCGGTGAGGTGCACGTGTACCGGGTGTCCGGTGAGGGCGCCGAGCGGCTTTCCGAGGGCGTCGGTGTGCACGGCGCGGTGCGCTCCGGTGCGGTGACCGTCCTGGTGTCGGCGCGGCCGGAGACGCCGGGGAGCGTGGCGCGGGTGCTGCGGGACGGCGAACAGGTCGCGGTGGTGGCCTCGTACGCCCAGGATCCGGTGCTCCGCGCGCGCGTGCGGCTCACGGAGGCCGGCGCGCGGCGGATCCCGTGCGCGGTGCTGCTGCCCTCGGGGTACGAGGAGGGTGACGGGCCGCTGCCGGTCCTGATGGATCCGTACGGCGGTCCGCACGGGCCGCGCGTGCTCGCCGCGCACAACCCGCACCTCACCTCCCAGTGGTTCGCCGACCAGGGCTTCGCGGTGGTCGTGGCGGACGGGCGGGGCACCCCGGGCCGCTCCCCCGCCTGGGAGAAGGCGATCGCACGGGACTTCGGGCCGACCCTCGACGACCAGGTGGACGCCCTCCAGGGCCTCGCCGAGCGCTTCCCGCTGGACCTGGAGCGGGTGGCGATCCGGGGCTGGTCGTACGGCGGCTATCTGGCGGCCCGGGCGGTGCTGCGGCGGCCCGATGTCTTCCACGCGGCCGTGGTGGGGGCGCCGGTGACGGACTGGCGGCTGTACGACACCCACTACACGGAGCGGTACCTCGGCGCCCCGCAGGACGATCCCGGGGTGTACGCGGCGCAGTCGCTGCTCACCGACGACGGGCTCTCCGGACCGGAGGTGCCCGTGCGGCCGATGATGATCGTCCACGGTCTCGCCGACGACAACGTGGTCGTCGCGCACGCGCTGCGGCTCTCCTCCGCGCTCCTTGCGGCGGGCCGGCCGCACGAGGTGCTGCCGCTGTCCGGGGTGACGCACATGACGCCGCAGGAGCAGGTCGCGGAGAACCTGCTCCTGCTCCAGGTGGACTTCCTGAGGCGGTCCCTGCGGCTGGAGCGCGGCTGAGTCACCAGCCGGGCGGCGGCGGGTAGGGCGGGGCCGGGGGCGGCATCCCGGCCGGCGGGTACGGGCTCGGCGCACCGGCAGGGGTGCCGCGCCCGGCCAGGAGGACGAGCACCGCGATACCGGCGAGCAGCCCGAAGAAGGCGGTGAGGACGCTCAGCTGAGCGGCGGTCGGGAGGTCCCCGAAGCGGCCGATCAGTTCGTAGCGGGTGGTCCTGGCGACCTCGGCGAGGCCGCCGGCCGTCAGGAACACCCCGGCGAGCAGCCCGAAGGCCCGGCTGTGGCGGGCCCGTAGGAAGGCGGAGACGGCGGCGGTCCCGTACAGGGCGACGAGGATCAGCGACAGCCAGCCGGGCGGGGGCGCGAGGGCCGCCTTCATGACGGACCGGCCGCCGAGGAAGCGGTCGACGGTGATCTCCAGGGGCAGTTCGGTGGCCCAGTACAGCTCCCACAGGGTCACGACGAGCGCGCTGACCGCGAGGAGGACTCCGGCGGCGACGCCGGGGCCCCTACGCGGGCGGGTGGGGAGCGGCTCGTACGAGGCGGTGCCCGGGCGGCGGCCGACGGCGGCGGTGACGACGAGACCGGCGGCGAGGGCCAGTTCGAGGAGCGCGGTGACGAGGGCCCCGCTGTCGGGCGCCCAGAGGCCGGGCAGACGCAGGGTGAGGGTGACGGCGCCGACGGCGGTGAGCGCGGAGGCCGCGTGCCGGGAGCGGACGGCGGCGACGACGGTGGCCGCGGAGACGACGAGGAGCACCGGGTCGATCAGTGAGGTGGCGGACCGGCCCCGGATGAGGAAGTGGTGGTCCCCGGCCCAGTACCAGGCGAGGTCGACGGGCGAGCCGAGCGCGGCGAGATCCTTGAGGATCCACACGGCGGCGGTGAGGGCGAGCGCGGCGCAGAGCGCGGCGCCCGTGAGACGTGCCGGTCGTGTCACAGTCACGATCCCGATACTCACGGTCGCCACCAACCGAAACAAGCGGTTCCGCGAAACCTGTGGGGCGTGTGCAACCGGCCGGGGCGACATGGCGCGCCCCGGCCGGTTCACGGCACCCGCACGGCCGTACGTTGTTCACTGTGCCGTGTCCGTATATCGGAACCGCTTCCGTCAAGTTGCCTGCGCGTTAAGGCGATTCCGGCTTCTTGAACATGTCCGTGCCGCTCGTGGGCGGCGCCTCGGGCTCGTCCTCGCCGTTCTCCGAGGGGACCACGTGCTTCTCCTCCGCGAAGTGGCAGGCCGAGTCGTGTCTCGCCGGGCTGTCGGTGAGGCGGAAGACGGCCGGGACGGCGAGGAGCGGGACTTCCAGGGTGCAGCGTTCCTGGGCCTTCCAGCAGCGGGTGCGGAAGCGGCAGCCGGACGGGATGTTGGCCGGGGAGGGGACGTCGCCGGTGAGGATGATGCGTTCGCGGTGGGCGCGCGCGTCGGGGTCGGGGACCGGGACGGCGGAGAGCAGCGCCTGGGTGTAGGGGTGGGTGGGGTGGTCGTAGATCTGGGCGTCGGTGCCGATCTCGACGATCCGGCCGAGGTACATGACGCCGACCCGGTCGGAGATGTGCCGCACGATCGACAGGTCGTGGGCGATGAAGACGTACGACAGGGAGAACTCGGACTGGAGTTTGTCGAGGAGGTTGACGACCTGCGCCTGGACGGAGACGTCGAGCGCCGACACCGGTTCGTCCGCGACGATGATCTCGGGCTGGAGTGCGAGGCCCCGGGCGATGCCGATGCGCTGGCGCTGGCCGCCGGAGAACTGGTGCGGGTACCGGTTGATGTACTCGGGGTTGAGGCCGACGACGTCCAGGAGGTCCTGGACCTTGCGGCGCCGGTCCCCCTTGGGGGCGACCTCGGGGTGGATCTCGTACGGCTCGCCGATGATGTCGCCGACGGTCATGCGCGGGTTGAGCGAGGTGTACGGGTCCTGGAAGACCATCTGGATGTTGCGGCGGACGGCCTTCAGGGCGCGCGGGGAGAGCTTGGTGAGGTCCTCGCCCTTGTAGCGGATGGTGCCGGAGGTGGGCCGCTCCAGGTTGACCAGCATCTTCGCGACCGTCGACTTGCCGCAGCCGGACTCGCCGACGATGCCGAGGGTCTCGCCGGCGGCGAGGTCGAAGTCGACGCCGTCGACCGCCCTGACCGCTCCGACCTGCTTCTTGAAGAGGATGCCCTGGGTGAGCGGGTAGTGCTTGTGGAGGTCCCGGACTTCGAGAATCGCCTCGGCCGTGTCAGCCATGGAGGCACTCCTTCCAGAAGTGGCAGGCGCTGGCGCGCGGCACCGGGGACTCGGTCACGTCGTACAGCGGGGGCACGTCGGTCCTGCACACGTCCTGGGCCAGCGGGCAGCGCGGGTTGAAGGCGCAGCCGGGCGGGATGTTCAGCAGGTTGGGCGGCAGGCCCTTGATCGCGTACAGCTCCTGGCCCTTCTGGTCCAGGCGCGGGATCGATTCGAGGAGGCCCTTGGTGTACGGGTGGGCGGGGGCCTTGTAGATCTCGTGGACGGGGGCGCTTTCGACGATCCGGCCCGCGTACATGACGGCGATCTTGTCGGCGACGTCGGCGACGACGCCGAGGTCATGGGTGATGAGGATGAGGCCCATGTTGAGTTCGCGCTGGAGCTCGGCGAGCAGGTCCATGACCTGGGCCTGGACGGTGACGTCGAGGGCTGTGGTGGGCTCGTCCGCGATGATCAGCTCGGGTTCGAGGGCGAGCGCCATCGCGATCATGATGCGCTGGCGCATGCCGCCGGAGAACTGGTGCGGGTACTGGCCGACGCGTTCCTTGGCGGCGGGGATGCGGACCCGGTCCATCAGCTCGATGGCCTTGGCCCGGGAGTCCTTGCGCGACATGCCCTTGTGGACCTGGAACATCTCGCCGAGCTGGTCGCCGACGCTGACGACGGGATTGAGCGAGGACAGCGCGTCCTGGAAGACCATCGCCATCTTGGCGCCCCGGATCTTGCGGCGCTCGTCCTCCTTGAGCTTCAGGAGGTCCTGGCCCTGGAAGAGGATCTCGCCCTGGGTGATCTTTCCCGGGGGGATGTCGAGAATGCCCATGACGGCCTGGGCGGTGACGGACTTGCCGGAGCCGGACTCGCCGAGCACGGCCAGCGTCTCGCCCTCGTCGACGGAGTAGCTGACTCCGTTGACCGCCTTGGCGACCCCGTCGCGGGTGTGGAACTCGACGTGGAGATCGCTCACTTCGAGCAGCATGGGCGCCTACCTCAGCTTCGGGTCGAGGGCGTCGCGCACCGCGTCGCCGAGCATGATGAACGCGAGCACGGTGACGGCGAGCGCGCCCGCCGGCCAGAGCAGCATGTGCGGGGCGACGCGGATGTACTGCGAGGCCGCGGAGATCTCGATGCCCCACGACACGGTCGGCGGCTTCAGGCCGACACCGAGGTACGACAGGGTCGCTTCGAGCGAGATGTACGTACCGAGGGCGATGGTCGCGACGACGATCACCGGGGCGACCGCGTTGGGGGCGATGTGCCGCAGCAGCATCCGGGAGCTGGAGGCGCCCAGCGCCCGCGCTGCCTGCACGTAGTCGTTCTGTTTGACCGTGATGACCGAGCCGCGGGCGATGCGGGAGATCTGAGGCCAGCCGAGCAGCACCATGAAGCCGATGACGGGCCAGATGGTGTTGCTGGTGACGACGGACAGCAGGACGAGCCCGCCGAGGACGACAGGGATGGCGAAGAAGACGTCGGTGATCCGGGAGAGGAACCCGTCCCAGCCGCCGCCGAAGAAGCCGGCCAGGCCGCCGAGGGCGGAGCCGAGGAGCGCCACGCCGAGGGTGGCGAGGACGCCGACGGACACGGAGGTCCGGGCGCCGTACACCGTGCGCGTGTAGACGTCGCAGCCCTGGCCGTTGAAGCCGAACGGGTGGCCGGGCTGGGAGCCCTCCTGGGCCTTGGCCAGATCGCAGTCGAGAGGGTCTCCCGAGGTGATCAGCGAGGGCCAGATGGAGATGATCACCAGGAAGACGATGATCAGGCCCGAGATGATGAAGACGGGGTTGCGACGCAGGTCGTGCCAGGCGTCGGACCACAGGGAGCGGGGCTTGTTGGCCGGGCCGGTGCCCAGGGGGCCGCCCGGGGTCTTCTCCAGCGACTCGCCCTCCTCCATGGCGAGGTCCGTGGCACCCCCCGCCCCCGTGTGATCGATGGCGCGCCCGTCGTCGAACGGCTCAAGCGGCTCAGGCATAGCGGATCCTCGGGTCAAGGACGGCGTACAGGAGATCGACGAGCAGGTTGGCGATCAGGAACACCAGCACGAGGACGGTCACGAAGCCGACGACGGTCTGGGTGCTCTGGCGCACGATGCCCTGGTAGAGCTGGTAGCCGACGCCATGGATGTTGAAGATCCGCTCGGTGACGATGGCGCCGCCCATCAGCGCGCCGATGTCGGCGCCGATGAAGGTGACGACCGGGATGAGCGAGTTGCGCAGCAGATGGCGGGTGATGACGCGGTGGCGCGGCAGGCCCTTGGCGGTGGCCGTGCGGACGTAGTCGGCTCGTTTGTTCTCCGCGATGGAGGTCCGGGTGAGCCGCGTGACGTACGCGAGGGAGACGGAGGCGAGGACGAGGCCGGGGACGATCAGCTCGTTGAAGGGGGCGTCGGAGGAGACGGCGGGCTTGATCCAGCCCCACTTCACGCCGAGCAGCAGCTGGAGCAGCAGACCGGTGACGAAGGTCGGGATCGAGATGACGACCAGCGTGAGCAGCAGCACGGAGGTGTCGACGGGGCGGCCGCGCTTCAGGCCGGTCAGGACGCCGAGGCTGATGCCGATGATGATCTCGAAGAAGATCGCGACGATGGTGAGCCGGATGGTCACGGGGAAGGAGTCCGCCATCAGCTCGGTCACCGGCTGACCGTTGAAGGCGGTGCCGAAGTCGCCGGTGAACAGGTTCCCCATGTAGATCAGGTATTGCTGCCAGACGGGCTTGTCGAGGCCGAACTCCTTCTCCAGCTGGGCGGCGGTCGCCGGGTCGCAGGCGCGGTCGCCGCAGAGACCGGCGACGGGGTCGCCCATCACGTTCACCATCAGGAAGATCAGCAGGGTGGCGCCGATGAAGACCGGGATCATCTGCAACAGACGCCGGATCACATAACGTCCCATGAGGGGCTCCGGGGGGGGTGTGGGGAAGGCGTACGGCCCGGCTCGCGCGTGATCGCCAGGCCGGGCCGTACGCCGACGAGCTGCGTCAGTTGACCTTGATCTGGTCGTAGACGGGGACGCTGAAGGGGTTCAGGGTCACGTTGGAGACGCGCTCGGAGTAGCCCGCGCTGCCGTTCTGGTACCAGAGCGGGATGGCGCCCATGTCGTCGCGGAGGACGCCCTCGGCCTGCTGGAAGATCCCGACGGCCTTGGCGATGTCGGACTCGGCGTTGGCCTGGTTGACGAGCTTGTCGAACTCCGGGTCGGAGTACTTTCCGTCGTTCGACGAGGCGTTGGTGTAGTAGAGCGGCTGCAGGAAGTTCTGGATGAGCGGGTAGTCCATCTGCCAGCCGGCGCGGAACGGGCCCTTCATCTTCTGTGTGCTGACCTGGCTGCGGAAGTCGGCGAAGGTGCCGACCGGATTGCCGACGCAGGCCCGGTTGTTGCCGAGGGAGTTGTTGATGGAGTTGCAGACGGCGTCCACCCACTCCTTGTGGGAACCGGTGTCGGCGTTGTACGAGATCGTCATCGTGCCGCCGGGGATGCCGCCGCCCTCGGCGACGAGCTTCTTCGCCTCGGCCGCGTCGAACTTGCAGAAGTCTCCGCAGACGTCCTTGAAGCCGCCTGCCTCGCCGAGGACCGGGGAGGTCCAGTCGACGGCGGGGGTACGGGTCTTCTGGAAGATCGTCTCGGTGATCTGGTCGCGGTTGATCGCCATCGAGAGGCCCTGCCGGAGCTTCTCCTGACCGGGCTTGTTCCAGGCCGGGTCGTAGAACGGGAAGGAGAGGGTCTGGATGATGCCGGCGGGGACGTTGATGTACCGGTCGCCGAGGTCGGCCTGGACGTTCTTGAGCTGGGAGGCGGGGACGTCGTCGACGAGGTCGAGGTTTCCGGCCGTCAGGTCGGTGTAGGCGGTGTTGTTGTCGGTGTAGACCTTGAGGGTGATGCCGCCGTTCTGGGCCTTGTCGGCGCCGGGGTAGGCGTCCCAGCGCTTGAGGGCCATCTGGGAGCCCTTGGAGTACGAGTCGACGGTGTACGGGCCGTTGCCGACGGGCTTCGAGAGCCAGGCCGCGTGGTCGTCGTAGAAGGTCTGGGGCAGCGGCGAGAAGGCCGCGTAGCCGAGGGTGATGGGCCAGGTGGAGAACTTCTGGGTGAGCTTGACCGTGAAGGTCTGGGGGCCGGTGACCTTGAGGCCGGACAGGGTCTCGGCGGTCGGTTCGCCCGTCTCGGGGTGGACCTGGTCGTAGCCCTCGATCTGGCCGAAGAAGTAGGCGTTCTTCTGGTTGTTCTTCAGATGGGCCCCGTAGTTCCAGGCGTCGACGAAGGACTTGGCGGTGACCTTCTCGCCGTTGGAGAAGGTCCAGCCGTCCTTGACCGTGATGGCGAAGTTGATCGAGTCCGTCGTGTCGATCTTCTCGGCGAGCATGTCCTTCGCCTCGCCGGTCTTCGGGTCGTACTGCTTGAGCCCGCGGAAGATCATGGAGAGGACCTTGCCGCCCTGCACCTCATTGGTGTTGGCGGGCTCCAGCGGGTTCTGCGGGTCGCCCCACGAGGAACTCACGATGCCGTCGGCCCCTCCGCCGCCGCTGTCGTCGCCGCCACCGCAGGCGGTCGCCGCGAGGGCGACGGCGGTGGCCAGAGCGGCCCACTTGGCGTGCGTGGCTCCGCGCATGGAGTGCCTCCCAGATGTCCCTAAGTGTGACTTAGAGCTCAATATCACCTGAAAGCGGACGCCCTGCATTTCATCGGCACCCATCGGTGCGACGACGGCAGGCCGCAGCGAGCTTCGCTGCGGCCTGCCGGTCCCTGCTTCAGCGCCGGGGGTCTACCACCAGCCGGTGCACGTGGTGCCGCCGTCGGTCGAGTCGTACACACAGGCACGCGACTTGAGGCCGGAGTCGTAGGCGACCCCGGACCAGGTGGCGTACGTGTTGGTCGAGACCTGGGAGGTCCAGCCGGACGTGCCGCCCGCCTTCACCCCCAGGTTGGAGGTGCACTGCATGCCGTCCACGGTGCAGCGCTGGATGGAGACGTAGCGGAGGTGCTCGTTGCTGCCCGGGGCGTACGTCATCCGGGCCCAGGCGTACACACTGCCGTTGGCCGTGCCCGAGCGCAGCGCGATCGTGAAGCCGTCGCCGTTGCCGATCGGGCCCAGCCGGGTCACCGCCGTGCCGTTCCAGGGCATGTAGTCGGGGTTGGTGCCGTCGCAGCCGTAGTTGTAGCAGGTCGCGGCGAACGCCGCTCCGGGTGCGGCGATCAGCGACATCAGTGCGGTGCACACGATGCCGACGAACATGCCGATTCTTGCCTTGATGCTCACGATGACCTCTCCGTCACTCCGCCGGGAACGGCCCGACGCTAGGGAGCGGCCCGGCCCGTGGACAAGACCGATCCGGCTGCGGACCGTCCCGCGGTGCTCGGCGGGACGAGCGCGCCCTCGTCCCGCCGCACCCGGGCGTCCCAGGGACGCCCGGGACGGCTCCGACGCCCTTCCCGCGTCCTAGGGTTTCGACCGTTGACGGGCATGGACATGCCGCATCGACTCCTCCCGAACCGGAACTCCCCTGGAAGGCGTGAACCGCCATGCTCGAGAAACTCGCCGCCCGCGCCGGCGCCGTCGCCGCCACGACGGCCCTGGCGGCGCTCGCCCTGTCCGGATCCGCCCAGGCGCAGCCCGGCGCCGCGTACATCGGCTACGGCCAGGCGAACGGCTGGAACGCCGTGAGGTGCGTGCAGATCGGCCTGAACGGCATCATCCGCGAGTCCTACGCCACGCAGCACGAGCTCATCAGCGTGGACGGCGTGTTCGGCCCCGAGACCGACGAGGCGATCCGGTACGTGCAGGCCCGGCGCCTCGGATCCGCCGAGGCCGACGGCATCGTCGGCCCCAGGACGGGCGACCTGGTCATGCGGTACACGTTCGCGAGCTTCGAGTCCTGCTACCCCTACGTCCCCACCACCCGCTGACCGCCACCGCCCCGTCCACCAGGAAAGCAGGCACCTTCGTGCTGAGAAGACTCGCCACCCGCACCGCCGTCGTCGCCGCGACGACGGCCCTGGCCGCGCTCACCCTCGCCGGATCGGCCGAGGCGCAGCGCGGCGTCGGGTACGTCGGCTACGGCCAGACGAACAACTGGAACGCCGTGATGTGCGTGCAGCAGAACATCAACAACGCCATCGCGTACTACGGCATCCCGCACCCCTACATCTCCGAGGACGGCTCGTTCGGGCCCGAGACCGACGAGGCCGTGCGGTACATGCAGAACGGGTGGTTCGGCCCGTCCGGGGCCGACGGCATCGTCGGCCCCAGGACCGGCGACGCGATCCTGAAGTACGGCCAGACGTACCTCGAGCACTGCTACCGGTACGTCCCCACGAGCTACTGACGGCCGCACGCACGGCGAAGGGCGCCCCGGTCCGTACTGGACCGGGGCGCCCTTCGTCGTGTCACACGTTCCGTGCGTCAGTGCACCGGGACGACCTGCTTCTCCTCGGCGAAGTGGCACGCCGAGAGGTGGGCGGCCGGGGTGTCCAGACCGTCGAAGTGCTGCGGGATCGCCAGGAGCGGCGTCTCCTGCGAGCACTTCTCCTGCGCCTTCCAGCAACGGGTGCGGAAGCTGCAGCCCGACGGCGGGTTCGCCGGCGAGGGGACGTCACCGGTCAGGATGATCCGCTCGCGGTGCGCGCGGGCCTCCGGGTCCGGCACCGGCACCGCGGAGAGCAGCGCCTGGGTGTACGGGTGCGTCGGGTGCTCGTAGATCTGCTCGTCCGTACCGATCTCGGCCATCTTGCCGAGGTACATGACGCCGACGCGGTCCGAGATGTGCCGGACGATCGACAGGTCGTGCGCGATGAAGAGGTAGGAGAGGTTGAACTCGTCCTGGAGCTTCCCCATCAGGTTGATGACCTGCGCCTGGACGGAGACGTCCAGGGCCGACACCGGCTCGTCGCAGATGATGATCTCCGGGTTGAGCGCGAGGCCGCGGGCGATGCCGATGCGCTGGCGCTGACCGCCGGAGAACTGGTGCGGGTACCGGTTGATGTACTCCGGGTTCAGACCGACGACGTCGAGCAGCTCCTGCACCTTGCGGCGCCGGTCGCCCTTCGGGGCCACCTCGGGGTGGATGTCGAAGGGCTCGCCGATGATGTCGCCGACCGTCATACGCGGGTTGAGCGAGGTGTACGGGTCCTGGAACACCATCTGGATGTTGCGGCGGACGGCCTTCAGCGCGCGACCGGACAGCTTGGTGATGTCCTGGCCCTTGTAGAAGACCTCGCCGGCGGTGGCCCGCTCCAGGTTCATCAGGAGCTTGGCGACCGTGGACTTGCCACAGCCGGACTCGCCCACGATGCCGAGGGTCTCGCCCTGGTAGAGGTCGAAGGAGACCCCGTCCACGGCCTTGACCGCGCCGACCTGCTTCTTGAACAGGATGCCCTGCGTCAGCGGGAAGTGCTTCTTCAGGCCGCGCACCTGGAGGATCGGCTCGCCGCGGCCTACGGGGGCCTCGACGGCGGCGGCCACGGCCTCGTCGTTCTTGCTGAGGTCAGCCATGGATCGTCTCCTTCCAGAAGTGGCAGGCGCTCTTACGGCCCGGGAGATCCGCGCCGTCCTGCTCGGTGACCGGCACCAGGGCCGGGATCTCCGTGCGGCAGATGTCGTCGGCCTTGGGGCAGCGCGGGTTGAAGGCGCAGCCGGTGGGGACCTTGAGCAGGTTGGGCGGCAGGCCCTTGATCGCGTAGAGCTCCTGGCCCTTCTGGTCCAGGCGCGGGATCGAGTCCAGGAGACCGCGGGTGTACGGGTGGGCCGGGCGGCCGTACAGCTCGTGCACCGGCGCCTGCTCGACGATCCGGCCGGCGTACATCACGGCGATCTTGTCCGCGACGTCGGCGACGACGCCGAGGTCGTGGGTGATCAGGATCAGACCCATGTTGTATTCCTGCTGGAGCTCCGCGAGGAGGTCCATGACCTGGGCCTGGACGGTCACGTCGAGAGCCGTGGTGGGCTCGTCGGCGATGATCAGGTCCGGCTCCAGGGCGAGTGCCATGGCGATCATGATGCGCTGGCGCATACCGCCGGAGAACTGGTGGGGGTAGTCGGAGACCCGCGCCGCGGCGGCGGGGATCTTGACCTTGTCCATCAGCTCGATGGCCTTGACCTTGGCGTCCTTCTTGGACATGCCGTGGTGCACCCGGAACATCTCGCCGAGCTGGTAGCCGACGCTCAGGACCGGGTTGAGGGAGGACAGCGCGTCCTGGAAGATCATCGCGATCTTCCGGCCGCGGATCTTCCGGCGCTCCTCCTCGGACATCTTCAGCATGTCCTGGCCGCGGAACAGGATCTCGCCCTGCGGGATCTTGCCGGGCGGCATGTCGAGGATGCCCATGATGGCCTGCGCGGTCACGGACTTGCCGGAGCCGGACTCGCCGAGGACGGCGAGGGTCTCGCCGGCGTCCACCGAGTAGTTGACGCCGTTGACCGCCTTGGCCACACCGTCACGGGTGTGGAACTCGACGTGCAGGTCTCGGACTTCGAGCAGCGGACCGTTGTGGTCGGCGCCGTCGCGGGGCGACGGGACCGTCGCGGTGTTGTCGATGATGGTCACCTTTACGCCCTCCTAGCGCAGCTTCGGGTCGAGGGCGTTGCGTACGGCTTCGCCGAGCATGATGAACGCCAGAACGGTGATGCTGAGCATGATCGAGGGCCACAGCAGGATGTGCTGCGCCACTCGGATCTGGTCGACACCGGTGGAGATGTCCACACCCCACGACACGGTCGGGGCGGCGAGGCCCAGACCCAGGTAGGACAGGGTGGCCTCGGCCGAGATGTAGCCGCCGAGCGCGATGGTCGCGACGACGATCACGGGGGCCATGGCGTTCGGCAGGATGTGGCGGAAGAGGATCCGGCTGGTGCCGGCGCCGAGGGCCTTCGCCGCGTGGACGTAGTCGGCGTGCTTCACCGTGATCACGGCGCCGCGCATGACGCGGGCCATCTGGGTCCAGCCGAGGAACGCCAGGGCGAAGACGACCACCCAGACCGTGCGCTCGACGAAGGACTGCAGGACGACCATGGCACCGAGCAGGAACGGGATGCCGAAGAAGATGTCGGTCAGGCGCGAGAGCAGCGCGTCGATCCAGCCACCGAAGTAGCCGGCGAGCATGCCCATCACGCCACCGACGAGCGTGACGATCGCGGTGACGGCGACGCCGACGATGATCGAGGCACGGGTGCCGTAGATCAGTCGGGCGTACACGGAGCGGCCCTGGCCGTCGTAGCCGAGCCACCCCTCGGAGCCGATGCTGCCGAGCTCCGGCTTGCCGAGGAAGTGCTTCACCAGGTCACCGTTGGTCGGCGACGCGCTGGTGAAGAGGGTGGGGAAGGCGGCGATCAGCAGCAGGAAGAAGATCAGCACCGACGCCACGAGGAAGTACGGGTTGCGGCGCAGGTCCACCCAGGCGTCGCCCCAGAGGCTGCGGGCCTTCTCCTGCTTCGCCGGAGGAGTCACGTCGGCGGGAAGCGCGACGGCGTCCTCGACGGCGGCTGCGGTCTTGGTCACGTCAGGCATAACGGATCCTCGGGTCCAGGACCGCGTACAGCAGGTCGATGAGGAGGCTGGTGACGAGGTAGATGATCACCAGGATGGTGACCAGGCCGACCAGAGTGGAACCTTCACGCCGGGTGATCGACTCGGCGATGAGGCCACCGACACCCTTGATGTTGAAGATGCGCTCGGTGACGACCGCGCCGCCCATGAGGGCGCCGATGTCGGTGCCGAGGAAGGTGACCACGGGGATCATCGAGTTGCGCATGAGGTGCACGCCGATGACGCGGCGGCGGGGCAGACCCTTGGCGACGGCCGTACGCATGTAGTCGGCGCGCAGGTTCTCCGCCATGGAGGTGCGGGTGAGCCGGGCGACGTAGGCGAGGGAGAGGCCGCCCAGCACGATGGCCGGTGCGATCATCTCGGACACCAGCTGGTCGTTGCTGACGTTCGGCTGGATCCAGCCCAGCTCGAAGGCGAACACCATCTTGATGATGAAGCCGAGAACGAAGACGGGGATCGAGATGATCAGCAGCGTGAAGATCAGGATCGCGTTGTCGGCGAGCCGCCCGGCCTTGAGGCCGGCGATGATGCCGAGACCGATGCCGAAGACCAGCTCGAACGCGAAGGCCAGAGCGGCGAGCTGCAGGGTGACGGGGAACGCCTCACCCAGTACCTCGGTGATCGGGCGACCGTTGCGGATCTGGTTCCCGAAGTCGAAGTGCAGGATGATGTCGGTCATGTAGTTCCAGTACTGCTGCCAGAGCGGCAGATCCAGTCCCAGATCGTGTCTGATCTTCGCGAGGGTCGCGGGGTCAGCTCCCTTGTCCCCGAACATCCCCGCCACGGGGTCGCCGGGCAGGCTGTAGACCATGAGGAAGATCAGCAGGGTGGTCCCGAGGAATACCGGGATCATCTGGAGCAGTCGTCGTGCGACATAGCGCCCCATCATGCCTCCGTTGAAATATGACAGCAGCAACCGACAGGCCCTCCCGCGGCAGCCGCGCCCCGTCGGGGTACGCGAATGTCGTGGAAGGGCCCCCCAGCCACATACGTAAGGCGCCGAGGGCGGGGCTGACTTCCCGTCAGCCCCGCATCGGCAGGCGGACTACGCTCGGGTGATTACTTCTTGACCTCGACGCCGGTCAGGATCGGGTCGCCGTCCTGGCCGTAGGCGACGCCCGAAACCTTCTCGGAGAAGCCCGCGTTGACCTTGTAGTACCAGAGCGGGATGGACGGCATGTAGTTCTTCAGGTCCTTCTCGATCGCCTGGTAGGCCTTGACGGACTCGTCAAGGGTGGCGGCCGAGTCGGCCTTCGCGATCTTGGCGTCCAGCTCCTTGTTGGAGAAGTCGCCCTGGTTGCCGCCCGCACCCGTACGGAACAGGTCCGAGATGAAGTTGGCGTTCACCGGGTAGTCGAGCACCCAGCCGGAACGGTAGATCGACTTGACCTGCTTGGTCTTACGAGCAGTCAGGTCGGCCTGGAAGTCCGGCTTGCCGTCGCCGACACACTGGACGTCGGTGGCCTGCTGGATGGAGTTGCAGACAGCGTCCACCCACTCCTTGTGGCCACCGTCGGCGTTGTACTGGATCGAGATCTTGTTGTTCGGGACGCCGCCGCCGGCCTTGATGAGGTCCTTGGCCTTGGCGGGGTCGAACTTGGTGACGCCGGCGCCACCGTCCTCCTGGAAGCCCAGGACGCCCTTCGCGACCCAGCCGGTCGCGGGCTCACGCGTGCCGTTCAGCACCGTCTTGGTGATGGTGGCGCGGTCGATCGCCATCGACAGACCCTGGATGACGCGCGGGTCGATCTGCTTCGGCTTCTTCCACTGGTCGGCGTAGAAGGCGATGGCGATGGTCTGGATCGCGGAGTACGGCTGGTCCACGGCGCGGTCGCCGAGGTCCTGGCGGTAGACCGGGAGGTCCTTCGGCGCGATCTGACGCAGGACGTCGACGTTGCCGGACTTCAGGTCCTCGTACGCGGCCTCGAGGGTGGTGTAGTTCTTGAAGACCACACCGCCGTTCTTCGCCTTGTTCGAGCCCTTGTAGGCGTCGTATCGAGTGATCTCGATCTTCTTCTTGTGGTCCCAGCTCTTGAACTTGTAGGGACCGTTGCCGACCGGCTTCTGGCCACCGGCGGCCGGGTCCTTGTAGAAGGACGCCGGGAGCGGCGCGAAGACGATGTAGGCGAGCTTGTGGCCGAAGTACGGGACGGCCTTCGTGAGCTCGATCTTGAAGGTGGTCTCGTCGACGACCGTCAGACCGTCCATCTTGTCAGCGGTGGGCTTGGCGCCCTCCGCCTCGGGGTGGACCTTGTCGTAGCCCTTGATGTCCGCGAACCACGAGGACAGACCCTGGGCGTTCTTGACGTTGGCGTTCCAGTTCCACGCGTCCACGTAGGACTTGGAGGTCACCGGGGTGCCGTCGTGGAAGGTCCAGCCCGGCTTGAGCTTGACGGTCCACGTCTTCGAGTCGGTCGTGGTGACCGATTCGGCGTTGATCATCTCCAGGGAGCCGTCGGCCTTGTAGTCGACCAGGGTCGAGAACAGGCCGGCCATCACGGCGGAGCCGTTGGACTCCATCGTGTCACCGGTGAGCAGGGGCTTCTCAGGCTCGCCCAGCTCGATGGAGAAAATTCCGTTCGGGTCAACAGCGCCCTTGGCGTCGCTGCCGCCGTCGCTCTTACCCCCGCCACAGGCGGTCGCAGCAAGGGCAACGATGATCGCGCCCGTTACCCACTTGGCGCTCTTGGCACCGCGCATGGGTTCCTCCTCATGAGTCCACTTTTGTCACTACAAGAGGGGCACTTCGAGTCCTGCCGACACCCCTGACGGCGTTGCACTCAAGTACCCCGAGTGTGCTCGTGAGTCGACACTCCCCACAGTGCGTGACCCATTGACCCGAGCTCAATGGAGCCAACTATTAAGTACGCCCGGGCTGTAAACCACACTTAAGTGGTCTCGTTTTGACAACATCGCCACCCCTCCGGATACCGAAATCCGGACAAACTGAGCACAGACAGACACCCGCGAAACGGACCGTTAACACACGTACCGGAGAGCGATGGCCGATATGCGGACACCTTGCCTCCGAAATGGAGTTGACGGGATTTGACGAAAAGCCCGGACCCCCACAGTGCGGTGGGGGGTCCGGGCTCCGCTGTTGACGTCGTGTCAACCGACAGCGGGGCAGATCACAGGCTCGTGATCTACCCCGCTGTCATCGGCCGCATGCGGCCGAACTCAACCGATCTTCGGCTCAGCCGTTCTTCGCGCGGGAAGACGCGCGACCGCGCGCGTTCTGGTCCAGGATGACCTTGCGGATACGCACGGCCTCCGGGGTGACCTCGACGCACTCGTCGTCGCGGCAGAACTCCAGCGACTGCTCCAGCGACAGCTTGCGCGGCGGGACGATCGCCTCGAAGGAGTCGGCGGAGGCGGAGCGCATGTTGGTGAGCTTCTTCTCCTTGGTGATGTTCACGTCCATGTCGTCGGAGCGCGAGTTCTCGCCGACGATCATGCCCTCGTACACCTCGGTGCCGGGGTCGGTGAACAGGACGCCGCGCTCCTGGAGGTTCGTCATCGCGAAGGCGGTGACGGCGCCGGCGCGGTCGGCGACCAGCGAACCGTTGTTACGGGTCGTCAGCGTGCCGAACCACGGCTCGTGGCCCTCGTGGATCGAGTGGGCGATGCCCGTACCGCGGGTGTTGGTGAGGAACTCCGTACGGAAGCCGATGAGGCCACGCGACGGAACGACGAACTCCATGCGGACCCAGCCGGAGCCGTGGTTCGACATGTTGTCCATGCGGCCCTTGCGGACACCCATGAGCTGCGTGACGGCGCCCATGTGCTCCTCGGGCACGTCGACCGTGAGGCGCTCGACGGGCTCGTGGGTCTTGCCGTCGACCTCCTTGGTGACGACCTGCGGCTTGCCGATGGTCAGCTCGAAGCCCTCGCGGCGCATCTGCTCGACCAGGATGGCGAGCGCGAGCTCACCACGGCCCTGGACCTCCCAGGCGTCGGGACGCTCGGTGTCGAGGACGCGGAGCGAGACGTTACCGATCAGCTCGCGGTCCAGACGGTCCTTGACCTGGCGGGCGGTGACCTTGCGCTGCTTGACCGCGGACTTGGCCTCCGCGCCCTTGCCCGTGCCACCGCGGCCGACGAGCGGCGAGGTGTTGGTGCCGATGGTCATGGAGATGGCCGGCTGGTCGACCGTGATCAGCGGCAGCGCGATCGGGTTCTCCGGGTCGGCCAGGGTCTCGCCGATCATGATGTCCGGGATACCGGCGACGGCGCAGATGTCACCGGGGCCGGCGACCTCGGCCGGCTTGCGGGTGAGCGCCTCGGTCATCATCAGCTCGGTGATGCGGACGTTGGCGATCGAGCCGTCCCGCTTGATCCACGCAACCGTCTGGCCCTTGCGCAGCTCGCCCTGCTCGACGCGGAGCAGCGCGATACGGCCGAGGAAGTTGTCGGCGTCCAGGTTGGTGACGTGGGCCTGGAGCGGGGCCTCCTCGTCGTACGACGGGGCCGGGACGTGCTCCAGGATGGTGGAGAAGAACGGCTCCAGGTTCTCGCTGTCCGCCGGGACGGTGCCGTCGGCGGGCTTGGTCAGCGAGGCGACGCCGTCACGGCCGCAGGCGTAGACGATCGGGAACTCGATCTGGTCCTCGTCCGCGTCGAGGTCCAGGAAGAGGTCGTAGGTCTCGTTGACGACCTCGTCGATCCGGGAGTCCGGGCGGTCCGTCTTGTTGATGCAGAGGATGACGGGCAGGCGCTGCTGGAGGGCCTTGCGCAGCACGAAGCGGGTCTGCGGGAGCGGACCCTCGGAGGCGTCCACCAGGAGGACGACCGCGTCCACCATCGAGAGACCGCGCTCGACCTCGCCACCGAAGTCGGCGTGACCGGGGGTGTCGATGATGTTGATCGTGATCGGGGCCCCGCCGTCCTTGGGGTGATACTTCACCGCCGTGTTCTTGGCGAGGATCGTGATGCCCTTCTCACGCTCCAGGTCGTTCGAGTCCATCATGCGGTCGTCGAGGTGCTGGTGGGCGGCGAAGGCACCGGCCTGCTTGAGCATGGCGTCGACGATGGTCGTCTTGCCATGGTCGACGTGGGCGACGATGGCGACGTTACGGATGTCGTGGCGCGTGGGCATGGGTGCTTGCGCTTCTCTCGGATCGTGGGATGCGGCGTCAGTTCCTCGTACGCCCGCCGGGCGGACGCGCCACGGCTATGTCCTATGGTACGGGGCTGCCGCGCAACGGGCTTCCCCGGCCAAGATCCGAGAAGTTCTACTGCGAGTGGTACAGGGTGTGGGGGAGGTCGTGCGGAGGTCGTGCGACCGGGTCAAGGGGCCGACGCGATCCTGCCCGCCGGGGTCACCGGCGGGCAAGGAAATTGAGCTGGTTCTGAGGTTGTGGCCTGCGGTTTCAGAGCTTTCAGTGCTTTCAGGGGGTGGTGCGCTCGGCACCCTTGGAGGTTTCGGGCTTCTTGAAGCCGATGTCCTGGTAGCGCGGGCCGGCGAGACCCCAGGCTCCGGCATTCACGAGATCGGCCTTGGCGGCGACGAGCTGCGGGCGCTGATAGAGGGGGATGGAGCCGGCCGCGGCCCAGATCCGGGCGTCCGCCTGGCGCACCAGCTCGCGGGCCTCCTCCTCGTCGAGCGTCCCCGCCGCCTGGTCGAAGAGCTGGTCGATGCGGTCGGTGCCGACCCGCGAGTAGTTCTGCTCGACCAGGAGTGAGCCGTCCGAGGCGGGCTCGGGCTTGGCGAAGATCGGCCGGGCGTCGGTCGCGGGGAAGGCGGAGGCGGGCCAGGAGTAGAGGGCCAGGTCGTAGTCGCCCGAGGCCACGTGGTCCTTGAAGAAGCTGTCGTCGGAGACCTTGGTGACCTCGGTACGGATGCCGACCGCGTCGAGCATCCGGACGATCCGGTCGCCGACCGCCCGCAACGACTCGGAGCCGGGCCCGGACGGCAGGACGAAGCGGAGGCTGAGCGCCTTGCCGTCCTTGCCGAGGGCCGTGGCGGCCTCCGGGGCCGTGACGGGGGCGGCGGTGCCGCGCGGGGCGTAGGCCCCGGCGACGCCCTTGTCCGTCTTGGCGACCGGCAGGGCGGCGCGGGCGCCGGAGCCCGTACCGGTGTCGAGGGCCTCGGCGCGGGCGAGGAGCGCGGCGCTCTGGCGGGCGGCGGCGGAGGCCGGGGAGAGGATGCCGGTGCCGTTCTCGGGGCCGCCGGCGCCGATGACGGGGGCGGGGACGGCCCGGCGCGCGCCCGGCTTGTCGTCGCCGACGATGTAGAGGCCCTCGTCGGAGGCGGTGTCGGTGGCCTGCTTCTTGGCGTCGGTGGAGCCCGCGGCGTCCTTGGCGTCCTGCTTCTCGGCGCCCTCCTTCTTCGTGCCTTCCTTCGTGGCGCCCTCCTTCGTAGTGCCTTCCTTCGTGGCGCCTTCCTTCGTGGTGTCGGTCGCCTTCTTCTCGGCCTTCGTCTCGGCCTCGCTGCCCGCCTTCGTTCCCGCGTCGGCGGGCTTCCTGGCCGCGCCTCCCGGGACCCAGCCCGCGTCGGCGAGGAGCGCCCGGGCTTCCTTGGTGTCCTGGTTGCCGAGCGCGTCACTGCTGTCCGCGTACGCGGCCTGGCCGGCGAGGGCCAGGTGGCTGCCGGGGGGATGCGCCGGGAGGCCGAGCGGCTTGAGTACGGATTCGGCCAGTTCCTGGCGGTTGATCGCGCGGGCCACCGCGCGCCGTACCCGCTCGTCGGCGAGCGGCCCGGACTCGCCGTTCAGCGAGAGCTGGGTGTAGGCGGGCTCCAGGGACTTGCGGACGGCGTACTTCGCCAGGGTGTCCTGGGCGCTCGCGTACGCGGCGATGGCCTGCTGGTTCTTCGCGCGGGCGGCCTGGACCTCCGCCGCCTTCTCCTCGTCGGAGCCGTGGGCGAGCGCCCAGGACTTCAGGGCCTTGGAGGGGGTGATCGAGGCGCCGGGGCCATGGGCGAGGGCCGCCTGCGCGCCGCCGCGTCCGGCGCGGGCGTCGCGGAGCGCGAGGGCGATGCGTTCGGCGGTGGACCGGTCGATCTCGGCCAGGTCGAGGGTGCCGGCGGCGAGGGCGTCCGCCCGGTCGGCGCGGGGGACGGCCTTGAGGACGACGCTGTCGAGCTTGGCGGGCTGTCCCCACCAGCGGGGGTTGCGGGCGAGGGTGACGTCGCCGTTCTTGCGGTCGATCGCCTTCAGCAGGAACGGTCCTGCAGTGGCCTTGAGGCTGGTGCGGGCCCCGTCGTTGAAGGAGTTCGGGGAGCCCATCACCTGCTTGGGGTAGAGCGGGGTGAAGAGGGACTGCCAGTCGGCGTAGGGCTTGGAGAAGGTGACCCGTACCTCCAGGTCGTTCTTGCCCCGCTCGATCTTCTCGATCCGCTCGTAGCCGGAGTTGCGGGCGGTCCAGTACGCGGTGTCGCGGCCGCTCAGCGCCCGCCACTGGGCCACGAAGTCGGGCGCCCCGATCTCGCGTCCGTCGCTCCACACCGCCTGCTGGTTGAGCTTGTAGAGGACGACCTGCTTGGGCTCCGTCTCGACGACCTGCGCGGACTCCAGGTAGTCGGGGTTCCGCTGCGGCCTGCCCCGCTCGTCGATCGTGTAGAGGGAGGGGAGGACGGCCCCGGCGATCCGGGAGGTGGTGCCGTCGGCGTCGGCCTGGAAGCTGTTGAGGGTGGTGGGGAGCGCGTCGACGGCCCAGCGCAGGGTGCCTCCGTCGGCGACCTTGTCGCGTGCGGCGGGCGCGTTGTCCTGGGCCGCGGCCGGGGTCTCGTCGGCCTCGTCGGAGGAGCTGCATCCGGCGAGGACGGCGACGGCCAGGACGGCGCTGGTGAGGGTGGCGACGGAGCGGAGCGTGCGGGAGCGGGGGCTCCTGGAGCATGTCCTCCCGCGAGGGGCGCCGATCTGGGACATGACTTGTACCCCTTCGTCCAGATTTATTCCATTTGGAGATGATCACACCTATTGCTCATACACTGAAAAGGACGGAGCGGATCCGGCCACGGCGACACGGCGGCACGTCCGGAAAACCCCACTCGTGCGGCCCAACCGTCGAAGAAGGAGCGCTCCGGACGAGTGGAATCCCGTGCACATGGCTTCCCAAGCGGGAATGTGACGCGCGACACTCCTGCCGAAGCCGCTCGCGGAAGTGAGGGCAACCATGTCCGTTCAGGACGATCTGGCAGCCGTCAAGCGCTGCCTCGAAGACCTGGTCCGCACCGTCGGACAGCTCGAACGCTCCCTCACGGCCGAGCGGGGCGCACCCGCCGTGCCGGCCTCGGGACGCGCCGAGAGCCTGGTGACCATCCCCGACACCCCGTACGACAGCGACCTGTGGACGGATACGGACGACGAGGGGCTGGGAGCACGCGACCGCCACGCGCCGTGACCGACCGCACGCCCGGAGGCCGCCGGCACCGGCGGCCTCCGACCGTAGGAGCCGACGTCCGACCGTAGGAGCCGACCCCAGGAGGGCCTGTTGGCCACAGGTACGAAACCCCCGGGAAACGACCGAACCGCGACAGGCGTGCGCTCCCCGGGGCGCGCCGCCATCGCCGCCCGCCATCTGCGCACCGACCGCTGGTGGCTCTCCCCCGCGGCGACCGCCGCCGGACTGCTCGCCTTCGTCGCGTACTCGACCTGGCGGGCCTTCGCCAACGCCGACTACTACGCGGCCCCCTACGTCTCGCCGTTCTACTCGCCCTGTCTGGCGGAGAACTGCGTCCCCATGAAGGGCGGGCCGAACTGGGAGATCTTCGGCAGCTGGTGGGCGCTCTCGCCCGCCCTGCTGATCCTGGTCTTCCCCCTGGGCTTCCGGCTGACCTGCTACTACTACCGGAAGGCGTACTACCGGGGCTTCTGGGCGGCTCCCCCGGCCTGCGCGGTCGCCGAACCCCACCGGACGTACACCGGCGAGACCCGCCTCCCGCTGCTCCTGCAGAACCTCCACCGGTACTTCTTCTACACGGCGCTGCCGGTGGCCGGAATCCTCACGTACGACACCGTGCTCACCTTCCGGAACGCCGACTACGCCTGGGGCCACGCGGGGCTCGGGACACTCCTCTTCCTCGTCAACATCACCCTCATCTGGGCGTACACCCTCTCCTGCCACTCCTGTCGGCACATCCTCGGCGGACGCCTCCGGCACTTCTCGAAGCATCCCGTCCGCTACCGGCTGTGGACCTGGGTGGGGCGGCTGAACACCCGTCACATGCTGCTGGCCTGGGCCTCCCTCATCAGCGTCGCCCTCTGCGACCTGTACGTGTACCTGCTCGCCACCGGCACCTTCGACGACCCGAGGTTCTTCTGAGATGACGCACGTCGAGCGAGAGCAGTGGGACGTGGTCGTGGTCGGCGCGGGCGGCGCCGGACTGCGGGCCGCGATCGAGGCACGCCGTGCGGGCGCCCGTACGGCGGTCATCTGCAAATCCCTCTTCGGCAAGGCACACACCGTCATGGCCGAGGGCGGAATCGCCGCGTCCATGGCCAACGTGCACCCACAGGACGACTGGAAGACGCACTTCCGCGACACCATGCGCGGCGGGAAGTTCCTCAACCAGTGGCGGATGGCCGAGCTGCACGCCCAGGAGGCCCCCGAGCGGGTCTGGGAGCTGGAGACCTGGGGCGCGCTCTTCGACCGCACGCCGGACGGCCGGATCTCGCAGCGCAACTTCGGCGGCCACGAGTACCCGCGGCTCGCGCACGTCGGCGACCGCACCGGGCTCGAACTGCTCCGCACCCTCCAGCAGAAGTCCGTCGGACTCCAGCAGGAGGACCACCGCGAGACCGGCGACCACGAGGGCCGCCTGAAGGTCTTCCAGGAGTTCACCGTCACCCGGATCCTGAAGGACGGGGACGGGCGGGTCTCCGGGGTCTTCTGTTACGAGCGGGAGACCGGGCGGTTCCTCGTCCTGGAGGCGCCCGCGGTCGTCCTGGCGACCGGCGGCATCGGCAAGTCCTTCAAGGTGACCTCGAACTCCTGGGAGTACACGGGCGACGGGCACGCGCTCGCCCTGCTCGCGGGCGCGCCCCTGGTGAACATGGAGTTCGTGCAGTTCCACCCGACCGGCATGGTCTGGCCGCCGTCGGTGAAGGGCATCCTCGTCACCGAGTCCGTCCGCGGGGACGGCGGGGTCCTGCGGAACTCCGAGGGCCGGCGCTTCATGTTCGACTACGTCCCCGACGTCTTCAAGGAGAAGTACGCGGAGACGGAGGAGGAGGGCGACCGCTGGTACGAGGACCCCGACCACAACCGGCGCCCGCCCGAGCTGCTGCCGCGCGACGAGGTGGCGCGGGCCATCAACTCCGAGGTGAAGGCGGGGCGCGGCTCCCCGCACGGCGGGGTGTTCCTCGACGTGTCGACCCGGATGCCGGCCGAGACGATCAAGCGGCGGCTGCCCTCGATGTACCACCAGTTCAAGGAGCTGGCCGATGTCGACATCACGGCGGAGGCCATGGAGGTGGGCCCCACCTGCCACTACGTGATGGGCGGGGTCAACGTCGACTCGGAGACGGCGGCGACGGTGGGCGTGCCCGGGCTCTTCGCGGCAGGGGAGGTGGCCGGCGGCATGCACGGCTCCAACCGGCTCGGCGGGAACTCCCTCTCCGACCTGCTGGTCTTCGGGCGGCGGGCCGGGCTCTACGCGGCGCAGTACGCGCTGTCGGGGGTCGGGGGCGGGATCGTGCCGGAGGATGTCGAGGCCGCGGCGGTGGAGGCGCTCGCTCCGTTCGGTGGTGCCGACGGGGCCGCGTCGGAGCCCCCGGGCGAGGGCACTGCCCCGGAGAATCCCGTCTCGGAGAATCCCGTCCCGGAGAATCCCGTCCCGGAGAATCCGTACACCCTCCATCAGGAGCTCCAGCAGACGATGAACGACCTCGTCGGGATCATCCGGCGGGAGGGCGAGATGGCGGAGGCCCTGGAACGGATCGCCGCCCTGCGCGCACGGGCCCGGCGGGTCGCCGTCGAGGGCCACCGGCAGTTCAACCCCGGCTGGCACCTGGCCCTCGACCTGCGGAACATGCTGCTCGTCGGCGAGTGCGTGGCCCGCGCCGCCCTGGAACGCACCGAGTCCCGCGGCGGACACACCCGCGAGGACTACCCGGCGATGGACCGCGCCTGGCGCCCGGTGAACCTGTTGTGCCACCTGGACGGCGACGGCATCGCCCTCGAACGGACCCGTACGGAACCCATCCGGCCCGACCTGCTCGCACTGTTCGAGCAGGAGGAGCTGGCCAAGTACCTCGCCGAGGGCGAGCTGGAAGGGGGTCTCGGCGCATGAGCACGTACGACGCCCGGTTCCGGGTCTGGCGGGGGGACGCCGACGGCGGTGAACTGACCGACTACACGGTGGAGGTGCACGACGGGGAGGTCGTCCTCGACGTGGTGCACCGCTTGCAGGCCACCCAGACGCCGGATCTCGCGGTGCGGTGGAACTGCAAGGCGGGCAAGTGCGGTTCGTGCTCGGCCGAGATCAACGGCAGGCCGCGACTGCTCTGCATGACCCGGATGTCGGTGTTCTCCCGGGACGAGGTCATCACCGTGACCCCGATGCGCGCCTTCCCGATCGTGCGCGACCTGGTCACGGACGTGTCCTTCAACTACACGAAGGCCAGGGAGATCCCGGCCTTCGTGCCACCCGCCGGGGTCGGTCCCGGCGAGTACCGGATGCGGCAGGAGGACGTCGAGCGCTCGCAGGAGTTCAGGAAGTGCATCGAGTGCTTCCTGTGCCAGGACACCTGCCATGTGGTGCGCGACCACGAGGAGAACAAGGCGGCCTTCGCCGGGCCCCGCTTCCTCATGCGGGTCGCGGAGCTCGACATGCACCCGCTGGACGCCGCGGAGGAAGCCGGGCTCGACCGGCGGCGGACGGCGCAGGAGGAACACGGACTCGGCTACTGCAACATCACCAAGTGCTGTACGGAGGTGTGCCCGGAGTCCATCCACATCACCGACAACGCCCTGATCCCGCTGAAGGAGCGGGTCGTGGACCGGAAGTACGACCCGCTGGTGTGGCTCGGCAACACGATCAGGCGGCGGAAGAGCTGACGGGTTCCGTGCGCCCGCCACCCGCACGCGCGCCCGCGCCCGCACTCCAGCGGCCGAGAACCGGCTCGGCGAGGGTGCGGGCCGGGAGGCACAGGGTCTGGCCGTGCCGGGCGAACAGCTCGTCGCGCGAGGTGAAGCGGCCCAGGTCCGTCCGCAGGTGGGCGGAGAGGTCGCAGGGAGCGGAGCCGGCGCACGCGGCCGGGGCGTCCCAGTCGACGGTGGTCCTGGCCACGGCCTCGAAGAGGGTCTCCGCACCGGCGTTGGTGAAGCCGTCCGCCGGGGCGGGGTCGTTGTCCCGACCCGCGAAGAGCTCCGCGACCGGCACCCAGGTGTCGTCGAGCAGGAACTCGGGCCAGGCGAGCAGCACCTCCTCCGGCACGAACGGGCGCAGCTTCGGGAAGCGCGGGTACCAGAACGCGCCGTCGACGAGCAGGCCCCGCACCCGCGTGGGCACGTCGAGCGACCGGGCCACCGCCTCCAGGACCGCCATGCGCTGACTGCACGAGCCGCGCCCGAGCCGCAGCGTCCGCGACACCCGGCGCAGATCCTCCACGGAGTACACCGGCCGTACGGCGGCGGCGATGATCCCGTGGGCCGTCCGGAGACGGGCGCGGTCGGTCGTCGCGCCCCGCTCGTCCGCCGCGCGCCGTACCTGAGTCACGAGCGCGGCGACCCGGGGGTGCGCCAGATCCAGGATCGGCGTGGGCCGGGTCGAGCCGGAGGCCTCCGCGTCGGGCACGGGGCCCGCGCCGACGGTCCGGAAGGGCATCAAGAGACGGCTGGTCATGGCGTACTCCCCCAGTGCGCGGCGACGGGATCGCGCCGACGGCTCCATCCTCCTCCGGCCCGTTCTCCCCCGGTGTGCGGGGTCGCTCCCGACCGCTCAGTGCCAGCCGGCGCGGTAGGCCGCCCAGTCGCCCTCCTCCGCGGCGAAGTCGACGTACAGCGCGACGCCGAAGCGTGCGCGGTCGGGGTCGGTGCGCCCGAGGCCGAGTCTGACACCCCGGACGGCGGCCTCGACGGTCTCCGCGTTCTCGTGGTGGCCGAGGTCGTCCTCGTGGAAGAAGGGGAGCCCCATCAGGAGGTCGGTCGATTCGGGGGTCACTTCGAGGGCGAGGCTGGTCTGCTGGGCGACGTACCCGCCGTACAGGCTCTCCAGCGGCATCCACGTGTCGTACGACATGACGGCGATCTGGTCCACGCGCCGGGCCACCTGGCCGAAGAACTCCTGCGACCACCACTTCTCCCTGCCGGTGACCGCGCCGTTGACCGAGTGCGCGCCCGGGAGCGGGTCGATCTGGTGGGCGGCGATCGAGAGCTGCGCCTTCCGCGCCCGGGTCAGCTCGCGGAGGTCGTCGAGGAGGGAGAGGTAGTCGGTGTCGTCGGAGAGCAGCGGCTCCAGGTCGAAGTGGACCCCGTCGAACCCGGCGTCCAGGATCTGGCGGGCGGAGGTGACCACGGCCGCCCGGGACTCGGCCTTGTCGAGGCGCAGCCCGTCGGGCCCCTCGGTGGCCAGGACGTCGCCGAGCCAGGCCTGCACCCGTATCCCGGGCATCGTGCGGTGCACGGCGTCGATGAACCACTTCGCCCGCGGGTACCGGGCGGCGGGCAGCGTGCCGTCGTGCTCCAGGGGTCCGGCGTGGACATACAGGTCGCGTATGCCCGTGCCCTTGATCCGGGCGGCGAACGCGGCGAGGTCGGCGTCCTTCTTCCGCCCGTCGACCCAGGCGTGGCCGAGCCAGACGGCGTCCTTGTCCCGGGTCTTCGCGTCGTCCCTGAGGTCACCCGCGTAGCTGACGCGCAGGGCGAGCGCGCCGAACAGCGGGGGCACCACGAGGACGAGGACGAGACCGAGCACGAACCAGCGCCCCCGTCGCCACATTCTCCTCAGTCGTCCACTCACCCGAGCCCCCCACGTGCCGTCGTGTCACTGATCCCACCGCTTCACACCGTAGCGGCGGCTACTGACAGTGACGCAAGGCTGTGGAGAATGGTTTCCGCCGGCTCGCGATCGCCGAGGCGTCGGGGCGCGGCCGCCGAGGCGCGGCCGCCGGGTTGCCGGGTCGGGTCGGTCCGGGCGCGGTCCGGGTTGTCCGGGTCGCGGTCGCCGGGTTGTCCGGTCGCGGTCGCCGGGTTGTCCGGGTCGCGGCGCGACATAGGCGGACATAACCTCCCCCTTGTGACGCGAATAGCCACCCGAGCCCTTCTCGCGGTACTGGTGGCGGCGTGGTGGCTCCTCGTGCCCGCCGTTCACCGTGCCCATGCCGACGACCCCGTCGTCCTGTCCCGGGACGGGCAGATCACCGACCGGGTGGACGCCCTGGGCGACCGCCGTACCTCCGTGGTCCAGGCCCTCGACCGGCTGTACGACGAGCGGCGGATCCAGCTCTTCGTCGTCTACGTACGGGACTTCTCCGGCCGCACGGGGCAGGCCTGGGCCGACGCCACGGCCGAGCGCAACGGCCTCGGAGTCGACGACGTCCTGCTCGCCGTCGCCACCCACGACCGCCGGTACGGCTACTCCGCCGACCCGGACGCGCGCTTCACCCAGGACCAGCTCGACGAGGTGGCCCAGACCGCGATCGAACCGGCGCTGCGGCAGAACGACTGGGCGGGCGCCGCGATCGGCGCGGCCGACGGATACTCCGCCGTCCTGGCAGGGCAGCCCGTCCCCACCCCGGCCATCACCCCCGGTCCCGCCGATCCGGGCGGCGCGGTCGACGACGGCACCTCGGCGACCGACCTGGTCCTGCCCGTGGTCCTGGTCGGCGGCGCGGGGGCCGTGGCGGCCTACGCGTTCGCCAAACGGCGCCGGCGGACCGAGACCCGCACGACTCCGCAGGGCGGGCAGGGCTGGGGCGCCCCGAAGGAACCCGCACCGCCGTCCCTCGACGAGCTCGACGGGCAGGCCCGGCAGACGCTGGTCGCCACCGACGACGCCGTCCGCACCAGCCAGGAGGAACTCGGCTTCGCGTCCGCCCAGTTCGGCGAGGAGGCCGTACGCCCCTTCACCGAGGCGGTCGCCTTCGCCAAGGAGCAGCTGACGGCCTCGTTCCGGCTGCGGCAGAAACTCGACGACGCCTTCCCCGAGGACGACTCGACCCGCCGGACCATGCTGGACGAGATCCTGCGCCGCTGCGCGGAGGCGAACGCCCGCCTCGATGCCGAGAGCGAGGACTTCGACCGGCTGCGGGCCCTGGAGCGGACCGCGCCCGAGGCGCTGGAGACCGTCGAAGCCACCTTCCGGGAGCAGACCGGGAAGATGGGCATGGCCGAGGCCGCCCTGACCGCGATGCGCGAGCGGTACGCCGAGACGGCCGCCGCGCCCGTCGCCGGCGACGTCGAACAGGCCAAGGACCGGCTCGCGTTCGCCACGACCCACATCAACCAGGCCCGCCAGCAGATCGACGCCGGTGACAACGGCGGGGCCGCCGTCCACATCCGGGCGGCCGAGGGTGCCGTGGCCCAGGCGGCCCGGTTGGTCGAGGCCGTGGACCGGCGGGCGCAGGAGCTGGCCGAGGCGGTCGGCAAGCTGCCGGGTGCGCTGTCGGAGACGGACGCCGACCTGGCGGAGGCGCGGGGTCTGCTGCGGGGGACCGCCGAGGGGGTGTCAACGGCCGATCTCCAGGGCCGGATCGCCCGCGCCGAGTCGGTGCTCGCGGAGGTGCGGCGGACCATGGACATAGGACGGTACGACCCGCTCGACGCCCTCCGCCGGGTCGAGGAGGCCGACGCGGCCCTCGACGGGGCGCTGGAGGGCGCGCGGGAGCGCGAATCGGGCAGCCGACGCGCCCGCGCGCTCCTCGACCAGGCGATGCTGACGGCCCGCTCGGCGATCGGGGCGGCCTCGGACTACATCACCACGCACCGGGGTGCCGTGGGCAGCGAGGCCCGTACGCGCCTCGCTGAGGCCCAGCGCCGCTGGGAGAAGGCGCGCGCGCTCGCCGAGGCGAACGACCCGGCGGCCGCCCTCGCGGAGGCCCAGCAGGCGGACGCTCTCGCCCGGCGCGCCCAGGACCTCGCCGAACAGGACGTCCGGACCTATGGGAACCCGAACGGCATGGGCGGTGTATCAGGGGTAGGAGGGGGCGGTGGCGGCGGGCTCGGCGGTGCGGTGCTCGGCGGCATCATCCTCGGCGGACTGCTCGGCGGGGGAAGGGGAGGCGGACATGGGGGGTTCGGTGGAGGTTCGGGTGGGGGCTTCGGGGGCGGAGGTTTCGGCGGCGGGCCCGGCAGCTTCGGCGGCAGCGGCACGCGCGGCCGGCTGGGCGGCGGAGGCCGTTTCTGAGAGCGGCCCGATCCGCTCCGAGGGCGGCGCGACGCGTGTCCTCCCCCTTTCTGTCCCTCTCAAGGAGAAGAGCCATGAGCAAGCAGACCATCCTCGGCCGGGTCACCCAGCTGGCGAAGGCCAACATCAACGCGCTGCTGGACCAGGCGGAGGATCCGCAGAAGATGCTGGACCAGCTGATCCGCGACTACTCCAACAACATCGCGGAGGCGGAGGAGGCGGTGGCCGCGACCATCGGCAATCTCCGGCTGATGGAGCAGGACCACCAGGAGGACGTCGAGGCGGCGAAGGAGTGGGGCGGCAAGGCGCTGGCGGCCAGCCGGAAGGGCGACGAACTGCGGAGCGGCGGGCAGGCCTCGGAGGCGGACCGCTTCGACAACCTGGCGAAGGTGGCGCTCGGCCGCCAGCTCCAGTCGGAGAAGGAGGCGCGGACGGCGGAACCGACGATCTCCGCGCAGACCGAGGTGGTGTCGAAGCTCAGGACCGGCCTCGACCAGATGAAGGGCAAGCTCGGCGAGCTCCAGGCGAAGCGCGACGAACTGGTGGCCCGCGCCAAGTCGGCCCAGGCGCAGAACACGATGATGGACGCCGTGAAGAACATCGACGTGCTCGACCCGACGAGCGAACTGAGCCGCTTCGAGGACAAGGTGCGCCGGGAGGAGGCGCGGGCGATGGGCAAGCAGGAGCTCGCCGCGTCCTCCCTGGACGCCCAGTTCGAGCAGCTGGACACGCTGGGCGACAGCGCCGAGATCGAGGCCCGGCTGGCGGCGCTCAAGGGCTGACCACCCGCCCGGCCGGGGTCGGGAGCCGGCTCCGGCGTGCGGTCGGGAGTCGGCTCCTACATGCGATCGGAAGTCCGCTCCGGCGGGCGGTCGGGTGGGTGCGGTGTGCGTCAGAACATGCTGAGGAGCTGCTCCACCGTGGGTTCCGCCGCCCCCTCGCCGTCCGGCAGGGCGAGTTCGAACCAGACGGTCTTGCCGCGCGGGGTGCGTCGCGAGCCCCAGGAGGAGCTGAGCAGCCCGACCAGCTGGAGGCCCCGGCCGCCCTCGTCGGTGTCCTTGGCCCGGCGGCGCCGGGGCTGGACCAGGCCGGCGTCCCAGACCTCGCAGACGAGGGTGCGATCGCGGAGCAGCCGCAGCCGGATCTCCCCCTCGCCGTAGCGCAGCGCGTTGGTGACGAGCTCGCTGACGAGGAGTTCGACGGTGTCGACGAGCGGTTCGAGGTCCCAGGCCTTGAGCTGGGTCCGGGCGAGTTCGCGGGCCCGGCCGACCGAGCGGGGTTCCCTGGGCAGCCGCCAGTCGCCGACCGCCTCGCTGGGCAGTCCCTGGATCCTGGCCATGAGGAGGGCGATGTCGTCCTCGCCGTGCGCGGTGTCCAGGCTGGTCAGGACCCGGTCGCAGACGTCCTCCAGGGGGCGGGCCGGGTCGGTGAGGGCGCGCCGGAAGGCGCTCAGGCCCTCGTCGAGGGGATGGTCGCGGGATTCGACGAGTCCGTCGGTGTAGAGGGCGAGGAGGGCGCCTTCGGGCAGTTCGACCTCGACCTCCTCGAACGGTTCGCCGCCGACCCCGAGCGGCATCCCGGGGGGTACATCGAGCAGCAGGGCCTCCTCGCCGGGTTCGACGAGCACCGGCGGGAGGTGCCCGGCGTTGGCGAAGGTGCAGCGGCGGGTGACCGGGTCGTAGACGGCGTAGACGCAGGTCGCGAGGTAGACCTCGGAGAGTTCCGGGCCGCGGGACTTGTGGCTCCGGGACTGCTGGGCGCCGATGGGGGCGCCGAGGCCGCGGGCGATCTCGTCGAGATGGGAGAGGACCTCGGCCGGCTCCAGGTCGAGCTGGGCGAGGGTGCGGACGGCGGTGCGCAGTTCACCCATGGCGACGGCGGCGCGCAGGCCCCGGCCCATGACGTCCCCGATGACGAGGGCGGTGCGGTGGCCGGGGAGTTCGATGACGTCGAACCAGTCGCCGCCGACCTCGGTGGCGGCCGTGCCGGGGAGGTAGCGGCAGGCGATGTCGAGCCCGGCCGCCTCGGGGTCGCCGGGCGGGAGCAGGCTGCGCTGGAGGATCAGGGCCCGCTCGTGCTCGCGGCGGTAGAGGCGGGCGTTGTCGATGCAGACGGCGGCGCGGGCGGCGAGTTCGACGGCGAGGGCGCGGTCGCGCTCCCCGAAGGGCTCGCTGCCCTTGGTGCGGGAGAACTGGACGAGTCCGACGACGGTGTCGTGGGCGACCATCGGGACGACCAGGGTGGTCTGGACGAGGTCTCCGTCGACGCCGGGCACGGTCCGGAGGCGGCCGGTGCGCAGGGCCCCGGCACACGGCGAGTTGAAGGGGTAGCGGTGGACGGCGCCGACCTCGATCGGTTCGGGTCCGCAACAACCACTGCCCGGTCCGTGGCCCTCGTCGGTTCTCAGGGGGGTGTCGGAGACTGCGCTGGCGACGGCGACCCGGCGGAGTTCGGCGCTGCCGGCGCCGTAGCCGACGTCGTGGGAGCTCCCCCACCGGCCTGGCGGTGCCTCGTCTCCGGTGAGCAGGCCCTGGTAGAGGTCGACGGAGGCGAGGTCGCAGAAGCCGGGGACGGCGACGTCGAGCAGCTCGCGGGCGGTGGCCTCCAGGTCGAGGGAGTTGCCGATGCGGGCGCCGGCCTCGTTGAGGAGGGCGAGGTTGCGGCGGGCGCTGGCGGCTTCCCTGGCGGCGTTGTGTCGGCGGGTGACGTCGATGCCGAGGCCGGCGACGCCGATCGGGCGGCCGGATCCGCTGTGGACGCGGTAGAGGTTGATGGACCATTGGCGGCGGTCCCGGGAGCCGGGTGCGGCGCCGACGATCTCGAAGTCGGTGACGGACTCCCCGGTCTCCAGGACGCTCCGGAGGGCGGCGGTCATCCGGTCGGCCTCGGGCCGGTTGAGGTAGTCGTGGACGGTCCGGCCGCGGTGGTCGTCGGCGGAGCCGCCGAAGACGGTGGCGAAGCGCCGGTTGGCCCGCTTCACGGTGAGGTCCGTGCCGAAGAGGAGAAAGCCGAAGGGGGATTGGCCGAATATCGCCTGGGAGGCGGCGAGGTCGGTCTCGATGCGGCGCAGGGCTCGCACGTCGACGACGATGCAGAGCGCGGCCCGTTCCCCGGACTGGGTCTCGCTCGGCATGACGTACATCTCGGCGATGCCGTGGGGCCGGTCCTCGCCGGGGATCCGGAAGGGGACGAGGCCTGTCCACTCCTTGCCGTCGAGGATCTCCCTGACCCGTCGGTGACCGCGCTCGCGCAGGTCGGCGGGCATGAAGGCCTCGACGGGGTCCTTGCCCCTGGCGTCCTCGGCGGTGACCCCGAAGAGGTCCACGGCCCGTCGGCTCCACTGCTCGACGAGTCCGTCGGGCCCGATGGAGAAGGAGGCCACCCGGATGTAGTCATAGATGGAGCCGGGCGGGCTGCTCTGCCACACGACGCCGCCACTCGCCTTCTCAGGTATCTCGCTCACGCGACCGTCCCCTCCAGCTCACCGCACCGGACCGGCCATGCCCGCAGTATTCAATACGGCAGGCCCCGACGGCACGACGTTCACGATCACAGGGTGGTCTCGTTCGCCTCGCGCCGAGTACCGGTGATCGTTGTCCCACCCTGTTTACTCACCAGGGAGAGCCAGCTCGAACCATACGGTCTTGCCTGTTCTTCCTTTACGGGTGCCCCAGCGGCGGGCGGAACAGGCCACGAGACCGAGTCCGCGGCCCCCTTCGTCCTCGGGTCCGGGGGCGCGCTCGGTGGGTGGATCCGGAAGCGGATCGGAAACCTCCACGAGCAGCGCGGGCTGGTGGGCTGGGTCGGTGCCGTCGAACCGGGGGCGGACGAGCCGGACCCCGATCGGCCCGGAGGCGTACCGCAGGGAGTTGGTCACCAGCTCGCTGACCAGCAGGACGGTCACATCACCGAGGGCCGAGTCGAGCTCCCAGGCCCGCAGCGTCTCGCGCACGGCATGCCGCGCCGTGCGCACGGCGTTCGCCTCCGCCGGGAAGTTCCACTCGGCGCGGTCGCCGTCGGTGTCGATCACACCCGATCACTTCCCCAGCCGTGCGTCAGCAGGAAGGCCCACGTCCTCTTTCAACGGGTCAATCTGGACATACCCGATATTTGGGGTGGGATATCGCGCTGGGCGCAGCAGCGGGCGCACGGTGGCACGAACGGCGTAGAAAGTCAGCCCCGCGCTCCGGTGTCGGGCGCCGCCGGGAGCCTCCGCGCGGCCTCGGCGACGGCGGGGCGGTCCTGGTCGAGCCAGTCGACCGAGTCCAGCTCGGACCGGGCGAGCCAGCGCAGTGCGTCGTGGTCCTCCAGCGGGCGCGGTTCGCCCGAGAGCAGCCGGGCGGTCCACACCCGCAGGACGTATCCGGGCTTCAGTGGCCATTCGCCGGGGATTCGCTCACCCGGCTCGACCTCGACGCCGAGCTCCTCGCGCAGCTCTCGGACCAGGGCCTCTTCGGGACTCTCGCCCGGTTCGAGCTTGCCGCCGGGCAGTTCCCAACGGCCGGCGAGCTCGACGGGGGCGCTGCGGCGCGCGGCCAGCAGCCGCCCCCGGTCGTAGAGGGCGCCCGCGACGACGACCACGACGGGATCGTGGGGCGTGGTGCGGTCTGTGGTGCGTTCCGTCATGGGCGCGAGCGTAGCCCGGCGCGGCGGGCACCTGCCGGGCTCAGAGGGCGGGGGTGCCGATGCGCTCGACCCAGTAGAGCTGCTTGTGGCCGCGATCGTCGAGGCTGTCCGCGATCTTCTGCGCTTCGTCCTCGGTCGCGTACCGCCCCACCCGGTAGCGGTTGCCGTTGTCGTCCTGCCGAATGACGAGCCAGGCGAGGACAGGGCCGCTCTCGGCCATCAGGCTTCTCCCTCCGCAGGTCCGGGCGCCGTTGAGGATCTCCGGGAAACCGCAATCCGCATATGCCGGAGCTTACGCCTGACCTTCACACAGCGGATACGGAATTACACAAAGAGATACGGATCGGCCGGGAACCGACGGAGGGAGGCCGAAGGTCACGCCCCGGGGGCCGCCGCAGGGACGGTCGGTACGGGCATCAGGACGGGTCCGCCGGCGCCCTCGGGGTCCTTGCGGCAGACGTCCCCGCACGTGGCGTCGAGCGAGCAGCAGAGGGAGCAGACGGGTCCGGAGCGCACCGGGCAGTCGGCGATGTCGGGCAGCTCGTAGGCCGTCTCGCACTCCGCGCAGATGTGGGTCGCCCGCTCGTCGGCGACTTCGGCGGCCGGGCCGTTCACGGTGTTGGGGCGGGCCAGGTAGTAGCGGCCCTTGGTCGCCCAGGCGATCAGCGGGCAGAGGACGAGGGCGAGGCCGGCGGCGATGAAGGTGGAGAAGGCCTGGGCGTACGGGCCGAAGGCACCGAAGAAGGCGAGGATCGAGACGCCGGAGGCGATGACCATGGCACCGAAGCCGGCCGGGTTCACGGCGTACAGATAGGCGCGCTTGAACTCGATGTACGGGGGGCTCCAGCCGGCCCGCTTGTTGATGACGAGGTCGGCGGCGACCGCCGTGATCCAGGCGATGCCGACGTTGGAGTAGAACCCGAGCAGCTTGTTCAGGGCCGCGAACATGTTCATCTCCATCAGCGTCAGCGCGATGGCGAGGTTGAGGAAGATGTACCAGACGCGCCCGGGGTGCCGGTGGGTGACGCGGGAGAAGAAGTTCGACCAGGACAGGGAGCCGCTGTAGGCGTTCGTGACGTTGATCTTGATCTGGGAGACGATCACGAAGAGCGCTGCGGCAGGCAGGGCGAACGTGCCGAGCCAGGGCTTGAGCGCCTCGATCTGCGGGGCGATCGGCTCCAGGGCGTGGGTCTTGCCGACGGCCTCCAGGGCGACGAACGCGAGGAAGGCGCCGCCGAGCTGCTTGGCCGCGCCGATGATGACCCAGCCGGGCCCGGCGGCGAGCACGGCGAGGTTCCAGCGGCGCTTGGTGGCCTCCGTCTTGGCGGGCATGAAGCGGAGATAGTCGGCCTGCTCGCCGATCTGGGCGATCAGGGAGAGCGCGACACCCGTGCCGAGGCCGAAGCCGATCCACGAGAAGCCCGCGCCGGCGCCCTCCGTGCCGCCGAAGGAGGCGAAGGCGCCCCAGGCGTCGGGGGCTTCGAAGGCCAGGACGACGAAGGGCAGCACCATGCCGATGATCCAGACCGGCTGGGTCCAGGCCTGCACCTTGGCCAGGGCGCCCATGCCGCGGAAGACGATCGGGATGACGATCAGGGTGGTGATCAGATAGCCGATCTCGACCGGCAGACCGACGGCCTGATGCATGGCCTGGGCCATGATCGAACCTTCGAGGGCGAAGAAGATGAAGGTGAAGGAGGCGTAGATGAGCGAGGTGAGCGTCGAGCCGAAGTAGCCGAAGCCGGCACCGCGCGTGATCAGGTCCATGTCCAGGCCGTGCTTCGCACAGGCGCGGGCGATGGGGATGCCGGTGAGGAAGATGAGTGTGGCCGCGGTGAGGATCGAGGCGAGCCCGCTGCCGAAGCCGTAGGTGAAGACGATCGAGGCGCCGATCGCGAAGTCGGCGAGGTAGGCGATGCCGCCGAGGGCGGTCCCGGCCACGGTCCCGGGCGACCAGCGCCGGAACGAGTGCGGGGCGTAGCGCAGCGAGTAGTCCTCGCGGCTCTCGTCGGCGGCCAGCTTGGCGTAACTGCGGCGGGGGCCGCCGGGTGGGGGCGCGACCCCTCCCCGTGCCTCAAGGGCCTGGGAGGTGTCCCCACCCGACTCCGGGGTGGGGGTGGTGACCGTGTCCGTCATGAGGGTTCCTGTCGTCCGACCGGTTTCGCGGGTACGGACGAGGAAGGTAGGAGCCGGTCGTGACGGACGGCGGCGGCACGCGGTTGCCACGGGGTTACGCGCGCTGACGCCCCGTTAACTCGCGGTCACACCGCCCGGACGGCGGGGTCCGCTGAACGGTCACTCTCACCGCCGGCCCCCCACCGCCGACTCCTCACCGCCGACGGATCACCATCAACGGATCACCATCGACGTCTCACCGCACCGGCAGGTGGTACGAGAGGCGGTAGCGGTCGGCCGGGACCACGACGTCCGCGGTCTCGACGGCCCGACCCGACGCGTAGTACGTGCGCTCCACGACCATCACGACATGCCCCGGCACCCCGCCGAGCGCGAGGAGTTCCTCGGCGAGGCCCGGCCGGGCGCCGACCTCCTCCACCACGTTGTCCACGACCACATCGATGGCCGCCATCCGCTCGACGACACCACAGCCGCCCAGCGGGCCCTCCTCGGGCAGCATGACCGGCGTCCGGCCGGTGACGGCGAGCGGCTCCCAGGACGTGGCGACCATCATGGGCTCGCCCCCGTCCCGGTACACGTACCGCGTGCGCATCACGCGCTCCCCCGGCTCGATGCCGAGCCGCTCGGCGATCTCGGCGCTCGCCGGCTCCTGCTCGCTGCCCGACTCCCAGGTGCCGCGGGTCCCTTCGGCCGCCTGCTCCTGCCGGAAGGGGCTGGCGCCCGAGGCCGGGCGGTAGCCGGAGCGGGCGATCCTGCGCGGCACCGGGCGCTCCCGCACATAGGTGCCCGATCCGGAGCGCCCTTCCACGAGTCCCTCGGCCATGAGTACCTTGCGGGCCTCCAGCGCGACGGTGTCCGACACCCCGTACTCCTCGCGGATGCGTGCCTGCGAGGGGAGTCGGGTATGCGGCGGAAGCGAGCCGTTCGCGATCTTCTCCCGTAGATCGCTCGCCACGCGAAGATAGGCGGGCTGCTCACCGAACGTCACTGGACACTCCCCTCAGGTTGACTGACAGCTACAGACTGACAACCGACGGTCGCGATCCGCAAGCATGGGCCAAAGTTTCACTCGAAGTGATGACACCGAGATCACACCTCTTGCTACCCACGGTCACCCCGGATAGGCGACGTAGACCTCTTGACCTACATTGGTACAGACCAATACGTTCCTGCCAGCACGCTCCACATCGCGCGCCCGCTCCACCCCGCACGCGCTCCACACCGCACGCTCCCCCGCACGCGCCATCCCGCCTCGCACAGGAACGAGCCCATGCGTCCCAGAGCCATGACCAAGCTGACCTTCGGCGCGGCCGCCGCGGCCACTCTCGGTCTCCTCGCCACCCTGGCCCCCACCGCCGACGCGCACCAGCTCTCCGGGCACCAGCCCGAGCTGAAGCGGATCGGCTACTTCACCCAATGGGGCATCTACGGACGGAACTTCCAGGTCAAGGACCTGGAGACGAGCGGCACCGCCGCCAAGCTCAGCCACATCAACTACGCGTTCGGCGTGGTCGGTTCGGACGGCAAGTGCCTCATGGGCAACGCGCCCGGCTCCGACCCCTGGGCCGACTACGCGCGCCCCGTCGACGCCGCCTCCTCGGTGGACGGTGCCGGTGACACCGCCGACCAGCGGCTGGCCGGAAACTTCAACGAGCTGCGCGAGCTCAAGGCGAAGAACCCCGGACTCAAGGTCATGATCTCGCTGGGCGGCTGGAGCGGCTCCGCCCACTTCTCCGACGCCGTGCGCACCGACGCCGGCCGCAAGACCCTCGTCGCCTCCTGCATCGACACCTACATCAAGGGCAACCTGCCCCTCGACGGCGCGCGCGGCGGCGCCGGAGCCGCCGCCGGGATCTTCGACGGCGTCGACCTGGACTGGGAGTGGCCCGGTTCGGACGGAGCCCCCGGGAACGTGATCCGCCCCGAGGACAAGCCCAACTTCACCAAGCTGGTACGGGAGTTCCGCACCCAGCTCGACGCCTATGGACGCTCGCTGAAGAAGCGCAGGCACTACGAGCTCAGCGCGTACGTGCCCACCGCGCCCGCCAAGATCGACGCCGGCTTCGAAGTCGCCAAGATCATGCGGGACTTCGACTTCGTGAACCTCCAGGGCTACGACTTCCACGTCTCCGGCGAGAAGACGACCGCCCAGCAGTCCGCGCTCTTCGCCAAGAACGACTTCAGCGTCGACCAGACCGTGAAGGCCTGGCTGCGCCGCGGAGCCCCCGCCCACAAGCTCGTGGTCGGCATGCCGTTCTACGGCCAGGGCTGGACCGGAGTCACCGGCGGCGGCGACGGCCTCGGGCAGCCGGCGACCGGCCCCGCCCCCGCGACCTGGGTGGCGGGCTCCGAGGACTACAAGCACCTGAAGAAGCTGGCTGATTCGGGGACGTACAAGCTCCACCGCGGTTACCGGAACGGCCACGCCTGGCTCTTCGACGGCACCAACCTGTGGACGTACGACGACCCGACCGTGCTGCGCACCAAGGCGTCCTACGTCCGGCAGAACGGGCTCGGCGGCGCGATGATCTGGTCCCTCGACGGGGACACCCCCGACGGTGAGCTGATCACCGCCATCGACCGGGGCCTGACCCGGCGCTGACACCCCCTCCCCGGCCGCCCGCTCGACGGTGGCCGGGGCCCTGAACCGCGGACCGGCCCCGCCGCTCGCGGTGTGCCCGCAGCGGCGGTCGGTCACGGGCCGCCGCTCCCCGGGCCCACCGCCCGGTCCGCGCACAACGGGGCCGGGCCTCCCGAGGGAGACCCGGCCCCGTTCTCGTACGAAGACCTCGCACGAAGGCCTCGCACGAAGGTCTCGCACGAAGGTCTCGCACGAAGGCGTCGTACGGTCTCGTACGAAGGCCTCGAATCAGGCGGAGGTGCCCTCGCCCGCCGGCGGCGCGCCTGTCAGGTCGAGCGCCGTCCGCGCGTCCGCGCCAAGGTCCTCGGGCAGGGCCTCCCAGGCCGGGTCGTACGCCTCCCAGTAGGCGTCCGCGTCGGCCGCCGTCGCCAGCTTGAGCCACTGCTTCGAGGCCGCTCCGAGCTCCTTGCGGAGCGCCGCGACGGCGGCGGTGGAGTCGGCGGGCCAGGAGCGCTGCCCGAGGTCCGCGTGCGCCGTGTTGATCGCCGCCAGGAGCTCCGTGGCCCACACCTTGTTGGCGGTGAAGTCCTCGTCCGGGTCCTCCTCCGGCTCCCGGTACGAGACCGTCTCGATCGGGTTGAGGGCCTTCAGGAAGGACTCCTGGTCGTCGGTGAGCGTGGTCCCGTCAGAGCGCACCGAGCCGCTGAACGGCTTCTTGTCGGTGGCGAACGCGCAGGTCACCGTCCGGTCGCCGAGGCGCCAGCTCTGGCTGCTGGGAAGGTAGTAGTACAGCCAGACGTCCTTCGGGACGGCCCAGGTGTCCAGCGCGTACGCGCCGTTGATCGTCTCGCAGCGCTTCTCCGCGATCTTGTCGAGCGGGTCCTCGCCCGGCCACTTGTCGAAGCCGGTGACCTTGAAGACACCGGTGACCTCGCCGTCGTGCGGACGATCGCAGTCGACGATCGTCACGTCGGTCGTGTACTCCTCCAGCTTGCCGGGATCGCTGAAGCACTGCCCGGTCCGGAGCGACAGCGGCGACTTGGAGCGGGACGCCTCGTCGACGCCCTCCTTGAAGCCGCCCCAGAACTCGCCGATGCCGCCGGTGGCGAGGCCGATCACCAGCAGCAGACAGCTGACGGCGGAGAGGACGATGCCCGCGACCGCGAGGCCCTTGCCCTCCTGGTCCCGCTTCTTGATCTGCGGAAGGGCGATCAGGCCGAGGATCAGGCCGAGGGGCGGCAGGCAGCAGACGATGCCGGAGACGAGGGAGCCGACGGCGAGCCCGTTGGTGGTACGCCGGGGCGGCTGCCCGTACGGGCCGATGCCGGGCGCACCGGGCGCACCGGGCGCACCGGGGCCGCCGGCGTAGGGCCCGGCCGTGTACGGCATCCCTGGCGAGGTGTACGGCCCCGGGGCGGGCCATCCCCCCTGCTGCGGGCCGCCCCGGGGGGACGGCGGCGGCGGGGTCGGCGGGGTCGGCTCCACGGGTACGGTGCTCCTGTTCGGGGCGAACGACACGAACAAACGATCGGTCGCGCATCGTACCCGGGGGTGCGCAACGGAAGGAGCGGTCGCCCGCAGGCGACCGCCCCTCACCGATGACATACAGGTCGGGCTCAGAACTCCGGCGGACTCAGATCCGCGATCCGGCTCAGATCCGCGCTCCGGCTCAGAACTGAAGCGCCCAGGAGTCGATCTTCCCGGTGTCGATGGACGCGTTGTCCGTGACCCGCAGCTTCCACGTGCCGTTGGCGGCCTCCGAGGAGGCGTTCACGGTGTACGTGGTGTTGATGTTGTCCGCGCTGCCGCCGGTGCCGAAGGCCTTCAGCGTGTACGCCGAGCCGTCGGGGGCTATCAGCTGGACCTGGAGGTCACCGATGTAGGTGTGGACGATGTTCACCGGCACCTGGAGGGCGGCGGGGGCGTTGCCCGTGACGCCGCTGACGGTGAGCGGGGACTCGACGGTCGCGTTGTCGGCGATGGCGTAGTCACCGGTGTTCTCGAACTTCGGGCCGGTGGGCGGGGTGGTGGTGCCGCCGCCGACGTACAGCAGCCGGTTCGGGGAGCCGGTCCCCGGGTTGGTGACGACGTTCGGGGTGGCGGCGGTCGTCAGGGCCGTGGAGACCTGCGCCGGGGTCGCCGTCGGGTTGGCGCCGAGGTAGACGGCCGCGGCGCCCACGACGTGCGGGGTCGCCATGGACGTACCGGAGATGGTGTTGGTGGCGGAGTCGCTGGTGTTCCAGGACGAGGTGATGGAGGAGCCCGGGGCGAAGATGTCCAGGACCGTGCCGTAGTTGGAGAAGCTGGAGCGGGCGTCGGTGTTGGTCGTGGAGCCGACGGTGATGGCCTCGGTGACGCGCGCCGGCGAGTAGTTGGAGGCGTTGGCGCTGTCGTTGCCCGCCGCGACCGCGTACGTGACGCCGGAGGCGATCGAGTTGCGGACGGCCGCGTCGAGGACGGTGTCGACGCCGCCGCCGAGGCTCATGTTGGCGACGGCCGGCTTCACGGCGTTCTGCGTGACCCAGTCGATGCCCGCGACGACCTGCTCGGTCGTTCCGGAGCCGGAGTTGTCGAGGACGCGGACGCCGACGATCTTCGCCTTCTTCGCGACGCCGTACGACGTGCCCGCGACCGTTCCGGCGACGTGGGTGCCGTGGCCGTGGCCGTCCTGGGCGGTGTTGTCGTTGTCGATGGCGTCGTAGCCGTAGGAGGCGCGGCCGCCGAAGTCGCTGTGGGTGATGCGTACGCCGGTGTCGATGATGTACGCGGTGACGCCCTGGCCCGCGGTGTCCGGGTAGGTGTAACTCTGGTTCAGCGGAAGGGCCTTCTGGTCGATCCGGTCCAGGCCCCAGGACGGGGGGGAGGGCTGCGTACCGTCGACCGTGAAGACGCGGTTCTGGACGACGGAGGTCACGGCGGGGTCGGCCGCGAGCTTCTTCGCCTGCGCCTCGGAGAGTTCGACGGAGTAGCCGTTGATCGCCGTGGTGTACGTCCGCTTGATCTTCGCGCCGAACTTGGCGGCTACGGCACGGCCCTTGGCGGTCTCCGCCTGCGCCGACTCGTCGAGGGTGACGATGTAGCTGCCCGCGATCGTGCCTTCGGCTCCGGCGTTCTCGATGACGCCCTCGGGGGCGGCCGGCGAGGCGGCGGCCGGGAGGGCGGAGAGGCTGCCGAGGGTGAGGGCGGTGACGGCGATGGCCGTGGCGGTGGCGATTCGGCGTCGTGATCCACGCATCACTGACATGTGAGGGGTCCTCCTCATTGGTGGTGCGCTGCTGTGGGGGATTTAGCAGGGACATGACAAGACAACGTGGCTCCACGCCGCCTCGGACATCCGGCTGCCGAGCGAAAGATTGACTGATCCATAGGAATCCCACAAGAGCTCTCGACGCCCCGCAACACCCGTGCCACACAGCTGACATGCTGATCACCATGACCTCCTACGTGTGCCCCCGCTGCCAGGTTCACTCGCCCACGGACACGCTCACCTGGCGTTGTCCGAAGTGCGGCGGACCTTGGGACCTGGAGTTCGCAAGTGGGCCGGTTTCCCTCCCGTCACTCGCGTCACGGCAAAATTCATTGTGGCGTTACGAGGAGGCGCTGCCGCCGATGCCGTACGCGCCTGAGGTGACGCTCGGGGAGGGCCGCACGCCACTCGTCCCCCTCGGGGAAAGGGAGGAGGGATCGGTTTCGGCCAAGCTCGACTTCCTCATGCCGACCCTGTCCTTCAAGGACCGCGGCGCGGTGATGCTCGCCGCCCACGCCCTCCGCCTCGCGCGGAACGGCGGCCTCGACCGGGTCGTCGCCGACAGCAGCGGGAACGCGGGCACGGCGATCGCCGCGTACGGCGCGCGGGCCGGGCTCGACTGCCTCGTGTACGTGCCCGAGGGCACCTCCCCGAAGAAGCTGGAGCAGATCCGGGCGCACGGAGCCCGGGTCGTCGAGGTCCCCGGCGACCGCGAGGCGACGGCCCGCGCCGCGCGGGCGGCCGCCGACGAATCCGGCACCTTCTACGCCTCGCACGTCTACAACCCGTACTTCCTGCACGGCACCAAGACGTACGTGTACGAGCTGTGGGAGGAGCTCGGCGGCCGCCTCCCCGACACGATCGTCGTCCCGGTCGGCAACGGCACCCTGCTCCTGGGCGCCGCCCTCGCCCTCGACGAACTGCACCGCCACGGGCTCACGGACAACCGCCCCGCCCTCGTCGCCGTCCAGGCGGAGGCCGTCTCCCCGCTGGCCGCGGCCTTCCACGCGGGCGCGGACGAGCTGGGCGCACCCGCCCCCGTCCGCCCCACCCTCGCCGAGGGCATCGCGATCCCGGCCCCGCCCCGCGCCCACCAGATCCTGCGGGCGGTACGGGCGACGGGCGGCACGTTCCTGACGGTGACGGAGGATCAGATCCGTACCGCCCAGCGGGACCTGGCCCGCCGCGGCCTCTTCGTCGAGTCCACCGGCGTGGCCTGCTGGGCGGCGGTCCAGGCGGCGCCTCCGCGCCCCGGCCTCACGGTGGTGCCGCTGTGCGGGGCGGGGGCGAAGACGGGCCTGGCGGTGTGACCGCGGCTCGGAGCCGGCCGGCTGAGAACTCGTCGCCTCAGGACCAGCCGGCTCAGAACTCGTCGCCTCAGAACCGGCCGGCTCAGAACTCGTCGCCTCAGAACCGGCCGGCTCAGAACTCGTCGGCGCCGTTGCGGAGCTCGTTCGTCCAGTAGCCCGTCTTCGCGGCGGCCTCGTCGACGGCCAGGCCGCCCGCGGGGGCCTTGACGACGATGCTGCCCTCGGCCGGGCCCGCGGCGGCGAAGAGGTTCACGTTGAAGCTCTTCACGACCTTGTTGTCCTCGTGGGCGCCGCCGAGCGCGATCCGCACATTGGCGTACGCGGGCGCGCCGGGCTGCAGGACGACCGGGGCGGCCGGCTTGCTCTTCGCGACGGCCGGGATGTCCTTGGCGGTCTGGATCGGGCCGAACGCGATCAGCGGGTACTCCAGCAGGGTGCAGGCGCTGCCGGAGGTGTTGGTCGCGGTGAGGACGATGTGCTCGGTCGGGACCTCGTCAGCCTTCGCCGCGGTGACCTTGATGTCGCCGTAGGCGCAGGCGGGCGCCTTGGCGGAGGTCTTGCCGCCGGTCGAGGAACCGGCCGTGGAGCCGGTCGTGGACCCCTTGGTGCCGGTGCCGCCGGACGTGCCGCCGGTCGCCGTCGAGCCACCGGTGGAGCCCGAGCCGCTCTTCGCGGCGGTCTGGTCGGCGGTGCCCGCGGCGTCGCCCGTCCCCTTGTCGGTGGCGCCCGCGGCCGACTGCGAGGAGCTCGCGCTGCCCGCGTCCTTGGCGCCGGCGTCCGTGCCGCCGCAGGCCGTCAGGCCGAGCGAGAGGGCGGTGACGGCGGCGGCGGCGAGGACGGTGGACTTGTAGTGGGTACGCATGGTGGTTCTCCCCCGTGAAGCGGTCGGTCGGTGCTGGTACGCCGAGGCAGTTGCCTCGGCGCGGGCACTCCGGGTGCTCAGTGCACTCCGTGTACTCCGTGCTGTATCCAGCTTCCGGCCTCGCGCTGCCGTCCCGCTTGCGTACCGCTAACGATCCGCTGACAAGCGCGAAAGACCGGCCGCCGCCCGCGCCGAACCCTCGGTGAAACCAGCCGCGTCGGCCGACACGATCGCGCGTTCCAGCTGGTCAGCGGCCTCTTCGACACGGCCGATAGCGGCCAGCGCCTCACCCCGGACGATTTGCAGCTGGGCCTGGACGACCACCGCGTCTGGTGCGACCAGTTCCCCGGCGCGAAGGGTGTGCGCGAGCGCCGCCTCGTAGTCCCCCGCCTTCATGCAGTGCCCCGCCAGGTGATGGAGGGTGAGCACCTGGGTGGACGGATGGCCCGTCCGGTCGGCGAGCGAGACGGCGTGGACCATGAGCAGCCCGGCCCGCTCGTGCTCCCCGGTCGCGTCCAGGACGGCGGCGTAGTTGACGTAGGCGATCGCCTCGCTGATCGTGTCGCCGGCCCGGGCGGCCAGGCCGGGGGCCTTCTCCAGGTGGACGAGGGCCTCGGCGTCCCGGCCCTCCTCGTGCAGGATCCAGCCGAGCAGCGCCCGCGTGCGCGACTGGGCGTCGAAGTCGCCCACGTGCGCGGCCGAGGCGAGTCCGGCCTCCAGGAGCGGCGTCCAGCCGTCCCCGATCCGCATGAGCATCAACGGCCACTGCACCAGGGCGAGCCGCCAGGCCCGGTCGTGCAGGCCGAGGGCGGCCGCGGCGGTGACGGCACCCTCCAGGGCGGCGCGCTCGGCCACGTACCAGTCGAGGGCCGCCGTGCGGTCCTCGAACTCGCGGGTCGCGGCGGGCCGTCGGGCGTCGGCGGGCAGCGAGTAGCAGGGCTGGGAGCCCGGCTCGGCGGCGGCGTCGGCCGCGAGCCCCGTGTACAGGTAGTGGTCGAGGAGCCGGGGCAGGCCCTCGGGGTCGGCGCCCGAGGCGACGTGACGGGCGTAGAGCCGTACCAGGTCGTGCGGCATCCAGCGGCCGGGGACGGACTCGGTGAGCAGATGGGCGGCGGCGAGCCGGTCCAGGTCGGCGGAGGCGTGCGCCGGGGACGTCCCGGCGAGCGCGCCGGCCGCGAACCGGTCCAGATCGGAGCCGGTGTGCAGACCGATCGCACGGAACAGCCGGGCCGCGGACTCGGGCAGCTGCTGGACGGTGAGGCGCAGCGCGGCGGAGACGCCCCGGTCCTCGACGTCGAGCAGCATCAGCCGGCCCTGCTCGTCGGCGAGTTCGCCGACCATCGCGTCGAGCGTCCACTGCGGGCGCTCGGCGAGCCGGGCCGCCGTCACCCGCAGCGCGAGCGGCAGGCCGTCGCAGAGCCCGGCGAGCCGTGCGGCCGCGGCGGGTTCGGCGGCGACCCGTGTCTCGCCGAGCACAGTGGTGAGCAGGGCCGCCGAATCGGCCGGCGGAAGGTGGCCGAGCGGCACCGGCCGGGCCGCGTCGGAGGCGATGAGGCCGCCGAGCCGGTCGCGGCTGGTGACCAGGGTCGTGCAGTGGTCGCCGCCGGGCAGCAGGGGCCTGACCTGCTCGGAGGAGCGGGCGTTGTCGAGGACGACGAGCAGCCGGCGGCCGGCCGTCAGGGACCGGAACAGGGCGCCGCGCGCCTCGACGGCCTCCGGGATCCGCTGCGGCTGCACGCCGAGCGCGAGCAGGAACTCGCGGAGGACGCCGGCGGTCTCGGGGGCCGGGGTGTCGCTGAAGCCGCGCAGGTCGGCGAAGAGCCGACCGTCGGGGAAGTCGGCGCGGCGCTCGTACGCCCAGTGCACGGCGAAGGCCGTCTTGCCGACGCCGGCGGGTCCGGTGACCAGGCAGACGGGTCCTTCGCCCCCTCGTACGGCCCGGTCGAGGGCGGCGAGTTCGCCGCCGCGGCCGGTGAACCCGCGCGGGGCGCGCGGCAGTCCCTCCGGTGCCGGGAGCGCGATGGGAACGACCGGCCGGGCCACGGCGACGGGCTCGGCGGAACGGAGCAGCGTCGCGTACGCCTCGCTGAGCGTCTCGCCGGGATCGACGCCCAGTTCCTCGGCGAGGAGTCGCCGGGTGCGGTGGTACCAGTCGATCGCGTCCGACTGCCGGCCCGAACGGCCGAGGGCCAGCATCAGCGCGGCCGCGAGGGACTCCCGCAGCGGGTGCGCGACGGCCTCGGTCCGCAGCACGGCGGCGGCCCTGGCATGCTCGCCGAGCTCTCCGTACGCCTCCGCCAACGCCTCCACGGAGGCCAGCCGCAGCTCTTCGAGCCCCCCGGCCGCGGCCTCGAGAGGCCGGCTGTGCACGGTCCCGGTGAGCGCGGGCCCCTGCCAGTACGACAAGGCCTCCCGCAGCATCCGCACCGCGTCGGCGGGCCGCCGCTGCACCCCGGCGAGCGCCACGAGCTCCTCGAAGCGGTGCGCGTCCACCAGCGACTCCGGCATCCGCAGCACGTACGCCGACCCCTGCGTGGCCAGCTCGACCCCGTACGCCTCCGCCCCGTGCTCGGCGAGCAGCGCCCGCAGCCGCGAAACGTGCCCCTGCAGCACGGTCTTGGCGTGCGTCGGCGGCTCTTCCTCCCACAGCGCGTCGATCAGCTGACCGACGTTCACCGCGCTGTTGGGCCGCAACAGCAGCATCACGAGAAGACTGGACCGTTTGGCGGGCCCCAGGGCTACGTCCCCGTCCTCCGTCACCAGCGCAACGGAGCCGAGCAGCCGGAACTCCACCAGTACACCTCCGCGATCCGTCTCCCCCGTTTCCCCAGCAGTCGAGGATACGTGGGGTGGAGGGGTCGAAAGCGACGTGGAGATCCCCGATCCCGCCCTCGTCGTCCGAATCTGCACATGGTGATGAACTGTGCGTTGTGCACCGTCACCTGTGCGCTGTGCTGAGCGGCTGTGTAAACGGGGAATCGAACCCCTGCGCTGCTCTCCACGCACCAGGATGGACCGGAATGACCGCCGGCCCACGGCTTGTGCACGCCTTCGGACGACTACCTGCTCCACGTCGAGCGACTCGCTCAGTCCAGCAGATCGACCTCCCAGTTCGACCGCTGGATCAGCACGTCGACCTCACGGAGCTCCCGCGCCAGCACGTCGGCCTGCGCCCGCAGCCGCGCCACGGGAAGCGCCGACAGCATCTTCAGCTCGGACCGCAGCTGCCGCACCGTCCCGTGCTGGTCCCGCCCGGCGGCGGCGTCGGCGGCCGACGTGACGACGGAATGCCGCAGCCGCAGCACATCCCGCCGAGCCAACGCGTCGGTGAGAGTGCCCCCGCCCTCGACCACGACCTGGGCATTGGTCCGGTTGATCCGCCGGATCAACCCCTCCAACTCCCCCAGGACCTCGCCGACCTCGGCCAGCAGGGCGGCCGCGTCCTCGGCAGGCTCCTCCCCCTCCTGGAACCGAGCGCTACCGACCACCCGAGCCCGCAACTGCTCGACCCGCCGAGCGGCATCCGCCCGCAACACCAACGCCTCGGCAAGCTTCACGACCGCACCCCTCCACCACGACGATTCGGCCGAAATTATGCCCGGCCGACCACCCCACCGGACACCACGCGCACCTCCCGGAGGCCCGGCAACGCCGTCCATCCGCACGACCTCGACGAACCGACCCGCGCCTACGCGCCCGCCGGCATCTTCCCCGGGTCGCTCCAGCGTCCGGTGCCTTTCGAGATCAACCTCGATCTGGACAAGCTCACACCGCCCCGAAGCAGCTGAAGGGTCACCACCGCGCCGGCACGGGACAGCGGAAGGGGCCGGACTCGTGCGAGTCCGGCCCCTGATTTTCGCTGTGACGGAGGAGCTACACGTTGAAGCGGAATGTCTGCGGGCCGATCCTGACCTGCGGCGGAGCCGCATACGTCGCCCTGACCAGGCATTTCCCCGTCGGCGTGCGTTGGGTCCCGACGGTCGCTTACGGGTGTCCTGCGGACTGTCTGCGGACTGGCTACGGGGTCTCGACGGAGTCGAGGTGCCTGCGCAGCTCGGCCGCGATGTCTTCGTCGCCACCCTCGGCCGGCAGCGGCCACGGGCCCTGCTCGCCGTTCGCCACGGCGAGGCCGCTCGCGAACCAGACGAGGTGCGGTGCGGGCACGAAGGAGTCCCGGAGCCACCGCGCAACGTGGGCTCGGGAATGTCTCCCTCAGAGCCCTCTCCAGGGACTCGACCGTAGCGCGCCAGGCTCGGCACCGTGAAGCGTCACGGTCCCCTCGCCCCGCTGGACCGCGCACCGGCGCCCTTCAGGCGAGCCGAGCGGCTGATGGATGATCAGATGCCCAGCGCCATCCCAGCACGGGAAACAGCACGGGCCAACGGCTCACCTCTTCACCTGAATGCCCCTGCCGCGTTGCCCCCCATCCGCCCCGGTCATCGCATGGAGTGGGAAAACGAGCCCGCGCGGGGCCACCGGAAGGCAGGAAAGGGCGCTATGTACGTTCGCAGCATCTATGCAACGGGTGATCCGGCCGAGCTCGACGGGGTCGCCGAGGCGCTACGGACCGACGGGCGTGCGCTGCTGTCGGCGCAACCGGGCTTTCGCGGGATGGGGCTGTTCGCCGACCGTGAGCTCGGCAAGCTCCTGGTGGGATCGTGGTGGGAGGACGAGGCCTCCCGGCAGGCCAGCTACGAGAACCTGAGCAAGCGGCGGGCCGAGATGATGGCGCCGTTCGCGCAGACCGTGACGGTCGACAACTGGGAAGCGGCGGTCGCCCGGCGCGCAGAGGAACTCGGGCCGGGCGCGGGGTTCCGGCTGGTCCACATGGACGTCGAGCCGGCCGACATCGACCTGCTGGTGGACGCGTTCCGCGACACCTCACTGCCCAAGGTCCAGAAGGTCCCAGGACTGGCCGGCATCTCCCTGCTCATCGATCGCGACGGGGGCAGAGCCGCTGTCGGCGCGCTCTACGCCGACCGCGACGCACTCGTGGCATCCCGTGGCGCCGTCGCGGCGGTCCGCGGAGAGGCCACGGCGAAGGCTCGCGCAACCACCCGCAGCCTCGAGGAATTCGAGGTGGTCCTCGCCACGGCGGTACCCCACGCCTGACCCTGCCTCCGCTTCCGCGATCGCGAGTCAGCACCAAGTCAGCATGGGCATGCCAGAACGGGTGGAACTCGACGAGTCCAGCCCCTTCTGACCTGCATGCTTGCGAAATCAGTCCATCGGCCGGGGGCGTGGCTCGTACGCGGGGGCCCCTGCACGCCGCAGGGCCGCGGGATCTCCGTCCCCGGAATCAGCCACCCAATCGGCGGCTCATCCCAACGAGTGCATGCAACCCCGATTGTGTACACATGGCACACTCGGTACCCTTGAGGCATGACTCAGCCGCTGCCCATAGAGTCCATCCGCGACGTACGCGCTCACTTGGCCGAAGTCGTCGAACGGGCCGACCGCGACGACGTGCCCACTGTCATCACCCGTCGCGGAAAGCAGGTCGCCGCCGTGGTCTCGATCGAGGTGCTGCGCAAATACCAGGAGTGGGAAGAGCGCGAGATCAACCGCATCATCGACGAGCGCATGGCGAGCCCGGCCGTCGGCGTCCCGATCGAGGACGTGATGAGGGAGACGCTGGCACGCAGTGAGTGACTATCGCACGGTGTTCCGGCCCGAGGCCCAGGCCGAGCTGCGCAAGATCCCGCGTGACATGGCGCTTCGCATCCTGGCCAAACTGACAGAGCTGGAGAGCGACCCCTTCGGCTTCAACACCACGGCACTCGTATCCCAGCCTGAGCGCCGCCGCCTACGGGTCGGCGACTACCGTGTCGTCTACACGATCGACAACGGGGAGCTGGTGGTGTGGGTCGTACACGTCGGACACCGCTCCACGGTCTACGACACGTAGCTGCTCCCGGTTCTGCGGACTGTTGCGGACAGCAGAAGGGCCTGGCCTGCATCCTCGCAGGTCAGGCCGCATCTGGATACGCGATCAGACGTTGAAGCGGAACTCCACCACGTCGCCGTCCTGCATGACGTACTCCTTGCCCTCCATGCGGGCCTTGCCGGCCGCGCGGGCGTCGGCCACCGAGCCCGTTTCGACGAGGTCGGCGAAGGAGATGACCTCGGCCTTGATGAAGCCCTTCTGGAAGTCGGTGTGGATGACACCGGCCGCCTCGGGGGCCGTCGCGCCCTGCTTGATCGTCCAGGCGCGGGATTCCTTGGGGCCGGCCGTCAGGTAGGTCTGGAGGCCCAGGGTCGCGAAGCCCACGCGGGCGAGGGTCGCCAGGCCCGGCTCCTCGGCGCCGACGGACTGGAGGAGCTCCATCGCGTCCTCCTCCTCCAGCTCGGCCAGGTCCTGCTCCAGCTTCGCGTTGAGGAAGATCGCCTCCGCCGGGGCGACCAGCGCGCTCTGCTCCGCCTTGAACGCGTCGTCCGTCAGCTCGTCCTCGTCCACGTTGAAGACGTAGAGGAAGGGCTTGGTGGTGAGGAGGTGCAGGTCGTGGAGGAGCTCCGCCTTCTCCGAGCCCTGCAGGATGCCCTGCGAGAAGAGGGTGTCGCCGCGCTCCAGGATCGCCTGGGCCGCCTCGACCGCGGCGACCTTCGGCGCCGTGTCCTTCTTGATCCGCATCTCCTTCTGGAGGCGCGGCAGGACCTTCTCGATCGTCTGGAGGTCCGCGAGGATCAGCTCCGTGTTGATCGTCTCGATGTCGTCCTTCGGCGAGACCTTGCCGTCGACGTGCACGACGTTCTCGTCCTTGAAGGCGCGGATGACCTGGCAGATGGCGTCCGACTCGCGGATGTTCGCCAGGAACTTGTTGCCGAGGCCCTCGCCCTCGCTCGCGCCGCGCACGATGCCCGCGATGTCGACGAAGTCGACCGTCGCGGGGAGGATGCGCTGGGACCCGAAGATCTCCGCCAGCTTGGTCAGCCGGGCGTCGGGGACACCGACGACTCCGACGTTGGGCTCGATCGTGGCGAACGGGTAGTTGGCCGCCAGCACGTCGTTCTTGGTCAGGGCGTTGAACAGGGTCGACTTGCCGACATTCGGCAGACCGACGATTCCGATCGTGAGCGACACGGTGGCGACTTCCTGAAGTGTGGACGGGGGGCCGATCCCCCAGTTTACGGGCGGCCCGAACCGGCCAGTGACGCCGACCTTCGGTCGTTCTCGGGGGCAAGGTCACCCAAAGGGCGTGTCCCGGACCCGGTTCCCGCCCCTTCCCGACCTACGTTGGTGGAGTGGAGCAGCACAGGACAAGTCAGCCGCAAGGCCGCCGACGGCCGCAAACCCCCGTCACGCCGACCGTCGCGCCGCCCGTCACGCCGCCGGCCGCGCCGCCGGCCGCGCTCGTGGAGGGTGCGGCCGTGTACCGCGTGACCGGCCGGACCCGGCGGGGCCCCGGCGCCGCCCGCGTCGAGCGCGCCGGATCCCCCGTGGCGCCGGCCGGAAAGCCCGGCCGGCCCGTGCCGCCCGTCGTCCTCGCTCTGCGGCGCCTCCCCCAGCCCCGTCTGACCGGGATCGGCGCCGGGCTCTTCGCCTCCGCCGTCATGCTGACGCTCGGCTTCCTCGACCTGCTGCTCCTCGACGGCTCCCCCGTCGCCTACGGACTGCTGTTCCTGCCGGTCAGCGCCCTGACCGCGCTCTGGGTGCGCACCGCCGACCTCGTCACCGCGCCCATCGGCGTCCCCATCGCCTTCGCCGTCGGCGTCGTCCCCATCGCGGGCGGCACCGGCGGCTTCGGCGGCCAGGCCATGGCCGTCGTGACCGCCCTCGCCGTGCACGCCGGCTGGCTGTACGGCGGGACCCTCGTCGCCGGGGTCATCGCGAGCGTACGGAAGGTGCGGGAGATGGGGCGGCGCCAGCACCACGCCCGGTCGGCGGCCGCCGGAGCCCCGGCCTCCCCGGCCCCCTCCGTGACCGGTGAGGCGCCCGGGGCCGGTGGGAGGGGCCCCGCCTCGGGCCGAGCCCCCCGCCGCCGCCCCGTCGCCTAGACCCGCCGCCGGAGCTCCCCGTACGGGACCCGTACGGACCCCCATATGCGGACCCCGTATGCGACCCGTACGGGGAGCTCTACGCGGAGACCCTCCCCTACGCCGTTCCCGCCGCCATCCCCGCGCCCACGATCCCCGCGTTGTTCTGGAGTTCCGCCGGGACGATCTCCGCCCTGATGCCCTCGATGAGGGGCAGGAACTTGTCCGCCTTCCGGCTCACCCCGCCGCCGATGATGAACAGCTCCGGCGAGAACAGCATCTCCACGTGCGCGAGGTACTTCCGCAGGCGGCGCGTCGCCCAGTGTTCCCAGGTGAGGTCCTCGTCCTCCTTGGCCTTCGTCGACGCCCTGGTCTCCGCGTCATAGCCCTTGAGCTCCAGGTGGCCCAGCTCCGTGTTCGGGACGAGGCGGCCGTCGACGAAGAGGGCCGAGCCGATGCCCGTGCCGAGGGTCAGCAGGATCACGGTGCCCTTGCGGCCCCGGCCCGCGCCGAAGGTCATCTCCGCGATTCCGGCCGCGTCGGCGTCGTTCAGGACGGTCACCGGGAGGCCGCCCAGGCGCTCGCTCAGCAGGGTGCCCGCGTCCACGCCGATCCACGCTTTGTCGACGTTCGCCGCCGTACGGACGGTGGAGCCGGTCACCACCCCCGGGAAGGTCACTCCCACCGGTCCGGTCCAGCCGAAGTGCTCCACGACCTCCGCGACGCAGCCCGCCACACCGTCGGGTGTGGCGGGCTGCGGGGTCAGTACCTTGTGGCGCTCCTCGGTGAGCGCTCCGCGCTCCAGGTCCACGGGGGCGCCCTTGATGCCCGAGCCGCCGATGTCCACTCCGAAGACGTTCATGGAACCCACGGTAAGGGCTGTGCTGCCGAGTTACTCCTTGACGGGGGCGCCCGTGCCGAGCTTCTCGGCGACGGCCCGCAGGTCCTTGTTCCGGAGCTCCTTGGGCAGCGAGAAGGTCAGGGACTCGTCGGCCGTCTTGACGATCTCGACGTCGGCGTAACCACGCTCGGAGAGCCACTCCAGGACCTCCTGCACGAGGACGTCCGGGACGGAGGCGCCGGAGGAGAGGCCGACGCTGGTGACGCCCTCCAGCCAGGCCTCGTCGATCTCGCTCGCGAAGTCGACCAGGTACGCGGCGGGGACGCCGGCCTGCTTGGCGACCTCGACCATCCGGATCGAGTTCGAGGAGTTCTTCGAGCCGACGACGATGACCAGCTCGGCCTGGCCGGCCAGCTCCTTGATCGCGATCTGGCGGTTCTGCGTGGCGTAGCAGATGTCGTCGGACGGCGGGGAGATCAGCTGCGGGAACTTCTCCTTCAGCGCGTCGACCGTCTCCATCGTCTCGTCGACCGAGAGCGTGGTCTGGGAGAGCCAGACGACGCGGGAGGGGTCCCGGACCTCGATCTTGGCGACGTCGCCGGGGCCGTCGACCAGCTGGATGTGGTCGGGGGCCTCGCCGGAGGTGCCGATGACCTCCTCGTGGCCCTCGTGGCCGATGAGGAGGATGTCGAAGTCGTCGTTGGCGAAGCGGACGGCTTCCTTGTGGACCTTGGTGACCAGCGGGCAGGTGGCGTCGATGGTCGCGAGCCGGCCCTGGCGGGCCTCCTCGTGGACGGTCGGGGCGACGCCGTGCGCGGAGAACATCACGATGTTGCCCGGCGGCACCTCGGTCGCCTGGTCGACGAAGATGGCGCCCTTCCGCTCCAGGGTCTGGACGACGTACTTGTTGTGGACGATCTCGTGCCGGACGTAGATCGGGGCCCCGTACTGCTCCAGGGCCTTCTCCACCGCGATCACGGCACGGTCCACGCCCGCGCAGTAGCCACGGGGAGCGGCGAGCAGGACACGCTTCGGGCGGTTCGTCGCGGAGGCGGAATCGGGCGTCGACGCGGGCGTTGCAGTCATGCGTCCCATCGTAAGGCCGCGTCGGTGAGCGGTTTGATCGGTGCCGTGGCCGAAACTGTGGCCATGTCCGAGGAATCGCAGGTGGCGGCGCGCGGGGAAGACGCGGAACACACGGGGCTTCGACGGAACCTCGGGTTCCGGGACCTGGTCGTCTACGGACTGCTCTTCATCGCCCCCATGGCGCCCGTCGGCGTCTTCGGCACGCTCGACGCGAAGTCCGGCGGCGCGGTCGCACTCGTGTACATCGTGGCCACGGTCGCCATGGCGTTCACGGCCTTCAGTTACGCGCAGATGGTCCGGGTCGCCCCGCAGGCCGGTTCCGTCTTCACGTACGCGCGCAAGGGCCTCGGAGAAGGGCCGGGATTCATCGCCGGCTGGATGGCGATGCTCGACTACCTGCTGATCCCGGCCGTCGCCTATCTCTTCGCGGGCATCGCGATGGAGGCGCTGGTCCCGGAGGTGGACCGGTGGGTGTGGACGGGGATCGCCGTCGTCGTCACGACGCTGCTCAACCTCTGGGGCGTACGGGCGGCGGCCCGGGTCGGCTTCGCGGTGCTCGCGATGGAGATCGTCGTGCTGCTCGTCTTCGTCGTCGCCGCGATCGTGGTGCTCGTACGGGACGGGGCACAGCGCGACTGGTGGTCGCCGCTCACCGGGGACGGCTCGTTCTCCCTGGCCGCCGTCGTGGGCGCGGTGTCCGTGGCCGTCCTGTCCTACCTGGGCTTCGACGCCATCGCCTCCTTCGCGGAGGAGGTCACGGGCGGCTCCGCGAAGGTGGCCCGCGCGGTGCTGTTCTGTCTGGCCCTCGCGGGTGTCCTCTTCATCGGGCAGTCCTGGCTCGTGGCGCTGCTCGAACCGGTCTCCTCGGCCGAGCTCGCCGCCGACCCGGGGAAGCAGGGGTCGGCCTTCTACGACGCCGTCGAGAGCGCGGTCGGCGGCTGGCTGCACGACCTCGTGGCCGTCTCGAAGGCGATCGGCGCGGCCTTCGCGGCGCTCGCGGGGCAGGCGGCCGGTGGCCGGCTGCTGTTCGCGATGGGCCGCGACCGGCGCCTGCCGCACGTGCTCGCCCGGACGGACGGGGGCGTGCCGAGGGTGGCGCTCCTGGTGGCGGCGACGGTGACGATGATCGCGGCGGTGTGGGCGGCCCGGCGGGACGACGGCCTCGACCATCTGGTGTCGGTGGTCGACGTGGGCGCCCTGACGGCCTTCGTCCTGCTGCACGCGAGCGTGGTGGGCTGGTTCGCGGTACGCAGGGCGGAGGGGCCGCCGCACTGGCTGAAGCACGTCGTCCTTCCGGTGGTGGGTGCGGCGATCCTGATCGCGGTGATCGTGGAGGCCTCGGTGGCGGCGCAGGTGGTGGGCGTGGTGTGGCTGGGTGTGGGCCTGATCGTCCTGGCGGTGCAGGGGGCGGCGCGGACGCCGGCGCAGCGCTGACGTTGTCGTACCGCGCGGTTACGCTCGGTCCATGGCTCTGACTACGTCCGCCGAAGCACCGCTTCCCGTCGGTGAGGTCTCCCGCCTGATCGGGGGGTGGATCGACCGGCTCGGGGCGATCTGGGTCGAGGGACAGATCACGCAGCTGTCGCGGCGCCCCGGCGCCGGGGTCGTCTTCCTGACGCTGCGGGATCCCTCGTACGACATCTCCATCGGCGTCACCTGCTACCGCCAGGTCTTCGACGCCGTCGCGGACGTCGTGTCGGAGGGCGCCCGGGTCGTCGTGCGCGCCAAGCCCGAGTGGTACGCCCCGCGCGGGCAGCTGTCGCTGCGCGCGGTGGAGATCAAGCCGGTCGGGATCGGCGAGCTGCTCGCGCGTCTTGAGCAGCTGAAGCGGAGTCTGGCGGCCGAGGGTCTCTTCGCGCTCGACCGGAAGAAGCCGCTGCCGTTCCTGCCGCACCGCGTCGGGCTCGTCTGCGGCCGCGCCTCGGCGGCGGAGCGGGACGTCCTGGAGAACGCGCGACGGCGCTGGCCCGCCGTCGCCTTCGAGGTGCGGAACGTTGCGGTGCAGGGCGTGAAGGCCGTCCCGCAGGTCGTCCAGGCGGTCAAGGAGCTCGACGCCCACGAGGAGGTCGACGTGATCATCGTCGCCCGGGGCGGCGGCAGCGTCGAGGACCTGCTGCCGTTCTCGGACGAGCAGCTGGTCCGGGCCGTCGCCGACTGCCGTACGCCGGTGGTCTCGGCCATCGGGCACGAACCCGACTCGCCCCTGCTCGACCTGGTGGCCGATCTGCGCGCCTCGACGCCGACGGACGCGGCCAAGAAGGTCGTCCCGGACGTCGGCGAGGAGCTGGACCGGGTGCGCGGGCTGCGGGACCGGGCGCTGCGGACCGTACGGGGCCTGCTCGACCGGGAGGAGCGTGGCCTCGCGCACGCGCTCGCGCGGCCCGTCATGGAGCATCCGCAGCGCATGGTCGAGGTCCGCGAGGACGAGCTCGTCGCGCTGCTCGCCCGCAGTCGGCGCGTTCTCGGGCACCTCCTGGACCGGGCGGACTCCGAGCTGTCGCACACGCGGGCGCGGGTCCGGGCATTGTCGCCGGCCGCGACGATGGAGCGGGGGTACGCGGTGCTCCAGCGGGCGGACGGGACCGTGGTCCGCTCTCCCGAGGAGGTCGCGGAGGGCGAGGAGCTGCGGGCCCGGGTCGTGGAGGGCGAGTTCGCGGTACGGCGCGTGGCCGACCCGGACCCGGTCTGAGCGGGACCACCGAGGAAGACGTCAGAGAACCGGATACGGAGGGTGGAGCGGCACATGGCAGCGGGAACGGGTACGGCGGGACCGGGCACGGGATCGGGCACGGACGAGGCGGCGCTCGGGTACGAGGAGGCGCGGGACGAGCTGATCGAGGTCGTTCGGCGGCTCGAAGCGGGTGGGACGTCACTGGAGGAGTCCCTCGCGCTCTGGGAGCGTGGTGAGGAGCTGGCGAAGGTCTGCCGGCGCCGCCTCGAAGGGGCGCGGGCCCGGCTCGACGCCTCGCTCGCGGCGGAACGGGCGGCGGAGGAGGCCGAGGACGCCTCGGGCGGTGACGGGGACGAGTAGCCCCTGCGCGGGCTCCTGGGGGGGGCGGCGTAGACTCACCAGTGAAGCGGATCACTATCCGGATGGATTAGTTGAAGTTTCACCAATCATGGGCGTACTGTCGAGGACATCGCTTGAACCCCCTACGAGCGACCCCCCTTTGCAGTCCGGAAGGTACGCAGCATGTCTCTCGCCCTCGACGCCGCCGCTCAGGATCTCCTTTTCCGCGAGGCCCGCACCGCCAACACGTTCACCGACGAGCCGGTGACCGACGAGCAGGTCCAGGCGATCTACGACCTGGTGAAGTACGGCCCGACCGCCTTCAACCAGACCCCGCTGCGCATCACCCTGGTCCGCTCCCCCGAGGCCCGCGAGCGCCTGGTCAAGCACATGGCCGAAGGCAACCAGCCCAAGACCGCCACCGCCCCGCTCGTCGCGATCCTCTCCGCCGACAACGAGTTCCACGAGGAGCTCCCGGCCCTGCTTCCGCACTTCCCGCAGGCCAAGGACATGTTCTTCGCCGAGCGTCCGGTCCGCGAGCAGTCCGCCGTCCTGAACGCCGCCCTGCAGGCCGCGTACTTCATCGTGGGCGTCCGCGCCGCTGGCCTGGCCGCGGGCCCGATGACCGGCCTGGACTTCGCCGGCCTCCAGAAGGAGTTCCTGGACGGCGACCACACCCCGCTGATGGTCGTCAACATCGGCAAGCCGGGCGAGGACGCCTGGTTCCCGCGCTCCCCGCGCCTCTCCTACGACGAGGTCGTCACCACCGTCTGAGTCTGACGAAGAAAGGCCCCGCACTCACCGAGTGCGGGGCCCTTCTCGTACGTCGTCGCCGGCTCAGGCCTTCTTCGACCGGAGCGAGCCCGCCATCTCGGCGAGCCGCTCGAACGAAGCCGTGCCGGTCACCACCGTCGTCGCCCCGCCGTCCACCCGGACGAGCGCGTCGTACTTCGGCCCCTCCCAGCGCTGCCACACCTGGCCCGCCACCGTCTGGGTCTTCCCGGTGTTCTTCGCCCGCTGGGTGACGTCCGGCACGAAGGTGCCCGGCGCCGCCGTCGACTGGTGGATCGCCACGTACTGGGTGTCCGGCGAGAGGAAACCGAGCCGCCAGGCGTTGGCGTTCTCGCGCTTGTACGAGACGACCGTCGCCTTCCAGCCCTCGCCGAGGCCCTCGGGGGCCAGCACCGGATACGGTGCCGCCCGCTGAGCCGTCAGGAGCTCGACCCGGTAGTCCTTCGCCTTGACCGGTTCGGCGCTCTCATCGTGCGGAATGAAGAGATACATCACTCCCGCGGCGACCAAGATCACCCCGAGGGACTGGAACATTCCGCGTACCGTCTGCCTGCCTCGCATACCTGCCACGCGCACCATGGTCGCATCAAGGGTCCGTGCTCATACGTGGGCCCCTCTGCTCATTTTATCGACGTACCGATAGAGTCGGCAGCACCCTCCCTTATCCGGCCGTCGCCGTACAGAAAGGTGCGTTCCGATGACCGAGCAGCAGAATCTGCCGCCCGAGCTCGTGGTTTCCCCCGAGGCTCCCGACCGCAACCTCGCCCTTGAGCTGGTCCGCGTCACCGAGGCCGCCGCCATGGCCGCCGGCCGCTGGGTCGGCCGCGGCGACAAGATCGGCGCGGACGGCGCGGCGGTCAACGCCATGCGGACCCTGATCTCCACCGTCTCGATGAACGGCGTGGTCGTCATCGGCGAGGGCGAGAAGGACGAAGCCCCCATGCTCTTCAACGGCGAGCGGGTCGGCGACGGCACCGGCGCCGAGGTCGACATCGCCGTCGACCCGATCGACGGCACCACGCTCAACGCCAAGGGCATGCCGAACGCGATCGCCGTCCTGGCCGCCGCCGACCGCGGCAGCATGTTCGACCCGTCCGCGGTCTTCTACATGGACAAGCTGGTCACCGGCCCCGAGGCCGCCGACTTCGTCGACATCAACGCCCCCGTCTCGGTCAACATCCGCCGGGTCGCCAAGGCGAAGAACTCCTCGCCCGAGGACATCACGGTCGTCATCCTGGACCGCCCCCGCCACGAGGGCATCGTCAAGGAGATCCGCGAGACCGGCGCCCGCATCAAGTTCATCTCGGACGGCGACGTCGCCGGTTCGATCATGGCCGTCCGCGAGGGCACCGGCGTCGACATGCTCATGGGCGTCGGCGGCACCCCCGAGGGCATCATCTCCGCCTGCGCCATCAAGTGCCTCGGCGGCGTGATCCAGGGCAAGCTGTGGCCGAAGGACGAGGCCGAGCGCCAGAAGGCCCTCGACGCCGGCCACGACCTGGACCGGGTGCTCTCCACGAACGACCTGGTCGCCGGCGACAACGTGTTCTTCGTCGCGACCGGCATCACCGACGGCGAGCTGCTGCGCGGGGTGCGCTACCGCGCCGAGACGGCGACCACGCAGTCGCTCGTCATGCGCTCGAAGTCCGGCACGATCCGCCAGATCGACTCCACGCACCGGCTCTCGAAGCTGCGCGCGTACAGCAAGATCGACTTCGATCGCGCGAAGTAGCCCCCGGGCTGCGGCACGAACGAAGTAGCCCCCGGGCTGCGGCACGAAACGGTACGAAGAGGGGCGCCCCCATGTGCGGTGGGGGCGCCCCTTCCCGTACGGAACGACTCCGTTGCCGTCGGGCCGCCGAGCTCGTCCGCTCGCGTCAGCCCGCCTGGGCGATGCGGTCGGTCGCGGCCGCCTTCCGCAGCTCCACCTCGCGCCGCCGGCGCCGGGCCAGGGCCACGCGGCGCTCCGCCGCCGTGAGTCCGCCCCACACCCCGTACGGCTCGGGCTGGAGCAGCGCGTGCTCCCGGCACTCGACCATCACGGGACAGCGTCCGCAGACCCGCTTGGCCGCCGCCTCACGCGCGAGCCGCGCGGCGGTCGGCTCCTTGGAAGGGGCGAAGAACAGTCCGGCTTCGTCCCGGCGGCACACCGCCTCCGCATGCCAAGGGCCGGCCTCGTCCTCCCGGGCAGGGGCGCGCTGAGGGGGGACGGCGGCGACCTGGAGGGGCTGATGCGGCAGTTGCAGCACGGTCTACTCCTGACGACGGCTTCGCGAGCGAGCGGCGATGCACCAGCCCTACCCGCTGTGCGCGCGCCTATGCACTGCGTGCCGCGCCGTTCCGCACAGCGGATACCCGAGGGCGAATTCCGGTCACCGCCGGAGCCGAGGTCCGGTCGTCAGTGGCCGAGATGCTTGCGCAGCTTGTCCTGGAGGTCGGTGATCCACTTGCCGCGCTTGGGTCTCGCCTCGACGTTCCCGAAGACCGAGTAGCCGTTGATGACGACGACCGGGGCCTGCGGGTCGACGCCCTCCAGGGTCACGACCTCGAAGTTGCCGAAGATCCCGCTGCCGCTGCCGCGCAGGCTGATGTTCTCCGGGACCCGCACCTCCACGTTGCCGAAGATCGACGTGGCGTTGATGGTGGTCAGCCGCTGCGTGAAGATCGCCTCGGTGAGGTCGATCTCGATGTTCCCGAAGAGCGCGAACGCGTTCGTCCGGCGGCTCACCCGCCAGCGTCCCTTGCGGGTGGTGCTGGAGAAGATCGCGACGAGGTTGTCCGGGGGGCCGTCGGCGTCCTCCGGGCCGTACCCGTAGTCCGGCACGGACTCCTGGCGGGGGGTCCGGGCGCCCGGCAGGTCGCGGACGATCGGCTCCAGCTCCCCGACGGTCTTCGCCCGGTACACCGAGTCGATCCGGTCCGAGTGCTCCTCGGCGTCGATCCGCCCCTCGGCCAGGGCGTCCCTGAGGATGTCCGCGATCCGGTCCCGGTCCGCGTCCGAGGCTCGCAACGAGCCCTGCGGGTCGGCGAAGACGGGCTCCGCAGGCGCCGGCTGGGCGGGCGCGGCCTGCCGCTGCGGCTGCGGCTGCTTTTCGGGTTCGGGCTTCTTTTCGAGGTCCACGGAGCCAGCCTAGCGAAACGCGATAGATCGCGACCAGGGGGCGGGCCGTGGCCTGTGGACAACGTCTCGAACCCGCCACTCCGGCGCGGTCCCGGCCCCAAGTGAGCCTTACCTCACAGGACCGGGCCCCTGCCCGCGTTCTACGCTGGAAGGCGCACTGCCAACGGAGGCGGTGCGCCGTCTTGCCGAGTGAGGAATGGCCCCCATGCCAGAGTTTGCGTACTCCGATCTGCTCCCCCTGGGAGAGGACACCACGCCCTACCGCCTGGTGACCTCCGAAGGTGTCTCCACCTTCGAGGCCGACGGCCGTACGTTCCTCAAGGTCGAGCCGGAGGCGCTGCGCACCCTGGCCGCCGAGGCGATCCACGACATCCAGCACTTCCTGCGCCCGGCCCACCTGGCCCAGCTGCGCCGGATCATCGACGACCCCGAGGCGTCGGCCAACGACAAGTTCGTCGCGCTCGACCTCCTCAAGAACGCGAACATCGCCGCCGCCGGCGTCCTGCCCATGTGCCAGGACACGGGCACGGCGATCGTCATGGGCAAGCGCGGCCAGAACGTGCTGACCCCGGGCCGCGACGAGGAGGCCCTGTCCAAGGGCATCTACGACGCGTACACCAAGCTCAACCTGCGGTACTCGCAGATGGCCCCGGTCACCATGTGGGAGGAGAAGAACACCGGCTCGAACCTGCCCGCGCAGATCGAGCTGTACGCGACCGACGGCGGCGCGTACAAGTTCCTCTTCATGGCCAAGGGCGGCGGCTCGGCCAACAAGTCCTTCCTCTACCAGGAGACGAAGGCCGTCCTCAACGAGGCGAGCATGATGAAGTTCCTGGAGGAGAAGATCCGCTCGCTCGGCACGGCCGCCTGCCCGCCGTACCACCTGGCGATCGTCGTCGGCGGCACCTCCGCCGAGTTCGCGCTCAAGACCGCGAAGTACGCCTCCGCGCACTACCTGGACGAGCTGCCCACCGAGGGCTCGGCCGAGACCGGCCACGGCTTCCGCGACAAGGAGCTGGAGGAGAAGGTCTTCGAGCTGACGCAGAAGATCGGCATCGGCGCGCAGTTCGGCGGCAAGTACTTCTGCCACGACGTCCGCGTCGTCCGCCTCCCCCGCCACGGTGCCTCGCTGCCCGTCGCGATCGCCGTCTCCTGCTCGGCCGACCGCCAGGCCGTCGCGAAGATCACCGCCGAGGGCGTCTTCCTGGAGCAGTTGGAGACCGACCCGGCGCGCTTCCTGCCGGAGACGACCGACGAGCATCTCTCCGAGGAGAGCGACGTCGTCACCATCGACCTGAACCAGCCGATGGACGACATCCTCGCCGAGCTGACCAAGTACCCGGTCAAGACCCGTCTCTCCCTCAACGGCCCGCTGGTCGTGGCGCGCGACATCGCGCACGCCAAGATCAAGGAACGCCTGGACGCGGGCGAGGAGATGCCGCAGTACCTGAAGGACCACCCGGTCTACTACGCGGGTCCGGCGAAGACGCCCGAGGGGTACGCCTCCGGTTCCTTCGGTCCGACGACGGCCGGCCGGATGGACTCGTACGTGGAGCAGTTCCAGGCAGCGGGCGGCTCGAAGGTCATGCTGGCCAAGGGCAACCGCTCGCAGCAGGTCACGAACGCCTGCGGCAGCCACGGCGGCTTCTACCTCGGCTCGATCGGCGGCCCGGCGGCGCGGCTCGCGCAGGACTGCATCAAGAAGGTCGAGGTCGTCGAGTACGAGGAGCTCGGCATGGAGGCGGTCTGGAAGATCGAGGTCGAGGACTTCCCGGCGTTCATCGTGGTGGACGACAAGGGCAACGACTTCTTCCAGAACCCGGCCCCGGAGCCGACGTTCACGCACATCCCGGTGCGGGGCCCCGGCCTCGGCTGACCCTGTCGCTCGACGCATGCCCCTCGGTCCGCACGGACCGGGGGGCGTCGTCGTTCCCGGGGCGATCTCCATGTTGTCGATCTCCGCTCAGAAACTCGCTACCGACCGGTAGCCATCTCGTTGCCTACTGTCCAGTATTGAGCGCGAGCATGCCAAAGTCTGAGCTGGTCGATCTAGGGAGCCCCCATGCCCTCCACGCCCTTCCGCAGGCGCGCCACCGCCGGAACCACGGCCGCGCTCGCCCTCACCGCGTTCCTCGTCGTCGGCCCCGCGCCCACCGCGTCCGCCGCCGACCCGGACAGCCACAGCACGTCGACGGCCGCCATCAAGGACGTCGACTACACGACCTGGCGCCATGACGTGGCGGCCGTGGTCGCCGAGGCCCGCCCGTACATCGAGGAGCGTTCCAGGAACGCGGGCAGCGAGAAGCAGGCGATCGTCCTCGACATCGACAACAGCTCGCTGGAGACGGACTTCCACCCCTTCTGGGAGCTGCCGACCCCGGCCATCGCCGATGTGCGCACCCTCGTCCGGGAGGCCCACGACCGCGGCGTGGACGTCTTCTTCGTCACCGCGCGCCCCGGGATCATCCACTCCCTCACCGACTGGAACCTGAAGCAGGCCGGCTATCCGGTCGACGGGCTGTACGTGCGCTCCCTGCCCGACCTGTTCGCGGAGGTCAGCGCGTACAAGACGGAGCAGCGCGCCAAGATCGAGGCCAAGGGCTACACGATCATCGCGAACATCGGCAACAACACCACCGACCTGGTCGGCGGCCACGCCGAGCGCACCTTCAAGCTGCCGGACTACGGCGGCAAGCTCTCCTGAACGCCCACCGGCTCACCGGGTGATGTGGAACTCCATCGGACCGGCTTCGCATTGCGCGACGTCAGCCCCGGGTACGCCCGTCCGGTGGGCCTCCGGCCCGCCACTACCCTGACCGCATGAGACACCCGATACGGACCCTGGCCCCGGTCACCGCCACCCTGGCGGCGGGGCTGCTGCTGACCGGCTGCGGCGAGCCCGAGCCGGTTCCCGAGGTCACGCAGGGCGCACGCCCCACGGCGCCCACCGCCGACGCCTCGGGCGCCGCCCCGGTCAAGGCCGGCGGGACCGTCGGCGGTCCCGGGTCGGCCTGCGCGCTGCCCGTCTCGTTCGGTCTCGCGGAGAAGTGGAAGCCGAACGCGATCAGCGACCCCGAGAACCCGGAGTTCGCGGCGCTCACCCGCCAGGGGCCGGCCGTCGCCCGCTGCGAGGTGGACGCCAAGCCGGCCGGGCACGTCGGATACCTGCGGGTGTGGACGGCCGGGAAGGGGCCCGCCAGGACGGCGCTCGAAGGGTTCGTGAAGGCCGAGCAGAACACCTCCGAGGTCGGCTACAAGGAGAGCGCGTCCGGCGCGGGGCCCGTCACCGAGGTCACGTACACCGTCTACAACAAGGTGATGGAGGAGTCGAAGGAGGAGCGCGCCTTCGCCGTCGCGACCCCGAAGGGGACGGTGATCGTGCACCTCGGCGGGCTCGACACCGCGGAGTACCGGGCGATGCTCCCGGCGTACGAGCTGGCGCGGACCACGCTCAAGGTGCTCTGAGGCCGCACCGTGCACGGCCCCGTGGCCCCCGTCCGACACCGGACACGGCCGTGGCCGCGTCGCACCGCACGACCCCGTGGCCGCGTCGCACCGGACGGCCGTGGCCCCCGTCCGGTGTCGGACGGGGGCCACGGCGTTCGTGAACGGGGCTTCCGCTACGCGAACTTCTGGTTCGCCGAGCCGTCGCAGGTCTGGAGCCGGACCGGCTGCCTCGCCGCGCTCTGGGTGAGGCAGAGGCCCGTCGCGTCGGCCGGGCGGACCGTGGCGCCGTCGCGGACGAACTTCTGGTTGGCGCCGCCGTGGCAGTTCCAGAGGACGAGCGCCCTGCCCGCCTGGTAGCCGGACGCGGGCACGTCCAGGCAGCGGTCCTGGGTGAGCTGGGTGTGGACCGTACGGCGGGTGGAGTCGTACCACCAGCCCTGGTTACGGCCGCCGTGGCAGTCCCAGCCGAGGACGGCGGTGTTGTTGGACGAGCCGGCCGCGTCGACGTCCAGACAGTTGCCCGTCGCCTGGTTCTTCAGGGGCTGGTACACGTCGTCCCAGGCCACCGGGAAGAGCGTCGGCGTGCCGGAGGAGTTCACGTCGGCGCAACTGGCCTCACGGGTGCCCGAGTTGTAGATCTGGGTGAGGCAGGACGCGAAGGCGGCGTGACCGCGTGCGTTGGGGTGGAAGGACTGCCGTACGGAGTTCTCGTCCGGGGTCCCGGGCTTGGAGAGGTCGATGTAGAGGCCGCGGGCCCAGGAGTCCTCCATGCAGACCTCGTGGCCGTGGAAGAGCCGCGAGTTGTCGAGGTAGACGGCCCCGGTGGAGGCGGCCGCCGCGCGCATCCCGCGCTCGAAGGCGGGGACGGCGGTGTTGCGGCCCCAGACGGTGTCGGAGTCGTAGCCGAGTCCGCCGCAGATCAGCTTGCCGGGGAAGTTCGGGTTGTCGTTGAAGTCGGGGCCGATGGGGCTGGGGTAGCCCATGAGGACGAGCTTGTAGTCGCCGTCGGAGTAACCGGCGTCGCGCATCACGGTCTTGAGGTCGCGGACGGTCTGCTCGACCTTGGGGACGAGTCCGTCGACGCGGGCCTGCCAGCCGGGGGCGTACTTGGGCTCGCAGGCGCCCTGGAGGAGCAGGTAGCGCTGGACGCAGTCGGTCATGACGGGCCCGAACTGCAGGTCGTCGTTGGCGCCGGCGACCATCAGGACCATCTTGATCCGGGTGTTGCGCGCCTTGATCGCGAGGTTGTCGCTCTGGACGAGCTCGTCGGCGTACTGCTTCGAGCCGCCGATCCGGATGTTGCCGGTGTACGCGCCGGAGCACGACACGTTGAACGTGAGGTCCGCGGCGATCCCGGTGCGGTGGATGGCGGCGTCGGGCGAGCGGTGGCACCAGTTGGTGGGGCCGTTGGTGGGAGGCTCGTAGGTGCCGACGCCCTCTCCGGAGATCTCGCTGTCGCCGAGCGAGATCAGGCCGGTCCTGCGCTGGGCGAGCGGGCGCTCCTCGGGGCTGCCGTAGATCTTGGTCGCCTCGGCGGCCCGGATCGCCTCCAGGGCGGGCGGGAGCGGTACGGCGGCGGTCACCGCCGTGGTGCCGGTGCCGGCCGCGCCGGCGGGGGCGGCGGCGGTCATCGTGCCGAGCGCGGCGGCGGCCGCGGCGACGACGGCGATGGGCCAGCGGAGTCTGTACCTGGTGCGCGTCATTGCGCCTCCTGGAAGTGGGGTTACCCACGGTTTTTACTGGCCGGTACGCCCGATGGGAATACATCGAACAAGACAAGTGCTCATCTTTTGTAGGAGGTTGAGGAACATGAACGACACAGACCAGGCCGACGGCCACCGGATCGAGCACGACTCCATGGGTGAGGTGCGGGTCCCCGCGCACGCCAAGTGGCGGGCCCAGACCCAGCGGGCGGTGGAGAACTTCCCGGTCTCCGGGCAGCGCCTGGAGCGCGCCCACATCGAGGCCCTCGCCCGGATCAAGGCCGCCGCCGCCCAGGTCAACGCCGAGCTCGGCGTGATCGACCGCGACCGTGCCGAGGCCATCGCCTCGGCGGCGGCGGAGGTCGCCGAGGGACGCTGGGACGAGCACTTCCCGGTGGACGTCTTCCAGACCGGCTCCGGCACCTCGTCCAACATGAACACCAACGAGGTGATCGCCACCCTCGCCACCGAGCGGCTCCCCGAGGGCCGCGAGGTCCACCCCAACGACCACGTGAACGCCTCGCAGTCCTCCAACGACGTCTTCCCGTCCTCCATCCACATCGCGGCCACCGGCGCCGTCACCCGCGACCTGATCCCCGCCCTCGACCATCTGGCCGCCTCCCTTGAGCGAAAATCGGCCGAATTCGCGTCGGTGGTGAAGTCGGGCCGTACGCACCTCATGGACGCCACCCCGGTCACCCTCGGCCAGGAGTTCGGCGGCTACGCGGCCCAGGTCAGGTACGGCGTCGAGCGGCTGCGCTCCGCGCTTCCCCGGCTCGCCGAACTCCCCCTCGGCGGTACGGCGGTGGGCACCGGCATCAACACCCCGGCCGGCTTCTCCGCGGCCGTCATCGCGGAGGTCGCGCGGGCGACCGGCCTGCCGCTGACCGAGGCCCGCGACCACTTCGAGGCGCAGGGCGCCCGCGACGCGCTGGTGGAGACGTCCGGGCAGCTCCGTACCGTCGCCGTCTCCCTCACCAAGATCGCCAACGATCTGCGCTGGATGGCCAGCGGCCCGCGCACCGGCCTGGCGGAGATCAACCTCCCCGACCTCCAGCCCGGCTCGTCGATCATGCCGGGCAAGGTGAACCCGGTGATCCCCGAGGCGGTCCTCATGGTCGCCGCGCAGGTGACCGGAAACGACACCACCGTGGCGGTGGCGGGCGCGGCCGGGAACTTCGAGCTCAACGTGATGCTGCCGGTGATGGCCAAGAACCTCCTGGAGTCCGTACGGCTGCTCGCCAACGCGTCCCGGCTGCTCGCCGACCGCACGGTGGACGGGATCACGGCCAACGTCGAGCGGGCACGCGAGTACGCCGAGTCCTCGCCGTCCGTGGTCACCCCGCTGAACAAGTACATCGGCTACGAGGAGGCCGCCAAGGTCGCGAAGAGGTCCCTCGCCGAGCGGAAGACCATCCGCGAGGTGGTCCTGGAGTCCGGGTACGTGGAGCGCGGCGACCTGACGGTCGAGCAACTGGACGAGGCCCTGGACGTGCTCCGCATGACTCATCCGTGATCCGTGCCGCTGCGGTCGTGGGAGCGCGCCCCTAAGATCTGCGCATGACAGGATCGGGCGGCTCTCAGCATTGGGCGCCGGGGGAGCACATCCTCTGGCGCTACCGCGGCAACGGCACCGAGGACGTGCACATCTGCCGACCGGTGACGGTCGTCCAGGACACGCCGGATCTCCTCGCGGTGTGGATGGCGCCCGACACGGAGTGCGTCCGTCCGGTGCTCGCCGACGGCACGCCGGTGCACGAGGAGCCCCTCGCCACCCGCTACACCGCCGCGCGCACCACGGAACGCGCACGGTGGTCCGGCAGCGGGGTCCTGAAGCTGGCGAGACCCGGCGACCCGTGGTCGGTGTGGCTGTTCTGGGAGCGCGGCTGGCGCTTCCGCAGCTGGTACGTGAACCTGGAGGAGCCCCGGGTCCGGTGGGCCGGCGGCTTCGACTCCGAGGACCATTTCCTCGACATCTCCGTCTACCCCGACCACAGCTGGCTGTGGCGGGACGAGGACGAGTTCGCGCAGGCCCAGCGGTCCGGCCTGATGAGCACCGAGCAGGCGGCGCGGGTGCGCACGGCGGGGCAGCGGGCGGTGGAGCGCATCATGGCGTGGGGGGCGCCGTTCGCCGACGGCTGGGAGAACTGGCGGCCCGATCCGGCATGGCGGGTTCCGGAGCTGCCGGCCGACTGGGACCGCACTCCGGCGCACACGGCACCGTGAGACCCTTGATGCGCCCCCGGGGTTGAAACGTAGGATCGTCCTCCGCACGGCAGGGGCGGACCGAACGGCACGTCAGACCGACCGAGCAACACGTCAACGACCGAACGCAGCGCAGGACCTGACCAGAAGTCATCCACGAGGGGGAGAGCAGTGCCGGACGTCTGCCCGGGTGTTCCGACCCCCTCTGGTGCCGCCGCTCGCGGAGCCTTCAGATCCGCCGTACACAAGGGGTTTAGCCCCGCCGAAGGCGCGGCATCGGCGAGAAGAGCGAGTGCATCGCACCACCGGCCCGGACGGACGGAACCCCACGCGTGACGGAGCATCCCACCTCCCACGAAGGCCGGCAGCCCCTGGCTGCCCGGTCGCAGGAACGCGCGCGCCCTCGCCAGGAGGCGGCGGCCGGCCTGCCCTCCGACGTGCCCGGCACGGCGGGCGGACCGGCGGGCCCGGCGCCCTCCGGGGCGGACGCGCCCCCGCCTCCCACGGCCCCCGGCGGCCCCGGAGTCATGGCCGTCGCCGTGACCCCGCAGCATCCCGGCGGGAACAGGGGCGGTGACCCCGCCGCGCGTCGCGAGGGCGAGCGGCTGCGGTTCGTCGGGGCGGCGACGCGGCGCATCGCGCGCGGCATCGACCTGGACGAGATCGTCCTCGGTCTGTGCCGGGCGACCGTGCCGACCTTCTCCGACGAGATCCTGGTCTATCTCCGCGACCCGCTGCCGGTGGGCGACGAACGGCCGGTGGCGCCGTTCGTGCTGCGGCTGCGCCGTACGGACCGGCTCCGGTTAAGCGATCTGGAGGGCGAGGAGCTCGTCCTCGTACCCGATCCGGATCCGACCCCCGCGGCCGAACTCTGCGAGGTGCGGTCCGGTGGGGCACTGGCCGAGGTGCTGCGCGGGGTGCGGCCGGTCTTCGGCGACTCCGCCGCCGCCAAGACCGCGCTGACCGAACTGCTCGGCCCGGACCATCCGCTGCCCGGCGGGCTGCGGGCCGTCCTCGCGCCGCTGCGCGGCCGACGCCGGGTGATCGGCGCCGCCGTGTTCCTGCGCCGCCCCGAGCGGGCCGGTTTCGAGCCGAACGACCTGCTCGTCGCGGCGCAGTTGGCCACGCACACCGCGCTCGGCATCGACAAGGCCGTCCTGTACGGCCGTGAGGCGTACATCGCGGACGAGCTCCAGCGGACGATGCTGCCGGACTCGCTGCCGCAGCCGACCGGCGTCAAGCTCGCCTCGCGCTATCTGCCGGCGGCCGAGACGGCCCGGGTGGGCGGCGACTGGTACGACGCGATCCCGCTGCCCGGCAGCCGGGTCGCCCTGGTCGTCGGCGACGTCATGGGCCACTCGATGACCTCGGCGGCGATCATGGGTCAGCTGCGGACGACCGCGCAGACCCTGGCCGGGCTCGACCTGCCTCCGCAGGAGGTCCTGCACCATCTGGACGAGCAGGCGCAGCGCCTCGGCGAGAACCGGATGGCGACCTGCATGTACGCGGTGTACGACCCGGTCTCGCACCGGATCACCGTGGCCAACGCCGGCCATCCGCCGCCGATACTCCTCCACCTGGGCGGCCGCGCCGAGGTGCTGCGGGTGCCGCCCGGTGCCCCGATCGGGGTCGGCGGGGTGGACTTCGAGGCGGTCGAGCTGGACGCCCCGGCCGGCGCCACGCTCCTGCTCTACACGGACGGTCTCGTGGAGTCCCGGCTGCGGGACGTGTGGACCGGCATCGAGCAGCTGCGGGAGCGCCTGGAGGCGACCGCGCAGCTGACGGGCCCGGACCACTCGCCGCCCCTGGAGGCACTCTGCGACGACGTCCTGGACATGCTGGGTCCCGGTGACCGGGACGACGACATCGCGCTGCTCGCGGCCCGTTTCGACGGGATCGCGCCGAGCGACGTGGCGTACTGGTTCCTGGAGCCGGAGGACGCGGCCCCGGGGCGGGCCCGGCGGCTCGCCCGGCGGGCGCTCGCCCGCTGGGACCTGGAGGAGCTGACGGACTCGGTCGAGCTGCTGGTCAGCGAGGTCGTGACGAACGCCGTGCGGTACGCCGAGCGGCCGGTGACGCTGCGGCTGCTGCGGACGGACGTCCTGCGCTGCGAGGTCGGCGACGACTCGCCGCAGCTGCCCCGGCAGCGGCGGGCCCGCGACACCGACGAGGGCGGGCGCGGCCTGTTCCTGGTGAACCGGCTGGCGAGACGGTGGGGGGCGACCCGTCTTTCGGGCGGCAAGGTCGTCTGGTTCGAGCTGGCCACCCCGAGCCAGTCGTAGGCGCGGCGAGTCAGTCGTAGGAACGGCGAAAGGGCCGGACCCCACGGGGGGGGTCCGGCCCTTTCGTGTCGCTCCTGCGGCGGCCGGTAGCTACTGCGGCGGCCGGTCGCTACTGCAGCGGTCGGTCGGTGCTCTCGGGGTCGGGATCCGTGCCCGGGTCCGGCGGCTCGATCGACGGCGGCGGGGACGGCTCGTCGGTGACCGGCGGCTCGGTCGTGGGCGTCGGCGCCGTGGTGACCGGGTCGCTCGTGGGCGTGGGCTCCGTGGTGGCCGGCGAGGTCGTCGGGGGCGTCGGGTCCGGGGAGCTCGTGGTCGGCGCGTCGGTCGGCTCCTCGGGCGCCTCGGTGGTCCCGGTGGGCGTCGGGTCCGGGTCGTACGTGCCCGAGCCGTCGGTCTCCAGGTCGAAGGAGGCGTCGGAGCCGCCGCCGAGGGCGCCGGTGGTGTAGTCGCCCCAGATCTGGGCCGGCGTACGGCCACCGTTGGCGCGGCCCTGGTTGATGGTGTCGGTGAGGGTGACCTGGTTGCCCTTGGGGTCCTCGCCGAAGAGGCCGACGGCGGTGACGAGTTCGGGGGTGTAGCCCACGAACCAGGCGGAACGGTTGTTCTCGGAGGTGCCGGTCTTGCCGGCGGCCTCGTACTCACCGGCGGCCCGGGTGCCGGAACCGTTCTGCACGACGCCCGTCATGGCCTGGGTGACGGTGTCGGCGGCCTCACGGCTGATGACCTGCTCGCCGGTCCCCTTGGCGGGGGTGAGCGTACGGTCCCGGTGCACGGCGGCCTTCACCAGGGTCGGGGTGACGATCTTGCCGTGGTTGTCGAGCGTGGCGTAGACGCCTGCCATGTCCATGGTGGAGGCGCCCATGGTGCCGAGGGACATGGCGGGGGTCTCGCCGAAGTCCGCGCCGTCCTTCATGCCGAGGTCGAGGGCGGTCTTCTTGGTCTTGCCCGCACCGACGTCCACGATCATCTGCGCGTAGACGGAGTTGATGGAGCTGTTGGTGGCCTTCTGGACGCTGACGGGGCCGTAGTTCCGGTTGTCCTCGTTCTCCGGGTCGAAGGGGATCGAGCTGCCGACGACCTTGCGCTTGCTGTCGCCGTCGTAGATCGTGCCGAGGCCGATCTGCCGCCCGTCCTGGGTGACCGAGCCGTTGTCGAGGGCGGAGGCGAGGACGATCGGCTTGAAGGTGGAGGCGGGCTGGTAGTCGCGGCGGGTCGCGTTGGACGTCCAGTGCTCGGTGGCGCCGACGCCGCCGTACAGCGCGACGACCGCGCCGGTCTTCGGGTCGACCGAGGTGGCGCCCGCCTGGACGGTGGCGTCCTTCTTGTCGCCCTTGCGGTCGAGCTTGGCCTCCAGCTGCCGGTCGACCGCCTTGACGAGGTCCTTCTGCTTCTTCTCGTCGATGGTGAGGGTGAACGTCCAGCCGCCGGCCTTGATGTCCTCCTCGCTGACGCCCTGGCGCATCAGCTCCTGGTTGGCGGCCTCGACGATGTAGCCGGTCTGGCCCTCCATGCCGGGGAGCGGCTTGGGCTTCTGCGGGACGGGGAACTTCATGGCCGCGCGCTCGGCGGCCGGGAGCCAGCCCTCGCCGACCATGTTGTCGAGGACGTAGTTCCAGCGCTCCTCGACGAGCTTGCGGCCGGTGCTGCTCGCGGAGGTCCAGTCGTACTGGTTGGGCGCCTGGAGCAGCGAGGCGAGGTAGGCGCCCTGGGCGGTGGTGAGCTGGGTGGCGTCGACGCCGTAGTACGAGCGGGCCGCGGCCTGGATGCCGTAGGCGCTGCGGCCGTAGTAGCTGGTGTTCATGTACCCGGCGAGGATGTCGCTCTTGCTCATCTGCTGGTCGACCTTGATGGCGATGACCATTTCCTTGAGCTTGCGCGTCGCCGTCTGGTCCTGGCTCAGGTAGAAGTTCTTGACGTACTGCTGGGTGATGGTCGAACCACCCTGCTTGCCCTTGCCGGTGATGGTGGACCAGGCGGCGCGGGTGGTGCCCTTGATGTCGACGCCGTTGTCCTTGTAGAAGGTCTTGTTCTCCGCGGCGACGAACGCCTTCTGGACCTTCTCGGGGATCCGCTCCAGGCCGACGATCTCGCGGTTGATCTTGCCGGTGCGGGCGAGGACCTTGCCGTTGGCGTACTTGTAGATGTTGCTCTGCATGGTCGCCTCGGCGTTGGCCGTCGGCACCGGGACCAAGAGGTAGACGACGTACAGGGCGCCCATGGCGAGCAGGCAGCACACGAAGAAGGTGCCCAGGAGCTTCTTCCAGGAGAAGAAGCGGCGCAGGCCGCGTTTCTTCGCCTTGCCCTTGTCCGGTCGGCCCATGTGTCCTGTCGCTCCGCTCGTCGTGTGTCCCGGCGTGCCCCGGTCCGTGTCCCGCCCGCGCCGGATCGGCTCAGCTAGTCAGCTAACACCGGAGATGCAGACAAAGGACAACCGATCACGCCTTTTCCGGACGTGAGAATCAGCACCCATACCCAGAGGAACCGACGCCCGGCGGAGGCGGATGGTTGCGTGAGGGCACGCTTCCGCTTGGGTGACCGCCGCTATACATCGTGGGTATACACCCCGTGTACAGTGGGCCGTATGTCCATCGGTCACACCCTCTTGGGACTCCTGGAGTCCGGCCCGCGCCACGGCTACGACCTCAAGCGCGCCTTCGACGAGAAGTTCGGCCACGACCGGCCGCTGCACTACGGCCAGGTCTACTCGACCATGTCCCGGCTCCTGAAGAACGGCCTCGTCGTCGTCGACGGGATCGAGGCGGGCGGCGGCCCGGAGCGGAAGCGGTACGCCATCACCGAGGCCGGCATCACCGATGTCGCCCAATGGCTCACCACGCCCGAGAAGCCGGAGCCGTACCTCCAGTCCACGCTCTACACCAAGGTCGTCCTGGCCCTGCTCACCGGCCGCGGCGCCGCCGAGCTCCTCGACACCCAGCGCGCCGAGCACCTCCGCCTGATGCGCGAACTCACCCGGCGCAAGAAGGACGGCGACCTCGCCGACCAGCTCATCTGCGACCACGCCCTGTTCCATCTGGAGGCAGACCTGCGCTGGCTGGAACTGACCGCCGCCCGCCTCGACCGGCTCGCCGAGGAGATCCGCCGATGAGTTCCGCACCGCTCCTGAGGGCCACCGCCCTCGACAAGACCTACGGCCCGACCCCGGCACTCGCCGGGGCCTCCTTCTCCCTCCGGGCCGGCGAGGTCGTCGCCGTCATGGGCCCCTCCGGCTCCGGCAAGTCGACCCTGCTGCACTGCCTGGCCGGAATCGTGCGCCCCGACGCGGGCACCATCACCTACGACGGACGCGAGCTCACCGCGCTCTCCGACACCGCGCGCAGCTCCCTGCGCCGTACCGACTTCGGCTTCGTCTTCCAGTTCGGCCAGCTCGTCCCCGAGCTGACCTGCGTCGAGAACGTGGCCCTCCCCCTCCGCCTCAACGGCGAGAAGCGGAAGACCGCCGAGGCCCGGGCCACCGAGTGGATGGCCCGCCTGGAGGTCGACGACACCGCGCACAAGCGCCCCGGCGAGATATCCGGCGGCCAGGGCCAGCGCGTCGCCGTCGCCCGCGCGCTCGTCACCGCCCCGAGGGTGATCTTCGCCGACGAACCGACCGGCGCGCTCGACTCCCTCAACGGCGAGCGGGTCATGCGGCTGCTCACCGACGCCTCCCGGGACACCGGCGCGGCCGTCGTCCTCGTCACCCACGAGGCCCGGGTCGCCGCGTACTCCGACCGCGAGATCGTCGTACGGGACGGGGCCGTCCGGGACGCGGAGTGGGTGGCATGACGCTCCGCACCTGGGCCCGCGACCTGGCGCTCGGCGCCCGGTTCGCGGTCACCGGCGGCCGCGCAGGCCTGCTCCGCACCGTGCTGACCGCGACCGGGATCGGCTTCGGCGTGGCCCTGCTGCTGCTCGCCTCCTCCCTGCCGAACATGCTCTTCCAGCGGGAGGTACGGGAGTCGGTACGCGCCATCGACGGCAGCGAGTCGGTCACCTCGCCCCGGCCCGACTCCTTTCTCCACCTCGGCCGGACCACCGTCTACCGGGACGACGTCATCAGCGGCACGCTGCTGCGCCCCGAGGGCGACGCACCCCCGGTGCCCCCGGGCGCGGACGCGTTCCCCGCGCTCGGCGAGATGCTGGTCTCCCCCGCGCTCCGTGAGCTGCTCGACTCCCCCGAGGGCGCCCTGCTCAAGGAACGGCTCCCCTACAAGGTGGCCGGGACGATCGGGCAGGACGGACTCATCGGCCCCGCCGAGCTGCGGTACGTCGCCCATGTCGGCTTCCTCGACACCGCGAACTTCGACGGACGCGGCACGCGGTACGGCTGGTCCGTGCCCGAGGAACCGATGAACGCGTTCCTGATCCTCCTCGTCGTCGTGGCCTGCGTCGTCCTGCTCCTCCCGGTGCTCGTCTTCATCGCGACCGCCGTCCGCTTCGGCGGCGAGCAGCGCGACCGGCGGCTCGCCGCGCTCCGGCTCGTCGGCGCCGACACCGCCATGACCCGGCGGATCGCGGCCGGCGAGTCCCTCGCGGGCGCGTTGCTCGGCCTGCTGGTGGGCCTCGGGCTCTTCGCGGTGGCCCGGCAGTTCGCCGGGGCCTTCACCATCTGGGACGTCAACGCCTATCCCTCCGACGTCGTGCCGATGCCCGCGCTCGCCGCGCTCGCCCTCGTCGCCGTCCCGGTCTCCTCGGTCGTGGTCACCCTCTTCGCGCTGCGCGGGGTGGTGATCGAGCCGCTCGGAGTCGTCCGGACCTCGACCCCCCGCCGCCGCCGGGTGTGGTGGCGGCTGCTGCTCCTCGCGGCCGGCGTGGCCCTGCTCGTCCCGCTCATGGGCGAGGTCCGGGCGACCGAGACCAGCCTCGACACCGTGGGCGTCGCGACCGGCACCACCCTCGCCCTGATCGGCCTGACGACGCTGCTGCCGTGGCTCGTCGAGGCCGGGGTGAAGCGGCTGCACGCCGGGCCGGTGGCCTGGCAGCTCGCGGTCCGCAGACTCCAGTTGAGCAGCGGCACGGCGGCCCGCGCGGTCAGCGGCATCGTCGTCGCGGCGACCGGAGCGATCGCGCTCCAGATGCTCTTCCAGGCGATGGAGAGCGACTTCACCGAGTTCACGGGCGAGGACGTGTCCCGTGCCCAGATCTCGTTCGGCGCCAATGCCCGGTCAGCCGAAGAGGCCCGCGGGATGATCGCCCGCTTCGAGCGGACCGAGGGCGTCACAGGCGTGATCGGCATCGTCGAATCGCGGGTGTGGCGTCCCGGGCCCCTGAAGGGAGGCGAGGAGTTCTCTCCGACGGTCTCGATGAGGGTCGGCGACTGCGCCTCCCTCAAGGAGTTCGCCGCGCTGCCCTCCTGCACGGACGGCGACGTGTTCGTCTTCCTCGCCCACGGCGCCCAGGGCAACCCGGACGACTCCTTCGTCACCAGGGCGGCCCGACCCGGCGCGACGGTCGCCCTGCGCGACCCGCATCCGCACCCGAGCGCGCCGCAGCGCACCGAGGCCACTCCCCTGCCGCAGTGGCGCATCCCCGCCACCGCCCGGATCGTGGACTCCCGCCCCGACCCGACGGGCATGTACGAGTACGGCATCCTCGCCACCCCGTCGGCGATCGACGCCGCCCGGCTCGACGAGCCCGACGCGCAGGCCATGGTCCGGCTCGACCCGGCCGTGCCCGACGCCGCCGACTTCGCACGGAACACGGCGGCGGACATCGATCCGACGTCCTGGGTCCGCACGCTCGCGGACACCCAGCAGGACGCCGCGTTCAGCAGCGTCCGCACCGGCATCCTGGTCGGCTCCACCCTGACGATGCTCCTGGTGGCGGCCTCGCTCCTGGTCGCCACCCTGGAACAGCTCAGGGACCGCAAGCGACTGCTCTCCTCGCTGGTCGCCTTCGGCACCCGGCGCTCCACCCTGAGCTGGTCGGTGCTGTGGCAGACGGCGGTGCCGATCGCCCTCGGTCTGGTCCTCGCCGTGGCGGGCGGGCTCGGCCTCGGGGTCGTCCTGCTGAAGATGGGCGGGCAGCGGGTCCAGGACTGGTGGGTCTTCCTGCCCGTCGTCGGGATCGGGCTGGGGCTGATCGCGGCCGTGACGCTGCTGAGCATGCCCGTCCTGTGGCGCCTGATGCGGGCGGACGGGCTGCGCACGGAGTAACCCTCCGGGCGGATGTACGAGGAGGCGGGCGGCGGTTCCTGACACCGGGGGGTCTCAGGAACCGCCGCCCCCTCCGTACCGGCGGGTCTCAGGAACCGGCCGCCCAGCCCGTACCGGCGGGTCTCAGGAACCGGCCGCCGACCCCCGTACCCGCGGGTCTCAGGGACCCGTGCCCAGCAGTCGTACCGGAAGGTCTCGCATCGCGCCCCGCAGCTCCTCCGCCAGTTCCTCGAACTCGGCGTGCCGGGCCGCGCCCGTCCGCATCGCGAGGGCGATGCGCCGGGCGGGGGCCGGTTCGGCGAAGAGCCCGGTCCACAGGGCGTTGTTACGGGCGGTCTCGACCGTGACGGCGGTACGCGGCAGCAGCGTCACCCCGAGACCGCCGGCCACCAGCTGGACCAGGGTGGCGAGCCCCGCCGCGGTGGTGGTGACCTCGGCGCCGTCCGTGCGCCCGGCCTCGCGGCAGATGTCGAGGGCCTGGTCGCGCAGGCAGTGCCCCTCGTCGAGGAGCAGCAGCCGCAGCTCCTTGAGGGCCTCGCGCGGGATGTCGTTCCGTCCGGCCAGCGGATGCCCCTCCGGGGTGACCAGGACGAAGTCCTCGTCGAAGAGGGGGAGTTCGGTGACGCCTGGCACGCCGAGCGGCACGGCGAGCAGCAGCAGGTCGAGCCGTCCGGCGGTGAGCCCCTCCAGGAGGGAGGAGGTCTGCTCCTCGTGGACCTGGAGGTCGAGGTCCGGGTAGCGCCGGTGGACCAGGCGCAGCACCGTCGGCAGGAGATACGGGGCGACGGTCGGGATCACCCCGAGCCGCAGCACCCCGGTGAACGGGGCCTGGACCGCTTCCGCCTCCTCCATCAGCTCCGACACCGCGTCGAGGACCGCCCGGGCGCGGACCGCGAGCCGCTCCCCCGCGGGCGAGAGCAGCACCTTTCTCGTCGTACGCTCGAGCAGCTGGACACCGAGTGCCTCTTCGAGTGCCGAAACCGCGCCCGAGAGTGCGGGCTGGCTCATGCCGATGGCGGCCGCCGCATCGCGGAAGTGCAGATGCTCGGCCACCGCCGCGAACGCTCTGAGCTGCGAGAGGCTCGGCTGCTTGCCTCGGTTCGGGCCGTGCGGGGAACTGTACGGGGACGCCACTGATAACCACCTTCGATCAACACGACCCACTCTAGCTATTTCACTGATCAATGCACTCCGTGCCATGCTGTGAGCCGTCCAACCCCCATGGAAGCCCCCAAAAGGGACCACTTCCTGTTTGTAAGGAGAGCGCGTGCTCACTGTCGGTGACAAGTTCCCCACCTACGACCTGACCGCCTGCGTGTCGCTGGAGAGCGGCAAGGAGTTCGAGCAGATCGACCACAAGGCCTACGAGGGCAAGTGGCGCGTGGTGTTCTTCTGGCCGAAGGACTTCACCTTCGTCTGCCCCACCGAGATCGCCGCGTTCGGCAAGCTGAACGACGAGTTCGCGGACCGCGACGCCCAGATCCTCGGCGTCTCCGGCGACTCCGAGTTCGTGCACCACGCCTGGCGCAAGGACCACGCCGACCTGCGTGACCTGCCCTTCCCGATGCTGGCCGACTCCAAGCACGAGCTCATGAGCGACTGTGGCGTCAAGGGCGCGGACGGCTTCGCCCAGCGCGCCGTCTTCATCGTGGACCCGAACAACGAGATCCAGTTCACCATGGTGACCGCCGGCTCCGTCGGCCGTAACCCCAAGGAGGTCCTGCGGGTGCTCGACGCCCTGCAGACCGACGAGCTGTGCCCGTGCAACTGGAACAAGGGCGAGGGCACCCTCGACGCCGCCGCGCTCCTGTCGGGCGAGTGATCTGACATGGCCCTCGACGAACTGAAGTCCGCCATACCGGACTTCGCCAAGGACCTGAAGCTGAACCTCGGTTCGGTCATCGGCAACAGCGAGCTGCCCCAGCAGCAGCTCTGGGGCACCGTCCTCGCCTGCGCGATCGCCTCGCGCTCGCCGAAGGTCCTCAAGGAGCTGGAGCCCGAGGCCCAGGCCAACCTGAAGCCCGAGGCGTACCAGGCGGCCAAGTCCGCCGCCGCGATCATGGCGATGAACAACGTCTTCTACCGGACCCGGCACCTGCTGTCGGACCCCGAGTACGGGACGATGCGCGCCGGTCTGCGGATGAACGTCATCGGCAACCCGGGCGTCGAGAAGGTCGACTTCGAGCTGTGGTCGCTGGCCGTCTCCGCGATCAACGGCTGCGGCCAGTGCCTCGACTCGCACGAGCAGGTCCTGCGTCAGGCCGGTGTCGACCGCGCCACGATCCAGGAGGCCGTCAAGATCGCCGCGGTGATCCAGGCGGTCGGCGTCACGCTGGACGCGGAAGCGGTGCTCGCCTCCGCCGAGTAGGGCGTCACGGTACGAGAAGGGCCCCGGGGCTGCACGCCCCGGGGCCCTTTCGTCACATCCGTGCGGTCACTTCCTGAGCGCGGCCAGGAGGGCGAGCGCGTCCTGGGTCATCGGGACCTCGATCCCGGAGAGGTCGCGCTCGCTCACGATCAGCTTCCCGTCCACTTCGTGGCTCTGGCGGTAGAGCTGCATCTCGATCTCGGCCTGCCCGTCGAGGACCCGGAGAGTCCCGCCCTCCTCGCCCCGGTCGTCGAAGAAGGCCTGCTCACCTATGCCGTCGAGCTTCTGGAGAATGCCGAGGTGCTGGGCCCGTGCCGCGAACTCGGGTCCTGGGTCCGTCACCTTGTGCAGGGTGTACGCGACCTGGACGTTCTCCCCGCTTTCCACAGCGCCGAACGCGGCGAAGCAGGACGACTCGCTGATCGCCGGCTCGTTCAGGAAGGCGCCGGCCCCGTCCTGGCCCCGCTTGCCGAGGGCGGCGGCGAGGCCCTTGAGCTCGGCCGCTTTGCACAGGTCCTCCACCGGCTTGTAGCCCCGCATGTCCGGGCCGGTCTCCTCCCCCCGCCCGTACGCGTAGAGTCCGCCGCCCCACACCGCCGACGCCAGCACCGCGCCGCCGAGCGCCCACAGCCAGGGTCGGCCGGGCCTGCGCGGGCGCGGGGCCTGTTCCTCCGTCAGTACCTCCGCGGTCTCGAACGGCGTTCCGTCGTCGAACTCCGGCTCCGATATCACGTGCTCTCCGCCTTGGCCGCGAGCGTGCCGGGTGCCGGGGTCGGCGCCACCTCGAAGGCGGTCGCCCCGCGTGGTTCCGGCGTGCTGCGCAGTGCCTGCTCCGTGCTGTACGCGCGCAGGTAGCCGACCACCGTGTTGACGACGGCGACCAGCGGGACCGCGACCACGGCGCCGCCGATGCCGGCGGTCAGGCCGCCGGCCGCGACCGCGAGGACGACGGCCAGCGGATGGACCCGCACCGCGCGTCCGAGGATGAAGGGCTGCAGCACATGGCCCTCGATCTGCTGTACGGCGAGGACGACGACCAGCACCATGAGGGCGGTGAACGGCCCGTTGGTGACGAGGGCGACCACGACCGCGAGGGCGCCGGAGACGACCGCGCCGACCAGCGGGATGAACGCGAAGAGGAAGATGAAGACGGCGAGCGGTACGGCCATCGGCACTTCGAGGAACCAGAGCCCGAGGCCGATGAAGACCGCGTCGATGAGGGCGACGAGGACCGTGCCCCGCACATAGGCGGTGAGGGTGCGCCAGGCGCGCGGTCCCGCGCCGGCGACGCCGGGCCGGGCCTGGGCGGGGACCAGCTTGAGCGTCCACTCCCAGACCTTCTTCCCGTCGTGCAGCAGGAAGAGCGTCGAGAACATGGCGAGCAGGATGCCGGTCATCGCCTCGACGACGACCGTCACGCCCTGGAGTCCGACCTGGGTGATCTGTTCGGCGTTGGCGCCGACCGAGTCGCTGAGGTTCTTCGCGATGCCGTTGATCTGCTGCTCGGTCACGTGGAAGGGGCTGTCGAGGAGCCAGCGCTTGAGCTCCTCGATGCCGTTCTTGACCTGATCGGACAGGTTGTCGATGTTGTCCATGACCTGCCAGACCACGAACCAGCCGACCAGGCCCATCACCACGAAGCCGGAGACGGCGGTGACGGCGGTGGCGAGCCCGCGCGGCAGGCCCTTCCTGCGGAGCATGGCCACGGTGGGCTGGAGCAGCGCGGTGACGAGGAGCGCGGCGACGAAGGCGAGGACGACCAGCTGGACGGAGCTGATCACCTTCATCAGCACCCAGACCGTGCCGGCGAAGACGAGCAGGCGCCAACTCGCCTCGGCGGCGACGCGCATGCCCCAGGGGATCGCCGCGACGGGGTCGGGCCGGGCGGCCACGGCCGGCGCGTACGACGGCGGCGCGGGGACGGAGCGGCCCGCCTCGGCGTTCGCGTCGGCGGGCGCCGTCTCCGGGAGGGGTGCGGCGGTGTCCGGGTCCAGTTCGGGGCGTGCGGGCGCGCCCACGTTCCCGTGGGTTCCGTCGGCCGGACGCTCCTGGGGGTCCCCGTACGGCGGGTCGAGCGGATCCTCGCGCTCCGCCTCGGCCCTGCGCTCGTCGAGGCGTTCACCCATGCGGCTCAGGCTCTCGCCCAGCCGGCCCAGCCATCCTGGCACTCTCGACATCGCTTCCCTTATCCCCCGCTCGCTCTTCCCCACCGGTTCCCCCGGAGACCGTGGACCTTCGAAACTACACGCAAGAAGCCCCTCACCGTAGGACGGTGAGGGGCTCCCGGAGGTTGAGCACGCCGTACTAGTACCAGCGGTGGGACAGCCAGAACGACCAGGCGCCACACGGGCTGCCGTAGCGGGAGTCCATGTAGTTGAGGCCCCACTTGATCTGGGTGGCGGGGTTGGTCTGCCAGTCGGCGCCGGCGGAGGCCATCTTGTTGCCCGGGAGAGCCTGGACGAGACCGTAGGCGCCCGAACCCTGGTTGACGGCCTTGTAGTTCCAGGTGGACTCGTGGTCCACGATGTTGCTGAAGCACTGGAACTGCGAGGCCGGGACCATCTGGCGGGCGATCGCCTTGACCTCGGCGACGGAGTACGAGCCCTGCGCGCTGAAGGACGAGGCGTCGCGGATCGCGGAACGGCTGGCGCGCTCGGCCTCAGCCTCCTTGCGCTCCTTCTCGGCCTTGGCCGCCTTGTCGGCCGCCTCCTTCTTCGCCTCGGCATCCTTGGCCGCGCGGAGACGAGCCGTCTCCTCCGCGGACTTCCTCGCGACCGAGTCGGCAGCGGCGGCCTGGACATCGGCCTGCTCCGAGAGGGACGAGACCTGTACCTGGGCCTGCTCGCCCACGGGAATGTCCGCGAGCAGCGTCGTGTCGGCCGCGGTGGCCTCGAAGTTGTCGTCCGAGGACTGAGCGGCATTACCCGACGCAACGCCCATGACGGCGCCGACGGTGGTGACCGCAGTGGCCGAAGCCACCGCGAATCCCCGGACCGAGATCCGGCTCACACGGTTTCCTTCCAGCACGCCCGCACAGGTGACCACGCGGGCGAAATCGTGCCCCTGGCGCTGGTCTCCGACGTACACGGTCACAGAAGACACGGGCCCGTGGTGCTGTGGGCGGCATACGGCGAACGACTGTTGAGTTGTGTGGTGCTTGTGCGCCTGAAGGTGCACGGGTGCCGTATGCGGGGCCTGACGGAAGCAAGACTTTGCCGGACGGCGACACCGCAAGGCAATTCTGCGTTGCGTGTGAAAGCTCACACCTGGGCGGAGGCAGGTGTTTTTGAAGATAAGGCGGACATGGGGGCGCCGCCCGGCTAAGCTCCTGCGCTCTGCCGGGCGGCGCCAACTTCCGTACGGGTACGGACGCGTACGAATCGGGTCAGATCTGACCGTCCTCCAGCATCTCCGTCACGAGCGCCGCGATCTGGGAGCGCTCGGAGCGGGTGAGGGTGACATGGGCGAAGAGCGGATGCCCCTTCAGTTTCTCGACCACGGCGACGACTCCGTCGTACCGTCCGACCCTGAGGTTGTCCCGCTGGGCGACGTCATGGGTCAGAACGACCCGCGAATTCGCCCCGATTCGGGACAGAACGGTCAACAGGACGTTCCGCTCCAGGGACTGTGCCTCGTCCACGATGACGAACGCGTCGTGGAGCGAACGGCCCCGGATGTGGGTGAGCGGCAGGACCTCCAGCATCCCGCGGCCGAGCACCTCCTCGATCACCTCGCGGCTCGCGACCGAGGACAGCGTGTCGAAGACCGCCTGGGCCCACGGGCTCATCTTCTCGGACTCGCTGCCCGGCAGGTAGCCGAGCTCCTGGCCGCCGACCGCGTACAGCGGACGGAAGACCATCACCTTCTGGTGCTGACGGCGCTCCAGGACCGCCTCCAGGCCCGCGCAGAGCGCGAGCGCGGACTTGCCGGTGCCGGCCCGGCCGCCCATGGAGATGATGCCGACGTCCGGGTCGAGCAGCAGATCCAGCGCGATCCGCTGCTCGGCGCTGCGGCCGCGGAGCCCGAAGGCCTCCCGGTCGCCGCGGACCAGCCGTACGTTCCCCTCGGCGGTGACCCGGCCGAGCGCCTTGCCCCGCTCGGACTGGAGCACCAGGCCCGTGTGGACCGGAAGCTCGGCGGCCTCCGGCACGTACAGCGACTCCTGGTCGTAGAGCAGGTCCACCTGCTCGCCGGAGAGCGCCAGCTCGGACATCCCCGTCCAGCCGTTGGCGTCCGTGATGGCCAGCTCGGCGCGGTACTCCTCGGCGAGGAGTCCGACCGACGAGGCCTTGATGCGCAGCGGCAGGTCCTTGGAGACGACCGTGACGTCGTACCCCTCCGCCTGGAGGTTGCGCGCGACCGCGAGGATCCGTGAGTCGTTGTCCCCCAACCTGTAGCCGGCGGGCAGTACGCCGGGGTCGGAATGGTTGAGTTCGACACGCAGGGTGCCGCCCAGCTCCCCGATGGGGAGCGGGGCGTCCAGGCGCCCGTACCGGACCCGGAAGTCGTCCAGGAGGCGCAGGGCCTGCCGGGCGAAGTACCCGAGTTCGGGATGGTGCCGCTTGGCCTCGAGCTCCGTCACCACGACGATCGGGAGCACTACCTCGTGCTCCTCGAAGCGTGACATGGCGTTGGGGTCGGCCAGCAGGACGCTGGTGTCGAGAACATAGGTGCGCCGGTCGGAAAGGCGGCGCTTCGTGCTGGTCACCACGGAAGGACAGACCCCCTCGGAAGACCCCTGTGAGGTCGGGGTGCGACGGAACCGGTGTCGCTGCGGAATGGGACCGGGTTCGGGCCTCCGTGCACGGGCCGAACCACGGCCCTCCGCTTCTCCCGTACGTGTCCCGCACGGTCGTCCTGGTGCAAGGGGCCTCCCGGGTGGCGGTCTCCGTGCCGCTCACTTCACCAGGGATATGCCCTCGAACACCCTCCGCCATGCCATGGCATATGACGACGTGTTCATGAACACGAGGTGATCGGTTCCGACCGTGTCCCCGTGCGCCCCCCCGAGGTGCTCCGGGGACGTGCGGGGACGTGCGGGGCTCAGGTTCCGTAGCGCCGGTGCCGGGCGGCGTAGTCGCGCAGCGCCCGCAGGAAGTCGACCTTGCGGAACGCCGGCCAGTGCACTTCGCAGAAGTAGTACTCGGAATGGGCGCTCTGCCACAGCATGAACCCGGACAGCCGCTGCTCGCCGCTGGTACGGATCACCAGGTCCGGGTCGGGCTGACCACGCGTGTAGAGGTGCTCCGAGATGTGCTCGACGTCGACGATCTCGGCGAGCTCCTCGAAGCTCGTGCCGCGCTCCGCGTGCTCCAGGAGCAGCGAGCGGACCGCGTCCGCGATCTCCTGCCGGCCGCCGTAGCCCACGGCCACGTTCACGAGTATCCCCGTGTTGTCGTGGGTGGCCTGCTCGGCCTCCTTGAGCACCGACTGCGTACGCGCCGGCAGCAGGTCCATCGTGCCGACGTGGTTGACCCGCCAGCGACCGTCGGCGGCGAGCGCGCGCACGGCGTTCTCGATGATGCCGAGCAGCGGGACGAGCTGCTCCTCGGGGCGGTTCAGGTTGTCCGTGGAGAGCATCCAGAGCGTGACGACCTCGACGTCGGTCTCGGCGCACCAGCCGAGCAGCTCCTGGATCTTGTCCGCGCCCGCCTTGTGCCCCTGCTCGGGCGTCCCGCCCGAGGCCTTGGCCCAGCGGCGGTTCCCGTCGAGGATGACCCCGATGTGCTTGGGCACCTGGGCATGGTCGAGGCGGCCTTCCACCCGGCGTGCGTAGAGCCCGTACACCAGGTCGCGCAGGTTCACTGTTCTTTACCTCTCCATGCAGCGGCGGGTCCGCCCGGCAGCGGCGGTCCGCAAGCCGCCACACTACTGCGCACGGGCGACAGGCTCCCAGCCCGGGACTGTCACAAGTCCGTGATAAGCAGAGATACGTGACTGATTCCCCCCTGTACCGCGCCTCTGCGGACCGTTACGACGCCATGGAGTACCGCCGCTCGGGCCGCAGCGGCCTCAAGCTCCCCGCGATCTCCCTCGGCCTCTGGCACAACTTCGGCGACGACCGTGCGCTCGACACCCAGCGCGCGATCCTGCGCCGCGCCTTCGACCTCGGCGTCACCCACTTCGACCTGGCGAACAACTACGGGCCGCCGCCCGGCTCGGCCGAGCTGAACTTCGGCAAGCTCTTCGCCCAGGACTTCGCGCCCTACCGCGACGAGCTGATCATCTCCACCAAGGCCGGCTACGAGATGCACCCCGGCCCGTACGGCGAGTGGGGCTCCCGCAAGTACCTGCTGTCCTCGCTCGACGCCTCCCTGAACCGGATGGGCCTCGACTACGTCGACATCTTCTACTCGCACCGCTTCGACCCGCACACCCCGCTGGAGGAGACGATGGGGGCCCTGGCCTCCGCTGTCCAGCAGGGCAAGGCGCTGTACGTCGGCGTCTCCTCGTACAACAGCGAGCAGACCGCCGAGGCCGCGCGGATCCTGCGCGAGATGGGCGTCCCCGCCCTCATCCACCAGCCCTCGTACTCGATGATCAACCGCTGGACCGAGGACGACGGCCTCCTCGACACGCTCGAGGCGGCCGGCATGGGCTGCATCTCCTTCGTGCCGCTGGCGCAGGGGCTGCTCACCAACAAGTACCTGAAGGGCATCCCGGAGGGCTCGCGGGCCACCCAGGGCAAGTCCCTCGACCCGAACCTGCTCTCCGACGAGGTGCTCCGGCGCCTGCACGGCCTCGCGGACATCGCGTCGCGTCGCGGGCAGTCCCTGGCGCAGCTGGCGCTGTCGTGGGTGCTGCGCGACGAGCGGATGACCTCGGCGCTGATCGGCGCGTCCAGCGTCGCCCAGCTGGAGGAGAACGTGGCGGCCCTCGCGGGTGCGCCGCTGACCGGCGACGAGCTGGCGGAGATCGACTCGTTCGCCGTGGACACCCAGGGCACGAACATCTGGGCCGGGCGGGGCTGACGACTCCGGAGTGACCCGGGGCAGGCCCTGAGGGGATCCGGGGCAGGCCCTGACGGGGCCGGGAAAGAAAAACGGGCCGGTCCGTGGGGGGGGGATACGGACCGGCCCGAGGGGGGGTTTCCACCATAACCCTTCGATAGTCGTCTTGCGCGCCAGGTACGCCGAACGAACCTCGGCGAATTCGCCGGATCCCAGTGGGGACAAGGGGTGCGGGGGCCCGTGGCGGGTTTGCGCCCCGGCGTGGCGGCGGAGTTCCGTCCCTCCGAAGAGGGACCGGCCGGACGGGGCGCGGCGTTGACGTGGCGGGGCCGCGGATCGTCGCCGGGCCGCGGCTTCCAGCAGGTCACAACCCCCTCCTTGAAGGCCGCGGGTCACGTGGACGGGAGCGCGGTGAACGCGCCGAGGAGCAGCCCGAGCAGCCCGCCCGCCAGCATGAACGGGCCGAAGGGGATCGCCGCGGAGCGGTCGGCCCGGCGCAGGAGGACGAGACCGAGGCCGTACGCCGCGCCCAGGAGGAACCCCGCGAAGGCCCCGGTGAAGAGGACACCCCAGCCGTACCAGCCGAGCGCCGCGCCCAGCGGCACCGCCAGCTTGACGTCGCCGAAGCCCAGACCGCTCGGGTTGATCAGGAAGAGCACCAGATAGGCCCCGCCGAGCGCGAGCGCGCCGAGCAGTGCGCCGAGCCAGGAACCCGCGTCGTACGGGAGGAGCTCGGCGACACCGAGGAGCAGCGGCACCGCGGCGGCGAGCGGCAGCGTGAGACCGTCCGGAAGCCGGTGCACGCGCGCGTCGACACTGGCGAGGAGAACGGCGAAGGGCGCGCCGAGCAGCCAGACCGCCAGTTCGGGCCGGGGCCCGCCGGTGGCGGCGGCGAGCGCGGCACAGGCGAGCGCGGTGAGCAGGGGCGCCGCGAGCGGCCCGGCGGCCGTCGCGCACTCCTGCCGTCCGGGGCCGCCGAGCCAGCCGCGCGCGGGCCCGGCGAGTGGGTGCCCGGCGGGGCAGCGGTCCCGCCACGGCTCCTCGGGGGCCACGGAGAGCCGGTACGCGGCACGCGGCACGAGCAGCCCGACGGCGGCGCCCCAGAGGGCGGCGAGGGCGGTCATCGTGACGTACACGGAGCTGACCCTAGGGTCGGTGGGCCGCTACGGTCTGGCGCATGGGGAAATGGGCGGACGGGACGGGGACGCTGGCGACCGATTCCGTCCGGGAGGTGCCGCTGGAGGTCGCGGCCTCGTACCGGGCCCGGCGTCGGGGGCTGCTCGGGCGGGACGGGATCGCGGGGGCGTTGCTCATCGTCCGGACGAACAGCGTGCACACCTTCGGGATGCGGTTCGCGATCGACGTGGCCTATCTGGACGGCTCGTTCACGGTCCGCTCCGTCGTCACCATGCGGCCGGGGCGGCTCGGCATGGTCCGGCCGCGCGGCCGGCACGTCCTGGAGGCGGAGGCGGGCGCGATGGCGGGCTGGGGGCTGCGGCCGGGGGTACGCGTGCGCGTGGACATGGAAGGAGAGGGGAAAGGGAGAGGGGACCTCACGGCGGGCCCGAACCCAGCAGGGTGAACGCCCCGTACACGGCGGAGGCGAGTGCGAGCCCCGCGAGGACCGGCACGACGGTGCGGGTTCGGAGTCGTGCAAGGGCCACGGCGGGCGGCAGCAGCAGCCCGAACGCGGGCATCATCAGGCGCGGCCGGGAACCGAAGTACGCGGCGCCGACGAGCGAGACGAACACGACGCCGATCGTGTAGACGAGCAGGGGCAGCGGTTGCCGCTGCCGTACGCAGAGGGCGACCAGCCAGCCGAGCAGCGCGAGCGCCGCGCAGAGGCCGAGGGCGGCGGGCCACGGCAGGCCGGCGATGAACCGGGCGAGGGCGACACCGCCGTCGATGGAGTTGCCCCAGGCGGCCTGGACGTCGAAGTAGGCGGTCGCACTGTCCTGGCGGACACCGACGTACGCGATGTACGCGAGCCAGCCGAGCGGCGCGATCAGGACCCCGACCACCGTCCGCAGGGGAAGCCGCCGGTCCCGTACGAGCGTGACGAGGGCGGTGATCCCGAGGGCGGCGATCAGGGCGACGGCCGTCGGCCGGGTGAGCCCGGCGGCCGCGCACAGGACACCGGCCAGGATCCAGCGCCCGCGCAGGACGGCGTAGAGCGACCAGGCGGCGAAGGCGGTGAACAGCGTCTCCGTGTACGCCATCGACTGGACGAACGCGGTCGGGTACACGCCCCAGAGGACGGCGAGCAGGATGCCGGCGCGTGCTCCGAAGGCGTGCTCGCCGCACCGGTACATGCCCCAGGCGGCGGCGAGCCCGGCGGTCCAGGAGACGAGAAGGCCGGCGGTGGCCGCGTCGAAGGGGAGGACGGCGGAGAGGCCGCGCTCCATGGCCGGGAAGAGCGGGAAGAAGGCCAGGTCGGAGTGGACGTCGCCGTTCGGCAGGGTGGTCTCGTACCCGTATCCGTTCTCGGCGATCCGCACGTACCAGACGGAGTCCCAGCGGCCCTTGAGCCGGTGCAGCCCGTCCTCACCGGTGGCCGCGGAGGCGATCGCGAGGACCGCGAGGCCGATGAGGCGGGTGAGGGCGTACCCGCCGACAGCGAGGAGGGTGGGGCTGAGGGAGCTGAGGGGACGAGTGAGACGGCTGGGTCCGGGCGCGGGCATGCGGCCGATTATCCCGGCGCCGTCGAACAGATCGGCCCAGGGGCCCTCTCGCCGTCGAACAGATCGGCCCAGGGCACTGTCGCCGTCGAACAGCTCAGCCCAGGGGCCTTATGCGGACGAACTTCGCGGCCATGACGGGACCGAGCTGCTGGACGATGGCGTGCCCGGGCTCCTGCGGGGAGGGCAGGTCACCGAGGAAGGAGGTGACGATGACCTCGTCGATGCCGAGGACACCACGACAGCTCTGCTCCTCCAGGAAGGCGAGGGTGCTGCGCCAGTCGGGCGCGCACGGCCCCTCGCCGAGGAAGGACCGCACGGCGCCCTGGACGACGTCCCAGAAGAACACGTGCGGCTGGAGGCCGCCCTGATGGAAGACATGGTTCTCGTACACGTCCCGGAACTCGGGAATCCGGGTGACGAGGTCACTGACCAACTGCACACTCTGCGCACTCGGGGTCACGCCCGGAGTCTCGCTCGTCGTCGTCATCTGTCCAGAATGCTCCCGCCCGGCGGGGTTGTCCCCCCACCTTTGCGGTTTCCTGACGACGGCTTTCGGCAGGTTTTCCACAGGGGGTGCGAAGTGTCCCTCTTCCATGGATCGTTGGGCGTATGTACGAGTTGGCGATCCTCGCCAGGGACGGGATCCTCCTGACGGTCTGGGCGGTCGCGGCGGGCTGGCCGCCGGGCCGCCTCGCCGGCCGTCTGCGCGGGGACGGGTGGCAGCGGATCTGCCGCGGCGCGTGGGCCGCCCCGGGGAAGGAGGTGGACTGGCGGGTGCGGGCGACGGCGCTCCAGTTCCTGCGCCCGGAGCTCGTGTGCAGCCACGGGACGGCGGCGCGACTGCACCGCATCGAGCGGCTGGGAGCGCCGGAGCGGCCGGACCACCTCGACTTCACGGCACCGGCACCGACCCGCTCCCTGCTCGGCGACGGCATACGCGTCCACGGCACGACCTTCCTGACGGCCGGGGACCGGTCGACGCGGCGAGGGCTTCGCACGACGACACCGGCGCGGACGGTGGGCGACCTGATACGGGCCACCGGCAGCCGGGAGGAGGCGGTGGTGGTCGCGGACTCGGCGCTCGCACGACGGGCCGTCGAGGGGGTGCGGCGCGAGGCCCTCGTCCGGTACGAGGAGCTCACCGCCGAACTCGCGGTGCCCCGGCGGGGAGCGACCTGCGCCCGGTCCTGGCTGCGGCTGGCCGAGGCGGCGTCGGGCTCGCCGGCGGAGACGGTGGCGAGGCTGCGGATACGGGACGCGGGGCTGTTCCCGGAGTCACAGCCGATGCTGCGGACGGTGGCGGGGCCGCCCCTGCGCCCGGACTTCCTCTTCCGCGCGGAGGGCCTGGCCGTGGAGGTCGAGGGCTACGCCTTCCACGGCACCCGCCGGGCCCACGAACGGGACGTGGCCCGCTTCAACGCGCTGCAGTCCTGCCCAGAGATCCGCCGCGCCCTGCGCTTCACCGCGGGCGAGGTCTTCCGCCGCCCGGACCGCATGACGGCCACGATCCGGGCGGCGCTGGGGCTCTGACGCGGGGCATCCAACGAGACGCACGATAAAGTCCGTTGGCTGCGAGGTGATCAACCACCGCCGCCCGCCACTGCCGCCCCTCTGCCCGCCGCCGGGAGAAGGACGGACGGAGGCGATCTTCTCCAACACCAGAGAGAAACAGGGAGTTTCGGTGTCCACGGCCCCCATGCCTCCGAGCAACCACCCGCACCAGAACGCCGGTTCACCCACAGGGCCGTTCCCGCCCCCTCCCCCGCGGCCGCCCCGGCGGCAGGGCTGGTTCGGCAGGCAGAGCGAAGCCGTCCGGATCACGATCGTCGGTGCGGTGATCGCCGGCGTCTTCTCCCTGGCCGGCGCCGTCCTGACCTCCGCCCTGACCGACAAGGGGGAGAGCCCGTCGGACGCCAAGGCGCCGACGCAGCCACCGTCCGTGGCGCCGACGACCGGGACCCCCGAGCCGACCACCACGCCTCCCCAGACGTCGGACGCGTCCTCGACGCCCCAAGAGCCGGAGAGCGACACCAGCTCCCCCGGCGGGTCGTCCACAGCCACGACTCCGCCGCCCGGGACGTACCCGGCCTTCTACACGAAGCGGGTCATGGCCCTGGGACTGCCGGCCGGCTCCGACCTCGGCAGCATCGACTTCGACGCACCCGCCACACGCCGGTACACCGAGGACGAGTGGAACAGCGTGAAGGAGAAGGCCGAACAGAGCGGTGTCCCCGTGGAGGCGGACCTCACCTACCAGAACCCCAACTGGGGCTACCTCTCTCTCCGCAACGGCCGCAACGCCGCACAGCTTCCCGCCGCGAGCCCTCCGGAGGAGGCGGAGGACTGCGCCAAGGCCGCCCAGGTCGGCGGCTTCACCGAGGAGAAGATGTCCGACTGGAAACTTCCCGCCAAGACGGTGCTGTGCGTCGTGACCGACAAGGGCAACATCGCCCGGGTCGTGATCACCGGCTTCATCGGAGGAGACCCCGACTCGTACGCGACTCCGCCCAAGCAGCTCAGCCTTGAGGTCACCCTCTGGAAGCCCGGCGCCTGAGCTCCCGCACACCTTCCGGGCCGACGCCTCCACGGTTTCGATCCGGTGTACGGCGAGACGGGAAGGCCGTGGTTTCGACACCATGAGCAAGGCCCGCGGTGTGCCCGGGCCCGGGATCGTGGAGGGGGACGGGATGACTCGCGCGGTGCGGTGGCTGGTGGTCGTGGTGGCGGCGGCCGCCACGTTCGGGGTGTGCGTGTGGGTGGTACGGGCGGTGCCGTGGGGCTGGCTGCCCCAGGGCGAGGGCCCCCGGCTCGACACGGCCCTCGCCTTCGGCGCGGTGACGGCCGCGGGGGTGCTGGCGGCGGGCGGCTGGTGGGCGGCACGGGATCGGACGCCGCCCGCGCCGGCTCCCGTACCCGCGCGGGTGGTGACGCAGGAGGCGACGGCGTCCGGGAACGGCCAGGTCACTCAGGTCGGCGGAAGCCGGCGACCCGCTGGTGCCCCCGCCGACGGCAGCCCCTCGCGGGTCGAGCAGCACGCGGAGGCGTCCGACGACGGAAGCATCCTCCAGGCCGGCGGCCACCTGAACCCCACTCCGGGCACGTCCACCGACGGCATCCCCTCACAGGTCGAACAGCGCGCGAAGGCGTCCGGCCACGGGCGTGTGGTGCAGGCCGGCGGGGACCAGCACGTCGAGGGGGCCTGAGACGTTGAGCGACCGGCACGACCCCGAACCGGAGGGGCCAGGCGGGCGGGGCCCGTCCGACGGCGTCCGACAGGAGGCCCAGGCCTCCGACCAGGGCCGTAGCTACCAGGCGGGCCGGGACCAGAACAACACGCACATCGAGACCCAGCACGTCTGGGGCCCGGGCAGCGGCCCCGCACCCCGCGCGCTGGCCTCGCTACCGCCGGCACCGCGACTGACCGGCCGTGAGCAGCGGACCGACGAACTCCTGGCCGATCTGGCGCCGGACGGGGCGGGCGTGACGGTGGTGACCGGCCTCCCCGGGGTCGGCAAGACCGCGCTCGCCCTGCACGCCGCACACCGGGCCGTCGGCCAGGGGCACTTCCCCGGCGGAACGCTGTTCGTACCCCTGCGCGGCTACGACCCGGCGGGCGCGGTCAGCCCCGAACAGGCCCTGGAGTCACTGCTGCGGGCACTCGGCGTACGAGACGGGGACCTGCCGCCGACAGTCGAGGAGCAGGCCGGCCTGTACCAGTCGGAGCTGGCCCGGCGCGCCGAGCACCGCGGGACGGTCCTGATCGTCGCCGACGACGCCTCCTCCCCCGCCCAACTCCGCCACCTCGTCCCCGCGCACCCCGGCCACCGGCTCCTCGCCACCTCCCGCGACGCCCTGACCGCCCCCGACCTCCGGGCCCGGCTCCTCCCCCTGGACGAACTCGACGCCGAGTCGGCCACGACCCTGATCGCCACCGCCCTCACACAGGTCCGTCCCGCCGACTCTCGCGCAGGGGAAGAACCCCAAGCCCTGGAGCAGGTCGCCGGGCACTGCGGCCGACTGCCCCTGGCCCTGACGATCGCCGCCGCGCTGCTGACCGACGACCCCGGCCTCCCGATCGCCGCACTGGCCGAGGATCTCGCGGACGCCCGCACCCGACTGAAGACGCTCCAGCACAAGGACGGCGACGGCCGGTCCCTCGCCGTCCAGGCCGCCTTCGACCTCTCCTACCGACGCCTCAGGAAGCCCGACGCCCGTCTCTTCCGCCTGCTGTCCCTCAACCCGGGCCCCGACCTCTCCCTCAAGGCCGCCACCGCCCTGAACGGCCGAGAGGAACGAGAGACCCGCGGCAGCCTGGCCGCCCTGGTCCGCGCCTGCCTGATCAACGAGCAGCCGACGGGTTCCGGCCGCTGGCGCGCCCATGACCTGATCCGCCTGTACGCGGCCGAACTGCCGGAGGAGGAACGCGAGGGGCAGGCGCTGGGACGGCTGCTGGCGTACTACACCGCCACCTGTGACGCGGCCGACGACCACTTGCGCGCTCTGCCCGGCCAGCCGGTACCCGAACTCTTCACCGACCGGACGGCCGCGCTGACCTGGCTGGACGCGGAACGGGCCAACCTGATCGCCATGATCCCTCGCGCCGTCGCCGTCCACCCCCGGACAGCCCTGTATCTGGCCGGAGCTCTGAACGTCTACCTCCATCAACGCCGTCATTTCCATGACGCCCTCGCCAACAACGAGTCCGCCCTCGCCATGGCCCGCGAACTCGGGGACCGCTACAGCGAAGGCGGCGCGCTCATGGAACTCGGCCTCGCCCTCCAAGAGGTACGCCGCTTCGACGACGCCATCGACGTACACACCCAAGCCATCGCCATCTTCCGCGAGCACAGCGACCGCCACGGCGAAGGCCAGGCACTCAACAACCTCGGCCTCGCCTTCCACGAAGTACGCCTCTACGACGACGCGATCCAGGTGCTCACCGAAGCCGCGGCCATCCACCGCGAACTCGGCGACCGCCACGGCGAAGGCCAGGCACTCAACAACCTCGGCCTCGCTCTCCGAGAACTGCGCCGCTATGACGACGCCATCGCCGCACACATCCAAGACCTGGACATCTGCCGTGAGCTCGGTGACCGCCACGGCGAAGGCCAGACACTGAACAACCTCGGCAACGCCCTGCGAAAACTAGGACGCCACGACGACGCCGTCCACGCACACGACCAAGCCATCGACATCTTCCGCGAGCACGAGGACCGCTACAGCGAAGGTCAGTCGCTCAACAACCTCGGCAACGCCCTGCACGCAGCACGACGCCACGAAGACGCCGTCCATGTCTACACCCAAGCCATCGCCATCTTCCGCGAGTTCGACGACCACCACAGCGCACACGTCGCCCAACGCAACCTTGAGGTGACCCTGCTTGAGATGGGGCGGGGGCGCCAGGGGCGGTGGTGGCGCCGCTGGATCCGTCGCCGTCGGGCAAATGGGCCCGAAGCTTAAGCCGCGAGGTTCGGGCGCTGTTCTACGGAATGGGTACGGGTCCGGATGAATCCGCCCACCCACCCTGCGAGTTGACGCAGAGTCGTCGATTTGCCACGCAGTGTCATATGCCCCTAGCCTGCGGGCAGGCTTGTGAAACAGACGACCCCCACAGAGGCGCTACCAACACCTCGCGGGGGTCTCACCATCAAGATCGAAGACTTCTGAAGGAGTCGATCCCCATGGCTGACGCCGAGTTTAATGACGCCCTCCACCCCCTGGCCAGCCCGGGGTACGGAAAGCGTTCCGCGCCACAGCAGGAAGCGCGTGGGCCGCAGGACTTCGCCCACCTTCCGGCCCGCGAGGCCGCCATCGCCGCGTACCTCGACCGGCTGCCCGAAGGCAGCGACATCTCCGTGAAGACGCTGGCCAAGCACCTGCCGTACGGGCAGTGCGCCCTCCGCACCGCGCTCAACCGCATCCAGCGGGCCGGCCATCTGCGGCGCGGCCGCGAATGCCTGGGCGGACGCTGGATCACCCGAACGTGGTTCACCCGAACGCCGCGCGACAGCACCTGGTGGGCCGCCTTCCAGCAGGGCGACGTACCCCGGGAGGCGACGACGCCGAAGCGGTCGCGGGCCTACATCCTGCTGGCCGCGCTCGGCCGCACGAACGCCACCCTCTCCCTCTCCCACACGGAGTGCCGCGGGCTCGTACCGCTCGTGGAGGAGTGGTTCGGCCGGGACGCCACCGAGGACGACGTCCTGCGGGCCCTCACCGTCGGCCTCCCGCAGCCCGTCCACCACCCCGCCGGCCTGGTCCGCCGCCGCCTCACCGACAAACTGCCGCCGCTGCCCGTCCGGCGGACACCCGCGCCGCTCCGCATCCTCGAATGCGGCACGTGCGGTGTGCCCGGGTACGCGGACACCCTCCAGGGCGGCGACTGCGGCCCCTGCCGCGGCGACCGCCCCGCACTCCCCCACGCCCGGGCGCTCCCGGCACCTCGCGTGGTCCAGGCCCGGGCCGCCGCGATTCGGGAACAGCTGGAGGAACTGCGCACCTGACACCGGGTGTTCGGGTCAGGGCGCGACAGGTGGCGTGGTGCGGGGGAAGGAGATCTCGACGCGCCGGTTCTTCTTCCGGCCCTCCTCCGTGCCGTTGTCGGCGATCGGGTAGTCCTCGCTGTAGCCCCGGATGTCGAAGGTCGTACCCGGATCGAGACTGCGGGCGAGGACCTGCTGCACGGCGACGGCACGCTGCTTCGACAGCTTCAGACCGTGCTCGTACGTCCCGAGGTTGTCGGTGAACCCGAAGACGCGGACGCGGCCGGAGCCCAGCTTGTTGATCTCCGCGGCGACGGCGGCGATACGGGCGGTGGCGGCGGGCCCGAGCTTGGCGCTGTTCTTGGGGAACAGGACCTCGGCCTGCAGCGCGAACGTCACGTCCACGTTGGTGTCCTGCCGGCGCTGCTCACCGCCCTCGTCCTCGACGATCTGCTTGATGTCGAGCACCTTGGCGGGGGCGAGCGTGGCACCGTCGGGAAGCATGAGCCCGGGGGCGTTGGGGTCGATGGCAGGGGGCGGGGAGGCGCTGGCGGCGGACCCCGGCGGATCGTCGGCGTAGGCAACGGGCACGGCGAGGGCCCCCACGGCGAGGGACGCGAGGGCGAGGGCGGTGAGGCGGCGGTATGTCGTCGTCATGTCATCGCCTCAGGAGAGCTTGAGGGTGGCGGGTTCGAAGGTGGGGAGCTGGAAGGAGACGTCGGTGGTGGCGGGGGGTGGGGCCGGGAATTGCATGAAGACGGCGGTGGACTTGCCGGGACCGAGGCTGTCGAGCCCGGTGGTTGTGAGCGGCCGCCCGTCCGTGTCCCTCAGGACGTAATACCGCTTCTTGCCGACAGCATCCACGAGCGTGGCGCCACCCAACGATGTGCCGTGCTTCACCACTTCGGTCTCGTCTCCGCTCGTCCGGGCGGGAATGGCAACGACAGTCTCGGCAGTATTCCGCAGCCGTCCCTTGACCGTAAGGAACCCGCCGGCGTCCCGTTCCGCCGAGTTGATGACCAGTTCAAGCCCCTTCTGCCCCTTGAGGACAGCAAGCTCTTCCGTCGGCTCCTCGGTGCTCGGCTGCTCCTGGCCGGCTTGAGTCTTCTGAGGGGAAGCAGTGGTCGCGGTCGGCTTGTCCGCCGTCTTCGGCTTCTCCTCGGCTCCACAGCCGACCGCCAAGAGGGCAACCGAAGCGACTGCGAGCGAGGCCAACCCCCTGCGTGCGTACCGAACGTTCATGAAGCGCGCTTCCTTTACTCGTCATCGCCGGACAGCCGAACAGTGAAGAGATCGGCGGCACTGGGCAGTGTCGGGTCGTCGGGATCGATCTCCCAGGCCTCACCGTCGCAAGTGAGCCCTACGATCGGTTCGTCTTCCTGGCCCGGCTCTTCCTCCGGCTCCCCTGGACTGGGCTCCGGTACCGGATTCTCCGGTGCGGCAAAGGTGCACCTCGGCTCGATCACGGCCTTGGCAGATGCGGTGGCATGCCGCGACTCCGTTCCCGGAATGATCGAGCGGCCGACAGTACCTGTCGTACGCACCGTCACCTCGAACCCTTCATTGCCCGCGGGAAGGCGAACGCACCGGTCATCCAGGAGCTCCGCGTCGTTCCTGGCCGCGAAGATGGCTGCCTGCTGGCACGCGGCATCGTCGACGTACGCCTCGCCCTCGAGGAATTCGTCCCACTGCACAGGATCGAGGATCACTCCCAGCCATCCCTCACGCAGTTGGTCGCGAGCGTCCTGCGCAGCTGCGAGAGCCGCTGCATCCGCAGCAGTCTGGGCGGTGCTCCGCGTAGCGACAGCCTGCCCCACCGCGAAGTAGGCGAAGGCCAGAAACAGCAGGCCGCCTACGGCAGCAATGTAGATCGGGAACGCCTGCCCTGAATCCCCCAGATCCCGAACAGCGCCTACTCGCCGCCACCACCGGTCAACTCGGCGATCTTCTGGCTGATTGCGGTCTTGATCGACTGCCCGATATCCGTGCCGGTAATCGCGATAACGATCGCCACCACCACCACAATGATCCCCAAATACTCCACCGCCGTCTGCCCGCGGTCCCTGCCCCTGGACGCCGTCCAAGCCGCAAGTTCGAGCTTGGCCTTGGTCAGGGCCTTCAGCATCGCGTCGTTCATCGTGGTCCCCTCCGCGTTCAGACGCCTGCGCATGGGCACGGTACGCCGACCCTCCGGTCGGTGCACAGGGCCCGTGGGCCCATCCTTGGGCCCGGGTCATCGGGTGGGCCTGGTGCCCAGCCAGGAGGCTATGGCCTCGGCGCGGGTGTCCGTGTGGAGTTTGGCGAAGATTCGGTTGATGTGGTTCTTGACCGTCTTCTCGGTGATGAAGCAGGTCGCGGCGATCTGCCGGTTGTTCAGGCCCGTGGCGATCAGGTCCATCACTTCCACCTCCCTCGCACTCAGTCCACACTGTTCCAGATTTCGTTGCATGCGCGAAGATGCGGTCTCAAGGTGCGGCGACATTGAGACAATTGATTCCACTCCTCCGTGTGCAGTCGCACGCAACGACCGCAACAGCACCTCCGACGCCGTCGCCGTGAACCGCGCCCGCCCCTCCCCCACGTCCCGGACCGCCCGGACCAACTCCTCTGTCGTGAATTCGCCGTGTACGAGGTACCCGGCCGCTCCCAGGCGCAATGTCTCCTCGACCGTTTCCGGTTCCCTGCTGTGGGTGAGCATCAGGACGCGTGCGAGGCGGGCCAGGTGCGGGAGGGGTGCCAGGCCGTCCCACGGGGGCATCCGGACGTCGAGGAGGATCACCTGCGGGCGGGTGCGGAGTGTTTCGCGGAGCGCCGTACGGCCGTCCGCTGCCTCCCCTACGACGTCGAACTCGGGGCGGGCGCCGAGCAGTGCCCGCAGGCCCGCCCTCACGACGGGGTTGTCGTCCGCGACCAGGACCCTCAGCGGCGCTGCCGTCGTCATCGCGCCACCCCCAGCGGGACTTCGAGGCGGACCTCCGTGCCTCGTGCCGTCCTCACTCGCCCGTCACCGACCCGAAGTCCGTGCCCGTGCCCAGGAACAGGCCCGCGCCCAGCAGGATCATCGTCGCCGGGACCATCAGGGTCGTGATCACCATGGTCGCCTTCGGGACGGCCTTCGCCGCCTTCCTGCGGGCGTTCTGGGCGTCCGTGCGCCGCATGTCGTTGGCGATCTGTATGAGCGTGTCCACGATCGGCGCGCCGAGTTCCTCGCCCTGCTGGAGGGCGGTGACGAACTGGGCCACCTGCTCCGAGTCGTTGCGGCGGCGCAGTTCGTCGAAGGCCTGGCGGCGGCTGACGCCCATGTCCATCTGCCGGAGGGTGATGCGCAGTTCGTCGGCCCAGGGGCCCTCGTACTTCTCGGCGACCCGTTCGAGGGCCTGCCGGAAGCCGAGGCCGGCCGAGACGACGACGGCCAGGACGTCCAGGAAGTCCGGCAGCGTGCGTTCGATCTGGTCCTTGCGGATGCGGACCGCCGACCAGATGCCGACCTCCGTCCAGAACGCGCCGAAGGCGAAGAGCAGGAGCGCGACCAGGAACGATCCCTTGCTCAGCATCAGCAGGCCGCCCAGGACGCCCAGGAAGCCGTAGACCGCCCGCCGTGCCCCGTACCGGTCGATGGTGAGGCCGCCGGGGTTTCCGGCGAGGTCGATGCGGCGGCGGACCGCGTTGACGCGTTTGGGGCCCATGAGGCGGAGCACGGTCGGCGACCAGCGCATGCCCAGGCGGTCGACCGCCGAGTCCACGGCGCCCGTACGGGTGGCGCCGACCTCCAGGGCGAGCCGGAGGTCGTCGGGGAGTTTGGCGTCGGCGCGGTAGAGGCGCAGGCCGTAGAAGACGCCGGCGACGGCGAGGCCGGCGAGGAGGGCGAGGAGGAGGTCCACGGTGGCAGTCCCGTCCCTACACGTCGATCTTCGAGAAGCGGCGGATGGCGACGAAGCCGACCACGTACAGGGCGAACGCGGCGACGACGGCGAACTGTCCGACGCCCGAGCTGGTCATCCGGTCGAGGGCGCCGGGCTGCATGTTGTCGATGAGGAGCAGCGAGCCGACGCCGATGACGGGGACGGAGTACGCGGTCATGCTCACCTGGGAGAGCTGGGTGCGGACCTCGCGCCGGGTCTCCTTGCGTTCCTCCAGGGTCTCGGTGAGGTTGCGCAGGGAGGAGACGACGGTGCCGCCGGCCCGGTTGGCGAGGACGAGGGTGGTGACGAGGACGACGAGTTCGCGGGAGGGAAGGCGTTCGGCGAGCTCTCCCAGTGCGTCGTCGAGGGACGTGCCGACCGCCAACTGCTGTGCCACCTTCTCCAGTTCGTCCCCGGCCGGGGCCTCCAGCTCGTCGGCGGCCAGGCTGAGGGCCATGCGCAGGGCGAGTCCGGCCTGGGTGGCGTTGGCCAGGATGCGGGAGAGTTCGGGGAGTTGGTTGATGAACTTCTCGATGCGCTTCTGGCGCTGCCAGCTGAGGAAGCCCATCGCAACCCACACGCCGAGGAGTCCGCAGATCGGGCCGAAGAACGGCGAGAGCGCCGCCTGCCCGACGACCCACAGGACGGCCACGGTGGCCGCGAGGCCGACGGTGAACTCGCCGGGGGTGACGTCCAGGCCGGTGGCCGCGATCCGCAGCTCCAGCTTCCGGCCGAGCGCCGTCCGGCGGACGCGCCGGTCGACGCCCCGGAAGCGGCGCCGGCGGCGGCCCGCGGCCTCGGGCGCGCCCGACTCGTCGAGCCGGGCGACGAGCGCCGCGTGCCGGCGGGCCCCGCTGGCGTACAGCTGCACGCCGGTGATGCCCAGGACGCAGGCGAGCAGCGTCACGCCCGCGGTCAGCCAGAAGGGGTCGGTCATCATTCCGCCTCTCGGGTGGCCAGGTGGGCGTCGGTCGCGGCCACGCCGAAGGCCTGCGGGATGGGCTGGCCGGCCAGGTAGAGGCGCTCGGCGACCCGCCGGGGCAGCGGGTGGTACGTGAACTGCCCGTACACCCGTCCGTCGGCGGCGAGCGGCTGGGCATGGAAGCGGCAGACCGTGGCGAGCAGGAAGCGTTCGCGCCCGTGGGAGGCGAGGACGGATATCTCCGTGATGCGGCGGGTGCCGTCGGGGTGCCGGGTGAGCTGGACGAGGACGTCGACCGCGCTGTTGATCTGGTCGCGGAGCGCCTCGAACGGCACCTTCACCTCGGACATGGAGGCGAGGGTCTGGAGGCGCATGAGGGCGTCCTCGGCCGAGTTGGCGTGAACGGTGGCGAGGGAGCCGTCGTGGCCGGTGGACATCGCCTGGAGCATGTCGAGGGTCTCGCCGCCGCGGACCTCTCCGACGATGATCCGGTCGGGGCGCATCCGGAGCGAGTTGCGGACGAGGTCGCGGATGGAGATGGCCCCGCGGCCCTCGATGTTCGGCGGCCGGGCCTCCAGGCGGATCACGTGGGACTGCTGGAGCTGGAGTTCGGCCGAGTCCTCGATGGTGATGATCCGCTCGCCGTCGGGGACGAGACCGGAGAGGGCGTTGAGGAGGGTGGTCTTGCCGGTGCCGGTGGCGCCGGAGACGATCAGGTTGAACTTGGCCTGCACGAGCCCGGAGAGCAGGAGCAGCATCTGCTCGTCGAGGGAGCCGAGACCGATCATCTCGTGGAGCGTGTACGCGCGGGGGAAGCGGCGGATGGTGAGGGTCGCCCCGGTGAGCGAGAGCGGCGGGATGATGACGTTGACGCGCTCGCCGGAGGGCAGCCGGGCGTCGACCATCGGATTCGACTCGTCGACGCGCCGGTTGACGGTGGAGACGATCCGCTCGATGGTCTGCATCAGCTGGTCGTGGGAGGCGAAGCGGAGCGGCAGCAGCTCCACGCGTCCGGCGCGCTCGATGAAGATCTGGTCGGGGCCGTTGACCATGATCTCGGTGATCGAGGCGTCTTCGAGGAGCGGTTCGAGTACGCCGAGGCCGAGGGCCTCGTCGACGACCCGGCGGATCAGCTGGGCCCGCTCGGCGGTGGAGAGGACCGGGCCCTCCCTGCTGATGATGTGCCCGAGGACGCGCTCCAGGCGGGCGCGCCGCTCGGCGGCCGCCAGCGCGGACATCTCGGTGAGGTCGATCTCCTCCAGGAGCTTGGCGCGGAAGGCGGCGACCAGATGGCCGTCCTCCCTTGCCGCCGCGCTGCCGCTGTGATCGTCGGGGGCGTTGATCCGGGCCCGCAGACTCATGATTCGTGGTCCCTTCTCACTCGTCCTCCTCGTCGGGCAGGGGCATGGTGGCGGTCTTCGTGATGGGTCCGAAGTCCCAGAAGGGCACGACGGAGGGGATCTGGACGGTGACGGTGGCGACGGCCTCGCCGCCGCCCTCGATGACGTCGACGTCGGGGTCGACCCAGCCGCTCACGGCGGCCGCGCCGACCGCCTCGGGGTCGAGTGGCGCGTCCTCGTTGTCGCTGCTCGCGGCCCGGGCGGCCGCGCGCGCGGCCGTGCCCGCCTGCTGGGCGGCGTACGCGGCGATGCCGAGCTGGAGCCCGGCGAGTCCGACGAGCAGCAGGATCGGCAGGAAGCCGAGGTACTCGATGGCGGCCTGGCCCCGGTCGCGGAGTGCCCTTCCCGTACGGACGCTCATGGCTGCCTCTCCTCCGACACCGCGCCCGCCTTCCCGCGTACGGTGAACAGCCCGCCTACGCCCGGGACGAGGACGGGGACCTGGATCTCGACCACGGCCGTCACCATCCCCCCGCCCGTAGAGCAGCTCGGCTTCGCGCCGCTCGCCCAGGCCCCGTCCAGGTGCCGCATGGCGGCCGCCTCGCAGTCGTCGCCGACGGCCGCCGCCCGCGCCGCCTCGTCCGCCGCGTTCCCCGCCAGCGTGTACGTGTAGCCGACCAGGACGACCTGCCAGAGCAGGGCGAGGGTGAGCAGGATCAGCGGCACCATGCCGAGGAACTCGATCGCCACCTGCCCCCTGTCGTCGTCCCGGATCGCGGTCATGGCTCAGCGTCCTCCGGCGCGGCGACGGAGCCCGAGCGAGCCCCGGTCGCCCGCGCGGGCGAGTTGCTTGCCGGGGGCTTCGGTGGCCGGGGCGCCGACCAGGCCCAGCTCCCCCGCGAGCGCCCACAGCGCCTGCTTGACCGTCGACTTGGCGTCGAGTTCGTGCAGCCGGCCCGCGTCGACGACGGCCTGGAGTTCCTTGAAGTGGGCGGGGACGGCGACGCCCGCGATCCGGGTGCCGGTGATCTTCTGGACGAGGGGCGGCTGGATCTCGGTGGAGCGGTGGTGGCGGTTGACCAGGGTGACCGTCTCCTCGGCCTTGCGGACCTGGAGCCGTTCCCACATGCGTACGGTCCGCTTGGCTGCGCGTACGGCGACCACGTCGGGGGTGGCGACGAGGACCGCGGTGTCGGCCATCTCGATCACGGCGGCGTTGGCGTTGTTGAGCTGGGAGCCGCAGTCGACGACGACGACCTCGTGCCGGCCGCGCAGGGCGCTGACGATCTGGCGGGCGGCACGGTCGGAGACCTCTTCGCCGCGCTCGCCCTCCGCCGGGGCGAGGAGCAGCGAGAGGCCGGTCTCGTGGACGTACACGGCGTCCTGGAGGACGCGCGGCGAGATGTCGGCGATGGAGGCGAGGTCGGCGACGGAACGGCGGAACTGGACGTCGAGGTACGAGGCGATGTCGCCGCTCTGGAGGTCCATGTCGACGAGCGCGACGGTACGCCCGGAGGCGCGGGCGGCCAGGGCGAGGTGGACGGCGGTGACGGTGGTGCCGACCCCGCCCTTGGCGCCGCTGACGGTGACGACGGTGCCGCCGGGGCCGGTGATCCGGTCGGCCCCCGCGCCGAGGTGGCGGCGGACTCCGGCGGACCACTGGGCGGCGGCCTGGACGCGGCTGGCCAGCTCCTCGTAACCGAGGGGGAGGGTGACGAGTCCGCGTGCGCCGGAGTCCATGGCGGCGGAGAAGAGGACGGGGCTGGCGTCGGCGGTGATGAGGACGACGCCGACGGCGGGGAAGCGGAGGGCGACCTCGCGGACGAGTTCGAGCGCGGGGACGGGGCCGATCCGCTCGTGGACCAGGACGACCTCGGGGAGTTCGTCGAGGGAGGCGGCGGCGAGCCGCGCGAGGGTGTCGACGAGCTGGGTGGAGTCGGTGACCGGCGGGGCGGGTTCGGCGTCGGGGAGCTGGCCGATGAGGGTGGTGACGGACCGGGCCGCGTCGGGGTCGCCGACGGCCGGCAGGATCCTGGTGGTCATACCGGCCTCACTTGTCCTTTTCGAGCGTGTAGGTGCGGTCGCCCTGGTCGGCGGGGGCGCCGCCGGTGGTGGGGGCGACGAGCGCGAGGCGTACGTGCTCGGCGAAGGACTCGGCGTACGCGACGCGCTGGGCGTCGAGGGTGGAGAGGGCGAAGGAGATGGGCACGGCCTGGTTGCTGCGACCGGTGCGGTCGTTGCTGTCGCGGATGGCGGTGAGCCTGCCGACGTCGAGGACGCGGGCGCCGGCGACGATCATCCGGGACTGGGCGGCCTCTCCCTTCTTCTCGCCGGCGAAGGTGGCGTAGATGTTGACGGTGGCACCGGCGTTGATCTTGCCCGCGACGCCGGTGGCGGCGTCGACCATGATGGCGATCTCCTGCTGCCCCGGCTGGAGTTCGGGCTGCTCGACGATCATGTCGGACTGCAGGAGGGAGCCGGCCTTGAGCTGGGTGACGGCGATCTTGCCCTTGATCTGCCGGAGGTCGGTGACGGCGGTCTCGGAGAGCCAGCGCTTCGGCATCGAGATCTTCTCGAACTGGCTCTCGCTCAGGGGCTCGTAGGGGGCCACGTTCTTCTTGATCCGGTACGCGGTGGTCTCCGGGCCGACCTTGGAGTTCACGTCGCTGATGACGGCGAGCACACCGGCGAAGGCGCCGACGGCGCACAGGACGGACAGCAGCAGCAGGATGACGCCGCGGCGCTGGCGGGAGTTCATGGCCGTACTACCTCGATCGGAGACGTGGGTCCGGGGCGGACGGGAGCGGGCGGGATCCGGTGGTCGGGTGCGGGCGGGATCGGGTGGTCGGGTGCGGGCGGGATCGGGTGGTCGGGTGCGGGCGGAGTGGTCACGGAGTGGGGCGAGGGGCTGCTCACGGCAGGGCGCGGGTGGGGTTCACGTTCCCGCTCCCGTTCACGTTTGCGTTCTCGTTCACGTTTGCGTTCCCGTTCACGTTCACAGGGGTGAGCTCGGTGTACGAGGCCGGGTGCGGGGCCGCCGCCTGCGCACCTGGCCCGAGCGCATGGGCGCCCCGCGCCGAGGCTCCCGTCCCGAGGGCGCGGGTGTCCGTACCGCGATGCCCCCCGCCTGAGCCGCTCAGCGCGCGACCGCCCTGTTCCGGCACCGCCCCGATCTGCAGCGGCGCCCCGCAGAAGCCGCAGCGGTCGCCGATGAGCTCCATCGCGCACCAGTGGCAGGTCTCGCGCCGTACGGAGGCGACGAGCTGGTAGAGGACGGGCAGGTCGGGCAGGTACGCGGCGAACTCGACGAGCTTCCCCGTCCCCCACCAGCGGGGCGAGGCCTCGGGCAGCGGTGCCTCCTGGACGGCGCCCTGGATCCGCCACCGGGGTACGAGGGTGGTGGTGGGCCAGTCGGTCTGGAGCTGGCCGCGGGCGAGGAGCAGTTCGGTGGTGAACTCCGGTCCGGCGAGGGGTTCCTCCCCGCCGCCGACGCGCACGATCTGCGCGGTGGGTCCGGCGAGTACGGCGAAGTGGGCGCCGGGCAGCCAGCCCTTGAGGTGGGAACCGAGGCTGACGGGGACGCGGTCGAGCCGGGAGACGGAGCCGAGGACGGCGCCCGCGTAGATGTAGTGGGCGAGCAGCCGGGCGGCGGAGGCGAGGACGCCGGGGCTGAAGTCGCAGCCCGCCAACTGCCGGAGCTGGCGTACGAGTACGGCCGCGCCGAGGGGTGGCAGGTCGGTCCTGACGAGTGCGATCCGGTCGCTTTCGAGCAGGGCGCGGACGGCGCGCAGTCGTTGCTCGACGGCGGCCGGGGCGGAGGTGGGGCAGACGACGACCACGTGCCCGTACCGGGCGAGGAGCTGCTGCATGTCGGCGATCGAGGCGTCGAGCGACTGGGTGTCGGGGGCCGGGAGGACGGTGGCGTGCGGAGTCCCGGGGTCGGTCGGCGGCAGTGCCAGGTCGGCACTGGTGACCGCGATCGCTGTCGGCACGTCGGACCCCCCGTCCCCTTCGGCCTCCGGTGTCCCGGGGACCGCGGATCACTTACCGCGTTCACGGCGTCACCGCAGGGTGCTGCCGCCTCTGCACCTTATCCACGTCCCCCGGGGTGGTGAACACACAATCCGCCAAGCTGCCCCGCTTTCTTTGGGTCCGGAGCTTGGGCCCCTCGGCCCTTCCCACCCCGGCCCCTCGGCCCTTCCCACCCCGGCCTTTCGTCCCGGCCCCCGTCCCCGGCGAACGGGCGCTGTTGCCAGAGGTCTTGACAACGCGATTGGTCTGGACCAGCTTGTTCCGACAACGGTGGCCACCGTCCGCACTCCCCGAACCCCCGCACACTTCCGTACCCCCGCACACCCTCGTACCCCCCGTACGAGCCCCTCCGTACGACGACGTACGGCACCTCCACATCCCCCACATCCCCAACTCCCCTCCGGAGGATGCACGTGGACCGCACCACCACCCGCCCGCACGGACGCCGCTGGCTCGGCGGAGCCCTCGCGCTCGCCGTCGGCTCCGGGCTCGTCCTCGTCGGCGGAGCCGGCACCGCGCAGGCGGCGGACGTCAACGTCGCCAAGAACGCCGGTTTCGAGAACGGCCTCGCCAACTGGTCCTGTTCCGCCGGGAGCGGCACCGCCGCCTCCTCCCCGGTCCGCACCGGGGCCGGCGCACTCCGCGCCACCCCGGGCGGGCTCGACAACGCCAAGTGCGTGCAGACCGTGGCCGTGAAGCCCAACTCGACGTACACGCTGAGCGCCTGGGTCCAGGGCGGCTACGCCTACCTCGGCGCGAACAACACCGGGACCGGCTCCGGCAGCGTCTCCACCTGGACGCCTGACAGCGCCGCCTGGAAGCAGCTCACCACCACCTTCACCACCGGGGCGAGCACCACCTCGGTCGAGATCTACACCCACGGCTGGTACGGGACCTCCCCGTACTCCGTCGACGACGTCAGCGTCTTCGGGCCCGACGGGGGCGGCGGCCAGGACCCCGACCCGGTCGTCCCGTCCACCCCGGCCGGTCTCGCCGCGGGCACCGTCACCTCCTCCTCCGTCGCCCTGAGCTGGGGCGCGGTCTCCGGCGCCACGGGCTACAAGGTGTACCGGGACGGCGCCAACCCGCAGACGGTGACCGGCACTTCGACCACCGTCACGGGGCTCACCGCCGACACCGCGTACCAGTTCCAGGTCGCCGCGACGAACTCCGCGGGCGAGTCCGCGAAGTCCGCCGCCGTCTCGGCCAGGACCGCCAAGGTCACCGACCCGGGCCCCGGCCCGGCCGTGCCCAAGCACGCCCTCACCGGCTACTGGCAGAACTTCAACAACGGCGCCACGGTCCAGAAGCTCCGGGACGTGCAGTCGCAGTACGACATCATCGCCGTCTCGTTCGCCGACTCGACGACCACGCCCGGCCAGATCGTCTTCAACCTCGACCCGGCCGTCGGCTACGCCTCGGCCGCCGACTTCAAGGCCGACATCGCCGCGAAGAAGGCCGCCGGCAAGTCGGTCGTCATCTCGGTCGGCGGCGAGAAGGGGAACGTCACGATCAACAGTGACGCCTCCGCGACCGCCTTCGCCGACAGCGCGTACGCCCTCATGCAGGAGTACGGCTTCAGCGGCGTCGACATCGACCTCGAACACGGCATCAACTCGACGTACCTGACCAAGGCGCTGCGCCAGCTGTCCGCCAAGGCCGGTTCGTCGCTGGTCCTGACGATGGCCCCGCAGACCATCGACATGCAGAACACGGGCACGGAGTACTTCAAGTCCGCGCTCGCCGTGAAGGACATCCTCACAGTCGTCAACATGCAGTACTACAACAGCGGTTCGATGCTCGGCTGCGACGGCAAGGTCTACAGCCAGGGCTCGGTGGACTTCCTCACCGCGCTCGCCTGCATCCAGATCCAGGGCGGCCTCTCCCCGTCCCAGGTCGGTCTGGGCGTCCCCGCCTCCACGCGGGGCGCGGGCAGCGGCTACGTCGACCCGCAGATCGTGAAGAACGCGCTCGACTGCCTGACCAAGCTCACCAGCTGCGGCACCTTCAAGCCGGCCCAGGCCTGGCCGACGCTGCGCGGCGCGATGACCTGGTCGACCAACTGGGACGCGACGGCCGGCAACGCCTGGTCGAACGCGGTGGGCCCGCACGTCCACAACCTGCCGTAACGGCAGTCGGCCAGAGAGAAGCTCCACCGCAGCGCCGTCGCTCCCCCGGCGGCGCTGCGCCCTTTCTCCTGCCCGGCCGGCAACGCGGGCACGGAGCCCGGTTACGCGGGCAGGCAGTCCGGCTAGGCGGGCAGGAAGCGGACCAGGACCCGTTCGAGCTCCTGGACCCACTCGTCGACCCTGGCCGCCCGGCGGCCGTCGATCTCGCAGGTGTAGTCGGTACCGTCGTACAGGGCGACGGTGATCCGCAGCCACCGCCCGCGCCGGGTCCGCCCGTACCGTACGGCCCCGATTTCCGGCCAGGTGAACTCGGCTTCGTCGTCGAGGAGTTGCAGACAGATCCCGGCACCGTCCACGACGATCCCGTAGACATGGTCGGCGGCCACGAACTCCGGCACGGGCTGCGGGGGCACGGCGGGCGGCGGTGGGACGAAGAGGGTGGGGGTCGGCGGCACGGGCGTCGGGGGAACGGAATCCTGCGGCGCCACGTACGACGACGGGACCGCGTCCTGCGGCGGCACGTACGACGACGGGACCGCGTCCCGCGGAGACGGCGGGACCGCGTCCTGCGGAGACGGCGGCGCCCCGGGCGTCCCGGGCGCCTCGGGCGCCCTGACTACCACCCCGGGCCCCACGACGACCGTCGGCGTCGGACCGGGCGTCACCGTCCCCGCCGGATCCCGCACCCCCTCCCCCAGCACGTCAAGGATCTCCTCCGGCGTGGGCCGTTCGGCCGGATCCTTCGCGAGGCAGCGCCCGACGAGCCCGCGCAGGGACTCCGGTACGGAGGCGAGGTCCGGGTCCTCGTGCACCGCGCGGTACATGAGCCCCATCGGGGTGCCGTCCCCGAAGGGCCGGCCGCCCGCCGCGGCGACGAGCACCGCACCCAGGGCGAAGACGTCCGCGGCGCCCGTGACCTCCTCGCCGAGGGCCTGTTCGGGGGCGAGGTAGCCGGGGGTGCCGAAGGCGGATCCGGTGGCGGTGAGCCGGGTCGATTCCAGCGCGCGGGCGATGCCGAAGTCGAGGACGCGGGGTCCGTCGGGCGCCATGACGATGTTGCCGGGCTTGAGGTCGCGGTGGACGAGCCCGCAGGCGTGGATGGCCTCCAGGGCCTCGGCGAGCGCGGCGCCGAGCGAGCGCAGCCGTCCCTCGTCCATGGGGCCCTCGGCGGTGACGAGGGCCGCGAGGGTGGGGCCGGGGATGTAGGCGGTGGCGAGCCAGGGCGCCTCGGCGTCGGGGTCGGCGTCGACGACCTGGGCGGTGTGGAAGCCGCCGACCTGCCGGGCGGCGGCGACCTCGGCGCGGAAGCGCGCGCGGAAGGAGGGATCGGCGGCGAGTTCCGGCCGGGCCACCTTGACGGCGACGGCGCGCCCGCCGCGCGATCGGGCCAGATAGACGGTGCCCATGCCGCCTTCGCCTAGCTTGTGCTCGATGACGTATCTACCGATGAGGGTCCCCACGCGGGACAGTATGGCCGAACTCGTCGTCTTGACCGGTCCATGACATGGCTTCACCATGTGGCCGAACACGGAACACCGAACGCCGAACACCGAACCACCCGCACGAGCTTGTCGCACCCCCCACCCTCCCCACCCAGGAGACAGCATGCGACGTTCCACCCGCGGCAGAAGGTCCGCCACCCTCGCGGCCCTCGTGGCGCTCGCCCTCGCGGCGCCCCTCTCCGCCCTCACGACACCCGCCGGGGCCGACCCGTCGTCGGCCTCCGCCCGGATCGCCGCCGGCGCCGACGAGGTGATCCGGCAGTACGAGGTCGCCGGACCGTCCACTCCGGCCGCCCGCACCGCGCTCGCCGCCACCGGCGTCTCGATCGACGAGGTCGACGCCCGCTCGGTCGTGGTCAGCGCCAACACCGAACAGCTCAGGAACCTCAAGGCGCTCGGCTACCGGCCGATCGCCCTCCCGGGTCCGCCGAACCGCTCGGCCGAAGGCGGCAAGGCCGCCGGTCCGCTCGACTTCCCCTCCGCCGACGCGAAGTACCACAACTACGCGGAGATGAACACGGAGATCGACCAGCGCCTCGCCGCCTACCCGTCGATCATGCGCAAGCAGGTGATCGGGAAGACGTACCAGGGCCGGGACATCATCGCCATCAAGATCAGCGACAACGTCGCCACGGACGAGGCCGAGCCCGAGGTCCTCTTCACCCACCACCAGCACGCCCGGGAGCACCTCACCGTCGAGATGGCGCTGTACCTGCTCCGCGAACTCGGCGCGGGCTACGGCAGCGACTCCAGGATCACCAACGCCGTGAACGGCCGCGAGATCTGGATCGTGCCGGACCTCAACCCGGACGGCGGCGAGTACGACATCGCGAGCGGCTCCTACCGCAGCTGGCGCAAGAACCGGCAGCCCAACTCCGGATCCTCGTACATCGGTACGGACATGAACCGGAACTGGGACTACAAGTGGGGCTGCTGTGGCGGCTCTTCGAGCTCCAAGAGCTCCGAGACGTACCGCGGCGCGGCCCCCGAGTCCGCCCCCGAGGTCAAGGTCGTCGCCGACTTCGTCCGCTCCCGGGTGGTCGGCGGCAAGCAGCAGATCACCGCGGCGATCGACTTCCACACGTACAGCGAACTGGTCCTCTGGCCCTTCGGCTGGACGACGGCCAACACCGCCCCCGGCATGACCCTGGACGACAGGAACGCCTTCGCGGCGGTCGGCGGCAAGATGGCGGCCAGCAACGGCTACACGGCCGAGCAGTCCAGCGACCTCTACATCACGGACGGCTCGATCGACGACTACCTGTGGGGCGCACAGAAGATCTTCGCGTACACGTTCGAGATGTACCCGTCCTCGTCCTCCGGCGGCGGTTTCTACCCGCCCGACGAGGTCATCGAACGCGAGACGAGCCGCAACCGCGACGCCGTCCTCCAACTCCTGGAGAACGCGGACTGCATGTACCGCTCGATCGGCAAGCAGGCCCAGTACTGCACGGCCTGACGGTTCATGGGTGAAGGGGCGCCCCGGCCGGATGTCCGGCCGGGGCGCCCTTTCGCGTCGAGCGCTCAGCCGAGGACGGCGAGGGCGTCGATCTCGATGAGGAGGCCGGCCGGGAGGCCGACGTAGACGGTCGTGCGGGCGGAGGCCGGGGCCTGGAGGCCTTCCTCCTGGAAGTACTGGTTGTAGATCGCGTTCATCTCGGCGAAGTGGTCCACGTCCGTGAGGTAGACGCGCATCATCATCACGTCGTCCCAGCTCGCGCCGCCCTCCTCCAGGATCGCCTTGACGTTGGCGAAGGTCTGGAGGGTCTGCTCGCGCAGGGTCGGACCGGCGACCGTCGGGGCCTGGCCCTCGACGGCGGGCAGGAAGCCGACCTGGCCCGCGACCTGGAGGATGTTGCCCTTCTTCACACCGTGCGAGAACTTCGCCGGCGGGGCGGTGTGGGTGGCGGGGGTGAGCGCGGTCTTCTCGGTCATTCGGTTTCCTTGGACTTGGTCGGGGCGGTGCCGGAGTACTCCCGGCTGATGTCGTCCGCGGTGCGGCGCACCTGCGAGAGGAGCGAGAGGAGTTCCTCGGCCGTGACGACCACGTTGGGCGCCGAGACCGACATGGCGGCGACGACGCGCCCGTCGGCTCCGCGGATGGGGGCGCCGACGCAGTTGATGGACTCCTCGTGGCCACCGAGGTCGGTGGCCCAGCCCTGTTCGCGTACGGTCGCCAGCTCCTTGAGGAAGGCGGCCGCGTTCGGCGTCGAACGGGGCGTGTACGGGGGGTAGTCGAGCTTGGCTGCGACGGCACGCCGCTCGGGCTCGGGCAGGTCGGCGAGGAGCAGCTTGGCGACGGCCGCGACCGTGATCGCGACCGGCTTGCCGATGCGCGAGTACATCCGGACCGGGTAGCGGCTCTCGACCTTGTCGATGTAGACGACCTCGCCCTCCTCGTACACGGCGAGGTGGATCGTGTGCCCGATCCGCTCGTTGAGGGCCGTCAGGTACGGGTGGGCGATCTCGCGGATGTCGAGGTTCTCGACGGCCTCCTGCGCGAGCGCGAACAGCCGGGCGCCGAGCCGGTAGCGCTGGTCCTGCTGCCGGTGGACGAGGCCGTGCTCGTGGAGGGTGCGCAACAGCCGCAGGGCCGTGGACTTGTGGACTCCGAGCCGCTCGGCGACCTGCCCGAGGTCGGCGGGGCCCTGGGCGAGCAGCGGCAGGATGCTGAGCGCCCGGTCGACGGTCTGGCTCATGGCGTACGTACCTCCTGGTCGTCCCCGGTCCAGCCGGGGCCGAGGTGAAGTGTGCCCCAGGCCGCGTCGTCGAGCGCGGCCAGCCGGTCGGCGTGGGCGCGGCGAGGGGGCGGGGCCAGGTCGCCGGGGACGGTGAGGGCGGCGGCGGCCATGAGGTGGCCGTGCCGGAGCCGGGCCCGTACGTCGAGTCCGCGCAGGGTGGCGGAGAGGAACCCGGCGGCGAAGGCGTCCCCGGCGCCGACGGAGGCGACGATGGTGACGCGGGGGGCGGGGCCGGGGGTGACGGTGTCGGGGGTGGGACCGCTGCGCGGGGCCCTTCCCACCGCGCAGCGCTCGAACGCCACCGCTCCCTCCCCACCCCGCTTCACCACCAGCACCGCCGGCTCCGCCAGCACCGCACGGATCGCAGCCGGGTCAGCGGAGCCCCACAGCGCCGCCGCCTCGTCCGCGCCCACGAACACGACGTCGGCCCGGCGCGCGAGTTCGAGGAGCACGTCGGGGGCCGAGTCGTCGCGCCACAGGGACGACCGGTGGTTGACGTCGAACGAGACGAGCGGACGGCCGGGTCGGGGGGCCGTGAGCGCCCGCATCAGCGCCAGGCAGTCGGCGGACAGCGCGGCGGTGATGCCGGAGAGGTGCAGGATCCGGCCGTCGGCGACGCTGTCGTACGGCACGGTCGCCGGCGACATCGCGGAGGCGGCCGATCCGCCCCGGTAGTAGGCGACCTCGTGGGCGTCGGTCGCCCGGTCGGCGGCGGTGCGGAAGTAGACGCCGGTCGGCCGGTGCGGGTCGCGGCCGACGGAGCCGACGTCGACCCCGTAGCCGCCGATGGTCTCGACGAGGTGGTCGCCGAAGCCGTCGCGGCCGACGCGGCCGACCCAGCGGGCGCGGTGCCCGGCGGCGGCGAGGGCGCAGGCGACATTGGACTCGGCGCCGCCGATCGCGCGGGTGAAGGCGGGGACGTCGGCGAGGCGGCCCGGTCGGGCGGGAAGGAAGGTGACCATGGACTCACCGAGACAGACGACGTCCGGGGCCATGCCCTGCCGCCGGCCCGGGGACACGCCCTGGCCCGGGGCCACACCCTGGCGCCGGCCCGGGGCCACACCCACGCGCTGGTCCGGGGCCACACCCTGGCGCTGGTCCGGAGCCACTCCCCGGCCCGGGGTCACATCCCGGTTCGGGTCCGCGGGCGCGTGTCCGCTCACTCTCGGGCTCCCTGTGGCTCCTACGGGTCCATTGACCCGGCCTTGGCCCGGATGTTAGACAGCCATGAGCAATATGCGCAATGAGTGTTGCGCATACTGCAACACGCCTTCGTACCCCCCCGATGAGGAGGCCTCATGCCCGACCTGGCGAACGAGCGCGTCGACCACCGCTTCAAGGCCCTGCCCCCGGACGCCGAGGGCCTGACCGTCGGCGAGCTCGCCGCCCAGCGGCGCAACCTCTTCACCGGCGGCTTCACCACCCCCGTCCTCGCGCTCTCCGCCGAGTCCGTCGAGCACAACCTGCGCCTCCTGGAGACGTACGCCGAGCGCCACGGCCTCGCCTTCGCCCCGCACGGCAAGACGTCCATGGCCCCCCAGCTCTTCGACCGGCAGCTGGAGCACGGCGCCTGGGGCATCACCGCCGCCATGCCCCACCAGGCCCGCGTCTACCGGGCCCACGGCGTCGCCCGGATCTTCCTCGCCAACGAACTCGTCGACGCCGTCGCCCTGCGCTGGCTGGCCGCCGAACTCGACGCCGACCCGGACTTCCGCCTGATCTGCTACGTCGACTCCGTGCGCGGCGTCGAGCTGATGGACGAGGCCCTGCGCGCTGCCGGCGCCGCCCGCCCCGTGGACGTCGTCGTCGAGCTGGCCGCCGGCGCGACCGGGCGGACGGGCGTACGGACCGAGGCGGAGTGCGCGGCCGTCGCCGATGCGGTCGCGGCCGCCCCCACCCTGCGGCTCGTCGGCGTCGCCGGGTACGAGGGCACCATGCCCCAGGCGGACGGCGAGCGGGTCAGGGAGTGGCTGCACCGGCTGGTCGGGCTCGCGGCCGACTTCGACAAGGCCGGCCGCTTCGACCCCGCCATCGGCGAGATCGTGGTGAGCGCGGGCGGGAGCGAGTGGTTCGACGCGGTCGCGGACGTCTTCGCGGAGATCTCCGGACTCTCCCTCCCCGTCCTGAAGCTGCTGCGCTCCGGCGCGTACGTCTCGCACGACGACGGGCAGTACCGCGAGAAGACCCCCTTCAACCGCGTCCCCGAGGAGGGCTCGCTCCAGCCCGCCTTCCGTCTCTGGTCGCAGGTCGTCTCCCGCCCCACCCCCGAGCAGGCCTTCACCAACGCGGGCAAGCGCGACGCCGCCCACGACCTGCACCTCCCCGAGGCGCAGGTCGTCCGCGACGGCCGCACCGGCGAGATCCGTCCCGCCGCGGGCATGACCGTCACCGGCCTCTCCGACCAGCACGCCTGGGTACGGACGGAGGCGGGCGCCGACCTGGAGGTCGGCGACTGGCTCGGCATGGGCCTGTCCCACCCGTGCACGTCCTTCGACAAGTGGCAGCTGATCCCGCTGGTCGAGGCGGACGGCACGGTGGTCGACTACATCCGCACGTTCTTCTAGAAGGAGTCGGCATGGACCTCGTCTTCCGCGACGCGGAGGTCGTCGACGGCACGGGCGGCCCCTCCTACCGCGCCGACGTGGCGATCGACGGCGGCCGGATCGCCGCGATCGTGCAGGAGGGGGCGGCGGCCGGCTGTCAGCGCCCCACCGCCCGCCGCGTCGTGGACGCCGAGGGCCTCGCCCTCTCCCCCGGCTTCATCGACATGCACGCCCACAGCGACCTGGCGCTGCTCCGCGACCCGGACCACAGCGCGAAGGCCGCGCAGGGCGTGACGCTGGAGGTCCTCGGCCAGGACGGTCTGTCGTACGCGCCGGTCGACGACCGCACGCTGGCGGAGGTACGGAAGGCGATCACCGGCTGGAACGGGTACGGCGACGACATCGACTTCGACTGGCGGACGGTCGGCGAGTACCTGGACCGCCTGGACCGGGGCATCGCCGTCAACGCCGCGTATCTGATCCCCCAGGGCACGGTGCGGATGTACGCGGTCGGCTGGGACGACCGCCCGGCGACGGGATCCGAACTGGACCGGATGCGGCAGCTGGTCGCGGAGGGCATGGAACAGGGTGCGGTCGGCATGTCCTCCGGCCTCACCTACACCCCGGGGATGTACGCGAAGGACGCCGAGCTCACGGAACTCTGCAGGGTCGTGGCGAGGTACGGCGGCTACTACTGCCCGCACCACCGCTCGTACGGGGCCGGAGCCCTGGAGGCGTACGAGGAGATGGTGCGGCTCACCCGGGAGGCGGGCTGCGCCCTCCACCTCGCCCACGCCACCATGAACTTCGACGTGAACAAGGGCAGGGCCCCCGAACTCCTCGCCCTCCTCGACGAGGCCCTGGACGCGGGCGCGGACATCAGCCTCGACACGTACCCGTACACGCCCGGCTGTACGACCCTGGTCGCCGTCCTGCCGAGCTGGGCGAGCGAAGGCGGGCCCGAGGCGGTGCTTACGCGCCTGCGGGACGACGCGACGGCGGAACGCATCCGCCACCACCTCGAAGTCCTCGGCTCGGACGGCTGCCACGGGGTGCCGGTGGACTGGGACACGATCGAGATCTCGGGGGTGTCGGAGCCGGCGCTCGCGGAGTTCGTGGGCCGCCGTGTGGACGGCTGGCCGACGGCCCGCCGCCTCCTGCTCGAAGACCGTCTGGGCACGACGATCCTGCAGCACGTGGGCCACGAGGAGAACGTCCGCACGATCATGCGCCACCGGGTGCACACCGGCGGTTCGGACGGCATCCTGCAGGGCCTGAAGCCGCACCCGCGCGCGTACGGCACGTTTCCCCGGTACCTGGGCCGGTACGTACGAGAACTGGGCGTCCTCACCCTGGAGGACTGCGTGGCCCACCTGACCTCCCGCCCGGCAGCCCGCCTCGGTCTGACCGACCGGGGTCGGATCCGCGAGGGCTACCGGGCGGACCTGGTGCTGTTCGACCCGGAAACGGTCGGAGCGGGAGCGACGTACGACTCCCCTCGCACCCTCCCGACGGGGATCCCGCACGTCCTGATCAACGGCGAGTTCGTCATGGAGGACGGCAGACGCACGACCGCCCTGGCGGGCAGATCAATCCGCCGCACGCGCTAGCGGGCGAAGGGGCGGCGCCTCACCTTCGCCCCAAGGATCCCGCCGCAGCCACCAGAGCCCCAGCCCCAGGACAACCCCCGCCACCACGAACCCGTACCAAGGCGTCCGCCCGGACAACGCCGTCTCATAGACAAGCGCCGCCGAGAACACCGCCAGCACCTGCCCCACCCGCCCCCGCCAGGCAACGGCCGCGACGACGACCGTCCCCCACAGCAGGTACCAGGGCTGCACCATCGGCGACAGCGCGACAAGGGCGACGAGCGAGAGCCCCAGCCCGAGCACCGGATCAAGAGCCCCCCGCCAGGCGCGCCACGCCAGAACCACGATGATCCCGACGGCGACGAGCAGCCCGAGCTTCTGCACGACCGCCTTCACGGGATCGGGATCGTCCCCGAACAGCAGCCCCAGCCCAAGCCCGAGATCACTGCTCACGGACAGTGCCGTGTGGATCGTCCCGGCGACGCTCTGCGTCCGCACCCACCCGAACCCGGTTCCGGCCAGCACCGTCGCCCCCGCGGCCACCGCCCCGGCGACGAGCCCCGGCAGGACGAGCCCCTTCACCAGGCCCCGCACGCCACGACCGTCCCGCCGGGCGACCATCACCCCGATGAAGAGCAGCGCGACCGCCGCCGGCGACTTGACCATCATCGCGAGACCGACGAGGACGCACCCGAGGACCCACCGCCCCCGCACCGCGAGCAGCACGCCCGCCAGCATGAGCCCGATCATCAGGCCGTCGTTGTGCATGCCGCCGACGACATGGATGAGCAGCAGCGGGTTGAGGGCGGCCAGCCACAGGGCCCCGTCAGGACCTCCGCGCCCGCCCCCCAGCCCCCGTACGGCCCAGACGATCAACGCGAGCGCGCCGACCGCGAGCAGCCGCATCCCGAGCACGGCGGGAACGATCTCGCCCCCGGTCAGCTTCACCACCAGCTGCGCGAGGACCAGGAAGACGGGCCCGTACGGCGCGGGGGTGTCGGTCCAGTGCCCTCCGACGCTCGCGGCCGCGTCCGACCCGAGGTCGCCCGGTCCGAGGACGGAGGGCCCGCCGCCGTACACGTCGTGCCCTTCGAGGACCATGGCGCCCTGCGCGATGTAGCTGTAGACGTCCGCGCTGTACAGCGGCGGGGCGAGGAGCAGCGGCGCGGTCCAGCAGGCGAGGGTGGCGAGCACCCCGTCCCGTACGCCCCGGGCGAGGAGGACGCCGTACCGCCACCAGGCGGCGACGAGCAGTGTCAGACCGAGGTACGCGAGGAGCGCGCCGGCGAGGGTGAGCGCGGAGCCGCGCGGCTCCCACAGCCCCCAGCCGCCGCGTACCGGCAGCGTCCCGGCGGCCCAGCCGCCCACGGCGACGGCGAGCGACCCGGCCGCGCCGAGCCACCGGCATCCGGAATCACTGAAAGCCCTCATGACGGGCCAACCTATCCCGCCGGACGGAGGACCCCTCTTTCGGCCGTCCTCCGGCCGTCGACGGGCCGTCCTGCCTTCGCCCGCACTGTCCGACGTGTCCCAAAACACGAGGCGTCCCGGCCGACCCGGCCGTAAGCTCTCGGCATGCAGGTGATCCAGTCCACGAAGCTCGCCAACGTCTGTTACGAAATCCGGGGTCCGGTGCTCGAAGAGGCGATGCGGCTTGAGGCTGCGGGTCATCGCATCCTCAAGCTCAACACGGGCAACCCGGCCGCCTTCGGCTTCGAGTGCCCGCCCGCCATCCTCGAGGACGTGCTGCGCAACCTCTCCGAGGCGCACGGCTACGGCGACGCGAAGGGGCTGCTGTCGGCCCGCCGCGCGGTGATGAGCCACTACGAGACCAAGGGCATCCCGCTCTCCGTCGAGGACATCTACCTCGGCAACGGCGTCTCGGAGCTGATCCAGATGTCGATGCAGGCGCTGCTCGACGACGGCGACGAGGTCCTCGTCCCGGCCCCGGACTACCCGCTGTGGACGGCTTCCGTCTCGCTCGCGGGTGGTACGGCCGTGCACTACCGCTGCGACGAGCAGGCGGACTGGATGCCGGACCTGGCGGACATCGAGCGGAAGATCACCGATCGCACCAAGGCGATCGTGATCATCAACCCGAACAATCCGACGGGCGCCGTCTACGACGACGAGATGCTCCGCTCGCTCATGGAGATCGCCCGCCGCCACAACCTGGTCGTCTGCTCGGACGAGATCTACGACAAGATCCTCTACGACGGCACCACGCACACCCCGACGGCCGCGATCGCCCCCGACCTCCTCGTCCTCACCTTCAACGGGATGAGCAAGAACTACCGGGTGGCCGGTTTCCGCTCGGGCTGGCTCGCGGTCTGCGGCCCGAAGCACCACGCGTCCTCGTACATCGAGGGCCTCACGATCCTCGCCAACATGCGCCTCTGCGCGAACATGCCGGCGCAGCACGCGGTGGCCGCCGCCCTCCAGGGCCGGCAGTCGATCGAGGACCTCGTCCTGCCGGGCGGGCGGCTCCTGGAGCAGCGGGACACGGCGTACGAGCTGCTGACCCAGATCCCGGGTGTGACGTGCGTGAAGCCGAAGGGCGCGCTGTACCTGTTCCCGCGTCTCGACCCGAACGTCTACAAGATCAAGGACGACCGGCAGATGGTCCTCGACCTGCTGCGGGCCGAGAAGATCATGGTGGTGCACGGGACGGGCTTCAACTGGCACGAGCCCGATCACTTCCGGATCGTCACGCTGCCGGCGGCGGCGGACCTGGCGGACGCGGTGACCCGGATCGGGCGCTTCCTGGACGGCTACAGCCAGCCCTGACGAGCCACCCCAGGACTCCACTCAACTTTAGACTGAATCTAAGCTAGGATGGCTCCAGAGCACTCAGGAGGCCGTCCCATGTACGAACCGATCCGCACCAAGTCGGTCCACCGGACGGCCGACGACGCCCACGACGCGTACCCGCACCGCTCCCGCGAGGAGGAGCTGGACATCCAGCTCGCCGGGCACCTCGCCGCCCTGCTCGCCGTCACCGACGAGCTCGGCGACACCGAGGCCGGCGAACTGATCGCCCGGCAGGTGGCGCGGCTGCGCGGCGCACCGCCCGCGCGGCACGCGGGTCTGAGCGGTTCACCCGCGCAGGACCTGCACCGCAGGGCCCACGCCCTCGCGGGCCGCGCCCTGGTCGTCGCCGCCTCCCGGGCCGACACGGCCGCCGCGATCCTCGCCGCAGAGCGCATGGACGCGCACACCGCGGCGCTGGCCGGGGAACCCACCCTGACCGCAGCCGGCACCCCCTGACGGCCCCGGTCCGCGCGTCACGAACCGCGCGGACCGGGCGCCACCCAAACCCCCGAGCCTCTCAGGGACGGCCGCGGCGGTACATCCCCCTCCGGTTCGGTACCGGGATCGCTCCTTCACCCCTCGTACACCCGACTCCCCCTGGAATGTGGGTTTCCGTGAGCACGCTGCCCATGTGAGACGCATCCTGGGAATCGTCCTGGCCGTCCTTCTCCTCGGCGGCGTGGCCGCCGTCCTCGTGACGGGCGGCGACAAGGACACAGGCACGGCAACGAAGACCGTGCGAGGAGTCATAGGGTCGGAGAAGGCGGAGTTCTTCACCGACCCTCAGGTGGTGAAGGCCCTCGCCGCGAAGGGCTTCACCGTGGGCACCGAGACCTCCGGGTCCTGGGACATGGAGGAACTGCCTCTCGAAGGCTACGACTTCGCCTTCCCGTCCTCCAAGGCGCCGGCCGACGAGCTGCGCGCGAAGGCCGCGAAGAAGACCAGGGCGACGACCGCCCCGCTGCGGCCCTTCTACTCCCCGCTCGTCGTCGTCGCGCACAGCGCCGCCGCCCGGGTCCTCTCCGGGAACGGCCTGGCGACCCTCGGCCCGCGCGGCACCAGCGGCACCCTGAAGATGGACGCCTATCTCGCGGCGGCCCGCGCCGACCGCACCTGGCAGCAGCTCAAGGGCGCCGCCGGGCACGCCGAGCTGAGCGGCACCCTCTTCATCACCTCCACCGATCCGGTCGCCTCCAACTCGGGCGCCCTCTACCTCGCCGCCGCGAGCTATGTCGCCGACGGCGGGCGGGTCGCGGGCGACAAGGCGGCCGTCACCCGCACGGCCCCGCTCCTGCGCAAGCTCGTCCAGGTGCAGGGTGCCCAGCAGTCCGGTTCGGACGCCCCCTTCCGCGACTTCATCAGCGGCGTCGGCAACCCGCTCGTCCTCGTCTACGAGTCCCAGGTCGCCGCCCAGCTCCTGGCCGGCCGCCCGATGGGCGACCTCGTCGTCCTCTACCCGGACACCACGGTCAACAGCGACCACACTCTCGTACCGCTCACCGAGAACGGCCGGGCGCTCGGCGAACTCCTCTCCACCGACCCCGAGTTGCGCAAGCTCGCGGTCCGCCACGGCTTCCGGCCGCAGGGTGCGGCGAGCGAGTTCACCACCGCGACCCAGAGCCACACCGAGTACCTCAACCAGACGCTGACCGGAGTCCGCCAGGCGCCCGTGCCCACCAGCAAGGTGCTGCACGAGATGGCCCTGCGGGCCCGCGACCAGGGGGACACCGCATGACCACGCCCGAGGATCCGAGAAGAACGATGGCCCTGACACCTCCGGAGCACGACACGCCGCTGGTCCTCACCCCGCCCGAGCCCGTTCCGCCGGTCCGCGCCGAGCAGGCCTCCGGCCTGGTACCGATCGACGAGGCCACCCGTACGGAGGTGTCCCGCCGGGCCGTCGAGTACGTCGGCTCGCTCGAAGGGCTCGATCCGCGCTCCCCCGAGTTCGCCGGCCGCATCGGCGAGATCGCGGGGCTCGGCGCGGGCGAGATGCGTGCCGCCGCCCAGCAGTCGAACCGCATGCTCGACCGTACGATCCGCTCGCTCGGTTCCGGCGGCTCCGGCGCAGCCGGCGGCGACGCCCGGTCCCGGGTCGGCTCGTCCCTCGCCGAACTCCGCCGCACGATCACGGACCTGGACCCCCGGGACACCCCCGGCAAGGGGATCAAGGGGCTGCTCTCGAAGCTCCCCGGCGGCAACAAGCTCCGCGACCACGTCGCCGCGTACGCCTCCTCGCAGGCCACTCTGAACCGGATCGTCGGCTCCCTGCGCGGCGGCCAGGACGAACTGCGCCGCGACAACGCCGCGTTGCAGACCGAGCGGGCCCGGCTCTGGGAGACCATGGGCAAGCTCCAGGAGTACGCGATGCTCACCGCCGCGCTCGACGCCGCCGTGGAGGAGCGCATCGCCACCACGCCCGACCCGGCCCAGGCGGACGCGCTCCGCGCGGACGTCCTCTTCCCGGTCCGGCAGAAGCACCAGGACCTGCTGACCCAACTCGCGGTCTGCGCCCAGGGATACCTGGCGATGGACGTGGTCCGCCGGAACAACGACGAACTGATCAAGGGCGTGGACCGGGCGGCGACGACGACGGTGTCGGCGCTGCGGATCGCGGTGATGCTCGCCTCCGCGCTCGAGAACCAGCGGAAGGTCACCGAGCAGGTGAACGTGCTGCGCTCGACGACCGAGGACCTGATCCGCGGCAACGCCGAGATGCTCGCCACCCAGGCCGGCGAGATCCAGCGGATCGCGGCGGACCCGGCGGTGGGAGCGGAGACGCTCCGCACGGCGTTCCAGCAGATCTACCGGACGCTCGACGCCATCGACACGTACAGGGTGCAGGCGACGGAGTCGATGGCGGCGACGGTCGAGTCGCTGACCGCCGAACTCCAGGAGGCGAGCGCCCACTTGGCCCGCAGCCGCCGCACCGGCGCGCTGGAGGGTGGCGGCCTCGCATGACGACCCGCACGCATCGCCCCCGGCCCCTCTCCCGTGCCGTCGCCGGGCTCGCCCTCGCCCTGCTCGTCACCGCCTGCTCCGGCGCGTCCGGGGACAGCGGCGGCGGAGCCACCGGCCGGCCCGACAAGCAGGGCCAGGAGGCCGCCGCCGGCACCCTCCGGGTCCTCGCCTCCTCCGAACTGGCCGACATGGCCCCGATCCTCGAAGAGGCACGCAAGTCGACCGGCGTCACCGTCCGGCCCACCTACGCCGGCACCCTCGACGCCGTCGAGCAGATCGCGTCCGGCTCGGCGGACAAGGAGTACGACGCGGTCTGGCTCTCCTCCAACGACTATCTGCGACTCCGCCCCGACACCGCCCGGAGGATCACCGGCGAGACGCCGATCATGGCCTCGCCGGTCGCCCTCGGCGTACGGCCGGCGGCCGTCTCCCGGCTCGGCTGGGACCCGGCGAAGGTCACCTGGTCGCAGCTGCACCGGGCCGTCGCCGACGGGAAGCTGACGTACGGCATGACCGACCCGATGCGCTCCAACTCCGGTTTCTCCGCGCTGGTCTCGGTCGCCTCCGGTCTCTCCGGCGCCCAGTCGGCACTCATCGAGCAGGACGTCGCCAAGGCCACCCCGCGGCTCAAGGAGTTCTTCACGGGACAGAAGCTGACCTCGGGTTCCTCCGGCTGGCTCGCCACCGCGTACGCCCGCCGCACCGACGTCGACGCGCTCGTCAACTACGAGTCGGTCCTGCTGTCCGCCCCCGGCGAGCTGACGGTGATCCGCCCGTCCGACGGTGTCGTGACGGCCGACTACCCGCTCACCCTGCTCACCTCCGCCCGCCCCGAGGCGAAGGCGGCGGCCGGCAGGCTCTCCACGTATCTGCGCACCCCCGGACGCCCAGCGGCAGATCACGGAGAAGACCCTGCGCCGTCCCGTCGTCCCCGGGGTCGACCCCGCCCCGGCGCTCGCCCGGGACCAGCGGCGCGAACTGCCCTTCCCCGGCAGCCAGAAGGTCGCGGACGGGCTCCTCGACGCGTACGACAACACCCTGCGCAGGCCCTCCCGGACGGTGTACGTGCTCGACACCTCCGGTTCGATGAGCGGCGAGCGGCTCGAACGGCTCAAGACGGCGCTGGTCGAGCTGACCGGTGACTTCCGGGACCGGGAGGAGGTCACCCTGATGCCCTTCGGTTCGGCGGTGAAGCAGAACGAGGTCCGTACGCACACGGTCGACCCGGCCTCGCCGCAGGCCGCGCTCGACGCGATCAAGGGCGACGCGCAGAAGCTCTCGGCCTTCGGCGGCACCGCGATCTACTCCAGCGTCCAGGAGGCGTACCGCTTCCTCGGGAAGTCGCCCGGCGACACGTTCACCTCGGTCGTCCTCATGACGGACGGCGAGAACACCGACGGCGACCCGGCCACCGCGTTCGACAGCTTCTACGACTCCCTGCCCGCCGAGCAGAAGCGCACCCCGGTCTTCCCGATCCTCTTCGGGGACTCCGACCGCGGCGAGCTCGACCACATCGCGAGCCTGACCGGCGGCAAGCTCTTCGACGCCAACCAGGGTTCGCTGGACGGCGCCTTCGAGGAGATCCGTGGCTACCAGTAGTCCTCTCCTGCGGTACGCGGAGTCCCGCAAGAACCTGACCGGCAGCCTCTGCGGCCTCGCGGGTGTCGGCATCGCCCTCACCGGGGCCGCGGGCCCCCTCTGGCCCCTGGTGGTCGGCGGGCTGTACGCGGCGGGGGCGCTCATCGCCCCGCCCGAGCGGCCCGCGACGCCGGAGTTCGCCGAGGAGGGGGACCGTCTCGACGGGGTGCGCGCCGACTTCGCGACCCTGCGTGCATACCTCGCGGAGGTGGAGCTGTCCGCCACCGCGCGCGAACGTCTCACCGCGCTCGACACCCTCGTCGAGGCCCTGCTCGAACCGGGCTGGGTGACCGACCCGGAGCATCTGCACGTGCTGGCCCGCACGGTGCGCCAGGACATCCCGGAGGCCGTCGACACCTTCGTACGGACGCGGTGGTGGTCGCGGTTCACCTCGGGCGCCGAGGCGCCGGAGGGTCACCTGGAACGGCAGCTGGCCGCGCTCCACGAGGAGGCCACGGCGATCGCCACCGCCCTCCAGGAAGCGGAGGCCATCCGTCAGCACATCCACACGAAATACGTGGAAGGGCGCGGCAACTGATCGACTACGGTCCGCACATGACACCTTTCGAGCACTCCACCTCGCGCCGCACGATCCTGACCGCGCTGGCCGCAGCAGCCACGGCGGGAGCCCCGGTCCTCGGCCAGCTCGCCTCCGCCGCGCCGGCCTCCGCCGCCCCGGTCCCCGCCGACACGCTTCCGGACCCGCTCGAGTACCCCTCGAACACCGCCCTCTACCAGGACCCGGAGCTGGTCGAAGGCACCTCGTACAGCCGCCGTTACCGCCGCCACCAGCAGTTCGACCTCAAGATGAGCCAGAAGTACGGCTTCCCGCGCACCGCGATCCTCGCGCTGCACGGCGGCGGCATCGAGATAGGCACGAGCGAGCTGTGCCTGGGCATCGCCGGTTACAGCCCGGGCAGCGCCCCGGGCGAAGGCAAGGGCGACCCCGCGGGCGACCCGATCCTGCCGACCGTGCACGACTACTTCATGTTCGAGGGCCTACTCTCCTCCGGCAACAGCGCCCTGCACGTCACCTCGAAGAACTGTGACGACCACGTCGCCCTGTCGACCGTGGCGAGCCACCTCAACGTACTGTCCCTGCACGGCTGCAAGTTCGAACAGCTGAACCTGCCCACTGCCACCTACCCGCCGACCGGAAACCTCGGCGTCGCCGTCGTCGGCGGCCTCAACGCCGCGTTCCGCTCGGCCCTGGTGACCGAGATCAACAACGCCGGCTTCCAGGCGGTCGACGCCTACGACCCCCGCTACTCCGCCACGCTCGGCGAGTTCAACGGCAGCCACATCACCAACCCGTGCAACCGCACGATGCTCGCCAAGGGCGCCCAGCTGGAGCTGACCACGGAGCTGCGCAAGAGTCTCTTCGGCGACCCGTCCTCCCGCGACGGCCGCGCGGAGACCTGGTACAGGTCGGGCGGCAAGTTCGAGAGCTTCCGCGACGCCTGCCGCCGGGCGATCGCCACCGTCGAGGCCGGCCAGCCGATCCTCTGACCTGAACGCCGGCGGACATGCGCCGGCCCCCGGAGCCTGAGGGGGCGCCGGGGGCCGGTTGCGTCGTGGTGAGCCGTCGTGACCCCACTGGTCAGGGCGGTAGTTCGGGGCAACCCACCACGAGTCGGTGGTGCGGGATCAGCCCAGGCGCTCGACGAGCGCGCGGTACTGGTCCCACAGCTCCTTCGGCGTGTGGTCGCCGAAGGTGTTCAGGTGGTCGGGGACGAGGGCGGCTTCCTCGCGCCACACGTCACGGTCGACCTTGAGGAGGAACTCCAGGTCCTCGGCCGGCAGGTCGAGGCCCTCGGTGTCGAGGGACTCCGGGGTCGGCAGGATGCCGATCGGGGTCTCGACGCCCTCGGCCTTGCCCTCCAGGCGCTCGACGATCCACTTGAGGACGCGGCTGTTCTCGCCGAAGCCGGGCCAGACGAACTTGCCGGCCTCGTTCTTGCGGAACCAGTTCACGTAGTAGATCTTCGGCAGCTTGGCCGCGTCCGCGGTGGCGCCGACCTTGACCCAGTGGGCCATGTAGTCGCCCATGTTGTAGCCGCAGAACGGCAGCATGGCGAAGGGGTCGCGGCGCAGCTCGCCGACCTTGCCCTCGGCGGCGGCGGTCTTCTCGGAGGCGACGTTCGCGCCGAGGAAGACACCGTGGTTCCAGTCGAAGGACTCCGTGACCAGGGGGACGGCGGAAGCGCGGCGGCCGCCGAAGAGGATCGCCGAGATCGGCACGCCCTTCGGGTCCTCCCACTCCGGCGCGATGATCGGGCACTGCCCGGCCGGCACGGTGAAGCGGGCGTTGGGGTGGGCGGCGGGCGTCTCGGACGCGGGCGTCCAGTCGTTGCCCTTCCAGTCCGTGAGGTGCGCGGGGGCCGTCTCGGTCATCCCCTCCCACCACACGTCGCCGTCGTCCGTGAGGGCGACGTTGGTGAAGACGGAGTTGCCCCACATGGTCTTCATGGCGTTGGCGTTGGTGTGCTCGCCGGTGCCGGGCGCGACGCCGAAGAAACCGGCCTCGGGGTTGATCGCGTACAGGCGACCGTCCTCGCCGAAGCGCATCCAGGCGATGTCGTCACCGATGGTCTCGACGGTCCAGCCGGAGATCGTGGGCTCCAGCATGGCCAGGTTCGTCTTGCCGCAGGCGGACGGGAACGCGGCGGCGACGTACTTGGACTCGCCCTGCGGCGGGGTGAGCTTGAGGATCAGCATGTGCTCGGCGAGCCAGCCCTCGTCGCGCGCCATGACGGAGGCGATGCGGAGCGCGTAGCACTTCTTGCCGAGCAGGGCGTTGCCGCCGTAACCCGAGCCGTACGACCAGATCTCGCGGCTCTCGGGGAAGTGCGAGATGTACTTGGTGGAGTTGCAGGGCCACGGCACGTCCTCCTGGCCCTCCTCCAGGGGGGCGCCGAGGGTGTGGACGGCCTTGACGAAGAAGCCGTCGGTGCCGAGCTCGTCGAGGACGGCCTGTCCCATGCGGGTCATGGTGCGCATGGAGACGGCGACGTACGCGGAGTCGGTGATCTCGACGCCGATGGCGGAGAGCGGGGAGCCGACGGGGCCCATGCAGAAGGGCACGACGTACATGGTGCGGCCACGCATCGAGCCGCGGAAGATGCCCTTCTCGCCGGCGAAGAGGTCCTTCATCTCCGCCGGGGCCTTCCAGTGGTTGGTCGGGCCCGCGTCCTCCTCCTTCTCGGAGCAGATGAAGGTCCGGTCCTCGACGCGCGCGACGTCGGTCGGGTCGGAGGCGGCGTAGTACGAGTTCGGGCGCTTGGCCTGGTCGAGCTTCGTGAACGTCCCCTTGGCGACGAGCTCCTCGCACAGGCGCTCGTACTCGGCCTCGGAACCGTCGCACCAGACGATGTTGTCCGGCTGGGTGATCTCCGCGATCTCGTTCACCCAGGAGACGAGCTCCTGGTGCTGGGTCGGAAGGGTCTGGGGAGCCGCGTTGTCGCGCGCCACGATTGCTCCTTGTAGAGGGGTTTTTTGGTGTGTGCCCCGTGGGGGCCGCGACCCGGATGCTTCGTAGCTGCTCATCCGGTGCCGACCGCACTCATTTGATCATCCGACGGATCCGCCCATATGTCCAGGGGTCCGCCCACGTGAGCATCGCCACTCGTATCCGCGACCTACGGGGCCGTAGGTACGATTCCGTTCCATGACTGCAGCCACGCCGGACGTGACCCCGATCGAGCCGGATCCGATCGGGCAGCCCCCGTCGCTCCCGCTGAAGCCCCGGCTCAGAGGATGGCTGCACGCGGGCATGTTCCCCGCCGTGATCGTCGCCGGCCTCGTCCTGGTCGCCCTCTCCGACTCGCCGCGCGCCCGCATCGCCTGCGGGATCTACGTCCTCACCGCCTGCCTGCTCTTCGGCATCAGCGCGCTGTACCACCGCGGCAACTGGGGCCCGCGCGGCGAGGCCATCCTCCGGCGCCTCGACCACGCCAACATCTTCCTGATCATCGCGGGCACCTACACCCCGCTCACCCTGCTGCTGCTCCCCGACTCCACCGGCCGGCCGCTCATGTGGGCGGTCTGGGCGGCGGCCACCGCCGGCATCGCCTTCCGGGTCTTCTGGGTCGGCGCCCCGCGCTGGCTGTACACGCCCTGCTACATCGCGATGGGCTGGGCCGCGGTCTTCTTCCTGCCCGACTTCATGCGCGCGGGCGGCATCGCCGTCCTGGTCCTCGTCATCGTCGGCGGCCTGCTCTACAGCGCGGGCGGGGTCATCTACGGCATCAAGCGCCCGAACCCCTCGCCGCGCTGGTTCGGCTTCCACGAGGTCTTCCACTCGCTGACCCTGGCCGCCTTCATCGTCCACTACGTCGGCATCTCGCTGGTGGCCTACCAGCACGCCTGACCGGACACGGGAACGGGGCGCGGTGGGACGTGGACCACCGCGCGGCCGACCCGCCGGCTCCCTCACGGGCCGGCCGGCCCTCCGAGCGCCTTCCTGACCACCCGCGCCGACTCCGGATTGTCGGCGCACCCCCACACACCGTGCGGGCAGTAGTCGGTGACCGTCTGGTAGACGGGCCGGTGGGCCGCGAACCAGTCCAGCATCCCCCGTACGTACGCCGGGTTGTCGCCGTTGCGGAAGAGCCCCCACTCCGGGTACGAGACCGGCTTGCCGTGCGCCGCCGCGAACCGCACGTGGTGCGCGAGCCCGTACTCCTCGGCCACCTGGTCCTCGAACGCGAGCCCCGCCGGCTGGTCGTACGCGTCCATCCCGATGATGTCGACGACGTCGTCCCCCGGGTAGCAGCGCGGCCACTCCACGGCGTCCCGCCCCCGGCTCGGGGTGAAGTCGAAACGGAACCGCTGCCCCGCCACCCCCCGCAGCACCCCGACGACCCGACGCCAGTACGTCTTCCAGGACTCCGGGTCCGGTCCGCAGCGATGGCTGTACGTGGTGCCGTTCATCTCCCAGCCCAGGACCAGGACCGCGTCCCCGAGCCCGTGCTCCACGAGCCGCTCCCCCAGCACCCGGAAGTGCCCGTCGAAGGCCCCCGCCGCGCCGCTCCGCAGCCCCGACCGCACCTCCGCGTCCGGCAGCCCCGCCTCGCTGCGGTCCATCATCGGCACGTTGAGCACGAAGAGACGCCCGGGCCGTGCCTCCTTCCAGCGCGCCCAGGGCCCGAAGAGCGCCGGATGGCCCTCGATGTTGGACCAGCGGTCGCCCGGCAGATAGGTGTGCCCGACGGTCAGCGACCCGCCGCCGAGCCAGGCCTGCGCCTGGGCGATCCGGCGCACCCCGGCCTCGTCGGAGCCGGTGAAGAACCCTGAGGGCACCCCGGGGAGCGGCGCCGGATCCCGTTCGGGCGCGGCCCGGGTCCCGGTGTGCCGGTCGCCGGGCGCGATCCGGTCGGACGTCAGGAGGAGCACGAGAACGGCCGCGAGCAGCACGATGAGTGCGGCCCGCGGCCCGGGAAGGAGACGGTTCACGTCAGCTGGTCCAGAAGTCCCACCACCGGGTCAGGATCAGCATCCCGATGATCCCGATGTGCAGGACGGGCAGGGCGAAGGTGAACTCGCCGAGGAAGGTCCGCACTCCCGCCGGGGCGGGGATCACCCCGTGGCGGACGTTGTGCGCGGTGACGTACCAGAACATGACGATGGTGGCGACCCAGGCCAGGCAGCACCACAGGCAGAGCGAGTTGATCTCGTACAGCGACTGGTACATCAGCCAGGTGCAGAAGCCGACGCCGAAGAGCATTCCGGCGTTGAGGCCGAGCCAGAGCCAGCCCCGGTAGCGGGCCCCGGCGAGGAGCCCGGCGCCGAGGGCGACGACGACGGCGTACGTGACGAGCCCGAGCATCGGGTTGGGGAAGCCGAAGACCCCCGCCTGCTCGCTCTTCATGATGTTGCCGCAGGAGACGACCGGGTTGAGGCTGCACCCGGGCTGGAACCCGGGGTCCTCCAGAAGGTGGAACTTGTCGATCGTGATCACCCAGCCGGACAGCACGCCCGCCGCCCCGGTGATCATCAGCAACCAGGCGAAGGCCCGGCTCCCGCCGATCGTCCCCGCGGTCTGCCGCGCGGACCCCTCCTGATCCTGCCGCTGCTCCGGTACCTCGCCCCGTACGTTCACCGTCGCCATGACGCGAGCCCCTTCCCGCTCAGCCCTGCAGGCGCCGGACGGGCATCAGGACGTGGGCACTGTCCTTGAGCATCTCCTCGTCGGAGACGAACGACCGCAGCCGCGCCTCGTCGACCGGCTGTCCGGGCACCGCCTCGGGCCAGGGCCGCACGGAGCAGATCAGATAGACCTGGCCGCGCTCGCGGGCGGCCTCCTGCCACTCGTCGGGCACCGGGGCCTGCACCTTCAGGAAGGGCAGGCTGAGGACGGCGGAGCCGCCCTCGACGAGCAGCGAGGCGTTGATCCCGGCGTCCTTGTCCAGATCGAAGAGCCGGTCGCCGACGGAGAGGCCCATGGCCTCCAGGGCCGTCCGCATGGCCTGCTGACCGGCCTCCGGCCCGTCCCGGCCGTCGCCGAGCGAATACGCCATGAGGAACGGCGTACCGGCCGAATCGGCGGAGGGCTCGCTGGACCACGGAATCACCGTGAGAGTTCCCAGCGGAGAGGCGCTGCGCGCCGAGGAAACGACGTTGGAAGTGGTCATGAATCGGATGTTAATGCTCCAACCACCCTTTCCCCGCGCCGTTTTCACTCGAACGGCCGACATTCACGCCGCTGGCATTTCCGGCGCAACGAACCCGGGTTTTCATCGTTGTGCCCTGAGGGCTCCTCCTACCTGCGGCGGGGGGACCCCCAGCCGACCCCGAGGAGATCACTCATGATCGTCCCGCGCCGCGTCGCACTGCGGTCCCTCTTCGCTCTGGCCGTCACCGCTTTCACAGGGGGCGCGCTCGGCCGCATCACGACCCGCCCGCCGTCCGGAGCGCCCGCGGACACCGCACGCGACCCGCACGCCTTCGACGAGATGTACGGGGGCCGCCGCATCCTGGGCTTCTCCGGCCCCGAGGGCGAGCCGCTGGCCCTCGTCGACGGCCGGCCGCTGCATCTGATGCGCTGCGCCGACGGGGGTTACGTCACCCCGATCGACCACTACGAGTCCTGCCCGACGCCACTGGCGGCCGTCCGCGCGGCCGTGGACGAGCTGGGCACCGCCCGGCTCTCCCCGCTCGCCGCCGCCCATGGTGTCCACACCGACCCGACGGGAGGGGGTCCGCGTGGTGTACACGCGTAAGAACCAGCGCCATCTGACCGGAGCCGAGCGCCGGAAGTTCGTCGCCGCCGTCCTGGAGCTCAAGCGCACGGGTACGTACGACCGGTTCGTCCGCACCCATATCGACCACTACACGGCCGACGGGGAGGGCCGGCTCCGGGTCGCCCACATGACGCCGAGCTTCCTGCCCTGGCACCGCAAGTTCCTGCTGGAGTTCGAGACGGCGCTGCGCCGGATCGACCCGACGGTCTCCGTCCCGTACTGGGACTGGACGCGCGACAACAGTCCGGCCTCCTCGCTCTGGGGCGAGGACTTCCTGGGCGGCAACGGGCGCCGCGCCGACCTCCAGGTGATGACCGGCCCCTTCGCCCACTCCTCCGGACGCTGGAAGATCACCCAGTCGATGACCGAGGAACGCTTCCTGACCAGGGACTTCGGCCGCCCCCGCGACCCGATCACCCTCCCGACCCAGGCCCAGCTGGACGAGGTGATGCCGGAACGGGTGTACGACGTGACGCCCTGGAACTCGACGAGCTCCTCCGGCTTCCGGAACCGCCTCGAAGGCTGGGCGCCGGGCCGGGGCAACGAGCGGTTCCGCATCCACAACCGGGTGCACCGCTGGGTCGGCGGTCTGATGCTCGGCGGCGGCTCCGTGAACGACCCGGTGTTCTGGCTGCACCACTCCTTCGTCGACCTGGTCTGGTCCCGCTGGCAGCAGCGCAACCCCGGGGCGGCGTACCTCCCCGCCGAGCCGCCGCCGCTCGGGGACGCGCAGTACCGCAAGGTCGTCGCCCGGCACGAGCCGATGGCGCCCTGGGGGGTCACCCCGACGTCGATGTTCGACCACAGCCGGATCTACCGGTACGCCTGACCCGCCGGCCGCCGATACGCCCGAGGCCCCGCCGGAGGCCCCGTACGCACGTGTCCCCCCGACCCGATGGGCCGGGGGGACACGGTCGTTACGGGGGATCAGCCGCCGTAGCCGCCGTCACCGTTGTCGTGGCCGTGGCCGTGGCCGTCGGCGTTGACGCAGGTGTTGCCGAACGCCGGGTTCAGCAGGCCGATGACGCTGACGGTGTTGCCGCAGAGGTTGACCGGGACGTGGACCGGGACCTGGACGACGTTGCCGGAGGCGACACCGGGCGAGTGGGCGGCGACGGCCTCGGCGCCCGAGTCGGCGACGGCCAGGCCGGCTCCGCTGAGGGCAACGGCACCCGTGCCGGCGAGAACAGCGGCAGCCTTCGCGATGCGAGACATCAAGAACTCCTTGGACGTGGAAAGCGACCGCAGGAATCACGGCCGTCATTCCCGTTCAACGTCGTGCGACGGGCCGGGTCACGGCCATTGGGCCGAAAGAGAAGAAGGAAAACCGAAAAAATGGCCCGCGGGCCGAAAACCGTCCGCCGCCGGATACGGCGGGACGGCCTCGATCCGCGGGCCGCGGCCATGCGACGAGCCTCTTTTGCAACGAACGAGAGCCCTTCCGGTGGCGGGGAAGAATCGTGTCTTCACCCGCCGGGCCCTCGATCGCACAGAAGAACGAGCACAGGGGAACGCCCTTGCGCCCGCCGCCTCTCGCCGCGTCAGTGCGCCTCGGGCGCCAGACCGAGCTGGGAGTCCAGAGCGCCGCTCGCCATCGGGGGCAGCAGGCCGACCCGGGGCTCCGCGAGTTCCGGCAGCCCCGCGAGCCCGTTGCCCTTCGGCGCGAGCACCGGGTTGCCGAGGACGGCGCCCGGGGTGGCCGCCGCCATCTCCGAGTGCGGCGTGGCGAAGAGGGCCCGGCCGGGCTCGCTGTCCTTCAGGACCTCGGGCAGCGGGGCGTCCACCACCGTCGCGGGGAGGGTGCCGGTGAGCGGCACGCTGGGCAGTGCGACGTCGGGCAGGGAGCCGAGGCCCTTCTGGAAGCCGGTGGGCGCACCGGGCATCGGGACGGGTACGCCGGTGGCCACCGTGGGGGCGTCCATCGGGAGCACCGGCTCGAGCCCCTGGAGGGGGACGATCACCGGCGCCTCGACGGCCGAGGCCGGGGCGGCCAGGGCGGCGGAGGCGAATGCGGTCATGAGGAGTCCCATGCCGGCGTGAGAGCGCAGAGTCATGTTCTGACAACGAGACCTTCGGGGGAACGTCGCCGGAACTCCCCCATGTGCAGCAACGGGCGGGGCCCTCACCGGTGAAGGTGAGGGCCCCGGGTTGACACCTGATCGGCGTACGACGTCAGTGGCGGCGGGCGATCCGGCCACCGCGGAGGTACACGACGGTGCCGCCGATGATCAGCGCGGCGCTGATCGCGGCCGCTCCCATGAGCGCGGGCTCGGCGCCCGTGTCGGGGAGTTCGGGCTGACCGGGCGGAGTCGTGGGCGGGGTGGTGGGCTCCTCGCAACCGGGCTCCGGCTCCTCACCGGGAGCGGGCTCCTCGCAGTCACCGGGCTCGTCCGGGTTGGTCGGCGGCGTCGTGGGAGGCGTCGTCGGCGGGTGCGTGGTCGGCGGGTGTGTCGGCTCCTCGCAGCCCGGCTCCGGCTCCTCACCCGGCGCGGGCTCCTCACAGTCCCCCGGCTCGTGCGGGTTGGTGGGAGGAGTCGTGGGCGGGTACGTGGGAGGCGTGGTCGGCGGGTGCGTGGGCGGGTGCGTCGGCGGCGTCGTGGGAGGCGTCGTCGGCGGGTGCGTCGGCTCCTCGCAACCGGGCTCCGGCTCCTCACCGGGGGCCGGCTCCTCGCAGTCACCGGGCTCGTCCGGGTTGGTCGGCGGCGTCGTGGGAGGCGTCGTCGGCGGGTGCGTGGGAGGCGTGGACGGCGGGTGCGTCGGCGGGTGCGTCGGCGGGTGCGTGGGCGGCGTCGTGGGTTCACCCGGATGGGTCGGCTCGCCGGGGTGCGTGGGTTCACCCGGCTCGTCGCCGTAGCCGCCGGGCCCCTCCGCCTGGGCGCAGAGGTCACCGACGGCCGCGGCGACGAAGCCGCCGAGATCCATGGTCTTTCCGCAGACATCCGCCGGCAGCGGCGCCTGGACATGGCCGGCGTTGCCGGGGCCCGGACCGTCGCCCGTACCCGGGTGGGCGTTCGCGGCCAGGGCGAATCCGCCGCTCAGCGACAGGATGCCGGTCGCTGCCGCCGCGGTGAGTACTTTCCTGCTGATGATGGACCGCATACCGCTCTTCCTCTGGAGAAAGGGAGAGACCGGCGAGGATCCCCCCTCGCTCCGACCGGCCTGATCCACGCCGACGTTCGCGTGGGACTGGCCAGAGGGTATGGGTCGGCGAACCCCGTGGAACGGGGGCCACACGGCAGCTGATCAGAAAATCATTCGATCAGCCGACCGTGGGGAACGACGACCCGGAGGCCGCCGCAAGTACCCGGAAAGGCAGGGTTGCTGATAAGGCGTCAGTCGAGTGTCAAACGGGTGTCAGCCACCGACCGGCAGGCCGCCGGGGACCGGCAGGCCACCGAGGAGCGGGGCGCCCTTGGTGGTCTCGTTCAGCTGTGTCGCGGTGTCCGTGACGGTCTTGACCGGGGAGCCGTCCGTGGTGCTGCTCAGCACATCCGACTTCAGCCCATTGGCGGCGATCGCTTCGAGGCCACCGTTCAGGCTGGTGGGGGTCAGCGCCTCCGTGGCCATGGCGGGCGCGGCAGCGCCAAGGGCCATCAGCGAACCGGCGACAACCGCAGCGACCTTGGTGGGCTTCATGGGGTGATTCCTTCCTCTGTACTTTCAAGTCACGTACTGCACAGGCTTCTTGACCGAATCCCGCACTTTGTTCTGCTTCTGTAACGAACGGCGTGCCGCGCGGAAACTCCGGGAGGAAGGATTTCTCGACACTGCACCCGATCGATGCGGACCGGTGCTATTTGCCGATCGCGCACCGGCCGCACCCCGGCCGCGCACGCCTGTACCGGCCCGGCGGGACGCCGGGCCGGTACAGGGCCTGCGGATGACTACCGGACCGGCAGCGGGGGCTTGACCGGCAGGTCGGGCACGTCGACCGGGGGCTTCACCGGCGCGTCGACCGGCAGCTCGGGCGGGTCGACGGGCAGCTCCGGCGGGTCCACCGGCAGCTCGGGCGGGGTGACCGGGAGCGACGGCAGCACGGGCAGTCCGGCCAGGTCGGGAGCGGGCAGGCCGCTGCCGAGGACCGTGGCGACAGCCAGGTTGACCAGCGAGGTCAGGGTCGCCGTGACCTGCGGTACGACTCCGCCGGCGTCGCCGGAGGTGACTGCGGCGAGCAGGGCGGCAACCGCCTTCTCGACCGTGGCGAGGGCGTCGGTCACGACGTCCGCCGGGGCGGCCGCCCTGCCGGCCCACGCGGCCTTCGCGCCGGCCGCGACGGGCAGGCTCACGGGCGGCTTCACGGGGAGGGCCGGGGCTTCCACGGGCTGCTTCACCGGAAGGTCGACGGGGGTCTCCGCGGCCGGAGGCGTGACGGGGAGATCAGCCGCCGGAGGCGTGACCGGGAGGTCGGCCGCCGGAGGCGTGACGGGGAGGTCGGCCGCCGGAGGCGTGACCGGGAGGTCGGCCGCCGGAGGCGTGACCGGGAGGTCGGCCGCCGGAGGCGTGACCGGGAGGTCGGTCGAGGGCGGCGTGACGGGCGTGTCCGGCAGCGGGGCCGGCGCGGTGGCCTTGGCCTCGTCGACGGCTGCCGTGATCTTGGCCTTGAGGGCCTCGGCGTCGGCCGCCGGGAGCTGACCCGAGTCGGCCTTGAGCGCAGCCGTGACGAGTTCGGTCACGGGCGTGGTCACCGAGCCGAGGTCACCGAGCGCCTGGGCCTGGGTCAGCAGGGCGGCGGCCTCGGGGAGGGGTGCGCGGGCGGCCCGGTCGGCCGCGGTGGACGGATGGTGTTCGCCGGCGATGGCGGGTCCCGCCGTGCCGAGGGTGATGACGGCGGATATCGCCAGGGCGGTGATGCGGCGTGTAGCCAGGGGACGCATATGTGTTCCTTTTCCTTATGCGTCGGACAACTGCTCTCTCACCGTGCCTGGGGGTATAGCCCTCCGCAACCGCAGAACTACTGAGCGCCACGCCTCCGTTCGAGTGAATCCACCCCTCGAACATGCCCCTCGAAGGGGCGTACGCCGTTGCACGAACGGCGCACGACGGTGCCGCCGAACGAGTACCGACCCCATGACGACAAGGAAAAAGCCGGTGCGCCCACCCCCTCAGGGTGGGCGCACCGGCTTCGGAAGGACCGATCAGGCGTGCCGGATCAGGCGTTGACGCAGGTGTTGCCGAAGGTCGGGTTCAGCGCGCCGATGACGCTGACGGTGTTGCCGCAGAGGTTGACCGGGATGTGCACCGGGACCTGGACGACGTTGCCGGAGCCGACACCGGGGGACTTCACTGCCGCGGCCTCGGCGCCGGCGTCGGCGGCGGCGGCACCGGCGGCACCGGCGACCGCGGCAGCGGCACCCACGGTCAGGACAACGGCCTTGGCGATACGGGACATGGGGAAGTGCTCCTCGATCGAAATTCAACGTGGACTGCGCGGACTGTTCGGTCCGACTCCCTCAACAACGCCCGGGCTTTTCATCGGTTGCTCTCCCGAACGGGTGACGTTCAACCGATCTTTGGGCCATAGGAGGGCCATTGGAGGGAGTGGCCGAGGAATGGCGCAACACGCTCAACGAGGAACCTGCCCTGTGGATACGGGAGTTAGCGTTTCCAGGCATCTAATGCTTACTATCGCCCCGCGCCGGGGTTATAACGTTCCCGAACGTTGCTTCCGGGCCCGCCGCGCGTTCACCCATTTCGTGCGGACGACACCCCCTCTCCCGGCCTTCACGGGTCTTCCCTTCCTTCTCTCATCAAAGCGGAGAACCTGTATGCGGAATTCAGCGGTTCTTGCTGTGCGTCGCAGCGTGTTGTGCGCCCTGTCGTGTGCGGCGCTGTCCGCCGCGCTGCCGGTCGCCTCCGCCGTCGCACCCCAGCCCCGGGAGGCGAGCCGCGTCCCGTTCGCCGCGCGCTACCAGGCCGTACAGCACGGTGGGGTCGTGCGCGCCGCCAACTCCTCGGCGAAGGGCGCGAAGGGCACCGAGTCGGTCAACGACGACGCCACGATCGCCTACGTCGACGTGGACAGCGACCCCAACACGTACAACTCCAGCCGTGCCGAGCTCGCCGTTCCCGCGGGCGCCCGGGTCAGCTGGGCCCGTCTCTACTGGGGCGGCAACCTGCGGGTGGGCGAGCAGAAGCCGCCCAAGGACAACGGCCGGGTGCTGATCGCCGAGCCCGGCGGCGCGTACAAGGCGCTGCTCGCGGACACCCTGATCGGCCACCGCACGGCCGACGGCGCCGACGCCTTCCAGGCCTCCGCCGATGTCACCAAGCTGGTCCGCTCCTCCCGCGCGGGGCAGTGGACGGTCGCTCAGGTCAACGTCGCCATGGGCCGTTCGGCGGTCGGCGGCTGGGGTGGCTGGACGCTCGTCGCCGCGTACGAGAAGGCGTCGGAACCGCTGCGCAGGATCCGTGTCTGGGACGGATTCGAAACGGTCGGCCCGCACTCCGGCGAGCTGCGCGTACCGCTCGACGGAAACCGTTACGGCAAGGCCACGAACGGCCGTCTCGGCGTGATCGCCTATGACGGTGACCGCGGCACTTCCGGTGATTACCTGGCGGTGCGGACGAGCCGCTCGAAGAGCACCCGGCTCTCCGATTCCGCCAATTCCGCGGACGACGTGATGAACTCCAGCATCACCGAATTCGGCACCGGCCGTATGGTCCGTCATCCCGATCGTACGAACACTCTGGGATACGACTCCGACGTGTTCGATCTGCGGGGTGCCCTGCGCGAAGGGGCCGACCGTGTCCACGTCCGGTTCGGGAGCCGGAAGGACACCGTCTGGCTCGGTGCGCTCTTCTTCCAGGCGGACGTCCGGCGCTGACGTGCTGCCTCCACGAGACACGGACCCCGGGTCCGTCACCGTCCTGCACGCGGTCCAGCCCGGTGACGGCGGGGTCGCCCGTGTCGTCATCGACCTCGTCCGCGCCCAGCTCGCCGCCGGCCTGCGGGTCGCGGTCGCCTGCCCACCCGACACCGTCCTCTCCACCGCCGTCCGCGCCGAGGGGGCCGACACCCATGACTGGCGGGCCGGCCGGAACCCCGGGCCCGGGCTCGTCCGCGAGACCCGGGACCTGGCCGGGGTGATCCGTACCGTCCGACCCGGACTCGTCCACGCCCACAGCGCGAAGGCCGGGCTCTGCGCCCGACTCGCCCTGCGGGGAAGGATTCCGACGGTGTATCAGCCGCACGCCTGGTCCTTCGCGGCGGTCGAGGGGACGACCGCCGCGCTCGCCCGGCGGTGGGAGCGGTTCGGCGCCCGCTGGACCGACCGGATCCTCTGCGTCAGCGAGGCCGAGCGGCGCACCGGCGAGGACGCCGGCGTCGCGGCGGACTGGTCCGTCGTCCACAACGGTGTGGACGTCGCCCGGTTCGCGACCGACGGCCCGCCCGGCAACCCCGCGCCGACCGTCGTCTGCGTGGGCCGGCTCTGCCGCCAGAAGGGGCAGGACGTCCTGCTCGCCGCCTGGCCCGCCGTCCTCGCGGAGGTGCCGACGGCCCGTCTCGTCCTGGTCGGTGACGGCCCCGACGGCGACCGGCTGCGCGCCGCCGCCGGTCCCTCGGTGCGGTTCACCGGGGCCGTCGACGACACCGTCCCCTGGTACCGCGCCGCCGACGTGGTCGTCCTGCCGTCCCGCTGGGAGGGCATGGCGCTCGCGCCCCTGGAGGCCATGGCCAGCGGCCGGCCGGTCGTCGTCAGCGATGTCGACGGGGCGCGCGAGAGCCTGCCGCCCGCCCATGAACCCCTGTGCCTGGTCCCGCCCGAGGACCCGGCCGCGCTCGCCACCGCTCTCGGCCGCCTCCTCGGCAGGCAGGAGCTCCGGCACCGCCTGGGCCGCGAGGCCCACGAGCACGTACTCAGCAGATTCGATGTCCGGCGCACCGGCGCGGCCGTCGCGGACGTCTACCGCGAACTGGCCGGAGTGCGGGGCACCGAGCAGAGAGAGCCGATTGCGCAGTGACCACCGAAAGCACCAGCGTCCCTCCCTCACCGGGCCCCTGGCCCACGGCGGGCCAGGCCTTCGGCCTCGCCTCCCTCGCGCCGCGCCGCGGCACGACCGACCGGCTCACCCTGCCGCACCGCCCCGCGCGGCCGCGGTCCGGCGTGCTGCCGCTCGTCGCGGTCGACTGCCTGGCCGTGTTCTCCGCCGCCACGCTGCTGAGCACGGCGCATCACGACGCCCGGCTGCTGCTGCCGATCGTGGCGCTCGTCCTCGTCCTCGACGGGCATGCGGGGCTCTACCGTCCGGCGCCGCACACCCGGGCCCTCGACGAGCTGCCCGCGCTCGCCTCCCGCGCCGGCGTCGCCTGGTGTCTGGCGGCGGCCACGGTGGCCGCGTACTCCCCTGCCGCGATCGGGCCGCTGCGGCTCCTCGCGGCGTACACCGCGCATGTCGGTGTCGTGAGCCTGGTCCGGTCCCTGCTGATCACCCGGCGGCGCCGGATCGCGCGGGCCCACCCCCGGTCGGCGCTGGTCGTCGGCGGGGCGGGGGCCGCGCGCCGGTTCGCCTCGGCGGCCGTCCAGCACCCCGAGTACGGGGTGCGGCCGGTCGGCATCGTCGGTGTGCCCGAGCAGGGCGGGGCGCCCCGGTCGGCCGGGGAGTCCGGGCTTCCGGTGCTCACCACGACCGAGGAGATCCACCGGGCCGTCATCCAGAACACCGTGCGCGACGCAGTGTTCCTCGACGACGACCCGGGGCTCGTGACGCTCTTCCAGCACTACGGCTGCACCACCTGGCGGGTCGGCGGACGGCACCAGGACGGCCCGATGGGCGCGCACATGTGGGGGTACGCCTGGCAGCGCGTCGTCCCACTGGGCGAGCGGCGCGGTCTGCCCGCCAAGCGCGCCCTCGACATCGCGCTCGCCGCGCCCGCGCTCGCGGTCGCGCTGCCGGTGCTGCTGCTCTGCGCGCTCGCCGTACGGCTCGCGGACGGTCCCGGGGTCCTGTTCCGGCAGGAGCGGGTGGGCCAGCACGGGCGCCACTTCACCCTGCTCAAGTTCCGTACGCTCCGCCCCTCCGACGACACCGAGTCGGCGACCCGCTGGAACGTGGCGGGCGACCGGCGGATGAGCGCGGCCGGGAACTTCCTGCGGAAGACCTCGCTCGACGAGCTCCCGCAGCTGTGGAACGTGTTGCGCGGCGATATGAGCCTGGTCGGGCCGCGGCCCGAACGCCCGTACTTCGTCGCCCAGTTCAGCAAGATCCACGCCGGTTACGCGGCCCGGCACCGGATGCCGGTGGGGCTGACCGGTCTGGCGCAGGTGCACGGGCTGCGCGGCGACACCTCGATCGAGGACCGCTGCCGCTTCGACAACCACTACATCGATCACTGGTCGCTCTGGCAGGACGTCTGCATCCTGCTGCGTACGGCGGCCGGGCTCGTCCGACCCACAGGGAGCTGAGGATGGCCACGGCCGTGACGGTACCGGCGCTTGCCCCGGACGACGTACGGGACTGGGCGCGCCGGGCCGGGGCGCTCTCCCCGGTCCTCGCCGTGATCGCACTCCTGCTCGTGCCGGGCGGCGGCGGGGCGCAGGGCGGCACCGGCGGTACGGGGACGATCGCCGACGCGGCCTCCGGGCTCCTCGTCCTGATCTGTCTCGTCCGGGTGCTGCGCGGCGGCGCCCGGCCGCTGACCCGGACGGCGGCCGTCGTCCTCGGACTGCCGGTGCTCGGCATCTGTCTGGCGGCGATCACCTCGAACGACCCGGCGGCGAGCCTGCCGGGCGTCGCCCGCTACGTACAGATCTTCGTCCTCGTCCCGGCGGCCGTGCTCCTGATGATCCGTGACCGGCGGGACTTCGCCGTGGTCGCCTGGGGTCTGGTCGGGCTCGCGCTGCTCCAGGGCGCGGTGGGCGTCGCCCAGTACCTGACCGGCACCGGCGCCTCGTACATGGGTGAGGACATCCGGGCCGTCGGCACCTTCGGGCCGACCGATGTGATGGGCATGGCGACCGTCGTGTCGTACGGGCTCGTCATCGTCACGGGGATCGCGCTCGGCAGCGGCCCCGGGCGGACGCGGACGGCGGCGCTCGTCTGCGCCGGACTGCTCTTCCTGCCGCTCGTCCTGTCGTTCAGCCGGGGCGCGTGGATCGCGACCGTGCTCGCCTGCGGCATCCAGCTGCTGCTCTCGGGGCCCCGACGGGCCGCACGCGTGGCGCTCGCCGCCGGCGCGCTCGGGGTGGTCCTGGTCGGCGGGCTCGGCATCGGTTCGGCGATGGTGAAGGAGCGGGTCGCCAGCATCACGCAGGTGGCGGCCGCGCCGGACCAGTCGGTGACGGACCGGTACACGATGTGGGCGGCGGCCGGGCGGATGTGGGCCGCGGAGCCGGTCACCGGCGTCGGCCTCAAGGGCTTCCCGCAGTACCGCGACTCGAACGCCTCCCTCGCGCTGTCCTCCGGCAGCGACACGGCGGGCGCCGGCGCCGCCTTCCAGCGGCAGCCGCTGCTCTCCCCGCACAACATGTACCTCCTGGTCCTCAGCGAGCAGGGCCTGTTCGGACTCCTCGCCCTGGCGGGCAGCTGGGTGGCGCTGCTCGTCGGCGCGCTGCGGCGGCGCCGCCTCGGCGCGGACTGCGCCCTGGTCGCGACGGGCCTGCTCGGCTGGCAGCTCATCGACTTCTTCTACGCGGACATCGGCGGCCCCTCGACGGTCCTGATGTCGGTCGTGCTGGGCCTCGCGGCCTGGTGGGCGCTTGCGGAGGTCCGGCGTGCGTGACCCGTGGGCCGGGGAACCGGAGCCCACGGACACCCCGCGGGCCGGTGAACCGCGCCCCACGGGCGGCCCACCCTGCGGCACCCCGCTGACCGACCCCTGGTCGACCCCGCCTCCGGGCCCCACGGACACCCCGTGGCCCTCGGAGGCCGTCGTGCTGCCGGGGACGGGAACGGGAGTCGTGCCTCCTCCCGTCCCCCGTATCGCGGCCCTCCGTACCGCCGGCCCCGTCACCGCCGCCCCTCGCACCGCCCCCTTCCGCACCGCCGCCCCGCGTGCCCCAGGCCGCCGCGCCCACGCCCGCGGGCGCACGGCCCGTACCGGCGCCCCCGAGGGCGGGGGCTTCCTCGCGAAGGCCGCCTTCGTGACCGCCGGGCTCACCGCGGTCGGGGCGGTGCTCGGGCTCGTACGGGACCAGATCCTGGCCGGGTACTTCGGGGCCGGGGCCGAGACGGACGCGTTCCTGGTGGCGTGGACGGTGCCGGAGTTCGCCTCGACGCTCCTCATCGAGGACGCCATGGCGCTGATCCTGGTGCCCGCCTTCTCCCGTGCCCTGGCCCGCCGTTCCGGCCACCTGTTCGGCGACCCGGTGCGCGCCCTCGTGCGCGGCACGCTCCCCCGGCTCACCCTCGCCGCCGGCGTCGTCGCCGCCTTCCTCGTCGCCGCCGCCCCGCTGATCGTCGCGGCCCTGGCGCCCGGGCTGCCCGACCCCGGGCTCGCGATCGACTGCACGCGGCTGACCGGGACCTGCGTCCTGACCTTCGCCCTGGTCGGCTACTGCTCGGCCGCGCTCCGCGCGCACGGCTCCTTCCTGCCGCCGGCCACGATCTACGTGGCGTACAACGCCGGAATCATCGGCACCATCCTGCTGCTCCGCGAGCCGTGGGGCGTGCGTTCGGCCGCCGCCGGGGTCGCGGTGGGCGGGGTCCTGATGGTCCTCGTCCAGGCGCCCTCGCTCGTCCGGGAGCTGCGCGCCCGCCCCGTACCGATGCGGGAGCCCGAGGCGCTCACGCCCCCCTCCACGGGTGAGGGGCGCATCCTGGTCCTCGGTCTGATCGCGCCCGTCGTCGCGTTCTCGCTCTCCCGCCAGTCCCAGACCCTGATCGAACGCTTCCTGGCCTCGCCGCTGCCCGCCGGCGCCATCTCGCATCTGAACTACGCGCAGAAGGTCGCGCAGATGCCGATGATCCTCTCCCTGATGCTGTGCACGGTCAGCTTCCCGGTCGTCGCCCGCGCCCTCGCGGCGGGCGACACCGAGGCGGCCCGCCGGCGCGTCGAGCGGGATCTGCTGCTCGCCGCCGTCGTCGTCCTCGTCGGCGCGTCGACGGTGATCGCGGCCGCGCCCCGGATCGTCGAGCTCCTCTTCGAGCGCGGCGAGTTCACCCGTACCGACACCGTCTCCACCGCCGCCGTCATGCGGGTCTACGCCCTCGGTCTCCTCGGCCAGACGATGGTGGGCGCCCTGGTCCGCTGCTACTTCTCCGCCGCGCGCCCGCTCTGGTACCCGGCCGCCGCCATGGCCGCCGGGCTCGTCACCACCGCCGCCGCCGGACTCCCCGGCGCCCACTACTGGGGCGCCGTCGGCATCGCCGCCGCCAACGCCCTCGGCATCACCCTGACCGCCGTACTGCTGCTGCGCGGCGCGCACCGCCAGGCCGTCCCGGTCCACGTCGACCGGCTCGGCGAGGGACTGCTCCGGCTCGCCACCGCGGGCGCGTGGGCCACCGGCGCCGCCTGGCTCTGCTCGCTCGCGGTCGGCCCCGCCGCCCTCGCCGTCGCCGTGGCGGGCCTGGTCGTGATCGGCGTCTTCCTGCTCTTCATCGCCTGCGCCGCCAAGGCGCCCGAGATTCCGCCCCTGCCCCGCTCCGCCTCCCGGAGGACCCCCCATGCCCGCCGCCACCGCGCTGAGCCGTCTGCTGCCGAAGCCGCCCCTGTGGATGAAGCCGCCCCCATGGGTGGCGATGTACCACTCGATCACGGACACCGCTGACGATCCGTACCGGGTGACCGTCTCCCCCGTGCGCTTCGCCCGGCAGCTGCACTGGCTGAGCGACCGGGGACTGCGCGGGGTGTCGGTCCGGGAGCTGCTCGCCGCCACCGCCGCGGGGCGCGCCAAGGGGCTCGTGGGCCTGACCTTCGACGACGGTTACGCGGACTTCCTCGACTCGGCGCTTCCGCTCCTTCGCCGGCACGGCTTCACGGCGACCGTGTACGTCCTGCCGGGGCGGCTCGGCGGCGAGAACACCTGGGACGCGGCGGGTCCGCGCAAGCCGCTCCTCGACGAGGACGGCATCCTGCGGATCGCCGAGGCCGGCATGGAGATCGGTTCGCACGGTCTCACGCACGTCTCGCTCACCGGGACCGACGACACGGAGCTGGCCGCCGAGACCCGGCAGAGCCGCGAGCTCCTGGAGGAGATGACGGGCACCACCGTCGAGGGCTTCTGCTACCCGTACGGGCAGGTGGACCCGCGCGCGATCCACGCCGTGCGCAGGGCCGGTTACCGCTACGGCTGCGCGATCGACCCGGGCCCGTACACCGGCACGTACGCCCTGCCCCGCGTCCACGTCGGCGAGGACGACACGTCGTGGCGGCTCACCGCCAAGCGCGTCCTGCACCCGCTGCGCCGCCGCCACCCCGCCGATCTGATCCCCGCGCAGTACGGCCCCGCCGTGGTCGGTGCGCCATGAAGGTCCTGCACGTCATCACCGGACTGGGCATCGGCGGCGCCGAGCAGCAACTGCGGCTCCTGCTCCGCCATCTGCCGGTACAGAGCGGGGTGGTCACGCTCACCAACCCCGGCGCCGTCGCCGCCGGCATCGAGGCCGACGGAACCCCCGTCACCCACCTGGGCATGGCCGGGAACCGTGACCTGGGCGCCCTGCCGCGCCTCGCCCGGATCGTCCGGCAGGGCCGCTACGACCTCGTCCACACCCACCTCTACCGGGCCTGCGTGTACGGCAGGACGGCGGCCCGGCTCGCCGGGGTGCGGCGGGTCATCGCCACCGAACACTCCCTCGGCGAGACCCAGATCGAGGGCAGGCCGCTCTCGGCGGGCACGCGCGCGCTCTACCTGGCGTCCGAGCGGCTCGGCACCTCCACCGTCGCCGTGTCGCCGAGCGTGGCCCGCCGGCTCACCGACTGGGGGGTGCCCGCCGACCGTATCCAGGTCGTCCCCAACGGCATCGAGACCGACCGCTTCGCCTTCGACGCCCGCGCCCGCCGCCTCGCCCGGGGGATCCTCGGGCTGCCCGAGGACGCCTATGTCGTCGGCGGGGTGGGGCGGCTCACGCCCGGGAAGCGGTTCGACCGGCTCGTCCGGGCGGTGGCCTCGGTCCCGGCGGCACGGCTGCTCCTCGTCGGCGAGGGCGAGCAGCGCGAGGAGCTCCTCCGGGTGGCCCGCGAGTGCGGGGCCGCCGACCGGGTGCTGCTCGCCGGTGCCTGCGAGGACCCGCCGAACGCCGCCTCGCCCGGTCCCTCGCTGCCCGAACTGCTCGCCGCCATGGACGTCTTCGTGTCCACCTCCCCCGACGAGACCTTCGGGCTCGCCGTCGTCGAGGCCCTCGCCGCCGGACTGCCCGTCCTGTACGTGGCCTGCCCGGCCATCGACGACCTGGCACCGGCGGCGGCACCGGGCGCGCGCCGGATCGGCGAGTCCGTACCCGAGCTGATCTCCGCGCTGCGCGGCATCCGCGACGCCCGGCTCGCCCGGCTCCCCCTGCCGGCCGCCGCCCGCCGCTACGACATCGCGCACAGCGCACAGCAGTTGATGTCCCTCTACGACCAGGCCGTCCACGGCACCCCCTCCCCCGCGAAGTGAGAGAGACCTCCCATGAACTCCACCCCACGCCGTGCCCTCCTCCCCGCCGGCCTCCGCAGGCCCGGCCGCTGGGCGGTCCTGCCCGCCGCCGTCCTCGCCGGAGCCGTCCTCGGCGGCGGTTACGGGGCCCTCAAGACCCCGCAGTACGCGGCGACCAGCTACGTCATCGTCGTACCGGCGGAGAAGTCCGACCCGGCCGCCGCGCTCGGCTTCGCCCAGGCGTACGGGCGGGTCGCCACGGACATCGCGGTGACCGGCGACGCCCAGGTGTGGGCGGGCGTCACCGCCGACACCCTGCGCAAGAGCGTGCAGGCCGCGACCTCCCCCGACGCGCCGATGATCTCCATCACCGCCAAGGCCGCACAGCCCGCGAAGGCCGTGTCCATGGCCGACGGGGTGGCCCGCGCACTCGTCCTCAACAGCACGCACGTCGCCGGCAGCACGGGCGTCAAGGTCGTCCAGTTCTCCCGCGCGACCAAGCCGGTCGCGCCCGTCTCCCCCTCCGCGCCGCTCTCGGCGCTCGTCGGCGGCTGTGCGGGCGGGCTCCTCGGCGGCCTCGCGCTCCTGGTCCGGCCGAAGCGCGCCGCCGCACGCGGCGAGGCCCGGCACTCCCGGCAGGCGGCGCCCGGATCCGGGACCTCGCCGGCGTCCCCGTCCGCCTCCGCCGCGGTGCCCGCTCCGTCGGCGGCCGCACACCAGCCGGAGGCGGTGTGAGCCCGAGAGCGCCGGGCGGCCCGTCGGCCCTGCGGACCGAGATCTGCCGTGACGAGGAGAGCTTCGGGCGGTTGGCGGCCGAGTGGACGGCGCTGTACGGGTGCTGCTCCACCGCCACCCCCTTCCAGTCCCACGCCTGGCTGTACTCCTGGTGGCTCTCGTACGGCAGGCCCGGTGCGCTGCGGTTGGTGCTCGTACGGCGTGAGGACGGCGAACTCGTCGCCGCCGCGCCCCTGATGCGGGCCCGGGGTCCGCTGCCCGTCCTCACCCAGCTCGGCGGCTCGATCACCGACTTCACGGACGTGCTCCTCGACGACGACTGCCCCCAGGCGGCCCCCGCCCTGGCCCGGGCGCTCGCCCGGACCGCCCGGGGCGCGGTGATCGACCTGCGGGAGGTACGGCCGGGGGCGGCCAGCGAACGGGTCCTCGTCCACTGGCGGGGGCCACGCCGACGGCTGCCCGACTCGCTGTGCCTGGAGCTGCCCGCCGTACCCATGGAGGGGCTCCTCGCACGCATCCCCGCCGGGAAGGCCCAGCGGGTCCGCGCCAAGCTGCGCAAGCTGGACGCCCTCGGTATCGACACGCGCGTGGTCACCGGGTCCGAGGTGCCCGCCGCCCTCGACCGTCTCCTGAGGCTCCATCAGCTTCAGTGGCAGGGGCGGGGCGTGACCGCCGAGCACACCAGCGAACGGTTCGCCCAGCACCTCACCCGGGCCGTGGGGCCGATGGTGGAGCGCGGGGACGCGATGGTCACCGAGTTCCGGCTCGCCGGGGACGTGGTGGCCGCCGACCTGACCCTGATGTCCCCGCGGCTCGCCGGCGGCTATCTGTACGGCGCCGACCCGGCCCTGCGCGCCCGCAAGGTAGACGTCGCCACGATGCTGCTCCGGCACGGGGCCGGGGAGACCAGTACCGGCGGCCGGGCCACGCTGAGCATGCTGCGGGGCACCGAGGCGTACAAGCACCACTGGCGACCCGAGACCGTGGGCAACCAGCGGCTCATGCTCACCGGACGGGGTACGGCCCCGCTGCTCTGGCTCCGCGCGGGCGCCGCCCACGCGCGCCGCTGGGCGGCCCGGCAGGCGCGGGAGCGCGCCTGGGTGGGCCGTGCGCTCGGCCGGCTCCAGGGGCGCCCGCCGGGCGACGGCGGCGGATGATCTCCGCCGCCGCCGTCCGGGCCCGGTACGGACCGGGTGGAGGGTCAGAAGGGCCAGACACCCTTCAGCTCGTCCTTCCAGTCGAGGTCGACCTCGTCCTTCCAGGAGTCCTTCGGGACGCAGACCGGCCCACCGATCCAACTCTCGACCCATGAACCGAGGTTCACGGTCCAACAGTTGGGCTTCGGTTCGGGCTTGGGTTCCGGCTCGGGCTCGGGCTCGGGCTCGGGCTTGGGCTCAGGCTTCGGTTCCGGCTTGGGCTCAGGCTTGGGCTCAGGCTTCGGTTCCGGCTTGGGCTCGGGCTTCGGCTCAGGCTTCGGTTCCGGCTTCGGTTCCGGCTTCGGTTCCGGCTTCGGTTCCGGCTTGGGCTCAGGCTTGGGTTCCGGCTTCGGCTCGGGCTTCGGCTCAGGCTTCGGTTCCGGCTTCGGCTCGGGCTTCGGCTCAGGCTTCGGCTCGGGCTTCGGCTCAGGCTTCGGTTCCGGCTTCGGCTCGGGCTTCGGCTCGGGCTTCGGCTCAGGCTTCGGTTCCGGCTTCGGTTCCGGCTTCGGCTCGGGCTTCGGCTCAGGAACCGTCGGGTCCGTCGGGTCCGTGTCGTCTGTCGGCCACGTCGGGTCCACCGGGTCTGTCGGCCACGTCGGGTCCACCGGGTCCGTCGGCCACGTCGGGTCCGTGGGATCCGTCGGCTGTGTCGGGACCTCCGGCTCCGTGCCGTACATCATCTGACGGAACAACAGCGACGACCGCGGATTGTCGTCGCACTGCCAGACGCCGTGCGGACAGTAATCCGTGATCGTGTGATACAGCGGCTTGTGGAGCTTCATCCACTCCAGCATGCGCCGCATGTATTCGGTGTTGTCGCCGTTCCGGAAGAGCCCCCATTCGGGATAGGAGATCTGCTTTCCGTGCTCGGCCGCGAAATCGACCTGCTTCTGGAGCCCGTACGGCTCACTGACGTGCTGGTCGAAACGCGAGCCCGGGGGCTGGTCGTACGAATCCATCCCGATGATGTCGACGACGTCGTCACCCGGGTAGCACTCGGTCCACGGAACGGCGTCGGTGCCACGGCTCGGATTGAAGTCGAAGCGGAACTTCTGGCCGGGAACGGACCGCATCGCGGTGACGATCCGGTTCCAGTACTTCTTCCACGCGGTCGGATCGGGCGCACAGCGGTGGGTGTACGTCGTCCCGTTCATCTCCCAGCCGAGGACGATGACGGTGTCGGTGGCCTGCAGCCGGACGAGCCGCTCGGCGAGGGCCGTGAAGTGGTGGTCGTAGTACCCGGCGGCGCCGAGCTGGAGCTGGCGGCGGACCTCGGCGTCGGAGACGCCGGCCTCGTTGCGTTCCAGCATGGGCACGTTGAGGACGAACAGGCGGTCGGTCTTCTCGTTGCGCCAGTCCGCCCAGGCGTCGAGGAAGCCGGGCGGGCCCTCGATGTTCTTCCAGAGGTCGCCGGGGAGGTAGGTGTGGCCGACGCGGAGTTCGCGTCCGCCGAGCCACTGCTCCAGCTGCCCGATGCGGGCGACCCCGAGCGCGCCCGATTCGAGGAAGGCTCCCATGGCGCTGGAGAGAGTCGGTCCGGGGTCCCTCGTCGTTACGGATTCGGAGGCGTGGGCGGGGGACGACAGCACGACTGAGCCCGAGGCGAGGAGACCGGCGGTGAACACCCCCAGCCACACTCTCGCCGTTCGCCGATGTGTAGCCGCCATGGCCGCTCCTTCGCGTCGTCCGCGTTTTGATGATCCGTCAATCCGATACTCCGAAAGTATTCCTAATGAGCCGACCGTGAACTCGACTTCCCTCTGATCAGTAGTCCATTAGAGGATTTCATCGCCCAGTTGGGGCACCCGAGATGAAGGGGCATGCCGTGCCGCGCCGTCAGAGTTTCGACACCAGCGTTCCCACCGTCCTTGTGCGGCTCGACCGGAATCCCTTCCATCACGGCACTCTCGGAGCCGCGCGCTCGCTGGGACGGGCGGGGATTCCGGTCCATGCCGTCATCGAATCGAGCACCAGTCCGGTCACCCGCTCCCGATATCTCCGGTCGGCCCGCGCGAGTCCGGGAACGATCTCCTCGACCGAGCTGGCCGCGCTCCTCCACCGGTTCGCGGACGAGATCGAGGGCGAGATCGCAGGCGACACCGAGACGGCACCGGACGGTCCGTCAACTTCCCTCCTCGTCCTCCCCCTGGACGACGTCAGCGCCCTCGCCCTGGCCCGCCGCCGCGCCGAGCTCTCCCCGCGCTTCCTCCTCCCCGAGCAGACCGAGGAGCAGTTGCTGCGGGTCGCGGACAAGGCGGCGCTCGCCGAGACCTGCGCGGCCCTCGGCCTGCCCCATCCCCGTACCGAACTCCCCACCGGCGCCGACGAGGCCGCCTCCATGGCCTGGTCGCTCGGGCTTCCGGTGGTCGCCAAGTGGAGCCGCCCCTGGCTGCTTCCGGCCGGCAGCGGGCTGCGCAGCACCGCGCTCGTGCGGTCCCTGGCCGAGATCCGGGAGCTGTACGCCCGTACCCCGGAGGCCGGCAGCCGACTGCTGCTCCAGGAGCTGCTTCCGGCGGGGCGTGACCTGGACTGGTTCTTCCACGGGTACGTGGACGCGGAGGGCGGCTGCACGGTGGGGGCGACCGGCCGCAAGGAGCGGTCCTGGCCGGACGGGGCCGGGCTCACCGCCATGGGGCGCTGGACGGCGAACCCGGCCGTGGAGCGCACGGCCCGCGAGCTGTTCGGCGCGCTCGGCTACCGGGGCGTGTGCGACCTGGACTTCCGGCTCGACCGGTCGACGGGCGCGTACCACCTGCTGGACTTCAACCCCCGGCCCGGCGCGCAGTTCCGGCTCTTCGCCGACCGGGACGGCCTGGACGTGGTCCGGGCGCTCCACCTGGACCTCACCGGGCGTCCCGTACCGCCGCACTCCCCCGCGTACGGCCGCCGGCTCGTCGTCGAGAACTACGCGGCGCTGTCGCTGCTCACCTCCCCGCGCCGCCGGTCCTCCGACGGGGTCGGGCACGGGGAGGCGCCGCGGCGGACCGAGTACGCCTGGTACGCGACCGACGACCCGGCGCCCGCGCTCGCGATGGGCCGCGCCTGGCTCGGACACCTGCTGTGCAAGGCCCTGACCGCGCTCCGCGGACTGTTCGGGTCCCGGCGCGCGCTCCCTGCTCCCGTGCCTCCGGCGGCGCCGCCGGCCCGCAGCTCCTCCAACCAGCTCACCCCACGATGAAGGTGGAAGGCACGATGTCGAAGTCGATGTACGACCTGGTGGTCGTCGGGGCCGGACCGTACGGTCTGTCCGTGGCCGCGCACGCGGCCGCCCACGGGCTGCACCTGCGGACCTTCGGCCGCTCGATGGAGTCCTGGCACGCCATGCCCTCGGGCATGTTCCTGAAGTCGGAGCCCTGGGCCTCTCATCTCTCCGACCCGGAAGGGGCGTACGGGCTCGACGCGTACGCCGCCACGCGGGGGGTGCGCGCCGCGCACGGCGTGCCGCTGCCGGTCGACTTCTTCGCCGCGTACGGAGACTGGTTCGCCCGGCAGGCCGTGCCCACGCTCGACGCGCGCCTGATCGGCTCGGTCGCGCCCGACGCGGACGGTTTCGAGCTGCGCACCGAGGACGGCGAGGCGCTCCGGGCCAGGACGGTGGTGCTCGCGGTCGGCGTCCTGCCGTTCATGGAGATCCCCGGGCCACTGCGGGGGCTGCCCCGGCGGTACGTCACCCACTCCAGCCACCACGGCGAGCTCGACCGCTTCGCCGGCCGGGACGTCACCGTCGTCGGGGCCGGGCAGGCCGCCCTGGAGACGGCCGCGCTCCTCGTCGAACAGGGCGCCGCGACCGTACGGATCCTCGCCCGCGCGGACCGGCTGAACTGGAACACCCTGCCCCCGGCCCTCGACCGGGGCCTGTGGCCGACCGTCCGCGCCCCGCACACGGGGCTCGGCTGCGGCTGGCGGAACAAGCTGTACGCGGACACCCCGGGGGTCTTCCGGCGGCTGCCGGCCACCACCCGCGAGCGGATCTTCGACTCGGCGCTCGGCCCGGCGGGGGCCTGGTGGCTCCGCGAGCGGTTCGCGGCGGTCGGGGACGTCCGCCTCGGGCAGCGGATCACCTCGGCGACCGTGACCGGGGACGAGCGGCTGCGGCTCGACGTGACCGGGCCGGACGGGACGACGGTCCTGGAGACCGACCACGTCGTCGCGGCCACCGGCTTCACTCCGAGCCTGGACCGGGCGGGGGTGCTCTCCCCGGAGCTGCGCGGCGCGCTGCGCACGGTCGGCGCGGGCGCCGCCCCGGAGGTCGGTGGTCTCTTCGAGTCCTCCTGGCCGGGCCTCTTCCTCGCCGGGCTGCTCACCGCTCCTTCGTACGGTCCCTCGATGCGGTTCGTCTTCGGCGCCGAGTACACGGCGGGGCGTCTGGTGCGCGGGGTGCGGCAGCGGCTGCGGGCGGGTGCCCGGGGCGGGGCGGTGAGCAGGCCGCGTACCGGCGGGAAGGCGCCGGTGTCGGCATGACGGAGGGCCGGCCCCCGGGGAGCGGATGCTCTCCGGGGGCCGGCCCCCTCACCTACGGGCCGCTGGGGACTCAGGCGTTGACGCAGGTGTTGAACGCGGCCGGGTTCAGCAGGCCGATGACGTTCACGCTGTTGCCGCAGACGTTGATCGGCGCGTGGATCGGGATCTGGACGACGTTGCCCGAGAGGACACCCGGCGAACCGAACGCGAGGCCCTCGGCCTCCGCGTCGGCGAAGGCGGGGGTCGCTGCACCCATGGCCATGATGATTCCGGCGACGACGGCAGCAGCCTTCTTACAGTTCATTTTCGTCTGCATCCTTTCGGTGGCGGAACACTTTCACGCAACACAACGAACATGCCTCACAAAGGAAACCGCAATAGCGACGACATTCGCTCTTTCACTCCATTGCGCGCACAACAGGGCCGGAGGGAACGTGTTCGTTCCCTCCGGCCCTGGCGTGCGCGAGACGGATCAGCCGTTGTAGGCGCCGTTCCCGGAGAGGATCGGGATGTCCTCCACGATGTGCGACAGCGGCTCGTCACCCTTGGCCTGGGTGGAGTTCTCCGTGCACTGCTGGTTCTGCGGGGAGGACAGGACGTTGACGTCCTGGACGGCGATCGGGACGGCGCCGCCGATCGAACCGAGGTTGGCCTTGACCGGAGCACCGAGGCAGAGCTTGTTCAGCGAGCCCTGGACGGCCGAGAACTGCGGGCTCAAGTCGCCGGTGGTCTTCGAGTTTCCGAACGACTGGTGCGCGCCGTTGCCGGACAGCGAGGTGGTGCCGCCGTCGTCGGCGATGGCGAGCGCCGGGGAGGCCATCGCGGCAGAAGCGCCGACAACAGAGGCCGTAACAGCCGCAGCCGCCATAATCTTCTTGATCACGGTGATTCCGTTCCTGTTCCCACCAATCGACCTGATTGATGCGAGGGGATCAACTGCGCGCGAGGGCTTTGGTTCCGGCGCTTCACTCGTTCGACTGGGTCCTCGTTTCGCGCTGCCGAGTGCGCTCCGCCAAGGGAGTGACACAGCGGAACCCCTGCGTCCGAAGCCAGTTGATCAGGGCGCTCCCTGCACGGAGCCGGTTCTAGAAGGGAACTCCCGTGATCAAGAAGGTTATGGCCACCGCGGCCGCCGCCGTCTCCATCGTCGGCGCCTCCGCAGCGATGGCCGCCCCGGCGCTCGCCATTGCCAACGACGGCGGCACCACGTCGCTGTCCGGCAACGGCGCGCACCAGGAGTACGGCAACTCCGCCACGTACGGCAACATGAGCCCGCAGTTCGCGCTCGTCCAGGGCTCCCTGAACAAGCCCTGCGTCGGCCTGCCGGCCAAGGTCAACGCCGGTTCGATCCTCGGCGCCGTCCCGATCGCCGTCCAGGACATCAACGTCCTGTCGTCCCCGCAGAACCAGCAGTGCACCGAGAACTCCACCCAGGCCAAGGGTGACGAGGCGCTCTCGCACATCCTGGACGACATCCCGGTCCTGTCGGGCAACGGCGTCGGCAACAACTGACGTTCCGCACTTCGCGCGACGACGTTCACACGTCAGGGGCCGCCCTCCGGGGCGGCCCCTTTCGTGTCCCCGCTTCCCGTCGCTACCAGTTCGGCCAGATCGGGGTCGCCATCAGACGTTCCCACTCCCGGTCCGGCATGCCCGGCACCGTCCGCCCCGCCTGTACCCACTGGGTGACCAGTGCGGAATAGACAGGGAATGGTGTGCGGTCGGTCGGGGGCGGGTCGCTCACATATCGGCTCTTCGGAATGAAGGCCATCCGTTCCCATTTCCCGGGATCCGGCGCCATCTTCGCTCCTTCCGCTGCGATTCCCGCATCATTCCACAGGCGCCGCAGGAGAGTGATTCGCCCTGTTCATGTCGCGTCGTGTATCTGTGTGCGAGCACGATCGAATTACCGTGCGGGCATGAAATTCCCGCGACCACGGCGACCGCGACGTCCGCTGCTCGTCCCGGCGGCGCTCGCCGCCCTCGCCGCCCTCGCTCCGGGCGCCCTCGCCGCCGCACCCACCGATCTCCCCGCCCCCGAACGGGGGCTGAACCTTCTCGTGGTCGGCATCGACAGCCGCAAGAGCGTCACCGAGGAGGAGAAGGAACGTTTCCGGCTCGGTGGGAAGGAGTGCGACTGCACGGACGTGATGATGCTCGTGCACGTCTCGGCCCAGAACGACCGGGTCGACGTGGTGAGTCTGCCGCGCGACTCGCTCACCTCCTTCCCCGACCAGCACCGCGACCGGCGCACCGGGAAGCTGCACGCCGCCCACCAGGCGAAGATCAACGGTGCCTGGGCCGAGGGCGGTTCCTCCTTCACGGTGGAGACCGTCGAGTCCATGACCGGGCTGCCCGTCCACCGGTACCTGGAGATCGACTTCCGGCGCTTCATGGACACCGTGGACCGCGTCGACGGCGGGGTCCCCATCTGTACGGAGAAGGCCCTCAAGGACCCGGCCACCGGAATCGACCTGGCGCCCGGGACCAGGCCGGTCGGCGGCGGCGAGGCGCTCCAGTACGTACGGTCGCGGAAGGCCGACGGACAGATGGACTTCGGCCGCATCCAGAAGCAGCAGAAGTTTGTGGTGAACACCCTGGAGCGGCTCAACGAGGGCTTCCTCGACGACCCCGACCGACTGAGGGACTTCGCGGAGACCCTGCGCGGGACCGGCGCGACCGAACGAGGGATCTCCCCGACGGAGCTGCTCACGCTCGCGGGGCGACTGCGGGACCTGCCCCCGGACCGCATGGAGTTCGCGACCGTTCCCGTACGCGGTTTCAACCCCGACATCGCGGGCGTCGGGTCCACGCTCGCCTGGGACGAGGAGGGGGCGGCGAAGGTCTTCGGGCGCCTGCGCGAGGACCGGCCGCTGCCGGCCGCCGACCAGGTCGCGCCCAGCGAGATTCCCGTGGGCGCCTACCGGCCGACGCCGGGGACTTCGCTCATCTGCCCGTAGTCCGTCCGGTGGACTTCGCGGAACCTCCGTGCTTCTGACCAGTTGATCAGCACGGCTCGGCACTCAGCGAGCCACGATCCGAAAGGCCTGAACAATGAAGAAGCTGTTGGCTACGGCTGCTGTGGCCGCGTCGGTGCTCGGCGCGACGGCGGCGGGTGCCGGACAGGCGCTCGCGATCGCCGACGACGGTGGCACCACCTCGCTGTCCGGCAACGGCGCGCACCAGTCGTTCGGAAACTCCACCACCCACGGCGACATGAGCCCGCAGTTCGCGCTCGTCCAGGGCTCTCTGAACAAGCCGTGCATCGGCCTGCCGGCCAAGCTCAACGCCGGTTCCATCGGCGGCGCCGTCCCGATCGCCGTCCAGGACATCAACGTCCTGTCCTCCCCGCAGAACCAGCAGTGCACCGAGAACTCCACCCAGGCCAAGGGTGACGAGCCGCTGTCGCACATCCTCAGCGACATCCCCGTGCTGTCCGGCAACGGCGCCGGCAACAGCTGAGCGACGACGCTCGGCACGGTGCGGCCCCGCCGCCCCTCCTCGGAGGGGTCGCGGGGCCGTACCCGTTCCGCCGGAGGGCTCAGATCTTCCGGCGGAGTTCGGCCGGGTCGGTGACCGGCGCGTCACAGGTGAAGTGACGGCACACGTACGCGGCGGGACCACCGGCCACCAGCGGACGGTCCCTGAGCAGCGGGAACTCATCGCTGTCGGGGGCGCCGAAGGCGAGCACCGCGCCGGGGGCGGTCGCCAGGAGCGCGGTACGGCGCAGCTCCCGGAAGGCCTCGTCGCCGGGGGCGCCCACCACGGCGATCTCCCGGGGTCCGTCGAGGAGGGCCTCCGAGACGGCCAGGCCCCAGCCGATGAAGCGGGGAGCGCGGGGGCCGAGGGCCTTGACGACGCCGAGGGCGCCTTCGGCGGCGGTGCGGTGGGCGTCCGAGCCGGTGTGGGCGGCGTACGAGAGCAGCGCGCCGGCGGCGGCGGTCCAGCCGGACGGGGCGGCGTTGTCCGTGGGGTCCTGCGGGCGGCGGATCAGGGCCTCGGCGTCGTGGGCCGTGTCGTAGAGGGCTCCGCCCTCGGCGGTGAAGCGGTCGATGACGAGGTCCAGGAGGAAGCCGGCGAACTCCAGCCAGGTGCCCTCGCCGGTGACGGCGGCGAGGGCGAGGAAACCCTCGGCGACGTCGGCGTAGTCCTCCAGGACGCCCGCGTTGGTGCCGGCCCGGCCGTCCTTGGACGTACGGGTGAGGCGGGCCGACTCGTCCATGTGGACCCGGACGAGCAGGTCGGCGGCCTCGGTGGCGCGCTCGACGAGGTCGGGGCGGTCGAAGAGGGCGCCGGTCTCGGCGAGGGCGGCGATCGCGAGGCCGTTCCAGGCGGCGACGACCTTGTCGTCGCGGCCCGGACGCTCGCGCTCCTCGCGGGCGGCGAGGAGCCGGGCGGCGATCGAGGCGATCCGGTCGGCGTCGGCCGGACCGGCCTCCTGCGGGAGCTGGAGGACGGAGCTGCCGTGCTCGAAGGTGCCGTCCTCGGTGACGCCGTAGTGGGCGGCGGCGAGGGCGGCGTCCTCCGCGCCGAGGACCTCGGTGAGCTGCTCCGGGGTCCACGCGTAGTAGGCGCCCTCGACGTGCCTGCCGGTGCCGTCGTCGCTGTCCGCGTCGAGCGCGGAGGCGAAACCGCCCTCGGGGGTGCGGAGTTCGCGGACCAGGAAGTCGGCGGTCTCCAGGGCGACCCGGCGGGCCAGATCGCTGCCGGTCGCCTTCCACAGGTGCGCGTACACCCGGCAGAGCAGGGCGTTGTCGTACAGCATCTTCTCGAAGTGGGGCACGACCCAGGCGCGGTCGACGGCGTAGCGGGCGAAGCCGCCGCCGAGCTGGTCGTAGATGCCGCCGCGGGCCATCGCCTCGCACGTGTCGGCGGCCATCTGGAGGGCGCCCTCGGAGCCCGTACGGGCGTGGCAGCGGAGCAGGAACTCCAGGGTCATCGACGGCGGGAACTTGGGGGCGCCGCCGAAGCCGCCGCTGGTCGCGTCGTACTCGCGGGTGAGGCCGAGGAGGGCCTGCGCGAGCTCCTCCTCGCCGGGGACGCCGTCGCCGCCGTAGGCGAGGGAGCGGCCCGCGAGGTCCTTGACGATGCGCTCCGCGACCTCGCCGACCTCGTCGCGGCGGTCGGCCCAGGCGCCCGTGACGCCCTCCAGGACCTCCGGGAAGGAGGGCATGCCGTGGCGGGGCTCGGGCGGGAAGTACGTACCGAAGTAGAAGGGGGCGGCGTCCGGGGTGAGGAAGACGGTCATCGGCCAGCCGCCCTGGCCGGTGGCGGCCTGGACGGCCTCCATGTAGACGGCGTCGACGTCGGGGCGCTCCTCGCGGTCGACCTTGACGGCGACGAAGTTCTCGTTGACCAGGGCCGCGGTGGCGTCGTCCTCGAAGGATTCGTGGGCCATGACGTGGCACCAGTGGCAGGAGCTGTATCCGACGCTGAGCAGCACGGGGACGTCGCGGCGACGGGCCTCCTCGAAGGCCTCGGCCGACCACGGCCACCAGTCGACCGGGTTGTCGGCGTGCTGAAGGAGATACGGGGAGGTCTCATGGGCCAGTCGGTTCGGCATGGTGCCCATCCTGCCCTGCCGCCGCGGACTCGCGCGGGAGCCCTGCCCCCGTCGGACCGGGAGCCACTCTCGACAACCCCTAGACCCGGCCGAGGCGGGTGATGAGGGGGCGGAGGGACCATCCCGTCCGGCGCAGGCCCGCCCATACGCAGCAGGCGGCGATACCCAGCGCGGTCAGAGCCGCGCCGGGCGCGGTCGGCATCTCGTTCATCACGAGGACGCCGAGCAGGACGACGACGAGTCCCGCGTACGACCCGTTGACGCCCGCCACGTCCAGACCCGCGATCCGCACCACCGGCCGGATCTTCGCGAGCGTGACCCACATGGCCTGCTCCTGGAACGCGGCGAGTGTCGACGCGCCCTGGACGGTGAAGGGCGATGTGCGCGATCTCCGCTTCGATTCGCCCGTCCCGACAGCAGCCGCCTCTTCCCTCCTCCGGCTCTCTCGCGCCGACGCACGCCGCGCAGCACACTGGACGCGCACGGTCCGGGGCCTGACGGGGTCTCAGGGGCCGATCGTCGGGAACGCGCGCCAGGGGGAAGCATGCGGGAGAGTCACCGGGCCGAGGCTGAGCGGTTGTGGCAGCGGGTGGTGGAGGAGGAGCTGCGGAGTTCCGGGGGCCGGGTGGGCGCCGAGGCGCTCCTCGCCCGCGGCCGGTCCGCGCTGGACGTGATGGCCGCCGGTGCGGCCGAGGAGTACGCGGCGTATCTGCGGGCCGTGGAGGAGGCGGAGGCCGGGCCTGCGTCTGCGTCTGCAGCGAGCGGTTCCTCCGGTCCGGTGTTCGGTGGCCCGGCGCTCGTCGCCGGAGTCGCGGCCGTCGCCGCGGTCGGCGCGGACCTCGCGCTCGGTACGACGACGGGGACGGCACTCGGCGCGGGCGCGGTGGTGGCGGTGGCGGGCGCGGCGGCGACCGTGCTGAAGGCGACGGCGGGGCGCGGGGCGGCGGTCGGGCCCGGCCGGGCGGGAGCGGGTGGTCGGCCCGGCGTCGTCGAGGCGGCGCGGCTGCGGTGGCTTGCCGCGCTGGAGGCTCGGGGGATGCGGCCCTTCCTGGAGCGGGAGCGTGGGGATCGCGCGGGTGGCGCCGGAGAGGCTCGCCCGGTTCGCGCGGGCGGCCGGCGAGAGGAACGGGCACCGCTCCCGGACGCCCACGGCGCCGAGGTGGCGCGGGCCGGGGCCCTTCCCGAGGCGGCGCTGCCCGGGGGCGGTCCCGAGGGCGCGCGGGCCGGCGGGCGGACGCCGGCCGGCGACGAGAGGGCGCGGACCGGGGCCCATCCCGAGGGCGACGCGTGGGCCGGGACCGGCCCCGAGGGCGCGCGGGCCGGCGGGTGGGGTGGGGCCGGGGGTGCCGTCGGTGCGGGGCCGCGGCCCGAGCGGATGCGTGGGGGCGATCGGAGTGCGGCCGCTCGGCGACGGGCCGTGCTTGAGCGGTCGTTCGGGCATCTGCCGGATCCCGGTGGGGAGTTCGCGGGGAGGCGGGAGGAGTTGGCGCGGATCACCCGGTGGGTGCAGACGGGGCGTGCCTCGGCGGCGACCCGGCCGACGGTGGTCCTCCTGCACGGCGAGCCCGGGTCCGGGCGGACGGCGCTCGCGGTGCGGGCCGCGCACGCGCTGCGCGACCAGTTCCGCGGCGCGTGCGTGGTGGACCTGCGGGGGAACGCGAGCGGTGAGCGGCCCCTCGCGACCCGGGAGGCGCTGCTCCATCTGCTCAACCGGCTCGGCGCCCCGCGCGAGCGGCTGCTGTTCCGGGAGGGCGCCACGGCGGACCAACAGGTGCGGCGGCTCACCGAGTTGTACCAGCGGCAGCTGACCGGCGTACCCGTGACGGTGATCCTGGACGACGCCGTGGACGCGGCCCAGGTGCGGGCCCTGCTGCCGGAGCGTTCCGACAGCCTGGTCCTGGTGACCTGCCGGGAGCCGCTGGACATGGGGGCGGACGTACCGGCCGACGTGCACGCGCTGCCGGTGGCGGCCCTCGACGCGGCCGGGGCGGAGGAGTTGTTGCGGGCTGCGGCGGAGGCGGCGGACCCCGGCCCGTACGACGCGGAGGCCTTCGACCGGATCCGGGAGCTGTGCGGCGGGCTTCCTCTGGCCCTGCGCACGGCGGGTTCCTTGCTGGGGCGGCGTTCCATGGAGGAGCTCGCGCGGCAGCTCGGCCGGCCGGACTGGAATCCCGATCCCGTCGAACGCGCCCTCTCCGTACGGTACTTCCTCGATCTCGACGAGGACGCCCGGCGGCTGCTCCGGCGGCTGGCGCTCGCCGGGCGGGCCTCGCTCGGTGCCGCGGCCGCCGCCGCGCTGCTCGGCGGGAGCGGCCCCGAGGGCGCCCGGCTGCTGCGGGAGCTCGCCGACGCGGGGCTGCTCGCCCCTGTGCGCGGGGAGCGGTACCGGTTGCACGACGCGGTGCGCGGTTTCGCGGCGGCCCGGCTCCGCGACGAGGAGGACGCGGCGGAGACCGCGGCGGCGCAGGAGCGGCTGATACGGAACTACGCGGAGCTCGCGGACGCGGTGATCCGGATGGTCGACGGCAAGATGTCGACCCGAGCCAACCGTTTCGACGGACACGGGTTCGGCTCCCTGGAGGCGGCCCTGAGCTGGCTCGACGAGGAGTCCAGCTTCATCACGGCGGCCCTGCGGCACACGGAGGGCGTCGACCAGCAGACCGTGCTCGATCTGCTGGGCGCGCTCTGCGACTACTGCCTGCTCCGCGGTGACCTCTACCGGCTCGGCGAGATCAACGAGCTGGCCGAGTCCGTCGGGCAGGGGCAGCTGTCCCGCTCGGTGCAGTGGCGGACCGGGATCGCGGCCCGGCAGCTCGGCGAGCTCGACAAGGCGCGGACGACCCTGACGTCCGTGGTCTCGCTCTACCAGGAGGCCCACCAGGACGCGGAGGCGGCGCTCGCGCTCTGCTCGCTCGGCATCACGCTGCACCACCAGGGCCGACTCGCGGAGGCGGCGGCCCGGTTGAGGGAGGCGCTCGCGCTCCAGGAGCCGGACGCGCTCGCCGTCGACCGGGGCTGGACGCTGCACGCGCTCGCGGCCGTGGAGCGGGACCGGGGGAACCTCGCGGAGGCCGCGGCGCTGCTCGACCGGTCGCTCACCCTGCACCGGGAGCACGAGTCGCCGCACGGCCAGGCGTGGGCGCACTTCCAGCGGGGCCAGGTGCTGCTGCTGCGCGGTGACGTGCCGGGCGCGGAGGCCGAGCTGCGGGACGCCCTCGACGGCTACCGGCGGATCCACGACGGGCGCGGCGCTGCCTGGGCGCTGACGCAGCTCGCCCGGGCGCGGCTCGCCGCCGGGGACGCGGAGCCCGCCGTCGAGGAGCTGCGCGGCGCGCTCGCCCGGCATCGGGAGCAGGAGGACGCGCGCGGGGAGGCGTGGACGCTGTACCACCTGGGGCACGCCCTGGAGGAGCGCGGCGACCGGGACGACGCGGTACGGGAACTGGGCAGGGCCCGGACGATGTTCTCGCGGATGCGGGACGTGTACGGGCTCGCCAGTGCCCGGCACCATTCGGGCCGGGTCACCCGCGACCAGCTCGCGGCCCGTACCGGCGGCCTGCGCAACTCCGGCTTCGCCCGGCAGCTGCTGGTGGACGCGCGGGCGGACTTCCACCGGATCGGGGTGCCGCACGGCGAGGCCTGGACCTGTCTGGAGCTGGCGATCATCGACGCCGGCAACGCACGGGTGCCGCAGGCGCTCGGGCTGTGCGACGAGGCCCGTGCCCTGTTCGGCTCGTACGGCGATCTGCGGGGCGCCGACTGGGCCCGATTCCTGCGCTGCACCCTGCTCCCGCACGCGGTCCCGGGCAGCCCGGAGCCGGGGACGGTCACGGCCCGCGAGGAGCTCGCCGCGCTGGTCGCGGACCGGCATCCGGCGCGCGACCCGCGGCTCGACGACTGCGCCGAGGCGTATGCCGTGCTCCTGGACCGGGGGGTCCACCCGTCGACGCCCTGGCAGGCCTGGGACCTGGGCATGGTGCCGAGCCGGCACGCCCGGGAGGTCCTCGGGGTGCCGGTGGAGTAGCTCCGTACGGAGACGGATACGGAAACGGATACGGAAACGCCCCCTGTCCCGTACCACCGAGGTACGGGACAGGGGGCGTCCGTCGCTACTTGCCCGGTGCGCCGGCCGAGGAGGCCGGGGTCTCCGGGGCGGCGGCCGGGTCCGGGGCCTCCTCGAAGGAGACCTTGCCCATGTGGCGGTTCATCGACTTCATCAGCTGCCAGACCGCGAGGGCCAGGACCGCGAAGACGACGAAGCCGAGGACGCCGGGGGTCACCTTGTTCTCGTCCAGCTCTTCGGCGGCGAAGGGGACAAGCTGGGTCAGTGCCAGGTGTGCGCTCATGTCAGGCATTGTCGCGGATGCCCGCGAAGAGATCTTCCTCGGGGAGGGAGGTCGGCACCAGTGCCTTGCTGAGCTCGTACTCCTCCGTCGGCCAGACCTCCTTCTGGATGTCCATCGGCACCCGGAACCAGCCGCCGTCGGGGTCGATCTGGGTGCGGTGGGCGATCAGGGCCTTGTCGCGGGTCTCGAAGAACTCGGAGCAGGGAACGAAGGTGGTGAGCGTCCGCTCCGCGCGCTGGAACTCCTTCCAGCGCTCCAGCCACTCGCCGTACGGGGACTCCATCCCGCGGGCGATCAGCGCCTCGTGCAGGGCGACCGTCCGGGGACGGTTGAAGCCCTGGTTGTAGTAGAGCTTCAGGGGCTGCCACGACGGGCCGAACTCGACCTCCGGGTACTTCTCGGTGTCGGTCGCACCGTCGAAGGCCACCATCGTGATCTTGTGGGTCATGATGTGGTCGGGGTGCGGGTACCCGCCGTTCTCGTCGTAGGTCGTGACGACCTGCGGACGGAAGGAGCGGATCTTGCGGACCAGCTCCCCGGCCGCGGCGTCCACGTCCGCCAGGGCGAAGCAGCCCTCGGGAAGCGGCGGCAGCGGGTCGCCCTCGGGCAGGCCCGAGTCGACGAATCCCAGCCATTCCTGGGAGACGCCCAGGATCTCGCGGGCCTCGTCCATCTCCTTGCGGCGCACCTCGTGGATGTTCGCCTCGATGTAGGCGTCACCCTGAAGCTGGGGGTTCAGGACCGAGCCGCGCTCGCCGCCCGTGCACGTCACCACCATGACGTCCACCCCCTCGGACACGTACTTGGCCATCGTGGCCGCACCCTTGCTCGACTCGTCGTCGGGGTGGGCGTGAACGGCCATCAGTCGCAGCTGCTCAGTCAAGACTCGATCCTCAGTGATTCGACGCGGAGGGTGGTCTCTATAGTGACGGAATCGGGGGAGTGAAAATTCCGCCACCCCCGGCTTCGAGAGGATCGATCATGAGCGCGGTGCGAGAGCAGCTGCCCGAGGGGCGCTACGGACGCTCCGCGGACGAGGCGGCCGACCGCAAGCTCAAGATCACGGGCGCGGTGCTCGGCGTCCTCTTCCTCGGCCTGCTGGGCTGGTTCGGCTGGTACTACGTCGTCGACAGCAAGATCAGCGCCGAGATGATCAAGTTCGACGTGGTGAGCGCCACCGAGGTCCAGGTGCACCTGGAGATCCGCAAGGACGAGGGCGTCGAGGGCGTCTGCACCCTGCGCTCCCGCTCCGAGGACGGCGCCGAGGTGGCCCGCAAGGACGTCCGGGTCGACGACCCCGCGACCCGGGTCGACCAGGTCTTCTCGCTCCGCACCACCGCGCGCGCGACCAGCGCGGAGCTCCTGGGGTGTACGGCTCGGTAGCGGTGGGTAGGGACGGGGTGTCGAGTCCCGGCGAGTCACTGCGGTGACCTGGGGTGACGCCATCCCGATGGTTTATGTCCTCCCGCTTTTCGCCACTCATTGTTAGGCTCGTGGTTTCGCCCACCCGGGACACACAGCTTTCCCGTGTAGGGCGATGCTTTGTATTCCCAGTACCTACGAGGAGCACCTGTGACCCAGACCAGCGACAACGTCACCTGGCTCACCCAGGAGGCGTACAACAAGCTCAAGGACGAGCTTGAGTACCTGTCTGGTCCCGCGCGCACGGAGATCACCATCAAGATCGCCGCCGCCCGCGAAGAGGGGGACCTGCGCGAGAACGGCGGGTACCACGCGGCCAAGGAGGAGCAGGGCAAGCAGGAGCTCCGCATCCGGCAGCTGACCCAGCTCCTCGAGCACGCCAAGGTCGGCGAGGCCCCGGCGGACGACGGCGTCGTCGAGCCGGGCATGGTCGTCACGATCGCCTTCGACGGCGACGAGAACGACACGATGACCTTCCTGCTCGCCTCCCGCGAGTACGCGAGCGGTGACATCGAGACCTACTCGCCGCAGTCGCCGCTCGGCGTCGGTGTCAACGGCAAGAAGGCCGGCGACGACGCCCAGTACGAGCTGCCGAACGGCAAGAAGGCCGCGGTGAAGATCCTCAGCGCGAAGCCGTACACCGGCTGAGGCACCTGTTCTCCGTGAAGGGCCGGCCCCACCGGGGCCGGCCCTTCGTGCTGCGTTCGGTGCCGCATGCACATGCAATGATGCGGCCTGACCGACGCGGCCTGACGTCGCGTCACAAGGGGGATGGCGAAGTGCTGGGACCACTGCGCGAGGGCGCACCACGCCGGATCGGACCGTACGAGGTGCTCGCCCGGCTCGGGGCGGGCGGGATGGGCGAGGTCTTCCTCGGGCGGGACGGTTCCGACACGGACGGGACCTTCGTCGCCGTGAAGACCGTGCGGCAGGACGTCGTCGGTGACCCCGCCTTCCGGGACCGGTTCCGCCGGGAGATCCGGGTCGCCTCACTCGTCGACAGCCCGTACGCCGCCGCCCCGCTCGGCGGCGACGCCGACGCCGAGGTGCCCTGGCTGGCCACCGCGTACGTTCCCGGGCCGAGCCTCTCGCAGGCCGTACGGCGCGGCGGCGCCCTCCCCGTCGCCACCGTCCGCGCGCTCGGCACCGGCATCGCCCGGGCCCTCGCCGATCTGCACCGGGTCGGGGTCCTGCACCGCGACCTCAAGCCCGGCAACGTGATGCTCTCCGTCGACGGGCCCCGTCTGATCGACTTCGGCATCGCCCGCAGCAGCACGGCCACCACCATGACCGCGACCGGTCTCATGGTCGGCACCCCCGCCTTCATGTCCCCCGAGCACGTGGCCGGAGCCCGGCGGGTGACCGCCGCGTCCGATGTCTTCTGTCTCGGTTCGCTGCTCTGTTACGCCGCGACCGGCGAGGACCCCTTCGGCGACGGGCCGCTCGCCGCCGTCCTGTACCGGGTCTCCGAGGCCGAGGCCGACCTCACCCGGGTCCCGGAGGAGCTGCGCGGGATCGTCGCCGCCTGTCTGGCCCGGGACCCGGCGGCCCGGCCCACCCCGGAGGCGCTGGCGGAGACGCTCGGCGGGGGCACACCGAAGGTCTTCCCGTGGCCCGAGCCGATAAGGGACCACATCGGCGCGTACGGGACGGAGCTCGCGCAGCTCGTCGCCTCGGGCGGCCCGCTGGTCGAGGTCGCCCCGGCGCTCGATCCCCGGCGCCCGGTGGTGAACCCCGCGGTGCCCGGGCTGCACTCCGTACCGACGCAGGCACCGGGGGCGCCGGCCGCCGCCCCCGCCGCACCCGTACGGCAGCGGCGCCGGAGGCGGCTGGTCGCGGCCGTCGTGGCCCTGGCCGTGGTGGCCGGTGGGGTCGGCACGTACCTGCTGTGGCCGGAGGGCGGCCCGAAGAAGCCGCAGGCACCCTCGAAGGCGGCGCCGCCCGCCGCGCCCCGGATCGCGGGCGTCGACGACCGGGGCCTCGCCGACGCCTCCGGGGTCGTCCCGCAGAACACCGCCCAGCGCCCGGCCGGCTGGAAGCCCTGGCAGGCGAAGCTCGGCACCTCGGCGTTCGGCTGCTCGGCCGGCGAGAAGGTGCTCGTCTGCCGGACCACGGACGGGCGGTACGAGGCACTGGATCCGGCGACGGGCAAGAAGCTGTGGGACGTCCCGACCCCCGAGAACACGCCCGGCGAGACCTACATCAGCCCCACGGGGTACCCCTTCACGGGCGGGGATGCCACGCGTCCCACGGTCCACGACGGCAGCGTGGTCCTCGTCACCGGCGGCTCCCTCCAGGTCCGCGACGCGCGCACGGGGGCGGTCCGCTGGGAGAAGCCGGCCGCGGGCCCGCAGGGCTTCTGGACCACCCGGCCCCTCGTCGCCGACAAGATCGTCTTCTCGACGACGGAGGTGGCGGAGGACACCGGCACGATCCGGGCCGCCCTGACGGCGTTCTCCCTGACCGACGGGCGGCGCCTCTGGTCGGAGGAGCTCACCAACGGTGAGATCTCCTCCGCCGAACGCCGGTCGTACGAGCCCGTCGCCTATGCCCAGGGCATCGTCTACGCCCTCAGCCAGGGCGGGCTCGTGGCGTACGACGGCAGGAAGGGCACCCAGCTCGGGCAGGTGGACCCCGACGCCAAGGACTGCCGGGACATCAAGGTGCTCGGTGCGTCGGCGTACTGCGCCGACGCCGGGTACGGCAGCGACACCGACACGGACCTGCACCTGCTCGACGCCCGCACCCTCGCCTCGAAGGCGTCGCTGCCCGGCGCACTCGGCAGGGCGGCCCCCACCGCGGTCGGCCCGCGTACCGTCGTGGCCTTCGACAAGGGCCTGCGGATCCTCGACCCGCGCACCGGCGGGACACTCGCCTCGTTCCCGGCCGAGCAGGCTCCGTCCGGCCTGGCGCAGAGCTGGTCCGCACCGCTGCTCGCGGGCGACCAGGTCGTGTACGCCGACTACTCCGCGCTCTACACCGTGCGGCTCGGCGCCGACGGCAAGCCGGGCGGGCTCACGGTCACGCCACTGCCGGGCGCCCCCGGCCCGCGCGCCGAGGAGGAGGCCTACGACCCGAACTTCGGCGAGTACCTCTTCAAGACGATCCGGCAGCCGGAGGTGCTGCCGGTGGGCGGCATCGCCTACATCGTCTTCGACAAGGGCGCCGTCACCTCCGTCGAACTCCCCAAGTGACCCCACCGCGTGATCGCATCCGCCTGACCCCACCCGCCTGATCACGCCCGAGTGACCCTTCTGAGAGGACCTGTCCGGTGCTGGAAGCTCTGCCCGCAGCGCAGCCCCCGACGCTCGTCGGCCCCTACCGGCTGCTCGCCAGGCTCGGCGCGGGCGGCATGGGCGAGGTGCATCTCGCCTGCCGGGCGGACGCGCCGACGGCCGATCCGTACCGGATGGTCGCGGTGAAGACCGTACGGAGCGATCTGGAGGTCGACGGGGACTTCCGGACCCGGTTCCGGCGGGAGATCGCGGCGGCGCGGACGGTGGACGGGCCGGGGGTGGCACGGCTCGTGGACGCCGACGCCGACGCCCCCTCGCCGTGGCTGGCGACCGAGTACGTGCCGGGTCCCTCGCTCGCGGAGGCCGTCGTCCGGTCCGGGGCGCTGCCGGCCGCGGCCGTACGGGCCCTGGGCATCGCCCTCGCCACGGCCCTGGGGGCCGTCCACGGGGTGAAGGTGCTGCACCGCGACCTCAAGCCGGCGAACGTGCTGCTCGGTGCGGCCGGGCCCAAGCTCATCGACTTCGGGATCGCGCAGGCCTTCGAGGCGACCGCGCTGACCTCGACCGGTCTGGTGGTCGGCTCCCCCGGGTTCATGTCACCGGAGCACCTGGCCGGCAGCCGCGCGGTGGTGCCCGCCTCGGACGTGTTCTGTCTGGGCGCGGTCCTCGCGTTCGCCGCGAGCGGCCGGGGGCCCTTCCAGGACGACGAGATGGCCGCGGTGGTCTACCGGATCATCCGCGCGGACGCCGACCTCACCGGCGTACCGGAGGAGGTACGGCCGGTGGTGGAGCGCTGTCTGCGGCTCGACCCGGCCGAGCGGCCCTCGGCGGCGGAGGTGGTGTCGCTCCTCGGCGGCGGGGAGGCCCCCGAGGTCTTCCCCTGGCCGGGCGGGGTGCTCTCGCTGCTCGCCGAGTACGGGGAGGCGGCGCGGACGGCCGGTGAGGCGGCGGCCTCGGGCGCGGGCGTGGCGGACCTGCCGACGCTCGGCCCGGTGGTGCCGTACTCCCCCACCGCCGTCCCGAACCGGCGACGGGGTTCCTCGGCCGCGCCCGAGGAACCCCGTCGCCGCAGGTGGGGCACGGTCGTGGCCGGTGCCGTGGCGGTGGCCGTCCTGGCGACGGCGGGCGTGGTGCTGCTGAACCGGAACGGCGAGGAAGGCGGCGGAACGGCGGGACCCCCGGCCTCGGACAGCGCCTCCCCCGGCGCGACCGGCACCGGAAATCCCGCCCCGGCGACACTGAGCCAGGTCGTCCTGCCGTACGGCGGGAAGGGCCGTACCAACGACTTCGGCACGGCGGCGACGGACCGGGGAAACCGTCCGGCGGGCTGGTCGCCCTGGATGGTGCGGACCACGGCGGCCGACGGTGCCTGCTCCCTCTCCCCGAAGGTGCTGGTCTGCGCGGGCTCCGGCGGCGCGCTCATGGGGCTGAGCGCGGCGGACGGCCACGAGCTGTGGTCGGTCCCGGCGCGCACCAACGCCGACGGGCTGCGGTCCGCACCGCAGTACCCGGCGGTCATCGACGACCGGGTGTACGTCACGGAGGCGGCGGGGACCGTCGCGTACGGCCTCCAGGACGGCGAGAAGCAGGGCACGCTCCCCGGCCCCGGCGCCGAGTGGGCGATGAAGGGCTCCGACCTGGCCGACGGCGTCCTCAACGTCACCTATATGAACCTGGCGGACGCCGAGGGCACCGGGCTCGTGACGGCGGTGAAGCTGGGCGGGAGCGGGAAGGACGTGGGCCGGGAGCTGTGGCGTGCGCCGGTCGACGGCATCCCCGAGCAGCCGGTGGCGGCGGGCGGGCGCGTGTACGTCCCCCTCGGGACCGTGCCGGTGGCGCTCGACGCGCGGACCGGCAAGGAGGCGGCGCGCGGGGCGGAGGGCTGCCAGGAGATCACCGTGCACGAGCGGAGCGGCAGCGTGCTGTGCTCGGGCACCCCGGACGGCTCGGTGGCCGTGCTCGACGCCGGGTCGCTGAAGCGGCAGCGGTCCCTCGGTTCGGGGGTGACGGCGGGGCCCGCCGTGAACGCGGACGGTCTGGTGGCGGTCACGAACGGACAGACCGTGAGCGCCTACGACCTGCGGAGCGGCCGGCAGCGCTGGTCGCTGACGCCGACGATGATCGGAGGCGATCCGCAGCGGGTCTACTTCGCGGGCGACCGGGTGATCACGCTGGGCCAGAACGAGGTGACCTCCGTCGCGGCTGCGGGCCCCTCCGACGACGAGGACTACGAGAGCTTCGAGGCCAACGTGCCGGACGACATCCGCCCGCAGGCCACCGGAGACGCACTGGCCGCCGGAGGGGCGGTCTTCCTCGCCCTCCCCGACGGCCTCGTCGTCTCCGGCTATCTGCCCTGACGGGTCACCGGTCCGGAACCATCAGCCGTTCGCCCGGCGGTACTTGCGTACGGACAGGGTGCGGAAGAGGGCGACGATCAGGATCGAGTAGATCAGCGACGCCCACACCGGGTACTGCATCGGCCAGGCGTCGGACGGGGACAGGCCCGGGTCGCCGAAGAGCTTGCGGCAGGCCTGGACGGTGGCGCTGAACGGGTTCCACTCCGCTACGGGCTGGAGCCACCCGGGCAGCTTGCTGGAGTCCACGAAGGCGTTCGAGATGAACGTCACCGGGAAGAGCCAGATCAGGCCGCCCGACGTGGCCGCCTCCGGGGTGCGGACCGACAGGCCGATCAGGGCGCCGATCCAGGTGAAGGCGTAGCCGAGGAGGAGCAGCAGGCCGAAGCCGGCCATGACCCTCGCGAAGTTGGTCGGCTCCGCGTAGCCGGGCCGCCAGCCGATGATCAGCGCCACGATCGCGAGGACCAGGAGGGTCAGCGCGGTCTGGACGAGGTCGGCCAGGGTACGGCCGGTGAGGACCGCGCCCCGCGCCATCGGCAGCGAGCGGAATCGGTCGATGAGGCCCTTGTGCATGTCGTCGGCGATGCCCGCGCCCGCGCCCGCCGTGGCGAAGGTGACGGTCTGGGCGAAGATCCCGGCCATCAGGAAGTTCTTGTAGACGTCCGGGTCGGTGCTGTCGCCGATCTGCATGGAGCCGCCGAAGACGTACGTGAAGAGGATCACGAACATCACCGGCTGGATGAGCCCGAACAGAATCATCTCGGGGATCCGGGACATCCTGATCAAGTTCCTGCGGGCGATGACCAGGGAGTCGTTCATCGTGCTCACTCGGCCGTCTCCTTCACCAGCTTGCGGCCGCGGTCGTCCGGCCCTGCCGCGGCACCGTTCTCCTTCTCCTCCGCCTCCCGCTCGGCCGCGTGGCCGGTGAGGGAGATGAAGACGTCGTCGAGGGTGGGACGGCGCAGTCCGATGTCGTCGATCTCGACGCCGACGGCGTCCAGGTCGCGGATGACCTCGGCGAGCAGCTTGGCGCCGCCGGCGACGGGGACGGTGAGCATGCGGGTGTGCTGCTCGACGGAGACCTCGCCGTGGCCGACGCCCTCGATGCCGTAGCGGGCGAGCACGTCCCGGGCGCCGGGGATCATCTCCGACGCGTGCACGACGACCTCGACACGCTCGCCGCCCGTCTGGGCCTTGAGCTGGTCGGAGGTGCCGCGCGCGATGACCTTGCCGTGGTCGACCACGCAGATGTCGTGGGCCAGGTGGTCGGCCTCCTCCAGGTACTGCGTGGTGAGCAGCAGGGTCGTACCGCCCGCGACGAGTTCCTTGATGACCTCCCACAGGCCCTGCCGGTTGCGCGGGTCGAGGCCGGTGGTCGGCTCGTCCATGAACATGACCGGCGGGGACACGACGAGGGCCGCCGCGAGGTCGAGACGGCGGCGCATGCCTCCGGAGTACGTCTTGGCGGTGCGGTCGGCGGCGTCGGCGAGGTTGAAGCGCTCCAGGAGCTCGTCGGCCCGTACCTTCGCGGCCTTCGCCTTCATCTGGTAGAGCTGACCGACCATCTGGAGGTTCTCGCGGCCGGTGAGGTACTCGTCGACGGCCGCGAACTGGCCGGAGAGCCCGATCGAGCGTCGTACCTCGTCGGGGTTCTTGAGGACGTCGACCCCGGCGACGACGGCCCGACCGCTGTCGGGCTGGAGAAGGGTGGTCAGCACGCGCACGGCGGTCGTCTTCCCCGCGCCGTTCGGACCGAGCAGACCCAGGACGGTGCCCTCGGGTACGTCGAGGTCCACGCCGTCCAGAGCTCGTACGTCACCGAAGGTCTTCACCAGACCCTCGGCATAGATCGCGCCTGGCATGTGGGTACTCCCAGGGAGATGCGGACGTTGAATTCGGGCGTTTCCTACCGATCCTAGGTTTGCCGGGGCGGCCTCGCCCAGTGAATTTGTGATCCGCGCCACACGATCATGGTCCGGCTGGACAGGACGGGGCGGGGCGGGACGAGAGGTGGGACAGCGCGGGATGGGGCGGGACGGGGTCGGGACGAGGTTCGGGACGGGGAGCGGGACGCCGTTGATCGGCTGTTGGTGGGCCGTTGATCCGCCGGGGGAAGGTGGGGGCCTGGCAGGGAGTTCGACGGAAATCGGGGGGAGCCGTAGATGACTGGCGGGACGGAACAGGCCGGTGGGACGCATGCGATGGCTGGGGGATGCGCCGGGTGTGAAGGGTGCGGGGTGACGCCCTGGGCGGAGCTCGCCGCCGAGATGCGGCGGATCAAAGGAGCCACGGAACTCAGCTACGGCCAGCTCGCGCAGCGCACCCACTACAGCCGCTCCTCGTGGGAGCGGTTCCTGAACCAGAAGCAGCTGCCGACCAGGGTCGCCGTCGAGCAGTTCGCGCTCGCCTCCGGGCAGGATCCGCGTCCGCTCCTGATCCGCCTGGAGCGTTCCCTCGCCCATGAGACGGGCCTGCGCACGGGGGCCGTACGGGAGGCCCGTTCCGTGCGGGAGACCGGTGCCGCACGGGAGGCCGGCGCCGTACGGCAGGGGGCTCCCGCCGCTCTCGTCGTCCGCCGGGACTCCCGCACCGGCGCCCGCCGCGGCGCGGGAGTCGTCCAGCCCCTCGGGCTGGTCGCTGCGGGTGCGGTGATCGGCGGACTCGTGACCCTCCTGTCCCGCGCGGGACGGCAGCGCCGGACGGGCTGACCGGGCGGGACGCCACGAAGGGCCGGGGTGCCGCGAAGAGCGGGGCCCTGAGCTACGGCACCCCGACGGGCGGGCGCCCGGAGCTACGGCACCCCGACGGGCGGGCGCCCGGGACTACGGCGCTCAGCCCAGCACCGTGTACCCCGCGTCCCGCAGTGCGTCCTCCACCTCGCGGCAGTGCTCCGGGCCCTTCGTCTCCAGGTGCAGCTCGACCTCCGCCTCGGTCAGGCCGAGCCGCGGGTCGGTCCGTACATGGCTGACGTCCAGGACGTTCGCGTCGGCCACCGTGAGGACCGCGAGCAGGGTCGCGAGGACCCCGGGCCGGTCGTTGACCCGCAGCCGCAGGCTCAGGTAGCGGCCGCCGGCGGCCATGCCGTGCCGCAGGATGCGCTGGAGCAGCAGCGGGTCGACGTTGCCGCCGGACAGGACCGCCACCACCGGCCCCTCGAAGGCCTTCGGGTCACTGAGCAGGGCCGCGACCGGGCTGGCACCGGCCGGTTCGACGACCAGCTTGGCCCGTTCCAGGCAGAGCAGCAGCGCCGAGGAGAGCGCGTCCTCGGAGACCGTGACGACCTCGTCGACGTACTCCTGGATCAGCGCGAACGGCACGTCGCCCGGCCGTCCCACCTTGATCCCGTCCGCCATCGTCACCGGCGACTCGATCACCACCGGGTGCCCGGCGGCCAGCGAGGGCGGGTAGGCGGCGGCACCCTCCGCCTGGACGCCGATCACCTTCACGTCCGGGCGCACCGACTTCACCGCGAGCCCGATGCCGGCGGCGAGACCGCCGCCGCCGATGCCCACGAGGATCGTCCGGACCTCCGGGCACTGCTCCAGGATCTCCAGGCCCACCGTGCCCTGCCCGACGATGATGTCGGGGTGGTCGAAGGGGTGGATGAACACGGCCCCGGTCTCCCGCGCGTACTGCTCCGCCGCCGCCAGCGTCTCGTCCACGACATGACCGTGCATCCGGACCTCGGCGCCGTACTCCCGGGTCGCCGCGACCTTCGGCAGCGGCGCCCCGACCGGCATGAAGACGGTCGCGTGCACCCCGAGCAGCTTCGAGGCGAGCGCGACACCCTGCGCGTGGTTGCCGGCCGAGGCCGCGACGACCCCGGCCGCCCGCTCCTCGGGCCGCAGCCCGGCGATCCGTACGTACGCCCCGCGCAGTTTGAACGAACCGGTCCGCTGGAGGTTCTCGCACTTGAGGTGGACCGGCGCCCCCACCAGCGACGACAGATGACGGCTGCCCTCCATCGCCGTCATCCGGGCCACCCCGGACAGCATCTTCTGCGCCCCTCGTACGTCGTCGAGCATCAGCCGGTGCAAGGGGTCTGGCGTACGGAAGCTCATGACAGCAAGTCTCGCAGCTCACGGCCCTGGTGGCCGCCCGGCGGACAGGCGTCTCAGCGGGTTTGCGCAGCCCCGGTACGGACCTCCCCGGGGCCGCGTACTCTGTCCCCCACCAACCGACCACCCCCGCACGAGAGAGACCCACAGCCATGCCCACATCTCAGGACATGACGACTGAGCTCGACCCCGGTCTCCTCGACGCCCTCCAGCACCAGGTGGCCGTCTTCGCCCGCCGGGCCGAGCAGACGCGCCTCGGTGGCACCGGGCAGCTCCGCAACTCGATGGACCGCGCCGCGTACCTGCTCCTCAACCGCCTCGACCAGGAAGGCCCGATGGGCGTGAAGGCGCTGGCGGCGGGCATGGGCATCGACTCGTCGACCGTCACCCGCCAGGTCGCCCCGCTCGTCGACACCGGTCTGGTGAAGCGCACTTCGCACCCGGAGGACGGGCGCGCGGTCGTGCTGCAGCTGTCGCCGCGCGGGCTCGCCCGCCTGGAGGAGGTCCGATCCTCGCGCCGCCAGCTGATGGTGGAGGTCACGGAGGGCTGGACGCCGGACGAGCGGGAGTCCTTCTGCACCCTGCTCACACGCTTCAACACCGCCCTGTCCGCACGGCAGTCGGCGCACGCGGGCGGTCCGGTGACGGAGTCCGCGCTCCCGTCGGCAGGCACGTCGGCGGCCACGTCCGCACCCGAGGGTTCGGCCGAGCGGCCGAGCGACGTGTCGAGCGGGTCCGCGCCGACCTCTTGACCTCACCCCCGCACTGTCCTCAGATGAGGACGTGGGAGACCAGCGGAGCGGACACCGTACCGAACACGCCTACCGCGCCCGGGAGTTCGACGCGTTCGTGGCCGGGGCGGCGGGTCGGCTGCTGCACGCCGCGACCCTGCTCACCGCCGAGACCCGCACCCGCAATCCGCACGCCCAGGCCCTGCTGACCGCCGCCCTGGCGCACACCTACGCGGTATGGGACCGGCTCCGGGACGAGGATCCGTACGAGCTCACCCGGCGCGATCTCGCCGCCCGCTTCGCGCGCACCGCCTGGCGGTACCACGGCGGCCAGGGCGGCGTCCTCTCCGCGCTCCATCCGCAGGAACGGCTCGTCGTCGTCCTCCGGCTGTACGAGGGGGTCGCCGAGGAGCAGGTCGGCGCACTGCTCGGGGTGCCCGAGACCCGCGTCCGCGCCGTCTGCGCCCGCGCGATCGCCGCACTCAGGGCGGCGGAACGCAGGGAAGGCGCGCGCCGGGAGTCGGCCGCGTGACCCGGCACGAGGACAAGGAGGCGGCGGTCCGGCGGCTCCTCGACACCCCGCATCCGCCGGTCCCCGGGGACCTCGCCGGGCACGCCGTGGAGCGCGGCTCCCGGATGCGGCGGCGGAACCGGGCAGCACGACGGGTGGCGTGGACACTGTTCGCGCTCGCGGTGCTCGCCTTCGTGCTGTGGGCGTCGGTGGCACAGCCCTGGGAGGTCCCGGCGGCGGAGACGACGCCGCCGTTCGACGGCGTGTGAGGACGGCCCTAGCCTGGAATGAGGGGCCTGCCCGCAGGCCCGTCTGGAGGTCGTCATGGCCAGGAAAGCAGCCGACTGCCGGGACACCCCGAGTGTCTCCGGTTGCTCGCTCTACATGTCGGGCGAGGAGGATGAACTCGTCTCGGCGGCCGTCGCACACGCGGTCTCCGTCCACGAGCACTCGGACACTCCCGAGCTCCGCGAAGAGGTCCGGGCCTCGCTGAAGGACCCGTTGCCCGGCACCTGAACGCACGGAGGGCCGGGCGGACACTCCGTACGACAGGAGCGTCCGCCCGGCCCGTTCCGACTAACCCAGCGCCTGGCGCAGGTCGGCGAGCAGGTCGTCGACGTTCTCGATGCCCACCGAGAGGCGGACGAGGTCGGCGGGGACCTCCAGGGCGGAGCCCGCGACGCTCGCGTGGGTCATCCGGCCCGGGTGCTCGATGAGCGACTCGACGCCGCCGAGCGACTCACCGAGGGTGAAGAGCTGCGCGCGGTTGCAGACCTCGACGGCCGCCTCCTCGCCGCCCTGCACGCGGAAGGAGATCATGCCGCCGAAGGAACGCATCTGCTTGGCCGCGATCTCGTGGCCCGGGTGCTCCGGGAGGCCCGGGTAGAGGACCTGGGCGACCTTCGGATGCTGGGTCAGCATCTCGACGATCTTCTCCGCGTTCTCGCTGTGCCGGTCCATGCGGACCGCGAGGGTCTTGATGCCGCGCAGCACGATCCACGAGTCGAAGGGACCGGCGACCGCGCCCATCGCGTTCTGGTGGTACGCGAGCTCCTCGCCGAGCGCCTCGTCGGCCGTCACCAGGGCGCCGCCGACGACGTCGGAGTGACCGCCCATGTACTTGGTGAGCGAGTGCACGACGACGTCCGCGCCGAGCGCCAGCGGCTGCTGGAGGTACGGCGAGGCGAAGGTGTTGTCGACGACGAGCTTCACGCCGGCCGAGCGGGCCACGTCGGCGACGGCCGCGATGTCGGTGATGCCGAGGAGCGGGTTCGACGGGGTCTCGACCCAGATCAACTTCGTACGGTCGTTGACGGCCGCCCGCACGGAGTCGATGTCGGAGGTGTTCGCCACCGAGAAGTCGACGCCCCAGCGCTGCACGACCTTGGCGAAGAGCCGGAAGGTACCGCCGTAGGCGTCGTTCGGGATGACCACGTGGTCGCCGGGCGCGAGGAGCGTGCGCAGCAGGCAGTCCTCGGCGGCCAGGCCCGAGGCGAAGGCGAGACCACGCCGGCCGCCCTCCAGGGCCGCCAGGTTCTCCTCGAGGGCCGTACGGGTGGGGTTGGCGCTGCGGCTGTACTCGTAACCGCCGCGCAGCCCGCCCACGCCGTCCTGCTTGTAGGTGGACACCTGGTAGATGGGCGGGACGACCGCGCCGGTCAGCGGGTCGGCGGTGTTGCCCGCGTGGATCGCGCGGGTCTCGAAGCTCTGGTGAGAGTGCTGGTCGCTCATGTGTCAGGAGCGTAGTCCCGAGCGGCCCCCGTCGCCGCGTTCGTCTCACCACGCGTCCTGGACAATGGACACATGGAGATTCTCTGGTTCCTGATCGCCCTTGGGCTGCTGTTCGGCGTCCTCGGCCCCTACCTGCTGCGCCGCCGCGGTGGCGGGATCCGCCAGGTCGCGCCGGGCGCGCCGGACGCGGCGGATCCGGAGGCGTACGGATTCGTACGTCAGGAGGACCAGGACGTACGGCTCCCGGGCGAGGACGACGAGCTCCTGCACGTCCTCGACGTCGTCCAGGCCACCCAGGACTGGCGGGCCGCGTCACGGCTGCTCGCCGCCACCGACCAGGAGGGCGAGGTGCGCTGGCAGCGCGTCCAGGCCTTCGCCGGCGCCGCCTCCCTGGAGCTCCAGCAGCGGCCGGGCGTCGGCGGCGCGTGGCTGCGGACCTGGCGGGCGGAGGCCCCGAAGGACGCGGGCGGCGCGGCCGTGCACGCCGAGTTCCTGGTGCAGCAGGCCTGGCGTTCCTCGGCGGCGGGGACCGACGACTTCCGGATCATCCTGGAGGAGGCGCGGAAGGTCACCGAGGAGGCGGCGCTGCTCGCTCCGGGCGACCCGGTCCCGTACATCACGCAGCTGGCCGTGGCCCGTGGTCTCGGCTACAGCCACGAGGAGTTCGACCAGGTGTGGGCGCGGGTCATCGACCGGGCACCGCAGCACATGGGCGCCCATCTGGCGGCGCTGCACTACTGGTGCGAGAAGTGGCACGGCTCGCGCGAGGAGGCCGACCACTTCGCGACGACGGCCGCGGCGCGCGCCCCTCGGGGTTCGCTGCTGGCGGCGCTGCCGCTGTTCGCGGTGTTCGAGCACGTGCCGGACGTGGTGCTCGTGCAGGACTTCTTCCGTACGGCCGTGGTGTCGAAGGCGATGGACGGCGCGCTGTACGCGGTGCACTCGGCCCGGCCCGACGACCCGATGCTGGCGCACGTGCGCCATCTGCTGGTCTGGTTCCTGGTGCGGGGCGAGCGGTGGGCGGAGGCCATGCACCAGCTGGTGAAGGTCGACGGGCACGTGGGCTCGGTGCCGTGGACGCTGAGCGGGGACCCGGCGGCGGAGTTCACGGTCTTCCGGAACCTGGCGGTGGCGGGGTACGAGGCGAACGGCGGCAACCCGGCGACGCTGCCGCGCTGACGGGCGGGCACACGGCTTCCCGGGCGGGCGGCTCCCCAGGCGGCGGGACGGCGCCCCCGGTCGGCGAGGCGGGCGGCTCCCCGGGCGGCGGGACGGCGCCCCCGGTCGGCGAGGCGGGCGGCTCCCCGGGCGGCGGGACGGCGCCCCCGGTCGGCGGCCCGGCGCCCTCCCCGCCCGGCTCCCCCGGCGGGCGGCTCCCCCGGCGCACGACTCCCTCCGGCGGGCGGGGAGGGACCCCTCGGGGAATCCCTCCCCGCCCGTCGGCGTTGTGACCACTGCCGACCGTCGAGGAGAGATGCAGCATGTTCCTGTCCCGCACCCCCGTCCTCCCCACCCCCGAGCAGGCCCTGCGCGGCCGTCCCGAGCCGGAGTTCGCCGTGCCCGAGCGCCACACGGTCCTCGGCAACCCGCTCCTCGGCCCGTACCCGGAGGGCCTGGAGGTCGCCGACTTCGCCCTCGGTTGTTTCTGGGGCGCCGAGCGCAAGTTCTGGCAGACCGACGGCGTCTGGACCACCCTCGTCGGCTATCAGGGCGGCTACACGCCGAACCCGGCGTACGAGGAGGTCTGCTCGGGCCTGACCGGCCACACCGAGGCCGTCCGGGTCGTCTTCGACCCGGCGAAGGTCTCGTACGAGTCCCTCCTGAAGCTGTTCTGGGAGTCCCACGACCCGACCCAGGGCTTCCGCCAGGGCAACGACGTGGGCACCCAGTACCGCTCGGCCGTCTACACCCACACGCCCGCCCAGGCGGCGACCGTCGACTCGTCCCGCGAGGCGTACCAGAAGGTCCTGACGGGCTCCGGGTACGGCACGATCAGCACGGAGATCCTCCCGGCGGAGGGCCGCACCTTCTATCCTGCCGAGGGTTATCACCAACAGTATTTGGACAAGAACCCGGCGGGCTACTGCGGCATCGGCGGTACGGGCGTCTCCTGCCCGATCGGTGTCGCGAAGGCCGACGGCTGAGTCCCGCGACCGACGACCGGCGGGCCGGCCTTCTCCCGTGAGCTTCGGAACCTTCGCGCGGCGGGTGCGCGACGAACAGTCGCCGCCCGCCCGGCGGCACAGGGCACTTCGGTGGGCCGTCACGGAGTACGGCCCGCTCGGCTTCCATGCGACCTGGGCCTACCTCGCCGCGACGGCACTGCCCGCGCCGGATCTCCGGCGCGACATGTCCGCGCTGCTGCGCGCGCTCGACACCCTGGAGGCCAGCCGCGCGGCCCGGCTCGAAGAGGTGGCCGCCTTCGCGGCCCGCCGCAGCATGGAGAAGGAGGCCGGTCTCCGTACCCCTCGCCGCGACGACCTCGCAGTGCGGCTGTGGCGGCCCCACTGGCCCGGTGGGGCCGGGCCCTCGCGCCTGGGACTCGTCGCCGCCGTGGCGAACCGCCAGGCGGCGTTCCGCAGGTTCCCCCTGCCCGACGACACCCTCGTCCCCGCCGACCGGGCACGGCGGATCGCGGACCTGTACGGACGCCTCGACGCCTGCGGGGCGGCCTATCTCGCCGCCCTCGGACAGCCGGACGGTCCGGCCCGGGACGCGTCGGCCGACATCGTCGCCGACATCCACCGCCACCTCGCTCCGGGCCACGCGCCGCTGAACGTGCCCCTCTTCCAGTGGCTGCGCTTCGCGGACCTTCTCGCTTATGCCCATGCGGTCTCCCCCGCCCGGTAGTTACACTCGGGCGCATGGGTTCGTTCTACTTCTTTCTCTGATTCCGGCCGCGGACACGGTCTGACCCGCTGATCCGGCGCCCCTCGGGCGCGGCAGTGGTGGTCCCGGTGTCCCTTCCCCCGGTCCGAACGCACCCCAGCACCCAGGGAAAGATCCCATGCGCGACCGCGCCCAACTGACCTTGAAAGACGCCTCCAAGTCCTATGGGGACCGCTCCGTCCTCGAACAGCTCACGCTCACCGTCCGCCCCGGTGAGAAGGCCGCCGTCATCGGTGAGAACGGCTCCGGCAAGTCCACGCTGCTCCGGCTCCTGGCCCGGGCCGAGGAGCCCGACGGCGGGGAGGTGACCGTCCGCTTCCCCGGCGGCGTCGCGCATCTCGCGCAGACGCTCGCCGAGACCTTCGGCCTCGGGCCCGAGCACACCGTGCGGGCCGCCGTCGACGCGGCGCTCGCCGAACTCCGTGCCATGGAACGGGAGATGCAGGCCGCCGAGGAGACGCTCGGCAGCGCGACACCCGAGGAACTCCTCGCGTACGGCGAACTCGCCGCACGGTACGAGGAACGGGGCGGCTACCAGGCCGACGCCCGCGTGGACGCGGCGCTGCACGGTCTCGGCCTCGGCCACGTCCCGTACGAGCGCCGCGTCGGCACGCTCTCCGGCGGCGAGCAGTCGCGGCTCGCCCTCGCCTGCGTCCTCGCCTCGGGCGCCGAGCTGCTGCTCCTCGACGAACCCACGAACCATCTCGACCGGGCCGCCGCCGGCTGGCTGGAGGAACGGCTGCGCACCCACCGCGGCACGGTGGTCGCGGTCACCCACGACCGGGCGTTCCTGGAGGGAATGGCGACGACGATCCTGGAGGTCGACCGGGACACCCGCGCGGTGACCCGGTACGGCGACGGCTGGTCCGGCTACCGCGCGGCGAAGGCCGCGGCACGGCGCCGCCGGGTTCAGGAGCACGAGGAGTGGCGGGAGGAGCTGGCCCGTACCGAGGAGCTGGTGGCCTCGGCCGGGCAGCGGCTCGCGGGATCCGGCAAGGACCCCCGGCAGGGCTTCGGCAAGCACCGCCGCTCGCACGAGAACAAACTGTCGGGCCAGGTCAGGGCGGCCCGGGTCCGGCTCGACCAGCTGCTCAGGTCCCCGCTCCCGGCCCCACCGGAGCCGCTGCGTTTCACGGCCCGCATCGCGACGGGGGGCCCGGAGACAGCAGGAAGCCCCGAGGACGGTCTTCTCGCCGAACTCGTCGACGTCGTCGTCGGCGAGCGGCTGCGGATCGACAAGCTGCGGATCTCGGCCGGGGACCGGCTGCTCGTCTCCGGGCCCAACGGCGCCGGCAAGACGACTCTGCTCCGCGTCCTCGCCGGTGACCTGCGCCCCGACGGCGGGACGGTCGGCCGTCCGGGCCGGGTGGGCTATCTGCGCCAGGAGCTGCCCGCCGTGCCGTCCCCGGAACCGCTGCTCACGGCGTACGCGGCCGGTCGCCCCGGTCTGCCCGAGGAGCACGCGGCGGAGCTGCTCGCCCTCGGTCTCTTCCGGGAGGAGGACCTGTCCGTGCCCGTGGCCCGGCTCTCGGTGGGCCAGCAGCGGCGTCTGGAGCTGGCCCGGCTGGTGACCCGGCCTGCCGATCTGCTCGTCCTGGACGAGCCGACCAACCATGTGGCGCTGTCCCTGGTGGAGGACCTGGAGGCGGCCCTCGCCGTCTTCCCGGGTGCGGTGGTCGCGGTCTCCCACGACCACCGTTTCCGCTCGGGCTTCGGCGGGCGACGGCTTGAGCTCCGCTCAGGCCGCACCGCCTGACGCGGCCCGCATCGCCGCGGCCGTCGCCGCCGGGTCGTACCCGTCGGCGACGCCGTCGACCAGGAGGATGTCACCGGCCATGTGGCGGGTGCGGAGCGGGATCAGGGCCTGATAGGCGGCGGAGTCGTACCAGGCGCGGGCGTTCTCGTACGACGGGAAGCCGATGATCACGACGGCGCCGGGCCAGTCGCCCTCGGGGACCTCGCGGACGCGGGCGCCGTGGACGAGGAAGCGGCCGCCGAAGGGGTCCAGGGTGCCCTGGACGCGCTCCATGTAGGTGAAGACCTCCTCGTCGAGGAGGGGCTTCGGGTGCAGGTTTCCGATGGCGTATGCGGTCATGGCCCAAGACTGCCGGGGCATGCCGTACGGGGTCGATTACCCCGCAGGTCATGCCCCGGCGCGGTCGACGTCAGATCGTCGACGCGTCGATCACGAAGCGGTAGCGGACGTCGCTCGCGAGCACCCGCTCGTACGCCTCGTTGATCTGCTCGGCGCGGATCAGCTCGATCTCCGCGCCCAGGCCGTGCTCCGCGCAGAAGTCGAGCATCTCCTGCGTCTCGGCGATGCCGCCGATCATCGAGCCCGCGAGGGTCTTGCGGCCGCCGATGAGGGAGAAGAGGCCGATCGAGACGGGCTCCTCGGGGGCGCCGACGTTCACCAGGGCGCCGTCCGTCTTGACCAGGCTCAGGTAGGCGTTGAAGTCCAGCGGCGCGGAGACCGTGGAGATCACCAGGTCGAAGGAGCCGGCGAGTTTCGTGAAGGTCTCCGGGTCGCCGGTCGCGTAGTAGTGGTCGGCGCCCAGCTTCAGGCCGTCCTCCTGCTTCTTCAGCGACTGGCTGAGGACGGTCACCTCCGCGCCGAGCGCGTGGGCGATCTTGACGCCCATGTGGCCGAGGCCGCCGAGGCCGACGATCGCGACCTTCTTGCCGGGGCCGGCCTGCCAGTGGGCGAGCGGCGAGTAGAGGGTGATGCCGGCGCAGAGCAGCGGCGCGGCCTCGTCGAGGCCGATGCCCTCGGGGATGCGCAGGGTGTAGTTCTCGTCGACGACGATGTGGCGGGAGTAGCCGCCGTAGGTGGGCTCGCCGTTCTTGTCGAGGGCGTTGTACGTGCCGGTCATGCCGCCCGTGCAGTACTGCTCCAGGCCCTGGAGGCAGTACTCGCACTCCCGGCAGGAGTCGACGAAGCAGCCGACGCCGACCCGGTCGCCGACCTGGAACCTGGTGACCCCGGGGCCGACCTCCGCGACGATTCCGGCGATCTCGTGGCCCGGGACCATCGGGAAGATGCCCTCGCCCCAGCCGTCGCGGGCCTGGTGGATGTCGGAGTGGCAGATGCCGGAGTACTTGATGTCGATGAGGACGTCGTGCTCTCCGACGGGCCGGCGCGGCACGGTGGTGCGCTCCAGCGGGGCGTTGGCGGCGGGCGCGGCGTACGCGGGGACGGTGGTCACGTTCGTGGTCATGGCCCCAGCCTGCGGGAGGACGCCGGCATCACCCAGCCCCCTGGTCTGCCTACGTCCAGCGTGCCTACCACTGGCAGGGACAGGAACATCCGTCCGCCGGGACGTACGACCTGGGATAATCGGGACGCATGGATCTCAGTGCCGAACTCAGTGAATTCCTGCGCTCCCGCCGGGCCCGGCTGAAGCCGGAGGACGTGGGTCTGCCGGAGTTCGGGCGCCATCGCCGGGTACCGGGGCTGCGCCGGGAGGAGCTGGCGCAGCTGGCCGGGGTATCGGTGGCGTACTACACGCGGCTCGAACAGGGCAACGGCCGCAATGTGTCCATGGAGGTCCTCGACTCCATCGCGCGGGCGCTGCGGCTGAGCGACACCGAGCGGGCGCATCTGACGCACCTGGCGAAGCCGACGGCGAAGAAGAAGCAGCACCGGGCGGCGATCGCCCGCCCGCAGCTGGTGCGGCCCGGTCTGCAGCATCTCCTGGACGCGATGGACGGCGTCCCGGCCTTCCTCGTCGGCCGGCGGCTCGACATCCTCGCGTGGAACCGGATGGCGCGGGCGCTGATGGGCGACTTCGCGGCGATGGAGCCGGAGGAGCGCAATATGGCCCGGCTGGTCTTCCTCGGGTCCAACGCACGCGATCTCTACCTGGACTGGGAGGCCAAGGCGACCGAGGTGGTGAGCGTGCTGCGGTTGTACGCGGGCTGCTACCCGGACGATCCGGCGCTGCTCGCGCTGGTCGGCGAGCTGTCGGTGCGGAGCGAGGAGTTCCGCTCGCTGTGGGCGGCGCACACCGTCGCGGACAAGGGGCACGGGACGAAGCGGCTGCGGCATCCGCTGGTGGGCGAGGTGACGCTGGCGTACGAGAGCCTGAAGGTGGCGGGCGGGGACCCGGACCTGGTGCTCGTGACGTACCAGGCGGAGTCGGGGACGGCGTCGGCGGACGCGCTGCGGCTGCTCGCGCAGTGGGGCGTGGAGGAAGTCGTACGGTGACGCGGAACGGCGGGTGACGCGGAACGGCGGGTGACGCGGAACGGCGGCCCCCTCCGTCGTGGAGGGGGCCGCCGTTCTCGTACGCGTGTGCCGGGGGTCAGACCGCCGAGCCGGCCTGCCAGTCCGCCCAGCTCAGGTTCCAGCCGTTGAGGCCGTTGTCGGGGGCGATCGTCTTGTCCTTGGAGTTCTTGACGATCACGACGTCACCGACGATCGAGTGGTCGTAGAGCCAGGCTGCCTGCTGGTTCGGGTCGCCGGCGCCCTTGGCGTCGTTGAGGCCGACGCAGCCGTGGCTGGTGTTGGCCGAGCCGAAGATCGAGTCCGGGCCCCAGTAGTTGCCGTGGATGAACGTGCCCGACGTGGACAGGCGCATGGCGTGCGGCACGTCCTTGATGTCGTACTCGCCCTTGCCGTCGTCGTCGGTGAAGCCGACGGTCGCGCCGTTCATCCGGGTCTCCTTGAACTTCTCGGAGATCACCATCTGACCGTTGTAGGTCGGGTTCTCCGGGGAGCCGGCGGAGATCGGGATGGTCTTGATCGTCTTGCCGTCCTGGGTGACCGTCATGGTCTTGGTGGCGACGTCGACGGTGGAGACCTGGTTGCGGCCGATCTTGAAGGTGACGGTCTTCTGCTGGACGCCGAAGACGCCGTCGGCGCCCTCGACGCCGTCGAGGTCGAGCTTGAGGGTGACGGTCGAACCCTCGGTCCAGTAGTCGTCCGGGCGGAAGTCGAGGCGCTGGGGGTTGAACCAGTGCCCGACGACCTCCTGGCCGGTGCTGGACGTGACGCTGATGCCGCCCTGGACGGCCTTCTTGTCGGTGATCGCCTTGTTGAAGTTGATCGAGACCGGCATGCCGACGCCGACGGTCGAGCCGTCCTCCGGCGTGAAGTTGCCGATGAAGCTGTTGGCCTTGGAGACGGTGGTGAACGAGGAGTTCTCGTGCGCCTCCAGGCCCTCCGCGTCCGTGGCGGTGGCGGCGATCTTGTAGACCGTGGCCCGCTCCAGCTGCTCGCTCGGCTTCCAGCTGAGGCCGTCGGCCGCTATCTCGCCCTTGACCTTGGTGCCCTCGGCCGACGTCATGGTGACGTCGGTGAGCTTGCCCTCGGTGACGGTGACCTTGGCGTCGTTGTTGATCGACGCGTTCTGGGTGCCGGTCTTGGGCGCGATGACGATCTGCGCCTTGGAGGTCTTGGCCGCCTCCGCCGCCTCGTCGACCTGGGACTGTGACGGTGGCGTCGGGGAGCCGGAGGCGCTGCCGCCCTGGTCGCCGTCGTTGCACGCCGAGAGCACCAACACGCCGCCGAGCACCGCGGCCGCGACCGCCAGGCTCTTGCGGCGCTTGCCGTCCGTCATCACACGCATCTCCATCGTCGCCGGGTCCTGCCAACGCTTGCTTCGCTGCTTACCTAAATACCCATGACACCGCGTTCGGTTCCGGAACCGAGCGGTTTGTGGGGAACACCACTGTTCGACACGCACGGGTGGTCCGTCCGGTTCCCAGGGCACGCGAAAGGCCCCGGGACGCCGTCCCGGGACCTGTGAGCAGGGTGTTCTCCGGCCTTACGGCCGGCCCTCGCCCCTACGCCCGCGCGTCGTCGTCCTCCGCGTCCCCATCTTCCTCTCCGAGGTCCCACTCCAGCGCATCGGGGTCGTACTCGATCTCCTCGCTGCTCCAGGAGGCCTGGACCATCTCGATGCCGGGGACGTCACGGATCAGGTCGAAGGGTTCGACGAGGTACGCGAGGGCCTCGGCGCTGTCCTCGTGCGCGGCGGCGCGGGCGGGCACCCGCTCCTCCTCCGGCATGAACTCGTCGGCGTTGATCCGGGCCTCGGCGGCCTCCGACAGCTCGGCCGGTCCGTCGATCTCCAGGACCACATCGACTCGAAGGCGTACATAGCGTGGTGTCTCAGAAGTACTCATGGGTCGGAGCGTAGGCGTCCCCGGGCCCTCGGCTTTCCCACGACCCGCTGTGTTCATTAGCATCGGCGCACCGACCAATTCGCGGTTTCCGCAAGGGGGATCGAAATTTCCGTGTCCGCCGCCCGACGCCCACTGCTGACCGCGACCGCCGCGGGCACGCTGCTGTGCGCCCTGTGGTTCGTACCGTCCGCCAACGCCACCGACGAGCAGGGCGGGGTACGGATCGGGGTGATCCAGGAAGGCCCCGCCACGGGCGACGGGCGCCTCGCGGAAACCGGCGGCCGGGACACCACCCCGTATCTGATCGGCGGGACGGGTTTCCTGGGCGTCGGGGCGGCTTTCGTGGCGCTGGCGATGCGCCGGCGCGACCGGACGTCCTGAACGGCCGCAGAGATCACGAAGGGCCCGCCCCGGGAGATCCGGGGCGGGCCCTTCGCCGTCCGTCCGTGCTTACGCCAGCGGGCCGGTGACCGGCTCCACCGCGGCGAGCAGCTTCCCTTCGCGTACGAAAGTGTCGGCGGCCGCCAGGTCGGGGGCGAGGAACCGGTCCGGGCCGGGACCCTGGACGCCGGCGGCACGCAGGGCGTCGATGGCGGCCCGCGAGGCGGGGGCCGGAGTCAGGCCCACGCGGAGCTCGACGCCGCGGGTGGCGGCGTACAGCTCGACCGCGATGACCCGGTTGAGGTTGCCGATCGCAGTGCGCAGCTTGCGGGCGGCGGACCAGCCCATGGAGACGTGGTCCTCCTGCATCGCGGAGGACGGGATGGAATCGGCGGAGGCCGGGACGGCGAGCCGCTTCATCTCGCTGACCAGGGCGGCCTGCGTGTACTGGGCGATCATCAGGCCCGAGTCGACGCCGGCGTCCTCGGCGAGGAAGGGCGGCAGGCCGTGCGAGCGGTTCTTGTCGAGGAGCCGGTCGGTGCGGCGCTCGGCGATGGAGCCGAGGTCGGCGGCGGCGATCGCGAGGAAGTCGAGGACGTACGCGACGGGGGCGCCGTGGAAGTTGCCGTTGGAGGCGACCCGGCCGTCGGGCAGGACGACGGGGTTGTCGACGGCGGCGGCGAGCTCACGCTCGGCGACGAGCCGGGCGTGGGCCATGGTGTCGCGGCCGGCGCCGGCGACCTGCGGGGCGCAGCGCACCGAGTAGGCGTCCTGGACGCGGGGGGCCTCGCCCGCCTGGGCGTGGCCGGTGAGGCCGGAGCCCTTGAGCACGGCCAGCATGTTGGCGGCGGAGGCGGCCTGGCCGGGGTGCGGGCGGATGGCGTGCAGCTCGGGTTCGAGGACCTTCTCGGTGCCGAGGAGGGCTTCGAGGGAGAGCGCGGCGGTGATGTCGGCCGACTTGTAGAGGGTGTCGAGGTCGGCGAGGGCCATGATCAGCATGCCGAGCATGCCGTCGGTGCCGTTGAGGAGGGCGAGGCCCTCCTTCTCCTTGAGCTCGACGGGCGCGATGCCGTGCGCGGCGAGCAGCTCGCCGGCGGGCCTCAGCTCACCGTCGGGGCCTTCGGCGTCTCCCTCGCCCATGAGCGCGAGGGCGCAGTGGGAGAGCGGGGCGAGGTCGCCGGAGCAGCCGAGGGAGCCGTACTCGTGCACGACCGGGGTGATGCCGGCGTTGAGGACGTCGGCCATGGTCTGCGCGACCTCGGGGCGGACGCCGGTGTGGCCGGAGGCGACGGTCTTGAGCCGCAGGAACATCAGGGCGCGCACGACCTCGCGCTCGACGCGCGGGCCCATGCCGGCGGCGTGCGAGCGGACGATGTTGCGCTGGAGCTGGGCGCGGAGCTCGGGGCCGATGTGCCGGGTGGCGAGCGCGCCGAAGCCGGTGGAGACCCCGTAGACGGGCTCGGGCTTGGCGGCGAGCGCGTCGACGATGTTCCGGGCGGCGGCCAGGGCCTCCACGGCCTCGGGCGACAGCTCGACGCGGGCGCCGTGGCGGGCGACGTCGATGACGTCCTGCGGGGTCGTGCCGGACGTGCCGAGGACGACTGTCTGCATATCCATATTCAGCACCCTACGGATTGAAGACCGCCATGTCACTAGGTGACTTCGTCACCGTCCGGACGGGGGACGGACCCTTACCGTTCCGATGATCGCCGGTCGGGCCCTCCTCCGCCGCCCGGCGACGCCGGAGACTCCCGTCGGGCACCGGGATCAGGCAGGCCGCCGACCCCGGACCCAGCGGGTCCCCTTCACCAGCATGACCACACCCATGCAGACGAGACCGACGAGCATGATCGCGCTGCTGCCCACCAGGAGGCCGACGATCAGCGCCACACCCGTGGCGGAGTCGACGAGGTCCAGCACCACGTCGCCCCGCGCCCCGGTCCCGGACCGGCGCATCCTCCGCAGCACGGGGATGAGGGAGAGGAGATGGAGAGCGATGAGGGCGAAGGCCACCCAGCGGAACGCGTCGGGTATGACGGGAAGGTCCATACAGCCAAGGTACGGCCGCGATCGACCAACGCGGGTGAGAGGAAGGTGAACTGACGCCCAATAAGAGGGAAACGGCTTCGAGGCTTCGGGGCTCCTTGGCCCTGAGGGTGGGCCGGGTGTGTGAGTGTCGGGTGGGACCGCCCTCTCTCCGAGAGTCGCTCCTTCCGGTGGTGCGTCAAGGGCGCTCCTTCGTCGCGTCGCTGCGCGATGGCCTTCGGCCACCCTTGACCCACCACCTCCAGGAGCGAGAACACTCTCGGAGGGCGGTCCGGGGGGCGGGTCCACGCCGGGCTTCGGGCAGCATCCGGGGCGGGAGGGCGCCTGACGGGTCGGTGGGTGGGGGCTTGGGTCGCGGCAGGGGTGGGTGGACCGCGTCCCTGGGTTCGGGGTGCGCGACCGTTGAATGGGGCGACCCGGCTCGGCTTAGCGACCGACGGCCGTCGGTTGGTCGGGATTCAGGCCCCGCTGGTCTGTGTGGGTGGGTGGTCGGCGGCGCTGGCGGAGGTTTCTCGCAGTAACTCGGGCACGAGTGGGGGATTTGACCCCTTTGAGGGGTAATCCCGCGCCTGCTACTCGGAGAAATGCAGGGTTTCCCCGCTTTCCACCCACCGGGAGCGACCAGCGGGGCCTGAAGCCCCACCACGAGCCGCTCCGGCAGTCGCTGAGCCCAGCCCGGCCGCCCCATTCAACAACTGCGCACCCCCGACCGACGGAAGGTCGCGACCCGGCCCCGCCACAAACCAAGCCCCCACCCACCGACCGGCACACGCCCCCCGACCCCGGACGCTGCCCGGACAGTCCGCGTAGGCCATGCCCCCCCCGGCCGCCCTCCGAGTGTGAAAAGGCGGCCTCCGCCGCCGGGTCAAGGGTGGAGCGCAGCGAAATCGGCGAAGCCGACGCGACGAAGGAGCGCCCTTGACGCGGCGGTGGAGGCGGCCACACTCGGAAAGAGGGCGGCCGCACCCGCACCCCACCCGAAACCCCCACCCCAGACACCTCCCCCGCCACAACCCGCCGCACCCGACCCGCGCCCTACCCGCCCGCCCCGATCACCCCCCGCGCCCGAATCCAGGTCGTCGCCGGCGCAAACGTCGGGCTTTCCCAGGTCGTCGAGGTCAACGCGCCCCTCCCCCGGTACTCCCGCATGATCGCGATGTGTGGCGGCCAGGCCACGAAGGCCTGGAGGGCGGCCTCGTCGCGCCAGACGGCCACCGCACCGCAGCGGCGCGCCAGGGGCTGCGCCCACAGCCACATCCCGTACGCCCCTTCGAGGTCCCGCCAGCCCGCCGCGAGCCGTCGGGCCGCGCGGTGGACGCCCGGCAGGTCCCCGATCCGGTCGAGCCGGAAGTCGGTGACGCTGACCAGGACCGGCCCCGGCCCGCCCCGCCCCTCGTACGGTCCGGGCGTCCAGGACGACCTCAGCACGGGCGCCACGCCGCCGGGCGGCCGAGGGTCGTGAGGATCCGATCCAGCGGGTCCGCCCCGGTGGCCGGCGGCAGCTCCGGCCCGAAGGGGCTACTCGGGGCCGTCCGGGCCTCGCCGACCGGAACGGCCTCGGCGATCGGCAGGGCCACGGCGAGGACGTCGGGCCCGGGGTCGTACGGGAGGCCGAGGCTGCGGGCGACGTCCCAGCCGTGCACGACGTAGTCGAGGAGATGGAAGCCGATGGCCCGGGCGGCGCGGAACGTCCGGTCCCGGCTGAACTCGGGCAGGGCGAAGGCCGTGTCCGGCCCGTCCACGGCCGCGAAGGCGGCGACGACCCGCTCGGCCGCCTCGCCGTACCGCTCGACCGCCTCGCCGTACCGCGCGGGCGCGTCCCCGCCCGCCGGGCGGACCTCCCAGTGCGCCGGATTCAGCCCGTAGCCGCGTGCGGCGGCCGCGAACCCGTGGTGCTGGGCCGTCATGTGGGCGAGCAGATCGGCCAGGGTCCAGCCCCCGCACGGGGTCGGCCGGGCCAGATCGGCCGGGCCGATCCGGTGCACCAGGGCCACGCTGTCCCGGATCACGCGCGCGTGGAGGCGCCGCAGCCGGTCGAAGTCCGCGGGGCTCGTGAGCCCCTTCATATTCGTAGGCATGCACTTACGATCTGCGCGTGCGTATCAATTGTCAACGGCCATTTCGCCAACGGGTATTTTCGTGGCCATGGCCGAGAACACCGCAGCGACCGCAGCGACCGCGACCCCGGGCAGCCCCTCCCGCCCCGACCTCGCCGCCATGGTCGTCCCGCTCGGCCGCGCCCTGATGGCCGCCGAGCAGCCGGTCCTCGACGCCCACGGCTTGACCATGTGGGCGTACACGGTCCTCCTCCACCTCGACGAGAAGCCCATCCGCACCCAGATCGCGCTGGCCGAGGCGATCCGGGCGGACAAGACGCGGATCATCCCCGTCCTCGACGACCTGGAGGCACGCGCGCTGCTGCGCCGGCAGCCCGACCCCCAGGACCGGCGGGCACGACTGCTCTCCCTCACCGCCGAGGGCCGCCGCTTGCGCGACACCGTGCAGTCCGCGATCCAGGAGGGCGAGGAACGTCTGCTCGACGAGCTGCCGGCCGCCGACCGTGAGGGGTTCCTCAGGGGCCTGCGAGCCCTGTACGAGCGAAACCGACCCTAAAGGGTGTTGCAGAAGGCCTAGTTCTGGGCATTTTGCCTGTATGGGTGGGGTGTTGCGGGCTGAGCCGGTGTGGGTTGAGACGTTCACGGGCTTGCGGATCGAGCGGTTCGCGAGGCTGGTGAAGGTAGTGAAGGAGCGGGGCGGGAACGGTCCCGGTGGGGGCCGTCCGTGGTGCCTTCCGCTGGCCGACCGGGTCCTGCTGGTGGCCGTGTACTACCGCACCAACCTCACCATGCGGCAGCTCGCCCCGCTCTTCGGGATCTCCCCGGCCACGGTCTGCCGGGTCATCCAGCGGCTCCGTCCGCTGCTGGCGCTGGAGCGGGCTCCGCGGCCGGTGGCGGACACCGAACGGTTGTGGATCGTGGACGGCACCCTGATCCCGGTCCGAGACCGGAAGGTCGGCGCCTCGTCCCGCAACTACCGGTTCTCGGCGAACGTGCAGGTCATCATCGACGCGGACACCCGCCTGGTCATCGCGGCGGCCCGGCCAGCGCCGGGCAACAAGGCCGACGCACATGTCTGGCGCGAGTCGGACCTGCCCGCCCTGGCGGCGAGCACGACCGTGATCGCGGACGGCGCCTACCTCGGCACCGGCCTGATCGTCCCGCACCGCAAGAGAGCCGGCCGCCCCCTCCTTCGCGGGCAGGAGGAGGACAACGCCGAACACCGACGCGTCCGTGCCCGCGTCGAGCACACATTCGCGCGGATGAAGAACTGGAAGATCCTTCGCGACTGCCGCCAGCGAGGCGACGGCCTCCACCATGCCGTCCAGGCCGTCGCCGCCATGCACAACCTCGCCATGACACGGTGAAACACCAGGTCAGACGCCACTTCGGCCTGCCGAAGCCGGACCTTCTGCAACACCCTTTAGACCGGGTCCGACGGCGGCTCCGGCGGAGGCGGGTCCACCAGCGCCGGGTCCACCGGCGCCGGGTCCAGGGGCGCCGGGTCCAGGGGCGCCGGGTCCAGGGGCGCCGGGTCCGGCGGAGCCAGGTCCACCGGTGGTGCGTCCCTGAAGCGGCGGCGGTCTCGGGCTCCCGGCGGCGCGTCGGCCAGGCGGACGACCGTGCCGTCGCGGCCCGCCACCACCGGTTTCGACGAACGGGCCGCCTTGGCCTGGTACTGGGCCGCGTCCGCGAGGCGGAAGAGGCGGCGGGCCGACCTGAGCGGGCCGATGGGGTCGCCGGTGGACGCCACCCCGCAGGCCACGCCCTCACCCAGTTCCAGCTCCGCGGCCCGTACGCAGAGCTCCTCGGCGACCGCCACCACCTCGTCCGCCGTCGGGCCGACCGTCAGGAGGCAGAACTCGTCGCCGCCGAGGCGGGCCGCGAGGGCGCCCGGGAGCATGGCCCCGCAGCGCGAGAGGACGGAGCCGAAGCGTTCGAGGAGGCGGTCGCCGACCGCGTGGCCGTGGGTGTCGTTGACCCGCTTCAGGCCGTTCAGGTCGCAGACCATCAGGCTGACGACCGAGCCGTCCACCCGGTAGCGCTCGATGGCCTCGTCCAGGCGGGTGTCGACGGCCCGCCGGTTGGCGAGGCCGGTCAGCGGGTCGGTGAAGGCGAGCTTGCGGACCTCCTCCAGGCGTTCGGCCTGGGCGATGCCCGCCGCGACCACCGCCGCAAGGACCGTGGCGAAGTCGGCGTCCGCGCGGGTGAAAGGTTTCTCCTCCGGCGGCCGCGCCACGTACAGCTCGCCCCACGCGCGCCCGTGCAGCACGATCGGGGCCACCACGCAGCAGCCGCGTCCCCGTCGGCGCAGACCGGCCACCCGGCCCGTCGGTACCGGGTCCCCGGCGGTCTCCACCCAGGCGTCCGGCTCGCCGCCGCCCGCCCACTGCTCGTGCAGGAACTCGGTGATCTCGGGGAACTGGTGCACCGGATACGTCTCCGAGTCCGGGAACTCCTCCTCGCCCACGGCCCGCTCCCCGGCGTTCACCAGGACCTTGAGGCGGCCGTGGTCCCGCTGCCAGACCGAGAGGGCGGCGAAGGTCCCGTCGAGCCCCTCGCAGGACCCGAGCGCCGCCGCCCGCCAGAACTCGCGTGGAGTGTGCGCCGCCGCCATCCCCTGCGCCAGCGCCACTACGGCCCGCAGCCGCACGTCCTCACCCATTCCTCCAGCTTAGGGAGGTTTGATCCGTTTTCCCTTCCGAGATGTCACCGTAAGTGACATTTGGTGCAAAACCGTAGAAGTTACTCGCCGGGCCAGTTCGGCTTCCGCTTCTCGTTGAAGGCCGCCACGCCCTCCGCGCGGTCCCCCGAGAAGGCCACCGACCGCCAGGCCGCGTCCTCGACCTCAAGGCCCGCCCGCAGGTCCAGGCCCTGACCCAGCCGCATGGCCTTCTTCGCCGCGCGCAGGCCCACCGGCGAGTTGGCCGCGATCCGCCCGGCGAGCTCCAGGGCGCCCGTCCGCGCGTCCTCCTCCAGGAGGTCGACCAGGCCCAGCTCGCGGGCCTCCGCCGCCTCCACCCGGCGGGCCGTGAAGACCAGCTCGGCGGCGCGCGCCGCGCCCACCCGGCGCGGCAGCAGCTGCGTACCGCCGCCGCCGGGGATGACGCCCACGGAGACCTCGGGAAGGCCGACGACGGCGGTCGCGTCGGCCACGATCACGTCGCAGGCGAGCGCCAGCTCGAAGCCGCCGCCGAGGGCGAAGCCGTGCACGGCGGCGACGGTCGGCATGGGCAGCTCCAGGACGCCGGTGTAGGCGGCGCGGGCGGTCGGCCGCTGGCGGACCAGCTCGGCGTCGGTGAAGGAGTTGCGCTCCTTGAGGTCGGCGCCGACGCAGAAGGCCCGGTCGTTCGACGAGGTCAGCACGGTGACGCGGACGGAGGCGTCGGCGGCGAGCGCGTCGCAGGCGGCGCCGAGGGAGCGGGCCATCTCGGAGGAGACGGCGTTCATCGCCTTGGGCCGGTCGAGGACCAGCTCGGCGACGTGTCCGTCCCCGTCCTTCCGGACCACCACGAACTCACCGAAGCGCTGCTCGGACATGACCGCACCCTCCCGATTCGGACCCGTTAACGGCTGTTAACAGGCGCTCGGAAGTGATCCTAGGTCGGGCGGCGGGTCAGGAGCCAGGGTTCGACGACGCCGAGGCCTCGGACCGGGCGCTGCCACATCGGCTGGAGCGCGAAGCGGTACGTGGCCGACCGGCGGCCCTCCTTCTCCGCCTGGGCCGCCTCCTCGGCGGCCTCCGCCTCCGAGACGGGTGCCTCCCCCGTCCTGGACAGCTCCTCCGCGAGCGCGCCGTCGACGAGGACGGCGTCCTTCGGCGCTATCGAGGTGAGACGGCTCGCCAGGTTCACGGTGGTGCCGAAGACGTCGCCCATCCGGGTCGTCACGGTGCCGAAGGCGATGCCGACGCGCAGTGCGGGCATCGTCTCGTCGTGGCCGAGGGTCTCGATGAGCCGGAGTGCGATCTCGGCGGCCGTGCCGGGGTCGTCGGCGCAGTAGAGCACCTCGTCGCCGAGGGTCTTGATGAGCCGGCCGCCGTGCGCGGCGACCAGGTCGGCGCAGGTGGTCTCGAAGGCCTCGACCAGCTCGCCGAGCTCCTCCTCCTCCAGGCGGCGGGTGAGCCGGGTGAAGCCGACCAGGTCCGCGAAGCCGACCGCGAGCCGCCGGTCGACCATCTCCTCGTCGTCGGCGGCCTGCACGACCCGGCCGGTGGCGGCGGCGAGCTGCCGGCGCCAGACGTAGATGAGGAACTCCTCCAGTTCGGGCAGGAGCAGCTCGACCAGCGGATACGTGACCTCGGTGCGGGTCATGCCGGGTTCGGGCGGCTCGGTGAGGCCCTCCAGGAAGGAGTCGATCTGCCATTCGGCCAGCCGTGCGGTGGTCTGCCCGGTGGAACGGGCGACCTGCACGGCCATCGGCTCGCTGAGCAGCCCGGCCTCGACGAGACCGGCCAGCCGGCGCAGCGCGAGGACGTCGGCCTCGGTGAGCGCCTTGGCCTGGCCGATGTCGGCGAAGCCCATGGCGCGCCAGAACCGGGAGGCGAGCTCCATGGAGACGCCGGCCGTGCGGGCGGCCTGGAACGGGGTGTAGCGACGGTCCGCGCCGAGGATGAGCTGTTCGAGGCGGATGGCCAGGGGATCGTCACTCGGCTCGGCCGTGTGGTCGACCTCGTGGTGGGGAGTGGGGTACGTGGGAGGCTCGGGCGCGCCGCCCTCGTTCTCGTCGTCGACGGTCACCGGCCGCCTCCTGCCCGTTCCCTGCCCACTTGCCCTGCCGATCTGTCGCCCTGGATCGCGCTCCACGATACGACAGCTGTGGAATGCCTCACGCCTGAACGGCGAGTCATTCCGTCCCATGGCCGGGGTCCGAGCCGTCTGTGGCCCTCCCCGGCCCGTGCCCGAGCCACCCTCGGGTCGCCCGCGTTCTCCTGGGCGCACGGGCCCCCCGGGTGAACGGCCCGCTCGACAAGAAGCCTCCTAGGTCCTCAGGTGGACGATGTCGCCCGCGCCCACCGCTTCCGTGCCGCCGCCCTCTGTGGCGACCACCAGGCGCCCGTCGCTGTCCAGGGCCACCGCTTCGCCCTCCAGCATCCGTTCGCCCGGCAGATCGGCCCTGACGCGGCGGCCGAGGGTCGCGCAGCCGGTCTCGTAGGCCGCCTGGAGGCCGGAGGCGGCGGGGTCGCCGTCGGCCCGCACCCAGTCGCCGTACCACTGGGCGAGGGAGCGCAGGACGGCCCGCAGGAGGGTGTCGCGGTCGGTGGATACCGCTCCGGCGAGGAGGAGGGAGCCGGCCGCGGGGACGGGCAGTTCTTCCTCACGGAGGGTGACGTTGATGCCGAGGCCGACGACGATGCCGTCCGCCCCGGCCCGCTCGGCGAGGATGCCGCCGGTCTTGCGTTCCTCGCCCGCGACGGAAACCAGGAGGTCGTTGGGCCACTTGAGGGAGATGTCGACCCCGGCGGCCTTCGCGAGGCCGGTCGACGCGGCGACGCCGGTGAGCAGCGGGAGCCAGCCCCAGCGGTGGACCGGCACCTCCGGCTTGAGGAGGACGGAGAGGAAGAGTCCGGAGCGGGCGGGCGCCGTCCAGCTGCGGTCGAGGCGGCCGCGGCCGGAGGTCTGCTCCTCGGCGACGAGCACGGCGCCCTCGGGCAGCTCGTCGGCGCGGCCGGTGAGGTCGCTGTTGGTGGATCCGGTGCTGGTGACCACGTCGAACGAGGTCCACAGACCGTCGGGCAGGACGAGGGCGCGGCGCAGTGCGGGGGCGTTCAGCGGGGGCCGGTCGAGGTCGGACCAGGGTCCGCCGGAGCCTTGGGAGGACGTCATGCAAGCCAGACTAGGTGTGGCAAAGACCGCAGTGCCGAACCGTATCCGCGTCGATACGCTACGGCTCAGTAGCTCAGCAGTAGCCCATTCGTAGTCAACGAACCCCCCGTGACCAGGCAGGGAGCCGCATCCCGATGTCCGAGCCGGCAGAGCAGTACGAGATCGACATTCACACGACCGCAGGCAAGATCGCGGACCTCAAGCGCCGTATCGACGAGGCCACCCATGCCGGCTCGGAGCGTGCGGTGGAGAAGCAGCACGCGAAGGGCAAGCTGACCGCACGCGAACGGATCGCGCTGCTGCTCGACGAAGGGTCGTTCGTCGAGCTGGACGAACTGGCCCGGCACCGGTCGACCAGCTTCGGTCTGGAGAAGAACCGGCCGTACGGAGACGGTGTCGTCACCGGCTACGGCACGGTGGACGGGCGCCCGGTCGCCGTCTTCTCGCAGGACTTCACGGTCTTCGGCGGTGCGCTCGGCGAGACGTACGGCCAGAAGATCATCAAGGTGCTCGACTTCGCGCTGAAGACCGGCTGCCCGGTCGTCGGCATCAACGACTCCGGCGGCGCCCGCATCCAGGAGGGTGTGAGCGCGCTCGGCATGTACGGCGAGATCTTCCGCCGCAACACCCATGCCTCCGGGGTGATCCCGCAGATCTCCCTGATCGTCGGCCCGTGCGCGGGCGGCGCGGTGTACTCCCCCGCGATCACCGACTTCACGGTGATGGTGGACCAGACCTCGCACATGTTCATCACGGGTCCCGACGTCATCAAGACGGTGACCGGCGAGGACGTGGGCTTCGAGGAGCTGGGCGGCGCCCGGACGCACAACGCGACCTCGGGCGTGGCGCACCACATGGCGGGGGACGAGAAGGACGCCATCGAGTACGTGAAGTCCCTGCTGTCCTACCTTCCGTCGAACAACCTCTCCGAGGCGCCGGCCTTCCCGGAGGTCGCGGAGACCGAGGTGACGGACGAGGACCGCGAGCTGGACACGCTGATCCCGGACTCGGCGAACCAGCCGTACGACATGCACAAGGTCATCGAGCATGTCCTCGACGACGGTGAGTTCCTGGAGACGCAGGCGCTGTTCGCGCCGAACATCCTGACCGGCTTCGGCCGTGTCGAGGGCTTCCCGGTGGGTGTCGTCGCCAACCAGCCGATGCAGTTCGCGGGCTGCCTCGACATCGACGCGTCCGAGAAGGCCGCGCGGTTCGTCCGTACCTGCGACGCGTTCAACATCCCGGTCCTCACCTTCGTGGACGTGCCGGGCTTCCTGCCGGGCGTGGACCAGGAGTACGCCGGCATCATCCGGCGCGGCGCGAAGCTGATCTACGCGTACGCGGAGGCCACGGTCCCGCTGATCACGGTCATCACGCGGAAGGCCTTCGGCGGCGCGTACGACGTCATGGGCTCCAAGCACCTCGGCGCCGACCTGAACCTGGCGTGGCCGACGGCGCAGATCGCGGTCATGGGCGCGCAGGGCGCGGTCAACATCCTGCACCGCCGGACGATCGCCGCCGCGGAGGACCAGGACGCGGAGCGGGCGCGGCTCATGCAGGAGTACGAGGACGCTCTGCTCAACCCGTACACGGCGGCCGAGCGCGGCTACATCGACGGTGTGATCCTGCCGTCGGACACGCGCCCGCAGATCGTGAAGGGGCTGCGTCAGCTGCGTACGAAGCGGGAATCCCTGCCTCCGAGGAAGCACGGCAACATCCCGCTCTAGGCCTCCCCGGACCTGACCCTTCAAGGAGTCCCCATGATCAAGGTCGTACGAGGAAACCCGACGCCGGAGGAGTTGGCCGCCGCACTGGCGGTGGTCCAGGCCCGGGCCGCGGCGACGGCGGCGGCGTCCGCCGAGAGCGGCGGCCCGGTGGCGCCGGAGGGCTGGTCGGACCCCTCCCGGATCGCGCGGTCGATACGCCACCGTCCGGGCCCGCGGGCCTGGGCGCGGTCTTACTGGCCGGTGTAGGCGCGGGTCGACACATGAGAAGGGCCGGACTCCCTGTGCGGGGGTCCGGCCCTTCTCGTGTCCCCGCCACCCGTCACGTGCGGCGCAGGAAGAGGCCGGACAGGACGGCTCCGGCGGCGACGATCGCCGCGTTCACGAGGACCGCGAGGCCGATGCCGTCGAGGAGCACGGGCGCGGTGACGACGACGGCGCTCATGATCGGGGTGCCCATCGTGATGCCGACCTGCTGGGTCATGGTCGCGAGCCCGGTCGCCGTGCCCTGCTCGTGGTCGGGGATCCCGGAGGTGGCGGTGACCATGAAGCCGACGATCGCGAGCATGTTGCCGACGCCGCCGGCGAAGGTCGCGGCGAGCAGCAGCCCGAGGCTGCCGGGGCCTTCACCGAGCCCGTACAGGGAGAGCGTCGCGACGGCCTGGAGGAGACCGCCGGAGACCAGCGCGGTACGGGCGCCGAAGCGGCCGATGAAGCGGGAGGCGAACACTCCGCCGAGGACCGTGCCCGCGCCGAGGACGCCGAAGGAGAGGCCGGCGGCGAGCGGGGAGAAGTCGAGGACGTCCTGGAGGTAGAGCGTCATCAGGAAGACCAGCGAGGTCTCGGTGACGAAGGCGACGAGCCCGGCGAGGTTGCCCCAGACGACGGTGCGGCGCTTCAGGATGTGGAGCGGTACGAGGGGGGCGGCGGCCCGCCGTTCGACGAGGACGAAGGCGACCAGGAGTGCGGCGCCGACGGCGAGGGCGGTGAGCGCGGTCGGGTCGGTCCAGCCGTGCTCGCCGCTGACGGTCAGGCCGTAGACGAGGGCGAGGAGTCCGCCGGTGACGGTGATCGCGCCGGGCACGTCGAGCCGGGGACGGACGGCGGGGCGGCTCTCGGTGAGGACGGCGGGGGCGACGAGGAGGACGGCGAGGGCCACCGGCACGTTGACGAGAAACGCCCAGCGCCAGGAGAGCAGGTCGGTGAGGACGCCGCCGAGGATCGCGCCGGTGGTGAAGCCCGCGGACATGAGGGCGCCGTTGAGACCGAGCGCACGCGCGCGCAGGGGGCCCTCGGGGAAGGAGGCGGTGAGCAGGGAGAGCCCGGCGGGGGTGACGGCGGCGGTGGCGAGGCCCTGGGCGACGCGGGCGGCCATCAGCATCTCGGGGCCGGTGGCGAGGCCGCCGACGAGGGAGGAGACCCCGAGGAGGGCCATGCCGCCGAGGAAGAGGCGGCGGCGTCCGACGAGGTCGGCGACGCGCCCGAAGAGCAGGGTGAAGCCGGCGGCGGCGAGGGCGAAGGCGGTGGCGATCCACTGGAGACCGCCGAGGCTGAAGCCGAGTCCCTGACCGATGACGGGCAGGGCGACGTTCAGGATCGAGAAGTCGACGGCCAGCATGAACTGGGCGAGGAGGAGGACGACGAGGACGAGCCGCATCCGGCCGGTCATACGGACGTCCGCGTGTTCCACGGGCTTGGGGTGATCCAGGGCAACCATGCGTACCGACCCCTTAATGGGAGACTGGTTCCGTTAAGATGTCCCGTACCGTAGCAGAGTCGATGGCGTTAATGGAACAGGAGACCCATTTGACTGAGAGCCAGCCGGCCTCGCCCGGCACCCTGCGCCCCGGCGGCCGTACCGCGAAGGTCCGCAGGGCCGTCCTCGACGCCACCCAGGACGCGCTCGCCGACACCGGCTTCCACGCCCTGAACATGGACCGGATCGCCGCGACCGCGGGCGTCGGCAAGACCACCGTCTACCGCCGCTGGGGCTCCCCCGTCGGCCTGGTCACCGACCTCCTGCACGACATGGCCGAGCAGTCCCTGCCCGCCTCCGACACCGGCAGCCTCGCGGGCGACCTGCGGGCCAACGCCGAGCTCGTCCGGGACACGCTCACCGACGCGCGCATGGGCGCGGTCTTCCGCGCGGTCATCTCCGCGGCCGCCTGCGACGAGGAGTGCGCGGCCGCGCTCGCCGACTTCTACCGGACCCGGCTCGGCGAATGGGCGCCCGTCGTCGCCAAGGGCGCGGCCCGCGGCGAGATCCCTGCGGAGACGGACCCGACCGAGCTGCTCCGCGCCGTCTCCGCGCCGCTCTACTACCGCTTCACGGTCACCCGCGAGGAGGTCACGGCGGACGTGGCGGAACGCGCGGTCACGGCGGCCCTCGCGGCAGCACGGGACGGGGTGTTCGTCCGCGCATAGCCGTGCGGTGTTCATCCGGGTGCAGTTGTGCGGTGTTCGTCCGTTCCTCCGCGAATAGTCCATCGGCACCGGGGCGCCTGAGTATCCGTACTCAGGCGCCCTGCCCGCCCCGCCCGCAGGATCGGAGGCATGCTGTGGTCCGACCCGAAGAATCAGCCGCCGAAGTTCATGCGCGACATGCAGGCGAAGCTCCGTCGTGCGGGCGTGCTGCTGGCCCTGGCGATGGTGGTGGCGATGTTCGTGGTCAGCGCGCGCTGAGCCGTCGGCTCACCTCGACGGGCCTCGACGGGCCTTCGACGCGAACGGGACCCCCCGACTGGCTACGCTGCCCCCATGACTGCTGATCCGCGCCGTGTCGTGCTCGCCTCCGCCTCCCCCGCCCGCCTCAACCTGCTCCGGCAGGCCGGGCTCGCCCCCGAGGTGATCGTGAGCGGGGTCGACGAGGACAAGGTGCACGCCCCGACCCCGGCCGAGCTCGCGCTCGCCCTCGCGGAGGCGAAGGCCGCCCATGTGGCCGCCCGGCCCGAGGTGTTCGGCGCCCTGGTCATCGGCTGCGACTCGGTCCTGGAGCTCGACAAGCAGGCCCTCGGCAAGCCGGCGGACGCCGAGGAGGCAACTGCCCGCTGGAAGGCGATGCGCGGCCGGGTCGGCATCCTCCAGACCGGTCACTGTGTGTACGACACGGCCGCCAAGCGCTACGAGTCGGCGACGGCCTCCACCGTGGTCCGCTTCGGCGAGCCGACGGACGACGAGATCGCGGCGTACGTGGCGAGCGGAGAACCACTGCACGTGGCGGGCGCGTTCACCCTGGACGGGCGCTCGGCGCCGTTCATCGACGGCATCGACGGGGACCCGGGCAATGTGATCGGCCTGTCACTGCCGCTGCTCCGCACGCTGCTCGGGAAGCTGGGCGTGCGGATCACCGACCTCTGGGCCTGAGAAGCCGGTCGCGCGGACACCGGCCCTCCTACGCGGGGGCCGGTGCTCCGACGCGGGTATTGGTGCCCCTACGCGGGTACCGGCGCCTCTTCGCGGGGCTCGGCACCCTTCCCGTGCTCCTTGCCGTACGCCACAAGAGTGAGCACGATCAGGCCGAGTACGAGCATCATGAAGGCGAACGCGCCCCAGCCGATCAGGCCGACGGTGACCGCGCCGAGGATGCCGTGCACGACCGCACAGCCGATGAGCAGACCCCGGCCGACACGACCGGGCCGGCGGTCGCGGATGCCGGCCACGAGGGCGACGAGGCCGCACAGGGCGAGGGCGACGCCGGAGGCGATGCCGAGCGCCCAGGTACCGGTGTACATCGCGTCCGGGTCCATGCCGTCGAGGGACATCGCCTGGACTTTGACGAACCGTGCCATCACGGCGTTGATCGCGACGATCCCGGGCGCTTCGAGGAACAGCACCGCCGCCGTCACGAGAGCTATCGGTCTGCGGGCCACCTCGGCCACCCCCTGCATACGACTGTTACCGACAGTACGATCGACAGCGCGAAGGCTACTGGCCGGTAAACCCCTGGACAAGAGTGCGCACACGACGGGCGGCGGCGGGCGGCAGGGCAAAGAATCGTTGGGCCATTCGTAGGGACTCGACAAAGAAACCCGAATGGCGACTGGCCGCACGAACAGAGACCTGCGCCACACCTCGGAGCTACTGTGCCGTAAAGGAACCCTGCGTACCGTGGTGCGACAAGGGAATTCACGACCCGAGCAGGCCCGGGGTCACGCTCCGTGTGGGCAAGCTCACCACTGGGGACGGGTCGAAAGGCCGTGTCGGCAGTCCCTAAACTCAGCTTGTTTCAAGGAGGGAGCCATCGTGCGCAAGGTGCTCATCGCCAACCGTGGCGAAATCGCTGTCCGTGTGGCCCGGGCGTGCCGGGACGCAGGTATCGGCAGCGTGGCCGTGTACGCCGAGCCGGACCGGGATGCTCTGCATGTCCGGGCGGCTGACGAGGCGTTCGCTCTGGGCGGTGACACTCCGGCGACCAGTTATCTGGACATGGCGAAGGTGTTGCAGGCGGCGAAGGACTCGGGCGCGGACGCGATCCACCCCGGCTACGGGTTCCTTTCCGAGAACGCGGAGTTCGCGCAGGCCGTCCTCGACGCCGGTCTGACGTGGATCGGCCCGCCGCCGCAGGCGATCCGGGACCTGGGCGACAAGGTGGCGGCGCGTCACATCGCGCAGCGCGCCGGTGCCCCGCTCGTCGCCGGTACGCCCGACCCGGTCTCCGGCGCCGACGAGGTCGTCGCGTTCGCCCGGGAGCACGGACTGCCGATCGCGATCAAGGCCGCCTTCGGTGGTGGCGGTCGCGGTCTGAAGGTGGCGCGGACGCTGGAAGAGGTTCCCGAGCTGTACGACTCCGCCGTGCGCGAGGCTGTCGCCGCGTTCGGCCGGGGCGAGTGCTTCGTGGAGCGCTACCTGGACAAGCCGCGGCACGTGGAGACGCAGTGCCTGGCCGACTCCCACGGCAACGTCGTCGTGGTCTCCACGCGTGACTGCTCGCTGCAGCGCCGCCACCAGAAGCTCGTCGAGGAGGCCCCCGCGCCGTTCCTCTCCGAGGCGCAGAACGCGGAGCTGTACGCGGCGTCGAAGGCGATCCTGAAGGAGGCCGGCTACGTCGGCGCCGGCACGGTCGAGTTCCTCGTCGGCACGGACGGCACGATCTCCTTCCTGGAGGTCAACACCCGTCTGCAGGTCGAGCACCCGGTCACCGAAGAGGTCACCGGCATCGACCTGGTCCGCGAGATGTTCCGGATCGCCGACGGCGAGGAGCTCGGCTACGGCGACCCGGAGATCCGGGGTCACTCCTTCGAGTTCCGTATCAACGGCGAGGACCCGGGCCGCGGCTTCCTGCCCGCCCCCGGCACCGTCACCCTCTTCACCCCGCCGACCGGCCCCGGTGTCCGGCTGGACGCGGGCGTGGAGTCCGGCAGCGTCATCGGCCCGGCCTGGGACTCGCTCCTGGCCAAGCTGATCGTCACCGGCGCCACCCGCGAGCAGGCCCTCCAGCGGGCCGCGCGTGCGCTCGGCGAGTTCAAGGTGGAGGGCATGGCCACGGCCATTCCGTTCCACCAGGCGGTCGTCGTCGACCCGGCGTTCACCGCCGACCCGTTCCGGATCCACACCCGGTGGATCGAGACCGAGTTCGTCAACGAGATCAAGCCGTTCGCCCCGGCCGGCGCCGACGCCGACGAGGACGAGTCCGGCCGCGAGACGATCGTGGTCGAGGTCGGCGGCAAGCGTCTCGAGGTCTCCCTGCCGTCCTCGCTCGGCATGACGCTGGCCCGCACGGGTCTCGCGGCCGGTGCGAAGCCGAAGCGCCGCGCTGCCAAGAAGTCCGGCCCGGCCGCTTCCGGTGACACCCTCGCCTCCCCGATGCAGGGCACGATCGTGAAGGTCGCGGTCGAGGAGGGCCAGGAGGTCAAGGAAGGCGATCTGATCGTCGTCCTGGAGGCCATGAAGATGGAGCAGCCGCTCAACGCGCACCGCTCCGGCACCGTCAAGGGCCTGACCGCCGAGGTCGGCGCGTCGGTCACCTCCGGCGCCGCGATCTGCGACATCAAGGACTGACCGTAGGCACCGAGTACGGTACGAAGGGCCCGCAGGCAGTCGCCTGCGGGCCCTTCGTCGAGGGGAGGGCGATCCACCGGCCATGCGAGCCGACGCGCGACGCAACCACGAACGGCTGCTCACCGAAGCCCGCGCCACCTTCGGCGAACAGGGCGCCGACGCGCCCCTGGAGGAGATCGCGCGCCGCGCGGGCGTGGGGATCGGCACCCTCTACCGCCACTTCCCCACCCGGGCCGAACTGCTCAACTCCGTCTTCCAGGAAGCCCTGGCGGAACTCCTGCACCGCTCGGGGGAGCTGGCCGAGGCCGAGGAACCGTGCCGGGCGCTCGTGGAGTGGCTGCGGGCGCTGATCGCCCACGCGGGCGAGTACCGGGGGCTCGCACACGCGCTGATGTCCGCCTCGTACGACCGGAGTTCGGCGCTCGCCCAGTGCAGCGAGCCGCTGCGCGCGGCGGGCGAGCGACTGCTCGGGCGCGCCCGGGAGGCGGGCCAGGTGCGCGCCGACGTGTCGATCGGCGATCTGATGCAGCTGACGAACGCCATCGCGCTGGCGGCGGAACAGTGTCCGGAGGACACGGAGTTGGCGGACCGCCTGCTCGCGCTGACGCTTCGGGGCATCAAGGACTGAAGCGGGAACCACCGCCGCGGCGAGAAGAGTTCCGCGGCGCGTGGGACCCCTGGGGGAGGGTCCCTCGAAGGGGCAACGGGGCCGCGGGCTTCACCGCCTCACGACCACGGACCTCAGCGGCGCCGCATGTCCGCGACGCGTGCCGTGCGCTCCAGCGTCTCGGCGGCCATCCCTCCGCCCGGGCCCCGGAACTGACCCGCCGCCATCCGGCCGCGCTGCACCGGGAGCGGCATGTCACGGCGGGGCCGGGCGCCCGGGGGGACCTGGTCACCGCCCGGGGGGCCACCGGCGGCGCCCGTACCGGCGACGGCGATCTGCACACCCTGGTCGGCGAGGGCCTGGAGCTCGGTGGCGGCCCGGTCGTCGTGGGCGGGCGGCTCGTCGGTCACCAGGCGGGTGATGACGTCCGTGGGCACCGTCTGGAACATGGTGTCGGAGCCGAGCTTGGTGTGGTCGGCGAGGACCACGACCTCCGCCGCCGCCTGGACCAGCGCCCGGTCCACGCTCGCGGAGAGCATGTTGGACGTGGACAGGCCGCGCTCGGCGGTCAGACCGCTCCCGGAGAGGAAGGCGCGGGAGACCCGGAGGCCCTGGAGCGACTGCTCGGCCCCGCTGCCCACCAGGGCGTAGTTGGAGCCGCGCAGGGTGCCCCCGGTCATGACGACCTCGACCCGGTTGGCGTGGGCGAGGGCCTGGGCGACCAGGAGCGAGTTGGTGACCACGGTCAGACCGGGCACGCGGGCGAGCCGGCGGGCCAGCTCCTGCGTGGTCGTCCCGGCGCCGACGACGATGGCCTCGCCTTCTTCGACGAGGCTCGCGGCGACGTCGGCGATGGCCGTCTTCTCCGCGGTGGCGAGATGGGATTTCTGCGGGAAGCCGGATTCTCGCGTGAATCCGCCCGGCAACACCGCACCGCCGTGCCGGCGGTCGAGGAGTCCTTCTGCCTCAAGGGCCCGTACGTCTCTCCGTACGGTCACTTCAGAGGTCTGGACGACGCGGGCGAGCTCGCGGAGCGACACGGCCCCATTGGCTCGCACCATTTCGAGGATCAACTGGCGACGTTCTGCAGCGAACACGAAACTGACAGTAACGTGACCGGCCGATAGTTTTCAGCACTATGCGCCGAATTGCAGAAGATGCACACAGACGGGGCCTCCAAGTGGTATGGGAGACCCCGTCGTTGATCCGCTTCGCGCCAGGGCTATGCCCTGCCTTGCCGGGGGTTGTCCGAGTCGGCGAACCGTTCCCGCAGGCGGGAGCCGCGCGCCGGAGGGGCGTACGGAGGGCTGTCAGGCCTCGCCCGCGGACTTCCGGGTGTGCAACTGCCGTGCCACTTCCGCGATCGAACCCGACAACGAGGGGTACACGGTGAAAGCATTTGCGATCTGTTCGACCGTCAGATTGTTGTCGACCGCGATCGAGATCGGATGGATCAGTTCGCTCGCCTTCGGGGCGACGACACAGCCGCCGACCACGATGCCCGTGCCCGGACGGCAGAAGATCTTGACGAAGCCGTCCCGGATGCCCTGCATCTTCGCGCGCGGGTTGCGCAGCAGCGGCAGCTTGACGACCTTGGCGTCGATCTTGCCCGCGTCCACGTCGGCCTGCGTGTAGCCGACGGTGGCGATCTCGGGGTCGGTGAAGACGTTCGACGAGACCGTCTTCAGGTTGAGCGGGGCCACCGCGTCGCCGAGGAAGTGGTACATCGCGATACGGCCCTGCATCGCGGCCACCGAGGCGAGCGCGAAGACACCGGTCACGTCACCGGCCGCGTACACGCCGGGGGCGGACGTGCGGGAGACCTTGTCGGTCCAGATGTGACCGGAGTCCTTCAGTTTGACCCCCGCCTCCTCCAGACCCATTCCGGCCGAATTCGGGATCGCGCCGACCGCCATCAGACAGTGCGTGCCGGAGATGACCCGGCCGTCCGCGAGGGTGACCTCGACCCGGTCGCCGACCCGCTTGGCGGACTCGGCGCGGGAGCGGGCCATGACGTTCATGCCACGACGGCGGAAGACGTCCTCCAGGACGGCGGCGGCGTCCGGGTCCTCGCCGGGCAGCACGCGGTCGCGGGAGGAGACCAGGGTGACCCGCGAGCCGAGCGCCTGGTAGGCGCCGGCGAACTCGGCACCCGTCACACCGGAACCGACCACGATGAGCTCCTCCGGGAGCTCCTTGAGGTCGTAGACCTGCGTCCAGTTCAGGATGCGCTCGCCGTCCGGCTTGGCGTCCGGCACCTCGCGCGGGTGGCCGCCGGTCGCGATGAGCACGGCGTCCGCGGTCAGCGTCTCCTCCGTGCCGTCGGCGGCCGTGACGATCACCTGGCGGGAGCCGTCCATCGCCTGCCGGCCGGAGAGCCGGCCGCGGCCGCGCAGCACCCGGGCGCCGGCCCGGGTGACGGAGGCGGTGATGTCGTGCGACTGGGCGAGCGCGAGGCGCTTCACCCGTCGGTTGACCTTGCCGAGGTCCACGCCCACGACACGGGCCGCCTGCTCCACGTGCGGGGTGTCGTCCGCGACGATGATGCCGAGCTCCTCGTACGAGGAGTCGAAGGTGGTCATCACCTCGGCGGTGGCGATCAGGGTCTTGGAGGGGACGCAGTCGGTCAGGACGGACGCGCCGCCGAGGCCGTCGCAGTCGACGACGGTCACCTCCGCGCCGAGTTGGGCGCCCACCAGGGCCGCCTCGTATCCGCCGGGTCCGCCGCCGATGATCACGATCCGGGTCACTGGGATCTACGCCTCGCGCTCTCGTTCTGCCGGGGGGTCCCCCCGCTGGGATGCAGTGCGTACGCCATTGTCCCGCACGCTTCAAGTGCGTACCCCATTCTCCCGCACGCCCGGCGCGGCCTCACGCCGGGGCCTCCGAAGGGGCGCACCCGCCGTCCCGGCCCGCCGCGGGACCTCCGGGCCCGGCCGCTCCTCGCACCCCGGAGCACGTACCCCACGGCCCCCACCTCGGAGTTCGGCGGGCACCCCGCCCCCTCCCGTACCCTCGGTCCCATGTCGCTCTACGCCGCTTTCGCCGGCAACCTCGACGCGCGGCTGATGAGCCGCCGCGCACCGCACTCCCCGCTGCGCGGCACCGGCTGGCTGAACGGCTGGCGGCTGACCTTCGGCGGCGAGCAGATGGGCTGGGAGGGAGCGCTGGCCACCATCGTGGAGGCCCCCCGCTCCCAGGTCTTCGTGGCGCTGTACGACATCGCGCCGATGGACGAGGAGTCCATGGACCGCTGGGAGGGCGTCGGCCTGGACATCTACCGCCGGATGCGGGTCCGGGTGCACACCCTGGACGGCGAGGAGCCGGCCTGGCTGTACGTCCTCAACGCGTACGAGGGCGGACTGCCGTCGGCGCGGTACCTCGGCGAGGTCGCCGACGCGGCCGAGTCGGCGGGCGCGCCGCACGACTACGTGATGGAGTTGCGCAAGCGTCCCTGCTGACGGTGGCGGCCGGAGGTGTACGAACTGCCGACGCGTGGGGGACGGGGTGAACGTGCGCCATTCGTCGGAAACGACAAGACAACGATCGCATGTCCGTCGGCATCGTCATCTACGCGCGTAGGCAAAGTCCGGATACGCTTCTGCGCGTATCAAATCCGTCCGGGGCCAACCTCGGACCCCCCTCCCCGAGGCGAGAGAGTCAGTGAACGCAACTGCCACCCCGTACGAGGCCGCCGAGGCCGCTGCCGCACGTCTTCGCGAGCTGACCGGAGTCGAGAACCACGACGTCGCCCTGGTCATGGGCTCGGGCTGGGCGCCCGCCGTCGACGCGCTCGGTGCCCCCGAGGCCGAGTTCCCGGTCACCGACCTTCCCGGCTTCCCGCCGCCCGCCGTCGAGGGCCACGGCGGCAAGATCCGCTCGTACAAGATCGGTGAGAAGCGCGCCCTCGTCTTCCTCGGCCGCACCCACTTCTACGAGGGCCGCGGCGTCGCCTCCGTGGCCCACGGCGTCCGCACCGCCGTCGCCGCCGGCTGCAAGACGATCATCCTGACCAACGGCTGCGGCGGCCTGCGAGAGGGCATGCGCCCCGGCCAGCCGGTCCTCATCAGCGACCACCTCAACCTGACGGCGGCCTCCCCGATCGTCGGCGCGAACTTCGTCGACCTCACCGACCTGTACTCGCCGCGGCTGCGCGCGCTGTGCAAGGAGGTCGACGAGACCCTCGAAGAGGGCGTCTACGTGCAGTTCCCCGGGCCGCACTACGAGACCCCGGCCGAGATCAACATGGTCCGCGTGCTCGGCGGCGACCTGGTCGGCATGTCCACCGTCCTGGAAGCCATCGCCGCGCGCGAGGCGGGTGCCGAGGTCCTCGGCATCTCCCTGGTCACCAACCTGGCGGCGGGGCTCTCGGGCGAGCCGCTGAACCACGAGGAAGTCCTTCAGGCGGGCCGGGACTCGGCCGCGCGGATGGGTGAGCTGCTGACGCGGGTCCTCGACCGGATCTGAGTCTTCACCGCGCCCCTTCCCGAACCGGGGCTCCGCCCCGGACCCCGCGCCCCGAACTCCCCCTACGCCCTTGCGGGCGTGGGGGGACCCCAGGCGGGGCCGGGTTTTCAGCCCGCCCGGCGTTCGAGGGCACGGCCGAAGGCCGTACGGGGTCTGGGGGCCTGCCCCCAGTTTCGGGAAGGGGCGGGGTGGGGGAAGGCTCCGCGCAGCGGCACCCCGCACCACCCACCCGCACCCACCACCGCCCCCGCCGACCCCCGAAAGGCACACCGTGACGCAGGACGATCTCCTCACCCGGGCCCAGGCCTGGCTCGCCGAGGACCCCGACCCTGAGACCCGTGACGAGCTGGCCGCGCTGCTCGACGGCGGCGCCGGCGACGAGCTCGCCGCCCGCTTCGCCGGCACCCTCCAGTTCGGCACCGCCGGGCTCCGTGGTGAGCTGGGCGCCGGGCCCATGCGGATGAACCGCTCGGTCGTCATCCGCGCCGCCGCCGGCCTCGCCGCGTACCTCAGGGCCAAGGGCCAGGAGGGCGGCCTCGTCGTCATCGGCTACGACGCCCGCTACAAGTCCGCGGACTTCGCGCGCGACACCGCCGCCGTGATGACCGGCGCCGGGCTGCGCGCCGCGCTCCTCCCCCGCCCGCTGCCGACGCCCGTCCTCGCGTTCGCCATAAGGCATCTGGGCGCCGTCGCGGGTGTCGAGGTGACCGCGAGCCACAACCCGCCGCGCGACAACGGCTACAAGGTCTACCTCGGCGACGGCTCGCAGATCGTGCCGCCCGCCGACGCGGAGATCGCCGCCGAGATCGACGCGATCCGCTCGCTGCACGACGTCCCCCGTCCCGAGACCGGCTGGGAGACCCTCGGTGACGAGGTCCTGGACGCCTACCTGGAGCGTACGGACGCCGTCCTGACCTCCGGGTCCCCCCGCACCGCGCGGACCGTCTACACGGCCATGCACGGCGTCGGCAAGGACGTCCTGACGGCCGCCTTCGCCCGGGCCGGCTTCCCGCCGCCCGCGCTGGTCGCCGCGCAGGCCGAGCCGGACCCGGCGTTCCCGACGGTCGCCTTCCCGAACCCGGAGGAGCCGGGTGCCATGGACCTCGCCTTCGAGGCGGCCCGGGCCGTGGACCCCGACCTGATCATCGCCAACGACCCGGACGCCGACCGCTGCGCCGTGGCCGTGCCCGACGCGACGGTCGTGGGCGGCTGGCGGATGCTCCGCGGCGACGAGGTGGGCGCGCTGCTGGCCGCGCACCTGGTGCACAAGGGCGCGACGGGCGTGTTCGCCGAGTCGATCGTGTCGTCCTCGCTGCTCGGCCGGATCGCGGAGGCCGCGGGCGTCGGCTACGAGGAGACGCTGACCGGCTTCAAGTGGATCGCCCGCGTGGAGGGCCTGCGGTACGGCTACGAGGAGGCGCTCGGCTACTGCGTCGACCCGGAGGGCGTCCGCGACAAGGACGGCATCACGGCGGCGCTGCTCGTGACCGAGCTTGCGTCGGTCCTCAAGGAGCAGGGCCGGACGCTGACCGACCTGCTCGACGACCTGGCGGTCGCGCACGGCCTGCACGCCACGGACCAGCTGTCGGTGCGGGTCGAGGACCTGAGCGTCATCGCGAACGCCATGACGGCGCTGCGCGAGCGGCCGCCGGTCCTGCTCGCCGGCCTGACGGTCGTCTCCGCGGAGGACCTGACGAAGGGCACGGAGTCGCTGCCCCCGACGGACGGGCTGCGCTACCACCTGGAGGGCGCCTACAAGGCCCGGGTGATCGTCCGCCCGAGCGGCACCGAGCCCAAGCTCAAGTGCTACCTGGAGGTCGTGGTGCCGGTCGCCGCGGCGGTCGACCTCGCCCCGGCCCGGGCGACGGCCGCCGAGGTGCTGGTCGCGATCAAGCGGGACCTGTCGGCGGCGGCGGGTCTCTGACCCCCGCACAGCCACGAAGGGCCGGTACGGAGTCCGCTCCGTACCGGCCCTTCCGCATTCCCGCTCCGCCCTTCGCCCGTCCGGGTGAACCCCGTACGGCATGTGACGTAGGGCGGCAGCCGCACGCCGGGGGCGCACGCTGGGGACTGGGGCGCAGGCCCGGGACCGGGGCGCACGCCTGGGACCGGGGCGCACGCCTGGGACCGGGGCGCACTCCTGGGACCGTCTCAGCCGAAGCGGCCGTTGACGTAGTCGGCGGTGCGCGGGTCGCTCGGGGAGCCGAACACCGTCTCCGTAGGACCCTGTTCGACGATCACGCCGGGAGTGCCCTGTTCGGCGAGGAAGAAGGCGCAGGAGTCGGAGACGCGGGCCGCCTGCTGCATGTTGTGGGTCACGATCACGACGGTGACCTCCGACTTCAGCTCGGCGATGGTCTCCTCGACGCGCCGGGTGGAGGTCGGGTCGAGCGCCGAGCAGGGCTCGTCCATGAGCAGGACGCGCGGGCGGACGGCGAGCGAGCGGGCGATGCAGAGGCGCTGCTGCTGACCGCCGGAGAGCGCTCCGCCGGGCTGCCGCAGCCGGTCCCTGACCTCGTTCCAGAGCCCGGCCCGGGTCAGGCACTCCTCGACGAGGTCGTCCTTGGCCTCCCTGCCGGCCCGGATGCCGCCGAGCTTCAGGCCGGCGAGGACGTTCTCGTACAGGGACATCGCCGGGAAGGGGTTGGGCTTCTGGAAGACCATGCCGATCTCACGGCGGGCGTGGGTGATGCGGCGGCCCCGGTCGTAGATGTCGGCGCCGTCGAGGAGGACCCGGCCGGCGAGCGAGGCGGTGCCGGTGAGTTCGTGCATCCGGTTGAGGATGCGCAGGAAGGTCGACTTGCCGCAGCCGGAGGGGCCGATGAGGGCGGTGACCTCACGGGCGGGCATGGCGAGCGAGACCCGGTCGAGGACCTTGCGGTCGCCGAACCAGGCGGAGACGGAGTCGGCTTCGAGGGCGGCGGCCCGGGACGGGGCCGTCGTACCGCCGCCCGGCACGGGCGGCAGGGTGACGGTGTCGACGAGATCGGTCACGGTGTGAACTCCACAGCGGTCAGAGGAGGTTGGGGAGGAGCCGGGTCAGCTCGCCGGAGACGAGGACGCCGAGGGCGACGAGGACCGGGACGGCGGTGACCCAGGTCTGGCGGTTTCCCCAGCGCCGGCGGGCGAGGACGGTGAGCAGGGCCGCGAGCAGCAGGGCCTGGGCGCCGAGGAAGATCCCGGGCCAGGCGTCGGGGTCGCCGGCGAGGGGCTTCTCGGCGGCGGTGATCCAGCCGGGGCGCAGCGGCCTGGGCGGGCTGGGCCGAGCCGGGCCGACGAGCTCGGCGTCGATGCGGACGACGTCCTCGGGTGTGTACGCGCCACCGGTCGCGGTCATCAGGGTGAGCCGCCCCTCGCCCCGGCCGAGGGCCGCCGGGTTGGGGTCGCCGGGGTGGCGGACGCCCGTCACCTCGTACACGGCCTTGCCCTGACCGGTGGTCACCTCGACGCGGGCGCCGTTCGGCAGCCGGTGCACGTCGTTGAAGGGGCTGCCGTAGCCCCACTTGCGCCCCATGATCACGCTGGCCCCGGCCTGGCCGGGCAGGGCGGTGTCCCGGCGGTGGCCGGGGCCCGACATGAGGACCTCGGAGGTGGTGCCCTCGGCGACGACCTCGCGGAGTCCGAGCGCGGGGATACGGAGCAGGGCGACGGGCGCACCCGGCGCAAGGGGCTTGCCGTCGTAGGTGAGCTGGCCCACCGGGGCGGTGCCGAGGGCGAGTTGCTCGCGCAGCTCGTCGTAGGCGGTGGACTGCTCGCGGGCGTGCTGGAGGTGTCCGACGACGGTGAGGTTGGCGGCGAAGCCGATGAGCAGCGCGGCGAGGACGCACAGCGCCGCCCCGGCCAGGGCGAGCCCGGCGCGGGGGGCGGTGGGTGGCGGTGCGGTGGTCACGGGCGGGCGCCCGCCTTGCGGCGGCGGGTCTGGATCACGGCCGCCGCGCCGAGGAGGCAGAGCGCGAGGGAGCCGAGCGCGGCGGACGCGGCGGAGGCGCCGGTGGAGGCGAGGCTGCCGTTGCCGCCGTGGGTGTCGGCGCCGCCGGAGCCGCCACTCGTACCGCTGCCGCCGGAGTCACCGCCGGAGCCGCCGCTCGTACCGCTGCCGCCGGAGCCGCCCGAGGTGCCGGAGTCCCCGGTCGCGGTCGGCGCCGGCGTGTCGGTGCCGGTCGGGCTCGGGGTGTCGCTCGGCGTCCCGCTGGGCGTGTCCGTCGGCGCGGGCGTGTCGGTGGGGTCGTCCGTGGGGGTCGGGGTGCCGGTGCCCGTCGGGGTGGGGGTGGTGCCGGTGGGGGTCGGGGTGGTGCCGGTGGGGGTCGGGGTGGTGCCGGTGGGCGTGGGGGTGACGGCCGGGCCCGCGATGAACGTGGCGAGGACCGAGGAGGCGGTGTACGCGGCGGGGTCGGCGGGCGTGTACTGCGCCAGGACGGGGAAGTTGGCGTTGAGCGTCTCGTGCATGGTGGCGGTGATCTCCGCCTTGCCGTCGACGAGTTCCTTCGTCCCGAGCTCGACGACCTCGGCGTTCTCGTCGAGCGTGAGGAACGTGACCGTGCCCGCCGCGGTCGCCGGCTGGACGTCCGCCCTGACCGGGAAGGGGCGGCCGGCGGGCGGGGTGTCGCTGTCGGAGGTGACCGTCACGTTGGTCGCCTGCTGGTCGGCGACGGCCCAGTTCTCGCCGGTGACGTCGATCAGCTGGGAGAAGTACTCGGCGCGCGCCTCCGCGCCCGCGGTCTCGCAGAAGAGCCGCAGCTCGTACCGGCCGTCGAGGGGCCCGGAGGGCACGATCTCGCGCAGCCGGTCCTGGAGCGTGGCGTGGCCCGTGCCGGAGGCGCTGAGCGGGCCCGATATCGGGGTGCTGCCGAGCGGGCCGCCGGGCACGACCTCGGCGATCGGTGCGCTGACGGTCGGGTCGCCGGGGTTGACGAGGGCGAGGACGCCCTTGACGTACGGCTTGTCCTGAGCGACCGGGGCCGGGCAGGCCGCGGCGGCGGCAGCGGCGGTGGGGCCGGCGGCGACGGTGCCCGAGGTGGGCGTCAGGGTGATGCCGCCGTGCCGGGTGACCGCCGCGGCGGGCGTGGACATGGCCAGGACGATCGCCAGGGTGCCGCAGAGGAGGGCGAGTGCCGTGAGCAGGGCCACGGGCGATCTGAGGTGTGCGATCGGGTTCATGGGGTGGAGTTCCTCCGAGGCGGTGGGCGGTGGTCGGCGGTGCGGGACGGGCGGCAGGCCGGGCGGTCGGCGCTCGCCCTCGGGGTGGTGCTGTCGGTGTGACGCGGTGCGAGGTCACCGGCGGTCGCTTGGTCACCGGCGGTGTCGAGGTGCTCGGGTACGCCGGGGGGCCGGGCACCCGAGGGTGCCCGGCCGGTGTGCGGTCAGGGAGCGGTGGTGATCAGCGCTCGCCCTTGGTGGTGGTGGCGCCGCAGGCGGTGCCGAGGGCGCCGAAGCCGTAGTTGGTGATCGTCGCGGTGGCGGCGCAGACCTTGGAGGTGGAACCGACGAAGGTCTGGGCGATCGTCGCGTTGGCCAGCTTCGCGGTCGGGACGACGTTGTAGACGTCACGGAGGAAGGGGAACGACGTGTTCAGCGTCTTGTCGGCGTTGCGGGGCGCGACGGTGCCGACGGAGCCGAGGACGGCCGCGCCGCGACGGTCCGTGACGACGGCCTTCTCCTGCGCCGTGTACTGGGCGACGGAGTAGGGCGCGATGTCACCGGCGGTGTCGAGGACGGTGCCGTCGTTCTCCTGGACGCCCTGCTGGACGCAGGAGCCCGGGGCGGCCACGCCGATGGAGGAGAGGAAGAACTGACGCGTGCCGGAGTTGGCCTGCGGCAGGATCGGGGTGAGCGCCACGCCGTTGAGGGTGGTGAGGTTGCACTCGTAGATGTCCTTCAGCTGCGTCACCGTCAGGTCGGAGGGCAGCGTGCTGTCGGAGCGCTTCACCCAGGACACCGCGTCCTTGGCGAAGGGGATCCAGGTGAGGTCCGTGGTGCTGGTGTCGGCCGGGCCGCGCGAGGAGCGGGCGAAGTCGAGGCAGCCGGAGTTGGTGTCCACGGCGTTGCGCAGCGCGTCGATGCCGGCGGACGAGCCGTTCGGGCGGTTGATCACACAGCCGGTCGCCTTGGTCTTGATGGTGGCGGTGCCGGTGGCGTCCCAGGACGCGATGATCTTCTGGCCGAGGGCGTTGACGACCACGTTGCCGAGGCCGTTCAGGACGTCCTGGGTCGTGTCCGAGCCGGTGCCGGCGAGGGTGCGGTACTGGGTGATCGGGCTGGGGTCGGCCTGCGCGGCGGGGGCGAGGGCGACACCGAGACCGAGGGCGGCCACACCGAGGGCGGCACCGATACGAGCGCGGGACTTGACGTTCACTTCTGATCTCCTCCGTGGAAACGGATGTCATGGAATGGACGCACAAGCAAAATCCGGATTCTTCAACCGGCCGGTCCGTCGACCGGCCGGGGACAACAATTCCGTACGGGCGGCACGGGCGACCACCACGTTCAGCCGCTCTTCAGGTTACGAATTCCTGTCCTAGGTGAATCCGAGGGAATCCGGCGACGTCCGGCCGCGGCCAGGACGGCGGGTCCTGCGATACCGGCAAGACCGCCGACGATCAGCACCGAGAGAAGGACCCAGCGGATGACACCGAGTACCTGGGAGGGGGTGCTGCCGGTGTCGGCGAGCCTCTCCCCCGGTGCGCCCCCGGAGCCGTTCGCGCCCCCGCCGGAGGCCGGCGGCGGCGCGGCGGAGGACGGCGACCCGGAGGACCCACCGGTGTCCGCACCGCCGGTCGCGGCTCCGCCCGGGGACCCTCCGCCGGAGCCGGGGCCCACGCCGCCGGAGGCACCGGAGCCGGCGCCCGCGGAGCCCGTCGAGCCGCTCGCTCCCTGGCCGCCGCCGGAGTCCGCGCCTCCGGTCGCACCGCCGTCACCGCCGGTCGTACCGCCGGTGGTGGCGCCCGGGCCGGCCGGTGCCCCGCGCTCGAGCCGGCCGGCCGCGGCCTCGGCCTGGGCCTTCAGCTTCAGGGGCAGCGGCGCGTAGCCGAAGGGCAGTTCACCCGGTGCCGTGCCCTGCTTCTGCCCAGGTCCGGCCGCGTAGCGCAGCACGCGCGCGTAGTCCTTGCGGGCGTCCGCCGGAAGGCTGGTGGAGGCGGCGGCGTAGGTCACCACCGTCAGCGGGTAGGCACCGTCCCTGGCGCGTGCCGGGTCGGAGGCGAGGACCCCTGGTACGGACGAGTCCTTGAACTGCTCGACCGCCTTGAGCAGGGCGGGGGTGGTGGGCCGGACGTAGGTGCCGTCGGCGTTCGCCAGGGCCGCGACCTGGAGCTGATAGCGGGTTGCCGAGGCCGAGTCGATGATGCCGTAGGCGCGGCGGCTGCCCGGAAGGGCCGACGGGCCGGTGAGCTTGAGTCCGCCCGTCGCCGTGTCCTCGGCGGCCTCGTACTTGGTGTTGTTGGTGCCCCTGCGCGTCCATCGGGCGGCGTCGTGGAAATCGCCGGCGTACGGGGAGCGGTCGATCGCCCCGTACCTGATGGATTTCCCCGACAGCACGAGTTCCGTCTCCGTGGGGTCGGCCTTCGGGAACTCGTGGAGACTGGCTGCGGCGATTCCCAGACTCTTGTAGTGGGGGTTCATCTTCATTCCCCAGGGGTCCGGCTTCCCTTCGAGGAAGGAACGCGCATCCGGATTGCTCCGCAGATAGTCCCAGACGACCTTCGCGGTGTCGGACCGCTCGGCGGAAAGGAGAATTCCGCCGGGATAGTTCAGCTCTCCCTGCCGGAACTCCTCGAATTGCGGATTCAGCTTCAGGAACTCCGGGTCACGGAGGATGGTGGACGGATTGCCCTTCAGATGCTCCAGGGGCTCCATGCCCCACATGCCGACCCGGACGTCGAAGGGGTAGGACAGCGTGAGCAGCTTCGCGAGGAGCCGCGGGTTCAGCCGCAGGTCCTTCACGAGCCCGATCTTGTCGGCCTCCCAGAAGAAGCCGACGGTCAGCGCGCTGACCGCCACGGGGGCGTGGACGAATCCCCCCTTGCCGCTGCCTTCGACGGGCTCGACGGGCTCGACGGTGAAGCCGAGACCGGGTGAGGTGGAGGTCGGGGAGAGCAGGCTCGACCGGGCCAGCTCCTCTCCCCGCTGGGAGAAGGTGAAGCGGGTGGAGCCGCCTGCGCACAGGGCCGCCTGCCAGGAGGTGACGGCGTCCGTGACCAGCTCGGAGCCGGTCATCCGGCGCTCGGCCTTGTCCGTGGGGCAGGGGTCGCCGACGGGCAGGAAGTCGAGCGGGAAGACGATGCGCCCGTTCCAGTTGGTGGTGGAGAGCGGCGAGGACCGCAGGCTGCCGTTGTAGCTGGTCCCGTCCGGATCGTGGGAGCCGCGGGGCACCACGACGAGCCAGCACTTCCGGCCGCGCGTGTCCGTGCCCGTACCGACCGGATCGCCGCAGCCGAGGTGCGGAGCCTCCCGGGTGGACTGCAGGTTGAAGCCCACCTCGCCCGTTCCGTCGGGCTGGGTGACGGCGAAGGGCTCCTCGTTGGTGTCGTTGTTGCTGAAGTAGGTCCAGTCGGTGGACGTCTTCGTCGGAGGACCCGAGACCGGGGTGAAGGGCACGAACGGATCGGTCGTCTGGCCCGGAACGCCCGGGTAGGGGATGGGTTCGTCGTACTCCTTCTCCTGCGGGTCCTTGCCGACCGTGAGCACCCGTTTCAGGACGTTCTCGCCGAAGCCGTCGGCGTTGACCACGGCGCCGAACTGGCACTGCTCCCGCTTCGGGCCCGCCGGGTCGTCGCCCCAGCACTGCATGATCTGGAGGAAGTCGGTCTTCCGCCCCTGGGTCGGCTTCCCGCCCTTCCACGTCACGTTCAGCCCCTGGCCCCGCAGACTCCTCGTCTGATGGACGGTGACTTCGAGGCCCGAGAAGTCGTCGTACGGCCCCTTGGTGCCGCGTTTCGTCAGCGCCGAGCTCTCGGAGGGGTCGGTCGCCGCCGAAGTGTCCTGCGGCAGCGGCACCAGTACGAGCAGAACAGCGGCGAGGAGCGCCCCCAGTCCGGCCCTCCGGGTGATGCCCGGCTTCATCGCACCCCTCCCTGGCGTTCGGCGCGGGCCGCGAGGGCTCGCCCGACGAGGGGCGGGGCGACGACGGTGGCGAGGAGCAGGAGCGCGGAGAGGGCCATGAGGATCCCGCGCAGGCCGCCTCCGGTGTCGGCGGCGAGGGTGACGGGGGTGCCGACGATCTGGTTGCCGCCGGAGTCCTGGCCGGTGCCGGTGCCTCCGCCCGTACCTCCGTCGCCGAGGACCTCGCCGGTGTCGGGGTCGACGGCTCCGCCGCCCGTGGCACCGCCGGTGGCGGAGCCGCCACCGGAACCCGTACCGCCGCCCGTACCGCCGTTCGAGGAACCGCCGCTGCCGTTGCCGGAGTCGGCACCGGAGCCGTTGGCGCCGCCCGTGCCACCGTCGGCCGAACCACCGTTGGAGCCGGAGCTGTTGGAGCCGGAGCCGCTGGAACCGCCGGTCGAGGAGCCGGCACCGTTGCCGTTCCCGTTGCCGCCCGTGGCGCCGCCGCCCGTGGTCGAACCGCCGTTGTTCACCTGGGTGTTCGTCCCCTTGGCGCCGCCCGTGCCGTCACCGCACTGGGTCGCGCCGCGCTTGTCGCAGTCCTTCGGCATGGGGGCGTTCTTGGCGAGGGTGTTGGTGCCGTCGGCCGAGAAGGTGGGGTTGCGGCAGTCGGAGAGGTCGACGGCGCCGGCCGGCGCGCCGGGTATCCGGCGGACCTGGTCGAAGCCCGCCTGGACGAGGTTCCTCGGGAGCGGTGAGTAGCCGAGTTCCTCGGCCTGCTGCTGGCCCTCGCAGAGGAAGTAGCGGGCGAAGGTGCCGAGCGAGCGGCCCTTCTCGGTGGTGTGCGGGGCGGTCGCCGAGGTCGGGACGACCATGTAGCTGTAGCTGGAGAGCGGGTAGCTGCGCCTGTCCTCGGAGCGGTAGACGTCGTCGAGGATCTGGGTCAGGTAGTTCGTCGAGTTCCGGTCCGGGTTGATCCGGGCCCTGAGCAGGGCGACCGCGACGGCCTGGGCGGTCGGCTCGACGTAGTAGCCGGAGCGGTTGAGCACCTTGACGACCGGGAAGTGCGCGTTGATCGCGTACGAGTACTCGACGTAGGTGATGGCGCCCTCGCCCTGCGGCTGGCGGACGTGGGCGGAGACGCCGAGCGAGCCGGACTTGGCGACGGTGGTGGTGCCGGGCACGACCGGGAAGTACGAGGTCATGCCGCAGGGGGTGGAGCGGCCGGCGCGACGGCAGTAGTCGTTCCAGACGGAGCCGTTCTCCTTGGCGAGCCAGGTGGTGAACTGGGCCGTGGTGCCCGAGCCGTCGGAGCGCACGACGGGGACGATGCGGCGGGCGGGGAGGGTCAGGCCGGGGTTGTCGGCCTTGATCTCGGGCGCGTTCCACATGGTCAGCTGCCCGGTGAAGATCTTCGCGAGGACGGGTCCGGAGAGCCGCAGGTTGGTGACCTGACGGCCGCCGATCCGCAGGTTGTACATGAAGGCGGTGCCGCCGGCGACGATCGGCATGTACGCGTAGCCGCGGCTCGGCGGCACGTCGGTGGCGCCACCGTCGTTGAGGCCGTACGGGATCTCGGAGACGGCGAAGTCGACGGTGCCGTTCTTGAACTGCTCGCGGCCCTGCGAGGAGCCGTTGGCGTTGAAGTTGACCGTGAGGCCGACGTTGGCACCGATGTTGCGGCGCCACTGCTCGACGGCGTTGGAGCTCCAGGTCGAGCCGGAGCCGGTGATCTTGGTGTACCCGGCGGCCTGCGCGGCGGGCGGATGGACGAGCAGGGCGAGCACCGCGCACAGGGCGGCGGCGAGCCCCAGGGCGGTGCGGGCGAACGGGGCGGCGGATCTCACGGCGTGCTCCTCGGAGGTACGGATCGGTCGGCGGGCGCGGCGGAGGACCCGGCGGTCCCGGCGCCGGCCAGGGACGCGGCGGCCCCGGAGGCGGAGACGTTCCCCCTGGCGGAGACCCACCGGGCCGCGTCCTGCCGGGAGGCGAGGGCCCTGCGCCGCTCCTGGCGCTTCGTCAGCTGCCCCGATCCGCGCCCGCCCGCGATCCGCGCGAGGACGAAGAGGAGCAGGACGAGCAGCATGAGGACGGCGGCGGTGCCGAAGCCGCGGGCGATCATGTTCGGTTCGGGCGACTTGACGAGCTCGAAGGTGGCGAGCGGCAGGGAGACCTGAGCGCCGGAGGTCGGCAGGGCGTTCAGCTCGGCGGTGAACCCGGCGGTCAGCAGCACGGGCGAGGTCTCCCCCACCCCGCGCGCGGTGCCGAGGATCACGGCCGTGGTCAGTCCCGAGCGGGCGGTCGGCAGGACGACGTGCCAGACCGTTCGCCAGCGCGAGGACCCCATGGCGTACGAGGCCTCCCGCAGTGTGCCGGGGACGAGCCGGATGACGACGTCGGAGGCGCGGATGATGATCGGGAGCATCATCACGGAGAGGGCGAGCGAGGCGGCGAGCCCGGAGCGCTCGGCGCCCAGGGCCAGGATGACGGTCGCGTAGATGAAGAGTCCCGCGACGATCGAGGGCAGCGCGGTCATGGCCTCGACGATGGTGCGGACCAGGCGCGCGAAGGGGCCGGGCACTTCGGTGAGGAAGACGGCGCAGACGATGCCGGTGGGCACGGTGAGCGCGAGGGCGATGCCGACCTGTTCGAGGGTGCCGACGACGGCGTGCAGGATGCCGCCGACGTCGAGCGGTTCGAGGGGGCCCGCCAGGCTCATGTCCTCGGTGAAGAAGTTGAGGTGGACGAGGGCCTCGCGGCCCTCCCAGAGCGTGAAGGCGACGACGAAGACGAGGACGGCGAGGAGGAGCAGCCCGAGGCTGCGGACGACGACGCCGGCGAGCCGGTCCCGTACGGCGGGCCCGTCCTCGTCGAAGGAGACGAGCAGCGCGTACAGCCCGAGGAAGAGGACGTACGCGACGATCACGAAGCCGACGGCGCCGCTGAAGGGCAGCAGGCGGGCGAAGAGGAGCCAGGTGAGGGCGATCGAGGCGGCGGCGGCGCCGAGCAGCGCGTACACGTCGGAGGCGCGCAGGGTGCCGGTGGTACGGCGGCGTTCGGGTCCGGGCGGCGGGGCCTTCTCGGCGGGCGGTCGCAGCTTCGGCCGCTCCGGGGCGATGGTCATCGGGTTCGGGTCCCCCTCTTGAGGAGCATGGTGCGAGACACCGCTCAGGCGTCGCTGGTGGCGCCGGAGCGGCTGCGGGCGACGATGGAGGAAGCGGCGAAGTTGACGATCAGGGTCATGACGAAGAGGGCGAAGCCGGCCGCCATCAGGGCGGACATGCCGAAGGGCGTGGCTTCGCCGTAGCGCAGGGCGATGAGGGAGGACACCGAGCTGGTGCCGGTCTGCAGGACGTGCCACTGGATGGTGAAGACCTGCGAGATGACCATATAGACGGCGATGGTCTCGCCGAGGGCGCGGCCGAGGCCGAGCATGGTGCCGCCGATCATGCCGCCCTTGCCGAAGGGCAGGACGACGCTGCGGATCATGCCCCAGCGGGTGGCGCCGAGCGCGTACGCGCCCTCGCGCTCGCCGGCGGGGGCCTGGGAGAAGACCTCGCGCATGATCGAGCAGATGATCGGCGCGACCATCATCGCGACGACGAGACCGGCGACGAAGGTGGACGAGGTGTAGACGGTGGGCGGGGCCAGCGGATCGTCGGGGTCGGCGCCGTCGACGCGGAGGAACGGGATCCAGCCGAGGTACGTGGCGATCCAGCGGGCGATCGGGAGGATCGACTCCTCCAGCCAGAAGACGCCCCACAGGCCGTAGACGACCGAGGGCACGGCGGCCATCAGGTCGACGGTGGAGATGAGGGTGCGGCGCAGCCGGGGCGCCGCGTACTCGGAGATGTAGAGCGCTGCCCCGGTGGCCAGCGGCACGGCCACGACGATCGCGACGAGGGCGATCAGGACGGTGCCGAGGAGGACGGCCGCGATGCCGAAGCGTCCGGCGTCGGGCTCCCAGTTCTCGGTGGCGAGAAAGGAGAGGCCGGCGCGGTCGAGGGCCTGCCAGGCGCGCAGGAGCAGGAAGCCGCCGACGAGAAGCATGACCGCGAGGACGAGGCCGCCGCCGGTGCGGGCGACGGTGCGGAACACCCGGTCGGGAAGGCCGGGGTCGGCGTGGAGTCGTCGCGGCGTGTCGGGCGGTGTGTCCGCCGGGGCGCCTGCCGGTGTTCTGCCGGGCGGCGGTCCGGGCGGCGGGTCAAGGGTCTCGGTCGTCACGGGAAGGACGTAAGTCCCGCCCGGTGGACATGTGTTCCACTCGACGTGAACGAGGGGCGTGCGCGGGGCAACTTCCGTTCACCGTAAGGCAGTTGAGGCCCATCTAGGGCCCTCCGTGGCGATCAGGTCCCGGAAACGCGCATAGGCGGTACGACAGGTGGAATGGCGCTCGTAGGAGCGCCCGGAGAGGGCGGTGGTACGCCCCTCGGCGTCCCGCAGCAGCCACACCCAGCCGTTGCCCCCGGCGGTGTGCTGCACTCCGCCGGCCATGTCCGCGTACCCGGTGCACAGGGCCGTGAAGGCCTCCCGGCACCCGGCGTGGTCGTCGTAGCAGCCCCCCGAGCGCGCGACGACCCTCCCGTTCTGCGCGACGAGTCGCCATCCGTAGCGTCCGTCGGCCCCCATGTCGACCAGACAACGCGTCCCGGACACACCGGTGTCCTTGGTCATCGCCCCCACCCCCACAGTCTCGGCAAGCGCAATCTATTGAGACCGGCGTGACTGTTGGGTGCTAAACCATTTGCGGGGTTGCACGCTTCACCAGGAGGTTGCCCCTAGGACACCGGCGGCGCGTTCGACCCCGTTCGATCCGGTCAGTCTGACCAGATCAGAGCCATGCAGAAGAGCGGATTCGGTGAAGAGCCGCTTCGGTGAGGAGCCGATTCGCTGGAGGCCGATTCACTGGAGGGCCGATTCGGTGAAGAGCCGAAGCGGCGGGCCGGGATCAGCCCGTCGCCAGCAGGATCACCAGGAGCAGCAGCCCGGCCACCGCGGGGCCGACGATCTCGTACGCCCAGCGCACGTGCGCCTCGCCCCGCGCACCCGGGGTGCCGGCGCGGAGCTCGGCGAGCTCGCGCAGATCGGCGACGGTCTTGTCGGTGGGCGCGACGCGGGAGGCGCTGTCCCGTACGTCGGCGGTGACCGAGGTACGGCCGTGCGGGTCGTCCTGGGAGGCGCGGGCGGCCCGGCGGGCCGCCTTCTTGCGCTGGCGCAGCGAGACGGGGACGGCCCACAGCTGGTACTTGGCGCCGTCCTGGGTGAAGACCTCGCTGGAGTAGCCGGCCCGGACGTCGGCGACCGTGGCCCAGGGCAGCGTGATCGACCGGAACGGGTTGCGGATCCGGAGCCGGTCGTCGTTGGCGTACACGGCGGGCCGGATCGTGAACGCGACGATCAGCGGCGCGGCGAGGAGGATCCCCGCGAGCGCGATCCAGGGCGACCGGCCCTCGCCGCGGAACATCACGTCACCGGCGAACAGGGCCGCGAGGAGCAGCAGGAACACCCCGCTCGCGATCCCGAGCGGCGACCGGAAGACACGGTCGGGGGACTGCGGCCCCGCGGACTTCTGCCCCGCGGACGGCTGCTCGGGGGTCGACTCGCGGCTCGGCTCGTGGCTGGGCTCGGGGGTCGGCTCGGGGGTCGTCATGGGGCCGATTGTGCCTCAGCGGGCCGGTGGAGGCTCAGGCGGCCCGCGTGGCCACGAGATCCGCGTACAGAATGATGTTGTCGGGGCGGTGGCCGTCGACCAGCTCGCCGCCGCAGGTGATGAGGCGCAGCTCGGGGCCCTCGGTGTCGCCGTACACCTTGGCCGTCGGGAAGGTGTCCTTGTCGACCTGCTCCAGCTCCCTGACCCGGAAGACCGCGGTGGTGCCGTCGGCCCTGGTCACGGTGATCTCGTCGCCGACCCGGGCCTTGGAGACGTTCTTCAGTACGGCGGGTCCGCGGGCGGTGTCGAAGTGCCCGATGAGGACGGCGGGACCGGTCTGACCGGGCGTGACGCCCTTCTCGTACCAGCCGATGCGGTCGGCGTCCGCGACCGAGGGCACCTCGACGGTGCCGTCGGCGGCGAGCCCGAGTTCCAGGACGGGCCCGGTGGGCCCGGTGTCGACCCCGGCGGCGGGGACCTGAACGCGCACGGGCAGGGAGCGGGCGAGCGGCTTCACGGGCGCGGTGCTCGCGGTGGGCTTGGGGGCGGTGGCCTCGGAGATCCGCGCGGGCGGGGTGCCGGGCGCGGGTCCGGCACCGGCCGAGCAGCCGGTGAGCGCGGAGCCGGCGGAGAGGGCCACCAGAAGGAGGACGGAGGCGGTACGGGGACGGGTACGGCGACGGTTCACGGGCGGGCTCCGGACGGACGGGGTACGGCAGACGAGGGACGGGGTGCGGCAGACGACGGACGGGGTGCGGCAGACGACGGACGGGGTGCGGCCGGCCGCCGCGCGGGACGCGGCGACCGGCCGGGGGTGGGGTGTGCTCCCGCTCGGGTCAAAGGGCTGGGAGACGGGTCCGGCGAGAGCCGGGTGGGGCTCGGGGGCCGGGTGGAGCTCAGGAGCGGGGGTCCGCCTGCTGAGCCGGGTTGGGCTCGGGAGCCGGGTGGGCCCGAGAGCCGGGGTGGGCTCGGGAGTCGAGCGTCCGGATCAGACGCGGGGGCCGGCGGCCCGGCGGCGCAGGACGACGAAGCCCAGGCCCGCTGCGGCGAGCGAGGCGGCCCCGGCACCGGCCGCGATCAGCGCGGTGCCGTCGCCCTCGGCACCGAGCTCGGCGCCGGCCGCGACACCGCCCTTCGGGACGACGGAGGTCTGCCCGCCGTTGTTGACGGTGGTGCCGGTGTTGCCCGCGGGGGCCGGGGTGGTGACCGACGGCGCCGGGGTGGGCGTGGCCGAGTCCTTCTCGCAGCCCTTGGGGAGCTTCGGGAACGCGGTCCAGAGGTACGGCGTGTCGCCGCCCTGCGTGCGCTGGCCGAGCTGCGGGGTGGAGGTGTTCGCGCCCTTGATCGTGAGACCCATGCCGAGGTCGGCGGCGTGGTCGCGGTCGACGGTGACGACGGGCTTGCCTGCCTCGTCCTTGAGGACGGCCTTCGGGCCCTTCTCCAGGTCGTGGGTGAGCGTCACGGTCAGCAGCGCGAAGACGGACGGGATGTCCTGCCGGACGGTGCACTCGCCGACGGTGACGACGGGGCCGGGGGTGGGCGCGGGCGCCGGGGTGGGGTTCTCGACGAGGCGCGGGGCGGCCTGCCTGGCACCGCCCTGGATGTACGCGGCGAACCCGCCGTCGCTCTCCAGGACGACGACGGCCTTGCCGTAGACCCAGACCTGACGGAAGCCGTTGAGGTAGGTGAAGCCGCGGCCCTTGCCGTTCTCGACGAGCTGGAGGCCGTAGCGGCCGTCCTTCTCGCCGAGCTCCAGGCGGGTGCCGTCGGCGAGCTCGTACAGGCCGGGCTCGGCGCCGGGGACGTAGTTGCGGTCCCAGTTGAGGGTGCGGCCGTCCTCGAAGAGGACGAAGAACTCACCGTTGTCGTTGCCGGCGACCGGGCGGGTGTTCGCGTCGAGGACACCGGCCGGGTTGCCCTCGTGGAAGAGCTCGGCGCGGTGGTGCAGCGCGTCGACCTTGTAGATCTTGGCGATGGTGCCGGCGAGGAGGGTCTCGGTCCGGACGAGGGTGCCCTTCGCGGCGTCGGCCGTGGCTTCCGCCGGCTTCGCTTCACCGGGCTTCACGTCGGCCGGCTTCCCCTCCGCCTGCTCGGCGGCGGCCGACGGGACGGCGACCGGGCCGTCGGCGGCGAAGGCGGCTCCGGCGGAGACGGCCGGGGCGGTGATCGCGACGCCCGCGACGAGGGCGGTGGCGATGGCGGTGCGAAGGGCGGTGCGCATAACGACTCCTGTGAATTCAGGCAGGTGGATGGGAGAGTCGCATGCCGCTTTTTCTCGGTCCGACTATGTCCGGTGAGGTCTGGCTGGCTGCTGACAAGAATCTATTGATCTTGTATTCAGAACTTGTCCGCTCCATGTCACGAGCCTGTGACGGGACTCACCCCACCCGCCCGACGCGGGTCACCACGCCGACCGCCCGCCTGTGACCTCGGGCTCTGCGAAGCCCGTCCCCTGTACAGGTCGCTACGCGCGTAGATATGCTCGACTGGTGACCATGCCCACCACTGCATCCGCAGCATCCGCATTCGCCGACGTGACCGCGTCCGACGGTGCGCTGCGCCGCTTCCTCCACGGGCTGCCCGGCGTCGACGCCGTCGGCCTGGAGGCGCGCGCCGCGTCCCTCGGCACCCGCTCGATCAAGACCACGTCCAAGGCGTACGCCATCGACCTGGCCATTTCCATGATCGACCTGACGACGCTCGAAGGCGCGGACACCCCGGGCAAGGTCCGGGCGCTCGCCGCCAAGGCCGTCCGTCCCGATCCGACCGACCGCACGACCCCGACGACCGCCGCCGTCTGTGTCTATCCGGACATGGTGGCCACCGCCAAGGCCACCCTCGCGGGCTCCGGCGTCAAGGTCGCCTCGGTCGCCACCGCCTTCCCGGCCGGCCGCGCCGCGCTCCCCGTGAAGCTCGCCGACACGGCGGACGCCATCGCCGCGGGCGCCGACGAGATCGACATGGTCATCGACCGTGGCGCCTTCCTCGCCGGCCACTACCTCCAGGTCTTCGAGCAGATCGCCGCGATCAAGGCGGAGTGCGGCGACCGCGCCCGCCTCAAGGTGATCTTCGAGACCGGCGAGCTGTCCACGTACGACAACATCCGCCGTGCCTCCTGGCTCGGCATGATGGCCGGCGCGGACTTCATCAAGACCTCGACCGGCAAGGTCGCGGTCAACGCCACCCCGGCCAACACGCTGCTCATGCTGGAGGCCGTGCGCGACTTCCGCGCACAGACCGGCGTGCAGATCGGCGTGAAGCCGGCCGGCGGCATCCGCAACACCAAGGAAGCCATCAAGTTCCTGGTACTCGTCAACGAGACCGTGGGCGAGGACTGGCTGGACAACCACTGGTTCCGCTTCGGCGCTTCCAGCCTGCTCAACGACCTGCTGATGCAGCGCCAGAAGCTGGCGACCGGCCGTTACTCCGGCCCCGATTACGTGACGGTGGACTGATCAACATGGCATCTGCATTCGAGTACGCACCGGCGCCCGAGTCCCGGTCCGTCGTCGACATCGCCCCCAACTACGGCCTGTTCATCGACGGCGAGTTCGTCGAGGCGGCCGACGGCAAGGTCTTCAAGACCGTCTCCCCGTCCTCCGAGGAGGTCCTCGCCGAGATCGCCCAGGCGGGCACCGAGGACGTCGACCGTGCGGTGAAGGCGGCCCGCAAGGCCTTCGAGAAGTGGTCGGCGCTGCCCGGCTCCGAGCGCGCCAAGTACCTGTTCCGTATCGCCCGGATCATCCAGGAGCGCAGCCGTGAGCTGGCCGTCCTGGAGACCCTGGACAACGGCAAGCCGATCAAGGAGACGCGCGACGCGGACCTCCCGCTGGTCGCCGCGCACTTCTTCTACTACGCGGGCTGGGCCGACAAGCTCGACCACGCCGGCTACGGGGCGAACCCGAAGCCGCTGGGCGTGGCCGGCCAGGTCATCCCGTGGAACTTCCCGCTGCTCATGCTGGCGTGGAAGATCGCCCCGGCGCTCGCGACCGGCAACACGGTCGTCCTGAAGCCGGCCGAGACGACCCCGCTGACCGCCCTGTTCTTCGCGGACATCTGCCGCCAGGCCGGGCTGCCGAAGGGCGTCGTCAACATCCTTCCCGGGTACGGGGAGACGGGCGCCGCGCTCGTCGCGCACCCGGACGTGAACAAGGTCGCCTTCACCGGTTCGACCGCCGTCGGCAAGGCCATCGCGCGCTCGATCGCCGGCACCGACAAGAAGGTCACCCTGGAGCTGGGCGGCAAGGGCGCGAACATCGTCTTCGACGACGCCCCCATCGACCAGGCCGTCGAGGGCATCGTCAACGGCATCTTCTTCAACCAGGGCCAGGTCTGCTGCGCGGGCTCGCGCCTCCTCGTCCAGGAGTCGATCCAGGACGAGCTCCTGGACAGCCTGAAGCGCCGCCTGTCGACGCTGCGTCTCGGCGACCCGCTGGACAAGAACACCGACATCGGTGCCATCAACTCGTCCGAGCAGCTCGCCCGGATCACCTCGCTCGTGGAGCAGGGCGAGGCGGAGGGCGCCGAGCGCTGGACCGCCGCCTGCGACATCCCCGAGGCCGGCTACTGGTTCGCCCCGACGCTCTTCACGAACGTCACGCAGGCGCACACGGTCGCCCGCGACGAGATCTTCGGCCCGGTCCTGTCGGTGCTGACCTTCCGTACGCCCGACGAGGCGGTCGCGAAGGCCAACAACAGCCAGTACGGCCTGTCCGCCGGTATCTGGTCGGAGAAGGGCTCCCGCATCCTCGCGGTCGCCGGCAAGCTCCGCGCCGGTGTCGTCTGGGCCAACACGTTCAACAAGTTCGACCCGACCTCGCCGTTCGGCGGATACAAGGAGTCGGGCTTCGGCCGCGAGGGCGGCCGTCACGGTCTGGAGGCCTACCTCGATGTCTGAGCAGACCCGTCTGAGCGTCTTCAAGACCTACAAGCTGTACGTCGGGGGCAAGTTCCCCCGCTCCGAGAGCGGCCGGGTGTACGAGGTGACGGACTCGAAGGGCAAGTGGCTGGCGAACGTGCCGCTCTCCTCCCGCAAGGACGCGCGTGACGCGGTCGTCGCCGCCCGCAAGGCCTTCGGCGGCTGGGCGGGCGCGACCGCGTACAACCGCGGCCAGATCCTCTACCGCGTCGCCGAGATGCTGGAGGGGCGCAAGGAGCAGTTCGTCCGCGAGGTCGCGGAGGCGGAGGGCCTGTCGAAGTCGAAGGCCGCCGTCGTCGTCGACGCGGCGATCGACCGCTGGGTCTGGTACGCGGGCTGGACGGACAAGATCGCCCAGGTCGTGGGCGGTGCCAACCCGGTCGCGGGCCCGTACTTCAACCTGTCGAGCCCAGAGCCGACCGGTGTCGTCACCGTCGTCGCGCCCCAGGACTCGTCGTTCCTGGGCCTGGTCTCGGTGATCGCCCCGGTGATCGCCACGGGCAACACGGCGGTCGTGATCGCGAGCGAGAAGTCCCCGCTTCCCGCGCTCTCCCTGGGCGAGGTGCTCGCCACCTCCGACCTGCCGGGCGGTGTCGTGAACATCCTCTCGGGCAAGGCCTCGGAGATGGGCCCGCACCTGGCGGCCCACCAGGACGTCAACGCGATCGACCTGACGGGCGCGACCGAGGGCGACCTGGCCCGCGACCTGGAGATCGCGGCGGCGGACAACCTGAAGCGCGTCCTGCGCCCGCGCAAGGAGGACTTCGCGGAGTCCCCGGGCACGGACCGCATGACGGCCTTCCTGGAGACGAAGACGGTCTGGCACCCGACGGGCAGCCTGGGAGCCTCCGGCTCCTCGTACTAGTCCCCAGTCCCATGACGGCAGGCCCCCGGGTGTTCCCGGGGGCCTGTCGTCGTTCCTGCCCGCGGGTGATCCCGGGGCCCGTCGTCATTCCCGCCCGCGTGCCACGAGCCCCGCCACGCCGTCGAGCACGCAGTCGAGCCCCGTCTCGAACTGCCACTCCGCGTCGTCCTTGCGCGCCGCCCCGAGCGCGTAGCGCCGGTACGTCGGGTAGCGCCCGGTCTCGAGCAGGTACGACATCTTCGGGGCGAGTGCCCTGCGCGTGTCGTCGCCGCTGGTCCAGCCCTGCTCCGCCATGTACTGGCGCAGTACGGCCTCCGACTGCGTGGCCCCCTGTACGTACGACGTGACCGCGCGGAACGCCGCCATCATCGTGTCCGCGTCGAGCCCGAGGCCGTCGAGGGAGGCCAGCTGCCGTTCGGACGCCGCCATCCGGTGCGGGGTGAGGACGAAGAGCGGTGTCGGCATGTGGGCGAGCCACGGGTGGCGCAGCACCATGGCGCGGGTCCGCACCGCGTAGGCCCGCAGGGTCGCGCGCCAGCCGGCGGTCTCCCCGTCCGGTTCCAGCTCGGTCGACACCTGGTCGACCATGAGTTCCCAGAGCTCGTCCTTGCCCTTGACGTGCCGGTACGCGGCCATGGGCGCGACACCCAGCTCGGTGGCGACGCGCCGCATGGTGACGGCGGCGAAGCCCTCCCGGTCGGCGATGTCGATCGCGACGGCTGCGATCCGTGCCGCGCTCAGGGACGCCCGCGGTGCCGCCGCGGGCCGCTCCAGGCGCTCCCACAGGGAGACGTCGTCCGTCTCTTCCTTCTTCGCCACTCGGGCCTCCTTCTCTCGCGTACAGCGTATGCCTTGTAGACGCCGTACACATCGACGTGTACGTTGTACACCAGCCGGTATACACCGTACACATCACCGTTCCAGGGGGACCCCATGACCGCACCGCTCCACATCGCCGTGATCCAGGGCTCGACCCGCGACGGCCGCCTCGGCCCCGCCGTCGCGAACTGGCTGCTCACCCACACCGCCGCCCGCCCGGAGCTGACCACCGACCTGATCGACCTCGCCGAGACCCCGCTGCCGACCGTCTTCCCGCACCTCGGCCAGGCCCCCGAGCGCGCCGAGGACCGCGCCCAGCTCGCCGCCGTGTCCCCGCGTCTGGCCGCCGCCGACGCCTTCGTCGTGGTGACCCCCGAGTACAACCACAGCTACCCGGCCTCCCTGAAGAACGCGATCGACTGGCACCAGAAGGAGTGGCACGCCAAGCCCGTCGGCTTCGTCGCCTACGGCGGCTTCTCCGCCGGCCTGCGCGCCGTCGAGCACCTGCGCGGCGTCTTCGCCGAGCTGCACGCCGTCACCGTCCGCGACGCGGTCGGACTCCAGGGCGTCTGGGGCCAGTTCGACGAAGACGGCCGGGCCGTCGACCCCTCGACCGACGCCGCCGCCAAGACGATGCTCGACCGACTCACCTGGTGGGGCGAGGCACTTCGCGAGGCCCGCACCCGCAAGCCCTACGAGGCCTGAGTCGTGACGACCCATCAGGAGACCCGCATCCCCTACCTGGGCGTCACCGGGCTCATGCTCGGCATCGTCCTCGCCACCCTCGACGGCACGATCGTCGGCACCGCCCTCCCCACCATCGCGGGTGAACTCGGCGGCCTCGACCGGCTGTCCTGGGTCGTCACCGCCTATCTCCTCACCGCCGCCGTCGCCACCCCGCTCTGGGGCAAGCTCGGCGACCTCTACGGCCGCAAGGGCGGCTACCTCTCCGCCGTCGGCGTCTTCCTCGCCGGGTCGGTACTCTCCGGCCTCGCCCAGACCATGGGCCAGCTCATCGCCTTCCGCGCCCTCCAGGGCATCGGCGCGGGCGGCCTGATGGTCGGCGCCTTCGCGCTCATCGGCACCCTGGTGGCGCCGAAGGACAGCGCCCGGGTCCAGGCGATCACCGGGGCCATGCTGCCGGTGGCCTTCGCCGGCGGTCCGCTCCTCGGCGGCCTCCTCACCGACCACCTGAACTGGCGCTGGGCCTTCTACGTCAACCTGCCCGTCGGCCTCGCCGCCCTGCTGATCGTCTCGCTCACCCTGCGCGTACGGACCCCGCGCGTCCGTGCCCGCATCGACTGGGCGGGAGCCCTCCTGCTGACCACCGGGGTCCTCGCGCTCACTCTGCTCGCCGGCTGGGCCGGCACCGCCCACGCCTGGTCCTCACCCCGGATCCTGACCCTGGGCGTGATCGCGGTCGCGGCCCTCGCCTGGTTCGTCCGGGTCGAGCGGCGGGCCGAGGAGCCCGTGATCCCGCCCAGGCTCTTCCGTACCCGCAACTTCACGTCGGCGCAGATCCTGAGCTTCCTGGTCGGTGCGGGCATGATCGCCGCCCTGAACTATCTGCCGCAGTACCTGCAGTTCGCCCGCGGGCAGTCGTCCACGGCGAGCGGACTGCTGCTGCTCCCGCTGATGCTCGCCATGGTCGCCACGCAGCTGGCCTCGGGCCGGATCATCGCCCGCACGGGCCGCTACCGGATCTTCCCGATCCTCGGCGGCGCGCTGATGACGGCGGGGGCGCTCGTCCTGCTGCTGCTCGACGTGGACACCCCCACCGCCGTCGCCTCCGGGCTCACCGTGATCGTCGGCGCGGGCATGGGCTTCCTCATGCAGGCCACGCTGCTCGTCACGATGTACGGCGCCGAGCCTCGCGACATGGGCGCGGCAACCGGCACCGTCACGCTCGTGCGGACGCTCGGCGGCTCGCTCGGCGTGGCCGTCCTCGGCGCGGTGTTCACGGCGCGCCTCGACGGGACCGACACGCACCTGACCCCGGCGCAGGCCCTGCGGCTGCCGGAGCCGGCACGGGAGGGCCTGGGGGCGGCGGTGACGAGCGGGGTGCACGGGGTGCTGCTCGGCACGGCACTGCTCGCCGCCCTGGCCTTCGCCGTGGCCTGGCTCGTACGGGAGGTCCCGCTGCGGCCCGAACCGGGCGCCGCCGGAACCGAGGCCTCGGAAACCGGCGCCTCCGAGACCGGGCTTGCCGGGACCGGCGCCGTTACGGAAGCAGCCCCCGCGTCAGCGGGCCCGCCACCGGCAGATCGGCCACCGCCCCGCCCTTCGTGACGTGGTCGGTCACCAGGTTGGTGCCCACCGGCTTGAAGTCGGCGACCTGGGTGCCGAGGCCGTTGTCGAGCGGGTCGACGCCGGTGTTGGCCAGCGGGTCGAGCTGGAGCCGGGTCAGCGGGCCGAGACCGTGGGTGACACCGGACAGCGCGCCCGCCCCGGCCGCCGTGGCATCCGTCCTGGTCAGGGAGTCGACGGGCAGCGGCACCGGTGCCACGGCCTGCGCCGCCGCACCCGCACCGAGCACCGCCGCGCCCGCCGCGGTGACGGTGAGACCGGCCTTGAGCAGGGCGCTGCGACGGGGGCTCCGGGGTTCTGCGTGACGCGCCATTGATGATCCTTCCGAGCTTTCACGGGGTGACCGAGCGGACACCGACAGTAGTTGAGGTGTGATGCTCGATACCAACGGCCTTCCTCGGGGGTCCCCTGCACGGGGGAATGCTTCACACTGGTGTCCCGTGAGTTCCCAACCGATCCCGACCCGTGTCGTCCTGCTCGCGGGCCCCTCCGGCTCCGGCAAGTCGTCCCTCGCCGCTGTCACCGGTCTCCCGGTGCTGCGCCTCGACGACTTCTACAAGGAGGCCGACGACCCGACCCTCCCCCTCGTCGAGGGCAGCGCGGACATCGACTGGGACTCCCCACGGTCCTGGGACGCGGACGCGGCCGTCTCCGCCATCGTCGAGCTGTGCCGTACGGGACGGACCGACGTCCCCGTGTACGACATCGCCACCAGCTCCCGGGTGGACCGCGAACGGCTCGACATCGAGCGGACGCCGTTGTTCGTGGCGGAGGGGATCTTCGCGGCCGAGATCGTGTCCCGCTGCCGTGAGCTCGGCGTCCTCGCGGACGCGATCTGCCTGCGCGGCCGTCCCTCGACGACGTTCCGCCGCCGGCTCGCCCGCGACCTGCGCGAGGGCCGCAAGTCGGTCCCGTTCCTGCTGCGCCGCGGCTGGCGCCTGATGCGCGCGGAGCGGGCGATCGTCGCCCGCCAGGCGGAACTGGGCGCCCATCCCTGCGCCAAACCGGAAGCCCTGGGCCGCCTGGCCGCCGCGGCGGCGGGCCGCCACCGCACGCCTGCGGCGAGCTGAGAGCCGAAAACACGACGCGGGTCGTACGAGCCCCCCAGCTCGTACGACCCGCGTCGCCGTTCCCCGTACCCCCGTACGGTTCCCCCGTGCTCCCCCGACGGCTCCGTTTCCCCCGTAGCCCCCGTGGGTCTTTCCCCCCAGCCTTCAGGCCACCAGCTCGCCGAAGGACTCCTCCTCGTCACGGCCGAAGCTGAGCACCTCGTCCTCGCGCAGTCGCCGCAGCGACCGCCAGATGCTCGACTTCACCGTGCCGACACTGATGTCCAGGATCTCCGCGATCTCCGGATCGGTCCGGCCCTCGTAGTAGCGCAGCACCAGCATCGTCCGCTGGAGCTCGGGCAGCCGGGCCAGCGCCTGCCACAGCACCGCGCGCAGCTCCGTGCCGCGCATCGCGTCCGTCTCGCCCACCGTCTCCGGGAGCTCCTCGGTCGGGTACTCGTTGAGCTTGCGCCGGCGCCAGGCGCTGATGTGCAGGTTGGTCATGGTGCGGCGGAGGTATCCGCCGACCGCGGCCTTGTCGCTGATCCGCTCCCAGGCGCGGTACGTGGAGAACAGCGCACTCTGGAGCAGGTCCTCGGCCTCGAACCGGTCACCGGTGAGGTGGTAGGCGGTGGCGTACAGGGAGGCACGACGCTCCTGGACGTAGGCCGTGAACTCGGCCTCCGAACAGTTGCGCTCCCCCGTGACCTCCCCGTACGCCGCTCCCCCGTCAGCAATGGCCACCATGTACGGCGCCTTGCGCTGACGCCCGACGCTGCGAACGCACCCCCGCCCGTTCACCGCGCCGGACTTCTCCGTGCTCCGTACGACGTCGTGGAGACGCGTGACTACTGCGCTTGAGGTGGTGCTGTGCAGTGCGTTCATCTCGCGCCCCCCGTCGGTTGGAGTGTGTTTCGGTCCGTGTGCAATGAAGCTTGCCCAGCGGACTTCATGGCGTTGTCCGCCGACTGTCACAGGCGTGTCACAGGGGCCCGGCCAGAAGCGCGCCTCCCAGCGGTCGAACTCGGACGGCCCAATGCGACAGAATGTTGCCCGTGCCTTTTCTGTTGCTGATCGAGGACGACGACGCCATCCGCACGGCCCTCGAACTCTCCCTGTCGCGGCAGGGCCACCGGGTGGCCACCGCCGCGACCGGTGAGGACGGCCTCCAGCTGTTGCGCGAGCAGCGGCCGGACCTGGTCGTGCTCGACGTCATGCTGCCCGGCATCGACGGCTTCGAGGTCTGTCGGCGCATCCGCCGCACGGACCAGTTGCCGATCATCCTGCTGACCGCGCGCAGCGATGACATCGACGTGGTCGTGGGCCTGGAGTCCGGAGCCGACGACTATGTCGTCAAGCCGGTGCAGGGCCGCGTCCTCGACGCCCGGATCCGGGCCGTACTGCGGCGCGGTGAACGGGAGTCGACGGACTCGGCGACCTACGGCTCGCTCGTGATCGACCGCTCCGCGATGACGGTCACGAAGAACGGCGAGGACCTCCAGCTCACCCCGACCGAGCTGCGGCTGCTCCTGGAGCTGAGCCGCCGGCCCGGACAGGCGCTCTCCCGGCAGCAGTTGCTGAGGCTCGTGTGGGAGCACGACTACCTGGGCGACTCGCGGCTCGTCGACGCCTGTGTGCAGCGGCTGCGCGCCAAGGTGGAGGACGTGCCGTCCTCGCCGACGCTCATCCGTACCGTGCGCGGGGTCGGCTACCGGCTGGACGTCCCTGCGTGAGCAAAGGCATCCTCACGCGGCTGCGTCTTTCGAGCCTGCGGCTGCGTCTTGTCGTCGTCTTCGCCCTCGTCGCGCTCACCGCGGCCGTCTCCGCCTCCGGCATCGCGTACTGGCTGAACCGTGAGGCGGTGCTGACCCGCACCCAGGACGGGGCGCTCAACGACTTCCGGCAGGAGATGCAGAACCGGGCGGCGACGCTGCCGCTGCGGCCCACCCAGGAGGATCTGCGGCGGACCGCCGAGCTGATGGCGACCGGCAGCGCCAACTACCAGGTGCTGCTGCTCGGTGAGCGGGAGGCGGGCAAGCCGATCGTCGGCGCCTCGGACCCGGACGACTTCACCCTGGCCGACGTGCCGCGCTCGCTGATGGTCGCCGTGGACACCAAGCGGCCCGTGACGGAGGGCAACGCGTACCCGTACCACCTGTTCTGGCAGCGTACGGAGCGGAACGGGACGCCCTACCTGGTCGGCGGGACGCGGATCGACGGCGGCGGGCCCGCCGGCTACATGTTCAAGTCGCTGGCCGCGGAGAAGGCCGACCTGAACTCGCTCGCCTGGTCGCTCGGGATCGCGACCGCGCTCGCGGTGGCCGGCTCCGTGCTGCTCGCGCAGGTCGCGGCGACGACCGTGCTGCGTCCGGTGCACCGGCTCGGCGAGGCCGCCAAGCAGCTCGGCGAGGGCAAGCTCGACACCCGGCTCCGGGTCACCGGCGCCGACGAACTGGCCGATCTCACCCGGACCTTCAACAGCGCGGCCGAGTCGCTGCAGAAGAAGGTCGCGGACATGAGCGCCCGGGAGGAGTCCTCCCGGCGTTTCGTCGCCGACATGTCGCACGAGCTGCGGACGCCGCTGACCGCCCTGACGGCCGTCACGGAGGTCCTGGAGGACGAGCAGGACTCCCTCGACCCGATGATCGCCCCGGCGGTCGCCCTGGTCGTCAGCGAGACCCATCGCCTCAACAACCTGGTGGAGAACCTGATGGAGGTGACCCGCTTCGACGCGGGCACCGCCCGGCTCGTCCTCGACGAGGTGGACATCGCCGACCAGATCACCGCGTGCATCGACGCGCGCGCGTGGCTCGACGCGGTCGACCTGGACGCCGAGCGCGGGATCGTGGCGCCGCTCGACCCCCGCCGGCTCGACGTGATCCTGGCGAACCTGATCGGGAACGCGCTGAAGCACGGCGGTTCGCCGGTCCGGGTCTCGGTGCGCACCGAGGACGACGAACTGGTCATCGCGGTACGCGACCACGGCCCCGGCATCCCCGAGGAGGTGCTGCCGCACGTCTTCGACCGCTTCTACAAGGCGAGCGCGTCCCGGCCTCGGTCCGACGGCAGCGGTCTCGGCCTGTCGATCGCCATGGAGAACGCGCTGATCCACGGCGGTTCGATCACCGCCGCCAACTCGGTCGGCGAGGACGGGGCGGTGGACGGCGCGGTGTTCGTACTGCGGCTGCCGCTCGACGCGTCGGGGATCACACGCGAGGTGCAGACCCGCAGCAGCCAGGGCGAGGTGGAGGAAGAGTGAGACGCCGCACCTTCGGGCGTACGGCCGTGGCGGCCGGGCTCGTCGCGCTGGTCGCCGGCTGCGGGATCAGGACCACCTCGGTCCCGGTCGACGCGGGCGCGGCCCCGTCCCGGGTCCCGTGCAGCGTGACCGAGGAGGGGACGACGGGGGCGGCGCTGCAGGGCGTGCCGGTCCGGGTGTTCCTGGTCTGCGGCTCGCAGCTGGAGGCGGTGGACCGGCGGTCACCGCTGCCGGAGGAGAAGGCGGGCGGTGATCCGGTGCGCACGGCGACGGGGCTGCTCGCGCAGCTGCTCGCCGAGCCCTCGGAGAGCGAGCGGCGGGCCGGCTTCACGACGGCGGTGCGCGGCCCGCTGGTGGTGAGCGGCGGCCACCGGGGCGATCCGGCGGGCACGCTGCGGCTGAGCCGCCAGCCGGAGGACCTGGCTCCGACGTCCCTGTCGCAGCTGGTCTGCACGTTCGCGGCGAGCTCGGCGGGCGCGGGCGAGCAGACGGTCCTGCTCGGCGGCCCGGGCGCGTACGCCCCGAAGCGCTACCGCTGCACGACGGAACTCCGCGAACGCCCGGAGTCGACCCCGCCGACGGCGGCCGTGCCGACCCCGTCGGCCACGGCGACGGGCTGACGGGCTGACGGGCTGACGGGCTGACGGGACACCCTCCGGAGGTCGGAGCCGCGCCCGGCGGAACCGATTCCGCTGTCGGGGGCGTCTTGGGGGGCGTGCAGCGTCAAGGTTCGGGCGGCAGTGCCGCCGTGGTCGTCCGCGTGGCGGGGTTCGTCCTCGTCCTCGCGCATCTGCTGCTCGTCGCCTGGGTCAGTCTGCGCCCACGGGACGTGGCCTGGGTGACCGCGCCGAACACGGTGCCCTTCGACGGCATCCGGGCCGGTCTGGCCCTCGGTGCCGCCGAGGCCGTCCGGCTGATCGGCGAGGGGCTGCTGCTCCTGGCCCCGCTCGGGATCCTGCTTCCGATGGCCGACGGACGGCTCCATGTCTCCGGTTGGGCCTCCCTGACCCGTACGACCGCCGCCGGCGCGCTGGTGTCACTCGCCGTGGAGCTCCTGCAGACCGCCGTACCGGGCCAGGTCGTGGACGTGGACTCGGTCCTTCTGAACACCGCCGGGGTGGCGATCGCGCATCTCCTCTTCGTCCCGGCCGGCCGCACCTGGCTGCGCCGCAGGTCGGAGGCGGGACGGTCGGGCTCCTCCGTGGGTACCGGGCCGGGTCGGGGTTCCCCCCTGCTGCGGAACGAGGGGTCTCAGGGTGCGACCCCGACGATTCCCAGGGTCCCGATCGCCCGGTAGACCGACGCCCCGGACCCCCGGCCCGCGGCACCATGGATACATCGGGAGCCCGACAGAGCGGCTCCCGGACCGACTCCGAAGGAGCCCACCATGGCCGCACTGACCCGCCCTCGTGACGGACGCGTGATCGGCGGAGTGTGCGCGGGCCTGGCCCGGCGCTTCGGCATCTCCGCGAACACGATGCGTCTGATCTTCCTGGTCTCGTGCCTGCTGCCCGGCCCGCAGTTCCTGATCTACATCGCCCTGTGGATCTTCATGCCGGACGAGCGGAAGGCCACCACGGCCTGGTGACGGACCCACGCCGAAGGGGCGCGTGCCCGGGAAACCGGGTGCGCGCCCCTTCGGCGTACGGAGAGCCTCGTACGGCCCCGGGGTCAGCCGATCGGCAGACCGCCGCCGCCCAGCGGCAGGCCGCCGAGCAGGCCGCCCAGCGGGGTGGCGCCGAGGCCACCGGCGGCGGCGTCGAGCGGGAGGCTCTGGGTGGCCTGGCCGGCGGCGGCCGGAAGGGTCTTCACACCCTGGTCGACGCCCTGACCGAGGGCGCCCTGACCGGCACCGAGGGACTCGGCGGCGCCGTCGGGGAGCTCGGTGAGGCCGTCACCCAGCGGCACGGTCTGGGTCACCAGGCCGAGCGCGTCGGGGGTGGCGGGCGCGACCGGGGCGGCGGAGGCCGTGCCGGCGGCGGCAGCGGCGAAAGCGGCACCGAGAGCGGCGACACCGAGCTTCTTGGCGGCAGACTGCTTCATCTGAAAATCTTCCTTGGGGAATCCGGGGGCTTCCGGGAAAGCCGGGCGGGGAAATCCTGGGAATGCAGAGCGGCTCTGCAACCTAACCAGTGAACGACTCCTCCGCAAACACCGGAAAGCGGCCGGGTGTCGTGCTTTCCCGGCCGCTCGGTTCCCCTCGACGGGGCGGTGTTCAGCCCGCGATACGGGAAGACTCGCTGGTCGTGGCGGTCTGCTGGAACAGCCATTCGGACTTCAGCTCGGCGTATCCGGGCTTGATGACCTCGTTGATCATGGCCAGGCGTTCATCGAAAGGAATGAACGCTGATTTCATCGCATTGACCGTGAACCACTGCATGTCATCGAGCGTGTAATCGAATGCTTCGGTCAGCAGCTCGAATTCCCGGGTCATGCTCGTCCCGCTCATGAGCCGGTTGTCGGTGTTGACCGTGGCCCGGAAGTGGAGCTTGCGGAGCAGACCGATGGGGTGCTCGGCGAACGAGGCCGCGGCGCCGGTCTGGAGGTTGGAGGACGGGCACATCTCCAGCGGGATGCGCTTGTCGCGGACGTAGGCGGCGAGCCGGCCGAGGGTCACCGAGCCGTCGTCGGCGACCTCGATGTCGTCGATGATCCGGACGCCGTGCCCGAGCCGGTCGGCGCCGCACCACTGGAGCGCCTGCCAGATGGAGGGCAGCCCGAAGGCCTCGCCGGCGTGGATCGTGAAGTGGTTGTTCTCCCGCTTGAGGTACTCGAAGGCGTCGAGGTGGCGGGTGGGCGGGTAGCCGGCTTCGGCGCCCGCGATGTCGAAGCCGACGACGCCGGTGTCGCGGTAGCGATTGGCGAGTTCGGCGATCTCCAGGGCGCGGGCGGCGTGCCGCATGGCGGTGAGCAGGGCGCCGACCCGGATGCGGTGTCCGTTGGCCCTGGCCTGCCGCTCGCCCTCGCGGAAGCCCTCGTTGACGGCCTCGACGACCTCTTCGAGGGTGAGGCCGGCCTCCAGGTGCTGCTCGGGGGCGTAGCGCACCTCCGCGTACACGACGCCGTCCTCGGCGAGGTCGACGGCGCACTCGGCGGCGACGCGGAAGAGGGCGTCACGGGTCTGCATGACGGCGCAGGTGTGCGCGAACGTCTCCAGGTAGCGCTCCAGGGACCCGGAGTCGGCGGCTTCGCGGAACCAGATGCCGAGCTTGTCGGGCTCCGTCTCGGGGAGCTGCTGGTAGCCCTGCTCCCGGGCGAGTTCGATGATCGTGCCGGGGCGCAGTCCACCGTCGAGGTGGTCGTGGAGCAGCACCTTCGGGGCGCGGCGGATCTGGTCCGCGGTGGGGACGCTGGGGGTCTGGCTCGTCATTTCCGCACTCTAGCCCCTACGCGCGTAGAGCGCGCCTTTGCGGCGCCGTTTCCGCGCCCGGTCTTCTCGCTCGCGGGCGATCCTGATGCCACGTCAACAGCACCTCGATGGACGGGGAAGCGCGTTCAGACCTTCGCGTATACGACTTATTGAGCTGTTGAGACGACACCGGCTTCTCGGGGTGCGCCGGGTCCCACCGGCTCGCGATTACGTGAGTCGATCACGGCGGGAGCCGAAACCTGCCGGACCAAGGAAGGACGTGGCATGCGCTACATCCGCGGACTGCTCGTCGCACTCTCGGCGGGCGCCCTGTCGCTCGGCATGATCGGCACCTCGCAGGCCGACACCGACCAGTCGAACCAGAGCCTCGACCACAGCTGCCAGAACAGCACGTTCGGCTCCTGCACCCAGGAGGTGAACTACGCTCCGCAGCTCCTGGGGGATGTCTCTCTCGTCGGCGAGAACGGGCTCCTCGGTCCGAACGGGCTCCTCGGCCCGTCGGGGCTCCTCGGCCGGACCGCCACCAGTGAGACCATCGCCGCCAAGGGCGCGACCAGCACCAAGGGCACCACTGGCATGACGGCCACCACCAGCACCAAGGGCACCACCGGCAAGACCGCGCTGACCGCGCCCGCCCGGTAGCGCTCGCCCGGTTGACGCGGTCGCCGGCCTGATGGAGGAAGCGGCGCCCCGCGAGGCACGCAACCGCCGCTGAAGTCGACCGGCGGCCCGTGTGGCGGTCATTCCCCCCGCCACACGGGCCGTCGGCCAAACGAACGAAAAACGACCTCACCATCGGAGAACGGCCTCCTAGGCTGCCCGCATGACCTCTACGGCGCCCGACTCCGAACTGGCCCGGTTCCACCGGTTCCTGTGCGACTTCCACCGCCGGCAGGCGGGCCGCACCGTCGACTTCCCCGGCGGCTTCGCCGCGCTCGACGACACGTACGCGCGCTCCCGGGGGAACAACCACCTCCTCGTCGACGGGGCGACCGACCCCGAGGCGCTGGCCGCACGGGCCGACGAGCTCCTCGGCCACCTCCCGTACCGGCTCGTGTACGTCCTCCCCGACGAGGTCGCGGCCGCCTGCCGCGGTCCACTGGAGCGGGCCGGATACGCGCACTCGGCCACGTACGCCATGCGGCACACCGGCCCGGTCCCGGCGCACGGCGGAGCCCGTGAGGTGGACCTGGACGCGCTGCGCGGGCCGGTGGGCGCGTCCTGGCGCCGCTTCGTGCCGGGGGTGAGCGACGAGGAGGTCCACCACCTGGTGGAGCGGCGGACCGCCCGGCTCCGGGGTGCCGAGGACGTACGGTTCCTCGCCTCGTACTCCGAGGACGGCGAGGTGGCGTCCTGGGCCGATCTCTACCTCGACCCGAAGGCCGGGATCGCGCAGATCGAGGACCTGGTCACCGCCGAGAACCACCTCGGGAAGGGGCACGCCGGGCGGGTCCTGGACACGGCGCTGCACCTCGCGGCCGAGGCCGGCTGCGGCCTCCGCCACCTGACCGCGAACGCGTCGAACTGGCCGCACCGCTGGTACGAGAGGAAGGGCTTCACCGTCGTCGACACCCTCCACATCTTCGAACGGGCATAAGGGGCACTCGCGTTCGCTCTCCGGACGATACGTAACAGAGACCGCACGTACGACTGGCGTACACCTCTCCTTCTGAGACTGTTCTGTCATGGCGCACTTCGCACTCGTGGGGCCGCCCGACGCCCGGAGACCCCGGCTCGGTCGGCCTGTTGGAGGTTCACGCACGTCGGCGGCGGTGGGCGGCGTGGTGCTGCTGCTTCCGGACGGCGAGCCGGTGTCGGGGCGGCGTGCCTCCACGCTGGCCCACGCGGCGATGCTGCCGCTCGGGCGGGGTCTCGTCCGGGCGGGCAGGGCCGAGGGCCTCGTCGCCCATGTGGTCCGTTACCGGGGGCGCGGCTGGAACGGGGCCGACGCCAACCTCGCGGCGGACGCCTCCTGGGCGGTCGCCGAGGCCGTACGGCGCTACGGCGACGTCCCGGTCTGTCTCGTCGGCCACGGGCTCGGCGGCAGGGCGGCGCTGCAGGCCGCCGGGCACGGCGCGGTCGGCTCGGTCCTGGCGCTCGCCCCGTGGCTGCCGGAGGACGACATGGCGGCGGAGCCGGAGGCCGTACGGCAGCTGGTGGGGCGCCGGGTGCTGCTCGTCCACGGCACGAACGACGCCCGTACGGACCCGGAGCTGTCGTTCCGGTTCGCCGAGCGGGCGAAGAAGGCGAACCGGGACACCTGCCGTTTCGAGGTGCATTCGGACGGTCATGCCCTGCGCCAGTACGCGGCCGAGGTCCAGGCCCTCGCCGCCGACTTCGTCCTCGGCGCCCTCTTCGCCCGGCCGGTCACCCGCCCGGTGACCGACGCGATGGCCGCTCCCCCGCCGCTCGGCCTGCGGATGCCGCTCGCCGCGGGCTTCAAGGGCTCACTGCGGCGGTGAGGGCTCCTCCGGGAGCCGCCTCGCGGCAGGCTCCTCCGAGAGCAGTGGCGCGGCGGGCTCCTTCGGGAGCAGATGACCGCGCCTGCTGAGCAGGAACTTCTTGAAGGCGGCCACCGGGGCCGTGTCAGGGTGGCCGTCCAGCCAGGCGACGCCGATCTCGCGGACCGCTCGCGGGGCGGTGACGGTGAGTTCGACGACGCCGGGGCGCGGTACGGCCGGTGGCGGCAGCAGGGCGACGCCGAGTCCGGCGGCGACCAGGCCGCGCAGGGTCTCGGCCTCCTCGCCCTCGAAGGCGACCCGGGGCTTGAACCCGGCCTCCGCGCACAGGTCGTCGGTGATGCGGCGGAGCCCGTACCCCGGTTCCAGGGTCACGAAGGTCTCGTCGGCGGCCTCGGCGAGGCGGACGCGCTTGCGGCCCGCGAGCCGGTGGTCGTCGGGGACGACGAGCCGGAGCCGCTGTTCGTCGAGGCGCCGGGCGACCAGGTCGGGGGCGTCCGGCACCGGGGAGGTCAGGCAGAGGTCGAGGTCGCCGGCCCGGAGCCGTTCGATCATGGCCTCGCCGTAGTTCTGGACCAGGGTGAAGCGGATCCGCGGATGGTCGACGCGGAAGGCGCGGATGAGGCCGGGGACGGTCTCGGAGCCCATGGTGTGGAGGAAGCCGAAGGCGACGCGGCCGGCCGTGGGGTCGGCGTCGGCCCGTACGGTGTCGGCGGCCCGCTCCACCTCCGCGAGCGCCCGCTCGGCGGCGGTGAGGAAGCGGCGCCCGGCCGGGGTCAGGGAGACCGTGCGGCCGCGGCGGGCGAAGAGGCTGACGCCGAGGTCCTGTTCGAGCCGGACCATCGCCCGGGAGAGCGTGGACTGCGGGACGCCCATCTCGGCCGCGGCCCTGGTCACGTGCTCGTGCCGGGCGACGGCGGCGAAGTACGCGAGCCGCGGGGCGAGCAGCAGTCCCATGTCTTCTTCGTTACTGTTCGGTGACAGGCGAAGCTGTGACCTGTACTCATGCACCATAGGAACGATTACAGCAGTTCCGTGCATTGGACGCATGAAACGGGTCGGCCTACGTTCGACACATGCCTTCCGCCAGTACCAAGGCGGCCGCCACCATCGCGTCCGCCGACACCCGCTCCCCTGCCGACACCCGCCTCACCCCCGGCGCCCCCGGCTACCGCAGGATGAGCCTCGCGCTCTTCGCCGCCGGCCTCGCCACCTTCGCGCTCCTCTACTCCACACAGGCCCTCCTCCCGGCCATCTCGGCCGAGTTCGGCGCCACCGCCTCCGCCGCCTCCTGGACGGTCTCGGCCGCGACCGGCGCCCTCGCCCTGTGTGTGCTCCCGCTCAGCGCCCTCTCCGAGCGCTTCGGCCGGCGCGCGATGATGATCGCCTCCTTGTCCGTCGCGGTCGGCATCGCCCTCCTCGTGCCGCTCGCCCCGAACCTGGAGTCCCTGATCGCCCTCCGCGCGATCCAGGGCGCCGCGCTCGCCGGGCTCCCGGCCTCCGCGATGGCCTTCCTCGCCGAGGAGGTCCGCCCCAAGGCGCTGATCGCCGCGATCGGCCTGTTCGTGGCCGGCAACTCGATCGGCGGCATGAGCGGCCGCCTGGTGACCGGCTGGGTGGCCCAGATGTGGGGGTGGCGGGCGGGTCTGGCCGCCGTCGGCCTGACCTCCCTGCTGTGCGCGCTCGCCTTCCGGGCGCTGCTGCCGAAGGCACGGCACTTCACGCCCGGCACGCTCAACCCGAAGGCGCTCGCCCGGACGGTAAGGACGCATCTCGCGGACCCGCTGCTGATGCGTCTCTACGTGATCGGCGCCCTGTTCATGACGGTGTTCGGCGCGGTGTACACCGTCATCGGCTACCGCCTGGTCGAGGCCCCGTTCTCGCTGCCGCAGGGCGTGATCGGCTCCATCTTCCTGGTCTACCTGGTCGGTACGGTCTCCTCCGCCGCCGCGGGCAGGCTCGTCGGCCGGCTCGGCCGGCGCGGGGCGCTCTACCTGGCGGTCTCCACCACCGCCGCGGGTCTGCTGCTCTCGCTCGCCGACGCACTGCCGGCGGTCCTCGCGGGCCTCGTCCTGATCACCGCCGGCTTCTTCGCCGGCCACGCGGTCGCCTCCTCCTCGGTGAGCCGTACGGCGAAGACGGGCCGCGCGCAGGCCTCGGCGCTCTACCAGTCCGCGTACTACCTCGGCAGCAGCGCGGGCGGCACGCTCGGCGCGATCGCCTTCCACGAGGGCGGGTGGGCCGGCACGGTCCTGATCGGCCTGGTCGCGGTCCTCGGCGTCGTCTCGGTGACCCTGTACGGCAGCCACAGCGCCCGCGTCGAGGCGCGGCGGATCCAGCTCGCCGCATCCTGCTGATTCCGGCCGATTCCGCTGCAACTGCGCCGCTCCCCCGGACGTCCTGACTGATAGGACTCAAGGGGGAGTTGACGATCATGAACAGAATCGCGGGCCGGATAGGCAAGAGAGCGGGCATCGCGGCCGGCCTCACCTCGCTGGTGGTGCCGATGACCATCGCACTCGGGGCGGCTCCGGCGCAGGCGGCGTCCTGCAACGTGACGACGGGCCCGTACCAGAAGCAGGTGGAGAAGTTCCTCGGGCGGACGGTCGACGGGCGCCAGTCGCTCGCCGACTGCAAGGCCATCCAGGCCTTCCAGGGGAAGCACGGCATCACCCCGACCGCGGGGTACGCCGGGACGATCACCTGGCGCACGATGAACACGATGATCCAGCAGAAGGCGGCGGGGTCCAACCCGAACAAGGACCGCAAGTGTCCGACCAACCGGGGCCGGATCGCCTGCGTCGACCTGACCCGCCAGCTGACGTGGATCCAGGACGGTTCCCGCCTCAAGTACGGCCCCGTGCCGGTCCGTACGGGCAAGGACGGCACCGAGACCCGGACCGGGTCGAAGAAGATCTACTGGCGGAACATCAACCACTGGTCGACGATCTACCACGTCTCCATGCCGTACTCGCAGTTCTTCGACGGCGGGCAGGCCTTCCACTCGACCACCAAGTCCATGTGGAACCCGCCGGGCTCCGGCGGCTGCGTCAACATGCGCTCCGCCGACGCCAAGGCGTACTGGAACCTGCTCAGGAACGGCGACGACGTCTTCATCTACGGGCGCAAGCCGGGAACCTGACCCCGACTGTCGGTCGGCTGCGGTAGCTTCCCTCTCACCGGCACCGAACGGGTGCCGGTGAGGGGTGAGTGGGGTGTGGACCCGATGAGTGACGCCGCGACCGCGACGACCGACCAACTCGACAAGTACCGCCGGGAACTGACCGGTTACTGCTACCGGATGCTCGGATCCTCCTTCGAGGCGGAGGACGCGGTGCAGGACACCATGGTGCGCGCCTGGAAGGCCATCGACTCCTTCGAAGGCCGCTCCTCGCTGCGGTCCTGGCTCTACCGGATCGCCACCAACGTCTGCCTGGACGCGCTGAACGCGGGCAACCGGAGGGCACGGCCGATGGACCTCACCTCGCCGACGCCGGTCGCCCAGGCACAGCTCGTCAAGCAGCCGGAGATCACCTGGCTGGAACCCATTCCCGACGGGCGGGTGCTGCCCTCGGTCGCCGACCCGGCGGAGACGGCCGTCTCCCGGGAGACCGTACGGCTCGCGTTCGTGGCCGCGCTCCAGCATCTGCCGCCCAAGCAGCGGGCGGTGCTCATCCTGCGCGAGGTGCTCGCCTGGAAGGCCAGCGAGGTCGCCGAACTCCTCGACACCTCCGTCGCCTCGGTCAACAGCGCCCTGCAGCGGGCCCGCGCGACGCTGGCCGAGCAGGCACCGGCCACCTCCGACCCGGCGAACCCCCTCGACGAGGAACAGAAGGCGCTCCTGGAGCGCTATGTCGCCGCGTTCGAGGGCTACGACATGAAGGCGCTGACCGCGCTCCTCCACGAGGACGCGACCATGTCCATGCCGCCGTACGACCTCTGGCTGCAGGGGCACGACGACATCGTCGGCTGGATGCTGGGCGTCGGCGAGGTCTGCTCGGGCTCGAAGCTGGTGCCGACCGTGGCGAACGGCTCCCCGGCGTTCGCGCAGTACCACCCGGACCCGGCGGGCGGCTTCGCCCCGTGGGCGCTCATCGTCCTGGAGCTCCGCGACGGCAAGGTCGCCGGGATGGACTTCTTCCTGGACACCGAGCGCTGGTTCCCGCTCTTCGACCTGCCGGCCCGCCTGGAGGCCTAGGGTTCGCCGGTCAGACCCCCAGGGTCCCGTCGAGCCCGGTCAGCAGGAGCAGGGCCCGCAGGTCGGGCCCTGCTCCATGGAAGCGGATCCGGTGCCCGCCGCGCCCGGCGGCGAGCTTGAGCCGGGCGAGGGCGTCGACGGCGGCGAGGTCGGCGGGCGCGAGCGCGCCGACCTCGCAGACCACCTCCCCGGGCGGTGCGGCCCCGAGCGCGGCGCAGAGACGCGCGACCTCGTCCCCGGTGGGGCGGGCGGTCAGGGTCACGACAAGCGGTTGACTGGTGTCCACATGCCTGGTGACCGGAGGACGGACCGGAACTCATCGGTGCGGGACGACCGCATAGGCTCCCGATCATGACTCACGAGCCTGTCGAACTGGTGATCTTCGACTGTGACGGCGTTCTGGTGGACAGCGAGAAGATCTACTGCCGGGTGGACCGGGAGGTGTTCGCGGCCCTCGGAGCGGAGTTCACCGAGGCGGAGATGATCGACTACTTCGTCGGCTCCTCGCACGCGATGCTCACCTCCATCGTGGAGGAACGCAGGGGCCACCCCCTCGAACCCGGCTGGCAGTCCCCCTTCAAGCAGCGGTACGAGGACGCGCTGGACGCGGAACTGACGGCCGTGGAGGGCATCACGGACGTCCTGGACACCCTGCCGCTCCCCTACTGCCTCGCCTCCAACGGCAGCCACCCCAGCATCCGCAAGAACCTCGGCCGCGCCGGACTGCTCGACCGCTTCGAAGGCCGCATGTTCAGCGCCCGCGACGTGTCCCGCGCCAAGCCGGCCCCGGATCTCTTCCTCCACGCGGCCGCCACGATGGGCGTCCCGCCGGAGCGCTGCGCGGTCGTCGAGGACAGCCCGTACGGCGTCCAGGCCGCCCGCGCGGCCGGCATGCGCGCCTTCGGCTACACCGGCGGCCTGACCAGGGCGAACCGCCTGACGGGCCCCCGCACGGTGGTCTTCGACGACATGCGGGAGCTGCCGGGGCTGCTCGGGGAACCGGTCTAGTCGTCACCGGTACCCACACGTAGTCGTCACCGGCACCCGCATGCCGAACGGGACCGGCGGAGGTCCGCCGGTCCCGTTCGTTCGAGCGCGTCAGGGGCACACGCCTCAGGCGATGCGGTCCAGGACGATCGGGTTCGGGGTGAACTCGGTGCCCGGGGCCGCGATGTCCCAGGCCGACCCCAGGGACTTCAGCGCGTAGTCGAACTTCTCCGGGGTGTCCGTGTGGAGGGTGACGAGGGGCTGGCCCGCCGTCACCGTGTCGCCCGGCTTGGCGTGGATCTCGACACCAGCGCCGGCCTGCACCGGGTCCTCCTTGCGGGCGCGGCCCGCGCCCAGGCGCCAGGCGGCGATGCCGATGTCGTAGGCGTCGAGGCGGGTCAGGACACCGGAGGACGGGGCCGTCACGACGTGCTGCTCGCGGGCGACCGGGAGGGCCGCGTCCGGGTCGCCGCCCTGGGCCGCGATCATCCGGCGCCAGTGGTCCATCGCCGAGCCGTCGGCCAGCGCCTTCGCCGGGTCCGCGTCCTTGATGCCGGCCGCGTCGAGCATCTCGCGGGCGAGCGCGATCGTCAGCTCGACGACGTCCGCCGGGCCGCCGCCGGCGAGGACCTCGACCGACTCGCGGACCTCGAGGGCGTTGCCGGCGGTGAGGCCGAGCGGGGTGGACATGTCGGTGAGCAGCGCGACGGTCTTCACACCGCTGTCGGTGCCGAGGCCGACCATGGTGGAGGCCAGCTCGCGGGCGTCCTCGATGTTCTTCATGAAGGCGCCGGTGCCGACCTTGACGTCGAGGACCAGGGAGCCGGTGCCCTCGGCGATCTTCTTCGACATGATCGAGGAGGCGATCAGCGGGATGGCTTCCACCGTGCCCGTGACGTCGCGGAGCGCGTAGAGCTTCTTGTCGGCGGGGGCCAGGCCGTCGCCGGCCGCACAGATGACCGCGCCGGTGGTGTCGAGGACGTGCAGCATCTCCTCGTTGGAGAGCAGCGCGCGCCAGCCCGAGATGGACTCCAGCTTGTCGAGCGTGCCGCCGGTGTGGCCGAGGCCGCGGCCGGAGAGCTGCGGGACGGCCGCGCCGCAGGCGGCGACGAGCGGGGCGAGCGGGAGGGTGATCTTGTCGCCGACGCCGCCGGTGGAGTGCTTGTCGGCGGTCGGGCGGGAGAGGGCGGAGAACTCCATGCGCTCGCCGCTCGCGATCATCGCCGCCGTCCAGCGGGCGATCTCCGCGCGGTTCATGCCGTTCAGCAGGATGGCCATGGCCAGGGCGGACATCTGCTCGTCGGCGACCGCGCCGCGGGTGTACGCGTCGATGACCCAGTCGATCTGCTCCGGGCTCAGCTCGCCCTTGTCCCGCTTCGTGCGGATGACGGAGATGACGTCCATGGTGGTGCCTCTTTCTACGCGCATAGAGGGGGAAAGGAGGAGCGGCCCTTCCCATCGTGCCGGAAGGGCCGCTCCGAGGTTTACTTCGCGAGGTGGTCCGGGCCGAATGCCTGCGGCAGCATCTCGGCCAGCGTCAGGAACCCGGCGGGCGTCTCCAGTACGAGTTCGGGACCCCCGAACTCGTACAGCAGCTGCCGGCACCGCCCGCACGGCACCAGGGACTCGCCCCGGCCGTCCACGCAGACGAAGTGCGTGAGGCGCCCGCCGCCGGTCGCCTGCAGCTCGGAGACGAGCCCGCACTCGGCGCACAGGGCGAGGCCGTACGAGGCGTTCTCCACGTTGCAGCCGGAGACCACCCGCCCGTCGTCGACGCGGGCCGCCGCGCCGACCGGGTAGCCCGAGTACGGGGCGTACGCGTGGGACATGGCCTCGCGTGCCGTGACCCGCAGGGCCTCCCAGTCGGCCCCGGGCGGGGCGGTCGTCACTTGCCCTGACCCTTGCGGTACGGCAGACCGTCCGCCTTCGGCATGCGCAGGCGCTGCGCCGACAGGGCGAGCACGAGCAGGGTGGTGATGTACGGGGCCGCGTCGACGAACTGGCTCGGGACCTCGTCGGTCAGCGCGTACCAGAGGAAGAAGCCGACGCCGAAGGCCGCGGAGATCGCGCCGACCACGTACTTCTTCCTGTACAGCTGCCACAGGGCGGCGATCACCAGGAGCAGGGCGACGAGCAGCAGCAGCGCGTGGACGTTCTCGGCGCCACCGCGCAGCTTGAGGCTGTCGGTGAAGCCGAAGAGGCCCGCGCCGAGCGCCATGCCGCCGGGCATCCAGTTGCCGAAGATCATCGCAGCGAGACCGATGTAGCCGCGACCGCCGGTCTGGCCCTCCTGGTAGATGCCGGTGGCGACGATCGCGAGGAACGCGCCGCCGAGGCCCGCGAGGGCGCCGGAGGTCGTGACGGCGATGTACTTGTACTTGTAGACGTTGACGCCGAGGGACTCGGCGGCGACCGGGTTCTCACCGCAGGAGCGCAGCCGCAGGCCGAAGGCCGTGCGCCACAGCACCCACCAGGTGGCCGGGATCAGCAGCAGGGCGACGATCGTGAGCAGCGACAGGTTGGTGACGAGGCCGCCGAGGATGCCGGCCAGGTCGGAGATGAAGAACCAGTGCTTGCCCTGGAGATCCGCAAGCCAGTCGGACAACCCTGGGATCGTGATCTTGGTGATCTGGTCGATGCGCGGGGACTGCTTGGAGGAGCCGCCCTCGGCCTCGGCGAACGTGAAGTTCGACAGGTACTGGGTGAAGCCCACCGCGAGGATGTTGATCGCCACACCGGAGACGATGTGGTTCACGTTGAACGTGACGGTGATGATCGCGTGCAGCAGACCGCCGAGCGCGCCACCGAGGAGACCGAAGAGGACACCCACCCAGGGGCCCCACTGGTATCCGGCCCAGGCGCCGAACCAGGTGCCGAGCACCATCATGCCTTCGAGGCCGATGTTGACGACGCCCGCGCGCTCGGCCCACAGACCGCCGAGACCGGCGAGGCCGATCGGCACGGCGAGCGAGAGCGCGCCGGAGACCTGACCCACCGAGGTGAGGTCGTTGGCCCCGGAGACGGCCCGGACGAGGGAGAAGAGCAGAAGACCGGCCGCGGCGATCAGCATGATCCACGGCCAGGTGAGCTTGCGGCGTCCGCCGCCCTTGGGCGCGGCGCTCGGCTTGGTGACAGTGCCGGTGCTCATGCCGAGACCTCCTTGTCGGTCTTGATGGCGCCGCCGGCGGCGAGTTCCTCGCCGACCTTCTGCTGCTGGCGACGGAGGCCGTAACGGCGGACGAGCTCGTACGAGACGACGACCGCGATCACGATGATGCCCTGCATGATCTTGGTGATCTCCTTCGGGTACCCGTACACGTCGAGGTTGCTGGACGCCTTGTCCAGGAACGCGAAGAGCAGGGCCGCGAAGAAGATGCCGACCGGGTGGTTCCGGCCGAGCAGCGCGATGGTGATGGCGGTGAAGCCGACACCGACGGGGAAGTCGAGGCTGTACGTGTGGGACTCGCCGAGCAGCGTCGGCATGCCGGAGAGGCCGGCCAGCGCGCCCGAGAGCAGCATCGCGGTGAGGACCATCTTCTTGGCGTCGACGCCGCTGGCCTGGGCGGCGGACTCGCTGGCGCCGGTGGCGCGCAGGTCGAAGCCGAACCGGGTGCGGTTGAGGACGAACCAGTAGACGACGCCGAGGGCCAGCGCGACGAAGGTGAAGCCGTAGATGACTCCGTTGCCCTCGCCCATGTCGATGCCCGGGAACCAGCCGGACTCGGAGATCTCACCGGTGGTGAGGTTGTTGGAGCCCTCGGGCTGGACGCCGAAGTTCTTCGGCAGGATCAGCCAGGCCACCAGCGAGGTCGCGATGGCGTTCAGCATGATCGTCGAGACGACCTCGGAGACACCGCGGGTGGTCTTCAGGATGCCGGCGATGCCGGCCCAGAAGGCGCCGGTGAGCATCGCGACGAGCACGATCACCAGGATGTGCAGCGGACCGGGCAGCTCGATCGAGGCGCCGACGAGGGCCGAGACCATCGCCGCGAGCCGGTACTGGCCGTCGACACCGATGTTGAACAGGTTCATCCGGAAACCGATGGCCACGGCCAGGGCTGCCAGGTAGTAGATCCCGGTCTGGTTGACGATCAGGACCTGGATGTCGGCGAAGCCGGCGTTCTCGATCATCAGCCGGATCGGCTCGATCGGGTCGAGGCCCGTCGCGAGCAGCACCAGGACGGTGAGCACGAACGAGGTGACCAGGGCGAGCACCGGTCCGGCCGCGCCCAGGATCAGCTTGTCCTTGTCGAATTTCATCATCGGGCGTCACCGTCTTCGGGCTGCTCTGCGTCGCCTTCGAGCTGACCGCTGGCCGCGCCGGTCATGGCGGAGCCGAGCTGCTCGGGCGTGATGGTGGCGGGGTCGGCGTCCGCGACGAGCTTGCCGCGGTACATGACCCGGAGGGTGTCGGAGAGACCGATCAGCTCGTCGAGGTCGGCCGAGATCAGCAGCACCGCGAGACCCTCGCGGCGCGCGTCCCGGATCGCGTCCCAGATCTGCGCCTGCGCGCCGACGTCCACACCACGGGTGGGGTGGGCGGCGATCAGGAACTTGGGCGCGTGGCTCATCTCGCGGCCGACGATCAGCTTCTGCTGGTTGCCGCCGGAGAGGGAGGCCGCGGTGACGTCGATGCCGGGGGTGCGCACGTCGTACTCGCGCACGATCCGCTCGGTGTCCTTGCGGGCGCCCTTCGGGTCGAGGACGCCGCGCTTGGAGTTGGGCGCCTCGGAGACGTGGCCGAGGATCCGGTTCTCCCAGAGGGGGGCCTCCAGGAGCAGGCCGTGGCGGTGGCGGTCCTCGGGGATGTAGCCGATGCCGCCCTCGCGGCGCTTGCGCACCGAGACCTTGGAGATGTCCACGCCGTCGAGCGAGATGACGCCCGCGTCGGGGGTGGACAGGCCCATGAGGGCCTCGATGAGCTCGGTCTGGCCGTTGCCCTCGACACCGGCGATCCCGAGGATCTCGCCCTTGTGGATCGTGAGGGAGATGTCGTCGAGCAGCTTGCGGCCCGCCACGGCCTCCTCGTGGAAGGTCTCCCCGAACGACGGGTCCTCCTGCGGGGCGGTGGTCAGCGGGGCTGCGGTGACTCCGCTCTCGACCAGCGTGAGGTTCTCGACCTTGAGCATGGCGATGTCGGTGACCGTGGACTCACGGGTCTCCGGGGAGGGCAGCTCGCTGCCGACCATCAGCTCGGCGAGCTGCTTGGTGGTGGCGGTCTTCGGGTCGGCGGTGCCGACCGTGGTGCCCCGGCGGATGACCGTGATGTCGTCCGCGACCTTCAGGACCTCGCCCAGCTTGTGCGAGATGAAGATGACGGTCAGGCCCTCGGCCTTGAGCTCGCGCAGGTTGTCGAAGAGAGCGTCGACCTCCTGCGGGACGAGCACGGCGGTCGGCTCGTCGAGGATGAGGATCTTGGCGCCGCGGTAGAGGACCTTGAGGATCTCCACGCGCTGCCGGTCGGCGACGCCGAGGTCCTCGACGAGGGCGTCGGGGCGGACCCCGAGGCCGTACGCGTCGGAGATCTCCCGGATCTTCTTCCGCGCCTTGGCGCCGATGCCGTAGAGCTTCTCGCCGCCGAGGACGACGTTCTCCAGGACGGTGAGGTTGTCGGCGAGCATGAAGTGCTGGTGCACCATGCCGATGCCGCGCGCGATGGCGTCACCGGGGCTGGAGAAGGTGACCTGCTGGCCGTCGACCGCGATGGTGCCCTCGTCCGGCTTCTGCATGCCGTAGAGGATCTTCATGAGGGTCGACTTGCCGGCACCGTTCTCGCCGATGAGGGCGTGCACGGTGCCCTTGCGGACCGTGATGGCGATGTCCTTGTTGGCGACGACGCCGGGGAATCGCTTGGTGATGCCGTGCAGTTCTACGGCGGGGGGGCTGGACGCGTTGATGACGCACTCTCCTTGGCCGGAAGGAGTGGGAGCGGGAGGGCAGGGCGGGGCGAAGTTATCGTGCCAGGGAGACATCTACACGCGTAGCGCTGCCGAAAAATGAAAACCCGTACGGGAATGGACCCGGGGCCCGGTGCGATGGCGGGTGCCACCGCTCCGGGCCCGCGGGCTCAGGTCATGACCTGCTGTCCTTACGGAGCGGTCTTGACCGTGATCTTGCCGTCGACGATGTCCTTCTTCGCCTTCTCCACGGCGGCGGTGACATCGGTCATCTTCTTGTACGCCGGGTTGGAGTCGGCCAGGCCGACGCCGTCCGTGGCGAGGCCGTAGCGGATCTCGCCGGACTGCGGCTTGCCGTCCTTGACCGACTTGATCACGTTGAAGACGGAGTCGGACACGTCCTTGGTGACCGAGGTCAGGATGTGGTCCTTGTAGGAGGCCAGACCCGCCTGGTTGTACTGGTCGGAGTCGACACCGATCGCCCACTTGCCGGCGGTCGCGGCAGCCTCGATCGAGCCGGAGCCGGCCAGACCGGCGGCCGCGTAGATCACGTCGGCGCCCTTGTCGAGCTGGCCCTCCGCGGCGGCCTTGCCGAGGTCGGGCTTCGAGAAGCCGTCGAAGTTCGGCGGCTGGGTCAGGTACTGGACGAGCACCTTCGCCTTGGGGTTGGTGTCCTTGACGCCCTGCGCGAAGCCCGCCTCGAACTTCTTGATCAGCGGAACCTCGACACCGCCGATGAAGCCGACCGTGCCGGTCTTGGACGCCTTGGCGGCGGCGACGCCGGCCAGGTAGGAGCCCTGCTCCTCGTTGAAGACGAGGTTGGCGATGTTCGGGCCGGTCTTCGACGTGTCGTCGATGAGGCCGAAGGTGGTCTTCGGGTAGGCCTTGGCGACCTTCTCGATGGCCGGCGCGTAGGCGAAGCCGACACCGATGACCGGGTTGTTGCCGGCGCGGGCGAGGGCCGTGAGGCGCTGCACCTTGTCGGCGTCGCCCTCACCCTCGGAGGGCTCGGCCTCGGCGCCCTTGACGCCGAGCTCGTCCTCGGCCTTCTTCAGGCCCGCGTAGGCGGCGTCGTTGAACGACTGGTCGCCACGGCCACCGATGTCGTACGCGATGGCGGCCTTGGTCGCCTTCGAGTCCGTCGACGACGACGAGGAGCCGGAGTCGGTCGAAGACTTGCCACACGCGGTGGCGGAGAGCGCGAGCGCCGCGGAGGCGATGCCCACGGTCGTGATCCTGGTGATCCGGCGCAAGAGGAGGGTCCCTTCAAGACTGACCGAAAGCGCCTCTTCCGGCGCTGGTTTCGCGGCGATCGTAACGCGCGTAGATGTCAGTTAAAGACCCGTTCATGAGTCGTTATCGGATCGTCGCGAACCGGCCAGTCGAGGCGACCGGGGGCGTTCGGCCCGGTACCGCCGGTTATACCGCCGGGAAGGGGTGTCGGGACAGAGGGCGTAACGCGCCACGCCGGGCCGCTGAGCCGAAGGGGGGACGGCGGTCGGCCGGACGGATGAGGGGGGTGACCTGCCTGATCCGGCGTGATCGGCAGGACACCGCCCCGCGGTCCGTCCGGCCGGAATTCAGCGCTGCGGCGCGGCGTCGATCAGGGCCGCGGCGGTGAAGAGCTCCACGGCGGCCTCGATGCAGCGCTCGTCCACGTCGAAGTCGCCGGCGTGCAGGTCGCGGACGCGGGTGTCGCCCGGGGTGCGGACGCCGAGGCGGGCCATGGCGCCGGGGACGTGCTCCAGGTACCAGGAGAAGTCCTCGCCGCCGAGGCTCTGCTCGGTGTCCTCGATCGCATACGGTCCGCGGCGGGCGGTCATCGCGGCCTGGAGGAGTTCGGTGACCGCCGGGTCGTTGACGACCGGGGGGACACCGCGGACGTAGGTGACGGTCGACTTGGCCCGGTGGAGGGTCGCGATCTCGTCGATGGCCGCGTGCACCAGGTCGGGCGCGTCCCGCCAGGTGGGCAGGTCGAGGCAGCGGACGGTGCCGGAGAGCTCGGCGTGCTGCGGGATGACGTTGCAGGCGTGGCCCGCCTCGATACGGCCCCAGGTGACGGAGAGTCCCGAGCGGGCGTCGACGCGGCGGGCCAGGACGGCGGGGACGTCGGTGGCGACCCGGGCGGCGGCGGTGACGAGGTCGGTGGTGAGGTGCGGGCGGGCGGTGTGGCCGCCGGGGCCGTCCAGGGTGACTTCGAGGCGGTCGCAGGCGGAGGTGATGGGGCCGGTGCGGAGCCCGATCTTCCCGGCGTCCACCCGGGGGTCGCAGTGGACGGCGATGATCCGGCCGACTCCGTCCAGGACTCCGGCCTCGACGGCGTCGGCGGCGCCGCCGGGGAGGACCTCCTCGGCGGGCTGGAAGAGGAGCCGTACGGCGTTCGGGAGGAGGCCCTGCCGGTCGAGTTCGGCGAGGACGAGTCCGGCACCGAGGACCGTGGTGGTGTGGACGTCGTGTCCGCAGGCGTGGGCGCGGTTGGCCACGGTGGAGCGGTAGGCGACGGTCTTGACGTCGGGGATCGGCAGCGCGTCGATGTCGGCGCGGAGCGCGAGCATGGGCCGGTCGCGGTCCGGGGTGCCGATGTCACAGATGAGTCCGGTGCCGCCCGGCAGGACCTTCGGCGCGAGGCCGGCCGCCTCCAGGCGGGCCTTGAGCGCGGCGGTCGTACGGAACTCCTGGTTCCCGAGCTCCGGATGCATGTGCAAGTCCCTGCGGAAGGAGATCAGTTCGATGCGCAGGGGTTCGGACAGCGTTCCGGGCAGGGTGACGGAGCCTGGCTCACGGGACTTCAACTGGTTCACCCTTTGAAGGGTAGGCCTCCGAGGAGGTCAACTGCCCGTTGATCACAAAAAGTTCAGCCCGTTAGGGGAAAGAATCTCGGTTCGACAGGCATGAAGCCCGTTCCATATGGGTACGCTCAGCCGAATTCGAGCCGATCCGTCTGGGTCGCCGTCCGTGAGGTGAGCCGGTCGACCTCGTGGGCCGCCGTGCCCGCCACCCCGGACAGGAAGCCCTGGGCGCGCGGCGAGGCGGTCGCCCTCAGCCACTCGGGCGCGATCTCACAGACCGCGACCTTCACCCCGGTCCCGGCGAGGGCCAGCGGCAGGGTGTGCACGACCGTGGACGGGAAGCTGACGACCGTACGGCCGATGGGTCCGCGCCGGGCGATCAGTTCCAGGGGCAGCTCCGGCCGGACGACCTGCAGGCCCGTCTCGACCGCGATCCGGTGCAGCTTCTCGGCGCTCTCCCTGCGGTGCGCGAAGTAGCGGGTGGCGCCGTGGGTGCGGGCGAGTTCCGCCACCACCCGGTCGTAGTGGTCGGCGTCGACGACGCCCGTCTCGACCAGCGAGGTGCCCACCAGATCCGCGCCCCCGGTGAGCCGCGGCGGGCCGAAGCGGGTCCGGGTCCAGGCATAGGAGTTCTCGGTGACCGTGATGCCCTCGGGGGCCTCGACGGGCAGCGAGGTGAAGATCTCGACCGTACGGCCCCGGTTCGGGGCGAGACGCCGCTTGGCGAACGAGGTCACCGGGGCGAGCACCAGCTCGCGCGGGTCGAGGCCGCTGCCTTTGCGGTGCCAGCGCACCAGGCGCTCGCCGCGGCCGATCTGGGCGGCGAACTCCATGGTGGCGGTGCCGTCGTCGACCACGGTCAGGTGCCGGGGGCCGAAGAGGGTGAGGAGGAGCTGGACGTACCGGGAGAACGGGTCCCCGATGATCACCCGCTCCGCCGAGCGCAGCGGCCGGGCGAGCTCCCGCAGCGTGCGGACGAGCGAGCCCCGGCCACCGCGGGCCTCCTGCCAGCGGACGGTGAAGCCCTCGTCGCGGGCCAGCTGGGCCATGCGGCGCAGCTGGCCCCGCGACATGGGGTCGGTCGGCGAGAGGACGACGACCGTCAGGGCGGGTGCGGCCTGTGCCGCACCCTGGGTGGCGTCCGTCGAGCGAGGCGCCCGCACGGACGCGACGGCGTCCGCGGAGTCGGGCGCCGCGGTGGCCGCCGCGGGCACGGCGTCCGCCGGGCCGTGCGCGCCGGCGGGTGCCGCGGAGGGCGCACCCGGAGCGGCTGCCCGCCCGGTCTGCGTGTGCGCCCATTCCAGGACGTTGAGGAGCTGGACCGGGCTCTCGACGAACGCCAGCTGCCCGGTCATGCGGCGACGAGCCCCTGGACCCGGCGGAGCTTCTTCATCGGGCCGAGCTCCGACTCGTAGACCTTCTTGACGCCGTCGCCGAGGGCGGTCTCGATCGTGCGGATGTCGCGGACCAGGCGCTGCAGGCCCTGGGGCTCGACGGAGGCGGCCTGGTCGGAGCCCCACATGGCGCGGTCGAGGGTGATGTGACGCTCGACGAAGGTGGCGCCGAGGGCGACGGCGGCCAGCGTGGTCTGGAGGCCGGTCTCGTGGCCGGAGTAGCCGATCGGGACGTTGGGGAACTCCTCCTGGAGCGTCTGGATGACGCGCAGGTTGAGCTCCTCGGCCTTGGCCGGGTAGGTCGAGGTGGCGTGGCAGAGCAGGATGTTGTCGCTGCCGAGGACCTCGACGGCGTGACGGATCTGCTTCGGCGTCGACATGCCGGTGGAGAGGATGACCGTACGGCCGGTGGCGCGCAGCGAGCGCAGCAGCTCGTCGTCGGTGAGGGAGGCCGACGCGACCTTGTGGGCCGGGATGTCGAACTTCTCCAGGAAGGCGACGGCCTCGGTGTCCCACGGGGAGGCGAACCAGTCGATGCCGCGCTTCTTGCAGTGCTCGTCGATGGCGCGGTACTGGGTCTCGTCGAACTCGACGCGGTGACGGTAGTCGATGTACGTCATGCGGCCCCAGGGGGTGTCCCGCTCGATGTCCCACTGGTCGCGCGGGGTGCAGATCTCGGGGGTGCGCTTCTGGAACTTGACGGCGTCGCAGCCGGCCTCGGCGGCCACGTCGATCAGCGCGAAGGCGTTGTCGAGGTCACCGTTGTGGTTGATGCCGATCTCGCCGGTGATGTAGACGGACTGTCCCGGGCCCGCGGTCTTGTCGCCGAGGGTGCGCATACGGCTGTTCATGGTGCTGATCCTTAGGAGTTGGGGGTGTTGAGCTCGGGTCCGAGGAGCCAGGCGGCGATCTCGCGGATCGCGCCGGAACCACCCGGGGTGACGGTGACCGCGCGGGCCGCGGCCCGTACGGAGTCGTGTGCGCTGCTCACCGCGACGGGCCAGCCGACGAGGTGGAAGCAGGGAAGGTCGTTGACGTCGTTTCCGGCGTAGAGCACGCGCTGCGGGTCGATGCCCTCGGCCTCGCACCACTCCTTGAGAGCCCGGTCCTTGCGGTCGATGCCGTGCAGGACGGGGATCTTGAGCTTGCGGGCGCGGGCGGCGACGACGGCGTTCTGCTCGGTGGAGAGGATGAGGACCGGCAGTCCGGCACGGCGCAGGGCCGCGATGCCGAGGCCGTCGCCGCGGTGCGCGGAGACGAACTCGCGCCCCTCGGCGTCCAGGTGGACCCGGTCGTCGGTCTGCGTGCCGTCGAAGTCGAGGACGACGGCGTCGACGTCCGCGAAGCCGGGGGTGGCCGGGGTGTCGAGGAGCGGCGCGAGGGCGCGGGCGCGGGCCAGGTCGTGCGGGTCGTCGATCTCCAGGACCCGGGCGGGGTCGGTGACGACGAGCGCCGTACGGCCGAAGAAGCGGTGCTTGTGGGTACGGAAGCCCGCTGCGTCCATCGCGTAGACGGCGCCGGTCTCCAGGTACTCGGGTTCCCGGTCCTGGCGGCGGGGGCGGTGCGCCTTGTCGTGGTTGACGCCGGTGGCGCCGTCCGCCGCGCCGTCGGAGGGTTCCCGCCACAGGAAGCCGTGCGACGGGGCGGCCGTGAAGGCCGTGTCGGCGGCACCGGAGGTGATGCGCTCGACGGCCTCGGCGACCTCGGCGGAGCCGAGGAAGGGGCTCGTGCACTGGACGAGGAGGACCACGTCGGCCGGGCGGCCGTGGGCGGCCTCGAAGGCATCCATCGCGTGCAGGACCGCGGCCTCGCTGGTGGCGGTGTCGCCGGCGATCTCGGCGGGGCGCCGCACGGCCTCGGCCCCCGCGGTACGGGCGGCCGCCGCGATGCCGGCGTCGTCGGTGGAGACCACGACGTGGGTGACGGGGCGGGCGCCGAGGCAGGCGTGGACGGCGCGGGCCACCAGGGGGACTCCGGCCACCGGGGCGAGGTTCTTGGCGGGCACGCCCTTCGAGCCGCCCCTCGCGGGGATCACGGCGAGCACGGTCGGCGCGGGCCGGGTGGCCTCGGCGGCGGTGGGCTCCGTGGCCGGCTGCTCGGCCGGCGTGGCGGTGGCGGTCATCAGAGTTCTCCCAGACGGCGGATGACGGGGGCGACGCGTTGCACGCCGTGGCGGTACGCGCCCCGCGCGGCCTCCCGGACGACCCTGCGGAGGCCGCTTTCGCGGGGCTCCTGGGCGGTGACGTCCAGGCGGTGGCGGGCGAGGATCCCGGGCAGGTAGCCGGGCGCCGTCTCCGTTGTGTAGTAGGGGGTGATCGGGGGCAGCGCGGGGAGCGCCAGGAGCTCGGTGACCCGGTCGCGGGCCGCGTCGAAGGCCTCCTCGTACGACCCGTCGGACGCGACGCCCTGCCGGGCGAGCCAGGTCTCGTCGGGCGTCGGGGCGAGCCCCCTGTCGAGCCGGTCGAAGGAGGCCAGCAGGCCGGAGCCGACGAAGTGGTGGTTGCCCAGCGCCTCGCGGACCCCGAGGTCGGTCAGGATCGCGGTGGGGATGCGCCGGTGGAGGGCTTCGAGGGCCGCCGTGGAGGAGACGGTCACGAGCAGGTCGGTGCGGTCGAGGACCTCACCCATGTGCCCGTACACGAGGCGGAAGTTGGCCGGCGGGTCGAGCTCGCGCACCAGCTTCTGGAAGGGGAACTCCTCCAGGTGCGTGGTGTGTTCGCCCGGCTTGGAGCGAAGCTTGAGGAGCACCTCGCGGTCCGGGCGGAGCCGGGCGTGCTCGATCAGTCGCCGCAGCACGTAGGCGCGCTCGGTCCGGGTGACCGGCACGGACGGCTGGGCGGCGAAGACCAGGGTGTCGCGGCCGGGCTCCGGGGTGTGCGGGGCGCCGCCGAGGAAGGGCAGTGCCGCCTCGACGACCGAGTCGGCCCCGGCGCCCACTCCCTCGTACACGGCACGGAAACGCTCCGCGTCGTGACGGGAGTTGGCGAGGACGACGTCGGCGCCGTGGCGCAGGAGCAGACCGTCGGTCAGCTTCTCGTAGACGACGCCGACATAGCCGGTGACGATCACGGGGCGCCGTTCGAGGCCCAGGTCGGCGAGACCCTGGAGGACGGCCCGGACGGTGCCGCCGACGAGGGCGAGCACGACGACGTCGTATCCCTCGCCGCGCGTCTCCGCGTCCCGTACCGCGCGCAGGAACTCCGCGCCCGTCACCTCCCGCGGGGTGGTGGTGGACACCCCGGTCTCGGCGAGCTGGCGTTCGGTGGGGGTTGCCCGTCCGCGCAGGACGAATCCGGTGGGTTCGGCGGTCGCCGTGGTGATGCGGCGCGCCGTGAGGGCGCCCCATTTCCACCGGGTGTCGGAATCGGCGAGTACGGCGACCCGTACCGCTTCTCTGGTACTTGCTGGCACGCCGAGGACGCTAGAAGGGCATTCCGCTTTTCGGCCCAACTGAGCCACAACAAACGGTGAACAGAGCCTCTCCTCCTGTTGAAGTGGGTCGTGAACCGGACGTGAGGGGGTCGATTTCCCCGTTGGGGAAAGGTGGTTAATCGGCCCGCCGCTTCGTGTTCACCGAAGAGTTGCCCACCGGTCGGTGGGAATGCCGGGACGGCACCTAGCGTCAACCGCGTGGTCAAGCTCTCCGTCGTCGTGCCGTTCTTCAACGTGCAGACATACGCCCCCGACACCCTCACGAGCCTGCGGGCCAACGCCCGGGAGGACTTCGAGTTCCTGCTCGTCGACGACTGCTCGTCGGACGGGACTCCGGAGCTCCTCGAACGGGCCGCGCGCGAGATCCCGGGTGCCGTCCTGATCAGGCACGAGCACAACGAGGGCCTCGCCACGGCCCGCAACACCGGCCTCGACGCCGCCCGCGGCGAGTACCTCACCTTCCTCGACGGGGACGACTGGCTCGCCCCCGGCTACTACTCCCGCCTGGTCACCGCCGCCGAGGAACTCGGCTGCGACTTCCTGCGCACCGACCACGTCTCCGTCACCGGGCGGAACCGCGGGATCCGCCGCGCGCCGATCCCCCGGCGCGGCGAGGTGCTGGACCCGCGGGACGCGATCCTGCCCTCGCACCGGACGACCTCGGTCGACTACCCGTACGCCTGGGCGGGGATCTACCACCGGCGGCTCCTCGACCGCGGCCTGCTGCACTTCCCGCACGGTCTGCGGACCGCCGAGGACCGGCCGTGGATCTGGCGACTGCACCGCGAGGCGAAGTCGTTCGCCGCGATCGGTGAACTCGGCGTCTTCTACCGGCGCGGAGTGGCGACCTCACTCACCCAGATCGGCGACATAAGGCAATTGGATTTCATTCGCGCATTCGACCAGGTGATCGAGGAAACCGCACAGGACGCGGACGCGGACCTTCTTCTTCCGAAGGCCGTCCGCACCTATTGCGCGGTGATTTCCCATCACATCGGATCGATAGAGCGCTTCGAGCCCGACGTGGCCCGCCGGCTGAAAGCGATGGGCGCGGGCGCGCTGCGGCGCATGCCGCAGGACGTCCTCGACGAGGCCCTGAAGGCCATGGGCGGGGACCGCGCGACGATGCTGCGCAGACTGCGGCGACGCCGTCCGGCACCACCGCCGGCCCCGGGCCCGGGCGCCGGTGCCGGCTCGACCTCTGCGGAGGTGGCCGCGTGAGCACCCGCCGGACCACCCAGATCTTCTGCGCCTCCACCCTCTACGGCGTGGCGACGATCGCCGCCGCCCTGGACAGCGGGAGCTTCGGCCCCGCCGACCGCCGCATCCTCCTCGTCACCCACAACGCGGCCGTGCCGGAGACGACCCCGGCCCTGGACGAGGCCGAGGGCTTCGAGCGACTGCGCGGCCGCTTCGACTCCGTCCTGTCGTGGAACGAGACGATCTCCCCGCTCCACCCGGGCGGCTGGACCCCCCGGGCGAGTGATCTGCCGCTCCTCCAGCGCCATCTGCGCAAGCTCTGGGACCTCGGCGACGACCGTGTCGAACTCGCCCTGGAATCGCTCCAGGTGACGCCCGCGCTCGCCATCGCCCAGCTGCTGCCCGACGCGCCGATCACCGTGTACGCGGACGGTCTGATGAGCTACGGGCCGACCCGCAACAAGATCGACCCGCTGATCGGCGGGCGCGTCGGCCGGCTGCTCCACCTGGACCTCGTCCCCGGGCTCGCGCCGCTGCTGCTCGCCGAGTTCGGGGCGGTGCCGGAGGCCGTACCGACGGAGGCGTTCACCACGTGCGTCGACGAGCTGGCCGGGCCCGCCGCCCCGGCCGGCTCCGGGGACGGCCCCGCGCTGCTCCTCGGCCAGTACCTCGCGGCCCTCAACCTGCTGACCGTCGCCGAGGAGGAGGAGCTGCACCTGCGGATGGTCCGGGGCGCGGTCGCCCGGGGCCACCGGCGGCTCGTGTTCAAGCCGCACCCGACGGCCCCCGACACCTGGTCGAAGGCGCTGGTGCGGGAGGCGGCGGCGCTCGGCGCCGAACTGACCGTCGAGAACCGGCCCGTACTCGCCGAGGTGCTCTACCGCGAGCTGCGGCCCGCTCTCGTCGTCGGCTGCTTCTCCACGGCGCTGCTCACCGCGCAGACCTTCTACGGACTGCCGGTCGCCCGGGTCGGCACCCGCGGCCTGCTGGAACGGCTCACCCCGTTCCAGAACAGCAACCGCATCCCGCTCACCGTCGTGGACGCGGTCGTCCCGCCCCTGGAGGACGGCGGGGAGGACGGCGGCGCGGTCGCCACGGAGCAGCTGAACGACCTGGTCGCGGCGGTCGGCTTCGCCATGCAGCCGAAGATCCGGCCGGAGCTGCGGGAGCCGGCGGTACGGCACCTGTCCGGCCCGCTCGCCGAACGCACCCGGCACCACTTCACCCGCCGCCGCCTCACCGTCCTCAACCTGCCCGGCGGCATCCCGCTCCCCCGGCACCCGAGGGTCCGCCGCCTGGCGCGGCGTGCGCTGCGGCTGCGCAAGGCGCTGAAGAGGTAGCGACGCCGCGGCCTGGCTTCCGGCACCCGTTCCGGACGCCACCGCGCAAAGCGGCGGGCCCGGGCCCCGTGCGGGGGACCCGGGCCCGCAGGCGTCCTCGCCCTCAGGCGCGGACGATCGCCTCCTGGATCTCCGTCACCCACTGCGAGCGGTCCTCGGGGCACTCCAGGTACAGCTCGCGCGCGTAGTGCCGCGTCTTGTACCCGTTGGCCTCGATCCAGCGCGCCAGGGTCTGCGCGGTCGGCAGGATCGTGTCCATCGAGCCCCGGTGGACGACGGTCGCCGCCTCCTCGATGCCCGGCAGGACGTGCACCTCGACGCCCTCCACGGCCGTCCCCTCCGGGACGGTCATGCCGGCGTGCACGAGGACCGACCCGTCGCCCTTGCCCGCGTCCTCGTAGTACGCGATCCCCGGGCCGAACCCGGTGAGCCCGGCGGCCTCAAGAAGGCCGCACAGCTCGTCGTACAGGGGCCCGATGACCGGGCCGATGTCGTGCGGGCCGAAGCTCGCGGCGACCGCGCTCAGCTCGGCGATCCGGACGGCGGGGATCTTCTTGACGACGACGTCCTGGGTGGACATGCGTCCCTCGCTCTCGATGGCTCGGAGCCGCGCGCCGACCTGGGCGAGCCGTGCCCGCGCCTCCGCCAGGGCCGCTTCCAGCTCGGCCTGGCGCAGACGCAGCATGCCCCGCAGCTCGTCCGCGTCGAACTTCTCGTCGAGGATCGCCCCCACCTGTTCGAGGGTGAAGCCGAGGTCCTTGAGCGCGATGACACGGTTGAGCAGGGCGAGCTGGTCCGCCGTGTAGAAGCGGTAGCCCGTGTGCGGGTCGACCCGGGCCGGGCGCAGCAGTCCGATGGCGTCGTAGTGGCGCAGCATCCGGACCGACACCCGCCCGTGCCGGGCGAAGTCTCCGATGGTGAACATGACGACCCCTACGGAACGGCCTCACACGGTGTGAGGGTCAAGCGGCGCTGCTGAGGGACAGCTTCGCGGCGAAGCCGAGGAAGAGCGCGCCCGCTGCGGAGGTCGCCCCCGCCGAGAGCCGCCTGCGGCGCCGGAACGCGGCGGCCAGCCGGGTGCCGCCGAATATCAGCATCGTGAGGTAGAGGAAGCTGCCGATCTCCAGCAGCGTGCCGAGCACCAGGAAGGAGAGGGCCGGGTAGGCGTACGCGGGGTCCACGAACTGCACGAAGAACGAGATGAGGAAGAGGATCGCCTTCGGGTTGAACAGGCTGATGATGAGCGCCCTGCGGTACGGGTTCTCCCCCGCCGCCTGTACCTGCTCGGGTTCCTCGGCCGGCGTCTCCCCGCGCGAGCGCCACATCGCCCAGGCCGACCGCAGCATCCCGTACGCCATCCAGGCCAGATAGCCCGCGCCCGCGTACTTCACGATCATGAAGAGCAGCGGCGTGGTCTGGAGCAGCGAGGCCGCGCCGAGCGCGGCAAGCGTCATCAGGACCGCGTCGCCGGTGAAGACGCCGGCCGCGGCCTTGTACCCGGTCCGGGTGCCCTTGCGGGCGGCGACGGACAGCACGTACAGCGAGTTCGGCCCCGGCAGAAGGATGATGAGGACGAGGCCTACGAGGTAGGTCGGAAGATCGGTGACACCCAGCATGAAGCGGAGTGTCGCATGTCAGTACGACACTCCGCCTGTGTGTTTCGTATCGCGGAAGATCAGAACGCGCCGGTCGGGACGTAGGTGCCCCAGATCTCGCGGAGTGCGTTGCAGACTTCGCCGACGGTGGCGCGGGCTTTGAGGGCGTCTTTCATGGGGTAGAGGACGTTGTCGGTGCCTTGGGCGGCTTTCTTGAGTTCGGTGAGGGCTGTGTCGACTGCTGTCTGGTCGCGTTCGGCGCGGAGCCGGGTGAGGCGCTGGGCCTGTTGGGTTTCGATGGCGGGGTCGACGCGGAGGGGTTCGTAGGGTTCCTCGACGTCGATGGTGTAGCGGTTGACGCCGACGACGACGCGTTCACCGTTGTCGGTCTGCTGGGCGATCCGGTAGGCGGAGTGCTCGATCTCGCTCTTCTGGAAGCCCTGCTCGATCGCGTCGACCGCGCCGCCCATGTCCTCGACCCTGGCCATCAGCTCCAGGGCCGCGGCCTCGACGTCGTCGGTCATCTTCTCCACGACGTAGGAGCCGGCGAACGGGTCGACGGTCGCGGTGACGTCCGTCTCGTGGGCGAGGACCTGCTGGGTGCGCAGGGCCAGGCGGGCGGACTTGTCCGTCGGCAGCGCGATCGCCTCGTCGAAGGAGTTGGTGTGCAGGGACTGCGTCCCGCCCAGGACCGCCGCCAGGCCCTGCACGGCGACCCGCACGAGGTTGACCTCGGGCTGCTGCGCGGTCAGCTGCACCCCCGCGGTCTGGGTGTGGAAACGCAGCATCTGCGACTTGGGGTTCCTCGCGCCGAACTCCTCCCTCATCACCCGCGCCCAGATCCGGCGGGCCGCCCGGAACTTCGCGACCTCCTCCAGGATCGTCGTGCGCGCCACGAAGAAGAACGACAGCCGCGGTGCGAAGTCGTCCACGTCCATCCCCGCCGCGAGGGCCGTGCGGACGTACTCGATACCGTCCGCGAGAGTGAACGCGATCTCCTGCGCGGGCGAGGCACCCGCCTCCGCCATGTGATAGCCGGAGATCGAGATCGTGTTCCACTTCGGGATCTCGGCCCGGCAGTACTTGAAGATGTCCGCGATCAGCCGCAGCGACGGCTTCGGCGGGAAAATGTAGGTGCCCCGCGCGATGTACTCCTTCAGCACATCGTTTTGGACCGTGCCCGTCAGCCGGCCCGCCTCGACACCCTGCTCCTCACCCACCAGCTGGTACATCAGCAGCAGCAGAGCCGCCGGGGCGTTGATCGTCATCGACGTCGAGACCCGGTCCAGCGGGATCCCGTCGAACAGGACCCGCATGTCCTCCACCGAATCGATCGCCACCCCCACCTTCCCCACCTCGCCCGAGGCGATCGGCGCGTCCGAGTCGTGCCCCATCTGCGTCGGCAGATCGAACGCGACGGACAGACCCATCGTGCCGTTCGCGATCAACTGCTTGTAACGCGCGTTCGACTCCACCGCCGTACCGAAACCCGCGTACTGACGCATCGTCCACGGACGCCCCGTGTACATCGACGGATACACACCACGCGTGAACGGATACCCACCCGGCTCACCCAGCCTCTCGGCAGGATCCCAGCCCTCCAACACCCCCGGCCCATAGACCGGCTCGATGGGCAGACCCGACTCCGACTCGCGCGCCATTGGTAGTGCCTCCCGCATAGCTTGGACCTTCCCCACAGCATGCGCGGATCGTGACCTTCCCGCGCAACCGCACACGCGCGGGAAGCATCCCTAGGTACACACGACTCGTCCCGGGGGGCAACGATGAAGCGGTCTTCTTCCGTCATACGCAGAGCGGTTCTGGCAGCGGCCTCGGTGGCCCTCGCCGCCGGTTGTACGGCCCAGGCGGCCGGCTCCGGAGCCGGCTCGGCGAGCCCGACGAAGGCGCCGACGACCGCGTCCCCCGCACCGACCGCGACCGGCACCCCGACCGACGCCCCGACCGAGGACGGCAAGCCCCCGTCCCCCTCGGCCACCACGGCAGCGCCCACCGACGCCCCCACCGGGACGCCGAAGCCCAAGGCCCTCATGGGCGACGGCGACGAGAGCGAGCAGGTCCGCGAGCTGCAGGCGCGGCTGCGGCAGCTCGGGCACTTCGACCGGGCGCCCACCGGTTTCTACGGCACGATGACGGCCGGCTCGGTCAAGGCCTTCCAGAAGAAGCAGGGTCTGTCCCGAACGGGTTCGGTCGACGAGGCGACCTGGCAGCGACTGCTCGGCGCGAGCCGGAAGCCGACCGCCGACGAGCTGAAGCCGTCGACGACCAACAAGCTGGACACCCCCGACGCGCGGTGCATGACCGGTCGGGTGCTGTGCATCAGCAAGGAGAGCCGGACGCTCGCCTGGATGATCGACGGCAAGGTCGTCTCGTCGATGGACGTCCGCTTCGGCTCGGAGAACACTCCGACCCGCGAGGGCACGTTCACCGTCGAGCGCAAGGTCCGTCAGGACTGGTCGCGGCTCTACCACACGCCGATGCCGCTCTCGATGTACTTCAGCCGCGGCCAGGCGGTGCACTACTCGGCGGACTTCGCGGCCCGCGGCTACAACGGGGCCTCGCACGGCTGCGTCAACGTCAGGGACCGGGCCAAGCTCACGACCCTCTTCGACCAGGTGAAGGTCGGCGACAAGGTCGTCGTCCACTGGTGACACGGGAGGGAAAGTAGAGGGCGCGGGTGGGACCGGGGGAACGTGCCCCACCCGCGCCATGTGCGCGGAGCCGTAGGTACGGGGGGAACCCCGGCTCACTGCGCGGCCGATGACCAGTCGGCTCACTCAGTACTGCGCCGACGGGTCGAGAAGTGTTACACCGGGAGCGGGAGGCGTGCGGTGACGCCCGTCCCGAGGGGGAGCACGGCGGTGAGCCGGGCGGGATCCGGGGTCGAGAACCGGGCCGTGTCGCGGCGGTCCTTGCCGGCGTCGCCGACACCGCCGTCGTTGCCCCAGTAGTCGCGCCCGTCCCCGTTCCCGCCGTCGCCCTTGCCGTCGCCGTCGGAGTCCTTCGGATCGTCCTTGCCGCCGTCCTCGGGCGTGCCCGTGGCGCCGCCGAGGATCCGGTCGCAGTAACGGCGCAGGGTGTCGCCGTCGCGCAGGAGCTTCGTGAGGCCCTTCCTGCCGGTGGCGTCGAGCTTCCCCGACCGGTACTCCCGGCAGGCCTTGAGAAGCCTCTCCCGGGACTTCGTACCGCTCAGGTCACCGCCTGTGACGCCGCCCGTGCCGCCGGTTTCCGTGCCCGGTCCGCCGGGGTCCGTGCCCGTGCCCGCCGTGCTCCTGCCCGGCTTCGGGGTGCCCGGCCCCGGGGTGCCCGTGCCGTGCCCGTCGGGGGCTCCGGTGGACGGTGCCGTGGTGCCGGTGCCGGCCGTGGGGGACGCGCCGGGCGTGGGGTCACCGCCGCCGCCCGGCTCCGCCGAAGGCGCCTCGGGGTCCGTGCGTATGCCGGGATCCTCCGAGACGAGCGGGTCGGCGGACTCCCCCGCCGTGACGGAACTGGCGGGCGCGGGACCCACCATCGGCAGCACACCCGTTCCCGCGGCGACGGCGACCCCTCCGACGGTGACGGCGGCCACCGCGGCGGCGAGTCCGTACCGCAGGGAACGCCCCCAGCGGCGGCGCGGGGCGGGCACGGGGGCGAGCCGGACCCGGCCGAGATCGGCGTGCTCGGTGCGGCCGGCCGCACCCGCGGTGACGGGGGCGGCGGCGCGCTCGGCGATGGCCTCGCGGAAGGCGGCGAGCGCGGCGGCCTCACCCGGGAGTTCGGTGCGCGCGGACGGGAGGACGGTCGGGACACGGGCCGCGTCGAGAGCTCCGGCGAGGTGCTCGGCCTGGGAACGCGCGTGGTCGTCGACGGCATCGACCGGCTCGCCGCGGAGCAGCCGCTCCGCGGCCTCCTGGTCGAGCCACTGGTACCGCTCGTCGGCCATCACATGTCCTTCTGCGTACGCGGACGCGATTGCGTCACACCGCCGGGGGTCACGGACCCCTGCACGCGCCCGCGTTGCGGAGGCACACCGTCCAGGGAGACGACGGCCTCGCCGAGGCCGTCGGGCCCGGCAGTCTCGCCGTCGACACCGAGGAGTTCGGCGAGCTTCCTGAGGCCGCGGTGGGCGGCGGTGCGTACGGCTCCGGGGCGTTTCCCAAGGGTGTCGGCGGCGGTCTTGGCGTCGAGTCCGACGACGACGCGGAGGACGACGGCCTCGGCCTGGTCCTGCGGAAGCTGGGCGATCAACTGCATGGTGTGGCCGGTGGCCAGCGCCTCCAGGGCTTCGCCCGCGGTGTCGGACGTGGCGGGCTTGTCGGTGAGTTCGGTCTCGTCGGCTCCGACCGCGGGGCGCCTGCCGCGCATCCGGACATGGTCGAGGGCGCGGTTGCGGGCGATCCGGGCCGCCCAGCCTCGGAAGCGGTCGGCGTCGCCGTCGAAACGGTCGAGGTCTCGGGCTATCTGGAGCCAGGCCTCCGAGGCGACGTCCTCGGCCTCGGTGTCGCCGACCAGTGTGCGTATGTAGCCGAGCAGCCGTGGATGCACGGCGCGATACACAGTACGGAACGCGTTCTCGTCCCCGTCCTGAGCAGCGAGCACCGCGGCCGTCAGCTCCGCGTCGTCCCCCAGCACTCCCCAAACCCTGTTCGTCGGTCGCGTTCTCGCTTCATCGCGGCTGGTCACCACCGCCACGCTGCCTCGCGCACCTGCACGCTACGTCGTGTCGCGGCGCCGCGTCCACGCGATCCGGGGTCTTTGTACAACTTGCAACCTTCGGGCGGTGGTGTGCGCGATGCCGCCGGCAAAGTCGCGGTGTGCGCGGTGTGACAGAAACCGCACCCCTGGCGCTGAAAGGAGTACGGAGCCGTGCTGCGGCTCCGTGGACGACGGCCGGGGTCTCTCCTGTGGGGGGTGGCGACCTCGGCCGTCTCCCATTTCCCCCCTTTCACCCCCCATGAAGGTGTCAACCGAAGGTTGACAGGGGAGGGGTGTCAACCTACGGTTGCCTCATGACGAATCCAGTCGGCCTGAATGTCCCTGTCCGTCTCGACGAGCTCATCGAAGCGATCAAGAAAGTCCACCCCGACGCCCTGGAGCAACTCTCCGGCGCGGTCATCGCGGCAGACCACCTCGGCGATGTCGCCGACCACCTCATCGGCCACTTCGTGGACCAGGCCCGGCGCTCCGGCGCCTCCTGGACCGACATCGGCCGCAGCATGGGCGTCACCCGCCAGGCGGCCCAGAAGCGGTTCGTCCCCAAGGACCCCGACGCGGAGAAGATGGACCCGAACGCCGGGTTCAGCCGCTTCACCCCCCGGGCGCGGAACGTGATCGTCTCCTCCCAGAACGAGGCCAAGAGCGCCGGGAACGACGAGATCCTCACCGGCCACCTGGCACTCGGCCTGCTCTCCGAGCCCGAAGGGCTCGCGGCGCTCTGGATCGCCTCGCGGGGCGTGACCCCGGAGCAGCTGCGCGAGGCCGTCACGGCGACCCTGCCGCCGGCCGCCGCCGAGGTGCCCGCGCTCGTCCCGTACGACGCGGCGGCGAAGAAGGTCCTGGAGCTGACGTTCCGCGAGGCGCTGCGCCTCGGCCACAACTACGTCGGCACCGAGCACATCCTGCTCGCCCTCCTGGAGCACGAGGACGGTAGGGGCGTCCTGACAGGACTCGGCCTCGACAAGGCCACGGCGGAGCAGCAGATCGCCGAGACGATCGCCTCGGCGACGATCGCGGCCCCGGAGGAGGATTCCTAGGAGCTTCAGGCGGTGCGGGCCCGGCGCGAGACGACCGCGCGCAGCACCCGGCCGCCCTCGACGGAGAGCTCACGGGCCCGGCGCAGACCGGTCGGGCCGTGGGCGACCGATTCGAGGACGGTCTGCTGGCGGCGGAGTTCCCCGGCGAGCAACGGGCCCGCGCCGTCCGCGTCCCCGGCCCGGCAGCGCTCGACGAGACCGTCGGGCGCCTCTGCCGCGTCGTACCGGCCGTGCAGGGTGAGGGCGGTGACGGAGCACTCACCGGCCCAGACGCGCAGGGCCTCGGCCGTCCAGACCGCGGGGGCGTACGCCAGCATGCCGCGTACGGCCTCGGCGTCCTCCGTACCGTCGGCGCCCAGCTCGGCGTCGAGCTCGACGCGGGCCTTGGCGACGGCCTCGCCCCAGGCCTCGCCGTCGCCGCGTGCGACGGCCGCCCACACGGGACGCAGGGCGTCGCCCCGGTCGCCGGCGAGCAGCGGGAGGCAGCGGTCGAGGCAGGCGAGACCGGCCGCGGCCAGGCCTCGCTCGTCCGCCCCGTCGATCAGTTCCAGCAGGCTCCGACTCGTCGCCGACGTCATGGACGCCCCCTTGCCACCCGATACGGACGCAGTACGTCCACTACTGCGCCGTGCGGCGCTTTTTCGTCACTGCGCGGCCGGAATCATGCCAGTGGCCTTGGCGTGCTGCATAGAGGTCAGACGCCGGACGAAGAGGATGGCGAGGACGGCGGCGGCGAGGTCGAGGGCGTAGCCCGTGAGGGACCAGGCTGATGCGGTGACATAGGCGTCGGCGGTCTCGGCTCCCTTGTACAGCTGGGCTGAGATCCGGTCCATCACCATGCTGGCGACCCAGAACGACCACCATGCGTTGAGGAGGGTCAGCTCCCGGGCGCCGTCTGCGGCGTACGGCTCCCAGCGGCTGGCCCGCCAGATGTCGGCGGCGACCCCCCGGGGAATCCACAGGTTGCCGATCGGGATGAACCAGCCGCCGATGGCCCAGCCAGGCTTCCGGCCCTGCAGGTCAGCGGCCCAGACCTCGGCGTTCTTGCGCAGCCGGTGGAACCAGACGATGAAGACGATCCCGGTCGCCACGTACAGCGTGAAAGCCGGGCTGTAGAGCACGTTCAGATCGAGAGCGCCGAACACGGCCGGATCGAAGTAGTCCGCAGCGCTGTCGGTGAACAGGAAGCGGAGCTCGATCGCGCCGAACAGGACGTCGAAGAGAATGTTGCCCGCGAGCAGGGCCACGACGGCGTGCGAAAGGCCGCCCGGATTTCGGAGTGTGAGCATGTGGTTCCCCCCAGGGAAGGTCGGCGCCCCTCCCCGAGACGCCGGCGGTGGCCGAGCAGCCGCCGCCGGGGGAACGTACGCGATCCGGATGCCGCCCGCCACCTGCGGGTTCAGCAGCGTCCTACCGCAGCCCGAGGACCTTCTCGTCGAACACCTCGACCGGGCATTCGGTGCGGGTGGCCCTTGCGCCGTCAAGGATCCGGGCATCGCTGGTCACCAGCGGGACGTCGTACCCCTCCACGAGCGCCACATACGTCGCGTCGTCGGCGGTGGGATTCGCGTACAGCTCGCGCACCCGGGGCAGCAGCTGGAGCTGCTCCGACCTGCGCAGCGGCAGCTCGGCGCAACCCGCGCAGGCGTCGTCCAGCTCGCGGGCGGTCAGTTCGCCGCCCCGGTGACGGCCCAAGAGGGCCGAGGTCACCTCGATGTCGACGAGATACGGGGCGAGCAGGCGCTCCCCCAAGCGAGGGCGTCGCGGCTTCTTCCGGTCACCGCACCTTCGTCGCCAGCGTCCTGAACTGCTCCCAGGTCATCGTCGGCGTTCGCGCGTCCCAGACCTTCTGGGCGAGGGCCGTCAGGGGCATCCGGATGCCGGTCGCCACCTGTGTCTGCGTCTGTGCGGCCGACAGGTCGCACCAGACCGCGAGCCGGGCGCCCAGGATCTGCGGGGCGTACCGCGCGGGCACCGGTGTCGTGCCGCGCAGGACCAGGGGGGTCCACTGCTCGTAGATCCGGCGGCCCGTCGGGTACGTGAACTGGTTCGGCTCGCCGAGGACGTAGTACAGGTACTCGTCGTTGAGGTTCACGACCTTGCGGCCCTCGGCCAGGTACTCCGCGGGCGGGCGCGCGCCGATCTCCTTGCCCGTCCAGTACTCGACCTCGATCCGCTGGTCGGCCGTGACGAAACCGCCGCGGAAGAACCCGTCGTTCCAGGCCTTGGCCGTCTTCCCGGCCGCGCGCACGACGGCGGCGCGGTCGTTCAGCCAGCCCTCGGCCAGGTCCTGGACCCCGGCCTGGGCCCCGTACTTCTGCCGGGCCGCCGTGGCGAGCTGCGGGTACGAGGTGGACGGGCTGCGGACGGTCAGCGCCTGGTACTCGTCGGCGCCGACGTGGAACCAGCCGCCGGGGAAGAGGGCGGAGTACTCGCGCAGCAGATCGTCGACGATCTGCGCCGACGCCGGCTTCGAGATGTCGATGGCGCCCTGGCGCGGCGTCCCCTGGACGTTGCGCAGCTGGAGGTCCGGGTGGGCGCGCAGGACGGCGCCGAGGTGTCCGGGCGAGTCGATCTCGGGCACGACGGTGATGTGCAGGCTCTGCGCGAGGGCGAGGATCCGGCGCACCTCGGCCTTGCTGAGGTGCTGGGCGGAGACGATCTCGGGGTGGCTGTCCGAGGCGATCCGGAAGCCCTGGTCGTCGGAGAAGTGCAGACCGAAGTGGTTGAGCTTGAGGTCGGCCATCTCGCGGAGCCGGTCCTCGATCCAGCCCGCGGTGAAGTACTTGCGGGCGATGTCGACGTTCAGTCCGCGCTGGGGCTTCGCGGGCGCGTCGGTGACGACGCCCTCGGGCATCGCGCCGGAGCCCTTCACCGACTGCTTGAGGGTGCGGGTGCCGTAGAAGACCCCGGCCTCGTCGGGGCCGCTGATCCGGACCCGGTCGTCACGGACGGTCAGGGTGTACGACTCGGGGGCGCCGGTCCCGCCCAGCGCCAGTTCGACGTCCCCGGGCCCGGCGGCGACGGCGCCGCGGTACGGGATGCCGAGCTCCCCGGCGAGCAGTTTCCCCTCGTCGGCGAGGCCGGCGCTGTTCGCGGCGATGACGACCCCGGCGGGGGACGCGGGCTTCCAGCCGGGGCCGCGGGCGGCCTGGTGGTCGCGGACCGCGGGGACCGTGCGGGGTGCGGTGGAGAGCGGGTAGGTCCGGGTCGGTGTGGGCGTCGGACTGGGCGGCGCGCTGGTGGGCGCCGCGCTCGCGGACGTACCGGAAGGAGTGGCGGCGGACGAGCCCGAGCCGGTCGGTGAACCGGTGGAGCAGGCCGCCACGGTGGCCAGTGCCACCGTCGTCGCCAGAAGTGCGGGGCCCTTGTGGGGCCCTCGTATGGAGTACCGCATCATTCGGAATCCTCCCGTACGGCGGGCGGTCCGGCCAACCGGGGGACATCGCGGGGCATCACGACGGGCCGACCTGAACGCATTCGTCCATCACCTGTTCCGAAACTCTCCCTTCCGGGTGAAATTCGCGCATCCGTCGGACACTTCCCTCGTCCCGTCGATAACGTTGCGTCACACCCACCCCATCGCGCCCGTCCCCCCGCGCGATCGGGCCCACCCGTCCCGGAGTACCGGAGCCCACGCTGACCAGCGACACCCATGTCCCCTGCCGCAAGCCGGGCTCCACGGACACGCCTGCCATACCCGCCCAGAACAGGGGCTCCCATCTCCACGGCCTCGCGGGCTTCAACGCCGCCGCGCCCGTCGAGGCCGAGGCCCTGCTCCTGTCGTGCTGCCACAGCCGCCGCTGGGCCGAACGGGTGGCGGCGCACCGTCCGTACCCCACCGTGGACGCGCTGCTCGCCGCCGCCGACGAGGCCGGGTACGACCTGTCCCGCGCCGACCTCGACGAGGCCCTGGCCGCCGAGTCCTCGGCCCTGCCGCACCCCGACGCCCCGCCGGCCGCGCGGACCGCGCTGCGGGCCGCCCATGCCGCGTACGAGAGCAGCTTCGGACACGCGTTCGTGATCAGCCTGGACGGAGTGCGGCCGGGAGAGCGGCTCGACCAGGTATTGGCAGGCATTCGGTCACGTCTCGGCAACGAACCGGAGGAGGAACGTGTGGTCGCCGCCGACGAACTGAGGCGGCTCGCCCGCGCCCGGCTGGCATTCCGTCTCGCGGAGGCCCTCACACCGCGACACTCCGGGCCGTGAATCCGTCCGGAATACGGCGATTCCGGCCTGTGCGATAGTCCGTCCGTGCCTGTTTGATCACACCGATGGACCCCGCGCGAGCGAACCGACAAGTCGTCGCTACGATGACCGGGGCCGGTGGACCGTACCCGGCCGGGTCAGACCGACAGAGAAGCCGGCCGACCCTGATCCCCGCTCCCGGAGGGTTTTTCCGTGCCGGCTGGAACGCTGTACCGCGGCCGGGAAGGAATGTGGAGCTGGGTGGCTCATCGAGTCACCGGCGTCCTCATCTTCTTCTTCCTGTTCGTACACGTGCTGGACACCGCTCTCGTCCGCGTCTCCCCCGAGGCGTACGACGAGGTCGTCGCGACCTACAAGACGCCGATCGTCGCTCTTCTCGAGTACGGCCTCGTCGCTGCCATCCTCTTCCACGCGCTGAACGGTCTCCGTGTCATCGCCGTGGACTTCTGGTCCAAGGGCCCGCGCTACCAGAAGCAGATGCTCTGGACCGTCGTGGGCATCTGGGTCGTGCTGATGGCGGGCTCGCTGTACCCCGTCCTCGGCCACGCCGCACGTGAACTGTTCGGGAGCTGACGCCAGATATGTCCGCTGACACCACCTCCGCCGCCATCGGCCCCGTCGAGGGCGGCGCGCACTACGACGTGGACAACCCCGCGCCGTACATCGAGGCCCCGCGCAAGCGCACCGGCAAGACGCCGAAGGCGACCCGTGGCAACTTCGAGATGGCCGCGTGGCTCTTCATGCGCCTCTCGGGCGTGGTCCTCGTCGTCCTGGTCCTCGGCCACCTGCTGATCCAGCTCTTCCTCGACGGCGGCGTCTCCAAGATCGGCTTCGCCTTCGTGGCCGGCCGCTGGGCGTCCCCGTTCTGGCAGGTCTGGGACCTGCTGATGCTCTGGCTCGCCATGCTGCACGGCGCCAACGGCCTCCGTACCGTCATCAACGACTACGCGGAGCGGGCCAACACGCGCCTGTGGCTCAAGGGCCTGCTGTACACCGCCACGGTGTTCACCATCCTTCTGGGCACGCTGGTGATCTTCACCTTCGACCCGAACATCCGCTAGGCACGGGGCTGAGGTAATCCACGTCATGAAGATCCACAAGTACGACACCGTCATCGTCGGAGCCGGCGGCGCCGGCATGCGCGCCGCCATCGAGTCGACGAAGCGCAGCCGCACCGCCGTGCTGACGAAGCTCTACCCCACCCGGTCCCACACGGGCGCCGCGCAGGGCGGCATGGCCGCCGCGCTGGCGAACGTGGAGGAGGACAACTGGGAGTGGCACACCTTCGACACGGTCAAGGGCGGTGACTACCTGGTCGACCAGGACGCCGCCGAGATCCTGGCGAAGGAGGCCATCGACGCCGTCCTCGACCTGGAGAAGATGGGCCTGCCGTTCAACCGGACCCCGAACGGCACCATCGACCAGCGCCGCTTCGGCGGTCACTCCCGCAACCACGGCGAGGCCCCGGTCCGCCGGTCCTGCTACGCCGCGGACCGCACCGGCCACATGATCCTCCAGACGCTGTACCAGAACTGCGTCAAGGAGGGTGTGGAGTTCTTCAACGAGTTCTACGTCCTGGACCAGCTCATCGTCGAGGTCGACGGTGTGAAGCACTCCGCGGGCGTCGTCGCGTACGAGCTGGCCACCGGCGAGATCCACATCTTCCAGGCCAAGGCCGTGATCTACGCGTCCGGCGGCACCGGCAAGTTCTTCAAGGTGACCTCCAACGCGCACACCCTGACCGGTGACGGCCAGGCCGCGTGCTACCGCCGCGGTCTGCCCCTGGAGGACATGGAGTTCTTCCAGTTCCACCCGACGGGCATCTGGCGCATGGGCATCCTGCTGACGGAGGGCGCCCGCGGTGAGGGCGGCATCCTCCGCAACAAGGACGGCGAGCGCTTCATGGAGAAGTACGCGCCGGTCATGAAGGACCTCGCGTCCCGTGACGTCGTCTCCCGCTCCATCTACACGGAGATCCGCGAGGGCCGCGGCTGCGGTCCCGAGGGCGACCACGTCTACCTGGACCTGACGCACCTTCCGCCGGAGCAGCTCGACGCCAAGCTCCCGGACATCACCGAGTTCGCCCGTACGTACCTCGGCATCGAGCCGTACACGGACCCGATCCCGATCCAGCCCACCGCGCACTACGCGATGGGCGGCATCCCGACCAACGTCCAGGGTGAGGTCCTCTCGGACAACACCACGGTCGTCCCGGGCCTGTACGCGGCCGGCGAGGTCGCCTGCGTGTCGGTGCACGGCGCCAACCGCCTCGGCACCAACTCGCTGCTCGACATCAACGTCTTCGGCAAGCGCTCCGGCATCGCCGCGGCCGAGTACTCCGCCAAGCACGACTACGTCGAGCTGCCGGAGAACCCGGAGTCCCTCGTCGTCGCGACGATCGAGAAGCTGCGCAACTCCACGGGTCACGAGCGGGTGGCGGACATCCGCCGCGAGCTGCAGGAGACCATGGACGCCAACGTGATGGTGTTCCGCACCGAGCAGACGATCAAGACGGCCGTCGAGAAGATCGCCGAGCTGCGCGAGCGCTACGAGAACGTGTCCATCCAGGACAAGGGCAAGCGCTTCAACACGGACCTCCTGGAGGCCATCGAGCTGGGCAACCTGCTCGAACTGGCCGAGGTCATGGCCGTCTCGGCCCTCGCGCGCAAGGAATCCCGCGGCGGTCACTACCGCGAGGACTACCCGAACCGCGACGACGTCAACTTCATGCGCCACACCATGGCGTACCGCGAGGTCGGCGAGGACGGCTCCGAGACCGTCCGTCTCGACTACAAGCCGGTCGTCCAGACCCGCTACCAGCCGATGGAGCGTAAGTACTGATGGCTACCCCCGTACTGGACAAGGTCGAGGCGGAGTCCGCCGCCTCCCCGTACATCACGGTCACGATGCGGATCCGCCGCTTCAACCCCGAGATCTCGGACGCCTCGGTCTGGGAAGACTTCCAGATCGAGATCGACCCGAAGGAGCGCGTCCTCGACGCCCTCCACAAGATCAAGTGGGACGTCGACGGCACGCTGACGTTCCGCCGGTCGTGCGCGCACGGCATCTGCGGCTCGGACGCGATGCGGATCAACGGCAAGAACAGGCTCGCCTGCAAGACGCTGATCAAGGACCTCAACCCCGACAAGCCGATCACCGTCGAGGCCATCAAGGGCCTCACGGTGCTGAAGGACCTTGTCGTCGACATGGAGCCCTTCTTCCAGGCGTACCGGGACGTCATGCCGTTCCTGGTCACCAAGGGCAACGAGCCGACGCGCGAGCGTCTGCAGACCGCCGAGGACCGCGAGCGCTTCGACGACACCACCAAGTGCATCCTGTGCGCCGCGTGCACGTCGTCCTGCCCGGTCTTCTGGAACGACGGCCAGTACTTCGGTCCGGCCGCGATCGTCAACGCGCACCGCTTCATCTTCGACTCGCGTGACGAGGCGGGCGAGCAGCGCCTGGAGATCCTGAACGACAAGGACGGCGTGTGGCGTTGCCGCACGACGTTCAACTGCACGGACGCCTGCCCGCGTGGCATCGAGGTCACGAAGGCGATCCAGGAAGTGAAGCGCGCGCTGATCACGCGTCGCTTCTGACACCTTTCCGGTTCGGTGTTTCGGCCCGCTTCTGTACGCTGCGGCGTGCAGGAGCGGGCTTTTTCTTTGTGAAGGACGGGGACTGATGAGCGAGCCGAACCCTTACCGGCCTGAGGAGTACGAGTGGGGCCCCGGGCAGCAGCAGCCGGGCACGCCCGCCTACGGGTACCCGCACACGCCGGCGTACCCGCAGACTCCGGCGTACCAGCCGACCCTGCCGGGCGGCGTGCCGGTGCCGCCGCAGCAGCAGGTGCCCGGAGTGCCGCCACAGACCGGGGGCGCCCCGGTGCTGAGCCTCGGTGACATCACCGTGGTGGGCGACCAGATCATCACGCCGGCCGGCGCGATGCCTCTCAAGGGCGCCGTGTGGAACGCGACGGACATGTCGCGGACCGAGGAGAAGATGCCCACGGTCGCCATCGTGCTGGCGATCGTGTTCTTCCTCTTCTGCCTGCTGGGCCTGCTGTTCCTCCTGATGAAGGAGAAGACGACCACCGGCTTCATCCAGGTCACGGTCACCAGCGGCGGCCGGCACCACTCGACGATGATCCCGGCGCGCGGCCCGGACACCTTCAACTGGGTGATGGGCCAGCTCAACTACGCGCGGTCGCTGAGCATGTGAGCGGTCGTCATCGGCAAGGGGGCGCCCGAGGGCGCCCCTTTGGCGTTTCCGGGGCGGTGGCGGCAGGCGGCGGCGCGGGTGTCGGCGGGCGTCCTTGGCAGGCGTCGGCGGCGGGCGGCGGCCCTACGACGTCGGCGGCCCTACGACGTCGGCGGCCCTACCAATGGCGGGTCGGCTCCGTCGACTCCGCCTCGATCATGATGCGCCGCAGCATGTCGTTGAGGAGGGCGCGCTCCTCGGGGGCGAGAACGCCGAGCAGGCGGTACTCCTCGTGGCCGAGGACGTCCATCGCGCCGAGCCAGGTCTCGCGGCCCGCGGCGGTCAGTTCGACGACGACCCGGCGCCGGTCGGTGGTGGACTGGGTACGGCGGACGAAGCCGCGCTTCTCCAGGGCGTCGAGGCGGCCGGTGACGGAGGCGGGGGCCAGGTCGAGGTCCTCGGCGAGCTCGGAGGGGGCCGCACTGCCGCCCCGGCCGGCGATCTTGTGCAGGGTGTCGAACTCGTGGCGCTCCAGGTCGAAGTCGACGAGCGACTGCTCCCTGACCCGGCGGAAGTGGACGGAGAGCTTCTTCATCCGGGTGACGGCGCCTTCGACGACGGGGTCGAGGCCGGGCAGGACGGGCTGCCAGCGGGCGACGTGCTCGTCGGTCCAGTCGTGTTGCGCGGGGGTCGCCCCCTCGGGGTCGGTCGCTTCCGTCGGCTCCATGGGGCGATCGTACGTCGCTGCTCCCGTTCCTCCATTCCAACTCCCTTCGGTACCGAATATTTCGTTGACGAATTATTCGGTACCGAAATACTATTCCGATCATGACCGCTGCCACCACCACGGCGCCGCCGCCCGCCCCCCATCCCCTTCGCACCCGCTCCTTCCGGTTGCTCCTCACCGGTCGCGCCCTCTCCCTCCTGGGCGACGCCGCGATCCCCGCCGCCCTCGCCCTCGCCGTCCTGGAGGCCACCGGCTCCACCTCCGCGCTCGCCCTGGTCCTCGGCTGCGCGATGGTGCCCAAGCTGCTCCTGCTGCCCCTCGGCGGCGTCGTCGGCGACCGCTTCGACGCCCGTACGGTCGCCCTCACCACGGATCTCGTACGCTGCGGCACCCAGCTGCTCGTCGGCATCCAACTCCTCGGCGGTACGCCGAGCCTGGCCGTCCTCGCGGTCGCCGAAGCGCTCGGCGGCGCGGCCGGGGCCTTCGCGATGCCGACCGTCTCACCCCTGGTGAAGGGCACGGTGGCGACCGAGTCGCTGCACCGGGCCAACGCGGCGATGAGCGTCGCCCGGAGCGCCACCCGGCTCGGCGGCCCCGCACTCGCCGGCACCCTGGTGCTGACCGTGGGACCGGGCTGGGCGTTCGTCCTCGACGCGGCGACCTTCGCCGTCAGCGCGCTCATCCTGACGGCGGTGAAGGTGAAGCGGGTGCCGATCCCGCGCCGCTCGCTCCGGGCCGATCTGGTCGAGGGCTGGCAGGAGGTCCGTTCCCGGGACTGGTACTGGACCAGCCTGATCGGCCACAGCGCCTGGAACGGCGCCGCGGCCGTCCTGATGACCCTCGGCCCCGCGGTCGCGGTGCAACGGCTCGGCGGCGGCACCACATGGGTCGTCCTGCTGCAGGTCGGCGCCGTCGGCTTCCTCCTCGGGGCACTGCTCGCCGGCCGATTCACCCCCCGGCGCCCGGTCCTCACGGCGAACCTCGGGCTCGCCACGTACGCGCTGCCACTGGTCCTGCTCGCGGTCGCCGCGCCCGCACCGCTGACGATCGCGGCCTACGGGCTCGCGCAGGCGGGACTCGGGTTCCTCTCCCCCGTATGGGACACCGCCGTCCAACGCGCGGTGCCCGCCCACGCGCTCGCCCGGGTCACCTCGTACGACTGGCTGCTCTCGCTGGCCGCCATGCCACTGGGATACGCGCTGGCGCCGCTCGCGGCCTCGGCCTGGGGCCCCGAGGTGCCGCTGCTCGTCGCGGCCGTCCTGGTGGGCGGCTGCTGCGCCGCGACGGCGCTCGTGCCGGGGGTCCGCCGCCTGTCGTGAGCGTGGTCGGCGGCACGGACAGGGGTTAGGAGGTGGCCGCCTCCGCCAGGAAGTCGGTGAGCAGCCGGGCGGTCTCGGCCGGGCGTTCCAGGGCGGGGAGGTGTCCGGCCCAGTCGAGGTCGACGCGGCGGGCGCCGGGGAGGAGGCGGGTGAGGTCGTCGGCGACCGCCCGGAAGTCGGGGAGGTCGTGGGCACCGACCGCCACGAGGGCGGGGACCTTGATCCCGGCGAGGTCGTCGGCGGTGACGCCGGGGGCGACCGGGTGGAACTCCTCGGGGACGGCGAGCTGGACCTCGAAGGCGTGCCGCTGCATCTCCCGGACGAGGGCGCGGGCCTCGGGTCCGGCCTCGGGGCCGAGCCAGGTGTCGACGTTGAGCTCGACGGCGGCGTCGAGGTCGCCCGCGTCGAGCAGTTCGTCCTCGCGGTCGCCCCAGGCGGCCAGCTCCTGGCTGGGCCGGAAGTCCGGGATGCCGGAGGCGAGCAGGGCGAGGGCGGAGACGTGGCCGGGGTGGCGGACGGCGAGTTCCAGGGCGACGCGGCCGCCGAAGGAGGAGCCGACGACGGCGGCCCGTTCGACGCCGAGGTGGTCGAGGAGGTCGCGTACGTCGTCGGCGTGGGTGTGTGCGGCATCGACGGGGGTGTCCCCGAAGCCGCGGAGGTCGCAGCGGACGACCCGGTGTCCGGCCTCGGCGAGTGCGTGGAACTGTCCGTCCCACATCCTGCGGTCGCAGACCCCGGAGTGCAGCAGGAGGACGGTCGAGGGGCCCTGGCCGGCCAGGTCGTGAGAGAGCGTCATCCGCCCGACCCTAGGCGGCGGGACCCGTGGTGACCACCGGGTTTGCGCAGACGCCGCACGCAGGGACCCGCATACGACCTGCCTACGACCCCCATCCGATTCCCATGCGACCCGCCCATGACTTGAACACGTTCAAAGAGAGGTCTACAGTCATGACCGCCAGCTTTTGAACGCGTTCAAGGGAGGGTGGGGCATGGACCTCACTGTCGTCGCGTACATCGTCTATCTGCTGATCAGCGTGGCCCTGACCATCTGGGTCGCGCGCACACTCAGCCGCAACGGAAGGATCTTCCTCGCGGACGTCCTGCACGGGAACGAGAAGCTCGCCGAAGCGGTCAACCACCTCCTGGTGGTCGGCTTCTACCTCGTCAACTTCGGCTTCGTCGCCCTCTATCTGAGCCAGGACGAGGCCGTCCTCGACGCCCGCGCGCTCTTCGAGGCGCTCTCCGTGAAGCTCGGGGTCGTGCTGCTCGTCCTCGGCGTGATGCACCTCGGGAACGTGTACGTCCTCAACAAGATCCGCCGCCGCGGGGTCATGGAGCGCGAACAGGTGCCGCCGGTCGGCCCGCAGGGCTGGACCCAGGCACCCAAGGCCGGCCCCTGGGCCCCGCCCGCACCCCAGGGCTGAGCCCGCCGTGCCGACGCCCGTGGGACGCCTGACCGTGCTGTACGACGCCGACTGCCCGCTCTGTGTGCACCTCAGACACTGGCTGCTCCGCCAGCGGCAGCTCGTCCCGCTGGACCTCGTACCGGCCGGGTCGCAGGAGGCCAGGCGCCGCTTCCCCGCCCTCGACCACGCCTCCACCCTGCGGGAGATCACCGTGGTCGGGGACCGGGGCCAGGTCTACCGGGAGACCTCCGCCTGGATCGTCTGCCTCTGGGCGCTCGCCGACCACCGGGCCAAGGCCCACTGGCTGGCCACCCCGGCCGGGCAGCCCTTCGCCCGGGTGACCGTCCTGGCGGCGGCGAAGTGGCGCGAGGCCCTCAAGGGGCCGGACACCAGGGACGGGCGCTGCGACGACGGGCGCTGCGAGGTGCCCGGTCCGCCCGGTTAGGCTCGGTCCCGTGAAGGACGTGAAGGAAGAGAAGAAGGCCGACGAGAAGAAGGCCCCGAAGAGCGAGCAGACCCGCACGCTCATCCTCGAGACCGCGCTCCGGCTGTTCAGGGAGCGCGGTTACGACAAGACGACGATGCGGGCCATCGCCCAGGAGGCCGGGGTCTCCGTCGGCAACGCGTACTACTACTTCTCGTCCAAGGAGCACCTCGTCCAGGGCTTCTACGACCGGATCGCCGAGGAGCACCAGGCGGCCGTCGAGCCCATCCTGACCGGCGGCGAGAAGGACCTCACGGCCCGGATCCGGGGGGTCTACCTCGGCTGGCTCGACATCGCGGAGCCGTACCACGAGTTCGCGTCCCAGTTCTTCAAGAACGCCGCCGACCCGGACAGCCCGCTCAGCCCCTTCTCACCCGAGTCGGAGGGCCCGCGCGAGGCCGCGATCGAGGTCCACCGGCGGGTCATCTCCGGCGCCTCGGTGAAGGTCGACCCGGAACTGGCCGAGGCCCTCCCGCGGTTGCTGTGGCTCCAGCAGATGGGGCTCGTCCTCTTCTGGGTGTACGACCGCTCGGAGGGCGCGGCCAACAGCCGCCGCCTGGTCGAGCGCCTCGCGCCGGTCACCGCCCGCGCGATCTCGCTCTCCCGCTTCCGGATCCTGCGCCCGCTGGTCAAGGAGACGCACGAGCTGCTCTCCGACTTCATGCCGACGGCAGCGGGAATGGCGGCCTCGGGCAAGCCCAAGAAGAGGACGAACCCGAAGCCGCCGGAGCCGGAGCCGGAGAACTCGTAACGCGCGGCCTGACTCGTGGCTGGCGGGACCGCGTCGTAACGGCGCGGCCTGACTCGTGGCCGGCGGACCTGCCTCGTCACGGCGGGACCTGCCTCGTGGCCGGCGGACCCGCCTCGTCACGGCGCGGCCTAGATCCAGCGCAGCTCCCACAGGCGCCAGATGCCCGTACCGTCCGTCAGGTACTGGGAGCCGGCGACCGCCTCCGTGGAGAGGACGTAGTCCTTCTTCTGCCACAGCGGGACGAGCGGCACGTCGGTCGCCACCTCGCTCTGGATCTCCTTGAAGTCGTCGGTCGCCCGGGAGCGGTCGCTGAACTGCTGCGTCGAGGAGATCAGGGAGTCGATCCGCTTGCTGGAGAACCCGTTGTGCAGGGTGTTCTCGGTGCCGACGAGCGGCGCGGTGAAGCTGTCGGAGTCGGGGAAGTCGGGGAGCCAGCCGACGGTGTACGCGTCGTAGGTGCCCTTCGCGTACGCCTTCTGGAACTCGGTCCACTTGACCTCGACGGTCTCGACCTCGAAGAGGCCGGTCTCCTCCAGCTGCCGCTTGATCTCGGCGGTCTCGGCGCCGTAGGTGGCGTCCGCGCGGTAGCCGAAGGTGAACTTCACCGGGGTCTTGATGCCGGCGTCCTTCAGGAGCCGCTTCGCCTTCTTGGCGTTCGGCCCCGGGTTGACGTCGTAGAACGCGGTGCTGTGCCCGATGAAGCCCTGCGGGATGAGGGAGTACAGCGGCTCGACCGTGCCCTTGTAGGCGCCGGTGGTGATCGCCGGACGGTCGAGGACCGCGGCGACGGCCTGCCGTACGGCCTTGTCGGCCATGGCCGAGCCGGGCCGCACGTTGAAGTTGAGGTTGCGGATCTCGGCGCTCTCCGCCTCGGTGACCCGCGTGCCGTCCTTGGTGTCCAGGGAGGAGACGAACTCCGGCGGCAGCTGCCGGTGCGTCACCTCGACGTCCTTCGCCTTCCAGGCGTTGGCGAGGTCCTCGGACTGGGCGAAGTACTTCACCAGGACCGGGCCGCCGCTCCGGGCGATGGCGCCCCGGTACGTCGGGTTGGGCTCGAGCAGGGCGGACTCGCCCTCCTTGTACTCCTTGAGGACGTACGGCCCCGAGCCGTCCACCGCGGAGCCGGTCCGCAGCGTGCCGGCCGGGTACTGGTCCTTGTCGACGATCGAGCCGGCGCCCGTGGCCACCTTCAGCGGGAACGTGGCGTCCCGGCCGCTCAGATGGAAGGTGACCTTGCGGCCCGAGGCCGAGACGCTCTTCAGGGTCGGGAACAGGGCCTTCGGGCCCACGTCCGTCTTGATGCGCAGCATCCGCTCGAAGGAGTACTTGACGTCCTCGGCGGTGACCTTGCGCCCGCTGGCGAACGAGAGGTCGTCGCGGAGCGTGCACTCGTACGTCGTGAGCTTCGAGCCCGCGAACCTGCAGCTCTCCGCCGCGTCCGGAACGGGGGTCGTGAACCCCGGCTTGAACGTCAGCAACGACTGGAAGACATTGCTGTACATGGCCCAGGAACCGGCGTCGTACGCGCCGGCCGGGTCCAGTGAAGTGACCTCGTCGGTTGTGCCGACGCTGATCGGATCGGTCCGGCCGCCGTCGGAGGGCAGGAGTTGCCAGCCCCCCACTCCGGCGGCCACCAGTACTCCACAAGTGATGAGGATCCGCAGACGGACCGTCGACCGCATTGCCGTGCTTCCTTTTTTCGTCCACCCCAGCTGCGACGGCCCCCCGGCATAGTCGCGATGGCGTCATCCCATCACACGGTTTTCACAAGTGGAAGAGAAAACTTTCACACCACAGGTATATGTCCGGGAAATGCGAATTTAAGTCGATGAGCAGCACGTATCGGTCTCGGCGCAGGGAGTGACCCTGCCCCGATTACGCCTGTTTCGAGGCGAGTTCGACGACGGTGATGTCCGAGGGCGCCCCGACCCGGACCGGAGGTCCCCAGGCGCCCGCGCCGCGCGAGACGTACAGCTGGGTGTCCCCGTACCGTTCCAGCCCGGCGACGGTCGGGTTGGCGAGTTCGGCGAGGTAGTTGCCGGGCCAGAGCTGACCGCCGTGGGTGTGGCCGGAGAGCTGGAGGTCCACACCGTGGCGTACGGCGTCGTGGACGACGATCGGCTGGTGCGCGAGGAGGACCGCGGCGCGGGCCCGGTCGCGGTCGCCGAGCGCCCGTGCGAAGTCGGGGCCCTGGCCCTCGCTCTCCCCCGCGACGTCGTCGACGCCGGCGAGGTCGAAGCCGGCCGCCACCTCCACGCGCTCGTTGCGCAGCGGGCGCAGGCCGAGCTCACGGACGTGGTCGACCCAGGCGTCGGCGCCCGAGAAGTACTCGTGGTTGCCGGTCACGAAGAACGAGCCGTGCCGGGCGCGGAGCCGCGCGAGGGGCTCGGCTGCGGAGCCGAGGTTCTCGACGGTCCCGTCGACGAGGTCGCCGACGACCGCGATCAGATCGGGCTGGGTGGCGTTGATGGTGTCGACGATGCGCTGGGTGTGGGCGCGGCCGAGGATCGGTCCGAGGTGGATGTCGGAGACGACGGCGATCCGGTAGCCGTGCGCGGCGCGCGGGATCTTGGCGAGCGGGACGGTGACCCGCTTGACCCGGGGGCCGCGCAGCACTCCGTACGTGCCGTAGCCGACGGTCCCGACGGCGGCGGCGGCCGCGGCGCCGCCGACGACCCGGGAGACGAAGAGACGTCGGGAGACGTCGGTGGCCGGAGGGGCGGCCGGGGCCGGAGAGTCGGCCGGGGCCGGAGGGTCGGCCAGGGCCGGTTCGGCCGGCTCCTCGGGGGCGGGGGGCACGTGTTCCGAAACCGGCGCCGGCACGGGCGCCGGGGCCGCGGCCTGCGCACGGCGGGTGAGCCATCGGAACAGGACCGGGCGGACGGCCTCGCCGACGGCCAGGGCCAGGGTGACGTACAGGAGCAGGGCGAGCCAGAGGAAGCCCGGCCAGGCGACGACCTGCTGGAGCAGGAACGGGGCCCCGGCGCGGGAGGAGGCGAGGGCCGCGAACGACAGCAGCGGGAGCGCCACGACGGCGGCCGTGCCGAGGCGGCGCGGCAGGCTTCCGCGCGTCGTGACGTCACGCACGAGGCGCCGCCACACGTACCAGTGGACCGCACCGAGCAGCGCGAGCACCACGATCAGGACCAGCAGGAAGACGACCACGCCCCGGAACCCCTCTTCTCCGCTTGCGCGGTTCTAGCCGTTTTCGCGGCGCACGGCACGCACCCCACGCAACCCGAGCACTCCGATCACCGTCCCCAGGACAAAGGACGTGACGGCAAGCAGCAGATGAACCCAGAAGTAGGCCGTCGGGTCGCCCGCGTCGTCGAACGCGAGGCCACTCCCGTCGTTCCACAGGTTCTTGACGAAAGTGATCCAGATGAACCAGCTCCACACCCCGAAGGCGAGCAGGAACCAGGAGACGCGACGGCTGAACTTCATGACCCCAGTATCACCGTCCGCCCCACTGGCCCCGCGGACGGGTGGACGAGCCCGGGCGAACCGCCTGCCGGGGTTCGGATCCTTGTTCCGTACCTGTACGTTCACGACCGTGTCTGCTTCGAAGAAGACCGCTTGGGCGGTCACCGCTGCGCTGTTCCTGCCGCTCGTCGTCGCCGTGCCCGCCCATGCGGACACGAAGGACGAGAAGGACAAGCAGCCCAAGCCCCCGAACGCGATGTCCTCGCTCGGCGGCCCCCTGCTCGGCAACCCCGGTACACAGGTGAAGCTGGGGCCCGGCGCCCCGGTGCTGCCGAAGGAACTCTCCGGCCGTTCCTGGATCGTCGCGGACGCGGAGAACGGCGAGATCCTCGCCTCGCACAACGCGCACTGGCCGCTCGCCCCGGCCTCCACCCTCAAGATGCTCTTCGCGGACACCCTGCTGCCGAAGTTCCCCGACTCGCAGCGCAAGCACCTCGTCACCACCACCGACCTGGCCGGGATAGGAGCGGGCTCCAGCCTGGTCGGCATCAAGGAGAAGCAGACCTACACCGTCCACGACCTGTGGCTCGGCGTGTTCCTCCGCTCGGGCAACGACGCCGTGCACGTCCTGACCAGCATGAACAACGGCCTGCGCCAGACCGTGAAGGACATGAACGACCACGCGGCCGAGCTCCAGGCGCTCGACACCCATGTGGTCTCCCCGGACGGCTACGACGCCCCGGGCCAGGTCTCCTCCGCGTACGACCTGACACTCATCGCCCGCCACGGCATGCAGAACAAGGACTTCCGCGCGTACGCCGCCACGCCCCGCGCCGCCTTCCCCGGCGAGCAGAAGCCGGGCAAGAAGCGCGAGACCTTCGAGATCCAGAACACCAACCGGCTGCTCACCGGTGACCTCGGCGTCGCCCCGTACCAGGGCATCGCCGGTGTCAAGAACGGCAACACCACGCACGCGGGTGCCACCTTCACGGGTGTCGCCGAGCGGAACGGCAAGGTCCTGCTCGTCACCGTGATGAACCCCTCCTCGAAGGAGCAGCACGCCGTCTACCGCGAGGCCGCCCGGCTGCTCGACTGGGGCTTCGCGGCGGCGGGGAAGGTGACCCCGGTCGGCGAGCTGGTGCGGCCGCTGTCCGCCGGTGCGGAGACGACCGCCCCGGACGACGGCTCTGCCCCGGCCCCCGGCAAGAACGCCCCGAAGGGCACCGTCCACGCGGCCGCCGAAGAGCGGTCCGGCGGCGTCGGGATCGCGCTCGGTGTGGCGGGCGGGGCCCTCGTGCTCCTCGCCGGCGCGGTCTTCCTGGTCAACCGTCGCTGGCCGCTGGCCGGGGCGGGGGGCCGCCGTCGCCGTTCGCGCCGGACTCCGGACGTGAACCCGTAGCGGACTCGGGCCGCGCCTCGGCCTCGGGTCGAGCGTCGGACTCGGGCCGCGCCTCGGACTCGGACTCCCGACGGGAGTCCGTGGCCGTCCACGCGGCGCAGTACAGCAGCAGCTTCGCGGTGAAGTTGATCCAGAGCAGCAGGGCGATCGGCACGCCGAACGCCCCGTACATCGACTTCGCCGCGACGCCCCTCATGTAGCCGCCGAGCAGCAGCTTGAGCAGCTCGAAGCCGACCGCGCCCATCAGCGCCGCCACGACGAGCCGGCGGCGCGGCGGGTGCACGCCGGGCAGCAGGGTCAGGACGTACAACAGGATCAGGAAGTCGGCGACGACGGCGACCAGGACGGCGGCCACCTGGAGGAAGAAACCGCCCGCGCCGTCGCTCGAGATGCCGATCCGGTCGGCGCTCCAGCCGACGGCGGTGGAGCCGAGCCAGGACGCTGCGAGCGAGGCGAGGGCGACGCCGCCGAGGCCGATGAGGATGAGCGCGTCCTTGCCCTTGAGCAGGATCGGGTTGCCCTCGATGTCGTCGAGTCCCCACACCGCGCGCAGGCAGTCCCGCATGGCGCCGATCCAGCTGATGCCGGTGAGGAGCAGGATCGCGCCGGCGACGAGTCCGACGGTGCCGGCGTTGTCGACGAGCCCGCTGATGTTGAGCTGGTCGGAGATGCCGGGCACCTGGTCGCTGATCTTCTCCTCGATCCGGTCGAGCTGCTCCTTGCTGAGGAGCGCGGCCCCGACCGCCGCGGCGACGGTGATCAGCGGGAAGAGCGCGAGGAAGGAGAGGAAGGTGATCGCGGCGGCGAGCCGGGTCCAGTGGGCCGCGTCGAGGGTCTCGTACGAGCGCCAGGCGTGGGTCCGCATGAGCCGGGCGACCCATGGGCCGATGACGGGGAGCTTGGTCAGCCAGTCCATGTCGTACGTCTGCCCCTCGATCCGTTCGGGTGCGCGGAGAGCGCAGTACGAGAATCCCCCGGCGGGGCTCGCGGAGCCGCGAGCGACATCCCGCACCCCGCGAGCGGCACCCCGTACATCGCCGTCCGTCGGGGGCTTCGGGGATTCTTTCCCGACACTCCTTTAATCACCCATTTCGACGAACCGCTCTGCAATACCGGCATAAGCGACAGAGGCGGCTATACGGTCCCCCCATGGCTGTCGAGACCCACGTCCTGGACGACGACTGCGAAACGCTCACCGGCTGGGGGCGCACCGCCCCGACCCTCGCGCGCGTGCACCGGCCCCGCGGTCACGCCGAGGCGGCCGCCGCCGTCCGCGCCTGCGGGACCCGCGGTGCGATCGCCCGCGGTCTCGGGCGCGCCTACGGCGACGCCGCACAGAACGCCGGCGGCACCGTCCTCGACATGACCGGCCTCGACCGGATCCTGGCCGTCGACGCCACCGCCGGGCTCGTCGTCTGCGAGGCCGGCGTCAGCCTGCACCGGCTGATGGAGGCACTGCTGCCGCTCGGCTGGTTCGTCCCGGTCACCCCCGGAACCCGGTACGTCACCGTCGGCGGCGCGATCGGCGCCGACGTCCACGGCACGAACCACCACGTCTCCGGCTCCTTCGGCCGGCACGTGACCGCGCTCGAACTCCTCACCGCCGACGGCGAGATCAGGACCGTGCTGCCCGGCACCCCGCTCTTCGACGCCACCACCGGCGGCCTGGGCCTGACCGGCGTGATCCTCTCCGCCACCCTGCGGCTGCTGCCCGTCGAGACCTCGCTCATGACCGTGGACACCGAGCGCGCCCGCGACCTCGACGAGCTGATGGCCCGGCTCACCGCCACCGACCACCGGTACCGCTACTCCGTCGCCCGGATCGACCTGCTCGCCCGGGGCGCCGCCACCGGCCGCGCCGTCCTCACGCGCGGCGACCACGCCCCGTACGACGCGCTGCCCCGCCGCCACCGGGCCCGCCGCGCACCGCTCGCGTTCCGGCCCGGACGGCTGCCCGCCCCGCCGCCGTACGTCCCCGGCGGGCTGCTCGGACGGACCACGGCCGGGCTCCTCAACGAGCTCCGGTACCGCACGGCGCCCCGCGCGAGCACCGGCCGGCTCCAGACGCTCGCCGCCTTCCTCCACCCGCTCGACGCCGTCCCGCACTGGAACCGGATCTACGGGCGCGCGGGGTTCGTCCCGTACCAGTTCGCCGTCCCGTACGGACAGGAGGAGGCCCTGCGGAAGGTGATCCGGCGGATCGCGGACCGCGGCTGCCCCTCCCTCCACGCCGTCCTCAAGCGCTTCGGCGCGGGCGACCCCGGCTGGCTGTCGTTCCCCCTGCCGGGCTGGACCCTCGCCCTCGACCTGCCCACCGGTCTCCCCGGGCTCGGCGCCTTCCTCGACGCGCTCGACGAGGAGGTCGTGGGCGCGGGCGGCCGCGTCCACCTCGCCAAGGACTCCCGCGTACGGCCGGAGACGCTGGCCGCGATGTACCCGCGGCTCGACGAGTTCCGGGCGCTGCGCGCCGCGCTCGACCCCCGGTCCGTCTTCACCTCCGACCTTGCCCGCCGCCTCGACCTCTAGGAGCCCCCATGAAGGACGCCTTCGGTGCCCCGCAGTCCCTGCTCGTCCTCGGCGGCACCTCCGAGATCGGACTCGCCACCGCCCGCCGGCTGATCGCCCGCCGTACCCGTACCGTCTGGCTCGCCGGGCGCCCCTCCCCCGCGCTCACCGCCGCCGCCGACTCGCTGCGGGCGCTGGGCGCGGACGTGCGCACCGTCCCGTTCGACGCGCTCGACACCGAGTCGCACGAGGAACGGCTCGGCAAGATCTTCACCGAGGGCGACATCGACATGGTGCTGCTCGCGTTCGGGGTCCTCGGCGACCAGGCGCGCGACGAGTCCGACCCGGTCGCCGCCGTCCGCGTCGCGCAGACCAACTACACGGGCGCCGTCTCGGCCGGCCTGGTGTGCGCGGGCGCGCTCCAGGCGCAGGGGCACGGCTCGCTGGTGGTGCTCTCGTCGGTGGCGGGCGAGCGGGCCCGGCGCGCCGACTTCATCTACGGCTCGTCGAAGGCGGGGCTCGACGCCTTCGCCCAGGGCCTCGGGGACGCGTTGCACGGCACCGGAGTGCACGTCATGGTCGTACGGCCGGGATTCGTCCGCTCTAAGATGACGGCCGGGCTCGCGGAGGCGCCGCTCGCGACCACGCCGGAGGCGGTCGCGGGCGCGATCGAACTGGGGCTGCGGCGCCGCTCCGAGACGGTGTGGGTGCCGGGGGCGCTGCGGATGGTGATGGCGGCGGTACGGCACGTGCCGAGGCCGCTGTTCCGGCGGCTGCCGGTGTGAGGCTTTCGGGCCGGATACCGGTCGGCCGGGGTCGGTCAGGGTCGGTCGGCCGGGGTCGGTCAGCCGGTGCGAGGCTCTTGCGGCCGGCTCTTCCCGCGTCAGCCGGCGGGCGTGACCGTCGGCGTGTCGACCGGGCTGCCGCCCTGCGCCGGGACGGCCGAGATGGGGCGGCCGCTGCCGAACTCGTAGTCGTACAGCTTCCGCCACACGCCGTCTGCGCCCTGCTCGTACAGCGCGAAGGAACGGCAGTTCCAGGCCGCCTCGTAACCGGCGAGCTCCTCGAACGCCCGGTCCATCCCCTCCTCGGAGATGGCGTGCGCCACAGTGACGTGCGGGTGGTACGGGAACTGCAGCTCGCGCGCGAGCGGGCCCGCCTCGTCCCGGATCTGGTGCTGGAGCCGACTGCAGAGGGGCACGCCCTCCCTGAGCTTCACGAAGACGACCGGCGAGAGCGGCCGGAAGGTCCCGGTGCCCTTCAGTCGTACCGGGAACGGCAGGCAGCCGGCGGCGACACCGGCGAGGTGCGCCTCGATCTCCGGCAGCCGCTCCTCCTCGACCTCGGTCGGCGGGAGGAGCGTGACATGGGTGGGGATGCCGTACGCAGCCGGATCCCCGAAGCCGGCGCGCCGCTCCTGGAGCAGGCTGCCGTAGGGCTCCGGGACCGCGATCGAAACGCCGAGCGTTACGGTCCCCACGTCGTTCTCCTCCGTCGTCGGTCGACTTGTGTCGGGTGGTGCAGCCGCCAGTGTGCGGCCTGCACCACCCTTTGGGCCAGGGCCCTTGGTCTCAGTGCTTGGCGGGCAGGAAGCCCATGCGCTCGTACGTCTGCGCCAGCGTCTCGGCGGCGACCGCGCGGGCCTTCTCGGCTCCCTTGGCCAGGACCGAGTCCAGCGTCTCCGGGTCGTCCAGGTATTCCTGGGTGCGGGCCCGGAACGGCGTGACGAAGTCCACCATGACCTCGGCGAGATCCGTCTTCAGCGCGCCGTACATCTTGCCCTCGTAGCTCTTCACCAGGTCCTCGACGGACGTGGCGGTGAGCGTGGACATGATGGTGAGCAGGTTGGAGACGCCGGCCTTGTTCGCCGGGTCGAAACGGATCACCGTGTCGGTGTCGGTGACCGCGCTCTTGACCTTCTTGGCGGTGACCTTCGGGTCGTCCAGGAGGTTGATGAGGCCCTTCGGCGTGGACGCCGACTTGCTCATCTTGATCGCCGGGTCCTGGAGGTCGTAGATCTTCGCCGTCTCCTTGAGGATGTACGGCGCCGGGATCGTGAACGTCTTGCCGAAGCGGCCGTTGAAGCGCTCCGCGAGATCGCGGGTCAGCTCGATGTGCTGGCGCTGGTCCTCGCCGACCGGGACCTGGTTGGCCTGGTAGAGCAGGATGTCCGCGACCTGGAGGATCGGGTAGGTGAAGAGGCCGACGGTGGCGCGGTCGGCGCCCTGCTTGGCGGACTTGTCCTTGAACTGGGTCATGCGGGAGGCCTCGCCGAAGCCGGTGAGGCAGTTCATGACCCAGCCGAGCTGGGCGTGCTCGGGGACGTGGCTCTGGACGAACAGGGTGCAGTGCTCGGGGTCGAGACCGGCGGCGAGCAGCTGGGCCGCGGCGAGCCGGGTGTTGGCACGCAGCTCGGCGGGGTCCTGCGGGACCGTGATCGCGTGCAGGTCGACGACCATGTAGAAGGCGTCGTGGGTCTCCTGGAGGGCGACCCACTGGCGGACGGCGCCGAGGTAGTTGCCGAGGTGGAACGAGCCTGCCGTGGGCTGGATTCCGGAGAGCACGCGGGGACTGTCAGAGGCCATGCACATCATTCTCTCAGGTGTGGGAACCGATCCCCGACTGCCGGTGTATCAAAGGTGTGAGGACGCGGGAGGGGGGCCTGGTCGACGACGAGGCCGTGGTGATCGCACGGGTGCGCGCCGGAGAGCCGGAGGCGTACGCGGAGCTGGTCCGCGCGTACACGGCGGTCGCGCTGAGAGCGGCCGTGGCGTGCGGTGCGGGCGCGGAGGCCGAGGACGTGGTGCAGCAGGCCTTCTTCAAGGCGTACCGCTCGCTCGGGCGCTTCAAGGAGGGCTCGGCGTTCCGGCCGTGGCTGCTGCGGATCGTCGTCAATGAGACCAGGAACACAGTGCGGTCGGCGGGTCGCCGGCGGGCCGTCGCCGATCGGGAGGCGGAACTCCTCGGGGGCGAGCCGCGGATACCCGAGTCGGCGGATCCGGCGGTCGCGGCGGTGGAGCGGGAGCGGAGCAGACGGCTCCTCGAAGCACTCGACGGACTGAGCGAGGACCACCGGCAGGTGGTGATCAACCGCTATCTCCTCGAGCTGGACGAGACGGAGACGGCCCAGGCGCTCGGCTGGCCGAAGGGGACGGTGAAGTCCCGGCTGAGCCGGCGCTGAAGAAGCTGGGCCTGGTGCTTGAGGAAGGCCTGACGGAAGGACCGGAGGGAGGTGAGGAGCATGGCTGACGAGGGTCTGCCGGACGAGCTGAGGGAGCTGGGACGGCGACTGCGCGTGCCGGACGTGGACGGGGAGTCGATGGCCGAGCGGGTGCTCGCCCAGCTCCTCGCCGAGCAGGTGCCACCACCGGAGCCGGGCCGGCCCGGGCCGGCCCGGCTCCGGTGGTGGACAGCGGCGTGGACGGCGGTACGGGGATGGGTGCGGGAGCGGTGGCGGGCCCTGGTGGCGGGCCTGACCGGGGTGCTGATCGTCCTGGTGCTCACCCCGCCGGTGCGGGCGGCGGTGGCGGAGTGGTTCGGCTTCGGCGGGGTCGCCGTGCGGTACGACCCGGACGGGCGTCACGTCCCGGCCGGCGGTGCGGTGCCGGGGTGCCCGGAACCGGTGCCGGCGGCGGAGGCGGGGCGGCTCGCGGGCTTCGAGCCGCTGATACCGAAGGCGCTCGGCGCGCCGGACGCGGTGGCGGTGACGGGGTCGGCCGAGCGGGGCCGGGCGGTGATCAGCCTGTGCTGGCGCGACGGGGGGCGGACCGTCCGGCTGGACGAGTTCCCGGCCCGGCTGGACATCGGCTTCGCCAAGCAGGTGCGGACGCAGCCCGAGTGGGTCGATCTCCCGGACGGCGCGCAGGGCTACTGGTTCGCGGCCCCGCACCTGCTGACGTTCCCGATGACGGACGGGACGGGCTCGGCCTGGACCCATGAGGTCCGCACGGCGGGCCCCACGCTCCTCTGGACGAGGAACGGGGGCGCGCTCACCTTCCGCCTGGAGGGCATACCGGACCGCGAGGAGGCCCGCCGGGCGGCGGAGTCGGTCGACTGAGGGCCGCGCGGATCGCGTGGGTCAGACCGGGAGGCCGGGGGCCGGGAAGGCGGTCAGCAGGTCGGCGACCTCCGCACGGATCGTGGCGAGGGCCTGCTCGTCGCCCGTGCCGGCGGCGGCGACACCGCGGTCGATCCAGTCGGCGACCTGGGTCATGTGCTCCGTGGTGAGGCCTCGGGAGGTGAGGGAAGGGGTGCCGATGCGGATGCCCGAGGGGTCGAACGGCTTCCGGGGGTCGTAGGGGACGGTGTTGTAGTTGACGACGATGCCCGCCCGGTCGAGGGCCTTCGCGGCGATCTTGCCGGGGACCTGCTTGGGGGTGAGGTCCATCAGGATCAGGTGGTTGTCGGTGCCGCCGGAGACGAGGTCGAAGCCACGGGCGAGGAGCGCCTCGGCGAGGGCCTTGGCGTTGGCGACGACGGCGTGGGCGTAGTCGCGGAAGGAGGGCTGGGAGGCCTCGCGGAGAGCGACGGCGATGGCCGCGGTGGTCTGGTTGTGCGGGCCGCCCTGGAGGCCGGGGAAGACGGCCTTGTCGAGGGCCTTGGCGTGCTCCTCGCGGGACATGAGCATGGCGCCGCGCGGGCCGCGGAGGGTCTTGTGGGTGGTCGTGGAGATGACGTCCACGTACGGGACCGGGGACGGGTGGGCGCCGCCCGCGATGAGGCCGGCGATGTGGGCGACGTCGGCGACGAGCACTGCACCGGACTCACGGGCGATCTCGCCGAAGGCGGCGAAGTCGATCGTGCGGGGCAGCGCGGTGCCGCCGCAGAAGATCACCTTGGGGCGTTCCTTGAGGGCCAGCTCGCGGACCTCGTCGAAGTCGACGAGACCCGTGTCCTGGCGGACGCCGTACTGGACGCCGCGGAACCACTTGCCGGTGGCGGAGACGCCCCAGCCGTGGGTGAGGTGGCCGCCCATGGGCAGGGCCATGCCCATGACGGTGTCGCCGGGCTCGGCGAAGGCGAGGTAGACGGCGAGGTTGGCCGGGGAGCCGGAGTAGGGCTGGACGTTGGCGTGGTCGACGCCGAAGACGGCCTTGGCGCGCTCGACGGCGAGGGTCTCGACCTGGTCGATGTTCTGCTGGCCCTCGTAGTAGCGGCGGCCGGGGTAGCCCTCGCTGTACTTGTTCTGGAGGACGGTGCCGGAGGCTTCGAGGACGGCGGCGGAGACGTAGTTCTCGCTCGGGATGAGGCGCAGGGTCTCGGCCTGGAGGCGTTCCTCGGCGCCGACGAGGGCGGCGAGCTCGGGGTCGGCGGCGGCGAGTGCGGGGTGCTGGTACTGGTGCTGCGGGACGGTCATGGTGGTGTCCTCCGGGCGACGGCGGATCCCGGGGCACTGCGTGAGAGGCGCGGCGCCACGCGGGACTTCGGTCCCGTGACGCCCAGGCGGGCGGCGTCTCGTGTGGTCTGCCGCGCACGACTCCCCCGGGGTCGCTTCCCCGTGCGCCAGTCGCCGTGCGTGTTTTCAGAGTAGCGGGTGTCTTGTCGGTCAGGCCGGATCGGGGAGCGGGGTCTGACCGACAAGACACCCGCAAAGGGCGCGCCGCGCGCGAGGTTTCCCGGTCCGGCATCCGAGCGACGATAGAAACAGGGGCCACACCCCCTCGTCGGGGTCATCCCCGAGCCGCAGGACGAACGGAGATCCCGTGTCGAGCACACAAGACGCGATCGCTTCGGCAGAGGCGCACAGCGCTCACAACTACCACCCCCTGCCGGTCGTCGTCGCTTCGGCGGACGGCGCCTGGATGACCGATGTCGAGGGGCGCCGCTATCTCGACATGCTCGCCGGATACTCGGCGCTCAACTTCGGGCACGGCAACCGGCGCCTGATCGACGCGGCGAAGGCCCAGCTGGAGCGGGTGACGCTGACCTCGCGCGCGTTCCACCACGACCGGTTCGCCGAGTTCTGCACCCGGCTCGCCGAGCTGTGCGGCAAGGAGGCGGTGCTGCCGATGAACACCGGCGCGGAGGCGGTCGAGACGGCCGTGAAGACCGCCCGGAAGTGGGGGTACGAGGTGAAGGGCGTGCCGGACGGGCACGCGAAGATCGTGGTCGCGGCGAACAACTTCCACGGCAGGACGACGACGATCGTCAGCTTCTCCACGGACCACGAGGCCCGGGACCACTTCGGTCCGTACACGCCGGGGTTCGAGATCGTGCCGTACGGGGATCTGACGGCGATGGAGGCGGCGGTCACCGAGAACACGGTGGCGGTGCTGCTGGAACCGATCCAGGGCGAGGCGGGGGTCCTGGTGCCGCCGGCCGGCTATCTGGCGGGGGTGCGGGCGCTGACGCGCCGGCGGAACGTGCTGTTCATGGCGGACGAGATCCAGTCGGGTCTGGGCCGGACGGGCCGGACGTTCGCGTGCGAGCACGAGGGTGTGGTGCCGGACGTGTACATCCTGGGGAAGGCGCTGGGCGGCGGTGTGGTGCCGGTGTCGGCGGTGGTCGCCGACCGGGAGGTGCTCGGGGTGTTCCGGCCGGGTGAGCACGGGTCGACGTTCGGCGGGAACCCGCTGGCCTGTGCGGTGGCCCTGGAGGTGATCGCGATGCTGCGGACGGGCGAGTTCCAGGAGCGGGCGGCGGAGCTGGGCGAGCACCTGCACGCGGAGCTGGGGCTGCTGGTGGGCGGCGGTGCGGTGGAGGCGGTGCGCGGGCGCGGACTCTGGGCCGGGGTGGACATCGCGCCCTCGCGCGGCACGGGCCGGGAGATCTCGGAGAAGCTGATGGAGCGGGGTGTCCTGGTGAAGGACACCCACGGTTCGACGATCCGGATCGCGCCGCCGCTGGTCATCTCGAAGGAGGACCTGGACTGGGGTCTGGAGCAGCTGAGGGGCGTGCTGTCGGAGGAGTGACGGAGTCCGCTTGAAGGGGCGGCGGCCGTGGGCCGGCGCGGGACAACTCGGACCATTGACAGGGCAGTTGGTCTAGGCCAATGATGCCGCCATGCCGAGACTCCGTCTGCGTCACGCCGTGCGTGCCGCGCTCGCCGCCCTCGTCCCCCTCGCGCTCCTCGGCGCGGTCACGGGACCCGCGCACGCCGCCCCGAGGGCGGCCTGGTCCGAGCCCGTCCCGGTGGTCTCGCACGTCGAGACCACCGACCCCGTCGTCTTCATCACCATCGACGACGGCTGGTTCCACGACCCCGCCGCGGCGAAGCTGCTGCTCGACCGCCGGGTGCCCGCCTCGCTCTTCCTGCTCCCCGGCGCCTACTCGTACGACTCCGGCTACTTCCACACCCTGCTGAACCAGGGCCGTTCCCGCGTCGAGAACCACACCGTCAACCACCCGGACCTGACCACGCTCGACGCCGCCGGCCAGAAGGCGGAGGTCTGCGGGGCACGCGACCAGCACCTGGCCCAGTTCGGCGACGGTCCGCGGCTGCTGCGCCCGCCGTACGGCGTGTACGACGCGACCACCCGGACCACGGCCCGCGCCTGCGGGGCGAAGGCGCTGGTGGCGTGGACGTACGACCTCACCACCTGGGGCCAGTGGACCCCGCCGACGCCGGCCCTCAAGGCCGGCGACATCATCCTGCTGCACTTCAACGAGACCCTGGAGCAGGACCTGGAGCGGGCCCTCGCCGCGGCCGAGGCCGCCGGCCTGAAGCCCGCGCCGCTCAGGGAGTACATCCCGGAGTAGCCGGCCCTACAGGATCACGTGCGGGAGGAAGCGGGCGTACTCGTCGGTGACGAGGCCCGTCGACTCCCGGATCCCGAGCCCCGCCGCCTCGTCCTCGACGACCCACGCGCCGAGCACCACCCGGTTGCCGTCGAAGTCCGGCAGCGGGGCCAGCTCCTGGTAGCAGCAGGGCTCCCCGTCCCGTACGAACGGCTCCGTACCGGCCTCGTGCAGGGTGACGCCCGCGCCCTCGCGGCCGAGCAGCGGCTTGGCGACCCAGCCCGCGGTCGTGGCGAGCTCGCGCGGTCCGTCGAGGTAGGCGGGCAGCAGGTTGGGGTGGCCCGGGTACAGCTCCCACAGGATCGCGAGCAGCGCCTTGTTGGACAGCAGCATCTTCCAGGCGGGCTCGATCCAGCAGGTCGTCCCGGTGCCGCCGCCGTTGTCGAGGGTGTCCAGGACGTGCCGGCCGAAGCGGTCGGTGGTCAGCCACTCCCACGGGTAGAGCTTGAAGCAGCTGCGGATGAACCGGAGCCGGTCGTCCACGAAGCGGCGCGAGAGCCGGTCCCAGCCGATCCGTTCGACGGAGAGCGCCTCGGTGTCGAGCCCGGCTTGCTGGGCGGTCTCGCGCAGATACGCGACCGTCATCAGGTCCTCGCCGAGTTCGTCGCCGTCGGAGTGCGCGAAGTGGAGGGGGCCGGGAGGCAGCAGGTGGGCCTGCTTCTTCCACGCGTCGACGAGCCGTTCGTGGAGGGAGTTCCACTGGTCGGCGCCGGGGAACCGTTCCTCCATCCAGAACCACTGCGGGCTCGCGGCCTCGACGAGCGAGGTGGGCGTGTCGGCGTTGTACTCCAGCATCTTGGCCGGGCCGGTGCCGTCGTAGCGCAGATCGAACCGCCCGTAGAGGGAGGGGAGTTCGGCGCGGCGCCGCCATGACTCGGCGACCAGGGACGCGAGCTTCGGATCGGTGATCCCCAGCTCCGCGAACCGGTCCCGCTCGACGATGTGCGCGGCCGCCGCCAGGCACATCGCGTGCAGCTCGTCGACGACCTCTTCGAGGGCCTCGACCTCGGGCAGGCTGAAGGAGTAGTACGCGCTCTCGTGCCAGTACGGGCGCAGCGAACCGTCCGGGTAGCGGGTCAGCGGATAGACGAGCCCCTGCTCCTCCACCGTCTCCTGCCAGCCGGGCCGCGGCTCGATGGTGTGCCGTCGCATGTGCCGGACCTCTCTCAGCCGCCGCCGGAACCGGAGCAGCCGAAGCCGCCGGTGTCGACGGCCTTCTTGTCGAAGCTGCCGCCGCTCACCTGCTTGTCGCGTAGGGAACCGCCGTAGTAGTACGAGCCACGGGTGGTGCCGCCATTGTCGTCGTCGTCACCACCGCCGCCGCTGCTCTCGCACTCGTAGCGGGGCAGCTCCTCCCGGGTCAGCGGGTCGACACACCGCTTGTCCGGCTCGGAGCCGCACGCGGTGATCGTCGCCGCGAGCACACCCATCCCGCCGAGCACCACCGTGCTCGACCTCAGCCTCCGCATGTCCGTCGCCCTCCCGTTCGCGGGCGCGACCCTTACGGTCACACCGGCCGCCGTTCCCGCTTGTCGCGTTCACGTCTGTCGCGACCGCACAGTGTAGGCCGGTGATTTTCAGCCGCAACGCCTGGGCCTGTCCGGCGGATCGGGGCCGCGGCCCCGGCCATGATCCGCAGGACAGGCCCTAGAGTCATTTCGTGCTACTCGGGATGATTTGTGCGCTCGCTTCGTCCGTCTGCTTCGGCGCGGCCTCGGTTCTGCAGGCGATGGGCGCCCGCGCCGCGACACCAGGGACCGGGGGTGGCGTCGACATCGCGCTGATGGGGCGGGCCCTGCGGCAGTGGCGGTACATCGCCGGCCTCGGCATGGACGGGCTGGGCTTCGCCCTGCAGATCGTGGCCCTGCGGACCCTGCCCATCTACGTGGTGGGCGCGGCCCTCGCCGCGAGCCTGGCGGTCACGGCGGTCATCGCCTCCCGGGTGCTGCGGGTGCGGCTGAGCCGGGTGGAGTGGACGGCCGTCGCCGTGGTCTGCGCGGGGCTCGCGCTGCTCGCCCTCGCCTCCGGGAAGGAGGGCCACCGGGAGGGCTCGGACGCACTGCGCTGGGCGCTGCTCGCGACGGCCTTCGGGGTGCTGCTGCTCGGCGTGGTCGGCGGCAGGCTGCCGCAGCGACCGCGCGCCCTGGTCCTCGGCCTCGGCGCGGGCTTCGGCTTCGGGGTGGTGGAGGTGGCGGTCCGGCTGATCGACGGCATCGATTTCGCCGACCCGGTCTGGTACGCGCTCCTGGTGGGCGGCGGGGCCGCGTTCCTGCTGCTGACCTCGGCGCTCCAGCGCGGCTCGGTGACCACGGCGACGGCGGGCGCGGTGCTCGGCGAGACGATCGGCCCCGCGATCATCGGGGTGGCCTGGCTCGGCGACACCACCCGGCAGGGGTTCGGCTGGCTCGCGGTCCTCGGCTTCGCGATCGCGGTGGCGGGCTCCCTGACCCTGGCCCGCTTCGGCGAGCCACCGGAGGTGGACGAGACCGGGCGGACGGTGACCGCGGGCACGGGGGCGGGCGTGGGCACGGGTCCGGGCGGGGGCCAGGGCTCCGGCCAAGGCCAGGGCTCCGGTCCGGACACCCCCTAGGTCGTGTCCGGAAAGCAGCGCCGTCTGCCCGCCGGGCCAGGCGGGCTTTCCGGACACGACCCAGGCGCTCGGCCGGCCCGGCCCGGTCAGCAGGACGACCCCTACGGCAGCACCCGGCACAGGGCCTGCAGCGCGCTCTGCCAGGCGCTGTCCGGCGGCGTCCCGTAGCCGACGACGAGGCCGTCCAGGGTCGCCGGCACCGTCGGGCGGCGGAACTGGTTGACGCCCTGGACGGCGAGCCCGTTCCAGGCCGCGGCCCGGAGCACGGCCTGCTCGGTGCCGGGCGGCAGGGCGAGCACGGCGTGGAGACCGGCCGCGATCCCGCTGACCCGCGTCTCCGGCGAGTGCGCGGCCACCGCCGCCACCAGCTGGTCGCGGCGCCGCCGGTAGCGCAACCGCATCGCCCGTACGTGCCGGTCGTACGCCCCCGAACCCAGGAACTCCGCGAACGCCAGCTGGTCCGGCGCGCTGGACACCCAGTCCACCACCCCCTTCGCCGCCACCACCTCGCCGACCAGGCTCTCCGGCAGCACCATCCACGCGATCCGGAGCCCGGGGGCGAGGGACTTGCTCGCGGTGCCGAGGTGGACGACCCGCTCGGGATCGAGGCCCTGGAGCGCGCCCACCGGCTGCCGGTCGTAGCGGAACTCCCCGTCGTAGTCGTCCTCCAGGACGAAGCCGCCCGAGGCGCGCGCCCAGTCGACGACCGCCGCACGCCGGTCCGGGGGCAGGGCGCCGCCCAGCGGGAACTGGTGGGCGGCCGTCATCAGGACGGCCCCGACCGAGCCGAGGCTTCCGGAATGGCCCGGATCCGACAACTCCTCGACCCGGGTGCCACGTTCGTCGAAGGGCAGGACCGGGGTGCCCAGGCCCGCGCCGGTGAGGAGACCGGCGTGCAGGCCGAGCCCGTACGACTCGACCGCGACGTCCCGGACGCCCCGGCTCCGCAGCACCTGCCCGATCAGCATCAGTCCGTGCACGAAGCCCGCGCAGACCACGATCCGTTCGGGCCGGGCGTACACGCCCCGCGCACGGGCGAGGTACTCGGCGAGGACGGTCCGCAGTTCGATCCGGCCGCGCGGATCGCCGTACCCGAAGGCCTCGTTCGGGGCGGCGGTGAGCGCCCGCCGGTACGCCTTGAGCCACTCGGCGCGCGGGAAGGACGCCAGGTCGGGGGTGCCGGCCTTCAGGTTGTGCGCGGGCGCGGAGGGCCGGGGCGGGGAGAGCGCGGGAGAGGCGGCGGCAGGCCGCGCCGCCGGGCGCGCCGCCTCCGCACGGCGGGGCTCGACACGGCGGGACTCGGGGTGGCGGGACTCGGCGCCGCGAGGCTCGGCGCGGCGGGCGACCCGGGTGCCGGAGCCCTGCCGGGCCGTCAGCCAACCTTCGGCGACGAGTTCGGCGTAGGCGTCGGCGACGGTGTTACGGGCCATGCCGAGGTCGGCGGCGAGCGACCGGGACGACGGCAGCCGGGTGCCCGCCTCGAGGCGTCCGCTGCGCACCGCCTCCCGCAGGGCGTCCATGAGCCCGGCCCGCAGGCGCGGACCGCGAAGTTCAAGATGAAGATCGGCCCCGAAAGTGGCCCACTCGTTCGCCATGGCAATGGACCATACTCCTGTGCCACCTGGCTCGTACGGTTGAAGACATGACCACGCACACGGACATCCTTGAGACCACCGGGATCGCTACGGCCGCGCCGGCCGAGTACGCCCACGAGCACGCCCCCCGCCTCCCCCTCGCCGAGCGCGTCCCCGAGTTCTACCGGGCGATGCTGCGCCTGGAGACGGCGGCGGCGAAGGACATCGACCCGACCCTGTACCACCTGATCAAGATCCGGGCCTCGCAGATCAACCATTGCGCCTTCTGCATCGACATGCACAGCAAGGACGCGCTGGCCGAGGGCGAGACCGTCGAGCGGATCGTGCAGCTCTCCGCCTGGGAGGAGTCGCGGCACTTCTACACCGAGCGGGAGCTGGCCGCGCTCGCGCTGACCGAGTCCGTCACCGTCCTCACCGACGGCTTCGTCCCCGACGAGGTGTACGCCCGCGCCGCCGAGCACTTCGACGAGACGGAACTCGCCCGCGTCATCAGCGCGATCGTCGTCATCAACGCATGGAACCGGATCGGCGTCAGCACCCGGATGACGCCCGGCCACTACACCCCCCGCGGAGCATGAGCGTGAGCGTCACCGGGGGCGCGACCGGGGGCGGTGCCGGGGGCGCGACGGCCGAGGCCCTGCGGGCCCTCCACCGGGACCGGACCGCGGGCGATCCGCTGGTGCTGCCGGGTCCGTGGGACGCGGTGAGCGCCCGTGCCTTCGAGGCGGCCGGCTTCCCGGCGCTCGCGACGCCGAGCGCCGGGATCGCCGCCTCCCTCGGGTACGAGGACGGGGCGACACCGGCGGCGGAGATGTTCGCCGCCGTTGCCCGGATCGTCCGCGCCGTCTCCGTCCCCGTCACGGCGGACCTGGAGGGCGGTTACGGGCTGTCGGCGGCCGAACTGGTGGAGCGCGTACGGGAGTCGGGTGCCGTCGGCGTGAACCTGGAGGACACCGGCCCGGCCGGCGGTCTCACGGACCCGCGGGCGCACGCCGAGTGGCTCGCGGAGGTGCGGGCCGCGGCGGGGCCCGCGCTCTTCGTCAACGCGCGCGTGGACGTGTACATCCGCCGGGCACCCGAACCGGTCGACGCCGCGATCGAGCGAGCCCGGCTCTACGCGGAGGCCGGCGCGGACTGCGTCTACCCGATCGCGGCCCCGCCCGCCGACCTCCCGGTCCTTCGCGCCGCCCTCGGTGACCTCCCGCTCAACGCCCTGGCCGGCCAGGGCGGCCCGTCCTTCGCCGAACTCGGCCGGCTCGGCGCGACCCGGATCACCTTCGGCGACGGGCTGCTCCTGCGCGCGGGGGACGACCTGTCGGCGCTCGCGGCGAGTCTCCGGGAGAGCGGGACACTCTGACGCTCCCGGCGGCGCGGGGCCTGGGTCCCCCAGCCCTGGATCCCCTAGCCCTGGGTCCTCCCCTAGGTCCCCGCCCCCGGCGCCGCTCAGTGCGCGCCGGGCCGGAAGAACTCCAGTGCCACGCGGAGGGATTCGCGCTGCTTCGGCCACTCGCCCTCCGGACCGGCGGCCAGGATCGTGTAGTGGTTGCCGTCCGCGGCCGTGAAGGCCCGGTCGACGACCTTGCGGCGGCTGCCGTCGTCCCGGGCGTACGCGTACACGAGCTCGGCGGAGTCGGCCGGGACGCCCGGTTCGCCGGTGAGCCGTTCGAGGCTGATCTCCTGGTAGCCGGGCTTGTTGGCGCGGCCGTCCTCGGAGGCCGCGCGCAGGGCCTCGTACGGCGTCAGGCCGGCCTCGACGACCACGAAGATCTGGAGCAGGCTGCGGCGGTCGGGCGCGTTGTAGAAGACGCCCTGGTCGGACTCCGTACGGTCCCAGCCGTCGGGGACGGCGATGGTGAAGCCCTTGAGGTCCTCCAGGACGCGGTAACCGGCCGGGGGCGCGCCGTCCGTGGGGGTGGCCGTGCCGGAGGGCGAGGCCGGGTCCGACGGCGTACCGGACGGGGAGTCCGACGGCGGGCCTGACGTCGGCTCGGTGGTCCCGTCGGCCTCCTCCGGGGCCGAGACGGAGGCCGGGGGGCCGCTCGCCGCCGGGCTCTGCCCGTCGTCGTCACGGCCCCAGAGCAGCCAGCCGCCCACGGAGCCCGCCGCGAGGACCGCCACGGCGACGCCCGCCGCGGCGGCCGCACGCGCGCGTGGCCGGGCCTCCGGAGCGGCGCTGCCGGGCGTGGTGTGCTGCCGGCCGTCCGTCTCCGGCACGTACGCGGGCGCGTGCCCGGGGTCGTACCCCGGCACCGTTCCCGGTGCGTACTGCGGCGGGGGCGGCGGCGGCAGGGGTACGAGAGGGCCGTCCCCGACTCCCCCTGCGGGACCGGGCGTCGCCGCGCCGGTCTCCCAGCTCTGCGTCTCGTCGTTCCAGCGGGCCCCGCCCCCGTAGCCGCTCATCTCACCCTCCGAGCAGGGCGCCGACGGCCTGCCCGACGGCCACGCCCGAGGCGAGGATCCCGGTCACCGCGCCCGCGTCCGTGAGGGCGCGGCGCAGCCGGGTGAGCCGTCCGGCGTCCGCCCGGCCCGTGCCCTCGATCTCGTCCTCGGTGTCGGAGAGTTCGGTGTCCAGGGCGGCCGTCTGCTCGGTGGGGACGACCCCGCCCAGGTCGGTGCGGAGCCGGCGAACGGCCTGGAGCAGTTCCTCCTGCTGCGGGTCGCGGGCCGGCGGGGTCCCGTGCACCGTGCTGGTGACGGTGTTGTGGTCGCCGATGGTGACGTTGCCCCCGGTGTTGGTGACATGGATGCCGCCGCGGGCGGCCCGGGTGTCGCCGGAGCCGTTCGCGGCGGTGTTCCCGGTGCCGTTCTCCGTGGTGTTCCCGGCCTCAGCCACGAGTGCCTCCCGTGCTCACGTTGGTGAAGGTCCTGCTGGTGACGGTGTTGTGGTGGCCGACGGTGACGTTGCCCTTGGTGTTCTCGATGAACGTGCCGCCCTCGGCGACGTGGACGATCTTCTGCTCGAACTCGGCGGTCTCGTACCCCGCTTCGCGGAGCGCGACCGTCACTCCGTTCGCGACCCGGTCCTGGACGCTCTTCAGATAGCGGCTGACGTCCATCTCCTGGAAGAGCGAGGCGTCGTCGTCGGAGCCGAGCTCGCGGACCGAGACCTCGGGGCCCTCGGGCAGCGCGTTGGCGTGTCCCTCGGTGAGCAGCCGCCAGGCGTGGCCGACCGAACGCCCGAGGGTGACCAGGGCCTGCCCCGCCGAACGCGGGGTCCGGCCGAGGGCCCAGACGGCCCTGCCGAAGCGGTGGTTGTGCCGGTAGCGGTGGGCGATCCGGTCGGCGTACCGGTAGAGCGGCTTCACCGGCCGGAGGACGTGCGGGGCGACCTCCAGCATCAGCATGCCGCCCTGGGTGTGGACGCGGACGAAGACGGTGGTGACGATCTCCTCGCCCCAGCCGCCGACGCGGACGCGCAGGAAGTGCCGGCGGGTCTCGCCGCCCTCCTCGATGGCGCCCGAACGGTGCGCCTCGAAGCCCTCCGGGCTGTACGGGGCGGCGGTGCGGGCCGGCAGTCCGTCGACCGGCAGGAAGACGACCTCGTCGATCTCCAGGTCGCGCAGCCGGTCCCGTACGGCGGCCTGGATCGCGGGCGAGCCGTGCGCGGAGGGCACGCGGAGCGCCTCCACGAGCGGGACGACGTGCCGCATGATGGCGCTGTTGTCGAGCGGTTCGGGCGCCCCGCCGTCGAGGTTCTTGCGGGGGCGCAGCTCGATGGAGAGCGACCAGGGCTCGTACGGCTCACCGGCGCCGCAGAACGGGTCGTCGGCCCCGTACATCACGAGCCGCGCGTGCTGTTCGGTACGGATCCGGTCGCGCAGCCGGCGGAACCGTACGCCCTCGGCCCGCTCGGCGGGGTCGGATCCCTGGTCGGGGAAGCGCTCCCGGGACAGCTCCTCGGTGAGCGCACGGGCGAACTGGCCGCGCTGGGTGGCCACCGCCCAGGCCACGAGGAGCGGCACGACGATGGTGATCCACACTTCCAGCCTGCCGATGCCCCACATCTCCTGGGCGACGAGTTCGACCGCGAGGCCGACGAGCTCCCCGGCCTCGGCGGTGTCGCCGAGGAACTCCCAGCCGGACTCGTCGTCGCCGAGGGCGAGGAAGAGGAGCAGCAGGACGGACTGGAGGAGCATGAGCCGCCCGTACCAGCGCAGCAGGAAGGCGGGGACGAGGCGGAAGACTGGCGCGGTGGCGGACCGGCCCCGGACCCAGCGGGCGAGGCCGAGGACCAGGAAGGGCACGATCAGGAGGACGATCAGGCCCTTGGTGAGCGGGATCGCGATGATCCAGAGGGCGAGGATGCCGGCGGCCCAGGCCAGCTCGACGCGGCGGGCGCGGAGCGCGTGCGCGAGGACGCGGCTCGCGTCGTAGCCGAGGGAGGGGGCGGCGAAGCGCTCCTCGTGGACGTACAACTGGTCGATGACCGCGTCGCGGAATCCGTCGTCGAGATAGGTGCCGGCGCAGAGCAGCCGGGTCGCCTCGCTGGCGGCCGGCAGCCGGCGCGGGTCGGCGGCCGGCGGGGTCGCACCGGGCGGCTGCCCCGGCTGCCGAGGTAAGAAGGACTGTGCCAAAACTCCCCCGATCGTGTGTAACTACTCATGTTTACGGCCGGCTTGGCCGCGAACCGGGGGGACAGCATAGGGGAGGCGGGGGCTCCGTGTCGGCAGGAAAAGCAGCCCGGTGCGGGCATGAAAAACGGCGCCCCCACGCCGTACGGTCGGTCGTACGGCCCGGGGGCGCCGAGCAGGTGGAGCCGGGGCTCAGTCTCAGATGAGGCCGAGCTCGCGCACCGCGTCGCGCTCCTCGGCGAGCTCCGCCACGGAGGCGTCGATGCGGGCACGGGAGAACTCGTTGATCTCCAGGCCCTGGACGATCTCGTACTTGCCGTCCTTGGTGGTGACGGGGAAGGAGGAGATGAGACCCTCCGGCACGCCGTACGAGCCGTCGGACGGGATGCCCATGGAGGTCCAGTCGCCCGCGGCGGTGCCGTTGACCCAGGTGTGGACGTGGTCGATGGCGGCGTTCGCGGCCGAGGCGGCGGAGGACGCGCCACGGGCCTCGATGATCGCGGCGCCGCGCTTGGCGACGGTCGGGATGAAGGTGTCGGCCAGCCACGCCTCGTCGGCGACGACCTCGGCGGCGTTCTTGCCGGCGATCTCCGCGTGGAAGATGTCCGGGTACTGGGTCGCCGAGTGGTTGCCCCAGATGGTGAGGCGCTTGATGTCCTCGACCGAGGCGCCGGTCTTGGCGGCGAGCTGCGAGAGCGCGCGGTTGTGGTCCAGACGGGTCATCGCGGTGAAGCGCTCGGCCGGCACGTCCGGGGCGGCGGCCTGGGCGATCAGCGCGTTGGTGTTGGCCGGGTTGCCGACGACGAGGACCTTGATGTCGTCCGCGGCGTGGTCGTTGATGGCCTTGCCCTGCGGCTTGAAGATGCCGCCGTTGGCGGCGAGCAGGTCGCCGCGCTCCATGCCCTTGGTACGCGGGCGGGCACCGACGAGCAGCGCGACGTTGGCGCCCTCGAAGCCCTGGCTCGGGTCGTCGAAGATGTCGATGCCCTTGAGCAGCGGGAACGCGCAGTCGTCGAGCTCCATGGCGGTGCCCTCGGCGGCCTTCACGCCCTGCGGGATCTCGAGGAGGCGCAGCTTGACCGGCACGTCCGCGCCGAGCAGGTGGCCCGAGGCGATGCGGAAGAGCAGCGCGTAGCCGATCTGGCCGGCCGCGCCGGTCACGGTGACATTCACGGGAGTGCGGGTCATGGCGATCTCCGTAAGACAGCTGGCGGTGGGGGTCCCTGCCCCTGGTGCGGGATAGCTCTCTTGATCGATCGGTGTCTCGACATGAAGAGATATCCAGCGGTCAGGCTATCCGACCCGGGCCCCGCTGAATCCCCACCCCCTTGTGGTCCGGCTCACTGCCGCCCGTCCGCGCGGCCGAGGCCACCCGTCCGTACGGATGGGTCACCCGTCCGTACGGACGGGGTGGTTCGGCCGTACGGACGGGGTCGCTCGGCCGCACGGACGGGGTCGCTCGGCCGTACGACTCCGGCCGCCGGGTGCGGGTGGACGCGTTCACCGGCTCGCGGTGCAGCCTTCGCCGCCGTCCACGAGCAGTGCGCAGGCCCGGGCGGCCGTGCCGGAGTCGACGGCGACCATCGGCGTGTACGCGTCGGTCTCCACCGCCGCCGTGTCGGTACCGGGGGCGACGGTCGCGCGTCGCACGGCGGCCCCGACGTGGACGCTCACGGCGTCCTGGGGCGCACCCCCGGTGAGCCGGGCCCACGCGGCCCCGCAGGTGTCGCTGTAGCGGACCTCGATCTGCGCGTCGCCCACGAGGGCGCGGGCGACGGTGGTGGCGAGGGGGCCGCCGCACCCCATGGCCTCCGGGTCCTGCCCCGTGCAGTCAGGTCCCGCGCACTTCACCCCTGCGGGGAGGCTGGCGCGCGGTGTGGCGGGCGGGGCGGTGGTGGTGGGAGGGGCGGCCACCGGGTCGCCCTCGCCGTCGGAACCCCCGAGATCGACGAGGAGGAGGGCGGCGGTGACCACGAGCAGGGCGCCGATGACGCCGGCGGAGTAGAGCAGGACACTGCGGCGGCGGGAGTCGGGGGTACGCGTGGCGGGCACGGCGAAGTCGGGTGCGGGGGTACGCGTGGCGGGCACGGCGAAGTCGGGTGCGGGGGTACGCGTGGCGGGCACGGCGAAGTCGGGAGCGGGGTCACGGGGCGGGGGCACGGCGGAGTCGGGGGCCGAGGCCGCCGCCGGGCGGGGCCGGTCGAGGCGCCGGATCTCCATGGTGCGGTCGTCACCGGGACCGCGGTCGCCGAGGGGACCACCGTCGCCACGGGGGCCGCGATCGTCACCGGGGCCGCGATCGTCACCGACGTCGGCCGTGCGGCCACCGTCACCGTCCTCGGGCTCACCCTCACCGCCCCGACGGCTCCCACCGCCCCGGCTCTCGGCAAGGGCGGCCGCGCGGGCCCAGGCGCGCTCGGCGCGCTCCCCGCCGGCCGCGAGGCCCGCCGGGTCGCTTCCGGTCACCTCGGCGAGTGCCACGACGGCACTGCGGGGCGCGGGCTGACGTGCGTTCAGATAGGCGTCCCACGCGGCCCGTTCGTGCCCGGTGCGCTCGGCGACGGCCGTGACGCCGAGGCCGCTGCGGTCGATCAGGCGGCGGAGCCGTTCCGTGAACGCGCGGACGTCCGGGTCGAGTTCCTCCGGCAGCGCCTTCCAGCCAGGCATGGCGGTCCCCCTTGTCCCGTACGTGCCGTGCCTCCCCTGCTTCCCCGAAGGATGGCAGGTCCGGGGGCGATGCGTGCCCCGGATGCGCAGCCGAGGTACCGGAATGGTCACTTCCGTGCCACAGCGCACGGCCGGACCTTGAACCCGCCTTGGCACGTACATGACCCTTGATCGCAGCGGCGCCCGCCCTCCCACGGGGGAGAGGGCGGGCGCCGCGCCACGTACCGTCCGTCCGTCCGTCCGGGTCGGGGTGACCGTCGGACGGGTCAGGTGAACGTCGAACGGATCAGGTGACCGTCAGATGGAGGACGTCCTCCAGGAACGGGATCTTCAGCCAGGGCTCGGGCTGCACCATGAGCGAGAGCAGCACGATCAGGCCACCCATGACGCCGTACGTGATCATGTCCGTGAAGCGGGACCGGACGGCGAGCATGCCCACCGAGGGCAGCACCCGGCGCAGCACGGCCCCCACGAGGAGCGCCGCACCGACCAGCATCGTGCCGATCCGGAAGGACTGCGGGACGGCGTCCGTGCCCACCACGAGCAGACCGATCCCGGCGAGGCCGAGCACGGTGAGCAGCGGCCACTGACGGGCGGGCGCCGAGGCGTCGCCGGGGGCCGCCCGGCCGCCGCCCTCGGGCCGCGCGGTGCCGGTGGTGAGGGTGGGCGCCGGCCGCTTCCAACCGTTCGCCCCCGGGGCGCTGGAGGCGGAGTCGCGGGAGCCGGAGGGGGCGCCACCGGCCACGGCGTCGCCACCGGCCGAGGTGTCACCGGCCACGGCGTCGCCACCGGCCGAGGCACCACGGGCCGAGGAAGCGCCCGTCGAGGCGGCGTCCGCCGAGGTGGCGTCCGTGGCCGCGTCCCGCGACGTGCCGTCGGCCGCCCCGTCCGGGTTCCCGGCTGTGCCCGGGGTCCCGGGGGTCACGTCAGAGCGCCGCGGCCGCGCGCTCGGCGGCCTCGACGACGTTGACGAGGAGCTGGGCGCGGGTCATCGGGCCGACGCCGCCCGGGTTCGGGGAGATCCAGCCCGCCACCTCGGCGACACCGGGGTCCACGTCGCCGAGGATCTTGCCCTCGCCGTTCCGCGAGACGCCGACGTCGAGGACGGCCGCGCCCGGCTTCACGTCCTCCGGCTTGATCAGGTGCGGCACGCCGGCCGCCGCCACGATGATGTCGGCGTTGCGCAGGTGCGCCGACAGGTCCCGGGTGCCGGTGTGGCACTGGGTCACGGTCGCGTTCTCGGAGCGGCGGGTCAGGATGAGCGGCATCGGACGGCCGATGGTGACACCGCGCCCGACGACCACGACCTCCGCGCCGTTGATCTCCACGCCGTGCGCGCGGAGCAGCGTGATGACGCCGTTCGGCGTGCAGGGCAGCGGGGCGGGCTCGTTGAGGACGAGGCGGCCGAGGTTGGTCGGGTGCAGACCGTCGGCGTCCTTGGCCGGGTCCATCAACTCCAGGATGCGGTTCTCGTCGATGCCCTTCGGCAGCGGGAGCTGGACGATGTAACCGGTGCAGGTCGGGTCCTCGTTGAGCTCCCGTACGACCGCCTCGATCTCCTCCTGCGTGGCGGTGGCCGGAAGGTGACGCTGGATGGAGGCGATGCCGACCTGGGCGCAGTCGCGGTGCTTGCCCGCCACGTACTTCTGGCTGGCCGGGTCGTCGCCGACGAGGACGGTGCCCAGGCCGGGCGTGACGCCCTGCTCCTTGAGGGCCGCCACGCGGACGGTCAGTTCGGACTTGATCGCGGCTGCGGTGGCCTTGCCATCGAGAATCTGGGCGCTCATGGAGACATCCTCCCGGATGACCCCCGCCTTGTTCCAATTCGCTCGCGCCGGGCGGCCGGCCAGGCGGAGCGACAGGTTGCACTTGCACAACTCCGGTGCGTATCGACTGGACAAAAAGTCGACGTTGCGACCACGATGATCGGCGAAGTACCGCGGAAAGTGCCGGGGGGAATCCGCTCACAACCGTGAAGAGTCCTCCGCGCGGGCCGCGTCGTCCCCGCAAAGAGAAATTTCACGGAGGAAACCCGCGATGAGCTTCGGTGACCCGAACAACCCGTACGGCCAGCCGCAGGGTCAGGGCCAGGGCCAGCAGCCCGGCTACGGCTACCCGCAGCAGGCCCCCCAGGGCGTGCCGCCGCAGCAGGGCTACGGCTACCCCGCGGCTCCGCCGATCTCCCCGTACGGCCCCGGTGGCTACCCGCAGGGGCCGGCCAAGATGCCCGGACTCATGACCGCCGCGCGCGTGCTGCTCTTCATCATCGGCGGCCTGCAGATCCTCATCGGCGTCATCGCGGCCATCGCCATCGGCGCGGCCTCCAGCTCGGTCGACGACTCGGACGCCGCCACCGGCCTCGCCGGTCTGGGCTTCGCCATCGTCGCCGTCCTGCTGGCCTTCGCCGGTCTGGCGATCTTCCTGGGGATCAGGTTCTCCAAGGGCGGCACCGCGATCCGCGTCATCACGATCATCTACGCCTCGCTGATGATCATCGGTTCGCTCAGCAACTTCGCCCAGGGCGAGCCCAGCGGTGTCCTCGGCGGCGTCATCAGCCTCGCCATCAGCGGCATCATCCTCGCCTCGATGATCGGCTCGCAGGCGTCGGCCTGGTTCAACCGCCCGCGCTACTGAGCGCACGGCACACCCATGACGAGGAGGGCCCCCGTTCCTGGAACGGGGGCCCTCCTCGTCGTACGGGGGTCGTACGGGGGTCGTACGGGGGTCGATGCCGTACGGATCGACGCACGAGTCGGCGTACGGATCGGCGTACGGATCGGCGTCGTCCGCGGGCCGTCGGGTGTCAGACCCGCTTGAGGACCGCGAAGCCGTCCGAGCGGTGGGTGATCTCGTACCGCGCCTCAGGATGCAGTTGCGAAGCCAGCTGCTCCGGGTCCGAAACCTGCTGCGACCAGCCGCGCAGGTCGAAGGCGAGGTAGTCCGGGGTGGCGCCCTTCGACGTGCCCACCCAGTAGACGCGGTGGTCCGCCGTGAGGTGGGCGAGGAGCGGGACGTCCGCCTCCACGCTCACGCCCTCCGGCACCGCGTCGACCGCTGCCCGCGCCTGCTCGGCCCGGGTGTCCGTCCGGTACGCCTCCGACTTCATCAGCTCCCGCAGCGGCAGGTTCGCGGCGAGGACGAGCGCCACCGCCGTCGCGACCGGGACGACGACCTTCCCGTACGAGGCGAGCCACGCGCGCGGTGAGGTGCGCACGGCTCGGGCGCCGTCCACCAGGGCCAGGAAGACCACCGGCATGAGGATGGCGCTGTAGTGCCAGTGCATGCCCCAGTGGTTCGGGTCCTGGGAGAGGAAGCGCCAGCCGAGCGTGGGCAGGACGAGCAGGATCAGCGGGGAGCGCAGGGCGAGGAAGCCGGTGATCGCGAGCAGGAAGACCACCATCTCCCAGCGCTCGCCCGAGGCGAGGGCGTCGCCGACGACCTGCCCGAAGGAGGTCTCGGCGCCCTGACCGGTCTTCTCGATCTTCGACCAGTAGTCGTACTCGCCGACCCGGCTCGCCGCCGGGATGAGGACGAGGACCGTCAGCGCGAAGGCCGCCGCGCCGAAGCCGGCCAGGGCAGCGCCGAGCCGCTTCTGGCCCTTCAGGAAGAGGACCACGCCGACCATCGAGACGGTGAGGCCCATGTCCTCCTTGACGAGGACGAGCGGGACGGCCCAGGCGGCGGCCGCGGTCCAGCGGCCGAGGAGCAGGGCCCGGCAGGTCAGGGCGAGCATCGGGACGGCGAAGGCGATCTCGTGGAAGTCGGACTTGACGGCTTCCTGGAGCCCCCAGGAGAGCCCGTACGCGAGGGCGAGTCCGATGCCGGCGGCCCGGCTGCCGAGGATCTGCTGGGTGGTGCGGCCGACGACGACGGCGCCGGAGGCGAAGAGCGCGGCCTGGGCGAAGAGCAGGGAGACCGGCGAGGACCAGACCCAGTACAGCGGCGCGAGCAGCGCGGTGACGGGGCTGAAGTGGTCGCCGAGTATGTGGAAGCCGGGGCCCTTGATGTCGACGATCGGGGCCCGGAACTCGGCGTACGCCCTGACCGACTGCCCGAAGATCCCGAGGTCCCAGGACGGGGTGCGGAAGTGCGAGTACTGCACCCAGGAGTAGAGGAAGTACAGGCCGCACAGGATGCCCGCGAGGATCAGGTACGGGCGGAGCGGGGCGGGCGAGAGGCCGTCCGGCGACTCGGTGCCGGCGGCGTCCGGAGTGCCGGTGACGGCCTCCTCGGCGGACCTGTTCTGTACGTCCAACACCACGCCCCCACTACCAGTGGTCGACAAAAGAGCAACCCATTAGACCAGAGTCCACCCGATCGGCGGATCAGTCGCAGCCGGGCACCTGTGGCGCCCCGGACACCCTCGGTGACGTTCTGCATTCGTTTATCGGCTCTTCCTAGCCTGGCGGCGCAGACCTCGGGGAAAGGAAGCGTCATGTACAGCATCATCGTGGTGCCCACACCGACCGCTGCCTCCGGAGACCAGGTCAGGCTGGCGCCCGGCGAACGGCTCCACTTCGGCCGCACCACCCCTCGCGCCGCCGGCGACCGGCCCCACCTGGACATCCCGCACCCCGGGGTGTCCCGTACCGCCGGGGAGATCGGGGCCACCGGGAACTACTGGACGCTGAGCAACTTCAGCACCGCCTCGACGTACGTCGTCGAGAACCCGGAGGGAGCCGGGGAGCACATCAAGATCGCACCGGGCCGGGTCGACGCCCCGGTGCCCTTCGAGTTCTCCCGGGTCGTGCTGCCCGCGGGCAGCGACCTGGTCGACTTCTGCGTCTGGGCACCCCGCCACGACTACGTGGAGCGCGCGCACGCCGCCGAGGACGGCGAGCCGACGGCGCTGGCCTTCCCGCTCGACCGCTCGAAGCGGTACTTCCTCGTGCTCACCGCCCTCTGCGAGCCCCGGCTGCGCGGCGAACCGCACGCACCGCTGCCGACCGCGGACACGATCGTGGACCGGCTCCACCCGCTGTGGCCCGCCGCCAACCGCGCCGCCGTGCAGTGGAACATCGACTACCTGGCCGTGAAACTCCGCCTGAAGCCGGGCCCGGACACGGCGGACGCGGGCCCCCGCCTCAACGGCAAGAAGGAGTCCCTGGTCTCGCTCGCGCTCCGCTTCGACCTCGTACGGGAGGACGACCTGGTCGCACTGACGCCCCCGGCGGCGACATCTTCGACCGGGCCGACGAATCCGGCGGATCCGGCGGCCCGGGCACGGACGGCGACCCCGGCCCGGTCACGGTGACCGGCTTCCCGCTGACCGTGCCGGACGGCTACGAGGTCGGCGCCTGGACGGTCGAACGCCCGCTGGGGGCAGGGGCGTTCGCCAGCGTCTACGCGGCACGCCGCACGAGCGGAGACGAAGACCTCCCGCCCCGGGCCGCTCTCAAGTTCCTCCCCACCGGCACCCGCACCCCGCGCCAACTGCGCCATCTGCGCGAACTGGCAGATCGTGAGGTGGAGTTACTGAGCCGGCTGCGGTCACCGCGGCTGATCCGCCTGTACGAGACGCTGACGGTCGACGACCCGGAGCGCCCGGAGCTGGACGGCGCCACCGTGCTCGTACTGGAGGAGGCGGAGCGCCCCCTCCAGTCGCTGCTCTCGAAGACCGCGGCGCCCCCGCCGTCCGCCCCCGCGCTCCTCCTCCAGGTCTGCGAGGGGCTGCACCAACTGCACACGGCGGGCTGGGTGCACGGCGACCTCAAGCCCGGCAACGTCCTGCTGATGAAGGACGGCGGCGTCCGGCTCGGCGACTTCAGCACGGCGAGCGAACTGGAAGGGACGCACGCCTACTCCCCCGGCTTCGCCACCCCCGACTACACCCCGCCCGAGCTGCTCTGGTCAGAGGTCGGCACCCGGGGCACCCGGATCCGGCCCAGCGCCGACGTCTGGGCCTTCGGCGTCCTGACCCACCTCGTCCTGACGGGCTCCTTCCCCCTCCCGGGCGGCACGCCGACGGCCCGCCGGGACGCGGCCGTGCGGTACGCGCGCGGGGAGGAGGACCTCCGGCTCTCCCCCGACCTCCCGGCGCCCTGGCGGGAGGTCGTCACGGACTGTCTGAGCCGTACGCACGAGGAACGGGTGGTCCATGACGCCACATCGCTGCTGGGCCGGGTCCGGGAGGCCGCGGCAGGGCGGGTGCCACGCCGCCGCCGGCGCGGCGGACGCCGCGGGCCGCTGCTCGCCGCCGCCCTCGCCGCCCTCACTGTGGCGGGCCTCGGCCTGAACACCCTGGTGAACCGCCCGGACGGCACGGACACCGCCGCCGGGTACGAGCGGTGCGCGCCGACCTACGTCTGCTTCTTCTCCGAGACGGGCGGCAGGGGCGAGATGTGCGACTGGGAGAACGACGACGACGAATGGTCCGACGGGGACGCGGGCTGCGCGTGGGCACGGAAGAAGGCGCCGCGCTCGGTGTTCAACAACGGCGCCGCCGACCCGAAGGGCTACGTCCACGTCGCGTACTTCGCGGCGAAGAACTACCGGGACGACCTCGGCTGCGTACCGAAGGGGGCGCGCCGCGACCTCGCCCTCGACCGCCCGATCGCCTCGCACATCTGGGCCACGGACTGCTGAGGAGCGGCCGAGGCGACTGCCCGGGCGGCGACCCTCGGATGTCCGAGTACGGGCCGGGCGCCGGATCTCGGGACCGTGGAGCAACGTGATCGCGAGAAGGGAACACGAACGTGTCGTCCACACCACCCCGCAGCGCACTCCTGGCTCTCCTGACGGCCCTGGCCCTCGTCCTGGGGCTCGGCGCCACCACGGTCGGAGCCGCGAACGCCGCCACCGCCGGAGCCCCCGCCGCCGCACCGTCCGCCGGCAAGCCCGACTTCCATCTGCCGTTCGCCTGCGGCACGACGTGGCAGCTCGACACCTGGGGTCACGACCCGGCGCTCGACATCGTCAAGGAGGGGAACCCCGGCTCCGACGGCCTGCCCGTCTACGCCTCCGCCCCCGGCACGGTCTCGGCCGTCTACTGGAACGACGGCTCGGGCAACACCATCCAGATCAACCACGGCAACGGCTGGTTCACCGCCTACTACCACCTCCAGGAAGCCCCGGACGCGTACGTGAAGGTGGGCCGCCAGGTGACCGGCGCCACCCAGATCGGGCGGGTCGGAAAGTCCGGCGCGGCCGGCGACTGGGCCCACCTCCACTACGAGCAGCGCTACCTGGCGTCCGGGACGTTCACGGACGAGAGCCACCGCAGGCCGGTCCACTTCGGCGGAGTCGAGTACAGCGGGGCCGGGCGCCAGTGGGCGAGCGTCACGAGCGGCAACTGCGCCACGCCGCAGACGGCCCCGTACCAGCCGTGGAACTGCCCCAACGGCTTCGTCTGCTTCTACGCGCAGACGGGCGGCAGGGGTGCGGTCTGCAAGACCGACGGAAACGTGCCGGCGAGCACCTGCGGCCTGCGCGGGTCCTTCTTCAACAACGGCAACCCGGAGGCCGGCGCCGACCACGCGTACGTCTCCTTCAAGGAGGGCGGCACGTCATGCCTCCACCACGGCTGGTGGGAGGGCCGCGGCGACTTCGCCGCCGGCGGCCGCACGATCAAGGCCGTGACCTGGGGCGGTGAGTGCGCGGCGGCGCGCTGACCGGACAGCCCTCGGAGGTACGAGGTACCTCCGCCCCCGGGCCCGGGGCCATGGTGTGACTGCGTCGCCGAAGGGGCGACACGGGTCATGTCAGGGGGCATCGGGATGAAGCGCGTGATCGTTCACGTGTGCACGGTCGTGGCGGTCGTGGCAGCCGCCACGACCGGCTGCGCCCAGGACTCCGGCCGGGCGTCCGCCCCACCGCCTCGTGAGCTGACCCAGGCCGAACGGCTGCGGATCTCGGACGCCACCGAAGTGCTGATCAAGCAGTGCATGAACCGGGCGGGCTTCTCCTACTGGACGGGTCCGCGGCTGAGTCTGGAGGAGAGCCGCCCGCTCGACTACGTCAACGACGACGTCGACTGGGCCCGCGAGCACGGCTACGGCAGCCGCATCCGCGACAAGGAGGACCGGGCTCGCCGGGCGAACCCGAACGGCACCTATCGTGCGGGGCTTTCCGCGCCGCGCCGGAAGGCCTATGACGAGGCGCTCGACGGCGGGCTCGGGGCCACGATCCTCACCACGGAGATCCCGACCGGGGCCGGGAAGGGGAGTGTCCACAAGCGTTGGGGCGGCTGCTCGGCGGAGGCCGGGGAGAAGCTGTACGGGGACCCGGTCGCCTGGTTCCGCGCCGACAAGGCCGTCACCAACCTCCAACCGCTGTACGTCCCCCGGATCACCCGTGACAGGACGTTCACCGAGGCCCTCGCGGCCTGGTCGCGCTGCATGACCCGGGCCGGGCACGTCTACCCCGATCCACCCGCCGCGCAGGACGCGGTGGCGGGGAACGCCTCCGGCCGCTCGCCCGGAGAGGCGTTCGAGGTCGAGACCCGGGTCGCCGTGGCCGAGGCCCGGTGCGCCCACGAGACCTCGTTCGCCACGATCGCGCGGGAACGTCAGGCGTACTACGTCGGCACCCTGCCCGACCGGTACACCGAGCTCATCGGCACCCACCGGCGCCTCCAGCGCGACGCGTTCGCGCGCGCGGCCGAGGTCACCGGCCCGCGGGTCTGATCCGACCCGCCTCGCATACGTCCACGGCGCTGTGCCCGTGGATCAGCACGCCTCGGACGAGGCAGACACACAGGAGCGAACCATGCGTAAGTCAGGCATGTCCATCACCGCGCTCGGGCTGGCCGTCGCCGGTCTCGTCGCCCCGGCCGGCACGGCCCAGGCGTCCGGCGCGGGCACCACGGCCAATCACTGCAACACCGTCTGGCCGGGCCGCGACGGCAGGGTGTACGCCTTCGACGAGGCGTTCTGCTACGGGCAGTTGGGCAAGACCGCGGGCAACGACGCCGACTGGAACGCGAACGCGGCGGGCGAGGACTTCGCGAACGCCTGGGACAAGGCGTCGTCCGTCATGAACGCGGGCACGGAGGGCAACCTCGACGTCGTGAAGTTCTACTACTGGCAGGACTACGGCCGCGACCACGCCGGCTACAACTGCCTCGATGCGGGCGAGTTCTTCGTCGACGACCTGTCCCGCAACAAGTTCACCAACGGCTACGGCATGAACAACAGCATCCGGTCCCACAAGTGGGTGAACAGCGGGGACTGCAACGGCAACTTCATGCACTGACCGCGGGCGGCCCGCCGGTACCTGGGAGGTACCGGCGGGCCGCCCGTCGTTCACACCGCTCAGTGGAAGAAGTGGCGCGTCCCCGTGAGGTACATCGTCACGCCGGCCTTCTTCGCCGCCTCGATGACCAGCTCGTCACGCATCGAGCCGCCAGGCTGCACGACCGCCTTCACGCCGGCCGCCGTGAGGATCTCCAGGCCGTCGGGGAAGGGGAAGAACGCGTCCGAGGCGGCGTAGGAGCCGCGCGCCCGCTCCTCGCCCGCCCGCTCGACCGCGAGCTTCGCGGAGTCGACGCGGTTGACCTGGCCCATGCCGACGCCGACCGAGGCGCCGTCCTTGGCGAGCAGGATCGCGTTGGACTTGACCGCGCGGCAGGCCTTCCAGGCGAAGGCGAGCTCGGCGAGCTCCTCCGCCGACAGGGCCTCGCCCGTCGCCAGGGTCCAGTTCGCCGGGTCGTCGCCCTCGGCCTGGAGACGGTCGGTGACCTGGAGCAGCGCGCCGCCGTCGATCGGCTTGACCTCGACCGGGTTGGCCGGGGCGCCCTCGACGCGCAGAAGGCGGATGTTCTTCTTCTTGGTGAGGATCTCGACCGCGCCGTCCTCGTACCCCGGGGCGACGACGACCTCGGTGAAGACCTCAGCGACCTGCTCGGCCATCGCGACGGAGACCGGGCGGTTGACGGCGATGACGCCGCCGAACGCGGACGCCGTGTCGCAGGCGTGCGCCTTGCGGTGGGCCTCGGCGACGTCGGCGCCGATCGCGATGCCGCACGGGTTGGCGTGCTTGATGATCGCGACGCAGGGCTCGGTGTGGTCGTACGCGGCCCGGCGCGCGGCGTCGGTGTCCGTGTAGTTGTTGTACGACATCTCCTTGCCGTGCAGCTGCTCGGCCTCGGCGAGGCCGCCCGTGCCGTCGACGTAGAGCGCGGCGCCCTGGTGCGGGTTCTCGCCGTAGCGCAGGACGTTGTTCCGCTCGTACGTGGCGCCCAGGAAGTCCGGGAAACCGCTGTCGTCGGCGGCGGCGTAGTCGTCGGCGAACCAGGACGCCACGGCCACGTCGTACGCGGCGGTGTGCTGGAAGGCCTCGCCGGCGAGCCGCTTGCGGGCGGTCAGGTCGAAGCCGCCGGCCTGGACGGCCGCGAGCACGTCGGCGTACCGCTCGGGGCTGGTGACGATCGCCACGGACGGGTGGTTCTTGGCCGCGGCGCGGACCATGGACGGGCCGCCGATGTCGATCTGCTCGACGCACTCGTCCGGGGTGGCGCCGGAGGCGACCGTCTCGCGGAACGGGTAGAGGTTCACGACGACCAGGTCGAAGGGCTCCACGCCGAGCTCGGCGAGCTGCTCGCGGTGCGACTCCAGGCGCAGGTCGGCGAGGATGCCGGCGTGCACGCGCGGGTGGAGGGTCTTGACGCGGCCGTCCAGGCACTCGGGGAAGCCGGTCAGCTCCTCGACCTTGGTGACCGGCACACCGGCGGCGGCGATCTTCCCGGCCGTGGAGCCGGTGGAGACGAGCTCGACACCGGCCTCGTGCAGACCGCGGGCCAGCTCTTCGAGCCCCGTCTTGTCGTAGACGCTGACCAGCGCGCGGCGGATGGGCTTAACCGTGTCCGTGTTCACCGACATGAACCTTTCGTCCCTCAATGCGATAGCCGTGCCGGGCGAGGCGCCCCACGACGTCGACGAGCAGCGAGCGCTCGACTTCCTTGATGCGCTCGTGGAGAGCGGCTTCATCGTCCTCGTCCCGTACCTCGACCACGCCCTGGGCGATGATCGGGCCGGTGTCGACACCGTCGTCGACGAAGTGGACGGTGCACCCGGTGACCTTCGCGCCGTAGGCGAGGGCGTCACGCACCCCGTGGGCACCGGGAAAACTGGGCAGCAGAGCCGGGTGGGTGTTGACGACCCGGCCGCCGAAGCGGGCGAGGAACTCCTTGCCGACGATCTTCATGAAGCCGGCCGAGACGACGAGATCCGGCTCGTACGCGGCGGTGGCCTCGGTGAGTGCGCGGTCCCACTCCTCGCGGGTGGCGTGGTCCTTGACCCGGCACACGAAGGTCGGCAGGCCGGCGCGCTCGGCGCGCTCCAGGCCGGCGATGCCGTCGCGGTCGGCGCCGACGGCGACGATCTCCGCGCCGTAGCCCTCGGGGTCCGCGGCGATGCCGTCGAGGAGGGCCTGCAGATTGGTACCGGAACCGGAGACCAGGACGACGAGGCGGGCGGCAGCCACTGGGTCACTCTTTCCGTGGTGTTTGTACGGTCGTACGAACGAATCGTGCCGCTCGATACGGGGAACCCTACGAATGGCTCGACCGTCAGCAACGATACCGGCACACCGGACGGCCCCCACGGGACGGGGGCGGAGCAGAGCGGTAGCGTCAGGGTCCGAGGCCGGACGCGCACCCGACCAGCACCGGTCGAGGACACGGACGGCGTAACGGACGCGCAGCACACAGCAGCACGCGGACGCGGCACACAGGCGCACACGCGGCAGTACGCAGAAGCACGCAGCAGTAGACGAGACAGCAGCGGAGACCACGGGTGCGGCCGTGGTCGCGACGACAGAGGGAAGACGTTCAGCAGATGCCGGAACGCCAGTCCACGGACGACAACAACCCGTTCGCGCCGCCGCCCGAGGGCCGGCCGGATCAGCCGTGGCAGCCACGGCGACCGGAGGGCTCGGACGACGAATCGTCCGGGGAATCCGGGGCCTCCGACGGCCGCTGGAGCCCGCGCCAGCCGGGCCCGTCGAACGACGGCTTCGGCCGTGGACCCGAGCGCCAGGGAGGCGGCCAGGGAGAACCGGAGGGCGACCCCGGGAAGGGCGGACCCGGCCAGGGCTCCGGTGGACGGGGGCTCCGCTGGGACCCGACGGACCCGGCACAGCGCCGCGCGCGGTACGCGATCCTCTCCGGCATGTGGGCCTTCTTCTTCGCCATCTTCGAGATCCCGGAGCTGGCACTGCTGCTCGGCGCGCTGGGCCTCTACTGGGCGATCAGCTCGCTGCGCGCCAAGCCGAAGCCGGCGGAGGAGCTGTCGCCGACATCACAGTCGACGCCCGCGTCGGCGTCTCAGCCCTCGGGACAGCCGGCGGCCCGGCCGTCGGGTCAGGGCGCCACTGCGGCCCCGCTCCGCTCGATGCGGACGGCCGCGATCAGCGGTCTGGTCGCGGCGAGCGTGGCCCTGATGATCGTCGCGGTGGGCTTCACCATGCAGCTCGTCTACAGCGACTTCTACGAGTGCCGCGACGACGCCCTCACCCACGCGGGCCAGCTGGCCTGCAACGATCTCCTGCCGAAGCCGCTGCGCGCGGGCTTCGGGGTCCGGGAGTAGCGAGCAGAACCAGGGGGTGTCTTGCCTGATCAGCCCGGGCTGATCAGGCAAGACACCCGCTAGAGCCTTTCCGGGGGCGGCGGCGAGGCGGGTTCCCAGGCCGCCGGGAGGTAGTCGTAGGGCTCGAAGGCGGCGTCGCCGTACGGGTCACCGTAGGGGGCGCTGTACGGGTCGACGTCCGGGCCGGAGTCCGGCCCGGACTCCGGCCCCGCCGGGGCCGTCAGGGCGGTGTCCGGTTGCGCCTCTTCGGGCGTCTCCGGGTCCGGGGTGGACGGGGGTACGGGGCCGGGCACGGGTACGAGGCCCGAGGCGGCCCACTTCGCGGCCCCGGCCACCGGTCCGGCCACGGAAGCCGCTTCCGGCACCGGCAGGGGCTTCGGGCGCGGGACGCGCCGGCCCCAGGCCCGTACCCCCAAGGCCACCGGCACGCCGACGCACGCGCCCCACAGGACCGTCGCCGTGCCCGTCTGCCACCACACCGGGCCGAACGCGGACAGCCGGCCCGAGCCGAGAGGGCCGCCCGCCGCGGCCGAGAGAACGGCGACCGCCGCCCCGCAGCCCCAGGCCGCGCCCAGCGCCGTGAGCGCCGTGTCCCGGCCCGTCCAGGTCCGCGCCGAACGGCCCAGCCGGCCGCCCTGGAGCACGGCGGCGGCCAGCGGGACCGCGGCGGCCGTCCAGTGGATCCAGGTGCCCCGCCCGTCGGCGGGCAGCGCGGCGAGCAGCGGGAAGGGCGGCGCGGCCGGGTCGCCGACGAGGCCCAGCGGGGTCGCGAGCGCGCCCGTACCGAGGGTGAAGCCCGGCCCGAGCCCGTACGCGGCTCCCCAGACGGCCATGTTCGGCAGCAGCGCGAGCACCAGCAACAGCACCGCCACCCGCCCCGACCACTCCCCCGCGAGACCGGCGTACACGCTCTGCGCCTCGCGCGCGTGCCAGGCCAGCGAGACCGCCGCGACGACCGCGCCGCCACCGAGCAGCGTCACGAGCCCGAGCCCCGTCGCGCGCAGGGCGGCGGCCGCCTGGCGTTGCCGGGGCAGCGGGCGGCCGAGCGCCGTCCAGACGCCCATCCCCGCCGCGCCCACCACGACGGCGGGCAGCCAGAAGCCGGCGGTGATGAGGTCGGCGGGCAGCGGGCCGCTCTCGCTGTAGACCACGACCACGGCCGCGACCAGGAGATATCCCCCGGCCACGGCGGCGACCGCGCCGCTCGCGGAGGGGCGCGGCCGGTCGCCTCCGTCGTTCGCGTCGAGGGTGTCCCGGGCGGCCCGGTGGACGAGCCAGACGGGCAGGACGACCAGGAGCATCGGCACGATGCCGAGGGGCGCGGGCAGGCCGGACAGGGTGTCCGTACGGACGAGGTCCACGCCGTGGGCGAGCAGCCAGAGCCCGGCGGCCAGGTGAAGGGCGCCACCGGGGCCGCTGTCGGGGTACGGGGAGCTGATCCAGGCGGCGGTCACCAGGACCGCGAGGGCGCCGAGGCCGAGTCCGGCGGCGACCCCGCCCCGGACGCAGGCGGTGGCGAGCGCGGCGGAACGGCCGCCCTGGACCAGGGGGTGCTCGGTCACATGGGTCACGGGGTCATGCTGCCAACGACACGCGCTTTTGCCGCGTAACAGGCAAACCTCCGTTGTGTCGCTCAATATACGTTTATGTACTTTTCCGCCCAGAGCAGCTCTGCGGGAGGTCGACGCCGATGAGCCGGAGCACCGCGGATTCCGCATCCTCCGCCACCCTGCCGACCCCGAAGGAGCGGCGCAGGTTGCGTGAGGCCCTCGCCCTGAGCGAGGAGCAGGTCGCCGAGGCCATGGGCGTCACGAAGGCCACGGTCAGGTCATGGGAGACCGGGCGCTCGACCCCACGGGGCCGCAAGCGCGAGGCGTACGCGAAGCTGCTCGGCTCGCACGAGCCGGGCGACGCGCCGACCTCCTCGTCGGCTCCGTCGGCCTCGTCATCTCCGTCGGCCTCGTCGGAGATGCCGACCTGGTCCACACCGCCCGGAACCGAGGAGCCCGCACAGCCACAGCCGGAGCCGCAGTCACCCGTACGGGCGCAGGCGCCGGCTCCCGCGGCGAACGTCCGGCCCAAGGCCGCGGCCAAGCGGGCCGCCAAGCCCCCGAAGGCCCCCTCCCCGTCCCCGGTCATCGCCGCCGGGCCGGCCCGCAAAGGCGCCCCGAAGCCGCAGGAACGTCTGAAACCGGTGGTGGCGGAGGCCCCGTGGGTCGCGGAGGCGGAGCCCGCGCAGCCCCCCGCCGTGCCCGGGCTCACCCCGGAGGAGGCCTTCGACGCGCTGTACGCGCACGCGGCGCCCGGACTCGTCCACCAGACGTATCTGCTGACCGGCCGGCGGCGGCTCTCCCGCGAGGCCGTCGAGTACGCCTTCCACCACGCCTGGGAACACTGGCCCGACGTCGCCGTCGACGCGGACCCGGTGGGCTGGGTGCGGGCGACGGCGTACGAGTACGCCCTCTCCCCCTGGCACCGGCTGCGCCGTACCCACAAGCACCCCGACTCCCCGCCGACCGAGGCGAGCCGGCGGGCGCTGCTCACCGCGCTCCTCGAACTGCCGCCGCCGTACCGCCGTACCGTCCTGCTCTACGACGGGCTCGGCCTCGACCTGCCGGAGACGGCCGCCGAGACCGAGGCGAGCACCCCCGCGGCCGCCAACCGGCTGCTGCACGCCCGTACGGTCCTCGGGAAGCGGGTCCCCGAGCTCGCCGAACCGGAGGCCCTGCACCGCCGCCTCAGCGCGCTGGTCACGGAGGCTCCGACGGCGACCCTCCCGGCGGCCCGTGCCGTCCGGACGGGCAGCGAACGCCGGACGCGGACCTGGACGCGCGCGGTGCTGGGCGTGACGGCGGTCCTCATCGGTGTCACCGGCTTCACGGCGGCGACCGCGCCGACCCGCTACATCCCGGTGAACGTCCCCGGCGAGACCGTCAACGGCGTCCCGGTGCGCGGCGGCCCGCAGAAGCTCCGCCTCGAGGACCTGGAGCTCCGCGACATACTGCGCTCGGAACCGAACCCGGGCCCGGAGCGGCTGACCCCGGCCGCCGAGTAACCGCCGCCGTACGCGAGAGGGCCCCGCCCTCGCCCGGGTGACCGGGCGGGGGCGGGGCCCTCTCGTACAGCCGGCTACGTGCAGCCGGCTACTTGCTGGTTCAGCCCGCGAGGATGGCGCGCGCCAGCTTGGCCGTCTCGGTCGGCGTCTTGCCGACCTTGACGCCGGCGGCCTCAAGGGCCTCCTTCTTCGCCTGGGCGGTGCCGGAGGAGCCGGAGACGATGGCGCCGGCGTGGCCCATGGTCTTGCCCTCGGGCGCGGTGAAGCCCGCGACGTAGCCGACGACCGGCTTGGTGACGTTGGCCTTGATGAAGTCGGCCGCACGCTCCTCGGCGTCGCCGCCGATCTCACCGATCATGACGATCAGGTCGGTGTCGGGGTCCGCCTCGAACGCCGCGAGGGCGTCGATGTGCGTGGTGCCGATGACCGGGTCGCCACCGATGCCGACGGCGGACGAGAAGCCGATGTCACGGAGCTCGTACATCATCTGGTACGTCAGCGTGCCGGACTTCGAGACCAGGCCGATGCGGCCCGGCTTCGTGATGTCGCCCGGGATGATGCCGGCGTTGGACTGGCCCGGGGTGATGAGACCGGGGCAGTTCGGGCCGATGATGCGGGTCTTGTTGCCCTTCGACTGCGCGTACGCCCAGAAGGCGGCGGAGTCGTGGACGGCGATGCCCTCGGTGATGACGACGGCCAGCGGGATCTCGGCGTCGATCGCCTCGACCACGGCGGCCTTCGCGAAGGCCGGCGGGACGAAGAGGACCGAGACGTTGGCGCCGGTCTCCTTCATCGCCTCGGCGACGGAGCCGAAGACCGGGACCTCGGTGCCGTCGAAGTCGACGGACGTGCCGGCCTTGCGCGGGTTCACGCCACCGACGATGTTGGTGCCGTCGGCCAGCATGAGCTTGGTGTGCTTCATGCCCGTGGCACCGGTCATGCCCTGGACGATGACCTTGCTGTCCTTGGTCAGGAAGATAGCCATGGTGTTCTGACCTCGTCCCTTACTTCGCAGCCGCGAGCTCGGCGGCCTTGTCGGCCGCGCCGTCCATGGTGTCCACACGCTGCACGAGCGGGTGGTTCGCGTCCGACAGGATCTTGCGACCCAGCTCCGCGTTGTTGCCGTCGAGGCGCACGACCAGCGGCTTGGTGACCTCTTCGCCCTTGGAGGCGAGAAGCTCCAGGGCCTGGACGATGCCGTTGGCGACCTCGTCACAGGCGGTGATGCCACCGAAGACGTTGACGAACACGGACTTGACGTCCGGGTCGCCCAGGATGATCTCCAGGCCGTTCGCCATGACCTCGGCGGAGGCGCCGCCACCGATGTCGAGGAAGTTGGCCGGCTTCACGCCGCCGTGGTTCTCACCGGCGTACGCGACGACGTCCAGGGTCGACATGACCAGACCGGCACCGTTACCGATGATGCCGACCTCGCCGTCGAGCTTGACGTAGTTGAGGTTCTTGGCCTTGGCGGCAGCCTCGAGCGGGTTGGCTGCGGCCTTGTCCTCGAGCGCCTCGTGCTCGGGCTGACGGAAGTCGGCGTTCTCGTCGAGAGACACCTTGCCGTCCAGGGCCAGGATGCGGCCGTCCTTGGTCTTCACCAGCGGGTTGACCTCGACGAGGAGCGCGTCCTCGGCGACGAAGGTGTCCCACAGGGTCACCATGGCCTCGGCGACACCCTCGGCCACGTCGGCCGGGAACTTCGCCTGGGCCACGATCTCGCGGGCCTTGACGATGTCCACGCCGTCGACGGCGTTGACCGGGACCTTCGCGAGGGCCTCGGGGGTCTTCTCCGCGACCTCCTCGATGTCCATGCCGCCCTGCACCGAGGCCATGGCCAGGAAGGTGCGGTTGGTGCGGTCGAGGAGGTACGAGACGTAGTACTCCGCCTCGATCTCCGGGGACAGCTCGGCGATCATCACCTTGTGGACCGTGTGGCCCTTGATGTCCATCCCGAGGATGTCCGTCGCGCGGGCGACGGCCTCGTCCGCGTCGCCGGCCAGCTTGACGCCGCCGGCCTTGCCGCGGCCACCGACCTTCACCTGGGCCTTGACGACGGACTTGCCGCCGAGGCGCTCGGTCGCGGCGCGCGCGGCCTCAGGCGTGTCGATGACTTCACCGGCCAGCACCGGTACTCCGTGCTTGGCGAAGAGGTCCCTCGCCTGGTACTCGAACAGGTCCACGCGCGTCCGTCCCTTTTCTGAAGATCGCGGTTCGTTGTCTGCGTGGGCGTGCCGCGAAGGGCAACGTGACTGCGCTGTCACAAGGGAGGCGTACACGGTGACCGTGGACGCGGCATGTCCGTCTCGCAGGTTATCCCCGAGGGACGTAGGTCCCTAAATCGCAGATCACAACAGAGCGGTGATACGGGTCACAGACCGTAGGGGCCGAGGGGCCGTCCGTAGGGGGTACGGGATGGCGACGTGCGGCGTTCACAGTAGGCGGCGCTTGGCCTCCCCGCCCCTCACGACGCGCCGGGAGCGCAGGTGAGGGGCGTTCGGAAGCGTGTGTGATATGGGACTCAGTCGGGTCCGGACACCCGTGCGGGTGGTCCCGCGACGACGGATTCCGCACCTGCCGGGTGGTTCGGGGACGACTGATTCCGCACCTGTGAGTGCCGGTGGGGTGGGGCCGGTCGGGTGGGGGCCGGTCAGGCCGTGGGTATCGGCAGGGGGCGCTTCTCCAGGGCGGCGGCCATGACCTCCGGGAACAGGTCGGGGGTGCAGGCGAAGGCCGGGGCGCCGAGCGCGGCGAGCGCCGCCGCGTGATCCCGGTCGTACGCCGGGGCGCCCTCGTCGGAGAGGGCGAGCAGCGCGACGAACTGGACGCCGGAGGCCTTCATCGCCGCGACCCGCTTCAGCATCTCGTCACGGATGCCCCCCTCGTACAGGTCACTGATGAGGACGACGACGGTGTCGGCGGGGCGGGTGATCTTCGACTGGCAGTGGGCGAGGGCGCGGTTGATGTCGGTACCGCCGCCGAGCTGGGTGCCGAAGAGGACGTCGACGGGATCGTCGAGCCGGTCGGTCAGGTCCACCACGGCGGTGTCGAAGACGACCAGCCGGGTGGCGATCGACCGCATGGAGGCGAGCACGGCGCCGAACACGGAGGCGTAGACGACGGAGGCGGCCATGGAGCCGGACTGGTCGATGCAGAGCACGACCTCCTTCCGTATCGCCTGGGAGGCACGCCCGTGGCCGACCAGCCGCTCGGGGACGACCGTGCGGTACTCGGGCAGGTAGTTCTTGAGGTTGGCGCGGATCGTCCGGTCCCAGTCGATGTCCCGGTGGCGGGGGCGGCTGATCCGGGCGGAGCGGTCGAGGGCGCCGGTGAGGGTCGCTCGGGTGCGGGTGGCGAGACGCTTCTCCAGGTCGTCGACGACCTTGCGCACGACGGCCCGCGCGGTCTCCCTGGTCGTCTCGGGCATGACCTTGTGGAGGGAGAGCAGGGTGCCGACGAGGTGGACGTCCGCCTCGACGGCCTCCAGCATCTCCGGCTCCAGGAGCAGGGTGGCGAGGCCGAGGCGGTCGATCGCGTCGCGCTGCATGACCTGGACGACGGAGCTGGGGAAGTACGTACGGATGTCGCCGAGCCAGCGGGCGACGGAGGGTGCCGAGGCCCCGAGTCCGGCCGAGCGGTCCCGCCCGGTGCGGTCGCCGCCCTGGCTCTTGCGGCCGTAGAGCGCGGTGAGGGCTCCGTCCATGGCGGCGTCGGTGCCGGCGAGGGCGCGGCCGGTGCCGTCGGCCTCGCCGCCGCCGAGGACGAGCCGCCAGCGGCGCAGCCGCTCGTCGCCCGTCGCTGCCTCTGCCGCTGCCGCTGCAGCTGGGCTCACGTCGGTGGTCGTGCCGGGGCTCATGCCGGTCGTCGTGCCGGTCGTCGTGCCGGTGGTCGTACCGGTGGTCGTACCGGTGGTCGTACCGGTGGTCGTGCCGGTGGTCGTACCGGTGGTCGTACCGGTGGTCGTACCGGTGGTCGTGCCGGTGGTCGTACCGGTGGTCGTACCGGTGGTCGTACCGGTGGTCGTGCCGGTGCTCATGCGAGGGCCTCCGTGCCGAGGACGAGGTGGAGGAGGGGCAGCACGGCATCCGCCCGTTCCCGGTCGAGCGTGGGGGCGAAGCCGGGGACTCCGGGGGCCGAGTGCCCGGAGCCGCCGGCCTTCGGGCCCCGGGCGACCAGCTCGCCGAGGGTGCGGCGTACGCCCGGCTCGTATCCGGAGAAGGTGCGCCGCAGCAGCGGCAGGACATCGGTGAACGCCTCGGCCGGGACGCCCGTCAGCCAGTCGTCGACCAGGCCGAGGAGCCGCTCGTCGTGGACGAGGAGCAGTCCGCCGCCGGAGGCCCCGCCGACGAAGCCGTCGATCCAGGCGGCGGCGTCGGGCGGCGGGGTGCCGGGCGAGAGGGCGCGGCTCATGAGGAGGGCGGCCGCGTCGTCGGCGATCCGGCCCTCGTCCAGGAGGAGCCGGGCGGCCCGGCCCCTGAGGATGCCCGGGATCCGGTCGCGGTCGGCGAGCCGGCGCAGGACGCCGGCCCAGCGTTCGGTCAGCTCGGCGGCTCCCGGCAGCAGTCCGAGGGCCTGGTGGACCTCGTCGATCCGCTCGCGCATGGCGGCGGCCGCGTCGGCGTCGAGTCCGGCGCAGGCGGGCGGGAGACCGACACAGATCCGTTCGGCGAGGCCGGCGGCGACCTCGGCGAGGGCCGCCGTCTCCGTGCCCCGGACGTCGCCGTAGCGCAGGGAGCGGGCGAGGGCCGGGAGGGCCTGGGCGAGATGGGCGACGTCGGTGTCGAGCGCGGCCCGGTCGGCGAGCGCCCGCATGACGACGGGCAGCGCGTCGGCGAGCCCGGCGAGGAGGCACTGCTCCGCGAGGGCGGTGATGTCGGCGAGGGCCGTCGCCCCCAGGGCCCGCGACCTGGCCCGGGCGGTGGCGGCGGCCTCGACGGTGGTGCCCCAGACGCCGGCCTCGGCGACCTGGACATGCAGCTCGGGCTCCCAGCGCAGCCGCCAGGTCTCCCGGAAGGTGCCGGTGCCGGAGCGGCCGGTGGCCCGTTCGCCCCAGCCGACGCCGAGGAGCCGCAGCCGGTGCAGCAGCCGGCTGCGCTCCCCGTCCATGTCCTTGCGGAGGTCGAGTTCGAGGTCACGCTCGCCGGCCTCGGGCTTGAGACGCAGGGTGCGCTGACGGCGGGCCAGATCGCGCTGCAGGGGCACCGCGGGGGCGCCGGCCGGGACCTCGCCGAGGACGTCGCCGACGACGAGGCGGTCCCGGACGAGGTCGAGCGGCACGTCGGAGCCCTCGCAGAGGACGGCGCGGACGGCGTCGGTCGTCTCGTCGAGGCCGGGTAGCGGGCGCCCGCGCAGAGCGGCGAGGGTCTCGGCGAGCCGGACGGCCTCGATGACATGGGCGGAGGAGACCAGGTGGTCCTCGGCCCTGAGGAGTCCGGCGACCCTGGTCATCCAGCGCTCGACGGGCCGGTCGGGGGCGGCGAAGAGGTGCGCGTACCAGCCGGGCGCGTCGATCCCGGCGCCGTACCCCGAGCGGCGGGCGAGCCTGCGGTGGGTCCACGGGACCCAGGTCATCTCGGTCTTCACCTTGGGCAGGCCCTTCAGCAGGGCCCGGTCGGCGGCGACGGTGGTCCTCCGGGTGAGGGCGGGGACGTGCCAGGCGCCGCAGACGACGGCGACGGCGTCGTCGCCGAACTCCTTGCGGGCGGCACGCAGCTGGATCCGCATATGGGCCTCGCGGACGAGGTCCCGGGGGTGGCCGCCGTGCCCGTAGGCCTCCCGGAGCGCGCCCATGGCCTCGGCGAGGGCCTCGAAGGGGGCGGTCGGGTCGCCGTCGCCGCGCAGTTCGACGACGTCCTCCCACCAGCGCTCGGCGTCCTCGTACCCCCCGGCCCGGGCGAGTTCGGCGACCGGGTCGATCCGCAGCCCGCCGCCGGAGACCTCGTCCTCCCCGTCGTCCCAGGTGGGGTCGGAGGCCGCGAGGGTGTGCGTGGCGGGCAGGTCGATGAACCGGACGGCGGCGCCACGGTCGAGGGCCCAGCGGATCGCGACCCACTCGGGCGAGAACGCGGCCATCGGCCAGAACGAAGCCCGCCCGGGGTCGTCCACGGCGTGGGCGAGCAGCGCGACCGGCGGCCGCATGTCGGGGTCCCCGGCGAGCGCCACGAGGGCGTCGGCCTCGGCGGGACCTTCGACGAGCACCACGGCGGGCCGCGCCGCCTCAAGCGCCGCCCTCACCCCGCGCGCGGACCCGGGCCCGTGGTGCCGCACCCCGAGCACGAGCGGCCCACCGGGGAAGCCATGTGCGGGCGAGGGCGTGGAGGTGGAGGTAGAGGTGGAGGTGGAGGTGGAGGTGGACGGGAGCCTGGGGGTGGATGCAGACGTGGGCGTGGGCGTGGACGCAGACGTGGGCGACGGCGAGGGCGTGGGCGTGGACGTCATACGCTCACCTCGCGGCAGGCGCGGTAGAAGTCCTTCCAGCCGTCTCTCTCCCGCACCACCGCCTCCAGGTACTCCTGCCATACGACCCGGTCGGCCGCCGGATCGCGGACGACCGCCCCGAGGATGCCCGCCGCGATGTCCGCCGGGCGCAGGACGCCATCGCCGAAGTGGGCGGCGAGGGCCAGCCCGCCCGTGACGACGGAGATGGCCTCTGCCGTGGACAGCGTCCCCGAGGGCGACTTGACCCTCGTCCGTCCGTCGGTGGTGACCCCGTCCCGCAGCTCGCGGAAGACGGTGACGACCCGGCGGATCTCGGCGACGCCGTCCGGGACGGCCGGCAGTTCGAGGGAGCGCCCGAGCTGCTCGACGCGGCGGGCGACGATGTCGACCTCGGCCTCGGGGGTCGCGGGCAGGGGCAGGACCACCGTGTTGAAGCGGCGCCGCAGCGCGCTGGAGAGTTCGTTGACGCCCCGGTCGCGGTCGTTGGCCGTGGCGATCAGGTTGAAGCCGGGGACGGCCTGCACCTCCTGGCCCAGTTCGGGGAGGGGGAGGGTCTTCTCGGACAGGATCGTGATGAGCGTGTCCTGCACGTCGGCGGGGATACGGGTGAGCTCCTCCACGCGCGCGGTCATGCCCTGCGACATCGCCCGCATCACGGGGCTCGGTACGAGGGCGTCCCTGCTCGGGCCGTGGGCGAGGAGCCGGGCGTAGTTCCAGCCGTACCGGACGGCCTCCTCCGGGGTGCCGGCGGTGCCCTGGACGAGGAGGGTCGAGTCGCCGCTGACGGCGGCGGCGAGGTGCTCGGAGACCCAGGTCTTGGCGGTGCCGGGCACGCCGAGCAGGAGCAGCGCCCGGTCGGTGGCAAGGGTGGTGACGGCGACCTCCACGATGCGGCGCGGTCCCACGTACTTGGGGCTGATCACCGTCCCGTCGGGGAGGGTGCCGCCGAGGAGATAGGTGGCGACGGCCCACGGCGAGAGGCGCCAGCGGGCGGGTCGGGGCCGGTCGTCGGCGGCGGCGAGCGCGGCGAGTTCGTCGGCGAAGGCGTGCTCCGCGTGCGGCCGCAGGACCTCGGTCATGGCCTGCGGCTGCCCCGGTCCGGTGTCCGTCTCGACACCGGAACCGGGCTGCGCGATGGTTTCGGGCACGGGCATGGATCCCCCTCCAGATCGTTCGACCTGCTGTGCGATCCACCGTGCACCATGCCTCTGACAATCGGATGTCACCGCTGGTCAGGGGCGGTTGGAGGGCCGAGGGAGGACTGAGGGAGGGTCAGCCCACGACGGGGGAGGCGGCGACGCAGCCGCCGGCCATCGCCTGCTCGGCCTTGGCCTCCTTGATGACCTTGCCCTGGTAGATGACCTTGCAGGTGAGGTCGGCGGGGGTGAGCGAGACCGGCATGACGGCCGGCGGCATGATGCCCGTCAGCTTCACGGTCTTCTTCCACGGCGTGGTCGGCTTCTTCTCCGACTCGACCTGCGGCACCATCGCGGTGCCGTCGCCCGCGTGGTAGTCGATGGACTCGATTCCCTTGCCGGTGACCTCGTACGTGACTTCATAGGACTCGGTCACGGACTTGTCGACCTGGTCGGCGGCCTTCTCGGCGGCCTCCGAGCAGGCGCCGAGGCCGAGGGCGAGACCGGCGACGGCGAGGGCCGAGACGGCGGTGCGGGTGGTGCGCTTCATGCGGGATTCCCCTGGAACAGTTGCGGTGAATCGGTCGGTCACGCGATGAGAACCGTAAAGGGATGGTCAAGTCAAATCACTTCACTGGCTCTCCACAAGGCCTGAACACCCAGGCCAGAGGCGTTGTCAGTGGTGGCCTCTACCGTCGGGGACATGAATGCCATGGGGGTGCGCTGGACGGCTGAACAGGTGCTTGCACTGGCTCCTGACGATGCCTCACGCAGAGCGGGAAGCAAGCTGGGGACGGCCGGGCCGTGGTCGGACACGGGTCGCGGCGAGGGCGCCGTCTGGGGCGTGTGCAAGGGCAGCGGCCGCGTGCCGTACCGGACGGTCGTCGACACCACGGGGCCCGCGTACCTGTGCGCGTGCTCCAGTCGTAAGTTCCCGTGCAAGCACGCGCTGGGCCTGCTTCTGCTCCAGGCCTCGGAGGGGACGGCCACCGAGGAGACCACGGTGCCCGACTGGGCCGGGGAGTGGCTCGCGGCGCGGCGCGGGCGCGCCGCGAGCGCGGCCCGGAGGACCGAGGGCGGCGCGGCCGGAGGTCCGGCGGACCCCGAGGCGGCGCGCCGCAGGGCCGAGCGGAGGGCTGCCCGGATCACCTCGGGCGCCGAGGAGTTGGAGCAGCGGCTCGCCGACCTGCTGCGCGGCGGCCTGGCGGCGGCAGAGCAGCCGGGGTACGGGCTGTGGGAGGAGACGGCGGCCCGGATGATCGACGCCCAGGCGCCGGGACTCGCGGGCCGGGTGAGGGAGTTGGGGGCGATACCGGGTTCGGGTCCCGGCTGGCCGGTGCGGCTCCTGGAGGAGTGCGCGCTGACCCACCTCCTCGACCGTGCCTGGCTCACCGCCGACCGGCTGCCCGCGCCCTTCGCGACGACCGTACGGACCCGGGTCGGCCTGACCGCCCCCGTCGACGGCGTGGCGGTGCGCGACCACTGGCTCGTGCTCGCGCAGTACGACGCGGCCGACGCCCGGCTGACCACTCGGCGTATCTGGCTGTACGGCACGGCGAGCGGGCGCACGGCGCTCCTGCTGTCGTTCGGCGCGGCGGGGAGAGCTCCCCAACTGGCGCTCCCCGTGGGCGCGGTGCTCGACGGCGAACTGACCCCGCACGCGGGCTCCGGCCGGCTGCGCGCGGAGCCGGGCGACGCGTTCGTCCCGGTCGCGGGCCCCGTCGCCCCGCCGCCGGGCGGACCGGTGGGCGCGGCCCTCGACGCGTACGGCCGTGCGCTGGGCGAGGACCCGTGGCTGAACTCCTGGCCGGTGACGTTGAGCGGGGTCGTCCCCGCGCGCGCGGAGTACGGCTGGCAGCTCGCCGACGCGGACGGCCGCGAGGCCCTGCCGCTGACACCCGCGGCCCAGTCCCGGCCCGGGCTCTGGCGCCTCGTCGCCCTGTCGGGCGGCGCCCCGGTGACGGTCTTCGGAGAGTGCGGACACCAGGGGTTCACGCCCCTCGCCGCCTGGTCCCCGGAGAGCCCGGGAGAGACGGTCCCCCTCATATGACCCCCGACCACCGCACGCCGGCCGCCCGGAGGACTTCGATGGAGACGGACACGACGCCCCCGCCCGGCACGCTTCTCGCGATGAACGGTGCCGGCGAGGACGGTGTCCGCGAGGGTGGCGTCCGGAAGGACGGTCTCCGCGAAGACGGTCTCCGGGAGGACGGTGTCTGGGAGGAGCTCGTCACCTCGGCCCTGCTCGGGACGGACCGGCGGGCGCCCGCCGGTCTCGCCGGAACCGCTGCCGGTGACCTACCGGCCGCCCTGCTCGACGCCGCCGCGCTGCACACCGTACGGCGCAGGGCCGGGCTGCGCCCCGGGCCCGCCGCGGCACCGCCGGAGCCCGCGCCCGAGGACCGCCGTGGACCGCTGCCCGAGGCGGCCCGACGGCGGCTCGACCAACTGCTCGCCGGCCGGGCCGCGCCCTCGCCCGCCGGTCGGCGCGGGGCGGCGCCGGACCTCGCAGAGCTGCTCCCCCAGTGGCTGGCCCTCGCCAACGCGCGCGGGTACAAGGCCCCGGCCGCCACTCTGCCCGCCCTCCTCGACGCGGCCCGGGCGCGCACCGATCTGCGGCCCCAGGCCCTTCAGCTGGCCGGACCGCGCGGCCTGTGGCTGGCCCGGCTGAACCCCGAGTGGAGGTTCGCCCTCCGGGGCGCGGGTGCGGGGGGCTCCCTCCCCGACCCCGGGGACGAGGAGGGTGTGCGCGCCCTGTGGGACGAGGGCCTGTTCGCCGAGCGGGTCGCCCTGCTCGCCGCCGTACGGACCGAGGACCCGGCGGCCGGACTCGCACTCCTCGCGTCCACCTGGTCCGCCGAGCGCGCGGAGGACCGGCTGATGTTCCTCGACTCCCTGCGGAACGGACTCTCCGGCGCGGACGAGGAGTTCCTCGAGGCGGCCCTCGGCGACCGCAGCCGTAACGTCCGTGCCACCGCCGCCGAGCTGCTCTCCGCCCTGCCGGCCTCGGCGCTCGCGGGCCGGATGGCGGGCCGGGCGGTCACCTGCGTCGGTCTCGACCGGACGGCGGACTCGCCCACGATCACCGTGGAGGCCCCGCACGAGTGCGACACGGCCATGCAGCGGGACGGTCTCGCGGCGACACCTCCGGCGGGGCGCGGCGAGCGTTCCTGGTGGCTGGGCCAACTCGTCGAGGCCGCGCCGCTGTCCTGTTGGCCACCCAGGTTCGGGGGGCGCGGTCCGGAGGAGATCGTGGCGCTGCCGGTCGCCGACGACTGGCAGGGCGAACTGCACGCGGCCTGGTGCCGGGCGGCCGTACGGCAGCGGGACGCGGCCTGGTCGCGCGCGCTGCTCGGCTCCCCGGCGACTCCGCCCGCGACGGGCCCCGGCACCTCGTCGCTGGCCGAGCGGGCGCAGCTTCTGTCGACGCTGCCCTCGGGGGAACGGGCGTACTGGGTCGCCTCGTTCATCGCGGCGCACGGCCTGTCGGAGGCGTTCCAGCTGCTCGGCGTCTGCGAGGTGCCGTGGGCGGAGCCGCTCGGCGGGGCGGTGATCGACGCCCTCGACATCGCGCGGGAGGCCGGCAGTTACCCCTGGAGCTTCAGCGGGGTGATGGGGCTCGCGGAGCGCTGTCTCGCCCCCGAGGCGGCCCGGCCGCTGGAGGCCCTGACGGCCCGTCCGGACGAAGCGGAGGACATCTCCCCCGGCGCCGGCGGCTACTGGTCCGAGGCCTTCCAGCGCCTGGTCTCCACGCTCCGGCTGCGTGAGGCGATGAGAGCCGAACTCACGGAGCCGGCTCTGTAGAGCGGTCCACCCCCGCCGCCATGCCTGAGGGCCCCTCTGCAGCCCGACCCACCCCCGGCATGCCGAAGGGACCCTCTGCAGACCGGCCCACCCCGGACATGCCGTCAGGGCCCTCCCCGAAGGGAGGGCCCTGACGGCATGAGGTGGACGGAACGGATTACGCGGCCACGCGGACGTTCGCGTTCACCCAGTCGACGATGGAGGACGTCGTCGCGCCCGGCGTGAAGATCTCCGCCACGCCCTTCTCCTTCAGCGGCGCGATGTCCCCGTCCGGGATGATGCCGCCGCCGAAGACCTTGATGTCCTCCGCGTCACGGTCCTTGAGGAGCTCCAGGACCTTCACGAACAGCGTGTTGTGCGCGCCCGAGAGGATCGAGAGGCCGATGGCGTCGGCGTCCTCCTGGATCGCGGTGTCGACGATCTGCTCGGGCGTCTGGTGGAGTCCGGTGTAGATGACCTCCATACCGGCGTCGCGGAGTGCCCGCGCGATCACCTTGGCCCCGCGATCGTGGCCGTCGAGACCCGGCTTGGCTACCACCACGCGGATCGGACCGGTCACACCCATCACTGCCTCCACATGCGACCCCCGCGCCTGTTGCCGGGGAGGTGAACGAACGTTATCCCCCAGCATCCCGCACGTGTCTGTTTCGCGGAGGCGAGCGAGGGGGAAATCACACGTGGGACATGTTCGCTCTGCGCCGTACCCCGCTTTCGGGCCCTCCTCCTGGGCCCACCAGCCGCAAGCGGGGCACGGTCGCGAAGGGAGCCGCGACGAGGTCGCCGCGCCTCCGTGCCGCCGTCCGTGCGGTGCGGGAGCGCGGCGTACCGGCGTACCGTTCGGCCCCGCGTGCCGTTCGGGAGGTCGTCCATGGAGTTCACCAAGGTCACCGCCCTGATGAAGGCCACCGCCCTGGAGCTCGCGATCCTCACCGGACACCTCGTCCTGTACCCCTCCGGGATCGTGGCCGAGCGCCTCGCGCCCACCCCTCCCCCGTCGGTCACCCCGGGCCGGCGCCCGGTCGTCATGCTGCACGGCTTCGTGGACAACCGCTCGGTCTTCGTCGTCCTGCGCCGCTCCCTCAGCCGGAACGGCCGTGACTGTGTCGAGTCGCTCAACTACTCACCGCTCACCTGCGACCTGCGGGCCGCCGCCGAGCTGCTCGGCCGCCGGGTGGACGAGATCCGCGCCCGTACGGGACACGCCGAGGTCGACATCGTCGGGCACAGCCTGGGCGGGCTCATCGCCCGTTATTACGTACAGCGGCTGGGCGGTGACAGCCGGGTGCGCACCCTGGTCATGCTCGGCACCCCGCACTCCGGCACGACCGTGGCCCCGCTCGCCGACGCGCATCCGCTGGTGCGGCAGATGCGGCCCGGTTCGGAGGTGCTGCGGGAGCTCGCCGGGCCCTCGCCCGGCTGCCGGACCCGCTTCGTGAGTTTCTGGAGCGATCTCGACCAGATCATGGTGCCGGTGGAGACGGCGCGTCTCGACCACCCCGACCTGCTCGTGCACAACGTGCGGGTCAGCGGGATCGGTCATCTCGCGCTGCCCGTGCACCCGACGGTGGCCGCCGGGGTCCGGGAGGCGCTCGACGCGGGCGGGCCGGAGGCCGCGGGAGCGCGTGAGGAGGAGCCGGGCGCCACCTCCGTGGCGTGACACTCCGGCACCGTTCTTCGAACGTTCCTCGAACACAAGGCCAAAGGTCTCTCCGTGAGCTGGCGAAACACGGCCGATTGCCCGTTTCCTACGGGCTCAAACGCCTCCGAAGATTGTCGGCTGCGCATACCGCCGGGTACAGTCGCGCCACTGCTTACCCCCGGGACACCCCTCGTCGGGCCCGCCCCGGACTGGTCCTGCTGCCGAGGCGAGAGAGACGTTGGTGAACGACCAGCACCCCCACGCCGGGTACGCCGGAGACGGCGCCCACACCACCGGCAGTTTCGCCACCGACCCTCTCTTCGGCGCCTACGCCGACGGTCGGGCCGACCACAGCGGTCAGTGGAACCTCGGAGGATACGACGTCACCGGCACGTACGGGACGACGGGGCAGTACGACACCACGCAGTACGACACGACGGGGCAGTACAGCACCACCGGTCACTACGACACCACGGGTCACTACGACACGACCGGTCAGTGGGACACCACCGGGCAGTGGAACACCACCGGCGCCTACGACACCACCGGCACGTACGGGACCTCGACCGGTCAGTACGAGACGACGACCGGTCAGTACGACACGACGGCCGCGCAGTACGAGACGACGGCCGGTCAGTACGACACCAGCTCCCCGTACGACGCCGCCGCCGCGCAGTACGAGGCCACCCCCTCGTACGACACCACCGGCCAGTGGGACGCCTCCGCGTGGACCGAGGCCCAGCACACCGGCCAGTACGAGACCCTCCACTCCGGCGCCTACGCCGCCCAGGGCGCATACGGCTACGAGGCCTACGACGCCACCGGCCAGTGGGCCGCCCCCGCCTTCGCGACCGACACCGGTGCCTACGACGCGACCGCGTGGAACCAGGCGACCCCGGAGGCCGAGCCGGTCGTCCCCCAGCAGTACACGCCGGGACCCGAGCACACCTCGGAGTTCGCGTTCGAGTACGTCCCCGAGACCGAGGCGGGCACCGCCGAGGCCCACGCGGACCACGACGACACCGAGCCCGCGCACGACCTCGCCGACCGTCACGACGCCGACCTCGTCGAACTCGACGACCACGACGGTGCCGCCGGTCACGACAACCGCGACGACGGCGACTTCGACGACCAGCCCGCCGTCGAGGTCCGTACCGACTCCCCCCTCGCCGGCCGCCCCGTGCGCCGCACCTCGGGCGGCAGCCGCGGCCGCCGCCGCACCCCCGCCAAGCGGTCCGCGCTGCTGACCGTCGCCGTGCCCTCCGCCTGCGTCATGGGGGTCGCCGGCATCGCCGCCGCCTCCGTCGGCGGGCTCACCGGAGCCGGCACCGAGACCGGGCAGAAGGACGACACGACCGCGCTCGCCGCCGCCGACCCCGCCTCCGTCAAGCAGGTCGCCGCCAACAACGCCCTGGACACGCAGCTCGCCGCGCTCAGCGCCGACGCCCGCGACTTCGGCGACCGTGCCAGCCGCACCCAGGAGCGCATCGACCTCAAGGCGCGCCAGGTGGCCGACAAGAAGAAGCGCGAGGAGGAGGCGGCCCGCAAGGAGGCGCTGCGTCCCAAGTTCATGCTGCCGGTGGAACTCCACCGGCTCAGCGCCCGGTTCGGCCAGTCCGGCGTCAACTGGATGTCCGTGCACACCGGCATCGACTTCCCCGTGCAGACCGGCACGCCCGTGATGGCCGCGACGGACGGAACCGTCCGCACCCAGATCAACAGCGCCTACGGCAACATGGTGATCGTGACCGCCCCGGACGGCACCGAGACCTGGTACTGCCACCTCAGCAGCGCCAAGATCCGCTCCGGTTCGGTGAAGGCCGGCGAGGTCATCGCGTACTCCGGCGACACCGGCAACTCCACCGGCCCGCACCTGCACTTCGAGGTCCGGCCGGGCGGCGGGTACGCGATCGACCCGCTGGCCTGGCTGCGCAGCCACGGTCTCGACCCGACCAGCTGACCTCCCCCTCACCCTTCCCGTACGTACGAGAGCGGGCCCCGGCCGAAGCCGGGGCCCGCTCTCGTACGTCGCCGTGCGAACTACAGCTTCTCGACCGGCGCGTACCGCAGCAGCAGCCGCTTCGGCTTCTCGTCACCGAAGTCGATCGTCGCCTGGGCGTCCGCGCCTGCCCCGGTCACCGTCATGACCGTGCCGAGGCCGAACTGGTCGTGCGTGACCCGGTCGCCGATCTGCAGCGAGATCACCGGCTTCTCCCCGGCACGCCGGGTGGCGAAGCCCGAGGGGCCGGAGCGCGAGCGGGAGGAGGAGAGCGAGGACGTGATCCCCGAGGTCGGCCCGGCCGGCTTCGCCATCGGACCGGTCCGCTTCCACTCCAGGTACGCGGGCGGGATCTCCTCCAGGAAGCGCGAGGCCGGGTTGTACGAAGGCTGGCCCCAGGCGCTGCGCATCGACGAGCGCGTGAGGTAGAGCCGCTCACGGGCGCGCGTGATGCCCACGTACGCGAGGCGCCGCTCCTCCTCCAGCTCCTTCGCCTGGCCGAGGGCGCGCATGTGCGGGAAGACGCCGTCCTCCATGCCCGTCAGGAACACCACGGGGAATTCGAGGCCCTTGGCGGTGTGCAGCGTCATCAGGGTGATGACGCCCCGGCCCTCCTCGTCCTCGTCCGGGATCTGGTCGGAGTCGGCGACGAGCGCGACCTTCTCCAGGAACTCGGCGAGGGTCGCGGGCTCCTCGCCACGCTCCTGCTCGAACTCCAGGGCCACGGCGGCGAGTTCCTGGAGGTTCTCGATACGGGTCTCGTCCTGCGGGTCCGTCGAGGCCTGGAGCTCGGCCAGATAGCCGGTGCGCTCCAGGACGGCCTCCAGGACGACGGCGGGGCCGGCGCCGGACTCGACGACGGTGCGCAGCTCGTCCATCAGCGCGTTGAAGCGCTTGACGGCGTTCGCCGAGCGCGCGGCCATGCCGTACGCCTCGTCGACCCGCTTGAGGGCCTGCGGGAAGGTGATCTTCTCGCGCAGCGAGAGGGCGTCGATCATCGCCTCGGCGCGCTCGCCGATGCCCCGCTTGGGGACGTTGAGGATGCGGCGCAGCGGGACGTTGTCCTCGGGGTTGGCGAGGACGCGCAGGTACGCGAGGACGTCCCGGACCTCCTTGCGCTCGTAGAAGCGCACGCCGCCGACGACCTTGTAGGGCAGTCCGACGCGGATGAAGATCTCTTCGAAGACCCGGGACTGGGCGTTGGTCCGGTAGAAGACGGCGACGTCTCCGGCCTTCGCCTCGCCCGCGTCCGTGAGCCGGTCGATCTCGTCGGCGACGAACTGGGCCTCGTCGTGCTCGGTGTCGGCGACGTAGCCGGTGATCTGCGCGCCGGCGCCCGCGTTGGTCCACAGGTTCTTGGGGCGGCGGGACTCGTTGCGCTCGATGACGGCGTTCGCGGCGGAGAGGATCGTCTGGGTGGAGCGGTAGTTCTGCTCCAGGAGGATCGTCGTCGCGTCCGGGTAGTCCTCCTCGAACTGGAGGATGTTGCGGATGGTCGCGCCGCGGAAGGCGTAGATCGACTGGTCGGCGTCACCGACGACGCACAGCTCGGCGGGGCCGAGGTCCTCGTAGCCGGTGCCGACGAGCTCCCGCACGAGGGTGTACTGGGCGTGGTTGGTGTCCTGGTACTCGTCGACGAGGACGTGCCGGAAGCGGCGGCGGTAGTGCTCGGCTACGTCCGGGAACGCCTGGAGCAGATGGACCGTCGTCATGATGATGTCGTCGAAGTCCAGGGCGTTGGCCTCGCGCAGCCGCGCCTGGTACATCCGGTACGCCTCGGCGAGCGTCTTCTCGAAGCCGTCGACGGCCTGGTCGGCGAAGGACTCCTCGTCGATCAGCTCGTTCTTCAGGTTCGAGATCTTGGCGCTGAAGGACTTCGGCGGGAACTTCTTCGGGTCGAGGTCCAGGTCGCGGCAGACCAGGGACATCAGCCGCTTGGAGTCGGCGGCGTCGTAGATCGAGAAGGAGGACGTGAACCCGAGCCTCTTCGACTCGCGGCGCAGGATGCGGACGCACGCGCTGTGGAAGGTCATCACCCACATCGCGTTGGCGCGCGGGCCGACGAGCTGCTCGACGCGCTCCTTCATCTCGCCGGCGGCCTTGTTCGTGAAGGTGATCGCCAGTATCTGGCCGGGGTGCACGTGCCGCGTGCCCAGGAGGTGGGCGATGCGGTGGGTGAGCACCCGGGTCTTGCCGGAGCCGGCGCCGGCGACGATGAGCAGCGGGGTGTCGGTGTGGACGACGGCGGCGCGCTGCTGCTCGTTCAACCCGTCCAGGAGCGCGGCGGCGTCCACGACGGGGCGGGGGGCGCCGTCGCGGTAGTGGGTGTCCCGGGCGGGCGGGGGCGCGTCGAAGTGCTCCCCGAAGAGGTCGTGCGGGACGTCCTCCACGGCCGGGGAGCCGTGCTCGTGGTCCTCGGGGTGGGGCGGGGGCTCCTCCGAGGAGTGGTTCTGGAGGCCGGCCAGGAAGCTGTCGTCAAAGAGGCTGCTCATCGCCTCACGAGTCTAGGACGCCCCACCGACATCCGGGCCCGCCTTCGGGACCTGCCTTCCTCACCGGCCTGCGGAACCGGTCACACCCACGGGGCCGGGCCTCGCTCCGGAGGGGTGCCGTGTCACGTCCAGAGGGTCGCGATGAAGATGTTCGCCATGGTCAGACCGCCGACGGCGGCGAAGAGACCCTTGTCGACCTTCTCCTCGTCGCGCTTGACGTAGACGAGGCCGAGGATCACCACGAGGATCCCGAGCTTGATGCCGATCTTGAGGTTGTTGACGGTCTGGTCGTCCGCCTGGTTCAGGCCGACGAGCGCCACACCTGTGACCAGCATGGTCAGCGCGCCGTGCAGCATGGCGGGGCTGAAGCGGGCCGTACCGGCCCCCATCGCCTTCATCTGGGTGAGGAATCCGCCGAGCAGGGAGGCGATACCGATGATGTGCAGGGCGACGAAGACATTGATGAGTACGTCCATGGGCCGGAGCCTAACCGGGGCCGTAGCACCGCCTTCCGGCCGGGTCCACCCGCTCCGTCTCTTCGGTCGGGTGACCGCCGGAATGTCCCTTCCCCCGGCACTCCGGGCGAAAGACATCGGTCGCCGCCCGTCAAGTGTCGCCAATAGCGGTCATCCCGCCGTCCGGGCGTGACCCCCGGTTTAGCGTCCTGCACCAGGTGACCGGCTCCCCACCACCGCCGGCGATCCGGCGGTTGTCGGTCACCCCCGCCGAGAAAACCCGACGGCGGGCCGTCTCCCCTGTGACGGCCCGCCGTCGGCCCGGCGGGCCCGTCCCTCGGACAGAGGATGTGACCCGCCCTCGTGGCAGCACACCGAAAACCCAAGCAGTCGCCCCTCGGTGGTCAGGCGGGCCGCACCGCCGCCACACTCGCCCTCGCCTCCGCCGCGACCGCGACGCTCTTCGAGGGGTCCGGGCACGCGGAACCCCGCCTCACCGCCGCCCAGGTCAAGGAGAAGGTCGACCGGCTCTACGAGGAGGCCGAGGTCGCGACCGAGCGGTACAACGGGGCGAAGGAGAAGGCGGACGAGGCCCGCGCCGCGTTCGAGCGGCTGCGCGACGAGGCCGCCCGCAGAACCCAGCGGCTCAACACCGCGCGGGACGGGCTCGGGGCCATGGCCGCGGCCCAGTACCGGTCCGGAGGCCTCGACCCGGCCGTGCAGCTCGCCCTCACCTCGAACCCCGACCAGTACCTGGAGCGGGCCGCCCTCGCCGAGAAGGCCGGGGACCGGCAGGCGGCCGCCGTCAGCGCCGTACGACGGGAGCTCGCCGCGGTCCGGCAGCTGCGCGGCGAGTCGACGGGACGCCTGGACGCGCTGCGCGAGCACGAGACGGAGCTGCGGCGCCAGAAGGCGGCCGTCCTGGGCAAGCTCCAGGCGGCACGCACCCTGCTCGCCCGGCTGACCGCGCAGGAACGCGCCCGGTACGAGGCCGCCGAGGCGGGCCGGGAGGGCTCCGGCACCACCGCCGGGAACGACGGCACCGGCGGTACGGCCACGGCCGCCAACGCCCCGACGCGGGCCGACCGCTCCTCGGGCGGCGAGCGCGGGCCGGTGACCGCCCCGAACGGCAGGGCCGCCGAGGCCATCTCCTTCGCCCACGCCCAGCTCGGCAAGCCGTACGTGTGGGGAGCGACCGGTCCCTCCGCGTACGACTGCTCGGGCCTCACCCAGGCGGCCTGGCGCGCGGCCGGCGTCTCCCTGCCCCGCACCACGTACACCCAGATCAACGCGGGCCGGCGCGTCTCCCGGTCCCAGCTCGCCCCGGGCGACCTGATCTTCTTCTACTCCGGGATCAGCCACGTCGGGCTCTACATCGGCGGCGGCCAGATGATCCACGCCCCCCGCCCCGGCGCCCCGGTACGGGTCGCCCCCATCGACGAGATGCCCTTCGCCGGAGCGACCCGGGTGGGATGACGGGGCCGGCACGCACCGGGCACCCGGCTCAGACCAGGCGGCGGGCGGTGGCCCAGCGGGTCAGCTCGTGGCGGTTGGAGAGCTGGAGCTTCCGCAGGACCGCCGAGACGTGCGACTCGACCGTCTTCACCGAGATGTAGAGCTGCTTGGCGATCTCCTTGTACGCGTATCCCCGGGCGATCAGCCGCAGCACCTCCCGCTCCCGCTGGGTCAGCCGGTCCATGTCCTCGTCCACCGGCGGCGCGTCCGTCGAGGCGAAGGCGTCCAGGACGAATCCGGCGAGCCGGGGGGAGAAGACGGCGTCGCCCTCCTGGACCCGGAAGATCGAGTCGACCAGGTCGGTGCCGGTGATCGTCTTGGTGACATAGCCCCGGGCGCCGCCCCGGATCACCCCGATCACGTCCTCGGCCGCATCCGACACGGACAGGGCGAGGAAGCGCACCGGGTCCTCCACCGCGCCCATGAGGTTCGCGCAGCGCCGCAGCACCTCGACCCCACCGCCGCCCGGAAGGTGCACGTCGAGGAGGACGACCTCGGGGCGGGTCGCCGTGATGACGGTGACCGCCTGGTCGACGTCGGCGGCCTCGCCGACCACCTCGACGCCGGTCACCTCAGTTCGGCCGATCTCGGCCTGCACTCCCGTACGGAACATCCGGTGGTCGTCGACGAGCACCACCCGCACACGGCGCTCCGTGCCCGCCGCCCCCGCCTCGGTTCCGGTCGCTGCCCCGGTCTCGTCGCTCATCCGTCCGCCCTCTCCATCTCAAGCTCCACTTCGGTGCCCCCGCCCGGCACGGACCGAAGCCGGGCCGTGCCGCCGTTGCGCTGCATCCGACCGATGATCGATTCTCGTACGCCCATCCTGTCCTCGGGCACCGCGTCCAGGTCGAATCCCGGCCCCCGGTCCCGGACCGAGACGAAGACCGTGCGGCCCTCCACCTCGGCGTACACCTGCACGGCCCCACCCTCGCCACCGTACTTCGCGGCGTTGACCATCGCCTCGCGCGCGGCCTGCATCTGCGCGACCAGTCCGTCGTCGAGCGGGCAGTCGCCGACGACGACCACCTCGATCGGGACCCCGTGCTTGTCCTCGACCTCGGCCGCCGCCTTCTTCACCGCCTCGGCGAGGGTCCCGGGCTCCTCGTCCTTGCCGGTGCCCTCGGGCTTGTAGAGCCAGTTCCGCAGCTCCCGCTCCTGGGCGCGCGCGAGGCGGCGGACCTCGCCCGCATCCTCGGCGTTCCGCTGGATCAGGGTGAGGGTGTGCAGGACGGAGTCGTGGACGTGGGCCGCGACCTCGGCGCGCTCCTGGGCGCGGATGCGCATGGTCCGCTCCTCCGTGAGGTCCTGCGACATCCGGACCAGCCAGGGGCCGGCGAGCAGGGCTATGCCGGTGAGGACCGCGACGGACGCGGTGAGGGCCGAGCCGAGCTGGGCGACGGAGCCGCGGACCACCACGAAGACCGCGAGGCCGGTGCCGACCAGGGCCACGCCGAGGAGGCCACGAGCGAGCTGGAGGTAGCGGGAGCGGCGCCCGGGGGCGGTCCAGCTGGCCCGGCGGGCGTTGTCCGCCTGGCGCCAGACCAGGGCGACGCCCGCGGAGACCAGGAGCAAGGGCCAGACGTACCGTCCCGTCTGGTTGTCGGCGACTATCTTCCCTATGAGGGCCGCGGCGCCGATCGCGAGCACGATGAGGGCGAAGAGCTGTCCCCGGTCGGGCTTGCGCAGTCTGCGGCGCCCGTCGGGAGTGATCTCGAAGACGGGGCGCGGGGCGGTCTTGCCGCCGACACCGAGCGGGACGACGATCCAGAAGGCCGCGTAGATCAGGAGACCGAGGCCGTCCAGGAAGAGCATGACCACGAAGGCCATGCGGACCCAGACGACCGGCAGCCCGAGGTGGCCCGCGAGGCCGCGTGCGACACCGCCGAGCCATCGCCCGTCAGCGCTCCGGTAGAGCTTGCGCACGGGCGGTTCGTCGGTGTCGGTGACACGAGCGGCTGCGGACATGCACCGATCGTCACACGTTCGGCCCGCACGGGACATCAGGGTCGGCCCTGAGATCGTCCCTGGTACCGCCTCGGGGAGAAGGGGGCGCCGAATATCAGGGTCGGGCCAGGGTCGGCCCCGGTGCCGCTCGGCGTCACGGGCCGTCACCATGGACGCATGACGAGTTCGATGCCTTCGCAGCACGAGGCCCCGCCGCCGGCGGAGGCCGTTTCCGCCCCGCCCCTGCGGCGCTCGCGCGGCAGCAAGGTCGTGGGCGGTGTCTGCGGCGGCCTCGGCCGGTACTTCGACCTGGACCCGGTGATCTTCCGGGTCGTGATCGGTGTGCTCTCGCTGCCGGGCGGTTTCGGGCTGATCCTCTACGGCTTCGCCTGGCTGCTGATCCCGCTCGACGGCGAGGAGGAGAACGAGGGGCGCAGGCTGCTCACCGGCCGCGTCTCCGGTGCCACCTTGGCCGCCATACTGATCGCCCTGGTGGGCTGCGGGATCTTCCTGTCGATGCTGCACAGCGGGTCGATGCTGAGCTCCGCCCTCCTGGTGGCGCTCGCGCTGTCGGCGGCCGCGGTCTGGTCGCGGCACCGGCAGGCCGGCGCTGCGGAGGCCGAGGGACGGACGGATGCGGCGACCGCCTCCCGGCCGACCGCCGATGCTCCGCCCGAGACCAAGGCCCCGCCGCTCGTCGAGTTCCCTTCCTGGTGGAAGGACCCGATCGTCAAGGACGGCTCGACGGGCAAGGTGGCCATCGGCTACCTGTGGGGCCCGCACGGCATCGTGGACGGGGACGGCATGGTGGACGGCGAGGTGCCGAAGCCGGGCGGCCAGTGGAATGCCGGCTCCGCGGCCCCCGGGCGTCCGAAGCCCTCGATCCGGCGGAGCCCGTTCTCCATCGGTGGTCTCGTCTATCTGCTCGCCATGGCCGCGGCCGTGGTCGGCACCGCTCTGACCTGGGAGAGCGAGCCGCTGGGCACGAGCCTGCAGACCGGTCTGGTCGCCGCTCTCGCGGTGTTCGGTCTCGGTCTGGTCGTCAGCAGCTTCCTCGGCAGGACCGGGTTCGGCACGATCTTCCTCACCGTGGTCACGGCGGGCCTGCTCGCCCTGACCACGGCGGTGCCCGACCGGATCACCACGGAGTGGATCCGTGAGACATGGAGACCGGCGTCGGTCGCCGCCGTGCAGCCCCGCTACGAGCTGGGCACCGGGGTCGGCACGCTCGATCTGTCGACCCTGCCCGTTCCGGCGGGCGCGACCGTGTCGACGTCGATCGAGGTGGGCGCCGGTCAGCTCAAGGTGATCGTCCCGAAGAACGCGGTGGTGAAGCTGCACGCCCAGGTGGGACTCGGCGATCTGCAGCTGCCGGGCGAGCCGGCGAACGACATCGACATCTCGCCGGACCGCGACGTGACCCGGACCCTGAACCCGCCGGCCGGGACCACCCCGGCAGGCACCCTCGATCTCTCTCTCAAGGTCAGCATCGGACAGGTGGAGGTCACCCGTGCTGCTTCATGAGTTCCGCCCCGGCAGGCTGATCGCCGGCCTCAGCGCCCTCACCCTGGCCGGGCTCTACGCGGGCGATGCCACCGGGGCCTGGACGACCCCGTGGTACGTCGTGTTCCCGGTGCTCTGCGGCGGCCTGGGCCTGGCCGGCCTCGCGACCTGGATCGCCTATCGCGTGCGGCGCCGCGCGGCGAGGAGCCGGTCCAGCGACAGCACCGACGCCCCGGCCAGCAGCAGCGGCAGCCAGGACATCAGATAGGCGAGGTCGTTGCCCAGGTAGTACGGGTTCACCTGCCAGCTCACGGTCAGCCAGAGGCTCAGGGAGATCAGCGCGCCGCCGAGGGCCGCCACGCGGGCGAAGAGACCCAGCAGGGTCCCGATCCCGACGGCGAGCTCCCCGAAGGCGATGGCGTAGCCGAAGCCGGCGGGGTTCTTGAGGGCGAGGTCGACCAGGGCGGGGATGGCCGAGCTGTCGCGGACGCCGCTCATCATCTCGCCGATGGAGCCCGTGCCGGTGTCGGCGAAGAAGGCGGAGTCGGTGAGCTTGTCGAACGCGGCGTAGATGAAGGTGATCCCGAGGAAGAGCCGGAGCGGAAGGAGGGCATAACGGGAGCCGAGTGCCTTCCACCGGTCGAGCCCACCGGAGTCACGGGAGTCACCGGGGCGGCCCGCACCGCCCGCGCCCTTCGCACCGTCCACACCGCCCGCGCCACCGGTTCCGTCGGCCGTACTGTCCGCCCGGTCCGCGTGTCCCGTCATCGTCGGCCACCTCTCCTCGCCCCGTACGACTGTTCGCGGAACGATTCTCCTCGCCCAGCCTGTGAAGGGATACGGGAAGGACGGCCGGAAGGATCAGTCCACGACGTCGATCGTGACCCGATTGGTCTCGACGCCCGCCGCCGTCACGACCGAGACCTCCACCCGGCCCGGCTCCACGTCCGCCGGGAGCGGGACGGTCAGGGCCGCGTCGGTGGGGTTGGCGAAGCCGCCCGGGACCGGGACCAGCGGGACGTGGGCGTGGACCGGGCCGATACGGACGACCAGACGGGTCAGCGGGTCGGGGGCACCGGCCCCGGGCGGGACGAAACCGCAGCCACGGATCTCGATGTCGTCGCCCGTACGGATCGGGGCGTCGAGGTCGCCCGCCTCACGGGACCGGACCACGGAGTGGATCGTGGGGCGGACGCCCTCGGTGTACTTCGCGGCGAGGTGCCAGGCCGCCGAGACGCCGACGAGCAGCACGAGGGACCAGGGCACCTCGGGGAGCGTGGCGGGGTCGCCGGCGAGACCGACGGCCGTCAGGACCAGGACGGAACCGGAGACGAGGAGGTACTGGACGTCGGCGAGGGCGGCCCGGCCGCTGTCGTCGCAGAGCAGGTCGGCAGCGCGCGGGCGGTCGGCGCGCACCTTCTGGAGGCGGCGGGACGCGATCCCGACCGCGACGACGAGACGGGCGGTCACGGTGACGGCGGACACCAGGGCGAGGACGGTCAGCAGACCGGCACCACGGGCCAGACCGAAGGCCGTCGCGCCCGGTGACAGGAAGGCCAGGAAGAGGAGGGTGTAGCCGAGGAAGAGGAGCCAGCCGGCGGCGACGGCACGGGTGGTGGAGAGCCGGTTGTCCTCGCCGATCAGCGGGGCGAGCAGACCGCCGCGGGAGCGGTGGGCGTGGGCGGCGGCGCTGAGCAGGGCGGCGAGCACCAGGGCGGTGCAGAGCCCGGCCGTCCGGGCGCCGGTCCAGCCGCTGCCGATGGCGGTGAGCGCCTGGCCGAGGAGCAGGGCGAGGACGCCGCCCCAGACCGCGGCGAGACCCCCGCGCCGCACCCGGTCGAACCAGGCCACCCCGGCCTCCCGGCCGTGGACGGCGACCGCGCGGGCCGACTGGGCCAGCTCGTCGGAGACCCACTGGCGGGCCGCGACCGGGGAGTGGGCCACGGCCGCGGGGACGCCGTGCCCGGCGGCGAGTTCGTCGCGCCGTGCGAGGAAGGCGGCGACGGCACGCCGGTGGCCGGCCTGTCCGCAGTGGGCGCAGCCCGCACAGGCCGTCGCGTGCTCGCCGTACTGTCTCGCCTCTTGAACGGCCACGGTGCTCACTTCCCGAGCTCACTTCACGACACGTACCGGTGCGTCCCGAAGGGTCAACCAGCCGTTGGTTCCACGGAATTGTGTCGTACCGACGGCTCCCGCACCTGCCGCGTGCGCCCCGCCGGAGGGTGATTGCCGCGCCATCTCATTGACGTACAGAAGGGTGAAGCGATGGTGTTACGACAGGAGTTCGGGCTCCGTGCGGCTGATCCTGCGCCAGAGGGGCTGGTAGTTGATCCAGGCGACGAGGTCGCTGCCGAGCTGTTCGCGGGTGGCGACGGCCTCGCGGTGGTCGATCAGGACCGGTTTGCCGGCCGCCCGCGCGGCCAGCTGCACCTGGGCGCAGCGCTCCAGGGCGATGAACCACCAGGCGGCCGCGTCGACGGAGGTGCCGACGGTGAGCAGCCCGTGGTTGCGGAGCACGATCGCCTTGAACGCGCCGAGCGCGACGGCGATCCGGCGCCCCTCCTCGGCGTCCACGGTGACGCCGGTGTACGCGTCGTAGAGGGCGTGGTCCTGGTAGAAGGCGCAGGCCTCCTGGGTGATCGGGTCGAGGAGTTCGCCGAGCGCGGCGAGGGCCCGCCCGTGGAGGGAGTGGGTGTGGGCGACGGCCACGGCGTCGGGCCGGGCCCGGTGGACCTGGGCGTGGACGGTGAACGCGGCCTGGTTGACGTGCTGCCCGCCCCGTACGACCTGCCCGTCGCCGTTGACCAGGATGAGGTCGCTCGCGGCCACCTCCTCGAACGGCGCCCCGAAGGGGTTCACCCAGTAGCAGTCGGGGAGCTCGGGGTCGCGGGCGCTGATGTGGCCCGAGACGCCCTCCTCGTATCCGAACCGCCCGAAGAGCCGGAGCGCGCCGGCGAGCCGCTGTTTGCGGTGGGTGCGTTCCTCCTCGGCCGTCGCGTGGACGGGCGGCAGGGCGAAGTGGAGCCGGTCGACGGGGACGGGGTCGGGTATCACGCTCATGCGCCGGAAGGTAATGCCCGGCCGGTCAAGTCACCAGAGTCCGGACACGACGAAGCCGCCGCCCCGCGCGACGGACGCGGGGGCGACGGCTTCGTCGGGCTCAGAGAGCGGGAGCGACTACTCCCACTCGATGGTGCCCGGCGGCTTGCTGGTGACGTCGAGGACGACCCGGTTGACGTCCTCGACCTCGTTGGTGATGCGGGTCGAGATCTTGGCGAGCACGTCGTACGGCAGGCGCGACCAGTCGGCCGTCATCGCGTCCTCGGAGGAGACGGGACGCAGCACGATCGGGTGACCGTAGGTGCGGCCGTCACCCTGGACGCCCACGGAGCGGACGTCGGCGAGCAGGACGACCGGGCACTGCCAGATCTCGCGGTCGAGACCGGCCGCGGTGAGCTCCTCGCGGGCGATGGCGTCGGCCTCGCGCAGCAGGTCCAGGCGCTCCTTGGTGACCTCGCCGACGATGCGGATGCCGAGGCCGGGGCCGGGGAACGGCTGGCGCTGGACGATCTCCTCGGGCAGGCCGAGCTCCTGGCCGACCATGCGGACCTCGTCCTTGAAGAGCTGGCGCAGCGGCTCGACGAGCTCGAACTCCAGGTCCTCGGGGAGGCCGCCCACGTTGTGGTGGGACTTGATGTTGGCGGTGCCGGTGCCGCCGCCGGACTCGACGATGTCCGGGTAGAGCGTGCCCTGGACGAGGAACGCGACGTCCTCGCCGGTGCCCGCCGACTCGGCGACGATCTCGGCCTGCGCCTGCTCGAAGACCCGGATGAACTCGCGGCCGATGATCTTCCGCTTGGTCTCGGGGTCGGAGACCCCGGCGAGGGCGGCGAGGAAGCGCTCCTGCGCGTCGACGACCTTCAGGTTGACGCCGGTGGAGGCGACGAAGTCCTTCTCGACCTGCTCGGTCTCGCCCTTGCGCATGAGGCCGTGGTCGACGTACACGCAGGTGAGCTGCGAGCCGATGGCCTTCTGCACGAGCGCGGCGGCCACGGCGGAGTCGACACCGCCGGAGAGACCGCAGACGGCGCGCTTGGTGCCGACCTGGGCGCGGATGGCCGCGACCTGCTCCTCGATCACGTTGCCCGTGGTCCAGCTGGGCTCGATGCCGGCGCCGCGGTAGAGGAAGTGCTCCAGGATCTGCTGGCCGTGCGTGGAGTGCAGCACCTCGGGGTGGTACTGGACGCCGTACAGCTTCTTCTCGTCGTTCTCGAAGGCGGCGACCGGCACGACGTCCGTGGACGCGGTGACGGAGAAGCCCTCGGGGGCGGCGGAGCAGGCGTCGCCGTGCGACATCCACACGGACTGCTCGACCGGGGTGCCCTCGAAGAGGGTCGAGCCGGCCTTGGAGACGTGCAGCTCCGTACGGCCGTACTCACGGGCTCCGGTGTTGTCGACGGTGCCACCGAGGGTCGTCGCCATCAGCTGGAAGCCGTAGCACATACCGAAGACGGGGACACCCGCCTCGAAGATCGCACGGTCGAGGCGCGGGGCGCCCTCGGCGTACACGGAGGACGGGCCGCCGGAGAGGATGATCGCCTTCGGGTTCTTGGCCAGCATCTCGGCCACCGGCATGGTGGACGGGACGATCTCGCTGTAGACCCGGGCCTCACGGACGCGGCGGGCGATGAGCTGGGCGTACTGGGCGCCGAAGTCGACAACGAGGACTACGTCCGGGTTGGTGACGTCGGGCGCGGCAGCGGGGGTCGCTGATGACACTACGGCGGCCTTCCGGCGGTAGGAGGAGGGTCCCCCGAAGGGGGGTGCTATTTGTCGATTCTACCGGCGCGCCGGTGACGTTTTTCGTCTCACCATCCGAACCCGGTTTGTCTCCGGTTCGGCAGCGGGGTCCATACTGGTGCCATGCGCAAGCTCACGACCTTCCTCTTTACCTATGGCAACCGGCCCACCGGCTGCCATGGTCGTGCTGCTTGAGCAACTGACAAGCGACTTCCCAGGCGCCCCGGGCTGACAGCCCGGGGCGTTCTGTCGTTCCCGGGCCGGGTCACCCCAGGGCATCCGACACCCCAGGAGCCCCACCATGACGACGAACACCGCCACCCCCGAGAAGACCGGCGCCCGCACCGACGAGGCGGCGACGCTCATCGGCGACGCCCGTGAGCGCATCGACGCGCTCGACGACCGGATCATCGGTCTCATCCAGGAACGGATGGCCGTCTCGGCCGTCATCCAGGAGGCGCGGATCTCCTCCGGCGGCCGCCGGGTGAACCTGGCCCGTGAGATGGAGGTCCTCGGGCACTACAGGGACGCGCTGGGCAAGCCGGGCACGGCGCTCGCGATGACGATGCTGGAGCTGTGCCGGGGCCGCATCTGAGCGGGTCCGTACGCCGGGGAGGGCGGGTGTCCGTAAGCCGAGGCGGCGGGGGTCCGTACGCCGGGGGGGGCGTCAGGCGTCCGTACGCCGGGGGCGGCGCGGGTCCGCACGCCGGGGACGGCGGGCGTCCGAGCGGACGTCCTCGTGCGCCACTGGGTGGGCGCCCGCATCTGAGTTCGGGCCCGCTCTCACCCGTACGGCGCGTGACCGGCTCCGACCCGGCTTCGTTGGTCCGGGTGTCCGTGCCAGCCAGGGGCGGGCCGTAAGAAACCACGCGTGGCTTCGCTGGGGCGTGTGGCGTACCTCAGGTACGTCGTGGGACCTCGCACCAGCGCTTGTGACCGGACAGCAGGGGACAGCAGCCCGGTCACCCAGAAGGAGCGGTCGGCCCCGGGGACGCTCGGGGTCGGCCGCAACCGGCTCTCCCGGTCGCGGCTCCCGCGACCGCCAGCACAGTGCGCAACCCCCGAACCCCGTCTCGTCCCCTCGGCTTCTCTCCCCACGCGGCGCAACCCCCCGGCGCCGCCCCGCTCGGCACCGCCGCTGCCCTGACACCGGTGCCGATCCCCAAGGGCCCCGTGCCGCGACCGGAATCGCGCCACGGGGCCCTTGCCTGCGTTCAGACGCCTCCCGGCCCTTGCCTGCGTTCAGGCGTCTCCCGGCCCTTGCCTGCACTCCGACACCTCCGACGTGACACGCGTCACATGAAGATCCCGTGCAACCGCTACAACCATCCCCGCCCGTCGCAGGTCATCTATGCAGCAACACCACAGCTGGTAAGGGCGCTGCACTCGGAGGGGGGTGCAGCGCCCTTTACCTGTTCACCTGTCCCTGCGAACGGGTCACACCGTCTTCGGCGGGACCGCCGGCATCCCCAGGAACGGCAGCCGCAGCGCGCCGAATGCCTCGGCCGGGACCGCGGGGGACTTCGGTTCGACCGCCGCGAGCCGTACGTACGACTCGCTCTGCCCCGGCCGCGTGTCCTCCTCGCCCTTGTTCGGCCAGAAGGACATCGCCCGCTCCGCCTGCGCGGTGATCGTCAGGGACGGGTTCACGCCGAGGTTCGCGGAGACGGCGGCCCCGTCGACGACGGAGATCCCCGGGTGGCCGAAGAGCCGGTGGTACGGGTCGATGACACCGGACTCGGCGTCGGCGCCGATCGGGCAGCCGCCCAGGAAGTGGGCGGTCAGCGGGGTGCCCATCAGCTCGCCGACGTTGGAGCCGGGGAAGCCGTTGATCTCCTCGGCGAGGAGGGTGGCGGCCCGGGTGGCCTCCGGGATCTGGACCGGGTTCGGCGCCCCGTGCCCCTGCCGGGCCGTGAGCAGGCCCTTTCCGAGGCCGCCGGGCTTGCGGTAGGTCGTCAGGGAGTTGTCGAGGGACTGCATGACGAGGCCGATGATGGTCCGCTCCGACCAGTGCCAGTTGGAGAGCGACCGGGCCGCGAGCGTGGGGTGCTTGAGCAGGTTGAGGAACCAGTTGCGTACCCGGTGGGCCCCGTAGGGCACCTGGAGGACGGTCAGGCTGCCCATCGAGTTCGAGCCCTTGCCGTACCGCACCGGCTCGATGTGGGTGTTCGCGTCGGGGTGGACCGAGGAGGTGATCGCGACGCCCTTGGTGAAGTCGGCCTTCTCCTTGCCGTGCCGCTTGCGGTAACGGCGGTCGGTGGTCTGCGCGCCGACCAGACCCTCCGAGTTGGTACGGGTGAGCTCGCCGAGCCGCTGCGAGATCCGGGGCAGCAGGCCGCTGTCCTTCATCCGGTGCAGCAGGGTCTGGGTGCCGTACGTGCCGGCCGCGATCACCACCCGGCGGGCGGTGAACGTGCGCCCCTTCCCCTTCCGCCGCCGGTCGGTGGGGAGGGTCTTCACCGCGAAGCCGCCCCGCGAGTCCTCGGTGACGGTGACGACGGTGGTCATGGGGTGGACGGTGGCGCCCGCCTTCTCGGCGAGGTGGAGGTAGTTCTCGTTGAGGGTGTTCTTGGCGCCGTGACGGCAGCCGGTCATGCACTCGCCGCACTCGGTGCAGGCGCGCCGGGACGGGCCGGCGCCGCCGAAGTACGGGTCGGCGACCTCCCCGCCGGGCTTCGCCTTCGCCGTACCGACGCCGTCCTCGCCGACGGCGTCGCGGCCGTCACCGAAGAAGACACCGACAGGGGCCATGTGGAAGGTGTCGCCGATGCCCATGGCCTGGGCGGCGGACTTCAGGTGCACGTCCGAGGGGGTCATGGTCGGGTTGATCCGGACGCCGAGCATCCGCTGGGCCTGGTCGTAGTACGGCCGCAGCTCGTCCTGCCAGTCCGTGATGTCCTTCCACTGCGGGTCGTCGAAGAACGGCTTGGGCGGTACGTAGAGGGTGTTGGCGTAGTTGAGGGAGCCGCCGCCGACGCCGGCGCCCGCGAGCACCATGACGTTGCCGAGCAGATGGATGCGCTGGATGCCGTAGAGGCCGAGGGCGGGGGCCCACAGGAAGTTCTTCACGTCCCAGGAGTTCTTCGGCAGGGTCGCGCGGGTGAAGCGGCGTCCGGCCTCCAGGACGCCGACCCGGTAGCCCTTCTCGGTGAGCCGGAGGGCCGTGACCGAACCGCCGAAGCCGGAACCGACGACGAGGACGTCGTAGTCGTACGCGTCGTCCTCCGCCTGGTCCTGATTTTGGGTAGGGGGTACCGCGGTCATGGCTCTCCTCGTACGAAAAGGGGACAGTCGGGGTGCGGAGGGCGGAGCGGCGGCTCAGCGCAGGCGCAGGGCCTTCATCGCCTTCAGGGACACGCTCATGAACACGGCGTACTTCTCGTCGTCCATCCCGAAGGAGGGCGCGAGCGGCATCAGCCGCTGCTGGGCGACGGTCTGGGCCTCGGTGTACTTGAGGATGCCCTCGGAGCCGTGGCGCCGGCCGAGACCGGAGTCCTTCATGCCGCCCATCGGGGACTGCACGCTGCCGTAGGCGGGGGCGTACCCCTCGTTGATGTTGACGGTGCCGGTGCGCAGTCGGGCCGCGACGGCGTGGCCCCGGCGCGAGTCCTTCGTCCAGACGGAGGAGTTCAGGCCGTACGGGGTGGCGTTGGCGAGCTCGACGACCTCGTCCTCGTCGCGGAAGCGGTAGATCGAGACGACCGGGCCGAAGGTCTCCTCGCCGCAGACCGCCATCGGGGCCTCGACGCCGTCGAGGATGGTCGGCTCGTAGAAGAGGGGGCCGATGTCGGGGCGGGCGACGCCACCGGCGACGAGCGTGGCGCCCTTGGCGACGGCCTCCTCGACGTGCTTCGTGACGGTCTCCAGCTGGCGGTCGCCGACGAGGGAGCCCATGTCGGCGCCGTACGCGAGGGAGTTGCCGAGCCGCATGGCCTTGGTGCGGGCGGCGAAGCGGTCGAGGAAGGCGTCGGCGATCGACTCGTGCACGTACAGGCGCTCGATGGAGATGCAGAGCTGGCCGGCGGAGGAGAAGCAGGCGCGGACGGCTCCGGCGGCGGCCTTCTCGATGTCGGCGTCCTTGAGGACGAGCATCGCGTTCTTGCCGCCGAGTTCGAGGGAGACGCCGACGAGCCGGGCGGCGGCGCCCTGGGCGACCTCGCGGCCGGTGCGGGTGGAGCCGGTGAAGGAGACGTAGTCGGCGTGCTTGACGACCTCGGGGCCGACGACCGGGCCGTCGCCGAGGACGACCTGGAAGACCTCGGCGGGCAGTCCCGCCTCGATGAGCACGTCACGGGCCCACAGCGCGGTGAGCGCGGTCTCCGTGTCGGGCTTCATGACGACGGCGTTGCCGGAGACGAAGGCGGGGAGCGCGTCGCCGACGGAGAGTTCGAGGGGGTAGTTCCAGGGCGCGATCTGCCCGACGACCCCGCGCGGCTGGCGCAGCTCGGTGACCTTGGTGAGGGTCGGCACGACGCCGGTGTGGCGCTTGGCGCGCAGATAGGAGGCGGCCTTGCGGCCGTAGTGGCGGGCGGCGACGGCCACCGCCTGCACCTCCTCGTGGGCGTGCAGGCGAGCCTTCCCCGTCTCCAGCTGGATGAGGTCGAGGACCTCGGACTGGCGCTGGAGGACGAGGTCGTGGAAGCGCAGGAGGACGGCGGCGCGGGCCCTGACCGGGGTGGCGGCCCAGGCGGCCTGGGCGGCACGCGCGCGCGTGAAGGCCTCGGCGACGTCCTCGGGGGTGGACTCGGGCAGGTCCGCGAGCTTCGCCCCGGTGAAGGGGGTGTGGTTCGCCGTCCGGCCGGAGCCGACGACACCGCGCGTGAGCCGGGCGACCACGTCGGGCGTCACGACGTCGGCGGCGGTGCGGGCGCCGGCGGGCGCCGGCGCGACCGGATTGGTCGCCGCGGCGGGCGCGGCGGGAACCGAAGGGGCGGCGGGGGCCTGCGAGTCCGTCATGAGGGCGAGCGTAGGCGCCGTTCCGCCCTTTGGGTACCCGTCGGTAACGCGTTTTCACCGGGGACACACATCGCGCCAGCGATCACTGGCACATAAGGCCTGATCAGGGCCTTATGGCTGAGGCGAGGTCCTGCTGGGAGATTTTCCGAAGGGTTCGGGGATTTCCCGGAGGGGTTCGGGGATTTTCCGAAAGGGTTCAGTCGCCCGGGGCACGCCAGTGCTGCAGGACGACGTCGAACTGCTCGCGGGTGGTCTCCCAGCTCGACTCCGGAGACGACATGTAGATCGCGTACTCCGTGCCGTCGTCGGCGTAGTACATGAGGTCGATCGCGTGCCGCGGCCCGGGGAAGTCCCGCTTCTCCATCCAGGTGAACTCCCAGAGGGAGGAGCGGACCTGGTCGCGGTAGGTGGTCTGGCCGAGCTTGACCCGGGTGTAGTCCATCCGCTTCGCCACGATGCGCTCCAGGTCGAGCGCGTGCATGTACGGGTTCTCGAAGTCGGGGCTGGGGTCGACGTTGATCCGGATGCGGTGGCGCCCGTTGTCCGGGGTGTAGTCGATGTTGTCGCCCTCCGTCTGCCGCTTCCAGCCCTTCGGTACGGCGAGGCTGAAGCCCTTCGGGTCCTCGACGCGGCGCCAGCCGTCCGGGACGCCGTTCCCGGTGCCCTGGGTGGCAGTGGTGGGGGCGGGGCCGGTGGCCGTGGGCCGTCCGCCGTTGCCGTCGCCGCCCGCGTAGTTCATGGCGGCGAAGACGGCGCCGCCCGCGACGAGTCCGGCGAGCACGGCGGTCAGGACGGCGCTACGCCAGCGGCCGCGGCCGTCTCCGCCCGAGGGGGCGGCGGACGGCGGTACGACGGTGGGCGGGGAGGACTGCCCCTGGTGCGACCGGGACGTACGAGAGGGGTGCGAGGGATGGGACGACGAGGACGACTGGGGCGGGTGGGGCCACTGGGCGGTGGGTGCCGGGGTGGACGCACGGGACGTGCCCGTCGGCCCCGGACCCTCGGACTCCTCGCCCAGGGTCACGATGTCGAGGACGGAGCCCGTCCCGTCCCCCGTCTCCAGGTCCTCCCTCGCCACCCGCTGGGTCGGCACGTACGCCTGCGCCGCCTCCGGCGTACGCCCCTCCATCGCGTCGAGCAGCATCCGCCCCGCCTCGTCCGCCTGCGGCCGATGCTGCGGGTCCTTGCGCAGCAGGGCCACGATGACGGGGGCCAGCGGCCCGGCCTTCTCCGGGTACGGCGGCTCCTCGGCCACCACGGCCTGCATGGTGCTGATCGGAGAGGTGCGGCGGAACGGAGAGGTGCCCTCCACCGCCGTGTACAGGGTGGCTCCGAGCGACCAGAGGTCGGAGGCCGGGCCGGGGTCGCCGCCCCGTACCCGCTCGGGGGCCAGATAGTCGATGGAGCCGACGAGTTCACCGGTCCGGGTGATCGTCGCGTCCCCCTCGATCGCCGCGATCCCGAAGTCGGTGATCAGGACGCGCCCGTCGCGGGCGAGCAGGACGTTGCCCGGCTTGACGTCCCGGTGCAACACCCCGGCCGCGTGCGCGGCGCGCAGCGCGCCGAGGACGTGCAGACCGATCCTGGCCGCCTCGTGCGGATCGATCGTGCCCTTCTCCTTGGCGGCGTCGGCGAGCGAGGGCCCGTCGACGTACTGCATCACGATCCACGGCCGGTCGTCGTGCTCCAGAACGTCGTGGACGGTCACCACACCCGGGTGCGTGATCCGCGCGGCGGCCCGCGCCTCCTTCTGCGTGCGGGCGTGCAGCACGAGGCGGTCGGCCTCCGCCACGAACCGGCCCGCCGTCAGTTCCTTGACCGCCACGACGCGGTGCAGCACCTCGTCGTGCGCGCGCCAGACCTTGCCCATGCCGCCGCGTCCGATGGACTCGCCCAGCCGGTAGCGACCGGCGAGCAACAGCCCCGCCCCTGTGCTCTGAGAATGTTCCACTTGCCCCCGCCCGTTCCTTCGGATGCCAGGTTACGGAGGGGGGTGCGGGCGGCGGAACCTCGGGGCGGTCATAGGAACAGCACTGTGACCGGGGGTCGATGGGCATTCCGGACACCCCCTCCGTACCCCGTCCCTCTCAGCGCCCCGGACGGAACGCCTTCGTGGCCTCGTCGAAGATCTCGGAGACCTTGTCGCGCTCGCGATTCGGGCCGATGACCTGCACGACGTGATAGCGCCCGCCGTGGATCAGGGCGAGATTGCGGACGAACACCTGGCGGCCCGTGCTGTCCAGCCACCAGTAACTGCCCGTGGCCGTCGCCGTCGTACCGATGTCGACCCGGCGCACCTCGTCCACGTCCGCCCAGCTCGACGTCCGCCACGGCTCCAGTTCGCGCTCCTTGGCGTTCTGGTACTCCAGCGGGTCGGAGCCGTTGTCCCGGACGCTGTCGCGGCCGGGGACGACGATCATCGTGAAGTCGCCGCTGGTGTAACGCACTTGCTCGGCGTCGTTGATCGGCTTGCGCTGCCACCCGTTCGGCACCCCGATCCGGAACCCCTCGGGATCCTGCCGCAGCGTGTACCCGGCGGCGAGGGCCGGAGCCGAGGGATCCGCGGCGGGCGGGGTGGTGCGCGGGGTGGCCGGCGGTGCGGCGGTCGGCGCCGTCGTGGGCGGACGGCTCGCGGGCGCGGTCGTACGCGGGGTCTGGCCGGTGGTGGGAGTGGTCGGCGCGCTCGGCGTCTCCCCCTCGCCGGGCATGAAGAGGACGGCGTACGCGACGGCCCCGCCGAGCAGGAGGAAGACCAGGACGAGGAGCGTACGGCCGAGGGAGCTCGGGGAACCCGGGGGACGCGAGGACGACGACCGGCCGGCGCGGGGAGCCCGGGGGGCCCTGGACGCGCGCTGCGGAATCTCCTCGTGGAACGACTCCCGGAAATCGTCCCGGAAATCGTCTCGGAACTCCTCGCGGATGTCGGCCTGCACGGGGGCGGGCTCGCGCGGGGGGACGTCCTCGTGGCGGGCCGGGGGACGCGGGTCCTTGCCGCGCTTGTGCCGGTGGCGGCCCGCGCCCGCTCCCCCGCGCCGGCGGCGTACGAGCTCGCCGCGCCGGCGCACGATCGGCAGCCGTGTCTCGTCGAAGGACGGCAGCGGCACGACTCCGATACCGGCCTCCGGCTCCGGAGCCGAGCGCACGAGGGAGCGCAGCCAGCCGCGCAGCTCCTCGAAGTCGGGCCGCTCCGTGGGGTCCTGGCGCAGCAGGGACTCCACGACCGGGCGCAGCGGCCCGCACTCCTCGGCGAAGGCGGGCGGCTCGGCGCAGACCAGCTGGACGAGCTCGGCGGCACTGTCCTCGGGGTAGGGAGCGTGCCCCTGGACGGCCCGGTAGAGGAGCGCGCCGAGCGCCCACAGATCGGTGGCGGGGCCGATCGGCGGGGCTAGGCGCCAGTTCTCGTGGACGGGGCCGGCCTGTTCGGGTGCCCAGCGCTCGGTGACGGCGCCGACGACCGCGATCCGGGTCTGCCGGGCCCGTTCGGCGGCGAGCCGGGTGGTGGGGCCGCGATCCGCCTGGGCGGGGATCCTGACCGGCTCCAGGGCCCCCTCCCGGGCGCCGGCGGGTACGGGGAGGCGCGCGGGGTCCGGGGTCGCCGCCGTGTATCCGGCGGGCAGGGCCGGGCGGCCCGAACCGGGCAGCACGGGGCCACGGCCGGGACCCGAACCGCCACCGGCCGGGATCGGCCCGGAGCCGTCGCGCGAGGCGTGCGGGCCGTCGCTCCAGTTGCCGGCCAGCATCGCGCGCGGCGGTGGGCCGGACCGCGGGCCGGCGCCGTACGGCTCGTCGCCGTCGTCCTCGTCGTCCTCGTCGTCGTCCGCCACCCGCGCCCACCACTGTGGCTCGGGCGCACCCGCCGCCTGCGCGGTCGGCACCGGGGGCGGCTCGGGCGGGTCCGTCGGCGCGGGGCGCTGCACGGGCAGGGCCCCGGACTCACCGAGCTTGGCGGCGGCGCGCGCGCCGGCCCGATAGGCGGCGATGGCCCCGGCGCGCGCGGCCCGCACATCGGCGGTGGGCGGCGCGGGAGCGGGCTGTGTCTCGGCGGCGCGCGCCGTGGGCACAGAACGGCCGTAGGGGTCGGTCCCGTAGGGGGAGTCGGTGCCGTCCGAGGCGGGTTCGAGGGCGTACGCGGCGGGTTCAGCAGCGTACGTGGCCGGTTCGGCGGCGTAAGGGGCGGGTTCGGGGGCGTACGCGGCCGGTTCGGGGGCGTACGCGGCCGGTTCGGGGGCGTACAGCTCGTCGCCGTAGCCGTACCCGTAGGCCGGCTCCGTCCGCTCGACCGACTCCTCGACGGACTCCCCCGCCGTCTCGTCGACCGGCCCGTCGGCCGCGTCCTCGACCAGTCCTTCGGCCGTCACCACGATCGGTTCCTCGGCCGGTTCCTCGAACACGTCCGTGCCGTAGGGGACCTGCTCGTCGCCGTCCTCGTAGACCTCCGCCTCGTACAGCTCGGAGCCGTACTCCCCTGAGCCGCTGTCCTCCGCCCCGTACTGGTCCGCCCCGTACTCGTCCGGTCCGTCTTCCCCGGAGCCGAACTCATCGGAGCCGAATCCCCCGCCCCCGTACTCCTCCACCGGTTCCGGCCACGCGGTGGTGTCCGGCTCCGCCTCCGGTACGGGCGCGTATCCGCAGAGGGCCTCCTCCGCCGCACCCACCGCGAGGCCCGTGAGGACCACCCGGCCGTCGTCGCAGACGAGCACGGTTCGCGAGGTGATGTTCCGGTGCACCCAGCCGTGGGCGTGGAGCGCCCGCAGGGCGGTGAGCACGTCTGCGCCGATCTCGGCCGCCCGGTACGGGTTGAGCGGCCGCTCGGCGAGGAGCGCGGCCAGCGGCCGGGCCGCGATGCGTTCGCTCACTATCCACAGCGAACCGGCCTCCGCGAACACGTCGAAGACCTGGTCGAGCAGGGGGTGGTCGGGGATCTGCGCGGCGGCCTGGGCCGCCTCGATCGCCCGGCGCACGACGGGCTCGGCCGGGCGGCGGGTCGCCCGCCCCGCGCTGCCGTAGGGACCGGCGGGGCCGCCCTCGCCGTCGAGCACCTCGGCGTCGACGAACTCCGGCAGCGGCACCTGGCGGACCAGGACCTCCTGCCCGCTGTAGGTGTCGAACGCGCGCGTCTCGGCCAGGTCGTACGCGTCCGCGTCCGCCGGCGGCAACGGCAGGCGGTAGCGGTCCGCGAGCACCCTTCCCGCGTAGTCGTCCACGACGCCTCCCCACGCGCGCACGCTGTCCCCCGTGGGCCCGCGGATCCCTCGGGATCGGGCGGGATCACGCGAGTCCGTCAATTCCGGTCCGGCACCGTGCAGTTATCGGCTCTGTTCGACTGCGTACGGTCCTCGAACCCTCACGATACGTCGCACGGGTCAGTCCTTGGGGCTGAACGTGGCGAACGCCGTCTCCCGCAGCGTCCGGCACTCCGCGCCGTTCCACTCCTCCGCCTTGCAGCTGATCATGATGGAGTAGCCGTGCTTGGCGTCCACCTTGAAGCCACGGTTGAGCACATGGACGCGCATGCCCTGCTGGGTGCGCTCGAACTCCCAGTCGGCGACGGTCGGGTAGCCCTTGTAGGAGACCGTCCTGATGCCGAAGTGCTTGTAGTTCTTGCTGGTGGCGGCCACGCCGATCTTGCCGAGCTCCCAGGCGCTCGCCGCGTCGTCCTTCGGGCTGGAGTTGAAGTCGACCTGGATGCGCGGGAAGCCGCCGCTCTCGCTGAATATCCCGCCGCCGCTGTAGCCCGGTATCGAACGGACCTTGAACGTCGAGGGCATCGCCATCGAGAAGTGGAAGCGGTCGTTGGTGACGAGGGTGTAGCCCGCGGGCAGCTGCGTACCCGAACCGCCGCCGGGCTTGCCGGACGGCGTGACGCCGTTGCCGTTCGACCCGCCCGTGGAGCCCGTGGAGCCCGTCGTGCCGTCGGTGCCCGTCGACCCGTCGGAGCCGGTGTCGCCGGGCTGCGCACCGCCCTGCTGGCCGGGTCCGCCGGGCGTCTGGCCCTTGCCGCCGTCGGAACCGCCGGAGCCACCGGAGTCGCCGGAGCCGTCACCGCCCGCCGAGGCGCCGGCCGAGGCCGTGGTGCCCCCGCTCTCCTTGCCCTGGTTGCCCTCGTCGCCACCGCCGAGGGAGACCGCGAGGATCGTCCCGAGCAGGGCGAGTACGGCGACCGCGGCGATGATCACCAAGGTGCGGCGCGGTACGACATCGGTCAGCGCCGCACGGGCCGGCGCGGGTCTGCCACCGCCCTGCTGCATCGCGGAGCCGGCTCCCGCCCCCGTCCTCGCCTTCGGCGCCGACGACGCCTTCGGCTCGGCCTTCACGGAGGCCGCCGCATTGCGTACGGACTTCAGGGCACCCCGCATCCGGTCGGCGGACGCGTCGGGCGCCTTGGCCCGGTCGGCCGCCGGGGTCACCGGTGCCTGCTCGGGGCGCGGCGGCAGCGGTACGACCCTGGTGACCTCGGGCGAGACCTCCGGCACGGTCTCGGTCGCGTCGAGCACGGCCCGGAGCAGGACGCGCGCGCGGGCGTCGTCGAGCCGCTGGGCGGGGTCCTTGGCGAGGAGGCCGTAGATGACCTTCTCCAGCTCGGGTCCCGCGTTCTTCGGCGGGTCGACCGGCTCGGTCATCACCGCCGTGAGGGTGGCGATGGCAGAACCCTTGTCGTACGGCGGGCTGCCCTCGACCGCCGCGTAGATCAGGCCACCGAGGGACCACATGTCGGCGGCGGGACCGGGCTTGTGGCCGCGGGCGCGCTCCGGGGAGATGTACGAGGGGGCGCCGACGAGCATGCCGGTGGAGGTGATCGAGGGGTCGCCCTCCACCTGGGCGATGCCGAAGTCGGTGAGGACGACGCGGCCGTCCTCGGCGATCAGCACGTTGGACGGCTTCACGTCGCGGTGCAGGATGCCCTCGCGGTGCGCCGAACGCAGCACGTCGAGGATGGCCAGGCCGACTTCGGCGGCGCGCCGGGGCGTGAGCGTGCCGTCCTCGCGGACGGCGTCGGCGAGGGACTTGCCCTCGATGAGCTCCATGACGATCCACGGACGGTCGTCCTCGTCGACGACGTCGTACACGGTCACGGCGCCGTTGTTGCGGATCCGGGCGATGGCCTTCGCCTCGCGCAGGGTCCGGGTGATGAGGCGACGCTTCTCGTCGTCGTCGATGCTGGTGGGGAAGCGGAGTTCCTTGACGGCGACGGTACGGCCGAGGGTCTCGTCGACCGCGCGCCACACGGTGCCCATGCCGCCGCGGCCGAGGACCGCGCCGAGCCGGTAGCGGCCGGAGAGCAGCCGTCCCTCGTTGGCCGGGGCCTTGCGCGCCCTGTCGCCGCCGGTGCCGCGCACGGAGCTCGGCGCCGACCGGCGGTCGTCGCTCTGGCCGTCACCGTCGCCCGCGCCGAACCCGGCCCGCCCGGTCGACGGCTCGGTCCCCCGCAGCCGCCCGGTGGACGCGTCCTGAACGTCCTTCACGTCCCGGACGCCCCGGGCATCCTGAACGTCCTTCACGTCCTGGACGCCCGAGCCCCGCGCGTCCTCCGGTTCCGCGGAGTCCGCGGGGGCAGCCGGTTCCCCGGCGTCCTCCGCACCCCGTGTGACCTGCGCGTCCTTGGTGTCCTTCGTGTCCCGCTCGGGCTCACGCGCGGCCGGGACCGCTCCTCGGTCGCCATCGGTCGAGGCCCCCGCGGCGGCGTCCCGCCCGGGGTCCTTCGCCGTGTCCCGCGACTGCTCCGCCTCCGACATGCGTCCCCTCTGCGATCCCTGATCTTCGCCGCGTCTGCCGCTTCCCGCGCGCTGCGGTAACCCGCCCTGGAAGAGAGGCCATTGTCCCTCACCTCCGGACGGGTGGCGCCCCCGGGTCCGTACTCCGGGATGACGACGCCCCGGGGCACCCCCCAGGTTCCCACCCGGCACGGGCGACCCGGTCGTTCTGTCAGATCGGCACGATGTCCGGCGCACCGAGTCGTGCGGCGTCCGCCGTCAGGTCGTCGGGCTGCCGCTGCGACTCGCGCTCCGCCTCGACCCGCTTGTCGTAGTGCTCGACCTCCTTCTCGATCTGGTGGTCGTCCCAGCCGAGGACCGGCGCCATCAGTTCCGCGCACTCGCGGGCGCTGAGCGTGCCCCGGTCGAAGGTCTCGATGGAGATTCTGGTCCGCCGGGTGAGGACGTCGTCGAGGTGCCGGGCGCCCTCGTGGGAGGCGGCGTAGACGATCTCGGCGCGCAGGTAGTCGTCGGCGGCCGGGAGCGGTTCGGCGAGCGTGGGGTCCTCGGCGATGAGGTCGAGGATCTGCTCCGTCAGGGAGCCGTACCGGTTGAGGAGATGCTCGACCCGGACGACGTGGAGGCCGGTGCGCGCGGCGATCCTGGCCCGCGCGTTCCACAGGGCCCGGTAGCCCTCGGCGCCGAGCAGCGGGATGTCCTCGGTGACGCAGGGGGCGACCCGCTGGTCGAGGCCGTGCACGGCCTCGTCGACGGCGTCCTTGGCCATGACCCGGTACGTCGTGTACTTGCCGCCGGCCACCACGACCAGGCCGGGGACCGGGTGGGCGACGGTGTGCTCGCGCGAGAGCTTGCTCGTGGCGTCGGACTCGCCGGCGAGCAGCGGACGCAGGCCCGCGTAGACGCCCTCGACGTCGTCCCGGGTGAGCGGGGTGGCGAGCACGGTGTTCACATGCTCCAGGAGGTAGTCGATGTCGGCGCTGGACGCGGCGGGGTGGGCCTTGTCGAGGTCCCATTCGGTGTCGGTGGTGCCGACGATCCAGTGGCGGCCCCAGGGGATCACGAAGAGCACGGACTTCTCGGTGCGCAGGATGAGCCCGGTGGTCGCGTGGATGCGGTCCTTGGGGACGACGAGGTGGATGCCCTTGGAGGCGCGGACGTGGAACTGGCCGCGCTCGCCGATGAGGGCCTGGGTGTCGTCGGTCCACACCCCGGTGGCGTTGACGATCTGCTTGGCCCTGATCTCGTACGCGACGCCGGCCTCGACGTCCTGGACGCGGGCGCCGACGACCCGCGCGCCCTCGCGCAGGAAGCCGATGACGCGGGCCCTGCTCGCGGCCAGGGCGCCGTAGGAGGCGGCGGTGCGCACGAGGGTGGTGACGAAGCGGGCGTCGTCCATCTGCGCGTCGTAGTACTGCAGGGCGCCGACGAGGGCGTCCTTCTTGAGGCAGGGGGCGACCCGCAGCGCACCGCGCCGGGAGAGGTGCCGGTGGACGGGGAGGCCGCGGCCGTGCCCGGAGGAGAGGGACATCGCGTCGTAGAGCGCGACGCCGGAGCCCGCGTAGAACCGCTCCCAGCCCTTGTGCTGGAGCGGGTAGAGGAAGGGGACCGGCTTCACCAGGTGGGGGGCGAGCCGCTCCAGGAGCAGTCCGCGCTCCTTGAGGGCCTCCCGGACCAGGGCGAAGTCCAGCATCTCCAGGTAGCGCAGGCCGCCGTGGATGAGCTTGCTGGACCGGCTGGAGGTGCCGGAGGCCCAGTCGCGGGCTTCGACGATGCCGGTGGAGAGCCCTCTCGTGACGGCGTCGAGGGCCGTCCCGGCGCCGACCACTCCGGCACCGACCACCAGCACGTCCAGCTCGCGCTCGGCCATGGCCGCGAGCGCTTCGGCGCGCTCGGCGGGTCCCAGTGTCGCTGTCCTCACGGCTTGCCTCCCGTCGTCCCCCGTCGTTCCCCGTCGCTCCAGCACGCGAACCGGGCCATGTGGTCCGGCTCACAGCTCGATTCTGGCCCTCGCGGGCGACTTCAGCCACCGCCTCGCCACCGACCTGTGGATAACACTCGGCGACCTTCGGCCTCACAATGCGGCATATCGGTCATATTTACGCCTAGTCTGACATTGCGCTCGACCCGTTCTGTCCACCGGGCTTGCGCGTCGCGTCCCCTCCGGCTACTGGGAAGGACGGCCCACCCTCCATGCCCGCTGACCTCGCCGTCATCGGCCTCGGCCACCACGGACTCCCCCTGGCCCAGGCCGCCACCGCCGCAGGCATCGACACCATCGGCTACGACACCGACCCCCGCCCCGTCGCCGAACTCGCCGCCGGCCGGTCCCCGGTCGACGGCTCCCTCACCGTCCCGGAGATCCGCCGGATGCTCTCGGGGGGCTTCCGGCCGACCGCCAACCCCGCCGAACTCGGCCGGGTCCGCACCGCCGTCCTCTGCGCCCCGGCCCCCCTCGGCCCCGACCACGCGCTCGACCTCACCGCCGTCACCGACGCAGCACGCGCGCTCGCCGCCCGGCTGCGCCCGCACACCACAGTCCTCCTCGAATCCCCGGTCCCGCCGGGCACCACCGAAGGCCTGCTCCGCGACCTCCTCGAAGCGGGCTCCGGCCTGCGCGCCGGACGCGACTTCCACCTCGCGTACTCCCCCGGCCGCCTCGACCCCGGCAGCCGTACGCACGGTTTCGCCGGCACCCCCAAGGTCATCGGCGGTCTCACCCCGGCCTGCACCGAAGCGGCGGCCGCCTTCTACGGCCGGCTCACCGACAAGGTGGTACGCGCGCGTGGCCCCCGCGAGGCGGAGACGGTCAAGCTCCTGGAGACCAACTTCCGGCACGTCAACATCGCCCTGGTCAACGAGATGGCGGTGCTCTGCCACGAACTCGGCGTCGACCTGTGGGACGTCATCCGCTGCGCCGAGACCAAGCCCTTCGGCTTCCAGGCCTTCCGCCCGGGACCGGGGGTCGGCGGTCACGGCGTCCCCGTCGACACCGTCGGCGCCCACCGGCCGCTGCGCCTCGTCGAACTCGCCGGCCAGGTCAACGAGCGCATGCCGCAGTACGTCGTCCAGCGCGCCGCCACCCTCCTCAACGAGCACGGCAAGTCGGCCCGCGGCGCCCGGATCCTGCTCCTCGGCATCACGTACAAGCCCGACCTCCCCGACCGTCAGGGCTCCCCCGCCGACGAGATCGCCCGCCGCCTGATGGACCTGGGCGCCGCCGTCAGCTACCACGACCCGCACGTCCCCGACTGGCGCGTCCGCGAGCTCCCCGTCCCCCGCGCGGACTCCCTCTACGAGGCCGCCGCCCACGCCGACCTGACGGTCCTGCTCCAGCACCACCGCACGTACGACCTCCAGGGCCTCGCGGTGAAGGCCCAGCTCCTGCTCGACACCCGGGGCGCCACGCCCACGGGCACGGCCCACCGTCTCTGACCTGCGCAGCCACCGACCAAAACTGTTGTGCCCCTGCCACAAGGGGGGTGCTAATCTCCGGGCCTCTCGTATGCACGTACGCGCGTGCCACTTCCGTCCCTGGGGGGATCCGCACCATGAGCCAGCCCGTTCCGCCGCCCGGCAACCCGTTCGCCGGGGGCGCCGCGCCCGAGCAGTACCCGGTCGCGCCGCCGCCGGCGCCCGCCCGTGACAACGTCGCCCTCGGCCTGGTCGCCGCGGTCGTCGCCGCCCTCGTGTCGGCCGGCGTATACGGCGCCGTCATCGGCGGCGTCGAGCGCGAGATCGGCTGGGCCGCCGTCGGCGTCGGCTTCCTCACCGGTCTCGCCGCCGGCAAGGTCGGCGGCCGCAACCCCGTCCTGCCGATCGCGAGCGCGGTGCTCGCCCTCGGCGCGGTCTACCTCGGCCAGCTCCTGGGCATCGCGATCCTCCTCTCCAAGGAGCTGGACGTCTCCGCGACGGAGCTCTTCTTCCAGGAGTTCGGCCTGCTCACCGAGGGCTGGAACGCGACCAAGGACGGGCTGACGTTCCTGTTCTTCGGCATCGCCGCCTTCGCCGCGTTCTCCGGCGCCAAGAAGGCCTCGTAGCCGTCGTACGTACGAGGAGGGGCCCCGCACCACCCGGTGCGGGGCCCCTTCGGCGTACAGGCGGGACGTCAGCGCTTGTGCTGGGAGTCCGCGACCGTGACCTCGACGCGCTGGAACTCCTTGAGCTCGCTGTAGCCCGTGGTGGCCATCGCGCGGCGCAGGGCGCCGAAGAAGTTCATCGAGCCGTCCGGGGTGTGCGACGGGCCCGCGAGGATCTCCTCGGTGGTGCCGACGATGCCCAGGTCGACGAGCTTGCCGCGCGGCACGTCCTCGTGGACGGCCTCCATGCCCCAGTGGTGGCCCTTGCCGGGCGCGTCCGTGGCGCGGGCCAGCGGGGAGCCGATCATGACCGCGTCGGCGCCGCAGGCGATCGCCTTCGGCAGGTCGCCGGACCAGCCGACACCGCCGTCGGCGATGACGTGCACGTACCGGCCGCCGGACTCGTCCATGTAGTCGCGGCGGGCCGCGGCCACGTCGGCGACCGCGGTCGCCATCGGGACCTGGATGCCCAGCACGTTGCGCGTGGTGTGCGCCGCGCCGCCGCCGAAGCCGACGAGGACACCCGCCGCGCCGGTGCGCATCAGGTGCAGGGCCGCGGTGTACGTGGCACAGCCGCCGACGATGACCGGGACGTCGAGCTCGTAGATGAACTGCTTCAGGTTCAGCGGCTCGGACGCGCCCGACACGTGCTCGGCGGAGACCGTCGTGCCGCGGATGACGAAGATGTCCACACCGGCGTCGACGACGGCCTTGGAGAACTGCGCGGTGCGCTGCGGGGAGAGCGCGGCGGCGGTGACGACACCGGAGTCGCGCACCTCCTTGATGCGCTGCCCGATCAGCTCTTCCTTGATCGGGGCCGCGTAGATCTCCTGCAGACGGCGGGTGGCGGCCGCCTCGTCCAGCTCGGCGATCTCGTCGAGCAGCGGCTGCGGGTCCTCGTACCGGGTCCAGAGACCCTCCAGGTTCAGGACACCCAGGCCGCCCAGCTCGCCGATGCGGATCGCGGTCTGCGGCGATACGACCGAGTCCATGGGGGCGGCCAGGAACGGGAGCTCGAAGCGGTAGGCATCGATCTGCCAGGCGATCGAGACCTCCTTCGGGTCCCGGGTGCGCCGGCTCGGAACGACGGCGATGTCGTCGAACGCGTACGCCCTGCGGCCGCGCTTGCCGCGCCCGATCTCGATCTCAGTCACGATGTGTGGCCTTTCCCTCTACGTCTGCGCCTACCAGTATCCCCGACACAAGCGTGAGGGGCGGCTCCGGCCACATGCCGGAACCGCCCCCACGCGTCGCGCTGTGTTACTTCCTGCTGTAGTTCGGCGCCTCGACCGTCATCTGGATGTCGTGCGGGTGGCTCTCCTTGAGGCCCGCAGAGGTGATCCGGACGAAGCGGCCCTTGGACTCCATCTCCTCGATGGTGGCCGCGCCCACGTAGCCCATGGTCTGGCGAAGACCGCCGACGAGCTGGTGCAGGACGTTGGCCAGGGGGCCGCGGTAGGGCACCTGGCCCTCGATGCCCTCGGGCACGAGCTTGTCGTCCGAGGCCACCTCGGCCTGGAAGTAGCGGTCCTTCGAGTACGACCGGCCCTGGCCGCGGGACTGCATCGCGCCGAGCGAGCCCATGCCGCGGTAGGACTTGAACTGCTTGCCGTTGATGAACTGCAGCTCGCCCGGGGACTCCTCGCACCCGGCGAGCAGGCTGCCCAGCATGACCGTGTCGGCGCCGGCGGCGAGCGCCTTGCCGATGTCGCCGGAGTACTGCAGGCCGCCGTCGCCGATGACCGGGACGCCGGCCGCGCGGGCGGCGAGCGCCGCCTCGTAGATGGCCGTGACCTGCGGGACGCCGATGCCGGCGACGACGCGGGTGGTGCAGATGGAGCCGGGGCCGACGCCGACCTTGACGCCGTCGACACCGGCGTCGATCAGGGCCTGCGCGCCGTCACGCGTCGCGACGTTGCCGCCGATGACGTCGACGCCGACGCTGGACTTGATCTTCGCCATCCAGTTCAGCGCGTTGCTGTTGTGGCCGTGCGACGTGTCGACGATCAGGAAGTCGACGCCCGCCGCGGCCAGGCCCTGCGCACGCTCCAGCGCCTCGGGGCTGGCACCGACGGCCGCGCCGACGAGCAGCCGGCCCTCGGCGTCCTTGGCCGCGTGCGGGTACTTCTCGGCCTTGACGAAGTCCTTGACCGTGATGAGGCCCTTGAGGATGCCGGACTCGTCGACGAGCGGCAGCTTCTCGATCTTGTGGCGGCGCAGCAGCTCCATGGCGTCGACGCCGGAGATGCCGACCTTGCCGGTGACGAGCGGCATCGGGGTCATGACCTCGCGCACCTGGCGGCTGCGGTCCGACTCGAAGGCCATGTCACGGTTGGTGACGATGCCGAGCAGCTTGCCCGCCGGGTCGGTCACCGGGACGCCGCTGATGCGGAACTTGGCGCACAGTGCGTCGGCCTCGGCCAGCGTCGCGTCCGGGTGCACGGTGATCGGGTCGGTCACCATGCCGGACTCGGAGCGCTTCACGAGGTCGACCTGGTTGACCTGGTCCTCGATCGACAGGTTGCGGTGCAGCACGCCCACGCCACCCTGCCGCGCCATGGCGATGGCCATGCGGGACTCGGTGACCTTGTCCATCGCCGCCGACAGCAGCGGAATGTTCACGCGCACGTTGCGGGAGATGCGGGACGAGGTGTCGACCGCGTTCGGGAGGACCTCGGACGCGCCCGGCAGCAGCAGCACGTCGTCGTAGGTCAGCCCGAGTGTCGCGAATTTCTCGGGCACTCCGTCGACGTATGCAGTCATGACACCTTCCCCAAATGGCCTTGATCGGTGCGGATGTCCATGCTAACGGGCCGAAGCGGTGTCTCATTCCACGATCAAGATCAGCCGCAAGCTTTGGACATTCACACGTGTACGAAAGGGCCGAAAGGCCCCGGCAACACTTACTGGTCGGCTAACGCCGCTCCCTGACTACTGCTCCGCCAGCGCCCTGAGCCGGCTGAGCGCGCGGTGCTGCGCGACCCGGACGGCCCCGGGGGACATCCCGAGCATCTGCCCGGTCTCCTCGGCGGTCAGTCCGACCGCGACACGGAGCACGAGCAGTTCGCGCTGGTTCTCCGGGAGGTTGGCGAGCAGCTTCTTGGCCCACTCGGCGTCGTCGCTGAGGAGCGCGCGCTCCTCGGGGCCGAGGGAGTCGTCGGGCCGCTCGGGCATCTCGTCGGAGGGGACGGCCGTGGACCCGGGGTGCCGCATGGCGGCCCGCTGGAGGTCGGCGACCTTGTGTCCGGCGATGGCGAAGACGAAGGCCTCGAAGGGCCTGCCCGTGTCCTTGTAGCGCGGCAGCGCCATCAGGACGGCGACGCAGACCTCCTGGGCCAGGTCCTCGACGAAGTGCCGGGCGTCGCCCGGCAGCCGGTTGAGGCGGGTGCGGCAGTACCGCAGCGCGAGCGGGTGCACCCGTGCGAGCAGGTCGTGCGTCGCCTGGGCGTCGCCCTCGACCGCGCGGCGGACGAGCGCGCCGATCTCCCCCTGCCCGGCAGGCATGGGGGACCCCACGGTCTCGTCGTCGCGCATCGCTCCATGGTGCCCCGACGCCTCGGCGTTCGCGGCACCGCGTCCGTAGTTGTGCACCGAAGCGTTATGAGCAGGTGCGCCGGAACTCATCTCCCGCGCCCTCCCCTCCCGCTCGATCGACTCGTCCCCGAGGAACTCCACATCTCAAGGATGCGGCATTCCGCGGGGAAGTGACACAAGCCCGCCCCGTCCACCCCACGACGGACGCGGGTGAGGACGGGGAGGTGGCCGGTGACCTGCGATTCAGCGGACCAGGCCCCAGCGGAATCCGAGGGCGACCGCGTGCGCCCGGTCCGATGCGCCCAGCTTCTTGAAGAGACGCCGGGCGTGGGTCTTGACGGTGTCCTCGGAGAGGAAGAGCTCGCGCCCGATCTCCGCGTTGGACCGGCCGTGGCTCATGCCCTCGAGGACCTGGATCTCGCGCGCGGTGAGGGTGGGCGCTGCGCCCATCTCGGCCGAACGGAGCCGGCGCGGGGCGAGCCGCCAGGTCGGGTCGGCCAGTGCCTGGGTGACGGTGGCCCGCAGCTCGGCGCGCGAGGCGTCCTTGTGCAGATAGCCACGGGCACCCGCGGCGACCGCGAGGGCGACGCCGTCGAGGTCCTCGGCGACCGTGAGCATGATGATGCGGGCGCCGGGGTCCGCGGAGAGCAGCCGGCGGACGGTCTCCACGCCGCCCAGACCGGGCATGCGTACGTCCATCAGAATCAGGTCCGAGCGGTCCGCGCCCCAGCGGCGGAGGACTTCCTCGCCGTTGGCCGCGGTGGTCACGCGCTCGACGCCGGGCACGGTCGCGACCGCGCGGCGGAGCGCCTCTCGGGCAAGCGGGGAGTCGTCGCAGACGAGAACCGATGTCATGCCTGACCTCCACGGCTCTCGCAGCTGTAGCGCGTCACCTTGAGCCTCCAGGGCTGTACGTAATCGTCACCTGTGCGATTGACGCTCTCGGACACCTGCCCGATCGCTTGTTCCTTCAACCGCCTCCGCACTCTCAACGACGGTCACTCGAAAGAGTTACGGGTCGGACGGCGGCTTCGGCACTCTACGTGAGGGGTCGTGCGCGGAGGAGTGCGACGCGCACCTTCTGTCCATCATCGAAAGCTATGCCCCATTTAGCGGGTTTTCTTCCCTTTTCGCAGTGTCTGTGGCTAGATTCGCAATGAGTCATATTTACATCTACTTAGACAGTAGGTGTACCGACCCGGACCCGTCGGGGCCCCGAGGAGCCCCGGCCATCAGCCATCCACCCGCCCACCTATCCGTTCGACACGGTTTCAAGGGGACAAGCGCTATGGCAGATTTCTCCCGCCTTCCCGGACCCAACGCCGATCTGTGGGACTGGCAACTGCTCGCGGCCTGCCGCGGAGTCGACAGCTCCCTGTTCTTCCACCCCGAGGGAGAGCGCGGCGCGGCACGGAGTGCGCGTGAGAACTCGGCGAAAGAGGTCTGCATGCGGTGCCCGGTGCGCGCGGAGTGCGCGGCACACGCACTCGCCGTGCGGGAGCCCTACGGCGTATGGGGCGGCCTCACCGAGGACGAACGCGAAGAGCTCATGGGACGCGCGCGCAATCGCCTGATCACAGCGGCGCCGACAACCGCGTCGGTCGCGTCCGCGGCTTCCGTGACATCCATGACGACATCGGCGTCGGCAGCAGGCCGGCCGATTGTGGAGCGCATGTGAAGGAACGTTTCCTCACCTAAGCATCGAACAACCGGAGCTCATCGAACACCGGAGCCGCGCCCACGCGCGCGTGGCGGCGTCCTACGCGCGCGTGGCGGCCCGGGTCAGTTCGTCGAGCGTGGCGGCGACCGCCGGGACCTGCGCCAGGTCGGGCAGCGTCAGGGCCACGATCTCCCGCTCGACAGCGGGCTCCACGGCCACGGTCCGCGCCCCCCTGGGCCGTACGGACTCGATGGCCAGCTCCGGCAGGACCGCCACGCCCAGACCGGCGCCGACCAGGCCCACCACGGCCGGGTAGTCGTCGGTGGCGAAGTCGATACGGGGGGTGAAGCCCGCCTCCTCGCAGACGTCCACGAGCTGACGGCGGCAGCGCGGGCAGCCCGCGATCCAGGACTCGTCGGCCAGTTCGGCGATGCCCACGGACCCGGCCCCGGCGAGCCGGTGCCCCTCGGGGACCAGGCCCACCAGGCGGTCGGCCAGGATCGGCCGGACGACCAGGTCGTCCCACTCGGCCTGCCCGGCGCCGTACCGGAAGGCGAGGGCCACGTCGCAGTCGCCCTCGCGGAGCATCTCGATCGAGCGCGGCGGTTCGGCCTCGACGAGCGAGACGCGGGTGCCGGGGTGCGCGGCCCGCAGCGAGGCGAGTGCGGTGGGGACGAGCGTGGAGCTGCCGCTGGGGAAGGACACCAGGCGGACCCTGCCGGCACGGAGCCCGGCGATCGCGGCGACCTCCTCCTCGGCGGCGGTGAGCCCGGCGAGGATGCCGGAGGCGTGGCGGACCAGGACCTCACCGGCCTCGGTGAGGCGCATCTCGCGGCCCGTACGGATCAGCAGCGGCGTGCCGGCGGAGGCTTCGAGGGCCTTCATCTGCTGACTGACGGCGGGCTGGGTGCAGCCGAGTTCGCGCGCGGCGGCCGAGAAGGAGCCGGTGGCGGCGACGGCGCGCAGGACGCGGAGATGGCGTGCCTCGATCATGCGTTCCAGCATAAGCGAATCTTGGGTGAAGTCCCACATTTTCGCCCGCGGCTTTGAGATGCGTGCCCGTAAAGTGCCCACATGACCTTGCTGAGTGTGAATGTGGGCCGCGCCAAGGCCGTGGACTACACCGACGCCGCCTCCGGCCTGACCGCCATCGACAAGCGCCCCGTCGAGGGACCGGTCCGGATCGAGGCGCCCGGGGCGCCCGGCGTCGGGAAGAGCGGGCTCGCCGGGGACACGGTCTGCGACCTGCGCTTCCACGGCGGCGACGACCGGGCCGCGTACGCCTTCGCACGCGAGGACCTGGACCGGTGGGAGCGGGAGCTCGGCCGCCCGCTCGCCGACGGCTCCTTCGGCGAGAACCTCACCACCCGCGGCCTCGACGTGAACGGGGCTCTGATCGGCGAGCGCTGGCGGATCGGCGAGGACGTCGTCCTGGAGGTCACGGGCGGCCGCATCCCCTGCCGTACGTTCGCGGGCTTCGTGGAGGAGAAGGGCTGGGTCAAGCGGTTCACCCGGTCCGAGGCCGGTCCCGGCGCGCTGCTGCGGGTGATCGTGCCGGGCGAGATCCGCGCCGGCGACCCGATCGCGGTCGTCCACCGGCCCGACCACGACATCACCGTCGCACTGCTCCACCGCGCCGCGACCGTCGAACGCACCCTGCTGCCCCGCACGTTGGTCGCCGCCGAGTGGATGGAGTCGGGGCTCCTCGCGCTCGCACGCCAGTACACGGAGAAGTACGCGCGCGCGTAGTCGCCGGTACGCGGACAAGGACGCCTCCGGCGGGGCACTACCGTGCCCGTATGACGACTGCACTGATTACGGGAGCCACCGCGGGCATCGGGGCCGCCTTCGCACGGAGACTCGCGGCGGACGGCCACGATGTCGTGCTCGTGGCCCGGGACATGAAGCGGCTCCGTGAGCAGGCGACCGAGCTGCACGACCGGCACGGCATCGAGGCCGAGGTGCTCGCGGCGGACCTCGCCGAGGAGAAGGGCATCGCCGCCGTCGAGGCCCGGCTCTCGGACCCGAAGCAGCCGGTGGACATGCTCGTGAACAACGCCGGCTTCGGCAACAAGGGCCGCTTCCTCGAAGTGTCCATGGCCGACGAGCTGAAGATGCTCACGGTGCACTGCGAGGCGGTGCTGCGACTGTCCTCGGCCGCCGCCGCCTCGATGAAGGAGCGCCACCGGGGCGCGGTCGTGAACGTCGCCTCGGTGGCGGCCTTCGTGCCCCGCGGCACGTACGGGGCGTCGAAGGCCTGGGTCGTGCAGTTCACCCAGGGCGCGGCGCGGGATCTGGCGGGCAGCGGCGTACGGCTGATGGCGCTCTGCCCCGGCTTCGTACGGACCGAGTTCCACGAGCGGGCCGGGATGGGGACGGACAACATCCCGGGCTGGATGTGGCTCGACGCGGACAAACTGGTGACGGCGGCCCTCGCGGACCTGGAGCGCGGGAAGACGCTGTCGATCCCCGACCCCCGCTACAAGGCCCTCATGGGTGTCGTGAAGCTTGCGCCGCGCGGCCTGCTGGGCGGGGTCTCCTCCAAGGCGGGACGCAAGTACGGGCCGAAGTAGCAGGCGCGTACGTCCGGTTCACGGCGACTCGTCCTCCTGCGTGTCCTCCGTCGCGTCCTCCAGCACGTCGAGGTCCAGTCGCGCGGTGGCGCCGTTCCGCCATGTCACGTGGAGCGTGTGGCCGGTGACCCGGACGGCCGCGAGGTCGGCGACGGGGGCCGGGGCGGGCTCGGCGGTGAGGGAGGCGAGGGCGACGAAGAGGGTGGCCGGGCCGCTCGCGGTGCCGTGCAGCGTCAGGGTCCGGCTGTCGGGGCCCTGAAGGGTTTCCCCGGTGGGGAGTTCGGTGGCTTCGCGGTCCGTGGGATAGCCGTGGACCGGGTGGAGCTGGGCGTGCGGCCCGCCGGGGGTGGTGGCCCAGCCGGTCTGCCGTACGGGAGTCCCCTCCGGGGCGCCGAGGACGAGGTGGGCGCGGACCTCGGCGCGGCCGTGGGCGAGGGTCGCGGAGAGGATCCGGACGCCGGGGTACGGGGTGTGCCGGGAGGCGGCCCAGCCCGGGCCCGTGCCGGCGGGGGTGGCGGGGCCCCGGGTGGTGGGCCTCCCCTCGACGATCAGCGCGAAGTGGTTGTCGGCGGGGGCCGGTCCGTCGGTGGGTCCGGTACGGGTCGCGTACGCGTGGCGGGCGTAGCCGGGGTCGTCCCCGGCAGCCTCGGCGCTGTGCACATGGTTGCTGCCGTGGTTGTGGAGGCGTACGAGTCCGTCGACCGCGGTGGTCTGGACGAGCAGCCCGGCAGGGGCGAAGGGGCGGACGGTGTCGGCGCGTTCGGCCGGCAGGGGTTCCTCGGGGTCGGTCCAGGCGGGGTGGTCGGCGGGCAGGAGGAGGCCGAGGAAACCCTTGGACGCCCAGTACGGGGAGCCGGGGCCCGAGTACTCCTGGACCAGGGGCGCGTACGGGCCGTGCCAGCCGAGGGTGAGGAGCCCGTTCGCGTCGGTGGCACCGCGGTCGAGGAAGTACCGCAGGGTGCCGGAGGCGAGACGGCGGGTGGCGCCGGGGGTGAGCGGGGTGTGTCCGGTGAGCGTGCCGAGCCAGGGTGCGGCGGCCGCGGCGAAGCGGTAGATCAGGGACCGCCCGTACGGGAGAGGGGCGCCGTTGGCGTCGAAGAGGTGGACGTAGGCGTCGAGATGGGCGCGCAGGCGGGGCCCGTACCGGTCGAGGAGCTCCCGGTCTCCGGCGAGGTGGGCGTGGAGGACCGGGTAGAAGTGCAGGGCCCAGGCGTTGTAGTGGTCGAAGGCGCGGTTGTCGCCGTCGCTGTACCAGCCGTCGCCGAGGTACCAGTCCTCGATCCGGGCGAGGGAGCGGTCGACGGTGGCGGCGGCCCGGTCGGTGTCGACGCCCACGTCCTGGAGGAAGCCGGCGACGGTGAGGCCGAAGAGCCACCAGTTGTTGTCGACGGGGGACGGGGCGAGGGCGGGACGGAGCCAGTCGACGACCTGGTGGCGGGTGCGGTCGTCGAGCCGGTCCCAGAGCCAGGGGCGGGTGAGGCGGAGGCCGAGGGCGACGGAGGCTGCTTCGACGATCGCCTGGCGGGTGTCGGTGGTGAGGGGCCAGGAGTCCGCGTCCTCACGTCCCGGCTTCCCGGTCCCGGCGGCGATGCCTTCGGCGTACCGGGAGAGGTGGTCGTGCGGGTCGGCTCCCTGCCCGCCCGCGACCCGGAGCGCCGCGAGGAGGAAGGTGCGGGCCCAGCCCTCCAGGCCGTCGGAGCGGGCTCCGGACCAGCTGGGGCGGGGTCCCGGCAGGTCGATCAGTCCGTGGCGCGGGGAGGCGAACGGTCGTACGGCCAGGAGGAGTCGGTCGGCCGTGGTCTCCCAGTGGGCACGGGTCCAGCCCGTGTACGGGCTGAGCTCACGGTTCTCGGGCGGCGTGGGCATGATGCTCCCTGAGGCTCCCAGCGGTGACGACTGCGTCGCCGGGAATCCTGAACAGGCTCCGATCGAACGTCAAGAGATTCGGAGCGAATGATCGAATTTCCTTCCGTTCGATCATTCGGGGCCGAGTGTGATCTAAGGTCGGGGAACCACCACCACCGCGAGGGGGAACTGCGCCGTGCGCGAGAGTGCTGCCGAACGACACGACCGACTGCTGGCCCTGGTGCGCGAGCGCGGCACCGCCCGCGTCGCCGAACTGGCCGAGCGGCTCGGGGTCTCCCCCGTCACCGCCCGCCGGGACGTCGAACTCCTGGCCGGCCGGGGCCTGCTCGACCGGGTGCACGGCCAGGTGTCCTGGCCCGAGCGCCGGGGCGCCCCGGGCGGCGCACGGTCCGGCGAGGGCCTGGTCCTCGGCCTGCTGGCCCCCTCCGCCACGTACTACTTCGCCGAGGTCATCCGGGGCGCGCACGAGGCGGCCGCCCGCGCCGGCGCCCGGCTCGTCCTGCGCGTCTCGGACTACCGGCCGGAGGAGGACAGGGCCCGCACCGAGGGGCTGCTCGCGGCCGGCGCCGAGGGCGTCCTCGTCGCCCCCGGCTGGCGGGGGCCCGAGGACCAGCGCGCGTACGGGGACTGGCTGGCCGAACTCCCCGTGCCGGCCGTGCTCCTGGAGCGCCGCGCCGAACCCGGCAGCCCGCTCGACGGCCTCGACCGGGTCGCCTCCGACCACAGCCACGGCGTCCTGCTCGCCCTGCGCCACCTGCTCGCCCTCGGCCACGCGACCCCGCTGCTCGTGGCGCGCCGGGACTCGCCGACCGCGCTCGCGGTACGCGCCGGGTACGCCGAGGCACTGGGCACCCTGGGCCTGACGGAGCCGCGGCCGGTCATCGACTCCGTACCGGCGGAGGCGGATCCGGAGGGCTTCGAGCGGGCGGTACGGGCGCTGCACGAGGCGGTCGCCTCCGGCCTGGCGAGCGCGGCCCTGGTGCACAACGACGTGGACGCGATCGAGATCGTGCAGCGTCTCGCCGAGCTGGGCGTGCGGGTGCCGCAGGACCTTGCCCTGATCGCGTACGACGACGAGGTCGCCGCACTCGCCGACACCCCGCTGACGGCGGTCGCGCCGCCGAAGCGGCAGGTGGGGCGGCACGCCACCGAACTCCTGGTGGAGCGACTCACCGAGAGCGGGGCGGGCGCGGACGAGGACGCGGCGCGGCGCCATCTGGGGCTGCTGCCGCGGCTGCGGGTACGGGACTCGTGCGGGGCGCGCACGACGTAACTATGTGATCTTTTTTCGATCAATCAATCTTTCGCTCTTGACTTCGGTCATGAACGGTCACAGGATCACGGCCACAACCTCCCCGCCGCCGCCCTCAGGAGTCGTGCCGTGACCCGTAGTTGGAGCAGAACGTCCCGTGTCATAGCCGGCACCGCCACCGCCCTCGCCGTTCTCACGGCCTGCGGCGGCGGCGGTGACGACACCGCGAACAAGCCGAACGGGCCCGTGACCATCACCTTCTGGGGCTGGGCCAAGGGCTCCAAGGACGTCGTCGACGCCTTCAACGCCTCCCACACCGACATCCAGGTGAAGTTCGAGGAGATCCCCTCCGGCACCGCCGGCGGCTACGCCAAGATCTCCAACGCCGTGAAGGCCGGCAACGCCCCCGACCTCGTCTCCATCGAGTACGCCTCGCTCCCCGAGTTCGTCAGCTCCGGCGCCCTCCAGGACATCGGCGGCGAGTTCACCGAGGCCGAGCGCGCCAAGCTGCTCCCGCAGACCGTCGAACTCACCACCCTCGGCGGCAAGTCCTGGGCCGTCCCCTTCGACGCCGCCCCGCAGGCCTTCTTCTACCGCAAGGACCTCTTCGCGCAGTACAAGGTCCAGGTCCCCACCACCTGGGACGACTTCAAGAAGGCCGCCGAGCAGGTCAAGAAGGCCGACGCCAAGGCCCGTATCGCCACCTTCTTCCCCGACGACCCGACGACCTTCGAGGCCATGGCCTGGCAGGCCGGAGCCCAGTGGTTCAAGGCCGAGAACGACACCTGGAAGATCAACACCACCGACGCGGCCACCACCAAGGTCGCCACCTACTGGCAGGGCCTCCTCGACGCCGGGCTCGTCCACAAGAACGCCTCCTTCAGCCCCGAGTGGACCGGCTCCCTCAAGAACGGCACCACCATCGGCTACCTCGGCGCCTCCTGGGGCGCGGGCGTCCTCAAGGGCACCCTGCCCGAGCAGAACGGCAAGTGGGCCGTCGCCCCCATGCCCAGCTGGGACGGCAAGCCCGCCAGCGGCATGCTCGGCGGCACCTCCTTCGCCGTGACCAAGGACAGCAAGCAGAAGGCCGCGGCCGTCACCTTCGCCGAGTGGATGTCCACCACCGAGGACGGCGTCAAGGCCCGCATCGCCTCCGGCACCTCCTCCGCCTTCCCGGCCGCCACCGCGCTGCGCCCCGTCGCCAAGAAGGCCTTCGACGCCGGCTACTACGGCGGCCAGGACATCTACGCCCTCTTCGAGGCAGCGGGCGCGTCCATCAGCCCGAACTGGGCCTGGGGCCCGACCAGCGGCACCACCAACACCACCATCAAGGACCACTTCGGCAAGATCACCCAGGGCGGCCCCGGCATCGCCGACGCCGTCAAGGCCGGTCACGACGCCACCGTCGCCGAACTCACCAAGCGCGGCCTGAAGGTCGAGGGCTGACCGGATGAAGGCCCGCACCCGCGCCGCCACGATCCTGCTGACCCCCTTCTTCCTGCTGTTCACCCTGGTGATGGTGGTGCCGATCGGATACGCGGTCTGGCTCAGCCTCTTCACCGAGAAACAGTCCGGACTGGGCTTCGGCGGCACCGAGACCGTCTTCACCGGCCTCGACAACTACACCGCGGCGCTGGGTGACCGGGCCTTCCGCGAGGGCTTCGGCGTCCTGCTCGGATACTGCCTGCTCTACATCCCGCTGCTGCTCGCCGGAGCCCTCGGCCTCGCCCTCCTGCTCGACTCGGCGCTCGCCCGCGCCCGCCGCTTCTTCCAGCTCGCGCTCTTCCTGCCGCACGCCGTCCCCGGCATCATCGCCGCGCTGATCTGGGTCTACCTCTACACGCCCCAACTCAGCCCGGTCGTCCAGGCCATGGAGGCCGGAGGCATCGGCTTCGACTTCTTCTCCCCCGAAGGCGCCCTGCCCTCCGTGGTCAACATCGCCCTGTGGGAGTGGCTCGGCTACAACATGGTCATCTTCTACGCGGCCCTCCAGGCCATCGACCGCTCCGTCCTCGAAGCGGCCACCGTCGACGGGGCCGGCGCCTGGCGCATCGCCTTCTCCGTCAAGGTCCCGCTCGTCAAGGCCTCGCTCGCGATGGTCGGCCTCTTCACGATCATCGGCTCCCTCCAGCTCTTCACCGAGCCGCTGATCCTCAACAAGGGCACCGGCTCCGCCGTCACCTCCACCTGGACGCCGAACATGTACGCCTACACCGCGGCCTTCGACCGCAACGACTACGGGCTCGCCGCGGCGGCGTCCGTACTCCTCGCCCTCACGGCGGCACTGCTGTCGTTCGCGGTGACGCGGCTGACGGGCCGCCGGGCGGCCCGGAAGGAGCGCACGGCATGAGCAAGCCCCGCACCGGCACCGTCTGGCTCTCCAAGGCGGCCGTCAACGGCGCCCTCGTCCTCGCCGTCGTCTACATGCTCTTCCCGCTGGTCTGGCTGCTCACGGCCGCCACCAAGGACGCCGGCGGCCTCCTCGCCGGAAACGCCTTCTCCTTCGAGGGCTTCGACCTGGGCGGCAACCTCACCCGGCTCGCCGAGTACAACGACGGCATCTACTTCCACTGGTACCTGAACAGCCTGCTCTACGCCGGACTCGGCGCCCTCGCCTGCTCGTTCGTCAGCGTCGCCGCCGGATACGCCTTCCACGTCTACGACTTCCGGGGCAAGGAGAAGCTCTTCGGCCTCGTCCTCCTGGGCGTGCTCGTCCCCACCACCGCGCTCGCCCTGCCGATGTACCTGCTGGCCAGTGAGGTCGGCGTCGTCAACACCTACTGGGCCGTCCTGATCCCCGTCCTCGTCAACCCCTTCGGCGTCTACCTGTCCCGGGTCTTCTGCGCCGGCTACATCCCCGACGAGGCCCTGGAGGCAGCCCGTATCGACGGGGCGGGCGAACTGCGCGTCTTCTGGTCCATCGGTCTGCGCATGGTCATGCCCGGCTTCGTGACCGTCTTCCTCTTCCAGTTCACCGCCGTCTGGAACAACTTCTTCCTCCCCCTGGTGATGTTGTCGGACCAGAAGCTCTACCCGCTCAGCCTCGGCCTGTACGCGTGGAACAGCAACGCCCACGCCGAACCCGACTTCTACCCCCTCGTCGTCACCGGATCCCTGCTCGCCGTCGTCCCCCTCGTCGTCGCCTTCGTCTCCCTCCAGCGCCACTGGAAGGCCGGTCTGACGGCCGGCAGCGTCAAGTGAGGAGCTCAGGTACCACGATGCACCCGACCACTGACAACCGCCCCGCGCTGCTGCTCGCGATGGGCGAGGGCGTAGCCGAACGCCTCCTCACGGACGCCCACCGCACCCGCCTCGCGACCCTCACCCGCACCGACCCGTATCTGGTGGCGCACGACCTGACGGCCCCGGACCCGCGGGTCGCCGCTGCCCTCGCCGAGGCCGAGATCCTCCTCACCTGCTGGGGAGCGACCCCGCTGACCGACGAGATCCTGGACCGCGCACCCCGCCTGCGGGCCGTGGTCCACGCGGCCGGCTCGGTCAAGCACCACATCACCGAGGCCTGCTGGGACCGGGGCCTCCGCGTCACCTCCGCCGCCGCGGCCAACGCGCTGCCGGTGGCGGAGTACACGCTCGCCGCGATCCTCTTCGCGGGGAAGCGGGTCCTCGGCTCCGCCCAGCGGTACGCGGAACTCCGCGCCGACCACGCATGGCTCACCGAGTCCGCCACCTGGGGCAACTACCGCCGCACGGTCGGCCTCGTGGGCGCGTCCCGCATCGGCCGCAGGGTGATCGACCTGCTGCGCCCCTTCGACATCGAGATCCTCCTGTACGACCCGTACGTCGACGTCCCGCCCCCCGGCGTGGAACTGGTGGCGAACCTCGACGAGCTGTGCGCCCGCAGCACGGTCGTGTCGGTCCACGCGCCCCAACTCCCCTCCACGGAGCGCATGATCGGGGCGGCGCAGCTGGCGGCGATGCCGGACGGGGCGACCCTGATCAACACGTCCCGGGGCTCGCTGATCGACGAGTCCGCCCTCCTCCCCCACCTCGTCGCGGGCCGCCTCCACGCGATCCTGGACGTGACGAACCCGGAACTCCCGCCCCCCGACTCCCCCCTCTACACCCTCCCGAACGTCCTCCTCACCCCGCACGTGGCGGGCTCCCTCGGCAACGAACTCCACCGCATGACGGACCAGGCGCTGGAGGAGGTGGCGCGGTACGGGAGGGGCGAACCGTTCACGGAGGAGGTCCGGGCGTCAGACCTCCAGCGCTCGGCGTAGGCGGTCGGCCTCCTCCAGGACCAGCGGGACCGAGCCCGGGTCGACGGCGAGCACGTCCGGCAGCACGGACCGCCAGTTCCCGAGCCGGAGCGCGAGGACGGCCCAGCGCCGGGCCAGGGCGGGATCGGGCTCGGCGCGGGCCAGGAGGGCGTACGCCTCCCCGCAGGCCGGGCCCAGGTGGTGCATGCCGCCGAGGAGGGCGGCGGCGTGGCCGTACCGGGCAGCGCGCAGGTACTCGGCGACGAGGTCGGCGAGGCCGTGCCCCACCGGCCCCGGGTTCCAGGACCGGAAGAAGTCGAGCGCCTCGTCGTACGCGCCCATGAGGACCATCGCGAGCTCCGTGACACGGGGCCGCCGCAGTCGCACCAGGGAATCGGCCCCGAAGAGGGCCCGGAGGTTCCTCCCCAGTGCGTAGTCGGCCCGTACGGCATCGAGCGGCACCGGCAGGTCCGCCGTCACCAGCCCGTGCACGGCCTCCAGGAACTCACGGGCCTCGTCGGGGCGGCCCTGGCGCACGGACTCCAGAGCCATCCGGGCACACATCTCCATCACGTCCGGCACCCAGGTCCGCCTGGACGCCAGGTCCAGCGCCCGGTCCCAGGCGCCCGCTTCCGCGAAGGCCGCGACAGCATCCGGGAGGAGGTTCGGCGGCGCGTCCGGCCGCTCGACCAGGCGCAGGGCACGGTCGAACGCCCCCTCGGCCGCGTAGCCCGCGACGACCCGGGGAAGCAGGATCCGCTGCTGGAACCCGGACCCTCCCCGAGCGAGGGTCTCCGCCCACTCCACCCGTCCCGCCGCGAGCGCCGCGGGGACGGTGTCCGCAGGGTCCAGGTCCGGCTCGCCCTCCACGGCCCGGAGCAGGTGCGCCGCGTCATCACGCCGGCCGGCCTCCCCGAGGGCCCGGGCGAGCGCCACCAGGTCCTTGACGAGGCTCTCGCGGGGAGGCACCCGGCTCCTCCTCTCCTCCGCCGCGAGCATGCCCCGGGCCTCGGCAGCGTGGCCGGCGTCGTACAGCACCTCTGCGAACACGGCGAGGGCCTCCGTGTTCTCCTCTATCCCGTCGACCAGCGCCCGGGCGCGGCCGACGGCGCCCTCCGCGACCAGTCGGCGCAGGAAGGCGTCCAACGCCCGGACACGCTCGGAGCGCTCGCCGACCCCTCTCCACCACCACGCGGGCCTGTCGACGAGCCGTCCGCACAGCGGGGCGACCGCATCGAGGTCTCCACGCGCCAGCAGGGCAGAGACGATGGCCGGCCAAGGGTCCTCCCAGGGCATCTCCCCCTCCGGGGCGAGAGCCATGGCCTGCTCGACGGCGCCGGTCAGTGCCAGCGCACGGGCGGCACGCGCGCGCACGAGGACCCATTCGGTGCCCTCCATGGCCCCGGCGACCTCCAGGGCCTCCTCCCACCGGCCGTTTCTGATCAGCGCCGAGGCGAAGACGGCGGCTCCCCCGTCGTCGCCGTCCTCACGCGCCGCCGCGATCTCTCCCGCCGCGACGAGGGCGTCGAGCAGGAAGGAGAAGAACACGCCGGACCTGCGGGGGCCCATGCGCGTCCGCTCCACCATCGCCTCCCGCAACGCGGCGCCCGCGGCGTCCCGGTGTCCGGCCTCGCGCAGTGCCACCGAGGCCCGCAGCAGCACGACGGCGCGCGCACCGGGCTCGTTCCCCTGCCGGTACGCCTCCCGTTCCGCCTCGGCGACGTGCCCGGCGCGGACCAGCGCCTCGACGATGCCGGCCCGTACATCCGCTCCGAGTCCGTCCTCCGGCTCTTCCCGCCCCAGGGCGACGGCCTGTTCGTACCGCCCCACCGCGAGCAGTCCGTCCACCAGCGCACGACGGGCTCCTCGGGCACCGGTGGAGGTGATCGTCCTCAGCAGCCGCTCCGCACGGTCGTACGCGCCGAGCCGGCCGAGCAGCCGGGTGACGGTGGCCGCCGGCTCCCCGTGGAAGCCGTCGGCCGGCAGCGCCTCCGCAAGCCTCTCCGCCTCGTCGGCGAGCTCCATGGCCCGCTCCGGAGCCCCCGCGTCCAGCAGCTTGCCCGCCACGACGCACAGTCCGTCGATCGCACGGGGCCCCTTGAGGCTCCGGGCGAGCGCCACGGCCCGGTCCGGAGCCCCGACAGCGGCCCAGCCCTCCAGGAGCGCGAGGGGCACGCTTCCGCTGTCCCGCGACAGCCTCGACCTGCCCATCGCGAGCCGCAACGCGGACCGGACCGGGTCCGCACCGTCCGCCTCGCCCAGGACCGCGTCCTCCGCCGCTCCGATCTCCCCCAGCGCCGCCGCGTCACCCCCCGTCGCGGCCAGCAGCCGCAGATGGCGCCGCTCGTCCACCGCGCAGACCACCAGCCGCTCCCCGTCCCCCTCCGCCCGCAGCATCGGCACGTACCCGTGCAGCAGGTAGTCCGGGGTCCCCTCCGGCCAGCCCCGCTCCCGCCAGCGGTCCGCCCAGGCGTACAGCACCGCCCGCCACCGGGCGAGTTCCCGCTCCCCCAGCATCTCCCGTGCTCCGGCGACCAGTTCCTCGTGCGCGAGCAGATACGCCTCGCCCCGTCGCGCGAAGGTCCGGCCCGGCCCCGTCTGCAGCACGTCCTTCACCCGGTACGGCACCGCGCCCGTCAGCTCCACCAGGTCGTCCGCCGTGAGGCCGCCGCCCGCCGCCGTGACCAGGGCGAGCAGGTCGTACGGGAGACCGCCCGCCTCCAGGAGGTGCTTCAGCTCGCGCTCGGCCTCGACGCGGATCGCGCGGGCCTCCGGGGACGGCGCCAGGACGCGGACGACCGCCGGGTCGCGCAGCGGATGGTTCTCGGGGACGTCCGCCGGGAGGGGCGGGTTCAGCCGGCCCGAGACGATCACCCGGAGGTCGTACGGCAGCAGGCTCGCGATCGAGTGGGCGTCCGCTCCCGTCGTCACGCCCCGGTCCTCGTCGAGGCCGTCGACGAGGAGGACCAGTCGTTCGCCGCGCGCCGCGCAGGCCGAGGCCGCCGAGGCGTACAGCCGGAGCAGGTGGGCCTCGCGGGTCGCGGCCGTCAGGAGCGCGGGCAGGCCCTCGCCCGCCAGTTCCGCGAGCTGCTCCAGAACGACGTCCGTGTACGCGGCGACGTCGTTCTGGGCGCCGAGGCGGGCGGTGACGAAGAAGGGGACGATCCGCACACCGGGGGGCGGGGCGAGGGCGAACCACGCCATCAGCGCCGTCTTCCCGGCCCAGGCGTCCGCCCGCCAGTACGCGTACGCCGGCCCGGGATCGGCACGGCAGAACTCCGCGAGCTCGGCCAGCTCCCGTTCGCGGCCGACGAGTTCGGGCGGGGCGATCCTGCGGACCTGTTCCCGGTAGGCCGAGCGGACCTCGGGCACCGGCGCCGCCACGACCCGGTTGCCGTCGCCGATGACCACGATGCCCGCGTCGTTCTCGACCCTGATCCCCCGCTCCACGCCCCCATGCTGCCAGGGCATCCCCCGCCCCCGGTCCTAGACTGGAAAGATCCCACCTGGGTCGGGAGGCGTCATGACGTTCACGCAGATCATCGACTTCAAGACCAGCCGGGTCGACGACATGAGCCGGCTCATGGACCTGTGGATCGAGCAGTCCCAGGGCAAGCGGACTGCCACCCACAGCATCCTCGGCAAGGACCGGGCCGATTCCTCGCATCTTGTGGAGATCGTCGAGTTCCCGTCCTACGACGTGGCGATGCGGAACTCGCAGCTCCCCGAGACCGATCGGATCTTCCGGGAGATGGTCGCGCTCTGTGACGAGATGCCGACCTTCACCGACCTGGACGTGGTCCGGGACGAGGCGCTGTACAAGGCCAATGCCCGGCGCTTCCTGGAGATGATCGCGGTCGAGCCGGAGCTCGCGCTGCTCGACGAGGTACTCGCCGAGGGGTGCCACGACCACAATCCGGCCAATGCTCAGGACACCATCGGCATGGACGCGATCCGGCGCGATGTGGAGATGTGGCGGGCCGGCTTCGACTTCGCCTTCACCGTCGACGACCAGATCGCCGAGGGCGACCGGGTCTGCACCCGCTGGACCTGGAAGGGCAGCCACACCGGGGACTTCATGGGGCTCCAGCCGACCGGCATGGACGTGACCATGACCGGGACGATCATCCACCGCTTCCGGGACGACGGGAAGATCGTCGAGGACTGGTGGCAGTACGACATGCTCGGCCTCATGGCGCAGCTCGGCGCCGTGGAGGGATAGCGCGGTGGAGGGACAGCGGGGGAGGAACGCCGAGGCCCGGTGCCCCCGCGACGGGGGCACCGGGCCTCGGCGATCAGTTACGACGATCAGTCACGACACGCGTCAGTGCGAGTGGCCGTGACCGTGGCCGTGGTCCGCCGGCTCCTCTTCCTTCTTCTCCACCACGAGGGTCTCGGTGGTGAGGAGGAGGGAGGCGATCGAGGCGGCGTTCTCCAGGGCGGAGCGCGTCACCTTCACCGGGTCGATGACGCCGGCCTTGACCAGGTCGCCGTACTCGCCGGTCGCGGCGTTGAAGCCCTGGCCCTTGTCGAGCTCCGCCACCTTCGAGGTGATGACGTAGCCCTCGAGGCCGGCGTTCTCGGCGATCCAGCGCAGCGGCTCGACGGCGGCGCGGCGGACGACCGCGACACCCGTGGCCTCGTCGCCGGTCTTGCCGAGGTTGTCCTCGAGGACCTTGACGGCGTGGACGAGCGCGGAGCCACCGCCGGAGACGATGCCCTCCTCGACCGCGGCGCGGGTCGCGGAGATGGCGTCCTCGAGACGGTGCTTCTTCTCCTTCAGCTCCACCTCGGTGGCGGCGCCGACCTTGATCACGCACACGCCGCCGGCCAGCTTCGCGAGGCGCTCCTGGAGCTTCTCGCGGTCCCAGTCGGAGTCCGTGGACTCGATCTCGGCCTTGATCTGGTTGACGCGGCCCAGCACCTCGGAGGAGTCGCCGCCACCGTCGACGATCGTGGTGTCGTCCTTGGTGATGGTGACGCGGCGGGCGGTGCCGAGCACGTCCAGACCGGCCTGGTCGAGCTTGAGGCCGACCTCCTCGGCGATGACGGTCGCACCGGTGAGGGTGGCGATGTCGCCGAGCATGGCCTTGCGGCGGTCACCGAAGCCGGGGGCCTTGACGGCCACGGCGTTGAAGGTGCCACGGATCTTGTTCACGACCAGGGTCGACAGGGCCTCGCCCTCGACGTCCTCGGAGATGATCAGCAGCGGCTTGCCGGCGCCGGCCTGGATGACCTTCTCCAGGATGGGCAGCAGGTCCTGGATCGAGGAGATCTTGCCCTGGTTGATCAGGATGTACGGGTCGTCGAGGACGGCCTCCATACGCTCCTGGTCGGAGACCATGTACGGCGAGAGGTAGCCCTTGTCGAAGGCCATGCCCTCGGTGAACTCCAGCTCCAGGCCGAAGGTGTTGGACTCCTCGACGGTGATGACACCGTCCTTGCCGACCTTGTCCATCGCCTCGGCGATGAGCTCGCCGACCTGCTGGTCCTGCGCGGAGAGCGCGGCCACGGCGGCGATGTCGGACTTGTCCTCGATCGGGCGGGCGGTCGCGAGGAGCTCCTCGGACACGGCCTTGACCGCGGCGTCGATGCCCTTCTTCAGGGCGGCCGGGGAGGCGCCGGCGGCGACGTTGCGCAGACCCTCGCGGACCAGGGCCTGGGCGAGCACGGTGGCGGTGGTGGTGCCGTCACCCGCGACGTCGTTGGTCTTGGTCGCCACCTCCTTCACCAGCTGGGCGCCGAGGTTCTCGAACGGGTCCTCGATCTCGACCTCGCGGGCGATCGTGACACCGTCGTTGGTGATGGTGGGGGCGCCGAACTTCTTGTCGATGACGACGTTGCGGCCCTTGGGGCCGATCGTCACCTTCACCGTGTCGGCAAGCTTGTTGACGCCGCGCTCAAGGGCGCGACGGGCGTCCTCGTCGAACTTCAGGATCTTCGCCATGGGAGCGGTTCAGCCCTCTCGGAATCGGGGTGGAACGAACCGCGCCCCGGGGCGCCTGGAAGGGGCCTCGGGGCGCAGCTCTGAGCATCTGCTTGGTGCTCGGTACTTCGGTACTTCAGTACGTCGGTGAATTACTTCTCGACGATCGCGAGCACGTCGCGAGCCGAGAGGACGAGGTACTCCTCGCCGTTGTACTTCACCTCGGTGCCGCCGTACTTGCTGTACAGCACGATGTCGCCGGCCTTGACGTCGAGCGGCAGACGCTCGCCGTTCTCGAAGCGACCCGGGCCCACGGCCAGGACGACGCCCTCCTGGGGCTTCTCCTTGGCGGTGTCCGGAATGACCAGGCCAGAGGCGGTGGTCTGCTCGGCGTCGAGCGGCTGGACCACAATGCGGTCCTCGAGCGGCTTGATGGCAACCTTGGAGCTGGTGGTCGTCACGATCCGACCTCCCCCTTCGGAGATCTCGGGGTTAACTGTCTGAGGTGGCGACCAGGTGGATCCGTCGTCGCGGGTGCCGGACCTGCCCGTCGCTGTGTTGGCACTCTCCAGTGGGGAGTGCCAGAGCCGAGACTATGACCGCGGTTAGCACTCGGTCAAGCGGAGTGCCAATTCCGTGCCGTGTGGCGATTCGGTCTCGATACGGCGAGGGCGCGACGAACCCCTTCCGCCTCAGCCCCGGGGCCGCTCGGCCCGGACGTGTGCGCGGTCCGCGGCGTCCCGTTCCCTGACCTGTTCCACCGTCTTCCGGCCGAGGCGCTCGATCGGGTCCACCGCGGAGGCGCAGCCGGTCAGACCGAGCAGGAGGACGGCCGCCACGAGGGGCCGCACCCGGCGCGGGCTCATACGTAGTCCTCGAGCTTCGCGACCGCGTACCCCTTGGCCGTGATCACGTTCATCACCCGGCGGATCATGTCGGGCATGGTGCCCTTCCAGTCCTCCTTGCCCCGGAAGTGGGTGAGGACGATGTCGCCGGGGTGCAGGTCCCGGTCCCACTCGCGCCACTCCATGTGGTCGGGGAAGGCCTCGGACGCCCACAGCGGGACCGCCTTGACGCCGCAGGTCTTGGCGGCGCGCAGAGTGTCCTCGTTGTAGTTGCCGTACGGCGGGCGGAAGAGCGGAGGCCGCTTGCCGAACCGTTTCTCGATGACGTCCTGCATGCCGCAGATCTCGCGCTTCTGCCGGCTGTACGAGAGTCCGGGCAGGTAGCGGTGGTTGAGGGTGTGGTTGTGGAGGGAGATCCCCGCCTCCTGCGACTTCTGCATCCGGGAGAAGTAGCCGTAGTCGTCCTTGACGACGTAGTCGCTGAGGAAGGCGCTGAAGGGGATCCGCAGCTCCTTCATCATCCGCAGCAGCTCGGGGTCCTTCTCCGCGCCGTCGTCGATCGTCAGGAAGACGATCTTCTGCTTGGTCGGCACGGTGGTGAAGACGGGCGGAAGGCCTTCACCGTCCGTCTCGAAGCCCTTGCGGGTGGTGATCTTCGGCTTGACGGCGGGCGGGGCCGGGGCTTCGAGCGGGGGCTTGGCGAGGCCCCACTTCTTGGCGGCGAGCACACGGGCGGCGCGCTGCTTGCGGACCTTGTCGACGTACGCGTTGAGCGCGCCGGCCGCGCCCTGCCCCCGGGCCTGCTGCCCGGCGGCGGGGGCGGGCGCGCCGCGGTCCGGCTCGGTGCCGTCGGAGCAGGCGGTGGCGGCGGAGACGAGGGCGGCGACGACGAGCACCGCCCCGAGCGCCCGAGACGAACCGTGCACACCTTTTGCCATCTTCTAGTCCTTTTGTCGTACGAGTCGTATGGCGCCGCATCCTGTCAGCGCGGGAGCCCCTCTCCGGGGTACGACACCGCCGTACGTGCCCTCGGTCCCCCGGCCGGCCCACAGCACCACAGGGCCCACAATGGGACGGGTGACCGACCTCGCCTCCTTCGCCCCCCTGCTCACCGCCGAGGGGCAGACGCTCCTCACCGCCCTGCGCGACTACGACCCCGCCCAGGAGCTGGCGGTCGCCTCCCGGCTGCGCCGTGACCACCCCGCCGAGCTGGTCACGGCGGCCATCGGACAGGCGCGGCTGCGGCAGCGGGCAGTGGCGAAGTTCGGCGCGGAGGACGCGTACCGGATGTACTTCACGCCGAACGGCGTCGAGCAGTCGACGCGCGCCTCGGTCGGCACCTACCGGGCGGCCCGGATGAAGGTGCTCGGGGTCCGGAGCGTCGCGGACCTCTGCTCCGGGATCGGCGGCGACGCGATCGCGCTCGCGCGCGCCGGGATCACGGTCCTGGCCGTGGACCGCGACCCGCTGACGGCCGAGGTGGCCCGCGCCAACGCCGAGGCGCTCGGTCTCGCGGAGCTGATCGAGGTGCGGTGCGCGGACGTCACCGACATCGACACCGCCCCGTACGACGCGGTCTTCGTCGACCCGGCGCGGCGCGGCGGCCGGGGCCGGATCTTCGACCCCGAGGCGTACTCCCCGCCGCTCTCCTGGGCGGTCGAGGCGGCCCGCAAGGCCCCGCACGCGGCCCTGAAGGTGGCCCCGGGGATCCCGCACGAGGCGGTCCCCGCAGAGGCCGAGGCCGAGTGGATCTCGGACGGCGGGGACGTCAAGGAGGCCGTCCTCTGGTTCGGCACGGAACCGGGCGCCCGGCGCGCCACCCTGCTGCCCTCGGGCGCGGGCCTCACCGGCCGCGGCCTCCCCGACCCGGCGGTCCGCCCGGTCGGCCGCTACCTCTACGAGCCGGACGGCGCGGTCATCCGCGCGCATCTCGTCGCCGAGGTGGCGGAGGACCTGGCCGGCGGCCTGATCGACGAGACGATCGCGTACATCACGGCGGACGAACTCGTCCCGACCCCGTACGCCGCCGCGTACGAGATCACCGACGAGCTCCCCTTCAACCTGAAGAAGTTGAAGGCCCTGCTGAGGGAACGCGAAGTCGGCACCCTGACGGTGAAGAAGCGTGGCTCGGCGGTCGAACCCGAGGAGATCCGCCGCAAGGTGAAGCCGAAGGGCCCGAACGCGGCGACGGTCCTGCTCACACGGGTGGCGGGAGCACCGACGATGCTGATCGGCCGGCCGGCGGGCGGCCGGTGAACGGGTGCCCCGGTGAGCCGCTGAGCTGCACCGCTCAGGACGTGAGCGACGGCCGCCGGCCCGTCAGCCGTACCGCCAGGCGGTAGTGCCCGAAGGCCTTCACCAGGCCCGTGAGGCCGGTGATCCAGAGGATCAGGGCGACGCCCATGCCGTACGCGACCAGGCCGTAGCCGTCGTCGCGGCTGACGCCCAGGGGGACCGCGAAGCCCATCCAGAGGCCGAGCCCGCACATCGCGAAGGACAGCAGCAGCCAGCAGACGCTGAGGACGGGCGCGCGCAGCCGGGCGTCCGTCGGGCCGTGCCGGTCCAGCGCCGCCCACTGGGCGAGGCGATCGCGGACCCTCCGGTCCTGCCGCAGGCTGCGGATCGTCAGCCACACGGCCGGGACGAGGACCCCGATGCCGAGGGCAGCCGCGAAGAGACCCGCCATCATCGCGAACGGGTCGAGGATCGGTCCGCCGAGCGAGGTGAGCAGGACGCCGATCAGCCCCCAGCCCAGTTCGAGCATGAGGAACCAGAGCAGGAACAGCGTGAGCCGCGCGCCGCCGAGCAGACGCCTGCTCAGCTCGTCCAGCGCCAGCGCCCGGTCGGCGAGCCGCGCCTCCCGGTCGGGCCAGCTCTGGAGCTCGGCGGGCGGGGGCGGCGGAGGAAGCGGATTGCGCGGGGACATGCCAAGCACCCTACGGGTGCGTCACGACGCCTCCAACTCCCGCGCCTTCCCCCGCAGCAGCTCCCGTTCGCTCTCGTTGCGGGTGAGCTCCGCCGCCCGCTCGAACTCCTTCCGCGCCTCCTCCGCCCGTCCGAGGCGGGCCAGCAGATCGCCCCGTACGCTCGGCAGCAAGTGGTAGCGCGCCAGGCCCGGTTCGGCGGCCAGGGCGTCGACGATCGGGAGCGCCGCCGCGGGGCCCTCGGCCATCGACACGGCGACCGCCCGGTTCAGTTCGACGACCGGTGAGGGCGTCAGGGCGGCCAGCTTCCCGTAGAGCGCGGCGATCGTCGCCCAGTCCGTCTCCTCGTACGAGGAGGCCCGCGCATGGAGGGCGGCGATGGCCGCCTGGAGGGCGTACGGCCCGTACGAGCGCCCGTCCCCGGCCCGCTCCAGGGCGGCGTACCCGCGCCGGACGAGCAGCCCGTTCCAGCGCCGCCGGTCCTGCGCGGCGAGCAGCACCGGCCGCCCGTCGGGCCCGGTCCTGGCCGCCGCCCGGGAGGCCTGGAGCTCCAACAGGGCGACCAGGCCCTGTGCTTCGCTCTCCTGCGGTACGAGCGCGGCGAGGACCCGGGCGAGCCGCAGCGCTTCCTCGCACAGATCCGGCCGCAGCAGATCGTCGCCGGCGGTCGCCGCGTATCCCTCGTTGAAGATCAGGTAGACGACCTCCAGGACGGAGCCGAGCCGAGCCTCCCGGTCCTCCCCGTACGGCACCTCGAACTCCACGCCCGCCTTAGCGAGGGCCCGCTTGGCGCGCGTGATCCGCGCCGCGACGGTCGCCTCCGGTACGAGGAAGGCGCGGGCGATCTCGTCCGTACGGAGCCCGCCGACGAGCCGCAGCGTGAGGGCCGCCCGGGCCTCGGCGGAGAGCACCGGGTGGCAGGCGGTGAAGATCAGCCGCAGCACGTCGTCGTCGATGTCGCCGGGGCCCGAGGGCTCGGGGTCGTACGACTCCTCCGTGAGCGCCCGGCCCACCTCCGCGAGCTTCCGCGCGTACGTCTCGCGCCGCCGCACGAGGTCGACGGCCCGGTGCTTGGCGGCGACCGTCAGCCAGGCTCCGGGCCGCTCGGGGACTCCTGTCCGCGGCCACTGCTCCAGGGCGGCGACGAGCGCGTCCTGGGCGATCTCCTCGGCGATGCCGACGTCTCGGACGATCCGCGCCACCGTGGCGATGATCCGCGCCGACTCCATGCGGAAGACCGTCTCCAGCGTCTCCTCGACCGTCTGTGCCGTCACGTCTCACATGACAGCACACCGCGGGGACCCGGGTCCGGGGGTCCGGGGGTCCGGGGTCCGGGGTCCGGGTCAGCCTTCCGGCATCTCCTCGACCTCGCGGACCTCCAGACCGACCTTCCACTGCGGCGGGTGGACGGCGAGGAAGCGCTTCCCCCACTCGACGGCCTCGGCCATGTCCTTGCACTGCAGCATGGCGTAGCCGCCGACGACCTCCTTGGTCTCGGTGAACGGTCCGTCGGTGAACGACAGCTTCCCGTCCGACCAGGTGATCCGGGTGGACTCGGCAGTCGGCTTGAGCCCGGCGGTGTCGACCATGGCGCCGGCCTTGGTGATCTCCTCGAAGAGCGCACCCATCCGCTGCTCGAAGCCGGGGTCGGCGCTCTCCATGTCGATGGTGTTCTCCTCGATGCGGACGAGGGACAGGAAGCGGGGCATGACGACTCCTCGATGGTGCGGTGGCGGGGCCGTTCCCCGCCTTCCACACATACGTCGAACGGAAGAAGCCCGCATCGACGACTCGCGGAAGGTTTTTCCAGACACCGTCGTCCAGGCGCGCCCCGGGGCCCTCAGAGGCTGTCGAACGGCGGGATGATCCGCACGACCACGATCAGCCGCGCCCTCGGCGCGGCGAGGAAGTAGAACCAGCCCCCGGCCGCATCCATGCGCCGCAGGCCTCCAGACCTCGGCCCCTCCCCCACCCCAGGTCACCGACGTCCACGCCCATCTCGGCCAGGTCCACCAACTGGGACGTCAACCGCTCGACCTCAGCGACCACCGGCACCGGGACACCCACGGCGACGTGGGCACTGTCAGGGTCGTACTCCCAGCGCCAGCGCTCACTCACCGCCGGTCCTCGACAGCGCGCCCCGGGCGTCGTCGAGCATGCGGCCCAGCTGCGCCGCGGCCTCCCGCACCTGATCCGCTTCGCCGATCGCGACCACCGATTCGAGCTCCCGGAAGCGCGCAGCCACCCCCGGCTGACGCTGAATGTGGACGTACACGGCCCAGTGCGCGGTGAAACGGCGCAACGGCGCGAGATCCGATCCGAGACGGGCCTGGTCCGCCGCCTGGTCCAGCTCACGGGTGAAGGCCGGCAGCGACGCCGGGGCGATCTGCGCCACCGCCTGCCGCAGCGCGGTGACGGTCGACGGTGGCTGCGGGATCAGCGGCTGATCGGATGCGCTGGCGGTCATGTGTTCTCCCATGGCCGGGATTGTGAACCGTACGGCAAGCGTAGCGAGCGGGAACCCGACACCCTCATCCGATCCGGTGACCCTCGCCGGGGGCCTCTCAGACGTAGTCCTCCAGCCGCGCCACCGTGAAGCCCTGCTCCTGTATGCGGCGGAGCATCGTGGCCGTCATCTCGGTCATCGTCCGGCCCTTGAGCTCGGACGGGCCGCGGAAGTGGGCCAGGATGATGTCGCCGGGGTGCAGCTTCTTGTCGCCGCGCTGGTACTGCATGTTCTTGATCTGCATGGACTCGCGCCACAGCACGATCGCGTCGACGTCGCACGCGCCCGCCGCCGCGCGCGTGGCCTCGTTCCAGTTGCCGTAGGGCGGGCGGAAGAGGCGCGGGGTCGTGCCGTACCGCTTCGCCAGCTTCGTCTGCTGGCCGCATATCTCCCGGCGCTGGGCGTCCTGGGGGAGGGTGCGCAGGTTGGGGTGGGTGAGGGTGTGGTTGGCGAGCCCGTGGCCCTGGGCGACGAGCGGCGCGAAGTACGCGTAGTCGGCGCGGATCGCCGAGTCCGTGAGGAACATCGTGACCGGGACCTTGAGGTCCTTCATCATCGTGACGAACGCGGGGTCCTTCTCCGCCCCGTCGTCGATCGTGATGAAGACGATCTTCTCGTCGGTGGGTATCTCGCTGATGACGGGGACCGGGCCGCCCGGCTTGCGGGTCACCGGCTTGACCGCGGGCGGGGCGGGCGGGTCCGCGAAGGGCTTGAGCCCCCAGCGGCGGTACGCGGCTGCGGCCTCGGCCTCGGGGGCCTTGTCACCGGCGGCCCCGGCGGACGGGGACGCCGGAGGGGCGGTGGTGACCGTCCCCCGGACGGGGGTGGCGGCGGATTCCTCCACCGCGCAGCCGGTCACCAACAGAGCCACGGCGGTCAGCGCCGCCCACACCACGATCTTCTTGTCCACGCCCTAGGGGATGCGCGAACGGCCCCCGGGGTTGCTCAGGAGGTCTCGACCGACTCGAAGCGCCAGCGGTGGACCGGACGGGTGATGAGCTCGGCCTCCGGCTCGGGCAGTTCGGGCAGCTCCGCGTCGAACGCCGCCGCCTCCCACCAGGTGAGGACGAGCACCCGGTCCTGCGGCGCGCGCAGGATCTCCCGCCGCAGCGGCTCGTACGCGAGGACCTGGGACCTGGCCCATTCCAGGAGCTCGGCGCCCCGGCCCTGCGCGGCCCGCGCCTCCCACATGAGGGTCAGCCTCATGAGTAGAGGTTCTCCTTGCTGACCTCGTGCACATGATCGTGGTCATGCGCATGATCGTGCTGCGCCCCCGGCACGTGCGGGTCCGTCACCGGCAGCGACGAGTCGGCCGACAGTTCCAGGTCGGAGGCGGGCCGGTTGCGGGCGACCATCTCGGAGCCGAGGGCCGCGACCATCGCTCCGTTGTCCGTGCACAGGCCGGGCCGGGGCACCCGCAGCCGGATGCCGGCCCGCTCGCAGCGCTCCTGGGCGAGGGCGCGGAGCCGCGAGTTGGCGGCGACGCCGCCGCCGATCATCAGGTGGTCGACGCCCTCGTCCTTGCAGGCCCGGACGGCCTTGCGGGTGAGGACGTCGACGACCGCCTCCTGGAAGGACGCGGCGACGTCCCGTACCGGCACGTCCTGGCCGGCCGCCCGCTTGGCCTCGATCCAGCGGGCCACGGCGGTCTTGAGGCCGGAGAAGGAGAAGTCGTAGGCGGGGTCCCGGGAGCCGCTCAGACCGCGCGGGAACGCGATGGCGGCCGGGTCGCCCTCCTTGGCGAGCCGGTCGATGACCGGTCCGCCGGGGAAGCCGAGGTCGAGGACGCGGGCGATCTTGTCGAAGGCCTCGCCGGCGGCGTCGTCGATGGTGGCGCCCATGGGGCGCACGTCGGAGGTGATGTCGGAGGAGAGCAGCAGCGAGGAGTGGCCGCCGGAGACGAGCAGGGCCATCGTCGGCTCGGGCAGCTTGCCGTGCTCCAGCTGGTCGACGCAGATGTGCGAGGCGAGGTGGTTGACGCCGTAGAGCGGCTTGCCGAGGGCGTACGCGTAGGCCTTGGCCGCCGAGACGCCGACGAGCAGCGCGCCCGCGAGGCCGGGGCCGGCGGTGACCGCGATGCCGTCGAGGTCCTTGGCGGAGATCCCGGCCGTCTTCAGGGCGCGCTCGATCGTCGGGACCATCGCCTCCAGGTGGGCGCGGGAGGCGATCTCGGGCACGACGCCGCCGAAGCGCGCGTGGGTGTCGACGCTGGACGCGACGGCGTCCGCGAGGAGCGTGGTCCCGTGGACGATGCCGACGCCGGTCTCGTCGCAGGAGGTCTCGATGCCGAGTACGAGCGGTTCGTCAGCAGCCATCAGAATCAGTCTCAGTTCCTTGAACGGTCAGTCGCATCACGAGCGCGTCCACGTTTCCGGGCTGGTAGTAGCCGCGCCGGAAACCGATGGGCTCGAAGCCGAAGCGCTCGTAGAGCTTCTGGGCCCGGGTGTTGTCCACGCGCACTTCGAGGAGAACCTCTTCGCACTCGAAGGCGGTGGCGTGCTGGAGCAGGTCGGTGAGGAGCCGGGCGCCGAGCCCCGTGCCCCACTGGTCGCGGGCGACGGCGATGGTCTGCACGTCGCCGAGTCCGCCGGCCGCGGCGAGCCCGGCGTACCCGACGAGTTTCCCTTCGCCGTTCTCCGCGACGATGTAGCGGCGGGTGGCCCGCGGTCCGCGCGCGTGCGCGAGCTCGGACCAGAACATCCCCGCCGACCAGGCGTCCTCGGGGAACAGCTCCTCCTCTAGGGCCAGCACCGGTGCGATGTCCCACCAGCGCATCTCGCGCAGTTCCACGGCGCCGGTCACTTGGGGGTGACCACCTTGTAGTTCTTCGGCACCTGCGCGTCGGGCCGGCGCAGATACATCGGCAGCGGGTCGAGGAAGCCGTCGTCTCCGGCCGCGAGCTTCTCCGCCGCGAGCGCGGCGAGCGCGGCCGCCGACTGGTGCTCGGGGTCGCGGGCGTCGGGGAAGGCCTCGGGGTAGAGGCGGGCGCCCGCGCCGACGACGGGGAGTCCGGCGAGCCGCTCGGCGATCTCGGCGGGCCGGTCGACGGCCGCGTCGGTCACGCGCGTACGCGAGTCCTCGTACCGCGCCCAGTAGACCTCCTTGCGGCGCGCGTCCGTGGCGACGGCGAAGGGCTCGTCGATCCCGGAGGCGTACGCGAGGCCGTCGAGGGTGCACAGACCGTGCACCGGGACGCCGAGCGCGGAGGAGAAGGCGGCGGCCGTGACGAGACCGACCCGGAGGCCGGTGTACGGCCCGGGGCCGACGCCGACGACGATCCCGGTGACCGCGTCGAGCTTCAGCCCGGCCTCCTTGAGGACCCGGTCGACGGCGGGCAGCAGGAGCTCCCCGTGGCGGCGGGCGTCGACCTGGCTCGACGAGGCGACGACGGCCTCGCCGTCGTGGAGGGCGACGGTGACGGCGGGGGTGGCGGTATCCATGGCGAGCAACAGCACGCGAACAGCCTACGGCTCCCGGGCACGGTGCCCCGCCCCTCGCTCCCCCGGCTGCTACCGTCACCCTTCGATACGTTCGTACGAGAGGTGGGCACGGTGGCACGGAGCAGCTCGGGATTCGTGGCCGGGCTCACGGCGGCGGCCGTCGCCGCGGTCTGCTTCCTCGCCTACCAGGCCTCGGCGAACGCCCCCGCCGATGTGTCCGTGAAGCCCCGGACGCCCGGCACCTCCGCCCCCTCGGTCTCGCCGAGCGGCGGCCCGAAGCAGCCGGCGAAGAACCCCCTCGCCGTCCCGGCGGCCTCCGGCAGCGGTGAGCGGGTCGTCTACGCGCTCGCCGACCGCCGGGTGTGGCTGGTCGACGCGAAGGGCAAGGCCACCCGGACGTTCACGGTGATGCCGAGCACGGTGGACCCGGCGACGGGCGCGTACAGCGTGACCTCCCGCTCGGGCTCGGTCCGCGGCTCGGACGGCGTGCAGATCGAGCACGTGGTGCGGTTCGCGACGGCCCAGGACGTGGCGATCGGCTTCAGCGCGGCGGTCGACGGTTCGACGCCGAGCCCGGACCCGACGAAGAAGACGGGCGGCATCCGCATGAAGCGGGCCGACGGGGACGCACTGTGGACGTTCGCGGTGATCGGCGCGAAGGTGATCGTCGTCGCGTAGGGCCTCGTCGCGAAGGGCTAAGCGGCTCTGTCGCGTACGACCCGCACGATCCGCTCGACCTGTCCGGCCCTCGCCCCGCGCTCCTCGTCCGCCCGGTCCGGGCGGACGCCCGGCGGGGTCGACACGGCGCGGGCGGCCGCGCAGGACGCCAGCAGTTCACTCATCGAGACGTGGTGCCGGACGGGTTCCGCGCGCTTCGGCGTCGCCATGCATGCCTCCCGTAGGTTAGGTTCACCTAACCAGCTCGTGCATCCATGTCACCACGGCACGTACGAACGACGCAACACCTTCCCGACACGTTGTCGGAAACTACGTACGTCCGGGCGGCCCCGCGTACGGCCGGTCGGAGCACGGCCTCACCGGTCGGCGCCTGTCCGCACCGTGCGCCGACGTCCTCAGAGCGCGCCCAGGTCCTCGTCGGCCCAGCGCGAGCCGATCCCGCGCAGCACGACCGTGCGCCGGTCGTCGTCGGTGTCGCCGGTCACCCGGTGGATCAGCAGGTGCAGCCGGTCGTCCGTCAGCTCCTCGACCTTCCCGTCACCCCACTCGACGACCACCACCGACTCGGGCAGCGAGACGTCCAGGTCGAGGTCCTCCATCTCGTCGAGACCGCCGCCGAGCCGGTACGCGTCGACGTGCACCAGGGCCGGGCCGCCGACCAGGGACGGGTGGACGCGGGCGATGACGAAGGTCGGGGAGGTGACGGCACCGCGCACGCCGAGGCCCTCGCCGAGGCCCCGGGTGAACGTGGTCTTCCCGGCGCCGAGCTCACCGGTGAGCATGACGAGGTCGCCGGGGCGGAGGATCTTCGCGAGGCGGCGGCCGAGCTCCTGCATCTGCTGGGGGGAGTCGATGGCGAGGGTCGCGCCGGAGACGGGCGGGTGCGCTGCTTCCATACCCGCCAACTTAGCTGTTGCGGGTCTCCGGCCTCACCGTGACGGTCGCCGCCGCCGCCTCCGGGACGGCCCCCGCCCGGACGAGCAGGTCGGCGAGGCGGTCGGTGACCGCCTCCGGGTGCTCCAGCATCACCAGATGGCCGCCGTCCGGGACGATGACCAGCTCCGCGTCCGGGAGGAGATCGGCGATGGCCTCGGTGTGGGAGCTGGGGGTGACCAGGTCGTGATCGCCGGCGAGGGCGAGCACCGGCAGGTCGTGGAGGACGGGCAGCGCGGCGGCCTTGTCGTGCTCGGCGAAGGCCGGGTAGAAGGCGGCGACCACGTCGATGGGGGTCGACTCGATCATCCGCTCGGCGAAGCGGGCGACGGCCGGATCCACGTCCTTCGAGGAGAACGAGTACTTCTTGATCAGCCCGGCGAACAGGTCCGCGGTCGCCCGCCGGCCCCGCTCGACCAGCTCCGCCTGGGAGCCGAGCGCCCTCAGCACTCCGGGCAGGACCCGCCGGACGGCATTGACGCCGGCGATCGGCAGCCCGTACGAGACCTCCCCGAGCTTCCCGGCCGAGGTGCCGACGAAGGCGACGCCGACGACCCGGTCGCGGACGAACTCCGGGTACCGTTCGGCCAGCGCCATGATCGTCATGCCGCCCATCGAGTGCCCCACCAGGACGAGCGGACCCTCGGGCGCGGCGACGTCGAGGACGGCCTTGAGGTCGCGGCCCAGCTGGTCGATGGTGACGGGCACGCCGTCGGGGCCGGACTGCGCGACACCCTGCCCCGAGCGGCCGTGGCTGCGCTGGTCCCAGTGGACGGTACGGACGAGACCGCGCAGCGCGGCCCGCTGGAAGTGCCAGGAGTCCTGGTTGAGGCAGTAGCCGTGGCTGAAGACGACGGTGACGGGGGCTGGGTCCTTGCGCCCGAAGAGCCGCCGCCGACGGGCGGGCGGGGTGTCCGCCTCCACCTCGTCGACCTCGTAGTACAGGACGGTCGAGTCGTCGGCGAGGGCCCGGCCGGGGGTCCCGCGCAGCCCGCCGTACGGGCCGGTGGAGTCGAGGGCGAGCCGCGCCTTCTGCCGCACGGAACGGCCGACGGTCAGCCGCTCGACGGCGACCCCGGCGGCCGCGCCGGCGGCGAGCACACCTATCGCGGCGCCGGCGAATCCGGCGCGGCGCCAGGTACCGGTGCTGCTGGACTCGCCCATGGGCCCCCCTCTATTCGCCCAGGTACACGCGCGGGACGCGCGCGCCGATCCGGGTGACGATCTCGTACGCGATGGTGTCGGCGGCCACCGCCCAGTCCTCGGCGGTCGGTTCGCCCCGGTCGCCGGGCCCGAACAGCACGGCCTCGGTTCCCGGCGCGGGGACGTCCCCGCCCAGGTCGACGACGAACTGGTCCATGGCGACCCGCCCGGCGACCGTGCGGACGACGCCGTCGACGAGGACGGGACCGCGGCCCGAGGCGTGCCGGGGGACGCCGTCGGCATAGCCGAGCGGGACCAGACCGAGGGTCGTCTCCGCGTCGGTGACGTAGTGGTGGCCGTAGCTGACGCCGTGGCCGGCCGGGACGTGCTTGACCAGGGCGACGCTCGCCTTGAGCGACATCACCGGCCGGAGTCCGAGCTCGGCGGAGGTGCCGAGCTCGGGGCTCGGCGAGACGCCGTACATGGCGATACCAGGACGGACCAGGTCGAAATGGGCCTCGGGGAGGGTGAGGGTGGCCGGCGAGTTGGCGATGTGCCGGACCTCGGGCTCGACACCGGCCTTCTCGGCGTGGTCGAGCATCGAGCGGAAGACGTCGAGCTGCGCGGCGATGGAGGGATGGTGGGGCTCGTCGGCGCACGCGAAGTGCGACCAGAGCCCGGTGACCTTGACGAGCCCGTCGGCCTCGGCCTTGAGGGCCTCCCCGACCAGCTCGGGCCAGTCCGCCGGCTGGCAGCCGTTCCGCCCGAGCCCGGTGTCGGCCTTGAGCTGCACGCGCGCGGTCCTCCCGACGACACGCGCCGCCTCGACGACCTCCTCCAGCGCCCACATCCCGCTCACGGACATGTCGAGACCGGCCTCGATGCCCTGGTCCCAGGGGTCGCCGGGGGTCCAGAGCCAGCACATGACGGGGACGTCGGTGATCCCGGCGGCGCGCAGCGCGAGCGCCTCGTGCGGGGTGGCCGTACCGAGCCAGTCCGCACCCGCGTCCAGGGCGGCGCGGGCACAGCGCACCGCGCCGTGTCCGTACGCGTCGGCCTTGACCACGGCCATGATCCGGACGTGGGGGGCGACGCGGGCGCGCAGCGTGCGGACGTTCGCACGCAGCGCACCGAGGTCGATCTCGGCGCGGGCTCTGCGGGGCGGCGGTGTCTCAGTCATCGCGCCCAGTCTCTCAGGTGTCAGCTCCCGGGCCGCTTTCCCCAGATGTAGACCCGGTCACCCTTGCGGAGGACGTCCCAGAGTTTCTGGGCGTTGCGGTAGCCGAGATTGACGCAGCCGCGGCTGCCGGCGGGCGTGGCGAGCTGCCCGTAGACGGCGTGGAAGGCCTGACCGCCGCTGAAGAACTGGGAGTAGGGCATGGGGGTGTTGTAGATGGAGGACCAGTGGTCCTTGTGCCGCCAGTAGACGGTGTGCCACCCGGTCCGGGTGGCGTACCCGACGCGCCCGCTCCTGATGTTGACCACCGGGAAGGTGACCTTCTTGTCCTTCCGCACCCACATGAGCTGCCGATCGAGATCGACACAGGCGACGGCGTACTTCTTCACGGGACAGCGCCGTCCCGGATCCAGGTTCTTCCGGGCGGCGAGCAGTTCGGCCCGGGCCCAGGTGACGGGTCCGGCGTACCCGTTGGCGGGCTTGATCTTCTCCTTGACCTGGAAGGCGCGGACGGCCCGGCAGTCGGCGGCGGACTGCTTCCCGTCCACCTTCAGCCCGAGCAGCCGCTCGACCTGCCGCTGATAGGCCCCGGCGCTGGCGGTACAGGCAGCCCCCACCGCACTCCGCGGCAGGTACTCGACCAACTCGTCGACGTCCTCCTCGGGCTCGGGCACGGGCACCTCACCCTCGGGCTGCAGCGGCGGCAGCACCTGATCGGGCGTATCCATCGGATACTCGGCCCGCCCACCCCCGACCACCCCGGGCACCAGCACGTCCTCGGGCTCGGGAACATCGGCGAAGGCCCCGCCCCCGGTCGCGGGCACGAGCAGGACGCCAAGAAGAACGAACAACGACACGGCACGACTTCTCGATCTGATCACCCACCCACCCAATCCCCGAGCGGACGAGCGAGCGCGCCGAGAGAGGCGGCCGGGGCAACGGGTTCGGCCGAGTGGGGGGCGGCGACGGCCGGGGGGTCGGGGGGGGCGGCCGGGGGGCCGGGGGCTGACGCACGGAGCCCGCCTCGCCCCCCGTGAGTCCAGGGACTGACGGGGGAGCCCGCCTCGGGTCCGGGCCGGAGCCGGCGGCGGCCCCGGGGTCCAGGGGCTGACGGCGGAGCCCGCCTCGTCCCCCATGGGTCCAGCGGCTGAAGGCGGAGCCCCACCTCGGGTCCGGGCCGAAGCCCGGGCGCCCCAGGGGGTGCCTTGTCGATCAGCCCGGCCTGATCGACAAGACACCCCCTACAGCCCCGCCGTCACATCCCGCCACGCACCCCCCAACGCCCCCGCCACCTCCCCCGCCGTCACCGGTCCCCGGCCCTCCGACACCCGCCTCGCCGCCAGCCCGTGCAGATACGCCGCGCACGACGCCGCGTCCGACGGGCGCAGCCCCGCCGCGAGCAGCGAGCCCGCGAGCCCCGACAGGACGTCCCCGCTCCCCGCCGTCGCCAGCCACCCCGTACCCGTCGGGTTCACCCGTACCGCGCCGCCCCCCGCCCCGCACACCAGCGTCGTCGACCCCTTGAGCAGCACCGTCGCGCCGAACCGCACCGCCAGTTCCCGTACCGCCGCGAGCCGTCCCGCCTCCACTTCCTCCCGGGAGACGCCCAGCAGCGCCGCCGCCTCCCCGGCGTGCGGGGTGAGCAGGGTCGGCGCGCTGCGGGCCCGCACCCGCTCCGGGTCGAGGCCCCGCAGCCCGTCCGCGTCCACGAGCGCCGGAACGTCCGACGCGAGGACCTCCGCCACACCCGGCTCGTCACCGAGCCCCGGCCCGACCACCCAGGCCTGCACCCGCCCGGCGCGGTCCGGCGGCCCCGGATGGACCAGGGTCTCCGGGTGCCGCGCGATCACCGCGTCCGCCGCGGGCCCGACGTACCGCACCGCACCCGCCCCGCCCCGCAGCGCGCCCTCGACGGCGAGAACCGCCGCCCCCGGATACCGCGCGGATCCGGCCACGACACCCAGCACCCCGCGCCGGTACTTGTCACTCTCCGCGCCCGGTACGGGCAGCAGCCGCGCCACGTCCTGGTGCTGGAGCGCCTCCAGGTCGGCCACGCCCGGTAGTTCGTCGCCGAGCCCGATGTCGACGAGCCGCAACGCGCCCGCGTACGACCGCGCCGGGTCGACGAGCAGCGCGGGCTTGTACGTCCCGAAGGTCACCGTCACATCGGCCGGCAGCACCTCCCCCGGAACCTCCCCCGTGTCCGCGTCGACGCCGCTCGGCAGGTCGACGGCGACGACGACGGCGTCGGAGCCTCGCGCGGCCCGGGCGACGGGCACGGCGGCGGGCCGGAGCCCGCCCTGCCCGCCGATGCCGGTGATGCCGTCGAGGACGAGATCGGCGGTGGCGAGCGGTTCGAACGGGTCATCGGCCTCGACGCGGCCCCCCGCCGCCCGCAGCGCCGCCAGCCCGCCCTCGTGGGCACGGTCGCCGAGCAGGACGGCGGTGACTCCGGCGCCGCGCCGGGCGAGCCGGGCGCCGGCGTAGAGGGCGTCGCCGCCGTTGTCGCCGCTGCCGACGAGGAGGACGACCCTCGCCCCGTACACCCGCCCCTTCCCGAGGAGGGAGCAGCAGGCGGCGGCGAGTCCGGCGGCGGCGCGTTGCATGAGCGCGCCTTCGGGCAGACGGGCCATGAGGGCGGCTTCGGCGGCCCGTACGGTCTCCACGCGGTAAGCGGTACGCATGCTCGCAGTCTGCCGCAGCCTCCCGGCACCTGCCCGGGCATCGGCCCACCGCCACAGGCCCCGGGCGCCTGCCCGCGCACCGCCCTCAACCCCGGGACACTTCGCCCGCCCCGCCGTCCTCAACCCCGGGACACTTCGCCCGCCCCGCCGTCCTCACGCCCGGGGCGCCTGTCGGCCCGCCATCCTCAAGCCCCCTCCCGGTGGCACGGGTTGACGCCCCTTCATCACTCAACTTAGGTTTGCCTTACCTAAGTATCCGGTATCCGTCTCCCGGAAGGCCAGCTTCGCCATGCGCCCGTTCACCCGCTCCGCCCTCACCCTCGCCTCCGCCGCCGCCCTCACCCTCGGCCTCGCCTCCACCGCCTCCGCCGCCACCACCAACCGCACCGTCACCGACGGCACTCGTTCCTACAACCTCTCCCTCACCGCCCCGAACACCGCCTCCGCCGCCGGCACCAACGTCACCGTGACCGGCTCCGGCTACAACCCCGACCAGGGCGTCTACGTGAGTCTCTGCGCGATACCCGCGGGGGTGAACACCGCCGACCCCGGCACCTGGAACAGCAAGCCCACCCCCTGCCTCGGCGGCCAGGACGAGACCGGCACGACCGGCGCCTCCCACTGGGTGAACAGCGACTGGTACTGGATGTCCCCGTCCAACTCCTCCCCGTTCACGGAGTCCGGCGGCCTCGGCTCCTTCTCCGTCCAGATCCACGTCAAGGCCAAGATCTCCGACACCGTCACCTGCGGCCAGTCGGGTGTGACCTGCGCGATCGTCACCCGCGCGGACCACTTCGACAGCTCCGACCGGAAGTACGACGTGTACGTCCCGGTGACCTTCCAGTGAGAACCGCCCTCCTGTCGGCCGCCGCCGTACTCGCCCTCGCGGGCACGGTGGCGGCCACGCCGGCCCCGACCCCGCTCCCCACCCCGCTCCACGAGAACCTGCGCACGATCACCCCGCCCCTGGGCGCCGCCCTGGACGCCGAGGTCGACCCGGCCGCCGCCCGTGTGTACGTCAGCAGCAGCGACGGCACGGCCCACCGCCTGACGGTGTACGACACGGCCACCGGAGCGCCCGTCGGAGACCCGGTCGAACTCCCCGCCCCGGCCACGGTGATGGCCCTCGGCGCCTCCGGCACCCTCTACCTCGGCCTGTCCACCCGTATCGCCGTCTACGACACCGCGAGCCGCGCCGTCACCGACGACCGGCTGCCGGTCGAGGGCAGCGTCAGCCTCCTCGCCGCCGACCCGGGGCAGGGACGGCTGTACGTCGGCAACCAGGCCGCCAAGTCGGTCACCGTCTACGACACCGGGACCGGCACGGCCGTCGGCGCGCCCGTCGTCCTGCCCTTCCAGCCGGCCGGACTCGCCGTGGACACCACGCACCACACGGGGTACGCGACCTACGTCGGCGGCGCCGTCGAGAAGGGCTCCGTCGTCTACCGGAACATCCTCAACGCCGTCGACGGCACCACCGGCCGCCTCACCGGCACCGTCAGCCTCGGCACGACCGCCCTCGGCAGCATGGGCGTGACCGTCGACCCGGCCGGCCGCACGGGATACGTGGCCAACCTGGCCGCCGGTACGGTCTCGGTCGTCGACCTGGCCGAACTCAAGGTCACCGGCAGCCTCACCGTCGACGGCAACCCGAAGGCCCTCGCGTACGACCCGGGAACGGCAACCCTGTACGCGGCCCGGACCGGGGCCTCGTCCGTCGCGGTCGTCGACCCGAAGGCGGGCACCGTCACGGAGACGATCACGACGGGCGAACGCCCGGCGGCACTGGCCCTGGACCCGGCGGACCACACGCTCTTCACGGTGGCGGGCGGCGTGGTGACCCAGACGGTACGGAAGACCCCGACGCCCCCGGAACCGACGCCGACCGGGGAGCCGACGGGCCCGACACCGACGGCGACCGAGACGGCAACCGAACCCCCGACCCAGCAACCGACGAGCACGTCACCGACGCCGACGCCGACGCCCACGCCCACGCCCACCCCGACGTCCACAGCACCGACGTCGACCGCCCCGCCCACCGAGCCGCCCCCGACGGACTCGGCCTCCCCGAACACCCACACCCAAGGCACCACGGGAGGCACAACCGGCGGCGGCACCGGCCCGAGCACCACCGACGGAACAAGCCCCACCGGCGGCCTCGCCGCCACCGGCAGCCGTACCCTCCCCGTCGCCCTCACCGCGGCGAGCCTCGCCGCCCTGGGCAGCGCGGCCCTGATCCTGACCCGCCGCCGCCGAGCGGCACAGGAGTAAGCCGAGCAGCACAGGAGTAAACGGCCACCACCCCCTGGACGCGCGCGGCACTCACACCCGACGCCGGCCCTGGCGACCGCGCGCACACGGCCATGGGCCCGGCCGTCTCCCTGCGGCCGGGCCCATGGTCCGTACATCAACGACAGCTCACGCCTCCGCGATCACGACCGCGGACGCCACCCCCGCGTCATGGCTCAGCGACACATGCCAGTGCTTCACGCCCAGCTCAGCAGCCCGCGCCGCCACCGTCCCGCGCACCCGCAGCCGTGGCTGCCCGGTGCCCTCGACGTACACCTCGGCGTCCGTCCAGTGCAGCCCGCCCGGCGCGCCGAGCGCCTTCGCGAGGGCCTCCTTCGCGGCGAACCGCACCGCGAGGGAGGCGGGCCCGCGCCGCTCACCGCTGGGGAGCAGCAACTCCCCTTCGACGAAGAGGCGCTGGAGCAGCCCCGGCGTCCGTTCGATCGACGCGGCGAACCGGTCGATCTCCGCCACGTCGATCCCCACCCCAATGATCATCTGTTCACACTCGCACACTCACTCCACGGTCACGGACTTGGCCAGGTTGCGCGGCTGGTCCACCTCGTTGCCCCGCGCGGTGGCGAGCTCGCAGGCGAAGACCTGGAGCGGCACCGTGGAGACCAGCGGCTGGAGCAGCGTAGGCGTGGCCGGGATCCGGACGAGGTGGTCGGCGTACGGGACGACGGCCTCGTCGCCCTCCTCGGCGATCACGATGGTCCGGGCTCCGCGCGCCCGGATCTCCTGGATGTTGGAGACGATCTTGTCGTGGAGGACGGAGCGGCCCTTGGGCGAGGGCACCACGACGACGACCGGCAGGTCCTCCTCGATGAGCGCGATCGGCCCGTGCTTGAGCTCTCCGGCCGCGAAGCCCTCGGCGTGCATGTACGCGAGTTCCTTGAGCTTCAGGGCGCCTTCGAGGGCGACGGGGTAGCCGACGTGCCGGCCGAGGAAGAGGACGGTGTTCTTGTGTGCGAGGGAGCGGGCGAGGGCCCGGACGGGCTCCATGGTCTCCAGGACGCGCTCGACCTCGTCGCCGATCCTGGCGAGCTCGCGGACGACGGCGTGGATCTCGTCGCCCCACTTGGTGCCGCGCACCTGCCCGAGGTAGAGCGCGAGGAGGTAGCAGGCGACGAGCTGCGTCAGGAAGGCCTTGGTGGAGGCGACGGCGACCTCGGGCCCGGCGTGGGTGTACAGCACGGCGTCGGACTCACGCGGAATCGTCGACCCGTTCGTGTTGCAGACGGCGAGCACCTTCGCGCCCTGCTCACGGGCGTGCCGGAGCGCCATGAGGGTGTCCATGGTCTCGCCGGACTGGGAGATCGCGATGACCAGGGTGCGCTGGCCGAGGATCGGGTCGCGGTAGCGGAACTCGCTGGCGAGCTCGACCTCGCAGGGGATGCGGGTCCAGTGCTCGATGGCGTACTTGGCGATGAGCCCGGCGTGGAAGGCGGTGCCGCAGGCGATGATGACGATCTTGTCGGCCTCGCGGAGCACGGCGTCGGGGATGCGCACCTCGTCGAGGGTGAGCCGGCCGGCGCCGTCGATCCGGCCGAGGAGGGTGTCGGCGACGGCCTTGGGCTGCTCGGCGATCTCCTTGAGCATGAAGTAGTCGTAGCCGCCCTTCTCGGCGGCCGAGGCGTCCCAGTCCACGTGGAAGGCGCGTACGTCGGCGGGTACCCCGTCGAAGTCGGTGACGGTGACGCCGTCCCTGGTCAGCTCGACGACCTGGTCCTGGCCGAGTTCGATGGCCGAGCGGGTGTGGGCGATGAACGCGGACACGTCGGAGGCGAGGAAGTTCTCGCCCTCGCCGACGCCGACGACGAGGGGCGAGTTCCGGCGGGCGCCGACGACGACGTCCGGCTGGTCGGCGTGCACGGCGACCAGGGTGAAGGCCCCGTCGAGCCGCCGGCACACGAGCCGCATGGCCTCCGCGAGGTCCCCGGCGGAGGAGAACTCCTCGGCGAGGAGGTGGGCCACGACCTCGGTGTCCGTCTCGGACAGCAGGTCGTGGCCGCGCTCCGCCAGCTCGTCCCGGAGCGAGGCGAAGTTCTCGATGATGCCGTTGTGGACGACGGCGACGCGCCCGGCGTTGTCCAGATGCGGGTGCGCGTTGACGTCGGTCGGCCCGCCGTGGGTGGCCCAGCGGGTGTGTCCGATGCCCACGGACCCGCCGGCGAGCGGCCGGTCCACGAGCTCCTTCTCCAGGTTGACGAGCTTGCCCGCCTTCTTGGCCGCGGCCAGCCCTCCGTCGGAGAGCACCGCGACACCGGCCGAGTCGTAGCCCCGGTATTCGAGCCTCTTGAGGCCTGCGACCACCACATCAAGCGCCGACTGCCCGCCGACGTATCCCACGATTCCGCACATGGCGGCAGCCTACGGCGGAAGGTGCCCGAAGGGCCGGAGTCAGCCCAGCTTGGCGACCTGCGCGTCGATGATGGCCTGCGGCAGCGCCTTGACCGCACCGCCGAAGCTGAGCGTGGAGAACGAGGCCAGCGTGTTGCCCTTGCGGAAGACGACCAGCTTGGTGAGGAACGGCTTCCCGTCCACGTCGGTCGTGATAGTCCAGGCGAGCGCCTCGTCACCCGCGGTGAGGGTCTCCGGCGCGACCTTGTCGATCTTCGTCTTCTCGCCGCCGCCGATCAGCGTGAAGCCGCCCGCGCAGTCGGTGCCGGCCGTCCTGAACGAGGCGAAGGCCTCCTGGGCGCCCTGCCCCTCGTACGAGCCGAGCGTCACGCTCGTCACGGGTGCCGCCAGCGCCCCGAGGGCCTCCTCCGGCGAAGCCGACGCCCCTTCCGTCTTCGGCACCTCGATGGCCTTGCGCTGCGCGCTCGCCGCGGGCTTTCCGGTGGCGATGGCCGACATGCCGTCGGCGATCGGCTTGCAGGAGGGCTTGTCGGTGGAGACGGCGTCGGCCGGGACGATGTCCGCGGGCTTGGCCTTCTGCACCTGGTGGCCGGGGAGGTCGGCCTGCTCGACGATCAGCTTGTCCAGCTCGGCGGCGGACAGTGCCTTGGCCGCGGGCGCGCCGGTGGCGGAGGTGCTGGGCGCGCCGGTGGCCCCGCCCTTGTCGCTCTTCTCCCCGCCGCTGCAGGCGGTGACGAGCAGGGCGAGGGACACGGTGGTGGCGGCGACGGCGGCGCTTCGCATGGACGTACGCATCTGAGGCGGCTCTCCGTTTCTCTTGGTGGCTTCGCGCCACCCCTGTGGTGGCTCCCCCCGCGTGAAGGACAGGAGCCCACGCGGCATCAGAAGGATCACACCGGCCGAGGGGTCGGACAACGGCTTTTGCGGCGTGACCGACCCCACGACCCACGAAGCCCTCCGACCCCCGACAATGGCGGGGTGATCACTTCGCCGCCACGAAGCGCCAACGGGGCGACTCCCTACGTCGACCTCACCCGGGCCGAGTGGAGCGCCCTGCGCGACAAGACGCCGCTCCCGCTCACCGCCGACGAGGTCGAGCGGCTCCGCGGCTTCGGGGACGTCATCGACCTCGACGAGGTACGGGACGTCTACCTGCCCCTGTCCCGGCTGCTCAACCTGTACGTGCAGGCCACCAGCGGACTGCGCGGCGCCCTCAACACCTTCCTCGGCGAGAGCGCCGAGCAGCGCGGCACGCCCTTCGTCATAGGGGTCGCCGGTTCGGTCGCCGTCGGCAAGTCGACGGTCTCCCGCCTCCTCCAGGCCCTTCTCGCCCGCTGGCCCGAGCACCCGCGCGTGGAGCTGGTCACCACGGACGCCTTCCTCTACCCGATGGAGGAGCTGAAGGCGCGCGGGCTGATGTCCCGCAAGGGCTTCCCCGAGTCGTACGACCGCCGGGCCCTGACCCGGTTCGTCGCGGACATCAAGGCGGGCAAGGAGGAGGTCACGGCCCCGGTCTACTCGCACCTCATCTACGACCGCGTGCCCGGCGAGCGCCTCGTCGTCCGCCGCCCGGACATCCTCATCGTGGAGGGGCTCAACGTCCTCCAGCCGGCCCTCCCCGGCAAGGACGGCCGCACCCGCGTCGGCCTCGCCGACTACTTCGACTTCTCGGTGTACGTGGACGCGCGGCCGGAGGACATCGAGCGTTGGTACCTCAACCGCTTCCGCAAGCTGCGCGACACCGCCTTCCAGGACCCCGACTCGTACTTCCAGCGCTACACCCAGGTCTCCGAGGACGAGGCCCTCGACTACGCCCGCACCATGTGGCGGACCATCAACAAGGTGAACCTCCTGGAGAACGTGGCCCCGACACGCGGCCGAGCGACTCTCGTCGTCCGCAAGGGCCCCGACCACAAGGTGCAGCGGCTCAGCCTCCGCAAGCTCTGATCTCCGTAAGCTCTCCGCATGCTGCATCTCCGGATGATCGTCCCGCCCGACCGCACCCTCGCCGCGGTCAAGCTCATCGAGTCGACGGTCGGCACCACCCATCTGGTGGTGCTGCCGGGCGCGGCCCGGGACCCCGCCGGGGACCTGGTCCTCTGCGATGTGGCCCGCGAGGCGGGGGACGAACTGCTGCACGGGCTCCGGGAGCTGAGGATCGATCAGGACGGCTCGATCGCCGTCGACGACATCGACCTCTCGCTCTCGAAATGGGCGGACGCGGCCGAGAAGGAAGCCCCGGGCGAGGCCGCGGACGCGGTCATCTGGGAGCAGCTCAGGGGCGCCACGCACGAGGAGTCGACGCTGACGATCACGTACAGCGCGTTCATGATCCTGGCGACGATGATCGCGGCCTGCGGTGTCCTCCTCGACAACGCGATTCTGATCGTGGGCGCCATGGCCGTCGGTCCCGAGTTCGGTCCGCTCGCCGGAGTCTGTACGGCGGTGGTGCAGCGCGCCCCGAAGCTCGCCGCGCGCTCGCTGATCGCGCTGCTTGTCGGTTTCGCCGCGGCGATCGTGGCGACGACGGTGTTCAGCCTGGGGATGGACGCGCTCGACCTGTTCAGCCGGGAGCAGTTGGACGCGGACCGCCCCAACACCAGTTTTATCTGGCAGCCGGACCCGTTCTCCTTCGTCGTCGCCCTGCTCGCGGGCGTCGCCGGCACGCTCTCGCTCACCTCGGCCAAGTCCGGCGCCCTGGTGGGCGTGGCGATCTCGGTGACGACGGTCCCGGCCGGTGCGAACGCGGCCGTGGCCCTGAGCTACGGCGAACTCGGCCAGATGTGGGGCTCGATCGAACAGCTCCTGCTCAACCTCTTCGGCATCATGCTGGCCGGCATCCTGACCCTGTACGGGCAGAAGCTCCTCTGGCGCACCCAGCGCGGCCACTGGCGCCGCGCGTCGAAGGCCTGAGAAACGGCTGAGGGCCCCGCCGCACCCTGACCGGGTGCAGCGGGGCCCTCATCGCATGACGATGCCTCAGAAAAGCTTAGCCCAACGCCGACTTCACGACGTCCGCGAGGCGCTGCGCCACCGCGCGCGCCTGCTCGATGTCCGCGGCCTCGACCATCACGCGGACCAGCGGCTCGGTGCCGGAGGAGCGCAGCAGGACGCGGCCGGTGGAGCCGAGCTCCTGCTCGGCGGCGGTGACCGCGGCGGCGAGGTCGCCGGAGGTCTTCACCCGGGACTTGTCGACGTCCGGGACGTTGATGAGGATCTGCGGCAGCCGCTCCATCACACCGGCCAGGTCCGCGAGCGACTTGCCGGTGGCGGCGACCCGGGCGGCCAGCATGAGGCCGGTGAGGGTGCCGTCGCCGGTGGTGGCGTGGTCGAGCACGATGACGTGCCCGGACTGCTCGCCGCCGAGCGCGAAGTCGTGCTCCTTCATGGACTCCAGGACGTAGCGGTCGCCGACCGCCGTCTGGACGAGGTTCAGGCCCTCGCGCTCCATGGCGAGCTTGAAGCCCAGGTTGGACATGACGGTCGCGACGACGGTGTCCCCGCGCAGCGCACCGGACTCGCGCATGGCGAGGGCGAGCACGGCGAGGATCTGGTCGCCGTCGACCTCGTTGCCTGCGGCGTCCACCGCGAGGCAGCGGTCGGCGTCGCCGTCGTGGGCGATGCCCAGGTCGGCGCCGTGCTCGACGACGGCGGCCTTGAGCAGCCCCAGGTGGGTGGAGCCGCAGCCGTCGTTGATGTTGAGGCCGTCCGGCTCGGCGCCGATGGTGACGACCTGGGCGCCGGCGCGGGTGAAGGCCTCGGGCGAGACGTGGGCGGCGGCGCCGTGGGCCTCGTCGAGGACGACCTTCAGACCGTCGAGACGGTTCGGGAGGACAGCCATGAGGTGGGCGACGTAGGTCTCGAAGCCCTCGTCGTAGTCACGGACCCGGCCGACACCGGAACCGGTCGGACGCTCCCAGGGAGCACCGGTGCGGTGCTCCTCGTACACGGACTCGATCTTGTCCTCGAGGTCGTCGGCGAGCTTGTGGCCGCCGCGCGCGAAGAACTTGATGCCGTTGTCGGGCATGGCGTTGTGGCTGGCGGAGAGCATCACGCCGAGGTCGGCGCCGAGGACGCCGGTGAGGTGGGCCACGGCCGGGGTGGGCAGCACGCCGACGCGCAGCACGTCGACGCCGGCGCTGGCGAGCCCCGCCACGACGGCGGCTTCGAGGAACTCTCCGGACGCGCGGGGGTCACGCCCGACCACCGCGGTCGGCCGATGGCCCTCGAAGGTGCCCGCCTCGGCGAGCACGTGCGCCGCCGCGACCGACAGGCCGAGCGCGAGCTCCGCCGTCAGGTCCGCGTTGGCCACACCGCGTACGCCGTCCGTGCCGAAGAGTCGTCCCACAGCTGTCCTCCGAGAAATACGTGCCCAAGCTGATGAAAGAAGAAAGAGGTTATGAAAAAACGTACGCCCCGACGGCACGGGCAGTGCCGCCGGGGCGTACGAAAGCAGACCGAGCAGGCGATTAACGCTTGCTGTACTGCGGAGCCTTACGGGCCTTCTTGAGACCGGCCTTCTTGCGCTCGACCGCACGGTCGTCGCGGGAGAGGAAGCCGGCCTTCTTCAGCGCCGGGCGGTTGTTCTCGACGTCCGCCTCGTTCAGCGCACGGGCCACACCGAGGCGCAGGGCGCCGGCCTGGCCGGAGACACCGCCACCCGCGATGCGGGCGATGACGTCGTAGCGGTTGTCGAGCTCGAGCACCTTGAAGGGCTCGTTGACTTCCTGCTGGTGCACCTTGTTGGGGAAGTAGTCCTCAAGGGTGCGACCGTTGATCTTCCACTTGCCGGTGCCCGGAACGATCCGGACGCGGGCGATGGCGTTCTTGCGACGGCCCAGGCCGGCGGCCGGCTGCGGGTCGCCGAAGCGGGACGCGAGCGACTCGGAGGTGTACTCACCCTCGACGAGCTCGGTCTCGGTGGTGTACTCCTCAACGCCCTCGAACTCGTCGACGGGGGTCTCGGGGGTGGTCTCGTCGGCCACGATTCTCCTCAGATTTCTTTCGTTCTTAGGGGGTGTGGCCGGAACTACTGCGCGACCTGGGTGATCTCGAACGGGACCGGCTGCTGAGCAGCGTGCGGGTGGTTCTCGCCCGCGTAGACCTTCAGCTTCGAGAGCATCTGGCGGCCCAGGGTGTTCTTGGGGATCATGCCCTTGATGGCCTTCTCGACGGCCTTCTCGGGGTTCTTGGAGAGCAGCTCGTCGTAACGGACGGAGCGCAGACCACCCGGGAAGCCGGAGTGGCGGTACGCCAGCTTCTGGGTCTTCTTGTTGCCGGACAGGTGGACCTTGTCAGCGTTGATGATGATGACGAAGTCGCCCATGTCCATGTGGGGGGCGTAGACGGGCTTGTGCTTGCCTCGGAGGAGGTTCGCAGCCGTGGTCGCCAGACGGCCCAGGACGATGTCCTGCGCGTCGATGATGTGCCACTGGCGAGTGACATCGCCGGGCTTGGGGCTGTACGTACGCACTTCGTAGCCTTCGCTTCTTCAGTGGATGGAGTCCAGACACACCTGAAGCGATCATGCAGCTGGGGCCTGCACTGCCGGGACACCGCCCGTATGCGAGCCACTGGTAACTGCTCCAGGGAACCTGCGTAAGGGCTCTTCGTGCGAGAACGACGAAGCCCATACGCATAACAAACCGCAACAGTACCCGCGCCACACCGGACGGGTCAAAACGCGCCGCCCCTACCGCGCCCGCTCCACCCGCCGCTCGTCCCACACCGGCTCACTGGGCCGCCTCTCCCCCACGCCGCACTCGCACGACTCGGCCCCAAGGGGCCTCTCCGGCGTCGCACGGCTGCGCCGGACTCCGTCCGCCGACCGAAGCCCGAACCCGCCGCCGACCGCCCGAGGTCACCGCGCCCGCTCCACCCGCCGCTCGTCCCACACCGGCTCACTGGTCTCCCGTACGACCCCGTCGGACCCGAAGACCAGGAACCGGTCGAAGCTCTTCGCGAACCACCGGTCGTGGGTCACGGCCAGCACCGTCCCGTCGTACGACTCGAGCCCGTCCTGCAGGGCCTCGGCCGACTCCAGGTCCAGGTTGTCCGTCGGCTCGTCGAGGAGCAGCGCCGTCGTGCCGGCCAGTTCGAGCAGCAGGATCTGGAACCGGGCCTGCTGCCCGCCCGAGAGCTTGTCGAACGGCTGGTCGCCCTGCCGCTCCAGCTCGTACCGCCGCAGCATCGACATCGCCCCGCCGCGGTCCTTGGCGTGCTCCGTCCACAGGATGTCGACGAGCGGCCGCCCGGCCAGCTCCGGGTGCGCGTGGGTCTGCGCGAAGTGCCCCGGCACCACACGGGCGCCCAGCTTCCAGTCACCCGTGTGGGCGACCGACGGGTCTCCCGCGAGCAGCCGCAGGAAATGCGACTTGCCCGACCCGTTCGAGCCGAGGACGCCGACCCGCTCCCCGTAGTAGATCTCCAGCGAGAACGGCTTCATCAGACCGGCCAGCTCAAGGTTCTCGCAGGTCACGGCACGCACACCGGTACGGCCGCCGCGCAGCCGCATCCGGATGTCCTGCTCGCGCGGCGGCTCCGGAGGCGGCCCCGCCTCCTCGAACTTCCGCAGCCGCGTCTGCGCCGCCGCGTACCGGGAGGCCATGTCGTGGCTGACCGACGCCGCCTGCCGCAGGTTGACGACCAGCTTCTTCAGCTGGGCGTGCTTCTCCTCCCAGCGCCGCTTCAGCTCCTCGAAGCGCGCGAACCGCTCGCGCCGCGCCTCGTGGAAGGTGTCGAAGCCGCCGCCGTGCACCCACACGTCCGAGCCGGCCGGGCCGGGCTCGACCGCGACGATCTTCTGGGCTCCCCGGGAGAGCAGCTCCCGGTCGTGGGAGATGAAGAGCACGGTCTTGCGGGTCTCCCGCAGCCGCTCCTCCAGCCACCGCTTGCCGGGCACGTCGAGGTAGTTGTCCGGCTCGTCGAGGAGCAGCACCTCGTCGGGGCCGCGCAGCAGCGATTCCAGGACCAGGCGCTTCTGCTCTCCGCCGGAGAGCGTCCGCACCTCCCGGAACTGCGCCTTCTCGTACGGGACGCCGAGCGCCGCCATGGTGCAGATGTCCCAGGCCGTCTCGGCCTCGTACCCCTGCACCTCGGCCCAGTCGCTGAGGGCCTGCGCGTACTTCATCTGCGCGGCCTCGTCGTCGACCGTCATGATCAGGTGCTCGGCCTCGTCGACCGCCTTCGCGGCCTCCCGGATCCGCGGCTGCGCCACCGAGACCAGCAGGTCACGGACGGTGGACGCGTCCCGTACGGAGCCGATGAACTGCGGCATGACGCCCAGGCCGCCGCTGACGGTGACCGAGCCGCCGTGCGGCTGGAGCTCCCCGGAGATCAGCCGGAGCAGTGTGGTCTTGCCGGCGCCGTTGGCTCCGACGAGGGCGACGACGGCGCCCTCCCCGACCCGGAAGGAGACGTCCCCGAGCAGGACCCTCCCGTCGGGCAGGTAGTACTCAAGATGCGCGGCCTCGACATGTCCCATGAGGTGCATTGTCGCCGCCCGCGTCGGCTCGGCCCAACCGGTTTAGGATGCGCGGCATGAGCTTTGGGGGACCGCAGTGGCCGCAAGAGCCGCAGCAGGGCGGGCAGCAGGGGTACGGACAGCAGCCGCAGCAGGGGTACGGACAGTCGCCGCAGGACGGCGGACAGCCGGGCTACGGGCAGCAGCAGGGGTACGGGCAGCAGCCCGGCTACGGGCAGCAGCCCGGCTACGGGCAGCAGCCCGGACAGCAGCCGGACCCCTTCCCGGGCGCCCAGGGCGGCGGGGCGACCCCCGACTGGGGCGCGCTCGCCGACGCCTCGGCCTCCCGTAACCGGCGCAAGCGCTGGATGGTGATCGGCGGCGGCGCGGTGGCCGCCCTGGTCGTCGGCGCGATCGTCGCCACCGCCGTGGTGGCCGGCGGCAAGAAGAACGACGAGACCAAGAACGGTGGGGTCCCCACCGGCACGGTCTCCCCCACCGCGGCGCCGACCCCCGAGCCGACCTTCTCCTCGGTGGCGCCGCCGCCCCCGCCGAACCCGAAGGACTACATCTCGGACCCGAAGAAGGACAAGGCCCCGCTCTCCGCGGAGGGCCTCTTCCCGGGCAAGAAGCTGACGATGAACAAGCGCCCGTACACGAAGGGCGCGACCTCCTCGACCACCAACTGCGCGTCCGTCACCCAGGGCGGCCTCGGCACCGTCCTGAAGAAGAACGGCTGCCAGCGGGTACTCCGTGCCACCTATGTGAAGGACGGCGTGGCGATCACCGTCGGCGTCGCCGTCTTCCCCTCGGAGGCCGCGGCCCTCAAGGCGAAGGCCCAGGCCACCGGCGGTATCGCCCCGCTGGCAGGCGCCGGCGTGCGTGACTTCTGCCACGCCACCGTCTGCCTGCGCCGCTCGAACTCGATCGGCCGCTACGCCTACTTCACCCAGGCCGGCTTCGCCAACGGCAAGAAGGTCACCACGGCCGACAAGCCGATCTTCCAGGCCAGCGACGACCTGGGCACCTTCGCCTTCAACCAGATCTACGCCCGCGGCCGCGCCCAGGCCTCAGCAGCAGCCGGCGCTCCCGGGGAGTGACCGCTTGTTCCTGGCCTCCAGATTCCGGGCGGCCAGGAGCTCGTCGGCCGGGTAGCCGACCTCTTCGAGGGTGAGGCCGTGCGGCCGTACGACATGCACGGCCGAGTCCCGGACGCCGGCCGCGAGCACCTTGCCCGGCCAGTCCACCGGCCGGTGCCCGTCGCCGACGAAGAGCAGGGCGCCGACCAGCGAGCGGACCATGTTGTGGCAGAAGGCATCGGCCTTCACGGTGGCTTCCATCACACCGTCGGGCCGGCGCTCCCAGCGCAGCTCCTGGAGCGTGCGAATGGTGGTGGCACCCTCGCGTCGCTTGCAGTACGCGGCGAAGTCGTGCTCGCCCACGAGCGCGGCGGCGGCCTCGTTCATGGCATCCATGTCGAGGGCCCAGTCGTGCCACAGGACGTGGCCGCGCTGCAGCGGGTCGACGCCGCCGGGGTTGTCGGTGACGCGGTACGCGTAGCGGCGCCAGATCGCGGAGAACCGGGCGTTGAAGCCGCTGGGGGCCTCGGTCAGGGACCAGACCCGCACGTCGTGCGAGAGGCGCCCTGCGAGCCGCCTGAGCAGCTTGTCGCGGTGCTCGGCCCACAGCTCGACGGGCAGGTCGACGTGTGCGACCTGGCCGCGCGCGTGCACCCCGGAGTCGGTCCGGCCGGCCACGGTCAGCTCGTACGTCTCCGTGGACCGGGTCACGGTCCGCAGGGCGGCCTCGATGTCCCCCTGCACCGTCCGCTGCCCCTGGGCCTGCTTGGCCCAGCCGGAGAAGTCCTTGCCGTCGTACGACAGGTCAAGCCGAACCCGTACGAACCCGTCCTGCACGTCATCGCTCACGCGGAGATCCTCTCAAACACACGGGAACGGGCCCGCACCCCAAGGGGTACGGGCCCGCACACGAGAACAGTCGTTCGGAACGCTTACGCGTCCTTCACGCCCTCTTACTTGGTCGAGTCCTCGACGGTCTCGGCCGGAGCCTCGGCGGCCGCGTCGGCCTCCTTGACGGCGCGCACGGTGGCGGCCTCGGCCTCGGCGACGGTCGCCTTCTTGGCGATCTCGCCCTCGACCAGCTCGATCACGGCCATCGGGGCGTTGTCGCCACGACGGTTGCCGATCTTGGTGATACGGGTGTAGCCACCCGGGCGCTCGGAGTAGCGCGGGGCGATCTCGGTGAAGAGGGTGTGGACGATGCCCTTGTCGGTGATCGTCTGCAGCACCAGGCGACGGTTGTGGATGTCGCCCTTCTTCGCCTTGGTGATCAGGCGCTCGGCGACCGGACGCAGGCGACGGGCCTTGGCCTCGGTCGTGGTGATGCGGCCGTGCTCGAACAGCGACTTCGCCAGGTTGGCAAGAAGCAGCTTCTCGTGCGCGGCGGAACCGCCGAGGCGGGCACCCTTCGCGGGACGCGGCATGGTGTTTCTCCTTGTGATCTGCCTCGGCCGTATCAGGTACCGAGGTCAGTATCCGAGCGGGCGGTCGCCCGTCGAAGACCCGCGCCCCAGAAGGGGCGCGGGGAACTGCGCGACCAGCCGAAACCGGCCCGCAGACGATCTACTAGTACTGCTCGGTCTCCACGAAACCGGCGTCCGCGTCGTCGTCGGCGCCGAAGGCGTCAGCGGCGGCGGTCGGGTCGAAGCCGGGAGGCGAGTCCTTCAGCGCGAGGCCCATACCGGCCAGCTTCGCCTTGACCTCGTCGATCGACTTCGCACCGAAGTTGCGGATGTCGAGCAGGTCGGCCTCGGAACGCGCCACGAGCTCACCCACGGAGTGGATGCCCTCGCGCTTGAGGCAGTTGTACGAACGAACGGTGAGCTCGAGCTCCTCGATCGGCAGCGCCAGGTCGGCGGCAAGGGCGGCGTCCGTGGGGGACGGGCCCATGTCGATGCCCTCGGCGTCGATGTTGAGCTCGCGCGCCAGACCGAACAGCTCGACCAGGGTCTTACCGGCGGACGCCATGGCGTCACGCGGGCGCATGGCCTGCTTGGTCTCGACGTCGACGATCAGCTTGTCGAAGTCGGTGCGCTGCTCGACACGGGTCGCCTCGACCTTGTACGTGACCTTGAGCACCGGGGAGTAGATGGAGTCGACCGGGATACGACCGATCTCCTGGCCCACCTGCTTGTTCTGCACGGCGGAGACGTAGCCGCGACCGCGCTCGACGGTCAGCTCCATCTCCAGCTTGCCCTTGCCGTTGAGCGTGGCGAGGACGAGGTCGGGGTTGTGCACCTCGACACCGGCCGGGGGCGCGATGTCGGCGGCGGTGACCAGACCCGGGCCCTGCTTGCGCAGGTACATCACGACCGGCTCGTCGTGCTCCGAGGAGACGACCAGCTGCTTGATGTTGAGGATGAGGTCGGTCACGTCCTCCTTGACGCCCGGCACGGTGGTGAACTCGTGCAGGACACCGTCGATACGGATGCTGGTGACAGCGGCACCCGGGATCGAGGAGAGGAGGGTACGGCGGAGGGAGTTGCCGAGGGTGTAGCCGAAGCCCGGCTCCAGCGGCTCGATCACGAACCGGGAGCGGAACTCGTCGACGACCTCTTCGGTCAGCGACGGACGCTGAGCGATAAGCATGTGTTCAGTCCTTCAGTCGTGGACGCCCACTATTTGACGTCCGACGGAGTGCTGCGTACTGCGTACTGCAAGGGTACGGGCGGCACGGTCCGAAGAGCCGTACCGCCCGAAGTCCTGAATCAAGCAGCCGTGCGTCAGACGCGGCGGCGCTTGGGGGGACGGCAGCCGTTGTGCGGCGTGGGGGTGACGTCCTGGATCGAACCGACCTCGAGGCCCGTGGCCTGGAGGGAGCGGATCGCGGTCTCGCGGCCGGAGCCCGGACCCTTGACGAAGACGTCAACCTTGCGCATGCCGTGCTCCTGCGCGCGGCGAGCGGCCGACTCGGCGGCCATCTGCGCGGCGAACGGGGTCGACTTGCGCGAGCCCTTGAAGCCGACGTGGCCGGCGGAGGCCCAGGAGATCACGTTGCCCGCGGGGTCCGTGATCGAGACGATGGTGTTGTTGAACGTGCTCTTGATGTGGGCGTGCCCGTGAGCGACGTTCTTCTTTTCCTTGCGGCGCACCTTCTTGGCAGCGCCCTGACGACCCTTGGGGGGCATCTATAACTCCTACGGGAGGTGGTCGGTCCTACAGCGAAGACCGCTTGGTCAAGCGTCCGCTGAGGACTACTTCTTGCCCGGCTTCTTCTTGCCGGCGATGGCGCGACGCGGGCCCTTGCGGGTACGAGCGTTCGTGCTGGTGCGCTGGCCGCGGACGGGCAGGCCACGACGGTGGCGCAGACCCTGGTAGCAGCCGATCTCGACCTTGCGGCGGATGTCGGCGGCGATCTCGCGGCGGAGGTCACCCTCGGTCTGGAGGTTGGCGTCCACGTACTCGCGGATCTTGACGAGGTCTTCCTCGGCAAGGTCGCGGACACGGGTGGACGGGTTCACGCCGGTCGCGGCGAGGATCTCCTCGGACCGGGTACGCCCGATACCGAAGACGTAGGTGAGTGCGACCACCACACGCTTTTCGCGCGGGATGTCAACACCGGAAACGCGTGCCATTCAATGGCTCCTGTGTTCTCGGGGGTCTGCTGCAGAACCGCTCCCGACCGCCGACCCTCTGAATCAGAGGGTGGTACGTCCGGGTCCCCGGCCCCCGCCGGAGGTGCCGTCAACCGTGGAACACGGCCCGACGGGCTCTGCGTATGTACGTATTGCTATGCGTCGCGCGAAGAACTGCGAAATTGCAGGTCGGTCGGCGTGCGTCAGCCCTGGCGCTGCTTGTGGCGCAGGTTGTCGCAGATGACCATGACCCGGCCGTGACGGCGGATCACCTTGCACTTGTCGCAGATCTTCTTGACGCTCGGCTTGACCTTCATGGGATGTGAGGTTCTCCGGGTCAGTGCCACCACCCGCGCACAAGGCGGGGTGCGGGCAAGATCTACTTGTACCGGTAGACGATCCGGCCACGCGTCAGGTCGTACGGAGAGAGCTCCACGACGACCCGGTCGTCCGGAAGGATTCGGATGTAGTGCATCCGCATCTTGCCGGAGATGTGCGCGAGGACCTTGTGACCGTTCTGGAGCTCCACCCTGAACATGGCGTTCGGGAGGGACTCGATCACGGTGCCCTCGATCTCGATGGCACCTTGCTTCTTGGCCACGCTTCGCCTTTCGAATCGGCTACCTTGATCGACTCTCGCCGCCGTATGCGGACACACGGGTACACGAGAGCCGACGCATCAGTCTACGTCAGGCCCCAGGAAAAGACGAATCGGGAAGTCTGCCCACCCGAACTGATCCTTACGCAAGGCACCACGCCGTAGAAATTCCAAGCTACGCCTACTAAGCCAGCGGATCCGGCGCAGCCGTCACACCCAGCTCCGCCAGCTTCGCCTTGCCGCCGTCGACCGCGGTGAGGACCAGCGGGCCCTCCTCCGTCAGGGCGATGCTGTGCTCCCAGTGCGAGGACCAGGTGCCGTCCGTGGTGATGACCGTCCAGTCGTCCTTCAGGACCTCCGTCTGGGGGGTGCCCAGGGAGACCATCGGCTCGATCGCCAGGCAGAGGCCGGGGACCAGCTTCGGGCCCTTGCCGCGCTTGCGGGAGACGTAGTTCAGCAGGTGCGGGTCCATGTGCATCTCGGTGCCGATGCCGTGGCCGCCGTAGTCCTCGATGATCCCGTACCGACCGAGGCTGTGGTCGCCGACCGCCGGACGCGGCTGGCGCTTGATGTACGTCTCGATGGCCTTCGAGATGTCGACCAGGCGGTTGCCGAGCTTCATGGCCGCGATGCCGGCCCACATCGACTCCTCCGTGACACGGGAGAGCTCGACGAGCTCGGGCGCGTGCCCGGTGCCCACGAAGGCCGTGTAGGCCGCGTCACCGTGCCAGCCGTCCACGATCGCGCCCGCGTCGATGGAGATGATGTCGCCGTCCTTGAGGACGGTCTTCTCGTCGGGGATGCCGTGGACGACGACCTCGTTCACCGAGGTGCAGATCGTCGCGGGGAAACCGCCGTACCCGAGGAAGTTCGACTTCGCGCCGTGGTCGGCGATGACCTTCCGCGCGACCTCGTCGAGGTCGCGGGTCGTGGCGCCCGGCACGGCCGCCTCACGGGTCGCCGAGTGAATGGCGGCGACGACCAGCCCCGCCTCGCGCATCTTCGCGATCTGCTCGGGGGTCTTGATCTGCACCATCGTGGCCGCGGCCTTTCCATCGAGTACGGGGAACAGAACAACGATACGGCCGCGGCGCCCCTGAGGGGCACCGCGGCCGTATCGGACGAACCAGGGTTACTTCTTGAGCGCGGCCATCGCCTTCGCGGTGACCTCGTCCACCTTGCCGAGCGCCGAGATCGTCACGACCAGGTTCTGCGCCCGGTAGTAGTCGATGATCGGCTCGGTCTGCGTGTGGTAGACCTCCAGGCGCCGGCGGACGGTCTCCTCGGAGTCGTCGTCGCGCTGGAAGAGCTCGCCGCCGCAGACGTCACAGACGCCCTCGGTCTTCGGAGCGTTGTACGTCAGGTGGAACACGTGCGCCGAGTCGTTGCGGCAGATACGGCGACCCGCGATCCGCTTCACGACCTCGTCCTCGGGGACCTCCAGGTCCAGGACCGCGTCGAGCTGCATGTCCTCGGCCTTCAGGACCACGTCCAGAGCCTCGGCCTGCGCCACGTTGCGGGGGAACCCGTCCAGCAGGAAGCCGTTGGCGGCGTCCGACTGCTCCATCCGGTCCTTGGCCATCCCGATGGTCACCTCGTCGGGTACCAGGTCGCCGGCGTCCATGAACGCCTTGGCCTTCAGACCCAGCTCCGTGCCCTGAGAGATGTTGGCGCGGAACAGGTCGCCCGTGGAGATGTGCGGGATGTCCAGGTTCTTGGCAAGGAACGCAGCCTGCGTTCCCTTGCCGGCACCGGGCGGTCCGACGAGGACGATTCGCATCAGCGGAGGAACCCTTCGTAATTGCGCTGCTGGAGCTGGCTCTCGATCTGCTTCACGGTCTCCAGCCCCACACCCACGATGATGAGGATGCTCGTCCCACCGAAGGGGAAGTTGGCATTGGCGCCACCGAAGCCTGCCAACGCCATCGTCGGCACAAGAGCGATCAGACCCAAGTACAGCGAGCCCGGCCAAGTGATCCGGTTGAGCACGTAGCTCAGATACTCGGCAGTAGGTCGACCAGCCCGGATACCCGGGATGAAGCCACCATACTTCTTCATGTTGTCGGCGACTTCCTCGGGGTTGAACGAGATCGCCACGTAGAAGAAGGCGAAGAACACGATCAGGAGGAAGTACGTCGCGATGTAGTAGGGGTGGTCACCCTTGACGAAGTGGGCTTCGATCCAGGTCTTCCACCCTGCGGTGGAGTTCGAGAACTGGGCGATCAAGGCCGGGATGTAGAGCAGCGACGACGCGAAGATGACAGGAATCACACCCGCCTGGTTCACCTTCAGCGGGATGTACGTGGACGTACCGCCGTAGGAGCGCCGGCCGATCATGCGCTTCGCGTACTGCACCGGGATCCGGCGCTGGGCCTGCTCGACGAAGACCACGAGGGCCACCATCACGAAGCCGATGAGGATGACGGTGCCGAACTCGATCCAGCCCTTGGCGAGCTTGCCGCTCTCCTTGATGGCCCACAGGGCGCCCGGGAAGCCGGCGGCGATCGAGATGAACATCAAGATCGACATGCCGTTGCCGATGCCGCGGTCGGTGATGAGCTCACCGAGCCACATGACGATGCAGGTACCGGCGGTCATCGTGAGGACCATCGTGGCGATCTTGAAGATCGACGGGTCGGGCACGACCTGGTCGGCGACGCGGCAGCCACTGAACAGCGCACCGCTCTTGGCGGTGGCCACGAGACCGGTGCCCTGCAGCACGGCGAGGGCGACCGTCAGGTACCGGGTGTACTGCGTGATCTTGGCGGTACCGGACTGACCCTCCTTCTTGAGGGCTTCCAGACGCGGGATCACGACGGTCAGCAGCTGCAGGATGATGCTGGCCGTGATGTACGGCATGATGCCGAGCGCGAAGATGGTGATCTGCAGCAGCGCTCCGCCACTGAACATGTTGACCAGGCCGAAGAGGCTGTTGTTGCCCTCGCTGGCCTGCTTGACACACTGCTGGACGGCCTCGTAGCTGACGCCGGGGACCGGGATGTGGGCCCCGAGGCGGTACAGCACGATGATGGCGAGCGTGAAGAGCAGCTTCTTGCGCAGGTCGGGCGTCTTGAACGCCCGGGCGAACGCGGTGAGCACGGTGCCTCCTGCGACCCCCGCGCTAGGCGTCAAGGGTGACGGTCTTGAGGTTCGACGAATAGGTATCGGTCATCAATTCCGTGCGGGCATACCGCACGGAGTCTAGACAGTGCACGCCACCTTACCGGCGACCATGCCCCCCTAGGAACGACCAATCGGGGATGCCCCTTTTGGGAGGCATCCCCGATCGGATGTTCAAGCCATCGAGTCGTCTTAGACGAGCTCGGTGACGGTGCCACCAGCGGCGGCGATCTTCTCCTTGGCGGAGCCGGAGACGGCGTCAACCGTCACCTGCAGCGCCACGGTGATCTCGCCGGTGCCGAGCACCTTGACGAGCTGGTTCTTACGAACCGCACCCTTGGCGACCAGATCGGCCACCGTGACCTCGCCACCCTGCGGGTAGAGCGCGGTGAGCTTGTCCAGGTTCACGACCTGGTACTCGGTGCGGAACGGGTTCTTGAAGCCCTTGAGCTTCGGCAGACGCATGTGGAGGGGCATCTGCCCACCCTCGAAGCGCTGCGGAACCTGGTAACGGGCCTTGGTGCCCTTGGTACCACGACCGGCCGTCTTACCCTTCGACGCCTCACCACGACCGACACGGGTCTTCGCGGTCTTGGCGCCGGGGGCGGGACGGAGGTTGTGGGCCTTCAGCGGGTTGGTCTCCGCCATGTCAGTCAACCTCCTCGACCGTCACGAGGTGGCGGACGGTGTGCACCATGCCGCGGAACTCGGGACGATCCTCCTTGACAACCACGTCGTTGACCTTCTTGAGGCCGAGCGAGCGCAGGGTGTCGCGGTGGTTCTGCTTGCTGCCGATGTACGACTTCGTCTGCGTGACCTTGAGGCGAGCCATTACGCACCCGCCCCAGCACGTGCACGAAGCAGAGCCGCGGGGGCGACGTCCTCGAGGGGCAGACCACGGCGAGCCGCGATCTCCTCGGGACGCTGCAGGCCCTTGAGGGCCGCCACGGTCGCGTGCACGATGTTGATCGCGTTCGAAGAGCCGAGCGACTTCGACAGGATGTCGTGAACGCCGGCGCACTCGAGCACGGCGCGCACCGGACCACCGGCGATAACACCGGTACCCGGGGAAGCCGGCTTCAGCAGCACGACGCCCGCGGCGCGCTCGCCCGTGATCGGGTGAGGAATGGTGCCCTGGATGCGCGGAACCTTGAAGAAGTTCTTCTTGGCTTCCTCGACACCCTTGGCGATGGCCGCGGGAACTTCCTTGGCCTTGCCGTAACCGACACCTACGGTGCCGTCACCGTCGCCCACCACGACCAGCGCGGTGAAGCTGAAGCGGCGACCACCCTTGACAACCTTGGCGACGCGGTTGATCGCGACAACGCGCTCAACGTACGCGGTCTTCTCGGCGGCAGCGCCACCGTCGCGGCCCTTCCGGTCCCGCCGCTCGCCGCCACCGGCACCGCTTCCGCGGCGCTGGGGTCCAGCCATTGGATTTACCTCTCTCTGTTACGTCCGTTAGTCCCGGAACCGGGGCTTAGAACTTCAGCCCGGCTTCGCGGGCGGCGTCAGCCAGAGCGGCAATGCGCCCGGCGTACCTGTTGCCACCACGGTCGAACACGACAGCCTCGACACCAGCGGCCTTGGCGCGCTCGGCGACGAGAGCTCCGACCTGCTTGGCCTGCGCGGACTTGTCACCCTCGCCACCGCGGATCGACGCGTCCAGGTTCGACGCAGACGCAAGGGTGTGACCCTTGAGGTCGTCGATGACCTGAGCGGTGATACCGCGGTTCGAACGCGTCACGACGAGGCGCGGACGCTCCGCCGTACCCGACACGTTCTTGCGGATGCGGATGTGGCGGCGCGCCTTGGCGGCACGCTTGTAAGCGTCGCCCTTGGCGATCTTCACACCGTATGCCATGGCTTACTTACCAGCCTTTCCGACCTTGCGGCGGATGACCTCGCCGGCGTACTTGACGCCCTTGGCCTTGTACGGGTCGGGCTTCCGCAGCTTGCGGATGTTCGCCGCGACCTCGCCGACCTTCTGCTTGTCGATGCCCTCGACCGAGAACTTGGTCGGCGACTCGACCTTGAACGAGATGCCCTCGGGCGCCTCGACGAGGATCGGGTGGCTGTAGCCGAGCTGGAACTCCAGGTTGGAGCCCTTCGCGGCCACGCGGTAACCGACACCGCTGATCTCGAGCGCCTTCACGTAACCCTGGGTCACACCGGTGATCATGTTGGCCACCAGCGTGCGGGACAGGCCGTGAAGGGCCTTGTTCTGACGCTCGTCGTTCGGACGAAGGACGTTGAGCACGCCCTCCTCGCCCTTAACGATGTCGATCGGCGCGGCAACGGTGTGGCTCAGGGTGCCCTTGGAACCCTTCACCGTGACCGTGCGGCCCTCGATGGTGACGTCCACGCCGGCGGGAACCTGGATAGGCAGCTTGCCAATACGCGACATGAGCTTTCCTTCCTTTCCCGACTACCAGACGTAGGCGAGGACTTCCCCACCTACGCCCTTCTTGCCTGCCTGCTGGCCGGTCAGGAGGCCGTGGGACGTGGAGATGATCGCCACGCCCAGGCCGCCGAGAACCTTCGGCAGGTTGGTGGACTTCGCGTAAACCCGGAGACCGGGCTTCGAGATCCGCTTGATGCCCGCGATGGAGCGCTCACGGTTCGGACCGAACTTGAGCTCGAGGACGAGGTTCTTGCCGACCTCGGCGTCCTCGACCTTCCAGCCCGTGATGAAGCCCTCCTGCTGGAGGATTTCCGCGATGTGAGACTTGATCTTGCTGTGCGGCATCGTCACGGAGTCGTGGTATGCCGAGTTCGCGTTACGCAGACGAGTCAGCATGTCCGCGATCGGATCAGTCATGGTCATGAATTGGCCTTCGGCCTCTCTCGCCGGGGTTTCCTGTATGCGCCATCCCTCTCCCCACACAGGGGCGGGACGGGTGCGGCGCGGGGACCTACGGCGTAGTAAGTCGTACGGGCGACGGACGCCCAACCCTCCTAGCCTAAGCCATGGAGGGATGGGCATCCGACAACCCAGTGCTTACCGAGAGACTCCGGTCATCCCAATTAAGGGATTACCAGGAGCTCTTGGTCACGCCCGGCAGCTCGCCACGGTGAGCCATCTCACGAAGGCACACGCGGCACAGGCCGAACTTGCGGTACACGGAGTGGGGTCGACCACAACGCTGGCAGCGCGTGTAGCCACGCACGCCGAACTTGGGCTTGCGGGCAGCCTTCGCGATGAGAGCCTTCTTCGCCATCTCGCTTACGCCTCCTTGAACGGGAAGCCGAGGTGACGCAGAAGGGCACGGCCCTCGTCGTCGTTGGTCGCCGTGGTCACCACGGTGATGTCCATACCCCGGACACGGTCGATCTTGTCCTGGTCGATCTCGTGGAACATGACCTGCTCCGTGAGACCGAAGGTGTAGTTGCCACGCCCGTCGAACTGCTTGGGGGACAGACCACGGAAGTCGCGGATGCGCGGCAGCGCGAGCGACAGGGTGCGGTCCAGGAACTCCCACATGCGGTCGCCACGGAGGGTGACGTGCGCACCGATCGGCTGTCCTTCGCGGAGCTTGAACTGCGCGATGGACTTGCGGGCCTTGGTGACGGCCGGCTTCTGACCGGTGATCGTGGTCAGGTCACGGACGGCACCGTCCATGAGCTTCGAGTCACGGGCGGCGTCGCCGACACCCATGTTGACCACGATCTTGACGAGGCCGGGAACCTGCATGACGTTCTCGTACGAGAACTCCTCACGCAGCTTGCCCGCGATCTCCTCGCGGTACTTCGTCTTGAGACGCGGAGTGGTGGTAGCCATCAGATGTCCTCACCCGTCCGCTTGGCAACGCGGATCTTGTTGCCCTCGTCGTCGAAGCGGTAACCGACACGCGTGACGACCTTCTGGCCATCCTTCTCCACGACGAGCTGAACGTTGCTCACGTGGACCGGGGCCTCGGTCGTGACGATGCCGCCGGCCTGCGAGGGGCCGGCCTTGGTGTGCTTCTTGACCCGGTTGACACCCTCGACGAGGACGCGGTTCTCGCGGGGGAAGGCCGTGATGACCTTGCCCTGCTTGCCCTTGTCCTTACCGGTGATGACCTGGACCAGGTCGCCCTTCTTGATCTTCATGCTTACAGCACCTCCGGCGCGAGCGAGATGATCTTCATGAACTTCTTCTCGCGCAGCTCACGGCCGACCGGGCCGAAGATACGGGTGCCACGAGGGTCGCCGTCGTTCTTGAGAATGACAGCGGCGTTCTCGTCGAAGCGGATGTACGAGCCGTCCTGGCGGCGGCGCTCCTTGACGGTGCGAACGATGACCGCCTTGACGACGTCACCCTTCTTCACGTTGCCACCGGGGATCGCGTCCTTGACGGTGGCGACGATGACGTCACCGATGCCCGCGTAGCGGCGACCCGAGCCACCGAGAACACGGATGCAAAGGATCTCCTTGGCACCAGTGTTGTCGGCGACACGCAGTCGCGACTCCTGCTGGATCACGTCTATCTCCTGATTGTCTGCCGGTTCCCGGCCGGGGCTTCACGTGGAAGCCCCGACCGAGCCTGGCGGAACGAACTCGAAGGGTTACCCCTTCAAGAATTACTTGGCCTTCTCGAGGATCTCGATGACGCGCCAGTGCTTCGTCGACGACAGCTTCCGGGTCTCCATCAGGAGGACGCGGTCACCGATGCCGGCAGCGTTCTGCTCGTCGTGAGCCTTGAGCTTGTTCGTACGGCGGATGACCTTGCCGTACAGCGCGTGCTTGACGCGGTCCTCGACAGCGACGACGACGGTCTTGTCCATCTTGTCGCTGACGACCAGGCCCTCGCGGACCTTGCGAGCGTTGCGCTCGGTCTTCTCAGTCACGTTGCTCTCGCTCATCAGGCGTTCTCCACCGTCTCGATGCCCAGCTCGCGCTCACGCATCAGGGTGTAGATCCGGGCGATGTCCTTACGGACGGACTTGAGCCGGCCGTGGTTCTCGAGCTGGCCCGTCGCCGCCTGGAAGCGGAGGTTGAACAGCTCTTCCTTGGCCTCGCGGAGCTTGTTGAGAAGCTCCTCGTTGCCCAGCTCGCGCAGCTCGGACGCCTTGGTACCGGCCGACATCACAGCTCACCTGCTTCGCGCTTAACGATCTTGCACTTCATCGGCAGCTTGTGGGCCGCACGGGTCAGGGCCTCGCGCGCGATCTTCTCGTTCGGGTAGGACAGTTCGAACATCACCCGACCCGGCTTGACGTTCGCGATCCACCACTCCGGAGAACCCTTACCGGAACCCATGCGGGTCTCGGCGGGCTTCTTCGTGAGGGGGCGGTCCGGGTAGATGTTGATCCAGACCTTGCCGCCACGCTTGATGTGGCGGGTCATCGCGATACGAGCAGCCTCGATCTGGCGGTTCGTCACGTACGCCGGCGTGAGGGCCTGAATGCCGTACTCGCCGAACGCAACCTGCGTACCACCCTTGCTCATACCCGAGCGCTTGGGGTGGTGCTGCTTGCGGTGCTTGACCCTACGGGGGATCAGCATTTCGGTCAGGCCTCCGTTCCGGTGCTCTCAGCCGGAGCGGCAGCGGCGGCGGGAGCGTCGGCCTTGGGGGCCTCGGCAGCCGGCGCGGACTGCTGCTGCGGCTTGCGGCCGCGGCCGCCACGCTCGCCACCGCGGCCACCACGGCCGGCGGGACGGTCGCCAGCGCCACCCGCACCACGGGCCGGGCGGTTACCCGCACGGGCCGCAGCGTTCTCGGCGCGGACCTCGGCGATGTTCTTGACGTCGCCCTTGTAGATCCAGACCTTCACGCCGATACGGCCGAAGGTCGTCTTGGCCTCGAAGAAGCCGTAGTCGACGTTCGCGCGGAGCGTGTGCAGGGGCACGCGGCCCTCGCGGTAGAACTCCGAGCGGGACATCTCGGCGCCGCCGAGACGACCGCCACACTGGATCTTGATGCCCTTGGCGCCGGCCTTCATCGTGCCCTGCATGCTCTTACGCATGGCGCGACGGAAGGAGACGCGGGAGGAGAGCTGCTCGGCAACGGCCTGAGCAACCAGCTGAGCGTCCATCTCGGGGTTCTTGACCTCGAGGATGTTCAGCTGGACCTGCTTGCCCGTGAGCTTCTCGAGGTCGCCGCGGATGCGGTCGGCCTCGGCGCCACGGCGGCCGATGACGATGCCGGGACGCGCGGTGTGGATGTCCACCCGCACGCGGTCACGGGTGCGCTCGATCTCAACCTTCGAGATGCCGGCGCGCTCCATGCCGGACGTCATCATCCGACGGATGGCGACGTCTTCCTTGACGTAGTCCTTGTACAGCTTGTCGGCGTACCAACGGGACTTGAAGTCCGTGGTGATGCCGAGCCGGAACCCATGCGGGTTAACCTTCTGGCCCATTACCGGGTTCCTTCCTTGCTGCTGACGACCACGGTGATGTGGCTGGTCCGCTTACGGATCCGGTAGGCACGGCCCTGAGCACGCGGACGGAACCGCTTCAGGGTCGGGCCCTCATCCACAAACGCCTCGCTGATGACCAGCGAAGAGGCGTCCGTGTGGTCGTAGTTGTGTGCAGCGTTGGCAATGGCGCTGTCAAGCACCTTGCCAACCGGCACGCTCGCGGCCTGCGGGGCGAAACGCAGGACCGCCTGAGCCTCCGTGGCGTCCATGCCACGGATAAGGTCCACCACTCGGCGGGCCTTCATGGGCGTGACGCGGATGTACCGCGCCTGGGCCCTGGCTTCCATGGTTGTCCTTCCAGTGTCTGTCATGGTCATTCCACCCCGCTACTAGCGGCGCTTCGACTTCCGGTCGTCCTTCACGTGACCCCGGAAGGTGCGCGTCGGCGAGAACTCGCCGAGCTTGTGGCCGACCATCGACTCGGTGACAAACACCGGAATGTGGGTCTTGCCGTTGTGCACCGCGATCGTGTGGCCGAGCATGGCCGGGATGATCATCGAGCGACGGGACCAGGTCTTGATGACGTTCTTGGTACCGGCTTCGTTCTGTACGTCCACCTTCTTTACGAGGTGTCCGTCGACGAAGGGTCCCTTCTTGAGACTGCGCGGCATCTAAACCCGCTCCTAGCGCTTCTTGTTCGTCTTGCGGCGGCGGACGATGTACTTGCTCGAAGCCTTCTTCGGCGAGCGAGTACGACCCTCCTTCTGACCCCACGGGGAGACCGGGTGGCGACCACCGGAGGTCTTACCCTCACCACCACCGTGCGGGTGGTCAACCGGGTTCATCGCCACACCGCGGACGGTCGGGCGAACGCCCAGCCAGCGCTTACGGCCGGCCTTGCCCCAGTTGATGTTCGACTGCTCGGCGTTGCCGACCTCGCCGATCGTGGCGCGGCAGCGGGCGTCGACGAGACGGATCTCACCGGACGGCATACGAAGGTGGGCCATCGTGCCCTCCTTCGCCAGCAGCTGCACGGAGGCGCCTGCGGAGCGGGCGAACTTGGCGCCGCCACCGGGACGGAGCTCGATCGCGTGGATCGTGGTACCGACCGGGATGTTGCGGAGCGCCAGGTTGTTGCCGGGCTTGATGTCCGCGCCGGGGCCGTTCTCGACGCGGTCACCCTGCGTCAGACCCTTGGGGGCGATGATGTAGCGCTTCTCGCCGTCCACGTAGTGGAGCAGCGCGATGCGCGCGGTGCGGTTGGGGTCGTACTCGATGTGAGCGACCTTGGCCGGCACGCCGTCCTTGTCGTGACGACGGAAGTCGATCACACGGTAGGCGCGCTTGTGTCCGCCACCCTGGTGGCGAACGGTGATCCGACCGGTGTTGTTACGGCCGCCCTTGCTGTGCAGGGGGCGAACCAGCGACTTCTCCGGCGTGGACCGCGTGATCTCGACGAAGTCGGCAACGGAGGAGCCACGGCGGCCCGGCGTTGTCGGCTTGTACTTGCGGATTCCCATTTCTCAGTCCTCGTCCGATTCCGGACGATCCAGACCGCCGTTAGGCGGTCGGACCGCCGAAGATGTCGATACGGTTGCCCTCAGCAAGGGTCACGATGGCGCGCTTGGTGTCCTTGCGCTTACCGAAACCGGCCTTGGTGCGCTTGCGCTTGCCCTGGCGGTTGATCGTGTTGACCCCGGTGACCTTGACCGAGAAGACCGCCTCGACGGCCTGCTTGATCTGGGTCTTGTTGGAGCCAGGCGCGACGATGAACGTGTACTTGTTCTCGTCCAGCAGGGCGTAGCTCTTCTCCGAGACGACCGGCTTGATCAGAATGTCGCGCGGGTCCGAGAAGGTCTTGCTGGTGACGACGGCCTCAGTCATCAGGCGTCGCTCCCTTCGGTCTCAGCGGTCTGGGGGCCAGACACGAAGGACTCGAGGGCGGCCTTGGTGAAGACCACGTCGTCGGAGACGATCACGTCGTACGTGTTGAGCTGGCCCGGCTCCAGGATGTGCACCTGGGGCAGGTTACGAGCGGACAGCCACGCGGCCTCGTCGGAGCGCTCGACGACCAGGAGCAGGTTCTTGCGCTCCGAGATCTTGCCGAACAGCGTCTTCGCGGCCTTGGTGGAAACGTCACCCTCGACCACGCCGGTGACGACGTGGATGCGGGAGTGGGTGGCCCGGTCCGAGAGGGCACCGCGGAGGGCGGCGACCTTCATCTTCTTCGGGGTCCGCTGCGAGTAGTCACGCGGCTGCGGGCCGTGGACGACGCCACCGCCGACGAACTGCGGAGCGCGGGTCGAACCCTGACGGGCGCGGCCGGTGCCCTTCTGGCGGTAAGGCTTCTTGCCACCACCACGGACTTCGCCACGACGCTTGGTCTTGTGCGTGCCCTGACGGGCAGCGGCCAGCTGAGCGACGACGACCTGGTGGATCAGCGGAACGCTGACCTTGGCGCCGAAGATCTCCTCGGGGAGCTCGACGGTCCCGGTCTTGTCGCCTGCCGGCGAAAGGATGTCAATGGTGCTCATCGGTTCCTCAAACCCCCTTGGCCGCAGTGCGGACCAGGACGAGGCCACCGTTAGGGCCGGGGACGGCGCCCTTGATGAGCAGCAGACCCTTCTCGGCGTCAACGGCGTGGACGGTCAGGTTCTGGGTGGTCACACGCTCGTTGCCCATGCGACCGGCCATTTTCATGCCCTTGAAGACACGGCCCGGGGTGGCGCAGCCACCGATCGAACCAGGCTTACGGTGCACGCGGTGGGCACCGTGCGACGCCTTGCCACCACGGAAGTTGTGGCGCTTCATGACACCGGCGAAGCCCTTGCCCTTGCTCTTACCGGTGACGTCGACCTTCACGCCGGCCTCGAAGAGCTCAGCGGTGATCTCCTGGCCGAGCGTGTACTCGGAGGCGTCAGCGGTACGGAGCTCCACCAGGTGGCGGCGCGGGGTGACGTCGGCCTTGGCGAAGTGACCCTTGAGGGGCTTGTTCACCTTGCGAGGGTCGATCTCGCCGAAGGCGATCTGGACCGACTCGTAGCCGTCGACGTCGTTCGTACGGACCTGGGTCACGACATTGGGGCCGGCCTTGACGACGGTGACCGGGACAACCCGGTTGTTCTCGTCCCAGACCTGCGTCATGCCGAGCTTCTCGCCCAGGATGCCCTTGATGTTCTTAGCCATCTCGCGCGCCCTCAGAGCTTGATCTCGATGTCAACGCCCGCCGGGAGGTCGAGACGCATGAGCGAGTCAACCGTCTTCGGCGTGGGGTCGAGGATGTCGATGAGGCGCTTGTGCGTGCGCATCTCGAAGTGCTCGCGCGAGTCCTTGTACTTGTGCGGCGACTTGATGACGCAGTACACGTTCTTCTCAGTGGGCAGCGGCACCGGGCCTGCGACCGACGCACCAGTGCGGGTCACCGTCTCGACGATCTTCTTCGCCGAGGAGTCGATGACCTCGTGGTCGTAGGCCTTGAGCCGGATGCGGATCTTCTGTCCCGCCATGGCTACTAGTAGTCCTTTGTCTCGTAACGCTCTGGAACCCGATCGGCTTCGCTTACTGAAAAGCGTTGTCGTGTCTCCGACCCACGCGGTCGGGCGTGTCGCACTCCCTCTACGCAGAAATCCCTGAGGATTTCCCAACCAAGGGGGCACGATCGCCATGACCGCAGGCCGGGGGCAAAACACCCACCGGGTGCCTGGTCTGCACCCCGCTGACGCTTCCCAGAAGATTCCCGTACGTCCGCCCCTGATAAGGGACGACGAGTACTGTGGGACTCGCTTCCGGTCCTCCCGACGGGAGGCGCGCAGCATCGGCACTCAACCGAGCAACCCCGACAGTCTGCCATACGGGGCCATCCGGCCGCCAATCGGGAGCGAAGACTGTACCCCACGTCACGTACGGCCATGCGCCGGGGCGCACGCGCGGGGCTCGACCGCCCCCCTCCGCCTCACCCCAAGCGCCGTGCCCGCTCGGTGAGATGACGACGTTCGGGGGCACTGGTCGTACGGCGTGCCGCCTCCCGGTAGGCCTCCGCCGCGGTCACCTTGTCGCCGAGGAGTTCGAGCAGATGGGCCCGGGTGGCGAGCAGCCGGTGATGCCGGGCCAGTCGCTCGTCCCCCGCCAGCTCGTCCAGCAGCGCGAGCCCGGCCGCGGGTCCCCGGACCATCGCGACGGCCACCACACGGTTGAGGGTGACCATCGGGTTCGGCGCGGTCCGCTCCAGCAGCTCGTAGAGCGCGAGGATCTGCGGCCAGTCGGTGGCCCCGGCGGTCTCCGCCTCGTCGTGGACGGCGGCGATCGCCGCCTGCAACTGGTACGGGCCGACCTGGCCCCGGGGCAGGGCGCGGCTGATCAGCTCCACACCCTCCGCGACGAGCCGGCCGTCCCACCTCCCCCGGTCCTGCTCCGCGAGCGGCACCAGTTCTCCGAGCGGACCCGTACGGGCCGGCCTGCGGGCGTCGGTCAGCAGCATCAGGGCGAGCAGCCCCGCCGTCTCGGTGTCCTCGGGCAGCAGCCGGTGGAGCAGCCGCGCGAGCCGGATCGCCTCCGTGGACAGCTCGGGCACGGTCAGCTCGTCGCCGCCGCTCGCCGTGTATCCCTCGTTGAAGACGAGGTAGAGCACGTGCCGTACCTCGGCGAGCCGGGCCGTACGGTCCTCCCCCTGCGGGAGCGCGAACGAGCCGCCCGCCGCCCTGATCGTCCGCTTGGCCCGGCTGATGCGCTGCGCCATCGTCGACTCGGGCACCAGGAAGGCGGCGGCGATCTGCGCGGTGGTGAGACCGCCGACGGCGCGCAGGGTGAGCGCGATCCGGCTGGGCGGGGACAGCTCCGGGTGGCAGCAGAGGAACAGCAGGGAGAGCGAGTCGTCCCGGTCGCTGCCCGGGGCGTCGTCCGCGGCGCGCGCCAGGAGCTCGGAGTCCGGGGTGGCGAGTGCCACGGCGTCCTCGCGGTGCCTGCGGGCGGCCTCGCTGCGCACCAGGTCGACGAACCTGCGGGTGGCGACGGTGACCAGCCAGCCGCGCGGGTGGTCGGGGACACCGGCCTCGGGCCACTGCTGGGCGGCGGCGATCAGGGCCTCCTGGACGGCGTCCTCGCAGAGGTCGAAGGTGCCGTACCGGCGGACGAGCGCGCCGAGGACCTGCGGCGCGTACGCACGCAGCAGGCCCTCGATCTCGGCGGAGCCGCTCACACGTCCGCCGCGGACTCGTGCAGGATCGGCCACAGCTCGACGGGGTCGGTGTCCGCGAAGGGCATGTCCGCGGCGATCTGCCGGGCCCGCTCCGGGCTGTCACAGTCGAGCAGGTAGAAGCTGGCCAGGTACTCCTTGGTCTCCAGGTACGGGCCGTCGGTGACCGCGGGGACGCCGCCCTCGCGGCGTACCAGCTGGGCGGCGGCCGCGTCGGCGAGCCCGTACGCGCCGATCAGCTCGCCGCTCTCCCGGTACTTCCTGTTGAAGGCCTCCTGCCGGGCGATCGCCCCGGGCCAGGCCTCGGCCGGGAACGCGTCCCACTTGGCCTGGTTGCCGTAGATCATCGCGACGTACTTCATGGTGGGTGTCCTCCCCGTCCGCGCGCCCCTGCGGCGTGCTGTCACCCCGTGGTCGGAGCCGGTGGCGCGTCCTCGACATGATCGACAGCGACTTTCGGAGATTTCTTCCGGCGGATGAATCCTCCCAGGCGGGAGCCTCTCCGCACACAACCTCGAGTGCCGGATATCCGTCTTACAGAGGACCGAAGGACCCGAGGGGACGGACCGCGTACGTGACCACAGCACCCCGCCGGCGGACGGTTCTCGCCGCGGCCCTCGCCGTCACCTCGGCCGTCGCCGGATGTTCCGTGCCGGAGCCGCGCAGGACCGCACCGACCGTCGATCCCGCGCCCGGCAAGCCGATCGCCTCCGCGCGGACCCGGCGGGCGCTGCTCCTGCAGTTCGCGGCACACCCGGACGACGACCTGTACTTCATGAACCCCGACACCCAGCGCCTCCTGGACGCCGGGATCCCGCTGGTCTCCGTGTACGTGACCGCCGGCGAGCACACCGGCCGGAACCGGATCAAGGGGATGCCGGACGCTCCCCCGGACCGCGCCGCCTACTCCTCCGCGCGTCACCAGGGGCTCCGCCAGTCGTACGCGGCGGCGCTCGGCCTGCCGATGTTCACGCCCTGGCGGCGCGAGGTGCTCACGCTCCCCGGCGGCCGGCGGGCGGAGATCGACGCCCTCAGCCACGGCGGGCGCCGGATCGAGCTGGTCTTCCTCAACCTGCCGATGCACACGAACCGGCGGTACATGGCCCTGCCCGCGCTCTGGCACGACCGCGCCCTGGAGCTGCGGACCCATCTGTCGGCCGGTTCGCCCGTCACCCGCTCGGACACCTATGACTACGACCGGCTGGTCGACGTCCTCGTCGGACTGCTCCGCCGCTACCGGCCCACGCTGGTGCACACCCTGGACCCGGACCCGGACATCCAGCTCAGCGACGAGGCCACCCGCGGCCGGGACTCCGAGCAGCCCGGCTACTCGGACCACGGGGACCACACGGCGGTCGCCTGCTTCACCTGGGCAGCGCTGAGCCGCTGGGTCGCGGACGCAGTCCGGGACGGCAACCCGATACCGGCGTTCACCGCGACCGCCTTCCGCGGCTACTACAACCGGCACTGGCCCAAGAACCTCCCTCCCCGGGTCCTCCAGGAGAAGGCCGCCCGCCTCGTCCCGTACGGCGGGGACCCGTCCTGGGAGTGCGGGAACCCCTCGGGCTGCGGCGACTACGGCGTCGGCGGCGAACGGCCGCTCACCAACCGCAAGGGCTGGGTGCGCTCCACCCACCACCGCTGGCCGACCGCGGGCCCCGCGCTCGCCGAGGAGCCGGACGGCCGCCTCGCCGCGTACGGGGTGCTCGGCCTGCTCGCGGTCCGCTGGCGGGAGACGGCGCCCGGCGTCTGGGGCGAGCCGACGGATCTCGGCGGTGGCCCGCTCGCGCCCGCGCTCGGCTCGGCCGTGCTCGGCGACGGCCGGGTGCTGCTCTTCGGCGTGCGGTTCTCCGCGATCGACGGACACGGCGGGCCGAACCGGCGCGAGCTGGTGCTCCTGGAGCAGCGCTCCCCCGGCGGCCCGTTCCTGGCCTGGAACGGGCTCGGGAATCCGGAGCGCACGGACGACCGGGGACGCCGGGTCGGTGCCCCGGTGGCCGTCGCGGCCCCCGACGGCCGGGTCCACCTCTTCGTACGGAACGCGGACAAGGGCGTCTCGACCCGGGTGCGGGCGGCGGACGGGTCCTGGGGCCCGTGGCGGACGCTCCCCGGGACGGCGGAGGTCCAGGACGGTCTCGCCGTATCGCTCGACGCGGCGGGCCGGGTGCACCTCCACGCCGCGGGGCGGGAGTCCGTACGGCACTGGGTGGACGGGGAGGAGCAGTCGGAGACGCTGCCGCTCTCCGGATCCACGGTGGCGTCGGCCGGGGGCGAGCTGTACTACCGGCGGCCGGCGGCCGAGGAGCTCCTCGGGCCGAGCGGCGACGCCGGTCTGGACGGGTACGGGGGTGTGGTCGCCGCGCGCTCCGCGGCGCTGGGGACCGTACTCCTGGGCACGGATGCGGAGGGCCGGGTGCGGGTGCGGGCCGGTGACCGGGTGCGGAGCCGTACGGCGGAAGCGCCGGCGGTGTCGGCGGCGCTGCACCTGGGCGCGGGCGGGACGACCGTGGTGGGCCTCGGCGCGGACGGGCACCCCTGGAGCTGGCGGCCGTAAGGAACCGACGCCGGTCGAGCGCCCGGAAGACTCGGAAGCGCTCGGGAAGCGCTCGGAAAACGCTCGGGAACGCGAGAAGGCCCCGCACCGAAAGGTGCGGGGCCTTCTGCTGCAGCTCGTGGAGCTACCAGGTCAGATCAGAGATCAGGCAGTGATCTTGACGACCTGGCCGGCGCCGACGGTCCGGCCACCCTCACGGATGGCGAACTTGAGGCCCTCCTCCATGGCGATGGGCTGGATCAGCTCAACGCTCATGGCGGTGTTGTCGCCCGGCATGACCATCTCGGTGCCCTCGGGGAGGGTCACGACGCCGGTCACGTCCGTGGTACGGAAGTAGAACTGCGGGCGGTAGTTGTTGAAGAACGGGGTGTGACGGCCACCCTCGTCCTTCGACAGGATGTAGGCCTGGGCCTCGAAGTTCGTGTGCGGCGTGACCGAACCCGGCTTGATGATGACCTGGCCGCGCTCGACATCCTCGCGCTTGATGCCACGGAGGAGCAGACCGACGTTCTCACCGGCCTGGCCCTCGTCGAGCAGCTTGCGGAACATCTCGATACCGGTGACCGTGGTGGTGGTCTTCTCGGTCTTGATGCCGATGATGTCGACGGTCTCGTTGACCTTGAGGATACCGCGCTCGATACGACCGGTGACGACGGTGCCACGACCGGTGATCGTGAAGACGTCCTCGATCGGCATCAGGAACGGCTTGTCGACCTCGCGCTCAGGCTGCGGGATGGACTCGTCGACAGCCTTCATCAGGCCGAGGAGCTTGTCCGCCCAGTCCTTGTCACCCTCGAGCGCCTTGAGCGCCGAGACGCGGACGACCGGAAGGTCGTCGCCCGGGAAGTCGTACTCGGAGAGGAGCTCACGCACCTCGAGCTCGACGAGCTCCAGGATCTCCTCGTCGTCCACCATGTCGGCCTTGTTCAGGGCGACGACGATGTACGGAACGCCGACCTGGCGGGCCAGGAGCACGTGCTCCTTGGTCTGCGGCATCGGGCCGTCGGTGGCGGCAACCACGAGGATCGCGCCGTCCATCTGCGCGGCACCCGTGATCATGTTCTTGATGTAGTCAGCGTGACCCGGGCAGTCGACGTGCGCGTAGTGACGCGACTCCGTCTGGTACTCGACGTGCGCGATCGAGATCGTGATACCGCGCTGGCGCTCCTCGGGAGCCTTGTCGATCTGGTCGAAGGCCGAGGCCTCGTTCAGGTCCGGGTACGCGTCGTGCAGCACCTTGGTAATGGCGGCCGTGAGGGTCGTCTTACCGTGGTCAATGTGACCGATGGTGCCGATGTTGACGTGCGGCTTAGTCCGCTCGAACTTTGCCTTCGCCACTGAATCCTCCTGCGGAGTGGTTCTGTACGCCTTGCTTCATCGGCGCCAGGTGATCTTTGCTGGGATGCCATCCGCCGGGGCCCGATCCCTCGGGTTTCGGGGGCTGAGCCCCGGCGACTGGTGTCAAGCCTAAAGCGTGAACTCGGAAGAGTTACTCGCCCTTGGCCTTCGCGATGATCTCCTCGGCGACGTTCCGCGGAACCTCGGCGTAGGAGTCGAACTGCATCGAGTAGCTTGCGCGACCCGAGGTCTTGCTGCGGAGGTCGCCGACGTAGCCGAACATCTCCGAAAGGGGCACGAGGCCCTTCACGACGCGAGCGCCGCTGCGCTCCTCCATGGCCTGAATCTGACCACGGCGGGAGTTGATGTCGCCGATGACCTCACCCATGTAGTCCTCGGGCGTGGTGACCTCGACGGACATCATGGGCTCGAGGATGACCGGCGAAGCCTTGCGCGCGGCCTCCTTGAAGGCCTGCGAACCGGCGATCTTGAACGCGAGCTCGGAGGAGTCGACCTCGTGGTAGCCACCGTCGAGAAGGATGACGCGGACGCCAGTCATCTCGTAGCCGGCCAGGATGCCGAACTGCATGGCCTCCTGCGCACCCGCGTCGACCGAAGGGATGTACTCCTTCGGGATGCGGCCACCGGTGACCTTGTTCACGAACTCGTACGAGGCGTCGCCCTCGGTGATCGGCTCGATCGCGATCTGCACCTTGGCGAACTGACCGGTACCACCGGTCTGCTTCTTGTGGGTGTAGTCCACGCGCTCGACGGTCTTGCGGATCGTCTCGCGGTAAGCGACCTGCGGCTTGCCGACGTTCGCCTCGACCTTGAACTCGCGACGCATACGGTCGACGAGGATGTCGAGGTGAAGCTCGCCCATACCACCGATGATGGTCTGGCCGGTCTCCTCGTCCGAGTGCACCTGGAAGGAGGGGTCCTCCTCCGCGAGACGCTGGATGGCAACACCCAGCTTCTCCTGGTCACCCTTGGACTTGGGCTCGATGGCGACCTGAATGACCGGCGCCGGGAAGTCCATGGACTCCAGGATGACCGGGTTCTTGTCGTCACACAGCGTCTCACCGGTGGTGGTCTGCTTGAGGCCCATGACGGCGACGATGTCGCCGGCGCCCACCGAGTCGATCTCCTCACGCTTGTTCGCGTGCATGCGGTAGATCTTGCCGATGCGCTCCTTCTTGCCCTTGACGGAGTTCAGCACCGCGGTGCCGGCCTCCAGGCGACCGGAGTAGATCCGGACGAAGGTGAGCTTGCCGAGGTGCGGGTCGCTCGCGATCTTGAACGCGAGGGCCGACAGCGGCTCGTCGTCGGACGGCTTGCGCTTGACGACAAGCTCGGCGTCCTTGACGTCGTGGCCCTCGATGGCCTCGACGTCCAGGGGCGACGGCAGGTAACGGACGACAGCGTCGAGCAGGGGCTGAACGCCCTTGTTCTTGAACGCGGTGCCACAGAAGACGGGGGTGATCGTCTTCTCGCCGCCACCCTTGCCGGAGGCAATGGTGATGCGACGGACGGCGGCGTACAGCTGCTCCTCGGTGGGCTCGACGCCCTCGAGGAAGAGCTCCATGAGCTCCTCGTCGTTCTCCGCGACGGTCTCGACCAGCTTCGCGCGCCATTCTTCGGCGAGCTCGGTGTGCGAGGCCGGGATGTCGACGACGTCGTACATCTCACCCTTGCTGGCCTCGGCGGACCAGACAAGCGCCTTCATGCGGACCAGGTCGACAACGCCCTGGAAGTCCATCTCGGAGCCGATGGGCAGCTGCATGACGATCGGGACGGCGCCGAGGCGCTCCACGATCATGTCGACGCAGCGGAGGAACTCGGCACCCGTACGGTCGAGCTTGTTGACGAAGCAGATGCGCGGCACGCCGTAGCGGTCCGCCTGACGCCAGACAGTCTCGGACTGGGGCTCGACGCCGGCCACACCGTCGAACACGGTGACAGCACCGTCGAGCACGCGCAGCGAACGCTCCACCTCGACGGTGAAGTCGACGTGACCCGGCGTGTCGATGATGTTGATCGTGTGATCGACATTCTCGAGCGGCCAGTGGCAGGTCGTCGCGGCAGACGTGATCGTGATGCCGCGCTCCTGCTCCTGCTCCATCCAGTCCATCGTGGCAGCGCCGTCGTGGACTTCACCGATCTTGTACGAAACGCCGGTGTAGAACAGGATCCGCTCGGTGGTGGTCGTCTTGCCCGCGTCGATGTGAGCCATGATGCCGATGTTGCGCACCTTGGCAAGGTCAAGCGAAGTGGTAGCCATATCGGCTCAATCTTCTCTCGGTCTCGATGTGGGTTCGGACTACCAGCGGTAGTGCGCGAAGGCCTTGTTGGACTCGGCCATCTTGTGCGTGTCCTCGCGCTTCTTGACGGCAGCGCCAAGACCGTTGGAGGCGTCGAGCAGCTCGTTCATGAGGCGCTCGGTCATGGTCTTCTCGCGACGGGCGCGGGAGTAGCCCACGATCCAGCGCAGCGACAGGGTCGCGGCGCGACCGGGCTTGACCTCGATCGGCACCTGGTAGGTGGCGCCACCGACACGGCGGGACTTGACCTCGAGCGAGGGCTTGACGTTCTCAAGCGCGCGCTTCAGCGTGATGACCGGGTCAGCGCCGGTCTTCTCGCGGAGGCCTTCCATGGCGCCGTAGACGATGCGCTCGGCGGTGGAGCGCTTGCCGTCCAGCAGGATCTTGTTGATCAGCGAGGTGACAAGAGGAGAGCTGTAGACCGGGTCGATGATGACCGGGCGCTTCGGGGCGGGGCCCTTACGAGGCATTCTTACTTCTCCTTCTTGGCGCCGTAGCGGCTGCGAGCCTGCTTACGGTTCTTGACGCCCTGCGTGTCGAGGGAACCGCGGATGATCTTGTAGCGAACACCCGGAAGGTCCTTCACACGGCCACCACGCACGAGCACGATGGAGTGCTCCTGCAGGTTGTGACCCTCACCCGGGATGTAGGCCGTGACCTCGATGCCGGAGGTCAGACGCACACGCGCGACCTTACGGAGCGCCGAGTTCGGCTTCTTCGGGGTGGTCGTGAACACACGCGTGCAGACGCCGCGACGCTGAGGGGAACCCTCGAGTGCGGGCGTCTTGTTCTTCTCGACCTTGTCCTGCCGGCCCTTCCGGACCAGCTGCTGGATCGTAGGCACTACTTCTCCGGTTTCTGTGTGCCGTCGGTGAAACTAACCTGGAACATTCGCCGACCCACGCGGTCGGGTGTGTCGAATCGCGCGAACCTCTCCGCCGAAGCGGAAGAGGCGCGGATCACGGTGGCCGATATATGACTCGCCTTGCGGTTGAGGACACGCACGCGAGCCCAGGCACACCCCAGGCACAAGGCTTGAGCGTACCTATCGCATGGACTCCGGTCAAAACAAATGGCCACGCGCACCTGGTCCCGGCCGACGAAGGCCGGGACCAGGCAAGATCACGTCGGGACCGGGGCCGGTCCCGGGCGGGGACCGGGGTCGGTCCCCGTCGGGCCCGGGGTCAGTCCCGGGCGGTGCGGCGGGGTTCGGGGGTCTCGGCGGACTCCTCCCCCTCCGTGTCGGGCTCCAGGAACTGGTTCACGACCCTGACGAAGACGCCCATGCGCTCGTCGGGCACCCCCAGCCAGCGCGCGAAGTCCTCCATCGAGGGCTGCCAGTCGCTCGGCGGCAGCAGATCCGCCGCCATCGGGAGCTCCTCGGGGGTCACGCGACCGGACCGGATCAGCATGTCGCGCACCGAGACGCCCAGCAGCGGGGCGATCCTGCGCATGGTCTCCAGGTCGGGCATGCTCTGCCGCTGCAGCAGGCGCGTCACGGCGGCCCGGTGCACCCCGGCCTCGTCCGCGATCCGCGACTTGCCGCCGCCGCGCGGGCTGTCGATGTCGTAGCCACGCTGTCGCATCAGGCCTTCGACCCAGCCTGCGAACTCGTCCAGCCCACGAGTGGTCATGTACAGCTCCTCACTCCACTCCTCCAGGCGTGCAACTCTAGCGTGCTTGCGCGCACGGAATTACCTGGTTTCGGGTACGCAACGTGTCGAAACGATGAAGGTGACTCCAGGAGTGCCCCACAAAGTTGTTGCGCGCTCGCACGCAACATGTAAGTCTGGCTCGCCGCCGCACTCGTCGGCCCCCCGAGCCCCAACGGCCCCATCGGCCCCATGGAGTTCGGGGCGCCCCGGACCGTGGAGAACCTCTTGTTCCAGCCCGACCCCACCCCCTGGCAGGCCACCGCCGCGTGTGCCGGCCTCTCCCCGTCCGTCGTCTTCGCCCGACGCGCCAAGGAGGCGGCCCCGGCGCTGCGCGCCTGCGCCGACTGCCCCGTCCGCCGCGAGTGCGAGACGGCGGTGGCCCCCGCCGAGAGCTACTTCGACGGCGTCTGCGCGGGCCGCCTCTGGCGCAACGGGCGTCCGGCGGACGCCGCCCGCGTGGCGAAGGCCGTCGCCCTCACCCCGACGCTCGCCCGGAGCGGCCGCCGTGGCTGACCGCGCCGGTGCCACCGTCGAGCTCGTGGTGCGCGACATCGCACTCTGGACCGCCTCCCTCGTACGCCAGTTCCCCGAGCTCGCCGAAGAGCTCGCGCCCGGCCGCCGCGGCCCCGCCGGGAGCGCCCCGGCCCCCTCCCCCGCGGGCCGTGACGAGCAGATCCGCGAGGAGCGCCGCGAGGCACTGCTCCTCCAGCAGCGGCACGGGCTCGCCGTCCCCGGCCACGGCGCCGCCCCGATCCGGCTGCACGTCTCCGACGCGATCCGCGACATCACCGACGGGGTGGTGGAGTTGGAGGAGGCGGTGTGCGCCCGGCTCGCACTGCCCCGGCCGCCCCGCGCCGGGGTGATCGACCGGCTCCGGCGGGTGGTCGGGCTGCTCGACACGATCGCCGCCGAACCCGACCTGGCCCGGCACGTGCGGGACGAGATCCGCCGGATGGCCCGGCGCTGCGCCCGGACGCTGGGCGACTCGGAGACGGTGGTCCGGGTGTCGGGCCGCTGCCCCTGGTGCGACTCGGTGTCGCTGCGGGCCTTCCCCGACCGGCGCGCGGTGCTCTGTGTGAACCCGGCCTGTGTCTGCACGGACGAGGTGTGCGGCTGTCAGGACGACCCCGCCTACCGGCACCTGTGGCCGGAGCGGGAGTGGGCGGACCTCGCGGCCGCCTCCGGAGCCCGTACCGAGGAGATCGGGGCGGCGATGGACACGACGACGGGCACGACCACGGGCACCACCACGACCGACGACACGGAGGAGACCTCGTGCTGAGCTCGCTCGCCCTGCCGGCCCTGATCCCGGGACCGCTCGCCGCCGAGGAGGCGGGCGTCGCCCCCGCGACCATCCGCAAGTGGGTCCAGCTCGGTCATCTGCGGGCCGCCGGCAAGGCGGGCCGGGCGCAGCTCTTCCGCCTGGAGGACGTGTTCGCCGCCGAGCGCGTCGCCCGCCGCCGTCCCCGCACCGCCTGACTCCCCCTCGCACTCGTACGAGAAGCGCCCCCCGTCCAGGAAGGACGGGGGGCGCTTTCTCATGCCGCCAGGAAGCGGTGGAGCGAGTCCGTGAGGGCGGCGACGAAGCGGTCGCGGGTCTCCTCGGGGACGCGGTCCAGGGAGAGATAGGGGTTGAGGTCCTCCAGTTCGACCAGGAGCAGCTCGCCGCCGGGGGCGCGGCAGGCGTCCACGCGCTGGATGCCGTGGTCGAGGGTGTTCCAGTCGACGAAGCGGCGGGCGAAGGCGAGGTCGTCCCCGGTGGGCTCGTACGGCTCCAGGACCCAGCGGCGGTCGGGGTCGGGGGCGTGGAGGGCGTACTGGAAGAGGTCGTCGACGAAGTAGAAGGAGACCTCGTAGCGGAAGTCGATGCGCGGCTGGACGAGAACGTCGTCGTACGCGAGGCCGGCGAGTTCCTCGTACGCCAGGAAGCGCAGCCCTATGGAGTCGGCTCCGGCCTTGGGCTTGACCGCGTACTCGGCGGCGTGGGGCAGCCGGTGGAGGTCCTCGGGCCGGTCGACGGTGGGGATGACGGGGTGGCCGGTGGCGGTGAGGTCGAGCAGGTACTGCTTGCCCGCCATGTCGCCGCGGCCGTGGAGCGGGTTGTAGACGCGGGTGCCGCGGGCCAGGGCCCGCTCGCGGAAGGCGTCGTACTCCTTCCGGTAGCCGATGACCGGGCCGCTGTTGCGGACGACGACGGCGTCGAAGCCGTCCATGAGGGCGGCGGCGTCGAGCGGGTGACAGAGCGCCAGGTCGAAGTCCTCGCGCAGCCGGGCGGTGAGCTGGATGTCCTCGTCGCAGTAGCGCCGTCCGCGGGCCGGGTAGGCGAGGTCGGTGACGTACAGAAGGCTGGGGCGGGCGGGCACGGGGCGGCTCCTCGGTCGGTGGCCGCCAACTTATCGGGCGCCCCTGAGAGCCCTGTGCGGAAGGACGTACGGACGGCATGGGGGAGCGCGCGAGGAGCCCGTACGGAAGGACTCGTCCGAACTAGTTGCGTGCGCGCACGCTCTCTGTCACAGTTGGTGCAGCGGCGGAGCTGCGCCCGGACAACGGGCGGCGGCTTCGCCGTTCGCCGTCCGGGAGCGCTGCCGCGCCCCACCCCCTCCCGCCGGAGCGCCCCGGGCGGCACCCCGCCCCGTATCCCTCACCCGAGGAGAACCCGTCATGACCACTCCCCCGAGTGCTTTCCCGGACGTCGAGAAGCTGGTCGTCGACGTCCTCAAGGCCGACCCGGCCCTGGCCGGCGCGACCATCGCGGTCAACGCGCCGGCCGGCTTCGACGGCACCCAGGCCGCCGTCCTGGTGAACCGCCGCGGCGGCGCCTGGATCGGCGACCTGCACGTCGACATGCCGCTGATCGAGTTCGAGGTGTACGGGCCGACCAAGAACGCCGCCCACGTCCTCGCCAACGGCGCCCGCCGGGCCCTGCTCGCCACGATCGGCAAGCAGATCGGCGCCAACAACGTCGTCCACGACGTCGAGGAGCAGGACGGGCCGCGCTGGCTGCCCGACTACCTCTACCGGGGCGCCAACCGCTACCTGTGCGTCATCCGCCTCTCCCTGAGCGTGTTCTAGACCCGAACCCCCACGACGCGGCCCAGCGGCTCGCCCCACCCACAGACCAGGCCCCGCCGTCCGGCGGGGCCTTTGCCGTACCCGGACCCAGGTCCGGGGCGGCGGCCCTCTCACCAAGGAGAAACACACCATGGCAGGAAACAACTCGGCCGAGATCCGCGTCGCCGGCACCGGCAAGCTCTACGTGGCCGACGCAGGCACCTCCGCCCCGGCCACCTTCGGCACCGACTCCGCCGCCGACTGGTCCGGCGCGGGCTGGAAGGACCTCGGCTTCACCTCCGGCGACGGCGTCACCTTCTCGAAGAAGGACAAGCTGGAGGCCATCGACTCGTGGCAGTCGGTCTCCCCGGTCCACTACATCTACTCGAGCCGTGACCTCTCGCTGAAGTTCTCGCTGCTCCAGTTCAACGAGGACACGCTGCCCTTCTTCATGGGCGGCGACGCCGTCAAGGCGGAGCCGACCCCGGCCGTCGACACCTACCGCTACGAGATCGCCGAGCGTCCGTTCGCCGACGTGCGCGCCCTCGGCCTGGAGTTCACCGACGTCAAGGCCGGTGGCACGACCGCGGTGAAGTACCGCTTCATCATCCCGCGCGGTCAGGTCACCGCCACCGACGACATCAAGCTGGCCCGCAAGGCGGCGTCCCAGCTGGGCGTCACCTTCAGCGCGATGTCCAAGGGCGACGGCAAGCCGCTGGCGACCTTCCTCATGAAGGACAGCCAGTACTCCGCGACTGTCTGATCCCTCCTCCAGGGGCGGGACGGAGAGATCCGTCCCGCCCCGCCCCCTCTCCCGATCTCCCCTTCTTTCACCCGAAACAAGGAGTACGCATCACCATGGCCCGTTTCGACGTCAACGCCGCCCGCGCCCAGCGACAGGAGGCCCACGGCCGCGCCTGGTCCTTCGAGCTGGACGGCGAGAGCTACACCCTTCCGACCGAACTGAGCCGTGCGACGGCCAAGGCGCTGCGCACGCTCGACGACAACGACGTGGACGGGCTGCTCGCGCTCCTGCTGGGTGAGAAGCAGTTCGCCCGATTCGAACAGCACGACATCACCATGCAGGACATCGCCGCCATCCTGGAGGCCTACGGCAAGGAGACCGGGCTCGGCCTGGGGGAAGACTGAGCCTCGTCGAGTTCGTCGACGAACACGCCGAGGCCCTTGAGACGGACTTCCTCCGCTACTACTCCACCGATCTCCTCGACTGGCACCGCGGCACGCTCTCCAGCCGCCGGGTCCTGGCGCTGATCAAGCATCTGCCGCGGGACAGCGCCGTCCAGCGGGAGCTCCACGGCGAGTCCGCCGAGTGGTCGATCACCGATCATCTGCTGGCCGCCACGGTGGACCATCTCGCCGTCGCCAACTGGATGTTCATGTGCGTCAACGGCGGCGAGGACGGCGACCAGCCCGATCCGCCGACGCCCGTTCCCCGACCAGGTGTCCCGGACGGGGACGAGGACGGGACGGACGGCACGGGCACCGACGAGAACGGGCGGAGCACGCGTGCCGAGGAGGGCGCGGCGGTGTCTCCCCACGCCCTCGCCCGGTTCTTCGGGTGACCCCGCGGCCCCCGGAGGCCGTTCCCGTCAGGGAGCGGACTCCGGGGGCGCTTCCCGTGCTCGCTCGGTGGAGAGCTCCTTCTCCAGGGCCTTGGCCCGCTCGGACAACGATCCCCGGCGCCCCTTGCCGGGACGCGGCTCCGGGTCGGCGGCGTCCTGCTCGCGGCGGTCGGCGTGCGGACCGTTCTGTACGGGTACCCCGGCGAGCGGCGGCACGATCGGGCGCCCGCCCTTCCCGCGTACGACCTTCCGTACCGGCTGGGCGCTCCTGCGGGTGCGGCTCTCCTGGGCGGTGACGAGGACGTCGGGGTCCGAGCCCGGTTCGGGGCCCGAGGTGTGTTCGGGTTCCGGTTCGGGCCGCTGTTCGAACTGCTCGCGTTCTCTGCGTACGCGCTCCTCGGCCTCGACCACGGAGGCCGGCGGTTCGAGGAGCCGGGCGAAGGGCAGTGCGATGACCCGGGCACCGTCCTGTCCGCTGTCGATCCGGCGCTCGGGCCGGCGGATTCCACGCGCGTCACCCTGGCCCTGGGTGTAGGCGTCGGCGACGCGCTTCTCGTACTCCCGTCGTATGCGCGGGAGTTCGTCCGACACGGCCTCGGCCCAGCCCGCGGTGAACGCGGCCGTCTCCCGGCGGTCGACCTCGGCCCGGGGGATCACGACGAGGTCTTCGGTGGCGTACCCGTGGACCAGGACGAGCTCGGAGAGGCGTGCGAAGAGATGGGGCAGATCGGGGTGGGACGCGAGCCAGTCGACGACTCGCTCCCGCCGGTTGGCTCCCGGCTCCGTTTCCATGCGTCAGTACTGCCTTCCCAGCCCCCTGGGGTCCCCGCGCGCCCCTCGCGCCCCCCGCGCCCCGAGGTGGTCCGATCCGGAGAGCGTCCTCCAGGTTACCCGGTCGAACAGAAGCTCCGATCAGTCGCCAACCCGTTCGAGACAACGGCTAGAAGACACACCGTCAGACGTTTCCCGCTCGACAAACACCGAACGAATGTTCCACACTCTGTTCGCACAAGAGTTCGAACACGTGGTGCCCCCGCTCCTCACTCCGCGGCGCCGCCACGCACGCACGGGCAAGCAACCGGAAGGCAGGCGTCCATGACCCAGCAGGCCGAGGCATCGCGACCGCAGATCCCTCTCCTGGACCGCCTCCGCCAGCTCCTCGACGGACCCACCGCCCTCGACAAGAGAGCGTTGCTCGGCACCCTGTACGCCGAGGTCTCCCGCTGCGAGACCCGCGCGTACGCGGCCGGCTGGAACGACGCCCTCGCGACGGTGCGACGCGGCTCCCGCCGGGACGAGGACGCCTAGCCGCGCCCGCTGCCCCCAGACGAACGAGCCCCTGCCGGGACCGGCAGGGGCTTTTCGGCGCTTGGCCGTCACCGGCCGGAAGCGGAGTACACCATGGCAGAACCAGACATCCCCACCCTGATCGCCGACCTCAAGATCACCATCGTTCAGGGGCACATCCGCCAGATCATGGAACACGGCAGCGTGATGGGTCAGCTGGCGTCCATCTCCAGCACCCTGGAGCACTTCAAGGAGAAGATCGAGGACATCCACAAGGAGGTCGTGAAGAACCCGGTCTCGGAGTACTTCGAAGCCGCCGGTCTCGACGGCATCGCCGCCGGCATCGAGAAGCTGTACGAGGGCGAAGGCTTCGGGACGGCCTTCAAGTACTGGGGTTCGACCGTCGTCGGCGGCATGGTGGCCCTCCTGATCGGCGCGCTCACCATCTACCTGTCGGGCAAATTCGTAGCCCTCCGCCGATCAATCCAGGAGCTCATCAGCCGCGACGGCCTGATCCGGGGCTACGACGCGAACGGCGACCTCACCCGCCAGAGCCGCACGGACATCGAGGCGCGGGAGCGCCGGGTCGCCAACGGCGGCACCAGCCTCGCCGACCTCCCCCCGGGCACGAACCTCGGCCCCCTGCAGACGCAGCTCGAGCTGCTGATCCCCAAGATCGAGAAGTTCAACTCGGAAGCCCCGAGCTTCCTCACCAACTTCCGCAAGCTGCCGTCTGAGCGCGCGATGACCAAGACGGCCACCGGCATCGGCAAGGTGAGCGACGCCGTGGCCGCGGCCAAGCCCACCGACATCGAGAAGGTCGCCGACGCGACGGAGAAGCTCGTCGCCGCCCAGAGCGGCTTCGACCCGAGAAAGCTCCCCAAGGCCCGCGGTCTCGCCTCCGCCGCCGAGGCCGCCGAGCGGCTCGCCAGGGCCGGGGACGACGTGAAGACGGCGTTCGACAGCCTCAAGGCCGCCGCCCAGTCCGCCGAACGCGTCATCGCCGCCGGCTGATCCCCACCCCACCCCGAAAGGAGGTACACCCATGTCCCTCGTCAGTGCCCTCAAGAAGTCGTCCGACTCCCTGCGCAACCTCAAGACGCAGGCCTCCGGCGCCGGCACCGCGGTCAAGAAGGTCGGGGACGCCGGTAAGTCGGCGTCCGGTCAGCTCAAGACGCTCCGTACCAACGCCCAGGGCTCCGGTACCCAGCTCAAGAACCTCAAGACCGCCTCGGAGCAGGCCGAGCGCGCCATGAAGAAGGCCGGCGACACCGCGCAGTCGGCCGGCGGCAAGCTCGGCAAGTACGAGTCCGGCGCAGGCAAGGCGGCCAAGGGCCAGGACAAGCTCAACAGGTCCATGAAGGGCAACTTCCTCGTCCGCCTGCTCGAACTCTTCATGCCGCTCATCGAGTCGATCGTCGAGATGGCGATGCGCTCGAAGACGATGCAGACGGTCCTGAAGAAGGCGTTCAGCGCCATCAAGACCGTGATCAGCTCCGTCATGAAGGCCGTCGGGCCGATCATGCAGAAGGCCGGATCGCTGATCAAGACGGTCTGGAACGGCATCAAGAAGGCCATCTCCACCGTCGTCAAGGCCGTCGCGACCGTCATCAAGACCTACGTGAAGATCTGGAAGACGGTCATCACCACGGTCATGAAGGCGATCAAGACCGTGATCAGCACGGTCTGGAACGGCATCAAGGCCGTCATCACCCCGGTGGTCAACTGGATCAAGTCCGCGATCCCGAAGGCCTTCAGCGCCGTCAAGGACAAGATGTCGTCCATCTGGAACGGCCTCAAGGACATCGCGTCCCGGGCGTTCAACGGAATCAAGGACGGCGTGAAGTCCCCGATCAACGCCGTCATCGGCCTGATCAACGGGATGATCGGCAGCCTGAACAGGGTCAAGGTCAGCGTCCCCGGCTGGGTGCCGGTCGTCGGCGGCAAGACCTTCGGCGTCAACATCCCGACCATCCCGATGCTCGCCACCGGTGGTGTCGTCATGCCCCGCCACGGCGGTGTCCCGGCGATCCTCGCCGAGGCCGGCGAGGCCGAGGCCGTCCTCCCGCTCTCCAAGCTGGACCGGCTCCTCGCCCAGACCGCCCGCCGCGCCCGCGCGGCCCAGGGCAACCAGGCGGTCGGCGCCGGCGGCGGGCTGCACATCGAGCACTACCACGCGGCCCGTACCAGCGACCCGCACGCGACCGCCGACGCGCTGATGTACCTCGTGAAGGCGCGTGGAGCACGCGCATGAGCGCCGTAGCGCTGGGCGGCATGCCGAACTTCCGGGCGGTCGTCCCGACGGTGGACTCCCTGGCAAGGGGGCTCCGCGACGCGGGCGGCTCCCTGGGGCGGTTCACCCAGGACGTACGGCGGGCGGACGGCGGCGTCGGCAGCCTCGCCACCGCCCTGCGCACGGGCGGCACCGCCCTCCGGAACCTCGGCCAGAACGCCTCCGGAAGCGCGACCGCCCTCGGCAGGATCCGCCGGTCCACCGCACCCGCTAGCGTCCGTCGGATCGGCACGGCCGCCGGCAAGGCCCGTACCGCCGCGGGGAAGATCGGCACCGGCGGCGCCGCGATCCTCGGCATCCTGCTGCCGCTGCTGCCCATCACCGACGTCATCACCGGGCTCATGGGCACCTTCGGCACCGTCATGACCATCGCCTCCCTCGCCATGACAGGCATCAACGTCGCCATGCGGGCCAACCCGCTCGGCTTCCTCGTCGGCCTGATCGTGCCCATCGCGGCGTACCTGATCGAGCTCGCGGTCAACTCCGAGACCGGTCAACGGTTGATCAAGCAGGGCATGCAACAGGCACTGAAGGGCTTCCAGGCGATCTGGAAGTTCCTCCAGCCGATCATGAAGCTCCTCGGCGAGGCCGTGGGCACCTACTTCAAGGCCTATCTGACCTTGTTCAAGACCGCGCTCAAGATCGTCGGCGCGGCCATCGGCGGGATCTCCAAGCTCCGCTCCGCCGTCTCCTCCGCCACGAACGCGCTGCGCGGCATCGCCTCGCGCACGATCGGCGGCATCAAGAGCGCCGTCCAGCCGATCGTCCGCTGGGTCACCGACAAGGTGCCCGGCTTCTTCCGTACCGCCAAGGACGCCGTGAGCAAGGCCATGCGCGGCATCGGCGACCTGGTCAAGGGTGCCCTCAGTGCCGTGATCGGCGTCGTCAAGGGGCCGATCAACGGCCTGATCGCCTTCGCCAACTGGATCATCGACGGCCTCAACAAGCTCAGCTTCGAGATCCCCCTCACCGGCAAGAAGTTCGGCGTCGAACTCGACAAGCTCCCCCTGCTCGCCGAGGGCGGCATCGTCTCCCCCGGCTCCGCGGACGACTACCGCATCGACTCGCTCGCGCAGCTGGAGAACCGCCGCATCCCGGCGCTCACCGAGACGCCCCGACCGCCGCACCGCATCCGGGACTTCCACGAGGAGCCCGGCGCCGGCCCCCGGTCGACCGCCGAGGACCTCCTCTTCCTCGCGACCGCCCATGCCTGACCGCGCCACTCCTGACACCCATCCGAAGTGAGCGCCCCATCCGAAGTGAGGTGACGGCCCCATGGCCGAGACCACGACCCCCTACGCCGGAAGCAACTTCACCGCCGACCTCGCGCCCGGCTCACTCATCACCCAGGACGGGCAGATGCAGTGGGCCGGGCTTCTCATCGGGCCCGGCACCCCCTTCGCCGTCGACAAGTCCGGCCTGTCGGGCTGGGAGGACCTGCCCGAGTACGACTCCGCCGACGCCGACCGGCCGACCTCGCACGGCGCCTGGCCGGGTTCCCGGTACGCCAAGCCGCGCAAGGTCGGCGGCACGATCGTGCTGATGCCGGAGTGGAACGGGGCCACCGACGCGATCCGCGCGCTGCGGCAGTCGCTCGCCCTGCTCGACGAGGAACGGTGGCTCACCGTCCGGCTGCACGGCGAGATGCTCACCGTGCGCGCCCGGATCGCGCAGCGCGTGGTCCCCGCCGACCAGGGCTACGCCACCCAGGGCAGCTCGCGCATGTCGATCCAGTGGCTGGCCGCCGACCCGCGCCGGTACGTCGTCAACGAGCAGCTCGCGACCGCCAATCCCCCGCAGCCGGAGTCGGGCCTCACCTGGCCGCTGACCTGGCCGCTCAGCTGGGGCCAGGCGAAGAGCACGGGTGACGCCGTCGTCGAGAACCACGGTTCCGCCCCGGCGCACCCGGTGATCGTCTTCCGCGGTCCGTGCTCCATGCCGACCGTCACCGAGCGGACCAGCCGGCGCCGGCTGCGGTACGCGATCGACCTGGCCGCGGGCGACGAGCTCGTCATCGACACGCGCGCGGGCACGGTCCTGCTGAACAACTCGGCCTCCCGGCTGCACACCGCGATGGCCGACTCCGGCCCGGAGGAGCTCTTCGTCCTGGACCCCGGCCGCACGGAGCTGTCCTTCCGGCCCGACGAGGCGACCGAGGACGCGCTGATGACGGTCCGCTGGCGCAGCGCCGAATGGTGACCGTGACCGCATGGCGACCGGCCGCCGACCGGTGACCGTGACCGCCCGGCGACCGGCCGCCGACCGTTGACCGGTGACCCCATTTGGCGACCGGGCACCGCACGGTGACCGGTCGCCGAACCGTTCCTTCCCCCGACGCCACGACCCCCTTCTCGGAGAGGTGACCCCATGACCGTACGCGCCGCTTGGCTCCAGCCCACCGGCCAGACCCGCGAGGACACCCGTCTCACCCTCGCCGCCCTGCTCACCCCCAGCGGGCAGAGCCCCGAGGAGACGCCGCTGCGCTCCCGGCCCGGCATCGTGCCCGGCGGCTTCGTCCTCACCGGCTCGACGCCCATGACGTGCACGATCGGCACCGGTCGCGCGATCGTCCAGGGCAAGGACACCGCCCAGGGCTCCTACCTCGTCGCCGTCACCGCGCCGGAGATCCTCACCGTCCCGGACGGCGACCCGCAGTACGACCGGATCGACCTGATCGAGCTGGCCGTGGTGGACGACGCGTACGACCGTACGGGCGTCACCGAGGCGGTGGTCCGTCTGGTGAAGGGCGCGCCCGCGGCCTCCCCCACCGCCCCGGCGAGCGGCCCCGGCAGCACGATCCCGCTGTACACGGTCCTGGTGCGGAAGGGCACGTCCGCCGGCACCGGCGGTGTCCAGTGGATCACCACCGATGTCACCACCATGCACTGGCCGGTGGTCGCCCTCGGCGGCATCCTGCCCACCAGCGGCTTCAAGGGCGCCTACGTCGGCCAGTACCGGGACGCCGCCGGCCTCTTCCAGCGCTGGGACGGCACGACCTGGGTGTCGTACGCGAAGCCCCTCGGCGGCATCGCACCCAACGGCACGGTGACCACGGGCAGTTACACCGGCCAGTACCGGGACAACGCGGGCGTGCTGCAGCGCTGGGACGGCACGGCCTGGCAGTACGTCGAGGGCAAGGCGTCGATCCTGTTCAGCGTCTCGCAGACGGCGCAGGCGACCGTCCCGCCCAACACCTGGTACACGCTCGGCTTCCAGACCGTCGACGTCGACGACGCGGCGGGCTGGTCCGGCAGCTCCTTCTACCGCGTCCCGCGGGCCGGCTGGTGGCGCGTCTCCGCGCACGTCGTGTGGTCCGGGGACTCCGCAGCCGGCATGCGCGGCGCCCGGCTCCTGGTCGACAGCGTCGGCGTACCGCGCTGCACCTGGCTGACTCCGGCCGGCGACGGCGCCGTCGTGGTCGGCGGCCAGGGCCTGATCAAGCTCAACGCGGGCAGCACCCTCCAGGTCGCCGCCTACCAGACCCACGGCGTGGCGGTGAAGACCCTCGGCGGCTCGGGCTACGCCGGCAACCTCTCCGCCGAGTGGATCAAGTCCTGACCCCCTCGCCCTCACCTTCGATCGGAGAAACCCCATGAACCTGCGCAGCAGCTGGGTCGCCGAGACCGGCCAGACCCGCGAGGACACCCGCCTCACCCAGACCGGTGTCACCACCCTGACCAACCCCGTCCAGGTCCGCTCCGGCGTCCTGCCCGGCTCCTACGACGGCCTGTACCGGATGGCCGGCTTCTGGACCTACGGTTCCTCGGCGATGACCGCGACCGTCTCCGAGGGCCGGGCCGTCGTCCAGGGCGAGATCTCCCAGGGCGTCTACCCGGTGACCATGCCGACGTCCGAAGCGGTCACCTTCGCGCCGGGCGACGCCCAGTACGGCCGGATCGACCTGCTCGTCGTGAAGATCTACGACAACCTCTACGACTCCTCGAACCGCAACGAGGCGAAGATCGAGATCATCCAGGGCGTCCCGGGGCAGACCCCGCAGGCCCCGGCGGTCCCGCCGCGCAGCCTCCCGCTGTACGAGGTGCTCGTCCCGGCCGGTGTCAGCGCGGGCAACGGCGGCATCCCGTGGTCCTCCTCGCTCAAGGACCTGCGCACCCCCGTCGTCGCGCTCGGCGGCATCCTGCCCGTCGAGGGCCCGGTCCTGCCGGGCGCCTACCCGGGGCAGTACCAGGACTCCGGCGGCGCGCTCCAGCGCTGGGACGGCGGCGCCTGGGTGTCGTACCCGTCCGCGCTGGGCGGCGTCATCCCGAACTCCGCCTCCACCACGCCCGCCAGCTACACCGGCCAGTACCGGGACTCGGCGCTCGGCCAGCTCCAGCGCTGGAACGGTTCCGTGTGGGCGCCGGCGGTGCCGGGGCCGCTCTTCAACGACAGCGCCGACTTCGGCGACACCGCGTCGAGCACGTACACCTCGACGCTCGCGGCACGCGCCACGAACCCGCTCGCGCTGACCTTCGTCGCCCCGCCGTCGAAGTCCGTCCTCGTCACGTTCGGCGCCCGGATGAAGTCGCGCGCGGACCACTACGCGTACATGGCGCTCAAGCTCACCCAGGGAACGACGGTCGTCGACGACCTCAGCGACGAGTGGTCGCTGCAGTGCGCGAACGACACCCTGATCCCGGTCTCCACCATGCGGCGCCTGTCGGGTCTCACCCCGGGCGTGAGCTACACGTTCACCGCCTACTTCAAGATCCTCGCCAACACCCTCGGCATCAAGGCCGGGTTCGACAACACCTTCATCCGCGTCGACCCGCAGGCCTGACGCAGGCCCCACCCACCCGACAGGAGAAACGCATGGCACTGCGCAGCGGCTGGCTCCCGCCCACCGGGCAGACCCGCGTCACGACCCGTCTCACGGCCCTCGGCGCCACCACGCCCGTCACCCCGCTCGCCTCCCGCTCCGGCATCCTGCCCGGCTCGATCGACGGCAAGTACCGGGTCGGCGGCCTCTCGATGACCTCCAGCGGCCCGATGACCGCGATCGTCCACCACGGGCGGGCGATCATCCAGGGAGCGGGCAACCAGGGCGCCTACCCCGTCACCCTCGACGAGGACGCCGTCCTCGCCTTCCAGGACGGCGACCCGGTCAACCCGCGCCTCGACCTCGTCGTCCTGCGCGTGTACGACGACGAGTTCGACGGCCTCACCAGGAGCGAAGCGGCCCTGGAGATCGTGCGGGGCGAGCCGAAGGCGCAGCCGGTCGCCCCGGCCACACCCCCGCTCTCCCTCCCCCTCTACCTGATCAGGGTGAAGCAGGGAGCCTCGGCCGGAACCGGCGGCATCGAGTGGGCGAACGGCGCCCTCACCGACCTGCGCACCACGCTCGCCGGCGTCGGCGGCATCCTGCCCGTCTACAACAACTCCGGTGTGCCGGGCTCCTACCCGGGCCAGTACCAGGACAACGACAACTCCCACTACCTCCAGCGCTGGGACGGCACCTCCTGGGTCGCCTACCCGAAGGAGGTCGGCGGCGTCATCCCCACCGGGACGACGCTCACGACCGGCGGATACACCGGCCAGTTCCGGGACAACGCGGGCGTGCTCCAGCGCTGGAACGGCAGCGCGTGGGCCAACTACCAGCCGCCGGTCGAGGTGGAGTCCACCACGACCGGCGCGACCGCGCTGCCCGGCTGGACGCTGCTCGCCTTCGCCGGCCGCCGGACCCGCGGCCTCGCCACCGTCACCGCCCTGGTCACCCGCAACGGCCCCGACATCAGCGCCAACAGCGCGGGCAACATCACCGACGAGCTCCTGCTCACGGTGCCCGTCGGCTGGCGCCCCGCCCTGGACATGGAGACGGCCGCCTGCGACGGCTTCGCCTCCGGCGGCGCCGTGTTCTGGCCCAACGGACAAGTGGTGCTGCGCACCTGGTCGCCGAACGGGGCTCTCGCGGCCGGCCGAAACCTCCGCGTCTCCGCCACCTACGTGCTGTGAGGTCCCCCCGATGACACTCGACACGCCCTACCGGGCGATCTTCTGCGATCTGCTGACCGACACGACGCTCGACATCCTGCCGCTGCGGGACGTCCAGTGCGACGACTACATCGGCAGGGCAGGCTCCCTGTCCGGCACCATCCCCCTCCCCGACCGGACCATCGCCGAGCGCGCCCACAAGGTCCGGGCCGGCCGCACCGCGGTCTACCTGGAGCGCGGCGGCGACCTGTGGTGGGGCGGCATCGTCTGGACGACGAACCTGCAGAGCAGCGACCGGGGGGTGATGACCCTCGGCATCCAGGCCGCCACGTTCGACTCGTACGCGACCCGGCGCCGCATCCGCAGGCCGATCACGTTCACCCAGCCGACCGATCAGCTCGCCATCGCCCGGGAGCTCTGGAGCGACCTCTCGGCAGGCCTCGGTTCGAGCAAAATCCTGCCCGGCCCCGAGGAGTCCCCGGTCCTGCGGACGGCGTCCTGGCGGTTCGGCGACGAGACCGTCTACCAGGAGGCACTCGACCAGCTCGCCTCCCAGGAGAACGGCTTCGAGTACCAGATCCTGGTCTACCGCGACCCGATCGACGGCACCCGCGTCCGCCAACTGCGGCTCGGCTGGCCCAAGATCCGCACCGGCGCGACCGACATGGTCTTCGACCGGCCCGGCACCATCCTCAGCTACTCGTTCCCCGACGACGCGACCCGGGGCGGCACCGCCGCCGTGGCGCGCGGCGCCTCGACCAACACCAACGCCGCCGCCGAGTCCCGGCCCACCTGCTCCGAGGTGAGGCTCAGCCCGGACCACGCGGGATGGCCGCTGGTCGACCTGTCCTCCGACCACAACGACATCAGCGACGTCGCCACGCTCAACTCGCTGGCCCTCGCGCAGGTGACCGCGGCGAGCGGCTCCGTGCTGATCCCCGAGATCAGCATCCGCCTCGGCGGCATCGTCCCGCCCGCGCTCCTCGGCCGTACCGCCAGGATCCGGATCACCGACGAGTGGCACCCCCAGGGGCTCGACGCCCGCTACCGGATCATCGGCGTCAAGTTCCGGCCGCCGGAGCGCGGCCGCCCCGACACCGCCGAGCTCAGCCTTGAGGAGGCCTGATGGCCCAGCTGCCCGAGGACATCATCGACCGGCTCATCCAGATGGAGCGCCGGATCCAGGCCCTGTCCACCGCGGTGAACACCCGCCCGCCGATCACCGAGGTCGTCAACGGCTCGCTCACCGTGCGCCGGCAGCCCGACCCCGACGACCCGACGACCTCCGTCACCCTCGCCCAGATCAACAGCAGCGGCCCGGGCTCCTCCAAGCCGGTCCTGCGGGTCAACGACGCCTACGGCCACGAGATCCTCTCGGACGACATCCTCACCGGCGGTCTCGCCCGGCCCTGGCTGCCGATGCTCCCTCCGCAGGACTGGGCCTCCGCGAACTGGCCCGCCACCAGCGCCACCGCCTGGACCACGATCGCCCACTCGCAGAACCCGATCTGGCAGCCCAAGCTGCGGCTGCGCGTCGCCACCCGGGTCTCCAGCGGGGCGACCGGCCAGATCCGGGTGATGGTCAACGGCGTCCAGTTCGGCACGACCGTCGCCGCCGGCACCACCTTCGACCACACCGACCTGGCCACCCCCGACATGCAGGCCAACTTCGGCAAGGACATGACCGTGGAACTCCACGGCATCGTCACCAGCGCCTCCGGCACGGTCTACGCCAAACCGACCCTGATGTACGGCCGCCAGACCTGACCCGCCCCACCCCCTGAGAGGAGCCACCATGATCCCCGACCCGAACCACCCCTGGGGCCTGGCCATCGACTACGCGGGCCGCGGCACCGTCGCCGAGAACGGCCACGCGATCGCCGTCCGTCTGTACGACAACACCCTCGGCGGCCCCCTGGAGCGCGACCCGATGACCGGCGAGTACCCGGCCGTGTACGTCACCGCCCAGATCAGCGAGTCCGGCGAGAACGGCGCCTTCCTGCGCGGCTACGGCCAGGTCACCGTCAACCCGCCGCCCGGCAACCCGGCCGTGCCCGACCCGACCGCCGTCCAGCGGGCCGTCGAGGCCTCGCTCACCGACTTCGAGACCCGCCGGCTGGCCAACGCCACGCTGTGTGCCCGCTGGGCCCCGGCCGCCCCCGAACCGGAACCGGCACCCACGCCGGAGCCGTAACCGACGCCGGAGCCGTAACCCCCGCGGCTGCCCTCCCGCACCCCACCCGTACGCCCGCCCGCACTCCGCGCGGGCCTTTTTCATGTCCGGAGGACACCAGATGGCCACTCCCCTCCCCGCGGACCGGCTCGTCGCCGCGCTCCGCGCCGAAGGCGTCACCGTCGTCGAACACCCCGGCTGGCGCACCCACAACCGCAACCACACCGGCGCCTGGGGCCCGGTCACCGGCGTGATGATCCACCACACCGTCAGCTCCGGCACCGCCTCCTCCGTCGAGATGTGCTTCAACGGCTACGAGGGCCTGCCCGGACCGCTCTGCCACGGCGTCATCGCCAAGGACGGCACCGTCCACCTCGTCGGCAACGGGCGCGCCAACCACGCCGGCGGCGGCGACCCGTCCGTCCTCCAGGCCGTGATCACCGAGACGTACGGGGACCGGCCGCCGGCCCCGCGCGCCCACCAGGGCAGCCACACCGCCGTCGACGGCAACTCCCGCTTCTACGGCTTCGAGTGCGTCAACCTCGGCAACGGCACCGACCCCTGGCCGGCCGCCCAGCTCGACGCGATCGAACGGGTCTCCGCCGCCCTGTGCCGGGCCCACGGCTGGGGCGCCAAGTCCGTCATCGGCCACCTGGAGTGGTCCGACTGGAAGAGCGACCCCAAGGGCTTCGGCATGCCGACGCTCCGCCAGCGGGTCCAGACCCGGCTCGCCAAGGCCCCCGCCAAGAACACCCCCGACAGCGGAAAGCCCGCCACCCCCCGCCTCCAGCCGTTCCCGGGCATCTCGTTCTTCCGCAAGGAGACGAGCTCCCCGGTCATCACGGCCATGGGCCGCCGTCTCGTCGCCGAGGGCTGCGCCGCGTACACGGTCGGCCCCGGCCCCCGCTGGAGCGAGGCCGACCGGCTCAGCTACGCGAAGTGGCAGCGCAAGCTCGGCTTCCGCGGCTCCGACGCCGACGGCATACCCGGCGCCGCATCCTGGAGCGCGCTGAAGGTCCCGTACACGAAGTAGCCACCGCACCAGAGGAGACCCCCGATGTCCGATGCCGCCCAGCGCACGGCCCGCACCGTCCTCCAGTCCGCCGTCGGCATCGCCGTCGTGCTCCCCGCGATCGTCGACGCCTCCGGCATCCCCGCGACCCTCCCCTGGGTCGCCGGGGCCCTGGCCGTCGCCGGCGGGATGGCCCGGGTGATGGCCCTGGACGTGGTGCAGAACCTGCTCCCGTCCTGGCTCCGCACCGACAGCGCCCCGGCCGAGGGCGGTGCCGATGACCGAGTCTGATCCGAACGACCCCGTCGCCGTCGCCCTCGAACTGGAACGGCTCCGCGGCACCCTGGAGGCCGGCTTCGCCCGGGTCGACGGCTCCCTCGCGCTGCTCGTCCAGCGCAGCGACCAGACCGACCGGCAGCTCGCCGACCACGAGGCCCGCCTCGACGACCTGGAACGCGCACGCTGGCCGCTGACCAGCATCGCCGCGCTGGCCGCGAGCGCCGGCGTACTCGTCGCCGTATGGGAACTGGCCGCCCGATAGGGACGGCCGGGCACGCCGAAGGGCGGCCACCCCCACGGGGGTGACCGCCCTTCGGTTTCGCACTACTTACTGGTTGTACGGACCGTAGTCGTAGTCCTCCAGCGGAACGGCCTGGCCGGAGCCCGAGCCGAACGGCGAGTAGTCGATGTCGTCGTAGCCGACGGCCGAGTACATCGCGGCCTTGGCCTCCTCGGTCGGCTCGACCCGGATGTTGCGGTAGCGGGACAGACCCGTACCGGCCGGGATGAGCTTACCGATGATGACGTTCTCCTTGAGGCCGATGAGGCTGTCGGACTTGGCGTTGATCGCCGCATCCGTCAGGACTCGGGTCGTCTCCTGGAAGGAGGCGGCCGACAGCCAGGATTCCGTCGCCAGCGAGGCCTTGGTGATACCCATCAGCTGCGGACGGCCGGAGGCGGGGTGACCGCCCTCGGTGACCACACGACGGTTCTCGGTCTCGAACTTCGAGCGCTCGACGAGCTCGCCCGGCAGCAGCTCCGCGTCGCCGGACTCGATGATCGTCACACGGCGCAGCATCTGCCGGATGATGATCTCGATGTGCTTGTCGTGGATCGACACGCCCTGCGAGTTGTAGACCTTCTGGACCTCGGCGACCAGGTGGATCTGGACCGCACGCTGACCGAGGATGCGCAGCACGTCGTGCGGGTTGGTGGCACCCACGGTGAGCTTCTGGCCCACCTCGACGTGGTCGCCCTCGCCCACGAGCAGACGGGCACGCTTCGAGATCGGGAACGCCGTCTCGTCGGTGCCGTCGTCCGGGGTGACGACGAGCTTCTTGGTCTTCTCGGTCTCCTCGATACGGACGCGGCCTGCCGCCTCCGAGATCGGGGCGACACCCTTGGGCTGACGAGCCTCGAAGAGCTCGACGACACGGGGCAGACCCTGGGTGATGTCGTCACCGGCCACACCACCGGTGTGGAAGGTACGCATCGTCAGCTGGGTACCGGGCTCACCGATGGACTGGGCGGCGATGATGCCGACCGCCTCACCGATGTCGACCAGCTTGCCGGTGGCCAGCGAACGGCCGTAGCAGAACGCACAGGTACCGACGGCGGACTCACAGGTCAGGACCGAGCGGGTCTTGACCTCCTCGACACCGGCGCCCACGAGGGCGTCGATGAGCACGTCACCCAGGTCGACGTTGGCCGGCGCGATGACCTTGCCGTCGACGACGACGTCCTCGGCGAGCATCCGCGCGTACACGGAGGTCTCGACGTCGTCCGTCTTGCGCAGGGCACCGTCGGCGCCGCGCTCGGCGATCCGCAGCTTCAGACCGCGCTCGGTGCCACAGTCCTCCTCGCGGATGATCACGTCCTGCGAGACGTCCACCAGACGACGGGTCAGGTAACCCGAGTCGGCGGTACGCAGGGCGGTGTCCGCCAGACCCTTACGGGCACCGTGCGTGGAGATGAAGTACTCCAGAACGGTGAGGCCCTCACGGAAGGACGCCTTGATGGGACGCGGGATCGTCTCGTTCTTGGCGTTCGACACCAGACCACGCATACCGGCGATCTGACGCATCTGCATCATGTTTCCTCGGGCACCCGAGTCAACCATCATGAAGATGGGGTTCGTCTTCGGGAAGTTCGCGTTCATCGCCTCGGCAACCTCGTTGGTCGCCTTGGTCCAGATCGCGATGAGCTCCTGAGTGCGCTCTTCCTTCGTGATGAGACCGCGCTCGTACTGCTTCTGGACCTTCTCGTCCTGCTCCTCGTAGCCCTTGACGATGGCCTTCTTGGCCTCGGGCACGACGACGTCGGAGATGGCCACGGTGACACCGGAACGGGTCGCCCAGTAGAAGCCCGCCGCCTTCAGGTTGTCGAGCGTCGCCGCCACGATGACCTTGGGGTAGCGCTCGGCGAGGTCGTTGACGATCTCGGAGAGCTGCTTCTTGCCGACGGAGTAGTCGACGAACGGGTAGTCCTCGGGCAGCAGCTCGTTGAAGAGCGCGCGGCCCAGCGACGTACGCAGGCGGAACGAGTCACCCTGCTGCCACTCCGGCTCGCCCTCTTCGGTGACCGGGGGAACCCAGCCACGCGGAGCGACGGTGCCGACGGGGAAGCGGATGTCGATCTGCGACTGCAGCGCGAGCTCGCCGGCGTCGAACGCCATGATCGCCTCGGCCGTGGAGCCGAACGCGCGGCCCTCGCCCTTGGTGTCACGGAGCTCACCGTCGGTGGTCAGGAAGAACAGACCGAGGACCATGTCCTGGGTCGGCATCGTGACCGGACGGCCGTCGGCGGGCTTCAGGATGTTGTTCGAGGACAGCATCAGGATGCGGGCCTCGGCCTGCGCCTCCGCGGAGAGCGGCAGGTGCACGGCCATCTGGTCACCGTCGAAGTCCGCGTTGAACGCGGTGCAGACGAGCGGGTGGATCTGGATGGCCTTGCCCTCGACCAGCTGGGGCTCGAAGGCCTGGATGCCGAGGCGGTGCAGCGTGGGCGCACGGTTCAGCAGAACCGGGTGCTCGGCGATGACCTCTTCGAGGACGTCGTACACGACCGTGCGGCCGCGCTCGACCATCCGCTTGGCGCTCTTGATGTTCTGCGCGTGGTTCAGGTCGACCAGGCGCTTCATCACGAACGGCTTGAAGAGCTCCAGCGCCATGGCCTTCGGCAGACCACACTGGTGCAGCTTCAGCTGCGGACCCACGACGATGACGGAACGCGCGGAGTAGTCCACACGCTTGCCGAGCAGGTTCTGACGGAAACGACCCTGCTTGCCCTTCAGCATGTCGCTGAGGGACTTCAGCGGACGGTTGCCGGGGCCCGTGACCGGGCGACCACGACGGCCGTTGTCGAAGAGGGCGTCGACCGCCTCCTGGAGCATCCGCTTCTCGTTGTTCACGATGATCTCGGGGGCACCGAGGTCGAGCAGACGCTTCAGACGGTTGTTGCGGTTGATCACGCGGCGGTACAGGTCGTTCAGGTCGGAGGTCGCGAAGCGGCCACCGTCCAGCTGCACCATCGGACGCAGGTCCGGCGGGATGACCGGCACGCAGTCGAGAACCATGCCCTTGGGGCTGTTCGCGGTCTGCAGGAACGCGGAGACGACCTTGAGGCGCTTGAGCGCACGGGTCTTCTTCTGGCCCTTGCCGGTACGGATGATCTCGCGGAGGCGCTCGGCCTCCTCCTCCAGGTCGAAGGACTCGAGGCGCTTCTGCAGCGCCGCGGCACCCATCGAACCGTCGAAGTACGTGCCGAAGCGGTCACGCAGCTCGCGGTAGAGGAGCTCGTCGCCCTCCAGGTCCTGGACCTTGAGGTTCTTGAAGCGCGACCAGACCTCGTCGAGACGGTCGATCTCGCGCTGCGCACGGTCGCGCAGCTGCTTCATCTCACGCTCGGCGCCCTCGCGCACCTTGCGGCGCACGTCGGCCTTGGCGCCCTCGGCCTCGAGCTCGCCGAGGTCGTTCTCGAGCTTCTTGGCGCGGGCCTCCAGGTCGGAGTCGCGACGGTTCTCGATCTGCTGACGCTCGACGGAGACGTGCGCCTCCAGCGAGGGCAGGTCACGCGTACGACGCTCGTCGTCGACGAACGTGATCATGTACGCCGCGAAGTAGATGACCTTCTCGAGGTCCTTCGGGGCGAGGTCGAGCAGGTAGCCAAGACGCGACGGAACGCCCTTGAAGTACCAGATGTGGGTGACGGGAGCGGCGAGCTCGATGTGGCCCATCCGCTCACGGCGCACCTTCGCGCGGGTGACCTCGACGCCACACCGCTCACAGATGATGCCCTTGAAGCGGACACGCTTGTACTTGCCGCAGTAGCACTCCCAGTCCCGGGTCGGACCGAAGATCTTCTCGCAGAAGAGTCCGTCCTTCTCGGGCTTGAGCGTGCGGTAGTTGATGGTCTCCGGCTTCTTGACCTCGCCGTGGCTCCACTGACGGATGTCGTCAGCGGTGGCCAGACCGATCCGGAGCTCGTCGAAGAAGTTGACGTCGAGCACTATGCGTCAATCCCTCTCAGGGTTGTAAGGCTTGGGGTCTGATACGGGGGTCCTGGGGCCGGCCGGGGACTCAGCGGTGAAACGCCGAGTCCCCGACCGAACTCCCGTCAGACCTCTTCGACGCTGCTCGGCTCGCGCCGGGACAGGTCGATGCCGAGCTCCTCCGCTGCGCGGAAGACGTCCTCGTCGGTGTCGCGCATCTCGATGGACATGCCGTCCGAGGACAGCACCTCCACGTTGAGGCACAGGGACTGCATCTCCTTGATGAGCACCTTGAAGGACTCGGGGATGCCGGGCTCAGGGATGTTCTCGCCCTTGACGATGGCCTCGTAGACCTTCACGCGGCCGGTCACGTCGTCGGACTTGATCGTCAGCAGCTCCTGGAGGGCGTAAGCGGCGCCATATGCCTCCAGCGCCCACACCTCCATCTCACCGAAGCGCTGGCCACCGAACTGGGCCTTACCACCCAGCGGCTGCTGGGTGATCATCGAGTACGGGCCGGTCGAACGGGCGTGGAGCTTGTCGTCGACCAGGTGGTGGAGCTTGAGGATGTACATGTACCCGACCGAGACCGGGTCCGGGAACGGCTCGCCGGAGCGGCCGTCGAACAGCCTCGCCTTACCGGTCGGGAGCACCATGCGCTCGCCGTCGCGGTTCGGGATGGTGTGGTTCAGCAGACCCGCGAGCTCGTCCTCACGCGCACCGTCGAAGACCGGGGTGGCGACGTTGGTGCCGGGGGCGACCTTGTCGGCGCCGATCACCTGGAGGCGCTGCGCCCACTCGTCCGCGAGACCGGAGACGTCCCAGCCGCGGCTGGCGAGCCAGCCGAGGTGGATCTCCAGGACCTGTCCCGGGTTCATTCGGGACGGGACACCCAGCGGGTTGAGGATGATGTCGACCGGGGTGCCGTCCTCAAGGAAGGGCATGTCCTCGATCGGGAGGATCTTCGAGATGACGCCCTTGTTGCCGTGACGGCCGGCGAGCTTGTCACCATCGGTGATCTTGCGCTTCTGGGCGACGTAGACGCGGACCAGCTGGTTCACGCCCGGGGGAAGCTCGTCGCCCTCCTCGCGGTCGAAGACGCGGACGCCGATGATCTTGCCGATCTCGCCGTGCGGCACCTTCAGCGAGGTGTCACGGACCTCACGGGCCTTCTCACCGAAGATCGCGCGGAGCAGACGCTCTTCCGGGGTCAGCTCGGTCTCACCCTTGGGCGTGACCTTGCCGACGAGGATGTCGCCGGCGACGACCTCGGCACCGATACGGATGATGCCGCGCTCGTCGAGGTCCGCGAGGACCTCCTCGGAGACGTTCGGGATGTCCCGGGTGATCTCCTCCGGGCCGAGCTTGGTGTCACGGGCGTCGACCTCGTGCTCCTCGATGTGGATCGAGGAGAGGACGTCGTCCTGCACGAGGCGCTGCGACAGGATGATCGCGTCCTCGTAGTTGTGACCCTCCCACGGCATGAACGCGACCAGCAGGTTCTTGCCGAGCGCCATCTCGCCGTCTTCGGTGGCGGGACCGTCGGCGAGGACCTGGCCCTCGATCACGCGGTCGCCCTCGTCGACGACGACCTTCTGGTTGACCGAGGTGCCCTGGTTCGAGCGCGAGAACTTGTGCAGGCGGTACGTGATGTACGTGCCGTCGTCGTTGGCGACGGTGATGTAGTCCGCGGAGAGCTCCTGGACGACACCGTCCTTCTCGGCCTTGAGCACGTCACCGGCGTCGGTGGCGCAGCGGTACTCCATGCCGGTGCCGACGAGCGGGGCCTCGGACTTGATCAGCGGAACGGCCTGACGCATCATGTTCGCGCCCATGAGGGCACGGTTGGCGTCGTCGTGCTCGAGGAACGGGATCATGGCGGTCGCGACCGACACCATCTGGCGCGGCGAGACGTCCATGTAGTCCACGTCCGACGGCTCGACGTAGTCGACCTCGCCACCACGCTTGCGAACCAGGACGCGGTTCTCGGTGAGCCGCAGTTCGTCGTCGAGCGCGGCGTTGGCCTGCGCGATGACGAAGCGGTCCTCCTCGTCGGCGGTGACGTAGTCGACGTCGTCGGTGACCGTACCGTCGATGACCTTGCGGTACGGCGTCTCGATGAAGCCGAACGCGTTGACGCGGCCGTACGAGGCGAGCGAACCGATCAGACCGATGTTCGGGCCTTCCGGGGTCTCGATCGGGCACATACGTCCGTAGTGGGACGGGTGCACGTCTCGGACCTCGAAGCCGGCCCGCTCACGGGACAGACCACCAGGGCCCAGCGCCGAGAGACGACGCTTGTGCGTCAGACCCGACAGCGGGTTGTTCTGGTCCATGAACTGGGACAGCTGGCTGGTGCCGAAGAACTCCTTGATGGAGGCGACGACCGGCCGGATGTTGATCAGGGTCTGCGGCGTGATCGCCTCGACGTCCTGGGTGGTCATGCGCTCACGCACGACGCGCTCCATACGAGCCAGACCCGTGCGGACCTGGTTCTGGATGAGCTCGCCGACGTTGCGCAGACGACGGTTGCCGAAGTGGTCGATGTCGTCGGTCTCGACGACGATCTCGTTGCCGTTCTCGCCGATCGTCTCGGTCTCGCCCGCGTGGAGCTTGACCAGGTACTTGATCGTGGCGATGACGTCATCGGTGGTGAGCACGCCGGCGTCCAGCGGCTCGTCGGCGCCGAGCTTCTTGTTCACCTTGTAGCGGCCGACCTTGGCGAGGTCGTAGCGCTTCGGGTTGAAGTAGAGGTTCTCGAGCAGCGTCTGAGCGGCCTCACGGGTCGGCGGCTCGCCCGGACGCAGCTTGCGGTAGATGTCGAGCAGCGCGTCGTCCTGGCCCTGGGTGTGGTCCTTCTCCAGGGTGGCGCGCATGGACTCGTACTCGCCGAACTCCTGCAGGATCTGCTCGGTGCTCCAGCCGAGAGCCTTGAGGAGGACGGTGACGGACTGCTTGCGCTTGCGGTCGATGCGGACACCGACCAGGTCGCGCTTGTCGATCTCCATCTCCAGCCAGGCACCCCGGGACGGGATGATCTTGGCCGAGAAGATGTCCTTGTCGGACGTCTTGTCGATGGAGGAGTCGAAGTAGACACCCGGCGAACGGACCAGCTGCGACACCACGACACGCTCGGTGCCGTTGATGACGAAGGTGCCCTTGTTCGTCATGAGCGGGAAGTCGCCCATGAAGACCGTCTGGGACTTGATCTCGCCGGTCTCGTTGTTGGTGAACTCGGCGGTGACGAAGAGCGGGGCACCGTACGTGAAGTCACGGTCCTTGCACTCGTCGATCGAGTTCTTCGGCGGCTCGAAGCGGTGGTCGCGGAAGGTCAGCGACATCGACCCGGAGAAGTCCTCGATCGGCGAGATCTCCTCGAAGATCTCTTCCAGGCCGGACTTCCTGGGGACGTCCTGTCCCGACTCAAGGGCAGCCTCGACGCGAGCCTTCCAGGCGGCGTTGCCGAGCAGCCAGTCAAAGCTCTCGGTCTGCAGCGCGAGGAGGTTCGGAACCTCGAGGGGCTCCCTGATCTTTGCAAAAGAGATGCGCAGCGGGGCGGTGCTTGCGCCGTTGTTCGTATTGGTCGAGGCGTTGCGCGAGGCGGCCAAGAGGGGGTCCTTCCGAGGGCTCGGACTCACTACGCGCGTACCGGTCCCCTGCATGCTTCATGGCAGACATTTCCTGAGATGACCGAAAGGCCAGGTCAGACGCGGTCGGGCTATGAAGCGGATGCGAAGGTATGCCCCTGGTGACGGGCAGGGGGCAGCTAACAGGCAGCGCAAAGGGTCAGTGTAGCCACTTGGCTCACTGATGTCCAGGGCGAATAATTCGCGACCCTCGTTGCTCTCAACTCCGCGGTACCTCGCGCCGTGCGGCGCACCTCGATACTGCCCGTTCAGTCGTCGATCCATGCCTCGGAAACGGATCGTTGTGACGACGCGTCCTGAGAATTGCGCGCTGCGTGCGGTTCGTCAAGGCCCCCCGGTCTGCGGGGCGCACGGCGAAGATCACCATACTCCGCTCCCGGCGGCCCTCAGGCGTCCCGCCACGCCCTTCCCGGGGAACGCCGAAAGGCGACCACCCAGAAGGGTGATCGCCTTTCGATGCTCCCGCGTTACACGGGAGCAGGAGTCTGCTAGCGACTCGAAACGGTCTTACTTGACCGTGACGGAGGCACCGGCGGCCTTGAGGGACTCGGCAGCCTTCTCGGCGGCCTCCTTCGCGACCTTCTCGAGGACCGGCTTCGGGGTGCCGTCGACGAGGTCCTTGGCCTCCTTGAGGCCCAGGGAGGTGAGCTCACGCACGACCTTGATGACCTGGATCTTCTTGTCGCCGGCACCCTCGAGGATGACGTCGAACTCGTCCTGCTCGGCCTCGGCCTCGGCGGCGACGGGGGCACCCGGGCCGGCAACGGCGACGGCCGCGGCGGCGGTGACGTCGAACTTGTCCTCGAACGCCTTCACGAACTCGGAGAGCTCGATGAGGGTCATCTCCTCGAACTGGGCGAGGAGGTCGTCCTGAGAGAGCTTCGCCATGATGGGCGATCCTTCCACTAATTCGGCAAGTGCCGGATGTATAGAGAGGCGGGCGTTACGGCCCGCTACGACCTGCGCCTAGGCGGCACAGATCATGACGCGAGCCGAATTACTCGGCACCGCCCTCGGCGAGCTTGACGCGAAGCGCCTCCGCGGTGCGGACGAACTTCGACGGCAGCGCCTGGAAGAGCGAGGCAGCCTGAGACTGCTTGCCCTTGAACGCGCCGGCCAGCTTGCTGAGCAGAACCTCGCGGGACTCGAGGTCCGCGAGCTTCTTGATCTCATCGGCGGAGAGCGCCTTACCATCAAGGACACCGCCCTTGATGATGAGGTTCGGGTTGTCCTTGGCGAAGTCACGCAGGCTCTTCGCCGACTCCACCGGGTCACCGGTGATGAAGGCGACCGCGGTCGGACCAGCGAAGTGCTCGTCCAGCGCGGTGATCCCGGCCTGGTTGGCCGCAATCTTGGTCAGCGTGTTCTTCACCACGGCGTACTGGGCGTTCTCACCGAGCGAACGACGCAGCGTCTTGAGCTGCGCAACGGTGAGACCCCGGTACTCGGTCAGCACGGCGGCGTTCGAGCTGCGGAACTGGTCCTCAAGCTCGGCTACCGCGGCAGCCTTGTCGGGCCTTGCCATAGAGCGTCGGCCTCCTTCCGGGTGATGAGGACCGCTCAGAAGGGGCTGACAAAACAAAACGCCCCGGCGCAGGCGCTCGGGGCTCAGCTCAACCGCATCACGAGGATCCGGGAACTTCTCCACAATCACCTGCGCGGGTCGTTCGCGTCTCAGCGAATCCTTCGGCCACCGCACCTTGACGGCACAGTGACGACCAGCGGTCTTTGGCTTCCTCGGAAGAGTACGTGACCGGGTCGCCCCGGGGCAAATCAGCCCCGACCGAGGCCCTGACCGAGGCTCTTCAGCAACTCCATGATGCCGAAGGTGTCCTTGGCGGGCGGGGCCTGGACGGCAGCCCTGGTGCCGTAGTCGGTGTAGTTCGTCGTGAGCTTCGTCAGCGACCCGTCGGCCCTCGTGCTGACGATCGTCCGCACCGGATAGCCGTCCGTGCCGATCCAGACGTCCATGGCCTTGCCGCCGGAGAGCGGGCCCCCGTAGTGCTGCACCGGGGCGCCGTCGAGCTTCTCCGTGCCGATGTGCTTCACCGCCGACGAGCCGGCGAGGAGGCCGAGCTCCCGGGCCGGATCCTGGTTCACCACGCCCAGACCGGCGGTCAGCTGCGTCAGCAGCTCGTCGCCACCGGCGACACCCTCGGCCTCGATCCTCATCCAGCGCCTGCCGCCCGTCTGCGCGGCCTGCCCGGCGCCCACGTCCGTGTAGGTGGTCCCGTCGGCCGTGACCAGGCGCGTTTCGGCGGGAGCGCCGGGGATTCCGGCCAGGTAGGTCGAATCGGTGACCTTCAGGTCCGCGACCGAGGGGCTCCATCCCTGGACACCGGTGAACGTGCTGCTGCCGGCCGCCTGGCCGCCGCTCACGACGACGCGCATCTCGACCTTGGCGCTCTTGGCCTCGGCGGTCTTGGTGTGCGCGGCCCGGAGGGCCTTCGTGGCCTCCTCCCGGGTCTGCGTCCCCGGCCCGGCGGACGCCCCCGCCGGCTTCGTACCGCCGTCGCCGTCCTCACACCCCGAGACGCCCGTCACGACGACCACGGCCGCCAGTGCGACGGCCGCGCGCTTCCATGCGGACCTGCTCATGCGGGTTCCCCCTTGATCAACGTCGTACGTCCCCCGGACCGTAACAAAAAACCGGCCCCGCACCTCCGAAGAGGTGCGGGGCCGGCTGACCGCTCAGCGAGCCCGTGGGGCTCAGACCGTCTCGTCCTCGACGAGCAGGTTGCGGGTGCGGTTCGAGTCCAGCGGGATGCCGGGGCCCATCGTCGTCGCGAGGGTCGCCTTCTTGATGTAGCGACCCTTCGCGGCGGACGGCTTCAGACGGAGGATCTCGTCCAGGGCCGCGGCGTAGTTCTCGACCAGCTTCGTCTCGTCGAAGGAGACCTTGCCGATGATGAAGTGCAGGTTCGAGTGCTTGTCGACGCGGAACTCGATCTTGCCGCCCTTGATCTCGTTGACAGCCTTGGCGACATCGGGGGTGACGGTGCCGACCTTGGGGTTCGGCATGAGACCACGCGGGCCGAGGACGCGGCCGAGGCGGCCGACCTTGCCCATGAGGTCCGGGGTGGCCACAACGGCGTCGAACTCGTTCAGGCGGTTGCCCTTGGAGATCTCGTCGATGAGCTCGTCGGAGCCGACGATGTCGGCGCCGGCGGCAATCGCGGCCTCGGCACGGTCACCGGTCGCGAAGACCAGGACCCGGGCGGTCTTGCCGGTGCCGTGCGGGAGGTTCACGGTGCCGCGGACCATCTGGTCGGCCTTGCGCGGGTCGACGCCCAGGCGGAAGGCGACCTCGACGGTGCCGTCGAACTTCGTGTTGGAGGTGTCCTTGGCGAGACGGACGGCCTCGAGAGGGGCGTAGAGCCGCTCGCTGTCGATCTTGGCGTCCGCGGCGCGGAGAGTCTTGCTGCGCTTCACTGCTTCTCCTGTTGGTTCAGGTGTGGAGTCGTGGTGCGGGCCGGCGCTGGCCCTACCACTGGGTCACGAGGGGGCTGATCAGCCCTCGACCGTGATGCCCATGGAACGGGCGGTGCCAGCGATGATCTTGGACGCGGCGTCCAGGTCGTTGGCGTTCAGGTCGGGGAGCTTGACCGTGGCGATCTCGCGGACCTGGGCGGCGGTGAGCTTGGCGACCTTGGTCTTGTGCGGCTCGCCGGAGCCCTTGTCCACACCCGCGGCCTTGAGGATCAGCTTGGCGGCCGGCGGAGTCTTGGTGATGAAGGTGAAGGAACGGTCGTCGTAGACCGTGATCTCCACCGGCACGACCATGCCACGCTGCGACTCGGTCGCGGCGTTGTAGGCCTTGCAGAACTCCATGATGTTGACGCCGTGCTGGCCCAGCGCGGGACCGACCGGCGGGGCCGGGTTGGCCGCACCAGCGTTGATCTGGAGCTTGATAAGCCCCGTGACCTTCTTCTTCTTGGGAGGCATTGCTCTCTCCGGGTCCTAGTGAGAGTGTTCAGCCCGCCATCCGGTCATCCGGATGCAGGCATACCGCACCACGATAACGGGTATAGCGCTGCGGCCAAAAACCGAGCAGGTCAGAGCGGCTGTGACAGCCACTCTGACCTGGTCGGAAGCTTATGAGATCAGTTCTTCTGGATCTGGTCGAAGCTGAGCTCGACCGGGGTCTCGCGACCGAAGATCTCGACGAGGCCCTTGACCTTCTTCGAGTCGGGGTTGATCTCGTTGATGGTCGCCTGGAGGGTGGCGAAGGGGCCGTCGGTGACGGTGACCGAGTCGCCGACCTCGAAGTCCAGCACCTGGACCTCCAGCTTGCGGGCCGGAGCCGGCTTGCCCTCGGCCTCGGCGGCCTCGCGGGCGGCCTTCTCCTCGGCCTCCGGGGCGAGCATCTTGACGATCTCGTCCAGGGTCAGCGGGTACGGGTCGTAGGCGTTGCCCACGAAGCCGGTGACGCCGGGGGTGTTGCGGACGACGCCCCAGGACTCGTTCGTCAGGTCCATGCGGACGAGAACGTAGCCGGGAAGCTTGTTCTGCTTGACGTTCTTCCGCTCGCCGCCCTTGATCTGGACGATCTCTTCCTCGGGGACCTCGGCCTGGTAGATGAAGTCCTCGACGTTGAGCGAGACGGCACGCTGCTCGAGGTTCGCCTTCACGCGCTTCTCGTAGCCGGCGTAGGTGTGGATGACGTACCACTCGCCGGGGAGGGTGCGCAGCTCCTCGCGGAGCGCGGTGACCGGGTCGACCGGGGCGGCCGGCTCGGCCTCCTCGTCGGTCTCTTCCTCGGTGTCCTCGACCTCGACGACGGTCTCGTCCTCGTCGGTCTCGGCGTCCTCGTCGGTCTCGACGTCGGCGTCCTCGTCGGTCTCCGACTCGTCCTGGTCCTCGTCCTCGACCTGGGGAGCGGCTTCCTCGACGGACTCGCCGGCAACGTCGTCAGCAGCGTCGGCCTGGTCCTCGTCGGCGGCCTCGACGGTGTCCAGCTCGTCCTCGACGGACTCGGACTCGAAGGCGTCGTTCAGGTTCGCGTCAGACACGGTGGCTGCTTCTTCCTGCGATACAGATGGGGTGGAACAAAAAGTCAGCCGAAGACGTACTTGACTGCTTCCTGGAAGCCATAGTCAATCACGGTGACAAGGCCGATCATGATGACGACGAAGACAATCACCACGGTGGTGTACGTCGACAGCTGGCTGCGCGTGGGCCAGACGACCTTGCGGAGCTCCGCGACGATCTGGCGGTAGAAGAGCGCGAGACGGCCCAGGGGGCCCTTCTTTCCGCGCTTCCCGCCCTTGCGGGACTTCTTCTTCGACTCTGCGGCCTCGTCATCGGCATCAGGCATGTCGATGGAGCCTACGGCGTCCGTCACGATCTCTCACCTGATTCCGGGTCGGCCGTGCCGCGCCCGGGTGGAGCCGCACGGCGGTGCAATGAAGTACGTACATGCGCACAACACCTGGCGGTGTGTGTAGCAGGGCCGGAGGGACTTGAACCCCCAACCGCCGGTTTTGGAGACCGGTGCTCTACCAATTGAGCTACGACCCTCTGCTGGTGTCCCTCAACGTACCGCATCGTGAGATGTGGTCGGTGCGGGCCAACGAGGAGTGAGCATACGTGGTCAGGGGCCCCCGCGTCGAACAGAAACCACGACCGACCTGCCGTCGGACGCGCGTACGACCGGTAATGACCGTTCCTGTCCGGTCCGTGAAACCTGAGTGCCGGGCCTTGAAGAGGTCTGGGACGATGGGCCGTATGAGCGCTGCTACCCCTCCCACCGAGCGTCGGGTCTCCGCCCGGATCGGTGCGATCTCCGAGTCCGCCACCCTCGCCGTCGACGCCAAGGCCAAGGCTCTCAAGGCCGCCGGGCGCCCGGTGATCGGTTTCGGCGCGGGTGAGCCCGACTTCCCGACCCCGGACTACATCGTCGACGCGGCCGTCGAGGCCTGCAAGAACCCGAAGTACCACCGCTACACGCCGGCCGGCGGTCTCCCGGAGCTGAAGGCCGCCATCGCCGCCAAGACGCTGCGCGACTCCGGCTACGAGGTCGACGCCTCCCAGGTCCTGGTGACCAACGGCGGCAAGCAGGCGATCTACGAGGCGTTCGCCGCGATCCTCGACCCGGGCGACGAGGTCATCGTCCCGGCGCCGTACTGGACGACGTACCCCGAGTCGATCCGCCTCGCGGGCGGTGTCCCGGTGGAGGTCGTGGCCGACGAGACCACCGGCTACCGGGTCTCGGTGGAGCAGTTGGAGGCGGCCCGTACGGAGAAGACCAAGGTCGTCCTCTTCGTCTCCCCGTCCAACCCGACCGGCGCCGTCTACAGCGAGCCCGAGACCGAGGCCATCGGCCGCTGGGCCGTCGAGCACGGCCTGTGGGTCCTCACGGACGAGATCTACGAGCACCTGGTCTACGGCGGCGCCTCCGCGGTCTCCCTCCCGGCGGTCATGCCGGAGCTGCGCGACAAGTGCATCGTGGTCAACGGTGTCGCGAAGACGTACGCGATGACCGGCTGGCGCGTGGGATGGATCATCGGCCCGAAGGACGTCGTGAAGGCCGCGACGAACCTGCAGTCGCACGCCACGTCCAACGTGAGCAACGTCGCGCAGATCGCCGCCCTCGCCGCCGTCTCGGGCAACCTGGACGCCGTCGCGGAGATGGGGCGCGCCTTCGACCGGCGCCGCCAGACGATCGTGCGGATGCTCAACGAGATCGACGGCGTCCTCTGCCCGAACCCGGAGGGCGCGTTCTACGTGTACCCGTCGGTGAAGGAGCTGCTCGGCAAGGAGATCCGCGGCAAGCGCCCGCAGACCTCGGTCGAGCTGGCCGCCCTGATCCTGGACGAGGCCGAGGTCGCGGTCGTCCCGGGCGAGGCCTTCGGCACGCCGGGCTACCTCCGCCTCTCGTACGCGCTGGGCGACGAGGACCTGGTGGAGGGCGTGTCCCGCCTCCAGAAGCTCCTCGCCGAGGCGACCGACTGATCGCAGTCCCCGCGGGCCCCCTGCTCTTCGGAGCCGGGGGCCCGTTTTTGCGTTCTAGCAAGGTCCCGATCGGGGAAAGGGGGTGCCTTCGTCCATTCGGGTGCGGCAGGATCGGCCGATGGAGCACCTTTACCGCGATCTCACCCTGCTGCCCAAAGCCCATCTGCACCTGCACTTCACCGGTTCGATGCGGCCCACCACCCTCATCGAGCTGGCCGACAAGTACGGCGTGCACCTTCCCGAGGCGCTGAGCAGTGGTACGCCTCCGAAGCTGCGGGCGACCGACGAGCGCGGCTGGTTCCGCTTCCAGCGGCTGTACGACATCGCCCGCTCCTGCCTGCGCTCCCCCGAGGACATCCAGCGGCTCGTCCGCGAGGCCGCCCAGGAGGACGTCAGGGACGGCTCGGGGTGGCTGGAGATCCAGGTCGACCCCACCTCGTACGCCCCCCACCTGGGCGGGCTCATCCCGGCCCTGGAGATCATCCTCGACGCGGTCGACGCGGCCTCGCGGGAGACCGGCCTCGGGATGCGGGTGCTCGTCGCGGCGAACCGGATGAAGCACCCCCTGGAGGCGCGGACGCTCGCCCGGCTCGCGGTGCGGTTCGCGGACCGGGGCGTGGTCGGCTTCGGGCTCTCCAACGACGAGCGGCGCGGCCTGGCCCGGGACTTCGACCGGGCCTTCGCCATCGCGCGTGAGGGCGGCCTGCTCGCGGCCCCGCACGGCGGCGAGCTGACGGGCCCCTCGTCCGTACGGGACTGCCTGGACGATCTTCGGGCGGCCCGGGTCGGCCACGGTGTGCGGTCGGCGGAGGACCCGCGACTCCTTCGCAAGCTCGCGGAGCGCGGGGTGACCTGCGAGGTCTGCCCGGCGTCCAACGTGGCCCTCGGGGTGTACGAGAAGCACGAGGACGTGCCGCTGCGCACGCTCTTCGAGGCGGGTGTCCCGATGGCGCTCGGCGCGGACGACCCGCTGCTCTTCGGCTCGCGGCTGGCGGCGCAGTACGAGATCGCCCGCAAGCACCACGGATTCACGGACACGGAACTGGCCGAGCTGGCCCGTCAGTCGGTGCGGGGCTCGGCGGCCCCGGAGGACGTCCGGGCGAAGCTGCTCGCGGGGATCGACGACTGGATCGCCGCCTGAACCCCCCGGGCTAGCCGATCCCTGCCATCAGGGTGCGCGCGACGCTCCGCGCGAAGTCGTCGACGGAGTCCGGCGGCCGGCGGTCGGGGGTCATCTCCCAGGCGAAGGCGCGCTGGGCGCAGGCTCCGAGGAGCAGCGAGGCGGCGGCCACCGGGTCGGCGTCGGCGGCGATGCGGCCGTGCTGCTGCTCGGCGCGCAGGTAGGCGGCGAGGCCTTCGATGGGCTTGTGGGGACCCATGCCGTACGTGCGCATGGCCTCCTCGTGGCGCTGCTTGAGCTGCGGTTCCGCGTAGAGGGAGGCGACGACCGGGAAGGTCTGCTCGTAGAAGAGGGCGGCCTGCCGGGCGACCTCGGTGAGGTTCGCCTCGACGGTACGGCCGCCGGGGTCGGTGACGAGCGTGCCGAGGAGCCCGCCGAGCTGGGGAAGCCGCTCGTTGAGGACGGCGAGGAAGAGCTCTTCCTTGCTGGTGAAGTACTTGTAGAGGGCGGCTTCCGAGCAGCCCGCGGCCTTGGCGATCTCCTTGGTCGTGGTGCGGGCGAGCCCCACGGTCCGCATGAGGTCGCGTGCGGCGTCCACGATCCGTACCCGGGTCGGCTTCTGTTCCATGCACCCTCCATCCACGCTTGACGGGTGAGTGAGTATCCACTCACCCTAGGGGTGAGTGAACACTTACCCACCCCTAGGAGGGTGCGACATGAAGCTCACCGTCTTCGGTGCGACTGGTGGCATCGGTCAGGAGATCGTCGGCCAGGCGCTGGCCGCGGGCCATGAGGTGACGGCGGTCGTACGGGATCCGGCGCGGCTCACGGCCACCGGCGGACGGCTCACGGTCCTCCGCGCCGACCTCTCCGACCCGGAAGCCCTGCGCGGGGCGCTCGCGGGCCGGGACGCGGTGCTCTCGGGCCTCGGGGCACGAAGCCGCGCGGACGCGGGCGTGGCCGCCCGGCTGACCCGCTCGGTCCTGACGGCCATGGAGGCGGAGAAGGTCCGCCGGCTGCTCGTGGTCAGCGCGGCCCCGGTCGGCCCGGTCCCGGACGGCCAGGGAGTCCTGGACAAGGCCGTCCTCGCGATCATCGGCAACGTCCTGAAGGACGTCTACGCCGACCTGCGGGTCATGGAGTCGGACCTCGCCGCGAGCAGCGCGGACTGGACCTCCGTACGCCCGCCCAGGCTGACGAACAAGCAGGGCACCGGCCACTACCGCACGGTCGTCGGCGGCAACCCGTCCCGGGGCCGCTCGCTGGCCCGCGCGGACGTGGCCCACGCGATGCTGGCGATGATCGACGACCCGGCCACGGTCAGGCAGGGCGTCGGCGTCGCGTACTAGAGCCTGTCCGGTACTAGAGCCTGTCCGGCGCTGGTCCGCCGGGCAGGCCCTGGAACGCCCCGACGAGGACTTCCCGACTAGAGCGCGACGCCCACCGTGACGGGCTCGTTCACCAGGGTGATCCCGAAGGCCTCGTGGACCCCGGCGACGACCTCACGGGCCAGCGCGAGCAGGTCCTCGGCGCTCGCCTCGCCCCGGTTGGTCAGCGCGAGCGTGTGCTTGGTGGAGATCCGCGCGGGCCCGGAGCCGTATCCCTTGGTGAACCCGGCCTTGTCGATCAGCCAGGCGGCGGAGGTCTTCACCGCGCCGTCCTCGCTCGTGGGGAAGGCCGGCGGGGTGACGTCCGCGCCGAGCCGCCCGGCCACACGCGTGAGGAAGGTCTCGTACTCCCCCGCCGTGAGGATCGGGTTGGTGAAGAAGGAGCCGGCGGACCAGGTGTCGTGGTCCGCCGGGTCCAGGACCATGCCCTTGCCGGCGCGCAGTCGCAGCACGGTTTCGCGGGCCTGCGCGAGCGGCACCCGGTCTCCTGCCCCGACGCCGAGGGCGCGGGCGGTCTCGGAGTACTTGATCGGCGCGGAAAGACCGTCCGCGTCCTCCAGCTCGAAGCGGACCCGGAGCACCACATAGCGCTCGGGGTGGTCCTTGAAGAGGCTGTGGCGGTACGAGAAGGCGCACTCGGCGTTGGTGAGGGTGACGGTCTCCTCGGCGCGCCGGTCGTAGGCGACGACCTCGGTCACGGTGGCGGAGACGTCCTGCCCGTACGCGCCGACGTTCTGGATCGGGGTCGCGCCTGCCGAGCCGGGGATGCCGGCCAGGCACTCGATCCCGGCGAGCCCGGCCTCGACGGTCCGGGCGACGGCGTCCGTCCAGACCTCACCGGCGGCGAGCTCCAGCCGCGTCCCGTCGAGGGCGAAGCCCTCGGTCGCGATGCGCAGGGCGGTGCCGTCGAAGCCCTTGTCGCCGATGACCAGGTTGGAACCGCCGCCGATGACCAGCAGCGGGGTGCCGGCGGCGTCCGCCTCACGGACGGCGGCGATCACCTCGTCGTCGGTCGTGGCCGTGACGAGCCGGGCGGCGGGGCCGCCGAGCCGGAAGGTGGTCAGGGGGGCGAGGGGGGCGTCGTGGAGTTCCTGCACGCGCTCAAGAGTACGGGCCTTCATCCGCGCCGTGAGAAAGGCGGACGGCTGTGCCACGGGAAAGGCGGACGGCCCCGCCACTCCTGGCGGGGCCGTACCCGACGCGGTGTCGCCCCCGTCGTCACGCGGTGATCAGGTCCTTCTCCGTCGCCTCGGCCGCGGCCTCCGCCTCGGCCTTGCGCCGTGCCTCCTGGCGCCGCGACGGGGCGAAGAGCACCGCGACCGCGCCGAGCGCCACCGCACCGGCGCCGACCCACAGTGCGGGTTCCAGGCCGTCGACGAAGCTCTGGCCGGACTCGTACCCGCCCTGGGCGGCGAAGATCGAGGCCATCACGGCGACGCCGAGGGCGCCGCCGACCTCGCGGAGCGCGTTGTTGGCGCCGGACGCGATGCCCTGCTCGGACGGGCGGACGCTGGACATCACGAGGTTGGCCGCCGGCGCGAAGTACAGCGCCATGCCGATGCCGCTCACGACGAGGGCGGGGAGCTGGACGGCGTACGAGGCGTCGGCGGTCACGACGAGCGCGAACCAGGCGAGGCCGATCGCCTGGAGGGCGAGGCCCGCGGCGACGACCGGGCGGCCGCCGATCCGGTCGGAGAGGGCGCCCGCGAGCGGCGCGACGATCATCGGCATTCCGGTCCAGGGCAGCATCCGCAGCCCGGCCTCGGTGGGCGAGTAGCCGAGCACGCCCTGCATGTACTGGCTGAGCAGGAAGATCGAGCCGAACATGCCGAGGAACATCAGCAGGCTGGCCGCGTTGATCCCGGAGAAGGCGCGGTTGCGGAAGAGCCGCATGGGCAGCATCGGCGCCTTGCCGTGGATGCCGTGGTGGATGAACCCGCCGATGAGCGCGGAGCCGGCGATCAGTCCGGTGAGGACGGTCAGGGAGGTCCAGCCGTCGATCGGGCCGCGGATCAGCGCGTAGACGATGCCGAACAGGCCGCCGCTGGCGAGGAGCGTGCCGGCGATGTCGAGGCGGGCCCCGGTGCCGTGCGACTCGGCCAGGCGCAGCCGGGCGAGCGGCAGCAGGGCGAGGCCGAGCGGGACGTTCAGCCAGAAGATCCACTGCCAGGAGATGTGTTCGGTGAGCGTGCCGCCGATGAGCGGGCCGGAGGCGACGGCGAGTCCCTGGACGGCGCCCCAGATGCCGAAGGCCATCCCTCGCTTGGCGGCCGGGACGGCCGCGGTGAGCAGGGTCAGCGTGAGCGGCATCATGATCGCGGCGCCGACGCCCTGGACGGCGCGGGCGGCGATCAGGGCGTCGATGCCGGGGGCGAGCCCGGCCGCGGCGGAAGCGCCGGTGAAGACGGTGAGTCCGACGATGAAGAGACGGCGGCGGCCGAAGCGGTCGCCGAGGGCCGCGCCGAACATGAGCAGGACGGCGAAGGTGAGGGTGTACGCGCTCACTGTCCATTCGAGGTCGTGCAGTGCTCCGCCGAGGTCCTCGCGGATCGAGGGGAGGGCGGTGGTGACGACGAGGTTGTCGAGGGCCGCCATGAAGCCGGCGACGCTGGTGATGACGAGCGCCCAGGCGACGGAACCGCGGCGGGCTGCGGGCTGGTTCATTACTGCCCCTCAGATCTCAGGTTAGTTATTGATGACTAACTTACGCGCCCATGAAAGAGCGGGTCGTGCGAGCGGGGACGTACAAGAGCTGACGGCGGCGCTACTTCTCCAGACGACCGAGGACGCGGGCGGAGGGGTAGAACCCCTCCCAGACCCGATGCTCGGGCGGGAAGCCCATGGCGACGAGGGCGTTGATGAGCATCCCGTACGCCAGGAAGGTCGTGGTCTCGTCGGTGTCCGCACCGAGCGCAAGGTGGACGGTCTCCCAGAGCCCCATCCAGCCGGCCCGCACGGCCTCGCCGAACTCGTGCTCGCCGGCCGCCTCGGCGGCGGCGACGGTCACGTACACCTGCATCTGCATCAGGAGCCGCTCGGGCTCCTCGGTGATGATCCGGGTGTACGCGTTGGCCATGGCATGCAGGGCCTCCTCGCCGGACAACCCTTCCGAGGCCTCCTCGAAGACACGGACGGTGTCACTGATGCAGCGCTCGGAGGCGGCCAGGAAGATGGCCTTCTTGCCCGGGAAGAGCCGGAAGAGGTACGGCTGCGAGACGCCGACGCGCTTGGCGATCGCCTCGGTGGACGTGCCGTAGTACCCGCCGCGACTGAACTCGCTCATCGCCGCACGGATGACGCTCTCGCGCCGTTCCTCCGCACTCATTCTGACCATGCGACTAAGTTAGTACTCAATCACTAACTTGGTCAAGGGCAGATCGGGGCGACCGCTTTCCGCGGCCACCCCTCTCCTGGCGATCGGTCTTCTGACGACCGGTGTCGCTACGCGAGCCTGACCACGGCCCGGGACATGCCCAGGACCTTCTGGCCGGCGCACATCGCGACGAGGTCGACCCGCACCTGCTGGTCGTCCAGCTTCGCGGCGACCTTGGCGCTGACCTGGATGACCGCGCCCTGGTCGTCGTTGGGGACGACGACGGGCTTGGTGAAGCGGACGCCGTACTCGACGACGGCGGCGGGGTCACCGGCCCAGTCGGTGACGACGCGGACCGCCTCGGCCATGGTGAACATGCCGTGGGCGATGACATCGGGGAGGCCGACCCCCACCGCGAACTTCTCGTTCCAGTGGATGGGGTTGAAGTCACCGGAGGCGCCGGCGTACCGGACGAGCGTGGCGCGCGTCACGGGGAAGGTCTGCGCGGGCAGCTCGGTGCCGACCTCGACCTCGTCGTAGGCGATCTTCGCGGTCATGGTCAGGCCCCCTCGGGTGCGCGGGAGACGAGCTTGGTCCAGGCGGTCACGACGTGCTCGCCGGAGGCGTCGTGGACCTCTCCGCGAATGTCCAGGACGTCGTTGCCGGCGAGGGACTTGATCCCCTCGATGGTGGAGGTCACCGAGAGCCGGTCCCCGGCACGCACGGGCCGGGTGTAGACGAACTTCTGGTCGCCGTGGACGACCCGGCTGTAGTCGAGGCCCAGCTGGGGGTCCTCGACGACCGCGCCGGCCGCCTTGAATGTGATGGCGAACACAAAGGTCGGCGGAGCGATCACATCGGGATGCCCGAGTTCCTTGGCCGCTTCCTGGTCGACGTAGGCGGGATTCGCGTCCCCGATCGCCTCGGCGAACTCGCGGATCTTCTCGCGGCCGACCTCGTAGGGCGGGGTGGGCGGATAGGTCCGGCCCACGAAGGACTGGTCGAGCGCCATGGACTCGATACCTCCTGGATTTGTTGCCGACAAACGACACGAGGCCGCCCCCGAGTGGGGACGGCCTCGTGTACGAGCCTGATTAGCGCGTCTCGCGGTGCGCCGTGTGCGAGTTGCAGCGAGGGCAGTGCTTCTTCATCTCAAGACGGTCCGGGTTGTTACGCCGGTTCTTCTTGGTGATGTAGTTCCGCTCCTTGCACTCCACGCAGGCCAGCGTGATCTTCGGGCGGACGTCGGTGGCAGCCACGTGAGTGCTCCTTGGACGGATGGGACGGATGAACGCATAAAAGAGTAGCCGATCGAAGGACCGACCCCACAATCGGCTACCGTGTGTAGCGGTGACCGGACTTGAACCGGTGACACAGCGATTATGAGCCGCTTGCTCTACCGACTGAGCTACACCGCTTTGATGATCCGGATCCCGTCCGAAGACGGGTCCTTCTCACCAGAGCCCCAATACGGAATCGAACCGTAGACCTTCTCCTTACCATGGAGACGCTCTACCGACTGAGCTATTGGGGCGAGCGAGGAAGACATTACACGGTCTCCGGCCCATCACCCAAATCCGTTTCGCGGCGCCCGCCCGACGGTCCTCACCAGGCGTCACGTACGCCACTCGTGGCCTCATCGGTACGACTATTGCGCTCCTCCTCGAAGCTCGGTCCGAGCGCCCCTAGGCTCGGCTCCCACGCTTCGTGATCTTGATCTGAGGAGCCCTGAAGGAGCCCCCGATGTCAGCCGACAGCAAGCAGCCCCAGCCGCCCGAGGACGGGGCCGCCACCACGGCCGACTCGACCTCGCTCCTGCTCTCCCACGCACGGCTCACCGACGGGCGGACCGTCGACGTACGGCTCGTCGGCGGCCGGATCGAGGCGGTCGGCACGGCCGGCAGCCTCACCGCCGTGGGCGCGCGCGTGGACCTCGCCGGCTATCTGCTGCTGCCCGCCGCCGCCGAACCCCACGCCCACTCCGACACCGCGCTCTCCGCCGACTCCCCCGGGCCCGTCTCGTACGCCCCCGAGGAGGTGCAGCGCCGGGCCACCGAGGCGGCGCTGCTTCAGCTCGGCCACGGCGCGACCGCGCTCCGCGCGCACGTGCGGATCGGCGGCGTGCAGGGCCTCGGGCCGCTGGAGGCCGTGCTGCAGGCCCGGCGTTCGCTGCGCGGCCTCGTCGACCTCACGACCGTGGCCGTGCCCCGGCTGCTCACCGGGGTGGCGGGCGCGGACGGCCTGGCGATGCTTCGGGACGCGGTGAAGATGGGCGCCGGGGTCGTCGGCGGCTGCCCGGACCTCGACCCGGACCCGACCGGCTACGTCGAGGCGGTCCTGGAGGTCGCGGCCGAGCACAGTGTGCCGGTCGATCTGCACACCGACGGGGACGACCCGGCCCGGCTCGCCCGGCTCGCGGCGATGGCCGGCGGGCTGCGGCCCGGCGTGACGATCGGACCGTGCGCGGGCCTCGGCCGGCTCCCCTCCGACGTGGCGCGGCGGGCGGCGGACGGACTCGCGGCGGCCGGCGTGACGGTGGTGTGCCTGCCGCAGGGCGGCTGCGGGGGTACGGAGCGGCGCGGGGCGGCACCGGTACGGCTGCTGCGGGCGGCCGGGGTGCGGGTCGCGGCGGGCAGCGGGGCGATGCGGGACGTGGCCAACCCGGTGGGGCGCGGGGATCCGCTGGAGGCGGCGTACCTCCTCGCCTCGCTCGGCGGGCTGCCGCCGGAGGCGGCGTACGGGGCGGTGAGCGCGGAGGCGCGGGCGGCGATGGGGCTGCCCGAGGTGCGGGTGGAGGCCGGTTTCCCGGCGGAGCTCCTCGCGGTGCGCGGCGAGCGCCTGTCGGGCGTGCTGTCGCTCGCGTACAGCCGGATCGTGGTGCACCGTGGGCGGGTGGTGGCCCGGACGAGCGCGGTGCGGGAGTACTGCGACTCGGCGGCGGCACTCGACCTGCCGCGCCAGGCGCGCCCGGAGCGGCCGCCCGAGCCGGGAAGCCCTCCGGCCGGTCCCGTCGTACGGTCGTGAGTATGCGCATCGTCATCGCTGGAGGACACGGACAGATCGCCCTGCGCCTGGAGAGGCTGCTCTCGGCGGGCGGGCACGAGGTCGCGGGAATCATCCGCAAACCGGAACAGGCCGGAGACCTGCGGGACGCGGGGGCCGAGCCCGTCGTCCTGGACCTGGAGTCGGCGTCGGTCGAGATGGTCGCCGCCGTGCTGCAAGGCGCCGACGCGGCCGTCTTCGCGGCCGGCGCGGGCGCGGGCAGCGGCGCGGACCGCAAGGACACGGTGGACCGCGCGGCGGCCGTCCTGTTCGCCGAGGCGGCGGAACGCGCGGGCGTACGCCGCTACATCGTCGTCTCGTCGATGGGCGCGGACGCGACGCACGCGGGTGACGGCGTCTTCGACGCGTACCTGCGCGCGAAGGGAGCCGCCGACGACGAGGTCCGCTCCCGTGCGGACCTGGACTGGACGATCCTGCGCCCCGGCAGCCTGACGAACGACGCGGGCACGGGCATGGTCCGTCTGGAGGCCCGCACGGGCCGCGGCCCGGTCCCCCGCGACGACGTGGCCGCGACCCTCGCCGAACTCCTGGACACCCCGGCGACGGCCGGCCTGACCCTGGAACTGGTCGCGGGCTCGACCCCGCTCTCGGTCGCGGTCAAGGACGTGGCCGGAAACTGAGGCCCCGTCGGCCCCCGAGAAACGAAGGAAGGTCCCCGGTGCAAGCACCGGGGACCTTCCGTTTCGCGTGGCGACGCCAGGATTCGAACCTGGGTAGGCTAAGCCGACGGATTTACAGTCCGCTCCCATTGGCCACTCGGGCACATCGCCATGAGACTGCTGCCGTGGAGCCGCTTTTCGGCGGTGTTCCGTGGCAACGACGTAAACAATACCTGATCCCCGGGGGTGGTTCGCCACCGGATTGATCAGCGGTTCGGGCCGTGGTGCACCCCCTAGGGTTGGGTCGTACCCCACAGCATCCGAGCAAGGAGCCACGAGTCATGGCCGACTCCAGTTTCGACATCGTGTCCAAGGTCGAGCGGCAGGAGGTCGACAACGCCCTCAACCAGGCCGTGAAGGAGATCTCCCAGCGCTACGACTTCAAGGGAACCAACGCCTCGATCTCGTGGTCGGGCGAGAAGATCCTCATGCAGGCGAACGGCGAGGAGCGCGTCCTGGCGATCCTCGACATCTTCCAGACCAAGCTGATCAAGCGCGGGATCTCGCTGAAGTCGCTGGACGTCGAGGGTGAGCCGCAGCTGTCCGGCAAGGAGTACAAGCTCTTCGCGTCGGTCACCGAGGGCATCTCCCAGGAGAACGCCAAGAAGGTCGCGAAGGCCATCCGCGACGAGGGCCCCAAGGGCGTCAAGGCGCAGGTCCAGGGTGACGAGCTGCGGGTCAGCTCGAAGAGCCGGGACGACCTGCAGGCCGTGCAGACGCTGCTCAAGGGCAAGGACTTCGAGTTCGCGATCCAGTTCGTGAACTACCGCTGACCCTGCCGCCCGGTCGAGGCTCGTGTCCGAATACCGCCAGCCCGAGGCTCGGCGGGCCCCGCACACTGGACGTGGAAGACCCGTGCGGGGAGAGGAACCAGTCATGACCGTGTACGCGTACGTCGACGGCCCCCTGGGCGAGATGCTGCTGGTCGGGCAGCTCGCCGAAGGGGGCCGTGCCGTGTTGCGCTCGCTGTCCCTGCCGGGGCAGAAGGGTGCCGTCGAGGTCGAGGACGGGTGGATCCTGGCGCCCGAGGCCTTCGCGGACGTCGCCGGGCAGCTCGGGGAGTACTTCGACGGGCGGCGCGACCGGTTCGACCTTCCGCTCGACGGCGACGCCGGGACCGAGTTCCAGCGGCGCGTCTGGCGGGCCCTGGAGGAGATCCCGTACGGCACGACCGTCTCGTACGGGGAGATCGCCCGGCGGGTCGGTTCCGCGGGCGCCGGGGTACGGGCCGTGGGGACCGCGATCGGGCGCAATCCGCTGCTCGTGGTGCGGCCATGTCACCGGGTGATCGGAGCGGACGGGAGTCTGCGCGGGTACGCGGCGGGACTTGAGCGCAAGGAGCGGCTCCTCGGCCTGGAGGGAGCCCCGGTGTGACCGAGGGGCTGTTTCCCCGCGAGCGGGCGACGGTCGCGCCCGGCGCCGTGCACGTGCCCGCGTGGCTCCCGTTCGCGCGGCAGCGGGAGTTGGTGGGCGTCTGCCGTGAGTGGGGGCGCGGGCCGGTGCCGTACCGGCAGACCGTGCTGCCCGGCGGGGGTGTGATGTCGGTGCGGTCGCTGTGTCTGGGCCGGCAGTGGGTGCCGTACCGGTATCTCGACTCCGTCGGTGTCCCGTTGCCCGGTTGGCTGGTGGCCCTGGGCCGGGAGGCGCTCGCCGAGGCGTACGGGGACGACGGCGGATTCACTCCCGACACCGCGCTCGTGAACTTCTACGCGCCGGGGGCGCGGATGGGCATGCACCAGGACCGCGAGGAGCGTTCGGACGCGCCGGTGGTGTCGCTCAGCCTCGGGGACCGGTGCGTGTTCAGGTTCGGCAACGAGGAGAGCCGGGGCCGCCCGTACCAGGACGTCGACCTGGCCTCCGGCGACCTGTTCGTGTTCGGCGGGGATTCGCGGTGGGTCCATCACGGGGTGCCGAAGGTGTATCCGGGGACGGCCGATCCGGCGCTCGGGCTCACCGGGCGACTCAACATCACCCTGCGGGAGACCGGGCTCCGGGGCACGGACCGATCAGCAGGACACAGCCCCTAGGCTGCGGCGTATGAGTGCTGAGCTGCGGCGGTCCCTCGGTGTCTTCGACGCGGTCGTGATCGGGCTCGGCGCCATGATCGGGGCCGGGATCTTCGTCGCGCTCGGGCCCGCCGCGGGGGCCGCCGGGTCCGGGGGCGGGCTGCTTCTGGCGCTCGGGATCGCCGCCGTCGTCGCGTACTGCAATGCCATGGCCTCGGCACGGCTAGCGGCCCGGTACCCCAGTTCGGGCGGCACCTATGTGTACGGTCGCGAATGCCTCGGATCGTTCTGGGGGTACCTGGCCGGCTGGGCGTTCGTGGTCGGCAAGACGGCCTCGTGCGCGGCGATGGCGCTGACCGTCGGGGCGTACGCGTGGCCGGAGCAGGCGCACGCGGTGGCGGTGGCCGCCGTGGTGGCCCTGACAGCCGTCAACTACCGGGGAGTTCAGAAGTCCGCGTTGCTCACGCGGGCGATCGTGGGGCTCGTCCTCGCGGTCCTCGCCGCTGTCGTCGTGGTGAGCTTCGGAGCCGGTGGGACGCAGCCGATCTCGCTCGGCGGGGAGCTCACCACCGGCGGGGTGCTCCAGGCCGCGGGTTTGCTCTTCTTCGCATTCGCGGGGTACGCGCGCATCGCCACGCTCGGCGAGGAGGTCCGCGACCCGGCCCGGACGATCCCCCGGGCCGTGCCCGTGGCGCTCGGGATCGCGCTCGCCGTCTACGCGCTCGTGACGGTGAGCGTGCTCACCGTCCTCGGCCCCGAGGCCCTCGCCGACTCCCCCGCGCCGCTGACGGACACGGCCCGGGCGGCGGGCGCCGCCTGGCTGGTGCCGGTCGTCGCCGTCGGGGCGGTCGTCGCGGCGCTCGGCTCGCTGCTCTCGCTGATCCTCGGGGTGTCCCGTACGACCCTGGCGATGGCCCGGGACGCCTATCTGCCGACCGCACTCGCAGCCGTCCACCCCCGGTTCCAGGTGCCGCACCGGGCCGAGCTCGCGGTGGGCGCCGTGGTGGCCGTCGTGGCGGCGACGGCGGACGTGCGGGGCGCGATCGGATTCTCGTCCTTCGGGGTGCTCGTCTACTACGGCATCGCGAACGCCTCCGCCTGGACCCTGGGGCCGGCGCTCCGGCCTCTCGCCGCGCTCGGCCTCGGGGGGTGCGCGGCGCTCGCGTTCGCGCTGCCGCTCGGGTCGGTTTTCGTCGGGTCCGCGGTCGTCGCCGCCGGGGTGGTGGCCTGGGCCGTCAGTCGAGGACGAGCCGCACCCCCGCGTCCCTGAAGCCGTCGACGAACTCCTGGAAGGTGGCGGGGCGGCGGTCGGCGTACGGCAGGACGCCCAGGCAGGCGCGGGCCACGTCGGCCCGGTGCCAGACGAGGGTGGTGCCCGCCAGCTGCTCGCCGATCGCCCTGGGCGCCCCCACGCCGAGGCTGCGGCCGGGGCCGTGCACGGCCTCCCCGAGGGCGCACAGGAACGAGTCCTCGTCGACGACGTCGGCCCCGTGCAGGTGGTACGTGGCTCCCGGGGTGATCTCCGGGGCGCCGTACGACCGGCGGGCGGCCTGCTTCAGCCACTCGCCGCGCGCCGCTCCGGTGAACCGCCGCCAGGTGCCCGGCTCGGCGGGCCGGTCGCGGTGCCACAGGTCCCAGACCTCCCGGGACTGGTGCGGGATCAGGCCCGCCCGGGGGAAGGCCACGGTGAGGTCGACGAGGTCGTGGTGGCGGGCGGAGGTGCCCCAGCCGGTGACGCGGCCCGCCTCGGCCTCGTGGTGCACGCTCCCGACCCAGGAGAGGACCTGGTAGCGGACGGCCTCGAACTCCACCTGGCCGGCGGCCAGGGCGTCACGGAGCCCGCCGCGCGGGGAGCAGCCGAGGAAGGTGACCTCGGTGTGGGTCCGCCCGAGTGGTTCCGGCGCGACGGGGACCAGGTGGGCGCAGGGGAGGGCGCCGTGCCCGCCGTACGCCCGCCGGGGCGGGCCCGAGGACTCGACGGTGACGACGTCACCGCGCGCGCCGAGGACGCGGACCTCTTCGAAGAACCACGCGAGGCCGTCGTGGGTCTGGACGTGGAGCCTGCCGAACGGGGCCGAGCCCTCGACGACGGCCTGGGTGACGGCCCGGGCCAGGTCCCCGCGCGGTTCGCAGCCGCGGAGCTCGTGGACGGCACGTGGCGGCGGGGCGGGGTCCCCGTACAGGCCGTCGACGTCCTGGCAGACGGCGACCGCGTACATGCCGGAGACCAGGCAGTACCTCGGGTTGTGCACCGGTGCCCTCAGTGGCCCTGCCGGTCGTACGCGCCGTATGCGCCGTACGCCTCGTCCGTCCGGACGATCTCCTTGCCGAGCGGCAGCAGCGACACCGGGATCAACTTGAAGTTCGCGATGCCGAGCGGGATGCCGATGATCGTGATGCACAGGACGATGCCGGTGGTGATGTGGCCGAGGGCGAGCCACCAGCCGGCCAGGATCAGCCACAGGACGTTGCCCACGCAGGAGGGCGCGCCCGCGTCGCGGCGGTCCACGACCGTGTACCCGAAGGGCCACAGTGCGTAGATCCCGATACGGAAGGCGGCCAGTCCGAAGGGGATACCGATGATCGTGATGCAGAGCAGGACGCCCGCGAGCATGTAGCCGAGGAACATCCAGAATCCGCAGAGGATCAGCCATATGACGTTGAGGATCGTCTTCACGGGCGTCGACCTGCCATCTGTTCGAGCCGAGCGATCCGCTCGGCCATCGGCGGATGGGTGGAGAACATCTTGGACAGGCCCTTTCCGGGCCCGAACGGGTTCGCGATCATCATGTGGCTCGCGGTCTCGATCCGGGGCTCGGCGGGCAGCGGCAGCTGTTTGGTGCCCGCGTCGAGCTTCCGCAGGGCGCTGGCGAGGGCGAGCGGGTCGCCGGTGAGCTGGGATCCCGAGGCGTCGGCCTCGTACTCGCGGGAGCGGGAGATGGCCAGCTGGATGATCGAGGCGGCGATCGGGCCGAGGATGAGGACCAGGAGGTAACCGAGGATGCCCGGTCCGTCGTCGTCGCTGGAGCGGCCGACCGGGATCAGCCAGGCGAAGTTGACCAGGAACATGATCACGGAGGCGAGTGCTCCGGCGACCGAGGAGATGAGGATGTCCCGGTTGTAGACATGGCTCAGCTCGTGGCCGATGACCCCGCGCAGCTCGCGCTCGTCGAGGATCGCGAGGATGCCCTCGGTGCAGCAGACCGCCGCGTTGCGCGGGTTGCGGCCGGTCGCGAAGGCGTTGGGCGCCTGGGTCGGTGAGATGTAGAGCCGTGGCATGGGCTGACGCGCCTGCGTGGACAGCTCCCGCACCATCTTGTAGAGCGCGGGGGCCTCGAACTCGCTGACCGGCCGGGCGCGCATGGCCCGCAACGCCAGCTTGTCGCTGTTCCAGTACGCGTACGCGTTGGTGCCGAGCGCCACGAACAGCGCGACGATCAGCCCCGTACGTCCGAAGAAGCTGCCGATGACGATGATGAGGGCGGAGAGCCCTCCGAGGAGTACGGCGGTCCTCAGCCCGTTGTGCCGGCGGTGCACGGTACGCCCTCCAAGTGGTGCGGCAGGGGAACCCTTTGCTTCGTGGTGGTCCGCCCCCGGACTTCGTCCGGGAGGGACCCCCAGGTCCAGTGGACCCTTCCGTACTGGTCAACGCCAGGCGGGAGGTTCGGGTTCCCCCGGCCGCACCGGGGGCGCTGTGGGCCGTTCGGGTGATCGGCGGGAGGCGATCAGCCGGGAGGTGATCAGCGGGCCGCCGGGACGCTCAGCTTCTCCAGGGTGGTGGCGACGGGCTCGACCTCGCTCGTGCAGTGGGCACAGCGGGAGGCGACGGCCGGGATCTCGGTGAAGCAGCGGGGACAGTCGCGCTTCTCGGCCTTGGGGTCGGCGGCCTCCTCCTTCGCGAACCTCTCCTGGACCTTCGCCAGCGGGGCGACGATCAGGAAGTAGAGGACCGCGGCGGTGATGACGAAGGCTATGGCGGCCGAGATGGCGAGGCCGTAGGGGAAGACGGTCTTGCCGACGCTGAACTTCGCCTCGCTGAAGTCACCGACGGATCCGGTCGCGAGACCGATGAGCGGGGTGATGAAGGCCTTGCTGAAGCCCGTGACGACGGCCGTGAACGCCGTTCCGACGGCCAGACCGATGGCCATCGAGATGACGTTCCCGCGCAGTATGAAGTCCTTGAATCCGTTCAGCACGGTGTTTCTCGCTCCCAGATGTTTCGTTTGTGGGGGGGGGTCAGAACAGGCTGTTCGCCGCGAAGCGGAGGGCGATCTGCGGGTATCCCGAGAGCACGACTCCGGCGGCGGCGGTCAGCGCGATCGCCAGGGTGATCGACGCGGGGGCCGTGTGCGCGACCCGGCCCTCCGGCGCGCCTTCCAGCGCGGCTTCCCGCGCGCCTTCCGGCGTGCGGAACAGCAGTGCCGTCCAGCGGAGGTAGTAGTACAGCCCGATCACGACGTTGACGCCCATGATCACGGCCAGCCAGCCGAGGCCCGCGTCGACGGCCGCCGAGAAGACGGTCACCTTGGCGAAGAGGCCGATGATACCCGGGGGCAAACCGGCCAGATTCAGGAGGAAGAAGGCGAGCGCGAGGGCGGCGGCAGGGCTCGCCGCGTACAGGCCCCGGTAGTCCGCGATCCGGTTCTCGGGGTGCCGGCGGGCGACGAGCGCGACGACCGCGAACGCGCCGAGGTTCACGACGGCGTACATCAGGGCGTACGCGACGGTGGCGCCGATCTGGTCGTCGCTGGAGTACGCGGCGGCCGCGATCGGCACGAGGAGGTAGCCGGCCTGGGCGACGGAGGACCAGGCGAGCAGCCGGACCGCGCTCCACGCGCGCGTGGACACCTGGCGGAGGGCGGCGACGTTGCCGACGGTCATGGTCAGCGCGGCCAGGGCGGCGAGCGCCGGGCCCCACACGTCCGCGTACGAGGGGAAGGCGACGACCGTCACCAGGATGAGCCCGGTGAAGCCCACGGCCTTGCCGACCACGGAGAGGTAGGCGGCGACGGGCAGCGGGGCGCCGACGTAGGTGTCGGGGACCCAGAAGTGGAAGGGGACGGCGGCCGTCTTGAACGCGAAGCCGACGAGGGTGAGGGCCACGCCCGCCTCGGCGAGCGTCTCCAGCTGCCCGGGGACGTCGTCGAGTCGCTGGGCGATCTCCGTGAGGTGGAGGGTGCCGGTCGCCGCGTACACGAAACTGACGCCGAGCAGGGTGACGGCGGTCGCGGTCACGGAGGACAGGAAGAACTTGAGCGCCGCCTCGCCGGACATGCGGTCGCCGCGCTTGAGGCCGACCAGCGCGAAGGCCGGCAGCGAGGCCACCTCCAGGGCGACGACGAGGGTCGCGAGGTCGCGGGAGGCGGGCAGGAGGGCGGCGCCCGCGGCCGAGGAGAGCAGCAGGAACCAGAACTCGCCGGCCGGGAGCTTCTCGCGGGTCTCGGTGAGCGAGAGCAGCGCCGTCACGAGCGCGCCGCCGAGGACGAGCAGCTGGATGACGAGGGTGAAGTCGTCGGCGGTGTAGCTGCACGCCCTGACCTGGGTGTCCGCCGTGAGGCAGAAGGTGGAGCGGTCACCGGCCCGCAGCGGGACGAGGAGCGCGAGCGCGGCGACGAGGCCGGCGATCGCGGTCCAGCCGAGGAGCTGCTTGCGCTCCTCGGGGACGAACAGGTCGGCGACGAGCACGACGAGGGCGACCACGGCCGTGAGGGTGGGGGGCGCGATCGTGAGCCAGTCGACGGACTGGACGAGCGACGACGTCACTGGGTGCCTCCGGCGAGGAGCTTCTGGACGGCCGGGTCCGTGAGGCCGAGGAGGACCGCGGGCCAGAGTCCGGCGAGGACGGTGAGGGCGACGAGCGGGGTCCAGGCGGCGAACTCGTACCCCTGGACGTCGGCGATCGGCGTCTCCCCGGCCGGCCGGGGGCCGCCCATGCAGACGCGGCGGACGACGAGGAGGAGGTACGCGGCGGTGAGGAGGGTGCCGAAGGCGCCGATCGCCATGAAGGTGAGGAAGGCGGGGCGGCTGAGGCCCTCGGCGGGCTCGAAGGCGCCGAACAGGGCCAGCATCTCGCCCCAGAAGCCGGCCAGGCCGGGCAGGCCGAGGGAGGCGACGGCGGCGAAGGCGAGGAGGGCGCCGAGGCGGGGGGCGCGGCCGTAGAGGGCGGCGCCGGTGGCGCCCGCGAGGGTGTCGAGGTCGGCGGTGCCGTATCGGTCCTTGACCGCGCCGACCAGGAAGAACAGCAGGCCGGTGACGAGGCCGTGGGCGACGTTGGCGAAGAGGGCGCCGTTGACCCCGGTGGGGGTCATGGTGGCGATGCCGAGGAGCACGAAGCCCATGTGGCCGACGGAGGAGTACGCGATGAGGCGCTTGAGGTCGCCCTTGCTGCCGGTCCGCACGAGGGCGAGGCAGGCGAGCGATCCGTAGATGATCCCGGCGACGGCGAAGGCCGCGAGGTAGGGGGCGAAGATCCGCATGCCGTCGGGGGTGATCGGCAGCAGGATCCGGACGAACCCGTACGTGCCCATCTTGAGCAGCACGCCGGCGAGGAGGACCGAGCCGACCGTCGGGGCGGCGGTGTGGGCGTCCGGGAGCCAGCTGTGGAGCGGCCACATCGGGGTCTTCACGGCGAGCCCGAGACCGATCGCGAGAACGGCGATGACCTGCACCGATGTGGTCAGTCCACGGCCGTTGTCAGTGGCCAGTGCCACCATGTCGAACGTGCCCGCCTTCACACCGATGAGGAGCAGGCCGAGCAGCATGACGACGGAGCCGAGCAGCGTGTAGAGGATGAACTTCCAGGCGGCGGCCTGCCTGCCCTCGCCGCCCCAGCGGGCGATGAGGAAGTACATCGGGATGAGGACCATCTCGAAGGCCAGGAAGAACAGGACGAGGTCGAGGACGGCGAAGGTGGCGAGGGTGCCGGACTCCAGGACGAGCAGCAGCGCGACGAAGCCCTTGGGGGAAGGGCCGGCCGGCATCTTGAAGTAGCTGTACAGCGCGCAGAGGAAGCTCAGGAGCGCGGTCAGGACCAGGAGGGGGAGGGAAATGCCGTCGACACCGAGGTGGATCCGCACGTCGAGTGCGGGGATCCAGCTGATGTCCGTCGTGGCCTGCATCCTCGACGGCTGGTCGTGGTCGAAGCCGAGCCCGAGGACGATCGCGGCCAGCAGGATCACACCGGTGACGGTGACGCCGTGGCGGAGCACGGCCTGGTCCGGGGACGTCCCCTTCAGCCCCGGCGGGGCCGGGAGGAGAGCCGCGGCCGCGCCGAGGAGCGGCCCGGCGACGATCAACGCCAGAAGGAACTGCATCACGGATTCGCTGATATCGATCACGGCTCACGCTCCGGCGGCGGCGTTGGCGAGGGCGACGGCGACGATCGCCAGGACGACGGAGCCGGCGAGCAGGGCGCTGAGGTAGGTCTGCACGTTGCCGGTCTGGGCGCGGCGGACGAGCCAGCCGAGCCCCTTGGCGGAGTTGCCCGCGGCGCGGACGTAGGTGTCGACGACCTCGCGGTCCAGGAAGCGGACCAGGGAGGCGGCGGCGAGGACGGGACGGACGAACGCCGTCCGGTAGACGGCGTCCAGGTGGAAGCCGTCTGCGGCGGGGCCGTGCAGCGGGCCGAGGAGGGCACGGCCGGGGTCGGCCGGGTCCTCGGCGGGGTGCGGCAGGTGCAGCGCCTCGGCCTCGACCAGGCCCGCGTCGGCGTCCGGGTGGGCGACATGGGGGGCGGGCGCCTGGGCGGCGACCGCCGCCGCCGGGATCCTGACGGCGAGGGTGCGCCAGACCGCGTACGTGATCACGGCTCCGGCGGCAGCGAGGCCCGTGCCGAGGACGGCCGTGGTGACGGTCGGGGTGAGGGCGTTCCCGTCGAACCAGTCGTCGAGGTACGTGACGGTCAGACCGAAGCCCAGGGAGGGGATCGCGAGCACCCACAGGACGGACGTCATGGCGAGGGGCTGACGGCCGTGGTCCGGGGCCTGCGCGCCCCTGCCGCGGAAGGTCCGCAGCCAGAGGCGGAGTGCGTACGCGGCGGTGAGCAGGGCCGTCAGCAGGCCCGCGACGAGGACGGTCCAGCCGGCCCCGGCGGGGGCGACGGTCCGGTCCCCGAGCGCGGTGTGCTCGGCGGCCACCAGGACGGCTTCCTTGGAGAAGAAGCCGGCGAAGGGCGGGATCGCGGCGAGCGCGAGCAGGGCGACGGTCATCGTCCAGTACGCGTCCGGGATGCGCTTCGCGAGGCCGCTCATGCGGGACATGGCGGTCAGCGAGTTCGTACCGGCGGCGTGGATGACGGTGCCGGCGGCGAGGAAGAGCAGCGCCTTGAACGCACCGTGCGAGATGAGGTGGAAGACGGCGGCCCCGCGGTCGCCGACGGCGAGGGCACCGGCCATGTAGCCGAGCTGGCCGATCGTCGAATAGGCGAGGACCCGCTTGATGTCGTCCTGGGCGAGCGCGGCGAGCGCCGAGCCGACCATCGTGATCGCGGCCATCACGGCGAGCACCGTCATCGCGGCGGCGGAGGCGGCGAAGACGGGCAGCAGCCGGGCCGTGAAGTAGATACCGGCGGCGACCATCGTCGCCGCGTGGATGAGCGCGGAGACGGGGGTGGGGCCGGCCATGGCGTCCGGGAGCCAGGTGTGCAGCGGGAACTGGGCCGACTTGCCCGCCACGCCGGCGAGCAGCAGCAGCGCGATCAGGGTGGGGTGGTCGAGGCCGCCGCTCGCGACGGCGCCGAGAACGCCCGTGATCTCGAAGGTGCCCGCGTCGGTGGCGAGCGCGAAGAGACCGATGAGGAAGGGGACGTCACCGAGCTTGGTGACGAGGAAGGCCTTCAGGGAGGCGGCCCGCGCCTCGGGGGTCTCCCAGTAGTGGCCGACGAGGAAGTACGAGCAGATGCCCATGATCTCCCAGCCGACCAGGAGCACCATCAGGTCGCCGGAGTAGACGACGAGCAGCATCGCGGAGGTGAAGAGGGAGACGAGCGCGGCGTACGAGGGGTAGCGCGGGTCCTCGCGCAGGTAGCCGGTCGAGTAGATCTGCACACAGGTGGCGACGACGCCGACCAGGACGGCGACGAGGGCCGCGAAGCCGTCGATGTAGAGGGCCAGGTCGATGGGGATCGAGCCGGTGGGGGTGAGCTGGGTGGCGGCTTCGATCGTCTTGCCGCCGCCCTGGCGTACGGCGACCAGCACGGCCAGGACCGCGGCCGCGAGGGTGGGCAGCACGGCGAGCGGGCGGACGAAGCCGGGGGCGGTGCGGCCGAGCAGGAGTCCGGCGACGGAGCCGAGGAACGGGAGGAGGGGGACGAGGACGGCGAGGGTCGTGGTGGTCACGCGGTGGCCTCGGCCTTCTCGCCGGTGGGCGTGTCATCGGTACGGGTGCCGTCCGAGGGCGTGTGCCCCGGGGAGTCCGGGTGCTCCGCCGTGTCCCGGAGGCGGTCGATGTCCGAGGTGCCCTTGTTGCGGTGGACCATCAGGACGATCGCCAGACCGATGCCGATCTCCGCGGCGGCGACGGCGATGGTGAAGAGGGTGAGGGCCTGGCCGGCGTGGAGGGTGTCGCGGAGCCAGACGTCGAAGGCGACCAGGTTGAGGTTGACGGCGTTGAGCATCAGCTCGACGGACATCAGGACCAGGATCGCGTTGCGGCGGGCGAGGACGCCGTACACGCCGATGGCGAAGAGGAGGGCGGCGAGGACGGCCGGGTAGACGAGATGCATCAGCGCTGCTCCTCCTTCTTCCTGCGGGAGAGCACGATGGCGCCGACCAGGGCGGCCAGGAGGAGCACGGACAGCGCCTCGAACGGCAGCACCCAGTGCCGGAAGAGAGTCTCGCCGGACACCTTGGTGGAGCCCTGCACGGCTCCGTCCAGATCGATCCACGTCGTACGGAACGCGTCGACGACGACCCAGACGAGCGCGGCCGCGGCTGCGCTCGCGACGGCGATCGCAGCCGGCTTGTTGCGTGAGTCGGCGTCCGGGGAGTGGCCGATGGGGGCCTTGGTGAGCATGAGCCCGAAGAGGAGGAGGACGACGACGGAACCCACGTAGATCAGGACCTGGACCCAGGCGATGAACTCGGCCGTCAGGAGCAGGTACTCGACGGCGAGGCCGCCGAGCGCCACGACCAGCCAGAGCGCGGCGTGGACGAGCTGACGGGTGGTGACGGTGACGAGGGCGGCGCCGACGGTCACGAGGCCGACGAGGAGGAAGGCGATCTCGACGCCGGTGGGCGAGAGGAAGCCGTGGGCGGTGGCTGCGGCAAGGTTCACTGCTGTTCCTCCTCTGCCTGGGCCGCCGCCGCGGCCTTCTCGACCGCCTTGCGGGCCGCCGCGATCTCCTTCGGTTCCTCCGCGTGCGGGTCGAGCGCGGGCGGTTCGGGAACCGTCCACATCCACTCGCGGAGCTTGTCGCGCTCATGGGTCAGCTCGTGGATGTCGGTCTCCGCGTACTCGAACTCGGGCGACCAGAACAGCGCGTCGAAGGGGCACACCTCGATGCAGATACCGCAGTACATGCAGAGCGAGAAGTCGATGGCGAAGCGGTCGAGGACGTTCCGGCTGCGCTCACGGCCACCGGGGGCGGCCGCCGGCACCGTCTCCTTGTGGGAGTCGATGTAGATGCACCAGTCGGGGCACTCACGGGCGCAGAGCATGCAGACCGTGCAGTTCTCCTCGAACAGCCCGATGACCCCGCGGGTGCGGGGCGGCAGCTCGGGCTGGACGTCGGGGTACTGCGCGGTGACGGTCTTCTTCGTCATCGTGCGGAGCGTGACGGCGAGGCCCTTGGCGAGGCCGGATCCGGGGATGGGCATTACTGGATCGCCACCTTCACGATGCCGGTGAGCGCGATCTGCGCGAGCGCGAGCGGGACGAGGGTCGTCCAGGCGAGCTTCTGGAGCTGGTCCTCGCGGAGCCGGGGGTAACTGACCCGGAGCCAGATGACGACGAACGCGAGGATCGCGGTCTTGAGGAGGGTCCAGACCCAGCCGAGCCCGTCCGCGCCGAAGGGGCCGTGCCAGCCGCCGAGGAACAGGACGGTGGTGAGGCCGCACAGGACGACGATGCCGGCGTACTCGGCGAGCAGGAAGAGTGCGAAACGGAGGCCGGTGTACTCGGTGTACGCACCGAAGATGATCTCCGAGTCGGCGACCGGCATGTCGAACGGGGGCCGCTGGAGCTCCGCGAGACCCGCCACGAAGAACACGAGCGCGCCGACGATCTGCCAGGGCAGCCACCACCACTCGAAGGCGTTCAGGATGCCGGGGAGGGAGACGGTGCCGGCGGCCATCGCGACGGAGGCGGCGGCGAGGAGCATGGGGAGCTCGTACGCGAGGAGCTGGGCGGCGGTACGGAGACCGCCGAGCAGCGAGAACTTGTTCGCGGACGCCCAGCCGGCCATCAGACTGCCGAGGACACCGACGCCCATCACGGCCAGCACGAAGAAGATGCCCGCGTCGACGACCTGCCCGACGGCGCCCTCACTCGGGCCGATCGGGATCGCGACGAGCACGAGGAGGTACGGGAGAAGGGCGACGGCCGGCGCGAGCTGGAAGACCCGCCGGTCTGCGTCCTTGGGGACCACGTCCTCCTTCTGCGCGAACTTCACCCCGTCGGCGACGAGCTGCGCCCAGCCGTGGAAGCCACCGGCGTACATGGGGCCGAGGCGGCCCTGCATATGGGCCATGACCTTGTGCTCGGTCTGCCCGACGACGAGCGGCAGAACGAGGAAGACGGCGAAGACGACGAGAAGCCGGAGGGCGACGTCGAGTACGTCGTTCACGCGGGATCGCCTCCGGCGGGGGTGGTGGGGTCGATGGGTTCGGCGGGGTCGGTGGGTTCGCCCTTGGACGGGGCGGGCGGGTCGTCGGACTCGGCGGGGCCTTCGGCGGCGGCCTCGGCCTCCGGCTCCAGCTCCAGCTCCAGCTCCGGCTCCGGCTCCGGCTCCGGCGGAGTGGTCGGCTCCGGCGGAGTGGTCGGCTCCGGCGGAGTGGTCGGCTCCGGCTCCGGCGGAGTGGTCGGCTCCGGCGGAGTGGTCGGCTCCTGGTCGAAGGCCGGGCGGGCGTGGTGCCAGGGGGCGTCCGCGCTGCGGGTGCGCGGGGGCGCGGCCTCCGCGCCGGGCGCGGGCCCGTCCGGGGTCGGCCGGCTCGCGGAGCCGTCCGCCGCCGAGCGCGAGCGGCGCGGCGGGCGCGCTGCCGCGGGCGGGGTGTCGGGCCCCGGCTCGGGCGCGTCGGACGACTCCGGCACCGCCTGGCTCGCCGAGCCGTCGGCCGCCGAGCGCGAGCGGCGCGGCGGGCGGGGCGGAGCGGACGACGGGTCCGACTCAGGACTCGGCTCCGAGGCAGTCGTCGCCTGGCTCGCCGAGCCGTCCGACGCCGAGCGGGTGCGGCGCGGTGGGCGGGCGGCCGGGGACGGGGTGTCGGGCCCCGGCTCGGGAGTCACGGGCGCCTGGCCTGCCGAGCCCTCCGATGCCGTGCGGGTGCGGCGGGTCGGGGCGGTCGGGTCCGTCGTGGGGGGTTCCGGTCGGGTCGCCGAGCCTTCCGTCACCGAGCGGGCTCGGCGGGCCGGGCGCTCGCCTGCCGCTGCTCGGGTCGGGCGGGCCGGGGCCGGGGGGAGCTGGCCCTTCAGCGGACCCCACTCGTTGGGGTCCGGGACGCCCGGGGGAAGCATCTGGCGGCGCTTCGGGCCGCCCTCGTGGGACTCGCCCGGTTCCTTCGCGCCCGGCCACGCCTTCGCGACCCGGGCCGCCAGGACGAAGTCCTTGCGCAGCGGGTGGCCCTCGAAGTTCTCCGGGAGGAGCAGCGGCACCAGGTGCGGGTGGCCCGTGAAGTCCACGCCGAACATCTCGTGGGTCTCGCGCTCGTGCCAGCCGGCGCCCGCGTACACCCCCAGTGCCGTGGGGAGGACGGGAGCGTCGTGCGGGACGGTCGTGCGGAGCAGGAGGCGGCGCGGCCGCCCCTGCCCCAGCGCCACCACGTGCGCGCAGACCCGGAAGCCCGTGCCCGGCTCGTCGACCGCGCTCAGCCAGTCGAAGTAGGTGCACCCGAGCGTGTCCCGGGCCGTTTCGAGCGCCGTGATCCACGACGCCGGCGGGACGTCGACCGTCAGCAGGTCGTACGCCTGCTCCGCCGTCGCCTCCTCGCCGAAGATCTCCGTCACGGAGCCGGGGAGCGAGTCGTAGGGGGGGTCGTGGAGGGACCCGTGGAGGGAGTCGTCACGCGAGTCGTCGGCGGTCATGCTTCGGCTCCCGGCCGCTGGACCAGGGGACTCGTCAGCTGCGCGACCGACGCGGTGCTCGCGTACCGCTCGGCCAGGCTCTCCCGCGCGATCTTCTCCTGGAGTTTGAGGATGCCCTGGAGCAGCGCCTCGGGGCGCGGCGGGCAGCCCGGTACGTACACGTCGACCGGGATGATCTGGTCGACGCCCTTGGTGACCGAGTACGAGTCCCAGTAGGGGCCGCCACAGTTGGAGCAGGCGCCGAAGGAGATGACGTACTTCGGTTCCGGCATCTGTTCGTACAGCCGCTTCACCGCCGGTGCCATCTTGTCCGTCACCGTGCCCGAGACGATCATCAGGTCGGCCTGGCGCGGACCCGGCGCGAACGGGATCACGCCGAGCCGGATGAAGTCGTGCCGGGCCATCGACGCGGCGATGAACTCGATCGCGCAGCACGCGAGCCCGAAGTTGAAGACCCACAGGCTGTAGCGGCGGCCCCAGTTCAGGACCACCTTCATCGGCTCGGGGGCCAGGCGGGCGAGTGACCCCAGCTTCGGAGCCGGCAGGGGAGTCGGTGTAGCGGACGGAGGTGTTACGTCCATGTCAGGACGCCCTTCTTGTACGCGTAGAGCAGCCCCACGGCCAGGAAGCCGAGGAAGACGAACATCTCGACCAGGGTCGTGGCGCCGTATCCGGGCGCGGCGAAGACCGTCGCCCAGGGGAAGAGGAAGATCGAGTCGACGGCGAAGATGACGTAGAGGAAGGCGTACACGTAGTAGCGGACCTGGGTGTGGGCCCAGCCCTCCCCCACGGGGTCGACACCGCACTCGTACGTGAGGAGCTTCTCGGGCGTCGGCACGACGGGCCTCAGCAGCCGGCCCGCGCCGAACGCCACGGCGACGAAGAGCACGCCGACGACGGCGAGCAGGCCGACGACGGAGTAGGTCTGGAAGTAGTCCGCCGCGTCCGCTGCGTCGGCCGCGACAACGGTCGGTTCCCGCACGTCCGCCCCTCGGTCTTGGTGTCTCATGAGTCACTCTGTACGCACGCGAGTCTAGGCCCTGCTAAAGGGACCGTAAGCAGTCGCGTAGGCGGTCGCGGTGGGGATATCCCCCCTGCCGCTCACCCACCTCCCCCATGGCGTCGCGAGGTCCTCGACCGGCAGGCTGGAGAGCATGACCGCCGATCTTGATCCCGCCGAGTCCTCCGAGGCCACCGAGTCCTCCGAGGCCGCCGCAACCCCGTCCCCGCGTCCGCGTCCGCCCAAGCGCACCGCGTACGGGAAGGAGACCTGGAAGGAGATCGTCTTCCTCCTCTCCAATCTCTTCACCGCGCTGGCCGGTTTCGTCTACGCGGTCGTGAGCGTGCTCCTGGGCGTCGGCCTCTCCGTCACCGTGATCGGGCTCCCGCTGCTCGCCCTCGGGCTCGGCGGCGCGCGCCTCATCGGCCGGTCGGAACGGGCGCGGGCCCGGGCGCTGCTCGGGGTCGAGGTCGCCGAGCCGTCCCCGTTGCCCTCGCGCGGAGGCTTCTTCGGCTGGCTGTGGACCACGTTGAAGGACCCGGTGGCCTGGCGGACGCAGCTGTACGGGCTGATCCGGCTGCCCTGGGGAATCGTGACGTTCACGGTCGGGCTCGTCTCGCTCCTCGTTCTCTGGCCCGTACTGCCCTTCCTGTCCCGAGGCATGGCCAACGCCGACCGGGGCATGGTCCGGGGCCTCCTCTCGCCCTCCGACGAGCTGGAACGGCGGATCGCCGAACTGGAGTCGGACCGGGGAGTCGTCGTCGACACCGCCGCCGCGGACCTGCGGCGCATCGAACGCGATCTGCACGACGGGGCGCAGGCGCGGCTCGTCGCCCTCGCGATGGGGCTGGGCCTCGCGAAGGAGAAGCTCCTCGACGACCCGGAGACGGCCGCGGCGATGGTCGACGAGGCGCACGGCGAGGTGAAGCTCGCGCTCCAGGAACTGCGGGACCTCGCCCGGGGCATCCACCCGGCGGTCCTCACCGACCGGGGGCTGAGCGCCGCGCTCTCGTCGGTGTCGGCGCGCTGCACGGTGCCGGTGAAGGTGAGCGTGGATCTCGCGGAGCGGCCGGCGGAGGCGATCGAGGGCATCGCGTACTTCACGGTGTCGGAGCTGCTCCAGAACGTCTCCAAGCACGCGCGTGCCCGGTCGGCGTCGGTGGACGTGTGGCGGGCGAAGGACCGCCTGCTGCTCCAGGTCCGGGACGACGGGGCGGGCGGGGCCCGCTTCGACGGCGGCACAGGGCTCGCGGGGCTGGCGGAACGACTCGGGGCGGTGGACGGCCTGCTCGTCCTGGACTCCCCGGAGGGCGGCCCGACGACGGTGACGGCGGAACTGCCCTGGCGGTCGCGCCCGGCGGCGTGAGGTAGGGAAAACCCCCGTCCGCAGACGCCCACCCGCCTCATGGTCCCGCGGGGTCCGGGACGGAACCCTGGATACGTACCGCCCCGCTCCTCCCCGACCCGCCCGCCCTTGAGCAGAGAAGGACCCCCGCGATGGCCTCCCACCGACTTCCCGCCGCGATCCGCGCGCCGTTCGAGGGCCGCACGTGGCGTGCGCTCCTCTACGTGCTGATCGGGCTGCCGCTGAGCGTCTGCTGGTTCGCGCTCTCCATCGCCTTCGTCTCGGCCGGCGCCGGGCTGCTCATCACCTTCCTCGGGGTGCCGATCCTCGCCGGCACCCTCGCCATGTGCCGGGGCTTCGGCGTCGTCGAGCGGGCCCGGGCACGTGCCCTGCTCGATGTCGACGTGCGGGCGCCCGAGCCGGTGCGGGGGCGGACCGGCGGGGCCTTCTCCTGGATGGGTGCGATGTTGAAGAGCGGGGCTTCCTGGCGGCACCTGCTGTACGCGGTCGTGCACATGCCGTGGGCGGTGTTCTCGTTCTCCGTGACCGTGGCCTTCTGGTCCTGGGGCTGGAGCCTCTTCACCTATCCGCTGTGGAAGTGGGTCTTCCCCGCGTACCTCGGGCAGGACGGCATCCAGCTGTACGGCGACGGGTCCCACGACCTCTACCTCGACTCCCCCTTCGAGATCGCCGTGACCAGCCTCGTCGGGCTGCTGTTCGTGATGGCCGGGCCCTGGCTCCTGCGCGGGTTCGTCGCCGTCGACCGGCTCCTCGTCTCCGGGCTCCTCGGCCCGTCCCGCCTCGCCTCGCGTGTCACCGAGCTGGAGTCGGACCGGGGCGTCGTCGTCGACACCGCCGCGGCGGACCTGCGGCGCATCGAACGCGATCTGCACGACGGGGCGCAGGCGCGGCTCGCCGCGCTCGCCATGGACCTGGGGCTCGCCAAGGAGAAGCTCGCGGAGGATCCGCAGGCGGCGGCGGTGCTGGTCGACGAGGCGCACGGCGAGGTGAAGCTCGCGCTCCAGGAGCTGCGGGATCTGGCGCGGGGCATCCACCCGGCGGTCCTCACCGACCGGGGGCTCGACGCGGCCCTGTCGGCCGTGGCCTCGCGGTGCGCGGTTCCGGTGTCGGTGAACGTGGATCTGTCGGCGCGGCCGGTCGCGGCGATCGAGGGGATCGCGTACTTCACGGTCTCGGAGCTGCTGCGGAACGTCACGGCGCATGCGCGGGCGCGGCGGGCGTGGGTGGATGTGTGGCGTACGGGGAATCGGCTGATGCTGCAGGTCAGGGACGACGGGGTCGGTGGCGTGGAGGTCGTGACGGGGCGGAGTCTGTCCTCGCTGTCGGAGCGGGTGGGTGCGGTGGACGGGGTGCTCGCGGTGGACTCGCCGGTGGGTGGGCCCACGACGGTGACGGTGGAGCTGCCCTGGCGAGCGTGACCGCTGCGGTGGGCTCGGCGCCCTGAGGCCCTCGGCCTCGGGGCGCTGTCCTGTGTGCCCACGACGGGGAGGGTGGAAGTCACCCCGACGAAGCGATTCTGCACAACGGGGGATGCTCGATTGTGCACAACGGGGGGTGCTGTGGGTGGGAAATGCCATGCTGGAGGCCTCAACCGGCAACAAGACATGGGGGCTGTTCGGCGTGGGTGTGGATCAAGGGGCCGGGCGCGTGCGGGTGGTCATCGCTGAGGATTCCGTGCTCCTGCGAGAGGGGTTGACCCGGCTGCTGACCGATCTGGGGCATGACGTCGTCGCCGGCGTGGGGGACGGTGACGCGCTCGTCGAGACCGTGGCCGCGCTCGCCGACCAGGGCGCGTTGCCCGATGTCGTCGTCGCCGACGTGCGGATGCCGCCGACGCACACGGACGAGGGGGTGCGCGCGGCCGTGCGGCTGCGGAAGGAGCATCCGGGACTCGGGGTGCTCGTCCTGTCGCAGTACGTGGAGGAGCAGTACGCCACCGAACTTCTGGCCGGTTCCAGTCGGGGTGTCGGGTATCTGCTGAAGGACCGGGTCGCCGAGGTCCGGGAGTTCGTGGACGCCGTGGTGCGGGTGGCCGCCGGCGGTACGGCGCTGGACCCGGAGGTCGTGCAGCAGCTGCTCGGGCGGAGCCGTCAGCAGGACGTGCTGGCGAATCTGACCCCGCGCGAGCGGGAGGTCCTGGGTCTGATGGCGGAGGGCCGGACGAACTCGGCGATCGCGAAGGCGCTGGTCGTGAGTGACGGCGCGGTGGAGAAGCACATCAGCAATATCTTCCTGAAGCTGGGGCTCTCGCCGAGTGACGGCGATCATCGCCGGGTACTGGCGGTGTTGACGTATCTGAAATCCTGATCATCTGACACTCTGTCAGATGACACGGAAACCGGGAGGGCGGCCCACCTGCGCCCGAGGGGCCCAGAAGCAAAGGATGAGGCGGAATCCGACTTTCCGGAACACTCCGGGTGGCGACAGAACGTGACGATTCAGGGCAAGAGGGCGTCTCAAAAAGAGGTCCATGATGTGAGAAGTCCCGGGAGGGCCCTCCCTGCCGTCGTAGGGTGGGCCTCGGGACGGACGGTGATCGGCCGACCGCATCCCGAGCCTTCTCCCGCCTCCGGCGGAGAGTCCCCTTGCCGCGAGGGAGGTCCAGTTCAGTGACCAGCCAGGTCAGTAGCGAGGCCGGTGAGGCCCTGCTCGGGGAGCAGCGCAGCGCCCCGGCGAAGCCGCACCACGGCACCGAGAAGGAAGTACGCCGTCTCGATCGGGTGATCATCCGCTTCGCGGGTGACTCCGGTGACGGTATGCAGCTGACAGGTGACCGCTTCACCTCGGAGACGGCGTCCTTCGGGAACGACCTCTCCACGCTGCCGAACTTCCCGGCCGAGATCCGGGCACCCGCCGGAACCCTGCCGGGCGTCTCGTCCTTCCAGCTCCACTTCGCCGACCACGACATCCTGACCCCGGGCGACGCCCCGAACGTGCTGGTCGCGATGAACCCCGCCGCCCTCAAGGCCAACATCGGGGACGTGCCGCGCGGTGGCGAGATCATCGTCAACACCGACGAATTCGCCAAGCGCGCCATGGCCAAGGTCGGCTACGCGACCTCGCCCCTCGAAGACGGTTCGCTGGACGGCTACCGGGTCCACCCGGTGCCGCTGACCACGCTGACCGTCGAGGCGCTCAAGGAGTTCGGCCTGTCCAGGAAGGAGGCCGAGCGTTCCAAGAACATGTTCGCGCTCGGGCTGCTCTCCTGGATGTACCACCGGCCGACCGAGGGCACCGAGACCTTCCTGCGGCAGAAGTTCGCGAAGAAGCCGCAGATCGCCGAGGCCAACGTCACCGCCTTCCGGGCCGGCTGGAACTTCGGCGAGACCACCGAGGACTTCGCCGTCTCGTACGAGGTCGCCCCCGCGACCCGGGCCTTCCCCACCGGCACCTACCGGAACATCTCGGGGAACCTCGCCCTCTCGTACGGCCTCGTCGCCGCCTCCCGCCAGGCGGACCTGCCGCTGTACCTGGGCTCGTACCCCATCACCCCGGCCTCGGACATCCTCCACGAGCTCAGCAAGCACAAGAACTTCGGTGTGCGGACCTTCCAGGCCGAGGACGAGATCGCCGGCATCGGCGCCGCCCTCGGGGCCGCCTTCGGCGGTGCTCTCGGCGTGACGACCACGTCAGGCCCCGGTGTGGCCCTCAAGTCGGAGACGATCGGCCTCGCGGTCTCCCTGGAGCTGCCGCTGCTCATCGTCGACATCCAGCGCGGCGGCCCGTCCACCGGTCTGCCCACCAAGACCGAGCAGGCCGACCTCCTCCAGGCCATGTACGGGCGCAACGGCGAGGCCCCGGTCCCGATCGTCGCCCCGAAGACGCCCGCCGACTGCTTCGACGCGGCGATCGAGGCGGCCCGGATCGCCCTCACGTACCGCACGCCGGTCTTCCTGCTCTCCGACGGCTACCTCGCCAACGGCTCCGAGCCCTGGCGCATCCCGGACGTCGGGGAACTCCCGGACCTACGGACGCAGTTCGCCACCGGCCCCAACCACGAGCTGGCCGACGGCACCGAGGTCTTCTGGCCGTACAAGCGCGACCCGGAGACCCTCGCCCGCCCCTGGGCCGTGCCCGGCACCCCCGGTCTCGAACACCGCATCGGCGGCATCGAGAAGCAGGACGGCACCGGGAACATCTCGTACGACCCCGCCAACCACGAGTTCATGGTCCGCACCCGGCAGGCCAAGATCGACGGCATCGACGTCCCCGACATCGAGGTCGACGACCCGGACGGCGCGCGGACCCTGGTCCTCGGCTGGGGTTCCACCTACGGGCCGATCACGGCGGCCGTCCGCCGCCTCAGGGCTGCCGGACTGCCCATCGCCCAGGCCCATCTGCGGCACCTCAACCCCTTCCCGAAGAACCTCGGCGAGGTCCTGAAGCAGTACGAGAAGGTCGTCGTCCCCGAGATGAACCTCGGACAGCTCGCCACCCTCGTCCGGGCGAAGTACCTGGTCGACGCCCGCAGCCACACCCAGGTCAACGGCATGCCGTTCAAGGCCGAGCAGCTCGCCGCCGCTCTCAAGGAGGCCATCGATGAGTGAGCCCCTCCTCCACCTGGTCCCCCGGGCCGAGGCCCAGCAGTCCATGAAGGACTTCAAGTCCGACCAGGAGGTGCGGTGGTGCCCCGGCTGCGGTGATTACGCGGTCCTCGCCGCCGTCCAGGGCTTCATGCCCGAGCTGGGCCTGGCGAAGGAGAACATCGTCTTCGTCTCCGGCATCGGCTGCTCCTCCCGCTTCCCGTACTACATGAACACCTACGGGATGCACTCGATCCACGGCCGCGCCCCGGCCATCGCCACCGGCCTCGCCACCTCCCGCCGCGACCTGTCCGTCTGGGTCGTCACGGGCGACGGCGACGCGCTCTCCATCGGCGGCAACCACCTCATCCACGCCCTCCGGCGCAACGTCAACCTCAAGATCCTGCTCTTCAACAACCGGATCTACGGGCTGACCAAGGGCCAGTACTCGCCCACCTCCGAGGTCGGCAAGATCACCAAGTCGACGCCGATGGGCTCGCTCGACGCGCCCTTCAACCCGGTGTCGCTCGCCCTCGGCGCCGAGGCCTCCTTCGTGGCCCGCACGGTCGACTCCGACCGCAAACACCTCACCGAGGTACTGCGGCAGGCCGCCGACCACAACGGCACGGCACTCGTCGAGATCTACCAGAACTGCAACATCTTCAACGACGGCGCCTTCGAGGTCCTCAAGGACAAGGACCAGGCCAAGGAAGCGGTCATCCGCCTCGAACACGGGCAGCCGATCCGCTTCGGCGCCGAGAACGAGAAGGGTGTCATCCGCGACCAGGCGACCGGCGACCTCCAGGTCGTCACGGTCACCCCCGAGAACGAGTCGCGGATCCTGATCCACGACGCCCACGCCACCACCCCCACCACGGCCTTCGCGCTCTCCCGGCTCGCGGACCCGGACACCCTCCACCAGACCCCCATCGGGGTGTTCCGGTCGGTGGAACGGCCGGTGTACGACACGCTGATGGCGGACCAGCTGGAGACGGCGGTGGAGCAGCACGGCAAGGGCGACCTGGGGCAGCTGCTGACGGGGAACGACACGTGGACGGTCGTGGGGTAGCTCCTGCGTTCGCGAAGGGGCCCGGTCCGTGCGTACGGACCGGGCCCCTTCGCGTACCCCCGATCACCTCACGTGCCCTTCGCCGCCGCCTCGTCGAACTTCCCGAGGAATCGCGGCACTCCGCCCTTCACCTGCCAGAGGAAGAGGCCCGCGAGGGCGGTGGGCCTGTTCTTGTCCGTGAAGACCGTGTACGTCTTGGCGAACCCTGCGTACGGGCTCCGCTGGAGATTGTTCCGCACACCCGTGGCCAGCGACTCGACGTTGTCCGAGACCGCCGTGCGCAAAGCCTGGAGGGCCCAGTTGGTGAGTTCGTACGCCTCCGTCGCGAATCGCTCGACGGGAGTCGTACCGGCGAGTCGCCAGCGCTTCCGGTACGCGGCGGTGAACCGCCGGGCCGCCGGAAGCCCGTCGGGATCGACATATCCCGTACCGAAGAACCAGCCTTCGGCGGCCGGGCCGGCCACGGCGAGGAACTCCGGCTGAAGCGCGAACTCGACGCTGCCGCAGGGCCCCCGGTATCCCTGGTCGCGCAGGGCCCTGGCGCACAGCGCGGCCCGGCGCGGCGACACCCCCGCGAACATCACGCCCTGCGGGTCGGTCGCCAGGGCTGCCCGTACGGCGGGGCCGAAGTCCTCGCTGTCGGCCTCCACGGCGTGCGACGTGACCACCCCGCCCTTGTCCGGCGACGGCGGGTAGTCCTTCAGGTTCTTGACCGCCAACCAGCTGTACCGGCCGGCGGCCCTGTCCTCCACGACGGCGGTCCTGACGGCCCCGCGCTCGGAGAGGTAGCGGCCGAAGGGGACGATCATCATGTCCTCGAGGGTCCGCGGCTGGAAGTAGGTGAGCGTGGTCTCCTGGCCCTTGATCTGACCGGCTTGGACGTCGGCCATGACACTCGCCAACGGCATCCCGGCGGCGGCGAGTGCGTCTCCCGCGGCGATGGCGGTCGCCGTGGCCGTCGGCCCGAGGACGCCCACCAGGCGAGGATCCTTGAGCAGAGCCCGGGCGGCCGCCTCGGCGCGCGCCGGCTTCCCCCCGTCGTCCTCGACCCGGAGACGCACCTCGAAGGGCCGGTCGGCGCGGGCGTTGAACTCCTCCACGGCCAGCCGGATGCCGCGCTCCTGCCCCCGGCCGTCGGTCCTGGTGGGGCCGCTCAGGTCGGTGAGGACGCCGATCGTGTACGTGGCGAGCGGGGCGCCGGTGACGCCGGTACCCGTCCCGCCCGGTGTCCGGCTCAGCAGCCAGGCGGTCAGGCCGCCGGCCCCCGCCACGGCGGCGGCCGAGCCCGCCATGAGAACGCGTCGCCGCGAGATCCCCGGGGGCTGCTCGGGGTTCACCAGCATCGTCGGCTCGGCGACGGGCAGGTCCAGGACCCGTGACGAGCGCTCGGCGATGAGCGCGGGCAGGCCGGGCGGCAGCCAGTCCCCCGCCGGCCCCTCGGCGTCCCCCAGGGCCGCCCGTACCTCGGCGGCCGTGGGCCGGTCCGCCGGGTCCTTGGCGAGGCAGGCGGCGACCAGCGGGAGGAGTGCGGCCGGTACGCCGACGAGCTCGGGTTCCTTGTGGACGGTGCGGTAGACGACGGCGGCCACCCCACCCGTACCGAAGGGCCGCTCACCGGTCAGCGTGTACGCGAGGACGCAGCCCAGCGAGAAGACGTCACTGGCCGGCCCGACCTCTCCGGACCCCGCCACCCGGGCCTGTTCCGGGGCGAGGAAGCCGGGGGTGCCGATCATCGCGTCCGTGGCGGTCAGCGCGGTCGCCCCGGCGGACCGGGCGATGCCGAAGTCGATGAGCCTCGGCCCGTCGAGGGCGAGGAGGACGTTGCCCGGCTTGACGTCCCGGTGGACGAGCCCGGCGTCGTGCATGTCGGCGAGCGCGGACGCGAGCCGGGCGCCCAGGGCCCGGACCGTCGGCCCGGGCAGGGCGCCGTGCAGGGCGACGGCCTCGGCGAGCGAGGGCCCGGGCACGTACTCGGTGGCCAGCCACGGCTCCCGGGCCTCCGGGTCGGACCCGAGGACCCGGACGACCCAGCGGCCGGTGATCCGCTCGGCGGCCCGGGCCTCGCGGCGGAACCGCTCCCGGAAGCCCGGATCGGCGGCGTGCTCGGCGCGGATCAGCTTGAGGGCGGCGAGCGCCCCGCCGCCGGAGCGGGCGAGGTAGACCACGCCCATGCCGCCGGCGCCGAGGCGGCCGAGGATCCGGTACCCGGCGATGGCCGACGGATCGGCCTTGCGGAGCGGCTGCACGGGTCAGGCCTTCTTGTCGTTCTTCGCGGGCTTGTTCGGCAGCAGGGGGGCGGATCCGATCGGCTTGTACGCGCCGTTCTGCACCGCGAAGACGAAGGTGCCGCCGAGCCCCAGGTCGCCGAACTCGTTGAAGTGGTAGCCGCCCATCACGCCGGTGTACTTCTGCTTGCGCAGCGCGGCCCACAGGCCCTTGCGGGCGGGCTTGCTGCCCGCCTTCGCCTGGGCCGTGAGCTGCTTGATCGTCATGGTGACCACGTCGTACGACTCGCCCGCGTAGTACGCGGGGCCCGTCCCGAACCGCTTGCGGTGGGCGGCGGTGAAGGCGGCGGCCGTCTTCTGCGCGGTGGGGTCGGCGACGGGCGCGCACACGAACCAGCCCTCGGCGGCGGCCCCGGCCTGCTTGAGGAACTCCTGGCCGAAGACGGCCTGACCGGTGAACCTCGGTCCGGTGAAGCCGAGTTCGATGAGCGCCCGGGCGGCGTGGACGGCGGTCTCGGTGACTCCGCAGTGGACGTACGCGTCCATGCCGGCGTCGATCATCTCGCCGAGCACGCGACGGTACGCGGCGGCGTCGGCGTGTCCGGGGACGACCCGGAAGTGCGGGGCGATGCCGGCCTGGCCGAAGCCGAAGCGCACACCGCCGGTGACCTGCCAGCTGTAGTGGTCCTCTGTCCGGTCCTCCAGGACCCCGGGGCGGCGGATCTGCGGCAGCAGCGTGACGGCGAAGGAGAGGTGGGTGCCCGCGCTGATGTGGTTCGGGATGGCCCGCAGGAACGTCTCGTTCCGCGCGACGCCGGTGCGCAGGGTGAGCAGGTTGTATCCGGCCGAGACCGTGATCAGGGGGATCCCGGCCTCCTCGAAGGCGGGCAGGACTGCCTGTCCGACGGCGTCGGCGGTGGGGCCGAGGACGGCGAGGACCCCGGGGTCGGTCGTGAGGGCCTTGGCGGATTCCAGGGGCCGGGAGGCGTCGCCCCGTTCGTCGACGACCTTGAGGTCGAGCGTGAAGGGCTTGTCCTTGCGGGCGTTGAACTGCTCGACGGCCAGCCGTGCGCCGCGCTCCTGGGCGCGGCCGATCTCCTTGGCGGGTCCTGAGAGGTCGGCGAGGACGCCGATCGTCCAGCGGGTGCGGGGCGGGGCTGCCTTCCTGCCGCCGCCCTTGGCGTCGTCCTTGTCGTCGTCGAGCCCCGCCCAGACGGCGGCCGCACCGCCGCCGACGGCCAGCGCGGCGGCGCCGGAGGCGAGCAGCAGGAAGCCTCGTCTGCTCTTCTCCGGGGCGGCCGGGGCGGTGGTCCCACCGGCCTCGGTGGCGTCGATCTCGGGGAGGGCGAGCATCCGGGCGGAGCGTTCGGCGATGGTCCGGACGACCGGGGCGGGCAGCCAGTCGGCGCCGTTGCCCGGGCTGTCCTCGACGAGCCGGACGCCGATCTCGGCCGCCGTGGGCCGGGCGGCCGGGTCCTTGGCGAGGCAGGCCCGGACGAGGTCGAGCAGCCCTTCGGGGACGCCGGTGAGGTCGGGCTCGTCGTGGACGGTCCGGTACATCAGGGCGTCCACGGCGCCGGTGCCGAAGGGCGGGCGGCCGGTCGCCGCGTACGCGAGGAGGCAGCCGAGGGCGAAGACGTCGGCGGGCGGGCCGATGGCGTCGGTGCGGGCCTCGGCCTGCTCGGGGGCGAGGAAGCCGGGGGTGCCGACGACCATGTCGGTGGCGGTGAGGGCGGTCTCCCCGGTGGCGCGGGCGATGCCGAAGTCGATGAGCCGGGGGCCGTCGACGGCGAGGAGGACGTTGCCGGGCTTGACGTCCCGGTGGACGAGCCCGGCCGCGTGGACGGCGGCGAGGGCGCGGGCGACGGCCCAGCCGAGGAGGCGGACGCTCCGCTCGGGCAGCGGGCCGTGCGCGGTGACGGCCTCGCCGAGGGAGGGGCCGGGGACGAACGCCGTGGCCATCCACGGCTCGGGGGCGTCCGGATCGGCGCCGGTGACGGGCACGGCCCAGGGGCTGGAGACCCGGCGGGCGGCCTCGACCTCGCGGCGGAAGCGTGCCCGGAAGTCGGGCTGGTCGGCCTGGTCGGCGTGGGTGACCTTGACGGCGGCGAGTTCGCCGGCGGCGGTACGGCCGAGGTAGACGACGCCCATGCCGCCGGCGCCGAGGCGGCCGAGGAGCCGGTAGCCGGCGATCGTCGACGGGTCGGAGGGCAGCAGCGGCTGGAGGGCGCCGGGCTCAGGCCGCTCGGGTCGGGGCTGCGGGGCGGTGGGGCTCACGACTGGACCTCCAGCTCGTCCTGGGCGCGTTCGAGCATCGTGACGAGGGCCTGGATCTGCGCTTGGCTCGTGCCGATGGTCATGCCGTCGCTCATCTCGGTGTACCCGGGCGCACCCTTGACGACGGTGGCGACGGTGACCTGACCGATCCGGGACTGGTACCAGCTGTACGGCTGCTTCCCCTTCACGGCGTCGTTGAGGTAGAAGCCGCCTTCACGGAGGGCGTCGGAGGCGTTGACGTTGCCGCCGACGCCGAAGGGGTTGCCGAGCGACATGAGCCCGGTGATGCGTTCGCCGTCGCGAAGCTTCTGGTCGGGGCAGCGAAGTGCCTCCTCCAGGGTTTCGGCCATCTCCCAGTCGGCGTCCGACTCGGTGCGGTGGATCGTGACGGTGGCTGCGACCCGTAGGACGCCCTTGCCGCCGGCTGCCGGGATCTCGCTGTAGGCAGTGACGCTGGCGAGCGCGGTCGCCGGCCGGGTGCCCGTCTCCCAGGAACAGTTGGCACCGAGGACGGGCCAGTAGTCCGGGTCGCTCAGGTACGGGGTGCGCTTGACGTAGCCCGGGGCCCAGGCATCGGGCCCGGCGACGACGGCGAGGGCGAGGCGCCTGGCCTCGGCCTCGGTCTTCGGCGCGCGCTTGGGGTCCGGGGTGAAGTCGAGGGCGGTCGGGACTGCCGTCGGGGCGTTGGTCGGCGTCCCGGTCGGTGCGGGTGTGGTGCTCGTGGTCCCCTTGCCGTCGGGTTTCTTCCCGTCGCCCGCGCTGGTGCAGCCGGTCGCGATCAGGCTGCCCGCCAGGACGGCGCAGCAGGCATGCCACAGTCTTCGGTCCCCGTACGCCACAGTTCCCCCACGGTCCTTCACGGTTTCCCCGAACAGTGAACAGATCGTACGACCCGGGAGGGCCAACTCGCCCTGGTTACAACATCATTGAGACGAAGCGGTAGCACTCTCGCGACGGGCCTCGTCGTACCGCTCGCGGGCCCCCTCCACGGCGGCGACCTGCCCCTCGGACCAGCGGGCCAGCTCCCAGACCTGGCGGGCGGCGCCGATGCCGAGTTCGGTGAGGGTGTAGTCGACGCGGGGCGGGATGACGGGCTTGGCGTCGCGGTGGACGAAGCCGTCGCGCTCCAGGGTCTGGAGGGTCTGGGCGAGCATCTTCTCGCTGACGCCGCCGATCTGCCGGCGCAGCTCGCTGAAGCGGTACGAGCGCTCCAGGAGGGCGGCCAGGACCAGGACGCCCCAGCGGCTGGTGACGTGCTCCAGGACGAGGCGCGAGGGGCACATCGGCTGGTTCACGTCGGGCTTCTTGACCTGTGGACTTACTCCCATACCAGTACCTTACTTCAAAGTGGGTACTTTCGATTGGTTAGCGCCCGACGTACGGTGAGTGCATCGCCCACCGCACCCCACGGGAAGAAGGAAGCACCATGAGCATCGTCGTCACCGGAGCCACCGGACAGCTTGGCCGCCTCGTCGTCGACGAGCTGCTGAACCGGGTGCCCGCCGAGTCCGTCGCCGCCGTCGTCCGCGACAAGGAGAAGGCGGCCGACCTCGCCGAGCGCGGCGTCGAGCTGCGGATCGCCGACTACAGCAAGCCCGAGACCCTCGCGGGCGCCTTCGAGGCCGGCGACCGGGTGCTGCTCATCTCGGGCAGCGAGGTCGGGCAGCGCGTCGCCCAGCACGCCGCCGTGATCGACGCGGCCAAGGCCGCCGGCGTGGCCCAGCTCGCGTACACCGGCGTCCTCGGCGGGGACGAGGCCGACTTCGACCTGGCCGCGGAGCACAAGGAGACCGAGCGGCTGATCCTCGACTCCGGCCTGCCGTACACCTTCCTGCGCAACGGCTGGTACACCGAGAACTACACCGCGAACCTCGCCCCGGTCCTGGCTCACGGCGCCGTCGTCTCCAACGCGGGCGAGGGCCGGATCGCCTCCGCAGCCCGAGCCGACTACGCCGCCGCCGCGGCCGCCGTGCTGGCCGGACCCGCCGAGGAGCACCTGAACAAGGCGTACGAGCTGAGCGGCGACACCGCCTGGTCCCTCGCCGAGTACGCGGCCGAGGTCGCCGCCCAGACCGGCCAGGAGATCACGTACAGCAACGTGCCGGCCGAGGCGCACCTCGCGATCCTCACCGGCGCCGGGGTCCCGCAGTTCTTCGCCGAGATCCTGGTCGACGTCGACCGGGCCGTCGAACACGGCGCGCTCGCCCTGCAGACCGGCGACCTGACCCGGCTGATCGGCCGCCCGACCACCCCTATCGCGGTGACGATCAAGGAAGCCCTGAACGGTTCCTGACCACCTCCCCCGCATGGTCATGACCGTATAGCGGTACGGACATGACAACCCGCCCCGTGCGGCGCTACCTTCGACAGGACAGCGCGGCACAGGGCGGGAGGTCCGGTGAAGACGGATAACGAGGAACGAGCAGGATTGCTCTACGGGATCGGCGCCTACGGCATGTGGGGTCTGGTCCCGCTCTTCTGGCCCCTCCTCAAGCCCGCCGGGTCCGTCGAGATCCTCGCCCACCGGATGGTCTGGTCCCTGGTCTTCGTCGGCGTCGCCCTGCTCGCGGTGCGCCGCTGGGGCTGGATGCGCGAGCTCGTCCGCAGCCCGCGCAAGCTCGGCCTGATCACCGTCGCCGCCGCCGTCATCACGATCAACTGGGCCCTCTACATCTGGTCCGTCAACACCGGGCACGTCGTCGAGGCGTCCCTGGGCTACTTCATCAACCCGCTCGTCACCATCGCCCTCGGTGTCCTCGTCCTCCAGGAACGACTGCGCCCGGCACAGTGGGCGGCGGTCGGCGTCGGCTTCGCCGCGGTCCTCGTCCTGGCCATCGGATACGGGCAGCCGCCCTGGATCTCCCTGGTCCTGGCCTTCACCTTCGCCGTCTACGGCCTGGTGAAGAAGAAGGTCAACCTCGGCGGCCTGGAGTCGCTCGCCGCCGAGACCGCGATCCAGTTCCTGCCGGCCCTCGGCTATCTCGTCTGGCTCGGCACCCAGGGCGACCTCGCCTTCGGCTCCCACGGCGCGGGCCATACGGCCCTGCTCGCCGCCACCGGCATCGTCACGGCGGTGCCGCTCGTCTGCTTCGGGGCGGCGGCGATCCGCGTACCGCTGTCGACGCTCGGCCTCCTCCAGTACCTGGCGCCGACCCTCCAGTTCCTGCTCGGGGTCCTCTACTTCCACGAGGAGATGCCGCCGGAGCGCTGGGCGGGCTTCTCCCTCGTGTGGCTGGCGCTGACGATCCTCACCTGGGACGCCCTGCGCACGGCCCGCCGGAGCAGAGCGGCGATGGAGGCGGCGAAGGCAACGGCCGAGGCGGCTGCGGCGGAACCCGCGACGCAGACGGGAGCGGGAACGGAGCCGACTCCGGCTCCGGCCCGGCAGGCCCTCTGACGCCGGGCGCGTGACACCGGGCCCCTGACGTCGGGCACCCGACGCCGGACACGTGGCATCGGGCACCTGACGTCGGCACGTGCTGCCGGGCACCTGCCGTCAGGCACCCCGGGCGGTCACGCGTCCAGCAGGTCGTGCTCCCGGATCAGCCAGCAGACCGCCGTCAGGCGCAGGGTCGCGAAGTCGTGGCCGACGGGCGCGGTCCAGTCGACCTCGGTCAGCCAGTCGGTGAACCCGAGGACGTAGTCGGCGAGCTCCTCGCGCCGGACGCTCCGGCCCCGCGACCCCCGCTGGACGGGGATCAGGGCATCACGCACGGCGGCGGCGTGCTGGTCGACGGCAGCCGCAAGCCCCGGCTCGGAGGTCATCTCCGAGAGCCGGGGCATGTACGTGGCGGCGACATCGATCAGCGGGCAGCCGGGCGAATCGTTCATCCCTCCACATTAGGTGCGTACGGGGGCACTCAGGCCGTGACTTTGGTCGCAGCGTCCGGGACCTCCGGGAGGCCTGCGGGGGCACCCGTGGAGACGCCCGCCGGGACCTCCTCGGGTCCGGTCCGCCCGCGCTCCCGTACCCCCGTCGCCGTGATCACCGCGCCGAGCGCGACCATCGCCAGCGGGACGACGAGCGCCGCCCGGAAGCCGTCGAGACCGCCGCCGGCGATGCCGTACACCGCCGTCACCGCCGCGATGCCGACCGCCGAACCGAACTGGGTCGCCGTGGTGAGAAGCCCGCTCGCGAGCCCCTGCTCCTCCTCCGCGATCCCCTCCGTACCGGCGATGGTGAGCGGCCCGTACGCCAGGGCGAAGGCGAGCCCGGTCAGGAGCAGGGTCGGGAACATCGCCGCGTACGACCAGTCCGGGCCGACCGGCAGGAACAGCGCGTACGAGCCGACGGCGAGGACGAAGCCACCGAGGATCACCTTGGCGTTGCCGAACCGGGCCACCAGGCGCGGGGTCAGCGTCGGCGCGAGGACCGCGTCGACGCCCATCACCAGGAGGGCGAGCGCCGTCTGGAGCGACGACCAGCCGCGCAGCTCCTGGAGGTAGAGCGTGGCCATGAACTGGAAGCCGAAGAAGGAGCCGACGAAGAGCAGGGCGCCCAGGTCGGCGCGGATCAGCGAGGCCTTGCGGAGGATGCCGAGACGGACGAGCGGGGTGGTGGCCCGGCGCTCGACGGCGACGAAGACGCCGGCGAGAAGGAGTCCGGCGGCGACGGCGGCGACGGTCACCTGCCACCCGGCGAACCCGTGCTCCAGGCGCACGATGCCGTACGCGAGGAGGAGCATCGCGCCGGCGGCGGTCAGCGCCCCACCGAGGTCGAAGCCGCCCTTCGTCCGGGCCGGGCGGGGCTCCTTCGGGATGAGCCGGAGCGCGGCGGCCAGGATCGCGGCGGCCAGCAGGACCGGGGCGAAGAAGACCCAGCGCCAGCCGAGCTGGGTGAGCAGCCCGCCGATGACGAGCCCGAGCGAGAAGCCGCCGGCGGCGGTGCCGGCGAAGACCAGGAGCGCCTGGTTGCGCTGCGGGCCCTCGGCGTACGAGGTGGTGATGATCGACAGGGCGGCCGGGGTCATGAAGGCGGCGGCGACGCCGGTCACGAAGCGGGCCAGGATCAGGGTCCAGCCCTCGTCGGCGAGGCCGCCGAGGCCGGAGAAGAGCAGGAAGACGGTGAGCCAGCCGAGGAACATCCGGCGCCGCCCGAGGAGGTCGGCGGCGCGGCCGCCGAGGAGGGTGAAGCCGGCGTAGCCGAGGACGTACGCGGACATGACCCAGGCGGCGGTGCCGGTGGTGAGGTCGAGGTCGGCGCGGACGGTGGGGACGGCGACGGCAAGCATGGCGACGTCGATGCCTTCGAGGAAGATCGTCCCGCAGAGGACGAGGAGCAGACTCCAGGCGCGGATGGACACAACTGTCTCCAGGGCAGGGGAGGTTGGGGTTCTGGTCAGCAGGGCCGGTTACCGATCCGGGGGTCGGTTCCCTCTTGTAACCATCTGCATCCTGAGGGATCATCGGGTGCCATGGAAGAAGGCACTTTGAAGTCACCGAGTCACTGCGCGGGAACCTACGGGGACGACGGGGATCCCGACCCCTTCCAGTGGGACACCCGGGAGGACTGCGAGGTACGGCAGATCCTCGACCGCGTCGCCGACAAGTGGTCCCTCCTCGTCATCGCCCTCCTCGACCGCCGCGTCCTGCGCTTCACGGAGCTCAAGCGCGCGATCGACGGCGTCAGTCAGCGCATGCTGACCGTGACCCTGCGTCAGCTGGAGCGCGACGGCCTGGTGAAGCGCACGGTCCACCCGGTGGTCCCGCCCCGCGTCGAGTACGCGCTGACGCCCCTGGGCGCCACCTTGCACACCACGATCCGCTCCCTCGTCACCTGGACCGAGCAGCACCAGAACGAGGTCGCGGCCGCACGGGAGGAGTACGACGCGCGGGAGGCGGCGACGGTGTCCTGAGGATGTGCCGCGGGGAGGGCCACGGACCAGGAAAGGGCCGCGGACGAGGGCAGGCCCATGGACAAGGGCAGGGCCACGGACCAGGGAAGGCCCACGGACAAGGGCAGGGCCACGGATAACCGGTGGTCCTCCCCGGGGACTTCACCCATCCTGAGGTCCATGGAAGAAGAACCGAAGTCGGCCACCGATGAGCCGAAGTACCGCATCCGCGCGCTCCACACCGACCGTACGGTCACCGTCTACCAGGCGTACCGACCCGAGATAGGCCTGCCCGCGGCCCGCGAGGGCCGGTTTCCGGCCACCTGGAAGCGGGACCGGATGACATGGATCAAGCCGTCGTTCCTGTGGATGATGTACCGCTCCGGCTGGGGGACGAAGGAAGGCCAGGAGACCGTCCTCGCCGTGGAGATCACCCGCGAGGGCTTCGAGTGGGCCCTGCGGAACGCCTGCCTCTCCCACTACAAGCGCGGGTTCCACCCCGACCAGGCCGCCTGGAAGCGGCAGTTGAGGGATGCGCCGACGCGCGTCCAGTGGGACCCGGAGCGCGATCCGTACCTCCGGGCCCTCCCGTACCGCTCACTGCAGCTCGGACTCTCGGGCGAGGCTTCTCGTCGGTACGCGGACGAGTGGACGGTGTCGGTCAGCGACGTGACGCCGCTCGCCCACGGCGTGCGCGACCTGGTCCGTTCGGGCGACCTGGACGGCGCACGCCGACTGCTCCCCCACGAGGAGCCGTACCCGGAGCCCACGGGCCTCCTGGACCACCTGCGCGCGCGGAAGACACCGGAGCTCAGGCGGCCGGCGCCGTGACGACCGAGAAGTTGAATGCGCCGGTGCCGAGCATCCCGTAGAGCCGCAGCCACAGTTGTACGAGCTGCTCGGTGGCGCGGGCGCTCGTCAGGTCGCCGAGGTCGAGGATCCGGTCGGGGGCCCAGCCGAAGGAGCCGAGCAGCTCCGCGACGACGGCCTTGGCGTCCTCGTCGTCGCCGCTGAGGAACACGTTGTGGTGTCCGGGGACGCGGCCGGGCTCGACCATGACCGTGTTGGTCATGGTGTTGAGCGTCTTGACGACCCGCGCCTCCGGGAAGGCCTTCTGGAGCTGCTCGGCGACGCTGGCGCCGTCGGGCGTGACGACCTTGGGCGGGAAGCCCTCGGAGAAGTCGAGTGCGTTGGACACGTCGAGAAGGACCTTGCCGCGCAGCCCGTCCGCGCCCACGGACTCCAGAACGGCGAGGGAGACGAGACCGCCGGTCGCGTTCACGACGAGCTCGGCGGGGGCCGCGGCGTCCGCGAAGGTGCCGTGCCCACCGCCGTGCTCACCGGCCCACTTCACGGCCTCGGCGTTGTCGGCGGTACGGGAGCCCATCGTGACCTGGTGCCCGAGCGAGACGAGCTTGGTGGCGAGCCGGCGGCCGACCTCGCCGGTTCCGAGTACCGCGATCTGCATGAGGTGTGCTCCTTCGAAGGGGAGACGGTGGCCCGGAATGCAGACGCTACGCCGTCACGCACGCGCCCGCCGTACCGATACGTCCCACGGCGTCCCCCCTCCGTCCCGCATCACCCTTACGGAGCGGCTCAGACGTCCGACGGGTCCCGAGGCGCGCGCCGCATGGCCCACAGGGTCGGGCCGCCCCCCGGCAGACTCGCCTCGCCGAGGACGACGAAGCCGAAGTGCTCGTAGACGGGGAGGTTGTCCGGCTTGGAGGACTCCAGGTAGACGGGCATGCCTGCCGCGTCGGCCTGGGCGAGGCCGGAGCGCAGCAGCGCGGACCCGTGCCCCTGGCCCCGGGCGGCCGGGTCGGCGCCGATGACCGCGAGGTACCAGTGGGGCTCCGGCGGCGAGTGCTCGGCGGCCGCCTCGACGGCCTCGCGGAACAGTCCGGCGCGGTCACCGAGGATCTCCTGGAGCTCCTGGACGGTCTCCGCGTCGGGAACGGCCTTGTCCTGACCTTCCGGAGCCACCCAGAAGGCGGCGGCGGCGTCGGTGCGCTCGCACACGCCGTGCAGACCGTACTGCCGGGTGAAGAGGGTGGTGAAGTACCGGCCGAGACCGTCCTCGCGCGAGGCGTCGTCGGGGAAGAACCAGCGCATCATCGGGTCGTCGCCGAAGGCGCGGGCCAGGACGCCGCTGACCATCGGGGCGTCGTCGATTATTGCCGTTTTCGGGGTGTTCGACAGAGGCATACGGTTCATTCTGCACCTCTGATGATCTTGAGCGGCGAGGGGGGTACCTCCTCGCCGGACAGTACGACGACCCCCGCCCACAGGGGCGGAGGCCGCTTCGTGCTTCTCCGCGGCGGCTGGTGGGGCCCTGGGGGTGGGCCGGGTGTGTGAGCGTCGGGTGGGACCGCCCTCTTTCCGAGAGTCGCTCCTTCCGGTGGTGCGTCAAGGGCGCTCCTTCGTCGCGTCGGCTTCGCCGATTCCGCTGTGCTCCACCCTTGACCCACCGCCTCCAGGAGCGAGAACACTCTCGGAGGGCGGTCCGGGGGGCGGAGTCCACGCCGGGGCCCGGGCAGTATCCGGGGCGGGAGGGCGTGTGCCGGGCCGGTGGGTGGGGGCTTGGTTCGCGGCGGGGGTGGGTGGAGATCTTCCGGCGGTCGGTGGTGCGCGGGAGTTGAATGGGGCAGCTGGGCTGCGCTCAGCGACTGCCGGAGTGGCTCGGGGCGGGGCTTCAGGCCCCGCTGGTCACTCCCGGAGGGTGGAAAGCGTGGATACGGCGTGGATAACCCTGCATTTCTCCGAGAAGCAGGCCACGAGCACCCTCTCAAAAGGGGTGAATCACCCTCTCCGTCCCGAGTTACTGCAGGAAACCTCCCGGCAGTGCCCCCCGACCACCCACCAACAGCGACCAGCGGGGCCTGAAGCCCGACCAACCCACCGCCGCAACCCGCCAAGCAAGGCCCAGCTGCCCCATTCAACAACCGCGCACCCCCAACCCACCGAACTGCACCCACCCACCCCCGCCGCAAACCAAGCCCCCACCCACCGACCGGCCAGCCGCCCCCCGACCCCGGATACTGCCCGGACAGTCCGCGTAGGCCACGCCCCCGGCCGCCCTCCGAGTGTGAAAAGGCGGCCTCCGCCGCCGGGTCAAGGGTGGAGCGCAGCGAAATCGGCGAAGCCGACGCGACGAAGGAGCGCCCTTGACGCGGCGGTGGAGGACGCCACACTCGGAAAGAGGGCGGCCGCACCCGCACCCCACCCGAAACCCCCACACCCAGCACCTCAGCACCTCAGCACCTCAGTAGCGACACGCCCCCTAAAAGGCAGTCGAAGGCCGCAGCCGAGCCTCCTACGATCATGCTCATGGCGACCTTCGTTCACCTCACCCCCGCCGCCAACGCCGCCCGCGTCCGTCGTGCCGGCCTCAAGGCCGCCGGGCACGCCGAGTGGCGTGGGGTGTTCCTCTTCCCCGTCCTTCCCTCGTACACCCTCACCCACCAATGGCTGCGCGAGCTGTCCCGCCGCCCCGGGCCCCGTGGGCTCGTCGCCGTGCACGTACGGCTGCCCGACGGCGAGCCCGTGACCGTCGGGCGGTACAGCGATCGGGAGCCCTCGCGCGTGTCGGCCGCCGAGGCCGTGCGGCGGGTTTCCGTGACCGCCGACTCCCGGGGCTGGGAGGTGTTCCTGCCGCGCTCCGTCGCGCGCGGCGAGGTCCGGCGCATCCGGCCCGTACGACAGGTCAACGGATGGCGCTACCGGCCCGACGCCCACGGCACACCGCCCTGCCTCTGTTACGGGTGCCGGGACCGCGGCGGCTACGGCGTCCGCCGGCTCGGTGAGCGGCGGCCGCATCCGCTCGACGGGCCGCCGCCCGCCCCCCGGGTGCTGCTCGCCCGGATCGAGGCGGCGGAGGCGCGGAACGACACGGCGGCGCTGCGCGAGGCGCTCCACTGGTACGGGATGCGGCGGCGCGGGCCGCTGGCCCGCCTCGCTCACCTCGCCCGGCATGCCGACCCGGCCGTCCGGATCTCCCTCGTCGAGGCCGTGGCGTATTGGTCGACCCCCGGAGTCAACGTGCTGCTACGGGAGTTGGGGCGCGACTCCGATCCCGGCGTGCGGGAGACCGTCGCGGATGCGCTTGTTCGGTGAGCGAACGCGCCTGACCGGTTTCCGCTCTTGACGCGGAGTCAAAATCTCACTGAACATTCAGCACGCACAACAGAACAACTGAACACCCAGACAACTGAACACCGCACACGCACTCGCACAGCTCCAGCGCCTCGTGGCACCCAAGCCCGAGGCGTCTCGCACGTTCCGTCCCATCCCCGTTCGGAATCCGGAGCCCCCACACATGAACATCTCCGTGCCCAGACGTGTCACCGCGGTCGCCGCTCTCGCGGCGCTCGCCCTCGCCGGTCTCACCGGCACCACCGCCTCGGCCAACCCGGCCGCGGCCGCCGCCGCACCCGACATCCCGCTGGCCAACGTCAAGCAGCACTTGACGGACCTCCAGTCGATCGCCACCGCCAACGGCGGCAACCGCGCCCATGGCCGTACCGGCTACAAGGCGTCGATCGACTTCGTGAAGGCGAAGCTGGACGCCGCCGGATACACCACCACCCTCCAGACGTTCACCTCCAGCGGCGCGACCGGCTACAACCTGATAGCCGACTGGCCCGGTGGCGACCCGAACCAGGTCCTGATGGCCGGTTCGCACCTCGACTCGGTGACCTCGGGTCCCGGCATCAACGACAACGGCTCGGGCTCCGCGGCCGTCCTGGAGACCGCGCTCGCCGTGGCCCGCGCGGGCTACCAGCCCTCCAAGCACCTGCGTTTCGGCTGGTGGGGCGCGGAGGAGCTCGGGCTGATCGGCTCGAAGTACTACGTCAACAACCTGCCGACCGCCGAGCGCGCGAAGGTCAAGGGCTACCTGAACTTCGACATGATCGGCTCGCCCAACCCGGGCTACTTCGTCTACGACGACGACCCGACCATCGAGAAGACCTTCAAGGACTACTTCGCGGGCCTCGGCATCTCCACGGAGATCGAGACCGAGGGTGACGGCCGCTCCGACCACGCCCCGTTCAAGAACGTGGGCATCCCGGTCGGCGGTCTCTTCACCGGCGCCGACTACACCAAGACGGCGGCCCAGGCGCAGAAGTGGGGCGGCACCTCCGGTCAGGCCTTCGACCGCTGCTACCACTCGTCCTGCGACACGACGTCGAACATCAACGACACCGCTCTCGACCGCAACAGCGACGCGATCGCGCACGCGATCTGGACGCTGTCCGGTACGACCACGACGCCGCCCACCGGCACGGTCTTCGAGAACACGGCCGACGTGTCCGTCCCGGACAACGGCGCCGCGGTGACCTCCACGGTCAACGTCACCGGCATCACGGGCAACGCGCCCAGCAACCTCTCGGTCGGCGTGGACATCGTCCACACCTACCGCGGTGACCTCGTCGTCGACCTCGTCGCCCCGGACGGATCGGTCTACAGCCTGTCCAACCGGTCCGGCGGCAGCGCCGACAACATCGTCCAGACCTTCACCGTGAACGCCTCCACCGAGGTCGCGAACGGCGCCTGGAAGCTCCGCGTCCAGGACAAGGCCTCGGTCGACACGGGCTACATCAGCGGCTTCAAGCTGACTTTCCCGTAGGAAACACAGAGCTCCCGGGTGGGTCGGTGAACATCGCCCCCGACCCGCCCGGGGTCCCAATCCCCCGTGAACGCCGACTACTTGTCGGCGTTCGCCGCGTTCACCAGCGCGTCCTTCGTCACCGCGCCGACGTAGACCTTGCCGTCGTCGGTGAGGAGCGCGTTCACGATCTTCGTCTTGAAGACGGTGCCCGAGCCGAACTTGCCGGTGACCTTGTCGCCGAGGGAGTCCAGGAGCCCCTGGAACTCCTTCGGCGCTTCGTCGGTCTTGGGCGCCGGCGCCCCGCTGTCGATCTTCGCGATCGTCGTCCAGCCCTCGCCGATGACGTTCACGCCGCCCTTGTCGGAGCCGGCGCCGAGACCGAAGGCGTCCCCGAGGCCCCCGGGCAGCTCGTCGCCGAACGGGTTCTCCTTCGCGCCGTCGGCCTCCTCGGCGGCCTTCTCCGCCGCGCCCTCGGTCACCTTCGCGCCCTCCGGCGCCTTGAAGGTGAAGTCGGAGGCCGCCGGCTTCGAGAAGTCGACCTTCGTGAAGCCCGCGTCGACGACGGGCTTGCCGCCCTCGACCGAGGCGAGGGTGAACTTCAGCGGGGTGCCGTTCGCCGCGTCCACCGCGATCTTCACCGACTCGACCGTCGAACCGGCCTGCTTCGGCTTGATCACCAGCTGGTACGCGTCCCGGCCGGCCACCTTCGCCGTGCCGTCGACGGTGATCGACGTGGTGTCGCCGGCCGCCTTCAGGACCTCGTCCGCGAGCTGCTTGGGCGTGCCCGGGAGTTCCTTGCCCTTCGGGACCTCGTGCGCGTCCGGGGCGTCGGTGCCCGCCGGGGCCTTCTCGTGGAAGACCTCGTTGGACTTGCTGTCGTACGCCCAGACGTCGTTGCCGTTGTGGATCAGGCTGTACTCGTCGGAGCCGTCGAGCAGCGTCAGCTTCTGGCGCTCGGGGCCGTCCGCCGCGATCCGCAGGGTGTGGCTGCCGGAGATGAGCTCCGTGAGCTTCTCCGAGGGGTCGACCGACGAACCGCCGCCCGCGCCGCCGCCGATGCCGCCCAGGGCGGACGTCAGGCCGTCGAGGGGCAGCCCCAGGTCGGTGGAGATCCTGAACGTGCCGGACAGGGTCTGGGTGTCCGAGGCGGCGATCTTCTCGATGAGCTGCTGGGCCGTGATCTCCGGCAGGTCAGGGTCGCCGGACGCCGCCAGCGCCGGGACAAGGCCGATGGTCGCTGCGGCCACTCCGGCCACCGCGACCGGGACGATGAACCGGCTCGCCTTACGGGTCTCTGCCATGATCTCCCCTACCTCCGTGCCCTCTGCGGGCCCTCTTTGGTCGATGTCTCCATCTCACCAAAGGGGAGGTGCGGAAGCGTCAGCCCCGGGGATCAACCTCACGTACTGCTTCGGGATGACCCGACCCTGAGACCGCCTGGCCCGTACGGGGGACCCGAACGGGCCGCGGTGGACGCGGAAGGCATCGGCCCGCCCCCGTGGACCACCGCGCGGAAGGCCTCACGCGGAAGGCATCAGCCCACCCGGTGAACCACCGCGCGGAAGGCGTCAGCCCGCCCGGTGGACCACCGCGTCGCACATCTCCGCCAGCGCCGCCTTCGCGTACCCGTCCGGCAGCGGCGCCAGCATCGCCCGCGCCTCCTCCGCGTACCGCACGGTGTCCCGTCGGGCCTGCTCCAGGGCCGGGTGGGCGCGCAGCCTGCGCAGGACCTCGGCGTGCCGGGTGTCGTCGCTCAGGTCGCCGTCGGCGAGCTCGACGAGCTCCAGGTCCTCGGGGCGCCCGTGCGCGGCTGCCGCGGCCCGCAGGTGCAGGACGGGCAGGGTCGGGATGCCCTCGCGCAGGTCGGTGCCGGGGGTCTTGCCGGACTCGTGGGAGTCGGAGGCGATGTCGAGGACGTCGTCGGCGAGCTGGAAGGCGACGCCGAGCCTCTCGCCGTACTGGGTGAGGGTATCGACGATGCTCTCGTCGGCGCCGGACATCATGGCGCCGAAGCGGCAGGAGACGGCGACGAGGGAGCCGGTCTTGCCGCTGAGGACGTCGAGGTAGTGGTCGACGGGGTCGCGGCCCTCGCTGGGACCGGCGGTCTCCAGGATCTGGCCGGTGACGAGCCGTTCGAACGCCTCGGACTGGATGCGTACGGCCTCGGGACCGAGGTCCGCGAGTGTGTGCGAGGCGCGGGCGAAGAGGAAGTCACCCGTGAGGACGGCGATCGAGTTGCCCCAGCGGGTGTTGGCGCTGTCGACGCCGCGCCGGACGTCGGCCTCGTCCATGACGTCGTCGTGGTACAGCGTGGCCAGGTGGGTGAGCTCGACGACGACGGCGGAGGGCACGATGCCCGGCGCGTAGGGGTCGCCGAACTGGGCGGCGAGCATCACGAGCAGGGGGCGGAATCGCTTGCCACCGGCCAGGACCAGGTGCTGCGCGGCCTCCGTGATGAAGGGGACATCGCTCTTGGTGGCGTCGAGGAGGCCCGCCTCCACAGCCGCCAACCCGGTCTGGACATCGGCCTCAAGAGCCTGGTCCCGCACGCTAAGACCGAACGGCCCGACGACGGTCACGAGGGGGTCTCCTGTCTGCTGACGCCTGCTGACGTTCCCACGAATCGTTCACACGGATTACTGACGATCACATGGATTGTCGATGTGTCGCTCGATTCACTCAAGCCAGCGTATCCGGTCACCTTTCGATCACCGTGGGCGCCTTCCCGTCACCCCCGGTATGTTCGGGATCAGCTCATACGACCAGGAGTAGCCGTTTTGTCCCGAACAACGATCGACACCGATACGAACGGCGAGCAGCCTCCCCCCGAGGACGACCACGCCTTCCTCGGGCATCCACGGGGTCTGCTGACCCTCTCAGGCCTGGAGGTCTGGGAGCGGTTCTCGTTCCTCGGCATGCAGGCGATCCTCGTCCTCTACTTCGCGGCAGCCGTCTCCGACGGCGGTCTCGGCATGTCGTCGGGCACCGCCGCCTCGGTCTCGGCCGCGTACGGCACCCTCGTCTACCTGGTCTCGGTGGCCGGCGGCTGGCTCGCCGACCGCATCCTCGGCTCGTACCGCGCGGTCCTCTGGGGCGGCATCCTGATCGCCTGCGGTCACTACGCGATGGCCGTGCCGACCGCCGGGATGACCTGGGTGGGCCTCGGTCTGATCAGCGCGGGCACCGGACTGCTCAAGCCGAACGTGGCGACCATGGTCGGCAAGCTGTACCGGACGGACGACGACCGCCGGGACGCCGGTTTCGCGCTCTACTACATGGCGATCAACATCGGCGCCTTCGCCGGTCCGCTGATCACCGGCTGGCTCGCCGACCACAAGGGCTACCACTGGGGCTTCTCGGCCGCCGCGCTCGGCATGACGCTCGGGCTGATCCAGTACGTGGCCGGCCGCCGTCACCTGGCCGGCCGCAAGCACTCCGCCGAGTTCGCGCTCGCCCCCGAAGCCATGCGGCGGGCGGTCCGGCTGATGATCGGCGGCACGGTCGTCGTGGCCGTGGTCGCCACGGGCCTCGCGCTCGCGGGCTGGCTGACCATGGACCGGTTCGTGGACGTGCTGACCGTGATCTCGGTGATCGCGCCGGTCGTCTACTTCTGGGTGATGTTCACCAGCCCCCGGGTCACGGCGGAGGAGCGTGGCCGCCTCAAGCCGTACATCGTGCTGTTCCTGGCCTCGGTCGTCTTCAACTTCATCCTCTTCCAGGCGTACTCGACGATGATCCTGCTGGCGTCCACCAACGCCCGTACGACCATCCTCGGCTTCGACTTCCCGGCGAGCTGGTACGCCTCCGCCCTCGGCGCCTTCGAGGTGGCCCTGGCGCCCGTCGTGGCCGCCGTCTGGGCCCGGATGGGGCACAAACAGCCGCACGCCTCCAACAAGATCGCGTTCGGTGTGATCCTCGGCGGTCTGTCGTTCCTCCTGATGGTCCTGCCGACCTCCGGTCACGCCGACGACACGTACCAGATGGCCGCCTGGTGGATCGTCGGCTCGTACCTGCTGCTCGGCCTCGGTGACGTACTCCTGGAGACCTCCGGGATGTCCGCCACCAGCAAGCTCGCCCCGAAGGCCTTCTCCAGCCAGACGATGTCGCTCTGGTTCCTCTCCCTCGCACTCGCCAACGGCATCCAGGCGCAGACCGTGAAGCTCTACGACGAGGTCTCCAAGCCCGTCTACTTCGGCGTGAACGGAGCCGTGGCCGTCGCCGTCGGCCTCGTCGTGATCGCCCTGGCGCCCTGGCTGCGCCGCACCATGCACCCCGTCCACTAGGGAGCCGAGATGAAGATCCGTACCGACTTCCCGTACGAGACCCGCCACGAGGACATCCGCATCCCGCTGCCGGACGGAACCCAGCTGTACGCGCGCGTGTGGCGGCCGCTCACCGACGAGCCCGTACCGGCGCTCCTGGAGTACCTGCCGTACCGGCTCACCGACTGGACCGCGCCCCGCGACTGGCAGCGCCACCCCTGGTACGCGGGCCACGGCTACGCCTCCGTACGGGTCGACGTCCGCGGCCACGGCAACAGCGAGGGCCTGCCAGGCGACGAGTACGACCCGGTCGAGCTCGCCGACGGCGTGGCCGTCGTGAACTGGCTCGCCGAGCAGCCCTGGTGCACCGGCAAGGTCGGCATGTTCGGCATCTCCTGGGGCGGCTTCAACTCGCTCCAGGTCGCCGCGCTCGCCCCCGAGCCGCTCAAGGCGATCGTCACCGTCTGCTCCACCGACGACCGCTACGACAACGACGTCCACTACATGGGCGGCTCGGTGCTCGCCGTGGACATGCACGCCTGGGCCGCCACCATGCTCGCCTTCGTCTGCCGCCCGCCCGACCCGCAGTACGTGGGCGAGGAGTGGCGCGCGATGTGGCTGAAGCGCCTGGAGGCCGTGGAACCGTTCCTGCACACCTGGCTCTCCCACCAGACCCGCGACGCGTACTGGCGGCACGGCAGCGTCTGCGAGGACTACGGCGCGATCCGGGCCGCCGTCCTCGCCGTCGGCGGCTGGCACGACCCGTACCGGGACACCGTCCTGCGGCTCGCCCAGCACCTCCCCCAGGACCGGGTGCGCGGCATCATCGGCCCCTGGTCGCACCAGTACCCGGACCGCGGCCTGCCGCCGGGGCCCGCGATCGGCTTCCTCCAGGAGACCCTGCGCTGGTGGGACCACCATCTCAAGGACGTCGACAACGACGTGATGGCCGAGCCGCTGCTCCGCTCCTGGATCAGCGACTCGCACCTGCCGGCCACGGTGTACGAGGAGCTGCCGGGCCGCTGGGTCACCGACCCCTCCTGGCCCTCCCCGAACGTCACCCCCGTCAGGTACGCCTTCCAGGGCGTGCCCGTCGTGGTCGACTCGCCGCAGCAGACCGGGCTCGACGCGGGCCGCTTCTTCCCCTTCGGCAACGACGCCGACCTGCCGCCCGACCAGCGCGACGAGGACGCCCACTCGGCCTGCTTCGACTTCCCGGTCCCGGAGGACGGCGGCCCCGTCGAGATCCTCGGCCGCCCGTCGGTGAGCCTCGCCCTGCGCACGGCCGCCCCGACCGGGCAGGTCATCGCCCGGCTCTGCGACATCGCCCCCGACGGCTCCTCCACGCTCGTCACCCGGGGCGTGCTGAACTTCTCCGCCCGCTACGGCCGCGACCGGGCCGTGGAGGCCCAGATCGGCGAGACGGAGAGCTTTGCCTTCGACCTGAACGGCATCGGCCACGCCTTCGCGCCCGGCCACCGGGTGCGTCTCGCGGTCTCCTCCACGTACTGGCCGTGGATCTGGCCGCAGCCGGACGCGGCGGGCTTCACTCTCGACCCGGCGGGCTCCTCGCTGACCCTGCCGGTGCGCCGCCCCACCGAGGACGCCGTCCAATGGGACGAGCCGGAGCAGTCGGAGCCGCTCGGCGTGGTCTACCCGCGCACCCTGGAGGAGCCCCGCCCGGAGCGGGTGGTGGTCAGGGACGTGGCGAAGGGCGAGTGGACCCTGGAGGTCGACCCGAAGTACGGCGGTACGCGCGTGTACCCGGACGGCCTGGAGTTCACCGAGGACGCCGTGGAGACTTACACGATCGACGAGAGCGGCCCGCTGTCCGCCCGCACGAACTCGGAATGGACGATCCGGCTGCACCGCCCGGAGCTGGCCTGGGACGTCACGGTCGACACCCGCTCGGAGATCACCTGCGACGCGGACACCTTCCTCGCCGTGAACGAGGTGGTGTGCAAGGAGGGCGGCGAGGTCGTCTTCCACCGGACGTGGGAGAAGACGATCCCCCGTACGGCGGGCTGACAGCACGCCGTACGGGGGACCGGGAAGGAGCTACGTCTGGTTACGCGTCGGCGCCGGCCTTGCGGCGGCGGGCGACGACCAGCGCGCCGGCACCGAGGGCGACGGCCACACCGGCGGCGAGGCCGATCTGGGCGACGTTGTCGTTCGCGCCGGTGGCGGCGAGGCTGCCGTTCACGGGGGTGTTCGACGAGCCGCCCTGCTGGGTGGTGTTGTCGTTGCCACCGGTGGTGGGCGCCGGGGTGGGCGTCGCGGTGGTCTCCGACGGGGTCGGCTTCGGCTCGGGCTTGTCGGACTTGGCCGCGAGGATGTCGAACTCGGTCTGCGCGAACTGCTCGCCGATGCCGCAGTCACCGTCGTTGTTGTCGTACGCGCCGACGCTGAAGGCCACACCCTTGCCCGCGGGGGCGTCGGCGGCGACCGTGAGGCGGAGCTTCACGTCGTAGTGGCCGCCCTTGACGAGCTTGCCGACCTCGATGGAGTCGAACTCCTCGGTGAACGAGGTCCACTCCAGGTTGTCGGCGGAGGACCACTCGACGGGGATGATCCGCTCGGCGAAGTCCGTCTCCTCGTCGATGAGCTCACCGGGCGCGGGGAGACGCACGGCGTCGACGTAGGCCTCGACGCCCTCCAGGGTCCGCTCGGAGGTGTTGCTCACGCGCAGCGAGAAGTAGGCGCTCTTGCCGGCGGTGACCGTCTTCGGGCCGCTCAGCGCGACCTTGATCGAGGGGTCCTCCTTGCAGTCGCCGCCGATCTCCTCGAAGAAGGCCAGCTCTTCCTTGGCCTCGTCGAGCTTCTCGGCGGCTGCCTTCTTCACCTTCTGGGCGAGGCCGATCACCGTGGAGGCGGCGACCTCAGCATCCGAGAGGTCCGTCGAGGCCTTCTTCAGCTTCTCGTCGGCGGCGGTCTTGGCCGTGGCGGCCTCGGTGGCGGCGGTCTGCGCGGCGGTGACGGCAGCGGCGGCGGCCGTCTTCTGCTCCTCGGTGGCGTCGACGGGAGGCTCGGCCAGGGCCTTCTCGGCCTTCTTGAGCTCTTCGTCGGCGGCGTTCTTGGCCGTGGCGGCCGCGTCGGCGGTCTTCTTGGCGTCGGTGACGGCGAGCTGGAGCGGGTGGTCGGGCTTGTCGTAGGCCTTCAGAGCCGCCATGGCCTTGTCGAGGACGACGACGGCCTCGTCGTACTCCTTCTGCGCCAGCGCGACGGCCGCCTTCAGCTCCTCGAGCGACGGCATGTCCTCGTCGGGGTCTTCCTCACCCGACGTGGCCTTCTGCGTCGACGAGGGCGTCGGCTTCGTGTCGGCGAAGGCGGGCGCGGCCGAGAGGAACACGACCGGGGTGGTCACGGCGGCGGCCACGGCGGTCGCAAGGATGCGGCGAATCTTCACAGGCGGGACCTTTTTCCTGGTCAGGGAGAGGTGAAAGAAAGCGGGCACGTGCCTGCGGCAACCTCACGCGGCTCGATACCACCGTGATCGTATGGCCGGGAACAGCCCTTCGCGAGACCTGTTTTCGCAGCTGGGCGCCGGGGCGGACACCCGCCGGGGACATAAACCGCACGAAGTCGGACAGTTGCCTACGGAGGCCGCACTTTCTGTGTGATCCATGTCATCCGCGCCCGACGGCCCGCCCCGTAACGTGTCCCCCACACACGTGGAAAGCGAGGCACGCACCGATGTCCGAGCACAGCCCGCTCGACCTGGCCGAGGGCGATCCCTTCGGCCCGCACAACCTCCCGTACGGCGTCTTCTCCACCGCCGACGAGCCCGACCGGCGCCGGCTCGGCGTCCGGATCGGCGGGCACGTGCTGGACGCGGGTGCCGCGGCGCACGCGCTCGGCTCCCCGTACGCGGCGCTCCTCGACCGGCCCAGCCTCAACCCGCTGCTCGCGGCCGGGCGGACCGCCTGGCGTGACGTCCGCCGGGCGCTCACGGCCTGGGTGACGGTGCCCGCGCACCGGGCGGACGTCGAGCCGCTGCTGCACCCGCTCGACGAGGTGACGCTGCACCTGCCGTACGAGGTCGCGGACTACGTCGACTTCTACGCGAGCGAGCACCACGCGACGAACGTGGGCCGGATCTTCCGCCCCGACGGCGACGCGTTGACCCCCAACTGGAAGCACCTGCCGATCGGTTACCACGGTCGCGCGGGCACGGTCGTGGTCTCCGGCACCGACGTCGTACGCCCTTCGGGGCAGCGCAAGGCCCCGACGGACCCGGCGCCGGTCTTCGGCCCCTCCGTCAAGCTGGACATCGAGGCGGAGGTCGGCTTCCTGGTCGGCGCCCCGTCGGAGCTGGGGAAGCCGGTCGCGCTCAACGACTTCCGGGAGCACGTCTTCGGTCTGGCGCTGCTCAACGACTGGTCGGCTCGGGACGTGCAGGCCTGGGAGTACGTGCCGCTGGGCCCGTTCCTCGGCAAGTCGTTCCAGACCTCGGTGTCGGCGTGGGTGACGCCCCTGGAGGCGCTGGACGCCGCCCGGACCGCCCCGCCGGCGCGGGACTTCCCGCTGCTCCCGTACCTGGACGACGCGGCCGAGGAGGAGCCCGGCGGCTTCGACGTGCGGATCACGGTGGAGATCAACGGCGAGCTCGTGGCCGAGCCGCCGTTCTCCACCATGTACTGGACGGCCGCCCAGCAGCTCGCCCACATGACGGTGAACGGCGCCTCGCTGCGCACGGGTGACCTGTACGGCTCCGGGACGGTCTCCGGGCCCGAGGTGAACCAGCGCGGTTCGCTCCTGGAGCTCACCTGGAACGGCCGCGACGCGATCGAACTCGCCGGTGGCAAGCGGACGTTCCTGGAGGACGGCGACGAGGTCGTCATGACGGCCTGGGCTCCGGGCCCGGACGGCACGCGGGTGGGACTGGGCGAGGTCCGGGGCCGGATCGTTCCCTCGGCCTGATTACAGGGCCCGCCAGAGCGCGGGGACGTTCGGCGGCTCCCAGCCGGCCTGGCCCGTGTGTGCCTGCAGGCACACATAGGCCGGGCCGCCGTACGTGACCCTGTCCCCCGCCCGGTAGGTGGTCCCGACGGCCCAACTGCCGCCGGGCGGCGCGGTCGTGGCCGTGGCCGTCGGGCTCGGGCCGGGGTCCTGCGGCACGTTCAGCACGAAGTCGAAGGCCGCCTCCTTGGCGGCGCCCGCGTCCCGGACGTTCATGAGGAGCCGGGCGTCGAAGATGCTGTCGGTGTTGTTGCGGGGCTCGCCCGGGAAGTACAGCTGGGTGGTGAGCACCGGGCGCCCGGGCGCCTGCACCTTGACGTGGAGGTGCCGGGTGCGGCCCGGGTAGAGGCCGGGCACGATCGTGCTGAGCCTGAAGGCGCCCTGCGCATCGGTGAATTGGTGCCCGCGGAACCGGAAGCCGGTGTTGTCGTAGGCACCGTTGGTGTCGGCCTGCCAGAAGTCGAGCAGGGCGCCGGCTATCGGCCGGCAGGCGAGTCCGAAGACATAGCCGCTCACGGTCAGCCGGACACCTGCTGTTCCGGATTCCAACAGACTTGTCCGCAAGGGTGAGTTGGGCTTGAAGTACGGGCCCTCGGTCTGCGGCACAGTGGGGTCGTCGCCGTCGTCGCACTCCGGGGTGAGCGCGGGCGCCGTCTCGCCGGTGGTGAGGGTACGGGCGAGCGCCGGTACGCCCATGAGCACCGCGGGCGCCGCGATGCCGGCCGCGAGCGCGGCCCGCAGCACCGCCTTACGGGTGACGTGCCCGGTACTGGTCTCGTTGTCCATGCCTGCCTGCTCCTCGCGTGGGGGCTGAGGGGGGGGTCGACAACGAACCTAGGCGGGGACGCCGCCGTCTTCGATGGACGGATCGCGGCGGTCGTGGTGTTTTCGGAAGTCCCCCGGGCTGAGCCCCGTCTCGCGGCGGAAGAAGCGGCAGAAGTAGGCGGGATCGTCGAAGCCGACCCGGGCCGCGACCTGACGGATCGACAGACATGTTCCTACCAGCAGGCGTTGGGCCTCCCGGGAGCGGGTCTCCCGCAGCAGCGTGCCGGGGGTGCGGCCGGTGGCGGCGCGGACGGCCTCGGCGAGGTAGCCCGGGGTGACGCCGATCAGCTCGGCGCACTCCCGTACGGACCGGCCTTCCGTCCCGGTACGGGCGAGCAGGCGGGCGAACTCCTCGGCGACGGCCGCGGGCCTTCCCGGCGGGGGCGCGAGCCTGCCGGGGCCGCGCAGTCTCGCCGTACGGACCAGGAGGACGTGCAGCAGGGAGCGCAGGACGGTCGCGAAGCCGTCGGCGCCGTGTCCGTACTCCTCGATGAGTTCGGCCATCAGGCGGCCGGTACGCGTGTGCGTGGGCCCGTCGAGGGTGAGCCAGGGCCGCTCGCCGAGGCGGCGCAGGAGGTCCCGGTCGCCGGGGTGGTCGAGGAGGAAGTCCTCGGTGAAGAGGACGACACTGCCGTCCAGGCCCCGGGCGTCCTCCCAGTGGTGCAGTTGCCCGGGCAGGATGAGCCCCAGGTGGGGAGGGTGGAGATCCCAGCGGGCGAGGTCCACGACGTGGGTCCCGGTCCCGGCGGTGACGTGCACGATCTCGTAGAAGGTGTGCCGGTGCGGGAAGGCGGCGCGGGACATGGAGCCGATGGTGTCGAAGGTTCCGGCGGCGAAGGGCACCTGGTCGGGGAGCCGGACCTCCAGACGGTGCATGGGCGGGTCGCCGGCTCTCGGGGCGGTGCAGGGGGTCCCCCGTAACGCGGTGGTGTCGCTCATCGTGCCGCTTCTCCCTCCTGAGCGGACAGGCCGGGTGGTACAGACCATTGAGGCGCTTCACACGATGGCACGGACACCTCCGATGGGTCACCCCCGCGTGCGGCACCCCCTTCCGAGGAGCGCTTCACGGCACGCGTAGGCACCCCGGGTACGCCGAAGGGCCCGGCTCGCCCCCGAGCCGGGCCCCTCGCGTGCGTGACCGGCGCTACCGGACGAACACGCTCGCCTGGTTCGCCAGGTCCAGGAAGTACTGCGGCGCCACGCCGAGCACCAGCGTGACCACCACACCCGCCGCGATCGTGACGGTCGTCAGGGCCGAGGGAACGGCGACCGTGGGGCCGTCCGCCTTCGGCTCGCTGAAGAACATGAGCACGATCACCCGGATGTAGAAGAACGCGGCGATCGCCGAGGAGATCACACCGACCACGACGAGCGCGCCCGCGCCGCCGTCCGCCGCCGCCTTGAAGACCGCGAACTTCCCGGAGAAGCCGGACGTCAGCGGGATGCCGGCGAAGGCGAGCAGGAAGACCGCGAAGACCGCCGCGACGAGCGGCGAACGGCGCCCGAGACCGGCCCACTTGGAGAGGTGGGTGGCCTCGCCGCCCGCGTCCCTGACCAGCGTGACGACGGCGAACGCGCCGATCGTCACGAAGGAGTAGGCGCCCAGGTAGAAGAGGACGGACGAGATTCCGCTCGGCGTGGCCGCGATGACACCGGCGAGCAGGAAGCCCGCGTGCGCGATCGACGAGTACGCCAGGAGCCGCTTGATGTCGGTCTGGGTGATGGCGACGATCGCACCGCCCAGCATGGTGACGATGGCGACGCCCCACATGACCGGCCGCCAGTCCCAGGTGAGGCCCGGCAGCACCACGTACAGCAGGCGGAGCAGCGCGCCGAACGCGGCGACCTTGGTCGCGGCGGCCATGAAGCCGGTGACCGGGGTCGGGGCGCCCTGGTAGACGTCCGGGGTCCACATGTGGAACGGCACGGCGCCGACCTTGAAGAGGAGACCCGTGAGGACCATCGCGAAGCCGATGAGCAGCAGGGCGTCGTTGCCCATGGTGTCGGCGAGCGCCGGATTCACGGAGGCGATCGAGCCGTCGACGACCTGGGCGATGGTGGCGTACGAGACGGAGCCCGCGTAGCCGTAGAGCAGGGCGATCCCGAAGAGCAGGAAGGCCGAGGAGAAGGCGCCGAGCAGGAAGTACTTGACGGCCGCCTCCTGCGACATCAGCCGCTTGCGGCGGGCGACGGCGCAGAGCAGGTACAGCGGGAGGGAGAAGACCTCCAGGGCGACGAAGAGCGTCAGGAGGTCGTTGGCCGCCGGGAAGACGAGCATGCCGGCGATGGCGAAGAGGGCGAGCGGGAAGACCTCGGTGGTGGTGAACCCGGCCTTGACGGCGGCCTTCTCCTGGTCGCTGCCGGGGACGGCGGCGGCCTCGGCGGCGAAGGAGTCGACCTTGTGGCCGTGGTCGGCCGGGTCGAGCCTGCGCTCGGCGAAGGTGAAGATCGCCACGATGGAGGCGAGGAGAATGGTGCCCTGGAGGAAGAGGGCGGGCCCGTCGACGGCGATGGCGCCCATGGCCGCGATGTGGGCCTTGGTGGAGCCGTAACCACCGGCCGCCAGGCCGACGATGGCGGCGAAGGCGGCGACGAGCGCCACGACGCTGAGGAACACCTGGCTGTAGTAGCGGCCCTTGCGGGGCACGAAGGCCTCGACCAGGACGCTGACGATCGCGGCACCGAGCACGATGAGTACGGGCGAGAGCTGGACGTACTCGATGTGGGGTGCCGGGATCTTGTTCAGTGGCTCGGCAGCAGTCGTCCACAGGCTGTGGACAGAGGATGCGACGGCGGATGTGCTCACTTGGCCGCCTCCACGTTCTGAATAGGCACAGCGGGGACGGGGTCCTTCTGCTGTACGTCGGACATGGTGTGCTGCACGGCCGGGTTGACGACGTCCGTCAGCGGCTTCGGGAAGACCCCGAGGAAGATCAGGACGGCGATCAGCGGGACGACCACCGCCAGTTCACGCACCCGCAGGTCGGGCAGCTCCCGCACCTCCTCCTTCACCGGCCCGGTCATCGTCCGCTGGTACAGGACGAGGGTGTAGAGCGCGGCGAGGACGATGCCGGTGGTGGCGATGACACCGGCCACCGGGTAGCGCGCGTACGTGCCGACCAGCACGAGGAACTCGCTGACGAACGGGGCGAGTCCAGGCAGCGACAGGGTCGCGAGGCCGCCGATCAGGAACGTGCCGGCGAGCACCGGGGCGACCTTCTGCACACCGCCGTAGTCGGCGATGAGCCGCGAGCCGCGCCGGGAGATCAGGAACCCGGCGACGAGCATCAGCGCGGCCGTCGAGATGCCGTGGTTGACCATGTAGAGCGTGGCCCCGGACTGGCCCTGGGTGGTCATCGCGAAGATGCCCAGGATGATGAAGCCGAAGTGCGAGATCGACGCGTAGGCGACCAGGCGCTTGATGTCCCGCTGGCCGACGGCGAGCAGCGCCCCGTAGACGATGCTGATGAGGGCGAGGACGACGATCGCGGGGGTGGCCCACTTCGAGGCCTCGGGGAAGAGCCCGAGACAGAAGCGGAGCATCGCGAAGGTGCCGACCTTGTCGACGACGGCGGTGATGAGGACGGCGACCGGGGCGGTCGCCTCCCCCATCGCGTTCGGCAGCCAGGTGTGGAGCGGCCAGAGCGGCGCCTTCACCGCGAAGGCGAAGAAGAAGCCGAGGAACAGCCAGCGCTCGGTGCTGGTCGCCATCTCCAGGGAGCCGTTGGCGCGCGCCTCGGCGATCTCCGTGAGCGAGAAGTTCCCCGCGACCACGTAGAGCCCGATCACGGCGGCCAGCATGATGAGGCCGCCGACCAGGTTGTAGAGGAGGAACTTGACGGCCGCGTACGAGCGCTGGGCCGCCGCGTTCTCGTCGGAGCCCGCGTGGGCGCGGTCGCCGAAGCCGCCGATGAGGAAGTACATCGGGATGAGCATGGCTTCGAACAGGATGTAGAAGAGGAAGACGTCGGTGGCCTCGAAGGAGAGGATCACCATCGCCTCGACCATGAGGATCAGGGCGAAGAAGCCCTGGGTGGGGCGCCACCGCTTGGAGGACGTCTCCAGGGGGTCGGCGTCGTGCCAGCCGGCGAGCACGATGAACGGGATCAGCAGCGCGGTGAGCGCGATGAGCGCGACCCCGATGCCGTCGACCCCGAGCTCGTAGCGAACCCCGAAGTCCTTGATCCAGGAGTGCGATTCGGTCATCTGGTACCGCTCGCCGCCGGGCTCGAACCGTACGAAGACGACGGCGGCGAGCACGAGCGTGGCGAGCGAGACCAGCAGCGCCAGCCACTTGGCGGCGGTGCGGCGGGCGGCGGGGACGGCGGCGGTGAGGATCGCACCGACCGCCGGAACCGCTGCCGTCACCGTAAGGAGCGGGAATGACATGGTGGTTACACCGCCCTCATCAGCAGGGTCGCGGCGATCAGCACCGCCGTACCTCCGAACATGGAGACCGCGTACGAGCGGGCGTAGCCGTTCTGGAGCTTGCGCAGCCGGCCGGAGAGTCCGCCGACGGAGGCCGCGGTGCCGTTGACCACGCCGTCGACCAGGGAGTGGTCGACGTAGACGAGCGAGCGGGTCAGGTGGGTGCCGCCGCGGACGAAGACGGCGTGGTTGAAGTCGTCCTGGAGGAGGTCGCGGCGGGCGGCCCGGGTGAGCAGCGAGCCGCGCGGGGCGACGACCGGGACGGGCTTGCGCCCGTACTGGAGGTACGCGAGGCCGACGCCGATCACCATGACGGCGACGGTGGCGGTGGTGACGGTGGCGGCGCTGAGCGGCGAGTGGCCGTGAGCGAAGCCGGTGACCGGCTCCAGCCATTCGACGAACCCGGCGAACTCGAAGTAGGCGCCTGCGGCGACCGAGCCGACGGCGAGCAGGACCATGGGGATGACCATGGACTTGGGCGACTCGTGCGGGTGCGGCGGGTTGCCGTTCTCGTCGTTCTGCCAGCGCTTCTCGCCGAAGAAGGTCATGAGCATCACGCGGGTCATGTAGTACGCGGTGATGGCCGCGCCGAGCAGGGTGACCGAGCCGAGGATCCAGCCCTCGGTGCCGCCCTTGGCGAAGGCCGCCTCGATGATCTTGTCCTTGGAGAAGAAGCCGGACAGGCCGGGGAAGCCGATGATCGCGAGGTAGCCGAGGCCGAAGGTGATGAAGGTGACCGGCATGTACTTCCGCAGGCCGCCGTACTTTCGCATGTCGACCTCGTCGTTCATGCCGTGCATGACCGAACCGGCACCGAGGAACAGCCCGGCCTTGAAGAAGCCGTGGGTCACCAGGTGCATGATCGCGAAGACGTAGCCGATGGGGCCGAGGCCGGCGGCCAGGATCATGTAGCCGATCTGCGACATCGTCGAGCCGGCGAGAGCCTTCTTGATGTCGTCCTTGGCGCAACCGACGATCGCACCGAAGAGGAGCGTGACCGCGCCCACGACGGTGACGACGAGCTGGGCGTCCGGGGCGGCGTTGAAGATGTCGGCGGAGCGGACGATCAGATAGACACCGGCGGTCACCATCGTGGCCGCGTGGATGAGGGCCGAGACCGGGGTCGGGCCCTCCATCGCGTCCCCGAGCCAGGACTGCAGCGGCACCTGGGCCGACTTGCCGCAGGCGGCGAGGAGCAGCATCAGACCGATCGCGGTCAGCTTGCCCTCGCCCGTCTCGCCGGTCGCCCCGAGCACCGGGCCGAAGGTGAAGGTGCCGTAGGTGGTGAACATGATCATGATGGCGATGGACAGGCCCATGTCGCCGACCCGGTTGACCAGGAAGGCCTTCTTGGCGGCGGTGGCCGCGGCGGGCTTGTGCTGCCAGAAGCCGATCAGGAGGAACGAGGCGAGGCCGACGCCCTCCCAGCCGAAGTACAGGAGCAGGTAGTTGTCGGCGAGGACGAGCAGGAGCATCGCCGCGACGAACAGGTTGAGGTAGCCGAAGAAGCGGCGGCGGCGCTCGTCGTGCTCCATGTATCCGATGGAGTAGACGTGGATGAGCGTGCCGACCCCGCTGATCAGCAGGACGAAGGTCATCGACAACTGGTCGAGCTGGAAGGCGATGTCCGCCTGGAAGCCCTCGACGGGGATCCAGGTGTAGAGCCGCTGGAACAGGGCCCGGTCGTCGGCGCTCTTGCCGAGCATGTCGGCGAAGAGCGCCAGGCCGATGGCGAAGGAGACGGCCGCGAACAGCGTGCCGATCCAGTGCCCGACCTTGTCGAGCCGCCGTCCGCCGCAGAGCAGGACAACCGCGCCGAGCAGGGGTGCCCCGACGAGCAGCGCAATGAGATTTTCCACGGTCAGCCCCTCACAGCTTCATCAGGCTGGCGTCGTCGACCGAGGCCGAGTGGCGGGCACGGAAGACGGACACGATGATCGCGAGCCCGACGACGACCTCCGCGGCGGCCACGACCATCGTGAAGAAGGCGATGATCTGGCCGTCGAGGTTTCCGTGCATGCGGGAGAAGGTGACGAACGCGAGGTTGCAGGCGTTGAGCATGAGCTCGACGCACATGAAGACCACGATCGCGTTGCGCCGGATCAGCACCCCGGCCGCACCGATGGTGAACAGCAGGGCGGCGAGGTACAGGTAGTTGACGGGGTTCACCGGGTGGCCTCCTCTTCGTCCCGGTCCCGGCCGAGCCGCTCCTCGGAGCGCTGCTCCAGGGCCTTGAGGTCGGCGAGGGCCTCGGTGGACACGTCCCGGATCTGGCCCCGCTTGCGCAGGGTCTGCATGACGGTGAGCTCTGCCGGGGTGCCGTCGGGCAGCAGACCGGCGATGTCCACGGCGTTGTGCCGGGCGTAGACGCCGGGCGCCGGGAGCGGCGGGAGGTGCTTGCCCTCGCGTACGCGCTGCTCGGAGAGTTCGCGCTGGGTGGCGGCCCGCTCGGTGCGCTCGCGGTGGGTGAGCACCATCGCGCCGACGGCGGCGGTGATGAGGAGCGCGCCGGTGATCTCGAAGGCGAAGACGTACTTGGTGAAGATGAGGGCGGCGAGGCCCTCGACGTTTCCGCCCTGGGCGCTGTTGGCGGCTCCGAGGCCGGCGAACTCGGTCAGCGACGCCTGGCCGATCCCGGCGATCAGCAGGATGCCGAAGCCGAGGCCGCAGGCGACGGCCCACCAGCGCTGTCCCTTGATGGTCTCCTTCAGCGAGTCCGCGGCCGTGACGCCGACCAGCATGACGATGAAGAGGAAGAGCATCATGATCGCGCCGGTGTAGACGACGATCTGGACGATGCCGAGGAAGTACGCGCCGTTGGCGAGGTAGAAGACCGCGAGGACGATCATCGTGCCGGCCAGCGACAGGGCGCTGTGCATGGCCTTCTTCATCAGGATCGTGGCGAGGGCGCCGGCGACGGCGACGGTGCCGAGGACCCAGAACTGGAAGGCCTCACCGGAGGAAGTCGCGTACGCCGCGAGGTTCGCGCTCATGCGTCCGCCCCCTCCGGCTCGCCCTTCTCCCCCTTGGACACGGCGACCTGGCGGACGGTGCCGGGTGCGGCCTCGACGACGAGCCCCCGGTAGTAGTCCTGCTCGGTCATGCCCGGGAAGATCGCGTGCGGGGAGTCGACCATGGTCTCCTCGAGCCCCGCGAGGAGCTGCTCCTTGGTGTAGATCAGGTTCTCGCGGGAGGAGTCGGCCAGTTCGAACTCGTTGGTCATCGTCAGCGCCCGCGTGGGGCAGGCCTCGATGCACAGGCCGCAGAGGATGCAGCGGGCGTAGTTGATCTGGTAGACGCGGCCGTACCGCTCGCCCGGGGAGTAGCGCTCCTCGTCCGTGTTGTCCGCGCCCTCGACGTAGATGGCGTCGGCGGGACAGGCCCAGGCGCACAGCTCGCAGCCGATGCACTTCTCCAGACCGTCGGGGTGACGGTTGAGCTGGTGCCGGCCGTGGAAGCGGGGCGCCGTCGTCTTCTGCTGCTCCGGGTACTGCTCGGTCAGCCGCTTCTTGAACATGGCCTTGAAGGTCACGCCGAAGCCGGCCACCGGATTCTGGAAATCAGACACCGTCCGTCTCCTTTCCATCACTCGCAGTAGCAGTATCGGGGGCGCCACTGACAACGAGGTCCCGCTCGTGCCGGGGCCTGCGCCGAGGGACGGCCGGCAGGGACTGTCCGGGCTTGGGCGGTACGGGGAAGCCTCCGGCCATCGGGTCGAAGGAGCGGGTCTCCTCGGGTGCGGGCGCGGCGGCCTTCGCCTTCCGGTCGCGGAACACGTCGACCACGAAGGAGAGCAGCAGCAGTCCGAGGACGGCTCCGGCGACGTACAGGACGATGTTGCCGAAGGCGATGTTCTCGTTCCGCAGCGCCCGGACGGTGGCGACCAGCATCAGCCAGACCACGGAGACCGGGATGAGGACCTTCCAGCCGAGCTTCATCAACTGGTCGTAGCGGACGCGGGGCAGGGTGCCGCGGAGCCAGATGAAGAAGAAGAGCAGCAGCTGCACCTTGAGGACGAACCAGAGCATCGGCCACCAGCCGTGGTTCGCGCCCTCCCAGAAGGTGGAGACCGGGTACGGGGCCCGCCAGCCGCCCAGGAAGAGCGTCACCGACACGGCCGAGACCGTCACCATGTTCACGTACTCGGCGAGCATGAACATCGCGAACTTGATGGACGAGTACTCGGTGTTGAAGCCGCCGACGAGGTCGCCCTCGGATTCCGGCATGTCGAAGGGGGCGCGGTTGGTCTCGCCGACCATCGTGATGATGTAGATGATGAACGAGACCGGCAGCAGGATGATGAACCAGCGGTCCGCCTGCGCCTCGACGATCGCCGAGGTCGACATCGACCCGGAGTAGAGGAAGACGGAGGCGAAGGCCGCGCCCATGGCGATCTCGTACGAGATCATCTGCGCGCAGGAGCGCAGACCGCCGAGGAGCGGGTACGTGGAGCCGGAGGACCAGCCGGCGAGGACGATGCCGTAGATGCCGACGGAGGCGATCGCGAGGACGTACAGCATCGCGATCGGCAGGTCGGTGAGCTGCATCGCGGTGCGGTGGCCGAAGATCGAGACCTCGTTGCCGGCCGGGCCGAAGGGGATCACGGCGATCGCCATGAACGCGGGGGCGGCGGCGATGATCGGCGCGAGGATGTAGACGACCTTGTCGGCCTTCTTGACGACCACGTCCTCCTTGAGCATCAGCTTGATGCCGTCCGCGAGGGACTGGAGGAGGCCCCAGGGGCCGTGCCGGTTGGGGCCGATGCGCAGCTGCATCCAGGCGACGACCTTGCGCTCCCACACGATGGAGAAGAGCACGGTGATCATCAGGAACGCGAAGCAGAAGACGGCCTTGATCAGGACGAGCCACCAGGGGTCCGTACCGAACATGGACAGGTCTTCAGCGGCGAGCGGCGTGGTCATGCCTGCACCTCCGTGACATCGACGGGGCTCGGGGTCGCCGGGCCGATGCGGACCAGGTCGCCGGGGTGGGCGCCGGTGTCGGAGAGGACGCCGCGGCCGGCCGAGTTCAGCGGGAGCCAGACGACGCGGTCGGGCATCTCGGTGACCTGGAGCGGGAAGGCGACGGAGCCCGCGGGGCCGGTGACTTCGAGGGTGTCGCCGTCCTTGACGCCGGTGTCGGCGGCGGTGGTGGCGGAGAGCCGGGCGACCGCCGCGTGCCGGGTGCCGGCGAGGGCGGTGTCGCCCTCCTGGAGCCGGCCGAGGTCGAGCAGCATCCGGTGTCCGGCGAGGACGGCCTCGCCGTCGCCGGGCCGGGGCGCTGCCTGGCCGGGCTCGACGGGCTCGGAGGCCCGCTCCTCCGTCCAGCCGCCGAGCCGGTCGAGTTCCCGGCGTACGGCCCTGAGGTCGGGCAGCGCCAGGTGGGCGTCGAGGGCGTCGGCGAGCATGTGGAGCACGCGCGCGTCCGCGGGGGCCAGGGGCCGGGTCATCTGCTCGGGCTTGAGCGCGGCCTCGAACATCCGGGCCCTGCCTTCCCAGTTGAGGAAGGTGCCGGGCTTCTCGGCGACGGCGGCGACCGGGAGGACGACGTCGGCGCGGTCGGTGACCTCGCTGGGCCGCAGCTCCAGGGAGACCACGAAGGCCGCGTCGAGCGCCTCGCGTGCGCGTGCCGGGTCCGGGAGGTCGGAGACCTCGACGGCGCCGACGAGCAGGGCGGCGAGTTCGCCGGTGGCGGCGGCCTCCACGATCTGGCCGGTGTCGCGGCCGTAGCCGTGCGGGAGTTCGCGGACGCCCCAGGCGACGGCGACCTCCTCACGCGCGCGGGGGTTCGTGGCGGGCCGGCCGCCGGGCAGCAGCGCGGGGAGCGCTCCGGCCTCGATGGCTCCGCGTTCGCCGGAGCGGCGCGGGATCCACACGAGCCGGGCGCCGGTGGCGGCGGAGGCGCGCAGGGCGGCGGTCAGGGCACCGGGGACGCCGGCGAGGCGTTCGCCGACGACGAGGACGGAGCCTTCCCGGCGGAGGGCCTCGGCGGCGGCGAGTCCGTCGCCTTCGAGGCCGACCCGGGAGGTCAGCGCGTCGAGCCACTCGGTCTCGGTGCCGGGGGCGGCGGGCAGCAGGGTGCCGCCCGCCTTCTCCAGGCCGCGGGTGGCGAAGGCGGCGACCGCGTAGGTCTGCTGGCCGTGCTTGCGCCAGGCCTTGCGGAGCCGCAGGAAGACACCGGGGGCCTCCTCCTCGGACTCCAGGCCGACGAGGAGGACGGCCGGGGCGGCTTCGAGCGAGGTGTACGTGACGCCCGTGCCGTCCAGGTCGCGGCCGCGTCCGGCGACGGCGGAGGCCAGGAAGTCGGCCTCCTCGCCGGAGTGGATCCGGGCCCGGAAGTCGATGTCGTTGGTGTCGAGGGCGACCCGGGCGAACTTGGCGTACGCGTAGGAGTCCTCGACGGTCAGCCTGCCGCCGGTGAGGACGCCGGTGCGGCCGCGGACGAGACCGAGGGCGGCCGCCTCCAGGGCCTCGGGCCAGGACGCGGGCTCCAGCTCACCGGTCCCGGGGTTCCGGACGAGCGGGGTGGTGAGCCGGTCGCGCTGCTGGGCGTACCGGAAGCCGAAGCGGCCCTTGTCGCAGATCCACTCCTCGTTGACCTCCGGGTCGTCGGCGGCGAGCCGCCGCATGACCTTGCCGCGCCGGTGGTCGGTGCGGGTGGCGCAGCCGCCGGCGCACTGTTCGCACACCGACGGCGTGGAGACCAGGTCGAAGGGGCGGGAGCGGAAGCGGTAGGCGGCCGAGGTGAGGGCGCCGACCGGGCAGATCTGGATGGTGTTGCCGGAGAAGTACGACTCGAAGGGGTCGCCCTCGCCGGTGCCGACCTGCTGGAGGGCGCCGCGCTCGATGAGTTCGATCATCGGGTCGCCGGCGACCTGGTTGGAGAAGCGGGTGCAGCGGGCGCACAGGACGCAGCGTTCGCGGTCGAGCAGCACCTGGGTGGAGATCGGGATCGGCTTCTCGTAGGTGCGCTTGACGCCCTCGAAGCGGGACTCGGCCTGTCCGTGGGACATGGCCTGGTTCTGCAGGGGGCACTCGCCGCCCTTGTCGCAGACCGGGCAGTCCAGCGGGTGGTTGACGAGCAGCAGCTCCATCACGCCGTGCTGGGCCTTCTCGGCGACGGGGCTGGTCAGCTGTGACTTCACCACCATGCCGTCGGTGCAGGTGATGGTGCAGGAGGCCATCGGCTTGCGCTGGCCCTCGACCTCGACGATGCACTGGCGGCAGGCGCCGGCGGGGTCGAGGAGCGGGTGGTCGCAGAAGCGCGGGATCTCGATGCCGAGCTGTTCGGCGGCGCGGATGACCAGGGTCCCCTTGGGGACGGAGATCTCGATGCCGTCGATGGTCAGCGTGACGAGATCCTCGGGCGGTACGGCCGGGGAGCCGCCGCCGGCCGGGCCGGCCGTGGTGACCGTCATGCCGACACCTCCTTGTGGTTGTCCGCCCAGGCGGTCGACTTGGCCGGGTCGAAGGGGCAGCCCCGGCCGGTGACGTGCTGCTCGTACTCCTCGCGGAAGTACTTCAGCGAGGAGAAGATCGGCGAGGCGGCGCCGTCGCCGAGGGCGCAGAACGACTTGCCGTTGATGTTGTCGGCGATGTCGTTCAGCTTGTCGAGGTCGGACAGCTTGCCCTTGCCGGCCTCGATGTCGCGGAGCAACTGGACGAGCCAGTAGGTGCCTTCGCGGCAGGGCGTGCACTTGCCGCAGGACTCGTGGGCGTAGAACTCGGTCCAGCGGGTGACGGCCCGGACGACGCAGGTCGTCTCGTCGAAGCACTGGAGCGCCTTGGTGCCGAGCATCGATCCGGCGGCGCCTACGCCCTCGTAGTCGAGGGGCACGTCGAGGTGCTCGTCGGTGAACATGGGGGTGGAGGAGCCGCCGGGCGTCCAGAACTTGAGCCGGTGGCCGGGGCGCATGCCGCCGCTCATGTCGAGGAGCTGGCGCAGGGTGATGCCGAGGGGTGCCTCGTACTGGCCGGGCGAGGAGACGTGCCCGGACAGCGAGTACAGCGTGAAGCCCGGGGACTTCTCGCTGCCCATCGAGGTGAACCACTCCTTGCCCCGGTTGAGGATCGCGGGAACGGACGCGATGGACTCGACGTTGTTCACCACAGTGGGGCAGGCGTACAGACCGGCGACCGCGGGGAAGGGCGGGCGCAGCCGGGGCTGGCCGCGGCGCCCTTCGAGCGAGTCGAGGAGCGCGGTCTCCTCACCGCAGATGTACGCGCCGGCGCCGGCGTGCACGGTGAGTTCGAGGTTCAGTCCGCTGCCGAGGATGTTCCGGCCGAGGTAGCCGGCGGCGTACGCCTCGCGGACGGCCTCGTGGAGGCGGCGCAGGACGGGGACGACCTCGCCGCGCAGGTAGATGAACGCGTGCTCGGAGCGGATCGCGTAGCAGGCGATGATCATTCCCTCGATGAGGGAGTGCGGGTTGGCGAAGAGGAGCGGGATGTCCTTGCAGGTGCCGGGCTCGGACTCGTCGGCGTTGACGACGAGGTAGTGCGGCTTGCCGTCGCCCTGCGGGATGAACTGCCACTTCATGCCGGTGGGGAAGCCGGCGCCGCCGCGTCCGCGGAGGCCGGATTCCTTGACGTACGCGATGATGTCGTCGGGGCCCATGGCGAGGGCCCGCTTGAGGCCCTGGTACCCCTCGTGGCGCTCGTAGGTCTCCAGGGTCCAGGAGTTGGGCTGGTCCCAGAAGGCCGAGAGGACCGGCGACAGGAGCTTCTCGGGGCTGCTGTTGTTGATCTCGGCGGCCAAGGTCATCACTCCCCCTCCTGACCGGAGGTCTCACCGCGCGGGTGGACGATTCGGTGGTGCGGCTGCTCGCCCTTGGCGAGGCGGAGCCCCACGAGCGAGGCGGGGCCCGCGCCGCCGGTGGCTTCGACGGCGCCGGGGCGCTCGTCGGGGAAGCCCGCGAGGATGCGCGCGGTCTCCTTGAAGGTGCAGATCGGGGCGCCGCGGGTGGGCTCGACGGTCCGGCCGGCCCGCAGGTCGTCGACCATCCGCTTGGCGGACTCGGGGGTCTGGTTGTCGAAGAACTCCCAGTTGACCATCACCACGGGGGCGAAGTCGCAGGCCGCGTTGCACTCGATGTGTTCGAGGGTGATCTTGCCGTCGTCGGTCGTCTCGTCGTTGCCGACGGCGAGGTGCTGCTTGAGCTCCTCGAAGATGGCGTCGCCGCCCATGACCGCGCAGAGCGTGTTCGTACAGACGCCGACCTGGTAGTCGCCGGAGGGCTTGCGCCGGTACATCGTGTAGAAGGTGGCGACGGCGGTGACCTCGGCGGTGGTCAGGCCGAGTGTCTCGGCGCAGAACGCCATGCCGGTACGGGTCACATGGCCCTCCTCCGACTGCACGAGGTGCAGCATCGGCAGGAGCGCGGAGCGGGAGTCCGGGTACCGGTCGATGATCGCCTGCGCGTCCTCCGCCAGGCGGGCGCGGACCTCGGCCGGGTACGCGGGGGCGGGGAGCTGGGGCATGCCCAGACGGATCTGGTCGGTCATCGGTCGACGCCTCCCATCACGGGGTCGATGGAGGCGACGGCGACGATGACGTCGGCGACCTGGCCGCCCTCGCACATCGCGGCCATGGCCTGGAGGTTGGTGAAGGACGGGTCGCGGAAGTGGACCCGGAAGGGCCGGGTGCCGCCGTCGGAGACGACGTGCACGCCGAGCTCGCCCTTGGGTGACTCGACGGCCGCGTAGGCCTGCCCCGCCGGGACCCGGAAGCCCTCGGTGACCAGCTTGAAGTGGTGGATCAGGGCCTCCATGGAGGTGCCCATGATCTTCGCGATGTGGTCGGTGGAGTTGCCGAGGCCGTCGACGCCGAGCGCGAGCTGCGCGGGCCAGGCGATCTTCTTGTCGCCGACCATGACATCGCCCGGGGCCAGGCGGTCGAGGCACTGCTCGACGATCCGGAGGGACTGCCGCATCTCCTCCAGGCGGACGAGGAAGCGTCCGTAGGAGTCGCAGGTGTCGGCGGTCGGGACCTCGAAGTCGTAGTTCTCGTAGCCGCAGTACGGGTCGGTCTTGCGCAGGTCGTGCGGGAGGCCCGCCGAGCGCAGGATCGGTCCGGTGGCGCCGAGCGCCATGCAGCCGGTGAGGTCGAGGTAGCCGACGTCCTGCATGCGGGCCTTGAAGATGGGGTTGCCGGTGGCGAGCTTGTCGTACTCCGGCAGGTTCTTCTTCATGGTCTTCACGAACTCGCGCACGGCGTCGACGGCGCCGGGCGGCAGGTCCTGGGCGAGGCCGCCGGGGCGGATGAACGCGTGGTTCATCCGCAGGCCGGTGATCAGTTCGTACAGGTCCAGGATCATCTCGCGGTCCCGGAAGCCGTAGATCATGATCGTGGTGGCGCCGAGCTCCATGCCGCCGGTGGCGATGCACACCAGGTGGGAGGAGAGCCGGTTGAGCTCCATCAGCAGGACGCGGATGATGCTGGCCCGGTCCGGGATCTGGTCGGTGATGCCGAGCAGCTTCTCCACGCCGAGGCAGTACGCCGTCTCGTTGTAGAACGAGGTGAGGTAGTCCATGCGCGTGACGAAGGTGGTGCCCTGCGTCCAGGTCCGGTACTCGAGGTTCTTCTCGATGCCGGTGTGGAGGTAGCCGATGCCGCAGCGGGCCTCGGTGACGGTCTCGCCGTCGATCTCCAGGATGAGCCGGAGCACGCCGTGGGTGGACGGGTGCTGGGGGCCCATGTTGACGATGATGCGCTCGTCGTCGGCCTTCGCGGCGGACTGGACGACCTCTTCCCAGTCGCCGCCGGTCACCGTGTAGACGGCGCCTTCTGTCGTCTCGCGGGGAGACGCGTGGGACGTGGACATCAGCTGTACGACCTCCGCTGGTCCGGAGCCGGGATCTGGGCGCCCTTGTACTCGATGGCGATGCCGCCGAGGGGGTAGTCCTTGCGCTGCGGGTGGCCCTGCCAGTCGTCCGGCATCATGATCCGGGTGAGGGCGGGGTGGCCGTCGAAGACGATGCCGAAGAAGTCGTACGTCTCGCGCTCGTGCCAGTCGTTCGTCGGGTAGACCGCGACGAGCGACGGGATGTGCGGGTCGGCGTCCGGGGCCGAGACCTCGATACGGAGCAACCGGCCGTGGGTGAGCGAGCGCAGGTGGTAGACGGCGTGCAGCTCGCGGCCCTTGTCACCGAGGTAATGGACGCCGGAGACGCCGGTGCAGAGCTCGAAGCGGAGCGCCGGGTCGTCGCGGAGCGTGCGGGCGACGCGGACGAGGTGCTCGCGCTCGATGTGGAAGGTGAGCTCGTCGCGGTCGACGACCGTCCTCTCGATCGCGCTCGAAGGGAGGAGGCCCTGCTCCTCCAAGGCGCCTTCGAGTTCGTCGGCGACCTCGTCGAACCAGCCGCCGTAGGGGCGGGAGGCCGCGCCGGGGAGCCGGATCGAGCGGACGAGGCCGCCGTAGCCGGAGGTGTCGCCGCCGTTGTTGGCGCCGAACATGCCGCGCTGGACGCGGACCTCCTCGCCGTGCTCCCCGCGCTGCCCCGGCAGGTTCTGCGCGCTGAGGTCCTTCTCGGGGTTGGGTGTCTCATCGCTCAACGGAGCAGACCCTTCAACTCAATGGTCGGCAGCGCCTTGAGCGCCGCTTCCTCCGCCTCCCGGGCCGCCTCCTCGGCGTTCACGCCGAGCTTGGAGGTCTGGATCTTCTGGTGGAGCTTGAGGATCGCGTCGAGCAGCATCTCCGGCCGCGGCGGGCAGCCGGGCAGGTAGATGTCGACCGGCACGATGTGGTCGACGCCCTGGACGATCGCGTAGTTGTTGAACATGCCGCCGGAGGAGGCGCAGACGCCCATGGAGATGACCCACTTGGGGTTGGGCATCTGGTCGTAGACCTGCCGCAGGACGGGCGCCATCTTCTGGCTGACCCGGCCCGCGACGATCATCAGGTCGGCCTGGCGCGGCGAGCCGCGGAAGACCTCCATGCCGAAGCGGGCCAGGTCGTACCGGCCGGCTCCGGTGGTCATCATCTCGATGGCGCAGCAGGCGAGGCCGAAGGTCGCGGGGAACACGGACGCCTTGCGCACCCAGCCCGCGGCCTGTTCGACCGTCGTCAGCAGAAAGCCGCTCGGGAGTTTCTCTTCGAGTCCCATAGGTGCCCCTCAGCCCCTCAGTCCCATTCCAGGCCGCCGCGACGCCACACATACGCGTAGGCGACGAAGACGGTGAGCACGAAGAGCAGCATCTCCACGAGCCCGAAAAGCCCCAGGGCGTCGAAGGTGACCGCCCAGGGGTAGAGGAAGACGATCTCGATGTCGAAGACGATGAAGAGCATCGCCGTCAGGTAGTACTTGATCGGGAAGCGGCCGCCTCCGACGGGAGTGGGCGTCGGCTCGATGCCGCACTCGTACGCCTCAAGCTTTGCCCTGTTGTACCGCTTTGGCCCGATAAGCGTGGCCATGACCACGGAGAAGATCGCAAACCCCGCACCCAGGGCACCGAGCACGAGGACGGGCGCGTACGCATTCACGCTCCTCGCTCCTTCCAGTCGTCCTTGACCGTTGGATCGCACGACCGGACCGTGAAAGATCGCCCCCATGTGAGGCAGTTCACAAGCCCGGCTGCCCCGCATCCTATGCCTGCCCCTCTGTGATCTGCGACACGGGGTGCACCAACGACTTTGTGATCTCCACCACCTGACGAAGGATCATGAAGTCGGATGAGCGGTGATCTTGTTGCGCGAAGCGCCCAGGTGATCACCAGATGTGACATCCGGACCGGAAATCGCTGATCGGAGGGGGTGTCGCACTATCAAGTGATGGTCACTACAGGCAAATTGGTGATGGACGCACCCGGGTGATAAAGGAAGCGCCCGTCGCCCGGTCGGGGGGTCCGGCGTACGACGGTGGACGCGTGCGCCCGTTCTCGGGCGCCCGCGAGACGGAAGTGTGACCTGCATCACACAAGGAAGGCCCCGAAAAACATGGGGCTTGGCCATCGGCGTCAAGAGGTGGTAAGCGTCGGGCAATTCGGACGTTTCATTGAAAACCCGTGATCAAGGGCCAGATGAGCCATGCCCGATTTGCCCGTTACGGCGTCAATAAGGGCCCCACGGAAGCGGATTAGGAGATTCCGAACGTAACTGTGGCGCAACCCACGTTTCTTGAAGGGAACCGTGAAGCCCTGATAGCGGTTGTCCTCATGTCCCACACCGCTCACATACCCAGCCACCGGAAGCCCCGCCGCAGCGCCTCGAAGCTCGCGCTGCGAGCCGGAGTTGCCGGTGGCGTCCTCGGCACCATCGCGGTGGCCGGTGCTGCCGGGCCGGCCAATGCCGAGCCGGTGACCGAGACCATCGAAATGCCCACCCTGGGCTCGCTCGAGACCGGCACCGGTCTCGCCAGCGCCGTCGCCGCCTCCGCCGAGGCCTCCCAGCAGGAGGCGCTCGACCAGAACCTCCAGACGCAGGAGAACCTGGCGCTGCAGAAGGCCGCCAAGGAGGCCAAGACGGCCAAGGCCGAGGCGGACCGCAAGGCCGCGGCCGAGAAGGCCGAGAAGGCCCGCCTCAAGGCCGAGCAGGACCGCAAGGAGGCCGAGGAGCGCGCCTCCCGCGACCGTGCGCGCACCCAGCTCGCCGCCCAGTCCGCGAGCGACGACAGCTCCACGGGCTCCGGCTCCTCCGACAGCGGCTCCTCGGCCGACTCCGGCGAGACCCAGACGCAGGCCCCCTCCGGCTCCGCCGCCGCGATCGTGGCCTTCGCCCGCGCCCAGATCGGCGACTCGTACGTCACCGGCGGCACCGGCCCCAACTCCTGGGACTGCTCCGGCCTCGTCCAGGCCGCCTACCGCCAGGCCGGCATCGACCTGCCGCGCATCTCGTACGACCAGTCGAGCATGGGCACCTCCGTCTCCCTGAGCAGCCTCCAGCCGGGCGACATCCTGTACTGGGGCAGCCGCAGCGGCTCGTACCACGTCGCGATCTACGTGGGCGGCGGCAAGTACGTCGGCGCGCAGAACTCGTCGACCGGTGTCGTCGAGCGCTCCCTGGACTGGGACATGCCCTCCGGCGCGGTCCGCCTTCTCTGATCGCCCGCACGTCGTAGGACGCGAAGAGCCGTCACTCCTCGGGGGAGTGACGGCTTTTCCCTCTTCGGTCCGGATCTGCCCGCAAAGTCCTACTTGCGGAAGTTCTCGATGATCCGGGCGTAACTGTCCCCACCGTGGCCCGCCCCGACCGCGGCGCGCATCAGCTCCAGGTGCAGCTCCGGCAGCCGGTTGTCGATTCCGCGCGCCTCGGCCGCGTGCAGGAGGTGGCCGATGGCGACCGTCTGGACGTCGATCGTGGCGTCTTCGCCCGGGTACTCCCCCGCGTCGATCTGCTCGGCGTACCCGGTCATGAACCAGGAGACCGTCCTCAGCCAGCGGGTGGCCACCGCCGTGAAGTCCCGGGCCGTCACCCCGTCCGCGCCCGCGAGGGCGGTCGCGTGCAGCCAGCCGCCGAAGACGGACCACATGAGGCCGAGCAGACCCGCGTCGTAGAGCGAGGCGCTGCCCGCGTCCGCACCCAGGTCCAGCGGGTCGCCGAGGACGGCGAGCGCCGCGTGGTGCTCGGCGAGGAGCTCGGGCCCGCCCGCGTAAAGGATCATGTTGGCGCTGTCGCCGACCCCCGGCGGGGTCGTCATGACGGCGCCGTCGAGATAGCCGATGCCGTGCTCCGCGGCCCACTCCGCCTCCTCGCGGGCCTGCTCGGGCGAACCGGTGGTGAGGTTGACCAGGGTCCGGCCCCGCAGCGACTCGGCCACCGGGGCGAGGAGTTCGCGTACGGCGGGGTAGTCGAGGACGCAGACCACGACGAGCTCGCTCGCGGCGACGGCCTCGGTGACGGTGGCGGCGCGCAGCGCGCCCCGGGCGACGAGGGCGTCGGCCTTCCCGGGCGTGCGGTTCCAGACGGTGGTGCGGTGGCCGGTGGCGAGGAAGGCGCCGGCGAGGGCGGAGCCCATCTGCCCGAGGCCGATGACAGTGACGTTCTGCTTGTCCGTGTTGCTCATGGGGTCCACGCTCGCAGTGGCGGGATCGGGTCGACAGTGGCAGGACTGACGACATCCGCACCATTCCTGCCGAGGGTGTCGTAGGGTCGGCGCCATGAGTGCGGGAGTCGTCGCCATCGCCGTCGTACCGGACCGGCGCATCGGAACGTCGCTGTGGGAGCTGTACGAAATCGCCATCGCCTGCGCGGTCTTCGGCAACCCGCAGCCGGATCTGGCCGACCCCTGGTACGAGCTGCGGCTGTGCGGCGAGGCGGGACCGGGCGTGTTCTCGCTGCGGACGGAGTACGGCCTCGACGGGCTCGTGGGCGCGGACACCGTCATCGTGCCGTCCGTGCCCGACGCGGTCGTCGACGACGGCGAGGAGGTGCCCGCCGAACTGGTCGAGGCGCTGCGCGCGGCCGCATCCTCCGGCGCCCGCATGGTCTCCCTGTGCACGGGGGCGTTCGCGCTCGCCGCCGCCGGGCTCCTCGACGGCCGCCGCGCCACCGCGCACTGGCAGCACACCGCGCAGCTCGCCGCCCGCCACCCGGAGGTGGTCGTGGACGACTCGGTGCTCTACACGGACGAGGGGTCGGTGCTGACCAGCGCCGGAGCCACCGCCGCGCTCGACCTGTGCCTGCACCTGGTCCGCCGGGACCTCGGCGCGACCGTCGCCGGGCAGCTCGCCCGGCGCCTGGTCGTGCCCGCCCACCGCAGCGGCGGGCAGGCCCAGTTCATCGAGGCGCCGCTGCCGCCGAGCGACGACGACAGCCTCGGCCCCGTACTCCAGTGGGCGACCGAGAACCTCGCCGAGCCGCTGACCGTCGACGACCTCGCCCGGCGGGCCCGGCTGAGCCCCCGGACCTTCCACCGCCGGCTCCAGGAGACCTGTGGGACCACTCCCCTGCAGTGGCTGCTCCAGCAGCGGGTGGCCCGTGCGCAGAGCCTGCTCGAAGCCACCGATCTGCCCGTGGAGCAGATCGGCGACCTCAGCGGTCTGGGTACGGCGGCGAACCTGCGCCGTCACTTCACGCGGTCGGTCGGGGTCTCGCCCACCGACTACCGCAGGTCGTTCAGGCCTTCGGCGCGACCTTCGACAGGCCGTTGATGATGCGGTCCATCGCGTCGCCGCCCGTCGGGTCGGTGAGGTTGGCCAGCATCTTCAGCGTGAACTTCATGAGCAGCGGGTGGGTCAGGCCGCGCTGGGTCGCGATCTTCATGACCTTCGGGTTGCCGATGAGCTTCACGAAGGCGCGGCCGAGCGTGTAGTAGCCGCCGTAGGTGTCCTTGAGGATCTGCGGGTAGTTCTGCAGGGCCAGTTCGCGCTGGGCGGGGGTGGTGCGGGCGTTCGCCTGGACGATGACGTCGGCCGCGATCTGGCCGGACTCCATGGCGTACGCGATGCCCTCGCCGTTGAACGGGTTGACGAGGCCGCCCGCGTCACCGACGAGCAGCAGGCCCTTGGTGTAGTGCGGCTGGCGGTTGAAGGCCATCGGGAGGGCGGCGCCGCGGATCGGGGTCGTCATGTTGTCCGGGGTGAAGCCCCAGTCCTCGGGCATCGAGGCGCACCAGGCCTTGAGCACCTCGCGCCAGTCCAGCTCGCGGAAGGCCTTGGAGGAGTTGAGGATGCCGAGGCCGACGTTGGACGTGCCGTCGCCCATGCCGAAGACCCAGCCGTAGCCGGGCAGCAGACGGTCCTGCGGGCCGCGCCGGTCCCACAGCTCCAGCCAGGACTCCAGGTAGTCGTCGTCGTGCCGGGGCGAGGTGAAGTAGGTGCGGACGGCGACGCCCATGGGGCGGTCCTCGCGCCGGTGCAGGCCCATCGCCAGGGAGATCCGGGTGGAGTTGCCGTCGGCGGCGACGACGAGCGGGGCGTGGAAGGTGACCTCGCGCTTCTCCTCGCCGAGCTTGGCGTGGACGCCGGTGATCCGGCCCGTACGGTCGTCGATGATCGGGGCGCCGACGTTGCAGCGCTCGTAGAGGCGTGCGCCGGCCTTCTGGGCCTGGCGGGCCAGCTGCTCGTCGAAGTCGTCGCGCTTGCGGACGAGTCCGTAGTCCGGGTACGAGGCGAGTTCCGGCCAGTCGAGCTCCAGGCGGACGCCGCCGCCGATGATCCGCAGGCCCTTGTTCCGCAGCCAGCCGGCCTCTTCGGAGATGTCGATGCCCATGGAGACGAGCTGCTTCGTGGCGCGGGGGGTGAGGCCGTCGCCGCAGACCTTCTCGCGGGGGAACGCGGTCTTCTCCAGGAGGAGGACGTCGAGTCCGGCCTTGGCCAGGTAGTACGCGGTGGTGGAGCCGGCCGGGCCCGCCCCGACGACGATCACATCTGCGCTGTGCTCGGAGAGGGGCTGCTCGGTCACGGCGGAGTCTCCCGGGAGTTCGACGACGAAGACGTCCATGAGGACGTTGAGGACGTATCGCAGTCTATGGGGGGCGGGTGCGGGGGAAGCGGAGGGTCACCCCACCGCTTTCCCACAGGGTGAACAGGTGTTCCCCTGCGCTGAGCGTGATGGCAGATTGATCTTCCGTGACCGACTTCCGAATCGACCTACGGCGGGGCGCGCTGATCACAGCCGTCCTCGCCCTCCTCTGCTCGGTGTTCCTCGTACTGCCCGCGAGCGCCGACCCCGCCCCCTTCGACGACTGCCCGCAGGGCCAGTTCTGTCTCTACGACGGCTCCAAGGGCTCCGGTACCCGCCTGGACGTCGCCGAGGGCGGCAAGGACGAGCAGTACACCGGCACCGCCCTGTCCGTGCAGAACAACACCCGTATGTGGGCCTGCGTCTACACCACCGACCAGTACGGCGGCTCCCTCCAGACCGTCATGCCGGGCAACGACGACGAGTACGTCACCGACGGCGTCCGCTGGACCGTCGCCTCGTACAAGCTCGTGCCCACCCGCGCCCTGTGCTTCACCGGCTACGAGCGCTGCGAGAACGGTGACGTCTGCACCTTCACCGAGCGCAACGGGCGCGGCGCGATGACCGTCCACGTCCCGGCCGTCGACCCCGCCACCCAGAACCTCGGCAACAGCTACGGCACCGAGGTCGCCCCCAAGTCCGTGTGGAACCGGACCGCCAAGCACCTGTGCTTCTACCCCAGGCCCGACTACACCGGCACCTGGACCGAGGGCACCACGACGTACGGCGCCTACGTCGTGCTCCGCGGCGACAGCATCACCGTCCCCGCCTCCCTCGCGGGCGCGTTCCGCTCCCACGAACTCGTCAACGGAACCTCGGAGTGCCAGTGACCACGCCCCTGCGCCCGGCCCTCGCCGCCGCCGCCGCGCTCACCGCGGCCCTCGCCCTGACCACCTCGGCCGCCGCCTCCCCCGCCGCGGTGAAGCCGCCGAGCCTGCTCGCCACGAACTGGGAGCAGAACGCGGACGTCGACCGGACCGTCCCCGGCGTCACCCGCACCACATGGACCGAGAAGGTCCTCGACAACCGCACCAGACCCCGCATCCTCCAGATCGTCGAGATCGACCCGAGCACCGCCCCCGTCGGCCTGGAGAGCACCGTCGGCGCGGGCGACGGCGTGGCCGAGACGGTCGCCGAGCAGCTCGCCGGGGTCAGCGCGGTGCCCGCCCGGCACCCCGTGGCCGGAGTCAACGGCAGTCTGTTCAAGTCGGAGAAGAAGCACCCCGACCACGTCGTGCCCACCGGCGCCGAACCCACCACCCTCCAGCACATGGGCGTCTCCGTCACCGACGGCGTCCTGCACAGCTCCAGCTGCTGGGGAAGCGGTCAGGGCACCTCGGGCGCCGTGATCCAGTACGGCGTCCCGTACATCACCAAGCTCCTCACGGAGCTCACCCTCACCGCCGCCGACGGGACCACCGTGCCCTTCGACGACATCAACCGGGACCCGGGCCGCGCCCGCGGCTGCGCCCGCGACGCCCAGGACCGGCTGGTCCCCGAGGAGGTCTCCGGGCAGAAGGGCGTCTACACCGACCCCGACGAGATCGTCCTGTTCACCGACGACTACAAGTTCCCGGTGCCGAAGCCCGGTCTCGACCCGACGGTCACCACCGAGGACGACCCCGGCTTCGAGGTCGTCCTCGACTCCACGGGCAAGGTGACGGCCGCCCACGAGGGCCGCGGCGGTGCGACCGCCGCCGAGCAGGTCAAGGTGCCGTCCGGCGGCCGCATCCTCCAGGGCGTCGGCACGGGCGCCGCGTGGCTGCGCGCCCACGCCGTCGCCGGCACCAAGGTGGCGGTCGGCCAGAAGCTCCGCGACGCGCGGCTCGGCCGGGAGATCCCGCTGGACCCGTCGGTCGACGTCGTGAGCTCCTTCCACCAGGTGCTCCGCGACGGCGAGATCCCGGTCGAACTGCCCGACACCTGCAACCAGACGGGCCCGGGCAAGGAGCCCGGCACCCAGAACTGCACCGACTCGCGCGTGGCCCTCGGCACCAGCGTCCGCGGCCGTCCGGTGCTCGTCACGCTGACCGGGCAGACCCAGGAGGGCAACACGACCACCCACGAGGACGGCGCGACCCTGCGCACCTTCGCCACGCTCCTCGACGCCGACGAGCTCGGCCTGATCGACGCGCTCAACCTGGACGGCGGCGGCTCGGCGACGCTGATGACCGGCGTCACGACGCACACCCCGCCGACGGACCGGGTGAACGGCGTGTACGTGCACCGGCACGTGGCCGACGCCGTGTACGCGGGGATCAGCGGCTACGGCATGTACGCCAAGTAGCCGCCAGGACAACCCCTCAGGCCTTGAACCCCCGGTGCAGGGCGACGATCCCACCGGTCAGGTTCCGCCAGGCCACCTTCGACCAGCCGGCCTTCTGGAGCATGCCCGCCAGGGTCGGCTGGTCCGGCCAGGACCGGATGGACTCGGCCAGGTACACGTACGCGTCCGGGTTCGAGGAGACCGCGCGGGCCACCGGCGGCAGCGCGCGCATCAGGTACTCCTCGTACACCGTGCGGAACGGCGCCCAGGTGGCGTGCGAGAACTCGCTGATGACGACCCGGCCGCCGGGTTTCGTCACCCGGTACAGCTCGCGCAGCGCCTGCTCCGTGTCCTGGATGTTCCGCAGGCCGAAGGAGATCGTGACGGCGTCGAAGACGTCGTCACGGAAGGGCAGCTTCGTGCCGTCGCCGGCCGTGAAGGGCATCCACGGGTGGTTCTTCTTGCCGACCCGGAGCATCCCGAGCGAGAAGTCGCAGGGCACGACGTACGCGCCCGCGCGGGCGAAGGGCTGCGAGGAGGTGGCCGTACCGGCGGCCAGGTCCAGGATCTTCTGCGCGGGGCGGGCGTCGACCGCCTTGGCGACCTCCTTGCGCCAGCGCCGGTCCTGGCCCAGGGAGAGCACGTCGTTCGTGAGGTCGTAGTTCGCCGCCACGTCGTCGAACATCGAAGCGACTTCGTGCGGCTGCTTGTCCAGGGAAGCTCGGGTCACCGGGCCATTGTCGCAGCCACCGGAATCCGTCCTCGTACCGCTTCAACCTTTTGGCCCCGGCCGCTCTCAGGGATGGGTGAGTGCATGACAGCGGCCGGCGACGCCGGCGAGGAAGGCAGGGGTGCGATGGCGGTACCGACCGAAACGAGACCCGGGCCGGCGACCGGGCCGATGACCGGAACAGCGTCCGGAGCGACAGCCGGAACGGCGGCCGAAGCAAGGACCGGACCGGCCCACGGACCGGCCGGCAGGACGGCCGACGGGACGGTCGCCGGGTTCGAGGAGTTCGCCCGTGTCGCGCAGCAGCGGCTGTACCGCACGGCGTACCTGCTCTGCGGCGACCCCGAGACCGCCCGCGACCTGACCCAGACCACGCTGGCCAAGCTGTACCAGCACTGGCGGCGCGCGGGCACCGCCGATCATCCGCACGCGTACGCCAAGACGGTGCTGACCCGCACCTTCCTGACCGAACGGCGGCGCGGGCTGCGCGATCTGCTCGCCTTCACCCGGACCGGCGGAATGGCCCCGGCGCCCGCCGCCGACCACGCCGATCTGCGCGTCACGCTGCTCGCGGCGCTCGCCGAGCTGCCGCCGCGGGCCCGCGCGATGGTCGTCCTGCGCTACTGGGACGACCACAGCGTGGCCTCCGTCGCCTCACTGCTGCGCTGCAGCGAGGCCACCGTCAAGAGCCAGTGCTCCCGTTCGCTCGCCCGACTCCGCGTACGCCTGGGTGACGCCGGGCTCTACACCACAGGAAGCTGAGGTCCCCCGTGGACACCGACGACATCTCCCTGCTCCGCGACGTCATGGACCGGACGACGGACGACCTTCCCCCGCTCCCCGACCTCGCCCCGCTCGCGGTGCGCGAGGGCCGACGACGGCGCGTCCGGGCCCGGATCGCGATCGTCACGACCGCGTTCGGCGCGGTCACTGCGGGGGCACTCGGCCTCACGCTGCTGCCGGGAACGAACACGGGCGTCTCGATGCCCGCCGCCGTGCCGCCGTCGCTCGGCGCGACCCCGAGCACGAACTACCCGTCCGTCGTCGTCGAGGAGACCCCGGGCGTCACACCGCCCGACAACCCCGACGGCCTGTCCCGGGCCGAACGCGAGCGTCGCGCGGCCCACCAGCAGCGGGTGGCGGCGCTGCTCGACGAACTGCTGCCCGCGACCGTGACCGACGTCCGGCCGGTGAAGGACCGGGTGAGCCACTACCGGATCGCCTCGGGCGGCGAGACCTTCCATCTGACGGTGTCGGTACGGCCGACCGACGACCGCACGCTCGAACCCTGCAAGTCCGTGCCGGCCAAGGGCCTCGACTGCGACGCCGTGACGTTCGACGGGAACCGTGCGGCGCATCTGCTCTCGGCGCCGGTCAACGAGGCGGACACGCTGGGGTCGTTCCTGACGTTCCTGTACGGCGGGAGTCGCGTCCGGCTCTCCGTCGACCCGGAGAGCGTGTCGGCGCCGGTGACACCGCGACAGCTGCTGACCGTCGCCGAGGACCTGCGCTTCCTCGACCTGGTGCGGTACGCGGACGAGAACCCGGTCGAACAGAAGGCACCGCCCGCGATCCCGGCCGGCTGAGCCACGGCGCGGCGCGGTGGCCCCGAGCGGCGCGCGGCTACTGCCGCCGGAACACCAGCCGTCCGCCGATGACGGTGGCGACGCAGGTGGACGCGCCGAGGCGGGCCAGAGAAGCCCGGTCCGGGACGTCGAAGACGGCGAACCGGGCCGGGCCTCCCGGTACCAGGCCGGGCAGGAGGACCAGCGGCGACGGTGAGAACGACGGGCCCTCGGGGAGCTTCTGCGGGCGCCGGCCGACGGCGAGACCGGCCCGGCGTACGGCGTCCACGGCGGCCCGGTCGCGCAGTTCGCCGGCGACGGCGACCGTCCCGTGGGCGAGGAGCCGCTGCACGCCGCGGCGTGCGGAGGCGCCGCGGCGGGAGGGGTCGGCCCGGAAGATCCGCTGCGCCCGCTCGCCGGTGATCGGCTTGGTGCCGAACCCCTCGGCCTCCCGGGGGTCCGGGTGGTACATGCCTTCGAGCAGCTCGGGACCGAAGGGGTTGAGGAGTCCGGGAGTGAGGATGCCGGGCCACCGCCGCACCCGTGCGTCTGGACCGGCGGCGGCCAGGTCCTCGTAGGGACCGACGGCGGCGATGCGGTCGCCGTCGACCAGGACGGCGGTCTCGGGTGTCGCCTCGGCGACGTGGATCGTCAGCACGGGCGCGTCAGTTGGCGTCGAGGAGCTTCAGCTCGGGGTGTGCCGTGCCGCCCTCGATCGCCGTGGACGAGATGTGGGAGGCGACGCGCTCGTCGACCGGGTCGTTCGCCGGGTCGTCGTGGACGACGATGTGCTCGTACGTCGTGGTGCGCTGCGCCGGCACACGGTCCGCCGTGCGGATCATGTCGATCATCTCGCGCAGGTTGGAGCGGTGCTTGGCGCCGGCCGAGGAGACGACGTTCTCCTCCAGCATGATCGAGCCGAGGTCGTCCGCACCGTAGTGCAGGGTGAGCTGGCCGATCTCCTTGCCCGTGGTGAGCCACGAGCCCTGGATGTGGGCGACGTTGTCGAGGAACAGCCGGCCGATGGCGATCATCCGCAGGTACTCGAGGAGCGTGGCCTGCGTGCGGCCCTTGAGGTGGTTGTTCTCCGGCTGGTACGTGTACGGGATGAAGGCCCGGAAGCCGCCCGTCCGGTCCTGCACGTCACGGATCATGCGCAGGTGCTCGATCCGCTCGGCGTTGGTCTCGCCGGTGCCCATCAGCATGGTGGAGGTGGACTCGACGCCCAGCTTGTGGGCGATCTCCATGATCTCCAGCCAGCGCTCGCCGCTCTCCTTGAGCGGGGCGATGGCCTTGCGCGGCCGCTCCGGGAGCAGCTCGGCGCCGGCGCCCGCGAAGGAGTCGAGGCCGGCGGCGTGGATGCGGGTGATGGCCTCCTCGACGGAGACGCCGCTGATGCGGGCCATGTGCTCGACCTCGGACGCGCCGAGGGAATGGATGACCAGCTGCGGGAACTCCGCCTTGATGGCGGCGAAGTTCTTCTCGTAGTACTCGACGCCGAAGTCCGGGTGGTGGCCGCCCTGGAACATGATCTGGGTGCCGCCGAGCTCCACGGTCTCCGCGCAGCGGCGCAGGATGTCGTCGAGGTCGCGGGTCCAGCCCTTCTTCGTGTCCTTCGGTGCGGCGTAGAAGGCGCAGAACTTGCAGGCCGTGACGCAGACGTTCGTGTAGTTGATGTTGCGTTCGATGATGTACGTCGCGATGTGCTCGGTCCCCGCGTACCGGCGGCGGCGCACTGCGTCGGCGGCGGAGCCGAGAGCGTGCAGGGGTGCCGAGCGGTAGAGGTCGAGCGCCTCCTCGGGGGTGATCCGGCCACCCGCGGCAGCGCGGTCGAGAACGGACTGGAGTTCGGCCTTCTCGGTCACCGGGTGTGTCCCTTTCGGAGGGGTACTGATCGTCCGAACCAGCCTACGCCAGCGCTCCTCGCCGCTTCCGCTGGGTGCCGCGGGACGGCGGGGCGACGGGGTGGCGGGGTAGCGGGGCGGGATGCCTCGGGCGGCGGGGGCAGCGGCGCGGGATGCCTCGGGCGGCACGGGTGCCGTGGGCCATGCGGGGTGCCGGGGCAACCAGCCGGGCCCGCTGCCCCTCTCTCCCTTCGGAATCGCCATATCGCCCGTTCTGCCCTGAAGGGACCGAAGTCGCCTCATGACGCGCCCGCCCCGGAGGTCCCGCTCCGTCGCCGTAGCCCTCGCGCTCGCCGCCCCGCTCACCGTTCTCGCGGGCGGCGCCGGTGAGACCGCCGCGCCGCTCGTGTTCGGCGGCCCCTCCTCGGGCCCCGCGGCCGCGCCGGGGCAGCCCGGGACCGTCTACCCGAGCGGCCCGCGGGCGCGGTTCACGGTGGCGGGAGCCGTGGACGACGGCACGAGCGTCGGGGTCACGACGGTCACGGGCCGGAAGTCCGGCTTCACGGGCAAGGTGTGGGTATGGGCGCCGCCGCAGTATTTCGATCCCGCGTACGCGCACAGCGGCTTCCCCGTCCTCGTGGCGCTGCCGGGCGGGCACGGATATCCGGTGAATTACTGGAAGGGGACGGGACTCGGGCTCGCGTCGGGTATCTCCCGGTGGTCCCGGGAGGGAAAGAGCCTTCCGTTCATCGTCGTGATGCCCGTCCTCAACCCGAACGCCGACCGGTACTACGACGGCAGTGACATTCCGGGGCAGCCGAGAATGGGGACCTGGGTCGCGGAGGACGTACCGGATTTCGTCCGGGCGAATTTCCGGACGTTCGCCTCACGGGACGGCTGGGCCTTCATGGGGTCCTCGTCCGGCGGCTTCGTCGGGCTCAAGTCGGTGCTCCAGCACCCGGACCGGTTCAAGGCCGTCATCGCGTCGGGGCCCGACACGGTCCCGGACTCGCCGCTGTGGCGGGGGCACGAGGCGGAGCGGCGGGCGAACGACCCGGGCCGGCTCGCGGCCGCGCTCGCCCGGCGGCCGGACGTCCCGAGGAACGACGTGTACCTGGCGTTCCAGCTCGGCTCGCGGGAGACCGGGATCGGCCCGAAGGTACGGCGGTTCATCCGTACGTACACCAAGGGCCCGGTGAAGAGCAGGCTGCAGGTCATCCCGGACGGCGGCCACAACGCCCGGAGCTATATGAGGGGACTGGAGGCCGGCTCGATCGAGTGGATCAGCCGGCAGCTCCAGCCGCCGGTGCCGGACCGGGTCCGCGCGGACGACACCGCCGACCGGGCCTGAGCCGCCGGACGGGCCCGGGCCGCGACCGGGCCACGACCGGGCCCGAGCCGCAGGTCCCGGCCCTCACCCCGGCCCCGGCGCGGGCCGGGGCCGGGCCGGTCAGCCGCGTGCCGGCCGGAGCAGTTCGACGGCGACGTCCGCGGGGAAGCCGGTCGTGGGGCCGGTGCGGCGGGCGAACTCGCGGACCCCGGCGAGCTGCTCGGGGCCGAAGCGGAAGTCGAGCGTACGGAAGTACCGCTCCAGGAGCTCCGCGTCGAAGGTCTCCCAGCGGGCGGCCTGCTCGGCGACCTTGGCGACCTCCTCCAGGGAGAGGTCCCGGGAGGCGAGGAACGCCTGGTGGACCTCGTGGACGGTCTCCGGCTCGCGCGCCAGATAGTCCTTGCGCGCCGCCCACACGGCGAAGACGAACGGGAGGCCCGTCCAGTCCTTCCACATGAGGCCCAGGTCGTGGACCTGGAGTCCGAGCCGGGGCGCGTCGTGCAGCGAGGCCCGGAGCGCGGCGTCACCGATGAGGACGGCCGCCTCGGCCTCCTGCATCATCAGGCCCAGGTCGGGGGGGCAGGTGTAGTAGTCCGGCGCCACCCCGTACCGCTCGGCGAGCAGCAGCTGGGCGAGGCGGACGGAGGTGCGGGAGGTGGAGCCGAGCGCGACGCGCGCTCCGTCCAGCTCCTCCAGGGGCCGCTGCGAGACGATCACGCACGACATGACGGGGCCGTCGCAGCCGACGGCGATGTCGGGGAGCGCGACGAGGTCCGACGCGTTGCGGAGGTACTCGACGAGGGTGATGGGTCCGATGTCCAGATCGCCCCGGACGAGACGCTCGCTGAGCTTCTCCGGGGTGTCCTTGGTCAGCTCGAGGTCCAGGAGCGTTCCGGTCCTGGCCAGGCCCCAGTACAGGGGGAGGCAGTTCAGGAACTGGATGTGCCCGACGCGGGGCCGGCTGCGCTGCTGCTCGTCGGTTGCATTGTCCACATCGTGAGGCTAGACCCGTCTCGTACCGTGGGCACCGCCGGGGCACGCGCGTCAGCACACGGAGCGAGATCAAACATGCGAGTGACGTGATCTTTCCCTCTACCGTCCCCGGCGACCTGCGTGCTACGCTCAACGCAAGTTGCAGTTTGGTTTCCCTTGCAGTACAGAGCCTGCGGAGCATGTGACCCGCAGGCTTTTGTAGTTTTCAGACTTGTTTGCAGGTTCTGGAGCAGGGCGACCCTTTGGCCCATAGGAGGGCTCATGGCTACCGGAACCGTGAAGTGGTTCAACGCTGAAAAGGGCTTCGGCTTCATCGCCCAGGACGGCGGCGGCCCGGATGTCTTCGTCCACTACTCCGCGATCAACGCGAACGGCTTCCGTTCGCTCGAGGAGAACCAGCTCGTGACCTTCGACGTCACGCAGGGCCCGAAGGGCCCGCAGGCGGAGAACGTCTCCCCGGCCTAAGGTGCCTGGGTCGGCGAACACGCACGACTAGAGCAGTACCCAAGGAGCCCCGCTCCGTGCCTTCGGGCACGAGCGGGGCTCCTGCCCTTTTCCGGGCCCGTGAGCGAGGGTTTTCCGTAGTCTGGACACATGACCGAACGCAAACCGCCCGGAGTCAGCTTCGAGTCGTTCGTGGACAAGCAGATCCGCGAGGCGTCGGAGCGTGGTGAGTTCAGCTCCCTGTCGGGATTCGGAAAGCCGCTCCCCGACGACTCGGCCCCGTACGACGAGCTGTGGTGGATCAAGGGGAAGATGCACCGCGAGGGCGCGTCCGTGCTGCCGCCCTCGCTGGCCCTGCGCAAGGCGGCCGAGGACGCGGAGGCGGCGGTGGCCGCGGCGGTCTCGGAGAGCCAGGTCCGGCGGATCCTCGGGGAGATCAACACCAGGATCGCCGAGGCGCTGCTGCGCCCGCCGGCCGGGCCCCCGCTGAACCTCAAGCCCTTCGACGTCGAGGCGACGGTCGCGCGGTGGCGGGCGGAGCGTTCCTCATAGAGCGTTCCTCCTAGGGGGTCTTGTCGAGAGGAGTCCCTCATGAACAGCGCCGGTCTGCTGGTCGACTCGTTCGGCCGGGTCCAGGAAGTCGTCCACGAGGCCGTGGAGGGCCTCACGGAGGACGAGCTCGCCGCCAGGATCGATCCGGAGGCCAACTCGATCGCCTGGCTGGTCTGGCACCTCACCCGGATCCAGGACGATCACCTCGCGGGCGCCTTCGACATGGACCAGCTGTGGGACACGGACGGCTGGCGGGACCGCTTCGGGCTGCCCTTCGCGAAGCACGCGACCGGCTACGGCCAGACGAGCGCCCAGGTGGCCCGGGTGCGCGCCCCGGCGGAGCTGCTGCTCGGCTACCACGACGCGGTGCACGCGCGGACCCTCGACCTCGTGCGGCCGGTGACGAACGCGGACCTGGAGCGGGTCGTCGACACCGCCTGGAACCCCCCGGTCACCCTCGGCGTCCGCCTGGTGTCGGTGATCGCGGACGACCTCCAGCACGCGGGGCAGGCGGCGTTCGTACGGGGTGCGGTGGAGCGGCGGGACTGAACGGCCGGGCCGGCAGCGGCCGTTGCGAGATTTCCCCGGCGGGGGGTACAACCCCCTGATTCGCTCAAGAGTCTGAATCGGTGCGGCACGCGTCGTGCCCGTTCTCACTGGGGGGTTCTCTTGCAGCACCGTATGTCCCGGCACCGGCTCGCCGCCGCGCTGCTCACCCTGTCCACGGTCACCGCCGTGACGGGGACGCTCGTCACCGTTCCGGCGACCGCGGCCGTCCCGAACGCCGTGACCGGAGCGGCCGGCGCCTCGGCGGCCACCGAGGCGACTCTGCCGCTGGACGCCGAGGTCGTCAGCGCCGGCACCACCGGCTACCTCACCGCCCGCAAGGACGACGCCGGCAACCCGGTCCAGGAGTGGCACACGTACGCCGACGGCGCCGTGCTGCCGATCAACACCGGCACCATGGGCCACGACAGCTACTCCGACATGGTCGTGACGAGCAACGGCGGCAGCTCGGTCCAGATCCGGGACATGAAGGCCGGCTCGAACTGGTCCACGCATTTCGAGATCGCCTCCGAGTTCAAGCCGGGTTCACAGCTCGTCGGCGTCGTCGGCGACAAGCTCTACGTGAGCGTCCCGAGCGGCACCGAGAACTACCGCGAGCTGTGGTCGCTCGCCAAGGTCAACGGCGTCAGCCAGAAGATGAAGCTCTCGTCCCGCGCCCGCAACGTGGACTACAAGGTCGTCGCCTCCGACGGAACGAAGCTGATCATCCTGGGCACCGAGATGGCGCGGTCCGGGGGCGGCCTGGCACCCTCGTGGTGGACCGCGACCACATCCACCCTCAGCAACACGGTCGTCGACTGGGAGGGCTCGTCGGGCACCCACGAGTGGTACCCGACGTCCACCGGCGCCCTCACCGCCACCCACCGGGCCGTGGTCCTCACGTCGCAGTTCGAGGGCACCCCCGAGATCTCCGTGGACACCGGCGCCCTGCGCATCCCGCTGACCGGCGACCTGACCGGTGCCGTCGTCGCCGGCATCGTCGGGGACGTGATCCTGTACGGCGTTCCGGGCACGGCAGGGAGCACGTCGCCGAGCCCCCTGTACGCGCGGAACATCAAGGACCCCGCCGCCGCCCCGTACAAGTTCCTGGAGCACTTCTCCAGCGCGGCCCACTCCCCCGACGGCTCCCTGCTCGTGCGCGGCACCACGACCGCGTCCGACGGTCTGTTCCGGATCTCGGGCGGGGTCGCCGGCGCCCGCCCCGACCTCGAACTCAAGGCGGACACGGGCCGGCTCCTCGGCCTCCAGGTGGTCGGGTCACAGGTCCCCGCCATCGTGGACCTGGAGAAGCCGGGCAGCACGCTGCCGATGCGGTGGACCCTGTCCCGCGACAGCGCCTACGTGCAGCTCACCCTCACGCACACGGCCACCGGCAAGAAGTTCGTCCACCGGCCGACGCAGCCCCTCACCAGCAGCGTCTTCAGCTACACGTGGAACGGCGTCCTCGACGGCATCAGCGCCCCGAACGGCACCTACACCTGGCAGCTCACCGCCACCCCGACCGACGGCGTCGGCAGCCCTGGAAGCGCCTCGGGCGGCTTCCGGGTCACGCGCCTGAACAACCCGCACGACTACAACGACAACGGCTCGACCGACGTCCTGGCCCGGGACGCCTCGGGCGTGCTGTGGCGCGACGACCTCTTCGACGGGCCGGTGGGCGGCCAGTACAAGACCGCCCGCCGGACGAAGATCGGCGCCGGGTGGACCACGTACAAGCAGGTCGAGGCCGTGGGCAGCGTCGGCGGCGCCGCCCACGGCGATCTGATCGCGGTCGACGGATCCGGCGTGCAGTGGCTCTACCTGGGCAAGGGCGACGGCACGTTCGCCACCCGGGTGAAGGTCGGCACGGGCTGGCAGATCTACGACAAGATCGCCGGCGGCTCCGACCTCGACGGCGACAACCGTCCCGACCTGGTGGCCACGGACAGCGCCGGCTATCTGTGGTTCTACAAGGGCACCGGCAACTACGCGAAGCCGTTCGGACCCCGCCTCCGGGTCAGCTCGGGCTGGAACGCCTACAACCAGATCACCGCCGTCGGGAACATCGCGACCTCGCCGGGCACCGACCTCGGCGCCGGCGATCTCGTCGCACGCGACAGGGCCGGCGTCCTCTGGCTCTTCCGTGGCACGGGCGGCTCCGGCTTCGGGAGCCCGATCAGGATCGGTGCCGGATGGCAGGCGTTCAGCCAGCTCGTCGGCGCCGGTGACGTCACCGGCGACGGCCGGCCGGACCTGATCGCGTACGGGGCGGGCGGCACGTACGTCTACCGCTCGACGGGTTCCAGCACCGCCCCCTTCAGCCGTCAGACGACGTCGCTGTACGCGGGCGAGGGAAGCAAGTTCAACGCGGTCGTCTGACCGGCCGTACAACCCTTCGGTCTCCCCGGGAGTCCTGCGGGCGTGGCGAGTACCGCCACGCCCGCATCCCTGGGGGAGGAACACCTTGACGCCCACCCGCCACACCGCCCGCGTACGGCTCGGCGCCGCCGTGGCGGCCGTTCTCGCCGTCACCGCGGGCGGTCTGACGGCCGCCGTCCCCGCCACGGCCGCCGTCCCCGCCGCCGTCCCCGCCCCGGCCGCCGCCCCGGCCGCCGCCCCGGCGGTCGTGCCCTACCCGACCGACGCGCCCGAGCTCGTCTCGGCCGGCACGACCGGGTTCCTGACCTGGACCCGGAAGGACGACGCCCTGCACGCCGTCTGGACCCGGTACGCGGACGGCTCGACGGCCGAGCCGTGGTCGCTGTCGCAGGACTGGGTCACCAGGTCCCACGCGTCCGACGTGATCGCGCGCGTCCAGCCGTCCGGCTACGTCACGCTCCGGGACATGACGACGGATCAGGACGTCCTGTCCGTCTCGCCCAAGGTCGTGGGCACCGACGGCTGGTTCGCCGGGGCCGTCGGCCGGACCGCCTTCGTCAAGGTGTCCAACTCCCGGGGCGGGCACGCCGTGCACCTGCTCTCCCAGGGGGACGGCACGCTCTCCGACCGGCTCGTGACCGGTCTGCCGGACGACGCGAAGGACCCGGTGGTCCGGGCCGCCACGGCCGACACCGCCCTGGTCACGTACGTCACCGGTTCGGGCCCGGGCGCGCGGAAGCGCTGGGCCACCGTGGACCTCGCCACCGCCGCCGTCACGGAGACCGCGCCCATCGCGGGCGACGCGGAGGCGGAGCAGTGGGACCCGATCGCGCTCTCGGGCAAGCACGTCGCCTGGCTGGAGCCCGCCGCCGGGGGCACCCGGACCGTGGTCGTCACCGAGCGTGGCCCCGCCACCGGCACCCAGCGGATCACCGTGGCGGGTGCGATCAACTCCATCGGCCTGGTCGGCAGTTGGCTGACATACGCGCAGACCGGCGGGTACGAGGAGCGGAACCCGTCCCCGACGTACGCCGTGACCGCGCGCTACCTGGGGAACGGCACGACCCGGAAGCTCATGGACGACATGAACTCCGCGGCCGTGGCGCCCGACGGCACGCTGTACGTGCAGGGCGGCACCGTCAAGGACGGCGAGGGCCTGTACCGGATCGCCCCCGGCGCGGACGGCACCCCGGTCGCCACGCAGGTCGCCTCCTCCGGGCTTTCGACGAAGGTCACGCTCCTCGGGCACAACGTCCCGCCGGTGCTCGACCTCGACAGGACCGGCGGCCGGTTCACCATGGTCTGGCGGCTCAGCCGGTCCGAGGTGGAGATGGCGGTCAGGATCCGCAACACCCGGACGGGCGAGACCCTGACGGACGGCGTCCACCCGCTCAACGTCCCCGAGTACGACCCCCACAACGCGCCCTACACCTGGAAGGGCCAGCTCACCTGGAACGCCACCCCCGACATGTGGACCGGGGCGCCGAGCGGGCCGTACACCTGGGAGATCACGGCCAAACCGATGAACGGCATCGGACCCGAGCTGAAGACCTCCGGGAACTTCACCGTGACCCGGAAGCCCGGTGCGCACGACTACGACGCCGACGGCTCGCCGGACGTGCTCGTGCGGGACACCGCGGGCCGGTTGTGGATCCACGACACGTTCCACTCCCTCTACTTCGACGACCAGCTGGACCAGAACCCGGGGCTGCTCGTGGGTGCGGGCTGGCAGATCTACGACCGGATCGAGGCGGTCGGGAACATCGCCGGCTCGGCCGTGAGCGACGTGGTGGCCCGGGACAGGGCCGGGGTCCTCTGGCTCTACCAGGGCACCGGTCTCGCCAAGGCCCCGCTGACCGCCCGGGCCCGGATCGGCTCCGGCTGGAACGCGTACACGCAGCTCACCGGCGGCAGCGACCTGACGGGGGACGGGCGGGCGGACCTCGTCGCCACCGACAAGGCCGGTGACCTCTGGCTGTACAAGGGCACGGGCTCGCGCACGGCCCCCTTCGCCGCCCGCAAGAAGACCGGGTTCGGCTGGGGCGTCTACAACCAGCTGACCGCTGTCGGCAACATCGCCGGAGGCCCCGCCGGGGACCTCGTCGCCCGCGACAGCGCCGGGGTGCTGTGGCTGTACCTCGGCAAGGGCGACGGCACCTTCGCCGCCCGTACGAGGATCGGCGCGGGCTGGGGCCCGTACGACCACCTGCTGGGCGTCGGCGACGCGAACCGCGACGGGCGCAACGACCTGTACGCCTCGGGGCCGTACGACGACGGCGAGGCGGTGCTCTACAAGGGCACGGGCTCCTGGAAGCGGCCTTTCCGCGCGCCGATCATGGTCGGCTGGTTCCACACTCTCCCCGAACGCACTTACAACCTTTTCTCCTGATCGCGAGTCTGATCGAACGGTAGGCACGGTTGTGTCCGCCGTTCGATGCTCCGAGGGGAACAACGTGACTTCACGCACGGCACGGCGCCGACTCTCCGCCGCAGTCGCCACCGCTCTCGCCGTCACGGCGGGCGCGGCGCTGGTGACCGCCCCGAACGCGGCGGCCGCGCCGACGGCGCCCGGCGCCGTCGCGGCCTCCGGTGCGGCCCTCACGGCGGCCGGCCAGGAGGCACCGGTGGTGCTGCCGCGCGGGACGGAGGTCATGAGCGCCGGACCGAGCGGCTACCTCACGTCGACCGAGCACTACGACAGCGAGGGCCAGTACTCGTACACCTACACCTGGTTCCGCGCGGACGGCTCCTCGACCGTCCTCGTGGACAACGACGAGTACAAGCCCGCGCTGCCCAACGCGATCGTGTCCGACGTCGTCGCCGTCGCCGACACGTACGACTACCGGGTCCTCCGGCTGCACGACATGTCCGCGCCCGCGGGTACGGCCCCGGTCGTCATCGAGCTGAACAAGCTGGGCGCCAACTACAAGTACCTGGCCACGATCGGCTCGACCCTGCTCGTGCAGGTGACGCCCGCGAGCGGCCCCAAGGAACTCCACCTCGTCTCGAAGAGCGGGAGCACCGTCTCCGACCGCCGGATCATCGGCGTGCCCGCCGGGCTCGACACCGTCGAGAGGGTGACCGGCCGGGCCGGAACGGCGCTCGTCTCGTACCGTACGAGCGCCACCGACGGGAACAAGCCCGGTCTGATGACCTTGGACCTGGCCTCCGCCGCGTTCGACGGGACGTACCCCGCCGCAGATACCTACAGGCCCACCGCCCTCTCCGCCGACAAGGTGGTCCGCTGGCAGGGCAAGACCCTCATGGTGGCCGACCGGGCCACCGGCGCGGAGACGCCGATCGAGGTCGGCGAGGCGGGCTCTCCCCTGCTGGGGCTGGTCGGCGGCTGGGTCGCCTACGGCACGGGCACGCAGACCGGCGGCGGTGAGGCCGGTGACGCGATGCTGCCCCTCAGGGCGCGGTCGCTTACCGGCGACCGGACGGTCAAGCTCCTGGACCGGGCGTCGAGCGTGGTGTCCGCGTCGGACGACGCGCTCCTGGTGCGCGGCGGGACGGTCGAGAAGGGCGAGGGCGTCTACCGGATCACGCTCGGCACCGACGGCGTCCCGGCCGCCGAACTGATCGCCTCCAGTGGCGAGTCGACCGCGCTGACCTTCACGTCGACGAACATCGGCCCGGTCGTGGACCTCGACCCGATGCACAACAGGTTCCGCCTGAACTGGGTCCTGTCGCACGACAACTTCGACTACACGGTGGAGCTGATCCACAAGAAGACCGGGCGGCGGTACCACCACGAGTTCCTGAACCAGCGCTCCGCCGACATCAGCCACCTCTGGCGGGGCAACTTCGCCTACTCCGAGGGCGATCCGGGCGAGTCCGCGTACAACGGCGACTACACCTGGGTGCTGACGGCCAAGCCGACGAACGGCATCGGCCCGGACCTGCGCGCCACCGGCGACTTCAAGCTCGCCCGTACGCCCAAGGTCCACGACTTCAACGACAACGGCTCCCCGGACCTGTTCGCCCGCGACAGCTACGGTGACCTCCGGCGGCTCGACACCGTCTACAACGCCTGGAAGGCCAGGGTCGAGCCCGCGGACGACCCGTACTACGTCGGCCGGGGCTGGGACATCTACCACCAGATCGAGTCGGTCGGCGACGTCGCCGGTACGAGCGGGGCGGATCTGGTCGCCGTCGACAAGAGCGGGGTCCTGTGGCTGCACCAGGGCACCGGCGACGAGGTGAAGCCGTTCGCGGACCGGGTGAGGATCGGACCCGGCTGGCAGGTCTACACCCAGCTCGCGGGCGGCAGCGACCTCACCGGCGACGGGCGCCCCGACCTGGTCGCCTCCGACACGGCCGGCGACCTGTGGCTCTACAAGGCGACCGGGAACGCGGCCGCGCCCTTCGCGCCCCGCAAGAAGATCGGCTTCGGCTGGGGCATCTACAACCAGCTGACGGCCGTCGGCAACCTCGCCGGGGGCCCCGCCGGGGATCTCGTCGCCCGCGACAAGGACGGCGTCCTCTGGCTCTACCTCGGCAAGGGCGACGGCACCTTCGCCGCCCGCACCGGGATCGGTGCCGGGTGGAACCAGTACAGCCACCTCGTCGGTGTCGGCGACGCCACCATGGACGGCCGCACCGACCTGTACGTGTACGGGCCGGACAACACCTCGTACGTGTACTCCGGTACCGGCAGCTGGCGGGCCCCGTTCGCGACGCGCGTCCCCAGCGACGTGCTCCTCGGGGGCTCCGGCTACAACCACGTCTCCTGACGACACGAGAGGGCCCGTGCGCACCCCGCGCACGGGCTCTCTCGCGTGTTCCGCACATCTCCACCCGTGCACACGCACACCCATGCACATCCACACCTACACACTTTCGCACCTATGCACTTCCACACCTAAAAAGGAACGTTTCTTGACTCACCCTCGTGTGTCTCGCGCATCCCGTGTGCCCCGTGCGTCCCGACGGCAGCTCGTCGCCGCCGTCACCGCCGTCCTGGCCGTCACCGCCGGTGCCGCCCTGACGGCCACCCCCGCGACCGCCGCCCCGGTGACCGCCGTGCAGGCGCCCGCCCAGGCGGCCGACGTGGTCACGCTGCCCCACCCCACGGAGATCGTCAGCGCCGGCACGACCGGCTACCTCACCCGCGTCGCGTACCCGTCCGGCACCGAGTACCGCTGGACGAACTACTCCGACGGCGCCACCAAGTACCTGACCAAACCCCGCACCACTTTCATGGGCGCCCAGTCCGACATCGTCTTCTCCAAAGAGGACACCAAGGTCACCTACTGGCTGAACGACATGACCGGCTCGGCGTCCTTCCAGTACGGCCTGTCCCACAACGACCAGCGCTATGTGCTGCGCGGGATCGCCGGCGAGACGCTGGTCATGTCACACACCGACGAGGACACCGGCGTGCTCGACGTGGACCTGCTGAGCCGCGCCACGGGCACCAGCACCATCACCGACGTCACCGCAGTCCCCGGCAACGCCCGCCTGGGCCGCGTCTGGGCCACCACCCCCGGCATCGCGCTCCTCCAGTACTCCACCGGCACCGGTGCGGACCTGCGCACCTTCATCGTCGCCGTGGACACCACCACCGGGCAGGCGGTGGAAGGGCCGCGCGAGACGCACTCCGAGCGGACCGGCTCCGACGCCTTCCTGTCCCCCACCCACTGGGCCTGGATCGAGCGCACCGCGACCAACAGCGTCCGGCTGATGACGGCCGCCCGCAACGGCGACGGCGAGCCGACCGCCACGGAGCTCGGCACGGCGCCGAACCACGACGTGGACGTCAGCCTGGTGGGGAACTGGGTGACCACCGCCGCGCTCAACGGCGGTACCGCCCTTACCCCTTCGTCCTTCTTCCCGCTGACGGCCCGCTCCCTGAGCTCCCCCGGGACCACGGTCAAGCTCCTCGACCACGTCTCCTCCTCCGCCACCGCCCCCAACGGCGACCTCTACGCGCGCGGTGGCACGGTCGCCCACGGCGAGGGCATCTACCGGATCGCCCCCGGCGCCGACGGCAAGCCGGTCGCCACCATGGTGGCCAGCACCGACGCCCCGACGGCGCTGGCCCTCACCTCCGCCACCGTCCCGTCCACGGTCGACCTGGACCAGAACGGCGGCAAGGCGCAGCTCGTGTGGCAGCTGTCCCGCGCCAACGCGAGCGGCAAGGTCACCCTGCGCCACGTCCGCACCGGCAAGACCCTGGACATCCCGTTCCACGGCAACGGCACCATCGGCCTCAACTGGCAGGGCACCCTCGCCGACGGCCTCGCCCCCAACGGCGACTACGTCTGGGAGCTGAACGCCAAGCCGCTCAACGGCATCGGCCCGGACCTGAAGGAGACGGGCACCTTCAAGGTGACCCGTAAGGCCGGCCTGCACGACTACGACGACAACGGCGCCCCGGACCTGCTGTCCCGCGACGCCTCCGGCCGTCTCTGGCGCGACGAGGTCAGGAAGACCACGTCCTCCACCGACTACTGGTCGCTGGAGAGCAAGCTCATCGGCGCCGGATGGAACACGTACAACCAGGTCGAGGCCGTCGGCAACGTCGCCGGCGCCGCCACCCCCGACCTGGTCGCACGTGACGCCTCCGGCGTCCTCTGGCTGTACCTCGGCAAGGGCGACGGCACCTTCGCCACCCGGAGCAGGATCGGTCCCGGCTGGAACACGTACAACCAGATCACCGGCGGCAGCGACCTCAACAACGACGGCTGGTCCGACGTGCTCGCCACCGACACCGCCGGTGTCCTGTGGCTGTACCAGGGCACGGGCAGCTGGTCGGCACCCTTCCGCGGCCGTATCAAGGTCGGCGCGGGCTGGGGCGGCTACAACCAGATCACCGCCGTCGGCAACGTCGCCGGTACGCCGCAGGGCGACCTCCTCGCCCGCGACACCGCCGGTGTCCTCTGGCTCCACCAGGGCGCCACCAGCACCTCGTTCTCCACCCGGGTCAGGGTCGGTGCGGGCTGGGGCGCGTTCACCCACCTGGTCGGCATGGGCGACGTGGACCGCGACGGGCGCAACGACCTGTTCGCATACGGCAAGGGCGGCTCGGTCGTGTACCGGGGTACGGGCAGCTCCACCGCCCCGTTCGCACCGGGCGAGTCCAGCTCCGTCTACCCGGCGACGCCGACCCCGCGCCACCCGATCGTCTGACACGTCCGGCCGGTCGTCCGACACGTCCAACCGATCGGTCGTACAACTCTTTCGGTGATTCCGCAGGTCAGGTACGTGCGTGGTCGAGCATGCGCCACGCACGTACCCCCGGAAGGACCACGCCTTGAAACGACCGCGACGGCATCCCCGACCTGGTGGGTGGAGCCGATGTACTGGCGAGCCCGCGCCCGCAGGAAGAAGGATGAGGGGATGGAGCCGTTGATCACCAGCCTCCCGGCAGAGTTCTGGACCGTCCCGTACGACGGTTCACGTTTCCCGGGCGCCGCTGCCGTGACCGCCCAGTCGGGCCTCGCGGCCGGCGCCAACTGCCAGTTGTTCGCGTACGAGGTGCTCAGACACTTCGGCCTGACGCCTCCCGAGCTCCGCTCCTCCGAGCTCTGGAGCGACACCGAGGCCACGGTCCACGTGCCGGTCCCGCAGCCCCTCGACCTGGTCCTGTTCAACTCCACCGCCCGCGCCTACGGGGCTCATGTCGGCGTCCACGTCGGGGACGACGCGATCCTCCACCTGTGCGCGGAGGTCGGGCACCCGACGGTGTGGGCAGGGGCGGACTTCGCGGCACGAGAGCGCTACGCCGTCCGGCTCGGCGCCAAGAGGGTCCTCCCCCGGCCCTCCTGAGACCCCCCGGGCACGCAAGGCGGTGCCCCCGTACCATCGGCCCCGTGACCAGCGGAAAGTACATTCTCTTCGACGTCGACGGCACGCTCATGGACGCCGTGGCCAACCAGCGCCGCGTCTGGCACGAGTGGGCCGCGCGGTACGGGCTCGACGGGGACGAGGTGTACGCCGTCGCGCTCCGGACCCGTCCGGTCGAGACGTTCGCGGCCGTGACCCCCGGGCAGGACCCGGGCGAGTGCCTCGCCCTCCTCCACGCGCTGGAGGACGAGGACGTCCGTACGGGCTCGTACGCGGCTTTCGACGGGGCCGCCGAGCTGCTCAACGCGCTGCCGGCGGGCCGGTGGGCGCTGGTGACGTCGAACTACGAGCACCGGGTACGCGGACGCTTCGAGCGGACGGGGCTCCCGATGCCGGGGCTGGTCGTGGACGCGGCCTCGGTGGCCGAGGGGAAGCCGTCCCCCGTCCCGTACCTGCTCGCAGCCGAGAAGCTGGGCGCGGACCCGGCGGACTGCCTGGTGATCGAGGACGCACCGTCCGGCATCCGCTCCGGCGTGGCTGCCGGGATGACGGTCTGGACGGTCAACACCGAGGCCCCGCACCCCGAGGCACACCGACACTTCCGAACTCTCGCGGACGCGGCACCCCACATCGTGAGTGCGCTGACCTGAGGAACCGGCTTGCCTGATCGGGCAGTTCGCGCTTGGTCAGGGTTCCGGGGCGGCCGCCCGAAGCCGATGATGCAGGCATGAAGATTCCCGACCGACGGATCGAACTGTTCAGCGGCGCCGACAGCGAGCGCCGGTTCAGCGGCCCCGCGACCGGTGACGAGCGGAGCATGCTCGTGGCCATGCTGGCCGCCCAGCGGGCCACCTTGAAGCTGAAGTGCTCGGGACTGGAAGCGGAGCTGGCCGTACGGTCCGTGCCCCCGTCCTCGCTCTCTTTGCTCGGCCTCGTCCGGCACCTCGCCGATGTGGAACGTCGCTGGTTCCGGGCAGTGCTCGCCGGACACGACGTCGAGCTGCGCTTCTCGACGCCGGAAGCCCCCGAGGGCGACTTCGACGGCACTGGTTCCGACCCCGAGATCGTCGCGGAGTCCTGGGCGGCCTGGCACGCCGAAGTCGCCTTCGCGGAGGCCCTCGTGGCGGAGGCTCCGCACCTCGGTGTCGAGGGCCATGACGCGTGGCGGGGCGCGGTCTCCCTGCGCTGGGTGCTCATTCACATGATCGAGGAGTACGCCCGCCACAACGGACACGCCGACCTGATTCGCGAACGGATCGACGGAGCGGTCGGGGTGTGAGGGAAGGGCGGGCGGGAGGAAGGAGGTGCGGAGGGTGGGGGGCTGCTAGGCGTGCGGGTCTCTGAGGCTCGGGGGGTGGGCCGGGTGCGCGGGCTTCTGGTGGGACCGCCCTCTCTCCGAGAGTCGCTCCTTCCGGCGGTGCGTCAAGGGCGCTCCTTCGTCGCGTCGGCTTCGCCGATTCCGCTGCGCTCCACCCTTGACCCACCACCTCCAGGAGCGAGAACACTCTCGGAGGGCGGTCCGGGGGGCGGAGTCCACGCCGGGGCCCGGGCAGTATCCGGGGCGGGAGGGCGCCTCCACCGGCACCTCCGCCTCCACCAGCACCCTTCAACCACAGTACGGAAACAACAACTTGACTTAGATTCAGATCGCAAACCCCCTCCGCTACTCTGAGGCCCATGCAGGGGGAATTGGAAAACAACTCTAATTTGAGCAGTCTGGACGGCAGTGGGGCCATGCCGCTGGAACCGGGCGATCCCCGGCAGATCGGCGCCTTCCGGCTGCTCGGTGTCCTCGGGTCCGGCGGCATGGGGCGGGTCTATCTCGGCGCCGTTCCAGGGAAGTTCGCCGCGGTGAAGCGGGTCCTTCCCGTCCTCGCCGAAGACGCCGACTTCCTCAGCCACTTCGGCCACGAGCTCGACAACCTCGCCCGGCTTCCCGCCGGCGCCAACACCAAGCTGCTCGCCAGCGACCGTACGGCCAAGCCGCCGTGGTTCGCGACCGAGTACATCCCGGGCATCACCCTCAACGAGGCCATCCGGCTGAACGGCGGCCCGCTTCCCGGCGCCGCCCTCTGGCGGCTTCTTCGCGAAGCCGCCGCCGGGCTCGGTGTCGTCCACGGCGCCGACATGGTGCATCGCGACCTCAAGCCGTCCAACGTCATGCTCACCTCCTCCGGCCTCTCGCTCATCGACTTCGGCGTGGCCCGCGCCGCCGACCAGAGCCGTCTCACCAAGACCGGCATGGTCATCGGCACCCCCGCCTACATGGCCCCCGAGCAGGCCGTCGCCGACCGCCGACTCACCGGCGCCGCCGACGTCTTCGCCCTCGGCAGCCTTCTCCTCTACGCGGCGAACGGCCGGCCTCCCTTCGGCGACGGCTCCGGCCCCGACCTGCTCTACCGCGTCGTCCACGCCGAGCCCGAGTTCGGGCAGCTCACCGAGACCGACCCCGAGCTCGCCGCCCTCATCCGGACCTGCCTCGCCAAGGACCCGGCCGACCGGCCGACGGCCGCCGAGCTCGTCGAGCGCACCACCGAGAACGCCTTGGGCGCCCTCTGGCCCGCCGCCGTAGGCGAACGCATTGCCGAGCGGGCCGCCTTCGCCGCCGAGCCGCCCACCGCCGAGCATCTGGCGGATCTCGCGAAGGCCGAGCCCGCCGAGGACGTCGCCACGGCCTCTCTCACTCCGCAGGCGGGCTCGAAGGAGCCCGCGACCGCCTCGCCCGATCCGCTCTCCGTCACCGGCTCCGGCACCCGGGGCCCGCGCGAGAGGCGGCGCAACCGGTTCGTCATGCTCGCCGTGCCGATCGTCGTGGCCACCGGCACCACGCTGACCGTCGCCCTCGGCCCGTACGAGATCGGCCGTCTCGGCGCCTCCCCGAACCCCTCGGCCTCGTCGCCGTCCACCGGGGCCTCGCAGCCGGCGAACGTACAGCCGTCTTCGTCCACGCCCGGGTCGCCGTCCGCCAAGACCCCGCCCGGTTCCAAGCCCCCCGCGTCCAAGCCGCCGGGCTCCTCCCCCGGCGCACCGCCCCCGCCCGCCAACGGCGGTGGTGGTGGCGACGTGGGCGGCACCGGCACCCAGCCCGGGAGCGGCGGGAACGGGTCCGGCAGCGGTTCCGGCTCCGGTGGCGGGTCCGATCCCTCCGACCCGTCCGGCGGCGGCTCCAACCCCACCACCCCTTCGGGCGGTGGCACCACGACCCGTCCCCCCGCCCCGCGGCCGACGCAGACCACCACGAAGCCCGCGCCCCCGCCGTCCACCGGCGGCTCGGCGCCCTCGGGGACGTACTCCATCGAGAGCGTCTCCAACGGGGAGTGTCTCGCCGAGTCCAACCCCGGCTACGCCGTCATGGCCAACACCGCGCCGTGCGGCACCCCGCCCAACAGCGGCACGATCTCCTACGCCTGGATCTACTCGCCCGGCGCGAACGGCACGTTCCGGCTGATCAACAAGGCGACCAACCACTGCCTCCAGCCGGGCGGGACACCCGGCTTCACCGCCAAGACGTGCAACGGCTCCAGCACCCAGTCGTGGAAGATCAACACCAAGACGTCCGCCGGCATGACCATCAAGAACATGAACAGCGGCCAGTGCATGGTCGCCGGGCCGCCGTTCATGATGTCGTACACCTGCGACCCGAGCAGCGCGACCCAGCTCTGGAGGAACGTCTCCCCCGTCTGACCGGCCACGGCCTACGCCAAGCGTGCCTACGTCAAGCCACCGGCGGCGGCTCCCGTGAAGACGGGGACCGTCGCCTCCCCCTCCGCCCGGAAGGCGACCCGTAGCTCCATTCCGATCCGGAGCTCCGCCTCCGGGACGTCCACGACCTCCGTCATCATGCGCGGCCCCTCGGCGAGGTCGACGACGGCCGCGACGTACGGGACGCGCTCGCCGAAGGGCGGGAGGTCGTTCCGGTGGACGACCGACCAGGTGTAGAGGGTGGCGCGGCCGCTCGCCCGCTCCCAGGTCACGTCCTCGCTCCAGCAGTGCGGGCAGAACTCCCGCGGGTAGTGGTGCGGGCGGTCGCAGGCCGTGCACCGGCGCAGGAGGAGCCGCCCCTCGGCGGCGGCGTCCCAGTACGGGCGGGTGAAGGCGTCGATGTCGGGGTCGGCTGCCGTCATCAGAAGAGTCCGATCGCGTGGTCGAGGGACCAGGTCTGCCAGGACATGGCGAAGAGCGCGACGAGGGAGATGAGCGCCATCATCGCGTTCTGCCCCTGCTCGGCCCAGTCGTGGATCATGAGGACGAGATAGAGAAGGTTCAGGAGAAGGCCGCCGATCAGGGCGACGGGGGTCAGGAAGCCGACCACCAGGCCGAGTCCCAGGGCCAGTTCGGCGTAGACGACGACGTACGCCATGAGCTTGGGGCGCGGTGCGACGACCGCGTCGAAGCCCTTCTTGACCGGCGGCCACTTGTGCTTGCCCGCCACGTCGGCGGCCCAGGCCATGCCGGTGCCGCGCTCGAACCAGCCCTTCCTGTCCTTGTGGCGCCAGCTCTCCAGCCACCACAGGCCGAGGCCGATGCGGAGGACGGCGAGCCATTCGGCGCCGGTGAGCCAGACGGTCTGCATGCGCGCTCCCCTTCGTGGGACACCACTTGATCTGACGGTACGTCAGTTCAGCGCAGCACCCGGCCCCGCGCAAGAGGTGGGCCCTCGCGGCCCGAGGCGCCGGTCCGCGTGACCGATTCGCAACCGAAATCCCTCTTGACCGAGACCCACAACGTGTACACGTCATTACGCTCAGCATTCATGGCCACCACCCCCCTTGCACTCTCTCCACAGGCTGACCACCCCGTGTACGTCATCGGCGCGGGCCCCGGCGGACTCGCGGTCGCCGCCGCCCTGCGCGGCCGGGGCGTCCGGGCCGTCGTCCTGGAGAAGTCCGACGCCGTCGGCGCCTCCTGGCGCGCCCACTACGACCGGCTGCGACTGCATACCACCCGGCGGCTCTCCGCCCTCCCCGGGCTGAAGATGCCCCGTTCCTTCGGGCGCTGGGTGGCCCGCGCGGACGTGGTGCGCTACCTGGAGAAGTACGCCGAGAAGCACGAGCTGGAGATCGTGACGGGCGTCGAGGTCTCCCGTATCGAGCGGTCCGGCTCCGACTGGGTCCTGCACGCGACCGGCGGGCGCCGGCTCACCGGGCGGGCGGTCGTCGTGGCCACCGGGTACAACCACACCCCGCGCCTGCCCGACTGGCCCGGCCTCGACGCGTACGCGAGCGGTGGCACGGGTGCCCGCGAGCTGAGCCACGCCCGGGACTACCGCAACCCGGAGCCGTACGCCGGGAAGGACGTCCTCGTCGTCGGCATCGGCAACACCGGCGCCGAGATCGCCGCCGACCTCGCCGACGGCGGCGCCGGGCGGGTGCGGCTCGCGGTGCGGACGGTCCCGCACATCGTGAAGCGCACCACGGCCGGCTGGCCCGCGCAACGCTCCGGCATCCTCGTACGCCGCCTGCCGACGGGTCTCGTCGACCGGCTGGGCACCCTGACGGCCCGGGTCGGCACGCCCGACCTCTCGGCGTACGGGCTGCCGCGGCCGGACACGGGCCTCGCGACGCGCCTGCGGGAGGGCGCGGTCCCGGTGCAGGACGTGGGCCTGGTCGACGCGGTACGGGCGGGGAAGGTCGAGATCGTCGCGGCCGTCGAGGCCTTCGAGGGCGGCGAGGTGGTCCTCGCGGACGGCACGCGCATCGCCCCGGACGCGGTGATCGCGGCGACCGGCTACCGGCGCGCCCTGGAGCCGCTCGTCGGGCACCTGGACGTGCTCGACGAGCGCGGGCATCCGGTGGTGCACGGGGCCCGCTGCCCGCGCGAGGCGCCCGGTCTGTACTTCACGGGGTTCACGAACCCGATCAGCGGGATGTTCCGCGAGCTGGCGATCGACGCGGAGAAGATCGCGCGGCGCATCGCGAGGTGACCCGGCGGGGCCCGGGGGCCACCGGGCATCAGGGCCCATGGGGGGATCGGGGGTCCACCCACCCCAGACCCACGCCCACGCCCGCACCCGCACCCGCACCCGCACCCGCACCCGCACCCGCACCCGCACCCACACAACCGCCACCTCACACCTATTCCTGACTGGCCGTCAGTTCTGTAATCTGACTGAGCGTCAGGTGTATACGGATGGGTGAAGGGCGGGCTCAACCATGCTTGGATCGACTCACGGCACCTTCACCACCGATCTCCGCGCCCGCGTGGTCGCCTGCGGGGAGTCGCCCCGCACCGCCGTGCACGGCGTCGCCGCCGCCCCCGGCGACCAGGACGTCAGCGGGCGCCCGCTGCACGCCGCCGTACCCGACCTCGACCGGTTCTTCCGGCCCGAGTCCGTCGCCGTCATCGGCGCTTCCGACACCGAGGGCCGGCCCAACACCGGGATCACCCGGCAGCTGCTCGCCTGGGCCGAACGGGTCGGCGCCCGGCTCGTGCCCGTCCACCCCACCCGTACCAGCGTGTTCGGGATCGACTGCGTGCCCTCCGTCGGCGCGCTCACCGAACCCGTCGACCTCGCCGTCCTCCTCGTCGCCGACCCGCTCCCCGTCATCGAGGAACTCGCCGAGACCAAGGTCAAGTTCGCGGTCGCCTTCGCCTCCGGCTTCGCCGAGACCGGCGAGGCCGGAGCCGCCGCGCAGGAACGTCTCGCCGCCGCCGTACGCCGCTCCGGACTCCGCCTCCTCGGCCCCAACACCAACCTCAACGCCTTCGAGCGCTTCCGCGAGGACCTCGACGGGCCCGCCGTCGCGCTCATCACCCAGTCCGGCCACCAGGGCCGGCCCGTCTTCACCCTCCAGGAGCTCGGCGTCCGCCTCTCCCACTGGGCACCCACCGGCAACGAGGCCGACCTGGAGACCTCCGACTTCATCTCGTACTTCGCCGGACGGCCCGAGGTCGGCGCCATCGCCTGCTACGTCGAAGGCCTCAAGGACGGCCGCTCCTTCCTCCTCGCCGCCGACCGGGCCGCCCGCCACGGCGTCCCCGTCGTCGCCGTGAAGGTCGGCCGCACCGAGACCGGGGCCCGTACCGCCGCCTCCCACACCGGCAAGCTCACCGGCGCCGACCAGGTCGTCGACGCGGCCATGCGCCAGTACGGAGTCATCCGGGTCGACGGGCTCGACCAGCTCCAGGACACCGCGACCCTGCTCGCCCGCGCCCGCCGGCCGCACGCCGACGGCGTCGTCGTCTACTCGATCTCCGGCGGTACGGGCGCCCACTTCGCCGACCTGGCCACGGAGGCGGGTCTCCAGCTGCCCACCCTCCCGGGGGCCAAGCAGGACGAACTCCACCAGTGGATCCCGGAGTACCTGAGCGTCGCCAACCCCGTCGACAACGGCGGTCACCCGGTCGGCGACTGGCGCGGCCGGAAGATCATCGACGCGATCCTCGCCGACCCCTCCGTCGGCGTCCTCATCTGTCCCATCACGGGCCCCTTCCCTCCCATGAGCGACAAGCTCGCCCAGGATCTGGTCGACGCCGCCGAGGCGACGGACAAGCTGGTGTGCGTGGTCTGGGGCTCACCGGTGGGAACGGAGGACGCGTACCGCACGACCCTGCTCGGCTCCTCGCGCGTCGCCACCTTCCGCACCTTCGCCAACTGCATCGGGGCCGTGAAGGCCTACCTCGACCACCACCGCTTCACCACCGCCTACCGCTCCCCCTTCGACGAGGCCCCCCGCACCCCCTCCCCCTCCTTCCGCAAGGCCCAGGCCCTCATGCGGCCCGGCCGGCGGCTCAGCGAGCACGCGGCGAAGCAACTCCTGCGGGCGTACGGGATACGGGTGCCGCGCGAGCAGCTCGTCACCAGCGCGGCAGCGGCCGTCCGGGCCGCCGGACTCGTCGGCTACCCGGTGGTGATGAAGGCCTCCGGCGCCCAGCTCGCCCACAAGACCGAACTGGGCCTGGTGAAAGTCGGGCTGACGTCGGCGAGCCAGGTCCGGGACGCGTACCGCGAACTCACCGACATCGCCCACTTCGAGTCGATCGACCTCGACGGGATCCTCGTCTGCCAGATGGTCGGGCGCGGGGTCGAGATGGTGGTGGGCGTGACCCGCGACGACCTGTTCGGCCCGACCGTGACGGTCGGGCTCGGCGGGGTCCTGGTGGAGGTCCTCAACGACACGGCCGTACGGGTCCCGCCGTTCGGGGAGTACGAGGCGCGCTCGATGCTCGCCGAACTGCGCGGCCGCGCCCTCCTCGACGGGGTACGGGGTGCGCCGCCGGCCGACGTGGACGCGCTCGTCGAGGTGGTGCTGCGGGTGCAGCGGATGGCCCTCGAACTCGACGGCGACCTCGCCGAACTCGACATCAACCCGCTGATGGTGCTGCCGCGGGGCCAGGGCGCGGTGGCCCTGGACGCGCTGGCGGTCTGCCGCTGAGGAGACCGGTCATGGCCGATGTACTGCACGCCGTCGAGAACGGCGTCTCGTGGATCACGCTCAACCGCCCCGAGGCGATGAACGCGGTCACCTGGGACCAGCGGGAACGGATCATCGCCCTGCTCACCGAGGCCTCCTCGGACCCGGACGTCCGGGCGGTGGTGGTGACGGCGACGGGGCGGGGCTTCTGCGCGGGCGCGGATCTGCGGGGTGCACCGTCCGCCGGGGAACGGGTGGCGGGGGACGTGGCCCGGATGATCCGCCTCGGGGCGCAGCGGTTCATCGGAGCCGTACTGGACTGCGAGAAGCCGGTGATCGCGGCGGTGAACGGGACGGCGGCGGGCATCGGCGCGCACCTCGCCTTCGCGTGCGACCTGGTCCTGGCGTCGGAATCGGCCCGCTTCATCGAGGTGTTCGTACGGCGTGGACTCGTCCCGGACGGGGGCGGCGCGTACCTCCTCCCCCGGCTGATCGGGCCGCAGCGGGCGAAGGAGCTGATGTTCTTCGGGGACGCGGTGCCGGCGACGGAGGCGTACGGCATGGGCCTGGTGAACCGGGTCGTCCCGGCGGAGGAGCTCTCGAAAACGGCCCGGGAGTGGGCGGAACGCCTGGCCCAGGGCCCGACACGGGCCCTCGCCCTGACGAAGCAGCTGGTGAACGCGTCGCTGGACGTGGACCGCGCGACGGCGTTCGCGGCGGAGGCGGCGGCGCAGGAGATCAACATGACGACGAAGGACGCGCGGGAGGGCGTGGCGAGCTTCGTGGAGCGGAGGGAGGCGCGGTACGAGGGGCGGTAGCGGAAGCTGTCGTACCGGAGCCTTATGGTGTGCAGCGCATATGCCTGACACTGCCGCTCCGGGGGGAACGGAATGCCCAACTCCGCGCGCTCGCGCGAAAAGTCCCGAAGATCCAGAAGATCACTCATTCTGGTCCCTGCCCTGCTGACGGCCCTCCTGAGCCCGCTGCTCCCGACGGACACGGCCCTGGCGGCCACGCCGCCGCCGGCCACCGCCCAGGCCGATCCGACACCCGAGCCTCCGGCGACGACGGCCCCGGGCCCGGACCCCACGACGGACCCGAGTCCCACGACGGACCCGACGGTCGATCCGTCGCCGAACCCGACGGAACCCACCGTCGACCCCTGCCCCGCCCTGCCCCTCGCCCCGTTCGGCGACCCCGGCGACGCGGTCGGCCACGCGGCCTTGGCGCCGGGCGAGTCCGCCTGCTTCACCGTCACCGTGGAGAAGCCGGGCCCGCACCGGGTGCTGGTGGAAGGCGGGGCCTCGTCCCTCACGTTCTCCTCCGGCGGGACACGGGTCGCGTGTCCCGAGCTGCAGGGCAGCCCCTGCCAGCTGGCCGTCGGCACGTACACGCTCGACCTCGCCCGCGCCGGCCTGATCGGCGGTGAGGTGCGGGTCGCCGTCGTCCCGCTGGTCGCGGGCCCCGGCTGCACGGATCCCGCCGGCACCGCCTTCGGCACGGACCCGACGACCGGCACCTCGTCCGGCGAGCTCGGCATCGTCTGCCACCCCTTCGCCGCCCAGGCGGGGGAGCTGATCAACACGTCCCTCCGGCCTGCCGAGTCCGCCAACATCAACGCGTGGATCACCGACGACACGGGCAAGTGGCTCTGCAGCGTCGGCTACGACTGCGTGCTGCCCGTCGGGGTCGGCGGCTATCGCGTCCTCGCGCACCTCAGCCCCTCGGGCGGCACGTACCCCGTCCCGTACACCCTGAGGGTCCGACAGGTGTCCCACCCGGTGGGGTGCTCGGTCGTGGGCGTGAGCGCGTACGGCTCGGCGCCGACGGAAATCTCGCCCCCGGCCGAGTGCAAGACGTTCACGCCGGCCACGAGCGGCGCGTACCAGGTGGAGGCCGTCGAGGCATCCGGCGCTCTGAGCACGATCAAGATCTACGCACCGACCGGAAGGATCTGCGAGGACCAGGCCTCCTGCCTGCTCACCGCAGGCGTCACATACACCCTGATCACCGACGGCACCGTACGGATCCTCGACCCGCGCTCGACGGAGGGCTGCACGAACGATGCGCAGCTCGGACGTACCCTCCGGAGCTCCTTCTCCGTCCCCGGCGAGGTCGACTGCCTGAACCTGCCGGTGCCGCAGGGCGCTCACGTGGTCACCCTGACCGGATACGCGCCGGGCAAGCGGGGCACGGACCCGGAGGTCACCCTCGTCGACGCGACCGGCGCCACCCCGTGCGCCGGCGCGTCGGAGTACGTCCTGAGCACCTGCGTCCTCGGCGGAACCGCCCCGTACCGCGCGATCGTCAGGAACGGCACCACCGATCCGTCAACGGGCGCCTATGCCCTCGCCTTCCACCGCACGGACGCGGCGAGCGGCTGCCGGACCTTCCTGGCCGGTGACTTCACCGCGGCCTCGGCCCCGATGACCGTGTCGACCGGTGGGGACGCCTTCTCGGACTGCCTGACCATCCCGGCGGACGCGCACTCCGCGCGCGAGCTGATCACCCTGCGGAAGGTCGCGGGCGACTCGGACGGCGAGCTCGCCGTCTTCGACCAGAACGGCGGGCGGGCCTGCCTCGACCCGGACTCTTACGAATCCGTTCCTCTGGAAGCCTGTCCGCTGACTCCCGGGCGCGCGTACACGGCCCTCGTCCACGGCACCGACACGACCGCCGAGTTCGCTCTCACCCGCCGGGACGTCACCGCCACCGCGCGCGGCTGCGTCGACACCCCCGCCACGGCGGTCGGCGGCCCGTCCGTCGCCGGTGTGCTCACCGCACCCGGCACCTTCGTGTGCCACCTGGTGACCACCACCGACTCCCGGGACACCCTGCACCTGAACGTCCGCGACACCTCGTACCTCTCGGCCTGGCCGGTCGGCGTGTACCAGGCGAACGGCGCGGAGGCCTGCGCCGACCTGCCCTCCGGCTGCGCCGTCACGGGATCCATCCGCTACCAGGCTGTCGTCGAGGTCAGGGAGGGCACAGCCGGCGCGCCCGCCTATCGCGTCGACGCCCTGCGTATCGCCACGGCCGCCGGGCCCGCGCCCGAGTGCGTCAAGGTCCCGAACGTCAGCTATGGCTTCGGGCCTCTCGTCGCCACCCTGTCAGAGCAGAAGACCGCGCTCTGCGTCACGCTCCCGACCATGTCGAGCGACCGCTTCGCCATGACGCAGACTCCGGCCACAAGCCTTGCCCAGACGCCGACCCCCAGGCTGTACACCCTGTCGGACCGCCGGAACGGCTGCGACCGTCAGTACTCCGAGTACTACGAGTGCACCGTGCCGCAGCCCGAGGACGAGTGGTACCGGGTGTCCCTGCCGTCTGTCCTCGTGATCGGGATGCCGTCGGCGCCCACGCAGTCCTCCGTGGCGGTGCGGGCGACGTTCACCTGCAACTCGACGTGGATGTGCGGTCCGGAGGAACGGACCGTCGGCACCGTCACCCCCGGCACCGTCGGCGCGGGGAAGATCACCCTGCGGGTCACCGGTGCCGCGCTGCACGAGAAGGACGTCGTCGAGGTCTCCGGCGGCACCTACCGCGCCCGGTCGACGACCGTCTCGGTCGCTCCCGACCGGCGGAGCATGGACGTCGCCCTGGACCTGACGAACGCCCCGCGCACCGCGCTCGGCCTGAAAGTGGTGACGCACGACGGCAGCACGTACGACCGCGGTCGCGTCACCGTCGTCGCCCCGCTCCGCGCCACCGCCGCCCCCGGCATCACCGGCACCGCCGTCATCGGCGGCAAGGTCACGGCGAAGGCCGGGACCTGGACGCCGGCGGCCGACTCGTACGCCTACCAGTGGCGGGCCGACGGCGTCGCCATCGCCGGCGCCACCGCGTCCACGTACACCCTGCCGTCGACGCTCTTCGGCAAGCAGCTCTCCGTGGCCGTGACCGCGCGCAAGGCCGGGCATCCGGTCGTCACGGCGGTCAGTGGGTATCTCGTCGTCAAGGGCCTCGCCCCCAAGCCCACCAAGGTCCCGTACATCTCCGGCACCACCCGCGTCGGGTCCAAGGTGTCGGCCGTCGTCGGGACCTGGTCGCCCGCGCCGGCCTCGTACGCCTACCAGTGGCGGGCGAACGGTGTCGCCATCGCAGGCGCGACGGGGTCCTCGTACACCCTGCCCGCGTCCGTCCTCGGCAAGAAGCTCACGGTGACCGTGACGGCCCACCGCACCGGGCACCTCAGCGGGTCCCACACGACCGTCGGGTACACCGTCGCGTACGGCTCGGCACCGAAGGCGACCCGGGCGCCGTACGTCACGGGGACGGTCAAGGTCGGGCGGACGCTCAGCCTGAACCGGGGTACGTGGACGCCGGCGCCGACCTCGTACGCGTACCAGTGGTACGCGAACGGGCGGGCGATCAGCGGGGCGACGAAGACCTGGTTCACGCCCACCAAGGCCCAGCGCGGTACCCGGATCACCGTCAAGGTGACGGCCTACCGGACCGGTCACTACGCCGGTGTCGCGTGGACCCGTTCGACGGGGGCGGTCGCCGGCTGATCCTCGCGCGGCACGAAGGGAGCCCCCGGGGCGGCGGACGACCGTCGCCCCGGGGGCTCCTGCGTGCGGGGGCTTCCTATCTGACGAACCGTCAGCTTCAATGGGTGGTGTGATGGGACACGCGGGGATGGCGGCCACCGTCGTCCGACACCTGAGAGCGGCCGGTTCGCCGACGGCCGTGGAACCACTGCCCCGGCCGGTACTGCGCGCGGTACGGGAGGACGAGCGACCGCCCGTCGACCCGGCCGAATTCCGCCGCGTCCTCGGTCACTTCGCGAGCGGGGTCACGATCGTGACCGCCCTCGACGCGGAAGGACCGGCCGGATTCGCCTGCCAGTCCTTCGCCTCCCTCTCCCTCGACCCGCCCCTGGTCGCCTTCATGGTCGCCCGTACATCGACGACCTGGCCCAGGATCGCTGGCTCGGGCACCTTCTGCGTCAACATCCTCGGCACCGAACAGGGCGACCTGTGCCGGTCGTTCGCAGTGAGCGGGGCCGACAAGTTCGCGGGGGTCGACTGGGGCCCGGCGCCGGCGACCGGCTCGCCGCGCCTCGCCGGCTCGCCCGCCTGGATCGACTGCACGATCACGGCCGTGCACACCGGGGGCGACCACCTGATCGTGGTGGGGAGGGTGGAGTCGCTGGGTGCGGAGGAGGACGGGGATCCGCTGCTGTTCCACCGGGGGAGGTTCGGGCGGCTGGGCTCGTAGCCCCGCCGTCAGGCGTCGATCACGCCCGCGTGCAGGCCGACGCCGCCCAGCAGGAACACGGTCAGCACCGCGACCGTCCCCCACACCAGCAGGTCCACGAAGTAGCCCCGCCGCGCATGGCGCGTGACGAGCACCGCCACGGCCAGGCACACCGTGGCCACCAGCCAGCCCGGCCCGCCGGCGAGCGGCCACAGCAGGGCCCCGGCGGCGGTCGACAGGAGCAGCTGCCAGCCGGTCGGACGCCCGCCCACCCGGCGCGTCAGGGCCTCGCCCAGGAGCACGATCGGCAGTACGAGCGCGGCGGAGACGGCGAACGCCGGAACCAGCCCGACCACGGCCAGGAGCGGGAGCGCGAGGAGGGTCAGCGCGCTGAGGCGCTCCTCGCCCGGCTCCGGCTGCCCGGCGTCCCCGAACACCACGAGCAGGATCAGGGCGAGCGCCCCCTCCAGGACCAGTGCGAGCACCGAGGCCCACAGCATCCGGCTGTACGTACGCCCCTCGTCACGCTTGCTCATGCCACGCCCGTTCACGTCACGCTCGTTCACGACACGCTCGCGCAGCTCACGCTCGCTCATGCGCGATCACCCCCTGGCGGTCATCATGCTCCTGCCAGGGACAACGTCTCCTTCCGGGGCCGCCGGATCACCAGTGCCATCAGCGCCGCCGCCGCGCACAGCGCGCCCGAGGCGTACCAGACCACGTCGTACGAGCCGAAGACGTCGCGGGCCAGACCGCCCGCGAAGGCCACGACCGCCGCGCCGACCTGGTGGGAGGCGAGGACCCAGCCGAAGACGATCGCCGAGTCCTCGCCGTAGTGCTCGCGGCACAGGGCGATCGTCGGCGGCACCGTGGCCACCCAGTCCAGGCCGTAGAAGACGATGAAGAACAGCATCGGCGGGTGCACGGACGGCGCGAGCAGCATCGGCAGGAAGAGGAGGGAGATGCCGCGGAGCGCGTAGTAGACCGCGAGCAGCCGGCGGGCCTCGAAGCGGTCGGTGAACCAGCCCGAGGCGATCGTGCCGACGACGTCGAAGACGCCGATCACGGCGAGCAGTCCGGCCGCCGCGGTGACGGGCATCCCGTGGTCGTGTGCGGCGGGCACGAAGTGTGTCTTGACGAGGCCGTTCGTGGACGCGCCGCAGATCGCGAACGTGCCCGCGAGGAGCCAGAACGGGCCGGTGCGCGCCGCCTTGAAGAGGACCGTGACCGCCCGGCGGGCGGCGCCCGTGACGGGTGCGGGCTTCGCCACGTACTCCCCGCCGTACGGGGCGAGGCCGACGTCCGCCGGGTGGTCCCGGAGCAGCAGCCACACGAACGGCACGACCGCGAGCGCGGCGAGCGCCACCGTCACCGCGGCCGGGCGCCAGCCGTGGTGCTCGACCAGCCAGGAGAGGAGGGGCAGGAAGACGAGCTGCCCGGACGCGCCGGCGGCGGTGAGGATGCCCGTCACCAGGCCGCGGCGGGCCACGAACCAGCGGTTGGTGACGGTGGCCGCGAACGCGAGGGCCATCGAGCCGCTGCCGAGGCCGACGAGCACGCCCCAGAAGAGGACGAGCTGCCAGGCGGCCGACATCCACACCGTGAGCAGTGAGCCGAGCGCGATGACCGACAGGGCGACCGCCACGATCCGGCGGATGCCGAAGCGGTCCATGAGGGCGGCGGCGAAGGGGGCCGTGAGGCCGTAGAGGGCGAGGTTCACCGAGACGGCGAAGCCGATCGTGCCCCGTGACCAGTCGAACTCCTCGTGCAGCGGCTCGATCAGCAGGCCCGGCAGGGAGGCGAAGGCCGCGGCCCCGATGATCGTGACGAAGGTGACCGCGGCGACGAACCACGCGCGGTGGACGCGGGGCGGGCGGACGGGTGCACCGGCGGGCGCACCGTCAGGGGTGCCGGCGGGGGGACCGTCAGGGGTGCGGGCGGCGGGGCTGTCGGTTGTCTGGGCCATGCCATTGAGCATCGCGGTCCGCCCCGCGCCCGACCATTGGCCCGGACGACAGCTTTCGAATGGATCGGGACACCGATCGCTGCTTTCTCACACCCTCGGCAGCGTCCTGATCGGGCGTACGAGGAGCAGCGCGGCCACCACGAGGACCGCGATGCCCGCCCCCGTCAGCAGCACCGTCTCCGTGCCGACCGCCGCCGCCACCGGTCCCGACAGGGTGCGGCCGACGCCCATCATCAGGAGCGAGCCGGCCACGTCGTACGCGTGCATCCGGTTCAGGGCCTCCTGCGGTACGTGCGTCTGGACGGCCGTCGACCACATCACCAGCCAGAAGGCGAAGGCCGCCCCGCCGATGAACTGGCCCGCGCCGAGCAGCGCCACGGGCGCGCCCAGGCCGAGCAGGGCGAGGTTGACGGGGAGGCCGAGGAGTGCGACCGCGCCCGCCGCGAGGGGCATGCGCGGGCGCAGCCGGAGGGCGAGCAGGCCACCGACGGCGCTGCCCGCGCCGTTGACGGCCATGAGCACGCCGTACGTGGCCGAGCCGTGGTCCCCGGTGACCAGGCTCGCGGTGAGCGGCACCATGGGGCCGGCGACGGTGAGCCCGTACACCGTCCAGATGGCGATGACACCCCAGAGCCAGTTCCGCGCTCTGAACTCGCGCCAGCCGCCCGCGAGTTCGGCGCCGAGGGAGTCGCGTTCCAGGGAGTCGGACGGGATGGGGGCGATCCGCATCAGGGTGAGGCAGAGGGCGCTGACGGCGAACGTCACGCCGTTGACGGCGAAGGCGGCGCCCGCGTTCCACACGGCGACGAGCACGCCCGCCGCCGCCGGGCCCGCCATGATCATGAGGGCTTCGACGACCCGCAGGACGGCGTTGGCGCGCTGCACGTCGGGGGCGATGCGCGGGATGGTGGAGGCGACGCCCGGCTGGAAGAGGGCGGCGCCGACTCCGCTGAGGACGGAGAGGGTGTAGACCGCCCAGAGCGGTGGGCTGCCGAGGGTGAAGGAGACGGCGAGGACGGCCGCTCCGGGCAGCCGCAGCAGATCCGCGAGGATCATCATGCGGCGGGCGGTGAACCGGTCGGCGAGGACGCCGCCGAAGAGGACGAAGAGCGCGAAGGCGGCGGTCCAGCCGCCGAGCGCGTAGCCGACGGTGGCGCCGGAGTGTCCGGCGCCGAGGAGTCCGGCGGCGAAGGCGACCGGGACCATGCCCTCGCCGAAGACGGCGACGCCCCGGGCGACGAAGAAGAGCCGGAAGTTACGGTTCCACAGTGCGGGCGGCTCGGCCGGGGCGGGAATCCGCTCGGCGGCCTCAGACTTGTACGTGTTGTCCGTCACGGACAGCTGGCCTATCACCCATGTGGTCTGGACCACCAGTGAATTTCGACCGACTACCGGAGGGAACACCGCCCGTGCCGTCGTCACCGAGGCCGACCGTGCCGACGCCGCACCGCGTCGCCGTCCTCGCGCTGCCCGGTCTCCTCCCCTTCGAACTGGGCATCCCGCACCGCATCTTCGGCCGCGCCCGCGACCCCGAGGGGCGGCTCCTGTACGAGATCGTCACCTGCGCCCCGGTCGCCGGTCCCGTCCCCACCGACGCCGACTTCTCCGTGTACGTCGAGCACGGCCCGGAGGCCCTCGCCACCGCCGACACCGTCGTCGTACCGGCCTCGTACGAGCTCGGTCCGGTCTACGACGAGGGCAGGCTCACCGACGAGCTGGCCGCCGCGCTCGCCCACATCCGGCCCGGCACCCGGCTCGTCTCCATCTGCACCGGTGGGTACGTGCTCGCCGCCGCCGGATACCTCGACGGGCGCCCGGCCACCACCCACTGGTCCTCGGCCGAGCACTTCCAGCGGCTCTTCCCGCGCATACGGGTCGACGCGGACGTCCTGTTCGTCGACGACGGCGACGTCCTCACGTCTGCGGGCGTGGCCGCCGGGATCGACCTGTGCCTGCACATCGTGCGCCGCGACCACGGCACGGCGGTCGCCAACGACGTCGCCCGCAGGACCGTCGTACCGCCGCACCGGGACGGCGGTCAGGCCCAGTACATCGAGCGGCCCCTGCCGGAGGCCGGCACCCACACCACGACCGCCGCGCGCGCGTGGGCGCTCGCCCACCTCCACGAGCCGATCCAGCTGCGGGACCTGGCCGAGAAGGAGGCGATGAGCGTACGGACGTTCACCCGCCGCTTCCGTGACGAGGTCGGCATCAGCCCCGGCCAGTGGCTCACCCAGCAGCGCGTCGAACGGGCCCGGCACCTCCTGGAGTCCACCGGCCTGCCCGTCGACCGGGTCGCCCAGGACGCGGGCTTCGGCACGGCCCAGTCGCTGCGGGTCCACCTGATGAGCGCGATCGGGGTGACACCGACGTCCTACCGCCGCACCTTCCGCACCGCCGCCTCGGCCTCGTCGGCCTCCTCGGAGGCCCCCTCCTGAACCGCGGGGACGCGGCGGCTCAGCCGCCGCTCCCCCACCGCGCCGACCGCTGTGAGCAGCACGGTCAGTGCGACGCCGTAGAGGATCGCGGTCGACGGGGCCACGACCTTGAGCAGGCCGCCCGCGAGGGCGCCGCTCGCCGCGTAACCGGCGCCGACGGCCGCGTACATGACCGAGTACCCGGCGGCGAGCGCGGACGGCGGGAGCAGCCGGCGCAGGGCGAGGTTGCGGGTGAGCGCGGCGGGGGCCTGGAGGAGTCCGGCGGCGACCAGGACGACGCCGATGACGGCGGTCCAGGGCAGGAGGGCGACGAGGGCGACGCCCGCGGTCACCGCGAGGACCAGGACGACGGACTGCACGAGCAGCGGGCCCGGCCAGTGCCCCCGCAGGCCGTAGACGAAGGCGCCGACCGCCGAGCCGATCGAGAACCCGGCGAGCAGCGGACCGGCCCAGCCGATGGCGATCCCGCGCTGTTCGAGCAGGGCGGGCAGGAGCAGCTCGGCGAGCGCGAGCAGCGAGAGCCCGGCGGCCCCGAGGACGTACACGGGCCAGGCCCGCAGCAGTGCCCGCCGCGCGGAGACCCCCTGTTCCGGCGGTTCGGCCGCCCAGCCGACCGGCAGCAGCCACATCCCGGCCACCGAGAGCGCCATCAGGACGGCCATGAGGAGCAGCGGTACGGCGGGGCCGACGCCGAGCGCGAGGCCGGTGGCGAGCGCGGGGGCGGCCGCCCAGACGCCGAAGGTCAGCATCGACTCCATGCTCATCGCCTGGGTGACGGCCCGCTCGGGGACCATGCTCGTGAGGAGCGCGCGCAGCCCGCCCGCCACGGCCGCCGGTCCGGCGCCCGCGAGCAGCGCGAGCACGGAGAGGACGACGGGGTGCGCGCCGGGCGCGAACCCGAGCCCGGCGAACCCGGCGGCACCGACGGCGAGTCCGGCGGCGAGCTGCGGCCGGGCCCGCTCGGCGTTCATCCGCATGCCGAGGACGGGGGCGGCGACGATCTCACCGATGACGTACGCGGCGGCGAGCACGGCCCCGAGGGAGTACCCGCCGGGCCGCTCGCGCACGAGGAAGACGAGCGCGAGCGGCGCCATGGCGACGGGAAGCCGTCCGGCGGCGGTGACGGCGCACCAGGCGAGGACGGGGCGGGTGGCGAGCTCGCGGTAGGACATGGCCATGACCGTAGCCCTCGGGTGATCCCGTCACCCAGGGGATTCAGGGCCTGTCCGGCGGATCAGGGCCGGACAGGCCCCAGGGGCGGCCCGCCGTCTCAGAAGGTGAGCACCCCGCGCGCCACCTTCCCCGCCTCCGCGTCCCCCACGGCCCGTTCGAACTCCTCCACGGGGTACGTCGACGTCACCAGTTCGTCCAGGAGCAGGCGGCCCGAGCGGTACAGCTCCGCGTAGAGCGGGATGTCCCGCTGCGGGCGGGACGAGCCGTAGCGGCAGCCCAGGACCGACTTGTCGAGGAACATCGCGGCCGGCAGGAAGCTCGCCTCCGCCTTCGGTGCCGTCATGCCGAGGAGGATCGCCTGGCCGTGCCGGTCGAGGAGGTCGATCGCGGTGCGGACGAGCCCGGTGTGCCCGACGCACTCGAAGACGTGGTCGGCGCCGGTGGGGAGGATCTCCCGTACCCCGTCCGTCGAGGTCAGGAAGTGGCTCGCGCCGAACTGCCGGGCCACCGCCTCCTTGTCCGGGTTCGTGTCCACCGCCACGATCGTCAGCGCGCCCGCGATCCTCGCGCCCTGCAGGACGTTGAGCCCGATCCCGCCGGTGCCGATGACCACGACGGTCTCTCCCCGGCCGACCTTCGCCCGGTTCAGCACGGCCCCGACCCCGGTGAGGACCCCGCAGCCCATGAGGGCCGCGGACGTGAGCGGGATGTCCTGGGGGATCTTCACGGCCTGGACGGCCTTGACGACGGTCCGCTCGGCGAACGAGGAGTTCGAGGCGAACTGGTAGAGCGGCCGGCCGCCCCGTGAGAACGGCTGCCCCGGCATCCCGATGGCCTTCCGGCACATGGTGGGCCGCCCGCGGTCGCAGTCGGCGCAGGCCCCGCAGTTCGCGAGCGTGGACAGCGCGACGTGGTCGCCGGGGGCGACGTGCGTGACGCCGGACCCGACTGCTTCCACGACCCCGGCGCCCTCGTGGCCGAGGACGACCGGCACCGGGAACGGGATCGTCCCGTCGACCACCGACAGGTCGCTGTGGCACAGCCCGGCCGCCGCGATCCCCACCAGCACCTCCCCCGCCCCGGGCTCGCGCACCTCCAGGTCGTCGACGACCCGGACCTGCTTCCCGTCGAACACCACCCCCCTCATGAGCCGTTCTCCTTGCTCGTGTTGGGGCGGTCGCCCGCCGCCGCGGCCCGTGCCATCTCCTCAAGGCGTGCCAGCATCGGCATCGGGTCCACGCCCACGGTCCCCGGCAGGAAGTCCGCGATGCGTTCCGGTGTCCAGGCGCCGCCCTCCGCGTACCCCGCCCGCAGCTCCCTGGGCTGGGCCCAGACCGCGATCTTCGGGCCGGCGATCGTGTAGACCTGGCCGGTGATCTTCTCCTCCCGGGCCCGCTCGGAGAGCAGGTAGACGACGAGGGCCGCCACGTCCTCCGGCTCTCCGATCTCCTTCAGTTCCATCGGGACGTTCGCCGACATGCGGGTCCGCGCCACCGGCGCCACCGCGTTCGCCGTCACCCCGTACTTGTGGAGGCCGAGCGCCGCCGACCGTACGAGCGAGATGATCCCGCCCTTGGCCGCCGAGTAGTTGGCCTGGGCGACGGAGCCCTGGTGGTTGCCGCTCGTGAAGCCGATCAGGGTCCCGGTCCCCTGGCGTCGCATGATCGCCGAGGCCGCCCGGAAGACCGTGAACGTGCCCTTCAGGTGCGTCGCGACGACCGGGTCCCACTCCTCCTCGGACATGTTGAACAGCATCCGCTCGCGCAGGATGCCCGCCACGCACACGACCCCGTCCAGGCGCCCGTACTCGGCGAGGGCGACGTCGACGATCCGCTGCCCGCCCGCCATCGTCGAGATGTCGTCGGCGACCGCGACCGCCGTGCCACCCGCTGCCTCGATCTCCTTCACCACCGACAGCGCGATCTCCGAGGTCGGTTCACCGCCCTCGATCGACACCCCGTAGTCGTTGACGACGACCTTCGCGCCCTCCGCCGCGCACGCGAGGGCCACGGCGCGGCCGATGCCCCGTCCCGCGCCCGTCACAGCGACGACCTTGCCAGCCAAGAAGTTCCCCACGCCCGGCCCCTCCCGCAGTTTCTGACGGTCCGTTAGATTCATTCGTCGTCAGGATTCTACGGTCCGTCAGATACCGGAAAACAAGACCCCGGAGGCCCCGATGTCTCTGCCCGCCGCATTCCACGAGATCGCCAAGCGCGTCAACAACTGGGGCCGTTGGGGCCAGGACGACGAGATCGGCACCCTCAACCTCGTCACGGACGAGGTCGTACGGGACGCCGTCGCCACCGTCCGCACCGGCCGCCGCATCCCCCTCGCCGTCGACCTCGAACAGGACGGCGTCCAGACCGGCATGATCCCCGGCCGGGTCAATCCGCTCCACGTCATGGTCCAGATCAACCAGGAGCTCTTCGGCCCCGGCACGGTCGCCACCAGCGACGACGCCGTGACCCTCGGCCTGCAGGCCGGCACCCACTGGGACGCCCTGACCCATGTCTCGCACTCGGGCCACATCTACAACGGCCGCCCCGCCGGCACCATCACCCCGCACGGCCGCTCCGAGTTCAGCGGCATCCACACGGCCCGCCACCTCGTGAGCCGCGGGGTCCTGCTCGACGTGGCCGCCGCCAAGGGCCTGGACCGGCTGCCGGGCGACCACGCCGTCACCCCCGAGGACCTGGACGAGGCCGCCGACTTCGGCGGGGTGACGGTCCGGTCCGGCGACATCGTGCTCGTACGGACGGGTCAGATGCAGTCGTACCTGGCCGGCGACCGGCACGGATACGCCTTCCCGTCACCCGGGCTCTCGATCCGTACGCCGGAGTGGTTCCACGCCCGGGGCGTCGCGGCCGTCGCCAACGACACCCTCACCTTCGAGATCTTCCCGCCGGAGATCGAGGACCTGTGGCTGCCCGTGCACGCCCTCGACCTGGTCGAGATGGGCATGCTCCAGGGGCAGAACTGGAATCTGGAAGCCCTGTCCACAGCCTGTGCACAAGAACGGCGCCACGCCTTCCTGCTCTCCGCGATGCCCGAGCCCTTCGTGGGCGGTACGGGCACGCCGGTGGCACCGGTCGCCATCCTCTGAGCCGTGGCACGTCGACGGGTGGCGGCTCAGCCGCCGCCACCCGGCCGCGAACCGTCAGCAGTGCACCCGGCCGGGCGCCACCGACGCCCCCGGACCCGAGCCCGGACCGGGTCCCCGGCCCGGCGAAGGCGTGGCCGGAGCCGCCCGGTCCACCTCGCACCAGATGCTCTTCCCGGCGCCCTCGGGCTGCCAGCCCCACCGGTCCGCGAGGCCGTCCACCAGCTCCAGGCCGCGCCCGTTGGTGTCGTCGCCCTCCGCGTGCCGGGGCTGCGGGGGGCGGTCGCTCGTGTCGGCCACCTCGACCCGCACCCCGCCCTCGGCCGCGAACAGCATCCGCAGCACGGCCGGACAGCCGGTGTGCACCACGGCGTTGGTCACGAGCTCGGAGATGAGCAGCACCAGCGTCTCGGCCAGCGGCTCGTCATCCTGTATGCCCGAGACGACGAGCCGTGACCGGGCCCACCTCCGGGCTCGCCCCACCTCCGCCGGGTCCGGCCCGACCTCCAACTGAACCTGAAGCACCTGCACCGCTCACACCATCCGAACCGGCGGACACATCGCCTCGCGCCTCACAGCCATCGACGCCCTTACGGAACGTGATTCCCTTGTGAGACAGCATGGTTGACGTACAGTCACCGCAACAAGCGCTTCGGGCATATTCCAGCGCGAAGGAGTACGCGTAGTCCATACTGTGCGACGCGCGCTGCGGGGAGTCGAACAGGAGCGCGCGGGGCGCCTCCTCGGGGCGCGAGCGGCGCGCATTCCCGGGCCCGGAGTCACCTCAGGGGCGACACCGGGACGATCCGGGCCAACGAGCACTCGCATCCCACGGAGCGTACCGGAGCCGGAGGCCGACTCCGGGCCGTGACGGCCCCGCCGAAGGACACAAGCAGGTATCAACATTCCGTGACCCGACGGGCGCGGAGAGCGACAGCGGAATCACAGTCCGGCGGCCACCGCCTCCTCCGCCCGCGCGGCGGGCAACCGCAGCTCGGACCGCACCCAGGCCCGCTTGAGGTGCAGATGCACGTCCGCCTCCCAGGTGAACCCCATGCCGCCGTGCACCTGGAGACAGTCCCTGGCGTTGCCGGTCGCGGCCTCGTCGGCGAGGAGCTTGGCGCCGGCGATCTCGACGGGGTCGGCGGTCAGGGAGGCGGCCCGGACGGCGGCGCGGGCGAGCTCGGTACGGACCAGCATCCCGGCACAGAGATGCTTGACGGCCTGGAACCCCCCGATCACCTGCCCGAACTGCTCCCGCTCGCGGGCGTGGGAGACAGCCATCTCGGTGGTCCGCTCGGCACTTCCGACCTGCTCGGCGGCGGTCAGCAGAACCGCGTCGAGACGTGTGGCGCCCTCCTTGCCCGGTACCCGGTGCAGGGGCGTCAACGGGTCGACCGACCGCACCGGGACGGCTCCCGACACGTCGCCGATCACGACGTCGGCCGCGTCCAGCCAGGGGACCAGGCCCTCGGACACCTCGGTCACGACGACCACCCCCTCCGCGGCCCCCGGCACCGCCCCCGCCGCCCCGTGCGTGGCCACCAGCGGCCCCGGCAGCAGCACCCGCCCCACCTCCTCGAACACGAGCACCGCCTCCGGCAGACCGAGCCCCACGCCCCCCTCGCCCTCCGGCAGCCGCAGCGCGAAGAAGCCCGCCTCCCCGAGCTCCCGCCACAGCTCGCGGTCCAGTCCCCCGCCGGAGTCGACCGCCGTCCGCAGTGCCTCCCGGCCGAAGCGGCCCTCCAGGAGGTCCCGTACCCCCCGGCGCAGGGCCCGCTGGTCCTCGGTGAGTCGGAAGTCCATGGCGGCGGTCACCGGCCCTTCGGCAGGCCGAGGATGCGCTCGGCGACGATGTTGCGCTGGATCTGGGAGGTGCCGGCCGCGATCGTGTACGAGAGCGAGGACAGCCGGTCGAGGGTCCAGTCGCGGCCGAGGTCGAGCGCGTCGGGGCCCAGGACGGCGGCGGCGGCCTCGTACAGCTCCTGGCGGGCGTGCGAGTAGTGCAGTTTGAAGACGGAGCCGCCCGCGCCGGGCACCCCGCCCGTCGCCTGGGCCTCGCTGACGTTGGCCTGGACGAGCCGCCACAGCGCCTGGAACTCGGCGGAGAGCCTGCCGAGGCGGCGCCGCAGGACGGGGTCGTCCCAGGTGCCGTTCTTCCGTGCGGTACGGGCGAGTTCGCCGAGGAGGCGGCGGCAGGCGACGACCTCGCCGACGAAGGCGGTACCGCGTTCGAAGGAGAGGGTGACCATGGTGACCCTCCAGCCGTCGTTCTCCTCGCCGACCCGGTTCTCGACGGGCACCCGTACCTCGTCGAGGAAGACCTCGGCGAACTCCGTCGAGCCGGCGAGGGTGCGCAGCGGTCGTACGGTGATGCCCGGCGCGTCCATGGGCATGGCGAGCCAGCTGATGCCCCGGTGTTTGGAGGTCGCTTCGGGGTCCGTCCGTACCAACAGCTCGCACCAGTCGGCTACCTCCGCGTGCGAGGTCCAGATCTTCTGGCCGCTGACGACGTACGCGTCCCCGTCCCGTACCGCGCGCGTACGGAGCGAGGCCAGGTCGGACCCGGCACCGGGCTCGCTGAAGCCCTGGCACCAGACCTCGTCGCCGCGCAGGACCGGCGGCAGCCAGCGGGCGCGCTGCTCGGCCGTGCCCTCGGCGGCGATGGTCGGGCCCGCGTGCAGGAGTCCGACGAAGTTGGCGCCGACGTAGGGCGCTCCGGCGAGTTCGGTCTCCTCCAGGAAGATCAGCCGCTGGGTCGGGGACGCGTCCCCGTGCACGTCGGCGTACCCGGCGTCGTACAGCCGCCGCTGCCATCCGCAGTCGTACGCCCGGCGGGCGGGCCAGTCCAGCGGGTCGGGTCTCGGCGGAAGGCCGGGCAGTTCGCGGGTGAGCCAGGCCTTGAGCCGGGCCCGGAACTCCTCCTCCTCGTCGGTGCAGCCGAGATCCATCAGACGATGCCCAGATCGAGCATGCGGATGGCGTTGCCCCGCATGAGCTTGTAGATCGTCTCGTCGTCGAGGCCCTGGACGTGGTCGAGGGCGACCTCCTTGGTGTGCGGGAAGGTCGAGTCGACGTGCGGGTAGTCGGTCTCGAAGGTGGCGTTGTCGCGGCCGACGACGTCGAGCGAGGCGATGCCGTGCTTGTCGCGGAAGAAGCAGCAGAAGATCTGCCGGTAGTAGTACGTGGAGGGCGGCTCGGGGATCAGGTCGCGGACGCCGCCCCAGGCGCGGTGCTCCTCCCACACGTCGTCGGCGCGCTCCAGGGCGTACGGGATCCAGCCCATCTGGCCCTCGCTGTAGGCGAGCTTGAGCCGGGGGAACTTCACGAGAACCCCGCTGAAGAGGAAGTCCATCATCGACGCCATCGCGTTGTTGAAGCTGAGGGAGGCCTGGACGGCGGGAGGGGCGTCGGGCGAGGCGGCGGGCATCTGGCTGCTGGAGCCGATGTGCATGTTGACCACCGTGCCCGTCTCCTGGCAGACGGCGAAGAAGGGGTCCCAGTAGCCGGAGTGGATCGACGGCAGGCCGAGGTGGGTGGGGATCTCGGAGAAGGTGACGGCCTTGACGCCCCGGGCGGCGTTGCGCCGGATCTCGGCGACGGCGAGGTCGATGTCCCAGAGCGGGATGATGCAGAGCGGGATCAGCCGGCCGCCGCTGTCCCCGCACCACTCCTCGACCATCCAGTCGTTGTAGGCGCGGACGCAGGCGAGGGCGACCTCCTTGTCGTGGGCCTCGGCGAAGGTCTGGCCGCAGAAGCGGGGGAAGGTGGGGAAGCAGAGGGAGGCCTCGACGTGGTTGAGGTCCATGTCGGCGAGGCGCGCCTTGGGGTCCCAGCAGCCGCGCCGCATCTCCTCCCTGGTGATCCCCTCCAGGGTCATGTCGTCCCGGTCGAAGCCGACGGCGGCGATGTTGCGCTTGTACGGGAACTTGAGGTCCTCGTAGATCCACCAGTCGGTCGGCGGGCCGGACGGGTCCATCGTGATCTGGTACTTGCCGGCGACGTAGGCGAGCTCGCCGATGCCGGCCGTGAGGGGCTGGGGCCCGCGGTCGCGGTACTTCTTCGGGAGCCAGGTCTCGAAGAGGTGGGCGGGCTCGATCACGTGGTCGTCGACGCTGATGATGCGGGGCAGTTCCGTCATGACCCCTCCATGTCTCTGATGGCGTTCCCGACGGTGTTTCTGATGGACCGTCAGATACGGGTTCGCCCTCAGGCTAGCCCCGCACCCCTGGACCGACAAGCGGGAGACCCTTACGCTCACCGCACTATCTGACGGAACGTCAGCCAAGAGGAGTACGGTCATGGATCAGACCGCGCACGCCCTGGGCGGGTCCCGCACGCTCTGGGAGCTCGTCGAACGCCGCGCCGCCCTCACGCCCGACCGGCCCGTCCTCCTCCAGGGAGACCGCGTCCTCACCTTCGAGGGCCTCCGCGAGCGCGCCGAACGCTGCGCCGCCGGGCTCCACGCCATGGGGGTGCGCCCCGGCACGGTCGTCGCCTGGCAGCTGCCCACCCGCATCGAGACCGCGGTGCTCTCCTTCGCGCTCGCCCGCATCGGAGCCGTACAGACGCCCGTGATCCCCTTCTACCGGGACAAGGAGGTCGGCTTCGCGCTGCGCGAGTCCAAGGCCGAGTTCTTCGCCGTCCCCGGAGTCTGGCGTGGATTCGACCATACGGAGATGGCCCGGCGACTCGGCGCGCACGGCATCTTCGAGGCGTACGGCCCCGATTCCCTCCCCGACGGCGACCCTGCGGTGCTTCCCCCGCCGCCCTCCTCCGGGACCGACGTCCGCTGGATCTACTGGACGTCCGGCACGACCTCCGACCCCAAGGGCGTCCTGCACACCGACCGCTCACTCCTCGCGGGCGGCTCCTGCCTCGCCCACGCGCTCCGGCTCGACGACGCGGACGTCGGCTCGATGGCCTTCCCGTACGCGCACATCGCCGGGCCCGACTACACGGTGATGCTCCTGCTGTACGGATTCCCGGCCGTCATGTTCGAACAGTTCGCGCTGCCGGACGCCCTGGACGAGTACCGGCGGCACGGGGTGACGGTGGCCGGCGGCTCCACCGCCTTCTACGCGATGTTCCTCGCCGAGCAGCGCAAACGGCCGGACGAGCCCGTCATCCCCACCCTGCGGCTGCTCGCCGGCGGCGGGGCGCCGAAGCCGCCGGAGATCTACCACGCCGTACGGAAGGAGCTGGGCTGCCAGCTCACCCACGGGTACGGGATGACCGAGGTCCCCATGATCACCATGGGCGCGCCCGACGACACCCCCGAGAACCTCGCGACCACCGAGGGCCGCCCGCCGGCCGGCATGGAGATCCGGATCACCGACTCCGGGGAGGTACGGCTCCGCGGGGAGGCCGTCTGCCGGGGCTACCTGGACCCGGCGCAGACGGCCGCCTCCTTCGACGAGGACGGCTTCCTCATCACCGGCGACGTCGGACATCTCACGCCGAGCGGGCACCTCGTCCTCACCGGCCGCATCAAGGACATCATCATCCGAAAGGGAGAGAACATCTCTGCCAAGGAGATCGAGGACCTCCTCCACCAGCACCCGGACGTCGGCGACACGGCCGTCATAGGACTCCCGGACGCCGAGCGCGGCGAACGCGTCTGCGCCGTCGTCGAACAGCCCCCGGGGGCCGCCCCGCTGACCCTTCCGGCGGTGACGGCCTTCCTGAGGGAGGCGGGCCTGTCGGTCCACAAGCTGCCGGAACAGCTGGAGGTCGTGGACGAACTCCCCCGCAACGAGACGCTGCGGAAGGTGCTGAAGTACAAGCTCAGGGAGCGATTCGGTCGGTGACGCCCCGCCTGGGGCTCTGCCTGGGGTCCTGACTGTGGCTCTGGCTCTGGCCGGGGTGCTGCCTGGGGCTGTGGCTCGGGCTGTGGCTCGGGCCCGGGCTCTGCCCGGGGACCGTCACCTCGGCAACCGCCGCCGTCCCCGTCAGGGCCCCCGGCACGTCCTCGTACAGCTCGAAGAGGCGCCGGACGCCGAGCGCGGTGAGCACCCGGCCGACGTGACCGTCCCGGTCCTCGGGGAGGATCAGGCGCAGCCTGCCGCCGCAGGAACGGAGCAGTCGGCGGGCCGCGATCAGCACCCCCACCCCGCTGGAATCGCAGAACCGCACCGCGGACAGGTCGATCACCAGGTCGTGGCGGCCGCCCGCCACGGCGTCGTGGACGCGGCGGCGTATCCGGGGGGAGGTGACCAGGTCCATTTCCCCCCGCACGCGGAACACCGTCCAGGAGCCGTACTCGTTCTCGTCGACCTCGATCGTCGTCACGGTCGCCGCCTGCCCCACCGGGGCGGGCCGAAACCCCCGGACCCGGGGATGACGCTTTCCTTACCATCCGGGCCCGCGTCAAGGGCGTACTTGCGGCAAACAGTCGTGCGTTGTCGGGGCGGCGCATTACTTTGGAGAAGAGACGGAGAGAGCCGCCGGAGCCGGGAGGGGCGAGGGTCGGATGGCGATGGACACACCACCGCGCTGGGACCGCAGGATGCAGCAGCGGCTGGCGCGCGGCGAGGCGGCCGCGCTCGGCGAGCTGTACGACCGGTTCGCCGCCCTGGTGCACAGCCTCGCCCACCGGGTCCTCGACGACGACGACGCGGCCGACCAGATCACCCGCGAGGTCTTCGGCTACATCTGGGAGAACCCGGACGCCTACGACCCCAAGCAGGGGAACATGCGCTCGTGGGTCGCCAAGCTGACGCAGCGGCAGGCCGTCCACCGGCTGCGGCAGGCCGAGGCGACGGCGTACGCGGAGACGGGCCGCGGCTCGGCGGAGGAGCTGGAGCAGAAGGTGCGGCGGGCGTCGGTCGCGGCCCGCGCCGACTACATCGTGACGTCCATGCCGACACCGCTCCGGGCGGCGCTCGAACTGGCGTACTTCCAGCGGCGGGACTACCGGCAGACCGCCGTGGACCTCGGCGTCACCGAGGACGAGGCACGGCGGCGCCTGCGCCTCGGCCTCCAGTTGCTCTCCTCGGCGAACCGGCCCGCCTCCGAGGGCGGCGGTCCGCCCGGCTACGGACGGGCGCTGTGACCGGGGCGAACGGCGACGACGGGGACGACGTCGCACGCGCCCCGTGGATACCGGGGCCGCGGCGGGCGGCGGACGACCACGCGGACCTGACGGCCGGCCCGAGGGAAGAGCCGGAAGAGGAGAAGTCCGGGGTGGAACCCGCGCCCGAGGTACCGGTCCTCACCCACGCGGTGCTCAAGTCCCTCCTCGGGGCGTGGGCGCTCTCGGCGTGTTCGCCCGGGGAGACGCAGGCCGTCGAGGACCACCTGACGGCCTGCGCGCCGTGCGCGGACGAGGCACTGCGGCTCCGGGACGCGGTGGCGCTGCTGCACGAGGACCGTGATCTGGACCTCGACCCGCTGCTGCGGTCCCGGGTGCTCGAGAACTGCCTGGGGCGGCGGCCGGCGCGGATCCCGGTGCCGGAGTGGGTCACGCCGTACGACGCGGAGACCGCGCGGCTCGACGCGCTGCTCCGGGACATCGGCGAGTCGGAGTGGCACGCGCCGGTACGGCTGAAGTGGTACGAGGGGGACCGGGTCGTACGCCGGAAGGCGACGGTCGCGGGAGTCATAGGCCATCTGCTCGCGGTGGACGGTCTCGTGTCGACGGCGCTCGGCCTGGAGGACCCGCTGGGCGCGGGGACTCCGGAGCTGTCGCCGTCGGAGCGGACGGACGCGTTCTGGTCGGGCCTGGACCGGCCGCCGAACCGCTCGATCCGGGGACCGTGGCGGGACCAGAGCCACACGCTGATCCGGACGGTGTCGTTCGCGGGGCGGGGCGTGGCGGACCTGACGGTCACGTACAAGGACTTCGCGCTGCCGCTGCGGGACTCGCTCCTGGAGCGGGCGTTCGAGTGCTGGGTGCACGCGGACGACATCGCGAACGCGGTGGCGTACCCGTACGCGCCGCCCAGCGGGGCGCATCTGCACAGCATGATCGACCTGGCGGCACGCCTGCTGCCGGGTGCCCTGGCGAACCGCCGCCGCACGGGCCTCGCGTCCCCGGCCCGCCACCTGGTCGCGGCGGGCGCGCCGGGCCGCTCGCTCCACCTGGAGGTGGAGGGCGCGGGCGGCGGCCACTGGTACATCGCGCTGGACTCCCCGGCGGCGATCGCCTCACCGGAACGGGCGGTGGCGCAGGTGGCGATGGACGGGGTCGAGTTCTGCCAGCTGGTGGCGGGCCACATCTCCCCGGAGGAAGCGGCGGCGGGCCAGGACGGCGACCGGGAGGCCATCAAGGACGTCCTGTCGGCGGCGGCGTCCCTGAGCCGACTGTAGGGAGCCGGAGGATCCCGGCGACCAGGACGGCCCCGGCTCCCGCGTCCGCCCGCGCCCGGAGGCCGTCCTTGGCTGCATATAGGCTGATCAGCGCATGAGTCGTGTCACGTTACCGGGAGGCACGACCCCGCCCCCCGTGACATGGAGTTCCCCCCTCGTGCGTCGTGCGCTTCTGCCCGCCCTCCTCTGCACCGCGCTCCTGACCGCCGGCTGCGCGACCGCGGAACCGGAAACCGGCGCCGCCGGGGCCACGCGCCCGACCCCGACCGCCGTCGCGACGACCCCGGCCGACCACACCCGCGCGATCCGCGCCGCCGTCGCGGCGACCGGCCGGACCACCGCCCGGTTCTCGTACCGGACGGAAATCGGTACGAGCCCGTCGGCTGCTCCGTTCGTCATCACGACCCGCGGCGCCCACGACTTCGCGCGCGACCGGGGCACCCTCCGTACGGGCATGGGGACGGCGGCCCAGTTCGAGGAGGTCCTCACCTCGAAGCGGATCTATCTCCGCGGCACCGCCGGCGACGAGACGATGCCGTGGTCCTACGTCGACCGCGCCGACGTCGAGGCCCGTCACACGCTCCGGGCGCCCGGCAACGACCCCGAGTACACGTTGCGGCAGGTCGCCATGAGCGAGCGGTTCACGCGGGTCGGCGAGGAGAAGCTGAACGGCGCCCCGGTCACGCACTACCGCGGCCACCTCCCGCACGCGGCCCTCACCCTGGAGATGGCCGAGGAGCGGCGGGCGATGGTGGACAAGCTGCGCACGCTCCTGGGCGGCCCGCTCCCCGCGTCCGCCGACGTGTGGGTCGACGGGCGGAAGCAGGTCGTGAAAGTGCGTCTCTCGCTGAACATCGAGGGCGTGCCGACCTCCGTCAACACGCTCACGCTCACCGATCTCGGCAAGCCGGTGAAGGTCACCGTCCCCAGCACCGAGGAAGCCGCCGAGTCGGACGGCTCGCTCCTCGGCTGACGGCTGACCGCACCGCGCCGGCGGGTGTTACGCGAAGACCACCGTGCGGCGGCCGTTCAGGAGGATGCGGTGTTCCGCGTGCCACTTCACCGCGCGCGCCAGCGCCTGGCACTCCACGTCGCGGCCGATCGCGACCAGCTGGTCCGGGGTCACCTCGTGGCCGACCCGCTCGACCTCCTGCTCGATGATCGGGCCCTCGTCGAGGTCGGCCGTCACATAGTGCGCGGTCGCGCCGATCAGCTTCACGCCCCGCGCGTGCGCCTGGTGGTAGGGCTTGGCGCCCTTGAAGCTGGGGAGGAAGGAGTGGTGGATGTTGATGATCCGCCCGGAGAGCTGCTTGCAGAGGTCGTCGGAGAGGACCTGCATGTAGCGGGCGAGGACGACCAGCTCGACGTTCTCCTCACGGACGAGGTCCAGGAGTTCGGCCTCGGCGTCCGCCTTGGTGTCCTTGGTGACGGGGATGTGCCGGAACGGCAGCCCGTACGAGCCGACGAGTTCCTGGAAGTCGGTGTGGTTGGAGACGACGGCGACGATCTCGACCGGCAGCGCCCCGATCCGCGAGCGGAACAGCAGATCGTTCAGGCAGTGGCCGAACTTCGACACCATGAGGACGACCCGCATGCGCTCGTCGGCGCGGTTGATCTGCCAGTCCATCGCGAAGGAATCGCCGACCGCGGCGAAGCTGGCCCGCAGCTTGTCGACGTTCACGGGGGCCTCGGCCGAGAAGTGGACCCGCATGAAGAAGAGCCCGCTGTCGCGGTCTCCGAACTGCTGACTGTCCTCGATGTTGCACCCGGTGATGAAGAGGTAGCTCGACACGGCGTGCACGATGCCCTGCTTGTCGGGGCACGAGAGGGTGAGGACGTACTGGTCGGTCATCCCGTCAGCCTGCCATACCCGGGCGGGCCGGGTGACCCACTGTCCGTCAGACGGAACGGTGAGGTCAGGACCCGGTCATGATGTGCAGCACGTCCAGGGAGCGCGGAGGCGTGTCGGGGTCCTCCCCGTCCGCCCGCGCGAGGTGTACGTGCGCCTCGCGGGCGGCCCGTACGGCCTCCGGCCACCCTTGGTGCTGCAGGTAGGCGGAGACGGGGGCGTCGGGGCCCACCTGGTGCATGATGCGCAGCACCCGGAGGACGGCGACGTCGACGAGGGCGGCCTCGCCGGTGTCGCGGAAGATCGAGCCGACGTATTTCTCGGCGGACCAGTTGTCGAGCCAGGTGTCCTCGACGAGGCGGTAGACGGCGTCGGTGACGTCGCCGTACCCGTCGAGACCGGCCAGCCAGGTGGTCTCGTGGAACCCGGGATCGGAGAGCATGTGCAGCGCCGAGCGCACGTTGCTGCGCCAGCGCCACCACGGCATGTCATTGAGCGGCATGCCGCCCATGGTGGAGGAGCGACGGCCGCGACGGGAAGAGTTAACCGAACCGGAGACTGGACTGGACACGTTTCGATCGTACGTTCCCTTGTCCGGTAACCGGAGCCGCCCCCTCGCAGCCCCCGTAATTCACCTTTACGTCACCCAGCGTTGAACCGGGCTCACTCCCGCGTTACCCATGAGGCGGAAATGTGCGTGTCCATGACCGGACGGCGACTGACCTCACTCCTCGCGTACGTCACTACCGCGGCGACCGGAGCTTCGTTGCTCACCGGTTGCGGCGTGCTCCCTGGGACCACGGGGGGTTCCAGGGAGCCCGTCACCGTCATGACGTGGGCTCCCGACCAGACCAGGGCGACCAATATGCCCGGTATGCCCGCCATGGCGCAGGCCTACGCCCGCTGGGTCAACTCCCAGGGCGGTATCGACGGCCACGAACTGCGCATCCTCACCTGCAACGAGCAGAACACCACCGCCGGCGCCGCCGCCTGCGCCCGCCGGGCCGTCCGCGAGAACGCGGTCGCGGTGGTCGGCTCGTACAGCCAGAACGGGCGCGCCTTCATGGCCCCCCTGGAGGCCGCGGGCGTCCCGTACATCGGCGGCTACGGCATATCCGAGGACGAGTTCACCAGCCCGCTGTCCTACCCGGTCAACGGCGGCCAGGCCGCCCTCATCGCCGGTCACGGCATGCAGCTCGCCGGGTCCTGCCGTACGGTCTCGCTCGTCCGGCCCGACACCCTCGCCGGCGACAAGCTCCCCGAACTCCTCAACTCCGGCCTGCGCAAGGCGAGCCACCGGGGCGCCGTCGACATCCCCGCCGTCGAGGACGCCGCCGAGTACATCGCACCGGCCACCACGGCCCGCAAGAAGGCCGGCGACAAGGACGGCTGCGTGACCGCCGTGCTCGGCGAGCGCACCCAGACCTTCTTCGACTCCTTCCGCCGCCTCCCGGAGGAGGAGCGCGGCAGCGACGGCGGCGAAGACTCCGGCGACGACTCCGGCGGGAAGAACGAGACCGTGCGGATCTCCTCCGTCCTCGGCAGCGTCGGCCAGCCCGTGATCGACCGCACGGGCGGCGCCCACAGCCCCTTCGAGGGTGCCTTCGTCACCGGCTGGTACCCGGAGGCGTCCGACAAGAGCTGGGCGCCGATGCGGAAGGTCATCCAGGAGCACGCCTTCGCCGACAACCGGGTCGACCCGGCCGACGCGGGCGTCCAGACCACCTGGATCGCGTACACGGTCCTCAAGGAGGTCGTCGAGGCCCTCGACGCCGACACGATCACCGCGAGCCAGATCGCCCACGCCCTCGACCGGGGCGAGCGGATCGACACCGGCGGCCTGACGCCGGTCCTGCGCTGGAAGTACGAGGACCTGCTCGGCGCCCCCAGCTTCCCCCGGATCGTCAACCACGAGGTGACGTTCCAGGTGGTCCGCAAGGGGCAGCTGGTGGCGCAGCGGCCCGGCTTCGTCGACGTCGGCGAGACCGTCCTCAGCGCCCCCTGAGCAGCTCCCGCTCTCCCTCTACAGCTGGGTGTACGTCCGCTTCTCCAGGCCGTACTTCGTGGCGGTCGGGTTCCACAGCCCGGCCGCCTGCTTCTTCGCGGCGGTGGCCTCGCCGCTCTTCTTGTTCGCCTCGGCCAGCTGGTTGGTCGAGCGGGCCTTGCCGCCCTTGCAGGCCTTCTTGGCCTTCATCTGGTCGGCCCAGGCCGCGTAGTGGTCGTCCGCGGACGCCGAGGCCTGCCAGGCCTTGGTGAGCGAGGCCGTCAGCGCGGGGTTGTCCGGGATCTTGTCGACCGACAGCGACTGGAGCTGGGTGACGAGGCTCCGGCGCTGCTCGGCGGCGCCCCGCAGATCGGTCGCGGCCTTGTCCAGGTTCTTGCACTGCTTGATGGACTCGACCGAGCTGATCACCGTGTCGCGGCTGCTGCTGCTGGTCGCGAGGAGCTTGCTCAGCTCCTTCGCCTGCGGCTCCGCCGGGTCGGCCGGCTTCTCCGCGGGCGCCGTCGTGGCCTCGCCGGACGGGGTGGCGGAGCTCTCCGCCACGTTCTGGGTGCCCTTCTTGGGGTCCTTGTCCTCGTCGCCGCCGCTGAGCAGCGCGCCGGCGCCGAGGCCGACGACCGCGCAGCCGACGACGACGGCGGCGATCAGCGCGACCGGGGACTTGCGGCGCGAGGGCTCGGGCTCGGCGCCGTCGTCGTAGTAGGCACCCTGGTACGCGTACTGCTGCGGGGGCGCCGGCGGCTGGTGGTGCTGCTGCTGCTGATGCTGCGGCGGCTGATGCGACTGCTGGTACGGAGCCGGGGCGGGCTGCTGGTACGCCTGCGCGTGCGGCTGCTGCGGGGCCTGCGGCGCCCGCGGGGCCTCCGTACGGAAGAGGTTGTCGAACTCGGCCGGCGGCTGCCGCTCACCGGGCTCCTGCCCCGGGACGGGGGCGATGTACTGGGTCGCGTCGGAGGCGCCCGCGGGCCCGGGGCCCTGCGCCTGGAGCGGTCCCGTGCCCAGGAACTGGGTCGAGGGGCCCGCGCCCTGCTGCGGCGGCACCGGGGCGATGTGCTGGGTGGCCTGCATGTCCCCGGCCGGCGGCGGGTAGCCGTACCCGGGCTGCGGGCCGGACGCCTGCGGCATCCCACCCTGGACGTGCGGCATCCCGGCAGGAGCCTGCGGCGGGTATCCGTACCCCGGCTGCGGGCCCGGCGCCTGCGGCATCCCGCCCTGCACGGGGGGCATCCCGCCCGGGACCGGGGACACCGGCGGCATCCCGCCCGGGACCGGGGCGATGTGCTGGGTCGCCTGCATGTCGGCACCGCCCGGGGCACCCGGCCCCGGGTAGCCGTAGCCGGGCTGCGGCGGCGCGCCCTGCGCCGGTATCGGCGCCAGGTACTGGGTGGACTGCATGTCGGCGGCGCCGCCCGGCGTCGCCTCCGGAGGCAGTGGCTGCGCGGGCGGCAGCGGCTGCCCGCCCGGCGAGCCGCCGGCGGGACCCCAGGCGCCACCGTACGACTGTGCTACCCCTTGGCCGTTCTGCGCGGGGGGCACCGCCGGGTACTGCGGCTCCGGACCCTGTCCGTTCTGCGTCACCGGGACTCCTACTGATGGACCTACGGAATCGTCGGCTCACGCTACCGGGTACGCCCGGGGCTCCGCACACACGTGTGAGCCCGGTTACACAACCTTCTCGAACGGCACGGGCCCCACCGGCGACTACGCCGCGTACAGCTCGATCCGCGCCCCGAACTCCCGCACCACCGCCTCCCCCGCATACGGCTCCAGGCGCTCCCGCAGATCCTCCAGGTACTCCGCGCCCCTCGACGACCGCAGCGTGCCGAGCAGTTCGAGCGCGCGCGTGCCCGTACGGCAGGCCTGCTCGACCTCGCGCTGCTGGACCTGCGCCGAGGCCAGCAGGGCCAGGCCGATCGCCCGGCGTCGCGCGCGCGTCTCCGGGTGCCCGGCGATCGACTCCTCCGCCGCCCGCGCCGCGGCCTCCGCCTGCCCCAGGTCCCGGTGGCAGTGCGCCAGTTCGTCCGCGAGGTACGCCTGGTCGAAGTGGGCGATCCACGCCGGGTCGTCGCCCGACTCCGGATCGGCCTGCTCCAGAGCCCGTACGGCACGGCCCGCCGCCGTCTCGAAGGCGCTGACGTCCCCGAGCAGCGCGTGCCCGCGCGCCTCGGCCGCGAGGAACATCGCCTCCGCGCGCGGCGGCACCTTCCCGCGCGCCCCCTCCTGCGCCGCCCGTGCCAACTGCGCGATCTCCCGGGGATTTCCGAGCTGCGCGGCGAGGTGGCTCATCGAGGCGGCGAGCACATAGCCGCCGTAGCCCCGGTCGCCGGCCGCCTGCGCGAGCCGCAGCGCCTGGATGTAGTACCGCTGGGCGAGGCCCGGTTCGCCCGTGTCCACCGCCATGTACCCGGCGAGTTCCGTCAGTCGGGCGACCGCCGCGAACAGCTGCCGGCCGACCGCCTCCCGGTACGAGCCGGACAGCATCCCCGACACCACGCTGTTGAGGTAGTGGACGACCACCGGCCGCACGTGCCCGCTGCCGAACCGCCGGTCGAGGTCGACGAGCGCGGCCGTCATCTCCCGTACGGCCGCCACGTCCGCGACCCCGACGCGCGCCCCCGCCATCCGGGCCACGTGCGCGTCCGGGCCCGTGATCAGCCAGTCCCGGCTGGGCTCGACGAGCGCGGAGGCCGCGACCGTGGAGCCGGAGAGGAAGTCGCGGCGGCCCACGTCGCTGCGCCACAACTCGCAGACCTGCTCGATCGCCCCGGGCACGGTCGGCGCGAACTGGAGCCCCACCCCGGCGGCGAGGTTGCGGCCGTTGGCCATGCCGACCTCGTCGATCGTGACCGTACGGCCCAGCTTGCGGCCGAGGGCCTCGGCGATGATCCCCGGCGCGCGCCCGCGCGGCTGCTGCCCGCGCAGCCAGCGCGCCACCGACGTCTTGTCGTACCGCAGGTCGAGTCCGCGCTCCGCGCCGACCATGTTGACCCTGCGGGCGAGGCCGGCGTTGGAGCAGCCGGCCTCCTGAATGAGCGCCTGGAGCCTTTCGTTGAGCTGACGCGGAACGAGTGGCCTGGCTGCCATGAGTACCCCCTGAGGCCGTGCGGTGATCACCGGAGAAGTGATCACTGCCCGGTGAATATCCGGTCAATGCCGATGTGAACACGCGAAACCGGACACGTCGGCCGCGACTTCGCCGCCGACGCCCCCACCAGTGCGTACCCACCCCCGCTCCCCGGCCCCCCGCGCGCCCCCGCCCGTGCACCGATGCGCCCCGCGTGCAGGATCGATGCCTCACACCGCTCCACGCCCTGGCCGTAACCCCAGGTGACGGGGGAAGTTGTGTTCCACGTGGAAGAGACCATCGGAGTCACGGAAGCCGCACAGATCCCCAAGCAGCGAGGCGAGCAGCTGCTGGACAGCGCCGTGCGGTACGCGGAAGAGCGGCACTGGGACGTGTTTCCCGGGACCTGGTTGGAGGCCGTCGAGGGCCGGGAGCGCTGCTCCTGCGGCGCGGACGCGTGCGCCGTGCCCGGCGCCCACGCGGTCAGGCCCGACTGGTCGACCCAGGCGACCGGCAGCGGGGTCGGGGCCCGGCGGATGTGGTCGAAGCAGCCGAAGGCGTCGATCCTGCTGCCGACGGGCCGTACGTTCGACGCCATCGAGGTGCCCGAGTCGGCCGGGTTCCTGGCGCTCGCCCGGATGGAGCGCATGGAGCTCACGCTCGGACCGGTGACCTGCACCCCGGACCGCCGGATGTTCTTCTTCGTGCTGCCGGGCGCCGCGGCCAAGGTGCCGGACCTCGTCCGCAAGCTCGGCTGGGTCCCGGCCGCCATGGACCTCACCACGCGCGGCGAGGGCCACTACGTGGCGGCCCCGCCCACCCGGATCGGCGGCTGCGGCGCGGTGCAGTGGGCCCGGCGCCCCACCCCGGCGAACCGCTGGCTCCCCGACGCGGAGGAGCTGATCAGCGCCCTCGCGTACGCATGTGGCCGGGAAGCGGCGGAGGCGAGAAGCCGCACGTCATGACCCTGGGTCCCGAACAGGCCCCGCCCGTAGGGTGGGGCCCGTACACACGGGGACGACCTAGGGGTTGAAGGACCATGCCTGACCAGGCATACGACGGAGCGTTCGACAAGGCGGGCGCCGCACCCGGACACGGTGCGGCGCCCGCCGTGCGTGTCGAGGGCTTGTGGAAACGATTCGGCCAGCAGATCGCGGTCAACGGGATCGATCTGGTGCTGCCCGCCGGCAAGTTCATCGGGCTCGTGGGACCCAACGGCGCCGGCAAGACCACCACCCTCTCCATGATCACCGGCCTGCTCCGCCCCGACCAGGGACGCATCCTGGTCGCCGGGCACGACGTATGGGCCGACCCGGAGTCGGTCGCCCAGGTCAAGGCCCGGATCGGCATCCTGCCCGAGGGCCTGCGGCTCTTCGAGCGCCTCTCGGGCCGTGAACTCCTCGCGTACAGCGGGCGGCTGCGGGGCCTTCCCGGCGCCGAGGTCGACAAGCGGGCCGCGCAGCTCCTCGACGTCCTCGACCTGACCGGCTCGCAGAACAAGCTGGTCGTCGACTACTCGACCGGTATGCGGAAGAAGATCGGACTCGCGGCGGCGCTCCTGCACAACCCCGAGGTGCTCTTCCTCGACGAGCCCTTCGAGGGCGTCGATCCGGTCTCCGCGCAGACCATCCGCGGTGTCCTGGAGCGGTACACCTCCTCCGGCGCCACCGTCGTCTTCTCCAGCCACGTCATGGAACTCGTCGAGTCGCTCTGCGACTGGGTCGCCGTGATGGCCGCGGGCCGGATCCGCGCACAGGGCACACTCGCGGAGGTACGGGGCGACGCGCCCTCGCTGCAGGCCGCGTTCCTGGAACTGGTCGGCGCGAACGGGCGCGAGGCGGCCGGGGACTCGCTGGACTGGCTGGGCGGCGGGGCGGGTACGCGATGAGCGCCTTCCCGGCCACGACCACCACCGGCACCACGGCCACGACCGGCCCCGTCCCCTCCCTCACCTCCGTCTTCGTGCGGCTCAAACTGAGCCTGCTGCGCAACGGGCTGCGGCAGTCGGGCGGGCGGACCGCCGCGTACATCGTCTCGATCGTCTTCGGGCTGCTCTTCGCCGCCGGGATGGTGCTGTCCTTCGCCCTTCTGCGGGGCAACGCCGACGCCGACACGATCGCGATCCTCCTCACCGGGGTGACCGCGCTCGCGTGGACGGTGATGCCGCTGTTCGTGCCCAGCGGAGACGAGACCCTCGACCCCTCGCGGCTCGTGATGCTGCCGCTGCGGCCCCGGCCGCTGATCCGGGCCCTGCTCGTGGCCTCGCTCGTGGGTGTCGGCCCCGTCCTGACCCTGTTCCTGGTGTCCGGCGCGGCCCTGTCCGTCGCACACGGCGCGGCCGGCACGCTCGTCGCCGTCCTCGCCGTCCCCCTCGTGACCGTCACGTGCGTGGCACTGTCCCGGGCCGTGGCCGCCGCCAACATCCGGCTGCTCACCTCCCGCAAGGGCCGGGACCTGGCACTGCTCAGCGGTCTGATCATCGCCGTGGGCATGCAGCTCGTGAACTTCGGCGCCCAGCGCCTCGGCCAGCCCGGCGGGCTGACCGCGATCGAACCGGCGGCGTCCGTCGTCGGCTGGCTGCCGCCCGCCGCCGCGATCGGCGCCGTGGACGCGGCGAGCAACGGCGACTACGCGGTGGCGGCGGTCCGGCTGCTGCTCACGGCGGCCGCGCTCGTGGCGCTCGGGTACTGGTGGCAGCGGAGTCTGGTACGGCTGATGGTCGAGCCCGACGGCTCCACGATCGGCGCGGCCTCCGACGCGGGCGTCCGTGACAAGTCCGACGGTACGGGGCTGCTCGGCCGGATCCTGCCGGACGGGCGCACGGGCGCGGTCATGGAGCGCAGCCTGCGCTACCTGTGGCGCGACCCGAAGACGAAGGCCGGGGCCGTGACCTCGCTCGCCCTCGGCCTGATCGTCCCGCTCGTCAACGCGCTCCAGGGCACGGGCTCGATCTACTGGGCGTGCTTCGCCTCCGGCATGCTCGGCATGCTGATGTACAACCAGTTCGGACAGGACACCTCGGCGTTCTGGATGGTCGCCCAGACCATCTCGACGGCGGCCGACGCGTACGCCGAACTCCGGGCGCGGGCCCTGGCCCTGCTCATGATCACCCTCCCGTACGCGGTCTTCGTCACGGTCCTCACGGTCGCCATCCTCGGCGACTGGTCGCGGCTCCCGGACGCCGTCGGCCTGGCGCTCGCCCTGCTCGGCGCGATGCTGGCGACGGGCTCGGTGACCTCGGCCGCCTTCCCGTACTCGATCCCACAGGACAGCGGCTACAAGAACGTGGCTCCGGGGCAGGGCGCTCTGGCGTGGATCTCGATCCTCGGCGGCATGCTCACGGCCCCGCTGCTGTGCGCCCCGCTGATCGGCGCGACGATCTACCTCCACGTCTCCGACCAGGAGTCCCTGCTCTGGCTCCTGCTCCCGGCCGGCACGCTCTACGGCGCGCTCCTCGTGTGGGCGGGCCTGAAGGTGGCGGCGCCGCGCACGGTGAGGCGGCTGCCGGAGATCCTGGCGGCGGTCAGCAAGGGGTAGTTCGCGACGCTGTTCGCAATGCCGGTACGTACACACGTCGATGGCCCGCTCGGTTCGTCCGGGCGGGCCATCGCCATGGACAGCCTCCGAAGGCATGCGGAAGGATGAACGGGATCGCCCAACTGCCGCAAGTCAAGAGGGAGTTCCGATGCCCAGGGTCGTGGAGCAGATCCAGCGTGCCGAGCTGTGGCACCGGAACACCTTCCTCGCCACCGCGACGGCCGCCGGCACCGGCTGGACGTACGCCCGGCATCCCACCGAGATCAAGCGGCCGGCCGACGGCAGGGCCCCCTTCGTCAAGGAGATCACCTGCCCGACCTGCGGTGACCGGCTGCGCTTCCGCGTCCACAGCGTGGCATCCACCCGGCGCCGCCAGCGCCTCTTCCGGGCGCTGGCCTGGACGTCGCTCGGCCTGATCGTCGCCGGGGTGGGGGGTGTCGTGGCGATGTGGACCACGGACTCGTTCAACGGCGTGCTGCTCTTCCTCGGCCTCACCGCGATCGTCGTCGGCCTCGGCGCCGGGCCCTCGCTCGGCAGCATGGCCGCCGACGACATGGGCATCACCGGACACGGAGCCTCGAACCCGGGCGCGGTCAAGCACCCGCTGCAGGTGACGGAGCCGGAGCGGCCGGGCGACTAGGTCGTGTCGGGGCCGGCTCCCGAGCCCGTCAGTCGAAGCGGATCGCTGTTACGCGTACTGGCCGGGCTGGTAGTCGCCGGCGGGCTGCCGGGTGATGGCGTTGCCACGGTTGAACGCGTTGATGATCGCGATCTGGGACACCAGGGCGGCGAGCTGGTCGTCGTCGAAGTGCTTTGCGGCGTTGTCCCAGACCTCGTCCGTGACCCCGGACCCGTCGGCGAGGCGGGTGCCCTGCTCGGTCAGCTCCAGGGCGGCCCGCTCGGCGTCGGTGAAAACGGTGGCCTCCCGCCAGGCGGCGACCAAGTGGAGCCGGAGCGAGGTCTCCCCGGCCGCGGCAGCGTCCTTGGTGTGCATGTCGAGGCACATGCCGCAGCCGTTGATCTGACTGGCGCGGATCTTCACCAGCTCCTGGGTGGCGGCGGGCAGCGACGAGCCCTCCGCGATCGCCTTGTTGGCCGCGATGATGTGCTTCCAGGCCTTGATGGCGACCGGGCTGGCGAACATGTTCAGACGTGCACTCATGACGAGCTCCTCCGTGGTGGTCGGTGACTACACCCCCAGGACGGAATGGGCTCGACGCGATGTGACATCGCCGATTGTGACCTGCGTCTCCCTCCTGTCGCCGACGGGTGTCGCAAGCGGCGCCGTGCGGCTCAGAACTCGGGGAGGGACGGATCGGGCGTCCAGGGCTCGGGGGCGGTGATGGACCAGCGTTCGTGGTCCCGCCAGGCCCCGCCGATGTAGAGGTAGGCGGGCGAAACCCCTTCGTGGCGGAAGCCCAACCGCTGGACCAGGGCCAGGGATGCCTTGTTCGTCGGCTGGATGTTGGCCTCCATCCGGTGGAGCCGCAGGTCGGTGAAGGCGTACTGCAGGGCGAGGGCGACCCCTTCGGTCATGTACCCGCGCCCTGCGGAGGGGGCGAAGGCGGCGTATCCGAGGGACGCGCCCTGGTAACGGCCCCGGATGATCGAGTTGATGTTGACCGTGCCGGCGGCTGCGCCGGTCTCCCGGACGCGGATCAGGAAGCCCTGGTTGGTGCCGTCGTCGAAGCGGCGCATCCAGACCTGGAACTCCTCGGCGGTCGCGGGCAGTTGCATCCTCGGCCCGTACAGCTCGGAGCTGGCCCGCACGAGCGTGCAGAACTCGTCCTGGTCGGAGAGGGTGAGCGGGTGCAGTTCAACCCGTGTCGGCATCGTGAGCATGGACCAACGTTAGGCCGGTCGGTACGAGGCGACCAGGCGGGCCAGGTGCCGGCCCGCGACCTCCAGGGGCGTGACGCTGCGGGCGACCTGGGCCGCCAGTTCGGCGCCTTCCAGTGTCGCGATCACCGTGTGCGCCAGCTCGTCGGCTTCCAATTCCGTGAAGCCCGCCTCGCCGAGCTTCCGCGCGACCACCGCCCGCCAGCGCGCGAACGCCTCGGCCGCCGCCTCCTGGATCCCGGGGGCGCTGGTCGCCGTACCCACGACGGTGGAGGTGACCGGGCAGCCGTCGAGCCAGTCCGAGTCGCGCAGCCCTTCGGCGAGGGACACGGTGAGTGCGACGAGGGCCTTCTCGGGCTCGGGCTCGGCGTCGAGCGCCGCGGTCAGGAACTCGGTGAACTCCTCGTCGCCGAGCCGCACCGCGGCCGTACCGAGCTCCTGCTTGCCGCCGGGGAAGAAGTGGTACACGGAGCCGAGCGTGGCCCCCGCCTCGCGGGAGATCTGCTTGATGCCGGTGCCCTCGTAACCCTGGCGCTGCATCAGGCGTGAGGTCGTACGGACGATCCGCTCACGGGTTCCGGCGGTCTCGGGATCATGCGGGGCCTTGGTCTTCACCCCACCACAGTACCGAACTAGAGCGATCGTTCTAGCCCTGTGCTACGTTCCTGACTAGATAGAGCGTTCGTTCTAGCGATGCGCTGCTGATTCCGATTCTCGGGGAGATCTCTGTGAGCACGTCTGCCGTGAACCATTCGTCCGTGACCGTCATCGGCCTCGGACCGATGGGCCGGGCCATGGCCGGGGCCTACCTCGACGCCGGCTACCGAGTCACCGTCTGGAACCGCACCGCGAGCCGCGCCGACGAACTGGTCGCCAGGGGCGCGGTCCGCGCCGCCACCGTCGAGGAGGCACTGAAGGCCAACGAGGCCGTGGTGCTGAGCCTCACCGACTACGCCGCGATGTACGCGATCCTGGAGCCCGCCGTCTCCGCGCTCGACGGCCGCGTCCTCGTCAACCTCAGCTCGGACACCCCTGAGGAGGCCCGCAAGGGGGCCGCCTGGGCGGCGAAGCACGGGGCGCGCCACCTCACCGGCGGGGTCCAGACGCCGCCGTCCGGCATCGGCTCGACGGAGTCCGGCACCTACTACAGCGGCCCCCGGGACCTCTTCGAGGAGTACGAGGGTCTTCTGAAGGTGCTCACCGACACCGACCACCGGGGCGAGGACCCGGGGCTCGCCGCGCTCTACTACCAGCTGCAGATGGACCTCTTCTGGACCACCCTGACCGCCTGGCTGCACATGGCGGCGCTGGCGGACGCGAACGGCATCGGCCTCTCCGAGATCAAGCCGTACGCGACCGAGACGCTGACCGGGATGGGCCAGTTCCTCGACTTCTACACGCCGCGGATCGAGGCGGGGGAGCACGGCGGCGACGTCGACCGGATCTCGATGGCCGTGGCGAGCCTCGACCACGTCGTGCACACGACGCGGGACTCGGGCGTGGACCCGACGGTGCCCGCCGCCGTACTGGAGACGTTCCGGCGCGCGGCGGCCGCGGGCTATCAGGAGGACAGCCTGACCCGGCTGTTCGAGGTGTTCGGCCGACGGCCTCAGTGACTAAGGACGAAGGTCACGGCCGGTAGTAGGCGTCGATCGGGGCGCGCGCCTCGTCGAACAGGGCCGGGCCGTCCTGCGTCACCGTCGGCCAGTCGCCCGACTGCGGGTTGAGTTCGACGAGTTGCTCGGTGGAGAGCGCGTACACGACCCGGCCGAGGCCGGAGCGGACGATGCCGCCGGCGCACATGCCGCAGGGCTTGCAGCTGGTGTACAGGGTGGTGCGGGCGGCCGTCTCCGGGTCGAGTTCGCGGGCCGCCCAGCGGGCGAGCTTCAGTTCCGGGTGGGCGGTGATGTCGTCGTCGCGGCGCACCGTGTTGTGGGCTTCGGCGAGGACCGCGCCGTCCGGGCCCGCGAGGAGGGAACCGTACGGCGCGTCGCCCAGGGTGACGGCCCGGGCCGCGATGCCGATGGCGCGCCGCAGGAGAGTCTCGTCGGCGGGGCTGATCACGATGGTGTCCTCCAGTGGGTGGCCACGGCGGTGAGCGCCTGCCAGGCCACGTGGGGCCGACGGGTCTCCTCCGGATCTCCGTGGTACGGGTCGAGCACGACGGTATCGGCGCCGAGCAGGCGGAGTTGGTCGAGGTCGTCGAGGATCTGCTCGATGGTGCCGACACCGGCAGGCCGTTCGGGGTCGTCGACGGGAGTGGCGGTCAGCCGCAGGGCGATACGGGGCGCGAACGCCGGAAGCGGGCGGCCCGCCGGCGGGTGGTCCGGCCGCACGCGGTCCGCCGGCGGGTTGGCTGCGGGCGGGTGGTCCGTCGGCGCGTGGTCCGGCCGCATGTGGTCCGCCAGGGCCGAGCGCATCCGGGCCAGCGGAAGCCTCAGCGGGTGCCAGGCGTCGCCGAACCTGACGGCCCGCCGGATGCCCGCCTCGCTGTTGCCGCCCACCCAGACGGGTACCGAAGAACCACCGCTCTCGTCCTGCGCGCGCCAGGCATCCCGCAGGGTGCCCAGGTACTCGTCGGTCAGCCGGCCGCGCAGGGAGAACGGCACGCCGAGCGCGTCGAATTCCTGACGCGCCCAGCCGACGCCGACCCCCAGGACGAACCGGCCGCCGCTGAGCCGGCCGAGGTTGGTGGCCATGCGCGCGACCAGCAGCGGATGCCGGTACGGCAGCACGAGGACGGTGGTGCCCAGCCGCAGCCGGGTGGTGATCCCGGCCAGCCAGGACAGCGTGGTGAACGGCTCGTAGAACGGCTCCGGGTACCGCTCGGCCACGTCCGGGGTGACGACCACGTGATCCGACACCATGAGCAGGTCGAAGCCGAGCCCCTCCACTGTCCGCGCCCACTCGCGGAGCACGCCGGGATCGGTTCCGGGCCCGAAGTTCGGTACGTTGACGCCAAGTTGCATGATTCGAGACTATCCCCGTGATCACGGAAAACAGAACCGAACTCTCCCGGTTCCACCCGCCTTCTCCCGTGGTTCTGCCGGTAGAATCGCGGTATGGCCGCGAATCTTGACGAACTCGATTGGGCGATCATCGAGTTGCTGCAGCAGGAGGCCCGCATCTCCCTCAGCGAACTGGGCCGGCGCGTGAAACTCAGCTCGTCGGCCACCACGGAACGGGTGCGGAATCTGGAGTCGCTGGGCGTCATCACCGGCTATCGGGCCGTGGTGAACCTGGCCAAGGTCGGCTATCCCGTGCTCGCCGTGGTCCGCCTGAAGTACCCGGGCAACCGCCACGAGCCGTTGCGCCGGCTGCTCGCCGAGCGACGGGAGATCCTGGAGTGCGTGCGGACCACGGGCGACGACTGCTACACCCTGAAGGTGGCCGCGACCTCCATGGAACATCTGGAGACCCTCGTGGACGAGCTGGCCGGCTTCGGCAGCACGACCACCAGCGTCGTCTACAGCGAGACACTCCCCTATCGCGGACCCGACCGCCCCTGAACACCGAGTGCGGGCTGCGGACCGCGGACTACGGACCTCGGGCTGGGGGGCTGCGGTTCAATTCAGGTGCGCGCGGCGCCGCCGCCTGCGATCGTCGCGCTCTGTGAACTCTGATGACCTTGAGATTCGGCGTGCGGACGACTCCGACGCGACCGCGACAGCCGATGTGTGGCTGCGTTCCTTCACCGCCGCGCTGCCGACCGTGCGCCGCGCACACGACGACGACGCAGTACGGAGCTGGTTCACCCACGTCGTCGTGCCGCAGTACGAGACGTGGGTGGCGGTCGCCGGGGAGGCCGGCGTGGTGGGGCTCCTGGTGCTCGACGACGGCGACCTGGAGCAGCTCTACCTCGACCCGTCGTGGCGCGGCCGGGGGCTGGGCGACCGCTTCATGGAGCTGGCCAAGCGGCAGCGGCCCGAGGGGCTGCAGCTGTGGACGTTCCAGGTCAACGCACCGGCGCAGAGGTTCTACGAGCGCCACGGCTTCGTCGCGGAGGAGCGGACCGACGGCCTGCGCAACGAGGAGCGCGAGCCGGACATCCGCTATGCCTGGCGGCCCTGAGAAGAGGACCGCCAGGGGGTCTGTCAGAGAACCTCGTCGAAGCCCAGGGTGGTGTCGGTGAGGACCCTGGTGGGGGTCCTCACCGCGAACGGGGCGCGCCAGTCACCCGTACCGGCGTAGACGTACGACGTGTTGTTCGGGCCGAAGACGTACAGGTCGGGGCGGCCGTCCATCGTCGCGTCGCCGATGCCGACGAGGTGGCTGTACTGGTTCCACCCGCCGCCGATCCTCACGCGGCCGGCGAAGGTGCCGTCGCCCTTGCCGAGGTAGAGCCAGAGGGCGCCGGCCCTGTCGCGGGCGACGAGGTCTCCGGCGGGGCCTCCGGCGATGTTGCCGACGGCGGTCAGCTGGTTGTAGACGCCCCAGCCGAAGCCGTTCTTCTTCCGGGGCGCGTACGGCGCCTTCGGGTTTCCCGTGCCCTTGTAGAACCACAGGTCGCCCGCGGTGTCGGCGGCGATCAGGTCGGCGCGGCCGTCCCCGTCGAGGTCGCTGCCGCCCGCGAGCTTGTCGTACACCTGCCAGCCGCCACCGATCCTGACCCGCGGGGCGAGCGGGGCCTGCTCCTCCCCCGTGCCCGGGTGCAGCCACAGCACACCGCTCGCGTCGACGCCGATCACGTCCGGGGCCTTCGTGCCGGCCACGTCGCCGACGGACTCGATCCGGCGGTAGCCGTTCCAGCCGGAGCCGACGGAGACCGGGGCGCCGGACGGGAGGAGGTGGCTGCTCCAGACCTCGTTGACGGTGTCGAGGCGCCGCAGGTTGCCCCGGGAGTCGCGGGCGAGGAGGTCCGCCGAGCCGTTGTCGTTGAAGTCGTGGACCTTGGGGGACCGTACGAGCTTGAAGTCGCCGGTCGCGTGCAGGTCGGGGCCGATGCCGTTCATCGGCGCGGCATCGAACTCCCAGCGGTAGTCGCCGTTGTACGCGGCCGAGCCGGGGTCGGTCTCGGAGGAGGCGAAGTTCCCGCGCCAGACGAAGGCGAAACTGTTCCCGTGGTCCGACACGAAGGTCTGGTGGTACCGGCGGCCGCTCTTCTTGTGGATCAGGTTCACTTCGCCCGTGAAGCGCGGATGGGACAGGTTCCAGGTCAGCTCGATCCGGTTGTTCCGCGGATCGAGGTCGACGACGGGGCCGATGTTCGTCCCCTTCGGGGTGAGGGCGGTGTCCTCACCGGTGGAGGCGATCAGCTCGGCGGCCGGCCTGCGGTCGGCGCCGAGGGTGATCCGGTAGATGCCCTCGCCCTTCTCGACGGTGCCGCCGCGCACGAGCAGGCTGCCGCTCTCGGCCGCCACGAGGCTCGACACGTGGTCGAGGACCTTCACCGGGTCGCCGCCGGCCGACGGGCGCGCCACGAGGGGCAGCAGCGGGTCGTCGGCGAAGCCCTGGCCGGCTGCCGTCCTCGTGCCGTAGACGATCCAGTCCCCGAGGAGGCCGGCGTACGGGGTGTCCGCCCGGCTGAGCGTGATCGGATTCTGGGCGCCGGTGGCCCGGTCGGTCACGACGAGGGTCGTCCTGTCCCGCCACCAGACCAGGCGCTCGGCGTCGATCGCGGAGGTGTCCCACCAACTGACGTGCTGGGGAACGGGATAGGCGGTGCCGACGGTGGCGGTGGCCAGGTCGAGGGTGGCGAGGGCCGGCCCGGAACTCCCGTCGGCCGCCACCGCCCGGTACCAGAGGAGCGCGGTGTCCGCCGTGGCGCGGACGTCGTCCACGCCGGCGGCGGTCAGCCCGGTGACCCGGCGATCGGTGACGGTGTCACCGCTCTTGGCGAGGAGGTGGTACTCGTGCGCCCCTGTCGCCGTCGTCACCTGGACGAGGAGCGTCGAGCCGACCGTGGCGACGTGCTCGTACGTGAGTCCCGGCCCGCTCAGCTCGTCCAGGTCGAAGACGACCGGCGCGGTGCCGGCGGGTGCGGACATGTCGTGGAGCCGGAACTCGCGCTCACGGTGTGTGTCGGTGAGGGTCACGATGTCGGACACGGCGGCGTTGCGCCGGACCGTCACGGCGGAAAAGGCCTCGGCGAGGAGGGTGGACGTGCCGTCCGGGCGATACCAGCGGTAGTCGTACGAGGTGTCGCCCTCCCTGGAATGCTCGGTGGTGGCGAGGAACCCGTTCGGCCCGGCGCCGGCGATCTCCGTGCCGACCGGCAGCTCGGCCACGGCAGGAGCGTCCGCGCGGTCGGCCGCGGCGGCGACGGCGGTGAGGGGAGCGGCGCCCGCCGGGGCGGCGCCGGCCGTCGGCGCGGAGGCCAGCGCCGTACCCGCCGTGATGGCGAGGACGGCCGTGATCGCGATGGAGAGCCGGTGCTGTGCCGAACGTGCCGCCTGTGAAGTCACGCGTTTCCCCTCAGAAAGATCGAACCGTACGCACACGCGTACATACCGTTCCATCAGACTCATGAGGAGGCGCGAGAGTTGTACGTGACCGGTCGGGGATGCACTGTCGGCCTCAGCCTGTCGGCGCGGACCCGCCGCAGGCGTCGGCGATGGCCTGAGTGTCCCAGTAGAACGGACGGACCTCGGTGATCTGCCCGTCCTTGACCGTGATCGTCTGCAGGATGGGGAAGCTGAGTTCACGGCCGGTCGCCCGCGCGCGAGCACGGACCTGAGTGAGCACGACCGCAGTCTCGCCGGTGGCGAGGAACTCCTGCTCCACCATGTCGAACGTCTCCCAGACCTGTCCCATCGCGAGGAAGAACCGCGCCATTCCCTTGTGCCCCCGCCAAGCACCCCCGTACGGCAGGGCGTCCGCCTGATGCAGCTCGACATTCGGAGCGAAGAAGGGGGCGAGCACGTCGAACGAAGCCTCGCCAGGGCCTCCGGCCGCCAGATATTCGGCCTCAGCCGCGTACATACCGGTGAGGACCATCTCGGGGTCTGCAGTGGATGGCATCGTCATGACTCCAGCGTGATCAGCAGAGGCGCGTCGTGCTCGCGGGATTCGGACATCGTCGTGCGACACGGCCAGCACGTTCGCACCACGCTTCGGAGGGCCGGAGCGCGTCAGAAGAATCTTTCCGGTTTCCCGTCACATCCGCGGGCGCGGCTCCGTCAGTGCTGTGAAGACGCCAACGAGGCCGAAGCGCCAGAACGAAGGAGACCAGCCATGACGAACACGACCTCCCCCTCCACCCCCTCCATCTCCCGGATGCCCAACCCGGGCGAGTTCGTGCCCGAGCTGAAGGACATCAGCGCCGCCCTCTTCCGGGCCACGGGCAACCACTCGGTGCCGCGCACCACGATGAGCCTCGTCCACCTGCGGGCCGGTCAGATCGTCGGCAACACCTACCTGACGATCCTGAACACCGGTTTCCTGCGCAAGGCCGGGGTGTCCGAGGAGCGCATCACCGCCGTCTCCTCCTGGCAGGACGCCCCGTACTTCACCGACGCCGAGCGCGCCGCCCTCGCCCTGGTGGAGGCCACCCTCCAGCCCGCCCCGCACGGCAGGGAGCGCGTCTCCGACGAGCTGTACGCCGAGGTCGCGAAGCACTACGACGAGAAGGCCCTGGCCACCCTGACCATCGCGATCGGCCAGATCAACTTCTTCATCGCCCTGGCCGTCATCGGCAAGCCGCAGCCGGTCAGCTCCCTCGCCGACGAGCAGTGGGACTGACCTGTCCGTCAGCGGGGTCGGCGGGAAGGAAGAGAGACCGGGCCGTAGTCTCGGGCTCTCTTGCCGATCTTGAGGGGGCCGTCACATGATCCGACTCGATTCCGCCGTCACTCCCACCCTGCTCTCCGGCGCCACGCTCGCCTCCCAGGGCAGCGTCGCGCAGTCGTTCTTCTGGGAGTCCTTCGACCAGTACTGGTACGTGTGCCAGCGGGACATCACCCCCGCCGACCAGGACCGGCTGCTCGTCTCGCGGCTCACCGCCGACGGCGTGCTCGTGGACTCCATGCACATCGAGCGCGCCGGGCACGGCGCGAACATAGGCGTCGAGCGGACCGGCGGCGCCGTCTTCCTGTGGACCGACGCGCTGCCGAGCGGCGGGTGGGCCACCGGACTCGCCCGTATCCCGTGGCAGAAGGACGCCACCGTCGACGCCTCGGACACCACCGCGCCGGCATCCGTCGTCACCTTCCACCGGCCCCGTACGACGGGGGCGTACCGGGTGTCCGCGACCATCGACCCGAACCGGCGGCAGCTGATCTACCGCTGGCAGTCCAACGACATCAAGTCCGAGGAAGGCGTCGGCGGCATCGACCGGTACGACCTGGACGCCGTCGTGGCGGGGACGTACACGCCCCTCGCGACCATGCCGTTCACCGCGTCCGGCCGGACCCTCCAGGGGTACGCGAGTCTCGGCGACCACCTGTACACGTACTACGGGAAGCCGGACAAGGAGCCCGGCGCGGTCACGACGCTGACCTGCTCGGACTGGGCGACGGGCAGGGTCGTGCAGGACGTGACGATCACGGCGTTCGCCTCGCTGTCCGACCGTGAGCCCGAAGGGCTGTGCGTGTACGAGAACAGCCCGGGCGACCCGCAGGCCACGCTCGCCTTCGGCTTCTCCGGCGGCTCGTCCGGCGCGCGGACCTTCCAGGCGGCGCGGTACCCGCACCCGGGGAACGGGACGTGGACGGAAGTCCCGTTCAACACCGCCGCGTTCGTGCCGAACAGCGCCAGTTACAAGCCGCAGTACCGGCTCTCCGGCGACCAGGTGTTCCTGCACTTCTCGCTCGACCAGATCGACGGCAAGGCCTGGGCCAGCACGCAGCAGCTGTTCCAACTGCCCCTGCGGGCCCGGCCGAACCGTACCCAGCGGCTGGTCGGGGTGGTCTCCGGCGCGTACGTGACGGGCCAGCCGCTGACCGTACGCCTTGAGGTGACCGCCGACGGCTGGGTGACGCTCTACGACGACCGCGGCTTCAAGGGCTGGATCGGCGCCGACGTCAGCTTCTGGATCTGCTGACCCCGACGGCTTCCAGGGCCTCCGCCGCCGCACGGCGGGCCGTCTCCTTCGTACGGCCCGGCTCGCTCAGCGCCGACGGGCGGTCGAGGTGGACGACACGGGGGCCGCGTACGGCCGTGCCGGCCGTCACGACCGCCTTCGCGCGGGCCGGGTCGACGCGGCGCGCGCGGAGGTCGGCGGCCGTGGCGTACGTGACGTCGTAGCCCTCTTCCTCCAGCCAGCGGCCCACGCTCGCGTCCGCGCCCGGCTCCCCCGACACGACGTGCAGGAGGGCGGAGTTCCGGGCCGGTTCGTGGACGACGAAGGGAGTGTGGGCGCGGTGGCCGGCGGGTGTCGTGAGGACCGCGAGGTAGAGGCCCGAGACCCAGGTCGCCGGGATCGCGCGGGACCAGAGCCCCGGCGTCGCCGTCTCCGTCAGCAGGTGGCGCGCCCGGGCGCCGCCGTAGTGGCCGAGGCGGTAGATCGCGACCGTGACCGACTCGGCGCCGGGTGCGGTCAGGTGGAGGCGGAGGGGTTCCCCCGGGGCCACCGAGTCCCGCGCCGCACGGCCCTGGATCTGCGGGCGGTGCGGGTCCACCCCGCGGGTCTCGGCGCAGCCGACGGCCCACTGGTCGGAGCCGGGTGCGCGGTTCTCCCGTACGACCGGGTTGTCCCCGGCCGTCGTGGTGGGGTGCGCTGCGGCAGCCGACGGCACCCACGCGGCGGACGCGGCGACTGCGCCCGTGCCCGCGCCGATGCTGCGCAGGACCGTACGACGGGACGGCTCCGACATGGGGCGACCTCCGGGTCGGTTGTCATGGAGCGATCATGGTACGGGCGCCGGTCCGGGCTTCGGCACAGCGAAGGCCTCCACCCGGGAACTGCGGGGCGGAGGCCTTCACTTGGCCGAACTCACTCGATCGAACTCGCCGGATCGGACTCACCGATCGGACTCACCGGATCGAGGTCGCCGGATCAAGGTCGCCGGATCAGAACACGCTGGATCAGAACGCGCCGTTGAGGCTCCACCAGGAGTCGGTCTCCGGGAAGCCCGACGCGATCTTGCCCGTACCCGTGCCCGAGTAGAGGACCAGGACGCCGTCTCCGCGGAACACGTTGGAGACGTAGCTGCTGTTGGTGATCGCGGCCAGGTCGTTGTGACCGTCGCCGTCGTGGTCGCCGACGGCGAGGAGCGAGGCCATGACGTTCCAGCCGGCGCTGCCGAGCAGGACACGGGTCCCGACGGCCCCGGCCTTGCCCGGGTACAGCCACAGCTTGCCGGTGGAGGCCTCGCGGGCGACGAGGTCGGCCTTGCCGTCGCCGTTCATGTCACCCGACGCGGTCAGGGCGTTCATTCCGTTCCAGCCACCGCTGCCGATCATCTTCCGCGCGCCGAGCGCGCCGGTCGACGTGCCCGGGTACAGCCACAGCTTGCCCGTGGCCTTCTCGACGGCGAGCAGGTCCGCGCGGCCGTCGCCGGACAGATCACCGAACGCGGTGATGCTGTTCATGGCGTTCCAGCCGCCACTGCCGATCAGCTTGCGGGTGCCGATCGCACCGTTCCCCGTGCCGGGGTACAGCCACAGCTTGCCGGTGGCCGTCTCACGGGCGATGACGTCCTCGCGGCCGTCGCCGCTGAAGTCGCCGTGCCGCGTGAGGGTGTTCATGGCGTTCCAGCCGCCGGTGCCGATCAGCTTGCCCGAACCGTCACCGGGCAGGAACCAGAGCCGGCCCGCCTTGTCGCGGACGACGACGTCAGCCGTCCGGTCGGCGTTCATGTCGCCGAAGCCTGCCGCCTCGGGGGCCTGGTTCGCGTACCAGTACGGGTACGGGTCCATGGCGCACTCGCGCTCGGTGGGGACGAACTTCAGCGAGCTGACGGAGTTGCTGCCCGGGCCGCCCCACTCGGAACCCGAGGGGCTCGGGTAGACGACGCCGACCATGCCGTCGAGGCCGTGGTTGGCGTCGTCGTACAGGCAGGCGTACTTGTTCGTGCGGTTCACGACCGACCGGAACGTGTTGTCCCAGCCGCCGAGCGTCGCCACGTTCGTGTTCGTCTTGTACATCGTGCCGGTGCCGTTGTCGGTCTTCCAGGCACAGAAGTAGCCCGACGGGCAGTCGCTGACCGCGGCCTGCGCGGGCGCCGCGCCCGCACCGAGGAACCCGACGGAGCTGAGCCCCAGCGCCGTGGCCACCGTGGCCAGGCGCCGCAGCAGAGATGTGCGCATTCATTCCCTCCCTGAGGCGGCGCGGAGAAGACCTCGGACGCGCCGCGAGAGGGACCGTACCTTGCCCTGCGCGCGCGTCCGACGGGAGGGTCCGACCTCGCCGCCCGAACCCTGTCCTCCGAGGTCAGGGCGGTCTGCGGGGTCGGGACGGCCTACGAGGTCGGGCGGTCCACGAGGCCGGGACGGTCTACGACGTGAGGACCCCGTTCAGGAAGGGACCGACCGCCTCGCGCCAGGCGTCCGGGTGCTCGTAGTGGAGGAGGTGGCCGGCGTCGGGAATCTCCGCGTACGCCCCGTGAGGCAGCACCCGGACCATCTCCTGCGCCTCGGCGCGGCCCAGTTCGCCGTCCAGGCCACGGACGACCAGCGTCGGGCAGCGGACCTGGGCGAGCGACTCCCAGTGGGCGTCGTGCACCCAGGTCTCGCGCGAGGTCAGCATCTGCTCCGGGTCGAACACCGGACGCCAGCCGTCCGGGTGCTCGGCCATCACCTCGGCGAAGAAGGCGCCCCGGGCGGGGTTGGGCCGCTCGACCCACGGGTCCTCCTCGCCGAACCAGCGGCGGGCGGCGTCGAGCGACGGGAACGGGGCGGGCCAGCGGCGGAACCAGTCCCGCCACTCGCGCTGCGAGGCCGCACCGAGCGCCGAGGCACGCATGTCGCAGATGACGAGGGCGTGGACGAGGTCGGGGCGCTCGGCGGCCAGCTGCCAGGCGGTGAGGGCGCCCATGGAGTGGCCGATGAGGGTGACCGGGCCGAGGCCGAGCTGCTCGACGGCGGCCGCCGCGTCCGCCACGTACGCCTCGCGGGTGAAGGCGGCGGCGGGGGGCTTGTCGCTGTGCCCGTGGCCTCGCTGGTCGAGGGCGATGGTGCGGGGGCGCGGCTGGGGGACGGAGGGGGCTTCGGGGGCGGGGAGGGTGAGGGCGGGGGCGCCGGGGCGGGGGACTCCGGTATCGAAGGCCTGGGTGTCGAAGGCCTGGGTGTCGGGGGCGCGGACGCCGGGGTGGGCCGCCGCTTCCGTGAGGCGGCTGATCGCAGGGGCCCAGTGGGCGGCGTGGCCCATCAGACCGTGAAGGAGTAAGACCCCGGGGCCGGTCTGCGGGGCGGCCCCGGGCGTGAAGTCCCAAGCCGCCAGCCGTACGCCGTCGGCCCCGGTGACGTCGAGTCGTCGCGCCATCCCTGGCACCCCCTCTTCTTGCCGTCGAACCTCGCCAGACTATCGAACTTGCATTCGAAAATGCGCTCCTGCCGCGCAACACCCCTCGTTCGAGTGACAGGGCTCAAGGGTTGACGGCCGCTGCCGAGGGGAGATCTTGAACGGGAGGCGGACCGCTCGGGGAAAACGGTCCGAGGGGATTGACCTTGAGAGCTCGGGGCTCCAGGTCAGCACAGGGGAGGACAGGCCCCGGCGCCGAAAGGCGCCGGGGCCCTCTGCTGTCCGGGGCTCTGCTGTCCAGGGCGCGCGGGACACCGGGGCAGACGGCATACGACGCACGACATCCGCTTGCTGCACGGCCCCACCCCTCCCCGATATCGCACCACTCCGCCCCAGCGTGGCACGGCGAGGGCGCGGGCGTAGCCATTCCGGCGTAAACCGGGGCGCACGGAGAACGACCGGAGACGCGAAAGGGTGCCCCGCCGGTCGTCGTACTCGACGACCGACGGGGCACCCTTCCCACGAGATCCGGCGAAAACCCGGCCTCAGCGCGTCAGCGAATCAGCCCGTCAGCGCCTCTCCCTGCCTCAGCCCGTCAGCGCTTCGCCACGAACACGTGCGCCGCGACATCCGCGCCCAGCTCGGCCGCCTCGCCGCTGCTGCCCACGAGGATGCCGCCCGCGGACTCCGTCACCGACACCACCGAGCCGGGCTGCACGCCCGCGCGCCGCAGCGTGTACATCAGCTGGGCGTCCGTCTGGATCGGCTCGCCGATCCGGCGCACGACCACCGTCTTGCCCTCGCTCGCGTCCAGCTCGGCGAGCGACACCATCGTGTCGTCGAGGAAGGCCTCCGCCTCCGCCTTCTCGCCGAGCTCCTCGAGACCGGGGATCGGGTTCCCGTACGGCGACTCCGTCGGGTGACGCAGCAGCTCCAGGACCCTCCGCTCCACGGCCTCGCTCATCACGTGCTCCCAGCGGCAGGCCTCGGCGTGCACCTGCTCCCACTCCAGGCCGATCACGTCGACGAGCAGGCACTCCGCGAGGCGGTGCTTGCGCATGACGCGGGTGGCGAGGCGGCGGCCCTCGTCCGTCAGCTCCAGGTGCCGGTCGCTGGCGACGGCCACCAGCCCGTCGCGCTCCATCCGGGCCACCGTCTGGCTCACCGTTGGGCCGCTCTGGTCGAGCCGCTCGGCGATCCGGGCACGCATGGGGACCACACCTTCCTCCTCAAGCTCGAGGATGGTGCGGAGATACATCTCCGTTGTGTCGATCAGTCCGGACATACGTGCCCCTCGATGAGTCGTGCGCTGGCCCTGCACCAATTCTGACGCATCGCGCCGACAACCGGGCCGCACCGGGCGAAGGCGGTATTGACAGAGCAATGGTCCAGACCGCACCGTGATCGGCGACCGGGGCAGGACCAGGGCACGACCACGACATGACGCGACGACGCGACGGCGACGAGAAGGAGCTTCTGGAATGGGCGACAGCGCGGGCGAGAGCAAGCTGGCCGGACAGTTCTTCGACGCCGCGATCGGCCTGCTCCAGCAGGTGCGCGACGGCGACTCGGCCGAGATCGCCGAGGCGGGCGCCGCGATCGCCGAGGCCGTGGCCAACGGCAACCGGCTCTTCGCGTTCGGCGCGGGCCACTCCTCGCTCGCCGCCCAGGACGTCGTCTACCGGGCGGGCGGCCTCGCCCTCATGAACCTGCTCGTCGTCCCCGGTGTCGTCGGCGTCGACGTCATGCCGGCGACGCTCGGCTCCGCCCTCGAACGCGTCGACGGCCTCGCCGGCGCGGTCCTGGACTCCTCCCCCGCCAAGGCCGGGGACGTCCTGATCATCATCTCCCTCTCCGGGCGCAACGCCCTGCCCGTCGAGATGGCGATGAACGCCCGCGCGCTCGGCCTCACCGTCATCGGCGTCACCTCGGTGGCGTACGCGACGGAGACGAAGTCCCGGCACGTCTCGGGGACGTACCTCAAGGACCACTGCGACATCGTCCTCGACTCCCGGATCGCCGTCGGGGACGCCGAGCTCACCCACGAGGGCATCGAGGCCCCCTTCGCACCCGCGTCCACCGTCGTCACCAGCGCGCTCATGCAGGCCACGCTCGCCGCCGCCGCCGAGGACCTCGTCCGCCGCGGCATCGAGCCGCCGCTGCTGCGCTCCGGGAACGTCGACGGCGGCCACGAGTGGAACGGCCGCGTGATGACGGAGTACGGCGACCGGATCTTCTACCGGCACTAAGGCGTTCCAAGGGCTCGGGGCGCCGGGCCCTCGGCCCTGCCCGCGGGGCCCAAGGCCCTCCCCCCACTCCCCCAAGGCCCGATTCCCACTCCCCCAGGCCTACGCCCGCTCCTCCAGGTCCAGCGCCGCCGCCACCCTCGACGCCACCGATTCCGCGAAGACCACGTCCTCGCGCTCGAAGGGCCGGCGGCACGCGGCCCGCAGGAACGTCACCACGCCCAGCGTGCGGCCCCGGGAGCGCAGGACCACGCACACCGCGTGGGCCGCGTCGCCGGGCCACTGGTGGGCCTCCGCCCACACCTCCGCCGTACGGCCCGCGCTCGCGCGGACCGTGCCCACCCGGTCCCAGGCCTGGAGCGCCGGATGCCTCGGGCCGTACCGCAGCGGGATGCCGCCGCCCACCACCGGCGAGGCGGGGCCGGGGGTGCCCCCCGGCGTGGCCAGGGCCCGGGTCAGGCGCCGCTCGCCCGCGACCCGGTCGACAAGGGCGTGGTCCGCGAACCCGGCAAGAGCGAAGTCGAGCAGCACCGTCGCCGCCTCCGCCGGGTCCTCGCACTCCGCCGCCGCCGCGCCCGCCCGGTGCAGCTGACTCCACCGGAACCGCAGCCGGTCCGCCTCGCGCGCCGCGAGCCGCTCCTCCGTCACGTCCTGGAACAGCCAGGCCACCCCCAGCGGCACCGGCTCCTCCGCCATCGGCGAGGACAGCCGCAGGAAGCCGCTGCGCCAGCACCGGCGCCGCTCCCCGGTGGACGTCCGCAGCGTCACCCACACCTCGGCGGGCGCCGGCGGCGTGCCCTCCGCCAGGACGTGCTGGATCGCGCCCTCAAGGTCCTCGGCGCCGTGCACGACGACATCGCCCAGCGGGCGCCCGAGCAGGGCCGTACGCCCGGTTCCGAAGGCGCGGGCGGCGTGGCCGTTGACCATGGCGGGGCGCAGATCGGCGTCCACGAGGACGACACCCCAGGAGGCGTCCTCGAACAGCGCCTCGCTGAGCGCCACCGACCGCTCCAGGTCGAGCTGGACGTGGACCTCGCTGAACGCGCAGTACACCCCCGCGGGGGCGCCGTCCGCCCCTCGTACGCCGGCGGCCTGGCTCCGTACGAGCACCCGGCCGCCGTCCTTGCGGAGCAGTGCCAGCTCGTGGACCTGCCGCCCGGGGCCCTTCATGGCCCCCATCAGCCGCTGCAGTGTCTCCTCGGCGTCGGCGCTCCGCGCCGCCCACCCCTCGAACCCGCGCCGCCCGACCGCCTCGGCGGCGGACCAGCCGAGGATCCGCTCGGCCTCGCGGTTCCAGTGCGTGATCGTCCCGTCGGCGTCGAACGCGCAGAGCGCCGCGTCCATCCCGTCGAGCAGCGCGGCCAGCAGATCGGCCCCCGCCCCGGGAACGGAAGCGGTCGCGCTCGCGGACCCCGTGAAAGTACTCATCCCGGCACCCCCCCCCATGCTGCGGCCATTCAACTGGAACGTGACGCAGAGCACATCACCTTCACCGAAATCGTTGCATCGCGGAAACGAATGTGGTGACGGGTGGGCGAACGGGAGCGGTGCGGCCGCTCAGGGCGCCAGCCGCTCCACCCGCCAGGTCTCGCCCTCCGCGCCCTCCCCGCCGTCCTCGCGGACGTACCGCAGACGGTCGTGGAGGCGGTTCTCGTGCCCCTGCCAGAACTCGACCGCGTCCGGGACGACCCGGATGCCGCCCCACTCCGGCGGGACCGGGACCTGGGTGCCCTCGGGGTAGCGGGCGGCGAGTTCCCCGTATCGGGCGAGGAGTTCCGCGCGGGAGTCGATCACCGAGGACTGGCGGCTCGCCCAGGCGCCCAGCTGGGAGCCGTGCGGGCGGGTCCGGAAGTAGGCGACCGTCTCGTCGCGGCCGATGTGCTCGGCGCGGCCGGTGACGATGACCTGGCGGGCCAGCGGGTGCCAGGGGAAGAGCAGCGAGGCGTACGGGTTGGCCGCGAGCTCCGCGCCCTTGCGGGAGTCGTAGTTGGTGAAGAAGACGAAACCGGCCTGGTCGTAGTGCTTCAGGAGCACCGTGCGGGAGGACGGGCGGCCGTCGGGGGTGGCCGTGGAGACGATCATCGCGTTCGGCTCGTGGATCGCCGGGTTCGTGGCGGTCTCCTTGAACCAGCGGGTGAACTGCGCGATGGGTTCGGGCGCGAGGTCGGCCGCCGACAGCTCGGTGGTGCGGTACTGCTCGCGCATGTCGGCGGGATCCAGGGCGTCGTTCACGACGCCTGTGAGGGGATCGTTCGCGGAGTCGTTCGCGGGATCGGTCACGGGATCAGTCACGAGGGCCATCCTGCCGCAGCACCTCAGTTTGCCCGGCACCGCGTGCCATCAATCCTTACTCGCCGAATCGGCGCAGTGTGCCGGATGTCACGCTTCCCCGCATCATCGGAACCGTACAGACTCTGGGGCTGGACGACTGTTGAATCCCCACCATCGACCACCACTCGGTTGATCGATCATCGATAGAGGAGCCGCCTGATGTCCGACTTCGTACCCGGACTCGAGGGAGTCGTCGCGTTCGAGACGGAGATCGCCGAACCCGACAAGGAAGGCGGCGCCCTCCGCTACCGCGGCGTCGACATCGAGGACCTGGTCGGTCACGTCTCGTTCGGCAACGTCTGGGGACTGCTCGTCGACGGCGCCTTCAACCCGGGCCTGCCGGCCGCCGAGCCGTTCCCCATCCCGGTGCACTCCGGCGACATCCGCGTCGACGTGCAGTCCGCGCTCGCGATGCTCGCACCCGTGTGGGGCCTCAAGCCGCTCCTCGACATCTCCGCCGAGCAGGCCCGCGACGACCTCGCGCGCGCCGCCGTCATGGCGCTCTCCTACGTCGCCCAGTCCGCCCGCGGCCAGGGCCTCCCGATGGTCCCGCAGAGCGAGATCGACAAGGCCGAGTCCGTCGTCGAGCGCTTCATGATCCGCTGGCGCGGCGAGCCCGACCCGAAGCACGTCAAGGCCGTCGACGCCTACTGGACCTCCGCCGCCGAGCACGGCATGAACGCGTCCACGTTCACCGCGCGCGTGATCGCCTCCACCGGCGCGGACGTGGCCGCCTCCCTCTCCGGCGCCGTCGGCGCCATGTCGGGCCCGCTGCACGGCGGCGCGCCCTCCCGCGTCCTCGGCATGATCGAGGAGATCGAGCGGACCGGCGACGCCACCGCGTACGTGAAGCAGGCCCTCGACAAGGGCGAGCGCCTCATGGGCTTCGGCCACCGCGTCTACCGCGCCGAGGACCCCCGCGCGCGCGTGCTGCGGCGTACCGCCCGCGAGCTGGCCGCGCCCCGCTTCGAGGTCGCCGAGGCCCTGGAGAGGGCCGCCCTGGAGGAGCTGCACAACCGGCGCCCCGACCGCGTCCTGGCGACGAACGTCGAGTTCTGGGCGGCCATCGTCCTGGACTTCGCCGAGGTCCCGGCGCACATGTTCACGTCGATGTTCACGTGCGCGCGTACGGCCGGCTGGTCGGCGCACATCCTGGAGCAGAAGCGCACCGGCCGCCTGGTCCGCCCGTCCGCCCTCTACACGGGCCCCGGCCAGCGGAACCCGCGCGAGATCGAGGGCTACGAGGACATCGCGGGCTGAGCCCGCCTGCCGCCCCCTCCACCTGCCACCTGCCACGGCGACGGCCCGACCCGCACAGTCAGGGCCGTCGTCGTGCGCGCCGCCGTCGTCGTGCGCTCCGCAGAAGCCGTAACGGCTGTACCGGCTACGCCGACAGCGCCGGCTGCGCCTCCGGATGCAGGAGCAGGTCCGCGTGGTGACGGGCCGCCACCAGCGGGTGGGCCCGCATCTTGCCCTTCAGCTCATTGCGGCCGTACTCGGCGAACAGCGGGTTCGCCGGGTCGGCCGTGACGCCGGGCGCGGTCTCCGCGTACGGGAAGACCAGCGGGCTGATCCGGGCGTCGAGCCGCGGGTTGTAGAAGAACGGCACGGAGTACCGCTCCGTGGCCCCGGGCGGTGAGACGACCCGGTGGTTGGTGGCGAGCAGATAGCCGTTGGTCGCCACTTCGAGCAGCTCGCCGAGGTTCACGACGAACGCGCCCGGCAGCGGCGGCACGTCGTGGAAGTTCCCGTCCTCGCGCTGGACCTGGAGCCCGCCCACCTGGTCCTGGAGGAGCAGGGTGAGGAAGCCGTAGTCCTTGTGCGCGCCGACCCCCTGGTCGTCGCCCTCGCCGCTGCTGCCCGGGTAGCGCACCAGCTTGAGGTGCGGGTGGGCGCGCGGCCCGAAGATGTCGTCGTAGAAGTCCGCGGGCGCGCCGATCGAGGCGAGCAGCTCGTGCAGCAGCCGCTCGGCGACCCCGCTGAGCCGCTCGATCCAGTGCAGGGCCGCGGTCCGCAGCTCGGGGAGCACGGCGGGCCACTGGTTGGGGCCTTCGAGCCACCAGTACGGGGCTTCCCAGGGCGCGGGGGTCCGCGCGGGGCGCTCGGCGCCGATGTCGAGCTGGTCGCGCCAGTCGCGCGCGCCGGCGGTGCGCTCGTCGCCGATGCGCGTGTAGCCGCGGAAGTGCGGCGAGTTGATGTTGTCGATGGCAAGCCGGTCGGCCTCGGGCAGCGCGAAGAAGGCGTGCATCGCGGAGGTCAGGGCCCGCGTCTCGGCCTCGGTCACCCCGTGCCCGATGAGCTGGAAGAACCCGACGTCGTGCGCGGCCGAGTGGAGCTGCGCGTGCAGCAGGCGCCGGGCCTGGGGCCCGCGGTCGGCGGCGGAGAGGTCGACGATGGGGAGCTGTGAGGCGTACGAGCTGCGGGTCTGCTGCTGGAGGGTCTGCTGCCGAAGGGTCTGCTGCCGAAGGGGCTGCTGCTGGGAGTACGAGCTGCGAGTCATGAATGCGTCCGCGGGGTCTACGGGTGCCCGGGCGGCCGCCAGGGGTGGGGCGGGGGCCGCGGGTGCCGGTCGGCTTGAGCTCTGAACGAGGGACCCAGGGGGGCGGTGGTGGTGCCCGGGAGGGTCAGGCGGAGCGGCGACAGCTCATGCTCGTGACGCGGACGAAGTCCACGTGGCGACGGCGTACGAGCATGGGCATGCGACCAGAGTACTGCGGGAGGGGTGGATCGACTGTGGCCTGGGTCACGCCCCGACGTCCGAGGGTCGGGGGGGCGGGGGGTGTTCAAAAGGGCGGCCGTACGCGAAGATCGCCGCCACACGTGTCACGCACACGTCAAGTCTCTCTTCGCAGCATCCCGACGCAGGAGGATGTCCATGACCCGCCGCCCGTCCCGCGGCCTGCTCGCCGCAGCCGTCGCCACCGCCGCCACGGCGGCCACCGTCGCGCTGCTGCCCGCCGCCGGCGCCTCCGCCGTCCCCCAGGCGGCCTCCCCGCTCCCCCAGGCCCGCGTCTTCATGGTGAACCCGGTCCAGGCCACCGGCGACCAGACCCTCACCGACCACAAGGACGCGGCGAGCGACGTACCCGCCTCCGCGTACACCACCGTCGCGCTGCGGAACCTCGACGCGAGCGGCGGCCTGTCCGGCCGCTGGGTCGCGGTCCGGTCCGAGACGGGCAAGCCCGCGACCGTCGCGGGCGCCGCCGCGTACGACCGCTCCGACGACCGGTTCGAGCAGGTCATGGCGTACTTCTGGGTCAACGAGGCCCAGGAGTACCTCCAGGGGCTCGGCTTCGGCACCGAGCTGCCCGGGGCCAACGACCGGGTCCAGCCGGTCCGGCTCAACCAGTGGGGCGCCGACAACTCCTTCTTCACCGACAAGAAGGCCGAGATCCGCTTCGGCAAGGGCGGAGTGGACGACGCCGAGGACGCCGAGGTGATCCTGCACGAGTACGGCCACGCCGTGCACAACGCGCAGGTCCCCGGCTTCGGGACGACCCCGGAGGCCGGCGCGATCGGCGAGGCCTTCGGTGACTACTTCGCCGTGCAGGTCGGCACCCACGCCGTCCAGAAGTACGGCTGGGCGATGAAGACAGACGCGGCCTGCGTCGCCGACTGGGACTCGACCGGCTACAGCGAGGCGCCGCACTGCCTCCGCCGGATCGACGGGACCAAGACGTACGCCGACCGGGAGGGCGAGGTCCACGCCGACGGGGAGATCTGGTCCCGCGCGCTCCTCGACATCCGCACCTCACTCGGCGCCCGGACGGCCGACCGGATCATCGTGAACGCCCAGTTCGGCTTCGCGCCCGACACCGACTTCGGCGACGCGGCACGGAAGACGGTCGAGACGGCGCAGAAGATGTACGGCACGTCGGCGGCGAACGCCGTACGGGACGCGTTCCGGGCGCGGGAGATCCCGGGGGTGTAGGCCCCGTTGCTCTTACGCAGGCGTTCTTACGCGCGTTCATGCACGGGCGTTCATGCACGGGCGTTCTTACGCCAGCGCCTCGTCCAGCAGCCGCGCCCACTGCGACACCACCCGGTCCCGGCGGGCGCGGTCGTCCGTCAGGAGGGTGGCCAGGCCCAGGCCGCGGGCCATGTCCAGGAGGCCCTGGACGGTCTCGCGGACGCCGGGGCGGGACTCGTCGGCGCCCAGGACCTCGACGGCGATGCGGTGGGACTCGCGGCCGACGCGGGCCTCCAGCTCGGTCACGCGCGCGCGGAGCTGGTCCTCGCCCGAGGCGGCGACCCACAGGTGGAGGGCGGCCCGGAAGAGGGGCCCGGTGTAGAGGTCGACCAGCGCGGCGACGGCCTCGTGGCGGTCGCGGGACGGCAGGGCCCGCAGCGCCTGGGAGCGCTCCTCGGCGACGTACTCGACGGCGGCCGTGAACAGGTCCTCGCGGGTCGGGAAGTGGTGCTGGGCCGCGCCCCGGGAGACTCCGGCCCGCTCCGCGACGACGGAGACCGTGGAACCCGCCCAGCCGTGTTCGGCCAGGCAGGACACGGCCGCCTCCAGGAGCCGCTGCCGGGTGGCGCGGCTCCTGTCCTGCTTGGGTGCGGTCACAGCCGCCATGCGGGGTCCCGTCGTTCGAGGAAGGCCGTCATCCCCTCGCGCGCCTCGGCAGAGGCGAAGAGCGTGGCCGACCTCTGCACCAGGTCCTCCGCGTCACGTTCGAAGGTCTCCAGGACTCTAGCGGTGACCAGCCGCTTCGCCTCGCGCAGGCCTTGCGGGGAGGCGGCGCGGAGGGAGTCGAGGATGCCGGGGAGGGCGGCCTCCGTGTCGGTGACGAGCCCCGCCGCCATCGCCTCCGGCACCCCGAACCGCTCGCCCGTCAGGTAGTGGCGGGCCGCCGCGCGGGGTTCCAGCTTCGGGAGGAGGGTGAGGGAGATGACGGCCGGCGCGACCCCGATCCGTACCTCGGTGAGGGCGAAGTCCGCCGCCTCCCCCGCCACGACGATGTCGCAGGCGCCGAGCAGACCGAGGCCGCCGGCCCGTACGTGCCCGGTGACGTGTCCGACGACCGGTTTCGGCAGCTCGACGATCTGCCGGAGCAGGTCCACGAAGGCGTACGGGCTCGGCGGCGCCTTCAGGTCGGCGCCCGCGCTGAACGTGCCGCCGGTGTGGGTGAGCACCACCGCCCGGACCGCCGGGTCCTTGCCGCAGGCGGTGAGCGCGTCCGCGAGCTCGGTGACGAGCGTCGCGGAGAGCGCGTTGCGGGTGGCCGGGGAGTCCAGGGCGAGGGTGGTGATCCCTCGCTCCTCGACCGATGTCACGAGTGTCGTCATGCGCGGTCCCTCAGTTCCCTTCGGAGGATCTTCCCGGACGCTGCCCGGGGAACGGCGTCGATGAACTCGACGCCGCGGACCTTCTTGTACGGGGCGACCCGGGCGGCGACGTGCGCCATGACGTCTTCGGCGGTGAGGTCGGGCGCGGCGGCCTGGCGTACGACGAAGGCCTTGGGGATCTCGGTGCCGTCCGCGTCGGTGACGCCGATGACGGCGGCGTCGGCGACGCCCTCGTGGGTGAGGAGCAGCGCCTCGAGTTCGGCGGGGGCGACCTGGAAGCCCTTGTACTTGATGAGTTCCTTGACGCGGTCGACGACGTAGAGCCAGCCGTCGTCGTCGACCCGGCCGATGTCGCCGGTGTGCACCCAGCCGTCGGCGTCGATCATGGCGGCGGTGGCGTCGGGCCGGCCGAGGTACCCCTTCATGACCTGGGGACCCCGGATGGCGACCTCGCCCTCCTCGCCGGGCGCCGCGTCCCTCGACGGATCGTCGAGGGACAGGATCCGCATCTCGGTGGAGGGCAGCAGCTTGCCGACGGTGCCGGGCGGGGGGTTCTCGGCGGCGAGCGGTACGACGTGGGTGCCCGGGGAGAGCTCCGTCATGCCGTACGCCTGGAGCACCGGCGGCAGCCCGAGCCGCGCCGAACAGGCCTGGGCGAGGGTCGCGTCGAGCGGGGCGGCGGCGCTGACGATGTACTCCAGGGAGGACAGGTCGTAGTCGGCGACGGCCGGGTGCTTGGCGAGGGCGAGCACGATCGGCGGGGCCACGTAGAGGCCGTTGATGCGGTGCTTCTGGATGGCGCCGAGGAAGGTGTCGAGCTCGAAGCGGGGCAGCACGACGACGGTGGCGCCCTGGCGGAGGGGCGCGTTCATCAGGGCGGTGAGCCCGTAGATGTGGAAGAAGGGGAGGATCGCCAGGATCCGGTCACCGGGTCCCATGGGGATGACCGGCTCCAGCTGGGCGAGGTTCGTGGCGATCGAGGCGTGGGTGAGCATCACGCCCTTGGGGACGCCGGTGGTGCCGGAGGAGTACGGGAGCGCGGCGATGTCCTCGTCGGGGTCGACGGGGATCTCGGGCACGGGCCCGGTGGATCCGAGGAAGGCCTGCAGCGATCGCACCTCCTCACCCTGGGGTGCGGCGTCGCAGACGAATATCTCCCGTATCCCGCCCGCGAGTTCGGCCGCCGCGCGGGCGGAGGGGAGGAGCGGGGAGACGGTGACGATCCAGCGCGCGGAGGAGTCGCGGAGCTGCTTGGCGAACTCCTCGGGGGTGGCGAGCGGATGCACGGTGGTGACAGAGGCTCCCGCGCGCGTGGCGGCGTAGAAGGCGACCGGGAAGAGCACGGTGTTGGGGCTGTGCAGCGCGAGCACGTCCCCCTTCCGCACCCCGGCCTCGGCGAGCCCGGCGGCGACCCGCCGGTGGAAGGCGTCGACCTGCCCGTACGTGAGGGTGAACTCCCCTGCCCCGTCGACCAGTGCGGGGGTGTCGCCCCACCCGGCCGCGCGGCCGAGCACCGCGTCGTGGATCGGCAGGGAGACGGTGGAGACGGCCTCGTACTCGCTGTGGAACACCATGCAAGCCCCCTGGAGAGGTGGGAGAGGTGGAAGGTGGTCGCCAGGATCGCGCGTGTGGGTACGACTTGGGGAGACCTTGTCAGCACTCCGGGGAAACAATCAAGCACGCATGCATGATTCTTGGGAGGAAGCGAGGCCCGCTCTCCGAGCCAACGGCCCGCCCCCTGAGGCAACGACCCGCCCCCGAGCAGGGACGGGCCGTGTGACCCGAGGAGGGGCCGTGTGACGCAGGGGCGGGATCAGCGCTCGCAGGGGCGGGCGGGCCGTGTGGCGCAGAGGCGGGTGTCAGCGCTCGCAGGCCACGCCGTCGCCGTCGCGGTCGAGGTGGCTGTCGTAGCCCGGGTCGCCGCGATGGATCGGGGCGGCGCCGGCGGCGCGGACGGCCGAGCAGTTGGCGTAGTAGACGCTGCCGCCGCCGGACGACGAGTCGTCACCGGCATCCTCGGTGGGCGTCGGCTCCTGCGTGGGCACCGGCGCCTGGGTATGCGTCGGCTTCGGGGTGGTCGGCTTCGGCTTGGGCGTGGGCTTCGGAGTGGGCTTGTGGAGCACCGCGTTGGGCGACGCGGGGCACGGGACGCCCGGCGCGGTCAGGTACACCACCGGCACCGCCGACGAGACCGGCGCGCCGGCGTCAGGGCGCTGGAAGCAGACGGTCCAGGCCGCGTGGTCGGCGGGCAGCTCGACGTCCTTGTAGGCGGCGTAGGCCCGGCCCAGGTTGTCGGTGAGGAGCTGCTCGGAGTCCGCGTACGTCCCGCCGACGAGCGAGGGCATCGCCGGGGCCCCCTCCGTCTTCGACGGAGCAGGCGTCGGAGTGGGTGTACCGGAGGAGGTCACGGTGGCCGTCACCGTCGGCTTCGCCGCGCCCTTCGCGTCGTCCGTCTTCTCCTCCGGCGGGTCGCTGAAGACGAACAGCAGGAACCACAGACCGCCGAGGACGGTCGCGACGATCTTCTTGTTCCGGCTCCAGCGGCTCATCCAGGTCAGGGCTATGCCCGCCGGCGGGAGGAAGACCAGGAGACAGATGATCAGGGCGGGGTGCTGCCACCAGCGCCGCACGGGCATCGGGGCGGGAGCGGGCTGGAACGGCGGCGGGGGCGGGTACACGTGCATCTCTCCCGGGGGCTGTGAGCGTGCGCGAAGTGTCGAGGATCGTACACAGGATGTTCACATCCGGGGGCCCTTCATGCGAAATGCGAGACCCGATCGGAATCGGCACCCCGCGCCGGACCATGCCCCGAACAACCGAACTGCCTTTCCCGGCACGGCCGTCCGCCGGTTAGCCTGCGCGCATGGTCTTCAAACGTCTGCTGGGCATGGGCGGCATACCGCTCGAAATCGACACCGTCGTGCAGTCCGAGCCGGCGCTGCCGGGAGGCGTCCTGCGCGGGGAAGTGGTGCTGCGCGCCCCCGATCGCCGCGTCGAGGTGAAGTCGATCTATCTGAAGCTCGTCACCGACGCTCCCGTGGCCCACAAGGGCGACGGTGACGGGGAGCACGGCGACACGTTCGACTACCCGAGCATGAGCGGCTACTTCACCCTGGAGAAGGGCGAGGAGAAGCGGGTCCCCATCCGCCACCGGCTCAAGTGGGAGACCCCGCTGACCGAGGTGAAGGGGCAACAGCTCGGGGTCCACCTGGGCCTGCACACCGAGGTCGAAGCCGAGGGGATCAAGGCCCAGACGGACGACGACCTCGTGCACATCACCGCGCTGCCCCTCCACGAGGCCGTCCTGGACGCCTTCGCCGCCGAGGGGTACGCCTTCCGGACCTCGCGGATCCACACCGGGAACATCCCCCGCACCGAGTACCACGTCTACCGGACGCAGGGGCTGCTGCTCGTCGACCAGCTGACCGGGCAGGACCGCCCGAAGGAGCTGGAGCTGCACTTCCACACCAACGCGGTCGGCTGCGAGATCTTCCTCCGCATGGCGGCCATCGGCGAGCGGCACTGGAAGAACAAGCCGCCGGCCCGGCGCTTCGTGGCCGCCCACCACGAGGTCGGCCAGGTGGACTTCGGCGAGGCGGTCCGCCGCTGGATCGGCGAGGTCGTCCTCCTCGGCAGCAGCCACGCCGCCGCCGACGACGAGGACTGATCCGGACCCGCCGCCCGTCCCCCTTCCTGGGGGGAACGGGCGCCCGCAGGCCGGGACTTCCTTCGCCACCGGGACCTCAGTACGACTTGGGCAGCCCCAGTGTCTGGTGCGACACGTAGTTGAGGATCATCTCCCGGCTGACCGGGGCGATACGGGCCACCCGCGCCGCCGTGATCAGCCGGGCCAGGCCGAACTCACGGGTCAGGCCGTTGCCGCCGAGCGTGTGGACCGCCTGGTCCACGGCCCTCACACAGGCCTCCGCCGCCGCGTACTTGGCCATGTTGGCGGCCTCGCCCGCGCCCATGTCGTCGCCCGCGTCGTAGAGGTGCGCGGCCTTCGCCATCATCAGACGGGCCAGTTCCAGTTCGATGTGCGCCTGCGCGAGCGGATGCGCGATCGCCTGGTGGGCGCCGATCGGGGCCTTCCAGACCTGGCGCTCCTTCGCGTACTTCACGGCCTGCGCGAGGGCGTACCGGCCCATGCCGATCGCGAACGCGGCCGTCATGATCCGCTCCGGGTTGAGCCCCGCGAAGAGCTGGAGCAGACCCGCGTCCTCGTCACCGACGAGTGCGTCGGCCGGCAGGTGCACCTCGTCGAGCGTCAGCTCGAACTGCTTCTCGTTCGCGTCGAGTTCCATCTCGATGTGCCGTCGCTGGAAGCCGGGGGCGTCACGCGGGACGATGAAGAGACAGGGCTTGAGGCTGCCCGTGCGGGCGTCCGACGTACGGCCCACGATCAGCGTCGCGTCGGCGATGTCGACGCCCGACACGAACACCTTCCGTCCGTCGAGGACCCAGCCCTCCTCCGTACGGGTCGCGGTGGTCGTGATGCGGTGCGAGTTCGAGCCGGCGTCCGGCTCCGTGATGCCGAACGCCATCGTCCGCGAGCCGTCCGCCAGACCCGGCAGCCAGGCCCGCTTCTGCTCCTCCGTACCGAAGCGGGCGATGACCGTGCCGCAGATCGCGGGCGAGACGACCATCATCAGGAGCGGCGCACCGGCGGCGCCGGCCTCCTCCAGGACGATCGACAGCTCGGCCATGCCGCCGCCCCCGCCGCCGTACTCCTCGGGGAGGTTCACACCGAGGTAGCCGAGCTTGCCGGCCTCCGCCCACAGCGTGGCCCGGTCGAAGCCGGGGCCGTGCCGGTGGCCGAGCGCGGAGACGGCGGCGCGGAGCGCGGTCAGCTCTTCACTTTCGATCATGGTGCTCATACGGTCTGGTCCTCCTGTGCTGCTTCGGTCGTGGCGTCGTCCGAGACGACGGCGAGCAGGGCACCGACCTCGACCTGGCGGCCGGGGGCGGCGTGGAGTGCGGTGAGCGTGCCGGAGGCGGGGGCGATGACGCGGTGCTCCATCTTCATGGCCTCCAGCCAGAGGAGCGGCTGCCCGGCGGTGACCCGGTCGCCGACGGCGAGACCGTCCGCGACCCGAACGACGGTGCCGGGCATGGGTGCGAGCAGGGAGCCGGGGGCCGTCTGCTCACGGGGGTCGGTGAAGCGAGGACGAGCCGTGAGCCGGTGCGGACCGGCATGGACGGTGCCGTCCTCGTACGCCGTGACGTCGAAGTGCCGTACGACACCGGAGACTTCGAGGCTGACACGGCCGGGGGCCGCCGAGACGACCCCGATGCCTTCGGGTGCCGTGACCTCGTACCCGCCGCCCCGCGTCGGCCGGTAGCGGACCTCGTGGTCCCCGTACGTCCGCGTCTCGTCCTGCGAGCGGACGTTCCGCCAGCCCCCGCCGAAACGCCCCCTGCCGGCGACCGCCCCGGCGAGGGCGGCGGCGACGGCCGCGTACTCCTCGCCGCCCCGGGGGCGGCTCAGCGTGTCCAGGTTCCGGTCGTAGAACCCGGTGTCGAGCAGGCCGGGGTTCCCGAACTCGGCGTGCCGCAGCGAGGCGACGAGCAGGTCCCTGTTGGTGGCGGGCCCGTGGATGACGGTCCGGTCGAGGACGTGGGCCAGTTTGCGCACGGCCTCGGCGCGGGTCGGGGCGTGCACGACGACCTTGGCGAGCAGGGCGTCGTACTGCACCGGCACGGTGTCCCCGGAGACGTACCCGGTGTCGACGCGGATCCCCGGACCGGCGGGGAACTCCAGACGGTGCAGCACGCCCGCCTGCGGGGTCCACCCGGCGGCCGGGTCCTCGGCATAGAGCCGGGCCTCGACCGCATGGCCGAACGGCCCCGGCCGGCCGCCGCCCCGGGCCGCCGGCTCCTTGACGTCGGGAAGCCGGTTGCCCTCGGCCACGGAGATCTGGAGGGCGACGAGGTCGACTCCGAACACCTCCTCCGTCACCGGGTGTTCGACCTGGAGGCGGGTGTTCATCTCCAGGAACTGCATGTGGGCGCCGGCGAGCAGGAACTCGACCGTCCCCACACCGACGTAGCCGACCTTCTCCGCGGCGTCCCTCGCGATCTCGGACAGCTCGCCGAGGACATCGGGATGCAGCTCGGGAGCGGGCGCCTCCTCGATCACCTTCTGGTGGCGGCGCTGGAGCGAGCAGTCACGGGCGCCGAGCGTCATGACGCCGCCGTGCTTGTCCGCGACGACCTGCACCTCGACGTGCCGGCCGTTCTCGACGTACGGCTCGACGAAGACCTCGCCGTCCCCGAAGGCGCTCGCCGCCTCCGCCGACGCCGACTCCAACGCGCCTGCCAGATCACCCAGTTCTCGTACGATCCGCATGCCGCGGCCGCCGCCGCCCGCCGCCGCCTTCACCAGCACGGGCAGGTCGCCCTCGGTGACCTCGGCCAGGGGGGCGATGCCGAGGAGTTCCTTCGCGCGGGTCTTCGAGCCCATCACCTCGATCACCTCCGGCGGCGGGCCGATCCAGACCAGGCCCGCGCCGATCACCGTACGGGCGAAGTCGGCGTTCTCGGAGAGGAAGCCGTAGCCGGGGTGGACGGCGTCCGCGCCCGCGGCCAGCGCCGCCTTCACCACCAGATCGCCCCGCAGGTACGTCTCCGAGGGCGCGGCCCCCGGCAGCCGTACCGCCGTGTCCGCCTCCCGTACGTGCAAGGCGTCGGCGTCCACGTCCGAGTACACGGCGACGGTGGAAATGCCCAGCTCACGGCAGGTACGGAAGACCCGGCAGGCGATCTCGCCCCGGTTCGCGACAAGGACGGAGGTGATCATCGAGGTCATCGGAGCCATCGAGGTCATGGGGGCCATCGAGGTCATGGGGAGGGGCCTCACATTCGGAAGACGCCGAAGCCGCCGCGCGCGCCCTCGACCGGTGCCGTGTGGATCGCGGAGAGGCACAGCCCGAGGACCGTGCGGGTGTCGCGGGGGTCGATGACCCCGTCGTCGTAGAGCCGGCCGGAGAGGAACATCGGCAGGGACTCGGACTCGATCTGCGCCTCGACGAGGGCCCGGAGACCGGCGTCGGCCTCCTCGTCGTACGGCTGCCCCTTCGCGACGGCGCTCGCCCGCGCCACGATGGAGAGGACACCGGCGAGCTGCTGCGGCCCCATGACGGCGGACTTGGCGCTCGGCCAGGCGAACAGGAAGCGCGGGTCGTACGCGCGGCCGCACATGCCGTAGTGCCCGGCGCCGTAACTCGCCCCCATGAGGACGGACAGGTGGGGGACACGGGAATTCGACACGGCGTTGATCATCATCGCGCCGTGCTTGATGATCCCGCCCTGCTCGTACTCCTTGCCGACCATGTAGCCGGTGGTGTTGTGGAGGAAGACGAGCGGGATGTCGCGCTGGTTGGCCAGCTGGATGAACTGCGCGGCCTTCTGCGACTCCGGACCGAAGAGGACGCCCTGCGCATTGGCGAGGACACCGACCGGGTAGCCGTGCAGGCTCGCCCAACCGGTGACGAGCGACGGCCCGTACAGCGGCTTGAACTCGTCGAAGTCGGAGCCGTCGACGATCCGGGCGATCACCTCGCGCGGATCGAAGGGGGTCTTGAGGTCCCCGGGCACGATGCCGAGGAGTTCGTCCTCGTCGTACTTCGGGGGTTCCGCGAGGCCCGGGTCGGGCTGGGCCTTGCGGTGGTTGAGACGGGCCACGATCCGGCGGGCCTGACGGAGCGCATCGGCCTCGTCGACCGCGTAGTGGTCGGCGAGCCCGGACGTCCGCGCGTGCATCTCGGCGCCACCGAGCGATTCGTCGTCGCTCTCCTCCCCCGTCGCCATCTTCACCAGCGGCGGACCGCCGAGGAACACCTTCGACCGCTCCTTGATCATCACGGCGTGGTCGGACATGCCGGGGACGTACGCGCCACCGGCCGTCGAGTTGCCGAAGACGACCGCGATCGTGGGGATACCCGCGGCGGACAGGCGGGTGAGGTCACGGAAGAGCGCGCCGCCGGGGATGAAGATCTCCTTCTGGGAAGGGAGATCGGCGCCGCCGGACTCGACGAGCGAGATGACGGGCAGGCGGTTGGCGAAGGCGATCTCGTTGGCGCGGAGGGCCTTCTTCAGCGTCCAGGGGTTGGAGGCGCCACCCCGCACGGTCGGATCGTTGGCGGTGATCAGACACTCGACGCCCTCGACGACCCCGATCCCGGTGATCAGGGAGGCGCCGACCGCGTAGTCGCTGCCCCAGGCGGCGAGCGGCGACAGCTCCAGGAACGGGGAGTCGGGGTCCACGAGCAGCTCGATGCGCTCACGGGCGAGCATCTTGCCGCGCGCCCGGTGCCGGGCCGTGTACTTCTCGCCGCCGCCCGCGAGGGCCTTGGCGTGCTCGGCGTCGAGGACGGTGAGCTTGTCGAGCATGGCGGCGCGGTGGGCCTGGTAGTCGGATCCGCCGGTGTCGAGGGCGGAGGCGAGGACGGTCACAGCAGTCCCTCCGGGATGTCTGTTTCGCGGGAGCGGAGCCACTCACCGAGGGCCTTGGCCTGGGGGTCGAAACGGGCCTGGGAGGCGACGCCCTCGCCGAGGATCCCGGCGACGGTGAAGTTGAGCGCGCGGAGGTGCGGGAGGACGTGCCGGGTGACGTTCAAGTCGGCTGTCTCCGGCAGGAGTTCGGCCAGTCTCGCCACGGTCAGGGTGTGGGCGAGCCAGCGCCACTCCTCCTCCGTGCGGACCCAGACGCCGATGTTGGCGTCGCCACCCTTGTCGCCGCTGCGGGCGCCGACGAGACGACCGAGGGGGACGCGCCGGGTGGGCCCCGGCGGGAGCGGCTCGGGAAGGGCCGGCTCCGGGACGGGCTCCAGTTCCCGCGTCCGAGGCGGTACGGGGACGGGGACACGGGCCCCGTCAGGGAGGACAGCCGTGTGCGGGACGTCGGCGGCGGGGACGTACTCCGTGTCGAAGACCCCGTAGGGAGCGCCCTTCCCCGGTGGGGCCGTGACGTGGAAACCGGGGTAGCTCGCGAGGGCGAGTTCGATGGCCGCGCCGGTGAGGGCCCGGCCGACTGCCTCCGGGGCCGGGTCCCGGACGACGAGCCGGAGGAGGGCGCTCGCGGTCTCCTCCGTGTCCGCGTCGGGCCGGTCGGTGCGGGCGAGTTCCCAACGGACCTCACGGGGACGCCCGTTGGCGAGGGCGTCCTCGATCTGGGCCCGCACGAGTCCGACCTTCTCCTCGATGTCGAGGCCCGTCAGGACGAACACGACCTCGTTGCGGAAGCCGCCGAGCCTGCTGAGCCCGACCTTGAGCGTCGGGGGCGGCGCCTCACCCCGTACGCCGTCGATCCGGACCCGGTCGGGGCCCTCCTGGGTGAGCCGGACGCTGTCGAGCCGGGCGGTGACATCGGGGCCGGGGTAGCGGGCGCCGGCCGTCTCGTAGAGGAGCTGGGCCGTGACCGTACCGACGTCGACGAGGCCGCCGGTGCCGGGGTGCTTGGTGATGACCGCGCTGCCGTCCTCGTGGAGCTCGGCGAGCGGGAAGCCGGGGCGGCGGAAGACCGCCGGGTCGTGCTCGCGGAAGAAGGCGTAGTTCCCGCCGGTGGCCTGGGTGCCGCACTCCAGGACGTGCCCGGCGACGACCGCGCCCGCGAGCTTGTCGTACTCCTCGGGGCCCCAGCCGAAGTGCCACTGCGCGGGCCCGGTGACGAGGGCGGCGTCGGTGACCCGGCCGGTGACGACGACATCGGCACCGGCAGCGAGACAGGCGGCGATTCCGGCACCGCCGAGGTAGGCGTTGGCGGCCAACGCACCGTCGGCGGCCGGGAGTCGGTCGCCCTCGACATGCGCGATACGGACCTGGAGGCCGAGCTTCGAGGCGAGGGCGCGCAGGGCGTCGGCGAGGCCGGCGGGGTTGAGGCCGCCGGCGTTGGAGACGATCCGGACCCCGCGCTCGTGGGCGAGACCGAGGCTCTCCTCCATCTGGCGCAGGAAGGTCTTGGCGTACCCGGCGCTCGGGTCCTTGAGCTGGTCGCGGCCGAGGATGAGCATGGTCAGCTCGGCCAGGTAGTCGCCGGTGAGGACGTCGATCGCGCCGTCGGGCCCGCCGCCGGTGAGCATCTCGCGGACGGCGTCGAAACGGTCGCCGTAGAAGCCGGAGGCGTTGCCGATACGGAGGACCATCACCGGTCCTCTTCGGCGGTACGGCCCGGGCCCGCCGGGCCCGCGAAGGCCTGGGCGATGGTGAGCCAGTGCGCGGCGTCGGGGCCGACGGCGAGCAGGGCGGTGTCGGCACGGTGGACGCGCTGGGTGACGAGCAGACAGAAGTCGAGAGCGGACCCGGTGACCCTCTGGCCGGCATCCTCGGGTCCGTACACCCACAACTCACCACCGGGAGCAACGAGTTCCACCCGGAAGGGCTCGGTGGGCGCGGGAAGACCCCGCACCAGGTAGGCGTAGTCGCGGGCGCGGTGGCCGATCCAGGCGACGTGCCGGAGACGGGCGGTGGGGGTGCGGACGACCCCGAGGGCGTCGGCGACGTCCTGGCCGTGCGCCCAGGTCTCCATGAGCCGGGCGGTGGCCATGGCGGGGGCACTCATGGGCGGCCCGTACCAGGGGAAGCGCGCGCCGGGCGGGACCGCGCGAAGGGCGTCCTGGAGCCGCTCACGCCCGTCGCGCCAGCGGGCGAGAAGCTCGACGGGCGGCAGCTTCGCTCCCTCCTCGGCCCCCTCGTCGACGAAGCGATCGGGCGCGGCGAGGGCCTTCCCGGCCTCAGCGGCGAAGGCCTCGGCGTCCGTGGCGGCGAGGAGCGCGGCGCGATCGGTCCAGGCGAGGTGCGCGATCTGATGGGCGACGGTCCAGCCGGGCGCGGGGGTGGGCGTACCCCACCGCTCCTCGCTCAACTCGCTGACAAGACGGTCGAGTTCGTCACTCTCGTCGCGCAGGTCGTCGAGGACGACGACGGGGTCGGACACGGTGCGCTCCCCTCGGGGACGGGCGTTCACGGGCCTTCGCGAGGAGCATGACAGTGGGGACAGAAACAATCAAGCGTGCTTGCTTTAGATTATGGGGTCGCGGCAACCCCGGGGGCGGGGGGCGCCGGCCGCACGGCCGGCGCGGAGCGCGGGGGGGCGCCCGAGGTGTGACACGTTCCCGCGCTTCCTCGACTTCCCCGCGCTTCCTCGACTCCCTCATGCTTCCTCGACTCCCTCTGGATCAAGGCCGCCAGAACCGTGGCGGCGACCACGAGGGCAAGGGAACGGAAAGGGGCGGAACCACGGCCGACCTCCACACCTCCACACCTCCAGACCTCCAGACCTCCAGACCTCCAGACCTCCAGACCTCCAACGATGACCAGCGGGGCTACGCGGCGACCCGCCGCGACCGAGGTACCGGTGGAGGTCTGGAGATGTGGAGGCGAGGCCCGGCGCAGAGGTACTGGGGGCGGGGGTTTCGGGTGGGGTGCGGGTGCGGCCGCCCTCTTTCCGAGTGTGGCGTCCTCCACCGCCGCATCAAGGGCAAGTCGGCTTCGCCGATGGCCTTCGGCCACCCTTGACCCGGCGGCGGAGGCCGCCTTTTCACACTCGGAGGGCGGCCGGGGGGCGTGGCCTACGCGGACTGCCCGGGCAGTGGCCGCCCGCCGCTTGCGGCTGTCGGCCGGTGGGTGGGGGCTGGGTTTGCGGCGGGGCCGGGTCGCGACCTTCCGTCGGTCGGGGGTGCGCGGTTGTTGAATGGGGCGGCCGGGCCTTGCTTAGCGGGTTGCGGTGGTGGGTTGGTCGGGCTTCAGGCCCCGCTGGTCTGTGTTGGTGGGTGGTCGGTGGTGCTGGCGGAGGTTTCCTGCAGTAACTCGGAATGGGGAGGGTGATTCACCCCTTTTGAGGGGGTATTCGTGGGCCTGCTCCTCGGAGAAATGCAGGGTTATCCACGCCACCCCCCACCAGGAGTGACCAGCGGGGCCTGAAGCCCCACCCCGAGCCACTCCGCCAGTCGCTGAGCCCAGCCCAGCTGCCCCATTCAACTCCCGCGCACCACCGACCGACGGAAGATCTCCACCCACCCCCACCACAAACCAACCGAACGCCCCCCGTTCCTGTGACGTCAGTGTCGGACCAGGCAGAACGGGTGGCCCGCCGGGTCCGCGTAGACGCGCCAGCTTCGGTTGCCGTTGCCCGCGTCCAGGAGGGTCGCCCCCTGGGCGAGGACCTGTTCCTCGGCGTCGTCCAGGTTCGATACGGCGAAGTCCAGGTGGGACTGCTGGGGGCGCTCCGGAGTCGGCCACGTCGGTGGGCGGTAGTCCGCGACCCCTTGGAAGCAGAGGACCAGCCCACCCGGGGTGTGCAGGGTGGACCAGTCCTTGCCGAGGGACCACCGGCGGTCCGGGCGGTCCACCTCGCCGCCGAGCACCCCGCGGTAGAACTCGGCGAGTTCGGCGGGGGCCGGGCAGTCGACGACCAGGCACTGCAGTTCAGCGATCATGCACGGATCCTAGGATCCGCCCCCAAGGACAGCGCCCCTGGTGCCCTGACCTACTCCATCGCCCGCTCCCTCGCGGCAGCCCGCACCTGCGTCCGTACCGCGCCCATGCTCGCCCCGATGACCAGGGCGATCGCGAGGGCGTCGGTCAGTGACAGAGCCTGACTGAGGATGAGGAAGCCGGCCGTCGCCGCGATGGCCGGTTCCAGGCTCATCAGGATCGCGAAGGTAGGGGCGGGCAGGCGGCGCAGGGCGAGGAGTTCAAGGGTGTACGGCAGGACCGAGGACATCAGCGCGACCGCGAGGCCGAGGCCGATCGTCGACGGTACGAGGAGCCTGTCGCCTCCCTCCGCGATGCCCAGCGGCAGGCTGAGGACGGCCGCGAAGGCCATCGCGAGCGCGAGCCCGTCCGCCTGCGGGAAACGGCGCCCCGTACGCGCACTGAACACGATGTACGTGGCCCACATCGCGCCCGCCGCGAGCGCGAAGGCCGCACCCACCGGGTCGAGCCGGTCGAAGCCGCCGCCGCTGAGCAGGACGACGCCGCCGAGGGCGAGTCCCGCCCAGAACAGGTTCATCAGCCGGCGGGAGGCGACCACCGAGAGGATCAGCGGGCCGAGGACCTCCAGGGTCACGGCGGCGCCCAGCGGGATCCGGTCTGCGGCCTGGTAGAAGAGGACGTTCATCCCCGCCATCGCCGCGCCGAACGCGACGATCGTGCCCCAGTCCGCACGGCCGTAGCCGCGGACCTTCGGGCGGCAGACGATCAGCAGGACCGCGGCGGCGAGCACGAGTCGCAGGGTGACGACGCCGAGGGCGCCGGCCCGGGGCATGAGGAGGACGGCGAGAGCCGATCCGAACTGTACGGAGAGCCCACCCGTGACGACGAGCGCGACGGGCCCGAGCCGGTGGCCCGCCAGCCCCTTCGGCCCTCGGGTGGGGCCGGGGGCGTGGGCGCCCGTCGGCTGCGCGCCGACCGCGGTCCCCGCCGGGACCACCTCCTGCACCGGACTGCTGTCCACCGACGACTCCTCAGTTGTTCATTTCATTGCACTTTCAGTCCAGAATAGTGCACTCCAGGGCTGCTGTCACCGCAGTTCCCCTCCCACGCTACGAGCCCCCGCGCGGCACCGGAAATGCCGATTGCGCTGCGGTTATGCTCCGGACGCATGAGCATCGAGCTACGCCACCTCCGCTGCTTCCTCGCCATCGCCGAGGAATCCAGCCTCACCAGAGCGGCCGCCCGGCTCCACCTCACCCAACCCGCCGTCTCCCGCACGCTCGCCGCCCTGGAACAGCACCTCGGCGCCCGGCTCGTCGACCGCTCCACCCACCACCTCGCCCTCACCGCCGAGGGCCGTGCCTTCCAGGACCGGGCCGCAGCCGCCCTCGCCGCGTTCGAGGCCGCCGTCGACCCGGCCAGGCTGCGCCACCGGCCCCTGCGCCTCGGGCACGCCTGGTCGGCCTTCGGCCCGTACACGACTCCCCTGCTCCGACGCTGGCAGCGCGAACACCCCGAGACCCCGCTCGAACTCCTCCGCATCGACGACCGCACGGCCGGCCTCACCCGGGGCGAGGTGGACGCGGCCCTGCTCCGGGGGCCGGTCGACGCGCCGGGCTTGGTCACCGAGGAGCTCACCACGGAGGAACGCGTCGCCGCCGTACCCGCCGACAGCCCGCTCGCCGAACGGCCCCGGCTCAGCCTCGATGACCTGGCCGGCGGAACCGTCGTCCTCAACACCGTCTCCGGTACGACCACCCTCACGCTCTGGCCGGCGGCCGCGCGCCCGGCGGCGACCGTCACTGTCGCCAACACCGACGACTGGCTGACGGCGATCGCGGCGGGCAGGGGCGTCGGCGTCTCGTCCGCGTCCACGGCGGCGCTGCACCCGCACCCGGGGGTCACGTACCGCCCGCTGCCCGACGCGCCGCCGCTACCGGTGATCCTGGCCTGGCGGGACGCGTTCCCGCACCCGGCGACGGGGGCGCTGGTGGCGATGGCACGCGAGATCGTCGGCGATGGATGAGCCAGTGGGGGATGAAGGGACCTCGCATCGAGGACGCGGGAGGCGCGGGAGAGCGCGACCGGCGACCTGCGACTGGGCGGGCGACGGGGGTGGGCCGGGTACGCGGGCTTCTGGTGGGACCGCCCTCTCTCCGAGAGTCGCTCCTTCCGGTGGTGCGTCAAGGGCGCTCCTTCGTCGCGTCGCTGCGCGATGGCCTTCGGCCACCCTTGACCCACCACCTCCAGGAGCGAGAACACTCTCGGAGGGCGGTCCGGGGGGCGGGTCCACGCCGGGCTTCGGGCAGCATCCGGGGCGGGAGGGCGCCTGACGGGTCGGTGGGTGGGGGCTTGGTTTGTGGTGGGGGTGGGTGGACCGCGTCCCTGGGTTCGGGGTGCGCGACCGTTGAATGGGGCGGCCCGGCTCGGCTTAGCGACCGACGGCCGTCGGTTGGTCGGGATTCAGGCCCCGCTGGTCTGTGTGGGTGGGTGGTCGGCGGCGCTGGCGGAGGTTTCTCGCAGTAACTCGGGCACGAGTGGGGGATTTGACCCCTTTGGTGGTTAATCCCGCGCCTGCTACTCGGAGAAATGCAGGGTTTCCCCGCTTTCCACCCACCGGGAGCGACCAGCGGGGCCTGAAGCCCGACCAACCCGCCAACGCAACCCGCCAAGCAAGGCCCAGCTGCCCCATTCAACTCCCGCACACCCCGAACCCACCGACGCCGCCCACCCACCCCTGCCACAAACCAAGCCCCCACCCACCGACCGACAGCCGCCCTCCGACCCCGGATACTGCCCGGACAGTCCGCGTAGGCCATGCCCCCCCAGCCGCCCTCCGAGTGTGAAAAGGCGGCCTCCGCCGCCGGGTCAAGGGTGGCCGAAGGCCATCGCGCAGCGACGCCGAAGTCGCCCTTGATGCGGTGGTGGAGGACGCCACACTCGGAAAGAGGGCGGCCGCACCCGCACCCCACCCGAAACCCCCGCCTCAGCGACCTTCCCCCGTGTCCAGGCCCTCCGCCAGGCCCTCTGCCAGCACCTCCGCCATGTGCCGCGCCCTCGTCCCCGTCAGGTCCCCGATCTGTGTCCTGCACGAGAAGCCGTCCGCCAGGACGGCCGTGTGAGTGGCGGCGGTCCGCAGCGACGGCAGGAGCTGGTCCTCCGCGCACGCGACCGAGACCTCGTAGTGGCCCGGTTCAAAGCCGAAGTTGCCCGCCAGGCCGCAGCAGCCTCCCGCCAACTCACCCTCCAAACCCGCGCGTTCGCGGAGGCGGCGCTCCGCCGCGTCGCCCAGGACCGCGTGCTGGTGGCAGTGGGTCTGGCCGGTGACCGGGCGGTCCAGGCGCGGCGGCTCCCACTCCGGCGCCAGGGTCTCCAGCGCCTCCGCGAAGGTCCGTACCGACGCCGCCAGCCGGGCCGCCCTCGGGTCGTCCGGCAGCAGTTCCGGCAGGTCGGTCCGGAGCGTCGCCGCGCAGGAGGGTTCGAGGACCACGACGGGGCCCGTCCCCCTCCCGTCCACCACGTCCAGCGTCCGCCGCATCACCTTCCGCGCTGCCCCCAACTGTCCCGTCGACACGTACGTGAGTCCACAGCAGACCCGGCCGGGTGGCAGTTCCACTCCCAGGCCCGCGTCCTCCAGGACGCGGACGGCCGCCTGTCCCACCTCCGGGGCCAGGTGGTTCGTGAACGTGTCCGGCCACAGCGTCAGCGTCGGCGGGCGGTTCGAGGCGCGTTCGGCGAACCAGGAGACGAAGGGCCGTTCCGCCACCCTCGGCATCGTCCGCTCCGGTGTCACCCCCGCGAGCCGCGCGGCGAACGGCAGCCTCATCGCCGCGTTCAGCCCCCGCCCGAAGTGCGCCAGCCATCCCGGGAGCCGGCCCATCGTCCAGTGGGAGCGCGGCCGCCGCAGGTGGCCGAGCAGGCCCGCGTAGTGCCGGTCCAGGAACTCCGCCTTGTACGCGGCCATGTCGACGCCCACCGGGCAGTCGCTGCGGCAGCCCTTGCAGGACAGGCACAGGTCCAGCGCCTCCCTGACCTCCTCCGAGCGCCAGCCGTCCGTGATGACCTCACCCAGCGCCATCTCGTGGAGCAGCCGCGCCCTCCCCCGGGTGGAGTGTTTCTCCTCCCCCGTCGCCCGGTAGGAAGGACACATCACCTCTGGGCCGGAACTCGGGCCGTCCACCCGGCACTTGGCCACTCCCACGCACTTCGCCGCGGCACGCCCCACCCCCACCAGCGGCAGCCCTTCGAACCGCAGCCCCTCGTCGAGTCGGCGCGGGCGCACCAGCATCCCCGGGTTCAGGCCCCCGTCCGGGTCCCACACGTCCTTGACCGCGCCGAACAGGCCGACGAGCTCCTCCCCGTACATCTTCGGCAGCAGTTCAGCCCGTGCCTGCCCGTCTCCGTGCTCCCCGGAGAGCGAGCCGCCGTGGGCGACCACCAGGTCCGCCACCGCCTCCGAGAACCGGCGGAAGTCCCGTACCCCCTTCTCCGTCCACAGATCGAAGTCGATCCGGACGTGCACGCAGCCGTCCCCGAAGTGGCCGTACGGGACTCCCCGGAGACCGAACTCCCGCAACAAGGAACGGAATTCGCGCAGATACGCCCCCAGCCGCGCCGGCGGCACCGCGCAGTCCTCCCAGCCCGGCCATGCCTCGCCCCCTCCCCCGGACTCCGTCCGGGAGGTGCCCCCAGGCATCCGCGTCGCCGTCCCGGCCGCGTCCTCCCGGATCCGCCACAGCGCCCGCTGCCCCGCCGGGTCCTTCACCACCGCGGAATCCACCGCGTCGGCCGCGCCCGCCAGCCGTCGGGCCGCGCCCTCCCCGTCCACCTCGCAAAACAGCCAGGCCCCGCCCCTCGGCAGCCTCACCGCGCCCGCCCCTCGTACGAGATCGGCCGCCATGCCCTCCACCGTGAGCGGGCCGTACGGGAGGAGGCCGACCGCCGCCTCGGCCGCCGCGCTCTCGTCCGCGTACCCCAACACCACCAGCACCGGCTCGGTCGGCAGCGGGACGAGCCGTACCGTCGCCTCCGTCACCACCCCCAGCGTCCCCTCGCTGCCGCAGAACGCGCGGGCCACGTCCACGCCCCGCTCCGGGAGGAGCGCGTCGAGCGCGTATCCGGAGATCCGGCGCGGCAGCCCCTGCGGATAGCCGGTCCGCAGGAGCGCGAGGTTCCGGTCGACGAGATCCCCCAGTCCCACCGGCGCCCCTCGCCCGTCCCTCCCCAGCGTCAACCTCTCGCCCCGGTACGTCATCACGTCCAGCGAGCGCACGTTGTCCGCCGTCGTGCCCCAGGCGACCGAGTGCGCCCCGCACGCGTTGTTGCCGATCATGCCGCCGAGGGTGCAGCGGCTGTGGGTCGACGGGTCGGGGCCGAAGGTCAGCCCGTACGGGCGTGCCGCCTCCCGCAGCCGGTCGAGGACGAGCCCCGGCCGGACGACCGCCGTCCGCGCCTCCGGGTCCAGGGAGACGAGTCCGGCCATGTGCCGTGTGAGGTCGAGCACGATGCCCGTGCCGGTGGCCTGGCCCCCGATGGACGTGCCGCCGCCGCGTGCGACGACCGGTGTCCCGTGCGCCCGGCACACCTCCAGGACCGCCGCCACGTCGTCGGCGTCGCGCGGCGCGACCGTACCGACCGGCACCCGGCGGTAGTTGGAGGCGTCCATGGTCGTCAGGGCGCGTGCCGTGGTCGAGAAGTCGACCTCCCCGGCGACGGCGGCGCGCAGCCCGGCGGCGAGTCCTGCGGCCTTCCCGACACGTTCCTGGGCGCGTACCTCGTGTGTTCCCACAGGCCCAGGATGTCTCAGACCTCGTCTCATCGGGCGGACATCCGGCGACCGGCCCCTTCCCGACCCGATACTCTCCGCCTCGTGGCTGATATCCAGATTCCCGCTGACATCAAGCCCGCCGACGGCCGTTTCGGCGCGGGCCCCTCCAAGGTGCGTACGGAGGCGCTGGACGCCCTGGCCGCCACCGGCACCTCTCTCCTCGGCACGTCCCATCGCCAGGCTCCGGTCAAGAACCTGGTCGGCGAGGTACGTACCGGCATCCGTGACCTCTTCTCGCTCCCCGAGGGATACGAGGTGATCCTGGGCAACGGCGGCTCCACCGCCTTCTGGGACGTCGCGACCCACGGTCTGATCGAGCACAAGTCGCAGCACCTCACCTTCGGCGAGTTCTCCTCCAAGTTCGCGAAGGCCGCCAAGCTGGCCCCGTGGCTGGCCGAGCCGACCGTGATCTCCTCCGACCCGGGCACCCACCCGGAGCCGGTGGCCGAGGCGGGCGTCGACGTCTACGCGTACACGCACAACGAGACCTCCACCGGTGTCGCCGCCCCGATCAAGCGGGTCGCCGGCGCGGACGCGGGCTCCCTCGTCCTGGTCGACGCGACCTCCGGCGCGGGCGGCCTCCCGGTCGACATCACCGAGACGGACGTCTACTACTTCGCCCCGCAGAAGTCCTTCGCCGCCGAGGGCGGCCTGTGGCTGGCGGCCTTCTCCCCGGCCGCCCTGGAGCGGGCGCAGACGATCCACGACTCCGGCCGGCACATCCCCGAGTTCTTCTCGCTGACGACGGCGATCGACAACTCGCTGAAGAACCAGACGTACAACACCCCGGCGCTCTCGACCCTCTTCCTGCTCAACGAGCAGCTGAAGTGGATCAACGGCCAGGGCGGCCTCGACTGGGCCGTGGCCCGGACGAAGGAGTCCTCGGACGCGCTGTACGGCTGGGCCGAGGAGTCCAAGTACGCGACGCCGTTCGTCACGGACGCAGCGAAGCGCTCGCAGGTCATCGGCACCATCGACTTCGCGGACGAGATCGACGCGGCCGCGGTCGCGAAGGTGCTGCGCGCCAACGGCATCGTCGACACCGAGCCGTACCGCAAGCTGGGCCGCAACCAGCTGCGCATCGCGATGTTCCCGGCGATCGACCCGGCGGACGTGCGCGCCCTGACGGCCTGCATCGACTACGTGATCGAGAAGCTGTAACCCGCTGTCGTACGGAGGGCCCGGCACCGGACACATCCGGTGCCGGGCCCTTCGGCGTGTCCGGTCCGCGTGTCCGGTCCGCGTGTCCGGTCCGCGTGTCCGGTCCGCGTGTCCGGTCCGCGTGTCCGGCTCCCTCAGCCTCCCGGGGCGAGCGGCGCCGAGAAGGCCGCGCGGCGGAAGTCGCTGGGCGGCATCCCGTACGCGCGGCGGAAGGCGCGGCTGAAGTCCGCCTGATGCCGGAAGCCCCAACGCCCGGCGATCTCGCCGATCCCGCGGTGGCCGAGGCTCCGGTCCGCGAGGTCGGCGCGGCTGCGTTCGAGGCGGAGGCGGCGGATCGTGGCGCCGACCGTCTCCGGCGCCGGCTGCTCGTGGAAGAGCAGGTGGAGCAGGCGGACGGAGATGTGGTGGTGGGCCGCGACGGCGGCCGGGCCGAGCCCGGGATCCGCCAGGTTGGCGTCGATGAACGCGCGGATCCGGGCGAGGAGGACCTGCCGTCGGGACTCGGAGGCCAGGGGGACCGGGCTGTCGGTCCGGGCGGCGAGGAAGGTGGCGGAGAGCGCGAGGGCGACGGCTCCCAGGCGGCGCAGCTCGGCGGGGTCGCACCGGCCGGCCTCGGTCCGCAGCCCGGTCAGGTACGAGGCGAGCAACGCACCTGAGCCGGTGCGGGCGGGCAGCGGGGTGCCGAGCAGCCGGTCGACCCGGTCCTGCGGCAGCGGCAGGGTGGCCCTGGGCAGGCGCAGCAGGCTGACGTGCGACAGCCGCCCCGTGTCGAGGAACTCGCAGCTCAGTGGGTGGGAGGTGTCGAAGAGCGCCATGTCCCCGGCGGTGAGCAGGGAGTTGTTGCGGCACTGTTCGATGCCGATGGGGCTGTCGTGGACGAGGAAGAGGAAGTACTGCTCGGGGTCGGCACTCCGGATGTGGGCGGCGGCCCGCCGCGCGGACATCGGCGAGAAGGCGAAGTCGGAGACGTCGGTGTCGGTCAGTTGGACCGACGTGGCGGTGCCGTGGAAGCGGTCGGCGTAGGGACTGGTGAGCGACACGGGCATGACGATGTCGCCGACCATGTGGGCCCACCACTCGAAGCCGTCGCGTGCGCTGACGCTGGTCGTGGATACCGATGCGCTCCCGTTCACGCTCACCCCCCAGTGATGTGTACACGCCCATCGTTGACCGCGGGCGGGCCGATCGGACAGGGCGAAGTCGGTCAACCCGGCCTGCGGGCTGCACTCGGCGTGAAAGGAACCTGCGCCCGGTGCCAACGACGCGAGGGGACCGTGCGCCCCAGAGTGATGACCCGATGCGAGAGACGCATGACGACGCATGACGACGCATCGCGCCGCATGAAGACGCATGCCGCATGAAGACGCATGCAGACGCGTGAACCCATGACGCACGAAGCAGAGGTGACTCGATGACGAAACAGGGATCCTTACGAACCGCCGGGTGGGGGAAACTCCTCGCCGCCCTGGCGATGGCCCTCCTGGCGCTCGTGGCCACACCCGCCGCGGCCGGTGCGGCCGACATGGCCGACACGGCGAGCGGCCCCCGCACGGACTTCTCGGCGCAGGTCAGAAGCGCCGGACTGACCGGCACCGAGGCCAGAAGCCTGCAGGCCCGGGTCGACGGCTACCTGGCGAAGATGCCCGGAACCCAGGTCGGCGCCAACAAGATCGCTCTGGCGGGCGGCATCGGTGAGCTGGTGCTCACGCTCCCCGGCGAGCGGTACGCCCGCGACCTCACCGCCCCGAACGCGGAGCTCGGCGCCGCCGCCGGCTGCCCGTACACCTATGTGTGCGCCTACCCGTACGAGGACTTCGTGGGCGAAGAGCTGCGCCTCTTCACCTGCAACTACCCGGTCCGCATCTACTGGGGCGGAACCGGATCCTGGATCAACAACCAGCGCTCGACCCTGTACGCCAGGTTCTACGACCTGAACGGCAACCTCGGCTGGACCTCGCCGGGTGGCTACAGCGAGGACCGCCACGCCCCCTGGGGCTGGGTCGGGTGGCTGAGCCCCTGCTGACCAGGCTTGGAAGCTGACGAAGCACGGCAGCTGACCAGCCACGCGAGCTGACCAAGCACGGGAGCTGACCAAGCACGGGAGCGACGCAGCCCGCTCGGGGCTGCGTCGCCTCGCGCGTTCAGTCCCGCCGCAGCAGGCGCTTCACGCCGAAGACGAGGACGAACGCGCCGCCGAGGACCAGGAAGCCCACCGTCGCGTTGCCCTTCCCGCCGTCGGCGGCCGGCGACTGCGGGGCCTGCGGCGCGCCCGGGGTGTCCGGGGAACCGCCCGGCTTCTCCGAGGGGCGCCCGGCGTCCTGCCGCTCCAGCCGCACCACCCGGCTGTTCGCGCCCTCCGCGCCGAGCATGAACGCCGAGCCGTCCTTCGTGTACGTCACCGATTCCGCCTGGCCCTGGAACGTGGCTCCGATCGAGGTGCCCTCGTCGCCGAGGCGGCCGTCCTTCCACGCGTACTCGCGTGCCATGAGGTAGCCGCGCAGGACCAGGTGGTCTCCGTCGGGCGAGAAGGCGCCGTCGGTCACCCACGGGACCTCACCGATGCGCCGGAAGACGTTGGTCCCGGACGAGGAGAGCCGCTCGGGGCCCGCGTACAGGCCGCCGCCGTCCTCGTTCTTGCTCGCGATGTACACCCGGCCGGTCTTCGGGTGGACCATCAGCGCCTCGGCGTTGCGCGCCCCGTCGGCGTACTTCACGACGTACTGCTTCGCGGCCACCTTCTGGTCCTTGAGCACCTTCGGCTCGGGGAAGCGGTAGACCCAGACGTGGTCCCAGGAGCCGTCGAGGTTGTCGCCGATGTCGCCGACGTAGATGTCGCCGTCCGGGCCGACCGCGATCGCCTCCATGTCGCGGGGGGTGCCGACGCCCTGCATGGTCAGGGTCGCGACCGTCTTCCCCGTACGGGAGTCGATGCCGTAGACCAGGGGCGCGTCCTGGTCGTTGTGCGTCCAGTAGATCCCGGGGTGGGCCTGGCTCGCGGCGAGGCCGCTGGACTCGGTGATACGGGAGTCCTCGATGGTGAAGTCCCGGTCCGGCTCCTGTCCTTCGGCACGGGCATGACCGGCCGGGAGCAGCACCAGGGCCGCCGCCGCGCCGAGGGCGCACAGAACAGATCGCATGTCCCCCAGCCTGCCACGACGCGGGGACGAGGACCGGGTCCGCCGACCCCGAAACCTCCTTGACCTGCCCCGGAGCTGCTGTCAGGGTCGCGCCATGCTCACCCCGCAGACCTTCTCCGCGCCCGACGGCACGATGCTCGCCTTCCATGACTCCGGTCCCGATGCCGGGAGCGAGGCCGGTGCCGACGCCGGCGCCCCGCTGCTCTGCCTCCCCGGTGGTCCGCTCCAGGACTCCGCGTATCTCGGCGACCTCGGCGGTCTGACCGCGCACCGGCGGCTGATCCGGCTCGACCTCCGGGGTACGGGCGCGTCGGCCGTGCCGGACGACCCGGCCTCGTACCGCTGCGACCGGCTCGTCGACGACGTGGAGGCGCTGCGCGCGCACCTCGGCCTCGACACGGTCGACGTCCTCGGACACTCGGCGGGCGCGAACCTCGCCGCCCTGTACGTGACCCGGTACCCCGAGCGCGTCGGCCGGCTCGTACTCGTCACCCCGGGCACGGCGGCCGTCGGGCTCGACACGGCACCGGAGGAGCGGCTCGCGGCGGCGCGGCTGCGGCGGGACGAGCCGTGGTTCGGTCCGGCGTACGCGGCTCTGGAGGAGGTCACGGCGGGGCGCGGGACCGGTGAGACCTTCCAGGCGGTGACGCCGTTCTTCCACGGGACCTGGGACGAGGCCGCGCGGGAGCGGCACGCCGCCGGGGAGGGGCAGCGGAACGGTGCGGGCGCGGGGGTCTTCGCGAGCGAGGGCGCCTTCGACCCGGAGGCGACGCGCGCGGTGTTCGCGGAGTTCACGCGGCCGGTGCTCGTGGTGGCCGGGGAGGGGGACGTGAACACCCCGGTCCCGACGGCGGCCGCGTACGCGGAGCTGTTCCCGAAGGCGACGTTCGTCGTCCTGGACGGGGCGGGGCACTTCCCGTGGCACGACGACGCGGAGCGGTTCAGGGAGACGGTCGGCGAGTTCCTGAAGTAGGCGGCCCCGCCCCGGTGGGCCCGTGTCCCGGATCACGTCGCAGGTCCGGGACACCGTCCGCGATGATGTGACCATGCGTTTTCTGTTCGTCGGCGACAGCATGACCATCGGACGCGCCGGCGACTGGACCTGGCGGTACCGCATGTGGCGGCACCTGGAGTCGATGCTCCCCGGCGGGTACGAGATCGTCGGCCCCCGTACCGGTCTGTACGACCCCGCCGCCGACGCCCCGGCCTCGGAGGCGTACGCCGACCCGGCCTTCCCCGCCCACGCCCGGCGCCATCTGGCCGGCTGGGGCGAGGGCTGGCTGCACATGGCGCCCGCGATCGGCGACACGGTCACGGCGACCGACGCCGACGTGCTGCTGATCTCGCTCGGCCTGATCGACCTCGGCTTCTACACCAACAGCGAGCAGACCGAGGAGAACGTCCGGGCGTTCGTCGCGGCGGCCCGCGCCGCGAACCCGCACGTCCGGGCCGTCCTCCTGCCGGTCATCCCCAATGTGCGCGCCGGGTACGACGCGCCCTTCGCCGCCGAGTGCGACCGCTTCAACGAGCTGCTCGCGAAGGCGGTCGCCGACCTCGACACCGCTGCCTCGCCGCTGCTCCTGGCCGCGGTACCGGAGTCGTACGACCTCGATGCGGACACCTACGACGGCACCCACCCGGGCCCCTCGGGCGAGCACAAACTGGCCGCGGCCTTCGCCGACGCGATGCACCAGGCGTGGGGCCTGGGCGGCCCGTACCGCCTCTGACTCGACTCCGGTCTCAGGCGGCGCGCGTGAGGCGGTTGGCGAAGGTCGAGAGGGTGTACGCGCCGATGCCGAGGACGACCTCCAGGGCGTTGCGGCGGGTGTAGCCGGCGGCCTCGAAGGCGGCCAGATCCCCGTCGGTCACCGCGCCCGAGGAGGCGAGGACCCGGAGGGTGAACAGGCGGACGGCGGCGAGGCGTTCGGGGTGGGGGGCCGGGCCGAGGGCGGCCATCTTGGCCTCGTGCATGTCGACGCAGAGGTGGCACTGGTTGCGGTCGGCGACGGTCAGGATCACCGTCTCGCGGGAGTGCGGGTCGAGGGTGGTGGACTCGAAGGTCTGGCTGAGCTTCAGGAAGCCGTCGAGGGTCTCGGGCGACTCCTTGAGGAGGGCGACGGCGTTGGCGGTGCGGGTGGACATGTCGACGGGCAAGGCGTCTCCGATGCGAGAGGGACGGGCGCGAGGAGTAGAATCGACAACATGGTTGACCATGTGTCGAGGGAAAACGTAAACCAGGTTGTCGATAACGGCAAGGGGAAAAGCGCGCCCGAGGGCGGCGGCAGGGGCTACGAACTCCCCCTGCTCCTCTTCGGCGGCTTCCGCACCCTCATCGACCGGCTCCACGCCCGCCTCGCCACCGAGGGCCACCCCGACCTGCGCCCCGCCCACGGATTCGCCATGCAGGCCATCGGCGCGCGGGGCGCCACCGCCAGCGAGATCGGGCGCCGTCTCGGCGTCTCCAAGCAGGCCGCCGGCAAGACCGTCGACCGACTGCTCGCCCTCGGCTACGCCGAGCGCGCCGACGACACCACCGACGCCCGCCGCAAACTCGTCCACCTCACCCCACGGGGGTACGCGGCCCTCGCCCGCTCCGCCGCGATCTTCGACGAACTGCGGGCGGAATGGGCCACGACCCTCGGCGCAGACCGTGTCCGCGACCTGGAGGCGGCCCTGCGGAACGTCGTCCCCCCGGAGACGGCGTTCCGCCTGGACGCCACGAGCTGGCTGGGCGCCCCCTAGAGGACGGCCACCAAGGCGAGCCTCCGGCCCGAGGTCACCAAGGGTGACTCCGGGCGCCCGAGGTCACCAGGCGAAGGCCTCCGGGGACGGGCCCGGGCCCGGGAAGATCTCGTCCAGGCCGGACAGGACCTCCTCGCCGAGCTCCACCTCCAGGGCGCGCAGCGCGCTCGTCAGCTGCTCGGGCGTACGCGGGCCGACGATCGGACCCGTCACGCCGGGGCGGGTGAGCAGCCACGCGAGGGCCGCCTCGCCCGGCTCCAGGCCGTGCTTGTCGAGCAGGTCCTCGTAGGCCTGGAGCTGGGCGCGGGACGCCGGGTCGGCGAGGGTGGCCGCCGCGCGGCCCTCCGTACGCCGCTTGCCCTCGGCCTCCTTCTTCAGGACGCCGCCGAGCAGGCCGCCGTGCAGCGGCGACCAGGGGATGACCCCGAGGCCGTACTCCTGGGCGGCCGGGATGACCTCCATCTCCGCGCGCCGCTCGAAGAGGTTGTAGAGGCACTGCTCGCTGACGAGGCCGACCGAGCCACGCCGGGCAGCGGTCTCGTTGGCCTGGGCGATCTTGTAGCCGGGGAAGTTGGAGGAGCCGGCGTAGAGGATCTTGCCCTGCTGGATCAGGACGTCGATCGCCTGCCAGATCTCCTCGAAGGGGGTCGAGCGGTCGATGTGGTGGAACTGGTAGACGTCGATGTAGTCCGTGCCGAGGCGCTTGAGGCTGGCGTCGACCGCGCGGCGGATGTTCACCGCCGAGAGCTTGTCGTGGTTGGGCCAGGCCTCGCCGTCGGCGCCCATGTTCCCGTACACCTTGGTGGCGAGAACGGTCCGGTCGCGGCGGCCCTCGCCCTGCGCGAACCAGGAACCGAGGATCTCCTCGGTCCGCCCCTTGTTCTCACCCCAGCCGTACACGTTGGCGGTGTCGAAGAAGTTGAGCCCCGCGTCCAGCGCCGTGTCCATGATGGCGTGGCTGGTGGCTTCGTCCGTCTGGGGTCCGAAGTTCATCGTCCCGAGGACGAGTCGGCTGACCTTGAGTCCGGTGCGTCCGAGCTGCGTGTACTCCATGAGCGTCAAGCCAACTGCTTCGAGTGCGCTCGAAGCAAGGGGGTTCCCATGGGGTGAGAGATGCGGTGCGAGGTGCCTACTGGCCGGCCAGCGATGCCACCGCGATGATCGCGAACATCAAGACGAGCACGCCGGCCATGATTCGGTTACGGGTCTTCGGATCCACCCTTCGAGGTTACCCGGCCGTCCGGGCGGGCCTTCACCCCGACCCTCCCGCACCCTCCAGCGGCCAGCCGCCGACCTTCTCGTACCGGGGCTGTTCGCCCGGCACTCCGCTCACCGGCAGGTTCGAACGCACCAGGGCCAGCTCGGTGACCTCCCACCGCGTGCCCTCGAAGGTGCCGAGCTCGTCGAGGAACGGATGCAGGTCCACCTCGTCCGTACGGGCGCGGGCGAGCGTCAGATGCGCCTGGTAGCGGCGGTGCTCGTCCATCGGGACCCCCGCCCGGCGCGCGGCGGCGTCGGCGCGCTCGGCGAGCAGCCGCAGCTCGTCCAGGTCCCCGGCGACGCCCGTCCACAGGGCGCGCCGCCCGAAGTGCCCGCCGCCGTGGAGCCGCAGCGGGAACGGCGGCGTGCGGTGCGCGGCCCGGGCGAGCCGGACCCGCAGCTCGGGCAGCAGCGCCTCGTCGACCTCGCCCATGAAGGCGAGCGTGAGGTGCCACCCGGGCCGCGAGGTCCAGCGGAGCCCGTCGGCCCCGGGCAGCCGGTGCAGACGGTCGACGACGTGTCCGAGCTCGGCCAACTGATCCGGGGGCGACACCACCGCGGCGAAAAGCCTCATGGGGAAAGTCTGGCAGGCCGGCGGGCCGGGAGCGGTCATCCGCTCCGGGCCCGCCGCCTGCTGCCTGCTGCCTGCCGCCCGCCGCCTGCTGCCTGCTGCCTGCTGCCTGCTGCCAGGTCAGAAGACCTGGGTGTACGTCGTTCCGGGCTCGGCGACCCCGACCTGAGTCGCGGCACGGGCGGCGAACGGAGCCCGCCAGCTGCCCGTACCGGCGTAGAAGTACGCCTTGTTCGTCGCGGTCCGCACGTACAGGTCGGGACGGCCGTCCTTGTTCGCGTCACCGATGCCGACGATGTCCCGGTACTCGTTCCAGCCGCCGCCGATTCTGACGCGGGGCGCGTACGTGCCGTCGCCGTTGCCCAGGTACAGCCACAGCACGCCGGCCTTGTCCCGGGCGACCAGGTCACCGGCGGGCGCGCCCGCGATGTTCCCCACGGCCGTCAGCTCGTTGTAGATGTTCCAGCCGAAACCGATCTTCTTCCGGACCTCGTACGGCTTGGACGCGTACCCGGCACCCTTGTACAGGTACAGGTCACCCACCTTGTCGACCGCGACCAGGTCGGCACGCCCGTCACCGGTCAGATCGCTACCGCCCGCCAGCTGGTCGTACACACCCCAGCCGCCGCCGACCTTCCTCACGGGATACTCGATGAAGCCCCCCTTGTTCCCCAGGTGCAGCCACAGCACACCGGCCTTGTCGCGGCTGATGACGTCGGGTGCCGTCGAGCCCGCGAGGTCACCGGCGGACTCGATCCGGTCGTAGGCGTTCCAGTTCACGGTCGACGGCGTCATGGCCCAGCCGGGGCGGGCCGGGACGAGCCGACCCGAGTCGTCGTCCCAGAGGGTGTCGACCCGGTCGAGGTAACCGCTCGCCGGACGGACGAACAGGTCGGGCGAACCGTTGCCGGTGTAGTCGTGCACCTTGGGCGTCCGGACCACCTCGGTGGTGCCGGTGGCGGTGACGGACGGCATCCCGTTCCAGGGCTTGGCCGTCACCGTCCACTCGTACGCGCCGTCGAGAGCGGCCTCCTGGATCCCGTCGGGGTACTTCCCCACCACCCCGGCCCAGTCGATGCCGAGCGAGCCGTCCGGGCGGACCACGGTGCCGGCGGTGCCGGGGCGGAGCGTCTGCTGGAAGCGCCGCGACGAGGCCCGGTGCGTGAGCTCGGCGACAAGGTCCGCCTTCGTCGTGGAGAACTTCCAGTTCAGCGGGGTCTTGGCGACGCCGTCCAGGTTGATGGTGGCCGGGATGTCGGTCCCGACGTACGAGATCGGGGTGGCGCCCCCGTTGGGCTCGCCGGTGGACGCGATCAGCTCGGCGGCAGGCTTGCCGTCCGCGCCGAGCGCGATCCGGTAGACGCCCTTGCCGTGGGCGGCGGTGACGCCCAGGGCGAGCAGGGTGTTGCCGGGGCCCTTCGTCACGCTCTTCGCGTGGTCGAGCAATTCGACGGTCGTGCCGTCCGTCAGCGAGCGAGCCGTGAACTTGTGCCGGCGCGTGTCGTCACCGGACGTGGTTCCGAACGCGAGCCAGTCGCCCAGCGAGCCACCGACGAGGCTCGCCCGGCTGTCGGGGCCGAGCGGCGTCCGCGTGACCTCGTCCTTACCCCGGACCGCCGTCGCGAGCACGATCTTGCCGTCCGCCCGCTCCGTCCACGCGACACGGCTGGACGAGAGGAGCGCCAGATCCGTGGGCGCCCTTTCGCCACGGACGGGCGTGTACGTCTCGACGACGCGGCCGGTCGCGAGGTCCACGACTGCCATGTGCTCGCGCTCGCCGCCCGCCCCGGGATCGTAGGCGTAGTGGGTGCCGAACACGGCGTCCGGAAGGCTGTCCCCCACCGAGAGGCTGCTGTAATAGCCGCCGGGCAGGCCCGTCACGTACCGGACGGACACCTTGCCGTCCTTCACGCTGACGATCCTCGGGTGGCCCTCCCCCTCGTTCATGACGACGGTCGAGCCCACCATCTTCTCCAGGTGACCGCCGTCGGCGTCCATCCCGAAGTCGATGGTGACGGGCCCGGTACCGGCGGCCATGTCGTACAGCTTCACCCAGTCCTGGTCAGAGCTGTGGTAAATGCTCTTCCCGATCGCCACGACGTCCGAGGCCGAGCCGGTGGCGAATTCGTAGTCGCCTCCTCCGACGACCGTCGAGACCCCGTCCGCGTACCGGGTCCAGCGGCTCGTACCGGAGGGGTCCGTGGACAGGAAGCCGGTGGCTCCCGCGCCGGTGAGCCAGCCGCCCGAGGCCAGGAACGGCACCGGGACCGGCGCGGTGGCCGCGGTCGGCTGCGCCGGGGCGGCGGCCGGAACGGGCGCGGCCGACGCCGCCGGGGCGGTGAGCGGGGCGGCGGCCAGGGCCGCGATGACGACCCCCACCGCCACCGAGAGCCGATGACGGGACAGATACAAAGCAGTACGCAAGGCGCATTCCTCCCCAAGCCTATGGATCTGCCCGTATCGACTCTCGACCCCACCGAAAGGTTGTACGACTGACGTCAGGTCAGAAGACCTGGTTGTACGTCGCCCAGGTGTCGTTGGCCGCGACCTGGGTGGCCGCCCGCGGCGCGAAGGGCGCCCGCCAGCTCCCCGTACCCGCGTAGAAGTAGGACTTGCCCGTCCCCGTCGTGCGGACGTAGAGGTCGGGGCGGCCGTCCTTGTTCGCGTCGCCGATACCGACCAGATCGGTGTACTCGTTCCAGCCGGGCCCGATCTTGACGCGGGACGCGTACGTGCCGTCCCCCTTGCCGAGGTACAGCCAGAGCACACCCGCGTTGTCACGCGCGACCAGGTCTCCCGCGGGACCCCCGGCCACGTTGCCCACGGCCGTGATCTGGTGGTAGATCCCCCAGCCCCAGCCGGTCTTCACCCGCGGGGCGTACGGAGCCGTGACCGAGCCGGTCGCCTTGTACAGGTACAGGTCCCCGACCTTGTCCACCGCGACCAGGTCCGCCCGGCCGTCACCGGTCAGATCGCTGCCGCCGGTGAACTGGGTGTACGTGTCCCAACCGCCGCCCACCTTCACGGGCCCCTTGCTGACCGACGGGTCACCGACGTGCAGCCACAGCACGCCGGCCTTGCTCCGGGTGACGGCGTCGAAGGCCGTGGAACCCGCGATGTCGCCGACGGCCTCGACCCGGTCGTAGGCGTTCCAGTCCCCGGGGTACACCACCGAGCCTCGGGTCGTGCCTGCGACGAGCCGTCCCGTGGCGTCGTCCCAGCGCGTGTCGATCGCATCGAGGTCCCCGTCCGTCCGGCGCGCGAACAGGTCGGGCGAACCGTTGTCCTCGTAGTCGTGCAGGTTGGGTGTGCGGGTCACCTCGAACGTGCCGGTGGCCGTGACGGACGGCATGCCGTTCCAGGGCCTGGCCGTCACCGTCCACTCGTACGCCCCGTTGGGAGCGGCCTCCATGGAGGTCGGGTTCCACCCCCTCTCCCCGGCCCAGTCGATGCCGATCGATCCGTCGGGGAAGACCCCGGTGCCGGAGGTGCGGGGGCGGACGGTCGTGCGGAAGGGCGGCCACGACTTCTTGTACCGGAGCTCGATCGAGAGATCCGCCCTGGTGGTGGAGAACTTCCAGCTCATCCGGGTCTTGGCGACGCCGTCGAGGTTGAGGACGGCCGGGACGGCGTGGCCGGTGTAGGTGATCGGGGTGGTGGGGGCGGGCGGCTCGCCGGTGGCGGCGATCAGCTCGGCGGACGGCTTCCCGTCCTTGACGGCGAGCCGGTACACGCCCGTACCGCGGTCGGCGGTGGTTCCGATGGCGAGCAGGGTGCCGTCGGCCGCCTTCATGACGCTCTCGGCATGGTCGAGGAGCTTGAAGGAGGTCCCGTCCGTCAGGGAACGGGCCACGATCCCTCCCGTCGCGGGGCTGTCCCCCTTCTCGCCGAGCACGAACCAGCCGCCGCCCAGGGAGCCCTGGAAGGAGACCGGACCGTCTCCTGTGAGTGGCACGCGTGTGACCTCGGCCGAGCCGCGCTTCGCCGACGCGAGGACGGTCTTCCCGTCCACGGACTCAGCCCAGTCGACACGGTCCGCCGAGATCGAGGCGCCTCCGGCGAACGTCGCCCCTTCGCCCACTGTGTACGTGTCGGTGACACGAGCACCGGCGATGTCGACGACGACCAGCTTCCGCGGCGTCACGGGTTGCGTGCCCTGGTAGTACCCGAGGGCGGTGCCCGGCAGGCTGTCCGCGACCGAGAACTGGCTCTCGCTGCCCTCGGTCATTCCGACCACGTGGTTGAAGGTCCGGACGCTTCCCACCTGGGTGCTGAGCACCGGATGAGCTGCCCACCCGTCGTCGAAGAGGGCGGCCCCCACCGCGCCCGTGACATACCCGCTGAAACCGTTGAAGGTGACGGGGGCGGCGCCGGTGGCCATGTCGTACACCATCGCCTTCTCGGTGCCGTACCGCTGCAGCTTGGGCCACGAGACCGCCACGGAGTCCGAGGCGGAACCGTGGACCGTGGCGCCCTCTCCGATGACCTTGGAGACCCCGTCCGCATACCGGGTCCAGCGCACGACGCGGTCCGCGTCCCGGGTGAGGAATCCGGTCTTCCCCGCACCGACCAGCTCTCCGCCCGACGCCAGGAACGGAACCTTGATCGGCGCGGTGGCGGTCTCGGCGGCCGGTGCCACCGCCGCCGTCGGCGCGGGGGCGGCCGTGGCCGCCGGTGCGACGAGCGGCCCCGCGGCGGCCACTGCCAGGACGACCCCCACCGACATCGAGACACGGCGCGACAAAGCAGTACGCAAGGTGTATTCCCTCCCCAACTTCATGGATACGCCCCTTACGACTCCCCACCTCGTCGAAGGGTTGTGCGACTCCTTCCGCCGACTACCCTCGGCGGGATGAAGATCGCCATCAGGAAGGGCGGGGCCGAGGATCTCCCCGCCATACTCAGCGTGTTGGACAGTGCCGTGGTGTGGCTCAACGGCAAGGGGATCACCGCCCAGTGGGGCACCGAGTCGTTCTCCGGGCGCCCCAAGGCCGTGAAGCAGGTCGAGGACACCATGGCCGCGGGTGATCCGTGGATCGCCGAGATCGACGGCGTACCGGCGGGGACGATGACGCTGACGCCGCACCCCGGGCAGTACATCGAGCCGGCGGACGAGCCCGAGGTGTACGTACGGCTGCTCGCGACCGACGCGCGGTTCCACGGCCAGGGGGTGGGCGCGGCGCTGCTCGCCCACGCGGCGGAGGAGACGCGGCGGCAGGGGGTGTCGCTGCTGCGGGTGGACTGCTTCGCGGGCAGCGAGGGCCGGCTCGTCGCGTACTACGAGGGCCAGGGCTTCACCCCGACCGAACCGTTCGAGGTCGGCGACTGGCCGGGGCAGGTCCTGGAGCAGCGGGTCTGAGACCCGGGTACGCATCCGGGGGCGGGCTCTTCGGAAGAGCCCGCCCCCGGATGCGTACGAGCATCGTTACGCCGCTGTCGCCAGCCGTTCCCGCGCCACGAACCGTACCTGCGGGTGCCCGTGCCGCCAGGCCCAGGCGACCTTCAGGCCGCCGACCCGGGCCAGGACCAGGCCCACGAGGACCGCCGCCGCCAGGGAGATCACGCCGCCCGTCGCGAAGCCGATGCGGGCGCCGTACGTGTCGGTGACCCAGCCGAGGAGCGGCGCGCCGATCGGCGTACCGCCGGCGAAGACCATCATGTAGAGGCTCATCACCCGGCCCCGCATGGCCGGGTCCGTCGCCATCTGCACGGCCGAGTTCGCGGCGATGTTGACCGTGAGGCCGATCATGCCGATCGGGACGAGCAGCAGCGCGAACAGCCAGAACGTCGGTGACAGGGCCGCCGCGATCTCCAGGACGCCGAAGACTCCCGCCGCGATCACCAGCATCCGCAGCCGGGTCGAGCCGCGTCGGGCCGCCGCGAGGGCGCCGACCAGGGAGCCTGCCGCCATGAGGGTGTTGAGGAAGCCGTACGCGCCGGCGCCGACGTGGAAGACGTCGCCGGAGAAGGCGGTGAGCCAGATCGGGAAGTTGAACCCGAAGGTGCCGATGAAGCCGACGAGGACGATCGGCCAGATCAGGTCCGGCCGTGCGGCCACGTACCGCAGGCCCTCTCGCAGCTGGCCCTTTCCGCGCGGGGCGCGTTCCACCTTGTGGAGTTCGCTCGTCCGCATGAGCAGGAGGCTCACGAGGGGCGCGAGGAAGGAGAGGCCGTTGAGGAGGAAGGCCCAGCCGCTGCCGACTCCGGCGATGAGGACACCGGCGACGGCGGGGCCGATGAGCCGCGCGGACTGGAAGTTCGCCGAGTTGAGGGAGACGGCGTTGCGGAGCTGGTCGGGGCCGACCATCTCGGCGACGTAGGCCTGCCGGGCCGGGTTGTCGACGACCGTCACCATGCCGAGGAGGAAGGCGATCAGGTAGACGTGCCAGACCTGGATGGAGCCGGAGAGGGTGAGGACGGCGAGTGCGAGGCCGCAGAGGCCGAGGGCCGCCTGGCTGAACAGGAGCAGGAGCCGCTTCGGGTAGCGGTCGGCGATGACACCGCCGTAGAGCCCGAAGAGCAGCATCGGCAGGAACTGCAGTGCCGTCGTGATGCCGACGGCGGCGGCCGAGCCGGTGAGGCTCAGGACCAGCCAGTCCTGGGTGATCCGAGCCATCCACGTACCGGTGTTGGAGACGATCGCGCCGGTGAAGAACAGCCGGTAGTTACGGATCCTGAGCGAGGAGAAGGTTTCCCTCCGCCCACGGGTGTCGAGGGTGGGTTTATGGACGGGTGCGGAGTCTGCTCCGGGTCCCGTGCTCAAAGTGCGTCGCCTCCTTGGCGCATGGACTACAGGTGGGCGAGCTTCTCCAGGACCGGGGCGGCGGCGCGCAGCTTGGCCCATTCGTCCTCGTCCAGGCCTTCGGCGAGGGTGGCCAGCCAGGCGTTCCGCTTGCGGCGGGATTCTTCGAGCATGGCTTCGGCCTGCTCGGTCTGGCTGACCACCTTCTGCCGGCGGTCGTCGGGGTGCGGCTCCAGCCGGACCAGTCCCTTGGCTTCGAGCAGCGCGACGATGCGGGTCATCGACGGCGGCTGGACGTGCTCCTTGCGGGCCAGCTCGCCGGGCGTGGCGGAGCCGCAGAGCGCGAGGGTGCCGAGCACCGACATCTCGGTGGGGCTCAGCGACTCGTCGACGCGCTGGTGCTTGAGGCGTCGGCCCAGTCGCATGACGGAGGAGCGGAGCGCGTTCACGGCCGCGGCGTCGTCGGCGGTGCCGTGGGACAGATCTGGCATGTTTGTTAGCCTAACTCATTACTCTGTCTAAATACCAACGGGAGCGCCCCGACGTCGCGTGGATCACACCCGTACGGCTGCACCCATGCGTGAACCGGATGCACACAGATCACGCTTCGGCATCCATGTATCACCCAAACGAGTGAGTCGGATCCGGAAAGTGACGCAAAGAGGCCCGGGCAGCCCCGACCCTGAACGACATGGGATCGACAGTGCTCAGCCTGCGCATCGACGGTGAGCTGCTCGACCGGCTCAGGAGTCACGCCGCGAAAAGAGGAATGAGCGTCCAGGACTACGTGGCCCGGACGCTCATTCGCGAGGATTTCGACGAGCGGTTCAAGACCGCCGTCGACGAGACGGAGAAGTTCTACGGAGCGGAGCCGCTCCCCGGGGCGGCCGGCGGAGCGGCGGCCGGGGCGGCGGCCGTCACGACGGCCGACGCCCCTCGTGATCACGTGAGGCCGAGCGCCGGCATCGCGTAGTAGAAGACGAAGACCGCCGAAACGATGTACATGGCCACCGGGACCTCACGGCCCCGGCCGGTCGCCAGTCGCAGCACGCTGAACGCGATGAAGCCGATGCCGATGCCGTTCGTGATCGAGTACGTGAACGGCATCATCACCATGGCCAGGAACGCCGGCACCGCGATGGTGAAGTCGCTCCAGTCGATGTCCTTGACCGAACCGGCCAGGATCAGGAAGCCGACCGCAAGCAGCGCCGGCGTGGCCGCCTGGGACGGCACCATCGTGGCCAGCGGCGTGAGGAACAGCGCCACCGAGAACAGACCGCCGGTCACGACCGAGGCGAGACCCGTGCGCGCACCCTCGCCGACGCCCGCCGTGGACTCCACGAAGCAGGTGGTGGCCGAGGAGGAGGTCGCGCCGCCGGAGGCGACGGCCAGGCCGTCCACGAGCAGGACCTTGTTGATACCGGGGAAGTTGCCGTCCCTGTCGATCAGCTTGGCCTCGTCGCCGACGCCGAGGATCGTGCCCATGGCGTCGAAGAAGCAGGACAGCAGCACGGTGAAGACGAAGAGGACGCCGGTCAGCAGACCGACCTTCCCGAAGCCGCCGAAGAGACTGACCTCGCCGACCAGACCGAAGTCGGGCGAGGAGACCGGGTTGCCCGGCCACTCCGGGGTGGTCAGACCCCAGGACGGGACGGTCGCGACCGCGTTGATCACCATCGCCACGATCGTCATGACGACGATGGAGATGAGGATCGCGCCCGGCACCTTGCGGATGATCAGGGCGAGGGTGAGGAGCGTGCCCAGGATGAAGACCAGGACCGGCCAGCCGGTGAGGTGACCGTCGCCGCCCAGCTGGAGCGGGACGGTGGTGTGCGCGGCGTCGGGGATACGGGAGACGAAGCCCGAGTCGACGAGGCCGATGAGCATGATGAAGAGGCCGATACCGATCGCGATGCCCTTGCGCAGGCCGACCGGGACCGCGTTCATCACGCGCTCGCGCAGACCGGTCGCGACGAGCAGCATCACGACGACACCGGCGAGGACGACCATGCCCATGGCGTCCGGCCAGGACATCTTCGGCGCGAGCTGGAGCGCCACGACCGTGTTGACGCCGAGGCCGGCCGCGAGGGCGATCGGGACGTTGCCGATGACACCCATGAGGAGCGTCGAGAACGCGGCCGTGAGGACGGTGGCGGTGACGAGCTGGCCGCTGTCGAGCTGGTGCCCGTACATGTCCTTGGCGCTGCCGAGGATGATCGGGTTCAGCACGATGATGTAGGCCATCGCGAAGAAGGTGGCGAAGCCGCCGCGGACCTCGCGGGCGACGGTCGAGCCGCGCTCCGAGATCTTGAAGTGGCGGTCGAGACCCGAGGTCGGCTCCTGGGGAGCGGAAGGCTCGGGGGGCATGGCCTTGGCGGTGGCCGTGGTGCTCATGGGGTTCCTCATCGGGAAGACGTCCGGTTGGCGGTCCGCACGCTCGTACGCACGCCACGTCGTTGTGGACGTCGTTGTGTGTTCGTACGAAGGAAACCCGCCAGAGGCAAACCGTTTCAGTATGAACACATGAACGAGCGAGCGTCTATCTCCGCGCGTAGATACGTTTTCCCGCCACCTAGACTGACCCCCATGGCGAAGTGGACACCGAAGCACGAGGCACCCGAGCCCCTCGAAGGGCCCGTCGTCGCCACCATCACCGGCGGAACGATCCTGTGGTTCGTCCTCTTCCTCGTCCAGGTCCCCTTCTACGGCTGGTTCGACGACCGGGACATGACCTGGTGGGTGTGGACCTGCCTGGCCGGCGCCGGACTCGGCCTGATCGGCATCTGGTACGTACGGAAGCGGGACGCGGCGATCAAGCGGCACGAGGCCGCACGGGCGGCGGAGGCCGCTGCCGAGGCGACGGAGTCCACCCAGGGCCCCGAGGCATAGCACCCGGCATGGCACCGGGGGACGATTCACCTCCTCCCCCGGTCGGATCTTCGCCCTGCTCGGCAGGTGAACGGTCGATTCCGGTCGTACCGTCGAAAACATGACTCAGCGGGCGAAGATCGACACGGACGGCAGCAGAGCCGAGGCGGTGGGGCCGCCCGTTGTCCACCGTCCCGCCGGACTCACCTCCGCCGAGGTCGCCGAACGCGTCGCGCGCGGCGAGGTCAACGACGTCCCCGTACGGAGCTCCCGCTCGACCACGGACATCGTCCGCGCCAACGTCTTCACCCGCTTCAACGCGATCATCGGCGTGCTGTGGGCGATCATGCTCATCGTCGCGCCGATCCAGGACAGCCTCTTCGGCTTCGTGATCATCGCCAACACCGGCATCGGCATCATCCAGGAACTGCGCGCCAAGAAGACGCTCGACGGACTCGCCGTCATCGGCGAGGCGAAACCGACCGTGCGGCGCGACGGCTTGGCCGCCGAACTCTCCACCTCCGAGATCGTCCTCGGCGACCTCATCGAGCTCGGCCCCGGTGACAAGGTCGTCGTCGACGGCGAGGTCGCCGAGGCCGACAGCCTGGAGATCGACGAGTCGCTGCTCACGGGCGAGGCCGACCCGGTGGTCAAGAAGCCCGGCGACCGGATGATGTCGGGCTCGTTCGTGGTCGCCGGCGGCGGCGCGTTCACCGCCACCAAAGTCGGCCGCGAGGCCTACGCGGCGCAGCTCGCCGAGGAGGCCTCCCGCTTCACGCTCGTCCACTCCGAACTGCGGACGGGCATCTCCACGATCCTCAAGTACGTGACGTGGATGATGATCCCGACCGCGATCGGGCTCGTCATCAGCCAGCTCGTCGTCAAGGACAACAACTTCAAGGACGCGGTCGCCCGTACGGTCGGCGGCATCGTCCCGATGATCCCCGAGGGGCTCGTCCTGCTCACCTCGGTCGCGTTCGCGATCGGAGTCGTACGACTCGGCCGCAAGCAGTGCCTCGTCCAGGAGCTGCCCGCGATCGAAGGCCTCGCCCGCGTCGACGTCGTGTGCCTGGACAAGACGGGCACGCTCACCGAGGGCGGCATGGACGTCACCGAGCTCCGTCCCCTCAACGGCGGCGACGAGACGTACGTACGGAAGGTCCTCGGCGCCCTCGGAGAATCGGACCCGCGCCCCAACGCCTCCCTGCAGGCCATCATCGACGCCTACCCGGACACGGTGGAGTGGCGCTGCACGGAAGCGCTGCCGTTCTCCTCGGCCCGCAAGTACAGCGGGGCCGCCTTCAGCGAGGGCGACGGCGAGAACTCGACCTGGCTGCTCGGCGCCCCCGACGTCCTCCTCAAGGCCGGGGACCCCGTCCTCGCCGAGATCGACCACCTCAACGAACAGGGACTACGGGTCCTGCTCCTCGCCCGTACGGCACACGAGCTCGACTCCCCGGAGGTCGCGACCGACGCCCGCCCGACGGCCCTGGTCGTCCTGGAACAGCGACTGCGTCCGGACGCCGCCGACACGCTCGCCTACTTCGCCGACCAGAACGTCGCCACGAAGGTCATCTCCGGCGACAACGCGGTCTCGGTCGGCGCTGTCGCCGGAAAGCTCGCCATGCCCGGCGCCGAGCACACCGTCGACGCGCGCCACCTGCCCACCGACCGGGAGGAGATGGCGAAGGTCCTCGACGAGAACGCCGTCTTCGGCCGGGTCACGCCGCAGCAGAAGCGGGACATGGTCGCGGCGCTCCAGTCCCACGGGCACACCGTCGCGATGACGGGCGACGGCGTGAACGACGTGCTGGCCCTCAAGGACGCCGACATCGGCGTCTCGATGGGCTCGGGCTCGGAGGCGACGAGGGCGGTCGCCCAGATCGTCCTGCTGAACAACAGCTTCGCGACGCTCCCGTCCGTGGTGGCGGAGGGCCGCCGGGTCATCGGCAACATCACGCGAGTGGCAACGCTCTTCCTCACGAAGACGGTCTACTCGGTCCTCCTGGCAGTTCTGGTGGTCTGCTCGCAGGTCGAGTACCCCTTCCTCCCCCGCCACCTGACCCTGCTGTCCACCCTGACGATCGGAATCCCGGCCTTCTTCCTCGCCCTCGCCCCCAACAAGGAACGCGCGAAGCCGAACTTCGTACGGCGGGTGATGCGGTACGCGATCCCCGGCGGCGTCATCGCGGCGGCGGCCACCTTCACGACGTACCTCCTGGCCCGCCACCACTACAGCGGCGAAGGCGCCCTGGAGGCCGAGACGAGCGCCGCCACCCTGACCCTCTTCCTGGTCTCCATGTGGGTCCTGGCGATCATCGCCCGCCCGTACACCTGGTGGCGCCTCACCCTCGTCGCCACGATGGGAGGCGCCTTCCTCCTGGTCCTCGTCGTGCCCTGGCTCCAGGACTTCTTCGCCCTGAAGCTGGTGGGCACGACGATGCCGTGGGCGGCGGTCCTCATCGCGGCGGCGGGCGGACTACTGCTCGAGGTCACGTGGCGGTGGGTGAGCAGGAGGTTCCCGGCGTAGCGGCTACCGCACGTCGACGTAGTCAGCGGCGGAGAGCGAGGACGCGGCCCAGTGCGGGGCCACGTACCGCCAGCGCCAGTAACCGTCGGCGGCGGCCTTGACGGTGGTGCGGAGGTTGCCGGTCGAGTTCGAGGTCACCGTCTTCACCGTGGTGTACGCGCTGCAAGAGGCCTTGCAGTACTGCAGCTCCACAGCCTTGCCGGACAGCCCGGTCCAGGAATTGGAGTTCCAGTTCGCCGCCGTGAGCCGGCCGGTGACGGTGAGCGTCACACCCTTGCGGACGGGCTCGGGGCCGGCGTCACCGCTGAGCGCGGTGGCCCGGCGCACGCCCACGGAGGGGTAGGAGCCGCTCGCGAAGTCGCCGTCCCGGGAGTCGGCCTGGACCCAGACCTTCCAGTTGTTGGGCCCGGCGAGCGCGTTGTGGATCAGGTCGGAGCGCGGGTCGAGGGTGAGGGCGGTGGTGCAGGTCTTGACGGTGCCGGAACCGGTGCAGGTGGCGCGTCGAGAGGCGTAGAAACTCACCTGGTCGCCGACCCGGTTCTCCAGGTCGAGCCAGACTTCGGTGAGGGCGGAGTCCTCGGAGAGGGTGGCCGTGACGGTCACCTTCTTCGCGGCGGTGGTCAGGACGATGTCCTTGCCGCCGTTGACGACGACCTTGGCGATCCGCAGATTGCCGGTGGCGGCCTGAGCGGCCGGAACGACGGCGGTGGTGGCGAAAGCCGCACCGACGAGGGCGACGGCGAAGCCGGTACGGGTGAGCGCGCGCAAGCGCAAGAGGTCCCCCCAAAGGACAAGATCCGGCCCCCCTGGCCGGATCGAATGAGAATCGACCGGAGTCTACGGCGGGTCCGGCGCGGGTCCGGCGCGGGTCCGGCGCGGGTCCGGCGCGGGTCCGGCGGCAGACGGGCGAGGGGGTGGGCCGGGTGCGCGGGCTTCTGGTGGGACCGCCCTCTTTCCGAGAGTCGCTCCTTCCGGCGGTGCGTCAAGGGCGCTCCTTCGTCGCGTCGCTGCGCGATGGCCTTCGGCCACCCTTGACCCACCGCCTCCAGGAGCGAAAACACTCTCGGAGGGCGGTCCGGGGGGCGGAGTCCACGCCGGGGCCCGGGCAGTATCCGGGACGGGAGAGCGCCTGGCCGGCCGGTGGGTGGGGGCTTGGTTCGCGGCAGGGGTGGGTGGGTCCCCGTCGGCGGGTTCGGGGTGCGCGGTTGTTGAATGGGGCAACTGGGCTGCGCTTAGCGGCCGAAGGTTGTTCGGGGTGGGGCTTCAGGCCCCGCTTGTCACTCCCGGCGGGTGGAGGGCGTGGATAACCCTGCATTTCTCCGAGAAGCAGGCTACGAACACCCCCTTAAAAGGGGTGAATCACCCTCCCCGCCCCGAGTTACTGCAGGAAACCTCCGCCAGCACCACCGACCACCCACCAACACAGACCAGCGGGGCCTGAAGCCCGACCAACCCACCACCGCAACCCGCTAAGCCGAGCCCGGCTGCCCCATTCAACAACCGCGCACCCCCAACCCACCGAACTGCACCCACCCACCCCCGCCACAAACCAAGCCCCCACCCACCGGCCGACAGCCGCAAGCGGCGGGCGGCCACTGCCCGGACAGTCCGCGTAGGCCACGCCCCCGGCCGCCCTCCGAGTGTGAAAAGGCGGCCTCCGCCGCCGGGTCAAGGGTGGAGCGCAGCGAAATCGGCGAAGCCGACGCGAAGAAGGAGCGCCCTTGACGCGGTGGTGGAGGACGCCACACTCGGAAAGAGGGCGGCCGCACCCGCACCCCCAAAGCCGGATCACCCCAGAACCCCGCTCGGGACGCGAGTCAGCTCAGGAAGGTCTTCCGCCATTCCAGCGGTGACATGGTGAGCGCGGCCTCGGCGAGAGCCTGCGCGGACGCCGTCTTGAGGCTGTTCAGGGAGGTGTCGATCCAGTCCTGAACCAGCGTGTTGCCCTGGGCCCGGTACTCCACGGCCTGCACGAGGCACTCCAGCTTGTCCGCATCCTTGGCCACGATCGCCTCGGGCGTGTCGTTGGCCTCGTACTCCTCCACGACGCGCTGGACCCCAGCTTTCACCGCCGGGTGCGCGGCGGACACCTGATCCGCGGTGACCGTCTGGTTCGTAGCAGCGTCGATGTAGCGCCGGCCGATGTGCGGAATGTCCCCGATCCGGGTTTCCTGCGTGTCGTGGAACAGGCACATCAAGGCGACCTTGGCGGGGTCAACCCCCTCCATCATGGCCAGGACGGCACCGACGATTCCCACGCGGAACGAGTGCTCGGCGATCGACTCAGGGTTGTTGTTACCGGTGAACCACCATCCGGTCCGCTTGGCGTTCTTGAGCACGCCCATCTCGAAGATGAACCCGGCCGTGCCCTGGGCGTTCGCCGTCTCGTCTGCCATGTGGTGACCTCCGGTTCTCAGGTGCGATCACGCAAAACGTAATGCACAGTGCCAAGTTCGTGACGAGCTCTTTCGGAAGCGACACCCTCGTCCAACAGCCGGCTAGTGCGCTGCAACAGGTCGCGTGCCAGCCGCGGTGACGCCTGGGGCAGCCACGGGTGGGCGGTCAGCAAGGACCACAGAGTGTGTGCGTACAGATCGACGTATCCCGGGGCGTGGTGCATCCCGTGCGTAAGTCCGCGTAAGAGCGTGACAGGGTCCCAGCCAGTCAGTTCTCGGTCCTGCATGAACCGGTCATCGGACTGAGGAAGTCGTACGCCACCCAGCCAGTACGCCCAGTAGTTGAGGTTCGCGGCCTCAGCCGTGTCGTCACCGGCGAGGGAACGCTCGATGAAGTCCAGGAGTGGTTGTGGATCTCCCAACCGCGCCAGCGCCGTTGCAGTCGATCGCGCTTCAGCCCAGTGTTCCGACCATCCCCGGCGTGCGACAACTCCCCGCCGGGCGTGCAGGGCGTGTGCCGTCCACGCGACGGCTTCCGGCCCCCGGTCATACGAGGCTAGGTAGAGGGCCTGGCGGTGCAACAGCATGCCGCCCCCAGGCCTCCGCGCGACCTCGGCAGTCCGCCGCAGGTGGTCGAAGAACAGCGCCTGGTCAGCCGCTCCCAGCAACGGGGCAGTCGCAACAGGTCCTCTCCGGGGAGCCGGAATGCGTCCGGCCAGCGCCGGGGGTGCCACTCCGGTCAGTGCCCAGGCCAGCATGTGGGCGGTATCCCGGGTATGCACCCAGGATGCGAGTGGGTGCAACCCGATGTCATCCGGAGGCTCCAGCGCGGCGCCGATGATCTGGTCCGCGTCCATCGCCGCATCCAACAGCCCCACCACCCCGGGATCCGCGCCCAGCGCGCCCAGCCGACGACGCAGATTCAGCAGTCCTCCGGCCTTCATGTTCGCGAGCGGCCTACGGCCCGACTCCCAGCCCTGCATGGTGCCCAGATCCACCCCCAGTGCCTCCGCCATGGATACCTGCGTGCGCGGAACGCTCTCCCTCGCCACACGCAGCACGAACCCCGCGACGGCTCCAGCAACCGCACGTCCCCGTACGGGCGGCTTCACCATGTCAGCTCCCGAGAGTGCTCCGTCCCTCAACACGTACTGCCGGTCAGTCCTATCGCTTCCGCGCCGACCGTACGTTCATGACGCGGAAACGACCAGCACCCGTACGGGTCACGGATGTTGACGTCCGAAGGCCCTACGAGAGGAGCGACCGAATGACCACCCCCGAACTACCCCGCCGTACACCGGGTTCCAGCGGGCGGACGTACACCGCCCCCGAACCGGCGCCCGGTGCGCCGAGCCGGGCGCTCCGCATGCGTGCGGCTGCCGGCTGGGTGAAGTTCATGCGGCGGGCCGAGGTCGAGGAGCAGCTGCGCGAGGCGAAGACGTGAACGCGGTCGGTCGCGACGGGTACGAGCAACATCCCTTGCTCCACACGCGAGTCCGCGACATCGCCAGCAAGGGCGAAGGAGAGCTGACGGCCGTGACTCATGAGCTGCACAACGGCGGCCGAGTGGTCCGCGTCGCGCACATCCGGCCCACGAGCGGCATCGAGTGGACGACCTCGGCCGACAACATCCAGGCCGCGCTGCTGCCAGTCGAGCACTGACCCAACCACCTTGGAGGACCCCTTGTTCCACCACATGGACCGGCTTCCGACCGGGACTCCCCTGCCCATGGGACACGCCACCGCCGCGCCCTGGGGCGTTCAGCGCATGACCCGTACCCGGCCATGGCGCCGTCCTGGTCGAGGGCCGAGCTCGACCCGGACACCCAGACCGCCCGCTACTTCGACCTGGCGGGCCAGGTCATGGAGATGGCGAAGCACGGAACCAGTACCGGCACCAACCCGGGGACCAACACCGGCAACCCGTCCGACGGGTCCAGCGGCGGTGGCTCCGGTGGCGGGGACAGCGACACCGGGAACGACTCCGATCAGTGAGCGCAGTCCGCCCGGTACTGGTCGTCACCATGATCGACGACCCCACGGCCGACCTGGTGATCGGCGAGCTGCACGACCGGGGCGTCCCGGTCGTGCGGCTCGACTCCGGGGACTTCCCGGCCACCTTGTCGTTCGCGGCCACTCTCACGCCTCACGGCATCGAAGGAACGCTGTCCACCCTCACTCGGACCGCCGACCTCTCCCACGTCCGGTCGCTGTACTACCGGCGCCCGTCAGGCTTCACCTTCGCCCACCTCGACGAGCAGGATGCCCGTTTCGCCGTCACCCAGGCCCGCTACGGTCTCGGGGGCGTCCTCGCCTCGCTCCCCGGTTGTCTGTACGTCAATCACCCCCACCGCATCGGGGACGCGGAGTTCAAGCCCTCCGGTCTCGCTGCCGCGGCTCAGTGCGGCTTCCGGATCCCGCCGACCCTCGTCACCTCGGAGCCCGACACCGCCCGCACGTTCATCCAGGCCCACGGACCGGTCACCTACAAACCGCTGTCCACGCCCCTCTACCAGATCGGCGGTGTGTCCTGCACGGTCGAGGTCGGCGAGGTCACCGTGGGCGAGATCGACGAACGGGTGGCCGGCACCGCGCACCTATTCCAGCACCGCGTCGACAAGGTCGCCGACGTCCGTGTGACCGTCATCGGGCAGCAGGTGTTCAGCGTACGGATCGACTCAGGGCTGTTGGACTGGCGTACGGACTACGACCGGATCACGTACACCGTGGTAGAGCCGCCGCCCGGAATCGTCGATGCCCTTCACCGGTACCTGGACCACTTCGGGCTGGTCTTCGGTGCTTTCGACTTCGCTGTGGACGGTACGGAGGGATGGTGGTTCCTCGAATGCAACCCGTCCGGGCAATGGGCCTGGATGGAGCCGGAAACCGGGCTGCCCATGGTCGCGGCCATGGGCGACCTCCTGGAACGGAAGACCGCGTGAGCGACGACAAGACCCTTCGCCAGGACCTGGCCGACCGGCTCGCCGTCGACGGCCACCTCCGCTCACCCCAGTGGCGCCAGGCCGTGCTCGACACACCCCGCCACGAGTTCCTTCGCGGTGGCTACTTCCGGCGGGTGGACGGCGGCGGTCCCACCGGCTGGGAGCCGGTGATGCCCGAGGACCCCGCTTGGCTCCCGGCCGCGTACGCCGACGACTCGCTAGTGACCCAGATCGCCGGAGCCATCGCCCCCGGCGACATCCAGGGCCGGATCCTCCGGGCCCCGACCAGCTCCAGCACCATGCCCGGCCTGGTCGTCCGGATGCTCGAAGAGCTCCGCGTGGACGACGGGATGCGAGTCCTGGAAATCGGCACAGGCGCGGGCTACTCGACCGCTCTCCTGTGCCACCGCCTCGGCGACGACCTCGTCACCTCGGTCGAGGTCGACGAGGAGGTGTCCACCCGGGCCCGGATCGCCCTCGGCACCACCGGGCACGTGCCCCACCTGATCGTCGGGGACGGTCTCGCCGGGGTCCCGGAGGGCGGCCCGTACGACCGCATCGTGACCACCTGCGGAATCCTGGACGTCCCACCGGCTTGGCTCGCGCAGACCAGGCCCGGCGGTCAGATCCTCGCCACGGTGTGCGGATGGATGTACTCCTCCGAACTCGCCCGGCTCACCGTCGACGACGACGGCGCCGCCCACGGCCGGCTTCTCGGCGGTCAGGTCTCCTTCATGCTGGCCCGCCCCCACCTTCCGCCGCCCCTGGGGGTGCTCCCCGACCTCGCCAGCGGTGACGAACGCGAAACCGCCCTCGGCCCCGACGCCCTGGACGACTGGACCGCCCGGTTCGTCGCCCAGCTCGCCGCGCCTCGCGCTCAGCGCGTCCGGATCTCCAGCGATGGCGGCGAGCCGGACGACGTGATCCTCGACGTCGGTGCCGGGTCGTGGGTCGTCCTGCACCGCGACGGCGGCCGCTGGATCGTCCGCCAGGGCGGACCGGACCGCCTGTGGGACGGGATCGAGGACCACGTGGACCGCTGGCGACGGGACGGTGCACCCGACCTCGACCGCTTCCGAATCACCGTCACCCCGGACACCCGGACCATCACCTGGCCGAACTGACCCGCGGGGCCGGAGGAATGCCGAAGCCCGCCCTCTGTCCTCAGGTCGAGGGCAGAGGGCGGGCGCGGGTTGCTTCTCGTGGCGGCGCTCTGTGACGAGCTGGGGTGGACCGGCGCGGTCCCGGCAGGACCGTATGGTGCGAGTTCGCGCTTCCCTACCCGCAGATCAGGCTTGACCCACGTCCCCCGTGGTCAGGCCGCACCTGCCTCAGTAACCGGTGATGGGGTGCCAGTCGCCGCTCTGGGAGTACGGGACGGAGAAGTGCTCCCCCCACTGGTAGCCGTTCTGGCAGTTGTAGCTGTTGTACGCCTTGATCGTGACGTCGCCCCGCCACCACCAGCCGGAGATGTTGGTGGTGCCGCCCGAGTTGATGTTGAAGCAGCCGAGGCTCTCCTCGCCGTTCTGGTTGAAGCCGTAGATCTCGATCGAATGCCGGTAACCACGCGAGTAGTGGTCCGTGTAGGAGATCTGCTGCCCGCTGCTGCCGGCGGAGGCCGCGCCCGCGCCCGTGAGGACTCCGGTGGCGGCCAGGGCGAGGCTGCCGGCGGCCACGGCGGCGCGTGTGGCGAAGGTCTTGGACATACGGAAGGTGCCCCCTGTTGAGTCAATGCCATCGTGCGCCCGGAGCGGTCTCCGAACGCCTCGTGATCACGGTATTCACGCGCACCAACGGCTCATCAACAGGGCATCAACACGGCGCCGTTGCGCACAGGATCAGCTGCCGCCTGGAGCAGCCGCATTCAACACCCCCGCACCCCGAACCTCGGATGCCGTGCCGGTGTGTGGAACGCGCGTGCGAGAGGGCCCCGGGGCTTCAGGTAGCCCGCCAGGATTTCTGGTGGTCGCTGTCGCTGCCCATGGAGTTGCCGTGACACGCACCGCCCATCACCCTTCCCGCGGACGAAGAAGCTTCCGCGCCGACATGCTCAAGGGGCAGCCTTGGCATGCCGTGGCCCTCCATGACCTCCGGTACAGCGCCCGGGACGTCTCCGAGGCCGTACGAGAGGGCCGGCGGCCCCGGCCTCGCCCGGTTCGGCGCGCGGTGGAGGTGTACGCGTTTCCCCGGCACCAGGGGGACGGGAGCGTCGCGCGTGAGGCCGCCGCGGAGGAGCGCCGGGCCCGGCAGCGGCTCCGCCGGCGGACCGGGATGCTCCTGCGAATGGTCAACTCCCCCGACGGCGTCATCGACCCCGATACCGCCGAGGCCGTCGACATCCCACCCGCCCGTCACCGGCGCAGCGGGCTCTGGCTCGCCTAGAGCCGGTGCGGCGGCCGGCCGTGCGGCCTGCCTCCGGTGAGTTGTCGGGAGGCAGGCCCGATTCAAGGACGGATCACCGGCCCTGGACCGCTTCCGGATCTCCGTCTCCACGGGCGGGCAGAGCATCTCTCGGCTGGGCTGATCAGCCTGGCGACGGACGTCCTTCTCCCCAGCGTCCGGCGATCTTGCGATCTTGCGATCTTGCGATGGCAGGATCGGCGCATGAGCGTTGATCCGTTGCTGGTTCGGGCCCGTGGCCTGTGGGAGGCCCTGGCCGGTGTGCCCGTGTCGTTCGCCCCGTCCGGCGGTGTGACCGTGGTCGTTTCGCCCGGGTCGCAGCTGTGTCCGCCTTCCTGGACCGGCATCGTCGTGTTGGGTGATGCGGCGATCGTCACCGCGCCGACGGAGGTGGCCGCGCGAGCGGTGAGCCGTTCGCTGGCCAGTGTGCCGGCCGACTCGCTCACCAGGGGCGATGTGGTCCGGGCGGTTCTGCCCGTGACCGAGGTGCTCGGACCCGCAGCCTTGGGGTACGTGTCCTCGGACGACTTCCGGCCGTCGGCGGCTGTTGGGGCGATCGAGCACCTGGACCCTGGCCATCAGGACCTCCGCGGGCTGGTGGGGTCAGCGGGGCCGGAGGACCGGGACGAGAGCGGCTTGGAGGAGATCACCTCCCCCGCGTTCGTCGTTCGGGACGGAACGGACGTGATCGCTGCGGCCGGATACCGGACGTGGCCGGAGTCCACCGCACACGTCAGCGTGCTGACCGCCCCGCGTCACCGAGGTCGCGGACTGGCCCGGCAGGTGGCTTCCGCAGCGGTGGCGCATGCTCTCGCGGCCGGCCTCATGCCACAGTGGCGGGCTCGGCCCGTGGCATCCCGCAGAGTCGCGAGCGCCCTCGGCTTCCGGGAGTTGGGAAGTCAGCTGAGCCTTGGTCTCGACCACAACAAGTTGCGTCAGGACGCGGTGGGAGCCGCTGACGGGACGGCCGTCCCTGGTTCCCGCGCGTAGGTGCGGGAGTCTCACGGGCGGCCGTCGGCATCCCCGTCCGCCGCCCCTCAGTCGAACCAGCGGTCCCTCGCCAGTTCTGCTGTCCTCGACGGGTCCTCCAGGAGGGCTGCCACCTCGAAGCGGCGGGGCCATTGGCCGGCTGCCCAGGCCAGGCCTGCCGCTACGCCTTCCAGGGTGGAGGCGTGGACCACCCCGTCCGGGGTGCGTCGCCAGTCGAGTTCCGTGTCCGCCGCCCTGAGTTCCTCGTGTTCGATGTACGTGGTGGGGGTCGTCGGGCCCAGGAGGGTCCGTACCGAGTCCGGGACCTCGTGCTCCTCGCCCGTCGTCACCACCTCCGCCTCCACCGCCTCGCTCAGGCGCCTGACCTGGAACAGGTCCGCCAGGTCCGCCGCCCGCGACGGTGACACCGGGAGGAGGGGCAGCCCTCCCGCCAGCGGCAGCAGGTCCGGCGCGTCCGCCACCATCGCCTCCGACGCGTCGACGACGACCACCTCGCCGTCCACCACCGCGCGCAACTCGTCGGGCAGCGTCACCTGTTCCGGGTCCAGGTCCGCCAGCGCCGTGTACAGGGCGTGGAGTTGGGCGTCCGTGACCTCTCGGGAGGGGTCGGACAGGCGGTTCAGGAGTTCCGCCGCCCCGCCCGGTTCGTCCAGGAGGGCCGCTACCGACGTGCGGACGCCCAGCGCCCTCAGGACCTGCTCGTCCTCGAAGCCGGTCGCGTCGGCGGGGTCGTACAGGCCGATCAGGAGGGGGTCCGTGCCCGCCGCGCGCAGGCCCGCCGGGCGGCGGCCGTCCAGGACCGGGTGGTCGCGGAGCCACCACGCCGTGTACGAGCGGACCGTCTCCGTCGTGCCGTCCGGGAGGAGGACCCGTACGGGCTGCGTCAGGGCGTCCCGGAGGGGTGGCTGCGCCAGCAGCGCGAGGGCCTGCGGCCAGGCGTCGTCGTCGACCAGGTCCAGGTCCCGTACGGCCACGATCTCCGTCGCCACCGGCGGCACCGGCGACTCCGGCAGCCGGTCCAGGACGTCCTCGCACCACACGTCGACCGCGTCCAGGAGTCCCGCGTCGTCCGGCTCCGGGTAGTCGCCCTCGCGGGGTTCGACCTCGTCCGGGTCGAGGAGCAGGTCGGTCGCCCGCACCAGGGCGAAGGTGGTGAGAACTCCGCAGGCGGCCAGCGGCTGTTCGCCCCAGCGGGCGGCCAGTTCGCCGTCGACGTAGGCCAGTTCGTCCTCGCGCATGACGGCGGCGAACGCCGAGCCCGGCATCACCAGTTCGCCCGCCGGGGAGAGTTCGCCGTCCTCGTCGGGGAGGGCGAGCGCGCCCAGCCAGGGCTCCTCGCCCGGGTCGAGTTCCGCGTCCCGGACCAGACGGAGGACGGTCTCGACGAGTTCGTCCGCGTCCAGGGCGTCCGCGTCCTCGTCCCAGATCTCGCCCGCGTCGAGGGAGGCCGCGACCGCCGCCCGCACCTGCGGGGTCGTCAGGACCGCGCGGGGCGTCGCCGGGAGGGCGCCCAGCTTCTCCAGGAGCGGGTGGGCGGCATCGGGGTGGGCGACCTTCAGGCCGAGGCGGGTCAGCTCGGCCGGGGTCCTGTCCTGCGGCAGGAGGACCTGGCGGGGGCCGATCGCCGTGCGGATGCGGGCTCCCTCGGCGGTTTCCGCCAGGGGGACCGGGAGGCCCGTCAGGCGGTCCGGATCGACGCCCGCGAAGGAGTCGTACAGGCGCCACCACCACGTCGGGGCGCGGTCCACCCCGGCGAGGCGGTCGATCGCCTCGGTGAGGGGTACGCGGCCCACCCCGAGGGTGCGCAGTTCGGGGCGCCGCTCCAGCCCGGCCGGGAGGAGGGTCGGGAAGACCTCGGCGAGGACGTCGACCGTCTCCGCGCCCGCGCCTTCCGCCACCTCCGCCTCGATCGGGCGGAGCGCCGGGAGTTCCTCGGTCGGGGCGGCCGGTGCCAGGAACGCGACCCTCGGCAGCCGGTCCAGGATCGCCTCGCGCAGTGCCCCGTCGAGGGGGCCCTTGCCGAGCGGGCCGGGGACGAGGTCGAGCGTGGCGGTCGTCACCGGCTGCCAGTCGGCGAGGAGTTCGGCGTACGCGTCGGCTGCGCGCTGCACCAGGAAGTCGGTGAGCCGGCCGGGCGCGGGGTGGCGCCGTGCGGTGTCGAGGGGCAGGGAGGCGATGAGCAGGGCGGGAATGCCGAGGGGCTCGTCGGTGGGGGTGGGGGCGTGCACGACCGGGGTCGTACGCGGGTAGCGCGGGGCTCCCTCGGAGTCCACGGGTACGGCCCAGGTGACCGACCAGTGCGGGCGCAGGCGCTCCTCGACCGGGCGGTCCTTGAGGAGTTCGGCGTCGAGGGGGCCGCCGTGGGAGACGGTCCGCCAGCGGTGGGTGCCGGTGGCCGTGTCGTCGATGACCACGTACCCGTCGTCCTCGGAGCGGCGGAGGGTCCGTACCCCTTCGGAGGTCTCCACGACGATCTCCGCCAGCCCCGGAAGGGTGAGGAGGAGCGCGTCGTCGACGGAGGCGAGGAGCCGCTCGGCCAGGTCGCGGGCGGCGGTGTCGCGGAGCGGGAGGACGACGACGGTGTCGTAGCCGTCGGGGGCGGTGCCCTCGGCGGGCAGCGGAAGCCGCAGGAGGGGTACGTGGCCGTCGCGGCGGCGGAGTTCGTCGCCGAGGCCCGGGCTGTACTTGGCGGACTCGGCGGCGAGTTCGCGGGCCTCCGCGAGGGACCAGCGGACACCGCCGTGACGGCCGAGGACGGCGGGCTCGTCGGTGACGGCGAGAACGGCGGCGAAACCGACGCCGAACCGGCCGACGGCGCCCTGGGTCTGCTCGCGCTTGGCCGAGGCCCGGAGGGTGGACAGCGACTCGGCACCGGTGGCGTCCAGCGGGGCGCCGGTGTTGGCGGCGGCGAGGATCGCGGGGCTCTCGTCGTCCGCCGGGTGCAGGGTGAGGCGGAGGCGGCCGGTGACGCCGGCGCGGTGGGCGGCGTCGGCGGCGTTCTGGGCGAGTTCGACGACGAGGCGGTCGCGGTAGCCGCCGAGGGCGAGGTCCTCCTCGGCGTTGGCGTCCTCCCGGAACCGGGCCGGGGAGGCGCCCCAGGCGTCGAGCACACCCCGCCGCAGCCGTGCGGTGCCGAAGGGATCGGTTCCGTCGGTCGTCGTCCGGACGCTGACGCTCACGTCTGACTCCACTCTGCGGGGCGGTGATGGTGCCGGGCCGGGATGGTGGCACCGGGGCCCGAAGGTACCGCGCCCCGTCCCGCCCCGGACGCTGGGGCGCGTCTGGGGCCGGGGCGCGCGGAATCACTCACCGGAGACACGCGTGAAGTGTACAGTTCTGCACATGAGTGAGACTCTGCCGATCACCGAAGCGCGGGCCCGGTTCGGGTCGCTGGTGCGCCGCGCGTCCCATGCCCGTGAACGCATCACGATCACCGATCACGGCCAGCCGGCGGCCGTACTCATCAATCCCCAGGAACTCGCCGACCTGGAGGACGCCCTGGCGCTGGCGCTGTACCGAGAGCGTCAGAGCACGGGGAAGACCGGCGGTGTGCCGCATGACGACGTCCGCGCCCGACTCGGACTGGAGCGCGGGTGACGTACGAGATCGTCTGGGACGAGGCCGCGATCGACGCGGCCACGCGCTTCCTCAAGGACGATCCGGACGGGCTGCGGCAACTGATGGACGCGGTCGACCTGCTCGCCGGGCAACCCCGGCCGGAAGGCAGCGCCGAATACGGCTCGCCCGACCTGCGCCGCATGCACGTGGGCCGTTACCGGGTGCTGTACGAGATCACCGAGACCACCGTCACGGTCGTGGTCGTGGTCATCCACGTCGGCCGCATCGGCTGACGTTCGGCGGCCCGAGGAAAGGGCGGACCCCCACGGGTCCGCCCTTCCGCGCGCCCCGACCGCGGCATACGAGCGCGGCGCGGAAACGGCTACGAGTGGCCCAGGTCCTCCGAGGAGTCGTCCGGCTCCGTCGTCGAGCCGGAGTCCTTGGCCGGGCGGAGGGGGAAGGCGTCCGCGCCCATCGAGTCCAGGACCGGCGGCGCCGGCCTCGGCGGCTTCGGCATGATCGCGGCCTCCGAGTGGCCACCGCAGCCGTACGAGAGGGAGACGACCCGGCCGTCGGCCGGGGCGAACTCGTTGGCGCAGATGCCGAAGGTCTGCTTCAGGGAGCCGGCCAGCGGCACCAGGAACGCGCAGGACTCGCAGGTGGCCGGCGCGGCCTGGGCCATCGGCGTCCGCGCGCCGAAGGACTCCTCCCAGCGGTCCGCGGCCATGTGGAGCCCGTACCGGGAGAGGACCCGGGCCCGGCGCATGCCGAGCTCTTCGGCGACGGCGGCGATCGCACCCCGCGACGGGGTACGGGTGACGATCTCGGCGTCCTCGACGTCGAGGTGGTCCGCCAGTTCCTCCGACACCACGGAGTTCGGCGGCGGCGCGTCCTCGCCCGTGTAGCCGGGCTCCAGGCGCAGGTCGTCCTGCTCGGTCGGCAGGAGGTCGCCGGGGCCCATGTCGCCGGGCCGCAGCCGCTCGCTCCACGGCACCCACTCGGGGGCGAGGAGGGCGTCGGAGCCGGGCAGCAGGACGGTTTCGTCGAGCGTGACGTTCTTGGCGCGGGAGGCCCGGGTGACGGTCACCGCCCAGCGCCAGCCCCGGTAGCCGGGCTCCTTGGACTCGAAGTAGTGGGTGACGACACGGTCACCCTCGGCGACCACTTCGACGTGTGCGCCGACGATCCCGGGAGCGGCCGCCTCCTCGGCGGCCTCCCGCGCAAGGTCTACGGCCTCGGCACACAGGCGGTCGGGGATACGCGTGGCTCGCGGGGTACGCGGGGTACCGCTTCGCGTCGTCGCAGCACTCACAGGTCTCGCTTCTCTCCTACGCCGTCTCACGGGTGCGCCGGCCGAGGGGCGGGAGCGAAGCCACGGGCGGCGGGCGGAGCGGACCTGTGGGCCGCATCGACGTCCGCGCACCCGACTTGTCTCGCGTGTCTCGGGCACACCTATCGCCATCCATTCTGCGGGATGCCGAAGAGGCGCGCGGCCGAGAGCTTCCGCCGGTGACGCGCTACGCACGCTACCCCGTTCGCGGGCCGCAGCCCACATGCCCGCCCCAAGTGGCCCGGATCCCGGACGGTCGGAGGACGGTCGGAGGACGGTCGGAGGGCTGCCGGAGGACAGCTGGAGGACTGTCGGGGCACGGGGCCGAGAGGTGAACGGGAGGGGCGGAAACCGCCACACGTGGCCCTACGTGACCTTCCGAAGGCGCCTCCACCGCCGCGCCACGGTTCGTCCGGCGCACTGGTGGGGCACTATGACGGAGTGGCAGCCGCACGGTCCCCCGCACGATCCGAAGATCATGCCGGACCGCTCCGGAGAGCGGGCCGGAAGGTCGGCCGCGCCCTGCACCTGCCGTTCACGGGGACCGCGAAGGGCATCCGCAAGGCCACCCACGCGCACGGCGCGGGCGAGTCGGGGCTCGGGAAACTGATCGAGCTGCACGCCGTGAACGGCGCCGGGGACGTCATGATCACCGTCGCCCTCGCCTCCACCGTCTTCTTCTCCGTGCCCACCGACGAGGCCCGCGGGCGCGTCGCCCTCTACCTCGCCGTCACCATGGCCCCCTTCACCCTCCTCGCTCCGGTGATCGGCCCGCTCCTGGACCGCATCCCGCACGGGCGGCGGGCCGCGATGGCCGGCGCGATGCTGACCCGGGCGGTCCTCGCGATCATGATGTCGGCGGCGGTCGCCACCGGTGGCATCGAGCTGTACCCGGCGGCGCTCGGGGTCCTGGTGGCCTCGAAGGCGTACGGGGTGGTGCGCAGCGCGGTCGTGCCCCGGCTCCTGCCACCGGACTTCTCGCTCGTGAAGGCGAACTCCCGGGTCACCCTGGCCGGGCTGCTCGCCACGGGCATCGCCGCGCCCATCGGGGCGGGGCTCCAGGTGCTGGGGCCCCGGTATCCGCTGTACGGGGCGTGCGCGCTGTTCCTGCTCGGGGCGTTCTGGGCGCTACGGCTGCCGCCCAAGGTGGACTCGGCGAAGGGTGAGCGGCGGGCGCACCTGCTGACGCACGGCGAGCGGAAGCCGAGTCTGCGGACGGTGGGGCCCTCGGTCCTGCACGGTCTGGAGGCGAACGCGGCGCAGCGGATGCTGTCGGGTTTCCTGATCTTCTTCCTGGCGTTCCTGCTGCGCGAGCACCCGTTGTCGGGGCAGAGCGCCGCCGTCTCGCTGGGGATCGTGGGTGTCGCGGCGGGCGTGGGCAACGCGTGCGGTACGGCGATGGGCTCGCTCCTGCGGGACCGGGGGCACGGGCCCGAGGTGATCATCGCCACCATGATCAGCGTGGTCTGCGGTACGGCGATCTGTACGGCGATCTTCTTCGGCGGGGCGATGGTGGCCGTCCTGGGTGCGGTCGCGGGCCTCACCCAGGCCCTGTCGAAGCTGTCCCTGGACGCGTTGATCCAGCGGGACGTGCCGGAGGTCGTACGGACCTCGGCGTTCGCGCGTTCCGAGACGGCGCTGCAGATGGCGTGGGTGGTGGGCGGCGCGATCGGCATCGCCCTGCCTCTGAACGGCGCCCTGGGCATGGCCGTGGCGGCCGGAATCCTGGCCACGGGCGCGCTCCTCTCCGTACGGGGCCTGCTCGCGGCGGCCCGGGGACGGTCGGGCCCTAAGGGTCGGTCGAAGACGCGGGTGGCCTAGGAGCGGCGTGGCAGAGGGGCGTGGGAGAGGGGTAGGAGCGGCGCGGGAGAGGGCAGGAGGGGCGTGGGAGAGGGGCAGGAGGGCGTGGGAGGCGCGTGGGAAGCCGTCTCGGCCGGCCGTGCGCCCGCGCCACGTGCGGGTACGGCCGGCCGCCCTCCTTCCGGTACCGGACAGCGGCACGCCGTACCCCCGCGTGGCGCGGGCGCGGCGGCCCGATAGCCTTCGGCTCATGACCGTTGCGTTCTTCTCCGGCTCGCGCCGCCGGGCCGCCGTCGCCCTCGGGGCCGTCTCCGCCGGGCTCCTCGTTCTCTCCGCCTGCGACAAGCCGACTCCGATCGCGACCGTCACGGTCGGGTCCGACTCGATCCACTCCGAGGCCGCCTGCTACAACAACGGCGACGCCATCAAGGAGTCGCAGATCCAGCAGTGCCTCAACAAGAAGGCCGAGAAGTCCATCACCGTGGCGATGGACGACAAGATCCGCTTCGGGGTCGACCCCGAGATCGCGGACAACGGCTGGACCATCTTCCTCGGCGGCCAGCAGGCCGAGCCCGAGCCGTACAAGAAGACGTACCGGACCATTCCGGCCAGCGCCTTCTTCTCCAGCCAGACCGGCGAGGCCACCGACAAGACCCAGGTGACCATCGTCGAGAACACCGGCAAGAAGCTGACCGGTATCTGGCACTTCCAGCTGAAGAAGGAATCCTGATCCTCCGGTGATCCACCGGATCCTGATCGTGACGGCCGTGGCGGCTGAGGCGGACTCCGTCTCCGCCGGCCTCGGCGTCCACCTCGGCGGCCCCGGGCTCGTCCCGCTGCCGGGGGGCCTTTCCCTGTGCCGTCGGACGAACGGCGACGTACGGGTCGACGTGCTCGTCGGCGGGGTCGGGCCCGCGGCCGTCGCCGCCTCGACCGGGACCGCGCTCGCGTACGCCTCGCTCACCGGCGCCGACAGTCCGTACGACCTCGTCGTCTCCGCCGGGATCGCCGGCGGGTTCCAGCCCCTCGCGCCCCTCGGGTCCGTCGTCGTCTCGTCGGCCGTCGTCGCCGCCGACCTCGGCGCGGAGACCCCCGACGGGTACCTCGCCGTCGACGAGCTCGGCTTCGGGCGGTCCGTCCACCCCGTGTCCGAGGCTCTGACGGGCCGTATCGCCGCCGCTCTGGAAGCGGGCGGGCGGCCGCACACCGTCGCGCCCGTGCTCACCGTCTCCACCGTCACCGGCACCGCCGGCCGCGCCGCCGAGCTGGCCGGGCGGCATCCCGGAGCCGCCGCCGAGGCGATGGAGGGCTTCGGCGTCGCCGAGGCAGCCGCCGCGTACGGCGTCCCCGTCGTCGAGATCCGGGCCGTGTCGAACGCCGTCGGCCCCCGCGACCGCGCCGCCTGGCGCATCGGTGAGGCCCTGGGCGCGCTCCGGCACACCTTCGAGCTGCTCAGCCTCCAGCTGCTCAACAGCACCGACTTCGTGGAGCCCTCGCCGTGACCAAGTTGAAGATCGCCTACTCGCCCTGCCCGAACGACACCTTCGTCTTCGACGCCTGGGCCCACGGTCGCGTCCCGGACGCCCCCCGGCTCGACGTGACCTTCGCCGACATCGACGTCACCAACGGCTGGGCCGAGAGCGGCACCGACGACCACGACGTCCTCAAGGTGTCGTACGCCGTGCTGCCCTGGATCCTCGACGAGTACGCGCTGCTGCCCTGCGGCGGCGCCCTCGGCCGGGGCTGCGGGCCGCTCGTCCTCACCAGGGACGCGGCGACCGGCGCCGATCTCGCCGGGAAGACGGTCGCCGTGCCGAGCGAGCGCTCCACCGCGTATCTGCTGTTCCGGCTCTGGGCGGCCGAGATGGTGCCGGGCGGGGTCGGGAACGTCGTCGTGATGCCGTTCCACGAGATCATGCCCGCCGTGCGCGACGGCAAGGTCGACGCCGGTCTCGTCATCCACGAGGCCCGCTTCACGTACAAGAACTACGGTCTGCACTGCCTCGCCGACATGGGCGAGCACTGGGAGTCCACGACCGGTCTGCCGATCCCGCTCGGCGCGATCGTCGCCCGCCGCTCCCTCGGTCCGGAGACCCTGCGGCGGCTCGCCGACGCGGCCCGTACGTCCGTACGGATGGCCTGGGACGACCCGGCGGCCTCCCGCCCGTACGTCCTGGAGCACGCGCAGGAGATGGACCCGAAGGTGGCCGACCAGCACATCGGTCTGTACGTCAACGAGTTCACGGCCGACCTCGGCGAGCACGGATACGCGGCGGTCCGCGGGCTGCTCACCCGCGCCGCGGCCGAGGGACTCGTACCGCCCCTCGGCCCGGACGCGCTCGCCTTCCCGTAGCCGCTTTCCCGTAGCCGAGGGCGGCCGAAGGAATCAGACGTCCAGCTGGTCCGCGACCGCGCGCAGCAGGCCCGCGATCTTGGCGCCCTGCGCCTTGTCGGGGTAGCGGCCGCGCTCCAGCATCGGCGTGATGTTCTCCAGGAGCGTCGTCAGGTCCTGCACGATGGACGCCAGTTCGTCGGGCTTACGGCGCTGTGCCGCGGCGACGGACGGGGTCGGGTCGAGGATCGTGACGGACAGCGCCTGGTCGCCGCGCTGGCCGGCGACGACCCCGAACTCGACCCGCTGTCCCGGCTTCAGTGCGTCGACTCCGGCAGGGAGCACCGACGAGTGGACGAAGACGTCGCCGCCGTCGTCACGGGAGAGAAAGCCGAAGCCCTTCTCGCTGTTGAACCATTTGACCTTGCCGGTAGGCACGTCTGTCCTCGTCCTCGTCCTCGTCGATGGGGATAGCAAACAGCGGGTCGACCGACCCGCCGCACCAGGCTAATGGTCCGGAGGCCGGTGACAAGACGTCGCCGATGTGTTCCTTCGGCCTGGGAACTACCCTGGCCGGATGCGTAGTGAAACCCCTGCCGCACCGGCGAACGACAGCGCTCCGGGTGACGGCCTCGTCAAGGCCGGTGTCATCCTCTTCGCCATCGGCGCGGTGGCGACGCTGGTCACCGTGGCTCCGCTGCTCCTGGGTACGGACCCGTTCCCCACGGTCGCGTACACGATCTCCATGCTGATGGGGGTCGGATTCCTCGTCGCCGGCGCCGGTGTGCTGCGCGGGATCGCGGCCCAGCGGCGGCAGGCGCGCGGTGCTGCGACCGCGCCGGTTCAGGCCGGATAGCGCTCCCGTTCAGGCCGGATAGCTCTTCCGTTCGGGCCGGACAGCTCTTCCGTTCGGGCCGGACAGCTCTTCCGTTCAAGCCGGACAGCGCTCCCCCCGGACCGGTTCGCGCTCCCCCTCCGGCCGGTTGGCGCTCCCGTTCAGGCCAGGTACCTCTCCCACCAGGCACGGAAGTCCGTCAGGTCGGTCAGGACGACGTCCGCGCCTGCCTCCTTCAGCTCCTCGGGGGCGCAGGGGCCGGTGGCGACGGCCACCGAGAGGGCGCCCGCCGTGGCGGCGCCGCGGACGTCGCCGACGTGGTCACCGACGTACACCTGGGCGCCGTGGGCGCGCAGGGCCTCCGCCTTGCCCTCGGCCCACAGGCCGCCGACGAGCGCGTCCGGCTCGATGCCGAGGTGCGCGAGGTGCAGCTCGGCGTGCGGGCCGTTCTTCGCGGTGACGACGAGCGTGCGGCCGCCCGCGTCGCGCACGGCCTGCATCGCGTCCCGGGCTCCCGGCATCGGCGCCGAGGGCTCGATCGCGTACGTCGGGTAGAGCGCCCGGTAGCGGGTCACCATCTCCGTGACCTGCTCCTCGGGGACCCAGTACGCCATCTCCTGCTCCAGCGGCGGGCCGAGGCGGCTGACGACGAGGTCCGCGTCGACGGGAACGCCGGACTCGGCCGAGAAGGCCTCCCAGGCCGCCTTGATTCCGGGGCGGGTGTCGATCAGCGTCAGGTCGAGGTCGAAACCGACGGTCAGTGGGGGCCTGGTGGCGGAAGTCGTCATGCGGCCATTCTCGGGGGTCGCACCCGGGGACCTCCGGCCCGGTCCGCACACATGGGTGCTGCTTACACTGAGCCAAGCCTTACCAAACCTCGCGCCACCCGATGGGTCCTGATGCCAGCCGCTTTCCGTTCCAGACGGGTCCTCGCGACCTCGGCGGCTCTCGTCGCCCTGCTCCTCGCCGTTCTCCTCAGCCTCGCCGTCGGCGCCCGCGCCATCGCCCCGTCCACGGTCTTCGACGCCCTGCTGCACGGCGGTACGAGTCCCGACGCCGAGGTCGTACGGCAGCTCCGCGTCCCCCGCACCCTCATCGGGCTGATGGTCGGCGCGGCACTCGCGCTCGCCGGGACCGCCCTCCAGGGCATCACCCGCAACCCGATCGCCGACCCCGGCATCCTCGGCATCAGCCAGGGCTCCTCGGTCGGCGTCGTCCTGGCCATCGCCTTCTTCGGGGTGCACTCGCTCACCGGGTACGTGTGGTTCGCCTTCGTCGGCGCCGCGGTCGCCGCGGTCGCCGTCCACGCCATCGCGTCCAGCGGGCGCGGCGGAGCGACGCCGGTGAAGCTGGCGCTCGGCGGGGCCGCGATCAACGCGCTGCTGCTCTCCGTCACCACCGGCATCCTCACCACGAAGGCGTCCGCGCTCGACGAGTTCCGGTTCTGGCAGATCGGCTCCCTCGACGGGCGCGACGCCCAGATCGTCGGCCAGATCTGGCCCTTCCTGCTGATCGGCGCGCTCCTGGTCGTCTCCGTGGCGCGCGGGCTCGACGCGCTCGCGCTCGGCGAGGACGTCGCCAAGGGGCTCGGGCAGCGGGTCGCGACGGTACGGATCGTGGGTGGGATCGGCGCGACCGTCCTGACCGGCGCGGCGGTGGCCGCCGCCGGGCCCGTGGCCTTCGTCGGCCTGGCCGTCCCGCACATCGCGCGGGCCGTCGTCGGCTCCGACCACCGCTGGGTGCTGCCGATGGCCGCGGTCATCGGGCCGGTGATGCTGCTGGTGGCGGATGTCGCCGGGCGGATCGTGTTCCCGCCGGGCGAGGTGCCGGCCGGGGTGATGACGGCGTTGATCGGGGTGCCGTTCCTGGTGACGCTCGTACGGCGGAAGGCGGTGCCGGCATGACCTCGCTCGACGTGCGCCCAATGAAGTCCGCGGGCGTGCGGCGGCCCGCCGGGTACGGGCTCGTGCGCGCCGGCAGGGCCTCGTTCCTGGTCCACCGGCGTTCCGCGCTCGTCGCCGTGGGCCTGCTGCTGCTCCTCGCCGCGTCCTCCGTCGCGTACCTCTGCGTCGGTGAGCGGTTCGTCGACCCCTCCGAGGTCGTACGGATCCTCTTCGGCCGGCCGTCGCCTTCGACGTTCGTCGTGGCGGAGCTGCGGGAGCCCCGGCTCGTCGTCGCCCTCGCCGTCGGCGCCGCGTTCGGGGTCGCGGGCGCGCTGATCCAGACCGTGGCCCGCAACCCGCTGGCCAGCCCCGACATCATCGGCATCAGCCAGGGCGCGGGGGCGGTCACCGTCGCCGCGATGACCTTCGGGCTGAGCTCGTACACCGTGCTGCCGTACCTGTCGATCGCCGGCGGTGTCCTCGCCGCGGCGCTCGTGTACGTCTTCGCGTGGCGCGGCGGGCTGCACGCGACGCGGTTCGTCCTCATCGGGATCGGGTTCGCCATCGCGCTGCGATCGCTCACCACGCTCTTCATGACCAAGGGCGACTTCCTCGTCGCCCAGCAGGCCCAGATCTGGATGACCGGCTCCCTCAACGGGCGCGGCTGGGACGAGTCCGCGCCGATCCGCTGGACGCTGCTGCTCATGCTGCCCGCCGTGCTGTGGGCGGCCCGCGCGCAGCGGACCGTCTCCCTCGACGACGACACGGCGACGGCGCTCGGCGTACGGCTCGGGCGGGTCCGGCTCGGGCTCGTCGCGGTGGGTGTCGTGCTCGCGTCCGTGGCGACGGGGGTCGCGGGCCCGGTCGACTTCGTGGCGCTGCTCGCGCCGCAGATCGCCCGCCGGATGACGCGTACCGCGCAGATCCCGCTGCTCGCCTCGGCGCTGACCGGTGCCGCCGTCGTCGTCCTCGCCGACCTGCTCGGCCGGCGGATCCTCTCCCCCATCGAACTTCCGGTGGGCGTCCTCACGGCGGCCGTCGGCGCCCCGTATCTGATCTGGCTCATCGTCCGGAGCCGTACGGAAGGGAAGGCATGACCGGCATGACCAGCAGGCTGACCGCGCGCGAGCTGACGCTCGCCTACGAGGACCGCACCGTCGTCCACGAGCTCGACCTCGCGATCCCCGACGGCAAGGTGACCGTGATCGTCGGCCCCAACGCCTGCGGCAAGTCCACCACCCTCCGGGCGCTCGGCCGGCTCCTCAAGCCGGCGGGCGGCGCGGTCCTCCTCGACGGGGAGGAGCTGGCGAAGCTCCCGACCAAGCGGATCGCCCGCTCCATCGGGCTGCTTCCGCAGACGCCGGTCGCGCCGGAGGCGATCACCGTCGCCGACCTGGTCTCGCGCGGCCGCCAGCCCCACCAGGCCTGGTGGAAGCAGTGGTCGGAGGAGGACGAGCGGGCGGTCGTCGAGGCGATGGACCGCACGGACGTGGCCGCGCTCGCCGACCGCTCCGTGGACGAGCTGTCGGGCGGGCAGCGGCAGCGCGTGTGGATCGCGATGGCCCTCGCGCAGGAGACTGACCTGCTGCTCCTCGACGAGCCGACCACCTACCTGGACATCTCGCACCAGGTGGAGGTCCTCGACCTGGTGCGCCGCCTCAACCGGCTGCGCGGCCGCACGGTCGTCGTCGTCCTCCACGACCTGAACCAGGCGGCCCGGTACGCCGACCACCTGATCGCCATGAAGGCGGGCCGGGTGGTGGCGGAGGGCCCGCCGGAGGAGATCGTGACGGAGGAACTCGTACGGGATGTCTTCGGGCTGAAGTCGGTCGTGGTCCCGGACCCGGTGACGGGGTCGCCGCTGGTGGTGCCGGGGGCGCCTTGGCATGCGGACGCGGACGCGGACGTGGAAGCGGAAGCGGAAGCGGAAGCGGACGCTTCGGCTGATGCGGAGATTCCTGCGGGGTGAGCTGAGCCCCCCTTCAGCGCCTCCGTGCTCGCCAGAGCAGGAACAGGGCCGAGGCGACCGCCGCGCCCCGGAGGACCCAGGGCCAGGTCTCCGAGATCGCCGCGCCCATCGCCTCGCCGCCCGCCGCCACAGGGACGCCCCAGCGGCCCTCCACGCGGCCCCACAGCCAGGCGATGCCCGACGCGGCGGCGAGGCCCGGGATCACCAGGACGGCGCCTTTGATCTCGCCGGGGGTCAGCCGGCGGGAGGTGTACGCGATGAGCCAGCCCGCGGCCAGCGCGACCAGGGAGCCGAAGACGGCGCCGCCGAGCAGGAGGAGTGCGGCGAGCAGGACGAAGGGGTTCGCGAGGCGGAGCCGGGAGACCGGGGCCGCCTCGGGCTCCGTGTACTCGTCCGCCTCCGGCTCGGCCTCGGGGGCCGCGGACGTGCGGCGGCGGAGGAGACGGGCGAGGCGGCCGCGCTTCCCCGGGGCCGGGTCCTCGTCCCCGGCCTCGTCGTCGTCCTCCTCCTCGTCGTCGGGGACGGGTTCCTTGAAGAGGTCGGGGCGCTCGACGCCGCCGACGAATCCCGGGAGGCCGTCGGCGGGGTCCTCCTGCTGCCACCAGTCCGACGTGTCGTCGAGGAGACCGTCGGTGAGGCCGTCGCCATGGCCGCCGGCGGCGGCGAGCCCGTGAGGGTCGGCGAGACCGGTCGGGGCGCTCGCGGGAGGGTCGAGGCGCGGGGCGTCGGTTCCGGCGGCGCCGGACCCGGACCTGGCGGACCTGGACCCGGACTTGCCGGAGCCGGACTTGCCCGACCCTGACCCGGGCCCGGACTTGCCCGACGCAGACCCGGACCCGGACTTGCCCGACCCCGACCCGGGCCTGGCCTTGGAGCCGCCCGATCCCGACCCTTCGCGGGACCGCCTGCTGCCCGGCAGCCACCCGGTGGCTCTCCCCGGGCGGCCCCCCTTACGGGGCTTCGGCACCGGGGCCGGGTCCGGGGACGCGCCCGACGTCGGTCCCGGGGCGGGGGCGGGCGCCGCGCCCGGGCCCTCCGCCCGTTCCACCACCTCGTCCGGGGTTCCCAGCGCGCCGAGGATGCCTCGTACGGCCGCCGGGCTCTCCTCTCCGTGCGTGGCGCGGCGGCGGTCGATCTCGTTGCGGAGGGTCGACACCAGCCGCATCCGGTCGCTCGCCGGCAGCTGCCGCTGCTGGGCCAGATCGCCGACCCGGCTCAGATAGTCGTAGACCAACTGGTCGCTCTCGATCCCCACGGTGCCCCTCCACGGCCGGTTCGCCCGGTACGGCCCGACGTTAGCGCCTGCGCAGCGGCTAACGTGGTCCGGATGGGGATCGGTGAGCTCGACCGGGAGGCGCACGTGCCCGAGGTAACTGGCGCCGCCACGGCGCCCCGCACACTCGCGGAGGCGCTGCGCGCGCGGGGCGACGAGGGGCTCGCCGCGCTGTTGCGGGCCCGGCCGGACCTGTTGAGTCCCGTGCCGAACGATCTGACGCAGCTGGCGACGCGCGCCGGGACGCGGGGTTCGGTGGTGCGGGCCCTGGAGCGGCTCGACCGGTTCGCCCTCCAGACGGCCGAAGCGCTCGCGGTGGCGCCGGACCCCGCCCCGTACCCCGTACTCCTGGCGCTGCTCACCGGCGACGAGGGTGATCCGGCGATCGAGGCGGCGCTGCCGGGCGCGGTGGCGCTGCTGCGCGAGCAGGCGCTGGTGTGGGGCGAGGACGACCGGCTGCGGCTCGTACGGACGGCGCGGGAGCTGCTCGCGCCGTCGGCGCAGCATCCGTCGCCGACGGGGCTCGGGCCGACGGTGGCCGAGGCGACGTCGGGGATGTCGCCGGGACGGGTGCAGGAGATCATCGCGGCGGCCGGGCTGCCCACGACGCACGATCCGGTGTCCGCGGTGGCGGCGCTGACGGGGCTGTTCACGGACCGGGACCGGATGGGCTCGCTGCTCGACACGGCGTCGCCGGACGCGTTGTCCGTCCTGGACCGGCTGGTGTGGGGTCCGCCGTACGGCGAGGTGACGGCGAAGCCGGCGGCTCCGGTGCAGTGGCTGCGCGACCATGGTCTGCTGCTTCCGGTGTCGCCGCGGACGATGGTGCTGCCGCGTGAGGTGGCGCTGCATCTGCGGGGCGGGCGGGCGCACCGGGCGCCGGAGCCGGTGGCGCCGGAGCCGGCGGTGCTGCGCGAGTACCGCCCACAGGTTGTGGACAGTGCGGCGGCCGGGCAGGCGCAGCTGGCGCTGGCGACGGTCGAGGAGCTGCTGAAGTCCTGGGACCGGGGCGGGCCGCAGGTGCTGCGGGCGGGCGGTCTGTCCGTACGGGATCTCAAGCGGACGGCGGCGGCGCTCGACGTCTCGGAGGAGACGGCGGCGTTCTGGCTGGAGCTCTGTTACGCGGCGGGACTCCTCGCGTCGGACGGTGAGGCGGACGAGCGGTACGCGCCGACGCCCGCGTACGACGACTGGCTCGACCTGCCGCCGGCCGAACGGTGGGCGCTGCTCGTCACCCCGTGGCTGACGGCGACCCGTACGTCGGGGCTCGTCGGCGGCCAGGACACGAAGGGCCGGACGCTCTCGGTGCTCGGCCCCGACCTGGACCGGGCGGCGGCGCCGGAGGTCCGGCACCGGGTGCTCGGGCTGCTCGCGACGCTGCCGCCGGGTTCGTCGGCGGAGCCGGAGTCGCTGTTCGCGCGGCTGCGGTGGGAGCGGCCGCTGCGGGGAGCGGCGGCCTCGGAGGAACGCGGCGACCTGCGGTCCCGGCTGGCCCGCTGGGCGGTGGCGGAGGCGGAACTCCTCGGGCTTACGGGGCGGGGTGCCCTGTCGGGACCGGCCCGGGCACTGCTCAACCTCCCGCTCGCGGAGGCCGCGTCCGCCGGAGAGCTCGGAGGGGGTGTCGAACTGTCCGTGGCGGCGGGGCGGGCGGCGACGCTCCTCGCGCCGCTCCTGCCGGAGGCCGTCGACCACGTGCTGCTCCAGGCGGACCTGACGGCGGTCGCGCCGGGGCCGCTGCGGCGGCCGCTCGCCGACGCGCTGGCGGTGCTCGCGGACGTGGAATCGAAGGGTGGCGCGACGGTCTACCGGTTCACGCCCGGGTCCGTACGGCGCGCGCTCGACTCCGGGCAGACGGCCACCGACCTGCACGAATTCCTCAAGGCGCACTCCCGCACACCGGTCCCGCAGCCGCTCTCGTACCTCATCGACGACGTGGCACGGCGGCACGGCCACCTGCGGGTCGGGGCGGCGTCGGCATATGTGCGCTGCGACGACGACACGGTGCTCGGCGAGATCCTGGCGGACCGCCGCTCCTCGTCCCTCGGACTCCGCAGGCTCGCGCCGACGGTGCTCGCTGCGCAGACGGACCCGGCGTCGCTGCTCGACGGGCTGCGGTCGATGGGGTACGCGCCGGCCGCCGAGTCGGCGACGGGCGACGTCCTGATCGCCCGCGCGGACGCGTACCGCACGGCCGCGCGTACGGCCCCGGTGCCGGTACCGGACGGCCCGCCGGCCCCCGACACGACGCTGCTCGGCGCGGCGGTACGGGCGATCCGGGCGGGCGACCGGGCGGCGACGGCGGTCCGCAAGGAACCTGCGGCCTCCCCGACGGCGGCGGGCGCCCTGCCGCGCACGTCGGCGGCGGAGACCCTGGCGACGGTCCAGGCGGCGGCGATGACGGGCTCGGCGGTCTGGATCGGCTACGTGAACGCGGAGGGCGGGGCGAGCCAGCGGGTGATCGCCCCGGTCAGGGTGGAGGGCGGCTTCGTGACGGCCTACGACCACACGGCGGACGAGGTCCGCACGTACCCGCTGCACCGCATCACGGGCGTGGCGGAGCTGGCGGACGACCAGGTGTAGGCGGGCCTCGGGGGTGTCTGGGCCGATCAGGCCGGATCAGGGAGCGCCGCGAGCCCGGTCTGATCGGCAAGAGACCCCCTCGGGAGTGTCTGGGCCGATCACGCCGCGAGCCCGGCTTTGGTCGGCAGGAGACCCCCTCGCCCTCTCTCCGCATCGGCGCCCGCCTCGTATGTCAGGCACACTGGAGGATTGGCCGTTACGGGAACGGCACGGTGTCGGAAGGACCTGATCACGTGAATGGACCTCTTATCGTCCAGAGTGACAAGACGCTGCTCCTGGAGGTCGACCACGAGCTCGCCGATGCCTGTCGGCGGGCCATCGCGCCGTTCGCCGAGCTGGAGCGCGCGCCCGAGCACATTCATACGTACCGGCTGACGCCGCTCGGGCTGTGGAACGCGCGGGCCGCCGGCCACGACGCCGAGCAGGTCGTCGACGCGCTCGTCGAGTACTCCCGCTATCCCGTCCCGCACGCCCTGCTCGTCGACATCGCCGAGACCATGGCCCGATACGGGCGCCTCACGCTGTCCAAGCACCCCACCCACGGGCTCGTCCTGACCAGCACCGACCGGCCCGTCCTTGAGGAGATCCTGCGGTCGCGGAAGGTGCAGCCGCTCGTCGGGGAGCGGATCGACGCCGACACCGTCGTCGTGCATCCCTCCGAGCGCGGGCAGATCAAGCAGACCCTGCTGAAGCTGGGCTGGCCCGCCGAGGACCTTGCCGGTTACGTCGACGGCGAGGCGCACCGGATCGATCTCGCCGAGGACGGCTGGTCCCTGCGCCCGTACCAGAAGCAGGCCGTCGAGGGCTTCTGGCACGGTGGCTCCGGGGTGGTCGTACTGCCATGTGGTGCCGGAAAGACGCTGGTCGGAGCCGGTGCGATGGCTCAGGCCAAGGCGACCACGCTCATCCTCGTGACCAACACCGTCTCCGCCCGCCAGTGGAAGCACGAGCTGGTGAAGCGGACCTCGCTCACCGAGGACGAGATCGGCGAGTACAGCGGTACGAAGAAGGAGATCCGGCCGGTCACCATCGCCACGTACCAGGTGCTCACCACCAAGCGGAAGGGGATCTATCCCCACCTGGAGCTGTTCGACTCCCGGGACTGGGGGCTCATCGTCTACGACGAGGTGCACCTGCTGCCCGCGCCCGTCTTCAAGTTCACGGCCGATCTGCAGGCCCGGCGCCGGCTGGGGCTCACCGCGACCCTCGTCCGGGAGGACGGGCGCGAGTCCGATGTCTTCTCGCTCATCGGGCCCAAGCGGTTCGACGCGCCCTGGAAGGAGATCGAGGCGCAGGGCTACATCGCGCCCGCCGACTGCGTCGAGGTCCGCGTCAATCTGACCGACTCCGAGCGGCTCGCGTACGCCACCGCCGAGGCCGAGGAGAAGTACCGCTTCTGCGCCACGACCGCGACGAAGCGGAAGGTGACCGAGGCCCTGGTGAAGAAGTTCGAGGGGCAGCAGATCCTCGTCATCGGGCAGTACATCGACCAGCTCGACGAACTCGGCGAGCATCTGGACGCGCCCGTCATCAAGGGCGAGACCTCGAACGCCCAGCGCGAGAAGCTCTTCGACGCCTTCCGTACCGGCGAGATCAGCGTGCTCGTCGTGTCCAAGGTCGCGAACTTCTCCATCGACCTGCCCGAGGCGACGGTCGCCATCCAGGTGTCCGGCACCTTCGGCTCCCGCCAGGAGGAGGCACAGCGCCTCGGCCGTGTGCTCCGGCCGAAGGCCGACGGGCATCAGGCGCACTTCTACTCGGTGGTCGCCCGCGACACCATCGACCAGGACTTCGCCGCCCACCGGCAGCGGTTCCTGGCCGAGCAGGGGTACGCGTACCGGATCGTCGACGCGGACGAGTTGCTGGCGCCGTGAGGTGATCCGCCGGACGCCCCCTAGTCCATGAGGGCCAGGAGCGGGGCCGTGATCGCCAGGGTGTACTGGGCGATCACGAGGCCCTTGCGGGGGGCGATCAGGGCGGCCACGCCCGCGAGAGCCCCCAGGCCCAGGCCCCAGAAGCCGGCGGTGATGAATCCCGTCGCGGCGCCGTCTCCCCCGATGGCGTCTTCGAGCACCACCACGACGGTGGCCACGAAGCAGACCGCCAGGAAGAGGAATCCGCCGGCGGCGGTGAGGCGCAGGGCGCGGGTGTTCGGGGCGGTGGAGGCGGGGGCGGGGGCGGGCGTCGTCATGGCCTGATCACATCAGGGTGGGCGAGAGGGCCGGTAGGCGTTCTCGTACTCAGTCGGGGCCCGGCGCGTACTCAGGGCGCGGGTTCCTGACGCCGGCCTCCGGTGGGCCGTAGTCGCCGAGGAGGACGACGCCGGCCGCGGCGCCGCCGAAGGCGCGTATCGCCCGCAAGGCCGTGTCGAGGGGGCGGACCCGGGGGCGGGTCACGGTGGTCACGAGGGTGAAGGTCGTCGCGGTCATGTATCCATGATGGAATCCGGACATTCCGAACACATCGCTCTGGGGGGTGAACCGGGGCGGCGGTCGGGTCCGACGTGAGGCGGACCCCGTCCCCTACGGGGTGGATACGGGGGGAATTCGTTCGCTCCCCGCCCCGCTCAGGAGTTACACTCGCCAGCTTCCCCGCCTCCCTTCGTGGAGAGCTGCCGCCCGGTCGGTAACCGGCGGCCACCTCGACGTGTCCGTGTACCCGCCCCGGAGGCTCCACCGTGTCCGTGACCGTGCCTGTGCCCGTTCCCGACGATCCCCTCACCCGCGAGCGCGCCCATCTGACCTCGTCCCGCGCCGCCCTGCGCGCGATGCGCGAGGACGTGGAGGCGCTCGACATCAAGGACGTCACCGCGAACTGGGTGAACGCGGTGGTGCTCGGGCGGCAGATCGAGGACCGGATCAAGGCGCTCGCGGACCTGTCCCACACCCCGCTGTTCTTCGGGCGGCTCGACTACCTGCACACCACGCAGGAGGGGCAACGCTTCTACATCGGACGGCGGCACGTCCACGACGCCGACGGCGACCCGATGGTGATCGACTGGCGTGCGCCGGTCTCGCAGCCGTACTACCAGGCGTCGAAGAAGGATCCGCAGGACGTCGGACTGCGCCGGCGCTTCGGCTACACGGGCGGCGAGCTCACCGCGTACGAGGACGAGCACCTCTCCGACCCGGCGGAGCTTGAGCGGACCAGCCGGCTGCTCCAGGCCGAGATCGAGCGTCCCCGCGTCGGCCCCATGCGGGACATCGTCGCCACGATCCAGCCCGAGCAGGACGGGATCGTCCGGTCGGATCTCTCCGGGACCGTGTGCGTGCAGGGAGGCCCCGGTACCGGTAAGACCGCGGTCGGTCTGCACCGTGTCGCGTACCTGCTCTACGCGCACCGGGAGCGGCTCGCCCGTACCGGGACGCTCGTCATCGGGCCGAACCGGTCCTTCCTGCACTACATCGAGCAAGTCCTGCCCGCGCTCGGCGAGTTGGAGGTCAAGCAGGCGACCGTCGACGATCTCGTCGGCGGCCAGGTCGAGGTGCGGGGGACGGACGAGGCCGCCACCGCCGTCGTCAAGGGCGACGCCCGGATGGCGGAGCTGCTGCGGCGCGCGGTGCGTTCGCACCTCGCGCTGCCCAAGGAGTCCCTCATGGTGGTGCGCGGGTCGCGCCGCTGGCGGGTGCCCGCGTACGAACTGGAGGAGATCGTCCAGGAGTTGATGGACCGCGACATCCGGTACGGGGCCGCCCGCGAGGCGCTTCCGCAGCGCATCGCGCACTCGGTCCTGGTCCGGATGGAGCAGGCGGGCGAGGCGCCCGACGACCGGGTACAGAACGCGGTCGCGCGCAACACGGCCGTGAAGGCCGTCGTGAAGGAGTGCTGGCCGCTGGTGGAGCCCGCGAAGCTGGTGCTCCGGCTGCTCGGCGACCCGGAGTTCCTGGCGGAGCACGCCGAGGGGCTGTTCACCGGCGACGAGCAGAAACTGCTGCTGTGGACGAAGCCGGCCCGGAGCGTGAAGACGGCGAAGTGGTCGGCGGCGGACGCGGTCCTCATCGACGAGGCGCGGGACCTGGTGGAGCGGACGCACTCGCTCGGCCATGTCGTCCTCGACGAGGCGCAGGACCTGTCGCCGATGCAGTACCGGGCGGTGGGCCGGCGCTGCACGACCGGTTCGGCGACGATCCTCGGCGACCTGGCGCAGGGCACGACTCCGTGGGCGACGTCGAGCTGGGCGGAGGCGCTCGGGCACCTGGGGAAGCCGGAGGCGCAGGTGGAGGAGCTGACCGCCGGTTTCCGTGTGCCGCGTGAGGTGATCGCGTACGCCTCCCGGCTCCTTCCGCACATGTCACCGGGGCTCGCGGCGGTGGAGTCGGTGCGTGAGAATCCCGGTTCGCTGGACGTACGCCACACGGACGCGCTCGACCAGGACGTCGTCGCGGCCTGCGTCGAGGCGCTGGCCCATGAGGGCTCCGTCGGCCTGATCGCGGCCGACGCCCGGATCGCGCCGCTCACCGAGGCCCTGACCGCCGCCGGTCTCGCGTACCTCTCCCCCGGCGAGGAGACGACGGCCGAGTCCCGGTTGACCCTGGTCCCGGCCTCGCTCGCGAAGGGTCTGGAGTACGACTACGTGGTTCTGGACGAGCCGGCCGCCGTTGTCGACGGCGAACCCGACGAACGGACGGGCCTGCGGCGTCTGTACGTGGCGCTGACCCGTGCCGTGTCCGGCCTGACGGTGCTTCACTCGGCCCCGATTCCCTCACAGTTGGAGCAGGTGTGAGCGGTGCGACCGTCCGGCTCGCGCCGGACCCTGCACCTCCCCGAAAGACGACGCGGACGAGCGATGAGTTTCTTCCCGGTCTCCGGTCTATAGGTTGTAGTTGCTGCTGAGCGCCAGTGCTCAGCGGCAGTCATGACCTCACGGGAGAACCCAGATGCGCACCCTGATCAGCTCCGTCTTCGTCTCGCTCGACGGTGTCGTGGAGGCCCCCGGCGGCGAGGTCGGTTACCGGAACTCGGGCTGGACCTTCAAGGAGATGGAGTTCGTTCCGGAGGCGTACGCGCTCAAGGGCCAGGAGCAGGAGGAGGCCGCCGCGATGCTCCTCGGCCGGGCCAGCTACGAGGCGTTCAGCGCCGTCTGGCCCGACATGGAGGACTTCGCCCGCTACAAGGCGATGCCGAAGTACGTCGTCTCGACGACCCTCTCCGAGGACGACCTGGTCGACAACTGGGGCGAGATCACGATCCTGCGCTCGCTCGACGAGGTCGCCGCGCTGAAGGAGACCGAGGGCGGTCCGATCATCATGCACGGCAGCGCCTCGCTGGGCCGGTCGCTCTCGGACGCCGGCCTGATCGACCGGTACAACCTGCTCGTCTTCCCGCTGCTCCTCGGCGCGGGCAAGCGCCTCTTCAGCGAGGCGGACAAGGACACGCAGAAGCTGAAGCTCGTCGAGCACGAGGTGTACGCCAACGGCATTCAGAAGAACGTCTTCGACGTCGTCCGCTAAGACGTGATCGACGCCGCGTACTCCGCCAGGGCCTCGGTGCGGGTGCGGTGGGCGACCGCCGCGAGCACCGGGTTCTTCCCCCGGTAGAAGTACTCGGTGACCAGGCCCCAGGTCAGGGCCCAGCCCCGCCCGCGCGCCCAGGTCGCGTCGTCGACGCGGGCCGCCTCGCGGAAGAGGGGGCGGGTGTCGGCGGTGAGCAGGGTCCAGGCGGGCATCATGTCGCAGGCCGGGTCGCCCGTACCGAGGCCGCCGAAGTCGATGACGGCGCTGAGCCGGCCCTCGCGGCCCAGGAGGTTGCCGGGCAGCAGGTCGCCGTGGATCCAGACGGGAGCGCCCTGCCACTGCGGGAGCCGGAGCACCGCTTCCCACGCCGCCGTCGCGAGCTCCGCGTCGACCGTTCCGTCGGCCCCGAGGTCGCGGATCGCGACCGCCATGCCGCCCTTCTCCCACGCCGTGACCGGCCCGCCCCGGAAGGAGGCCGGTCCGCCGGTCGCGTCGACCGTGCGGAGCGCGGCGCCGAAGCGGCCCAACTCCACGGCGGCGTGGCCGAGATCGGTGATCGGGTCGGCGAAGGCGTCGGCGCCGTCGAGCCATCCGAACACGGACCAGCTGCGGTCGAAGCCCTCCCCGGGTACGCCATGCCCGAGGGGTACGGGGACGGGCAGGGGCAGGTGCGGGGCGAGGCGCGGGAGCCAGCGCTGTTCCTTCTCGGCCTGACCGGCCGCCCAGTCGACCTTCGGCAGCCGTACGGCGAACTCGTCCCCGAGCCGGAACATCGCGTTGTCGGTACCGGCGGAGTCCACCTCCCGCACGGGAAGTCCCGCCCACTCGGGGAACTGCGCGGCGATCAGACGCGCGACGAGGGCGGCGTCGATCGGAGAGGAGGACGGGGAGGAGGCCATGGGGGCGAGGCTAATGGCCGTTCACCCTGACGACGAGGGGATTTCGGCTCCGCCCAGTCGGCTCCCGCCCAGCGCCGTGCGCGGGCCTTCTTCGGCCGGCGGCGGTAGAAGTCCGCGAGGTCCTCCAGGGCCCGGGCCGTGCGGGCGGCGAGGTCGGCGAGGCCGACCTCGGCGCCCGCGTCCGCGAGGCGCCGGCCGGCCTCCCCGGCCTGGATCGCATGGGCCGCCTCGGGCGGTGACCGCCTCGAGGCCGGTACCCCTTACGCGTCCAGCGCCTCGCGCCACGTCCGTACCGCGGCCGCCGAGACCGGGGCCGCCCAGCCCTGGGGGCGGGCCGCGCCGCCGATGTGGAAGGCGTCGAGGCCCGCCGCGCGCAGTTCGGGGAGGTGGTCGAGGCGGAGGCCGCCGCCGACGAGGATCCGGGCCTCGTAGCCGGGCTCGCCCGTGCGGGCGGCCTCGGCCTTGAGGGTGGCGAGGCCGTCGTCGACGCCGGTGGCGGCGCCGGCCGTCAGGTAGGTGTCGAGGCCGGGCAGGTCGGCGAGCCGCTTGCGCAGTCCGTCGCGGTCGGCGGCGCGGTCGATCGCCCGGTGGAAGGTCCAGCGGGCGCCGTCGAGGACGGCGATGAGGCGCTCGACGGCGACCAGGTCGGGCTCGCCGTCGGGGGTGAGGAAGCCGAGGACGAACTCGTCGGCGCCCGCCTCGCGCAGGTCCAGGGCCCGCCCGACGAGGGCGTCGACGTCGCCGGCCGCGAATCCGTCGGTGAGGCGGAGCATCACGCGCAGCGGGATGTCGACGGCGGCGCGGATGGCGGCGAAGCCGGTCCGGGACGGGGTGAGTCCGTCCGCCGCCATGTCGGTGACGAGTTCGAGCCGGTCGGCTCCACCGGTCTGGGCAGCGACCGCGTCTTCCTCGTCGAGGGCGATCACCTCAAGGACTGCACGGTTGCTCATCGAGCCCATTCCTCCATGAATGACGGCTATAGGTCTAGTCCAATGACCAGCCTAGCCGTGCGCGTGGCCTCCCGCATCGTGCGTGGCCCCACCGGCTGCGGGAACGGGGGCCTTGGCGCCGGCCGTGGCCCCGCCGGTCGTGACGGTGAAGGCCGCCGTCCGCACCTTGCCCTCGTGCTGGAAGTCGAGGAACAGACGGTACGTGCCCGCGCTGGGTGCCGTCGCCGTGAAGGAGACGTCCGGGCCGGGGCCGCCCTCGTTCGGGTGCACGTGGAGGTAGGCGAGGTCGCCGTCGCGCAGGGCGACGAGGTGTCCGTACGCCCCGAGGTAGGGCTCCAGGTCGGTGACCGGCTTTCCGGCCTTGGTGACGGTGAGCCGGAGTTCGCCGGCCTTGCCGGGGTTCAGGGTGCCCCCGAGGCGGACCTGGTAGCCGTCGACGGTGGAGGCCGGGGTGACGGCGGGCAGCGGCTTCGGCGTGTACGCCCCCGGTACGGAGAGGTCGGCGCCGAGCGTGATGCCCCGGGCGCCGGGCGCGGCGGGCTTGAAGTCGGCGAAGGCCTTGTAGCCGCCGGCCGCCGGGAGGTCGACGGGGGTCGTCCAGGTGCCGTCGGCCGCCTTCACGGGGTGCAGGTGGCGGAAGGTGTTGAGGTCGCGCGAGGCGACGATGAAGTGCAGTTCCTTGCCGTGCTCGGTGGTGAACGCGGTGACCTTCTTGCCGGTCGCGTCCTTGATCGAGAACTTCAGGACGCTCTTGCCGGCGGTGGGGACGGGGGTCTCCATGGCCAGGGTGTAGCCGCCCTCGGAGACCTGGAGGCCGCCGGGGATGTCGGCGGCGGGGGCGGTCTTGTCGGTGGCGGCGCCTTCCTCGTGCCCGGCGTGGCCGTCGGGCGCCGCGCTCTTCGAGGGCGTGGGTGCGTTCGCGTGCTCGCCGTGCTCGGCCTTCTTCGGCTCCTCGACGGGGCCGACGCCCGTGCCCACCCCGTACGCGGCCCCGAAGGTCGCGGCGAGCGCGGCGGCATAGGCAGTGATCTTCACTCCGGTGTTCATGGCTGCTCTCCCGTACGTGGGTGATGGCGGCGTCGGTGGCCGTTCGATGCACTTCACCATACCCATGGGGGGTATCAAGTCAAGTCGGGGAACTGCTTGCGTCAGATACGGGAGGGGGGTATACATGGAACCGAAGCCGATACCCCCCGAGGGTATCCAGGGACCGGAAGTGACCCGGAACCGAACCGGAACCGACCGAGGAGAAGCCATGGGCTCCTGCTGCACCCCCGACAACAGCTGCTCGACCACCACGGAGGCCACCGCCGTCGCGGTCGTCGACAGCACCGCCACGGTCTACGCCGTCTCCGGCATGACCTGCGGGCACTGCAAGACCGCGATCACCAAGTCCGTCAGCGCCCTCGACGGCGTCATCTCGGTGGACGTCGACGTCGCCGGCGGCCTCGTGACCGTGACCACGGGCGGCGAGCCCGACGACGCGGCGATCACCGCGGCGGTCGACGACGCGGGCTACGAGCTCACCGGCCGCGCCTGACCGACAGCCCCCTCGGCCGCCGGGGCCCGCCCACCACGCCCGGGCCCCGGCCCCCGACACCCCCGTACTCACGAGGAGCAGGAAGAGCTATGACAACCACGACACCGGGCACCGCCCAGGTCGAGCTCGCCATCGGCGGCATGACCTGCGCCTCGTGTGCGGCCCGTATCGAGAAGAAGCTCAACCGGATGGACGGGGTCGAGGCCACCGTCAACTACGCCACCGAGAAGGCGAAGGTCACCTTCGACGCCGACATCGACGTCGCCGACCTGATCGCCACCGTCGAGGCCACCGGCTACACCGCCGCCGAGCCCGCGCCCCCGAGGTCCGAGACCCCCGGCGGCCCGGAGGGCCTCTCCGACGAGGAGAAGGCCGACGAGGAGCTGCGGCCCCTCAAGCAGCGGCTGATCACCGCCGTCTCGCTCGCCGTGCCGGTCATCGCCATGGCGATGGTCCCGGCGCTCCAGATCGAGTACTGGCAGTGGCTGAGCCTCACGCTCGCCGCGCCCGTCGTCGTCTACGCCGCCTGGCCGTTCCACCGGGCCGCCTGGACGAACGCCAAGCACGGCGCCGCCACCATGGACACCCTGATCTCGGTCGGCACGATCGCCGCGTTCCTCTGGTCCCTGTGGGCGCTGTTCTTCGGTACGGCCGGTACGCCGGGGATGACCCACCCGTTCGAGTTCACGATCGCCCGGACCGACGGCGCCGGGAACATCTATCTGGAGGCCGCGGCCGGCGTCACCGCCTTCATCCTCGCGGGCCGGTACTTCGAGGCCCGCTCGAAGCGCAAGGCGGGCGCCGCGCTCAAGGCGCTGATGCAGCTGGGCGCCAAGGAGGTCACCGTGCTCCGCGGCGGCCGCGAGGTCACCGTACCCACCGCGGAACTCCAGGTCGGCGACCGCTTCCTGGTCCGCCCGGGCGAGAAGATCGCCACCGACGGAACCGTCGTCGAGGGTTCCTCCGCCGTCGACGCCTCCATGCTGACCGGCGAGTCCGTGCCGGTCGAGGTCTCCGTCGGCGACTCCGTCACCGGCGCCACCCTGAACGCCGGCGGCCGCCTCGTCGTCGAGGCCACCCGCGTCGGCGCCGACACCCAGCTCGCCCGCATGGCCAAGCTCGTCGAGGACGCCCAGAACGGCAAGGCCGCCGCCCAGCGGCTCGCCGACAGGATCTCGGCCGTCTTCGTCCCCGTCGTCATCGCGCTCGCGCTCGGCACCCTCGGCTTCTGGCTGGGTACGGGGCAGGGGCTGACCGCCGCCTTCACCGCCGCCGTCGCCGTGCTGATCATCGCCTGCCCCTGCGCCCTGGGCCTGGCCACCCCGACCGCCCTCATGGTCGGCACCGGCCGCGGCGCGCAGCTCGGCATCCTGATCAAGGGCCCGGAGGTCCTGGAGACCACCCGCAAGGTCGACACGATCGTCCTCGACAAGACCGGCACCGTCACCACCGGCCGTATGACCCTCATCAAGGTCCACACCGCGGAGGGCGTGGACGAGAAGGACGTCCTGCGTCTCGCGGGCGCCCTGGAGCACTCCTCCGAGCACCCGATCGCGCAGGCCGTCGCCACCGGCGCCGCCGCCAGGGTGGGGACCCTCCCGACCCCCGAGGACTTCGCCAACATCCCCGGTCTCGGTGTCCAGGGCATCGTCGACGGCCACGCCGTCCTCGTCGGCCGCGAGAAGCTCCTCGACGAGTGGGCCATGGCGCTCCCGGCGGACCTCAAGTCCGCGAAGGACACCGCGGAGAAGGCCGGCAAGACCGCGATCGCAGTGGCCTGGGACGGCGAGGCCCGCGCGGTCCTCGAAGTCGCCGACGCCGTGAAGGAGACCAGCGCCGAGGCCATCAAGCGGCTGCGTGCGCTCGGTCTGACCCCGATCCTGCTCACCGGTGACAACAAGGCGGTCGCCGAGGCCGTCGCCGCCGAGGTCGGCATCGACGAGGTGATCGCGGAGGTCATGCCGCAGGACAAGGTCGACGTCGTCAAGAAGCTCCAGGCGGAGGGCCGTTCGGTCGCCATGGTCGGCGACGGCGTCAACGACGCCGCCGCGCTCGCCCAGGCCGATCTCGGTCTGGCCATGGGCACCGGCACGGACGCCGCCATCGAGGCCGGCGACCTGACCCTCGTACGGGGAGACCTGCGGGCCGCGGCCGATGCGATCCGGCTGTCGCGCAAGACGCTCGGCACGATCCGCTCGAACCTCTTCTGGGCCTTCGCCTACAACGTGGCCGCCCTGCCGCTCGCCGCGGCCGGACTGCTCAACCCGATGATCGCGGGCGCGGCCATGGCCTTCTCCTCGGTCTTCGTGGTCGGCAACAGCCTCCGCCTGCGGGGCTTCCAGGCCGCCGACCGCTGACGGAATCCAGTGATCGACGGGTCCGTCGGTGGATCCCGTGACGGACCCGCCGACGGACCCGCCCTTTCCCCGCCGAATCTCCGAGGAGCCCGTCGTGGCCGGTTACGGACAGCACAAGGAAGACATCATCAGACGCCTGCGCCGGATCGAGGGCCAGGTCAGGGGGGTGCAGCGGATGGTCGACGAGGACGTGTACTGCATCGACGTCCTCACCCAGGTCTCCGCGATCAACGCGGCCCTCCAGTCCTGCGCGGTGGCCCTGCTCGACGAGCACCTGAGCTGCTGCGTCACGGAGGCCATCGCGCAGGGCGGGGACCAGGCGAAGGTGAAGGTGGGCGAGGCGTCGAAGGCGATCGCCCGGCTGATCCGGACATGACGGACTAGCGGCGCAGTATCAACCGCCCTTGCGTGAAGGGCAGTCGGCGGACAGCGTGAGACTCAGCCGGAGACAGAGGCCGAGCAGTTGGCGGAGGAGCACCAGCTCCACCGTTCCGGGCGGACCGGAGTCGCAGACCTTCGCGCAGGGGCGGTTCTTCATGAGGGTCGACATCCCGCCAGCGTACCCCTGGGGGGTATACCTGAGCGAGGGGAGCGGCCCGTACGATGAGCCGCCCGCAAGGGGAGGGGATGCACGTGCGCCGGCTGGGAGAGCTGGAGGCCGAGATCATGGACCGGCTGTGGGCCTGGCAGCGGCCCGCCACGGTCCGCGAGATCGTCGACGACATCAACCGTGGACGACGGGTCGCCTACACGACCGTCATGACGGTCGCGGACATTCTGCACCGCAAGGGCTGGCTCCGCCGCGAGAAGGCCGGCCGGGCCTGGCTGTACGAGCCCGTCCGCAGCCGCGAGGAGTACACCGCGGGCCTGATGCGGGACGCCCTCGGCGACAGCCAGGACCGCCCCGCCGCCCTCCTGCGGTTCGTCGAGGTCATCTCGGACGAGGACATGGACGCCCTCGACGCGGCCCTCCGCGCCGCCCGCGGCGACCAGGACCCGCACCTCGGTGGCGGGAGCGGCGCGTGAACGTGAACCACCACGTCCTCGTCCCACTCGGCCTCGCCGTCCTCAGCGGATTCCTCATCCCCTGGCTGCTCGTCCGGGCACGCTGGGCCCAGCAGGCGCCCCGGCTCGCCCTCGGCGTGTGGGCCGCGTGCGGGGCCGCCTTCGCCGCCGCGACCGCCCTGCTGCCCGCCCAGCTGGTCCTGTCGAGCGACAGCAGCCACCGTCTCGCGGACATGATGTTCGGGCTCCGGCCGCCCACGGTCGAGCAGCTCCTGAGCCTCGACGGGCGCGAGCGCTTCGCCTTCTCGCTCTCCCTCGCCGTCCTCTCGCTGCCCGCCGCCGCGTTCGCCCGCCGGCTGGTCCGGGCCCGCCGGGTGCGGGTGCGGCACGCGGGGGTGCTGCGGCTCGTCGGACGGTACGACCCCGCCCTGCGGGCCACCGTCCTCGACGACGCGCGCCCGGCCGTGTACTGCCTGCCGGGGCGCTCGCGCCGGGTCGTCGTCTCCTCGGGCGCGCTGGACACCCTCACCCCCGCCCAGCTCGCGGCGGCGCTCGCGCACGAGCGGGCGCACATCGCGGGGCGCCACCATCTCCTGGTCGCCGCGTCGGAGGCCTTCGCGGCGGTGTTCTCGCGCCTGCCGCTCGCACGGCACGGCGGGGGTTCCGTACCCCTGCTCCTCGAAATGGCGGCGGACGACCGGGCATTGCGCCGATGTACGCGGGACGCGCTGGCCACGGCGTTGTACGCGCTGGCCTCGGGGCGGGCACCCCGGTCCGCGTTCGCGGCGGGCGGCCCCTCGGCGGCCCTGCGGATGCGGCGCATCCTCGCTCCGCACAGCGCCGGACATCCCGTCCTGCGCGGCCTCATGACCATCGCGGCCGCCGGGCTCGCGATGACTCCCTTGATCGTCGCCTGCTGTTCCTTCCCCGGATAATTTACTCGCTTCAGCACGTCCGACCTGCCGAACGACCCTAATTACTAAGCGAATTCGTAGATTTCGCATCGGTCACGAACAACTGAATTCCCCGCTATTGTGGGTACGTTGGGGATCGGGCTCGGCACGTCGAAGGGTACAAAACCAATGCAGCTGGCTGGCGTTCGGACGGCCGCGGCCGGCGATGCGACGACGATATCCAGGCTGCTTGCCGACGTCATTCGGAGCAGCTACGCGGGAATCCTGGACGAAATCCCGATGCGGAGACTGATCTCCGCACAATGCGCACTCCCCCGCATACGCGCGGAAATTGAAATTCCTGGGGGCGCGCCCGGTTGGCTCGGCTGGCTCGTCGCGACCGACACGGAGGGCACGGTCGTCGGCGTCGCCGCGGGCGGTGTCCCGGTGCCGGGCGAGGGCGAGGTGTACGCCCTGGCCGTGGCGTCCGGCTCCCGCCGCCGGGGTGTGGGTACGGCCCTGCTGACGGCGGCCACGGACCGGATGCGGAGCTTCGGGGCCAAGGCCCAGCGGGTGGAACTCCCCGCGGAGGCGGACCCCTCGCTGCCCTTCTACACCTACCTGGGCTTCGCGGCCCTCTCCCCCAGGCGCTGGAGCAGAACGCTCTAGCGAGAGCCGGACTCCTGGGCGTGGCAGATCCACGCCATCGCGTGTTCACGCAGCCCGATCCGGTGGATCGGGGTTCCCTCCCGAGGTCAGGATGGGTCCAGCGGCGCGGTCCCGGCGGCACGGGTACCTCGTCCGGACGGCATGGACCGAGCGAGCCCCTGGAGGAGCGATGCACACACCGAGCGGCACTTCCCTGCCCGTCGTGCCCGCAGCGTTCGCTCCGGTCCTGCCGTCCCGATACGGCCGGGAGCAGGAGCCCGCCCCCGGGGCCGGCGTCCGGGTCACCCCGGACACCCTTCCCGGGCTCGAATCCGTCTCCCCCGCCGACGAGAACTCCGTCTGGCTGCACGACGCCCTGCTCGGCCCGCACAGCGCGGACATCGTCCGGTACCTCAGCCTCGCCCGCTCCACCGGCGGACCCGTTCTGGACCTCGGCTCCGGCGCCGGGCGGCTCGCCGTCCCGTTCGCCCGGCACGGCTTCGCCGTGGAAGCCGTGGACCGGGACGCCTCGGCCCTGGAGCGCCTCGACAGCTGGGCCCGCCGGATCGGTCCGCAGGTGGCCGGGCTCGTCGTCACCCACCGGACGGACCTCACCGAACTGCGGCTCGACGGCAGCTACCGGCTGGCGCTGCTCGCGGGCGCGATGGTCACCGCCGTGCCCCCGGCGCGGCGGCCGGAGCTGCTGCGGGAGGTGGCCTCCCATCTGGAGACGGGTGGGGCGCTCGCCCTCGACTACACGGCGCACCAGCTGCCGGGGCTGATCGCGGAGCCGCAGCGGACCTGGGCGTTCCAGGTGCCCCGCTTCGACGGCATCGACGAGTGGGTGGTGGCCCGGCAGGTCTTCGACCTGCCGTCGATGAGCGAGCGGATCACGTACTACGCGGCCAGGACCGGGAAGCTGTCCACGGAGCGGGTCGTGCTGACCACCGACAAGTGGATCGTCGATCCCGAGCGACTCGCGGCGGAGCTGCACTCCGCGGGCCTGCACATCGAGGGCCGGCGGCGGCACCGGATCGACGAGCGGACCGAGTCCGTCCTGCTCGTGTGCAGGACGGACGACTGAACGGACGGACGAGAAGCACCTGACGAGGTTGACAAGCACACCTGACGAGGTTGACGAGCAAGAGGTACGATGCCCACAAAAGTTTGAGCCGACCAGGTGGCGGGCGGAGAAGATGGCAGTCGTGGAAGAGCTGACGGGCCGCGAGGCGGTGATCCAGCGCCTGCGCGACGTCGGGCTGCGGGTCACGGGCCCGCGCCTGGAGGTGCTCACGGTGCTCGCCGCCGGCGGCCATCTCGACGTCGAGGCGATCACCACCACCGCCCGCGAGCGACTCGGCACGCTGACCAGCCAGGCCGTGTACGAGATGCTGCGGCACTTCCAGGAGACGGGCCTGGTCAGCAAGTTCGACCGGCCCGGCCTGCCCGCGGTCTTCGAGATCTCCGGACCGGCGCACCAGCACGCGCTGTGCACGGTGTGCGGCCGCGTGGAGAACGTCGCGGCGACCAGGCCCGCGCCCCCCAAGGGCGCCCTGCCGCAGTGGCGGGTGGACGACGCGGAGGTCGTCTTCAAGGGCCTGTGCCCCGACTGCCGGGCGAGCGCCCCCGCCGCCTGAGCCGCAGTCGGGTGCGCGGGAGCCGCCGGTCGTCCGCATGCGCGTCGGCGGTCAACTCCGTGCGTGTCGTTCGATTTTGTGGCAGGGTCTAGCGGGGCGATTCAACAGGATCCGCGTGGATCCGAGGGGAGTCTGCTGCGCCGTGTCCAGAAACGCCGCCGTGTCCCGCGTGGGCAGCGAGCAGGCTCTCGCCGTCTACCAGGAGCTCCGCACCCGCCCCGGCACCTCGATCGACCAGGCCGCGGACCGTCTGGAGCTCTCCGCCGAGGAGCGGGAGCGATGTCGCGAGGAACTCGCCTCGTTAGGCCTCACCGCCCCTCAGGACCTGTCGGATTCCGACGCCCGGCACAGCCCGGAGAGCCGCGAGAGACCGGAGAGCCGGGAGAACCGCGAGGGTCCGGAGAACCGCGCCCACATCGTCGTCGACCCCGACGTCGCCCTGCTGCGGCTGCTCCGCCGGGAGCGTGACCGGCTCCAGGACCGCCTCGCCGCGACCAGCCGGGCGCACACCGCCCTCGAAGCCCTCGCCGGACCGTTCCTGCGCGCCGGGGCCGCCCCCCGCTCCGAGGTCGAGGTGGAGATCGTCACCGACCCGCAGCGGGTGCTGCGCGAGCTGACCGAGCTCACGGAGTCCGTCCGTACCGCCGTCCACGTCATGCACACCGGGTCCGTACGGCGTGAGGACATGGCCGCCGAGCTCGACCGGGACCGCTTCCGGGCCGCCCGCGGGGTGCGGGTCCGCGCCATGTACAGCCGACGGGTGGGCACCGTGCCCGAGATGACCCAGCACCTCGCCGACCGGGCCGCGCTCGGCGTCGAGCTGCGCCTCTCCCCCGTCGTCCCGATGAACATGGTCCTCGCCGACGAGAACTTCGCCCTGCTGCCGACCGACCCGCACGACCCGGACTCGGCCACGATCCTGGCCCGCGGCCCCGGCCTCGTCCGCTCCTACCTCGCGCTCTACGAGTACTGCTGGCAGGCGGCCTCCCGGTACGGCGAGGAGCCCGGCGAGAGCGGTGGCGACGGCCTGTCCGACCAGCAGCGGGCCGCGCTGCACATGCTGGCCTCGGGCATCAAGGACGAGCAGATCGCGCGCAGCCTGGGGGTGTCGCTCCGGACGGTCAGCCGGCTGCTCTCGGAGGTCATGCAGGAGCTGGGCGCGGCGAGCCGCTTCGAGGCCGGCGTGAAGGCGGCGCGGCTCGGTCTGCTCGACGGCGAGGGGTCCGAACAGGGGGCCTAGTACGAGGAGTTCCAGTGCGGCACGGTAGGTGCAGGTACGGGTACGGGCATTGCACGACGGACTCCCGCCGAGCCGTATGACAAGGTGAGGGCGGGGCGACTCGGAGGATGAGGGGGTCACTTCGCCATGGTCACTGCGGGCGACGGCATCGGGGACGGCGCGACCGAGGTCCTGCTGGCCGTGTACCAGGAGTTGCGCCGCCGGGGCGTCTCGGACTTCGAGGAGGTCCGCAGGGAACTCGGTCTCGCAGCGGAGGAGTACGAGCGATGTCGCGGCGAACTTCTCAGCCTGGGCCTGATCGTGCCGACGGGGCAGGCGCACGCCACCATCGCCGCCGTACAGGACGGCAGTTGGCGCTCCGAGACGGACACGGTGGCGGCGATCGACCCGGAGATCGCGCTGCTCCGGCTGCTGGAGCGTGAGCGGGAGCGGCTGCGGGAGCATCTGGCCGAGGCGGACGAGGCGTACAGCACGCTGGAGATCCTCGCCGGTTCCTATCTGCGGGCCGAGGCGCTGACCAAGGCGGAGGCGCACGTCGAGGCGCTGACCGACTACCGCAGGATCCAGCAGGCCATCGAGGACATCACCGATGTGATGCAGGAGAGTTCGGCGGCGCTGCACCCGGGGACGCCGGGGCGGCAGAACCCGGACCGGATGCTCGACCGGGACCGGCGGCAGATCGCCAACGGGGTGCGGGTGCGGGCCATCTACGGCCGGCAGGAGGCCACGGACCCTGAGATGGAGAAGTTCCTGGGGCAGCGGGCGGAGCTGGGCGTGGAGATCCGCCTCGCCCCGGTGGTCCCGATGAACCTGATCATCGCCGACCATCAGTTCGCCCTGGTGCCGATCAGGCCCGAGGAGCCCGGCGAGGGCGCGATCCTGGCGCGGGGCAGTGCGCTCGTGCGGCCGTATCTGAGTCTGTACGAGCACTGCTGGCACACGGCGACCCCGTACGGCAACGAGGCGACGGCGGAGGCGGGCGGCGACGGTCTCTCGGAGCAGCAGCGGGCGGCGCTGCACATGCTCGCCTCGGGCATGAAGGACGAGCGGATCGCGCGCACGCTCGGGGTGTCGCTGCGGACGGTCAGCCGGATGATCTCGGAGCTGATGCAGGAGCTGGGCGCGACGAGCCGCTTCGAGGCGGGGGCGCGTGCGGTGCGGCTCGGCTGGCTGGACTGACCGCGGGAATTCGGGGATCGGCGGGGGATACGCGGATCGCGGTACGGGGTTCGACGGGGATGTGGGGATCGGCGCGGTAAAGGGGGTCTACGCGGTAACGGGGATCGGCGGGGTGCGAGGATCGGCGGGGTGCGGGGGAAATACCGAGGCCCCACAATCGTGGCAGCGATTGCGGGGCCTGGCGGCGCAGGAATTCCCGGGTGGATCCCCCAGGAGAATCCGCGGGATGAAATTGCCAAGAGGCGACGTCAGTTGGTGGGGGTGGGCTTCGGCGGAACGACCGGCCAGCCGTTGTCCTCGGCGACGCCGGCGACGGTCTGGGGGGTGACCGGGTGGTCCATGTCGGAGCCGACGGCGAAGGTGGCGCCGCCCGCGACGGCGGTACAGGCCGCCACCGCGACCAGGAGCTGACGGACGGCCTTGCGGATGCCGGTGTTCTGCGCAACGGACATGATTCCTCCAGGACTTGGAATGTGAATTCCGCCTTCCGGGGGCCCGTGCCGCCGGGCGTTCCCTGAAGACATCTCCATTCTGTCCCGGCCCTCGAATCGAATCCATAGCTCGTCTCTGCGTGGACTCGCCATGGCGTGGATGCGTCAATCCGCCATCCACACAACGGAATTGGAGCATCCGGAGCCCTCCATATCTTTGGTCGAACCAAAAGAGGTGCTAGACTTGTGCTACGGCCTTCTCGTTCCTCCAGGAGAGAGGGGCCGCCGGGGCAGGGGCGTGCCGCCGCCCCTGCCCCACCACCCGCTCCGCACCGAAGAGCACCGGCCGGCGCGTCTCCGCCAGCGCCGCCCGGTACACCTCGACCGTCCGCGCGGCCGCCGCACGCCAGCTCATCCCGTGCGCATGCCCCACCGCCGCCTCCCCCATCGTCTCCACCGCCTCCGGGTGCGTCGCGAGCCAGCGCAGCCGGCGCGCGTACTCCACCGGGTCGTGACCGTGCACCAGAAGCCCCGTCACCCCGTCCCACACCGCCGTCGGCAGCCCGCCCACCGCCGCCGCGAGCACCGGAGTACCGCAGGCCTGCGCCTCCAGGGCCACCAGACCGAAGGACTCGCTGCGCGACGGCACCACCAGGACGTCCGCCGCCCGGTACCAGTCCGCGAGCCGCGCCTGCGGTACGGGCGGGCAGGACCGGAGCACATCCGTCACCCCCAGCTCCGCGGCGAGCTGCCAGGCCGTCCCCTCGCGGGTCGCACCCGAGTGCCCGCCGACCACCGGCACGAGGAGCCGGCGGCGCAGGTCCGGGGACTCCCGCAGCAGCTCGGCGATCGCCCGTACAAGCACGTCCGGGCCCTTCAACGGCTGTATGCGGCCCGCGTACAGCGGAACGAACGCATCGGCCGGAAGCCCCAGCCGGGCCCGCGCCGCCGCCCGGCCGTCCCCCGGGTGGAAGGTCCGCAGATCGACCCCCGGGCGGACGACCTCGGTACGCGGCCCCTCCGCCCCGTACAGCGAACGCAGCGCCTCCGCCTCGTCGGCCGAGTTGGCGATCAACCGGTCGGCGGCGCCCACCACCTGGAGCTCACCCCGGACCCGTAGCTCCGGCTCGGGGGTGTCACCGGCGGCGAGCGAGGCGTTCTTCACCCGGGCCAGGGTGTGCGCGGTGTGCACGAGCGGGATCCGCCAGCCCACCGAGGCGATCCGGCCGGCCTGCCCGGAGAGCCAGTAGTGCGAGTGGACCAGGTCGTAGCGCCGCTCCTCCTTGAGCAGAGCCAGCGAGAACGGCACCACCAGGTCGGGCATCGCCTCTTTGCGCAGCGCCTGGCGCGGCCCCGCGTGCAGATGACGGACCCGTACGCCGGGGGCGAGTTCGACGAGCGGGGGCGCGCCCTCGCCCCGGCAGCGGGTGAACAGATCGACCTCGGCGCCCTGTTCGGCCAGGGCGCGGGACAACTCGACCATGTAGACGTTCATCCCGCCGGCGTCCCCCGTCCCGGGCTGGTGGAGCGGGGAGGTGTGGACGCTGAGCATGGCGACGCGCAGGGACACGAGGGGCTCCTGAGGAGTGGGGGGCCACGTGTCCCTGCGCGTCGCTCGCGCGCGCACGGTCACGCGGCAGGGTGGGAACTCGGACGCTTACCGGTTTGCTCGCTTACTCGGTCAGTCGGTTACTCGGTTACTCGGTTGCTCGGTTGCTCGGTTGCCCAATTACTGAGGTACTTAGTTGCTTAGTAGTAGGGGGTCGGGGGGAGGGTCAGAATCCGAAGACAGGGCCCGACGGGGGTGCCAGGCGCGTCCCCGGGAGGGGGGCCGTCAGGGCGTGCCAGTCGACGGGGCGGCCCGGCGTCGCCTGGAGCGCCGCCGCCAGCCGGTCGGCGCCCTCCGGCATCACCGGACGCGACCACGCCGACAGGGCCGAGGCAACCGCCAACTGGGCTGCGAGCGCGGGGAGATGACGGCAGGATGTGCTGGGCCGGCAGCGCTCGTGGGCGTTGACGTGACCGAAGTCGGCGGCCGAGCGGACCATCTCGTCCAGGACGGCGACCGCCCGGCGCGGGTCGAAGGCATCGGGGCCGTACGCCTCACGCAGATCGTCGACGCCCCGGTGCAGCCGCCGCTCCAGGATCTCCCAGCCCGTGCCGCCGGGCAGCGCCTGCGGGGCGAGCCCGTCGCACTCCTCCCGTACGGCGGCGAAGAGCCGGGACAGCCAGCTGTTCCAGTTCTCGTCCAGCTCCCGGCGCGCGGTCGCGAGCCGCTCCCGATGGAAGACCGTGCGCCGGCCCAGCGGGCGGGCCTGCAGGACATGGCGGCGCAGGGTGTCGGAGCCGAACTCGGTGAGCAGGTCGAGCGCCCAGACGTTGCCCTCCTGGACGCCCTCCTCGATGACGTACGACTCGTTGACGTTGAAGTCCTGCGGCAGCTTGATGTCCTGCGCGAGGAGCAGCACCGGCAGCAGGACGGCATGGCAGAAGGCGTGCCCGAAGCCGCAGAAGTGGATCGCGCGGCGGGGCAGCGGGCCCTTCACGTCGTAGCCGAAGAGGTGCATCGCGGCCGCTTCGAAGCAGCCGTCGATGCGGTGGTCGGGGAATCCCTCGACCGGCACCGGCAGACCCCACTCGGCGGGGTGGCCGACCGCGATGTCCGGCAGGCCGTCCTCGACGAGCGACTCGCAGAGCGCGGCGAGCCGCGGCGGCAGCCCGGCCGTCGCCCAGTAGTCGGCGAGCGTCTCCCGGAACGGCTCCAGGGGTACGTAGAGCCGGCGGCAGCGACGGGCCACCGCCGGGGTGTGGCAGAGCGCGCAGCGGGCGCCGATGAGGTCGCCGCCGTCGTTGGGCCGCGCGCACTCGTGACACATGCCGCCGTCGCTGACCGCGCCGCAGTGCGGGCAGGTGCCGGTCGCGTGCGCCCCGTGCAGCCAGCGGTCGCACGGCTCGCAGTACGGCAGCAGGCGGGTGCGCGGGGCGATGACACCCTGCGCGAAGAGCCGCCCGAAGAGGTCCTGCACCCAGCGTCCGTACCCCTTGTCGCGGCGCGGGCGCACGATGTGGTCGAACTCCACGCCCGAGCGCAGCCAGTCCGCGGTGATCGCGGCCCGGTAGCCCTCCGCGACCTCCTCGGGCTTGCGGTTGTGGCGCAGCGCCCGGACCTCGACGGAGCTGGCGTGGTCGGCGGTACCGGTGGTGAACCGGACGGCCTCGCCCTCCGCGCGCAGATAGCGGGTGAGGACGTCGGCGGCGACGTACGGCCCGGCGAGGTGGCCGATGTGGAGTTCGCCATGGGTGGCGGGAGGGGTCGCGGTGATCCAGACGGGGGTGCTCATGGGACTGGGACCTCCTTGACGCTGTGGTGCGGTGGGCTTCAGCGGGGCTCGAAGTGGAAGGAACGGATGAAGCAGTCGCGGGGCTGCTCGACCGCGTAGACGATGCATTCGAAAAGGGCCTGCGTCGTCAGCTTCTCGTCGGGTGCTATTCCGTCCGGATTCGAGCCGTCCCATTCCGCGAAACGCGGGTCGGAGGTCGAGAAGTCGGGCGGGAAGAGCGAGAAGACGCGGACGCCGGAGGGACGGAGCCGGCGCGAGAGGATGTCGGCGAATCCGGCCTGGGCGCTCTTCGCCGCCCAGAAGGCCTCGTGGGCGGCGCCGGCGGCCGCGGCGGAGGCGCCCTCGGCGTCGCGGACGGCGACCATGTTGACGATGTCGGGCCGCAGCGAGCCGCGCAGCAACGGCAGGAAGTGCTTCACCATCAGGACCGTGCCGCCGGCCGTCGACTCGATCGTCTCCACGATCTCGGCGTCGCTGGCCGCCTCCAGGTCCATGCCGTCGAGCCAGCGGGCGCCGTTGTTGACCAACAGGTCGACGCGGTCGGTGCGTTCGCCGACCCGGGCGGCGAACTCCCGGATCTCGGCGGGCTTGCTGAGGTCGCAGCCGAAGGCGTGGATACGGTCACGGGCCGAACCCATGACCTCGGTTCGGGTGCGTTCGGCCGCCTCGACGGTCCGCGCCGAGACATAGACCTCGGCGCCGAGATGCGCGAATCCGACGGCGAGCGCGCGACCGAAATAGCGGGACGCTCCGGTCACGACGACACGCAGATTCTCGAATTTCATGTGTGTCTGCTCTCCCCACGGATACCGATTGCCGGTCCATTTCAGCGTGGCAGAGGAAAGGGACTCCGGGCCTGGTGAGAGGGGTGCGCATTCACGCCGTTGCGTGGATACGCCACGGCAGCACGAGCCTTTCGAGCAGCTCGGCGCGCTTGTGGTGGACGCGGACGCGGTCGGGCTCGGTGGAGACGGTGACGGTACCGCCGGGGGTACGGACCTCGCCCTCCACGGGCGGGACGACGGTCCCGTCGAGCGCGCCGGCGGCGGCGAGGGCGGCGGCGCCGGTGAGCGCGAGGCGGGGGTGCCAGCCGCCGACGGTGAGGGCCCGGACGGAGAGGCCGTCGGGGCCGGCGGTGAAGGCGGCGATCTTCGGAAGGGCGGAGTGGGGTGGATGCCCGAGGAGACGGGCGGCGTGGGCACGGAGGGAGAGGAGCCGGTCGAGGTCGTCCGGTGACCTCAGATGACGGGCGTCGACGAAGACGTACGGGTTGCCGTACCGGACGAGGGAGACGGGGGTGCCGTCGAGGAGGTCGACGGGCCGCCCGGTGGGGAGGGTGCCGGGGGCGGTCGGGGGGCGGAGGAAGTGCAGGGTGTACGCGTCCTGCTGCGGCTCGGGCGTGCAGAGAACGGTGTCGCCGGTGGTCACGGCGCGCACGGTGACGGGCCCGGGGCGGCCGTCGGCGACGACGCAGGCGAGAAGGGAATGCCCGCAGCCGGTACGGAAGTCGAAGCCGGCGGCGGGGAGGGCCTGGACGAAGCGGTAGTCGAGCCGGTCGCGTCCTGTGGCCCCGTACAGCGCGATCTTGCCGATGCCTGCGTAGGGCGTCCGGGCGAGCGCCTGACGCAACCGCGCCAACTCCCCGCCGAGGGCGAGCACCCCGAGGGGCAGGTGGTCGAGCCGGAGGACGAGGGTGGGGCCGGGGGCGTCGTGGGCGCGGACGACGGCGCCCTCCACCCCCGTTGTGGGCGTACGTTCCTCCCCGAGGCTCCGTCCGGGGGGACCCCCAGGGGCGGTGGGGGTCCCCCCGGACGGAGCCTGGGGGAGGGACGGTTGCCCGCACGGGGGTGGCGCCGGGGGGTCAGGCCGCACAGCCGACCGGGATCCTCATGCCCTGGACCACCTCCGTCCACAGCTCGTGGACGGCCAGGGCCCAGAGTGCCTGGGCGTCGTGGTGGGAGGGGCGTTCCAGGTGGCGGGTCAGGAGTTTCTGGACGCGGTCCGCGCGGACCTTTCCGCCCAGGACCAGACGGGCCGGGGAGAGGAGCTCGCGGACCGTTTCCAGGAGCGGGCTGCCCGGTGCGAGCATCGCCGACAGCGGCAGGGTGAAGGGTTGTTTGGGGCGGCGCAGGATCGCCGAGGGGAGCAGTTCCTCCCCCGCCTCGTACAGTGCCCGCTTCCCCGTTCGCGCTGCCGTCGGCAGGCCCCGCGCGTGGGTCACCACCGCCGGCTGGCAGAAGGGCATCCGCGCCTCGACCGCCCACGCCATCGAGAGGTGGTCGACGCGCCGCAGGTGGTACGCGGGCAGCCGCCAGCGCGTCTCGAACGCGGTCATCGCGGTGAGCCGGTCCTCGCCGACGGCCTCCGCCGAGCGCAGTTCCTGCTCGATGCGGTCGGCCGCCGAGCCCTGATCGGCGATGTGGGCGCGGTAGTTGGCGGTGTAGAGGTGCTCTCGGAGCAGCCGCGGCGCGGCGGACAGCGCGTCCGCGTAGGCGCCTGCCCAGTCCGCACCCGCCGGGGCCGCGAGCGCGGCGCGCATCCGGTCGTACCCGCCGAAGAGTTCGTCGGCGCCGTCGCCGGTGAGCGCGACGGTGAAGCCGTTCTCGCGGACGGCGCGGAACAGCGCGTACGTGGAGAGGGTGATGGGGTCGGCGTTGGGCTGGCCGAGGTGGCGGACGGTCCGGGTGAGGAGGGAGCCGATCTCGTCGGGGTCGACGGCGACCTCGTGGTGCACGGTCCGGGTCCGTCGGGCGACGGAACGGGCGTACGCGGCCTCGGAGTCGGGCCACCGTCCCCGGTAGGTGAGGTGGAAGGTGTGCAGCGGCGGCGCGTCGGTCTCGCGGGCGTGTTCGGCGGCGAGCGCGGTGACGAGCCCGGAGTCGAGGCCGCCGCTGGTGATGGCGCAGACGGGCACCTCGGCCTGGGCGAGCCGGCGGACCTCGTGCCGCAGGACGTCCTGGGTGTCGCCGACGGGGGTGGTCCGGTGGGGCCCCCGGCGGCGTACGACGGGCGCGGCGCCGGGCCGTACGAACGCGGTGGCTCCGGGCGGCAGGACGCTGACGCCGTCGAGCGCGGTGTGCGTGGAGAAGGACGTACGGGTGGCGAGGAGGGTGTCGAGGGCGTCCTCGCGCGGGGAGATCCGTACCCCTTCGAAGGCGAGGAGGGCGGGGATCTCGGAGGCGAAACGGGTGGAGCCGTCGTACGGGTCGTGGTGCAGATGGATCGGCTTCATGCCCATGTCGTCGACGGCGAGGACGAGTTGGGTGCTGCCGGGGCGCAGGTCGAGGATCGCGACGGCGAACATGCCGTCGAGGTGCTCGGCGAACGCGGGGCCGTACTCGGCGTAGAGCGCGGGCAGCAGCGTGCCGTCGCAGCGGTCGGGGAAGCGGTGGCCGCGGCCGGCGAGGGTGCGGCGCAGCTCGGCATGGTTGTAGATCTCGCCGTTGAGGACGGCGAGGATGCCGGGGAGGTGGGGCAGCCGGTAGGGCTGCTGCCCGCCGCAGGGGTCGGTCACGGCGAGCCGGTCGCAGCCGAGGGCCCAGCCGGGCCCGGTGAGCACGGCGTGCTCGTCGGGTCCGCCGTGGCGTTGGCGGGCCGATACCGCCGCGAGCTGGGCCGGCTCGGGGCGGTCCGCGTAGGCCGCCGCCCCCGCGGCGAAGGAGCCGAGAATCCTGCACATAGCGGTCACCCTCCAAGCACATCACCCGCCTTACCCAATGATTTGAATCTACCAAGCTTTTGAATGGCGCGTAAGTGCCATGTCCAGTTCACGCCACGGCTTGGCCTTGCGACGCCCTCGCCACCCCAACAGGCTGACCCCATGGAGGACTTCGACCACACCGCTCGCACCGCCCCCGCGTCGCTGCTCGTCGTGGCCGCACACCCCGACGACATCGAGTTCTGCGTCAGCGGCACCGTCATGCAGTGGATCGAGCGCGGCACCCGCGTCACGTACTGCATCGTCACGGACGGCGGCGCCGGCGGTTACGACGACAGGCTCCCCCGCCAGGCCATGGCGGATCTGCGCCGCGCCGAACAGGTCCACTCCGCCAAGCTCAGCGGCGTCGCCGACGTCCGCTTCCTCGGCTACCCCGACAGCTTCGTGGAAGCGTCCGTCGAACTCCGCCGCGACCTGTGCCGGGTGATACGCGAGGTACGGCCGCAGCGCGCGATCATCCCCTCCCCCGAGATCAACTGGGCGCGGGTCGCCGACCTCCACCCCGACCACCGCGCCGTCGGCGACGCCTGCCTGCGCGCGGTCTACCCAGAGGCCCGCAACCCCTTCGCCCACGCCTCCCTGCTGAAGGAGGAGGGCCTGGAGCCCTGGACCGTCCACGAACTGTGGCTGATGACCGGGCCCACCCCGAACCAGTACGTGGACGTCACCCCCGTCTTCGAGCGCAAGGTCGAGGCCCTGCGCATCCACACCTCCCAGACGGCCCACTTCGACGACCTCGCAGGCCTCCTGCGCACCTGGCTCGGCGAGCACGCGACGGCGGGCGGGCTGCCGCCGGGGCGGATGGCGGAGGCGTTCCAGATCGTGCACATCGACTGAGCGCCGGCCGCCGCCCCGTGGCCTTGTGACTGCCGGAGGCCCATGAGACCGTGAGCGCCACACGTGGGGGCGCGTGCGACCAACACGCGCGTGACGACGGGGAGTTCACGGCATGCCGGCAGACGTCTCGGATTTTCAGTGGGCTGTGATCCAGCACTACGGCCTCGCCTGGCCGGAGGTGAACGAGGACGGCTACGCCTCGGTGGCGGCGGCCCTGAACGCCTACGCCCAGTTCACCCTCGACGACAGCTGGGCGGCCAACCGCCACATACAGCGGCTGCTCTCCTCCGGGCAGGGCGAGGCGATGGACGCCCTGGCGGAGCACTGGAACCGGGTCAGGGAACAGGACATGGCCCCCATCGACAGGTCGGCCGGCGTGCTGGCGACCGCGGTGAACGAGATCCCCGCCGCGATCGCCACGCTCAAGCTGGCCATCGCGGCTCTGGCGGGCGAGCTCGGGGCGCTGAATGCCCTCACCTGGGCCTCCGGGGCGCTGACCGTGAACCCGGGGGCAGTCGCTGTCGCCGAGACCGTCGCCACCGCCAACACCCAGAAGTACGCCGCCCGGATCGCCCAGCTCATCCAGACGACCTCCCAGAGCATCCGGCAGATGCTCAAGGGCCTCCTTGAGGACCCGGACGTGATCGCCCTGGAGAAGGTCCCGACCGACCTCTCGGGCTCGTCCGACGCCGCACGCGACAGCGGTACGGGGGACGCGGGCGGTGTCGCAGCCGGCGTGGCGGCCGGCGTGGCGGCAGTCCAGCCCGGCGGCGGAGGCACCGGCCGGGCCGTGGAAAGCGTCCTGCGCGTGGACCACGAGGAGCACAAGCTCGCGGCCCAGAAGATCGCCGAGGTCGCCGTCGACGTCCGCGGCAGGACCACCGCCGTGCTGACCGCCGCGGCCGCCCAGCACGGGACCGTCAAGGGCAGCGGGTCCTTCGCGCAGGCGATCGGCCCGGACATCGATGTGGTCCTGGACCGGCTCAGCGCCGCCACGGCGGGCGTCGGGCACTACCTGAGCGGCCCCCTGCCCGACGCGATCCTGCAGGTGTCGAGCAGCCAGCAGGGCACCGACCAGGACCTCAAGCAGCGGATGGCGCAGCTGGACTAGCCGTGCCGGGTCGGCCGGCCGGGCCGTGTCTCCCGTCCCCTGTGCGGGAGACACGGTCCGGCGGTCCGGCTCACCGGCCGCCTGACCGAGCCTGGTCCTACGACTCCTACGACTCCTACGACGAGGTGGACGGGCTGAACGTCAGGTGCTCCGGGTCGAGGGCGCGCAGGAAGTCCGCCGCGTCGAAGAGATCGGCCGGGGCCACCGCGCCGGCCTTCGTCGCCCGGCCGTCGAGGATGCGGGCGGCCGCCTCCACCACGAGGGGGGCGGTCACCGCGTAGATGTCCTGCCCGGACGCGGTCGCGCGGCGCTCCTCGTCCCCCCTCCGGACGACCACGTCGACGACGAAGGTCTGGGCCGAGCGCCCGTCGGCGTCGACCGCCGTCGGCGGCGGCGTCCCGGGGTCGCGCAGGTCGCGCAGGGGCGCCTCGTTGATGAGGACGCGGATGTCCGGGACCCGCACATGGCGGGAGATGGTGACCTGGTCGGCCGTCATGAACTCGACGACCTTCTGCTCGCCGAGTGCGCCCGGGAACTCCCAGACGGACGGCGTCGGTTCGGCGGGCGGCGGGACGAAACGGCCCCCCTTGAAGACCACGTGCTTTCCGGCGTTGCTCTGCCCCGTCTTCCGGGTCCCCTCGGTCGGCAGCCAGCTGTCGAGGGCGATCGCGACCGTGATCTCGTCGGCCTCCTCCCAGTCCCCCTTCGCCGCGCCGGCGAGCAGGTCGCCCAGACCGCCGTAGAACGCCATCGCCGGGACGACCGCCACGCCCGCCTCCCTGGCCGGGTCACCGTACTGCTCGAACGCGGCGAGGACGGCTGCCTGTTCGGCGGCGACGTCCAGGTACGGGATGCGGGCGCGCAGGGCCGCGTCGATCACGAGGGGCGCGGTGACGGCGAAGGGACCCGCGCAGTTGACGACCACGGCGGCGCCCGCGAGCGCGCGGTCGAGCGCGGCGGGATCGGCGAGGTCCGCGACACGGGCCTCGGCCCCGGGATGGGCCCGGGCCACGGCATCGAGCCTGGCGGCGTCACGGCCGACGAGGAGGAGGCCGAAGCCGCCGCGCCGGCGCAGCTCGCCGAGGACGAAGGCGGCGGTGTGTCCGTACGCGCCGATGACGGCGACGATGGGGGGCCGGGTGGGGGCGGAGGTGGGGGTGGAGGTGGGGCTGAGGGTGGGGTGCTGCGTACTCATGAGGACATTCCTTACGACGGGCGGAAGGAAGCGGTTCCTCCGCGTGACCGGCGGGTACGTGGCGTGCATGTCAAATGGCTGGCGCTGGTTCTTCCTGGCCGTCTTCGTCGTCTGGACCGTCTTCGCGCTCCAGTGGACGGATGTCGGCTGTGACTACGCGGAGGCGTACGTCGCCGTGGTGCGCTTCGGGACTCCGGAGGGCCTGGAGTTCCTGCCGGCCTGCGCCGGCTGAGAACCGAACGGGAGGCCGACCGGGAAGCCGATCGGGAAGCTGAACGGGAAGCTGAACGGGAACGGCCGCACGCGCCTACGATCGAGGTATGACTGCTCGCTGCGGTTCGTCGCTGTCGCTCTGGTCGCGGGACTCGTTCCTGTCCATCGGCTCGGTCGGGTCGACGCTCTCCATCGGCTCGGTCGGCTCGTTCCTGTCCGTCGGCTCGGTCGGCTCCGCGCTGTCCGCCGGCTCGGTGGGTTCCTGGGCGAGCGTCGGTTCGCTGCTCTCGGCCCAGTCGTGCTGGTCGGTTCTCTCCTGGCGCTCACGCCGGGGGGTGCTCGCGGCGGGAGCGGTGCTCGCGGTCGCGGGAGCGGTCGGCCTGACGAGACCGGCGCTCCCCCATGAGACCGATGCTCCCCTTTGAGGCCAGTGCTCCCATTCGAGACCGGTGCCCCCCTTCGAGACCGGTGCCCCCCTTCGAGATCACCGGTCACGCGGCGTCGATCTTGCCCTTGAGTGCGCCCAGGAGGTCCTGGAGGAGCTCGATGGTGGCCTCGTCGACGAGGTTGCCGGCGTCGTCGAAGCGCTCGTACGACTTGAAGACGTGCACCTCGGGCTTCACGACGACGTCGGCGTCGACGCAGACGAAGATCTGACGGAGGGCGAGCTGCGCCCGGACCGTGCCGAAGGCGCCGGGGCCCGCGCCGAGGATCGCGGTGGGCTTGCGGCGCAGGGGCACGCCCTCGGCGCGGGTCCAGTCGGTGCTGAGCCAGTCGATCGCGTTCTTGAGGACGCCCGGGATGGAGTAGTTGAACTCCGGGGTGGCGATGAGCACGCCGTCCGCCTCCGTGACGCGGCGGCGAAGCGCCTCGACGGCGGCGGGGCGGACCTCCGGGGTGTCGAGGTCGAGGTCGTACGCCGGGATGTCACGCAGACCCTCGTAGATCTCGATGTCCAGGCCGCCGGGGTTGAACTTCTGGGCGGCACGCAGCAGTTGCGTGTTGTGCGAGTCGGCGCGGAGCGAGCCGGAGATGGCGAGGATCTTGGACGTGGTCATGGAATGCCCCCTGGCGGTTCGGCGGATCGGGCGGGGCCGGCGAGTTCCGGCCCCGACGACCAGAAAGCTAAACCGGTCGGTTCAGTCTGTCAACCAAACAGTTCAGTCTTGACACTGAACTGGATGGTGTAGTTCATTCGCTCCATGGCCACCACCAGTACCGAAGAGGACTTCAGGCGCGGCCTGACGGCCGCGAGCCCGACCCGGACCGGTCTGCTGCTCGCCGCTCTCGCCGCGCCCGCCGCCATGGGGGTGTCGGGGGCGAGCCTCGCCCTCCCGGAGGCCACCCGCGAGCTGGCCGTCTCTCCCGCGTCGGCGGCCTGGCTGATGACGGCCTTCGGCCTCGGCATGGCGGTCGGCACCCCGCTGCTCTCCGCCGTCGCCGGACGGCGGGGCGGACCCGCCGGGGTCATCGGGGCCGGCGCCGCCCTCGTGACCCTCGGCGCGACCCTCGTCCTCGTCGCCCCCGGCCTGCCCCTGGCGGTCGCCGGGCGGGCCCTGGAGGCGGCGGGCGCGGCCGGACTCAACGTCGCGGCCTTCCAGATCGCCGGCCGCGACCGCTCGGGCCGCACCCCCGGCGTGGTCGCGATCGGCAGCGCAGCCGGCGGGACGGTGGGACTGTTCGCCGGGGCGGCCGTGACGGGGGCGGTCGGCTGGCGCGGGGCCCTGATCCTCCCGCTGCTGAGCCTGCTCGTCGTCCTGCCGGCGCGAAGGTCGGCGGGGCGGATGTCGGCGGGTGGGGGGACGCTCTCGGAGGACGGTGGCGGCGGTGGAACCCGCACAAGGGGAACCCGTACAAGGGGAGCCCGTACAAGGGGAGCCCGCACGGAGGGACTCCGAACAAGTGGAGCCCGCGCAAGGGGAGCCCGTACAGGTGGAGTCCGTGCAAGTGGAGCCCGTACAGCGGGACTTCGAGCCGCCCTCCCGCTCGACATCCTCCGCGACCGGGGATTCCGTACCGCCGCCGGGCTCATGCTCGCCGTCGCCACCGTCAACTTCGGTCTGCTGTACGCGGCTCCGCGTCGCGTCGCCGCGCTCACCGGCTGGAGTTCCGTGGAGACCGGGGCCGCCGCCTCGCTCGCCGCGCTCTCCGGGGCCCTGCTGTCCTGGCTCCTGGTCCGCGCGGCCCCGGCGCTCGGGCTCCGCCGTGTCCGTGTCGTCCTGGCCCTCGGGTCGCTCGGCGCCGCCGTCCTCGCGGTGACCGCGCCCTGGCCGGTGGCCGTCCTCCTCGCCTCGGGGACGAGCGCGCTGGTCACGGCCGGGGGTCAGGGGCTGCTCACGGGGGCCTCGACCGACGGACTCCCGGTGGACCGGCACGGCCTCGCCATCGGCCTGTTCAACCTGGCCTTCCTGATCGGCGTCGCGGCCGGCCCGGCGCTCGCGGCGCTCCTGACGCCCTGGCCGGGGACCCCTCTGACGGCCTCGGCGAGCTTTGCAGACCAAACCGTTCAGTTCATATACTGACGGTCCCGCCACCACAGCTAAGGAACACCCCATGGGAGCCGGAGCCGAACCCCAGACCGACTCGACCGACGCGTACGGCATTCCGATCATCCCGGACCCCGCCGACGCCGCCTCGCGCAAGCGTCAGGCGATCATCGACGCCGCGCTCGCCGAGTTCCTCGCCGAGGGCTACTCCGCGGCCTCGATGGACGCGATCACCCGCGGCTCGGGTGTCTCCAAGGCGACGATCTACAAGCACTTCGGCAGCAAGGAGCGGCTGTTCCTCGCCGTCATCGGCGGGGTCCTGCCGAAGACGTACGCGGACCTGGAGCCCTCCAACTCCACCCTCGCCGACGCCCCCGACCTGCGCGCCGCCCTCGTCCGGCTCACCACCGACTGGGCCCGCATCCTGCTGCGCCCCGACATCATGTCGCTGCGCCGCCTGGTGATCGGCGAGATAGACCGTTTCCCGCAGCTCGGGCAACTCTGGTACCGGGTCAGCTACGACATGAACAACGGCCCGCTCATCGAGGCCTTCACCGAACTCAACGCCCGCGGCGCCCTGGTCGCACCCGACCCGGCGCTCGCCGTGCAGCAGTTGGTCGCGGCCACGGTGGGGGTGCCGCAGCTCGTCCGTACCTTCTCGCCCGACGCCGAGATCAGCGACGCGGAGCTGACGCGGGTGATCAGCTCGGGAGTGGATCTGTTCCTGGCTCGGTACACCGTCCGTCCCTCCTGAGCCACGCCCACACCAGCAGCACCGCCGCCCAGCCCCCCGTCGTGAGGAGCTGGGTCCGGCTCGTCGGGTCGCCCAGCATGAAGAGCAGCACCCCGCCGATCCCCGCGAGCGCGAGCACCGCGCGTACGGAAGGGCCGTGCAGGCGCAGGTGGGAGGCGGCGATCAGGGCCCAGACGAGCAGGATCGCGGCGCCGATGGAGTTGAGCAGGAACGGGAAGACCGTACGCGGCCAGAGCAGGCTGAGGACGACCGAGACGAAGCCGAACGCGGCGGAGGCGAGGACGGCCGCGTACGGGACGCCGGTCCGCACCCGGCCCAGGGCGCGGGGTGCGTCGCCGCGTCCGACCAGGGCGTACAGCATGCGCGAGGAGCCGTAGATGTTGGCGTTCATCGCCGACAGGAGCGCGACGAGGACGACCGCCTCCATCAGATCGGCGGCGCCGGGGGCGCCGGTGCTCGCGACCACGGCGGCGTACGGGCCGTCGGCGACGCCCGGGGCGTTCCACGGAACGAGGGTGACGATGACGGCCATCGAGCCGAGGTAGCAGACGGCGACCCGCCACATGACGGCCCGTACGCCCGCACGGACCGCCCGGACCGGGTCGTCGCACTCGGCCGCGGCGATGGTCACCGTCTCCAGGCCGCCGAACGCGAAGACGGCCGCCACCATGCCGACCGCGACGCCGTGCCAGCCGTGCGGCAGGAAGCCGCCTTCGCCGGTGAGGTGGGCGGTCCCCGGTGACGGGTGGCCGGGCAGCAGACCGGCGAGGACGACGGCGCCGAGCACGAGAAAACCGACGATCGCGGCGATCTTGAGGCCGGCGAACCAGAACTCCAGCTCGCCGAAGTTCCGTACGCCCGCCAGGTTGCTCGCGGTGAACACGCTCATGAAGACGGCCACCCACACCCAGCCCGGCACGGCAGGCACCCAGCCGCCGACGATGTGCGCGGCCCCGACGGCCTCGGCGGCGACGCTCACGACGAGCAGCGCCCAGTACATCCATCCGGCGAGCAGCCCGGCCCACGGCCCGAACGCCCGGCGCGCGTGCTCGGCGAACGAGCCGGTGACCGGGTGGGCCGCCGACATCTCGCCGAGCATGCGCATCACCAGGACGGTCAGGGCGCCGGCGCACACGTACGAGACGAGGATGCCGGGCCCGGCGGCGGCGATCCCGAACCCCGATCCGACGAAGAGCCCGGCGCCGATCGCACCGCCCAACGCGATCATGGCCAGATGCCGCTGCCGCAGACCGGCGCCGAGTACCCGCCCTGTCATGATTCCCCCCGAATTACAGACGACCAGCGGAGGAGCTTCGCTGATGATCGCCTCGGAGAGCAAGCCAGATCCGGACATTGAGACTGCTCACGGTGGGGCCGTCAGCCGCAGCCGTCGATTGTTCTCGGCAGCCGTCAGCCGTCCTCCGCGATGCGCTTGATGTCCGCGAGGCGTCGGTCCCAGTCGGCGGCCAGGGCCGACATCCAGCGGGCCGTCGCGTCGAGCGCGGCCGGGCGGACCGCGTAGCGGACCTCCCGGCCGACGCGGGTGGCGGAGACGAGCCCGGCGGTGTCGAGCACGGTCAGGTGCTTGACGATCGCCTGGCGCGAGACGGGGAGGCGGGCGGCGAGAGCGGTCGCGGTGGCCTCCCCCTGCTCGGCGAGCAGTTCGAGCAGCCGGCGCCGGGTGGGATCGGCGAGGGCGCCGAGCACACTGTCGGTGGAGGACCCGGCAGGCCCTGACCCCGACCCGGCCCCCGGCACCGGCCCCGCTCCTTCCGGCGGCCGCGTCGGTTCCGGCGGCTCGCTCGACGCCCTCGGCTCCGGCGTCACGACGACGGTGCCTGCTCGGCGCGCTTCTTGAACGCGGCGATGACCTCGGGCCAACCACGGGTGTTGTCCCGTACTGCCTGGGTACGCAGGTCCTCCGATCCCGGCAGCGACGCGAAGCCGCTCTCGACGACGCGGAGCCGGGTGCCGCCGTCCTCCTCGGTGAGGGTGAACTCGACGAGGGTGGTGTTGTCCTCGCTCAGTTCCTGCCCGGAGAAGGCACTGGCCCAGCGGTACGCGACGTAGGTCGGCGGCTCGACCTTCTCGACGCGTACGGGGAAGTCGCCGTGGACGGAGTTCCGGGCGAGCATCGACTCGCCCTCCTTGGCCACGGTCCCGGCGACGCTCGCCTCGTCCGCCACCCAGAACCCCGGCTGGGCGACGAGGGTCCAGACGCGCTCCAGGGGCGCGTCGATCAGGGTTTCGCGCTCGATCCGGTCCTCGCTCATGGGGGACTCCTTCTTCGCGTAGGAAGCGTCACCTGGAAGTGACTGCAACCCCAGAGTTGCACATGCCCCTTCCACTCGCAACCGTAGAGTTGCACCTCACTCGACGGCCCTACGCGCTCCGAAGCGTCCCGAGCCGGCTCGCGACCGGCCCATCGGCCTACTCGGCGGTCGCGTCGGCCACCGGCCACGCTATTTCGACGCGGTTGTCCGGGTGGTCCGGCGTACCGGTCCAGCGGAGGAAGGTCGAACGGGCCGGGCCCGCGAAGGTGAAGCCGTGCTCGGCGATCCAGTTCGCGACGGCGTCGTACGCGGTGAGGATCGCGGGGAAGGCCGTCGCCTCGCCCTCCACCACGGTGCAGGCGTACGTGACCTCCGGGTCGTCCCGTACGGACATCCCCTCCCCCAACTCCGGCTGCGCGCCCGACTCCCAGAACGGCAGGCACGCCTCGACCAGGGTCTCGTTCTCCTCGTCGCAGAGCCCGTGGTACCGGACGAACGCGGGTCCGGTGAACGTGAGCGGCCCCCGTCCCGCGACCGCGTACAACTCCTCGTAGGCCGTGCGCAGGAACGGGTCCAGGCCATGATGGTTCACCGTCGCGCCGAACACGAGGACGCGTTCGGGAGTGCTCTGGCGGAGGGTGACACGGTGGTTCATCTCGACTCCTTCGGTCAGTCTCGTCAACAGGCTGTGGACGACGGAACGTTGGACGCCGAGGCGCCGCTCGGCGGCCTCGATCTGCGCGTGCAGCGCCGCTGCCAGATCGGCGTCGGCGTTCCCGCCGTCGGCGCCGCTCCCGAGCAGGGCCCGTACCCGCTCGATCGGCATGTCCAGCTGCCGCAGCGCGCGCACGAGTTGCGCGCTGCGGAGCTGGTCGCGCCGGAAGTAGCGGTAGCCGCTGTCCGGATCGACGAAGGCCGGTGTCAGCACACCGCTTGCGTCGTAGTGCCGCAACGCGGTCACCGAAAGGCCACTGGCCTGCGCGAACTGCCCGATCGGCAGCAGGTTCGTCCTGTCCACGAGAGGAGACTGTGCCGTCTCCGGTAACCCGAGAGTCAAGCAGCGCCCGTGCACGCGCGTTCAGGAGCGCGCCACGAGCCGTATCGCGAGGACGACGATCAGCGTGCTCGACGCGAGCACCGTGGTCAGCCGACCCCGAGCTCCCGTCAGCGTCCGGCCGAGCAGCGTCCCGCCCAGGGCGAGGAACAGCTGCCAGCTCGCGGAGGCGACCAGGGCCGCGAGGACGAACGCGGTCCGGTCGGGGAGGGTGGCGGGCGCCGAGGGGCCCGTCGCGAGGATGAGCGCGGCGAAGTAGATCACCGTCATGGGGTTGAGGATCGTGATGCCCAGGAAGGTGAGGTACGCGCGGGCCGGGGTGAGGGTCGTCCCGTCGTCGCGGGAGGCGAGCCCGCCCGTACGGTACGCGGAGACGGCCCCGTACGCCGCCCGTACGGCGAGCACCACGAGCACGACGGCCGAGGCCCACCGGAGCGGGGTCATCACGGGGGTCAGCAGCGGAACGAGCGCGGAGCCGCCCGCCACCGCGAGAACGGCGTACACCCCGTCGGCCGTGGCGACACCGAGCGCCGCACCCGCGCCCGTACGCCAGCCGGTACGGGCCGTGACGGCCACCAGGTACGCGCCGACCGCGCCGACCGGGATCGCGATGCCGTAGCCGGCGAGCAGGCCGGCCACCACTGCGGCGATCACGCGACGGCGGGGATCGCGCCTCCGGGGGAGCCGGGCTGCTGCTGTCGGCGGTAGGCCGAGCCGTCCTTGGTCCGGGCGAGGAAGCCGCCGATCACGAGATAGCGCCGGAGGGCGGAGAAGTCCTCGTGGACGGTGAGCAGGGCCTGGTTGACCTCGGGCTCGCGGTAGTCCCGATCGGGAGCGAAAAGGGTCTCGGTGAGGTGCGCGAGGAGCGCCTCACGGCGGGCCGGCTTGCGCGGGATCGCCTTGAGGCGCCCGTCGGCGGAGAACAGGTCCGCGACGGGGCGGGGAGGGCGGGAAGGATGACTGGTCATGGCGGAGAAGCCTGACGGCCACCGCCCCGCCCCGCAAAGGGTTTTCATCCCTTCCGCGACCGTCCGCTCACTTCAGGATGACGTTCACGGCCTCCTGCACGTTGGGAACGAAGGTTCGTACGCCGCCCCGGTCGAAGATCGGCCGGGCCTTCTCCACGAAGGCGAGGAAGGCGTCCTCGGAGTCCCAGAAGTCCACGACCCGCCATCCCCCGCTCCCGTCGGGCCCGGCGGCGTGCGCGATGAACCCGGCCGGCGGAAACCACTCGGCCGCCTCAAGGAGCCTTGTGGTCTCCTCGTACTGCTCCTGCGTACCGCCGGGGATCTCGATGGTGACGATGACAGCCATGCCGCTGCTCCTGTACGTGGGGGTGGGGGTGCGGAGACGAAGGTGCGGGGATCGCGACCAGCACACCAGCGGGTGCGGCGCCCCGCACCGCAGCGGACCCCGAACGAGCGACAGCGAGCACCCGGCCATCCACGCCGCGAAGCCGCCGTCAGCCGGCCGGGAGCGGCGGCGATCGTCGGGCTGTGAGTGATCACCGTGCAGGCAGGCCAGGTCCTGCGGGAGGGCATGCACGACGGCCGGGGCGGTGGTGCCGCCGTCGAGGATCAACGCGCCGCCTGGCCGCGAACGCCCCTCCGCCCCTCCGCCCCGGCGCCCCTCCGCCCCGGCCGTGGTCAGTCGGCGAGCGCGGCCCCGACTATCGCCTGGATGTGCGGGAGGGGACTGGCGGCGCCCGTCGAGTTAAGCGAGTACGCGACACGGTGCCGGAGGTCCTCGGTCGCGAAGAACCCGCTGTCCCAGCCGGGCCGGGACCCCGTCTTGCCCCACGCGAACTCCTGCTCGCCGAGCTTGTAGCGCATGAGACCGCCGACGCTGAAGCAGGCCGGCCCGCCGAAGCAGTTCGTGTTGCCGGCGGCGCTCTTCACGTTCGGCACGTCGAAGACCAGCTTCTGCTGGGCCGGCGGGAGCAGGCGCCCCCGGAACAGCGCGGTGAAGAACCGGTCCAGGTCGGCGGCGGTGGAGATCATGCCGCCCTCCGCCCACGGGTAGGGGCTCTGCTCCGTGACGTCCTCCCCGGCGACGTACACCGTCGCGTGGGGCGCGGGAATGCTCAGATCGTCGGCGGCGGGCAGGCTGGTGTGGCGGAGGTGGAGCGGCCGGATGATCCTCCGCTCCAGCTCGTCGGCGAAGGAACGGCCGGTGACCTTCTCGACGAGCAGGCCGAGGACGTGGGAGTTGAGCCCGTTGTACTGCTGCTCGGAGCCGGGCGCGGTCGGCTCACCGGTGGCGGCGGCCGCGGCGAACGTCTCCCGCAGGATGTCCTCCGGCTTCACGGACTTGAACTGCCATCCGGGTCCGTCCTGCGGTCCCGGGGTCATGACGGGCTTGGGAAGCCCGCTGGTGTGGTCGAGGAGCTGGCGCACGGTGACTCGGTCGTACGCCTCGGGGAGCAGCTCGGGCACGTACCTCCGCGCGGGTGCGTCGAGTGCTATCCGGCGCTCGGCGACGAGTTGGAGCACGACGGTGTTGGTGAATGTCTTGGTGACGCTGCCGATCCGGACATGCGCGTCGGCGGTGACCGGGCCTGCGGCCGCCTCCGTTCCGTCCCGTCTGACGAGCGCACCCGCGATGACGAGGTCGGGCAGGCGGCCCATGACGTCCTGGAGCGCGGGGTTCAAGACCCCGGGGCCCTTCAGGGCCGCCGCCTGGACGCCGGACGCGGGCGCGGCACCGGCCGCCGGCAGAGCGGCACCGGCGGAGCCGGCGCCGACTGCCGTGACGGCGGCGGCCAGGGCGAGGCTGGTGGCGGCGAGGCGAAGGCGCATGGCGTTCTCCGGAGCGGTGGGGACGAGTCGTTCTGACACCCTCAACTCTGCTGCGTACAGCGCCCGTAGCCCATCGGTGATCACCCTGACCGGACCCTGACCCGCCCCTGCCCCGACCCCGTGCCGACCCCTGATCATGGTGTCGGGGTGGTGCTCCCGTTCACGGACGCAGGAGGGGAAAGTCACCCCCGACCCACAGAGCACGGAGGTCACGGAGAGCAGGGAGAGCAGGGAGAGCAGGGGGAGCAAGGGGAGCGGTCGGCTTGTTGTCGGCCGGCTTGTCGTCGGCCGGCTTGTCGTCGACGAGGCCGTCGTCGGCGCTCCATATGTGGGCCTGTGCTGTGGAGTTGTCGACCATCGGCCAGCCGGGGTTTCCCTCGGTGGCGAAATCGACCCAGGCGCACATCATGCGGCGTGCCAGCTCGTGGTCGGCGGGGGTGGGCGTACCGCCGATGAGGAAGGCCAGGGAGTCGTCGTCCAGGTTGCCGAAGACGAACGGGACGTCCGCGCAGTGCCAGGCCCGCACGACCCCGCCCGGTCCGGTGCGCCGACGGTCGAAGCGCGAGAGGAACGCCCGGCCGCCCGCTCTCGCGTGAGCCTCGGCGAGCCGGTTGCCGTACTCGCCGAACAGGAGGTCGCCGAAGACGGCGAGGTAGACGTCGAGCACCGGGGCATCGGGCATCGCGGCGCGATAGCCGGCCACCAGGCCGTCAGGGAGGCCGAAGTCCTGGGCGAAGAGGGCGAGTTGTTCGTCGGTGGTGATCTTCGCGCAGCTTCCGACGGCGTCGAGCAACCAGTATTCCTCGGTGGTGTGGCAGACCAGCAGGTCCACTTCCCGGGTCGCGCCGGCAGCCATCCCCGTGAGGGGGTCGGCGGGCAGGACGTCGCCGTCGAGGACCGGGGCGTACAGCGACGGGTCGTAGTGGCGGGATCCGGAGGCGGGGTCGCGCCGGTAGTCGTCGACCACCTGGTCGGAGGCGGTGACCAGGGCCTGCGGAGTCATGGAGGCCAGGCCCTCCGGCGTGGCGGGGCAGCCCGCCGCAGCCGCGACCTCGCGGGTGGTCGCCGCCGCGATGTCACGCGTATAGCAAGGGCTGGCGGGGCTGTGGGCGATGGCGCGGTGGAACAGGCCGCGGGCGCGGTCCATCACCATCAGGCAGGCGACCGAGGCGGCGCCGGAGGACTGGCCGGCGATCGTGACGTTGTCGGGGTCGCCGCCGAAGGAGGCGATGTTCTCGCGCACCCAGCGCAGGGCGGCGACCTGGTCGAGCAGGCCCCGATTGTCCGGGTGGCCGGTCGCTTCGCCGCCAGGCACATGGCCGAAGCCCTCGAAGCCGATGCGGTAGTTGAGGGTGACCACGACCAGACCGGCGCGGGCCAGCGCGGTGCCGTCGAAGTCGGGCTGAGCCGAGGACCCGAAGGTGTAGGCACCGCCATGGATCCAGACCAGGACGGGCAGGCGGCCGCTGTCGGGGGCCGGGGTCCAGATGTTGAGGGTGAGGATGTCCTCGTCGCCGGGAGACCAGACGGGTGCGCCGGGCAGTTCTGCCGACTGCGGGGCGATCGGGCCGAACTCCGTACAGTCCCGCACTCCGGTCCACGCGGGTGCCGGGAGCGGTGCGTGGAACCGGTTGGCGCCGAACGGCGGGGCAGCGTAGGGGATGCCAAGGACGGCGACGACGTCGACAGCGGCCCGGAAGCCTCGTGCCGGACCGTTCTTCGTCTTGAAGATGTCCATGGAGATGGGGCTGCCTCTCGTGACGTGACGTGACGCGCCGGGGCGCGGGATGGGGTGAGGGGGGTGAGGGGGAGGGAGGGTGGGGCTTCAGCCTTGCATCACACGGCGAGCAGAGACCAACACCAAGATCACGGCGATTGACGCACTGTCGATGTGGATCCAGGCGGTGACCCACGTCACATCCGGCTCCTGTCAGCAATCGGGGCGCCGTCTCGTTCAAGGGGCGCCCGAACGAGACAGGAGCAACGCCATGAAGCACCGCATCGTCGTACTCGGCGCCGGATACGCCGGGGCCTTCGCCGCCGGAAACCTGGCGCGCCGGCTCTCCCCCGCCGACACCGAGATCACCGTCGTCAACGCCGTGCCCGACTTCGTCGAGCGAATGCGGCTCCACCAGGTCGCGATCGGCCAGGACCACGCGGTCCGCAAGCTCGCCGACGTATTCGCGGGCACCGGGGTGCGGCTGCGCGTGGCACGCGTCACCGGCATCGACCCCGAGCGCAGGACCGTCGCCGTGACCGCGTCGACCCCTTCGAGCGCCGCGACCGGCGAGTACGGCGAGTACAGCGAGTACGGCGACAGCGAGCTCGCCTACGACACCCTTCTCTACGCGCTCGGCAGCTCCGTCGCCCACCACGGCGTCCCCGGCGTGGCCGAGTACGCCTTCGACGTGGCCGGCCGCTCCTCGGCGCTCCGACTGCGCGAGCGCCTGGCCGGCCTGGGCGAGGGCGGCACCGTGCTGGTCGTCGGTGAAGGGCTGACCGGCATCGAGACCGCCACCGAGTTCGCCGAGTCCCGGCCCGACCTCTCGGTCGCGCTCGCCGCCCGCGGCGAGCTGGGCGCCTGGCTCTCCCCGAAGGCCCGCCGCCACCTGCGCCGGGCCTTCGACCGGCTCGGCATCACCGTCCACGAGTACACCGGCATCGAAGCCGTCGAGCCGACACGGGCGATCACCGCCGACGGTACGTCCATCCCGGCCGACGTCACCGTATGGTCGGCCGGGTTCGCCGTGCACCCCATCGCAGCCGCCAGCGGTCTGGAGGTCGCCGGGACCGGCCAGATCGTCGTCGACCGCACCATGCGCTCGGTCTCGCACCCCGACGTCTACGCCGCCGGTGACTGCGCCTACGCGATCGGCGAGAACGGCCGGCCGCTGCCGATGTCCTGCGCATCGGCCGGCTTCACCAACATGCAGGCGACCGCCGCGATCATCGCGCGCCTGACGGGCGGCGAGGTCCCGACCGTCGGGCTGAAGTACTACGGCAACCACATCAGCCTCGGGCGGCGGGACGCGATCTTCCAGATGGTCGACGGGGACGTCCGGTCGAAGTCCTGGTACCTGGGCGGCAAGGCCGCCGCGCGGCTCAAGGCGGGTGTGCTCAACGGGGCCGGGTTCGGCATCTCCCACCCGACCTTCGGCATGCCGAAGCGCAGGCGCCGCCTGGCCACCGCGCCCGCCCTGCCCACCGCGCCCGACCCGGCCGGTACGCCCGACCGGGCCGGTGCGAGGGTCGTCGCATAAGCCTGCATAGGCTGCTCCGCATGGACAGCGCAGCGGTCGATCGGTTCGAGGCCAGCCGGGGCCGGCTGGCCTCGCTCGCGTACCGTCTGCTCGGCTCGGCCGCCGACGCCGAGGACGCCGTGCAGGACACGTTCCTGCGCTGGCAGGCCGCCGACCGCGAACGGGTCGAGGTGCCGGAAGCGTGGCTGACCAAAGTCGCCACCAACCTCTGCCTCGACCGGCTCCGTTCGGCGCAGGCGCGCCACGAACGAGCGGCCGGTGCCTGGCTGCCCGAGCCGCTCCTGGAGGGCGACCCGATGCTCGGCCCTGCCGACACCTTCGAGCAGCGCGAATCGGTGTCCTTGGCCGTGCTGACCCTCTTGGAGCGCCTCTCGCCGGTCGAGCGGGCCGTCTACGTCCTGCGCGAGGCCTTCTCGTACGGCCACGCCGAGATCGCCGGGCTCCTCGACATCACCGAGTCCGCGAGCCAGCAGCATGCCCATCGGGCCCGGATCCGCGTCGCCGCCGAGCGCCGCCGGGGCGGCGAGGCCGACCCCGTGTCCGCGCGCCGGGTGGTCGAGGAGTTCCTCGCCGCCGCCGTGTCGGGGCGCACCGAACGGCTGGTGGCGCTGCTCACCGACGACGTGACGCTGCTCTCGGACGGCGCCGGACTGGCCAAGCGGCTGCTGCGGTACACGACGCCCGAGCGGGTCGCCTCCTACGTGCGGGCCGGTTTCAAGCCCACGGCGGCGAAGCGACGGCTGGCCGGCGGTTCGCCCGCGATGCACATCGCGCTGGTCAACGGCTCCCCGGCCGTCCTCGCCGTGGTCGACGGCCGGGTCGTGGGCGCCGTGGCGTTCGGCGTCAGCGACGGCAAGGTCGCGTCCTTGCGCGGCATCGCCGCCGCGGACCGGCTCACGCGCCTCAACGAGGCCTGGCGCCGGCACGAGCCCGACGCTCCGGTGATCGACGCATGGTGACGGGAGCCACCGGAACCCGCTGACCTGAGCCGGAACTCGGTGACCGTGACCGGAGCCACCGGCACCCCTGACCTGAGCTGGAACCCGGTGACCGTGACAGGAGCCACCGGCACCCCTGACCTGAGCCGGAAGGGCGAGGGCATACGGCGGATCGAACTGAGCTGGAACGACGAAGGTGTTCGGATCGACCTGAGCCGGAACGACGAGGCTGTACGGATCCCCCCGAGCGGCATCGACCCGCGCTGATGGAGTGGTGGCCATCCGCTGATCAGGTTGATCTTGGAAGCGTCCCTGGACAGGGCTGCCTCCCGACCGCCCGTATGTGACGCATGAGAACGCCCCCACGGCGGCGCGGCCGCCTCGCCGCCCTCGCCCTCACGCTCGCCACGGCCTCGCTCCTCGCCCTGACCCCGACGGGCGGCGCGACAGCCGCCCTGCCCGGCACCGGAGCCGGGCCCAAGCCCGTCCCTTCCCCGGGAGCGCAGGCAGGCCGCCCCTTCCCTGCCATCGCCGACCCCGTGCCCGGAGGGTTCGGCAGCTGGCAGGAGCTGTTCACCGTCCAGCAGCGCCTCAACGCCGCCGCGAGCAGCATCAAGCAGGCCGCGGACGCGGCCGGCCACACCGGTCTGACCGGCATCATCGCCGCCCCCGAGAACCGCGAGCTGCGGGTCTACTGGCACGGCGCCGTCCCGGCCGACATGCGCAAGCACATCGAGAACCGCGCCGCCGCGGTCCCCGTCTCCGTCCTCCCCGCCGAGTACAGCAAGGCCGAACTCGGCGCGGAGGCCCGTCGACTGCTCGCCTCCGGCAGCGTGAGCCTCGCCTCCACCCGGGCCGACGGCAAGGGCGTCGACGTCCGCCGGGCTCCGGGGGCCACGGTGGAGAAGCCCGCCGTCGGCGGGGTTCCCGCCTTCACCGACCCGGCCGCCTCGACCGCCGGGTCCGCGCCGGTCCCGCTCTCCTGCGCCGACGGCGCCGCCTACTGCCGCGAGGACGACATCTCGCCGTACTACGCCGGCGCCCGCACCAGTGGTTGCACCACCGGCTGGCCCGTGCGCCTGCGGACCGGTGCCCGCGCCATCCTCACCGCCGCGCACTGCGGCGGCAGCGGCACCACGGCGTACGACGGCGGCGGCGACGTGATGGGCACCGTCGAGAACCACGACCCCTTCTTCGACCTCGAAAGCATCAACACCAACGCCAACGGGCGTATGTGGGACGGCTGGTGGCAGAACTCCACCTTCACCAAGCCCGTCCACGGCCTGGGCAACAGCTGGGTCGGCAACTGGATCTGCATGTCCGGCTCCCGCTCGGGCACGCTCTGCGGCCTCCAGGTCACCCAGGTGAACGCGTCGAACCTGGCCTCGGCGAGCAGCTGGCCGAACTGGCCCTACTCGGTCGCGGCCGCCCACGACGCCTCGTTCGGTCCGGGCAACGGCGACAGTGGCGGCCCGACGTTCGACCTGACGGGGGACCTTGAGCGGGTCATCGCGAAGGGCTCGGTGAGCCACGGGTACGGCGACGCGGAGGTCCCCTGCAAGGGGCAGCCGTCGTCGAGCACGCGCAAGTGCTACTGGCTGTTCGCGTACACGGAGGTGTACACGGCGTTCAACGACCCGATCTCGCCCCTCTTCGGCTCGGAGGTGATCACGGGCTGACGCCTCGGCGAATGACTCCGCGAACGGCTCCGCGGAGCCGTTCGCGGCGACCCGATGGAATCACCCGAGGTGCGAGCTGCTCAGGCGAGGGCGGTCGCCAGCAGGGCGAAGGCGGCGATGATGACGGCGACGCGCGCGTAGTGGTAGCGGTCCCAGCGGTTCATCTGCTCCTTCCAGTCCTCGGGCCGGTTCTCGGGGGTCCACGTCTTGCCCTGGTTGTTGATCGGGACGAGCAGCAGGATCGACATGATCACGCTGAGGATCAGCAGCGCGCCGGCGGTGACGACGAGTCCGGCGCCGTCCTGGCGCCATCCGGCGACGGCCCAGATCGCGACGAGGACGAGCGAGCCGATGTACCAGACCGGCATGACGGCGCCGAGCATCCGGCCGCCGTGGCTTCGGCCGCGTTGGTTGCTGTCGTCGGGGAGGGCGTTGAGGATCGGGTTGATGACGAAGGCGACGGAGAACTCCACTCCCACCATCAGGCCGACGATCACGGTGGTGACGATCTCAAGTGCGTTGAGCATGACTACCCCTCTTGGGATCTAGCGTCGCTAGCTGATGAGGCAACGCTAGTACTACTGCCGCTCGATTGTCTAGCGGTGCTAGGATCGAATCATGTCGGTACAGGAACGCAAGCAGCGCGAACGGGCGGACCGCGAACGCCTCATCGTGGCGACGGCCCGCGAACTCGCCGAGCAGCAGGGCTGGGACGCGGTCACCACCCGCCGGCTCGCCGAGCGCATCGAGTACAGCCAGCCCGTCCTCTACAGCCACTTCCGCGGCAAGCGCGAGATCATCGGCGCCGTCGCCCTGGAGGGTGCCTCCGAGATGGCCGTGGCGCTGCGGGCCGCGACCTCCGCCGCGGACGGCCCCCGCACCCGGGTCACCGCCCTCGCCCGCGCCTACCTCGACTTCGCCGAGCACAACCCGGCGGTCTACGACGCCATGTTCCAGCTCGACGGCGGCCTGGCGTTCGCACAGGAGGAGACCCCGGAGCCTCTGAAGGACGCCTTCGCCGCCCTATTGGAAAGCCTCGGCGAGGTCGCCGGGGAAGGCGTCCACCCGGGACTGTTCACCGAGGTGTTCTGGGCGGCCCTGCACGGGCTGGCCACCCTGACCCGGGCGCGACGGCTGCCGCCGGAGGACACCGAGCGGAGGGTGGAACTGCTGGTGGACCGGCTCGCCGTGGCCTGACACGCCGTCCCGGCGGGCACGCAGCCGGGGCCCTCAAGCCCCGCTGCTTGCCTGCGGCATCGCTCCCGGTCGCTCGCGCTGCCGACGCCGGCGCGCCCTCCGATGAGCAATACCTCTGCTTGATCCATCACTGGCCTGCCACCGCGTGGTCGAACCACACGAACCAAATGTGCGCGGATCAGGGAGACGCCCCCTAGGCGTCGGGGTTCTTGCCTGCGGCTGTCTTGGCGATCCGGTCCACCTGGAGCTTTGCGAGCGCCTGCATGTCGTCGGCGTTCTTCAAGTCCGACCCCTTCAGGCTGATGACGACCGCTCCGGTCCGCATGGTGACGCTGGTGCTGTACCTGTCGGAGAGCTTCATGGAGAACGCCTCGGTCTCCTCTGCGCCTGCCGCGATCTTCAAAGGTTGTGCGTCATCGTTGTCTTCGCGCTCTCTGGCCACCATTGCCTTGCTGGCGACGGCTGCGTTCTCGACGGAATCGAACGCGTAGACCTTGATGAAGACCGTCTGCTCCGGCGCGTTCGCCACCAGCTCTTCCGCGGTCTGCTGCTCGACTACCCTCATGCCTCTTGCCGTCAGCCCGGCGCAGCTCGTTCCGGTGTCGAATCCGCAGTCCTTGGCGGCCTCCGCGCCATAGAGAACATCCTCGCCACCGCCCCCTACGCCGCCCCACTCCCCAGGAAGGCTGCTGCTGCCAGGCAGGACAGCCTGCACCTGGGATGAAGTCAGCATGACCGGCTGGTCTTCATGCCCTTCGGGGGAACCGACGGTCTGCCGGCCACCTCTCCCGCCGTCCGCATCCGAGCCGGACGAACCTTCGCCCGCGCATGCGGTCAGGGCTGCTACGAGCACGGCTGGCACAGTCGCCCCACGCACCGCTGCTTTCACTGTAATCCCCCCGAAAAATATGGCCACTTGACGCACAGCCAAGCCCATTTCGGCATCGGCCGCCACTCTATGGATCCATGGCTACCCCGCCGAGCTCGATGATGAGTACGACATCCTCGAATACGGCGACAGATCGGTCGCGCTGGTCGACGCCGAGGTGATCGCCGAAGCCCATCGCCTCGCAGCCTGCCCTTGTGGTGCGGCCGACCCCTCGGGCGCACCGAGTCAATGCTCGGGCGAGCGACAGATCCCCCTTGCTATGGTGCGCCGATGTCATCGGTCAAACAGTTCCAAGTCACCTTCGACTGCTCGGAACCCGAGCGCGTCGCCCGCTTCTGGTGCGAGGTGCTGGGGTACGTCGCCCCCACGCCACCGGCGGGGTTCGCCACTTGGGACGACTACGACCGCTCGCAGCCGCCCGAGGAGCGGGGTTCATGGTTCGCCTGCAGTGATCCCTCAGGTGTGGGCCCGCGTCTGTACTTTCAGCGGGTCCCCGAGGGCAAGGCCGTCAAGAATCGGGTGCATCTCGACGTGCGGGTCGGCACCGGGCTCGTGGGTGAGGAGCGCCTCGCCGCACTTGAGGCCGAGTGCGCACGACTGCTCCCGCTCGGCGCGGTACGCGTGCAACTCCTGCACGACGAGCACGACTCGTGCATCGTCATGCAGGACATCGAGGGCAACGAGTTCTGTCTCGACTGAGCGTCCTCCGAGACAGCATGAGCTGCTCGACAGCGGAGGTCGCAGGCCGTAACTCCCTCCGTCCGCCCCTTGGTTGATCACCGCTGTTACGGTCGCTCCATGGCCACCACCACACTGCAGATCCCCACCCCAGACGGCCAGGCCGACGCTTTCGCCGCCTTCCCCGACGACGGCCGGCAGCACCCGGGCGTGCTCCTCTACATGGATGTCTTCGGCCTGCGGCCCCGGCTGGAGGAGATGGCGCGCGAGCTCGCCGGGCACGGGTACTTCGTGCTCGTCCCCAACGTCTACCACCGGGACGGGCAGGCGCCCCTGGTCGACCTTCCCGAGCACATCGGGAACGACGTCCGGCCCGCGGTCTTCGCCCAGCTCATGCCCTTCTACCGGGCGCACACCACCGAGCGCGCCGTGCGCGACGCCGACGCCTTCCTCGCGTTCCTCACCGGCCGGCCCGAGGTCGCCGCCGGGCCCGTCGCCGTCGTCGGCTACTGCATGGGCGCCGTCCTGGCGATGCGTACCGCGGCGGCCCACCCCGACCAGGTGGCCGCCGTCGCAGGTTTCCACCCCGGCGCCCTGATCACGGACGCGGCCGACAGCCCGCACCTGCTCGCCCCGAAGGTCACCGCCGAGGTCCACTTCGGCATCGCCGAGAGCGACATGACGCCCGAGGAGTTCGGCGGGCTCAACGAGATCCTGGACGCGGCGGGGGTCCGCCACACCAACGAGATCTACCCCGGCACCGCCCACGGTTTCACCATGGCCGACACCAGCGCCTTCAGTCCGGACGGGACGCAGCGCCACTGGGACCGACTGCTGGCACTCCTCGACCGCACCTTTTCGAACCAGTAGAGGGGCTTTCACTCGTACGGGGGTACTTCTCCCGGTGTGTCCGGCTGGACACATTTCGTTCGGTACGGTCGCGCAAAACGGCCCCCGAAGATGACTGCGAACCATCGACGGGGGCCTCAACCACCAGTGGATTAGGAGTCCACCCGTGATCTGTCGGCACTTTATCTCGCCCTCCCGCGCCTTCACCCAGCTCTCGCACGAGCTCATTCGGCATCCTCGGCTCAGCTCCGATGCCGTTCGGCTGCTGACCTGGCAGCTCTCGCTTCCCCGGGGCGCCCGGGAATCCCTCTCCCGTACCGCCGAACGCGCCGGAATCGGCGCCACCGCCTTCACCCGCGCCAAGCGGCAGCTCATGACCGAGGGGTTCGTGCACGAGCGGCGCGTACAGGGGGCCGGTGGGCTCTGGGCCACCCAACAACTCGTCTCCAGTGTGCCGTTGAGCGCCGGGGAGGCCGCGAGGGTGCTGGGTGGGACCTCACCCCTGCCGACCTGCGCCGATCCCGTGTCGCCGCAGGTCGCACCGGGCGGCCGCATTCCGGTCGTCGGTGCTCCGGCGGCTCCGTCGGCCGACCGTCATCCAGATGAAGATCCTGGGGAAGACACCTCCAACCTTCCCCCGGAGGAAGATTGCGGGGACGGTCACGGGGACGGGGACGGGGACGGGGACAGGGACAGGGACAGGGGCGGGGACATCGTGCCGCCCGTGCCCGAGGACGCCCGGGCGCTCGTCGCCGGCTTCCCGATCCTCTCCCCGCACCTCCGGCGCATTCCCCCCGGCATGCGCGACGAGTTGGGCCTGCTCGTCGCCCGTTGGCTCGACGCCGGGCACTCCCCCGCCGACGTTCACGAACACGTCCTGCGGGGGCTGCCCGGCGACGGGACTCCCGTACATCGACCCGGGGGGTGCTTCGGTACCTGTTGCGTGACGTGCCGCCCCCGGTCACCCGGGCGCCGCGGCCGCCTTCGCGGCTCGACGGGACCCGGGAGTGTCCCGGTGCGCACACCCAGGCCACGCTCTTCCGGCCCGTCGCCGACGAGACGCTCTGCGGGGAGTGCCTCGCCGAGCAGACGTGACGGTGGGCGGAATCCGCGTGCGGTGCTACTGCCCCAATCGGTACCTGACCTTCTTGATCAGTTCGTTCAGGTCCGGCTGCCGCAGCAGGCTGTAGTGGTCCGCGTCCAGCTCCACCACCGTCGGCGGGCGGGTCGACCAGCCCGCCGCGTTCTCCAGGAACGAGTAGTCGTCACCCGCCGCCTTGAAGAGGGTGACCGGGCACTTCACCTGGCGTTCCGACAGCTCCCTGAACGTGTACGTGAACTCGAACGTCTCCTCCACGATCGCGACGATCCGGACGATCAAGTCCGGGTCCAGGGCCGGGAAGCGGGTCGCCACCAGCTTCACGAAGCCCTCCCTGTCGTCCGCCCGTACCGTCGGGTCGATCGCGCCCGCGAACACCGAGTACAGGATCGTCACGAACGCCGGGTTCTCGTAGTCCGCTCCCCCCGTCTCCGACGAGCGGACCTTCGGCGAGCCCGGCGCGATGAGGAACAGGTTCTCCACCTGCTCCCCCGCCGCCTCAAGGAGATGCGCCGACTCGAAGGCCACGCGCGCGCCGAACGAATAGCCCCAGAGGGTGTACGGGCCCGCCGGCTGGCGCCGCCGGATCGCCTCCACGTCCGCCGCCGCCATGTCGCGGATCGTCGCATACGGCTCCTCACCCCGGTTGATGCCGTACGCCTGCACCCCGTAGAAGGGGCGGTCGATGCCGATGTCCTCCGCCAGGTGCCGCAGGTTCATCGTGGAGCCGCCGAGGCCCGGCCAGCAGTAGACGGGCGGCTGCGCGCCGGCCGCGTGGAGCCGGACCAGACGGGAGGCCGGGGTCGCGGCCGCACCGTCCAGCTGATGGGCGAGCCTCTCGATCGTCGGCCGGTCGAAGAGGATCTGGAGCGGCAGCCGGGAGCCGAACTCGCGGTTGATCCTCGTGACCAGTGCGACGGCGATGAGGGAGTTGCCGCCCGACTCGAAGAAGTCGTCCAGGACGGACACCGCCTCGACCTCCTCGTACTTCAGCGCCGTCGACCAGATCTCCGCCAGCCTGCTCTCCGTACGCGTGCGCGGGAGGACGTGGGGGCGACCGTGCAGGCCGGCGTTGACCACGGCCAGCTCGGCCAGGGCCTTCGTGTCCACCTTGCCGTTCGCCGAGAGCGGCAGCCGGTCCAGGACGACGACCCGGTTCGGGATCATGTAGTCCGGCAGGTGGTGGACCAGGTCGTCGCGGATCATCTCCGCCGGGCCCTTCATGTGGACGGTGTCCTCGTACATGCCCTCGCTCAGCCGCTGCTCCTCGCTGACCCGGCCGCCCACGAAGAAGTACGAGGGGCCGGTCGGGCGGCCCGCCGCCGTCAGGATCTCGTCCATACGACGGGCCGCCGGGAGCGGGTGACCGGACTTCGAGCTGTATCCCGAGGACATGAACCCGAGGCCGTGGTCGCCCAGTTGGAGCCGCTGGAGCGCTCGCCCCAGGTCGATGTACGCACGGTTCGTGTCGGTCGTCCGGCTGATCACCGTGATGCCGAGCCGCGCCCGCTCGTAGACCGCCTGGTTGATCGCGATCACGTGCTTCTTCTCGATCAGGGAGGAGGAGATGCGCGTGAAGTCGCCGCTCTCGTAGGCGTATTGGGCCTCCGGAAGGCCGGCCATGCCGTTGCCGTGGGTCTGGACGTAGACGTCCACCTCCGGGGCCGTACGGGACTCCTCGTCGTACGGGATCACCTCGAAGGTCCCGTACGCGCCCCCGGAGCGCGGCCTGATGTCCAGGCCGTAGCCCGGCAGGATCTCCTCGAACAGGCCCACCATGTGGCCCGTCTCGATCTCCAGGACCTCCTGGATGTTGTTCCTGTAGACCGGTTCGATCGCCGACCGCCGGCCCCGGAAGACCAGGCCCAGGAAGGGGCCGGTCGCCCCGGGCGTTCCCGCGTCCTCGTCCTCGTCCTCGTCCTCGTCCTCGCCCGTCAGATACAGCTGATGGCGGACCGGATGGTAGTAGTACGTGCCCGGCTCCAGGCCCGCGATGCCGCGCAGCTCCACATACAGCTGGGTCGCGTACAGCGCGCCCGGTGAGGCGTAACCGTACTTCGGGAGCAGCCGCTCCTCGCTCGTGAACTGGCCGAACCAGCGGAGGATCTCACCCAGGTCCGCTGCCGTGAGGCTGCCGACCGCCCGGGAACCGATGCCCTCCGGGCGGCGGGCCAGGGCCGCCAGGACGTCCGCGCGCGTGACCTCCCCGCCCTCGTAGAAGCGGTACGTCTTACGGGCGAAGACCGTGCGGCGCATCCGGTCCGTGGGCGTGCTGCCGGGGAGCGCGACCGCGGGGCAGCCGGCGAGGTCGGCGTCGGGGCGGGTGCCGGCGTTCGAGAGCTGCGCCTTGACCTGGAGCTTCGACTCCTTCGACTGGTGGTGGGCGCCGTGGTTGCCCTGGTCCATCAGAGCGGCTTCCTTGGGCGACAGCTCGACGCACGCGACGAGGTTCTGGAAACCCGTGCGGGGCTCGTCCTTCACGATGACCGCCGCGTTCTTCACCCAGTCGTGGTCCTCGATCGCCAACGCGATCTCGTCCAGCTCCACGCGGAAGCCGCGCAGCTTGATCTGGTTGTCGGCGCGGCCGGCGAACTGGACGGTGCCGTCCTCGTTCCAGTGGGCCAGGTCGCCGGTGCGGTAGAGGCGTTCGCCGGTCTCGGTCGTGATGAAGCGTTCCGCCGTCAGCTCGGGCCGGTCCAGGTACCCCCGCGCCACCTGGACTCCACCGATGCACAGTTCACCGTCGCGTATGTGGAAGGTCGTGTCGTACGCCGGTCTGCCTATGGGGATCGCGGACGGACTCGCGGCCGCGGTCAGGGTCGCGCGGTCCACCGTGTGCGAGGAGGCGTTGATCGTGCACTCGGTGGGGCCGTAGAGGTTGATCAGCTCCGCGGAGGGGAGCTCGGCGAGGAGCTGCGCCGCGAGATTACGGGACAGGATCTCCCCGCCCGAGTACACGCGGCGCAGGGTGGTGCAGGAGGCGAGACGCTCGGTGTCGACCAAGGCCTGGAGGAGGGTCGGGACGCCCTGGAGCATCGTCGCGCGATGGGTACGGATGGTGTCGATGAGGGCCTCGGGGTCGCGGTAGACACCGGGCGGGCCCACGGCGAGACGGGCGCCCACGGCCGGGGCGAGGATCTCCCACTGGGCCGCGTCGAAACTCATCGGCGTCTTCTGGAGGACGACGGCGCCCGGGGCGAGGTGGTGCTCCGCCGCCATCCAGCGCATCTGGGCGACGATCGAGCGGTGCTCGACCATCACGCCCTTCGGCCTGCCCGTCGAACCCGAGGTGTAGATGACGTACGCCAGGTCGCTCTCGCGGACCGTCGCGTACGGCTCCGCCTCCTGACCTGCGGTGCTTGCGGTACGCCAGGCGTGCTGCACCGCGTCGCCGAGCGTGACGACGGTCGTGCCGGCCGGGGCGAGGTCGGTGACGCGGGCGCGGAGATGGTCCTGGGTGACGACGATGCGGGTACGGCTGTCCTCGATCATGTACCGGACGCGCTCTTCCGGGTACTCGGGGGAGAGAGGGACGTAGGCGGCGCCGGAGCAGAGGGTGCCCCAGGTCGCCGTGACCAGTTCGAGCGACGGATCGGTGTGGATGCCGACCCGGTCGTCGGCCTGCACGCCGAGGGCCCGGAGGTACTGGGCCAGGACCAGGGCGCCCTCCGACAGCTCCCGGAAGCTGAGGGTCTCGTTCTCGTAGACCACGGCGGTGGCGTCGGGGCGGTGCAGCGTCTCGGCGTAGAGGAGACGGTCGAGCGTGCGCATGGTGGTCCCTTCGGTCTGCGGGTCCGCCGAGCCGCCCGTCGTGAGCCGAGCCCCCGGTTGTGGGCCGAGCCCCCCGTTGTGGGCCGAGCCCCCCGTTGTGGGCCTCCGTCCACCCCGTTGTGGGCAACTGTTCCTCCCCCAGACTCCGTCCGGGGGGACCCCCAGGGGCGGAACGGGTGGGCACAACGGAACGGCGCCCCTTGCCGGGCCCAGGCTTCCGCGCCTGAACCCGCACCCCATGCGCGCCGCACTCGGTGGTGCGGGTCCAGGCACAAGGGGCGGAGGCGCCGCCAGAGCGCGCCGTCCCGTGTGCCCACCCGTCCCGCCCAGCGGGACGATTGCCCACACGGGGGTGGGGCGGGGCGCCGTCCTGCGGGGCGCAGCCACACGGGGGTGGGCGGGCGGGATGGGCGCGCGCCAGGGAGCCGGGGCCAGCGAGCCGGGGTCAGCCCCGAGTGCCCGGCGGGGCGGGGTCAGCCCCGAGGGCCCGGCGGGCGGGGCGGGGTCAGCGGTAGATGAGGAGTTCGTGTTCTGTTGCGCCTGTCAGTTCGTAGCGGGTTCTCACCAAGGGGCGGCCCGCGTAGATGCGGATCAGGGTGGAGGCGTCGCCCTTGAAGGTCGCTGCCGGGCGGCCTTCTATGGCGTTGCCCAGCGCCACCGGGGTGTCCTCGCGGTCCTCCAGGACTCCCACCAGTCGCGGCGTCTCGCGTTTGCGGCTCGTCACCGTCAGGAGGGGGAGTGCCAGGGTCAGCGCCTCACCGCAGTACGCGCCGGGTTCGCCGAAGGCCTCCCTCACGTCTCCCGCGTGGACCCATTCGCCGAGCGCCACCGCGTCGAGCCGGCCGTCCTCGCGTTCGGCGATGACCGGGCCGGCCTCGGTGAGGCCGCGTTCCAGTTCGTCGAGGATCCGGGCGATGGGCCAGTCCTCGCGTTCGGCCACGTCGCAGGCGTTCGCCTCCGGCAGGAAGACGCCTTCCTCCAGGCGGCCCTCGACGATCCTGACCAGGGCCGCTCCGCAGTGGGCGAGGACCTGCCTCGCCGTCCACCCGGGGCATGCGGTGCGGAGCTCGTACGCCTTCTCGGGTGTCCTGCGCAGGAGCGGCATCAGCAGGTCCCGCTCCGTTCTCAGGAGGCGGTCCGGGAGCCACGGGTCGCGCTCATCGTCGGCGGTACACATCAGTAGCGGTAGTGGTCCGGCTTGTACGGGCCACCGACCGGGACCCCGATGTACGACGCCTGCTCGGGGCGGAGGGTCGTGAGGCGTACGCCCAGCGCGGCCAGGTGCAGTCGTGCCACCTTCTCGTCCAGGTGCTTCGGCAGCGTGTACACGTCCACCGGGTACTCCTCCGGCTTCGTGAACAGCTCGATCTGCGCCAGGGTCTGGTCCGCGAAGGAGTTCGACATCACGAAGGAGGGGTGGCCGGTCGCGTTGCCGAGGTTCAGCAACCGCCCCTCCGACAGGACGATCACCACCTTGCCGTCCTCGAACGTCCACGTGTGGACCTGCGGCTTGACCTCGTCCTTCACGATCCCCGGAATCCGCGCCAGGCCGGCCATGTCGATCTCGTTGTCGAAGTGGCCGATGTTGCCGACGATCGCCTGGTGCTTCATGCGGGCGATGTCGGACGCCATGATGATGTCCTTGTTGCCGGTGGTCGTGATGAAGATGTCGCCCGTCTCCACGACGTCCTCCAGGGTGGCGACCTGGTAGCCGTCCATCGCCGCCTGGAGCGCGCAGATCGGGTCGATCTCCGTGACGATGACACGGGCCCCCTGGCCGCGGAGCGACTCGGCCGAACCCTTGCCGACGTCCCCGTATCCACAGACGACCGCCGTCTTGCCGCCGATGAGGACGTCCGTCGCACGGTTGATGCCGTCGATGAGCGAGTGCCGGCAGCCGTACTTGTTGTCGAACTTCGACTTCGTCACGGCGTCGTTGACGTTGATCGCCGGGAAGAGCAGCGCGCCTTCGCGGTGCATCTCGTAGAGCCGGTGCACGCCCGTCGTGGTCTCCTCCGTCACGCCACGGATGTCGGTGGCGATGGTCGACCAGTCGAGATCACTGTTCTCCAACAGGGCCCGCATGACGGCCAGTTCCTCGTTGGTGGCCTCCGGCAGCCTGCCAGTCTTCTGGCGCTCGACGCCCAGGTGGACAAGGGCCGTCGCGTCGCCGCCGTCGTCCAGGATCATGTTCGGGCCGCCGGTAGGCGTGTTCGGCCAGGTCAGGGCCTGCTCCGTGCACCACCAGTACTCCTCCAGGGTCTCGCCCTTCCAGGCGAAGACCGGGATTCCGGCGGCGGCGATCGCGGCGGCCGCGTGGTCCTGCGTCGAGTAGATGTTGCAGGACACCCAGCGGACCTCGGCGCCGAGCGCGACCAGGGTCTCGATCAGGACCGCCGTCTGCACGGTCATGTGGAGCGAGCCGGTGATGCGGGCGCCGGCGAGCGGCTGCTGATCCGCGTACTCCCGGCGGATGGACATCAGGCCCGGCATCTCGTGCTCGGCAAGGGTGATCTCCTTGCGGCCGAACTCGGCCAGGGATATGTCCGCCACTTTGTAGTCGGTGAACTCAGACATGGACAACGCTCCTTGCGCTCATGATGGTGCGGTGGATTTCCAGGGCCGCCGTCGACTTGTTCAGCGTGATGTAGTGCAGGCCGGGCGCCCCCTCGTCGAGCAGCCGCAGACCCATCTGCGTCGCGTGCTCCACGCCGATGCGGTACGCCGCGGCCGGGTCGTCCTTCGCCGCCTCCAGACGGTGCGCCAGGACCTCGGGGAACGCGGCGTCGCTCAGCTCCGCGAAGCGCCGGATCTGGCGTACGTCCGTCGCCGGCATGATCTCCGGGATGATCGGGGTGTCGCAGCCGGCCGCCGCGACCCGGTCCCGCAGCCGCAGATAGTCCTCCGGGTCGAAGAACATCTGGGTGATGGCGTAGTCGGCGCCCGCACGGCACTTGGCCACGAAGTGCGCCAGGTCGTCGGCCGGACCGGCCGACCGGGGATGCCCCTCCGGGAAGGCCGCCACCCCGATGCGGAAGTCGCCCAACGAGCGGACCAGTTCCACCAGTTCGTAGGCGTACGCGAATCCCTGCGGGTGCGGCGTCCACGCGCCGCGCGGGTCGCCCGGCGGGTCGCCGCGCAGGACGAGCACATCCCGTACGCCCGCGTCCGCGTACGCGCCGATGATCGCCCGCAGTTCCGCGACCGAGTGACCGACGGCCGTCAGATGCGCGACCGGCCGCAGGGTGGTCTCGGCCGCGATCCGCTTCGTGACCTCGATGGTCCGGTCGCGGGACGAGCCGCCCGCGCCGTACGTCACCGAGACGAAGTCCGGGGACAGGGCCTCGACCCGGCGGATCGCGTCCCACAGGGTCCGCTCGCCCTTGTCCGTCTTCGGCGGGAAGAACTCGAAGGAGAAGGTCACACTCACCTGCGGCCTCCCGCGTTGAAGTAGCTCGCCTCCGGGTGGTGGACGACGATCGCGTCCGTCGACTGCTCGGGATGCAGCTGGTACTCCTCCGACAGTTCGACCCCGATCCGCTCGGGGCGCAGGAGGGCGGCGATCTTCGCCCGGTCCTCCAGGTCGGGGCAGGCCGGGTAGCCGAGCGAGTAGCGGCAGCCCTGGTACTCGGTGCGCAGCATCCCCTCGATGCCGGCCGGTTCCGAGGCCCCGGCGATGCCCCATTCGGAGCGCACCCGGGCGTGCCAGTACTCGGCGAGCGCCTCGGCCAACTGGACGGAGAGGCCGTGGAGTTCGAGATAGTCCCGGTAGGCGTCGGCGGCGAAGAGCTTCGCCGTCGCCTCGCCGATCCGGGAGCCGACGGTGACCACCTGGAGGGCGACGGCGTCGATCTCGCCGGAGTCCTCCGCGCGGTGGAAGTCGGCCAGGCAGAGGCGGCGGCCCCGCTGCTGGCGGGGGAAGGAGAAGCGGGTCCGCTCGCCTCCGTCCTCGTCCAGGACGATCAGGTCGTCGCCCTTGGACACACAGGGGAACCAGCCGTAGACGACCGCTGCTTCGAGGAGGTGGTCCGTCTGGAGGCGGTCGAGCCAGGCACGCAGCCGCGGCCGGCCCTCCGTCTCGATGGTCTCGGTGTCCTTGAGGCCCCACTGGCCCTTGAAGAGGGCGGTCTCGTCGAGCCAGGAGGCGTACTCGGCGAGCTGGATGCCCTTGACGACGCGGGTCCCGAGGAAGGGGGGTTCGGGGACGGGGTTGTCGGCGGCGACGTCGGAGCGGCCGGCCGGCTCGGGCTCCCGCGCCTCCGTGATCAGGGCCGGGCCCCCCGGTGTCGCAGTGCGTTTCGGCACCCGGCGCTGCTTGAGCGGCGGGAGGACGGCTCCAGGGACGCCCCGCTTGACGCCCATGAGCGCGTCCATGAGGCGCAGGCCCTCGAAGGCGTCGCGGGCGTAGCGGACCTCGCCCTGGTAGATCTCGTGCAGGTCCTGTTCGACGTATGCCCGGGTGAGGGCGGCTCCGCCGAGGATCACGGGGAACTTGGCGGCGAGTCCGCGGCCGTTCAGTTCCTGGAGGTTCTCCTTCATGATCACGGTGGACTTCACGAGGAGTCCGGACATGCCGATGACGTCGGCCCGGTGCTCCTCGGCCGCCTCCAGGATCGCGGAGACCGGCTGCTTGATGCCGATGTTGACGACGTTGTAGCCGTTGTTGGAGAGGATGATGTCGACGAGGTTCTTGCCGATGTCGTGGACGTCGCCGCGGACGGTGGCGAGGACGATCGTCCCCTTGCCGTCGGCGTCGGTCTTCTCCATGTGGGGTTCGAGGTAGGCGACCGCCGTCTTCATGACCTCGGCGGACTGGAGGACGAACGGCAGCTGCATCTGGCCGGAGCCGAACAGCTCACCCACCGTCTTCATGCCGTCGAGCAGGATCTCGTTGACGATCTCCAGGGCGGGACGCCCGGCCAGGGCCTCGTCGAGATCCGCCTCCAGACCGTTCTTCTCACCGTCGATGATCCGGCGCTTCAGACGCTCGTCCAGCGGCAGCGCGAGAAGCTCCTCCGCCTTGCCGGCCTTCAGGGACTTCGCCGTCGCGCCCTCGAAGAGTTCGAGGAGCCGCTGCAGCGGGTCGTAGCCGTCCCTGCGGCGGTCGTGGATCAGGTCGAGCGCGACCTCCACCTGCTCCGGTTCCAGCCGGGCGATCGGCAGGATCTTCGACGCGTGCACGATCGCCGAGTCCAGGCCCGCCTTCACGCACTCGTCGAGGAAGACCGAATTGAGGACGATCCGCGCGGCCGGGTTCAGACCGAACGAGATGTTGGACAGGCCCAGCGTGGTCTGCACGTCCGGGTGGCGGCGCTTCAGCTCCCTGATCGCCTCGATCGTGTGGATGCCGTCCCTGCGGGACTCCTCCTGACCGGTGCAGATCGTGAACGTGAGGGTGTCGATCAGGATGTCCGACTCCCTGATCCCCCAGTTCCCGGTCAGGTCCTCGATGAGGCGCTCCGCGATCGCCACCTTCTGCTCGACGCTGCGGGCCTGGCCCTGCTCGTCGATCGTCAGCGCCATCAGCGCGGCGCCGTGCTCCTTCGCCAGGGCCGTGACCTGCGCGAACCGCGATTCGGGGCCGTCGCCGTCCTCGTAGTTGACCGAGTTGACGACCGCCCGGCCGCCGAGCTTCTCCAGACCGGCGCGCAGCACCGCGATCTCGGTGGAGTCGAGGACGATCGGCAGCGTGGAGGCCGTCGCGAAGCGGCCGGCCAGCTCCGCCATGTCCGCGGTGCCGTCCCGGCCCACGTAGTCGACGCACAGGTCGAGCATGTGCGCGCCCTCGCGGATCTGGTCCCGCACCATCTCGACGCAGTCGTCCCAGCGCGCCTCCAGCATGGCCTCGCGGAACTTCTTCGAACCGTTGGCGTTGGTGCGCTCGCCGATCGCCATGTACGCGGTGTCCTGCCGGAACGGCACATGACTGTAGAGGGAGGACGCGCCCGGCTCCGGCTCGGGCCGCCGGTCGAGGACGGCCGCGCCCCGCACCCGGACCACGATCTCCCGCAGGTGCTCCGGAGTCGTACCGCAACAGCCGCCGACGAGAGCGGGGCCGTACTCGCGGACGAACGCCTCCTGAGCGTCCGCCAGTTCGGCCGGCGACAGGGGGTAGTGGGCGCCGTCGGAGGTGAGGACGGGCAGGCCCGCGTTCGGCATGACCGAGATCGGGATACGGGCGTGCCGGGACAGGTGCCGAAGGTGCTCGGCCATCTCCGCCGGCCCCGTGGCGCAGTTCAGGCCGATCATGTCGATGCCGAGCGGCTCCAGGGCGGTGAGTGCCGCCCCGATCTCGGAGCCGAGCAGCATCGTGCCCGTCGTCTCCACCGTGACCTGCACGATCACCGGCAGGTCCACGCCGGACCGGTCCAGGGCCCGGCGGGCGCCGATGACGGCCGCCTTCGTCTGGAGCAGGTCCTGCGAGGTCTCGATGAGCAGGGCGTCCGCGCCGCCCCGGATCAGGCCCTCCGCGTTCTGCTGGAAGGCCTCGCGCAGCGGCACGTACGTGACGTGGCCCAGGGTCGGCAGCTTCGTACCGGGGCCCATGGAGCCGAGGACCCAGCGGGGGCGCCCGTCGGCGGCCGTGTGCGCGTCCGCCGTGGTGCGGGCGATCCGGGCGCCGGCCTCGGACAGCTCGTACACCTGGTTCTCGATGCCGTACTCGGCGAGCGCGGCCAGGTTCGCCCCGAAGGTGTTCGTCTCGACGCAGTCCACGCCCACCGAGAAGTAGGCGTCGTGGACGGAGGCGACGATGTCGGGGCGGGTGAGGTTGAGGATCTCGTTGCAGCCTTCGAGGTCCTGGAAGTCGTCCATCGTCGGGTCGGCGGCCTGGAGCATCGTGCCCATCGCCCCGTCGGCCACCACGACCCGTTTCGCGAACTCCTCGCGCAGGGACCTCCGTACGACGGTCATGACAGCCTCCTCGATGCCCTCATGAGAGCCCCCTGAGATGGGTGACCAGGGTCGCCGTGCAGCCCACGCCGTACGTCGTCCTGATCCGGTCCAGGAGCGGCTCCCGGTGCAGCCGGTACTCCTGCGTCCCCACGTAGTCGAGGACGGTCGCGGCCACCGCGCAGCCCAGCTGCGCCGCGCACCGCTCCGGCACGCCCCACAGCCAGCCGGCGAGGAACCCGGACCGGAAGGCGTCCCCGACCCCGGTCGGGTCGACGACCGCGGCGACCTCCACCGCCGGCACGGCGAGCGGCTCCCGGCCCTCGCCCCGGATGCGGACGCCCGCCTCACCATGGGTGGTGACCCAGGTGCCGACCCGGCGCAGCACGTCCGCCTCCGTCCACCCGGACTTCTCCAGGAGCAGAGCCGTCTCGTACTCGTTGGTGAACAGGAACCGGGCCCCGTCCACCAGTTCCCGCACCTGCTCCCCGTCGAGCCGCGCCAACTGCTGCGACGGATCGGCGGCGAAGGGAATCCCCAGGTCACGGCAGGTGCGGGTGTGCCGCAGCATGGCCTCGGGGTCGTCCGGGGAGACCAGGACCAGTTCCAGCCGGCCGGTGCGCGCGACGACCTCCCGAAGGTCGATCTCGCGCGCCTCGGCCATCGCCCCCGCGTAGAAGGTGGCGATCTGGTTCTGGGCCCGGTCGGTCGTACAGACGAACCGGGCGGTGTGGAGCGACTCGCTGACGCGCACCGAGTCGGTGTCCACACCGTGGTCCTTCAGCCAGACCCGGTACGGCTCGAAGTCGGCGCCGACCGCGCCCACGAGGGCGGGACGGAGGCCGAGCACACCGAGTCCGAAGGCGATGTTCGCTGCCACTCCGCCACGCCTGACCTCCAGGTTGTCGGCGAGGAACGACAGGGAGACCCGGTCGAGCCGGTCGGCGAGCAGCTGCTCGCTGAACCAGCCGGGGAAGGTCATCAGATGGTCGGTCGCGATGGATCCCGTGACAGCGATACGCATGGCCTACTCCCCCACTGCCTTCTTCAGGGCCTCCACGCGGTCCGTGCGCTCCCACGTGAACTCGGGGAGCTCGCGGCCGAAGTGGCCGTACGCCGCCGTCTTCGCGTAGATCGGACGCTTGAGGTCCAGGTCGCGGATGATCGCCGCCGGGCGCAGGTCGAAGACCGCGGTGACGGCCTCCTGGATCCGCTCGTCCGGCAGGGTGCCCGTGCCGAAGGTCTCGACGAAGAGACCGACCGGCTCGGCCTTGCCGATCGCGTACGCCACCTGCACCTCGCAGCGGGACGCGAGACCGGCCGCGACGACGTTCTTCGCGACCCAGCGCATCGCGTAGGCGGCTGAGCGGTCGACCTTCGACGGGTCCTTGCCGGAGAAGGCGCCGCCGCCGTGCCGGGCCATCCCGCCGTACGTGTCGATGATGATCTTCCGGCCGGTGAGTCCGGCGTCGCCCATCGGGCCGCCGACCTCGAAGCGGCCGGTCGGGTTCACCAGGAGCCGGTAGCCGTCGGACTCCAGGCTCACGCCCTCCTCGACCAGCTCCTTGAGGACGTGCTCGACGACGTACTCGCGCACGTCCGGGGTGAGCAGGCCCTCGACGGAGATGTCGGCCGCGTGCTGCGAGGACACCACCACCGTGTCGAGACGGACCGGGCGGTCCCCGTCGTACTCGATGGTGACCTGGGTCTTCCCGTCGGGCCGCAGGTACGGCACGGTGCCGTTCTTGCGGACCTCGGTCAGCCGGCGCGACAGCCGGTGGGCGAGCGCGATCGGCAGCGGCATCAGCTCGGCGGTGTCGTCGCAGGCGTAGCCGAACATCAGGCCCTGGTCGCCGGCGCCCTGCGCGTCGAGCTCGTCGCCCGCGCCCTCGACCCGGGACTCGTACGCCGTGTCGACACCCTGCGCGATGTCCGGCGACTGCGCGCCGATGGACACCGAGACGCCGCAGGAGGCGCCGTCGAAGCCCTTCGCCGAGGAGTCGTAGCCGATGTCGAGAACGGCCTCGCGCACCAGCTTCGCTATCGGCGCGTACGCCTTGGTGGTGACCTCGCCGGCGATGTGCACGAGACCCGTGGTGATCAGGGTCTCCACCGCGACCCGCGAGGACGGGTCCTCGGCGAGCAGCGCGTCGAGAATGGTGTCGCTGATCCGGTCGGCGATCTTGTCGGGGTGTCCCTCGGTCACCGACTCCGAGGTGAAGAGGCGGCGACTCATGCCTGGGCCTCCACCGGGGTCTTGAAGAAGTGCTGCTCGATGGCACCGAGGGTGCGGATGGACTCGACCTCGAGGGTCTCCATCTGGATCGCGGTGCCGCTCTCCTGCTCCAGGAGGAAGACGAACTCGACGAAGGACAGCGAGTCGATGAGCCGGTTCTCGATCAGGTCGAGGTCGGACGCGATGTCGTCGCGCTCGGGGTGACGCTCGAGGATCCAGTTCTTCACCGTCTGCAGGCCGTCGGCCATGGTTGCTCTCCTTTAGCTGCTGCTAGCTACTGCTGCTGGATACGTAAGGGGTGGGGGCGGTGTACGGGGCGGGGGCGATGATCGGTGCGGCCACCGCCACCGCGTAGTCCACGTCGTGGCTGATGGACACGGTGATCTCGGTGATGCCGGACTCGGCGGCCATCTCGGCGGCCGCCCGGTGCAGTTCCACGAGCGGCCAGCCGCCCTCGGAACGCCGCACCACGATGTCCGGCCAGGGCAGGAACCTGCCCCTGACCCGTAAGGTCTTGAAGGCCGCTTCCTTGGCCGCGATCCGCCCGCACAGGCTCAGTACGTCGAGCCCGGAGGAGGTACGGCAGTCGGCGAGCTCGCCGGGGGTGAGCATCCGCTCGAAGAACCGCTCCCCGTACTGGGCGAGGAGCCTGCGGACACGGTTGACGGACACGATGTCCATGCCGAGGTTCGCCCACCCCAGGCCGCCCGCCGGCGGGGCGGCGGGACGGGCCGGCACGTCAGATCACCGGCCCGGCCGCGCCACTCGCACCGGCCCGCAGGCGGGCGTTCGCGTCGAGCACCGCCGCGGTGGCGGCCTCCCAGCCGCCGTGGCGCCGGGTCAGTGCGGACAGCCAGCGCTCCAGGCCGAAGGCGACACAGCTGGTGAAGGCCGGTCCGCCGGTGGAGGCGAGGGTGATGTCGCAGCGGTCGCCGAAGAAGTTCCGGTGCGTGTTGACCGAGGCGATCGCCAGGTCCTCGTACAGGAACTCGTACTTCACCGGGGTCAGCCGCTGCAGGAGCGCCTTCGAGCCGCCCTTGTCGAAGAAGGGGTCGCAGGCGGCCTCCTTGCGCAGCGGCAGATCGAGCGCCGCGGCGAAGGACTGGATCCGGGTGGTGAAGTCCGCGAGATGCGTCTCGGCGTGCTCGCGCGCGCCGATGGCGACGATCTCCCGCATGCGGAAGCCGAGTTGGCGCCGCATACCCTCGTAGTGGGTCTCCTTGCGGAAGCACCAGGAGCAGATCGTCACGAGGGTGTCGTCGGCGACCTGGGTGCCCTGGTGGTCGAGGTAGACGGCGTAGCAGGACGCCGAGGGCAGGCCGAGGCCGGCCGGTTCGAGGGCGGCGGCGGGCCAGTGTCCCTGCTCGCCGTCGAAGGGGGTGGTGAGGCGCCCCTCCAGATCGAGCGGGGCGGCGAGGACGGCCTGGTGCGGGAAGTTGTCGTAGTAGTCCAGCTTCGCCAGGTCGGCGGCCGGCAGGAGCGGGGGCATGGTCATCGGGCGGGCGCCCGCGGTCACGCCCCAGCTCTCGAAGGTGTCGTCGAGGAGCCGCAGCAGGCGTGTCCCCTCGGGGCCGAGCGAGGGAAGGCCCCTCGTCGATCCCACGTTCTCCCCGGCATGCGCGGGGGTCGTCACGGTCATGTTCTCTTCACCTCTCGGGTGGGAGGTCCAGGACAGGCCCTGGCCGCTCAGACGACGGGCAGTGTGTCGTCGGAGAAGATCCCGGTCTTCAGGAAGAAGGCGAGCGGCTTGCGGATCGCCTTGCGCTCGTGGGGGCGGCGGCTCTCGTCGGCGACCAGCGCGTTGCGCAGGGCCAGCGGGTCGGGGATGCCGGCGTCGCGGTACACGTGGGGGTTGTAGAGGGAGTTGACGCTGTAGACGACGTACCGCTTGAGGTACGCCTCCACCTCGCGGACCCGCTCGGCGCCGACCGCCTGGCACATCCGGCCGTACAGGAGGGAGACCAGCTCGCGCCCGAAGGCGATGTGGCGGGACTCGTCCTGGTGGTGGATGCGGTTGACCTCACGGATGGTGTGGCACAGCGACGTGTCCTTCGCCATCCGGGAGTTGTAGTGGTCGACGAGCTCCTCGAAGAAGAGGATGCGGGTGAAGACGAGGAAGTTCTCGACCTCCGGCTCCCAGGCCGCGTCGGCGCGCATGGCGGTGGAGCCGTAGATCTTGTGGCCGTAGCGGCGGCAGAACTCGGAGAAGAACCACATGTGTTCGTTCTCCTCACCGATGAAGTGGTGGAAGAAGTCCGAGGGCACCTCGAAGCCGGGCATGTGGATGCGGCCGACGACCTCGATGAGGAGCTCGCGGATGCCGTGCACGTTGAGGCTGTAGAAGTTGATGGACTCCCACTTCGACAGGCGCTGAAGCGTTTCCTCACCGAGGGTGTCGTAGTGCTCGGTGCCGTAGACGGTGAGCAGCTCCGGCGTCATCCAGAAACGGTTCTCCTCCAGCGTCTCGGGCCACTGGAAGGTCTGGTACGGGTTGTAGTAGTCCTCGACGGAGCGCTCGCTGAGCCGCTCCAGGACCTCCATGAACCGGTCGGTGACGGGCAGGGGGGCGGTGGCGCCCATGATGGTTCCTCCAGGCTTCGGGGTGTTCAGGGCCGGACTTCGTAGACCGCGTTCACCGGGGTCTCGGTGGCACGGCGCCAGCGGGTGAAGCCGGCCTCCTCCGCGATGGCCCGGAAGGCCTTCTCGCCGGAGTGGTTGCCGAGCGCGTGCGGGCCGCGCTGGGCGACCGCGACGGGCAGGCACATGACGGCGGACAGGGCCATGAACATGCGGGCGGAGGGCGTCTGGACGTCGATGTCCTGCGGGGCCACGTTCGACTCGACGAGCATCCAGGTGCCGTCCGCGTCCAGGGACTTGTGGACGTGCTGGGCTGCGGCCACCGGGTCGCCCATGTCGTGCAGGGCGTTGAAGAAGCAGACCAGGTCGTAGCCGGAGCCCGGGTAGTCGTCGGCCGACGCGACCTCGAAGACGACCCGCCCGGAGAGACCGGCCTCCTCGGCGAGCTCCCGCGCGATCGAGATGGCCTCCTCCGAGTAGTCGAAGCCGTGGACGGTGGCGTTCGGGAAGGCCTTGGCGATGAGCAGCGTGGTGTGGCCGACCCCGCAGCCGACGTCGGCGACGGTGCCGCCGTTCGCCAGCTTGTCGGTGACCTGGTGGAGGGCGGGCAGCCAGTCCGCGACGAGCTTGTGCTCGTACGTCGGCTGGAAGAAGGAGCCCATGCCGGTGTCGAGGGCCGCGTCGTGCTCGGCCCAGCCGACGCCGTCACCGGTGCGGTAGGCCTCCACGAGCAGGTCCTCGGTGGCGTACAGCGCCTTCAGGGCGGTGAAGAACCCGGCCGCGTACGTGACGGCCTTCGGGTCCGCGAGCACCTCGACGTGGTCGGCGGGGAGCGTGTACGTGAGGGAGCTCGGGTGCCGCTCCACGTACCCGGCGGACACCTGCGCGTGCAGCCACTCCTCGATGTACCGCTCGTTCGTGCCGGTCGCCTCGGCGAGTGCGGCAGCGGTGAGCGGGCCCTGCTCGGCCAGCGCCTTGTAGAGGCCGAGGCGCTCGCCGAGGGAGACGGTCAGACCGCGGACGGCCGCACCGGCGTCGGTGATGACCCTCTGGTGGAAGTCGTGGGCGCTCATGCGGCCGTCTCCTCGGAGCCGTTCGATCCCGGCAGGTCGCAGGTGAACAGGAAGGACCGGGGCACGCGCGGGACCGAGCGGGCCGGCACCGGGTAGGGCCAGCGCCCGAAGTCGGCGCCGTCCTCACCGGGCTGCCTGACCTCCCGTACGGCCCAGCCGCAGTCGTCGAGCAGCGCCTCGGGCTCCTCGGTGCCGAAGAGCCACGGGTTGCCGTCGTCCTTCAGGGCGCTGAGGAAGGTGCGGGCGAGCGGGTTCTCCAGGGCGGCCTTGGAGATGACGTCGCCGAGCAGCACGGAGCCGGGAGCGGCGTGCGCGGAGAGCGTCGATATGAGGGTCCGTACGGCCTGCTCCGGCAGGAAGAACAGCAGCCCCTCGACCACCCACAGGACGGGCTCCTCGCTCTTCCAGCCCGCCTCCTTGAGGGGGCCGGTCCAGTCCTGGGTGAGGTCGACGGGGACGGTGATCCTCGTGCGGCCGGCGGGGGCGGGCTCGCCGGCGAGCATCTCGGCCTTGGCCTCCAGGAGGGCCGGGCGGTCGAGCTCGTAGACGGTGACGCCGTCGGGCCAGGGCAGCCGGAAGAAACGGGTGTCCATGCCGGCGGCGAGGAAGACGACCTGGCGGATGCCGCGCTCCTCCACCGCCTTCACTATGGCGCGGTCGAGGTAGGTGGTGCGGATGGCGAGGAACGGCACGGTGCCGCCCCCGGCGTAGCGCTCGAGCAGTTCGAAGCCGATGCGGTCGGCGACGGTGCGCGCGTAGGGATCGGCGAACAGCCGGTCCTCGCGCTCGGTCTCCAGGGCGCGCGCGGCGGCGGTCCACTGGGCGGTGCGGGATACGGCCTCCACAGGAGGTCCCCCTTCACTTCGGTGGATATACGGGGCTTCGGACGGGTCCGGATGTACGGACGGCCGTGTTCAGGGCCGGACGAAGGACGGTTCGTCAGGCGCTCATGACCGGGACACAGGTCTTGGCCGGTCGCACACAGGCGACGGGATCCTCGGCCGCGGGCATCGACGACAGATGGTCGGCCTCGGCATCGGCGGGGCGCCGGCGGAAGATGCTGTGCAGGATCATGCTGAACACGGCCGTCCCGTCGGAGGCCACCAGGGTGCACCGCGGCTTGACGGTGCCGGTGGCGGGATTGAACGGCGACGGGGTGGAGCCGAGGATCTCGACGCGCGCGGTGAGGACGTCGCCCGGGCGGACGGGCCGCAGGTAGCGGACCTCGTCGATGCCGGGCGAGCCCATACAGGCGCTGTAGGCGAGCAGTCCGTCGACGTAGCGACGCATGAACATCGCCTGGGTGTGGAATCCGCTCGCGATCAGTCCGCGGAACTGCGACTGCTCCGCGCGCTCGGGGTCCGTGTGGAAGGGCTGCGGGTCGAAGCGCCTGCCGAACTCCAGCACCTCCTCCGCCGTGACGGTGACGGCGCCCAGCTCGTGGACGTCGCCGGGCCGGAAGTCCTCGAAGTAGCGCATCGCGCGCCCCCCTTGACCTAGGAGTGGTCTTTTCCTGGCACCCCCCAATCTACGAATCGACCATTTATTTTGTCAACCCAAAAGAAAGACTCAAGGACTCTTGTCCGAGGGCTTGTTCGACATCGGCCCACAGGTCCTCGACGTCCTCGATGCCGACCGACATCCGCACGAGCCCCGGAGCTATCCCGGCAGCCCCCAGGGCTGCCTCGTCCAGCTCCCGGTGCGACGTGGACGCGGGGTGCGTCACGAGGGTCTCCACCCCGCCGAGGGAGAGCGCGAGCCTGGCCACCCGCACCCGCTCGATGAAGGCCCGGCCGGCCTCCCGGCCCCCCGCCGGCTCGAAGGCGAGCAGCCCCCCGCCGGCCGAGAGCGCCTTGCGGGCGTGCTCGTACGAGGGGTGGCCCGGGAGCCAGGGGTAGTGGACGGCCGTGACGCCGGGGTGGGCGGTGAGCCGCTCGGCGAGGGCGGCGGCGCTGGCGCAGTGCTCGCGCATCCGCAGCGGCAGGGTGGGGATCCCCCGCAGGGTCAGCCAGGCGGCGAACGGGTCGGCGCAGGCTCCGAGTTCGACCGTCCGGGGCCAGACCCGGCGGCGCAGCTCGTCGTCGGCGAACACGGCGGCGCCGCCGAGGACGTCCGAGTGCCCCGAGAGGTACTTGGTGGTGGAGTGGACGACGATGTCGGCGCCGTGCTCCAGCGGGCGGCACAGGACCGGCGAGGCCAGGGAGTTGTCGACGACGCTCGTCACCCCGAGCGCGCGGGCGGCGGCGAGCAGCCCCGGGAGATCGGGGACCTCGCCGGTGGGGTTGGCGATGGTCTCCAGGACGAGGAGCCGGGTGGCGGGGTGCACGGCGGCGGCCTCCAGTTCGGCCGGATCGTCGCCGGATATCCGTACGACCTCGATCCCGTACCGCTCGGCCAGGTCCCCCAGTACGGCATGGGTCCCGCCGTAAAGACAGCGCTGGGCCACCACCCGGTCGCCGGGCCTCAGGAGGGCGAGCAGGACGCCACTGATGGCGCCCATGCCGGAGGCGAAGGCGATGGCCCCGGCGCCGCCCTCAAGGCCTGCGAGGGTCTGCTCCAGGGCCCGTACGGTCGGGTTGCCGCGGCGGCTGTAGACGTACGTCCCGTCGGGCCCGGCCATGGCGTCCGCGAGCTCGGCGGCGGACTCGAAGGCGAAGGCGGAGGACTGCACGAGGGGGACGGAGAGCGGCCAACTCCCCTGTGGAAGCGGATCGTTGACGACGTGGACGGCTCGGGTGTTCAGTTCCATCGCTTACCCCTTTGCATGGCGTGGGTACGGAAAAGGGGCCGCCCGACGTCCTGGACACGGACATCGGGCGGCCCCTTCGGGGCGGTTCAGGCCGAGACCTTCTCACCCTCGGAGGTGGGGGCGGGGGCTCCGGCGACGGCCTTGTCGCTCTTCATGACGAGGAGCGTGATCACTCCGCCCAGCGCGGCGATGACCGCGGCGCCGATGAAGGCGGCCGAGAACCCGTCGGTGAGGGCGGGCAGGTTGCCGAGCTGGTCGGCGCCCTGGGACATGGCGACGGCGGTCAGCGCGGCGAGACCCAGCGCGGAGCCGACGTTGTAGGTGGTGTTGACGATGCCGGAGGCGAGACCGGCCTGCTCCTGCGGGGCGCCGGACATGGCGGCGATCATCGCGGGGATGTAGGCGAGGGACATGCCGAGCGCGGCGACGAGCGAGGCCGGCAGGACGTCGACGATGAAGGTGCCGGTGGGCGGGACTGCGGCGAGCCAGACCAGGCCGGCGGCGAGGACGAGGAGACCGATGCCGATGAGCGGCTTGGCGCCGAACTTCATCATGAGCCGGGCGGTGATGGCCGTCATGAAGATCATGAGGAGCACGGTCATCGGGAGCAGCGCGGCACCGGACTCGAAGGCGCCGAAGCCGAGGACCTGCTGGAGGTACAGGTTGAGGAAGTACCACATCGGGATCCAGGCGGCACCGAGCAGCGTCATCGCCAGGTTGGCGGAGCCGAGGCGCGGAACCCGCCAGACGCTGAGCGGCATGAGCGGCTCGCTGATGCTCTTCTGGATCACGAAGAAGAGGACCAGGAGAGCGGCGGCGCCGACCAGCTGGAGGATCGTGCCGGTGGAGCCCCAGCCGACCTCGGGGGCGCGGACCACGGCGAAGACGGCGAGCGCGAGTCCGGCGGTGACGGCGACGGCGCCGAGGATGTCGACGGAGCCGCGGCGGGACTCGACGTTCGGGAGGAGCTTGGTGGCGGCGAGGGTCGCGAGGCCGATCGGGATGTAGATGATGAAGACCCACTGCCAGCTCATCCACTCGGTGAAGACACCACCGAGGAAGACGCCCGCGGTGCCGCCGGCCGGGGCGGCGGCACCGTAGAGCGCCATCGCCTTGCCGAGCTCCTTCGGGTCGTGCATGAAGAGCATCATCAGCAGGGTCATGGCGGAGGGCGCGATGAGCGCACCGCCGACACCCTGGACGGCGCGTCCGACGATCTCGACCCAGGCGGTCTGCGCGGCGGCGGCCACGACGGAACCGGCGATCATGACCGCCCAGCCCGAGACGAAGATCTTGCGGGCTCCGACGAGGTCGGAGAGGCGTCCGCCGAGGAGCAGAAGGCCGCCGAAGACGATCACGTAGGCATTGAAGATCCACTGGAGCTCGCTCTGCGAGAAGCCCAGGTCCTTCTGCATCTCGGGGAGCGCGACCCCGATGATCGACGTGTCCATGATGACCATGAACTGGGCGGCGGCGAGCACGACAAGTGCCCACCAGCGCCGGGGATTGACGGTTGACATTGCCCTGACCCTTCGCTCGCGACGACCCCCGACCGGGAGTCGGGGCATACCCCTAGGGGGTACCTGTGCGGTGCACCGTAGCATACCCATGGGGGGTATGTAAGTGTGAGGTGAGGGCGCGTGGGAAGCAGCGCTTCCGCACCCCCCGGCGGGCAGAATGCCCCCATGACCGCCGAGGAAGAGCACCAGATGACCGCAGACGGGGACGCCGCACTCCTCCAGCGCTGGAACGCCACCCTGCACGCCGCCCGCGCCGGCCGCGCGGGCCCCGACCCCACCCCGTACGGCCGGAACCTGCTGACCCGCTGGGCCGAGCCGCAGCGCCGCTACCACACGGTCGACCACCTCCGGGCGGTCCTCGCCCGCATCGACGAACTCACCGACCAGGGCGGCGAGGGCGGGGAGTTGGAGCTCGTACAACTCGCCGCCTGGTTCCACGACGCGGTCTACCGGCCCGACCGCTCCGAGAACGAGGAACGCTCGGCGGTCCTCGCCGAGAAGGCGCTCACCGAGGCCGGACTCACCCCGCACGAAGTGGCCGAAGTCGCCCGCCTGGTGCGCCTGACGACCACGCACGACCCGGCCGCGGGCGACCTGAACGGCGAGACCCTCTGCGACGCGGACCTCGCGATCCTGGCGACCGACGCCCATACGTACAGGGGGTATGCGGCGGCGGTCCGCGAGGAGTACGCCTTCGTCCCCGACGCCGCCTTCCGCGAAGGCCGCGCGGCCGTCCTCCGCCAGCTCCTCGGCCTGCCGCGGCTATTCCGTACGCCTTACGGAGCGGCGGTCTGGGAGGAGAAGGCGCGGGCGAACCTGGAAAGAGAACTCAAAGAACTGACGGGCATCTCCGACGCCGGCTGAGCGCGGGCCGATCCGACGTCAAAACGTGATAAGAGCAAGCCTCTACCGTCGGTAAGATCATTCTGCTCATTCTTCGCCAGCGAGAGATGCCAGGAAAGACCATGAAACTGCGCAGGGCCCTCCCTATTGCCGCCGTAATACCGGCCCTTCTCGCGGTGTCCGCGTGCAGCGGCGAATCGGGGGAATCCGACTCCAAGAAGCCGAAGGCGAGCACGAGCGCCGACGCCGGCTCGAAGAACAAGCAGAGCCCCGAGGAGAAAGAGGCCGCCGAGGCGAAGCGCCTGGGAGCGCTCGACGGAAAGGCCCTCGAAAAGGCCGCCATCACCGGGAGGACCGCGGGCTTCGACGCCAAGAAGATCGCCAAGGCGGAGGTCGAGGCCGGCCGCGGCATGGAGGCCGACAAGAAGGCCTGCCAGCCGCTCGCCAGCCTCATCGGCGGCTTCACGCACATCCCCGCCGTGAGCACGGTGCACCGCTCCCTCCAGCCCGGCGAGGCCACCAACGCGACCGTCGGCTCCATGTGGCTCGCCTCGCACTCCGAGGAGAACGCCACCCGGGTCATGAAGGAACTCCGCGCGGCCGTCACCGAATGCCCCAAGGGCTTCAAGACCCTGGGCCTCACCTACGGCAAGGTCGAGAACCTCCCCGCGCCGAAGCTCGGCGACGAGGCCGTCGGCTACCGGATCACCGGCGACATCGGCAAGCAGAAGGTGCCCATGACGTACACGGTGGTGCGCAGCGGCGGCGTCATCGCGGCGTTCTACGGCGTGAACATGCTGGACCAGAAGAAGGCCGCGATCCCGGAGCCGGTGATCAAGGCCCAGCTGGAGCGGCTCGCGGACGCGACCGGCTGACACCGCGGCCGCGGAAACGGAGAGGGGCCGTCCCCAGTGCATCCGCACTGAGGACGGCCCCCTTTTTCTCGACGGTCAGCCGACATTCCCCGATTCCGCCGGGAACTCCGGCGGCCAGGGGCCGTCGTACAACGACTCCCGCTCGCCCATCAGCTCGTACTCCGCCTCCCGCCAGTTCGGGTGGGAGCTGACGACAAAGCTGTCGCCGTCCCGCTCCAGCATCCAGGTGTAGGCGGCGTCCTCCGCCGGAATGCCGTGCCGTTCGCTGAGCACGCCGAACTCGGCGGCGGACGCCCGCCGGATGTGGAGCCCGTTCTCGTAGAAGGGCTTGAGGAACATCAGTTCCACATGCCCGATAGAGACCTCGACCCTCGTCGTGGTCCGGTCCACCAGTGTGGCCTCACTGGTGAGAAAGAGCTGCCGGTGCGAGGGGAGGAAACCGGTGACTCTGAAGAGCCGCCCCTCCCGGATGAAATCCGTCATGCCCACCATCTTCTTCTCACTAGTCGACCGGCGTTCCGTTGGCGTACGTCAAGCGCGTCGGGTAGACCTGCTTGACCACCTGCTTGCCGTCCTCGGTGACGGTCATGTGCCACTCGATGGACGACCACTTGCGGTACTCCATCCGGAGGGCCGCACGGAGTTTGACCATCTCCCACGCGGTTCCCCAGCCGGTCTTCCGGATGAGCTCCCAGTCGCTGTTCGGGATCGTGTCCCCTCGCTGCAGAAGCAGGGTCAGCGCCTCGTCGGCGTTCTTGGCACCGGCGACACCGTCCAGGGAAACGGAGATCTTCACGTTGGGGTTGCCCACCGCTCGCTCCACTCCCACCGTCCAGATGGGGCGCTCCCCCATGCCCATGGCTGCCGGCAGGTTGGTCCCGAACGCCTTGTTGTTGAACGTCTCCGCGCCGATGGACTTGGCCAGATTGTCCGAGTAGGGGTTGACCCCGAGGACGATGTGATCGCCGTCCTTCACCAGATCGCTGAGGATCTTGGTGCATTCCTTGACGACGTCGTCGTCGACCGCCGCGACGGAGAACGCCGCGAGCTTGAAGGTCGCGGGGTTCGCCGCCTCGCAAGCATCGCCGAGCTTCCGGAGGAGACGGCTGATGATGCCCTGGACGGCGGCCTCGGTCAGGCCGATGGTGCGGAGCGCCCGATAGGCGTCGATGAACCCGATGCCCGTCTTCATGGCGGCGTCCAGCGCCATCACTCCGGCCTTCGCCGACCGGAAGATCACGCCGCCGACGAACCAGCTCGCCGCCCACGCGCAGTCGCCCCAGCTGCCGCCGGAGACACCCGGCGTGAGCAGCTTGGCGCAGCCGATGAAGTCGCCGAGCAGGATCTCGACCGGATCGATGCCCGAGTTGAACTCGGTCATCGTCAGCGTGATGCTGAGGGTCTTCGTCTCGGCCTTCGTCACCTCGGGGCCGAGGTAGACGGTCTCGGCGGCCGGGCAGCTGCCCGCGTCCGTGTACGACTCCCACGACACCATGCACATGTACACGTCGACGTGCGACTTGTACGTGACGTCGGACGTGATCTTGCAGTCCCCGAAGTGGATGATCGGGTTGCAGTTGTCCTTCTTGACGTTCTTCGGCTCGCCGATGTACTCGATGTGGTCGAGGACCGCCCACACGTCGCTGATGCCAGTGGTGACACCCTGCGAGATCTGCTCGCTGCTGCCGCCCCTCTCCGTGCGGTCCGCGGCGTCCTGGGCCTCCTCCGCCGCGTCCCTGGCACCGGCCGCGGCCGTCTCGGCCGCCGTCGCGTCCTCCTCGGCCTCGGTGGCGGTGGCACGGGCGCTGGCTGCGTCCTCCTCCGCCTTGGTGGCCACGGCGCGGGCGTTGGCGGCGTCCTCCTCGGCCTCGGTGGCCGCGGCGTCCGCCGCGTTGGCGTCGGCCTGCGCGTCCATCGCCGCCCACGACGCCGCCAGGGCGTCCTCGCCGGCCGCCATGGCGTAGCCGTCGGCACGACCCGCGGCCGCCTGGGCCTCCTTGGCGTCCTTGGCCGCCTGGGTGGCCGAGGCCTGGGCCCGCTCGTACGCCTTGGCGGCGCGGAGCGCGTCGGTCGCCGCGGCCGCTGCGGCCTGCGCCGCGAGCTTCATGTCCGCGGCGGCCTGCGCGGCCAGGGCCTGCGCCTCGGCGGAGAACCCTTCGGCCTGGTTCGCCGTGGCTGCCGCCGCGGCGGCCTGCTGCTGCGAGATCGTCAGGGACTGCTGCCCCGTCAGCACCGCGAACGCCGCGGAGCTGTCGACCTCCTGGAACGGACCGCCGAGGGCGATCGCCTCGTTGGCCGGCTTGATCACCGCCGCGGCGGAGTCACGGGCCGCGAGCGACGACTTCACGGCCGCGAGGGCCTTGCCCGCCGTGGTCGCCGCCCAGGCCGCGGTCTGCAGCGCCTCGCTGCGGGCCGCCGCCGCCTCCGTCTTGGCGACCTTCGCCGCCGCGGAGGCCTTCTCCGACTGCGCCTTGGCGCCCTTGGCGTCGGCCGCCGCCGCCTCGGAGGCGTCGATGGCATCGGCCGCGGCCGCGTGCGCCGCGGCGGCGGAACCGGCCGCGATCATGTAGGACGACCAGGCGCTGTCGGCCGCCGCCTTGGCACGGGACGCGGAGCCCTGCGCCTTGGTGGCCGCCTCACGGGCGTTGGTGGCCGCGGCCGTGGCCGCGTTCGCCGCCGCACGCGCGTTGGTGGCCGCCGTGGTCGCCGTGTTCGCGGCCGACCGGGCGTCGGTCGCGGCGGCGCGGGAGGCCACAGCCGCGTCCGTACCCTCGTCGGCGGCGGCGTCGGCCTCCATGGCCGCCGCCTTCGCGTTCAGCGAGTCCCGCCGCTGCTCGGCCTCGAGGGCGTTGTCGCGGGCGGCGACCGCGTCGCGCTCCGCCTGCTCGGCGACGGCCCGCTGGGAGGAGGCCGTGGATCCCGCCGCCTCCGCCGACGTACGGGCGTTGCCGGCGATCAGGCCCTGGGCGACGGCGTCGGCCTCGTGGCCGGCCGCCTTGTCCCGCTCGCTCTCCGCGGTGGCCCGGTAGGCCGCCGCGTTGGCGCGCTCCAGTTCGGCGACGGCACGCGACGCCTGCGCGTCGGCCGCCGCCTTCTTGGCGTCCTGCTCCTCCGCGAGGGCCGTCTCCTTGGCCTTCTTGGCCTTCTCGGCGTTCGCCGCGGCCGAGGCCGCATAGGCGTCGGCACTGTCCGCGGCGGCCTTCGCCTGGGCGGCGGCCTCCTGCGCGGCGATACGGCGGAACTCGGTGTTCACCGCGTGCGCCTCGGTCTGCGCCAGGGCGAGGAGCGCCTCCGACGTCGAGACCGTGGCGTTCGCCGCGTTCAGCGCGGTCTCCGTCGCCTTGGCGGCGGCCGTGGCGGCCGCGCCCGAGGCACGGGCGACCTGCACCGACTGCTGGGCGTACATCAGGCCGCGGCCGCGCGGCACCTCGGAGGCGTCCGCGATCGTCCAGGCCTGCTGCTGGCCGGTCACCGCGCGCTGGGAGGCGGCGGTGGCCAGAGTGGCCTGCTCCTTGGCCTTGGTGACCAGTGCCTGGACCTTGCCCCGGGCGTTGGCCAGGTCCGTCTTCGCCTTGTCGAAGAGGGCCTGCTTCGGCTTGAGGATGTGGTCCGGGTCGGCTTCGAGCTCGTCGTGCCAGTACTTCTGCCAGCGCAGGATCTGGTCGGCACGCCACGCCTGGCCGATGGCCTCGATCATGGTGGCGGTGGCGGTGCGGGTCGCGGCGGCGGCGTCGGCCTCCGCCTGCATGATGACGGCGCGCGGGGCGGCCTGCCCGGCGTACTCCGTCTCCCACTCGGCCGAGGCCTGCGAGACGGCCTCACTGAGGGCGTTGCGCGGGTCGACCGGGTCCGCGTGGTTGCACGTGGCCCAGGCCTGCTTGAGGTTCTCGACCTCGACGCGGAACTCGGGCGTGCCTTCGGCGATCTTCTGGGCGGGGAAGCCGCCGTGCCGCAGGTAGATGGCGATGTCGGCGGCGGTGGTGCCGCCGAAGAAGCGGGTGTTGTTGACGTTGGAGTCCCGCAGCATGAAGTCGGCCGCGAAGTCGTGCCAGTCGTCCTTGCCGCGGTTCTGCTCGGTGATCTGCCGGGCCTTGTTGATCGCCTCGGGGCTCGCGTTGGTGTGCGCGTCCCAGCCGATGCGGCCGGCCAGCTTCGCCTGCGTGGCGTAGGTGTAGGCGCTGATGTCGGCGCCGAACTCCGGCGCGTGCAGCGTGATCCCGTCGTCGAACGAGCTCATCGCGTACGGCCGGTTGGCGTCCTCCAGGATCGCCTTCTGGGCCGCGAAGGCGTCCAGGTAGGCGTAACCCGCCTCGCGGTCCTGGTCACTGGCCTGCCCCAGGGGCATGAACCCGATCCAGCCGCGCTCGCCGATGACGGCTTCCAGGCCCTCGTTGCCGCCGGTGAGGCCCTGGATGGCCATGGCCTTCGTCTTGGCGCCGCCCGCGTGCAGGGCGACTCCCGCGAGGCACCGGTTGAGGCGCGGGGTGGAGCGGACGTCACGGATGACGGCCGCCAGGTCGTTGAGCCGGCGCAGGGCGTTGTCGGCGTCGTTGAAGATCGTCCGCATGCCGTCGGCGACCTTCTCGATCGCCTGGGCCAGCGCGGGCATGCGGCCCACGATCACGGAGGACGAGGCGACGTCGACGAGCTCCCAGAGGCAGTCCTCGACGTCGTAACCGGCCAGGCACTCCTTGACCTTGGCGGCGTCGAGCTGCTCGAAGAGGATCTGCCCGCCGTTCGCGCTCGCCCACTCGACGACGTTCACGGAGACGGCCGCAAGGCCCTTCCGGTAGTCGTCGACACAGGTCTGACCGCAGGCGTCGAGCAGGATCTGCTCCTCGCGCTCACCGAGCACGGGCCAGTTGGAGGCGCCGCCCTTGATGGGCGTGGCGCCCTGGTCCAGGGCCTCCTGGTGCGCGGCCTCGTTCTTCTCGCGCTGCTCCTGCTCGGCCTTCTTCGCGGCCTCCTCGGCGGCGGAGCTGTTGCCCGCCGCGTCGCCGGCCTTCGTCTCGGCGTCCTTGGCCTCCTGCTCGGCCTCGGCCGCCTTGCGCGCGGCCTCCTGCGCGGCCTCGGAAGACCGGCCGGCCTTCTCGTTCGCCTCGGCGGCGTGGCGCTCGGCGTCGGTCGCCTCACGGTCGGCCTCGGTGGCGGCGTTGCTCGCGCCGTCCGCGGTGAGGCGGGCGGAGGCGGCGTCGTCACCGGCCTGCTGGGCGTGGCCGGCGGCGGCGTCGGACGCCGTCTTCGCGCCCGCCTGGGCGTCGGTGGCCTCGACGGCGGACGCCTGGGCCCGGGTCACGGCCTCGACGGCGCGCGCCGAATCACTCGCCGCACGCGCGGCGGCCTCGGCGGCGAGCTTCGCGTCACCCGTGGCCTGCGCGGCGGTCTGCTGCGCGGACTCCGCCGCGGCAGCGGCCGCGGTGGCCTTCGCCTCGGCGGCGGCTGCCTGCTGCTCGGCGACCGTCTTCGACGACTGACCGACCAGCACGGCGAACGCGGCCGCACTGTCCTTCTCCTGATACGGCGTACCGATCGAGACGGCGTCACCGGCAGCGGCGACCGCGGCCGTGGCGCTGTCGCGGGCGGCTAGCGCAGCCTGACCGGCGGCGTAGGCGCGGCCCACGACGGTACCGGCCGACTTCACCGCCTCGGCGGCGCTGGTCCCGGCGGCGAGCGACTCCTGCTGGGCCTTCTTGGCCAGCTCGGTCGCGTTCTCCGAAGCCGTCGCCGCGTTGTCCGCACGGATCGCGGCGTCCTGCGACGCGTCCAGCGCGGTGGCCGCAGCGGCGTGCGCCGTGGAGGCCGCGTCGAGGGAGCCGCGGTACGCCGACCACGCACTGGTCGCGTTGGCCTGGGCGCGCTCGGCGGCGCCCTCCGCCGTGGTCGCGGCGGTGCGCGCGCCGACGGCGGCCGTGGTGGCCTGGTCGGCGGCGGTCTGCGCGGCGGTCGCGGCCTGGACGGCCTGGTTCGCGGCCGTACGGGCCGTGGTCGCAGCCGCCCGCGTCTCGGCGGCGGCGGCGCTGCCCTCGGCAGCGGTGGCCGCCGCTTCGAGGGCGGCGGCGCGGGCCGCGGTGGCCTGCTTCGTCCGGAGGGCCTCGATCGCCTTCTCGCGCGCGGTCTGCGCGGCCTTCGCCTTCTCGTCGGCGAGCTTCCGCTTCGCCGTGGCGTCGGCGGTCGCCGTTCCCGCGGACGTATCGGCGTTCTTCGCCGTCGTCTGCTGGGTGGTGGCCCGCTCCTCGGCCTCCGCGGCCTTGGTCCGCTCGGTGGCGGCCTTGGCCCGGGAGGCGACGGCGGTGGCCTGCTCCGCCTGCGCCTTCGCGCGCTCGGAAGCGGCGGTGGTCGCGGCGGTCTTGGCCTTGTCTCGCTTCTGCTCGGCCGTCGTCCGCGCGGACTTAGCCGTGTTCGCGCTCTCGGCGGCGGCCGTGGCGTTCGCCTCGGCGCTGTCGGCGGCGGCCTTCGCCTGCGCGGCGGCCTCCTCGGCGGCGACCCGGCGGAACTCCGTGTTGATCGCGTGCGACTCGGTCTGCGCCTTCGCGAGCAGCGCGTCACTGGTGGCGATCGTCGCGTTCGCGGCGGCCAGGGCGGTCTCGGTCGCCTTCGCGGCGGCCTCGGCGGCCGCGGCGGAGGCGCGGGCGACCTGCACCGACTGCTGGGCGTACATCAGACCTCGACCACGCGGCACGTGAGAGGTGTCGGCGACGGCCCACGCCTCCTGCTGCGCGGTCGCCGCCTTCTGCGCGGCGGCCGCGGCCTTGGCCGCCTGCGCCTTCGCCGAGGTGACGAGCGCGGTGGCGTTGGTACGGGCCTGGGCCAGATCGGCCGTGGCCTTGTCGTAGAACGCCTGGTCGGGCTTCTCGAAGATGGTGTCGGGGTCGTTGGCGAGCGTGTCCTGCCAGTACTTGCGCCAGGTCAGGATCTGGTCGGCGCGCCACGCCTGGCCGATGGCCTGGATCATCTGGTCGGCGGCCTGGCGGGCCGCCGACGAGGCCTCGGCCTCGGCCTTGATGATCGTGGCGCGCTGGGTCGCCTGTCCGGCGTACTCCAGCTCCCATTCGACCATCGCGTTCATGACGGGCTCGTTGAGCGTGCGCCGCGGGTCGACGGGGTTCTGCCAGTCACAGGCGGCCCAGGCCTGCTTGAGGTCCTCGACCTCGACGCGGTACGCGGGGGAGTCCTTGGCGAGGGCCTCCTTCGCGTAGCCGCCGCGCCGCAGGTAGGACGCGATGTCGCTGGAGGTCGTACCGCCCGAGTAGTCCGAGCCGACGTCGCTGTCCCCCAGCATGGAGTCCGCGGCCCAGTCGTGCCAGTCGTCCTTGCCGCGGTTCTCCTCCGTGACGGCCTTGGCGCGGGCGATGGCCTCGGGGCTGGCGTGGCTGTGCTCGTCCTTGCCGAGGCGCCAGGCGAGTTCGGTCTGGGTGACGAGCGCGAAGCGGGTGACGTCCTCGCCGAAGCTCGGCGCGTGCCACTCCATGCCCTCTTCGGCCCAGGCCGACTCGCGGTAGGGCTTGTTGCCGTCGTCGAGGGCTGTGGTGCGCTCCGTGTTCAGGGTGGAGTAGGCACTGGCCGCGTCCTTGTCGGCGTCGGCGGCCTGGCCGAGGGGGCCGAAGCCGATCCAGCCGATGTCGCCGACGGTGTCCCGGAGGATTTGCTCGGTGCCGGTCAGGCCCTCGATGGCCTTGGCCTTCATCAGGGGGCCGCCGACGTGCAGCGCCACCCCGGTGAGACAGCGGTCGAGCCGCCGGTCCTGGCCGATGGTGTTGCGGTAGAGACCGGTGTCCTCTTCGGGCACGGTGTCGGCCGCGGCGGGCACGGCCTGGACGAGGCCGGTCAGTACGGCCGAGGCGGTGACGAGAGCCACCACGCCGGTGGCTCTGGCCGCGGCGGACCGTAGGCGACGCCGGCGTCTGCCGGCGTCTCTGAGCAATGACATGTTCTGCCTGGCAATCTCTCGATCGTTCGACAGCATCCCGGCATGGGCATGACAGACGGCGGCGTACGGCCCAGGCGGTGTCCCCCTCGGCACGGCAACAGCCGGCGCGCTCGCCTCCCCCACGAGCCGGCGCTGCCGCTTACCCGGCGACCATGTCACGCGGGGTTCTACACGGGAAGATCAAACAATCTTCACCAACAGCACGCCGGGGCCCACCGACGGACAAAACAAGCCGCTTTTTGATCATCTTGTTACCCGCCGTAAGGAACCTCTTGGGACGGCGGCCGGACGCACGAACGCCCGGCCGGGAAGGTCCCGGCCGGGCGCTGCCGTGCGATGGATCAGTCACCGAGGAACTGGACGTATCCGTTGTTCCGGTAGACCCACCATGTGCCGTCCCTCAGGAGCCGAAGGACCGGGGTCGCCCGCTCCGCAGGGATCTCCGCGATCTCGCGGAGCAGCTGATACGCCTGCTTGGAGTTGAAAAGCGTCTCGTCGTGCCCGCTCACTCCCCAGCGCACGGCGGTGTCCGGCGCCTCGATGACGAAGCGGAGCAGGCTCTCCTCGTCGTCGTCCACGAACTCCGACCGGATGCCTTTGCCTCCGTCGAGAACCCGAACCCCAAGGCCCATCTCTCCGGTGCTGAACGACGCCTTGCCGGACGACGTGCCGAACGACGCCGAACTGGCGGACCCGCCCTTCGGCTTGACCAGGCAGCCCGGAGCCAAGCGCACACAATCACCCAGCGAGGGACAAGGCGCCGCGCCGGTTGATCATGTTGTTACCGGCCGTAAGAAGGCCTGGACCAGCACCGTCCCGTATGCCGAGATCCCCCGCGGTCCGGGAATGACAGGCATGAACCGCAGGTTGACACATGTCATGCCGCCTCCCTCCGCCGAGCCCACGACACCCGCCCCCGAACCGGACGCCGGACCCTCCGCACGGGCCACCGAACCCGCCGCGCAGGCCGCCGGGCCCGCCGCGCAGGTCACTGAGTCCGCCGCGCAGGCCGCCGCGCCCACCGCCCCCGGCACCCGCATGCCGCTGGCCGTCTACATCCTCGGGCTGTCCGTCTTCGCGCTCGGCACGAGCGAATTCATGCTCTCCGGGCTGCTTCCGCCCATCGCGGAGGACATGAACGTCTCCATCCCCCGCGCCGGCCTCCTCATCTCGGCGTTCGCGATCGGCATGGTCGTCGGCGCACCGCTCCTCGCGGTGGCCACCCTCCGGCTCCCCCGCAAGACCACCCTGATCGCCCTCATCACCGTCTTCGGCCTCGGCCAGATAGCCGGCGCGCTCGCCCCCAACTACGCGATCCTCTTCGCCTCCCGCATCATCAGCGCCCTCGCCTGCGCGGGCTTCTGGGCCGTCGGCGCGGCCGTCGCCATCGCGATGGTCCCGATCGGCTCACGCGCCCGGGCCATGGCGGTCATGATCGGCGGCCTCTCCATCGCCAACGTCCTCGGCGTCCCCGCCGGCGCGTTCCTCGGCGAGCACCTCGGCTGGCGCTCCGCGTTCTGGGCGGTCGGCCTCGCCTCCGCGATCGCACTCGTCGGCGTCGTCACCCGCATCCCCCGCATCCCGCTCCCCGACGCGAAGCCCCGCCTCAAGCGCGAGCTCGCCATCTACCGCGACCGCCAGGTCCTCCTCTCGATCGCCGTCACCGCCCTCGCGGCGGGCGGCGTCTTCTGCGCCTTCTCCTACCTCGCCCCACTGCTCACCGACGTGTCCGGCCTCGACGAGGCCTGGGTCTCGGGCGTCCTCGGACTCTTCGGCATCGGCGCCGTCATCGGTACGACGATCGGCGGCCGGGTCGCCGACGCCCACCTCTTCGGCGTCCTGCTCACCGGCATCGCCGCCTCCACCGTCTTCCTCGTCGCCCTGGCCCTGTTCGCCTCCAGCCCGGTCGCCACGATCGTGCTGACCTTCCTCCTGGGCGTCTCCGCCTTCTACACGGCCCCGGCCCTCAACGCCCGCATGTTCAACGTCGCCGGCGCCGCCCCCACCCTGGCGGGCGCCACCACCACCGCCGCCTTCAACCTCGGCAACACGGGCGGCCCCTGGCTCGGCGGCACGGTCATCGACGCGAACCTCGGCTTCGCCTCGACGGCCTGGGCGGGCGCGACGATGACGGCACTCGGCCTCGCGACGGCGGCAGTGGCCCTCAAGCTCCACAAGTCACCGTCCCGCGTGGTGACTTCCGGCGCCCCCCTGACCGAGAAGGCCGTATCGTCCCGCTGACCCGACGTTCATCACTCGCCCACGGGGGGAATCCGTGACCACCAGCACGACCCAGAGCGACACCACCGCCGTCACCGTCATCGCACGGCTCCAGGCCGCACCCGGGCAGGAGGAGGCCGTACGGAAGCAGGCGCTCTCGCTCGTCGCGCCGACCCTCGACGAGCCCGGCTGCCTCTCCTACCGGCCGTACGAGGACCCGCTGGAGCCCGGCTCCTGGATCGTCGTCGAGGAGTGGGTCGACCGGGACGCCTTCGAGGCCCACCTCAGGAGCCCGCACCTCGCCGCCGCGATGGCCGCCGGGCCCGCACTGCTCAGCGGCCCGCCCCAGGAGACCGTCCTGGTGCGCGCCGGCTGACAGGCGTCGACGCCCGGCCCGGCGGCTGACAGGCGTCGGCATGCCCGGCCCGGCGGCTGAAATTCACTTCGTACGGTGTCGTCACCGCCGTACTGTGACGCGGTGACGACACAGATGATCATCCTCAACGGCGGTTCCAGCGCGGGGAAGTCCGGGATCGTGCGGTGTCTCCAGGCCGTACTGCCCGACCCCTGGCTGGCGTTCGGGGTCGACTCGCTCATCGACGCGATGCCCCTGAAGATGCAGAGCTCCGACGGCGGCATCGCCTTCGACGCCGACGGCGGGGTGAACATCGGGGCCGACTTCCGCGCACTCGAAGGCGCCTGGGCCGAGGGCGTCGTCACCATGTGCCGCGCGGGCGCCCGCGTCATCATCGACGACGTCTTCCTCAGCGGGGCAGCCGCCCAGGAACGCTGGCGGAGCTTCGTCGGCGACCTGGACGTGCTCTGGGTCGGCGTCCGGTGCGACAGCGCCGTCGCCGAGGGCCGCGAGATCGCGCGCGGCGACCGGGTCGCCGGAATGGCCGCGAAACAGGCGGACATCGTGCACCAGGGCGTCGTCTACGACGTGGAGGTCGACAGCACGCACACCGAGTCGCTGGAGTGCGCCCGCACGATCGCCGCCCACATCACGGCCACCGACTAGGCAGAAGCCCGGGTCGAGTCTGGTCGGGTCGGGTCGGGTCGACATCAAGCCGGGCCGGGGTCGCACAGACCGACGTCAGGCCCGGCCCACGTCGGACTGGGCCGTAGTCAGGTCCTGGACCAGGCGGGTCATCAGCGGCGACGGTTCGACCGCCAACTCGCTCCGCAGCAGCCGCTGATACGCCTTGTAGCGCTTCACCGCGCACGCCGTGTTGCCCTCCGCGATATGGATCTCGATGAGGATGCGGTGCGCCGTCTCCCGGATCGGGTCGATCTCGGTCGCGGTCAGCGCCGTCTGGAGCGCCGCCAGATACTCGCCGTCCCGCCGCAGCCGCTGCGCCAGACTCTCCAGCGCGTGCAGCCGCACCTGGTCCCAGCGCTCCCGCTCCAGGACCAGCCACTCGTCCGCCCAGACGGGCAGCAACTCCTCACCGAGCCTCGCCACCAGCCACTCCGGGTCGGCGGGCGGCTCGGCATCCGCCACTGCGCCCTGCGCCAGGCCCCGTACGGTGTGCAGATCGACCTGGACCACCGGAGCCAGCCGCAGCCTGTGGTCCACACACTCCACCGTCGTCACGGGACCCGCGCGCCGGCCGTGGCACAGCGCGGTCCTGAGGTTCGCTGAAGCTCTGCTGGGACTGCAGTCGGGCCAGAGTCGCTCGGCTGCCGCACCCCGGTACACGCCGCCGGCCGAATGCACGGCGAGAAGCGCCAACAGGCGCTGTGCCCCTGAAGGGAGGGGGATGCGGCATCCGGCGTATGAGAGCTCGAAAGCACCGAGCAGTTCGAGGTATACGCCGTTCGATGACACATCCCTCACTGTGCAACCGGCAGGTGGATCACGCATCCGCGCATCCGCCCGCGCCGGCCCCCCGCCGCACGGGTCCACCGCACCGCCCCGACCGTCCCCACAGCGGATCGGAACGCGCCGGGGCCCGCCGCGCCCCTGGCCTGACCGGCGGACAGACGGCCCGCAGGACACCCCGGCAACGGACCGGAAACGCTCCGGCGACGCCGCTTGCACATTCCGGGTGACGAACCGCCCACGACGACACCCGACGGTCGGACCGACAAGCCTTTCCGCACGCGGTGCCCTCGGGCACGGAAAGCAGGTCCGAGATGAAGCCTCGGGCAGTCCTGGGAGAACTCCGCGCTCGGCCCGGCGAGCCGTTCGGCGACCCCCGAGTGTGTGTGGCCCTGCTCGACGGCCCCGTGGACCTGACCCACCCCTGTTTCGCCGGCGCGGATCTTACGCGCCTGGACACACTGGTGCAGGAGCCCGCGGGCCACGGCCCCATGTCCCTGCACGGCACCCACGTCGCCAGCCTGCTGTTCGGCAGGCCCGACAGCCCCGTCGCCGGGCTCGCCCCGCACTGCCGCGGCCTGATCCTCCCCGTCTTCCGCGACGGCGGCGACGGCCGCGTACCCCAGGTGGACCTGGCCCGCGCCATCGAGCGGGCGGTCGAGGAGGGCGCGCACGTCATCAACATCAGCGGCGGCGAGCGCACCGACGCCGACCAGGCCGACGCCCTTCTCGAACGGGCCCTGCGGCTCTGTGAGGACCGAGGAGTCCTCGTCGTCTCCGCCGTCGGCAACGACGGCGCCGACGCCCTCCAGGTCCCGGCCGCCGTCCCCTCCGTCCTCGCCGTCGGCGCCGCCGCGGCCGACGGCACCCCGCTCGACATCAGCAACTGGGGTACCGCCTACCGCACCCACGGCGTCCTCGCCCCCGGGCAGGACATCGAAGGAGCCGCACCCGGCGGCGGGCTCGCCGCCCTCACCGGCAGCAGCTTCGCCACCCCGCTCGTCGCCGGCACCGCGGCGCTCCTCGTCGCGGCGCAGCTGGCCGGCGGCGGGGCGGCGGACCCGAAGGCCGCCGGGCAGGTACTGCTCGCGACCGCCACAGCCCCCGACTGTGGCGACCCGGACGCCCCGTCCTGCCGCCGCGGGCTCGGCGGCAGCCTGGACGCCGTCCGGGCCCTCGCCTTCGTCACCAGGAAAGAGGAGACAGCCGTGACCACTCCCGCAGCCGCCCCCACCCCGTCCGAGGCCCCGGTACCGCAGGTCGCCCCGGCCGGGTACGAGACTCCCCAGCCGTACGGGGCACCAGCGGCCCCCGCACCCACGCAGCCCATGGCCCCCGCACCAGTGGCCCCTCCCGTACCGGCGGCCCCTCCCGTACCGGCGGGCATCACTGCCGACGGCGGCGCGCCGCCCGCGGTGGCGCCCGCCCAGGCGACACCGCCTCCGGTGCAGGCGCCGGCCCCGATCCAGGCACCGCCGACGGCCCCGGCCGCTCAAGCCCCGGTCCAGGCCGCTCAGGTCCAGGCCGCCCAAGCCCCGGTCCAGGCCGCTCCGGTCCAAGCCGCCCCCGTCCAGGCCGCCCCGGTCTCCTCACCGAGTGCTACTGCACCCCCTGTTCACGCCCCCTACGTCTCAACAAGCGCCGGAGTGCGCCCCTCGTGCGGCTGCGGCGGCGACCCGGCCGCCTGCGCCTGCGGCGGCGCCGGCGGCGGCTCCCCCCGTCAGTTGATCTACGCCATCGGCGCCATCGGCTTCGACTACCCGACCGAGGCGCGCCGGGACAGCTTCCGGCAGTCGATGCCGTTCGTCGACGCGACGGTCGACGGCAAGGTGGTCGAGCAGATTCCGGACCCGTACAGTCCCCGCCAGCTCCGCGACTACCTCGCGACCGCCCCCTGGGCCTCCGACAAGGTCACCTGGACCCTCACCCTGGACGGCGCCGCGGTGTACGCCTTGGAGGCCGAGCCTTCCGCCGGCATGGACTGGAGCGAGCCGCTGGTCCCTCCGGTGGAGGCCCAGCGCGCCCGCAAGGCGCCGGACCGGATCGCCACCGAGCAGGGCAAGACCGACGCCGACCTGTTCCGCCTCTTCGCCAATCCGCCGGTCTCGACGGTCTACCGGGTGTTCCGTGACGCCATCGCGGGCCAGTCCCTCAACCCGGACGACCCGGTCGAACGCGACGGATACATCTCCCGCGTCTCCGTGCCCGGCGTCCTCACCAACCGCACCACTCGCCTCTACTCCGGTCAGATCGTGCCGGTCGTCGAGGTGAAGAGCCGCGGTCTGTACACGTGGAACGAGGCAGCGCTCGTCGACCTCGTCTTCGACCAGGTCAAGAAGGACACCGACGCCCCGCCGGTGGCCGACAAGAAGCAGGGCAAGGTCCAGCTCCGCGACGAGGAGGACCTGAAGCTGACGATCCGGTCCCTGCTCGACAAGATCTACTACCAGTTCCGCAACCTCGGCCAGACCTCCGCCGACCGCGCGCTCAACTTCATGGGCACCAACGCCTTCCTCTTCGGCGACAAGATCGCGGAAGGCCTGCTCTCGGCCAGCAAGGTGCCGGGGTCCACGAAGAACCTCTACGCGCTCGACACCATCACCGTCGCCAAGAGCCCCTACTGCAGGGTCGGTTCGGACTGCCAGGACGTCACCGTGACCTTCTACGACCCCGAGGACGAACGCAGGTCCCGGCTCTCGTACCTGTTCACCATCGACGTGAGCGACGAGCTGCCGGTCACCCTCGCCCCGGTCCACACGTTCCTCGGCTCCTTCTGAGACCCCCGCCGACCACCGAGAGGAGACACCGCCATGGACACCCGACGCAACCGCCCGGGAGGCATGCCGCTCCAGGCCCGCCCCGTCCAGCGCGACGGCCCCGAGGCCGGAGCCCGAGACGCCCGTACCGGCGTCGCGGCCGCCAAGTCCTCCTGCGCCACCATGACCGGCCCGGCCAGGCAGATGTGCTACGCGCGCTACGGCGTGGCCACCTGACCGGAGCCTTCGAGGAAAGGACAGCATCATGTTCGACGAGACCCACGCCACCCCCGAGGCCCGCGGCGACACGCCCCGCCGGTCCACCGCCGGCCAGCTCCGGCTCCAACTCCCCCAGCAGTCCGCACCCGTCCAGCGCGGCAAGCACCCCGAGAACGGCGACACCTCCGGCGGTGCGGCGGCCAGCGGCATCCTCGGCAGCCTGCTCGGCGACATCCTGCCGTTCTGACGGCCTCCTGCCCCGCGGCAGGAGACGAAAGGAAAGGAGAGCATCATGTTCGACGAGACCCACGCCACCCCCGAGGCCCGCGGCGACACGCCCCGCCGGTCCACCGCCGGCCAGCTCCGGCTCCAACTCCCCCAGCAGTCCGCACCCATCCAGCGCGGCAAGCACCCCGAGAACGGCGACACCTCCGGCGGTGCGGCGGCCAGCGGGTTCCTTGGCAGCCTGCTCGGCGACATCCTGCCGTTCTGAGTCCTGAGTCACCGGCGGGACCGGTGCCGGGGCACGCACCCGGCACCGGTCCCGCCCGATCCGAGGAAGCATCATGCGACTCGATCTTCCGAAGCTGGCACCGGCGGTGGACCGGCGGGAGCACTACCCGCCGTATCGCTTCGTCGTCACTTTCGTGGACGTCAACGGGGTGGAGCAGCGGGTGCACGTCCAGCCGCGGGGCAACTTCGGGAGTCTGCCCGGGGCCCCTGGACCGCTCGTGCACAGCTACGGCCGCGGTTGGCAATGCGCCCCCACAGGTTGCCGGTGGACCGGCGTCCTGTGAGGGATGAGGGAAAGGGAAGGGGACGGTCCGCCCCACCGGCGGCCCGTCCCCGCAGGAAGGAGCCGAGACCGTCATGGCCACAGTGAGGTCGGCCGTCTCCTGGCCGAACGACAAGACGTATCTCTTCCACGACAACGACACCTACGACCGGTACGACTCGGTCACCGGCGTCCGCGAGGACTCCGGACTGCCCCTCGCCAACTGGCCGGACCTCCCCCGCTCCCCGGACGCCTTCGTCTGGTGGGGTGCGGGCAAGGCGTACGCCTTCCTGGGCAGCACCTACGTCCGCTACGACAACCCGACCGACAACAGCGCGGACACCGTCGAGGCCGAGTACCTGCCGCCCCACTTCACCCTTGAGCAGGGCTGGCCGGGACTGCCCACCGGAGCCGGCGGCGGCCCCGACTGGCGTACCGGCATCGACGCGGCCGTGAACTGGGGAAACGGCAAGGTGTATCTCTTCAAGGGCGGCTCCTACGCGCGGTACGACATGACCGCGGACCGCGTCGACCCCGACTACCCCCGCCCCATCGCGGACAACTGGACGGGGCTCTTCCCCGCCGGCGTGGACGCCGCCGTGTACCCGGGCGGCCAGTTCGCCTACTTCTTCCGCGGCGAGCAGTTCCAGCGCTTCGACGTGGATGCCGACCGGGTGGACGCGAGTGGTCCTCTGGACGCCTCCTTCCGTCTCGCGCCCACCCCGTCCGGGGCCGTGGCCCCGGCCCGCATGCTGACGCCCACCCAGGCGAACAAGCTCATGGCCGACCTGATCCGGCGCGGCAAACTGACCCTGAAGAGCCCGGTGTTCGTGGACGGACCGTCCGGGATCGTGTCACCGACGCCCGCCGAGCGGGTCGTGGTGAGCCCGCCGACGTTCGGCGGGATCCGCTACACGAACCAGATCGCGCCGGCGTCCGCGGTCATCGACAACCTCGACCAGCGCATGCTGATCGCGCTGTACCGCCTCACCCGCTGGATCAACTCCTCGGCGCCGGACGTCGCCGAACTCTTCCACCTGGGCATCGGCCACGGCGGGCCGAACCTGAAGGACTGCCACAACCAGGGCCGCGCGCTCGATCTCTCGGGCATCACAGGGCAGTTGGACGGGGCCGCGTTCACCCGGTCGGTGAAGAAGGACTGGGGCAACCTGCCGCGCCCGCCCGGCGTCAAGGTCCGCATCGACCCCGCCGTGGACCCGCTCGGGTTCGGGCTCTTCACGACCACCTTCCGGTTCGCCACGTTCGAGTGCGAGGCGACGGCGATCGGCCCGGCCAACAAGTGGCCCATGCCGGAACTCGCCGGCACCGGTTTCGTGATCTACCCGGACTACGCCCCGGACGCCGCCCCCGGCAGCGACAACGCGGCACTCCGCGCCGCCCACCAGGACCACTTCCACCTTCAGATCGGCGTCACCAGGCTGCCCTGAGGCCCCGGCACCCGAAGAACGTCAGGCGACCGGCCGGCTCTTCGGCCGCCGCAGCCCCGCCTCCGTGAGACGCCGCAGCAGCTCCTTGGAGCCGACCTCGACCGCACCGCCGGCCACGGCGTCCGCGTACCGGTCGGAGGGGATGTCGTAGTGGTCCCGCTCGAAGGCGCGGGGAGGGGCGCCGATCGAGGCGGCGAAGGCGTGCAGCTCCTCGAAGGAGAGGTCGCTGACCAGGTGCGACCACATTCGGCCGTGGCCAGGCCAGGTGGGCGGGTCGATGTACAAGGTCACGCTGTGTCCCCGCTCTCGTCCAGGCCGGCCCGCCGACTCACGCCGGCCCGCCCGCTCACGTCCGCCCGCCGGCTCACATCGGCCCGCCGACTCACATCCGCCCGCCCGCTCACATCCGCCACCCGCTCACATCCGCCCGCCCGCTCACGTCAGCCCGCCCACCGGCGCGACCACGACACCCTGCTTCCCGCAGACCCAGTGCGGGTCCGGCCCCAGCTCGGGCTCCACGTCCAGGGCGTGCGGGTCACCCGCTGAGCAGACCGGGCAGAGCGGCCAGCGTCCGTACCGTTCGAGCAGGGCGTCCTGGACGTCCTGGGCGACGAGACCCGCGACGTACGTCAGACCCTCGGGCCACTGCTCGACCCACCAGCGCCGGTGGGTCACCGCGTCCTCGACCATCGACACGACCTCGGCGGCGGCGACCTCCCGGGCCACCAGGTCGGCCAGTACCAGGGCGCGAGCGGCGTGCAGAGCCTGCTCCACGGGGTCGATGTCGTCCATGGACCCATTGTCACCCGATGCGCGCGCACCACGCGAAAAGGGCGAAGGTCCTGCCCGGATCCGGGACCGATGGGGTCTTGTCGCACCACCCCTCCGAAAGTATCTTTCAGATGTGACCAACGAAGTGAAGGAAAGTTTCACGGGCGACGCACCCCCCGCCCCCGCCGCTCTCGCGGCCAAGGTACGGACCCTCGCGCCGTCCATGACCCGCTCGATGCAGCGGGTCGCCGAGGCCGTCGCCGGAGACCCGGCCGGCTGCGCCGCACTCACGGTCACCGGCCTCGCCGAGCTCACCGGCACCAGTGAGGCGACCGTCGTCCGCACCGCCCGCCTCCTCGGCTACCCCGGCTACCGCGACCTGCGACTCGCCCTCGCCGGGCTCGCCGCCCAGCAGCAGTCCGGCCGCGCACCCGCCGTCACCGCCGACATAGCCGTCGACGACCCGATCGCCGACGTCGTCGCCAAGCTCGCCTACGACGAACAGCAGACCCTCGCCGACACCGCCGCCGCACTCGACACCGTCCAGCTCGGCGCCGCCGTCGCCGCCCTGGCCACCGCCCGCCGCATCGACATCTACGGCGTCGGAGCCTCCGGCCTCGTCGCCCAGGACCTCGGCCAGAAACTCCTCCGCATCGGCCTGATCGCGCACGCCCACAGCGACCCGCACCTCGCCGTCACCAACGCCGTACAGCTCCGCTCCGGCGACGTCGCCATCGCCATCACCCACTCCGGCTCGACCGGCGACGTCATAGAACCCCTCCGCGTGGCCTTCGACCACGGGGCGACGACCGTCGCGATCACCGGCCGCCCGGACGGGCCGGTGACGCAGTACGCCGACCACATCCTCACCACCTCCACCGCCCGCGAGAGCGAACTGCGCCCCGCGGCCATGTCGTCCCGGACCAGCCAACTCCTCGTCGTGGACTGCCTGTTCACCTGCGTCACGCAGCGTACGTACGAGACGGCGGCCCCTGCCCTCGCCGCCTCGTACGAAGCCCTCGCCCACCGCCACTCACCCCGCACCCGCTGACGACCACAGCACTCGCCGACGACCACCGCACCCGCTGACGACCACAGCACCGAAAGAGCCGCTCGTGTCTGCTACGTACTCCGAACTCCGCGCCCAGCTGGCCACCCTCACCACCGAAGCGTTCCGTCCGGAACTGGCCGAGATCGACCAGCTCCCCACCGCCGAGATCGCCGCGCTCATGAACGGCGAGGACGCCACCGTCCCCGCCGCCGTCGCCCGGCAGCTCCCCGCCATCGCCGCCGCGATCGACGCCACCGCCGCACGCATGGCCCGCGGCGGACGACTCATCTACATGGGCGCCGGCACCGCGGGCCGCCTCGGCGTCCTCGACGCCAGCGAGTGCCCGCCCACCTTCAACACCGACCCGAGCGAGGTCGTCGGCCTCATCGCGGGCGGCCCGTCCGCCATGGTCAAGGCCGTCGAAGGCGCCGAGGACTCGAAGGAGCTCGCCGCCGAGGACCTCACCGCGCTCGGCGTCACCGCGAACGACACCGTCGTCGGCATCTCCGCCTCCGGCCGCACCCCGTACGCCATCGGCGCCGTCGAGCACGCCCGCGCACAGGGCGCGCTCACCATCGGCCTCTCCTGCAACGAGGACAGTGCACTCGCCGCCGCCGCCGAGCACGGCATCGAGGTCGTCCCCGGCCCGGAGCTGCTCACCGGCTCGACCCGGCTCAAGGCGGGCACCGCCCAGAAGCTCGTCCTCAACATGATCTCGACGATCACCATGATCCGGCTCGGCAAGACGTACGGAAACCTGATGGTCGACGTCCGCGCCTCCAACGAGAAGCTCCAGGCCCGCTCGCGGCGCATCGTCGCGCTGGCCACCGGCGCGCCCGACGAGCAGATCGAGACCGCCCTCGCCGCCGCCGACGGAGAGGTGAAGAACGCGATCCTCATGATCCTCGCCGGCATCGACGCCCCGACGGCCGCCCAGCGGCTGACCGTCTCCCAGGGCCACCTGCGCGCGGCGCTGCACGCGACCGAGCCCACCCCGTAACCCCCTCACCCCCCAGAGGCACCCCTCACAGCAAGGCACCACCGCACCATGAGCACAGACGACAAGAACCGCGCCATCGCCGCCGCGATCCTCCCCCTCGTCGGCGGCGCCGAGAACATCAGCTCCGTGGCCCACTGCATGACCCGCCTCCGGCTGGGACTGCACGACCGCTCACTCGTCCAGGACGAGGCCCTCAAGGCCCTGCCCTCCGTGATGGGTGTGGTGGAGGACGACACGTACCAGATCGTCCTCGGCCCGGGCACCGTCGCCCGCGTGACCCCGGAGATCGAGGCCCTGGTGGCGGCGGCCCCGCAACCGACGCACTCGGCAGACGATCTCGCGGCGCAGGGCGCGGCCCTCAAGGCGGCGCAGAAGGCGAAGAACTCCACCCCGTTCAAGCTCTTCCTCCGCCGGATCGCGAACATCTTCGTCCCGCTGATCCCCGCGCTCATCGGCTGCGGCATCATCGCCGGCCTCAACGGCCTGCTGATCAACCTCGGCTGGCTGCCCGGCGTCACCCCCGCGCTCGCGGCGATGGCGAGCGGCTTCATGGCCCTCATCGCGGTCTTCGTCGGCTACAACACGGCGAAGGAGTTCGGCGGCACGGCGATCCTCGGCGGCGCGGTCGCGGCGATCATCGTCTTCCCCGGCGTCGCCAAGATCGACGCCTTCGGCCAGACGCTCTCCCCCGGCCAGGGCGGTGTGCTCGGCGCGCTCGGCGCGGCGATCCTCGCGGTGTACGTGGAGAAGTGGTGCCGCCGCTGGGTGCCGGAGTCCCTCGACGTCCTGGTCACCCCCACCCTCACGGTACTGATCTCGGGCCTCGTCACGATCTTCGGCCTGATGTTCGTGGCCGGTGAGATCTCCACCGCCATCGGCGAGTTCGCCAACTGGCTGCTCGCGAACGCGGGCGCCGGAGCCGGCTTCCTCCTCGGCGGCCTCTTCCTGCCGCTGGTGATGCTGGGCCTGCACCAGGCGCTCATCCCGATCCACACGACGCTGATCGAGCAGCAGGGCTACACGGCCCTCCTCCCCATCCTCGCGATGGCGGGCGCAGGCCAGGTCGGCGCGGCGATGGCCGTCTACCTGAAGCTCCCGCGCAACGGCTCGATCCGCCGCACGATCAAGTCCGCGCTCCCGGCCGGCTTCCTGGGCGTCGGCGAGCCGTTGATCTACGGCGTCTCGCTCCCGCTGGGCCGCCCGTTCATCACGGCCTGCGTGGGCGGAGCGTTCGGCGGCGGCTTCATCGGACTGTTCAGCATGCTGGGCGACACGGTCGGCTCGACCGCGATCGGCCCGTCCGGCTGGGCGCTGTTCCCGCTGCTCGACGGAAACAAGGGCCTGGGCGAGACGATCGCGATCTACGCGGGCGGCCTGATCGTCGGCTACCTGGCCGGCTTCGTGGCGACGTACTTCTGGGGCTTCAGCAAGGAACTCCTGGAGGAGTTCAACGTGGACACGGAGACGGAACAGGCGGAGGTCACGGTGGCGAAGGGCGGCCCGACGCCGGAGCGGGAGCCGGTGAAGGTCTGAGCACCCGCATCTGAGCACCCGCGTACGAAAGGGCCCGGCCGGAAGGAATCCGACCGGGCCCTCGGCTGCACCCGTCACTTACAGAGAACGTCCTCACCGGGCCGGACACCGTCCGTCAGGAACCGGGTCACGGCCAGATCGCCACAAGCATTCCCGTTCCCGAGGTAGACCCCGTGCCCGCCGTGGTCGACGGAGACGAGCCGCGCGCGGTCGCCGAGTGCGCGCCGCATGCCCATCCCCTTGGAGTACGGGGTGGACGGATCCCGCAGGTTCTGGATCATCAGGATGTTGGACGGCCCCAGGTCGGTGATGCGGACGGGCTTCTCCACCGCCCCGCCCTTCCAGAAGGAGCAGGGGGTGATGTTCGCCGGCATCCCCGCCGTCAGCGGGAACCGCTCCCGGTCGGCCGCGACGGCCCGCTCGTGCGCCGGTACGGACGCGGGCCAGTTCACGTCGTTGCAGATCACGCCCACGGTGATGGCCGCGGCGTCGTCCGGCATCGCCCCCGCCAGCTCACGCGGCAGCACCGGCTCGCCCTTCGGGTCGAGCGCCTCCGTCACCAACTGCGCGAAGGACGGGAAGAAACCGTCGGAGTAGAGCGCGAGCTGGAGCCCCTGGAGCAGCATCGACCCCGTGAGCGGGGGCCCGGGCTTCACGGGCTCGCCCGGCGCACCGGGCAGCACGGAGGCGTGCGGCTCCCGGTCGAGCCGGCCCGCCAGATCCATGACGACCGCCCGTACGTCCTCCGGCCGCTCCGCGAGCCGCAGCCCCTCGACCGCCCGGTCCGGGTGCGCCGCGTAGGCAGCGAAGTCCGGGAACCGGTCCTCGGCGCCCTGCGCCATGCCCTCCAGCCAGCCCCGGGCGACCCGCTTCGGGTCGGGGTCGTTGCTGCTGTCCAGGACCCAACGGTCGGTCCGGTGCGGATACTTCTCCGCGTACGCGGCCGCCACGTACGTCCCGTACGACACGCCCCACGCCGACAGCTTCCGCTCGCCGAGCGCCTTCCTCAGCTGCTCCAGGTCCCGCACCTGATTGGCGGAGGTCAGCCCGCGCAACATGGCACCCCCGTTCCGGGCACAGGCCTCGGCGACCCGCTTCGACCGGGCCACGTTCTCCTCGATCCCCCCATCGGCACTCGGCCACGACCGCAGCGTCATCATCCACCGGTCGCCCTCGTCGAGCCCGCACCGCGCCTTGGCGGAACCGCCGATCCCACGCGGGTCGAAGGCCACGAGGTCGTACGCCCCGTCCATCTCCTTCGCCAGGGCGGCACCCTTCTGCGCCAGCCGCTGCACACCGGAACTACCGGGCCCACCGGGAATCACCATGAGGGTCCCGCGCCGCGCCTCGGGACGCGCGCTGGGCAGCCGGGAGACGGCGAGCTGAATCTGCTCCCCATGGGGATCGGAGTAATCGAGGGGTACGGAGAGGGTGGCGCACCGCTGCCCGGGCAGCGGCCGCACGGCCGGGGAGCAGTCGCCCCACGTCAACCCGGCCGCGCGCCCGGCTCCGCCGGCGGCGGCAGCGGCGGTGGCACTGCCCCCGGTGAGGGCGGCCCCGGCGACGGCGGCGGCGGAGAGGGCGAGGAGGAGGGCCTTGCGACCACGGTTCGTTGTCATGCGCACAGCCTCGCGGACCGAAAGGCCGGCCCCCATCCGGCAAGCAGGCGAGTCAGGGGTAGGGCCAACCCCCGCAGGAACGGGGGGCGTTCGGGCGCGAGGGGTACGGGGCTCAGGCCCCCAGGCCCCGAAGGTGATCGCACCTGGCGGGGTGCGGGTGGGACCGCCCTCTTTCCGAGAGTCGCTCCTTCCGGTGGTGCGTCAAGGGCGCTCCTTCGACGCGGCGGTGGAGGACGCCACACTCGGAAAGAGGGCGGCCGCACCCGCACCCCACCCGAAACCCCCACCCCCAGCACCTCTACGCCGGGTCCCGCCCCACCCCACCCCGCCCCCGCGCCATAACCGATGGAAGTCGCGCGCACCCCTGAGGGATCATCCCCCGCATGACCACCACCCCCACCCTGCCCACCACCCCCGCGTCCGCCTCCGGTACTTGGACCCTCGGCGACCTCACCGTCAATCGCATCGGCTTCGGAGCCATGCGGCTGCCTCAGCGCGGTGCGGCCCTCGTCGAGCACGCCGTACCCAGAGATCGCGACGAGGCGATCGCCGTTCTGCGCAAGGCCGTTGACCTCGGTGTGAATCACATCGACACCGCCGCCTTCTACTTCTCCCCGCTCCGCTCCGCCAACGAGCTGATCAGCAGCGCCCTCGGCGGGTCCTACCCCGACGATCTCGTCATCGCCACCAAGGTCGGCCCCTGTCGCGACGCCTCCGGCGCCTGGAGCGAGCACGCTCGCACCCCCGCCGCCCTGCGCGGCCAGGTCGAGGAGAACCTGCGCCAGCTCGGTCGCGACCACCTCGACGTCGTCAACCTCCGTATCGTCGGCACCGATTCGATCGCCGAGCGCTTCGGCGCCCTGGCCGAGCTCCGCGAGGCCGGCCTCATCCGCCACCTCGGCCTCTCCAACATCACTCCCGCCCACCTCACCGAGGCCCAGGAGATCGCCCCCGTCGTCTGCGTGCAGAACATGTACGGGATCGGGGTCCGCCCCGAGTACGAGGACTTCGTCCGTCTCTGCGGCGAGCAGGGCATCGCCTTCGTGCCCTTCTACGCGATCGCCGCCGCCGGACGCCAGGGCGGAGCCACCGCCCCCGAGAGCCCCGAAGTCCTCACCGTCGCCGAGGCCCACGGCGCGAGCCCCGCCCAGGTCCGCATCGCCTGGACCCTCCACCAGGGCCCCCACCTCCTCGCCATCCCCGGCACCGGCGACCCGGCCCACCTCACCGCCAACGTCGCCGCAGGCGCCCTCCGCCTCACCGCCGAGGATCTCGCCCTCCTCGACGGGCTGCACCGCAAGCCCGCTTCCGACGCTCCCTAGACTCCACCCTCATGACGACCACGCCGCGCCCCGCTCCCACGCCCGCCATCGCCGCCGACCTCGCCCCCACCGGCACCCTCCGGGCCTCCGTCAACCTCGGGAACCCCGTGCTCGCGCAGGGGACTCCCGAGGCGCCGTCCGGGATCACCGTCGATCTGGCACGGGAGATCGGGGCACGACTCGGTCTGCCGGTCGAGTTGCTCTGCTTCGATGCGGCGCGGAAGTCCTTCGAGGCGATGGCCGACGGCCGCGCCGACCTCTGTTTCCTCGCCGTGGATCCGGCGCGGGAGACGGAGGTCGCGTTCACCGCCCCGTACGTCGTCATCGAGGGTGTGTACGCCGTCCCGCGCGACTCCGGCCTCACGACCGTCGAGGACGTGGACGTCCCCGGCATCCGGATCGGGGTCAAGCAGGGGTCCGCCTACGACCTCTTCCTCTCGCGCTCCCTCGCCCACGCGACGGTCGTCCGGGGGGAGGAGGGCGTCGACACGTTCCGCAAGGAGGGTCTGGAGGTGGGCGCCGGCATCCGGCAGCCGATGACCTCGTACGTCGCCGAGCATCCCGAAGTCCGGTTGATCGAGGGCCGGTTCATGGAGATCCGGCAGGCGGTCGGCACGACGGTCACCCGCGCCCCGGAGACCGTCGCCTTCCTCCGCGCCACCGTCGAGGAGCTGAAGGCGAACGGCTTCGTCGCGGACTCGCTCCGCCGCGCCGGGCAGGATTCGGCGCTGCTCGCCCCGCCCGCCTGAGTTCCTCGGAAGGCCTGGAGGCCTTGGAGACGTGGAAGGCCTGGTAGACCTCAGCCGACCACGTCCGCCGGCGTCAGCGGCTTCCCCGGGATCAGAATCCGGTCCCGGGGTCCGTACGGGACGAGCTCGTCCCACCACCTCGCCGCCGGATCGAAGCGGGCGTACGCCACCGTGCCGGCCAGGGCGGGATCGCGTGGTCGGAGCGCGCGGAGGGCGAAGGCGGGGCCGTACCGGAGCTGGACGATCCCCTCGACGGCGAGGCGGCCGAGCTCCGTGGACATCACCGGGCTCCCCGCCGTCGGTGCGAGCCCCGGGGCCTGCCGTACCGCCTCCGCATGGACGTCCAGGACCGTGGCCAGCGGCAGACCGAAGCAACGGCGTGCGCCCGCGCCGCGTTCGACGAGCATGCGGTACGGGACGAGGCCGAGTCCGGCCTGTTCCCGCCACATCCGGGCCCAGACTCCGGCGTCGTCGTTGACGTGCCGCACAACCGGGGACTCGGTGCGCAGCACCGCACCCGTGGCGAGGAGGCGGCCGACGGCTCGGCGGGCCGGTTCCGGGTCGAGCTCCCGGGGGTGGGAGACGTACAGCAGCAGGGAGAGGTGGCGGCCGGAGGCGACGATCCGTTCGAGGAGGCGGAGGAGGTCGTCGGCAGCAGCAGCAGCAGGAGTGTCAGCTGCGTCGGCTGCGTCGAGGAAGCGTTCCGGGGAGGAGGCCACCGCCCTTGTGCCGATGCGGATCGTCCGTACGTGGGGACGGTCCAGGAGCGGTGAGACGTACGCGTCGAGCTGTGCGGCCCCCATGGCGAGCGGGTCCTCGCCGCCGAGGACGACGTCGGTGATCTCCGGGTGCCCGGTCAGATAGGCGGTCATCGCCGCGGGCCCGCCGTCCGCCCGGCCGCGCGCCGGGTCGCCGGTGAACCGGGGCCAGCGGAAGCAGGACGCGCAGTGGCTGGGGCAGGCGGTCCGGCCCTGGTCGGCGAGGACGAGCAGAGTGTCCGGGTACGTGTGGCGGACGCCCCCGGGGTCCCGGCCGGCCGGGTGCGGGTCGAGCCGTTCGCGCAGGCCGTCCACGACGAGCCGTAGTCGGTCCCGGTCTCCGCTCCGCAGGGTCTGCTCGACGGCGGTGAAGTCCGCGGGGGCGAGCAGGTCGCGATGGGGCATGGCGAGCCGGTAGAGGGGGTCGTCGGGGGCGCGCGACCAGTCGATGAGTTCGTCGGCGACGTGGGAGCCGACCCTGAAGGGCAGTACCCGGCCGACGACGTCGGCGTCGTGGGCGAGGGCGGGCTGCCCGGTGCGGTCGGCGATGAGTCGGACGAGGCGGTGACCGGAGTAGACGGTCACCCGTCCCCCCTGGCCGGAACGTCGGTCGTCTGCACGGTCTTTGCCTCCCCGAAGGGTTCGCTGAGGGCCGGTGCGGCGGCGCACCCCAGGGCGATGATGGGGAGTGCGGCCGCAGCCGCCAAGAGCGCTAGCGGTGGCCCGGGTCGGGGGCAACCCAGGACTCCGGCCAATCGTCCGCGACGCGTACCGGACAGTGGCGCTCGGCACCGACGGCCGGTCCGCGCCGATACGACCGGGTTCACACCCGGGGACTTTCGGCCGGGACGTACGGGCGCGTACGGGTGGGGCATCTGTCAGATTGGCGCCTTTCCTCCGGCAGGGAGGGGAACGGCTGGAGAACTTGGCTCGTCTGGGAGACCTGGCCCGGTACGGAAGACCTGGCGCGGCATGGAGGACCTGGCACTGCTGGAACGGCTGGAGAACTTGGCTCGGCTGGAACACCTGTCACGCACCGAGGGCCCGGCCCCCACGTACACGCACGTGGTGGCCGGGCCCTCGGCAGCGGATGGGCGGGAGCGTCAGTAAAGGCCCTTGAAGCCGTTCCAGCCGCCCGAACCGATCAGCACCCGCGCGCCGTACAGCCCCGCTCCGTTGCTGCTGTACCGCCACAGCTTGCCGGCGGTGTCGCGGGCGACGAGGTCCGCGCGACCGTCACCGGACAGGTCGCCGACGGCGGCGAGGGCGGAGTAGGCGTTCCAGCCGGGGCCGATCTTCACGCGCGCCGTCACACCGCCGGTCACCGTGCCGTAGTACCGCCACAGCACGCCCGCCGCGTCCACGCCGAGGAGGTCGCCCCGGCCGTCGCCGTTCAGGTCGCCGGCGCCGACGATCTTCTTGTACAGCTTCCAGTTGGTGCCGATCCTCACGCGGGACTTGACCCGGTGGTCGGCCGTACCGGCATAGAAGTACAGGTCACCGGTGGACGCCTGACGCGCGATCAGGTCGATGTATCCGTCGCCGTTCGCGTCACCGGGCGACGTCAGCACGTCGTACTGACCCCAGCCCGAGCCGATCGACGCGTACGGCGACGAGGCCGACACGACCTTTCCGCAGCCCGGCCGGTACGCCCGCAGCTGGTCGCCCACCCGGGCGAGGACGTCCGCGCAGCCGTCGGCGTTCACGTCGCCGAAGGGGACGAACGTCGACGAGGTGGCGAACTTCGTCCCCGTACCGGCGATCTTCGCCGTGAGCGCGCCCGTGCCCGTACCCCGGTACATCGACACCAGGCCCGCCGTGTCCATCACGAGCAGGTCGCCGACGCCGTCGTCACCGCCCATGTCGCGCCACACCGCGGCGCCACCGGTCACCGACACGGCTCCCGAGACCGACAGGTCGGCGGCCTGGCCGTCGGCGGCCTTCGCCGTCAGGGTCCAGGCGTACGCCCCGTTCGCGACGGTCCGGCCCGTCGCGTCCTTGCCGTCCCACGCGGAAGCGACCAGACCGCGGGCCTCGCCGCCCGTCAGGGTGCGGACGACCTTGCCGGTCGCCTTGTGCCTGAGCGCCAGGGACCAGGAGGCGGCGGGCTTGGACAGCCACCAACGCGGCTTCCAGGCACCCGACTTGACGTTGACGGACGCTGCCGCGTCCGTGTCGATGATCGCGATCCGGGAGGCCGGGACGCCGGACGGGACGACGCGCACCCGGCGGTCGTCACCGGTGAAGGCGACGTGCCCGCCGAAGCGGTCGACGGTCCAGCCTGCGCGGCGGGTGGTGTTCGCGCCGAGCTGGGCAGGGGTCGCCACCACGCGCTGCGGCAGGTCGGCGACCTTTCCACTGCCGGGAATCCCGTTGTGCAGGTCGACCAGGGTGAGGCCCGTACTGTCCGAGCGGGAGACGAGGTAGCCGTCGCCGAGGAGCGTGTCGTCCGAGCCGAGGCTCATGAAGCGCTTGGTGGACCGGTCGTACAGGCCGCCGCCTCGGACGTCCCACGATTCGTCCTGGCACTTCCAGTACACCCAGCGGCCCACGGCCTGGAGGTCGGTGGGCTCACAGCGGTTGGTCGTCGTGAACGACTCGCCCGCGGTTCCCGCCGGAAGGGCCTTGGAGGTGACGGTGTTCGAGCCCTTCGTGGCGCTCCAGAGCGTGTTGCCCCAGAGGGCCGACGCCACCGGCTCGCGCTTCTGAAGTACGGCTCCGGAGTCGGTGCCGCGGAATTCGACGATCGCCTGGGACCCTCCCGAGGCCTGGTTCACGACACCGAACCGGCCGGACAGGTCGACGAGCTGGGGACTGCTGAGCCCGGTCGTCAGCCTCGGGCCCCAGGTGGCGGAGCCGTTCCGGTGGAGCACGGTCATGTCCTGCTCCGTGCCCGCCTTGCGCCCGTGGTGACCGTCACCGCTCGCGAACATGGAGACGCAGTAGACGCGCCACGTGGGGCTGCAGTCGTCGTCCCGGCCCGTGACGAAACCGTCGGTGGCCGAGCGCAGCTCCTCGGGGCGCCCGGAGGTCTTCAGCCAGGTGCTCCGGTATCCGCCGATGATGCCGCCCGGCTGGTACAGCTTCGAGTCGTCGGCCGTGGTCAGGATGCCGCTGCCGAGGGAGATGCCGGCGGGCTTGGCCTCCATGTCCTCGATGTCCGCGAGGCGCTTGCGCGTCACAGTGCCGTCGGCGGCCGCCGTGAAGCGGTAGTACCCCCAGTCGAGGGCGCCGTAGTCGGTGCGCTGCTCCGCACCGGCCACCAGGAGCGAGCCGTCGGGCGTACGGCTGAGGGAGGTGGAGGCGACGTCGAGCAGGGAGGTGTCGATGCCGTCCGGAACGTACTGCGCGAGGCGGTTTCCCCGGTACTCGTTGTTGCCCGGGTTGGGCGGGCTCACCGTGACCAGGGCGTCGCCGAGCCTGCGTACGACGTCGTCGTACGAGGCGACGTCCCGCAGGTCGAGGGTGGTCGGGGCCGCGTCCAGGTCGTCGCGGCGGTACACCTGGGCGTCGCTGCCGGACGGGGCTCCGAGGTGGAAGACGGTGTCCTTGTCGAAGGAGACGCTCTCACCGTGGGTGGACAGTGTCTTGATCTTCCCGCTCGCCAGGTCGACGACCCACCACCCCTGGCTCATCGTGGAGTCGACCCACTTGATGCCACGGACGGCGATCGACCGCGCGTCGCCCTCGCTGATGGAGAGGTTCCAGCCCTCGGGCAGTCCCTCCAGTTTCTGCTCCCTGACCCCGCCGGCTTCCGGGTGGAGGAGGTGCAGGCTCGTGACGGCGCTCTCGGTGCCGGTCCGGGTGATGACCGTGTCGCCGTACGTGCCGACGTAGGTCTGCCCCTCCGGGATGGCGACGGTGGTCGTCGCGCCGCCGCCGGCCCGCTGCTGGAGCGTCACGTGCGGGGCCGGGCTCTCCGAGTGGACGGCCACGGTGTCGGAGCCGTGTCCGAAGTCCGCCGGGTACTCGGTGAAGCGGAACTCGTCGACGTCGTACGAGAGCGGCTTCGGCAGACGGTGGTCGAGGACGGTGGTCCGACCGGTCGCGTAGTCGATCCAGCGCAGCCGGTCGTCGCCCTCCTGCGCGGTCAGGAAGCCGGTCTCACCGGCGTTCAGGACGATGGTGGCGCGGGGCACGAAGCGCGCGCCCGGGCTGACGACGACGGCCTCGCCGGTCGTGCCGGGCGTCTCGGCCGCAGCCCCCACGGTGGTGCCGACGCCGGCCGTCACCGCGAGGCTGACGGCGAGCGCGATGCGGCCGAGCGCATGGCGGCGCGGCCGTCGATCCAACGGGCTGATCACGTAGAAGTCCCTCCCCAGGGCATACGGCGCGGGGAAGGGGTCACATGATCTCGCCTCTCGTTCCCCGCGCGAGCAGGCCGACCCTAGCAGAGGCGAGTGGCGACAGAAACACGTTTTCGAACCCGTTCAATCCGGCTCGGCGCGCGCCGCTGCGTCGTGCCGGAATCCCGTACGGAAACCGGGCCGGGCGACGCCCTGGAAGGCCCCTTCCCGGGGCTGGGACGGGCGCGAGGAGCCCCCCGGGGGCGGGCCCGCCCCGCAGGGCCGCACCTCGGTCCCCAGGGTCACGGAGCGACCTCCAGTGGATCCGCGCACCACCTCTGACCTGGGCTTTTGCATCAACTCGACCTATCCTTGGGGGACTCGGAGGGGAGATCCACATGGGTCTGAACGACCACAACGACCGCGACGGCCACGGCGGCCACGGCGGCCACGGCGGCCACGGCGGCCACGGCGGCCACGGCGGCCACGGCGGCCACGGCATCCGCAACGACCGCGACATCCGCACGGTCGACGACGTCCTGAGCCTGCTCGACGGGCTCTTCGCGCCCGACGCCGACCGCTGGTCCGGCGGCGGGGCCGACTGGTGGGACGGGTTCTACGCCGACCGGGACAAGCCGGTGCCGTTCTTCGTCGCCAAGCCCGACGAGAGCCTCGTGTCGTACGTCGAGCGGGGGCTGCTCCCGGCCGGCGGCGGCCGGGCCCTCGACCTCGGGTGCGGGCCCGGCCGGAACAGCCTGTACCTCGCGTCGCTCGGCTACCGGGTGGACGCCGTCGACCTCTCCCCCACCGCCATCCGTTGGGCGGAGGAACGGGCCGGGAACGCCGGTGCCACCAACATCCGGTTCGTCCGCGGCGACGCCTTCGCGCCCGGGACCGCCCTCGACGGGCCGTACGACCTCGTCCACGACTCCGGCTGCTTCCACCACCTGCCGCCGCACCGCCGCGTCAGCTACCTCGCGCTCCTGGACCGCGTCCTCGCGCCCGGCGGACACTTCACGCTCACCGCGTTCGCCGCCGGGGAGGGCGGCATGGGATCCGAACTCCCGGACGCCGACCTCTACCGGCAGGGCCGGCTCGACGGCGGACTCGCCTACACGGACACGTCACTCAAGGCGATCTTCGCCGATCTGACGGAGATCGAGGTCCGCCGCATGCGCGACGAGCCCGCCGACTCCCCGGCCTTCGGTGAGTCCTTCCTCTGGACGGGCCTCTTCCGGCGCCACCTCGGACAAAGCCCCGGGTGACTCGGACAAGGTCTCGAGTAATTCGGTGGGGGCCCGGCACCCGGGCCCCTACGCTCGCCCCATGGGCCATGCCAAGACCTCGTACGTCTGCCTGCCGTGCCGCGCCTCGTACAAGCAGCCGTACGACAAGCAGCGCGAGCGGCGGTGTCCGCGCTGCGCCCGCGCCCTCATCCACGTGGGCTCCGCGTTCGCGCCGCCCCGCCGCCGGGACACCTCGGCCTGGCGGGCGCTGTCGGTCGTGCTCCACGCCGGCATCCGCTTCCACAAGTCCTGCTGCGGCGGCCCGGGTTACCGCCCTCGTACCCTCTCCGAGGTCAAGGCCGGCCTGGCACGCGCCCGCCGCACCGGAGAGCCGGTCGCGAAGGCCCTGCTCCACGGCTGAGGCCGCAGCCTCACATCGTCTTCAGGTACTCGGCGAGCCGGTCGTACTGTTCCCTGACGCCCGCCTCCATGCCCGCTGCCAGCGCCTGGTCCCTGATCTCGTTCGAGGGCCAGAAGGAGGTGCTGGTCAGGGCCGTGCCGCCGTCGGGGGTCGCGTCGAAGGTGAGGGTGACCCGGACCGGGTCGGCGTCCGGCATCTGCTCGAAGAACTCCGTGTAGTCGAGCCGCTCCGCCGGGACGATGTCCTCGTACGTGCCGGAGAAGACGATCTCCTGGCCGTCGGGCGCGGTCTGGCCCCAGCGCCAGGCGCCGCCGACGCTCAGGTCGATGTCGACGACGGACGTGGTCAGGCCGGACATGCCGTACCACTCCCGTACGTGCCCGGGGTGCGTCCAGGCCTCCCAGACACGGGCCGGCGGGGCGTCGAAGGTGCGGGTGACGACCAGCTCGCGGTCGGCCGGCGTCGTGAGGAGCGTGACCATGGCTGCGACCCCTTCCCGGCGGAACCCCGCCTCTTCCAGCATCCGCCGAACGCCCGAGGGCGGCACCCCCTGGTGGGGGTGCCGCCCTCGTTCGCGTTCAGCGATGAACAACCGATCCCGGAGGATCAGAAGTCCATGTCACCGCCCGGCATGCCGCCGCCGGCCGGCGCGGACGCCTTCTCCGGCTTGTCGGCGATGACGGCCTCGGTGGTGAGGAACAGCGCGGCGATCGACGCGGCGTTCTGCAGCGCGGAGCGCGTGACCTTCGCCGGGTCGATGATGCCCTCGGCGATGAGGTCGACGTACTCGTTGGTCGCGGCGTTCAGGCCGTGGCCGACGGGCAGGTTGCGGACCTTCTCCGCCACGACGCCGCCCTCGAGGCCGGCGTTGACCGCGATCTGCTTCAGCGGGGCCTCAAGGGCCAGCTTCACGATGTTCGCGCCCGTGGCCTCGTCGCCCGAGAGGTCGGCCTCGAGCTTCTCGAAGACCGAGGAAGCCTGGAGCAGGGCCACGCCGCCGCCGGCGACGATGCCCTCCTCGACGGCCGCCTTCGCGTTGCGAACGGCGTCCTCGATGCGGTGCTTGCGCTCCTTGAGCTCGACCTCGGTCGCGGCACCGGCCTTGATGACCGCAACACCGCCGGCGAGCTTCGCCAGGCGCTCCTGCAGCTTCTCGCGGTCGTAGTCGCTGTCCGAGTTCTCGATCTCGGCGCGGATCTGGTTCACGCGACCGGCGACCTGCTCGCTGTCACCGGCACCGTCGACGATGGTGGTCTCGTCCTTGGTGATGACGACCTTGCGGGCGCGGCCCAGCAGGTCGAGGCCCGCGTTCTCCAGCTTCAGGCCGACCTCCTCGGAGATGACCGTGCCGCCGGTGAGGATGGCGATGTCGTTCAGCATGGCCTTACGACGGTCGCCGAAGCCCGGGGCCTTGACCGCGACGGACTTGAAGGTGCCGCGGATCTTGTTGACGACCAGGGTCGACAGGGCCTCGCCCTCGACGTCCTCGGCGATGATCAGCAGCGGCTTGCCCGACTGCATGACCTTCTCCAGGAGCGGGAGCAGGTCCTTCACCGAGGAGATCTTGGAGTTGACGATGAGGAGGTACGGGTCGTCGAGCGACGACTCCATGCGCTCCATGTCGGTGGCGAAGTACGCCGAGATGTAGCCCTTGTCGAAGCGCATACCCTCGGTGAGCTCCAGCTCCAGACCGAAGGTCTGGGACTCCTCGACGGTGATGACGCCTTCCTTGCCGACCTTGTCCATCGCCTCGGCGATGAGCTCGCCGATCTGGGTGTCGGCGGCGGAGATGGAGGCCGTCGAAGCGATCTGCTCCTTGGTCTCGACATCCTTCGCCTGCTCGAGCAGGGCGCCCGAGACGGCCTCGACGGCCTTCTCGATACCGCGCTTGAGGGCCATCGGGTTGGCACCGGCGGCCACGTTGCGCAGGCCCTCGCGGACGAGCGCCTGGGCGAGAACGGTGGCGGTGGTCGTACCGTCGCCGGCGACGTCGTCCGTCTTCTTGGCGACTTCCTTGACCAGCTCGGCGCCGATCTTCTCGTACGGGTCCTCGAGCTCGATCTCCTTGGCGATGGAGACACCATCGTTGGTGATCGTGGGGGCGCCCCACTTCTTCTCGAGGACGACGTTGCGACCCTTGGGGCCGAGGGTGACCTTGACGGCGTCAGCGAGCTGGTTCATGCCGCGCTCGAGACCGCGCCGGGCCTCCTCGTCGAACGCGATGATCTTGGCCATGTGAAGTGGTCCTCCCGGACATGGGGTGGATAACGCTCCAGGACCGCGCCGACGCCCGCGACGGACGGCCTCCGCAGCTCCGCGTGGTTCCTTGCCCCACCCGGCCGGCGGCCTCGTCTGCCCGATCCTCGTAGCACTCTCACCTTCCGAGTGCTAACGCCAATGATTAGCACTCGCCCTAGGAGAGTGCAAGCGACTCTCAGGTTTCGGGCCCTCTCCCGGCGCCCCTCCCGGGGGGTCCGGGGCGGGTCCGGGAACGCACGAGGGGCCCGCATCCCCTCAGGGATGCGGGCCCCTCGACGGCGCTGCGTCGGTGGCCGATCGCGCCGCGCTCAGACGGCGAGCTTGACCATGTCCGCCTGCGGACCCTTCTGGCCCTGCGAGATCTCGAACTCGACTCGCTGTCCCTCTTCGAGGCTGCGGTAGCCATCCATCTGGATCGCGCTGTAGTGGACGAAAACATCCGCACCACCGTCGACCGCGATGAAGCCGTAGCCCTTCTCCGCGTTGAACCACTTGACGGTGCCCTGAGCCATGCCTAACTCCCCTATTACTGGCCCTTGCGCGGGACCCGCACTTCGCGGACCCGGGTCAGACCCTCGCCGGAACGCGTCGACCGCGGCTGAATGTATCTGCCCAACTGCCCTCTGCAACAGGTCAATCGAGCGAGAATTCTGGGCGCCGTGGAAAGGCGAATTGGGGAGAATCCCTTGAATTACGGGGCAAGTCGGGCCCGGCAAAGCGTGCAGAAGGTACACAACGCACACGCACTTTGGCTGCTTCTTGTCGTGCGGGGACGCATTCTCATATGCGTCCGGCATGAGCAGCGGAGGGGACTTCCCCAACTCTACCGCGCTCAACCATACAGAATTGCCCCTTCCGCTTTATGGCGCGGAAGGGGCAATTCAAGAAAGACAGGACAAGCGGCGAGCCGAGCGGGGCTCGCCGGAGCGGCTCGGCAGAGCGGCTCGGCGGAGCAGGTCCGCAGTACGGCTCAGCAGCCGCCGGCGACGGCCGGGATGATCGAGACGCCGGCGCCGGCCGGGGTGGCCGTCTCCAGGCCCTGCTCGAAGCGCACGTCGTCGTCGTTCACGTAGACGTTGACGAAGCGGCGCAGCTTGCCCTGGTCGTCCAGGACGCGGGCGGAGATGCCGGTGTGGTTCTTCTCCAGGTCCGCGATGACCTCGGCGAGGGTCGTGCCCTCGGCCTGGACCTCGGACTGCCCGCCCGTGTAGGTGCGGAGGATGGTGGGGATGCGGACGTTCACGGCCATGTCTTCGAAACCTTTCAGTGGGCCAGGAAAGCGGGCCTCAGTGGGCCGGGGATGCGGACCGGCTCAGAGGGCCAGGCCGGCGTCGCGGAACGCGTCCAGGCTCGGGCGGATGGTGACGGTCGCCTGAGAGGTGTCGGCCACCGCGTCCAGGGTCTTGAGTCCGTCGCCGGTGTTGAGGACGACGGTGGTGAGGTTCGGGTCGATCAGACCGTTCTCGACGAGCTTCCTCGCGACGCCGACGGTCACGCCGCCCGCGGTCTCGGCGAAGATGCCCTCGGTCTGCGCGAGGAGCTTGATCGCGTCCACGACCTGCTCGTCGTCGACGTCCTCCACGGCGCCGCCGGTGCGGCGGGCGATGTCGAGGACGTACGGGCCGTCGGCCGGGTTGCCGATCGCGAGCGACTTGGCGATCGTGTTCGGCTTCTGCGGGCGGACGACGTCGTGGCCGGCCTTGAAGGCCACCGACACCGGGGAGCAGCCCTCGGCCTGCGCGCCGAAGATCTTGTACGGCCTGTCCTCGACGAGGCCCAGCTTGATGAGCTCCTGGAGACCCTTGTCGATCTTCGTGAGCTGGGAGCCGGAGGCGATCGGGATGACGAGCTGGTCGGGGATGACCCAGCCGAGCTGCTCGCAGATCTCGTACGCCAGCGTCTTGGAGCCCTCGCCGTAGTACGGGCGGAGGTTGACGTTGACGAAGCCCCAGCCCTCGCCCAGCGGGTCGCCGATGAGCTCGGAGCAGAAGCGGTTGACGTCGTCGTAGTTGCCCTCGATGGCGACGAGGTCACCGCCGTAGACACCGGCCATGACGACCTTGCCCTGCTCCAGGTCGTGCGGGATGAACACGCAGGAGCGGAAGCCGGCGCGGGCGGCGGCGGCGCCGACGGCGCCGGCCAGGTTGCCGGTGGAGGAGCAGGAGAGGGTGGTGAACCCGAAGGCGCGGGCGGCCTCGATGGCCTGGGCGACCACCCGGTCCTTGAAGGAGTGGGTCGGGTTGCCGGAGTCGTCCTTGACGAAGAGCTTGCCGGGGGCGACGCCGATCTCGCGGGCGAGGTTGTCGGCCTGGACGAGCTTGGTCCAGCCCGGGTTCAGGTTCGGCTTGTCGGCGACGTCGGCGGGGACGGGCAGCAGGGGGGCGTAGCGCCAGATGTTGGCGGGGCCGGCCTCGATCTGCTTGCGCAGTGCCTCGGGGTCACCGGTGGGGAGGTCGTACGCGACTTCGAGCGGTCCGAAACAGAGTTCGCAGGCGAAGATCGGACCAAGTGCGAAGACTTCACCGCATTCGCGACAGGAAAGCCCGGACGCGGGACCGAGGTCGACCGAAGTGGCGGGGGTAACAGTCTGTACAGCCATGGAGGCGAGGCCCTTTCTCCTCATCTTTCCCATGACGAATTTTTCGCCATGAGACGGATTTGGCACCTTCCCTAGTCGGGAGCCTCGCGCAAAAAAGCTGTGCCCGTCAGGGCTCCACCAGGGGTGGTGGCCGGGAGACGGGTGGGCGAGTAACCGACTGGAGGGTTGCCGGGGCTTCAACGGGCCGTTTCCCTCTGCCCCTCTGGATGAGCGGTATTCGATTGTGAAGCGCGGTGAAGTTCCTTGCGGACTTCGTTCCTGCGCTCCGGCGCGGGCGGCACCCCGACGTGCATCGGGCATCCGCGTTGTTCAAGACTGTAACCGAAGGCCCGGACGCTTGGACCGGCCGTCCGAACCGCGAGATGGAGATCACGTGCTGGAAGAGGTGGAGCGCTGGCTGGACCGGCGGTCCTGGTCCGTGGCGGACCGGCCGCTGGAGCGAATCCTCGCCGCCAAGCGGAACACGAAGGTCAGCGTCGTCCTGCCCGCGCTGAACGAGGAGGCGACGGTAGGAGACATCGTCGCCGTGATCCGGCGCGAGCTGATGTCGGAGGCGGTGCCGCTCGTCGACGAGCTGGTGGTGATCGACTCGGGCTCCACGGACCGTACGGCGGAGGTGGCGGCGGCGGCCGGGGCGCGGGTGGTCGCGCGGGACGCGATACTCCCCCGGATACCGGCCGTGGCGGGCAAGGGCGAGGTCCTGTGGCGGTCACTGATGGTGACCACCGGGGACATCGTGTGCTTCATCGACGCGGATCTGCGGGACTTCTCCGCGGACTTCGTGTCGGGGATCGTCGGCCCGCTGCTCACCGATCCGGACGTCGACCTCGTGAAGGCGATGTACGACCGCCCGTTCGGCCCCGAGTTCAACGGGCTCGCCTCCGGCAAGACCCCTGGCCAGGGGGGTCGGGTGACGGAGCTGGTGGCGCGCCCGCTGCTGAATCTGCACTGGCCGCAGCTGGCCGGCTTCGTACAGCCGCTCGGCGGCGAGTACGCGGCGCGCCGCTCGCTGCTCGAACGGCTGCCGTTCCCGGTCGGTTACGGGGTGGAGCTGGGGCTGCTCGTGGACGCCCTGCACACGGTGGGTCTGGACGCGCTCGCACAGGTGGACGTGGGGGTGCGCAAGCACCGGCACCAGGACGGGCTCGCGCTGGGCCGGATGGCGGCGGCGATCTACCGGACGGCGCAGCTGCGGCTCTCGCGGGGTCATCTGGTGCGGCCGTGGTTGACGCAGTTCGAGCGGGGCGAGAAGGGCTTCGAGCCGCGGACGTACGCGGTGGACACGGAGGAGCGGCCGCCGATGGCCGAAATCGTGGAGTACGCGCGCCGCCGCGTGGCGTAACGCCCGATGATGATCCGCTTTGCCTACATTGCCCTTTTATGCGCTTCAGACAACATCACCTGGGCAGGGTGCTCGCGGCCGTCACGGCCGTCGGCCTGGCGGCGGGCTCGCTCGCGTTCACCGCGGGACCGGCCGCGGCGGACGTGGTCGAGCCCTTCGGCAAGCGGTACGACGAGTCGCTGTACGGCGACTTCACGACGATCGGCAACACGGTCATGGGCTGCCCGACCGCCCCCGCCGACCTGGCCGCCCGCTGTGCGACCGCGGCGAGCGGCCAGGGCTCGGACAACAACAACACCTTCGTGATGCAGCGGATCGACGCGGGCGGCACGGGGGGCGACTACGGCTCCAGCACCGGCCACGTGCAGATCCCGGCGGGCGCGGAGGTCGCGTACGCCCGGCTCTTCTGGGGCGGCAACGACGGCACGTACAAGGGTCCGAGCGGGGCGCGGCTGAAGCGCTGCGACATCTCCGGCGCGGATGTCGTGCCCTCGCCCGGCGACCCCACGACGACCGCCCCGGTGATCAGGATCGGCGCGGGGGCCGCGGCCCCGGTCTCGATCGACAGCATGGTCGCCGACCCGGCCGACACCAACGGCCCGCACTACTACACGGGCGAGTCGGACGTGACGGCCGCCTTCGCGGGCGTCTCGGGGACGGACGCGCAGGTCGCCGTCGGCAACGTCTGGGCGCCCAACGGCAAGGGCTGCGTGGCGGGTTGGTCCCTGACCGTCGTCCACAAGTTCCCCGGCCCCGACCCGGTCCGCGCCCCCGAACGGCGGAACGTGTACGTGTACGGCGGCCATGTCCTCCAGCGCTCGACCTCCCCCGCCACCACGATCACCGTGGACGGCTTCCACCGGAGCGGCGGCAAGGCGCGGGCCAGCGTCACCGCGTACGAGGGCGACTGGAACACCCCGGGTGACACCTTCCGCGTCGACGGCAAGAACGTCACCGAAGCCCACACGGGCAACACCAACAACTTCTTCATCAGCGAGGACGACGGTGCCGTCGCCCCCAAGATGAACAACAACCTGAGCATCGACGCGAAGGCCTTCGACATCCCCGAAGGCGCCATCCCGCAGGGCGCCACCTCGGCCGATCTGACGTTCGCCACCCGCGGCGACACCTACGTGCCGTCCGCGCTCGCCTTCTCCGTGCCGGTCCCCGACCTGGAGATCACCAAGACGGCGAGCCCGCGCACGGTGAAACCGGGCGACACGCTCACGTACACGATCACCGCGAAGAACGTCAGCACGCTCGACTACCCGAACGCCAAGTTCAGCGACGACCTGACCGGCAACCTCGACGACGCCGACTACAACGGCGACGTGAAGACGAACCTGGGCAGGGTGTCGTACGCGAAGCCGAAGATCGGTTTCGTGGGGAACATCCCCGCCGGGAAGACGGCGACCGTCACCTACTCGGTGAAGATCAAGGACCCGGTGACCGGCGACGGGAAGCTCCGCAACAGCGTCGAGGTGGAGACCCCGCGCTCCAACTGCGGCGACGGCAGCGAGGACCCGGCGTGCGGGGTGACCCCGCAGATCGAGAAGCCGAAGCCGACGCCCACACCGGTGGATCCGACGCCGACGCCGGTGGACCCCACCCCCACCCCCGTGGACCCGACCCCGACCCCCGTGGACCCCACACCGACACCCACCCCCACCGCTCCGGCGACGTCCGAGCCGGCCTCCCCGCCGCCCCCCGCCCCGGGACCGCACGGGAACGGCGGCGGCTCGATGGCCGAGACCGGCGGCAACGGTGAGCGACTGTGGCTGCTCGGCGCGCTCGGACTGGCGCTCGCGGCGACGGGTCTGGTGGCGAAGGCGGCGATGCGCGGCCGACGCGAGAACTGACCCCGGCACCCCCGTTCGCCCCGTTCACCCTCCGTGGCCGGATCTGCCCGTCTCGTATACGTACGTTTGAGCGTTTACGGGACGGGCTAGGTTCGCCCCATGGCATCTGTGCTTGTGGCATCCAACCGGGGCCCCGTCTCGTACGTACTCGGCGAGGACGGCGAGCTCGACGCCCGCAGGGGCGGCGGCGGCCTGGTCTCCGGGCTGAGCGCCGTCTCCTCGCAGGACAGCCTGTGGGTGTGCGCGGCACTCGGCGAGGGCGACCGGGAGGCCGTCCGGCGCGGGATCGGCGAACCGGGCGTACGGATGCTGGACATCGACCCCGAGGTGTACGCCGACGCGTACAACGGCATCGCGAACTCGGTGCTGTGGTTCCTCCACCACCACCTGTACGACATCCCGCGCGAGCCGGTCTTCGACGCGGAGTTCCGGCGCCGCTGGGAGTCCTACCGCGCCTACAACCGCGCCTTCGCCGAGACTCTGGCCGCCGAGGCGGACGAGGGCGCGGCCGTCCTCGTCCAGGACTACCACCTGGCACTGGTCCCCGGAATGCTCCGCGAACTCCGCCCCGACCTGCGGATCGGGCACTTCACCCACACGCCGTGGGTGTCGTCCGAGTACCTGCGGATGGTGCCGGACGACATCGTCGAAGAACTCCTGTGGGGCATGCTCGGCGCGGACGAGCTGGGCTTCCACACCTGGGGATGGGCGTCGGCCTTCATCGGCTGCTGCTCCCCGCGGGACGACTCGACCGGCGTGGCCCAGGGAGTCTGGCCGAGCGGCGACCCCTGGCGCGGGGTGGAGTGGCGCCGCCACGGCATCGGGAAGGGCCGCACCCGGGTCCGGGCGTACCCCCTGGGCGTGGACGGCGAGGAGCTGCGGGCCCTCGCGTACCGCCCGGAGGTGGACGAGCGGCTGGCCGGGCTCCGCGAGGAGGTCGGCGACCGGAAGACCATCGTCCGCGTCGACCGCACGGAGCTGTCGAAGAACATCCTGCGCGGCCTGCTCGCCTACCGGGAGCTGCTCACCGTCCACCCCGAGTGGCGCGACCGGGTGGTCCACCTGGCCTCGGCGTACCCCTCCCGGCAGGACCTGGCCTCGTACCGGGAGTACACCGCCTCGGTGACGGAACTGGCCGAGGAGATCAACACGGAGTTCGGCACGGCCGACTGGCAGCCGGTCATCGTCTCCGTGGAGGACGACTTCACCCGTTCCCTGGCCGCGTACCGCCTGGCCGACGTGGCCCTGGTGAACCCCGTGCGCGACGGCATGAACCTGGTCGCGAAGGAGATACCGGTGGTCTCCGAGGCGGGCTGCGCGCTCGTCCTGTCGACGGGCGCGGGCGCGTACCGGGAGCTGATGGACGACGCCCTCACGGTGAACCCCTTCGACGTCTCACAGACGGCCGACGCCCTCCACACGGCCCTGACGATGCCGGCGGCCGAACGCGCCGACCGCTCGAAGCGCCTCGCGGCGGCGGCAACGGCCCTGCCCCCACAGCGCTGGTTCCTGAACCAGCTGGAGGCGCTGGAGCGCTAGGAAGCGCCCCGCTCCCGCCGCTCGCGTCCCCAGGCCGCGAGCGGCTCCAGGGCCTCGTTGAGGCGGATGCCGTCCTTGGTGAGGCCGTACTCGACGCGGGGCGGGACCTCGTCGTACGAGACGCGGTCCACGATGCCGTCCGCCTCCATCTCCCGCAGGTGGGAGGCGAGGACCTTCTCCGTGATGCCCGGGACGAGTCTGCGCAGCTCCCCGAAGCGGTGGTGCGGCTGCTGGTGGAGCGCCCACAGGATGAGCACCTTCCACTTGCCGCCGATCACCTCCATCGAGGTGTCGATCCCGCAGACGTGCCCGTCCTCGGCTCCGGGCCGGTTCAGCGTCGCCATGTGCCCCCACCCTCCTGACCTGTTCGCTCACCCCAGGGTAACCACCCACTTCGAAGTGGGTACTTGAGCAGGTCAGAGCCCTGGAGCAGCCTTGCGGTCATGACAGCGAACCCGATTGAGAAGACCCCCGTCACCCTCCTCGGCCTCGGCGCGATGGGCACCGCCCTGGCCCGTACCTGGCTCGCCGCCGGCCACCCCCTCACCGTCTGGAACCGCACTCCTGCCCGCGCGTCCGGACTCGTCGGCGAGGGCGCGAAGCCCGCCGGCAGCGCCGCCGAGGCCGTCGCTGCGAGCACCCTGGTCGTCGTCTGCCTCCTCGACGACACCTCGGTGGGCGAGGCCCTCGCCGATGCCGACCTGACGGGGAAGGACCTCGTCAACCTCACCACCACGACCCCGGCCCAGGCCCGCGCCCGCGCCGAGTGGGCCCGCGAGCGCGGAGCCCGCTACCTGGACGGCGGGATCATGGCCGTACCGCCGATGATCGGCGTCCCGGAGGCCGGCGGGTACGTCTTCTACAGCGGCGCGAGCGAACTGTTCGCGCAGCACCGGGAGACCCTGGCCGTCCCCGCGGGCACCACGTACGTCGGCGAGGACGCGGGCCACGCGGCCCTGCACGACGTGGCCCTGCTCAGCGCCATGTACGGGATGTTCGCCGGGGTGCACCACGCCTTCGCCCTGATCCGGAAGGAGGACATCGACCCGGTCGCCTTCGCCCCGCTGCTCGTGGACTGGATCACGGCGATGGCCGGTCCGTCGATCACGCAGACCGGCCGGCAGCTGGCGAGCGGCACCCTCGCCGAGGACGTGGTCTCCAACCTGGCCATGCAGGTGGCGGGAGTGCCGACCTTCCTCGCCACGGCCGACGAGCAGGGCGTGAGCCCGGAGCTGATCAGCCCGTACTTCGAACTGATGCGCCGCCGTCTGGCCCTGGGCAGCGGCGAGGAGGGCCTCACGGGCGTGGTCGACCTGCTCGTCCGGGGGGAGTGAGGGGGGCAGGAACCCCGTACGGGGGTCAGGAACCCCGTACGGCCTCCGCGAGCGCGGCGAGGAACTCCACCACCCCCGGCGGGCCCGCCACCGCGAGGTCCCCGCGGTCGGCGAGCTCCGGGACCTCCGTGGAGCCGCTGCAGACCAGCAGGCCCGGGGTGCCGTCGGAGCGGAGCTTCTCGACGGCGGCGAAGGCGGGCAGGTCACCCAGGTCGTCGCCCGCGTACAGCACGGACCCGGCGCCCACCTCCTGTACGTACTCCGCGAGCGCGACGCCCTTGTCCATGCCGGGGGGCCGCAGCTCCAGGACCATGCGGCCGGGTTCCAGGACGAGGCCGTGGTGGGCGGCGAGGTCGCCCAGGGGGCCCTTGAGGGCCTCGAAGGCGGCCTCGGGGTCGAGGGCGCGGCGGGTGTGGACGGCGACCGCGCGCCCCTTCTCCTCGATCCAGACGCCCGGCCAGGCACCGGCCCGGTCGAGGAAGCCGGGGAGTTCGGCGCGGACGGAGGCCACGCCCGGGTGCGGGGCCGCGGCCCGGACGGTGCCGGTGACGGCGTCCCAGCGTTCGGCGCCGTAGTGGCCGAGGACGACGAGGTGCTCCAGGCCGGGGACACCGGCGAAGCCGCCGTACCGGACGGCGACCCCGGCGGGGCGGCCGGTCACGACGGCCACGGAGGCGACCTCGGGGGCGAGGGCGGCGAGCGCCTCGACGGCGCCGGGGTGGGCGCGGGCCCGTTCGGGGTCGGGGACGATCTCGGCGAGGGTGCCGTCGAAGTCGAGGGCGACGACGGCCTTCGCGGGCCGCGCGAGGAGCGCGGCCAGACCGTCGCGGCCGGCGGATGTGGTCGGGTGCGGGAGGCTGCTGACCATGCCTCCGACCCTACCGACGCGAGGCGCCCGCGTCAGGGCCACGAACGAGACGGGCCCGGCGACACCGGCCTTCGCCGACGCGCGACCTCAGCCCCCGCCCCGCCCCTGACCTGCCCCCGGCCTGCCCCTGACCTGCTCCCGACCGGCTCTCGGTGACATCCGAGCGACCTCCCGACGACACCCGACCTCAGCCGAGCGCCCTCCCGACAACACCCGACCTCAGCCGAGCGCCCTCCCGACAACACCCGACCTCAGCCGAGCACCCTCCCGAAACGTCCGGCCTCAGCCCGGTCCGGCCCGGGCGCAGCCCAAGCCTCAGCGCCGTCGCTGCTTCTCTTCCCGGACCCGCCGCAGCCGGTTCACCGTCACCGGGTCGTGTGCGAGGGCCCTGGGGTCGTCGAGGAGGGCGTTGAGCAGCTGGTAGTAGCGGGTCGGGGAGAGTCCGAGGCGCTCGCGGACCGCGCGCTCCTTGGCACCGGGGCCGGGCCAGGAGCGGCGCTCGACGGCGAGGAGGGCCTGCTCGCGCTCACCGAGCCCGCTCTCGTCGTCGCCGTCCGCCGCTTCCCGCTCCTCGGTCATACGAACAACCTATTACTCGGCGTTCTCCGCCGCCGTCGCCGCCCGACCGATCGAGCCGAGGACGTCGGCGGGACGGCCGGCCGGGGTGACGGCCTTGCCGATGTTCTGCTTGACGTTCTCGCTGACCTTGGCCCAGGACGTCTTGCCGACCGGCGGGAGCTGGCTGTCCGGGAGCGTCTTGAGGAAGACGCGCAGGTTGGCGTGCTCGGGCTCGGTCTCCATGCGGGTGGAGGCGCTGACGGTGACCGGCAGGAGGTCGTTGTCGCCGGCGAACTTCAGGACGTTCTCGTCGCTGAAGACGAAGTTGAGGAAGTCGCCGATCTCCTTGCGGTGACCGTTCTGCTTGAAGCCCATGATCCAGTCGGCGACGCCCATGGCGGCCTCGGCCTGGCCGTCGATGCCGGGGAGCGGGACCTGGCCCACCTTGACGCCCTTCTTGGCGGCTTCCTTCAGGAGCGAGGGGTGGCCGTTGAGCATGCCGACCTCGCCGTTCGCGAAGGCGGCGAACGCGGCCTTGCGGTTGAGCTTGCCGGGGGCGACGGGCCCGGTGAGGCCCTTGCCGACCAGGTTGTTCTTGAGCCATTCGAAGGTCTTGACGTTGGCCTCGGAGTCGACCGAGTAGCGGTCGGTGCCGTCGGTCCAGCCGCCGCCGCCGCTGAGCATCCACATCAGGGCCTCGGCCTGGGCCTCCTCGGGGCCGAGGGGCAGCGCGAAGGGGGTGCGGACACCGTTGTCCTTCAGCTTCTCGGCGGCCGCGGCAAGCTCGTCCCAGGTGGTGGGGGCCTTGGCGCCGGCCGCCTCGAAGAGGGCCTGGTTGTAGAACAGCGGCCGGGTGGAGGCGACGAAGGGCAGGCCGTACTGGGTCCGCTTGTGCTCTCCGGCGTCGACGAGCGGGGCGAGGAAGTTGGCCTGGACGGGTACGGAGAGGATCTCCTCGGCGGCGTAGAGCTCACCGGCGGCCGCGTAGTCGGCGTAGGCGCCGATCTGCGCGATGTCGGGGGCCTTGTCGGCCTCGACCATCTCGGCGACCTTGCGGTCGACGTCGTCCCAGGACTCGATCTGCACCTCGACCTTGACGCCGGGGTGCCCGGCCTCGAAGGCGGCGACGAGGTCGGTCCAGTACTTCTTGGTGGTGTCGCCGCCGGTGAGGTCGTAGTCGGCGGCGACCAGTCTGAGGGTCACGTCGCCGGAGTCCCCTCCGAGGGAGCCACAGCCGGCGACCGTGGCGGTCAGTCCGAGTGCGGCGACGGCCGCGGTCAGTCCAAGGAATCGTCGCCGCTCCACGGCTTCATCCACCTTTTGCTCGTCGTTGAGCTGCATCGAGCCGCACGTTTGCTCTGCGCAGGGCCGTAAGTCTCTCCCGCGCGCGGGTATGAGGTCTACACCACTCGGGTATCACTTCCGCAACGTCACGGGGACGATGACCCCATGACGGGCTCCGAATTTGTATCCGTACGCAACAATCCTCGGCAGTGGACTAGACCTTTTGGGTCTCCGCGCGCCAAACTGTCACCCGTGAGACACGTCATCGCCCTGGATGTGGGCGGCACCGGCATGAAGGCCGCCCTCGTCGGGGCGGACGGCACCCTGCTCCACGAGGCCCGCCGCGCCACCGGGCGCGACCGCGGCCCCGAGGCCGTCGTGGAGACGATCCTCGGCTTCGCCGAAGACCTCCGCGCGCTCGGCCAGGAGCGGTACGGCGAGCCCGCGGCAGCCGCCGGCGTCGCCGTCCCCGGCATCGTCGACGCCGAGAACGGCATCGCCGTCTACGCCTCCAACCTCGGCTGGCGCGACGTTCCCATGCGCGAACTCCTCAGCGAGAGACTCGACGGCATCCCCGTCGCCCTCGGCCACGACGTCCGCACCGGCGGCCTCGCCGAAGGCCGGATCGGCGCGGGCAACGGCGCCGACCGCTTCCTCTTCGTGCCCCTCGGCACCGGCATCGCCGGAGCCATCGGCATCGGCGACCGCATCGAGGCAGGCGCCCACGGCTACGCCGGCGAGATCGGCCACATCGTCGTCCGCCCCGGCGGCACCGCCTGCGGCTGCGGCCAGCGCGGCTGCCTGGAGCGGTACGCCTCCGCCTCCGCCGTCTCCCAGGCCTGGGCCGAGGCGAGCGGCGACCCGGACGCCGACGCCGCCGACTGCGCCAAGGCCGTCGAATCCGGCGACGCCACGGCCCTCCGGGTCTGGCAGGACGCCGTCGACGCCCTCGCCGACGGCCTGGTCACCGCGCTCACCCTGCTGGACCCCCGCACGCTCATCATCGGTGGCGGGCTGGCCGAGGCCGGGGAAACCTTGTTCACACCACTTCGGGCCGCGGTGGAGGAGCGAGTCACGTTCCAGAAGCTGCCCGCCATCGTCCCGGCGGCCCTCGGGGACACCGCCGGTTGCCTGGGCGCGGGCCTCCTCGCCTGGGACCTGCTCGCCGACCAGAGCCCCCAGCGCCCCACCGACTCGGAGGTTTCCGCCTGATGGCCGATCACAAGGTTCTCGCCGGCGCACACGTCGTGCTGCCCACCGGGATCGTCGAGAACGGACGCGTGATCGTCGACGGCGACCGCATCGTCGGAAGCACCCCGGAAGGCGCCGAGACCCTCGACCTGACCGGGCACTGGCTCGTCCCCGGCTTCGTCGACATGCACAACCACGGCGGCGGCGGCGCCTCCTTCACCTCCGGCAGCGTCGACGAGGTCCTCAAGGGCGTCCACACCCACCGGCTGCACGGCACGACCACCGTCGTCGCCTCCTTCGTCACCGGCGAGATGGACTTCCTCACCCAGCGGGCCGGGCTGCTCTCCGAGCTCGCCGAGCAGGGCGAGATCGCCGGCCTGCACTTCGAGGGCCCGTTCATCTCCCCCTGCCGCAAGGGCGCCCACGACGAGACGCTGCTCCGCGACCCCGACCCGGCCGACGTCCGCAAGCTGATCGACGCCGCCCGCGGCCAGGCCAAGATGGTCACCCTCGCCACCGAGCTGCCCGGCGGCCTCGACTCCGTACGCCTGCTCGCCGAGCACGGCGTGATCGCCGCCATCGGCCACACCGACGCCAGCTACGAGCAGACCGTCGAGGCCATCGACGCGGGCGCCACCGTCGCCACCCACCTCTACAACGCGATGCCCGCCCTCGGCCACCGCACCCCCGGCCCGATCGCCGCCCTCCTGGAGGACGAGCGGATCACCGTCGAGCTCATCAACGACGGCACCCACCTCCACCCCGCCGCCCTGGAGCTCGCCTTCCACCACGCGGGCCCCCGGCGCGTCGCCTTCATCACCGACGCCATGGACGCCGCGGGCTTCGGCGACGGCCGCTACATGCTCGGCCCCCTGGAGGTCGAGGTGAAGGACAGCGTCGCCCGCCTCGTCGAGGGCGGCTCCATCGCCGGCTCCACCCTCACCCTGGACCGCGCCTTCAAGCGCGCCGCCACCATCGACGGCCTCCCCGTCGAGTCGGTCGTCCAGGCCATCTCCGCCAACCCCGCCCGGCTGCTCGGCGTGTACGACCGCGTCGGCTCCCTGGAGCCCGGCAAGGACGCCGACATCGTCGTCCTCGACGCCGAGTTCAACCTCAAGGGCGTCATGCGCAAGGGCGAGTGGATCGTCGACCCGAAGGCGGACACGGCCGCCTGACCACGGGTCACACGGAAGGCCTGAGCACGGGTCACACGAAAGGGCGGTCGGCCGGGGGTCTGGGCCAACCGCCTTTCGTTTGGCATGATCAGTGCCCGTCGGAGCGTGCGTTCCACAGGACTTCACACGGAGTACGGGGGTTGGTCAGGTGATTCTCACGGTCACCCTCAACACGGCGGTGGACCTGACCTACCGGGTCCCCGCCCTCACCCCGCACGCCTCCCACCGGGTCACCCAGGTCATCGAGCGCCCCGGCGGCAAGGGCCTCAACGTCGCCCGGGTGCTCGCCGCGCTCGGATACGAGACCGTCGCCACCGGCTTCGCGGGCGGCGCCACCGGGGCCATGCTCCGGGACCGGCTCGCCGCGACGCCCGTCCGGGACGAGCTCGTCGAGACCGCGGGACCCACCCGCCGTACCGTCGCGATCGTCGACAACGCGACCGGCGACACCACCCAGCTCAACGAACCGGGCCCCACCGTCACCGCCACGGAGTGGACCGCGTTCCGCACCCGCTTCACCACGCTCCTCGACGGCGCCGCGGCGGTCGCGCTCTGCGGCAGCCTCCCGCCGGGCATCCATGTGGGGGCGTACGCGGAACTCGTCCGGCTCGCCCGCGCCGCCGGCGTGCCCGTCCTCCTCGACACCAGCGGCGAACCCCTGCGGCGCGGCATCGCCGCCCGCCCGGACCTCGTCAAGCCCAACGCGGACGAACTCGCCCAGCTCACCGGCTCCCGCGACCCGCTGCGCGCGACCCGGGAGGCACGGGGCCGGGGCGCCCGCACGGTCGTCTCCTCGCTCGGCCCCGAAGGACTGCTCGCCGCCACCCCCGAGGGCCTCTGGCGCGCGGCCCCGCCCGCCGCCGTGAAGGGCAACCCCACGGGCGCGGGCGACTCGGCCGTCGCGGGCCTGCTGTCGGGCCTGGTCGACGGCACACAATGGCCCGACCGCCTCGCCCGGGCGGTGGCCCTCTCGGCGGCGACGGTGCTCTCCCCGGTGGCCGGCGAATTCGACCCGACGGCCTACGAGGAGCTGCTGCCCCGGGTGAAGGTCACCGAGGAACCGGACCGGCCGTAGCGGCACTCACCGCCGGGGCCGGCCCACCGGGGCGGCCGGCTCACCGGGACTAGCTCGTCGGGGCCTGGGTGACTTCCAGCCAGTCGAGCAGCACGTCGCACTGATTGCCCGTCTCGCACGAGATACGGATCTCGTTGTCGCCCTTCTTGAGGTCGACCGGCGCCCAGGTGGTCTGCCAGTTCTTCTCCAGGTTCGGGTCCGAGGAGTGGATGAAGTTCTTCAGGCCTATCGGCTGGGTGTTCGCCTTGCCGTTGACCGTCAGGGTGGCGTTGGCGTCGACCGCGGGGATGGCGTAGCGCACGGTCAGGCGGTACTTGCCCTCCGCCGGCATGTTCGCCTTCCAGGTCACCGAGGAGCCGACCTGGTTGAAGCCCGCGACGTACGTGCCGTTCGAGCCCTCGGCTCCCTTGACGTCCGTGGCGAGCCCCGCGGTGCCGCCCAGCTTCAGCGTGGCCGCGTCCTGCTTCGGGAGTTCGACCGGGGTCTCGTCGGCACTCGGCTCGGTGCTGGGCTCGTCCGAGGGCTTCACGGGCGTGGTCGCGGTGGTGCCGCCGCCCGCCTGCTTGTCCTTGTCGTCGTTGCCCGAGTTGGTGATCACGGCGGCCGCGATACCCACCACGACGACCGCGACGACCGCGACCGCGCCGATGAGGATGCCCCTGGTGTTGGGGCCGCGACCGGAGCCGCCGTGGTGCTGCTGCGGCGGGGACTGCCGGGTCGGCGGACCGCCGTAGGTCTCGGGGGCGGCGTACTGCGCCTGCGGCTGGCCGTACGGGGCCTGCTGCTGCGGCGGTACGTAGGGCTGCCCGTGCTGCTGGCCGCCGTGACCGCCGTACTGGCGCTCGCCGACCGTTCTGACCTGGTTGTACGAGGTCCGGGGCACGCCGGGCTGAGCGGCCGCGGGGCCGGGGTAGCCGTAGCCACCGCCCTGCGGGGGCTGGGCGCCCGCTGCCTGACCGTCCTCGTACAGGTAGCCGAACGGGTCGTCGTTCTCGGGCTTGTTCGCGCCGTCGTTACCGGCAGCCATCCGGGTTCCTCTCCATGCTCGCCAGCCGTCGCCGACCGGCCGAGCCTACCCCGAACGGACCAGCCCCCGATGCGGACCCGGGCGTGTCAGAAGCCTCAGCCGGCGCGGCGGTGAACCTTGGCGCGGGAGCGTTTCTCCACGTACATCCGCTGGTCGGCGGAGTTCAGGACCTCTTCCACGGTCATCCCGCATTCGGCCCAGCCGATGCCGAAACTCGCGCCGACACGGACCGCCCGTCCGTCCACCCGGATCGGCGGAATGATCGCGTTGCGCAGGCGTACGGCCAGGTCGGCCGCGTCGGCCGCGCCGAGACCGTCGGCGAGGACGACGAACTCGTCACCGCCGAGCCGGGCGACCGTGTCCCCGTCGCGGACCCCGGTGGTGAGGCGGCGGGCGACCTCGATGAGGACGGCGTCACCGGTGTGGTGCCCGAAGCGGTCGTTGATCGACTTGAAGCCGTCGAGGTCGCAGAAGAGGACGGCGAGGCCCTTGGTGCCGTCGTCGATGTCACCGCCCGAAGGAGCGACGGTGTGGACGTGGTGGTCGTACGGGCCGACGCCGCCCGCCGGCTCGAAACCGAAGCCGTGCTCGTGCTCGTGCTCGTACGGCGACACCTCGTAACCGGAGTGACCGGGCTGACCGGAGTGACCGGAGTCGTATCCGGAGTGACCGGGGTCCTGTCCGGCGTCGTGGCCGGGGTAACCGGACTCGCGGCCCGTCTCGTACCCGCCGTCCCGCCCGGACTCGTAGCCCCCGCCGTACCCGGCGGCCTGGTCGACCGCCGCGTGCGCCGCCGGGCGCTCGCACAGCCGGGCGGAGAGCCGGGAGCGCAGCTCGGCACTGTTGGGGAGGCCGGTGAGGGCGTCGTGCGAGGCCCGGTGGGCGAGCTGGAGCTCGTGCCGCTTGCGCTCCTCGATGTCCTCGACGTGGGTGAGGAGGAAGCGGGGGCCGTCGGCCGCGTCGGCGACGACGGAGTTACGGAGGGACACCCATACATAGGTGCCGTCGCGTCGCCCGAGCCGCAGCTCGGCCCGGCCACCCTCGGCGGAGGTCCGGAGAAGCGTCCCTATGTCCTCGGGGTGGACGAGGTCGGCGAAGGAGTAGCGCCGCATGGCGGCGGCGGGCCGGCCGAGGAGCCGGCACAGGGCGTCGTTGGTGCGGAGGAGACGGCCGTGCTGGTCGCCGCCCATCTCGGCGATGGCCATGCCGGAGGGCGCGTACTCGAAGGCCTGTCGGAAGGACTCCTCGCTGGCCCGCAGCGCCTGCTGCTCCCGCTCAAGACGGACGAGGGCCCGCTGCATGTTGGAACGGAGCCGGGCGTTGCTGATGGCGATCGCCGACTGGGAGGCGTACATCTGGAGCGCCTCCTGGCCCCAGGGACCCGGGTGCCGGCCGTTGCGCGGGCGGTCGACGGATATGACGCCGAGCAGCTCACGGCCGGAGCCGGACGCGTACATGGGGGCGTAGAGGCGGTCGTGCGGGTGCCACTCGTCCTCGAAACGGGGCGCGGGGCCGTCCGTGTGCCACTGGGGGACGTCGTCCTCCATCAGCACCCAGCCCTCGGTGTGCGGGATGAACCGCAGGTCACCCCAGGCGCTCGCCATGGACAGGCGCCGCTCCCAGGAGGAACGGGAGCCGACCCGGCCGGTGATCAGGGCCTCGGCGGCGGAGCTTCCGGCGAAGGCGGCGACGACGAGGTCACCGTCGGGGCGTACGAGGTTGACGCAGGCCAGCTCGTAGTTGAGACCGGCGACCACACCGTCGGCGACGGTCTGCAGGGTGTCCGCCAGGCTGCGCGCAGTGTTGAGGTCCGCCACGACCTGATGCAGCTGCCGCAGGGTCGAGAGACGGACGTACGGCTCCGACTCGGTCTCCATCGCTCGCTCTCCCCGAGACCTCGACAGCAACTCCAGGGTTCTCATCGGCTTCGTGTTGCACAGTCACCGTTCGTATTGCACTGTCACTGCCACTGAATCACAGCGAGCTGCGCACCCGGTACACAGGGTCAGCAAATACTGGTCGCTGTGACTCAAGTCACAGCAGGTCGTGGCGGGTCGTGCCGCACCCCGCGGGAGGAAGCGCGCCCTGGGAAGCGGGGGTGGGGAAGGGGTATGGAAAACGGGGCCCGGGAAGCGGGCCCGGCAAGCGGGTCCTAGGAAGCGGGTCCTAGGACCGGCGGGGGTGGCGGACTGGTCCCCCGGCCCGATGCGGCCCCCCGAAGGCCCGGACTAGCGTGCGGGTGTGCTGCAGAAGACCCCCGCCTCGCCCCCCGTGTCCGATCTGGCCATCCCTCATGCTGAGGGGGTGAGCAACGACGAGTTCCGGGCGGCGATGTCCCGCCTCGCGGCCGGCGTGGTCCTGGTGACCGCGCACGACCCCGACGACGGCCCGCGCGGCGAGGACGTCGGCATGACCGCCACGGCCTTCGTGTCGGTCTCCCTCGACCCGCCCCTGGTTCTGGTCAGCCTCCGCAACGGCTCCCGCATGGACGACCTGCTCACCGACGTGCCCGTCTGGGCGGTGTCGATCCTCGGCGAGAACCAGCGCCACATCGCCGGGCGCTTCGCCATGAAGAACCGCGTCAGCGACCGGCTCCTCTTCGCCGACCTGCCGTACACCCGCGGCGAGGAGAGCGGCGCCCCGCTCATGGGCGGCGCGCTCGCGACCCTGGAGTGCCGTACGGAGAGCAGGGTCGTGGCCGGTGACCACACGCTCGTGGTGGGCCGGGTCCTGACCGTCGGCGCCGTGGCGGCGGACGGCGGCCCGCTGACGTACTACCAGGGGAAGTACCGGCACCTGTCCTGAGCCCGGGACGTACGGCGGTACGGGGCAGACTCAGTCGCGGTACGGGGCGGGCTCAGCCCCGGTCGCGGTACGGGGCGGGCTCAGCCCCCAGTCGCGCGTACGGGGCGGGCTCAGCCCCAGTCGCGAGAATTGCGCGTCCGCTTCGTCTCCGAGCGCTGCTTCTTCTCCCGCAGCCGCCGCTCGTTGATACCGCGCGGGATCTTCGTCGGCCGGCGGGGCTTCGGCGGCGGGGCCGTCGCCTCGGCGAGGAGCGCGGCGAGCCGGACCGCCGCCGTCTCACGGTTGCGCCACTGGGAGCGGTGCTCCGAGGCGCGGACCGTCACGACACCGTTGACCAGCCGGGTGGCGAGGCGCTCCAGGGCGCGGGCCTTCCACACCTCGGGCAGCGACTCGGTGGCCGCGAGGTCGAAGCGGAGCTCGACCTGGGAATCGCTGGTGTTCACATGCTGTCCGCCCGGGCCCGACGAACGCGAGAAACGCCACTGGAGCTCGGCCTCGGGGAGCGAGACGGAGCCGCGGATGGGATACGGACCGGACATGCCCTCCATGTTCCCCGCAGAGGGCCATCGGAGTCATCCTGTTTTCGCCGGGAGGGCGCCGGGAACCGTCGGAGGGCACCACGCGTTTCTCCAGGCGAAGACATCACGATGAAAGGGACTTTCCATGGCTGTGAGCCTGTCCAAGGGCGGCAACGTCTCTCTGACCAAGGAGGCCCCGGGCCTCACCGCTGTCACCGTGGGCCTCGGCTGGGACGTCCGCACCACCACCGGCACCGACTTCGACCTCGACGCCTCGGCGATCGGCGTGGACCCGGCGGGCAAGGTCGCCTCCGACGCGCACTTCGTCTTCTTCAACAACAAGTCGACGCCGGACCAGACCATCGTCCACACCGGTGACAACCGCACCGGCGAGGGCGGCGGCGACGACGAGCAGATCAACGTCAACCTCGCGGCCCTCCCGCCGAACGTCGACAAGATCGTCTTCCCGGTCTCCATCTACGACGCGGTCAACCGCTCGCAGAACTTCGGCCAGGTGCGCAACGCGTACATCCGCATCGTCAACCAGGCCGGCGGCGCCGAGCTCGCCCGCTACGACCTCTCCGAGGACGCCGCCGTCGAGACCGCCATGGTCTTCGGCGAGCTGTACCGCAACGGCGCCGAGTGGAAGTTCCGCGCGGTCGGCCAGGGCTACGCCTCGGGCCTGGAGGGCATCGCCCGCGACTTCGGCGTCAACCTCTGACGTCACCGCTCCCTAGGCGTCACCCTCTGACCGACGCCCCGCAGCACCCTTGAGCCCCGGCCGGAATCCCGGCCGGGGCTCTACCCTTGCCGCGTGATCGTCGAAGCCCTCGCGCCCAAGGCCCTGGAGGACGGTGCGGCTCTCCCCGGCCCGCTGCTCACCGAACTCACCGCGCTGTACGCCTCCAACGAGGAGTTCCAGCAGCTCAGCGGCGACTTCCCGGACCCGTCCGACATTCGCCCCGAACAGGTCGCGGCCGCGCTCGCCGACGAGCTCGCCCAGCCCACCGCCGAGGTCCTTCTGGCCCGCTCCGAGGGCCGGCTGGTCGCCGTCGCCATCACGCTCGGCCGGCACCCCGACCCGGCGGAGCCCGAACCGTGGCTCGGACTCCTCATGGTCCACGGGGACGAACGGCGCACGGGCCACGGACGCCGGCTCGCCGCGTACGTCGAGGACCGCTTCCGCGCCGAGGGCCGCACCGGGCTGCGGCTCGCCGTCCTGGAGAACAACCCGAAGGCCCTGGCCTTCTGGACCTCCCTCGGTTACGAGGAGACCGACCGCCGCCCGGACCTCGCCCACGGCCGCGCGTGCGTGGTCATGCGGAAGCCGCTGACCCACTAGAGCGGTCAGAGCCGCTAGGGGCGATCCGGCTTCTCGCCGCCGAACAGCCAGACGTCCCACAGCGCGTCGAGATCGCGTCCGGCCACGGACTCCGCGTAGGCGGTGAAGTCGGCCGTGGTGGCGTTGGCGTGACGGTACTTCGCGGGCCAGCCGCGCAGGATCTCGTCGAAGGTCCTGTCCCCGACGGTCTCGCGGAGCTTGTGAAGGACCATCGCGCCCCGCTGGTACACGGGCGGGTCGAAGAGGTTCTCGGCGGTGGGCGGGTCGGCCGGCGGGAAGGCCCAGTTGGCGTCCTGGGCGAAGGCCCGTTCGAAGTGCGTCCGCGCGGGGACGTGCTCGTACTCCTCCGTGTACAGCCACTCGGCGTACGTCGCGAAGCCCTCGTTCAGCCACAGGTCCCGCCAGCTCGCGGGCGTGACCGAGTTCCCGAACCACTGGTGGGCCAGCTCGTGCACCAGGGTCGTCCGGTCGAAGGAGGCGGCGGGGAAGACCGGCCGGCTCTGGGTCTCCAGGGCGTACCCGAGCGTCCCGTCCTCGGTGACGATCGCCCCGGCGGTGGAGAAGGGGTACGGCCCGAAGCGCTTCGCCTGCCGGTCGAGGATCTGGGGGATCTCACCGCGCAGGGTGGCACTGGCGGCGGCGACGGACGGCTCGGCGGCGGTGAGGACGGGGATGGGGACGGGGACGGGGACGGGGCGAGAGGTCTTCGCCGTCGCTGGCGGGCTTGCGCTGCCTGTCTCGTCCTTCCTGCCCGTCTCGTCCTTCCCGCCCGTCTCGTCCGTCACGAAGTGGCCGATCGCGACCGTCGCCAGATAGCTCGCCATCGGCTCGGTCGTGTGCCACTCGGTGGTCACGCGGCCGTCGGCCGCCGTCCTGCGGGCGGTCCTGACGCCGTTGGAGAGGCCTTCGAGCCCGGCCGGGACGGTGAGCGTGAGCTCGTACGCGGCCTTGTCGGAGGGGTGGTGGTTGCCGGGGAACCAGGTCATCGAGCCGGCCGGTTCGCCGACCGCGACGGCTCCGTCGTCGGTGCGCAGCCAGCCCTCCTCGGAGCCGTCCGCGTCCGTGATCGACTCGGGCACGCCCCCGTACGTGACGGTGGCCTTGAACGCAGCGCCCTCGCGGATCTCCTCGCTCGGCCGGAGGGTCAGCTCGTTCCCGGCGCGGTTGACCGCGGCGGGGGCGTCGTCGACGGACGCCCGGTCGACCGTGAGCCCGGAGAGGTCGAGGTTGAAGGCGCTGAGGTCCTGCGTGGCGCGGGCGGTGATCTCGGCGGTGCCGTCGAGCCGCCCGGTCCGGGGGTCGTACGCGAGGGTGAGGGCGTAGTGGCGCACGTCGTAGCCGCCGTTGCCGAGCTTCGGGAAGTAGGGGTCGCGCAGCCCGGCGGACCCTGGGGTCCCCCGGACACCACCGGTGGCCTCCGTACAGCCGCCCGCGAGGAGCGCGAGCGCGGTGAGGGCGGCGGCGAGGCCGCCGGCGGCTGCTCCGGTCCGGTTGCGCTGGGTCACGTATCGATCCTAAGCAGGGCCGATACGGAAAAGGTGACGGCGCCCGGCGGGGGATCCGGGCGCCGTCACCAGCTGTGGGGTAGCCGTGGGCTACGGCCCGGCTACTTGCCGAGGGCGGCGACGCCGGCCTGGGCGAACTTCTCGTCGAGGTCGCCCGAGGGGGCGCCGGCGACACCGATGCCCGCGATCGGGGCGCCCTTGGCGGTCACCGGGGCACCACCGGCGAGGAAGAGGGTGCCGGGGATGTCCTTGAGGGTCGGGGCCTGGGCGAGGCGGCCGGCGAGGACGGAGGTCGGGGCGTTCCAGGAGACCGCGGTGTACGCCTTGCGCTCGGCGGACTCGTAGGACTGCGGACCGGCACCGTCGCCGCGCAGGGTGACGATGGTGTTGCCGTTGCGGTCGACGACGGCGACGGAGACGCGCTGGTTCTCCTTCTCGGCGGCGTCGAGGGTCGCCTGGGCGGCCTTGGTGGCGGCCTCGATCGTCAGGTGCGTCGACTGCTGCAGGTTGTCGTTGCCGGCGTCGGCGCGGACCACGGCGGCGGGGGCGGCGGCCGGGGCGGAGGCGTTCGCGGAGACCGCGCCGAACGTACCGGCGGCGACGACAGCTGCGGCGGTGGCACCGAAGAGGATCTTCTTCATGAGGAACTCCGTGAGGTGAGTGAGGGTCGGGAGGAGGAGGTCGGCCGAGCGGCGGGGCGTTGTACCGCTCCTTGCGGAGCCGTGTGTGCCGCTCCTTGCGGGGCGGGGGGCCGCTCCTTGCGGGGCGGGGTGCTGCTCCTTCGCTCTGCAACCAATCCTGTGGCCGGAGCCCGGGCCGTACGGTCCACGGTCCGGCTGCCCTCCTCACGCACACTGGAGGACGGCCGGGTCAGCCGATCGGCTGATGCCCTCGTGGTCCCTCCGGGTCAGGATGGACAGATATCCCCAGGTCAGGAAGGCAGGGAGGTGGGAACGTGACACGGCCCAAGGACCACAGCGGCAGACACGCGAACCGCCCGCCCGCGACCGAGCAGGACCCCGACGCCCCCTGGCTCGCGCGGGTCATGCACATCGCCTTCTTCCTCCTCCTCGGCGCCTCGCTCGCCCGCTTCCTGCTGCGCCACCCCTGGGAGGACCGCAGCCCCTGGATCGTCGCCCTCTCCGGCGCCCTCGCCTCCCTCTACCTCCTCGGCCCCGTCGTCGGCACCCGCGCCGCGCCCCGCCGGATCGCCTGGCTGGGCACGGTCGTCGCCGTCTGGATCCTGCTCGTCGTCCTCGCGCCGAGCTTCGCCTGGTGCGCGGTGCCGCTCTTCTACACGGGCCTGCGCACCCTCCCGGCGCGGGCCGCGCTCGGCCTGGTCACCCTGCTCACCGCGTTCGTGGTGTTCGCGCAGGTGCAGCTCGCGCACGGCGGCTGGGACCCGAACCTGATCGTCGCCCCGCCGGCCGTCGCCGCGATCGCCACCGGGGTGTTCGTGTACTCGGACCGGCAGGCGGCCCGTCAGCGGGCACTCATCGACGACCTGATCCGCACCCGGCGCGAACTCGCCGCGATCGAGCGCCGCGAGGGCACCCTCGCCGAGCGCCAGCGGCTGTCCATGGAGATCCACGACACCCTGGCGCAGGGCCTGTCCAGCCAGCAGATGCTGCTCCAGGCGGCCGACCGCACCTGGGACAGCGACCCGGCCACCGCCCGCCGCCATGTCCGTACGGCCGAGTCCATCGCGGAGCGCAACCTTGCCGAGGCCCGCCGTTTCGTGCACGACCTCGCCCCCGCCGACCTCGCCGAGGGCGGCGGCCTCGAAGAGGCGCTGCGCGGCCTGGCCGCGCGCGAGTCGGCGGCCTTCCGGGTCGACGGGGCCGCGGTGCCGCTCCCCGAACGGGTGCAGTCGGCGCTGCTCCGGATCGCGCAGGGCGCGCTCGCCAACATCCGCGAGCACGCCGGCGCCGACTCCGCCGCCCTGACCCTCACGTACCTCGACGACCAGGTGGTCCTGGACATCGCCGACGACGGCCGCGGCTTCGACCCGGTCGAGAAGCCGGGCGGGGTACGGGGGCACGGGCTGCCCGCGATGCGCGTGCGGGCGCGGCAACTGGGCGGCACCCTGACAGTCGAGTCGACGCCGGGCGAGGGCACGGTGCTCTCGGCCTCGATCCCGCTCTCGAACCCGCACTCGAACTCGCTCTCGAACCCGCACTCCACCCCACCGCCGGGCCCGCCCTCGAACCCGCTCCCGAACCCGCTCTCCCTGGAGTCGTGATGTCCGTACGGATCCTCCTCTGCGACGACCATGTCGTCGTCCGCGCCGGCCTGCTGGCCCTGCTCGGCAGCACCCCCGACATCGAGGTCGTCGGCGAGGCCGGCAGCGGCGAGGAGGCCGTCGCGATGGCCGCGAAGCTGAAGCCGGACGTCGTCCTGATGGACCTCCAGCTGGGCGCGGGCATCGACGGCGTGGAGGCGACCCGCCTGATCGCGCCCACGGGTGTCCACGTCCTCGTCCTCACCACGTACGACACGGACGCCGACATCACGCGGGCGATCGAGGCGGGCGCGACCGGCTACCTCCTGAAGGCGGAGCGCCCGGAGGAGCTGTTCGCCGCGATCCACTCGGCCGCCCAGGGTCGCACCGCCCTCTCCCCGCCGGTCGCCAGCCGGGTCATGGACCGGATGCGCGGCGCGGCGGGCCCGAGCCTGACGGACCGGGAGCGGGACATCCTGGGCCAGCTGGGGCGGGGCCTCGGCAACCGCGAGATCGCGCGGGCCCTGTTCATCAGCGAGGCGACGGTGAAGACCCACCTCGGCCGCATCTACGCGAAGCTCGGCGTCGACACGCGCGCGGGCGCGGTCGCGGTGGCGAAGGAACGGCGCCTCCTGCCGTAGACGGTGCGGTCGCGGTGGCGAAGGACCGCCGACTGCTGCGGCAGACCGCGCCTCGTGCGTACCCAGGGCCCCACCACTGCTACTGTGCGTTGCCGTCCGACAGCACGGTGTCATGCCTCAGGCCCGGTCAGTCCAGTGGGAGCGCACGTGAAGCTCGCGATCGTCGGCGGCGGACCCGCCGGCCTCTACCTCTCGATCCTGCTGAAGCGGCAGGACCCCGCCCATGAGATCGCCGTGTACGAGCGGAACCCCGCGGGTTCCACGTACGGCTGGGGTGTGACGTACTGGGCCGGGCTCCTCGACAAGCTGCGCGCGGGCGACCCCGAGTCCGCTGCCGCCGTCGCCGAGGCGTCGGTGACCTGGACCGACGGGGTCGCGATCGTCCGTGACGAACGAACCGTCCACCGGGGCGACGCGGGCTTCGGCATCGGGCGGCGGCGGATGCTCGCGCTGCTCGCCGACCGGGCCGAGGAGCTCGGCGTACGGGTCGAGTTCGAGCACGACATCGCGGGCCCGGACGCGCCCGCGCTGGCCGACGCGGATCTGGTCGTCGCGGCCGACGGCGTCAACAGCGCGCTCCGCGAGGCCCACCCCGAGCATTTCGGCAGCACGGTCACGAGCGGCCGCAACCAGTACATCTGGCTCGGCACCACCAAGGTCTTCGACTCCTTCAGCTTCGCCTTCAAGGAGACCGAGCACGGCTGGATCTGGTGCTACGCCTACGGGTTCAGCGGCGAACGATCGACCTGTGTCGTCGAGTGCTCCCGGGAGACGTGGACCGGTCTCGGTCTCGACACGCTCGGCGAGGCCGACAGCCTGCACCTCCTGGAGAAGCTGTTCCACGACCTCCTCGACGGGCACGAGCTGATCGGCCGGGACCGGGCCGACGACGCCGCCCAGTGGCTCACCTTCCGCACCCTCACCAACCGGGTCTGGCACCGCGGCAACCTCGTCCTCCTCGGCGACGCCGCCCACACCACGCACTACTCGATCGGCGCGGGCACGACGCTGGCGCTGGAGGACGCGCTCGCCCTGGCGGACGCGCTGCGCGGCCCCGAGGCACTGCGCTCCCCCGCCGGCCTCGACGCCGCCCTCACCACGTACGGGAAGCGGCGCCGCGCCGAGCTCGTCTCCGCGCAGAGCGCGGCCCGTTACAGCGCCCAGTGGTACGAGAACCTCCCGCGCTACATGCGCCTGGAACCGGCGCAGATGTTCGCGCTCCTGGGCCAGCGCCACTCGCCGCTGCTCCCCCACATCCCGCCGCAGCTCTACTACCGCATCGACCGGGCCGCCGAACAGCTGGAACCACTGCGCCGCTTCAAGCGCTGGCTGGGCCCGCGGGTCGCCCGCGCGGTGCACGGCCGCCGCTGAACCGTGTGCCGCACGGGTCTCATACGTCCCGGCGGTGGACCGCGACCAGGGCCACCGCCACCGCGGCGAGCGACCAGACCGCGTACACCGTCCACGCCCCGCCCGTCGTCCACGGGTAGTCCACCGGAACCGGCGAGTCCCCCACCTCCGTCAGCCGCTTCCACGCACCCTGCGGCAGAGCGTGCAGGAACGTCGCACCCCAGCGGTTGCGGGCGTCCATCAGGGCCGGCAGCAGGAGCAGCACGCAGGTGAGGGTGACGATCGTCGTCGCCGTGTGCCGCAGCAGCGCCCCGAGGCCGAAACCGACGAGCGCGCACACGGGGGCGAGCAGCGCGGACGCGGCGACGGCCGCCGCCGCACCCGGGTGGTCGATCGACATGCCCACGTCCCGGCCGGACAGCACCGCCTGCGTGGCGGCGAAGGACACTCCGGCGACGAGGGCCCCGTACACGAGCATGACGCCCGCCAGGACGAGCGTCTTCGCCGCCGCCACGGCCCGCCGGTCGGGCACGGCGGTGAAGGTCGTACGGATCTGCCCGGTGCCGTACTCGCCGACGATCACGAGCGCGCCGATGGCGCCGGTCGCGAGCATGAACACCATGGCCCCGCCGAGCGTGAAGGCGTCCCGCATCGCCCAGATGGGCACGAAGAGTTCGCGGATGCCCTCGGCATAGTGCGGGTAGTTCCGGTAGTCGGCGAAGGTCGCGTTGAGGTTGACGCCGAGGACGGCGACCGCCCCGACGCCGAACGCCCAGGGTGTGGAGCGCAGGGACCACAGCTTCATCCACTCGCCGGCGAGGAGATCACGGAAACGGGCGTTCATCGGGCTCCCTCCTTCCTCTCGTGCTCGGCCTTCCTCTGGTGCTCGTTCTTCCTCTGGTGCTCGTTCTTTCTCTGGTACTCGGTCTTTCTCTGGTACTCGACGCTGTCGGCGGTCAGTTCCATGAACGCGTCCTCCAGGGACGAGCCGCGCGACGCCAGTTCGGCGAGCGGCGTGCCGTTCCGGAAGGCGAGCACCCCGATCCGGTCCTCGCCCATCCCGGTCACGGTGAACGGCCCGGCTCCCTCTTCAGGCAGTCGCACGGTCGCCCCGGCGCGGGTCAGTACGGCGGCGAGGCCCGGTCCGGCCGCCGGGTCGGAGGTCCGTACGGTCACGCCCCGGCCGGTGCCGCGCGCGGCGAAGTCCGCCAGGCTCTCGGCGGCGATCAGCCTGCCGCGACCGATGACGACGAGATCGTCGGCGGTGTGCTCCATCTCGCTCATCAGATGACTGGAGACGAACACCGTGCGTCCCTCGGCGGCGAGCCGCCGGAACAGCCCGCGCGCCCACAGCACACCCTCCGGGTCGAGGCCGTTGACCGGCTCGTCGAACAGCAGCACGGGCGGGTCGCCGAGCAGGGCGGCGGCGATCCCGAGCCGCTGCTTCATGCCGAGGGAGTAGCCGCCGATCCGGCGGCGGGCCGCCTCGGCGAGACCCACCTCGTCGAGGACCTCGCCGACCCTGCGGCGCGGGATGCCGTTGGTACGGGCGAGCGCGGCGAGATGGCCCTCGGCGGTCCGTCCGCCGTGCACGTCGTGCGCGTCGAGCAGCGCCCCGACGTGGTGCAGCCCCCGGGGCAGGTCCCTGAACCGGCGCCCCCCGACGGTCGCGCTCCCGGACGTGGGCTCGTTGAGCCCGAGGATCAACCGCAGGGTCGTGGACTTCCCGGCCCCATTGGGCCCGAGGAACCCGGTCACGCGCCCGGGCCGGACGGTGAATCCGAGCCGGTCGACGGCGAGCCGGTCGGCGGCGGGTCGGTCGGCGGCGGGTCGGTCCACGTCAGGGCGGTCGGTGGCGGGTCGGTCGGCGGGAGCGCGGTGCGGGCGGATCAGCCGCTGTGGGCGGATCGACCTCAGCGGGCGGATCAGCCTCTGCGGGCCGATCGGCCGGCGGCCGTAACGTTTGGTCAGTTCGTCGACTTCGATCACCCGGTCCACGCTGCCGGGACCGCACCCCCGCCGGCATCGGCCCGCCGGCGGCAAACGAGCAGCCGGCAGTGGCCCACGGGCGTACGCCCGGAGGCCGATGTCCGGCCGCCCGCCCGCGCCTACGATCGGCCCATGCCCGCCACCGCCCCGCCCACCAGCACCCCCACGTCCACCCTCGCCCCGGGCGGGCGCGCCTCCGCGGTCCTGGCCTGGTGCGCGGCCGCCGCGCACCCCTTCGTCCTCTTCATGGGCGTGCAGGCGGGGCCGTTCCGCTCCACCGAGCTGCGACTCTTCCTCACCGCCGTCGGCGTGGGCCTCCTGCTGCCCCTCGTGCGGCGCAGGCCCGAGGTGGCCCTCGGCCTGCTCCTCGTCGCCCTGTTCGCCGCGTCGACGACCCGGCCGTACCCCGAGCTGACGTACCTTCCGGTCCTCGCCGCCGACGCCTGCGTCGGATGGCTGGCGGCCCACCGTCCGTTCCGGGTGACGCTGCCCGCCGCCGCGGTGACGCTCACCGTGCAGATCGTTTCGGCGCTGTACGTGACCTCCGGCCAGGACATGTTCGTCACCACGGTCGTGACCCTGACGCTCGCACTGTTCACCGCCGGGCTGCTGGGTCACTCCACCCGTGAGCGGCGCGCGCACGCGGCCGAGCTGCGCGCCCGGACGGCGGCCGAGGCCGTCACCGCCGAACGGCTGCGGATCGCCCGCGAGCTGCACGACGTGATCGCGCACAGCATCGGCGTCATCGCCATCCAGGCGGGCGTCGGCCGCCGGGTCATCGAAACCCAGCCCGCCGAGGCCCGCAACGCCCTCGCCACCATCGAGACCACCAGCCGGGAGACCCTCGCCGGTCTGCGCCGCACCCTGGGCGCACTGCGGGCCTCCGCGAAGGACTCCCCCGGGCACGGGGCGGGGGACGCGCCCGCACCACGCGATCCGGCGCCGGGCCTCGCCGACCTGGACCGGCTCGTCGCATCGACGGCGGACGCGGGCGTACGGGTCGAGATGCGGCACCTCGGCGACCCGGAGCGGTCACTGCCACCGGAGGTCGACCTCGCCGCGTACCGCATCGTGCAGGAGTCGCTGACCAACGTCGTACGCCACGCGGGCACGCCCGCCTGCCGGGTGACCGTGGAGCGGGGCGAGGACAGCCTCCTCGTCGAGATCACGGACGACGGCCACCCGGCGAAGCCCGGCAACGCACCCACTGCACCCACCGCACCGGCCTCGACCGGGTACGGCATCGTCGGTATGCGGGAACGCGCCGCGCTCCTCGGCGGCCGCTTCTCGGCGGGCCCGCGCCCCGGCGGCGGCTTCCACGTGACCGCCGTACTGCCCCTGCCCCGGCCGCTGCCGCTGCCGCTGCCGCCGACGTCACCCCTCCCGGCTCCGGAAGGAACCCCCGCCCCATGAGCAGCGCCGCCGCCCCGATCCATGTCCTCCTCGTCGACGACCAGCCGCTGGTCCGGGCGGGCCTGCACGTGCTGATGGCGGACAGCCCCGACCTCCTCGTGGTCGGCGAGGCGGGCACGGGCGACGAGGCCGTCCGGCTCGCTCGCGACCTGCGGCCCGACGTGGTCGTGATGGACGTGCGGATGCCCCGCATGGACGGCATCGAGGCGACCCGGATCGTCACGGCCGGACCCGGCGCGCCCCGGGTCCTCGTCCTCACCACCTTCGACGACGACGAGTACGTGTACGGTGCGCTCCGCTCCGGGGCGAGCGGCTTCCTGGTCAAGGACATGGCCCTGGACGACATCCTCGCGGCGATCCGCGTCGTCGCCGCAGGGGACGCCCTGATCGCGCCGGGTGTCACGCGCCGCCTGATCGAGGAGTTCGCGGCCCGCCCGGAGCCCACCCCCGACCTCGGCCCGGCGTCCCTCCCGCCGCGCGCCCTCGCCGGGGTCACCGCGCGGGAGCGCGAGGTGCTCGCCCTCGTCGGCCGGGGCCTGTCCAACGGCGAGATCGCGGAACGGCTCCACATCAGCGCGGCCACCGCCAAGGCGCACGTGGCGCGTCTCTTCACCAAGCTGGACGCCCGCGACCGGGTGCAGCTGGTGATCCTCGCGTACGAGGTGGGCCTGGCGCCGTGACACCATCGGTCCCGTGCTCGACATCGGCTACTCCCTCTCGCGTCGCTTCCCCGACCCGCCGCAGACCGACTACCGCCACGCGGACGTCCACGCCCTGCGCCACGACCTGTTCTGCGGGGACGTGTACCTCGCCGACACCAAGGTGGACCGCGAAGTTTCCACAGCCTGGGGATGGGTGCCGGTGCTCGACTTCGCCTGGGCCCTGTGCGACATCGTCGAGCAGCTCGACCAGGACCCGCGCGGCAACCGCTCCGCCAAGTCGCAGTACGCCGAGCTCGACTTCACCGAGTCGTCGGACCGCATGCTCTTCGAGCGCCGCTTCGGCTGGGTGGACGTCGAGGCCGACTGGATGCCGGGCGACGAACCGCCGATCACGTTCAACCACTCCGCGCTGCGCCGCGAGGCCCGCGACTTCCTGCACGACCTGATCGCCGACCTCACGGACATGCACGAGGGCCTCGCCGACAACCCGGCCGTCTGGTCCCTCCAGGCCCGCTTCCCCCGCCTGCCCTGACCCCCCGGGTCCTCCCCCGCCCCTACCCCTCCACCCGCACTCCCAGCTGCGCCGCGAGCACCGGCGCCAGGTCGAAGAGCTGGGCCGTCGAGATCACCGCGCCCGCGAGCGACTCCACCCCGCGCGCGATCTCCAGCCGCTGGGCCCCTCTCAGGTCCACGTCCTTGAGCCGCGCCCCGCTGAAGTCCACCCCCGTGAGCACGCAGTCCACGAACTCCACCCGTTCGAGCACCGCGCCCCCGAAGTCGGGCTCGCTCAGCACGCACCCCTCGAAGACGACGTCCTTCAGCTTCGCCGACCGCAGATTCAGGTAGTCGCTCTTCCCTCCCCGCACCACCACTCTCTCCAGCACCGCCCCGTGCAACTGCGCCCCGCCGAGCCGCGCGTCGACGAGCTCCACGTCCCGCAGCTGCGCCCCGGCGAGGACCGTCCCCACCCCCCGTACGCCGGTCAGCACCGAGTCGAGGAACCGGGCCCCCGTCAGCCGCGCCTCGTCGAGCCCGCACTCCCGCAGCGCGCAGTCCAGGAACCGCGCACCCTCCCCCGACTGGCCCGTGAGGTCGAGCCCGGCCAGTTCGAGGCCGTCGTAGTCCCCGTCCGGTTCGAGCCCTCCCTCGTACGTCTCCAGGGGAGGAAGCCGCACCTCCGGCCTCCGCGCCCCGGCAACCGCCGCCTTCTTCTTCCGAGTCGTCGCCATGACCTCATAGTGATGTACGCCACTGACAACGCCTCCGATGTCACGAACGCGGCCCCTCCCCCCGTCCCCCTTGCGACCGGACACGAGCCGGACACGAGGTCGAACGAGGGAATGGGAGACGGGCATGCGGAAGCTCACGATCATCGGCGGCGGCTTCGCCGGACTGACCGCGGCCATCACCGCCGCCGAGGCCGGCGTCAAGGTGACCCTGCACGAGGCGCACCGGACCCCCGGTGGCCGGGCGCGTACCGCCGAGGGCCCGTACCGCACCAACGAAGGCCCGCACGCGATCTACTCCGGCGGCCCCCACTGGACCTGGCTCAAGCAGCGCGGCCTCCTCGGCCCGCTGGCCCCGCTCCCGGCCTCCGAATCCCTCCGTTTCCGCTTCCACCGCGCCGGCGCCCTGCGCCTCGCGCCGCCGCTCGGGCTGCTGCGCCAGTCCCTCCGTACCGCCGAAAAGGCCCCCGTGGACCTCGACTTCCGCACCTGGGCCACCGGGCTCGCGGGCGAGCGCACCGCGCACGCGGCCGCCGCGTACGCGGGGGTCGCGCTGTTCCACCACGACCCCGGCGCGCTCTCCGCCCGCTTCGTGCAGGAACGCCTGCACCGTGCCGCCGCCGTGCCGCCCGAGGCGCACTTCATCCGGGGCGGCTGGGGCGAGCTGATCGAGCGGATGGTCGCGCGCGCGTGGGAGACCGGCGTACGGATCGAGACGTCGTCCCGTGTCGACTGCCTCGACGGCCTGCCGCTCGGCGAGGGACCCGTGGTCGTCGCCACCTCCCTGCCCGCCGCCGCCCGGCTCCTCGGCGACCCGTCGCTGACCTGGGAGAGCGGCCGTACGGTCCTGTTCGACCTCGCGCTGCGCACCCGGAAGGGGGACCCGTTCGTGATCTCGGACCTGGACGCGCCGGGCTGGATCGAGCGGTTCACGGCCCAGGACCCCTCATTGGCCCCGGCCGGGCAGCAGCTGATCCAGGCCCAGCTGCCGATCGGCCCCGGCGAGTCGAAGGCGGACGGCGTCGCCCACGCGGAACGCCTCCTCGACCTCGGTTTCCCCGGCTGGCGCGAGCGGACGGTGTGGCGTCGGGAGTCGGTGTCCCAGGGGCGTACGGGAGCAGTCGACCGGCCGGGCACCACCTGGCGCGACCGGCCGGCCATCGACCGGGGCGACGGCGTGTACCTGGTGGGCGACCAGGTGGCGGCGCCCGGCGTCCTCGCGGAGGTGTCGTTCACGAGCGCGGTCGAGGCGGTGTCGCTGGCGCTGCGCGCGGAACGCGTCGATCTCAGGCAGGGCCTTGACCTCAAGCATGCTTGAGGTAAGAGGCTTGCCCCTGTCACCACGTCGCCACACGACTCACCGGGTCGCAGCGCGGCTCACCGGGTCGCTGCACGGCTCACCGGGTCGCAGCACGGCTCACCGAGTCGCAGCACTGCTCACCACGGCTCACCACGACAGGGGAACACCATGCACGCCATCCGCCTCCACACCTTCGGCCCCGCCGAGAACCTCACGTACGAGGAGACCCCCGACCCCGTACCGGGCCCCGGCCAGGTCCGCATCAAGGTCGCGGCGGCCGGCGTGCACCTCCTCGACACCGCGCTCCGGCAGGGGATGACGGGCCCGTTCCCGGCGCCCGCCGAACTGCCCACCATCCCGGGGCGCGAGGTCGCCGGCACCGTCGACGCGCTCGGCGAGGGCACCGACCCCGGCTGGCTCGGCAAGCGGGTCGTCGCCCACCTCGGCATGGCCCCCGGCGGGTACTCCGAACTCGCCGTCACCGACGCCGCCCGCCTCCACGCCCTGCCCGACCACCTCGGCGAGGCGGAGGCCGTCGCCATGATCGGCACCGGCCGCACCACCCTGGGCATCCTGCAGTTCACCGCACTCGGCCCCGACTCGGTGGCGATCGTCCCCGCCGCGGCCGGCGGCATCGGCACCCTGCTCGTCCAGTACGCCAAGAACGCCGGCGCCACCGTCATCGGCCTCGCCGGCGGCCCGGCGAAGGTCGCACTCGTCCGGGAGAACGGCGCCGACCTGGCCGTCGACTACAAGCAGCCCGACTGGCCGGAGAAGGTCCGCGCGTACCTGGGCGGGCGCACCGCCACCGTCGTCTTCGACTCGGTCGGCGGCGACACGGGCCGGGCCGCCGTCGACCTCCTCGGCAAGGGCGGGCAGCACGTCGTGTTCGGCTGGTCGGGCGCCGGACTCCACGACGGCGAGGCACTCACCTTCACGCCGGAGGAGCTGGCCGCGCGCGGCATCACCTCGGAGTCCGTCCTCGGCCCCGTCATGATCCAGAAGGCGGGCGGCGACGTCCGCAACCTCGAACTCGCCGCCCTCGACGCGGCGACCACGGGCACCCTCCGCCCGGCCGTCCACCGCTTCCCGCTCGCGGACGCGGCGGGCGCCCACCGCGCCCTGGAGACCAGGGGCACGACGGGCAAGGTGGTGCTGGTGCCCTGAGCCCGCCCGACCGTTCAGGAGGTCTTCGGGGTCTCAGACCCCGACCACATCCCAGGAGTGCGCCTTGAACTCCTTCAGGAAGTCGGGGTGGTCCTCCCACATCCGGGCGATGGAGCGCAGCACGTCCCAGTTGTGCTCCAGCGCCTGGTCCACCACCTGCCGCAGCTCCGGCGCCGACTCCCGCTTCTCCACGAGCCCGTTGACGGCGGAGGCGGCCTGCACCGTGTAGCGCGTGGCGCGCAGGGCCCGGGAGGTGTCGTCCATGCCGAAGCCGTGGTCGCTGCCGTTCGCCGGGTCGAAGAGCGGCGTCAACCGCGCTTCGATGAAGGCCGTGATCCGCTGAAACCGCTGCTCAATGTCCTTATCCATGCACCCTTCCTACACCCCCGCCCCACCGAGCTCGGCCAGCGCCCCGTCCGTCAGCCGGTAGACCGTCCACTCGTCCTGCGGGCGGGCGCCGAGGGACTCGTAGAAGTCGATCGACGGCTTGTTCCAGTCGAGTACGGACCACTCCAGGCGCTCGTACCCGCGCTCGACGCAGATCCGGGCCAGTTCGGTGAGCAGTGCCTTGCCGTGGCCGCCGCCCCGCACCTCCGGGCGGACGTACAGGTCCTCCAGGTAGATGCCGTGGACTCCTCGCCAGGTCGAGAAGTTGAGGAACCAGATCGCGAAGCCGACGACCTCGCCGGACTCTGTCTCGGCAACGTGCGCGAAGGCGGCGGGGCGCTCGCCGAAGAGGGCCTCGTGGAGTTGCTCGGGGGTCGTACGGACCTCGTCGAGGGCCTTCTCGTACTCCGCGAGGTCACGGACGAGGGCGTGGATCACGGGAACATCGGCGGGCGTGGCTGTACGGATCATGGGACCAGCCTGCCAAGGACCCGGCGGTCCTGGCGAGCGAGTTCCGCACAGGCATGGGACGCACGGGTCGCGTAGGTCGTGCCGGTCGCACTGGTCGCGCAGGTCGCGCCGGTCGTGCCGGTCACACCAGTCGCACCGCTCACGCCCTCGCGGCCCGCAGGATCCGTGCCACCTCCACCTGTTCCGCGTCCAGGCCGGGCTCCCCGTCCTCCACGTCCCACAGGCCGTTCTGCAGCACCCGGCCCAGCGTCCACGCCACCGCGCGCTCCCGGTCCCCGACGACCGCCGCCAGCAGGTCGAAGCGCCACAGGACGTCGTCGGGATCGAAGCGGTCCATCAGGGCCGGCAGCAGCTCGAAGCCCGGGTCGCCCGCCAGCGGTTTCGGGTCGATCGCCAGCCACGGTTCGCGTTCGCCCGCCATGACGTTCCCCAGGTGCAGGTCCCAGTGGAGCAGCCGGTCGCCGGGTTCGCCCGCCACATCCCGTACCGCGGCCGCGCAGTCCCGCAGCACCGCCGCGTCCTCCGCGCCGAGGTGTGCCGTCGCCTCCGGGACCTCCGCGAGCATCCCGGCCGCGATGTCGCCGAGCCCCCGCAGTCCGGCCGGCGCCGGGACCGCCACCAGTCGGGCGAGCAGCCCGGCGACGATGCCCAGCGCCTCCCGGGTGTCGGTGACGGACGTCAGCGGCCGGGCCTCGTCGAGCCGCTCCAGGAGCATCGTGCCCGTGGCGGCGTCGTGGTCGAGGAGCCGTACCGAGCCGGCCCCGTCCCAGGCGCGCAGGCCGATCGGCTCCCCCTCGGTCTCCTCGTCCAGGATCTGCATCTTGAGCGCCGCGCGGGTGCGGTCCGCGACCCGCTCGACGGGCAGGACCAGGGAGGCCATCCCGTACATCGAGGGGCCCGTGACCCGCAGCCCCCACCGGCCGAGGAAGTCCTCGGCCAGATCGGGCAGCCCGGCGACGAACGCCCGCCCCGCCTCACCGTTGTACTTCGCCTGCGACCGGGCCAGTTCCTCGGGTACGTGAATCACCCCACGACCCTAGACACCGGCGTCGCGGAGCGCCTTCGAGAATTCCGTGGCGTCGTACAGTGCGTCGCCGCCCGGCAGCGCCGTCCCGTCCACCAGGACGGTCGGCGTCCCGCCCACTCCCGAGTCCTCGAAGGCCTTCTCCGCCTCCACCACCCACCGCCGGTACGTGTCCTCCCGCACGGCCCGGTCGAAGGCCGCGCTCCGCAGCCCCTCCACCTGGTCCGCGATCCGCAGCAGGTAATCGGCCGAGAAGCCGTCCTCGGACTCCCCGCCGGGCTGCGAAGCCTCCCCTCCCGGTTGCGAAGCCTCCCCGCCGGGCTGCGAGGCGAAGAGCGCCGTCTGGAACGAGGCGAACTTCCCCGGCCCCGCGTCCACCGACGCCCGCAGCGCGCTCGCGGCCCGCGCCGAAGCCGTACCGCCGGTCCGTGCGTCGAGGAAGGAGGCGACGACGTACTCGACCTTCACCCTGCCCGCCGCGGCCTCCTCCGCGAGGACCGTGCCGGCGCTCGCCTCGAACCTCGCGCAGTAGCTGCACCGGGGATCGACGTACACCGTCACCGTGTGCGGAGCCTTCGCGTCACCGACGACGATCTTCGTACCGTCCGCGGCCGCGGGAAGCCTCGCCAACACGTCCGCGTGCTCCGCGGGAACCACGGCCACCGCCGCGGCCACCGGCGTCCCTCCCTCCGAACACCCCACCACCACAAGGCCGATGAGACCTGCTGAGACAGCCGCGGCGACCAGGCGCCGGGTCCTGCGTACGGGCATGGGAGAGTCCTTCCGGAGCAACGGAATCCGCAGCCGCCACGCCTGCGCCGGCCACCCTCGAACCTAGGCCGGGCCCCGTCCGGGAATCGCTGCCGAAGGACCCGTATCCACAGGACCAAGGCCCCCGGTAACCTCCCGCCCACGCACCCGGAAGAGGGATACACATGAGTACGGTCAACGGCGGCATCTCGTTCTGGTACGCGCAGGACGGCGCCCCCGACCCCCGCGAACCGCTCCCCGGCGACACCACCGCCGACATCTGCATCGTCGGCGGCGGCTACACGGGCCTGTGGACCGCCTACTACCTCAAGAAGGCCGTCCCCTTCCTCAACATCACCGTCCTCGAAGCGAAGTTCTGCGGGTACGGAGCCTCCGGCCGTAACGGCGGCTGGCTCTACAACGGCATCGCCGGCCGCGACCGCTACGCGAAACTCCACGGCCACGAGGCGGCCGTCCGCCTCCAGCAGGCCATGAACGCCACCGTCACCGAAGTCCTCGACGTCTGCGAGACCGAGAAGATCGAGGCCGATCAACACCGCGGCGGCGTCCTGGAAGTCGCCCTCTCCCCCGCCCAGCTCGCCCGCCTCAAGGACTTCCACGCGGTCGAGATCGCCTTCGGCGAGACGGATCGGGAGATGTACGGGGCGCGCGAGACCTCCGACCGCATCCGCGTCACCGGCGCGGTCGGCTCCTCCTGGACCCCGCACGGCGCCCGCCTTCACCCGGTGAAGCTGGTGAAGGGCCTCGCGGCGGCCGTCGAGGCGCTCGGCGTGACGATCCACGAATCGACCCCGGTCACCGAGATCAAGCCGAAGCACGCGGTCACCCCGTACGGGACGGTCCGCGCCCCGTACATCCTGCGCTGCACGGAGGGTTTCACCGCCTCCCTCGCCGGCCAGCGCCGCACATGGCTCCCCATGAACTCCTCGATGATCGCCACCGAGCCGCTCACGGACGCCCAGTGGGAGTCCGTCGGCTGGGCCGGCCGCGAGACCCTCGGCGACATGGCGCACGCCTACATGTACGCCCAGCGCACCGCCGACGGCCGCATCGCCCTGGGCGGCCGGGGAGTCCCGTACCGCTTCGGCTCGAAGACGGACAACGACGGCCGCACGCAGCCCCAGACCATCGAGGCCCTCCGCGAGATCCTGGTCCGCTTCTTCCCCCAGCTGGCGGGGGTACGGGTGGACCACGCCTGGTCCGGCGTCCTCGGCGTCCCGCGCGACTGGTGCGCCACGGTCACCCTGGACCGCTCGACGGGCCTGGGCTGGGCGGGCGGTTACGTGGGCTCCGGCGTCGCCACGGCGAACCTCGCGGCCCGCACCCTCCGCGACCTGATCCAGCAGGACTCGGGCCAGTCGGGCCCGACCGACCTCACGGCCCTCCCCTGGGTCAACCACAAGGTCCGCAAGTGGGAACCGGAGCCGCTGCGCTGGCTGGGAGTCCAGACGATGTACGCGGCCTTCCGGGGCGCGGACCGCCGCGAGGCGACGGGCCACGCGGCGACGACGGACAGGGTGGCGATCCTGGCGAACCGCCTGAGCGGTCGCTGAGGGAGGGGGGTGGGAGCGCCGGGCGCTCCCACCCCCGGCCAGTCCGCGTGGGGGTCCCACCTCCGGCCAGTCCGCGTGGGGGTCACTCCACCTGGCCGGTCCGCACCGGATTCACTCCACCTGGCCGGTCCGCACCGGATTCACTCCACCTGGCCGGTCCGCATCGGATTCACTCCACCTGAATGCCGAAGTCCCCGACGAGCTCCTCAAGCCCGCCCCGGTACCCCTTCCCGCCCAGGACGAAGTCCCAGTCGCCCCCGGAGCGCCGCCGGAAGGACCCGAGGACGAGCGCGGTCTCCCCGGGCCGCCCGTCGGAGACGACGAGCCGGTCGAGCTCGGCCCCGGAGTCGTCGCGCAGCCGAATCCCGGCGTCGGTGAACCCCCCGAGATCCGCTTCCGGATTCACCTCCGGATCGACGGCCGCGACGAGCACAAGACGATCGGCGCGCGCCGGCAGCGCGTCGAAGCCGACCCGGACGGCGGCCCGGTCGCCGGGTGCGGCAGCGACCATGGACACGGAACCATCGGGTGTGGAGGGGTTGTTGAAGAAGACGAACCACTCGTCGCCGAGGACCTGGTTGCCGGCGCAGACGAGCGCGCAGACGTCGAGCGCGGCAGCCCCGGCCCACACCATCCCGAGCAGATTGAAGTCGGCATCGGCTTCGGGGGTGGAGGTGGCGGTGGGAGCGGCGGCCACGGGTGACGCCCCGGACCCCAACCGGCCCCGAAGCCCGTGCTGATGAAGCAGATCGACAAGCTCGGTCCCGGAAATGAGGGTGAGGGGCTTGCCGTTGGCGAAGGTGTAGGAGCCGGGACCGAACTTGGAGGTGGTGACGAGGACGCCCTTGTTGGCGCCCGCGCCCTGCACGGTCCCGAAGAGGTCGCGTACGGCGGAGGGAGGGACGGTGTTCCGGTACCGCTTGACCTGGACGAGGATGGACCCGCCGCTGATGGGGTCGGGGTCGAGGGCCTCGACGTCCACACCGCCGTCATTGGACCGCTGGGTGGTGACGGCCTGAAGCCCCCGGGCCTGGAACAACTGGGCGACGAGCCCTTCGAAGGCGATGGGATCCATGGAGAGCAGATCGGGCTCCTCCCCGTCCCCCTGCACGACGACGTCGGCCCCGACCTGCTCAGGGGTCAGCAGGGGCGCGACGGCGACCCGCTCGTCGGGCTTGGCGGACAGCCGCCCGGCAAGCGCCCCGGTCAGACACTCCACAGCGCCCACGAACTCAAGATTCAGCCGTTCGAAGACACCCCGCTCCACGGCGACGGAGGCCACGCACACGCGCCCGGCGAGCCCGGTGGCGGGATCGACCCCACCTACGTACCCGTTGAGGGTGACGCCCTCCAGGACGCCGAAGCGATCAGCTCCGAAGAGCTCGTACAGGGCGAGGAGCACACTCTGGGCGACCACGTCCCGATAGAGGGCGCGCCGCTGGGTGACGGGCCGGGGAACCTCCCTCTCCTGATCCGTACCGGGCAGGTATTTGACCCCCTTGGCCTCGGGCACCACGTCGTACCCGGGCAGGTCCCAATCGAGCACGAGCCGGCGCCGACCCGGCTCGTAGGCGGCGGACACCTCACGAGGAAACCCCTCGGGCCATGCGGAGGAGGCGAAGAGCACGGCGGAGAAGAACTCGACGACGGTCTCGGGATCCCCACCGCCGAGGGCGGCCTCGGTCCCGGCAACCCCACTGTTGTGCACGCGTATCTCGGCGAGTCGCGCGGCGGCCCAAGTGTCGTACTCCCGTCGGTATGCGGCCAGTTGCTCGACCCGCCGGGCCTCGGCGGCCTGGGCCGCGTACCAGTCACGCTCGAACCGGGCCCGCGCGTCCCGCTCGGCCTGGGCCCGCCCGGAAGCGGTCCAGGCACTCTCGGGCTGATAGAAGCGCTGATCGGGCATGGGTACGGGCTCGCCCAAGGGCCCGGGTGAGAACGGCTCGACCTCCTCCCCCCGCCGCAGCGCCTCGACGCTGAAGGCAGGCGCTCGACACCCGGCGGCCAACAAGCCCTCGAGCGCCTGCACGCGCGCGTCCAACTCCTGGGTCCGCCGCAACGCATCCGCGTCCCGCTGCTGCCGATAGGCGGCCCGTTGCTCCCGCTGCATCCGGGCGACGTCCCGCTCGTACGCCCGCTGCACCCGCTCGGCATCCCGCTGCTGCCGCAGGACGGCCTGATGCTGCCCCTCCCGCTGCCGCTGCGCCACCCGCTGCTGCTCGGCCCACACCCCGATCAGCCCACCGGCCCGCCGACTCATCCGCCGCACCCCTCCCCAAAACACCCCACACGCTGACGCCCCCGTAACGCACAAGTGTCCCGGACCAAGACGGTCCGGGACACAGGAACGACGGGCTCGGGTGCGATCCGACGCGACCTTGCGCGCACGGCTCAGGGCTCCGCCGCCTGCTTCAGCAGCCCCTTGACGGACACCGTCGAGTTGACGGAGACCCAGCCGAGACCGTACCTCTCGGCCTCTGTCTGCGTTTCGTTCTCGTCCAGGTCTCCGTACAATTCGTCGACCGACGGAGTCTTCTCCCGCCCCGCGAGGTCGATCGAGGTGACGAAGCCATTGATCACGTCTTGCGGCGACCAGAACGCCACCGCATAGCGCGGCTTGCGTGTCACGTTGATCAAATTGGCGTTGTAGCGAACCCTGCCGTGATACATGACTTGCTCACCGCAGTCGTCGGGTGCGCAGCGCCCACCGTCCGCCTCGACCCAGGACGGGTCGGCGTAGAAATCATCGTCGAGCTTTCCGCGATCCTGCCTCAGGAAGGTGAAGGAAAGCTCGGCGTCCAGCGTCTCGAACTTCGTGGCCTTGGGGAGAGTGATCACTCTCTCCATCTTGAACTCCTCCCCGATGTCCAAGGTCGACCAAGGTCCCTGGAACTGCCCGGATGCGATGATCTCATCGGTTGCCCCCTTCTCGAAGGCCTGCGCATCCGAGTTCCAGTAGACGTCTCCCTCGTCACTCTTCCATTCCTTCATCCCCTGGCCGTCGCCAGCGAATTCCGCTGTCTTCCCGTAGACCGAGTAGTCGTCGACGATGATGTACACGGGGATCCCCCCGGCATTCTTCGCGGAGAGCTTGAGGGGAACGTGAACATAGGGCGAATCGGCATCCGTCTGCGGTTTTCCGAATTCCGCTCTCAGGACGAAGTGCAGGGGAGCGGCGATGGGTTGGTACACCAACGAGTAGCCCAGGCTGACGGCTGTGAGGATCGCCGTGATGGTGATCCCTGCCGCGAACTTCCTGGGGTGGGGAATCCCTCTCCACACCTTTTCCAGGATGAGGACGCGGAGGGCCCACAGCGACCAGAGCCACAGGGCGAGGAAAAGCGGGACGGTGGCGATGAACTCTCGCTCCTGCAGCCACAGGAACAGGAGAAGGGTGCTGGTGGCCAGCGCCATGAGCACGCCGAGCAGGACCAGCGCTCCGGAGAGCGTGACCTGTCGGCGGCCCCAGTGGTCGACGACCGCGGGCAACGCGGCCCCCTGAACCAAGCCTGCCAACAGGAACAGAACACCGACCAGCCGTTGCGCGAAGGTCAGCGCCCCCAGGGCGTCCGCCCAGCCGATGACGAGATGGAGACCCGTCGAGCCGAGCAGGCCCACGAGCATGAGGCCGATGACCAGGTGCCGCCTCCAGCCCCGGTCGTCGGGCCAGACGCTGCTGTCACCGCCACGCCAGTGAACGCGCGAGGGGTCGTCGAGGTCCATGTCGTCGGGGTAGCCCAGGCGCCGGATGACCTTTCGCAGTTCACCGAGCGACCAGGCGCTGCCCACTGTCTTGCCATGAATGGTGATCCGGCGCAGACCACGCCGGTCAGGTGGCTCGACGACTACCCAAGGTCGTATGCCCATGACCCCACCCTCAGCGCCCCACCCGCCATGTGCACGCCGAACTGCTGCGTTGGACTGAATCGGAGGCCTCGCGAGCAGGCGCCGCACGGCCCCGTGACGGAAAGGGCCGGCGCCGGGGAATCGCCCCTCCTGCGCCGGGGCGTTGCCTACCGCAAGGGTTCGTCACTCTGCGAACTCACCCAAATACCTACCGCTAGGATCGCGGGCGTTGCCGCAGCCATGCGGCGGACCGAGATAGGGGCATCTGAATGGCCATCATCGTCACCTTCGAGCTCCCTGGCGCCGGGCAGGAGCTCTACGACGCGGTCATCGAGCGTGTGACCGCCGGGCAGGGCTTCACACAGTTCGCCGACCTGCCGAATACGGGTCTCATCTCTCACGCGGCGGGGCCGGTCGACGGAGGCTTCCGCGTGACCGAGGTCTGGGAGAGCGCAGAGGCCCTCGAAACCCACGCGAGGACCTTCGGCCCGGTCCTGGCCGACCTCGGCCATGCCGACGTGCAGCCCACGATCATCCCGGCGCACAACGTCGTCGTCCGGTAGGAACGGTTCAGGCTGCGCCCGCACTTCGGCCCGTGGACGTCGAAGACCCCCGACCGTGATCGGTCGGGGGTCTTCGCCCTTGAGCCCCCTGTCGGGTTCGAACCGACGACCCCCGCTTTACAAGTTCGGTCAGGCAGGTCCTTTAGGGCCCTGCACCGGATCAGGTCCCGCTCTCAGCAGTCGCCTGGCACCGCCCTCGTTCGGGGCCGTTGATGTCAGCTGTAGATGTCAGGACTGGCCGCCTGCTCTTCGGTCACCAGTCGCGCCAGGCGTCGGTGATCTCGGCTCGGTTGATGCCTTTCCTCGCCGCCAGGGCCGCCACGTCGACACCGTGCTCGCCCAGGGTGCGGTCGATGTACTCGCACAACTGCTCCCGTTCTTCGGTGCAGTAGCCGGCGCCACCGTGGCTAACGCCGTCATCGACTGCGTTGAGCGCGAGAACGACCCTCTCGACCGCACCGAAGACGTCGCCGTCAGAAGGCTCAGTGAGCCCTCGGACCTCTGCCTCAAACGCTTCCAGCGCTGCGTCCGTCGCCTTCAGCAAGGACTCGGGGTACATCTCCGCCGCGCTGGCGCACTCGGGCTCCAGGATTCCGGCCTCGACGTCGCGGGCCACTTCCGCCATCCAGGCACGCCAGTTTTCAGGGGGTCTGTTCGCCATGGCGAGAAGGTATGCCGGAGCACTGACATCGCTGCCTAGTGGTTGATGGGGATCTCGTAGACGATCTCGCACAGTGCGGCGGGTACGACGATGTCAGCGGTCTCGACGGGCCGCCCCTGGTCGCTGTAGTAGGTCCGCCGGATGTGGGTAACGAGCGCGGCCTTCTGGATCCCGAGAAGCGACGCTTCCTCGGCGGTGGCCTGCCGCGGCTCGGGCTGCTCGACGGCATGGCTGACGGTGACGCCGATCTCCGCCATCCGGTTCACGACGCCGACCCCGGCAAGCGGCCCACCCTCAGGCAGAACGACAAGGGTCCCGCCGGTCAGGTCGTACGGCTCCCAGCTCGTGGACAGCTGCACGGGCCGCCCGTCGGCGAGGAACTCGTACACGGTCCGGACGCACAGTTCACCTTCACCAATCCCGAGCCGCGCAGCGATCTCGGCCGGCGCGGGCACCTTCGCGTCGGTCCGGCTCTCCCAACCGCCGTTCAGCCCGACGGCCTTCATGTCTGCCCGGAACGGTGATCCGTCGGGCTGCTCACGCGCCGCAGACCGAACCATCCGCACCCGCGCCCGGGGCTCGGCCACGTAGGTCCCGGACCCGGCTCGCCCCTCCAGTACCCCCTGCGAGATCAACAGCTCCTGGGCCCGGCGAACGACGTTCTCACCCACCCCGCACTCCTGGCCGATCTGGGCCCGCGAGGGCAGCCGGTCTCCAGGAGTCCACTCGTGCTCCGCGATCCGCCGCCGCAGTTCGTCGGCGATGCGGAGGTATGGCGGCTGCTCAGGCATATGGAAAATCTAGTCCACTAGCTCTAATCTAGTTAACTAGCTTCACTGAAAGTGATCGCCGGTGACGGAGGCTGCCCTGTGCCTGCTCCAGAAGTAAGCGCGGAGGCCCTCGCCGCCCGGTTGTCCGCCATCGGACTCACCACACGCGTGCTCGACCACACCAGACACACGTCCATCGAAGCGGAGGTACCGGAATCCCTCCCCGCCGAGACATGGCGGGAGGCCCTGGAAGTCGTGGCACAGGCGGACCGCTTCGGTCTCCTCGCCACCAGCCTGGGCGGCCGAACCCTCTGGGCCGCCGTGAACAAAGCGGTCCCCGCGACGGGCGATGTCCGGGGACCTGGCCATCAGCGATAGGAGCTGATCAGCGTGTTCAACCGTATCCGCCGTGCCATCGCGCGCACCAGAGAGCGGTACTCCCAACAGCCCCGGCACCACGACGCTTTACAGCCCACCCGCCCGGTACGCATCCACCCCAACCCGTCCGAGGCACTGACGCTGCTCCTTCGGCAGCTCCAAGACCGCACGGACTTCCTCCCGGGCGAGGAGACGGCCCTCGTCCGCCCGTACGTCCTGGCCAGCGAGCAGCGCACACGACAGCGCTCGACACCTGTCCCGCACCACCTCCTCACCCACACGTGCTTCACGCCGGCGGAGGTCCACGGATGACGCGCGTTCCATCGTCGGCGGCCACTCCTTACCGGTCCAGCTCATGCCATATCGGCACCCACCACGAGTGCGCGCACTCGTGCCCGACGACGGCACCGATCGATATCCCCGTCATCTACGAGGCGTGCATCTGCCCCTGCCACTCCCCGACCACATCACCGGAGGCCGCCTCATGAATAGCTTCCCCTCCGGCGGCGCACTCGCCTCCCCGGTCGAGATCACCACGGCCACCGTGCAGCGCGGCGACGTCATCCAGATCGGCGGCCAACCGTGCCGAGTAGCTGACCTCCGGCAACTGCCCGGCGGCGCCAAGCGCCTCCTCTTCGAGTCGGGCGAGCTCCTGACGATGCACACCCGTACGCGCCTGATCGCCGTACGCGTGCTCAGAAGGTGGTGACTGACCCCATGCCGTCCTTCCGGCACACCATCGCCGACGACCTCCGAACGCAGATCACCACCGGCCACCTGAAGGCCGGCGCCCGCCTTCCCTCGGAACCGAGACTCGCCGCTCAGTACAAGGTCAGCACCCCAACCCTGCGCAACGCCCTCGCGCTTCTCCAGGCCGAGGGCCTGATCGAGAAGATCCACGGCAAGGGCAACTTCGTCCGCCACCCCCTCCGCAGACTCACGTACACCGGAGGCTGTCTCACCCCGGACACAGACCTCCACGTCACGATCCGCACCACCAACCTCCGAGCTCGCGGAGACCTGATCCCCCTACTCAAGGTCCCCTCGCGCACCCCACTGACAGAGCTCCTCTACCTCACTCACCAGGGGGAGTCGCCGCACAGCCTGGCCCGCATCTACGTCCCGCAAGACCTGGCGCCGGCCGAACTGCCGTGCTGTCGACCCGGGTGGGCGGAAACCCGAGAAACGGTCACCGCCCGACTTCCCACCCAGGAAGAGGCCTCCATCCTCCGGATCGGCTCGATGCTGGCCGTCCTCGCGATCACTCGCGTCTCATCCGACACCACCGGCCGCGTGGTCGAGGCGGCCCGCCTGGTGCTCCCTGGCGACCGCGCCAACGCACTCTTCATCACCCACCACACGACCGAAGAGAGGGGAACGGAAGGATGACAGCCCACAGCGAGCTCCGCCTCCTCCCGTGGTCGGGCCCCGATGGGAAGCCCTGCTACCTGAGCACCGACGACGACAGCAGCCACCTGTCCCGCCTGGCTGACTCCACCGAAGCGACCCAGCTCGGCCTGGCGACTGACCTCGTGACTCGCGCGCTGGAAGTCCTGAACGACGAGAAGACGGCTCCGGAAGACCTTCGAAACCTGTCCGCGAACCTGGTCGGAGCCCTACGGGACACTCTCCGCGTAGCAACAAGCCGCGGCCAGCGCCTATCGACCTCGCGGCCCTCCGCTCCTGGAGGAGACGACAACCCTCAACTGCCGGCAGCAGCCTTCGGGTAGCGATGCTGCCTCAGCTGGCAAAAAAGATGGCCTCGGGTTACGCCGGGGCCTTCTTCCTTGCACCAACTCCGCCCACGGCTCCGGAGGCCGTGCCGATCTCCACTGTCCGCCCAGGTCAGCGCCCTGCGCGTGACATGTCGAGCCTCATCAGTCCACGAACAGGCCACGTCTCATGGACCTGCTGCGGTGGCATGTACAACAGAAGCCATGCCACTGGTGCCTGCCAGATGCGTCGCCTCCTACCGCGCAACATCTTTCCAGGCGCCCGTCTCACTTGGTTGACCCGGTCGGCCAGGTGCTGTGCTGCTGCCTTCATGTCACACACAGGCAGCCGCCGTCGTTCCAGGCACCAATCGATCAGTGCTGCACGAGAAAAGGTCGAAAGTTACTGGAACACCCTTGCTTCAAAGGCAGTTGTGCCAAACTCATAGTCCTGGGGGGGGGACGAAAGTTGACGTGGCGAGCTCCGCAACTGCGAAAACAGGCCAGGCATGGCCGGATTCTTGCGGTGCTCGGCCATGCTCACCGTGCTCAATCAGCGTTGAGCGTCACTCCCGCCATCAAATGGACTTTTGCGGATCTTCATGGACTCCAGGGGGAGATAGATGACCGAGATCATCGCTGCCGTCATCGGCGGAGCGTTCGCGCTCGGCGCTGCCGTCATCACCGTGCGGTGGACGCGCTCACGCTCCAACAGTGATGGCGGTCCCGATCAACTGCCTCCTGCCGATGCCGCCCATCCCGGCGATTCCCCGGTCGCTGACTCTCACTCCATCGGCAGCACAAGCCCAGATGGCGTCAACATCAATGCACAGAACAGCGGGCAAGTCATCGGGACGAACCACGGAACAGTCTCGCAGACCAACTACCGCAACAGTAAGCGGTGAAACTCCCAACAATTAGCGCTGCGGCATTACTTGGGCTCGCTCAAGGGGTTCTCGGCGTTACTCTCGCCGCACTTTTTGCTCTGTTCAGCGTAGAGCTCATTAGTGAAAAGTTCCCGGAGGCCATACCGGCTGTCGGCCGGTTCTTCGTCGACCTGCTGGAACTCTCGTCCGATGAGTATGTTGCATCCTTCGTTCGGGACCGAGTTCTCGTCTTTGCTGTCATCGGTATCGCATTCGCCTTATGGGTAACGCATAAGTGGCCAACACTTGTGAAGACCCTCGGGCAGGCGCTCAACCCGTTCGCCCGCATTGGTGTTGCCACCGTCTCGGCGGTCGCCGCTGTCTTGGTCGCGCTCATTTTGGCCGGCCCGCTTGGTCAGTCTAAAACAAAAGGCGAGTGTGTCTCATCCTTCGAGTTGCGGGTGGATCACACGCCTTCACTGGTGAGCAACACCGCATGCGGGGAGGGGAGCCGTGGCCGAAATCCAGGCGATTGATCAATACATTCAAACCAACAACGGTCGCGTCTATCAGAAGATCATCAACAATGAGGGAGTTGATGAAGCGACCAAGCGGCAGCTGAGGCATCTTGCTGTCTCCGCGCCCGAGATGCTGTCGAAGCTGGATATGATGCTGGAGAAGACCGGTGATTCGAAGGCGGCCGCGGCGCTAATTCGAGATGCAGGAAATATCTTGTCCGGCAACGACAGGGCGCTTACTCCATTCACTGATGCCGGCGATGATCCTATGTTTCCCGGCAAGGGGGAACGTGAGCTCCGTAAGGCCATCGCCGCTCCGTTCCTCGTGCTCATCGTGGCCGTCGCTCTGATCCTCTGGCTCTGACTCCCCGCATCAGATGATGCGTGGCGGATCAGCGAGGTGTGACCGTGCACTTTAGTTCGCTCCCGCGGCGCGGGGCTGCATAGCTCGCGTGTGTCTACGATCCAATTGCCCTGAGCTCATTGGAAATACGCCAACTTGCCTGACCTCCACCCCCGGGTGAACCAGTAGGCGAGGGGACCCCTGACCTGCGCGTTCCCGGGGCACCTCGCAGCGAGTCATTGTTGGTCGCGGCTGGTCACCCCTGAGCTCCCTCTGAGCTCCCTCGCACGGCCCAGAGGTGCCCCAGCCCTGCCCGTCCGCTGCAGCTGATGCCCGGACGGCGGCAGAGGCTGTGGCCAGCACTTCTACAGGGCCGATGATGCTGGCGATGCCGTATGCCTCCACAAAACCTCGTCGCGCTGCATAATGTCCTCCACAGCCCAGGGGGGCGCGAAGCATGAAGGGGCGGGGATAAGTGGCTCTTTTCACAAAGACCATCACAGAGGCTTTTTCCGAATACCTCAAGGCGAAAACTCCCAAGCAGTGGGAACGCGACGAGGTTACCAAATATCGAGCACGCATCCACGAGGTCCTGGACAGGGAGTACGGGGTTCTAAGCTTCTTTCAGAGTGGGTCATTCTCCAACGGGACCGGGATTACACAGAAAAGCGACGTCGACTACTTCACCCGCATCCCACTAGACAGAAAGACCACCCTCCCCGCATCCTTTCTAAATTCAATGAAGGAGCTACTCAAGCGAGAGCTATGGGAAGCGTACGACGTTCGAGTTTCCCGTCCGACTGTGTGTATCGATTTTCGACAGATGGTAACTCAGTACGAAATTACACCCGCCTTCTATTGCCGCACGGGACATAGCGAACAAGACGTCTTCCTAATTCCCGGGCCGGGTAACTCTTGGAGAGAAGCGGCACCGAAAGCGCACCTTGAATATGTCCGCACCGTCGATGGCCTGCATGGCGGGAAGGTCAAGGGCCTAACCCGCCTCCTGAAGGCGTGGAAGTATGAGAACTCAGTTCCAATCTCGTCTTTCTACCTTGAGATGCGCGCTGCCCAATACGGGGGAACCGCCGGTGACTTCACATACCCTTACGCTCTGCTGTCACTGGTCCGCACGATGATCGACAACGAATTGCGGTCCATGAATGACCCGACAGGCCTTGTCAATCGAATCACGCCATGCGGATCGGAAGCAGATCGCCTCAGCGTCATGAGGTCCATGAAGTCGGCCCTGCCGCATCTACTCACCGCCTGCGAGAAGTGGACGGTTAATGACTCGGAGGCATCGCAGGAGTATCAGGCGGTCTTCGGTGCGTCCTTCCCGACGGTGGTGTAGGACCGAAGTGAGCAACTCAACTACACCTCCGATCTGGGAGGCCCAGAATTCAGATGCATCTCTGCGTCTGCTAGCAGCCCAGCGGCGAACCTACTCAGACGCTAAAGTCCTTCATTTTGTGCGAGTTTCAATCATCGCGACCGCTGGATCACTCATCGCCGTTTCAACGTTCATCCTGAATCCATTTCGTCCTATGGTGGGCGCTGCGGCCAGCTTCGTTCTACTGATCCTGAGCGTCGCCTCATCCTCACGAGAGAAGCGCAAGATCGAGTCAGCCGCCGCCATTCAGGAGCGATTCGATACTGATGTATTTCGAATCCCTTGGCCGGGAAGCTCGACGCTGACCAAACCGAGCGCTGCCGATGTGGCCAGGGCCGCCCTTAGGCACAAAGGGGGAAATCTGCAAGATTGGTACGGTCTGAATTCGCCGGTCGCGCGACCCCTCGACGTACTGATCTGCCAGAGGGCAAATCTTGGCTGGGGAATCGCAACTCATCGAGCCTGGGCCGCGCTAACTCTCTGGCTTGGAGTGGGTCTTCTTGCAGTCGCAACCTGTTCGGCCGTTCTGGCTCGACTTGCACTCCTCGAAGCAGTCGTGGGGATCTACGCCCCTCTCGTGCCGATCTTCAAGGAGCTCATCGACGCATGGCAGAAGAATTCACAAAGTGCGAAACTGAAGGAAGAAGTGGATTCAGAGGCCGCCAAGCTATGGAACTCATCAATCAAGACCAAGAGGCCCCCAAGCGAGAGTCAATGCAGAAAACTCCAAGACAGGATCCTGGAGACTCGCCTGAACGGTGCTCTGATCCCGGACTGGTTTAACGCCCTTCTCAGGAAGCGAGAGGAGTCCGTGATGCGCTTGGGTACCAACGACTATGTTAGCCAGTCCCGGGAAGCGGGCTTCTGACCAGGCACTATTCGGCACGGTCAAGGCATCAGCTAAGCAGCTACGAGTTAGAGTCGCTTCGAGGTTGTGGTCTGCCAGCCTGCCGGACCCTCCGGCTCCCATCCCGTCTGCCGTCGACCAGCCGTGAAGCTGGCACAGGCTCTGGTGTCCAGACGGCACGCTCATCAGCCACCGTGATATGCGTACCGACGCGGAGCGACCACACCGGCCTGTGCCACTTCGCGGCAGCAGCTGCTCCCCGCCGCCCCTTCCCGGTGGTGCGGTCGCCTCACGCTCCCGTCATCTGTGACGGCGGGGGTACGGCGCCTCGCCCTCCTCAGGCCCGGTAGTCGGCCGGCCATGCGCAAGAGGCCACCCCTCCCTCGCCGCTGGCAGTCTTTTGGTCGCCCGTCTTGGCCGCAGTCGGCAGCGCTCGTGGCTACGCATGCCATGTGACGGTTGCCGTGCCTGAAGCCCTGCTTATGCTGCCCATCAACCCAAGCTGTCAGGCGTGCGGACGGCGGCCGGGCCGGAGCGGGGCGCAGACAGGAGCGGCGGCCCGGACGACGGGCCGCACGCGCCGCGCCGTGCGCGGCGGGTGCCTTGATGAAGTAGGGAAAGTCTTACCGCGCTGTCCTCAGAGAGCGATCGACTTGTAGGCCAGAGCCTTGTCGACGACCTTCTCGGGTGTCGGCTCTGGGTCAAGGTCCCAGAAGACGTAGTCACTGATGTGCGGGCAGGCCAGGCCCCGTTCGATGGCGACAAGGATCTCGGAAGACTCCTCCTCGGACGTCTCAGGACTCATCAGGCGCTGAACGAGGAGGATCGCTTCCTCGCGGGACATCCGTCGCGCCGGTTGCATGGTCACTGCTGCCTGATCAGCTGCCGGCCGTCGTGGCTGCGCACGTGGGGGCCCGCTCCGTCCAGAGCGTCGTGGAGACGGATCGCGTAGACCTCTGCCATGCGCTCGGTGATCTCTTCCGGGGTGAGCCATGCGACCGCAGTCGACTCGGCGGAGGTTCGTTCCTCGCCGCCTGCGGGCTTGCAGCGGAAGACCAGCGCCACGATGCCTCGGGTCGTGTTCTTGTAGACGCCGGTCAGTTCCTCGACCTCTACCCGGATGCCCGTCTCCTCCCAGACCTCGCGGGCCACACCCTCTTCGGGGGCCTCCGCGAGTTCGAGGACTCCGCCCGGGAGTTCCCAGGTGCCGTTGTCCGCGCGGCGGATCGCCAGGAGTCGGCCGTCTTCGCGTACGACCGCGCCCGCGACGGACACGGAGTGCAGTGGCGTTGACGTCGTCTCTCGGGCGCTGTTACTCATGTACAGGAGCATAGGAGAGTGGAAAAGACTGTGGGAACTCCAGTAGGAGGTGGTCGGTCCGTACCTCGGTACGTCCAGATCGCCGAGGAGATTGTTCGGCAGATCCAGGCTGGGGTTCTCAAGCCTGGCGACCTGGTGCCGAGTGAGTCCGAGCTCGTCGAGCGGTACGGCGTTGCCGGCGGGACCATCCGTAAGGCGATGGTCGAGGTTCGTGCGAGTGGGCTCGTGGAGACGCGGCACGGTAAGGGGTCGATCGTGAAGGACCGGCCGCCCGTGCGGCTGCGTTCCTCGGATCGGTTCCGGGCCTCGCACCGCCGGGGTGGGAAGGCTGCCTACCTCGCCGAGTCTGCCCAGTCCGGTGCCACCGCCAAGGTGAGCGTCCTCTACATCGGGCCGATGGAAGCGCCGCAGGACATTGCCGAGCGGCTGGGCGTCGACGCCGGTACGCAGGTGCTCGCGCGGCGGCGTCTGTACTTCCGCAACGGCGTTCCCGTCGAGACGGCCTCCTCCTACCTCCCGTGGGACGTGGTCAAGGACATCCCTCAGCTCTTCTCCGAGAACCCCGGGCCCGGGGGGATCTACGCCCGCCTGGAGGACGACGGGCACGTCTTCACCGAGTTCGTCGAGACGTTGCAGGCTCGGCCGGCCGCCAAGGCTGAAGCCTCCGAACTCGCGCTGAGCCCCGGGGCCCCCGTCGTTCACCTGCTGCGGAACGCCGTCACCAAGACCGGTCGCGTGGTCGAGGTCTGCGACACCCTCATGGCTGCTGACCAGTTCGTTTTCGAGTATCGGATCCCTGCCTCCGACTGACGCGTGGTCAACTCTCCTCAGCCCGCTCGGACTTCTTCGTCCGGGCGGGTTGACTCATGTATAGGAGTCAGGCACTCTTCTTCATGTCACTCATATACATGAGTGACGGAGTCCAGCACTTCTACAGGAGTGATCTCTGTGCGTCAGATCCCCGTCGACACCTCCGCGGCCTCCGTGATGGTCGCCCAGCCCCCACAGCCCAAGGTGAAGGACCGCCGCACCGGCGAGCGCGCCATGGACGCCGAGACCGGCGCCGCGCTGTCGACCGTGGACGTCATGTTCGCCGCGAACGGCGAGGTCGAGATCCTGACCGTCACCGTCCCGGAGACCGGCGTCTCCGCCGACCTCGTCATGGGCACCCCGGTCGCGGTCACCGGCCTCATCGCCCGGCCCTGGGAGAACGAGTTCAACGGGCAGCGTCGGCACGGAATCGCCTTTCGCGCCGTCGCGGTCACCTCGCTCGTCGGCAGCGCGGCGACCCCGAAGGCTGCCTGATCATGGAGTGGTTGATCGTCTCCGCCGTGGTGGCCGTCGTCGCCTTCGCCGGTCTTCTGCGGTGGCGGCGGCCCGGCTGGTACTGGCTGTCCTTTGGGGTCGTGCTCGCCACCCTTCGGGTTCTGGGTCGGTACTCCTCGGTCATGGACGCCTGCGGCCTGACCGTTCCTCCGCCCCGGTGGCGTCTCGCCATCGCCCGGATGGCCAACCGGCCCGTGCCGGAGCCCCGGGCGCCGCGCATCCTGCGGCTTCGGCCCACCCGGACCGGCCTCGTCTTACGGCTGGGGCTCCGGCCCGGACAGGACGCCTTCGACGTGGCTGCCTCGTGCGACCGGCTGCGGCACTCGTTCGGCATGCACGGCGTGGCCTCGCGGGAGATCCGCTCCGGCGTGGTCGAACTGCGGATGACGGGTTACGACGTGCTCAAGCGGGTTCAGATGCCCGTCGGCGTCGAGCGCTCGACCATGCGCTTGCCGGTCGCTCTGCGCGAGGACGGCGCCGTTCATTACCGCGACTACCGCACCACCCCGCACGCCCTCACGATCGGAGCCACCAAGTCCGGGAAGTCCGTCTACCAGCGGAACCTGGTTGCCGAACTCGCCGCCCAGGAAGTGGCCTTGATCGGGATCGACTGCAAGCAAGGGGTCGAGCTGTTCCCTCTGGCCCGTCGCTTCTCCGCCCTCGCCGACAACCCCGACACCGCCGCCGATCTCCTCGACGCCCTCATCGCGCACATGGAAGGCGTCTACCAACTCATCCGCGCAGAACAGCGCATCACCGCCGACACCCCGGACGCCGACATCGCCGCCGACATCTGGGACCTGCCCGACCACCTCCGTCCCGTTCCCGTCGTCCTCCTCGTCGACGAGGTCGCCGAACTCGCCCTCTTCGCCACGAAGGAGGAAGAGAAGCGGCGAGACCGGATCATCACCTCACTCGCTCGGCTCGCCCAGCTCGGTCGCGCCGCCGGCATCTATCTGGAGATCTGCGGGCAGCGCTTCGGCTCCGAACTCGGCAAGGGCATCACCATGCTCCGCGCTCAGCTCAGCGTCCGTACCGCCCACCGCGTCAACGACGAGACCAGCGCCAACATGGCCTTCGGCGACATCGCGCCGGACGCCGTCCTCGCCACCGTCCAGATCCCCGTCGACTCGCCCGGCCTCGCGATCACCGGCGACGCCTCTGGCGGCTGGGCCCGCATTCGTACGCCGCACACCTCGCTCCGTACGGCCGTCAACGCCTGCAACAAGTACGCGCACCTCGTCCCGGACCTGCCCGGCCTCGCCGCCTTCCGGCCCGCCGTCGAGCCGCCCGTGCACCCGGTCAAGGTTCCGGCCCCGGCGTCCGCCGAGTCCCCGGCTACCGCCTGACCCTCCCCACCTCACCCGGTCGGCGCGACCGCTTCACGCGCCACGTCCCTACCCCGCCATGCCCAGAACGCCCGCAAAGGAGGTGCCGACATGACCAGCAAGCTCCGCGTCGACGCCGTGCTGGTCCAAGCCCTGATCGCCGGTGCGCTGTCCTTCGCCCACCTGCACGACCTGGCTGCCGCTGCCGGGCAGACCGGCTGGAAGGCGTGGGCCTACCCCGTCTCCGTCGACCTACTCCTGGTCGCCGCCTGGCGCCGCCTCCGCTCGGACGGCTCGTCCCGGCTCGCCTGGTGCTGGTTCCTGGTCTCCCTGTTCGCCTCGCTCGGTGCGAACGTCGCCACCGCCGGGTTCCTCGACCTCGCCCATCCACCCGGCTGGCTGCGCTTCGGCATCGCCGGGTGGCCCGCGGTCGCCTTCCTCGGTGGCACGCTCCTCGCCCACTCCCCGGCACCGCCGGCCTCGGAGACCCACCCCGTGGTCGAGCCGGAGCCGATCGGAGAGACGTCGGTCGATCCGGAACGCGTCCCCGAGTCCGATGCCGCCGCCGAGCTGGAGCCGACCCCGCCCGTGCCGACGACCGCACCCGCCGTGCCAGTCCCGGCCGCCCTGGTCGAGCACGCCCGCAAGCTCGCGGCCGATCACCGCACCCGGACCGGCCAGTCCATCGACACCGACACCCTGCGCGTCCGCCTCGGCGTCCCCGCACCCATGGCCGACGCCATCGCTGCCCAACTCGCCTGATCAGAACGGAGAACGCCATGTCCCCTCGCGACCACTTCCACTCCGTCATGCGCATCGGTCCCGTGCAGATCGGTAGCCACCGCGACCGCCACGGCCGCACCAAGTACGCCGCCGTCTGCACCTCCGACCGCTGCGGCTGGTCCTCCGACTACTCCAGTTCCTCCGCCGCCCAGCTCGCGGCCCGTACCCACCGCTGCCGCATCTCCGACTGAACGGAAGCTCCTCGTGGACGTCCCGCTCTGGCTTGCCCTGATCGTCGTCGGCACCCTCGGCATCAAGCTCATCCGCCCGCCCTGGTGGCTCGTCGCCGTGCTCCTCCTCGGCGGCTTCCTCCTCGCCGACAGCCTGCTGGCCCCCGTCATCGACACCGCGATCTCCAAGTGACCTGACCCGGAAGGGAGAACCACTCCATGCTCCGACCCAAGATCCCGACCATGCCGACGCCGACCGGTCTCGTCACCCCGCCCGCCGTCGTCCAGCCGTCTGCCGTCCTCCAGCCGACCGCCGTTGAGCCCATGCAGTCGTACCCGGCTCCGGTTGCCCAGCGGCCCACCGTCCAGATCACCCCCGGCACCGCGCTCGCCGTCATCGGCGCCGGCACCGCCGTCGTCCTGGTCGTCGGAACGGTCCTGGTCTCGATGCTCCTCGCGACCGCCGTCACCGCCGCATCGGTCGCCGTCTGCGCCGTCGTCGTCCGTTCGCTGATCGCGTCCTCGGCCAAGCGGCGCTGACCGGCCCCCGGGCGGCCTCGATACCGCCAAGCATCCGCCGCCCGGGAGCCGTACCCCTCGCCGATCTCTCAACCGGAAGGAACACCCATCATGGATCAGCGCACCGCCGCCACCACGGCGGGCCTGGACCCGGCCACGCTCCAGGACGTTCTCCGAGTCGCCGCCGCCCCCGACTTCGACCGCTGGCGGGACCAGGTGCACCGCACCGGTGGCTGCTCCGATCCCATCCACCTGACCGGCTGGTCCCTCGCCAAGGACCGCACGTCCGGCGAGACCCTCCGCCGATACTCCACGGAGGCCGAGCCCGGCGGCCGTCTCCGCGTCGCCTGCGGCAACCGCCGCGCCTCCCGCTGCCCCTCCTGCGCCCACACGTACGCCGGGGACACCTACCACCTGATCCGTGCGGGCCTGGCGGGCGATGAGTCCAAGGCCATTCCCCTGACCGTCCGCGACCACCCCCGAGTCTTCGCCACCCTCACCGCCCCGTCCTTCGGCCCCGTGCACAACCGGCCCGACCGCGGCGCCTGCCGCTGCGGCACCCGCCACCCGGAGAACGACCCCGCCCTGGGGACGGCGCTAGACCCCGACTCGTACGACTACGCCGGAGCCGTCCTCTTCAACAACCACGCCGGACAGCTCTGGCAGCGCTTCACTAACCGTCTGCGCCGTGAGCTCGCCGCCCGCGCCGGGCTCACCCAGCGCGAGCTGAAGGACGCGTTACGGGTCTCGTACGGGAAGGTCGCCGAGTTCCAGAAGCGCGGCGCCATCCACTTCCACGCCGTGATCCGGCTCGACGGACCGGACGGGCCCGGCACCACCCCACCCTCGTGGGCCACTGTGCGGCTCCTCGACGACGCGATCCGCGCCGCCGCCGTCCACGCGTACACGACCATCACCGTTCCGGCCGCCGGAGACCAGCCGCGCCGACGATTCCAGTGGGGCCGCCAGCTCGACATCCGTCCGGTCAAAGCATTCGGTGACGGCTCCGACATCACCGAACAGGCCGTCGCCGCGTACGTCGCGAAGTACGCCACCAAGGCCGCCGAGACCACGGGCAGCCTCGACCGGCGGATTGGCAACCGGGAGGTGCTCGACCTCCTGGACGTGGCCGACCACCCCCGCCGCCTGATCGAGGCCTGCCTCGACCTGGCCCCGCTCTACCCGGACCGCAAGCTCACCGCCTGGGCCCACATGCTCGGCTTCCGTGGCCACTTCTCCACCAAGTCTCGCCGGTACTCGACCACCCTCGGGGCCCTCCGCCAGATCCGCGCCGACTACCGCGCCGCCCAGGAACACGTGGACACCGACCCGGACACCGTCCTCGTCCTCGCCTCCTGGCAGTACGCCGGACACGGCCACACCCCCGGCGAGGCCGCCCTCGCCGCGACCATCTCGCGCGGAATCCAGCTCAACCGCCAGACCGCCCGCGAAGTCCTGCGCGACCAACTCGCCCTGGAAGCCCTGGAAGTACCGGAAGGAGCCGCAGCATGACCACCGCCACCCTCCCCACCGACGAACTGCTGACCGTGCCCGAGGTCATGGCCCGGCTCAAGCTCGGACGCTCCACCGTCTACGACCTCATCCGCTCGCGCCGCCTCACCTCGATCACCGTCGGCCGCGCCCGCCGCGTACCCGTCGACGCCGTACGGAACTTCATCACCCACGAAATCCGAGAGGCCGCCTGATGCCCGCCAAGCGCAAGCGCAACCCGAACGGCGCTGGCACCATCACCCAGCGCAAGGACGGCCGTTTCCAGGCCGCCGTCTATGTCCTCCAGCCCGACGGCACCCGCGCCCGCAAGTTCGCGTACGGCAAGACCTGGGCCGAGTGCGACGCCAAACGCCGCGCGCTCCTCGACAAGGTCGCGAGCGGCACCCCCGTGCCGACCCGCTCGGCGAAGCTCTCCGAGTGGCTGGCGTACTGGCTCGACAACGTCGTGCAGCCCCGCCGCAAGCTCAGCACGTACGACAAGTACGAGGCGCACGTCCGCCTCTACCTCTCCCCCATGCTCGGTACGAAGCGGCTGGAGTCCCTCAGCGTTCCCGACGTTCGGCGTTTCCTGCTCCAGCTGGAGAAGAAGACGACCGCCGCCACCGCCAAGGAATCCCACCGCGTGCTGCGTACGGCCCTCTCCGCCGCCTGCCGGGAGGAGCTGATCGTCCGGAACGTCGCCAAGCTCGTGGAACCGCCCAGGGCCGCCGTACGCGACCTCAGCCCGTGGTCCCTCGACGAGACGCTCGACTTCCTCGCCGCCTCCCGCCGAGACCCGCTGTACGCCGCCTTCGTGCTGGCCATCGCGATGGGGCTCCGCCGGGGTGAGCTCGTCGGACTGCGCTGGAACGACATCGACCTGGAGAACCGCGTCCTCCTGGTCCGCCAACAGGTCCAGCGTCGTCGCGGGGTCCTCTACAACGACGAGACCAAGGGACGTCGCTCCCGCGCGATCCCGCTCCCGGCCATGTGCCTCGCTCCCCTGCGCTGGCACCGGCTGCGGCAGAGGGCGACGTACGCAGCTGCCGGAACCGAGTGGTCGCCCGGGGGCTACGTCTTCGCCACCCGCACCGGCCGCCCCGTCGAGCCCCGCAACGTCCACCGCTCCTTCGTCCGCGTCAGCGAGACGGCCGGCCTCCGGCTGATCCGCCTCCACGACACCCGGCACGGCTGCGCGACGCTCCTCACCGCCGCCGGCGTGGCGCCCCGCGTCGTGATGGAGATCCTCGGTCACAGCCAGATCAGCCTGACCATGGACGTCTACACCCACGTCGTCCAGGACACCCAGCGCGAGGCCATCAGCCACATGGACCGGCTGCTCAAGCGAAAGCGCCCCGGGCCCCGCCCCGACCGCGGCTGACCGCAGCCGTTGATGTCACCCGTAGATGTCAAAGACCCCCAACCAAGATCGGTTGGGGGTCTTTGACATGTCCTACCTGGAGCCCCCTGTCGGGTTCGAACCGACGACCCCCGCTTTACAAGAGCGGTGCTCTGGCCAGCTGAGCTAAGGAGGCAGCGAGTGCAGTGTAACCAACCTCTTCCCGGCGGCGGTCGGAAATCTCACCGGGGCCGGACTGCTGACAGATCCGGCGGCGGCAGGTAGCGTCACGTGCAGTTCACCCAGGTGGACTAGACCTCAATCCTTCCTTTACTCGGATCGTCCGGCACGTTCCTGCCGGTGAAGGGACACATCACCATGGCTTCCGTCACTTTCGACAAGGCGACCCGGGTGTACCCCGGTGCCACCAAGCCCTCCGTCGACCAGCTCGACATCGAGATCGCCGACGGCGAGTTCCTCGTTCTCGTCGGGCCCTCCGGCTGTGGCAAGTCGACCTCCCTGCGCATGCTCGCGGGTCTCGAGGACGTCAACGCCGGCTCCATCCGCATCGGTGACCGCGACGTCACGCACCTGCCGCCCAAGGACCGGGACATCGCGATGGTGTTCCAGAACTACGCGCTGTACCCGCACATGAGCGTCGCCGACAACATGGGCTTCGCGCTCAAGATCGCCGGTGTCAACAAGTCCGAGATCCGCACCAAGGTCGAAGAGGCCGCGAAGATCCTGGACCTCACCGAGTACCTCGACCGCAAGCCGAAGGCGCTCTCCGGCGGTCAGCGTCAGCGTGTCGCCATGGGTCGCGCCATCGTGCGTGAGCCGCAGGTCTTCCTCATGGACGAGCCGCTGTCGAACCTCGACGCCAAGCTCCGCGTCTCGACCCGTACGCAGATCGCGGGCCTCCAGCGCCGTCTCGGCATCACCACGGTCTACGTCACCCACGACCAGACCGAGGCCCTCACCATGGGCGACCGCGTCGCCGTCCTCAAGGACGGGCTTCTCCAGCAGGTCGACTCGCCGCGCAACATGTACGACAAGCCCGCCAACCTCTTCGTCGCCGGCTTCATCGGCTCCCCGGCGATGAACCTGGTCGAGGTCCCGATCACCGACGGCGGCGTGAAGTTCGGCAACAGCGTCGTCCCGGTCTCCCGCGACGCCATCGCCGCCGCCTCCGCCAACGGCGACACCACCGTCACCGTCGGCGTCCGCCCCGAGCACTTCGACGTGCAGGGCCCCACCGGCAAGGACGGCCTGGCCGTCACCGTCAACGTCGTCGAGGAGCTCGGCTCCGACGGCTTCGTGTACGGCTCCACCCGCGTCGGCGGCGAGGACAAGGACCTGGTCGTCCGCGTCGGCGGCCGTGACGTCCCCTCCAAGGGCACCACGCTGCACGTCGTCCCGCGCGCCGCCGAGCTCCACGTCTTCTCGACGTCCACCGGCGCCCGCCTCAGCGACTGATCCCAGCAGGCACCAAGCCGACCGAACGGCCCCGCATCTCTTGCTCTCTTGCAGATGCGGGGCCGTTCGTCTTCTCCAAGGGGCTCACTGGGGGTTTACCGGCGAAAACCCCGGCATTCCGGGTCCGCCCCCACTCCCCGCGTCAACACGGGATTCGAAAAGCCGCTTCGAACCATCCCCCGCGAGAGTGACTAAATGTCGCCATATCACTACCGGCCGCTACGCTCGCCTGCGTGACGCCTACTGCCCGCCGAATCGGCCGCTCTCTCGCCCTCGTCCTGCCCGTCGTCCTGGTGCTCTCGGGAACGCTCGCGGTGTCCGCCGTTCCGTGGGCCGGCGAGGACTCCGGGACCCAGCTGACGGCGTCCTCCTCCAAGGTCTCCGTCCGGGCCAAGTCCCGTGCCCCGCAGGACATTCTGCGCGACCAGCTCCTCGCCGAGCTCCAGGAGAAGGACCCCGGGGTCGCCCTCACCCACCTCCAGCGCGAGGTGGAGAACCGTCCCTCGCTCGCCAAGCACTGCATCTCCATCGCCCGTTCCCTCGGCCGCGCCGCCGTCGAGCAGTACGGCCCCTCCCGCGCCCAGTCGTTCTCGCGACCGGTCTGCGACACCTCGTACGCGACCGGCGTGATGCGCGCGAGCTGAGGGCCGACGCTGAGCGCCGTCGCGCGTCCGGCCGCCGGGCGTACGGGGCGCCTATCGTTCCCCGTATGCACACCTCTCCGACGCAGGCCGTGGTCCTGGCGGGCGGCCAGGGCTCACGGCTCCGCCCGTACACCGACGACCGCCCCAAGCCGATGGTCGAGATCCCGGGCACCGGGACCCCGATCATCGGCCATCAGCTTTCCTGGCTCGCCGCCGAGGGCGTGACCGACGCCGTCGTCTCCTGCGGCCATCTCGCCGAGGTGCTCCAGGAGTGGCTCGAAGGCGCCGACCTCCCCCTCAAGGTGACGACGGTCGTCGAGACCGAGCCCCTGGGCCGCGGCGGAGGCCTGAAGTACGCCGCCGCGCACCTGCCTGCGCCGGACCAGCCCTGGTACGCCACCAACGGCGACATCTGGACGCGTTTCTCGCTGCGCGAGATGGCCGCCTTCCACGCCGAGCGCGACGCCCTCGCCACCCTCGCCCTGGCCCGTCCCCGGATCCCGTGGGGCGCCGTCGAGACCGACACCTTCGGGCACATCACCGACTTCATCGAGTCGCCGCCGTCGCCGTTCCTCATCAACGCGGGCGTGTACGTCTTCTCCGCGGCCTTCACGGAGCTCCTCCCGGACCTGGGCGACCACGAGCGCACCACCTTCCCCCGGCTCGCCCGTGAGCGGCGTCTGGCGGGCTTCCCGCTGCCCCAGGGGGCGTACTGGCGGGCCATCGACACCGCGAAGGACCTCACCGAGGCCGCGAAGGAACTCGCCGCCCAGAGGGGCTGACCAGACACCCCGGCCGGTACGTACGTATCCACGTACGCGGAAGGCCACGTACGTGGATACGTACGCGGAAGGCCACGTACGCGAAAGGGCGGCACCCGCGTTCTCGCGGGTGCCGCCCTTTCCCTGTCCGTACGGACTCCGTACGGACGGAGGCCTCAGCCCAGCAGCCCGCCGATCGGGTTCCTCGCCCCGCCCGACGTCGAGCTGCTCTCCGACGGCGTGCCCGTCGAGCCGGTCGAACCGCCGCCGGAGCCGCCGCTCGACGTGCCGCCCGTGCTGGTCGGGGTGTCGCTGGTGGACGGCGGGGGCTCCGGGTCGGACCGCGTGGGCGTACGGCTGCTGCTGCCGCCGGTGCCGGTGCCCTGCGTGGCCGTCGGGCGCTGCTCCTGCGTCCGGGTGGCCTCGCGGGTGGTCTCGGTGGGCCGGCTCGCCTCCTGCGTCTCCTCGCGCTCCGCCGGGGCCTCGCTCGTCGCGGCGGGCTTGGGCGCGGTGGACGAGGCCTTGGAGGGGGTACCGCGCTTCGGCTCGGTGGGGAGCGGACGGCCCGGGAGGTGGTTGATCGGGTCGTCGTTGGGGCCCGGGACGGTGACCATCTCGGTGGAGCGGACGGCGCCGCCGAGGACGGAGCCGATGAGGAGGGTGAGGCCGACGACGACCGCGGCGACGAGGGTGCTGCGGCGCGTGACGCGCCGGCGCAGGTCCCACAGGTCGGCGCGCGGGCCGAGGGTGCGCCAGGCCTCTCCGGCGAGGCGGCCGTCGATCGAGTACACGGGGGCGCCGGCGATGATCAGCGGCGACCAGGCGGCCAGGAAGATGATGTCGGCGGAGTCGTAGACCGGGACGGTCTTCCAGCTGACCGTGAGGAGGAGCGCGGCGGAGAGCAGGGCGCCGACGACGGCTGCGACGCGCTGCCAGAGTCCGAGGACGGTCAGGACGCCGACGACGACCTGGAGGAAGGCGACGGTGAGTCCGGCGCCGACCGGGTGCTGGAGGGCGAAGTCGCGGAGGGGTTCGGCGAGGGCCCAGGGGTGCAGGGAGTTGAGCCACTTCACCATGGAGCCGCGCTCGCCGCCGTCGAAGTAGACGGGGTCGCAGAGCTTGCCCATGCCCGCGTAGATGGAGATGAAGCCGAGGAAGACGCGGAGCGGGAGGAGGACGACGCCGAGGTTCATCCGGCGGCCGGGGTAGTAGGCGTGCCGGACGGTGTCCTGCCCGTGGCGCTGCGCGCGCCGGCCTTCCGCCGTCTCCGCCTCGTACGATCCCGGTCCGTCCGTCTCGGGCCGGAGCTCGTACAGCTCGTCGTACGCACCCTCGGCGCGGCGCATCGGCGGCAGCAGGGGGCCGGAGTCGGCGGTCACCACGGGGGTGGGCATGGTGTCGTCGACGCGCGGCATGGCCTGGGTGGCGCCCGCGTCCAGACCCGCGTGGCCCCCATGGCCGAGACCGCCGCCACGACCGCCGTGGCCGACCGCCGGGTCGAGCGTGGAGACGGAGGACTCGCGTACGGCCTGGAGGAGGCCGGTCGCGCCCGGCGAGGACTTTCCGGTCCATACGACGGGACGACGGCGCGGTCCGCCCGCGCCTGCCGCGGCCCCGGACAGGGCTGCGGTGCGGGCGCCGGCGCCGATCTTCGGCTGCGGGGCAGGCGCGAGCCGCACACGGAAGCTGGCGTGGTTCACGATCACCTGGGCGGGATCGGAATCCACCTTGACCATGCTCAACGCGGGCTGATCGTCGAACCCCGGCCGGGGCGTTCTGGTGTCCACACTCATCTAACCGAGTGATCTGGGTTTAGGACACTGCCTTGACAGCTCGCAAATGTCCGAGACCCGTCAAGATCACGCCACGGCCGGGGCCGGAAAGTACTACAGGCGCGGTGTCAGCGGGCCATCCGGCGGCGGGCCGCCTCGTAGAGCACGACACCGGCGGCGACACCGGCGTTCAACGACTCGGCGCCACCCGGCATCGGGATGCGGACGAGGAAGTCGCAGGTCTCGCCGACGAGGCGGGACAGGCCCTTGCCCTCGGAGCCGACGACGATGACGACCGGACCGCCCAGCTCCTCCAGCTCGTGCACGTCGCGGTCACCGTCGGCGGCGAGGCCGACGACCGTGACACCGGCCTTCTGGTACTGCTCCAGGCAGCGCGTCAGGTTGGTGGCGCGGGCGACCGGGGTACGGGCGGCGGTGCCGGCCGAGGTCTTCCAGGCACCGGCGGTCATGCCGGCGGCGCGCCGCTCGGGGACGACGACTCCGTGGCCGCCGAAGGCGGAGACGGAGCGGACGACGGCGCCGAGGTTGCGCGGGTCGGTGATGCCGTCGAGGGCGACGATCAGCGGGTCGTCGTGGTCGTCGAACGCGGCCGTGACGAGGTCCTCGGGGTGCGCGTACTCGTACGGCGGGACCTGGAGGACGAGGCCCTGGTGGTTCAGGCCGTTCGTCATCCGGTCGAGCTCGGGGCGCGGCGCCTCCATGATGTTGATGTTGCCGCGGCCGGTGGCGAGGTTCAGGGCCTCGCGCACGCGCTCGTCGTTGTCGATGAACTGCTGCACGTACAGGGTCGAGGCGGGCACGCCGTCGCGCAGCGCCTCGAAGACGGGGTTGCGGCCGACGACCATCTCGGACTGGCCCTTGCCGCCGCGGCGGACGACGGGCTTGCGCTTGGCCACGTTCCGGGCCATCGCGTTGTTGACGCGGAACGCCTTGTGGCCCTTGCGGTCGGTGGCCTTGGGCGTCGGGCCCTTGCCTTCGAGGCCCTTGCGCCGCTGGCCACCGCTGCCGATCGTCGCACCCTTCTTGTTGGACGTGCGACGGTTCCTGCGCTGGCTGTTCCCGGCCATGACTACCTAATCCTCGGTGTTGCGTACATAGGTCTGTAACTGAAGTGTGCCGCCCGGAGGCCCGAGCGGCACGTCTTCTAACGGTTGCCCAGCGTCCAGCGGGGGCCGTCGGGGCTGTCCTCGATGGCGAGGCCGGACTGGTTGAGCTGGTCGCGGATCGCGTCCGCGGTCGCCCAGTCCTTGCGCTCACGCGCCGATTCGCGCTGCTGGAGCACGAGCCGTACGAGGGTGTCGACGGCGCCGTGGAGCTCTTCGCCGCCACCGGTCTCCTCGGCCCAGTGCGGGTCGAGCGGGTCCAGGCCGAGGACGCCGAGCATGGCACGGACCTCGGCGAGGCGTGCGATGGCCTCGTCCTTGTCGTCCGCGGCGAGGGCGCTGTTGCCCTGGCGGACGGTGGTGTGGATGATCGCGAGCGCGTGCGGCACGCCCAGGTCGTCGTCCATGGCCTCGGCGAAGGCCGGCGGCACCTCGGCGGCGGGGGCGACGTCCTTCCCGGCCTTCTCGGTGGCGCGCTGGACGAAGCCCTCGATCCGGGCGAACGCCGACTCGGCCTCGCGCAGGGCCTCCTCGCTGTACTCGATCATCGACCGGTAGTGCGGGGTGCCGAGGTAGTAGCGCAGCACGATGGGGCGCCACTTCTTCACCATCTCGGACACCAGCACGCTGTTGCCGAGCGACTTCGACATCTTCTCGCCGCTCATGGTGACCCAGGCGTTGTGCACCCAGTACTGCGCGAACGCGTCGCCGAAGGCTTTGGCCTGGGCGATCTCGTTCTCGTGGTGCGGGAAGATCAGGTCGAGGCCGCCGCCGTGGATGTCGAAGGCGGAGCCCAGGTACTTGTGGGCCATGGCCGAGCACTCCAGGTGCCAGCCGGGGCGGCCGCGGCCCCAGGGCGTCTCCCAGTCGGGCTCGCCCGGCTTGGTCGCCTTCCACATCGCGAAGTCGCGCGGGTCGCGCTTGCCGGTGATGCCGTCCTCGGCGGGCTGGCGCAGGTCGTCGATGTCCTGGTTGGACAGCTCCAGGTAGCCGGGGAAGGAGCGCACGTCGAAGTAGACGCTGCCGTCGGCCTCGTACGCGTGACCGCGCTCGATGAGGCCGCGCATCATCTCGATCATCTCGGGGACGTGCCCGGTGGCGCGGGGCTCGTAGGTGGGCGGCAGGCAACTGAGGGCGTCGTAGCCCGAGTTGAACGCGCGCTCGTTCTCGTAGCCGATGGACCACCAGGGGCGGCCCTGGTCCACGCCCTTGGCGATGATCTTGTCGTCGATGTCGGTGACGTTGCGGATGAACGTGACGTCGTAGCCGCGGTACGCGAACCAGCGGCGCATGATGTCGAAGTTCAGCCCCGACCGGATGTGCCCGATGTGCGGGGCCGCCTGGACGGTGGCACCACAGAGGTAGATCGAGACCTGGCCCGGCGTGAGCGGGGTGAAGTCACGGATCTGCCGGGCGCTGGTGTCGTACAGGCGAATAGTCACCACTCCAGGGTAGTGGGCGTGTGGTAGTGCCCCGATACCTGTTCGCCGTCTCCGATGACGTTTTTCACCGGTACCGGCGGATGCCGGTACCGGTGAACGTGATGACCGTCGCGCCGGAACGTGACGACGGTCGCGGGTCGAACGTGACGAGGTCGCGCTCGAAGTGGTCACGCGCGCGCCAGAGCGCTTGTTGCGCGCGCGCTTGAGCGTGGTTACGCGCGCGCCACCGGGTACACGAGGGCCGTCGCCAGCGCCGCGAGGCCCTCGGCGCGGCCCGTCAGACCGAGCCCGTCCGTCGTGGTGCCCGAGACGGAGACCGGTGCGCCGGCCGCCTCGCTCAGCGCCTTCTGGGCCTCGGCACGCCGCTTGCCGACCTTGGGGCGGACCCCGATGACCTGGACGGCGATGTTGCCGATCTCGTACCCCTCGGCGCGGACGATCCGGGCGGCCTCCGCGAGGAGGGTGACGCCGGAGGCGCCGGAGTACTCGGGGCGCGAGGTGCCGAAGTGGGCGCCGAGGTCGCCGATGCCGGCGGCGGAGAAGAGCGCGTCGCAGGCGGCGTGGGCGGCGACGTCGCCGTCGGAGTGCCCGGCGAGACCGTATTCCTCGCCCTCCCAGAGGAGGCCCGCGCACCAGAGTTCGCGGCCCTCCTCGAAGGCGTGGACGTCGGTGCCGATGCCGGTGCGCGGCAGCACGGGGAGATCAGAAGCCATCGTTGGCCCTCCTGCGGGCGAGTACGGCCTCGGCGAGGACGAGGTCGAGGGGGCGGGTCACCTTGAAGGCCTCTTCGTGGCCGGGCACGACGACGACGGGCGCGCCGAGCCGCTCGACCATGCCGGCGTCGTCGGTGGCGCCCTCACCGGTGAGGGCGATGGTGGCGTGGGCGTTGACCAGGGTGTCGTGGTCGAAGCCCTGCGGGGTCTGGACGGCGCGCAGCCGGGCCCGGACCGGGGTGGCGACGACCTGCTCGGGGTCGCCCGGCTTCTCGGCCGGCTCGACCTCCTTGACGGTGTCGGCGACGGGCAGCGCGGGGACGACGGCGACGGCCCCGTCCCGAACGGCCTCGATGACCGCGTCGACGGTGTCGACGGGGACGAGCGGGCGGGCCGCGTCGTGGACGAGGACGGTGGTGATGCCCTCGGGGAGCGCGTCGAGCCCGAGGCGTACGGACTCCTGGCGGGTGTCACCGCCGGGAACGACGAGGTAGTCGGTCCGCTCGGGGAGGGCGTGGGCGTCGAGGAGGTTCTTGACCTCGGCGGCGCCGTCGGAGGGGGCGACCACGACGACGAGCGAGACCGCGCGGGAGGCGGCCATCGCACGGACGGCGTGGATGAGCATGGGGGTGCCGTTCAGCGCGCGCAGCGCCTTGGGGGCGCCCGGACCGAGGCGTACGCCCCGTCCGGCCGCCGGGATCACCACGGCGGTACGAGGAGGACGCGCTTCGTCTGACATCGGTTGCACTCCGGCAGGTTTGTTTCCGCGGCCGACATGGGTATGGCCTCACCGTGCCGGACGCTCCGCCTTGACCGGGCCCTTTCCGTGACGACGGTCGAGGCGTGCCGCCCGAGCACAGGGGTTCGGACGTGAGTAAGTAAGAGGGGGATGTGGACGTACGTACATGAACATGCGTACGTGGCGTACGCGTACGTGGACAGTACGTACATGAACATGCCGCAGCGCCCGGCGGCAGCACTGTGTGGGTCACAGCACGCCAGCGGGCACCGCGGCATCGCTTCACTTGGGAGCGCGCTCGGATGTCGTCAGAGCACGCTCAGGACGCGAGGACCTCGTCGAGGAGAGCCTCGGCCTTGTCCTCGTTCGTGTTCTCCGCGAGGGCCAGCTCGCTGACCAGGATCTGCCGAGCCTTGGCGAGCATGCGCTTCTCACCGGCGGAGAGACCGCGCTCGCGCTCACGCCGCCACAGGTCGCGGACTACTTCGGCGACCTTGATGACATCGCCAGAGGCGAGCTTCTCGAGATTTGCCTTGTAGCGACGGGACCAGTTCGTCGGCTCTTCTGCGTACGGCGCGCGAAGCACCTCGAAGACCCGGTCCAGCCCGTCCTGACCGACTACGTCGCGAACACCGACGAACTCCGCATTGTCCGCCGGTACACGAACCGTCAGGTCGCCCTGCGCGACCTTGAGCACCAAGTAGGTCTTGTCCACGCCTTTGATCTGGCGAGTTTCGATGGCCTCGATCAGCGCGGCCCCGTGATGGGGATAGACCACGGTGTCGCCAACCTTGAACGTCATGTGACAGGTACCCCTTCCGTGGCTATCCAGGGTAACACGGATACGGCTTCTTCTGAATGGCGTTTTCGCAGGTCAGGGCATATCTCGGGGCTTGACAACAGCGACACGAACGTGCTGCGGAGGGCTTCCGGAAGGCGGTATTCGCAGGTCGGAGCGGCTGCGCGGACGGAGAGAAACGCGCACGTTACACCTACCCGAAGCCCCTCCAGGGAGGGTCGATGCCCCGTTTTGTCGGGTTCGGAGTGGGCTTACCAACGTACTCCGTTCGAGGATCGTCCACCCGTACGGATGCATCACGGGGTGATTCCGCAATTGATCAGCGGACGCGGGTCCGGGATTTTCCGGAGGCACGGCTCCGGGGAATGCGGGGCGGCCCTCGAATTGATCAAGGCGGTTATGTGAACAACAGGTCAATGGGTCGTGATCCGGCCACGGCCTGCTCACGTAGGGCGACGAGCAGGACGGCCCGCGGGGCGCCCCCGGCGCGCCCCCGAGACGCCCATGGCCGGTTAGGGGCGGGTCGGGTGCGGGACGGAGAGTGCGGCTCGGTAACCTAAGCGCGCTGACGCACCTTTAGTTGGACCTTGGTTCCGAAGCCTGTCCATAGCCTGTCCGTACGTCATAGGAGATGCCGCCGCCGTGAGCCGCAGCCTTCGACGCGGCGCCCTCGCCGCCACCGCCATCGTTTTCTCCGTTGCCGCACTGTCCGCCTGTGGGGCGGGCAACGACGCGCAGACGCTCGGCGTCCGGCCGGACAACGCCGCCGTCACGGTGGACGACGTCAAGATCCAGAACGCGCTCGTGATCACCCAGCCCGAGCCCGGCGTCAAGGGCCCGGCCGTCGTCTCGGCCACCGTCTTCAACAACGGTGACCTGCCCCAGACGCTCGACTCCATCAGCCTCCCGGGCAGCAGCGCGTCCGTGACGCTGAAGGCGGCCGAGGGCACCGGCCCGATCACCGTCCCGGCCGGCGGCTCCGTCATCCTCGGCGGCGCGGGCAACGCCTCCGCCGTCATCGAGAACGGCAGCGAGGCCGCCCGCAACGGTGACGCGCAGAGGGTCGTCTTCAAGCTGAGCAAGACCGGCGACGTGAGCCTGAGCGCCTTCGTCGTCCCGGCGACCACGTACTTCAAGGACTTCGGCCCGACCGTCGTCCCGGCGCCCCCGGGCACCAAGCCGACCGCCACCGCGTCGCCGTCGGGCGAGGCCGAGGGCGAGCACGGCGGTGAGCACGGCGGCGAGGCCACGGGCGAGCCGTCGGGCGAGGCGAGCCACACGGCCGGTCACTGACCGGTACGGCCGTACATACGCCTGAAGGGCGCCCTCCCCGGCCGGGGAGGGCGCCCTTCAGGCGTATGGCGTGCTGTTCTTCACCGCTGGAGAGCGTGCGGACCCGCGTACCGCTGGAGAGCGGACGGGCCCGCGTACCGGTTTACGGCTCGAACTTGTAGCCCAGGCCTCGGACCGTGACCAGGTAGCGCGGGGCGCCCGGGTCCGGCTCGATCTTGGCGCGGAGGCGCTTGACGTGGACGTCGAGGGTCTTGGTGTCGCCGACGTAGTCCGCGCCCCAGACCCGGTCGATGAGCTGCATACGGGTCAGCACGCGGCCCGCGTTGCGCAGCAGCATCTCCAGGAGGTCGAACTCCTTCAGGGGCAGGTCGACCTTGCCGCCCGCGACCGTCACCACGTGGCGGTCGACGTCCATACGGACCGGGCCGGCCTCCAGGGCCGCGGGGGTGACCTCCTCCGGCTCACCGCGGCGGCGCAGGACCGCGCGGATGCGGGCGACCAGCTCCCGCGAGGAGAAGGGCTTCGTCACGTAGTCGTCGGCTCCTATCTCCAGCCCGACGACCTTGTCGATCTCGCTGTCCTTGGCCGTCACCATGATGACGGGGACGTTCGAGCGGCCGCGCAGCTGACGGCACACCTCGGTACCGGGCAGCCCCGGAAGCATCAGGTCGAGGAGAACGAGGTCGGCCCCGTTGCGCTCGAACTCGTCGAGGCCGTCGGGCCCGGTCGCCGCTACAGCGACTTCGAAGCCTTCCTTGCGAAGCATGTAGGACAGAGCGTCGCTGAAGGATTCCTCATCCTCGACGACAAGCACTCGGGTCACGGAAGGACCTCCGGGGCAGGAAGCGGTTCGGTCATGAGATCAGGGGTGAGGGACGAGGCGGGTCGGCGGTCCCGTACGGCGCCCGCCTCGGGCAGCCGCAAGGTGAAGGTGGAGCCCTGACCCTCGGTGCTCCAGACGGTGACCTCTCCGCCGTGGGAGGCGGCCACGTGCTTGACGATGGCCAGGCCGAGCCCCGTACCGCCGGTGGCACGGGAGCGGGCCGGGTCGACGCGGTAGAAGCGCTCGAAGATCCGCTCGCGGTCCCTCTCGGAGATGCCGATGCCCTGGTCGGTCACGGCTATCTCGATCAGGTCCCCGCCGGGCGCCGCGATGTGGCGGGCGGCGATGCCCACCCTCGTACGGGCCGGTGAGTAGTTGACGGCGTTCTCCACGAGGTTGCCCAGGGCGGCGGCGAGCTGACCGCGGCTGCCCCAGACGTACAGGTCGGCCGCGCCCCCCGACACCATGGTGATCTGCTTGGTGGAGGCGGGCTGCCGGGAGCGGTCGATCGCCTCGGCGACGAGTTCGTCCACGGACACGGGCTCGGAGTCTTCCAGCGGGTCGTCGTTCTGCACGCGGGAGAGGTCGATGAGCTCCTGTACGAGGTTGGTGAGGCGGGTCGCCTCTATCTGCATGCGGCCGGCGAAGCGGGTGACCGCCTCGGGGTCGTCCGAGGCGTCCATGACCGCCTCGGAGAGCAGGGACAGCGCGCCCGTCGGGGTCTTGAGCTCATGGCTCACGTTGGCGACGAAGTCGCGCCGCACCGCTTCGATACGACGGGCCTCGGTGAGGTCCTCGACCAGCAGCAGCACGAGGCGCGAGCCCAGCGGGGCGACCCGGGCGGAGACGGCGAGGACCTCGCCGCGTCCGCTGCCTCGCCGGGCGAGGTCCAGCTCGACCTGCCGTATCTCTCCGTCACGGCGGGTGTCGCGGGCCATGTTGAGCATCGGCTCGATGGCCAGTTTCCCGCCGCGGACCAGGCCGAGTGCGTACGCCGCCGAGCTCGCCTTCACCACGGAGTCGCTCTCGTCGAGGACGACCGCGGAGGAGCGCAGCACGGACAGCACGGTGTCGACGCCGGGCGGGAGCACGGCGTCGGTGTGCAGGGAGGTTCGGGTGGGTCTCGCCTGGTCGCGCTCGCTCCAGCGGAACGCCAGCATGGCGATCACGCCGGTGCACACTCCGGCGATCGCGGCCAATGCGGCAACCGCCGCGTTCACGTCCATGCCTCCAAGGTTATGCGGGTGCGACGACTCCCTCCCAGCCGTCCGAGTGGCTGCTCGAACAGTCGTCGCCCAGAGTTCACTGTGAAGACGGGGCCGGTTCATTTGCCCCGCAGGGGGCGGTGGCGCGTGTCGCCCAGAGTTCACCTTGGGGAAAGTGCCGGTTCATGTGAGGGGGTGGAACCGGACGCGTAGGGGGCCGAACGTGGGAGCGTGGGGGTCCGAAGCCCCACCCGGACCCCGGAGCTTTGCGTAGAGAGGGACATCCATGCGGGACGCGTACCACGAGGAATTGGACTCGATCGGCGAGAGCCTGGTCGAGATGGCCCGACTCGTCGGGTCGGCGGTCGGGCGCGCCACGACGGCGATGCTCGACGCGGATCTCAAGCTCGCGGAGAGCGTGATCGCGGCGGACCAGAAGGTCGACGACCTCCAGCACGAGCTGGAGGCCCGGGCCATCGCACTGCTCGCGCGGCAGCAGCCAGTGGCGACGGATCTGCGGATAGTGGTGACCTCGCTCCGCATGAGCGCCGACCTGGAGCGGTCGGGCGACCTGGCACAGCACGTGGCGAAGCTGGCGCGGCTGCGGTTCCCGGAGTCGGCGGTGCCGCGGGACCTGCACGCGACCATCCTGGAGATGGGGCAGCTGGCGCAGCGCCTGATGGCGAAGGCGGCGGAGGTCATCATCACGAAGGACGTCGACCTGGCGCTCCAGCTGGAGCAGGACGACGACGAGATGGACCTGCTGCACCGGACGCTGTTCCAGCACCTGATCGACGACCGCTGGAAGCACGGCATCGAGACGGCGGTCGACGTGACGCTGCTCGGCCGCTACTACGAGCGGTTCGCCGACCACGCGGTGTCGGTGGCGAAGCGTGTGGTGTACCTGGTGACGGGTGAGCACGCGGACGAGCTGCAGGCGGCGGACGCACCGGTCGAGGGCGCGTAGCGCCCGTCCGGCGGATCAGGGTCGGGTCGCTCCGGCCATGATCCGCCGGGCAGGCCTTACGGGTTCCACGGGACGCCGGGCAGGCCTTACAGGTTCCACGGGCTCCACGGACCCCACGAGCCCCACGGGCCCCACGGGCTCCACCGGCTCACCCGCGCGGGCGCCGATGCGCCGTTGATGCGCCGGTCCGGGTGGGCATGCAATGGGGGGAGGCGACGTGCGCCTCGAAAGGGAGGACCCACCATGGCCGAATCCCCCACGACCGTGACCGACTCCGGGCCGGAGGCGCCGCGCGAGGCGGTGCACCTGCCCCTCCTGGGCGCCTGCGGATGCGGCTCGGGCTGCGGCTGCGGCTGCCAGTCGGGCGGCCCGTGCCAGTGCGGCGGCTGCTCCGGCTGACCCGGGCGGGGGTGGAGTGCGGCATCCGCACCCCACCCCCTCTCCCTCTATATGTCCAGCACGCCGACGGTCTGGTCGCCGCTGGTCTCCCCCGTCGTACGGAAACCGAGACGGTGGTAGAAGGCGCCGGGCCCGTTGTCGCCGGGTTCCCAGGTGACGTACAGGTGCTGCTCGCCGCGCCGCCGCAGCTCGTCGCGGACGGCTTCGACGGCGAAGCGGCCGTACCCCTTGCCCTGCCCCTCGGCGGCGATGTTGAGCCGCCAGAGACCGCTGCGCCGGTCGGTGGGGTCCTTCTTCGGGTTCCAGGGGAGGTCGAGGAAGGCCATCAGGAAGCCGACGAGCCGGTCGCCGTCGAAGATCAGCCGCGGCCAGGCGGCCTCCCCGAAGGCGTACGCCTCGGCGAGGGAACGCACGACGGGGGAGACGTTCCGCTCCTGGTGGGGGTGGACGCGCAGGTCGAGCGCGGCGTCGATCGTGGCGGGAGTGATCTTCTCCAGGCGGAGTGCGGTGGTCATGGCCCGGACGATAGCCGGATCGCAGGCAGCCATCGCGTGATTTCTGCGAGGGGCGGCGGCTGGGCGGTGGCGGCCCCGGCGGCGACGACCGGTACGGAACCGGGCGGCGCGAGTGATCCAGCCGCCGCCCGCTCGCCTTCCGCCTCCTAGCGCACGAACACCACGGAGCGGAGCTTCAGCCGGTCCGAGGCGGGCCGGCCGTGGGGGCGCAGGGTCCAGGAGTCTCCCGTGCAGTCGGGCTCGGTGAAGACGATCGCGAACTCGTCGGTGTCGTTGTGCGGCGCGAACGCGGGCTCTGAGGCGCCGGGGTCGGCGGCCTCCGGGATCGTGACGCACTCGCCGCTCGCCGGATCGAGCAGCGTGCCGGTCTGCGGCTCTCCGCTGATACCGATGTACCGGTAGTGGAACTCGCCGGTCGCGGCGTGGGCGGGCGTGGCCAGGGTGGCGGTGAGGGCAAGGGCGCCGCAAGCGGCGGCGAAGGAGTGCCGGAGACGCACGAACGTTCTCGTTTCATGGGAGGGGACGGATTCCTTCGCACTCATGCCTCCTCCTCACAGCCTCCACGCGGAGAGCGCGCGCCGGAAGGTTTCCCCCTCACCCGTCCGGCGCAGCTCCCGTGCTTCGGGCCTCGGCGTGCCGGGCCTCAGCGTTTCAGGGTTTCAGCGCTTCAGCGCCGCGACGGCCGTGTCGAAGGCCGAGTCGCGGTTCTGCTCGAACTCCTCCTCGGTGAAGACCGGTGTCGGCAGGTGCGGGGGGATGCCGGTGATGTCGAAGGTCCTCCCCGTGCGGGTCAGGAACTCCTCGTTCGGGAGCGAGAACTCCATGCCGTTCGGGAGCGAGCGTTCCAGCATGTCCGAGAAGACGCCCTGGGTCGGTCCGCCGACGCGGACGGTCCGGCCGGGTCGGTCGATGAGGGCCTGGGTGAAGGTCTCCCCCGCGCTGAACGTCGTGTCGGCCGTGAGCAGGGCGACGGGGCCGGTGTAGCGGGGGGCGTCGTGGGCCGGTTCCACCCGGACGGACTGCGGCGGGGTGTATTGGGTGCGCTTGCGGTAGGCGAGGTGCGGGGTGTCGGTCAGGCGTCCGGCGAGGTGCACACCCAGGGCGTCGTCGCCGCCGCCGTTGAGCCGGAGGTCGATGATCAGTCCTCGGAGGGAGTCCGTGCGCTCACGGGTGAGGATTGCGTCCAGTGCCCGGTCCAGTTCGGCGAGCTGGCCGGCGTACGTGCGGTCGTTCGGGTCGTAGCCCGCGAATCCGGAGATCCGCAGGTAACCCTGCCCGTCGGGCAGGTCGGCGTAGGAGATGCGACCGTTCCCGAACTCCTGCGGGTTCTTCCCGCCGAGGTCCCGACGGATGATGTGCGCCTTGGCCCTGGCGTCCAGCAGATCGGGCCTGATCGTGGTGCCGGGCCGGACGTGCGGGTCGGAACGGAGCTTCCCGTAGGAGACGGAGACGTGCGCGTCGTTCAGCGGAGCCACCATGTCGTCGAAGAGGGCGAGGAGTTCCTCCCTGGTGGTGTCCGCGTGGACCTTGGGGCGGTAGGTGTCCCGGACGGCGTGCCAGTCGATGCCCCGGTCCGCGAAGAAGGGGTAGTTCTCCTCGAAGGTCTGCCAGAAGACGTCGAAGGCCGTCAATGCCGTCACCTGGTCGGTGGGCAGCACGTGGTCGCAGGTCTTCGGCAGCGCTGCGAGGCGCCGCAGTCGGCGGTCGCCGGTGGAGCCGGCCACGTGCAGGGTTCCCTGCGGGCGGACCGTGAGCAGGGTCTTGTCTTCGGTGCGATAGGTGCCCGGGGCCGTCTGCACGGCCTCCTCGCCGGGTACACAGCTGATCGCCGTGGTCTGGTACTCCTGCAGGTGCCCGTCCGCGATCGACAGGACCGTGCCGTAGCCGTCGACGCGCCAGACGCCGTCGACCGAGCTCCCGGCGCCGGTCGGGTGTCCCGCCGCGACGGCGGGCAGGGCCGTCCCGGCGGCCAGGGTCGATGCCATGACGATCGTCATGGCGATGGCTCCTCCGAGCCTCTTGTGTCGCATTCGGTTTCCCCGTTCTCGTCCACGGCGTGCCGGGCCTGTGCGGCCCGACACAGAAAACGATCATGGTCGGGACTCATGCCCGGGGAACATCCGGCGAACCCGTAGCCCGATCGGGGGGGTAACCCCCGGACGCCCCCGGCCCACGGGTACCGGCTCCCGAGTCCCGAGTCCCGAGTCCCGAGTCCCGAGTCCCGGGTCTCACCAACCGGGGCTCGCCTCAGCGGGGCGGCGGAGTCGAGCGGCCATAGCGGAGCGCGAGCCGGCGGAGGTGGGTGACGAGTTCCTCCGGCTCGGTGACGTCGAAGTCGAAGTCGAGCATGCCGAGATAGACGGCGAGGGTCTGCACCGTGTCGGCCCCGGTGGTCAGGACGCAGCTGTCGGCGTCGATGGCCTCGACCGTGCCGACCGCAGGGTTGATCCGCTCGATCACCGCCGTCGCCGGCGCATGGACGGTCACGCGCGCGTGGTGGCGCCAGGCCGCGCTCGACACCCGTCGGGAGACGTACGAGGCAACGTCGCCGCCGGGCAGCTCGCGCGGAGCGAAGCGCGGTCCTGTCGGGGTGCGGGGCTGGATCCGGTCGATCCTGAACGTACGCCAGTCCTCGCGCTCGACGTCCCACGCGACCAGATACCAGCGCCGTCCCCAGTTCACCGCCCGGTACGGCTCCACCACGCGGCGTGTGGACGCGCCGGCGTGGTCCAGGTAGTCGAAGCGCAGTCGTTCCTGGTCGCGGCAGGCGGACACCAGGGTGGTCAGCACCTCTGCGGAGACGGTCGGCGCCGGACGGTCGGCGGGCACGGCCACGGTGTAGTTCTGGAGTGCCCGCACCCGTCGGCGCAGCCGCGAGGGCAACACCTGCTCCAGCTTGACCAGCGCCCTCAGCGCGTTCTCCTCGGCGCCCGGGACAGCGCCCTGCGCGGCGGTGCGCAGCGCGATCGTCACCGCGACGGCCTCCTCGTCGTCGAGGAGCAGCGGGGGCACCGCCGCCCCGGCACCCAGCTTGTAGCCACCGGTGGATCCGCGTGTGGCGTCCACGGGATAGCCGAGCTCGCGCAGTCGGTCGATGTCGTTGCGGACGGTGCGGCCGCTCACCCCCAGGCGCTCGGCCAGTACGGATCCCGGCCAAGCCCGCGGGGTCTGCAGGAGAGAGAGCAGGCGCAGCAGTCGTGCAGAGGTGTCGAGCATGAAACCCAGCCTGTTGTGTCATTAGGAACGCAACGTGCCTATATCGAGAATACTGTTTCATCCATGGAGATCAGCAGCAGCACCGGCGCCCGGATCCACCCGTACCGCATCGACATCGCGCAGGCCGAGATAGACGATCTGCACGACAGGCTGGCCCGTAGCCGCTGGGGCAGCGAGATTCCCGGCACCGGCTGGAGCCGGGGGGTCCCCACCGACTACCTCAAGGCCCTGGCCGCGTACTGGGCCGACGGTTTCGACTGGCGCAAGGCGGAGGCGGAGCTCAACGAGTTCCCCCAGTTCACCACCGAGATCGACGGCCAGAACATCCACTTCCTGCACGTCCGTTCGCAGAATCCGGCGGCCGTCCCGCTGCTTCTGCTGCATGACTGGCCCTGCTCGTTCGTGCAGTTCGTCGAGGTGATCCGACCACTGGCGGAAGACTTCCACGTCATCGTGACCTCGACGCCCGGCACCGGCTTCTCCGGTCCGCTCGGCGAGGCCGGGTGGAACACCGGACGCATCGCCGGCGCGTTCGTCGAGCTGATGGGCCGGCTCGGCTACGACTCCTACGGCGTCCAGGGAACGGGTGGCGGCGCCTGGATCGCCGCCGAGATGGGGCGCCAGGCACCCGATCGGGTCATCGGCATCCACGTCAACGGCCTGATCACCTTCCCCTCGGGAGACCCCGCCGAATTCGAGGGGCTCACCGAGCGCGAGCAGGAGCGGCTCGCCCGGCTGGAGGACTTCCAGCAGGACAAGATGGGCTTCAACGCCATCCAGTCGACCCGCCCGCAGACCCTCGCCTATGGACTGCACGATTCGCCCGTGGGCCAACTCGCCTGGATCACCGAGAAGTTCAAGGAGTGGACGGACCCCGCCGCCGAGCTTCCCGAGGACGCCGTGGGTCGAGACCGCCTGCTGACGAACATCAGCGTCTACTGGTTCAGCGGCACGGCCGGCTCCTCGGCGAACCTCTATTACGAGGCCGGCCACGATGCGAGCGCGTGGGCCCCGAAGGCTCGCGGCACCGTCCCGACCGGTGTTGCCGTAGCCCTGGGCACCGACGTCGCCATCCGCCGCTTCGCAGAGCGGGACCACAACATCACCCACTGGACCGAGCTGGAGCGCGGCGGCAACTTCCTCGCGCTGGAGCAGCCCGAGGCGTTCGTCACCGACGTCCGCGCCTTCTTCGGCGCACTCGCCGGCTGAACCCGGCATGCCCCCCCTGGGTGCCGGCGCCTCACGGCCCCGGCATGAGCGAGGCCCCCACTCGCGGAGAAACCGCAGGTGGGGGCCTTGATCACGCGTAGGGCTACTTCTTGCCCTGGTTCTTGACCGCCTCGATCGCCGCCGCCGCGGCCTCCGGGTCGAGGTAGGTGCCGCCCGGGTTGAGGGGCTTGAAGTTCTCGTCCAGCTCGTAGGCAAGCGGGATGCCCGTCGGGATGTTGAGGCCCGCGATGGCCTCGTCCGAGATGCCGTCGAGGTGCTTGACCAGGGCGCGGAGGCTGTTGCCGTGGGCCGCGACCAGGACCGTGCGGCCCGTCAGGAGGTCCGGGACGATCGCGTCGTACCAGTACGGGAGCATCCGCTCCACGACGTCCTTCAGGCACTCGGTGTCCGGGCGCAGCTCCGGCGGGATCGTCGCGTAGCGCGGGTCGTGCGCCTGCGAGAACTCGCTGTCGTCCGAGAGCGCCGGCGGCGGGGTGTCGTACGAGCGGCGCCACAGCATGAACTGCTCCTCGCCGAACTCGGCGAGCGTCTGGGCCTTGTCCTTGCCCTGGAGGGCGCCGTAGTGGCGCTCGTTCAGGCGCCAGGAGCGGTGGACCGGGATCCAGTGGCGGTCCGCGGACTCCAGCGCGAGCTGGGCGGTGCGGATGGCGCGCTTCTGGAGGGAGGTGTGCAGTACGTCGGGCAGCAGGCCGGCGTCCTTGAGCAGCTCGCCGCCGCGCGTCGCCTCCTTCTCGCCCTTCGCGGTGAGGTTCACGTCCACCCAACCGGTGAACAGGTTCTTCTCGTTCCACTCGCTCTCGCCGTGGCGGAGGAGGATCAGCTTGTACGGTGCGTCGGCCATGCGTACGAGCCTAATAGACCGCTGACGATTGACGCGCGTCGTCAATCCGCTGGCGTCCGGCCTGCGAGATGCGTAAGTTACGAGTGCCATAAGAGGGACTTACATGCACCAGGGGGCCGGCCACACATGTCCATCGACTCGCTCAGACGATCAGCCCGCGCGACGGTTTCCGGCCTCCCGCAGGGCTTCTGGTGGCTGTGGCTGTCGACCCTGGTCAATCGGACCGGGGCTTTCGTCCTGACTTTCCTCTCCCTCTATCTGACGGTGGAACTCGGGCACTCGGCGTGGTTCGCCGGACTCGTCGTCGCCCTCCACGGCCTCGGCGGCGTCGCCGGTTCCCCGCTCGGCGGCACGCTCACCGACCGCTGGGGCCGCCGCCCCACCATGGTCACCATGCACCTCGCGGCCGCCGCCTGCGCCGCCGCCCTCGCCGTCGTCACCAGCGCCTGGGCCATCGCGACGGTCGTCCTCCTCATGGGCGTCGCCATGCAGGCCGTCCGCCCCTCCATCAACGCGACCATCGCCGACATGGTCCCGGCCCACGAGGTGCGCCGGGCCTACGCCCTCAACTACTGGGCCCTCAACCTCGGCTTCGCCATCGCCTCCATCGGCGGCGGTGCCGCGATCTTCCTCGGCTACCGCACCCTCTTCGTCGTCGATGCCGTCGCCACCGTCCTGTGCGCCGTCATCGTCTTCCTCCGCCTTCCCGAGACCCGGCCCGAGGCCCGGACCGACAAGGCCGGCGAGCCGGTCGTCGAGGCCAAGGTCAGCATGTTCACCGTGCTGCGCGACGCGCCCTTCCGCACGCTCGTCCTCCTCAACCTCCTCGTCTGCCTCGTCTTCACCGCCCCCTGGATCGGCCTGCCCCTCACCATGGCGGGCCAGGGCCTCTCCCCCTCCTCCTACGGCGTCGTCATCGCCGTCAACGGCATCGTCATCGTCGGCTTCCAACTGCTCGTCAACAAGCTGACCGACAAGCGCTCCCCCGTCCTCCTGCTCAGCCTCTCCTCCCTCCTCTTCGCCCTCGGCACCGGCGCCACCGCCCTCGCCGGGTCCCCCGTCGCCTTCGCCGCGACCGTCGTCGTCTGGACGGTCGGCGAGATGATCCACGTCCCGACGAACGCCGCCGCCACCGCCCGCCTCGCCCCCGAGCACGCCCGGGGCCGCTACCAGGGCGTCATGGGCATGTCCTGGGCCGTCGCCGGTTTCGTCGCCCCGATCGGCGCCGGCGCGATCGTCGACGGCCCCGGCCCGAACGTCCTCTGGGCGGCGACCGCCGCGATCGGCGTCCTCGCCGCCGTCGGTTACACGACCCGACTGCGCAAGGCCCTGGCGGACGACACCTCGGGGCAGGACGGCACCTCGCCGCAGGACGCTCCCCAGGCCCGTAAGGGCGAGAGCGCCGACGCCGGTGTCTCCGGCTCCGACGCTGTTCCCGGGCAGGCCTCCGTCAGCGCCTGACGCCCCGGCCCGGCGCCCCTCACTCCGTCCCGTACGCCGCCCACCGTACGAGGCCGAACCCCTCCCCCTCCCTGCGCACTTCGGCGGCACCGGCCCCGCCGAAGTGCGCGGGCACGACCAGCTCCCGTTCGTCGGCGGCCCGTTCCAGGATCCGGCGGCGGCTCGCCGCCGCCCGGCCCGGGTCCAGGCAGAAGCAGCTGGCGCACGAGGGGTCGAGGATCTGTACGGGGCTGTGCAGCAGGTCTCCGACGAAGACCGCCCTGTCTCCCCCGGACGCGAGCCGCAGCACCGCCGAACCCGGCGTGTGGCCGGGCGCCGACTCCAGGGTCAGGTTCTCGTCGATGCGGTGGACGCCGTCCCACAGCCGGACCTGCCCGGCGCGGTGGACGGGCGCGACGCTGTCCTCGTAGACGAGCCGGTCCTCCTCCTGGAGGCCGTTGCCGTACGCGTTGTCCGGGCCGTAGTGGAAGTCGTCGGCGGCCGGGACGAGGTACTGGGCGTTCGGGAAGGTCGGCGCCCACGCCCCGTCGACATCGTGCGTGTTCCAGCCGACGTGGTCGGCGTGCAGGTGGGTGTTGACGACGACGTCGACGTCCTCGGGGCGGATGCCGGCCCGCTCCAGGCGGCCCAGGAAGTCGTCCTGCCGCCGGTGGAAGTGCGGCGAGTGCGGCCGCTCGCGCCCGTCGCCCACCCCCGTGTCGACCAGGACCGTCCGGCCCCCGCTCCGCAGCACCCAGCTCTGCAGCGCCATGACCGCGCTGCCGCTGTCCGGAGCCCAGTGGTCCGGTGCGAGCCACTCCTCGTTGTCCTTCCACACCTCGGCCCCGGCTCCCGGGACGATGCCGCGGGCCGGGCCGAACGGCCCCTGCCACTCGACGACCCGGATGATCTCGACGTCTCCCAGCACGATGCGCTGCGCGCTCTCCGTGTTCATGTCGCCGAGCCTAGGGAGGGCCGATTGAGCCTCTCAATGCTTGATCTGCTCCACCGAATACGCGTGTGTCTCATGAGCGCTCATGAGCGAGAGTCAGGGCGGTCTACGCTGCCGCCATGGACCTGGTGAGCGACGCGATCTCGGCCGTACGCATCGGGCGGCCCTCCTCCGACCGTGTACGGGTCGGCGGCAGTTGGTGCGCCCGGCTGGACCCTTACGACGGCGCGGGCTTCCACGTCGTCCTGAAGGGCGGCTGCTGGCTGCTGCCCGACGGCGGCGACCCGGTCGCGCTCGGCGCCGGGGACGCCGTGCTGCTCCCGCACGGCACGGGGCACGTCATCGCCGACTCGCCCGCCGACGCGGCGACCGTGGCACGAGCGGTGCCGTTCGCCCGGTGGGCCGACCGGGCCCTGCCGCAGCCTCCCCTGCCCGCCTTCCACACGCGCGAGCGCGAGGTCGAGATGGTCTGCGGCAAGTACCGGCTCGACCACGGCCGCGCGCACCCGCTCCTGGCCGAGCTGCCCCCGCTCGTCCACCTGCCGAACCGCGTCGGCCGCCACCCCGAGCTCCGCGCCGCCGTCGACCTGCTGGGCGGCGAGCTGGGCGAGCCGGCCGAGCGGCGGCCCGGCTCGGCCGTCGCGCTGCCCAGCCTGCTCGACCTGCTGCTCGTCTACATGATCCGGTCCTGGCTGGCCGAGACCACGGACGGCACCTGGCCTGCCGCGCTCGGCGACCCCGTGACCGCCGCCGCCCTGCGGGCGCTGCACTCCGACCCGGCCGCCCCCTGGACCAACGACCGGCTGGCGGCCGAGGCGGGCGTCTCCCGGCCCACGCTGGCCCGCCGCTTCACCACGCTGGTCGGCCGGCCGCCGATGGCGTACCTGACGTGGTGGCGGCTGACGCGCGCCGCCGCCCTGCTCCGGGACACCCCGGATCCGCTGGCGACGGTCGCGCGCCGCGTCGGCTACGCCACCCCGTACGCCCTCTCGCACGCCTTTCGCCGCGAGTTCGGCACGACGCCGGGCCAGTACCGGAGCGGCCGGGGCCGCGCTACCTCCGGCTGAGCGCCCGCTGGGCCTCGTACAGGTTCCGGGGACGCACCGATCCCGGGCTTCCGTACGCCTCCACGCGCGCGTGGAGGTCGCCCGTGAAGTCCGGGACGTCGGTCTGGTCGAATTCGCGGACTTCACTGATCCCGACCGTCGCGCTGTACGGGGCGATGGTGTCGATCTTCACCAGGCCGGCCCGGCCGTTCGTCACCGTCACGTTCCAGTGCGTGAAGCGGGCCCCGTAGAGGGGGCCTGCGGAGGCGTCGCCGCCGTGGCGGCCGTTGTTCTCGACCGTGATCTCGGTCCGTACGTTCGCGAAGGGCATGCCCCGGTGGGTGTCGAAGGTGCCCGTCTCCATCACCCCGCGCGACCAGACGTTGTAGCTGGACAGGCCCTCGACGTTGATGCCGTGGAGCTGGGTGCCGGCCGGAGCCGGGACCGTACGGGCGGCGATGCGGAAGTCCTCGACCAGGTTGTCGTGCGCACCCTCCCGGCAGAAGTACGGGTGGTGGGAACCGCGCCCCTCCACCCGCGTACGGCGCAGGGTGCAGGCGGAGGCGGCGACGAGCCCGAAGCCGTTGTCGACGTGCCGGACCACCACGTCCTCCGCCCAGCAGTCGTACGCGCACTGGAGGGTGACGCCGTTGTAGCCCTTGTCGAGGAGGTGCGGGGACTGTGGCGTCTCCATGGCCTCCAGGGTCAGGCCCACCACCCCGGAGTCGGTGAGCGCCTCGGCCCCTGAGATCAGTCGGGGGTCCCACTCCGGGCGCGCGTCGAGGGGGAGCGGGCGCTCCAGGGTCACCGTCCGGCCGCGTACGGCGGTGATCCGTACGGGCCACTCGTAGGGGACGTAGCTGGTCAGCTTCGTCTTGTCGTCCCAGACGTACGCCTGGGGGCCCGGGCCGTCGCCCGCCATGTGCTCCAGGAGGGTGTGAGCGGCGTCGTCGGCGAGGCGGAGGACGACCAGTTGGCCGCGTCTGAGTGCCGAGGGGTCGTCGACCGTGACCGAGCGGTCGCCCCGGCGGGCCGGGCGGACGGTCGTCAGGGTGGTCCACTCGTCGCGCTTGTTGCCGGTCCAGCCCTCGAAGGGCCAGGCCCGGTCCCGGATCGCGGCGACGAGGGAGTCGTGCCGCGCCCGCGGGGAGAGCCAGATCAGGCCGCCGGCCCAGGACCAGGAGGACTTGTCGCCGCCGTAGCGGGAGCCGTACGGGCCGATCAGTTCGGTGAGGTTCCGGGTGGCGAGCAGCTTCGTGCGGCCGGAGCCCGCGCCGCGCAGGACGACGCCGCTGTGGCCGATCCGGAGGTAGTCGTCGATCCGGTACGTGCCCGGCGGCAGCAGGACCGTGCCGCCGCCGCGCTCCCCCGCCTCCGCGAGGGCGCGGTTGATCGCGGGCGCCGAGTCGGTGCCGTGCACATCAGTCGTTCCGCGACGGGCGTCGGGGGTGGCTCCGTGGGCGAGGGCGTTCGCGACCACGCGCGGGCGGGGTGAGCGGCGGGCGCCGCCGTGGGCTCCGGCCCGGCCCACGTAGGGGATCTGGGGGTGGGTGTAGGGGGTGGCCTCGAACTCCTCCCAGAGCCCCGCGGGGCGGGTGGGCCGGGAGAAACCCGTCGTGCCCGCCGCTCCCGCCACTGCCACCGCGCCGCCGACGAACTGCCTTCTGCTGAGTGCCATGCCCCTGAACCTTTCACGTATATGAACGGTGTTCAGATCTGCGTCGGGCGTGAGCATGGCACTGGAAGCCCCTTGCGGGAAGAGGTCAGTTGGCAGGTATTTACGTCGCCTGGCCAGCCGGCTACTTGGTCGGCTTCTGGGTCAGGTTCTTGAACGCGTCGAGGTTCCGGGTCGACTCGCCCCGCGAGACCCGCCACTCGTACTCGCGCCGGATCGCCGACGCGAAGCCCAGCTCCAGGAGCGTGTTGAAATCGCCGTCCGCGGCCTCCAGGACCGAGCCGAGCAGCCGGTCGAGTTCGTCGGGCGTGACGGCGGAGAGCGGGAGCTTGCCGGCGAGGTAGATGTCGCCGAGGCCGTCGACCGCGTAACTCACCCCGTACAGCTTGAGGTTGCGTTCGAGCAGCCAGCGGTGGACGCCCGCCTCGTTCTCGTCCGGGTGGCGGATGACGAAGGCGTTGAGGGAGAGCGAGTGACGCCCGGCGCGCAGCGACAGCGTGGTGAAGAGCTTGCGCGTGCCGGGCAGTTTGACCACGTAGGAGCCCGGTTCGGGGGACTCCCACTCCAGTTCCGCGTCCTTGAAAGTGTCCTCGATGATCCTTCGGACGTCCTCAGCCTCAGCCATGGTGGGAGCGTACGCGACGGCGGTTCTCGCGCAGGCGATGGTCGTGCACGGCGGCCGTGTACACATCGGCCGTGCCCGAGGCCGCCGTGTCCCAGCCGAAGGACCCGGCGTGCAGGGCCGCCGCCGCACCCATCCGGGCCGAGAGCAAAGGGTCCGCCACGAACCGGCCGAGCGCGCGGGCGTAGTCCACCGGGTCGTGCCCCTGGACGAGGAAGCCGGTCACGTCGTCCCGTACGGCGACGGGCAGACCGCCCACCGCGGCCGCGACGACCGGAGTGCCGGCCGCCTGCGCCTCGATCGCGACCAGGCCGAACGACTCGCTGTACGAGGGCATGACGAGGACACTCGCCGCGCGGAACCAGTCGGCGAGCCGGTCCTGGCCCACCGGCGGGTGGAAGCGCACGATGTCGGCGATGCCGAGCCGGGCGGCCAGCTTCTGCAGGCCCTCCGGCTTCGCCAGGCCGCTGCCGCTCGGACCGCCGACCACAGGAACGATCATGCGGGAGCGAAGGGACGGGTCCTGGTCCAGGAGCTCCGCGGCGGCGCGCAGCAGGATGTCCGGGGCCTTCAGCGGCTGGATACGGCCGGCGAAGACCGGGACGAAGGCGTCCTGCGGCAGCCCGAGCCGGGCGCGGGCGGCGGCGCGGCCGTCGGCGGGGCGGAAGTGGTCGAGGTTGACGCCCGGGTGGACGACCGCGATCTTGCCGGGGTCCGCGTCGTAGAAACGGGCGAGCTCGTCGGCCTCCTCGGCCGTGTTCGCGATCAGCCGGTCGGCGGCGTCGACGATCTGCGTCTCGCCGATCACCCGGGCGGCGGGCTCGGGAGTGTCGCCCTCGGCGAGCGCCGCGTTCTTGACCTTCGCCATGGTGTGCATGGCGTGGACGAGCGGGACGCCCCAGCGCTCGGCGGCGAGCCAGCCGACATGGCCGGAGAGCCAGTAGTGGGAGTGGACCAGGTCGTAGTGGCCGGGGCGGTGGCCCGCCCACGCCTGCATCACGCCGTGCGTGAAGGCGCACAGCTGGGCCGGCAGCTCTTCCTTGGCCAGGCCCTCGTAGGGGCCGGCGTCGACGTGCCGGACGAGGACGCCGGGGGTGAGCTCGACGACCGGGGGGAGGCCGCCGGCGGTGGCCCGGGTGAAGATCTCGACCTCGATGTCGATGGCGGCGAGTCGTTTCGCCAGCTCGACGATGTAGACGTTCATGCCACCCGCGTCGCCCGTGCCGGGCTGATGCAGCGGGGAGGTGTGGACGCTGAGCATGGCCACACGGCGCGGGGTGCGGTTCCGGCCGGGGAGCCGGAGCCGGGTCGGCGCCGGGTGCCGGTGCCGGGTACCGGCGAACCGGGACACGTACTGGCTCACGTCGGCGGTCCTTCCGCTCGGGGACGAACATGTCGGGCTGACATGTCGGGCATGTCGTGCTGAAACGTGTCGGTGCTGACCTGTCCGGGCCGGCATGTCCGGGCTGACAAGTCGGCTGAGCACGTCGTGGCTGAGCTCGTGCACCGCGGGCATGACGGCGGGAGGGCGTGGTGCGCCCTCCGGCCCGGACAACACCGGAATGGACCCTTTCATTTCCATCGCCGGTGCCGCTTTACCAATTCATTACCAGGGCGCACCGCCCTCCACCCCCACCCCGTAACCTTTCGGCATGGCCCCGCGCACCACCCGCCCCGTCGGCACCCCGACCCGCGGGACCACCAACCCCAACCGACTTCGCCGCATGGACCGCTGGATCGCCGCCGTCCACGGACCCGCCCTGCGCCGCTCCCCCGAGCCTCCGCTCGCCGTGGACCTCGGGTACGGAGCCGCCCCCTGGACCGCGGTCGAACTCCTCGCCCGGCTGCGCACCGCCGAACCCCGCACCCGCCTCTACGGCATCGAGATCGAACCCGCCCGCGTCGAGGCGGCGAAGCCGTACGAACACGAGGGCCTCTCCTTCCTGCACGGCGGCTTCGAGGTGCCCGTGCCCGGCCCGGTCGCCCTGATCCGGGCCGCGAACGTGCTGCGCCAGTACGACGAGGAGCAGGTCGCGGCCGTCTGGGAGCGCCTGTGCGGGCGGCTCGCGCCGGGCGGGCTGCTCGTGGAGGGCACGTGCGACGAGATCGGGCGCCGGCACGCATGGGTGGCGCTCGACGGGAGCGGGCCGCGGACGGTGACCTTCGCGACCCGTCTCGGTTCGCTGGAGCGGCCGTCGGACCTCGCGGAGCGGCTGCCGAAGGCGCTGATCCACCGCAACGTGCCGGGCGAGCCGGTGCACGCGTTCCTGCGGGACTTCGACCGGGCATGGGCGGCGGCGGCCCCGTACGCCTCGCTCGGCGCGCGGCAGCGGTGGATCCGTTCGGTCCGCGACCTGGCGGCGGACTGGCCGCTGACGGACGGGCCCCGGCGGTGGCGCCAGGGCGAAGTGACGGTGCGGTGGGAGGCGCTGGCACCTCGGGGGTAAGGGGACGATCCCCTCGGGGGCGAGGGGACGACCACCTCGGGGGCGAGGGGAACCACCTCGGGGGCGAGGGGACGACCACCTCGGGTGGCGCGGGGACGGCGAGGGGGGCATCGGCGCGTCGAGGGGGCATCAGCGCCTTGCAGGTGACCACATGGGCCCCTTCTTTCCCTAACTCCTGCTGAATTTCCGGTACGTCGGGAACGCCACGCACGTATCTCTCGTCCCCCGGGGGGGGAGCAGGCCCGACAGGCCCCGGTTTCCCCTGTTGCTTTACGGTTTCGCATGGCACTATCGCCAAGGTCACCGTCAAGTTACTGACGGTAAATCAGATTTGGTCACTCGAGGGGGAGCTCGTGAACCGACGCCGCCACGCCACCGCCGCGATCACGATGATCTGCGCCTTGACCGTGCTGGCCTCGCCCGCGCTGACCCTCCAGGCCGCCGCCGCACCGCTCCCGCCTCCACCGCCGAAGAAGAGCCTGGAGGAGGTGCGCAAGGAGATAGACACCCTCTACCGGCAGGCCGCCGTCGCCACCGACGCGTACAACCTCGCGGAGGAGAAGACCGAGGAGCAGTCCGCCGAGATCGTCCGGGTCGCCGTGATGATCGTGGAGGGCCGCGAGAAGATCGAGGCCCTCAAGGCCAAGGCCGGTGCCACCGCCCGCGCCCAGTACCGCAACGGCGGGCTCCCCGACGGCGCGCAGCTCGTCCTCACGAACGACCCACAGCTCTTCCTCGACAACGCGGGACGCCTCAAGGCCGGGGCGAAGGCCACCACGGACCTGCTCGGCGACATGACCCGCACCCAGGCCCAGTTGGACGTCTACGCCAAGGACGCGGGCGTCAACTGGACCAAGCTGGAGGCCAACCGCGTGCGGCAGGCCCAGGCGAAGAAGGAGATCCAGGGCAAGATCGCCGCCGCGAAGAAGCTGGAGTCCGAACTCGCCGCCGAGGAGCGGGAGCGGCTGCGGCGCCTTGAGGAGCTGGCGCAGTCCCGGGCCCAGACGACCTGGCTCGGCACCGGCGTCCTCGCCGGCCTGAAGGCGGACACGACGCCGGCGGCGAAGAAGGCGATCGAGTTCGCGACCGCGCAGATCGGCAAGCCGTACGAGTGGGGCGCGGAGGGCCCGAACACGTACGACTGCTCGGGGCTGACCCAGCTCGCCTGGGGCACGGCGGGCCGGCCGATACCGCGCACCTCGCAGGAGCAGTGGCGTCTGCTGCCACGCGTGGACATCAAGGACATGCGACCGGGCGACCTGATCGTCTACTTCAAGGACGCGAGCCACATCGGGATGTACGTCGGAGGCGGCACGATCGTGCACGCGCCGCGCCCGGGACGGGACGTGACGCTCGCGGGCGCGGGCTCGATGGAGATCCTCGGAGTCGTCCGCCCGACGTGACGGACGCGTCCGGCGTGACGGGGGCGTCCTGGGTGACGGGGTACGAGGTCCGCGCGACGTGACGGGGGCGTCCGGGGTGACGGGGGACACCGCCCGTAGGACGTGACGGAGTCCACGCGCGGCGGCGGAACCGCGGGCGCCGCCCCGGCGTGACGTTTCTCATTGCCTCCGGGCCGGCCCGTCAGCCGTGCGGGGGCAAGTACCTCCCCTTCCGCGGCATATGCCAATCGCGACGCGGATGCCGACCCGCTGATCGCCATTCCGCTGCGCACCGCCCTACCGCTATGGTCCGGGACGGGCGGGACGCCACCCGGCGCCCGCGCGCACCCTCGGGGGGAGGGAAGGAAGACCGGACCGATGCCCGTATCCGTACCGCGTCAGAGAATCGTCTCTGCTGCTGCGGGACCCGGCGACGCCACCGCTATGGACGCCACCGCTATGACAGGCACAGTCACAGGAACCGATCGCACCGATCTCACTCTCCTGGTCGTCGAGGACGACCCGGCGGGTGCCCTCGCCGTACCCGAACTGCTCGACGCGGCGGACGCCGCCGGCACCCGGGTCCGGATCCGTACCGCCCGCAACCTCACCGAGGCCGAGCGGCTCCTCACCGACGACGTCCACTGCATCCTCGTCGACCTGTCCCTGCCCGGCCCCCGGGCCGCCGCGGGCGACGACCCGCTCGCCCCGCTGCGCCACATCCTGCAGCTCGCCCCGCGCCACGCCGTCCTCGCGCTCGCGGCCTCCGCCGACGCGGAGCTGGCGGCCGAGGCCGTACGGGTCGGGGCCCAGGACCACCTCTTCCGCGAGGAGCTCGACGGGCGGCTGCTCAGCCGGGCCATCCGGTACGCGGTCGAGCGCAAGCGGGCCGACGCCGTCCAGGTGAAGCTGGCGGAGTCCCGGCTGCGGGCGCAGGAGAACGCCCGCCTTGAGCGCGGGCTGCTGCCCACGCCGCTCCTTGAAGGCTCCGACCTGCGGTTCGCCGCCCGCTACCGGCCCGGCCGCTCGCGCGCACTGCTCGGCGGCGACTTCTACGACACCGTGCGTACGCCCGACGGCACCGTCCACGCGATGATCGGCGACGTGTGCGGACACGGCCCGGACGAGGCCGCGCTCGGCGTCGAGCTGCGGATCGCCTGGCGGGCCCTGACCTTCGCGGGGCTGTGCGGGGACGAGCTGCTCTCGACGATGCAGCAGGTCCTGGAGCACGAGCGGGAGAGCGAGGAGATCTTCGCGACCCTCTGCACCGTCGACATCGCGCCCGACGGGCGCCGCGCGGGCCTGTGCCTGGCCGGCCACCCGTCGCCGCTGATCGCCCGGCAGGGGCGGGCGGCACGGCTGCTGCCGTACGAGGACGGCGGCCCGGCCCTCGGACTGCTGCCGCGTGCCCGCTGGCCGCGCCGGCAGGTCGAGCTCGGCGGAGCGTGGAGCCTGCTCATGTACACGGACGGACTGATCGAGGGACGCTCGGCCGGGCCCGGCTCGCCGCGGCTCGGCCAGGACGGGATGGTCGAGATGATCAACCGGCAGCTCGCGTCGGGCCTGCGGGGCGAGGAGCTCCTGGAGGCGGCGGTGACGGAGGTCCGGTCCCTGAACGGCGGCGAGCTGACGGACGACGTCGCGGTCCTGGCCCTGGAAAGAGACCGGGACAGGGAAAGGGACAGGACCCGGGGATGACCCCCGGGCCCTGATGTCACTTCTTGCGGTCGGCGGTCTTGCGGCTACCGCTCTTACCGCTACCGGTCCTACGGCTACCCCGTCCTACGGCTACCGGCCGCCGTTGTAGGGACCGTACGGTCCGTCGCTGCTGGAGCCGCCGCCTCGGCGGCCGCCTCCGCCACCCGACACCTGCTGGAGCGCGGGGCGGACGTCGACCATGAAGACGATGGCCGCGATCACGCCCGCGATCTGCAGGAACAGCATCGGGAAGAGCAGGTTCAGGGCGAGGTTGATGCCCAGGACGATCAGCCAGAACTTCTTCGTCTGCTTCTCGGCGGCGCGGTAGGCGTCCTCGCGCGCCATGGCGGCGAAGACGAGCGCGGCGACGGCGAAGCCGGTGAAGATCAGGAACATCACCAGGGAGAGGAGGGAGTCGAATCCCGCGCGCAACATGCTGAGCACCGCCTAGGGAAGAGGGGAAGAGCGCCTCGCGGTCAAGGTACCCGGTTCAACGCACCAGGTACCCGTATTGGTGCCCGGCCCTACTCCTTCTCGGCGGCGACGGCCGCCTTCTTGGCGGGGGCCTTGCGGGCTGCGGGCTTCCGGGCGGGCGCCTTCTTGGCCTCGACGGGCTCCTCGACGGACGCGGACTCGGACTCGGACGCGGCGGAGGCCTTCACCGGCTCCTCGGCCTTCGTGTCCTCGGCCTTGCTCTCCTCCGGCTCGACGACGACGGCGATCTCGATGATCTCCTCGGCGGCCTCGCCACGCCAGGCCTTGACGGCCTCCTCGCCGTGGGCGGCGACCTCCTCGTACTTCTCGCGCGCCTTGACGGCGTACTCGGCGGCGACGCCGACGCCGCGCAGCGCGAGGTCCTGGGCGGTCTCGCCGAGCTTCCTGAGGTCCGTGTCGAGACCGCCGACGACGTCGGCGAACTTCGACTGCACGGTGGCCTGGGCCTCCTTGGCCTGCGCGGTCACCTTCTCCTGCACGGCCTTGGGGTCGGTCTTCCGTACGGCCTCGATGCGGGCGGGCGCCTCGGCGGCGATCTGCTCGATCAGGCCGGGAACCTTCTTGGCCTGCTGCACGGCGAGGTCGGCGGTGCCGGCGGCGAAGTAGAGAGGGGTACGCAGTTCGTCGATGATGGCCATGCTGGTGGTCCTCCCGGATGTGACGTACGAGCGAGCGCTGGCTCAGGGGCGGTTCGGCGGTTCGGCATCGGGCGTGTCGACGGGCCGGCCGGCGGCCGACTCGGCGGCCGCGGCTGCGACTCGGGCAGCTTCGGCGGCTGCGGCGGCCGCGGCCTGGGCCGCTTCGGCGGCCTCGGCTGCCTCTGCGGCGTTCTCCTTGCGGAAGGAGTCGTAGATCTGGAGCAGCACCTGCTTCTGCCGCTCGTTTATCGAGGGATCGGCGAGGATGACGGCGCGCGTCTCCAGCTCCTCCCGCTCCTTCTCGTCGAGGATTCCGGCCCGTACGTAGAGCGTCTCGGCGGAGATCCGCAGCGCCTTCGCGACCTGCTGCAACACCTCGGCGCTGGGCTTCCGCAGCCCCCGCTCGATCTGACTCAGGTACGGATTCGACACCCCGGCGGCGTCGGCGAGCTGCCGCAGGGACAACTGCGCGGTCCTCCGCTGCTCGCGGAGGTACTCACCGAGATTGCCGACGTTGAGCGATGCCATGCTCCGACCATGCCAGCCTTTGCTAACTATTGCAAGCAGTCGCTTGCAAGAGTCACCCCTCGACTCGCGTCGCACGGCTGGTGAGACTGGGGCGCATGGATGCGATGGGACGGTTCCGGCTGGCGGTCGTGGAGTGGGCGGCCGAGGGGGCGGGGGCCTCGGCCGCCGCCGAGATCGCGCGCGAACTCGCGGTCGGCACCGGTCTGCGCGCGGCCGTGCTCGTGGAGGGGGTCAGTGACCAGGTCGCGCTCGACGCGCTGGCGGCCCGTCACGGCCGCTCCCTCGACGCCGAGGGCATCGTCGTCATCCCGCTCGGAGGGGCGACCAACATCGGCAGATTCGTGCATCTCCTCGGACCGCAGGGGCTCGGCGTCGGGCTGGCCGGCCTGTGCGACGCCGGAGAGGAAGGCCACTTCTCGCGCGCGCTGGAACGAGAAGGACTCGGCCACGACCTCGCGCGCGCCGACATGGAGCCGCTCGGCTTCTACGTGTGCGTCGCCGACCTGGAAGAGGAGCTGATCCGCTCTCTCGGCACCAAAACCGTGCAGCAGGTCGTCGACGCCCAGGGCGACCTGCGGGCCTTCCGCATCTTCCAGAAGCAGCCCGCCCAGCGGGAGCGTGACGTCGAGCGGCAGCTGCGGCGCTTCATGGGCACCATCAGCGGCCGGAAGAGCCAGTACGCGCGCTCGCTCGTCGACGCCCTGGACCTCACCCGGGCGCCGCGCCCGCTGGACCGTCTGCTCGCGCACGTCTCCGCGAGCTGAGCCCCGAGGCGCTGGTGGGTCCGGTCGCACCCTGCCGCCGATCGTCGCCCGCAGCGCCCGGCCCGGGGCCCGTCCGTCGAGCCCGGGCCCGGTCGCACCCGCCGTGCCATGCTGGTGGGCGTGACTTTGGAGGACCTGGTACGGCTGCGCCGTGCGCGGGACGTGATGGATCGCGACTACGCGCTGCCGCTCGACGTACCCGCCCTCGCCTCCGTCGCCCTCATGTCGACCGGGCACTTCGCCCGCAGCTTCCGCGCCGCCTTCGGCGAGACCCCGTACAGCTACCTCATGACCCGCCGCGTCGAACGGGCCAAGGCGCTGCTCCGGCGGGGTGACCTGAGCGTCACGGACGTGTGCTTCGCCGTCGGGTGCACCTCGCTCGGATCGTTCAGCTCCCGCTTCACCGAGCTCGTGGGCGAGACGCCGTCCGCCTACCGGGCCCGCCGCCACGAGGACGGCGCCGCGATCCCCGCGTGCGTCGCCAAGGTCCGCACCCGGCCGGTGCGGAAGACCTGAGCCGGTCCTGCAGTCTCGCCGTCCCGCCCTCCCCGCAGTCCCGCAGTCCCGCAGTCCCGCAGTCCCACCCTCCCGTCCATCGGCCCGTTGCTGCCCATCGGTCAGTTTCGAAGAAGCGGAAACCCATGGTCCGCCGTAGCTTCGATGGCATGAACGTCAAGCTCTCGCAGTGCTTCATCGCAGTCGACGACCACGACAAGGCGCTCACCTTCTACCGCGACGCCCTCGGCCTCGAAGTCCGGAACGACGTCGGTTTCGAAGGGATGCGCTGGGTGACCGTCGGGTCCCCCACGCAGCCGGACGTGGAGATCGTCCTCGAACCGCCGCTCGCCGACCCCAACGCCTCCCCCGCCGACCGCCAGGCCATGGCCGAGCTGCTCGCCAAGGGCATGCTGCGCGGCGTGATCTTCTCCACCGAGGACGTCGACGCCACCTTCGAGCACATCCGCGCGGCCGGCGGTGAGGTCCTCCAGGAACCGGTCGACCAGCCGTACGGCGTCCGCGACTGCGCGTTCCGCGACCCGGCCGGCAACATGCTGCGGTTCACCCAGCCCCGCTCCTCGTAGCCCGCCGCCCCCGGCATCCTCACCGGGGCGAGCGCGATGCTCGCCCCGGTGAGGACCAGGGGGGTGTCCCTCGGAGCCGGATCAGGCGCGGCAGCGCAGCATCACCAGCGGCGGCCTCTCCAGAAGGTCCGCCCAGAAGTCCTCGCCGAACTCACGGACGCCCGCTTCCGACACCTGCAGCGGAACCCACTCCACGTCACGGAACCCGGCCGCCCGCAGACACTCCTCGTAGACCTCGCGGCGCGGCACCGTGGAGACGATGCTGATCGGCTCCGGGTCGAGCAGAGCCGTGACACGCGCGCGCAGACCCATCTCGGTCGTCTCGCCGGTCGGCTCACAGCGGAAGCCGTACGTGGGCAGGGACGCGCAGTCGAACCGGTAGTCCGGCCGCTGGGCGAGCACGAACAACGCGCCGCCCGGCACCAGGTTCCGGTGGATGGCGCGGCACATCCGCTCCAGCCCTGCGACGTCCTCGGCGTAGTTGAGGCACTGCACTCCCAAGGCGATGTCGAAGCGCCGGTCGAGAACCGGAAGTTCGGCCACGTCACCGACCTCGTACCGCACGCCCAGCGGGTCACGCCCCTCGATCTCCCGCGCGGCGGCGATCATCTCGACGGAGATGTCGACGCCGAAGACATCCGTGGCGCCGCGCCGCTTGAACTCCCTGCTGTAGAAGCCGGTTCCGCACGCAAGGTCGAGAACCGACGCGCCGCTCACGTCCCCGACCATGCCCAGGAAGCTCGGCACCTCCCCGTACCGCATCAGCGGCAGGGACTTGAACCCCTCGAACGCCTCACCGATCGCGTCGTACTGCTGCTGCACGCCCATATGGCGCCCCCTCGTGTACTTCGTCCTGTGGTCCCGAAGTCCTGCGCGCCCGTCGAGTCTGCTCCGCCCTGCCCCGCCGCCCGTACTGGCAGATGGCACGAGAAGTCGGCAGGACGACCCTCGTATCACCCAACACCCGCCAGAGGGACCGGAGTTGGAGTGCCACTCAGCTCGCCCAGGCGGCGAGCGCCTCGAAGTCCGCCGCCACGAGTCCCCGCCGCGCGTCCACCCGGTGAAGCAGCGCCCGCCCCGGATGGCGAGCGGCCACCCAGGCCCGATCGGCCGCGCCGATCTCGTCGTCCACCCAGGCGAACGACCGCCCGTCCGCCCACGCCACCACGCCCGGCGCCTTCCAGTGCACGCCCACCGCAGGGCCGGGCCCGTCCTCGGGCCACCGGACCAGGGGCAGGGCCGGAAGTCCGAGGCGCGGCGCGACCCAGGCGTTCGCGTCGTCCTCCCAGGTCGTGGCCCAGACGAGTGCGTACGGGAGTGCCGCGAGCCGCGGCCCCAGCGCGGGATCGAGCCGCGCGAGGAGCGGGCTCACGGACGCGGGCGGTGTCGGTGCGTACGTCGGGTACTCCCGCCCGCTCGCCCCGAAGGGGATCAGCGGGCCGTCGACGTCCAGGAACAGCAGGGGGGTCGCCATGCGTCCATCCTCACCGGTCGAAGACGGCCGCCGCCCTCACCCCTCCCGCCCCTCCACGCGCCCACCTGCACACTCGTCCACTTCTCGATAATCCGCGACGGATCGATTCTCGTTACCCTGGCAGACATGACAGCCATGGCACCCACCCGCACCGAGCCCGACCTCTCCTACCTCCTCGACCACACCAGCCACGTCCTGCGCACCCGGATGACCGCCGCGCTCGACGCCATCGGACTCACCCCCCGGATGCACTGCGTCCTCGTCCACGCCCTGGAGGAGGAGCGCACCCAGGCGCAGCTCGCGGAGATCGGGGACATGGACAAGACCACGATGGTCGTCACCGTCGACGCCCTGGAGAAGGCCGGGCTCGCCGAGCGCCGTCCGTCGAGCACCGACCGACGCGCGCGGATCATCGCCGTCACCGAGGCGGGAGTCAAGGTCGCCCGGGAGAGCCAGAGGATCGTCGACGGCGTGCACGAGAGCGCCCTCGCCTCCCTCCCCGACGACGCGCGCACCGCCCTGCTGCGCGCCTTGAACCTGCTGGTCACCGGCCACCTGGAGACCCCCACCGAGAGCCCGAGGCCGGCCCGCCGGGCGCGCCAGCGCGGCTAGCCTCCACCCTCCCCGCCCGCCGGGGACCCCGAATCCGTTCCGTAAAAAATAGTCTGCAACAAAACCTTCTGCTAACGTCTCTCCTGTCGGCTCCACCGAACAGGAGTGATCCCCGTGCCCACGCCCGCCCGCACCACCCCCCGCGCCCCCTCCCGTCAGCTCGCCCTCGGCGTCCTCGCCACCGGCATGCTCATGACGATCCTCGACGGCAGCATCGTCACCGTCGCGATGCCCGCCATCCAGAGCGACCTCGGCTTCACCCCCGTCGGCCTCAGCTGGGTCGTCAACGCCTACCTGATCGCCTTCGGCTCGCTCCTCCTCCTCGCCGGCCGCCTCGGCGACCTGATCGGGCGCAAGCGGATGTTCCTCGCGGGCACCGGGATCTTCACCGCCGCCTCGCTCCTCGCCGGCGTCGCCACCTCCCCCGGCGTCCTCATCGCCGCCCGCTTCCTCCAGGGCGTCGGCAGCGCGATGTCCTCCGCCGTCGGCCTCGGCATCCTCGTCACGCTCTTCACCGTGCCGCGCGAACGGGCCCGCGCCATCGCCGTGTTCAGCTTCACGGGCGCCGCCGGCGCCTCCCTCGGCCAAGTCCTGGGCGGTGTCCTCACCGACGCCCTCACCTGGAACTGGATCTTCTTCATCAACCTGCCCATCGGCCTCGCCACCCTCCTCGTGGCCCTCCGCGCCCTCCCCTCCGACCGGGGCCTCGGACTCAGGGCGGGCGCCGACGTCCTCGGCGCGGTGCTCGTCACCAGCGGCCTCATGACCGGGATCTACGCGGTCGTCAAGATCGAGGAGTACGGGGCCGGTTCGGCGCACACCCTCGGCCTCGGGGCCCTCGCACTCGCTCTCCTGGCCGGCTTCCTCGTCCGTCAGGCGAAGACCGCGAACCCGCTCATGCCGCTGCGGATCCTCCGCTCGCGCAGCGTCTCCGGCGCCAACGCCGTCCAGATGCTGATGGTCGCCGCGCTCTTCTCGTTCCAGATCCTCGTCGCCCTCTACCTGCAGAAGGTCCTCGGGTACGGCGCCGCCGAGACCGGCCTCGCGATGCTGCCCGCGGCCGCCGTCATCGGCGCCGTCTCGCTCGGTGTCTCGGCCCGCCTCATCGCCCGCTTCGGCGAGCGGAACGTCCTGCTCGCCGGCCTCGTCCTGCTCGTCGGCGTCCTCGGCCTGCTGACCCGCGTCCCCGTCCACGCCTCGTACGTCACCGACCTGCTGCCCGTGATGCTGCTCGCCGCCGGCTTCGGCCTGGCGCTCCCCGCCCTCACCTCGCTGGCCATGTCGGGCGCCGAGGAGAAGGACGCGGGCCTGGCCTCCGGTCTCTTCAACACCACCCAGCAGATCGGCATGGCCCTCGGCATCGCGGTCCTCTCCACCCTGGCCGCCACCCGCACCGAGTCCCTCACCGCGGCCGGCCGCCCCGCCGCCGAAGCCCTGACCGGCGGCTACCACCTGGCCTTCGCCGTCGGCGCCGGTCTCCTCCTCGCCGCCCTGGCCATCGCCTTCACTGTCCTGCGCCGCCCGACCACCGGACGGCGGGCGGCCACCGGCCAGAAGACGGACGCCGGACAGCAGCCCGAAACGCCCGCCGAGACGAAGGCCACCGCGACAATGACGGCATGAGAGCCGACCGACTCGTCGCCGCCCTGCTCTTCCTGCAGACCCGGCAACGCGTCACCGCCGCCGAACTGGCCGCCGAACTGGACGTGTCCGAGCGCACCGCACGCCGGGATCTCGAAGCTCTCGCGAGCTCCGGGATCCCGGTGTACTCGCAGGCGGGCCAGGGCGGCGGCTGGTCCCTCGTCGGCGGAGCGCGTACCGATCTGACCGGTCTCACGGCCCCTGAGATCCGCGCGCTCTTCCTCCTGACCGGGCCGGACACCGACGCCGACCCCCAGACCCGGACCGCCTTGCGGAAGCTCGTACGGGCCCTCCCCGCGACCCTTCGGGAGGGCGCCGAGGCCGCCGCCCGCGCCGGGATCTCCGACGGCACCGACTGGGCGGGTACGGAGACCGAGGAGGCACAACTCGCCCCGCTCCAGCGGGCGGTGATCGACGCGAGGGAGGTCAGGATCGGGTACGCCCGACCCGGCCGGGAGCCCCACGAGCGGACCGTCCAGCCGCTCGGCATCGCCGCGAAGTCCGGGGTCCGCTAACTCGTCGCCGGCACCGAGCACGGCCTGCGGACCTTCCGGATCGGCCGCGTCACCTCCGTGGCCGAGACCGGCGCCCCCGCCGAGCGCCCCGAGGGCTTCGACCTGCCCACGGCCTGGCGCACGCTCGCCGCCCGGATGGAGGACCGGCTGGTCGCCGCGACGGTACGGGGCCGGGCCGCCCCCGGCACGGAATCGGTCCTGGAGGGCCTGCTCGGCGGACGGATACGGTACGGGGAACGCACTCCGGACGGCTGGACGTCCATCGAGGCCGACGGCCCCTCTCCCGAGGTCGTCGCCGCCCAACTGGCAGGCCTCGGCGCCCGCGTGGAGCTCCTCGACCCGCCGGAGGCCCGCGCGGCCCTCGCCCGCATCGCCGCCGAACTCACGGCTCTGTACGGGGAGCCGGCCGTCCCAGCCACTCCGGAAGCTCCTCCGCGTGCACCAGCGTCAGCCGGGACACCGCCCGGGTGAGCGCCACGTACAACCGGTTCGGCCCCCGCGCCTCGGCCGCCACGATCGCGGCCGGCTCGACCACGACGACATGGTCGAACTCCAGGCCCTTCACGACCTTCGCGGGCAGCACGGTCACCCGCTCTCCGGCGCCCCCCTCACGTACGGCCTCCGCCACCTCACCGACCAGGCCGTCGGCCGTGATCACCCCCACCGACCCCTCCGCCGCGAGCGCCTCGCGCACGGCCTCACGCGTGGCGGCGAGGAGGTCCGTCGTCCGGGTGACCGTCACCTCGCCGTCCGTCCGGACGGACCGGCCCGCCGGCACGTCCGTGCCCAGGTGCGGCAGGAGCCGGTTGGCGAGCTCCACGATCGCCGCCGGGACCCGGTAGCCGAGGGTGAGCGGCACCACGGGCGCCCCGGCCTTGCCCAGATGGGCCAGTTGTTCGTCCCAGTCGCGGGCCGCCCACGGCGTCGTGCCCTGGGCGAGGTCACCGAGGACGGTGAGCGAGCCGAACTCGGTGCGGCGGGCGATCGCCCGGCACTCCATGGGCGACAGGTCCTGCGCCTCGTCGACGACGACATGGCCGTAGCTCTCGGGCCGCTCGATCAGGCCCGCGAGCTCGTCGAGGAGCACGAGGTCGGCGGCGGTCCAGCGCGCCGAGCGGTACGAGCGCGGCGGCCGCTCCCAGCGGATCGCCGCCCGCTCGGCCTCCGCGAGCACGTCATCGGCCGGGTCCGTGAGGAAGGCCGCGAGCACCTCCTCCGGGGTCGCCTTCGGCCAGCACGCGTCGAGGAACGCCGTCAGCGCCCGCGCCCGCTCGATCCGCCGCGCCCAGGCCGCGCCCATGGGCCCCCACCGGCGCTCGGCCCGGAGCTGGAGGGCCCGCACGATCCGGGCACGGACCCGTTCCCGGCCCGTCGCGTAGGGCGGCGCCTCCTCCCGTACGGCGGCGACGATCTCGGCGAGCTGCGCGGCCGGCAGCCGCCAGTGCGACGAGCCGTCCTGTACGGCGAGGTCGTCCGCCGGCGCCGGGTCGACCCTGCCGTACAGCGCGCGGTGCAGCGCCTCCGCCATCCGGGCGTCGTGCTTGACCCGGGCCGCCGCCTCGCCGTCCTCGGCGCGGACCGGGTGCCGGGCGATCTCGTCGTCGAGGGTGGCCTGGCGGACACCGGTCTCGCCGAGCGAGGGCAGCACCTCGGAGATGTACGAGAGGAACGCGCGGTGGGGGCCGAGGACGAGCAGTCCGGAACGGCGGATCCGCTGCGGATGGGTGTAGAGGAGGTACGCGGCCCGGTGCAGGCCCACCGCCGTCTTGCCGGTGCCGGGCGCGCCCTGCACGCACAGGGAGGCGACCGGATCGGAGCGTACGAGGTCGTCCTGCTCGGGCTGGATGGTGGCCGCGATGTCCCTCATCGGGCCCACCCGGGGGCGCTCGATCTCCCCTGCGAGCAGGGCGCTGACCGTCACCGCCCCACCGGCCGTGAGCTGTTCGTCCTCCAGCGCGGTCAGGTCCTCCGAGGCGCCCTCGCTGTACGGGGCCCAGCCGAAGCGGCGGCGCCTGAGCACGCCCTGCGGGTCGCGGGCGCCGGCCTGGTAGTAGGCGCGGGAGACGGGCGCGCGCCAGTCGACGACGAGCGGCGGGGCGGCGGGGTCCTCGCCGATCCGGCGGCGGCCGATGTGGTGGACCTGGCCGTCGTCGAGGTCGAGGCGCCCGAAGAACAGCGGCCCCGGCGGCTGCTCCCGCATCTCCTTGGCGCGGCTGCGCAGATGGCGGCCGAGCGCCTCGGCGTCGGCGCCGGACGCGGCGGTGTCCTCGCCGGTGACGACCTGCTCGGCGACGTCCTCGGTCATCCGGGTCAGGGCGGCGCGGCAGGCGTCGTGGTGGGAGCGTTCGCGGGCAAGCTCAAGGTCCAGTGACGTCATTCCGACAAGCCTAATCGAAAACGTTACTGGGTTACATTTTTTACTTGTCTACGGGACTTGGCGACGGGCCGGCCACGGAAGTCGTGCCCTGTGCGGGATCAGTACGGGAGCTCAGTACGGGAGCCCCTCCCGCAACGCCCCGAAGGCAAGACCCGCCGCCGCCACCGCGTCCGCCGCCACCGCGTCGGCCGTCTCCCCGCCCGCGATCCGGGCCGTGTTCTCCTCCGCGAGGACCCGGAGCACGGTCACGATCTGCCCGGCGGCGAGCCGCGCGAGAAGAGGGTCATCCACCCCCTCGGCACCGGCGGCCAGCGCGTCCGCGAGGGCCGTCTCCGACCTCACCCGGTACGCATGGAGGCGACCGACCAGGGCCGGCGTCCCGTACAGGAGCCGGAGGTACGACAGAACCGACGGATGGTCGCAGAGCCCGGTGACCGGATCGCGCCGGGCGAGGCCGTCGAGCAGGTGCGCGTACAGCGCGTCGAGCGGGGCCGTACCGGCGCGGCGGCCCGCGACCACCACCCGGGCCGACTCGTCCTCGTGATCGGCGAACCGATGGAGGACCAGGTCCTCCTTGGCCGGGAAGTACCGGAAGAGCGTCGGCTTGGAGACCTCGGCGGCGGCGGCCACCTCCGCGACCGAGACGGCGTCGAAGCCCCGCTCCAGGAAGAGCGCGACGGCCGCGTCCGACAAGGCCTGCCGGGTGCGCTCCTTCTTCCGTTCACGCAGCCCGGGGACGGCGGCGGCATCGCGGTCCGGCGTCATGAGGCACGCCCTTCCACCAGCACGGCGACCCCGTCCAGGATCCGATCGAGGCCGAAGCGGAACTCGGTCTCGGGTTCGTCGGCGACGTCCATCACGCCCGACTCCAGCATGCGCGCCACCTCCGGGTACTTCTCCGGGTCGGCGAGCCGCCGCAGGGTGTGGCCGTAGCGGGCGAGGATCTCCTCCGGGCTCGCCTCGCCCGCGGCGATGACGGTGGCGAGGTCGGCCATGACCAGGGCGTCGCTCCGGACGAAACCGCCGACCAGCAGGGTCACCGAGATCTTGCTGCCCGCGTCGAGGCCGGTGCCCTCCAGGGCGACGAGGGCCTTCTCCCACCAGGCGACCAGGTTCGGGGTCGCGGGCGGGCCCGAGACGGGGAGCCGCAGCATCCAGAGGTTGCGGTGGTAGATCTCGCGCAGCGCCCAGGCCCAGGACTCCAGCCCCTCGCGCCAGCCGGTGCCGGGCGGGAAGAGCTCGGGCGGGGCGCCCGTGGCGGCCTCCTGCATGAGGACGTACAGCTCGCTCTTGGCGGAGACGTACCGGTAGAGCGACATCGTCGAGGCGCCGAGCTCCTTGGCGACCCGGCCCATGGAGACGGCCCCGATCCCCTCGGCCGAGGCGAGGGAGACGGCCGCGTCGACGATCCGGTCCAGAGTCAGGCCGGGCTTGGGGCCCTTCGAGGGGCGCTCCCGCAGCCCCCAGGCCGCCTCGATGCTCGGCGGCAGGAAGCTCCCGCCGCCACCGGCCACACCGCCGTCGACGAAATTGCCGGAGCCCGCCGCGCCGCCGCCACCGATGCCCGCCGCGCCGCCGTCGACGCCACCGCCGCCCGTACGTTCCTCGCCGTTCGTCACAACCCGCCGCCTCCCGGCCACCTCGCACGCTTGACGCCCATCCTAGTAATGCGTAACCCTTACGCAGTAACGCGTATGGCATACGCAGTACGGCAGAGCAGTCCACACGCCCAGGGAGCACACCCATGCCTCCGGCCATCGAAGCCACCGGCCTCACCAAGACCTACGGAGACGTCCGCGTCCTCGACGCCCTCGACCTCCACGTCCCGCGCGGCACCGTCTTCGCCCTCCTCGGCCCCAACGGCGCCGGGAAGACCACCACCGTCCGCATCCTCGCCACCCTCACCACGCCCGACGCCGGCCACGCGCGCGTCGCCGGGCACGACGTCGTCACCGCGCGCTCCCGGGTCCGCCGCGCGATCAGCCTCACCGGACAGTTCGCCGCCGTCGACGAGAACCAGACCGGCACCGAGAACCTCCGGATGGCGGCCCGCCTCTCCGGCCTCTCCCGCCCCGCCGCCGCCCGCCGCGCCACCGAACTCCTCGAACGCTTCGGCCTCACCGAGGCGGGCGCCCGCCTCACCAAGACGTACTCGGGCGGCATGCGCCGCCGCCTCGACCTCGCCGCCGGTCTCGTCCGCGACCCCGGCGCGACCCAGGTGATGTTCCTCGACGAACCGACCACCGGACTCGACCCGCGCAGCCGCCAGGAACTGTGGGAGGCGGTCCGCGAACTCTCCGACGGCGGCACGACGGTCTTCCTCACCACCCAGTACCTGGAGGAGGCGGACCGGCTCGCCGACCGGCTCGCGGTCCTCGGCAAGGGCCGCACCCTCGCCGAGGGCACCCCCGCCGGCCTCAAGGCCCGCTACGCCGCCCACCGCCTCGACGTCGTGGCGCACGACGAGGAGAGCCGCCTACGGCTCGGCACTCTCGCGGGCCCCACCGCCACCCACGACCCCGAGACCCGCACGCTCGGCATCCCCACCGACGGCAGCGCCGACCACGTACGGGAGCTGCTCGACGCGCTCGACCCCGAGCGCCGGGACATCGCCCGCTTCAGCCTGCACACCGCCACGCTCGACGACGTCTTCCTGACCCTCACCGCCGACAAGACCCTCGCAGCCGCCAAGGAGCCCAGCCATGTCTGACACCCTCACGGGCGGGCTCACCGCCGCGAGCACCCTCGCGGGGCGCGGCATCCGCCTCAGCCGCCGCAACCTCGACGCCGTCATCACCTCGATGATGCTGCCGATCATGCTGATGCTGGTCTTCGTCTACTTCTTCGGCGGCGCGATCGACACCGGCACCCGGTACGTCACCTACGTCGTCCCCGGCGTGCTCGTCCTCTGCGCCGGTTTCGGCGCGTCGGGCACCGCCGTCTCCGTCAGCGAGGACATGCGACTCGGGGTCGTCGACCGGTTCCGCACGCTCGACGTCGGCGGGACGCCGTTCCTCGCCGGGCACGTCGCCGCCGCCGTCACGCGTAACGCGCTCTCGACCGCGCTCGTCCTCGGCGTCGCGTTCGCAATCGGCTTCCGCCCGGCCGCCACACCGGGCGGCTGGCTCGCGGCGATCGGACTGCTGCTCGCCTACATCACCGCCGTGTCCTGGCTCTCGGCGGCGATCGGCCTGGTCACCAGGACGGCGGAGGCGGCCGGCGCGGTCACCTTCTTCATGATGTTCCTCCCGTATCCGAGCAGCGCGTTCGTGCCGGTCGAGACGATGCCGAGCTGGCTGCACGGCTTCGCCGAGCACCAGCCAGTGACCCCGCTGATCGAGTCGATGCGCGGCCTGCTGCTCGACCAGCCGGTCGACAACTCCCCGTGGATCGCCCTGGGTTGGTGCGCGGGCCTGCTCGCCCTTGCGCTCGCCGCGGCAGGGTTCCTCTTCCGGCTCCGCACCCGCTGATCCCCACGGGGATCAGAAGATGTCGGTCTCGGTAGGTGTCGGTCTCAGAAGATGTCGGGCGAGAAGGGCCGCAGCGGAGTACGGAACAGCAGGTCGGCACGGGCGGCGGCGCCCGCCGTCAGCTCCTCGGCGCGCCCCAGCCGGGAGAGCCGTACCGCCGACTCGTCGCCGAAGGCGAGCGTGCTCAACTCGGCGATGTCGAAGGCGAGATCGGCGGACTCGGTCGTACGGACGCAGGAGACGCCGTCCGGGGAGGCGTCCAGGCGGAACCGCCCACCGGCGAACCCGGCCCCGTCCCGCAGGTCGAGCACCAGGCTGTCCGCCACCGGGTACGTCCGGCTCTCCAGGACCCGGACGACGTCGAGCACCCGGACCCACAGCATGTCCACGTACGTCAGCATCTTCGCGGCGCGCGGGTCCGGCAGGAGCAGCGGCAGCAGGTCGTCGGGCGCCCGGTAGCCGGAGCGGACGGTGGTGATCCAGTCGACGGAGCAGAGGTAGTGCCACAGTGCGCGCTCGGCGGCCGGGGTGACGGCGATCAGATCCCGTACGGTCGCCGTGTTGTTCGGCTGCTTGGCGTCGTCCCACTTGTCGTTCGACGTGTAGGCCACAAAGCCCTCGACCTCGCCGGACTCCGCCCGGTACAGCGCGTAGTACGGCTCCCGCCACGGCTGGGTCGACACGCCGAGGCCGGTGCCGACCTGCCAGTCGCGCGGGGAACGGTTCGTGACCCCGGCGCGGACGCCGGCGAGCCGGCCGTGCACCTCGGGGCCGACCTTGCGGATCTCGTCGGCGTCGGTCAGATCGATCCGGCCGCCGTCCTCCGGGCGGCCCGAGCGGCGCGGGTCGAGCCCGGCCCGGCCCACCTCCACGCTCCACTCGGCGGCCGAACTCGCCGCACCGAAGCCGAACCGCCCGTAGATCGGGTACTCGGCGGCGATCAGGGTCGCGATCGCGTCGCCCCGTTCCTTCGCCACGGCCAGGTCGGCGGTCATCATCCGGCTGAGCAGCCCACGCCTGCGGTGCGTCGGGGAGACGGTGACCTGGGTGATCGCGTCGGCGGTGAGGCTGCCGCCGCCGACCGTGCTGACCTCCTGCCGGAAGGACCGGAAGGTGGCGACGACCCGGTCCCGGTCGAAGGCCCCGACCGTCCGCGCGAGGTCGACGTGCGGCAGGCGGTCGGCGACCTCCGCGTCGGTCACGACCGGCGGGTTGAGGAAGCCGGTCCGCAGGGCGCGCTGCCAGTCGGGGAACTCGGACTCCGTCACCGCGCGTACGTCGACAGTCATCCTTCGACCCTACGCACGGCCCCGGCGCACCCGCACCCGAGTTTTCCCGGCAGCGCCCCGGCAGTCAGGCCAGCAGATCGTCGACCTGCGCCTCGCCCTCCCGGTAACGGCGGGCGATCTCCGCGCTGCAGTCGTCGGCGGTCCGCTGAAGGTGCTGGCGACGCCGGGAGATCTGCTGCTCGTACCCCGCGAGCCGCCCCATCCCCGTGTGCAGCTCGTCGTCCGTACGGGCCGTCAGGTCCGACAGCTCGACCTCCGACAGCATCTCGGACGCGAGCCGCCGGTACTCCTCGCTGCGCGGCGTCGACAGCGTCACGTGCCGGGCCGACGTGCGGTGCCGCGAGGGCACGTCTGCGAGGATCTCGGAGAGCCGGTCGAGGACCGGGGTCTCCGGATCGGTCCGCCGCGCCAGCTCGGCCCGCAGGATGTCGATCCGGCCCTGGAGCATCCGTCGTACGTAGCTCAGGTCGGCCTCGTCGCTCTGCGCGTCGCGGCGCAGCGCACGCAGCTCCGGGAGCCGCAGTGCACCGAGCTCGGGCTGGGTCCGGTCCGGCAGGGCGGGCTCGGCGGTCCTCTGTACGGGTGGGCGCGTGGCCGGGCCTCCGCCCGGTCCACCGCCCCTGGTTCCGGCACGGATCAGCGGTACGGGGCCGGACGGCGTCGGCCCGGTGCCAGATGCACTCATGAGAATCGTCCCCTCGACCGGTGCGGAGCCGCACCGCCTCAACGCATGGTGCCACTCTGCATGGGCGCGTGCAGGCGCTCTGCACCCGTTCGGCCCCTCATCCGTCGGACTGACCACGGCTCGGTAGGTTGGGGCGTATGCGTGCAGTGGTGCAGAGGGTGGACGGCGCGAGCGTCGTCGTCGCAGGGGAGACCGTCGGTGAGATCACCGGCGAGGGCTTGTGTGTGCTGGTCGGGGTGACCCATGACGACACCCCGGAGAAGGCCGCCCAATTGGCCAGAAAGCTCTGGTCCGTCCGGGTACTGGACGACGAGAAGTCCTGCTCGGACGTGAACGCGCCGCTGCTGGTCATCTCCCAGTTCACGCTCTACGGGGACGCCCGCAAGGGCCGCCGCCCCACCTGGAACGCGGCCGCGCCCGGCCCCGTCGCCGAACCGCTCGTCGACGAGGTCGTGCACCGGCTGCGCGAACTGGGCGCGCACGTGGAGACGGGCCGGTTCGGAGCGGACATGCGCGTCTCGCTCACGAATCACGGCCCGTTCACGGTGCTGATCGACGTGTAGCCCACCTGATCGAGCTGCAGCCCACCTCATCGGGATCCAGCCCACCTTGGCGCCGTCCTACGGCTCGACGACGGTCTCCTGCGCGGCCGCCGTCGTCCCGGCGATCAGCGGGGCGTCCACCGGCACGTTCCGCTTCACCAGGGCCAGGGCGATCGGCCCCAGCTCGTGGTGGCGGACGGAGCTGGTCACGAAGCCGAGCTGACGGCCCTCCTCGCCGTCGGCCGCGAGGCGGAGCGGCGTGCCGTGCCCGGGCAGCAGCACCTCGCTGCCGTCCAGGTGCAGGAAGACCAGGCGGCGCGGCGGCTTCCCCAGGTTCTGCACCCGGGCCACGGTCTCCTGGCCCCGGTAGCAGCCCTTCTGGAGGTGGACGGCGCTGCCGATGAGGCCGATCTCGTGCGGGATGGTCCGGTGGTCGGTCTCGAAGCCGAGCCGGGGCCGGTGGGCCTCCACCCGCAGCGCCTCGTACGCGAGGATGCCGGCGGCCGGGCCGTGCGAGGCGCCGAAGGCCTCCAGGTCGGCGCGGGGCAGGAAGAGGTCGCGGCCGTGCGGCGTCTCCCGTACGACGGCCTCCTCGGGCACCTCGGCGATGGAGCCGGCCGGGAGGTGGACGACGGCGATGTCGTCCGTACGGTCGGCGACCTCGACCCGGTAGAAGAACTTCATCGACTCCAGGTACGCGACGAGCTCCTCCCGCGTCCCCGGCTCGACGTGCGCCCACACCGTCTCGCCGTCGTCGACGAGGTACAGGGCGTGCTCGATGTGCCCGTTCGCGGAGAGGATCAGCGCCTCGGTGGCCTGTCCGGGCGCCAGGTCGGTCATGTGCTGGGTGACGAGCAGGTGCAGCCAGCTCAGCCGGTCGTCACCGGTGACGGCGACGACACCGCGGTGCGAGAGGTCGACGAAACCGCGTCCGTCGGCGAGGGCACGCTGCTCACGGAACAGGTCGCCGTAGTGCGCGGCGACACCTTCGTCGCGACCTTCCGCGGCGACGGCGCCGGGCAGGGACAGCAGAGGGCTGGTCGTTGAATGTCGCTGCATGGAAGAAAGCCTACGACTCGGCGCCGGTGTCCTTCCGGGCACGGTCGTCGGCGGGCTTCCCGGCACCGTGCCCGGCGGCCTTCCCGACAGGCTCGACCGCGGGCTCCCCGGCCCCTGCGGCCTTCTTCGCGCAGTCCGCGCACCGCCCGAAGATGGCGAAGTGCTTCATGTCGGTCTCGAAGCCGAAGGTCTCGCGGAGTTTCCCGGTGAACTCGGCGGCCACCGAGACGTCCGCCTCGATCACCTCGGAGCAGTCCCGGCAGACCAGGTGCAGATGGTGGTGCCGGTCGGCGAGGTGGTACGTCGGAGCCCCGTGCCCCAGATGGGCGTGGCTCACGAGCCCGAGCTCCTCCAGGAGCTCCAGGGTCCGGTAGACGGTGGAGATGTTCACGCCGGACGCGGTCCTGCGGACCTCGACGAGGATGTCGTCGGGCGTCGCGTGTTCGAGGGCGTCGACGGCCTCCAGGACAAGCTGACGCTGCGGCGTCAGCCGATAGCCGCGCTGCCGCAGGTCGCTTTTCCAGTCGGTGCTCACCACGCCCCCCAGTGTAGGAGGGCGCGGCGCACCGCCCCAGGTTCTAACGGAAGAAGGCGATGCCGTCGTCCGGCATGTCGGGCAGGTTGCGGGCCATCTCCGCGACCTCCTCCGGCGTCACGACCTTCTTCAGGTGCGCCGACATGTACGGCCGCAGCGGGACCTCGGGGGTCGCCTTCTCGCCCACCCACATGAGGTCGCTCTTGACGTAGCCGTAGAGGCGCTTGCCACCGGAGTACGGGCCCGAGGCCGCGGTGCGGGCGACGGCGTCCGTCGCGAGGTCGATCTGCGGCTTCTGGTCGGCGAGCTCGCCGTACCAGATCTCGACGATGCCCTGGTCACGGACCATGACGACCTCGACCTTGCGGTCCTTGTCGATGCGCCAGTAGCCGCTCTCGCTCTCCAGCGGACGGACCTTGTTGCCCTCGTTGTCCAGGACCCAGGCGTGGGACGTGTACTCGAGGAAGTCCCGGCCGTCGTGGCTGAACGTCACGGACTGGCCGAAGTTGCACTTCTCGGCGCCGGGGAAGTCGGCGACGCCCGCGCCCTCCCACGTACCGAGCAGGAACGCGAGGGGGACGAGGCCCGGGTTGAGGTCGGACGGGATCTCGATCATGAGCGGCTCTGTCGTTCTCTAGGAGTGGTTGGCGAGAAGGATTAGCGCTGGCCCTGGTACAGCTTCTTCACGGCCAGACCGGCGAAGGCGATCACGCCGACGGCGACCAGGACCAGGAGGGTTTCGAAGAAGATGATCACAGGGTGCTCCTCGACTGAGCAGTGAAGGCGGAACGGGCCGGACCCCAGCTTAGTGGGCGGGGACCCGGCCCACTCGGTGAGGTGGGTCTCGCGCGCTGTGACTAGCCGAGCAGCTGGTTCTGCAGGGTGACGGTCTGCTGGAACGGCACGGCGAGTGCCTCGCCCTCACGGGTCTGGGTGATCAGCGCGAGCGTGTCGCCGGCCTGGACGTAGGCCCAACGGACCTGGTCGGGGCCGTACGGCTTCTTCTCCCGGAAGGTGTACGCGCTCGTCTCCGGCACTTCGATGTCGTCCGCGAAGGTCTCCGGGACGACGCCGTCCACTCCGTCCGGCAGGGCCTTGGGGCCGTCCGCGCCGTCCGCCTCCAGGGCCAGGTCCTTGAACGACTCGGCGTACGCCACGGAGCTGAACCGGAGCAGATGGATGCTGGTGCGGGTGCCGTCCGGAGTCGTCCAGCCGCAGGCGGCGATGTGCCGCAGGGTGGAGTCCGCGAGGCTCTTCCGCAGATCGTCGCGGGACTCCTTCGCGTAGAGGGAGAGGTAGGTGTCCGTGGACACGAACCCGCCGGTCAGCTTCGGGTCGGGCGTGGCACCGGCCGGCGCGGGCAGCAGCAGCTCGCGGACGTCGGCGTAGTGGATCTCGCCGTCGTTGCCCTCGGTGAAGGGGCGCGGCCGGTCCGCCGGGAGCGCGGGGAGGCGGAGCGCCGGGTACTCCCAGCGGCCGTCGTTCTCCGTCGCCAGACCGGGTACCTCGTTCCGGTCGAGCGCGGTGATCCCCATGGCCGTCCCGGCACCCACGCCGCCGCACACGACGACGGCGGCGGTCCAGCGGGCTACGGCCCACAGGACACGGCGGGTGCGGCGGGGAGCGGAGACCTCCGGCCGGGAAGCGGGGGCCTCCGGCTCGGCCGGCTGCTCGGTCACGGTCTCGGTCACGGTCACGGTCATACGTACTCCCCCGGGGACTCGATGTGGCGGAGCTGCTTCTCGACGAGGCCCGCCACGGCCTTCTGGTCGAAGGGCGGGGCGCCGAACGCCCTGACGGTGACCATGACCTCGCCGTCGTACGCCGAGCAGGTCATGTCCTGGAGCTCGGGCGTCCGCACGTCGTCATCGTCGTTCTCGGGCTTCGCGGGCTCGGGTCCGAGGTAGCAGGCGGAGTTCTTCGCGTACTCCTTGATCTTCGGCCCCTTGCGCAGCTCGAGGAACTCGGACATCTCCTTACGGAGCTCGAAGAACTCGCGGACCGTCTTCTTGTCCTTCATCCGCAGGATGAGCACCTCGGCCTGGAGCGTGCTGTCCTCCTTGGCGTACGCGCGCATCGCCATGCCCTGGATGCCGAGCCGGTCGACCTCCTTCTCGTACGCACGGCGCTTCTTGCCGTAGAAGCCCTTGCCCGACTGCTTGAGCAGGGCGGCGGCCTGCTTGGCGGGCACCTCGTCGTCGTTGCCGTATCCCTCGATGTCCGCCCCGAGCGCGTAGCCCTCCGGCACGGGCAGGAGGAGCTTGCTCATCGGCGTGGACGCCCGGCCCCGGAGGAGGCCGGCGGCGGCCGGGTCCTCGGCGGTCGCGGTGGCGCTGGGATCCGCCCACGCCGACGTGGGGGCGGTCCGGTCGGCACCGTCGACGGTGACGGCGGTGTACGCGACACCGCCGCCGACGGCCCCGAGGACCAGCACGGAGGACAGCACGTTCTTCAGGATCCGGCGCTTGCGGCTCCCCGACTTCTCGCTCACAGGCGCCCCAGCTGCCGCTCGGCCAGAGAACGGATCTCGTTCTCGGCGATCTTGTGTGTGTCGTGCATGAGGATCGTGATCGCGATGTCACCACGCTGGATGAAGGCGCGGGCCTCGTACACGTCCAGGTATCCCGCCTTACGGCTTACCGGGTAGACGAAGTAGCGGCCGTCCGAGGAGCCCTTCACCGCCTTCCCGAGGGAGGCGGACTTCTCCTCACTGATGGCGAGGCGCTGCTGGTCCATCACGTGCTCCGCGGCGCCGAGCAGGGAGCCGGAGCGGTACTGCACGAGGTTGATCTGGACCCTCTTGTACTCGCCCACCAGCCATGCGCGCGTGGCGATCCGCCGGACCCCCGAGTCGAGCTCGGCCTCCAGCGCCCCATCGGGCCGGGTGAAACCGTCGGCGTACGCGTCCAGCGCCTGCCACCCGTCGTCTCCGTCGACCCGCGCGCCCGCCGGCCTCGGCAGCAGCAGTTTGCGCAGGTCGCCCTGCGCCTTCGCCTGGTGGTCCTCCTTCGCCGACAGCGGCTCCGGCTCCTCGCCCTTCGGCAGCGGCTTCGCGGGATACGCGAGGCCCGGCTGGTTCAGGGCGGGCAGCGGGGTCGGTTCGCGATCGGCCTGGATGCCGTAGCCGACGGCTGTGCCGCCGACGAGGCCGAGGACGGCGGCGACGGCGATCAGCCCGACGGTACGGAGGACCCGGCGGCGGGGCCGTACGGCCGGCGCGGTGACGGGAGCCACATCCGCAGGCACCTCGTCGGAGGCGACCGGAGGGGCGGTTTCCGCCCCCGGCTCCGGATCCGGCGGCGGTGCCGTTTCCGGATTTTGGATACTTTCTTCGTTGCTCAAGAGTCCCCCCACGAGACCTGAAGCGCGGATTCCGATATCCGCGCACCCACGAGACACGCGAGGGGTACGGGGGGTTGCGGTGCCGCAGATTACAGTTCGGCATATGCCGAAGAAGCTCGTGATCAAGGTGACCGCGGGGGCCGACGCCCCCGAACGCTGCTCGCAGGCCTTCACCGTGGCCGCCGTCGCCGCCGCCAGCGGCGTCGCGGTCTCGCTCTGGCTGACCGGCGAGTCCTCGTGGTTCGCCCTCCCGGGCCGCGCCGCCGAGTTCGAGCTCCCGCACGCCGCACCGCTGCCGGACCTGATCGACGGGATTCTGGCGGGCGGCGGCCGCATCACGGTCTGCACGCAGTGCGCGGCCCGCCGCGAGATCGAGGAGAAGGACCTCCTGGAGGGCTTCCGCATCGCCGGCGCCCAGCTCTTCGTCCAGGAGGCGATGGCGGACGAGACGCAGGCGCTCGTCTACTAGGACGAGGATCTGCTTCCGGCGCCCGACGGATCCCGTTCGGCGCCCGCCAAGGCCTGTCCGGCCCTAGGGCTCCCGGCGCTTCTTGCCGTCCAGCTCGTCCCACCACTCGTCCGACTTCGGATCGCCCGAGGGGTCGTCCCACCAGCGGTCCTCCGGGCCCCGGCGGTTCGCGACCATCGCGGCGACCGGGGGGATGACCATGGCGACCACGCACATGCCGATGGCCACCGGCATCGAGAAGAGGCGCACGACCGCCCAGGCGCCCACGAAGAGCAACAGGCAGGCGCCCATCATCCAGAAGTAGACGTGCCGACGTCGTGCGTACACACCTTCAGGGTACGACCGAAGGGCCGTGCCTCAAGTCCCGGAATGGCGTCCAACCCCCCAGGAGGCACGACCCTTCGGCCGGTTCTGTGTCGCGGATCAGACCGCGATGGCGACCTCGGCGAGGCCACCGTGCTGCGCCACGACCTGGCGGTCGGCGGTGCCGCCGGGGACCAGGGCGCGGACGGTCCAGGTGCCCTCGGCCGCGTAGAAACGGAACTGGCCGGTGGCGGAGGTCGGGACCTCGGCCGTGAACTCGCCGGTCGAGTCCAGGAGGCGGACGTAACCGGTGACGGGCTGGCCGTCCTTGGTCACGAAGCCCTGGATGGTGGTCTCACCGGGCTTGATCGTCGAGGCGTCGGGGCCGCCGGGCTGCGCTCCACACATGTCGTTCTGTCCTTACGGTCGAGGGGTCCGGAGGAGGGGAGGATCCGGGGAATTACTTGTTGGCGCCGAGCTCGATCGGCACGCCGACGAGGGAGCCGTACTCGGTCCACGAGCCGTCGTAGTTCTTGACGTTCGTGACCTCGAGCAGCTCGTGCAGCACGAACCAGGTCAGCGCGGAGCGCTCACCGATGCGGCAGTAGGCGATGGTGTCCTTCGCCAGATCGACCTGCTCGTCCTCGTAGAGGGCCTTGAGCTCGTCGTCCGACTTGAACGTGCCGTCGTCGTTGGCGTTCTTCGACCACGGGATGTTGCGGGCGCTCGGCACGTGGCCGGGGCGCTGCGACTGCTCCTGCGGGAGGTGCGCCGGGGCGAGCAGCTTGCCGGAGAACTCGTCGGGCGAGCGGACGTCGACCAGGTTCTGGGCGCCGATCGCGGCCACGACGTCGTCGCGGAAGGCACGGATCGAGGAGTCCTGGGCCTGGGCCTTGTACGCGGTGGCCGGGCGGGCCGGCACGGCGGAGCCGTCGACCAGGTCGCGGGAGTCGAGCTCCCACTTCTTGCGGCCGCCGTCGAGGAGCTTCACGTCCTGGTGGCCGTAGAGCTTGAAGTACCAGTAGGCGTAGGAGGCGAACCAGTTGTTGTTGCCGCCGTAGAGGACGACCGTGGTGTCGTTCGCGATGCCCTTGGCCGAGAGGAGCTTCTCGAAGCCCTCCTGGTCGATGAAGTCGCGGCGGACCGGGTCCTGCAGGTCCTGGGTCCAGTCGATACGGATGGCGTTGCGGATGTGGTTCTTCTCGTAGGCCGAAGTGTCCTCGTCGACCTCGACGATGGCGACCTGCGGGTTGTCGAGGTTGGCCTCGACCCAGTCCGCGTCGACCAGGACGTCGCTGCGAGCCATGCTGTTCTCCTCCGGGGCAGTGTGCGGCGGTGTGGTGCGGGTGTGGTGCGGTACGCCTCGTCGCGGGCGGCTCGTCGGGCAAGAAGTGACGTGCGGGACGGACGTGCGTACGGCTACACGGGGTGGCCCTGACCTCGGTGGGAGGGCCTGAGGAATACGGGAGTGGTGAGTCCCGCTCAGACAGAGCGACAGAGCATGGCGGCGACGCGGCACAGGTCTACTGCCCGCCGCTTCGTGAGATCCGCCTGTCGCTTCATGCCCTCGATCGTAGGGATGGACAGGCGGCCGTGTCACCGGTGTGTCGTATTTTGAGACGCGATCGTCCGAGATGCGAGACGCGATCACCGTGCGAGCAGGCCCCGGACGCCCGCGTAACGGGACGTCCGGTTCTGATTCTGCTGGTCGGACAGTGGTGTCTCAGCATGTGACCAACGGGTACATGCCAGAGGACGCCCGGGCGGCTTTCCGGTGCCGTCAGCCCGCGAGGACGACGTCCTTGCCGGTCACCGAGACGGCCAGACCGTCCGGCCTCGGCTCGACCTTCTCCACCTTCATCCCGGCGATGACCCCGATCGGGCGCTCGAAGTCGGTGCGCTCGCGCACCAGGTCCTCGATGCCCGGGATGCCCTCACCGGGCACCTCGTCGGCCCGGACCCGGATCGTGTCGCCGTTCACCACGGTCACCGTCGAGAGGACCGTACGGGTCAGCGTGCGGCCCATGAACTTCACTCCGCCGGTCACCTTCACCTTGCCGTTGCCGCCGTAGGCGACGGTGGCCTCCTGGTCGGAGGCGGCGGTGAGGTCCGCGTACGAGATGAGGGCGGTCCCGCTCGCGGAACCCGCCTTCGCACCCGACCAGTCACCGGTCACGGTCACGTCCCGCAGCGCCACGGTCAGCTCGCCGACCCGGACGAGCTTGCTGCCCGCCTGCGCCTTGACGCCGGTCGCCTTCACGTCGACCTCGTCGAAGTGCTTGTCCGCGACCTGGGTCAGGAAGGGGAAACCCTTGATGTCGACCTCGATGGCATCGCTGTCCACGGAGGCGAGCTTCACGCGGCCCGCCGCCTCGTCCTCGGCGTACGCCACGGCCAGCCGGTCGATCCCCACCAGGACCCCGCCCAGCACGACGGCCACGATCAACAGAATCCGCAGTGCTCGCATGGGTGTGCGTCCCCCTGATGGAAATGGATGAATTCCGGCCCCCCGACACGAAGATCGACGTGTCGGGGGGCCGGTTGGTTCCCGCGCCCTGGCCGGATCGGGGTCCGATCGGGGCCGGATCAGGGTCCGCTCAGGGCTGTGTGCGAGGTCAGACCAGGGCCCGGCCCAGCAGGTACACGGCAGGCGCGGCGGCCGTCAGCGGCAGCGCGACCCCGGCCGTCATGTGCACGAAGCGCGACGGGTAGTCGTAGCTGGCCACCCGCAGGCCGACGAGCGCGCAGACCCCGGCCCCGAGGCCGAGCAGCGCCCCCGAGGAGCCCAGGTCGGTGAGACCGCCGGCCGCGATCCCCGCGCCCGCCGGGGCCAGCAGCGCGGCGACCAGGGAGACGGGGCCGGGCAGCGGGAGCGCCCGGGCGAGGACGGCCGCGGCGACCGCGACCCCGCCGACGACGACCGCGTCGGGGTCGGCGCCGAGGTGTCCGGTGGCGATCACGGTGAGCGCCGCCGAGGCGATGGTGGCCATCAGGCCGTACATGCGCTCGTCCGGGTCGGCGTGGCTGCGCAGCTGGAGGACCAGGCAGAGCAGCACCCAGACGCCGAGCGTGCCGAGGATCGCGGCGGCCGCGTTCTCCCGGCCGGTGGCGAGCAGGGCGGCGTCGGCGGCGAGGCCGCCGGCGAAGGCGAGGGCGATGCCCTGCCGGGCGGGCCACATGCCGTTGAGCCGGAACCAGCCGGCGGCGGTGAGGCCCTGGAGCAGCACGAGCGGGACGAGGAGCCCGTACGTGCCGAGGGCGGCGCCACCGGCGAGCAGCAGTCCGAGGACGGCGGTCAGCGCGGCCGGCTGCATCCCGGGCTCGATGATCGGGGAGCGGCCCTCGGCGCGGGCGCGCTGGGCGTCGGTGATCCGGGTGTTCCCGGAGGTGGTGGGCGAGGACCAGCCGGGACCCGCCTCACCGGAGGGGGCCGGGGCCGCCGGGACGGGCTCGGGGGCCTGGACGGGCGCCTGGACCTGCACGGAGGCCGGGGCCGGGGCCTGCGCCTGCTGCGGCTCGGCGTCGTACGCGGCGGGGGCCCCGTACGACGCGTAGGAGGCCTGGTGCGGCGTCGCGTACGCCTCGTACGGCTGCTGCTGGTGCTGGTGCTTGTGCTGCTGGTAGGCCTCCTGTGCCCCGTAGGACACCGGACCCTGGGGCGGCTGGGGCTGCTGGGCCTGCGCGGCCTGCGCCGCCCGGTCGGCCTGGACCTGCTCGTGCGTGACGGCCGGCTGGTACTGGGTGTCCCAGGTCTGGCCCTCCCACGTCTGCGTGACGTCGGGGCTCTGCTGCTCCTGGTGCCCGTTCGCGTTCCCGTTCGCGTACGGGTCGTACTGCTGACCGCCGTAGTACTGGTCGTTGCTCATGCTCTGTGGTTCACCCTCCTGCGAACGGGGGGAGCACCTCGACCGTGCCGCCCTCGGCAAGCCGTACCGTCTCATGGCTCCGGGTCCCGACGGGGTCACCGTCGACCAGGAACGAGCACCGCTTGAGGACCTGGACGAGCTCGCCCGGGTGCTTCGCGCGGGCCGCGTCGAGGGCCTCCGCGAGGTGCTCGGCGGTGTACGGCTCCTCCGCGACACCGGCCGCGGCCTTGGCCGCGGCCCAGTAGCGGATGGTTCCCGCTGCCATAGCGGCGCTCCCTTCGTTCGTGTGCGCGCCGCCCCCCATGATGGGCTATGTGCGCGTGAGCCAGTCCCCGAGCCGGGCGAGCAGCTCCTCGTCCGCCGCGTTCTCGGCGTGTCCCATCCCCCGCTCCAGCCACAGTTCCGCCGCGCCCGCCCCGGCCAGCATGCGCGGATGGTCGAGCGGGAAGTACGCGTCCCGGTCGCCGTGCACGATCAGCAGCGGGGTCGGCGCGATCAGCGGCACGGCCTGCACGGGCGACAGGGGTACGGGGTCCCAGGCGCGGCGGTCGATCCGGGTGCGGAACCCGTACCGCCCGACGAGGCGGCCCGCCGGCCGGGTGACCACCCAGTGAACGCGGCGCATCGGAGCCGTCCCCCGGTAGTACCAGCGGGCGGGCGCGGAGACGGCGGCCACCGCGTCGGCGCGTCCGTCCGTCTCGCGGTCGAGGGCCGCGTGGCGCAGGACGACGGACCCGCCCATGGAGAAGCCGACCGTCGCCACGCGCGCGTGGCCGAGCTCACGTGCCCAGCGGACGGCGGCGGCCAGGTCGAGGACCTCCCGGTCGCCGACGGTGGAAAGGCCGCCGGAGCCGCCGTGGCCCCGGAACGAGAAGGTGATCACGGCCGCGCCGCGCCCGGCGAAGACCCGGGCCGCGCGCCGGACGGCGGGCCGGTCGGCCGCCCCGGTGAACCCGTGGGCCACGACGACCGCCGTGGCCGCCGTACCGGTGACCGCCGTATCGGTGACACTTGCCGTGGAGGGTTCGTAAACCGCCTCGATCCGGACATCGTCATCCGTACGCAACATTGCTCGCCGGGAGCCGGAAGTGATCAGGGAGACATCCACCATATGAAATCCGCCCTCTCCCTCTGAACTCATGTGGGCTATTCTCCTGTGCAGAGGATCCGGGCGACGCAGCCCCCGGGTCCTTTTGCGTTTTCCGACCGTTGTTACGGACGGATGAACAAAAGCTCTCCGGGCGCGAGAGCCGGCAGTGATCCGTACGAAGCAGTGCCCGTACGAACAGTGTCTGTACGAAGCAGTGCACGTCCTCGCAGGGACCGAGGAGGAACCGACGTTATGAGCGAGCGACCGAAGCACGACCGACCGACGGCAGGTACGGCAGGTGGTGCGCGATGAGCGCCTTGCTGCTCCTGACCAACGCTCTCCAGCCTTCCACCGAGGTGCTGCCCGCCCTCGGCCTGCTCCTGCACAACGTCCGGGTCGCCCCGGCCGAGGGCCCCGCCCTCGTGGACACCCCCGGCGCGGACGTGATCCTCGTCGACGGGCGGCGCGACCTCCCGCAGGTGCGTTCGCTGTGCCAGCTGCTGCGCTCCACGGGGCCCGGCTGTCCGCTGATCCTCGTCGTCACCGAGGGCGGTCTCGCGGCCGTCACCGCCGACTGGGGCATCGACGACGTCCTCCTCGACACCGCCGGACCGGCCGAGGTCGAGGCGCGGCTGCGCCTCGCGATGGGCCGCCAGCAGATCGTCGCGGACGACTCCCCCATGGAGATCCGCAACGGCGACCTGTCGGTCGACGAGGCGACGTACAGCGCGAAGCTCAAGGGCCGGGTCCTCGACCTGACCTTCAAGGAGTTCGAACTCCTCAAGTACCTGGCGCAGCATCCGGGCCGGGTCTTCACGCGCGCGCAGCTCCTGCAGGAGGTGTGGGGGTACGACTACTTCGGCGGCACCCGGACGGTCGACGTCCACGTACGGCGTCTGCGGGCCAAGCTCGGTCCGGAGCACGAGTCGCTCATCGGCACCGTCCGTAACGTCGGCTACCGCTTCGTCACCCCCGAGAAGGTCGAGCGGGCTGCGGAGGAGGCCCGTGCCAAGGCCGAGGAGGCCCGTGTGAAGGAAGAGGCCCGGGTGAACGCCCGCGTCAAGGACGCCACGGGCGATGTCACCCCCCTGGAGGACAGGAACGTGGCGGACGCCACAGTGCGACCTGCCGGTAGGTAGGTCACCCCGCGTAGACTGCCGCGCGTGGCCAAGGTGACGCGGGATGACGTAGCTCGACTGGCAGGTACTTCGACCGCGGTCGTGAGCTACGTCATCAACAACGGACCCCGGCCGGTCGCCCCGGCCACGCGCGAGCGTGTCCTCGCCGCGATCAAGGAACTGGGCTACCGCCCCGACCGGGTCGCCCAGGCGATGGCGTCCCGGCGCACGGATCTCATAGGCATGATCGTCCCGGACGCGCGGCAGCCGTTCTTCGCGGAGATGGCGCACGCGGTCGAGCAGGCCGCCGCCGAGCGCGGAAAGATGGTCCTGGTCGGCAACTCGGACTACCGCGACGAGCGCGAGGTCCACTACCTGCGGGCCTTCCTCGGCATGCGGGTCTCCGGGCTCATCCTCGTCAGCCAGGGCATGAGCGAGCGGGCCGCGAGCGAGATCGAGGCCTGGGACGCACGCGTCGTGCTGCTGCACGAGCGGCCCGAGGCCCTCGACGACGTGGCCGTCGTCACCGACGACATCGGCGGCGCCCAGCTCGCCACCCGGCACCTCCTGGAGCACGGCTACCCGTACGTGGCCTGCATGGGCGGCGTTCCGAACACCCCGGCCGTCGGCGACCCGGTCGCCGACCACGAGGAGGGCTGGCGGCGGGCCATGCTGGAGGCGGGCCTCTCGATCGAGGGCCGGCTCTTCCAGGCCCCGTACAACCGCTACGACGCCTACCAGGTGGCCCTCAAACTGCTCGCGGGCCCCGACAGGCCGCCGGCGATCTTCTGCTCCACCGACGACCAGGCCTTCGGCGTCCTCCGGGCGGCGCGCGAGCTGCGCATCGAGGTGCCGACGGAGCTGGCGGTCGCCGGCTTCGACGACGTGAAGGAGGCGGCGCTCACCGACCCGCCGCTGACCACGATCTCCTCGGACCGTCCGGCGATGGCCCGGGCGGCGGTGGACCTGGTCCTGGACGACTCGATCCGGGTGGCGGGCTCGCGCCGCGAGCGCGTGAAGCTCTTCCCGTCGGCCCTGGTCGTCCGCCGCTCCTGCGGCTGCGACGGCGGCTGAGCGGTTCGCCCCACCGAGAGCCCTCCCTTCCAGGAGGGCTCTTTATATCGGGCATACAGGCTTCTGTCGGGCTTCTCAGCCGGTCCTCAGACGGCTCTCATGTACGGCTCCGAGAGTCGTAGCCATGACGGACTTCCAGGAGCAGCAGCCGCAGCAGCCCTACTACCCGCCGCAGCCGCCGAGGCCGCCGTACGCCCCGGCCCCGCAGCCGTCGGGCGCCGAGCGGGCCGCCACCGAGCCGCCGTACGCGACGCCGGCGCACGCCCAGCAGGCGCACGCCCACCAGCCGTACGAGACGCAGCCGCACGCCACCCAGCCGATCGTCACCGAGCCCGGCACCACCATCTGGCCGTCCGGTGGGCACGTGCCGCCGTCGGGGCCGCCGGTTCCGCCCGTCACCGACATGGGCGCCCCGGCCGCCGCTCCCGCCGGAGGCCCCGGCTCCCCCCGTCGCCGCGCCAAACGCGGGGTCGGCCTCATGGCCGCCGTGGCCATCGCGGCCGCGGCGATCGGCGGCGGTACGGCGACGCTGGTCCAGCAGCTCACCTCGGACACCCCCGTCGCCGCTTCGTCGAACGTGAACGGCACCAACGTCTCCGCGAGCAGCGCGGGCACGGTCGCCGGCGTCGCCGAGGCCGTCTCCCCCTCCATCGTCGAGATCTCCGCGGCCTCGAACTCCGGCAAGTCCACCGGCTCGGGCGTGATCATCACCTCCGACGGCGAGATCGTCACCAACAACCACGTGATCTCCGGCGCGTCCACGATCACCGTGCAGCTCAGCAACGGCAAGTCCTACGAGGCCGAGGTCGTCGGCACCGACCCCGACAAGGACCTCGCCCTCATCAAGCTCAAGGGCGCCTCCGGCCTCAAGACCGCCACGCTCGGCGACTCGTCCAAGGTGCAGGTCGGCGACCAGGTCGTCGCGATCGGCTCCCCCGAGGGCCTGACCGGGACCGTCACCAGCGGCATCGTCTCCGCGCTCGACCGGGACGTGACCGTCGCCAAGGACGACGACAGCGCCGGCCGGAACCAGCAGCAGCAGGAGCAGCAGTACGACCCCCGACAGGGCTGGCCGTTCGAGTTCGGCGGGCAGCAGTTCAACGGCGACACCGGCTCGTCGAAGACCACGTACAAGGCGCTGCAGACCGACGCCTCGCTCAATCCGGGGAATTCCGGCGGCGCGTTGATCAATATGAACGGCGAGATCATCGGAATCAATTCCGCCATGTATTCGCCCAGTTCTTCGAACGGTTCGACGGCCGGCAGCGTCGGCCTCGGATTCGCGATCCCGGTCGACACCGTGAAGGCCGACCTGGAGAGCCTGCGCGCGGGCGGCGACAACTGACCGGCGACGGGGCGACGTGCGACGCTGAGCCCATGACCGCCCAGCGACACGAGCCCGAACGCATCCTCATCGTCGACGACGAGCCCGCCGTACGGGAGGCCCTGCGCCGCAGCCTCGCCTTCGAGGGGTACGGGACGCAGGACGCCGTCGACGGCCTGGACGCGCTCGCCCGGATGGAGTCGTACGCCCCCGATCTCGTCGTCCTCGACGTCCAGATGCCCCGCATGGACGGGCTCACGGCCGCCCGCCGGATCAGGGCGTCAGGCTCCACCGTGCCGATCCTGATGCTCACCGCCCGCGACACGGTCGGCGACCGGGTCACCGGGCTCGACGCGGGCGCGGACGACTACCTCGTGAAGCCCTTCGAGCTGGACGAGCTGTTCGCCCGGATCAGGGCACTGCTGCGGCGCAGCTCGTACGCCCGGTCCACGGCGGTCGCCGAGGACGCCGGCGACGTGCTGGCCTTCGAGGACCTGCGGATGGACCTCGCCACGCGCGAGGTGACCCGCGGCGGGCGGACGGTCGAGCTGACGCGGACGGAGTTCACCCTCCTGGAGATGTTCCTGGCGCACCCGCGGCAGGTGCTGACCCGGGAGCAGATCCTGAAGGCCGTATGGGGCTTCGACTTCGAACCGAGCTCGAACTCACTGGACGTGTACGTGATGTATCTGCGACGCAAGACGGAGGCGGGCGGCGAGTCGCGCCTCGTCCACACGGTGCGGGGCGTGGGCTACGCGCTGCGCGGAGGAGGCGGGGAGTGAGAAGTCCCCTCAGCTGGTTCCGCTCCCGTCCCCTCCGCTCGCGGCTCGCCCTGCTCACCGCGGTCGCCGTGGCGGTGGCCGTGGGCGCGGTGTCCCTCGCGTGCTGGTTCGTGACGCGGCAGCAGCTGGAGAACGAGATGGACGCTGCGCTGCGCAGCACCCGGCTCAACCCGGACGGGGTGCAGAGCCTGCTGTCCTCCTGCCGGCAGGGCACCACAGAGCCGCTGGCGCCCGGTTCGTACACGGTGCAGGTGATCCTCGCGAACGGCAGCGTGTGCACCTCCGGCACGGCCGCGATCCCGGCCGGGGACGGGGATCTCGCCGTGGCCCGGGGGCAGCTGGAGGACACGCTGCACACGGTGAAGGACGACGCCGGACGGGAGATGCGGGTCTTCACCTACCGGCAGGACGGCCCCCTCGGCCTCGCGGTCTCCGTCGCCCGCCCCCTCGACGAGATCGACAACTCGATGTCCACCCTGCGCTGGGTGCTGCTCCTGGTCTCCGGTATCGGCGTCGTCGGCGCGGGCGCGGCCGGCCTGTGGGTGGCGCGAACCGGCCTGGAGCCGGTGAACCGGCTGACCGGGGCGGTCGAGCACGTGGCCGCGACCGAGGACCTGACCGTGCGGATCCCGGTCGAGGGCGAGGACGAGATCGCCCGCCTGTCGCGCTCGTTCAACGCGATGACGGCGGCGCTCGCGACGTCCAGGGACCGGCAGGCGCAGCTGATCGCGGACGCGGGACACGAACTGCGTACGCCGCTGACCTCGCTCCGTACCAACGTCGAACTCCTCGCGCGCAGCGAGGAGACCGGCCGGGCCATCCCGCCGGACGACCGGCGGGCCCTGATGGCCTCGGTGAAGGCGCAGATGACGGAGCTGGCGGCGCTGATCGGCGACCTCCAGGAACTGGCCCGCCCGGACACGGCGCAGCCGGGCCACCTCGAAGTCGTGCCGCTGCACACGATCCTGCGGGCGGCCCTGGACCGGGCACGGCTGCGCGGCCCGGAGCTGACCTTCGTCACGGACCTGGCGCCCTGGTACGTACGGGCGGAACCGGCCGCCCTGGAGCGGGCCCTGATGAACGTCCTCGACAACGCGGTGAAGTTCTCGCCGCCCGGCGGCACCGTCGAGGTGACCCTGATGCGGGGCGAACTGACGGTCCGCGACCAGGGCCCCGGCATCGCGCCGGACGAGCTCCCGCACGTCTTCGACCGCTTCTGGCGCTCCCCGTCGGCCCGCAGTCTCCCGGGCTCGGGCCTCGGCCTCTCGATCGTGGCCCGTACGGTCCGGCACGCGGGCGGCACGGTCGCCCTGACCCCGGCGGGGACCGGCGGCGGCACGGTGGCGACGGTGCGGCTGCCGGGGGCGCCGACCCCGCCGCCGGCGGGGTCAGTTGTGCCGGAGCAGGGCCTCGACGAGGCCTGAGCGGGTGTTCGGGTAGTCCATGGGGACGATCCCGAGGCCCTTCGCACCGGACGCGCCCGCGCTGTCGAGGTAGCCGTGGACGCGCGGGTTGAGGTTGTCGGAGTTCCAGCGGGGCGGCAGGGACGCGGACGTGCTGACGAAGTTGATGTAGAGCCTGCCGGGCTGCTCCACGGCCTTGCGGAAGTGGGCCTCGATCTGGGGGTACTTGGCGTTCGGGAGGGCGTTCCAGTCGTCCTGGATGGCGAGGCGCGAGCTGTCACCCCACCTGAGGCCGCCGGGCAGTCCGCCGTTGTCGGCGATCAGCACGACGCGGCCGCGGGCCTCGCCGAGCAGCGGGACTCCGTCGCCGATGCGGAACAGCGAACGCCAGCCGCGGTTGTCGAGGTAGTCGTTGAAGAGGGCGCCGAAGGTGGCGTCGGAGTCCGAGGAGTACTCCTGCTTGACCCGCATGAGGACGGTCTCGGAGGGATGGGCTGCGAGGAAGTCGCGGCAGGCGACGAGGACGTCGCCGAACATCATGTTCTGGTAGGAGGCGCCGTGGTGGATGGCGAAGGAGCCGCCGGTCACCCGGCACCGGATGTCCAGGAACCGGATGCCGCTGTCCAGTTGCTGGGCGATGGTGGTGTTCTGGCACTCGGACCAGGGGCCGCCGAACCGGGCGCCGGAGTCGTGGGTGCCGGGGATGGTGAGCCGCTGGAGGGCCGTCCCGTCCCCGTGTCCGCCCATCCACGCGCGCGTGTCCACGGCCGAGGCGGTGGGGGCTCCCACGAGAAGGACCGCCCCGGCACCGATGGCCCCCACAGCTCCTGCGAGAAAGCGTCGTCGCTCCATGAGGCGCACTATGACAGGTTCACAACAATACTCGCCAGGGTGCGTCGGCCACGGAAGAGGGGGCGACGGTCCGCCGAAGCGGCCCGTCGCCCCCTCATGGGGCTCCTGAGAACTCCTACTGCACGACCGTGATGCGGTCCGCCGCCGGGACCGGCAGCGGGGCCGTCGCCGAGGAGTGGGCCGCCAGGTAGGCGTTGAAGACGTCCAGGTCCGAGGCGCCGACCAGCTTGTTCGTGCCGGTGGCCAGGGCCGGGAAGCCGTCGCCGCCGCCCGCGAGGAACTCGTTCATCGCGACCCGGTAGCTCTTCGCCGGGTCGATCGGCTCACCGTTCAGCTTGATCGTGCCGTCGACGACGCGGTCCGCGCCCGTCTTGGTCATGTCGAGCGTGTAGGTGAGGCCCTTCGAAACCTGAAGGATCTTGATGGAGTTCAGGTTCGAGCCGCTGACCTGCTGCTTCAGCGCACCGATCAGGTTCGCGCCGCTGAGGTCGACCACGTTCATCATGTTGGTGAAGGGCTGCACGGTGAACGACTCGCCGTACGTCACCACACCGTCGCCCTCGGAGCCGGACGCCTTGTGGACCAGGTCCGAGCGGATGCCGCCCGGGTTCATCAGCGCGACCTGCGCGCCGCCCTTGTCCGACGGGGCCAGGCCCTCCAGCTGCGCGTCGGCGATCACGTCGCCGAGCGGCTTCTCGTACGCCGTGGAGCCGCGGCCGTTGATGTCGGCGGCGATCCAGCCCTGCGGGCGGTTGGCGATCGGGGCGGCGAGCGTGCGCCAGTCCTCGATCAGCTTCGTCAGGTCCGCGGCCTTCGGCACGTCACGCGTGACGACGTGGTTGGCCGAGGCGACGGCCGTCCGCACGATGTCCTTGGTGCGGCGGTCGTACGTCAGCGTCGTGTCCGTGTACAGCTTGCCGAACGAGGACGCCGAGGTGACCAGCCGCGGCTTGCCCGACGGGTCGGGGATGGAGCACACGTACGCCTGGTGCGTGTGGCCGGTGACCAGCGCGTCGACCTGCGGCGAGACGTTCTTGGCGATGTCGACGATGGCACCGGAGACGCCCTCGCCGTCACCGTCGCCGTCACCGTCGCAGTTGTAGTTGTACGCGGCCGAGGCCGGCATGCCGCCCTCGTGGACCAGGGCGACGATGGACTTGACGCCCTTGCGCTCCAGGATCTTCGTGTACTTGTTGATCGTCTCGACCTCGTCACCGAACTGCAGGCCCTTGACGCCCTCGGCGGTGACGACGTTCGGGGTGCCCTCCAGGGTCACACCGATGAAGCCGATCCGGACCCCGTTCTTCTCCCAGATGAAGTACGGGTCGAGCAGCGGCTTCCCCGTCTTCTCCTTCGTCACGTTCGCGGCGAGGTACGGGAAGTCGGCGCCCTTGAACTTCTTGCCCTGGACGAAGCAGCCGGCGGTCGGGTGACAGCCACCGTTCTGCATCCGGGCCAGCTCGACCGCGCCCTCGTCGAACTCGTGATTGCCCACCGAGGTGACGTCGAGGTCCAGCTTGTTCAGCGCCCCGACGGTCGGCTCGTCGTGGAAGAGGCCGGACAGCAGGGGCGAGGCACCGATCAGGTCGCCGGCCGCCGCCGTGATGGAGTAACGATTCCCCTGACGGGCCTGGCGCAGGTGCGTGGCCAGGTACTCGACGCCACCGGCGTCGATCTTCTCCGTGGTCCCGTCCTCCTTGACCCGGGTGACCTGCCCGGACGAACCGGCCGGCGGCTCCAGGTTGCCGTGGAGGTCGTTGAAGGAGAGCAGTTGGACGTCGACCATCCGGCCCCGGTCCTTGCCGTGCCCGGCGAACGTGTCCACGCCGGCCCCGGCCGACGGCATCGCGGCGACGAGCGCCCCGACCGTCGCAAGTCCCGCCCCGGCGGCGAGAATCCGCCGCGCCGTCTTGTTCTTCCTCGGTGTCGCTGCCATCTCTCCCCTAAGCCCCTTGCCCCTGTTCGCGGCCTTGACGTACTTCCCCGTATGCGGGTGCAGCCTAGAGTCAACGCGCGTAGCGCAACAGGGGGTAGCGGGTTACGAGACAGTTGCCGTCGCCTTTCCCCGGGGCGGCCGCGCGTCCCCGTAGGCTCGGGTCCATGACTTCCGACGCGGCGCCGGCCCTCGAACCCGGACGGCAGATCCACACCTACGACGAGCTCACGCCCGAGCACATCCAGGACGTACTGGACCTGCTGGAGGCCGCGGACCAGGCCGACGGCGTGCACGCCGTCTCCGAGCAGGGCCGGCTCTACCTCCGTCACGGCCGCCGCGAGGGCGTCACGCACTTCCTCCTCACCGTCGGCGCCCACCTCTACGGCTACGCCCAGCTGGAGGAGACCGACCCCATCGAGGCCCCGGCCGCCGAGCTCGTCGTCCACCCCTCCCACCGCGGCCGCGGCCACGGCCGGGCGCTCGGCACCGCCCTCCTCGGCGCCTCCGGCAAGCGGCTGCGCGTCTGGGCGCACGGCGGCAAGTCCGCCGCCCGGCACCTCGCGCAGGTCCTCGGCCTGACGCTCTTCCGTGAACTGCGCCAGCTCCGCCGCTCCCTGGCCCCCCTCGAAATCCCGGAGCCGGTGTTCCCCGAGGGCGTCACCGTCCGTACCTTCGTCCCCGGTCAGGACGACACGGCCTGGCTCGCGGTCAACTCCGCGGCCTTCGCGCACCACCCCGAGCAGGGCTCGCTCACCCAGCGGGACCTGGACGACCGGATCGCCGAGCCCTGGTTCGACCCGAAGGGCTTCTTCCTCGCCGAGAAGGACGGCCGGCTGATCGGCTTCCACTGGACGAAGACCCACGCCGAGGAGCAGATCGGCGAGGTGTACGTGGTCGGCATCCTGCCCGAGGCACAGGGCGGCGGCCTCGGCAAGGCGCTCACGGCGATCGGCCTGCGGCACCTGGCGGCGCAGGGGCTGCCGACGGCGATGCTGTACGTGGACGCCGACAACACGGCGGCCGTGACGGTGTACGAGCGGCTCGGCTTCGTCACGCACGAGGTGGACCTCATGTACCGCACCGAGTCGTAACAGCTGTTACCCAGGGGGCGGTTGACACCGCCCCCTTCTTTGCACCACCCTTTCACTACTTGATTAGTGAAAGGGTGGTGGAAGGGATCGTGGTCGAGTACCGCATCGACCGGCGCAGTGGCGTCGCCACCTACCTCCAGATCGTCCAGCAGACGAAACAGGCCCTCCGGATGGGCCTCCTGGAACCCGGCGACCGACTGCCCACCGCACGCGAGGTCGTCGAAGCGACGGCCATCAACCCCAACACGGTCCTCAAGGCCTACCGCGAGCTCGAACGCGAAGGGCTCGTCGAAGCCCGCCGAGGCCTCGGGACCTTCGTCCGCACCACGCTCGGCACCGGCCCAGCCGACTCGCCCCTGCGCGGCGAACTCGCCGACTGGGCCCGCCGCGCCCGCACCGCCGGACTCGACCGCGAGGACGTGGCCGCGCTCTTCACATCCGTACTGAAGGAACACTTCGAGGGGGACGACGCATGACAAGGGACGGCATCGCTCTGGAGGCCGATCTCCTGGGCAAGACATACGGGGGCAGAGGCCACGGCTGGGCCCTGCGGGAGTGCGCGTTCGCCCTCCCCACCGGACGGATCTGCGCCCTCGTCGGCCCCAACGGCGCCGGCAAGTCCACCCTCCTCGCCCTCGCCGCCGGGCTCCTCCGCCCCACCGAGGGCACGATCCACGCCCCGGCCCGCGAACACCTCGCGTACGTCGCCCAGGACAAGCCGCTCCACCCCCGGCTCACCGTCGCCGACACCCTGCGCATGGGCCGCGAACTCAACCCGGGCCGCTGGGACGAAGCCGCCGCCCGGCGCGTCATGGCCGACACGCTCGACCCCCGGGCCGTCGTACGGACCCTCTCCGGCGGCCAGCGCACCCGCGTCGCCCTCGCACTCGCCCTCGGCAAGCGGCCCGAACTGCTGCTCCTCGACGAACCGATGGCCGACCTCGACCCGCTCGCCTGTCACCAGCTGATGGGCCTGCTCATGGCCGACGCCGCCGAACACGGCACCACCGTCGTCATGTCCTCCCACATCCTCACCGAGCTGGAAGGCGCCTGCGACCACCTCCTCCTGCTCCACGACGGCCGGATCCGCCTCGACGGCTCCGTCGAGGAACTCCTCGCCGCCCACACCCTGCTCACCGGCCCGGTCGCCGACCTCGCCCCGCACACGGTCGTCGAGTCCCGCACGACGGGCCGTCAACTCACCGCCCTGATCCGCCGAGAAGGCCCCGTCGAAGGCCCCTGGAAAACGACGGAACCCTCCCTGGAGGACCTCCTCCTCGCCCACCTCCGCGCCACCGAAGGAGCCCCGGCATGAGCACCCTCACCCTGACGGGCCCCTACTGGGTGACGGTCCGCCAGTACCGGCGGACGCTGTGGCTGGCGGGCGCCGGAGTCCTGCTGAGCCTCATGGGCATGACCTGGCTCCGTTACTGGGACGGCCGGACGGTCGGCACCGGCCACGACACCGGCCACTCCCTCCTTCGCATCGCCGTGGAGTGGGCCGAGAGCGGCATCATCCTCGTGCCCTTCCTCGTCGGAGCGTTCGTCGCCGGCCCGATGGTGGCGCGCGAGCTGGAATCGGGCACGTACAAACTCGCCCTCACCCAGTCCGTCTCCCCGACCCGCTGGCTCGGCGCGAAGCTCGCGGTCTCCGGTGCCGTGACCGTCGTCGGCACGATCGCACTGATCGGCGTCTACCGGCTCGGCTGGGCGAATCTCGGCGGGACCGGATCCTTCCTCTGGTACGAGCCGGGCACGTACGTGTCCACCGGACCCGTCCTCGTCGCGCAGGCCCTGCTCGCCCTCGGCCTCGGCGCCCTGATCGGCCAGCTGGTCCGCCGCACCGTGACGGCCATGGCCCTCACCGGCCTCGTCACCGGCCTCGTCCTGCTCGTCGTCGGCCAGCTCCGCTGGTCGCTGATGCCCGTGAAGACCCTGACCGGGCCCCTCGCCGAAACCCTCGGTGTCCCCGTGGACATCGCCTCCCTCGAGACCGACGCAGGGCTGCTCACGACCACCGGGGAACGCCTGCCGAGCCATGCCTGCTTCGACCGGACCCAGCAGTGGGACGTCTGCCCGGCGGACATGAACGTCACCGGCCAGTACTCGGACTACCACCCCGCGTCGCACTACTGGCCCATCCAGCTCATCGAGACCGGCATCGTCCTCGCGCTCGCCGCCCTCGCGCTGTACGCCGCCTTCCGCGTCCTGCGGGCCCGGCACCCGTAAAGGATCACCCGCACCCGTAAAGGATCAACCGGGCGGGGCCCGCACACGGCCCCGCCCCCGATTCCCGTACGACATGTCGTCGTTACCGGCCATTCAGACGCGCTTGCGACGCTCACGCAATGAAGCGCTCCGTGACGCCGCCCGGAAGGGCGGCCCTCCCCAAGGGGAGACTTCCCTCCCCCACGGCCCGCTCCGACGCGCCCGACCACCCCTTTGCGCGGAAGAATGGGGCCATGAGCCAGCAGCCCGCCGAGGTCCCGGTCCAGTCCTCCGCCCCGCAGTCCCTCCCGTCGTCCGGTTCGCCGTCCGCCGACCCCATAGCCCCGCGCGGCGCGCAGGTGGCCAACGGGGCCGTGGTGACCGACATCGACCCGGACCTGGATGCCGACCCGGACACCTACGAGGACGACGGCGCGCTCGGCGACGAGCTGCCGCAGGGGCGTTTCCTCGACCGGGAGCGCAGCTGGCTGGCGTTCAACGAGCGCGTGCTCGAACTCGCCGAGGACCCCACGACCCCCCTCCTCGAACGGGCGAACTTCCTCGCGATCTTCGCGTCGAACCTCGACGAGTTCTTCATGGTCCGGGTCGCCGGCCTCAAGCGCCGTATCGCGACCGGCGTCGCCACCCGTTCGGCCTCCGGCCTCCAGCCCCGCGAGGTCCTGGATCTGATCTGGACGCGTTCGCGCGAGCTCATGGCCCGCCACGCGGCCTGCTTCCAGCAGGACGTGGCCCCGGCCCTGGCCGACGAGGGCATCCACCTGATCCGCTGGCCCGAGCTCACGGAGAAGGAGCAGGCCCGCCTCTTCACCCTGTTCCGGCAGCAGATCTTCCCCGTCCTCACCCCGCTGGCCGTGGACCCGGCGCACCCCTTCCCGTACATCTCCGGCCTGAGCCTCAACCTCGCCGTGGTCGTACGCAATCCGGTGAGCGGCCACCGCCACTTCGCGCGCGTGAAGGTGCCGCCGCTGCTGGCCCGCTTCCTGGAGGCCTCCCCGCAGCGGTACGTCCCCCTCGAGGACGTCATCGCCGCCCACCTGGAGGAGCTGTTCCCCGGCATGGAGGTGCTCGCGCACCACATGTTCCGGGTGACCAGGAACGAGGACCTGGAGGTCGAGGAGGACGACGCCGAGAACCTGCTCCAGGCCCTGGAGAAGGAGCTCATGCGGCGCCGCTTCGGGCCCCCGGTGCGCCTCGAGGTCGAGGAGTCCATCGACCCGTACGTCCTGGACCTCCTGGTCCGCGAGCTGAAGGTCTCCGACGCCGAGGTCTACCCGCTGCCGGGGCCGCTCGACCTGACCGGGCTCTTCGGGATCGCCGGGCAGGACCGGCCGGAGCTGAAGTTCCCGAAATTCGTCGCGGGCACGCACCGTGACCTCGCCGAGGTCGAGTCGGCGTCCGCGCCGGACATCTTCGCTGCGCTGCGCGAGCGGGACGTACTGCTCCACCACCCGTACGACTCGTTCTCGACGTCCGTGCAGGCCTTCCTGGAGCAGGCCGCGGCCGACCCGGACGTGCTGGCGATCAAGCAGACGCTGTACCGGACCTCGGGCGACTCCCCGATAGTGGACGCCCTCATCGACGCCGCCGAGTCCGGCAAGCAGGTCCTCGTCCTCGTCGAGATCAAGGCCCGTTTCGACGAGCAGGCCAACATCAAGTGGGCGCGCAAGCTGGAGGAGGCCGGCTGCCACGTCGTGTACGGCCTCGTCGGCCTCAAGACCCACTGCAAGCTGTCGCTCGTCGTCCGGCAGGAGGGCGAGCTCCTTCGCCGCTACTCGCACGTCGGCACCGGCAACTACCACCCGAAGACGGCCCGCCTCTACGAGGACCTGGGCCTGCTGACCGCCGACCCGCAGGTCGGCGCGGACCTCTCGGACCTGTTCAACCGGCTCTCCGGCTACTCCCGCCGCGAGACCTACCGCCGTCTGCTCACGGCCCCGAAGTCGCTGCGCGACGGGCTGGTCTCCCGGATCACCAAGGAGATCGCCCACCACCGCGCCGGCCGGCCCGCGTACGTACGGATCAAGGTCAACTCGATGGTCGACGAGGCCGTCATCGACGCCTGCTACCAGGCCTCGCGGGCCGGCGTCCCGGTCGACATCTGGGTCCGCGGCATCTGCGCCGTACGCCCCGGGGTCACCGGCCTCTCGGAGAACATCCGGGTCCGTTCGATCCTCGGCCGCTTCCTGGAGCACTCCCGGATCTTCGCCTTCGGCAACGGCGGCGAACCCGAGGTCTGGTTCGGCAGCGCCGACATGATGCACCGCAACCTGGACCGCCGGATCGAGGCCCTCGTACGGGTCTCGGACCCGGCGCACCGGGCAGCGCTCACCCGGCTCCTGGAGACCGGGATGTCCGACACCACCTCCTCCTGGCACCTCGGCCCCGACGGGAACTGGACGCGGCACGCGACCGACCCCGAGGGCCGGCCCCTGCGGCACGTCCAGGAGATGCTCATCGACGCGCGGAGGCGCCGGCGTGCACAACCCTGACCACTCGCAGGACGTCTCGGCGGGCGAGGTCCTGGCCCCTTACCTGCACGCCCGTGCCGCGGACTTCCTCCGCGGCCTGCGGCTCCACGGCGAGAGCGGCTCGGACACGGCCGGATCGGAGGAGGCGGCCCGTACGCTGCGCGGCGCGGCCCGCCGGATCAGCGGGACGCTCCACACGTTCCGGCCGCTGCTCGACACGTCCTGGGCCGACCAGCTGCGCACCGAGCTCGCCTGGCTCTCGGGGACGCTCGCCCTGGAGCAGGCCTGCACCTCGCGGCTGATCCGCCTGGTGGACGCCCTGTCCCGCCTGTCGAGCGGAGTGAACGGGCTGAACGACGGCGGCGGCCCCGTCCCCGCCGCCCGCGGCAGTGAGGCGGCCGGCCTCACCGTGGGCGCCGCCCGGGCGGGCGCCCTCCTGGAACGCCAGCTGACCCTCGCCCGGACGCGCGCCCACTCGGCATCGCTCCAGGCGCTGGGCTCGGCCCGCTTCCACGCGGTCGCCGACGCCGTCGCGCTCCTGGCCTCCGAGGTCCCGCTCGGCCCCGTGGGCGCGGCCCCGGCCGTCGAGGTCCTGGACGGCCCCGCCGAGGTCGCCGAGCGACGCCTCCTGGACGCGGTGGCCACACTGCCCCTGACGCGGGCGGCCCACCCGTACAACGCGGACGCCCTCGCGCCGGCCGCAGAGAGCCAGGACGCGCCCTGGCACCAGACACGGCTCCTCCTCCGCCTCCACCGTTACGCCACCGAGGCGCTGCACACCGGGGGCGAACCCGACTCCGTCCTGTACGAGGCCGCCCGGGCCCTGGACCGGCACCGCGACGCCGCCGAAGCCGCAGCGGCCGCGGCGGCCGCCGCCCGCACCCCGCGCATCGCCCCGGCGACCGCGTACGCCCTGGGCGTCCTCCACGCCGACCAACGCCACGAGGTCGAAGCGGCCCGCTTCGCCTTCCAGCGGGCCTGGCGGAGAACGACGGCGCCGGTCCCGTGAGCGTCCCCACCCCCGAGCCCCCGATCCGCGCCGCCGGCTGCGTCCTCTGGCGCCCGGCGCATTCCGGCCATGGCATCGAGATCGCCCTCGTCTTCCGACCGAAGTGGTCCGACTGGTCCCATCCGAAGGGAAAGCTGAAGCCCGGAGAAGAGGCACGTGCGGCAGCGGTCCGGGAAGTCCAGGAGGAGACCGGCATGACGTGCGCCCTGGGAGTCGAGCTGCCCACCGTCCGCTACCGGGTACAGGACCGCCCCAAGGAGGTCCGTTACTGGGCGGCCGAGGCCACCGGCGGCTCGTTCGAACCGAACCGCGAAGTGACGCGGCTGCTGTGGCTCACCCCGGAAGCCGCATGGGCTCGCCTGACACAGGACAGGGACAAGGACCTGGTCGGTGCGCTCCTCAGGGTGCGCGGCGCGGGGAAGACGGCTCCTGGCGCCACTCGGGCCTGAGGAGAGCGGGGTCGAACGGCGCCTTGTCGCTGACCCCTTCCGGCACGGGCAGGACGACTACCGAGACGAGCACTCGCGTGATCACCTCACGCCGCTCGCGCACTGTCATGCGGCCCCATGACTCCCGGCTCCACCCGCGCAGAAGGCCCTCCTTCGCCTGCGCCTCGGCGTGCTCCCGCCGCTCCGCCTCCAGGCTCTCGATGTTCCGCCCGAGTCTCGCCAGCAGATCCCGGGCATCGCCCCAGGCCACCTCACCGCTGACGACCGACGACGCGATCCCGCCCCGCGCTCTGCGCAGCTCAGCCAGCTTCCCTTCGCCGCGCCACGCGGCCGGCTCGGGTGCGCCGCCCGTGAAATGTTCACCGAGATGGTCCAGAACCAGCCCTTCCAGGAACTCGTCCACGGGGGCCGCCCGTCGGCCGACGCCCTTGCAGTTGGGGTCTCCGCACCGGTAGTAGTCGCCGTACTTCGCGTTCCTCCCGGTCGCCCTGTTGCCGCAGAGTCTGGAGCGGCAGACCTGCCCGAGGTCGTTGAGACGTCCGCACCGGAGCACGCCGGAGAGCAGATAGGACCGGGGAGCTGTGGTGGCCGCGGCAGGGGGCGCGTCTCCGCCCTGATCCAGGCCTCGGCGTGCCCGCCCGGCCCGCACCTCGTTCATGATGCCGATCCAGGTCCCGTAACCGACCCCGTCCCGAGTCTCGTCGGCGTGATCCCACCGACCGATCACCGGTTCACCGGTCTCGGGATCCTTCACCAGCTCGCCGCCGAGGATCCGGCCGCCCCACCACGCGGGATTGGCCACCAGGCCCTTCACTCCCTGCTCGGACCAGCGGCCTCCTCGCGCCGTCCTGACTCCTTGCCGGTTCAGGTCGGCGGCGATGCCCCGCCAGGACCCTCCCGCAGCGCGCGACTTGATCATGCCCAACAGGCACGGCCACTCCTCGTCGTTCCTGTGCTTGTTGCCGATCCTGTGGGGGTCTGTGGAAGCCCCCAACCAGCCGAACCGGCGTGGTCCCGCGTATGCCCTGCCTTCCTCCGCACAGTCGGCGCGACTCCTGGCGGTACGCGTCCGCGCTCTGTCCACTTCTCCCGGCCCCGACGCCGGACCGTCGTCCTCGGTGAGACGCACCGCCGCGGTCCCTTCGACGAAGACCCCGCCACCGGCCATGGTCAGAGCATCCTGGAAGGCGAGGAAGTCACGGGGAAGTCGGTAGACCCTCTCTCGCTCGACACTGACGCACCCACGGACGGGAATGCCGGTCTCCCTCTCACGGCCGTGGACGATGTCCTGACACATACGCCGGAACGCGGGACGCGGCACCGTATTTTTGGCCGCCGTCAGGTTGTTGTCCTCGTAGTGCAGAACCACGGCGCACCCCAGAGCCGCCGCACTCCTGGTGTTGTTCCGGTGCTGGCGCATGACGCCGACGGAGTCCCCGTCCAGTCTGTCGGCGGAGACCCGTGCGTACGAGATCAAGGGCGTGCGCCCCCGCAACCAGCCCTCTGCGGTCCCGCCCCCGTCGAGCCACGCCCGTAGCTCCGGGGCGATGGAGCAGCGGGAGAACGTCCTGGACGGCCTCTCCGGATCACGGGTATCGAGCATGCCGCCCTCCTGCACCGTAGTCGATACCAGGACAACGGGTGGTAGCACCGGAAGGGCACGCGGCCGGACCGAACGATCCCACCCGCCCATGTCCCCGCCGCCGTCCGCCGAAGGACCCCGCACCCGGCCTTACGGCACGGTTCACTTTCCGTTCACTCTGTTCCGTCGACGGCTTCACCTGTTCTGCCTAATTTCGGCCTTACACGGTGCACAGAGCACAGCGATGCACCGCCAACCGACACACGCCGCCGTAGAACGTTCAGGACACTCGGTCCGCGACAGGGCGGCTTCTGGAAGGAACACCCGAAAGTGAAGCTTTCGCGCAAGAACGGGCTTCGCGCCTCCGCGATCGGTGCCCTCGTCGTCTCCGGTGCGCTCGTCCTCTCGGCGTGTGGGTCGGACAACAACACGGAGACGCCGGCCAAGGAAGGCGGCACGAAGACCTCCGCCGCCGCGTCGAACATCGCGTGCGAGGGCGCCAAGGGCAAGCTGCTCGCAGCCGGCTCCAGCGCGCAGCGGAACGCCATGGACCTGTGGGTCAAGAACTTCCAGGCCGCCTGTGAGGGCGTCGAGATCAACTACCAGGGCATCGGCTCCGGCGGCGGCATCACCAAGTTCAACCAGGGCCAGGTCGCCTTCGCGGGCTCCGACTCCGCCCTGAAGGAAGAGGAAGTCGCCGAGTCGCAGAAGATCTGCAAGGGCGGCACGGGCATCAACCTGCCCATGGTCGGCGGCCCCATCGCCATCGCCTACAAGCTGGACGGTGTGGACAACCTCGTCCTGGACGCCTCCACCATCGCCAAGATCTTCGACAACAAGATCACCAAGTGGAACGACCCGGCGATCGCCAAGCTGAACCCGGGCGCCAAGCTGCCCGACAGCACGATCCAGGCCTTCCACCGCTCGGACGAGTCGGGCACCACCCAGAACCTGGGCAAGTACCTCTCGACCGCCGCCCCGGCCGACTGGAAGCACGACCCGAAGTCGAAGTCGTGGCCCGCCCAGGGTGGCCAGGCCGCCAACGGCTCCTCCGGTGTCGCCACCGCGGTCAAGGACACCGAGGGCTCCATCAGCTACATGGAGCTCTCGTACGCCACCGCCAACAAGTCCTCCACGGTCAGCATCAACACCGGTGCCGCCGCCCCGGTCGCCGCCTCCTCGGAGAACGCGTCCAAGGCCATCGCCGCCGCCAAGGTCAAGGGCACGGGCAACGACGTCGCCCTCTCCCTCGACTACAAGACCAAGGCCGAGGGTGCCTACCCGATCGTCCTCGTCACCTACGAGATCGCCTGCGACAAGGGCAACAAGGCGGAGACCCTGCCGACCCTGAAGGCCTTCCTCAACTACACCGTGAGCGAGGAGGGCCAGAAGGTCCTCGCCGACGCCGGCTACGCCCCGCTCCCGGCCGAGATCGCCGCGAAGGTCCGCGCGATCGTCCCCACCCTGTCCTGACCCCCGGCCGGGTCCGGCCCCCCGCTCGGGGGCCGGACCCGGCATCCGGTGCACCGCCGCCAGGAGCCCGTACGTCCGTAGGGGCCCCGCAGACCGGAGAAGCAGATGGCTACCACCACACCAGACATACAGGGGAGCCGGAGCGCCAAGCGCGCCTCCCGCCCCGGGGACCGCATCTTCAGCGGTCTCTCCCGAGGTTCCGGCATCACCCTCCTCGTGATCATGGCCGCGATCGCCGGCTTCCTCACCTACCGCGCCGTCCTCGCGATCTCGGACGACAGCGCCAACTTCTTCACCACCTTCGAGTGGAACCCGGCGGGCAGCCCGCCGGTCTTCGGCATCGCCGTCCTCGCCTTCGGCACGGTCGTCTCCTCGGTCATCGCGATGGCCATCGCCGTGCCCGTCGCGATCGGCATCGCGCTCTTCATCTCGCACTACGCCCCGCGCAAGCTGGCCAAGCCGCTCGCGTACGTGGTCGACCTGCTCGCCGCCGTGCCCAGCATCATCTACGGCCTCTGGGGCGCGATCTTCCTCGTGCCGTACCTGGACGGCCTGAACCTCTGGCTCGACGAGTACATGGGCTGGACGTACATCTTCGACAAGGCCAACGAGGGCCCCGCCCGCTCGCTCTTCACCGTCGGCATCCTGCTGGCGATCATGATCCTGCCGATCATCACCAACGTGACCCGTGAGGTCTTCCTCCAGGTCCCGAAGATGCACGAAGAGGCAGCCCTCGCCCTCGGCGCCACGCGCTGGGAGGTCATCCGCATGTCGGTCCTCCCCTTCGGCCGCTCGGGCATCATCTCCGCCTCGATGCTGGGCCTGGGCCGCGCGCTCGGCGAGACCATGGCCGTCGCCGTCGTGCTCTCCCCCAGCTTCCTCATCTCCGGTCACCTGCTGGACCCGGGCGGCGGCACGTTCGCCCAGAACATCGCCGCGAAGTTCAACGAGGCCAACGAGTACGGCCGGGACGCGCTGATCGCCTCCGGTCTCGTCCTCTTCGTCATCACCCTGCTGGTCAACGGCGCTGCTCGCTGGATCATCGGCCGCCGCAAGGAGTACTCGGGGGCCAACGCATGAGCCACGCCATACAGGATCGCCCCCCCGTGAAGTCCCGGGTCAAGCACGATCCGCTCAAGCACGCCCGGCTCCCCCGCTGGACCCCGTTCGCCATCGCCGTCGGCTCGATCGCCGCCGGCTGCGGCCTCGGTCTCGTCGCCGGCTGGCACAGCCGCATCCAGTGGGGCCTGCTCTCCGCGCTCTTCTTCGTCCTGGCCACCTACCTGATCACCTCGAAGGTGGAAGGCCGCCGCCAGGCCAAGGACCGCGTCGCGACCAGCCTCGTGTGGGTCTGCTTCATCCTGGCCGTGATCCCGCTGCTCTCGCTGGCCTGGGTCACGATCAGCAAGGGCATCGAGGTCCTCGACCCGTACTTCCTCACCCACTCGATGAACGGTGTCCTGGACGCCGAAGCCGGCGGTGGCGTCTACCACGCACTGCTCGGCACCATCGAGCAGGTCCTCATCGCGACCCTGATCGCCGCGCCGATCGGCCTGCTGACCGCGGTCTACCTGGTGGAGTACGGCGGCGGGAAGCTCGCCCAGGCCGTCACCTTCTTCGTCGACGTCATGACGGGCATCCCGTCGATCGTCGCGGGCCTCTTCATCCTCGCCACCTGGAATCTGATGCTGGGCTTCGGGCCCTCCGGATTCGCCGGCGCGATGGCCCTCGCGATCCTGATGATGCCGGTCGTGGTCCGCTCCACCGAGGAGATGCTCAAGCTCGTCCCCAACGAGCTCCGCGAGGCCTCCCTCGCGCTGGGCATCCCGAAGTGGCGCACGATCCTGAAGGTGGTCCTGCCCACCGCGATCGGCGGCATCACCACGGGCGTCATGCTCGCGGTCGCCCGTATCACCGGTGAGACGGCCCCGGTCCTGCTCCTCGTGTTCGGTACGAAGCTCATCAACCCGAACCCCTTCGAAGGCGCTCAGTCCTCGCTGCCGCTGTACGTGTATGAGCAGTACGCGGTCGGCACCGACGCCGCCGTGTCCCGTGCCTGGGCCGCCGCGCTCGTCCTGATCGCCTTCGTCATGATCCTCAACATGGTGGCCCGCGGCATCGCCCGCTGGAAGGCCCCCAAGACCGGCCGCTGACGCGGTCACCCTGGAAGTGAATTGATATGGCCAAGCGAATCGACGTCAGCGGCCTCTCCGCCTACTACGGCGCCCACAAGGCGATCGACGACATCTCCATGACCGTCGAGCCCCGCTCCGTGACGGCCTTCATCGGCCCCTCCGGCTGCGGCAAGTCCACCTTCCTGCGCACCCTGAACCGGATGCACGAGGTCACCCCCGGCGGCCGCGTCGAGGGCAAGGTGATGCTGGACGACGAGAACCTGTACGGAACCCACGTCGACCCGGTCGCCGTGCGCCGTACGGTCGGCATGGTCTTCCAGCGCCCCAACCCCTTCCCCACCATGTCGATCTTCGACAACGTGGCGGCGGGCCTGCGGCTGAACGGCTCGTACAGGAAGTCCCAGCTCAACGAGATCGTCGAGAAGTCCCTCAAGGGCGCCAACCTCTGGAACGAGGTCAAGGACCGCCTGAACAAGCCGGGCTCCGGCCTCTCCGGCGGTCAGCAGCAGCGTCTGTGCATCGCCCGCGCCATCGCGGTCGAGCCCGACGTCCTGCTGATGGACGAGCCCTGCTCGGCCCTCGACCCGATCTCGACCCTGGCGATCGAGGACCTCATCGGCGAGCTGAAGGAGCGCTTCACGATCGTCATCGTGACGCACAACATGCAGCAGGCCGCCCGTGTCTCGGACCGTACGGCCTTCTTCAACCTGGCGGCCGTCGGCCAGCCCGGCAAGCTGATCGAGCTGGACGACACCGAGCGCATCTTCTCCAACCCGAGCGTCCAGGCGACCGAGGACTACATCTCCGGCCGCTTCGGATAAGACGTCCAGCACGTGTGTACCCACCACCGGGGCAGCGACAACGCCCCCGGCCCAGGGTCACCACGTGCGGGGCACGCACGTCTGCGGTGCTGCATGGCGGTGCCACCGTACGACGAAGGGCCCGGCTCCCCCACAGGGGAGCCGGGCCCGACCATTTCAAGCCACGAGTCGGCCTCAGCCGAAGAAGAGCTCGTCAGCCGAAGAAGAGCTGCACCACGCTGCATCCCCCCGGGGGACGACCCCCGGACCCCCAGCAGACCAGCGGGGCACCGCGCGTCAGCCGAAGAAGAGCTGCACCACGTAATAGCTGCCGGCAGCGACCAGCGCCGCGGCCGGCATGGTGATGAACCACCCCAGGATGATGTTCTTGGCGACACCCCACCGCACCGCGTTGACCCGCTTCGTCGCGCCCACACCCATGATCGCGGAGGTGATGACGTGAGTCGTCGAGATCGGCGCGTGGAAGAGGAACGCGGAGCCGAACATGATCGACGCACCCGTGGTCTCCGCCGCGAACCCCTGCGGCGGGTCCAGCTCGATGATCTTCCGGCCGAGGGTGCGCATGATGCGCCAGCCACCCGCGTACGTACCCAGCGAGAGCATCACGGCACAGGCGATCTTCACCCACACCGGGATGTCGTCGCCGGACTGCTGCACATCGGCGATGACGAGGGCCATCACCACGATGCCCATCGTCTTCTGGGCGTCCTGCAGACCGTGGCCGAGCGCCATGCCGGCCGCCGACACCGTCTGCGCGATACGGAAACCGCGCTTGGCCTTGTGCGGGTTGGCCTTGCGGAACATCCACATGATCGCGCACATCACCAGGTAGCCGACCACGAGGCCGACCACCGGCGAGACGAACATCGGGATGACGACCTTGTCGAGCACCCCGCTCCAGATGACCTCGGTGCCACCGGCGAGCGCCGCGCCCACCATGCCGCCGAACAGCGCGTGCGAGGAGGAGGACGGCAGACCGAAGTACCAGGTGACCAGGTTCCAGATGATCGCGCCGACCAGCGCGGCGAAGAGGATGCCCATCCCCTTGTCGCCGGTCGGGGTCTCGATGATCCCCTCACTGACGGTCTTGGCGACCCCGCTGCCCATGAAGGCACCGGCGAGGTTCATGACGGCGGCCATGGCCAGGGCCGCCCGAGGGGTCAACGCCCGCGTCGACACCGAGGTGGCGATGGCGTTGGCGGAGTCGTGAAAGCCGTTCGTATACGTGAAGCCGAGCGCGACACCGATGGTCACGATCAGAGCAAAGGTGTCCACGAAGCCTCAGGACTCCTTGACCGCGATGGTCTCCACCGTGTTGGCAACGTGCTCGAACGCGTCGGCCGCCTCTTCCAGCACGTCGACGATCTGCTTGAGCTTGAGCACCTCGATGGCGTCGTACTTGCCGTTGAAGAGCGTCGCGAGCAGCTTGCGATGGATCTGGTCCGCCTGGTTCTCCAGCCGGTTGACCTCGATCCAGTACTCGGTGAGGTTGGCCATCGTCCGCAGGTTCGGCATCGCCTCGGCGGTCAGCTCCGCCGCCCGCGCGAGGACCTCGATCTGCTGCTCGACACCCTTGGGGAGTTCCTCGACGTTGTAGAGGACGACCAGGTCGACGGCCTCTTCCATGAAGTCCATGATGTCGTCGAGGGACGACGCGAGGTTGTAGATGTCCTCACGGTCGAACGGCGTGATGAAGGAGGAGTTCAGCTGGTGGAAGATCGCATGGGTCGCGTCGTCGCCGGCGTGCTCCGCTGCCCGCATCCGCTCCGCGATCTCGGCCCGGGCGGAAGGTTCCGCTCCGAGCAGTTCCATCAGGAGTTTCGAGCCCGTGACGATGTTGTCCGCGGACGCGGCGAACATGTCGTAGAAGCTCGTCTCCCTGGGGGTCAGACGAAATCGCACGTGAGGTCCTCGGGGTGCTGGGTTTCGGTCAGGCTGATGCTAGGCGCATCATCCGGCCACGGCTAACCGGCGTCTCTCAGTGTCGCCCATCAGGCACAGTGAACAGCACGGGCCCCCGTCCGGATCGGCGGGGATCGGTACCATATACCCACGAGGGGTATACACCCCCTTAATGGACAACGGGAGGACGCCATGACGACCACCGAGGCCGACCAGGTCACCCCCGAGGCCGTCGAGGCCGTCGGGCCGGCCGACCACGAGCACGGCGTGCACGGCTACCACAAGCAGAAGGACGAGCACCTCAAGCGACTCCGTCGGATCGAGGGCCAGATCCGCGGTCTCCAGCGGATGGTCGACGAGGACGTCTACTGCATCGACATACTCACGCAGGTCTCCGCCTCGACGAAGGCGCTCCAGTCCTTCGCGCTCCAGCTCCTGGAGGAGCACCTGCGGCACTGCGTCGCGGACGCGGCGGCCAAGGGCGGCGAGGGCATCGACGCGAAGGTCGAGGAGGCCACGAAGGCCATCGCCCGCATGATGCGCACCTGAGGCCTTCCCTCCGTTCCTCCCGTACGTGGTGCTGAGCCGGGCCGTTCCGTCAGAGGTCCTCCACGGCCCGCTCCGCCGCCACCCTCAGCACCTCGTCGATCCGGTCGGCGCTGAGCCGCTCCCCCTCCGTGGCCGATGCGGCGATGATCAGCTCGCCGCACAGTTCGATCTCGGCGAGGGCGACGCAGTCCGGGTCTGCGGGCACGGTTGCTGTACCGGGCGGGGCCACGCGCATCCACCTCTTCCTGCCGGCGTCGGTCTCCCAGCGGTCTCCCAGCGTAGGGACGGCGACACGCACCGCGCATGACACGTCCGGACCATTTGCCGATGGTCCACGCCAGCACCGGGCCAGGTCAGGCCGTTCAGGCCTTGATCTTCCCGGCGTAGATGTCCCGGCGGTCCGGCAGCGTCACCTCGACGGGGACCCCGAAGCCGTAGAGCAGGGTCGTCGACGCGACCGCGACCGTACGGCCCTGGTTGCTGAAGCTGAACTGGTGGCGCACCTTCCGCAGCCGCCCCTCCCCGTCGAGATACGCGTCGAAGGGCACGGTGTCCTTGGCGAACCCTTTCGCCGCCGCGGCGAGCGCGCCCCGGAGCTGCGGCGAGGCGACCCGGGCGGCGTGCGCGATGTCCGCGACCCCCCGGTAGTGGCTGACTTTCACCCCTGCCAGATCGACCTCGCCGAGGTACGTGACCTGCCGGGCGCCCCGCAGCAGTTCCGCCGCGGCGGCCGGGTCGGTGGCCCCGCCCGTGACGAGGTTCCCGTCGTCGAGGGTGGTGGTGTCGACCCGGACCCACTTGTCGGCGGGCACCCCGGCCCCCCGGTTCTTCATGTAGAGGGCGCCGGGGGTGAGGAGCTCGGTGATCGGCCGGTGCTCGCTGGTCCCGGCCGCGTCCTTCGGCAGCACCACCTGGAGCCGGCCGGTGCGGCGCCGGAAGTCGTAGCCGCCCTCGCCCCGGATGGTGACCCGGGTCCCGCCGGCGGCCATCTCCATGGAGGTGCTCGCCTTGGAAGTGCCGGCCTTCGTCAGCGCGTCGGCGGCGTTCCGTACGGCGAGGGCCGGATCGACGGTCGGCTTCGGGTCCTCCGGGGCGCCGCACCCCGTGACCGCCGCGGTCCCGACGAGGGAGCCGACCAGGACGGCGGTGACGGCGAACGCCCCGCTCCCGCGAGCGCCCGGACGCCCGTACCGCAGCTGCACCACCATCGTCTGCCCAACCCCCAACGCCTCACCGCTGTTTGCCCGGGACCCGCCCTTCCCCGGGCCGCGCGGGCCCTGGGGACACCCGATCCGCATAACGACGGTCGGGGCGTGCCGTCACGCGCAGTACGGTGGTGAGGTGCACGCGCAGTCCTCCCCTCACACCACGACGATGTCGGAGCGCGGCTCGTTCGCGCTGGCACGCTGCAGCTGCGGCTGGACGGGACCGGCCCGAAGATCCCGCGACCGCGCCCGTACGGACGCGGCGGACCACATCCGTACCGCCGAGGGCACGGAGGCCTAGGCCGCCTCCGCGCGGCGGTCCTGGTCCGGCCCCGGACCGGGTCGCGCGTCCGGCCTAGGCCGCGAGGTCGTTGCGGCCGGTGCCGGCCGCCGGGCCGCCGACGCGGGGCTCGGGGATGTCGATCGCCTCCGGGTGCCGCGGCGCCTCGACCCGGCGGGAGCGGACCAGCCGGGCGCCGCGGCCCGAGCGGGCGACGGCGGAGATCACCGGGGTCAGCAGCGCGAGGGCGAGCGGGGCGAGGAGCAGCGCCACCGCCGTACCGAGGGCGAAACCGCCGATCACGTCGGTCGGGTAGTGGACGCCCATGTAGACCCGGGCGAAGCCCTCGGCGAGGGCGAGGCCGATGGCGGCGAGCCCGAACCTGCGGTGGGCGACGAAGACGCCGACGCCGAGCGCCATCGCCAGGGTGGCGTGATCGCTGACGAAGGAGAAGTCGGTCTTCCCGTCGATGAGGACGTCGAGCCCCTGATGGTCCTTGAAGGGCCGGGGACGCTCGACGAAGCCGCGGATGGGGATGTTCACCAGGAGGGCGATTCCGGCGGCCAGCGGGGCCCAGACGAGTCCGGCGACGGCCGAGACGGAGTCCGCGAGGGTGCCCCGGCGGCGGACGCTCCACCAGCACCAGAGCACGACGAGGGCCATCGCGAGCATGATCCCGTACTCGCCGACGAACTCCATGACGCGGTCGAACCACGGCGGAGCCGCCTTGGCCAGCCCGTTGATGTCGTAGAGCAGGCTGACATCGGGGTTCGAACCGTCCGATGCGAGTCCAGCCATCTGCTGAGGCCCCTTGCTCTCGTGTCTGTGTTTTCCAACCCCCGTGGTCAGAGCGGTCGGATCAGGGAACGAACCGGCTGAGGCGCACGTTCCGATCTCTCCGATGGATCATGATGACGTTATCGAAGAGTGACGGTTCACCGCAGCTCAGGGCCTGTGCATGACGGAGAGTTCCGGCCATGTCCGATACGGCCGGACAGCCCCCGTCGACCCGACGGTCCGTCTTCTGCCGTCACGCCTGCGGCAGATGGGTCGGCAGCGCCGCCGCCCCCTCCGCGGTGACCCGCGTCGCGCCGAAGTAGTCCGGGGTGTCGATCCGGTCGAAACGGATCACCGCCCCGGTGCGCGGCGCGTCGATCATGTACCCGCCGCCGACATAGATGCCGACGTGCCGGATGGCCCGGGAGTTGGTCAGGTCGTCGGAGAAGAAGACCAGGTCCCCCGGGAGCAGTTCCTCGCGCGAGGGGTGCGGCCCGGCGTTGTACTGGTCGTTGGCCACCCGCGGCAGCCGGATGTCGACACTCTCGTACGCGGCCTGGGTCAGCCCGGAGCAGTCGAACCGGCCATTCTGCGCTGCCGTGCCCGTACCGCCCCAGAGGTACGGGGTGCCGAGCTTCTGCTGCGCGTAGTGGATCGCGGTGGCCGCCTGCCGGGAGGGGTCGACGCGGCCCGTCGGCCGGGCGAAGCTCTTCTCCAGGGACTTGATGATGCGCACGTAGTTCTGGGTCTCGCTGATGGGCGGCACGCCACCGTGCTTGATCACCCGGTACGCGCCCGCGTTGTACGCGGCCAGCATGTTGCTCGCCGGGTCCCCGGGCACGTTCTTCACATAGCCGGCGAGCTCGCAGTCGTACGAGGCCGCCGACGGGATCGCGTCCTTGGGGTCCCAGATGTCCCGGTCGCCGTCCCCGTCACCGTCCACACCGTGACCGGCCCAGGTGCCGGGGATGAACTGGGCGATGCCCCGGGCGTCGGCCGAGGAGACGGCCTGCGGGTTCCAGCCGCTCTCCTGGTAGAGCTGGGCGGCGAGCAGCGCCGGGTTGATGGCGGGGCAGAGGTTCCCCCACCGCTGCACCAGGCCCTGGTAGAGCGCGGGAACCGCACCCTTGGCAAGCGCGACGCTGCCGTTCGTGACACCGCCCGCACCGCCCGCGAGACCCGCCGCCGCCGAGTACGTACCGATGACGAGCAGTGCGACGAAGCTCAGACAGACCCCGAAGGCCCCGCCGGCCACCAGCCACGCCTTGCCGGCCCTACGCACCGTCAACCACCCCTCGGCTCATGGCAGTACGCCCCGGGGACCGAGTCTAGGCGGTGAGGGTCCCGGAGGGGTCGATTGTGCGACACCCCCGCGCACCAGCCGCCGACACCGCCCCAAGAGTGCAACAACGACAATCATTGCCCGGAGTCACTCTCCGTGATACACAGAGTGACCATACGCTTCTTTGCATAGAAACCGGCCACACCACCGCAGGTCAAGACGGTCAAGTCGGTCAGATGTGCGGGGATCGGGTAAAGAGAGCTGTCAAGCCGTCACACGCGGACGGTTTCATCAGGGAAGATAGGGCGATGACCCATGCCGTCCGGCAGGGGTGACCAACTATCCATACAGGGGCGGTGAGTTACATGTACCTGGCGGCCGAAAAGGGCGACATCACCACCATCATCGGTGGAATCGCCCCGAACTGGGGGCCTTTCGGGAGCCTGGGCAACGAGGCCAAGGTGATGATCGAGGTCGTGATGGCCGTGGCCATCCTGCTCTGCCTCGGCATCGCCATCTGGGGAGCGGCCAAACAGCGCATCGGCGCGACCGCCCTCCGCGACACGTTCAGCGCGGAGCAGGGCAAGGGTCTGATCGTGGCCGGCCTGACCGGCGTCTTCATCATCGGATCCCTGGGGACGCTGTTCACCATCGTGTACGGGATGGCCGTCTGACTCCCCGTCGGACTCCGCCCTCCTGAGAATGCGTTCCCTGATGCCCAGCCAGACCAGTCATGTTGCAGCACTGCCCGTACCGCGAACCAGTGAGGGGGCGTACCCGGCATGAGTCCCGGTGACGAGCACGACAGCTTCGGCGGCGTGGGCGGCTCGGGCCAGACCCGGACCCGCCTGCCCGAGGGCAACAGCGGTGACGTGTACGGCGGCGCCCGCCGCCCCGTCCGCAGCTCCCGCTCCCTCATCACGGTCGTCGGCGTGGTGGTCCTCCTCGTCGCGGCCATCGCCTTCGCCAACCGCGGCGGCGGCGACCCGGCGGACGCGGCCGGCCCCCCCTCCGACACCTCCGGCAAGGCGGCCCCCACAGCGGCGACGGGCGTCCGCCCGGTCACCGGCAAGAACGGCCGAATCCCCACGGGCTACGCCCACGACGACCAGGGCGCCCAGAGCGCGGCCACCAACTACGCGGTGGCGCTGGGCTCGGTCGGCATGTTCCAGGACGGCCCCCGCGAGGACCTCGTGCGCGCCACCCACGACCCCGCCATCGCCGACGACCTGCTGAAGCGGCTGGACGCCTCCTACTCCGCCGACTTCCTGACCAGCATCGGGCTCGACGCGAACGGCAGCGCGCCCTCCGGCCTGACCTTCGTCTCCCGCACCGTCCCGGTCGGCGCCAAGGTCCGCGACTACACGGACACCTCCGCGACGGTCGACGTCTGGTGCACCGGCCTGGTCGGCCTGGCCGGCGCGGGCTCGACCAAGCCCGTCACGTCCACCTGGTTCACCCTCACCCAGAAGCTCACCTGGGTCGGCGGCGACTGGCGGATCACCTCGTCCACCCAGACCGAGGGCCCGACCCCGGTCAACGGAGACAACCGCGCCTCCGTCGCCGACGAGATCGCCGAGGCCGTCGAGGGATACGGAGGCTTCACCTATGCCCGCTAGCCGCAGCCTGGCGGGCCGCGCGTCGGCCACGCTCACCGCCGCCTTCCTCGCCGCGCCCTTCCTGTCCCTCTCGACCGCCCAGGCCGCGCCCACCCCGACGCCGACGGCGCCCACCCCGTCCCCGAGCGCCTCGGCCAACGACTGCGGCCTCATCGTCGGACAGGCCCGAGAACTGTGCGAGCAGGGCCAGACCGGCGGCGGCGGCGCACCCGTCACCGACCCCACCTCCGCGGTCGACCCCCTCTCCTCCCTCGCCCGCGGCTGCGCCGACGCCGCCATCGCGACCATCGACTACCTCTCCAAGGCCGTCAAAGAGACCGCCGACGTCGACTTCACCAACACGGAGTTCCTCGGCCGGTACGCGATCGTCTTCGCCGCCTCCACCGTCCTCACCCTCCTCCTCTGGCTCCTCGCCGTCGCCAAGCGCGCCATCCGCGGCGTCCCGCTCACCACCGCGCTCTCCGAGGCCATCGGCTTCCTCTGGCTGACGGTCCTCGCCTCCGCCTTCACGCCGCTGATCCTCTACACCGTCGTCAACGCCACCGACGCCGTCACCGAGGTCATCGCCTCCGGCACCGGCCAGCAGACCGACGTCTTCTTCGGCAGCTTCAAGCAGGCCCTCGAGAAGGGCGACAGCATCGGTGGCGGCCCCATCATGCTGATCATCGTGTCGCTGGTGACCGTCCTCGCCGCCGGTGTGCTGTACCTGGAGCTGTTCCTCCGCGCCGTCATGCTGTACGTCGGCGCTCTCCTCGGCGTCGTCGTCTACTCCGGCCTCGTCGACAAGAACATGTGGGGCCACGTCCGCCGCTGGGCCGGCATCATGATCGCGATCATCCTGGTCAAGCCGGTCATCGTGATCGTCCTCGGCCTGGCCGGCGCGCTCTCCTCCGGCACCGGCCCCGACTCGTTCTCCGCCGTCGTGTCCGGCCTCGCGATCATCCTGCTCGCGATCTTCGCCTCCGCGATGATCTACCGCTTCGTCCCCGGCTTCGGCGACGAGATCGCCGCCTCCCGCAACAACCGCCTCCACCGCGCCGGCGAGAACGCGGCCGCGGCCGTCATCTCCTCTCCCGCCTCCCTCGTCTCCCAGGGCATCAAGACCCACAGCTCCCGCGGCGACGGCGGCGGCCAGGCCTCCCAGCCCGCCCGCCCCGCCAACCCGATGTCCGGCGGCATGGCCGCCCACAGCAGTCGCGGCGGAAGCGGCGGCGGCGCGACTCCCCCGCCTCCGCCCCGTAGCAGCAGCCCCACCGCGGGAACCCCGCACAGCAACCGCAAGAACTCTGGAGGTGCAGGGCGTTGACGACCCAGTCCCAGCCGGTCGCGCCCCGCCGTACGTATCTCGTGGGCCGGGCCCGGCCGAACGCGATCGTCGGCAAGAACCGCGAGACCGGCGAGATCGCCCTGATCATCGTCGGCGCCTTCCTCGGCATGATGAGCGGACTCCTCGTCCCCCTCCTCCCCCTGCGGATCGCCCTCCTCGCCGGCCTCCCCATGCTCGCGATCGCCGCCGTGTACCTCCCGTACAAGCACCGCACGTTCTACAAGTGGTTCGAGATCAACCGCAGCTTCAAGCGGATGCTCAAGCGCGGCACGGCCTACCGTTCCGTCGTCACCGAGGCCGGCACCCGTATCGACGGCCGCGAGGTCGAGGTCGGCCCGCCGCCCGGCATCGGCCGCGTCGGCTGGCTCGCCGCCCCCTTCGGCCCCGACGAGATCGCCGTCCTCCTGCACGCCGACCGCCGTACGGTCACCGCCGCCATCGAGATCGAGGGCCCCGGCGTCGGCCTGCGCGACAGCGAGGACCAGGAGGCCCTGGTCGACCGCTTCGGCACCCTCCTGAAGCATGTCGCCAACGGCGACGGGTTCGTGACCCGCCTTCAGATGCTGGCCCGCACCCTCCCCGCCGACCCCGACGCGCACGCCAAGGACGTCGGCCAGCGCGGCGACCCGCACGCGCCCGCGTGGCTCATGGAGTCGTACGAACAGCTCCAGTCGATGGTCTCCACCTCCAGCGAGCAGCACCGCGCCTACCTCGTCGCCTGCATGCACTACACGCGCGAACTCGCCGCCGAGGCCAATGCCATGGCCCGCGCCGCCCGGCACGCCTCCGGCGCCCGCAAGCTCGACCGCGACGCCGGCCTCGCCGTCGTCATGGCCCGCGAGCTCACCGACATCTGCGCCCGCCTCGCCGAGGCCGACATCCGCGTCCGCCAGCCCCTGGGCCAGTCCCGGCTCGCCTCCCTCGTGCACTCCATGTACGACCCGGACCACCCCATCGACCACATCCAGGCCATGACGAAACGAAACGCTTGGCCCGCCGAACTGGACGCGATGGAACCGACGTACCTCCAGGCCAAGACCCGCGAGTCCTCCACGCGCGCGCCCTGGTGCCACGCCACCGCCTGGGTGAAGGAGTGGCCGATGACCCCGGTCGGCGTCAACTTCCTCGCCCCGCTGCTCGTCCACACCCCGGACGTGATCCGTACGGTCGCCGTGACCATGGACCTGGAGCCCACCGAGGTCGCCATCGAGCGGATGCTCACCGAGAAGACCAACGACGAGGCCGACGCCAGCCGCGCCGCCAAGATGAACCGCACGGTCGACCCGCGCGACATCGCCGCCCACGGCCGGCTCGACCAGCGGGGTGAAGATCTCGCCAGTGGCGCGGCCGGAGTGAACCTCGTCGGGTACATCACGGTGTCGTCGCGTTCGCCCGAGGCCCTGGCCCGGGACAAGCGCACGATCAGGGCCTCCGCCGGCAAGTCGTATCTGAAGCTGGAGTGGTGCGACCGCGAGCACCACCGGGCCTTTGTGAACACCTTGCCGTTCGCGACCGGCATCCGCCGCTAGGGCCGAAGGGGCACAGACCCATGCGAGATCCGCTGTCCGTCCTCACCGACGCCTTCACCGCCTTCGTCTTCGGGAAGGTGGAGACGACCCGGCTGCCCGTCCGCACCTCCACCGGGCAGGCCCAGGCCGTCTACCTGCCGACCGCCGCCCCCGGACTCGGCGACTCCGGCGTGATCATCGGCCGCGAGGTCTACAGCGGCAAGGGCTACATCTACGACCCCTTCCAGCTGTACGGGCAGCAGCTCCCCGCCCCCCACTGGCTGGTCCTCGGCGAGTCCGGCAACGGCAAGTCGGCCCTGGAGAAGACGTACGTGCTCCGCCAGCTCCGCTTCCGCGACCGGCAGGTCGTCGTCCTCGACGCCCAGGGCGAGGACGGCGTCGGCGAATGGAACCTCATCGCCCAGGAGCTGGGGATAACCCCCATCCGCCTGGACCCGATGGTCGCCAACGACTCCGGGATCCGCCTCAACCCGCTCGACCCGTCGATCACCACGACCGGGCAGCTCGCCCTGCTCCGGACGATCATCGAGGTGGCGATGGGCCACGGCCTCGACGAGCGCTCCGGCTTCGCGCTCAAGGTCGCCCATGCCTATGTCACCGAGCACACCACCCACCGCCAGCCGATCCTCACCGACATCGTGGAGCGGCTCCGCCACCCCGAGGCGGAATCGGCCGAGGCGATGAACGTCGACATAGACGATGTACGGGCCTGGGGCCTGGACGTCGCCCTCGTCCTGGACCGGCTGGTCGACGGTGACCTGCGGGGCATGTTCGACGGGCCGACGACCGTCGGCATCGACCTCGACGCGCCCCTGATCGTCTTCGACCTCTCCCACATCGACCGCAACTCCATCGCCATGCCGATCCTCATGGCGATCGTCGGCGTCTGGCTGGAGCACACCTGGATCCGCCCCGACCGGAAGAAGCGCATCTTCCTCGTCGAGGAGGCCTGGCACATCATCAACAGCCCGTTCGTGGCGCAGCTGTTCCAGCGGCTGCTCAAGTTCGGCCGCCGCCTCGGTCTGTCCTTCGTCGCCGTCGTCCACCACCTCTCCGACGTCGTCGACGGAGCGGCGGCCAAGGAAGCCGCGGCGATCCTCAAGATGGCCTCCACCAGGACCATCTACGCCCAGAAGGCCGACGAGGCACGCAGCACCGGCCGGGTCCTCGGACTGCCCCGCTGGGCGGTCGAGATCATCCCGACCCTCACCCCCGGCATCGCGGTCTGGGACGTCAACGGCAACGTGCAGGTGGTCAAACACCTCATCACCGAGCGAGAACGCCCCCTCGTCTACACCGACCGCGCGATGACCGAGTCCTCGGTCGCCGACCCGGAACTCGAATGGGAGACGGAGCAGCGCGCGATCCTCATCGAGCAGCAGATGAACGGCACTTCGCAGTCGACGGTGGCATAGATGGACGGCACACGGAAGGGGGGAGGAGGCGTCTCCGACGGGCTGCTCCTCAGCCTGTTCGGCCTCCTCCTCTGTTTCACGGTCCTGGTGTGGACGGCGACCGGCCTGGCCGGCCTCTTCTCCCACGGCGCCTGGCCGCAGGACGTCGCCTACACGGGCACGCCCGCGGCCCTGCGCTCCCTGGCGACGGCCCCGACGGACCTCGCGGCGGCCTGGCCGACGACCCCGCCGGGCCAGCTGTCGGGGTACGGCCTCTTCTGGGGCCTGCTGATCGGCGAGGCGATGATCCTCCTCGTGCTCGCGGTGTTCGCCCTGGGCACCCTGGCCCGCTGGCGAGCGGTACGGGCGAGCAGGAAGGCGGGGACGTACGGGCAGGCGGGGACGTACGGGCCGGTCCGTGAGCCGGTACGGGAGGAGCCCGCCCACGAGGAGCCCGTACGCGAGGAACCCATACGGAAGGGTGCTCCGCCGGCTCCCCGCCGCCCCACCACGGAGCAAGCACCCCAGCAAGCACCGCAACCGGCACCACAACCGGAACAGGCACTGCAGCAGGCACCGGAGCCGCCGACCGCCCCGATCCCGGCAACGGCCTCGGTCCCACCGCTCCCGACCCCGACCCCGGCCCCCACGGGGACCCTCCGCACGTTCTACGGCCCCCCGGACGCCCGCCGCCCCGCAGCCGTGCAGGCCGTCCAGGACGCCGAGGGCCCGGTCCTGGTCGTCACCTCCGACCCGGCGATCTGGTCCGCGACCAAGGACGCGCGCGGCAAGCTCGGCCAGGTCCTCGTCCACGACCCCGGCCACCTGTGCGACACCCCCGCGCGGCTCCACTGGTCGCCGGCCGAGCACTGCGAGGACCCGGCCGTGGCCACGGAGCGGGCGGTCGCCCTGCTGGCCCCCGTACGCCCCCACTCCCGCCTGGACGCGGCCACCGCCGACACTGCGGAAACGCTCCTGCGCTGCTGGCTGCACGCCGCGGCCGTGGACGGGCGCCCGTTCCGTCAGGTCCACCGCTGGGCGCAGGGCGCCGGCGCCCACGAGCCGGTACGGATCCTCCGCAGCCACCCGAAAGCGGCCTCGGGCCACGCGGGACTGCTGGAATCGGCGCTGACGGCCCACCCCGAAAGCCGCCGCCTGGCACAGGAACTGACAGCCCGTGCGCTGGCGTCGCTCTCCTCGATCCACATCAGGGAGGCCTGCACCCCGAATCGAACGGATTCGCTGGCGCTGGCATCTTTCCTCCCCGAAGGGGGCACCCTCTACGTGGTGGGGGAACCGATCGAGGATCCCCGCACCCACCCCGGCGCGATGCCGCTCCTGACGGCGCTCGCCGCAAGCGTGGTCGAGCACGGCCGCCGCATGGCCGCACGGTCATCCGACGGTCGGCTCGACCCACCACTGACACTCGTCCTCGACGACGTCGCCGCCGTGGCCCCGCTCCCCCAACTCCCGGAGCTCCTCGCCACCGGCCACACCCAGGGCCTCCCGACCCTGGCCCTCATGCGCTCCCCCGAACAGGCCCGCACCAGGTGGCCGGAGACCTCCCTCAGCCACTGAGCAAGGCCCCCGCGCCGCCCTAGGAGACGCGCCGGATCTCGTACTCGTCCTCCATCGCCGTGTCGTGCCCCGGCACCGCCACCCGGTCCCCCGTCGCCACGAAGCCGAAGCGGCGGTAGAAGGCGGCGGCGCGCGCGTTGTCCTCGTGGACGTACAGCCGCACCCGCTCCACCGGCTCCGCCAGCGACCAGGACCACTCCACGCCCGCGCGGAACAGCGCGTCGATCACACCGGTCCCACGCGCCTCGGGCCGTACGTAGACACCCACGATGTGCGTCTGGTCGACCTTCGCCGGCTCCCCGAAGCGCACCTCGTCCGAAGGCCGCTCCACCAGGACCGAGATGGTGCCGGCCCAACTCCCGTCCGGGGCCTCGGCCACCAACTGCCGCGCGTTCCCCTCGCCGCTCTCGGACCCCCCCTCGGCGCGCTCCTGCCAGAAGGCGTCCGGGCGCTGCACGGCCGCCTCGTACGTGTCGAGGAACGCGAGATGCGCGACCGGGTCCCGCAGGGCCGCCAGACGGATCTCGCGGGTCTGCTCCCACTCGTCGGCGCGGATGACACGTATCGAAAAGTCCATGGGCCCGATCCTCCGACGACCGCACCCCCCTGACAAGGGCTTTTCTCCTCCGTCGTACCCCGGTACTACGCGCACGCCCCGGCTCCCGCCCCCGGTCGGACGTCCCGCCGCCGCCCGCTCCCTAACGTCGAAGACATGATCCGAGCAGAGAACCTCACCAAGCGGTACGGGGACACCACCGTCGTCCAGGACCTCAGCTTCACCGTCCACCCCGGCGCCGTCACCGGCTTCCTCGGCCCCAACGGCGCCGGAAAGTCCACCACCCTCCGCATGATCCTCGGCCTCGACGCCCCCACCCGCGGCCACGCCACCGTCGACGGCCGCCCCTACGCCCGGCACAGCGCCCCGCTCACCCGCGTCGGCGCCCTCCTCGAAGCCCGCTCCGTGCACCCCGGCCGCTCCGCGTACCACCACCTGATGGCCCTCGCCCACACCCACGGCATCCCCCACGCACGCGTGGAGCGGGTTCTCGCCCTCACCGGTCTCACCCATGTCGCCCGCAAACGCGTGAAGGGCTTCTCCCTCGGCATGGGCCAGCGCCTCGGCATCGCCGCCGCGCTCCTCGGCGACCCGGCCACCGTCGTCCTCGACGAACCGGTCAACGGCCTCGACCCCGAGGGCGTCCTCTGGATCCGCACCCTCCTCAAGTCCCTCGCCGCCGAAGGCCGTACCGTCCTCGTCTCCTCCCACCTCATGAGCGAGATGGCCCTCACCGCCGACCACCTGATCGTCATCGGCAAGGGCCGGCTCCTCGCCGACACCACGGTCGACGAGCTCGTCCGCACCTCCGGCAGCGCCTCCGTCAAGGTCGTCACCCCCGAGGCCGACCGGCTGCGGAACCTGCTCCCCGGCGCCGGGATCACCGTGGAGACCCCCGACACCCTCCTCGTCACCGGCCCGGACGCGCCGCAGATCGGCCGCACGGCCGCCGCCCACGGCCTCCCCCTCCATGAACTGACCCCTCAGGCCGCCTCCCTGGAGCAGGCGTTCATGGCCCTCACCCACGACTCCGTCGAATACCAGGGAGCTTCCGCATGACCACCCGGACCGTCACGTCGGCCGCCACCCCCACCGACCGTCCCGCCCCCACGCCGACCCTCACCCACGCGCGCGTACTCCGCTCCGAGTGGCACAAACTCTGGACCGTCCGCTCCACCTGGATCACCGTCCTCAGCGCCGTCGCACTCGTCCTCGGCGTCGGCATCCTCATGGGCTCCACCTACACCGCCGACGGCGGCGACTCCGACGTCGACACCGTCATCCTCACCCTCTACGGCACCCAACTCGGCGCCATCGCCCTCGCCGTCCTCGGCATCCTGGTCACGGCCGGCGAGTACGCGACGGGCATGATCCGCGCCTCCCTCACCGCAGTCCCGAGCCGCCTCCCCGTCCTGGGGGCGAAGGCAGCCGTCTACACCGGCGTCGTCCTCACCCTCACGTTCCTCACCAACCTGCTGACCTTCCTCACCGCCCAGGTCTTCCTCTCCGACACCGACCAGGCCGCCTCCCTCACCGACGACGGCGTCCTCGCCGCCGTCGCGGGCAACGCCGCCGGCATCACCCTCCTCGGCCTGATCGCCCTCGGCCTCGGCGCGGCCCTCCGCTCGGTACCCGGTGCGATCGGCGCCTTCGTCGGCGGCGTGATGATCCTGCCCGAGGTCCTCGGGATGCTCCCGTACGAGGCGATGGAGACGGTCGTCCGGTACTTCCCCACCCAGGCCGCCGGCGCCCTCGGCTCGGCCACCCCGCTGCCGGGCGGCGCCTCCCCCGGCGGCGCACTCCTCGCCCTGCTCCTGTGGGCGGCCGCGGCGATCACCGTCCCCGCGCTGTTGCTCAAGCGCCGGGACGTATGAGGAGATGATCAGGTGACCACGGAGACGGCGCGGGAAGCGGCAACCGGCACGACGGGCCTCAGCCTCTCCGCCCAACAGCTGCTCACCCGCGCCCGCGCCGTCGACGCCCGCCGCCCCTGGCTGTGGGACACCACCCTGACGCTCTTCTGGACCGGAGCCGCGCTCGTGGACGCGTCCGGCGGCTGGCGGACCACCGCCCCCGACCCGACCGTCCCGACCTGGCTCGTGGTCGCCCTCAGCCTGGCCCTCGCCCTTCCCCTGTACGCGCGCCGCCGCCACCCCACGGCCGCCCTCGCCACGATGGCCTGCGCGGCGCTCGTCAGCGCCGCCTCGGGCGCCTTCCTCCAGGCCGGCTACCTCCAGCTGATCCCGCTCTTCCACATCGCCCTCGTACGACCGCCCCGCGCCCTCCTCGGGGCGTTCGCCCTGCTCCTCCCGCCACTCCTCACCGGCGCGCTCCGCTTCCCCCGGGGCAGCTGGGACCAGCACGTCGTCCCCACCCTGTGGACGTACGCGCTCGTCGCCCTCCTCGGCATCGCTGTCCGCTCCCGCAAGGACCACACGGCGGCCCTCGTCGACCGGGCCCGCCGCCTGGAGATCGAACGCGACCAGGAGGTCAGGCTCGCCGCGGCGGCCGAACGCACCCGGATCGCCCGGGAGATGCACGACATCATCGGCCACAACCTCTCGGTCATCACGGGCCTCGCGGACGGCGGCCGGTACGCGGCGGCCAAGCACCCCGAACGTGCGACCCAGGCCCTCGACGCCATCGGTACGACGAGCCGCGAGGCCCTCGCCGAACTCCGCCGCCTCCTCGGCGTCCTGCGCGACGACGAGCAGGAGGCGGCCCGCGCCCCCCAGCCGACCCTGGCCGACCTCGACACCCTGATCACCGGCGTACGGAAGGCAGGCCTGCCCGTACGGCTCGACCTCCGCGACGCCCCCACCGCTCAACCGCTCACGCCGGGCGCCCAGCTGACGGTCTATCGAACCGTCCAGGAGGCCCTGACCAACACCCTCAAGCACGCCGGCGAAGGCGCGACGGCGACCGTCCTCCTGACCTACACCCCCCAAGAGGTACGGGCGGAGATCACGAACACGGGAGCACCCGCCCCGGCCTCGCCTCCCGGCCAGGGACTCACGGGCATGCGCGAACGCGCGGCCCTCTACGACGGCACACTCGAAAGCGGCCCGCTGCCGACCGGCGGCTGGCACGTCAGCCTCCGACTTCCCCGACTTCCCCGGAAGGGCTCCCCCTCGTGACGACCGTTCTCATCGCGGACGACCAGCCGATGCAGCGCTTCGGCTTCCGCATGCTGTTGGAGAGCCAGGACGACATGACCGTCGTCGGCGAGGCCGCGAACGGCACCGAGGCGATCCGGCTGGTCGACCGGCACCACCCCGACGTCGTCCTGATGGACATCCGGATGCCCGGCCTCGACGGCATCGAGGCCACCCGCCGGATCGTCGCCGGCGGCGACCGCACCCGGATCCTGATCGTCACCACCTTCGACCTGGACGAGTACGCGTACGACGGCCTCCGCGCCGGGGCCAGCGGCTTCCTGGTGAAGGACGCCCAGCCGGAGGAACTCCTCGCCGGCATCCGCGCGGTCGCGAGCGGCGACGCGGTCGTCGCCCCGAGCCTCACCCGCCGCCTCCTGGACGCCTACATCCACCACCTGCCGACGTCCCCCACCGCGGACCCGCGCCCGGAGGACCCCCGTCTTGCCTCCCTCACCGAACGGGAACGCGAGATCCTCACGGTCATCGGCCAGGGCTGGACGAACACCGAGATCGCCGAACGCCTCCACCTCGCGGAATCGACGGTGAAGACCCACGTCGGCCGCATCCTGGCGAAGACGGGCGCCCGCGACCGCGTCCAGGCAGTGATCCTGGCCTACGACACCCAACTGGTCGCGCCGGCCTGACCCGAACCGGCCTGCCGTTTACGGGCCTGCCCCGAAAGGGTTCCGGCCCGTAAACGCAGAAAAGCCCCGCACCATAAGGTGCGGGGCTTTCCCACAATGATTGTTCGGCGGCGTCCTACTCTCCCACAGGGTCCCCCCTGCAGTACCATCGGCGCTGAAAGGCTTAGCTTCCGGGTTCGGAATGTAACCGGGCGTTTCCCTAACGCTATGACCACCGAAACTCTATGAAGTTAACCAACCGGAAATCGGCACAGTTCGTTACTTCAGAACTAACACAGTGGACGCGAGCAACTGAGGACAAGCCCTCGGCCTATTAGTACCGGTCAGCTCCACCCATTACTGGGCTTCCACATCCGGCCTATCAACCCAGTCGTCTACTGGGAGCCTTACCCTCTCAAGGAGGTGGGAATACTCATCTCGAAGCAGGCTTCCCGCTTAGATGCTTTCAGCGGTTATCCCTCCCGAACGTAGCCAACCAGCCATGCCCTTGGCAGGACAACTGGCACACCAGAGGTTCGTCCGTCCCGGTCCTCTCGTACTAGGGACAGCCCTTCTCAATATTCCTACGCGCGCAGCGGATAGGGACCGAACTGTCTCACGACGTTCTAAACCCAGCTCGCGTACCGCTTTAATGGGCGAACAGCCCAACCCTTGGGACCGACTCCAGCCCCAGGATGCGACGAGCCGACATCGAGGTGCCAAACCATCCCGTCGATATGGACTCTTGGGGAAGATCAGCCTGTTATCCCCGGGGTACCTTTTATCCGTTGAGCGACGGCGCTTCCACAAGCCACCGCCGGATCACTAGTCCCGACTTTCGTCCCTGCTCGACCCGTCGGTCTCACAGTCAAGCTCCCTTGTGCACTTACACTCAACACCTGATTGCCAACCAGGCTGAGGGAACCTTTGGGCGCCTCCGTTACCCTTTGGGAGGCAACCGCCCCAGTTAAACTACCCATCAGACACTGTCCCTGATCCGGATCACGGACCGAGGTTAGACATCCAGCACGACCAGAGTGGTATTTCAACGGCGACTCCACCATGACTGGCGTCACGGCTTCAAAGTCTCCCACCTATCCTACACAAGCCGAACCGAACACCAATATCAAACTGTAGTAAAGGTCCCGGGGTCTTTCCGTCCTGCTGCGCGAAACGAGCATCTTTACTCGTAGTGCAATTTCACCGGGCCTATGGTTGAGACAGTCGAGAAGTCGTTACGCCATTCGTGCAGGTCGGAACTTACCCGACAAGGAATTTCGCTACCTTAGGATGGTTATAGTTACCACCGCCGTTTACTGGCGCTTAAGTTCTCAGCTTCGCCCTGTCGAAACAGAGCTAACCGGTCCCCTTAACGTTCCAGCACCGGGCAGGCGTCAGTCCGTATACATCGCCTTACGGCTTCGCACGGACCTGTGTTTTTAGTAAACAGTCGCTTCTCGCTGGTCTCTGCGGCCACCCCCAGCTCACGGAGTAAATCCGATCACCAGACGTGGCCCCCCTTCTCCCGAAGTTACGGGGGCATTTTGCCGAGTTCCTTAACCATAGTTCACCCGAACGCCTCGGTATTCTCTACCTGACCACCTGAGTCGGTTTAGGGTACGGGCCGCCATGAAACTCGCTAGAGGCTTTTCTCGACAGCATAGGATCATCCACTTCACCACAATCGGCTCGGCATCAGGTCTCAGGCTATGTGCTGTCCGGATTTACCTGGACAACGCCCTACACCCTTACCCCGGGACTACCACCGCCCGGGTTGGACTACCTTCCTGCGTCACCCCATCGCTTACCTACTACCACCTTGGATCAGCGGCTCCACCACTTTCCTTTCCCCGAAGGGTCCGGAACGGCTTCACGGCCTTAGCATTAATGGGCTCGATATTGGGCGTTTCAAAGCGGGTACCGGAATATCAACCGGTTGTCCATCGACTACGCCTGTCGGCCTCGCCTTAGGTCCCGACTTACCCTGGGCAGATCAGCTTGACCCAGGAACCCTTAGTCAATCGGCGCACACGTTTCTCACGTGTGTATCGCTACTCATGCCTGCATTCTCACTCGTGAACCGTCCACAACTCGCTTCCGCGGCTGCTTCACCCGGCACACGACGCTCCCCTACCCATCACAGCGGGCGTTGGCCCTATTGCTGCAATGACACGACTTCGGCGGTACGCTTGAGCCCCGCTACATTGTCGGCGCGGAATCACTTGACCAGTGAGCTATTACGCACTCTTTCAAGGGTGGCTGCTTCTAAGCCAACCTCCTGGTTGTCTCTGCGACTCCACATCCTTTCCCACTTAGCGTACGCTTAGGGGCCTTAGTCGATGCTCTGGGCTGTTTCCCTCTCGACCATGGAGCTTATCCCCCACAGTCTCACTGCCGTGCTCTCACTTACCGGCATTCGGAGTTTGGCTAAGGTCAGTAACCCGGTAGGGCCCATCGCCTATCCAGTGCTCTACCTCCGGCAAGAAACACACGACGCTGCACCTAAATGCATTTCGGGGAGAACCAGCTATCACGGAGTTTGATTGGCCTTTCACCCCTAACCACAGGTCATCCCCCAGGTTTTCAACCCTGGTGGGTTCGGTCCTCCACGAAGTCTTACCTCCGCTTCAACCTGCCCATGGCTAGATCACTCCGCTTCGGGTCTTGAGCGCGCTACTGAATCGCCCTATTCGGACTCGCTTTCGCTACGGCTTCCCCACACGGGTTAACCTCGCAACGCACCGCAAACTCGCAGGCTCATTCTTCAAAAGGCACGCAGTCACGACCCATTGAGTAAACTCAATGAGCGACGCTCCCACGGCTTGTAGGCACACGGTTTCAGGTACTATTTCACTCCGCTCCCGCGGTACTTTTCACCATTCCCTCACGGTACTATCCGCTATCGGTCACCAGGGAATATTTAGGCTTAGCGGGTGGTCCCGCCAGATTCACACGGGATTTCTCGGGCCCCGTGCTACTTGGGTGTCTCTCAAACGAGCCGTTAATGTTTCAGCTACGGGGGTCTTACCCTCTACGCCGGACCTTTCGCATGTCCTTCGCCTACATCAACGGTTTCTGACTCGTCTCACAGCCGGCAGACTGTGAAAGAGAGATCCCACAACCCCGCATGCGCAACCCCTGCCGGGTATCACACGCATACGGTTTGGCCTCATCCGGTTTCGCTCGCCACTACTCCCGGAATCACGGTTGTTTTCTCTTCCTGAGGGTACTGAGATGTTTCACTTCCCCTCGTTCCCTCCACATGCCCTATGTGTTCAGGCATGGGTGACAGCCCATGACGACTGCCGGGTTTCCCCATTCGGAAACCCCCGGATCAAAGCCTGGTTGACGGCTCCCCGGGGACTATCGTGGCCTCCCACGTCCTTCATCGGTTCCTGGTGCCAAGGCATCCACCGTGCGCCCTTAAAAACTTGGCCACAGATGCTCGCGTCCACTGTGTAGTTCTCAAGCAACGACCAGCCACCCATCACCCCACCCGACAAGCAGATGAGTTCACTGGGGCCGGCATCGCGAAGATACAAACCTTACGGCCGTACCCTCAGATACCCAACAACGTGCCAAGCACAGTCCGTTCCTCGATCCCGTTTTCCACGCCGAAGCAGTACTAACGATTTCTCGGAGAGAGACTGTGCCAACTAATCAACGTTCCACCCATGAGCTGACCGTGCAGAACATTTGCCTGCAATCGGTACTGTGCTCCTTAGAAAGGAGGTGATCCAGCCGCACCTTCCGGTACGGCTACCTTGTTACGACTTCGTCCCAATCGCCAGTCCCACCTTCGACAGCTCCCTCCCACAAGGGGTTGGGCCACCGGCTTCGGGTGTTACCGACTTTCGTGACGTGACGGGCGGTGTGTACAAGGCCCGGGAACGTATTCACCGCAGCAATGCTGATCTGCGATTACTAGCAACTCCGACTTCATGGGGTCGAGTTGCAGACCCCAATCCGAACTGAGACCGGCTTTTTGAGATTCGCTCCGCCTCGCGGCATCGCAGCTCTTTGTACCGGCCATTGTAGCACGTGTGCAGCCCAAGACATAAGGGGCATGATGACTTGACGTCGTCCCCACCTTCCTCCGAGTTGACCCCGGCGGTCTCCTGTGAGTCCCCATCACCCCGAAGGGCATGCTGGCAACACAGGACAAGGGTTGCGCTCGTTGCGGGACTTAACCCAACATCTCACGACACGAGCTGACGACAGCCATGCACCACCTGTATACCGACCACAAGGGGGGCACTATCTCTAATGCTTTCCGGTATATGTCAAGCCTTGGTAAGGTTCTTCGCGTTGCGTCGAATTAAGCCACATGCTCCGCTGCTTGTGCGGGCCCCCGTCAATTCCTTTGAGTTTTAGCCTTGCGGCCGTACTCCCCAGGCGGGGAACTTAATGCGTTAGCTGCGGCACCGACGACGTGGAATGTCGCCAACACCTAGTTCCCAACGTTTACGGCGTGGACTACCAGGGTATCTAATCCTGTTCGCTCCCCACGCTTTCGCTCCTCAGCGTCAGTAATGGCCCAGAGATCCGCCTTCGCCACCGGTGTTCCTCCTGATATCTGCGCATTTCACCGCTACACCAGGAATTCCGATCTCCCCTACCACACTCTAGCCTGCCCGTATCGGATGCAGACCCGGGGTTAAGCCCCGGGCTTTCACACCCGACGTGACAAGCCGCCTACGAGCTCTTTACGCCCAATAATTCCGGACAACGCTTGCGCCCTACGTATTACCGCGGCTGCTGGCACGTAGTTAGCCGGCGCTTCTTCTGCAGGTACCGTCACTTTCGCTTCTTCCCTGCTGAAAGAGGTTTACAACCCGAAGGCCGTCATCCCTCACGCGGCGTCGCTGCATCAGGCTTTCGCCCATTGTGCAATATTCCCCACTGCTGCCTCCCGTAGGAGTCTGGGCCGTGTCTCAGTCCCAGTGTGGCCGGTCGCCCTCTCAGGCCGGCTACCCGTCGTCGCCTTGGTAGGCCATTACCCCACCAACAAGCTGATAGGCCGCGGGCTCATCCTTCACCGCCGGAGCTTTCAACCAGCTTCCATGCGGAAGCCGGTGTTATCCGGTATTAGACCCCGTTTCCAGGGCTTGTCCCAGAGTGAAGGGCAGATTGCCCACGTGTTACTCACCCGTTCGCCACTAATCCACCCCGAAGGGCTTCATCGTTCGACTTGCATGTGTTAAGCACGCCGCCAGCGTTCGTCCTGAGCCAGGATCAAACTCTCCGTGAATGTTTACCCGTAATCGGGTGACACTCGCGTTGAGCGGGACAGTCAGGCCGGAATAAGGCCGACTGTCCACAGCGTCCTCGCTGTGTATGTTGCCTACCCGCCACAAGGGCCGAGCAGGACTTTCAAAGGAACCTCGCCATCCGAAGATGGACGGGGTATCAACTAATCTGGCGTTGATTTTTGGCACGCTGTTGAGTTCTCAAGGAACGGACGCTTCCTTTGTACTCACCCTCTCGGGCTTTCCTCCGGGCTTCCCTTCGTTCTTGCGTTTCCGACTCTATCAGATCTTTCCGATCCGATTTCCTCGGTGCTTTCCGGTCCCATTCGCTTTCGCTTCGGGCCCTTCCGGCGGTTCCGACTCTATCAGATCCTTTCGGCGTCTGATTCCCAGTCAGCGGGGTTTGTCTTTGCGGCTGTTGGGCCGTTCCGACGTCTCAAACTCTAGCGGATTTCCCCGGCGGCTCATAATCGAGTCTTTCGAAATGAATTTCGGCATGCCGAAATTCATCCCGGTGGGGAGATCGTGCGGAGTAGAGGTGCCGCTATCAGCGGCGGAGTGGTTGTCGAAGAACCGTTCCGGCTCTGTGACAACTCGGAGAACACTACGCATCCAGCAGGGGCGTGTCAACCCCCCTCAGATGACCTCAGTCGAGGTCCGTCAGGCGGCCGCCGGCGTCGGGCTGGGTGAGCTCCACGCGGCGCAGGAGCCGGATGAGGATCTCGCCGAGGACTCCCCTCTCGTCGGACGTGAGGTCCTGGAGGAGCTCCTCCTCGAAGTCCGTGGCCATGCGCATGGCCTCCAGCCACTTCGAGCGGCCCTCGTCGGTGAGCTCGACGATCACGCGGACGCGGTTGTTCTCGTCGCGGTCGCGGGTGACCAGGCCCTCGCCCGCCATGCGGTCGATGCGATGGGTCATCGCGGCCGGGGTGAGGCCAAGACGCTTGGCGAGCTCGCCGGGGCCCAGTCGGTAGGGCTCACCGGCGAGGACCAGGGTCTTGAGGACCTCCCACTCGGCGTTGCTGATGCCGAGGTCGGCGAGCTGGCGTCCGTACGCCACGTTCATCCGGCGGTTCAGCCGGCCGAGGGCGGAGACGACCTTCTCGACCTGGGGGTCGAGGTCGCGGAACTCGCGCTGGTAGGCGGCGATCTGCTCGTCGAGGCTCGGCTCCTGCGGAGCCTGCGGGCCGGACCGCTCGGGGTTGTCGGACATGGAGGCGAGTATCCCACGGGTCTCGTTGGCGTTGAAGTCCTTCGGTGTGTACTGTTAAGGCTCTAACTTTAGTGTTGAAGTCTTCAAGGTTCAGGGCTACACCTCTGAACCTGCGACCGAAGTGGGTGAGTGTGACCAAGGCGAGGGGCGCAGCGATGCGCCGTATTCAGGCAGGCAGCGCGCTGAGCGCGTTCGGACTCGGCTTCACCGTCCCGTACCTCTATGTGTACGTGGCTCAGGTGCGGGATCTGGGCGCCGCCACGGCGGGCATCGTCCTGGCCGTCTTCGCCATGGCCGCACTGGTGGTGCTGCCCTTCAGCGGGCGGGCCATCGACCGGCGCGGGCCCGTGCCCGTTCTTCTGGTCGCCTCGGTCGTCGCCGCCGTGGGTGCCGTGGCGATGGGCTTCGCCTCCAGCGTGCCCGCGGCCGTGGGCGCCGCGGCGCTGCTCGGTGCCGGTACCGCCGTGCTCCAGCCGGCCCTCGCCACGATGATCGTCTGGTGCTCGACGCCCGCCGGCCGCACGCGGGCCTTCGCCATGCAGTTCTTCCTGCAGAACCTGGGTCTCGGTGTCGGTGGTCTGATCGGCGGTCTGCTGGTCGACACGAGCCGGCCGGGCAGCTTCATCCTGCTGTTCTCGATCGAGGCGGCGATGTTCCTCGTCCTGGCCGCGATCGTCGGGACCGTGCGGATGCCGGGCTCCCCCGCGTTCCAGGGTGCCCGTCCCTCCGAGGGCGGCAAGGGCGGCGGCATCCGTGCGCTGCTCGGGCACAAGGCCATGGTCCAGCTGTGCGTCCTCGGCTTCGTCCTCTTCTTCGCCTGCTACGGACAGTTCGAGTCGGGGCTCGCCGCGTACGGCACCGAGGCCGCCGGCATCCAGCCCTCGACGCTCGGTATCGCCCTGGCCGCCAACACCGCGGTGATCGTGGCCGCCCAGTTCCTGGTGCTGAAGTTCGTCGAGCGCCGCAGGCGGAGCCGGGTGATCGCGGCCGTCGGTCTGATCTGGACCGTGGCCTGGCTGATCGCCGGGTACGCGGGTCTCGGGCACGGCAGCCAGACCATGGCGACGGCCGCTTTCGTCTCCACGTACGCCCTCTTCGGGCTCGGTGAGGCGATGCTGTCGCCGACCGTCGCGCCGCTGGTCGCCGACCTGGCGCCGGAGTCGATGGTCGGGCAGTACAACTCGGCCTTCGCGCTGGTCAAGCAGTTGGCGCTGGCCGTCGGTCCGGCCGTGGGCGGGCCCATGGGTGCCGCGCTGCACGGTCCGTACATCGTGACGTTCGTGCTCTTCTCGCTCGGCATCACGTTCCTCGCCGTGCGGCTCGGCAAGCAGCTGACCCCGGAGCAGAACCAGCCGTCGCTCGCCGTGAAGCCGTCCCGGGTCGTGGCACAGCACGTGCCCGAGAAGGAGACCGCGGCCGCCTGACGCCCTACTGGTCGGGCAGGGCGAACTCGCACCAGACCGCTTTGCCGCCGCCCGGTGTGCGGCGGCTCCCCCAGGACGAGGCGATCGTCGCGATGATCGAGATTCCGCGACCCGCCTCGTCCTCCGATTCCGCCCGGCGGCGGCGCGGCAGATGGTCGTCCCCGTCCGTCACCTCGATGATCAGGCGGCGGTCGGTGCGGCGCAGGCGCAGCCGCATGGGCGGGGTGCCGTGCTGGAGGGAGTTCGCCACCAGCTCGCTGGTGGCGAGGACGCCCAGGTCGCGCAGTTCGACCGGGAAGCGCCAGGACGACAGGACCCCGGAGGCGAAGGCACGCGCGCGGGGAGCGGCCTCGACGCCGCCGAGGAGTTCCAGGGCCGCGTTGTGGAAGAGCTCCGCGTCCGCCCCCTTGCGGGACGGGTGCTGGACGACCAGGACGGCCACGTCGTCGTCGTGCTCCGCGGTGACCCCCAGGGAGCGGAGCAGCCGGTCGCAGACCACCTGCGGGGTGCCGCTGGCGCCGGAGAGCGCGCGGGCCAGGGCGGCGACGCCCTCGTCGATGTCCTCGCGGCGCCGCTCCACCAGGCCGTCCGTGTAGAGGACGGCGGTCGAACCGGGCGGCAGGGCGATGGAGCCCGAGGCGTGCAGCCAGCCACCCGTCCCGAGCGGCGGCCCCGTCGGGTCCTCGGCGCGCCGGACGCTGCCGTCCTCGTCCCGTACGAGGATCGGGAGGTGGCCCGCGGAGGCGTAGACCAGCTTCCCCTCGTTGGGGTCGTGGATCGCGTACACACAGGTCGCGATCTGGCTGGCGTCGATCTCGGCGGCGAGGCCGTCGAGCAGCTGGAGCACCTCGTGCGGGGGCAGGTCCAGGCGCGCGTAGGCCCGGACGGCGGTGCGGAGCTGGCCCATGACGGCGGCGGCGCGCACGCCCCGGCCCATCACGTCCCCGATGACGAGCGCGGTGCGGCCGGCGCCGAGGGTGATCACGTCGTACCAGTCGCCGCCGACCGCCGCGTCGGTGCCGCCGGGCTGGTAGGTGGCGGCGATCCGCAGGTCGTCGGGCTGCTCCAGGTCCTGCGGGAGCAGGGAGCGCTGGAGGGTGACGGCGGTCTCGCGGTGGCGGCGCTCGCTGGCCCGCAGCCGCTCGGCGGCGTCCGCGTGGTCGGTGACGTCCGCGGCGTGGACGAGGACTCCGCCACCGTCGAGGTGCGGGCTGTCCACGGGCAGGCACGTCACCGTGTACGAGCCGCCGTCCTGGGTGCGGCGGGACTTGACCGTGCGCGGCTTGCCGCTGCGCAGCACCTGGTCCATCAGGGGCAGCAGGCCGAGCTCCTCCGCCTCCGGGCAGGTGTCGGCGACGGGCACGCCCGCGGGGCGTGGTCCGAAGGCGGCGGCATAGGCGTCGTTGACGTACGCGATGCGGTGCTCCGGGCCGTACGCGAGCGCGACCAGGCCGGGGAGACGGCCGAGGAGCTCCCGTACGGAGAAGTCCTCCAGTGCGGGTACGTCGTCGGCCTCGCCGGCCTCGCCCGCCTGTTCGGCGAGGTGCTCCAGCTGCTGTGCGTACTCACCGCGGGCGGCGGGCACGGAGCCTTCGGTCCCCCGCGCCGCGCGGCGCTGTGTGCCGGGGAGCCGGGCGCTCCAACGGGTGAAGTTCACGGATCTCTATGCCTCGTGGTGTCGGTGCCGTGCAGAGTCACGCTGTGCAGGTGTGAGCCCACCTATGGTCACACGTCCAGTGTGGACGAGTGCACTGACAGTGATGTCAGGACGACAGCTTGTCGCCGTGGTCGGGTGGCGGAGCGGCGGCGAGTTCGAATTCGGCGCGGGGGTGTTCCAGCGAGCCGAGGGAGACGATCTCCCGTTTGAACAGGCCGGACAGGGTCCATTCGGCGAGGACCCTGGCCTTGCGGTTGAAGGTGGGCACCCGGCTCAGGTGATAGGCGCGGTGCATGAACCATGCCGGATATCCCTTGAGTTTCCGTCCGTAGACGTGGGCGACTCCCTTGTGGAGGCCCAGGGACGCGACGGAACCCACGTACGCGTGCGCGTACTCCTTGAGCGGCTGCCCGCGCAGGGAGGCCACGATGTTCTCGGCGAGGACCTTGGCCTGGCGGACGGCGTGCTGCGCGTTGGGCGCGCACTCCTTGCCCGGTTCGTCCGAGGTCACGTCGGGGACGGCGGCGGCGTCACCGGCCGCCCAGGCGTGGCCGACGCCCTCGACGGCGAGCTGGGCCGTGCAGCGGAGCCTGCCGCGTTCGTTCAGCGGCAGGTCGGTCTCGGCGAGGACGGGGGCGGGCTTGACGCCCGCGGTCCACACGACGGTACGGGTGGGCAGCCGGGTGCCGTCGCTCAGGACCGCGATCCGGTCCTCGCAGGACTCGAGACGGGTCTCCAGGCGTACGTCGATGTTCCGGCCGCGCAGCTCGCGGATGGCGTACCGGCCCATCTCCGCGCCCACCTCGGGCAGGATCCGGTTCGAGGCCTCGACGAGGACCCATCGCAGGTCCTCGGGCTTGACGTTGTGGTAGTACCGCGCCGTGTAGCGGGCCATGTCCTCCAGCTCGGCGAGCGCCTCCACGCCCGCGTAGCCCCCGCCGACGAAGACGAAGGTCAGGGCCGCGTCGCGGAGCGCCGGGTCACGCGTCGAGGAGGCGATGTCCATCTGCTCGATGACGTGGTTGCGCAGGCCGATGGCCTCCTCGACGGTCTTGAAGCCGATGCCGTGGTCGGGGAGGCCGGGGACCGGGAGCGTGCGGGAGACCGAGCCCGGCGCGATGACCAGTTCGTCGTACGTGAGGTCGACCGCTCCGGTGCCCTCCTCGGCCGTGGCGAGGGTGGAGAGGATCGCGGTCCGCTTGGCGTGATCGACGGAGAGGACCTCGCCGATGACGATCCGGCAGCGGTCGAGGACCCGGCGGAGCGGCACGACGACATGGCGCGGGGAGATCGAGCCGGCGGCGGCCTCGGGCAGGAACGGCTGGTACGTCATGTACGGCTCGGGCGTGACCACCACGATCTCGACGGCGCCGGCTCTCAGCTCGGCCCGGAGCTGCCGCTGGAGGCGCAGCGCGGTGTACATGCCGACGTAGCCACCGCCGACGACGAGAATGCGCGCAGGTTCGGTCACTGTCCCATGACGCACCCCCGTCCGTTGTTTGTCCACAGCCCCGGCAAATTGTGTGACCGGAGGGGTACGGAGGCGCGGGGTGGCGCATGAGGGGGGTGTGGCCACAACAGTGCAGGTCAGGGCGGCCGCGCCGGGTTCGGTGGGGGGTCGGAATCGGGAGTGTTCCGGTCCTTGCTCCGATCGGGGGGCGCACCGTACGGAACTCCCCCTTCTGAATTGACCCGGACTCAACTATGTTCGTACTTCGTCGGGGTGTCGGATGGGAGCGCGTGGACCGAAGCGCTCGTCGACCGGAAGCCCCGTGTCAGGGCGGGGAGTCTCCGGGGGGAGACATCATGAGCGGGGGAACGCTTATGCAGATTCAGGATTCACGATGGCAGACGGGCGCCGGGACGGCGACCGTGGACGACGGCCCGCACGCGGGCGTCGTCGGCTCCGAGCGCAACGGCGCACCGGTCGGCGGCAGATCCGCGCCGCTGCGGGTGGACGCCCAGCGCAATCTGGAGCACGTGCTGCGCGCCGCGCGCGAGGTGTTCGGCGAGCTCGGTTACGGGGCCCCGATGGAGGACGTGGCACGCCGCGCCCGCGTCGGCGTCGGCACCGTCTACCGGCGCTTCCCGAGCAAGGACGTGCTGGTCAGGCGCATAGCCGAGGAGGAGACCTCCCGGCTGACCGAGCAGGCGCGGGCCGCGCTGGGCCAGGAGGACGAGCCGTGGTCGGCGCTCTCCCGGTTCCTGCGGACCTCGGTGGCCTCGGGCGCGGGTCGGCTCCTTCCGCCGCAGGTGCTGCGGGTGGGCGTCGACGACGTCACGGTGCTGCCGTTCGGCGGCGAACAGGACGACGCGGCGCGGGTGCCCTACCAGCGGGGTGTCGGCGAGCAGACCGATGCGCGCGTGGTCGCGCCGCGGGCCGTACCGGCCGACGAGAAGGACGACGCGGGCGCGTCGGAGCTCCTCGAGGTGGTCGGCCGGCTGGTCGACCGGGCGCGTGAGGCGGGTGAGCTGCGGACCGACGTGACCGTGGCCGACGTCCTCCTCGTCATCGCCACCGCCGCCCCGGCCCTGCCGGACGCGGTGCAGCAGGCGGCGGCCTCGACGCGGCTCCTCGACATCCTGCTCGAGGGTCTGCGCTCCCGGTAGGAAGCTCGGGAGCTTCGGCTTCCCGCGTTTCGGCGCTTTCGTGGTCCGGGCGGACCAACGAGCATGACACGAACGTGTGAGCGGTTACGCCCGGATACACGAAGTCGCCCCGGACGAGTGGTAAGTGGACGCGGCGCTTCGGCGTGCCCGCGCTCTGTGGCAGGCTTGGCCGGTGTTCGGGTCCGAGCGTGCGTACGGGGGCTTCCGCGATGAGCGGTGACAGTCGGGACGAGCCGCTGGGCGGCCCCGCGGATGCGGGGGGCCTGCCCTCCCGGCAGGTGCCGAGTCAGGGCGGGCCGGGAGGCCTCTCCGGTGCGCCGGATGCGGTGGGCGTGGGTGCGGTGGGCGCCGTCGATCCCCTCGACGCGAGCGTGCCGCAACAGCGAGAGGGCAAGGCGTCCGGGTGGGGTGCGGGCGCCGGATCCAGTGCCGTCGCGGGAGCTGCCGCCCCCGAGGGCTTCGCCGGCCACTCCGGGGCCGATACGACTTGGGCCGATACGGCTGCCGAGGACGACGAGCACGACACCGTGCTCCCGCCGCCCGTCGAACTGCCGCCCTCCGACTCCGAGCTCGTCCAGCTCATGCGGGACGGCGACGACTCCGCGTACGAGGAACTCTTCCGCCGGCACTCCGACGCCGTGCGCCGCTACGCCAGGACCTGCTGCCGGGACGCGCACACCGCCGACGACCTGACCGCCGAGGTCTTCGCCCGTACGCTGCAGGCGGTCCGGGGCGGAGCCGGGCCCGAACAGGCCGTCCGCGCCTATCTGATGACCACTGTCAGACGGGTCGCGGCGAACTGGGCCAGGACGCAGAAGCGGGAACACCTCGTCGAGGACTTCGCGGTGTTCGCGGCCGAGGCCGCCCGCTCCTCCGAGGTCTCCGACCAGACTGCTTCATTCGGAGCGGGGATGGACCTCGGCGCCGACGTCCGGGCCATGCACGAGGCCGAGCAGTCGCTCGCCATGCAGGCCTTCCGCTCACTGCCCGAGCGCTGGCAGGCCGTGCTGTGGCACACCACCGTCGAGGAGGAGTCCCCGAGCGAGGTCGCGCCGCTCTTCGGCCTGACCGCCAACGCCACGGCCGTACTCGCCAGCCGCGCCCGTGAGGGCCTCAAGCAGGCCTACCTCCAGGCCCACGTCAGCCAGTCCCTGACGGCCGGCGGCGACTGCGCCCGGTACGCGGACCGGCTCGGCGCCTACGCGCGCGGGGGCCTGCGCATGCACGCGGAGCGCGGACTGCGCAAGCACCTGGAGGAGTGCGCCAAGTGCCGGCTCGCCGCCGGTGAGCTGGCCCATGTCAACGCCGGGATCCCCGCGCTGCTTCCGGTCGCCGTCATCGGCTGGTTCGCCGCCGGGTACTCGCTCAAGGCCGCCGGCGTCGTCGCCGGTGGCGCCGTCGGCGCGGGTGCCGCAGGCGCGGCGGCCGCGGCCTCCGGATCCTCCGGCGGCGCGGCCTCCGGCAGCGCCGCCGCCGAGGGGCTCGGCGCACCCGCGAAGGCCGGTATCGCGGCGGCCGTGGCCGTCGCCGCGGCCGCCGGGCTCGTCTGGGCCATGGCCGGGGATCCGCAGCCCGTGGCCGCGCCCAAGCCCACACAGCCGGTCGTCACCCCTGTCGTACCGGCGGAGCCCGCGCCCCCGCCGAAGCCGACGCCGAAGCCCGTACCGCCGCCCCCGCCCGTACGGTCGGAGCCGCCGGCGCCCACACCGACGCCGACCCCGACGCCGACTCCCGAGAAGCCCTCGCCGAAGCCGACGCCGGCGAAGCCTTCACCCAAGCCGACGCCACCGCCGAAGCCCAGCCCGAAGCCGACGCCCACGCCGACGCCTACGCCGAGCCCTGAGAAGCCCTCGCCGAAGCCGACGCCGCCGCCCGCACCGCCGACCGTCTACCAGGTCAACCAGCTGGACTACGGGATCTTCGGCGACGGCTCCAAGCCCGAGGTCGACCTCGCCGACAGCAGCTGGATGTGGCAGCGCAACAGCCTCTCCATCGGCGGCACGCAGTACGCGCACGGGGTGAGCGTCCACGCACCCTCGTCCCTGCTCATCAACCTCAACCGGCAGTGCACCGGTTACGACGCGATCGTCGGCGTCGACGACCTGAGCGCCCTGCTCGGTATCGGCGGCGTCCGCTTCTCCGTGTACGGGGACGAGGAGCGGCTCTGGCGCTCCGACGTGGTCCAGGCCGGCGACCCGCCGATCCCGGTGCACGTCGACATCACCGGCCGCAGCACGATCCGGCTGGTGGTGGAGGAGCACACGCCGTTCGGGCGGGCCGCGGTCGCCGACTGGGCGCAGTCCCGTATCAGCTGCTCCTGACGTCCCCGTCCGTGTCGGGTCGGCTGCTCCTGAGGTCCCCTCCGGGCCGGGTCAGCTGCTCCCGACATTCCCCTCCGGGCCGGGTCAGCTGCTCCCGACGTTGCCGTGTCCGTCCGGTTCGGGCCTCGCGGTGACGGTCTCCGCGAGGGCCAGTACGTCGTCGATGCCGAGGCCCTCCCCCGCCGCACGGGCGGCGGCGAGGCCCGACGGGCCGAGCGCCGCGAGCGCCCGGTCGGTCACGGCCTGGAGGTCCCGCAGGCCCGGGACCGAGCGAGGCAGCTCCTCGCACCAGCCCTCGACGGCCGCCATGATCCGTACGGCCAGGGCCGGTTCGCCTGCCGAGGACAGGACGACCGCGAGGCCCTCCGCCAGGCCCGTGGTGATGAACTCCGCGCACTGCGCGTCCCGCGCGGAGCGCAGCGCCGCGGTGGCCGTGGCGACGGCGGAATCCCGGCCCTCACCCGCCTCGACACGCGCGGACATCCCCACCAGCACCGCCTGGAAATGCGGTGGGGGCGCACCCGTCGCGACCGTGCGGCCCGCCTCCTCCAGCTGGGCACGGGCCTCCGCGACCTCACCGCGGTACAGGGCGAGGGCGGCGCGCAGGAAGCAGACGAACACACCGGTGTCCCCCACGCGGTAGCGCTCCGCCTCCCGTGAGGCCTCGTCGATGCCCTTCTCGGCCGCTTCCATGTCCCCTGCCCGGTAGGCGAGCTCGGCCAGGCGGGCGAGGAGGAACGGGGACTCGGCGTGCGCGCCGACCTCGCGGGCCAGGCGGAGGGCCTCCTCGTACGCCTCCCCGGCCTCCTCCCTGCGGCCGCGCAGCATATGGGCCTCACCCGCCGCGCTCGCGATCTGGGCCCCCATCCAGCGGTCGCCGACGCGCCGGGCGAGGAAGCGGAGCTCGGCCAGGTCCTCGTCGACGCCGGGCATGCCGCCGGGCATGTCGACGACCATGTGCGTACGGAACATCAGGCTCACGCCGACCTCCCAGTCGCCGGCGTGGCGACGGCAGTTGGCCACGGCAGCGTCGAGGAGGTCGCGGACCACGGCCGGCTCCTCGGTGAGGTACGCGGTGAACGGCCAGAGCAGGCCGGGGAACCGGGCGGACTCGGGGCCCGGTGGCTCGCCGAACGCGGCCCGCACGCGGCGGACGAGCGCGATCGTCTCCGGTTCCTGGAAGTCCCCCATCGTGCGGCTCTCGACCGCGAGGAAGAACTGCATCATGCGCAGCCGCATACGGGGCCAGTAGCGGGGGTCTTCGGGGTCGGCAGGGTCGTCGCCGAGCGTGACCGTGCGATCGACCCAGGCCAGGCCCTCGGGGCGGTAGTTGCGCAGCCACCAGAACCAGCCCATGGCGAAGACCAGGCGGAGGGCGGCGGCCTCGTCGGGCGAGGGTCCCCCCTGCTCGAGCGAAGCCGAGAGCGTGGGGGAGGTGACGAGGGTGCGGTGCAGGGCGGCGCGGATGTTGTCGAGGTCGCGCTCGATCCGCTCGATCCACGGAAGCTGCTCGCCGGAGCGGAGTTTGGGCTCGGCGGTCTCGGCGAGGGCCGTGAAGTGGGCGGTGTGGGTGGCCTCGGCGGCGGCGAGGAGCGCCGGGGTCTCGGCGGCGCGCTCGGCCGCGTACTCGTGGATGGTCTCCAGGAGCCGGTAGCGCATCTCACCGCCCTCGGTGGGGGTGGCGACGACGAGGGACTTGTCGACCAGGGCGCCGAGCGAGTCCGCCGCGCGCGAGGAGAGGGATTCGGCGGCGGCGAGGTCCCAGCCGCCGGCGAAGACCGAGACCTGGCGGAGCAGGGTGCGCTCCTCGGGGTCGAGCAGGTCCCAGGACCAGTCGACGACCGCGCGGAGGGTCTGCTGGCGGGGCAGGACCGTACGGGAGCCGGAGGTGAGGAGCCGGAAGCGGTCGTCGAGACGGTCGGCGATCTGGCGCGGGGTGAGCAGCCGCAGCCGGGCGGCGGCCAGTTCGATGGCGAGCGGCAGACCGTCGAGGCGGCGGCAGATCTCGTCGACGGCCGCGCCGCCGTCCCGGGCGAGGTCGAACGAGGGGCGTACGGCGCGGGCGCGCTCGGCGAAGAGGCGGTGCGCGGGATCCGGCGGCAGGGGCTCGACCGGTCGGACCGACTCCCCCGGGACGCCGAGGGGTTCGCGGCTGGTGGCGAGGATCCGGAGCTGTGGGCAGTGGGTGAGGAGGGTCTCGGCGAGGGCTGCGGCCGCGTCGACCACGTGCTCGCAGTTGTCGAGGACGAGGAGGAAGGGGCGGCGGGCGAGGTGCTCGACGAGATGGGCCGTGGGGTCGTCCTGGAGGGTCACGCCGTCGCGGGTGATCAGGTTGATCTCGCGGAGCCGGAGCGCGGAGAGCACGGCGCCGGGGACGGCCTCGGGGTCGTCGAGCGGGGCGAGCTCGGCGATCCAGGCGGCGGGGGCGAGGTCCGGGTCGTCGGGACTCGCTACGGAGGCGGGAGCCTCGGGACTCGCTGAGGGGGCGAGTCCGGCGGGCGCCACGGCCGGCGCGGCCGGTGCGAAGACCCTCAGGGCGGCCTCCTCGGCGAGCCGGGTCTTGCCGGAACCGCCGGGGCCGGTGAGCGTGACCAGCCGGAAACGGGCCAGATCGGCGTGGAGCGCGGCCAGCTCGGGCTCACGGCCCACGAAGGAGGTGAGACGGGGGCGGATGTTGCCGGGGGTGGGATCCGCGTGGGTGGGGGCCGGGGTGAGGGGGCGCGGATGGTCCGGCGTGGGCGGCCCGGGACGGGGTTCCCGCGCGGTACCGGGATCGGGGCGCTGCCACGGATCCGGCGGCGTTTCCGACCGCGGGTGGGCGGGTGGCGGCGGTCCCCACGGGCTGCTCGTACGGGGCGGGCCCGGGGGCGGACCCGCGAGGAGTTCCTGGTGGAGGGCGGCGAGTTCGGGACCCGGGTCGGCACCGAGGGCGTCCGCGAGGGTACGGCGGGCCGACTCGTAGGCGGTGAGGGCGTCGGCGTGGCGGCCCTCGGCCCGCAGGGCACGGATGAGCTGGGCGCGGAAGGCCTCGTCGTACGGGTACGTGGTGGTGAGCTCGGTCAGCTCCGGTACGAGTCCGTCGGTGGCGCCCCGGCGCAGATCGGCCTCGACGCGCTGTCGCAGGGCCGCGAGCCGCTGGGCCTCGGGACGGACGCCCGCCGCGTCGGACAGGTCGGCGAGGGCGGGGCCCCGGAAGAGCCCGAGGGCCCGTCCGAGGAGGGCGGAGGCTCTTTCGAGGTCGCCGGCGTCGAGGTGGGCACCCGCGTCCCTGACACGACGCTCGAAGACGTACAGGTCGATGTCCTCGGGGGCGGCGACGAGCCGGTAGCCGGGGCCGGGGGTGGAGGCGACGGCCTCGCTGCCGATGATCCGGCGGAGGCGGCCGACCAGGGCCTGGAGGGCGGCGGGGGCGTCCTGCGGCGGGGAATCCCCGTACACGTCGTCGGCGAGTTCGGTGACGGAGACGGCGCGTCCCCCGCGCAGCGCGAGGGCGGCGAGCAGCGCGCGCAGCCGGGCGCCGCCGACGGGGAGGCGGGTGCCGCGGGGGTCGAGGGCCTCGGTGGTGCCGAGGATGAGATACCGCACCGGCTCATTGTGTCCGGTGGCCGTTGCGTACGCCTCGGGGTTTACCTGGGGGCGACCCTCAGAATTCGGACGTGTCGAGCTGGAAGCCGAGCGGGGACGGGAGCGGGACCTGTGTCCCCAGCTTGTGGATGGACTTGTGGCTGTAGTCGTCAGTGGTAGGACCGGAGCAGACGACTGCCTCGCCCGCCTCGCGGTCGATCATCAGGTAGACGGGGATGCCGGCCCGCGCGTAGGCCCGGATCTTCTGTACGCGATCGCGGCTCGCTGTGGACGAGGACGACACCTCGGCGACGAGGAGCACGGGGTCGGGCGCGTGCCACTCCTGCTGATCGTCGAAGCTGTCTCGGGGGGCGATGACGAGGTCCGGAATGACGCGCACAGTCCCGTTGGTTCCGGGAAGGTACAGGCCGATACCCGTGGAGTTCCGCAGTTCCTTGTCGACGCGGCGGGCAATGACCTGTTCCACCAGCTCGGTCACGATCTTCTCGTGCTCACCATTGGCCGGAGGCACCACGTAGATCTCCCCTTCGATCAGCTCCACACGCCAGCCCTTGGGGGCCAGCGCACTGAACAGCTCGAAGGTCTCCTGGGTACTCGCGCCCTCACGGTCGGGCAAGCCCTCGGAGAACGCATCCTCCGGGACCGGCAACGGCATAGTCATGGCGGACCTCCTTCGCTCGGGTGCGACAGTTTCAGCTTAGGTCCGGCTCCAGGTCGGAGTCCGGCAAGCGTTCACTCGAACGGGCGTGCTGTGACGTTTCGCCAGGAAGCCACGGCCCGCCCTCACGCCGGAAGCGACCTCGTCGCCGGGATCAGGGGGCCCTGAACCGCGCGGTGGGCGCGGGGTTCTGTCGTGTTGGTCCAGCAGGAGCCTCGGCGGGACAGGAGGCGGCGGAGCCAGAGTTCGGTGGAGACGAGGTCGGCGAGGCCGTCGAGGGGGACCGGTTCGCCGTCCGCCGCCGCGCGGAGGGCCTTGCGGACCACGCGCGCCTCGATCAGGCCCGCGTCGGCGAGCAACGGCGCGTCGAAGAGGGCGATCAGGTGGGGGAGCGCGGCGCGCAGCCCCGCGCGCGTGGCGCCGGCCGGGACCGCCGGGTGGGGGGCGCCCCAGCCCGGGGGGAGGTCGTGGATGCCGGCGCCGGAGAGGACCGTGCGCAGGACGCCCGCGCGTGCGTCCGGCTGGACCCGGAGCGATTCCGGGAGCTCGCGGCAGGCGCGTACGACCTGGTTGTCGAGGAAGGGGGCGTGCAGGCGCTGGCCGCGGATCTCGGCGGCCTGTTCCAGGACCCGGTGGTCGGCCGCCGCACGCGCGAGTGCGGCACGCGCACGTGCTTCACCCGGGCGCTGGACGGAGGTCGGCAGCGTCGCCGCCCGGTTCAGGCGAACCGATACTTCAGCCAGTGCCTCCCCCTTCAGCCAACGGGCCGCGGGACCCGGCCGCGACCAGGTCAGCGCCGAGAGGGACGCCTCCAGGGGGCCGAAGCCGTCCGGAGCCGTACGGTTCGCCTCCAGGACCCGCTGGGCGGCCGCCTCCAGGCCCGTCCGGTACGGGGTACGGGCCAGCTTCCGCGCCGCCCGGTACACCGTCAGCGGCACCAGGAGCGAGCCCGCCGACGGCCCCGAGGCCTTCGCGAGCGCCGTCACCGGACGCACCAGGGAGCGACGCCTGCGGTCCATCAGGAGGTCCGCGAGGCGCGCCGGGTGCGCGTCCAGGACCTGCTTGGCGCCCATGCCGGTGAAGTGGTCGGCGCTGCCGCTCGCGAGGCGCCTCCGATGCCGTTCGGCCGTCACGAGGGAGGGCCCCGGCTCGTCGGTGAGCGGCCCGTCCAGAGCGGCGTACGGCAGCGCCTCCTCGCCGCCCGCGACGACCACATGGTGCAGGCGCGGGTCGGCCGCGATCTCCCCGGCGCGCTTCAGCTCGTCCTCACGATCCGAACCCGCACGCGTGGCCAGGTCGTTGAAGGTGACGGCGAGCAGCCGCTCCCCCGCGCCCGTACCGTGCCCGACGATCGTGCCCGGCACCCCGGGGAGGCCCGCCGCGAGCAGCGCGAGCGTGCCCGACGCGCTGCCGCCGGACAGATCGGCGCCGATGCCGGGCGCCGGGCCCGCGCCCCGGGCCGCGCGCCGGTCGGCGGGCCCCATGCCGGGCACGGGGCCCGGGTCGGGAAGCGGGGCCTCGGGCGCGTGCCGGGGGGCGGTGAGCCGCGCGCGTACGGCTTCGATCAGGGCGTCCCTGACCCCCTCGACGGCCTGCCGGGGGTCGGCCTCGGCCGCCGCGACCGCGAGCGAGGAGACCTGCTCGTACCCGGTGATCTCGCGCGAGCCCTCCCGCAGGATCAGCGCGTGTCCCGGCGGCACCCGCCGGACCCCCTCGTACGGGGTGGAGTCGCGCAGCGCCTCCGGGGTCTCCGGGCAGGCGAGCAGCGCGGCGAGATGGCCGATGTCGAGCTGGGCCTCGACGAGGTCGGCGAGCGGCAGGGCGGCGGTGGCGAAGGCGGTGCCGCCGGCCCACGGGGTGTGGAACACGGGCCGGGCGCCCGCGAGATCACCGGTGACGGTGACCCGGCGGCCGGCCTTGACGACCGCCGTGTAGCTGCCGGGCCAGGCCGTGAGATGCCGCAACGCGCCCCCGCGCGCGGTGAGCAGGCCGATCCGCAGTTCCTCGTCGCTCGCGGCGCAACAGCCGAGGACGGCGAGGCGCGTGTGGTCGTCGACGGCCAGGACACGCACCTCGTCGGGGCGCCAGTCGCCGACCGCCCACAGCGGATCGGGGTCGCCCCAGAGGAGTTGCGCGCCGACCGGTTGCACCGTGCGCCCCTCGGTGGCGGCGGCCTGGCCGTAGCCGGCGCCGGATCCGTAGCTGGAGCCTGCGCTGGAGCTGGAGCCTGAGCCGTAGCTGGAGCCGGAGCCGTAGCTGGAGCCTGAACCTGCGCCGTACCCGCCGCCGTACGAGCCGCTCACCGACCCCGCCCGGGCCCCGGCCGTCGTTGCGAAGCTCGCGGCGACACTGCTCCAGCCCACCAGCCATCGCATCGGCGCCTCCACATCCGTTTCGGTGGGAGACATGCTGCCACGACAACGGCGCACGGGGCGGAGTCCGGGCGCACGCGCGCGAAAGCCGAATGCGCCCCTGGCATGGGCCAGTTGACCGACGGCGTCATTCGGCCAAATATCGACCCTCCCCGATGGGTGTGAAACGCATCCGGGGCACCCGCCCGCGCACACCGCTTCACACCGGTCACCGGCAGCCCGGGAGGCGCTCCCGCCTCCCGGCGCCGTCCGCCGCCCGCGGGGAATGGGGCGGCGGTATCCCCCAGCCCACTGGTCCGGGACACTTTCCCGGCCGAGCGGGCCGACCCACGCGGTACTCATGGAAGCGCTCCCCCGGCCGCGCCGAGAGAGCGCACGGCCGGGCGCACGGCCACACGGCGGGAGCACGAGCCGGTCCGCCGGGCCCGCCTGTCGGCCTTTCACACAACAATCTCGCCATACGGAACACCGCCCCTTAACGGTAGGGATGCGGCGAACTACGCTGTGTTTACGAATGCCGCACGCCTATGCCCGGCGTCGTGGCGGCCGTCTGGGTTGTCGAGGGGTGGCGTCATGTCCAGGGAGCAACGCGGGCCGAACGAAAAGCTCGGCACGGTTCTCGCCCTCGCGGGAATCAGCAACGCCGGGCTGGCCCGGCGCGTCAACGACCTCGGTGCGCAACGGGGTCTGACGCTTCGTTACGACAAGACCTCGGTCGCCCGGTGGGTGGCCAAGGGCATGGTGCCGCAGGGCGCCGCCCCGCACCTGATCGCCGCCGCGATCGGGCAGAAGCTCGGCCGGCCCGTGCCGCTGCACGAGATCGGGCTCGCCGACGCCGACCCCGCGCCCGAGGTCGGGCTCGCCTTCCCGCGCGACGTGGGCGAGGCGGTGCGCTCCGCGACCGACCTGTACCGGCTGGACCTCGCCGGGCGGCGGGCCGGCGGTGGCGGGATCTGGCAGTCGCTCGCCGGATCCTTCGCGGTGAGCGCGTACGCGACGCCCGCGTCCCGCTGGCTGATAACCCCGGCCGACCCGTCGGTGGAGCGCGAGGCCCCGCGCTCCCCGGCCGCCGGCGTCACGGGCGGAGGCGGGTCCGCGACAGGGCCCGGGGCCGCCGCCTCGGCCTCGCCGGAGCACGTGCGCGTGGGGCACAGCGACGTCGCCAAGCTCCGCGAGGCCGCCGAGGACGCCCGCCGGTGGGACTCCAAGTACGGCGGCGGGGACTGGCGTTCGTCGATGGTCCCCGAGTGCTTACGCGTGGACGCGGCCCCGCTGCTGCTCGCCTCGTACTCCGACGAGGTCGGCCGGGCCCTCTTCGGCGCGACCGCCGAGCTCACCCGGCTCGCCGGGTGGATGGCCTTCGACACCGGGCAGCAGGAGGCCGCCCAGCGCTACTACATCCAGGCCCTGCGGCTCGCCCGCGCCGCCGCCGACGTGCCCCTCGGCGGGTACGTCCTCGCCTCCATGTCCCTCCAGGCCACCTACCGGGGCTTCGCCGACGAGGGCGTCGACCTCGCCCAGGCCGCGCTCGAACGGAACCGGGGGCTCGCGACCGCCCGCACCATGTCCTTCTTCCGGCTCGTCGAAGCACGCGCGCACGCGAAGGCCGGTGACGGGGTCGCCGCGGCGGCCGCGCTCAAGTCCGCCGAGGGCTGGCTGGAGCGCTCCCGGGAGGGCGACGGCGACCCGACCTGGCTGGGCTTCTACTCGTACGACCGGTTCTGCGCCGACGCCGCCGAGTGCTACAGCGACCTGAAGGCGCCGCGCGAGGTGCGCCGCTTCACCGAGCAGGCGCTCTCCCGGCCGACGGAGGAGTTCGTCCGCTCGCACGGGCTGCGGCTCGTGGTCTCCGCCGTCGCCGAACTGGAATCGGGCAATCTGGACGCGGCCTGCGCGGCGGGCACGCGCGCGGTGGAGGTGGCGGGGCGGATCTCCTCGGCGCGGACGACGGAGTACGTACGGGATCTGCTGCACCGCCTGGAGCCGTACGGGGACGAGCCCCGGGTGATGGAACTGCGGGAGCGGGCCAGGCCGCTGCTCGTCACGCCGGCGTGACCACGTCCGGCAGCTCACGCCTCCTGCAGCCCAGGGGCGTGACCTGCGTCTCGTGACGTCGCGCGAGGTTTCACGGGATTGTCAGTGGGCCAGTGCACTATCGGGGGTGGGAGGTGGCGCTGGTGTTTGACTGTGACGTGCTGGTGATCGGCGGCGGGATCGTCGGTCTGTCGACGGCGTACGCCCTGACGCGCGCCGCTCCCGGCACCCGGGTCACGGTCCTGGAGAAGGAGCACGCGCTCGCGCGCCACCAGACCGGGCGCAACAGCGGGGTGATCCACAGCGGGATCTACTACCGGCCGGGCTCGCTCAAGGCCCGGTTCGCGGTCGAGGGCGCGGCCGAAATGGTCAAGTTCTGTGCGGAGTGGGACATTCCGTACGAGGTGACGGGCAAGCTCGTCGTCGCCACCGCGCGTGAGGAGCTGCCCCGGCTGCACGCACTCGTGCAGCGCGGCAGGGAGAACGGCATCCCGGTGCGCGAGCTCGGCCCCGCGCAGATCAGCGAGTACGAGCCACGGGTGCGGGGCCTGGCCGCGATCCACGTCGGCACGACCGGCATCTGCGACTACGGGGCGGTGTCGCAGCGGCTCGCCGAGTCCTCCGGGGCCCGGATCCTGTACGGGGCGGAGGTCACCGTCATCGACCGACGGCCCTGGGGGGTCGCGGTGCGGACGGCGGACGGCCGGGTGGTGCGGGCGCGGGTCCTGGTCAACTGCGCGGGGCTGCACTGCGACCGGATCGCGCGGCTCGCGGGCGACGACCCGGGCATGCGGATCGTGCCCTTCCGGGGGGAGTACTACGAGCTCCGGGACCCCTCGCTCGTGCGGGGCCTCGTCTATCCGGTGCCGGACCCCGCCTTCCCGTTCCTCGGCGTGCATCTGACGCGGGGGATCGACGGCGGCGTCCACATCGGGCCGAACGCGGTCCCGGCACTCGCGCGGGAGGGGTACGGCTGGTCCGTCGTCCGGCCCCGCGAGCTCGCCGGCACGCTGGCGTGGCCCGGCTCGTGGGCGATCGCCCGGGCCCACTGGCGGTACGGGGCGGGTGAGCTGCGGCGGTCGGTGTCGAAGCGGGCCTTCACGGAGGCGGTGCGGCGGCTGCTTCCGGTGGTGGAGGAGTCGGACCTGCGGCGGGCGGCGGCGGGGGTGCGGGCGCAGGCGGTGCTGCGGGACGGGACGCTGGTCGACGACTTCCTGATCCGGGAGGCGTCCCGGACGGTCCACGTCCTGAACGCACCGTCGCCGGCGGCGACGGCGTCGCTGCCGATCGGACGCGAGGTGGCAGGGCGGGCGCTGGCGCTGTTGTAGCCCGGGTCCTGCGGGCCGCGGGGGCCGACGGCCCGGACGCGCGGGGCGGTGGACACCACGGTGTGCGCCGTAGAATCGGGGCATTGTGTCTGAGCAGCCAGAGAACATCGCGCCGCCCGTCGCCGCGTCCGCCGACCCCGTACCGCACGTCGTGCAGCGGGGCAGTCAGCGGTTCGCGCCCGGTGAGGGGCCCCTGCCCGATCCCGCCGGGTCTCATCACGAGCGGCGGATCCGCAGCTTCCAGCCGCGGCGCAGTCGCGTCACCACCGGGCAGGCCGAGGCCCTGCTGAAGCGGTGGCCCGACTGGGGTCTCGACATCGACGGCAAGCGGGTCCTCGACCTCGGCGAGATGTTCGACGGGCTTCCCGTCGTCCTCGAGATCGGCTTCGGCATGGGCGAGGCGACCGCGCAGATGGCCGTCGCCGACCCCGGCACCGGCATCCTCGCCGTGGACGTGCACACCCCCGGCCAGGGCAACCTCCTCGGCCTCGCCGACCGGAACGGCCTGACCAACGTCCGGGTCGCCAACGGCGACGCGATCATCCTGCTCCGCGAGATGCTCGACAAGGACGCCCTCGACGGCTGCCGCGTCTACTTCCCGGACCCCTGGCCCAAGGCCCGCCACCACAAGCGGCGCCTCATCCAGCCCGAGTTCCTCAGCCTCCTCGCGACCCGGCTCAAGCCCGGCGGCGTGCTCCACTGCGCCACCGACTGGGAGCCGTACGCCGAGGTGATGATGGAGGTGCTCTCCGCGCATCCGGACTTCGAGAACACCCAGGCCGACGGCGGCTTCGCCCCTCGGCCCGACTTCCGGCCGCTCACCCGTTTCGAGGGGCAGGGGCTCGACAAGGGGCACCTCGTGCACGACCTTCTCTTCCGGAGGAAGTGACCCGGCGGACGCTTCCCGAGGAAGTGACCCGGCGAGCGGTATCCGGCGAGAGGCATCCGGAGGGAGTTATCCGGAGGAAGCCGGAGAAAGCGACAGGGGGGTCTTAACTCCTTCGCCCCCTGTCGGTGGGGGTCGTTAGGGTCGCTCACGTGTCCTTCCCCGCCCCCACCGCAGCCGGTACCGCTCCCGTCCCCCACCGGGACACCGAGGAGCCGGCCTTCCCGGCCGCCGCCGACCGGTCCCAGTGGCGCTACCGGCCCCGCCGGGCCTTCTGGCGCAGCCGGGTGGTCCGGGCCGTCGCCCTGATCACCGTGCTCGCGATCTGCGCCCTGTTCATCCTCGGCCTGGTCCGCGAGCAGACCGGCACCGAAGGCTTCCTCGTCGGCCTGGGTCTCGCGGTGCTCCCCGTACCGCTGCTGATGGCCGCGTTCCGCTGGCTCGACCGGGTCGAGCCGGGTCCCTGGAAGAACCTGCTCTTCGCCTTCGCCTGGGGCGCCTTCGCCGCCGCGCTCGTCGCGATCCTGGCGAACTCCTTCGCGGTCCGCTGGATCGCCACGGCCACCGCCGATCCCACTTCGGCGGACACCCTCGGCGCGACCGTGGTCGCGCCCGTGGTGGAGGAGAGCGCGAAGGCCGCCGCGATCCTGCTGCTCTTCCTCTTCCGCAGGAAGCACTTCGGCGGACTCGTCGACGGCGTCGTGGTCGCCGGGTTCACCGCGACCGGCTTCGCCTTCACCGAGAACATCCTCTACCTCGGCAACGCCTTCGGCGAGGACCAGGAGTTCGGTGCCACCGGCATCGGCTCGGTGACCGCCGCGACCTTCTTCGTCCGGGTCGTGATGTCACCGTTCGCGCATCCGCTCTTCACCGTGCTCACCGGCATCGGCTTCGGCTTCGCCGCCCTCGCGCCGCGCGGGAAGCGCCTGCGCCGCGTACTGCTGCCGCTCGCCGGGCTGCTGCTCGCCATGGGCCTGCACGCCGCCTGGAACGGCTCGGCCACCTTCGGCGGCCCCCTGGCCTTCTACGCGGTGTACGGGGCACTCATGGTCCCGGCCTTCGGCCTGCTGACCTGGCTCGCGGTGTGGAGCCGGCAACGCGAGCTGCGCACGATATCCGGCGAGCTCCCGGCGTACGCGGCGGCCGGCTGGCTCTCCCCCGCCGAGCCGCTCGCGCTCTCCTCGATGCGCGCCCGCCAGCTGGCCCGCTCCTTCGCCGCCCGTACGTACGGGCCGACGGCCGCGCGCGCCGTCGGCGAGTACGAGTCCTTCGCGACGACCCTGGCGTTCCTGCGGGACCGGGCCCGGCGCGGTACGGCCGGGGCCGACTTCCCGGCCCGGGAGCAGGAGCTGCTCCACCACCTGTGGCAGCGCAGGGCGGTGGCCTCGCCGGCCCTCACGTACGCGGCGCGGGCGACGGGCAAGGTGTGGGCGCCGCCGCAGTACTTGGACTACGACGGCTTCAACCCGTACCGGAGCTGATCGGGACGGTCCCGGGACGTCTCATGGGCCATGGGACAGCCGCACGAGCCTCGAACGCACGTAGCGTCACTCTCGAAGATCATCCGAGAACGGAGACATACGTGCTCAAGAAGATCGCGGCCAAGGCGGGCCTGGCACTCGGTGTGGCGGCCCTGGTCGTCGGGGGAACGAGCGGCCCGGCGGCGGCCGTCGAGGGTGCCGGATACGTCGGCTACGGGTACTCCACCAGCGGCTCGAACGTCTGGTGCGCCCAGCACCTGGTCAACGACATCGCCAGGAAGTACGGCCGCGCTGAGATCGCCGAGGACGGCCAGTGGGGACCGGCGACCAAGGCCCAGATCGTCTGGCTCCAGGACCGCCTCGGCCTGAAGCCGGACGGGATCGTCGGCCCTCTGACGGGCAACTGGCTGCTCTACTCGGGTGACCAGTACTACGGCAGCCCGAACGGCTACTGCTTCTGGTACCTGCCCAGCGACGGTCTCGCCGGCATGTACACCCCCACCCACCTGACCTGATCCGGGTGTGGCGACGCCCCCGGTCCGGCAGCCGCCGGACCGGGGGCGTCGTCGCTCAGACCGAGGCGGCCTCCGTGAGGAGCGTCAGCTCGGCCTGCGTGAGCGTGAGCTCGGCCGCCGCGACGAGTGCCGGGACCTGCTCGACCGTACGCGCCGAGGCGATCGGCGCCGCGACGGTCGGGCGGGAGGCGAGCCAGGCGAGGGCGACGGTGGCGAGTTCCGCCCCGTGCGCCTCGGCGACCGTGTCGAGCGCGGAGAGCACGGCCCGGCCCCGCTCGGTTTCCAGGTGCCCGCCGGCTCCGGCCGCGCGGGCGCTGTCCACGGTGGTGCCCGGGCGGTACTTGCCGGTGAGGAAGCCGGAGGCGAGGCCGTAGTACGGGACGGCGGAGAGCCCGGCCCGCTCGACGGTCTCCAGGAGCGGGCCCTCGTAGGTGTCGCGGGAGACCAGGTTGTAGTGCGGCTGGAGGGCCACGTAACGGGCGAGGCCCTCGGTCTCGGCGAAGTCGAGGGAGGCGCGCAGCCGCTCCGGGGAGATGTTGGAGGCGGCGACGGCCCGCACCGTGCCGTCCTTCACGAGCTGGTCGAGGGCGGTGACGATCTCCTCGACGGGGACCGACTCGTCGTCGAAGTGCGTGTAGTAGAGGTCGATGTAGTCGGTGCCGAGGCGGCGCAGCGACTCTTCCGCGGCCGCCTTGATGGTGGTGGCGGACAGCCCCTTGAAGTGGGGGTGGGCGCCGACCTTGGTGGCGACGACGACATCAGAGCGGTTGCCGCGAGAGGCGAGCCAGCGGCCGATGACGGTCTCGGACTCGCCGCCCTCGTTGCCCTCGGCCCAGGCGGAGTAGACGTCGGCGGAGTCGACGAAGTTGCCGCCGGCGGCGGTGTAGGCGTCGAGGACGGCGAAGGACTGGGCCTCATCGGCGGTCCAGCCGAAGACGTTGCCGCCCAGGGCGAGCGGGAAGACGTGCAGATCGGAGGAGCCCAGCGGGCGGAGGGAGGTCATGATCGACACAACCCTCCGGGCCGCCTGGCCTATTCCGTACCGCGTGACGGGCGTGCCCGGTGTGACGGGCACCCGGGCGTTGCAGGCGTGCCCGGCGAGACAGGCACCCCGGCGTTGCAGGCGTTCCCGGTGTGACGGGCGTGCCCGGTGTTACAGGCTCAGGCCCTTGGAGCGGAGCCACTCCGCCGGGTCGAGGCCGGAGCCGCCGGGCGTGTGCACCTCCATGTGGAGGTGGGCACCGGTGACGTTGCCGGTGGCGCCGACGCGGCCGATCGTCTCGCCGGTGCCCACGGTCTGGCCCGCGGCGACCGTCATGGACGACATGTGGGCGTACCAGACCTCGGTGCCGTCCTCCAGCTCCAGGACGACCCGGTAGCCGTACGAGCCGGACCAGCCCGCCGACTTGACGGTGCCGCCGTGGACCGCCTTGAGCGGGGTGCCGGTGGGAGCGGCGAAGTCGAGGCCGGTGTGGTAGCCGGAGGACCACATCGAGCCGGACTGCATGTAGGTGGCGCTGAGGCTGTACGAGGAGAGCGGCAGCGAGTAGCTCGCGGCGAGCTTGGCGAGGCGCTCGGCCTCTGCCGCCGCCTCGGCCTTCGCCTTGGCCTCGGCCTCCGCCTTCGCCTTGGCTTCCGCCTCGGCCTTGGCCTTCGCCTCGGCGGCCGCCTTCTCCGCCGCGTCGGCCTTGGCCGCGGCCTCCGCGGCCGCCTTCTCGGCGGCCGCCTTCTCCGCCGCGGCCTTGTCGGCGGCGTCGGCGGAGGCCTGCTGCTGCTCGGCCTGCTGGAGGATGCGGGCGCGCAGCGCCTCGCCCGCGTCGCCGGCGCCGGTCGCGACCATGGTGGCCCGGCCGTCCTGGCCGTTCAGGACCGCCTGCTCGACCTGGGTGTTCGTGCCCTGCTCGTCGTCGAGCACGGCGTACGTCTCGACGGTGAGCGGGTTCGGGTTGGCGCGGGCCGCGCTGACCGTCTCCTGGTGCTCCTCGGGGAGGAGGTCGCCGACGCCGGGGAGGTCGTGGGCGTCCGGCAGGTTGAGGTCCGGGAGGTCGGGGAGCGATATCGCGACCGGGGGCCTCTCCTGCGCGGTGGCGAGGCCGCCCGCGCCGACGGCGGCGATCACACCGACGCCGAGGACGGTGGAGGAACGGGCGAAGTTGGAGCGCTGCTTGACGACACGGTGCCGGCCGCCGGAGCGGCTCTCGGCGCGGAGGGAGCCCTCGGTGGGGTTCCACTCGGTGTCCGGGGCGGCGGGACCCGCACCACCACCGAAGGCATCGAAGGGGGCTTCGGGTGCGGGAGTGTTGGACGCCACGAAGGCGCGCTCCTTTCCTTCCTTCTCGCCTACCGGGTTAGCTGACGGGTTCGGAGCAGGAAGGTCTCCTACGGGCTCGTCGCACAGGTGCGAAGGGCCCGATTCACCCCAAGTAGTGGTTCCCCGGTTCCTTTTCAGGATTCGGCGCGTGCGCACGGTGCCGCCTCTTGCGACGGCTGGGACGACCGCGCTGCGTTATCGAACGTTAATAGACAGGGGGTCCCGATTCCAAGCTGTTCCTCTTGATCATTCATTGAATTGATAGGGAATGGTCCGAGTTGACCCCCCTTCAACAAGGGGCGGCGAAACCCCGGCGATCTGACGTTATGTCAATTGTTATCGCAGTGACACCTCGCGACTACGGCCGGTGACCGGGCTCCGGCGGCACCACCGGCATCGTCCGGCGCCGCTCCGGCTGCCCCGTCGCGGGACGGCTCAGTGCGAGCAGTGCCATGTCGTCCGTCGACCCGCCCCCCGTGTGCAGCCGTACGTCGTCCACGAGCGCGTCGAGGAGTTCCTCGGGGCCCGGGAAGATCCGCCCCGCGAGCCGCTCCCCCGGGTCGTAGAAGACGCCCTCCGCGTTCCGCGCCTCCGAGAGGCCGTCGGTGTAGAACAGCAGCGTCGCGCCCGGCGGGTACGGCCGCGCCTCGGCCCGGTCCGGCCACGCCGCCAGATCGCCCATGCCGAGCGGCAGCGCCGGCTCGCCCGGCTCCAGCATGTCCAGGCGCCCGTCCCCGAACAGCATCAGCGGGGGCGGGTGCCCGCGGTTGACGACCCGTACGAAACCGTCGAAGGTGCCGCCGCCGTCACCGCGCGGGATCTCGGCGAGGACGGCCGTGGTGAACCCCTCGAAGGCGTCGAGCCCGGTCCGGCGGGTGCCCTCCCGGGCGAGGGCCCGTTCGAGGCGCTGCGCCACGCCCTCCAGACTCCGCTCCTGCTCGGCCGCCTCCCGGAACGCCCCGATGACGACGGCCACGGCCTCGACCGCGTCCATCCCCTTGCCCCGGACGTCGCCGACCACGAGGCGCACCCCGTAGGGGGTGTCCTGGACGGCGAACAGGTCGCCGCCGATGAACGCGTCCGCCTGCGCCGCCTCGTACCGTGCCGCGCACTGCAGCCCGCCGATCCGCTCGGCGGGCGTCGGCAGCACCGCCTTCTGCGCGGTCTCCGCGATGACCCGCGCGGAGGCGAGCCGCTCGCCGCTGCGGAGGACGACCCGGTTGATGAGCACGGCGAGCACGGCGACCGTGAGCACGGTCAGGAACTCGGTGAGCGACGGGATCTCGGTCGCAGTGCCGTTGTAGATGTGCAGCCCGACGGAGGCGAGGACGGCCGCGATCCCGGTGAGCAGCGTCGTGAGGGTGGAGAAGAACGGTGCCGCGATCAGCGGGGCGGCGGAGAACATCGGCGCCGCGCTGTACTTGGGCGGCGTCAGGACGTCGAAGACGACACCACCCACGATGATCAGCGGCGGCAGCGCCCGGATGAACCTCCGGGCGCCCCCGTACGGGCGACGGCGGTCGCCGCCCCGCCGCCCGCCGACCGCTCCTAGGGGGTGCCCCACCTGTGCTCTCCTGCCCGGTCCGTTCCGGCCGCGGACCGTACCGCGCCCTCCCAGGGTGGCCGCCGCCGTACCGGGCGGCGACTCCCACGGGGCCGACTGGCGTACGGACGCGGGCGGGGCGGGCACGCACGGGGCGGGGCCAGGCCAGGCGCGCGCCGGACCCGGCCACGCGCGCGTGGAGGGGCCGTGGCCGGCTCAGTCCGTGCCCGCCCCCTCCGCCAGCCGCCCGCCCCTCGCCAGGAGAGCCATGGCCGCCGCACACACGAGCCCCACCGCGCACAGCGCCAGCCACGGCGCCGCCGACCACCCGGTCACGTCGAGCAGCGCGCCCGTCCCGAGATTCCCGAGGGTGATCCCGATCCCGCACACGGTGTTGTAGAGCCCGTAGTGGGTGGCCACCCAGCGCCCCCGGGACAGGGCGACGACGGTGTCCATCTCGTACGGGTAGAGCACCGCGTTCGCGACGGCCAGGACCGCCGCGCACAGCAGCAGCCCCACCAGGCCCCGGCCCAGGGCGGCCGGGAGCAGGAAGGCCCCGCCCATCAGGGCGAGCCCCAGGACCAGACACCGCTCCCGGCTCAGCCGCCGCCTGCACCAGGCGGTGATCCGCAGCTGCGCGGCGAGCGCGACCAGCGCGGAGACGACGAAGAGCGCCGTCGTGGGCCCCGTACCGCCGGCGGCGAGCGGCAGCGCCAGATAGACCTGGAAGGACAGCACGTACGAGCCGGTCATCGCGAGCGAGAAGAGCCAGAAGGTGCGGTGGGAGAGCACCGTACGGAACTGCCCCCGCTCCGCCCCGTCCCGCGCCCGCGTCCCACCCCGTACGGGCATGTACCTGAGCTGTACGAGGGTCAGCCCGGCGAACAGCACCGCCGCCACCACACACGTCAGCCGGAACGACACCCCCGTCAGGGCCACCCCGACGAGCGGCCCGAGCAGGATGCCCGCCTGGTAATAGACGTTGAACAGGGCGAAGGCCTCGACCCGGCGCTCCTCCCCCGCCTCCGCCGCGAGACAGGCCCGGACGGCGGGGTTGAAGAGCGCCCCCGCGAGCCCGGTCGCGAGCGAGGCGGCGATCAGCATCGGCAGCGACTGCGCGAACGCCAGCGCCCCGAAGCCGACCGTCCGCAGCGCGCAGCCCGCCACGATGAGCGGCTTGAAGCCGAGCCGGTCGGCGAGCGCCCCGCCGACGAGGAACATGCCCTGCTGGGAGAGGTTCCGGGCGCCGAGCACCAGCCCGACGGCCCAGGCCGCCATCCCGAGCCCGTCCGCGAGGTGCGCGGCAAGGTACGGCATGAGCATGTAGAAGCCGAGGTTGATGGTGAGCTGGTTGAGGAAGAGGAGCCGGACGGCCGGTTCGAAGGTGCGGCTCTGCTTCCAGACCCCGCCCCGGGGAGCCGCCGCGGTGGTGGCGCTCAACGGACCCGCCCCGCCCGCTCCATGACCTTGCGGGTCCAGCCGTCGACGGGCGCGCCGTCCTCGTACCCGGCCGGATCCTCCCGTACGGGTCCGTCGAGGAGACCGTGGGCCGCGCAGAACTCGTCGTTGAAGACGGTGTCGAAGTACCGCTGCGGCCCGTCGGGGAAGACGGCCGCGATGCGGGTCCCGCGCGGCCGGGTGCGGGCCAGCCACCCGGCGACCAGCGCGACCGCGCCCACGCTCCAGCCGCCCGTGGCGAACTGACGCGAGGCCAGGCGGCGGGCCGCCCGTACCGCCTCCGCGGGACCCACCCAGTGGATCTCGTCGAAGGCGTCGTGGTCCACGTTGCCCGGGTGGATGGAGGAGCCGAGGCCGCGCATCAGCCGCTCCCCGGCGGGCAGGCCGAAGACGGTGGAGCCGACGGAGTCCACGCCGACGAGTTCGAGCGCGGGGCTGCTGGTGGCGCGCAGGGCCCGGGAGATCCCGGCCGAGTGGCCGCCGGTGCCGACCGCGCAGACGAGGACGTCGATCCGGTCGAGCTGCCCGGACAGTTCGGCGGCGAGCCCCGCGTACGCGTCGGGGTTGTCGGGGTTCCCGTACTGGTTGGGCCACCAGGCCCCGTCGAGGCTCACGAGCAGCTCGGCGACCCGGTCCATCCGGGCCTGCTGCCAGCCGCCCTGCGGGCTCGGCTCCCGTACGACATGGACCCGGGCGCCGTGGGCGACGAGCATCCTTTCGACGATCGGCTCCAGACCGGGGTCGGTGACGACGTGCACGGGATGCCCGTGGAGAACTCCGGCGAGGGCGAGACCCAGGCCGAGGGTCCCGGAGGTCGACTCGACGATCGGGGCGCCGGGCCGCAGTTCACCGCGCCGGCGGGCCTGTTCGACCATGTAGAGGGCGGCGCGGTCCTTGATACCGCCGAAGTTGAAGCCTTCGAGCTTGGCCCAGTAGCCGTCGTCCGTGCGGAGGACGGGTGTGTTGCCGACGGTCTGCTCGGCGACGGGCAGCAGGCTGCCGGACAGCAGGTTGTTCATGGGTGGGACACGTCCTTGGGGTGGTACGCGGAAGGGGACCTGGTCACGCGAGGGCGAGACCCGGTTCAGTTCCGGTCCACTCCGAGGGCGATGAGCAGCCGGCCCGGCTCGGGGCCGGGTCCCGCCCTGCCCCGGACACAGCGCGCGCGGGGATCGGTGCGGAGGTCCGCCGCGTACGGCAGGAGTACGGCTCCGCCGGCGTCCGGCGCGGCGAGGGGCGCGGCGGCGGCCTGCGCGGGGAGGTGGATGTCGAAGGACCACGCCTCCCCGGACCGCTCGCAGCCGTGCGGCAGCGCGGGGGCGGAGACGACGGTCGCGGAGCCCGGCGGCGGCAGCACGTGCCCGTGCGAGCCGTGGCAGACGCTGACGAGGAGGGCGAGGAGCGCGAGCAGGACGAGGACGGCGGGCGCCCGCCGTCGTACGTCGCTCACACGCTCGTCACTCATGGTGCGCGTGACATTACGGTGGGGCAGTGCGCGCCTGCAAAGAGGCGGGCACGGTTTTGGCCACCGTTTACTTCCGACTACTCCTGCCTTCCTGCCCTCCCGGTGTGGCTGGGCCCTTCACTCGGCGCGTGAGCGCTTGCGTGGGCGGGGCCGAGCAATCGGGTTGGCGGGCAGGTGCGACTTTTCGAGAGGGACGACTTCTGGTCGAGCAGCCTGGCGCCTCGATTCCCGACCGTCAGCGGTGGAGCGAACGAGTCGTCGAGGGGCTGCCGGGGGCGCCGTGATGCGGCATCGGGTCGCCGTCACCCGTCCTGGCCGGGCCGGTCTTCCTGTCGCGCCAGAAGGGTGGTGGCCCAGCCGTGTTCCAGCAGGGCGAACAGGTCGCGCATGGTCCGGGCCGGGTCTTTGCTTGCGCGGGCGATGCCGGGGGCTTCCATGGCGAAGCGTGCCAGGCCGGTGATGGCGGGGACATCCGGGGCAAGCCCGGTGGCATCGGCGAGGGTGGCGGCCAGTGCCTCCTCGTGGCGCGACCACATGCGCCGGGCGTAATCCCGGAGCGCGGGGGTGGATTCGACGAGGACGAAAGTGGGGTCGTCGGTCCGCACAGCGGTTCGGGTGCACACGAGGTAGTCGCGCAGGGCGTGCAGCACGGACTGCCCGGGGGCTCGGTCGCGGACGGCCGCGACCAGGGCGCTCTCGATGTCCGCGTCCAGGTCGAAGACGAGGGCTTCCTTGCTGGAGAAGTGCTTGAAGAGCGTGCTCAGTGAGACGTCGGCCGCCTCTGCCACCTCGCGTACACCGACGTTGTCGAAGCCGCGCTCGGTGAACAGCCGCAGTGCGGCATCCGCCAGCGCCTGCCTGGTCTGGGCCTTCTTGCGCTCGCGGCGCCCTGTCGTCGTCTCGGCCATGCCCTCACCCTACCCGCTTGAGGGGATTCGATCACAAAGGCGTTCGGATAGAAAGTCGGAGCGGTTGTACTTTTACAGCGGCTGTGTTTTTGTTGGCGGCGAGCCTGACCGGCACTCGGATGCCGGAACCCGGGGCGCGTTCCCGCACCGGAACGAATGCCGCCATGCCCGAAATCGGCCCGTCGGAAGGCGCTGGAGGAGAACCTGCGCTGCACACCGGCCACCTCGCCCCATTCCAAGAAGGCCCGCAAGACACCTGCACTCTCTTGATCCGTAGAACGGAGCGTGACCCTCATGTCCACCATCCCTCGCATCGCGATCGTCGGTGCCGGCCCAGGCGGCCTCGTCTGCGCGCGCGTCCTGCAGCAGCACGGCGTACCGGTCACGGTCTTCGAGCATGAACCCGACCCCGACTCCCGCTCGCAGGGCGGCACTCTCGACATCCACGAAGACACCGGCCAGGTCGCCCTTCGCGCAGCCGGACTGTTCGACCGGTTCCTCGCCCTGTCCCGGCCCGAGAGCCAGGAGTGGCGCCTGCACGATCGCCACGCGACCCTGATACGCCACGACCAGGCCGACGAGGACGATCTGAGCAGCCCCGAAATCGACCGCGGCCAGCTGCGCGCGCTCCTGCTGGACTCCCTCGCCCCCCGCACGGTCCGCTGGGGCCACTCCGTAAGGGCCGTCACCCCGCTGCCCCACGGCACCGCCCGCCTGCACCACCACGACCGCACCGTCGAGGACTTCGACCTGGTCATCGGCGCCGACGGCGCCTGGTCCCGGGTACGCCCCGCGCTCTCCGACGCCCAACCCTCCTACGCCGGCGTCACCATGGTGGAAGCCCACTTCGACGACGTCGACCACCGTCACCCCGGCATCGCCCAGCTGGTCGGCCGCGGCACCATGTCGGCCAAGGCGGGCCGCCGCAGCCTGGTGCTCCAGCGCAACAGCAACGGACACGTCCGCGCCTACATCACCTTCCGCGGACCCAAGGACTGGCATGCCGGCCTCGACCTCGCCGACACCGAAGCCGTACGCGCCCGCCTCCTCGCCCAGTACCAGGGCTGGGACGAGAGCTTGCTGGACATCCTGCGCGACAACGAGGGCGGTTTCATCAACCGGCCCATGTTCGTCCTTCCCGTTCCCCACACGTGGCAGCGCGTCCCCGGCATCACCCTGCTCGGCGACGCGGCCCACCTGATGCCGCCCATCGGCGTCGGCGCCAACCTCGCCCTGCTCGACGGCGCCGAACTCGCCCAAGCCGTCATCGGCCATCCCACCATCGACGAGGCCCTCGACGCCTACGAAAGCGTCATGCTGCCCCGCGCCATCGAGACCGCCAAGACCGCCCAGCACATGCTGACCACCCTCATGCCCGACACCGACACCGACGAAGCCCTCTTCCCCGACGCCGCTTGGCCGGAGTGAAGCGCTCGGTCACACCCGGAGGAAGGGCGGGCTACAGGTTCCGCTCCGCGTAGATCTCCATCGCGTCCCGGACGAGGACGGCGGTGCCCTCACCGTGCTTGTCGTAGTTCGCGGTGAAGCGCGGGTCGTCGACGTACATGCGGCCGAGACCGATCACGTACTCCTTGTTCGGGGTCGTGGTGGTGGACAGCCACGCGACCTGGCGCCGCGCGATCGCCTGCACCTCGTCGCTGTCGGCGGCGAGGCCGTCCTTGAGCGCCCGCGCGAAGTCGCGGGCGATGCCGGCCTGCTCGTCCATGAACGTCTTCTTCTGCGCGGCGGCGAGCGAACGCCACCAGCGGTCGCCGCTCTCGTAGGCGTCGCGGCCCCAGCGCTCGGTGACCTCCTGCTCGTACACCGTGTGGTCGAAACCGTCGAACACTTCGTCGGCCATGAGCTCTTCTCCGTTCTCGGTCTTGTGGAGAGTGGTCCGCACCGAGGCGATCTGACGTCCGATGCGCTCGCGCTCCTGCTCCAGGAGGGCGAGATGGGTCCGCAGGGCGGCGGAGGTGTCCCGCTGCCCCGCGAGGACCTCGGCGATGGCGGGCAACGAGAGCCCCAGCTCGCGCAGCAGCAGAATCCGCTGCAGCCGCACGAGCGCCGCCTGGTCGTAGTACCGGTAACCGTTCGCGCCGATCCGGCTCGGCTCCAGCAGTCCGCGCTCTCCGTAGTGCCGGAGGGTGCGGCTGGTGGTGCCGGCCTTCTTGGCGATCTCTTGGATCGACCACTCCATACCGAGAACGCTAAATCTTGACGTTGCGTAAAGGTCAAGCGAAGCAGGGCGGACACGACGAAGGCCCGGATCCAGTGACTGGATCCGGGCCTTCGTTGCTACTGAGTAGCGGGGACAGGATTTGAACCTGCGACCTCTGGGTTATGAGCCCAGCGAGCTACCGAGCTGCTCCACCCCGCGTCGGTAAACACGACTCTACGGCATGACCGGGGCGATCACGAAATCGGTTTGCTCAGCACCCGCAGTCGTCGGAGTCGACCGGCGCCGTGAGGGGGTCCGCGGCCTGCTCGGCGGGGCCCTCCCAGGTCTCGTAGGCGAAGCCCTCACGCACCCAGTACTCGAAGCCGCCGAGCATCTCCTTCACCTGGAAACCCCGCTCGGCGAGGGCCAGCGCGGCGCGCGTGGCGCCGTTGCAGCCGGGACCCCAGCAGTACGTGACGACCGGCACGGACCGGTCGAGCAGCCGCTCGGCCTGCTCGGCGATGAGCGCGGTCGGCAGGTGGATCGCACCGGGGACGTGCCCCTGGTCCCAGGAGGCCGTCGAGCGGGAGTCGATCACCACGAAGCCCGGGTCGGTGCCGTCGGCGGCCGCGGCGGCGAGCGCGGAGGCCACATCGGAGACATCGGCGTGGAAGGCGAGGCTCGCGGAGAAGTACGCGGCAGCGGCGGCGGGAGAGGCCGGCGGAGTGCGGAGTACGGGGTTGACCTGCGGCGTTGTCGTCGTCATGGTGATCAATCTACGGACGAGGACGACCGCGCTGAAGTGAGGATCCACGGCGGTCGGAAGCATCAGCCGGGGAATCCCGGGCGTTCGACGGGGGCCGGCGTGGATCTCACGTGCCGGGACTGATCGACCCCTGCCGTGACGCTTCGGTCCGGCTCCGCGTCCGTGTCACATCGGCGAGGTTTCATCCGTCATGACGGCATGACGGTACGCGAACGGGGAGATCGACGAGTGGACCAGGACCGCGACAACAAAGAACTGCTGGCCCGGCGCTTCGAGGCCGACCGGGGCCACCTGCGAGCAGTGGCGTACCGGATGCTGGGCTCGCTCAGCGAGGCCGAGGACGCCGTCCAGGAGGCCTGGTTCAAGCTCAGCCGCAGCGACGTCAGCGCGGTGGAGAACCTCAGCGGCTGGCTGACCACCGTCGTCGGCCGCGTCTGCCTCGACATGCTGCGCTCGCGCGGCTCGCGCCGCGAGGACCCGCTGGAGTACTACGTCCCCGACCCGATCGTCCGGGTCGCCGACACCACCGACCCGGAGCACGCGGCCGAGGTCACCGAGTCCGTCGGCCTCGCGCTCCTCGTCGTCCTGGAGACCCTGGCCCCGGCCGAGCGGCTCGCGTTCGTCCTGCACGACATGTTCGCCGTCTCCTTCGACGAGATCGCGCGGATCGTGGACCGCACCCCGGCCGCCACCCGCCAGCTCGCCAGCCGCGCCCGCCGCCGCGTGCAGGACACCACCCCCGCCGCCGGACCCGACGCACGCCGGCAGCGGGAGATCGCCGACGCCTTCCTCGCCGCTTCGCAGGGCGGCGACTTCGAAGGGCTCCTCGCCGTCCTCGACCCGGACGTGGTGCTGCGCGCGGACGGCGGCAGGACCCTCGCGGCCGTCTCCAAGGTCGTCCGGGGCGCCGAGGCCGTCATCTCGCAGGCCCTCACGTACGCCAAGTTCCGTACGGCGGCACTGCGGGTGGTCGTCAACGGCGCGCCCGCGGTCCTCTCGGTCACCGACGGACGCCCCGGCGCGCTCATGGCGTTCACGATCGTCGGCGACCGGATCGTCGAGCTGCACATCCTGGCGGACCCGGAGCGTCTCGCCGCGCTCGACTTCTCGGAGGAGGACCTGGCCCGCGCGGCGTACTGAGCGGCGGACCCGGTCCTCACGACGTACTGGGAGGCGGCCCGGCCTCCACGGCGTACGGAAGCGGCCGACTGCTCTGACGCCCGGTCACTTCCCCCTGGCGGCCGCCAAGGAGGCTCCGGCCGCCAGGGAGACGGCGGCGCTCGCGATGCCGAGGACCGCGCCCGCGGCGACGTCGCCCGGGTAGTGCACCCCTGTGTGGACGCGGGAGTAGCCCACGGCCATGGCCAGGACCTGCAGGGGCACGGCGGCCGGCGGGAACACCACGCCCGCGGCGGTCGCGAAGGCGACCGCCGACGCGGTGTGCCCGGAGGGGAACGAGGCCGAGTCCGGCATCGACACATGGCGGCCCACCACGACCCGGGCCGCCTCCCGGTCCGGCCGCGGCCTGCGGACGAGGCGCTTGCCCAGCAGGTTGGCCGAGGCCGAGGCGACGGCCACGGCCCCGATACCGGCGAGGGCGGCCCGCCGCGGCCGGCCCGGGACCAGGGCGAACGCGGCCGCCACGGTGAACGAGATCTTGGAGTGGTTCGCCGCGTTCGACAGCCTGCGGAAGCCCGTGTCGAGGGTGGGCGTGGGGGTGGCGGCCACGGCGGCGTACACGGCCCCGTCGATCGCCCGGAGGTCCCTGAGGACGGCCCGGACGGGGTTCGTGGTGGTGGTCCCGGTCATGTGCCGCTGCTCCTCGGGGAAGTTTGGAAGGCGATTTCGGTGACGCGCCGCCAGTCGAGGGGCGGCCGGGGCTCGATGACGCCGGGCCGGTGGCGCGGCACGAGGACCCGCAGGGCGCGGGGGCGGAGGGTGCAGACGACGGGGGTGGGGAGGATCAGCGCCTCACCGTCCACGGCGACGGCGATGGTGCCGGGGGCGCCGGGGGCAGGGGCCGGCGCGGGGACGAAGGCCGAGGCGGGAACGGGGACGGGGGCCGCCGCCTTCCCCGTCACCTCGACCCGAGCGGCCGTCAGGACGTTCAGCCCGGTCGACTGGGTGCCCCGTACGGCCATCTCGGCGGCCTGTGCGGCCCCGTCGACCCGGATGGCGATCACGCCGAGCTCGCCTCCGTCCAGCCTCGGTCTCCGGGCGGCGGCGGCGCTGAACGGATCGGGCGCCGCGTACGCGTTGTTGCTGACGAGGAGCGCCTGCTGGGCGGGCAGCCTGAGGCCGTCGGCGGTCGCGTCGAGGCGGTCGCCCCCGCCGCCCTGGAGGAGGTCGGGAAGGACGTCGACGGCGGTGCCCGCCTTCGCGTCGCGGTACTCGGGACGCTGGACGACATCGGCGTACACGCCGAAGGAGACGGTGTTGACGAAGGCCCGCCCGGAGACGGAGCCGAGGTCGACCCGGAATTCCTCGCCGTCGACGAGCGCGTCGAGGCAGGTGGCCGGATCGGCGCGGTCGAGGCCCAGGTCGAGGGCGAAGTGGTTGCGGGTTCCGGCGGAGATGACGAGGAAGGGCAGGTCGTGCTCGGCGGCCACGGCGGCGACCAGCGCCTGCGTGCCGTCGCCGCCGGCCACCCCGAGCAGGTCGGCGCCGCCGGCGACGGCCTCCCGGGCGAGCGCGGCGACATCGGTCTCGACGGACGGGTCGATGAGGACGACCCGGGCGCCCAGCTTCTGGGCGCGTTCGACGAGCCCGAAGCGGGCGACCTTCCCGCCACCGGACTTCGGGTTCATGATCAGCACGGGCCGCTGCGGCCGGGGCCGCCGCTCACCCCGTGGGAGTTCCGCCGCGCCCCCCATGGACCGGATCTGCCGCAGGGCGGCCCGCGCGCAGACCAGCGCCACGCTCCACAGCGCGATGGCGGTGAGCGCGGTCAGCCAGAGACCCCAGACGACGTACAGGACGAGGACGGCGAGGGGCGCGGCGACGGCGAGCAGGGCGCCTGACACCCGCAGCGGCCCGCGGTGGGCGAGGAACCACCAGATGCCCACGGCCGAACAGGCGAGCCCCACGAGCGCGCTCAGGAGGACCAGCAGCCCGCCGCCCCCGAGCCCCGTCAGCAGGAGCACCACCGTCGCCGCTGCCGCGGCGAGCGCCCACCGGGCCAGGGTCCGGGCCTGCCCCGTCGGATCACCGGCTCCGTCCACCGTCACGGTCCCCACCTCCACGCTCAGCGTCCACGATCCAGATTCGCCCACGGTGCCGCACACCGCGCCCCGAACACGGAAGCGCCCCGCCCGGTCGGAACCGGGCGGGGCGCTTCTCGGCAGTTCGGAGATCGAAACCCCCGCCCGCCACACGTAGGCCGTGTGGGACTCGAACCCACAACCAACGGATTAAAAGTCCGCTGCTCTGCCAATTGAGCTAACGGCCCGTGGACAAGCACACCCGTGCAGCATAGCCCGAGAGATCCCCCGAACCGATCGGGTATCCGACACGGCGCGGATCAGCCGCCGGAACAACGAGCAGGGCCCGTACATCACCGAAGTGTCGTACGGGCCCTGCTTCGCTGTCAGGTCAGGCGACCTCAGCCGTTGTGCTTCCAGCGCGGCTTGTCGTCGCGGCGGCCGAAGGAGCCACCGGTCGAGCCGGTCGAGCCGGTGCCGCGGTGGTCGTCACGACGGCCGTACGGGCGGTCGCCGCCGCCCGAGCGGAAGCCGCCGGCGGGGCGGTCGTCGCGACGGTCGCGGTTGAACGGACGGTCGCTGCCACGGTGGCCGCCGGCCGGACGGTCGTCACGGCGCTCGAAGGAACGGCCGCCGCGGTCGTCACGGTTGAAACCGCCGGAGGGGCGGTCGCCGCCACCCGAGCGGAAGCCGCCGGACGGACGGTCGTTGTCGCGACGGAAGCCGCCACGGTCGCCACCACGGTCGTCACGGTTGAAGCCACCGGAGGGACGGTCGTCACGACGGAAGCCACCGGACGGACGGTCGTTGTCGCGACGGAAGCCACCACGGTCGCCACCACGGTCATCGCGGTTGAAGCCACCGGAGGGACGGTCGTCACGACGGAAGCCACCGGACGGACGGTCGTTGTCGCGACGGAAGCCACCACGGTCGCCACCACGGTCATCGCGGTTGAAGCCACCGGAGGGACGGTCGTCACGACGGAAGCCACCGGACGGACGGTCGTTGTCGCGACGGAAACCGCCACGGTCGCCACCACGGTCACCGCCACGGAAACCACCGCGGTCGCCGCCACGGTCGTCACGGTTGAAGCCACCGCGGTCGCCACCGCGGTCACGACGCTCGAAGTTGCCGCGCTCGTCGCGGGCCGGACGCTCCTCGCGGCGCTGCTCCTCGGCGCGGGCGGCACGCTCGGCCTCCACGGCGGCGGCCGCGACCTCGGCCTCGGCGGCCTCGGTCACCTCGGCCACAGCGGCCTCCGGGTCCTCGCCACGCTCACGGGCGGCGCGGGCCACCAGGCGGTCGGCCTCCTCGCGGAGCTCGACGGCGCGGCGCTGCAGGCGCTCCAGCTGCTTGGTCAGGTCGACGACCTCGCGCTCGGCCTGCTTGGCCGAGTTGTTCGCCGAGTCGGCCTGGACCTCGGTCAGCGAACGGGCGCCGGTGATCTCGGCGACCTCGGGGTCGAACGCGCCGGCGCCACCGACCATGTGACGCGAGGCGTCGACGCCCGCGTCCTCCATCAGACGGAAGATCTGACGGCGCTGGTGCGGCAGGGCCAGGGAGACGACGACACCGGAGCGGCCGGCACGGGCGGTACGGCCCGAGCGGTGCAGGTAGTCCTTGTGGTCGCCGGCCGGGTCCACGTTGAGGACCAGGTCGATGCCGTCGACGTGGATGCCTCGGGCGGCGACGTCGGTCGCGACGAGCGCGTTGACGTAGCCCTTCTTGAAGTCCTCCAGGACGCGGGTACGGGCGCCCTGCGTCATGCCACCGTGCAGCGCGTCGGCCTTCACACCGGCGTCGCACAGCTGCTCGGCGATGCGGTCGGCGCCCAGCTGGGTGCGGACGAAGATGATGGTGCGGCCCTTGCGGGCGGCGATGGCGGCGGTGACCGGCGCCTTGTCCTTCGGCTTCACGACGAGGACGTGGTGGGTCATGGTCGTGACGTTGCCCTGGGCGCTGTCGACCTCGTGCGTGACGGGGTCGGTCAGGTAGCGCTTGACCAGGGTGCCGATCTCGTTCTCCATGGTGGCGGAGAAGAGCATGCGCTGGCCGCCGCCGGGGATCTGGTCGAGCAGCTCGGTGACCTCGGGCAGGAAGCCCAGGTCGGCCATCTGGTCGGCCTCGTCGAGGACCGCGATCTTCACGTTCTCCAGGGAGCAGGCGCCGCGGTTGATGATGTCGCGGAGACGGCCGGGGGTGGCGACGAGGACGTCGACGCCGCGCTCCAGGGCGTAGATCTGGTTGCCCATGGAGGTACCGCCGCAGACGACCTTCATCTTGAGGCCGAGCACGTCGCCGTAGGGCTGGAGGGCGTCCGCGACCTGCATCGCGAGCTCACGGGTCGGCGTGAGGATGATGCCGCGGGGCTTCTTCTTGTCGGTGTGGCCACCGGCCAGACCGGCCAGGAGCGGCAGACCGAAGGAGAGGGTCTTGCCGGAGCCGGTACGGCCACGGCCGAGGATGTCCTTGCCGGCCAGGGCGTCCGGGATGGTCGCGGCCTGGATCGGGAAGGGGGTGGTGACGCCGTTCTGCGCGAGCTTGCGCACGACGCCGTCCGGCAGACCGAGGTCGCCGAAGGTGATGGTGGGCTCGGCGGGCTCCTCGACGGAGTCGTCCGAGTCGGTGTCGATGTCGAGCGCCTCTACGGCGTCGACGAGGTCGTCGGTGTCGATCGCGACGATCGCGGTGACCTCTGCGGTCTCGACGATCTCGTCGTTCTCGGGCATGACGGCGTGGTCAGAACTGAAAATGGACATGCGAAATGCGAAACCTTCCGGAGTCTCGGCACGCGCCCGTCAACTCCGTGAATTCGCAAATCGACCGCCTCAATGCGGTCAGCCACGGCTAGGGAGAGTACGCGCCACACGGCGCTCTTCTGTGTCGGCGCCGGGCAATGGGATCAAACGATCTACCACCATACGCACCCTCCCCCACCTATGGCAAATCGGACTCCGTCACACCGGTCCGACCTGCGGGGATGCCACCGGCTCCGGGGGCGCGCCCGGCCCGTCCGCCGCACGCATCGCACCCATCTGGGTGTCGGCTCCGGGCGCCGGCGGATCGGTCGGATTCGACGTCGGTTCCGGCGTCGGTTCGGGGGTCGGATTCGACGTCGGTTCGGGCGTCGGTTCGGGGGTCGGATTCGAGGTCGGCTCCGGCGTCGGCGTGACCTCGCCGCCGCCCGGGCCTCCGGACCCGCCGCCGTTCGCCCCGCCGCCGTTTCCGCCGCCCCCGTCACCGCCTCCGCCGTTGCCGCCGTCGCCGTTCCCGGCGGAGCCGCCCGCGCCGCCGCCCGGGCCGTCGTGGCCGCCGCCCGTCGGCTGCGGCTTCACCGGGCCGCCGGGGCCGCCGGGACCCTCCACGGGCAGCACCGCGCCCGGGGAGGGCTTGGCCGTACCCGAGGGAGAGCCGCTCGGCACCGGGGACTCCGTACCCGAGCCGGCCGCCTCGGGACCGCCCGCGTCCGGCCGGCCGTTCCACGAACCGCCGGCACCGCCCGGGAGCCCGGCGGCGCCGCCGTCGGACTCGGTCGCCACGCCCCGCTTCCCGCCGGACGCGCCGGGCGCCGGCTTCGCCCCGTCGTCACTCACACTCATACAGCCGCTCAGGCCGGCGCAGGCCGCGACGGCCAGCGCGGTGGCGGCCCATCTGACACGGGTGGGCAAATGGCGCACGGGGGCACCTCCAGGACACAACAGGCAGGAACGGAACGCGTTGCACTGCCCAACTCCCTTGGCGCCGCAAGGGACACGCCCGAAAGGGCCCGAGCGTCGACCGACCCGTGAGCCGGCAGGACCCGTAAGCCGACCGGACCCGGGCGTCGACCGGACCCGTGAGCCGGCAGTCGGCTCAGCCGTAGCCCAGCGCGTGCAGCCGTTCGTCGTCGATGCCGAAGTGGTGGGCGATCTCGTGCACCACGGTGATCTCGGTCTCCGCGACCACGTCCTCGCGCGACTCGCACATCCGCAGCGTCGGCCCCCGGTAGATCGTGATGCGGTCGGGCAGCACACCGGCGTACCACTCACCGCGCTCGGTCAGCGGCGTCCCCTCGTAGAGCCCGAGCAGCTCGGGATCGTCGGGGGCCGGCTCGTCCTCCACGAACACCGCGACGTTGTCCATCAGCCGCGTGAGCTCCGGCGGAATCCGGTCCAGGGCCTCGGCGACAAGCTCTTCGAACTCCTCGCGCGTCATCTCCAGCACGCGCCCATTGTCCCCCCGCCGGAAACCGTTTTGGCGATAGCGCCCGGCATCCCATATGCTTCTCACGTCCCCGACGCGCTGCGAAGCGCCCAGGTGAGCCCCTAGCCCTCATCGTCTAGTGGCCCAGGACGCCGCCCTTTCAAGGCGGTAGCACGGGTTCGAATCCCGTTGGGGGCACGCATTACCGTGTGCGAGACTAGTGATCGCGCACAAGCTTGGCTCTGTGGAGCAGTTGGTTAGCTCGCCACCCTGTCAAGGTGGAGGTCGCGGGTTCAAGTCCCGTCAGAGTCGCTGAAGCTGGAAACGGCTTCGTGGCTGGGTAGCTCAGTTGGTACGAGCGATCGCCTGAAAAGCGATAGGTCGCCGGTTCGACCCCGGCCCCAGCCACAAACAGAAGGCCCCGTTCGAGAGAACGGGGCCTTCGTCGTTCCCAGGACTGTTCCCGGGCCCCTCCCCCGTCCCGGGCCCCTCCCAGGACGGGAATGGTCCGTACGGGGAAGAGGCCGGCGCCCCCTCCCCGTACCGTCACACCTCCTCGCGCTCCCCCGTACGGCTCCCCCGCCTGGCCCGCAGCGCGAGTACCAGCGCCACCACGGCCACCACCGCGACGAGCAGCGCCCAGTCCGGGACCGCCCGGCCGAGCGAGGCCACCCGCTGCTCCACCGCGAACGAGTCGTCCACCGACAGCAGGCCCGGCAGCGCGGTCGTCCCGTCGAAGACCAGGAAGAGCGTCCCGAGAGCCACGAAGAACAGGCCCGAGAGCAGCGAGGTCGAGTGGAGCGTGAGGGGGCCCACCCGGAGCGGCCGCCCGCGCAGCAAGGACCGGCGGCCGAGGTCGTACCGCTCCCAGAGCAGCGCCAGGACGAACAGCGGGACGGCCATGCCGAGCGCGTACACGGCGAGGAGCAGTCCTCCGTACGCCGGGCTGCCGCTCAGCGCCGCCACCGTGAGGACGCTGCCGAGGATCGGGCCCGCGCAGAAGCCCGCGAGGCCGTAGACCAGGCCGAGGGCGTAGACGGAGAGCGCCGACGTGGGCCGGATCCGGCCGCTCGCCTCGGCGATCCGCCGGGAGGCGAAGCCCAGACCGAGGATCTGGAGCACTCCGAGCCCGATGATCAGCCAGCCGCCGGCGGTGACGAGCAGGTCCCGGTGGCCGTAGAAGAGGCGGCCCGCGAAGGAGCCGGCCGCGCCGAGCGGGACGAGGGTGGTCGCCAGACCCGCGTAGAGGATGCCGGTCCTGGCCACCAGCTTCGCGCGCGTGTCGATCGAATACGCGAAGAAGGCCGGCAGGAGCAGGGCGCTGCACGGGCTGAGCAGGGCGAGCAGCCCGCCGAGGAAGGCGGCGAAGTAGCCGATGCCGGAGGTCACTGCCCGGCGCCCGGCTTCTCGGGGGCGTCCGTCGCCTTGGGGGCGTCCGTCCCCTTGGGGGCGTCCGTCCCCTTGGGGGCGTCCGTCCCCTTGGGGGCGTCCGTCCCCTTGGGGGCGTCCGTCCCCTTGGGGGCGTCCGTCCCCTTGGGGGCGTCCGTCCCCTTGGGGGCGTCCGTCGCCTTGGGGGCGTCCGTCCCCTTGGGGGCGTCCGTCGCCTTGGGCGCCTTCGCCTCCTTGCCCGCCTCTGTCGGCTTCGCCGCCCTGGCCGCCTCGGCCGCCGCCTCGATCGTCTCCGTGAAGGTCTCCAGGGGCTGCGCGCCCGCGATCGGCCGGCCGTTGATCAGGAAGGACGGGGTGGAGGTGGCGCCGAGGGAGTACCCCTGCTCCTGGTCGGCGCGGACGGCCTCGCGGGCCGCCGCCCCGTCGGCGTCCTTCGCGAACCGGGCCGCGTCCGGCACGCCCGCTTCCTCGGCGAGGGCGGCGATCCGGTCCTTCCCGAAGCCCTTCTCCTTGGCGCCCTCCGCGTAGGCCGCCCGGTGGAACTGCCAGAACCGGCCCTGCTGCCCGGCCGCCCAGGACGCGCGGGCGACGGCCTCCGACTCCTCGCCGAAGATCGGGAAGTTCCGCCACTCGATGCGCAGGGTGCCGTTGTCGACGTACTTCTTCACCAGGACCGGCTCGGTGTCCCGGGCGAACTTCCCGCAGTAGCCGCACTTGAAGTCGGCGTACTCGATGAGCACGACGGGCGCGTCGGCCCGGCCGAGGGCGAGCTTGTCGGAGGCGTCGCGGCGGGCGTACGCCTCCAGTTCGGCGTAGACGCCGGAGGACGGGTCGGCGGAGACCTCGGCGACGACGGAGGAACCGGCGGCGCCGGGGGACGTGGGCCTGGTCGCGGTGTACGAGACGACACCGAGCAGGACGGCGGCGACCGCCACGCCGGAGACGATGACGATCGGCTTGGACTTGGACCTGGACCGGGAATCGGCCTTGGATCCGGACTGGGACTTGGACATGCGGAAGTGCTCCTGAGGTACGCAGGACGGGACGGACGGCGGAGGACGGCCGTCCGTCTACACCCTCAGGACCGACAGCTCCACGGGAGACAGGAGTACGCGCGCAGGTGGCTCCCGCCCGGCCGACACGCCCCGGACGCCCGGATCCGGCACCCGGGCCCCGCACGGCGTCCGGTCGGCGGCGAGCGCGGGCAGCAGCTCCGCGAAGCCGTACGCACGCGGCGGTACGACGGGACCCGCGGCCCCTTCCTCGACGGGGTGGCCCGGGTCGCAGCCGGGTACGGCCGCGACCGCGACGAGCGGGGCGGTCACCGGCACCACGGGGGAGGACGGGCCCGTCACCCCGCACACCAGGAGGCCGAGCACCAGAGCCGCAAGCGCGGCGTACGCCGCCGGCGCGCGGGTGGTGCGGAACATACGAAACCTCTCCGGGTCCGGGTCGACGTGCCCGAAATAGTACGCACCCGCGCACCCGCCCCCGAGGACGTGCCCTTACCCGGGCAATCACCCCGCCCCCGGGAAGCACCCGCCCCGGCTGGCCGCTCGTAAATGGGTTCGCCGCTTCTCGGCCGCAGGTGCGATCCTGGATGCCGTATGTCTACTTCCTTCGCCGCCCTCCAGTCCGTCCTGGCCGAGGTCTCGCTGCGGGACTCCCACCGGCTCGGCCGTCGTCTCGAAGGCGCCCGCCGCATCCGCAAGCCCGAGGCCCGCGAGGCCGTCCTGGACGAGATCGCCGTCGAGGCGGCCAAGGCCAAGGAGCGCGTCGACGGGCGCGCCTCCCGCATGCCCGCGGTCACGTATCCCGAACAGCTCCCCGTCTCGCAGAAGAAGGACGTGATCCTGGAGGCGATACGCGACCACCAGGTCGTGATCGTCGCCGGCGAGACGGGTTCGGGCAAAACCACCCAGATCCCCAAGATCTGTCTGGAGCTCGGCCGGGGCGTCCGGGGCATGATCGGGCACACCCAGCCCCGCCGGATCGCCGCCCGCACGGTCGCCGAGCGGGTCGCCGAGGAGCTGAGGACCCCACTCGGCGAGGCCGTCGGCTGGAAGGTCCGCTTCACCGACCAGGTGAACCCCGACGCGACCTTCGTGAAGCTGATGACGGACGGCATCCTGCTCGCCGAGATCCAGACGGACCGCGAGCTGCGCGCCTACGACACGATCATCATCGACGAGGCCCACGAGCGGTCCCTCAACATCGACTTCCTGCTCGGCTATCTGGCCCAGCTGCTCCCGAAGCGCCCCGACCTCAAGGTCGTGATCACCTCGGCGACCATCGACCCGGAGCGTTTCTCCCGCCACTTCGGCGAGGCCCCGATCGTCGAGGTCAGCGGCCGTACGTACCCGGTCGAGGTCCGCTACCGTCCCCTCCTGGAAGAGGACTCCGACGACTCGGACCGCGACCAGATCACGGCCATCTGCGACGCCGTCGACGAGCTCCAGTCCGAGGGCCCCGGCGACGTCCTCGTCTTCCTCTCCGGCGAGCGCGAGATCCGTGACACCGCGGACGCGCTCCTCAAGCGGAACCTGCGCAACACCGAGGTCCTCCCGCTCTACGCCCGCCTCTCCCACGCCGAGCAGCACCGGGTCTTCCAGGCGCACTCCGGCCGTCGGATCGTCCTCGCGACGAACGTCGCCGAGACCTCCCTGACCGTCCCCGGCATCAAGTACGTGATCGATCCGGGCACCGCCCGCATCTCCCGCTACTCGCACCGGACCAAGGTGCAGCGGCTGCCGATCGAGCCGGTCAGCCAGGCCAGCGCCAACCAGCGCAAGGGCCGCTGCGGCCGAACGTCCGACGGCATCTGCATCCGGCTGTACACGGAGGACGACTTCCTCTCCCGGCCGGAGTTCACGGACGCCGAGATCCTCCGTACGAACCTGGCCTCCGTCATCCTGCAGATGACCGCGGCCGGCCTCGGCGAGATCGAGAAGTTCCCCTTCATCGACCCGCCGGACCACCGGAACATCCGGGACGGCGTGCAGCTCCTGCAGGAGCTGGGCGCGATCGACCCGGACGAGAAGGATCCGAAGAAGCGGCTGACGCAGCAGGGCCGGAAGCTCTCCCAGCTCCCGGTGGACCCGCGGCTCGCCCGGATGGTCCTGGAGGCCGACAAGAACGGCTGTGTGCGCGAGGTCATGGTGATCGCGGCCGCCCTCTCCATCCAGGACCCGCGCGAGCGGCCGTCGGAGAAGCAGGCGCAGGCGGACCAGCAGCACGCCCGGTTCAAGGACGAGACGAGCGACTTCCTCGCCTTCCTGAACATGTGGCGGTACGTCCGTGAGCAGCAGAAGGAGCGCGGATCCAGCTCCTTCCGCCGGATGTGCAAGCAGGAGTACCTGAACTTCCTGCGCATCCGCGAGTGGCAGGACATCTACGCCCAGCTGCGGACGGTCGCGAAGCAGCTCGGCATCCATGTCAACGAGGAGGACGCGCCCGAGCAGTCCGTCCACGTCTCCCTCCTCGCGGGCCTCCTCAGCCACATCGGCATGAAGGACGTGAAGGAAGGGGCCAAGAACGACTACCTGGGTGCCCGCAGCGCCAAGTTCGCGATCTTCCCCGGTTCCGCGCTCTTCAAGAAGCCCCCGCGCTTCGTCATGTCCGCCGAGCTGGTGGAGACCTCGCGCCTCTGGGCCCGGGTCAACGCGCGCGTGGAGCCGGAGTGGATCGAGCCGCTCGCCCAGCACCTGGTGAAGAAGACGTACAGCGAGCCGCACTGGGAGAAGGACCAGGCGGCCGTGATGGCCTTCGAGAAGGTGACGCTGTACGGCGTCCCGATCGTCGCCGACCGCAAGGTCAACTACGGCCGGATCGACCCCGAGGTCTCCCGCGACCTGTTCATCAGGAACGCGCTCGTCGAGGGCGACTGGCGCACCCACCACAAGTTCTTCGCGGACAACCGCAAGCTCCTCACCGAGGTCGAGGAGCTGGAACACCGGGCGCGGCGCCGGGACATCCTCGTCGACGACGAGACGCTCTTCGACTTCTACGACAAGCGCGTCCCCGAACACGTCGTGTCCGGAGCCCACTTCGACTCCTGGTGGAAGCACAAGCTCCACGAAGGAGGCGCTGCGGCGGAGTTCCTGGACTTCGAGCGCGAGATGCTCATCAACGAGAAGGCCGCCGGGGTCACCAAGGACGACTACCCGGACTCCTGGCGGCAGGGTCCGCTGAAGTTCCGGGTGACGTACCAGTTCGAGCCGGGCGCGGACGCCGACGGTGTCACCGTCCACGTCCCGCTCCAGGTGCTGAACCAGGTGACGGACGACGGCTTCGAGTGGCAGATCCCGGGTCTGCGCGCCGAGGTCGTCACCGAGCTGATCCGCTCCCTCCCGAAGCCGATCCGCCGCCACTACGTGCCCGCGCCGAACTTCGCGAGCCGCTTCCTGGACGTGGTCGTGCCGGTGCAGGAGCCGCTGGCGGGGGCGCTCGCCCGGGAGCTCCAGCGGATGGTCGGGGTGCCGGTCACCGCCGACGACTTCGACTGGGCGAAGGTCCCCGAGCATCTCAAGGTCACGTTCCGGATCGTCGACGAGCGGCGCAGGAAGCTCGCCGAGGACAAGGACCTGGAGACGCTGCGGCTGCAGCTGCGCCCGAAGGCCCGTAAGGCGCTCTCCCAGGCCGCCGCGGCGGCCACGGGCGGCCCGGACGGCTCCGGGCCCTCCCTGGAGCGCACGGGGCTCACGGACTGGACGATCGGGACGCTCACGAGGGTCTTCGAGACCAAGCGGGGCGGCCAGCCGGTCAAGGCGTACCCGGCGCTCGTGGACGAGGGCGCGACCGTCGCCGTACGCCTCTTCGACACGGAGGCCGAGCAGGCCCAGGCGATGTGGCGGGGCACCCGGAAGCTGATCATGCTGAACATCCCGGTGAACCCGGCGAAGTTCGCCTCGGACAAGCTGACCAACCAGCAGAAGCTGGCCCTGTCGAGCAATCCGCACGGCTCGATCCAGGCCCTCTTCGACGACTGCGCGACCGCGGCGGCCGACAGGCTGATGGCGGAGCACGGCGGGCCGGCGTGGGACGAGGAGTCGTTCCGGAAGCTGTACGACAAGGTCCGTGCGGACCTCGTGGACACGACCGTACGGACGGTGGGCCAGGTCCAGCAGATCCTGGCGGCCTGGCAGGCGTGCGAGCGCCGGTTGAAGTCCACCGGCAGTCTGGCCCTGATCAACAACCTGGCGGACGTACGCGCCCAGCTGGCGTGGCTGATGCCGGCCGGCTTCGTCACTCGGACGGGGCTGAAGCGGCTCCCGGACCTGATGCGCTATCTGGTGGCGGTGGACCGGCGGCTCCAGCAGATGCCGACCGGGGTCCAGCGCGACACCACCCGGATGGAGAAGGTCCAGGAGATGCAGGACGAGTACGCCTGGCTGCTCGAACAGCTTCCGAAGGGCCGCCCGGTGCCGTCCGAGGTCACCGACATCCGCTGGATGATCGAGGAGCTGCGGGTGAGCTACTTCGCGCACGCGCTCGGCACGGCGTACCCGGTCTCGGACAAGCGGATCGTGAAGGCGATCGACGCGGCGGCCCCGTAACGGGGGATTCGCCGTCGGTGAGTTCGACCGGACCGCTGACCTGCTGTACAGTCTTCCTCGCAGCCACTTACGAGGGGCTGCGAGCAAGGACCTGTGGAGCAGTTGGTTAGCTCGCCACCCTGTCAAGGTGGAGGTCGCGGGTTCAAGTCCCGTCAGGTTCGCTTTCAAGAAAGGCCCGCATCGCGAGATGCGGGCCTTTCTTTGTGTTCCCGTGTCTTGACGGGGCCACGGGCCCGCCGGTACCCCGGACATCAGGGATTCGGGGGCCCACACCGGAGGTGGTCGCGCATGGCCGCGGCGTCCGCAGCACGGCACGACACGCGCGCGCTGCTGCGCGCCCATCTGGCGGCCGCGTCCCGGTACGGACACCTCACGCGCCACTGCGTGGTCTGCCACCGCCTCCTGCGGCTCTCCATGGACCTTCCGGAGCTCCCGCAGCCGGGGGAAGGGCCCGAGGGGCCGGCGGACGGCACTGAGGACGAAAGTCCTACCGACCCATGACCAACGGCGGGTTGGGAGCGTTCCGCGAAGTGGGAGGCTGTTCTTTGGCAAGACTTCCCCGATGTGACGGGAGTCACTGAAGCAGTTTCAGAAACCGCTTCACTTACACCCTCCCTACACAGGCCCGATTTAATATGTGCAATTGCACCGCTCTCCGAAGAGTGGCGCCGGGCACAAAAGAAGATCGCGCCAGACCCGGCGGAGTCCAGCGCGATCGTTGACGAAGGCCTGTTGGGGCAGGAATCCGTCGGCAGAGCTAGGTGTGGGCGACCGGATTGGGGGATCCGGACAGGCCCGGTGTTACGGGGTACTGCGGGGTACTACGGGGTGTTTGCGCGACCTCAGGCCTCGCTGCGCTGCTGCGGAATACCCGCCAGCAGCGCGCGAACCTCAGCTTCGCGGTACCGGCGATGCCCACCCAGGGTGCGGATGGACGTAAGCTTCCCGGCCTTCGCCCAACGGGTCACCGTCTTCGGGTCCACGCGGAACATCGTGGCAACCTCGGCAGGGGTCAGCAGCGGCTCGGCATCAGGGGTGCGAGCGGTCATGAGCGGCCTCCTCGGGAGAACCGAACCTTCTCGGTTCTTTCCTCTAAATTCTGCACCTTGACCCGCGTTGCCCGAAATGGCAGAAGCGGGCCGAGTCGGTTATAGGACGAACGGCTTGTCCTCGGCACTACAACTACACCATCCGTCCAGCCACGTCGGCCAAACCGATGGAATTGCCCTCGCAGGTGTTCATCAGCGGCGGAAGTCGATGGACCATGCCATAACGGACAGTCACGCCACTGTGACGATCAGTCACAGAGCGATCAGGAGTCCTCAGACCCCCCATAGAGTGCAATGCTGAGCGTTCCGCCCATAGATGGACGGAAGGAACCCTCCCCGGACTCCTTGTCCTATTTTGGCACGAGGGTGGGTGATGGGCGCAAGGGTGCGTTACGTGCTGTCCGTCACGCTTGAGCCAAAGGCCCGGATCGGGACCAACGTCCCCGCCCGGAGGGTGCCGAAAGACCCGGAGACCGCCCAGCATAGAAAACCGGGCAGGCGGTATCCGGACAGCCCTGATGATCATTTACACCCGTCGGACATGTCTTGTCGATACCGACCTGACGAAGATGCCCGACTGATGTCAATTCGCGAAGCGAAGATCCCTGACCGTCCGCCAGCGCTCCGCGAGCCGCCCGTACGCATCGCTCGCCCCCTCGCCGTCGCCGGCCCGCAGCGCCGCGATCCCCTCCGCCAGCTGCGCCGCCGACCGGTCCGCCGCCAGCCACTCCTCCGGGACGGCGTGCACCAGACCGCCGAAATCCAGCTCCACGAGCGCCCGGGGATGGAACTCCTCCAGCCAGCGCCCCACCTCGATCAGCCCCTCCGTCATGGGGCCGTCGTCGATCGACTCCCGCAGGGCCCGCAGCGCCCGCGCGAGCCGGCGGCGCGCCTGCGCCATCGTCGTCCGGTAGCGGAGCACCGGCGCCCGGCCCGGCTCCCTACCGCCCTCGCCGCCCTTCGTGCCCCTGCCGCCCGGCTCCCCCGGCTCGTACTCCCGGTCCTCGTCCCCGAAGAGCGCGAACCAGCGCAACGGCACCTGCCAGACCGCCGTACGGATCCACGGCCGCGCGTCCGGGTTCCTGCCCAGCCACCGCTCGTAGTCGCTCGCCACCTGGACGCGGACCACCGGCGGCAGCATCGCGTCCAGCACCGGCTCCGGGAACTGGTCCGCCAGCTCCTGCAGCGCCAGCCACCCCCGCAGCCGGGTCCGCCACGGGCAGATCACCACCACGCCGTCCAGATGGGCGACGAAGGCCTCCCCGCTCTCGTGGACCGGCACCGGGACCGGGGGCGTCGGCAGCAGGTCGGCGAGCGAGCGCCGCAGCTCCTCCTGCGCCCCCGGCGTGCGCGGCCGGCGGGCGTACCGCGCCCAGTGGGTCCGCTCCGGCTCGGGGAACGCGGCCAGCGGCTCGTACACGCGCAGATAGGACGCGTAGGGAATGAGGACCGAGGAGGCGACCGACATGTCGCGAATCCTTCCACGGAGGTACTCCGCGAGGGGGTGATCCTGAGCACTGCCGCTGATCTACGCCCAGGTAGGACTTACTCTCTTGCCGAACTGGTCCTCCCCCACCCACAGGGAGGGCCGAAACCGCCGCTTCGTACTTGGGAGTCACCACCGTGACCGATGTGACCGGCGTTCCTGCTGACGTACTGCGCACTCTGTTCCACTCGGAGCAGGGTGGCCACGAGCAAGTCGTGCTCTGCCAGGACCGCGCCACCGGCCTCAAGGCCGTCATCGCCCTCCACTCCACCGCCCTGGGCCCGGCCCTCGGCGGCACCCGCTTCTACCCGTACGCCACCGAGGCCGACGCGATCGCCGACGCGCTCAACCTGGCCCGCGGCATGTCGTACAAGAACGCCATGGCCGGTCTCGACCACGGCGGCGGCAAGGCCGTCATCATCGGCGACCCGGAGAAGATCAAGACGGAGGAGCTCCTCCTCGCCTACGGGCGCTTCGTCGCCTCCCTCGGCGGCCGGTACGTCACGGCCTGCGACGTCGGCACCTACGTCGCCGACATGGACGTCGTGGCCCGCGAGAACAAGTGGACCACCGGCCGCTCCCCCGAGAACGGCGGCGCCGGCGACTCCTCCGTCCTCACCGCCTTCGGCGTCTTCCAGGGCATGCGCGCCTCCGCGCAGACCCTGTGGGGCGACCCGACGCTGCGCGGCCGCAAGGTCGGCGTCGCGGGCGTCGGCAAGGTCGGCCACTACCTCGTCGAGCACCTCCTGGAGGACGGCGCCGAGGTCGTGATCACGGATGTGCGCGAGGATTCGGTGCGCCGGATCACCGACAAGCACCCGCAGGTCACCGTCGTCGCCGACACCGACGCGCTGATCCGCGTCGAGGGCCTGGAGATCTACGCGCCCTGCGCGCTGGGCGGTGCCCTGAACGACGAGACCGTGCCGGTCCTCACCGCGAAGGTCGTCTGCGGCGCGGCCAACAACCAGCTCGCCCACCCCGGCGTCGAGAAGGACCTCGCGGACCGCGGGATCCTCTACGCGCCCGACTACGTGGTCAACGCCGGTGGCGTGATCCAGGTCGCCGACGAGCTGCACGGCTTCGACTTCGACCGCTGCAAGGCGAAGGCGACGAAGATCTTCGACACCACGCTCGAAATCTTCGCACGTGCGAAGGCTGACGGAATTCCGCCGGCCGCGGCGGCCGACCGGATCGCCGAACAGCGGATGGCGGACGCGCGACACGCCTGAGTCGTACCGGGGTCCGGCCCGTCGCAGGAGTGACCGTGAGGAGTCCCTGGGGAGACCGCGGAGAGACCACGGAGAGACTTCGCTCACGCCCCTCGGCGGGTCGGCCCTCAAGAAGAGGTTAAAATCGCGATTGACCAGCGAGGAAAGGGCACCTCGATGGTTCTGTACCGGGGTATGTGATGCGCGCGGCGTACCGTAGACCCGCGGAAACAGGTACCGTTGAAGCCCTACGGACCGGTCTCTCTGTCGAGAGTCCGTTCCGAATCATGAACGCGTGTCAAGACTCTGGGGCCACCGAGCCCCGTCACCGAGGGGGTCGAGCCATGGGGCGCGGCCGGGCAAAGGCCAAGCAGACCAAGGTCGCCCGCCAGCTGAAGTACAGCAGCGGCGGGACAGACCTGACGCGTCTGGCCAATGAGCTGGGCGCTTCGACTTCGAACCAGCCGCCGAATGGCGAGCCGTTCGAGGACGACGACGAGGAAGACGACCCGTACGCCCAGTACGCGGATCTCTATAACGAGGACGACGAGGACGAGGACGACGAGTCCGGTCCGAGTGCGTCCCCGCGTCGCGCTTGACCTTCTGAATCGCATCGCCGAAACCCGGCCGGGATCACCCGGCCGGGTTTCTGTGCTGTCCGCGTCCGAGTCGCGTGGCTGTCCGCGTCCGAGCTGCATGGCTGTTTGCGTCCGGGCCGCGTGGGGACCCGTACAACGCCTACGGGGCGCCCCTCAGGGCGCCCCGTCGCGTACTGCTCCCGCTTGCTCTACTTCGCGTAGTCGCCGACCAGCTCGGCGCCCGTGGTGTGCGCGCCGCGCTCGGTGATCTCGCCCGCGACCCAGGCCTCGACGCCCCGGTCCGCCAGCGTCGTCAGGGCCGCGTCCACGGAGTCGGCCGGCACGACGGCCATCATGCCGACGCCCATGTTCAGGGTCTTCTCCAGCTCCAGGCGCTCCACCTGACCGGCCTTGCCGACCAGGTCGAAGATCGCGTCCGGCGCCCAGGTCGAACGGTCGACCGTGGCGTGCAGGCCGTCCGGGATCACCCGGGCCAGGTTGGCCGCGAGACCGCCGCCCGTGATGTGGCTGAACGCGTGGACGTCCGTGGTCCGGGTGAGGGCCAGGCAGTCCAGCGAGTAGATCTTCGTGGGCTCCAGGAGCTCCTCGCCCAGCGTCCGGCCGAGCTCCTCGACCTGCTGGTCGAGGGTCATGCCGGCGCGGTCGAAGACCACGTGCCGGACGAGCGAGTACCCGTTGGAGTGAAGACCCGAGGAGGCCATCGCGATGACCGCGTCCCCCGTACGGATGCGATCGGCGCCGAGCAGCCGGTCGTGCTCCACGACGCCCGTGCCGGCGCCGGCGACGTCGAAGTCGTCCGGGCCGAGGAGGCCCGGGTGCTCCGCCGTCTCGCCGCCGACCAGGGCGCAGCCGGCCAGGACACAGCCCTCGGCGATGCCCTTGACGATGGCGGCGACCCGCTCCGGGTGCACCTTGCCGACACAGATGTAGTCGGTCATGAAGAGCGGCTCGGCGCCGCAGACGACGATGTCGTCCATGACCATCGCGACCAGGTCGTGGCCGATCGTGTCGTACACGCCCATCTGGCGGGCGATGTCGACCTTCGTCCCGACACCGTCGGTGGCGGAGGCGAGCAGCGGACGCTCGTAACGCTTGAGGGCGGAGGCGTCGAAGAGGCCGGCGAAACCGCCGAGGCCGCCGAGGACCTCGGGGCGCTGCGTCTTCTTCACCCACTCCTTCATGAGGTCGACGGCGCGGTCGCCCGCTTCGATGTCGACGCCCGCGCTCGCGTAGCTGGCGCCGCTTCCGGCACTGGTGGACTCAGACATGCTGAAGAACTTTCGTGTCGTACTGCGGGGTGTGCAGCGGGGTCTTACGGGCGGCGCAGGGCGTCGGAGGCCGCGGTGGCGGCCGGACCAGCGGCCAGCTCGGTCTCCAGGAGCTGCTTGCCGAGGAGTTCGGGGTCCGGGAGCTCCATCGGGTACACGCCGTCGAAGCAGGCACGGCAGAGGTTCGGCTTCTGGATCGTGGTCGCCTCGATCATCCCCTCCAGGGAGATGTACGAGAGCGAGTCCGCACCGAGCGACTTGCCGATCTCGTCGATCGACATGCCGTTGGCGATCAGCTCCGCGCGGGTGGCGAAGTCGATGCCGAAGAAGCAGGGCCACTTCACCGGCGGCGAGGAGATCCGGATGTGGATCTCGGCCGCGCCGGCCTCGCGGAGCATCCGGACGAGCGCGCGCTGGGTGTTGCCGCGGACGATCGAGTCGTCGACGACCACCAGGCGCTTGCCCTTGATGACTTCCTTGAGCGGGTTCAGCTTCAGCCGGATGCCCAGCTGGCGGATGGTCTGGGAGGGCTGGATGAAGGTGCGCCCGACATAGGCGTTCTTCACCAGGCCCGCGCCGAACGGGATGCCCGAGGCCTCGGCGTAGCCGATGGCGGCCGGCGTGCCGGACTCCGGAGTCGCTATCACCAGGTCGGCCTCGACCGGCGCCTCCTTCGCGAGACGGCGGCCCATCTCCACACGGGAGAGGTAGACGTTCCGTCCGGCGATGTCGGTGTCGGGGCGAGCCAGGTACACGTACTCGAAGACACAGCCCTTGGGCTTCGCTTCCGCGAATCGCGAGGTACGCATGCCGTTCTCGTCGATCGCGATCAGCTCGCCCGGCTCGACCTCGCGGACGTAGCTGGCGCCGCAGATGTCGAGGGCGGCGGACTCCGACGCGACCACCCAGCCACGCTCCAGGCGGCCGAGGACCAGCGGGCGGATGCCCTGCGGGTCACGGGCCGCGTAGAGCGTGTGCTCGTCCATGAAGACGAGGGAGAAGGCGCCCCGGACATCGGGGAGGATCTTCGCGGCGGCCTGCTCGATGGTGAGCGGCGTGCCGTCCTCGTCGACCTGGGCGGCGAGGAGCGCCGTGAGCAGGTCGGTGTCGTTGGTGGCAGCCACTCGGGTCGAGCGGCCTTCCTTCTTGGGCAGGTCCGCGACCATCTCGGCGAGCTGCGCCGTGTTCACCAGGTTGCCGTTGTGGCCGAGCGCGATCGAGCCGTGGGCGGTTGCCCGGAACGTCGGCTGCGCGTTCTCCCACACGGAGGCCCCGGTGGTCGAGTAGCGGGCGTGACCGACCGCGATATGACCTTGGAGGGAACCGAGAGAGGTCTCGTCGAAGACCTGGGAGACAAGCCCCATGTCCTTGAAGACGAGGATCTGGGAGCCGTTGCTGACCGCGATACCCGCGGATTCCTGGCCCCGATGCTGGAGGGCGTAGAGCCCGAAGTACGTGAGCTTTGCGACCTCTTCACCCGGAGCCCAGACACCGAAGACGCCACAAGCGTCCTGGGGGCCTTTCTCTCCGGGGAGCAAGTCGTGATTGAGTCGACCGTCACCACGTGGCACGTTTCCGAGTGTAGACGGGCTCGACCACTGGTCCGAATTGAGGAAATCCGGGGTCGGCGCGCTCGTGCGATCGCACGAAATGATCATCTCCGGCTTGGAGAGGGCTACGAAGCAGGCGCCGGAAGGGATTCCGGCTCCACGGCCTTCCCGAGCGGACGCTCGTACCAGGCCGTGAGCCTCTCCGCGATGTGACGGAGTGCACCTCGGGAAGGTCCGTTCACCGGGACGCCGGGGCTTCTTGGCCGTCCGTTCCGGCTGCTCCGTCGGAGGTTCAGCCAGTCGTCCCGGCGGCCGCCGTGGCGCCCAGGCCCTCGCCCGCGGCGTTCACGAGGGTCAGCGTCCGGTGGTCCAGGCGGTAGGTGAGCGGACCGTCGAGGAGCTCGTACAGCTTGGTCTCCAGCTGCATCTGCGGGCTCGTGCACATCATCCGGGTGGTCGCCGCCGGGCCCTCGATCGTGAGCGTCTTCCCCTCGACCCGGGCGGTCGCGGAGAAGTTGTTGCAGCCCAGGTTTCCGGAGACCCGGCCGTCCGCGCCGAGGACGAGACGGGCCTTTTCCCCGCTGCCGGCGGGCAGGGAGGACGCGGTGTCCCCCGAGATCAGCCCGTCGATCTTCCAGGTGGTGCCGCGCAGCGGAAGGTCCGCCTCGGCGGTCAGCTCCAGGCCGTTGCGGCCGTCCAGGGAGGTCAGGGTGAGGGCGTCGCCCTTCTCCTGCTTCCCCTTGAGCACGCCACTGAAGGCCTTGACCAGCTCCGCCTCGAAGCGCTGCCGGTCCTCGGGGCAGCCGATCTCGGTGATCTCCTGCGGGGAGACGGTGAGGGTGTCCCCCTTCACGGCGACGGTCGCGCCGAAGGTGTTGCAGCCGCTGTTCCCCCGGGCACGGCCGTCCGCGCCGAACTCGACCCGGGCGCCGTCCGGGGCGACGGACCGGCGCCCGTCGACCGTGACGGCGCCGATCGTCCAGTGGGTACCGGCGACGGGCAGGTCGGGGGAGACGGTGTCGGATCCGGAGCCCGTACCGGTTCCGGATCCGGAGCCCGCTCCCGTGCCTCCCTCCGTGCCGCAGGCGGCGAGGAGGAGGACCAGGGCGGCGGCGGCGAGGGTGCGCGGCGTCTGCGTCTGCATGGCGGTGGGACGGGCGGGGACGGAAGTCGGTTCCGCCCCCGCCCCCGTACGGATCAGACCTCGTGCGGATGAGCCCCCGTACGGATCAGCCCTCGCACGGATCAGCCCCCGTACGGGTCAGCCCTCGCACGGATGGGCCCGCGTACGGATGGGCCCGCGTACGGATGGGCCCGCGTACGGATGGGCCCGCGTACGGATGGGCCCGCGTACGGATCAGCCCATCAGGGGCAGGAGGTCCTTCAGGTCCGCGCGTTCGCCGCTCGCGCCGACACGGGCCTCGTCCAGCTCCGTCGCCCACTCCGCCCGCCCGGTCGCGAGCCTGATCCAGGTCAGCGGGTCCGTCTCGACCACGTTGGGCGGGGTACCCCGGGTGTGCCGGGGGCCCTCCACGCACTGCACCACCGCGTACGGCGGGACCCGCACCTCGACCGCACCGCCCGGGGCCTTCGCCGCGAGCGCGTCGGCGAGCAGCCGGGTGCAGGCCGCGAGGGCCTGCCGGTCGTACGGGATGCCGCCGCCGGTCGCCGCGTTCAGGTCGTCGGTGTGGACGACGAGCTCGACGGTCCGGGTGACGAGGAAGTCGCCGACGGTCATCGCGCCGAAGCTCACCGGCAGGAGCCGCTCGTCGGAGGCGACGTCCAGCGCCCGCTCGTAATCGTCCGCCACGCGCGCGTAGAGCCCCGGCACGTCGGAGGCGTCGATGCCCCGGGTGTGCTCGTCGATCCGCTCGGCGGCTCCGGCCGTCACGAACGGCCAGTCGAGCAGTGCGAGCCGGTCCTGCCCCACCCGCTCCGGCGCGGCCAGGAGCTGCGGCACCGAGTCGACCATCCACGCGAGGTGCGCCGCCAGGTCCCGTACCGTCCACTCCCCCAGCCGGGTCGGCCCGTCGAGCTGCTCGGGCGTGAGCGCCGCGACCGCCTCCCGTACGTGTGTGAACTGGGCGAGCACGGCGGCCCTGGTCTTGGCGGAGTCATAGCGGCGGGTGCGCTTCTTGGCCGGTGGCATGGGGGCGAGGGTAGTCGGAGACTGGAAGGGAAGGGCCGCCCGCTCACCCACCCGTACAAGAGGAGTCGATCGGCCATGGCTGAGCATCCTGACGCCGCCTTGGTTCGCCGGGGCTACGAAGCGTTCGTCCAGGGAGACATGGACACCATGCGGTCGCTGCTGACCTCGGACTGCACCCACCATGTGCCGGGCACCAGCCGGCTGTCCGGGCACCACAAGGGCGTGGACGAGGTTCTCGCCTACTACGGACAGCTCGGCGAGCTCACCCAGGGCACGTTCCGGGTCGAGCTGCAGAGCGTCTCCGTGGACGGCCGAGGTCACGCCATCGCGGCGCACAAGGCCCACGGCGACCGGGGCGACCGGGGAATCGAGATGCACGGCGGGCTCTTCTTCACCATCGTCGGCGGCAAGATCAGCGACATCGACGAGTGCGTCGAGGACATCGACGAGTCCGACGCCTTCTGGGGTCAGGACGTGTAGGCCGAGCTTCCCGCGACGAACGTCTCGCCGTTCTTCGGTACGCCGACACCGCGCCAGGTGAACGGCACACCCCGCGCCGTGTCCAGGTCCGGGCCGTCCATCAGCTGGAAGTGGACGTGCGGCTCGGTGGAGTTGCCGGAGTTCCCGCACCGGGCGAGTTCCTGGCCGGCCGCGACCCGGTCGCCCGCGCGGACGGCGAGCGAGCCGCGCTTCAGGTGCGCGTACATCGCGTACGTGCCGTCGCCGAGTTCGAGGACGAGGTGGTTCCCGGTGACCCGGCGGGCTCCCCCGAGGCCCCGGGCACTGGACTCGACCAGCATCAGATAGATGATGCCGAGCAGCGAGTTGCGGCTGAGGTGGTCGCGCTGTCCGTCCTCGGCGTGCACGACGGTCGCGTCGGCGATCGCGAGCAGCGGCGCGTCGAAGGCCGGGAAGTCCTCGTTCCGCCGGAACACCGGCCACAGCCACGCGAAGGCCGGGCGGGGGCACGACTCGTCCTCCCGCACGATGTCGATGGCGTACGTCTGGCCCAGCTGGTGCGTGCCGTGGCTGGGAGTCCGGTCCGCCGGGCTGTTGAGCGCCGACCAGCGGCCGGTGACCGGCGGATCCACCTCGACCGTGTCACGGGGAGTGCCCTTGACCCGGTTGCGGGCGGTCCGGGAGAGGCCGACACCGAGGATCATCGCGGCGATCGCCGGCAGCCAGCCCGCCCAGTACGGGTACGGCGGCTCGACCACGAGCGAGGCGATGGCCTGGACGATGAACACCAGCCAGAGCACGCGGTGGAGGACCACCGCTGATGAGCGCGAGGACATCCGGATCCCCCCTGAACGATCGTGGTTACGGACGGGCCGCGGTCAGGGCCACCAGAAGCGGGACGACGCGGGCTCCCGGGACCTCGTAGCGACCGCGTCCGACGGTCTTGAGCCAGCCCGCGCCGGTCAGCTGGCGCAGGTGGTGGTAGATCTGGCCGGTCGTGCCGATCTCTTCGAGCTCCGCCAGCTCGGCGGCCGTGCGCCGGCCGCCGAGGATCTCCCGCAGCAGGCGGAGCCGTACGGGCTGGCCGAGCGCGGCGAAGGACTCGGCGATCTCGGTCCAGTCCTCGTCGAGCAGCCGCTCGGTGAAGGCGCCGAACTGCCACTCGTACCGCTCGTGGGTCGGCAGTCGGACCGATCCGGTGAAGAGGACCGCGCCGTCCTCGCCCTGCTCGCCGGCCTCCGCGAGTTCCGCCTTGAGCCCTTCGAGGGCCCAGAAGGTGGCATCGACGACCTCGGGTGCGGGGCGCTCAGCGCCTTCGAGGGCCGCCATACGTCGTTCCAGCGCGGCGACCCGCTCTTCCAGCTCCATACCGTCGAGATTACGTAATTACGTAATCTCTCGCAAGCAGGGAACGAGAAAGCCCCCGCCCGGACCCGAAGGCCGGACGGGGGCTTCCCTGAGACTGGACGTCAGGCCAGCAGGGCCGGGATCGTCGCCTCGTGCGCCGTGCGCAGCTCCGTCAGGGAGAGCGCGAACTCGCCCTGGACGTCGACCGCGTCTCCGTCGACGACACCGATCCGGGCCGCCGGCAGACCCCGCGCACCGCACATGTCGGTGAAGCGGAGCTCCTCGCTGCGCGGGACGGCGACGACCGCACGGCCGGCCGACTCGCTGAAGAGGAACGTGAAGGCGTCCAGGCCCTCCGGGACGACCAGGCGCGCGCCGTTCCCGCCGCGCAGGCAGGACTCGACGACCGCCTGGACGAGACCACCGTCGGACAGGTCGTGCGCGGCGTCGATCATGCCGTCGCGCGAGGCCGAGATCAGGATCTCGCCGAGCAGCTTCTCCCGGTCGAGGTCCACGGCCGGCGGCAGACCGCCGAGGTGCTGGTGGATGACCTCGGACCAGGCCGAGCCGCCGAACTCCTCACGCGTGTCGCCGAGCAGGTAGAGGAGCTGGCCCTCTTCCGCGAAGGCGATCGGCGTACGCCGGTTCACGTCGTCGATCACACCGAGCACGGCCACGACCGGCGTCGGGTGGATCGCGACCTCACCGGTCTGGTTGTACAGGGAGACGTTGCCGCCGGTCACCGGGGTGCCGAGCTGAAGGCAGCCGTCCGCGAGACCACGGGTGGCCTCGGCGAACTGCCACATCACGGCCGGGTCCTCGGGCGAACCGAAGTTCAGGCAGTCCGAGATCGCCAGCGGCTTCGCGCCGGAGGCGGCGACATTGCGGTACGCCTCCGCGAGCGCGAGCTGCGCACCCGTGTACGGGTCGAGCTTCGCGTACCGGCCGTTGCCGTCGGTCGCCATGGCCACGCCGAGGTTGGTCTCCTCGTCGATACGGACCATGCCCGCGTCCTCGGGCTGCGCCAGGACCGTGTTGCCCTGCACGAACCGGTCGTACTGGTCCGTGATCCAGGACTTCGACGCCTGGTTCGGGGAGGAGACCAGCTTCAGGACCTGGTCCTTCAGCTCCTCGCCCGTCTGCGGCCGGGGCAGCTTGCCGGCGTCGTCGGCCTGGAGCGCGTCCTGCCACTCCGGGCGCGCGAACGGCCGGTGGTAGGTCGGACCCTCGTGGGCGACGGAGCGCGGCGGCACGTCGACGATCTGCTCGCCGTGCCAGAAGATCTCCAGGCGCTCGCCCTCGGTCACCTCACCGATGACGGTGGCGATGACGTCCCACTTCTCGCAGATCTCCAGGAAGCGCTCGACGTGCTCCGGCTCGACGATCGCGCACATGCGCTCCTGCGACTCGCTCATGAGGATTTCCTCGGGCGAGAGGGTCGCGTCACGCAGGTGGACCCGGTCGAGCTCGACGCGCATGCCGCCGGAACCGGCGGAGGCCAGCTCGGACGTGGCGCAGGAGAGCCCGGCGCCGCCGAGGTCCTGGATGCCCGCGACCAGCTTCTCCTTGAAGATCTCCAGGGTGCACTCGATGAGGAGCTTCTCCTGGAAGGGGTCGCCGACCTGGACGGCGGGGCGCTTGGTGGGCTTGGTGTCGTCGAAGGTCTCGGACGCGAGGACCGAGACGCCGCCGATGCCGTCGCCACCCGTGCGGGCGCCGTACAGGATCACCTTGTTGCCGGGGCCGGAGGCCTGGGCGAGGTGGATGTCCTCGTGCTTCATCACGCCGATGCAGCCGGCGTTGACCAGCGGGTTGCCCTGGTAGCACTCGTCGAAGACGACCTCGCCGCCGATGTTCGGCAGGCCGAGGCAGTTGCCGTAGCCGCCGATGCCGGCGACGACACCGGGCAGCACGCGCTTGGTGTCGGGGTGGTCGGCCGCGCCGAAGCGGAGCGGGTCGACGACCGCGACCGGGCGGGCACCCATGGCGAGGATGTCGCGGACGATGCCGCCGATGCCGGTGGCCGCGCCCTGGTAGGGCTCGATGTACGAGGGGTGGTTGTGCGACTCGACCTTGAAGGTGACCGCGTACCCCTGGCCGACGTCGACGACGCCCGCGTTCTCACCGATGCCGACGAGCATGGCGTCGTTCTCGGGGACCTTCTCGCCGAACTGCTTCAGGTGGACCTTGCTGCTCTTGTAGGAGCAGTGCTCGGACCACATGACGGAGTACATGGCGAGCTCGGCGCCGGTGGGACGGCGGCCGAGGATCTCGCGGATGCGCGCGTACTCGTCCTCCTTGAGGCCGAGCTCCTTCCAGGGCTGCTCGCTGTCCGGCGTCTCGCTCGCGTGCTTGACGGTGTCGAGGCTCATCAGGCGTTGACCAGCTTCTTGAGGATCGAGGTGAAGAAACCGAGGCCGTCCGTCTTGCCCGTACCGACGAGCGGCTCGACGGCGTGCTCGGGGTGCGGCATGAGGCCGACCACGTTGCCCGCGGCGTTGGTGATGCCCGCGATGTCACGCAGCGAGCCGTTGGGGTTGACGTCCAGGTAGCGGAAGGCGACCCGCCCCTCGGCCTCCAGCTCGTCGAGCACGCGCTCGTCGGCGACGTACCGGCCGTCCATGTTCTTGAGCGGGACCTCGATCTCCTGACCCTCGGTGTAGTCCGAGGTCCAGGCGGTCTCCGCGTTCTCCACCCGCAGCTTCTGGTCGCGGCAGATGAAGTGGAGGTGGTTGTTGCGCAGCATCGCGCCCGGCAGCAGATGCGCCTCGGTGAGGATCTGGAAGCCGTTGCAGATACCGAGGACCGGCATGCCCGCCTTCGCCTGCTCGATGATCGTCTCCATCACCGGCGAGAAGCGGGAGATGGCTCCGGCCCGCAGGTAGTCGCCGTAGGAGAAACCGCCGGCCAGGACCACGGCGTCGACCTGCTTGAGGTCCTTGTCGCGGTGCCAGAGCGATACGGGTTCGGCGCCCGCGAGGCGGGCGGCACGCAGCGCGTCCTGGTCGTCGAGCGTTCCGGGGAACGTGACGACGCCGATGCGTGCGGTCACGATTCCACCTTCACGATGAAGTCTTCGATCACGGTGTTGGCAAGGAAGGTTTCGGCCATCTCATGGATGCGGGCGAGGGCGGCCTCGTCGACCGGTCCCTCCACCTCCAGCTCGAAACGCTTCCCCTGACGGACGTCGGCGATTCCGGCGAATCCCAGGCGGGGCAGTGCACGCTGCACCGCCTGCCCCTGAGGGTCGAGGATCTCCGGCTTGAGCATGACGTCGACTACGACGCGTGCCACTGGCACTCCCGGTGGTGTGTTGCGTGGGCGGTTCCCTCAGCGTACCTGTCTCCAAATTCTACGCGGGTAGAGATCTGAAGGATCCTCCAAAAGCCAGGCCACAGCGGCGCTCCACCAGCGAACACACCCCATGCCCCCGCCCGAGCACACCCACGCAAAATTCGAGTGAAATATTGCGGACCTCATTGCACCGGGACACGCTGAAACAATTGCCAGGGCTTCACAATGCGACGCCCACCGCTGTACAAAGGAATCGAGAAGAAAGCAGCATTGTCCGGGCACAGCCGTACGGTCGGCATCGCCGCACGTCAGAGGCGTCACAAGCGCCCCCTCTGCGGCGCCGACCGCAGGAAAGGACCGATATCCGTGGCGCAGCGTGTGGTGGTCACAATCTCCGACGACATGGACGGCGGAGAAGCAGCTGAAACGGTCGCGTTCGGACTCGACGGGAAGATGTACGAGATCGACCTGAATGCTGCCAATGCAAAGAAACTCCGCAAGGCTCTCGCCCCGTACCTCGCCGCCGGGCGCAAGCTGCCGGCGAGGGCCGTGGCCGACCGGAGCCCCTCTCTGGAGACGTACACCCACACCTCCCTCGCCCCCGACCCGGCGGCGGTCCGCGCCTGGGCGCAGTCCAACAAGATGGAGGTGCCCGCTCGCGGTCGCATCCCGAAGCGGGTCTACGAGGCCTTCCGCGCCGCGAGTTGAGCGGGGCGGGCCCTGCCCTCGGCAGGGCGGGGCAGGGGCGGACGGAGCCGGTCGCTCCGCGCCGACACGGAGCCGATTTGCATTGCACCCCCCATGATCCGCTAAAGTCTGGAACACGCCGAGGGGCGAGGCCGCAAAGCCCCACCCTCACGCAGCGTGCGGGTGTAGTTCAGTAGTAGAACATCCCCCTTCCAGGGGGAAGGCGCAGTGTGCAATTCCTGTCACCCGCTCTGCATCGCAAGACCGAAGCACTCCGGTGCATCGGGTAGAGTGGTGCTCGCACCGCCCAGTGAGAGCTGAGCGGCAGCAATGCGGACGTGGCTCAGTTGGTAGAGCATCACCTTGCCAAGGTGAGGGTCGCGAGTTCGAATCTCGTCGTCCGCTCCAGATCGAAGGCCCCGGTTCTCTGGAACCGGGGCCTTCGTCGTGTCCGCCTTCTGTCTCTGCGGCTCCCTCTGTCTCCGCGTCTCCTTCCGTATCTGCGTCTCCTTCTGCATCTGCGCGATCCAGGCGTCTCCCTCTGTATCTGCGCGCCTCTCCATGACATTTGTCAGAAGCGGGTGGTGACAGCGCGCACTGCCGGACGGCCCCCGCCGCCGGAAGCCTGGACACATGACCAACGCGACCCACGCGATCGAGGCGGAAGGCCTCCGCCGCGGCTACTCGGGCGACTTCGAGGCCGTACGCGGCATCTCCTTCACCGTCCCGCGCGGCGAGATCTTCGCCCTCCTCGGCACCAACGGCGCCGGGAAGACCTCCACCGTCGAACTCCTCGAGGGGCTCGCCGCCCCCAGCGCCGGCACCGCCCGCGTCCTCGGCCACGACCCGTTCCGCGAACGGGCCGCCGTCCGCCCCCGCATCGGCGTGATGCTCCAGGAAGGCGGCTTCCCCTCCGAACTGACCGTGGCCGAAACCGTACGGATGTGGGCAGGGTGCACCACCCACACCCGGCCCGCCGGCGAAGCGCTCGGCGCCACCGGGCTCACCGGCCGCGAAGACGTGCGGGTCAAGCAGCTGTCCGGCGGCGAACGACGCCGGCTCGACCTCGCCCTCGCGCTCCTCGGCCGCCCCGAGGTCCTCTTCCTCGACGAACCCACCACCGGCCTCGACGCCGAAGGCCGCCGCGACACGTGGGAACTCGTCCGCGCCCTCCGCGACGGCGGCACCACCGTGCTGCTCACCACCCACTACCTGGAGGAGGCGGAGACCCTGGCCGACCGGCTCGCGATCATGCACCGCGGGCAGATCGTCCTCTCCGGCACCCCGGCCGAGGTCACCGCCGCCCGGCCCGCCCGTATCCGCTTCACCCTCCCCGCCGGCGTCCCCGCCGCCCGTCTCCCGCTGCACCTGCGGGCCGCCGAGGACGACGGGCGGGTGGAGATCCGTACCGAATCCCTCCAGGACGACCTCGCCGCGCTGCTCGGCTGGGCCCGGGACGAGGGCGTACGGCTCGACGCGCTCGACGCCCGCTCCGCCTCGCTCGAAGAGGCCTTCCTCGACATCGCCGCCGCCGCGGACACCGTGACGGACGCCCGGACCCCGGAACCGGAGGCCGCTCGATGAGCTCCCTCGCCCAGCTCCCCTCCCGTACGCGGCTCCTCGCGTCCCGTACACGGCTCCTCGCGCTCGGGCGTGCCGAGCTGACGCTGCTCGTGCGCAACCGCACCGCGCTCTTCGGCGCCCTCCTCGTCCCCCTCCTCATGGTGGAGGCGGTCCGCAGCTCCCTCCGGAGCGTCGACCTCGGCGAGGCCGGCACGAGCATCGCCGAGGTCGCCGTGACCGGCGCCATCGGCATGGCCCTCCTCATGGGGGTCTACAGCAACCTCGTCGCCGCCTTCGTCGCCCGCCGCGAAGCCCTCGTCCTCAAGCGGCTGCGTACGGGAGAGCCGACCGACCCCGAGATCCTGACCGGGATCTCACTGCCGGCCGCCACGCTCGCCCTCGCCCAGTGCACCGTCCTGACGATCGGCGGCATCGCCGTCCTCGACCTGCCCGTACCCGCCCGGCCCGAACTGCTCCTCGCCGGCGTCGTCCTCGGCATCGTCCTGCTCACCACCGTCGCCGCGGCCACCTCGGCCGTCACCCGCACCCCCGAGAGCGCCCAGCTCACCGCCCTGCCGCTGGTCCTGCTCTCGTCCATCGGCTCCGGACTCTTCGTCCCCCTCTCCATGCTTCCCGAGTGGCTCGCGTCCGTCTGCGAACTGCTGCCGCTGACAGGGGTCATGACGCTCGTACGCGCAGGCTGGACGGGCGGCGTGGCGGCGGGAGACCTGCTGGGCGCGGCAACGGCCGCAGTGGCCTGGACCGCGGTCTCGGTGTTTGCTGTCCAGCGGTGGTTCCGCTGGGAGCCCCGGCGCTGAGGGACCCGGCGCGCGACCGAGAGGACGGACCTGCGCCCGTGAAGAGCTGGAGCGGCCGGAGCGGCCTGGCCAAGGTCGACCTCTACACCCGCGTCACCGCGTACATGCTGCTGTGGTCCGCCGTCTTCGTCCTCGGCCTCCTGCTGCTGATCCGGCCGATCCGGGACGAGGCCCCGCTCCTCCTCGTCGTCGTCGCCCCGCTGCTCAACCTCGCCAACGGGGTCCTCTGTCACCGCTTCCTGCGCCGCGCCATGGACGCGTACCTGAAGCCCGGGACCGTACTCCGGCCGCGTGAGGTGCTGCCCGCCGCGGCAGCCGGGGCCGCGACCGCCGGGGCCGTCCTCCTGGAGTCGGCGACCGCCGACCTGACCGGGCTGCTGCCGGGCATGCTCGGAGCGGCGCTCGCCCCCTTCCTCGCCGGGCACTGCCTGATCCTTCCCGGCCGGACCGTCGCCCTGCACCAGGCGCTGCTCGCCGGGGTGCTCCTGGTCCTCGTCCCGCTCACCGGCCGGGGCACGGAACAGAGCCTCACGTCCGTGACCACCGTCGTCTTCATCACCGGCTGGCTCGCCGTCACCGTCCGCCTCTCGCTCTGGGTGCTCGGTGTCGTCTTCGAGCTGCGCGAGGCACGCGACGTACAGGCCCGGCTCGCGGTCGCCGAGGAACGGCTGCGCTTCGGGCGGGACCTGCACGACATCCTCGGCCGGAACCTCTCCGTGATCGCCCTCAAGAGCGAGCTCGCCGTCCAGCTCGCGCGGCGCGAACGCCCCGAGGCCGTCGACCAGATGATCGAGGTGCAGCGCATCGCGCAGGAGTCCCAGCGGGAGGTGCGGGACGTCGTGCGCGGCTACCGCGAGGCGAACCTGCGGGTGGAGCTGGAGGGCGCGCGGGGCGTGCTCGACGCGGCCGGGATCGACTGCGCCGTCTACTCCCCGGGGCCGGGACTCGATCTGCCCGACGAGGTCCAGGCGGCGCTCGGGTGGGTGGTCCGCGAGACCACGACGAACGTACTGCGACACGGGGACGCGCGGCGCTGCGCCATCGCCGTGCGGGAGGAGGGGGACACGGTGCTGCTGACGGTGGAGAACGACGGCGTTCGGGCGGATGCGGGTGGCGGTGCGGGCGCCGATGCCGCTTCCGGAACCGGGCTCGTCGGGCTGCGGGAGCGGCTCGCGGCGGTCGGCGGAACGCTGGAGGCGGGGCCGGGGCCGGGGGGCGGGTCCGGGGACGGGTCCGGGGCCGGGGACGGGGCCGGGGACGGGGCCGGGGGCGGGGACGGGGCCGGGGGCGGGGACGGGGGCGGGGACGGGGCCGGGGGCGGGGACGGGGACGGGGACGGCGGTACGTTCCTGGTGACGGCCCGGATTCCCGTGTCGCGGACGGGGGTGACCCGATGACCGAGGCCGTACCCGCGCCTGAGCCTGAGCCTGCACCGGAGGCTGTGGCTGTGGCTGTGCCCGAGCTCGCGCCTGCACCTGCACCTGCACCTGCACCTGCACCTGCGCCCGTACGCGTGCGTGTGCTGCTCGCCGATGACGAGCATCTGATCCGTGGTGCGCTCGCCGCGCTGCTCGGTCTGGAGGACGATCTCGTCGTCGTCGCCGAGGCCGCGACCGGGCCCGAGGCGCTCGCCATGGCCCGCGCCCATCGCCCCGATGTCGCCGTGCTCGATCTGCAGATGCCGGGCGCGGACGGCGTGAGGGTCGCCACAGCACTGCGGGACGAACTCCCCGGCTGTCGCACCATGATCGTGACCGGTCACGGTCGTCCCGGGCACCTCAAGCGGGCCCTCTCGGCCGGCGTCCGCGGCTTCGTTCCGAAGACCGTCAGCGCCCAGCGGCTCGCGGAGATCATCCGTACCGTGCACGCCGGAAACCGTTACGTGGACCCGGAGTTGGCGGCCGACGCCATCGCCGCCGGGGACTCCCCGCTGACCGCGAGGGAGGCCGAGGTGCTCGAATTCTCCGCCGACGGGGCGCCCGTCGCGGAGATCGCCCGACGCGCCTCGCTCTCCCCCGGAACCGTCCGGAACTACCTCTCCTCGGCCGCCGCGAAACTCGGTGCCGAGAACCGTCATACGGCAGTGCGTCTCGCACAGGCGAAAGGTTGGGTATAGTTGGCTCCGCGCTACGGCGCATGCGGACGTGGCTCAGTTGGTAGAGCATCACCTTGCCAAGGTGAGGGTCGCGAGTTCGAATCTCGTCGTCCGCTCCACGAAGAAGCCCCCGGTCGAATCGACCGGGGGCTTTCTCGTGCCCCCGACGCGTACGCCGGGGGCCCGGGATCAGAAGCTGTCGGACCAGGCCTTGCCGGTCAGCAGCTCGTACGCCTCCAGGTACTTGGCGCTCGTGGCGTCCACGATCTCCTGCGGGAGGGGCGGCGGGGGCTGCTCGCTCTTGCGGTCCCAGCCGGAGGCCGGGGAGGTCAGCCAGTTGCGGACGAACTGCTTGTCGTACGAGGGCTGGGCGCGGCCCGGCTCCCACTGGTCGGCCGGCCAGAAGCGGGAGGAGTCCGGGGTGAGCACCTCGTCGCCGAGGACGAGCGTCTCCCCGTCGAAGCCGAACTCGAACTTGGTGTCCGCGAGGATGATCCCGCGCTCGCGGGCGATGTCCCGGGCCCGGCCGTACACGGCGAGGGTCGTCCGGCGCAGCAGCGCCGCCGTCTCGGCGCCGACCTGGCGGGCGACCTCCTCGTACGAGACGTTCTCGTCGTGGTCGCCGACCGCGGCCTTGGTGGCCGGGGTGAAGATCGGGGCGGGCAGCTCGGAGCCGTCACTGAGGCCCTCGGGGAGCGCGAGGCCGCAGACCGTGCGGGACTCGTTGTACTCGAGGAGGCCGGAGCCGGTGAGGTAGCCGCGGGCCACGCACTCGACCGGGACCATGTTCAGCGACTTGCAGACCGTGGTGCGGCCCGCCCAGTCGGCGGGGGCGCCGGCCGGCAGCTCGGTCGAGAGCACGTGGTGCGGGACCAGGTCGGCGAGCCGGTCGAACCACCACAGGGAGAGCTGGGTGAGGACCCGGCCCTTGTCGGGGATCTCGGTGGGCAGCACCCAGTCGAACGCGGACATGCGGTCGCTCGCCACCATCACGAGGTCACCGGCCTCGTTCCGGTACAGGTCGCGCACCTTGCCCGTGTGGAGATGGGTGAGGCCCGGGACCTGGACGGGCTCGGGCTTTTCTACGAATCCGGACACGGTTCCTCCGCGTAGGTTGATCCAGGAGCGTGTCCGATTCTCTCGCACATCCGGGCGGCCTCGGCCGCCAGGCCCTGTGACCCCCCGCTCAGTCCCTCTTGCAGATCCGGTCCAGAAGGTTCGCGGTGGCGCGCTGGACGCGGGCGTCGACATGGCCCGGCCGGTCCAGCGCCGGAGACCAGGCGAAGGTGCCGGAGGCGAAGACCCAGGCGCCCGAGGGTGCCCGGTAGAGCGAGGTCTCCTGGTGGCGCACCGCCCCGTCGCCGTCCCGGTAGGGCGAGTGGGCGAGCAGGATGCGGCCCTGGTGCTCGGGGAGCGCCGTACGCGGGAAATAGCGATCGGCCTCGCCGGCGACCAGGCCGGGGAGCTCGTCGCCGTCGCCGGCGCCGGTGGCCTCCCAGAGCCAGTGCTCGGCGTTCCGTACGACCAGCGGGTGCGGTTCGGGCACCCGGCCCGCGTACTGGATGCCGAGCAGCTGCTGCTCGGGCCGGTCCACCTCGCGCCAGAGCGCGGGGCGGCCGGGGCCGCGCCGCTTGCGGCAGGTGAGGAGCCGGTCCGGCACCCCGGACGGCGAAGGGCCCAGCTCCACCTGCCAGTACATGGTGTTGGCGGAGAGGAAGACCAGCGACGTGCCCTGGTCACGGGCGAGTTCGACGGTCTTGCGCATCGGCGCCGACCAGTACTCGTCGTGCCCCGGGAAGACCAGCCCCCGGTAGCGGCTCGGGTCGACCCGGCCCGCGTGCAGGTCGCGGGTCTCGGCGTACGCCAGGTCGTATCCGTAGCGCTCGGCCCAGCGGATGAAGTCGTAGGCGTGCCCGACGTGGAGGGGCAGCCCCGCGCCCGCGTACGGGCGGTCGAAGGAGACGGTGACGGCGGCGTCCTGCTCGCCGAGCAGCCGGCCCTCCTCGTCCCAGGCGTGGTAGAGGCTGGCGCCGGTGTGGCCGTCCTCCGGGTAGAGGTTGTACGCCTGCCAGGTCACGTCCGGGAGGACGAGGAGCAGATCGGCCGGGTGGTTGTCGCGGACCGTGAACGGGATGTGCGAGCGGTAGCCGTCGGCGGTGGTGAGGACGGCGACGTACGCCCCGATCGACCAGTAGCTGGGGACCTGCAGCCGCCAGGACTGCCACCAGTGGTGACAGGAGACCGTGCGGTCGGCGGTCAGCGGGGCCGGCTGGACGATCCCGGAGAGCCGCGGGCTCGTGGTGATCTTCGCGGCGCCGTCGCCGCCGTAGTGACCGATCCGGTAGACGTCGACCGAGAACTGCTGCGGCGGGTCCACCGTGATGTGGAAGTCGATCGACTCGCCCGGTGCCACGGCGCCGTCGGACGCGAAACCCTTGATCTGGCGCCGGACGTCGTCGGCCGTGCGCGGGCCGCCGCTGCCGCCCCGGGCCAGGATCTCGTCCGCGTACCAGGGGACCACCTGGCCGGTGTCGTCGAAGTAGTTCTCGGAACCGCGCAACCAGGGCAACGGGCCCTGGCCGAAGGGATCGGTGACGGCGTGCGCGAGCGCGCCCGACTCCCACCGTCTGATCTGGTCCGCCCCCATGCTGCGCCCCTCCCTCGACTCCCCCGGGTCGGCTGGTCAGTGCCTGTGTGCTTGCCTCGGCTCGTGCCCCTGGATCAGGCGCCCGGTCAGGCGTCCGGTTCAGGCCCCTGGTTCAGGCCTTGATTCAGGCCCCTGGTTCAGGCCCCTGGTTCGTGCCTCTGTCAGTGGCGGTCTCCAGCACATCACATAACGCACGCACTCCGTCACCGTTCGTCGTGAATTGACGAGAGTGGAAGCCAAGGCTCCGAAACGGGTGATCTCCGGGGCGCCTCCGGGCGGCCTCAGACCAGGCGTACGGGCTTCTCCGGGCGCACTCCCGTACGGGCCAGCCAGAGCCGCAGCGGCTCCGGGTCGCCGTCCTCGACGAGGGCGAGGACACGGGGGCCGAGGTCCGCCGCCCGCTCGCCGCCGACCAGGAGGGCGGGCCCGTCGAGCCAGTCGAGGCCGGGGGCGGCCTCGGCGGTGTCCACGGCCGCGCAACAGACCATCGCGGTGACGTGGTCGGCGAGCAGGTCGCGGCCGGAACGGGGCGGCTGGAGCGGGAAGAGCGGCAGCGGCCCGTCCGGGCCGCTGACGACCACGGGGGGTGGGGTGCCGGTCCGGTCGTCCTTCTCCGCGCTCCGGGCCGCCGCCTCGGCGGTCAGGACGGTGGCGGCCACGCGCTCCTCCCGGGCGGCCTCCTCGCGCGCGAGGAGCGCGCTGAGCGCGCCGGCGAGCACCTCGGCGGCGGGGTTGACGGGTTCTTCGTCGTCATCGTCGTCGCTGTCGTTGTCGAGGTGACTGCCGTGGGCGTCTTGGGCGGTGCTGTGGACGTCGTGGGCGGTGTTGTGGACGTCGTGGGCGGTGTTGTGGACGTCGTGGGCGGTGCTGTGGGCGTCGGCGTGATCGTCGGCGCCGTCCCCAGGGGGCGGGAGCTCGTCGGCGGCTGCCTCGGGCACTGCCCCGTCGGCGTCGGCGGGCTTCGTCGGCTCCGTGGAGAGGTGGGCGATCACCCGGGTCAGGGTCGGGCCGTCGGCGACACCCTCACCGCGCGCGCTCCCTGCCGCGGAGTCCGCCAGGCCGAGGCCGTCGAGGACCTGGTGCAGCCGGGCCGCGTCGGTGCGCCACTTCCGGTCGACGACCTCCTCCGGGTACTGACTCCACTCCACCGGGGACCAGTCGGGGCCGGGTTCGGCCGGGCCGCCGTGGAAGAGGCGGGCGGCAAGCAGCGAGGTGGCCTCGTCGACCGCGCCAGGCTCCTCCAGGAGGTCGCAGGCGGGGCGCTCGCCGAGCCGGGAGGAGAAGCCGTCCGCGAGCCGGTCGCGGCGGGAGAGCTCGGTCAGGGCGGAGACCACGCCGGCGTCGAGCTTGGCGGGCCAGCGGCCCATGCGCCAGGCGGGCAGCGCGACCCTGGTCAGGAGCCGGTCCCAGCCCGCGTACGCCAGGCCGACCTGCTCCTGGGCGACGATCCGTACGCCGTAGTCCACGGCCTGGGCGCGCTCCGAGCCGGCGGCGGCGACCCCGCGCTCCATCTCGGCGGCGTGCCCGCGGCAGGCGCGGAGGAGGACACGGGCGACCTGCCCGACGCCGTGCGCGCCGAGTCGGCGGACCGGGTCGAGGCCAGGGGTACCGGGCACGGCCACGGCGGCGTCCAGGCCCCGGACGAAGCGGCGGGCGGCAGCTATGTCGGGGTGCGCGGCGGGGCCCGTACCGGCGACGACGGGGGCGAGGACCGCCCGCAGCTCGCCGACGCGCATCCACCACAGGAAGGGCGAACCTATGACGAGGACCGGGGCACCTTCGCCGTCCCCGCTGCCCGGCGTGCGCAGCGCGCGGTGGGCCCGGTGGGTGCGGTCCTCCAGCCAGCTGTCGCAGTCCGGGGTCAGGGCTATCCCGGCGGGAGCCGGTACGTCGAGCCGGTCGGCCAGGTCCCGGACGAGCCGGTAGAGATCGGGGGCGGCGGTCTCGGAGAGCTCCACCGTCGGCGTGGCGGCCGGACGGGCCCGGGCGACGACGAGGGCGACGGCCGTGGCCGCAAGGAGGGCAAGGACCGCGAGGACGGTCACCACCCAGCGGGCCGTGTCCCAGCCGGAGCCGGTGAAGTGGCCGGTGACCCCGCCCGCGTACAGGACGACGGCCACGGCGGCGGGCAGGACCGCGAGGCCCAGCGCCCTGCCGCGGACCCGGAGAACGGCGAGGGCCCGGGAGCGCGCGGCGCGCGCTCCCCACTCCTCGCCCACAACGGAACCGGTACCGGACACGCCGTACATCACCCCCTCCTGCCCACGTCGGGACTGCCTGTGGCGGTGTTGCTCACTCCCCCACTGTGGCACCCGCCACTGACATCGCAATGCCGGTGGGCCAAGTGCCGGAACGCCTTCGCCGCACCCTAGTTGGGGGTTCGGCGGACGTCATCCGGATGGCCCAGCCGTCACTCGAAGGTATGGCTTTGGGCAAAGGTGATGGATTTCGCGCGGCCGTACGGTTCACCGCACGGCCGCGCGGAAAATCCAGCGCCGGGTCAGGCTTCAGCGGCCTTCCGCGCGATGTCCGTACGGTGCTGGGAGCCGTCAAGGCGGATACGGCCGACCGCCGCGTAGGCACGCTCGCGGGCCTGCGCCAGGTCCGTTCCGGTCGCGGTGACCGAAAGGACGCGGCCGCCCGCGCTCACGATCGCGTCGCCGTCCCGCTTGGTCCCGGCGTGCAGCACGTACGCGAGCGGGGCGTCCTTCTCGGCGACCTCGCCGAGGCCCTCGATCGGGTCGCCCGTACGCGGGGTCTCCGGGTAGTTGTGCGAGGCGATGACCACGGTGACCGCGGCGTCGTCGCTCCAGCTCAGCGGCGCCTGGTCGTCCAGGGTGCCGTTGGCGGCGTTCAGCAGGACGCCCGCCAGCGGGGTGCGGAGCCGGGCCAGGACGACCTGGGTCTCCGGGTCGCCGAAGCGCGCGTTGAACTCGATGACCCGTACGCCGCGGCTGGTCATCGCCAGACCCGCGTACAGCAGACCCGAGAACGGCGTGCCACGGCGGCGCAGCTCGTCGACGGTCGGCTGGAGGACGGTCGCGAGGACCTCCTCGACCAGCTTCGGCTCGGCCCAGGGCAGCGGCGAGTACGCGCCCATGCCGCCGGTGTTCGGGCCTTCGTCGCCGTCGAGCGCGCGCTTGAAGTCCTGCGCGGGCTGGAGCGGGAGGACGGTGGTGCCGTCGGTGATGGCGAAGAGGGAGACCTCGGGGCCGTCGAGGAACTCCTCGATGACCACGCGGTCGCACGCGAGCGCGTGGGCCCGTGCCTGCGCGAGGTCGTCGGTGACGACGACGCCCTTGCCGGCGGCGAGGCCGTCGTCCTTCACGACGTACGGAGCGCCGAAGGCGTCGAGCGCCTCGTCGATCTCCTCGGGGGTCGTGCAGACGTAGCTGCGGGCTGTGGGCACGCCGGCGCCGGCCATGACGTCCTTGGCGAACGCCTTGGAGCCCTCCAGCTCCGCCGCTTCCCGCGACGGGCCGAAGACGGGGATGCCGGCCGCGCGGACGGCGTCGGCTACACCGGCGACGAGCGGAGCCTCCGGGCCGACGACGACCAGGCCGGCGCCGAGCTCGGTGGCGAGGCGCGCGACGGCGTCGCCGTCCAGCTGGTCGACGGGGTGCAGCTCGGCGACCTCCGCGATTCCGGCGTTGCCGGGCGCGCAGTGCAGAGCGGTGACGTCGGGATCGAGGGAGAGAGAGCGGCACAGGGCGTGTTCGCGGGCGCCGCCGCCGATGACGAGGACCTTCACGCCAGCCAGAGTAGCCCGCTGGCCGGGATGCCCCTTGTGCGGGCCACTGAACGAGACGCCCCTACTCGTTCGTGTATTCCTCCACAACGGTGGCTCCGAGCTCGCGCACGATCAGGTCGTGCCCGGAGAGGGCGGAGTCGACGAGGTCCGGATCGTCCTCCTCGGGCACGTCGTCCTCGGGCGCCACGGGCTGCGGCGCGGGCGGCGTGTACGCGGGCGCGGGAGCCTGCGCCGGGGCGGGGGCGGACGCCTGCGGGAAGGCGGGCGGGGACTGCGTCTGCGGCTGTACGGGGGCGGGCGGCGGGGCCTGCTGGAAGGCCGGCGCGGGGGCGGGGGCGGCCGGACGGCCGAAGCCTCCGGTTCCGCCCGAGCCGCCGAAACCGGTGGCAGCGGGCGGCGGCGAGGCGCCGCCCGAGGGGTCGATGATCGCCTCGACCCTCCAGTTCACGTTGAACTGCTCGGCGAGGGCCTGCTTCAGGACCTCCTCGCTGCCGCTGCTCGCGAAGTTGTCGCGGGCGCCGGCGTTGAGGAAGCCGAGCTGGAGGGTCGTCCCGTCGAAGCCCGCGACCTGCGCGTTCTGGCTGAGCAGGATCCAGGTGAAGCGGCGCCGGTTCTTCACGGCGTCGAGGATCTGCGGCCAGAGGTTCCGCACCTGCGCGGTGTCGCCGCCGCCCGAGGCGACCGGAGCGGGCGCGGGGGCCTGCGGCGGAGCTTGTACGGGGGCGGGGGCGGGGGTGGCCGGAGCCGGGGCCGCCGGGGCGGACGCGCCGGGCCACGCGCCCGGTGCGCCGCCGCCGGGAGTCGCGGCGCCGGGCCAGGCACCGGGCCGGGGCGCGGCGGGAGCGGGCTCCTGCGCTTGCACGGGGGCGGGTGCGGGTGCGGGAGCCTGCGCTTGCACGGGGGCGGGTGCGGGAGCCTGCGCCTGTACGGGGGCCGGTGCCGCCTGCGGGGGAGCCTGTACGGGCGGGGCCGCGGGGGCCGGCGGGGGCGGGGCCATCGGGGTGTGGGCCTCGGGCCCGGGGACGTACGCCATGGCAGTCGCGGGCGGTCCGGGCGTGAAGACGGGCGCGGGCGCGGCGGCCGCACCGCGCTCCAGCCGGTCCAGGCGCGCCTGGACGGAACGCTCGTCGTCGAAGGCGGCGGGCAGCAGCACGCGCGCGCAGATCAGCTCCAGCTGGAGCCTGGGCGAGGTGGCGCCCCGCATCTCGGTGAGACCGGTGTTGACGAGGTCGGCGGCCCTGCTGAGCTCGGCGGCACCGAACACGGACGCCTGCGCCTGCATGCGCTCGATCACGTCGACCGGGGCGTCGATGAGCCCCTTCTCGGCGGCGTCCGGCACGGCGGCCAGGATCACCAGGTCGCGCAGCCGCTCCAGAAGGTCGGCGACGAAGCGGCGGGGATCGTTGCCGCCCTCGATCACCGTGTCGACGACCTCGAACGCGGCGGCGCCGTCGCCTGCCGCGAAGGCCTCCACGACCGCGTCGAGCAGCGACCCGTCCGTGTAGCCGAGCAGGGACGTGGCCATGGCGTACGTCACACCGTCGTCGGCGGCTCCGGCGAGGAGCTGGTCCATGACGGACATCGAGTCACGCACGGAACCGGCACCGGCGCGCACGACGAGCGGCAGCACGCCGTCCTCGACGGGGGTGCCCTCGCGCCCGCAGACCTCGCCCAGGTACTCCCGCAGGGTGCCGGGGGGCACGAGGCGGAAGGGGTAGTGGTGCGTACGGGACCGGATCGTCCCGATGACCTTCTCGGGCTCGGTCGTGGCGAAGATGAACTTGAGGTGCTCCGGCGGCTCCTCGACCACCTTCAGGAGCGCGTTGAAGCCCGCCGAGGTGACCATGTGGGCCTCGTCGATGATGTAGATCTTGTACCGGCTGGAGGCGGGCCCGAAGAAGGCCTTCTCCCGCAGGTCACGGGCGTCGTCCACACCACCGTGCGAGGCGGCGTCGATCTCGATGACGTCGATCGACCCCGGCCCGTTCCGCGCGAGGTCACGGCAGGACTGGCACTCCCCGCAGGGCGTCGGCGTGGGCCCCTGCTCGCAGTTCAGACACCGCGCCAGAATGCGCGCACTGGTCGTCTTGCCACAGCCACGGGGCCCGCTGAACAGGTACGCGTGATTGACCCGGTTGTTCCGCAGGGCCTGCTGCAACGGGTCGGTGACATGCTCCTGCCCGATGACCTCGGCGAAGGACTCGGGGCGATAGCGGCGGTAGAGCGCGAGAGACGACACATGTACGAGGTTATAGGCGCCCACCGACAACCCGGGAAAAACCGCCACCGGTCACTGTCTCGGCCGTTGCCTCGTACGGGAACGCAAGCGCCCCCCACGCACCTGCCAGAGCCGACCTACCCTTGCTGCCTTCCGGCCCTGGGGGAGTTCAGTCAGATAGCACCGCGTGAGGGGCTCCGCCCAGAGTACCCGATGGCGGACGCCGCAAAGCCCAGCGCCCCCTCGCTCCCCCTGCCGGAACACCTCGCCGGACACCCCGCCGGACACCTCACCACCCCCCACCAGGATCGAGTTCGCGAGCACCCTCTCCGGTCATGTAATGTTCGCCGCGGAGGATTCGCCTAGTGGCCTAGGGCGCACGCTTGGAAAGCGTGTTGGGGGCAACCCCTCACGAGTTCGAATCTCGTATCCTCCGCCAGTGCCTCACCGGGCACGATGTCGAAGGCCCCGCTGCTTGCAGCGGGGCCTTCGACGTTTTCCGGGGCGGTCAGCCTTCGCTGACGGGAAGGCCGGATTCGAGGAGATCGAAGACGTACGTCGCCTCCGGGGCCACGGTGGCCGCGATCCGGTCGTTGGACTCCCCGGCGAGGGTGAGCTCCTGGATGCGCTGGAACAGCAGGCGGTGGGCGGCGCCGAGGAGTGCCGCGGCCGCCCGGGGGGCGATGGCCGGGGCATCGGCGGAGACATCGGTGGACGTCCCGGCGGGGCTCTCGGCGGGGCTCTCGCCGGGGGCGGCGGTCGCGAGGGCCTCGGCCAGGGCCTCCTCTCGCAGGTCGTGGAGTTCGCGCAGACGGGCGCTCAGGATGGGGCTCTCGGCGATCATGCGGGCGAACTCCGGGCCGGCGAAGCCCGCGACGGGGTCGCACTGCTCGACCGCGGCGGCGAACTCGCGCCGCAGCACCGTGAGCGCCGACTCGCCCGCGGCCCGGTCGGCGACCGCGCGGGCCAGGCTCGCGGTGAACGCCTCGTGGTGGTCGAGGGCCAGGTCCTCCTTCCGCGGGAAGTAGTTGGTGACCGTCTTCTTGGCGACGCGGGCCGCCGTGGCGATCTCGGCGATGGTCGTCTGCTCGAAGCCCTGCTCCATGAAGAGGCGGGTGGCGTGGTCGGAGATCAGCTGCCTGGTCTCCTGCTTCTTGGACTCACGGAGTCCCATGCTCTCGGTACCCATGAGCGAATCTTACACGCGACGTAAAAATATCCTTGACGCACTCGCGCCGCCGTGCATAAAGTTACGTCCGTCGCAAAAATCGCCCCGTAGAACCAAAGGGAAGAGGCTGTGTATGCCGAAGCAGGATCCCGCCGCGTTCCGCACCGTGTTCAGCACCCCCTACGGCTCCGCGTACAGCTCCGCGTCCAACTCTGCGTTCCGTACTACCGAGCCCGGCGCCGCCCAGGACACCGGGCCGGCGCCGACCACCGCCCGGCGCCCCCCGCTCCGCGAGCTGCCGCGCACCGGCCGCCGTGGCGCCCCCGCCGCCCGCAACCGGTTCCAGGCGCCGCGTCGCACGTACTGAGACAGGACCGCGCACCTGCGTAGCCGTGGGTGCCTGCGTATCCACTGACGCACCCACGCACCCAAACACCCGCTCACCTGCTCACCTGCTCACCTGCTCACCTGCTCACCGAGGAGCCGCCGTGAACGTCTCGACCTCCACCCTCTCCCTCACCGTCGCCGACGTGGACGCCTCCCGGGAGTTCCTCACCACCCACCTCGGCTACCAGGTGGCCATGGCCGCCGACGGCTTCGCCTCGCTGACCCGCGAGGACGCCGCCGTCGACATCGTGCTGCTCCGCCGGGGCACCGACGTCCTCCCGCCCGAGCAGCGCGACCAGCAGGCCGCCGGCCTGATCCTGGCGCTCACCGTCACCGACCTCGCGGCGGAGGAGACCCGGCTTCGCGCCGAGGGCGCTCCCATCACGATGCCGCTGCGCGAAGAGCCCTGGGGCGAGCGCCTGTTCCAGCTGACCGACCCCAACGGCGTCGTCGTCCAGCTGGTCGAATGGGTCACGCCGCCCCCCGCCGACAGCCCCACTGAAGACCCCACCGAAGACCCCACCGAAGACCCCATCGACGAACTCATCGAAGACCTCATCGAACAGCCCAGCCAAGAGCCCGTCGAAGAGCCCAGCGAAGAGGAGGCACCCGTCGTGCACGTGATCACCCCGTCGCCCGAATCCGTCACCGTCTCCCCCAACGCCACCATGACCGGCCTCGCCGCACCGAGCCGCGGCAGCGCCGAACTCAGCACCTGGACGGTCGAGATGGCCGCCGGGGCCACCGGCCCCGAGCACACCATCAGTCGCGAACAGGTCTGGACGGTCACCAGCGGCACCCTGGACGTCACCTGCGCGGGCCGCACCGAGACGGTCGCCGCCGGCCAGACCGTCGTCCTCCCGGCGGACCTGGTCCGCCGGGTCCACGCGCCCGAGGCCGCGGAGGCCCACGTCGCGATGCGCGCCGACGCCCACGCCACGGTGCCGGGCACGGAGGGCACTCGTACGCTGCCCTGGGCCGAGTAGAAGAGCACTCCGCACCACATGCCGGTGGGCCGGGACGCTGATGCGTCCCGGCCCACCGGCATGTGGGTGTGCCGCCCCGCCTACACGGGGCAGGGGCGGTACTCCAGGCTGAGTTCGCGGTCGACGGCGTAGCTGGTCCGCATCGACGCGTCGATCACCTGCTGCCAGGAGCCGTACTTGACGTACAGCTGGTCCGCGGTGGGGCCGAGCGGGTTGCCGTACTTGGCGATGTTCCGCTGCTCCAGGATCCGGACCTCCTCCCGGGTCATGCCCGCGCGGGTGATCTCCTTGGCCTGGTTCCGCATCTCGACCAGCTCGCGGGCGATCTCCTCGTCCGTGGCACCCGCCTCACGCATGGCGGCCTCGGTGCGGTGCATGTCCTCCAGGAGCCCGTGGTACTGCATCCGGGTCCGCTGGGCCTCGACCTTCTCGTCCATCGGCAGCACGCGAATCCGGCACACGACCGGGTCGGTGCTGGGACAGGGGTCGTCGGCGGACACAGGCCGGGCGAGCGGGGCGGTGATGACCGACCCACACGCCTCCACGGCACCCGCGACGGAGGAACCGGCCGTCCCGAGCAGGGCGACGGCGGCGACGAACGGGAGCAGGGCGCGGCGCAGCCTGGAGGAAGGGAAAGAGGAAGAGCGCATGCGCGCATCCTTGGGGACGCCACCGCACCCCTTCACGCAGGCGCACCGGTGATCACTCCTACGGGGCGGCGGGCGCTTGGTGTCGTCAGGTGGACGCGGTTCACCGGATCGGGGGGTCGTGGAAGGGAGGGACGTTACTGCGGTCACCGGTGTGTAGTGATGCCGATACTTTCTGTGATGACCAGTCGGCTCGACCAAACAGGGGTTATCGATGAGGAAGTTCGCTACGGCGGTGGTGGCCGCGGGGCTGTTCTTCGGGGGGATGGGGGTGGCGATGGCGGACTCGGAGCACGAACTCGTCATGACGACGCCGGGTGTTGCGTTCGTCGGGACTTACCAGTGGCAGTCCACGACCAAGGTGCCGAGCGGTCTCCACGTGAAGGGTGAACTGCGGGACGAAAACAAGAACGACGGCCACAACGTCTATCTCCGCACCAAGGTTGAGGGCTACGCCTGGGGCCACCTCAATGGCGTCCAGAAGAAGCACGTCAAGGTCGACAAGGTCTTCTACGACGGCGCTGTTCTGAAGACCAAGGAAGTGCGGATGCACGCGTGCATCGACCGTGGCTCCTTGCGACCCGACTACTGCTCACCGGAGCGGCAGTTCTCACGGAATTAGTCAACGGTTCCGGGGAGCCGCTGACCCGTGGCTCCCCCTCCGCAGGGAGCACACCACGATGGACGTCATCCTCCGCGCCGAGGGCGTGGATCTCTTCTACGGCACCGAGCAGGCCGTCAGTAACACTGATTTCACGCTCAAGCGCGGCGAAGTGGCCGCCATCATGGGGAGTAGCGGGTCGGGTAAGTCGTCGCTGCTGTACTGCCTCGCTGGAGTTCTGCCCGCGACCAACGGCACTGTGACCTTTGACGGGGTGCAGTTCTCAAGCCTCCCTGACGGAGAGCTGAGCGCCCTGCGCCGTACTCGCCTCGGGTTCGTCTTCCAGTACGGCGAGCTCCTGCCGGAGCTGACTGTCGAAGAGAACGCGGCGCTTCCCCTCCGGCTCGCCGGCATCAGCAAGACACATGCCCACGCGGTGGCCGCCCAGGTACTGGGGCGTCTTGGGATGGGCGATCTGTTGCGGCGCAGGACCTCGAAGCTGTCGGGGGGCCAGAGTCAGCGTGTTGCTGTTGCGCGAGCTCTGGTTCACCGGCCGGACGTGGTGTTCGCGGACGAGCCGACCGGGGCGCTCGACAGTGCTAACGCAGCAGCTGTGTTGGAGGAGTTCCTTCAGCTGGCACGCAGGCAGAAGACGGCCGTTGTCATCGTCACGCACGATGCCGACGTCGCCGCGCGGGCCGATACGCAGTACACGATGTCGGACGGTGTTCTGGGCCAGCGGGTGGCGGTGTGAACGCGTTCACCCTCGGGATGCGCTTGTTGTGGGGCAGCGGGCCTCGGGGACAGGTCCGCTTCCTGCTGATGGCGTTCGGCTCGGCACTCGGGGTGGCATGTCTTGCCGCCGTCCTCACGATTCCGTCGATCCTCACTGCACATGACACTCGCACGGCTGCACGGGAGCCGCGCCCGGGGACAAGTAACACCCTCTACCAAGAGTTTCGGGATCCGTATGGGTCGCAACCGCTCCATCGCGTCTTCGTCGCACGGACCAGCCCCGGGCCCAGTCCCGTACCCCCGGGAATCGAAAGCCTTCCTGGCGCCGGCGAGGCGCTAGTTTCACCGAGACTCGCTGAAATTCTGGCCGCCAATCCGCGGGCAGCCGGCCTTGTCCCCGGCCGAGTAACCGGCACCATCGCGCCGGAGGGTTTGGGCGACACCGAAGATCTGTATGCCTATATCGGCACCACTCCGGCCGAGCTGACCGAAGCAAGGGAACTGGGTAGCTTCGGCACCGGCAGGGCATGGCGGCAGATCGTCGAGCCGTCGACCCTCAACATCCTGCGCTTCACCCTCGGGTGCATCGTGCTGCTCCCCCTCGTCATCTTCCTCTCCGTCTGCGCGCGGCTCTCCGGAGAATCGCGTGCCAGGCGGCTCGCGGCTCTCCGGCTCGTCGGGCTGAGCGTGAAGGACACCCTGCGGGTCAATGCCGGGGAGAGCATGGCTGCCGCCTTGGTGGGGGCCACGCTCGGGATCGTGGGATACCTCGGGGTCAACGAGGTCATGGCACGGGTCGGGTTGCCCGGGTTGCACTGGTATCAGACAGACGGGCGCCCCGAACCGACGACCGTTGCCGTGTGTCTGCTGGGGTGTCCGGCGCTCGCTTGGGTCGTGGGGCAGTTCAGTGCTCGGCGTGCCGCCCTCTCCCCGATCAGTGTGCGCCGAACCGGGGAGCATAAGCCTCCGAGGAAATTCGGGACGCTACTTCTGGTCCCCGGGCTCGGGATCATCGTCGGATACTGCGTCCTCAGCGTCATGGGGCGGGACCCGTCCGGAGGGTCGGCCAGTTCCCTGCTGGTGCCCGGCGCCGTGTTGCTTACCGGTGCCGGGCTCGTCTTCGGGTTGGCGCCCATCACTGCGTGGCTCGCGCGGCGACTGGCTGGTGCGGCGAAGTCACTGCCGGTGGTGTTGGCGATGCGGCGTACCGAGGTTGACCCCGGGTCCTCGCTGCGGGTGGTCACCGGACTGGTCCTGTTGATTTTCGGGGCATCCCTCACGCAGGGCGTACTTGTTGAGATGGACCAGGTCAGTCGGCGGACGGCTCCCCTTCAGGAGTACAACATCCGCTTGAACGAACTCGTACCGGCGCAGCGGCAGGCGTTCGCGAAGGTGCCGGGTGTTCGGGCGCAGGTGGCTTCGTACAGCTCCTGGGATCCATCGGACGGAAGTGACGTGCCTCCCGCCCATTTGGTGGTCTCCACGTGCAGGCAACTCGCCGCTTACACAGAGCGGTCCACAGGCTGCGAAGACGGCAAGGTCATGCAACTACGCGATGACCGCTCGAACATCGACTACGAGCCGAAGGCGGGAGAACGCTACTCGTTCGCGTTGAATGACGGCCAGAAGACCGTGTTCACCGTTCCCCGGGAAAGGATCGACGTCCATCCCTGGGACGTCTCCGTCTTCGACTCGGGCGTCCTACTCGTCCCCCCTGCCCTCCTTCCGGCCCCCCTCGCCGATTCCGCCGGCACCCTCACCCTCGTCAGCGACGCCGACCCCGCCACCATCCGCTCCGTTCTCGACGGCATCGGGGCCGTCGCGCCCACCTCCTCCGTCGAGCCCGTCGGCATCGTCATCGACTCCCTCGCTCAGCTCACCGTCATCCGGAGTCTTCTTGCCGTCGGGATGGTGCTCGGGCTCGTCATCGGGGTGGCTGCGTTCGTTGTGTCCGTGGCCGATCGGGCCATGGAGCGGCGGGGGCAGGTGGCCGCGCTTGCCTTGTTGGGGGCTCGGGCCGGGACCTTGCGGGGGGTGCAGGTCGTGCAGGTGTTGTTGCCGCTCGTGGTGGGGCTGGGGGCCGCGATTGTCACCGGGTGGCTTGCCGAGTCCAGTTATCTGATCACCGGGGGTGGCGCGGTGCACTGGGACTGGGACGGGTTGCCCCTGCTGTTCGCCTGTGCGCTGGGCGTGCTGCTCGCCGCCGCGCTCGCCTCCGTGCCCATGGTGCGGCGGCACATCGATCCCGAGCACATCCGACGGGACTGAGATGTGGGATTGAGATTGCGGGGCCGATGAGTTTTCGGTGGGGTGGGGGTCTTAGCTTCAGTTGACCGCTCATCCGCTCACTCACCTAGGAGATTCCCGTGGCCGAGAACGTCGTCAAGGGCCCCGCCAGCTACTTCCCCTCCATCGAGAAGAAGTACGGCCGGCCGATCTCCGAGTGGCAGGACCTCATCCGTTCCTCGCCGCTCACCAAGCACATGGAGCTCGTCTCCTGGCTGAAGGCCGAGCACGGGCTGGGCCACGGGCACGCCAACGCGCTCGTGGTCCACACCCTTGCCGAGGGGAAGTAGCCGCCGCGCTCACGCCGCGAGTTCGTGGGCCGTGCGGGCCTTCACCCGGGCCGTCAGCGCCACCGTCGCCGCCGCCGTGGCCGTGCCCGCCACCAGGGCCGTCCACCACAGGACCGCCGGGCCGAGCGTCGTGTACGCGGCGACCCCCACGGTGAGGGCCGCGAAGCGGGCCACGCCCCAGGTCCAGCTGAAGGCGCCCTGGTAGCGGCCCCGCGCGTGTGCCGGGGCCAGGTTGGCCACCACGCCCGCGGCGATGCCCGCCACCACCACTTCTCCCAGGGACCAGACGACGACCGACACCGTGTAGCCGACGACTCCGTCCGCCATGCCCGTGAGTGCGACGCCCACCGCGATCAGCGTGCCGCCCGCTCCCTGCACCGCGAGCTGCGGGAACCGGGCAAGCCAGGCCGTCGCGAACGGCTGCAGCGCCACGACCAGGACCGCGTTGACCGCCGCCATCGCCCCGTACACCGCCGGCGACAGGCCGCTGTCGTGGACCGCGAGCGGGAGGGCGACCTCGGTGAGCGAGTAGACGAAGAGCTGGACGCCGAGGAGCGGGAGCAGGAGCATCGCCAGGCGGTCGCGGAGCACCACCCCGTAGCCGATCCCGTCCTTTCCGGCCTTCGTCCCCTCCGGCTGCCGCGGCGACGTCGCCCGCTGCGGCTCCGGCAGGCGGATCGCCACGACCAGGGCGTACACGAGCATCGAGCCCGCATCGACCGCGAAGAGCAGCCAGTAGCCCTGTGCGGCCAGGTAGCCGCCCAGGATGCCCGCCACCGCCGTGCCGATGTTCACGCCCCAGCCGAACAAGGCGTACGCGCGCTGGCGCCGCTCGCTGTCCACGGCGTCCGCGAGGAGCGCGGACGCCGCCGGGGAGACCGTGCTGCCCGCCGCACTGATCAGCAGCGCCGCAGCCGCCATCGTCCACACCCCGGGAGCGAGGAACAGCGCGCCCTGCGCCGCCGACGCTCCGATCAGGCCGATCAGCATCGTGGGGCGGCGCCCGATGCGGTCCGCCAGGATGCCGCCGACGGCCGGGCCGAGGAGGTTGCCCGCGCCGAGGGCACCGAGGACGTACGAGGTCTCGGCGCCGGTCACTCCACGCGAGGCGAGGAAGAAGACCAGGAACGGGGTGACGAGGTAGCCGAGGCGGTTGACGATCGTTCCGGCGAAGAGCGTCCAGACGACGGGCGGGAGGCCTCGGAAGGAGGTCGGGATGAGTGAGGGCATGAGAGGAGACTGCGGCACCGTCCCGTCACCCTCCATTGATTAAGCTCAGACCGAATCCGATCCGATCCGATTCGGTCTCCTCCCCTCCCCTTTTGCGGCTCATAGGACGTGGAATTTTGGAATCCGGGCTCAGCTTCTCCGCCGCCGACCTCGCCCAGACCCGTTTCGCCGTCTCCCCCATGTGGGAGGTCGTCACCAGCTACCGCATCCTCGTCGGCCGGCCCGACTCCGCCCCCCATCGGCGCTGGGCCGCGCAGGTCCAGCCGCGGATCGCGCGGGCCGGGCTCGATCGCGGGTGGCTCGCCATGCTCATCCCTGCCCACGGCGGCTACCTCGCGGACTTCCTCAACCCGAGCCCCGCCGGGCCCTTCCCCACCCTCGATGCCGAGCTCGACGCCATCCGCCGCACCCCCGCCGAACAGGTGCGCAACGACCTCGCCAAGTTGGCCAGGGAAGGTGAGCCCGGGCCTCGGGCCGGGCTCCTGCACGAAGATCCCCCGGCCGCCCTCCGCAAGGTCGCCGACGAGATCGAGACCTACTGGGAGCTCGCCCTCGCCCCCTACTGGGCCCGGATCCAGCACGTCCTGGAGGCCGATGTCTTCCATCGGGCCCGGCAGGTCGCCGAGCACGGTTCGGCGCGGGTGCTGAGCGAGCTCCACGAGACCGTGCGGTGGGACGACGGCACCCTGCGGCTCGTACGGCGGCACTGCTCGATCAGCCGCGACCAGGCCGGTTCCGGGCTTCTGCTCGTCCCGTCCGTCTTCGCCTGGCCCCGGGTCCTCACGCGTTCCGTTCATCCCGATCCGCCCCAACTCGCTTATCCCGCCAAGGGATTCGGTGCCGTCTGGGAGCCCCGTACCGCTGATGCCACCGAGGCCGTCGCCGCCGTCCTCGGGCGCTCCCGCACCCTGCTGCTCACCGAGCTCGACACCCCCGCGTCGACCACCCAACTCGCCGCGCACTGCGGCCTGTCCGCCGCCGGCGTCTCCCAGCACCTCATCGCCCTGCGGAACGCCGGCCTCGTCACCGCGCACCGCAGCGGGCGCTCCGTCCTCTACGCCCGTACCGCCGTCGCCGATCAACTCCTCAACCCGTAAGGGATCATGGAGGGATGACTCCTTCCTCCTGTCCCTCCTGGTCAGAGCGGTTCGTGACACGTGACGGCGTGCGGCTCGCGTGTCGCGACTGGGGTGGCTCCGGGACCGGCGTACTCCTCCTCCACGGGCTCGCCGGGCACGCCGGCGAGTGGGACGACACGGCCCGGCTGCTGCGGGACTCCGGCCATCGCGTCGTCGCCCTCGACCAGCGCGGGCACGGCGGCAGCGAGCGGCACCCCGGGGACGTCTCGCGGGCCGCGTACGTCGCCGACGCCGTCGCCGTCATCGATCAGCTCGGGCTCGATCGGCCCGTGTTGATCGGTCAGTCGTTGGGTGGGAGCACTGCCCTCCTCACCGCTGCCGCCCACCCCGGCCTCCCGCGCGCCCTCGTCCTCGTCGAGGCCGGGCCCGGCAGGGCGAACCCCGGCGTCCAGGAGCAGATCGGGGGCTGGCTGCGGGCCTGGCCGGTGCCGTTCCCCTCACGGGAGGTGGCCGTCGCGTACCTGGGCGGCGGGAAGGAACCCGTAGGGGAGGGCTGGGCGGGCGGGCTCGAGGAACGGGCCGACGGGCTGTGGCCGCGTTTCGACCCCGAGGTCATGGTGCGGTCCCTCGACGAGAACGCCACCCGCGCCTTCTGGGAGGAGTGGGCCGCCCTCTCCTGCCCCACCCTCGCGGTCCTCGGGCAGGGCGAGCAGGGCGGGATCATCGGCGGCGAGGAGTACGCGGAGATGGTCCGGCTCCGGCCCGCGCTGCGCGGCGCCGGGCTGCCCGGAGCCGGTCACGACGTCCACCTGGAGCAGCCCGGGATCCTGCATCGGCTGATCGTCGACTTCCTCGCCGATGACTCCGCCGCCTCTGACGACTGACGACTCTGACGGCTCCCTCGGCTCCCTCGGCTCCCTCGGCTCCCTCGGCTCCCTCGACGGCCCCTGGGCCGCGTCGACGCCCCCTGGGCCGCGTCGATTTGCTCTTGCGTTGGAGTGCACTCGAATTCCTAGAGTGCGCGCATGCGCTATCGGGTACTCGGCGGGACCGGGTTCGAAGTAAGTACGTACTGCCTCGGCACGATGATGTTCGGCGCCGTCGGCAATCCCGACCACCAGGAGTCCGTACGGATCATCCACGCCGCCCTCGACCAGGGCATCAACTTCCTGGACACCGCCGACATGTACTCCGCCGGCGAGTCCGAGGAGATCGTCGGCAAGGCTCTGCGCGACTCCCGTCGGCGGGAGGAGACCGTACTCGCCACCAAGGTGTACTTCCCCGTCGGCGGCGAGGGCCCCAACCGGGGCGGGCTCTCCCGCCGTTGGATCACCCGCGCCGTCGAGAACAGTCTCAAGCGGCTCGGCACCGACTGGATCGACCTCTACCAGGTCCACCGGCCCGACCACCGCACGGACATCGAGGAGACCCTCGACGTCCTCGGCGACCTCGTCAGCCAGGGCAAGATCCGGGCCTTCGGCTGCTCCACCTTCCCCGCCGAGGAGATCGTCGAGGCCCACGCCGTCGCCGAGCGGCGCGGGCTGCGCCGCTTCCGCTCCGAGCAGCCGCCGTACTCGCTGCTCGCGCGGGGCATCGAGACCTCCGTCCTGCCGGTCGCCCAGCGGTACGGCATGGGCGTCCTGACCTGGTCGCCGCTCGCCTCCGGCTTCCTCACCGGCAAGTACCGCAAGGGCCGGCCGATCGACCTCACCAGCGGGCGCCCCGCGCTCACCCCGCACCGTTTCGACCCGACCCTCCCCGGCAACGCCGCCAAGCTCGACGCCGTCGAGGAGTTCGTCGCGCTCGCCGACGAGATCGGGTGCTCCCTGCCCGAGCTCGCGATCGCCTTCGCCGCCGCGCACCCGGCGGTGACCTCCGTCATCATCGGGCCGCGGACGATGGACCAGCTCGAAGGGCTGCTGAAGGGCGCACCGGTCGTCCTCACGGACGAGGTCCTGGACCGGATCGACGCGATCGTGCCGCCGGGCACGAACCTCTACCGCGCGGACGGTGCCTGGCAGCCGCCCGTCCTCACCGAACCCACCCTGCGGCGACGGCCGTTGGAGGAGCGGGCGGCTGGTTGAGCCGGTGGGGTGACGGGTGCGGGGGTGATGGAGGCAGCGGCCGGGTGACCGGGGCCTGCGGGGGCGGGCCGCTCAAGCAGCGGGCCGGCCGTGCCGCCCCGGTCAGGTCGCGGTGAACTGTTCCGTGCCCACCACGCCGAGCAGCGCCAGCCGTTCCCCCGCGTCCGTGCCCGGCGGTGGTGTGAACAGGACGAGCCGCTGCTCGCCCTCCGGGGCGAGCAGCACTTGGCAGTCCAGATCCACCGGGCCGATCACCGGGTGCGCGACCCGCATCCGGCTGTGCCGGCGGACCGCCACCTCGTGCCGCTCCCACAGCTCCGCGAACTCCTCGCTCGTCCCCTGCAGCCGTTCCACCAGCCGGGTCGCCGCGGGGTCGCCCGAGCGGCGGCCGAACGCCGCGCGCAGGTCGGCGACATGGAGGCGGCTGTAGTACGCGTGCTCTTCGGCCGGGTACGCCGTACGGGCCTCCGGATCGGCGAACCAGCGCCACACCACGTTCCGGCCGTGCTCCGACACCGTGCACACCCCGCCGAGCAGCGAGCGGGCCATCGCGTTCTGCGCCAGTACGTCCCCGAGGTCGCTCAGGACCTGCGCGGGCGTCGTCTCCAGCTGGTCCAGGAGGTGGAGGAGGCCGGGTGAGACGTGGTTTCCGGCCATGGGGCCCGCCGGCGGGCGGTGGCCGGCCAGGAGGTGGAGGTGGTCGCGCTCGTCGGTGTCTAGCCGCAGGGCGCGGGCGAGCGCGGCGAGCATCTGCGGCGAGGGCTGCGGGCCGCGGGCCTGCTCCAGGCGGATGTAGTAGTCGGCGGACATGCCGGCCAGCTGGGCGACCTCCTCGCGGCGCAGTCCGGGCGTGCGGCGCCGGGGACCGGCTGGGAGGCCCGCGTCCTGCGGACGGATCCGGTCGCGGGAACGGCGTAGGAAGTCGGCGAGTTCACGGCGGTCGATCGTCGTCATGCGGCCATCCTGCCGGATCCCTCCCGGGGCGTTCTCAGGAGGTTCTCAGGGCGTCCTCGGGGCGTCCTCAGGGCGTCCTCAGGGGCTTCCCTAGGATCGCCGATCCCAGGGTCAGGAGGGCTCTCCCGCGTGTTGCCGGCGGGCGGCAGGGTTCTCGGTGTCAGCCAACGACACCCCACCTCGCCCCCCTGGAGCAGCACTCATGGCCACCGTCACCGTCGGCACCGCCCACGTCCGCTACGACGTCGAGGGTTCGGGCGCCGGGCCCGCCCTTCTCCTCGTCCACGGCACCGGTTCCGGTGGCGCCGTCGTCAACTGGGGGCAGACCGCGCCCCGCTTCACCGCCGGCCGTGCGGTCATCACCCTGGACCTGTCCGGCGCCGACCGGACGGTCGACGACGGCGGTCCGCTGACCGTCGAATCGCTCGCCGCGCAGGTGATCGCGGTGATCGAGGACGCGGGCACCGGGCCCGTCGACCTGCTCGGGTTCTCCATGGGCTCCCCGGTCTCGGCGGCCGTGGCCGCCCTCCGCCCCGATCTGGTCCACCGCCTCGTCCTGGTCGCGGGGTGGGCGTACACCGACGGCGACGAGTACCTGCGGAACCTGTTCACCCTCTGGCAGCGGCTCGGGGAGTTCGACCCGGCCGGCTTCGGGCGGAGCGTGACGATGACCGGGTTCAGCCGCGGCTTCCTCAACTCCATCGGCCGCGAGGGCGTCGAGGCGCTCATCCCGAACATGCCGCCCACCCCGGGCACCCTGCGGCACGTGGCGCTCGACCTGGCGGTCGACATCCGCGCGCTGCTCCCCCGGATCGCGGCGCGGACGCTGGTCGTGGGGTGCGCGCAGGACGCCACCGTCCCGGTGGAGAACAGCCGGGAACTGCACGCGGCGATCGGCGGCAGCGCGTACGCGGAGATCGATGCCGGCCATGTCGTCTTCTTCGAGAAGGAGGACGAGTTCGTGCGGACGGTGACGGATTTCCTCGGCTCCGACACCGTGGACTCGGACTTCCGCGGCTCCGATCTCCGCGTTTCGGTCAGCGCCTGAGGCCATGCTTGGCCACATGGGTGAGACGAGGACGATCGACGCCGCCGAACGCAGGGCCCGGCTCGGAGTGCGGCACCGGCTGGCAGGGGGCGCGCGGGCCGGGTCGGCGGAGGAGGTCGCGGGCTCGCTCGTCGCGCTGCACGGGACGGACCCGGCGAGTGTGTTCCTCGCGGTCGGGGCGCGGCTGACCGGGAAGGTGCGGCCGGTGGCGGACGTCGAGCGGGCGCTGTACGAGGACCGGTCGCTGGTCCGGATGCACGGCATGCGGCACACGCTCTTCGCCTTCCCGTCCGCGCTCGCCCCCGCCGTACAGGCTTCGACGACCGACCCGGCCGCCGTTCGCGAACGCGCCACGCTGATCCGGCACTTGGCGGCGGGCAGCGCCTTCGACGCCGAGTGGCTGGCGGAGACCGAGCGGCTCGTCCTCGCCGAGCTGGCCGTGCGCGGCGAGGCGACCGGGAGCGAACTCGGCGAAGCCGTCCCGGCGTTGAGATCGACGTATGTGTACGGGAAGGGCACGCGGCAGGAGGGCGTCCAGTCCGTCGCGAGCCGGGTCCTGCGGGTGCTCGGTATGGAGGGGCGGATCGTACGCGGCCGGCCTCAGGGCACGTGGACGTCGAGCCGGTTCCGCTGGACGCCCGGCGCGACCGACTCCGCTTCCGACGACTCTCCCCACGCCTCTTCCGACATCTCCGCCCACTCTTCTCCCCGGCCCTCTTCCCACCCCGCGCCCGATCCCGCCGAAGCGCGGGCCGAACTGATCCGGCGGTGGCTCGGGGCCTGCGGGCCGGCGACCGAGGCGGATCTGAAGTGGTGGACGGCGTGGAAGGTGACGGATGTGCGTGCGGCGCTCGCCACCGTCGGGGCGCTGCCGGTGACGCTCGACGAGGGGGTCGGATTCGTCCTGCCGGACGACCTCGACCCCGTGACGGACCGGGAACCCGAGCCCGAGCCGTGGGCGGCGCTGCTGCCCGCGCTCGATCCGACGCCGATGGGCTGGCAGTCCCGCGACTGGTACCTGGACCCGGAGCACCGGGCCGCGCTCTACGACCGCAGCGGGAACATCGGGCCGACGGTGTGGTGGAACGGCCGGATCGTCGGTGGCTGGGCGCAACGCCCGGACGGCGAGATCGTCCACCGGCTCCTGACGGACGTGGGCTCGGTGGCGGCGCGGGCGATCGGGGCGGAGACGGAGCGGCTGGCGGGCTGGGTCGGGGACGTACGGGTGACACCTCGCTTCCGCACGCCGCTGGAACGGGAACTGGGCGCCTGATTCCACCCCGGCCTGCTCCGGTCCGCTCCCCCGTGGTCCGCTCCGTCCCAGCCTGCTCCCCCACGGTCCGCTCCGCCCCGGCCTGCTCCGTCCCGCGGCTCAGTGACGCAAGTACAGGCCCGGGACGCCCAGTTCCGAGAGGCCGTCGAGGACCAGGTCGACGCCGACGGCGGCGAGCAGCAGGCCGAGCAGGCGGCCGAGGAGCTCGATCGTGGCGTGGTGGGTGCGGCGCAGGACGCGGGCGAGCAGCAGGACGCAGACCAGGTCGAGCGCGATGACGGACACGTACGAGCCGACGACGGTCGAGCGCCAGGTGAAGGAGTCGCGGGCGGCCGCCTCGATGAGCACGGCGGTCATGGCGAGCGGGCTCACGACGTACGGCATGAGCAGCTCACGCACGCCGCTGACCAGGTCGGGGGCGTCCTGGTGGGTCGTGTTGGAGCCGAGGTGGAGACCGAGGACGAGCCCGACCGCGTAGATGAAGAAGATGACGCCGCCGGCGAGCTGAAGCGCGGGGGTGCTGATGTGGAAGACGTTCAGCAGCCAGGGGGCGGTGATGCCCATGACCAGGCCGACGAGGACGGCCGCGCCCGAGGAGATGAGGGCGATGGTCCGCATCTGGCCTACGGGGTGGACCTGGGCGAGGCCGGCGAAGGCGAGGAGGACCTTCGGGGGGCCGACGACGGAGAAGAACGTGATGAAGGCGGCGGAGTAGCTGAAGGCGTTCACACCGGAATCATGGTGCGGGCGGGTGATTTCTCCGGTTTTTCCGGTCGATGCCCGCGCGGTGTCGAGAACCGGTCCTCGGCTCCGACTGTCCTGCGAGAGGCAGTACGCGGCACCCCGCAGGAAGCGGGAAACGAGAAGCGAGGAGGACGTCATGAAGTATCTGGTGATGGTGCAGGGCAGCCAGGCCGACTACGAGGCCATGGTGGGCCGCCCCACCGACAGCAGCCCCGCCTGGAGCAAGTCGGACGTCAAGGCGATGTTCGCGCACATGAACACGATCAACGAGGAACTGACGGCGAAGGGCGAGATCATCGACGCCCAGGGCCTCGCCGCCCCGGCCACCACCCGGTTCGTGACGGTGGACGGCGACGGCAAGCCGGTCGTCACGGACGGCCCCTACGCGGAGACGAAGGAGGTCATCGCCGGCTTCTGGCTGCTCGACTGCGCCTCCCTGGAGCGCGTGACGGAGATCGCCGCCCAGGTCGCCCGCTGCCCGCAGCCCGCCGGCGCCCCGGAGTACGCGGTGGTCATCCGCCCGGTCGACGAGGCGGGCCCGAGCCAGGACTGAGGGGCGCGGACCGGCCTTCGGCAGTCCACCGAGGCCGCTCGGCAGGCCTGTCATCCGCCTGCCGAGTGGCCCTTTCAGGCCATCGACGCACACCGTTAGTCCAGGTTTCACATTCCCTCCCCATCCTCCTGTTGAGGACGCTACGGTCCCCTGAGATGCACATCACATCGCGAGGTCCGGGGGACGCATGCACGAGATGGCCAAGGGAGCCAACATCGGACTGGCTGCACTCAGTGACGACGCTGGGTCGGTCGTCGTCGGTCTGAGCTGGAGCAGCGCGGCCGGCGATGGCGACGCGGACGTCTCGGTGCTGCTGGTCGACGGCGACGGCAAGGTCCGCAGTGACTCGGACTTCTACTTCTACAACCACGCCGCCGCCGAGGACGGCAGTGTGCAGCTCCTGGGCAAGGTCCCCACGGAGAACGGCAGCGAGGACCGGATCAGCCTCGACCTCACGGCCATCCCCTCGGACGTCGCCACCGTCGTCGTGGCGGCCAGTCAGTACGGCGGTGCCTGCTTCGGGGATCTGGACGACCTGCGCATGACCGTCACCGACCGCTCGGGCGAAGCGCTCCTCGGGTTCTCCATCCCGGACGCCACGATCGAGACGGCCTTCATCTTCGGCGAGCTGTACCGGCGCAACGACCAGTGGAAGTTCCGTGCCGTGGGCCAGGGATACGAAACCGGTCTCGCCGGTCTCGCCACCGACTTCGGCATCACGGTCGACGAGGGCGAGGACGAGGACGTCGAGGGCGCGGAGATCCAGGGCGGCGGCGGAGAGGAAGCCAGCGCGGCCGGCCGCTCCGAGGCCGCAAGGGGAGCCGGGGAGACGTCCCCCGGCGTGACCGAAACCGACCTACGGGCATCCGACGCCCTCCGGATCCCGGCGCAGGCCAACGCCTCCACGGATCGCGCGGCATCGGCCCCGGACGGGACGGCCGCCGTTCCTGCCCCGCTCTCGGACACGCCCCAGCCCGCCCGCCGCCGCGGAACGCGCACGGCCAAGAAGAAGGTCACCCTCCCGAAGGCCGCGAAGAAGTCCCTGGCGGAGAACGATTCGTGGAAGCCGGCCCGGCTCTTCCCCGTTCCCTCCTACAAGAGCGACCGGGAGCGGGAGGTGCGCGCGACATCGGTCCTGCTCTCCGTCATGGCGGAAGTGCCGGAGTTCGGTCGCCGCCTCACCGCTGGTTTCGGGGCTCCCGCCGGCCGGATGCAGACGTTCACCGAGGTATCGCTCCCCCACGGCGACAGCCCGAAGCGCCCGGACGGGGTCATCCGGACGGAGCGGGCCGGGAAGCTCTGGACCGCGCTCGTGGAGACCAAGACCAACGGCAACCCGCTGAAGTCGGAACAGGTCCAGAACTACATGGACATCGCCGCGAGGCGCGGTTATGAGGCCGTCATCACCCTGTCCAACGACGTGGCCCTGGAGGGCAGTCCGCTCGTCGAGGTCAAGACGGACGGCAGGCGCAAGCACAAGGTCTCACTCTGGCACCTCTCGTGGGCGGAGGTGGCGCACCAGGCACAGATGCTGATCCGGCACGAAGGCGTCGGCAATGCCGCGCATGCCTGGCTCCTCCAGGAGCTGCTCCACTACCTCCAGCACGAGAACTCCGGCTGCCACGGCTTCCAGAACATGGGACCGTCATGGGTTCCCGTCCGCAACGGGATCGACGGCGAGACCCTGTGCCAGGGCGATCCCCGCGCGGTGGAGGTCGTGGAGAGCTGGGAGCGGCTGATCCGCCAGGTCTGCCTCCGGCTGGGCGGCGAGCTCGGACAGAAGGCCCTGCCGGTGCAGAGGGCCAAGCGCGGCTCCGACCCGAAGTCCCGGCGCACGGAGCTGGCCGACCGGCTCTGCGAAGAGGGGAAGCTCTCCGCAGAGCTGCGTGTCGACGGTGCGCAGAGCATCCTCTCCCTCACCGCGGATCTCCGGACCGGCAAGATCCGCACGTCCATCGACGTCCCCGCACCCGACGGCGCTTACCCCCTGTCGGTCGCGAAGCGGCTCCTGCGTGTGCTGGACGACGCACCCGCCGACCTGCACGTCGAGACGCTGCTGGAGGGCCGGAGCGGACCACGCGGCACCCTGGAGCGGCTCCGCCCCGAGCCGGGGGATCTGCTGCCCAAGGACGGCGTGGCCATCTCCGGCTTCCGACTGTCCCTCTTCAAGGGCATGGGCAGCAGCCGGGGCGGCACGGAGTCGGGGTTCATCCGCAGCATCGACGAGGCCGTCGACCGCTTCTACAGCTCGGTCGTCGCTCATCTGGGTCAGTTCGAGCAGCGACGGGCTCCGCGGGTGGCGTCCGCCGCCGACACGTCCGGGGCCCACTGAGCCTCCGCCGCCCACCTTGCCTGCCGCTGCCGCAACGGTGTTCCGGATCTCAGTGCATCCCGTGCGGGCCGCCCGTCAGGTGGGGGCGGCCTCGGGGGATGAGGAAGGGGGACGCCAGGGCTGTGGCCGCGGCCGTCAGGGTGCAGAGGGTGTACGCGGCGGTGAGGCCGGTCGGGGTCGGGGTGATCGTGGTGGTCAGGGCCAGGGTGGAGACGAGCGCGACGCCGATGGAACCGCCCAGCTCGTGGAAGGTGTTCACGATGCCGGAGGCGAGGCCCGCCTCGTGCGGGGCGATCAGGCCCAGGGCCGTCGTCGTCGCCGTGACGAAGACCGCGCCGAGGCCGAACGACGCCGTCGCGAGGGCCGGCAGGAGCGTGGTCCAGGGGCCGGACGCGGGGTCCAGGAAGATCAGCGGCAGGCAGCCGAGGGCCGCGACCGTCAGGCCTCCGGTCGCGCAGCCGCGTGGGCCGATCGTGCTCACCAGGCGGGAGCCCAGGTGGGCGCCGATCGCCGTGGTGAGTGCCACCGGGAGGAACAGCAGGCCGGTGCGCAGGGCGTCGAGGCGGTGGACGTGCTGGAGCTGCATCGAGCCCAGGAAGAAGAACGAGATCAGGAGCGCCGTCGCGACCAGCATGAGCAGTGAGCCCGCGACGACCGGTCGCCGGGTGAACATGCGCAGGTCCATCAGCGGCGTGCGGGTCCTGCGCTCGGTCGCCGCGAACGCTCCGTAGAGCGCGACCGCACCCAGCAGCGGCAACAGGGTCGCCGCCGAGGTCCAGCCGGAGTCGCCCGCGGTGACCAGGCCGTAGACGAGTGCGCCGGTCGCGGTCGTGACGAGCAGGGCGCCCGGGATGTCCAGGCCGCCGCCCCCCTTCACACGCTTCGCCGACGCCGGTACGAACCTCGGGAGCGTCGCCAGGACCGCCAGGCCGACCGGGACGTTGACGTAGAAGATCCACGGCCAGCCCGGGCCCGATGTGAGGGCACCGCCGAGGAGGACGCCCACCGCCGAGCCCGTACCGCCGATGGCTGCCCAGACGCCCAGCGCCTTGGGCCTTTCGGGGCCGTGGAACATCGTGGTGACCAGGGCGAGGGCCGCCGGGGAGAGGAGTGCGGCGCCGACGCCCTGGGCGATCCGGCCGCCGAGCAGGACGCCGGCGTTCGGCGCGAGGCCGCAGGCCAGGGACGCGGCGGTGAAGAGGGCCAGTCCGGTGAGGAGGACCCGGCGGGCGCCGAGGGCGTCGGAGAGCCGTCCGCCGAGGAGCATCAGCCCGCCGAAACAGAGGGTGTACGCGGTGACGACCCAGGTCAGGGCGGTGCGCCCGAGGTCGAGGTCGGTGGCGAGCGCCGGCAGGGCGACGTTCACCACGGTCACGTCGAGGACCAGCATGAACTGGGCCGCGCAGATCAGCGCGAGGGCCGTCCAGCGGCGCGGGTCGGGGCGCGGGTGGTCATGGGCTTGGGCTTGGGCATGGGCCGGGGAGGGTACGGCGGCATCGGTGGGCATAACTGAACTGTACGGCACAGTACAGTTGAACTCAAGAGTACAGTTCCGTTGGTAGGGTGGGCCCATGGACGCCCAGCCCGTACCGGCCGCCAAGCCCGCCCCCACCGGCCCGCGCGCCGCCCGTAAGCGACAGGCGGTCGTACGGGCCGCCCGCGACCTCTTCCTCCGCGAGGGCTTCGGCGTCGGCATGGACGCCATCGCCGCCGAGGCCGGCGTCTCCAAGGTGACCGTCTACAACCACTTCGGCAGCAAGGAAGCCCTCTTCACCGCCGTCGTCGCGGGCGTCCTCGACGAGCCCCTCGGGGACGGCGGACACGGCGAGGGAGGCCGCGGCGACGGGCCCGATCTCGCGCGGCTCGTCCAGGCCGACGGGCCCGACGCACTCAAGGCCGCCCTCACCGACGCCGGTCGCGCCTGGGGCCTGGCCGTACGCACCGACGCCGAGGGGCGCGCCCTGCGCACCCTCGTCGCCACCGAGCTCCACCGCTTCCCCGAGCTGGGCCGCGCCTGGCGCGCGCACGGCCCGGCCGGCCACCACCCCGCCGTCGCGGACGCCCTGCGCACCCTCGCGGAGCGGGGTCTCCTCGACATCCCCGATCTGGAGGTCGCCGTCCTCCAGCTCTACTCGCTGCTGGTCTTCCCGCAGATGGTGTTCGAGCAGTACGGGACGGAGCTCACCGAGGAGCTGGGCGAGCGCCTCGTCGTCGACGGGGTGGAGATGTTCCTCCGGCGGTACGCCTCCCCGCCCGGGTCCACGCCCGGGCCCGCGCACTCCTCCGCGCGCTCCTCCACGCCCGCACCCTGACGCAGGTGTCATCCTTGGTCTTCGACGGAGCCCCGCGCGGGGAGTAAATTACCCCCTGGGGTATCTGTGAGGAGTGGCTGTGGAACTGGATCTCGCTGGTGCGGAGCTGAAGTCGGTACTGAACCGGCTGCGCCGGGCCCAGGGCCAGATCTCCGGCGTGATCCGGATGATCGAGGAAGGCCGCGACTGCGAGGAGGTCGTGACCCAGCTGGCCGCCGCCTCCCGGGCCCTCGACCGGGCCGGATTCGCGATCATCGCGACCGGCCTCCAGCAGTGCCTGACCGATGTCGAGGACGCCCGCCGGAACGGCGAGGACCGCGACGCGATGCGGGCCCGGCTGGAGAAGCTCTTCCTGTCGCTGGCGTAAGGCATAGGCATAGGCATAGGCATAGGCATAGGCATCGGCATCGGCGCCCCAAGGACACATCAGCACCACCACAGAAGTGCCCCCGGAGGGAAGTTCCCCCGGGGGCACATCTGTCATGACATGTCATGGCATGTCGCGGTCTGCCGTGGCGATCAGTCGACCGCCAGGCCCTTCAGCCGCTTCGCGAACGTCGTCAGCCGCTGCCCCTGGTAGCGGGCGGCCGCGAGGACGTTCTCCTCCGGCGCGCCGTTCGCGCCCGGGTGCGCGGTGCCGTACGGGTTGCCGCCGGCCGCGTACACCGACGGGTCCGTGAAGCCGGGGGAGACGATGACCGAGCCCCAGTGGTGGAAGGTGTTGTAGAGCGCGAGCAGCGTCGACTCGTTGCCGCCGTGCAGGTTGTGCGCGCTGGTGAAGGCGGTCGCGGGCTTGTCCGCCATGACGCCCTGCTGCCAGAGGCCGCCCGTCGTGTCGATGTACTGCTTCAGCTGCGCGGCCACGTTGCCGAAACGCGTCGGGGAGCCGAGCGCGTACGCGTCCGCCCACTCCAGGTCCTCAAGGGTGGCGACCTCGATGTCACCGGTGGCGTCCACATGGGCGCGCCAGGCCGGGTTCGAGTCGATGGCGGCGGCGGGGGCGAGCTCGGGCACCCGGCGCAGGCGCACCTCGGCGCCGGCCTTCTCGGCGCCTTCGGCGACGGCCTGGGCGAGCTGGTGGACGGCACCCGTGGCCGAGTAGTAGATGACGGCGACCTTCACGGACATGGCGATCTCCTCAAGCGGATCAATTTCCGTTTCGATGCTTCGAGTTAAACGGATTGCTATCCGGTTTGCAAGGGGAACGGGTATGCTCACATCGAGGGCGACCGGAACGGGGAGACGGGGCGCGACACGAGGAACAGCGCGCGCAGGCGGCGCACCAAGGACAGGGAGTCGGCAGATGAGCACGGAGAATCCGCAGGCCGGAGGCGCGGCGGCACCCCTGCTCGGCCTGCTCCCCACCGTCGACGCCCCCGCACCCGAGCGCGCCGACGCGGCCCGCAACCGGCGCAAGATCCTCGACGCCGCCGCCCGGATCGTCGCCGAGGACGGCCCCGAGGCCGTCACCATGAACCAGGTCGCCCACGCCAGCGGCATCGGCGTCGGCACGGTCTACCGCCGCTTCGGCGACGTCTCCCAGCTCCTGTGGGCGCTCCTCGACGACCGCGAGCGCCAGTTCCAGGAGGCGTACATGAGCGGCCCGCCGCCGCTCGGACCGGGCGCCCCGGCCGACGCGCGGCTCGACGCCTTCCTCGACGCGCTCGTCGACCGCGTCGGCGAGCAGCGCGAGATCCTGCTCGCCGCGCACTCCGCCGCGCCCCGCGCCCGGTACCACAGCGGCGCGTACCGGGTGATGCACACGCACGTGGCCATGCTCATCGGACGGCTCCGGCCCGGCTCCGACAGCACGCTCCTCGCGCACCTGCTGCTCGCGTCGTTCTCACCGGACGTCATGCACCACCTCACGGTCGAGCAGGAGCTGTCGGCCGATCGCCTCAAGGCGGGGGTGCGGGAGCTGCTCCGGCTGCGGGCCTGACCCGGGCCCGACAGTCGCAACCGGGCGTGACCAGGCCCGGCAGGCACGACCAGGCTTGACCGGTGCGGCCAGGCCCGACCGGGCCCCGCCTCAGACCGATCCCAGCGCCGCCAGCCCGTCGAGCACCCGCGCCAGACCAAAGCCGTACGCGTGTTCCGCGTCGTACAGCCCGTCGTACGCGATCGCCGCAGCCTCCCCCACCCGCGCCGCCAGCGGGAACCGCGACTCGTCCAGCGCCCTGGCGAGCAGCGGCTCATGGGCCTCCCACCACTCCGCGTCGGACATCGCGCTCTCCCGCTCCACGGCCCGCGCGTCCAGCTCCGCCCGCGCGCCGGACTGCACGAAGCCGAGGATGTACGTCAGCGCCGAGTCCCGGGCCACGTCGTCGAGACCGAGGCCCTCGAAGGCCCCGAGCTCGTACTCGTACTTGCTCATCACGCCGGGCCCCAACGGGGCACGCACGATGCGCAGTTCGACCAGCCACGGGTGGCGCAGGTGCAGCGCCCGGTTCGCGTCCGCGACCGCGGTGACCCGGGCCCGCCAGGGCTCGTCGGGGCGGAACGGCGGCCGGTCCATCCGCAGGAAGACGGCGTCCAGCATGAGGTCCAGGAGCTCGGCCTTGCCGGGGACGTACGTGTAGAGCGTCATCGGGGTCACGCCGAGGTGCTGGGCCACCGCGCGCATGGTCAGCGCGTCGAGGCCGCCGCCGTCCGCGAGGGCGAGGGCCGCGTCGACGACCGCGTCGACCGTGAGGCCCTGCCGGGGGCCGCGGCGTCCCGCCGGGGCGGCCGAGCCGTCGCGCCACAGGAGTTCCAGGGTGCGCGCGGGGTCGCCGGCGCCGCTGCTGTTCTTCCCCTTCGCCGCCACCATGTCGTTCCGTTCTCACAGGTTCTCGCGGGTTCTCGCAGGTCAGACCGCTCCCCGATAACTTTATACGCTGTATAGAGTACCCTTCCCGGGCAAGCAGGCCGACCACCGGAGGGCGCACGCATGAACCACCCCGTCGCAGCGGACAGCCACCACGTCATCCAGGTCCGCGGGGCCAGGGAGAACAACCTCAGGAACGTCGACGTCGACCTCCCCAAACGCCGCCTCACCGTCTTCACCGGGGTCTCCGGCTCCGGGAAGTCGTCCCTCGTCTTCGGCACCATCGCCGCCGAGTCGCAGCGCCTGATCAACGAGACCTACAGCGCCTTCCTGCAGTCCTTCATGCCGTCGCTCGCCCGCCCCGACGTCGACGGACTCCACAACCTCAGCGCCGCGATCGTCGTCGACCAGGAGCGGATGGGCGCCAACTCCCGCTCCACCGTGGGCACCGCGACCGACGCGTACACGATGCTGCGGATCGTCTTCAGCCGCCTCGGCACCCCGCACATCGGCACCTCGGGAGCGTTCAGCTTCAACCTGCCCGAGGGCATGTGTCCCCGCTGCGAGGGCGCCGGCGAGATCTCGGACATCGACGTCGACCAGCTCGTGGACCGCGAGAAGAGCCTGAACGAGGGCGCGATCACCGTCCCCAACTTCGCCGTGGACTCCTGGTACTGGCGGATCATGGCCGAGTCCGGCTTCTACGACCCCGACAAGAAGCTCGCCGACTTCACCGAGCGGGAGTGGGAGGACTTCCTCCACAAGCCCTCCTGCAAGGTGAAGGTCGGCAGCAACTCCTTCACCTACGAGGGCCTGGTGCCCAAGGTCCAGCGGCTCTTCCTCGCCAAGGACCGCGAGTCCCTCCAGGCCCACATCAAGGCCTTCGTCGACCGGGCCGTCGGCTTCGGCACCTGCCCCGAGTGCGAGGGCGCCCGCCTCACCCGGGCCGCGCTGTCCTCCCGTATCGACGGGGTGAACATCGCCGAGTGCTCGGCGATGCAGATCAGCGACCTCGCCGCGTTCGTCCGCCGGATCGAGGACCCTTCCGTCGCCCCGCTCCTCGCCGGCCTGCGCGAACTCCTCGACTCGCTCGTCGAGATCGGCCTCGGCTACCTCTCCCTCGACCGGTCCTCCGGCACGCTCTCCGGCGGCGAGGCCCAGCGCGTGAAGATGGTCCGCCACCTCGGTTCCCCGCTCACCGACATCACGTACGTCTTCGACGAGCCGACCACCGGGCTGCACCCGCACGACGTCCGGCGCATGAACGACCTGCTCCTGCGGCTGCGCGACAAGGGCAACACCGTCCTCGTCGTCGAGCACAAGCCCGAGGTCATCGAGATCGCCGACCACGTCGTCGACCTCGGCCCGCGCGCCGGGACCGCCGGCGGCGAGATCTGCTACAGCGGAAACGTTCCCGGTCTGCGCACCTCCGGCACCCTCACCGGCAACCACCTCGCGCACCGCGCCAAGCTCCGCACGGAGGTACGCGTCCCCACCGGCGCCCTGAGCATCACCGGCGCCACGCAGCACAACCTGAAGGACGTCAGTGTCGAGATCCCGACCGGGGTCCTGACCGTCGTCACGGGCGTGGCGGGATCCGGCAAGTCCTCCCTCATCCACGGCAACCTGCCGGGCCGCGAGGGGGTCGTCGTCGCCGACCAGTCCCCCATCCGCGGTTCGCGCCGCTCGAACCCGGCGACGTACACGGGGCTCCTCGGCCCGATCCGTACGGCCTTCGCCAAGGCCAACGGCGTCAAGCCGGCCCTCTTCAGCGCCAACTCGGAGGGCGCCTGCCCCCGCTGCAACGGCCTCGGGCTCGTCTACACCGACCTGGCCATCGCGGCGGGCGTCGCCTCGGTCTGCGAGGAGTGCGAGGGCAAGCGGTTCACGCCCGAGGTGCTCACGTACGAGCTGAACGGCAAGAACATCCACGAGGTCCTGTCCCTGTCGATCGAGGAGGCGTACGACTTCTTCACGGCCCTCTCGGCGAAGAGCCAGGCCCGCACGATCCTCGGTCGCCTCAAGGACGTCGGCCTCGGCTACCTCCGCCTCGGGCAGCCCCTCAACACCCTCTCCGGCGGCGAGCGCCAGCGGCTCAAGCTCGCCATCCACATGGCGGAGAAGGGCGCCGTCTACGTCCTCGACGAACCCACCACCGGCCTCCATCTCGCCGACGTCGACAAGCTCCTCGCCCTCCTCGACCGCCTCGTCGAGGCCGGCAACACGGTCGTCGTGATCGAGCACCACCAGGCCGTCATGGCCCACGCCGACTGGCTGATCGACCTCGGCCCGGGCGCGGGCCACGACGGCGGCCTGATCGTCTTCGAGGGCACACCCGCCCAACTGGTCGAGAAGGGCGACACCCTGACGGCCCGCCACCTGCGGGAGTACGTGGGCGGCTGAGGCGCCCCGGGGATCACAAGGGCCGTGAGGGCGTCGAGACGGGGACGTACGCCAGACCGTCGTACTCGGCGCCCGGCACCGTCGGCGCGACGTTCCAGCGGTAGGTGAGGCGGGAGACGTACGCCCCGTGGGTGCGGGTGAGGTGCGTCTCCGTCACCCACGGCTCGTCCGCGCGGGACCGCAGGTCCACCAGGTGCGTGCCCGGCGCCCGTGCCGCGAGGAGCGCTTCGAGCGTGCCCTCGCGGGCGGGCCCGAGCCGGTTCACAGCCACGGGCGAGGGCCGCTTCACGCGCGGGCGCCACGGCCCGGGCCACATCCGGCGGGCCCGGAAGGCGCCCTCGCCGAAGACCAGGCCGAGTGCGTAGTACGCGGATCCGTACCGCTCCCGCAGCCGGGCCCCGAGCGCGGCGCCCCGGACGCCGATGTGGCCGTTGTGGGCCCAGACCGCGACCCCGGCGCCGCCGCCGGCGGCCACGGCCTCGTCGACCCCGTCGGCCATGAAACCGTCCCTGGCCCGCCACATTTCCGCGCCGGGCTCACGGGTGACCACGTCGGCCGCCCTCAGCAGGATGCGGGCATGACGCCGGTCCTCGGCGGACGCCCGACCGGCCGCCTCCAGGGCCTCATGCCCTCCGGCCTCGGGGATCTCCCCGGACCCCCGCACCCCGGCCTCCAGGGCCTTCGCCGCCGTGAGCAGTTCCTCCCGGCGCTCCGGGAGTTGGCCCGGGTAGGCCTCCGCCAGCGCCGCGAGGACCCCGGCCCGCTCCTCCCCGAAGTGCGCGAGCGACGCCCCGCACCGCTGCGGGTCGATGCCCACGAAACCGACCTGCTCCGCGCGGGGGCGTCCCCGGTTGTAGTCCCGCATCCACTCCAGGAGGTCCAGGACCTCCCGGGTCCGCCAGACCCAGAAACCGAGGCCGGTCAGGACGGCCGCCCCGTCGCCGGCGCCGCCCCTGACGTACGCGTCGACGGCGGGCCCGGCGGACGCGCTGGCTTCCATCGCGAACGTCCGGAAGCCGTGCTCGACCACCAGGTACTCGAAGATCCGGTGCTTGAGACGGAAGAACTCCGCCGTACCGTGCGTGGACTCGCCCATGCCGACGACCCGCACTCCGTCCAGCGCCGCCCCGAACTCAGCCCCGAACTCCACCCCGTCGAACTGCCCCGACGGCCCGTCTTCCCTTGCTCCGTCCACCCACTGAAACTATCTGGACCGGGCCCTTCCGACGAGCGCACGATCACGCCATGACGAGCGATTCCAAGACGTTCCTGATCCTGCACGGCTTCCAGAACCACCGTCCCCCCGGCCACTGGCAGCACTGGCTCGCCGGGGAGCTGCGGGCGCGCGGCCACGAGGTGCGCCATCCGCAGCTGCCGGAACCGGACGCGCCCGTGCTCGCGGACTGGCTCGCGGCCCTGGAGGAGCACGGGGAGCGGCCGGCCGGGGGCGAGTTCGTGGTGCTCGCGCACAGCCTGTCGGTGCTGCTGTGGCTGCGGGCGGGCGCGCGCAGGCCGCTCGCCGACCGGGTGCTGCTCGTCGCCCCGCCCTCCCCGCCGGTGACCGCGTCGATCCCCGCGATCGCCGCCTTCGCCGAAGGGCTGGACCTGGCGGAGAAGGGCGTACGGGCACGACTCGTGTACGGGGACGGGGACCCGTACTGCCCCGAGGGCGCCGACGTCCACTACGGCACCCCGCTCGGCCTCGACACGGACCACGTCCCGGGCGGCGCGCACCTCAACCCCGACTCGGGGTACGGGGAGTGGGCCTCGCTCCTGGAGTGGTGCGAGGACCCGGCGGTGCGCGTCAAGGGTCGGTAGCCTCGGGCGGATGTACTCCGAGACCGCACCGTACGACCAGGGCCTGCTCGACGTGGGCGACGGCAATCTCATCCACTGGGAGGTCTCCGGCAACCCGGCGGGCAGGCCCGCGCTCGTCGTGCACGGCGGGCCGGGCTCGGGGTCCTCGCCGCGCAGCCGGCGTCTCTTCGACCCGGCGGCGTACCGGGTCGTCCTCTTCGACCAGCGCGGCTGCGGGCGCTCCACCCCGCACGCGAGCGACCCGGCCGCCGACATGAGTGTGAACACCACCGCGCACCTGGTCGCGGACATGGAGCGGCTGCGGGAGCACCTCGGGATCGACCGCTGGCTGCTGTACGGCGGCTCCTGGGGCTCGACCCTGATCCTGGCGTACGCGGAGGCGTACCCGGAGCGGGTCACGGAGATCGTGATCGCGGCCGTCACGACCACCCGCCGTTCCGAGACGGCCTGGCTGTACGAGGGCGTCGGCCGTTTCTTCCCCGAGGCCCACGAGCGCTTCCGGGCGGGGATCGACGGAGCCGGGATCGGCGGAGCAGGGGTCGGCGGAGCGGGCGTCGACGGAGCAGGGGGCGACGGAGCAGGGGGCGGCGGGACCGCTGCCGGCGCGGCCGCGGACCTCGTCGGTGCGTACGCCGCCCTCATGAACCATCCCGACCGGGCCGTACGGGAGAAGGCCGCGGCCGACTGGTGCGGCTGGGAGGACGCGGTCCTCTCGATGGAGGGCCAGGGCACCCCGTACACCGACCGCGTCGACGACGCCCGGCTCGGCTTCGTCCGGATCTGCTCGCACTACTTCGCGCACGGCGCCTGGCTGGAGGAGGGCGCCCTGATCCGCGACGCCCACCGGCTCGCCGGCATCCCCGGCGTCCTGATCCACGGCCGGCTCGACATGGGCGGGCCGCTCGACACCGCCTGGCAGCTGTCCCGCGCGTGGCCGGACGCCCGGCTGCACGTGGTCGAGAGCGCCGGTCACCTGGGCGGCGAGGAGACCCGGCAGCTGATCCTCGCCGCCCTGGACGGCTTCGCGAAGGGGTGAGTCCACCGGGCGGGCGCCCCGCCCGGGCGGGATGATCGAGACATGAGTCCCGTGTCCAAGAGCCCCGCCCCCTCCTCCCACCCGGAGATCCGTCTCGCCCAGCAGGCGGACGCCGACGCGCTGCTCGGCCGGTCCCCGCTCGCCGCGCTCGTCGGCATGCTCCTCGACCAGCAGGTGCCGATGGAGTGGGCCTTCTCCGGGCCGTACACCATCGCCTCGCGGCTCGGCGCGGACGATCTCGACGCGCACGAGATCGCCGCCCGGGACCCGGAGGAGTTCGCCGCGCTGCTCTCCGAGAAGCCCGCCGTGCACCGTTACCCGGGGTCGATGGCCCAGCGCGTACAGCAACTGTGCGCGTTCCTCGTCGAGGAGTACGGGGGCGATGCCGAGGCCGTCTGGGCGGACGCGGCGACCGGGAAGGAGCTGCTCGCGCGGCTCCAGGCGCTGCCCGGCTTCGGGAAGCAGAAGGCGCAGATCTTCCTGGCCCTGCTGGGCAAGCAGTACGGGGTACGGCCGACGGGCTGGCGGGAGGCGGCGGGTGCGTACGGCGAGCAGGGCGCGTACCGCTCGGCCGCCGACATCACGGGTCCGGAGTCGCTGGCGAAGGTGCGGGCCCACAAGCAGGAGATGAAGGCGGCGGCGAAAGCGGCGAAAGCCGCCAAGGAGACCAAAACAGCAGGGAATTGATAATTCCAGATTTCAATCCTGCTCTATGTGACAGGAATTGTGGAGAAGGTGTTCACAGGATGCCCTGCTGATCGCTAACTTCCCCTCAACCTCGTCCGTAACGGGAAGGACTTCTGTGAACGCTACCCAGCGCCGAGCCGCGGCCATTCTGGCCGCCGCCGCCCTCGCCACCCCCCTGGTCCTCGCCTCCCCCGCCACCGCGGTGAAGGACCCCACGGCCGCACCCGCCCGCGATGCCGCCAGGCTGGCGAAGAAGCTGGTCCGCGAAACCACTGGCCAGGACGCCTACAAGCACCTGCAGAAGTTCCAGGCGATAGCCGACTCGGCCGGCGGCAACCGCGCGGCCGGAACGCTCGGACACGACGCCTCGGCCGCGTACGTGTACCAGCAGCTCAAGAAGGCCGGCTACGACGTCTCGTACGAGCAGTTCGACTTCATCTACACCGAGACGCTCGCCGAGAAGGTCTCCGTGGTGACGCCCGCGCCGCGCACCCTCGAGATCCGGGCGATGACGTACACCAAGTCCACCCCGGTCGGCGGCATCAAGGCCGGTCTGGCCGCCGTGCCCGTAGACGCCGACGGCACCACCGGCTGCGAGCCGGGCGACTACGCCGCCGGCGCCTTCACCGGAAAGGTCGCGCTCATCAAGCGCGGTGGCTGCTCCTTCGCGATCAAGCAGGAGCAGGCCGCAGCGGCCGGCGCCGCCGGCGCGATCGTCTACAACAACGTCGAGGGCATCCTCTCCGGCACCCTCAGCGACCCGGCCGCGGGCAAGATCCCGACCGGTGGCATCAGCCTGGCCGAGGGCGAGAAGCTCGCCGCCGACCTCGCCAAGGGCCCGGTGAACCTCTCCTTCGAGATCCGCCAGCTCCAGGAGAAGCGCGTCACCAACAACGTCATCGCGGAGACCAAGGGCGGCAACGCCGCCAACACCGTGATGCTCGGCTCGCACCTCGACTCCGTCACCGCGGGCCCCGGCATCAACGACAACGGCTCCGGCTCCGCCGGTCTCCTCCAGACCGCCCTGGAACTCGCCAAGTCGAAGGACAAGGTCCGCAACAAGGTCCGCTTCGCCTGGTGGTCGGCCGAGGAGAACGGCCTCCTCGGCTCCGACCACTACGTCAAGAACCTCACCGCGCTCGACAAGAGCGAGATCAAGCTCTACCTCAACTTCGACATGATCGCCTCGCCGAACTACGGCCTGTTCGTGTACGACGGCGACAACTCGGACAACGTCGGCGAGGGCGCGGGCCCCACGGGCTCCGCCCAGCTGGAGCGCGACATCGCCGACTTCATGGACCAGCGCGGGCTCCCGCACGAGGGCACCGACTTCTCCGGCCGCTCCGACTACGGCCCGTTCATCAAGGTCGGCATCCCCTCCGGCGGCACCTTCACCGGCGCCGAGGGCATCAAGACCGCTGCCCAGGCAGCCAAGTTCGGCGGCACGGCGGGCGTCGCGTACGACGTGAACTACCACGCCAAGGGCGACGACCTGAAGAACATCGACATGAAGGCCTTCAACGCCAACATCGCCGTCATCGCCAACGCCGTGGGCACCTACGCCCACGACATCTCGTCCCTGCGCAAGCCGGTCGTCTCCACGCCGGCCACGGGCGGCGAGAGCAGCGGCGGCGGCCTGCACAGCGACCACGACGAGGTCACGCAGTAGTCCTGGAGGTCACGCAGTAGTCCTGTCGGTCCTGTCACCTCCTACGGCGGGCAGTACCGAAGATCGAGCGGCTGATCTCCCGGCCCAGCTGGGTACCGACCGACCGCGCCAGGGACTTGAAGATCCCACTGCCCACCACCTGTTCGGCGAGCGAGGGCTCCGGCTTCGGAGCCCTCGCTCCACCCGGCTTCTCCGCCTTCTCTGCCTTCTCGGCCTCCTTCGCGGCCGCCGCCTGTAGCGCCGCCGCCTCCGCCGCCCGCTGCTCGGCCGTCAGCTTCTCGTACGCCGACTCGCGGTCCACCGCCTCCGCGTACCGCCCGTGGAGCGGGGAGCCCTTCACCGCCGCGTCCAGGGCGGCCGCGTCGATCGGACCCATCAGCGACTGCGGCGCCCGCAGCCGGGTCGCCGCCACCGGGGTCGGGGCACCCTTCTCGCTCAGTACGGTGACCACCGCCTCACCCGTGCCGAGGCCCGTGAGGACCTCCTCCAGGTCGTACGGCGAGTTCGGGAACGTCCGTACCGTCGCCTTCAGGGCCTTGGCGTCGTCCGGGGTGAAGGCGCGCAGCGCGTGCTGCACCCGGTTGCCGAGCTGCGCGAGCACGTCCGAGGGCACGTCCTTCGGCGTCTGCGTCACGAAGAACACGCCGACACCCTTCGAGCGGATCAGCCGCACGGTCTGGGTGATCGACGCCAGGAACGCCTTCGACGCACCGCTGAACAGCAGATGCGCCTCGTCGAAGAAGAAGACCAGCTTCGGCTTCTCCAGATCGCCGACCTCCGGAAGGTCGTTGAAGAGATCCGCCAGCATCCACATCAGGAAGGTCGAGAAGAGCTGCGGCTTGTCCTGCACCGCGGGCAGCTCCAGGACCGAGACGATCCCGCGCCCGTCCGCCGCCGTCCGCAGGAACTCGGCCGTGTCGAACTCCGGCTCCCCGAAGAAGCCCCCCGCGCCCTGCTGCTCGAAGGCCGTGATCGACCGCAGGATCACCCCGGCCGTCACCGTCGAGAGACCGCCGATCCCCTTGAGCTCGGCCTTCCCGGTGTCCGAGACCAGGAAGGCCACCACCGCCCGGAGATCCTTGAGGTCCACCAGCTCCAGACCCTTGGAGTCGGCGTAGTGGAAGATCAGGCCGAGCGACTGCTCCTGCGTCTGGTTGAGCTGGAGCACCTTCGAGAGGAGTACGGGGCCGAAACTGGTCACCGTGGCGCGCACCGGGATACCGGGGCCGGTCCCGCCGAGCCCGTAGAACTCGCAGGGGAAGCCCGTCGCCCGCCACTCCTGGCCGACCTGGGCGGCCCGCTCCCGGACCCTCTCGCCGTCCTCGCCGGGGGCCGAGACGCCGGAGACGTCGCCCTTGATGTCGGCGAGGAAGACCGGCACGCCGTTCGCCGAGAGCTGCTCGGCGATCAGCTGGAGCGTCTTCGTCTTTCCGGTGCCGGTGGCGCCGGCGACCAGACCGTGCCGGTTGAGCACGGGCAGCGGGATACGGATCGGCGCGTCCGGGTGACAGACACCGTCCCAGAGCAGTGCCCCCAGATCGAGTGCCGCCCCCTCGAAGGCGTACCCGGCGGCGATCTCGGCGGCGGGGCCGGGCAGGGCGCCGGCCGGGGCGGTCGACTGGGCCGCCCCGGGCTCCTGGGCGGCGGGAACCGCCTGGGCTCCCTCGGGCTCCTGGGCTCCCTCGGCAGCGGCCGGTGGCTGCTCGCTCACGCTCATCACGGCACCCCAATTCCGGTTTGTCACGGTTCGCACCAGCATCCCACTGCCCGTGCATGGCTGCGCCGGGAGCCGCTCGCCCGGTAGGCTTTCCGTGTGATCTTCAAGCGCATCGGAAACGGAAAGCCGTATCCCGACCACGGCCGGGAAAGCACCCGGCAGTGGGCGGACGTCGCCCCGCGCCCGGTCCGCCTCGATCAGCTGGTCACCACCAAGGGCCAGCTGGACCTGGAGACGCTGCTCGCCGAGGACTCCACGTTCTACGGCGACCTCTTCGCGCACGTCGTGAAGTGGCAGGGCGATCTCTACCTCGAGGACGGACTGCACCGCGCCGTCCGCGCGGCGCTCCAGCAGCGCCAGGTGCTGCACGCCCGCGTCCTGGAAATGGACTGAGACGGCGCCGACCGGCACCGTACTCGCTGACCCTTTCGGGGTCAGTTCGCCCCCATCCGGACGCGATCACATGATCATCAAGTAGGCATCGCCGACGGGCGGCATTACGCTGCGTTCATGAGCATGCTCACTCCCCCCGGAATGGGCGGAAAGTACCGCATCACAGGGGACATCTACCCCCGCATGCGCCGCCCGCGGCGCCGTCGCAGGATCGTCCTCGCGGCCGCGGCCGCCGTGGTCGTGCTCGGCGCGGCCGGCTGGGGCACGCTCCAGCTCGTCGACGTCTTCTCGGGCGACGAGGGCAAGAAGACGACGGCCGGCAACCAGACCGACTGCAAACCCGTCGCCAAGGCGACGACCGCACCCGCCGCCGCCCTCCCCAAGCCCGCCCAGATCACGGTCAACGTCTACAACGCGACCCCGCGCGGCGGGCTCGCCAGGACGACCGCGGACGAGCTCAAGAAACGCGGCTTCAAGATCGGCAAGGTGGGGAACGCACCCACCGCCTACGACAAGAAGGTCCCCGGCACCGGCCTGCTGCTCGGCGCCACGACCGCCACCAAGGGCGCCTTCCCGGTCCTCGGCACCCAACTCAAGGGCGCCACGACCAAGACGGACACCCGGGGCACGGCGGACGTGGACCTGATCATCGGGACCGCGTTCAAGAACCTGGCCCCGAAAGCGACGGCGGACGCGGCCCTGGTCGCCCTGACCAAGCCCGCGCCCGTACCGACCGGAAAGTGCTGAGGAGTTAGAGCGGCTCTGCCGTCCGGCGGAGCCGCAGCCCGCTGTTCGGCGGAGCCGACAGCCTGTTATTCGGCGGAGCCGCAGCCCGCTGTTCGGCGGAGCCGACAGCCCGCTATTCGGCGGAGCCGTACATGCGGTCGCCCGCGTCGCCCAGGCCCGGAACGATGTAGCCGTTCTCGTTGAGACGCTCGTCGACCGAGGCCGTCACGACGGTGACGGGGGTGCCCGCGAGCTCGCGCTCCATGATCTCGACGCCCTCCGGGGCGGCGAGGAGCACGACCGCGGTCACATCGTCGGCGCCGCGCTTGATGAGCTCCCGGATCGCCGCGACGAGCGTGCCGCCGGTCGCCAGCATCGGGTCGAGGACGTACACCTGGCGGCCCGACAGGTCCTCCGGCATCCGCGTGGCGTAGGTCGACGCCTCCAGCGTCTCCTCGTTGCGGATCATGCCCAGGAAGCCGACCTCGGCGGTCGGGAGCAGTCGGACCATGCCGTCGAGCATGCCGAGCCCGGCGCGCAGGATCGGGACCACCAGCGGACGCGGGTACGACAGCTTCACGCCGGTCGTGGGCGTGACGGGGGTCTCGATGTCGACCTGCTCGGTCCGGACGTCCCTGGTGGCCTCGTAGGCGAGCAGGGTGACCAGCTCGTCGGCGAGCCGACGGAAGGTCGCGGAATCCGTGCGCTTGTCGCGCAGCGTGGTGAGCTTGTGGGCGACCAGCGGGTGATCGACGACGTGGAGACGCATGACCCAACAGTAGCCCGCCGCGCACTGGCGTCGACCCTCGCCACTGGGGGAAGGTGGGGACACGGGGACCCTGCGACGGGGTGGAGTGGCCGATGCCCGACCTGGAAGAACCGGCCGAGGGCGCCGCCGATCGGGCGGCCCGGACACCGGCACCGGAGACGGACGCGGAGCGCCGCAGGCGCCGCGCCCAGTTCCTCCGCGAACTGGGCGAGGCCAAGGCGCTGCGCGAGCGCGTACAGCCCAGACGCGCGCGGGCGGCCCGGATGCGCCAGGCCATGCGGATGCGGACCTTCCGCTGGTGAGGAGCCCGTCAGGGACCCCTTGTGCGCCCCCCGCGTGCGCCGGGGTCGCACGCCCGCCCTATGGCGGCGTCGTTCAGACTGATGCACGACGCAAGAGCCGAAGACCTCTCCTGTGGGCGCCGTATCTGTCACGATGCCGATTGGGCGGGGCCAGGAACGCACCGCCGGATCGTCACACCTCTGATCAGTGGGAGAGAGTCAGGTGTACTTCGCCGCACTGCTCGCGCGCACCGAAGACGGGTGGGAAGCGAGCGACACGGAGCTCGACGACGTGGAGACCCTGTCGGATCTGACCGAGCTCGCCCGCGAGGCCTCGGACGACGACACGGTGATCGTCTTCATCGAGCAGGAGGACGCGTGGTTCGGGATCGTACGGATCGAGGGTGAGGAAGACCCTCGCATCTACGTCTCGGACGGCGCCGCCGCCGCCCGTTCCTCGTACGGGGAGATCCTCACCCGGGAGATCCTCGGCGACGACCTGGACGACATCGTCGACGAGCTCGAGTCGCTGGACCTGGACGGTACGGAGGACGGGGAGCCGCTCGACGGCGACTCGGACGACGACGACGAGGAGACGAGCGTCGCCGCCGAGGCCGTGCCGGCCGCTCCGGTCGGCGACCGGCTGATCCTGGCGGACCTCGGCATGTCCCCGGCCGATCTGCTGGCGCTCGACAGCGACGCGCTCGCGGAGATCGCGGACGCGCTGGGGGCCGCCGAGGTCCTGGAGGCCGTCCGCTAGTGGCCCGTGCTGTACCTGTCGTACCTGCGCCCGACCCCGTTCGGGACCCCTGGCGGGACGCCATGCGGCTCGCTCTCGCCGAGGCCGACGCGGCCGTGCCGGCCGGTGACGTACCGGTCGGCGCGGTCGTGCTCGGCCCCGACGGCGCCGTGATCGCCCGCGGGCACAACGAGCGGGAGGCGACCGGCGACCCCACCGCGCACGCCGAGGTGCTCGCCCTGCGCCGGGCGGCCGCGGCGACCGGGGAGTGGCGCCTGCCGGGCTGCACGCTGGTCGTGACCCTGGAGCCGTGCGTGATGTGCGCGGGCGCGCTCGTCCAGTCGCGGGTCGAGCGGGTGGTGTTCGGCGCGCCGGACGAGAAGGCGGGCGCGGCCGGTTCGCTCTGGGACCTCGTACGGGACCGCCGGCTCAACCACCGCCCCGAGGTGATCCAGGGCGTGCTCGGCGAGGAGTGCGCGGAGCAGCTCACGGCCTTCTTCCGCACCCGCTGACCTGCCACGGGATACGGATTTCATCGCAGCCCGAGTTTCGGCTAAGCTCTCTCTCGGTAGCGTGTCCGAGCGGCCGAAGGAGCTCGCCTCGAAAGCGAGTGTGGCGCAAGTCACCGAGGGTTCAAATCCCTCCGCTACCGCTTCGATCGAAGGGCCCGGTGCATTGCACCGGGCCCTTCGGCGTATCCGCTTCGGCGCATCCCCGTAGCCCCCCAGCACCCTCGTGCCCGCACGGAAAAGGCCCCGGCGCGCTCGGGGGCGCGGCCGGGGCCTTCTTCCGTGGGGACGGGAGCTAGGACGGGGGGAGCGGCATCGGGGGGACAAGCCGCTCCCCCCGATGAGAACCGGTCCTCCAAGTCCTGCGCCGCGGTCAGGGGGGAAGCTCGCGGCGCGGACCCCGCAGTGCGGGCCGGTTCCAGGAGCCCTTCGGATTCCTGCCAGATCCTCCGGGCTCGACATCCATACTGCTCGCCCGTCACTCTTCCGGGGGGCGGCAAAAGGCCTCGATCTCCGGGCCCTTGGTCCATAAAGGCTCGGTTAGAGTGGCGCGGTCGTACGGCGGGGGAACAAGCGGGGGAACAGGGGAGGGCTGGGCAATGGTGCAAGCGAAGAAGGTCGCGCTGTACGCGGTCGTGGTCTTTGTGCTGTACACGATCGTCACGTCCCCGGCTCGGGCGGCCGATCTCGTACAGGTAGGGTTCGAGGGCATTTCCAGCGCCGCCCAGGGTGTCGGCGAGTTCATGACCGAACTCATCAACTAGGAGCCCTTCGTGATCCGCCATCTGGTCCTCTTCAAGCTCAACGACGGTGTCACGCGTGACGAGCCGCGTGTCGTCGCCGGTGTCGAGGCGTTCCGCGCGCTCGGCGGCCAGATCCCGGAGCTCCGCTTCTGGGAGTGCGACTGGAACATCACGGACCGGCCGATCGCGTACGACTTCGCCATCAACTCGGCCGTCGAGGACACGGACGCGCTCCAGCGCTATCTGGACCACCCCGCGCACCAGGCGGGCGTCGCCCAGTGGCGCGAGTTCGCCACCTGGGTGATCGCGGACTACGCGTTCTAGTCCGTTCCGCGCCGGGGATCGACCAGATGCCCCTCAGGCCCTCCACCGTCGAGGTGGGGGGCCTATTTCGTCCGCGAATCCGTGCGTGACCTCCCCTTTTTCCGCCAACATGCCCTCAACACGTGGCTATGCGGTGCTTGCACACAGTGGACATGTCTTGTGATGCTATGACCGCTTTTGACGGATGAGTTGACCGTAGTTGACCCAGTCGACCAGCAAGACCAGCCAAAGGGGTGGCGTGAACGTGCCGGCCAGTACAGCGCCTCAGGTCCCGCCCCAGCACGAGGCGGGCGGCGCGGAGACCCCCCGCCCCCGGCCCCAGAGCACCCGCGGCGCCGACACCCGCGCCCTCACCCAGGTGCTCTTCGGGCAGCTCAAGAACCTGGAGCCGGGCACCCCCGAGCACCACCGGGTGCGCGGGGCCCTCATCGAGGCCAACCTCCCGCTCGTCCGGTACGCGGCGGCCCGCTTCCGCTCCCGCAACGAGCCGATGGAGGACGTCGTCCAGGTCGGCACCATCGGCCTCATCAACGCCATCGACCGCTTCGACCCCGACCGCGGCGTCCAGTTCCCGACCTTCGCCATGCCGACCGTCGTCGGCGAGATCAAGCGGTACTTCCGCGACAACGTCCGCACCGTGCACGTGCCCCGCCGGCTGCACGAGCTCTGGGTCCAGGTGAACGGCGCCACCGAGGACCTCACGACCGCCCACGGCCGCTCCCCCACGACGGCGGAGATCGCCGAGCGGCTGCGGATCGGCGAGGACGAGGTGCTCGCCTGCATCGAGGCCGGACGCTCGTACCACGCGACCTCCCTGGAGGCCGCACAGGAGGGCGACGGGCTGCCCGGGCTGCTCGACCGGCTCGGCTACGAGGACCCGGCCCTGGCCGGCGTCGAGCACCGCGACCTCGTCCGGCATCTGCTCGTACAACTGCCCGAGCGGGAGCAGCGGATTCTGATGCTGCGCTACTACAGCAACCTGACCCAGTCTCAGATCAGCCAGGAACTCGGTGTCTCCCAGATGCATGTGTCAAGGCTCCTCGCCCGCAGCTTCGCGCGTTTGAGATCCGCAAACAGAATCGAGGCGTAACCGGATCGGGTAGACCGGTTCGGAGCAGTTCTGCGGCGCCCCAAATGCCGTACACCCCTTGTTTCCTGCGGATATACACCCTCACCTTGTCGACAAGTCACTACAGCGTGTTGCCGACATGTGACATTCTGCTGGAACCGAGTTTGCCGCAGCCCCCCCGCCGGTATTCAGGTGGAGGCTGCGTTCCTCAGATGGTCGCGGCCACCGCGACCGTCCGCGACCTCAAGGGGGTGGCATGTCCACAGAACTGGGCAGCTCGAAGGTGCTCACGCTCACGCCCGTTCCCGTGCCCACGCAGACGACGGCGCCGACCGCGGCCGAGAGCGCGGAGACCGCGCCTCCGCCGATGGTCGTCACGTCGGGAGCCCTCGACACCCGCACCCTCTCCCGCTCCCTCTTCCTGAGGCTGCGCGCCCTCGACACCGAAGGCGTCGCCGCCGACAGCCCGGAGCGGACCTACGTCCGCGACACCCTCATCGAGCTCAACCTCCCCCTCGTGCGGTACGCGGCGGCCCGCTTCCGCTCCCGCAACGAGCCGATGGAGGACATCGTCCAGGTCGGCACCATCGGCCTGATCAAGGCGATCGACCGCTTCGACTGCGAACGGGGCGTGGAGTTCCCGACGTTCGCGATGCCGACGGTCGTCGGTGAGATCAAGCGCTTCTTCCGCGACACCTCGTGGTCGGTGCGCGTCCCGCGCCGGCTCCAGGAGCTGCGCCTCGCCCTCACCAAGGCCAGCGACGAGCTCGCCCAGAAGCTCGACCGCTCCCCCACCGTGCCCGAACTCGCCGCCGTGCTCGGGGTGTCGGAGGAGGACGTCGTCGACGGCCTCGCCGTCGGCAACGCGTACACCGCCTCCTCGCTCGACTCCCCCTCCCCGGAGGACGACGGCGGCGAGGGCTCGCTCGCCGACCGCCTCGGCTACGAGGACACGGCGCTCGAAGGCGTCGAATACCGCGAGTCGCTCAAGCCGCTGCTCGCCAAACTCCCGCCCCGGGAGCGGCAGATCATCATGCTGCGCTTCTTCGCCAACATGACCCAGTCGCAGATCGGCGAGGAGGTCGGCATCTCCCAGATGCACGTCTCGCGGCTGCTCACGCGCACCCTCGCCCAGCTGCGCGAGGGCCTCATCGCGGACTGAGTTTCCCGAAGGACTCCCTTCCTGACGGATCGTCAGCCACACTGGCGACCATGAGGCGAAGGAAGCCGGGACTCGTGGCGGTGGCGCTCTGCCTCGGCGGAGCGCTGACCGCCTGTGGCGGCGGAGGAGACGGCGAGGGGTACGCGGCGGTGGGCGCCGGCCCCTCCCCGGGAGTCGCGGGCACCCCCTCGGGCGCGGTCACGCTGGTGCCCCTGGACGGCCCGACGACGAGCGGAGACACGTCCAGCACGTCCTCACCCTCGCCGGCTCCGGAAACGCCGCCCATGCCGCCGCCGGCGGGCGGAGACACGGCGCCCACGGGCACGTCCGGGTCTTCCGGTACGGATACGGGTTCGGGACCGGGATCGAGTACCGGGTCGAGTACGGGTACGGGTACGGGTACGGGTACGGGATCGAGTACGGGTACGGGGTCCGCCACGGCTCCGACGACCACGCCGGGCGGCACTGGCTCCGGCACCGGCTCCGGCAGTACGCCTCCGGGTTCCGGCACCGGCACCCCTCCCCGTACGCCCTCCACTCCGCCCTCCGAGCCCGGCACCGGCACCCCCGCCCCCTCTCCCACCCCGGTCCCCCCGCCCACGCCCGCACCCGGGCCCGCCGTGGTCACCGTCTCCGCGCCCGTCCTCGCCGACGGGGACCGGCGCTGGTGCGAGAAGGTGACCGTCTCCTTCCGGAACAGCGGGGGAACGGCGGCCCGTTCGGGCACGGTCACCTTCGCCACCCACGTCATCGGGGCCCTCGGCATCGACTGGGCGACGCTCACGTCCACCCAGCCGCTGCCCGCGCCGATCGCCGCCGGGGCGGCGCGGACGGAGACGTACACCGTGTGCGTGGACTCCTGGCGGGTGCCGCTGGGAATGCGGATCGACACCCGGAAGGTCTCCGCTAGCTGGCAGTGACGGGGAAGCGCACCTCGGTGAGGCGTTCCGAGAGGTCCCACAGCCTGCGGCCCGTCCCGGGGTCGGCCGCCGCGTCGGAGAGGCGTACGCGAGTCGGTGCGCCGCGCAGTTCGGCCAGGCCGTCGGGGCCGATGAACTCGCCTCCCGCCAGGCCTGGTTCGGTCGCCGCGTACAGCTGCGGCAGCGCGCCCCGCTCCGGGCTCTGGGCGAAGTGCGGGTTGCCGAGGTGACTGAAGGCCCATCGCAGGAGGCCGGAGGTGTCCCGGGTCTGGAGCCGGGTGGCGGTGTAGCCAGGGTGGGCGAGCACCCCGCGGACCGGGCTGCCGGCCTCGGTCAGGCGTCGGTGGAGCTCCTGCCCGAAGACGGCGTTGGCGAACTTCGACTGGTTGTAGAAGGCCATGGGCGCGTAGCCGCGCTCGCCGGCGAGGTCGTCGAAGCGGAGGCGGCCCTGCCGGTGGTTGATCGAGCTGACCGTGACCACCCGGGAGTCGCGCCCCGCGGCGAGCAGATCGAGCAGCAGCCCGGTGAGCGCGAAGTGGCCGAGGTGGTTGGTGGCGAACTGGAGCTCGTGACCCTGGGGGCTGAGGGTGCGGGGCGGGGCCATCACGCCCGCGTTGTTGACGAGCACGTCCAGGCGGGCGTGCTCCTCGCGCATCCGGCCCGCAAAGGCACGTACCGAGTCGAGGTCGGCCAGATCGAGCGGGCGTACGTCGAGGAGGTCCGGCGCGACTCCGGCCGCCACGAGCTCGTCGGCGGCCCGGCGGCCCTTCTCCTCGTCGCGTACGGCGAGGATCACACGACCGCCCCGGCGGGCGAGCTCCCGGGTGGTGGCGAGGCCGAGACCGCTGTTGGCCCCGGTGACGACGAAGAGCCGCCCGGTCTGGTCCGGGATCAGGTCGGCGGTCCAGCTCTGCTTCTTGGTCATGCGACACACGCTGCCGTTTGTGTCACCGAGTGTCAAGCATGCATCTGAATGCCGCCAAGGGGCCTTGGTGTCATCGAAGTCACCGCGTTACCATTCCCCGGTGAGTACCCGCCCCGACGCCGGCCCTGTCAGCCTGGCCCAGCGCAAACGTCAGCTCGTCGCGACCGAGCTCACCGAGGCGGCCCTCCAGCTGCTCGCCCTCAAGGGCTTCGACGCGGTCACAGTCGACGAGATCGCGACCACCGCCGGGGTCTCCAAGCGGACCTTCTTCCGGTACTTCGCGTCCAAGGAGGACGTGGTCGTCCAGTTCCTGGCCGGCATGGGCGCCGACATGCGCGTGGGGCTCGCGGCCCGGCCCGCCGGAGAGCGCCCCTCCGGGGCACTCCTGCACGCCGTCTCCGTACCCCTGAAGACGTGTGGCGATCACGCCGAGCGCGCCCTTCCGGTGGTCCGGCTGATCCTGCGGACCCCCGCACTGCTCGCCCGCTTCCTGGAACACCAGGCGCAGTGGCGCGAGGAACTGACGGAGGAGTTGGCGGCCCGCCTGGGGCGCGACCCCGGGGCCGACCTCTACCCCCGGCTGGCCGCGGGCATGGCGCTGGCCGCGTTCGACGCCGTGCTGCGCCGGTGGAGCGAGGGGGAGGGCGCGAAGAGCGCGGAGGACCCGACCACGCTGATCGGGGAGGCCTTCGCGGTGCTCGCGCCCGCGCTGGACTCCGTCACCCCGCGGTAGGACAACGAAAAGGTGGGCCGGGTCCGCGTGACGCGGATCCGGCCCACCCGGGGCTCGGTGAAGGACGGGGCGGTCAGCCCAGGGCCAGCCAGGCGACGGCCGCCAGAACGACGATCACCGCGACCACGCCCACGATCAGGCCGACCTTCGGGCCGCCCGACGACGTGGCCGCGACCTGCGGCTGCCGCTGCTGCGGGGCGCCCTCATCGACGAAGGCGCGGAACATCTGGGTGCTGCCGGCGGGGTCGTAGGAGCCCTCGGGGCCCTGGCCCTGGCCGTACGGTGCTTGGGGGTTGTGTGCCATGGGTCAGGACCCTAGCGAAGTACGGGTGACGCGCCCAAGCCCCGTACCCCTACCTCCACACGTGCGGGCACGCCCCGCACCCCCGCTCCACCTTTGCCTATTCTTTAGCGCCGTTTGACCGATTTAGTTTGCCTGGAGCAACCATCGATCTCTATGGTTGCCCTAAGCAACAACATCTACGGAGTGCCCGATGGACGGCTCGATGGACGGCTCGATGGACCGGGGCAATCGATACGAGAACCTCGCCCGCCAGGTGAGCGCCATCGGAGCGGTGAAGCGCGGGCTCGCGCGGGTCCTGCCCACCGAGTGCCCCAGCGGATCCGCCATCGTCCTCGCCCTGCTCAACCATCACGGCGACATGCGGATGGGCCGGGTGTCCGAACTGATGGCCGTCGACATGTCGGTCAGCAGCCGACACGTGGCCCACACCGTGGACCGCGGCTGGGTCGAGCGCCTGCCCGACCCCGCCGACAAACGCTCCCGCATCCTCCACCTGACCCGGGCGGGCGAAGACATGCTCGCCGTCCTCGACCGACGGCTGACCGACATGCTCGCCCGCACCCTCGCGGAGTGGTCCGACGACGACGTCGAACTGCTCACCACCCTGCTCGCCCGCCTCCGCGATTCCTTCGGGGACTGCCGGGCCCACCACGCTTGAGAACGAAGGAAGTTGATGGCTACGACCACCACACCAGAGACCGGTGTGAGCGGCGGGAGCGCCAAGCAGGGGGACACCGCCTCCGGCGGCGCCCCGATGACGCACAAGCAGATCATGGAGGCGCTGTCCGGGCTGCTGCTCGGCATGTTCGTCGCCATCCTGTCCTCGACGATCGTCTCCAACGCCCTCCCCCAGATCATCACCGACCTGGGCGGCGGCCAGTCCGCCTACACCTGGGTGGTCACCGCCGCGCTGCTCTCGATGACCGCGACCACCCCGCTCTGGGGCAAGCTCGCGGACCTCTTCTCCAAGAAGCTGCTCGTCCAGATAGCCCTGATCATCTACGTGGCGGGCTCGATCGTCGCCGGTCTCTCGCAGAGCACCGGCATGCTCATCGCCTGCCGCGTCGTGCAGGGCATCGGCGTCGGCGGTCTGACCGCCCTCTCCCAGATCATCCTGGCCGCGATGATCGCCCCGCGTGAGCGCGGCCGGTACAGCGGCTACCTCGGCGCGACCTTCGCCGTCGCCACCGTCGGCGGCCCGCTGCTCGGCGGCGTCATCACCGACACCGAGTGGCTCGGCTGGCGCTGGTGCTTCTACGTCGGCGTGCCCTTCGCGTTCATCGCTCTGGTCGTCCTGCAGAAGACGCTCAAGCTCCCCGTCGTGAAGCGCAAGGTCAAGGTCGACTGGGCCGGCGCCTTCTTCATCAGCGCCGCCGTCTCCCTGCTCCTCATCTGGGTCACCTTCGCGGGCGACAAGTACGACTGGATGTCCTGGCAGACCGCCGCCATGGTGCTCGGCGCGATCGCGCTCGGCGGGATCTTCCTGCTCGTCGAGTCGAAGGCCAGCGAGCCGATCATCCCGCTGCGTCTCTTCCGCAACCGCACGATCACCCTGGCCTCGCTCGCCTCGCTCTTCGTGGGTGTCGCGATGTTCGCCGGCACGGTCTTCTTCAGCCAGTACTTCCAGCTGGCACGGAACGAGTCGCCGACGATGTCCGGCGTCCTCACCATCCCGATGATCGCGGGCCTGTTCGTCTCCTCCACCGTCTCCGGTCTGGTCATCACCAAGACCGGCAAGTGGAAGGCGTGGCTGGTCAGCGGCGGCGCGCTCGCCGCGGGCGGTCTCGGCCTGCTCGGCACGATCCGCTACGACACGGCGTACTGGCACATCGCGCTGTTCATGGCGCTCCTCGGCCTCGGCCTCGGCATGATGATGCAGAACCTGGTGCTCTGCACCCAGAACCAGGTGGCCCCGGCCGACCTCGGTGCCGCCTCCTCCGTCGTCACCTTCTTCCGCTCCCTGGGCGGTGCGATCGGTGTCTCGGCGCTCGGCGCGGTCATGGCCCACCGGGTCACGAGCTACGTCAAGGAAGGCCTGGCCGAGCTCGGTCCGAAGGCCGCGGGCGCCATGGGCAAGGGCGGCACGGGCGGCGGCATCCCCGACATGGACAAGCTGCCGGCCCCGATCCGTACGGTCATGGAGGACGCGTACGGACACGGTGTCGCCGATGTCTTCCTCTACTCGGCGCCGTTCGCGCTGCTGGCCTTCGTGGTGACCCTGTTCATCAAGGAAGTCGCCCTGAAGAGCAGCTCGGTGAAGGCCGACGAGAAGCCGGTGGCCGCGGAGGTCTAGAAAAGCTCCCGGCCGCGCTTCGAGCGGAGGCGCGGCCGGGTCGAGTACGGAGCGGCGGGCAGGGGACGGCCCGCCGCTCCGTCATTTTCCGGTTTCACGGGAAACCATCGTCTCGATGCCGGCGACCAGGACGTCCAGGGCGTAGGCGAAGTCCCGGTCCCACATCTCGGTGACGCTGCCCTGCGAGGCCCGTACGTCGAGGATCTCCGCCATGGGCTCGATGGCCTCCACGAAGCCCGGATTGTCGCGGAAGGCCTTGACGGACTCCACGTAGAAGTCGTCCTGCGACATCCCGGCCTCCGCCGCACGCCGCCCGAACTGGGACTCGATCGTCCCGTAGCCGTACACGAACTGGAAGACCGCCGACGTCGCGCTCGGCTGACGGTCGACCGGCAGGCCGGTGCCCCCGATCGCCTCCTGGATCTTGCCGCCGACGGCGATCGCGTGCGGGCCGATGTTCAGGTACTGCCCGGCGCTCGGCGACATCCACGGGTGGCGGACCAGCATCCGGCGGTATTCCAGGGCGAGCACGCGGATCATGTCCCGCCAGCCGTCGGCGGCGGCGATCGCCGCGAGGTCGAACTCGCCGTACACGCTGTCCATGGCGAACTCGATGATGTCGTCCTTGGTGTCCACGTACCAGTACAGGGACATCGCGGTGACGTTCAGCTCGGCCGCGAGCTTGCGCATCGACAGCCCGGCCAGGCCCTCCTCGTCGAGCATCCGGATCGCCGCGGCGACGATCCGGTCCCGGTCGAGCCCGGCCGGACCGCCGCCGCTGCGGGGCGTCCGCACCTCCAGCCAGACGCTGGAACGCGCCGGGTTCTTGGCCCGGTCGGCTGCCTTGACCATCGCGTTCCTCCGTCTGTCAGTGGTTCGGCACCATGCTATGCAGCAGCGTTCTCGGTCTGTTCCGCCTGCTGCTCCGCCTGCTGTTTCGCCGCCCTGGCCTCCGTCCGCTCGGCCCGCCTGAGCAGCGCCGCCGCCACCAGACCGCCCACGAAGACGGCGGCCGCGCCGACCAGCTGGCTGGTCTGGAGACCGGAGGCGAAGGCGTCGGAGATCTCCTGCCGCTCGGCCTCGCCGCCGGCGGCGGCCAGGGCCGCCGGGAGGGAGGTCGCGGTGACGGCGACGAGCGCGGCGAAGCGCGCGTTGAGGACGGCGCCGAGGACGGCGACACCGAGGCCGTTGCCGAACTCGGCGAGGGTGCCGTTGATCCCGGCGCCCACGCCCGCCTTCTCCGGCGGGATCGAGCTCATGATCGCGTTGGCCATGGCCGGGGAGGAGACGGCGATGCCGCCGCCCATCAGGACCAGGCCGAGGAGCATGCCCGCGTAGCTGCCGTCCGTACCGCCGCCGAGCAGCGAGATCGAGGTGAGGCCGGCGGCCACCAGGGTCATGCCGAGGACGACCGTCGGCGGGGTGCCCAGCTTCATCACGATCTTCGGGCCGATGCCGGTCAGGTTGAGGCCGACGATCGTCAGCGCGAGCGGCGCCATCCGCAGACCGGCTTCCAGGGGCTCGTAGCCGAGCACGAACTGCAGGTGCTGGGTGAGCAGGAAGAGCGAGCCGCCCATGCCGAAGACGACCAGGATCGATCCGCCGATGGCGCCGATGAACTTCTGGTTCCGGAAGAAGTGCATGTCGAGCATCGGATACGGGGTGTGCAGCTCCCACAGCGCGAAGGCGCCGAGGCCGAGCAGCCCGATCGCGGCCGGGACCAGCACCTGCGCGGAGACCCAGCCGTGCTCGGGGCCGCTGATGATCGCGTACACGACGGCGGTCATGCCGATGGTGGAGAGCAGCGCACCGAGCAGGTCGGGGCGCTCACCCTGCGGGTTCTTGGACTCCGGTACGAGCTTGAGGACGGCGACGAGCGCCACGACCGCGACCGGGATGTTGATCAGGAAGATCATTCCCCACCAGAAGTGGTTCAGGATCACGCCGCCGATCAGCGGTCCGCCGGCGAAGCCGAGGGAGGCGACGGTCGACCAGAGTGCGATGGCCTTGACCCGCTCCGAGTCGTCGAAGATCTGCATGACGACGGCGAGGGTGGTGGTCATCAGGAGCGCGCCGCCGACGCCCATGCCCGCGCGGGCGGCGATCAGCTGCGCCGTGGAGTCGGCGAGTCCGGCGGCGAGCGAGCCGATGCCGAAGAGCGCGAGACCGATCGCGAGCAGCTTCTTGCGGCCGTAGCGGTCGGCGGCGTTGCCGGCGCTGAGCAGCAGGCCGGACTGGACGAGCGAGTACGCGTTGATCATCCACTGGATGTCGGTGGTGGTCGCGTGGAGTTCGGAGGTCAGCGACGGGATGGCGACGCTGAGCACGGTGTTGTCGAGCAGCACGGTGAGCTGGGCGAGGCAGATGACGCCGAGGATCAGCCAGCGCTGCGGGTGACCGCCTGTGGCGGTCCGTTCGGTCGCGGCGGTCGTCGCCGTCATGGGCAGAACTCCTTGTACGGTGTACGGGAAACTTGTTCTCGTACACCGTACAAGGACTCTCGTACGCTGTATAGCGATTATGTTCCGCGGTTACTTCGCGGCGGTCAGGTCGTAGAAGGTGGCGTTGCCGATCGTCACCTTCTCGAAGGTCTCCGAGACCCAGGTGGAGATCTCCGAGTTGCCGCCGGGACCACCGCCACCGCCCATGCGGCCGCCGCCGTCCTCACCGGTACCGCCGCTCTCGCCGCTGCCGATGAAGTAGTGGATCTTCCCCTCGGCGACGTACTGCTTGAACTGCGCGAGCGTCGGGGACGGGTCGCTGCCGTTGAAGCCGCCGATCGCCATGACCGGCTTCTCGGTGGCGAGCTGGTAGCTGGCCGCGTTCTGGGCGCCGACCGTGGCCGCGACCCAGGTGTACGCGTCGGCGTCCGCGAGGAGCGCGGCCTTCGCCTCCGCACCGACGCTGGCACCGTTGAGCAGGCCGCCCATGCCGCCGCCACCGCCGCCCGGGCCTTCGCCGCGGGTCATGCCCTGTCCCTGGGACGGGGTCCCGCCGGGCATCTGGTTCTGACCTTGGGCCTGGCCTTGGGCCTGGCCTTGGGCCCCTTGGCCGCCGGGACCGCCGGGCATCTGACCGACCTGACCACCCTGGCCGCCGCCGGGCATCTGACCGCCTCCCTGGCCGCCGGGCATCTGCCCGCCGGGGAATGCCCCGCCCTCGAACATCCGCATACCGCCACCGCCGCCGGGACCCCGGCCGCCCATCGCCCCGCCCGCCGGGCCCGCCGTCACGATCGAGCCCTGGTGGCCGGAGTCCACCGTCGCCAGGGTGTACGCGAACGGACCCGCGAGTCCCGCCGCCAGGCCGAGGCCCGCGACCCCGAGGCCGAGCCGCCGGTCCACCCGGCCCGCGAACAGCAGCCCGAGCGCGGCCACCGCGCCCGCGACCAGCACCGTCCAGCGCAGCCACGGCAGCCAGTCCGGCGTACGCCCGAGAAGGGTCCAGCCCCACCAGGCGGTCACCGCCACCGTCACCGCGAGGGTCGCCGAGGCGAGCGGCCGGGTGCGCTCCTCCCAGAGCACGGCCGCGCCCATGCCGACGAGCGCCGCGAGGTACGGGGCCAGGGCCACCGTGTAGTACTCGTGGAAGATGCCGGCCATGAAGCTGAACACCGCCAGCGTGATCAGCAGCGAACCACCCCACACCAGGAACGCCGAACGCGCCGTGTCCGTCCGGGGCGCCCGCCAGGTGACGACGAGCCCCGCGACCAGCAGGACCAGCGCGGCCGGCAGGAGCCAGGAGATCTGGCCGCCGATGGAGTCGTTGAACATCCGGACGATGCCGGTCTCGCCCCAGCCGCCGCCCTGGCCGCCGCCACGACCGCCGCCGCCGACGCTGCCGGTCTCGTTGCCGTTGATCCGGCCGAGGCCGTTGTAGCCGAAGGTCAGCTCCAGGAAGCTGTTGTTCTGCGAGCCTCCGACGTACGGGCGGGAGGACGCCGGCCACAGCTCGACCAGAGCCACCCACCAGCCCGCCGACACCAGCATCGCGAGCCCGGCGAGGGCGAGACGGCCGATCCGGCGCCCGATCCCGCCCGGCGCACACACCCCGTAGACGAGGGCGAGCGGCGGAAGGATCAGGAAGGCCTGCAGGGTCTTCGCGAGGAATGCGAACCCGAAGGCCACCCCGGCCCACACGAGCCACTTCGCCGCGCCCCGGTCCTGTTCGAGGGCGCGCAGCACGCAGTACACGGCGACCGTCATGAGCAGGGCGAGCAGCGCGTCCGGGTTGTTGAAGCGGAACATCAGCGCCGCGACGGGCGTGAGCGCGAGGACCGCACCCGCGATCAGGCCCGCGCCCGCGCCGAACCGGCGCCGTACGGCCGCGTAGAGCACGGCGACGGTGGCCACGCCCATGAGCACCTCGGGCACGAGGATCTGCCAGGAGCCGAGGCCGAAGAGGCGGACGGAGAGGGCCATCGGCCAGAGCGCGGCCGGCGGCTTGTCGACGGTGATGGCGTTGGCCGCGTCGAGCGAGCCGAAGAAGAAGGCCTTCCAGCTCGCACCGCCCGCCTGGACGGCGGCGGAGTAGAAGGAGTTGGCGTAGCCGGAGGCGCTCAGGTTCCACAGGTAGAGCACGGCGGTCACGGCGAGCAGGCCGAGGAACGCGGGCCGGACCCAGGGGGCGTCCTCGGCGCGGCCGCGCCAGAGCCGGGTGAGTCGGCCGGCACCGGGCGGGGCGGCGTGCGCCGCACCACGGCCCGGCCCGGCCACGGGTGACACCGGAGCGGTCTCCGGAGGGGTCTCCGGGGAGGTCGAAGTCATCGGTCGTTCCTTGCAGTGGACCGCTCGGGGAAGACCCAGAGCCGGAAGAGGAGGAAGCGCAGGACGGTCGCGGCGAGGTTGGCGACGACCAGGACGGCGAGCTCGGTGGAGTGCGCCGGATCGCCGGTCGCCGCGCCGAGGGCGGCGAGCGAACCGCTGGTGAGGGCCAGGCCGATGGCGAAGACCACGAGCCCCTGCGCCTGGTGGCGGACGGCCCGGTCCCGGCCCCGTACCCCGAAGGTGAGCCGCCGGTTGGCCGCCGTGTTGGCGACGGCGGAGACGAGGAGCGCGCCGGCGTTGGCGAACTGCGGGCCGATGCCGAGCCGGAAGAGCGAGTACAGGGCGATGTAGAAGAGCGTCGACAGGACGCCGACCACGCAGAAGCCGACCAGCTGCCGGGCCAGTCCGCCCGGCACGCCGGTGAGTTCGCGGTCCCGGGGGTCGTCCCCGAAGGGCCTGGCCAGCCGGTCGAGCGGCAGCGAACCCGTCGCGAGCGCCCGCCCCACCCGCCAGACGCCCTTCAGGTCGTCGGTGGCCGTGCTGACGATGTGCACGGTCGAGTCGGGGTCGTCGACCCAGTCGACCGGCACCTCGTGGATGCGCAGCCCGGCCCGCTCGGCGAGGACGAGCAGCTCGGTGTCGAAGAACCAGCCGGTGTCCTCCACCATCGGGAGCAGCCGCTCGGCCACGTCCCGCCGGATCGCCTTGAAGCCGCATTGCGCGTCGGAGAACCGGGCGGCGAGCGAGCCGCGCAGGATCAGGTTGTACGCGCGCGAGATGAACTCCCGCTTCGGCCCTCGCACGACCCGCGAGGAGCGGGCGAGCCGGGAGCCGATCGCCAGGTCGGAGTGGCCGGAGATGAGCGGCGCGACCAGCGGGAGCAGGGCGTTCAGGTCGGTGGAGAGGTCCACGTCCATATAGGCGAGGACGGGCGCGTCCGAGCCCGACCACACCGTCCGCAGCGCCCGGCCGCGCCCCTTCTGCTCCAGCCGTACGGAGCGCACCTCGGGCACCTCGGCGGCGAGGCCGGCGGCGACGGCGGGGGTGGTGTCGGTGGAGGCGTTGTCGGCGACGGTGATGCGGAAGCCGTACGGGAACGTCCGGAGAAGGTGTTCGTGGAGCCGGCGGACGCACGGCTCCAGGTCCTTCTCCTCGTTGTAGACGGGGATCACCACGTCCAGGACGGGCCGTCCCGCGATGTTCACCGGCAGGTGTTCCCGGGCGGGGAGGGCCCCGGACGTGGGCCCCGCGATCGTTGGGGTTCGCATACGGACGACCCTCGCGGGGGCTGCTGTCACGGCTGTGTGATCAGCCTGTGGCCTGCCTGTGAGTGCCCTGCCGGAACGTGTCGGCGGGCCCCTGCCGGTAGGTGTCGGCGGGGCCGTGCCGGTAGGTGTCGGCAGGCCCATGCCGGAACGTGTCTGCAGGCCCATGCCCGTACGTGTCTGCAGGCCCATGCCCGTACGTGTCTGCAGGCCCATGCCGGTAAGCGTCGGCGGGCAGCCGGACGGTGAAGGCGGTCCGGCCGGGGGTGCTTTCGACGCCGACCTCACCCCCGTGCGCGCACACGACCGCGCGGACGATGGCGAGCCCGAGACCGGTGGATCCGGCGTTGCGGGAACGGGAGGCGTCGCCCCGCGCGAACCGTTCGAAGACGGTGGGCAGCAGGGCGGCCGGGATACCCGGCCCGTCGTCCTCGATCCGGACGACGACCGCGTCGGACTCCGTACGGACCCTGGCGGTGACCTTGGTCCCTGGCGGGGTGTGCGTACGGGCGTTGGCGAGGAGGTTGACGAGGACCTGCTGGAGCCGGGCACCGTCCGCGTGTACGGGGGTGCCGCCGTCCTCGGGCAGTTCGAGGCTCCAGTGGTGGTCGGGCCCGGCGGCGCGGGCGTCGCTCACGGCGTCCACGACGAGGGGCACGAGGTCGGTGGGCTCGTACGAGAGGGGGCGTCCGGCGTCGAGCCGGGCGAGCAGCAGCAGGTCCTCCACCAGGCCCGTCATCCGGGTCGCCTCGGACTCGATCCGGCCGAGCGCGTGGCGGGTGTCGGGCCCGCACTCCTCCCGGCCGCGCCGGGTCAGCTCCGCGTACCCCCGGATCGAGGCGAGCGGTGTGCGCAGTTCGTGACTGGCGTCGGCGACGAACTGCCGGACGCGGGTCTCGCTCTGCTGGCGGGCGTCGAGCGCCGAGTGGACGTGGTCGAGCATACGGTTGATGGCCGCGCCGACCTGGCCGACCTCGGTCCGTGGATCGGCCTCGGTGTCCGGGACGCGCTGATGGAGCGCCACCTCGCCGCTGTGCAGCGGCAGCTGGGCGACCTGACCGGCGGTGGCGGCGACCCGCCGCAGCGGCCGCAGGGCGACCCGGACGAGCACGGTCCCGGCGAGCGAGGCGGCGAAGAGCCCGGCGCCGGTGACGCTCAGTTCGACGAGGACGAGGGTGGAGAGGGCGTCCTCGACCTCGGTGAGCGGGATGCCGGTGAGGAAGGCGCCGTGGCTGCCTTCCGCGTACTCGACCCGGTAGGAGCCGAGGCCGCCGGGCAGATCGACGGTGTGCGGCTCGCCGTCGCGGGGGACGGCGGCGAGCGCGGCCCGCTGGGCCTCGTCGAGATCCTTGGTCGGGAACTTCGGCCCGTCCGACCCGCCGTTGCCCGCCTCCTCCGTCGAGTACCCGGCCGCGGCGACGCCCTGGTCGGTCAGGACGGCACCGAGGGTCCCGATCGGGGCCCCCGGTCCGCCGAGGAAGGCGAGCGGCTGCCGGTCGCGTATCGGGTCGGGCGTGCCGCCGAGGACGACCGGCGGTCCGGCGGCCCGGTTGGACAGCCCGCGGACCTGCTCGTCGGCCTGGTCGTAGAGGTACGAGCGGAAGGCGATCGTCGTGACCGTGCCGATGACGGCCGCGACGACCGCGATCAGCGCGACCGCCGAGACGACGAGCCGGGTCCGCAGCGACCACGGCCGCGGCCCCGCACCTCGGGACGACGACTGCGGCTCCGCACCTGGTGACGACGACCGCGGCCGCCGTGCTGCGCGACGGGACACGAGCCGCTACTCCCCCGGCTTGATGAGGTAACCCGCCCCGCGCCGGGTGTGGATCATCGGGGCGCGCCCCCCGTCGAGCTTCCGCCGCAGGTACGAGATGTAGAGCTCGACGACATTGGCCTGGCCGCCGAAGTCGTACGACCAGACCCGGTCGAGGATCTGCGCCTTGCTGAGCACCCGCCGCGGATTGCGCATCAGATAGCGCAGCAGCTCGAACTCGGTCGCCGTGAGGTGGATGGAGTCCCCGCCGCGGGTGACCTCGTGGCTGTCCTCGTCGAGGGTCAGGTCCCCGACGACGAGCAGCGACTCGCTGCGCGCGAGCGCGGCCCCCGACCTGCGGATGAGCCCGCGCAGCCGGGCCACGACCTCCTCCAGGCTGAAGGGCTTGGTGACGTAGTCGTCGCCGCCCGCCGTGAGCCCGGCGATCCGGTCCTCGACGGCGTCCTTCGCCGTCAGGAACAGCACCGGCACGTCGGGCAGTTCGCGCCGGATCCGGCCGAGCAGGCTCAGCCCGTCGACGTCGGGCAGCATGATGTCGAGGATGACGGCGTCGGGCCGGAACTCCCGCGCCGAGCGCAGGGCCTCGGCCCCGTCCCCGGCGCTGCGCACTTGCCAGCCCTCGTAGCGCAGGGCCATGGAGAGCAGCTCGGCGAGCGAGGCCTCGTCGTCGACCACGAGGACACGGACGGCGGTCCCGTCGGCCCGGAGCATGTCGCCGCGGGTGCCGGTACGGCGTGTGGTGACGGTCATGGGGCGTGAGGTGACGGTCATGGGACCCACGCTGTCGGCCGCCGCTGAGAGGGCTCTTTCCCTTTCCTGTGAATTCGCTGAGAAAGGACTCAGAGGTCCCGGGTCGGTTTCACGTGAAACAACGCGGCGCCGTTCTCGTACAGGACACCCCGGAGCCAGTCGTCCCCGAGCCCGAGGCGTTCGAGGGCGTGGAGCTGGTGCACGTACGGATACGGGATGTTCGGGAAGTCGGAGCCGAGGAGGATCCGGTCGCCGACGTCGACCAGCCGCTTGAGCTCCGCCTCGGGGAAGGGCGCGAGCCGCTCGCTGAAGTCGGTGAAGGCCATGGTGGTGTCCAGGTGGACGCCCTCGTACCGCTGGGCCAGGTCGAGGAAGTCGCCGTACTCGGGCATCCCCATGTGGGCGACGATCACCCGCAGCCGGGGGTGGCGGGCGAGCAGCCGCGCCATGGGCCCGGGGCCGGTGAAGTTGCCCGGGGTGGGCCCGGAGCCGCAGTGGACCACGACCGGAGTACCGGAGTCGGCGAGCGCTCCCCACACCCCGTCCAGCTGGATGTCGGTCGGATCGAAGCCGCCGACCTGGAGGTGCACCTTGAAGACCCGGGTGCCGGCGTCGAGCGCCTCGCGGACGTACCGGTCGACGCCCGGCTCGGGGAAGAAGGTCGCGGTGTGCAGACAGTCGGGGGTACGGGCGGCGAAGTCGGCGGCCCAGGAGTTCAGCCAGGCGGCCATGCCGGCCTTGTGCGGGTAGAGCATCGCGGTGAAGGCGACCGCCCCGAAGCCGCGGAGGAGGGCGAGCCGGCGCTCCTCCTCCTCGCGGTAGGTGATGGGCCACTCCATGCCGGTCAGGGGACCGACGGCGTCGAAATAGGCCCAGACCTTGTCGAGGACGTTCTGCGGCATGAAGTGCGTGTGCACATCGACGAGCCCGGGAATCCCGAGCCGCTCGACGAGGGCCCGGATGTCATCGCTCTCGCCGTGCCCGCTGCTTCCGCTACTCGCACTGCTCCCGTTACTCGCGCTCATAGCTGTAGCTCCGTTCGACCTTGCCGATGTGGACGCTGAAGCTGTCGTACCAGTGCTCTCGCCCGTACGCCTTGGCGGCCTGGTGCTCGGTGTCGAGCCGCCAGGCGTCGAGCGACTCCAGGTCCCGGAAGTAGGCCACGCTGATGCCGATGCCGCCGGGGGTACGGGCGGTCTCGTAGCCGAGGAAGCCGGGGACCGCGCCGACGATCTCGCGCATCCGGACGGCGGTCTCGGCGTAGCCCTCGGGGGCCTCGGGGCGGACGGAAGTGAACACAGCTGTGTAGTAGGGCGGTTCGATGTCCGCCACCAGCTTGGGGGTCATGTGATCACCCTCGCCGGGGCGCGGCGGGGATGTCCACGGCCCCGGGCAAAGGGATCCAAGACTTTACGAAAGCGCCCGCCGCAGGTGATCGGCCCCTCAGAACAGCTCGCCCTGGGTGCTCGGGTCGGCGGCGGACACCGCTTCCGACACCGGCACGGAGAAGGCGTCCCCCTCCCCCGCGCCCTGGAGCACCCACCCGCCCATCAGCCGGGTGTCGAGGGCGAGACAGCGTCCGCCGGGGTCGAGGAGGTGGAGGTCGGGCCCGGCGGCGGCGAGCAGTCGCCCGGTGACGACACCCCCGTCGACCAGCTCCGTGACCGTGCCGGCGAGCGGCGGCAGCCCGTCGAGCCCGAAGGCCTCGACGTGGTCGCGCGGGGCGAACTCCAGCGGCTCCAGCGTCTCCGTCCAGCCGCCGACCTCCCGCGCCCGCCGGTGCAGCTCCCCGACCTCCCTGGCCCGGTCCGCGGCGGGCGGCAGGGTGTGCCGGGCGGCCCGCTTGCGCTCGTACGCCACCCTGTCGGGGACCCCGAGCGCCTGCCGCAGCACCTCCTCGGTCCGCCGGGCGGCCATCAGCGGACCCCGCCCGAGCCAGCTGAACGTGACGGCGCCCTGTTCGAGAAGCCGGGCCTCGCCCCGGGCCTCGGCGGTGATCCCGACCTTGGTCATACCGGGCCCGAACCAGGCCAGGTAGACGCGGTACGGCTGCGGATCGTCCAGGAAGGTGTCGGCGGCGACCGAGTGGGCCCGGTCGAGCCGCGCGCACTCGGCGCACCGTCCACCGGTGGCCCGGCCGGGCACGACGGCCTCCAGAGGGCAGGGATTCCCCCGGGCGCCCGGGCACCGCCGCTCCCCCACGGCCCGGAAGGCGAGCCCCTGCCCGTAAGCGAGGGCGCTGACCTTCCCGCCGTGCCACCGAAGCCCGGGCACTCCATCGCCCCAGGTGATCCCCCGACACCGCCACTCCACGCCCCGCGCCTCCCTATGCTCCCCGGATGTCCAGTCTCCGCCACATCCGCTTCCAGTCCCCGACCCGGTGCCCCCGGGGCCATCACCCCGGGGTCTTCGGCCTCGCCAACGCGCTGGCCCGGGAGGGCCGGCTCTCCCCCGACGAGTGGCGGGTCTGGCGCGCCTCGAACGACTGGTACGACGCCCATGTCCCCAACCCGACGACGGTCGACCCGACGGTCTACGACCCGGAGTTGAACCCGGGCGCAGCCGCCTGGTTCCGCCCGACGGCGACCGAGGCACTGGCCCGGGTTTCCCCCTACCTCCGCATCCTGGCCGACCACGGCGTGCCCTGCGTCCGCCTGGAGTCGGCGGCCCCGGGCAGGATCGTCTACGCGGACGCGTACCAGGTGGTGGCGGTGGCAGAGGCACCTCAGGGCAGGACGTAGATCCGTGCCCCGTCCGCGTCGGGCCCCCCGACCTCCCGCATGCAGCCCCGCTCGATGAGGAGACGGACGCAGTCCCGGACGCGCTCGCACGAGAGGCCGGTGCGCCGGGTGACGTCCTGGGCCCGGTAGCGGACCCCGCCGCGGACCAGGGCGGGGGCGAGGCAGGTGGCCACCGTGCGCATGTCCCCGGTGATGGCCCAGGACTCGACGAGCTGCTGCGGGGTGAGCGCGACGACGGCGCCGGTGCGCTGACGGGGCACGGAGAGCCTCTCAAGGGAGTCGGCGACCCTTGAGAGGCTCCGCCGAGTCTCGCGGAGCAGCTCCGCGTACTCGGTGTGCTCGGCGTACGCTGCGGCCCGCTCGTCGAACTGCCCGTCGAGCCGTACGAGGACCTCGACGAGCTCCGGCGGCAGGACGAACCCGGGGTGCACGGGGGAGGGTTCGAGCCCGTAGCCCCCGTGCCGCTGGACCGCCGCTATGACCTCGGCCGTCCACGCCCGGAACGGCCCGGCCTCCGGTCTCCGGCACGCCCCGACGAGCTGGACGAGCCCCTGCAGGCTCACCATCCGCGTCGCCGCCCTGATCCCGCACCGGCCGAGGAACTCCTCGCCCCCGGCGAGCTCCCGCGCGGCCGCCAGGCACGTCTCGGGCAGCTCCACCGTCCGCAGCGCCTCCCGGGTCCCCGCGTACCCCAGCCGCTTCGCCACGTCCACGACGGGGAACCAGTGGGTCCCGTCGGGCGCGGTCAGCCGCCGCAGGGGCGCACCGGTGGCGGCGTACACCAAGTCATCGATGTCGATCGCATCCATCGATCATCACCTCCGCCTCGCAAGCTAGGCCGAGGGCATATTCAACTGACACGTAAATCAGACAGGTTCACCCAAAAGGGGAGAGATTCCCGGGTATGACCCCGGGAATCCCTCCCCTACACATACGCATACGCCTCCGCCGAGGCCCGCGTCGCGCCTACTTGGCGACGAACTGCGTCAGGATCGCCTGCACCTCGTAGATGTCGACACCCTTGGTGAAGGTCTTCTGGACGGGCAGCTGGCTGCCGGAGATCCAGATCTTCAGCTCGGCGTCCAGATCGAAGGTGCCGGCGGTCTCGACGGCGAAGTGCGTGATGCTCCGGTACGGGATCGAGTGGTACTCGACCTTCTTGCCGGTGATGCCCTGCTTGTCGACCAGCACGAGCCGCCGGTCGGTGAAGAAGATCGTGTCGCGGATCAGCAGGTACGCGGCGTGCACCTGCTCCCCCGGCCCGAGCAGCCGCGCGAAGTCCTGCTGCGCCTGCGCCGGATCAATCGCGTGCGCGTTCCCGAAGAGCGCCATGCCCCAACCCCCACCTTCGAAGAGAAAAGAACGATCATCCGACCCTAACTCTCCGACCCCCCAACGCCGAAGGCCCCGGACTCTCGTCCGGGGCCTTCGACCTGCTGTGCACTCGGCAGGATTCGAACCTGCAACCTTCTGATCCGTAGTCAGATGCTCTATCCGTTAAGCTACGAGTGCTTGTTCTTTTGTCTTGTCTCCGCTCCCCGGTCTTTTCGACCCGCTCGCGGCGACAGACAGAACATTACATGACTGCCGCCGCCATGTGAAATCCATTGGCCACACCCCTTGTGACCTGCGAAAACGTCGCCCAGGGCCGGAGTCCGGCCGACCGGCGGGGCAGTCGGCCCGGAGCGTGGCCGACCCGGAAACGGCCGAAGCCCCGGCCTGTGGGGCCGGGGCTTCGGTAGGGGCGGAGGCGGAGGGATTTGAACCCTCGATGGGCTTTAAGACCCAAACCGCATTAGCAGTGCGGCGCCATAGACCGGACTAGGCGACGCCTCCATGCACCTCGCGCATACGCGGGGGGTGCGTGCAGATGATGACACAGGCGAACCGGCTGTCACCAATCGATTCTCACCGTACTAGCCCTCCGGGGTCGAGGGCAAAGCCCAGCGCCCCGCGACGTGCCGTCCGCCGGAGCGATCGCACGCATCCGAGCCCCGTCCCCGCCGCAGCCGGCCGCCGCATCCGAGCCCGCCCCCGCCGCAGCCGGACGCCACTGCCGGGAACCGCCGCACCCGCCCGGAGCCACCCCTCCACTCGCCCGAGCGCCCTTCCCGCCGGAGCCACCTCCCCACCCGAGGCACCTCGCCGCCCGCCCGGCGCACCCCGCTTGCGCAACGCCACGGCGCCCGGAGCGTTAGAGGGGGCGGGGCACGTCGTGCACCCGCGCCCGTCGTACACCCCCGCTCCCCCGCTCCTGGAGATCCGCATGCTGCGCCGCCTCGTCCTCGCGACCCTCGCCACCACCGCCGCCGGCACCGCCGGGTTCGGCCCGCTGCCGCCGCTGCCCCTGCTCTCGCCGCCGCCCGAGACGCTGACCGTGACCGTCACGAAGAGCGGGTACCCGAACGCCGACGGCACCTTCGAGCTGACGTGCGACGACCAGGCCGACGGGAACCACCCGGCCCGCGAAGACGCCTGCGAGCGCCTCGACCAGCTCGCGAAGGAGGGCGGGAACCCGTTCAAGCCCGTGCCCGCGGACCAGTTCTGTGCGCAGGTCTACGGCGGACCCGCCGACGCGCACATCACCGGCACCTGGCAGGGCCGCACGGTCGACGCCCGCTTCTCCCGCGCCAACGGCTGCGAGATCGACCGCTGGGAGAATCTGGAGCCGGTCCTTCCTCTTGTCCGGGGATGACACGGGATGGGACGGGATGAGACCGGGGTCGCCCCCCGGAGGCTCCCTTAGACTCCCCTCAGTGACAGGCTGCGGCCCGAGGGGCAAGATGGGGCCGGCCGGCCGATAGGCATGCACGTGCAGTGCGTCAGGGAGGAACGTCGTCGTGAGCAGCAGGCCATCCCGAGGCGCTGCTCGCCTCGCAGCCATACTCGACGCCCTCCCCGACGGCCTCGTGCTCGTCAACTGCAACGGCACGGTCGTCAACGCCAACACCATCGCCCTCGGCATGTTCGAGACTCCGGGCACCGCGCTCGTCGGGCGTGGTCTGCTCGACCTCCTGCCCGGCTTCGACTCCCGGCTCATCCCCGGCTCCATGCGGCGCCCCGAGGGCACGGACGAGCGCGGCCGCACCAAGCCGACCCGGATGATCGCCCGCCGTACCGACGGCAGCGAGTTCGCCGTCGAGGTGACCAGCGCCAGCCTGGAGGACGGCCGCGAGGCCTACGACTCGTACGGCGGCTACACCGGCGACGAACTGCTCATGCTGGTCGTCCGGGACCTCACCGGCACCCTCGACACCGAGGCCGAACTCGCCCGCTCGCAGCGGCAGACCGAGATGATCCTGCGCGCCGCGGCCGAGGGCGTCGTCGGCACGGACACCGACGGCCGGGTCGTCCTGGTCAACCCCGCCGCCGCCCAGATCCTCGGCTACCGCGCCGGCGAACTCGGCGGCCAGGAGCTGCACTCGCTGATCCTCGCCAAGCGGGCCGACGGCGAGGACTTCCCGTACGAGGAGTCGCCGCTCGCCGACACCCTCAAGTCCGGCCGCAAGCACCGCGTCCGCGGGCAGGTCCTGTGGGCGAAGAAGGGCGACCGGGTACCGGTCGACATGACGACCGCCCCCGTCCGCGACGGCGACCAGCTCGTCGGCGCCGTCATGACCTTCACCGACCGCAGGCCGTACGAGCAGCTCGCCGAGGAACACGCCGCCGAGGTCACGGAGCTCACCGAGCGGAACGCCGCCGAACTCGCCGAGCTCACCGAACGGAACGCGGCCGAACTCGCCGACCGCGCCGAGCGCAACGCCGCCGACCGGGAAGCGCAGCAGGAGCGGTACGCCGCCCTCGCCGCCCGGCACGAGCAGCTCACGGCCGTCCTCGCCGAGTCCCTGCGCGGCCCCCTCCAGGAGCTGCGCACCCAGCTGGGCACCCTCGCTGCCGACGACGCCGGACAGCTCTGGCCCGAGGCCAACCAGGTCCTGCACCACCTCGCCGCCGGGTACGCGCGGATGACGGCGCTCGTCGACAACGTCCTGGGCTACCAGCGCCTCGACGCGGGCACGGAAGCGCTCGACAAGCGCGTCGCGCTGCTCGACGGGGTCGTGACGGCGGGCATCGACGGAGCCGTCGACCTGATCGGGCCCGGCCGCGCCCAGTTCGCCGTGCACGCCCCGCCCATCGAGGCCGAGGTCGACGCGGCCCGGCTCGCGACCGCGCTCTCGCACCTCGTCGCGGACGTCGCCGGCGTCGACGCGACCGGCAAGAACCGCGCCACCGCCCAGGGCTCCGCGCCGGGCGACTCCACGATCGTCGTCGCGGCCGCACAGCGCGGTGACGTCGTACGGATCGAGGTGCGCGGCCCGTACGCGGGCGGCGACCCGGTCCACGGGCCGGTCGTGCGCGGCATCGTGGCGGCGCACGGCGGTGTCGTGCAGACCCACGAGGTGCCGGGGACGAGCGGTGGCGCGTACGTCCTCGAAGTCCCGCTGGGCAGCGGGCGGGGCACGGTTCCCTCAACGGAGACGGCGGGGACGGCGGGGACGGCAGGTACGGCGGAGACGAGGCATGGGGGGCCGGCGAGTGGGCCGGCCGGTGTGCCCGCTCTCGGACCGACCCGCGGGCCGGCACTTGGACCGGCCGGTGGGCTGGTAGGTGCGCCGGCGTTGGGGCCGGCCGGTGGTGGTCGGGAGGCTCTCGCGCTGCCCGCGCAGGCTTCCGCGCCCGGCACGGCTCCTTCCGGGCCTTCCGCGCCTTCCGCGCCTTCCGCGTCTTCCACCGACGCCTCGGAGACCTCCGGTGGGGGGCGGCGGCGGGCCCGGCGCGGCTCCACGGACGCCTTCCTGGAGAGCTCGGTCGCCCCTGAGGGCGGTGCCGAGCCCAGTGGGCGCCGCCGAGCCCGTACGGGAGCGGCCGCCGGCGGATCCGCCGAGCTGATCCCGGCCCAGCAGAACTCGGGCGTGGAACAGGCTGTTCCCGCCACCGGTTCGGCCTCGGTCGCCACCGGCACTTCCGCCGCTTCCGTCGTCGAGCCGACCGGGCGTCGGCGGGGTCGGCCCGCCGAGGGGTCCGTCGTGACGGCCGCCGAGGGTGCGCAGGGGCGGGCCGCGCTCGGCGCCGCCGTGCCGCCGCAGGGTGTCGCCGTCGAACCCTCGGGGGCTCCTTCGGCTCCCGCCCTCGCTCGGGCCCTGCCGGCCGTCGCCTCCCCCGAGGCCGCGCCCGAGGCGCAGCCGAGCGGCCGCCGTCGGCGTGCGCTCGCCGCCGCGCAGGAGCGGGCGGCCGCGGCCGATTCCGGGCCCCGGACGCCGTTCGCGCTCCCGCCGGCCGATGCCGATCGCGCCTCCGAGCCGGTCGCCGCTCCGTTCGGCGAACCGTTCGCCGCGCCGGGTACCGCTCCCGTCGCCGGTCCGCTGCCGGTCTCCGACGAGGGGCAGCACGAGGCCGTACGGGGTGTCCCGGGGGCGGATCACACGCCTCCGCAGCCCCATCCGCACGCGCAGCCGCAGGGCCCGGTCCAGGCCGTGTCCGCGCCGGTGAGCCCGTCGGGGGCCCCGCACGCGAGCCCGCAGGCCGAACCGACCGGGCGTCGCCGGGCCGTCACTCCCCCGCCGTCCGAGCCCGAGTCGCTGCCGCAGGCCCCGCCGCAGGATGGCCGTTCCCAGGCTCAGCCGCAGCTCCCGTCGCATTCCTCCGCGCGGCCCGAGCCCCGGAACAGCACTGGTGCCGATTCCGGGACCGGCACCGGTTCCGTACCGCTGCCGCCCGAGCTGCCCATGCCGAAGGACTCGACCCAGGGGCGGGCGTTCAGCGTTCGGACGCTCGGGCAGGGCGTCCCCTTCGTCCCTCCGGCCCCTGCGGCCTCCTTGCCCGCTCCTGCCCCTTCCGCCCCGACGGCCTCCCCCGTCCTGGCGGCCCCGGTGGCCCCCGTGGCCCCCGGAGCGCCCTCCAACAGCTCGGGCTCCAACGGCTCCGGGCGGCGGCGTAAGCTCGCCACCCCGCCGGAGGTCGACCCGCCGGCCCCGGCCGCGCTCCCCGTACCGGCCAACGGCGAGGCCAGGCCGCACCCGCAGGCGGAGTCATCGGCCCCGGCGTCCCAGCCCGAGGCCGCGCTCGGACTCGTCCCCGCCGCGCCCGAGGGGCGTGCGTACGCCATAGGAGCGCCCGCCGAGGGCTCCGACGAGGGTCCCGAGCCGCTCGACGGCCCCGGTGGCGCCGTCGAGGTCGCCAACCGGCCCGCGCCGCGCCCCGTCGACGACGAACTCCCCCCGGAGCCCCTCGACAACCCGCGCCGGCTGCTCGTGTGGCCCGCGCCCGACGTCTCCACCCAGCAGGCGCTGAGCGACCGGGGCTACCGCCCGGTGATCGTGCACTCCCGCGAGGAGGTCGACGCCCAGATCGCCGCCTTCCCGGCCGCGCTCTTCGTGGACCCGCTGACCGGGCCCATCACCCGTACCGCGCTCCAGTCGCTGCGCCAGGCGGCCGTCGCCGCCGAGGTGCCCGTACTCCTGGCGGCCGGGCTCGGGCAGGCGACCCGGGAGGCGGCGTACGGCGCCGATCCGGCCGTACTCCTCAAGGCGCTCGCGCCGCGCGACAGCGAGCAGCACCCGTCCCGGGTCCTGCTGATCGAGGAGAACGAGGACATCGCGGAGGCGCTCGCCGCCACCCTGGAGCGGCGCGGGATGCAGGTCGCGCGGGCGGCCACGGACACCGAAGCGGTCACGCTCGCCACCCAGACGCGGCCCAACCTGGTCGTGATGGACCTGATGCAGGTACGCCGCCGCCGGGCCGGGATCATCGACTGGCTGCGGGCGAACGGGCAGCTCAACCGCACCCCGCTCGTCGTCTACACCTCGGCCGACCTCGCCGAGGAGGAGCTGCCGACGCTGTCCTCCGGCGAGACGGTCCTCTTCCTCGCCGAGCGCTCGAACAGCGCCGAGGTCCAGGCCCGGATCGTCGACCTGCTCGCGAAGATCGGCACCAACTAGAAGTCGGCGCCGACGAGTACGGGGATACGGTTACGGGGAGGGCTTCGTCGCCGAAGCCCTCCCCGTAACCGGTTCACATCCGCCGAACGACTACAGCTCGGTCACGTCCAGCTCGCCCTCCGCGTACTGCTTGCGGATCACCTTCTTGTCGAACTTGCCCACGCTCGTCTTCGGCACAGCCGCCACGATCGCCCAGCGCTCCGGCAGCTGCCACTTGGCGATGCCGCCCTCGTCGGCGAGGAAGGCCTTCAGCGTCTCGTAGTCCGCCGTCGCCCCCTCCTTGAGGACGACGGTCGCCAGCGGGCGCTCGCCCCACTTCTCGTCCGGCACGGCGACGACGGCCGCCTCGGCGACCTCCGGGTGCGCCATGATCGCGTTCTCCAGATCGACGCTGGAGATCCACTCGCCGCCGGACTTGATGACGTCCTTGGCGCGGTCGGTGAGGGTGAGGAAGCCGTCGGGGCTGATCACGCCGACGTCGCCGGTCTTGAGCCAGCCGTCCTCGCTGAACTTGTCCGCCGGGCGGATGGCCTCGGCGTCGATGCCACCGAAGTACGAGCCCGCGATCCAGGTGCCGCGCACCTCCAGCTCGCCGGCCGACTCGCCGTCCCAGGGCAGGTGTTCGCCGGCCGGGCCGACCAGCCGCGCCTCGACACCGGCCGGGAAACGCCCCTGCGTGACGCGGTACGGCCACTCCTCCTCGGCGGTCAGGCCGTGCGGCGGGTGGGCCATCGTGCCCAGCGGGGAGGTCTCGGTCATGCCCCAGGCGTGACAGAGACGGACGCCGAGCCGGTCGTACGCCTCCATGAGGGCGGGCGGACAGGCCGCGCCGCCGATGGTGACCTGGGACATCGAGGAGAGGTCGCGGGGGTTCGCGGTGACCTCGGCCAGCAGGCCCTGCCAGATGGTGGGAACGGCGGCCGCGTGGGTCGGCTTCTCCCGCTCGATCATGTCGGCGAGCGGGGCCGGCTGGAGGAAACGGTCCGGCATGAGCATGTTGATGCCGGTCATGAAGGTGGCGTGCGGCAGGCCCCAGGCGTTGACGTGGAACTGCGGGACGACGACCAGGGTCGTGTCCCTGTCGGTGAGGCCCATCGACTCGGCCATGTTCACCTGCATCGAGTGCAGGTAGATCGAACGGTGCGAGTAGACGACGCCCTTGGGGTCGCCCGTGGTGCCGGAGGTGTAGCACATCGCGGCGGCCGAACGCTCGTCCAGCTCGGGCCAGTCGTACGTGGTCGGACGGCCGGCGATCAGCTCCTCGTACTCGTGCACGCGGGGAGCCACGCCGTCCAGGACGGAACGGTCCCCGGGGCCCGCGACCACGATGTGCTCGATCGTCGGCAGATGCGGCAGCAGCGGGGCGAGGAGGGGGAGCAGGGAGCCGTTGACGAGGACGACCCGGTCGGCGGCGTGGTTGACGATCCACACCAGCTGCTCGGGGGGAAGACGGAGGTTGAGCGTGTGCAGGACCGCACCCATGGAGGGAATCGCGAAGTACGCCTCGACGTGCTCCGAGTTGTTCCACATGAGGGTCGCGATCCGCTGGTCGCCGGTGACCCCGAGTTCGTCGCGCAGGGCGTTGGCCAGCTGGTGCGCGCGTGCTCCGGCCTCCGCGAACGTGCGGCGCTGCGGCTCGGGCTCGCCCGTCCAGGTGGTGATGATCGACTTCCCGTGAATCGTCATCCCGTGCTTGAGGATGCGGCTCACGGTCAGCTGTACGTCCTGCATGGTGCTGTACACGGGGCGTCCTCCCGGTGGGCGCTACGTGGCAGAAAGGGTGTGGTGATTCTGCGCACGTACCGCGCGGTATGTCACTACCCGAGAGTACGGAAATTGCCAGTGATCGCTGGCACGAGTGTCGTTCTGTGCTGATTCCTACTGTTTCTCGTACGGCTGGGTACGGGTTCTCGTACGGGCTGGGTACGGGTTCTCGTACGGGCTGGGCACGGGTTCTCGTTCGGCTGGGTGCGGGCTGAGTACAGGCTGGGTACGGGCGAGGTAGCGACCGAGAGCCGGCCGTCCACCGTCTACCGGACGGGGGTCAGTTCCGGGTCCTCGCGGAGCTTGCCGAGCGCTCTCGACACCGCGCTCTTCACCGTGCCGACGGACACCCCGAGCACCTCGGCGGTCTGGGCCTCGCTGAGGTCCTCGTAGTACCTGAGGACCACCATCTGACGCTGCCGCTCGGGCAGCTTCAGCACCGCACGCCACATCGCGTCGTGCAGTACCTGCCGCTCCGCCGGGTCCGGCTCCGGGAGACCGGCGGGCTCGGGCAGCTCGTCGCAGGCGAACTCGTCGACCTTGCGCTTGCGCCACTGCGACGTACGGGTGTTCAGCAGCGCGCGGCGGACGTAGCCGTCCAGGGCGCGGTGGTCCTCGATGCGCTCCCAGGCGACGAAGGTCTTGGCCAGCGCGGTCTGGAGCAGGTCCTCGGCGTCGCACGGGTTGGCGGTCAGGGAGCGCGCGGTGCGCAGGAGCACGGGCCCACGCGCCCGTACGTACGAGGAGAAGGTCGAGTACGACGCGTACTGCGAGGCACCGGCGCAGACGGGGCCAGAGGGTGGCGGAGTCATGACTCCACGCTAGGAGGGGAGGGGTACCCGGCGGATCGGCCCCAGGTCCCGACCCGCAGTCCGCCTCAGGTTGTAGGGGTGGGGACGCCCCCACCTCCTCTGGGTGGAGACCCCTCGGGTCCGCCTCAGGGTCGGAACCGGGGCAGGGGGCGAGGCAGGGGCGAGGCAGGACCGAGGCACGGGCGAGGACGGAGCAGGGCCGGGGCGAGGCACGGCGGAGGCCGGATGGAGGCAGGGGCGGCCTCCTCAGCCTCGGGCAACCGCGCCGGTGACACGCTCCGCGACGGGCGTGACACGGGCGACGGGCGCGTCCATCGCGTTCCGGTCGATGAGGAGGCGGCGGCCCCCGTACGCCTCGGCGACATTGCCCGCGTACTGGTGGATCCGGGCGTGCGGCGTCCACGCCTCCGGGTGCAGCACCGACTCGGTGTACAGCCCGGGCCGCCCCAGCCAGCGCGCGAACCACATCACGGCCGGCAGGTCCTGCGTACCCGCCCGCCGCTGCGCCTCGATGTCCCGCACCCCCGAGTCCGCGCTGCTGTAGTACCCGGGTACGTAGCCGAGGCGACGCACCTCCCTGTTCCAGGCGCGGACGAAGGAGAGGGTGGTCTCGACGCAGCGCGCGTCACCCGGCTGGTACGCCTCGATGTCGAGGTAGAGCGGGCTGCTCACGTCCAGCCCCAGGGCCCGCGCGGCCCGCACCGCGTCGCCCGCCTCCCGGGTGCCCTGGCTGGAGGGACTGCTGCCGATGGCGAACGGCCGCTTGGCGGCGGCGACGACACACGGCGCCTGGGAACCGACGAACAGCGGCAGCAGCCGCCAGCCCATGGCGTGGACGGAGGCGACCCAGGCGGGACTCAGCTCCCGCTGGACGGGGCAGCCTCGCCCCCGGCCGCCGAAGTAGATCCCGACGGCCCCGTACGGCGAACTGCGCCAGGCCTTCATCACCGCGAGGGACGGCGCCTCACAGGTGTCGAAGGCACGGCCGACGTAGTGCACGGGGGCGGCGGGGGCGGCGGGACGGACCGGGGCCCCGGACGCGGCTCCCGCTCCCGCCCCCGCCGAGGCCGGGGCGGGAGCGCTGAACAGCGCCGCCCCGACCACCACCGCCACCAGTGCCCCGACCACGACCCGCACCCGGGCCCTGGACCGGGCTTGCACCCGCGCCCGCACCCGCACCCCGGGAGCCGACGCGGACGGCGGACGGGTCGGGGACGGGGACGGTGATCCCGACGGCGGACGGGTCGGGGGCGCCGGACGGGTCGGGGACGGGGGCAGCGGACGGGTCCGTGACGGGAACGGGAACGGCGGACGGGCCGCCGACGGAGTCACCGACGGCGGAGGGGGCGGGGTCACCGATGCCGGACGGGCCGGGGTCACCGACGGCGGAGGGGTCGGGGTCACCGACGGCGGACCAGCCGGGGTCACCGACGGCGGACCGGCCGGGGTCGGTACGGGCGTGGGCTCAGGCGGTGGTGCGTGAGTGCTCATGGCGCGAGTGAAGGACCGCCCGCGCCGCCCGGCCACCGCAGGGGCCGTCGCCTCAGCCGTCCGTGCCCAGGATCAACCCGGACGTGGGAACCCCCGTGCCCGCCGTGACCAAGGTCCGCTCCGCCCCGGGTATCTGGTTCACGGAGGTGCCGCGCAGCTGCCGTACCGCCTCGGCGATGCCGTTCATGCCGTGGAGATAGGCCTCGCCGAGCTGCCCTCCGTGCGTGTTCAGCGGGAGCGCGTCGGCCGCGACGAAGTCGGCCGCCTCCCCCGGACCACAGAATCCGAACTCCTCCAACTGCATGAGCACGAACGGGGTGAAGTGGTCGTAGAGGATGCCCACGTCGATGTCGCTCGGTGCGAGCCCCGAGGTCCGCCAGAGCTGCCGGGCCACCACGCCCATCTCCGGAAGGCCCGTCAGCTCGTCCCGGTAGAAGCTGGTCATCGCCTCCTGCTTCCGTCCGGCGCCCTGCGCCGCCGCCAGGATCACGGCGGGCGGGCGCCGCAGGTCGCGGGCGCGCTCCACGGAGGTGACGACGATCGCCTGACCTCCGTCGGTCTCCTGGCAGCAGTCGAGGAGCCGGAGCGGTTCGGCGATCCAGCGCGAGGCGGCGTGGTCGGCGAGGGTGATCGGCTTCCCGTGGAAGTACGCGGCGGGGTTGCGGGCGGCGTGGCGCCGGTCGGTGACGGCCACGTGGCCGAAGGCGTCCGGGGTCAGCCCGTAGGTGTGGAGATACCTCTGGGCGATCATCGCGACCCAGGAGGCCGGGGTGAGCAGTCCGAAGGGCAGCTGCCAGCCGAGCGCGACGCCCTCGGCGGAGGGCTCGCGCTGCTGGACTCCCGAGCCGAAGCGCCGCCCGGAGCGCTCGTTGAACGCCCGGTAGCAGACGACGACCTCCGCGACCCCGGCGGCGACGGCGAGCGCGGCCTGCTGCACGGTGGCGCAGGCGGCCCCTCCTCCGTAATGCACGCGGGAGAAGAAGGACAGCTCGCCGATGCCGGACGCCTGGGCGACGGTGATCTCGGGGTTGGTATCCATGGTGAAGGTGACCATGCCGTCCACGTCGGCGGGGGCGAGCCCGGCGTCGTCGAGGGCCGCCCGCACCGCCTCGACGGCGAGGGAGAGTTCGCTGCGGCCGGAGTCCTTGGAGAACTCGGTCGCCCCGATACCCACCACGGCCGCCCGGCCGCCGAGTCCGTCCCTGGCGCGGAGGCTCATCGCGGCACCTCCACGGTGACCGTCCCGGTGACGTGGTGCCCCAGCCCGTTGGCCCCGACGACCCGGACGTGTGCGGTGTCCCCGTCGATCTCGGTGACCGTGCCGGTCAGGACCATGGTGTCGCCGGGGTGGTTGGGGGCGCCGAGCCGGATGGCGACCTTGCGGAGGATCGCGCGGGGGCCGAAGTGGTCGGTGATGTACCGGCCGACGAGACCGTTGGTCGTGAGGATGTTCATGAAGATGTCCGGGGATCCCTTCTCCCGGGCCAGTTCGGCGTCGTGGTGCACGTCCTGGTAGTCGCGGGAGGCGACGGCGCCGGCGACGATCAGGGTGCGGGTGATCGGGACCGTCAGCGGCGGCAGCTCGTCCCCGGGCTTCATGACGGGACTCATGACGGGTCTCCTTCCGCGAGCAGGTCCCCGAGTTCGGCGAGGAGTTCGGTGCCGCAGCCGAGGTAGGCGTCGAGCTGCCGGCCCCACAGGAAGTGCCGGTGGACTGGGTGGTCGAGGTCCGCGCCCATGCCGCCGTGCAGATGCTGTCCGGCGTGCACGACCCGTTTCCCCGCCTCGGAGGCCCACCAGGCGGCGGTCACGGCCGCTCCGGTGGCGGCCAGCCCCTCGTCGTAGCGCCAGGCGGCCTCGTAGGCGGTGACCCGGATGGCCTCGGTGTCCATATGGGCGTCGGCGGCGCGCAGTTGTACGGCCTGGTGGGTGGAGAGCGGGCGGCCGAACTGCTCCCGTACGGAGGTGTACTCCACGGCCCTGGCGAGCGACCCGGCGCAGACCCCGGCCTGCAGCCCGGCGAAGGCGACCCGCGCGGCGGCGAGCACGTCCGCGTAGGCAGCACCCTCCCCGAGCCGCTCCTCTTCCCCCTTCAGCTCCTCCTCCCTCTTCAGCTCCTCCTCCCCCTTCAGCTCCCTTTCCCCCTTCAGCCCGCCCGCCCCGAGCCGCTCCCCCACCGTCCCGTCGAGGACGAGCCGGCCGGCGGACCAGGGTGCGGTGAGCTCGACGGGATCGACCCGTGCCGTGTCCTCGGTGCGGACCAGCCACAGGGCATGGTCCTCGTCCGGTACGAGGACGTGGGTGGCGTCCCTGAGCCACGGCACCCAGTCCACGGCCCCGCTGAGCCGCCCCTCCCGCGCGACGACCGCGCCGGGCGCCGGGAAGGCCCCCGTCACCACCGTCGTACCGTCGCGGAGGCCTGGCAGGAGCCGGGCGCGCTGCTCGTCCGTACCGTGCCGGGCGACGGCGAGGATCCCGTACACACAGGTCACGGCGAACGGCACCTGGGCCGTGACGCGTCCCTGCTCCTCCAGGAGCAGGACCAGGCCGAGCAGGCCGGTCTCCTCGACGGAACCAGGCAGTCCGGCGGCGCAGAGCGCCTTCCAGAGCTCGGCGTCGGTGCCGCTTCCGGCCGCCCTGAGCCGCTCGTGGGTGGCGAGGTCGGCGAAGATCCGGGCGGCCAGCTCCTGGGCCGCCTCCTGCTCCTCGGTGGGGGTGAAGTCCATGTCAGTCCTCCCCTCCCGCGCGGAAGACGGGAAGCTCGAGCTCCTCGTCGACCCGCAGGAACTCCAGCCGCACCGGCATCCCGATCCGCACCTTGTCGTACGGCACCCCCACCACGTTGCTGATCATCCGTACGCCCTCGACCAGTTCGACGAGACCGACCGCGTACGGAGGATCGAACGCCGGGAAGGGCGGATGATGCATCACCACGTACGAGAAGACCGTCCCGGCCCCGCTCGCCTCGACCGTGTCCCACTCCCGCGAGCCGCAGTCGGCGCACCCCGGCAGCCAGGGGAAGCGGAGGGCCGCGCAGGCGCCGCAGCGCTGGATGAGCAGCCGGTGCGCGGCCACGCCCTCCCAGAATCCGGCGTTGTCCCGGTTGATCACGGGCCGGGGCCGCCGCGCCTGGGGCAGCTTCCCTTCGGACTGCTTCCCCTCGGACTGATTCCCCTCGGGCCCGCCGGGAGACTCCGGCACCCGTGACCGCGCGGCGGGCGCGTACTTGAGGATGCGGAAGCGGTGGGTGCCCGCCAACGCGCCGCCGGCACGGACGTCGGTCCGGGTGGTGACGAAGTGCCCTGACCCGAGCTTGGTGGTCTTGAGCGCCGACACGGACTCGATGACGGTGTCGAAGGTGATCTCGTCGCCGGGCCGCAGCGGCCGCAGGTACTCCTGCTCGCAGTCGGTCGCGACCACGGAGGTGTATCCGGCCCCGTCGAGGAGGGCGAACAGCTCCTCGTAGGCGGAGGAGCGGTCCGTGTGCCCCGAGAGACCGCCCATCGTCCAGGCCTGGAGCATCGTCGGCGGCGCGACGGCGTCGGGCCCACGGTAGGCGGGGTGGGCGTCCCCCATGGCCTCGCACCAGTGCCGGATCATGGGCAGGTTGACCGGGTCCTTGCCGCTGCCGGCGGTGGCGGCGGCCCGCCCCGCGAACCCCGCGAGCCGCTCGTACAGCCCGTCCGGCGACGGGTCCGATCCGTCCTGCCTCTGCGTGAGGGTCATCGCCGCCCCCTCCCCTTCATGCCGAGCCGCATCCTCGCGACGATCTCGCGCTGCACCTCGCTCACCCCTCCCCCGAAGGTGTTGATCTGCGCGGCCCGGTTCATGCGCTCCAGCTCACCGCCGTCGAACTCCCCCGGCGATCCCGCTCGCACCGTCCCCGACCCACCCGCGATCTCCTGACATATTCGATACACCTCCACCGCCGATTCGGTTCCCGCGAACTTCACGCCGCTCGCATCCCCCGGGGCCAGTCGGCCGGCCCCCACGTCCCCCACCAAACGCCAGTTCAGCAGGCGTGTCGCCGCCAGCCGGGCATGCGCCTCGGCCGCTCGGATCCGGACCCACGGCTCGTCAATGCGGCGCCTGCCCGTCACCGGATCGGGGGTACGGGCCCGGTCGAGCACGGCGGCGAAGAAGTCCTCGGCCTGCATGCCGATCGCGGCGAGAGCGACGCGCTCGTGGTTGAGCTGGTTGGTGATGAGCCCCCAGCCGCCGTGCTCGGGCCCGACGAGGTTCCCGGCGGGGACCCGTATCCCGTCGTAGTAGGTGGCGGTGGTCGTCAGCCCGCCCACGGTCGCGATCGGGGTCCAGGAGAAGCCGGGGGCGTCGGTGGGAACGAGCACGATCGAGATGCCCTTGTGCGGGGGCGCGTCGGGGTCGGTGCGGCAGGCGAGCCAGATCCAGTCGGCGTTCTGGGCGTTGGAGGTGAAGATCTTCTGGCCGTCGATCAGCCAGGAACCGCCGTCGCGGACCGCGCGCGTCCGGAGCGAGGCGAGGTCCGTGCCCGCCTCGGGCTCGCTGTACCCGATGGCGAAGACGGTCTCGCCGTGGAGGATCCGGGGCAGGAAGAAGGCCTTCTGCTCCTGGGTCCCGTAGGCCATGAGGGTGGGGCCGACGGTGTTGAGGGTGACCATCGAGACGGGGGCGCCCGCGCGGTACGCCTCGTCGAAGAAGACGAACTGCTCGTCGGGGCCGCGGCCCTGCCCTCCGTACTCCTCGGGCCAGCCGAGACCGAGCATCCCGTCGGCGCCGATCCGGCGGAGCAGTCGGCGCTGGGCGGCGGTGTCGGTGGCGGGCGGCGGGCCTTCGGGCATCACGTCCCGGAAGTACGCGCGGAGTTCGGCGCGCAGCCGTAGCTGCCGCTCGGTCGGGGCGAGGTGCACGGCGACGGCCTCCCGTGGGACGACTGAGGTTTCTGACTGTCCGTCAGATTCAGGACCTCTGTCAAGGTCGACGACCGACCGCGCCCGCGCCCGGGAGCGAAAACGCGCCCACCCCTGCGGCAAAAACACGACGGCCCGCGCGTCGGTACCGAAGTACCGCCGCACAGGCCGTCGTTCACACCGCGGTCACGCCCCCCGTCGGGCCGGCTGCCGTGCTCGGGCGGTCACCACCACGGGTTGAAGTTGACCACCGCGTTGTTCTGGGCGATGTGGGTGAAGGCGGAGCCGTTCACGCTGGCCGTGTTGTTCTGGTTGGAGGCACCGGAACCGGTCGCCACCTGCTGCGTCGTGGTCGAGTTGCCGAAGTTGTCCCCACCCACGCCGCTGCCGATGATCGTGGCGACGCTCGTGTTCGATCCGTCGTCCGCGAATCCACCGTTGTCGGCCTGGGCCACCCCGCTGAAGAGCGCGGCGGCGAGGGGCAGGGCGGCGGCAGCGGCGAGGATGCGGGCGGTACGGATGCTTGCCATGTCTGTTCCTCCGGGAACTGAAAGCTGGTGCTGTTGCACGGAACTGCTCTGAAGTACGGCCATGTCCAAGGCAGTTGGCCGACCGCCCCGGTCGTTTCGTGCTCGACGTCGCGAATCCAGAGTTGCCCACCGAATCCCCGGCGAACCACCCCGGAGCACCCGATTCCCCCGCAAGCGTGAGGACAAGCCGATAAACCCGGCGGCCCGAGGAAAGGCCCAGCTCAGGCGGGCGGGAACGGTTCAGGACAGTCACGGCCCGTACGCCACAAGGGAGGAAGCGTTCCGGCAGATTTTCCGCCAATCCCGCCCTCCGAAGATCGCGACGGCGAGTCCCCGAAACACAGAAATCGAACGGGAGGACAGAAAGAAAAGGAAGTTCGACCCCTACGGGACGTCCCGAACGTCCCGGTCCCCCACAGCCGCCTCGAACGCCGCGTAGGCCGACGCGTCGAAGAGCACGAAGCGGACTTCCTCCACGTCGGTACGGGTGGCTCGTACCGTCTCCACGGCGATCCGGGCGCCGTCGTCCATCGGCCAGCCGTAGATCCCGGTGGAGATGGCGGGGAACGCGACCGTACGGTCGCCCAACTCGTCGGCGATCCGCAGAGACGCGCGGTAGCAGGAGGCCAGGAGCTCCGAACGGTCCTCGTCACGCGACCAGACCGGCCCGACCGTGTGGATCACATGCCTGGCCGGCAACCGCCCCGCCGTGGTCGCCACGGCCTGCCCGGTCGCCAGCCCCTTGCCGTAGTGCGAGCGGCGCAGGTCCTGACAGGCGGCGAGGATCTCGGGTCCCCCCTTGCGGTGAATGGCCCCGTCGACCCCGCCCCCGCCCAGCAGCGAGGAGTTCGCGGCGTTCACGATCGCGTCCGAGGCCTCGGCGGTGATGTCCCCCTGCACGAGCACGATCCGCACCACGACAGAACCCTTTCCTCCGGTCACGCCCTTCCCGACGAGTCCATTGAAGCCCGGTGAACCCCGAAGGGGCGCCCCGGATTTGAGATCCGGGGCGCCCCTGACGGTCGCTTCGCGCCTCCGCGCTACTGCTGGGGCGGGGGCTGCGGCGGAGAGTCCGGCTGCTGACCCGTACCTCCCAGTTGCTCCTTGAGCTTCTCCTGGGCGGTGTCGACCTGACTGCTGTACTTGCTCTGCGTCTTGTCGTCGACCAAGTCGCCGGCCTTGTCGATGCCCTTGGAGGCCTGATCCTCGTGGCCCTTCAGCATTCCCTTGAGCTTGTCGAACACAGACATCCTGGCCCTCCTAGCCACTGTTCCAGCCCCTCCAGCATCACGGCACCACCCGAGTCCCGCATCCGCAGAACCGCCCCACCCCCTGGAAACACCCGGCCCCCACACACGCAGAAGGGGCACCCCGAATCCGGAGTACCCCTTCTGACCTGCCACTTCCCGCCTCAACGGGTACGCAGAGGGCGGGCCCCGGAATCCGGGGCCCGCCCTCTGACCTGCTACTTCTCTGACCTGCGCGGTGGGTGTGGGATTTGAACCCACGGTGACATCGCTGCCACGACGGTTTTCAAGACCGTTCCCTTAGGCCGCTCGGGCAACCCACCCCGCGCCGGCGGTGTGTCCACGTGCGGCGCGGGGGACAGCCTAGCCGGTCAGCTGTCGCCGGTGCGCTCGCCGAGGGTGACCGTGGCCGTGGAGGTCTTGCCGTCGCGTTCGTAGGTGATCTTGACCTGGTCGCCCGGCTTGTGGGTCCAGATCTCGCTGATCAGGGTGGGGCCGCTGTCGATCTGGTGGTCGCCGAAGCCCGTGATCACATCGCCGGCCTTCAGGCCCGCCTTCGCCGCCGGGCCGTTGGGGATCACCGACGGGGTGCCGCCCGAGCCCTGCGAGGCGATCGTCGCGCCCTCGCCCTGCTCCTGCATGTTCACCGTCGCGCCGATCACCGGGTACACCGGCTTGCCCGTCTTGATCAGCTGCTGGGCCACGTTCTTCGCCTGGTTCACCGGGATCGCGAAGCCCAGGCCGATCGAGCCCGCCTGGGACTGGCCGAAGCCGCTGCCCGTGGACTGGATGGCCGAGTTGATGCCGATCACCGCGCCGCTCGCGTCGAGCAGCGGTCCGCCCGAGTTGCCCGGATTGATCGACGCGTCCGTCTGCAGCGCGCTCATGTACGAGTTGCTGCCGCCCGAGCCGTCGCCCGAGGCGACCGGCCGGTTCTTGGCGCTGATGATGCCCGTCGTCACCGTGTTCGACAGGCCGAAGGGCGCGCCGATCGCGATCGTCGAGTCGCCGACCGCCACCTTGTCGGAGTCACCCAGCGGCAGCGGCTTCAGCCCCTTCGGCGCGTTCGTGAGCTTCAGTACGGCCACGTCGTAGCCCTCGGCCCGGCCGACGACCTCCGCGTCGTACGACTTGCCGTTCGGGAACGTCACGGAGAGCGTCCCGCCGTCCGCCGCCGACGCCACCACGTGGTTGTTGGTGACGATGTGGCCTTCCTGGTCGTACACGAAGCCCGTGCCCGTACCGCCCTCGCCCTGCGTACCGCCGGACTTCGCCTGGATCGTGACCACGCTCGGCAGCGCCTGCGCCGCGACCGCCGCGACCGTCCCCGGTTCGCGCTTGAAGGCCGCCGGGGCCTCGCCCGAGGTGACCGTCGTCGAGCTGACGCCCTCGTCACCGCGCTGGGCGGCCCAGTAGCCGATGCCGCCGCCGATACCGCCCGCGACGAGCGCCGCGGCCAGGACCGCCGCCACGAGGCCGCCGGTCCGCCTGCGCGGCGCCGCCTGCGCGGGGGGCGCGGGCGGGAGGGGGGCACCCCAGGCCGGCACGGCCGGCGGGGGCGGAGGCCAGCCGGCCCCCGCGGCGGCGGGAGCAGGGGCGGGGGTGGAGGTCGGGGTGGAGGTCGGGCTGGCCGCGGCCGGTTCCGGGGCCGGAGTCGGGTTCCCGACAGGTTCCGGAGCGTGGGCCGCTTCCGGAACCGGGCTCTGCGCGACCGTCGGGGCGTCCGTCGGGGCCGGGGTCTGCGCGACCGCCGGCGCGTCCGTCGGGGCCGGGGGCGGCGCCGAGGCCGAGGGAGTCGTCGGAGGCGTCGGAGGGGTGGACGGGGCAGCCGGGTCCGCCGGTACCGCCGTGCCCTCGTTCTCGGTGCTCACAGCTCGCTCTCCTCGTTGACTGCGCGGGGTGGTGGTACCTGCCTACTGGTCACCTACTGGTTCCAGGGTGCTGCACCAGCTTTTCCCACAGGACGTCAGGCCGCTGTAAGGCGGAGCTGTGCGTTCACCCCCCTACCTTTATATACGGACAGAACGGACGCCTTCCGGTGTGCCCGCTTCACCCCGCCAATGGCACCATGACGCCGTGACTCACGCACGGCAGCACCCGAACCGCGTCCCCCTCCAGGTCGTCGCCCACCGTGGAGCCTCCGAGGACGCACCGGAACACACCCTGGCCGCCTATGTGAAGGCCATCGAGGACGGCGCCGACGCCCTGGAGTGCGACGTCCGGCTCACCGCCGACGGCCATCTCGTCTGCGTCCACGACCGCCGCGTCGACCGCACCTCGAACGGTCGCGGCGCCGTCTCCGCCCTGGAACTCGCCGATCTCGCCGCCCTCGACTTCGGCACCTGGAAGGGCCGTGACGACTCCGGCGAGAGCCCCGACTGGGGCGACCCCGGGTACACCTCCGTCCTCACCCTGGAGCGGCTCCTGGAGCTGGTCTCCGACGCCGGACGCCGGGTCGAGCTGGCCATCGAGACCAAGCACCCCACCCGCTGGGCGGGCCAGGTCGAGGAGCGGCTGCTCCAGCTCCTGAAGCGTTTCGGCCTGGACGCGCCCGCGTCCCCCGACGACTCCCCCGTACGCGTCATGAGCTTCTCGGCCCGCTCCCTGCACCGGATCGCGGCCGCCTCACCGACGCTCCCCACCGTCTCCCTCGCCCAGTTCGTCTCGCCCCGCCTGCGCGACGGGCGGCTCCCCGCGGGCGCGCGCATCGCCGGGCCTTCGATCCGGATCGTCCGCCACCACCCGGCCGTGATCCTGCGGCTCCAGAAGGCCGGGCACCAGGTCCACGTCTGGACGGTGGACGAGGCCGAGGACGTCGAGCTCTGCGAGCGCCTCGGCGTGGACGCGATCATCACCAACCGTCCCAAGCAGGTGCTCTCCCAGCTGCGCCGCGACTGATTCCCTCCGATCCCTTCTGATCCCTTCTCGCCTCCGAAGACCCCCCTCTCGCCTCGAAAAACTCCCTCTTCCCTTACGTCACAAGGGTTCACAGGGCTTCCAGGGAGTGCACCGGCGCGTTCCATGCGTACGCGATCGTCACGAGTGCCTCATCGAACGCGGATTGGCCGGTTTCCGGTCCAGTCCATTGGGGCATCCACACGGTGGCGTGGGGCAAAGGAGGTCTCGGGGGTGGCGTTGGTGGTGGCACAGGAGGTGCCCACGTCGTCGAGCATGGCCGTACCCCATGGCCCTGCGGGCGTGGGTGAGGCGAGGCACCGGATGCGGGACGAGCTGTACCGCAGCGGGGTGTCCGAATCGGTCGTCGACGACGCGGTACTGATCCTTTCCGAGCTGCTCAGCAATGCCTGTCGATACGGCAGGCCGCTGGGGCACGCGGATCGGGGCGACGGGGATGTACGGGCGGCCTGGCGGGTGGACCCGGCGGGCGGCCTCAGGGTCGAGGTGACGGACGGCGGTGGTCCGACCCGGCCCGTTCCGGCGACGCCGTCGGTCACCGCACGGGGCGGCCGCGGGCTGAACATCATCAGCGCGCTGGCCCAGGACTGGGGCGTACGGGACAGCGCGACCGGCGAGGTCACGGTCTGGGTGGTGGTCACCGCGGGACACCGCCGCGAGGACTTCGCCTCCCGCGTCGGCGGCGGCTCCCGCTTCGACATCCTGGACGCGTACGACGATCTGGATTGACGCGCACGACGGTCGCGACGGCTTACCGCGGTCGCGACGGTGCACGACGGTCGCGAGGGCGTACGACCATCCCGACCGGGTACGACGATCCCGGCGGCGTACGACTATCCCGACCGCATACGACCATCCCGGCGGCGTACGACGTCCGGTGGCCGCGCCCCCGCATGGGGGCGGCGGGCCTGCCTGAAGGGCGTCGGTGCGCGGTGCGGCTAGGCTCGCGCCCGGAACAAGCACCGCACCGCCGCGATCGGGAGAAAGCCACACCATGGCCAAGAAGCGCCCCCAGACGAAGGCCGGCAAGACCGGTCAGGCACAGGTCACGAACGGGGAGATCCCGGTCGTCGGCGCGCGCGAGCCGTGCCCGTGCGGTTCGGGCCGCCGCTACAAGGCGTGTCACGGCCGGGCCGCCGCGCACGCCGTGACCGAGCTCGTCCAGCGCCCCTTCGAGGGCCTGGCCGGCGAGTGCGACTGGGTCGCCCTGCGCGAGCTGGTGCCCGCCGCCACCGTGCCGCTCACCCTCAAGGGCGGACTCCCGGAGGGCGTTCCCTCCGTGACGCTCGCGACCGTGCTGCCGATGGCGTGGCCGGCGCTCCGCCGCGACGACGGCTCCGTCCTGCTCGCCCTGCAGAACGACTCCACCTCCGGCGATCTCGCCCGCGACCTCGCCGACACCCTCCAGCGCGCCCTGGAGACCGAGCCGGGCACCCCGGTCCCGCCGCGCCGCGTTCCGGCCGAGGGCCCGCGTCTGCAGGACCTGCTCGACGCGGACGCCACGTTCGCCCCGGAGGTCCACTCGGGCTTCGAGTTCTGGATCCCGCAGTCCGCCGACGGTGCCGACCCGGAGGTCGCCGCCTCCCTGGAGCGGGCCAACGCGGCCGCGATCCCGACCGTGAAGCTGGAGAGCGTCGACTCCGCGTACTGGTGCGAGACCCCGGACAAGAACCACCTGCGCTGGGTCATGCCGTACCCGGAGGAGAAGCTCCTCGACGCGCTCGCCCGTCTCCAGGCCGCCGGTGGGACCTCCATCGGCGCGGACACCCGCCTCGTCGGTTCGTTCCGCGCGCACGGTCTGATGGTGCCGGTCTGGGACCTGCCGACCTCGATGACCGCCGAGGAGTGCGAGAAGCCGGCCGCCGAGTTCGCCGAGCGGCTGACCGAGGCGCTCGCCTCGGACGCCCCGCTCACCGCGGAGGAGCGGCGTGCCCGTGGCGGCCTCACGAACCGTCAGGTGACTCTCAGCTGATACCCCACGTGGTATCGGTGACTGACAGACCGACCAGTCGGTGACTTCCACCACAACCCGGTCTGCGGACAGGTAAATCCCTGTCCGAATAACCGAGATCGAATTTGCGAACCGCAGATCTCTTGTTACCGTTCTGGAAGCCCGGTCGCTGGTGCATCCCCCGTCGCCAGCGATCGGGCCTTTCCATGTCCGCTTCCGGCAGGTCCGGGGCGTCGACGCTCAACTTCCTTCGCTGTCCACCGTGTTGCTGCCCGCCCGCAGCAGCAGCGGGGTGTTGTCCCCCTCGCCGGTGCCCGCGAATTCCGCCACCGCCGTATACGCCGTGGTCACCCCCCGGCCCCGCTCCCTGGGCGTTTCACAGGTTCCCGGTTCGTCCTGCGCCGGGACCGGGCAGCGGACCTGCACGGTCCGCCCGCCGGGGGCCATGAGGGTCAGAAACGCGTCGAGATCCTGGCCGGTCGCGTTCCGGTAGTACGTACGCGCCCAGGTGTCGGGTCCCTCCGCCAGGACGCAGGTCTGTGCCTCGACCCCCTCGGGAGAGGCGAGTTCCGGCCCACAGTTCGTGACCCGCTCCGTGACCCGCTCCGGGGACGCCGGAGACGCGGGGACGGCAGCGCGAGCGGCCGGAGCGGCCGGAGCGGCCGGGACAGGAGAGGGCTCTGTACGGGGTCCCAGGCCGAGCCCGCTCAGCAGGTCCCCGGGCTTCGCGTCGGCGGCGTCCGTCGCGCCGGCCGGTCGTACGGGCTCGCCCGCCGACCCCGCCATCGCGACGAGCGGCAGCAGGACGGCGACCGTGACGGCGGCCCCGAGTCCGACCACGCGGAGGTTCACCGGACTCATGCGCCCCACCTGCTCCTGCTCGGCTGGAGATCTTGAACGGTGGGGTGAACATATCGGCGGCCGGCGGGCGCGCGGTCGGCCGCGCGCCCGTTTCCCGTACAAGTCGGACCAGGACACACCCGTTCGGGTGAAGAGGTGCCTCAGCCGCCCCTAGGGTCTGTCCGGCCGGCCTGTCCGACCCTGATCCGCCGGACAGGCCTTAGTACGCCAGTCGGCTCCCGCCGCCCGGTGTGCTCGTGCTGGCCTCCACCAGCGCGTCGACCACCGCCTCCACGTCCGGCAGCCACGGCCGGGCCGAGCCCGCGAGGGGTGCCCGTTCCCATCGGACCTGTCCGGTCCCGGCGACCGAGGGCGGCAGGAGTAGATAGCCGCCCTCTCCATGGAAGCGCAGCGAGCTGGGGACGCTGTCCTTCGCGTACAGCAGCTCGCCGAGCCGTTCGAGGCCGTACGGGGCGACGAGGATCGACCATCGCGTCGGGGTCGCCACCACCGGGCCGAGTCGCATGCCCATCGCGTCGAGCGCGGTGAGCGCCCGCGCGCCCGCCACCGCGGGCAGGCTGACCGCGCAGGGCGCGCGGCCGCCCGTGGCGAGCACCACGGGGGCGTCCGGGCGCCGGGTCCACCACGAGCGGATCATCCGCTCGTCCGTGGTGGCCGCGAGCAGTCCGGGGTCGTAGGGGTGGGCGCCGGGCACCACGCACTCGGGGTCGGGGCAGGAGCAGGCGGCTCCCGCGGCCGTACGGGTCGTCGCTCTCAGGCCCGCTCCCGGCAGGACGGGCCAGTCCCATTCGACGGCGAAGGTGACCGCCGCGTCGAGCCGGGCGGTCCTCGCCTTGCGCCGGAACCGGAGCCTGCGTCGCCTTCCGAGGATCTCGCGCATGAGCGCTCGTTCCTTTCCGTTGAACGCCGAATCCACATCACACCATGTGCAGGACATTTCACTGTGCGTATCAGCGCGTACCGGGTCGGCGGGGTGGCGGCCCCTGTCGGAGCGGGGCCGGCCGGGCCGGAACCAGGTGGAACCACGTGGAACCAGATGGAGCGGAATCAGAACCAGGTGGAGCCAGGTCAGAACGAGGTGGAGCCAGGTCAGCACCAGGGGCGGGTCAGAACACGTTCCCCGCCACTCGGTGACGGGCTGCGGCCTGCGGCATGTAAGACGCCGGGGTTCCGCCTCGCGTTCCGGGGCAGCTTCAACTGCCCCTGCCTGTCACCGATTACGTACCCAGCACGCTCGGAATGACGCGCTTTCAAACGACGCCAGTCGACCGCAAAAGGTGCACACCGGGGACAATTTTCGGCCAACTTCGCCAGGACTTCAACCCTCTCGCACGACCTCACGGACACCACAAGTCCCGTGGGGACAATGCTGGACATCGTTCCTCTTGTGCGTGTACATGTGGATGCATCGAGCGGCTCAGAATGACATGGGGGTTTGCGATGCTATGGCGTCAAACGCACCGGTCGGAAAGCCGACTGACATGAGCGCCCCACACATGCCGAAAGTGGCCGGAATCGATTCCACGGTTTCCGGGCCCCCGCACACTACGGCGCCCCTCCCCGGGGTACCCGCGGCGGCAGCACCCTCCGATCCGGTCTCCCCGCCGGGAGCGTTGATCCAGGACCGGCTCGCGGCCTGGGTCTCCGATCTCACCACCCTCCACGAACTCACCGAGCGCCTCATCAGGACCGCCTCCCTCGACGAGGCCCTCCGCGAGGTCCTCGGCGCCGGCGCCGCCCTCGTCGGGGCCCGCCGCGGGATGGCCGTCCTCGAACCGGCCGACGGCCTCGGCCCGGCCTCCACCATCGGCCTCGGCCTCGCCCACTCCGATCTCGGCACCATCGAGACGGTCCCGCGCGGCACCAGCAGTTACGGCCGCCTCCTCGACGGCCTCCCCGATCCGGTCCACCCCGAGCGGGTCCCCGATCCGATCGCCATCCGCGACGTCCGCACCGAGGAGGGACTCGACCCGCGCCACCGCGAGGTCGCCGCCCGCCTCGGCTACGCCGCCAGCTACGCCCTCCCCCTCGCCACCGAGGAGGCCGGCCGGCTCGGCGCGGCCGTCTGGCTCTACGACGAGCCCGCCGAGCCCACCGACCGCCAGCGCCACCTCATCGGGCTCTACGGCCGCTTCGCCACCGAGCACCTCGCCCGCCTCCTCCAGGTCGAACGCGCCCGCGTGCAGGTCGCCACCATCGCCGAGGAGCTGCTCCCCAGCCGTCTCCCCCGCGTCCCCGGCGTCCAGCTCGCCGCCCGTCACCGCACCGGCCCCCGGGGCGGCGGCGACTGGTACGACGCGCTGCCGCTGCCCGAGGGCGCCCTCGGCCTCGCCGTCGGCTCCGTCTCCGGGACCGGGCCGAGCGCGCTCGCCGCCATGGGACGGCTGCGCGCCTCCCTGCGCGCGTACGCGGTGATGGAGGGCGAGGACCCCGTCGCCGTCCTCTCCGACCTGGAGCTCCTGCTCCGGCTCACCGAGCCGGCCCGCTCGGCGACCGCGCTCTTCGCGTACGCCGAACCGGCGCAGCGCCGGATCGTCCTCGCCGGGGCCGGGCACGCCCCGCCGCTGGTCATCGGGGAGCGGCGCACCGAGTTCGTCGAGACCTCGCTCTCGGCCCCGCTCGGGATGCTCTCCTGCTGGGAGGCGCCGAGCGTGGAGCTGTCCCCGGCACCCGGAGAAACGGTGCTTCTCTACACGGACGGGCTGCTTCGCCGTACCGGCGACGCCATGGACCGGGCCTTCGCCCGGCTCCACGCGGCTGCGTCGAGCGTGCCGAAGGCCGACCGGGGCGACCCGGGCGCCGTCGCCGACCACGTCCTGCGGACCATGCTGCCCGAGGGTCTCGACACCATCGTGGACGGGGAGGACGTGGTCCTGCTCGCCGCCCGCTTCGAGTGAGCGGCACCCGGCGGCCGCCCGCGTGGGCACACGTAAGCGGAGCGTGAGATTCCGGTAATGGGTCTTCCGGCCCTGGGCCCCCTTCCGTACGACCGTACGATGGTGGGGGTTCAGTGTCGTACCAAGAGGAGGCAGACCCGTGGCCGAGGAGCTCACGCCGGAGACCCCGGAAGAGACTGAGGAGCAGGCGATCAAGCAGCGGAAGAACGGCCTGTACCCGGGCGTCTCCGACGAGCTGGCCGAGAACATGAAGTCCGGCTGGGCCGACACCGAGCTGCACGGACTGGAGCCGATCGCCCAGGCCGACAAGACCGCCGCGCGCCGCGCCGCGCTCTCCGCCCGCTTCCCGGGCGAGCGCCTGGTGATCCCGGCCGGCAGGCTCAAGACCCGTTCGAACGACACCGAGTACGCCTTCCGCGCCTCCACCGAGTACGCGTACCTCACCGGCGACCAGACGCAGGACGGCGTCCTCGTCCTGGAGCCGACGAAGAGCGGCCACGAGGCGACGATCTACCTGCTGCCGCGCTCCGACCGCGAGAACGGCGAGTTCTGGCTCGACGGCCAGGGCGAGCTGTGGGTCGGCCGCCGTCACTCCCTCACCGAGGCCGAGCAGCTCCTCGGCGTCCCCGCGAAGGACGTCCGCGAGCTGGCCGATGCGCTGCGCGAGGCCACCGGCCCCGTCCGCGACGTCCGCGGCCACGACGCCGGCATCGACGCCGCGCTGACCGACAAGGTCACCGCCGAGCGCGACGAGGAACTCCGCGTCTATCTCTCCGAGGCCCGTCTCATCAAGGACTCCTTCGAGATCGCCGAGCTGGAGAAGGCCTGCGCCTCCACCGCCCGCGGCTTCGAGGACGTCGTCAAGGTCCTCGACAAGGCCGAGGCCACCAGCGAGCGCTACATCGAAGGAACCTTCTTCCTGCGCGCCCGCGTCGAGGGCAACGACATCGGCTACGGCTCCATCTGCGCCGCCGGCCCGCACGCCACCACCCTGCACTGGGTGCGCAACGACGGCGACGTCCGCTCCGGCGACCTGCTGCTGCTCGACGCCGGCGTGGAGACCACCGAGCTCTACACCGCGGACATCACCCGCACCCTGCCGATCAACGGCCGGTACACCGAGCTCCAGCGCAAGATCTACGACGCCGTCTACGAGGCGCAGGAGGCCGGCATCGCCGCGGTGAAGCCCGGCGCCGCCTACCGCGACTTCCACGACGCCGCTCAGCGCGTCCTCGCCGAGAAGCTCGTCGAGTGGGGCCTCGTCGAGGGCCCGGTCGAGCGTGTCCTGGAGCTGGGCCTCCAGCGCCGCTGGACCCTGCACGGCACCGGTCACATGCTCGGCATGGACGTCCACGACTGCGCCGCCGCGCGCACCGAGGCCTACGTCGACACGACCCTCGCGCCGGGCATGTGCCTGACCGTCGAGCCGGGTCTGTACTTCCAGGCCGACGACCTGACCGTGCCGGAGGAGTACCGCGGCATCGGTGTCCGGATCGAGGACGACATCCTCGTCACCGAGGACGGCAACCGGAACCTCTCGGACGGGCTGCCCCGCCACGCCGACGAGGTCGAGGCGTGGATGGCCGCGCTGAAGGGCTGACCTCCGCGTACGTTGGAACCGAAGGGCCCTCGCCGACCGACCGGCGGGGGCCCTTCCCCGTGCCCGTGCGTCCGCGGGTTCACGCCATGAGCAGGGAAGGGCTGTCCTTCCACTTCAGGATCTTGTCGAAGCTGACCACCGCGCCGCCCCGGCCCGATCTGTTGCCGAAGTGCACATGGTCGGCGAGCTCCTCGATCAGCCGCAGGCCCCGGCCGTGCTCGGCGTCCGCCGGCGCCAGGGGCAGTTCGGCGCCGGGAAGAGCACCGGGGAGAGCACTGGTGGGGCCCGCGCCCCGGGCGCCCGCGTCGGGGCCGGGGAAACCGGGGCCCGAGTCCGCCACCTCGATACGGCAGGTCTCGCCGTCCAGGTACGCCGTCACCCGGTAGGCCCTGCCGGCCGCGCCGGACTCGCCTCCGCCGCCACCGCCGTGCTCGACCGCGTTCGCACAGGCCTCGGTCAGCGCGACCGACAGCTCGTACGACACGTCGGGATCGACGCCCGCCGTCTCCATCGTGCCCATCAGCAGCCTTCGGGCGAGCGGCACGCTCGCGGCCTCGCGCCGCAGATGGAGTGACCACCAGATGCTCATGCTCCAGCCTCCCGGCAGCGGCTCGACATACCGATACCTATTGCCGGACAGAACCCTTCGTAAGCGCACGGACGCGTCAAGAGCGCTCGTTCGGCGGATGCACCGGGCCCGTGCGCCGGTGTATGTCACCCCGAAGACCCCCAAGAGCCCCAAGAACGACCTTCTGGACCTGCCTCATGCCGGTGGTGCCCGTGGTGCGATGATGGGCCCGCCATGACTGCCCCCGCGCTCGCTCCACGGCTGCTGAGGGCCGCGGTGTTCACCGCGGTCTGCGTCGTGCTGTCCGCGCTCGGGCACGCCATCGCCGCCTGCGCGGGCATCGCCCTGTGGACGCTGCTCGCCGGATTCCTCGGCGTCTTCGGCGTCACCGTCCTCTTCGCCGGACGGGAACGCTCCCTCGGCTTCGTCGTCGGCGCCCTCGCCGGCGGACAGCTCGGCCTGCACGTCCTCTTCGGCCTCGGCCAGCGTCAACTCGGCCTGAGCCCGCAGGCCGACGACGCCCTCGTGCGGCTGGCTGCCCGGCTCGTCTGCGGCGCGGGGACCTCGTCCCTCAGCTCCGCCGACGCCACCCGGATCATCCGCGACGCCGGACTCGACCCGGCCACCGCGCAGACCGGCGCCCACGCCCACCTCGGACACACGGCCGCCACGGCGACCCTGCCCGCCGGTGAGCTGCTGCCCGGCCTGCCCATGCTCCTCGGCCACCTGCTCGCCGCCGTGGCCACGGGCTGGCTGCTGCGCCGCGGCGACCGCGCCCTCGTCCGTCTCGTCGAACTCTCCGAGCAGGGTGCGACGGAGCTCGCCGAGTGCGCCCTCGTCCGCTCGCTGCGGGCCGCGCTCCGTCTCGTACGGACGCTGCTCGCCGGCCTTTCGGCGGCGCCCGGCACGGGGCCGCGGCAGACGGTCCGTACGGCCTTCGACTCCTCGCCGCCGCCGACGGCCGAGGCACTTCAGCACACGGTGATCAGGCGCGGCCCGCCGGCCGCCGACTGCGTCCTCGCAGCCTGACACGGACCGCTCACAGGGAGCGGGGCCGTGCTCGTCCGCACGCCGGTCCAGGGTCGCTGTCCCTCGGCGCGCCGGACTCCCTCGCCTTCCTCCGAGCTGGAGTGTCCTCTGCCATGAGCGTTTCCCGTGTCTCCTCCCGTCTCTCCGCCACCCGTGTCGCCCTCGCCGGTGGCATCGCTCTCTCCTCCGTCGTGCTGCTGTCCGGCACCGCCTTCGCGCACGTGAGCGTCCAGCCGCAGGGCGAGGCCGCCAAGGGTGGCTACGCGACCGTCAACATCAAGGTCCCGAACGAGCGCGACAACGCCTCCACCGTGAAGGTCGAGGTCAACTTCCCGCTCGACCACCCGCTGGCCTCCGTCATGCCGCAGCCCATCCCCGGCTGGAAGGCCGAGGTGACCAAGAGCAAGCTCAGCAAGCCGCTGGAGCTGCACGGCAAGACGATCAACGAGGCCGTCTCCAAGGTGACGTGGACCGCGGACGGTTCGAAGATCGGCCCCGGCCAGTTCCAGCAGTTCCCGCTCTCCCTCGGCCAGCTGCCCGAGGACGCCGACCAGCTGGTCCTCAAGGCGATCCAGACGTACGACAACAAGGAGGTCGTGCGCTGGATCGAGGAGGAGAAGGAGGGCGCGAAGGAGCCGCAGAACCCCGCCCCCGTCCTGAAGCTCTCCGCCGCCTCCGCCGACCACCACGGCGGCGCCGCCCCGTCCGCCTCCGCCTCGGCCGCGACGGACGAGAAGGCCGGCCACGACGACAAGGCGGACGCGAAGAAGGAGACGGCCGCCGCCGACTCCTCGGACACCACGGCGCGGATCCTCGGCGTCATCGGCATCCTCGTCGGCATCGCCGGCGTCGCCTTCGGTGTCCTCGCCGGCCGCCGCCGCTCGGCCTGACGGCCGCACCTCATCCAGAGAACCCGGAAAGAAGCGGAAGAACCAGCATGTCCGCAGAGAAGACACCCTCTCCGAAGCCCGAGGACGGCTCGGCCCGGCCCGGCCGCCGCACCCCGCTGATCGTCGCCACGGTCGCGATCGTCGCCGCGATCGGCATCACCGCGGCCGTCGGCATCGGCGGCAACGACGACAAGGCCCCCGGTGCGGGCTCCGGCTCGGTCGCCGTGGTCTCCGGCGGCGACGACTCCACCAAGGCCGCGACCGTCCTCGACCGGCCGTTCACCAAGCCCGGACTCGTCCTCACCGACACCAAGGGCCAGAAGTACGACCTGCGGGAGCGGACCAAGGGCAAGCCGACGCTCATCTACTTCGGCTACACCCACTGCCCCGACGTCTGCCCCATGACGATGAGCAACATCGCCATCGCCAAGAAGCAGCTCCCCAAGGCCGACCAGGACAAGCTCCAGGTCGTCCTCGTCACCACCGACCCCGAGCGGGACACCCCCGCCGAGCTCGCCAAGTGGCTGCCCGCCGCCGGCGACGCCTCCTTCATCGGTCTCACCGGCGACTTCTCCACCATCCAGGCGGGGGCGCGGCAGATCGGCATCGGCATCGACCCGCCGAAGAAGGAGAAGGACGGCACGGTCGTCTCCATGCACGGAGCACAGGTGATCGCCTTCTCGCCGACGACCGACCAGGGCTACGTCCTGTACGGCGAGGACGCGACCATCGACGACTACGCCAAGGATCTGCCGAAGCTCATCAAGGGGGAGAACCCGTGAACCGCCGCACCACCACCCTGTCCGCCTCCGTGGCGCTCGCCGCCGCGCTCGCCATGACCGGGTGTTCGTCCTCGTCCGAGGACGGGAAGCCCGAACTGCAGGTCAGCGGCGCGTTCATGCCGCAGCCGGTGCTGGACATGGCCGGCGGCTTCCTCACCATCAAGAACGACAGCGGCACCGCGGACAAGCTCACCTCGGTCACCAGCGCCATCTCGGACGACGTCACGATCCACGAGACGAAGAACCAGAAGATGCAGCAGGTGAAGTCCTTCGACATCCCCGCGAACGGAGAGCTGAAGCTCACCCGTGGTGGCAACCACATCATGTTCATGGAGCTGAAGAAGAAGCCCAAGCAGGGCGAGAAGGTCAGCATCGAGCTCCACTTCGAGAAGTCCGACCCCATCAAGGTCGACCTTCCCGTCGAAGCCGCCGGCCACAACCCGCAGCAGCACTGAGCGCGTTGACGGAGTTCTCACAGAACTGACGGAGTGAACCGGAAGATGACAACCACCGCCCCGCGCCTCGGTACCGCCCTGGCCCGGCTGCTGATCCTCGCGGCCGCGCTGCTCGGCACGCTGCTCGCCGGTGCCGCCCCCGCGTCCGCGCACGCGGCGCTGACCGGCAGCGATCCGAAGGACGGGGCGGTGGTCGCCACCGCTCCCAAGGAGGTCAACCTCACCTTCTCCGAACAGGTCGCCATGAGCGCCGACTCGATCCGGGTCCTCGACCCGGCGGGCCGGCGGGCCGACACCGGCGAGATACGCGACCTGTGCAGCGGCTCCATCGTCCGCTACGGGGTGGGGCTCCGTGCCGGGCTGCCCGACGGCACGTACACCGTGGCCTGGCAGACCGTCTCGGCCGACAGCCACCCGATCTCCGGCGCCTTCACCTTCTCCATCGGCGCCCCCTCCACGACGTCCGTCGCCCTGCCCGACCGGACGGCCGGCGGCGGTCTCGTCGGCACCCTCTACGGCATCGCGCGCTACGTCTCGTACGCCGGGTTCGCCGTCCTCGTCGGCGGCGGCGCCTTCGTCCTGGCCTGCTGGCCGCGGGGCGCGAGCGTCCGCCCGGTCCAGCAGACCGTGGTCCGGGGCTGGCTCACCCTCACCGGCGCCACCCTCGTGATGCTGCTCCTGCGCAACCCGTACACCGGCTCCGGCGAACTCTCCGACGCCTTCGACCTGGCGGGTCTCAAGGCCGTCCTGGAGACGAAGACCGGCGCCGCGCTCACCTCCCGGCTGCTGCTGCTCGGCGCGGCCGCGCTCTTCGTGGCCGTCCTCTTCGGCGCCTACGCCCGGCGGACCGACCCCAAGGAGAAGAAGGACCTCGCCTTCGGACTCGGCATCGGCGGCACCGTCATCGCCGCCGGAATCGCCGGTACCTGGGCCCTGGCGGAGCACGCCTCGACCGGTATCCAGCCCGGTATCGCCATGCCGGTCGACATCCTGCACCTGCTGGCCGTCGCCGCCTGGCTCGGCGGACTCACGGTGCTGCTCGTCTCCCTCTACAAGGCGCCGTCCGTCGACCGCTCGGCGATCGAGCGCTTCTCCAAGGTGGCCTTCGGCTCCGTGGCCGTCCTCGCGGCCACCGGGCTCTATCAGTCCTGGCGCCAGGTCGGCTCCTGGTCCGCGCTGACCGGGACCCGCTACGGGCAGCTGCTGCTCGTCAAGATCGGCCTGATGTGCGTCCTCATCGGCATCGCCTGGATCTCGCGCCGCTGGACCCAGCGCCTCGCCGACCCGAAGCCCGCCGAGGCCGAGGCAGCCGAGGAAGCCGAGGAGACGGAGCAGACCCGGGAGGCCGCAGCGGCCGAGGAGGCCTCCGCGGACGGGACGGATGAGGCGGACGAGGCGGACGAGGGCGAGGCGGGCGAGGCCGAAGAGGCCCGCGCCGCCGATCCCGAGCGAGCCGCTCAGCTCGCCCGGCAGCGGGCCGCCGTCGCCATCGCACGGCGGAAGCGGGAGCGGGACGCCGACCCCGAGCGGGCCGGTCTGCGCCGCTCGGTGCTGACCGAGGCCGCCGTCGCCGTCGTGCTCCTCGCCGTGACCACCGTCCTCACCTCGACCGAGCCCGGCCGCACCGAGGAGGAGGCGGGGCGGGGCACTGCCGCCTCCGGCCCGGCCGCCGTGCCCGACCGGCCCGTCGACATCCGGCTGCCCTTCGACACCGGCGGCGTCGACGGCAAGGGCGTCGTCCGGCTCAGCCTCGACCCCGGCCGCACCGGCGCGAACGCGCTCCACCTCTTCGTCGAGCGCCCCAACGGCAAGCCGCTGGACGTCCCCGAGATCAAGGTCGCCCTCACCCTGGAGGCGAAGGACGTCGGCCCGCTGCCCGTCGCCCCCGACCGGATCCAGACCGGACACTGGAGCGCGAGCGGCGTCCAGATCCCGATGCCCGGCGACTGGCGGATCCAGGTGACCGTCCGTACCTCCGAGATCGACCAGACCACCATCGAGAAGAACGTGAAGATCGGCTGACGCGTGACCGAGAACGACAACCTTGAGATCTCCCGGCGGCGTCTGCTCGGCACCGTCGGCGCGGCCGGCGCGGCCGGACTCGTCATCGGCGCGGCCGGCGGCGTCGGAGTCACCGCGGCCGGGTCGGGCGACGACACCTCCGCCGGGACCGGAGCGGGTGGCGCCCCGGCGCTGTCGACCGTCGGTTCGACCGAGGTGATGTTTCACGGGAAACATCAGGCCGGTATCACCACGCCCCTGCAGTCCCGCGGTCACCTGATCGCCTTCGACCTCGCCCCGGGCGCCGGTCGCAAGGAGGCGATCGCCCTGCTGCGCCGCTGGTCGGTGACGGCGCAGGCGCTGATGGCGGGCAAGGCACCGGCCGGGGACACCGGGGTCGCGCTCGACGCGGGCCCGTCCTCCCTCACCGTCACCTTCGGCTTCGGCCGTACGTTCTTCGACCGCACCGGGCTCATCGCGCGCCGCCCCACCGCGCTCGACCCGCTGCCCGCGTTCTCCGCCGACGCCCTGGACCCACGGCGCTCGGAGGGCGATCTGTGGGTGCAGATCGGCGCCGACGACGCGCTCGTCGCCTTCCACGCGCTGCGCGCCCTTCAGAAGGACGCCGGCGACGCGGCCCGGGTGCGCTGGCAGATGAACGGCTTCAACCGCTCGGCCGGTGCCACCGCTAAGCCGATGACCGCGCGCAACCTGATGGGTCAGATCGACGGCACGGGCAACCCGAAGGTCACCGATCCCGACTTCGACCGGCGGATCTTCGTCCCGGCGGGTGCCGCCGGCGCGGAGGAGTGGATGGCCGGCGGCTCGTACGCGGTGGTGCGCAGGATCCGGATGCTGCTCGACGACTGGGAGAAGCTGCCGGTCGACCGGCAGGAGAAGGTGATCGGGCGCCGGAAGTCCGACGGGGCCCCGCTCACCGGCGGCAGCGAGACCACCGAGCTCGACCTGGACAAGCGCGGTCCCGACGGGAAGACGGTCATCCCGGACAACGCACACTCCCGGATCTCCGCCCCCGAACAGAACGGCGGGGCGGCGATGCTGCGCAGGCCGTTCTCCTTCCACGACGGCATCGCTCCCGACGGGACGCCGGACGCCGGTCTCCTCTTCGTCTGCTGGCAGGCCGACCCGCTCAGGGGCTTCGTTCCGGTGCAGCGCAAGCTCGACCGGGGCGACGCGCTGTCCGCGTTCATCCGGCACGAGGCGAGCGGCCTCTTCGCGGTCCCGGGCGGACCTGCCGAGGGCGAGTACGTGGGACAGCGGCTCCTGGAGTCGTGACCCCTTGGCCGGGCGGCCCACGGGGATGCGTGGCCACCGGAGCGGGCGGCCCACGGACAAACGTGCCCCCTCGGACGGGCGGCCCCCGGCTCCGGGGCCCATTAGGGTGACGGTATGTCCGCCACCCGGTACACGTATCTCGGCCCCGAGGGCACCTTCACGGAGGCCGCGCTGCGTACGCTGCCCGAGGCCGCGACGAGGGAACTCGTCCCCATGGTCTCGGTCCCGGCCGCGCTCGACGCCGTACGGAACGGGGAGGCCGCCGCCGCGCTCGTACCGATCGAGAACTCGGTCGAGGGCGGGGTGACCGCGACCCTGGACGAGCTCGCCTCCGGCGAGCCGCTGATGATCTACCGCGAGGTGCTCCTGCCGATCGCCTTCGCGCTGCTCGTACGGCCGGGGACCAAGCTGTCGGACATCAAGACGGTGACCGGCCACCCGGTGGCCCAGCCTCAGGTCCGCAACTGGCTGCGGGCGCACCTGCCCGAGGCGATGTGGGAGTCGGCCGCCTCCAACGCGGACGGGGCCCGGCTGGTCCAGGAGGGCCGCTTCGACGCCGCCTTCGCGGGGGAGTTCGCGGCGGTGACGTACGGCCTCGAAGCGCTGGTCACCGAGATCCACGACGCGGAGAACGCCGAGACCCGGTTCGTCCTGGTGGGCAGGCCGGCCCGGCCGGCGGCGCCGACCGGCGCGGACAAGACCTCGGTGGTGCTGTGGCTGGGTGACGATCATCCGGGTGCCCTCCTCGAACTGCTCCAGGAATTCGCGGTGCGCGGGGTGAACCTGATGCTGATCCAGTCCCGGCCCACGGGGGCGGGGATCGGGAACTACTGCTTCGCGGTGGACGCCGAGGGCCATATCTCGGACCGGCGGGTGGGCGAGGCGCTCATGGGGCTCAAGCGGATCTGCCCCAAGGTGCGCTTCCTCGGCTCGTACCCGAGGGCGGGCGTCGCGGTCGAGGACGTGGCGGCGCTGCGGCGCGGTACCTCGGACGTGGAGTTCATGGCGGCCTCCGACTGGCTGGCGAGGGCCCAGGACGGTCGGGCCTGACCCGATGGTGACGGAACGCTCCCGGCGACGGGAGCGTTCGTCCACAGGTGCGAACCACTAGTCCTACCTGCATATTTTTCAGTTACCCACAGCGGTTATCCACAGGCTCCCCGCTCGACCTGGGGACAAGTCGACAGCTCGCCCCGACAAGGTCGACAAATCGCCCTAGCCACTCCCCGGCCCTGTCCGACTGTCCACAGTTCGCGAAAGACGCCCTCGTCAGCACGGTTCGCTCGATCAACTCTTTGGAGCGAGCAATTCCCACCCAAATGAGTGCCTCAATGACGTTTGATCACGGAATTCCGAGGTGCGGGGCGGGAAATCCGCGCGATCTTCTCCGTAGTCCACAGATCTTCCGCACAGCCTGTGGATAACTGAATGCGGAGCCCGCCTCCCGGTATTTTCACGGGTATCAATTCGGGCATAACGTCACGCGTGACAACACGCGTGACGTTATCCGGTGGGGGCGGGCGAACGCGCACCGGTAGCCTGGTGGGGTGATTGACCTTCGCCTGCTCCGTGAGGACCCCGACCGTGTTCGCGCCTCCCAGCGCGCCCGTGGAGAGGACGTCGCGCTCGTCGACGCCCTGCTCTCCGCCGATGAGCGGCGCAGGTCGTCGGGCGTCCGCTTCGACGAGCTCCGATCCGAGCAGAAGGCGCTCGGCAAGCTGATCCCCAGGGCCACCCCGGAGGAGCGCGCCGAGCTCCTCCAGAAGGCCGAGCAGCTCAAGACCGACGTCAAGGCCGCCGAGGCCGAGCAGAACGAGGCCGACGAGACGGCCAGGCAGCTGCTGCTCCAGCTCGGGAACATCGTTCACACCGACGTCCCGGTCGGCGGCGAGGAGGACTTCGTCGTCCTCGAGACGCACGGCACCATCCGCGACTTCGCGGCCGAGGGCTTCGAGCCCAAGGACCACCTGGAGCTCGGCGAGGCGCTCGGCGCCATCGACATGGAGCGGGGTGCCAAGGTCTCCGGCTCGCGCTTCTACTACCTGACCGGCGTGGGCGCCCTCCTGGAGCTCGCCCTGGTCAACGCGGCGATCGCGCAGGCCACCGAGGCCGGCTTCATCCCCATGCTGACCCCGGCGCTCGTCCGTCCGCGCGCCATGGAGGGCACCGGTTTCCTCGGCCAGGCCGCGGAGAACGTGTACCACCTGGAGAAGGACGACTACTACCTCGTCGGCACGTCCGAGGTGCCCCTCGCGGCGTACCACATGGACGAGATCATCGAGGCGGACAAGCTGCCCCTGCGGTACGCGGGCTTCTCGCCCTGCTTCCGCCGTGAGGCCGGCACGTACGGCAAGGACACCCGCGGCATCTTCCGCGTCCACCAGTTCGACAAGGTCGAGATGTTCTCGTACGTCGCGCCGGAGGACGCCGAGGCCGAGCACAAGCGGCTCCTGGACTGGGAGAAGCAGTGGCTGACCGCTCTGGAGCTGCCGTTCCAGGTCATCGACGTCGCCACCGGTGACCTCGGTGCCTCCGCCTCCCGCAAGTTCGACTGCGAGGCGTGGATCCCCACCCAGGGCAAGTACCGCGAGCTGACCTCGGCCTCGAACTGCGACAGCTTCCAGGCCCGCCGCCTCTCCGTCCGCATGCGCGACGAGCAGGGCGGCAAGAAGACCGTGCAGCCGCTGGCCACCCTGAACGGCACGCTGTGCGCCGTACCGCGCACGATCGTGGCGATCCTGGAGAACCACCAGCTGCCCGACGGGTCCGTCCGGGTGCCGGAGATGCTGCGGCCCTACCTCGGCGGCCGTGAGGTCCTGGAGCCGATCGCCAAGTGAGCCCCTTCCCCTACCGCCTGGTCGCGACGGACCTCGACGGCACGCTGCTGCGCGCCGACGAGTCCGTCTCGGACCGTACGCGGGACGCCCTCGCCGCCGTCACCGCGGCGGGCGCCGCGCACATCGTCGTCACCGGCCGGGCGGTGCCCTGGACCCGGCACATCCTCGACGACCTCGGCTACGAGGGGATCGCGGTGTGCGGGCAGGGCGCGCAGGTGTACCACGCGGGTGAGCACCGGCTGCTCACCTCGCTGACCCTGGACCGGCAGCTCGCGGGGCTCGCGCTCGCCAAGATCGAGGCGGAGGTGGGCCCGCTGGCGCTGGCCGCGAGCCGCGACGGTCTGGAGGGCGAGGTCCTGATGGGCCCCGGCTACCGGGCACACGAGGGCCCGCTGCCGTACGTGCCGTACGAGGACCCGGCGGAGCTGTGGGCGGCGCCGCTGACCAAGCTCTACCTCCAGCACCCGACGCTCACGGACGACGAGCTGACCCGGGCCGCCCGTAAGACGGTCGGCGGGCTGGTCGACGTCGTCATGGCCGGGCCGGGTGTCGTGGAGATCCTGCCGCTCGGCCTGACCAAGGCGACCGGTCTCTCGCTCGCGGCGCGCCGGCTGGGCGTGAAGGCGGCGGAGACGATCGCCTTCGGCGACATGCCGAACGACATCCCCATGTTCGGCTGGGCGGCCCACGGCGTGGCCATGGGCAACGCGCACGCCGAACTGCGCGCGGTGGCGGACGAGGTCACGGCCTCGAACGAGGAGGACGGCATCGCCGTCGTCCTGGAACGCCTGCTGGCGGCCTGACCGCTTCCGGAACCACGCGAAGGCCCGCACCCCAAGAGGGTGCGGGCCTTCGTGGTTCCGGGAGGGAGCGGCCCGCGTGGACCAGGTCCGCGCGCTCGAAGCGGCCGCTCCCTTCGGGGGATCCCCCGTGCCCCCCGTACAACTAGTGTGCGCCGGGCCCCTGTTCGGGTGCGACTGGTTTTCCGCGGGTGAGCGGGTAGCAGGCGAGGCCGACCGCCAGGGAGATCGCGTGCCCGAGGTCGGTGTACGTGCGGTCGCAGAGGAGCGGGACGACGAAGAAGGCCACGACCGCCGGGAGGTAGAGCCATCGCCAGGGGCGGGCCAGCCGGTAGGTGAGGATGCCGGCCGAGGCGGCGAGGCCGTAGCTGACCCCGATGTCGACGACGTGCGCCATGCTGCGCGGCACGTCGTGGTCGCGGATGGCCGCCAGGACGACCTGCTGGCTGATCAGCGTGGCCGCGATATGGGCCGTGGCGACGACGAAGAGCCATTTCGGTGTGCCGAGCCACCGCTCCACGGGCGCGTGGATCAGCTCGAACAGCACCGCGTACAGCACGAGGCCGGCCGGGTCCTCGATCCAGAACGCGCTGCCGAGCAGGGCCCGCACCGGGTGGTGGGACAGCTGGTGGAGATTGCTGCTGTTGCGGTGCAGGAGATAGGTCTCAAGACCTTCTGGGGACAGCGCGATGACGAGGCTGGTGATCGCGATGACCGCCAGCCAGAGATGCGTACCGGGTGACGAAGTCACCCACGACCTGATCGGTCGGGACGGTTCGCCACCCGGCAGGGTTCTGCTCATTCCGCTGTTTCCGCTGGCTTCGGTCGGCACCTTTCAGTGCCTATCACCCGAAGCCGGGAGAAACCTCAGAAATTGATCATGTGTCCGGCAATGCCGTGGATCGCTTCCTTCACGGCCTCGCCCAGGGTCGGGTGCGCGTGGACGTTCCGTGCGACCTCGTGGACGGTGAGGTCCCACTGCTGGGCCAGGGTCAGCTCGGGCAGCAGCTCGGTGACGTCGGGGCCGATCAGGTGGGCGCCGATGATCTCGCCGTGCGTCCCGTCCGCGATGATCTTGACGAAGCCGGTGGTGTCGCCGAGGCCGTGCGCCTTGCCGTTCGCCACGAAGGGGAACTTGGCGACCTTGACGTCGTAGCCCTTCTCGCGGGCCTGCGCCTCGGTCCAGCCGAAGCTGGCGATCTGCGGCTGGCAGTAGGTGGCGCGCGGGATCATCGGGTAGTCGAGCTCCATGGTCTCGGCGTCCCCGATGGTCTCGGCGGCGATGACACCCATGGCCTCGGCGGTGTGCGCGAGCATCAGCTTCGCGGTGACGTCACCGATGGCGTAGATGTGCGGCACGGAGGTGCGGCAGCGGCCGTCGACGTCGATCGCGCCGCGCTCGGTGAGCGCGACACCGGTGGCCTCCAGGCCGTAGCCGGTGACGTTCGGGGCGAAACCGATGGCCTGGAGGACCTTGTCGGCCTCCAGGACCTTCTGGACGCCGTCCTTGCCGGTGACGGTGACGCGGACCTGCGGGCCGGACTCGTCGATGGCCTCGACGCGGGTCGAGGTCAGGACGTCGATGCCGAGCTTGCGGTACTGCCTCGCCAGCTCCTTGGAGACCTCTTCGTCCTCCAGCGGCGCGATCCGGTCGAGGAACTCGACGATCGTGACCTTGGTGCCGTAGTTGCTGAGGACGTACGCGAACTCGATGCCGATCGCGCCGGCGCCGGCGATGATGATCGACTTCGGGGCGTCCGCGGCGAGGATCTGCTCCTCGTACGACACGACGCGCTCGCTGCGGGCGGTGCCCGGGAGCAGTCGCGGGGTGGCGCCCGTCGCGATGATGCAGTTGTCGAAGCTGATCGTCTCCGAGGTGCCGTCGGACTTGGCCACCTGGAGGGTGTGCGCGTCGAGGAAGGTGCCCCGGCCGTCGAACTCGGTGATCCCGTTCTTCTTCATCAGGAAGTGGACGCCCTTGACGCGGCCGTCCGCGACCGAACGGCTGCGGCTGAAGGCCTCGCCGTAGTCGAAGGAGACGGTGCCGTCGACCTTGATGCCGAAGGTCTTGGCCTCGTGGTTGAAGATGTGGGCCAGTTCGGCGTTGCGCAGCAGCGCCTTGGTGGGGATGCAGCCGACGTTCAGGCAGACACCGCCCCAGTACTTCTCCTCGACGACCGCAACCCGCTTGCCCAGCTGGGCGGCGCGGATGGCGGCGACGTAGCCGCCGGGGCCAGCTCCGAGTACGACGACGTCGAAGCGGTCTGACATGACTGACTCCCGAGGGTGGTGAGGGTGTTCGGTCCACGTACGGGCCCACAGTAGTCGCGTGTCCCCCACACGGTCAGTTGTAGGATGACTGGGCAACCGGGCAAATGGAGAGGTCGGAACGGCATGGCACTCAGGGCGGCGGGGCGGACCTCGTTGGTGGACTCCGTGGTGGACCAGCTGCGGACGCAGCTCGCGGACGGCGAGTGGGCGGTCGGCGACCGCATTCCGACCGAGCACGAGCTCGCGCAGCAGCTCGGTGTGGGCCGCAACACCGTCCGCGAGGCGGTCCGGGTCCTCGTCCACGCGGGCCTCCTGGAGTCCCGTCAGGGCAACGGCACCTTCGTCAGGTCGACGGCGGATCCGGCGGCCGTCCTGCGCGGCGTGCGGCATGCGGGCGCGGCCGACGTCCTCGAACTCCGGGTCGCCCTGGAGGCCGAGGCCGCGCGGCTCGCGGCGGCCCGGCGGGACACCCACGACCTGCTGCGGCTCCGGGCGGCCCTGACCACCCTGCGCGAGGAGGGCGACCGGGACGCGGACGCCGACCTCGCCTTCCACCTGGCGGTCGTCGGCGCGACCCACAACGCGGCCTTCGTCGAGGTGTACCGGTTCTTCTCCGCCCAGGTCCACGAGGTGCTCGTGGAGGCCCTCGGCGACCGGGAGATGCCTCCGGTCGACATCGACGCCCATGAGGCCCTGGTGACGGCGATCGAGGCGGGCGACCCGGAGGCGGCGGAGCGCCAGGCCCGCGAGCTGCTGCGGGCCCCGATGGAGACGGTCGCGGCGCTGACGGAGAACTCCTGATGAGCGCGGAGACGCGTACGACGGAACAGGCACGCGCCGAAGTCGCGGGCGGGGCCGGAGTCCAGGGACCCGCATCCATGCCCGCGCCCGTGCCCGCATCCGTGCGCGCGTCCGCGCCCGCGCCTGCGTCCGTGCCCGCGACGGCGCCTGCGCCCGTGCTCGTCGACGCCGACGCCGACGCCGAGGCCGGGGTCCGGGCGACGGCCGCCGGAGCGGCCGCGCGGCGGGCGCTGCTCGCGCATCCGGCGCTGCTCCTGATCGGGATCGTGCTGGCCTCGCTGAACATGCGGGTCGCCCTCGCGAGCGTGGCGCCCCTGGTCGGCGAGATATCCGGGGCCTTCGGGCTCTCCGCGACGGCGACTTCGCTCGTGACCTCGGTGCCGGTGCTGTTCCTCGGCGTGGGCGCGCTGGTCGCGCCGTGGCTGGGACGCCGCTTCGGCGCCGAGCGCGTGCTGTTCGCGGCCCTGCTCCTGCTCGGCGTCGGCATCCTCGCGCGCGTACTGCCCTCCGTGTACGCGCTGTACGGCGGCGGCATCCTCGTCGGTACCGCGATCGCCCTGCTCAATGTGCTGATGCCGGGTCTGATCAAGCGTGACTTCCCGGACCGGGCCGCGGCGATGACCTCGGTCTACACGGGCGCGATGATCGCCGGCGCGACGGTCGCGGCGGCGGCCGCGGTGCCGCTGGAGAAGGCGCTCGGCGGCGGCTGGGAGGCCTCGCTCGGCTTCTGGTCCCTGCTCGCCGTGGTCGCCGCGGTGGCCTGGCTGCCTCAGGTCCTGATCGCCCGGGGCCGTACGGGCCATGAGGGACGGGCCGTCCAGGCCGCCGGCGCCCGCCCGGCGAGCGTCTGGCGCTCGGCGCTCGCCTGGCAGGTCACGCTCTTCATGGGCCTGCAGTCGCTGTGGTCGTACGTGCTGATCGCCTGGATGCCGACGATCTTCACCGACCACGGGATGAGCCGCTCCACGGCCGGTGTCATCTTCGCCTTCAACAACCTGATCCAGGTCGCGGGCGCCTTCGTGGTGCCGCTGCTCGCCGGCCGGATGCGGAGCCAGCGTCCGCTGATCGTGCTGGTCACCACGCTGGTCGCGGCCGGTTACGCCGGTCTGATGGTGGCGCCGGTGGAGGGTGCCTGGCTCTGGTCGGCGACGCTCGGGGTCGGCCAGGGCGGTGCGGTCGGTCTCGCCCTGACCCTGATCGTGCTGCGCTCCGGGGACGCGGTCACCGCGGCCCGGCTGTCCGGGATGGCCCAGACGGTCGGCTATCTGCTCGCCGCCGCGGGCCCGCTCGCGGCCGGCGCCCTGCACCAGGCCACCGGCTCCTGGACCCTGCCGATCTGCGTGGTCCTCGCCGTCTGTGCGGCGGCCCTCGCCGTGGGTCTGTTCGCCGCCCGGGACCGGACGGTGTGAGGGGAGGGGGTGCGGTGCGGCTCCGGGGTGGGGCTCCCGGGGTGGGGCGCCCGGCCTCGGAGCCGTACCGCTTCTCCGTCTGCTTCTACTCCTCGCCCGCCAGGGTGAGTCTGCTGAGCTTGAAGCCGGCGAACCAGGTCGCCGCGACCGTGACCGCCACGAGGAGCACGACGGACGTCGTGAGTCCCACCTCGGAGGTGATCAGGCCGTCGCCGGTGACCTTCTGCGCGAGGGCCAGCGCCCACTGCTGGACGCTCAGGGTGCGTGCGCCCGCGATCAGGGAGCCGAACAGGGCCTCCCACACCAGGGCGTAGACCAGGCCGATGACCACCGCGTGCCGGCTGATCGTGCCGAGCAGCAGGAACAGCGCGCTGTACGCGATGGAGGCCACGAGCGCCGCCACCGTGTACGCGACGGCCACCTGCTGGCCGTTGCCGTTGAGGATGAAACCGGCGATGAACGTCGGTACCGCCGAGAAGACCATCGTGACCGCGATCGCCACGATCAGCTTCGTGAAGATGATCGAGGGGCGCTTCACCGGCTTGGACAGCAGATAGACGATCGAGCCGTCGTCGATCTCGGGTCCGATCGCGCCCGTACCGGCGATCACACCGATCAGCGGCACCATCGTGGCCAGCGCGAAGCCGCCGAGGACATCGGCCGCGACCTGGTCGTCCGCACCGTTGAAGGCGCGCACCGCCGCCGCGATGAGCAGCAGCATGCCGGGCAGCAGGAAGAGGATCAAGGCCCGGCGGCGGCCGAGGAGGGCCCGGTAGGTGAGCCGGGCGACTGTGGGGTTGTACATCGGTCAGGCTCCTTTCAGGCCGCGACGAGGTACGAGAAGACCGATTCGAGGGACTCGTCCGAGGGCGAGACCGTCAGGAGACGGATCCCCCGCTCGCGCGCGACCTTCGGCAGCAGTTCGGTGAACCGCCCGAAGTCCACCGCCTGGATGCGCAGTCCGCCCTCCGCGTGGTCGACCTCGATCCCGGCCGTGGACGGGTCGGCGATCAGCGCCGCGGCGAGTGCCCGGTCGTCGCTGGAGCGGACCAGGTAGCGGTGCGGCCGGTCCGTCATGAGCCGGCGGATCTTGCGGAAGTCACCGGAGGCCGCGTGGCGTCCGGCCACGATCACCTCGATGTGGGAGGCGAGCTGCTCGACCTCCTCCAGGATGTGCGAGGAGAACAGCACCGTGCGGCCGTCCGCGCCCATCTGCCGCAGCAGGTCCATCAGCTGCATGCGCTGGCGCGGGTCCATGCCGTTGAACGGCTCGTCGAGCAGGAGCACCGACGGGTCGTGGACGAGGGCCGAGGCCATCTTCACGCGCTGCCGCATGCCCTTGCTGTACGTGGAGATCTTGCGGTCCTGGGCGTACTCCATCTCGACCGTCGCCAGGGCCTGCTGGGCCTCCTTGGCGCCGAGGCCCTGCAGCTCCGCGTTGGCCACGACGAATTCGCGGCCGGTGAGGAAGTCGTACATCGCCTCCCGCTCGGGCACGACGCCGATCTCGCGGTAGACCGATTCGCTCCCCCAGATCGTCTGCCCGTCGAGGGTGACGCTGCCGGTGGAGGGGTCGAGGAAGCCGCCCATCATGTTGATCAGGGTGGACTTTCCCGCGCCGTTGGGCCCGAGGAGACCGGTGACACCCGGGCCCACCGTCATCGTGACGTCGTTCACGGCCACGACGTTTCCGAACCAGCGGGAGACGTGGTCGATGTGGAGCGTTGTCACAGCCCGACCTTTCGGTAGCGGCGCATCAGGATGCCGTACGAGCCGGCGACGAGCGCGAGGACGACCAGCAGATAGACCGCGCCGACACCGGCGCCCGGCCCCTCGCCTCCGGGGAAGGAGGAGGGAGCGCCGAGGAAGGCGGTCTGTACGCCGTCGATGAGCGTGATCGGCGAGAAGAGGCCCAGCCAGGAGATGGCGCCCAGGTTGTCCGTGCCGTACGCGATGCCCTGGAGCGTCGAGACCGCTCCGTACGAGATCGTCAGCGCGCCGATCACGGCGGCGACACCGAAGCCGCGGCGCGGGGTGAGCGCCGCCATGACCAGCCCGATGCCGCCGAAGAGCAGCGAGAGCAGGGTGATGGAGACCAGTCCCTGACCGAACATCTGCGTCTGGGTGCCGAAGTCCATCTTGGCCAGCAGGGAGCCGATCCAGAGGATGAGAAGCGGGACGCAGGTCAGCAGGAAGAGTGCCGAGGCCATCGCGCCGAACTTGGCGAGCACGTAGTCCGCGCGCTCGATCGGCCGGGAGAAGTACAGCGACACGGTCCTGAACCGGAGGTCGCGGGAGACCGACTGCGGCGCCTGCGAGGCCAGGTAGATGCCGATGACGACCTGCAGGAAGATCGCGTACTGCGTGTACTCGATCGACAGCTTGGTCTGCTTGGTGACGACCGCGACCGCGACGATGATGAGCGCGGGAACGCACATCACGCCGAAGAGAAGCATCGGCAGCACCTTCGACTTGGCGCTGCGGCCCAGGCCGTACGCGCCGCGCAGGGACTGCGAGAACAGCGACCTCCGCGCGTACGCCCGGCCGAGACGCGGGCCGTCGTAGGACCGGTAGCCGATGTTGTGGATCCGGGTCGTGTCGGGAGCGGCCTGGGGGGCGGGGGTGCTCATCGGGCCGGCACCTCCTCGTGCTGCGGGGACGCCTCGGGGCGGAAGACCTCGGCGATGTGGTGGCGGCGCTGTTCCATGCGGACGAGACCGAGGCCGAGATCGGCGACGGTGTCCCGCACGAGGTCGTACGTCTCCTCGCCGGGGGCCTCCAGGAGAAGGATGTGGCCGGCGCCGGGCAGGCCGTCCTCCACGCCCGCGTGGAGGGTGACACCCGCGGCGGACAGGGCCGCGCGGAGCGCCGCCGTGCCGTCGGTGTGGGTGTCGGAGTCGGTGACCTCGACGGCGAGCGTCGTGGTCGTCCGGGTGAAGTCGCTGGTGGAGCTGGAGCGCAGCAGCCGGCCGCCGTCGATGACGACGACGTGGTCGCAGGTGCGCTCCAGCTCGCCGAGGAGGTGCGAGGTGACGAGGACGGAGATGCCGAAGTCGGTCCAGACCCGGCGGATCAGTCCCAGCATCTCGTCCCGGCCGACCGGGTCCAGACCGTTGGTCGGCTCGTCCAGGAGGACCAGCTTCGGGTCGTGGACCAGGGCCTGGGCGAGCTTCACCCGCTGCTTCATGCCCGTCGAGTAGCCGCCCATGGGGCGGTACCGCTCCTCGTACAGACCGACGTGCCGCAGGGTGTCGGCGGTCCGCTCGCGAGCGGCGGTGGCGGGCAGCCCGGACATCCGCGCCATGTGGACGACGAACTCGGTGGCCGAGACGTCCGGCGGGAGGCAGTCGTGCTCGGGCATGTATCCCACGCGCTCACGGATCTGGGCGCCGGACGTCCGTACGTCCATGCCCAGGACCTGGGCGGTGCCCTCCGTGGCCGGGGAGAGTCCGAGCAGAATTTTGATCATGGTGGACTTGCCGGCTCCGTTGGCACCCACGAGTCCGGTCACACCGGGTCCGATGTCCAGGGAGAGCCGGTCAAGAGCGGTCACCCGGGGGAACCGCTTGCTGAGGCTTTCGGTCGCGATCACAGTCACGCCTTCGACGGTAGTGGTGTGCGCCACAGCGGTCGTCAGCCCAACGGCTCGATCCTTCTCCGACCATAGGAGTACAAGCCAGTAGGGGCGGTCGCGACGAAAGTCTTTTTCCACAGGCCGGTCGGTGGCCGGGACGGCCGCTTTTCCACAGGGCGTCGTCCGACCCCTTGACGCAGCCGCCGGGCATTGTCACATTCATCGATGTCAAGTTACGGACGCGTAGCGCAGTCGGGCGCTCACACGGGACGGCGGGTGGCATGGCCTCAGCAGTGACAGGGGAACTCTCCGCGGAGCTGCGGGGGTTCAGGGAAGTACAGCGGCTCTCCTACGAGTGCGCGGAGGCCGTCGCCGCACAGCTCAAGCCGGGGGTGACCGAGCGCGAGGCCGCGCGGATGCAGCGCGAGTGGCTGTACGAGCGGGGGGTGCGGGACTGGTTCCACCGGCCGTTCGCCTGGTTCGGGGACCGCACGGCCTTCGTCGACTTCAAGATCCCGCTGCAGTTCTTCCCGACGAACCGGCGCCTTGAGGCGGGGATGCCGTTCATCCTCGACATGGCCCCCGTCTACAAGGGACATACGGCCGACATCGGCTACAGCGGCTGCCTGGGCCTCAACCCCCTGCACGACAAGCTGCTCGCCGACCTGAAGGACCACCGCGAGCTGATCCTGCGCGAGGTGCGCGAGCGCCGCACGCTCCGCGAGATCTACCAGGACGTGGACCGGCTCATGATCCGCCAGGGGTACGCGAACCGGCACCGGGCCTACCCCTTCGGCGTCATCGCCCACAAGATCGACCGGGTGAAGGAGCGCCGCTGGTCGCCGACGGTCTTCGGCTTCGGCACCCAGGCGCTCAAGGGCCTCGCGAGCGACGCCCTGCACGGCCACCGGGACGGCTGGTCGCCGCTCTGGTCGCCGTACAAGTTCTCCGACCACCCGCCGAAGCCCGGCCTGTGGGCGGTCGAGCCGCACCTCGGATTCCGGGGGACGGGCGCGAAGTTCGAGGAGATCCTGGTCGTCACCGACTCCCGGGACCCCGAGCAGAGCGCGTTCTGGCTGGACGACGATCTGCCGCACGTGCGGCGCTGGAACGAGGGAGCGGTCTGATGGCGGGGCTCAAGAAGCCGGCGGCAGGAACCGGCGGACCGACGGCGGGGCTCGCGGGCGCGCGGGAGCGCTGGGTCCGTACGGGCGGGATCGAGCTGTGTGTCGCCGAGCTCGGCGAGACCGGCCGGCCCACCGTCCTGCTCGTGCACGGCTACCCGGACTCCAAGGAGGTGTGGTCGGAGGTCGCCACCCGGCTCGCCGAGGACTTCCACGTCGTCCTCTACGACGTCCGGGGCCACGGCCGCTCGACCGCGCCCGCCCCGCTGCGCGGGGGCTTCACCCTGGAGAAACTGACGGACGACTTCCTCGCGGTCGCCGACGCCGTCAGCCCGGACCGGCCGGTCCACCTCGTGGGCCACGACTGGGGCTCGGTGCAGTCCTGGGAGTTCGTCACCGTCGCGCGTACCGAGGGCCGGATCGCCTCCTTCACGTCGATGTCGGGGCCTTCCCTCGACCACTTCGGGCACTGGATCAAGCGGCGGATGACCCGGCCCACCCCGCGCCGGGTCGGCCAGCTCCTCGGCCAGGGCGCCAAGTCCTGGTACGTGTACATGCTGCACACGCCCGTGCTGCCGGAGCTCGCCTGGCGGGGGCCGCTCGGCAAGCGCTGGCCGAAGATCCTGGAGCGCGTCGAGAAGGTCCCGGCCGGCGACTACCCGACCCCGTCGCTGCCGAGCGACGCGGCGCACGGCGCCTGGCTCTACCGGGACAACGTCCGCGCCCGCCTCGGCAGGCCGCGCCCCGACGCGTACGCGCACGCACCCGTGCAGCTGATCACGCCGACCGGTGACGCCTTCCTCTCCGAGCGGCTCTACGACGACCTGGGCGACTGGGTGCCGGACCTGACCCGGCGCTCGCTGCCCGCGAAGCACTGGGTGCCGCGCACCCGGCCGGACCAGCTGTCCGCCTGGATCGGCGCGTTCGTCCGCGCCAACGAGGAACCGGCGACCAGGGCGCCCGAGCCGGTCGCGGCGACGGTGGCGAAGAGCGGGGTGAAGCCGGAGTACGCGGAGCGGTTCGGCGGCCAGCTCGTCCTGGTGACCGGGGCGGCCAGCGGCATCGGACGGGCCACCGCCTTCGCGTTCGCGGAGGCCGGCGCCCGGGTCGTGGCCGTCGACCGGGACACCGAGGGCGCGGTCCGCACGGCCGAGATGGCCCGGCTGATCGGCGCCCCGGAGGCCTGGGGCGAGACCGTCGACGTCGCCGACGAGCAGGCGATGGAGAAGCTGGCCGCCAAGGTGGCGAGCGAGTACGGAATCGTCGACGTCCTCGTCAACAACGCGGGCATCGGCCTCACCGGCTCCTTCTTCGACACGACGAGCGAGGAGTGGAAGCGGGTCCTCGACGTCAATCTGTGGGGCGTGATCCACGGGTGCCGGGTCTTCGGCGCCCAGATGACCGCACGCGGCCAGGGCGGCCACATCGTCAACACCGCGTCCGCCGCGGCGTTCCAGCCCTCCCGCGCCCTGCCCGCGTACAGCACGTCGAAGGCGGCGGTGCTGATGCTCAGCGAGTGCCTGCGCGCCGAACTGGCCGACCAGGGCATCGGGGTGTCCGCGATCTGCCCCGGCATCGTCAACACCAACATCACGGCGACCGCGCGGTTCGCGGGCGTCACGGACGAGGCGGAGGAGAAGCGGCGCCAGAAGAAGGCGTCCCGGCTGTACGGCCTGCGGAACTTCCCGCCGGAGAAGGTGGCGGACGCGATCCTGGGGGCCGTGCTGCACGACCGCGCGGTCGTCCCGGTGACGCCCGAGGCCAAGGGTGCGCACTTCCTGTCCCGGCTGAGCCCGGGAACCCTGCGGGCCTTCGCGCGGTGGCAGCCGCCGGCATAGGGAGGGGCGGGTCGAGTGTCCGTGGCGGCTGTCGGTCCCTGCCCGCGCGGGGGTCGGTCCGGGGCGGCGGTCGTACGATCCCCCTTGCAGAAGGGGCCCCGCGGCTGCGGGGCGGAGCGAGCGGTCGGTGGGAGCGGGTTTGTCCGAGCAGTCAGCACAGCCGGAGTACCGGATCGAGGATCTCGCCCATCGCAGCGGGGCCACGGTCCGGACGATCCGCGCCTACCAGGACCGCGGGCTGCTGCCCCGCCCGGAGCGGCGGGGCAGGTCGAACGTGTACGGGGACGCGCACCTCGCGCGGCTCCGGCAGATCGCCGACCTCCTCGACCGGGGCTACACCCTGGCCTCGATCAAGGAGCTCCTGGAGGCCTGGGACACCGGCCGGGGACTCGGCGGGGTGCTCGGTCTGGTCGCGGAGGTCCACGGTCCGTGGACGGACGAGGAGGCGGACCGGATCTCCCGCGCGGAGCTGGAGGCCCGCTTCGGCGGCACGCCGGACGAGGCGGCCATTCTGGAGGCCGTCGAGCTCGGCGTACTGGAGCCGCTTCCCGACCGGGAGACGGAGGAGTACCTCGTACCGAGCCCCCAGGAGCTCGCCGTGGCCGCCGAGTTGTACGCGGCGGGGGTGCCGCTCGCGGCAATCACCGGGCATCTGAGGGAACTTCGCGATCAGGTGGAACACATAGCGTCCCGTTTCCTGGAGTTCACGACCGAGCACGTCTTCGCGCGCTATCTGGAGCACCGGCCGCCGACGGACGCGGACGCGAACGAGGCGGCGACGATGGTCCGGCGACTCCGGCCACTGGCCCAGCAGACAGTGGACGCCGAACTGGCCCGGGCCATGCGTCTGTTGGCCACCCGCCATCTCCAGCTCCATCTGTCGCCGAACGCTCCGCCGGCGAAGGACGACGAACCGCGCCCGGTGGCCCTACCGGCCGGGACGGTGCGGGCCGTTCAGAGTCTGGTGGGTCAGGAGGGGGTCGCCGCCTTCGTCGCCGCCGCCACGGAACGAGAAGTCCACAAACGGACATTGGACACTCTCACCTCAAGTCACCTCATTGATGGTGAATTTACTCAATCCACCTGAAAATAAAGAGGTGTTGTCCACAGAATCGCCAACTAGCCTGTGGATAAGTCGCTTTGGCTGTGGATCAAACCTGTGCATTCAAATCGATGGCCCAGCGATCCGGGCTCCGTCATCCTGACGGAATGACCCGACAACAACCACCGGACGAGCGCCGTACGGTGAGAATCTCGAAGTACCTCTCCAAGCACCTGCGCCATCAGCCCGAGCGCATCGGTCTCGTCCTCGACGCACACGGCTGGACCGAGATCGAGGCGCTGCTCGGGGCCCTCGCCCGGAACGGCTTCCCGATCACCCGCGAGGAACTCGACCACGTCGTCGCCGCCAACGACAAGAAGCGCTTCGCGATCGAAGGCACCCGCATCCGCGCCAGCCAGGGCCACACCGTCGAGGTGGACCTGGACCTGCCGCCCGCGGAACCGCCCGCGTACCTCTACCACGGTACGGTCGCCGCCGTGCTTCCCGCGATCCGGGCGGAGGGGCTGCGCCCCATGGCCCGCCACCACGTGCACCTCTCCCCCGACCGGGAGACCGCGACCCGGGTCGGCGCCCGGCGCGGACGGCCGGTCGTGATCAGTGTCGACGCCGGCGCCATGCACCGGGCCGGACACGTCTTCCGCGTCAGCGCCAACGGGGTCTGGCTCGCGGACACCGTCCCACCGGAATTCCTCCGCTTTCCCGGCTGAGGGCCGGTTTCCCGACTGAAGGCCGGTTTCCCGCCTGAGGGCCGGTTTCCGTCCGAGGCTGCCCACCTTCGGCCCGACTGAGGCCCGTTTCCGTCCGAGCCTGCCCGCTTTCGGTCCGGCTGAGGCATGATCGTTGCCATGGCTCACCCGCACCTGCCCAGCACCGAAGCAGCCGTCACCGCGATCCGTGCGTTCGCCCAGGAGTTCAACCTGGAGATGACGGTGACCGACGACATCGGCGCGGACCAGACGTCCCGTCGTACCTCCTCCGGCGCGTTCGCCGTCCTCGACGCGGACGGCTCGCTGCCGCACGAGGCCTACGTCGAACTGGGCGGCTCGCCCTTGGTCACGGTCCAGATCTTCCCCGAGGACGACGCGAGGATCATCGTGGACGGCATCGAGTTCGCGGACGTTCCCCGCGACGCCGTCCCCGCCTTCCTCCGCTCGGTCCACGGCGGCCTCGCCCATGTGAAGGGCCGTTTCTTCCCGCCCGGCTGGTGGCTGATCGTCCCGCTGCCGGGCGACGTGACGTACAAGGAGCTCGTCCCCGGCGCGTCGCTCACCCCCTGGATGAACGGCCGGGTCCGCTGAGCGGCTCGCGTGTCGTGCGTCCGAGGTCCGTCGATACGCGCGCGCGTATCGTGGCGTCATGCGCTTGAGTACGGTGATCCTCCCCATCCACCGATGGAGCGAGGGGCAGAAGACCTGGCGGCGGGCCGAAGACCTCGGGTTCCACGCCGCGTACACCTACGACCACCTGTCCTGGCGGACCTTCCGGGACGGCCCGTGGTTCGGGGCGCTGCCCACGCTCACCGCGGCGGCGACGGCCACCGAGCGGATCCGCCTCGGCACGCTCGTGACCTCGCCGAACTTCCGCCACCCGGTGACGCTCGCGAAGGAGCTGATGGCGCTCGACGACATCTCCGACGGGCGGATCACGCTCGGCATCGGAGCGGGCGGCAACGGCTTCGACGCCACCGCGCTGGGGCAGGAGCCGTGGACGCCGAAGGAGCGCGCGGACCGTTTCGGCGAGTTCGTGGCGCTGCTCGACCGGCTGCTCACCGAGGACGCGGTGACACAGCAGGGCACGTTCTACTCGGCGGACGAGGCCCGGAACATCCCCGGCTGCGTCCAGCGCCCCCGACTGCCGTTCGCGGTCGCGGCGACCGGTCCGCGCGGGCTGAAGCTGGCCGCGCGGTACGGGCAGGCGTGGGTGACGACGGGTGACCCGAAGATCTTCGAGGAGGGCACCCCGGAGCAGTCCGTGGCGGCGCTGCGCGGCCAGATCGAGAAGCTGGGCAAGGCGTGCGCCGATGCCGGGCGTGAGGTGGCCGAGCTCGACAAGGTCCTGCTGACGGGCTTCACCCCGGACCGCGGCCGGCCGCTGGAGTCCGTGGACGCGTTCGTCGACTTCGCCGGGCGCCACCGCGAGCTCGGCTTCACCGAGATCGTGATCCACTGGCCGATCCCCGACTCGGACTTCGCCGCCGACCAGACGGTCTTCGAGCGGATCGCCACGGAGGCGCTCGCGCAGCTGGGCTGACGGCGACACCGACGTCCGCGCGCCGAGACGTTCGCCCGGTGGATCAGGTGGTCCGCCGGGCGTGGCCCCGCCACAGGGCGAGCAGGACGGGGGAGCCGACCGGTTCCGGACCCGCCGCGCAGACGTCGAAGTGGCTGACCCGACAGGTGTCGGACGGCACCGCGGAACCCAGGTTGACCGCGGTTCCGTCACCCGCGACGCGCCAGCGGCTGCCCGCCGGAACGGCGGCGGTCGTCAGCTCCCCGGGCTCGATCAAGATCCAGCGGCCCCGCACCGTCCGGTGCCACTCGGCGCGCGCCCCGCACCGACGACAGACCGAGCCGGCCGGACTCGCCGCGCCGCGTACGACTCCGCCGGACCGGGGCTCCGGTACGACGGCGGCCTCGGACCAGGCATCCCGCACGGAATCACCGGACCGAGGTTCCGGTACGGCGCCGCCCACCGACCAGGCATCCCGTACCGCATCCCCGGAACGGGGCTCCGGCACCAGGCCGCCCCCCGGCCGGACATCCCGTATCGCGTCCCCGAAGCGCGTATCCCGTACGGCACCCCCGCCGCGCACCGCGAACGACGCGGCGTCGACCAGACCCGCCAGGACATCGCCCACCAGCACCGGGTCCCGTGCGGGGTGTGCCGACCCCGTTCCCTCGCACGCCGAGCAGAGGGCCATGCCGAGGCTCGGCACCCACGTCCCGTACGGCGCGCCGCAGGAGTCGCACTCGTCGTTTCTCCGGCCCGAGCCCATGCCCCGCCCCCTTGAGACGCCATCAGCTCTCAGGGATCTTCCCCGTCACCCCGAAAACGAACGGACGTTTACGGCCACGTCGGGGCGTAAACACCCGGCCGCCGGGGCAGATGCCGCCCGAAACCGACCACTCATATGTGCGGCTCCCCGCACGCCCGTGCGTCCGGTGCGGAAGAATGGGGCGGTGACCTCTCCCCGTTCCCCGCGCACACCCGCCCCGACGGCCCGACTGATCGCCACCGACCTGGACGGCACGCTCCTGCGCGACGACAAGTCCCTCTCCGAGCGCACGGTCGCCGCCCTCGCCGCAGCCGAGGAGGCCGGGATCGAGGTCTTCTTCGTCACCGGCCGCCCGGCCCGCTGGATGGATGTCGTCAGCGACCACGTCCACGGTCACGGCCTGGCGATCTGCGCCAACGGCGCCGCCGTCGTCGACCTCCACGCCGGAGGCACCTTCCTCGAGGTGCGCCCGCTGGAGCGGCCGGCCGCCATGGACGTCGTCCGGGCCCTGCGCGCCGCCGCGCCCGGGACCTCCTTCGCGGTCGAGCTCACCACCGGCATCCACTACGAGCCGCACTACCCGCCGTTCCACCTCGACCCCGGCGCGACCGTCGCCACCGCCGAGAAGCTCCTCTTCGAGGAGGCGCCCGGCGCCGCGGCCCCGGTGCTGAAGCTGCTCGCCCGGCACCCGGAGCTCGACCCCGACGTGTTCCTGGCGGTGGCCAGGGAGGCCGCAGGGGACCGAGCCTCGTTCACCCGGTCCGGTCCCACCGCCCTCATCGAGGTCAGCGGACTCGGCGTCTCCAAGGCGTCCACCCTGGCCCGGTGCTGCGCCGAGCGCGGGATCACGGCCGAGGAGGTCGTCGCCTTCGGCGACATGCCCAACGACATCGAGATGCTGAGCTGGGCGGGCCGTTCGTACGCGATGGGCAAGGCCCACCCCGACGTGATCGCCGCCGCCTCCGGCCGTACGGTCGGCAACAACGAGGACGGCGTGGCCGTCGTCGTCGAAGAGCTGGTGGCCGAGGCACTGCGCGCGGCGGGGAACCCGGCGCCACAGGACTGAGACGCACCGCCGGCCCCCGCGGGACAGCAGGGCTACAGGGCTACAGGGCCACAGGGCTACAGCGGGGCCTCCCACACCACCGTCGTACCGCCGCCGTCCTCCCCGATGCCCGGCCCGCACCAGCTCGCGCCGCCCAACGACTCGGCCCGGCGCGCCAGGTTGCGCAGGCCGCTGCGTCGCCCGCCCGCCGGGATGCCGATGCCGTCGTCGGCGACCTCGAGCCGTACCCCGGCGGAGCCGTCGGGCAGGGTGACACCGGCGTCGACGACCACCTCGATCCGGCTCGCCTCCGCGTGCCGGAAGGCGTTGGACAGCGCCTCGCGCAGGGCGGCGATGAGGTTCTTGCCGGTGAGTTCGCCGACCGTCGAGTCGATCGCGCCGAGGAAACGGTGCGCGGGCTTGAAGCCGAGCGGCACGGCCGCCATGTTGATCTCCCGCAGCACCCGGGTGCGCAGCCCCGACGGGGCCTCGGCAGGCCCCTGTTGGAGCGCGAAGATCGCCGTACGGATCTCCTGGATGGTCACGTCCAGCTCGTCCACGGCCTTGCCGACGCCCTCGCGCACGGCCGGCACGATCGACCGGCGCTGTGCGCTCTCCAGCATCATGCCGGTGGCGAAGAGCCGCTGGATGACGAGGTCGTGCAGGTCACGGGCGATCCGGTCGCGGTCCTCGTACACGGCGAGGCGCTCCCGGTCCCGCTGCGCGTCGGCCATCATCAGGGCGAGCGCCGCCTGCGAGGCGAACTGGGTGGCGAGCGTCCGCTCCGTCTCGGTGAACTGGCGGCCGCCCCTCACCCGGGGTGTGGCGAGCGCGCCGAGCACCCGCCCGCCGCTCTGCAGCGGCAGCATCATGCTCGGGCCGTACGGCGAGGTCAGCCGGCTGATCATGCGCGGGTCCGTCGAGGCGTCCGTCACGAAGACCGCCTCGCCCTCCAGGAGCCGCTGCACGACGGCGCTCTCGGGCGGGATCACCACGCCCAGCGACTTCGTGGGCCGGGGCGAGGAGACGGCGACGATCTCCAGGCCGCCGTCCTCGGCGGGCAGCAGCACGATCCCCGCGTCGGCGTCGGCGAGGCGGCGGGCCTGCTCGGCGACGACGGTGAGGGCGTCGTCCGCGTCACCGCCGGAGAGCAGCGCGGTGGTGACGGCGACGGAGCCGTCGATCCACCGTTCGCGCTGTCGGGCGGCCTCGTACAGGCGGGCGTTGCCGATGGCGATGCCCGCCTCGGTGGCGAGCACCCGGACCATGTGCACGTCGTAGTCGTTGAACTCGCCCCCGCCGTGCTTCTCCGCGAGGTACAGATTGCCGAAGATCTCGCCCTGGACCCGGATGGGGACACCGAGGAAGGTCCGCATCGGGGGGTGTCCGGGAGGGAAGCCCGCCGCGCGCGGATTGGTGGAGAGGTCCGCGAGGCGGATCGTCTGGGGGTCGCGGATCAGCGCGCCGAGCAGCCCGGCGTGACCGTCGGGGCGGTGCCCGATCCGGCGGGCCACGTCCTCGTCGACGCCGAAGGTGACGAAGTCGGAGAGGCCCTTGCCCTCCTCGTCGACGACGCCGATGGCGGCGTAGCGGGCGTCGGCGAGTTCGGCGGCGGTCTCGCAGATGCGGTCGAGGGTGGAGTGGAGTTCGAGCCCGGTGCCCACCGAGCGCATGGCTTCCAGGAGCTGTGGCACGCGGGCGGTGAGCTCCGTGGACAGCCCCTGGAGGCTGCGGGTGGCCTGGGTGGCGGCTTCCAGGGGGTCCGAGGCGTCGGACGCTGCGGCGGTCATGGGCTTGAGCCTAGTAAGTCCTATTTGGCGAGAAAAGTCGGCCGGTCCTTGTTGCCGTGGGCCGAGGTGGTCCCGGTCGTGGTCTCCGCGCCCGCGCCGACAGCCAGCAGGTCGGTCTCCCGCTCCTGTTCCAGCATCCGGCGCAGCGGGCCGTCCGCCTCGGCGAGCTCCGCGTACGGGCCGCGCTGCACGGTCCGGCCCTCGTCCAGGACCAGCACCTCGTCGACCGCGTCGAGTCCGTGCAGCCGGTGGGTGATGAGGACGGTCGTACGGCCTTCGGTGGCCCGGAGCAGGTCGTCGGTGAGTGCGTCGGCGGTGGCCAGGTCGAGGTGCTCGGCCGGCTCGTCGAGGACGAGGACGGGGAAGTCGGCGAGCAGCGCGCGGGCGAGCGCCAGGCGCTGCCGCTGTCCGCCGGAGAGCCGGGAGCCGTGCTCGCCCACGAGGGTGTCGAGGCCCTCGGGCAGCCCGTCCACCCAGTCGAGCAGCCGGGCCCGGCGCAGTGCCTCGCGCAGCTCGTCGTCGCTCGCGCCGGTACGGGCGAGCCGCAGGTTCTCGCGGACGGAGCTGTCGAACAGGTGGGCGTCCTGGGCGCAGAGGCCGACGAGTCGCCGCACCGCGTCGCCGTCGAGCTCGCGGGCGGGCACCCCGCTGAGCCGGTAGATGCCGTGCTCCGCGTCCAGGAACCGCAGCAGCACCTGGGCGAGCGTCGTCTTGCCGGATCCCGAGGCGCCGACGACGGCCACCCGGCGCCCGGCCTCCAGGGTGAGCCGGAAGTCGGCGAGCGCGTCCCGGTCCTGCCCGGCGTGCCGGGCGGAGAGCCCGGACAGTTCCAGCGGGAACGGGCTCGCCGGGGGAGTCCCGGGCAGGGTGGGCTCGTGTACGGGAACGGGGGCGTCGAGCACCTCGAAGACCCGCTCGGCGCTGTGCTTGACGCGCTGCCGGTACTGGACGGCGAGCGGCAGCCCGGTGACGGCCTCGAAGGCGGCGAGCGGCGTGAGGACGACCACGGCGAGGGCCACACCGTCGAGCCGTCCGTCCGCCACGGCCCGGACGCCGACGACCGCGGCGGCCGCGACCGTCAGGCCGCAGACCAGGGCGGAGAGCCCGGCGCCGAGCGCGGCGGCCGCGGCCTGCCGGGTGGCGATGCCGGTGAGGGTGCGGTCGGCGGCCCGCGTCCGGTCGAGCCTGCCGGGCAGGGCGCCGGCCACGGTCAGCTCGGCGCAGCCGCGCAGCAGATCGGCCACGGCGGTCGCCAGGGCGCCGCGAGCCGGGGCGAGGCGCCGTTCGGCACGGTGGGCGAGCGCCCCGCTGACCGCCGGTACGACGACACCCGCGACGAGCAGGCCCACGGCGAGGACGGCACCGGCCTCGGGCAGCAGCCAGGCGGTGAACCCGGCGGACGCGACTCCCACGACGAGCGCGGCGCCCGCGGGGAGCAGCCAGCGGAGCCAGTAGTCCTGGAGCGCGTCGACGTCCTGGACGAGCCGGGAGAGCAGGTCCCCGCGGCGCGTGCGGCGCAGTCCGGCGGGGGCGATCCGCTCCAGGCGCCGGTAGACGGAGACCCGGAGCTCGGCGAGCATCCGGAGGACGGCGTCGTGCGAGACGAGCCGCTCGGCATACCGGAAGACGGCCCGCCCGATGCCGAAGGCGCGCGTGGCGGTGACGGCCACCATCAGGTAGAGCACGGGCGGCTGTTCGGAGGCGCGTGAGATGAGCCAGCCGGACACGGCCATGAGCCCGACGGCGGAAGCGAGCGCAAGACTCCCGAGCAACAGGGCGAGCCCCATCCGCCCCTTGAGCTCCCCGGCCATCCCCCGCACCCGCGTCAGGACCGATCCGCCCCGTGTGGGCATCTGTTCCGCAGAAGGCGGAACGGGTGGGAACACCCCCACAGCGGCGTCGCGCCCCTGCTCCGCACCCGCGCCACCGGCACCCGCGCTTTCCGCACTTGCAACCGCAGCCGCACCGCTGGCACCCGCACCCTCACCCGACGGGGTCGCATCGACCCGGACCACCCGGTCCGCGACAGCCAGCAACGCCGGCCGATGGGCCACCAGAAGCACGGTCCGCCCAGCCGCCAGCCGGCGCACCGCGTCGACCACCCCCGCCTCCGTCTCCCCGTCGAGCGCGGCCGTCGGCTCGTCGAGCAGCAGCAGCGGCCGGTCGGCGAGGAACCCCCGGGCGAGCGCGAGCCGTTGCCGCTGCCCCGCCGAGAGTCCGGCGCCGTCCTCACCGAGCGGGGTGTCGAGCCCCTGCGGCAGCCCCGCGACGAACCCGTCCGCCCCGGCGTCCCGCAGGGCCTCCCGTACCGCCTCGTCCGATGCGTCCGGACGGGCGAGACGGACGTTCTCGGCGACCGTTCCCGCGAACAGATACGGCCGCTGCGGCACCCAGGCGATCCGCGACCGCCAGGCCTCCAGGTCGAGCGAGGCAAGCGACTCGCCCCCGACACGGATGGAACCGCCCTCCTCCGGCACGGCGAACCCGAGGACGACATCGAGCAGCGTCGACTTCCCGGCACCGCTCGGCCCGACCAGGGCCACCGTCTCTCCGGGCTCGACCGTCAGGGACATCGCGTCCAGCGAGGGATCGGTGCGCCCGGCATGACGTACCGTCACGCCCTCCAGCTCCAGCCGTACGGACTCCGGGGCGGCGCTCCCGCCCCCGCCCCGCACCGGCTCCTCCAGGACGTCGAAGATCTCCTCCGCCGCCGCGAGCCCCTCCGCCGCCGCGTGGAACTGCGCGCCGACCTGCCGCAGCGGCAGATACGCCTCGGGCGCCAGGATCAGGATGACGAGACCGGTGTACAGATCGAGTTCGCCGTGGACGAGCCGCATGCCGATGGTCACGGCGACGAGCGCGACCGACAGGGTCGCGAGGAGTTCCAGCGCGAAGGAGGAGAGGAAGGCGATCCGCAGCGTGCGCATGGTCGCTCGGCGGTACTCCGAGGTGATCGCGCGGATCGACTCGGCCTGGGCCTTCGCCCGGCCGAAGATCTTGAGGGTGGGAAGCCCGGCCACCACGTCCAGGAAGTGTCCGGAGAGCCGGGAGAGCAGCTTCCACTGCCGGTCCATCCGCGCCTGGGTGTACCAGCCGATGAGGATCATGAAGACCGGGATGAGCGGCAGGGTGACGACGATGATCGCCGCCGAGACCCAGTCCTCGGTGACGATCCGGGCCAGGACGGCCACCGGCACCACGACCGCGAGGCCGAGCTGGGGCAGATAGCGGGCGAAGTAGTCGTCGAGGGCGTCCACGCCCCGGGTGGCGAGGGCGATCAGCGAACCGGCCTTCTGGCCGCTCAGCCAGCCCGGCCCGAGCGCGGCCGCGCGGTCGAGAAGGCGGCCGCGGAGTTCGGACTTGACCGCCGCGCTCGCCCGGTGGGCGGCGAGCTCGGTCAGCCAGGAGACCAGCCCCCGTGCCGCCGCGATGCCCGCGAGCAGCAGCAGGGGGGTGGTCAGAGCGGAAACCGACTGGCCCTTCTGGAAGGACCCCACCACGATCTCGGCGATGAGCATCGCCTGGGCGATGACCAGCGCCGCCCCGACGAGGCCGAGGACGACCACCGCGATCAGAAAGACACGGGTGGCTCTGGCGTACCGGAGCAGGCGCGGATCGATCGGTTTCACGTGAAACATGCTCCCCTGGGAAGGGCCGGCTAGTGGGCCTCGGCGATGTGCTGCGTACCGATCCGCTTACGGAACACCCAGTAGGTCCAGCTCTGGTAGAGCAGCACCAGCGGGGTCGCGATCGCCGCGCACCAGGTCATGATCTTGAGCGTGTACGGGCTCGACGACGCGTTCGTCACGGTAAGACTCCACTCCGGGTTGAGCGAAGACGGCATGACGTCCGGGAAGAGCGCGAGGAAGAGCATCGCCACGGCTGCGGTGATGGTGACGCCCGAGAGCGCGAACGACCAGCCCTCGCGCCCCACCTTGATCGCGCCGATCGCGCCGACCAGGGCCACCACGGCGACCAGCATCGCCGCGAGGCTCCAGCTGTCCCCGGTGTCGACCTGGGTCCAGATCAGGAAGGCGAGCGCGACCACCGCCGTGACCAGACCGAGCTTGAGCGCGAGGGCCCGCGCCCGGGTCCGGATGTCACCGACGGTCTTGAGCGAGACGAAGACCGAGCCGTGGAACGTGAAGAGCGTGAGCGTGACCAGGCCGCCGAGGAGCGCGTACGGGTTGAGCAGGTCCCAGAAGCTGCCGACGAACTCCATGTCCGCGTCGATCTTCACGCCCCGGACGATGTTGCCGAAGGCCACACCCCAGAGGAACGCGGGGATCAGCGAGGTCCAGAAGATGGCCTGCTCCCAGTTCCGCTGCCAGTTCTCCTCGGGCCGCTTCACCCGGTACTCGAAGGCGACACCGCGGATGATCAGGCAGACCAGGATGATCAGCAGCGGCAGGTAGAAGCCGGAGAAGAGCGTCGCGTACCACTCGGGGAACGCGGCGAAGGTCGCGCCGCCGGCGGTGAGCAGCCACACCTCGTTGCCGTCCCAGACGGGTCCGATGGTGTTGATGAGAACCCGCTTCTCGGACCGGCCGCGGGCGAGCAGCTTGGTGAGGATCCCGACCCCGAAGTCGAAGCCCTCGAGGAAGAAGTAGCCGATCCAGAGGATGGCGATGAGTACGAACCAGACGTCGTGGAGTTCCATGCCTCGATCTCCTGAGCCTCAGTACGAGAAGGCCATCGGGCGGTCGGGGTCACGAGAGTCCCCGCCGATCTTGGTGGGCGGATTGAGGTCGTCCTCGGTGAGCTCCGGCGGGCCGGCCTTGACGTACTTCACGAGGAGCTTGACCTCGATCACGGCGAGGACGGCGTAGAGCGCGGTGAAGACGATCATCGAGGTGAGCACCTCGCCCGTCGTGGTGCCGGGGGAGACCGCGTCCCGGGTGCGCAGGACGCCGTAGACGACCCAGGGCTGACGGCCCATCTCGGTGAAGATCCAGCCCCAGGAGTTGGCGATCAGCGGGAACGCCATGGTCCAGAGGGCGACGATCCAGTACCACTTGCCCAGGCGGGGGCTGAGCGCCTTCCGCTTGAACAGGACCAGGTTCGGCACTTCGTCCTCACCGGTCCGCAGCCCCGGCGCCAGCATGAACTTCTTGCGGGTCAGCCAGAGGCCGATCACGCCGATGGTCAGCGAGGCCATGCCGAAGCCGATCATCCAGCGGAATCCCCAGTACGCGACGGGGATGTTGGGCCGGTAGTCGCCAGGGCCGAACTTCTCCTGCTCGGCCTTGTTGATGTCGTTGATGCCCGGGACGTACGAACTGAAGTCGTCGTTGGCGAGGAAGGACAGCAGTCCCGGAATCTCTATGGCCACCGAGTTGTGGCCCTTGTCGACGTCCCCGTACGCGAAGACCGAGAAGGGTGCCGGCGCCTCGCCGTCCCAGAGTGCCTCGGCGGCGGCCATCTTCATGGGCTGCTGCTTGAACATGACCTTGCCGAGCAGGTCACCGCTGATGGCGGTGCCGAGGCCGGCGATGATCAGGGTGATCAGGCCGAGCCGCAGCGAGGTCCGCATCACCGGGATGTGCTTCTTGCGCGCCAGGTGGAAGGCGGAGATGCCGACCATGAACGCGCCGCCGACCAGGAAGGCCGCCGTCATGGTGTGGAAGAACTGGGTGAGGGCGGTGTTCTGGGTGAGCACGTGCCAGAAGTCGGTGAGCTCGGCCCGGCCGCGCTCCTCGTTGATCCGGTAGCCCACCGGGTGCTGCATCCAGGAGTTGGCCGCGAGGATGAAGTACGCGGAGAGGATGGTGCCGATCGACACCATCCAGATGCAGGCGAGGTGGATCCGCTTCGGGAGCTTGTCCCAGCCGAAGATCCACAGGCCGATGAAGGTCGACTCGAAGAAGAAGGCGATGAGCGCCTCGAAGGCGAGCGGCGCACCGAAGATGTCGCCGACGAATCGGGAGTAGTCGGACCAGTTCATGCCGAACTGGAACTCCTGCACGATGCCGGTGACGACACCCATGGCGATGTTGATCAGGAAGAGCTTGCCCCAGAACTTCGTCGCCCTGAGGTACTTCTCGTTCTCCGTCCGGACCCATGCGGTCTGGAGACCGGCGGTGAGTGCGGCGAGGGAGATCGTCAGGGGGACGAAGAGGAAGTGGTAGACGGTGGTGATGCCGAACTGCCAGCGCGCCAGGGTCTCTGGCGCTAGAGCGAGGTCCACGTCGTTTTCTCCTTACATCGCCGTGGTCACATCGGCAGTTTGCCCCGTTAATCCCACCCACATCGGGATGAACCGGGACACGCTTGTGAACGCGTTCACATTCACAAGCATTATGGCTCATACGAAATCCGTACCTTCTACCGGGGGTCCCCCTACGAAAAGACCCCCGCGAGCGAAGCGCTCGCGGGGGCCCTCGCACCAGGGCGGCAGGCCGGTCAGCCCTCCTTGCGGAAGCCCTCGGCCGCCTTGAGGAACAGATCGTTCGCCTCGGTCTCGCCGATCGTGACGCGCACGCCCTCGCCGGCGAAGGGCCGCACCATCACACCGTGCCGCTCGCACTCCGCCGCGAAGTCCAGGGTCCGCTCACCGAGCCGCAGCCAGACGAAGTTCGCCTGGGTGTCCGCCACGGTCCAGCCCTGCCCCACGAGCCCCGCGTGCACCCGCTCGCGCTCGGCCACCAACGAGCCGACCCGCCCGAGCAGTTCGTCCTCGGCCCGCAGCGAGGCCACGGCCGCGTCCTGCGCCAGCTGGCTCACGCCGAACGGCACCGCCGTCTTGCGCAGCGCCGCCGCCACCGGCTCGTGGGCGACCGCGAAGCCGACCCGCAGCCCCGCCAGGCCGTACGCCTTGGAGAAGGTCCGCAGCACGGCGACGTTCGGCCGGTCGCGGTACAGCTCGATGCCGTCCGGGATGTCGGTGTCGCGGACGAACTCGCGGTACGCCTCGTCGATCACGACCAGGACGTCGGAGGGCACCCGGTCGAGGAAGCGCTCCAGCTCCGCCCGGCGCACCGCGGTGCCCGTGGGGTTGTTGGGGTTACAGACGAAGATCAGCCGGGTCTTCTCGGTGATCGCCGCGGCCATCGCGTCGAGGTCGTGCACCTCGCCCTCGGTCAGCGGCACCTGCACCGAGGTGGCCCCGCTGATCTGCGTGATGATCGGGTACGCCTCGAAGGAGCGCCAGGCGTAGATGACCTCGTCGCCGGGGCCGGAGGTGGCCTGGAGGAGCGACTGGGCGACGCCGACCGAGCCGGTGCCGGTGGCCAGGTGCGAGACGGGCACGCCGAAACGGTCCGCCAGCTCCTCCGTCAGGCCCGTGCAGGCCATGTCCGGGTACCGGTTGAAGTTCGCGGCGGCGGCCAGCGTGCTCTCCATGACCCCCGGCAGCGGCGGATACGGGTTCTCGTTGGAGGACAGCTTGAAGGCCACGGGACCGCCCGAGGCCGCCGGCCTGCCCGGCTTGTAGGTGGGGACGCCGTCCAGCTCGGCGCGCAGCTTCGGGCCCGTGCTCGTCCCGCTGGTCCCGCTGGTCTCGCTCACAGTGTGGCCTCCTCGACCGTCCGTACCGCCAATACTCCTCACCTTAAGAGGATTCCCCTCCGCTGCGAATGGGCTGTGGACAACAGGAGGGACACGCTGTGGACACGACCGCCCGGAGCGAGCCCGGGGCGGTCCCGGGTGTGGGCCCGGGGCAGTCCCGGATACGACCCCGGAGCGGCTCCGGATACGACCCCGTAGCGGCCCCGGAGCGGCTCCGGGTGCGGCCCTGCGTGGGGTCCCGGACCGGCTCCGGGGCGCGGCCCCGCGTGGGGTCCCGGGTACGGCCCCGTCCCGGCCGCCGGAGCGGGGGGAGCGCGCGCCCGGGTGGCGCGCGCCGGTGGCGGGCGCCGTGGCGCGCATCCCCCGTAGAGGTGAGTTGAGACCTCTTCGAGACCTCGCCCCCACACCAGGCCTACGCCGTTCGACAACCCCTGATCCCACGGCAAAGGCCCTAACTACCTTGGATTCATTGCCTCTTGACGCCTTTCGGCCATGCAGAAACGTGCCTGTCAACGCCTGCATATGCGACCGGCCCAACCGCCCCTCATCGCCCTACTATCGGCTCGCCATGACAGCAGCAGGGAAGCACCAGGTGAGCCGGGCACAGACCCGGGGAAGCCGGCAGGGCCGGGCAGGCATCCGGGACGTGGCCGCCGCCGCCGGGGTCTCCATCACGACTGTCTCCGACGCGCTCAACGGCAAGGGCCGACTCCCCGACGCCACCCGCCGTCACGTGCGCGAGGTCGCCGATCGGCTGGGCTACCGCCCATCCGCGGCGGCCCGCACGCTCCGCACCGGGAAGTCGGGACTCATCGGCCTGACCGTGACCACGTACGGGGATGAACCTTTCACCTTCACCGAATTCGCGTACTTCGCGGAGATGGCCAGAGCAGCCACATCGGCGGCGCTCGCGCGGGGCTACGCCCTGGTCATCCTCCCCGCCACCTCCCGCCATGACGTCTGGTCGAACGTCGCCCTCGACGGCACCGTCGTCATCGACCCCTCCGACCACGACCCGGTCGTCACCGAACTGGTCCGCCAGGGCCTGCCCGTCGTCTCCGACGGACGCCCCGCCGGCACCCTTCCGGTCACCGCCTGGGTCGACAACGACCACGAAGCCGCCGTCCTCGATCTTCTCGACCACCTCGCCGACGCCGGCGCCCGCCGCATCGGTCTCCTCACCGGAACCACCACCGACACCTACACCCGCCTGTCCACCACCGCGTACCTCAACTGGTGCGAGCGGGTGGGCCAGGACCCCGTCTACGAGGCCTATCCGGCGCACGACCCGTGCGCGGGTGCCGTCGCGGCCGACCGGCTGCTCGCCCGACCGGACCGGCCCGACGCCGTGTACGGCCTCTTCGACCCCAACGGAACCGACCTCCTCGCGGCCGCGCGCCGCTACGGTCTGCGCGTCCCGGACGACCTGCTGCTGGTCTGCTGCAGCGAGTCGACCGTCTACGCCACCACCGAACCGCCCATCACGACGCTCTCGCTCAAGCCGCGCCGGATCGGCACGGCCGTCGTCCAGCTCCTCATCGACGCCATCGAAGGGATCGACACCGACGGCCCGGTCGAGCAGGTGATACCGACCGAACTCATCGTCCGCACCTCCTCGCAGCGCCGTTCACCGCGCACGACCGTCAGCCCGCCGCGCTCACCCACGAAGGACTGACACCCCGCCAACCGGCCCCACCGAATCCGCCGTCCCCGCCCCTGCCCGTGGGCCGGGACGGCGAAACCGGCCACCGAACCGGTCTCAACCCTGGACTCGACCGTCTCAATTCGGGCGAAACAACCGGTGAACCCGGAGTGGACCCGGATTCACCACCCCTGGTGCGTCACACAGGAGGACCCTCATTCCTATGATGGGCGCACGACATCGCGGACCACCCCGACCAGGCCGGTCCGCGATGTGCAGGGCATCGCGACGGTGGTGGAGGGGTCCATGACTCAGGGGGCCGGGCAGGAGCCCGTGGTGCGCACGGCGACATTGCGTGACTTCCGCGTACCGCCGTACGCCCGCGTGCCCGTACAGGGCCATGCCACCGAACCGACGTCCATGGAGCCTCTACCGGTGCCTCCACCGGCCCAGACCACTCCCATGCACCACGCGCCCTCGGCCTCCGTGCCTGCGGCGTCCGTGCCCGCTGCCGCCCCGGCCGTGCCCGCTGCCGCCCCGGCCGTGCCCTCGGCCGTAGCCACACCCGCCCCCGCCGTACCCGCGCACCCCCCCGTACCCGTCGTGCCCGCGCACGCGCCTGCGCCCGCCGCGCCGACCCTGCATCTGGGGCTTCGTACCGCGCCCGCGTACCCCGCCCCGACCGGCTCCTCCATCGTCTCCGTCGCCACCGGTCACCCCGGCAACGCCTTCCCGGAGGGCGCGATGCCCGAGGGCTACACCCCGACCGAGCGCGACCTCCCGGTCATCAACCGCGGCGACACCGTCCAGGTCCCGGTCACCCCCGAGCCCGGCTCCGCCGCCGAGCCCGCTCCCGCGAACGGCGAAGGCCCCGGCCCGCTCTACGTCGTCGGCGACGTCCACGGCTATCTCGACGAGCTCGTCGCCGCCCTCCGCGCCCAGGGCCTCATCGACCAGAACGGCAGCTGGGCCGCCGGCAACGCCCGCCTCTGGTTCCTCGGCGACTTCACCGACCGCGGCCCCGACGGCATCGGCGTCATCGACCTCGTCATGCGCCTCTCCGCCGAGGCCGCCGCCGCCGGCGGCTACTGCAAGGCCCTCATGGGCAACCACGAACTGCTGCTCATCGGCGCCAAACGCTTCGGCGACACCCCCGTGAACTCCGGCGCGGGCACCGCCACCTTCCAGGCCGCCTGGCTGCTCAACGGCGGCCAGAAGCACGACATGGACCGGCTCCAGGACGTCCACCTGCAGTGGATGTCCCGGCTCGACGCCGTGGTGCTGGAGGACGACCACCTTCTCCTGCACTCCGACACCACCGCGTACCTCGAATACGGCCAGACCATCGAGGACGTCAACGACACGGTCCACGAGATCCTCAACCGGAACGACGCCGACGAGGTCTGGGACGTCTTCCGGAAGTTCACCAAGCGCTTCGCGTTCCGCGACGAAGGCGGCCCGCAGGCCGTCCAGGAGCTGCTCTCCACCTACGGCGGCCACCGGATCGTCCACGGCCACAGCCCGATCCCGTACCTCCTCGGCCAGGTCGGCACGGAGGACAGCGAGGGCAATTCGGGCCCGATCGTCGACGGACCGCACGTGTACGCCGACGGGCTGGCGATCGCCATGGACGGCGGAGTGACCATGGCCGGAAAGCTACTGGTCGTCCAACTCCCCCTGAACAGCTGACGCATAACCCTGCGCATCCGGGGAAGTCGAATTCCGGAAACACCCTGTCAACGCGTGGCACGACCGCAATACCATCGGGTCCATCCGTAGCAGGCTCTCCTCCGTTTCCGCCCAACCGACCGTTTCCCACGGCTGATCCGGGCCTACGGAGCATCGGGGGATGCACATGAACGTGGCTCCGCACCTGCTGACCGAGGACCGCGCCGAGTACGAGCGGGTCCTCGACGACGCACTGAGCACCGCCCACGCACGTCCGGATCTCGCCGGAGCAGGAACCCGGCTCACGCTCGCACAGCTGCGCTCCCTGACCCTGAACGCGACAACTCTGGTCACCAGCGCCGCAGCGAGCGAGTACGACCACTTCGTGAAGGTCCGCGAACAGAACCGCGCGGCCCTGGGGACCCCGATACCGGCGGCGTCCTCGGACCGCCCGGGCCCCGGCCCCGGCGTCGTCGCGATCTTCACCGTCATGGTGCCCGTCCTCGCAGGCGCGGCCGCCGTCATATTCCTGCTGGTCGGCGCGGTCCTGCACGCCATCGCCCCCACCGTGGTGTTCGGGGCGACACTCCTCACCGCAGGCCTGGTCTTCGGCGCCGTCGCCGCCGCAGGACTGCTCGGCGCGGCCGCCGGGCTCCTCGTGACGGCCCTGCGCAACAGCCCCGCCGAGGTGAGCGCGGGCGGCCCGCCTCCGGGCGCACCGGACGACGAACTGTCCCGCGCCCGCGAGGCCTGGCGCCGCGCCCTCCTCGAACGCGGCATCCTCCCCTTCCTCCGCGACGTCCTCGCGGCCACGACCCCACCCAGCGGCCCGATGGACCCCTGACACACCACCGGCCCGCGACTCCCCCGGGGTCGCGGGCCGGTCCATGCGCCGGTGATGGTCAGTCCACGGAGCACAGGTGGGGTCGGTCCCCCGAGCGCCGGTGGGGGTCGGTCCCCCGAGCGCCGGCGGCGGTCAGTCCGCCAGCGGGAGGTACACGCGGTTGCCGGTCGCCGCGAACTCGGCGGACTTCGCGGCCATGCCCGCCTCGATCTCGTCCGCCTTCAGATCGCCGCCGTGCTCCCGACGGATGTCCTGCGAGATCTTCATCGAGCAGAACTTCGGACCGCACATCGAGCAGAAGTGCGCGGTCTTCGCGGGCTCCGCCGGCAGCGTCTCGTCGTGGAACTCACGCGCGGTGTCCGGGTCGAGCGCCAGGTTGAACTGGTCCTCCCAGCGGAACTCGAACCGCGCGTCCGAGAGCGCGTCGTCCCACTCCTGCGCGCCCGGGTGCCCCTTGGCGAGGTCCGCCGCGTGGGCCGCGATCTTGTACGTGATGACACCGGTCTTCACGTCGTCCCGGTTCGGCAGGCCCAGGTGCTCCTTGGGCGTGACGTAGCAGAGCATCGCGGTGCCCCACCAGGCGATCATGGCCGCACCGATGCCGGAGGTGATGTGGTCGTACGCGGGCGCGACGTCCGTGGTCAGCGGGCCGAGCGTGTAGAACGGCGCCTCCTCGCAGATCTCCTGCTGGAGGTCGATGTTCTCCTTGATCTTGTGCATCGGGACGTGGCCCGGGCCCTCGATCATCGTCTGCACGTTGTGGCGCTTGGCAATCGTGTTCAGCTCGCCGAGCGTGCGCAGCTCCGCGAACTGGGCCGCGTCGTTGGCGTCCGCGATCGAGCCGGGGCGCAGTCCGTCGCCGAGCGAGTACGTGACGTCGTACGTCGCGAGGATCTCGCAGAGCTCCTCGAAGTTCGTGTAGAGGAAGTTCTCCTTGTGGTGGGCGAGACACCAGGCGGCCATGATCGAGCCGCCGCGCGAGACGATGCCGGTCTTGCGGCGCGCGGTGAGCGGCACGTACGGCAGGAGTACGCCGGCGTGCACCGTCATGTAGTCCACGCCCTGCTCGGCCTGCTCGATGACCGTGTCCTTGTAGATCTCCCAGGTCAGGTCCTCGGCCCGGCCGTCGACCTTCTCCAGGGCCTGGTAGAGCGGCACGGTGCCGATCGGTACGGGGGAGTTGCGCAGGACCCACTCGCGGGTGGTGTGGATGTTGCGACCGGTGGACAGGTCCATGACCGTGTCGGCGCCCCACTTGGTCGCCCAGGTCATCTTCTCCACCTCCTCCTCGATGGAGGAGGTGACGGCGGAGTTGCCGATGTTGGCGTTGACCTTCACCAGGAACCGCTTGCCGATGATCATCGGCTCGATCTCCGGGTGGTTGACGTTGGCCGGGAGCACCGCGCGACCCGCCGCGATCTCCTCCCGTACGACCTCGGGGGAGACGTTCTCCCGGATCGCCACGTACTCCATCTCCGGGGTGATCTCCCCCCGGCGGGCGTACGCGAGCTGGGTCACGGCCTGGCCGTCGCGGCCACGGCGCGGCACGCGCGGGCGGCCGGGGAAGACGGCGTCGAGGTTCTTCAGCCCGCCGCCGCGCGGCGAGGTGTGCTTGATGCCGTCGTCCTCGGGGCGGGCCGGGCGGCCCGCGTACTCCTCGGTGTCGCCGCGCGCGATGATCCAGTTCTCGCGCAGCGGCGGAAGGCCCCGCCGCACGTCGGTGTCGACGGTGGGGTCGGTGTACGGGCCGGACGTGTCGTACAGCGTGACGTCCTTGCCGTTGGTGAGGTGCACCTGACGGACCGGCACCCGGAGGTCGGGGCGCGAGCCCTGGACGTACCCCTTGTGCCAGCCCGGCGTGCGGGCGCCGTCGGCAGAGGTGTCGTCCTGCTTGGAGGCAGGCGTGCGTGCATCCTGAATGGTCATGAGACCGATCTCCCTACGCCGGCATTACCCGGTAACAGGTTCGGCGGTCGGCGCAGCCTCCTCCCGTACGTACATCAGTACGCGCGTACGGTGATCAGCGCCCTCTCAGCCCGGTGCTCCGAGCTCCCGCGTGTGCAAAGGTGCCACCACGCTAGCGTCATCCCTGGCGTGCTGAACAGTGGGCCCCCGCCGTTCTTGCGATGATCGGTCGGTGACTTCCCCCCAACAGACTCCCGAGCCGCACGGCCACGACCACGGTCCCGGCCCTTCCCACGGGCACGGTCAGGGGCACGGCGCGTCCCACGAGAACGGCCGGGAGCACAGCTCCCACGGGCACGGCCACAGCCACAGCCACGGGCCCGCCGCCCCGGTGTCCCGGCATCTGCGCAAGGTCATCGCCGCGATCCTGATCCCCTTCGCCACGGCCGTCGCGGTCGGGCTCGTGGTCCTGTGGCCCGGTGGCACCCCGGCGCACGAGCGCACCGGAGTCGGCTTCGACCGGCAGACCGAGCAGGGCAAGGTCGTATCGGTCGAGCAGGTCGACTGCAAGGACGTGAACGCCGGGCAGGTCCCACCGACCGGGGACACCTCCACCCCGGAGGGGCGCGAGGCGGTCAACGCCCAGCAGGGAGACTGCGGGAAGGCGACGATCGAGGTCACCACCGGCCCGGAGAAGGGGCGCACGTTCACCGAGATCGTGCAGCCGGACGCACCGCGCCAACTGCACGAGGGGCAGGGTGTGGTGGTGGCGTACGCGCCCGACGCCCCGCGCGACCTGCAGTTCTCGGTGACGGACGTGAACCGGAAGGTCCCGATGGCGGTGCTCGCCGGGATCTTCGCCCTCGTGGTCGTGCTCGTCGGCCGCATGCGGGGCGTGATGGCGCTGATCGCGCTCGCCGCGAGCTTCCTGGTGCTGACGCTCTTCATCCTGCCGGCGATCCTGGAGGGATCGAATCCGCTGATCGTGGCGGTGGTCGGGTCGAGCGCGATCATGCTGATCGCGCTCTACATGTGCCACGGGCTCTCGGCCCGCACCTCGGTCGCGGTGCTCGGCACACTGATCTCGCTCATGCTGATCGGACTGCTCGGTTCGTTCTTCATCGAGTGGGCGTCGCTCAGCGGCAACACCGACGACAACACCGGCCTGATCCACGGCCTGTACCCGAGCATCGACATGTCCGGCCTCCTGCTGGCCGGGATCATCATCGGTTCCCTCGGCGTGCTCGACGACGTGACGGTCACCCAGACCTCGGCGGTCTGGGAGCTGCACCAGGCCGATCCGGGCATGGGTCCGCGCGCGCTGTACCGGGCCGCGATCCGGATCGGCCGGGACCACATCGCCTCGGTCGTGAACACGCTGGTGCTCGCCTACGCGGGTGCCGCCCTCCCGCTGCTGCTGCTCTTCACCATCGCGCAGAGCAGCATGGGGACGGTGGCCAACAGCGAGCTGGTCGCCGCGGAGATCGTCCGGACGCTCGTCGGTTCGATCGGTCTGGTCGCCTCCGTGCCGGTCACCACGGCGCTCGCGGCCATGGTGGTCTCCGCCGACCGGGCGGAGGCCGGGGGGCCGGGGACGGGCACCCGAAAGCCCGCGGCGGTACGGGGCGGACGGCGCCGTCGCGCGAAGTGAGGTCCCGTCTCAGGCAGCCGGGCCCGCGTTCTCCTCGGCCAGAATCCGGCCCAGTGCGGCCTCCAGGTTGTCCTCGAAGTCGCCGAGTGTCCGTTCCTGACCGAGTGGAACCAGTTTGTCCGTACGGTCGAGGAAAGCGACCAACGGCGGCGCGCTGGCCCGGAACAGGGCGCGATCGCCACCGACCTGGAGCCGGATGGAGACGTCCGAGAGGCCCTCGGGCTCCGTCGGGGCGATGTGCACATCGCCGTCCCCGCTCGGCCGGTTGATCCCGTCGAGCAGCAGCTCCCTGCCGAACGCCCAGGTGACAGGCGCGTCCCCGGGGAGGTGGAAGGTCATCCGCACCGCGTAGGGATCCCGGGTCTCATATCGCAGTTCCACCGGGATCTTGAAGGAGAGCTCCTCGGAGACGAGGAAGCTCATCAGGACCTCGGCCTGAACCGACTCTCGCATCATGTACCCCGCAGTAGATGAAGCAGTTGTGTAAACACAGCTGCTGAAAGCTGTGACCGAAACGGCCAGGAATGATCCCCCGTGGCCCTCTTGACGCAATCGTGCTGTAAGCGCTACCAGATCACAAGGAGTGATTTTTCAGATACTGATAGAGAACGCGAGCGAACTGAAGAGCTTCCCGATCTCTGTACGTAGCTGCTCGACTGCTGGGAGCAACCGTTCTTCCTGGTGAAGGGGGAGGGAAATGGCCATTGCGGCCGCTGTGGAGCCCGCAGTGATGGGGATTGCGGCACAGACCGTGCCGAGCGCATATTCCTGACGTTCTACCAAGGGTTCCATTCGCCCCAAACCGCCCAAACGCTCCAAAAGCACACGACGGTTACGCACCGTGTACGGAGTGATGGCTTCCACCGGGTGGCGGTCAAGGTGGTCTTGACGAGATTTCAGATCGAGTTGACTCAGCAGGCACTGCCCGATCGCATGGGCGTGCGCGGTCTCTCGGAAGTCGGCCCATTCCTCCACCGCGGGAGCGGAGGGGGTGTCGGCGACAGCGACGAGCTCGATCTCCCCCTCGCGGTAGAGGGCGAAGTAGACGGGCACACCGATCGTGTCCCGCCAGCGGGCAAGGGAGTCTTCGATCTTGATGCGACGATTCTGCACATCTCCGCCGCCGGCCAGTCGGACCGCGGCGTCGCCCAGGACGAACACACCCTTCTCGCGGACCAGATAGCCCTCGTGCGTCAGGGTGCGGAGTAGGTGGTACGTGGTGGGCAGCGGAAGGCCCGTTTCACGGGCGAGCTGTTTGGCCGGGGCGCCGTCCGCGTGGGAGGACACGGCCTCCAGAAGTCTCAGCGCTCGCTGCACCGAGCCGATCAGGGTAGGCGCAGCCGTCTGCGTAGCCGTGGCCAAAGGTCACCCCCAGGCGTGACGACGGATGCATTGCATCCGCCCGCGGGGGCCGCCCCCGCGCGCCCGCCGGGCCTGGGAAACCGCTGGTCAGAACGGAGGTCTACACCTGTAGTCCCCTACGCGGCGGAGGGATTCCACTCTAGTGGCAGCCCCTGGGCCCACGCCCTGATTCGACCAGCGCGTTCCCCCGGCTGGGCTAATACCCTGCGTCGCCTGCATACCGATCGGTAGCTTGTGCTACCACTCGTCGCGCGACCGGTCGGAGGAGCTGAACTTCCGTACGACGTAGATCAGTCCGGCGACGAGGGCCACGAAGAGCAGCACCTTGAAGAGCAGTCCGACCACGAAGGCCAGAACGCTGGTGATCAGTCCGCCGAAGACGAGCAGGGCGAGCACGGGTATGGCGACCCACTTCACCCACCAGGGCATCCCCGCGAGAACCTCCTGTACGGCCATCGACCTCTCCCTCGCTCTCGAAGATCCGTTCCGCGCACTCCGCGCCGAACAACCTCAAGGCTAGGGGCCGGGGCAGGCCCACGGGGGCCCTGTGGCCCCCGCTCTCCCCTGATCCGCCCCCTAGGGGCTTCGCCCGTCCGACCCTCAGGTCTCGGACGGGCCGGCTGTCGGGCGGGCCCGGGCTCGGGCGGACCAGGGCTCGGGAGGGCCAGGGCTCCGGTACGTCAGGCCTCCGGTGCGACAGGCGTCCCCGTGCGTCAGGCCTCCGGCGGGGAGAAGACCACCATCACCCGCAGGTCCTCGCTGATGTGGTGGAACTTGTGCTCCACCCCGGCCGGCACGTAGACCACGCTGCCGCGCGCCACCTGGGTCGTCTCCGTCCCCACCGTGATCGCCGCCCGGCCGCTCACCACGAAGTACACCTCGTCCTGACCGTGCGGCTGCTGCGGGTCGAGCTCCCCGGCGTCCAGCGCGTACAGGCCCACCGACATGTTCCGCTCCCGCAGGAACTGGAGGTACGCGCCCTTGTTCGCGGCACGCTCCGCCTCCAGTTCATCAAGTCGGAATGCCTTCATCGCCTGTCAGCCCCTGCCCTCGGCCCGATCACGTCTGCCACGATCAGACACATGATGAATTTCGTAGTCAAGACACTCGCCAACGCGGGCGCCCTGGGAGTCGCCATCTGGCTGCTCCAGGACATCACCCTGACCGGTGAGAGCACCGGCAAGAAGGCCCTGACCCTCATTCTCGTCGCCCTGGTCTTCGGGCTCGTGAACTTCTTGGTCAAGCCGATCGTCAAGCTGCTCACGCTGCCGCTCTTCATCCTGACACTCGGTCTGATCACCCTCGTGATCAACGCCCTGATGCTGCTCCTCACCTCCTGGCTTGCCGACAAGTTCGATCTCAGCTTCCACGTGGAGGGCTTCTGGACCGCCGTCCTCGGCGGCCTGATCATCTCCGTCGTCTCGTGGGCGCTGAACGTCGTGCTCCCCGACAGCGACTGACTGGAGGACCCGTGACCTACCGCGTCTGCTTCGTCTGCACCGGCAACACCTGCCGCTCGCCGATGGCCGAGCACGTCTTCCGCAGACATGTGGAGGACGCCGGCCTCGGCGGGCTGGTGGTGATCGAGAGTGCCGGCACCGGAGTCTGGCGCGAGGGCGACGCCGCCAACCCGCGCACGGTCTCCGTACTCGAGGAGAACGGCTACGCCTCCGCGCACACCGCCCGTCAGTTCCGGGCCTCCTGGTTCCCGGCCCTCGACCTGGTGATCGCGCTGGACGAAGGGCATCTGAGGGAGCTCTTCCGGCTCGCCCGCACACCCGAGGAGGCGGCGCGGATACGGCTGCTGCGCTCTTTCGACCCGGCCGCCGGGGACGCGCTCGACGTCCCCGACCCGTACTCCGGGGGCCGTGAGGACTACGAGCAGTGCCTTGAGATGGTGGAGGCCGCGAGCGGAGGACTGCTCGCGGCCATACGCCTGGAACTGGAGGACCGGACACTGTGACGGACATGGACATCGGCGACGGCACGCGCGCGGTACGGGCCGGGCTTCCCGAACCCGTGAAGTACGAGCCGACCCTGCCGGGGCCGGTCTTCGCCGCGCACTTCCATCTGCCGGGCGAGCCGACGGGCGGATACGCGTACGGCCGGGACGAGAACCCGACCTGGACGCATCTGGAACGGGCGATCGGCGAGCTGGAGGCACCGGGGGAGCAGGACGTCGAGACACTGGTCTTCGCCTCGGGCATGGCTGCGATCTCCGCCGTCCTCCTCTCCCAGCTGAAGTCGGGCGACGCCGTGGTGCTGCCCACCGACGGCTACCAGGCCCTGCCCCTGCTCCACGAGCAGCTGAGGGCGTTCGGCATCGAGGTCCGCACGGCGCCCACCGGTGGCGACGGCCAGCTCGCCGTCCTCGAAGGAGCCCGGCTGCTGTGGATCGAGACCCCGTCCAACCCCGGGCTCGACGTCTGCGACATCCGCCGTCTGGTGCGCGAGGCGCATGCCGCGGGCGCGCTCGTCGCCGTCGACAACACCCTCGCCACCCCGCTCGGCCAGCGGCCGCTCGAACTGGGCGCGGACTTCTCCGTCGCCAGCGACACCAAGGGCATGACCGGGCACGGCGACATCCTGCTCGGCCATGTCAGCTGCCGCGATCCCGAGCGGGCGGCGGAGGTACGGCGCTGGCGCAAGGTCGTCGGCGCGATCCCCGGCCCCATGGAGGCCTGGCTCGCCCACCGTTCGCTCGCCACGCTCCAGCTGCGGATCGACCGCCAGTGCTCCACCGCGCTCGTGCTCGCGCAGACGCTCGCCGGGCGCGCGGACGTGACCGGGCTGCGGTACCCGGGGCTGCCCGACGACCCCTCGCACGCGGTGGCCGCCCGGCAGATGCGGCGCTTCGGGTCCGTGGTCTCCTTCGAGCTGGCGGACCGGAAGCGGGCCGAGCGGTTCCTGGAGGAGCTGCGGATCGTGGACGACGCCACCAGCTTCGGCGGTGTGCGCTCCACGGCGGAGCGACGCGGGCGCTGGGGCGGGGACGCGGTCGCGGAGGGCTTCATCCGGTTCTCGGTCGGTGCCGAGGACCCGGAGGACCTGATCGCCGATGTGCTGCGGGCCCTCGACGAGGCCTGCGCCTAGCCGGGGCCTAGCCGGGACGGGGTGGGGACGGCGTACGGAACGAGGCGTTCCGAGCCTCCCCCCTCGTGGCTCGGAACGCCTCGGTTCCATGCGCGGAGACCGCCTGAACAAGGCTAGTTGACTGTGCGTCAGTGTCCAATCACGGTAGCGACAGAGACCTATCGACTTATTTATAGTTGGACGGTCCTGAGGCGAAGTCAGCCGACCGCCTGAGTCGAACGGCCGCATGGCCGGGAGGGGGCGGACATGGATCTGGCCCTGTTGCGCACGTTCGTCACGGTGCACCGGGCCGGCTCGTTCACCCGCGCCGCCGCGCTCCTCGGGCTCTCCCAGCCGGCCGTCACCAGCCAGATCCGGACGCTCGAACGACAGCTCGGGCGTCCTCTCTTCCTCAGACAGGCGCGCGGGGTCACGCCGACCACCATCGGCGACGAGCTCGCGCACCGCGCCGCTCCCCATCTGGACGCCCTCGTCGAGATCGCCGAGACCGGCCTCGACGAGGAGAGCGGCGTCCGTACCCTCCATGTCGCCGGGCCCCCGGAGTTCACCGCGCTCCGCGTCCTGCCCGCCCTCACGCCGCTGGTCGGCCAGGGGCTCGCCGTACGGGCGTCGTTCCTCGGCAACACCGAAGAAATCCTCGACGGGCTCGCCGCGGGCCACCACGATCTGGCCGTCGCGACCGCCCGCCCCCGGGGCGGCCTGCTCGTCTCCACCCCGCTCTGCGACGAGGAGTACGTCCTGGTCGCGGCCCCACGATGGGCGGCCCGGCTCTCCCCCGACGTGCTCCTCCGCAAGGGCGCGGTGGTCCTGGAGCAGCTTCCGGTGGTCGAGGTGCACGAGTCGCTGCCGTTCGTCGCCCGCTACTGGGCGAGCGTCTTCGAGACCAAGCCGGCGGTCGCCGCCACCGTGATCGCTCCCGATCTGCGCGCCGTGCGGGAGTCCGCAGCCTCCGGCGCCGGGCTCGCCGTCCTGCCCCGCTATCTGTGCGAGGACGCCCTGGAGCACGGGCGACTCGTGGCGCTGCTCGATCCCCCGGTCCCGCCGCTGCGGACCTACTTCCTGGTCGTGCGTACGGGGACGCTCGCGCTCTCGCCCATCGCCCGGGCGCACGAGGAACTGCTGCGGGCCGCGGGGGACTGGTGAGCTTCCGCGGGGCATGGTGAGTTTCCGCCGCGGACAGCGAGTTTCAGGACACCTCGGACGGGCCATTTTCTTCCCATGAACGAACGGCCCATGAACGAACGGCCCGTGATCAAGCGCACCGCACGCGCCATCCTGCTCGATGGGGACGATCTCATCCTCATCAAGCGCACCAAGCCGGGGATGGATCCCTACTGGCTCACGCCCGGTGGCGGCGTGGAACCCACCGACACCACCGTCGTCGAGGCCCTGCACCGCGAGGTGCACGAGGAGCTCGGCGCCAAGATCATCGATGTGGTGCCCTGCTTCGTCGACACCGTCGAGCACATCGTCGACGGCGGGGTCTCCGGGGTGAAGGTCCAGCACTTCTTCGTGTGCCGGCTCGACTCGATGGACACCTCACTGCGGCACGGCCCCGAGATGGACGAACCCGTCGGCGAGTACGAGATCGTCCGGGTGCCCTTCAGCCGGGTCGGCATCGCCGCCGTGCACCTCGTCCCGCTCTCCCTGCGCCACTACCTCGACGGCAACATCGAGGGCGTCCGGGCGATGCACGCCCCCGACCTGGGCTGATCGTCGGCCGCCGGGGCCAGTTCGGCGAGGAAGTCGTGCCGGATGCGCTCGGCGGGGACCCCCGCTCCCCGCAGCGCGTCCACCCCGCGACGGACCATGCCGAGCGGCCCCGAGAGATAGGCGTCGCGTTCGCTCCAGGGGCCGTAGCGGCAGACGGCCTCCGGAAGCCGCCCCTGCTCCTCGGTGACCGGGTGGACGGAGAGCCAGGGAAAGGTCTTCTGGAGCCGCAGCATCGTGTCGATGTCGTACAGGTCGTGGCCGCTGCGGGCCCCGTAGAAGACATCGACCGGGCGCCGGTCCCCATGCTCGGCGACGTCCTCCACCAGGGCCTTGATGGGCGCTATCCCGGTGCCGCCGCCCACACAGAGCAGGCCGGTGTCCGTCTCGTGGTCGACGGTCATGGAGCCGGCCGGCGGACCGAGGCGCAGGACGTCCCCGGGACGCGCCCGGTGGACCAGCGCGTTGGACACCCAACCCGCCGGGACCGCCTTGACGTGCAGGGAGAGCAGCCCGTCGGGCCGGGGTGCCGCCGCGAACGAGTAGTGGCGCCATGTCCGCGGCCACCACGGGGTCTCCAGCGTCGTGTACTGCCCCGCGAGGAAGGGGTACGGCTGGTCGGGCCGGAGCGTGACGACGGCGATGTCCGGGGTGCGCAGATCGTGGGAGACCACCTCGGCCTGCCACCAGGCGGGCGCCGAGCGCTCGTCCTCCGCCGCCGCGTCGATCATGATCTGGGAGATCGTCGTGTACGTACGGACCCAGGCCGCCTCGGTCTCCTCGTCCCAACTCGTCGTCGCGTACCGCACGAGCGCGCCGATGAGGGCCTCGCCGACGGCCGGGTAATGGGCGGAGTGGGTGCCGTACTTGCGGTGGCCCCGGCCGAGGTTCTGCAGGTAGGCGGTGAGCACCGGGGTGTCGTCCAGGTGCTCCGCCGCGGTGAGGAGCGCCTTCAGGAGTCGGTCCCGCTGGGTGTCCATGGCCGCGGGGAACATCTCGCGCAGCCCCGGGTTCCGGATGAAGAGCAGGGCGTAGAAGTACGAGGTCACCCGGTCGGCGACCGGCGCGATCTCCGCGAGGGTGCGGCGGACGAGCACCGCGTCGGCGGACGCTTCCCGGGGTATTCGCGGCTCGTCCCCGTCCTCCGCTGCCCTCGTGGTGGTCGGAGCATCCATCATGTGCCTCGCCCTCGCGCTGGCCGGCTTCCGTGGTCGCAGCATGACCCGTCCGAACGCCGCTTCGGAGTGAAAGCGGCGTTCTCGGGCCATAGGGCAGGGTTTCTGGCTAAGCTGCGCTGTTTCGGACCAAGGCGTAGGCCTCGCGCAGATCTCCCCCGGTGTAGCTGTGGCGGGAGAGCCCGGCGAGATGGTGGTCCGCGTTCACCGCCACGGTGTCCGGCACGATCGCGAAGAGCTCCGCGTCGGACATCGAGTCCCCGTACGCGACGCAGTCGGCCGGGTCCACCCCGTACTCCGCACAGAGGCCCCGTGCGATCCGCACCTTCGCCCGCGCGTCGAGGATGTCGGGCCGGTGGATCGGCTCGGTGAACGGGACAGTCGGCCAGCGCGAACCATGCGCCACGTCGACGCCCCAGTCGAGAAGCCGCTCGACGAAGAAGTCGGGCGAGAGGGAGATGACCGCACAGCGGTCGCCCCGCTCCCGGATGTCGGCCCAGACGTCGCGGATGCCCAGCAGCCAGGGCGCCCCTTCGAAGGCCGCCGCGACCTGGTCCACCGTGAGGGCGGACCACAGCTCGCGGGCCCGGACGGCGAACTCGTCCGGGGTGAGCCCCCGCAGAAAGCCCGCCTCCAGAGCGGCGATCTCATCGTCGACGCCCAGCTGCCGGGAGATCTCCACCGCCGCGGCCGACCCTCGGATGAGGGTGCCGTCCAGGTCGAAGAAGTGCAGTCGCTGCTTTCGATGTTTCACGTGAAACATCGTCCTCATCCCACGGGATGGAATCAACGCCCTCGCCCGACTACGCGCCGCACACGGTATCGGCCAGATCCACAAAAGCGGTGGACGGAAGATCGCCGTGTCGGACAGCCTGACAGCATGCCGATCTCCCCCTCCACGCTCACGCAGCTCCCCGTCCGGCGCCTCACCGGGGACGACCTCCTCGCCTGCTCCGACCTCTCCGAGAACCGGGGCTGGCCGCGTGAGGAACACAAGTGGGGTCTGCTGCTCACCGCGGGCACCGGCTACGGCATCGACGACCCGTCCGGAGCCGGGCTGATCGCCTGTTCCGTGGTCACGTCCTACGGCTCGGGGCTCGCCGCGATCGGCATGGTGCTCGTCGCCGAGCAGTACGCACGCCAAGGAGTGGGACGGCGGCTCATGCAACACGTCCTGGCGGAAGCCGGGGACACCCCGCTCACCCTGCACGCCACGCCGAACGGGCAGCCCCTGTACGAGCAGCTGGGCTTCAGGGAGACGAGCCGCGCGGAGATGGTGCGCGGACGCTTCACCTTCACCACACCCGCCCCGGCCGTTCCGGTCCGTCCGGTGACAGCGGAGGACCTCCAGGCGATCCTGCGCCTGGACCGCGAGGTCTTCGGCCTCGACCGCACACACGTGATCACCCGGCTCCCCGCCTTCGCGGACCATCTCCGGGTCGCGGAGGAGGACGGCGAGATCACCGGCTTCGCGGCAGCCTGGCCCAACATGGACACCCATGTCGTCGGACCGCTGATCGCCCGGGACCCTGCCACCGCCCAGGCCCTGATCGCCTCGCTCGCGGCGGCCACCGACCGCCCTCTGCGCACGGACATCGATGTGCGCCACTCGGAGCTGCTGAGCTGGGTGAAGGGGAACGGCATCGACTCGATCGCCTCCAACGCGGTGATGGTCCGCTCCCTCCCCGACCTCCCCGGAGACTGGCGCCGCCGCTTCGCTCCCCTGACCGTCGCGGCCGGCTAGCCGGAGGCCGGGCCAGGGCGAGGCCCGGAGAAGATTTACTTGCACACGCGCATTATTGCGCCGCATCGTCTACCCTGGGTCGAGAGCCACTCCGGTGCCCAGGAGAGACCGAGGAGAGAGACCATGACCGCGACGGACCCCGCACTCACCGCGCTCTCCCAGCGCTGGTGCGCCCTCTCCCTGCTGCACGGCAGGATCGAGTCGCACATCGAGCGCGCCCTGGAGACCGGGCACGGTCTGAGCGTGCGGGAGTACTCGCTCCTCGACGTCCTCAGCCGGCAGCACAGCGGACCGGGCGGCCACCTCCAGATGAAGCAGGTCGCCGACGCGGTCGTCCTCAGCCAGAGCGCCACCACCCGGCTGGTCACCCGGCTCGAGGATCGCGGCCTGCTCACCCGGTACCTCTGCGCCACCGACCGGCGCGGTATCTACACCGACGTCACCGAGGCCGGCCAGAAGCTCCTGGCGGAGGCCCGCCCCACCAACGACAGCGCGCTGCGCGAAGCCCTCGACGAGGCCGCCAAGAACCCCGAGCTGGCCCCGCTGGTCCAGGTCGTGGAGGGCGTGAGCGTTCCCGCCTGAGGGCACGGGCCGACGCCGCTCCTTAAGGGCTCCGAGGAGGTCGGATAGCCGGAGCCCGAGGCGCGTCACTCGCCATGAGCAAGGCTGAGAGGCCCGGCGTACGCTGCGAGGCATGAGTGATCTTGAGATGCGTCCCGCCACCGCGGAGGACCTCGAAGCCATCGTCGCGATGCTCGCCGACGACCCCCTGGGCGCGCAGCGCGAATCCCCGGACGACCTCGGCCCGTACCTCACCGCGTTCGAGCGCCTCGCGAACGACCCCCAGCAGCATCTCGTCGTGGCCGTCCGCGAGGACAAGGTCGTCGGCACCCTCCAGCTGACGATCATCCCGGGCCTCTCGCGCCGGGGCGCCACCCGCTCGATCATCGAGGGCGTCCGTATCCACGCCCAGGAGCGCGGCAGCGGCCTCGGGACCCAGCTCATCGAGTGGGCCGTCGAGGAGTCCGGACGCCAGGGCTGCCGACTCGTCCAGCTGACCTCCGACGTCAGCCGCACGGATGCCCACCGCTTCTACGAGCGCCTCGGCTTCGAGGCCTCTCACCTGGGCTTCAAGAAGAACCTCTGAGGCAGCGAGCTCTCCGAAGGCGCGCCGGGACACGGTCCCGGCGCGCCGATCACGCGTGTTTCACGTGAAACACCACAGAACGGCTCAGAGCCCGCGCCAGCCCGCCTCGTCCACTCCACCCGGCACCGCGTCCGCCGGTGCGTACGGCTCGCGTGTGAAGACGAAGGAGCCGAGATCGAGATGGCTCACGCTGCCGTCGGCACGCCGCACCGCCCGGAGCGTCTCCCCCTCGTAGTAGCCGTTCAGCCCGACCCAGCCGCCTTCGGGCAGCGCCCGGAAGCGGGCCCGCCGCCCGGCTCCCCGCAGGGGTTCGAGAACCACACCCCGATCGGGGGCGAGCCGGAGCCCGTAGGCGTAGGTACCCCAGTACCAGGGCCCCGTCAGGGCCAGCAGTTCCTCGTCGGCCTCGGCCTCCGGAAGCGGTCGCCAGGGCTCCGGGAACCTCGGCTCCGCCTCCGCCACGATCCGTACGAGATCGGCGGCCACGACCCCGGTCAGCGGCCCTGAGGTGGCATTGGAGAGGGCGATCGCCGCCAGCCCGTCCTCCACGCTCACCCACAGGGCGGCGACGAAGCCGGGAAGCGATCCGGTGTGACCGATCAGAGTCCGGCCGTCCTTGCGGAGCAGCTGGAGCCCGAGTCCGTAGCTCCCGTCCCAGTCCCCCTCCCCGGCCGCGGAGGCCGGAGCCCGCATCTCCTCCACGGAGGCCGCGGCGAGCACCCGCTCGTCACCCGCCGCGAGGAACGCGGCGAAGCGGGCGAGATCCGCCGCCGTCGACCAGAGCTGCCCGGCCGGCGCCATCAGCCCAAGGTCCTCGGACGGCTCCGGAAGCATCACGTCGGCCCAGGGGTGCACCGCCCAGCCGCCCGCGTGCGGGGCGACCGGATCGAGCGTCGTACGGCTCATCCCCAGCGGCTCCAGGATCTCGCGCCGCAGCGCCTCCTCCCAGGAGACTCCTCGCACAGCCTCGATCAGCGAACCGAGCAGTGTGTAACCGGGGTTGGAGTAGTGGTGACGGCGCCCCGGCGCCCTGAGGAAGGGCTGCTCCCCCAGAACGTCGGAGAGCTCCGGCCGCAGCGCGGCGGACGAGCGCTCCCACCACTGACCGGGCGTCTCGGCCGCGAGACCGCCGCTGTGCCCGAGGAGTTGAGCGATCGTCACCTCACCGGCGCCCGTGCCCTTGAGGTGCCGCTCCAGCGGATCGTCGAGCCCGAGGAGTCCCTCGTCCCGCAGCCGCATCACCAGCACGGCGGTGAAGACCTTGGTGATCGACCCGATCCTGAACTGCGTTTCGGCGTCCGGCGCGTGCCCGTCCACGCAACTGCGCGAACCGCTCCACACCAGCGCTCCGTCGCGCACCACCGCCCCCACGAACGAAGGCGCCCGCCCTTCGGACTGGGCGACCGCGACGCGATGCAGCAGAGCCCGCGCGGTACCGGGCAACAGGTCTTCGAAAGATGTCGTCATGGGACCCATCCAACGTGATCTCCCCCGTGACGGCTTCCGGATTACCGGTGCGCCGCGATCCCGCACTCCTCGGGAAAGGTCAGGTCTGGGCCATGTCCACGAAGCGGGAGTAGTGGCCCTGGAAGGCCACGGTGATCGTGGCTGTCGGGCCGTTACGGTGCTTGCCCACGATGATGTCCGCCTCGCCCGCTCGCGGTGACTCCTTCTCGTAGGCGTCCTCGCGGTGCAGCAGGATCACCATGTCGGCGTCCTGCTCGATCGAGCCGGACTCACGCAGGTCGGAGACCATCGGCTTCTTGTCGGTGCGCTGTTCGGGGCCACGGTTCAGCTGGGAGAGCGCGATCACCGGCAGTTCCAGCTCCTTGGCGAGGAGCTTCAGGTTTCGCGACATGTCGGAGACCTCTTGCTGCCGGCTCTCCTGCCGCTTCGAACCACCGGACTGCATCAGCTGCAGATAGTCGATGATGACGAGCTTGAGCCCGTTGCGCTGCTTGAGGCGGCGGCACTTCGCCCGGATCTCCATCATCGACAGGTTCGGGGAGTCGTCGATGTAGAGCGGCGCCTGCGAGACGTCCGGCATCCGGCGGGCGAGACGGGTCCAGTCCTCGTCGGTCATCGTGCCGGAGCGCATGTGGTGCAGGGCGACCCGGGCCTCCGCCGAGAGCAGGCGCATCGCGATCTCGTTGCGGCCCATTTCGAGCGAGAAGATGACGCTGGGCAGGTTGTGCTTGATGGACGCCGCCCGGGCGAAGTCGAGGGCGAGGGTCGACTTACCCATGGCGGGACGCGCCGCAATGATGATCATCTGGCCGGGGTGCAGGCCGTTGGTCAGCGAGTCCAGGTCGGTGAAGCCGGTGGGCACACCGGTCATCTCACCGCTGCGGGAGCCGATCGCCTCGATCTCGTCGAGCGCCCCCTCCATGATGTCGCCGAGCGGCAGATAGTCCTCGGTGGTGCGCTGCTCGGTGACCGCGTAGATCTCGGCCTGGGCCGAGTTCACGATCTCGTCGACGTCTCCGTCGGCCGCGTAGCCCATCTGCGTGATCTTGGTACCGGCCTCGACGAGTCGGCGCAGGACGGCCCGCTCGTGGACGATCTCCGCGTAGTACGAGGCGTTGGCCGCCGTCGGTACCGACTGCACCAGGGTGTGGAGGTAGGAGGCACCGCCCACACGGGTGATCTCGCCGCGCTTGGTGAGCTCGGCGCCGACCGTGATCGGGTCGGCCGGCTCGCCCTTGGCGTAGAGGTCGAGGATCGCGGCGTAGACGGTCTCGTGGGCGGGCTTGTAGAAGTCGTTGCCCTTGATGATCTCCACGACGTCCGCGATGGCGTCCTTGGAGAGGAGCATGCCGCCGAGGACGGACTGCTCGGCGTCGAGGTCCTGTGGGGGAACCCGCTCGAAGCCGGAGAGCCCGCCGTCCCACGGCCCGCCTTCGCCGCCCCGCTCGTGCTGGTCGTCGCGCCCGCGGCCGCGGCCACGCCCTTCGCCTCGGGTACGGGTGGGCAGTCGGTCACTCGGTCCGCTGTCCGCCCAGGGGTCGTCCATCGGCTCGGGAACGCTCACCAAGCACCTCTTCCCGTCCGCTGCGCGGACCCTCGCCGTGCCACTCTTTCTTACGCCACGCCTTGATCGACGAGTGGCTTCGCGACCGCTTCTGGCGCGTCGGGCGCCGGTCCACGGTAGGCCCGCGGAGGGCGTCAGCCAATCTGGTTATCCACAGGCCCTGTGGGTGAAGGGCCCGAGTCTGTGGAGAACTCGCCGGAACCTGTGCACGGACCGGGGGACAGCCATGTGGACAAACTCATAGGACCCCTGGCCTTACGGGCTTGACCTGGCCTTTTCCCATCCACGGGCTGTGGGGGAGAAAAACTTTCCCCCCTGGACCAAGATCAGAACAAACGACCCACACCCGAAGCACCTTGCCCCCCAAAAGTAAGGACCATAGATGCATTGCATCTCTTACCTGTGGAAGATTAGATTGACCCCATGACCCAGGCCCCCGCGACGCCCAAGGCCGTCCGCCGACAGCACGACCGCGAGATCGTCTCCCTCGCCCTGCCGGCCTTCGGCGCTCTTGTCGCCGAGCCGCTCTTCCTCATGGTCGACAGTGCCATCGTCGGCCATCTCGGCACCCCCCAGCTCGCGGGTCTCGCGATCGCCGCCGCCCTGCTGTCCACCGCCGTCAGTGTCTTCGTCTTCCTCGCCTACGCCACCACGGCCGCCGTCGCCCGCCGTGTCGGTGCCGGGGACCTTCCGGCCGCGATCCGGCAGGGAATGGACGGCATCTGGCTCGCCCTTCTCCTCGGCGCCGTCGTCGTCGTGCTGACCCTGCCCGCGGCGCCGTGGCTCGTCGGCATCTTCGGGGCCTCCGACACTGCGGCTCCCCACGCCGTCACCTACCTGCGGATCTCCAGCCTCGGCATTCCCGCGATGCTCGTGGTCCTGGCCGCCACAGGCGTCCTGCGCGGCCTCCAGGACACCCGTACACCGCTCTACGTGGCCATCGGCGGCTTCGCGGCCAACGGCGCGCTCAACGTCGGGCTGGTCTACGGCGCCGGTCTGGGTATCGCGGGCTCCGCCTGGGGCACGGTCATCGCCCAGTGCGGCATGGCCGCCGCCTACCTCGTCGTGGTCGTACGGGGCGCCCGGCGCCACGGAGCCTCCCTCCGCCCCGACGCCGCCGGCATACGCGCCTCCGCCCAGGCCGGTGTCCCGCTCCTCGTCCGTACGCTCTCGCTCCGTGCGGTCCTGATGATCGCCACGGCCGTCGCGGCCCGGATGGGCGATGCGGAGGTCGCCGCCCACCAGATCATCCTGTCTCTGTGGAGTCTGATGGCCTTCGCCCTCGACGCGATCGCCATCGCCGGCCAGGCCATCATCGGCCGCTATCTCGGCGCGGACGACGCCGACGGCGCACGCCAGGTCTGCCGCCGCATGGTCCAGTGGGGTGTCGTCTCCGGCGTGGTGCTCGGCGCACTGCTCATCGTCGCCCGCCCCCTGTTCATCCCGCTCTTCACCGGCGACACCACCGTCCAGGACACTCTGCTCCCGGCCCTGTTCGTGGTCGCGCTCTCGCAGCCGATCTCCGGGGTCGTCTTCGTCCTCGACGGCGTCCTGATGGGCGCGGGGGACGGCCCCTACCTGGCCTGGGCAATGCTGCTGACACTCGTCGTCTTCGCCCCGGTCGCCCTCCTCGTCCCGGCGTTCGGCGGCGGGCTCACGGCGCTCTGGTGGGCGATGACGCTGATGATGTCGGTCCGGATGGCCACGCTCTGGCTCCGTTCCCGTTCCGGTCGCTGGATCGTCACCGGCGCCACGCGCTGAATGTTTCACGTGAAACGCCCTGTTTCACGTGAAACAACGAAGACCCGGGAAACAACTAAGGCCCGGGAAACAGAGAGACGCGTGGAACAGCGGAAGGGCCGCACCCCGAGGGGTGCGGCCCTTCCTCACTGCTGAGCGCAGACTGCCGAGGGCAGCGTTACGCGGCGACGATCTCGACGCCGAGCTTCGCGGCGACGTCGGCGTGCAGACGCACGGACACCTGGTGCGAGCCCAGGGTCTTGATCGGCGAACCGAGCTCGACGCGACGCTTGTCGACGTCGGGGCCACCCGCAGCCTTGATCGCCGAGGCGATGTCGGCCGGGGTCACGGAGCCGAAGAGACGGCCGGCGTCGCCGGAGCGAACGGCCAGGCGCACCTTCGTACCCTCGAGCTTGGCCTTGATCTCGTTGGCCTGCTCGATGGTCGCGATCTCGTGGATCTTGCGGGCGCGGCGGATCTGCGCCACGTCCTGCTCGCCACCCTTGGTCCAGCGGATCGCGAAACCACGCGGGACCAGGTAGTTGCGGGCGTAGCCGTCCTTGACGTCGACGACGTCGCCGGCGGTGCCGAGGCCGGAGACCTCGTGGGTCAGGATGATCTTCATTATTCGGTCACCCTTTCCTTATCGCGCGGTGGACGTGTAGGGCAGCAGCGCCATCTCACGGCTGTTCTTGACGGCCGTGGCGACGTCACGCTGGTGCTGCGTGCAGTTGCCGGTCACGCGGCGGGCACGGATCTTGCCGCGGTCGGAAATGAACTTCCGCAGCATGTTCGTGTCCTTGTAGTCCACGTAGACGGTCTTGTCCTTGCAGAACGCGCAGACCTTCTTCTTAGGCTTGCGCACAGGCGGCTTCGCCATGGTGTTTCTCCTGTGTGATCAAGAATGGGGGTACGAGCTGCTTCTGGGGGCGTGCCCTAGAAGGGGGGCTCGTCCGAGTAGCCGCCGCCGGAGTTTCCACCCCAGCTGCCTCCGCCGCCCTGCTGCTGGCCGCCGCCGGAGGAGGAGGCACCGCCGGTCGCCCACGGGTCGTCGGCGGGAGCACCGCCACCACCCTGCTGGCCACCGCCGGAGTTTCCACCCCAGCTGCCACCGCCGCCGGCCTGCTGGCCGCCGCCGCCCCCGCCGTAACCACCCTGGCCGCCTCGACCGGTGGTCTTGGTGACCTTGGCCGTGGCGTTCTTGAGGCTGGGGCCGACTTCCTCGACATCCAGCTCGTAGACCGTGCGCTTGACGCCCTCACGGTCCTCGTAGGACCGCTGCTTCAGCCGGCCCTGCACGACGACGCGCATGCCTCGCTGAAGCGACTCGGCGACGTTCTCCGCCGCCTGACGCCAGACCGAGCAGGTCAGGAACAGGCTTTCGCCGTCCTTCCACTCATTGGTCTGACGGTCGAAGGTGCGGGGGGTGGACGCGATACGGAACTTCGCGACCGCCGCACCGGACGGGGTGAAGCGCAGCTCGGGGTCGTCGACAAGATTGCCGACAACCGTGATGACGGTCTCGCCTGCCATGGGGGAACCTCTCGGCGGGATTGCTTCTGGCTGCTTTGTTGCTACTCGGATCCGATGACCACTGAGCTAGATGCTCAGTGGGTCTCGGGACGGAGGACCTTGGTCCGGAGGACCGACTCGTTCAGGTTGAGCTGTCGGTCGAGCTCCTTGACGACTGCAGGCTCGGCCTGCAGGTCGATGACCGAGTAGATGCCCTCGGGCTTCTTCTTGATCTCGTAGGCGAGACGACGACGGCCCCAGGTGTCGACCTTCTCGACCTTTCCGTTGCCCTCACGGACGACGGAAAGGAAGTTCTCGATCAGCGGGGAGACAGCGCGCTCCTCGAGATCGGGGTCGAGGATGACCATCACTTCGTAGTGACGCATGTGGAACCCACCTCCTTTGGACTCAGCGGCCACGGTCGTTCCGTGGCAGGAGGGTCGTGATGCGTAAGCAACGGTATCGGCCACCACTGACAGTCCCCCTCGGCGAACGAGGGGCACCGCCGGGATCCAGGACGGACCAGGGCAGACACCGGTGCAGACCGTACAGACTACCCGCTCATCCCCCTGCGGTTGAAATTCACTGGTGAGGGGACGCAATCTGTACACAACGGATGTCGGCGGCGCTACGATGCGCCGCCTTCCGGTAGCCACGCCAGGAGGTGCCCCATGGCACAGGCAATGCGACCCGACCCCGGCCACTCCCTCTTCGCCACCGACGGCAAACCGCATCCGATCCAGGACACCCTGGTCGGAGTGACACTGGTGCTGGGCGTCGTCGCCTTCGTCACCGCCCAGTTCCACAGCCTGCACCTGCTGAGTTCCTGGGCGGGCCTGATCGGCATCCTGACCGGCGGCTACGGACAGTTCATCTCCGTGACGACCCGCGAACGCTTCCTGCTGATCCTCGGACTCGGCGCATCGGCGTTCGGCTTCTACCTCGGTATGGCCCACGGCGGTCTCTTCGGCAGCGTCATCAGCTGAGCCGAACGGCACGTCAGGGCGTACACGCCCATCCGGGGCGCTCCCCGGTCACAGTAGGCTTCGGCGCGAGAGCCGGAGCCCCTGACCGATGGGGACACACCTGCCGAGGAGCGCCCCGCATGAGCCTGACCCTGAGGACCATCAGCCGTGAGCAGCATCTGGCGTACATCCAGAGCCAGCCCGCGGCGAGCCACTGCCAGGTCCCGGCGTGGGCTGATGTGAAGACCGAGTGGCGCTCGGAGAACCTCGGCTGGTTCGACAAGAACGGCGAGCTCGTCGGGGCCGGCCTGGTGCTCTACCGCCAGCTCCCGAAGATCAAGCGCTACCTGGCCTATCTGCCCGAGGGCCCGGTCATCAACTGGCACGCGCCCAACCTCGACGACTGGCTGCAGCCGATGCTGGCGCACCTCAAGCAGCAGGGCGCCTTCTCGGTGAAGATGGGCCCGCCGGTCGTCATCCGGCGCTGGGACTCGGCCGCCATCAAGTCCGGCATCCAGGACCCGGACGTCAAGCGGCTCAAGGACGTCGAGGCCACCCACATCGAGCCGCGCGCCTTCGAAGTCGCGGACCGGCTGCGGAAGATGGGCTGGCAGCAGGCCGAGGACGGCGGTGCCGGCTTCGGCGACGTGCAGCCCCGCTACGTCTTCCAGGTACCGCTCGCGAACCGCTCGCTCGACGATGTCCTCAAGGGCTTCAACCAGCTGTGGCGCCGCAACATCAAGAAGGCCGAGAAGGCCGGTGTCGAGGTCGTCCAGGGCGGCTACGAGGACCTGGCCGAGTGGCAGCGGCTCTACGAGATCACGGCCGTCCGTGACCACTTCCGGCCGCGCCCGCTCTCGTACTTCCAGCGCATGTGGACCGTCCTCAACAGCGAGGACCCCAACCGCATGCGGCTCTACTTCGCCCGCCACAACGGCGTGAACCTCTCCGCGGCGACGATGCTCGTCGTCGGCGGCCACGTCTGGTACTCCTACGGCGCCTCCGACAACATCGGCCGTGAGGTCCGGCCCTCGAACGCGATGCAGTGGCGCATGCTGCGCGACGCCTACGCGATGGGCGCGACCGTCTACGACCTGCGCGGCATCTCGGACTCGCTCGACGAGACCGACCACCTCTTCGGGCTCATCCAGTTCAAGGTGGGCACGGGCGGCGAGGCCGTCGAGTACGTCGGCGAGTGGGACTTCCCGCTGAACAAGCTGCTGCACAAGGCGCTCGACATCTACATGTCGCGCCGCTGACCCGTGCCGTGCTGCTGACGTTTCCGTAGTCTCGTACATACCTTTGATACACCGCTGCCATCAGAAAGGTTCCGGGCCGGCCATGGCGCTCTCCCTCTACGTCGACACCGCTCGCTGGCGCGCGCACCAGAAGACCGTCATCGATCAGTTCCCCGGTGTCATCCCGGTCTGCAAGGGCAACGGCTACGGCTTCGGCCACGAGCGCCTCGCGGACGAGGCGGCCCGGTTCGGCGCCGACATGCTCGCCGTGGGCACCACGTACGAGGCCGCGCGGATCAAGGACTGGTTCAGCGGCGACCTGCTGGTCCTCACCCCCTTCCGCCGTGGTGAGGAACCGGTTCCGCTGCCCGACCGGGTCATCCGTTCCGTTTCGTCCGTGGACGGCGTCCACGCCCTGGTGGGGGCCCGCGTCGTCATCGAGTGCATGAGCTCGATGAAGCGGCACGGCGTCCGCGAGGAGGAGCTCCAGCAGCTCCACTCCGCCATCGAGGACGTCCGCCTGGAGGGCTTCGCGCTCCACCTCCCGCTGGACCGCCCCGACGGCACCGACGCCGTCGAGGAGGTCATCGGCTGGATGGACCGGCTGCGGGCCGCCCGGCTGCCGCTGCACACCATGTTCGTCAGCCACCTGCGGGCCGAGGAACAGGCACGGCTCCAGCAGCAGTTCCCCCAGACCCGCTTCCGCGCCCGCATCGGCACCCGGCTGTGGCTGGGCGACCACGAGGCCACGGAGTACCGGGGCGCGGTCCTCGACGTGACCCGGGTCGCCAAGGGCGACCGCTTCGGCTACCGCCAGCAGAAGGCCGCGTCGGACGGCTGGCTGGTCGTCGTGGCCGGCGGCACCTCGCACGGCGTGGGCCTGGAGGCCCCCAAGGCGATGCACGGCGTCATGCCGCGCGCCAAGGGCGTCGCGCGGGCCGGTCTCGCCACCGTCAACCGGAACCTTTCGCCCTTCGTCTGGGCCGGGAAGCAGCGCTGGTTCGCCGAGCCGCCGCACATGCAGGTGTCGATCCTGTTCGTGCCGGCCGACGCCCAGGAGCCCCGGGTGGGCGACGAGCTCGTGGCCCATCTGCGCCACACCACGACGCAGTTCGACCGGATCGTCGAGCGCTGAGCCGAGGAGATCGAGGTGGCCCGGGCCGGCCGCCGCGAACTGCTGCGGCCGGTCCCCCTCACCCCCGGGAGCTCAGCTCCTGGGGGTTTCCCCATTCCACCAGCGGCCCGTCCTCGGCGGCCGGTGCCGCATGCCGGGCCGGATGGGCGGCCCTGCCCGCGACGAAGACGTCCTCCGCACCGTCCAGGACGCCCCCCGAGGGGTCGTCCGCACCGTCCTGCCGGACCGGGTCCTTCTCGGGCGTGAGGATGTCGCGTACGACCATCGCGCACAGGTACAGGGTGCCGAGCAGGTGCAGCACGATGGCGAACTGGTAGCCGTCCACCGGCAGTCCCTGCTTGCTGTTGCCGCTGGCCGTGAACGCCAGGTACATCCAGACGCCCACGAAGTACATGACCTCGCACGCCTGCCAGACCAGGAAGTCGCGCCAGCGCGGCCGGGCGAGCGCCGCCAGCGGCACCAGCCACAGCACGTACTGCGGTGAGTAGACCTTGTTGGTCAGCACGAACGCGGCGACGATCAGGAAGGCCAGCTGGACGAAGCGGGGCCTGCGGGGCGCCGTGAAGGCCAGGTAGACGAGCCCCGCGACCGCCGCCAGCATCAGCAGCAGCGCGTACAGGTTGGCCCGGCCCGGCGTGATCGCGTCACCCGTCCGCTGGCTGACCAGCAGCCAGATCGAACCGAAGTCGACGTTCCGGTCCCGGCTGAAGAGGTAGAACTGCTTCCAGCCCTCGGGCGCCATCAGCATCACGGGCAGATTCACCACCAGCCACGCGCCGCCCGCACCGAGCACCGCTGTCCCGTACTCCCGCCACTTCCCGGCCCGCCAGCAGAGCAGCAGCAGCGGGCAGAGGAGCAGTATCGGGTAGAACTTGGCGGCGGTGGCCAGGCCGAGCAGGATTCCGAAGGCCAGGGGCCGCTCACGCGACCACATGAGGATCGCGGCGGCGGTCAGCGCGACGGCCAGTATGTCCCAGTTGATCGTGGCGGTCAGCGCGACCGAGGGCGCCAGGGCGACGAGCAGCCCGTCCCAGGGGCGCAGACGGTGCGTCCGGGCCACACAGACCGCTAGAACGGCCGCGCAGACCATCAGCAGACCCGCGTTGGCCAGCCAGTACGACTGCTCCTGCTGCATGGTGTCGCCGCCGCCCGGCGTCAGCCAGGCCGCGACCTCCATGAAGAGCCCGGTCAGAACCGGGTACTCGAGGAACGGTATGTCGCCGCCCAGCCGGTCGAAGTAGGGCACCAGGCCGTCGGCGAAGCCCCGCCCCGAGAAGAGGTGCGGGATGTCCGAGTAACAGGCGTGGGTGTACTGGGAGGTCGTGCCACGGAACCAGGCCCAGTTGTAGCAGGGCAGCTTCTGCACCATGCCGAGGGCGAACATGCCGATGGCCACGAGGGCGATCACCCGCACCGGCGTCAGCTGCCCGGTGCCGCGCGCCGCCCGGCGGCCGTAGGGGCCGCCGATCAGTTCGCTGCCCGCGGCGGCCACCTTGTCCCGGTGGGTGGGGCTGACCGTCTGCGAACGGCCCTGCGACCGGTCCTGCGGCGCGCTCGTCTTCTGGAGGCTCGGCATGGGGGACATCCTGCCGTACGTCTCCGGGAAAACGGCGAGGGCCGCCGCGGCCGGCCCGTACGGAAGGTACGGAGCGGACGCGGCGGCCCTCAGGTGGCGCCTTGGCCGAGGAGCGGGGAGCACCTCGGCGGAGGATCAGGGAATCCAGGTCCCGTCATCGGGTTTGCCGTTTCCCCCGCCTGGGCCGTTGCCGCCCGTCGCTGTGTCGGTCGGCGTCGGGCTGGTGGCGGGTGGCGTGGTGGTCGGCTGCCCGGTGTTGCCGCCGGGGTTGCCCGGATCCCCGGTGCTGCAGTTCCAGTCCCAGACGCCACAGGTCGTCTTGCCCGGCTTCGGCGTCCGGCTCGGCGTGGGAGTCGTCGGCGGCGGCGTCGTGGCCGGGGGAGTCGTCGTCGGCGCCATCGTGGTCTCGGTGGGCGTCGGCGTGGCCGTCGGGCTCGGCGTCGGGCTGGTGGCACCACCGCCGAAGACGGGCTTGGCGTCCTCCAGCTTCTCCGGCTCCGGGAAGTCCTTGATCGGGTCGTTCGCCACGGCCCCGGTCATGTAGTCCTGCCAGATCCGTGACGGGAACGACGAACCGTGGATACGCGGCTGGGCACCCGTGCCGTACATCTTCTGGAACTCGCGCTTCTTCTTCGTCTCGTCGTCGTCGAAGCGGTACATGTCGATCGCGGTCGACAGCTGCGCGGTGTAGCCCACGAACCAGGCCGACTTGTTGCCGTCGGTCGTACCGGTCTTGCCGGCCACGTCACGGCCCGGGATCCGCGCCTTGCGGCCGGTGCCCTCGTCGTCCTCCACGACGTCCCGGAGGACGTCGGTGACGTTGTTGGCGACAGCGGGGGTGAAGGCGATCTTCTCCTTCGCCTCGTGGTGCTTGAATTCGACCCCCCCCTTGCTCACGGACTCCACCGAGTAGGGGTCGTTCTGCTTGCCCTCGTTGGCGAACGTCGCGTAGGCGCCGGCCATGCGGATGGCACTCGGGCTGGAGACACCGAGGGAGAAGGAGGGGAACTCGCCCGGGACGAGCGAGTCGGAGCGCAGGCCCGCCTTGATGGCCGCATCGCGGACCTTGTCGATGCCGACGTCCATGCCGAGCTGCACGTACGGCGAGTTCGCCGACTTGATCATGGCCCTGCGCAGGGTCATGTCCTTGTAGCTCGCGTCGTCGTCATTGGTCTGGCGCCACTCTTCGCCCTTGTCGTTGTGCCAGATCTCGCCGTTGTACTTGCGGATCGTCAGCTCGTTCTTGCCGGAGTAGCGGCTCTTGTCCGGGTCCACGATCGTGCGGGTCGACGCGTCCTGGCTCTCCCCCAGCTCCTTGTCCCGGACCCCGTCCGTCATCGCGGCGGCGAGCACGAAGGGCTTGAACGTCGATCCGACCTGCGCACCGGTGTTGTCGGCGTTGCTCCGGAAGTGCTTGGTCGCGTCGACGCCGCCGTAGAGGGCGACGATCTTCCCGGTCGCCGTGTCGACGGAGGCACCACCGAACTGCACGTTGGTGTCCTCCTTCGGGCGCTTCTTCGGGTCGATGTACTCGTCCAGGATCTTCGTGACCGACTTCTCGAGGGCATTCACCTTCTTCTTGTCGAAGGTGGTGTAGATCTCGTAGCCGCCGCGCTCCAGATCCTGCTCGGTGATACCGAACTGAGCCTTGACGTTCGCCTTGGCGGTGGTCACCAGATAGCCGATCTGACCGCTCAGGTTGGCGCTCTTCTTGGGCCCCTCGACCTTGGGGAACTCCGTGTACTTCGCGCGCTCCTCGGCCGTGATGTGCCCGTCGTTCTTCATCTCGTCGAGGATCCACGCCCAGCGCTTCTTGGCGCGCACGGTGTTCTTCTCGGGCGTCGCCTCGGCGTCGATCTCGGGATAGCCGGCCGGGTCGTAGTACGTCGCGCCCTTGAGGACCGCGGCGAGCAGCGCCGACTGGCTGGGATTGAGGTGCTCGGCGTCCGTGTTGAAGTAGGCGCGCGCCGCCGCCTGAACGCCGTAGGCGCCACGCCCGTAGTACGCGGTGTTCAGATATCCGGCCATGATTTCGGGCTTGCCGGTCTCGTTGCCGACCTTCATGGAGATGAAGAGTTCCTTCACCTTCCGGCTGAGGGTCTGCGACTGGTCGTCAAGGCGGTTGTTCTTCACGTACTGCTGGGTGATCGTCGAACCACCCTGCGTCTCGCCGCCCTTGGCCATGTTCCACACGGCACGGCCGATACCCATGGGGTCGATTCCGGAGTCGTCCCAGAAGGTCTTGTTCTCCGCGGAGATCACCGCGTTCTGCATGGACTTCGGGATCTTCTCGAACGGGACGATCTGGCGATTCGTACCGCTGCCCGTCGCGACCATCCGGGACTTGTCGGCCCAGTAGTAGATGTTGTTCTGCGACTTCGCGGTCAAGGCCTCGTTCGGGACGTCCACCTGCGAATACGCGAACGCGGCAGCGCCCATCAGGCTCGCCGCGAAGAACAGGAACGTACCCGTCACGAGCTTCCACGACGGCATCCAGCGACGCCAGCCGTACTTGCCGTACCGGGGGTAGTCGATCGCCCGCTTCTTGCCCGGCCCACGGCCGCTTGAGCCCCGTCCCGGACCGCTGCCGCGGCCGCCACCGCCGCCACCACGCCGTCCGCCCCCAGGACCACCAGGGCCCCCGGGGCCGGCCTCGGCCCCCTTCCGGCGGCTGCCACGCTGGGCGGCCCTGCGGGCCTCCGCGCGACCTCCGTAGGGGCGCTGCTCCTCCCCATGGGAGGAAGCGGGCCCGTACGAGGCCGAAGGGGCCCCCGTACCGACATCCTGGGCCGGGGCCGACCTGCGGCCCACCGGCTGCTGGGCAGCGCGCCGTGCCGCCGCGCGTCCGCCCGTCGGCGGCTGCTGCGGCGGCATTTTGCGACGATGCTCGCTCATCGAACGACTACTCCTCGGGCAGGCACATACGCCTGGAAGCGGCAGTTGAGTTCCGGTCCCCCCGAAATGCGTACGGCCGGAACCCCATCGGAGGCCCCTCCGTATCGCAGCCGGTCACCCGGAGCACTGACGCCCCGCGGCAGCGCTCGGTTCCCGGTGTTCTGCATGCCGCACAGACTACGCACGGCCAAAACCCTCCTAGGGCCGGACTTCACCCCAAATCAGGCAAGTCGAACGCTGTGAATTGACGATGTGACGCCGGTCACGGCGGTCCCACTTGTCGAGACAGAGAGGCCGTTCTATCGTGCTGATGTATCGAGTCGATACATCAGCACGGCATAAGGGCCCCGAAGGCGGAGGAGGAGGCGACGAATGAGCAGACGCTCCGGCATCCTCGAGTTCGCCGTTCTCGGCCTGCTGCGCGAGGCCCCGATGCACGGGTACGAGCTGCGAAAGCGCCTCAACACCTCGCTGGGCGTCTTCCGAGCCTTCAGCTACGGAACGCTGTATCCCTGCCTCAAGACGCTGGTCGCCAACGGCTGGTTGATCGAGGAACCGGGCAGCGCGCCCGAGGAGGCGCTCGCCGCTTCACTCGCAGGACGCCGAGCCAAGATCGTCTACCGGTTGACGGCCGCGGGTAAGGAGCACTTCGAGGAGCTCCTGTCCCACACCGGCCCGGACGCCTGGGAGGACGAGCACTTCGCCGCACGCTTCGCCTTCTTCGGGCAGACCGAGCGCGAGGTGCGGATGCGGGTCCTCGAGGGCCGCCGCAGCCGGCTGGAGGAGCGTCTGGAGAAGATGCGCGCCTCCCTGGCCCGGACCCGAGAGCGCCTCGACGACTACACGCTTGAGCTGCAGCGCCACGGTATGGAGTCCGTGGAGCGCGAAGTGCGCTGGCTGAACGAGCTCATCGAGAGCGAGCGTGCAGGGCGGGATCAGCGATCCGGCCCCGACGCCCCCGCTCTGCACGACAACGATTCTGGAGAGACGGGCGGCCTGCCCCGGCACGGGGGCAGTACCCGGCCGGATCCGTCCGACGACACCGCCAAGTGAAACCCTGCGCACAGCAGGGCTTCCACGATCTAACAGGGAGCAACCGGAATGGGTTCGGTTCGCGTAGCCATCGTCGGCGTGGGCAACTGCGCCGCCTCGCTGGTGCAGGGCGTCGAGTACTACAAGGACGCCGACCCGGCGGCCAAGGTGCCCGGCCTGATGCACGTCCAGTTCGGCGACTACCACGTCCGTGACATCGACTTCGTCGCCGCCTTCGACGTCGACGCGAAGAAGGTCGGCCTCGACCTCTCGGACGCCATCGGCGCCAGCGAGAACAACACCATCAAGATCTGCGACGTCCCGAACAAGGGCGTCACGGTCCAGCGCGGTCACACGCTCGACGGTCTCGGCAAGTACTACCGCCTGACCATCGAGGAGTCCGCCGAGGAGCCGGTGGACGTCGTCCAGATCCTCAAGGACCGCCAGGTCGACGTTCTCATCTGCTACCTGCCGGTGGGTTCCGAGGCTGCCGCGAAGTTCTACGCGCAGTGCGCCATCGACGCCAAGGTCGCCTTCGTCAACGCCCTTCCGGTCTTCATCGCCGGCACCAAGGAGTGGGCGGACAAGTTCACCGAGGCGGGCGTCCCGATCGTCGGCGACGACATCAAGTCGCAGGTCGGCGCCACCATCACGCACCGCGTGATGGCGAAGCTGTTCGAGGACCGCGGTGTCCGTCTTGAGCGCACGATGCAGCTCAACGTCGGCGGCAACATGGACTTCAAGAACATGCTCGAGCGCGACCGCCTGGAGTCCAAGAAGATCTCCAAGACCCAGGCCGTCACCTCGCAGATCCCCGACCGCGAGATGGGCGAGAAGAACGTCCACATCGGTCCGTCGGACTACGTGGCCTGGCTGGACGACCGCAAGTGGGCGTACGTGCGCCTCGAGGGCCGTGCCTTCGGTGACGTTCCGCTGAACCTCGAGTACAAGCTCGAGGTGTGGGACTCCCCGAACTCGGCGGGTGTCATCATCGACGCCCTGCGCGCCGCGAAGATCGCCAAGGACCGCGGCATCGGCGGCCCCATCCTCTCCGCGTCGAGCTACTTCATGAAGAGCCCGCCGGTGCAGTACTTCGACGACGAGGCCCTGGCCAACGTCGAGAAGTTCATCAAGGGCGAGGTCGAGCGCTAAAGCGCCACACGCTTGTCGATCGAGGGTCCCCGCGGCACTGCCCGGGGGCCCTCGTCGTATGTGAGTCTTGCTGCCATGTCCGTCGTACGTGATCTGCGCGTACTCCTGCGCCTGACGAACTTCCGCCGCCTGCTCGCCGTCCGGCTGCTCTCCCAGTGCGCCGACGGCGTCTACCAGGTGGCCCTGGCCACGTACGTCGTGTTCTCCCCCGAGAAACAGACCTCCCCGACCGCCATCGCCTCCGCCATGGCGGTCCTCCTGCTCCCGTACTCGCTCGTCGGGCCCTTCGCCGGTGTACTCCTCGACCGCTGGCAGCGCCGCCAGGTCTTCCTGTACGGCAACCTCCTGCGCGCCCTGCTCGCCTGCGGGACCGCCGTGCTCGTCCTCGCCTCGGTCCCCGAGTGGCTCTTCTACGCCTCCGCGCTCTCCGTCACGGCCGTCAACCGCTTCGTCCTCGCGGGGCTCTCGGCCTCGCTCCCGCGTGTCGTCGACCCCGAACGGCTGGTCGTGGCGAACTCGCTCTCCCCCACCGCCGGCACCCTCGCCGCGACCCTGGGAGGCGGTCTCGCCTTCGGCATCCAACTGATCGCCGACAAGTCCGACGCGGCCGTGGTGGCCTTCGGCGCCGTCCTCTACCTCTGCGCCGCCCTCGCCTCGCTCCGCATGTCCCGGGAGCTCCTGGGGCCCGATCCGGGCCTCGTGCCACAGCGGCTCACCTCGGCCCTGGCCTCCACGGCCCGAGGCCTCACCGAGGGGCTGCGGCACCTCTCCGAGCGACGGCCCGCCGCCCGGGCTCTCGCCGCGGTGGGCCTCATGCGCTTCTGTTACGGAGCCCTGCTCGTCACCGTGCTCATGCTCTGCCGCTACGAGTGGAGCTCCACGGAGTCCGAGGGTCTCAAGCTCCTCGGCATCGCCGTCGCCGCCTCAGGCGCGGGTTTCTTCGCGGCGGCCGTGCTCTCCCCGTGGGCGGTGGGACGGCTCGGCCCCTTCGGCTGGATGACGGTGTGCGCGGCGACGGCCGCCGTGCTGGAACCGCTGCTCGGCCTGACCTTCGCCCCCACGCCCTTCTTCGTCGCCGCCTTCGTCCTCGGACTCATCACCCAGGGAGCCAAGATCGCGACGGACACGGTGGTGCAGACCTCCGTGGACGATGCCTACCGGGGCCGGGTCTTCGCGCTGTACGACGTGCTGTTCAACGTGGCCTTCGTCGCCGCGGCGGGGGTCGCGGCGCTGATGCTGCCGCCCGACGGCCGTTCCGCCCTACTGGTCGTGCTGGTGGCCGTGATCTACGCGGCGATCGCACTGGCCTTGCGAGGGGAACGCGCGGAGGGGTGATGTTTCACGTGAAACATCACCCCTCACAGGCGTTGCGCGCACCGATGTTTCACGTGAAACGTCGCTGCACCCGGACGCGGCTCAGCCCTGCGTGGCCCACCACTCCTTGAGCGCGGCCACGGCCTGGTCGTGCTTCATCGGCCCGTTCTCCAGCCGGAGCTCCAGCAGGAACTTGTACGCCTGACCGATGGCGGGACCAGGGCCGATCTCCAGGATCTCCTGGATCTGGTTGCCGTCGAGGTCGGGACGGATCGCGTCGAGCTCCTCCTGCTCCTGGAGCTGTGCGATGCGGTCCTCCAGGCCGTCGTAGGCGCGGGAGAGGGCGCCCGCCTTGCGCTTGTTGCGGGTGGTGCAGTCCGAGCGGGTCAGCTTGTGCAGACGAGAGAGCATCGGCCCGGCGTCGCGGACGTAGCGGCGCACGGCCGAGTCGGTCCACTCACCGGTCCCGTAACCGTGGAAGCGGAGATGCAGCTCCACGAGCCGCGAGACGTCCTTGATCATCTCGTTGGAGTACTTGAGCGCGGTCATGCGCTTCTTGGTCATCTTCGCGCCGACCACTTCGTGGTGGTGGAAGGAGACCCGCCCGTCCTTCTCGAAGCGACGCGTACGCGGCTTGCCGATGTCGTGGAGCAGGGCCGCGAGGCGCAGCACCAGGTCGGGCCCGTCCTCCTCCAGGTCGATGGCCTGGTCGAGCACGGTCAGCGAATGCTCGTAGACGTCCTTGTGGCGGTGGTGCTCATCACTCTCCAGGCGCAGTGCGGGCAGCTCGGGGAGCACATGGTCTGCGAGACCGGTGTCCACGAGGAGCCCGAGGCCCTTCCTCGGGTGGGCGGAGAGCAGCAGCTTGTTGAGCTCGTCACGGACCCGCTCGGCGGAGACGATCTCGATCCGGCCGGACATCTCCTTCATCGCCGTGACGACCTCGGGGGCGACCTCGAAGTCCAGCTGAGCGGCGAACCGGGCGGCCCGCATCATGCGCAGGGGGTCGTCCGAGAAGGACTCCTCCGGCGTACCCGGCGTCCGCAGCACCTGAGCGGCGAGGTCCTCAAGGCCGCCGTACGGGTCGATGAACGTCTTCTCCGGGAGGGCCACGGCCATGGCGTTGACGGTGAAGTCACGCCGGACGAGGTCCTCGTCGATGGAGTCGCCGTAGGACACCTCGGGCTTGCGCGAGGTCCGGTCGTACGCCTCCGAGCGGTACGTGGTGACCTCGATCTGGAAGCTCTGATCAGCGTCTCCGACGCGGGCCTCCTTCTGGCAGCCGACCGTCCCGAAGGCGATGCCGACCTCCCACACCGCGTCGGCCCACGGGCGGACGATCTTCAGTACGTCCTCGGGGCGGGCGTCGGTGGTGAAGTCCAGGTCGTTGCCGAGCCGGCCGAGCAGCGCGTCCCGTACCGAGCCACCGACCAGCGCGAGGCTGAACCCGGCCTCCTGGAAGCGGCGGGCGAGGTCGTCGGCGACAGGGGACACACGCAGCAGTTCACTGACCGCGCGGCGTTGCACCTGGCTCAGTGCAGTCGGGGTGTCTTCGTTGGCGTTCGGCACAACAGAAAAGGGTACGTGCCCCGGCTCGCGGTGACGTCCTCGTTTTCCCGTGGGCAAGGCCCGGGGGACCGCCGGACGGAGGCCCGTCGAAGATCGGCTGGAGCAGTCCCCGGCACTTGCTCCCAGCGTGCCTCGTTACCATGCCTGGACACAGCAACCGGGAACCACCTACACCACTGGCATCACAGACAACGACGAGGACGGGCGAACGCGTGGCCGAGGCGGCAGACATCCAGGGAACCGGTCCCTCACCTGCCCGCCGATGGCTGCGGCGCACGGTCACCGTCGCCTTCGGGGCGCCGCTCCTCGCCGGCCTGCTCCAGGCCCCGGCTGTGACGTCACCGGCGTCCGCCGCCGAGGACGCCACCGGTTCGAAGACCGTCGATGTGTCTCTCGCCACGCTGACGCCGAGCGCACCCGTCGAGGGGGACACGGTCACCGTCACCGGGACGGTGACCAACCGCGGCAAGAAGACGGTGACCGACGCGACCGTGGACCTGCGTGTCGGGCCGCGGATGACGAGCCGCAGCGAGATCGAGCAGGTGACCGGGCGCACCGGTTACCGGAGCGACAGCGATCCCGCCCCCGTCGAGGACGCCCCCACCATCAAGGTCCCCCGACTGGGCCCAGGCCTCAGCGCGGACTTCTCGCTCTCCGTGCCGGTCTCCGACCTCGGGCTCGACGAGGCGGGCGTCTACCAGCTGGGCGTCTCCCTCACCGGGCAGACCTCGGACCGGCGCTACGACCGGGTCCTCGGCATCGAGCGGACCTTCGTGCCGTACCAGCCCGAGGCCACCGAGAAGAAGACCCAGCTCACCTATCTCTGGCCGTTGATCTCCGCGGCCCATGTGTCGGCGGAGACGGCCACCGACGATCAGCAGACCCCGGTGTTCGAGGACGACGCCCTGGCGGCCGAGCTGAAGCCGGGCGGGCGGCTCGACGAGCTGGTCTCGCTGGGCAAGGACCTCCCGGTCACCTGGGTGGTCGACCCGGACCTGCTGGCCTCCGTCGACGCCATGGCGAACGGCTACCGCGTCAAGGACGGCACCCTGCACGTCCCCGGCAAGAACCAGGCCGTCGCCGAGCGGTGGCTGAACTCGCTGGAGAAGGCGATCCAGGGCCACAAGGTCGTCGCCCTTCCCTTCGCGGACCCCGACCTCGCCTCGCTGGCCCACCGGGGCAAGGACGTTCCCGGCTCGCTGGGACACCTCCAGTCGGCGACCGCGCTCGCCGGGGCGACGGTCGAGACCGTCCTCCACGTCCAGCCCGCCACCGACTTCGCCTGGCCCGTCGACGGGGCCGTCGACCCCTCCATCGTGTCGGTGGCGACCTCGGCGGGTGCCGACAAGGTGATCGCCCGCAGCGACAGCGTCCGTGACGATCTCTCGTACACGGCCACGGCGGCCCGCCCTCTCGGCGACGGCAGCACCACGGCCGTGGTGAGCGACGCGCTCCTGTCCACGACGTTCGACGGCGACATGGTCCGTGCGGAGAACTCCACGCTCGCGATCCAGGAGTTCCTCTCCCAGTCCCTCGCGATCACCCTGGAACAGCCGGAGGACCAGCGCAGCATCGTGGTCGCCCCGCAGCGGGTGCCGACGGCGGCGCAGGCGCAGACCATGGCGGCTGCCCTGCAGGGGCTCTCCGGCAAGCGGTGGAGCCAGCCGAGCGACCTCCTGGCGGCCGCCGCGGCCAAGCCGGACCCGGACGCCTCCACGGCGGTGCCCGGCACCTCCCGGTACCCGAAGAAGCTGCGCGACCGGGAGCTGCCGGTCCAGGCCTTCCGGGACATGAAGACCACCCGCGACGAGCTGGACGACTTCAAGGTCATCCTCACCGCCCAGTACCGCGTCGTGCCCCCGTTCACCAACGCGATCAACCGCGAGATGTCGACCTCGTGGCGGGGGCAGGCGAGAGCCGCGGCGCTCTACCGGATCAACGTCCTGGAGTATCTGCAGACCCTCACCGAGGGGGTCCAGCTGGTCGACAAGTCCGACCTCACCCTCTCCGGTCGCAGCGCGACGATCCCCGTGACCGTCCAGAACAAGCTGCTGCAGGACGTGCACCTCGTGCTGCGGCTCACCTCCGGCAGCAAGAACCGGCTCAACCTGAGCGGCGAGAGGTACAAAGAGCTGCCGGTGAGGATCAACGGCGGTCACAGCCAGTCGGTGAAGTTCTCCGCCTCCGCCAACGTCAACGGCCAGGTGCCGATGACGGCCCAGCTCTACACCGAGGACGGCACCCCCTACGGGCAGCCGATGACGTTCACCGTGAAGGTCTCCGAGATCACCGCCACGGTGATGCTCGTGATCGCCGGCGGCGTCCTCCTGCTCGTCCTCGCCGGCGTGCGGATGTACAGCCAGCGCAAGCGGGTGGCCGCGCGGAACGCCGAGGCCGAAGCGGCGAAGGCGGACACCGAGCCGGAGGAGCCGGAGACGGAGCCCGGGACGGAGCCGGACCCGGCGTCACCGGAGGAGGCGGAGGCCCCGACGGAGGAGCCCGACACGGGCGAACCCGAGCAGCCGAGTGACCCGACACCGGACACCGGGCCCGAAAGCGGCGACCCGTCCGGCCCGGGTGAGAAAGTGGACCGTTGAGCGATGTCGTGGCCGGTCGGCCGGGGACGATGAGGTGGGGTAACCATGAACGCGCCGTACGACGGTGACCGCGGCCAGGGCACGGGCGGCACCCCGCCGTCCGGTGAGACGCCCGCGGCACCCGCCGGCTCCGGCTACCCGCCGGTGCCGCCCCCGCAGCAGGCCGCCCCTGGCCCGCAGGGGCACGACCCCTACGCCCAGGACGCCTACCAGCAGAACCCGTACGCCCAGGACCCCTACGTCCAGGACGCCTTCACCCATGACCCGTACCGGGCCCAGGACCTGTCCGCGCAGGACCCGGTGACCGAGGCGCTCTACGACCGCGCCGCGCACCCGCCGCCCCCGCCCGGCCTGTACCAGGAGCCGCAGCCGCTCTACCAGCAGCCGGCCGCGCCCCACCACGCTCCCGACCCCCGTGTGTGGGCGCAGACCCCGGCGCCGGAACCCGAGGGTCCCTCGCGCCACCTGCCGTACGGCGACGACGCGCGCACCGTCCAGTTCACCGGCGTCGACGACCTGGTGACCCGGGCCGGTGAGGAGGAGCCCGAGCCGGACGCCTTCGCACACCTCTACCGGGACCAGCAGACGCCCGGCCAGGTGCCCCCGCCCGCCCCGGAGCCGGATCCCATGCCCGCCCCCGCCCCCAAGAAGTCCGGTCGTGCCTCCGGGCTGCTGAAGTCGAGCGCGGTGATGGCCGCCGGCACCCTGGTGTCCCGGCTCACCGGCTTCGTCCGCAGCCTGGTGATCACCGGCGCACTCGGCGCCGCCCTGCTCGGTGACACCTTCACCATCGCCTACACCCTGCCGACGATGATCTACATCCTGACCGTCGGCGGCGGGCTCAACTCGGTCTTCGTCCCGCAGCTCGTCCGCTCGATGAAGAACGACGAGGACGGCGGCGAGGCCTACGCCAACCGTCTGCTCACCCTGGTCATGGTGGCGCTCGGCGCGATCGTGCTTCTCGCCGTCTTCGCGGCGCCGCTGCTCATCCGGCTGATGTCGAACACCATCGCCGACGACGCCGCGGCCAACAGTGTGGCTGTGACGTTCGCCCGCTACTGCCTGCCCACGATCTTCTTCATGGGCGTGCACGTGGTGATGGGTCAGATCCTCAACGCACGCGGCAAGTTCGGCGCGATGATGTGGACCCCGGCCCTCAACAACATCGTCATGATCGTCACCTTCGGCCTGTTCATCTGGGTCTACGGCACCTCCGCCGAGTCCCACATGGGTGTGCAGACCATCCCCGACGACGGCATCCGCCTGCTCGGCATCGGCACCCTGCTCGGGCTCGTCGTCCAGGCTCTGGCGATGATCCCTTACCTGCGTGAGACGGGCTTCCGGTTCCGGCCCCGCTTCGACTGGAAGGGCCACGGGCTCGGCAAGACGGTCAAGCTCGCCAAGTGGACCGTGCTCTTCGTCCTCGCCAACCAGGCGGGCGTCCTGGTCGTCACCCAGCTCGCCACGGCGGCCGGTGAGGAGTCCGGGAGGAACGGCGCCGGCTTCCTCGCCTACTCGAACGCCCAGCTGATCTGGGGCATGCCGCAGGCCATCATCACGGTCTCCGTCATGGCCGCCCTGCTGCCGCGGATCTCCCGCGCCGCCCACGACAACGACCCGGGCGCCGTCCGGGACGACATCTCGCAGGGGCTGCGCAACTCGGCCGTCGCGATCGTCCCGGTCTCCTTCGCCTTCCTGGCGCTCGGCGTCCCGATGTGCACCCTGCTCTACGCCTCCAGCGGCGTCGAGGCCGCCCAAGGCATGGGCTTCATCCTGATGGCCTTCGGCCTGGGCCTGATTCCCTACTCCGTCCAGTACGTCGTGCTCCGTGGCTTCTACGCCTACGAGGACACCCGGACGCCCTTCTACAACACGGTCATCGTCGCCGCCGTCAACGCGGCCGCCTCGGCGATCTGTTACGTCGTCCTGCCCGCCCAGTGGGCCGTCGTCGGCATGGCCGGCTCGTACGGGCTCGCCTACGCCGTCGGTGTCGGAATCGCCTGGCGCCGCCTCCGCAAGCTGCTGGGAGGCGATCTGGACGGCACCCACGTGATGCGGACCTACGCGCGCCTCTGCATGGCCTCCGTGCCCGCCGCGATCGTCTCCGGCGCCGTGGGCTTCGGCCTTCTGAAGCTCCTCGGAGAAGGCGCGTTGGGCTCGCTCGTCGCCCTGTTCGTCGGTGGAGCGGTGCTCCTCGGTGTCTTCTTCGTCGCGGCCAAGCGCATGCGGATCGCGGAGCTGAACACCCTGGTCGGGATGGTGCGCGGACGCCTGGGACGCTGAACCGGCCGGGCCCGCACAACCATCGGGGGGAACCGCGTGTCGTGCATAGCGTCCGACTGTGGGCACAATTGGCTTGGCTGTTGGATGTGGCGCAACGGATGGGGAGGCAGGAACGACGGTGGCGGAACGTAGCACGGCTGCCGTCGACGTGGCCGACAACAGCGGTGACGACCCGCTGACCGCCAAGGCGGACACGGCCGCGACCGACGGGGTGGCGGACAAGCAGAAGACGGCGGAACAGACCGCCGAGACCACGGACAAGAAGGCGGTCGAACGACAGAGCGGCGAACAGCCCTCCATCACGGCTCCGGAGCTGCACAGCGGCCACAAGCTGGCCAGACGCTACCGGCTGGAGGAGTGCGTCACCCGTCTGGACGGGTTCAGCAGCTGGCGTGCCGTCGACGAGAAACTACGGCGTGCCGTCGGGGTCCACCTGCTGCCCGCCGACCACCCCAGGGCCCGTTCGGTCCTGGCCGCGGCCCGTTCCTCGGCCCTCCTCGGCGACCCTCGCTTCGTGCAGGTCCTCGACGCCGTCGAGGAGAACGACCTCGTGTACGTCGTGCACGAGTGGCTGCCCGACTCCACCGAGCTGACCACGCTGCTCGCGGCCGGCCCCCTGGAGCCCCACGACGCCTACCAGCTCGTCAGCCAGGTCTCCCAGGCCATGGCCGCCGCCCACCGCGAAGGCCTCGCCCACCTCCGGCTGACGCCGAGCGCCGTCCTGCGCAGCTCCACCGGCCAGTACCGGATCCGTGGCCTGGCCGTGAACGCAGCCCTGCGCGGCATCACCGCCGAGCGGCCGCAGCGCAGCGACACCGAGGCCATCGGCGCACTCCTGTACGCCGCGCTCACCCAGCGCTGGCCGTACGACAGCGACGCCTACGGGCTCTCCGGCCTGCCCAAGGGCGTCGGCCTGCTCCCGCCCGACCAGGTCCGCGCCGGTGTCCACCGGGGCCTCTCCGAGATCGCCATGCGCGCCCTGGCCAACGACGGGGCCACCGCCTCGCGCCAGGAGCCGCCCTGCACGACCCCGGACGAGCTGGCCAAGGCCGTGGCCGCGATGCCCCGTGTGAAGCCGCCAGAGCCGGAGTTCACCCCTCCGCCGGAGTACCAGCGCACGACGTACCAGCAGGGCACCTACGGGCGTCCCCAGGTGCGCCCGGTGGTCACCCAGCCGGTGGTCGTCCCGCCGCCCCCGCTGCAGAGCCGTACCGGCAAGGCGCTGAAGTGGGCCGTCTCGGCCCTCCTGATCGCCGCCCTGGGCCTCGGCAGCTGGCAGATCGCAAACCGTCTCCTCGCCCCGGACTCCACGCAGAAGGAAGTTCCGGTCACGTCACCGACGGCCGACGAGAAGCCCGAGCCTCCCAAGCCCGTCACCATCGAGTCGGCGCACGACTTCGACCCGCTGGGGAACGGCTCCGAGAAGCCCCAGGCCATAGATCTCGCCTTCGACGGCGATCCCAGCACCTTCTGGTACACCGAGAACTACTACGGCGCCGACTTCGCCAATCTGAAGACCGGCGTGGGCCTCGTGCTCGACCTGGGCAAGGCCCAGAAGATCAGCTCGGTCGAGTTGTCGTTCGTGGGCCACACCTCGGTGGAACTGCGCACCGCGCCCTCGGACGCCTCGTCGGAGCCGTCCCTGCCCGACGCGTACACCACCCAGGCGGACGGTGCCGGCAGCCAGGTGATGCTGAAGCCCACGAAGCCCGTCACGACCCGCTACGTTCTCGTCTGGCTGACGGAGCTTCCCTCCAACGACGGGGGCTTCCGCGGCAAGCTGAGCGAAATCAAGATCATGAGCTGACGACCGCAGGGGAGGGGGCTCACCGTTGGACCGACCGATAGACGACGCCACCGACGACCGGGAACTCCTGGCACGCCATGTCGCGGGAGACCCGGACGCCTTCGGGGAACTCGTGCGCCGTCATCGCGATCGGCTGTGGGCGGTGGCCCTGCGGACCCTCGGCGACCGCGAGGAAGCCGCTGACGCCGTCCAGGACGCCCTCATCTCTGCCTTCCGGGCCGCCCACACGTTCCGGGGCCAGTCGGCCGTCACAACCTGGCTCCACCGCATCACGGTGAACGCCTGTATCGACCGCGCTCGCAAGACCGCCTCCCGCAAGACCTCGTCCGTCGACGACCCCGCCCGGTTCGAGCAGCTCCTCGAACCCCACGAGTCGGCCGAGGCCCCCGCCGAGCGCCAGGACCTCCACCGGGAGCTGCTGGCCGCTCTCGCCACGCTGCCCTCGGACCAGCGCGCCGCCCTCGTCCTGGTCGACATGCAGGGATACCCGGTCGCGGAGGCGGCCCGTATCCTCGGCGTTCCCACCGGCACGGTGAAGAGCCGCTGCGCGCGCGGGCGGGCACGACTGCTTCCGATGGTCACTCATCTGCGCGCCGACACTGTGGGTAACCAGCCCCTCGATGGGGGAAGGAACCGGACGCCGGGGACATCCGTCCCACCGGTGCCGGGGCCGACGGATACCGGACCGACTGATCCAGCTGCTGTGAAGGGCGGAGGTGGGCGCACGTGACTTCCACGGCCGACAGGGCCAACACCACACAGCACCCGGACGTCTCGGAAATCTCCGATCTGACCGAGGGGCTGCTCTCGCCGACCCGCTCCGCCGCCGTCCGCCGGCATCTGGACGGCTGTCCCCTCTGCGCGGACGTACGGTCCTCCCTGGAGGAGATCCGAGGGCTGCTCGGCACTCTTCCCGGGCCGCCCCGCATGCCCGCGGAGATCGCCGGACGGATCGATGCCGCCCTCGCCGCCGAAGCCCTCCTCAACGCCACCACGCCGGAGAGCGACACCGCTGTTTCACGTGAAACATCGCGCGCCGCGGCCGAGACGGCTCCCGCTGTCTCTCCCGCTCCTGTCACGGACCGCCCCGCGGACCGCCCCTCCGGTCGTCCCAGCGCCGCCACCGGGCCCGGCCGCTCCAGGAAGCCGCGTCGCCGTCGCATCGCGCTGCTCTCGACGCTCGGCGCCGCCTTCGGAGCCGTGGTCCTCGGGACCAGCCTGTACCTCAGCCAGGCGGGCAACCTGACCGCCGGTGGTGACGCGACCGACACCAAGAAGGCCGACACCGCCGCCGGGGCGGCCCTGAGCCCCTTCTCCGGCTCTCCGGTCGAGGACCGGGTCCACCAGCTCCTGGCCGAGGGCGACGCGGCCCAGACTCCCCGTGGCATCGCCCCGGAATCCATGTCCGCCGAGGCCGAGCCCGAGGCCCCCCAGCGGAACAGGGACACCGCCGTCCCCGGCTGCGTCCTGGCCGGCACCGGCCGCTCCGACGCGGTGCTGGAGCACGAGCGGGGTGAGTACCGGGGATCGCCCGCCTATCTGCTGGTCCTCCCCGACCCCGCGGACAGCACCCGGGTCCAGGCCTATGTGCTCGACGCCTCCTGCGCGGACCGCACGACCGGGAGCGGAAGCCCGGCCGCCGATCTCCTGTTCAGCGAGACGTACCCCCGCTCCTGACCTCTCTCCCCGTCCGGCCACGGTGCCGCGCGGCGGTTTCGGGAATGTACGCCCCTTAGGATCCGTTGGGTGGGGTGAGAGTGACCGAGACAACCGCCCCCGTAGGCAGTGGCAGTCTGCAGAGACGAGGAAGAAACCCGTGAGCGACGTCCGTAACGTGATCATTATCGGCTCCGGGCCCGCGGGTTACACCGCTGCGCTCTACACCGCCCGAGCGTCGCTGAACCCCCTGGTCTTCGAAGGTGCCGTCACCGCGGGTGGCGCACTCATGAACACGACCGAGGTCGAGAACTTCCCCGGCTTCCGTGACGGCATCATGGGCCCGGACCTGATGGACAACATGCGGGCCCAGGCCGAGCGCTTCGGCGCCGAGCTCGTCCCCGACGATGTCATCGCCGTGGATCTGAGCGGTGACATCAAGACCGTCACCGACACCGCCGGCACCGTGCACCGCGCCAAGGCCGTCATCGTCACCACCGGCTCCCAGCACCGCAAGCTCGGCCTCCCGAACGAGGACGCTCTCTCCGGCCGCGGTGTCTCCTGGTGCGCCACCTGCGACGGGTTCTTCTTCAAGGACCAGGACATCGCCGTCGTCGGCGGCGGCGACACCGCGATCGAGGAGGCCACCTTCCTCTCGCGCTTCGCCAAGACGGTCACGATCGTCCACCGCCGGGACAGCCTGCGTGCCTCGAAGGCCATGCAGGAGCGCGCCTTCGCCGACCCGAAGATCTCCTTCGCCTGGGACAGCGAGGTCACCGAGATCCACGGCGAGCAGAAGCTCAGCGGCCTGACCCTGCGCGACACGAAGACCGGTGAGACCCGCCAGCTGCCCGTCACCGGCCTCTTCATCGCCGTGGGCCACGACCCGCGCACCGAGCTCTTCAAGGGCCAGCTGGACCTCGACGAGGAGGGCTACCTCAAGGTCGCGGCGCCCTCGACGCGTACCAACCTCACGGGTGTCTTCGGCGCCGGCGATGTCGTCGACCACACCTACCGTCAGGCCATCACGGCCGCCGGCACCGGCTGCTCCGCCGCGCTGGACGCCGAGCGCTTCCTGGCCGCCCTCGCCGACAGCGAGAAGCTGGCCGAGACCCCCGCGGTCTGACCCCCGTCTCTCCTCACCCCACACCCCGCGAGATCAAGGAGGCCGCTGTGGCCCTCAAGACTGTGACCGACGCTTCCTTCGAAGAGGACGTCCTCAAGAGCGACAAGCCCGTTCTGGTGGACTTCTGGGCGGCGTGGTGCGGCCCGTGCCGCCAGATCGCCCCGTCGCTGGAGGCCATCGCCGCGGAGCACGGCGAGATCGAGATCGTGAAGCTCAACATCGACGAGAACCCGGCCACGGCTGCCAAGTACGGCGTCATGTCCATCCCGACGCTGAACGTCTACCAGGGCGGCGAGGTCGTGAAGACGATCGTCGGTGCCAAGCCGAAGGCCGCCATCCTGCGCGACCTCGAGGCGTTCGTCGAGCCGACCAAGGCCTGATGCTCCCTCTCTGTTTCACGTGAAACCGTGAAACAGCAGCAGCGGTGTTTCACGTGAAACAGGAACGGCCCGCCCTCTTCCGGGGGCGGGCCGTTCTCGTGTCCCGACGCTACAGCGGTCTCAGGACGGGGTCCTTCTGGACGGCGCCGAGGAGCCGGTCAAGGGCCATCTCGACGTCCTCCTTCCAGGAGAGCGTCGTCCGAAGTTCCAGCCTCATCCTTGGGAAGGCCGGGTGCGGCCGCACCGTCTTGAAGCCCACCGCCAGCAGGTGATCGGCCGGCAGCACACAGGCCGGCTCCTTCCACCGGGCGTCCCCGAACGCCTCGATGGCCTTGAAGCCCCTCCGCAGCAGATCCTTGGCCACGGTCTGTACGACCATCCGGCCCAGCCCCTGCCCCTGATAGCCGGGCATGATCCAGGCCGTCATCAACTGCGCGGCGTCTGCCGCCACCGGGCTCGTCGGAAAGGCCGTGGAACGCGGCACATAGGCCGGGGGAGCGTAGAGGACGTAGCCGACCGGCACGTCGTCGACGTAGACCACCCGGCCGCAGGACCCCCACTCCAGGAGAACGCCCGAGATCCAGGCTTCCTTCTCCAGCTCCGAGCGCCCCGACCGGACCGCGGCTTCACCGCTGACCTGGTCGAGTTCCCAGAACACACAGGAACGACACCGCTTGGGCAGGTCCGGAAGGTTGTCCAGCGTGAGCGGTACGAGCCGACGCCCCACGGCCGCTCCTCACTTCCCTCGCCACCGAGCACGGATACGCCTCCTGGAATCGTATCGATCGGGCGATCGGGACGACACCGCTCACAGGCAAAGGGCGGGCCGCGTTCCGGCGAAGACCGGAGCACGACCCGCCCTGGGCGGCCTCAGACAGCGAACGGCCTCAGCCCTCCGCGCCCTTCTCGGCGTTCTTCTGGTCCATGACCCGACCCTCGCCGGGAGCCAGGGTCGCCAGGATCCGGTCCAGATCCTCCACCGAGGCGAACTCGACGACGATCTTGCCCTTCTTCTGCCCGAGGTCGACCTTCACCCGGGTCTCGAAGCGGTCCGAAAGACGGGAGGCGAGATCCGTGAGCGCGGGCGAGACACGGCCACCGGCTCGCGGCTTCGTCGGCTTGACCGCACCGACGGGCTCCTCGGAGCCCATGAGGCTCACGATCTCCTCGACGGTACGCACCGAGAGACCTTCGGACACGATCCGGTACGCCAGCTTGTCCTGGGACTCCGGGTCCTCCACACCGAGCAACGCCCGCGCGTGGCCGGCGGAGAGCACTCCGGCGGCCACCCTTCGCTGTACCGGCGGGGAGAGACGCAGCAGTCGCAGCGTGTTGGAGATCTGCGGGCGGGAGCGCCCGATCCGCTCCGCGAGCTGGTCATGGGTGCAGCCGAAGTCCTTGAGCAACTGCTCGTAGGCGTGAGCCTCTTCGATCGCGTTCAGCTGGGCACGGTGGAGGTTCTCCAGGAGGGCGTCCAGGAGCATCTTCTCGTCGTCGGTGTCCCGGACGATCGCCGGGATCCGCTCAAGACCCGCTTCCTTGGAGGCCCGAAGGCGCCGCTCACCCATGACGAGCTCAAAGCGCTCGGCATCGAGCGTGCGCACGACCACGGGCTGGAGGAGGCCGACCTCCTTGATGGAGACGACGAGTTCCGCCAGGGCGTCCTCGTCGAAGACCTCACGCGGCTGGTGCCGGTTGGGCACGATGGCGTCGAGCGGAAGCTCGGTGAAGTAGGCCCCCGCCGGAGGCTCGGGCCGGACCACCGGCTCGGCTTCGTTCCACGACCGCGCCGACTCCGGCGACTGCGCACTCTGCGGCAGCGTCGCCAGCTTCGCGGCCGCCACCCCTCGGTCCGAGGGCATGGCCGGGGCCGCACCGGGTGCGGCCACGCCCACGCCACCCGTCGACGCCTGCCGTTCCTGGGGAGCAGCGGGGATCAGCGCACCGAGCCCACGCCCCAGTCCCCTACGTCGCTCACTCACTGGATCCCCTCCGACATGCTGCGCTGGTGGTTCTGGTGCCCTACATGGGCGTGCTGCGGGTCGTAGTGCACGGCAGCCCCCCGCAGGGCGATCTCACGGGCCGCTTCGAGATACGACAGGGCGCCGCTGGAGCCCGGGTCGTAGGTGAGGACCGTCTGCCCGTAGCTCGGTGCCTCCGAGATGCGGACGGACCTCGGGATGCTGGTCCGCAGCACCTCCTCGGCGAAGTGGGTGCGCACCTCGTCGGCGACCTGGGAGGCGAGCCTCGTACGGCCGTCGTACATGGTGAGCAGGATCGTCGAGACATGGAGCGCGGGGTTGAGGTGCCCGCGCACCAGGTCGACGTTCCGCAGGAGCTGTCCGAGCCCCTCCAGTGCGTAGTACTCGCACTGGATCGGGATCAGCACCTCGGCTCCGGCCACCATGGCGTTGACCGTGAGGAGGCCGAGCGAGGGCGGGCAGTCGATCAGGATGTAGTCGAGCGGCTGCTCGTAGGCCTGGATCGCCCGCTGCAGGCGGCTCTCACGAGCCACCAGCGACACCAGCTCGATCTCCGCGCCGGCCAGGTCGATGGTGGCGGGGGCACAGAAGAGACCCTCGACGTCCATGACGGGCTGCACCACTTCGGAGAGCGGCCTGCTGTCCACGAGGACGTCATAGATCGAGGGGACCTCGGCGTGGTGGTCGATGCCGAGCGCCGTGGAGGCGTTGCCCTGCGGGTCGAGGTCGATGACCAGGACCCGGGCACCGTGCAGGGCGAGGGACGCGGCAAGGTTGACCGTCGTGGTCGTCTTGCCCACGCCGCCCTTCTGATTGGCGACCACCATCACGCGAGTCTGCGCCGGGCGGGGAAGTCCCTCACCGGCACGACCCAAGGCCTCTACTGCCAGCTGGGCAGCACGACCAATGGGGGTGTCGTCCATCGGGGGCGGTGTTTCACGTGAAACATCCTCCCCCACCGATTCGGTTCGGGGACCGGGGACCGGATCGGTCATCGGTCCCGCGATGTTGGCGTCGGACCGCAAGGATTCACTCTCCTCGGCTTCAGGCTCGCGATGGGGAGAGCCTGCCATGCTTTCGGGGTCGTGAACCAGCGAGACCGGTGGTTCTGTGGGTGAATCCACCTCTGTGGACATCTCCGTAACCCTCGCGGGTGGGTTCACGCGGGGTCTACGGTCCCGGGGCGCGGCAGCCGCGCGACCGCGGCTGATGATCCCCTGCAGCAGTGAGCGACGTTTCACGTGAAACACCATGCCCCTGCTGCCCGGCCGGGACCGTTCGACACTCCGAAATGGTACGTATGCGACGCTCAGCGGCGTCGACGGGTCTTGCTCGTTCGGGCGGCCTTGGCCCGCTTGGCCGCGAACCGCACACCACCCGGGCTCTCTCCGACCTCCACCCGGACGACCGTGGACAGCGGATCGACGATCCCCTCACCCACGTGCATCACGGAGGTCTCCACCACACCGAGGCGCGAGAGCGCGGCGCGCGCACCGAGGATCTCCTCCTCCGCGGTGTCGCCCTTGAGCGCCAGCATCTCCCCGTACGGACGCAGCAGGGGGACTCCCCAGCCGGCCAGCCGGTCGAGCGGCGCCACCGCGCGAGCCGTCACCACGTGCACGGGCGTGATCTTGCCGAGCATCTCCTCCGCCCGTCCCCGGACCACGGTCACATGGTCGAGGCCGAGCAGCTCGACAACCTCCTGGAGGAAGTTCGTCCGGCGAAGAAGCGGCTCCAGGAGCGTGATCTTCAGGTCGGGGCGAACCAGGGCCAGAGGGATGCCGGGAAGACCGGCGCCCGAGCCCACATCGCAGACGGTGACTCCCTCGGGGACGACCTCGGAGAGCACGGCGCAGTTCAGCAGGTGGCGTTCCCACAGCCGCGGGACCTCACGCGGGCCGATCAGCCCCCGCTTCACACCCGCGTCCGCGAGGAGCTCCGCGTACCGCACGGCCTCCGGGAAGTACTCACCGAAGACTGTCCGCGCCTGCTCCGGAGCCTCGGGGAGCTCCGCCGCTTCCTCCGTCACGGGAACCGTCCTTCCGTACCGCACGCATCGTGTGCGAGCGCACTGTGGTGGCTGACTATCAGGCTGACAAAGATCGGCCCCGCCTGCGAACAGACGGGGCCGACACTACGTGAGGGTTCAGGCCGGGAGAACAACGACGAAGCGCTGCGGCTCCTCGCCCTCGGACTCGCTGCGCAGACCGGCGGCGGCGATCGCGTCGTGCACGACCTTGCGCTCGAACGGCGTCATCGGGTCCAGCTTGACCGGCTGGCCGGTGGACTTCACCTCGACCGCGGCCTTGGCGCCCAGCTCGGCGAGCTCGGCACGCTTCTTGGCGCGGAAGCCGGCGATGTCGAGCATCAGACGGCTGCGGTCACCGGTCTCCCGGTGCACGGCCAGCCGGGTCAGCTCCTGGAGAGCCTCCAGGACCTCACCGTCGCGGCCCACGAGCTTCTGCAGCTCACGCGCCGAGTCGCTGATGATCGAGACCGCGGCCCGGTCCGCCTCGACGTCCATGTCGATGTCGCCGTCGAGGTCGGCGATGTCGAGCAGACCCTCGAGGTAGTCGGCCGCGATCTCACCCTCCTGCTCAAGGCGGGTCAGGGTGTCGCCACCCTCGGCGGCGGCGGAGGTGGTGCCTTCCGTCACGGATGGACTCCTTCTTGCTTCGGCGAGGCTTACTTCTTGGAGGACGGGTGCTTGGGCCGCTGCTGGCCCTTGCGCTGACCGGACTTGCCCTGACGGGATCCTCCGGAGTTGGCGCGGCTGGGACGCGCGGGCTTGTCGCCCTGCGCCTCGCCCTCGCCCTGAGCCTCGTCCTTGGGCTCATCCTTGGCGTCGGCCTTGGCCGAACCCTGGGACTTCTTCTCGAGCGAGGTGGTCGGCGCCTCTTCGGCGGCCGGCTCGGAAGCTTCCTCGGTGTCCTTCGCCGTGGCGTGCTGGGCCGCGGCGGCCTGGCGCTGGGCCTTGGTCTGGCGCTTCGGCTGCTGGCGCCTGGCGGCGGGACCGCCCTCGGCCTCGGCCACGAGCGTGTCGCCCTTGATCACGGTGCCGTCGGCCTGGGCGGCGAAGCCGGCCTTGGACAGGCCCGCGAAGAAGCGGCGCTCGTTCTCGTTGCGGTCGCTGCCCTTGGCGACGATCACCTTGACGATGTTCTTCCGGCGACGGCCGCGAACCTCACCGTGCTGCGTGACGCTCTTCAGCAGACGCTGGAGGTAGGAGTCCTGCGCCTTGCTGCCCGGGGTCGGGTTCTGGTTGATCACGTACATCTGCTGGCCCATGGTCCACACGTTGGTGGTCAGCCAGTAGACGAGGACACCGACGGGGAAGTTGATGCCCATGACGGCGAAGATCACCGGGAAGATGTACATGAGCATCTTCTGCTGCTGCATGTACGGGGTCTTCACCGAGAGGTCGACGTTCTTCATCATCAGCTGGCGCTGAGTGAAGAACTGCGAGGCCGACATCATGACGATCATGATCGCGGTGACGATGCGGACCGAGGTCAGCGAGGCGTCGAGCGCGGCGACCTCAGCGGCACTGTCCGTGAACTTCGACGCGAGCGGGGCACCGAAGATGTGTGCCTGACGGGCGCTGGCCAGCAGCGGGCCGTCGATGACCCCGATCTCCTTGCCCGAGGCGATGCCGGACAGCACGTGGTACAGGGCGAAGAAGAACGGCGACTGGGCAAGGATGGGAAGGCACGAGGAGAGCGGGTTGGTACCCGTCTCCTTGTACAGCTTCATCATCTCTTCGGACTGACGCTGCTTGTCGCTCTTGTAGCGCTCCTGGATCGCCTTCATCTTCGGCTGGAGCGCCTGCATGTTCCGCGTCGACTTGATCTGCTTGACGAACAGCGGGATCAGACAGATACGGATCAGCACCACAAGGGACACGATCGACAAGCCCCAGGCCCAGCCGGTGTCAGGGCCGAAGATCGCCCCGTACACCTTGTGGAACTGGACGATGACCCAGGAAACGGGCCAGGTGATGAAGCTGAACAGACTGGCAATCGTGTCCACTAATCAGGCTCCTTGAGCATTGGGCGAGGTCTCTGCGGCCGGGCTCGTCTCGGCGGTGGACCCGCCCTTGTCGCCGCGCAGCGCGTTCCTCAGCATTTCGTGCCAGCGGGGGCGCTTACGCGCGGGGACATGGTCCACGCCGCCGGGCGACCACGGGTTGCACCGCAGGATGCGCCAGGCGGTCAGGGCTGTGCCCTTGATCGCGCCATGCCGGTCGATGGCCGTGAATCCGTAGTGGGAACACGACGGGTAGTACCGGCAGACGGGCCCGAGAAGCGGGCTGATCGTCCACTGGTACAGCTTGATGAGAGCCAGCAGCGGGTACTTCATCGCGTGCCCCCTCCCAGCAGCCGCTGGAGAGCGGCGTCCAGGTCTCGGGCCAGCTGTGCGTGATCGGCGTCGCCGGCTCCGGGCAACGCCCGTACGACCACCAGGCTACCGGGGGGCAGCTCGGCGAGCCGGTCGCGGACGAGATGGCGCAGACGTCGCTTCACCTGGTTGCGTACGACCGCAACACCCACGGCCTTGCTCACGACGAAACCCGCACGTGCCGGGGGAGCGCTCTCCCCAGGCGCGTGCGGGTTCGTTGCACCGCTGCGTAGGTGGACGACGAGGAGCGGGCGACCGGCCCGACGCCCTCGGCGTACCGCGATTGCGAAGTCCTCGCGCCGCCTCAGCCGATTCTCGGTAGGCAGCACGTCATGACCTGTTAAGCAGATCAGGCGGACAGCTCAGAGCGACCCTTGGAACGGCGGTTCGCAAGGATGGCTCGACCGGCACGCGTACGCATCCGCAGGCGGAAGCCGTGGGTCTTGGCGCGACGACGGTTGTTCGGCTGGAAGGTGCGCTTGCTCACTCGGGGGCTCCAGAAATGATTCGTAGATGGCGGGACATCGCCTGGCTGTCACCGTGCGCCCACGAGTAGCTCGCAATACGCCCGAGTGCACCGCTACACGTTCAAAAACCGTGATCTTTGCCCATCGGAGGCAGGCGGCAGCAGCCATCGACAACTCGACCTGGTCACGGTACGCGCGGCTACGCCATCCGGTCAAACCGACCTGTCGCCACCTCCCATTGTGCACAGGCTGTGGACAACAACTTGAACCACGTCAGCCGCCGCGACTACCGTGGATGGACTCCACAATCTTTTCCGTTCTGTCCTTACTGTCCTCACGGGTCCGTCCGCACGGACATCGACCCACCGTCCCCGAGAACCACACCATCGTGGGACCTGCGAGAAAGCGTGCCCTGTGGCTGACGTACCTGCCGATCTTGCCGCAGTGTGGCCACGCGTCCTCGAGCATCTCCTCGCAGAGGGCCAGCAGGGGATCGAGCCCAAGGACAAGCAGTGGATCGAGCGCTGCCAGCCTCTGGCCCTGGTCGCCGACACGGCGCTGCTCGCCGTGCCCAACGAGTGGGGCAAGCGCGTCCTCGAGGGCCGGCTCGCCCCGCTGATCAGCGAGACCCTCAGCCGTGAGTGCGGCCGCCCGATCCGGATCGCGATCACCGTCGACGACTCGGTCGGCGAACCGACTCCGCCGGCGCCCCCGATGCAGCAGCCCCCGCAGTCCCGCTACGACGAGCGCCAGCAGCCCGAGCCGTACGAGAAGTACGACGGCTACGGTCACCGACCGATGCCCGACGACGGCCTGCCCACCGCACGCCCGGCCTACCCGGACTACCCGCAGCAGCGCCCCGACCCCGGCGCCTGGCCGCGCACCCAGGAGGACCTGTCCTGGCAGCAGCCCCGGCTGGGCGGCTACCAGGAGCGGGCTCCGTACACCGGTCCCGAGCAGCCCCGGCAGTCGCGCTACGACGAGCCGCCCCGTGGCTACGAGCAGCAGCGGCCCGAGCGCGCCGAGCTGCCCGACCCGCAGAACCACGGCGCCCGTCCCGGTCCCCGGCCGGGCGGTGGCCCGGGCGGCGGCGGCCACGGTTCCTCCTCCGCGCAGGGCTCCGGCGCTCCCGGTGAACAGCACGCGCGGCTGAACCCCAAGTACCTCTTCGACACCTTCGTCATCGGTTCCTCGAACCGCTTCGCGCACGCGGCCGCGGTCGCGGTGGCCGAGGCGCCGGCGAAGGCGTACAACCCGCTCTTCATCTACGGGGAGTCGGGGCTCGGCAAGACGCACCTGCTGCACGCGATCGGACACTACGCGCGGAGCCTCTACCCGGGCACGCGCGTGCGGTACGTGAGCTCCGAGGAGTTCACGAACGAGTTCATCAACTCGATCCGCGACGGCAAGGGTGACGCCTTCCGCAAGCGCTACCGCGATGTGGACATCCTGCTCGTCGACGACATCCAGTTCCTCGCGAGCAAGGAGTCGACGCAGGAGGAGTTCTTCCACACGTTCAACACCCTGCACAACGCGAACAAGCAGATCGTGCTCTCCTCGGACCGGCCGCCCAAGCAGCTGGTGACGCTGGAGGACCGGCTCCGCAACCGCTTCGAGTGGGGCCTCACCACCGATGTGCAGCCGCCGGAGCTGGAGACGCGTATCGCGATCCTCCGCAAGAAGGCGGTGCAGGAGCAGCTCAACGCCCCGCCGGAGGTGCTGGAGTTCATCGCGTCCCGGATCTCGCGGAACATCCGTGAGCTGGAGGGCGCGCTGATCCGGGTGACGGCCTTCGCGAGCCTCAACCGCCAGCCGGTGGACCTCGGGCTCACCGAGATCGTCCTCAAGGACCTGATCCCGGGTGGCGAGGACTCGTCGCCGGAGATCACGGCACCGGCGATCATGGCGGCCACGGCGGACTACTTCGGTCTGACGGTGGAGGACCTCTGCGGATCCTCGCGCAGCCGCGTCCTGGTGACGGCCCGGCAGATCGCCATGTATCTGTGCCGCGAGCTCACGGACCTGTCGCTGCCGAAGATCGGCGCGCAGTTCGGCGGCCGTGACCATACGACGGTGATGCACGCGGACCGGAAGATCCGCGCGCTGATGGCGGAGCGGCGCTCCATCTACAACCAGGTCACCGAACTCACCAACCGCATCAAGAACGGCTGACGGACGGCCGCAGCCGGCTTCCGAAGGGCGCTCCGGGACACCTCCCGGGGCGCCCTTCGGCGTTCCCCAGGGCCTCCTGAACTTCTCCTGAAACCGTCGTAAGGCCGGCTCGGGGACCTTCCGGAGCCCTTCCCGAACCCCCCGGGAGGCGTCGAAGAGCCCACCCGGAGCCCACCTCGAACCTTCCCGAAGCCCTCCCGGGACCTCGTCCGGGGGACGGGCTGTTCGATTACTCCGTTCCGGTGGCGGGTTCTCCACAGATTGGGGGATGATCTCCCGTCCACAGGGTGGGGACTGTCGAGTTATCCGGATTGTGTCCACAGGCCGGACTGCTGACAGATCATCACCCCAGGTCAGACCCTTGTGGAATTGTTGGTAAAAGATCTCCACAGGCTGTGGACAGAACTTTCGTCCACAGGGGGTCCCGAAGGTTGTCCACCGGCTGCCCACAGGGCAGGGTCCGTTGCCCACAGCTTCTCCACACCCCTGTCCACTGTTCGGCAACGAATCGCCCCCTCTCACCGCGTCGAGTGAAAGCCGTCACACCAAGGAGGACGGTTGGGCTGTGGGGAACGTGGGTAAAGCTGGGGACAGCGCTGGGGAGAACTCCCCATGGCCTGTGTATCGGGTGTGCAGAACTTTCGGGTGTCCACAGAGAACCCCAGTTGTCCACCGCCTCCACCCACAGGCGCAGTGGACAAAAAACCGGGCCTGACCTGCGAAAACGACGTTATCCACCGTTTCCACAGGCCCTACTACTACTCCCACTTAGAGTTAGCTAGGAATCCGCTTCGAAGTGGGGCCTGTGCACAACTCGGCGCCGGAGCTCCGACGCGCTCTTGTCGCGACTTGACCCCGAGCAGCACCGAGTGTCGGCGGCGTACGTCAGACTGGTTCCCGCAGTCGACGAAGAGCCAGCAACAAGCAGGAGGCGGTTCCGGTGAAGATCCGGGTGGAGCGCGACGTACTTGCCGAGGCGGTGGCCTGGGTGGCCCGCAGCCTCCCGGCCCGTCCGCCGGCGCCCGTACTCGCGGGCCTTCTGCTGAAGGCCGAGGACGGCGCGCTGAGCTTCTCGAGCTTCGACTACGAGGTCTCGGCCCGTGTCTCCGTCGAGGCGGAGGTCGAGGAGGACGGCACCGTCCTGGTCTCCGGCCGACTGCTCGCCGACATCTGCCGCGCCCTCCCCAACCGGCCGGTGGAGATTTCCACAGACGGTGTACGGGCGACCGTGGTCTGCGGCTCCTCCCGCTTCACCCTCCACACCCTGCCTGTGGAGGAGTACCCGGCGCTGCCGGAGATGCCCACCGCGACCGGCACCGTCCCCGGTGAGGTCTTCGCCTCCGCCGCCGCGCAGGTGGCGATCGCCGCCGGCCGTGACGACACGCTGCCCGTGCTCACCGGTGTGCGCATCGAGATCGAGGGCGACACGGTCACCCTGGCCTCCACCGACCGCTACCGCTTCGCGGTCCGCGAGTTCCTGTGGAAGCCGGAGTCCCCGGACGCCTCCGCGGTCGCCCTGGTGCCCGCGAAGACCCTCCTGGACACCGCCAAGGCGCTCACGAGCGGCGACACGGTCACCCTGGCGCTCTCGGGCTCCGGCAAGGGCGAGGGCCTCATCGGCTTCGAGGGCGCGGGCCGCCGCACCACCACCCGCCTGCTCGAGGGCGACCTGCCGAAGTACCGGACGCTCTTCCCCACCGAGTTCAACTCGGTCGCGGTGATCGAGACCGCGCCGTTCGTCGAGGCCGTCAAGCGTGTGGCCCTGGTGGCCGAGCGCAACACCCCGGTCCGGCTGAGCTTCGAGCAGGGCGTGCTGATCCTGGAGGCCGGCTCCAGTGACGACGCACAGGCTGTGGAGCGCGTCGACGCGCAGCTGGAGGGCGACGACATCTCGATCGCCTTCAACCCGACCTTCCTGCTCGACGGCCTGAGCGCGATCGACTCCCCGGTCGCCCAGCTCTCCTTCACGACCTCCACCAAGCCGGCGCTCCTGAGCGGCAAGCCGGCCGTGGACGCGGAGGCGGACGAGGCCTACAAGTACCTGATCATGCCGGTGCGCCTCAGCGGCTGACGCCTGGCAGTCCGTGCCGGGGGTCCGGGGGTCGCCCCCGGGAAGCCGCAGAATGCCGGTGCGCCTCAGCGGCTGACGCCCTGATTCGGGGCGTCGCCTGAGCGGCTGACCCCACAGGTGTGCACCCGGGTCCCGGCGTAGGCTCGGACCCGGGTAAACCGCACACGACGCTTAAGGAATCTCTGATGGAGCTCGGTCTCGTCGGTCTCGGCAAGATGGGCGGCAACATGCGTGAGCGCATTCGCCGCGCAGGCCACACCGTCATCGGATACGACCGCAATCCGGACCTCGCCGATGTCCACAGCCTCGAGGAGCTTGTGGGCAAGCTCAAGGGGCCCCGCGTCGTGTGGGTCATGGTTCCGGCCGGTGCCGCGACCCAGTCGACCATCGACGAGCTGGCCGATCTGCTCTCCCCCGGCGACATCGTCGTGGACGGCGGCAACTCCCGCTGGACGGACGACGAGAAGCACGCCGAGGAGCTGGCGGCCAAGGGCATCGGCTTCGTCGACTGCGGTGTCTCCGGCGGTGTCTGGGGCCTGGAGAACGGCTACGCGCTGATGTACGGCGGTTCCGCCGAGGACGTGGCGAAGGTCCAGCCGATCTTCGACGCGCTCAAGCCCGAGGGCGAGTTCGGCTCGGTCCACGCGGGCAAGGTCGGCGCCGGCCACTTCGCGAAGATGGTCCACAACGGCATCGAGTACGCGATGATGCAGGCCTACGCCGAGGGCTGGGAGCTCCTGGAGAAGGTCGACTCCGTCACCGACGTGCGCGAGGTCTTCCGCTCCTGGCAGGAGGGCACGGTCATCCGTTCCTGGCTGCTGGACCTCGCGGTGAACGCGCTGGACGAGGACGAGCACCTGGACCAGCTGCGCGGCTACGCGTCGGACTCCGGCGAGGGCCGGTGGACCGTCGAGGCCGCCATCGACAACGCCGTACCGCTGCCGGCGATCACCGCGTCGCTGTTCGCGCGGTTCGCGTCGCGGCAGGACGACTCCCCGCAGATGAAGATGATCGCCGCGCTGCGCAACCAGTTCGGTGGCCACGCGGTCGAGACGAAGAAGTAATCCACAGGCTGTGCACCCCGCGGTGCACAGCCGCCGGGGGAAGAAGGTCGGCGCCCACCATGCACGTCACGCATCTGTCGCTGGCCGACTTCCGCTCGTACGCCCGGGTCGAGGTCCCGCTCGACCCGGGCGTCACCGCTTTCGTGGGCGCCAACGGCCAGGGCAAGACCAACCTGGTCGAGGCCGTCGGCTATCTCGCGACCCTCTCCAGCCACCGCGTCGCCTCCGACGCCCCGCTCGTCCGGATGGGGGCCGAGCGCGCGGTCATCCGCGCCGCCGTCACCCAGGGCGAGCGTTCCCAGCTGATCGAGCTGGAGCTCAATCCGGGCCGGGCCAACCGTGCCCGTATCAACAGGTCCTCGCAGGTCAGACCGCGTGATGTGCTCGGAATCGTACGGACGGTGCTGTTCGCGCCCGAGGACCTCGCCCTGGTGAAGGGCGACCCCGGCGAGCGCCGGCGCTTCCTCGACGAGCTGATCACGGCGCGAACGCCGCGCATGGCGGGCGTGCGCTCCGACTACGAGCGCGTGCTCAAGCAGCGCAACACGCTCCTGAAGTCGGCGGCGATGGCACGCCGGCACGGCGGCCGCGGCATGGACCTGTCCACACTCGACGTCTGGGACCAGCATCTGGCGCGGGCCGGGGCCGAGCTGCTCGCCCAGCGGCTCGATCTGATCGCCGTACTGCAGCCGCTCGCGGACAAGGCGTACGAGCAGCTCGCGCCCGGTGGCGGACCGATTCTGCTGGAGTACCGGCCCTCCGCGCCGGGCACCGGGCACACCCGCGAGGAGCTGTACGAGCAGCTGATGGCCGCGCTCGCCGAGGTGCGCAAGCAGGAGATCGAGCGGGGCGTCACGCTGGTCGGACCCCACCGCGACGAGCTGCTGCTCAAGCTCGGCGAGCTGCCGGCGAAGGGGTACGCCAGCCATGGCGAGTCCTGGTCGTACGCGCTCGCGCTGCGGCTCGCCTCGTACGACCTGCTGCGGTCCGAGGGCAACGAGCCCGTCCTCGTCCTCGACGACGTCTTCGCCGAGCTGGACGCGCGGCGGCGCGAGCGGCTCGCGGAGCTGGTGGCGGGCGGCGAGCAGGTCCTCGTGACGGCCGCGGTGGACGACGACGTGCCGGGGGTCCTCGCGGGGACGCGGTACGAGGTGGCCGGAGGGTCGGTGGAGCGGGTATGAGCGAGGAAAACCTTCCCCAGCCTGTGGACAGGCCTTCCGTTCCCGAACCCTCGGGTGTGGATCTCGCGCGGGTCGCGCTGCGCGCCGCCAAGGAACAGGCGAAGGCCAAGGGCGCGGCCGCCCAGCAGAAGAAGCAGGCCCGGCGCGGGGGCGGACTGCGCTCCGGCGCGCGCGCCGACGGGCGCGACCCGATGGCGCTCGGCGCCGCGATCAACCGGCTCATCACCGAGCGGGGCTGGGAGACGCCGGCGGCGGTCGGCGGGGTCATGGGCCGCTGGCCGCAGATCGTCGGCGAGGACCTGGCGAACCACTGCGTACCGGTGAAGTTCGACGACGAGCCGGACGCGCGGGTGCTGACGGTGCAGTGTGACTCGACGGCCTGGGCCACGCAGCTGCGGCTGCTCGCACCGCGGCTCGTCGCGCGGCTCAACGAGGACCTGGGGCACGGGACGGTGCGGGTGATCAAGGTGCTCGGGCCGGGGGCACCGCGGCGGGGGTACGGGCCGTTGCGGGCGCCGGGGTCCGTGGGGCCGGGCGACACGTACGGCTAGGGCGCCGGGCGGCCTGGGTTTTCTGGGGGCGGGACCTTGTGGCGCGCGGTCGCTGAGCGGTTCCGGTGGTGCGGGTCACAGCCGAAGGGCGCCGTGCGCGTGGGCGTTGTGCCCACCCTCCCCCAGACTCCGTCCGGGGGACCCCCACGTCCTGCGGAACGCATGCCCACAACGGGGCGGCGCGCGTGCCCACACCGCGCTACGGGTCGAAGCGCTGGGTGGCCGTCAGAGGGCTCTGAAGCCCCTGTCCGGATATGGGGAGTCGTCTCGCTCCCGCTCAGGGCGGCACATGCGGACTCAGGCACCGGCAAACCCCCATGACTGTCGGCGCTACCGGTAGACTGGGAGACAATCCCGCCACCCTGCGGAACATGTCGAACGACGCAGCCGCTCCCGTATGCCCGGAGAACGGCTTGTGCTGTGCCAGAAAGGGCGCTTCGTGGCCGATTCCGGCAACCCCAACGAGAACAACCAGTACACCGCCAGCAACATCCAGGTCCTCGAAGGCCTGGATGCCGTGCGCAAGCGCCCTGGCATGTACATCGGCTCGACCGGCGAGCGCGGTCTGCACCACATGGTGCAGGAGGTCGTCGACAACTCGGTCGACGAAGCCCTGGCCGGCCACGCAGACACCATCGACGTGACGATCCTGGCCGACGGCGCCGTGCGCGTCGTCGACAACGGCCGCGGCATCCCGGTGGGCATCGTGGCCTCCGAAGGCAAGCCGGCCGTCGAGGTCGTGCTGACCGTGCTGCACGCGGGCGGCAAGTTCGGCGGCGGCGGCTACGCCGTCTCCGGCGGTCTGCACGGCGTCGGTGTGTCGGTCGTGAACGCCCTGTCCACCAAGATCTCCGTCGAGATCAAGACGGACGGCCACCGCTGGACGCAGGACTACAAGATGGGCGCCCCGACCGCGCCCCTCGCGCAGCACGAGGAGACCGAGGAGACCGGCACCTCGGTCACCTTCTGGGCCGACCCGGACATCTTCGAGACCACCGAGTACTCCTTCGAGACGCTCGCGCGCCGCTTCCAGGAGATGGCCTTCCTCAACAAGGGCCTGACCCTGACGCTCACGGACGAGCGCGAGTCGGCGAAGGCCACGGTCGGCGCGGACGACCCGGAGGCGGAGGCCGCAGAGCCGGCCGCGCGCACGGTGAAGTACCACTACGAGGGCGGCATCGTCGACTTCGTGAAGTACCTCAACTCGCGCAAGGGCGAGCTGGTCCACCCCACCGTGATCGACCTCGAGGCGGAGGACAAGGACAAGGCCCTGTCCCTCGAGGTCGCGATGCAGTGGAACAGCGGCTACAGCGAGGGCGTGTACTCCTTCGCCAACATCATCCACACCCACGAGGGCGGCACGCACGAGGAGGGCTTCCGTGCGGCGCTGACCTCGCTGATCAACAAGTACGCGCGCGACAAGAAGCTGCTCCGCGAGAAGGACGACAACCTCACGGGCGACGACATCCGCGAGGGTCTGACCGCGATCATCTCGGTCAAGCTGAGCGAGCCGCAGTTCGAGGGCCAGACCAAGACCAAGCTGGGCAACACGGAGGCGAAGACCTTCGTCCAGAAGGCGGTCTACGAGCACCTCAACGACTGGCTGGACCGCAACCCGGTCGAGGCCGCGGACATCATCCGCAAGTCGATCCAGGCCGCCACCGCGCGCGTGGCCGCCCGCAAGGCGCGCGACCTGACCCGTCGTAAGGGCCTGCTGGAGTCGGCGTCGCTGCCGGGCAAGCTGTCCGACTGCCAGTCGAACGACCCGGCCAAGTGCGAGATCTTCATCGTCGAGGGTGACTCCGCCGGCGGCTCGGCCAAGTCGGGCCGTAACCCGATGTACCAGGCCATCCTGCCGATCCGCGGCAAGATCCTGAACGTCGAGAAGGCCCGGATCGACAAGATCCTGCAGAACACCGAGGTCCAGGCGCTCATCTCGGCCTTCGGCACCGGTGTGCACGAGGACTTCGACATCGAGAAGCTCCGCTATCACAAGATCATCCTGATGGCGGACGCCGACGTCGACGGTCAGCACATCAACACCCTGCTGCTGACCTTCCTCTTCCGCTTCATGCGGCCGCTGGTCGAGGCCGGTCACGTCTACCTCTCCCGTCCGCCGCTCTACAAGATCAAGTGGGGCCGGGACGACTTCGAGTACGCGTACTCGGACCGGGAGCGGGACGCGCTCGTCGAGCTGGGCAAGCAGAACGGCAAGCGGATCCGCGAGGACTCGATCCAGCGCTTCAAGGGTCTCGGCGAGATGAACGCCGAGGAGCTGCGCGTCACCACCATGGACGTCGAGCACCGCGTCCTCGGCCAGGTCACCCTGGACGACGCCGCCCAGGCCGACGACCTGTTCTCGGTCCTGATGGGCGAGGACGTCGAGGCACGCCGCTCGTTCATCCAGCGCAACGCCAAGGACGTTCGCTTCCTCGACATCTGAGTCGGTCTCAGCTGACCGTACGAAAGGACTGACGACCAGCAATGGCCGACGAAAACACCCCGACCGGGACCACCGAAGAAGAAGAGCCCGTCCTGCGCATCGAGCCCGTCGGGCTCGAGACCGAGATGCAGCGCTCGTACCTCGACTACGCGATGTCCGTCATCGTGTCCCGCGCGCTGCCCGACGTACGGGACGGCCTCAAGCCCGTCCACCGTCGCGTGCTGTACGCGATGTACGACGGCGGCTACCGGCCCGAGAAGGGCTTCTACAAGTGCGCCCGCGTCGTCGGTGACGTCATGGGTACGTACCACCCGCACGGCGACTCCTCGATCTACGACGCCCTCGTACGCCTCGCCCAGCCCTGGTCGATGCGCATGCCGCTCGTCGACTCCAACGGCAACTTCGGCTCCCCGGGCAACGACCCGGCCGCCGCCATGCGGTACACCGAGTGCAAGCTCATGACGCTGTCGATGGAGATGCTCCGGGACATCGACGAGGAGACCGTCGACTTCCAGGACAACTACGACGGCCGCAACCAGGAGCCGACGGTCCTGCCGGCCCGCTTCCCGAACCTGCTGATCAACGGCAGCGCCGGCATCGCGGTGGGCATGGCGACCAACATCCCGCCGCACAACCTCCGCGAGGTCGCGGCCGGTGCGCAGTGGGCGCTCGAACACCCCGACGCCAGCCACGAGGAACTCCTCGACGCGCTGATCGAGCGGATCAAGGGCCCGGACTTCCCGACCGGCGCGCTCGTCGTCGGCCGCAAGGGCATCGAGGAGGCGTACCGCACCGGCCGTGGCTCGATCACGATGCGCGCGGTCGTCGAGGTCGAGGAGATCCAGAACCGCCAGTGCCTGGTGGTCACGGAACTGCCGTACCAGACCAACCCGGACAACCTCGCGCAGAAGATCGCCGACCTGGTGAAGGACGGCAAGGTCGGCGGCATCGCCGACGTCCGCGACGAGACCTCGTCCCGGACCGGCCAGCGCCTCGTCATCGTGCTCAAGCGCGACGCCGTCGCCAAGGTCGTCCTCAACAACCTGTACAAGCACACCGATCTGCAGACGAACTTCGGTGCGAACATGCTGGCGCTCGTCGACGGCGTGCCGCGCACCCTCTCGCTCGACGCCTTCATCCGTCACTGGGTGACGCACCAGATCGAGGTCATCGTCCGCCGGACGAAGTTCCGGCTGCGCAAGGCCGAGGAGCGCGCGCACATCCTGCGCGGTCTGCTCAAGGCGCTCGACGCGATCGACGAGGTCATCGCGCTCATCCGGCGCAGCGACACGGTCGAGATCGCCCGTGGCGGCCTGATGGACCTGCTCCAGATCGACGAGATCCAGGCCAACGCGATCCTGGAGATGCAGCTCCGCCGGCTCGCCGCCCTGGAGCGCCAGAAGATCGTCGCCGAGCACGACGAACTTCAGGCCAAGATCAACGAGTACAACGCGATCCTGGCCTCGCCCGAGCGTCAGCGCGCGATCGTCAGCGAGGAGCTGGCCGCCCTCGTCGAGAGGTTCGGCGACGACCGCCGGTCCAAGCTCGTGCCCTTCGACGGTGACATGTCCATCGAGGACCTGATCGCCGAGGAGGACATCGTCGTCACCATCTCGCGCGGTGGCTACGTGAAGCGGACGAAGACCGAGGACTACCGCTCGCAGAAGCGCGGCGGCAAGGGCGTGCGGGGCACGAAGCTGAAGCAGGACGACATCGTCGACCACTTCTTCGTCTCCACCACCCACCACTGGCTGCTCTTCTTCACCAACAAGGGCCGGGTCTACCGGGTCAAGGCGTACGAGCTGCCCGACGCCGGGCGGGACGCGCGCGGCCAGCACGTGGCCAACCTGCTGGCCTTCCAGCCGGACGAGCAGATCGCCCAGATCCTGGCTATCCGCGACTACGAGGCCGCGCCGTACCTGGTGCTCGCCACCAAGGCCGGTCTGGTCAAGAAGACCGCGCTGAAGGACTACGACTCGCCGCGTTCGGGCGGTGTCATCGCGATCAACCTCCGCGAGGCGGAGGACGGCAGCGACGACGAGCTGATCGGTGCCGAGCTGGTCTCGGCCGAGGACGATCTGCTGCTCATCAGCAAGAAGGCGCAGTCGATCCGCTTCACCGCCACCGACGACGCGCTGCGTCCGATGGGACGTGCCACGTCGGGCGTCAAGGGGATGAGTTTCCGCACGGACGACGAGCTGCTCTCGATGAATGTCGTCCGGCCCGGTACGTTCGTCTTCACCGCGACCGACGGCGGGTACGCGAAGCGCACCCCCGTCGACGAGTACCGCGTCCAGGGCCGTGGCGGCCTCGGTATCAAGGCCGCCAAGATCGTGGAGGACCGCGGCTCGCTCGTGGGCGCGCTGGTGGTCGAGGAGACGGATGAGATCCTCGCCATCACGCTCTCCGGCGGTGTGATTCGTACGCGAGTCAACGAAGTCAGGGAGACCGGCCGTGACACCATGGGCGTCCAGCTGATCAACCTGGGCAAGCGCGATGCCGTCGTCGGCATCGCACGGAACGCCGAGGCCGGCGGCGACGAGGACATCGACGACGCCGAGGATGCCCTGGAGGCGTCCGAGAGCGCGGTGGTCGAGGCCGTGGTGGTCGAGACCGAGGCAGTCGAGGGCACGGAGCCCTCGGCCGGGGAGCACGAGGAGTAAGAGCGTGAGTGGAGCCACGGGCGCCGGATCGGCGGCCGCCGGAGCTTCTGCTGGTGCTGGAGCGAACGGCGCCCGTGGCTCCGCCACGGACTCCCAGGGGGTTGCGGTGACGGACACTCGGGGGCAGCAGCCCTCGTACGAGACCTACAACGGGCCGCTGCCCGGCGAGCGCACGGGTGCGCAGCAGCCGGGCACGCCCTACCACCCGCCGCAGGCGTACGGTGCTCCGGCGCCGGGCGGCCAGGCGGGGACCGGTGCCGTGCGCCGGCCGCGTACGGGGGCACGCACGACGCCCCGTACGCGCAAGGCGCGGCTGCGGGTGGCCAAGGCCGACCCGTGGTCGGTGATGAAGGTGAGCTTCCTGCTCTCCATCGCGCTGGGCATCTGCACGATCGTGGCCGCGGCGGTGCTGTGGATGGTCATGGACGCCATGGGCGTCTTCTCGACCGTCGGCGGCACGATCAGCGAGGCCACGGGCTCGAACGAGTCCAACGGCTTCGACCTGCAGTCGTTCCTCTCGCTGCCGCGGGTGCTGATGTTCACCTCGGTGATCGCCGTGATCGACGTGGTCCTGATGACCGCACTGGCGACGCTGGGCGCGTTCATCTACAACCTGTCGGCGGGCTTCGTGGGCGGCGTGGAGCTCACGCTCGCCGAGGACGAATGACGGCCGAGTGACCTGCGTGGGGGCCGGTCGGTTACCGATTTTGGGACTGGCCCCCCTGTGCGCTAATGTTCAGGAGTCAGCGCGCGGGACATACACCGCAGAGCGCGGCGGGGCTATAGCTCAGTTGGTTAGAGCGCATCCCTGATAAGGATGAGGCCACAGGTTCAAATCCTGTTAGCCCCACAGTGTCGATCGACCCGGACGGTTACTCCGTCCGGGTCGATCTGTTTCTCCGGGGACGCCGGAAGGTTTGAACCTCGTACAGGTCACCGATCGGTATCGGTCGATGTGTAGAGTGGGCGTCAGAAGTCTCCTACGTCAACGAAAGACGAGGTCGCGCGGTGAAGAAGCTTCTCCTGGTCGCACTGGCCGCCATCGGCGGGCTCCTCGTGTACCGCCAGATCCAGGCGGATCGCGCCGAGCAGGATCTGTGGACGGAGGCGACCGACTCCGTGCCCGCAGGTTCGGGTGTGTGAGACGAAGATCGTCTGTGGGTGAAGCCCCGGCCGCGCGAGAGCGGGCCGGGGCTTCGCTTTTGCCTGAGCAAATTGTCGACTTGCTTAAGTGAAGAGGAGCAGCGCGTGAAGACGCAGGCCGGCATCGGCCGGAGGGCGGGGGCCCTGATCACGGCGGCCGCGGCGGTGGGAGCGGTGGTGGCGCTTCCCGTACCGGCTGTGGCGCTTCCCGGGTCGACGGTGGCTGTGGCGCTTCCTGAGCAGGCGGTGGCCGCCGAGGGGAGCGCACTCCCGCCGTACACCTTCGACGGCGCCGCCCAGCGGGTCCAGGGAGCCGCTTCGAGCTCGGACGCGGTGCAGCTGAAGACCGGGCAGACCTACCGCGACACGCTCAAGAAGGACGGCAAGGTCTACTACCGGGTCGACCTCGACAAGCAGAACGCGTACGTCTCCGTCGTCGCCGTGCCCAAGACCGGCGGCAAGGTCGAGTACGGCGACGGCTTCAAAGTGAGCATGCAGGACAGTTCGGGCACCGAATGCGGCTACCAGCAGGCGAACTTCTCCTCCGCCGAGTACACCCGGCCGCTCGCCGCGTACGCCCGCCGCATCGTCGACGCCGAAAGCTCCACCTGCCAGCGCGCCGGCGCCTACTACGTGCTCGTCGAGCGGGAGGCGAAGGCGACCTCCGCCGCCGACGACTGGGAACTGGAGATCCGGTACACGTCCGAGCCGGTCCTGAAGAAGGCCGGCCCGACCGAACTCCCCGAGGTCTGGGCCTCCGGCACGCCCGCGCCGCCCGGGGGCGGCCCGCAGCGGCGGCAGGGCGGCTCCGGCGTCCACGACGCCACCTCGCTGACGCAGGGCGAGTGGCGGTCCGACATCCGGCCCGGCCAGACGCTCTTCTACCGGGTGCCCCTCGACTGGGGCCAGCAGCTCTTCGCCACCGCCGAACTCGGCAGCAGCGCGGCCGGCGACGAGTACATCGGCCACGCCCTGGTCCTCTCCCTGGAGAACCCCGCGCTCGGGCACGTCGACGAGAACACCGTCAGCTACGACGGGAAGCCCGCGACGCTCGCGCTCGACCCGCTGCGGCCGGTCGCGCACGAGAACCGCAGCTCGTACGACGAGGCCACCAGCGGTATGCGCTTCGCCGGCTGGTACTACCTGTCCGCCACGCTCAACCCGGCGATGGCCAAGGAGTACGGGGACAGGACGGTGCCGCTGACCCTGCGGGTCTCCGTGCGCGGCAGCACGAAGCCGGGGCCCGGGTACGACGGTGATCCCGGGCGGTTCACCGTGACCGCCGACGACAAGGAGGCGGCGGAGAACGGCGCCTCCGGGGCACAGGCGGCCGAGCGGAGCGACTCCATGACCGTCGTCGCGGCGGCCGGGATCGGCAGCGGGACGGTACTGCTGCTGGGGCTCGGCGCGTGGACGCTGGTGGCGCGCCGACGGGCGGCGTAGGCGCGCAGGCGGGCGGCACGAAGGAAGGGCCGTACGGCCCGGGCCGTACGGGATGTACAGCCCGGCCGGCGTCCGTCCGCGGCTCAGGTCTGGGTGAGGGCCCAGAAGCCGACCGCGAAGCAGATCAGCGCGAGCAGCAGGACCGGGATCGCCACCTTCGGGGGCGGTCCCGGTCGGCGTACGGGGGCCGGGGGCGCCGCCGGGGCCGGCACGGGGGCGGTGTGCTGCGCGGGAACCTGAACGGGGCGAGCGGTGTATGGATGAGTAGGGGCTTGTTCGTACGGCACCGCTGCGGTGGGTGCCTGTTCGAAGGAGGGGGTCGGGTGCGTGACCGGTGGGGGCAGGTGGAAGCTGCCCGTCTCGGAGGGCCCGGGCAGCGGCGCGGGAGCCGGGACCGGGGCGGCGAGCGGGGCCGTGCTCGGGGTGACCGGGTGCTGGGGCTGGTAGTGCGGCTGTGGGGGCTGCTGTTGGGGTGGTACGGGCATGGGGGCGGGCGTCGGTACGGCGCCGGGTGCGGCGGTCGTGGAAGCGCCCGTGGAGGCGGCCTGGGCGGCCGCGGCGGGGGCGTCGGCGGGGCTGGTGGGGGCAGCGGTGCCGGCGGGGCCCGTCGGGCCCTGGGGGCCGAAGCCGGACGGCAGGGGGCCGAGTTGGTCGAAGATCTCGACCGGCTCCTCGTCGGGACGCGGCTCGGGAAGCATGTCGACGGCGGCGGTCAGGGCCTTGCGCGCGCCCGTGGCCGTCCGGAAGCGAGCCTGCGGATCGGGCTGGAGAAGCCCGGCCAGCACCTGCCACAACGGCTCCGGGATGCCTTCGGGGGCGCCGGGAGTGCCGTGCGTGAGGAAGTGCTCGACCAGGGCCTGGGAGTCCGGCTTGCGGCCCTGGAGCAGATAGAGGGCCACCAGGCCGACGGCGAAGAGGTCGGCCGTGAAGTCCGGCTCGGCGCCGAGGAGCTGCTCGGGAGCGAAGTACCCGGGCGTGCCCACGACGTAGTTGGTCTCGGTGAGGCGCGGCTCACCCTTGCGCATGGAGATGCCGAAGTCGGACAGCCGCAGATGCGGCCGCCCGGTGCCGGTGACGTCCATGAGGATGTTCGCGGGCTTGATGTCGCGGTGCACGACCCCCTCGGCGTGCACCGTGGCCAGGCCCGAGAGCAGCTGGTCGAGCAGGATGCAGACGAACCGGGGCGGCAGCGGGCCGTAGTCGCCGATGACGTGGGCCAGCGAGCCGCCGGCGACCAGGTCCATGGTGAACAGGACCTTGTCGTCGTCGGCGGCCCAGCTGGCCGGGGCGAGGACGTGCGGATGGTCGATCCGCAGGGCCTGCTCGCGGACGAAGCGGAGCAGCGTGTGCGCGTCGCTCTGCAGGAGCACCTTGGCCGCCACATAGCGGCGGCGACGGTGGTCCCAGGCGCGCCATACGGCGCCCGCCCCGCCCCGTCCGATCGGGTCGACCAGCTCGTACCGACCAGCGAATACCTCACCCATCGTGCTGCGTCCGCTCCCCGTTGCTTCGTCTGTAGGCGATGCCGGCCGGCTGCCGACCGCGTCAGTTCTGGTGCGACTCGTAGTGGGCGACCGCGTCCGCGGTGCGCCCTGCGCCGTACACCCGGAGGAACTCTGCCAGTTCCGGGTGGGCCGGGGCGAGGGAGTCGGCGGCGTCGATGATGTCGCCCGCCGCGGCTACGGAGCGCAGCAGCGACTGGATCTCACGGACCACCCGGCGGACGGTCGGAGCACCGGACCCGGCGGTCGACTGAGCCGTGCTGGTGAGGACGGAGCCGCCCTGCGACTTCTTGACCTCGTCCATCCGGTCGGTGGCCTCGGCGGCGCTGACAGTGCCGTCGGCGACCTGTACGGCGAGCTCCTGGAGTGCCTGGACGCGCTGGACGACGGCCGGGTTCCCGATCTTGGCCCGCTGGCCGCTCATCAGCTGGGACAGCATGGGCGCGGACAATCCGAGCACGGCCGCGAGCCTGGCCTGGTTGAGTCCGAGATCGTCGATCAGCCGACGGAAGAGCGCCCCCAGCGGCTCTCCGTACCAACTGCGCTGAAGCTCTCTGGCTCTCGCCGTGGCTTCCTGCTGCGCTGCGTCCATTTCTTCTCCCCATCCCTCGGTTCGCCACTGCGAACCTCGATCAGCATCTTACGGAGAGTGGTCGCCGACCGGGAGTCCCAATCCTTTTGCCGGACATGGGGGGTGACCCGGTACGCTGTCCTCGTTCCGGGGCCTTAGCTCAGTTGGTAGAGCGCTGTCTTTGCATGGCAGATGTCAGGGGTTCGACTCCCCTAGGCTCCACGAAAAAAACCCCCTTCGACCTGCGTTTCCGCAGGTCGAAGGGGGTTTTGCGTAGTGGGAGAAGGGCACGGCGGGGTTCAGCGGTCCGGGTTCTTGCCCGCCGCGACCTCGGTGAACTCGGCGCGCGTCTCGTCCGCTGATTCCATCCCTTGTGGCCGGCGGCCTGGAACCCGGCGCACGGCGAGCCGGTCTCCTGGGAGCAGAACGAGAGCCCCGCACCGTCCTGGACCACGACGGGATCGCCGCCGCTGAATATGTCGCTCACGCTCTCGTTGGTCGGAAGCGCGGAGTACAGCCCCGTCGCGTCCACCCGGACCTCATCGGGCGCGTCCGTCGACTGCTGCTGTCCGCCCGGCGATCCCGGCTGCCTCTCCGCCGTTTCGGCCAATTCACGGGATCCGCCGGGGCAGCAGCTCAGCCGTGCCGGAGGGGGCGCTGGTCCGGACGGGTGGTGTTCATCGGAAGAACTGCGCGGCCACGGCGACGTTCCGTGGAAATCGGGGGCGCATCCACATCATGAGGAAAGTACGTAAAGCGCGCAAACCGAAATGAACCATTCGAGAACGTCACGAAAGTGAGGGGCCATGGCCACCGCCAAGGTCAAGCAGTTCTGGACCGCCTTCATCTCCGTCCTCTTCGCCCTGCTCGCCGCCGTCGGCCTGGCGGGTACCGCCGCCGCGACCCAGCAGCCCGCCGTCCAGCAGCCCGAGGAGCCGGCCGGCCCCGCCGCCGCCACGGCCCCCGTCGTCGGGGAGCGGGCCTCCCTCGCCTCCGTACCGGCACAGAGGGCGCATCGGTGGCCGCTCGTCGGGGACCGCTCCCTGCCGCCCACGATCAAGCAGCGCATCGCCGCCGAGGCCCACGGTTCCTCTCCCGCCGCCCGGCACCGTTCCACGGCCGGCGCGACCGCGGTGGCCGAGAACGACGAGCCGGCCGCGCTGACGGAGCTCGCGCTCGCCGCGGCGGCGTAGGGCGCGGGGAGACGACGATGCGTACTCCCCGCACCTCCTCGTACGACTCCGTTGCGTACGACTCCGTTGCGTACGACTCCGCTTCGTACGACTCCGCTTCGTACGACTCCGCTTCGTACGAACAGGCAGGACCCGGCGGCACCCAGCGGGATCCGGCAAGGCCCGGCAGGACCCGGCAGGACCCGGTAGGACCCGGCAGAACCCTGAAAGAACCCAGCAGGACCCCGGTAGGACCCAGCAGCATCCCGGTCGGTCAGCGGCGCTCGTCGCGTTCGGCGGTCCCTTCGGCCTCGGCCTCGGACTCCTTGGCCGTCACCTCCGGGTCGAGGGAATCCTCACTGTCGTCGTAGGGCGCCAGTACGGAGCCCTCCTCCACCTCGGTGGGAGCGGGCGGTTCGACCAGCCAGTCGGGATTGGCCTGCTTGTCCCACCACTTCCAGGCGGCGAACGCGCCGCCGGCGAGAATGCCCAGGACCAAGAGGCCCTTGGCGAGGCGTCCGGCCCTTGCCCGACGCTCGTGCTTCTTCATGATTTTCTGGATTTCCCTCGGTGTCACCTGACCGCGCAGCGCGGCCCAGGCGGCGGTAGAGCGCGACCCGGCCTCCTCAAGGACGGGACCGGTCGCGGCGACCGCCTGCTCGACACGAGGAACGGTGTAGTCGGCCGCCTGACGGCAGGCCCAGCGGGTCTTGACCGCCGCACGATGTGCGGCCGCGTCGACCCGCGGCGGTACATGCGGTGCGACATACGAGTCGTACTGCTCACGAGCCTGCGCTCGGGCCTGTTGAGCGGCCTTCGAGACTTTCGGCGCGAGCAGCTCACGCGCCTCCTGCGCGTAGTGCGCGGCCTGGTCCTTGGCCGTGCCGGCGTACGGCGCCACCACTTCCGCGGCGTGCAGGACGCTCTCCTTCGCCGAATCTGACGCGGCGCGCACGCTGTCCATGCGGGTCACGGGATTCCTCCTCCTCGGTGGCGACGATGTCGGTTTTTCACCTTTCCATCCTTTTCGGAATCATGCCCCCCGGAGCAAGGTCCGGCATGCGGGGTGGGCATCCGGGGCATGCGAGGATCGGACACGCCAGAGACAGACGTGACATGACGCGACATGACGTGGACGGAAGGCGACCGTGGCCGAGCAGCTGTACGCGATCCTCAAGACCAGCCTGGGTGACATCGAGGTGCGGCTGATGCCGTTCCACGCCCCGAAGACGGTCAGGAACTTCGTCGAGCTCGCCGGCGGTGAGCGCGAGTGGACGCACCCCGCGACCGGCACGGTCTCCTCGGACCCGCTCTACGACGGCACGGTCTTCCACCGGGTCATCAAGGGCTTCATGATCCAGGCCGGCGACCCGCTGGGGAACGGCACGGGCGGTCCCGGCTACGAGTTCGCCGACGAGTTCCACCCGGAGCTCTTCTTCGACCGTCCCTACCTGCTGGCCATGGCCAACGCGGGACCGGGCACCAACGGCTCGCAGTTCTTCGTCACCGTCGGCGCCGCGACCTGGCTGAACCGCAAGCACACCATCTTCGGCGAGGTCGCCGACAAGGCGAGCCGGCAGGTCGTGGACGCGATCGCGGCCACCCCGACCGACCCGCACACGGAGCGGCCGCTCCAGGACGTGGTCATCGAGTCCGTGGTGATCGAGAAGCGCTGAGGCGGAAGGGACGGCACCTCTCATGGAACCGAGTCCTTCCGAGAACGCGCACGCCGGTACGCCGCGCTGCTACCGCCACCCGGAGGTGGAGACCGGCATCCGCTGCACGCGCTGCGAGAAGCCGATCTGCCCCGCGTGCATGGTGTCCGCCTCCGTCGGCTTCCAGTGCCCCGACTGCGTACGCAAAGGGTCGGGGACCGGCCACGCCGCCGACGCCAACCAGCCGCGGACGCTCGCGGGAGGCCGGGTGGCGACGGACGACCGCTTCGTCACCAAGATCCTGATCGGGATCAACCTCGCGGTCTACGTCGCCGTCCTGGCGTTCGGCGACCGGCTCGTCGACGAGCTCGTGCTCATCGGCTACGCCTACAGCCCGGCGCTCGGCGAGGTCGTCGGGGTCGCCGACGGCGAGTGGTACCGGCTGCTGACCTCGACCGTCCTCCACCAGGAGGTCTGGCACATCCTCTTCAACGTGCTGGGCCTGTGGGTGATCGGCGGGATCGTCGAACCCGAACTGGGCCGGATCCGGTACGCGGCCCTGTGTCTGCTCTCCGGTCTGTCCGGCTCCGTGCTGGCCTATCTCGTCGCCGCGCCCAACCAGCCCTCGCTGGGTGCCTCCGGCGTCGTCTACGGCCTGATCGGCGCCTGGGTGGTGCTGGCCCGCCGGCGCCGCCACGACATGCGGCCGGTGATCCTCTTCGTGGCCCTTTCGCTGCTCATGACCTTCACCCGTCCGGGGATCTCCTGGGAGGCCCACGTCGGTGGTCTGGTCGGGGGCGTCCTGGTGACGTACGCGCTTCTGCACGCGCCCAGGGCCCGCCGGGACCTCGTGCAGTACGGGGCCCTGGGGCTTGTGTTCGTGCTCGACCTGGGGATCGTGCTGGCCCGCTCTGCGGCGCTCACCTGAGCGCACAGGGCTGTGGACGAGCTCTCTGGTGAGCTTTCCCCAGAGTTATCCACAGTGTGTGGCGGTCTCTCCCCGTTCTGTGGGGAAAGACCGCGCCCCTCGCCTCTGACCTGGTGTTTCTCCAGGGAGGCGAGGGGCGTTGTGGTCTCGGGCGAGGGTGATTCCGGTCATACCGGCGTCAACCTCGTGCGAGTTATCCACAGATCTTCGTAAGTTATCCAGTGCTGTGCACAACGCTGTGGATAAGTTCAGGGGAGAGCTTGACGAGCGCCCGGCACGGACGCTAGATCGCCGCCGTTCCGCTGATGCTCGCCGCTACTTCCACTGCGTGGAGACACCGAAACCGGCCGCGATGAAGCCGAAGCCCACCACGATGTTCCAGTTCCGGATCGACTCGATCGGCATCGAGCCGTCGGTGACGTAGAAGACCACGATCCACACCAGACCGATGGCGAACAGCGCGAGCATCACCGGCGCCACCCAGCTGCGGTTGGTCAGCTTGATCGAGGTGGCCTGCTTCGCCGGCGGGGGCGTGAAGTCGGCCTTCTTGCGGATCCGTGACTTCGGCACGAGGGACTCTCCTGTCGATGCGCTGCGTGACCGCGCAGGGAACTGTGGCTGGCGCCGGGATGTGACGAAGGAGGACGACTGCGTCCCCCAGGCGTCCGTTAGCGTAGTGGTTCCGCGGCACCGAAGGGGATCAGGGTACGTTGAGCAATTCCGTCGGCACTCCCGAAGGACCTGGCCGCACCGCGAGGTGGCGCCCCGTCCAGGTGCTCACCCTTGCCGTTTTCGCCCTCGCCGGACTGATCTTCGTCACGAGTTTCAACACCGCCAAGGGCACCAACATCCGCACCGACGCCTCGCTCCTGCGGCTTTCCGACCTGATCGAGGAGCGCAGTCACAAGAACGCGGGCCTCGACGAGTCCACCGCCGCCCTCCGCTCCCAGGTCGACACCCTCGCCGCCCGGGACGACGGCTCCACTCGTGCGGAGGACGCGAAACTCGCCGCCCTGGAGGCGTCGGCGGGCACCACCGAGGTCTCCGGCTCCGGCCTCACCGTCACCCTCAACGACGCCCCGCCGAACGCCCAGGCCGCCCCCGGCTACCCCGAGCCGCAGGCCAACGACCTCGTCATCCACCAGCAGGACCTCCAGGCCGTCGTCAACGCCCTGTGGCAGGGCGGCGCCGAGGGCATCCGGGTCATGGACCAGCGGCTCATCTCCACCAGTGCCGTGCGCTGCGTCGGCAACACCCTGATCCTCCAGGGCCGCGTCTACTCGCCCCCGTACAAGATCACCGCTGTCGGTGACCGGGGGAAGCTGAGCAAGGCGCTCGCGGGCTCCCCGGCGATCCAGAACTACCAGCTGTACGTGAAGGCGTACGGGCTCGGCTGGAAAGTCGACGAGCACAGGGCGGTGACTCTTCCCGGGTACTCGGGCACAGTGGACCTCCACCACGCGAAGCCGGTGAGCTGACCGCCGAGGTCACCGCCGGAAGTCGACTGCGGGAGGGGCGCTTGCGTCTCGTCGTGAGGACCTTCAGCGAGCTGTGCATCACCGTCGGCGCCCTGATCGTCCTCTTCGTCGTCTACGTCCTGTACTGGACCGGCGTCCAGGCCGCGAGCGCGAGCGCCGGCCAGATCGACACCCTCCAGCGGGAGTGGACGAGCACCCCGGTCCGGGCCGCCGCTCCCACCCCGTCCGGAGCCGTGCCGTACGTCCCCGGCAGGGGCATCGCCGTGATGTACGTCCCCCGGCTCGGCCAGGACTGGAAGTGGCCCGTCCTGCAGGGCACCGAGGTCGGCACCCTGAAGAAGGGGCTCGGCCACTACGCGGGCACCGCCCGTCTCGGCGCGACCGGCAACTTCGCCGTCGCCGGCCACCGCCGCACCTACGGCGACCCCTTCAAGGACTTCCCGCGGCTGCGCGAGGGCGACGCGATCGTCCTCACCGACGGGACGACCTGGTTCACGTACCGCGTCGACCGCGCCCCCTACCGGACCGTGCCCACCGACGTCGGCGTCATCGACTCCGTCCCCCGGAAGTCCGGCTTCGACGGGCCCGGCCGCTATCTCACCCTCACCACCTGCGACCCCGAGTGGGGCAGCAGCCACCGGCTCGTCGTCTGGGCGCACCTCGACGCCACCCGGCCGGTCGCGGACGGCCGTCCACAGGCTTTGGACAGCTGACCCCCCACGGCCCCCTCGCCCCGTACTCTGGTCCCCGTAACGAACGGAAGGGGCGGTCGACGTCATGTACGGCTGGATCTGGCGGCATCTGCCGGGCAACGCGTGGGTGCGGGCCCTGCTCTCGATCGTGCTGGTCCTCGCGGTCGTGTACGTCCTCTTCCAGTACGTGTTCCCCTGGGCGGAGCCGCTGCTTCCGTTCAACGATGTGACGGTGGACGGCCAGTGAGCGCGCGAATTCTCGTCGTCGACAACTACGACAGCTTCGTCTTCAACCTCGTTCAGTACCTCTACCAGCTCGGCGCCGAGTGCGAAGTCCTCCGCAACGACGAGGTCGAGCTGAGCCACGCCCAGGACGGCTTCGACGGCGTCCTGCTGTCGCCCGGGCCCGGCGCGCCCGAACAGGCCGGGGTCTGCATCGACATGGTGCGCCACTGCGCGGCCACCGGCGTTCCCGTCTTCGGCGTCTGCCTCGGCATGCAGTCGATGGCCGTGGCGTACGGCGGTGTCGTCGACCGCGCGCCCGAGCTGCTGCACGGCAAGACCTCCCTCGTCACGCACGAGGGCCAGGGCGTCTTCGCCGGGCTGCCCTCGCCGTTCACCGCGACCCGCTACCACTCGCTCGCCGCCGAGCCCGCCGCCCTGCCGGCCGAGCTCGAGGTCACCGCGCGAACCGAGGACGGCATCATCATGGGCCTGCGCCACCGGGAACTGCCCGTCGAGGGCGTCCAGTTCCACCCCGAGTCGGTCCTCACCGAGCACGGGCACCTGATGCTCGCCAACTGGCTGGAGCAGTGCGGCGACAAGGGGGCGGTCGGACGGTCGGCGGGGCTCGCGCCGGTGGTGGGCAAGGCCGTCGCGTGACGACGGGCTCTCCGTGGTTCCGGGCTACGAACGAACCGGGGCCCGAGCCGATACCCGTGGATCCTTACGGGGTCCCGTCGCCGTACCAGGAACCGGCCCCGTACCAGGAACCGGCTCCGTCCCCGTACCCCGAGCAGGCCTACGGGGAGCCCCAGCAGCCGTACCAGGAGCCTGCGCAGACCTACGCGGAGCCCGCGCAGAGCTACCAGGAACCCGCGCAGGCCTACCGCGAGCCTGAGCCCGTCTACCAAGCCCCCTACGAGGCTCCCCACGAGGACGCCTACGTGCCCCCGTACGAGCCGTACGAGGCTGCGGAGGCCCCACGGCCCTCCCCGGGCGACACGACGGTCCTGGAGGCCGTGGAGCCCCTTCCCGGGCCCGGCCGGGCCGAACGCCGCCGCGCCGCCAAGGGCGGCCGGGGCAAGAGCCGTCGAGGCGGCCCGCCCACCACAGGGGCCGGCACCTCGCCCACCGACGCGCCCGCCGCCCCGCTCTCCCGCGTCGAGGCCCGGCGCGCCGCCCGCGCAGCCAAGGACAGCGTCGGCGTCGTCGCCAGCCGCGCCGTCGGCGAACTCTTCATCACCTTCGGCGTCGTCATGCTGCTCTTCGTCACCTACCAGCTGTGGTGGACGAACATCCTCGCCGGCCAGGAGACCGACCGGGCCAAGGCGAAGATCGAGGACACCTGGGCCCAGGGCGACGGCAACGACGACAGCAAGCCGGGGGCCTTCGAGCCCGGCGAGGGCTTCGCCATCATGTACATCCCCAAGCTGGACGTCGTCGTCCCCGTCGCCGAGGGCATCAGCAAGGCCAAGGTCCTCGACAAGGGCATGGTCGGCCACTACTCCGAGGGCAGCCTCAAGACGGCCATGCCCTCCGACCAGCAGGGCAACTTCGCGGTCGCCGGCCACCGCAACACCCACGGCGAACCGTTCCGGTACATCAACCAGTTGAAGCCCGGCGACCCGATCGTCGTCGAGACCCGGAACGCGTACTACACCTACGAGATGGCGAGCATCCTGCCGCAGACCTCGCCCTCGAACGTCTCCGTGATCGAGCCGGTGCCGAAGGGCTCGGGCTTCTCGAAGCCCGGCCGGTTCATCACGCTGACCACCTGCACACCCGAGTTCACCAGCACGTACCGCATGATCGTGTGGGGCAAGCTGGTCGACGAACGCCCGCGCAGCGAGGGAAAGCCGAAAGCGCTCGTAGGCTGAGACCCACAACCTCCGGACGGGACGACGGGACGACCTAGTGGCACGCGTGCGTAATCGGATCGCCGGAGTCATCAGCTTCTTCGGCGAACTCCTCATCACGGCGGGCCTGGTGCTCGGCCTCTTCGTCGTCTACTCCCTGTGGTGGACGAACGTCCTCGCCGACCGCGCCGCGGACCAGGACGGCGCCCAGGTCCGCGACCGCTGGGCCGACGGACCCGGAGCGCTCGACACGAAGGACGGCATCGGCTTCCTGCACGTGCCGGCGATGAAGAACGGCGAGGTCCTGGTCAAGCAGGGCACCGACAGCGACATCCTCAACAACGGCGTCGCCGGCTACTACGCCGACCCGATCAAGTCCGCGCTCCCGCAGGACAAGCAGGGCAACTTCACGCTCGCCGCGCACCGGGACGGACACGGCGCCAAGTTCCACAACATCCACAAGTTGAAGACCGGCGACGCGATCGTCTTCGAGTCCAAGGACACCTGGTACGTCTACAAGGTCTACAAGACGCTGCCGGAGACCACGAAGTACAACGTGGACGTCCTCCAGCCCGTGCCGAAGGAATCCGGCAAGAACAAGCCGGGCCGGTTCATCACGCTGACCACCTGCACCCCCATGTACACCTCCGACTACCGGTACATCGTCTGGGGCGAGCTGGAGCGCACGGAGAAGGTCGACCGCGACCGGACACCCCCTGCGGAGCTGCGCTGATCCGATCGGCAGGAGCAAAGGGGAGAGCCCCGGCATCCACTGGATGCCGGGGCTCTCCCCTTTTGATCGAGCTCGGGGTCGGGTTCGGGGCGTCAGCCGAAGAAGCCGCCGCCGCCGGCGTTGTCCCCGTTGTTGCCGTTGCCGCCGCCTCCGCCGCCCATCGTGAAGACGTTGACCGTGTCACCGGTGTTGACCATGGAACCCGCGGGCGGCGTCGTGGTGATCACCATCGCATCCTCCTTGTCGGAGCCCTGCTGGACGACCACCAGGCCAAGGGCCTCGAGCTGCGCCTTGACGTCCTTGAACGGCCGGTTCGCCAGGTCGCCCGGGATGGCGACCTGGGTCTGCTGCGGGCCCTTGGAGACCTTCAGCGTGATCTGGACGTCCTTCGGCTGGTCCGACGGACCCTGCGGGGTCTGGTCGACGACCGTGCCCGCGGGCTGGTCGTTGTCCACCAGCTCCTGGGTGATGCTGGTGAAACCGAGCGCCTTCAGCTGCTGCTCCGCCTGCGCGTAGCTCCGGTTCTTCACATCGGGAAGCTCGGTCAGCGTCTGCTTCGCGACGGTGATCGTCACCTCGGAGTTCTTATCCGCTTTGGTGCCGCCGTCCGGATTCTGGCGCAGGACCGTGCCGGGGTCCTCCTCGGACTCCTCCTGCTCGACCTTGACCTTGAAGCCCTTGGCCTTCAGGGACTCCTCGGCGCGCTCCCGGGACTGCTCCTGGACGTCCGGAACCTCCACGAGCGGCGCGCCCTCGGAGACGTACACCTGGATCGTGGAGCCGGTGTCCATCTTCGCGATGTTGTCCGCGACCGGAACCTGGCGGCAGATGGAGCCCTTGGGCTGGTCGCAGCGCTCGGTGCCGGCCTCCTGCAGGACCACTTCGGCGTTCTGGGCGTAGCCCTTCGCCGCCGCCACGGTCTGGCCGACCAGCTGCGGGACGGTGACCTGCCGGGTGCCGTCCTTCTTTTCGAACAGCGAGACGCCGATGAAGATCGCGCCGACGAGCACCAGGATGCCCGCGAGGACCAGCAGGATCGTCGAGGTGTTCGACTTCTTCTGGCCGCCTCGACGCCGGTCCGGGCGGTCGTCGTAGCCGTAGCCGCCGTCGTCCGCGTTGATCGGGGGCAGCATCGAGGTCTGGCCGGCCGGGTCGGCCTGGCGCAGCGCCGTGGTCGGCTGGTCCTCCGGGTAGCCGCCGTAGCCCCCGCCGTACCCGGGGGCGCCCGCCATGCCCATCCCCATGCCCATCGCGGCGGCGGCCGCGACCGGCTGACCGTCGAGGCAGGCCTCGATGTCCGCGCGCATCTCGTCGGCGGACTGGTAGCGGTAGTCGGGGTCCTTGACCAGTGCCTTGAGGACGATGGCGTCCATCTCGGGCGTGATCTCGGGGTCGAAGTTGCTCGGCGGCTGCGGCTCCTCGCGGACGTGCTGGTACGCGACCGCGACCGGGGAGTCACCGATGAACGGGGGACGGACGGTGAGGAGCTCGTACAGCAGGCAGCCCGCGGAGTACAGGTCGGAGCGGGCGTCGACCTGCTCGCCCTTGGCCTGCTCCGGGGAGAGGTACTGGGCCGTGCCGATCACCGCGGCGGTCTGCGTCATGGTCATGCCGGCGTCGCCCATGGCGCGCGCGATGCCGAAGTCCATGACCTTGACCTGGCCGGTGCGCGTCAGCATGACGTTCGCCGGCTTGATGTCACGGTGCACGATGCCGGCGCGGTGCGAGTACTCCAGTGCCTGGAGGATGCCGACCGTCATCTCGAGGGTGCGCTCGGGCAGCAGCTTGCGCCCGGAGTGCAGCAGCTCGCGCAGGGTCGACCCGTCGACGTACTCCATCACGATGTACGGGATGGAGACCCCGTCGACGTAGTCCTCGCCGGTGTCGTAGACGGCGACGATCGCCGGGTGGTTCAGCGAGGCGGCGGACTGTGCCTCACGGCGGAACCGGGCCTGGAAGGACGGATCGCGGGCCAGGTCGGCCCGCAGCGTCTTCACGGCGACGGTGCGGCCGAGCCGGGTGTCCTGGCCGAGGTACACCTCGGCCATGCCACCACGGCCGAGCACCGAGCCCAGCTCGTACCGGCCGCCGAGGCGACGCGGCTCTTCCATAGCTAATCCAGCCCTCTCCGTCTGTCCCGACCGCACCCATGGGTGGTCCGGCGGTGTGTGCTGTTCGCGGATACGGTACCGGCCCCGGGAAGACGTTCCGCCCGGGGCCGGTAGCTGAGACCTGACCGGTACCTGGCTTGTACGGGGCCGAGACGTCAGCCCCGGGTCTTCAGGACCGCCTTCATCACGGCCTTCGCGATCGGGGCGGCCAGGCCGCCACCGCTGATGTCCTCACGGTCCGTGCCCTCCGAGTCCTCGACGACGACCGCGACCGCGACCGGGGAACCCTCGGCGGTCTTCGCGTACGAGATGAACCAGGCGTACGGGCGCGCGGCGTTCTTCGGACCGTGCTGGGCCGTACCCGTCTTGCCGCCGACCTTCACGCCGTCCATGTTTAGGTCGGCGTTGCCGCCGGTGCCGTTGGTGACGACGTTCTCCATCATCTGCTGGAGCAGCTGTGCGTTCTCCTGCGAGACCGGGCGGCTCATCTCCTCCGGATCGGTCTTCTTGAGCAGGTCGACGTTGGGGGCGCGCAGCTCGTCGATCATGTACGGCTTCATCAGCTTGCCGTCGTTGGCGATCGCCGCCGTGACCATCGCCATCTGGAGCGGGGTGGTCGCGGTGTTGAACTGGCCGATGGAGGCCTGCGCGTTGCCGCCGCGGTCGGCCTTCTTGTCGAACACGGAGGCGGAGGAGCGGACCGGGGTGAACTGCTCAGCATTGAAACCGAACTTCTCGGCCATTTCGGTCATCTTGTCGACGCCGACTTCGTCGCCGAGTTTCGCGAAGACCGAGTTGCAGGAGACTTCCAGCGCCTTGTTGAGGCTGGCGTTCGCGCAGCCCTGGGCGTGGTTCTTCATCGGGACCGTGGAGAGCGGGATCTTCCAGCCCTCGGGGGTGTCGGTCGCCGCGTTGATGTCCTTGACCTTGCCGTTTTCGAGCGCCGCGGCGGCGGTCACGACCTTGAAGACGGAACCGGGCGGGTAGATCTCACGGATCGCGCGGTTCAGCTTCGGCTTGTTCTTGTCGTTCTCCAGCGCCAGCCAGGCCTTCTCGTCCTTGCCGGAGTAGCCGGCGAAGGAGGAGGGGTCGTACGAGGGAGTGGACGCCATCGCCAGGATCTTGCCGGTCTTCGGCTCGATGGCGACGACCGCGCCGGTCTTGCTGCCGAGGCCCTCGAAGGCGGCCTTCTGGGCGGCCCCGCTGAGGGTGGTGACGACGTCGCCGCCCTTCTTCTTCTCGCCGGTGAACATGGCGAGCGTGCGGTCGAAGAAGAGCCGGTCGTCGTTGCCGGTGAGGATGCCGTCCTCGATCTTCTCGATCTGGTTGGCGTCGTAGGCCTGCGAGGCGTAACCGGTGACCGGAGCCCACATGGGGCCGTCGATGTAGGTGCGCTTGTACTTGTAGTACTCGTCCTTGGAGTCGACGGAGCCGGTCACGGGCTTGCCGTCGACGATGATGTTGCCGCGCTCGTTCGCGTACCGCTCGATCCGGACGCGGGTGTTCTTGGGGTGGGCGTTCAGTTCGTCCGCGCGGACGAACTGCACCCAGTTGTCCCGCAGGAGCAGGGCGAGGATGAGCAGGCCGCAGAAGATCGCGACCCGGCGCAGCGGCTTGTTCACGGACGGACCACCTGGGTCATCTCGGCGTCGGGGGACGGGGCGGGCGCGGGCGCCGGACGGCGCGCGGTGTCGCTGATCCGGATCAGGATGCCGATGAGAGCCCAGTTGGCGATCACGGACGATCCGCCGTACGCGAGGAACGGCATGGTCATACCGGTGAGCGGGATGAGGCCCATCACGCCGCCGGCGACGACGAAGATCTGGAGTGCGAAGGCGCCGGAGAGGCCCATCGCGAGCAGCTTGCCGAAGGGGTCGCGGGCGGCGAGGGAGGTGCGGACACCGCGCTCGACGATCAGCCCGTAGATGAGCAGGAAGACCATCACACCGGCGAGGCCGAGCTCCTCGCCGACGGTGGCGAAGATGAAGTCGGAGTTGGCGGCGAAGCCGATGAGGTCCGAGTTGCCCTGGCCGAGGCCCGTGCCGAGGATGCCGCCGGAGCCGAAGGACATCAGCACCTGGGTCATCTGGTCACAGGCGTTGAGCATGTTGGGGTCGGTGGCCGTCTCCAGGCATTCGAACGGGTCGAGCCAGGCGGCCACGCGCGACTGGACGTGGCCGGCGAAGGTGCTGACGAGGACCGCGCCGCCCGAGGCCATCAGCAGGCCCATGACGATCCAACTGGTCCGCTCGGTCGCCACGTACAGCATGATCACGAACATGCCGAAGAACAGCAGCGAGGTACCGAGGTCGTTCTCGAAGACCAGGATGAGAAGGCTGACCGCCCAGATCGTCAGGATCGGACCGAGGTCACGGCCACGCGGCAGGTAGAGCCCCATGAAGCGGCGGCTGGCCAGGGCGAGCGCGTCCCGCTTCACCATGAGATAGCCGGAGAAGAACACCGCCAGGACCAGCTTGGCGAACTCACCGGGCTGGATCGAGAAGCCGCCGACGCTGATCCAGATCTTGGCGCCGAAGACGTCCGCGCCGAGGCCCGGGACGAGCGGCAGCAGCAGCAGGACGAGGGAGACCACCATGGAGATGTACGTGTAGCGCTGGAGGACGCGGTGGTCCTTCAGGAGCAGCAGCACGCCCACGAACATGGCGATGCCGATGGCCGAGTACATCATCTGGCTGGGTGCGTCGGGACTGAAGCTGTTGTACCGGCGCATCGAGGTGGCGATCAGCCGCGGCGACTGGTCCAGCCGCCAGATCAGCACCAGGCCCATGCCGTTGAGCAGGGTCGCCAGGGGCAGCAGCAGCGGGTCCGAGTACGGGGCCCACTTCCGCACCACGAGGTGGGCGACGCCCGCGAGCAGCGCGAGCCCGAGGCCGTATCCGAGCATGCCGGCCGGGACCTTGCCATCGATGGCCAGGCCCACGTTGAGGTAGGCGAACACCGGGATGACGACGGCGAACGCGAGCAGCGCCAGCTCGGTGTTCCGGCGGCTCGGCGCCTCGATCGCGCCGATGGTGGTCGTGTTGGTGACAACGCTCATGGTGGTGAAAGGCCCCCTACGGGTGCTTACTGCTTGCCGCAGTTCGAGGCCAGCTTCTGCTCCTCCGCGGTGAGGGTGGGACCCGGGGTCGGAGCGGCTGTGGTGGGCTTGGAGTCAGGGGTGCCGGTACCGCCCGGCGTCTCGGCCGGCGGCTTGCTCGCCTGGTCGGCCGCCTTCTCGGCGGCGGCGCGGCGCTGCTCGGTCTTCTTGCAGGCCGAGGCCTGCACGGCCAGTTCGGCGATCTTCGTCTCGGCCTTGGCGAGGCTGCCGCCCGTGATCGTGTCCTCGACCTGCTTCTGCTGGTAGGCGGGGAGGTACTTGAGTTCGATCTCGGGGTGGTCCTTCTCGACCTTCGACAGCGAGACCCACGCCAGGTCCTGGCTGATGCCCTGGTACAGCGCCACGTGCTGGTCCTTGGAACCGACGAAGTACTGCGTCTGCGTCCAGCGCCAGCCGCCGTAGGCCCCGCCGCCGAGGATCGCGAGGGCGAGGACCAGGATGAAGGAGCGCTTCAGCCATTTGCGGCCGGTGCGCGGCTTCACGAAGTCGTCGTCCGTGTACGACTCGAAGGAGCCCTGCGGGGGCATCCCGCCGTAGCCGTGGCCGTCGCCGCTTCCGGGCGGGCCGAAGCCGCCGGCGGGCGGCTGCTGGTGCGGAGCCGGGCGACCGAGCCCGGAGGCGCGACCGGCGGGGGTCTGCATGGCCCCGCCGTCGTTCAGCTGGGCCGCCTGGTTCTCGGCGACCGCGCCCACGATGACCGGGGTGTCGCTGAGGTGACCGGCGAGGGTGTCGCCGCCGTCGACGTCCAGGACATCGGCGACGATCACCGTGATGTTGTCGGGGCCGCCGCCGCGCAGGGCGAGCTGGATCAGCTCCTGCACGGTCTCCTGCGGGCCCTGGTAGCTGGCGAGGGTGTCCTCGAGCGTCTGGTGCGAGACCACGCCTGACAGGCCGTCGGAGCAGATCAGGTAGCGGTCGCCGGCCCGGACCTCACGGATGGAGAGATCGGGCTCGACGTGGTCGCCACTGCCGAGCGCGCGCATGAGGAGCGAGCGCTGCGGGTGGGTGGTGGCCTCTTCCTCGGTGATCCGGCCCTCGTCGACGAGCCGCTGCACCCAGGTGTGGTCCTGGGTGATCTGGGTCAGCACACCGTCGCGGAGCAGATAGGCGCGCGAGTCGCCTACGTGCACGAGTCCGAGCCGCTGGCCGGTCCACAGCAGGGCGGTGAGCGTGGTGCCCATGCCCTCCAGCTGAGGGTCCTCCTCGACCATCATCCGGAGCTGGTCGTTGGCGCGCTGCACCGCCGTACCGAGCGAGGTGAGGATGTCGGAGCCGGGGACGTCGTCGTCGAGCGTGACGAGGGCGGAGATCACCTCGGACGAGGCGACCTCACCGGCGGCCTGGCCGCCCATGCCGTCGGCGATGGCGAGGAGCCGGGGGCCGGCGTAGCCGGAGTCCTCGTTGCCCTCGCGGATCATGCCCTTGTGCGAGCCCGCGGCGAATCGCAGGGACAGAGTCATGCGCACCTGCCCTGTCGACGCTGCATCGGGGTACAGCCGGTCTCGACCCACACTGCCCACCCTCCGGTCGCTCCGGTCACGCCGGTCGCTTCAGTCGCTCCGGTCGGGAGCGCGGCACGGCCGGTGGCGGGGACCGTCCCGACTCGCTCGCTCCGCTCGCGCCTATTCATGATGTAGCACTACTTCCGCAGCTCGATGACGGTCTTGCCGATGCGGATCGGCGCGCCCAGCGGAATCGGTGTGGCGGTGGTGAGGCGGGTCCGGTCGAGATACGTGCCGTTGGTGGACCCGAGATCCTCGACGATCCACTGGCCGTCCCGGTCCGGGTAGATCCTTGCGTGCCTGCTGGACGCGTAGTCGTCGTCCAGCACGATCGTCGAATCGTGCGCCCGGCCCAGCGTGATCGTCTGCCCCTGGAGGGCGACGGTCGTGCCGGTGAGGGTGCCCTCGGACACGACCAGCTTGGTCGGGGCGCCGCGGCGCTGCCGCCCACCGCCCGCGGTCTGCTGGCCGCGCTGCTGCGGCGGCGCGGCGTTCTGCCGCGCCTGCTGCTGCTGGGGTCGCGCCTCCTGGCGCCGTGAACCGCGCTGGGTGACCCGCGTACCGAAGAGGTCGCTGCGGATGACCTGGACGGCCACGATGACGAACAGCCACAGAACGGCCAGGAAACCCAACCGCATGACCGTCAGGGTCAGCTCTGACATTGCCCCCGCTTCACCCTTCGGCTTGCCGGTAAACGATGGTGGTGCTGCCCACGACGATCCGCGAGCCGTCGCGGAGCGTAGCGCGGGTGGTGTGCTGCCCGTCCACCACGATGCCGTTGGTGGATCCCAGATCCTGGATCGTCGAGGGCGTTCCGGTCCGGATCTCGCAGTGCCGGCGGGAGACGCCGGGATCGTCGATCCTCACGTCCGCGTCGGTGCTGCGGCCGAGGACCAGGGTCGGGCGGGAGATCTGATGGCGGGTGCCGTTGATCTCGATCCAGTGGCGGACCTGGGTACCCGCTCCGCCGTGCGTACCGGGGCCGGGGGCCGCCGGACGAGCCGCTGCCGCCGCCGTCGGCCGGTGGCCGGGGGCGCCGGGAGGCGGGGAGGCGGGCATGGGCGGGGCGCCGGCCGGGGGGTACCCGTAGCCGCCGCGACCCTGTCCCGGGCCCTGCTGCTGGTGAGGCTGCTGCTGTCCGCCCGCGGGCGGCTGCGACTGTGACGTACTCGACGCCAGCGTGCGGCTGCGGACGCGGTACAGACCGGTGTCGAGGTCCTCGGCCTTCTCCAGGTGGACCTTGATCGGTCCCATGAAGGTGTACCGCTGCTGCTTCGCGTAGTCCCTGACCAGGCCGGCGAGCTCGTCGCCGAGCTGGCCCGAGTAGGGGCTGAGTCGCTCGTGGTCCGGTGTGCTCAGTTCCACGATGAAGTCGTTGGGGACGACGGTCCGCTCGCGGTTCCAGATCTGCGCGTTGTTGTCGCACTCGCGCTGGAGCGCGCCGGCGATCTCGACAGGCTGGACCTCGGACTTGAACACCTTGGCGAAGGTGCCGTTGACCAGACCTTCGAGACGCTGCTCGAAACGCTTCAGGACTCCCATGGGGCACCTCCTCCGTCGTTGCCGTCCTGGTACTGCTTACTGATCGTATCCACGCGTCGGGAAATCGGCTGGTTCCCCTTCTCTGCCCTGTGGACGAGTGTCACCTCTCACAGGCTTTCCCCACGGATCGTAGAGGCGGCCTGTGGACAGTGTCCCGCACCCGGCTGTGGGAGCGGGGGCTCGGTCGGGGTCCGGGGTCGGTCCGTCCCCTTCCTCCCCCTACTTTCCCTCCCGTCTCCCCTTCTCCTTCCGCCCTCCTGGCACCGTCATTCCCCTGACCGTCCTTCTGTCCCTCCCTCACCTTGGTCTCCGTGAGCGGAGGCCAAACAACGGATGTGAATCCACGGTCTCCGACGTGCTAATCTTCTGATGTCGCCAGGCGCTCGCACCGCAAGTGAGAGCGTCCGGAGCACACCCAATGCGCGGGTGGCGGAATAGGCAGACGCGCTGGATTCAGGTTCCAGTGCCCGAAAGGGCGTGGGGGTTCAACTCCCCCCTCGCGCACCAGTTCAACTCGGGTGACCGAGGAGACGGTCGGCATCGTGATCACGATGCCGACCGTTTCGTTTTCCCCCCTCAGCTCTGCCCGGCGGCCGGTGTGACGTAACCCACGGGTGCGGGGATCGTCGCCGACATCTCAGGTCGTTGTCGGGACGTAGGTGCCCCAGATCTCGCGGAGTGCGTTGCAGACTTCGCCGACGGTGGCGCGGGCTTTGAGGGCGTCTTTCATGGGGTAGAGGACGTTGTCGGTGCCTTGGGCGGCTTTCTTGAGTTCGGTGAGGGCTGTGTCGACTGCTGTCTGGTCGCGTTCGGCGCGGAGCCGGGTGAGGCGCTGGGCCTGTTGGGTTTCGATGGCGGGGTCGACGCGGAGGGGTTCGTAGGGTTCCTCGACGTCGATGGTGTAGCGGTTGACGCCGACGACGACGCGTTCACCGTTGTCGGTCTGCTGGGCGATCCGGTAGGCGGAGTGCTCGATCTCGCTCTTCTGGAAGCCCTGCTCGATCGCGTCGACCGCGCCGCCCATGTCCTCGACCCTGGCCATCAGCTCCAGGGCCGCGGCCTCGACGTCGTCGGTCATCTTCTCCACGACGTAGGAGCCGGCGAACGGGTCGACGGTCGCGGTGACGTCCGTCTCGTGGGCGAGGACCTGCTGGGTGCGCAGGGCCAGGCGGGCGGACTTGTCCGTCGGCAGCGCGATCGCCTCGTCGAAGGAGTTGGTGTGCAGGGACTGCGTCCCGCCCAGGACCGCCGCCAGGCCCTGCACGGCGACCCGCACGAGGTTGACCTCGGGCTGCTGCGCGGTCAGCTGCACCCCCGCGGTCTGGGTGTGGAAACGCAGCATCTGCGACTTGGGGTTCCTCGCGCCGAACTCCTCCCTCATCACCCGCGCCCAGATCCGGCGGGCCGCCCGGAACTTCGCGACCTCCTCCAGGATCGTCGTGCGCGCCACGAAGAAGAACGACAGCCGCGGTGCGAAGTCGTCCACGTCCATCCCCGCCGCGAGGGCCGTGCGGACGTACTCGATACCGTCCGCGAGAGTGAACGCGATCTCCTGCGCGGGCGAGGCACCCGCCTCCGCCATGTGATAGCCGGAGATCGAGATCGTGTTCCACTTCGGGATCTCGGCCCGGCAGTACTTGAAGATGTCCGCGATCAGCCGCAGCGACGGCTTCGGCGGGAAAATGTAGGTGCCCCGCGCGATGTACTCCTTCAGCACATCGTTTTGGACCGTGCCCGTCAGCCGGCCCGCCTCGACACCCTGCTCCTCACCCACCAGCTGGTACATCAGCAGCAGCAGAGCCGCCGGGGCGTTGATCGTCATCGACGTCGATACCCGGTCCAGCGGGATCCCGTCGAACAGGACCCGCATGTCATCCACCGAATCGATCGCCACCCCCACCTTCCCCACCTCACCCGAGGCGATCGGCGCGTCCGAGTCGTGCCCCATCTGCGTCGGCAGATCGAACGCCACCGACAGACCCATCGTGCCGTTCGCGATCAACTGCTTGTAACGCGCGTTCGACTCCACCGCCGTACCGAAACCCGCGTACTGACGCATCGTCCACGGACGCCCCGTGTACATCGACGGATACACACCACGCGTGAACGGATACCCACCCGGCTCACCCAGCCTCTCGGCAGGATCCCAGCCCTCCAACACCCCCGGCCCATAGACCGGCTCGATGGGCAGACCCGACTCCGACTCGCGCGCCATGCCTATCGCCCCTCTCCGCTCTCCGCGTTCAGGACCGGACATCGAGGACGTACTTGCCCGTGGACGCCCGGGTCTCCAGGAGTTCGTGCGCGCGTGCCGCGTCGGTTAGCGGGAGTACGGTCACGTCCACGCGGACGGTGCCCTTCGCGACCTCCTCCAGGGACTGCTCCAGGTGGGCGCGGAGCAGCTTCGGCGCCCGGCCGGCGACGCCGCCCAGGTTGTAGCCGGCGAGGGAACTGTTCGTGTACCAGGGGTGGTTGCCCTCGAAGGTGACGTCCTCGGCCGCCGCGTTGCCGAAGATGACGTGCCGGCCGAAGGCGGCCAGGAGGCCCGTCACGGACGACCGGAAGGCGCCGCCGACGGAGTCCAGGACCAGGTCCGCGCCCGCTCCGCCGGTCCGCTCGGCCACCTCCTGCTCCAGCTCCTCGTAGGACACGACGCTGTCGTAGCCGAAGCCGCGCGCGTACTCGGCCTTGGCGGGGGAGCTCGTCACGCCGATGACCGTGCCCGCGCCGAGCGAGCGGGCCAGCTGCGCCGCTGCCGTGCCGACGCCGCCCGCCGCGGCGAGGACGACCACGGTCTCGCCCTTGGCGAGGTGGCCGGCCGAGGTGAGGACGCCGAGGGCGGTCGTGACGTTGCAGAGGGCGGCGGCCGCGAGGGCTCCGTCCAGCTCGGCGAGCTCGCCGTCGAGGCGGACGGCGTGCTCGGCTCCGACGGCCACCACCTCGGCGTTGCCGCCGCCGCCCAGGGTGAGTGCGGCCACCCGGTCGCCGGGCTCGAAGCCGGTGACGCCCTCGCCCACGGCGCGGACCGTGCCGACCGCCTCAAGGCCGGGGAAGTGCGGCAGGTCGACCGGGAACTGGCCGCGACGGAACATCACTTCGGCGAAGTTCACGCCCGCGTACCGGACGTCGACGGTGAGCTGACCGGCCTGGGGCTCGGGCGTGTCGACCTCGCCGACGGTGAGGACGGAGGGGGCGCCGAAGGCGTCGAAGCGGACCGTGCGCATACGGCTGCCGGAGGTCGTGGAGGTCGGGGCGGTGTTCGTCATCGGATTCCCGTCTGGCTGAGGAAGGAGGTGGGGCCGTGGCCGGTGAGCAGCCGGGTGTCGTCCGGGCAGAGGCCGGTGACCATGCGGAGGGAGTCCTCCATGCTCGTGGGGCTCGCGGTCGGTGCGTCCGCGCGTCCCCGGCCGCTCGCGAGCAGGGTGTCGCCGGTGGCGAGCAGGGGGGCGTCGCCGCCGTCGAAGCGGAACATCACCGAGCCGACGGTGTGGCCGGGCGTGTGCAGCACCGTGACGGTGCCGGCGGCGAAGGTCAGTTCGCCGCCCCGCTCGGGGAGTTCGCTGACCTCGTCGGGTTCCTGGTCGGGGTGGCCGACGAGCAGGTCGCGGGGGAACGAGTCGGGCAGTCCCTTGGCGGGGGCGCCGAGTTGGTAGCGGTCGGCCGGGTGGATCCAGGCCGGGACGCCGTAGTGCCGGGCGAGCGGCACGGCGTCCCAGGTGTGGTCCATGTGGCCGTGCGTGATCAGGATGGCCTCGGGTTCGAGTCGATGGGCGCGGACGGCCTCCAGGACCGCCTCTCGGGAGTCGTGTCCGGGGTCGACGACGAGGCAGGGGTTACCCGGGCCGGCGGCGACGATGTGGACGTTCGTTCCGAACTTGCCGGTGGCGGCGGACAGTACGAGCATGACGCGACTCTGACCGAGCCTTCGGTCATATGTCAATTGCCGTAGGTGTCGCAGAACCCTGGCTCACGTCTGCCCTATAGTGGCGAGGGCAGTCGTCGGCCGGCCCCCGCCCGGGGCGGGGCGTGCGGCGCCCGTACATCCGTCGTCCCAGCAGGGGGTTCGTCCGTGAAGGCCATCGCCATCCAGCGCTACGGAGGCCCGGAGGTCCTGGAACTCGTGGACCTCCCCGAGCCCCGCCTCGGCCCGGACGTCGTGCTCGTCCGGGTGCGCTACGCGGGCGTCAACCCCGCCGACTGGAAGATCCGCGAGGGGTACATCGACGACTGGTTCGAGTCGCACTTCCCCATGGTGATGGGCTGCGACCTGTCCGGTGTCGTCGAGCGCACCGGCCTCGGCGTCACCGAGTTCGCCCCTGGCGACGAGGTCGTCGGCTACGTCCGCGCCGACCACATGCAGCGCGGTACGTACGGCGAGCTGGTGGCCGCGCCCGTCCGGACCCTGGCGCGCAAGCCGCGCTCCCTCGACGCGCGGGAGGCGGCCGGACTGCCGGCCGCCGGCCTCACCGCGTACCAGGCGCTCCGCCGCCACCTGGAGATCGCCGCGGGCGACGTGCTGCTCGTCCACGCGGCGGCCGGCGGGGTCGGCTCGCTCGCCGTCCAGATCGGCCGCGCCCTCGGCGCCCGCGTCATCGGTACGGCAAGCGAGCGCAACCACGACTTCCTCCGGTCGCTCGGGGCCGAGCCGGTGACCTACGGCCCCGGGCTCGCCGACCGGGTGCGCGCGCTGGCCCCGGAGGGCGTCGACGCCGTCTTCGACCTCATGGGCGGGGACACCCTGTTCGGCTCGCCGGCGCTGCTGCGGCCGGGCGGACGGCTCGCCTCCATCTCCGGTGACGTGACAGGACTCGGCGGACGCTACGTGTTCGTCCGCCCCGACCCGGTCGACCTCGCCGACCTCGTGGCGATGGCGGACCGCGGCGAGGTACGGGTCCACGTGAGCGCCGAGTTCCCGCTCGCCGACGCGGCCCGCGCCCATGAACTCGTGCAAACCGGCCATGTGCGCGGCAAGGTCGTCCTCGCGGTCGAAACGGCCTGATCAGATCGGTCCCGCCGGGCGAAGCGCGCGCACCCGAGACCCGTACGGGACATCCGGAGCCGATCCCCCGTACGAGATGAACCGCAGCCCACACCCGTAAGAACCGCACCCGAACCCGTACGAGAACGAAGGCCGCCCCTGTCAGGGGCGGCCTTTTCCGTGTGTCCGGGGGCCTCTGCGGCCGGTCTTCAGTGAACCTTCAGCGGCTCTCAACCCGGCCACCCGTGAGGCAACGGCCGACTGCCCCGTCGTTCGCAGATGAAACCCCAGAGCGGGCTGTGAGGCTTGATTCATGCCCTCAGGGGCCCGCCGAAGCAGACCCACGGACGAACGGAACCGGGCATGACCCTTGCTGAGCAGGAGCCGACGGAAGCGGCCACGGCCGCGGCCGAACTCGCCTACCAGCGGCCTCTGGACCGCGTCCTGGTGCACCGCCGGGCCGTCATGGAGGTCTTCGTCACCGACGCCGTCCGGCACGGCGACGACGCCTTCGCCGTGGCCGTCCAGGCCCCCCGCGCCCACAGCTACTACAACGACCACACCCAGCGGCCCGCGCTGCTCGACCCGCTGTTCCTCCTGGAGGCCGCCCGCCAGGCGGTCACCGTCGTGGCACACCAGTGGCTGGACGTCACCTACGACACCTCCTTCCTGATCAGTGACTGGGCCACCGAGTTCACCGACCTCGCCGCCCTGCGGGCCCGCGGCGACGCTCCGGACGAGCTCGTCGTCGAGGTCACGACGCGCGACCTCAAGCGGCGCGGCACCAGGCTGCTCGCCGCCACCCTGGAATGCGTGTTCGTGGTGGGCGGCCGGCGGGCCGGTACGAGCGTCGTCGTGGCCGGATACCTCAGCCGCGACGGCTACACGGCCCACCGCGAGAAGAGCCGCGGCTCCGTCCCGCCGCTCTCCTCCGCCATGCCGCACACCCGCACCGGCACGCCCGTCGCGCCCGCCCTGGTGGGCCGCGAGCGGACGGAGAACGTGGTCCTCACGGACGTGGCCCGGCACCCCGACGGCACGACCGCGCTGCGCGCCGTGCTCGACGTCCCGGTGCAGCACGCGGCCATGTACGACCATCCCCTCGACCACGTACCGGCGATGGCCCTGATGGAGGCGGCCCGCCAGGCCGCCGTCCTCGCCTCCGACGAGTCCGGGGAGTCCGGCGACCGGCGGTACGCACGCGCCTTCGGCGCCACGTTCCGCCGGTTCGTCGAGCTGGACGGTCCGGTCACGGTCTCCGTCACGCCCTCGGCCGGCGAACGCCTCACCGTCGACTTCCTGCAGGACGGGGAGTCGGTCTGTACGGCCGAGATCGAGGTCGCGATCCTTCCGGCGGCCGACGCGGACGGCGCCCTCCCGGTCCAGGCGGCAGCCGACGCGGACGGCAGGTGACGGGCCGTGCGACTGGACTCGCCCCTGGGGCTTTCGGCGACGGCCTGGTATCCCGACGGCCTTCAGACGACCGAAGAGGCCGTGGCCGCCGGTGACATCGACGCCCGTACCGCCCGCGAACTCGGCTACACCTCTCTCCCGGTCAGCGAGGACACCGCTCCGCCGGACATGGCCGTCGAGGCCGCCAACCGGCTCTTCACCCTCTCCGGCGCCCGCGCCGACGCGCTCTCCCTCGTCCTGCACGCCAGCGTCCACCACCAGGGCCACGACGCCTGGTCCGCCCCGCACTACATCGCCAACCGGATCGGCGCCGACCGCGCCGTACCGATCGGGCTGCTCCAGCAGTGCAACGGCGGCGCCATCGGCATCGAACTGGCCGCGAGCAGGCTCCAGGGCGACCCGGCCGCGGGGCCCGCGCTGATCACGACCGCCGACCGCTTCCTGATGCCGAGCTGGCACCGCTGGCGCAGCGACTACGGGATGGCGGCCGGCGACGCGGCCACCGCCGTCCTCGTCCACCGGACCGGCTCCGCGGCGGAACCCGGCTCGGCGCACGCCTTCACCCCCGACCTGCTGCTGCACTCGCTCGCCACCCGGACGGCCTCCGAACTGGAGGTGATGCACCGCGGCGACGACGAGCTCAACGCGACGCCGATGGGGCACAGCCCGATGATCGACGTGCGGCGCACCAAGCGCGCCTTCATCAAGGCGTACGGCGTCGACTTCTTCGTCAAGACGGCCGCCGACCGCATCCGCGCCGTCGTCGAGGAGTGCCTGGCCGACGCCGGGCTCACCGGCGACGACCCGCGGCTGCACTACGCCGTGATCCCCCGCCTGGGCGCCAAGGCGATGAACGAGGCGTACATCCCGCCGCTGAAGGACGTCACCTCCGCGGAGGTGCTCGACCTGGGCCGGGCCACCGGGCACGTGGGGGCCGGCGACCTGAACGCCTCCCTTGCCGACCTGGCCCGCTCGGACCTGCTGAGGCCCGGGGCCCACGCCCTCGTGCTCAACGGCGGCGGCGGGTTCACCTTCACCGCGGCCGTGGTCAGCAAGCGCTGACCTCCCGCGATCCGTACCGCTCCACCCGATCCGCACCCACTCCCAAGGAGAACCCCTCATGTCCGCTCACCAGGACCGTCTCTTCGCCCTCGTCTCCGAGAAGCTCGGCGTGGCCGCCGAGGAGCTCAACACCACCTCCACCTTCGACGCCCTCGACCTGGACTCGCTCGCCCTGATCGAGCTCAGCGTCATCGTGCAGAAGGAGTTCGGAGTCCAGATCGACGAGACGGCACTCACCCCGGAGAACACCTTCGCCGACATCCTCACCGAGATCGACTCCAAGGTCGCGGTGGCCTGATGACCGGCATACCGACGCAGCGCCCGGGCGGGCGCACCAAACGCTTCGACGTGGCGGTCACCGGCGTCGGCCTGGTCACCCCGGCCGGCCTCGGTGTCGAGGCCAACTTCGAGCGGGTCTGGTCGGGCAGGTCCACCGCGGCCACCGACCCGGACCTCGCCGGCCTGCCCGTCGACTTCGCCTGCCGCGTACCGGACTTCGACGCGGGAGCCCTGCTCGGGCGGCGCAGCGCCGTCCGCATGGACCCGATCAGCCACTTCGGCGTGGTCGCCGCCCGGCAGGCCGTCGAGGACGCCGGGCTCGACCCGGCGGCCTGGGACGGCCCCCGCGTCGGCGTGGTGGTCGGCACCTCGCTCGGTGGCTGGTCCACCGTCGAACGCGAGCACGGCAAGCACCTCGCCGACGGCCCGGAGTTCGTGTCGCCGCTGCTCATGGTGATGGGCCCGGTCAACATGACCGCCGGCTACATCGCCATGGACCTCAAGGCGCTCGGCCCCAACCAGGTGGTGTCCACCGCCTGCGCGTCCGGCAACACGGCGATCGGGTACGCCCGCGCGCTCCTGGAGTCCGGGGTCTGCGACATCGTCCTGGCCGGCGGCGCCGAGGCCGCGATGTCCCCGACCGCCATGGCCAGCCTCGCCCGCGCCGGTGCGCTGTCCACCCGGCGCGACGACCCGGCGTCGGCGTCCCGTCCCTTCGACGCCGACCGCAACGGGTTCGTGGCCGGCGAGGGCGCGGCCATGCTGGTCCTGGAGCGGGTCGAGGACGCGCAGGCGCGCGGCGCCCGCATCCGGGCACGGGTCTCCGGCTTCGGCGCCTCGGCCGACGGCCATCACGCGTCGGCGCCCGACCCGACCGGCGGTGGCGCCGAGCGGGCCATCCGGGCGGCGCTCGCCGACGCCCTGGTCGACACCTCCGAGGTCGACCACGTCAACGCGCACGGCACGTCGACCCCGCTCAACGACATCACCGAGGCCGGGATGCTCCGCCGGGTCTTCGGCGAGAAGCCCGCCGTCACCTCCACCAAGGGGGTCGTCGGCCATCTGCTGGGCGCCGCCGGCGCCGCCGAGGCGGTGTACACGGTGCTCGCCGTGGAGCGGCGCCTCGTCCCGCCGACGGCCAACCTGAACAGTCTGGACCCGGGCATCGGGGTGGACGTGGTGGCCAAGGAGGCCCGGCCGATGGAGATCGGCGCGGCGGTCAACGACTCGTTCGGCTTCGGCGGCCAGAACGCGGTGATCGTGGTGACGCCGGCATGACAGCGACTCCCGGCCCCGCAGGCCCCGCTGCCTCCTCCGGGCCCTCGGGCCGCTCGGTCCTCGTCACCGGTGGCAATCGCGGTATCGGTCTGGCCGTCGCCCGGTCGCTCGCCGCTCGCGGCGACCGGGTCGCCGTCACGTACCGCACCGGCGAACCCCCGGAGGGGCTGCTCGGCGTGCGCTGCGACGTCACGGACGAGGCGCAGGTCGAACGCGCCTTCAAGGAGGTCGCGGCGGCTCAGGGAGATGTCGAGGTGCTGGTCGCCAACGCCGGCATCACCCGGGACGGGCTGCTGCTCGCCCTCGACGACGACGCCGTCGACACCGTCCTCGACACCAACCTGCGGTCGGTCATCCGGGTCGCCAAGCACGCGGCCCGGGGCATGCTCGGCGGGCGCTGGGGCCGGCTGGTGCTGATCTCCTCCGCCGTCGCGTTCACCGGCTCGCCCGGTCAGACGAACTACACCGCCGCCAAGTCCGGCCTCGTCGGCCTGGCCCGCTCCCTCGCCTGGGAGCTCGGCAGCCGCGGCATCACCGTCAACGTCGTCGCCCCCGGGCTCGTCGAGACGGACATGCTGCGCGACGTACGGCCGGCCCGCATGGACCAGTACCTGGCGATGACGCCACTGGGCCGGGCCGGCACCGCCGACGAGGTGGCCGCCGCCGTGCGGTTCCTCACCGGCGAGGAGGCCTCGTACATCACCGGCGCCGTGCTGCCGGTCAGCGGTGGGCTCGGCATGGGTCACTGAGGCCCCGTGCCGCACGCATCCACCACCACTCACCAAGCACAGGGAAGGTAAACCATGCCCGTCGGTGTCCTGTCGATCGGCTCCTACACACCCGACCAGGTGGTCGACAACCAGCAGATCAGCGCCTGGACGGGGATGCCCGAGTCCTGGGTGACCGAGCGGACCGGTGTCCTCACGCGGCGGTACGCCGAGCCGGGCACCGCCACGTCCGACCTGGCCCTGCCCGCGGCCCAGGAGGCCCTGGCCGGTGTCCCGGACGAGGTGCGCGAGCGGCTCGGCGCGCTGGTCGTGGCGACCAGCACCCCGGACGTGCCGCAGCCGTCGACCGCGGCGATCCTCCAGCACAAGCTGGGGCTCTCCACCCTGCCCGCCTTCGACATCAACGCCGTCTGCAGCGGCTTCCTGTACGGCCTCTCGGTCGCCGAGGGGCTCCTGAAGGCAGGCAGGCACGGGGAGCACGTGCTGCTCGTCGGCGCCGACATGTTCTCCACGATCATGGACAGGTCCGACCGGCGCACGGTGAGCCTGTTCGGCGACGGCGCGGGCGCCGTCCTGCTCGGCGAGGTGCCCGAGGGCTACGGTCTGCAGTCCGTGCACCTGGTCACGGACGGGGAGTTCCACCACTACGTGGGCGTGGAGGGCGGCGGCACCCGGACGCCGCTCGACGCCGAGGCCCGCGAGGCCGGCAAGCACTACTTCCGGATGGACGGCCGCGCGGTGCGCGACTACGCCCTCTCGGTGCTCGCGAAGCTGACCGCCCAGACGCTCGACGACTGCGGGCTCGCTCTGGAGGACATCGACCGCTTCGTCTTCCACCAGGCCAACACCCGGCTCCTGGAGACCTTCGTGGCGGACGCGGGCATCGACCCGGACCGCGTCGCCTACACCGCGCCGCACCTGGGCAACACGGTTGCCGCCTCGGTGCCGCTCACCCTGCACGCCACCCATCGGGAACGGCCCCTGAAGCGCGGTGAGCGGGTCCTCATGGCGTCGGTCGGCGGTGGCATGACCGCGGGCGCGGCACTCCTGACCTGGTACTGACCCCCGTCCCCGGGCCGGGGCGGTGACCCCCCCCCGGCCCGGGGGCGCCGGCGCACCCTTTCCGTGCCGGCGCCCCGCCCGTACCCCGGGTACCGACCCCACACGCACACCACACGCAGCATCGGATGGAGGAGCCATGAGGCTCGACGGACAGACGGCCGTCATCACTGGCGGCACGCGGGGCCTGGGGCGGGCGATAGCCGAGGCCTTCCTCGCGGAGGGTGCCTCGGTCGTGGTCGCCGCGCGCAACCCGTACGACATCAAGGAACTCGCCGACGACCACGGCGACCGGCTGCTCTTCCACCACACCGACGTCACCGACGAGGCCTCGGTGGCCGAGCTGGTGGCCGCCGCCGGCGAGACGTTCGGCGGTGTGGACGTCCTCGTCAACAACGCGGGCGTCAGCCGGGACGGCAAGATCGCCCGGCTGTCGGTGGCCGACTGGAACACCACGCTCGCCACCAATCTGACCGGTGTCTTCCTCTGCACGCGCGCGGTGATCGGCCCGATGGCCGCCCGCCGCGAGGCGACCGGCATCGGCGGCCGCATCATCAACGTGTCGTCCTGCGTCGCAGGCCGGGCCGCGATCGGCGCCGCCGCGTACAGCGCGAGCAAGGCCGCCGTGGAGATGTTCACCAAGACCTCGGCCGCCGAACTCGCCCCCAAGGGCATCACCGTCAACTGCCTGTCGCCCGGCTACATCGACGAGGGCATGGGCAAGGAGCTCGCCTCCAACGAACGCGCCTGGGAGAGCTACCGCGGCCGTCTGCTGTCCGGGCGCCTCGGCCGTCCCGCCGAGGTCGGCGCGACCGCCGTCTTCCTCGCCTCGCAGGACAGCTCGTACGTCAACGGCAGCGTGGTCGAGGTCAACGGGGGGCTGATGTGGGCGGCCTGACGAACCTTCGGACAAGCCCCGGGGCGGACCGGCCCGTCCTCGTCGTGGGGGCCGGCCCGGTCGGCCTGGTCGTCGCGTGCGAACTGCTCCAGCAGGGCATTCCCGTACGCGTCGTGGACGCCGGCCGCGGACACACCGCGCACTCCCGCGCCAACGTCATCTGGCCGCGCAACCTCGAACTGCTCGACCGGATCGGCGTGACCGAGGAACTCCTCGACACGGGTCACCGGCTCGCGGGCACCGCGTTCTACTCGCGCGGCCGTCGCCTCGCGACCGCCTGGATGAGCAGACTGCCCGACTCCCCCTACCCGTTCGCCCTCACCCTCTCGCAGAACGACACCGAGGGGGTGCTGCGCCGGCGGCTCGCCGCGCTCGGCGGCACCGTCGAGCAGGGCGTCCGGCTCACCGCCCTCGACAACGCGGCGGACGGTCCCGCCGTCAAGCTGGAGCACGAGGACGGCCGGACCGAGGAACTGGAGCCGGGCTGGCTCGTCGGCGCGGACGGCGCGCACAGCACCGTCCGCAAGGAGCTGGGCATCGGCTACGACGGCCCGCCGGTCGACGTGTCGTTCGCGATCACCGACGCCCGGCTCACCACCACCCTCTCCGAGGACCTGTCCCACTACTGCTACGCGCCGAGCGGCGCCATGGTGCTCGGTCCGATGGGCGACGGCGTGCACCGCATCGCCCTGAACGTGCCGCACGACGCGTACAGCGAGGACAACCCGCCGCCCCGGGAGATGTTCCAGCAGGTCGTCGACGACCGGGCGGCCGGCCGCAGCCGCGTCGAGGAGCTGCTGTGGAGCGGATCCTTCCGGGTACGGGTCAGGATCGCCTCCACCTTCCGCAGCGGCCGTTGCTTCCTCGCGGGCGACGCCGCCCATGTGATCAGCCCGGCCGGCGGCCAGGGCATGAACACCGGCATGCAGGACGCGTTCAACCTGGCATGGAAACTGTCCGGCGTGCTCCGGGGCGAGTTCGGGGAGCCGGTCCTCGACTCGTACGACACCGAACGCCGGGCCGTCTCCCACGAGGTGGCCCGCTCGACGGCGCTGCTGACCAAGGCGGGTCTGGTCAACACGCCCGCGAAGGTCGCGCTGCGGGACGCCGCGTTCACCGCGGCCGACCGGACCGGTCTCTTCCAGCGCAGGCTCGCCCCGCAGCTGAGCCAGACGGCCGTCAGCTACGACGGCGACCGTCATCCCCGTATGCCGCTGAAGGTGTCGTCCGGGTCGCTCGCCGATTCCGCTTCGACGACCGGTGGTTCGGGTGAGGCGGCCGCCGCGGCCCCGCGGCTCGACAGCGGCGGCTGGCCGACGATCGACCGGGACCGGCACACCGTGCTGCTGTGGCCCGGCACCCGGACCCCGCCGGCGGACTGGCAGCGGACCCGCGACCGGGTCCGCCGGGAGCTGCCCGAGGGCACCCCGGTGCTCGATCTGACCCGGGCCGTTCCCCGGGGCCTGGCCCGGGCCCTCGGCCCGGTGCCGACCGTGGCGGTCGTGCGCCCGGACGGCCATCTGCTCGCGCGGGTCGACCCCAAGCGCCCCCAGGACACCACACGACTGCTCACCCGAGCGGCACACCTCAGGAGCCGGTCTTGACCACGTCCCCCGCCCTCCCTCTCCTCCCTCCCCTCACCACCGACCACTCCCGCCCGGTCGTCGCCTTCTTCGACGCCGACGAGACGCTCGTCGCGATGAAGACGCCGTTCTCGCTGCTGCGGCACCGGATGAAGCGGGAGGGAGACGTCACCGGCGCCGCGTACGAGCGGCTCGTCGAGCCGCTGCGGCGGCTGGCGTCGATGGGCGTGACGCCGGTCGAGGTGGTGTCCAAGTTCTACGAGCTGTACGCCGGCGTCCCCTGGGACGACGTGGTCGCCGAGGCGCGCGAGTGGTACGCCCATCTCCGGGAGCGCGGGGCGCCGTTCATCGAGCCGACGGTCGCCCGGCTGCGCCGCCACCAGGAGGCGGGGCACCACACGGTGGTCATCTCCGGCTCCTGGCCGGCGACGCTCCACCCGATCACCGACGACCTGGGCGTCGACCTCGTCCTGTGCACCGAGCCGGAACTGGACGCCGACCGGCGCATGACGGGGGCGATCCGGCACGCGATGTTCGGCCCGGCGAAGGCGGACGCGGTGCGGGAGGCGCTGGCGAAGTTCGGTGCGGACCCCGCCGATTGCTACGCGTACGGCGACGACCCGGGGGACCTGACCATGCTGAGCATGGTGGGCCACCCGACGGTCGTCGGCGAGAACCCGCGGATGGCGGCCCACGCGGCCGAGCACGGCTGGCCGGTCATCCCGGCCACCCTGATGGCCGGGACCCGCCGCCAGCCGGTGTGACCGCCCACGCCGAAGGGGCGCCTCGGGTGGGGCGCCCCTTCGGCGTTGCCCCGGCTCAGGGCGCGCGTTCGGCGTGGGCACGGCTGAGCGCGCGCCTGCCGGCAGGGTACGGCTCAGCGCGCGCCTGCCGGCAGGGCACGGCTCAGCGCGCGCCTCGGCGGGGGGTACGGCTCAGCGCGCGCCGACCGCCTGCGGCAGCGAGGCCAGTTCGGTCAGGGCCTCCGGCGGGAGGGTCACGGAGCCGGCCTCCACGTTGTCCTCCAGGTAGCGGCGGGTCTTGGTGCCGGGGATGACGCCCACGTGCTCGCCCTGGGCCAGCACCCACGCGATCGCCACCTGGGCCATGGTCGCGCCGAGGCCGTCGGCCAGGATCCGTACCCGGTCGACGATCGCCTGGTTGGCGCTGATGGCCTCGGGCTGGAACCGCGGGATCCGGTGCCGCCCGTCCGCCTTCGGCAGGTCCTTCGGGCTGCCGATCAGGCCGGACAGGAAGCCCCGGCCGAGCGGCGCGAACGCGATGAAAGCGATGCCCTCGCGTCCGCAGTACTCCACCACGCCGTCGTTCAGGGCCTCCCGGCTCCACAGCGACAGCTCGCTCTGCACGGACGCGACCGGGTGGACCGCGTGCGCCCGGCCGATCTCCTCCACCGACGCCTCGGAGAGCCCGATCGCGCCGAGCTTGCCCTCCTTCACCAGCTCAGCGAGCGCGCCCCAGCTCTCCTCGACCGGCACCTCGGGGTCGATGCGGTGCAGCTGGTAGAGGTCGATGTGGTCCACGCCGAGCCGCTGGAGGCTCGCGTCGACGGCGGCGCGCAGATACGCGGGCCGGCCGTCCCGGTGGCTCTTGTAGGTGGCGGGGTCGTCCACGACGAGCCCGCCCTTGGTGGCGAGCAGGGCCTTCTCGCGGTGGCCCTGGAGCGCCTTGCCGACCAGCAGTTCGTTGGTGAACGGGCCGTACTGGTCGGCCGTGTCGATCAGGTCGACGCCGAGGTCGAGGGCGTGCCGTACGACCGCGATGGACTCGCTCTCGTCCCGGCCCAGCTCGTCGTACCCCCACGACATGCCCATGCAGCCGATGCCGACAGCCGCGAAGGTCCGCTGCGAACCGCCCAGTTGGATCCTGCGCATCTTCGTGCGCACCGCCTCTCCCGTTGTGCCCGTGGAGTCCTGTCCGCTCGATTCGTGTGACAGGCCCTCGTCTTCATGCAGAACTCTGCCATACGACATTGACATCTCCTATGGTCAGGCTCCTACTCTATGACAGAGTTCTTACACATGCCTGCCAACGAATAGACAAGAACAGGGGTGATTCTCCGTGTCCACCGGCAACCCGCGGGCGACGCTCGCCGCGGCGTGCGTCGTCGGCCCGCTGATGACCTTGGTGGTGACCGGCCCGTCCGTGGCCGTCCCCGACATCGGTGCTGACCTGCACAGTTCCCTCGCCGCTGCCCAGTGGGTGGTCGACGGCTACATGCTGACCGCGTCCAGCAGCCTCGCGGCGATGGGCTCGCTCGCCGACCGCGTGGGCCACCGCAGGATGTTCACCTGGGGCATGGCCTTCTTCGCGTTCTGGATGACGGTCTCAGGTCTCTCCAACAGCATCCTGCTGCTCGACGTCTCGCGCGCCGTCTCCGGTTTCGGCTCCGGCGCGGCGCTCGCCTCCATCACGGCGATCGTGGCCCAGGCCTTCGACGGCCCCGCCCGGGCGAAGGCGTTCGGACTGTTCGGCACCTTCCTGGGCGCGGGTCTCGCGTTCGGCCCGATGTTCGGCGGCGTCCTGGTCAACCTGTGGGGCTGGCGCTCGGTGTTCCTGGTCCTCGCCGGGGTCGCCGCGCTCGTCCTGCTGAGCACGCCGCTGCTGCCCCGTACGGAACCGAACCGCGGAGCCCCCTTCGACTGGGCCGGCACCTTCGCCTTCGGCCTCGGCATCGCCCTGTTCGTCCTCGCCCTGGTGGAGGGGCCGGGCCGCGGCTGGACCGACCCGCTCGTGCTCGCCTCGGCCGTCGGCTGCCTGCTCCTGCTCGTGACGTTCGTGGCGGTGGAGCGCCGCTCCGAGCACCCGATGTTCGACCTGGGGCTCTTCGCCCGCCCGCAGTTCCTCGCCGTCTGCCTGGTGCCGCTGGTGCTGGCGTTCAGCTTCGTCGCGCTCGTCATCGTCCTGCCGCCGTACCTGACCTCCACGAGCGGCCTGTCGGCCGTCCGGATCGGCCTGGTCCTGCTGCTCCTGACCGGCCCCTCGCTCGTGATGCCCGCCCTCACCGGCGTGGTCGCCCCGAAGGTCTCGCAGCGCGCCCTGTTCGTCGTCCTGCTCGCCTTCTCCGGCGTCGGCGCCGCCTGGCTGACCCTGGTGGAGCCGGGCGCCTCGACCCTCGCGCTGGCCGGCCCGCTGCTCTTCCTGGGCATCGGTTACGGCATCTCCCTCGGCATCCTGGACGGCGCGGCCGTCTCGGCCGTCGAGCCGGAGCGGATGGGCATGGCCGCGGGCATGTTCAACACCGTGCGGCTCACCTCCGACGCGGTCTCCATGGCCGGTCTCGGCGCCCTCGTCACCGCGCTCACCAAGAGCGCCCTCGACAACGACGCCGTCTCCGCCTTCCAGGGCGGTGCCGACGCGCTGACCTCGCGCGCCCTCCAGGGCGGTCTGACCGAGGCCGCCGAGACGCTGCCCGCGGGCGAGGTCCGCGACCGGGCGGTGACCGCGATGGCCGACGCCTACGCCGCCGGCCTGCACACCACCATGTGGATCGTCGCGGCCGCCTGCGCGGTCACCGCGGTCGTCGTCGGCAGCCTGCTCAAGGGCAGCAAGCCCGATGCCGCCGGTGGAACCCCCGCCGCCGAAGCCGCCGACGAGACGTCCGCGGTGGCGCCCGAGCCCGCGTCCGCGCGCTGAGGGGGCGGGTCATGACACAGACCGCCCTCGGACCCGTCGAGGTCCTGTCCCCCTATGTCGACGAGCAGCTGGTGGAGCGCCTCGGGATCGAGATCGAGGTGTGCCGGCCGGACCTCGTGATCGGCACCATGCCGGTGGCGGGCAACCGGCAGCCCATCGGCCTCCTGCACGGCGGGGCCAACGCCGTGCTCGCCGAGACGCTCGGTTCGCTCGCGGCCTGGACGCACGCCGGCGCCGACCGGATCATCGTCGGCCAGGAACTGTCCTGTACCCACCACGGCGGGGCGCGGTCGGGCCGGGTCACCGGCGAGTGCCGGCCACTGCACGTGGGCACGCACACCGCCACGTACGAGATCGTCATCCGCGACGCGGGGGGCCGACGGACCTGCACCGCCCGGCTGACCTGTGCGATCCCGCCGGCCAGGCGCCGGACGAGCCGGTGACCGAACGCGGCTCGGTGACCGAACGCGGCTCGGGGAACGACGGCCGGGCGCCCCGGCGACGGCAATGCGCGACTACTGCTTCGTCCTCTGTCGTATGCAAGACTATTGATATGGCGAAGACGACGACGGAGACGGTCGCCGCAGGTCGGCTCGGGCACACGATCAAGAGGGCCGAGCAGGCCCTGATCGGACGCAAGACGGACGTGCTGCGGGAGTTCGGCCTGACGGTGCCCCAGTACTCGGTCCTGCTGTTGCTGTCGGTATCGGACGGCATGTCCGCCGCGCAGCTGGCGCGCGAGTGCATGGTCACGCCGCAGACGATGGCGACGGTCCTGACCAACCTGGAGAAGGCCGACCTGGTGTTCCGGGAACCCTCGGAGCTGCACCAGAAGGTCGTGGTCAACCGGGCGACCCGGGCCGGCCGTGCCATCGCGAAGAAGGCCGACAAGGCGGCCCTGCGCGTCGAGGGGTCTCTGGGTGCCGAGTTCACGCCCGAGGAAAGGGCGCGGTTCGAGGAGTACCTGGAGCGGACGATCGCCGTTCTCGGGGCCCTCGAATAAACCCCTCGGGGGTATACGCGACGCGTAGGGAAACCGCCTTGAATTCGTCTTCCGACGAAATTCAAGGCGGTTTTCTTTTTATGTCACCTGTGAGGCAGGTAACAGCCGGGGCTCCGGCCCGTAAACATTTCGTACGGCGGTCGGCCGTAAACGGTTTTCGGCCGGAATCCTGCTAGGGTGACCTGGTGACTCGTGCTAGGTGCACGTACCTGTGCGGGGAGCAAGGGTTCGACCATTTCACCGCAGGGTGGGATGGATGTACCAATAAGGGGGAATGGTGCAGATTCACGTCCTGGGCCCGATGACCGTATTCGATGATGACCTGGAGCCGGTCGTTCTGGCACCCAAGCCGCGTCGTCTGCTCGCTTTACTCGCTGTCAATGCCGACAGTGCGATATCCGTCAACGCACTCGTGCAGGAGTTGTGGGGGAACAACCCTCCCCGAACTGCCACCGCAACGATCCAGACATATATCGGGCAGGTCCGCCGCACCATCGCGGAAGCCCTCAAGAAGAGCGCCAACGAAATCGCAGAAGAAATCCTCATTACCGAGGGCGGCAGTTATGTGCTGTCCACGCGGAGGGTCGCGCTCGACATCGCGGAGTACGAGATGCTGACCGCCGCCGGTAACGCCGCGGTCCAGCGCGGCGCATTCGTCGAGGGTTCCGATCTGCTCCACCAGGCCGTGGCGCTGTGGCGCGGCCCCGCGCTCGTCAACGTGGAGGCCGGCGAACTGCTCGGCGCCCGGATCGTCCACCTCGACGAGTCCCTCCTCTGCACGCTGGAGCACCGGATCTACGCCGACCTCCAGCGCGGCGCGCACCACACCCTGGTTCCGGAGCTCACCGAGCTCACCGCCCGCCACCCGCTCCACGAGAACTTCCACCGGCACCTGATGCTCGCGCTGTACCGCTGCGGCCGGCGGGCCGAGTCGCTCGCCGTCATGCGGCGGCTGCGGGCCCGGCTGGTGGAGGAGCTGGGCCTGGAGCCCTCGCCGTTCCTGGTCCAGCTGGAGCAGGACATCCTGCGCGGCGAGCCGTCCCTGGACACGCCCCGGCTCAGGTCGGCCGACCGGGCCACCGTCGTACGGCAGCAGGACCGCCGGACCATGGGCAGCGTGGTGCACAGCCTGACGCCGGCGCTGCGGGCGACCGGCTGAACGTCGGCCGGCCGCGACCGGCCGCACCCGGTAGGCATCGACCAGCCGAACGGGGCGGGGATCGACCAGCCGCACCGGGCGGACATCGGCCGGCCGGTGCGGGGCGAGCGGTGGCCGGCCGAACGGGGCGGGCGGCATGAAGGGTCCGCGGGCATGGTGCCCGCGGACCCTTTCGTATGCGGATTCCTGTATACGTCCTCAGGCTCCGCTGACCAGCAGACAGGACCAGGTGAACCCGGCGCCCGCGCTCACCACCAGCGCGTACTCGTCGGGGCCCAGCATCCGCCGGGTCCGCAGCTCGGCGAGGCTCGCCGCGGCGTCACCGGCTCCCAGATGCCCGGTGTCGGCGCCGGGCCGCAGCAGTTCCGCCCCGGTGAGCTTGGTCAGCAGCGGCGCGTAGGCCAGGTCGATCGTCTTGCGCCCGAGCCGCGGCGCCACCACGTAACGCAGCGGCACGTCGCCCGTGGCGGACAGGCCCACGCCCGCCAGGCACGCGTCCACCGCCGACCGCAGGGACGCGGCACTCGCCTCGGTGAACGCCTCCATGCCGCCCGCCCGGAGGAACGCCTTCTTGGTACGACGGATGTCGACCTTCGGCCCGAGGGAGCGGGCGGCCGGGCCGAACGGGTCGTCCCCGCGGTGCATGCGCTCCAGCCGGGGCGCGGCGACCGTGGCGACGGAGTGCAGGATCAGATCGGCCGGCCGGCCGCCCTCGCTCCCCGGCAGGTGGTGCAGGACGAGGGCGGTGGCCCCGTCGCCGTACCCGATGCCGTAGTCACCGCTCCAGCGGTCGAATCCGGGTTCCACGAAGGCGTCGGCGGTGGTGATCAGGGCGTGGCCGAGGCCGGGCTCGACGAAGAGCCGGGCGGCGGCCAGTTCCACGGCCGCCGCGCCGCCGTTGCACACCTGCTGGACGCCGACGGGTACGGCGGAGTCGGCGCCGAGCCGGTCGGCGACGAAGTGCGCGGGGGACCACAGGTCGTGGCCCTGGTAGTGGATCCAGGCGTGCAGCAGGAGGCCCACGGCGCCGGCGTCCACACCGGCCGCGGCGAGCGCCTCGCGGCCGGCCTCGACCGCCATCTCGGGCGGGGCCAGATCGGCCACCGGCAGTCCGGTGTACCCGAGTTCGGCGGCGGTCTCGGCGTCGACCAGCTCACGCTCGACCGCCTCGGCCGCGCTCTGCCGGCCCGAGGGCAGCCAGAGCGAGGGGCCCGAGATGCCCAACGGGCGCGGCAGAAGCATCACTTGGCCCCGGCGCTCGTGCTCTTCGAGGTGATCGCGTCGATGTCGCAGCCCGGGTCCGGGGCGAGCGTGGTGGGCGCGGTCGCGCCCGTCGGGATGATGTCGACGACGTACAACTCGACCGGCACGCTGCCCTTGTTGATGCCCATGTGCACGGTGGTCGGGCCCACGGGCTCCACGAGCGATTCGCCCGCGCCGTACTCCTCGACGGAGCAGTCCGAGCCGTCGATCCGGGTGAACGTACCGGAGTTGATGACGGCGATCTCCTCACCCACGTGGTAGTGCCAGCCCGTGGAGGCGCCCGGCTGCACGACCGCCTTGCGGTAGAGCACCTTGCGGTTGCCGTTGGCCTTGATCTTGAAGGGCGCCGAGGTGACGCCCTGGCTCAGGGTCACCGCGCTGACCGGGGGGACGTCGGCCGCGACATCGGCCTGGGCGACGGGCTGGGTGGCGAATCCGGCGCCGAGCGCCACCGCGGCGACGGTGCCGGCGACGGCGAGCTTGCTCTTCTTGACCACGGGATGTCCTCTGCTCACGGGAACCGATCGCAGTCATATGTATCAGAGCATTGTCACTGGAATGAGGTCTGCCATGACTTCCTGTGCTGGCCTTGAGTCGGCCTTGAGTCGTCCTTGTGCGGGACCTTCGGCCGGGCGCTTCGGCCGGGTCTGCCGGTGGGTTGGGCGCGGGGTCTGAGGGTGGGCCGGGCGGGTCTGCCGGTGAGTTGGGCGCGGGCCGGTCAGCCCGCCTCGACCAGCGAGATCCTGCCCTTCCGCTCGTCCCGCCCCAGCAGTTCCACGACCTTCTCGCGGGTCTCCGTACCGGGCCGCGCCGTGTGCAGCATCAGCCGGATCCCCGGGCGGTCCGGGATCTCCAGTACCGAATGGTCGAAGATCAGGAAGCCCGCCCGCGGATGGTCGATCGCCTTCACGCCCTGGTTCGTCGCCGTGAGCTCGTACCGCGACCACAGCTCCGCGAACTCCTCGCTCTCCACCGTCAGTCGGCCCGAGATCGACGTGAACCGCGGCTCCTCCGGGTAGCGGGCGGCGTCCCTGCGGAACTCGGACACCAGGCCGGGCGCGACCTCCGCCCAGTAGCGATGGCGCGCACGGAACGCCGGATTGGTGAAGAAGGACATCAGGCAGTTGGTGTCCCGCTCGCCGAACCCGAAGACCAGTGCGGCCGCCCGGTTGAGCCCCACGATGTCCCAGCACCGGTCGATCACATACGCCGGACTCGGCATCCAGCCCTCCACGAGGGCCGTCAACTGCGCCGTGTCGGCGAGGTCGTCCGCCGCGCGCTGCGGCGGGTTCATCCCCACCAGCCGGTACAGGTGGTCCCGCTCCACGTCGTCCAGCCGCAGCGTCCGGCTGATGGAGTCCACGACCTGCTCCGACACCTTGATGTCCCGGCCCTGTTCGAGCCACGTGTACCAGGAGGCGCCGATACCGGCCAGCATCGCGACCTCCTCGCGGCGCAGCCCCGGCGTACGCCGGCGCGCACCGGGAGGAAGTCCCACGTCCTCGGGCCTGAGCCGTTCCCGGCGGGTGCGCAGGAAGTGCTTGAGCTCCTCGCGTCGACGGGGCTCCCGTACTGCGTTGAGGCTGGTGGTCATGAACCCAGGATACGTTCGGGCTCCCCACGCCATGGCGATATTTGCCAGCCTTCTGGCATGACTCCCGACTCCGCCACTCAGCCGCCCGGCAAAGTGCCCTTCACCACCCGCCAGTGGCTCATCATCGCCCTCCTGTGCGGCGCGCAGTTCATGCTCGCCCTCGACTTCTCCATCCTCAGCGTCGCGCTCCCCGTCCTCGGTGAGGACCTCGGCTTCAAGCTGAGCGACCTCCAGTGGGTGGTCACCGCGTTCGCGCTGCCGTCCGGCGGACTGCTGCTGCTCTTCGGCCGCGCCGCCGACCTCTACGGCCGCCGCAACTGGTTCGTCGCCGGCATGGTCCTCTTCGCGGTCGCCTCCCTCGCCGGCGGTCTCGCCACCACACCCGGCTTCCTGCTCGGGGCCCGCGCCGCCCAGGGCGTCGCGGCCGCCATGCTCACCCCGGCGGCGATGTCCCTGCTCACCACCAGCTTCGCCGAGGGCTCGCAGCGCGACCGCGCGCTCGGCATCAACGGCGCCCTGCTGTCGCTCGGCTTCCTCTCCGGCGTGGTCCTCGGCGGTGTCATCACCGACCTCACCAGCTGGCGCGTGACGCTCTTCATCAGCGTCCCCGTCGGCATCGTCGCCGCCATCGCCGCCCCGATGCTCATCAAGGAGAGCCGCAACGAGGAGACCCCGAGGCTCGATCTCCTCGGCGCGGTCACCGTCACCGGCGGCCTCCTTTCGGTGATCTTCGGCATCACCTCGGCCGAGCGCAACGGCTGGAGCTCCACCACCACCCTGGTCTCCCTCGCCGCCGGACTCGTCCTCCTCGTCGCCTTCTTCGCCATCGAGTCGCGGGTCACCGCGCCCCTCGTCGACCTGAAGGTGCTGCGCCGCCGCACCGTCAGCTGGGGCAACGCCACCGGCCTGATCACCTTCGCGATGATGACCGGCATGGTCTTCCTGCTGACCCTGTACATGCAGCAGGTGCGCGGGATGAGCCCGCTCAACGCCGGCTTCACCTTCGCCTCACTCGGCGTCGCGGCCGTCCTCGGCGGCGCGTTCGCCGCCCGGATCATCGGCGCGATCGGCGTCCACCGCGCCCTCGTCTACGGTCTGCTCCTGCAGGCCGCGAGCACGGCCGCGCTCTACTTCCTCGACACCACCGGCGGCATGCCGCTGCTCCTCATCGCCACCGCCACCGGCGGCTTCGGCCACCTCCTCGCCGTCGTCGGCTACATGATCACCGCGACCTCGGGCCTGCCGGACAGCGAGCAGGGCCTCGCCACCGGCCTCGCCTACACGGGCCAGCAGCTCGGCGTCACCGTCGGCACCCCGGTCCTCGCCACCGTCGCGGCGGCCGGAATGGACTCCGCGGGCGGCACCGGCGCCTCCGCCGTTCTGGAGGGCGTCCAGGGCGGTCTGCTGATCGCCGCGGGTGCGCTGCTCGTCGCGGGCCTCGTCGCCATCGCCTTCCTGCGGCCCGGGCGCACCGCGGCGGCGGCCGGCGCTCCGGCGGCCGACCGCCAGGTCCCCGCCGAGGCGCACTGAGTCCGTCGAACGCGCTGAGAGACTGAGGAAACGAATCAGATGCGCATGCGCTACCTGGGCCGCACCGGCCTCCAGGTCTCCGAGATCTGCCTCGGCACCATGACGTTCGGCGGCCGCCACGGCTTCCAGCACATGGGCCAGCTCAACACCATCGAGGCCCGGCGGCTCGTCCACATGAGCATGGACGCGGGCGTCAACTTCTTCGACACCGCCGACATGTACTCCGCCGGACAGTCCGAGGAGGTCCTCGGCGCCGCCCTCGGCACCCGCCGCGACGACGTGATCATCGCGACGAAGGTGCGCTGGCAGATGCCCGACGGCAGCAGCGGCCCGAACGACCGCGGTCTGTCCCGGCACCACATCGTGCGCTCGGTGGAGGCCAGTCTGCGCCGTCTCGGCACCGACTACATCGACCTCTACCAGACGCACGGCTGGGACGGCCGCACCCCGTGGGAGGAGACCCTGCGGGCCCTGGACGACCTCGTACGGGCGGGCAAGGTCCGCTACGTCGGTGCGTCCAACCTGACGTCCTGGCAGCTCACCCGCGCCCTCGCCACCAGCGAGAAGGCCGGGCTCGAGCGATTCGCCTCGCACCAGATCCAGTACAGCCTGGCCGCGCGCGAGGTCGAGTGGGAACTGCTGCCCATGGCCGAGGCCGAGGGCGTGGGCGTCATGGTGTGGAGCCCGCTCGCCGGCGGTCTGCTCAGCGGCCACCAGGAGCGGGGCGCCACACCGCCGCCGGGCACGCGGCGGGCGGTGGGCTGGTTCGAGCCCGTCGACCCCGAGCGCACCTTCGACACCGTCGACGTCCTGCGCAAGATCGCGCAGGAGCGCGAGGTGTCCCCGGCCCAGGTGGCGCTGCGCTGGGCACTGGACGGGAAGGGCGTCACCTCGGTGGTCATCGGTGCCCGCAACGAACGCCAGCTCACCGACAACCTGGCGGCGACGACCTGGTCGCTGACCCCCGAGGAGCACGCCGCCCTCGACGAGGTCAGCGCCCCGCCGCTGCCGTACCCGTACTGGCACCAGGACTACTGCGACGCGGACCGCGTCAAGGAGGTCGAGGAGGTCGAGGAGCCGGACGAGGGCTGAGTGCGAGCGATGGGCGGAAGCCCCGCGGGTCCGGGAGACCTGCGGGGCTTCCGGCTTTCGTCTGTGTGTCCGGGGGCGGGCTCGGGTGGGGGGTACATGCGTGGCCTCGGGTGGGGGTGCGGGCTCGGGGTCGGGTGCGGGCTCGGGTGCGGGCTCGGGCTCGGGTGGGGGTGCGGCTCGGGGTCGGGTCCGTATCCGGGCTCGGGTTCGTATCCGGGGCCGGGTGCGACTTTTGTCGTCGGGGGGCGCGACGAAAGAGGGAAGACCCGGGGCCGGGCAGCCGCCTACGGTGCGAGCGTGGACGCTATGTCGAAGTCGGGGACCCGGAGTTCGTACGGGATCGGGGCCGCGCTCGCCGCCGGGTGGGCGTGGTTCGCGGTGCCGGGGCAGTGGTCGGGGCGCAGGACCACCGGTGAGGTGGCACTCGCCGCGGTCCTCGCGCTGCTCGGCGCCGGGACCGAGGACCTCCTGGGCGGCGAGGGATGGCTGCCGGCCCTCGTCGCCGCCGGGTCGGCCCTGCTGTCCCTCGCGCGGCGCAGACTTCCCGCGAGCGTGCTCGTCCTGACCGCGGGACTCACGCCCTTCGTGCCCGGCTTCGGGCCCCTGCTGCTCGTCGTCGGCTGGTCCTCCGGCCGGTACATCGCGGGGGCGGGCCGCGCGCTCGCCGCGTTCATCGCCGCCTTCGTCCTGAACGTCGGGGGGAGTCTCCTGGGGCCCTGGGAAGGGGACCGGCTGCTCACCATCGCCCTCACGGCGACCCTCTACTACCTGGGCACCACCCTGGCTCCCGGGCTCGCCCACCGCTACTGGACCCAGCGGCGGACCCTGCTGCACGCGCTGCAGGAGCGCAACGCCCAGTTGCTGCGGGAGCGGACGATGGTGGTCGGGCAGGCGCGGCTGCGGGAGCGGCAGCGGATCGCCCAGGACATGCACGACAGCCTCGGGCACCAACTGGCCCTGATCGCCGTCCACACCGGAGCCCTGGAGGTGGACCGGGACCTGAGCGAGCGCCAGCGCGAGGTGGTCGGCGTCCTGCGGAACGCGTCGGTGACCGCGATGCAGGAGCTGCGGGAGGTCGTGGGGATCCTCCGCGACGGGATAGAGGCCGCCGACGGTACGGTGCCGGCGCCCGGGCGGTCCGGGGACGAGACCGGCCGGGCAGCACGGGGGATCGCGGGCATCGAGGGCCTCGTGGAGGCGGCGCGGACGGCCGGCACCTCGGTCGGGCTGAGACGGTCGGGGGAGGAGCGGTCGCTGGCTCCGGCCGCCGACCACGCCGCGTACCGGATCGTGCAGGAGGCCCTCACCAACGCCTACAAGTACGCGCCGGGGGCGGCGATCGGCGTCGACCTGCGGTACGAGCCGGACACCTTCGTGGTGGAGGTCCTCAACGAGAAGCCCACGGACGAGCCCGCGGAGGATGTGGTGAGCGGCGGTCAGGGACTGACGGGTCTCGCCGAGCGGGCCCGGCTGGTGGGCGGCATGTGTCACGCGGGTCCGGCCGACGGCGGCGGGTTCCGGGTGGCCGGGATGCTGCCCTACGGGGCGGCGCCCCTCGCGGAAGCAGCGCCTTTGGTCGATGCGGCCGACGACTTCCGGCAGCAGACCACGAAGCCGCTGGTGGGCGATGGTCGTCCGGTCGTGGTCGGACCGGCCGACTGGACGTTCACGGAGCGGGAGCTGGCTATGGCGGTACGCGGGGGCAGGGGCAGAAGCACGGGCGGTTCGATCGCGCTGGGCTGCGGGATCGCGTTCGCGGCACTCGTGCTGCTGCTGGTCGCGGCGGGCTTCGGCCTCTACTTCCTGATGGGATCGGTGAAGGAGGGGATGATCGAGCCCGAGCAGTACGACGCGGTGAAGGTCGGGGCGTCGGAGAAGGACGTGCGCAACCAACTCCCGTCCGGTGACACGATCGCCACCGCCGGCCTGAGCGGCGTTGGACCCGCGATGCCGGACGGCGCCGACTGTCTCGTGCTGATGTCCTCGGAGGTGAGCGAGGACTTCGACAAGGAGCCCGTTTTCCGGTTCTGCTTCAAGGACGGCAAGCTGATCGAGAAGAAGTCGTACGAGGTCGAGGCGCGCTAGCGCCGACCCGCCCGTACCGGAGCCGTGGGGAGTAGCTGTGGCAGGGCAGCCCATCAGGGTCGTGATCGCCGATGACGAGCCTCTGATCAGGGCCGGGATCCGGATGATCCTCACCTCCGACCCGGAGATCGAGGTCGTCGCCGAGGCCGCCAACGGCCGGGAGGCGGTCGAGGCGACACGGGCGCACGCCGCCGACGTGGTGCTGCTCGACATCCAGATGCCGGTGCTCGACGGCCTCTCGGCGCTGCCGGAGCTGCGCCGGGCGGCGCCGTCGGCCCGGGTGATCGTCCTGACGACCTTCGGGGAGCGGGACAACGTACTGCGGACCCTGGAGCACGGGGGTGCCGGGTTCCTGCTCAAGGACACGGCGCCCGCCGAGCTGATCCGGGCGGTACGGGCGGCCGCGGCGGGCGACGCGTATCTGTCACCGGCGGCGACCCGGCACGTGGTGGAGCGGCTCGCCACGGGCCGGGAGGCGGCCCGCGCCGAGGAGGCACGGGGACGGGTCGCGGGCCTGAGCGAGAAGGAGCGCGATGTGCTGGCGCTGCTCGGGGAAGGACTCTCCAACGCGGACGCGGGGAAGCGGCTGCACATGAGCGAGGCCACGGTGAAGACGTATGTGAGCCGGATCCTCGCCAAGCTGGACTGCGAGAACCGGGTCCAGGCGGCACTGCTCGCACGGGACGCGGGGCTGTAGGCACGAGGAGGGCTGCGCGCGGGCGGGCCGCTGCTCCGGTCGGCGCGGGGCCGTATGCGGGGCGGCCCCGCTTCTCCGGTCAGCGCGCGGGCGGCCGCCGCTCCGGTCGGCGCGGGGGCTGTTTGCGGGGCGGCCTCGCTTCTCCGGTCAGTGCGGGGGGCTGTCCGGGAGGCCGGACGTGCCCGCGGCGTTGTAGCGGAGCAGATAGGCGGCGAAGCGGGCGAGGTCCTCGGCCGGCCAGTCCTTGAGGCGTTCCTGGTAGGCCGCGAGACGGCTCGTCTGGGCCGCGGCGAGCACCTTGGTGCCCTTCTCGGTGGGGTGGAGGACGTGCACGCGGTGGTCGTCGGGTGCGGGTCGGCGCTCGACGAAGCCGAGCTTCTCCAGGCCGGCGACCTGGCGGCTGACGGTCGACTTGTCCAGCAGGTAGTGGGCCGCGAGATCGGTCGCGCGGCAGCCGCGCTGCTCCTCGATGTGGGCGAGGAGCGTGTACGAGACGAGCGGGAGCTCGGGGTGGACGCGGGCTGCCGCGGCGCGGGCCCGGCGGGCGAACGCCGTCAGCTCGCGCTGAATGACGTCCACGGACGCCTCACGTGGTGGCTGTGCCGCTGAGGCCTCATGCGGTGGCTGTGTGTCGCCGGTCATGGCGGGCTCCCTCGTCGCCGTGCGGGCACGGGTAGCCCGTCACACGCTTCCAGTTGTATAGTACAACGGTTCTTTAGTTGTAAAAGCCAACCATGGAGGTCTCGGTGTCCGCACCTGCAGGACCGAACACCGGCGGTGCGCTGCGGCATGTCCTCGGACATCTGCTCACCCCGCTGCTGATGTGCGTCGGCATGGGATTCGCCTACCTCGGCGCGTTCCACGCCCCCGAACCCCACGATCTGCGCGTCGACGTCATCGGCTCGGGACCCACCACCCAGGTCCTCGCGCAGACCCTCCAGGACAAGGGCGCCGGCGCCCTCGACGTCCGTACCGTCGCCGACCGGGACACGGCCGTCACCGCGCTGCGCGAGCAGAGCAGCTTCGGCGCCTACATCCCCGGCGACAAGCCCGAACTCCTCGTGGCCTCGGCCTCCTCCGACACCAGCGCCATGGCCGTCGAGAAGGTGTTCACCAAGGTCGCCGCCGCACAGGACTCCCCGCTCAAGGTCACCGACGTGGCCCCCGTCGCCGCCGGCGACCCCACCGGGCAGGGCGTCTTCTTCCTGCTCGTCGCCCTCAGCATCGGCGCGTACGCCTCGGTCGCCGTCATCGGCGGAGCCGGAGCCGTGCTGCCCCTGCGGATCAGGGTCCTCCTCGCCGCCGGGATGTCGCTCGTCGTCAGCCTCGTCGGCACCCTCTTCGCCGGGCCGGTCTTCCACCTGGTCGACCAGGGGCTCGGCGGCGTGTGGGCACTGTCGTGGCTGTACGCGGCGGGCATCCTGCTCGTCGGCGTCGGCCTCCACACCTTCCTGCGCCGCTGGACCACGCTCGGCGTGATGGTGCTCTTCGTCATGCTCAACTTCACCAGCTCCGGCGGCATCTTCCGGCCCGAGCTCCAGCCCGGCTTCTTCGGCGCGCTGCACGCCTTCTGGAACGGCGCGGGCTTCGTCGAGGGCGTACGCGGCCATGTGTACTTCGACGGTCACGCCCTCGGCGGACACGTCCTCACCCTTGCCCTCTGGCTCCTCGCCGGTGCCGCCCTCGTCGTGGCCGCCGGGGTCACGGAGGCCAGGCGGGCGAAGGCGGGCGGCCAGGGACCGGCCGCGGCCCCGGCCCGGGAAGCCACCACCCGGACCGAAGCCGAGGGGGAGAAGGCGGCGGAGGAGGAGATGGAGGAGGCCGTCGCGGTCTGAGCAGTTGTCCACAGGGGCTTGTCCACAGGGGGAGACGCCCGCTCGGGTGCGGCGGTACCGTCAGGCCCGATGATGTTGGACTTTCGCATCGGGGGAGGGCAGGCCATGGACGACAACCAGGTCGTGGTGCCGGGACAGCGCGGCACGGACGGAGCGCCGGACGCCGGCTCGGACAGCGGCTCGGGCGGCGTGCGCGTGCCGCACGTGCCGGGCTTCGCCCGCCGCGGCGCCTTCGGCGGCGGGACCGCCGCCACCTCCCCCAAGGAACGGGGCAAGGCACTGCGCGAGCGGGTCCCGCGCTCCGCCCACCGGCAGCCCGCCCTCGCCGCCGACCGCCCCGACGCCGTCCGGGCCGTCGAGGAGTCCAACCGCGACCGCGTCCCCGAACTCGCACCGATGCGGGTCGGCCGGATGGCGGCCAGCCCCTTCACCTTCCTCCGTGGATCCGCCGGGCTCATGGCCCAGGACCTGGCCGGCACCCCCGTCACCGGGATCGCCGCCCAACTGTGCGGCGACGCCCACGCCGCCAACTTCGGGCTCTACGGAGACGCGCGCGGCCGGCTCGTCATGGACCTCAACGACTTCGACGAGACCGTCGTCGGCCCCTGGGAATGGGACCTCAAGCGGCTCGCCACCTCCCTCGTCCTCGTCGGCCGGGAGGTGGGAGCGAGCGAGGAGGTGTGCCGGGCCGCCGCCTTCGACACCGTCGGCGCCTACCGCCGCACCATGCGACTGCTCGCCCGGCTCCCCGCCCTCGACGCGTGGAACGCGATCGCCGACGAGGAACTCGTCTCCCACACCGACGCCCGTGATCTCCTCGGCACCCTGGAGCGGGTCTCCGCCAAGGCCCGCAACAACACGAGCGCCCGGTTCGCCGCCCGCTCCACCGAAGCCCTGACCGACGCCGAGGGCGGCGGCCGCAGATTCGTGGACGCTCCCCCGGTCCTGCGCCGGGTTCCGGATGCCGAGGCGGCCGCCGTCGCCGCCTCCCTCGGCCCCTATCTGGAGACCGTGTCCGAGGACCGGCTGCCGCTCCTCGCGCGGTACGCCGTCCACGACGTGGCCTTCCGGGTCGTCGGCACCGGCAGCGTCGGCACCCGCTCGTATGTCGTGCTGCTTCTCGACCACCGGGGCGAGGCGCTGGTCCTCCAGGTGAAGGAGGCCCGGCCGTCCGCCCTGCTGCCCCACCTGCCGACAGCCGGCTTCACCGTGCCGGACCCCGGTCACGAGGGGCGGCGCGTGGTGCTCGGACAGAAACGCATCCAGGTCGTGAGCGACATCCTGCTCGGTTGGACGACGGTGGAGGGGCGCCCCTTCCAGGTGCGCCAGTTCCGCAACCGCAAGGGGAGCGTCGATCCCGCCGCGCTCACCGTGGACCAGGTCGACGACTACGGCCGGATGACCGGGGCCCTGCTCGCCCGCGCCCACGCCCACAGCGCCGACCCCCGACTGATAGCCGGGTACTGCGGCAAGAACGAGGAGTTCGACGAGGCCGTCGCCGCCTTCGCCGTCTCGTACGCGGACCGCACCACCGCCGACCACGAGGAGCTGCTCACCGCCGTCCGTTCCGGGCGGATAGCGGCCGAGCTGGGCGTCTGACGCCTGCGGCAGGGACCCGCGTGCGGCCCCGTACGCTGGGGGTGTGACGAGCCGGAACGAGGACAGCGACGTGGACCAGGGCAAGGCCGACGAGCGGCCCGAGGCGCGGCTTGAGCGGGCTGTGCGGGTGGCCGAGCAGGCGTTGATCGAGTTCGAGATCGCCGTCGAGACCTTCCGGGTCGAGGTGGACAACTTCTCGCGGCTGCACCACCAGAAGCTCGGCCCGATGTACGCGCGGCTCGACGAGCTCGACGCCCGGATCGTCGAGGCGCGGGCCGCGCGCAGCGGCGACCCGGAGGATCTGCGGCGGGCGCAGGAGGCGCGGGCGGCAGTCATGCCGATGCCCGGGGTGGACGAGCTGTTCCACGACTGGATCGACTCCGACGGCCTCTCCCCCGAGGCCGCGGCCATGCTCACCGAGCGTCCGGTGCAGTCGCCGAAGCGGGTCCGTCCCGGCGAGGAGGCCCGCAGGCTCTACCGGGAGCTGGTCCGTAAGGCCCACCCCGACCTGGCCCGCGAGGAGGACGAGCGGAAGCGGCGCGAGGAGTTCATCACGCGGGTGAACGCCGCCTACGCCCGGGGCGAGGAGACGCTCCTTCGCGAGCTGTCCGCGGAGTGGGAGGCCGGTCCCGTGCCGGCCGAGGAGCGGCTCAGCGAGAGCGAGGAGCTGTACGCGCGCCTGGAGTGGCTGGCGCAGCGCAAGGACATGCTGTCCGGGCTGGCGCGCGAGCTGGAGGAGAGCGCGATCGGCGCGATGCTGCGGATGGCGCCGGAGGACCCGGACCGTCTCCTGGAGGAGATCGCGGAGCAGCTGCTCGCGCAGGTGTCCGAGCGGGAGAACGAGCTGGCCGAGCTGGTGCAGTAGGTTTTTCCGTGCGCTCGAGGTCCTTCGGGCGGTACTAGGAACGAGAGAAGGCCGGTCCCATGAATTTCTCCCCTCTGCCCTCGGTGGACGCGGCTTCCGTGCCGGCCGATGCCCTGGTGCTGGACGTCAGGGAGGACGACGAGTGGGCGGCCGGTCATGTCGAGGGCGCGGTGCACGTGCCGATGAGCGATTTCGTGGCCCGCTTCGGCGAGGTGACCGAGGCCGTGGCCGAGCGCGGTCGCGCGTATGTGATGTGCCGGGTGGGCGGCCGGTCGGCGCAGGTCACGCAGTATCTGGTGCAGCAGGGCTTCGACGCGGTGAACGTCGAGGGCGGAATGCTCGCCTGGGACGGTGCCGGGCGTCCGATGGTGACGGGTACCGGAAGCCCGGCCTTCGTTCTCTGAGACTTCCGGTCCCTTCCTGACGTTCTCCGGTGGGTCTTTGGGGACGGGAAGGCCTCAGTCGAGGGGGTGGGCGGCCAGCAGGTCGCCCAGGGCCTCCTCGTGGGCCGCGGCGGGGCCGAGCGACAGCTCCAGGTGCTTGGCCCAGGCGTGGTAGCGGTGCAGCGGGTAGTCGGTGTCGGCGCCGAAGCCGCCGTGCAGGTGCTGGGCGGTCTGCACCACCCGTCGCACTCCTTCGGAGGCCCAGATCTTCGCGACGGCGATGTCCCCCGCGGCGGGGAGTGCCGCTTCGGCTCCGCCGGCGAGGCGCCAGGCCGCCTGCCAGAGGGTGACCTCCATGGCGCGCAGGTCGATGTAGCGGTCGGCGGTCTGGACGGCGACGGCCTGGAAGGTGGCCACGGGGTGGCCGAACTGTTCGCGTTTCCCGGTGTATTGGCTCGTCATGGTGAGGACGGCCTCGCCGAGGCCGAGGGCGAGCGCGCAGGTGCCGGTGGTGAGGAGTCCGCGCAGCCAGTCCCAGGCGCCTTCGGAGTCGATGACGTGGGTGCTGTCGAGGCGTACGGCGTCGAGCCGTAGTTCGGCGAGGAGTTCGCCGCTGGTGGAGTACTGCGCGGTGAGGACGAGTCCGTCGTGGGTGCGGGGCACCAGGGCGAGGACGGTGTCGCCGTCGGGGGTGTGCGCGGGTACGGCGATGATGTCGGCGCCGTGGGCCCACGGGACGGCGGTCTGCAGGCCGTCGAGGATCCAGCCGGTGCCGTCGCGGCGTGCGGTGACGGCGCGTTCGGCGGGGTCGTGGCCGGTGCGTCCCTGGGAGGCGGCGGTGAGGACGAGTTCGCCGCGGCTCACGCGGGGGAGCAGGTCGGCTGCTGTCGTCGGGGGTGCGTACCGGTCGACGGTCATCGCGACGGCGCTGGTCTCCAGGAGGGGGACGCGGGCGAGGACGCGGGCCGACTCGCGCAGGACGAGGCAGAGGGCGACGGGGTCCAGCCCGCCGCCGCCGTGATCCGGGGACACCACGAGACCGAGCAGGTCGGCGGCGGCGAGGCGGGACCAGAGCGGTCGGTCGAGGTCCTCGGCGACGGCGCCCGGGGTGAGGGCGGGGCTCGGTATCGCGTCGGGCGTGACGCCCGAGAAGACCGCCTTGGCCGCCTCGACGGCCGCCTGCTGTTCTTCGGTGAAGGTGAAGTCCACTGCCCTGCCCTCCCGTTGTGCCCCTGCTGGTCCTGACGGTTCGTCAAGATAGAACAGGTTCTAGTGGAAGGGAATGGCGGCGCCACACTTGGTCGGGTGTGGCGCCGGGGCCTCTCCCGTCAGCGGTCGAAGTCCAGCTCCACGTCCGGGGTGACCGGGTGGGACTGGCAGGCCAGGACGTATCCGGCTTCGGTCTCCTCCGGCTCCAGCGCGAAGTTGCGGTCCATCCGCACCTCTCCGCCGACGAGGAAGGCGCGGCAGGTGCCGCACACCCCGCCCTTGCAGGCGTACGGGGCGTCCGCGCGGGAGCGGAGCACCGTGTCGAGGAGCGTCTCGCCGCGGTCCACCGGCCAGGTGCCGGAGCGGCCGTGCAGGGTCGCGGTCAGCGTGGCGTGCGCGGGGGTGTCGGCCGTCGGGACCGGGGCGGGCGCGGAGCCGTCGTCGACGTGGAAGATCTCCTGGTGGATCCGGCCGCGGTCGACCCCGAGTCCGCGCAGTGCCCGCTCGGCGCCCTGGACGAGCCCGAAGGGACCGCAGAGGAACCAGCCGTCGATGGCGTCGACCGGCAGCAGCGAGGGCAGGAGCGCGGCGAGGCGCTCGCGGTCGAGGCGCCCGGACGGCAGACCCGCCTGCTGCTCCTCCCGGGAGAGGACGGTGACCAGCTGGAAGCGCTCGGGGTAGCGGTCCTTCAGGTCGGCGACCTCGTCGAGGAACATCGTGGACGCGGCGGTGCGATCGCTCCGGATCAGACAGAACCGGGCCTCGGGCTCGCGGGCGAGCAGGGTGGCCGCGATCGACAGGACCGGGGTGATGCCGCTGCCGCCGACGACGGCCGCGAAGTGGCCGGGACGCGGGGTGAGCGAGAAGCGGCCCATGGGCTCCATGACCTCGACGAGGTCGCCGACGGCCAGCTCCTTGAGGGCGTACGTCGAGAACGAGCCGCCGTCGACGAGCCGGATGCCGACCCGCAGGACGGGGGCCTCACCGGCCGGGGTGGCGGGGGCGCAGATCGAGTACGTGCGCCGGATCTCCTCCCCCTGCTCGCCGGTGCGCCGCAGGGCGAGGTGCTGGCCGGGGAGGTGCCGGTACGTGTCGTGGAGCTCGGGCGGGACCGCGAAGGTGACGGCCACGGAGTCGTCCGTGAGGCGCTCGACCTCGCTCACCCTGAGCGGATGGAACCCGGCCCGTCCGCCGGCCCGGGCGCCCACGCCTGAGGACTCCATCTACAGCTCCTTGAAGTGGTCGAACGGTTCGCGGCAGGCGGTGCAGCGGCGCAGGGCCTTGCACGCGGTCGAGGAGAAGCGGCTGAGGAGTTCGGTGTCGGTGGAGCCGCAGTTCGGGCAGCGGATCGCCAGGGTCAGCGGTATCGGGCCGCCGGCCGGGCCCTGGGGGCGCGGCGGTGCGACGCCGAACTCGGCGAGCTTGCGCCGCCCTTCCTCGCTGATGTCGTCGGTGGACCAGGCGGGGGCGAGGACCGTGACGACGGAGACCTCCGGCACTCCGTGCTCGTGGAGCGCGCGCTCGATGTCCGAGGACATGGTCTCGACGGCGGGGCAGCCGGTGTACGTGGGGGTGAGGGCGACTTCGACCCGGCCGGGGCCGGTGACGTGGACGCCCCGCAGGACGCCGAGCTCCGCCAGGGTGAGGACGGGCAGCTCGGGGTCGAGGACGGAGCCGGCGATCCGGCTCAGCTCCTCTTCCAGGGCCGTCATGGTCACCATGCCGCCCCCGGGTGGCTGCGGTGCAGGTGCTGCATCTCGGCGATCATCCGTCCGAAGGACTCGGTGTGCAGTCCCTGCCGGCCGGCGCCCGCGGCCCAGGCGCCGGTGCGCGGCCCCTCGGGCACGGTGAGCGTGGCCCGGCCGAGGACGTCGGTCACCGAGGCCAGCCAGGCGCTCTCCATGGCCGCGTGGTCCACGTCGAGTCCCTCGACGGGCTGGAACAGCTCGCCCGTGTACCGCCAGAGGGCGTCGCAGGCCCGCCGCATCCGCTCGTGGCTCTCGGCGGTGCCGTCGCCGAGGCGCAGGGTCCACTGCTCGGCGTGGTCCTGGTGGTAGGCGACCTCCTTGACGGCCTTGGCCGCGAGAGGGGCGAAAGGTCCGCCGCCGGAGGCCAGCTGCCCGTACAGGAGTCGCTGGTAGGTGGAGAAGTAGAGCTGGCGGGCGATGGTGTGGGCGAAGTCGCCGTTCGGCTGCTCGACCAGCTGCACGTTCCGGAAGGAGCGCTCCTCGCGCAGGTACGCCAGTTCGTCCTCGTCGCCGACGAGGGAGAGCAGGACGCGGGCCTGGCCGAGGAGGTCGAGGGCGATGTTGGCCAGGGCGACCTCCTCCTCCAGGACGGGGGCGGAGCCGGCCCACTCCCCCAGGCGGTGGGAGAGGACGAGGGCGTCGTCGCCGAGGGCGAGTGCGGCGCCGGTGATCAGGACGCCCTCATGCGTGTCGGGGGTGGTGCTCACAGGTGCTTCACCCCCTCCGGGATCTCGTAGAACGTCGGGTGGCGGTAGGGCTTGTCCGCGGCCGGCTCGAAGAACGGGTCCTTCTCGTCGGGCGAGGAGGCGGTGATCTCCGCGGAGGGCACGACCCAGATCGACACGCCTTCGCTCCTGCGGGTGTACAGGTCACGGGCGTTGCGCAGGGCCATCTCCGCGTCGGGCGCGTGGAGACTGCCCGCGTGGGTGTGGGACAGCCCGCGGCGGGAGCGCACGAACACCTCCCACAGCGGCCAACCGTCGCTCGTCATGCCTGTGCCTCCACGTGCTCGCCGGTGTGCTGGTGCTTCTCCGCCTGGTGCTTCTCCACGCGGTGCTTCTCCGCGTGGGCCGCCGCGGCTTCTCTGACCCAGGCGCCGTCCTCGTGGGCCTGGCGCCGCCTGCTCAGCCGCTGGTCGTTGCAGGGGCCGTTGCCCTTGAGGACGTCCCAGAACTCGGCCCAGTCGATCGCGCCGAAGTCGTAGTGCCCGCGCTCCTCGTTCCACCGGAGGTCGGGGTCGGGGAGGGTGAGTCCGAGGGCCTCGGCCTGCGGCACGGCGATGTCGACGAAGCGCTGCCGCAGCTCGTCGTTGGAGTGGCGCTTGATCTTCCAGGCCATGGCCTGGGCGGTGTGGGTCGACTCGTCGTCCGGCGGGCCGAACATCATCAGCGAGGGCCACCACCAGCGGTCCACGGCGTCCTGCGCCATGGCGTGCTGGGCCTCGGTGCCGTTCGACAGGGCGAGCAGTGCCTCGTACCCCTGGCGCTGGTGGAAGGACTCCTCTTTGCAGACCCTGACCATCGCGCGGGCGTACGGCCCGTAGGAGCAGCGGCACAGCGGGACCTGGTTGGTGATCGCGGCGCCGTCCACCAGCCAGCCGATCGCGCCGACGTCGGCCCAGGTCAGCGTGGGGTAGTTGAAGATCGAGGAGTACTTCTGGCGGCCCGCGTGGAGCTTGTCGAGCAGCTCGTCGCGGCTGGTGCCGAGAGTCTCCGCCGCGCTGTACAGGTACAGGCCGTGGCCGGCCTCGTCCTGGACCTTGGCCATGAGGATCGCCTTGCGCCGCAGCGAGGGCGCGCGGGTGATCCAGTTCGCCTCCGGCTGCATGCCGATGATCTCGGAGTGGGCGTGCTGCGCGATCTGCCGGACGAGCGAGGCGCGGTAGGCCTCGGGCATCCAGTCGCGCGGCTCGATCCGCTCGTCGGCGGCCACGGCGGCGTCGAACACGGCCTCGAAAGCGGCTTGCTCCGCGGCCGCGGCCGCGTCCGACACACCGGGCACGCCCGTGGTCGCTGCCGTCCCTGCCGTCACTGCGGTCATCAGACCCCCTACCGACCGATCGTTCGGTTGAATGACTTCAATGGTGAGTCGGCGGCCCGTATGGTGTCAACCCTGTGGATAACCGAGGTGGGCCGATCGGGATCGGGGCGGGATGGACGCGTACGTCGAAAAGGACGCGGCTGACGTGGACGACGGCCGTCCGACACCCCCGGCGGACCCCCTGGCGGACCCCCCGGCCGGCACCCCGGACGTGCCCCCCGCGGCGGAGCGCGCGGCCACCGGGATCATGGCCCTGTCGATGCCCTACCAGGTCGTTCTCGCCGTGGCGCTCGCCGTCGTCGGGGTCTTCGCCTGCGTCCACCTCGCGATGGTGTTCCTGCACGTGGCGCCGTCCAACACGCTGACCAAGCGGCACGGCCAGGCTGTCGACGACTGGGTCTATCCCGAGTTCGAACAGAACTGGAAGCTCTTTGCGCCCAACCCGCTCCAGCAGAACGTCTCCGTCGAGGTCCGGGCCGAAATCGCCGCCGCCGACGGCAGCCGCCGCACCACCGGCTGGATCGACCTCACGGCCCAGGACGCCGAGGCGATCCGCCACAACCCGATGCCCAGCCACGCCCAGCAGAACGAGCTCCGCCGGGCCGTGGACTTCTACCTCAACTCGCACTCCGACGACCACACCCCCAACGGGATGCGCGGCCGCCTCTCGGAGGAGTACATGCGCCGGATCGCGATGCTCCGCCTCGGCGACCGGCCCGGTGACGTGAAGCGTGTCCAGCTGCGTGCCGTCACCCGGGCGGTCCCCGCTCCCACGTGGAGCTCCGAGAAGATCGACGCCGCCCCCTCCTACCGCGACTTCCCGTGGTGGCCGGTCACCGACGCGGACCGGCCCACCGGGGTCGACCGAAGCCGCGCGGAGGCGGGCCGATGAGCATCCCGACCCCGAACCCCGCGCCCGCGCCCATCCCCGCGCCCGCCCCCGCGCCCATCCCCGCGTCGACCCCCGCGCCCGCGCCCATCCCCGCGCCCGCCCCCGCGCCCATCCCCGCGTCCGCTCCCGCGGCTCCCCGTGAGTCCTTCGACCGTCGGCTCGCCCGTGCCGTCCAGACCGTCACGGGCCGCTCCCTCGGCGCGTACCAGACCGCGATCGTGCGGATCGGCTTCTCGCTGACCTGGCTGGTCTTCCTGCTGCGCGAGCTGCCGTTCCGGCACGAGCTGTACGGTCCCGACGGCCCCTGGTCCTGGGAGATGGCCCGCCGGCTGATCGCCGACAACCGGTCCTTCACCGTGCTCATGTGGTCGGACGGCCGGCTCTGGTTCGAGCTCGTCTACGGGCTCGCCGTGCTCTCGGCCGTGCTGCTCCTGCTGGGCTGGCGCACCCGTGCCGTGTCGGTGGTCTTCATGTGCGGGGTGCTCTCGCTGCAGAACCGGTCCGTCTTCGTGGGCGACGGCGGCGACAACGTCCTCCACCTCGCCGCGATCTACCTCGTGCTGACCCGCTGCTCGCAGGTGTGGTCCCTCGACGCCCGGCGGGCGGCCCGCGAGGCCCGCGCCGCCCGTGCCGGGGAACCCCCGCGCCACGATCGCGTCGGCCCGCTCCTGTGGACGGTGCTCGGCGGCTTCCTCCTCGCCACCACCTGGTTCAGCGACGTCACCGGCGAGTGGTGGCTGCCGGTGCTGCTGTGGGTCCTGTGGCTGGGGAACGGCCTGTGGTGGCTGGTCTGCCGGTTCGCGCCCGAGGAGCCGCGCACCCTGCTCGACGCCCTCGCCCACCTCGCGCACAACGCCGCCCTCGTCGTGATCATGGCGGAGGTCTGTCTGATCTACGCCACGGCCGGCTGGTACAAGATCCAGGGCTCGCGCTGGCAGGACGGCACCGCGCTGTTCTACCCGCTCAACCTGGACTACTTCACGCCCTGGCCGGCCCTCTCCGAGCTGCTCGGGACGAGCGGGGTCATGGTGATGCTGCTGACCTACGGCACGGTGATCGTGCAGGTCGCCTTCCCGTTCACGCTCTTCCACCGCAAGGTCAAGAACGTCCTGCTCGTCGCGATGATGCTGGAGCACGCCGGGATCGCGGTGCTCCTCGGGCTGCCGGTCTTCTCGCTCGCGATGATCTCCGCCGACGCCGTGTTCCTGCCGACACCGTTCCTGCTGGCGCTCGGCGCGTGGGTCGTACGGCGCAGGGACCGGCTGCTGCGGCGGACGCCCGCCGAGACGGTGCCCGAGCAGCGCCGTACGGGTGAGGAGCACGGTCCCCGTACCCTCGTCGGGTGAGCACCACCGAAGAGAAGGCAGCGCCCGAGGCGTCGGAGCCGACCCAGTACGACGAGGGTTTCGGCCCCGAGATCGGCGTCGGGCCGCACCCGGAGCCGTGGCCCGAGGGCGAGCGGTACGACCCCGAGCTGCTCGCCGACGGCGACCGGCGCAATGTCGTCGACCGCTACCGGTACTGGACGCGGGAGGCGGTCGTCGCCGACCTGGACACCCGCCGCCACGACTTCCACGTGGCCGTGGAGAACTGGGGCCACGACTTCAACATCGGTTCGGTGGTACGGACGGCCAACGCGTTCCTGGCGAAGGAGGTCCACATCGTGGGCCGACGGCGCTGGAACCGGCGCGGCGCCATGGTCACCGACCGCTACCAGCACGTCCGGCACCACCCGGACACCGAGTCGCTGACCTCGTGGGCGGCAGCCGAGGGCCTGCCCGTCATCGGCATCGACAACCTGCCGGGCGCCGTGCCGCTGGAGCGGACCGTGCTGCCCCGCCGCTGTGTGCTGCTCTTCGGGCAGGAGGGCCCGGGGCTCACCGAGGAGGCCCGCGCCCATGTGGAGATGGTCTGCTCGATCGCCCAGTTCGGCTCGACCCGCTCGATCAACGCGGGAGCCGCCGCCGCCATCGCCATGCACGCCTGGGTGCAGCGCTACGCGGAGATCGAGACCCCCTGAGCGAGACGTGGAGGCCCCGGAGGGCCTCCACGCGCGCGTGCCTCAGGCCTGGCGGCGGACCTCCACCACCCGGAAGCGGTTGGAGACGAAGGCGCCGTCGCACAGGGCGGCGTTCGCCGCCGGGTTGCCGCCGGAGCCGTGGAAGTCGGAGAACGCGGCGGTCTGGTTCACGTAGACCCCGCCCGTGAGGTTCAGGGAGAGCTGCGCCGACTCCTCCAGGCAGACCTCCTCCACCGCACGCTCGGTGTCCGCCGAGGTCGTGTAGGCCCCGACCGTCATCGCGCCCTTCTCCCGGACCGTGCGCCGCAGCAGCTCCAGGGCGTCGTCGGTGGAGTCCACCGAGACGGCGAAGGAGACCGGGCCGAAGCACTCCGAGAAGTACGCGGCCTGGGCGTCCGGCTTGGAGCCGTCCAGCTTCACGATGACCGGTGTACGGACCACGGCGTCCGGGTACTCCGGGTTGACCACCTCGCGGGAGGCCAGTGCCACCTCGCCGAGACCGGCGGCGGCCTCCAGGCGCGCCTTCACGTCCGGGTTGACCAGGGCGCCGAGCAGACCGTTCGCCCGGGCGTCGTCGCCGAGCAGACCGCCGACCGCCGAGGCGAGGTCGGCGACGACCTCGTCGTACGACTTGGGGCCCTGGTCGGTGGTGATGCCGTCGCGGGGGATCAGCAGGTTCTGCGGGGTGGTGCACATCTGGCCGCTGTACAGGGACAGCGAGAAGGCCAGGTTGGCCAGCATGCCCTTGTAGTTGTCGGTGGAGTCGACCACCACCGTGTTGACGCCGGCCTTCTCGGTGTAGACCTGCGCCTGGCGGGCGTTGGCCTCCAGCCAGTCGCCGAAGGCGGTGGAGCCGGTGTAGTCGATGATCCGGATCTCGGGGCGCACGGCCAGGGTCTTGGCGATGCCCTCGCCCGGCCGCTCGACGGCGAGCGCGACCAGGTTCGGGTCGAAGCCGGACTCGGCGAGCACCTCACGGGCGACCTGCACGGTGAGCGCGAGCGGGAGCACCGCGCGCGGGTGCGGCTTGACCAGGACCGGGTTGCCGGTGGCGAGGGAGGCGAACAGGCCCGGGTAGCCGTTCCACGTGGGGAAGGTGTTGCAGCCGATCACCAGGGCGACGCCGCGGCCGACCGGGGTGAACTCCTTGCTCAGCTCCAGGGGGTCGCGCTTGCCCTGCGGCTTGGACCAGTCGGCCCGCCCGGCGGGGGTGCGGGTCTGCTCCGCGTACGCGTACGCCACGGCCTCCAGGCCGCGGTCCTGGGCGTGCGGGCCGCCGGCCTGGAACGCCATCATGAACGCCTGGCCGCTGGTGTGCATGACGGCGTGGGCGAACTCGTGGGTGCGGGCGGAGATCCGGGCGAGGATCTCCAGGCAGACCAGGGCGCGGGTCTCGGCCCCGGCGTCGCGCCAGGCACCCGTGCCCGCGCGCATCGCGGGGAGCAGGACGTCGATGTCGGCGTGCGGGTACTCGATGCCGAGCGCCGGCCCGTACGGCGAGGTCTCGCCGCCCGTCCAGCCGTCCGTGCCGGGCTGGTCGAGCTCGAAGCGGGTGTTCAGCAGGGCCTGGTGGGCGGCGAGACCGGCCGCCGCGTCGAGCGAGCCGTCCTCCCCGTACGCCTTCGGGTGCTCGGGGTACGGCGACCAGTAGGCACGGGTCCGGATGGTGTCGAGCGCCTGGTCGAGAGTGGACCGGTGCTTCTCGGCCAGACGGTCGATGGTCTGCAGGGCGGTGGCCATGGATGGACCAACTCCTCGTCGAGCTGGGCAGGGAGACACGTACGGAGTTAGAGTAACCGAACGATCGGTCGGGACAAGGGGGCCTGTCGATCCTGTGGAAAACCCATCGGGGAGGATCACTCCTATGAGCGCCAACGTGACCGTCAGGGGGAGCGACGACGTGACCGCCAGTGAGCCTGCCGCCGCCGTGGAAGCAGCCGAAGCCGTGGCCGAAGGGGCCCTGGGGCCCGTCGGGCGGGACCGTACCGTCGCCGTCGTCGGCACGGGCACCATGGGCCAGGGCATCGCCCAGGTCGCCCTGGTCGCCGGCCACCCCGTACGCCTCTACGACAGCGCCCCCGGCCGCGCCGAGGAGGCCGTGGCCGCCCTCACCGCCCGCCTCGACCGGCTCGTCGAGAAGGGACGCCTCGACGCCACCGCGCGCGAGGCCGCCGTCGGACGTCTGCACGCCGCCCAGGACCTCGCGGAGCTCGCGGACGCGGCGCTCGTCGTCGAGGCGATCGTCGAGCTGCTGCCCGTCAAGCAGCAGCTCTTCGCCGACCTGGAGAAGGTCGTCGGCGACGACACCGTCCTCGCCACCAACACCTCCTCGCTCTCCGTCACCGCCATCGCGGGAGGCCTGCGGCTGCCCGGCCGGTTCGTCGGACTGCACTTCTTCAACCCGGCGCCGCTGCTCCCGCTCGTCGAGGTCGTCAGCGGCTTCGCCACCGAGCCGGACGTCGCCACGCGCGCGTACGAGACGGTGAAGGGCTGGGGCAAGACCCCGGTGCGTTGCGCGGACACCCCCGGTTTCATCGTGAACCGGGTCGCCCGCCCCTTCTACGCGGAGGCGCTGCGGGTCTTCGAGGAGGGCGCGGCCGATCCGGCCACGATCGACGCGGCCCTGCGCGAGTGCGGCGGCTTCCGCATGGGCCCGTTCGAGCTGACCGACCTCATCGGCCAGGACGTGAACGAGGCCGTCACCCGCTCCGTCTGGGAGTCCTTCTACCAGGACCCCAAGTTCACGCCCTCGCTCGCGCAGCGGCGGCTCGTGGAGTCGGGGCGGCTAGGCCGGAAGACGGGCCGGGGCTGGTTCTCGTACGCGGAGGGCGCGGAGCGGCCCGAGCCGCACACGGCGGCGCCGGCGGAGGCGCCGAAGCGGATCGCCGTCCGGGGAGAGCTCGGGCCGGCGGAGCCGCTGGTGGGGCTCTTCGAGGAGGCCGGGATCACCGTCCGGCGCAAGGGCGGCAACGGGTACATCCTGCTGCCCGGCGGCGGCAGGCTCTGCCTCGTGGACGGAGAGACCTCCTTCGAGTACGACACCGACGAGATCATCTACTTCGACCTGGCGCTCGACTACGCGCGCGCGACCCGGATCGTGCTCTCCACCCGTGAGGGGACCTCGGACGAGACGCTCGCGGAGGCGGTCGGTCTCTTCCAGGCGCTCGGCAAGCAGGTGTCCGTGATCGGCGACGTGCCCGGCATGATCGTCGGCCGTACGGTCGCCATGCTGGCCGACCTCGCCGCCGACGCCGTCGACCGGGGCGTCGCCACCGCCGAGGACGTGGACACGGCCATGCGGCTCGGGGTCAACTACCCGGCCGGCCCACTGGAGTGGGCCGGGAAGGTGGGCCACGCGCGCGTGCGGGACTTCCTCGACGCGATGGACGACCGCTACCCCACGGGCCGGTACGCGCCGAGCCTGGCCACGGCACGCCGGGGCTACGCCGAGGACGCGGAGGACTCCCGATGACCACCGCCAAGCGCGACACGTACACCCCCGAGACGCTGCTCTCGGTCGCCGTGCGGGTCTTCAACGAGCGCGGCTACGACGGCACGTCCATGGAGCACCTGTCCAAGGCGGCCGGGATCTCCAAGTCGTCGATCTACCACCACGTGTCCGGCAAGGAGGAGCTGCTGCGGCGGGCGGTCAGCCGGGCGCTCGACGGTCTCTTCGCGATCCTCGACGAGCCGGGCGCCGGGCGCGGCCGGGCCGTCGAGCGGGTCGAGTACGTCACGCGCCGGACGGTCGAGGTGCTGATAGCGGAGCTGCCGTACGTGACGCTGCTGCTGCGGGTGCGGGGCAACACGGGCACCGAGCGGTGGGCCATGGAGCGGCGGCGCGAGTTCGACCACAGGGTGGCCGACCTGCTCAAGGCCGCCGCCGAGGAGGGCGACCTGCGGGCCGATGTGGACATCCGGCTCGCGACCCGGCTCCTCTTCGGCATGATCAACTCGCTGGTGGAGTGGTACCGGCCGCATCCGGACGCGACGGCGGAGCGCGAGCAGCTCGCCGAGACCGTCGCGCACCTGGCCTTCGACGGGCTGCGGACGGCCCGCTGAGGGCCCGCTGAGCGCATGCCGAGGGCCTGCTGAGCGCATGAGGCCTGCTGAGGGCCGCCCAGGGCGCGGCCCGGGGCGGCCCTCAGGCGTGGGGGTCGGTGTTCAGGTCCGTCTCCTCGAAGACCAGCAGCGTGCGCGTGGACAGCACCTCCGGGATCGCCTGGATCCGGGTGAGCACCAGCTCGCGCAGCGTCCGGTTGTCCGGCGTGTGCACCAGCAGCAGGACGTCGAAATCGCCGCTGACCAGCGCGATGTGCGTCGCGCCCGGCAGCGCTCCGAGCTGCTCGCGGACCGTGCGCCAGGAGTTCTGGACGATCTTGAGCGTGATGTAGGCGGAGGCGCCGTGGCCCGCCCGCTCGTGGTTGACCCGGGCGCTGAAGCCGCGGATCACCCCGTCGTCGATGAGCCGGTTGATGCGCGCGTAGGCGTTGGCCCGGGAGACGTGCACCCGCTCGGCCACGGAGCGTACCGAGGCGCGACCGTCCGTTTGCAGCAACCGCAGGATGTCCCGGTCGATCGCGTCCAGCGGGCGTGCCGGAAGCGCGCCCGTCGGCGTGCCGATCGGGGCGCTCAGGGCCTCGCCGGGCACCTCGCTCCCGGTCCCGCCGAGTGCGCCGCCCGTGCCGTCGTCCGGAGCCCCGCTCCGGTCGTCGGCCATTTGTTCATCCGCCATGTCCCCCCGCCTCTCTCCGGTGGACGACCTGTACTCATCCCAGGCCGTGGAGAACCGTTTGTCCACAGGCTGCAGGTGCCTGTAGCCAAAATGCCTCCACGACCGAACAATCGGTAGGTGAGGCGCGCCACACTCGCGCCACCCGCCTTCGGGTCTTATGCCCGCTCCCACGAGGAGGTGGACTCGTTGCAACAGCGCAGTTCGACAGTCCAAGAGCCGCCCGGTGCCGTTCCCGCCCACCGGCCCACCCCGCCGCCGACGTGGCAGCCGCGTACCGACCCCGCCCCGCTGCTGCCCGACACCGAGCCGCTGCGCGTGCTCGGCACGGACGCCGTGGCCGACGCCGACCCCGCGCTGCTGCTCCGGCTCTACGCGGAGCTGATCCGCGGCCGCCGGTACAACACGCAGGCCACCGCCCTCACCAAGCAGGGCCGGCTCGCCGTCTACCCGTCCACCCACGGGCAGGAGGCGTGCGAGATCGCCGCCGCCCTCGCCCTGGAGGAGCGGGACTGGCTCTTCCCCTCGTACCGCGACACGCTGGCCGCGGTCGCCCGCGGCCTCGACCCCGTGCAGGCCCTGACCCTGCTGCGCGGCGACTGGCACACCGGGTACGACCCGCACGAGCACCGCATCGCGCCGCTCTCCACCCCGCTGGCGACCCAGCTCCCGCACGCGGTCGGCCTCGCCCACGCCGCCCGGCTCAAGGGGGACGACGTCGTCGCCCTCGCCATGGTCGGCGACGGCGGCACCAGCGAGGGCGACTTCCACGAGGCGCTGAACTTCGCGGCCGTCTGGCAGGCCCCCGTGGTCTTCCTCGTGCAGAACAACGGCTTCGCGATCTCCGTACCGCTCGCCAAGCAGACCGCCGCCCCCTCCCTGGCCCACAAGGCCGTCGGATACGGGATGCCCGGCCGGCTCGTCGACGGCAACGACGCGATCGCCGTCCACCAGGTGCTCACCGAGGCCGTGGCCCGCGCGCGGCGCGGCGGCGGCCCCACCCTGGTCGAGGCCATCACGTACCGGATCGACGCCCACACCAACGCCGACGACGCCACCCGCTACCGTGCGGCCGGCGAGGTCGAGACCTGGCGGGCGCACGACCCGATCCTGATCCTCGAACGGGAACTGACGGAGCGTGGCCTCCTCGACGAGGACGGCAGGCGAGCGGCGGCCGAGGCCGCCGAGACGATGGCCGCGGACCTGCGCGAGCGGATGAACGCCGACCCGGTGCTCGACCCGATGGACCTCTTCTCGCACGTGTACGCGGAGCAGACCACGCAGCTGCGGGAACAGGCGGCGCAGCTGCGCGCCGAGCTCGAAGCCGAGGGTGAGGCGTGATGACGACGGCGACGACCGGATCCACGGCGGGCACGACCGCCGGGAACTCCGGTAAGGGCGGCGGGGCCGGGAAGGCCAAGCCCGCCACGATGGCGCAGGCGCTCCAGCGCGCCATGCGCGACGCGATGGCCGAGGACCCGACCGTCCATGTGATGGGCGAGGACGTCGGCACTCTCGGCGGGGTCTTCCGGGTCACCGACGGGCTCGCCAAGGAGTTCGGCGAGGACCGCTGCACGGACACCCCGCTGGCCGAGGCCGGCATCCTCGGCGCGGCCGTCGGCATGGCCATGTACGGCCTGCGACCGGTCGTCGAGATGCAGTTCGACGCGTTCGCCTACCCGGCGTTCGAGCAGCTGATCTCCCATGTGGCACGGATGCGGAACCGCACCCGTGGCGCGATGCCGATGCCGATCGTCATCCGTGTCCCGTACGGCGGCGGGATCGGCGGCGTCGAGCACCACAGCGACTCCTCCGAGGCCTACTACATGGCCACTCCCGGACTGCACGTCGTCACCCCGGCGACCGTCGAGGACGCCTACGGGCTGCTGCGCGCGGCCATCGCCTCCGACGACCCGGTGGTCTTCCTGGAGCCCAAGCGGCTCTACTGGTCCAAGTCCGACTGGTCCCCCGAGGCGCCCGCGCCCGTGGAGCCGATCGGCAAGGCCGTCGTACGACGGCGCGGCACCGGCGCCACCCTGATCACCTACGGCCCCTCCGTGCCCGTCTGCCTGGAGGCCGCGGAGGCCGCCCAGGCCGAGGGCTGGGACCTGGAGGTCGTCGACCTGCGCTCGCTCGTGCCCTTCGACGACGAGACCGTCGGCGCGTCGGTGCGGCGCACCGGCCGCGCGGTCGTCGTCCACGAGTCGACCGGCTTCGGCGGCCCCGGCGCGGAGATCGCCGCGCGGGTGACCGAGCGCTGCTTCCACCACCTGGAGGCGCCGGTGCTGCGGGTCGCGGGCTTCGACATCCCGTACCCGCCGCCGATGCTGGAACGGCACCATCTGCCGGGCGTCGACCGGGTCCTGGACGCGGTGGCGCGGCTGCAGTGGGAGGCGGGAAGCTGATGGCGCAGGTGCTCGAGTTCAAGCTGCCCGACCTCGGTGAAGGACTCACCGAGGCGGAGATCGTCCGCTGGCTGGTCAGCGTCGGCGACGTCGTCGCCATCGACCAGCCGGTCGTCGAGGTCGAGACGGCCAAGGCCATGGTCGAGGTGCCCTGCCCGTACGGCGGTGTCGTCACCGCCCGGTACGGCGAGGAGGGCACCGAACTGCCCGTCGGCGCGCCGCTTCTGACGGTCGCGGTGGGTGGCGGCGCAGGCGCGGACGCGGTTTCCGCGCCGGCCGCCTCCGAGAAGGCATCCGGCTCCGCCGAGTCCGCCGTCTCCTCCGAGTACTCGGGCAATGTGCTCGTCGGCTACGGCACGGCGGGGCCCGCCGCCCGGCGCCGTCGCGTACGGCACGAGAGCCCGGCCGTGGCGCAGACGCCCGCGTCCGCCCCCGTCGCCGCTCCGGCTCCCGTGGCCGCTCCGGCCCCGGTCGTCGCCGCGGCGCCGGTCGCCCTGGCGGCGTCCGGCCACGGGAGTCCGGTTCCCGTCATCTCACCGCTCGTACGGAAGCTGGCCAGGGACCGGGGGCTCGATCTGCGCGAGGTCCGTGGATCGGGGCCCGAGGGCCTGATCCTGCGGGCCGATGTGGAGCTGGCCCTCGCGGCCCTGGAGCGTCCGGTCGCCGCGCCGACGCCGGCCCCTGCCGCCGTCTCCGCGCCTGCGGTCGCGGTCCCGGCCGGTGAACGGATTCCGCTGCGCGGGGTCCGTGGCGCCGTGGCGGACAAGCTGTCGCGCAGTCGTACGGAGATCCCGGACGCGACCTGCTGGGTCGACGCCGACGCGACCGAGCTGATGGCCGCGCGGGTGGCGATGAACGCGGCGGGCGGGCCGAAGATCTCGCTGCTCGCGCTCCTCGCCCGGATCTGCGTCCACGCCCTGGCCCGGTTCCCCGAGCTCAACTCCACCGTGGACATGGCCGCCCGGGAGATCGTCCGGCTGCCGGCCGTGCATCTCGGCTTCGCCGCCCAGACCCCGCGAGGCCTGGTCGTCCCCGTGGTCAAGGACGCGGGGACCCGGACGGCCGAGTCGCTGACGGCGGAGTTCGCCCGGCTGACGGAGGCCGCACGGCAGTCCGCGCTCACCCCGGCCGATCTGACGGGTGGCACGTTCACCCTGAACAACTACGGGGTGTTCGGGGTCGACGGCTCCACGCCGATCATCAACCACCCCGAGGCCGCGATGCTCGGCGTCGGCCGGATCATCCCCAAGCCCTGGGTGCACCAGGGTGAACTGGCCGTACGTCAGGTGGTGCAGCTCTCGCTCACCTTCGACCACCGCGTCTGCGACGGCGGCACGGCGGGCGGCTTCCTGCGGTACGTGGCGGACTGCGTCGAGCAGCCCGCGGTCCTGCTCCGCACGCTCTGACGCCCCGCGCTTCGGCGGGACCTTCCCGGTCCCGCCGTCCGGGGCGTCTCATCAAGGGAGACGCGCCCGACGGCGAGACCGGGCGGCGGACCATACTGCTGGGGTGACCACCCCACATGACGCCGTCGTACTCGCCGGAGGCGCCGCCCAGCGACTCGGCGGCGCCGACAAGCCCGGCGTACGCGTCGGAGGCCGGGCGCTCCTCGACCGGGTCCTCACGGCCTGCCGCGGTGCGGACCGGACCGTGGTCGTCGGCGATCCCCGCCCGACCGTCCGCCCCGTCCGCTGGACCAGGGAGGACCCGCCCGGCGGAGGGCCGCTCGCCGCCCTCGACGCCGGCGTACGGGAGACCGGCGTACGGGAGAGCGGCGTACGTGACACCGGCGTACGTGACGCGGGGCTGCGGGCGGCAGGGGTACGGGAGACCGAGGCCGATGTCCTGCTCGTCCTCTCCGCCGACCTGCCCTTCCTCGACGAGGACACCGTCCGTCGACTGCTCGGTGCCCTCGCCGAGGCCCCCGACGCCGAGGCCGCGCTCCTCACCGACGCCGAGGGACGGGACCAGCCGCTCGTCGCCGCGTACCGCGCCGCCCCGCTCCGGCGGGAGTTGGCGCGGATCGCCGAGGAGCGCGGCACCCTCACCGGTGGCTCGCTGCGGCAGCTCACCGGCGCGCTGCGCCTCACCCGGGTCACGGCGGCGCCCCTCGCCTCCTTCGACTGCGACACCTGGGAGGACATCGCCACGGCCCGGGCCCGTATCAGGGAGCATGGGACCGTGCTGGATGAATGGATCACCGCAGTCAAGGACGAACTGGGCATCGAGCTGGACGTCGACACCGGCGTGCTGCTCGATCTGGCCCGTGACGCCGCCCACGGAGTGGCCCGCCCCGCCGCGCCCCTGACCACCTTCCTGGTCGGATACGCGGCGGCGCGCGCGGGCACCGAGGGCGGTCCGGAGGCGGTCGCCGAGGCCGCCCGCAAGGCCGCCGCGCTGGCCCAGCGCTGGGCCGCCGAGCAGGACGAGGCCGGATGAGCCTGAAGGAGCCCCTCCCGGTGGCCCCGGACACCGCCGACGCGCAGGCCGGGGGACCGCACCGGGCCACCGCCTGGCCCGAGGCGCGAGCCGCGGCCGTCCGCGCCGGGGTCTCCGCGCGGGCCGGCCGGGCGCCGCTCGGCGTACCGCTCGGGCAGGCACTCGGCCAGGTGCTGGCCGAGCCGCTCCTCGCCCTCACTGACCTGCCGCCCTTCGACACCTCCGCCATGGACGGCTGGGCGGTCGCGGGCCCCGGCCCGTGGACCGTCCGCGAGGACGGCGCCGTCCTCGCCGGGCACGCGGCCGCGGCCGCGGCGGTGGACGGCGAGGCCGTACGGATCGCCACCGGTGCCCGCGTCCCGACCGGGACCACCGCCGTCCTCCGCAGCGAGCACTCCCGCACCGAGCACCCCCGGACGGACAGCGTCAGCGCCCCCGGTGGTGCTCTGCTGCACGCCCTGCGCGAGGTGGTGCCGGGCCAGGACATCCGGCCCCGGGGCCAGGAGTGCCGCTCCGGCGACGAACTGCTCCCCGCCGGCACCGTCGTGACCCCCGCCGTACTGGGCCTCGCCGCAGCCGCCGGCTACGACGAACTCCCCGTACCGCCGCGCCCCCGGGTCGAGATCCTGGTTCTCGGCGACGAGCTGCTCACCGCCGGTCTCCCCCACGACGGCCTCATCCGTGACGCCCTCGGCCCGATGCTCGGCCCCTGGCTGACGGCGCTCGGCGCCGACGTCCTCGCCACCCGCCGGATCGGTGACGAGGCCGAGGAGCTGTACGCGGCCGTCACCGGCTCCACCGCGGACCTGGTCCTCACCACCGGCGGGACCGCCGCCGGGCCCGTGGACCACGTCCACGGCGTACTGGAGAAGGCCGGCGCCACCCTCCTGGTCGACGGTGTGAAGGTCCGGCCCGGCCACCCGATGCTGCTCGCCCGCCTCGGCGCCGAGCCCACCGGCACCGAGCCCATCGGCAGCGAGCTCACTCGCGCCGAGCACGTCCGCCATCTCGTCGGGCTCCCCGGCAACCCGCTCGCGGCCGTATCCGGCCTTCTGACGCTGGCCGAACCCCTCCTCAGGGCGCTCGCCGGAGCCGCATCCGAAGCAGGCGACCGTACGCCCACCCCGCCCCGCGTCCTCGTCCAGGACGAGGTGCACGGGCATCCGTACGACACACGGCTCGTCCCGGTCGTCCGCCGTGGTGGACGAGCCGTACCCCTGCGCTACAACGGACCGGCCATGCTCCGAGGCATCGCCGCCGCCGACGGCCTGGCCGTCGTCCCGCCCGGCGGCGCCCGCCCCGGCCAAGACCTGGATGTCCTCGACCTTCCCTGGGCGACGGCCGAGGGGGCCGTACCGGCCCAAGGAGCGTGTTTCACGTGAAACTTCCCAGTCGTGACGTGATGGCCCGCCATGCGGACGAGCGGATCTCCGGCCCGCAGATCAGGCTGCCGCGCCGGGAGGTCGAGCGGCCGTTGCGCCAGGTCGGCAAGCGGCTCCTGATGGCGCTCGGCGTGCTGGCCGTGACGATCCTCATCGTCTATGTCGACCGCGACGGCTACCACGACAACGCCGACGGGACGCTCGACTTCCTCGACTGCGCCTACTACGCGACCGTCACGCTCTCCACCACCGGATACGGCGACATCGTCCCGTACAGCGACACGGCGCGGCTCGCCAACATCCTGCTGGTCACGCCCTTGCGCGTGCTGTTTCTGATCATCCTGGTCGGCACCACTCTCGAGGTCCTCACGGAGCGGACCCGCGAGGAGTTCCGGCTGAACCGCTGGAGGTCCACCTTGCGCGACCACACCGTCATCGTCGGCTTCGGCACCAAGGGGCGGTCCGCGATCCAGACGCTCTGCGCGACCGGACTCAGCAAGGATCAGATCGTCATCGTCGATCCCTCCAACAAGGTGATCGAGACGGCGAACGCGGACGGGTTCGTCGGCGTCGTCGGCGACGCGACCCGCAGTGACGTGCTGCTCCGCGCCGAGGTGCAGCGGGCCCGGCAGATCGTCATCGCCACCCAGCGCGACGACACGGCCGTCCTGGTCACCCTCACGGCCCGCCAGCTCAACCGGGGCGCGAAGATCGTCGCCGCGGTCCGCGAGGAGGAGAACGCGCCGCTGCTGCGCCAGTCCGGCGCGGACGCCGTCATCACCAGCGCCAGCGCCGCCGGTCGCCTGCTCGGCCTCTCCGTGCTGAGCCCCAGCGCCGGCACCGTGATGGAGGACCTCATCCAGCAGGGCTCCGGCCTCGACCTGGTGGAGCGCCCGGTGACCAAGAGCGAGGTCGGGAAGAGCGTGCGGGAGACCGGCGACCTGGTCGTGAGTGTGCTCCGCGGTCACCGGCTGCTCGGCTACGACGACCCGGCCGCCAGCCCGCTCCAGCTCACCGACCGGGTGATCACCATCGTGCGCGCCGCGCCGGTCACCCCGCTCAGGACGCCGCCGGAGGACTGAGCCCGGAGCAGCGCGCCCCCGGCCGGTCCCGGGAGTAGCCTCGCCGCCATGTATGCGATCACGATTCCGGAACCCGGTGGTCCCGAGGCCCTCGTCTGGGCCGAGGTGCCCGATCCCGTACCCGGCGAGGGCGAGGTCCTCGTCGAGGTGGTGGCGAGTGCCGTCAACCGCGCCGATCTGCTCCAGCGCCAGGGCTTCTACGACCCGCCGCCGGGCAGCTCCCGGTACCCCGGTCTCGAATGTTCGGGCCGGATCGCCGCGCTCGGCCCGGGGGTGTCCGGCTGGGCCGTCGGCGACGAGGTGTGCGCGCTGCTCGCGGGCGGCGGTTACGCGGAGAAGGTCGCCGTCCCGGCCGGTCAGCTGCTCCCCGTACCGGAGGGCGTCGACCTGGCCACGGCCGCCGCGCTCCCGGAGGTGGCCTGCACCGTCTGGTCCAACATCTTCATGATCGCGCACCTGCGTCCGGGTGAGACGCTCCTTGTGCACGGCGGTGCGAGCGGGATCGGCACGATGGCGATCCAGCTGGCGAAGGCGGTCGGGGCGCGGGTCGCGGTCACCGCCGGCGGTCCCGCGAAGCTGGCGCGCTGCGCCGAGCTCGGCGCGGACATCCTCATCGACTACCGCGAGCAGGACTTCGTCGAGGAGCTGACCAAGGCGACGGACGGGGCCGGCGCGGACGTCATCCTGGACATCGTCGGCGCCAAGTACCTGGAGCGGAACGTGAAGGCGCTGGCCGTGAACGGCCGGCTCGTCGTCATCGGTCTGCAGGGCGGGGTCAAGGGCGAACTGAACCTCGGGGCGCTGCTCGCGAAGCGCGCCGCCGTCATGGCGACCACGCTGCGTGCCCGCCCGGCTGAGGAGAAGGCGGCGATCGTCGCCGCCGTACGGGAGCACGTCTGGCCGCTGATCGGCGCGGGCACGGTCCGTCCGGTCGTCGACCGGACGCTGCCGCTGAACGACGCCGCCGAGGGCCACCGGGCGCTGGAATCCGGCACCCACGTCGGCAAGGTCCTGCTGCTCGCCCCCCAGGGCTGACCGGCGCTGGCCCCCTCCCCGGGGCTGACCGGCGCGGGCCGCTTCCCGGCCCAGACCCGTCACACGCGTGAGGGGCCCGGCACATACAGTGCCGGGCCCCTCTCACGTACAGGTACGGCCTACAGGTACGGCCCCGAGCGGACCGCGTGGCCGTGGCCCCGGTCGTCGTCGTCATCGTCGTGGGACGCACCCGGCGGCAGCGCCCTGCGCATCTGCTCCAGCTGCGCGCGGGCCGCCATCTGCTGGGCGAACAGCGCCGTCTGGATGCCGTGGAAGAGGCCCTCCAGCCAGCCCACCAGCTGCGCCTGCGCGATGCGCAGTTCCGCCTCGGAGGGGATCGCCTCGTCGGTGAACGGCAGGGAGAGGCGCTCCAGTTCCTCGACCAGTTCGGGCGCGAGCCCGTCCTCCAGTTCCTTCACGGAGCTGGCGTGGATGTTCTTGAGCCTGACCCGGCTGGCCTCGTCGAGAGGTGCCGCGCGTACTTCCTCCAGGAGCTGCTTGATCATGCTGCCGATCCGCATGACCTTCGCAGGCTGCTCGACCATTTCCGTCACCGGGACCTCGCGGGGTTCGTCGTCGCCCTGAGTGCCGCCGAGCGCCATCCCGTCCTGTCCCACGATGAGGACCTGGGGGCTCTCCTGCGACCTGTCATTCCTCGGCATCTCCATGCCGCCATTCTCTCGTACACATGCGTCACCACGGGGTGTGCCCCCGGACGAGGGTGATCCACCCTCGTCCGGGGGCACAGGACGACAACGAAGACCGTCAGGTCGCCTCGCGCCGGGCCAGCGCGCCGCGCGAGCGGGTCACCAGGGCGGCGAGCAGCGCGGCACCCACCGGTACGGCGACGAGCAGGCCGGCCAGGGTCTCCCAGGGGATGACGATCGGGACGTACGGCAGCTCCGTCGCCGTGCTCCAGCCCTCGGCGACGGCCTGCTCGTGGAAGCGGAGCTGCTGCCGCTCCTCGGTGAGCCGGAGCCCCATCGCCGGCAGCACTCCGGCGGCCGAACCGAGGAGTACGCCCATCGCGGCGACGACTCCGCACTGGAAGCCGCTGAGGGTACGGCGGACCCGGGGCGGGGCGCCCACGGCGGCGAGCGTCTTCAGGTCGGCCTCGGCGTCGGCCTGGGCGAGCCCGGTGGCGATGCCGGCGGCGCCGATGGTGACGAGCCCTGCGAAGATCGCGAGCGACAGCAGGACGAGGCTGTTGGCGTTGACGAATCCTTCCTCCACGTGGAGTTCCACGCTGCTGCCGAGCTTGGTGAGCTCGCCGTCGAGCTTCTGGCGCGCCTCGCTGTCCGGCAGCCGGTCGGTGCTGACGTAGGTGCCGAGCGGCACGGTCGTGAGACCGGCGGCCTTGGCGGTGGCCGGGGTCAGCAGGGCCTGGATGCCGTAGGACTTCTTGCCGCCGGGGACCTGGTACGCGGGCAGGGTGCTGACCTTGCCGGGTGCGGGCCGACCCTCTTCGGAGGCCTTGTCGGCGGCGGCGGTGTCGGTGATCTGCCTGATCCCGACGGCGCCGTTCTTGTCGACCTGGGCGCGGTTGAAGCTGACGATCTTCCCGTCGGCCAGGGCCTTCACGGCCGCGGGGTCGTCGATGCCGAGCACCTGGAGCAGCTTGGCGTCACCGACGAGCAGCCCACCGTCGGAGATGTACATCCCGCTGCTCGCGGAACTCATGCACCGCCAGTCCTCGGTGAGCATCTTCCGCTTCTGCTCGGGCGTGTACTTCTCCGAGGGGTCTCCGCCGCCCGGGACCGACACGTACATCGGGCACTCGTTCGCCGGGGGGACGATGACCTCGTAGCGGCCGCAGCCCGCGGCGCTGTCCCACGGCTCGCAGCCGGGCTTGCCGACCAGGACGCGCTCGACATCGGCGCGGACGTCGACGGGGACGTAGCGCTGGATCGCCTCGCGGACCGCGGGGACGTCCCGGCCGCCCTCCTCCGTGACGAACGCGGAGATGGCTCCGTACGGCAGCTGGGCCGTGTACTCGGCCCTGTGCTGGGCCTCCTCGCTTGCCATGTAGGTGGAGACGGCGACCGTACCGGCGACGGCGGCGAGGACGGCGGCGACGGCGGGTGCCGTACGGCCCCGGTTGCGCACGGCGTCCCGCAGCGCGAGCCGCGGCGACAGCGGCAGCCAGCGCCCGGTCCGCCCGAACAGGCCCACCAGGGCCGGGGTCATGGCGACGACGCCCAGCTCGGCGATGGCGGAGCCACCGGCCACGATGATGAACTGCTGGCTGAACATGGAGCCGAAGAGCGCGATGGCGCCGCCGATCAGGATGGCCGCGAGGCCGATCAGGGGCAGCACCCGGCTGCTGCGGCGGATTCCGCGCCGGCCGGTGAGCGAGGCGAGGACGGTCTGCCGGGAGGCGGTGATGGCCGGCACGATGGCGGCGAGCAGACCGGTCAGCACGGCGAGCAGCGCGATGCCGAGGATTTCGAGCGGCCGGACGTCGAAGGCGCCGAACCGCTGGCCCATGGTCTCTTCGAGGACCGGCTGGAGCGCCAGGGTGAGGATCAGGGCGAGGACCGTACCGGTGACCGCCGCGGCGACACCGATGACCAGACCGCCGCTCAGCACGATGGCCCGGATGTGGCTGCGGGCACCGCCGTTGGCACCGACCAGACCGAGCTGGCGGCGCGAGCGACGGGCGCCGACCGCGAAGGCGGGTCCGGCGAGCAGGCAGATCTCCAGCATCGCCAGGCCGACGACGGTGCCGATGGCGGCGAGCTCGGCGGCGTTGCCCACCGTGCTGGATTCGAAGTCGCCCCAGTGGTCCTTCTGGTAGAGCGGGATCTCGGACTTGGCCGGCGGGTCGAGCATCACGGCACGCGAGGTGACGATCACGCTCTTGGTGTTGATCTCCTTGACCATGTTCCACGTGAAACCACCGGGCTTGCGCACCAGGTACGTGGTGGAGGTGCCGGGAGCCTGCAGGCCGGCCTTCTCGACGGCCTTCGTGTACGGGGCGATGAAGGCCCCGGGCAGCGCATTGACCTGGTCGGCGTTGAGGGAATCGGGAATCTCGTAGGAGCCGACGATCCGATACGGGCGGTCGAAGTTGCGTGCGGAAAGGGTCGAGCCGACCGCCAGACCGCTGGTCTCCAGGAAGTGCGAGGTCGCGATGACCTCGTCGTTCTTCTCCGGGTAACGCCCCTCCAGGAGGGTCGTGATGCCCCGGGCGATCGGATCGGCGGCCTTGAGCTCACGGATGTCGGTCAGGAGCAGACCGTGAGCCGTCGTCAGCTTGGCCGAGCCGGAGATGTCCGTGAGGACCGTGGAACCCGCGGGGAAGGTCTTGGTGACATCGGTGGAGCCGCTCGGCCAGGCCATGTCCCCGTAGTCCTTGGCCGGCGTGTTCATCTCGCCGATCGGATCCTGGAAGATCGGCACCCCGCCGTAGCCGGAGTCCTTGAACCGGGCGTCGGCAGCGCCGATCGTGCGGTCCGCCCGCTCGGCGGGAGACAGCTCGGAGCTGCGGAAGGTCAGATCGAGGGCGCTGACACCCAGGATCGGCAGGGCGATCATGGCCAGGACGAGGGCACTGCGGCCCTTGGAACGCCAGGCGTCACGGCGGGCGATACGGATCGCGGCCCGCCAGGAGTGGAACCAGATCTTCACGCCTCGGCCCCCTGGCCCGACAGCAGGGAATCGGCCTCGCTGCGCACGGTCTGGTCGACGATGGCGCCGTCCCGCAGGAACACGACCCGGTCCGCCCAGGCCGCGAACCGCGGCTCGTGCGTGACGAGGACACCGGCGGCGCCGGCGTCACAGCGGGTGCGGAGCAGGGCGAGCACGGACTCACCGGTCTCGGAGTCGAGGGCGCCGGTCGGCTCGTCGGCGAGGACGAGCCGGCGGTCGCCGACGAGCGCGCGGGCGATGGCCACGCGCTGCTGCTGACCGCCGGACATCTCGTCGGGGAAGCGGTCGGCGAGGTGGCCGAGCCCCATCTCCTCCAGCGCCTTGAGGGCCTCGACGCGCGCCTTGCGGGCCGACGTACCGTCCAGCTCGCGGGGCAGGGCCACGTTCTCGGCGGCGGTGAGGGCCGGGATGAGGTTGTAGTCCTGGAAGACGTAGCCGATGCTGCGGCGGCGCAGGGCCGCGAGCTCCTTGACGCTCGCCGTGGTGATGTCGGTGTCCTCGACGATCACGCGGCCCGAGGTGGGGGTGTCGAGGCCACCGGCGATGGTGAGCAGCGTGGACTTGCCGGAGCCGGACGGGCCCATGACGGCGACGAGTTCACCCGGGTACACGGCGAGGTCGATGCCGCGCAGGGCATGCACCTCGGTGGCACCCGCGCCGTGGACGCGGGTCAGGTTCTGGAGTTGCAGCACGGGCTGCTGTGCGGACATGAGGGGTCCCCCCTTGGGCGTACGCGGCGGTCGGCCGGGTACGGGAGCGAGCGGTGGAAAGGCGGTGCGTGGGCGGTACGGCAGATGGTGCGCGGGCCGTACGGAAGGTGATGTGCGGGCGGTACGGGGTGGGGCGCGACTGTGCGGTCAGCGCGCCCCGGCCACGGGTGGCGCGGCCTCGGCGCCCGGCCGAGCGGTGGCCGACGGGGCATCGGCGGCGGTGGCGGCGGTCGCCTCGGAGCGGGATGCCGACGCGGCGGTCGGCGCATCGGCGTGAGGCGCCGGGTTCGCGGCCGGTGCCGGTGCCGGTGCCGCCGCCGAAAGGCGGATCAGCCGGGACTCGCAGTGGTCCAGCCAGCGCGCCTCGGCCTCGGTCTGGAAGATCAGCTGCTCCAGGACGAGCAGCCAGGCGACGTCGTCCCGTTCCCGGGCCCCGCCGCTCTCGACGGCGACGAGCGCCTGCGCCTTGAGGCGGGTGTAGTCCTGCATCGCCTTCACGGTGTGCCGGCGCTGGGACTGGATGACGTCGCGGATGTCGACGCTGGGAGCGCCCACGGCCATGGCGAGCTTGATGGCCAGCTCGTCACGGGCGGGGCTGGTGCGGTCAACCGGCTTCTCGAACCAGGTCCTGAGTTCGGCGCGGCCGCTGTCGGTGATCGCGTAGAGGGCGTGCCCGGCCGCGTCCTCGCCGCCCTGGGCGACCATGCCGTCGCGCTCGAGCCGGCTGAGGGTCGTGTAGACCTGGCCGACGTTGAGCGGCCAGGTGGAACCGGTGCGGGACTCGAACTCCGTACGGAGCTGGGAGCCGTACCGAGGGCCGCGTTCGAGGAGGGCGAGAAGCCCGTGGCGGATCGACATACTCAGTATGTATACCGGGTATGCCGTCGCGAACAACCGCCCTGAGACGGAAGAGGCAGGTCCGCCTCAAGGGGGACCCGGGCGTGCCGAAGGGCTCAGCGGCGCCGCATCCGGAGCCCGAGAAACCCGATGCCGAGCCCCATCAGGGCCAGCCCGACTCCCAGGGTGAGCACGGGAATCCGCTGGTCGACGAGGGGTGTCGCGGCTTCGGACGCCATGTGCGGCGCGGCGGCCGGCCGGCTGGCGGGCGCCGCCTCCGGGAGGACGGCGTCCTCCTCGCGTACCCCCTCGGCCTCCTCTTCGACGGCCTCGGGGGAATCCGGGTCTGTTGCCGTTTCGGTACGAGAGGCCTCCTCCGGCGACGGGTCCGTGGCGCTCTCCGGGTCGGTCGGTGCCACGGGACGTCCGGGCCGCGGACGCCCCTCACCGGCGGGCCGGCCCGCGAGGGAGGCGGAGCCGTTGGGGGCGGGCGCGTCGCTGGGCTCGGCGCTCGGCGCGACGGGGGAGGCGGACCCCGACCCGGTGCCGGTGCCGGTCGGCGCGGGAGCGGGCGGTGCGGGCGTACCGGCACTCCCGGTCCGCCCCGGGGAACCGGAGGAAGGGAGGGAAGGGGTGACGGTCGCGGACGGCGCGTCGGAAGAGGGGGACGGAGAAGGGGACGACGAGGGGGAGGGTGCCGACGGGGTGGTGGGCGTCGGCGCGGGCGTCGCGGCCGTGGTCCCCACCAGGGTCCTCGCTGTGGTCCCCACGGACGTCCTCGCCGTGGTCCCCATCGACGTCCGTGCCGTGGTCTCCACCGAAGTCCGTGCCGTGGTCCCCGCCGACGTCCCGGGTGCCTCCGCCCCGTACGCCCGGGCCTCCCCGTGTCCCAGGGGCGTGCCGTACACGGCGCACGTGCAGGCGAACACGCAGGTGAGCGCGGGGCCGAGAGCCCGCGCCCGTGCCCTGCGGAGTGCTGGAGTCACCGGGTGACCCCCTCCCGTGCCGAGCCGACGAGATGGTCAACTCAGCGTCACATGTCGGGACACTTCCGGCATCCGGGACGGGGGCAGCAGGCGTAAGGAAGCGTCAGGACTACTGTCCCGGGTTGCCCGTCGAGATGTTGAGGGTGAACTCGGCGTCCTTGGCCGCGATGTCCTGGCCCGCCGGCGGGTACTGCTCGAGGATCGTGCCCTCGCCGTAGGTGTTCTCGTCCACCGGGCGCTGGGTCATGAGCTTCCAGCCGGCCGCCTGGATGCACTCCTTCACCGACTGGATGTTCTTGTAGGTGAAGTTCGGGACCTCGAACTTCTCCGGGTCGTCGCTCGACTCCGTCGGCTGCGTGCACTTCTTCGGGTCGATGGTCTTGGTCAGGTCGGGACCCTTGTGGCCGGGGGCCGCGGTCTGGCTCTGCTGTGTGTCGGTGCCGCCCGTGCCGCCGGCGTTGGGGTCCTCGTCCTTGTTGAGGTTGAGGGCCACGAGCAGGCCGCCGACCGCGAGCAGTGCGACGACGACCGCACCGACGAGCACCGGCGTGTTCCGCCGCGGACCGCCGCCCGCCGGGGTGGGGGCCTGGTACGAGCCCTGCGGGACCGAGGTCTGGTACGAGGGCTGAGGAGCCGGGGTCTGGTACGCCGGAGCGGGCGTCGGCGCCTGCTGCGGGTAGCCGTACGAGGGGGCGGGCGCCGGGGTCGCGGGGCCGTAGGGGCCCGGCTGCGGCGTCGGCTGGTAGGGCTGCTGCACCCCGTGCGGGCCGGACTGGGGGGCCGGCGGCGGAGTCTGGCCCACGGGCGGGAAGACCGCCGAGCCGACGCCCGCGCCGCTGCTGACGGGACCGCCCGGGACGATCATCGGCGCACCGGTCTGACCGGCCGAGAGCACCCGCAGGCACTCGTCGCGCATCGACGCCGCACTCGGGAACCGCTCGTTCGGGTTCTTTCGCAGCGCGCGGGCGACGAGCGCGTCCATGGCCGGCGTCACCGCCCGGTTGACGGTGGACGGGGCGACCGGCTCCTCCTGCACATGCGCGTACGCGATGGCGAGCGGGGAGTCGGCGTCGAAGGGAAGACGGCCCGTCAGCAGCTGGAAGAGCATGATGCCGACCGAGTAGAGGTCGGAGCGGGCGTCCACCGCGCGCCCGAGGGCCTGCTCGGGGGAGAGGTACTGCGGGGTGCCGACGACCATGCCGGTCTGCGTCATCGACGTGACCCCGGACTGCATGGCCCGCGCGATGCCGAAGTCCATGACCTTGACCACGCCGCGCTTGGTCGTCATCACGTTGCCGGGCTTGATGTCGCGGTGGACCAGGCCCATCTCGTGGCTGACTTCGAGGGCCGCGAGCACGTCGGCCGTGACCTTCAGCGCCTTGTCGGCCGGCATCGCGCCGTACTGCTGGACGTCCGAGGCGAGGACCGAGCCGAGCGGCTGCCCCTCCACGTACTCCATGACGATGTACGGCATGACGGCGCCGTCGAGGGTGTCCTCGCCGGTGTCGAAGACCGAGACGATATTGGTGTGCGACAGCTTCGCGACCGCCTGCGCCTCGCGCCGGAAGCGCTCGCGGAAGGACTGTTCGCGGCCGAGCTCGGTGTGCAGCGTCTTGATGGCGACCTGGCGGTCGAGCGCGCTGTCGTAGGCCAGGTAGACCGACGCCATACCGCCCTCGCCGAGAAGATCGCGCAGCTGGTACCGGCCGCCCGCGACCGAACCGCCCGCATAGCGGCCCTGTGCGCCGTCCTGGCTCATCTGTGCTTCCCCCATACGCGCGCGTGGCGGCGTTGATCCGGAATTTCCTGGCCAAGTCTGCCCGAGGGCAGTGACACGTCAAGCCGGGTGCCCGTTCCGTGACCCTCCGCACAGGAACGTTCCCCGAAGCGTTTTCGAAGGGGCGGAGGAATCCTGCCGAATTTGCACAGGTGTACGTGGAAGGGGTTGGATGGCCGGTCCACCTCGGACCGTGGTGTCGTACGGAGCCTGTAGCGTGACGACTGGACACGGCACGACAGACGACGGCGAGGACTGATGGCACCCGAATCCGGAGCAGGCGGCGGTGTGCCCGACTCGTCGGCGGAGTCCTGGGGCGTCGGTGGAGTCGTCGGCGACGGCCGCTACCGGCTGACGCACCGTCTGGGCCGCGGCGGCATGGCGGAGGTGTTCGCGGCCGAGGACGTACGGCTGGGCCGTACCGTCGCCGTCAAGTTGCTCCGCGCCGATCTCGCCGAGGATCCGGTCTCCAAGGCCCGCTTCACCCGCGAGGCGCAGTCCGTCGCCGGGCTCAACCACCACGCCATCGTCGCGGTGTACGACTCCGGCGAGGACCTCGTGGCCGGCCGGCCCGTGCCGTACATCGTGATGGAGCTGGTCGAGGGCCGCACCATCCGCGACCTGCTGCTCAGCGCCGAGGCCCCCGGGCCCGAGCAGGCCCTCATCATCGTCTCCGGAGTCCTGGAGGCGCTGGCCTATTCGCACCAGCACGGCATCGTGCACCGTGACATCAAGCCGGCGAACGTGATCATCACCCACGGCGGCGCCGTGAAGGTCATGGACTTCGGCATCGCCCGCGCCCTGCACGGCGCGCAGTCGACGATGACCCAGACCGGCATGGTCATGGGCACCCCGCAGTACCTCTCCCCCGAGCAGGCACTCGGCAAGGCCGTCGACCACCGCTCCGACCTGTACGCGACGGGCTGCCTCCTCTACGAACTCCTCGCGCTGCGGCCCCCGTTCACCGGCGAGACCCCGCTGTCCGTCGTGTACCAGCACGTCCAGGACGCGCCCGTCCCGCCGTCGGACGTCACGCAGTCCGTGCCGCCGGAGCTCGACGGCCTGGTGATGCGCTCGCTCGCGAAGGACCCGGACGACCGGTTCCAGAGCGCCGAGGAGATGCGCGGCCTCATCCAGTACGGCCTGCAGATGCTCCAGCAGCAGGGCGGCCACACCGGCACGTGGAACACCGGCCCGGTCGAGATGCACGACGGCGGTCACACCCCGGTCGGCGGCATGGCCGCGACGACCGCGATGGGCCACCCCATGCACGGCGAGACCGCGCAGGGCCCGATCCTTCCCCCGCGGAACCCGGAGGACGGCGGAGTCGGCGGCTACGGCGGCTACGACGGCGGTACGGGCGGCAACGGCGGCTACGGCCAGGACGGCTCGTACGGCGGACACGGCGGCGGCAAGGGCCGCCGCGGCAAGGTGTGGCTGTTCGCCGCGCTCGCGCTGATCGCGGTCGTCGCCGGTGTCGTCTACGCCCTGGACAAGGCGCGCGACCCGGGCGGCACCACGGGCGGCACGACGCCGACGATCACGAACTCGCCGTCGACGGTCTCCCAGGAGCCCACACCCTCGGAGGAGCCCTCCGAGGAGCCGTCGACCGACCCGGGCACGTCGGACGGGGGCGTCACGGAGGCGCCGTGGCCGCCGCCGACCACGGTCGACCCGACGACCCAGCCGCCGACGACGACTCCGCCGACGACCGCGCCGACGACGACTCCGCCGCCCACCGAGCCCACGGACGAGCCGACCAAGACGACCGAGCCGCCCACCGAGCCCACGGACGAGCCGTCCACCGGGCAGCCCACCGACCCGACCGGGGGCAACGGCAACTCGGACCCGCCGCCGACGGACGGCGCCGAGACGGGCTGACCCCCGGCTCACCCCGCGAACGCGTCGCGTACCGCCTCGTACTCGCGGGTCCACCAGACCGCCAGGGCCGACACCGCAGGAAACTGCGGGTCGGCCCTTCGGTCGTGCAGCTGGTAGCGCCAGCGCAGGGTCCAGAAGTCGTTGAGCCGCTCCCACCACACCCGGTGCGCCGCCGCCGCCAGCTCGGCGCGGTCGGCGCCGGTCGCCCGCCGGTACGCGCGCGCGTACGCCCGGACCTTCTCCAGGGCCAGCTCGCCCCCCGGCCGTACGAAGAAGATGGCGGCGGCCCTGACCGCCTCCTCGGCCCTGGGGCGGACCCCGAGCCGGTCCCAGTCGACGATCGCGGCGGGTTCGGCGTCCCGGTAGAGCAGGTTCAGCGGGTGGAAGTCGCCGTGCACCCAGCCGGCGGCCGCGGCGGGCGGCGGCCGGTGGTGGGCGTGCTGGGCGAGGAGTCGGCGGCGCTCCCTGAGCCGGTGTTCGGCGAGCGCGTCGAAGCTGTCGCGGGGGCGGTGCGCCCGGGCCAGGCGGATCAGTTCGTCGATGGCCCGGAAGGTGTCCTGGAGGTCGGCGCTCGCGCAGACGCCGTCGTCGGCGGTCCCGGGTGCCCCGTCCGGCCCGGAGGGCTCCATGACCCGGTCCAGGGCGGTGTGGACCTGCCCGAGGAGGGTGCCGAGGCGTCGGGAGCAGCCGGTGGAGAGCTGGGTGCCGTCGCGGTGCCGGCCGTCGATCCAGGGGTGCAGGGCGTAGCAGTGGCCGTCGACGACGGCGACCGTGCGGCCGGTGGCGTCGGGCAGCGGCGGGGCGACGGGCAGGCCCAGGGCGTGCAGCCGCTGGGTGGCGCGGTGCTGGCGGGCGATGGTGGCGCGGTCGGCGGTGGGGGCGTCCAGGTGCTGCTTGAGGAAATAGGTGCCGCGGGTGGTGGAGAGCCGGAAGCCGCGGTTGAGCAGCCCCTCGGTGACGGGCACGCAGGAGAGCGGCTCCCCGGCGTGCCGGTGGCGGCGCAGCAGGGCGCCGACGGGTGGAACCGGTGGGGCGCCGGTTGGCCGGGCCGGTGGGGCGCCTGCGGGTGGAACCGGTGGGGCGCCGGAGGGCCGCGGCGTCGGGACGCCGACGGGCCGGGCGGCCACGCGGCGGGCATCGGCCAGGGCGTCCGGCGGGGTGAGCGGTGCAGCCGACGGAGTGAGCGTTTCAGATGAGCGCGGCACCCGCCAGATGTTAGATCACGCTACGTGGTGGAGGTGTCGCCGCACGGAGTGAGGGTCGGGACGGGTCACCGGGGTCTCGCTCGCGTAGTCGAGCGCGTGCACCGTCACGAACTGCGGTTCGATCCGCATGTAGACCGGGTCGAAGGTCTCGCCGTCCACGAGCTCCGGCTCGCTACCGAAGGCCGCGAGCTCCTCCCCGGTCGGCTCGACGATCTCGGCGGTGCCGGTGAACTGCACGGACCAGAGGTGCTCGGAGCCCGAGTTGAAGTTGTCCGCGCCGTACGCGACGACGCTGCCGTTGCAGGCGCGGTGGTAGCCGAGGCCCCGGTGCAGCCGGAGGAGGACGCAGCCGTCGGCCACGATGTGCCGGGCGGGGGCGACGAACGGCATCGCCCGCATGCTCGTCGCCACCCGGCCGTACGACACGCGGCTGAGCAACTCGTTGGCGAGGGTCTCGTCGGTGGACATGGCATCCACTCTCCGCCACCGGCACCGTGTCGGAAAAGGGGCCCCTGCCCCGCTTTCGCGAGGACGTAGGTCCCGAATCGCGACCGTCAGTGGCGCTCCGCCTGGAGCCGTGCCACGAAGGCGGCGGCCTGCGAGCGCCGCTCCATGCCCAGCTTCGACAGCAGGCTGGAGACATAGTTCTTGATGGTCTTCTCCGCGAGGTGGAGCCGCTCGCCGATGACCCGGTTGGTCAGGCCCTCGCCGATCAGGTCCAGGATCTTGCGCTCCTGGTCCGTCAGGTTGGCGAGCTTGTCGTCACCCTTCGGGTTGTTGCCGTCGCGCAGCCGCTCCAGGACGCGGGCGGTCGCCACCGGGTCGAGCAGCGACTTGCCGGCCGCCACGTCCCGTACCGCGTTGAGGAGCTCGTTGCCCCGGATCGCCTTGAGGACGTATCCCGAGGCCCCGGCCATGATCGCGTCGAAGAGCGCCTCGTCGTCCGCGTACGAGGTGAGCATCAGACATTTGATGCCCTCGTCCTGCGAACGGATCTCGCGGCACACCTCGACCCCGCTGCCGTCCGGCAGCCGGACGTCGAGCACAGCGACGTCGGGGCGGGTCGCGGGGATCCTGACCAGCGCGTCCGCCGCCGTCCCGGCCTCGCCGACCACCTCGATGTCGTCCTCCACGGAGAGCAGCTCGTGGACGCCGCGCCGGACGACTTCGTGGTCGTCCAACAGAAATACCCGGATTTTTCCTTCTTCGCGCACCCAGCCAGTCTCACATATTGGCTCTTCCCGCGCCCGGGGTGCGCGGGATAACGTGCCGGATGTTCCGGCGGCCCTCTCGGTCGCTGCCGACGCGCTGACCAGCCGCTGTTCCCGCTTTTCTCGATTTACTTGGAAATCCAAGCAAAATCGCAGGTCAAGTGGGGTTTCGCGGGAATGCCGCGCTGTGGGTAACGTGCCTATGACAGGGCGCTCGCCGGGGCACCTGTCACGCCCGACCCCGGCCGCGTCGCACCCACCCCGTGCGAAGGGTACGGATAAGGCGGAGAGCCGCACTGGCCTTACCGGCGAACCCGGGGCCGGACCGACGGAGGAGCACGCACGTGACCGTGGAGAGCACTGCAGCGCGCAAGACGACGCGACGCAGCAGCGGCACCAAGCGCACCGCAAGCGCGAGCACGAGCACCACCAAGAAGACGAGCACGCGCGCCGAGGCGGGGGCTGTGGAGCCCGAGCTCGTCCAGCTGCTGACGCCCGAGGGAGAGCGCGTCCAGCACCCCGATTACGACATCGACCTGAGCGCCGAGGAGCTGCGCGGTCTCTACCGCGACATGGTCCTCACCCGTCGCTTCGACGCCGAGGCCACCTCGCTGCAGCGTCAGGGCGAGCTGGGCCTGTGGGCCTCGCTGCTCGGCCAGGAGGCGGCCCAGATCGGTTCCGGCCGCGCCCTGCGGGACGACGACTACGTCTTCCCCACCTACCGCGAACACGGTGTCGCGTGGGTCCGTGGCGTCGACCCCACGAATCTGTTGGGAATGTTCCGCGGTGTGAACCACGGTGGCTGGGATCCCAACAGCAACAATTTCCACCTCTACACGATCGTCATCGGTTCGCAGACCCTGCACGCCACGGGTTATGCGATGGGCATCGCCAAGGACGGCGCGGATTCCGCCGTGATCGCCTACTTCGGCGACGGCGCCTCCAGCCAGGGCGACGTCAACGAGGCGTTCACCTTCTCCGCGGTCTACAACGCGCCCGTCGTGTTCTTCTGCCAGAACAACCAGTGGGCGATCTCCGAGCCCACCGAGAAGCAGACCCGCGTCCCGCTCTACCAGCGCGCCCGCGGCTTCGGCTTCCCCGGCGTCCGGGTCGACGGCAACGACGTGCTGGCCTGCCTGGCCGTCACCCGCTCCGCCCTGGAGCGCGCCCGCCGCGGCGAGGGCCCGACCCTCGTCGAGGCCTTCACCTACCGCATGGGTGCCCACACCACCTCCGACGACCCGACGAAGTACCGGGCCGACGAGGAGCGGGAGGCCTGGGAGGCCAAGGACCCGATCCTGCGCCTCAAGGCGTACCTGGAGCGGGAGGGCAACGCCGACGAGGCCTTCTTCGAGGCACTGGAGGCGGAGAGCGAGGCGCTCGGCAAGCGCGTCCGTGAGGGTGTGCGCAACATGCCCGACCCGGATCACATGGCGATCTTCGAGAACGTGTACGCGGACGGGCACTCGCTCGTCGACGAGGAGCGCGCGCAGTTCGCCGCCTACCAGGCGTCCTTCGCGGATGGCGAGGTCAAGTAACCATGGCTGTACAGAAGCTTCCGCTCGCCAAGGCGCTCAACGAGTCGCTCCGCAAGGCGCTGGAGACCGACCCCAAGGTCCTCATCATGGGCGAGGACGTCGGCAAGCTCGGCGGTGTCTTCCGGGTCACCGACGGTCTGCAGAAGGACTTCGGCGAGGACCGGGTCATCGACTCGCCGCTCGCCGAGTCCGGCATCGTCGGCACCGCGATCGGTCTGGCCCTGCGCGGCTACCGGCCGGTCGTCGAGATCCAGTTCGACGGTTTCGTCTTCCCCGCGTACGACCAGATCGTCACGCAGCTCGCCAAGATGCACGCCCGTGCGCTCGGCAAGGTCAAGATGCCGGTCGTCATCCGCATCCCGTACGGCGGCGGCATCGGCGCGGTCGAGCACCACTCCGAGTCCCCGGAGGCGCTCTTCGCGCACGTCCCGGGCCTCAAGGTCGTCTCGCCGTCCAACTCCTCGGACGCCTACTGGATGCTCCAGCAGGCCATCCAGAGCGACGACCCGGTCATCTTCTTCGAGCCCAAGCGCCGCTACTGGGACAAGGGCGAGGTCGACACCGAGGCCATCCCGGGCGAGCTCCACAAGGCCCGGGTGGCGCGCGAGGGCAGCGACCTCACGCTCGCCGCGTACGGCCCGATGGTGAAGGTCTGCCTGGAGGCCGCCGCGGCCGCCCAGGAGGAGGGCAAGTCGATCGAGGTCGTGGACCTCCGCTCGATGTCCCCGATCGACTTCGACGCCATCCAGCGGTCCGTCGAGAAGACCCGTCACCTCGTGGTGGTCCACGAGGCCCCGGTCTTCTACGGCGCCGGTGCGGAGATCGCCGCCCGGATCACCGAGCGCTGCTTCTACCACCTGGAGGCCCCCGTCCTGCGGGTCGGCGGCTACCACGCGCCGTACCCGCCGGCGCGCCTGGAGGAGGAGTACCTGCCGGGTCTCGATCGCGTGCTCGACGCCGTCGACCGCTCGCTGGCGTACTGAGGAGAGCACCGTGACGATCCGCGAATTCAAGATGCCCGATGTGGGCGAGGGCCTGACCGAGGCCGAGATCCTCAAGTGGTACGTCCAGCCCGGTGACACCGTCACCGATGGCCAGGTCGTGTGCGAGGTCGAGACGGCCAAGGCCGCCGTCGAGCTGCCGATCCCCTTCGACGGCACGGTCCACGAGCTGCGCTTCCCCGAGGGGACGACGGTCGACGTCGGCCAGGTCATCATCTCGGTGAACGTGGGCGGCGGGGCCGTACCCGAGGCGCCGGCGGCCGAGGCCGCTCCGGTCGCCCAGGCCGCGGCGCCCGCCGCGGTCGCTCCGGTCGCTCCGGTCGTCGAGGAGGAGGCCGAGCCGCAGGGCCGTACGCCGGTCCTCGTCGGCTACGGCGTGGCCACGAGCTCCACCAAGCGCCGGCCGCGCAAGGCGGCACCGGGCACGGTCGTGAGCGCCCCCGCGGCTGCTCCCGTCTCCGTGCCGGAGCAGCTCAACGGGCACGCGCCGGCCGCCGCGAGGCCGCTGGCCAAGCCGCCGGTCCGGAAGCTCGCCAAGGACCTCGGCGTCGACCTGGCGACGGTCACCCCGACCGGCCCGGACGGCATCATCACCCGTGAGGACGTCCACGCGGCGGCCGCTCCGGCGCCCGCGCCGGTCGTCGAGGCCCCGGCCGCGGCGCCCGTCGCCCAGCCCGTGGCCGCTCCGGCGGCCGTGCAGGCCGCTCCCGTCGTGTCGACCGACTCCCGGGAGACCCGTATCCCCGTCAAGGGCGTACGGAAGGCCACGGCGGCGGCGATGGTCGGTTCGGCCTTCACCGCCCCGCACGTCACCGAGTTCGTGACCTTCGACATCACGCGCACGATGAAGCTGGTCGACGAACTCAAGTCCGGTACGGACATGGCGGGGCTGCGGGTCAACCCGCTGCTCCTCATCGCCAAGGCCGTCCTGGTCGCGGTCCGGCGCAACCCGGAGATCAACGCGGCCTGGGACGAGGCGGCGCAGGAGATCGTCCTCAAGCACTACGTGAACCTGGGCATCGCCGCGGCCACCCCGCGCGGTCTGCTCGTGCCGAACATCAAGGACGCGCACGCGCAGACCCTGCCCGAGCTCTCGGCGTCGCTGAGCGAGCTGATCTCCACCGCCCGCGAGGGGAAGACGACCCCGGCGGCGATGCAGGGCGGCACCTTCACCATCACCAACGTCGGCGTCTTCGGCGTCGACACCGGTACGCCCATCCTGAACCCCGGCGAGTCCGCGATCCTCGCGGTCGGTGCGATCAAGCTCCAGCCGTGGGTCCACAAGGGCAAGGTCAAGCCGCGTCAGGTCACCACGCTGGCCCTCTCCTTCGACCACCGCCTGGTCGACGGCGAGCTCGGCTCCAAGTTCCTGGCGGACATCGCCGCGATCCTGGAGCAGCCGAAGAGGCTGATCAGCTGGGCGTGACGCCCGAGTTGCGATGTTTCACGTGAAACACCCGGCCGGGGGTGACACCACCCCCGGCCGGGTGTTTCTCTTTCGTGCGCCATCCGTACGACGACCGGTACGCGCGCTACAGCCACCACGAGCGCGCCTACACGGGTGCGCCGTCCATCTGCTGCGTCATCTCTTCGACGCGGTCTCCGAGGCGAAGCTGACGCACCGGCTGGGCGATGCGGAGTGGCTCGGCGCGGTCGTCGAGCAGGTGGCGCCCTTGCCGTACCGAAGGTCGTCGGTACGGCGGATCCGCGAGATCGTCGCAGCCGTCCACGTCTGATCCCGGAGGCGGCCGAATCCGCCGACAGCCACGTCCACATCGCGGACGTGGCTGCCTGTTGCACCCTTGTTGTATCTATGCTGTGTCCATGGCATCCGCACCCCCCGCAGCCGACCGTGTCTACATGCACGTCAAGCAGGCCGTACTCGACCGGCGCTACGAGGGAGGCACCCTCCTCACCGAGGGCGAACTCGCCCTCGCCGTGGGGGTGTCGCGGACACCCGTCCGCGAGGCGCTCCTCAAGCTGGAGATGGAAGGGCTGCTGAAGCTCTACCCGAAGAAGGGCGCCCTCGTCCTCGCCGTCTCCGCGCAGGAGATCGCCGATGTCGTCGAGACCCGGCTGCTCGTCGAGGAGTTCGCCGTCCGCCGGGCCGTGCCCGCGCCCGCCTCGCTCATCGAGCGGCTCGAAGAGCTCCTGGAGGAGCAGAAGCTGCGGGCCGAGGCCGGGGACCTCGCCGAGGTCGCCGTCACCGACCGCTGCTTCCACGCCGAGATCGTGCGCCACGCCGGCAACCAGATCCTCTCCCGGCTCTACGACCAGCTCCGCGACCGCCAGCTGCGGATGGGCGTCGCCGTGATGCAGTCCCAGCCCGACCGCGTCGCCAAGAACATCACCGAGCACGCCGAGATCCTCGACCGCATAAGAGCCGGCGACGCCGAGGGCGCGGCACATTGCGTCCGGCAGCACCTCAGCTGGGTCAAGGTCCTGGTCCGGGGTGAGGACCGGTGAGCAGCCGCAACGGCTTCGGCTCCGCCGTCACCCTCCCCGGGGACCCGCCCGGCGGCCGCCGCGCCGCCCTCGTCTGGGGTGTCGGCGTCGCCGTCTACTTCGTCGCCGTCATCTTCCGTACGTCCCTCGGTGTCGCCGGACTCGACGCCGCCGACCGCTTCGACGTCAACGCCTCCGCGCTCTCCACCTTCTCCATACTCCAGCTGCTCGTCTACGCGGGCATGCAGATACCCGTCGGCCTCATGGTCGACCGGCTCGGCACCAAGAAGGTCCTCGCCCTCGGCGTCGTCCTGTTCACCCTGGGCCAGCTGGGCTTCGCGCTCTCCCCCTCGTACGGCACGGCGCTCGCCTCCCGGGCCCTGCTCGGCTGCGGCGACGCCATGACCTTCATCAGCGTCCTGCGGCTCGGCAGCCGCTGGTTCCCCGCCCGCCGCGGCCCGCTCATCGGGCAGGTCGCCGCCCTCTTCGGCATGGCCGGCAACCTCGTCTCGACCGTCTTCATCGCCCGCGCCCTGCACGGCCTCGGCTGGACGACCACGTTCGTCGGCAGCTCCCTCGCCGGCGTCGTCGTCCTCGTCCTGCTGCTGCTCTTCCTCAAGGACCACCCCGAGGGGTACGAGCCCCAGCCGGCCACCCACGCCGGCGCCGCCTTCGTGCGCCGTCAGATCGCCGAGTCCTGGCGGGAACCCGGCACCCGGCTCGGCATGTGGGTGCACTTCACCACCCAGTTCCCCGCGATGGTCTTCCTGCTCCTGTGGGGATTGCCGTACCTGGTCGAGGCGCAGGGCCTTTCCCGGTCGACCGCCGGGGGCCTGCTCACCCTGGTCGTCCTGTCGAACATGGTCGTCGGCCTCGCGTACGGGCAGATCATCGCCCGCCACCACACGGCCCGCGCCCCGCTCGCCCTCGGTACGGTCGCCGCGACCGCCCTGCTGTGGGCGACCACCCTCGCGTACCCCGTCGACCACGCACCGATGTGGCTGCTCGTCACGCTCTGCCTGGTCCTCGGCGCCTGCGGACCGGCCTCGATGATCGGCTTCGACTTCGCCCGCCCGGCGAATCCGCCGGAGCGTCAGGGCACCGCGTCGGGCATCGTCAACATGGGTGGTTTCGTGGCCTCGATGACGACCCTGCTCGCCGTGGGCGTGCTGCTCGACGCGACCGGTGACAACTACCGGATCGCGTTCTCGTCGGTCTTCGTCCTGGAGGCGCTGGGCGTCGTCCAGATCCTGCGCCTCAAGGCCCGTACCCACCGCAGGGAACGGGACCGGCTCGTCGCCAGCCGCGTGGAAGCCGTCCACGTCCCGGTGTAGCGGGCTGCCGGGACTGTCCGGACGCCCTGGGGGGAGAGCTACCGGGGCGTCACCGCGAAGTTGTCGAGGATCGCCTGGGCGAGGTCGGCGTCACCCTCCGTCTTGACCCGGTCGGCCACATCGGCCGGCCGGACCCGCCCGCAGGCGAGGCGGACGAACGTCTCCCAGTCCGTCGCGAGCGTCACGGCGGGGCCGAGCGAGGGCGCGCCGTCGACCGAACCCCGGCCCTCCGCGTCGACCCGTACCGTCCGCAGGAACTCCACCGGACCGCTGACGTCGATGACCACGGCCGAAGAGGCGGGCGCCCCCGCGTCCTTGGCGATGACCTTCGGCAGGGCCTCCAGGAGCACGTCACGCGTCACGTGCGCGCCCGCCGAGTCCAGGTTGCCCGGCATGCCGAGCGCGACCCGCAGGTCCTGCTCGTGCACCCACACGTCGAAGGCGCGCATCCGGTACGCCAGTTCCAGCGACTGCTCGGCTCCGAGGGGGGCGCGGATCAGATGCTCGGGGGAGCGGTTCTCGTTACGGAGCTGCCGGGCCCGGCGGATCAGGATGTACTCCAGCTCCGAGGTCATCTCCGGCGCGGTGTGGTGCCGCCGCACATCGACCTGGACCTCCATGTAGCGCGCGAAGTCACTGCGTACGTGGTAGAGATCGCGCGGCAGGGAATGGATCGGCCGCGGGTCGCCGAGCATCTCCGTCTCCATGCCGATCACATGGGACACGATGTCCCGCACCGACCAGCCGGGGCACGGTGTGGGCCGGTTCCACTCGCCCTCCACGAGCGGCTGCACCAGCTCGGCTATCGCCTCGATGGAATGGGTCCAGGCGTCGGCGTAGTTCTGGAGGCTGGGATGGACGGTCACGGGACCCCTCGGCGGTTCTTCGGTGCGCGGGCTGAAAACACGACTGGGTGGGAGGCTCGGACGCTAAGTTACGCTGCCCGAAGGCACCCCGGCAGTGCTTTCGTGTGACGATCGTAGGCCGGTGTTGACGGCTCGAATGCCAGGACGGTGGTAGTGTGCGCGCCTCGCTGATCCAGATCGCGGTAGACCCGGACGAACCGGTCGACGCCCGACGCGCCCGCGTGGGCCGCCTCGTACGGGAGGAAAGCGGCCGCGCCGACCTCGTCGTCCTGCCGGAACTCTGGCCCATGGGGGCCTTCGCGTACGAGCGGTTCGCCGCCGAGTCCGAGCCGCTGAACGGCCCCACGCACCGCGCGATGGCGGCCGCCGCCCGCGACGCCGGGGTCTGGCTGCACGCCGGCTCCTTCGTCGAGGCGGAGGGCGGCGCGCTGTACAACACCTCGCTCGTCCTCTCCCCCGACGGCGAACTCGCCGCCTCCTACCGCAAGATCCACCGCTTCGGCTTCGACAAGGGCGAGGCGGTGATGATGGCCGCCGGGGAGGACCTGGTCACCGTCGACCTGCCGCACCTCACCGTCGGCGTCGGCACCTGCTACGACCTGCGCTTCCCCGAACTCTTCCGCGGGCTCGTCGACGCGGGGGCCCAGGCCTTCGTCGTCCCGGCCGGCTGGCCCGCCCGCCGCCGCGCCCACTGGAGCCTGCTCGCCCGGGCCCGCGCCGTCGAGAACCAGGCGTACGTCCTGGCCTGCGGTACGGCGGGCACCCACGCGGGCGTGGAGCAGGCCGGCCACTCGATCGTCGTCGACCCCTGGGGCGAGACCCTCGCCGAGGCGGGCCCGGACGAGGAGATCCTCCGGGTCGTCCTGGACCCGGCGAAGGTCACGACGACGCGCGAACAGTTCCCGGCGCTGAAGGACCGGGTCCTCGGGATCGCGACGCCGAAGCGGGGCTGAAGCGGGGCTGAGCAGCCACGGATCGCGACGCCGAAGCGGGGCTGAGCGATCCGGAGTCCCGGGTGATCCCCCCCGGCCCCGCGTCAGGCCTCCGGCGCGGCTTGCTCCCGTACGAGCTCCGCGGCGTCCGGGAGCAGGCCGGTCAGCTCCTGCCAGATCCGCTTCGGTGCGACACGGCGCAGCCGGAACGGGCTGCCGCCCTCCGCCCCGCCCTCCGCCATCGGCTCGGCGGGCAGCTCCCGCAGCCAGTGGCCGAGCGGACCGCAGTCCCAGGCGGCGACCGCGCGGGCCGCGACACCCGGCACCCCGTCCTGGCGGCCCTGCCAGGCCGCGGTCATCCGCCAGTTGGAGCGCACCTCCACGATCAGCTGCGAGAGCCGCGTGGCGGTGTCCTCCGCCGCTCCGGCCTCCCGCAGCGCCTCGACGACCAGGGCGCGCTCGTCCGTGCCCGGCGTCGACGCGGCCTTCTCCAGGGCCGCGAGCCCCGCCTCCAGGACGCCGATGGTCGTCTCGACGACCTCGTCGGCCTTCTCGGAGCCGGCCCCGGTGGCCCCGGTGGCCCCGGTGGACCGGTCGAACCGGTCGGATTGGCGCAGGGCGATCAGGTCGGCCAGCGTCCACACCACGGTCCGCGGCTCGACGAGCCGGTACTCCGCCTCCTCCTCGCCCGGCCAGGTCTCGTGGCAGACGACGTGGTCGTCACCGATGAGCAGCCCGTGGTGCAGGGTGCCCTGCCGGCCGCCCGCCTCCAGGGAGACGATCACGGAGGGCTGTACGAGGGTCCGCATCAGGGGCAGCAGGAGCGCGGACAGCTCCCCGGCCCCGTTGGTGAGCCCGGCGTCCCGCAGCCGCGCCTCGGCGGGCGCCATGGACTCCGGGACCGGCTGACCGGTCGCCAGCTGGGCGAGGACGAAGACCTGGTCGTCGGTCAGCCGGAAACGGGATCGGGTCACGTCGAAGGAAGGCATGTGTCGCTCACTCGGGTAGGACGGGTGGGTGGGAGTCGAGGGTGAAGCGGGCTCAGGACTGGGACTCGGCCCAGAAATGGGTCACGCGGGAGATGCCCGCCTTCACCGCACCGATCCGTGTCAGGGCCGAGCGGTCGACGCCCGCGAAGATCAGGCCGAGGGCCAGGTCCCCGCCCTCGGCGCGCCCGGTGACCTGCACGGAGAGCCTGCGGTTCTTGCCGCGCCCGGACTCGCGGACGGTGATCCTGACCCCGGGGTCCTCGTCGTCGGGCTCGCGGGTCAGGACGTAGGCGTTCTTGTCGAGGGCCGCGAGCCGGTAGTGGTCGCCCGCGTACCGCATCGTCAGGGCGCGCTGTTCGAGGGTGGCGCCGAAACGGTTCCGTTGCACGTACACCATGCGGTCGCCGACCCGCAGCGTGGACCGGTTCAGGGTCGGCAGTTTGAGCGCCTCGGCGTGCATCCCGCGGGCCTCGAAGGAGGCGACGGGGAGCAGACCGCCGCGCACCTCCGAGACGATCGTCTCGGGGTGGGTGCGGGGGAGCGGGCCGGTCAGCGTGATCTCGCCGAACTCCGGCGAGACCCCCTTCCAGCCGGCGCTGTAGTTGTGCCGGTTTCCCTCCTTCCACGCGTGGAGTTCGAAGGGGCTGACCTGGGTGTGCATGGACGGATTCCTTTGCGGTGACAGGGCGGGCGGACTCGGCGGACTCAGTCGAAGGGGTTCAACGCGCTGCCCAGCTTCTTCGCTCCGCTCGCGATCCCGGAGCCCACGTCGGACGCCTTGTCGCCGATCCAGTCCCCGGCCTCCTCGATACCCTTCCCGATGGCCTCGTGGTTGTCCCAGATCAGCGCGGCCCCGTAGGCCACACCCGTACCGACGGCGAGGCCGAGGGTGACCGGGTTCGGGGCCACGGTCAGCGCCGTCATCGAGGCGCTGAAGGCCGTCCCGGTGAGGTCCGAGGCGAACTTCGCCGGGTCGGCCTTGATCATGTCCGTGTTGTACGTGGCGAGGTTGGCCACGCCGTACGCGGTGGCCGCGACGCCGCCGACGACACCTGCGCCCCGTATCCAGCCGGCCGCCTTCGCGGCGTTGGCGAGGCCGCCGTTCTGCGCGACCTTCAGAAGGTTGGCCTCGGCGGCGGTCGGCATGAAGAAGGCGCCGTTGCGCATGAACCCGCCGAACATGGCGGCCTCGTCCGAGCCGGTCAGCGCGGTCGCGAGGCCCGGCGGCACCTTGGTGAGCAGGCTTCCGGGAGCCGCCCCGGCCAGCCGCATGTTGAACTGCCGGGACAGGAAGGTGCCGGGCGCGGTCGGGTGGACGAACGGCGGCCGGATCGCCTTGGACAGCTTGTACGAGTACAGGCCGGCCGCGGTCAGGGCGCCGGCGAACGCGCCCGCCGTGATGGTGCCCTTGGTGAACTTGTCGACCAGATCGGCCAGTTTCTCGTTGCCGGTGAGCTTCGCGATGCCGTCGCGCTGGAGCCGCTGGACGTAGTCGTCGAGCGTCTCGTCGTCCTTCATCTTCAGCCAGGCCAGGTTCATCCGGTCGTCCTTGGCCTTGTCGTCGGCCGTGGCGACCTTGCCCGCGTCACCGTTGAACCCGGTGCCGAGGGTGGCGTCGTTCTTGTTGCCGTAGCCGTCCTTGACCACGGCCTCCAGGTCCTTCTTCAGGTCCTGGTCGGCGAGGTCGAAGGCCTTGACGCAGCCGTCCAGGTGCTCGGTCCAGGCCGTCTCGGCCTCCCGGACGCTCTTGGCGCCGTCCGGGTCGTGGTGCAGCGCGCTGCGCTCGCTCGCCGAGAGCCGGTCGTAGTCGTAGGCGACCCTGCCCTGCTCGGACACCTTCATCCCGGCCTTGACGGCATCGGCGCGGGCGTTGTCCAGCTGCTTCTTCAGCTCGGTGAACTGCTCGTGGGCGTTGCGCAGCAGCGTCGCGGTGGCCTTGGCCTGGCTCTGGGCGGCCTGGTACTCGTAGCGGGTCGCGGCGAAGTTGGTGTGGGCGGCGGTCGCGCTCTCGCCCAGCCAGGTCTGCGCCGTCGTCAGCGACTGCACGCTGTCCCGGTAGCGCTCCTCCACCTTGCGCAGGTCGCCCGCCATCTCGGTCCACTTGTCGGCGGTGGTGGCGAGCTTGCCCAGGTCGGTCGTCATGATCTCGGAGTACGTCAGCATGTCCGTCCGCCCCCTCAGTACTTCTCGATGGAGGAGGTCGGCCGGACCCCCGCGATACGGGCACGGGCGTCGAGCTCCTGCCGGCTGAACGCGACCGCGGTGCCGCGCAGGGCGGTCTTCTCGGAGGCGAGCCGGGCGAGGAGGTTCTTCACCTGGTTGTCCCAGGTGGTCTCGACCGTCTTCAGACCGGCCGCGGTCGCCCAGCCCTCGAAGCCGCCGACGGCGGCGGTCGTGGCGGCGTCCGCCACCTTGGCGGCCTTGGCGGTGTCCGGTTCCAGCTCGTTCTCGATGGTGTTTGCCGCGGACTTCTTCTTTGCTGGTGCGGTAGCGAGGTGGGGCGGCCCGCCGGACGTGCCGGCGCCACCGCCGCCGTCGAGCTGGTTCAACCGCGTTCCGACGGGGGGCTGTTCGGTTGTTCCGGACCGCATTCCGGCCCAGTCCTCGTCAAAACCCATACCGCTGCGCCCCCATGGAAAAGAACGATCATCACTTTGCAGGTGCACCGTATGTTTCCGTGGCGACGCCCGTGACGCAAGGCTGGATTCCTCCTGTCCGCTCAGACCGTGATGCCCCGCAGGGACGCCGACGCGGGCCCCGGTCCCGGTCCGGGTTCCAGTCCCGGTCCGGGTTCCAGTCCCGGTACCGGTTCGGGTCCCGAGGCCGGCGCGTACTCCGCCCAGGCCGCCGCGAGTCGCCGTACCGCCTCCGTGAGCACGTCCGGCGGCAGCAGGAAGTGCAGCCGCAGGTTCCGGACACTGCCGCCGAGGGCGTCGGTGGTCGCGCCCGGCAGGACGGCCACCCCGTGCCGGAGGGCGACCTGGGCGAAGGACACGCCGTCGCCGACCGGAAGGCGCACCCAGAGCGTCTGGCCGCCGGTCGCCGGGGCGCAGGACCAGGAGGGGAGGAGACGGGCGAGCTCGGCGCGGAGGTGGGCGTGACCCGCGCGGAGGGCGCGCAGCCGGGTGGCCCGTACGGACGCGAAGTCGGCGAGGAGGCGGGCCGCGACCAGCTGGGACGGCACGTCGCAGCCCAGGTCGTGCAGCGCCTTCAGCCGGGCGAGGCGGGCGATCAGGGGCGCCGGGCCGCGCACCCAGCCGATCCGCAGCCCGCCCCACACGACCTTGCTGAGCGAACCGACCGCGATGACGTCGCCGTACGCGGAGAGCGTCCGGGGCTCCCGTGTCGCGCCGAAGGCCAGGTCGCCCAGCACCTCGTCGTCGACGAGCGGTACCCCCAGCGCGTTCGCCGCCTCCACGAGCCGGCGCCCGGCGAGCGGCGGGAGCACCGTCCCCGTGGGGTTCTGGAACCGGGCCACCACATAGGCCAGGGCAGGGCGGTGGCGCTCCATCACCCGTACCGCCTCCGCCACGTCGAGCCCGTCCGGCCCGACCGCCACGGGCAGCGGGACGGCCGCCGCCTCCCGGAACAGGTCGAGCGCCCCCGGATACGTCGGCGCCTCCACGAGCACCCCGTCCCCCGGCGCCAACAGCAGCCGGGCGAGCAGCGAAAGCCCCTGCTGCGCTCCGGTGGTGACCAGGATCTGCCCGGGTCCTGTCGGTACGCCGCGCTCCGCGTACCGCCCGGCCACCGCCTCCCGCAGCACCCCGAGACCGGCCGGGTGATAGCCGAGGTCCCCGCCCGGCAGGACGAGCGAGCGGTACGCCTCCGCCAGCTCGGGCGGCGGCTCCACCGGGGCCGCGCAGCTCAGCAGGATCACCTCGTCCGGCGCCTCCAGGAGATGCAGGAACAGCGGGTTCGACGTCTCCGTCACCCGGGGCGTCTCCGTCGCACGCGGTGTCTCCGGCGCCAGAGCGGCCCGCGTCACCCGGGTCCCGCTGCCCTGCCGCCGTACGAGTCGCCCCTCCTGGCGCAGGGTGTCGTACGCCGCGACCACCGTCGTACGGCCCACGGCCAGGGCCTTCGCGAGCCGCCGGTCGGGCGGCAGGAGCGCGCCCGGCGGCAGCGCCCCCTCGTCGATCAGCCGGCGCAGCCGGGCCGCGAGCAGCAGGTGGAGGGGCCCGCGGCCGGCGGACCAGCGACCGAGCCGCGAGACGAGGTCGTCGGGATCCAGGGAGCTTCCGATTGGCTTCATCGCCGAACCAATCTGCCGGGATTGGCCCTGGGAAGGCAAACAGCCTGTCCACAGACTGAGTTCATGAGCCTCACGTCGTCCTCTTCGGCCTCCCCCCGTCCCGAGACCCTCGCCGTCCACCCGCCCCACGTCGAGATCACCGGGAGCAGGCCCCTCGGCGTCCCCCTCCACCAGGGGCACGTCTTCGCCTTCGACTCGGCCGACGCCCTCGCCACCGCCTTCACCTCCACGGAGGCCTTCCTCTACAGCCGCCACGGCAACCCCACCGTCCGCACCCTGGAGGACGCCGTCGCCCGCCTCGAAGGCGGCACCGCCGGCGTCTCCTTCGCCTCCGGCATGGGCGCCGTGAACGCCGTCCTCTTCGGCCTGCTCGGCAGCGGCGACCACGTCATCGCCCAGACCTGCCTGTACGGCGGCACGTACGGGGTCCTCACCGACCTCGCCACCCGCTGGGGCGTCGACGTCACGTACGTCTCCGGCACCGACCCGGAGGAGGTGCGGGCGGCCCTGCGCCCCGAGACCCGGCTCCTCTACCTGGAGACCATCGCCAACCCGACCACCCGCGTCTCCGACGTGCCCGCGCTCGCCGCCGTCGCCGCGGAGGCCGGGGTCCCGGTCGCCGTCGACAACACCTTCGCCTCGCCGCTCCTCTTCCGGCCGCTCGACCACGGCGCCGACATCGTCGTCCACTCCGCCACCAAGTACCTGTCCGGGCACGCGGACGTCCTCGGCGGGATGGCCGTCTTCAAGGACGCCGAGCTGTACGAACGCATCCGCCACCACTCGGTCGGACAGGGCGCGTCCACCGACCCGTTCGCCGCCTGGCTCACCCTGCGCGGCATGCAAACCCTGTCCCTGCGCATGGAGCGCCAGTGCGCGAGCGCCGCCGACCTGGCGGCCCGGCTCGCCGCGCACCCGGCGGTCGCGGCCGTACGGCACCCCGCCCTGGACAGCCACCCGGACCGGGCGATCGCCGCGCGCCTGCTGCCCGACGGGGGCGGCGGGGTGATCTCGGTCGACATCGCGGGCGGCCGGGAGGCGGGTCGTACCTTCGTCGAGGCGGTCCGCCTCGCCTCCCTCAGCGTCTCCCTCGGCGATGTGAAGACCCTGGTGATGCACCCGGCCTCCACCTCCCACCACCAGCTCGACCCGGCGGCCCTGGAGGCAGCCGGGATCGGCCCCGGCACGGTCAGGATCTCGACCGGCATCGAGCACGTCGAGGACCTGTGGGCGGACCTGGAGCAGGCGCTGCAGAAGGCTCTCTGAACTCTCCAGGCCTCTAGTCGTCCCCCCGCTCCCGCTCGGACATCCGGATCACGCACACCGCCACGGCGACGAGCAGCGCGGCGTCCGTGTCCTCGCGGACCACGTTCACCGCGTACGTCTCGCGGACGTGGAACCACTGCCGGGAGACGTGGGCGAGGAGTTCACCGTCGTACTCGACGGTGAACTCCCGGTCCAGGATCCGGCCGCTGACATCGAGTTCCGTGCCCTCGACGAGCGTCACCCGGTAGTGGTTGCGCAGCAGCGACAGCCGTTTGCGGCGCACGGAGGCGAGCGGCCGGTCGTCCCGCTCGATCGTCATGGCGTCCCGAAGGCTGAACATCTTCTGGCGCAGGGTGATCAGGACCTGCCCGTCGGGGTCCTTCAGCTCCAGGGTGTCGCGCAGCCGCAGGGCCTTGCCGTCGACGAGGAAGGCGTGGCGGCCCTGCTCGTCCTCGATCCAGTAGTCGTCGCCGATCGCGAAGATCTTGTCCCGTACGAGATATTTCACGCCGCTATGCCTGCCCGGACGGCCGGTGCTTCTCACCCGAAACGGCGGGTGACGGTGAAGGGCCGGCGGATGGCAAGCTTGAAGCATGAACGATGCCGCCCCGGCGCCCACCCCCGCGCCCCGCCGTGCCCGTGTCCGTGCCCCCGAACTGATCGGCAAGGGCGGCTGGCTGAACACGGGAGGGGACGACCTGAGCCTCGCCGAACTGCGAGGCAAGATCGTTCTGCTCGACTTCTGGACCTTCTGCTGCGTGAACTGCCTGCACGTGCTCGACGAGCTGCGCGACCTGGAGGAGAAGCACCGGGACACGCTCGTCATCGTCGGCGTGCACTCGCCGAAGTTCGTGCACGAGGCCGAGCACCAGGCCGTCGTCGACGCCGTCGAGCGGTACGAGGTGCACCACCCCGTACTGGACGACCCGGAGCTCGCCACCTGGAAGCAGTACGCCGTGCGCGCGTGGCCGACGCTCGTCGTGATCGACCCCGAGGGGTACGTCGTCGCCCAGCACGCCGGTGAGGGGCACGCCAACGCGATCCGGACGCTCGTCGAGGAGCTGGAGGCCGAGCACGAGGCCAAGGGGACCCTGCGGCGCGGAGACGGGCCGTACGTGGCGCCCGAGCCCGTCGCCACCGACCTGCGCTTCCCCGGCAAGGCGATCCTGCTGCCCTCCGGGAACTTCCTGGTCTCCGACACCACCCGGCACCAGCTCGTCGAGCTGGCCGCCGACGGCGAGACCGTCGTGCGGCGGATCGGCGAGGGCGTCTTCCGGGAGCCGCAGGGGCTCGCCCGGCTGCCCGACGGCACGGTCGTCGTCGCCGACACCGTGAACCACGCCCTGCGCGTCCTCGACCCGGCCACCGGCGCGATCGAGCGGATCGCCGGCACGGGGAAGCAGTGGTGGCAGGGATCCCCCACCTCCGGGCCCGCCCTGGAGGTCGACCTGTCCTCGCCGTGGGACGTCGCCTGGTGGCAGGGCAAGGTGTGGATCGCCATGGCCGGTGTCCACCAGCTGTGGACGTACGACCCGGCCACGAAGACCGTCGAGGTCGCGGCGGGCACCACCAACGAGGGGCTCGTCGACGGGCCCGCCGCCGAGGCCTGGTTCGCGCAGCCCTCCGGGCTCGCCGCCACCGAGGACCGGCTGTGGGTCGCCGACTCCGAGACCAGCGCCCTGCGCTGGGTCGACACGGAGGGCGTGGTCCACACCGCCGTCGGCACCGGGCTCTTCGACTTCGGCCACCGCGACGGCGCCGCCGGCCAGGCCCTGCTGCAGCACCCGCTGGGCGTGACCGCCCTGCCCGACGGCTCGGTCGCGATCTCCGACACGTACAACCACGCCCTGCGCCGCTACGACCCCGCGACCGGCGAGGTCAGCACCCTCGCCACCGATCTGCGGGAGCCCAGCGACGCGGTCCTCGTCGACGGCGACATCGTGGTGGTCGAGTCCGCGCGGCACCGGCTGACCCGGCTGCGCCTCCCCGAGGAGGCCGTCCAGGTCGAGGCCGTCGCCCACCGCACCCGGCGCGAGGCCACCGAGGTCGCCCCGGGCCGGCTCCGCCTGGACGTGGTCTTCCAGGCCCCGACGGGCCAGAAGCTCGACGAGCGGTACGGTCCCTCGACCCGGCTCCTGGTCTCCTCGACCCCGCCGGAACTCCTCCTCGCGGGCGAGGGCACGGGCACGGACCTCTTCCGGGAGCTCGACCTGAACCCGGAGCTGACGGAGGGCGTCCTGCACGTCTCGGCGATGGCCGCGTCCTGCGACGACGACCCGGCCAACGAGTACCCGGCCTGCCACGTCCACCAGCAGGACTGGGGTGTCCCGGTGAAGATCACGGAGACGGGCGTGTCCCGCCTCCCCCTGATCCTGGCCGGGCTCGACGCCTAGGGGATGTCCGGCGGATCGGGGTCGGTCGGTCAGACCCTGATCCGCGGACGGCCTGGTCCGCGGACCGCCTGGCCGGCGGACCGCCTGGTCAGCGGACGATCCCCTGGTTCCTGGACTGGCGCCCCGCCGCCGCGTCCAGGCACCCCTCCACCCACGCGGCCGGGTCGTGGACGGCCCGGTCGCCGCCCATGCCCTGCCGCTCCATGAGCGCGCACTCCCCGGCGAGCAGCGCCTTCGTCCGCGAGCCGTCCACGTCGTACCCGCGGATGCGGGACGCCTGGACGAAGCCGCCCTCGTAGGCGATGTCGGTGCCCCACGGGGGCCGCTCGTTGTACGTGTCGATCAGAAGCCCCGCCCCCGCCGTGGCGAGCACGACGGCGACGGTGAGACCGGCGGCGAACCTTCCCCGCGAGGGACCCTCATGACGATGCATGAGCCCGAGGCTGCCAAGCGGGGCCTTTCGCGGATGTTTCGCGGGGCTCAGCCCTCCAGGAAGGCGACCAGGGCGTTGGCGAGGAGGTACGGGTCGTCGGCGCCGCAGAGTTCGCGGGCGCTGTGCATGGAGAGGATCGCGACGCCGATGTCGACGGTCTTGATGCCGTGACGGGCGGCTGTGATCGGGCCGATCGTCGTGCCGCAGGGCATGTCGTTGTTGGAGACGAACGACTGCCAGGGCACCCCCGCCTTCTCGCAGGCGGCGGCGAACACCGCGCGGCCGCTGCCGTCGGTGGCGTACCGCTGGTTGACGTTCACCTTGAGGATCGGGCCGCCGTTGACGCGCGGGTGGTGCGTCGGGTCGTGGCGCTCCGCGTAGTTCGGGTGGACGGCGTGGCCGGTGTCGGAGGAGAGGCAGACGGTGCCGGCGAAGGTCCGCGCCCGGTCCTCGTAGGAGCCGCCGCGCGCGTACACCGAGCGCTCCAGGACGTTGCCGAGGAGCGGGCCCTGGGCGCCGGTGTCGGCCTCGGAGCCGTTCTCCTCGTGGTCGAAGGCGGCGAGGACCGGGATGTACGGGAGGTCGTCGCGGCCCGCGAGGGAGGCGAGCGCGGCGACCGCGGCGTGCACGGAGAGCAGGTTGTCCATGCGCGGGCCGGCGAGCAGCTCGCGGTCACGGCCCAGGTAGGCGGGCGCCTCGACGGCGTGCACCATCAGGTCCCAGCCGCTCACGTCCTCGGCGTCGACGCCGGCCTCGGCGGCGACGAAGGAGATCAGGTCGCCCTCGTGGACGTCGCCGATGCCCCAGATCGGCTGCATGTGGCGCTGGCGCTCCAGCTTGAGGCCGTCGTTGACGCCCCGGTCGAGGTGGATGGCGAGCTGCGGGACGCGCAGCAGCGGCCGGTCGACGTTGACGAGGTGGTGGCTGCCGTCGCGGAGGGTGAGACGCCCGGCGAGGCCGAGGTCGCGGTCGAGCCAGGTGTTGAGGAGGGTGCCGCCGTAGATCTCCACGGCGACCTGCCGCCAGCCGTGCGCGCCCATGTCGGGCTGCGGCTTGACGCGCAGGTTGGGGGAGTCGGTGTGGGCGCCGACGATGCGGTACGGGGTGTGGGCGGCGGCGCCCTCCGGCACGTACCAGGCGATGATCGCGCCGCCGCGGATCACGTACTTCCCGCCGCTTGTCGCGTCCCACGCGGCGGTCTCCTCGACCCGGCGGAACCCGGCCTTCTCAAGTCGCTCGGCGGCGCTCGCGACCGCGTGGTACGGCGAGGGCGAGGCCGTCAGAAAGGCCATGAGGTCATCGGTGTGTCCGCGGTCGAATGCGCCGGCGGTCGGACGGGAAGCTGCGCTGCTCATGGGTTCCACCTTACGCAGGGCCCGGAATGGGAAATCCGCTCGACCCCGTTACCGCTTTGACGAGATCCTCTGGCATGGAATTCCTCTGTTACCACCGTGACCGGCCCGGCTCCCTGAACCTGCGCGACGCGTTGCTGGAGGACCACCGGTCGTACATGGACGGGTACGCGAAGGAGATGATCGCCCGGGGTCCGACCCTCTCCGAGGACGGCGAGATCCCCACCGGCAGTGTGCACATCGTGGACCTGCCCGATCCAAGCGCCGCCCGCGCGTTCGCCTTCGACGAGCCGACCTACCAGGCAGGCGTCTACCGGGACGTGATGGTGCGACGGTGGCGCAACACGCTGGGTCGCACCATGTGGGACTTCCCCGGCGGCCGGACCGGCGGCGACCGGTACCTGGTGCTCGGCTTCGGCGAGGGGCCGGCGGCCGATCTCGCGGTGCCGCCCGGCCGGGACGAGCTGATCGCCTACGGGCCGCTGCTTTCCGACGACGGCACCATCTGGCTGGGTACGGCGGCATTGGTCCGGGCGCCGGATCCGGACACGGCACGCGCCGTTCTGACCCGGGACCGGTACGCCGACATCGAGGTCCACCTCTGGCAGTTCGGCGGGCGTCCGTCGTAGCGGGCGGGGAATAGCCCGGGAATAGCCCGGGCAATGGCCGATAAAAGCCGGGCGGGCACGCTCCGTCGAGTACGGCGGGCCCGGGAAAAGGGGAACGGCCCGCCCCCCTCCCCGGGGACGGGCCGTTGCCGGTGTGGGCGAGGAGCGTTCTTAGAACGCGGCCTCGTCCAGGTCCATGAGCGAGCCGTCGACGGCCTCGGCGAGGGCGCGCTCGGCGCCGACGCCCGGGAGGATGTTGGCGGCGAAGAACTTCGCGGCCGCGATCTTGCCCTGGTAGAACGTGACGTCCTTGCCGGTGGCGCCCGCGGCCAGCTTCTCGGCGGCGACGGCCGCGCTCTTGAGGAGCAGGTAGCCGACGACGACGTCGCCGGAGGCGAGCAGCAGGCGGGTGGTGTTGAGGCCGACCTTGTAGATGTTCTTGACGTCCTCGCCGGTGGCGGTGAGGTCGGTGATCATCGTGCCGACGATGCTCTCCAGGTCGACGGCGGCCTTGGCGAGCGAGTCGCGGGCGCCGGCCAGGTCCTCGCCGCCGGTGCCGACCGCGAGGAACTTCTTGATCTCCTCGGACAGCGCGTTCAGGGACGCGCCCTGGTCGCGGACGATCTTGCGGAAGAAGAAGTCCTGGCCCTGGATGGCCGTGGTGCCCTCGTAGAGGGTGTCGATCTTGGCGTCCCTGATGTACTGCTCGATCGGGTACTCCTGCAGGAAGCCGGAGCCGCCGAAGGTCTGGAGCGACTGTGCGAGCTGCTCGTAGCCCTTCTCGGAGCCGTAGCCCTTGACGATCGGGAGCAGCAGGTCGTTCAGGCCGATCAGGGCCTTCGCGTCCTCGCCGGCCGCTTCCTTGAGCTGGATCGCGTCCTGCACGGTGGCCGTGTAGAGGACGAGGGTGCGCATGCCCTCGGCGTACGCCTTCTGCGTCATGAGCGAGCGGCGGACGTCGGGGTGGTGCGTGATGGTGACCTTGGGCGCGGCCTTGTCCATGAAGTTCGCCAGGTCGGTGCCCTGGACGCGCTCCTTGGCGTACTCCAGGGCGTTGAGGTAGCCCGTGGAGAGGGTGGAGATCGCCTTCGTGCCGACCATCATGCGGGCGAACTCGATGATGAGGAACATCTGGCGGATGCCGTCGTGCTTGTCGCCGATCAGCCAGCCCTTGGCGGGGTGCTGGTCGCCGAAGGTCATCTCGCACGTGTTGGAGGCCTTGAGGCCCATCTTGTGCTCGACGTTGGTGGCGTAGGCACCGTTGCGGGCGCCGAGCTCGCCGGTCTCCCAGTCGAACTCGTACTTCGGGACGAGGAAGAGGGAGAGGCCCTTGGTGCCGGGGCCGGCACCCTCGGGGCGGGCGAGGACGTAGTGGAGGATGTTCTCCTCCATGTCGTGCTCACCGGACGTGATGAAGCGCTTCACGCCCTCGATGTGCCAGGAGCCGTCCTCCTGCTGCGTGGCCTTGGTGCGGCCCGCGCCGACGTCCGAACCGGCGTCGGGCTCGGTCAGGACCATCGTGGAGCCCCAGCGGCGCTCGACGGCGATCTGCGCGACCTTCTTCTGCGCCTCGTTGCCCTCGTTGTAGAGGATGCCGGCGAAGGCCGGGCCGGAGGAGTACATCCAGATGGCCGGGTTCGAGCCGAGCAGCAGCTCCGCGTACGCCCAGATCAGGGAGCGCGGGGAGACGGTGCCGCCGATCTCCTCGGGGATGCCCAGACGCCAGTACTCGGACTCCATGAAGGCGTTGTACGACTTCTTGAAGGTGGCCGGCACCGGGGCGGTGTTGGTCTCCGGGTCGAAGACCGGCGGGTTGCGGTCGGCGTCGGCGAAGGACTCCGCGAGCTCGTTCTCGGCGAGGCGGCGGATCTCGTCGAGGATGCTCTTCGCGGTCTCGACGTCCATCTCCTCGAACGGACCGGTGCCGTACACCTTGTCGCGGCCGAGGACCTCGAAGAGGTTGAACTCGATGTCGCGGAGATTCGACTTGTAGTGCCCCATGGCGACGGCTCCGTAAGGCTCGGGGAGGCGGATGTCCTGATACGCGCGCAAGCTCGTGCTCGTACTACCGGTGAGTAGCCCACGCTTCTCTACGATGATGCTACCCACCGGTAATAAGGGCAACCCCTATCCGGCCATCTGTGACGCGAGCCGCAGAAAAAGGGCCCGGGGCATGTGCCCCGGGCCTGTTGTCCGGGCCGTGCGGGACGACCTTCCAGCCCTTGGCGGGCAGGGCCTGCCGCAGCCGCTCGAAGCCCTGCTTCGGCAGGGGGTGGTGACCGACGGGTGCGGCAGCCGCGATCGAGCCCCGCGCAGTGCTGCGACCGCACCCGGGTCGATAGGCTGGCCCCATGTACGGCTACGAGCAGAATCCGGGTGCCCAGCAGCAGTACGCCCCGCCGCAGCAGGGCGGGATGCAGGCCGGTGCGCAGGGTGGGATGCAGGGCGGTTACGGGCAGCAGCCCCCGCTCTACCCGGAGCCCTCGCCGCCCTCCCTCGCCGACGCGGTCCGTGCCTTCACGACCGGCACGCTCGCGCCCGAGGACTTCCAGCAGATCTTCGCCACCTCCAAGGTCTACTGCCCGCGCGGCGACAACCCCGGCTTCCTGGCCCTGCACAACACCCAGCAGCCGGTCATCCCGATGTTCACCTCGCTCAAGGAGCTGCGGCGGTACGCGGGCAAGGAGTCGAAGTACTTCGTGATCACCGGCGCCGAGGTGATCGACCTGCTGCCGACGGGCTACGGCTTCGTCCTCGACATGGAGGGCGACCACCGGATGGTCTTCGACGCGAAGGCCGTGGAGCAGATGGTCGACTTCGCGATGCGCCGGATGTACGGCTGACGCAGCCTGGAGACGTGGGAGAACGCCCGGGAGGAATTCCTCCCGGGCGTTCCGTGTTCTGGGTAGCAAGAAGTTCACTGTTCAACTAAAGTGGACGCATAAGGTCGGAGAAGGCCGCTCAAGGAGGTCCGTCATGCCCGCAGTGACTGTCGAGAACCCGCTCACCCTGCCGCGCGTGGCCGCCCAGGCCGACGCCACCCCCCGCCCGGTGCTCGCCGTGACCACGGCCCCCTCGGGCTTCGAGGGCGAGGGCTTCCCGGTCCGCCGCGCCTTCGCCGGGATCAACTACCAGTACCTCGACCCGTTCATCATGATGGACCAGATGGGTGAGGTGGAGTACGCGCCCGGAGAGCCCAAGGGCACGCCCTGGCACCCCCACCGCGGCTTCGAGACCGTCACCTACATCATCGACGGCACCTTCGACCACCAGGACTCCAACGGTGGCGGCGGCACCATCACCAACGGCGACACCCAGTGGATGACAGCCGGCGCAGGCCTCCTCCACATCGAGGCCCCGCCGGAGTCCCTCGTCGTCAGCGGCGGCCTCTTCCACGGCCTCCAGCTGTGGGTGAACCTGCCCGCCGCCGACAAGATGATGGCCCCCCGCTACCAGGACATCCGCGGCGGCCAGGTCCAGCTGCTCACCTCCCCCGACGGCGGCGCGCTGCTCCGCGTCATCGCCGGCGAGCTCGACGGCCACGACGGGCCGGGCATCACCCACACCCCGATCACGATGATCCACGCGACCCTGCGACCGGGCGCCGAGATCACCCTGCCGTGGCGCGAGGACTTCAACGGCCTCGCGTACGTCATGGCGGGACGCGGCAGCGTGGGTGCGGAGCGGCGCCCGGTCCACATGGGCCAGACCGCCGTCTTCGGCAAGGGCGGCTCCCTGACCGTCCGCGCCGACGAGAAGCAGGACGGGAACAGCCCGGACCTGGAGGTCGTGCTCCTCGGCGGACAGCCGATCCGTGAGCCGATGGCCCACTACGGCCCGTTCGTCATGAACACCCAGGCCGAACTCCGCCAGGCCTTCGAGGACTTCCAGGCGGGCCGGCTCGGGACGATCCCGGCGGTGCACGGGATGGGCGAGTAAGACGGTGACGCGTACGGGGCCGGACCACGTGTCCGGCCCCGTACGCGCGCGTGGGGACGTCCGCAGGCCGCGCACGCGTACGCGCGTGTGGGGACGTCCGTACGCCGCGCACGCGGGCTCGCTGACGCCCCGTCACCCGTACGGCCCGTCCGCGCGCGACGACACGCCGAGGGGCGTGGTCCGGTGGTCGGGTGCAGACGTCGCCCCCGCTCCTTCCCGAACCCGCCCGCCGGGTCGGCGCCTGGTGCGTCGTCCTGCTGCTCGCCGCCGGGGTCGCCGCCGTCGGCATCTGGCTGTGCGTCGTCTTCGAGACGGTCGTCACCCCCGTCCTCCTCGCGATCCTCGGCACCGCCCTCCTCGGGCCCCTCTACCGGCGCCTGCTCGGGATGAAGGTCCGGAAGTCGTTCGCCGCCGCGCTCACCGTCGTCGCCGTCCTCGCGGTCGTCGGCGGAGCCACGTACATCGTCGTCGCCGCGCTCATCGAGACCGGCGACCAGATCATCGCCTCGCTCCGGCAGGCCGCCACCGACATCGCCGAGCACCTCGGCCCGGCCGGGACCTCCCTCGACGACCTCGCCCAGAACGCCGAGGGCCTCCTGAAGCAGTTCGGCGGAACTGCCGCGTCCGGCGTACTCACGGGCCTCAGCGTCGTCGGCGGGATGCTCGCCACCGCCGCCCTCGCCCTGGTGCTGATCTTCTTCTTCCTGCGTGACTCGGACCGGGCCGCCGGCGCGCTGCGCTCCCTCGCTCCCCGCGCCACCGGCGACCTCGTCGAGGCCATGGCGCGCCGTGCCTTCGAGGCCGTCGAGGGTTTCATGCGCGGGACGACCTTCGTCGCCCTCGTCGACGCCGTCCTCATCGGGATCGGGCTCGTCGTCCTGGACGTGCCCGGCGCCGTGGGGCTCGCGGCGCTCGTCTTCGTGACCGCCTACATCCCGTACCTCGGCGCCTTCCTCTCCGGCGCGATCGCCGTCCTCGTCGCGCTCGCCGACCGGGGCTTCGCCATCGCGTTGTGGGTGCTCGCCATCGTCCTGGCCGTCCAGATGATCGAGGGCTACCTGCTCCAGCCCATGGTGCAGAGCCGGACCGTGCAGATGCACCCGGCCGCGGTGATGCTGGCGATCACGGCCGGGGCGTCCGTCGCCGGCATCCTGGGCATGCTGCTCGCCGTACCGCTGACGGCCGCGGCGACGGGGATCCTCGGCGAACTGCGCACGCGGTACGGGGCTCCCCGCGAAACGCCCGGGGGCACCGGGGACGCCGGGGGCACCGGGGACGCCGGGGGCACCGGGGACGCCGGGGGCACCGCCTAGGCGGGCGCCATCCCGCCCGGCTGGAACGAGGCGAGGAGCTGTTCGAGGGCCGCCTGGTCGGGCCCGACGAAGGGGTCGGAGTCCGGGACCATCGCGATCGTCTCGATCATCCGGTCCAGCATCCGTACGGCCGGCGGCAGATGCGTGCACAGCACGATCTCCGGGTCCATCTCCCGTATCGGCTCGATCGTCGCCCGGTACTTCTCCGGGTCCACGAGGTGCGCCCAGGGGCTGTCGATCGTCGCCCACAGCAGCTGGGCCTGCCGCAGGTCCTCCGGCTTGAGGTCGCTCGCGTGCCCGCTCTCCGCGACCTCGGCGCTCGGCATGGGCCCGCCGAAGCAGTCGGAGCTGAAGCAGAAACGGGTGCGGTCGTCGTAGAAGCCGACGGTGGCCGGGTTGTCGAAGAGCGGCGGCCGGAAGGCGTGCAGGGCGCGGTCGCCGACGTCCAGGGACTGGCCGGGGTTGAGGAAGTACACCCGGTCCATGGGCAGCGGGCGTTCGGTGGTCATCTCGCCGGCCCCGAGGAACGTCGTGATCACGCGCGCGTCCGGGGCGGCGTCGAGGAGGTCGAAGATGCCGCCGGTGTGGTCCCGGTCGGGGTGGGTGAGCCAGATCCAGCGCACGTCTCCAGGGTCGATGACCTCGCCGAGCGCCGCGACGAAGTCACGGTCGGGGAGGGAGACGCCGGTGTCGACGACGACGGGTTCGGTGGCGGTGACGACATAGGCGTTGATGGGCAGGTACCCGATGCCCGGGGCTTCGAGGCTGTCGGCCAGCACGGTGGTGTCACTGCCGACCTTGTGGGTGTCCATGGCAAACTCCGTGGTCCCCCCGAGGCGGGTCCCGTGACGTGGTCCCCCGGCGGCCGTACGACACCAGTCTGCGCCGCACACGAGAGCCCTGCACACGGGGATGGAGCCCCAGCCCTCCCCGTGGAGAGAGCCCCTTGTGCACGGGGAGACACAGGGAGGGAGCCCCGCCCGGCCGGGGCTACCCGCAGCAGCCCTGCCCCGAGTCCGGTTCGTTCAGCTCGAACCAGATCGCCTTGCCCTCGCCCTGCGGGTCGACCCCCCACGCGTCCGCGAGCATCTCCATCAGGACCAGGCCGCGCCCGCTCGACGCCATCTCGCCCGGGTGGCGCTTGTGCGGCAGTTCGTCGCTCGTGTCGGCGACCTCGACGCGCAGCCGCCGGGCCTTCTCGCCGCACGCGACCTCGGCGACGAGGAGCGCGTCGCCGTCCGTGTGGACGAGGACGTTGGTGACCATCTCGGAGACCATGAGGACCGCCGAGTCGAGCTGGTCCTCGTCCCTCCAGTCGTGCAGCAGCTGCCGTACCTGCTCGCGCGCCTCGGCGATCCGTTCCGGCTCGGCCTGCGCGATCGTCATCAGGGTGCGGCGCGGGGCCTCCGGCACCGCCCCGGCGGGCCGGAGGGAGAGCAACAGGACGGCGATGTCGTCCTCGCGGCGGTCGGCGAGCGGCCCGGTCGTGTGGTGGGAGCCGGGACCGTGGACGGCCTCCACGAGCGTGTCGGCGAGCGTTTCCAGGTCCTCGCCGTCGTGGGCCTCCAGGAGCGCCCGGACCCGCTCCCAGCCGGTGTCGAGGTCGTGCCCGCCGGTCTCCAGGAGGCCGTCGGTGCAGATCATCAGGGTCTCGCCGGGATCGAGGGTGAGCCGGGTCGTGGGGTAGTCGGTGTCGGGGTCGATGCCGAGCGGGAGGCCACCCGCGGTGGGCCGCAGGAGAACCGTTCCGTCGTTCATCCGTACCGCCGGGTCCGGATGCCCGGCCCGCGCGATGTCGACCGTCCCGCTCTCCAGGTCGACCTCCAGGTAGAGGCAGGTGGCGAAGCGCGGACCCGCCGCGCCCTCACCGTCGTCGCCGTCGGTGATCCCGTACAGGAAACGCGAGGCGCGGGAGAGGACGGCGTCCGGCCGGTGGCCCTCGGAGGCGTACGCGCGCAGGGCGATCCGCAGCTGTCCCATCAGGCCGGCCGCACGCACGTCGTGTCCCTGGACGTCGCCGATGACGAGGGCGATGCGTCCGGCGCCGCGCCCGCCGGTGCGGGAGGTGCCACCGGGCAGCCTGATCATGTCGTACCAGTCGCCGCCGACCTGGAGCCCGCCGCCGGTCGGCACGTACCGGGCGGCGACCTGGATGCCGGGGATGCCGGGACCGAGGACCGGCATCATCGTCCGCTGCAGGCCGAGCGACAGCTCGCGCTCGGACTCGGCCACGCCCGCGCGTGCGAGGGCCTGGGCGAGCATCCGGGCCACGGTCGTGAGGACGGAACGCTCGTCGGGCGTGAACGCCACCGGATGCTTGAAGGCCGCCATCCAGGCCCCCATCGTGCGCCCGGCGACGACCAGCGGCACGAAGGCCCAGGAGCGGCGCCCGAAGCGCTGCGCGAGCGGCCAGGTCATGGGGAAGCGGCGCAGGTACTCGTCGGGGCTCGGGAGATAGATCGCCCGGCCCGTCCGCGCGACCTCCGCCGCCGGGTAGTCCGTGTCGAGCGACATCGACGAGAACGGCCCCTCGTCGCCGTCGCTGTGCCCGTGATGCCCGATGACCGTCAGCCGGTCGCCCGCCACCCCGAACACCGCGAGCCCGTCCGGCGAGAACCCGGGCATCGACAGCGAGGCCGCCACCCGCAGCACCTCGGCCGTCGACCGGGCCTCCGCGAGCGCCCGCCCGGCGTCGAGGAGGAAGGCCTCGCGGGACCGGCGCCAGTCCCCCGTGATGGGGGTGTGCGCGGCGGTCCCCGGCACCTGCTCGGCGACCTCCTGAAGGGTGCCGACCAGCTGGTAGTCGTTCCCCTCGATGAGCGGCTTCGACCGGCTCCGTACGGTACGGATCACCCGGCCGTGCTCGTCCATGATCCGCAGCCGCGCCTCGGCGAGCGTCCCCTCGGCGACGGCGAGGTTCACGACCCCGTCGATCTCGTTCCAGTCGACCGGGTGAAAACGGGAGCGCACGGCCGCCTCGGTGAGCCGAACCGGCTCCGACGGCAGCCCGAGCAGCCGGGCGGCCTCGGCGTCGAGCGAGACGATCCCGGACGCGTTGTCCCAGCGCCACAGGCCGGTCGCGATCGCGGCCAGGACGTCCTCGGTGCGCATTGCCCCACTTTATGAATATCGGACACCAGGTCGCCACCGAGAGTATTCGAAAAGCGATCTTGGCCCGGCCGGTACGCTGGGTAGGTCTGCCCGCGTGTCCTGTGACATCTGTGACAGGGACCACGGGCGGCGGTCCACGACCCAAGATCCCGAAGACTGGATGAACGACGATGCATCGGTACAGGTCCCACACCTGCGGCGAGCTCCGCGCCTCTGACGTCGGCACCGACGTCCGGCTGAGCGGCTGGCTGCACAATCGGCGCGACCTGGGCGGCATCCTCTTCATCGATCTGCGCGACCACTACGGCATCACGCAGCTCGTCGCCCGGCCCGGCACCGCCGCGGCCGAGGTCCTCGACAAGCTGACGAAGGAGACCGTCGTCCGCGTCGACGGCAAGGTCGTCTCGCGTGGCGCGGAGAACGTGAACCCGGAGCTCGCCACCGGCGAGATCGAGATCGAGGCCGCCACGGTCGAGGTCCTGGGCGCCGCGAAGCAGATCCCGTTCACCATCAACGCCGACGACGGCGTCAACGAGGAGCGGCGCCTGGAGTACCGCTTCCTCGACCTGCGCCGCGAGCGCATGCACCGCAACATCATGCTGCGCTCCGCCGTCATCGCCTCCATCCGCTCCAAGATGGTGGCCCTCGGCTTCAACGAGATGGCGACCCCGATCCTCGCCGCGACCTCCCCCGAGGGCGCCCGCGACTTCGTCGTCCCGTCCCGGCTGAACCCGGGCAAGTTCTACGCGCTGCCGCAGGCGCCCCAGCAGTTCAAGCAGCTGCTGATGATCTCCGGCTTCGACCGGTACTTCCAGATCGCGCCCTGCTTCCGCGACGAGGACGCCCGTGCGGACCGTTCGCCGGGCGAGTTCTACCAGCTCGACGTCGAGATGAGCTTCGTCGAGCAGGAAGACGTCTTCCAGCCGATCGAGAAGCTCATGACGGAGCTCTTCGAGGAGTTCGGCGGCGGGCGCCACGTCACCTCGCCGTTCCCGCGGATCCCGTTCCGCGAGTCGATGCTCAAGTACGGCAACGACAAGCCCGACCTGCGCACCGCCCTCGAACTCGTCGACATCTCCGACGTCTTCGAGAACTCGGAGTTCAAGGCCTTCGCCGGCAAGCACGTCCGCGCCCTGGCCGTCCCGAACACGGGCGACCAGCCGCGCAAGTTCTTCGACGCGCTCGGCGACTTCGCGGTCTCCCTCGGCGCGAAGGGCCTGGCCTGGGTCCGCGTCGGCGAGGGCAACGCCCTCACGGGCCCCATCGCCAAGTTCCTCACCGAGGAGAACATCAAGGTCCTCACCGAGCGCCTCGGCCTGGAGCCCGGCCACGCGATCTTCTTCGGCGCGGGCGAGTTCGACGAGGTCTCCAAGATCATGGGCCCGGTCCGGGTCGAGGCCGCCAAGCGCGCCGGCCAGTTCGAGGAGAACGTCTTCCGCTTCGCGTGGATCGTCGACTTCCCGATGTACGAGAAGGACGAGGAGACCGGCAAGATCGACTTCTCGCACAACCCCTTCTCGATGCCGCAGGGCGGTCTTGAGGCCCTGGAGACCCAGGACCCGCTGGACGTCCTCGGCTGGCAGTACGACATCGTCTGCAACGGCATCGAGCTCTCCTCGGGCGCGATCCGTAACCACGAGCCCGAGATCATGTTCAAGGCCTTCGAGATCGCGGGCTACTCGCGCGAGACCGTCGAGCACGAGTTCGCGGGCATGCTCCGCGCCTTCGAGTACGGCGCCCCGCCGCACGGCGGCATCGCCCCGGGCGTCGACCGCATCGTCATGCTCCTCGCCGACGAGCCCAACATCCGCGAGATCATCGCCTTCCCGCTCAACGGCAACGGCCAGGACCTCCTGATGGGCGCCCCGACCGAGCTGGACGAGTCCCGCCTGCGCGAACTGAACATCCAGCTCCGCAAGCCGGTGGAGAAGGCGGCGCCGAAGCCGACCGAGGACCGCCCGGTGACGGACGCGGTGCATCCGGACGCGGCGCGGTAAGCGATACCTGATGTGAAGGGCCCGGAACCGCACGACGGTTCCGGGCCCTTCGCCGTACGGCTGCCGAACTACCGCCCTGCCGTCCCGCCATCTTCAAAGGAATGCGTGACGATCCAGTCCTCGTACTCCTCGACGGAAACAGCGCACAGCGACTTTCCATCGAGGGAGACTGCGATGAAATCGCGGGAGCCGCTCGCGGCAGCGACACGTGAAGGGAGACGGCCTCCGATCAAGTCCCTCACTCTGATCCACCCCCTGGCGAGGCTCCCGGGATATGTGGCAAGCAGTAGAAACTCTCTGCTCCTGTCGAGGATTGCCAGCCGATCCGCCTCCTTGTGCCAGAGGGCGTCCACGCGATCCCTTGCAGCGGGGTCCGAATGGGGAACCTTGACTGCTGGTTGTACGAAGCCTCCCGTCACGGCGAGAATCGCCTTCTTGGGGTCCGGCGCACTTTTCGGTACCTCTCCGCCCACCTCCTCCAGAGCTTGCCGTTTGAGAGCTTCCAGCAGCTCCAGGTCGCTATGGACTTCATTCTCGCGACGCTTCACCACGTTCCCCAGCCTTCCTTGTAGAAGAAATGATGATCCCCTCCGGGTTTGTCTATCGATGCGTACCTCTCCCAGGTGTCCGTGTAGCGGAAAAAGTCTCCACGTGAATTGTCCCAACCAAAATTCACCCCGTTCTGACTCGGGTCGATTTTCGGCATTCCTGCATGGAAGTGTGGACCGGCTCGATCGAAGGTGTGTTCCACGACGACACGAGAACCTTCAGCCGTCTCGAATTGTCTGAATCGACCCCAATGGGCCTCGCTCGAAGAATAGAAGTAGCCGGGCATGTGGGCACGGGTGACGTCACCCGTAACAATCCACTCGGCGTCAGGCGCCGTGCCGTAGGGGACGCCGGCTGCCTCGAACGCGGCCTTCTCCGCATCACCTCTGTGCTCGAAGGGGTTGGCATGCTCCCCCTTCGGAGGGCACGGCCCGAGGCCCAGCGGGTCGCTCCACGTGTGCGGGTTGTGGACGTACGTCGCCGGGTTTGGGGCCGGGGCCAGGCCCAGGGGGTCCTGTGAGAGGTAGCGCGCCGATTCCGGGTCGTAGTAGCGGAAGTGGTTGTAGTGGAGGCCCGACTCCGGGTCGTAGTACTGACCCGGGAAGCGGAGTGGGGTGTAGGCGGTGGCCGTTCTGTTCCAGGTGGTCGTTCCCCAGAGGGTCGTGCGGGTGCGCCAGGCCACATCGCCCGATTCGGCGATCAGTTCTGTCGGGGTGCCGATCAGGTCGGTGACAATGGCGAAGAAGCGCTCGTCGGTGGAGTCCGTGCGGCGTTCCGTCTGGGCCAGGGGGCGGAGGCCCGCATGGTCCCAGGTCATGGTGACGTCGTCCGTCGTCTGTTCGCAGAGCGTCGTTCCGTCCCAAGTGAAGTGGATCGACTCCCGAGCGGAACGCTTGGAAATGCGGCGGCCCAAGGGGTCGTATGCGTACCGCCAGACCGTGCCGTCCGGTGTCGTCACCGCGGTGAGGCGGTCCTCTGCGTCCCACGTGTAATGCCACGTGTCCGGTTTGCGGGAGAGGCGGGTCTTCTGGCGCAGGACGACCCGGCCGTCGGCGTCGTGCTCGTAGCGGACCGAGCCCGCGCCGAGTATTCGAGTGCCCCGGTAGGTGCGTGCGCCTGTCGCGTCGTGGGAGGGGTGCGTGGCTGGCCAGGAGGCCTCAGCCTGGTTGCCGGCGTCGTCGTAGGCGTACCGCTCCGTCCAGTTGTTCGCATGGACGGCCGAGACACGGCCGGCCGTGTCCAGCTCGAAACGGCGGTTCCCCGAAAGTTCGTCGATGATGCCGACGAGGCCCCCGTCGGCACGGTAGGCGTACGTGCGGTGCTGGAGACGATCGCCGGCACCGCCGGTGACCTCCTGCTCGGTAAGGCGTCCCATCGTGTCGAACGACGAGGTCAGGGCGGCGAAGTCGCCGATGTGGCGGGACGACTCACGGCCCATGGCGTCATGGGCGAAGGCCAGGGTTCGGCCCGAGGAGGTCAGTTCCGTGCGGCGGCCCGCCGCGTCGTACGACCACGTGCTCGTCGAACCGCCCGGCGTCGTCCGCCCCGTCCGCCGGCCTACCGCGTCGTGAGTGAAGGAGAGCGTTCGGCCGTTCACGGTCTCGGAGAGGAGGCGGCCGTAGCGGTCCCGGAGACGCTCCAGTGTGGCGTCCGGGCCGGTCGCCGCCGCTAGTTGGCCGAAGAGGTCGTACTCGTAGCTGCAGACTGCCCCATCGGCGAACTTGCCGACGATCCGGCCGAGGCTGTCTCGGTCGAACCGGATCGTCTGGCCGACGCCGTTCACTCGTGACGTCAGACGGCCCGCCGCGTCGTAGCCATAGTTCAGCACCCGGCCGTCGAAGTCCGACTCCGCGACCAGTCGGCCCGCCGCGTCATAGGTGTAGTCCCATGTCAGGCCTTGCGGGCTGGTCACCCGCGTCAGCCGCAGGTTCGTGTCGTGGTTGAACTCGTAGCGGACACCGTCCGGGCCGGTGCGGGAGGTCGGCAGGTCGAAGTCGGTGTACGTGAAGTGGGTTGTGGCGCCCGCCGCGTCCGTGTGGCCGAGACAGTTGCCCTCGCCGTCGTACGTCCAGGCCTCCGACGTCCCGTCCGGTGCTGTACGTCGGGACAAACGTCCCTCGACCGTCCACTCCAGCCGCGTGTCCGCGCCGAGGGGGTCGGTGATCCGGATCGTACGACCGAAGCCGTCTCGCTCGTAGCGGGTCGTGGCCCCCCGCGGGTCGGTGATCTCGACTGGCAATCCACGGCTGTCCAGGACCAGGCGAGTGGTGGCGCCGAGCGGGTCCGTCGTCGAAATGGGTCGGCCCGCCTCGTCGTACGCGAACTCCGTACAGGCTCCGGCGGGGTCCGTCACCGACGTGCGGTTGCCGCGCTCGTCGAAGGTCTGGTGGGTGACGTTGCCGTCCGTGCCGACGATGCGTATCGGCAGTCCGCTGTCGTCGTACTCAGCCCGAGCCTGGCGCCCGTCGGGGCGCTCCAGCACCGTCACGCGGCCGTGCTCGTCGTACGTGGAGCGGCTGATGTGGCCCAGCGGATCCGTCCGGGACAGCAGGTGGTTGCGGCTGTCGTACTCGTAGCGGGTGACCGCTCCCAGCGGGTCGATCTCGGCGACGACCTGGGCACGGTCATTGATCAGGTGCTGCTCGGTGTTCCCCAGGCCGTCTGTGAAGGTGGTCAGGCGGAGCCCGGTCGCCGGGTCGACGTCGTCCCAGGTGAACGTGGCTTCGAGGTGCCCGTTGCCGCCTGCCTGATAGGTGCAGCGGTCCTGGTCGTCGTAGACGTAGTCGTAGCGGCTGCCGTTCGTGTCGGTCCACGACGTGATGCGGCCGTGTTCGTCGCAGCCGAAGCGCAGCGGGCGCCCGGAGGAGTTCGTGACCTCGGTCAGGTGGCCGTCGGCGTAGCCGTAGCGCAGGATCTCCTGGTCGGATCCGTCCGCCGCCGCACCCGCGAGGTGGAGGGCCGTGACCCGGCCCTCGCTCGTGGTGAGCTTCAGGTGGTAGCCGCCGTGGTGCACGATCGCCGTGGGAGCGCCCGCCTCGTCGTGCTCGAAGGCGATCCATCGGCCGTTGCGGTCGTCGATCTGGGCCAGGAGCGCGAGTTCGTCGCCGTGGTCGGCGAAGTGCCGGACCGTGCCACTGTCCGGGTCGGTCACCGTGTAGCCGTCCCCGACCCGGTCCAGCGGCCACTGCCGGCCGTGCGTGGGCATGACCGGGACACCGGGGGCCGGGTGCGGATAGGCGAGGAGACTGCCCTCGTCGCAGCTGAAGACCACGCCCTCGGAGTCGATCTCCAGCCGCTGGTCGACCGTCGACGACCACGCCGGACCGAACCAGCGGCCCGAGCGGCGCGAGGAGTCGAAGGTGCGCCGGAAGACGAGCGGCAGAGAGCCGGGCAGCGCGATGTCCGTCTGGGGCAACAGCATGCGGCCCGTCGCGATGTCGATCGGGTCGTTCTTGCACCGCGTCTCACCGCACGTCTTGCCGTTGGTGGGCGGGCCCTTCTCCTGGTCCCCGCGGCTGCTGCCCGGCTTCTTCGTGTCCGGCAGGTGCTTGGTGGCGTCCTTCAGCCCGGCGCGCAGGCCTCCCCGTATCGCTCCCGCGCCCTTCGTCCCGAGCATCTCCGGCAGCATCCGGCCGAAGAACTCCGACGGGTCGCCCTTCGCCGCGTCCCAGGCGTTCTTCAGTGCCCTGTCCGGGTTGGCCGCCGTGGACACCAGCCCGGCCAGCGTCATGTTGACGCCCTTGTAGTACTCCGCCGGGTGCGTCAGGTTGTACGGGTCCACCGGGTTGACCGAGCGGACGAAGTTGAGCAGACCTGCCGTGCCCTTGACGATCCCGCCGCTGACGTGGGCGAGCTCGATGCCTTGGCCCAGGCCGTAGTCCATCAGCTCCAGCTTGGCCTTCTCGAGGCCCGTCGGCTCCTTGGGCGCGTGCGCGAGGGCGGCGCTGACCGCTGCCTTCGCGGTGTCCCCGGCCTCGTTGCGTGCCTTCCGCGCGTCGTTCAGGATCTCCTGGGCCCGCTGCCGCTTGGCCTTGCCGGGGTCGGAGAAGGGCCCGGGGTCCGGCAGCGGACTGTCCCCGGTGCGGGCCGCGTTGTAGGCGTCGACCTTCTTGTTGTACGTGTCGACGGCCGTCTTGGAGTCCTGGTCGCCCTCCTTGTAGAGGGCTATCGCCTCGCGCGCCTTGCCCTGCGCGCTCACGACCGCCTGGGAGTAAGTCTCCAGCGCCTTGGCCGCGTTCTCCATCGCGTCGGCCGCGTGCAGCCAGTCCGTCGGCAGCGTCGAGAACTTCTCCCGGAACGCGTCGGCCGCCTCGCCCTTCCAATGACCGGCGTCGAGCTTCCTCATCCCGCCGCCGACCAGGTCGAACGCCTTCTGGAAGTCCCGGAGGTTCTTCACCGCCTCGGTGATCTTCTCCGGCTTGCCGTGGATCAGCTCGTTCGCTTCCTCGGTCTGCCCGAGCTGCTGCTCACCGACCTGCGCGCCGAGAGAGGACGCGGTCTCGTCGCCCCAGTCCTCGACCGAATCCGCGATGGCGTGCGCACCGATCTTGTCCAGGCCCTGGCCGACCTTGTCGGTGGCGTGGTCGATGCCCTCGCCGAGCAGCTCCTTGCCCTTGTCGATGCCGTCACCGATCTTGTCGATCCCCTTGTCGACCAGACCTCCCCAGTCCACCATCAGCGGTTCTCCCCCCAACGCGGCTGCTCGGCCTGGTCGATGGTCGCCTGGTCGGGATCGAGCAGGTCCCGGAGCCTTTCGTCAGCCTTCTCCCGCCGCTCCGAGTCCAGCGCACCCGAGCGCTCCAACCCGTCGAGCATCGAGTCCTCGACGTCGTACGTGGTGTTCTTCCAGTTCTGCTTGACCTCTTGGTGGGCGTCCTCGAACGACTCCCCGCTCCAGTCCGGGTCGTCCCACATGTGCTGGTCGCGGATGGTGTCCCAGCGCATCTCCTTGACCTCGTCCTCGGAGAGGTGTGGGTTCCCGTCGAGGGAGTTCACGCCGATCTTGATCGAGTCCTTGATGTACTGCTCCTGCTCCGCGAACGAGCCCGCCGACAGGCCGACCGCCTGCGCGAAACCGTTTCCTCGCAGGGTGAGCGCACGTATGCCCCACTCCCACCGGTTGCAGAACGTCTCGAACTCCGACGTCAGACCGCCGTGCCCCAACTCCATTCCCGACAGGGCCAGATCGGAGAAGCCACGGCCCACCGACGCCTCACCGATCATGCCGAGCTCCTTCAGCTCGGCGTGCGCCAGGTCGATGCCCTTCGCTATCTCCGCAAGCGCCGCCGCCGGCGCCGCGAGGTCAGGCTCGTTCCCACTCACTGCGTCCCCGTTCCCCCGAGATCCACCGCCACCTCGTCCGGGACGATCCCCGCCACCGGCGGGAAGAGCGTTCCGTCCGTACTGCCCGCGTCCAGCGCGACCCCGCCCGGACCGGGCAGCATCGGCACCATCACGTCGAGAAGCCGCGCGCCGAGAATCGTCTGGTACGTCCACTCGCGGCCCGCGTCTCCCCGCGCGACCGCGAACCGCGCCAGCGCCTCCTCGTCCGAGAACGCGCAGATCCACCGCACCCCGTTGAAGTCCGCAGTCCACAGACTTTCGGATGCGTCGAAGGGCACCAGTACGGCCGTACGCCGGAATTCACCGAGCAATCGCGCAAACTCCCGCCGCGCCACGGTCACCTCGTCGGCAGGTTCCGGCTCCGGCGTGGTCCGCGCGGGTCGTGCGGCCGAAACCGACTCCGGTTCCGGCTGCACCGCCGAAACTGGCGTGTCTGCCAACTCTGCCAGCCTCGAAAACTGTTCAGGCTTCGGTGCGTCGTCCCGGTCCTCATTCACTCGCGCATGCTGGCACGCAACCATTCACACGAGCAACGAACAAAGGTCCGAGCCCGTCATGTCGGGCGGTCGGTGGCCGGCAATGCCTTGGGTCCGTGCGAACGCGCCGGTGACCTGCGGATCACGGGTCCGGCCGACGCGCGGGGGCCCGGGGACGGACGTCGTCCCCGGGCCCCTTCCGTACTCCCCGCCGGCTCTACTCGTCCGCGAAGATCTCCTCGGCCGAGGCCGCCGTGACGGCACGGGTGAGCCAGCCGCGCAGCATCTCGGGGTCGGCACAGCTGGTGACGCGGTCGCGGACGTCGTCGGGAACGTCGAGGCCGCGCTGCTCCAGGACCAGCAGTATGGCGGCGGCGCCGGCCTGAGCCCGGCCCTCGGCCAAGCCCTCGGCCCGGCCCTCGGTCCGGCCCTCGTCTCGGATCTCTTCGGAGAGGTACGACTTGTAGAAGGAGAGGTCCACGGCCACCAGAGTCCTCCAGAGGTCTTGGGCCGGGCGCTTGCTCAGCCCCTGTGCGGTGAATTCGATGATCGGGTCGGCGACGTTCTCGGGAACGTCCCGCAGCGCGGTGGACAGTGCTTTCAGTATGGCACCGATGTCCGGATCGCCCGCGTGCGTGATGGCCGACAGGGTGGCCGGCGCCAGGTCCTCGGCGGCCTTGGCCGGGTCGATGATGACGGGCATGTTGTGCGGGCCCGCGACGATCGGCCGGATGCTGAGGGTGGGCATGTAGGCGGGGCCGCTGGCCACGGGCCGGGCTGCCCATTCCGCCGTGGTGCGGTCCTGGCAGACGACCAGCAGGGCGGTCGGCAGTCCGTATTTCGTCCACAGGTACGAGACGTAGTACGCCCAGCTCGCCGGCTTGGCCGGGTCCTTCTTGCCCTGCGCCTCGATGGCGAGGAGGAGGGATCCGTCCTTGGCGCTGTCGAGCCGCAGGAGGGTGTCGACGCGGCGCTCGACGGGCCGCGTCTCGGTGAGGTCGTTGGGCAGGACGACCGCCTCGACGACGGCCGGGAGGGGAAGCTCCAGCACGTCCTTGAGGCGGCTGAAGAGGTGGAGGTCGTGCCGGAAGATGTGGTGCATCGCTTCATGCGGTGGGTTGACCACGGGGTTCCTCGGGGTGTGGGGACGGGGCCGGTCAGCTGCGGCAGCCGCCGCACGTGCCCGGTTCGGGGGCGCGGTAGGCGCGGTCGCAGGTGTCGCAGTTCTGGAGGGGGTACCGGGTGGCCGGGTCCTCGGAGGTGCGGAACGGCGGCAGGGGCGGGAGCTGGGCGCCGAGGCGGTGGGCCAGGAGGGCGGCCGGGCGGCGGAGGGGTTCCGTCGGGAGGTCGAAGGTCAGGACGCGGCGTACGGCGTCGGGGGTGAGCTCGCGCTCCAGCCAGGTGGCGACGCCCGGGGCGAGGTGCTCGGCGTCGGTGGCGGAGAGGTGCAGGCGGGGGTCCACGCGGCGGAGGGCGGCCAGGATGTCGAGGGCGGTGACGAGGAGGTCCGGCGCCGGGTACGCGGGCTGCGGTACGGCGGGCAGCGCGCGGCGCTTCGGCTCCGCCCGGCGAGTGGGTGGCTTGGGCTTCGGCGCCTCCGTCGTCTGCTCCTCGCCGCCGGTCCGGCCCGGCTGGTTGCAGGAGACCGTGCGAGTCACCATCCGGCCGCTTCCGGTCCGCTCGCGGGTACGGCGCAGGTAGCCGTGGGCCTCAAGCTCGCGCAGCGCGGCGGAGATCCGCGTGGTCCCCTCGGGGAACCGGGCGGCGAGGCTCTTGATGCCGACGGGAGCACCGCCGGGAAGCGACTGGATGTGCACGGCGAGCCCGATGGCCAGCAGTGACAGTTCGGCGTGCTGGGCGAGGTGGTTACCGATCACCGTGAAGCGGGTGGCGTGGCGGGAGTTGTCGTGGACGACGCCGGCGACGCGGGTGCGCGTGTGGGGGTGGTTTTCCGCGCCCTTACGGGACGAGGCGGAGGAGCGCGCGCTAGTGTCGTGAGTACCCATGGGGAAGCTCCTACTTCCTCGTGGTCAGGCCCTCGCCTTGGGATTGCCCTCCCTGCGGGGGCCGACCTATGTCCGCTGTCATATGCCAGTCAGAGCGAGCGTAAGGCAGACAACCCCTCCCGAATCCAGCTGAGTTGGTGTCTTTCACCCGCATGAGTGAGAGCCCGCCGTGGGGCGGGAGGGGTGGGGCTTGGCGAGGTTTCTTTCTCTCTCGTCGTTCCTTGGAAGGACCGCCCGACCCACCGGATCCCACGTTCCTGGAATCCGGTGCCTCAGTTGTTTCCGCAGGTCAGGGATGCGGAAGATCGAGTTCGGCCCATACCGTCTTCCTGGGTACGGGACCGAGCTCGACGCCCCACCGGTCGGCCAGCGCCTCGACCAGGAGCAGTCCGCGCCCGGAGTCGCCCTCGGGGCAGGCAGGTTGGGTGCGCGGGAGGCGATCGCCCCGGGTGTCGGTGACCTCGATCCGCAGGACGCCCTCGTGACTGAGGAGCGCGAGTCGGAAGCTCCGGCCGGCGACCCGGCCGTGCGTGGCCCCGTTCGCGGCGAGTTCGGCGACGACATGGGTGGCGGCCTCCGTCACGCCGTGCGGCACCTCGTGATCCCGCATCCACTCGACGGCGAGCAGCCGGGCGAGCCGGGCCCCGCGTGGCGTGGGCGACAGGAGGACCGTGAAGTGTCCTGTGGGCGCAAGGACTTGGGTGGTGTTCTGCTGATTCACATCACCGAGCGTGGCCGCCCCCGCTTACCGTGAACAGTGACGATGCCGATGCGTAGGGTGACTGTCCGGAGCTTGTCCACTGCTGTCCGGGCTGTCCGGAGCCCTTCCGGGGGAGGTGTCGCGCCACGAAGGGGCGAGGGAAGGGTGCGGTATGTCGGTGGACGGTGGGGCGCAGCGGCTCAAGACCGAAGCGGACGAGCCGGGGTGGGAGGTCGATCCCGACGATGACTGGGGTGTGGCCGTGGTCGCCACCGTGGGACGGCAGTTGAGGCTGCGGAGGGAGGCGGTGGGGATGCGGGCCGCCGAGCTCGGGGCTGCTACCGGCTACGGCGAGGACATGATCTACAAGATCGAGGCCGGGACGCGGATCCCACGCCCTGAGTTCCTGGACAAGGCGGACGAGGTGTTGCGGGCGGCGGGCTTGCTCTCAGCCATGAAGGAGGACGTGGCGAAGGTCCGCTACCCGAAGAAGGTGCGGGATCTGGCCCACGTCGAGGGGAAGGCCGTAGAGATCGGTGTGTACGTCTGCAACAGCATCAGTGGGTTGCTGCAGACACCGGAGCACGCTCGCGCCGCATTCGAGTCGCGGCAACCTCCCTACCCGCAGGCCGAGGTGGAGCGGTTGGCTGCTGCTCGGGTGGCTCGGCAGTCCATCTTCGAGCGGGACCCGGCGCCTTCGCTCGGCTTCGTGCTGGAAGAGGCGCTGCTGCGGCGGCCGCTGGGAGGCACAATGGTGTGGCGAGGGCAGCTCGAACGTCTTCTGGAGGTGGGGCGGTTGCGTAACGTCACCCTTCAGGTGATGCCGACGCACGTAGAGGTCCATCCCGGTCTGGACGGCAAGATCGAGCTGCTGAAGTTCGTGGACGGTACTGCGACGGGACGCTCCGACGGCGCGTTTAACGGTCGTCCTGTCACGGACCCGAGGCAGGTACGCATCCTTGAGCTGCGGTATGGCACGATCCGGGCTCAGGCTCTCCCGCCCCGGGAGTCACTGGCCTTCATTGAGCAATTGCTGGGAGAGACATGATCCGCAAGTTCTCTACCGGGGACGCCTCCGAACTGGCGTGGTTCAAGAGCAGCTACAGCGACGGCAACGAAGGCGACTCCTGCATCGAGGTCGCCGCCACCCTCGCCACCGTCCACGTCCGTGACTCCAAGAACCTCGGCGGTCCCCAGCTCGCGCTGACGCCGACCGCCTGGGCGGGCTTCGTCTCGTACGCCGTCGGCAACTGACGTACGTGTACACAGGAATCCACAGTCGGCTCTCACGTTCCTGACAGGCGCGGTTCCTAGGGTCCTCGCCCATGAGCGAAAACCAGAAGCACAGGCGGGACATGACCCGGCGGCGGGCCCTGGTCGCGGGTGGTGGGGTCGTGGTCGCGGCGGGGATCGGCGTCGGGGTCGTCTCCACCGCCTCGGCAGGCGGCGCGGCCGGGAAGAAGCCGGCCGCGAAGCCGACGGCCGGTGAGGCCTGTTACCGGCTGACCTCCGAGACCACCGAAGGCCCGTACTACATCGACGCCGACGAGATCCGCAGGGACATCACCGAGGACCGTGAGGGCATTCCGATGACCCTGCGGCTCAAGGTCGTCGACTCCGACACCTGCAAGCCCCTGCGGAACGTCGCCGTCGATGTCTGGCACTGCGACGCGCTCGGCATCTACTCCGGCTACGAGAGCCTCAGTTCGGGCGGTCCCGGTGGTCCCGGCGGCGGTACTCCTCCGACCGACGCCCCCACCGGTACTCCCCCTACCGGTACGCCGCCCACCGACGCGCCCACCGGTACTCCCCCCACCGGCGGCCCCGGCGGCGGCGGTGGCGGCGGGCACGAGGAGCCCACCGACGACAAGCGGTACCTGCGCGGCACCCAGCTCACCGACAAGCACGGGTACGTGGAGTTCCGGACCGTGTTCCCCGGCTGGTACCGGGGGCGCTGCGTGCACATCCACACCAAGGTGCACGTCGGCGGAAAGATGACGGCGTCCGGTTACGAAGGCGGTCACACCTGCCACACCGGCCAGCTCTTCTTCGCCGAGACCGCCGTTCTGGACTCCGCCGAGGTCGCCCCGTACTCCACCAGCACCACCGAACGCACGACCCTCGACGACGACACCATCTACCCCGGCAACGGCGCCGAGGGCGGTCTGCTCACCCTCAAGTACCCGAAGGGGAGGATCGCGAAGGGGGTCGTCGCCACGCTGACCCTGGGCGTCGACCCGGACGAGACCCACACGGGTACCTCCACCTAGCGGAGGCCGTCCAGGAACAGGGCAGCGGCCAGCAGATGGCCGCTGCCCCTCGGGCGCAGGCCTCGTTCCCGTAGTCGCAGGTCGAAAGCGTCGAGCGGCAGGCGGCCCGCCAGGACCTCCCGGGCTCCGTCCTGGACCTCCCGCAGGCCGTGCGGGCCGGCCGCGTGCAGCAGGCCGGTGTCCTGGAGCGTGGTCATCACCGCGAGCAGGGCGTTCAGACGGGCCTCGGGCTCGCGCGCTCCGGCGTCGCGGGCGGTACGGAGGGCTGCCGACGCCCTTCGTACGTGCGGGAACCCGGCCCGCGCCTCGCCCTTCGCACCGGCGGCGCCGTACCGGACGGAGACGGCCGAGCCGGGGGTGGCCACGCGCGGAGCCCGGCCGTCCGAATGGGTCGCGATCCGCCCCGCGAGCCCGGTGATCTCCTCCACGGCTCCACCCGGCGCGAGCGCGGCGCCCGCCACCAGTAGCCCCAGCGGCCACACGGCCCCGTGGTGGAAGCCCGCGCCGCCGTCCGCCCGCGCCATGGCCCGCTCGGTGGACCGCCCGACCGCCCCGAGCTCGCCCCGAAGTCCCTTCCCTGGCTCCCCGCTCCGCCGCGCGGCCGCCGCCATCGCGGCGAGCCCCGGCTCCAGCGCCCGCGCGGACCACCGCAGCCTCGACAGGTCAGCCTCCCGCGCATCCGGCAGCCCCGGCTTGGGCGTCAACTCCACCCCGGCCAGCAGCCCTTCCACAGCGGCCCGGGCCAGCCCCTCGTCCTCACGTGTCACGATCATGCCGCGCACGCTAGGCACCGGACCTGGGCATTTCCTCGGGTCGTCCTGTGGGTCGGCTGTGTCACCCACAGGGGTGAAGGCTGAGGATTCCCGGATCCCAGCTCGTTGGCATATGCCACGGAGACGGTCATGGCGACAGCAACGAACCCGGTCACGCGGGGCTGGGTCACCGATTCGGGAGGAGTCTGCCGTGAGCGTCCTGACTCAGGAAGGGTTCGAAGAGCTCGCTCGTCTTGGCGAACGTGTGGACGAATCTCTGCGCCTGGAGTTTTCGTCGGCCAGGGTGAGTGGGCGAGTGCCGACGGCGTCCTGATGGTCGTCGAAGTCACCTCTGGCGACTCGGACACCGGTCACCGCGACCGCGTCGTGAAACCGCGTGCCTACGCCGAGACCGGTATCCCCGTGTACCTGCTGGTCGACAGGACCACGTGCGAGGTCAAGGTCCATTCCCAGCCGGACGGGGAACGGTACGAAATGGTGGCGACCGTGCCCTTCGGCAAGACGGTCACTCCGCCGGAGCCGGTGGGGATGGAGCTGAACACGGAACCGTTGAAGAACTGGGTCCACTGAAGTTTTTCGCGCGGGCCGTCACACTCCTCGGCCCCGCTCCGTCAGTGCTGTGTCCGGCTCGGTCGAGGCGGACACGGGAGAGGCTGAAGGAGCCGTCGCGATGTTCACCGAGATGTCCACCACCGCTGTCGTCGTCACCGCCGTCGCCGCGTTCATGGCCGGGTTCTCCGGGGCCTCGATCTTCTTCCGGGCGAAGTTCGTCGTCGAGCCCCTCGCCCAGTACGGGGTGCCGCAGGCCTGGTGGAACTGGCTCGGGGCCGCCAAGGCCGCCGGCGCCGTGGGGCTGGTCGCGGGGTTCTTCGTGCCCGTCGTCGGGACCCTCGCCGCGATCGGGCTGATCCTGTACTTCGCCGGGGCCGTGATCACCGTGCTCCGGGCCCGCTCGTACGGCCACGTGCCCTTCCCGCTCGTCTACATGGCGCCCGCCGTCGCCGCCCTCGCCCTGGCGTGAGGACGTACGACGAAGGCCGCCGCCCCCTCTCCGGGGGCGGCGGCCTTTCGCCGTAGGACAGGGGCGTCGTCAGTCCTTCTTCGGCTCCTCCAGGCGCGGGAACAGCACCGCGCCCTTCGTCACCGTCGCGCCCGCGGGGAGCTGTCCCCACGTGGCGGAGGACTGGACCGGCTGGGAGGCCAGCGCGCCCAGGGACGCCTCGGCACCCAGCGAGTCCCAGAGGGCCTGCGAGGTCTCCGGCATGATCGGGTTCAGCAGGACGGCGACGGCGCGGAGCGACTCGGCGGCCGTGTAGAGGATGGTCGCGAGGCGGGCCTTGCCCTCCTCGGACTCGTCCTTGGCCACCTTCCACGGCTCCTGCTCCGTGATGTAGCCGTTGACCTGCTTCACGAAGTCGAAGATCGCCAGGATGCCGGCCTGGAAGTCGAGCTCCTCGCCGATCTTCGCGTCGGCGGTCGCGACGGCCTTGGCGAGGCCGTCCTGGATCGCCTTCTCCGCGTCACCGTCGGCCGTCGAGGCCGGCAGCGCGCCGTCGAAGTACTTGCCGACCATGGCCGCGACGCGCGAGGCGAGGTTGCCGTAGTCGTTGGCCAGCTCGGACGTGTAGCGGGCGGAGAAGTCCTCCCACGAGAACGAGCCGTCCTGGCCGAACGCGATGGCCCGCAGGAAGTACCAGCGGTACGCGTCCACGCCGAAGTGCGAGGTCAGGTCCTGCGGCTTGATGCCGGTCAGGTTCGACTTCGACATCTTCTCGCCGCCGACCATCAGCCAGCCGTTCGCGGCCACCCGGCCGGGGATCGGCAGGCCCTGCGCCATCAGCATCGCCGGCCAGATCACCGCGTGGAAGCGCAGGATGTCCTTGCCGATGAGGTGCACGTTCGCCGGGAAGGTCTCGTCGAACTTCGCCGGGTTCTCGTTGTAGCCGACGGCCGTCGCGTAGTTGAGCAGCGCGTCGATCCACACGTAGATGACGTGCTTCTCGTCCCACGGCACCGGGACGCCCCAGTCGAACGTCGAGCGCGAGATGGAGAGGTCCTCCAGGCCCTGCTTGACGAAGTTCACGACCTCGTTGCGGGCCGACTCCGGCTGGATGAAGCCCGGGTTCGCCTCGTAGAACTCCAGGAGCTTCGGGCCGTACTCGCTCAGCTTGAAGAAGTAGTTCTCCTCCTTGAGGATCTCCACCGGCTTCTTGTGGACGGCGCACAGCTTCGTGCCGTCCTCGGCCTCGATGAGGTCGCCGGGGAGCTTGTACTCCTCGCAGCCCACGCAGTACGGGCCCTCGTAGCCGCCCTTGTAGATCTCGTCCTTGTCGTACAGGTCCTGCACGAACTCCTGGACGCGGTCGGTGTGACGCTTCTGCGTGGTGCGGATGAAGTCGTCGTTCGCGATGTTCAGGTGCTCCCAGAGGGGCTTCCAGGCCTCCTCGACGAGCTTGTCGCACCAGGCCTGGGGCGTGACGTTGTTCGCCTCGGCCGTGCGCATGATCTTCTGACCGTGCTCGTCCGTGCCGGTGAGGTACCACACCTTCTCGCCGCGCTGACGGTGCCAGCGCGTGAGCACGTCGCCTGCGACGGTCGTATAGGCGTGGCCCAGGTGAGGAGCGTCGTTGACGTAGTAAATGGGGGTCGTGACGTAGAACGCCTTCGCCCCCTGCTTCTCGGATCCAGTGGCCGCCATGGTCGAAATCCTAACGGGCGTACGAAGATCCACTCACATCGATGACCAGGGGCCCGGCCGTCGGGACCAGGGGCCCTCCCTCGCGAACCGGAGGTCCGGCCGTCGGGAACAGGGGGCCCGGCCGTCCGGGAACAGGCGCGCGGGAGGATGAGGCCCATGCGTGTACTGGTAGCCGAGGACGAGCGGGTCCTCGCCGAGCTCGTCGCCACCGGACTGCGACGGGCCGGCTTCGCCGTCGACACCGTCCACAGCGGCGACGCCGCCCTCGAACACCTGGACCTTCACCCGTACGACGTCCTCGTCCTCGACCGCGACCTGCCGCGCGTCCACGGCGACGACGTCGCCCGGCGGCTCGTCGCCGAGGGCTCCCCGACCCGCATCCTCATGCTGACCGCCGCCACCGCCACCGAGGACCGCGTCACCGGGCTCGACCTGGGCGCCGACGACTACCTCGGCAAGCCCTTCGAGTTCCCCGAGCTGGTCTCCCGGGTCCGCGCCCTGCGACGCCGCTCCGCCCGGGCGCCGCTGCCCCCGCTCCTGGAGCGGTACGGGCTCCGCATGGACACCGTGCGGCGGACCGCCACCCGTGACGGGCGGGACCTCGACCTCTCCCCGAAGGAGTTCTCCGTCCTCCAGATCCTCCTGGAGGCCGACGGGGCGGCCGTCTCCGCCGAGGAGCTCCTCGACCGCGCCTGGGACGCCCACGCCGACCCCTTCACCGGAGCCGTACGCGTCTGCATGAGCAAGCTGCGCGCGAAAGTGGGCGAGCCGGCGCTGATCAGGACGGTGCAGGGCGTGGGGTACCAGCTGTGACCCGTGGCTATCTGGGGTCCGGGTCCACCATCCGGACCCGCATCGCGCTCGTGTACGGGGGTGCCTTCCTCGTGCTCGGCACGGTGCTGCTGCTCGTCGTGAACCTGCTGGTCCTCGCCGGGACGGACGACGAGGCGGACGCGATCGTGGCGCGCGCGAACGGGGTGGCGGTGGTGGAGGCGTACGAGCTGGGTGACGACATCAGCCGCGCCGCCGGTGAACAGATGCTCATGTGGTCGGGCCTCGCCCTCCTCGTCATGGCCTGCTGCGCCGTCTTCGTGGGCTGGTGGACCGCCGGGCGCGTCCTGCGGCCCGTGCACGAGATGACCGCACGCGCCCGGCGCCTCTCCGAACGCAACCTGCACGACCGGATCGCGGTCAGCGGGCCCGACGACGAGCTCAAGGAACTCGGCGACACCATCGACGCGCTGCTCGGACGCCTGGAGACCGCCTTCGACAGCCAGCGCCGGTTCATCGCCAACGCCTCCCACGAACTGCGCACCCCGCTCGCCACCCAGCGCGTCGCGATCCAGGTCGGCCTCGACGACGACTGCGACGTACGACAGGTGCTGCTCGACGCCAACCGGCGCAGCGAACGCCTCATCGACGGACTGCTGCTCCTCGCCCGCAGCGAGCGCGGGCTCGCCGAACGGGACGACGTGCCGCTGGGCGAGGTCGTCGAGGAGGAGCACGCGGGCGCGTGCGTGGTGGCGGACGGCGGTGTCGTACGGGGCAGCCGGGTGCTGCTCGGACAGCTCGTACGGAATCTCGTCGCGAACGCCGTCGCGTACAACGTGCCGGGCGGAACCGTGGAGGTACGGGCCGAGGGCGGCGTCCTGACGGTGACCAACACCGGGCCGGTCGTCCCGCCCGATGAGGTGGCCGGCCTCTTCGAACCCTTCCGGCGGGGCGAGGGCCGGGACCGGATGGGGCCGGGCGCGGGGCTCGGACTGTCCATCGTGCGGTCGATCGCGGCGGCGCACGGGGGAAGCGTGGGCGCGGTGGCGCGGGACGCGGGGGAGGGCGGCGGCCTGGTGGTGACGGTGACCCTGCCGGTCACCGCCACCACGGCCTCGGATCAGAACCTCAGGTCGGCGAGCAGCCCGCGGTAGAAGTCCGGGTGAGCCGTCTCCACGGGCGTCGCGCCCGCGAAGTACGTGCCGGTACGGGGAGTGCCGTCGAGCTTACGGAGGTAGTCGAAGGCCTTGTTGTCCTCCTCGCCCCAGGCCACGAACCGCCAGTGCAGCGGACGCTCCGCCGCCTCGGCCAGGGCCTGGGTCGCAGCGGTCTTCGACTCCGGCGCGCCGTCCGTCTGGAAGACGACCAGCGCGGTACGGGTCGGGTCGGCCTTCTCGTGGTGGGCGAGGACCTCCTCCACGGCACGGTGGTAGTTGGTACGGCCCAGGCGGCCGAGCCCGGCGTTGACCTCCTCCACGTGGGTGGGGGTGAGGCTGGCCGGAGTCAGGTCGACGGTGCCGTCGATGTCCGTGGAGAAGAACACGGTCGTGACGGTGGCGTCCTCGTCGAGGTGCGCCGCGAGCGCGGTGACCTGCTCGGCGAGCCGCTGCACGGAGCCGTCCTTGAAGTACCCGCGCATCGACCCGGACCGGTCGACGACGAGGTACACGGCGGCCCGGGCCCCGTCGAGCCCCTGCGCGGCGAGCTGCGCTCCGGCGGCGGTGTGGGCGTCGGTCAGATGCGCGGGAAGGACAACGGTGGCCTTCGGCGCGGTGGAGGTGACGGTCGCCTCCGGCTCCGCAGCGGCTACGACGGCCTCGGCCTCGGCCTCCGGCTCCGGCTCCGGCTCCGGGGCGGGCGCCTCGACGACGGCCTCGGGCTCCGGCTCCGCAGCGGCTACGACGGCCTCGGCCTCGGCCTCCGGCTCCGGCTCCGGCTCCGGGGCGGGCGCCTCGACGACGGCCTCCGACTCAGTGGCGGTGGCGGCCTCGTCGGCCTGCGGCTCGGTGGCGTCCGCCTCCGGCTCGGCCGTGACGGCCTCGGGCTCCACGTCCTGCTCCTGCGGGGCGGCGTCGGCCTCCGCGGTGGGAGCCTCCGCCTCGACGGCGGTGGCTTCGGCGACGGGCTCGACGGCGTCCGACTCCGCCGTGGCGGGCTCAACAGTCTCCGGCTCCGACGCGTCGGCTTCGGCCGTGGCGGTCGTCTCCGTCTCCGTCTCCGTCTCCGCCTCGTCGGCCTCGGCCGGCTCCTCGGCGACCGGCGTCTCCGCCGAGTCCACGGCCTGCGGCTCGGCCGCCTCCGTCTCCGGCTCCAGCTCCGGCTCCGTGTCAGCGGCCGCTTCCGCCGGCGTGGTCTCCGCAGTGGCAGCCGACTCGTCGGCACCCGCCTCGGACGTCTCCACAGCCTCTGCCTCAGCCGCAGCAGGAGCCTCCGCCTCAACGGCAGGCGTCTCCTCTACGGCAGGTGTCTCCACCACGGCAGCAGGCGCCTCCGCCTCAGCCGCGACAGGAGCCTCAGCCGGCTCCGCCGCAACAGCGGCCTTCGGCGCCTCCGTCCCCGTCCCCGCCGTCGGCGTCTTCGCGCGGGCCCGCGGGATCTGCGGGTTGTCGAACGACGCCGCCACCAAGTCGTCCGCCGCGCGGCGCGCCACCGCATCCGAGGTGTCCGTGGACGTGGACGAGGCCGTGGCCTTGGCCTTGGACGTCGACCCGGACGCCGCAGCCGCAGCCGTGACCGAGGCCGTCGACTTCGCCGTCGCCGTCGACGTGGTCTCACGCGTCTGGGGCGGGACGACGGAGGTCGCCGGGGATTCCTCGCGGTCCCGGCCGAAGACCTTGCGCAGCATGCTCCGAATACCCATGGGCGAACCCTTTCGCATGAGTGGGGTGCGTGTGAATGTCCGTACTGGGCGTTTCGGGACGTTCATCCCTGGCCAGGGCGGACACGTAAGGTTAGCGGCCACCCCTCCCCTCCTCGGTGACCCGGTCGCCCCCGGTTGCCGTGCATTCATTCGGCGTTCACTCCGTCGCAGTCCCTGTGCAGATGTGCGCACATAGCGTCGCCGCCGAAGGACTACCCGACACCATGTCGGCGCAGTGTGCGCCGGAGGAGGACGAAGTGCGCAAACTGCTGCCGCTGCTGAGCACGAACCCCCACGGAGGCGGGCGTTCCGCTCTCACCTGCCGTTACCGCTGTGGGGACGCCTGCTTCCACGAGGTGCCCAACACCAGCGACAACGAGTACGCCGGCGACGTCATAGCCGGTGTGCTCTCCCGCCGTTCGGCCCTGCGTGCCGCCGCAGTCGTGACCGTCGCCTCCGCCGCCGGCGGCGCCCTGACCCTCGGCAACGCGCCCGCCGCCGAAGCCCTGACCCAGAAGTCCGGCACGGGTCACGGCCACGGCCACGGTCACGGCAAGGCCGACGGCGCCCGCGGTCTCCGCTTCACCCCGGTCGCGCCCAACACCGCCGACCAGGTCAGCGTCCCCTCCGGCTACTCGCAGAACGTCGTCATCCGCTGGGGTGAGCCGATCCTCCGCGGCACCCCGGCCTTCGACTCCGAGAAGCAGACGGCGAAGGCCCAGGCCGGCCAGTTCGGTTACAACAACGACTTCCTCTCCCTGCTGCCGCTGCGCGGGGAGCACGGCCGCCAGGTCCTCGTCGCCAACCACGAGTACACCGACGAAGTCCTGATGTTCCGCGGTTACGACGCCGCCAACCCCACCCGCGAGCAGGTCGAGATCGCCTGGGCCGCGCACGGCCTCTCGGTCGTCGTCGTCCAGGAGGAGCACCGCACGGGCAGGCTCGCCCCGGTCTCCCGCCACCACCTCAACCGTCGTCTCCACACGACGAGCGAGTTCGAGGTGACCGGCCCCGCCGCCGGCAGTGCCCTGCTGAAGACCTCGGCCGACCCCGAGGGCCGTACCGTCCTCGGCACGCTCAACAACTGCGCCGGCGGCACCACCCCGTGGGGCACCACCCTCCACGGCGAGGAGAACTTCAACCAGTACTTCGCCAACGGTTCCAGCGCCACGGACAAGCGCTACGGCGTCGGCACCGGTGCCACCGAGCGCAAGTGGGAGCGGTTCGACCGGCGTTTCGACCTCAAGCAGGAGCCGAACGAGGTCCACCGCTTCGGCTGGGTCGTCGAGCTCGACCCGTACGACCCCGACTCCACGCCCCGCAAGCGCACCGCGCTCGGCCGCTTCAAGCACGAGGCCGCGCAGCCCCGTCTCACCGACGACGGCCGCCCGGTCGTCTACATGGGCGACGACGAGCGTTTCGACTACTTCTACAAGTTCGTCTCCTCGAAGCGGATGAAGAAGGGGAACTCGCGGGCCGCCCGCGAGCACAACCTCACCCTGCTCGACGAGGGCACCCTGTACGTCGCCAAGCTGACCGGCGACTCCCCGGCCGCCGAGATCGACGGCACCGGCAAGCACCCCGCCGACGGCGAGTTCGACGGCTCCGGCGTGTGGATCCCGCTCGCCACCGGCGACGTCTCGCACGTCCCCGGCATGACCGCCGAAGAGGTGTACGTCTTCACCCGCCTCGCCGGTGACAAGGTCGGCGCCACGAAGATGGACCGCCCCGAGGACGTCGAGCCGTCCCCGCGCACCGGTCGCGTCTACGTCGCGCTCACCAACAACACCGACCGCGGCAAGGCCGGCAAGGCCCCCGCCGACGAGGCCAACCCGCGCAACCTCAACAAGCACGGGCAGATCCTCGAACTGGCCGAGAACTGGGACGACCCGTCCTCCGACGGTTTCGCCTGGCGTCTCTTCCTCGTCGCCGGCGACCCGAACGACCCGGCCACCTACTTCGCGGGCTACCCCAAGGACAAGGTCTCCCAGATCTCCTGCCCGGACAACGTGGCCTTCGACCCGCACGGCAACCTGTGGATCTCCACGGACGGCGCCCAGCTCGGCTCGCACGACGGCCTGTTCGGCGTCGCCACGCAGGGCGAGCGCCGCGGTGAGCTCAAGCAGTTCCTGACCGTGCCCAAGGGCGCCGAGACCTGCGGCCCGATCATCCAGGACCGCCGCGTCCTGGTGGCGGTGCAGCACCCGGGCGAGATCGACGGCGCCTCCGTCGAGAACCCGAAGTCGGAGTGGCCCGACGGGCCCGGCAAGATCGTCCGCCCGTCGGTCGTCGCCGTCTGGCGCACGGACGGCCGCGACATCGGCATCTAGCACCACCGGAGCCCGGGGGTGGAGAGCCTCACTCCCCCCCCGGGCCTCATCCCACCCCCGGGCCTCACTCCACCCCCGGGCCTCATCCCACCCCCGGGCCTCACTCCACCCCCAGGCCCTCCCTGAACCGTACGAACTGCTCCTCCGGGTCCCCCGTGTACGCCCACGGCACCCACGCCGCCCGCGTGCCCAGCAGCCCGAGCAACTCCCGGGCGATCTCCACCTGGCCCGCGTAACAGGCCGCGTGCACCAGGAAGTGGAGGTCCCCGACCTCCTCCGGTGCGACCGGTGCTCCGGGCTCCCGGCCGCCGATCCACCGCGCGTGCGTGCGTCGCAGTTCCGTCACCGCCAGCTCGTGCTTCCAGTGCTGGTCGAAGCCGCGCACCGGGCCCCGCCCGAGCGCCCCGTCCGCGATGTACCGGTACTCCTCGACCCGGGCCACCTGGACGAGCACGGGCAGCGGCGAGCCGGGCGGCGCCACGCCCGCCGCGTCGCGGGCGAAGTCGTACATGCTGCCGTGCGTGCCGTGCCACCGCGCCGACCAGTAGCGCAGCACCTGGATGTGCCCCTCCGTGTTGTACGGGTCCCGGCGCCGCAACTCGTCGAACCAGTGCCGCAGTTCACGGCGCGGCACCCCGCCCTCGTACAGCCGGGCCACCGAAAGCAGCGACACCCACGGCATCGGGTCGGCGGGGGCCGCCTCGGCCGCGCCCCGGCAGGCGTCGACGGCGGCGTCGATCCGGCCCCGCTCGACGGCGGCGCCCCGGCCCGCCGCGATGGCCGCGTCGAAGACCCGTACCACCTCGGTCGCCGCCCGCAGCACGGCCGCGTCGGGGTTGCCCGGCTCGGCGGCCCGCCAGGTCTCCACGGTGGAGCTGCCGGCGGCGGCGTGCGAGAGGAGCCGCAGCCGGTGGGTGCGGCGCGCCCAGTGGTCACCGGTGGCGGCGAGCAGGTCCCGTACGCCCTGCCAGCGGCCGATGACGATGTCGTGGCGCGCCTCGGTCAGCGCGCGGTCCCCGAAGTCCGGGTCGAAGTCGGGCACGAAGCGCTCCGGACGTCCCGAGCGCGTGGAGCGGCGGCGTACGGCCATCGGGGGCCTCCTTCGGGTTCGGCTGCCGTCAGAAGTCGTGGGCGTGCGGGGGGTGGTGCGTGGTGCGCTCGTTCTCTGCGTCAGATGGCGTGCGCGGGTCGGGCGTTGCGGTCGGTCGGCGTTTGACTCGTACTCGCCGTCAGAAGTCCGTCGCGTAGCTCTTGTCCCTGGCGCCCTTGTGCGCGTGCGTGGCCGGTCCCGAGCCCTCCGAGGCCGCCATCGCGCGGGCCGCGTCCAGGCGGGCCGGGCGGTAGTAGTCGCTGCCCTTCCGCCAGTACACGAGGAGCGGGACGACGCCGAGGAGGAGGCCGCCGAGGCCGATCGTGAGGGCGGTGGTGGAGAGTTCGCCGAGCGATTCGACGAAGGTCCAGAGCATGAACGCGGAGCCGAGCAACGGCCAGAGACCGCCGAGCAGCAGGTTCCGTACGGAGCGGAGGAGGACCGACTTGTACGCGACGACGGCGGCGATGCCCGCGAGGCCGTAGTAGAAGGCGATCTGCAGTCCGATCGCGGAGACGGCGTCGCTGAGGATCTGCTGCACGGAGCCGGCGGCCGCGGCGGCCGCGAACATCAGCAGGGCGGCGCCGCCGACGGCGACGATCGCGACCCACGGGGTGTTCCAGCGGCGGTGCACGGTCCCGAGCGCGACCGGCAGGGTCCGGTCGCGGCCCATCGCGAAGAGCGAGCGGGTGACCTGGAGGAGGGTGGTCTCCAGAGTGGCGACCGTGGACAGGAGGACGGCGCAGACGAGGATTTTGCCGCCGATGCCGGGCCAGACCTCCTGGCCGATGACGGCGAGGACGTTGGGTCCCGCGGTACGGATCTCCTCGGCGGTCAGCAGGACGTTGACGACGACGGTGACGGCGACGAAGAGGAGGAAGACGAAGGCGACACCGACGAGCGCGGCGAGTCCGGCGGTGCGGCGGCTGTTCCGGGTCTCCTCGCTGAGGTTGCTGGTGACGTCCCAGCCCCAGTAGTAGAACGCGGCGATCAGCGCGCCGGCGGCGAAGCCCTCAGGCCCGTCGAACTGGCCGAATCCGAACCAGGACCAGTCGAAGGCGGTGGCCCGCCCCCGGTGTGCCACGGCGGCCAGGACGAAGCCGACGAGGATCAGCATCTCGACCCCGGACATGATCAGCTGGGCCCGTACGGTCAGCCGGGCGCCGCCCAGGACCACGAGCAGCATCATCAGGAACCAGCCGGCGCCGACGGCCGCCGCGAGCGGGGTGCTGTCGGCGAGGTCCTGGTCGATCAGGGCGAGCGTGAGGGAGCCGGCGGGCAGCGAGCCGGCCACCATGAAGACGGTGGCGGCGAAGACGAGGGCCCAGCCGGAGAGGAAGCCGAGGAAGGGGTGGAGGGTGCGGCCCACCCAGGAGTAGCCGGCACCGGCGTTGACGTCGATCCGCCCGAGGCGGGCGTACGCGAGGACGATGCCGAACATCGGTATCGCGCAGTAGAGCAGGGCGGCGGGCCCCGCGTAGCCGACGGCTCCGAAGAGAACGGCGGTGGTCGCGGCCATCGAGTAGGCGGGGGCGCTGCCGGCGACGGCCATCACGATCGTGTCGAAGGTGCCGAGGACATTGGGCTGGAGCCCTCTGTTCGTGGTGGTGCGCATGGCGGGGTCCTCGGGGCGCGGGGGGTGAGGCAGGTCGAAGTGGCCCGTCCGCCGGGCCGGTTGCCGACGGCGGCGGGCGCGGATCACGGTGATTTCGAGCGCATCGTAGTCGCCCGGGTGGCTTCCGGTAACGGCGGTGGGGAAGGTTCCGTTCCGTGACCGCCGGTAAGTCCTCCCGTACGCCCCCCGGGGAAGGTTTACCGCAGGTCGGGACCGGCGATGGCGCGGGCGGCGCGGACCTCCTGACGGAGGGGTGCGAGGACTCCGTTCTCGTCGCCGGGAAGGTCGGTGCGGACCTCCACGAGGGTCTCCGACGCGCGGATTCCCTCGGCGAGTTCGCGGAGCTCCCGCTCGACGGCGGCGACCTCGGCCGGGTCGGGGTCGGGCGCGCCGTGGTCGACCCGGATCCGGGCGGCTGTCGTCGCGTCCACGATCCGTTCGACGGCGACGACGAGCGGCCACCAGGCGGCGGCGCGGGTACCGGTGGGCGGCGGTTCGGTGAGGGCGCGCTGGAACTCGGAACGGACGGTGGAGAGATCGCGGTAGAGCGTGCGCCGGGCGCGCAACCGCCCGCCCTGATCGTCGGCATCCCCGGTGAAGGCGCAGGCCACATAGGCGGCGGTGTCGGCGACGGCGTCCGCGAGCCGGTCGCCGATCCGGGTGTGCCAGGACTCGGGCCAGAGGAGATAGCCGGCGATCAGCGCGATGCCGCAGCCGATGAGGGAGTCGTACAGGCGGGGCATGACCAGGTCGAAACCCTGCTGGTTGAGGGTGTCGGAGAGCAGCAGGATCACCGGGGTGATGGCCGCGGTCTGGAAGGCGTACCCCTTCGCGGAGAACGCCGGGATGAGAGCGGCGAGCACGCACATCACGGGCACGTCCCACCAGCCCCGCGGGACTTCGGCGAGGACGAGGGCGGCGAGGAGGAGCCCGGCGGCGGTACCGAAGGCGCGGAGCACGGCGCGGGAGAAGACCGAGCCGAAGTCGGGCTTCATGACGAAGGTGACGGTGAGCGCGACCCAGTACGAGCGGGGGACGGCGATCAGCGAGACGAGCGCCTGCGCGAGCCCGATGCAGAGGGCGAGGCGGAGCCCGTACCGCCAGGACGCCTCGGAGAACAGGACGGCACGGGTGGCCCGGCGGGCGCGCACCCGGAGCGCGGCGGGGCGGCCGAGCCGGTCGTCGACGTTGTAAGCGTCGGGCTCGGCCTTGTGGACGACGGCGGCGGCGTACCGCAGGGCATGGTCGACGGCCTTCTCGGAAGGCCGCTCGGGGGCCGGCAGATCGAGTACGGGTGCCCCGGTCCGGCCCTCCTCGACGGCGTCGGCGAGCTCGCGTACGGCCGCGGGGATCGTGGCGGACAGCGGGCCGTGGAGCTGGGCGCGGAGGTGGGCGGCGGGGGCGGCCTCGACGAGCGGGATGACGACGTTCAGCTGGGCGAGCAGCCGGACGAGGGAGGGCGCGCGGCCGTGCTGGCGGGCACGGCGGGCGAGGACGAGGTCGTAGGACTGGTTGAGCGAGGCGGTGACCGCCTGCCGCTTCTCGTCGTACGCGGCGCTGCCGGTGGCTCCGTAGAGCCCGGCCACGGCGCGGTAGGTGGCGGCGACGGCGGCGCGCTCGGGGGCGGCGCCGCGCAGCGGCCAGCCGAGGAGGGAGAGGAGAAGGACGAAGAGCCCGCCGAGGGTGAGCAGGAGCGGCGCCTTCCACCAGGGATCGGGCATCGGGAGCCCCGCCCCCACCACGGCGTTGAGGAGCAGAAGCAGCCCGGAGACGGAGGCGACGGCCCCGATCGAGGAGATCATCCCGGAGACGAGCGCGACGAACGTGAGCACGGCGACGGCGACCCACCCGTGCCCGAAGACGACGGTCCCGAGGGTGACTCCGACGGCCCCGAACAGCTGCGGCACGGCGATGTTGAAGATCCGCATCCGATAGGCGTCGGCGGTGTCGCCGATGACCCCGGAGAGCGCCCCCATGGAGACGAGCGCCCCATAGGCGGGCTGCCCGACGGCCAGCCCGACGGCGAGCGGCACGGAGAGCGCGACGGCGGCGCGTCCGACGGCGGCCCAGGGGATCGGCGCGGGCGCGGGCTTGAACCCGGCGGTCAGCCAGGCGGGCGGGGAGAGCCGGGTGGAACTGGAGGGACGCGCCATGGGGCCAACGTACTGGCCGGGGCCTGAGGCCTGCGGCCGGTGGTCCGCACGGGCGCGTGCCCGTCCGCGCGGGCCCGGTCCCCGGTCAGTTGCGGTAGGACTCGACTTCTGTGGCCGGCCGGACCGTCGCCGTGTCCGGGTCCTCGCCGAATTCGGCCTTCGCGCGGCGCTGCCGCAGCAGGTCCCAGCACTGGTCCAGGCGGACCTCCAGTTCCGACAGGCGGGCGCGTTCCTCGGGGAGGAGGCCGCCCGTGCGCTGGCGTAGGGCGCGTTCCTCCTCGACGAGGGCGCCGATGTCGTCCAGGATCTCCTCGTTCTCCATGTCCTCCAGCGTCGCCGATCAGCGCGGCCCGCGCAGGTCGAGATCGGCGAGGACGGCCCGGTGGTCGGAGCCTTCGAGGGCGAGGAAGCGGACGTCGCGGACGCTGAAGTCCCTGACCAGGACGTGGTCGATCTGGACGTACGGCGGGAGCGGGCCCTCCATGGGCCAGGTCGGTGTGCGGCTGGCGTCCGCCCGCCGTGCCGCGTCCTGGAGCCGGCCCGCGTCGAGGATCGCGCGGAAGGCCGCGTGGTCCTGGGACGCGTTGAAGTCGCCGGCGATCAGCATGGCTCCGGTGCGTTGTGCGGCGGCGGCGGCCTTCACCCGGCCCAGTTCCCGCTTCCACAGGTGCACCTGGCGCGGTAGCGGCGGCAGCGGGTGCGCCAGCTGGAGCTGTACCGGCACGCCCGCGATCTCCGCCGTGGCGCCCGGCATGCCCATGGCCGCGGGAATCATCCGCCAGTGGCGCAGCGGGTACGCGCTGAGCAGGATCGAGCCGACCGAGCCCTCGCCCTCGACGGAGGCGTAGTGGGGGAGGTCCGTGGCGAAGGTCTTCGTGAGGGTGCCCCGGCAGGCGCGGTCGCATTCCGAGACGAAGACGAGCTGGGGGTGCTCCCGCCGGATCACCTCGGTCAACGCCCCCGTTCCCTGCCCGAATTCGACGTTCGCGGCGATGACCTTCACCCGCGCGAGCGGCAGCCCGTACGAGATGACGGTCTGCGGCATGTACGGCACGGAGCTCCAGGCGGTCGCGCCGAGGACCAGGACCGTCACGAAGGTCAGCACGCGGCGCCGGGCCACGGCGGCGAGGAGCAGTGCGAGGCCCGCGGGGACCGTCAGCCAGGGGAGGAAGGAGAGCAGTTGGGGGACCGGGGTGACCGCGTCCGTGTCCAGGAAGCGGCAGGCCGCGATCAGGGCCGGCACGACCAGGAGCAGCCCCGCGGCCCAGGCCGTGACGCGGTGCCTGGGCCGGAGGGGTGGCTCGGGGGTCGGTGGGGCGGGGCTGCTGTTCACGGGTTCCGCGGTCTCTGCGGGTTTCGCGGGCTCTGCGGGCTCTGGGGGCTCTGCGGTCAGGACTCGGTCCACTCCGTCAGTGTCGCAGGGCCTGCGTGATCTCTGCCTTCGGTTCGCCCGAGAGGGTCCGATTGCTGCGTGCCGTACCGGTCTTGGACTTGCCGGGTTCGACGCCGTCGATGTTCAGGACGACCGAGTCGAGGAAGTTCCCGTCCGCGTCCCGGAAGGTGACCATGACCGTGTAGTCGGCGTTCTTGTCCTTCGGGTTGGTCGCCGTGATCTCGGCGACCGTGCGGTCCCCGTCGGTGCTCGTCGGCCCGGCGCTCACGTCGCCGGTGGCGTTCACCCCGTCCTTGACCTCGTTCATCTTCTGCTCGGCGGCCGAGGCGACGGCGGCGGTCGCCGAGGAGACGATGTCGCCCGCCGTCTCCTTGGCGGCGTCGCACCCGGTGAGGGTGAGCGTCGCCGCGGTGGTGATCCCGAGGGCGATGGCAGGGATGCGTCTCATGGGCCCGCCCTCAGTGCTTCCTGTCCGAGCCGTACAGCTCGTCCGTGGCCAGCGCCCAGATCACGAAGACCGAGATGGCCATCGAGAACAGCGCCCACCACGGCTGGTACGGCAGGAAGAGGAACTGGAAGAGGATGTTGAGGGAGGCCAGCGCGATACCGGCGACCCGTCCCCACTCCGCGCCCTTGAGGATCCCGAAACCGGCGATCGCGACCACGATGCCGAGGATCAGATGGATCCAGCCCCAGGTGGTGAGGTTGAACTTGAAGACGTAGTCGCCGACGCGGGTGTAGACGTCGTCCTCGGCGATGCCGGCGATGCCTTGGAAGATGTCCATGAAGCCGGTGATCAGCATGAGGACGCCGGCGAAGAGCGTGCCGCCGGCCGCCCAGGCGCTGCTGGAGGAGCTCGGGGTGCGGGGTGGTGCCGTGTTCTGGCTCATGGCCCCATCGTCCGAGTGTTCGTGCGGATCCGAATCTTCAGTTGGGCCGTACGAGTGAGCGGAGGTAGGTGTCGAGGACGGCGTCGAACTCCTCGGGCCGCTCCAGGTTGGGCAGGTGCGCGGCCCGTTCGACGACGGCGAGCGTGGCGTGCGGGAGCAGCGTGCACATGTCCTCCGCGTCGGCGACCGGGGTGTACGTGTCGTCGCGGCCGACCACGACGAGCGCGGGGAACGGGACCGTGGTGAGCGTCTCCCGGTAGTCGGGGCGCTCGGCCCGGCCGCGCAGTGCGGCGGCCGCGCCGACCGGGTCGGTCTCGCGCATCATGCGGTGCACGTGCGGCGCGGCATGGGTGTTGTACGGGGCCACCATCCGGTCCAGTACCTCGTCGGCGTACCCGCTCATCCCCTCGGCGAGGAGCCGGTCGGCCATGGCGTTCCTGGCGGTCCTGCCCTCGTCGGTCTCGGCGGCGGGGAAGGTGTCGGCGAGGACGAGGCCCCGGATCCGCCCGGGGTGGCGGCGGTAGAGCTCCATGGCGATCTGGCCGCCCATGCTGAGACCGGCGAGGACGCACTGCTCGATCTTCAGGTCGTCGAGGAGGTCGACGAGGTCCTCGGCGAAGACGCCGAGGTCGGTGGAGTCCGGGTGCGCGCCGAGCGGGGTGGCGCCGTAGCCGCGCAGGTCGGGGGCGATCACCCGGTGCGTACGGGAGAAGCGGTCGATCTGGGGCTGCCACATCGTGTGGTCGAAGGGGTGGCCGTGGACGAGGAGGAGGGCGGGGCCCTCGCCCCTGTCCTCGTAGTGGATCTCGGTGGCGAGGGTGCGGGTGACGTGCATGTCCGCAGGCTAGGCACCGCCAACTTCTCGGTGCAATAAGATCTTTGCTCTCGGTGCAATGGGGGAGGGGCTGGGCGTGGAGGAGTACCGGAGGATCGCCGATCGGGTCGAGGCCGCCGTACGGGACGGGCGGCTGCGGCCCGGTGACCGGCTGCCGCCGCAGCGGGTCTTCGCCCGCCGCCACGCCATCGCGAACTCGACCGCCATCCGCGTGTACGGGGAGCTCGCCCGCCGGGGCCTCGTCGTCGGGGAGGTCGGGCGCGGCACCTTCGTCCGGGCCGCACCCCCGCTGCCGGGCCCCGCGCTCACCGAGGCGACCGGCGCCGCGCCCGTCGACCTCCAGCTCAACTACCCCGTCGCCGAAGGGCAGTCGGAGCTGATGGCCCGCGCGCTCGCCGCCCTCGCCCGGCCCGACGTGCTGGCCGAGGCCGTCTCCCGGCCGGCCGCCGCCACCGGCACCCCGGAGGCCCGCGACGCGGCGGCGACCGTGCTCGCCCGGCCCGGCTGGGCGCCGGACCCCGAGAGCGTCCTCTTCGCCGGGAACGGCCGGCAGGCCATCGCCGCCGCCCTCTCCGCCCTCGTCCCGCCCGGCGGCCGGCTGGGCGTCGAAGCGCTCACGTATCCCCTGGTCAAAGCGGTGGCGGAGACGCTCGGCATCCGGCTCGTACCGCTCGCCCTCGACGACGAGGGGGTACGGCCCGAGGCGCTCGCGGCGGCCCACCGGGCGGCGCCGCTGGCCGCCGTCTACCTCCAGCCCACCCTGCACAACCCGCTCTCCTCGACCGCCGGGGAGGGGCGCCGGTCCGAACTGGCCGAGGCGCTCAGGGGCCTGGACCTGACGGCCGTCGAGGACACCACCTGGGCTTTCCTCGTACCGGACGCGCCCGCACCGCTCGCCGCGCACGCCCCCGAGCGGGTCCTCCTCGTCGACAGCCTCTCCAAGCGGCTCGCGCCCGGCCTGACCGTCGGCTACCTCGTCGTACCCGGACGGCTCCGGGCGGCGGTGGCGGAGGCCCTGCGCTCCGGTGCCTGGACGGCGGGCGGCCTCGCGCTCGCGGCCGCCACCCGGTGGGCCGGGGACGGCACGGTCGCCGAGGCGGTCGCCGCCAAGCGGGCGGACACGGAGGCCCGGCACGCCCTGGTCCGGCGGCGGCTCGCCGGGCAGGTCGTCCGGACCTCCCCGTACGCGTACTACTGCTGGTGGGAGCTGCCCGCGCCCTGGCGGGCGGAGACCTTCACGGCGGCGGCCGCCGCACGCGCGGGCGTGGCGGTCACTCCGGGCGGCGCCTTCGCGGTGGGTGGCCGGGACGGTACGGACACGGCTCCGGACGCGATCCGGATCGGGCTCGCCTCCCCGCCGCGAGCCGTCCTCGACGAGGCGCTCGGGCGGCTCGCGGCGTTGGCGGCGGAGGGAGCGTGAGGGGGCGGAGGGGGCAGCGTGTGAACGGGCCTGAACGGGCCGCGTGTTCGGCGGTTCCGTCCTTGCACTCCCTATTCTGGATATGTAGAGTCCAGGATATGAAGATGAGTGAGGGCGTGGAATGGGCGCTGCACAGCTGCCTGAACCTGGCCTGGATCGGGTCCGGACGGGCGGTCACCGCCGCGCGTCTCGCGGCCTATCACGAGCTGCCCCCGGCCTATCTCAACAAGCAGCTCCAGGCACTCGCCCGCGCCGGGATCGTCACCTCGGTCTCCGGACCCAAGGGCGGCTTCCGGCTGGCGCGCGGCCTCGACCGGATCACGCTGATGGATGTCGTCGCCGCCGTCGAAGGCCCTGACGAGGCCTTCCGCTGTACAGAGATCCGGCAGAAGGGGCCCGGTGCGGGGGCGCCGGAGACCTACGCCGCCGAGTGCGCCATCGCCGGGGCCATGGGGCGGGCCGACCTGGCCTGGCGCCGGGAGCTCTCGGCCCAGACCCTGGACGACATCCGGGAGCGGGCCGAACTCCAGGCACCGGCCGCGCCCGAGCGGCTCCGCCGCTGGTTCGCCAACGTCTGAACAGGCCGCCCTCCCGGCTGCGGGAGGGCTTCTGAAGGAGGTGATTCTGGATGTTAGATGTCCAGTTAAAGCAGGCAGGGCAGGCAGGGCAGGCAGGCAAGGGCACGGTGAGCGGGTGGCCCGCCGTCGCCGCCGTGACACTCGGCATCTTCACGGTCATGACCGCCGAACTCGTACCGGTCGGACTGCTCACGCCGGCCGCCGCCGACCTCTCCGTCTCCGAGGGCACCGCCGCCCTCATGGTGACCGTGCCCGGCCTCGTCGCGGCCCTCGCCGCACCGCTCGTCACCGTCCGCGCGGCCGGCGCCGACCGCCGGGCGCTCCTGGTGGCCTTCCTGCTCCTCGCCTCGGCCGCCAACCTCGTCTCCGCCCTCGCCGGACACCTCGCGGTCGTCCTCAGCGCCCGCGTCCTGCTCGGCATCGCCATCGGCGGCTTCTGGGCGCTCGCCGGCGGCCTCGCGCCGCGGCTCGTGCCCGCCGACGCCGTGCGACGAGCCACCGCCGTGATCTTCGGCGGCGTCTCGGCCGCCTCGGTCCTCGGCGTCCCCGCCGCCACCCTCCTGACCGAACGGGTGGGCTGGCGCTGGGCGTTCGCCGCCACCGGAGTCCTCGCGCTGTTCGCGGCGGTCGCCCTGCGGGCCCTGCTGCCCCGCCTGCCGGGAACGGGAGCGGGAGGGGGAGGGGGAGCACGCACGCGTCAGGGACCCGGTGCCCGCTCCGGGCCGGCGGCCCTCGTCGCCCTGCCCCGCCGCAACCGGCGCGTGCGGGCCGGGCTTCTGTTCACCCTCGCCCTCGTCACCGGGCACTTCCTCGCGTACTCCTTCGTCCGCCCGCTGCTCACCGACCACTCCGGGATCCCCGACTCGCTCCTCGGCGCCCTGCTCCTCGGGTACGGCGTCGCGGGCGTCGCCGGGAACTTCCTCGCCGGCTCCCGGGCCGCCCGCTCTCCGGGCCGTACGCTCGCGGTCATCGCCGCCGCGCTCGGCACCGTCCTCCTCGCCGTCCACCTCTTCGGCGACTCCGCGCTCGCCGGCGCCGGGCTGCTGCTCCTCTGGGGGCTCGCCTACGGCGGGGTCTCGGTCGCGCTCCAGTCCTGGTTCATGGCCGCCGCTCCCGACGACGTCGAGACCGCCACCGGACTCAACGTCAGCGTCTTCTGCCTCGCGATCGCCCTCGGGGCCCTCCTCGGCGGGCTCCTGGCCGACGCGTACTCCCTCAGCACGGTGCTCCTCGCGGGCGCCGCACTCATCCTGGCCGCGTTCCCCGTGGCCGCACTCTCCGGAAGGAACGATCAGTCATGACCGCTCAGACCTCCGCCGCCCAGACCTCTGCCGCTCAGGCCTCCGCCGCCCCCGCCGACCAGCGGGTCATCACCAACCCCGACACCCTCCACGACCCCACCCCCTTCGGCTACAGCCACGCCGTCTCCGCGCCCGGCGAGCTCGTCTTCATCGGCGGCCAGTACGCCTCCGACGCCGGCGGCTCCCCCGTCCCCGGCGACTTCGCCGCCCAGGTCGAGCTCTCCCTGACCAACCTGCGGCTCGCCCTCGAAGGCGTCGGCCTCGGCCTGGAGAACGTCGTCCGGCTCGGCTCGTACGTCGTCGACCACGACATGGCCAAGCTGGAGGCCCTCGGCAAGGGCCTGCACGCCCACTTCGGCGAGCGGCTGCCGGCCCAGACCCTCAGCGGGGTCGCGGCGCTCGCCCTGCCGGGCATGCTCTTCGAGATCGACGCGGTCGCCGTGCGGCCCGCCGCCTGACCGCCCGTCCGAGGCACACGACCCCCTCCGCCCGGCCCGCCGCCTGCTCCACTTGCGGGGCGCCGGGCGCGGGTGTGCCCTTGAGGGTGCGGGAAGCAGCAGGGGGGCGAGAGACGAAGGAGCTCCTGCCATGGCCGCACACGCAGCGGTACCCGTCGGGCGCCAGTTCAGCACCCACGGCTGGGGAGTACCGGTCACCCTCGGCGTCCTGTACGGCCTCTGGGCGCCCACCATCGCCCGCGACGGCGGCCCCCTCACCCTGGGGCAGCTGTGGCTCGGCCTCATCTCGGCCATCGTCCTCGCCGCGGGGATCCACCTGCTGCGGCGCCACGGCCACGTCCTCCCCCGCGAGGTGCGGGCCGCCGCCTGGGGTGCCTTCTCGGGCATCGCCGTCGGCTTCCTCTTCAGCCTGTCCGATGCCAGCATCCTGTCTTCGAGCGGGCTCGGACTGGCCTTCGGCGCGGTCACCGCCACCGCCGCGTACTACCTCTTCTACACCCACGAGGACGCCGCCGGGCGGCCTGCGCCGTACTGACGACCCCCACCCCGACGCTCGTCACCGCGGCGGCGCCGACGATAGGCGACCGTCACGGCGGCGAGCAGCACCGGCCAGGCCAGGAGCGGTGCGTAGCAGGCGACCAGCAGGGCGTCCTGCGCCGGCGTGGCCGGGATGCCGGGCCCCAGACCGGCGTACGAGGCGTACGCGCCCCAGGCGGCGATCGCGCACAGCCCCGCCACCCCGGCCAGGGCCGCGCCGGTCGCGGCGGCCGGGTTCACCCGGCGCCCGCCGAGGAACGGCATCCACCGCGGGAAGACCTCGCCCCAGGAGCGGACGAGCCCCAGGGTGAGGAAGGCGAGCAGCTCCGACACGACACTGAGGGAGACGACGTACACGGACTCCCCGAAGCCCAAGGGGCCGAGCCCGGTGTCCTGGGTGACCGGGAGACCGGCGACGAGCGCGAGGCGCCACAGCCCTGACGGGAGGGTGACGAGCGGGACGGCGTGGGCGGCGAGGACGGCCCAGCGGGGCACGTCGGGAAGGGCCTTGATTCTCATCATGCGGTCAGCGTCCCGCCGGGGCACGGGCCCGGACATCGCTCCGGAGGGCGGTCCGCCTCCGCCGGGCGAGGGAGGAGAGCTCCTCCGCTCTGGCGAGACGGCGCCGGGCGACGGAGACTGGGGGGAGCGCCCGCTTCCGCGCCGCGCGCTCTTCCGCGCCCTCTTCTCCTGGAGGACCACGGTATGACCGACCTCGCCATCGAGACCGAGGGCCTGGTCAAGGTCTTCGGCACGAACCGCGCCGTCGACGGCATCGACCTCCGCGTCCCCGCCGGAACCGTCTACGGCGTCCTCGGCCCCAACGGCGCCGGCAAGACCACCGCCGTCAAGATGCTCGCCACCCTGCTCCGCCCCGACGGCGGCCGGGCCAGCGTCTTCGGCAAGGACGTCGTCAAGGACGCCGACACCGTGCGCGGCCGGGTGAGCCTCACCGGTCAGTACGCCTCCGTCGACGAGGACCTGACCGGCACCGAGAACCTCGTCCTCCTCGGCCGCCTCCTCGGCCACACCCGGCCCGCCGCCCGCGAGCGCTCCGCGCAGCTGCTCGCCGCGTTCGGGCTCGCGGAGGCCGCCGACAAGCAGATCAAGAACTACTCGGGCGGCATGCGGCGCCGTATCGACATCGCCGCGTCCATCCTCAACACACCCGACCTGCTCTTCCTCGACGAACCGACCACCGGCCTCGACCCGCGCAGCCGCAACCAGGTCTGGGACATCGTCCGCGCGGTGGTCGCCCAGGGCACCACCGTCCTGCTGACCACCCAGTACCTGGACGAGGCGGACCAGCTGGCCTCCCGTATCGCCGTCATCGACCACGGGAAGGTGATCGCGGAGGGCACGAAGGGCGAGCTGAAGGCCTCCGTCGGCTCCGGGTCGGTGCACGTACGGCTCCGGGACCCCGAGCGGCGACCGGAGGCCGAGCGGGTCCTCCGGAGCGCCCTGAAGGCGTCCGTGCAGCTGGAACCCGACCCGGTGGCGCTCACCGCCACCGTCAACGGCCACGGGACGGACCTGGGCGCCGCCGAGCAGGCCGCGCGGGCCCTCACGGAGCTGTCGAGGGCCGGGATCACGGTCGACAACTTCGCGCTCGGCCAGCCCAGCCTCGACGAAGTGTTCCTGGCGCTGACGGACAGGCCCGCGGACGCGCCCGGCCACCGCACGGCCGGAGACCACGCACCCGGCGAACACGCACCCGGCACCGACACCGACCGGAAGGGACCGACGGCATGACCACCGTCACCACCGGCAAGGACACCCGGACGACCGACACGCTCGACTTCGTCGCCCCGAAGGCGGACGAACTCGCGGCGCTGCTGGTGGGGCACTCCCGCCCGCCGCGCCCCAGCGCGCTCTCCGCCTCGATGACCTTCGGCTGGCGGGCCATGCTGAAGATCAAGCACGTGCCGGAGCAGCTGTTCGACGTGACGGCGTTCCCGATCATGATGGTGCTGATGTACACGTACCTCTTCGGAGGTGCGCTGGCCGGCTCCGTCTCCTCGTACATCCAGTTCCTGCTGCCCGGCATCCTCGTGATGAGCGTCGTGATGATCACGATGTACACGGGGGTCTCGGTCAACACCGACATCGAGAAGGGTGTCTTCGACCGCTTCCGCACGCTGCCGATCTGGCGGCCGGCGCCGATGGTCGGCTATCTCCTCGGCGACGTCGTGCGCTATCTGATCGCCTCGGCCGTGATGCTGACCGTCGGCATGATCATCGGCTACCGGCCGGACGGCGGGATCGTGGGCGTCCTGCTCGGGGTCGCGCTGCTCGTGGTCTTCTCGTTCGCGTTCTCGTGGATCTGGACGATGTTCGGTCTGATGCTGCGCAGCGAGAAGTCCGTCATGGGCGTGTCGATGATGGTGATCTTCCCGCTGACGTTCCTGTCCAACGTGTTCGTCGACCCGAAGACGATGCCGGGCTGGCTGCAGGCCTTCGTGAACAACAGCCCGGTGACGCACCTGGCGACGGCGGTACGGGAGTTGATGGCCGGGAACTGGCCGGCGGCGGACATCGCGTGGTCGCTGGGGTGGTCCGCGCTGTTCGTGGTGGTCTTCGGCACGGTCACGATGCGGCTCTACAACCGCAAGTAGCGGTCAGCGACTGCGCGGCGTGGTCTGCTGGACGGCCCAGCGGTTGCCGTCCGGGTCGGCGAAGTAGACGAAGGAACCCCAGGGCTGGTCGTCGATCCCGCTGACCTCGATGCCGCGAGTGGTGAGGTCGCGGTGGGCTTCCTCGATGTCGGTGACGACGACCTGCATGTTGTCGAGGGAGCCCGGGGTCATCTCCGTGATGCCCTTGCCGAAGGCGATCGAGCAGGCCGAGCCGGGCGGGGTCATCTGGACGAACCGGATGTCGTCGCTGACCGGGATGTCGTGGTCGGCATGGAAGCCCACGCGCTCGTAGAAGGCCTTGGCCCGGTCGATGTCGGTGACGGGCACGCCGATCAGCTCCAGCTTGATGTCCATGAAGGCATCATGCGCCGGGCACCGGCCGGGCGCACGACGTATGCCGCCTCGCGGTTGACCTTCCCCCGCCGGGAAGGCCCAGCATCGCTCGTGCCGGGCGGAAAGCCCGGTACAGGGAGGAGAATCGAGCCGTGCGCGACGAAGAGCCCATGTCCACGCCCGTGTCCGGGCCGATGCTGACCATCGGGGACTTCGCCCGCGCGTCCCGGCTCTCCGCCAAGGCGCTGCGCCGCTACGACGAGCTCGGCCTGCTGCCGCCCGCCCGCGTCGACCCGTTCACCGGCTACCGCCACTACGCCGTGGAGCAGCTCGAACGGGCCCGGCTGATCGCCTGGCTGCGGGGGATCGACATGCCGCTCGCCGAGGTGGGACGGGTCTGCGCGCTGTACGCGTCGGACGCGGCGGCCGCGGCCCGCGCGATCCGCGGCTACTGGGCGCGGGTCGAGTCGCGGACCGCGGCGCGGCGGGATCTGGCGGCCTCCCTGGTGGACCGGCTGAAGGGACACACCGAGATGACCGACGAGATGACCGGCGAGACGACCGGCGAGACAACCGACAGGGCGACCGGCGAGACGACCTCCGGGACGACTTCCGGGACGACCACCTCACCCGCCTTCGCGCTGCGGACCGCCGTGCGCCTCGACCGCGGCCTGGTCCGCGCCGCCCAGCAGGACGCGGCCCACGCGGGCCCGCACCTGCTGGCCGTCGCCGACGGGTACGGACCCGAGGGCGAGCGGGCCGCGCTGGCCGCGGTCGGCGCGCTGGAGGCCGTACCGCCGCCGGCGCCGTCGGCGCGCGCCGGGGACGTGCTCAACGCCCTGGAGGACGCGGTGCGCACGGCCGACGACGCGGTCTCCGGCCTGGCCGAGTCGGGCACGACGCTGACCGCGGCCGTGTGGACGGGCGGCCGCCTCGCCCTCGCGCACGTGGGTGACTCGCGGGCGTACCTGCTGCGGGACGGCACGCTCGTACGCCTCACCCGCGACCACACCGTCGTCCAGGCCCTGGTCGACGCGGGCGAACTCGACCCGGCCGAGGCGGCGGACCGCCCCGACCGGGCGCTGCTCCTGAAGGCCCTGGACGGCGGGGACGTGCCGCCCGAGCCGGAGCTGGGAGTGCACGAGACGCGGCCCGGCGACCGCTATCTGCTGTGCACGGACGGGCTTTCCGCGGTCGCGCCGGCCGAGGACATCCGCCGCGCGCTCGCCGCGGGCGTCGGTCCGGACGACGCGGCCGGGGCGCTGGTCGCGCTGGCGCGGGACCTGGGCGGCCCGGACAACGTGGCGTGCGTCGTGGCGGACGTGGTGCCCGCCTGAGGAGCGCCTGTCAGTCCCCGGTGGTCCCCGCCTGAGGACGCCCTGTCAGTCCCCGGTGCCCCGGACGACCACCACCGGGCACGGGGAGTGCTGGGTGACCCTGCTGGACACGGAGCCCAGGACCGCCGCCTTGAAGCCGCTGTAGCCGCGGTCGCCGACGACCAGCAGGGACGCGCCCTCGGCCTGGTCGATCAGGGCCTGGGCCGGGTTGCCGCTGACGACCGTACGGGTCACGCCGGCGGCGACGGCCGGGTCGAGCGCCTTGGTCAGGGACTCGTCCAGGGACTGCTCGGCGAGCAGCTGGGGGTTGAAGTCCGGCGGTACCCCGGGCGCCATCGACCAGGACGCCGGGTACTCCCATCCGATGACCGCCTGGAGCGAGTCCCCGGTGAGGGCGGCCTGCCCGGCCGCCCACTGCAGCGCCTTCAGGGACGGTTCCGAGCCGTCCACGCCCACCACGATCCTGCCGGCCATCGCCGACCTCCGTTCGTTGTCGGGAACCCTCTCCCACAACGTAACAAAAGGATCAATCAAGGCGCAGATCGGCCAGTTGCTTCTCGAAAGGGACGACCTCGTCGTCGTCGAGCCGCCGGGACGGCCGGGCCGCGACCGTGTCGGCGAACTCGTTCCCGGCTCGGGTGATCCGGGAGGGCAGCCCGTCCGTGTATGCGTCGCCGCCCGAACCCCAGTCCTCCGAGGCCGCGTAGACGGCGGTCGGGACGACGAGGGCCCGCAGGTAGGCGAAGAGCGGCCGGAGGGCGTGGTCCAGGACGAGCGAGTGCCGGGCGGTGCCGCCGGTCGCCCCGATGAGGACCGGGGTGCCGGTCAGCGCGGTCGGGTCGATCAGGTCGAAGAACGACTTGAACAGACCGCTGTAGGAGGCGGTGAAGACCGGGGTCACCGCGATGACCCCGTCGGCGCCGGTCACCGCGTCGATCGCGTCCTGGAGCTGCCCGGAGGGGAAGCCGGTCACGAGGTTCTTCGCGATGTCGACGGCCAGGTCGCGCAGTTCGACGACCTGGACGTCGACGGCGTACTCCTGCTCGGTCAGCCGGTACCGGGCGGCCTGGAGGAGCCGGTCGGTGAGCAGCCGGGTGGAGGAGGGGGAGCTGAGGCCGGCGGAGACGGCGACCAGCTTCAGGGTCTGCATGGCTTACGACTCCTTCGTGCTGTGGGCGAGGACGGCGGGGTGCAGCGGGGCCGTGGCGGGGACGCCGGCCGGGCGCAGGTTCTCGAACTCCTTGCGCAGCACCGGGACGACCTCCTCGCCGAGGATGTCGAGCTGCTCCAGGACCGTCTTGAGGGGCAGTCCCGCGTGGTCGACCAGGAACAGCTGCCGCTGGTAGTCGCCCACGTAGTCGCGGAAGGACAGGGTGCGCTCGATGACCTCCTGCGGCGAGCCGACGGTCAGCGGGGTCTCCCGGGAGAACTCCTCCAGGGACGGGCCGTGGCCGTAGACCGGCGCGTTGTCGAAGTACGGGCGGAACTCGCGTATCGCGTCCTGCGAGTTCTTGCGCATGAACACCTGGCCGCCGAGGCCGACGATGGCCTGCTCGGGGGTGCCGTGGCCGTAGTGGGCGTACCGCTGGCGGTAGAGGCGGACCATCTTCTCGGTGTGCTGCTTGGGCCAGAAGATGTGGTTCGCGAAGAAGCCGTCACCGTAGTAGGCCGCCTGCTCGGCGATCTCGGCGGAGCGGATGGAGCCGTGCCAGACGAACGGCGGGACGCCGTCGAGCGGGCGCGGGGTGGACGTGAAGCCCTGGAGGGCGCTGCGGAACTTGCCCTCCCAGTCGACCACGTCCTCCCTCCACAGCTTGTGGAGGAGCGCGTAGTGCTCGATCGCGAGCGGGATGCCCTGCCGGATGTCCTGCCCGAACCACGGGTAGACCGGGCCCGTGTTGCCGCGGCCCATCATCAGGTCCACGCGGCCGTCGGCGAGGTGCTGGAGGGTCGCGTAGTCCTCGGCGATCTTCACCGGGTCGTTGGTGGTGATCAGCGTCGTGGACGTGGAGAGGATCAGGTTCTCCGTGCGGGCGGCGATGTGCCCCAGGAGGGTGGTGGGGGAGGAGGGCACGAACGGCGGGTTGTGGTGCTCGCCGGTCGCGAAGACGTCGAGTCCGACCTCCTCGGCCTTGAGCGCGATGGCGACGGTGTTCTTGATCCGCTCGTGCTCGGTGGGGGTACGGCCGGTGGTGGGGTCGGTCGTCACGTCACCGACGGTGAAGATCCCGAACTGCATCGTGCTCACCTCTCGCCTCGGGGCTGATGGTTGAATCGTACGTTGGTTGAATCGTAAACTATCCCGCTCAACGGCACACCCCCGCGACCTATTCCCGGCCGTACTCTGGTGTCCATGTCCGACTACGAGCGCTGGAAAGAACGCGGCGTCGCGCTGCGCGTCTTCGTGTACGTCTTCGCCACGCACGCGTTCGCCGGCTTCGTGTGGCTGCTCTTCTACGTGGGGCAGAACGCCCAGAAGTAAGGGCCGCCCGACGGAGCGGCGGGGGTCCGCGCGGGGTTCGAGCGGGGCTCGCGCGGGGTTCGAGCGGGGTCCGCGCGAGGTCCGAGCGGGGTCCGAGTGGGGCCCGCCACGTACCGCCGGAAAACGGCCCTCACGTAAAGTCGCGCACGTGAACGGTGCGATAGCGGTCGTCGGAATCGGCGCGGACGGCTGGGACGGGCTCCCCGAGAGCTCGCGCCGTGTCCTGCGGACCGCCGAGATCCTGATCGGCGCCCCCCGTCAGCTCGACCTCCTGCCGGGCGACGACTGCCCCGGCGAGCGCGTCACCTGGCCGTCCCCCCTCCGCCCCGCCGTCCCCGGACTGCTCGCCGCCCACCAGGGCCGGGCGACAGCCGTCCTCGCCAGCGGGGACCCGTCCTTCTACGGCATCGGCCGCACCCTCGCCGAGACCGTCGGCGCCGACCGCCTCCGGATCCACCCCCACCCGTCCTCCGTCTCGTACGCCGCCGCCCGGCTCGGCTGGCCCCTGGAGACCGTCGAGACCGTCTCGCTCGTCGCCCGGCCCCTCGCCGCGCTCTCCGCCGCGCTCCACCCCGGGCGCCGGCTCCTCGTCCTCGGCGAAGGCCCCGAGACTCCCGCGCAGGTCGCGGCCCTGCTCCGGGAGACCGGCTGGGGCGGCACCCGGATCCGCGTCCTGGAGCAGCTCGGCGGGCCCCGTGAGCGCGTCCTCGACGCGAGCGCTGCCGACTGGCCGTACGAGCGGACCGACGCGCTCCACGTGCTCGCCCTCGACTGCGTACGGGACCCCGACACGCTCCGGCTCGGTGCCGTACCCGGCCTTCCCGACGAGGCGTACGACCACGACGGGCAGCTCACCAAGCGGTACGTCCGGGCCGCCACGCTCGCCGCCCTCGCGCCCGCGCCCGGCGAACTCCTCTGGGATATCGGCGGCGGCTCCGGCTCCATCGGCATCGAATGGATGCGGACGCACCGCTCCTGCCGGGCGATCGCGGTCGAGAAGGCGCAGGAACGGGCGGCGCGGATCACCCGGAACGCCGACACCCTCGGCGTCCCGGGCCTGCGCGTGGTGACGGGCCCGGCGCCCGCGGCCCTCTCCGGCCTGGAGACCCCCGACGCGATCTTCATCGGCGGCGGCCTCACCGCATCCGGCCTCCTCGACGCCTGCTGGGACGCACTGCCCGCCGGCGGACGGCTCGTCGCGAACACCGTGACGCTGGAGTCCGAGGCACTGCTCGCCGACCGCTACCGCCGCCACGGCGGCGAACTGATCCGGCTCGCCGTCGCCGCCGCCGTCCCCGTCGGCGGCTTCACCGGCTGGCGCCAGGCGATGCCGGTCACGCAGTGGTCCGTCACCAAGGAAGAGGAAGCATGACCGTCTACTTCATCGGCGCGGGCCCCGGCGCGGCCGACCTGATCACCGTGCGCGGCGCGCGGACGCTCGCGAAGTGCGGGGTCTGCCTGTACGCCGGCTCCCTCGTCCCCACCGAGCTGCTCGCCGAGTGCCCGCCGGACGCGAAGCTCGTCGACACGGCACGGATGGACCTGGACCAGATCGTCGCCGAGATCGCCGCCGCCCACGAGGCCGGGCAGGACGTGGCCCGGCTGCACTCCGGCGACCCGTCGGTGTTCAGCGCGATGGCCGAGCAGATGCGACGCCTGGACGCGGCGGGCATCCCGTACGAGGTCGTCCCGGGCGTCCCGGCCTTCGCCGCCGCCGCTGCCGCGCTCAAGCGGGAACTGACCGTCCCGACCGTGGGCCAGACGGTCATCCTCACCCGCATCGCGCAGCAGGCCACGCCCATGCCCGAGGGCGAGGACCTGGCGACCCTGGGCCGCAGCGGCGCGCTGCTCGTCCTCCACCTGGCCGCCCGTTACGTGGACCGCGTCGTCGACGAACTCGTCCCCCACTACGGCGCGGACTGCCCGGCCGCGGTCGTGGCGATGGCCAGCCGCCCCGACGAGATCGTCCTGCGGGGCACGCTGGAGGACATCGCGGCCCAGCTGAAGGAGGCCGGCATCACGAAGACGGCCGTCATCCTCGTCGGCCGCACGCTCGCGGCCTCGGAATTCCGCGACAGCCACCTGTACGACCCGACGCGCGACCGGCACGTCTGCTGACACCGGCGGCGCACGTACCCGCCGGGGCCCCGGAGAGTCCGATCCCCGGGGCCCCGGCGCGCGTGGGCGTCAGGCGTTCGGCCGCTTGCCGTGGTTCGCGTTCTTCTTCTTGCGGGCGCGCCTCTTGTTGCCTCGCTTGGCCATGGGGCTCCCTCTCGCTCAGGGGGGTATGTGCTGGTAAGCCTAGGTTCGTGATCCGGGGGCCGCATGTCGGCCGTCAGTGGCGTGCGGTCTCATGGAGACGTGACTGTCTACGACGTGGCCCGGGCGCTGCCGGGCATCGAGGAACTGCGCGACCACAGCCGGGGGCTCGCGATGCTGGAGGCCGTGCTGAGCCCGGAGTGGGAGGGCCGGTACTACTCCTTCGACGCGCACTGGTCGGAGACCGAGCAGCTGGCGTCGATGCGCGACGGCCAGGGCGGGGAGTACACGATCGTCCTCTCGCCGGCGGGGGCGTACGCGCGCGCCTTCGACCACGAGTCGCCGATGAGCCCGTTCGGGGACCTCGCGGACGGGCAGACCTGGCCCGGGGTGCTCGACGGGGTCCCGGAGGCCTTCCGGGAGTACCTGACGGAGCCCGCGTTCACGGACGAGGACGGGGTCCACGTGACCACCGCCTGCCTGTGGCGCGAGACCGCCGACACGGCCTGGCACACGGGCCCGGTCGAGTTCACGGACCTGGAGGACCGTGAGGACCCGGACGGCTCCGTCCGCCTCTTCCACCTGCTGGCGGACCGCTCGGCGGAGGCGTACGCGGAGTTCGCCGGGGACTACTACGAGCGGCCGGTCGACATCGAGGCGGTACGGCACGTCCTCGCCCTCCGTCCCCTGACGGCTGAGCTCGTCGCCGCCCTCAACCCGGAGGTGACGCTCGCGGACCTCGCCGAGGACGTGGAGGAGATCGGCTACCCGACGGCCTGATGCCCACAGGGGGCCGCGGCGCCGTGCCTAGGCGTCCGGCCCCGCCACCTCCGACCGTCCCACCACCGTCCCCGCCCGGTCGATGCAGATCACGTCCACCGCCACCGGGGCGCCCCGCAGGACCGCGAGGGACTCGTCGCGGGCGCGGGCGGCGACGAGGTCGCCGAGGGGGACGCCCGCGGCCTCGCAGAGGCGGAGCGCGGCGAGTCCTGTGTTCGCCTCGGCGATGTCCGCCGCGAGGGACTCCGAGGCGCCGCCCGTGCGGGCCAGGTCCGCGAGGAAGCCCTTGTCGACCTGGGAGCGGGCCGAGTGGAGGTCCAGGTGGCCGGCGGCCAGCTTGGAGAGCTTGGCGAAGCCGCCGCAGACCGTGAGGCGGTCGACGGGGTGGCGGCGGATGTACTTGAGGACCGCGCCCGCGAAGTCGCCCATGTCGAGGAGCGCGATCTCCGGCAGGTCGTAGAGGGTGGAGACGGTCCGCTCGGACGTCGAGCCCGTGCAGCCCGCCACGTGCGTCAGACCGCCCGCGCGGGCCACGTCCACGCCCCGGCGGATCGAGTCGATCCACGCCGAGCACGAGTACGGGACGACGACGCCCGTCGTGCCGAGGATCGACAGGCCGCCCAGGATGCCGATCCGGGGGTTCCAGGTGGAGCGGGCGATCTCGGCGCCGTCGTCGACGGAGACGGTGATCTCGACGTCGCCGGTGCCGCCGTGCCGGGCCGCGACCTCCGCGACGTGCTCCCGCATCAGCTGCCGGGGCACCGGGTTGATCGCCGGCTCGCCGACCTCCAGGGGCAGGCCCGGCAGGGTGACCGTGCCGACGCCCTCTCCCGCCCGGAAGACGACGCCCGAGCCCGCCGGCAGGAGCCGTACCGTCGAGCGGATCACGGCGCCGTGCGTGACGTCCGGGTCGTCGCCCGCGTCCTTGGTCACGGCCGCCATGGCCACACCCCCGGCAAGCTCCTCGGCCGTGAGCGCGAAGGACGGCGTCTGCCCCTTCGGCAGCGTGATGGTCACCGGGTCCGGGAAATCGCCGGTCAGGAGGGCCGTGTACGCGGCCGTCGTCGCCGCCGTCGCGCAGGCACCCGTCGTCCAGCCCGGGCGGAGACCCGTGTGCTTGAGTTGGGCCTCACGCCCGCCGCCTGAAGTCACGAAGAGGCTCCTGTGCACATACTCATTCTCGGGGGGACCACCGAGGCCCGCTTCCTCGCGGGCCTGCTCCACGGCGAGGCCCGGGTCACCAGCTCCCTCGCGGGGCGGGTGGCGAGCCCCCGGCTGCCCGAGGGCGAGGTCCGGATCGGCGGGTTCGGCGGCGTCGACGGGCTCGTCGAGTGGATCGGCGGGCACGCCGTGGACGCGGTCATCGACGCCACGCATCCCTTCGCCGAGCGGATCAGCTTCAACGCGGCCCGGGCGGCCGCCACCACCCATGTTCCCCTGCTCGCGCTCCGCCGCCCCGGCTGGGTCCCGGGGGAGGGCGACGACTGGCGCTCCGTGGCGTCCCTGGAGGAGGCGGCCGGGGCCCTGGACGGCCTCGGCGAGCGGGTCTTCCTGACGACCGGCCGGATGGGCCTCGCGGCCTTCGCGGACCGCCCGGAGTGGTTCCTGGTCCGCTCGGTGGACGCCCCGGACGCCCCGATGCCGGCCCGCACCGAGGTCCTCCTCGACCGGGGTCCGTTCACGTTGGACGGGGAGCGGCAGATCCTGGCCCGCCACCGGATCGACGTCCTGGTGACGAAGGACAGCGGCGGCGCGGCGACCGCCCCGAAGCTGACCGCGGCCCGCGAGGCGGACATCCCGGTCGTGGTGGTCCGCCGCCCCCCGGTCCCGGAGGGCGTACCGGTGGCGGCGAATCCCGAGGAAGCCGCCGCCTGGGTCCGACGGGTCTGACCCCCTCACCGGCTCCCTTCCGCCCGGCGCGACGGTCGATGGGGGCGGGCGTTCAATGGAAGCGTGGTTACCGTCCGCTGGCTGGTCACAGCAGGGCTCGTGTCCGTACTGGGTATGGCCTCCGGTACCGGTCCGACTCCCACCCCCGAGCCGCCCGCCGCCCCTGCTCGATCGGGCGGATGTGGACCGGGCCGTCGGCCGGCTCGATTCGAGCGTCGCGGATCTGATGAAGCGGACCGGGCTGCCCGGGGTCTCCGTCGCCGTCGTGTACGAGGACGAGGTCGTCCACCTCAAGGGGTACGGGGTGCGGGAGGTCGGCAAGGCCGGCGAGGTCGATGCCGACACCGTGTTCCAGCTGGCGTCCGTGTCGAAACCGGTCGCCTCCACCGTCGTCGCCGGGACGGTCGGTGTGGAGGGCTGGCAGAAGCCGGTCAACCCCGAACTGCCCGAGTTCGGGCTGAAGGACCCGTGGGTGACCTCGCACGTGACGGTCGCCGACCTCTTCTCGCACCGCAGCGGGCTTCCCGACCACGCCGGTGACCTCCTGGAGGACCTCGGGTACGACCAGGAGTACATCCTGTCCCACCTGCGGTACGAGCCCCTCGCGCCGTTCCGCGCGAGCTACGCGTACACCAACTTCGGTGTGACGGCGGCCGCCGAGGCCGTGGCGCAGGGGAAGGGCGTGCCCTGGGCGAAGCTCGCCGGGGACACCCTCTACAAGCCCGCCGGCATGAACGACACCAGCTCCACCTTCCGGGACTTCGCCTCGAACCCCGACCGCGCCTTCGGCCACGTCAAGGAGGCCGACGGGACGTGGAAGGCGCGGTACGTACGGGACCCGGACGCCCAGTCCCCCGCCGGCGGTGTCAGCTCCTCGGCCCGTGACATGGCGACCTGGCTGCGGCTCCAGCTCGCCAACGGCTCGCTCGACGGGCGCCGGATCATCGACGAGGACGCCCTCGACCTCACCCACCACCCCGAGTCCGTCGCCGCCCCGGCGCACGCACCGGCCGGCCGGACCGGCTTCTACGGCCTCGGCTGGAACGTGTCGTACGACGACGAGGGCCGGCTGCGGCTCTCCCACACCGGTGCGTTCGCGCTCGGCGCGCACACCAACGTCACGATGCTGCCGGGCGAGCAGCTCGGGATCGTCGTCCTCACCAACGGCGCGCCGGTCGGCGTCGCCGACACCGTCGCCCTCGACTTCTTCGACACCGCGCAGGACGGGAGGCCGAGCCGGGACTGGCTGCCGCTCGTCGATGCCATCTACCAGCAGCAGGCGGACGCCGGACGGTCCCCCACGAACTACGCGAAGCCGCCGGGCGACGCCGCGTCCGCGAAGGCGAACAGCGCCTACACGGGGACGTACACCAGCGACTACTACGGCGAACTGACCGTGGCCGGGGGCGGCGACGGTGGGCTGGTCCTGCGACTGGGGCCGGAGCCCCAGTCGTACCGGCTCACCCACTACGACGGCGACACGTTCGGCTTCCCGACGCGCGGGGAGAACGCCGTCGGGCTCACCGGCGTCACGTTCTCCCCGGACGGTAAGACGGTCCGCGTCGAGTACCTGGACCAGGAAGGTCTCGGCACCTTCACCCGTGGTGGCCGGTAGCAGCCGGCAGGCTCACCCGTAGCGGCGCGGCGTCCAGGTGATCGTCCGGCCGTCGGCCCGCTCGACCGCACGCGTCTGCGAGGAGCCGACGAGGAGCAGGGTGCGCATGTCGACCTCGGACGGCTCCAGGGTCTTCAGGGTCACGACGCGCACCGACTGCTCGGGGCCGCCGACGTCACGGGCGACGACCACCGGGGTCTCGGGCGAGCGCAGTTCGAGCAGGAGGTCGCGGGCGGCCGCCACCTGGTGCGTACGGGACTTCGACCCCGGGTTGTAGAGCGCGAGGACCAGGTCGGCGGCGGTCGCGGCGCGCAGCCGGGCCTCGATGACGTCCCAGGGCTTGAGCCGGTCGGAGAGCGAGATCGTCGCGTAGTCGTGGCCGAGGGGGGCGCCCGCGGCGGCGGCGGCCGCGTTGGCGGCGGTCACCCCGGGGAGGACCCGTACGGGCACGTCCGCGTACTGCGGCTCGCAGGCGACCTCCAGGACGGCCGTGGCCATCGCGAAGACGCCCGGGTCGCCGCCCGAGACGACGGCGACGTGGTGGCCGCGCCGGGCCAGGTCGAGGGCGAACTCGGCCCGCTCGGACTCCACTTTGTTGTCCGAGCCGTGCCGGATCTGCCCGGGGCGGAGCACCGGCACCCGGTCCAGGTAGGTGGTGTAGCCGACGAGGACGTCGGCGTTGACGAGCGCGCCGCGCGACTCGGGGGTGAGCCAGGGCGCGCCGGCCGGTCCGGTGCCGACGACGACGACCTCGCCCCGCTCCCGTACGGCGGGTTCCCGGTCGATACGGGAGGGCAGCACGGCGACGGAGAAGTACGGGACGGACGCCGGGTCGACGTCCACGAGGTCGCCGGTCCGCTCGCCCGCCATGAACGCGCGCTCCACGTACCGGGCGTCGTCGAGCCGGCCGGCCCGCTCCAGGGCCCGCTTCACGGTGGGGAAGGTGCGGCCGAGCTTCATCACGACCGCCGAGTCGGTGCCCGCGAGACGGGCCGTCAGCTCGTCCTCCGGCAGGGTGCCGGGGATGATCGTGAGGACCTCCTCCGCCTCGCAGAGCGGCTCGCCGAGCCGGGCGGCGGCGGCGGACACCGAGGTGACGCCGGGGATGACGGTCGTGTCGTAGCGGTGCGCGAGCCGCTTGTGCATGTGCTGGTACGAGCCGTAGAACAGCGGGTCGCCCTCGGCGAGCACGGCGACCGTGCGGCCCGCGTCGAGGTGCGCGGCGAGGCGGGCCGAGGCTTCCTCGTAGAAGTCGTTCAGGGCGCCCCGGTAGCCGCCCGGGTGGTCCGTGGTCTCCACCGTGAGCGGGTACATCAGCCGTTCCTCGATGTGGTCCGCACGGAGGTGCTCGGCGGCGATCGAGCGGGCGATGGAACGGCCGTGGCGGGCCGAGTGGTACGCGATGACGTCGGCGGCGGCGATGGCCTTCACGGCGGCGACGGTCATCAGGTTCGGGTCGCCGGGGCCGAGCCCGACGCCGTACAGCTTGCCGGTGGTGGTGCCGGTTCCGCTCATGCCTGGATCTCCGCTTCGTGAGCGATCGCGTTGATCGCGGCGGCCGTCATCGCACTGCCGCCGCGCCGGCCCCGTACGACGAGGTAGTCGAGGCCCAGGTCCTGCGCGGCCAGGGCGTCCTTGGACTCGGCGGCGCCGATGAAGCCGACCGGTATGCCGAGGACGGCGGCGGGCTTTCCGGCTCCCTCCGCGACCATCTGGAGGAGGTGGAAGAGGGCGGTCGGCGCGTTGCCGATGGCGACGACGGAGCCTTCGAGGCGGTCGCGCCACAGTTCGAGGGCGGCGGCGGAGCGCGTCGTGCCGAGGTCGGCGGCGAGGCCCGGCACGGACGGGTCCGAGAGCGTGCAGATCACCTCGTTGTCGGCGGGCAGCCGACGCCGGGTGACACCGCTGGCGACCATCTGGGCGTCGCAGAGGATCGGCGCACCGGTCCGGAGCGCGGCGCGGGCGTTCGCGACGACCTGCGGCGACCAGGCGATGTCGCGTACGAGGTCGGTCATGCCGCAGGCGTGGATCATCCGGACCGCCACCTGGGCGACGTCGGCGGGCAGCCCCGCCAGATCCGCCTCGGCGCGGATCGTGGCAAAGGACCGGCGGTAGATCTCCGCCCCGTCCTTCTCGTAGTCGAACATCCTGTTGCTCTCGCTCATCTCGTCGTACGGGCCGCGGTCACGGCTTCGGGCAGGGCGGTACGGGGGGTGGGGACGCCGTCCACCAGGTAGTCGCCGCCGGCGGTGGCGAGGACGTCGGTCCAGTCGCCGTGCGGGTGTCCGCAGCGGCGCTCGCACCCGGAGAAGTGCACGGGGAGGCCGGGGCGGTCGGTGTGGTCGGGGCGGCTGGAGAGGCCTGGGCGGTCGGGGTGCACGGGGAGGCCGGTGTGGTCGGGGCGTGGGCCCGGGACCGCGTCCGCGCGGACGTCGGCGAGGGACTTGGCGCAGCCGGGCCGCCCGGTGCAGGCGGTGACGCCTGCCCAGGGGGAGTCGGCGCGGGTGATGAGCCCGGCTGCGTCGAGGGCGGGCAGCCGCTCGGCGCCGGCCCCCACCACGACGACTCCGCGCCAGGGCGTGAGCCGTACCTCGTCGGCGGGAAGCAGCGCCCGGAGCTGGGCGGCGGTGAGCCGGCCGAGCGGGGCGAGGAGGGAGAGGGCGGCGGCGCCGAGGGTGCCGGGGGGGAGGGGAGGGCCTTGGGGAAGCTCCGGCGCGGCTACGGGCTCCGCCGTCACCCCCGACTCCGCCACGTCCACCTCGTACCCCTCAGGGAGTTCCCGGACCCGCCAGGCCCCGGTTCCGGCCTTCCGCGCCGCGGCCAGGAACCCGCCCGCCACCGCCAGGGCCGCGCCGGGCGCGTCGGAGCCCGAGAGGCGGACGGCTCGCCCGCCGACGTGCAGCTGCGCCTCGCCGCGACCCACTGCGACCAAGGTCACATCCCCGCCGAGCCCGGCCACGTCACCGCGCCCGTCGTCGAGGACGAAGAGGAACCGGCCGGAGAGCGCCGCCGCCCAGGGCGCGGCGCACAGGAGCGCGTCCAGCTCGCGGGCCCACAACTGCACGTCGGCGGTGCCGAGTCCGTCGAGGCCCGCGGCCGGGGAGGCCACGATGTTGCGGACGCGTTCGTGGGTGGGGGAGGGCAGCAGGCCCGCCTCGTCGAGGAGCGCCGCCAGCTCCGCCCCGCAGTCGTCCGTGAGGCCGCGCAGCTCCGCGTTGCCGCGCGAGGTGATGCTGATCCGTCCGTCGCCGAGGGTCTCCGCCGCATCCGCAAGGGTCTCGACCTGACGTGACGTCAAGCGTCCTGCGGGCAGGCGGAGTCGGGCGAGGCGGCCGTCGTCGGCGGAGTGCAGGCGCAGCGCCCCGGGGCACGCGTCGCCACGGTCCCGTATGCGAGGTTCGCCCGGCTCGGGCACCGGGGGCGGGGTGGGCGGCATGGCGGCGAGCATACCGACGGGCCACCGGGCGGCCACCGGGTGTGATCCGGCCGACTCGGCCGTCCGCCCCGGCCCGTCGACCGCACGATCTACTATGCAGACGGCATGGGGTCCCAGGACCCCGGGGAGGAAGCCCGGTGAGAATCCGGCGCGGTCCCGCCACTGTGAGCCGGTCCGGTCCGTGCGTCAGCACGATCCCGGGCAGGTGAGTCAGGAACTCCCGCCGTCCATACGACCACCCGGGGCGCGGACAACCCCGAGGAAGGCCTGCGCTCGCCATGCTTCTGCTGCTGTCGCACTCCGACACCGACCTGCTCAGCGCCCGCGCGGCCGGCGGCCCGGTGGAGTACCGCTTCGCCAACCCCGCCCGTCTCCCCCTCGCCGAGCTGACCGGTCTCCTGGCCGACGCCGAGCTCGTCGTCGTACGCCTCCTCGGCGGCCTCCGTTCCTGGGAGGAGGGCCTCGACGCGGTCCGCGCGGCCGGCAAGCCGGTGGTCGTCCTCAGCGGCGAACAGGCCCCCGACGCACAGCTGATGGAGGCGTCCACCGTCCCCGTCGGCGTCGCCACCGAGGCGCACGCCTATCTCGCGCACGGCGGCCCCGCGAACCTGGAGCAGCTGGCCCGCTTCCTCTCCGACACCGTCCTGCTCACCGGTCACGGCTTCGAGTCCCCGGCGGCCGCCCCCACCTGGGGCCCGCTGGAGCGCACGCCCCGGACGACCGACGGTCCGACGATCGCGGTGCTCTACTACCGCGCCCACCACATGAGCGGGAACACCGGCTTCGTCGACTCGCTGTGCGAGGCGATCGAGGACGCCGGAGCGCAGGCGCTCCCGCTGTACGTGGCGTCCCTGCGCGCCCCCGAGCCGGAGCTGCTCGACCGCCTCCGTACCGCCGACGCGATCGTCACCACCGTCCTCGCGGCGGGCGGTACCAAGCCCGCCGAAGCGCAGGCCGGCGGCGACGAGGAGGCCTGGGACGCGGGCGCGCTCGCCTCGCTCGACGTGCCGATCCTGCAGGCGCTCTGCCTGACGGGTTCGCGCGCCGCCTGGGAGGAGAACGACGAGGGCCTCTCCCCGCTGGACGCCGCCAGCCAGGTCGCCGTCCCCGAGTTCGACGGCCGGCTCATCACCGTCCCGTTCTCCTTCAAGGAGATCGACGAGGACGGCCTGCCCGCGTACGTCGCCGATGCCGAGCGCGCGGCCCGCGTCGCCGGGATCGCCGTACGGCACGCCCGGCTCCGGCACATCCCGAACGCCGAGAAGAGGCTGGCACTCGTCCTCTCCGCGTACCCGACGAAGCACTCCCGCATCGGCAACGCCGTCGGTCTGGACACCCCCGCCTCCGCCGTCTCCCTCCTGCGCCGTCTGATCGCCGAGGGGTACGACTTCGGTCCCGCCGAGGAGCTCCCGGGCCTGGTCTCCGGCGACGGCGACGAGCTGATCTACGCCCTCATCGAGGCCGGCGGCCACGACCAGGACTGGCTCACCGAGGAACAGCTGGCGAAGAACCCCGTCCGCATCCCGGCCGCCGACTACAAGCGCTGGTACGCGACGCTCCCCGAGGAGCTGCGGACCCACGTGGAGGAGCACTGGGGCCCGGCGCCCGGCGAGATGTTCCTCGACCGGTCCCGCAATCCCGAGGGCGACATCGTCCTCGCCGCGCTCCGCCGCGGGAACCTGCTGATCCTCATCCAGCCGCCGCGCGGCTTCGGCGAGAACCCGATCGCGATCTACCACGACCCCGATCTCCCGCCGTCCCACCACTACCTGGCCGCCTACCGCTGGATCGCCGCCCGCGCCGAGGACGGCGGCTTCGGCGCCGACGCCATGGTCCACCTGGGCAAGCACGGCAACCTGGAGTGGCTGCCCGGCAAGAACGCCGGCCTGTCCGCCGCCTGCGGCCCCGACGCGGCCCTCGGCGACATCCCCCTGGTCTACCCGTTCCTCGTCAACGACCCGGGCGAGGGCACGCAGGCCAAGCGGCGCGTGCACGCGACCCTCGTCGACCACCTGGTGCCGCCGATGGCCCGCGCCGACTCGTACGGCGACATCGCGCGTCTTGAGCAGCTGCTCGACGAGTACGCGCAGATCTCGTCCATGGACCCGGCGAAGCTGCCCGCGATCCGCGCCCAGATCTGGACCCTCATCCAGGCCGCCAAGCTCGACCACGACCTGGGCCTGGAGCAGCGCCCCGAGGACGACGGCTTCGACGACTTCCTGCTGCACGTCGACGGCTGGCTGTGCGAGGTCAAGGACGCCCAGATCCGCGACGGTCTGCACGTCCTCGGCGGCGCCCCGGAGGGCGAGGCCCGGGTCAACCTGGTCCTCTCCATCCTGCGCGCCCGCCAGATCTGGGGCGGCACGCAGGCGCTGCCCGGTCTGCGCGAGGCCCTCGGTCTCGACGAGTCGGCCGCGACCCGCACGACCGCCGACGAGGCGGAGGCGAAGGCCCGCGAGCTCGTCGAGGCGATGGAGGCGGCGGACTGGTCCGTGGACTCCGTCCCGACCGTGGCCGCCGCCTACGGCTCCGACGTGCACGCCGTGCTGCGGTTCGCCTGCGAGCAGGTCGTGCCGCGCCTGGCCGCCACCACCGACGAGCTGACGCACGCCGTGCACGCCCTGAACGGCGGCTTCGTCCCGGCCGGCCCGTCCGGCTCGCCGCTGCGCGGCCTGGTCAACGTCCTGCCGACCGGCCGGAACTTCTACTCGGTCGACCCGAAGGCCGTGCCGTCCCGGCTCGCCTGGGAGACCGGGCAGGCGCTCGCCGACTCCCTCCTGGAGCGCTACCGCACCGACAACGGCGAGTGGCCGACGTCCGTGGGCCTCTCCCTGTGGGGCACCAGCGCGATGCGCACCGCCGGCGACGACGTGGCCGAGGCGCTCGCCCTGCTCGGCGTCCGTCCGCTGTGGGACGAGGCCTCGCGCCGCGTGAACGGCCTGGAGCCGATCCCGCTCGCCGAGCTCGGCCGCCCGCGCGTCGACGTCACCCTGCGCATCTCGGGCTTCTTCCGGGACGCGTTCCCGCACGTCATCGGGCTCCTCGACGACGCCGTACGGCTGGTCGCCGGTCTGGAGGGCGAGTCGGCCGAGGAGAACTACGTCCGGGCGCACGCGCAGGCCGACCTCGCCGAGCACGGCGACGAGCGGCGCGCCACGACCCGTATCTTCGGCTCCCGCCCCGGTACGTACGGCGCGGGCATCCTCCAGCTGATCGACTCGCGCGACTGGCGCACGGACGCGGACCTCGCCGAGGTGTACACGGTGTGGGGCGGGTACGCGTACGGGCGCGGGCTCGAAGGCCGCCCGGCGCGCGCCGAGATGGAGACGGCGTACAAGCGGATCGCGGTCGCCGCGAAGAACACCGACACCCGCGAGCACGACATCGCCGACTCCGACGACTACTTCCAGTACCACGGCGGCATGGTGGCGACCGTCCGCGCGCTCAAGGGCACGGCCCCCGAGGCGTACATCGGCGACTCCACCCGCCCCGAGACCGTCCGCACCCGGACGCTCGTCGAGGAGACCTCCCGGGTCTTCCGCGCGCGGGTGGTCAACCCGCGCTGGATCGAGGCGATGCGCCGCCACGGCTACAAGGGCGCGTTCGAGCTGGCGGCGACCGTCGACTACCTCTTCGGGTACGACGCCACGACGGGCGTCGTCGCCGACTGGATGTACGACAAGCTCACCCAGGAGTACGTGCTCGACCCGGAGAACCAGGCCTTCCTGAAGGAGGCCAACCCGTGGGCCCTGCACGGCATCGCGGAGCGGCTCCTCGAAGCCGAGTCGCGCGGCATGTGGGAGAAGCCGGACCCGGAGACCCTTGCCGCGCTGCGCCAGGTGTTCCTGGAGACCGAGGGAGACCTCGAAGGAGACGCCGACCCGAACGACTAGATCGTCATGAGGGAGGGGGCCGGTGCCAGTTCCAGGCGGCGGCCCCGGAAGCCCTCCCTGAGGCGCCGGTCGTGGGTGACCACGACCAGCGTGCCCGGGTAGTACGCGAGCGCGGCCTCGATCTCCTCCACGAGCGCCGGGGCCAGATGGTTGGTCGGCTCGTCGAGGAGGAGCAGATCGGCCGGTTCGGTGACGAGGCGCGCCAGTTCCAGTTTCCGGCGCTGTCCTGTCGACAGATACCGGACCGGGGTTGTCAGGTCCCCGGCGGAGAAGAGACCGAGGGCGAGCAGTTCGTCCGTACGGTCCGCTCCGAAGGCCTCGCCCACCGTACGGGGGTCGGTGGGTGGGGCCGTCTCCTGACGGAGCATGCCCACCCGGGCGGGCACCTTCACCGTGCCCGTGTCCGGGGCGAGTTCGCCCGCGAGCACCTTCAGGAGCGTGCTCTTCCCCGCGCCGTTGGGGCCGGTGACCAGGAGCCGTTCGCCCGCGTCGAGGTGGAGGGCGTCGAGGCACAGCCGGCCGTCCACGCGTACGTCCGTGAGGTCGACGGGCGCGCCCCCGGCCGCGATGCCGGCGAGGTCCGCGCGGAACCGGAGCGGTTCCGGCGGCGCGGGCACCGCGTCGGCCGTCAGCCGGGCGAGGCGCTCGCGGGCGGCCCGGATACGGCTCATCGCACCGTGCGCCCGTGACCGGGCCCGGAAGGCGCCCGCCCCGCTGAACGAGGCCGGGGCCTTGCGCGGGATGGCCGAGAAACGGTCGATGTGGGTGTCCGCGAGGGCCCTGTACCGGGCGAGTTCGGCCTTCCACTCCTCGTACTCCCGCTGCCGACGGGCCCGTTCGGCGGCGCGTCCGGCGAGATAGCCGGCGTAGCCGTTGCCGTAGCGGCGGACGGTGTGGCGGTCCTCGTCGACCTCCAGGACGGAGGTGGCGACCCGGTCGAGGAAGACCCGGTCGTGGGAGACGGCGACGACCGTGCCCCGGTGGGCCCGCAGCCGCTCCTCCAGCCAGGCCACGGCCTCGTCGTCGAGGTCGTTGGTCGGCTCGTCGAGCAGCAGCAGTTCGGGTTCGGCCGCGAGGACGGCGGCGAGCGCGAGCCGGGAACGCTGCCCGCCCGAGAGGGTGCCGAGGGTTCGGGAGCGGTCGAGCGGGCCGGGTTCGCCGAGCCGCCGGAGCGTGGTCTCGACCCGCCGGTCGGCCCCGGCCCCGCCCCGGGCCTCGTGGGCGGCGAGCAGCTCCGCGTACCCGGCGAGGTCACCGGTCACGGCGAGCTCCGCCTCGGCCGCCCGGATCGCCCGCTCCAGCTCCCGTACGTCCGCGAGCACGTGGTCGACGGCGTCGCCGACGGTCGCGGTCGGGGGAAGGTCCAGGGTCTGGGCGAGGTGGCCGCGGCCGCCGGGGGCCTCGACGGTCACCGTGCCGTTGTCGGGGGGCTCGAGACCGGCGAGGAGCCGGAGGAGGGTGGACTTCCCGGAGCCGTTGTCGCCGACGACACCGAGGCGTTCACCGGGGCGGACGGTGAGGGAGACCCGGTCGAGCACGGTCCGGTGGTGGACGCCGTGCCGATCGTGGAGGGAGGGGTCGTCGTAGCGCTTGCTGACATCGGTGAGTTGGACACGGAACAAGGGCGGCCTCCTGTACGTCGACGACAGAGCAAAAGCAACACGAGACGTCTCGTCTCGTTTCGTCGAAAGTACAGCATGGTCGGACCCTTGGCAAGACGGTCCGTCTCGTCACCCCTTCCGGGCGGCTCGGGCTCAGGCGGAGGCCGTGCGCAGCACCAGCGCGGCTATCGCCAGCAGGGTGATGACCAGGACCGGCGCCACCTCGTAGTCCTTCGCCCGCAGGTGGGTGATCAGGGCGCCGATGAAGTAGAGGATCACGCCGATCGCCGCCGCCCCGCCGAGTGCCGGCACGGCGAGCCCCGCGAGCAGGCCGAGCGCGCCCGCCGCCTTCAGCGTCGCAAGGCGTGGCAGCCAGGAGTCCGGGACGTCCAGCTTGGTCATGCTGCCGACGACCTGCGGATTGCGCGTGAAGGTCAGGAAGGCGGATGCGGAGAGCGCGAAGGCGAGCAGCGCCGCGACGACGACATAACCGATGAACATGGAAGTACCCCAATGGTCCGAGAGCTTTAATCGTTGAACTGTATCAACGATTTCCCTCGCTCCACAATAGGGTTGTTGCTACGGTGGACGGCATGGCAGCTCTCCCGACCGACCGCCTCGGCTTCCTCCTCTCCTTCCGCGGGGAGCTCACCGGCGCGCGCATCCGCGCCGCCCTGGGCGTCGCCGGACTGCACCCGAGGAACGCGATGACGCTGATGCAGCTCGCCCCCGGGTCCATGAGCCAGCGGGAGCTGGCCGCCACCATGGAGATCGACCCCAGCCAACTCGTGGCGATCCTCAACGAGTTGGAGTCGGAAGGGCTCGCCGAGCGGCGCCGTGACCCGGCCGATCGGCGCCGTCACATCGTGGAGATCACCGAGGCGGGCGCGGCGGCGCTCGAACGGGTCGACGCGGCGGTGAGCGCGGCGGAGCGCGAGCTCTTCGGCGGCCTCACCGAAGCCGAACAGGTCGTGCTGCGCGGCCTGTTGGACCGCGTCGTGGTGGACGCGGCCGACCATGACTGCGACGCCGGGTAGAGCCGACCACGACTGCGACGCCGGGTAAAAGAGGGCCCGAAGGGGCGCGCGACCGATGAGTTCCGGTGCGGCCGGGGGTCTACCCCCATGAACGGCCCACCACCGAGGAGATCACCATGGTCGAGACCGACACCCGCACCCTGGTCACCGCCGGCGCGACCCTGCGCTACGACGTACGACCCGGCACCGGGACCGACGAGCGTCCCCTGCTGCTGATCGGCTCCCCGATGGACGCCACCGGCTTCACGACGCTCGCCTCCCACTTCGCCGCCCGGACCGTCGTCACGTACGACCCGCGCGGGGTCTCCCGCAGCGAGCGCACCGACGGCGCGGCGGAGTCGCTCCCCGAGGAGCACGCCGACGACCTGGCCCGGCTGATCGAGGTGCTCGGCGCCGGCCCCGTGGACGTCTTCGCGAGCAGCGGCGGCGCCGTGAACGCCCTCGCCCTGGTCGCCCGGCGCGGCGACCTGGTGCACACCCTCGTCGCGCACGAGCCCCCGACGGCCCAGGTCGTCCCGGACCGGGAGGCGGCCCTGGAGGTCTGCGCGGACGTCCACGCGACCTATCTGCGGGACGGCTGGGGGCCCGCGATGGCCAAGTTCCTCGCGCTGACGAGCCGTAAGGGCGAGTTCCCGGCGAACTGGGCCGAGGAGCCCGCCCCGGCCCCGGCCGCGTTCGGCCTGCCGGCCGAGGACGACGGCTCGCGCGGCGACCCGCTGCTCGGTCAGAACATGCGCGGCTGCACCTCCTACCGCCCCGACTTCACCGCCCTGCGCGCCGCGCCGACGCGGATCGCCGTCGCGGCCGGGAAGGAGTCCGAGGGCACGTTCGCCGCCCGAGCTGCGGTCGCCGTCGCCGAGGGCGTCGGCACCCCGCTCGCCGTCTTCCCGAGCCACCACGGCGGCTTCCTGGGCGGCGAGTTCGGCCAGCAGGGCGCTCCGGCGGAGTTCGCCGAGGCGCTGCGCGCGACCCTCGACGACACCCGCGACTGACCGTCCGCAACCGACCACCCGCAACCGACCACACCCACTGATCAGTTCTTCGCGGCGGCGGCCTTCACGGCCGCCGCCGCGTCGACGTTTCCGAGGCCCAGCTTGACCAGGTTCCGCGGGTTGGCGGCCGAGTCGCGGATCGTCCGCGTGATCGCGGCCGGGTCCAGGCCCTGCTGGTGCAGGAGCGCGGCCACGGCGGAGACGTACGGCGAGGCCATCGACGTACCGGAGAGCTTCCCGTACCCCGTGGTGTTCTTCAGGGTCTCCTTCGTCGTGTACGTGGGCAGGGTCGACAGGATGTCGACGCCGGGGGCCGAAACGGCGTTCTGCGCACCGAAGTTGGTGAAGGAGGCGGGCTTTCCGCTCTGGTCGGCCGCGTTGACGACCAGGACCGGGGTGTCGTGGGTGCCGTGGCCGTTCATGTCCTTGGGCTCGTCGTCGTTGTCGACGAAGTCGTAGCCGTCCACGAGCCGGCCCTTGAGGTCGGGGTGGTCGAGGTCGACGCCGGTGTCGACGACGGCGATGACGGTGTCGGCGCCGTTCGAGTTCTTCCAGGCGTCCGGGAGCTTCAGCGCGTCCAGGCCCCACTGCTGACCGCGCATCGGGTCGGGCTTGTCGTCGCCGCTGCCGCAGCCGGTCGCGAACGCGGCGGTGAGGACGGTGAGGGCGGCGAGGGTGGTGGGCCGGCGGCGCATGCAGATCTCCCGTTTCGTCGGCATTTGGCCCAGTCAACAACCTGTGGACGGGGTCCGCATCCCGGCGGGAAGACGAGTTGTTCTAGCGCAGTGCGAACAAGTTGTTCTATCCTGATGCGAACAAGGGAGGGTTTTCATGTACCGAGCCACACCCCGTCTTCGCGTGCTCGCCGCGTTCCCGTTCGGCCTCACGCTCGTCGGCTACCTGATGCTGCTCGCCGTCTGGGACGACCGGATCCCCGACACCCTCGCGACCCACTTCTCCGGGGGCGACGGCGGCCGCGCGGACGGCTTCACCGGCCGCACCGCGTTCGCCGTCATCAGCGTCGCCCTGCTCCTCGGACTCGGCACCGGCTGGACGGTCCTCGTCCGCCGTACCGCGCTCTGGGGCGCGTGGGCGACGGCCGGCTTCGCCGGAGCGCTGCTCGTCCTGCTCGTACGGGACAACCTGGACGCCCTCGACCCGGCCGCGGTCGTCTCCCCGCTCACCAACCTCGCGTTCGGCGCGGCGACCGCCGCCCTGTGCGCTCTCGCGGGCTGGGCGCTGACCCGGCTCGTACCCGCCGGGGAAGCAGCAGGTGCCCTCGACAGCGCGTCCGACGCGCCCCGACTCCCGCTCGGCGCGAGCGAGATCGCCGGCTGGACCCGCGCCACCGCCTCCCGGCCGCTGACCGTCCTCGCGGTGCTCGCCCTCGCCGCCGTCCCGGTCGGCCTCGTCCTCGCCCCCTGGCCCGGCGCCCTGCTCGCCCTGCTCGGCCTGGTCATCGGCGTGCCCGGGCTAGCCCTCGCCCGGGTCCGGGTCACCGTCGACCGGCGCGGCGTCACCGTCCGGCCCTCCTTCGTCTCCCGGCCCCGCGTGCGCGTGCCGCTCGACGAGGTCGCGGGCGCGAGCGTCCGGGAGCTCGACACGGCCGCCGTGCTCGCCGACTACGGCGGCTGGGGCTACCGGGTCCGGGCCGGGCGTACGGGGGTGGTGCTGCACTCCGGCGAGGCCCTCGTCGTACGGCGGGAGAGCGGGCGCGAGTTCGCGGTCACCGTGCCCGACGCGCACACCGCCGCCGCCCTCCTCAACACGCTCGCCGAACGGCGTGGGAAGGTCTGACCGTGCTCTTCCGTGTCGAACCGGCCTCCGCCGTGCCCCTCGGCGACCAGATCGCCGCCTGCGTCCGGGGCGCCCTCGCCGACGGCTCCGCCGCGCCCGGCGAGCGCCTCCCGGCCGCCCGGGACCTCGCCGACTCCCTCGGCGTCAACGTCCACACCGTCCTCCGCGGCTACCAGCGGCTCCGCGAGGAGGGCCTGATCGAACTCCGCCGGGGCCGCGGCGCCCTCATCGTCCCCGGCGTCACCGCCCCCGACCGCGCCCGACTGGTCTCCCGGCTCCGCGAGGCGGCGGCGGACGCCCGCGAACTGGGCCTGACGGACGAGGAGTTCGTGGAGCTGGCGCGGACGAGCCTGGGGTAGCGGGCGCCCGGGCCACGGCCCGCGCGCGCCCGGGCCGAGGGCGAGCAGGCGGACGGATCAGCCCAGTTCCCGCACCGGCTCACCTGCCAGGACGGATCAGCCCAGTTCCCGCACCGGCTCACCTGCCAGGACGGATCAGCCGAGCTCCCGTACCGGCGCACCCGCCAGGACGGATCAGCCCAGTTCCCGTACCGGCGCACCCGCCAGGAAGGCCTCGATGTCCTCCACCGCCTGCCCGAAGTACCGCCCGTAGTTCCCCTCCGTCACATACCCGAGGTGCGGCAGCGCGAGCACGTTCGGCAGCGACCGCAGGGGGTCGTCCAGGGGCAGCGGCTCCGTCTCGAAGACATCGAGTCCGGCCCCCGCGATCCACCCCTCGCGCAGCGCCCGCAGCAGCGCACCACCGTCGACGAGCCCCGCCCGGGACGTGTTGACGAGGTACGCGCGCGGGCGCATCGCCCGTAGCTCGGACTCCCCGACCAGGCCGCGGGTGCGGTCCGAGAGCACCATGTGGAGCGAGACGAAGTCGCTGTCCGCGAGCAGCTCCCGCTTGTCCTTCGCGAGCCGTACGCCGTGCTCGGCCGCCCGCTCCTCCGTCAGGTTCGGGCTCCACGCGCGCACGTCCATGCCGAAGGCGAGGCCGATCCGGGCCACGCGGGCGCCGATCTTTCCGAGGCCGACGAGTCCCAGGGTCCGGCCCGCCAGGTCGGCGCCGACGGTGGACTGCCAGGCCCCGCCCTCGCGCAGCGCCCGGGCCTCGGCCGGTACGTGCCGGGCGAGGCCGAGGAGGAGGGCCCAGGTGAGTTCGGTGGGCGGCTCGGAACTGCTGGCGGTGCCGCAGACGGTGACACCGCGCGCGCGTGCGGCGGCGACGTCGACGGAGGCGTTGCGCATCCCGGAGGTGATCAGGAGCCGGAGCCGGGGGAGCCGGGCCAGGAGGCCGGCGTCGACGGGTGTCCGTTCCCGCATGACGACGAGGATCTCGCAGTCCTCGACGGCGGCGACGAGCGCGTCCCGGTCGGTGAGGTGCTCGCGCAGGACGCGGACGTCCACGCGGCCGGCGAGCGGGCTCCAGTCGGCGGAGGTCAGGGCGACGCCCTGGTAGTCGTCGAGTACGGCGCAGCGCAGCTTCATGACGGCATGATCGCGTACGCCCTGATGCCCTGCCCAGGGCGGTGACCGCGCTCCTGGCGGAGCCGGAGGAGCAGCGGACCGATCGGGATCCGACCTCCCCCGAGCGTCAGGGCGTACGGGAGAAGGAGCGGCGGTACGACCGGGGCGGGACACCCCGGCGGCGTACGAACTGGGCGCGGAGCACCGCCGCGCTCCCGAAACCGACCGCGCGGGCGATCTCCTCGACCGGGAGGTCCGTGGTCTCCAGGAGCTCCTCCGCCCGGCTCAGGCGCAGGGAGAGCAGCCACGCGTGCGGGGTGGTGCCCGTGGAGGCGGCGAAACGGCGTGCGAAGGAGCGGCGGCTCATCAGCGCCCTGCGCGCCAGCTCCGCGACGGGGAGCGGCTCGTGGAGATGCTCCCGGGCCCAGGCGAGGACGTCGGTGAGCCGCTCGTCCCGGTTGTCCTCGGGTACGGGCGTGGCGAGGTACTGGGCCTGGCCGCCGTCCCGGTGGGAGGGGAGCACCAGGTCCCGGGCGATGGCGTTGGCGGTGGTGGCCCCGTACTCCCGGCGCAGCAGGTGCAGGCACAGGTCGAAGCCCGCGGCGGCGCCCGCGCCCGTGACGACCGGGCCCTGGTCGACGTAGAGGGCGTCGGGTTCGACGGTGACGTCCGGGTGGCGTTCGGCCAGCAGTCCGGCGAACCGCCAGTGCGTGGTGGCCCGCCGTCCGTCGAGCAGGCCGGCCGCGGCGAGCGCGAACGCGCCGACGCAGTGGGCCGCGACCAGTGCCCCGCGCGCGTGTGCCGAGGTCAGCGCGTCGAGCACGGCGGGTCCCGGGGGAGTGCGGAACTCCGCCCAGGGCAGTGCGATGACCAGGTCGGCCCCGGCCAGCCGGTCCAGACCGTGCTCGACGACGAGTGGCAGCCCGACGTCGGTGCGGACCGTGCCCGGCCGGTCGGTGCAGAGCGCGAAGTCGAAGAGCGGGAGTCCTCCGCCGCGCGCGTCGAACACCTCGGAGACGATGCCGGCGCCGAGCATGCCGACCCCGTGCGGGGCGTAGGCGGCGACGGTGACGAAGGGCGGCATGGGGCCGAGTCTGGCACGGGGTCGCGGGCGTGATCACGCGTGGGATCGCGGAGGATCGCAGGCGCGACCTCAGGCGGGATCGAGAGCGGGGTCGCGCCTGGGATCGCGGAGGGACCTCAGGCGGGATCGCAGGTGGCTTCGATGGCGCTGGCACGACGATGGCACGATTCCCGCGATCAGTGGCAGTGCGGCCACTCGTGAAGGGACGGGCCGCACAGGAGACTTGGGGGCATGACACACCACGACGACGCACCGAGCGGCCGCACCGCCACCTACACGATCCTGACCACCGGATACACGCTCTCCACCGGCCCCGGGGTCGCCGCCACCGTCTCGTACGTGCGGGACGGCGACCGGCATGTGATCGTCGACCCCGGCATGGTGGCGAGCCGCGACCGGATCCTCGGACCGCTCGCCGCGCTCGGCCTCGGCCCCGACGACATCACCGACGTGGTCCTCAGCCACCACCACCCCGACAACACCATGAACGTCGGCCTCTTCGGCCGGGCCCGTGTCCACGATCACAAGGCGATCTACGAGAACGACCAGTGGACCGACCGCGACGCGGAGGGCCACGAGCTGGCCCCGTCGCTGCGGCTGATCCGTACCCCCGGCCACAGCCCCGAGGACATCACCCTCCTCGCGGGCACCGACGCGGGCGTCGTCGCCTTCGTGGGCGACCTGTGGTGGCGGCCGAACGGCCCGGTGGAGGACCCGGTGGCCCCCGACCACACGGTCCTCAAGGACTCCCGCCTCCGCGTCCTGGCCACGGCCGACGTGATCGTCCCGGGCCACGGCCCGGCGTTCCCGGCGGACGACACGGCGCCGCTGTAGCGGGGATCGAGCACGGGTACGGCTGCGGGGCCCGGCTGCCGCCTAGAATCGACTTCCATGTCGAAGCCTGACGAGCTGCTCGTTGACATTGCCGCCACGGTGGAGTCCGGGCAGAGCAATCAGATGTCCCTGACGGTGGTCGTGGGGGGTGCGGTCCTGACCGGTCGACTGGCCCCGGAAGCCCTGTGGCGACAGCGCGTGTCGGAGGTCCTGACGGATTCCACCCGCCTGGGCGAGTTCTCCGGCATCTTCAGCCCCTCGGAACCCAAGGGCGGTCCACCCACCCACCTGCACTTCCACCTCGCCCGGATCCTCCAGGGCACGGTGGGCATCCCGGAGACCGGCGGGATGTACCGGGTCGCCCTCGAGGACGTCAGCGCCTGGACGGTGGGCGACTTCAGCTACTTCGACCACTGAACCGGCCGACTCCCCCGAGTCCTGTGACCGCGGTGCCCCCGTTGGCCCTGTGGGCCACGCCGACGGTCGGGCGTCAGAAGCTCAGAAGGTCGTCTCGGAGGGCGAGGACTGCTCCTCGGCGGTGACCGTGAGGCAGGTGAAGCCGAGCTTGGTCATGGCCCGCACGACCTCGCCGGCGCTGAAGTCACGGCGGTCCTGGCGGGTGACGACCTCACCCACCTGCTTCACGGGGTACTGGCGGCGCCCGATGACGACGACGTCACCGATGGCGGGCTCGGGCTTGACGCCCTTCATCGATTCGAGCACGCCGGCTTTGGTCAGCTCGAACGGGAAGCGGGCGATGACACAGCGCATGGTGACTCCTGCGGAGAAGTGGTCCAGAAGGGGGCCGGCCAGGAAATTCCCGCAGCCGATGAGGGGTGCTGAAGGGTACTGCGAGGTGCTGAGAGGTACTCAGGGTTGCAAAGAGCTGAGGCCCGCACCCCAAAGGTGCGGGCCTCAGCTCGTCAGCTTGTGCTACGCGTCAGCGCCGGGTGTCAGGCGGGGACGATGTTCTCGGCGGTCGGGCCCTTCTGGCCCTGCGCGATGTCGAAGCTCACCTTCTGGCCTTCCTGCAGCTCACGGAAGCCGGAGGAGGCGATGTTCGAGTAGTGGGCGAAGACGTCGGGGCCGCCACCGTCCTGCTCGATGAAGCCGAAGCCCTTTTCCGAGTTGAACCACTTCACGGTGCCAGTCGCCATGCCAAATTCTCCTTCGGGGCAGTGCTCGGAGCCCACACTGTGTGTGCTCCGTGTCGCTGCGATGATCGCCCCGTCCGGAAAAAGCCCGGAAATGAAAAAGGGTGCCCAGCGCCGGATAAACCGGGAGGGCACTCGTACGTTCGGGACCCACAACTGCAACTGATATCGACAGTAGCACGATGGGGCGGAGAGTGCGGGGTGAAGATTTCGCCCTGTCGCATCCCGTGTGTTTACATGACAAATTTTCACCGCGCGTAGCTTCGAATTCTCGCGGGGGCGATCTCGGATTTGCGACCGCGCGGAGCAGCGGTCGGGAGGGCCCCGACGGGCCCTCGGCAGGACTTCCACGGGACTTCGACGGGGCCTCAGTCCCGTGACTCAGGTCACATTTCCGAGCGGATGGCCGGGTCTCCCGGGGGCGGTCGTCACAGCGACACCCCCGCGACCCGCTCCCACCACGAGGAAGGCCCGCCATCGGCGGCCCTGCTCAACACCCCTGCCTGCGCCGCCCGTTCCGCCATCGCAGCGGAAGCCCGGCGTCCGCAGCTCGGCGGGGTCGTCGGAACTCGCCGTGGCGGCTGCGACGCCGAGCCGCTGACACCGCCCGCGCGCCGGTGGTGTCAGCCGGCGGCCTGCGCGATGAGCGCGGCGATCCGGGCCTCGTCGGCGGCGGTGAGCTCCGTCAGGGCGTAGCTGGTGGCCCACATGGTGCCCTCGTCGAGCTGCGCCAGGTCGCTGAAGCCGAGCGTGGCGTACCGGGTCTTGAACTTCTGCGCGCTCTGGAAGAAGCAGACGACCTTGCCGTCCTTGGCGTACGCGGGCATCCCGTACCAGGTCTTCGGCGCGAGGCCCGGCGCGTGCTCCTTGACGATCTCGTGGAGCCGCTCGGCGAGGGCGCGGTCGGTGTCCGTCATCTCGGCGATCTTCGCGCGGACGTCGGCCTCCCCGTCGGTCTTGGCCGACCGCGACCCGCGCTGCGCGGAGCTCTTGAGCTCCGCGGCGCGCTGCTTCATCGCGTCCCGCTCGTCCTCGGTGAAGCCGTCGTACTTCTCGCCGCTCTTGCCGGTGCCGGGGCTCTTGGCGGACGACCGCGTGTTCGACATGACGGGGTTTCCTCTCACAAGGCGGGATGGGGACTGCTCCTGCGTACGGGTGCAGGTGTGGGCGGGGGTACGGGTACGTGCAGGGGTTACGGGTACGTCGTTCGCGGCGTACGGGTCAGGAGGTGGCGGCCACGGAGGCCGCCTCCCAGGCGAACCCGTCCGGGTCGGTGAAGGCGCCGGTGCCCTCGCCGCCGAGCACGATCCGGTGGGACCCCTCGCCGTCGACGGGGACGCCGACGTCCTTCGCGAGGGCGCGACGCCCGTACAGGGCGAGCTTGACCGGGCTGTCCTCGGCGGCGGCGAACTCGACGTACTTGCGGCCGAAGCTCTTCGCGACGGTGAGGCCGTGCTCGACGTAGAACGTCCTGCTCGCGGCGACGTCCGTGGCCCCGATGAGGAGGACGAACGCGTCGACGCGGCCGGTGGCCGGGCCGGCGTCCTTCTTGTTCGAGGTGGCGACCTTCCAGATGGTCCCGTCCGGCGCCCGGAACACGCCGCCGTAGCCCCAGAAGGACTTCGAGGCGGGCTTGAGCGAGGTGGCGCCGGCGGCGAGCGCGGCGTCCACGAAGTGCCGGACGTCGGCCGGCCGGTCCACCGTGAGCGACAGCGAGAACCCGCGGAAGCCGCTGGTCGGCGCGTCCGCGGCCCGCAGACGCACATGGGCGCCGAGACCGGAGGCGGTGTAGAAGCGGTCGGCGGCCGGGAGGTCGGCCACCTCGAGGGTGATGGAGGCGATGGCGTTCATGAGAATCACGCTAGTTGCGGGCGCTCACCGGTGCTTCTCGATTCCTGACCGGTCGGGTGACCTGCTTCGCCACGCACGAGGGCAGCCCGGCCTCGCCGTCGGCGACCTGGCGCTTGTAGACGCTGGGCGGTACGCCGACGAGCTCGGTGAAGCGGGTGCTGAACGTGCCGAGCGAGGAGCCGCCGACCGTGAAGCAGACGTCGGTGACACTCAGCTCGCCCTGCTGGAGCAGGGCCATGGCGCGCTCGATGCGGCGCGTCATGAGGTAGGAGTACGGGGACTCGCCGTAGGCCTGCCGGAACTGGCGGCTGAGGTGCCCCGCCGACATGTTCACGCCTCGGGCGAGTGCCTCGACGTCCAGCGGCTGTGCGTACTCCCGGTCGATCCGGTCGCGAACGCGGCGCAACCGCGCCAGATCACTCAGGCGCTGCGCCTCGGTCAGTGCGCTCATCCACGCAGGATGACACATGAGGGGAATCCTTTCAGCGGAGCTCCTGGACGCGTACGAGGTTGCCCGCGGGATCACGGAAGGCGCAGTCGCGCACGCCGTACGGCTGCTCGGTCGGCTCCTGGACCACCTCGACGTCCCCGGCCTGCACCTTCTCGAAGGTGGCGTCGAGATCGGGGGTGGCGAGCAGGATCCAGCCGTAGGTGCCCTTGGCCATCATCTCGGCGATGGTGCGCCGCTCGGCCTCGGTGATCCCCGGGTCGGCACCGGGCGGCGCGAGCAGGATCGACGTACCGGGCTGTCCGACGGGCCCGACGGTGATCCAGCGGGTCCTGCCCTGCCCGACGTCGCTGCGCACCTCGAAGCCGAGGGCGTCGCGGTAGAAGGCGAGGGAGGCGTCGGGGTCGTCGTGCGGGAGGACGGTCGTGTGAATGGTGATGTCCATGCCCACAAGCTAGTTGGGCACGCGCGCCCCCGCTTCTCGATTCCTGACGAATATCAAGGCTGCGAGAGCTCGACTTCGCGGACCCGTGCCCCATCGCGACCGTCGCGCTGGAGGTGGCCAGTGCGCATGAACCGCTGCGCGTGGCCACCGCCGAGGTGTTCGCGAGCTGGACGGACGGCCTCGCCGCCTTCTACCGGGCCGGAGGCATCGCCGAGCCCGCCGCGCGCGAGACGGCGAGCTCGGTGATCGCCCTGCTGGAGGGCGCGTTCATGCCGGGCCGCGCCTCACGACGTACTGATCCGGTGACGTCCGCGCGCGGCGGCGGACGTCGTCCGTGCGGCGACGCCGTCGGACACCGGGGGTGTGTGACGAGGAGTGGCTCGACTCCCGTCTCAGGAAGGCGAGTTCGCGTAGCCCGAGACCGGCGCCGACGGGCGGAGGTGCCGGAACGCCACCCGGGCCAGGTCGAGGAGGCTCAGACCGAACATCAGGACACCCAGCGGGATATGGAAGCCCATCACGTGCCCGATGCCCAGGATCACCTGCAGCGACGCGAGGAGCAGGAACCCGGTCGCGTAGAGGATCGGCCGGGCCGGGGCGCCGCCCGGTCGCCACGCCAGGATCGCGGCGAGCAGGTACAGCATCGACGCGGCGTACATGCCGCGGGCACCGGCGCTGTGCAGCGTCTCCCCGTACTCCGTGGACAGCGCGAGCCCGGACGTGACCGCCTGGAAGAAGATGCCCACGGTCTGGAGGGCGATCGAGACGCGCACGAACGTCGCGAACCGGGCCCCGCGCCGCTCCGCCGCCGATGCCGTCATCGATCCCACCGTCTGCGCCGCCGTGCCTGCTGTCGTCCGCGTGGCCATGATGATCCCCGTCCTTCCGCTGCCGGTCGCTCTCTCGACGGTCCGACGACGCAGCCACGGAGAATGTGAGGCGCGGTACCAGGGTTATGGAGTGATGCGCGTCTCGTCGATCATGACGAGTGCGGATCGAACGAAGGGGGCCACCACCATGAGCAGCCGTACGGAACCGGAACCCGGGCTCGCGCCCGTACCCGACCTGCCCGAGGGCGAGTACCGGCAGTTGATCAACGTCGCCTACCGGCTGCTCGGCTCCCTGGCCGAGGCGGAAGACGCCGTTCAGGAGGGCTTCGCCCGCTGGTACGCGATGTCCCCCCGGCAGCAGGAGGCCATCGAGGCCCCCGGCGCCTGGCTGACGACGGTGGTCGGCCGCATCTGCCTCGACGTACTCGGCTCGGCGCGGGCGCGGCGCGAGCGCTATGTGGGGGAGTGGGTCCCGGAGCCGTTGCCCGACACGACGGAGTGGATGAACGGACGGCCGGGCGACAGCGGGACCGACCCCGCCGACCGGATCGCCCTGGACGAGTCGGTCGACATGGCGTTCCTCGTCGTCCTCGAATCCATGACCCCGGCCGAACGGGTCGCGTTCATCCTGCACGACGTCTTCCGGTACCCCTTCACCGAACTGGCCGCGATCGTCGGCCGTACCCCCGCGGCATGCCGGCAGCTCGCGTCGTCGGCCCGCCGCCGGGTCCGCGCGGCCCGGCCTCCGGAGACGCCGACCGGCCTGCAGGCGCGGGTCATCAGGGACTTCAAGCAGGCGTGGGAGGCCCAGGACATCGCGGCCCTCGTCGGTCTGCTCAACCCCGACGCCACGGTGGTCGTCGACGGCGGCGGCCTGGTCGGCGCGGCACTCCGCCCGATCACCGGTGCCGGAGAGATCGCCCGCTACATCGTCGCGATCGGCGACATGGCGCCCGGCATGAAGCTGCTGGTCCGCTCGGTCAACGGCCGCGCCGGCCTGGTTGCCCAGCGCGCCGGCACCACCGTGACGGTGGCGGCGTTCGGCCTGGAGGGCGACCGGATCACGCACATCTGGGCGGTCCGCAACCCGGAGAAGCTCCAGCCGTGGACCACCACCTGATCAGTGCACCAGTGGCATCAGTGGTCGGAGAAGGTGGTGTCGTCCAGCGCCGGGTAGTCGGTGTACCCGGCCTCTCCGCCCACGTACATCAGGCCCTTGTCCCGCAGGGGGTTGAGCGGCGCGCCGATGCGCAGCCGTTCCACCAGGTCGGGGTTGGCCAGGAAGGCGCGGCCGAGGGAGACCAGGTCGGCTCCGGCGGCCAGGAGGCGTTCGGCTTCGTGCCTGCCGCCGTCCTCGGGGAGCGGTCCCGGCCACGGCAGTACCGGGTTGGCGATCAGCGTGCCCGCCCAGTGCTTGCGGATGTGCTGGAAGAGGGGCTGGTCGGGGTCGGCGAGGACGACGTGCAGATAGGCGAGGCCGGTGCCGGCGAGGGCGTCGACGAGCGCCGGGTAGACCTCTTCGATGTCGTCCTCGTGCATGCCGTTGGCGGTGACGCCGGGGGCGATGCGCAGACCCACCCGGTCGGGGCCGATCGCCTCGGCGACGGCCTCGACCACCTCCCGCACGAATCGGATGCGGCCGGCCACCGTGCCGCCGTAGGCGTCGGTGCGGTGGTTGGTGCCCGACGCCAGGAACTGGTGGAGGAGGTAGCCGTTGCCGCCGTGCACCTCGACCCCGGCGAATCCGGCGTCGACGGCGCGGCGGGCCGCGGCGGCGAAGTCGGCCACGGTGGTACGGATGTCGTCGAGGGTCATCTCGCGCGGTACGACGGCGTGCTGGTGTCCACCGGGCGTGAAGATCGTGTCGGGGAGCGCGATCGGTGAGGGCGCGACGGGCGTCAACCCGCCGCTGTTGTCGGGGTGTCCGATGCGTCCGCCGTGCTGCAGCTGCAGGAACATCCGGCCGCCGGCGGCGGCCACGGCCTCGGTGACGCGACGCCAGCCGGCCACGTGCGCCTCGTCGTGGATCGCGGTGATGTTCGGGTACGTCTGGCCCACGGCGTTCGGCGTGGAGGCCTCGGCGATGATCAGGCCCGCGGAGGCGCGCTGCGCGTAGTAGGTGGCCATGATCGAGGTCGGAACGCCTTCGTCGGAGGCGCGGTTGCGGGTCATCGGCGCCATCACGAGGCGGTTGGGCAGGGGCAGGGCACCGAGTCGGGCGGTGTCGAAGACGCTGGTCATGGACCCACTCTCGAACGGACCGACGGACCGAACAAGATCGATCTCATCTACGATCGGTGCGCCAGACTCACCGATGAAGTCACCGATGAAGTCAGCGGTGAACTCACCGGTGAACTCACGAGGGAGGTCGGCGGTGGAGCGCCACGAGATCGAGGTTTTCCTCACGCTGGCCGAGGAGTTGCACTTCAGGCGCACCTCCGAGCGTCTCGGACTGGCGCAGGGGCGGGTCAGCCAGACCGTCAAGAAGCTGGAGCGCCGCCTCGGCGTGCCGCTGTTCACGCGCACCAGCCGCCATGTCGCCCTGACCCCGACGGGCCGTCAGCTGCGGGACGATCTGCTCCCCGCCCAGGAGCAGTTGCGGCGAGCCGTCGACCGGGCGATGGCCGCCGGACGGGACATCAGGGGCGTGCTCCACGTCGGCTATTCGAGCGCCATGGTCGCCGAGATCCTCCTGAAGGCCATCGACGTGTTCCGCTCCCGCCATCCGGACTGCGAGGTCGAGATCCACGAGGTGCAGATCTCCGATCCGTTCGGTCCGATCAGGAGCGGCCGGCTCGATCTCCAGGTGACCGAGCGCCCGGTGGAGGAACCCGATCTCACCCTCGGCCCCGTCGTGCTCCGTGAGTCCCGCATGCTGATGGTCCCCCTCGGCCACCCCTTCACGCGGCGCGCGTCCGTGTCCCTGGAGGACCTGGCGGAGGCGACCCTCCTCGCCGTCGCCGGGGCCGTACCGCAGTACTGGCTGGACTACCACTACCCGCGGCACACTCCGAGCGGGCTGCCCATTGCGCACGCGCCCGCCACCACGTACTGGACCGAGGTGCTGAACCTCGTCGGCCGGGGCAAGGGCGTCTCGTGCGCCAGCGAGGCCGCGCAGCGCTACTACGCGCGGCCGGACGTGGAGTGGGTCCCCTTCAGCGACGCGACGCCCATCGAGTACGGATTCCTCTGGCCGACGGGCGCGGAGAACGCCCGGATACGCGCCTTCACGGACACCGCCTGCGAGGTGGCGCTCAGCGGCCCGGCTCGGATGCCGCCGGGAGCCTCAGGGTGAGGAAGATCAGAAGCGCGAACGCGATGACGGCGGCGACCGTGCGGATGTTGTTGAACATCTCCCAGCGGTCCAGGATCTCCGCGTGATCGGCCGGGGCCGACGTGCTAGCCCATTCCTTGATGCGGCCGTTGATCGGGACGTTGCCCAACCGGGTGACCAGGAACGAGGCGAGCGCCAGCAGGCCGGCCGCCCCCGCGAGCAGCCGGGTGCGGCCGTGTGTCAGGGCGGCGAGAGTCAGCGAGCTGAGGATCGACGCGCCCATCGCCGCCTGCATGGTGATGCCGTTCATCTTCATCAGCTCGGCGTGGAACGACAGCCGTATGTCGAGCGGTACCGCGTCGAAGGTCGGCACGAGGTTGGCCGCACCGTAGCCGAAGGCGCCCGCGAGGAGCCCGGTGGAGAGGAGGGCCAGGCCCTGGAAGAGGCGTACGCGCATGCTCGTCGGCTCCCTTGCGTCGGTGGTCATGGTCGGTCATGGTGCGCGGTCGGGGGCCGGGGTGGCACTTCGGGCGGCCACGCGGTGCGCTGAGGGCCCGTGTCCCGGCGTCACGGCCGCCCAGGTCCCCTGCGCAGCGCACCACGTCCGCCGACAGCCGCAGTTCGGCCGTGGCGCGGTCAGGCCGTGGCCCCCGCCCGGGCGCGGCTCCCGGTCTCCTGCCGTACGACACGCCGGCGCCGGGACGGCATGCCCAGGGTCGGCTTGGCGACGCCCCAGGCCGCGCCCTTGCAGATCAGCTCCTTGTAGAGGGCGGCCACGCGGCCCGTCAGGGCCTTCTCGACCGCTTGGTCGTCGGCGGTGACGAACTGGATCAGGCCCTCCTTGCGGCCGAGGGAGATGCACTGCTGGGAATAGCGGATGGAGACCTGGGGCGCCTCGGTGTCGGCGAGGCGGGCGGCGAGGGTGTCGGCGGCCAGCCAGGCCATGGGGATGCCCGAGGCGCAGGACATGCGGAGCGGCTTGTCGCCCGGGCCCATCGCCATCGCCGCGTCGCCCACGGCGTACACGTCCGGGTGGGAGACCGAGCGCATCGTGGTGTCGACCACGATCTGGCCGCGGTCGGTGACCTCCAGGGCGGTGGCCCGGGCGATCGGGTGGACGGCGAAGCCGGTGGTCCAGACCGTGACCTCGGCGGGGATGGTCCGGCCGTCGGCGGTCGTCACGCCGTGCGCCTCCACGGTGTCGACCGCGGTGTGTTCGTGGACCGTGATGCCGAGCTTGTCCACCACCTTCCGCAGGTGGGCGCGGCCCTTCTCCGAGAGCCAGTCGCCGAGGGTGCCGCGGGCGGCCAGGGCGACGTCGAGGTCCGGGCGGGCCTCGGCGATCTCGGTCGCGGCCTCCAGGCCTGTCAGGCCGCCGCCGACCACGACCACGGGCCGGCCGGCGTCCAGGGCGGCCAGGCGGTCGCGGAGCCGGAGGGCACCGGGGCGGCCGGAGATCTCGTGGGCGTGTTCGGCGGTGCCGGGGACGCCCCCGTCGTTCCAGCCGCTGCCGAGGGCGTAGACCAGGGTGTCGTACTCCAGTTGCTCCCGCTCGGGGCCGTTCGCGGTGGCGACCGTCACCGTCTTGCGGTCCACGTCCACGGCGGTGACCTTCGCGAGCTTCAGCTCCACGCCCGTGCCGGCGAACATCTCGCCGAACGGGCGGGGCCTGAGGTCCTGGCCGGCCGCGAGCTGGTGCAGCCGGACGCGCTCGACGAAGTCGGGCTCGGGGTTGACGAGGGTGATGGTGACGTCCTCGTGGTGCAGCCGCTTGGCGAGGCGGCCGGCGGTGACGGCTCCGGTGTAGCCGGCTCCGAGGACGACGATGCGGTGCTGCATGTCCGTGCTCCTGTCTGGGCGGGGCCGCCGTTGTCCGGCGTGCTTTCCCCCCTTGAACCGGACAGCCCCCCGTTCCCTGACAGGATCGGAATGTGACCTGCGTCACGCCTCTTCAGAGGGTGTAGAGCGGGGCCTCCCCGTGGTCCGCGGCGGCCCACTGCTCGGTCGCGCGGACGAGCTTGTCGGGGTTGACCTGGTGGCGGACCGCGGCGATTCCCTCCGAGGTGACCTCCAGGCAGGTGATCGCGACGACCCGGCCGTCCACGGCCGCCACGATGGCGGGCCCGCCGTTCGCGGTCGTGGCGTAGATGTCCGGCGCCCCGCCGACATGGGCCCGCTTGGCCGCGCTGGGCTTGAACAGTCCGCGCATGAACGTGGCGACCGCGAGCGCCCCCTCGAACGCCTTCGCGCGGGCCGGGACCTTGCCGCCGCCGTCGCCGACCGAGACGGCGTCCTGAGTGAGCAGGCGTACGAGGGGTTCGGTACGGCCGGTGGTCGCCGCTGCCAGGAACTCCTCGACGATTCTCCGGGCGGCGGCGTCGTCGATCTCGGTGCGCGCCCTGCCGTCCGCGATGTGCTTCTTGGCCCGGTGATAGATCTGCTGGCAGGCGGCTTCGGTGATGTCCAGGATCTCGGCGATCTCCCGGTGCGGGTACCCGAAGGCCTCGCGCAGCACGTACGCCGCCCGCTCGTTGGGCGACAGGCGCTCCAGCAGGACGAGGACGGCGTACGACACCGACTCGCGCTGCTCGGCGGTGTCGGCCGGGCCGAGCATCGGGTCCCCGGCGAGCAGCGGCTCGGGGAGCCACCTCCCCACGTACGTCTCGCGCCGGGCGCGGGCCGAAGTGAGCATGTTGCGGCACAAGTTGGTGAGGACCTTCGTCAGCCAGGCCTCGGGCACCTCGATCCGCTCGACGTCAGCCGCCTGCCAGCGCAGGAACGTCTCCTGTACGGCGTCCTCCGCCTCGCTCGACGAGCCGAGCAGCCGGTAGGCGATGGCCTCCAGCCGGGGCCTGGCAGTCTCGAACCGGTCCACGTCACTCATGATCAAGGCCATGCTCGCGATCCTAGGAGCCGCGGGCCGGGAACGGCAGGGAGACAACGTGCACCGGGTGAGGTCCTGCGCCGAAATCCACTGGTGCGGGCGTTCGCCGGACTGCTGGGATGGCCGCATGAGCCTGTTGCACGCTGGGGCGGCCGAGGTCGTCGTACCCGTCCTCGTCCGTGATCTGACGTCCGCCGACCTGCCGGCCTGTACCTGGTCGGGCTCAGCCACCCACCTGGTCCACGTGGCACGCGAGCTGGACCGCGCGGCTGCCGGAGAGGTGGACTACCTGGCCGTCTGCACCCCGGCCGGTCTGCCGGTGGCCATCGGCGGCGTCGACTATCAGGTCGCGGCCGGTGCGGGCACGTTGTGGCAGCTCGGCGTACTTCCGGCCCTGCAGTCCTGCGGTCTGGGCACCGTCCTCATCCGGGCCGCGGAGGACCGCATCAGGGCACGCGGCCTGCGGCGGGCGGAGCTCGGGGTGGAGGAGAGCAATTCACGGGCCCGGGCACTGTACGAGCGACTGGGGTACGTGGCCTACGGCCGTGAACCCGACGCCTGGGACGCGGAGGGCCCGGACGGCTCGATCCGCCGGTACGAGACCATGTGCACGTTGATGCGCAAGGAGTTGGCGTAAGGCGTCGTCGGAGGGGCTTGTCGTCGGGACTTGTCGCAAGGAAGGCAGGGCAGCCATGGCTTCGGAGGTGTGGACTTCGGTCCTCTCGCTCACGGGTGTCGCGCTCGGCGGTGGTCTGACGGCGATCTCCCAGCGCGCGACCCTGCGGTCCGCGGAACGGTCGGAGGAGCGACGGCGGAGGGCTGACACCGACGAGGCGCGCCGGGCCGAACAGCTCCAGGCGATCAAGGACTTCATCGCGTGCGCCCAGGAAGCCGAACGAGCGGCCTACAGCCGCCCTGAATCATGGGGCGGTGAGGACGGCTGGAGTGGAACCGCCGCCGCCGCCATGACCACCCTGTGGGTCGCTGAACGGCACCTCGTGCTGCTCTGCGATCCGGGCCTGCACGCCCCTGTCCATGCGTACGGTCGCGCGCTCAACCAGGCGGTATGGCGCGAGATAGGCGACACCGAGGTCAACGAGCACCTGGAGGAGCACAAGGCCGCTTTCATGGCCGCGGCCCGCGCAATCCTGACCTCCCTGTCAGGCCGGGCGTCATGAGCGTCGAGCCGATGGTGATCCCCACAGGACTTGTCGTACTCGTCGGACCGCCGGCCGGCGGGGAAGGACATCTCCGCCGCTGATGTCAGCGCCTACGCCGCGGTCATGAGCCGGGACGCGAGCAGCGCCCGACTGTGGGCGGAAGGCGCGGTGTTCGTCTACGACGTCCCCGGGCGAGGGCAGCGGGTCACGCCTGCGGAGGCTGCCCGGCGATTCGCGTTCACCGCCCCCTGAGCAGGTCACCCGGGACGTCGGTCGCCGTGGGGCGGGGTGAGCAGCCCGTGCAGGTGGTCGGGGCCCTGGCCGAAGCGGGGCAGGCTGTTCACGGGGTGGTCGGGCGCTGTCTCGTCCGGCATGGCCGGGGGCCACGTGTACAGCTCGCGGACGGTGTAGGCGAGCTGGTACAGCCACAGGCGATGGGCCAGATCGGTATGGGCGAAGAGCTCCGGGTAATCGGCGGCCAGTCGGCCGAGGAGCCGCGTCATCTCCTGCGGGGACAGGAGTTCGGCGTCGCCGGACCCGGCCCAGTCGACCGAGCGGAGAAGGGAGAGCAGGTCCAGATCGGGCGGCCCGAGGCGGACCCATTCGAAGTCGAGGACCGCGGTGATCCGGCCCTTGTCCCAGAGCAGGTTCGCGAAGTGCAGGTCGCCGTGCACGACGCCCTGCGGCTCCTCCAGGTACGGATCGAGGCCGGCCAGCTCGGCGAGTCTGGCGGCGACGAGGCCGAGGCCGGGCGTCGGCGAGGCATGAGCGGCCAGGGCCTGGGCGCGTTCCACCGGCAGCGGACACAGGTCGGCGCCCACGAGGGCCTCCGGGCCCGTCGGCCGGGAGTGCAGGTGTCCCACCAGCAGGTTCCGGACCGGCTCGGGCGGCTGCCAGGTGTGCAGTGCCCTTAGTACGTCGGCCAGTTGGGCGGTGGCCTTGCGGCGCTCGCCGTCGTCCAAGGTCGGCCAGACCGCGTGCAGCCCCTGCCCGGGCATCCGACGGGTGACCGTCCAGGCCAGCTCGCCGTCGTCGCCGGCCGCCAGGATCTCGGGACAGGGAATCTCCGGGGGCAGCAACGGCACGACCGCCGCCTCGCGTCGCAGTCGGCCGATGTCACCCCGCCAGCACACACGGACGATCCGATCGCCGATGCGCCAGGCGTCGTTGGAGTAGCTCTCCAGCGGCACGGCTTCGACATCCGGGGGCATCCCCAAGGCGGACAGGACCCGGGTCAGCCGTTTCCCGGCAGGCGTGTCGATCACGCGCTCCACCCTTCCCGGTCGGCCGTGGCGGGGGCAACGCATTTGTGTCCGGGCGGTTCGTCTCCAGCCGGATGGGGCCGGCGAGGGCTCTGCCGCGCCCGGAGCGACCGCTGTTCACCGCTGTTCACCGCTGTTCATCGATGATCACCACTGGTCACCGCTGCCGAGGGTGCGGACGGGACACGCGCCCACTGTCCTGCCGATGTCGAACGCCTGGTCAGGTCCTCCCCGGTGCCGGAGGGTTCCACGGCTAGCCTCCGCATCATGCTGCGTATCGTCGACACCCGCACCGGCCACCTCGTGGAGATTCCCTCCGTACGCCGTCATCTGCTGAGCATCTGCGTCCATCTGCCGGTCGGCGACGCCGGGATCGGCCTGATGGACCTGCGGGTGCTCCTGGTCGGTGACGTACTGGCGCGCACGGCGGAGCTGCACGGCCTGCAGTCCCGCACGTTCCTCACCACGCCTGACCTGCCGCCCGAGCAGGACGAGGCGCTGGGGCGCGCCATGTCCGCTCTCGGCGTCCACCCGCCCGCCGTCGGTGTTCACCATCCGCAGGGAACGCTCTGCGCCGCTGCCGACGTGCACGTCCACGCGTACGGGACCGCCGCACAGGACACGGTCGGCGGGGTCAGCGTCGAGGTGGGCCGGGTCGGCCCGGAATCCCGGGAGGGGGACGTCCCGGACCGTGCCCACCTCCTGGCCCCCGGGCCCCTGGACGCCGTCGCCCCGGAGGGGACCGATCCGCTGGCCGTGAGGTTGCTGCTGCTCGGCCACACCTACCGCACACCGGTCACGGTCACCGGTACCGCGCTCGACGAGGCCCGGCGGACGCTGGGCGACTGGCGGCAGCAGGTGGCCGACTGGGCACAGGAGCCGTCCAGGCCGGTCCCTGCCGATGTGCTGCGACACGCCCATGACGTGCTGGCCGATGACCTCGGCGTACCCGCCGTCCTGGACACGCTGGCCACCGTGGCGACGCGCGCCGACGTACCGGCCGGTGCCAGGTTCGAGACGTTCGCCTTCCTCGACCGCGTCCTCGGCCTCGACCTCGCGCGCGAGGTGGGTCACCAGCACCGGGCGACGCCATGACGCCGGGCGCGTGGGCCTCATGGCGGCAGTCGTTGCAACGGCCCCAGCGCACTAGCTCCGCCGAGGCCGCCCTTCCGGATCGTCACACGTGAGAGTGCTCGATCCACGTTCAATTGTACGACCGTAGGCCGGGCGGGCTGGGAGGCGGAGCGGGCCATCGGGCGGTCCGGCTCAGCCGCGTTCCTCCTCTTCGGCCTCCATGCGGCGGATTCCCTGGTGGGTGAGGGAGACCATCGCGGGTGTGTTGCCCGGTTCCCAGTCGACGGTGATCAGCTCCTCGCCGGCGAGGTAGGTGCAGGCGGCGGCCAGGTCCTCCTCCGGGATGCGCAGGTCGTTCCGCAGTTTCCGCCCCGGGACTCCGAGGAGACGGTTGCCTTCGGTGGCTTCGTAGAGGGCGGTCAGGACCCGTTCGCGGTAGACCTGTCGCTCGCGGAGTGTCGCCATGATCGAGTCCTTTGGTTCATGCGAAGGCCCGCTGCCGCTCACACTTCGTCGACGTGGGCGAGTGAGAGGCCGGCGGGTGGGTTGTCCCGGGTGTCGGGTGCCCCACCCGCGGCCCTCGGCCGGAGGAGTGGTCCGAGGTGGTCAGGGCCAGGTGCCCGTGAGCCGGTGGCCGGCGGGTTGTCCGGTCGGCGGGTGGTGGCTGTGGCCGGGGGGACGGGCGATGGCCGGGTAGGGGTCGCTGAAGTGGTGGGCCGCGATGCGTGCGTCGTGCTGGGCGTTGAGCCGGTGGATGAGGCGCATGCCGAGCGCGATCAGCACGGCGGCTGCCGCGAGTGCGATCAAGGTCTCCATGACGTCACCTCCGCGGGTTCCCGCGGATCAGGATCATTCGTGCTCCGACGACCGGGTGCCGGCGCGGCGGCAGGGCGGCCGCTCCGACGACCGGGTGCCTGCGCGGCGGCGGAGCGGACCCGCCGTCGGTCTCCCAGGCGTTCTCACTGCTCCGGGCGTCCCGCACGCGGCGGCCGGTCGCGGCCTCGTCGGACATCAGGACTCCGGCGGTGTGGAGGTTGCCGGGGGTGGCGGCGGCGGCCATGAGCCGGGCGGCTGCGGCGGGTTCGGTCTCGGACGGGATCACCAGCAGGTCGCAGCGGCCGACGGTGTAGGAGAGCAGGATCATCTTGTCGGGGTCCTGTTCGGTGAACCAGCCGACATGCACGATGTGCCCGGTGACGGCGACCTTGTGCGGGACGACGGGCCAACGGGCGGGGTTCACCGCGACGCGTGTGATGCGTCCCCAGCGCTCCTCCAACGCGTCGACCAGGGGCGGAAGTTCGGTGGTGAGGTCACGCGACCGAGGCCACCAGGCGCCGTCCAGGAGGCCGGCGAGTGTGGTCTTCGGCGTCAGCGAGAGGCGCGCCGAAAGCGGGGGTGCGAGGGTGGCGGTCATGATCGCGGACCCGTCTCCGGGCCGCCCTGCAGGGCGGCCCAGTGTCTTGATCGCCGGAAACGACGTCCGCGTGGGAGCGGGTGCTCGAGTTACTCCCGGTAATTCGAGCCTACTCCGCCCGGTGGCCGGACGAGCGTTTCTGACCAGGTGACATCCGGTCGCCCGTACCGCCACCTCCACCTCACGGCACGTCCCTGGCCCCGTCCCGGACGGCCTCGATGACCGAGTCAGCCGCGCCACTCGACCACGACGAGCGTGGCGTCGTCCGAAGTGGCCTCGCCGCGTGCCCGCTTGAGCGTGTGGGAGAGGTCCCGTGCCACCGCGCGGACCCCGCGGTCAGCCTTCTCCAGCTGATTCACCCAGTCGATCAGCTGGTCCTCGCCGAATTCCTCCTGCCCGCTCTCGTGTTCCTCGATCAGCCCGTCGGTGAACCAGAGGACGCGATCCCCCGGTTCGAGCGTCACGCCGCTGACCTGCGGCTGGGCTCCTCCGAAGCCGACGGGAAGGGTCGTGGGGCTGTCCAGGCGGCGTACGACGCGGTGCCGGCGGATCAGCATGGGGGCGGGATGTCCCGCGTTGACCCACTGGAGGTGTCCCGTGTCGGTGTCCAGCCGCATCATCTGCGCGGTCACGAAGTGGTCGGGCTCGAACTGCTCGGCCACGGCCCGGTCCATGAAGAGATAGATCTCGGACAGCTCGATGCTGATCCGGCGGGCGTGCCGGTACGCGCCGATGGCCACGGTGGCCATCGTGGCCGCGTCCAGGCCGTGGCCCATGGCGTCGATCATGGCGAGGTGGAAGGTGTCCCCGTTCAGGGCGTAGTCGAAGCTGTCGCCCGCCACGTCGTATGCGGGTTCCAGGACGCCGGCGACGGCGACGCGCGGCGTCACCATCGACAGCGGCGGCAGCAGCGACCACTGGATCTCGGCGGCGACGCTCATCGGTTCGCTACGGCGGGTGCGGAAGAAGAGGTCGGTGTGGCCGTTCTTGGTCCGCATCATGTCGGCGATCAGAGCGGCGACCCTGCGCAGCAGGCGGCGGTCGTCGTCATCGACGGCGTCCAGGGTGACGGCCAGGACGCCCGCCTGGTCGCCCCCGTCCAGCAACGGCAGCAGGACCCGTACGCCGTCGGGCAGCACGAGTTCGACCGGGCGCGAGGTGAGGAAGCACCGGCCGGCGTCGGAGTGGTCGATGGGCTGCGGTTCGCCGCCCACCAGCCCTTCGCCGGGCAGGGGGACCAGTCCTTGTTGCCCGTAGTCCTGGAGCAGGATCTGCGGGTCCCGTCCCCCCAGCCGGGCCACCGTGTCGGCGAGGACCGGCCCGACCAGATGGGGAGGCAGCTCGTGGGCCCGGTCGACGAGACCGCCCAGCAGCCCCTCTCCGAAGCTCTCCGAGCGATCCGGATCCCCGTGCTGTCCGGCTGTCATCCAGTCGCCTCCCACCGGGCGGGCTGCGGAACCCTCGTCCGGCACTGGCGTACGAGGGGGCGGGCGCCGAGGCCGCTCGGGGCCGGCGCCGGTCCGCACGGCGCCGCGTCGGCGGCCGGAGTCAGCCGGACCCGGGACCCGGGCTCGTACCGGGGGTCTCGTCATCAAGAATGCGCCTCGGCGGCCGGGCGAGCCACACGGTGGCGATCGCCCCCTTGCGCAGGCGCCCAGGCCCAGGGTGCGGAAGCCTTCGCCCGTCAACCCGCGCGCCCCTGAGCTCGGTGCCGGGACGGCGTCTACAGCGTCTGCAGATGCGCCCTGCCAGGCCGCGTGGCATTTTTGAGCGAAATATGCGCTTTGGGTGAGGAGGGGTGACGTGGCGGAGCTGAGCCGGACCAGCCCGAGCAGCGCCGACAGCCGTGCCACCGACAGCCGTGCCACCGACAGCCGTGGCACCTACGAGCTGCCGCTCATCGCGGCGAGGGGGTGAGCCCGCGGTGGGAGACGCCATCGGGCAGATGCTCGCCTCCGCGGTCGGCATCGCCATCAGCCCCGTGCCGCTGATCGTCGTGATCCTCATGCTGGCGACCCCCAAGGGCAGGGTCAACGGCATCGCCTCACGGCGGGCTGGGTGGTCTCGCTCGCGGTGCTCGTCACGGTCGTCGTCCTCGCCGGATCGGGCGGCGACGCCTCCGGCGACGACGGCCCGGCCTCCTGGACGCTGTGGCTGAAGCTGGGGCTCGGCGTGCTGTTCCTGCTCATGGGCGGCAAACAGTGGAAGGACCGGCCGAGGGAGGGGCACCCGGCCGAGCCGCCCGGCTGGATGAAGGCGATCGACACCTTCACCCCGGGCAAATCCACCGGATTCGCCGCCGTCCTCGCCGTCGCCAACCCCAAGAACCTGGCCCTGGCGGTCGGCGGCGCCGTCTCCATCGCCGCGAGTACGGCCTCGACCGGCGGCAAGACGGTCGCCGCCGTCCTGATGGTGCTGATCGCGTCCCTGTGCACCCTGCTGCCGCTCGGCGTCTACCTCCTCGGCGGACAGAAGTCGGCGACGGTGCTGGGCGAGTGGAAGGCATGGATGGCCGCCCACAACGCGGCCATCATGACCACCGTCCTGATCGTCCTCGGCGCCAAGTACGTCGGCGACGCGGTGAGCGGGCTGGCGGGCTGAGCGTGCGCGTACCCGTCCGCCGACTCCGGCGCCGCCTCGGCAGGCCGAAGGCGGCGGACGTGGGCTCCGGCCTGGTCACGGGCCTCTTCTCGATCCCCGAGGGCATGGCGTACGCGGCCCTCGCCGGCTTCAACCCGGTCGCGGGTCTCTACGCTGGCGTCGTCCCCGCGATCGTCGGCTCCCTCACCGCCCGTACCGTCCTCATGGTCACCACCCTGACCAGCGCCATCGCCCTCACCTCCCAGAGCGTCCTGTCCGACGCGGGCCTCGACGCGAAGGACCCCGGCAACATCGCGACCCTCACGCTCCTCGCCGGGCTCGTCATGCTCCTGATGGGCGTGCTGCGACTCGGGGCGGTGATGAGTTTCGTCTCGAACGCCGTCATGACCGGCTTCTCCACCGGCATCGCGCTCCAGATCGTCACCGGCGTACTGAAGGACGCGACCGGCTACAAGCCGCAGGGCCACAACCGCCTCCACCAACTCGGCGACTGGATCGCCCACATCGGCGACTGGGCGCTCGGCGCGACGCTCGTCGCCGTCGCCACGATCGCGATCTGGGCCGCGACCCGGCTCGTGAAACGCCTCGAACCCGTCGCCCTGCTCGTCGCCATGGTCCTGGCGAGCGTCGCCGTGGCCGTTCTCGGTACGGACGTGGAGCTCGTCCGCGACATCGCCCACATCCCGGCCTCACTCCCCGGCTTCTCCGCGCCCGACCTGTCCGTCGTCCCCGAGCTGCTCGGCGGCTCGGTCGCCGTCGCCCTCGTCGCCCTCGCCCAGGCCGCGAGCATCGGCCCGTCCGTACCCAACCCGGACGGCTCCCGTTCCTCCGTCAACGGCGACTTCGCCGCCCAGGGCCTGGCGAACCTCGCCGGCGGCCTCTTCCAGTCGCTGCCCTCCGGCGGCTCCCTCTCCCGTACGGGTGTCGCCGTCTCCGCCGGGGCCCGCACCCGCTGGGCCGGCATCTTCTCCGGCGTCCTGCTCGCCCTGATCGTCCTGGTCTGTGCCCTGCTCGCCGAACGCATCCCGATGCCCGTCATCGGCGGGCTGATCCTCGTCGTCGGCGGCGAACTGATCTGGGGGAAGCGCCACGACATCCTGCTGGTGCTCCGCACCTCGCGCCTGTCGTCGGCCGCGATGATCCTGACCTTCCTCGCCACCACCCAGCTCCCGCTCCAGCAGGCCATCGTCCTCGGAGCCGTACTGTCCCTGCTCCTGTTCTGCGTACAGGCGGCCCGGCAGAGCAGGCTGGTCGCGCTGTGGCGGGCACCCGACGGACGGTGGCACACGGCCGAACCGCCCGAGCGGCTGACGCCGGGCGAGGTGACGGTCCTCGACTACGCGGGCACCTCCTTCTTCGCCGAGCTGCCCCGGATCGAGAGCCGGCTGCCCCGGCCGGACACTGCCGGGCCCGCCGTCCTCGTCCTCGTCGTACGGACCCTGCCCGACGTGCCGTCCTCTGCGGTCCTCAAGCTGCTCGACCGGTACGCGGCGAGCCTGGCCGCGCACGGGGGCCGGCTCGTCCTGTGCGGGGTCCAGCCCCCGCTCGTGGGGCTCCTGGAACGGTCCGGGCTCGCCGCCCGGCTCGGCGACGGCGGGATCGTACCGGCGCGGCCCGAGCTGTTCGCCCCGCTGGAGGAGGCGGTCGCGGAAGCCGAGGCGTGGCTCGCGGCCCGGCGGCAGAACCCGTCCGACTCACCCGGAGACCGGCAGAATCCGTCCCTCCTCCCCGGGGACCGGCAGAACCCGCCCCTCCTACCCGGAGAGCGGCCTCCGGAGGGACGCCCTGCCCGCTGACCTCCCCCACTTGCCCAGAAGCCAGGATCATCCCGAAATGCGCCCAAGTGGGTGGGATGTTGAGATGAGCCCATGTCGCGCGCCGGACCTCCGGCCGCAGGCAGCGACCCCGTGGAACGGAGCGAGAGATGACCGCCCTCCCCTTCGAGGACACCCGCGACTTCGAGAACGCCGACCGCGGCTTCATCGGCGCGCTCGTGCCCGCCGTCGTCAAGGACGCCGACGGCCGCACCGTCTGGGACAACGACGCCTACGGGTTCCTGAAGGACGAGTGCCCCGACACCGCGAACCCGAGCCTGTGGCGGCAGGCGCAACTCGCCTCGAAACAGGGGCTGTACGAGGTCACCGAGGGCGTCTACCAGGTGCGTGGCCTGGACCTGTCGAACATGACGCTCGTCGAGGGCGAGCGCGGCGTGATCGTCATCGACCCGCTCATCTCCGCCGAGACCGCCGCCGCCGCACTCGCGCTCTACCGGGAGCACCGCGGCGACCGCCCGGTCACCGGCCTGATCTACACCCACTCGCACGGCGACCACTTCGGCGGTGCCCGCGGCGTGCTTCCGCGCGGCACGGAGGAGGGCGTGCCGATCCTCGCCCCGGTCGGCTTCCTGGAGCACGCGGTCAGCGAGAACGTCTACGCCGGCAACGCCATGACCCGCCGCGCGGTCTTCATGTACGGCGACCGGCTCCCCAAGGCCCCCGACGGCCAGATCGGCGCGGGCCTGGGCATGACCACGTCCACCGGCAGCATCACGCTCATCCCGCCCACCGTCGACATCACCAGGACGAGGCAGGAGGAGACGGTCGACGGCGTACGGATCGTCTTCCAGCTCACCCCCGGCACCGAGGCGCCGGCCGAGATGAACTTCCTCTTCCCCGACCAGCGGGCACTGTGCCTGGCCGAGAACGCCACCCACAACATGCACAACATCCTGACCCTGCGCGGCGCCGTCGTCCGCGACTCCCGCATCTGGTCGCGCTACCTCGACGAGGCCATCGACCTCTTCGACGGGCGGTACGACGTCGCCTTCGCCTCCCACCACTGGCCCACCTGGGGCCACGACAACGTGGTGACGTTCCTCTCCGAGCAGCGCGACCTGTACGCGTACATGCACGACCAGACCCTGCGCATGCTCAACGACGGCCTCACCGGCCCGGAGATCGCCGAGGAGATGAAGCTGCCGCCCGCGCTGGAGAACTCCTGGCACACGCGCGGCTATTACGGCTCCCTCTCGCACAACGTCAAGGCGATCTACCAGCGTTACCTGGGCTGGTTCGACGGCAATGTGGCGCACCTCTGGGAACACCCGCCGGTCGAACTCGCCCAGCGGTACGTCGACGTGATGGGCGGACCCGAGCAGACCCTGACCAAGGCCCGCGGCTACGCCGACTCCGGCGACCTCCGCTTCGCCGCCACGCTCCTCAACCACCTCGTCTTCGCCGACCCCGGCGACGCGGACGCCAAGCAGACCCTCGCCGGCGTCTACGACAAGCTCGGCCACGGCGCCGAGAACGGCCCCTGGCGCAACTTCTACCTCAACTCCGCCATGGAACTGCGCCACGGCGAGAACGCCGCCCTGCTCGACACCGCCAACCCGGAGATGGCGATGGCGCTGACCACCGAGATGCTCCTGGACTCCATCGCCGTCCGCATCGACGGCCCCCGGGCCTGGGACGAGGACCTCACCGTCGACCTCGTCCTCACCGACGAGGGCCACCGCCACCGCCTCACCCTCCACAACGGGGCCCTCACCCACCGCGTCGTCGCCGACCCCCGCACCCCGGCCGGAGTGACCCTCACCCTCACCAAGCCGCAGCTCCTCGGCGTCCTGGCGGGCAAGGGCCTCGACGGCGTCGCCACGACCGGAGACCCGGCACTCCTCGCCGGCCTCTTCTCCTACGTGACGAAGCCCGACCCCGGTTTCCCGATCGTGACGCCCTGACGTCAGGCAAGCGGCGACGCGAGCCCCGAGAGGGTCCGGACGACGACGAAGCCCCAGGCCGCCGGCCTGGGGCTCCGTCCGGCTGCGAACCGTGATCGCCCGGACATGTTCGAGGTCCGTTCAGGCGGCGCCGCTGGCGTCCGGGGCGATGAAGCGCCGGTAGAGGGGGGCGAACGTCACCTGGGGCTCGGTCGTGATGCCAAGTTCCCCCTTGACCACGGGTGCGATCCTGTCGGCGATGAACCGCGTGAAGTGATCCTCCGACTCCCAGACGTCGGCCACGTGGAAGCCGTCGTCGGCGAACCAGCCCATGTGCATCACGAACCCGTCCGGAGAGTCGTCCTCCCAGCCCACCCGGGCACGCGCCGCGTCGTACGCCTCTGGCGTCATCCCGGGCCACACGAAGGTCATCACGACTGCCATGGGGGTTCCTCTCCATGCCTCGGTGCGCCGCAGCCTGTGCGGCACGGCAGTACGACGCTAGGCAGGTCAGGTCGGCCGGGCACATCGGAGCAGCCATTCGGACCTGGTCGCCGTCGTGGGCTGACCGGTGGCATTCACGCTCCGGCAGCGGCGGTCCTCGGGCCGTTGGGCGGGCCGTACACTCGGCCCATGGGTCGCACGCGTTCCTCGAGGCAGTGCCTGCAGCAGGCCGCCTCCGAGATGCGCCCGGCCGCCGGGGTTCCGACCGTCGTCGACCCGACCGATGCGGCCCTCGTCGCGCCGCCCAAGACGCGCCGTACCGCCCTGCACGGCCACGGCTAGCGCATCGCGCCTCCGGCTCCTCCGCTCCACATCACCACAGCAGCTTCCCGGCATGCCGCCGGCGCTGCCGCCTGGCTACGGCCGCACGCCCGGGCCCGAGCCCCCTCGAAGGGATCATTGTGAAGCTGAGCGCATTGCTGGCCGGGCAGGAGCACCACGTTCTCCAGGGTGATCCGGACACGACGCTGATCACCGCGGGAACCACCTTCGACGCCGACCGGGTGACGCCGGGCTCGCTCTTCATCGCCGTACCCGGACACCGGGAGGGCGGCCCCGGCTCCGTCTCGCCCGCTCTGGCCCGGGGCGCCGCCGCCGTACTCGTCGACGGCAGCGAACCCGCTCTGCCGGCCGGGGTGTGGCTCCCGGGCACCTGCGCCGTCCGGGTACCCGACACGCGGACGGCCGCCGCCGTGGTCACCTCCCGTTACTTCGGCGAGCCCGGGCGGCAGATGGACATGGTGGCGATCACCGGCACCAACGGGAAGACCTCCGTCTCGTACATGGTCGAGTCCCTCCTGCGGATCGCCGAGGGATCCAAGGTGGGGGTGATCGGAACAGCCGGAAGCAGGATCGGCGACGAGCCGATCCCCATGCCGCCCTCCGTGCTGACCACGCCTGAATCCCCCGACCTGCAGTACCTGCTGGGGTGCATGCGCGACCGCGGGGCGGCCGGCGTGGTGCTGGAGGCCACCTCGATGGCACTGCTGACGCACCGGGTGAACCGTACGTTCATCGACGTCGGGGTCTTCACCAACCTGACGCAGGACCATCTGGACGACCACGGGACGATGGCGGACTACCGGGACGCCAAGCTGCGGCTCTTCCAGGGCCTGTGCAGGCGTGCGGTGGTCAACGCCGACGACCCGGTGGGCGCGTCCATCGTGCCGATGATGCCGGGTGCCGTGACCACGTACGCCCTGGACCGCCCGGCCGACTACCGGGCCACCGACCTCGTGGTGAGCGCCTCGGGTACGCGGTTCACTCTGCACCACGACGGACGTGCCCACCCGGTCTCGATCCCCGTTCCCGGCCGGTTCTCGGTGTCCAACGCGCTGGCTGCCGTGGCGGCCTGCCACGTGCTGGGGCACGAGCTGGGCCCCCTGATCGACGCGCTCGACCGGATGCCGCCGGTCCCGGGCCGACTGGAACGCTTCCGGACCCCGCTGGGCACGTCCGTGATCGTGGACTACGCCCACTCGCCGGACTCCCTGGACAAGGTCCTGACCACCATCCGGGGCTTCGCACGCGGCCGGGTGATCACGGTCTTCGGCTGCGGCGGAGACCGCGACACCACCAAACGGGCCGAGATGGGCCAGATCGCCGGGACCCATTCCGACCTCTGCGTCCTGACCTCGGACAACCCCCGCAACGAGGACCCCGAGGCCATCCTGGACCAGGTCGCCCCCGGCCTCACGGCGACCGGCACCCCCTACCGGCGCTACACCGACCGCCGCCAGGCGATCGCCTTCGCCCTGTCCGCGGCGGGCCCCGACGACACGGTCCTGATCGCCGGCAAGGGCAGCGAACCGCACCAGATCGTCGGCGAGAAACTGCTCCCCTTCAGCGACATGGCCACGGTGCGCGAACTGGCCCAGATCTAGGGGGACTTTCCGATCGGGCCGGCCCGATCGGGCTCGCGAGTGACGAGGCGGGCCGTCCGCCCGACCGACGGCCGGCCGCCGTGCTCTTCGCGTACACGAGGCCCGGCCGGCAGGGCGCGACCACCTCGTCCGCGTTCCTTCTCCACGACTGAGGCGTCGTCCGGTCGGGAGCGGGTGGCGGTTCGAGCGCGGGGCTCTCCGGCGCAAGGGAGTCGCTCGTTCGGGGGCGAGGTGACGTTTCCGCTGTTCCGGATGGTGTGCGGTGCGGGACATGATCCCGGCGCCCCGTACGCCGGGGGCTCCCCCACCCCACCGGAAGGTGTTCGTCCGTGGTCCTCGTCATCGTCGTCGCCGTACTGGCCCTGCTCGCCGGCCTCGCCGCCAACCGCTGGCTGCGGCCACGCCTCTTGAGCGAGGACGACGACACGGGCATGGCCGTGAAGGACCTGGTCGGCCCGCTGCTGACGCTGACGGTGCTGCTGCTCGCGTTCGTCCTGGTCACCGCCAACGGTTCGTACGGCAAGGCCGAGGTCGCCTCGCGCGGCGAGGCCCGGGCCGTCGACCAGCTCGTCGAGGCCGCCGAGTACGCGCCCGAGGCGCAGCGGGCCGAGATCCAGGCGGGCGCCGTCTGCTACGCCCGTGCCGTACGCGAGCAGGAGTGGCCCGCCATGGCCGACGGCGAGGGCTCGCCGGCTCCCAGTGTCTGGTCCACCGACTTCCGCCGGGTCTTCCGCGAGGTGGAGGGCAAGCCGGTCTTCGGCATGCTGGTGGCCGCCGACAACAAGCGCTCGGAGGAACGCGAGGAGCGCCTCACCCAGGCCACCGCGAGCATCCCCAGCGCGATCCTCTGGTTCCTCCTCGCGACACTGGTCATCACCGTGGTGGCCCTGGGCGTCTGCCTGCCCCGCCGCAACAACCGCGGCCAGCTGATCACGCTCGTCGTGATCACCGCGCTGCTGACGACGGCGCTGTGCATCATCCGGGATGTCGACCGCCCCTTCGGCGGCATCATCAACGTCGAGCCGACGGCGATCACCGAGGCCGAACGACAGGCAAACCGTGACTTCACGACGAACCACCCGGCCTCCGAACTGCCCTGCGACGACCAGGGCAACCGCCGAAACGCCTGACGCGCGGACCGGCGCCGGCGACGGAGAGCCGCCCGTGAAGGCCGACGGCCAGTGCACCGAGGCGTTCGTCGCCCCGATGCTGGTCCAGACCGGCCTGGCCGAGCGTCGCCTGGGCCTCCATCCTGACCAAAGGCCGTCAACTCCAGCTGATCATCTGGAGAACGACGAAGCCCCAGGTCGCTGACCTGGGGCTTCGTTCACGGGCGACGAAGGCCGTTCAGGGCGTCTGCCCCGCCCCCGAGTGGTCGATGACGTTGCCGTTGGAGCAGTTGTTCTCGTGGTTTCCTGTCCAGTCGCTGAGCGCGGGCACCACGGCCAGCTCCTGGATGCAGACGTCAGCGGCGGTGAAGTTCCAGTTATTGGCTGCGTTGACGCCGCTGCCGAAGTGGGAGTCGTTGTCGGCGTGGGCGGGAGCTGCGAAGGCGACGCCGGCGAGGACCAGCGCAGCGGCAGAAATGATCTTCTTCATGCCCTGAGAACGACCTCCGGGAATCGGCGATACGCCCGTTCACTCTTACTGTCCCTATGGGACGTTCGCAGGCCCCGCGCGGCCGAGCATCGCCGAGAACCCGGATCCGTCGCCCAGCTGCTCCGGACCGACCCTCACAGCTCCAGGTTTGTGCGGACGGACCGGAATGCGGCAGCCGGGTCCGTGGCACGGGTGACCGTTCGGCCCACGACGACATGTGACGCACCGGCCGCCACGGCGGCACGCGGTGTGCCGGACCGGGCGTGGTCACCCGGGGACTCATCGGGGAGTGTGACTCCTGGCGTGACGATCAGGGTGTCGGGTCCGAGTGCGCGCCGCAGTGCACCGGCTTCCTGCGGCGAGGCGATCACGCCATGGACACCGGCGCCTTCCGCCAGCCGGGCCAGCCGCAGCACCTGATCCTCGGTCGATGGCGGGCCGGTGATGCCGATGTCGGAGAGATCGGAGCTCGTCATGCTGGTGACGACGGTCAGAGCCAGCACGCGAAGGCGCGGAAAGTCGCGGGCCGCGGCGACAGCGGCAGCCATGATGCCGGCGCCGCCCATGCTGTGGACGGTCACCATGGAGACGCCCAGCGCGCCGGCGGCGCGGACCGCGCCGGCCACGGAGTTCGGGATCTCGAAGAGCTTCAGGTCCAGGAAGACTTCCTTGCCCTGGGCCACGAGGTCCTCGATCAGGTCCGGCCCGGCCGCCGTGAGCAGCTCCAACCCGACCTTGTAGAAACGACACTCCTCACCAAGTCGGCCGACGACTTCGTCGGCCGCTCTGCGGTTGTCGAAATCCAGGGCAACGATGATCCGGCTGGTTGGCTCCATGGAGTGAGTGTCGCCCACGCCGCGTGGGTGGCGTCAGCGTGTGCGAACGCCGTCGATGGCGGTCGTCAGCAGGAGGTCGGCCTCGGCCGGGCCGTCGACGTCGTGCCCGGCGGTCAACGCGATGGCGCCGACGAGTTTCAGCAACCGGGTGATCGTGACGCCGGGGCGGCGCACGACGTCCGCCGCTTGAGCGCGTGAAAGGAGGACGTCTCCAGCGGTGGTGATCATGTCGTGGCAGCCGGGCGGGTCGGCCCGAATGTGGCCCGGTCAGCTCCCACGGAATTGGCCTGTGCGATGGGTCAACTGCGCACTACCGTAAGCATAATGACAACAAGATCCACTTCGGCCGACCAGCCCGCGTCCGTGGCTTTGGCCGAGGCACCGATGCGTCAGGCCCGCAACTCCGCCGCCCTTTGGATCGCGACCGGCCTTTGCCGGGGGCACGAGGTCATCCGACGCCGAGGATTCGTCGCGGTCGACGGCGACGAGCGTACCGGCCTGCGGGTCCTGATCCAGGAGCCGAACCTCGACCCGGGCGAACTGGCCGAGTTGAGCGAGCTGGCTCGCCGGGCCGCGGGCCCGGTGAACGCCGAGGATCCGTTCGGCTCGACCGACCTGAGCCACCTGGGCATGCGTAGCTGGCAGATGCCGGTCATGCTGCGCCCGCCCGGGCCCGTCGGCCAACCGGTGCTGGACGTGATCCAGGTACGGCAGCCCGAGGACCTCCAGACGGCTGAGCGGATCGTGATCGAGGGCTTCGAGCTGGCCGGATTCGAGCCCTACCGCCCCGGCGAGCTGTTCCCGATGACGCTGATCGGGCAGCCGGGCGTGGACGTGTTCGTCGCCTTGCACGACGGCGTGGCCGCGGGAGCCTGCGTCACCGTCGTGGACGACGGCGTCGGCAGCCACTACTGGGTCGGTACTTCGCCGGCCTTCCGGTCGCGAGGCGTGGGGCGGGCCGTCATGCTCGGCTCCCTCGCCCACCTGGCGGACCTGCCGCTCACACTCACCGCTTCGAAGCTGGGCAGGCCGCTGTACGAGGCTCTGGGTTACACCGTCGCGGCGCCCTCGACCTGGTGGGCCTCTGCTCCTGCGACACCGTCGCGGTGAACCCCGCTGGCTCGCCAGTCCCCCGCAAGGTCCCAGCCGTGTGGCCAGACGCGCCGGTGGACAAGCCGCGTCCCTGCCACTGATCCGATCAGCGCCTCGGTCAGGGGCCACTCCGCGCGGTCCTCCCATGGGGAGGTCGGCGTCCGCAGGATGAGTTCCCCTTTCCGACGCGAACAGCGATGTCGGCCACACCGGCTCGTAGTTGCTCAAGTCCACGATCACGGCGCCGTCATCACCCATTCGCACGTGACCCCTGTTCGCCGCCTCTCCCGGCACGTTGTGGCACGGGTCTCGCTCGTGGGCGTCAGGAGGAGCCGGTCGGTGGCTACGGCTAGGGAGCGGTGCTTCTTCAGGCGCCCGCTGCGACGGCCGGCTCGCGGGTGACCAGCGGGCGTACGTGGGCCAGCAGAAGTTCCAGGAATCGCTCCGGCCGCCGGAACGCTGCGAAGTGGCTGCAGTCCTCGATCAGCGCGAAGCCCTTGACGGGCGCCTGGACGTCGTCGAAGAAGCGGCGGGCGAGCTCAGGCGACGTGAGCACGTCCTTCTCGCCCTGAACGATGAAGAAGGGGAGTGCGAACTTCGTCCCGTCCGCCCAGTCGTCCGACCCGGCGGTGGCGTGAGTGATCTGCTCCGAAAGGGTCATGCCCGTCACGAAGCGCTCCAGTTCGCGCAGCGAGTGAAGCGGCGAGAACCACAGGGACCCCATGACGACCTTCTTCATCGTGTCCAGGGTCAGCGGGTCGCTGGTGGCCAGCAGCTTGGCGTGCATCGCGCGCTCGCGGGCCGTCCACCGCTGCTCATCGGGGTGGAGCGCCTCGACTGCCGCCAGTTCCTTGCGCTTTCCGGTCGCGCGCAGGCGGGTGAGCAGGGCCTGGTGTACGGAGTCGTCGCGGCCGGCGTCGTGGATGTTCTGGTCGGTGCCGACGTATGCGGAGTAGCGCTCGGGGAACTCTCGGGCGAGCCGCAGGCCGAAGGCACTTCCGTAGGAATGGGCGAGCAGGACGATCTTGTCGACGGCCAGGCGGGTGCGTATGTGGTCGGTGACTTCGATCGCGTCGGCGTAGATCCGGTCGAAGGTCATTTCGCCCTGTCCCTCCGGACCGCTGCGGCCGAGGGTCTTGAGGGTGCCGCGCATGTCCCAGCGGACGATCGTGAAGTGCTTCTCCCAGGATCTGGTGCGGGGTCCGAAGATCGCGGTCGAGGCTCCGGGGCCGCCGTGCAGTTCCAGGACGACCGGGTTGGCCAGATTCTCGCCGCGTACGGAGATCCACTGCTCGATGCCGCCGATGCGGACGAAGCCCTGCTCGTCGATGCCGTTCGGGGTGTCGATCTTCATCAGGGAGGCGTTGCGGGACCGCTTGAGGGCGCGGTGGCCAAGGACCCCGGCCGCGGGTGCGGCGAGGAGGACGGCTGCGGAGGTGGCGGCGATGGTGGCGATCATGACGGCTCCCTGGGTGTCCCGTTCGAGCGAACTGTATATGCCGTAAGCGGTTGGCTATACGTTATAAACAGTTAGAGTGAGGTGTCAACGGGGATCGACGAGGGAGGCGCGGGTGGCCGCGAAGAAGGCCGGGAAGCAGGTCGGCGTGAAGGCGAGCTTCGCGCTGCTCTGGGGCGAGCAGGAGCTGCCGAGCAGGGGCCCGAAGCCCTCGCTCAGCGCGGGCCGGATCGCAGAGGCGGCTATGGGCATCGCCGACAGGGAGGGCTTGGACGCGGTCTCGCTGGCGCGGGTGGCCAAGGAATTCGGCGTCACCGCGATGGCGCTCTACCGGTACGTTCCCGGCAAGACGGAACTCCTCGACCTGATGGTCGACCTCGCGATCGGCCCCCCGGCCCCGGTCGCCGACATCCCCGGCGGCTGGCGCCCGCAGCTGACCGAATGGGCCCGGCAGTGTCTGGCGATGTACCGCCGCCACCCATGGATCCTGACGGCGACCGGCATGCGCCGCCAGATCATGGGCCCACATCAACTCGGCTGGCTCGACTCGGCCTTGGCCGCACTTGCCGGAACGGGACTGCCGGCCAGCCAGCGGCATGACACGTTCCTGCTGCTCGTGGGCCACATTCGCAATATCGCCCAGCAGTACGTCGACCACGACGAGGCGGCGAACGAAGAGTGGGCGCACCTGACGGCCGAGGTTCTGCAGCGGCATGAGGAGCGCTTTCCCGCCCTGACGGACGCGATCGCGGCGGGCGCCTTCGCGCCCCGGGAGGGGAGTCCCCTGGACTTCGGCCTGGAGCGGATCTTCGACGGGGTGGCGGCGCTGGTCTCCCGGTGAGCTGCCGCTTTCCGGTCGGATGCCTGGACAACGACGAAGGCCCAGGTCGCTGACCTGGGCCTTCTCTCAAGAGCGGATGACGGGAATCGAACCCGCGCTATGAGCTTGGGAATCACCCGGTGCTTGGGCCACCAATAGGCCCCTGGCCTGCGCAAACGTCCAGTGTGGAGCTCGCTTTCCAAGGTCTGGGCCGCGCCTCTGGTGACCGCTGAATACCGCCCTGACTGGCACCTAGTGGCACGAGCCTCAGTTCCCGCGCCATGCGGTGAGCAGTTCCTCCGGGCCGTACGTTCCTTGGAGGCCGGCGCAGTTGACGCCGCTGCGGGAAACCGCGATCAGAGGCACGGGGTCATCGGTGACCGCTGCCCGGTGCTTGTGCAGGGCGGCGAGATCGTGGCTGTCGAAGGCCGAGTTCTCCAGCCACTTGACCGATCCGAGGAAGAGCAGCTGTTTGGCCACCGGCTGGCGGTCGGCGCCGACCAGGTCGATCTCGATGTCGTTGCTGCGGGTCCAGTATCCGCCGATGGCCGGGGCGGCGGGCAGCTCCCCGTCGGGAAGCAGGCGGGCAAGCGATTCGCGTACGAGCGGCTCGACGGCCCGGCCGCGCCAGCTTGTCCATTGTTCTTTGATCCGGCTCAGGGTCAGGTCGCCGCGCATGCGCTCGATCTCTGCCATGTGCGGGTCGAGGAACGCCAGCCAGAAGCGCAGATACGGGTCGGCCACCCGGTAGCGGCGCTCCTTGGACGGCCTGAGGGAGACGGGTAGTTCGGCTGCTACCACGCGCTTCTCCGTCAGGACGTCGGTGGCCCGGGTGAGGGTCGTATGGGCGATGCCGCCGGCCGCCCGGGCGATGTTGGTGAACGTGCGTTCGCCGCTCCCGATCGCACGCAGCACTTCCCGGCTCATCGCCTGGGGAGGGAACTCGGCGGCCAGTGACCGTTCGGCGGAGACCAGGAGGGCGGAGATGGGATTGTCGAGCGAGGTCCGCAGGAACTCCCAAAGTGAGGCCCCCGGCGCCCATTCGGCGCAGATGAGGGGCAGTCCGCCGGTCACCAGTGCCGCATCGAACGAGGCCGCCGGTTCCAGGCCGATCATGTCGCCGATGTCAGCGGGATCGAGAGGTCCCAGGACCATCTCGCGCCCGCGCTGGTGGAAGGGCCGGTCGTAGCTGTTCAGCGCCTCCATCATCGACAGATCGGAGCCGACCAGAAGCAGGAGTACCGGCTTGCGGCTGAGCAGCCGGTCCCACGCCCGCTGCAGCATGCCTTCGAAGGCGTCGATCCGGTCCATGAGGAACGGGACTTCGTCGATCACGACCACACTCGGGCTGTCGTCGGGCAGGATCTCCGCCAGCAGCCGGAACGCGGCGTTCCATTGCGCCGGAGCCTCCTCGGCGAACAGAGACCGCTCCGGCAGCGTGGAGGAGGCGACGGCGTCGAGCAGCTCCGTCAGCTCGTCCTCGGCGGATCCCCCCGCTGCGGTGAAGAAGAGGTACGGGACCTCGGCCCGGCCGAGGAACTCCTCGACCAGGCTCGACTTCCCGACTCGACGGCGCCCGCGCAGCAGGATGCACTCGCCGGGCTTCTGGGAACCGCCCCCCTCGCGGACCTTTTCCAAGGCCGCGCCCAGAACCCGCAGCTCCCGCTCGCGCCCGATGAATCGACGCATACCAGACACTCCCGTCAGAGATAGTATCGCCAGCGATACTATCGCGCGTGGCAGTATTTGGTCGGATCTTCCGTCCGTCCGGCGCCGCGCATCGGTGGCGCGCAGCTGACTGCATGACCCGCGCCGCGCTCCGGTCTCGGGGTCGGGCGAGGTGTCGGGCCAGAGCCGGCCCCGGCTGCAATCCCCCCTGCAAAAACTATGGATGGATTCTGACTGCAGACTTCGGTCTCACTCTCATCCTCGACGGCCTCAAGACCCACACGACGCCGGCCTGTACGCCCGGCCTGTGACACCCGACGCCAAGGCGGCGCAAGTGGTGCGCGAAGGGCCCTCCGAGCAGGGCGTTCCCGAGAGTTGGGGCACGCGGAGGCGGCGAGGGCCGTGAGGCATGAGGCAACGAAGGCTCGGTGGGTACCAGGTGCATGGTCCCTTCAGGGGACGGACGAGAGCGGCGGGTGGGTTGTCCCGGGTGTCGGGTGCCCCACCCGCGGCCTTCGGTCGGAGGAGTGGTCTGAGGTCAGGGCCAGGTGCCCGTGCTCCTGTGGCCGGGGGCTTGTCCGGTCGGCGGGTGGTGGCTGTGGCCGGGGGGACGGGCGATGGCCGGGTAGGGGTCGCTGAAGTGGTGGGCCGCGATGCGTGCGTCGTGCTGGGTGTTGAGCCGGTGGATGAGGCGCATGCCGAGCGCGATCAGCAGGGCGACTGCCGCGAGTGCGATGAAGGTCTCCATGACGTCACCTCCGCGGGTTCCCCGGCATCGGGATCATTCGTGCTGCGACGACCGGGTGCCGGCGCGGCGGCGGAGTGGACCCGCCGTCGGTCTCCCAGGTGTTCTCGCTGCTTCGGGCGTCCCGCATGCGGCGGCCGGTCGCGGTTTCGTCGGACATCAGGACACCGGCGGTGAGGATGCTGCCGGGGAGGGCGGCGGCGGTCATGAGCCGGGCGGCTGCGGCAGGTTCGGTCTGGGGAGGGATCACCAGGAGATCGCAGCGGCTTACGGTGTAGGAGAGCAGGATCATCTTGTCGGGGTCCTGTTCGGTGAACCAGCCCACGTGCACGATGTGCCCGGTGGCGGCGACCTTGTGCGGGACGACGGGCCAACGGGCGGGGTTCACCGTGACGCGCGTGATGCGTCCGAAGCGGCCCTCCAGCGCGTCGATCAGGGGTGGAAGCTCGGCTTCGAGGTCGCGTGACTCAGGCCACCAGGCGCCGTCCAACTGGCCGACGAGGGTGGTCTCAGGTGTCAGCGACAGGCGTGCCGAGAGAGTGGGAGCGGCGAGGGTGGTCATGATCGCGGACCCGTCTCCGGGCCGCCCTGCAGGGCGGCCCAGTGTCTTGATCGCCGGAAACGACGTCCGCGTGGGAGCGGGTGCTCGGCTTACTCCCGGTACCTTCAGCGTACTCCGCGCTGTGGACGGACGAGTGGGTCCTGACCAGGCGATTTCCGACCAGGAACACCGCCTGGCCGATGCTCGCGGGCGTGATCGCAGGCGCCCGGAGTACCGTGAGACCACGGCGGTTTCTCGTCGGCTATGAGGTGTCGGCGGCCCCGCGCAGGCAGGCGGACCACCATGGCCGAATCCGACACCCCCACCCCTCGGAAGCTCCTCCCGGACGAGATCCACAGAGCGGTGAAGCCCGGCACGGCCCTGCTGAGGCTTGAGACGACGCACTCCCGCGAAGGCGTCCTCGACGGCGCCTGGTGGCCCCGCTCCCGGGACGTCGCGACCGAGCTGCCCGCCCTGATCCAGGCGCTCACCGGACACCTCGGCCCCATCACGAGAATCGGCCTGGACACCGACGCCTGGGGTGAGATCCCGACGCGCGTTGTCATCGACGACCAGGTCGTCCGGCTGGACTCGTTTCCCGTCGGTGACGACACCGTCCTCATCACCCGTGGCGACAATGACCACTTCGCCCTGCTGGTGGTCCCGCCGCACACCACGGCGGATGCGGCCCGCGCGGCGATGGCCCGTGCGGTCGACGCCGGCAACGTCACCCAGGCCGCCGAGATCCTTGTCGCCACCCTTCCCGAACCGGTGACCGACCGCGAGGAGTCGGCATGATCCAGATGGCGGACATCCGTGAGTGGCGCACCCATGACGTGGTGGACGCGCGGGGCCACAGGATCGGAGAGCTGGAGGCGATCTACGTCGACACCAGCACCGATGAGCCGTTCATGGCCACGGTCCGCGTCGGCCTGCCCACCCGCCACCGTCTGGTGTTCGTTCCCCTGGACGGTGCGACGGTGGGGCCGGGCTATGTGAAGGTCGCCCATGACAAGGCGCTGGTGAAGCAAGGCCCTTCGATCGGTACCGACGACGTACTTCCCGCCGAGGACGAGGAAGCGGTCTTCCGGCACTACGAACTCCCCTACGAGCCCGGGGCGAACGGCGAACGCCAGCTGGCCCGCCGCTGAGCCCCCCAACCGACCGAGGGGGCAGCCCTCATGGCGCTCTTCCTGGCCCTGATCATCATCGCGATCGTGCTGGGCATCATCGGTGCCACCGCCGACGGACTGCTCTTCCTGCTGATCATCGGCATCGCGGTGCTCGTGGCAGCCCTCATCTACGCCGCCATGCGCATGCGCCGCTCCGCCCACCGCCGCCCAGTCCGATGACCCGCCCCACCGGGCGAGCTGCGCCGGACGGTGAGAGCCCCAAGTGGCTGACCCGGGGCGCCGTTCAAGAGCGGATGACGGGAACCCGTATCGAAGCGGGGCCCGCCGATACCGACGGGCACACTCAACTCAGTCCGAGGCCGGCGGAGGGGATGATTCGGCGGCGCGGCGGTACTCGGCGTTGATGCGTTGGGCTTCTTCGAGCTGGTCTTCGAGGATGATGATGCGGCAGGCGGCCTCGATGGGGGTGCCCTGGTCGACGAGTTCCCGGGCGCGTGCGGCGATGCGCAGCTGGTAGCGGGAGTACCGGCGGTGGCCGCCGCCGGAGCGGAGCGGGGTGATGAGGCGCGCTTCGCCAAGGGCGCGCAGGAATCCCTGGGTGGTGCCGATCATCTCGGCGGCCCGGCCCATTGTGTAGGCGGGGTAGTCGTCGTCATCGAGACGGTCGAAGGAGTCGCCTGCTGTCACTTGCACCTCTCTGGTGAACGCGTTGAGGGGCCCTGGTGCCGTATGGCACCAGGGCCCCGAAGGAACTACTACACCATCTGCCGGTCCTGATACTGCACCGGCCTTCTGTTTCCGCTGACCCGACCGAGACGCTGTCGGGCACGCGGGGATCGCGGTTGCTTGACCGGAGACCACCTCACTATCGATGTCCTGCGGTACCCGGGCTCAGACTTCCGCCCGGGCGATCCTGATGGCGCGGGTTCCTCCGTTCTTCCTCGGTGATCAACTACGTACTACGGGGTACTGCGTACTGCACTTACGGGTACCGCGACTGCCATGACAGCGGTCCCGCTCGCGGCGGCCCCTGATCACTGCGGGCCACCCGGTCCGGTCGTCAGTCCCGTCGCCGTCCTGTAACAACCCTGGCTTCGGAACTCCACCACCGCACCGTCCTGCCAACTGCACCTGCGGGTACTGCTGCCCGGCAGTTCGTCTCTGCCAGGCTCTCTTGTCTCGCTGGATACGAGAGAAACCATAACCACGCCACTGCCCAATGTCTACTCTGGCCGAGATAGATTTTCGTGTTCCCTGGGGAGAGCTAGACCTTCATGGCCGGTTCAGGATCTGCAGAGCACCTGCACTGCAGGTCAGGCGCTCGGGCCGGCCACAGCAGAGCGCGTGGGGCGCGAGAATCAGGTAGGCGAGGGCCGGGTGCAGGACGTTGCGGCGGACACCGTGGTCCTGGTCGCGTCCGAGCCCGCCACATCCCGTCGCGCCTCCGGGGGCAAGGCGGTGAGTGCCCTTCCCGCCCGGTAGCACCAGCCGTCCCGCCCGAGCCGGGCGGGACGGCTGGTGAATAGAATCGGCTCCCATGTCGAAGCCTGACGAGCTGCTCGTCGACGTCGCCGCCTTGGTGGAGTCCGGGCAGAGCAATCAGATGTCCCTGACCGTGGTCACCGGTGGTGCTGTCATCACCGGTCGGCTGGCTCCCGAAGCCGTGTGGAGGCAGCGGGTGTCGGAGGTCCTGGCGGACTCAGCCCGATTGGGCGAGTTCTCCGCCGTCTTCACCGCTGTGCCACGCGGGGAGGGGCCGCCCACGCATCTGCACTTCCATGTGGCCCGCATCCTTCAGGGCACGGTGGGGATCCCGGAGACGGGCGGGATGTACCGCGTCTCGATCGCGGATGTCAGTGCCTGGACCATGGGCGACTTCAGCTACTCCGACCACTGACACGGCTCCGCGTGGGGAAACCCGTCGGTACGCGGGAGGGCCCGACCAGCGCGCGTGCTGGTAGGGCCCTCCTCGCTGTTCCGGTGGCGGCTCACGCCGGTCCCGTCGGTCAGACGGTCACCGGGGTGCCGAGCAGCGCGGATGCCTGCTGGACCGAGGTGAGGGCGTGTGCGGGTGTGGCGTTCGGGGGAAGGTCGCGGCAGGTGAAGCCGAGCCGGGTCATTGCCCGCAGGACTTCGCCGGCGCTGAAGTCGCGGCGGTCCTGGCGGGTGATGACCTGGCCGACCTGTTTGACGGGGTAGGTGCGGCGGCCGATGATCACGGATTCGCCGATGACCTCCTCCGGCTTGATGCCCTTCATGGATTCCAGGACGCCGCTCTTGGTCAGATCGAACGGGAACCGGGCGATGACGCAGCGCATGATGCCTCACAGGGGGAAGGAGAGAAGGGTCCGGCCGCGGTAGGTGGTTCAGGCAGGGGCGAGGACGCCCGGAGCGCTGCCTTGTTCGGCCACGACGGGCAGGGCGTCGAGCCGGCGGTGGCTCATCGGGTATTCGGTCTGGTTCATCGGGGTGCGGGGTGCGGTGAACGGCCCGCGGTCGCCGGGGACGTCGCGCAGCCGGATGCGGTCCGTGTACGCGTCACTGTCACGGACGGCGGCGAGCCGGGCCCGGGTGACCAGCCGGGTGCACAGCCCGTCGTCGTCACAGATGAGCAGATGCCCCGCGCGGGCACTGATCATGACGGACAGGGCCACTTCGACGGTCATGTCATCGCAGACCTGCGGTGCGGCCATGTCCATGGCGTCGGCCACCGTCCTGTGCATAGGGGTGGCGTTCGCTGAGCGGGGCTGCGTCTGGACCAGCGTCAAAAGTGCCTCCTGCAGAGGTGGGTCGGTTTCCTGCTCACGTGGCGTTCAGGCCGCCGCGTCGACGGCGGACTGCCGCGCGCTCACGCGGCGGGCCGCCGCAGCGGGACTGCGTCGACCGCGGGACACCGGGCCGCGCTTACGCTGCTCGGCCGCCGGCGCGGTGATGGTGACCGGGACGCCGGAGGGGGTCCGGGCGCCGGTGATCCGGTGGAGGGCTTCCTCGCCGGAGCGGACCTGGGTGGTCTGGGGGACGATGCCGGCGTCGGCCATGAGGCGGTTCAGGCCGCGGCGCTGGTTGGAGGTGACCAGGGTGACGACGCTGCCGGACTCGCCCGCGCGGGCGGTGCGGCCGCCGCGGTGGAGGTAGTCCTTGTGGTCGGTCGGCGGGTCCACGTTGACGACGAGGTCGAGGTTGTCGACGTGGATGCCACGGGCGGCGACGTTCGTGGCGACCAGGACGGTGACGTGTCCGGTCTTGAACTGGGCGAGGGTGCGGGTGCGCTGGGGCTGGGACTTGCCGCCGTGGAGTGCCGCGGCGCGCACTCCGCTGTCGAGGAGGTCCTGGGTGAGCCGGTCCACGGCGTGCTTGGTGTCCAGGAACATGATCACCCGGCCCTCGCGCGCCGCGATCTCCGTCGTCACCCGGTGCTTGTCGGCGCCGTGCACATGCAGGAGGTGGTGTTCCATCGTGGTGACCGCGCCCCGGGAGGGGTCGACGGAGTGGACGACGGGGTCGGTGAGGTAGCGGCGGACCAGGAGGTCGACGTTGCGGTCCAGGGTGGCGGAGAACAGCATCCGCTGGCCTTCGGGGCGCACCTGGTCCAGGAGGGCGGTGACCTGGGGCATGAATCCCATGTCGGCCATCTGGTCGGCCTCGTCCAGGACGGAGATCGCGACCTGGCTCAGCCCGCAGTCTCCTCGGTCGATGAGGTCCTTGAGGCGACCGGGCGTGGCGACGACGACTTCGGCACCCCCGCGCAGGGCACCGGCCTGGCGTCCGATGGGCATGCCGCCGACCACGGTCGCCAGGCGCAGCTTGACGGCGCGTGCGTAGGGTGTGAGGGCGTCGGTCACCTGCTGGGCCAGCTCGCGTGTCGGGACGAGGACGAGGGCGAGCGGCCGGCGGGGCTCGGCGCGTTGCCCGGCGGTGCGGGCCAGGAGGGCCAGGCCGAAGGCGAGGGTCTTGCCGGAGCCGGTCTGGCCGCGGCCCAGCACGTCACGACCCACGAGGGAGTTCGGCAGGGTCGCGCCCTGGATCGGGAACGGCACGGACACGCCCTGCGCGGTGAGCGCGGCCAGGAGCTCCCTGGGCATGTCGAGTTCGCCGAACGCCTCGACGGAGGGCAGCGAGGGGGTGATCGTCTTCGGGAGGGCGAACTCTCCCTGTACCGCGGCGGGCCGGCGGCCGTGGCCGCCCGAACGGCTCGGGCCTCCCGTACGACTGGGGGCGGACGAACCGAAGCGACCGGCCCGAACCGGAGCGGCGGTGGAGCCGAAACCGGAGCCGCCGGTGCGGCGGCGGTTACGGGAGGAGCGGCTGTTCGTACGTGTGGGGTTCATTCAGAACCTTCCTTGATGCGGCACGTCACCAAGGAATTCCCGCAACGGTGGAGCAGTGCGGGGAACCACAAGAACGGGCCGAAGAGAATGCGAAAGCGAATCTCGCCCGCATGGAATCCGTGTCGGCGCAGGCGCTGAATCTGAAATGGAGTGACGTCAGACGAACGTCGAAATCCAGGACAACAGCGGGACGCGGGTTCGAAGCGGCGGCGTCCCTGGGGGTCCGTGGGCGGTGGTCATCGGCGGTCGCCCTGCAAGTGGAACCGCTGCCGGAAAATGCGTGTAGCTGGGGCCCGCACCCCGAGGGATGCGGGCCCCAGCTACGAACTACGCGTCAGCTTCAGGCGGGAACGATGTTCTCGGCCGTCGGGCCCTTCTGGCCCTGCGCGATGTCGAAGGTGACCTTCTGGCCTTCCTGCAGCTCGCGGAAGCCCTGGGCGGCGATGTTCGAGTAGTGGGCGAACACGTCGGGGCCGCCACCGTCCTGCTCGATGAAGCCGAAGCCCTTTTCCGCGTTGAACCACTTCACGGTGCCAGCAGCCATGTCATTTCTCCTTTGGGCAGTACGCCGGCATCCGCACTGTGCGGATGCCGTGTCGCCGCGATGATGCCCCGACCGGAAAATGACCGGAAATACAAAGCGCCGCCTACGTCATGAAAATCGCATGAAGATTGAAAGGAGACGCTTGAAGTTTTTTGGGTACCAAAACTGCAACCGAGATCGACAGTAGCATGCCTCAGTGGCTTCGGTGCGTTAAATAATCCCGCTCTGCGCGTTAGGGTAAATACTCTCCCTGCGGGGCCCGTTAAACTCTCAGCCCGCGGGTGTAGATATTGATTCACCCCGAGCGCAGTGTTTCGGGAGCGTGAGCTCCGGTTCAATCGTCCGCGCTGTTCAGATCGCTGATCGCAGAGACCTCGGATCAGGCGTGGTGGTCGCCGCAGGTGGTGGGCTCTCGAGCTCCTTGTCGGGCAGGTGGGTGCCGGCCGCTCGGCGCGGCGGTACAGCCTTGAGTGACTCCCCCGGGGCCCATCTGACGGTCCGTGAGCCGCTTATGGCGCGCGAATGGCACGCGGGTCGTGAGAGGTCTGGGCAACGAAGAAGGCCCAGGTCGCCGACCTGGGCCTTCTCTCAAGAGCGGATGACGGGAATCGAACCCGCGCTATAAGCTTGGGAATCTGTGACGTACAGGGCGTCCATACGGCACCTGACCTGTGGAAACAGTCTGCCGAAAGAGCTGCCTCGAAGGTCCGCCCATACCGGTATTGACCGTTGTTCGCCGCTCCGAAGGGCACGGATGGGGCACGACCAGCTTCCTCGGAGATGTGGCGCTGCCTCCGCGTGCCCGACGCCCGGTGATCAGTCGTCGGGTGGGCTTTCCGCCTCCTGGAGTCTCTCGGCGATGTCATTGGCCCACTCCTGAGCCCACCGGCGCAGCTCGATGGTCTGCTGGTCGTCGAGTCCGTAGGCCGCGAATTCGGGTGTCGTCGATCCAGTCCGCGCCGGCGAGCCGGGCCTGAAGGTCGGAGAGGTCGAAGCTGTCACGAGCGTGGCGGCGGCCGAGCTCTTCGAGCTCGATGTGACTCCAGCGATCCGTTGCCGCTCGGACGTCGATCAGATCACGCGCCAAGCCCCGGTCTGCCAGCGCGCGAACCTTCGTGCCGACCACGTCCTCCAGGGAAAGCACCAAGCCGTGCTGAGTCTTCACGGGCGGACGCCAGAGTGCTTCCTTGAGGACATCGACCTCGCACTCCTCGCCGGTGGAGGTGTCGGTGACGATCAGCCGCGCGGACAGCGGGTCGGTTTCCAACGCTCGTACCTGCCAGCCGCGTTGTTCCAGCCCGACGCGCACGGCGGCGGCGATCTTCTCCATCGGCTCCGGGTTCTCGGTGGCGACATCGAGGTCCTTGCTGAGCCGGTCGACCAGTCCGTGTGCCTGGACGGCGTAGCCACCCGTGAGCACGAGGGGGTAGACATCGCCCACGGCGAGGACATCCGCGAGGAGCCGCCGGTGCAGTTCCGTGAGATTCACGCAGCAGCCTGGGCATCGGGCGTCAGTTCGTTGAAGGCGTCCTCCCAGACATCGCGGATGTCCCGGCTGATCAGTGTGCGCAGGACGGGCCACATGGCGACGAGCAGTTCCCGGTTCAGGTAATGGACCAGGTCATCGTGCTGCCCTTCGGCCAGCACGATCCGGTAGCAGCCCATCCGCAATCGGGGCTGGTCGAGGTCGAACCGAGACAGGCCGGACCACGCGAGGTGCAGCGGAAGGCTGACGTGGCCGCGGGCGGGGCCACCGAGCTCCGAGAGCTTGGAGGGAAGCCGCCTGGCAAATCTGGCTCGGCGGAGCTCGGGAACGCTGGGTGTGGCTGCCATGTCTTGATTATTCCGCAGGAGGGCGAGGCGGCCCCGTGTTTCCGGTACAGGTAACACCCGGCTCAGAGCTTCTACCTGGCCGCAGTGGCGGTAACTCCGCCGTAAGGGCAGGTCAGAGTCCTCATGCGACGCCTCCGGCGAGACAACGCAATGTTCATGCCCTCCTCGTGCCCCATCTCGCGGGGCTGAAGGGTGTACGAACGGCGAGACTGGCCTGCCAACGACGAAGCCCCAGGTCTCTGACCTGGGGCTTCGTAGAAGAGCGGATGACGGGAATCGAACCCGCGCTATAAGCTTGGGAATCACCCGGCGCTTGGGCGTGCATATACCCTCTGACCTGCCGGAATGTTCGGTAGCGGACCTGTCCCGGCTGCTTCTGCGAGCCCCTTGTCGACCGCTGTTCACCGCCCCTACTGGCACGTTGTGGCACGGCGCGGGCGTCGCCGACGCCGTTTCCCCCTGTCGTAGCCCTATGCGTCGACCGCAGCAGGGTCGAGGGAGTCGACGTCCTCCATGAAGGACAGCATCCGGGCGTTGACCACGTCGGGGTGGTCGATCTGCGGGCCGTGCCCCGTCGCGGTGATGATCTCGGCGCGGGCTCCGGGAACAAGGCGCGGAACGCGTTCCAGCTGCCGCTTGGGGTGTACGAGCAGGCTGTGCTTGCCCATGATGACGTAGAGCGGGGTCCGGATGGATCGCAGCGCGTCCTCGGCCAGCGGCAGCGGTGCGGGGCGGCGGATCCGGTACGCGCGGGCTCCGAGCTGGATCCACTTACGCATCTCGGGGACGGCGATGACCGGCTGGTCCAGCCACTTGGCGAGCCGGGGGCGCAGCGCCTTGGGGGCGAAGGTGGCGAACAGGCTCACGAAGACCCAGGCGAAGAAGCGCAGGCCGACCTTCTCCAGGCCGCCGGGGTCGAGGGCGGTGACCGAGGCGAGCCGTCCGGGCCGCCGGTGGGCTTGGTTGAGCACGAGCCAGCCGCCGTAGGAGGAGCCGACGAGGTGGACCCGGTCGAGGCCGAGAGCGTCGAGGGCCTCGTCCATCCACTGCGCGGCGCGCTCGGGTTGCCACATGGGCTCGCGGTGGACGCTGCGGTTGGCGTCGCCGGGGGTGTCGAGGGCGTAGACGGGGCGGTCGAGGCTGAGCCCGGGGGTGTTGGGGTACCACATCGCCGAGCTGTAGCCGGCGCCGTGGATCAGGACGATCGGGGTCCGGGAGTCGGCGGCGGGGTCCAAGGGGCCGTACCGGTAGACGTGGGTGGTGCCGAAGCTCGTCTCAACGTCCGTCTCGGAGCGGGCGGGTGCCCCCATTGCGTAGAGGACATCGGCGGCGGCGAAGTAGCGGTCGCGCAGGGTGTCGTTGACGTAGCGGCCGACGTCGCGGCGTACGCGGGCGGTGTTCTCGGGCACGGCGGCACCTCCGGTGAAGATCCGTTCTTCGTGGTACGACCGTATCACCAATGTGGTACATCGGTATCATGAAGGGGTTCGGGTAGCGGAGCACGAACCCACCATCGACAGGCGGAGACACGGGAACATGCCGAAGCGTGTGGATCACGAGGAGCGGCGCGCCCAGATCGCCGAGGCGCTCATCCGGGTCGCGGGGCGGCAGGGGCTGCATGCCGTCGGCATGCGCGACGTGGCCGCGGAGGCCGGTGTGTCGCTCCGGCTCGTGCAGTACTACTTCGACACCAAGGAGAAGCTTCTCCTCTACGGCCTCCAGCACCTGACCGACCGCTTCACCGTGAGGGTGGGTGCCCGCTTGGCCGCTGTCGGCCCGGACCCGGGCCCGCGCGTCACGGTGGAGGCGCTGCTGCTGGCCTCGCTGCCGACCGACGAGGAGAGCCGCACGTTCCACCTGCTGTACAGCTCCTACGCGATCCTGTCGGTGACCGACGAGGCGCTGGCCGCCCAGCCCTTCATCGACAACCCCGACGCCGCGGAGAACGCCATGACCGGACTCCTCGAACAGGCGCAGGGGACCGGCCTGGCCGACCCGGACGCCGACGCGCGCACGGAGGCGATCAGCCTGCTCGCGATGGCGGCGACCATGGGCACCAGCATCCTCGTGGGCCAGCGGAGTCCGGAGTCGGCGATCGCGGTGCTCCGCCACCACCTGGACCGGATCTTCACGGCTGCCGGGACGTCCGAGAGGGGAGCGGGCTCAACCTGACGTGTCGCGAAGCACTCGCGCGCGGCGCAGAGTGTGGTACCGATCTGGACCGGTCCGACGGACGTGGAGTCGGGCGGGGTGTCGAATCGGGGATGAGGGGCGGCGCTGCCGCATGGGGGTTTCAGCGTGTTCGTAGCGAAAGAGGATGCATTCGATCCGGAGGAGATGCTGAGCCTCTACGACTCGGTCGGATGGGAGGGTTACACCCGCGACGTCGGCAGGCTGTGCCGGGGCCTGGCCAACTCCCACCTGGTCATCACGGCACGAGACGGTTCGGGAACACTCCTCGGTCTAGCCCGGACGATCTCGACGACGAACACATCTGCTATGTCCAGGATGTCGTGGTCAACCCTGCGTATCACCGGCAGGGCGTAGGCCGGTCCCTGGTCGAGCACCTCATGCGGCGGTACTCGCACTGCCGCTTCTTCCTCCTGTCCACGGACCACGAGTCGACACCCGAGGGCAAACGCAACCACGCGTTCTACCGGAGCCTGGGGTTCCTGTCGTACGAGGAGAAGGAGATGGCGGGCTTCGGACTGCCCAGGAACCGCCCCGACCTTCGCAATGCGGCGCCCTGACCGGATCTGACGCGGATCCCCACGTCAGCTGAGCACCAACTGCGGGCCATGCGGGGGCCCATGTGGTGCACAGGTGGTGTGAGGCTCGGATCTGGATCGGGCAACAAACAAGCCCCAGGTCGCTGACCTGGGGCTTTGTCATGGAGCGGATGACGGGAATCGAACCCGCGCTATAAGCTTGGGAAGCTCATGTTCTACCATTAAACTACATCCGCACAGCGGCCTGATGGACGGTGCCGCATCGTTGCACACTGTACCCCATGCGCCACTTGAGGCGAAGCTCGCGCCGTTCTGCGTGCGGAGTGCCGCCTGGAGGGTGTCCCGTTGATCCCCTAATGTGGCTTCCCGTCCACCATGTGTGTAGGGGAAGGGACTTGATGGGTTCGATGGAGCGCACCGTCGTCCGTTGTGCCGAAGGGCATGTGTTCAGTACCGCTTCGTTCCCGCTTCAGCAGCTCGGGGCCGGGCGGATCGGGCCAGGGCGGCTCATTCGATGTCCGCGGTGTGCACGGCTGCGGCATGCGGTGCCGGTGGAGATCGGTCGGCGCTGACGAGTGCCCGGGGCGCGGATGCCTGCCGATTGGGGCAGGTCCGCGCCCTCTGCGTATCGTGGGGGCGTGCTTCTCTCAGACAAGGACATCCGGGCCGAGATCGATGCCGGACGGGTGCGCATCGACCCGTACGACGAATTCATGGTGCAGCCCTCGAGCATCGACGTGAGGCTTGACCGCTTCTTCCGGGTGTTCGAGAACCACCGCTACCCCCACATCGACCCCGCAGTCGAGCAGCTCGACCTGACCCGTGAGGTCGAGCCGGAGGGTGACGAGGCGTTCATTCTCCACCCCGGCGAGTTCGTGCTCGCCTCGACCTACGAGGTCATCACCCTCCCGGACGACATCGCGTCGCGGCTGGAAGGGAAGAGCTCTCTTGGGCGGCTCGGGCTCGTCACCCATTCGACCGCCGGGTTCATCGATCCCGGTTTCTCCGGGCACGTGACCCTGGAGTTGTCGAACCTCGCCACCCTGCCGATCAAGCTCTGGCCCGGTATGAAGATCGGGCAGCTGTGCATGTTCCGGCTGAGCTCGCCCGCCGAGTTCCCGTACGGCAGCGAGCGGTACGGCTCGCGGTACCAGGGCCAGCGGGGGCCGACGGCCTCCCGCTCGTTCTTGAACTTCCATCGGACCCAGGTGTGAGGCGGTCGCAGGCATGAGTGAAGTACGCGAGAACCTGACGTACGAGGGTTTCGGACGCGCCGTCCGCGAGCTGGCCCAGACCATCGCCGACGACGGCTACGAGCCCGACATCGTGCTCTCCATCGCCCGCGGCGGCGTCTTCGTCGCCGGCGGTCTGGCCTACGCCCTGGACTGCAAGAACATCCACCTCGTGAACGTGGAGTTCTACACCGGTGTGGGGACCACGCTGGAGATGCCGGTCATGCTGGCGCCCGTGCCCGACGCGATCGACTTCAGCGACAAGAAGGTGCTCATCACCGACGACGTCGCCGACACCGGGAAGACCCTCAAGCTCGTCCACGACTTCTGCGTCGACCACGTCGCCGAGGTCCGCTCCGCCGTCATCTACGAGAAGTCCCACTCCCTCGTGAAGTGCGAGTACGTGTGGAAGAAGACCGACGAGTGGATCAACTTCCCGTGGTCGGTCGAGCCGCCCGTCGTCAAGCGCGAGGGCCAGGTTCTCGACGCCTGAGCCGGTTCGGCATCAAGGTTCGGCAGCAGGGTTCGGCATCAAGAAGGCCCCCACCGTGTCGGTGGGGGCCTCCTTCGCGTCCTTACGGCTCTTTACAGCGTGCCCAGCTTGATCAGGCTCAGCAGTGCCACCAGCTGGATCGCCGACGCGCCCAGTGCCTTCGGCCACGGCAGGTCGTGCGAGCGGCTCACCATGACCGTGAAGAGCGCCCCGGCCGCCAGCCAGGTCAGCCAGCCGATCACCTGGACCAGGCCGTTCTCGCCGCCCAGGAAGAGCGCGAAGACCAGCCGCGGCGCGTCCGTGATCGACATGATCAGCATCGACAGGCCCACCGTCGGCTGCCAGGCCCCGTCGCCGCCCAGCTGGCGCGCCAGCGTGTGCGTCACCGCGCCCAGGATCAGTCCGCCGACGACGAAGCCGAGGGCGGTCATCAGGACGTACGGGATCGCCGTCGACAGGGTCGCGTTGATCGCCTCGTCGCGCGCCTTGTCGAAGCCGAAGATCGCGAGCAGTCCGTACAGGAAGGTGACGATCAGCGCCGGGCCCCAGACGGCGTGGTCCCGCATCCGCAGGAACGTGTCCGCCGGGCGCAGCACGATGCCGCTCAGGAGCGCCTTCCAGGGGAGCCGCGGGCCCGTCGGGACGGGGGCGGCGCCGGTGTGGTGGGTCGCGGCATCGCCGTAGGGGTCGTCGACGCTGAACATCTGGGTGTGGCCCGGGTTGTTCGCCGTCGCCGCGTGCGGGTGCTGCGGCTGGCCGTACGGCTCACCGAAGTACTCCGGCTCCCCGTAGGGCTGCTGCTGATGCCCCTGCTGTCCCTGGCGCCCCTGCTGCCCCTGAGGTGGCTGCTGCCACTGCTGCTGCGGGTACGGCGGCGGAGCCGCGTTGTACCCGTACGGCGCCTGCTGCGGTTGATTGTGCGGGGGGCGGTTGTCCCGGCCGCGTCCGTTCCTGAATCCAGCCACGTCGTCGAACGTACCCGCTTCCGCTGTGCGGGCGCTCCCCGGACCGGTCCTTGCCACTGAGCTGTGACATCCCCTAGGGGGCGGATCGGGGAGGTCCCGGGCTCGGCGGGGCCGTGACACGGTCGGTGGGCAGGCTTGCGGTCGTCGTTACAAATCCGACGTATCACCTCAATGTCGTACTCGTAGCTTCGGAGATGTCAGCGACCCGAGCAAGGAGCTCTTCCGATGCGTGTCACCCGTCGTTCCGCCCGTACCGCCGCCGTCGCCACCGGCGCCGTCGCCGCCCTCCTCCTGCCGGCCGCCGGAGCCTTCGCCGCCGACGGTCCGGACCAGGGGCCGGACCCCGACGCGACGTCGAGCGACCAGTCGGTCCTGTGGCGGAACGTCGACCTCGCCGACGGTTCGCTCGCCAAGGTCTACCAGGACGGCCCGGGCAGCTTCTCCGCCGACATCTACGCGGGCGGGTCCCTGATCGACACCCTCCGCAGCAGCGACGGGAAGCCCGCGTACGGGCAGAACAACGGCCTCCACGTCATCCTCCAGCCCGACGGCACCGTGCGCTCCTGGGTCGAGACCGCCCCCAAGCCGGACCCGACCCCTGCCCCGCAGCCCAAGCCCACCCCCAAGCCCGTCCCGCACCAGAAGAAGAACACCGTGCGGCAGGCCGACGCCAAGGTCACCCTCCCCGACGGGAACGTCGCCCGGCTCTTCAAGAGCAAGAGTTGGCCCCGCGTCGAGCTCACCCAGAAGAACGGCCGCTCCATCGGCTCCCTCGACCTCAGGCACCCGACCGCCGCCCACCACGGCTGGACGTACAGGATCGTCGAGGCCGGCAAGCACCACTACGAGCTCGCCGCCATCGACACGCCCCGGCAGGGTGCCAACAGCTGGGTCTACGACTTCCAGGGCAGGCTCGTCGAGAAGTACGTCGCCCAGAAGGCCTGACGCGACATGACGAAGAGGGCCGCCCCGCGATCTCGCGGGGCGGCCCTCTCTCACGTACCGGGTACTACTTCGCCGGTTCCGGTTCCGGCTCCTCCGCCGGCTCCGGCTCCGGGTCCACCGGGGTCTTCACCGATTCGAGGAGCAGCTGAGCCACGTCCACGACCGTGACGGACTCCTTGGCCTTGCCCTCGTTCTTCTTGCCGTTGACCGAGTCGGTCAGCATGACCAGGCAGAACGGGCAGGCGGTGGAGACGATGTCCGGGTTGAGGGACAGGGCCTCGTCGACGCGCTCGTTGTTGATGCGCTTGCCGATCCGCTCCTCCATCCACATCCGCGCGCCACCGGCGCCGCAGCAGAAGCCCCGCTCCTTGTGGCGGTGCATCTCCTGCTGGCGCAGGCCGGGGACGGCCGACATGATCTCGCGCGGCGGCGTGTAGACCTTGTTGTGACGGCCCAGGTAGCACGGGTCGTGGTAGGTGATCAGACCGTCGACCGGCGTCACCGGGACCAGCTTGCCCTCGTCGATGAGGTGCTGGAGCAGCTGGGTGTGGTGGATGACCTCGTACTCGCCGCCGAGCTGCGGGTACTCGTTGGCGATGGTGTTGAAGCAGTGCGGGCAGGTCGAGACGATCCGCTTCGCCGACTTCGGCTTCTTGGTCGACTCGTCCTCGTCGTCCTCGCCGAACGCCATGTTCAGCATGGCGACGTTCTCCTGGGCGAGCTGCTGGAACAGCGGCTCGTTGCCGAGGCGGCGGGGGGAGTCACCGGTGCACTTCTCGTCGCCGCCCATGATCGCGAACTTGACGCCCGCGATGTTCAGCAGCTCGGCGAAGGCCTTGGTGGTCTTCTTGGCCCGGTCCTCCAGGGCGCCGGCGCAGCCGACCCAGTACAGGTAGTCGTACTCCGAGAGGTCCTCGACGTCCTTGCCGACGATCGGGACCTCGAAGTCGACCTCCTTGGTCCACTCGACGCGCGCCTTCTTGGCGAGACCCCAGGGGTTGCCCTTCTTCTCCAGGTTCTTGAGCATCGTGCCCGCCTCGGACGGGAACGCGCTCTCGATCATCACCTGGTAGCGGCGCATGTCGACGATGTGGTCGATGTGCTCGATGTCGACCGGGCACTGCTCGACGCAGGCGCCGCAGGTGGTGCAGGACCACAGGACGTCCGGGTCGATGACGCCGTTCTCCTCGGCGGTGCCGATGAGGGGGCGCTCGGCCTCGGCGATCGCCGACGCGGGGACGTCCTTGAGCTGCTCCTCGGTGGCCTTCTCGTTGCCCTCCATGTCCTTGCCGCCACCCGCGAGCAGGTACGGCGCCTTGGCGTGCGCGTGGTCGCGCAGCGACATGATGAGGAGCTTGGGGGAGAGGGGCTTGCCGGTGTTCCAGGCGGGGCACTGCGACTGGCAGCGGCCGCACTCGGTGCAGGTGGAGAAGTCGAGGATGCCCTTCCAGGAGAACTGCTCGACCTGGGAGACACCGAACACGGCGTCCTCGGCCGGGTCCTCCCAGTCGATCTCCTTGCCGGCCGTCGTCATCGGCAGGAGCGCGCCGAGGGCAGTCGCACCGTCGGCGTTCCGCTTGAACCAGATGTTCGGGAAGCCGAGGAAGCGGTGCCAGGCGACACCCATGTTGGTGTTGAGCGAGACCGTGATCATCCAGGTGAAGGACGTGACGATCTTGAGCGCCGCGACGAAGTAGGTCAGGTACTGGATCGTGCTCAGGTCCAGGTTGTCCAGGAGCGCGATCAGCGGGTACGAGGCGAAGAAGCCCGGCTCCCAGCTGGTCACGTGGTGCTGGACGCCTTCGAGGGCGCGCAGCGTCATGATGCAGACGCCGACGATCAGGATGACGGCCTCGACGAAGTACGCCTGGCCGGTCTTGGAGCCGGTGAAGCGGGACTTGCGGCCCGCCTTGGTCGGCTTGCTGAGCTGCCGGATCACGATGAGGGTCACGATGCCCAGGACCGTCATCAGGCCGAGGAACTCGGTGAAGATCTCGTACGGCAGCCAGTCACCGATGATCGGGATCAGCCAGTCGGCCTGGAAGAGCTGGCCGAAGGCGTTGACGATCGTCAGGAGCAGCGAGAAGAAGCCCACCGCGACGAACCAGTGCGCGAAGCCGACGATGCCCCAGCGGTTCATCCGGGTGTGGCCGAGGAATTCCTTGACCAGGGTGACGGTGCGCTGGGTGGGGTCGCCTGTGCGGGTGCCGGCGGGCACGGGCTGCCCGAGGCGCACGAACCGGTAGATCTGCACGGTGGCACGACCGAACAGCGCGACGGCCACCACCGTGATGGCGATCGACACGATGATCGCGGCGAGTTGCATGAGGGGCTCCTCGGGCGGGCCTACTAAGCGGTAACTTATGGAGTCCGTGCTGAGATTACCCGTTCGGGGCCCCGTGCTGTAGCGGCGCTCGCGGTGATCTGTGTCGCTCAGGCAAACCTTGCCGCGCGACGCCTGCGGACTGCTGGAAGCGTACGCGCCAGGATCGTCAGATCCATCCCCAGCCAGTGGTGGTCCACGTAGTGGAGGTCGAGCAGCTCCCGCTCCTCCCACGGCAGGTCCGAGCGGCCGCTGATCTGCCACGGGCCGGTGAGCCCGGGGCGTACGGAGAGCCGGCGGCGCCCCTCGCCCGCGCACTCACGGTGGGTCGGGGTCAGCGGACACGGCCCCACCAGCGACATCCGGCCACCGACGACGTGCAGCAGCAGGGGCAGCGCGGCCAGCGGGCTCTTCGTGCGGAAGGTCAGCATCGTGAAGGGCTGCCCCTCCAGGCCCGCCACCGTGCGGCGGCGCAGCACGCCCCGGCCGGGGGTGGCCGAGCCGAGGACGACCGAGAGGGCGACGGCGGCGAGCAGGGGGGACAGCACGACCAGGAGGGCGAGCCCGCCCACGACGTCGAACGTGCGCTTGGCCGTCATTCCCCACACCCTTCCGAGGGACCGAGTGAGAATCATGGGATATTCGTGGGATATGCCTGCTTTGCCCGGCAAGGGGCAACCGGACCTTCTCATGCGGCACCCCGTCCGGTCCGGGATCGACGCGCGCCAGGCTCCGTATGAGCGAGATAAACGGCGAAGAGTTGAGTCGCCCCCGCTCAGGTCTGTTGACTCATCGAGGACCGTCATGCATCCTTGAGTCAGATCCACTCAAGTACGTCAGCTGGAGGAATTGAAATGGCACGTGCGGTCGGCATCGACCTGGGCACGACTAACTCCGTCGTCAGCGTTCTGGAAGGCGGCGAGCCCACCGTCATCACCAACGCCGAGGGCGCCAGGACCACGCCGTCCGTCGTCGCCTTCGCGAAGAACGGCGAGGTGCTCGTCGGCGAGGTGGCCAAGCGTCAGGCCGTCACCAACGTCGACAGGACCATCCGGTCGGTCAAGCGCCACATGGGCACCGACTGGAAGATCGAGATCGACGGCAAGAACTTCAACCCGCAGCAGATGAGCGCCTTCATCCTGCAGAAGCTGAAGCGCGACGCCGAGGCGTACCTGGGCGAGAAGGTCGTTGACGCGGTCATCACCGTTCCGGCGTACTTCAACGACTCCGAGCGTCAGGCCACCAAGGAGGCCGGTGAGATCGCGGGCCTCAACGTCCTGCGCATCGTCAACGAGCCGACCGCGGCCGCCCTGGCGTACGGCCTCGACAAGGACGACCAGACGATCCTCGTCTTCGACCTCGGTGGCGGCACCTTCGACGTGTCCCTCCTGGAGATCGGCGACGGCGTCGTCGAGGTGAAGGCCACCAACGGTGACAACCACCTCGGTGGTGACGACTGGGACCAGCGCGTCGTCGACTACCTGGTGACGCAGTTCCAGAACGGTCACGGCGTGGACCTGGCCAAGGACAAGATGGCTCTCCAGCGTCTCCGCGAGGCCGCGGAGAAGGCGAAGATCGAGCTCTCGTCCTCGACCGAGACCTCCATCAACCTGCCGTACATCACGGCCTCCGCCGAGGGCCCGCTGCACCTGGACGAGAAGCTCACGCGAGCCCAGTTCCAGCAGCTGACCTCGGACCTGCTCGACCGCTGCAAGGTGCCGTTCCACAACGTCATCAAGGACGCGGGCATCAACCTCTCCGAGATCGACCACGTCGTTCTCGTCGGTGGTTCGACCCGTATGCCGGCCGTCGCCGAGCTCGTCAAGGAGCTGACCGGCGGTCAGGACGCCAACAAGGGCGTCAACCCGGACGAGGTCGTCGCCATCGGCGCCGCGCTCCAGGCCGGTGTCCTCAAGGGTGAGGTCAAGGACGTCCTGCTCCTCGACGTGACCCCGCTGTCCCTCGGCATCGAGACCAAGGGAGGGATCATGACCAAGCTCATCGAGCGCAACACCACGATCCCGACCAAGCGGTCCGAGATCTTCACGACGGCCGAGGACAACCAGCCGTCCGTGCAGATCCAGGTCTACCAGGGCGAGCGCGAGATCGCGGCGTACAACAAGAAGCTCGGCATGTTCGAGCTGACCGGTCTGCCGCCGGCCCCGCGTGGTGTCCCGCAGATCGAGGTCGCCTTCGACATCGACGCCAACGGCATCATGCACGTGACCGCGAAGGACCTCGGCACGGGCAAGGAGCAGAAGATGACCGTCACCGGTGGCTCCTCGCTGCCGAAGGACGAGGTCGACCGGATGCGCCAGGAGGCCGAGCAGTACGCGGACGAGGACCACCGTCGCCGCGAGGCCGCCGAGTCCCGCAACCAGGGCGAGCAGCTCGTCTACCAGACGGAGAAGTTCCTCAAGGACAACGAGGACAAGGTCCCCGGTGACGTCAAGGCCGAGGTCGAGGCCGCGCTCGTCGAGCTGAAGGAGAAGCTCAAGGGCGAGGACACCGCGGAGATCCGCACCGCCACCGAGAAGGTCGCGGCCGTCTCCCAGAAGCTCGGCCAGGCGCTGTACGCCGACGCCCAGGGCGCGCAGGCCGCGGGCGGCGACGCCGGTGCCGGCCAGCAGACCCAGGCCGACGACGACGTCGTCGACGCCGAGATCGTCGACGAGGACAAGCCGAAGGGCGGCGCTGCCTGATGTCGGAGGAGACCCCGGGCTTCGAGGAGAAGCCCGACGTCCCCGCCGACGGCACGCCCGAGGAGACCGAGGCCGCCGCTTCCGCCGACAAGGCGGAGGGGGCGGCCCCGGCCGGGGACGCTACGGACGTAGCCCTGCTGGCGCAGCTGGACCAGACCCGTAAGGCGCTCGAAGAGCGCACCGCGGACCTCCAGCGGCTCCAGGCCGAGTACCAGAACTACCGCCGCCGCGTGGAGCGGGACCGGGTCACCGTCAAGGAGATCGCCGTCGCGAGCCTCGTGACCGATCTGCTTCCCGTGCTCGACGACGTCGGCCGGGCCCGGGACCACGGCGAGCTGGTGGGCGGGTTCAAGTCGGTGGCCGAATCGCTGGAGACCGTCGTCGCCAAGATGGGTCTGCAGCAGTTCGGCAAGGAGGGCGAGCCCTTCGACCCGACGATCCACGAGGCCCTGATGCACTCGTATGCGCCGGACGTCACCGAGACGACGTGCGTGGCGATCCTGCAGCCTGGGTACCGGATCGGCGAGCGGACCATCCGGCCCGCCCGCGTGGCCGTGGCCGAGCCCCAGCCGGGCGCGGCAGCGGCCAAGGACGACGCGAAGTCGTCCACTGACGAGGAGAGCGGTGCCCCCGAAGAGGGGTAGCGCGACCCACCCCGGAGCGGTGACACGCCCCGGACCGGTGACAGACCCCGGAGCAGTCCGGAAGGAGGGACGTCGATGAGCACGAAGGACTTCGTCGAGAAGGACTACTACAAGGTTCTCGGCGTCCCCAAGGACGCCACCGAGGCCGAGATCAAGAAGGCGTACCGGAAGCTCGCCCGCGAGAACCACCCGGACGCCAACAAGAACGACGCCAAGGCCGAGGAGCGCTTCAAGGAGATCTCCGAGGCGAACGACATCCTCGGCGACGCCAAGAAGCGCAAGGAGTACGACGAGGCCCGCGCCCTCTTCGGGAACGGCGGCTTCAGGGCCGGCGGTCCCGGGGGCGGCGGCTCGTTCAACTTCGACCTGGGCGACCTCTTCGGAGGCGGCGCCCAGGGCGGGGCCGGCGGCTTCGGCGGCGGCGGTGGCGGCATCGGGGACGTGTTCGGCGGCCTGTTCAACCGCGGCGCCGGTGCGGGCACCCGTACCCAGCCGCGGCGCGGTCAGGACATCGAGTCCGAGGTGACGCTCAGCTTCACCGAGGCCATCGAGGGCGCGACCGTACCGCTGCGGATGTCCAGCCAGCAGCCGTGCACGGCGTGTTCGGGCACCGGCGACAAGAACGGCACCCCCCGGGTGTGCCCGACCTGCGTCGGCACCGGGCAGGTCTCGCGCGGCAGCGGCGGCGGCTTCTCGCTCACCGACCCGTGCGTGGACTGCAAGGGCCGCGGCCTCATCGCCGAGAACCCCTGCGAGGTCTGCAAGGGCAGCGGCCGCGCCAAGTCCTCGCGCACCATGCAGGTCCGCATCCCGGCGGGTGTGAGCGACAACCAGAAGATCCGTCTTCGGGGCAAGGGAGCGCCGGGCGAGCGCGGCGGGCAGAACGGCGATCTGTACGTCGTGGTGCACGTCGACACCCACCCGGTCTTCGGCCGCAAGGACGACAACCTCACCGTCACCGTGCCGGTCTCCTTCACGGAGGCGGCGCTCGGCGGCGAGATCAAGGTGCCGACCCTCGGCGGCCCCGCGGTCACCCTCAAGCTGCCCGCGGGCACTCCGAACGGCCGGACCATGCGCGCCCGGGGCAAGGGCGCGGTCCGCAAGGACGGCACGCGCGGCGACCTGCTCGTGACGGTCGAGGTCGCGGTGCCGAAGGAGCTGGACGACAAGGCACGTGACGCCCTGGAGACCTACCGCGAGGCGACCGCCTCCGAGGACCCGCGGGCGGAGCTGTTCCAGGCCGCGAAGGGAGCGTGACCCGGTGGACGGGCGCCGACGCAATCCGTACGAACTGACCGACGAGTCGCCGGTGTACGTCATCTCGGTGGCGGCCCAGCTCTCGGGTCTGCACCCGCAGACCCTGCGGCAGTACGACCGTCTCGGTCTGGTCTCCCCGGACCGTACGGCCGGCCGCGGCCGGCGCTACTCGGCCCGCGACATCGAGCTGCTCCGTCAGGTGCAGCAGCTGTCGCAGGACGAGGGCATCAACCTGGCCGGGATCAAGCGGATCATCGAACTGGAGAACCAGGTCGCGGCGTTGCAGAGCCGGATCGCGGAGCTGTCGGCGGCCGTCGACGGCGCGGCGGCGGCGATGCGGCAGCGCGAGGCCCAGGTGCACGCCTCGTACCGGCGCGATCTGGTGCCGTACCAGGACGTGCAGCAGGCGAGCGCCCTGGTGGTCTGGCGTCCCAAGCGCGGCGAGTAGTCCCCGAACGCGCGGGGATCAGTCCCCGAACGCCGCGAGTGGTTCTCGAACGCGCGGCGAGCAGTACCTGAACGGACGTGGCCCCCTTCACCCCGTGTGGAGGGGGCTTCGCCGTACCCGGGTCACGGGATGAGTTCGGCCACGATGTCGCCGAGGGTCTCCCACCACGGCGCGGCGCCCGTGCCGAACGCGGCGGCGAGCGCGGTGCCGACGGCCTGGTCGAGCGGGGTGGGGGCGGCGGCCGGGTCCCAGTCGGCGTCGACCCTGCCGTCCCCCGAGGACTCCAGGGTGCCGAGCCGCCGCCCGTCGCGGGTGAGCCGGCTGTCCGCGTGCGAGGAGGGGACGAGGCGGTAGCGGATGCCGTCCACGCGGACGTCCACCCGGTAGGAGCGGCGCAGGAGGCGCGCGCGGGCCGGCGTGACGGCGGCGGGTTCTCCGTCGACCGTCAGCGCGAGCAGCGCGGGCTTGCGGGTCCCTATCGGGGTGTGGGCGTCGGGGCGGGTCCCGGGGGCCCGTACGAGCTCCACGGTGGGCAGCTCGTGCCCGGAGACCCGGAGGGTCCCGGCGGGCCCGTCGAGGTCGATCTGGACGTACACGGTGGTCAGTTGTCTCCCTCGAGGATGCCCGACTGGGCGATCAGGTAGCCGAGTTGGGCCCGGCTGCCGCTGCCGAGGGCGGCGGCGAGTTTGGCGATGTGGGCGCGGCAGGTGCGCACGTTCATGCCGAGACGGCGGGCGATGGCCTCGTCGACATGGCCCTCGACGAGGAGTTTGGCGATGGAACGCTGGACGCCGCCTATGCCGTCCACGGAGGGGCTGTAGGGGATCTCGTCCTCCCACGGCACGCCGTGCAGCCAGAACTGGTCGAAGACGCCGACGAGATACTGGACGAGTCCCTCGTGGCGGAGTTCGAGGGCGACCTGGCGGTCGCTGCGCGCGGGCACGAAGGCGACCTTGCGGTCGACGATGATCAGCCGGTCGACGATCTCTTCGAGGGTGCGCAGTTCCAGCCCGTAGGGTGCGACCCGTTCGACGTAGGCGAGGGTGGCGGGATGGTGCCGTGCCGTGTGCTGGTAGAGCGTCCGCATCCGGACACCGCGGTCGAGCAGCGGCTCCATGCGGCGCAGGGCGGCTTCGAGGGTCTCGGGGCGGCGGCCGCTGCCGGGCTGGATGGTGAGGAGTTCCTCGGTGCACTCGTTGATGGCGCGGTCCAGGGCGGCGTTGATGACGCTGAGGCCTTCGAGGACCGTGATCGCCTGGGCGCCGGAAGGATCCTGCGTGTGGATCGCCATGAACGGCTCGAAAGCGTCCGCGAGGGCCAACGCGTGCTGCCGGCGAACCTGTATCTCCTGCTCGATGGGGTGCACGAGCTGGTTGAGGGCGATCGAGGGCGGCACGGGACGCAGGCACTGGCTGTCGTCCGGGTCCGGGTGCAGGAGGGAGAGTTCCCTCAGGCAGGGGGCCGCTTCGGCGTCGGCGCGGGCTATGCGGCCGGTGCGGAGCGCACTCGCATAGAGCTCCTTGCCCACGTCGCATAGTTCACCGTGACTGTGCTTATGACCGGACTCGTCGCATTCTCGCCTCATTTGCACCCCCCTCAGGGTCATGAATTACAGGAACATGATGCCCGGCTTGGCTGGTGGAAAGGGTCGGGAGTGAGCCATCGTCTTACTCGCGGGGGGGAGGTAGTGATCAAAAGAGGTGGAGATCGGCCATGACCAGGATGGTTCGTGCACTTAGCGCCATAGCCGTTGCGGCGGCTGCTCTCGGCGCACTCGCCGTCGGCGAGCCCTCGTGGGAGAGCACCCCGGCGCATTCCGTGGCGGGGCCGGACGAGCCCTCGTGGGAGAGCACACCGGCGCACGACGTGGTGGCGGCACCCGACGAACCCTCGTGGGAGAGCTCGCCGAGGGACATCGCGCTCCCGGCTTCCGGCGAGCCCTCGTGGGAGTTCGCCACCAAGGGCGCGGGCGCGTGACCGTGCCGCCGGACGACCCCAGGTTCCGCCGGGAGATGGCTTCGGCCTACCGGTCCGGATGGCACTTCGTCGACCTCGCCACGGCAATCCCCCACCGTGGCGACGCGTTGAAGATCACCCTCTTCGGAGAGCCGATCGTCGTGGCACGGGAGCAGGACGAGGATGTCCGCGCCTACCGCTGCCTCCGCCGTCCCCGCGGCGCCCCACAGCCGATCCGCTGTGCCATCCGGTACGGCATGATCTTCGTCAATCTCGACCAGCGGGACCACCAGCTGATCGAGCCCGAGACCATCACCGCCACCCCCCGCAGTGCCTGAGCGATTCCCCCGTCGTTGTAGATCGCTCCGGCACTTCCCCCACACAGCGGCGCCATCGCGGACCTGAAACGCGATGGCGCCGTTGTGCTGCCCGGATTTTCCCGTACGGGGATCATCCGGGCTTTCGCGTACGGGATCAGGCGCGTCCCATCGCCCGGGTGAGGGCGATCTCGATGACGACCCGGTCGGGGTTCTCCGCCGGCGTGCGCCCGTAGCGGTCCGCGTAGCGCGCGACCGCGTCCGCGACGACCTCCGCCTCCGTGCGGATGCGCGCGACGCCCTCCAGGGTGGCCCAGCGCCCCTTGTCGACCTGGCAGACCGCGACCCGCGCGCCGTCCGCGCCCGCCGCCAGGACGTTGGCCACCTTCCGACTGTGCTTGTTGGTGATGACCCGCGCGTACCCGCTCTCGGGGTCGTACGTGACGCCCACCGCGACGACGTGCGGGGTGCCGTCGGGGCGCGGGGTGGTCAGGGTGCTCATGTGGTACTCGCGCCAGAAGCTGAGGTACGAGTCGGAGGGGTTCCTCGGGTCGGTCGCCATGCACGGAAACTACCCGGCGCAGGAGTCCCGGCGGTACCTTGAGCGCACTGGACTCAACTTTGTGTACTCTGGAGGGGTCATAAAGGGAGAGGACCCACTGAAACCCCAGGAGGAGCACCGCACGTGGACGCCGAACTGACCAACCGGAGCCGGGACGCGATCAACGCGGCCAGCAGCAGCGCCGTGTCCGAAGGGCACGCCGACCTGACCCCCGCCCACCTTCTGCTCGCGCTGCTGACCGGTCAGGACAACGAGAACATCACCGACCTGCTCGCCGCCGTCGAGGCCGACCAGGCGGTCGTGCGCGCCGGCGCGGAGCGGCTGCTCGCCGCCCTGCCGAGCGTCACCGGGTCCACGGTCGCGCCCCCGCAGCCCAGCCGGGACTTCCTCGCGGTCATCGCCGACGCCGACCGGCGGGCGAAGGAGCTCGGCGACGACTTCCTCTCCACCGAGCACCTCCTCATCGGGATCGCGGCCAAGGGCGGCCAGGCCGGTGAGATCCTCGACGCGCAGGGCGCGAGCGCATCGAAGCTGCTCGACGCCTTCGAGAAGAGCAGGGGAGGACGCCGGGTGACCACACCCGACCCGGAGGGGCAGTACAAGGCGCTGGAGAAGTTCGGTACGGACTTCACCGCCGCCGCGCGCGAGGGCAAGCTGGACCCGGTCATCGGCCGCGACCACGAGATCCGCCGCGTCGTGCAGGTGCTGTCCCGCCGCACCAAGAACAACCCGGTCCTCATCGGTGAGCCCGGCGTCGGCAAGACCGCCGTCGTCGAGGGCCTCGCCCAGCGGATCGTGAAGGGCGACGTACCCGAGTCGCTGAGGAACAAGCGACTGGTCTCGCTCGACCTCGGCGCGATGGTCGCCGGAGCCAAGTACCGCGGCGAGTTCGAGGAACGCCTCAAGACCGTCCTCTCCGAGATCAAGGCGAGCGACGGCCAGATCATCACCTTCATCGACGAGCTGCACACGGTCGTCGGCGCGGGCGCCGGCGGCGACTCCGCCATGGACGCGGGCAACATGCTCAAGCCCATGCTGGCCCGCGGTGAGCTGCGCATGGTCGGCGCGACCACCCTCGACGAGTACCGCGAGCGGATCGAGAAGGACCCCGCCCTGGAGCGCCGTTTCCAGCAGGTCCTGGTCGCCGAGCCGAGCGTCGAGGACACCATCGCGATCCTCCGCGGCCTCAAGGGCCGGTACGAGGCCCACCACAAGGTGCAGATCAACGACTCCGCCCTGGTGGCCGCCGCGACCCTCTCCGACCGGTACATCACCTCCCGCTTCCTCCCCGACAAGGCCATCGACCTCGTCGACGAGGCCGCCTCCCGGCTCCGCATGGAGATCGACTCCTCGCCCGTCGAGATCGACGAGCTCCAGCGCTCCGTGGACCGGCTCCGCATGGAGGAGCTGGCCCTCAAGAACGAGACGGACGCGGCGAGCAAGCAGCGCCTGGAGAAGCTGCGGCGCGACCTCGCCGACCGCGAGGAGGAGCTGCGCGGCCTGACCGCCCGCTGGGAGAAGGAGAAGCAGTCCCTCAACCGGGTCGGCGAGCTGAAGGAGCGTCTCGACGAGGCCCGCGGCCGCGCCGAGCGGGCGCAGCGCGACGGCGACTTCGACACCGCCTCCAAGCTGCTCTACGGGGAGATCCCGGCCCTGGAGCGGGAGCTGGAGGAGGCGAGCGAGGCCGAGGCCCAGCAGGAGTCCAGCAAGGACACCATGGTCAAGGAGGAGGTCGGCCCGGACGACATCGCGGACGTGGTCGGCGCCTGGACCGGTATCCCCGCCGGGCGCCTCCTGGAGGGCGAGACGCAGAAGCTGCTGCGCATGGAGGACGAGCTCGGCCGGCGGCTGATCGGCCAGTCCGAGGCCGTCCAGGCCGTCTCCGACGCCGTGCGCCGCACCCGCGCGGGCATCGCCGACCCCGACCGCCCCACCGGCTCCTTCCTCTTCCTCGGCCCCACGGGTGTCGGCAAGACGGAGCTGGCGAAGGCGCTCGCGGACTTCCTCTTCGACGACGAGCGGGCCATGATCCGCATCGACATGTCGGAGTACGGCGAGAAGCACAGCGTCGCCCGGCTGGTAGGCGCGCCTCCCGGCTACGTCGGGTACGAGGAGGGCGGCCAGCTCACGGAGGCGGTCCGCCGCCGCCCGTACAGCGTGGTCCTGCTCGACGAGGTGGAGAAGGCGCACCCGGAGGTCTTCGACGTCCTGCTCCAGGTCCTGGACGACGGACGTCTGACCGACGGGCAGGGGCGGACGGTGGACTTCCGCAACACCATCCTGATCCTCACGTCGAACCTGGGCAGCCAGTACCTGGTCGACCCCCTGACCTCGGAGGACGTGAAGAAGCAGCAGGTCATGGACGTCGTCCGGGCGAGTTTCAAGCCGGAGTTCCTCAACCGGCTCGACGACCTGGTGGTCTTCTCCGCCCTCGACCGGGCCGAGCTGGGCCGGATCGCCCGGCTCCAGATCGACCGGCTCGCCAAGCGGCTCGCCGAGCGGCGTCTCACCCTGGACGTCACCCCGGACGCCCTGGAGTGGCTCGCCGAGGAGGGCAACGACCCGGCGTACGGCGCCCGGCCGCTGCGCCGTCTCATCCAGACGGCGATCGGCGACCGGCTCGCCAAGGAGATCCTCGCGGGCGAGGTCCAGGACGGCGACACGGTCCGCGTGGACCGCTTCGAGGACGGCCTGATCGTCGGGGCGGCGCGGTAGCTCAGGTGTCGAAGGCCTGCACACGTACGAGGGCGGTGTCGCCGTCCTCGTACGTGACCCGCAGGTGCACGTAGAGCATCTCGTCGAACGACACGTCCACGCACCGGTCCTGCTCGCAGGAGAACGAGGGCTTTCCTGTCGGATAGGTCGCTTCCAGCCACCCCCCGATCTCGGAGCGTGGCATCCGGAACTCGGCCGTGGCCTGGGTGTCCTGCCAGTGGGCGGCCGTGCAGCGGGCGTCCTCGGCGCTCACCGGGAGGCTGCCCCGCGCGAAGGTCATCACCTCGGCGCAGTCGACCTGTTTCGACTCACCGATCTCGCTCCAGGCCATCGCGCCCCAGGCCAGCAGGGCCATCGGCCCTCCGCAGAACAGCGTCACCGCCACCGAGACCCACACCCAGGTCCACGTGCGCGGCTTCACCGGTCCGGTGTTCTTCGCCGTTTTCTCCCCCATGAGGACCAGATCTTGTCAGCCCGCAGCGGATCGCGGGAGGTGGGACTTGCCACGTACCGCCCGGCATGGGGGAGGATGGCGAGCATCCGTACGAAGGGAAATACACGGTGAGCATCGACCCGTCCTCGATTCCGAATTTCGGGGGCCAGCCCCAGCCTCAGGCCGCAGGACCGGCGGGCCCCGTCGTCCCCGACCAGGACCTCGTCAAGCAGCTCCTCGAGCAGATGGAGCTGAAGTACGTCGTCGACGACGAGGGTGACCTCGCGGCGCCGTGGGAGGAATTCCGCACGTACTTCATGTTCCGCGGCGAGGACGAGCAGCAGGTCTTCTCGGTGCGGACGTTCTACGACCGCCCGCACTCCGCCGACGACCGTGCCAAGGTCCTCGACGCGATCGACGACTGGAACCGCCGCACCCTGTGGCCCAAGGTCTACACGCACCTGCACGAGGAGGAGGACGGCTCCGCCACCCTCCGCCTCATCGGTGAGGCCCAGATGCTGATCGGCACCGGCGTCGCCCTGGAGCACTTCGTGTCCTCCACGGTCAGCTGGGTCCGCGCCTCCATCGAGTTCGACAAGTGGATCGTCGAGCAGTTCGGGCTGGAGACCCCCGAGGAGAAGGCGGGCGACGAGGAGGCCTGAGCCTCCTTCGCCCCCAGCCCGCAGCACGACGAAGCCCGGTCGGGAGCCGTGATCCTTGTGGTCACGGCCCCGGCCGGGCTTTCGTGCGTCCGGGGGATCCGCCTCAGGCCAGGCGCTTGAGCCGGGAGACGGCCTCCTCCAGGACCTCGGTCTTCTTGCAGAAGGCGAAGCGGACGAAGGGGGCGCCCGCCTCGCGGTGGTCGTAGAAGACGGCGTTGGGGATGGCGACGACCCCGGCGCGTTCCGGCAGGGAGCGGCAGAAGGCGAAGCCGTCCTCGGCGCCGAGGGGGCGGATGTCGGTGGTGACGAAGTAGGTGCCCGCCGGGCGGTAGACCTCGAAGCCTGCCTGCGCGAGGCCCTCGCTCAGCAGGTCCCGTTTGGCCGCTAGCTCCGCGCGGAGGGTGTCGAAGTACGCGGCGGGGAGGCGGAGCGCCTCGGCGATCGCGTACTGGAACGGGCCGGAGGACACGTACGTGAGGAACTGCTTGGCCGAGCGGACCGCGGCGGTCAGCTCGGGGCTCGCGGTGATCCAGCCGACCTTCCAGCCGGTCAGCGAGAACGTCTTGCCGGCGGAGCCGATGGTGACCGTGCGGTCCCGCATCCCCGGCAGGCTCGCGATCGGCACGTGCTCGGCTCCGTCGAAGACCAGGTGCTCGTACACCTCGTCGGTGACGACGAGCAGGTCCCGCTCGATCGCGAGCTCGGCGACGGCGGTCAGCTCGTCCCGGGTGAGGACCGTGCCGGTGGGGTTGTGCGGGGTGTTGAGGAGGATCAGCCGGGTCCGGTCGGTGACGGCGGCGCGCAGTTCGTCGAGGTCGAGGACGTAGCTCCCCTCGTGGGGGCGGAGGGTGACGGGGACCCTGGTCCCGCCGGCCATCGCGACACAGGCGGCGTACGAGTCGTAGTACGGCTCCAGGGCGATCACCTCGTCGCCCGGCTCGACCAGGGCGAGCAGCGCCGCTGCGATCGCCTCGGTGGCGCCCGCGGTGACGAGCACCTCCGTGTCCGGGTCGTACGTGAGGCCGTACCGTTCCCGCTGGTGGTCGGCGATCGCCGACCGCAGCTCGGGGACGCCGGGGCCGGGCGGGTACTGGTTGCCGCGGCCGTCCCGGACCGCGCGGACCGCGGCCTCCCGGATCTCCTCGGGGCCGTCGGTGTCGGGGAAGCCCTGGCCGAGGTTGATCGACCCGGTCCTGGCGGCGAGTGCGGACATCTCGGCGAAGATCGTCGTCCCGAACTCGGCGAGGCGGCGGTTGAGCAGCGGTCGTGTCATGACTGCCATCCTGCGGCGAAGCTCTGGAGTTCCTCAAGTGCGCTTTGGCGAGAGGGGGGAACGGGGATCGCCCTGGCATGAGCATCACATTCATCATCTTCGGGATCGCGGTCGTGATCGCGATCGGGGTGGCGATCCTCGCGTGGGGGCTGAGGGACGCCCCGCGCGGCTCGGGCGGCGGTGACAGCTGGTGGGCCGGCTCGACGGGATCGACCTCCTCGTCGTCCACCTCGTCCGCCTCCTCCTGCTCGTCGTCCTCGTCGCCCTCGTCCTGCTCCAGCTCCTCGTGTTCGAGCTCGTCCTGCTCCTCTTCGAGCTGCTCCAGCTCCTCCTCGTGCAGCTGAAGCTCTGGAATCGCTCAAGTCGTCTTTGGGGGAGAGCCGCAGAGGGCATCTCCCTCGCACAGAAGAACGGGGGTAGTACAGATGGAACCTTTCATCGTCTTCATCGGGGCGGCCATCCTCATCGGCCTGGTCTCCGTCGTCCGCCGCGGCACCGGCCACGCCGGCCGGCGTGGTGGCCGGAGGAAGGGCCGTAGCTCGGACGGCAGCGGCGGCAGCATCACCTGGGCCGACGGCGGCGGGGGGAGCAGCTGTGGTGGGGGCTCCAGCTCCTGCGGCGGCTCCTCCAGCTGCGGTGGTGGCGGGGGCGGCTGCGGCGGCGGCAGCTGAGCGAAGGTCGGCTGCGCAGGCGCGTGGCACGTGACGTCGGCAATCGGCGCGGACATGGCGATCGATTCTGATTGAACAATTGAACTGTTGGGTCCCCGAAGGGGTTGGAAAACACAGCAAGTTGGGTAAAAACGCTGCGAGTCGTCCGGCGTCCGTGGTTCTCTCGCTCCTGACAGAGACAGCCCTCGGACCGTGTGTGGACCCGAGACGGCGATTCCCCACTCCCGTTGAACCCTCTTCGGGGCGCCCCCGGCCCACCCGTCAAACCGTGTTTGCGGAGCCGACCCATGCTCACCACCTTGAAGACCTCCTACACCGACACGCGCGCGGCCGATCTGGCCTGGGCCCTCGGGCGCGAGCCGCTGCCCGCCCTCGCCGTGCTCGACCTCCAACTCTCCGGCGCCAAGCTCCAGTTGAGACTGCTCGGCGCTTCCCACCAGGTGCTCCTGGAAGAGGAGGGCCGCAGCTGCTCGGAGACCGTCGCCTGTATGCCCGGCAGCAGCACGCCGCTGCCGCTCGGCGTCTCCAAGCGCGTCGGCGAATGGGAGTACGAATTCGCCGCCCGCGTCGAGACGCTCTCGCACGGCTCCTTCGCGGGCCGCGCACAGGAGTTGCTGGCGCTCGTCGCCGATCACCCCAACGGACTCGCGGGGACCTTCCCCGGCTCGCCGCACGCCTTCACGGCGATGCTGGCGCAGCGCCACGAGGGCCAGGTGCGCTGGCGCACCTGGCATGCCTACCCGCAGGAAGGGCAGTTGGTGGTGACCAGGACCCGTATCGGTGTACGTATGCCTGCAACGCTCTAATGCGCCCTCCCGGAGCTCCAGATGCACTCGTGTGGGTGACAAGGGGCGCCCGAGCCGTGACGTAGCGTTACGGTCATGATCGAGCCGACCGTGACCATGCCACCCAAGAGGGTGCGGCGGGCGCCCGTGCGGCGGCCCGAGCCGCCGCGCCAGACGGTGCGGTTCCCGGTCCTCGCGGTGGTCTTCGTCTGCGCCGCCTGCGGTCTGGTCTACGAACTCGAACTGGTCGCGCTCGCCTCCTACTTGATCGGCGACTCGGTCACCCAGGCCTCCGTCGTGCTCTCCGTGATGGTCTTCGCCATGGGGGTCGGCTCGCTCCTCGCCAAAGGGCTGCGCTGCCGCGCCGCCGTCGGCTTCGGCCTGGTCGAGGCAGGGCTCGCGCTCATCGGCGGCTGCTCGGCGATGGTGCTGTACGCGGCCTTCGCCTGGTTCGGTGAATCGCGGTACGTCCTTGTGGCGTTCTCGCTCGCCATCGGAGTGCTCATCGGCGCGGAGATCCCCCTCCTGATGTCGCTCATACAGCGGGGCGACCGGTCGGGGCGGTCCGGGCGGAAGGCCTCGCTCGGGGAGCAGGACGACGCCGCCGGGACGGTCGCCGACCTCTTCGCCGCCGACTACGTCGGCGCGCTGGTCGGCGGCCTGGCCTTCCCCTTTCTGCTGCTGCCCTGGCTCGGCCAGCTCACCGGCGCCCTCGTCACCGGCGCCGTCAACGCCGTGGCGGGCGGCGGCCTCGTCCTGTGGGTGTTCCGCCGCGACCTGACGACCCGCTCCAGAATCCTGCTCGTCGCGGTGAACGTCTCGGTCCTGGCCGTCCTCGCGACGGCGACCGTGCTCGTCGACGACTTCGAACAGGCCGCGCGCCGGGCGGTGTACGGGGAGCAGGTGCGGGTCGCCGTCCACACCGAACTCCAGGAGGTGGTCGTGACCGGAGGCCGCGAGAGCCCGCCCGACCTGTTCCTCGACGGCCGCCTCCGGGTGGCCGGCCAGGACGAGTACCGCTACCACGAGGCACTCGTGCACCCCGCGATGAACGGCGCGCACGCACGCGTGCTGATCGTCGGCGGCGGGGACGGCATGGCCGCCCGCGAGGCCCTGCGCTACCCCGGGGTCCGCTCCGTCACCGTCGTCGAACTCGATCCCGGCGTCGTCCGCCTCGCCCGTACGGACCCGGCCCTCGCCACGCTCAACGCGCAGGCGTTCCGGGACCCGCGCGTCCGGGTGGTCTACGCGGACGCGTTCCACTGGCTCCGGGGGGCCACGGATCGTGTGCAGGAACGGTACGACGTGGTGATCTCCGATCTGCCGGACCCCGGAATCACCCCCAGCACCAAGCTGTACTCGGAGGAGTTCTACGGGCTCGTGGCCCAGGTCCTCACCCCCTCAGGACGCTTCGCCGTGCACGCCGGATCCGTCGCCGACCGGCCCCGCACCTACTGGACCGTGGACGCCACCCTGCACGCGGCCGGCTTCGCCACCCGCCCGTACAGCGCGAGCGGCCGTACCCCCGGCTTCGCCGCCGGACCCGACCGCGCCGACCGCACCAGCGGTACGGGGCAGGGGCCCGGCGACTGGGGCTTCCTCCTGGCCGTGCCGGGCAGCCGCCCGCCCGCCCTCGGTCTCGCCGCCGACGCGCCCCGGCTGCGGTCGCTCGGCGAAGGCACCCTGGAGGCCGCGGCGCGCCGCGCCGAGCGCGGCCGGGGCACCGAACTGCCCCCGTCGACCCTGGTGCACCCGCGGTACGGCGGCTGAGGACGACGGGGCTCCCGTGCCGAACAGGCGACGCCGCGCCCCGGCCTGAGTAGGCTCGGCTTCCATGGAGCATGAGGTGTTCGTCCCGGTCCCGGCCGAGGTTCTGCGCGCGACGCTCACGGACCCGGCCCGGGTGGTGCGCTGCGTCCCCGGCCTCCAGCGGGACGCCGACGCGGAGGCGGGCCCGCTCACGGGCCGGCTCAAGGTGCGGGTCGGCGGCAACACCATCACCTACCGGGGCGCCCTGAAGGTCGTCGAGCGGGACGGTGCCATCACCTACGAGGGCCGGGGGACCGAGGCCCGGGGCAAGGGCACGGCGGAGCTGTCGCTCACCGTCGTCCTCACTCCGGTGGCCGAGGGCACCGGCCTGACCTTCACCGGCGCCCTGACGGCGGCCGGCCGGCTCGCCGAGGTGACCGACGAGGCCCGGTCCACGGCGGGCGCACGGCTGCTCGACAAGTTCGTGGAGGCGCTGACGGCCCTTGCGGAGGAGCCGGAGTCGTCCTCCGAGGACGCGGCCGCTGCCGAGACCGAAGCAGCTGCCGTCGCCGATGCCGCTGCCGAGACCGAAGCTGCTGCCGCCGCCGATGCCGGCGCAGAGACCGAAGCTGCTGCCGCCGCCGATGCCGCCGCCGAGCCCGACTCCGACGACGACGGGGTCGACGACGGTGTCGAGGAGCCGCACCGGAGTTCCGTCTTCGACGCGCAGGTCCCGCCGCCCGCCCTCGATCCCCTCCTCGACGAGGACTTCGGCGACACCCCCATCGAGTTCCCCGCCCCGCAGCCCGCCGCCGAGGCCGCCCACGCCCGCCGGACCATGATCGGTCGGAGCGCCGAGGAGGTCGACCACGCGCCACCGCGTGGCCGGTACGCCCCCGTTCCCGCTCCCGAGGCGTCGAGTGCCGGCGCCACCCTGCGCTGGATCGCCCCGGCCGCGGCCCTCGCGCTCGCCTCCGCCGTGGTCGTCGGCCGCGCACTGCGCCGCCGCCGCTGAGACATGAGCCGAGGCAGGCCCCGCGACGCACCCTGCCCCACCCGCTGCGACGCACCCCGACCCACGCCCTGCGACATGCTCTGAAAATGCCCGGAAACGGTCGGCCGCGTTCGAGGTCTCGCACGATTAGGGTCAGGGCGTGAGCATGCAGACGCGACTGACGGCGGGCGACGCCGAGTTGACCATCAGCCCCGAGAACGGCTGCCGGATCGAGAGCCTGCGCATCGGCGGCACCGAGGTGCTGCGCCAGGGCGAGCGGTTCGGAAGCTTCCCGATGGTGCCCTGGTGCGGGCGGACCGAGAACGGCCGCTTCCGCAACGGGGCGACCACCCACCAGCTGCCGGTCAACGCACCCCCGCACGCCATCCACGGCACCGTCCGCGACCTCGCCTGGAAGACCGTCAAGGCCTCCGAGACCGAGGCCGTCTTCATCTGCGAGCTCGACGACCCGTGGCCGTACCGGGGCAAGGTCACCCAGGTCTTCGAGCTGGCCGAGGACTCCCTCACCCTCCGCTTCGGGGTCGAGACCTCGGACGACTCCTTCCCGGCCCAGGCCGGCTGGCACCCCTGGTTCCTGCGGAACCTCGGGCAGGGCGGTCAGGACGTGCGGCTCGACTTCACCGCCGCCTGGCAGGAGGAGCGCGGGGAGAACCACCTCCCCACCGGCCGCCGCATCGACCCCCTCCCCGGCCCCTGGGACGACTGCTTCGGCATGCCCGAGGGCGTCGATGTCACCCTCACCTGGCCGGAGGAGCTGGAGCTGAAGGTCGCAAGCCGCGCCGAGTGGGTCGTGATCTACGACGAGCCCGAGGAAGCCGTCTGCGTCGAGCCGCAGTCGGGCCCGCCGAACGGCCTCAACACCCACCCGCGCCTGGTCACCCTGATCGATCCCCTGGAGGTCGAGAGCACCTGGAGCTGGCGCCGTCTCTGAGCGGTGTCCCCGCGGCGCCCCTTAAGCTGCTGACCATGACTGACGTACGCGCTGAGCTGCTCCAGCAGATCAAGGACAAGGCCGTGGTGCACGGCAAGGTGACCCTCTCGTCGGGTCTGGAAGCCGACTACTACATCGACCTGCGCCGGATCACGCTGGACGGCGAGGCCGCGCCGATGGTGGGTCAGGTCATGCTCGACCTCACGGCCGACCTGGACTTCGACTGCGTCGGCGGGCTGACCCTGGGCGCCGACCCGGTCGCCACCTCGATGCTGCACGCCTCCGCCGCGCGCGGGCAGCGCCTCGACGCCTTCGTCGTACGGAAGGCGCAGAAGGCGCACGGCATGCAGCGCCGTATCGAGGGCACGGACGTGAAGGGCCGTCGCTGCCTCGTGGTCGAGGACACCTCGACCACCGGCGGCTCGCCGCTGACCGCCGTCGAGGCCGTCCGCGAGGCCGGCGGCGAGGTCGTCGCCGTGGCCACGATCGTCGACCGGGGTGCCGCCGAGGCCATCTCCGGGGCGGGTCTGGCGTACCTCACGGGCTACCAGCTGGCCGATCTCGACCTGGCGTAACCGCCGCGAAGTCGTGACTTAGGTCCCGGACCCGGGCGAGAGCGGTCCTGACCTGCATTTTTTGCAAGGGGCGGGGTGTTTCACGTGAAACACCCCGCCCCTTGGCATGCCGTGCCCGTGGGAGCCCGGAGAAGAGTCTGGAAGGATGGGCGTCGACGATGACGTCGCCCCCAGGTCAGGGACAGCAACGCACACACCCCGCACATCACAAGGAGCGGACGAATGCCCATCGCAACCCCCGAGGTCTACAACGAGATGCTCGACCGGGCGAAGGCAGGCAAGTTCGCCTACCCGGCCATCAATGTGACTTCGTCCCAGACCCTGCACGCCGCGCTGCGCGGCTTCGCGGAGGCCGAGAGCGACGGCATCATCCAGATCTCGACCGGCGGAGCCGAGTTCCTGGGCGGCCAGTACAACAAGGACATGGTCACGGGCGCCGTTGCCCTGGCCGAGTTCGCGCACATCGTCGCCGCGAAGTACGACATCACGGTCGCGCTGCACACCGACCACTGCCCGAAGGACAAGCTGGACGGCTACGTCCGTCCGCTGCTCGACGTCTCCGCCGAGCGCGTCAAGGCCGGCCGGAACCCGCTGTTCCAGTCGCACATGTGGGACGGCTCCGCCGAGACCCTCGCCGACAACCTGGCCATCGGCCAGGAGCTGCTCGCGAAGGCCGCCGCCGCCAAGATCATCCTTGAGGTCGAGATCACCCCGACCGGTGGCGAGGAGGACGGCGTCACCCACGAGATCAACGACGAGCTGTACACCACCGTCGACGACGCGCTCCGCACCGCCGAGGCCCTCGGCCTGGGCGAGAAGGGCCGCTACCTGCTCGCCGCCTCCTTCGGCAACGTGCACGGCGTCTACAAGCCGGGCAACGTCGTCCTCCGCCCGGAGCTCCTCAAGGACCTCCAGGCCGGTGTCGCCGAGAAGTACGGCAAGGCCTCCCCGTTCGACTTCGTCTTCCACGGCGGCTCGGGCTCCACGGCCGAGGAGATCGCCACCGCGCTGGAGAACGGCGTCGTGAAGATGAACCTCGACACCGACACCCAGTACGCCTTCACGCGTCCGGTGGCGAACCACATGTTCAAGAACTACGACGGCGTCCTGAAGGTCGACGGCGAGGTCGGCATCAAGTCGACCTACGACCCGCGCACCTGGGGCAAGCTGGCCGAGGCCGGCATGGCCGTCCGTGTGACCGAGGCGTGCGCGGCGCTGCGCTCGACCGGCACCAAGCTCAAGTAAGCGCTGTACGAGAAGCAGGCGTCACGAGAAGTAGGCGTTGTACGAGCGGCCCGGTACCTCCACCCTGGCGTGGGGGGTGCCGGGCCCTCGGCATGTCTGGAGGAGGATGACGGTGGCGGCGACGTACGACTTCGACCGGGAGATCGACCGGCGCGGGACCTGGTCGGTCCAGTGGGACGGGATCGCGGACCGCTTCGGCGTGCCCGACCTGCTCCCCTTCACGATCTCCGACATGGACTTCGCCTCCCCGCCGGAGGTCCTCGCGGCCCTGCGTGACCGCGTCGACCACGGCGTCTTCGGCTACTCGGACTGGCGGCTCGGAGACTTCCGCGAGGCGATCCGGCACTGGTACGCGAGTCGGTACGACACCGGGATCGACCCGGGGTCCCTGGTGTACGCGCCCTCCGTGCTCAACCAGCTCTCGCAGCTGCTGCGGATGTGGACGGAGCCCGGCGACGGCGTGGTCGTCCACACCCCCACGTACGACGGCTTCCGCAAGGCCGTCACCGGGCTCGGGCGCGAGCTGCGCGGCGTACCGCTCGGGGACCTCGAAGCCCTCGAACGGGAGCTGGCCCGGCCGGACAGCCGGATGCTGCTGCTCTGCTCCCCGCACAATCCGACCGGCCGGGTGTGGACGGAGGACGAGCTGACGGCCTTCGCCGCGCTCGCCGAGCTCCACGGCGTGGCCGTCGTCAGCGACGAGATCCACGCGGACCTGACCACCGAGGGCCACCGCCACATCCCGTGGACGCGGATGGCCGAGCCGGGCCGGGGCCGCCGCTGGGCTCTGATCACCTCGGCCACGAAGGCCTTCAATTTCCCCGCGCTCTCCGGCTCGTACGGGATCATCGGCGACCCCGACGAGCGCGAGACCTTCGTCAGGCGCATGGAGGCCGGGGAGGGGCTCGCCTCGCCGGCGGTGCTCTCGCTGACCGCCCACATCGCCGCGTACCGGCACGGCGCCGGCTGGCTGGACGAGCTGCGCGCCTATGTGGCGGGCACGATGGAGTCGGTGCGGGAGCGGCTGGCCGAGGGGCTGCCGGGAGTGGTCTGGGAGCCTCCGCAGGCCGGCTATCTGGCATGGATCGACCTGAGGCCCCTCGGTATCGAGGAGTCCAGGCTCCAGGAGGAGCTGGTGGCGGTCGAGAAGGTCGCGATCATGCCGGGCGGGGTGTACGGCACGCCCGGCTTCGTCCGGCTGAACGTGGGCTGTCCGAGGAAGAAGGCCGAGCGGGGCGTGGACGCGCTGGTGCGCGCGGCGGGGCGGCTGAGGAAGGCCTGAGGGGGACGGCTGCGGAAGGCCTGAGGGGACGGCGGCGGCCCCGGTCGTGCGCGGTGCGGATACCGGGAGGCGGTGTGTCGCAGGCGTGTTCTAGTCTTCGTGCACCGTGCCCCGTGTTGAGGGGCCGGAAGCATGCTCTTTGGGGGGCTCTTCATCGTGCGCAAGCGCGTTCTCTCGGCCGCGACGTCGTTCGCGGTCCTCTTCAGCTCCGCGGCGCTCGTCGCGGGCACGGCCGGCCAGGCGGCCGCCGACAGCAGCAAGGCCCTTCCGATGTCGTCCGTGGGCGACATGGTGGTGGACGGTGTCCACCGGAAGATCTTCATCAGCGACCCGTACCTCGGCAAGGTCGTCGTGACCGACTACTCCGGCACGGTGCTGCGCACCGTCACCGGGCTGCCCGGGGTCACCGGGCTGGTGCTCTCCGCCGATGCGGGGAGCCTGTACGCCGCTGTTCCGGGCATCGACGCCGTCGTCGCCCTGGACGCGCAGGCGGTGACCGAGACCGCCCGCTACGCGACCGGCGAGGGCACCGATCCGCAGTACGTCGCTCTCGCGGGCGGCAAGATCTGGTTCGGCTACGGCAACGGCGACCACGGCGACATCGGCTCGGTCGACACCGCCGGTGCCGAACCCGTGGTGACCCTGGCCCAGGACACCGAGCTGAACTACTCGGGCGCCCCGAGGCTCGTCTCCTCGCCGACGGACCCGAACGCCTTCGCGGCGATGTCCTCGTACTACCACCGGTTCCTGCTCGGCACGTACGACGTGTCCACGGGCACCGCGGCCCGTACCGCGCGCACCGCCGCCGACGTCGGTTCGGTGGGCATGGCCAACGACCTCGCCTTCACCCCGGACGGCGGCAAGCTCATCACGGCCACCGCCGGCAACCGCCACCGGGTGTGGCGGACCACCGACATGGCCGAGCTGCCGTCCTACGCCAGCGAGTACCACGGCACCGCCGTGGCCGTCGCCCCCGACGGCACCGTGGCGGCCGGCTCCGACGCCTGGTACGCCCCGGACGTGTTCGTCTACCGGCCGGGCGAGACGAAGGCCGTGCGGCAGTACGACTTCCCCGGCACCGGGAACACCAGCGGCGGCGACAGCCTCGCCAACAGTTCCCTCGCCTGGGAGCCGGGCGGCAGCCGCCTGTTCGCGGTGACCGCGGTCCTCAGCGGCGGCAGCGCCCGCCTGCACGTCCTGGACACGCCCACCAAGTCCCTGCCGACGGTCACCGTGAAGGTCCCGGCCACCGTGGCCGTCCTCAAGGCGATCACCGTCTCCGGCACGGTCGCGGCGACGCTGGGGCTGCCCGCCGGTACGCCGCTCACCGTGACGCGGTACGACGCCGAGTTCCCGAAGGGCAAGGCGCTCGGGACGAGGAACCTCGGGGCGAACGGCACGTTCTCGTTCGCCGACACCCCGACCGCGGCCGGGAACGTCACGTACAAGGTGGCGTACACGGGCGACGCGACGCACATGGGCGCGAGCGGCACGGCGCTCGTCAAGGTGACCCCGTTCAAGACCGCGCTGAAGCTCGACCGCCACGGGCTCGTCGTCAACTTCAACACCGCCGTGACGTACACGGCCACCCTCGGCCCGACGTACAAGAACCGTGTGGTGGAGCTCTGGGCCGACCCGAGCGGCTCGGAGCCCAAGCGGCTGCTCAAGCGCGGCACGGTGAACTCCGCGGGCAAGCTGTCGACGTCGCTCAAGATGACCCGGGACACCTGGGTGACCGCGGTCTTCGCCGGTGACACCCGCAGCTCCGCGGTCTCGGCCGCGTCGGCCGTGTACACGCGGGCGGGAGTGACGACCACCCTGTCCCGTCACTACAAGTGGACACGGATCGGCAGCACCTCGTACCAGACGTACCACCAGACGGCGGACCCGATGATCGCCGCCTGGCACAACTCGTACCCGGGTCGCAAGACGCGGCTCGACCTCGAGCTCTGGTACCAGGGCGCGTGGCGCAGCGCCGGTTCGGAGTACTTCAAGCTGAACGCCAACGGCATGGCGTACGTGACGATCGACGGCGACGGCGCGGCCGGCTACCGGTTCCGGGTCCGTTCCGCGTACATCGACGGCTCGTCCGGCGACAGCGTGAACACGAATTCCTACGGCGCGTGGAAGTACTTCGACTTCACCCGCTGAGGCACGCCCGAGCGGTCGACCGCGAGTGACCCGACGAGCCCCGTCCGCCCTTCCGGCGGGCGGGGCTCCGGTGTTCGCGGGATCATGCTGGCATGGGCGTGCGGGACGTGCGGTTGGCTTCGAGGACCGGGCGATGGATCGTGTTCACGACCGTCCTCGGGTCCGGGATGGCGCTGCTCGACTCCACCGTCGTCAATGTGGCCCTGCCGCACATCGGCGCCGATCTGGGCGCCGACATGGCCGTTCTCCAGTGGACGGTCAACGCCTACATGCTCACCCTGGCGGGTCTGATCCTGCTCGGCGGGGCGCTCGGCGACCGGTTCGGGCGGCGCCGTGTCTTCGTGATCGGCGTGGTGTGGTTCGCACTCGCCTCGCTGCTGTGCGGGCTCGCCCCGAACGCCGGGATCCTGATCGGCGCCCGCGCCCTCCAGGGGGTGGGCGGCGCGCTGCTCACCCCCGGGTCCCTGGCGCTGATCCAGGCGAGTTTCCACGAGGACGACCGGGCCAAGGCGGTCGGGCTGTGGTCCGGCTTCGGTGGTGTCGGGGCGGCGATCGGGCCGTTCGTGGGCGGCTGGCTGGTGGACGGTCCCGGCTGGCGGTGGGTGTTCCTGCTGAACGTGCCGCTCGCCGCCCTCTGCGTCCCCATCGCCCTGCGGCACGTGCCCGAATCGCGGGACGAGACCGCGCACGGCCGCTTCGACGTGCTCGGCGCGGTCCTGGGCGCGGCGGCCCTCGCGCTCGTCACCTACGCGCTGATCGGCGAGGCCTGGTGGGCCGGGGCGGCCGGGATCCTCGTCGGGGTCTGGTTCGTGAGGACGGAGCGGCGGCGCGGCGAGTCGGCGATGGTGCCGCCGTCGATCTTCGCGTCCCGGATGTTCACGGCGGTCAACCTGGTCACCCTGTGCGTGTACGCCGCTTTCGGCGGTTTCTTCTTCCTGGCCGCCCTCCAGCTCCAGGTGGTGGCCGGCTACTCGGCGCTCGGCGCCGGTACGGCCCTGCTGCCCACGACCGTCCTGATGCTGCTGTTCTCGGCCAAGTCCGGGGAGCTGGGGGAGCGGATCGGGCCCCGGATCCCGCTCACGGTGGGGCCGCTGCTGTGCGCCGCGGGCATGCTCCTGATGCTCCGGGTCGGCGAGGACGCCTCGTACGTACGGGACGTGCTGCCGGCCCTTCTGGTGCTCGGGCTCGGTATGACGGCCCTGGTAGCCCCGCTGACCGCGACCGTGCTCGCCTCGGTGGACGTGTCCAGGGCGGGCCTGGCCAGCGGCATCAACAACGCGGCGGCGCGGGCGGCCGGGCTGCTCGCGGTGGCGGCGCTGCCGATGCTCGCCGGGATGGGGCCGGAGGCGTACCTCTCCGCGGAGGAGTTCGGGTCGACGTTCCGGCGGGCGATGCCGATGTGCGCGGGGATCCTGGTGGTGGGCGCGGTGATCGCCTGGACGACGATGCGGACCCCGGCGCGGGCGGACTGCCACCCGGAGTGCAAGGTGCACTGCGGGGTGACGTCCCCGCCGCTCGACCCGGGGCAGCGGGACGCGCCGGCCTGAGCGGGGCGGGCCGCCTCGGGGGAGCCGGGGCGGGGGCGGTGGGCCCCGGGGGAGCCGGGCCGGGGCGGTGAGGTGCTCGTGAGCGGGCCGGTGCTCGTGAGCGGGCCGGTGTTTTCCGCCGGGGGGCCTCCGGTCGCCGGGTTTCCGCCCCCGGGACTGAGGCAGACTGGGCCCCATGGCCATGCATGAGAACCTCCTGGGGGGTCCCGCCCCCACCCACCTGCCCGACGACCCGGGGCCGCGCGAGCTGCTCGCGAACGGTACGGCGCCGGCGGACGTCGCCGCGAAGTACCCGACCTCCTCGCTCGCCTGGGCCCAGCTCGCCGACGACGCGTACGAGCGCGGCTCGGTCGTCGAGTCGTACGCCTACGCCCGTACCGGCTACCACCGCGGCCTCGACGCGCTGCGCCGCAACGGCTGGAAGGGCCACGGCCCGGTGCCGTGGGAGCACGAGCCGAACCGCGGCTTCCTTCGCGCGCTGCACTCGCTCGCCCGCGCGGCCGGCGAGATCGGCGAGAAGGACGAGTACGAGCGCTGCACGACCTTCCTGCGGGACTCCTCGGAGACCGCGGCGGAGACGCTCGGCTGAGGTCGTCCGTCCGCTGAAGGCCGTCGGACACTCGGACACCGTCCGGCTGCCTGTAGCCGGCTGTCTGAAGCCGTCTGACGCTGTCCGGATTTCGCCCTGTCCGACGGACCGGGGGAAATCCGGGCAGACCCCCCGGTCCGTTCGAGGGTGTTCGAGCAGGGCCGGTACGATCCCCGGGACCGAAGGACCGAACACGCCGGTGCCGAGGCCCCATTCCCTCTTCCCCCACTGCCGGCCGACGCAGGGGAGAAGTCTGTCGTGGGCAAGCGTGCCGCATCCGCTGGACGGCGACGAACGCAGAGCCGGCGGCGGGGCAGAGGCAGACGCGGTCCCGGCCGGCTCGTCCTGCCGACGCTGGTCCTGATGACGGTCGCGCTCGGCGCAGGCGTCGCCCTCGCCCACTTCAACGGCCCGCCGCCCGAGGACACCGCCGCCCCGGCCACCACCCCCGCGCCGGTGCCGACGACCGAGAGCCCGGCCCCGAAGAAGACCACCCCCACCCCCCGGCCCACGACGGCGAAGCCGAAGCCGCCGCCGAAGCCGAGGTCGACCCCGAGGTCGACCCCGAAGCCGACCTCGAAGAAGCCGCCCACCGTGCCGAAGTCCGGCGCCGGGACCTTCACCACCGCGCAGGCCACCGGCACGCCGGTCGGCGACAGCGGCGTCCTGCGCCGCTACCGGGTCCAGGTCGAGGAGGGCATCGAGCTGTCGGCGCGCGAGACGGCCGCCGAGATCCAGCAGATCCTGGCGCATCCGCGCGGTTGGGCCGCGCACGGCCGGGGCCGCTTCCAGCTGGTCTCGGAGGACGCCGACTTCGTCATCCGGATCGCCACCCCGGACACGGCCGACGCGCTCTGCCTCCGGCAGGGCCTGAACACCCACGGTGAGCTGAACTGCGAGACCACCGACGGGGTCGTGGTGAACCTGAAACGGTGGATGCTGGGCTCGCCGACCTTCGCGGGGGAGGCCGCCGAGTACCGGCACCTGATCATCAACCACGAGGTCGGGCACGAGATCGGCATCCGGCAGCACATGGACTGCCCGGGTCCGGGCAAGCTCGCGCCCGCGATGATGCAGCAGATCAAGGGCCTGAACGGATGCCGTTCGAACGCGTTTCCGTATGACGAAGACGGGAGCTACATCGCCGGGCCGATCGTGTCATGATGCGCTTGGGACGGCGCGCGACGAAGCCCGCCTCCCGAGGGGACCGGGGCTCCCGTGCCGCACGGCAAACCGTGCGTACGGTGGAGCAGACCGCTACCCGGTAGTTCGTATCGAGGAGACAGAAATGTCACTCTCCCCGGGTTCTCCCGATTCCGGAGCCGGTTCGGTCACCCACGACCCGAACCTCGACTTTGCGGGTACCACGCCGTACGAGGACTACGTCCAGGCGGACGTCCTCACCCACCTCCAGCACCTCCGCTCGGACGACCCGGGCGAGATGGTCTTCCTGGTCACCACCCAGGTCATGGAGCTGTGGTTCACGGTGATCGTCCACGAGTGGGAGACCGCGAGCCGCGCCCTGCGCGAGGACCGCGTCCCCGTCGCGATGGACGCGCTCAAGCGTTCCGTGCGCGAGCTGGAGGCCCTCAACCACTCCTGGCGTCCCCTCGCCCAGCTCACCCCCGCCCAGTTCAACGCCTACCGGGCCGCGCTCGGCGAGGGCTCCGGATTCCAGTCCGCGATGTACCGCCGGATGGAGTTCCTGCTGGGCGAGAAGTCCGCGTCCATGCTCGTCCCGCACCGGGGCGCGCCCCGCGTCCACGCCGAGCTGGAGAAGGCCCTCCAGGAGCCGAGCCTGTACGACGAGGTCCTCGGGCTGCTCGCCCGCCGCGGCCTGCCCGTCCCGGCCGCCGTCCTCGGCCGTGACCTGGCGCAGCGATACGAGCCCTCGGCCGAGGTCGAGGCGGTCTGGGCCGGGATCTACGCGGACGCCGACCAGAACGGCGAGCTCGTGCGGCTCGGCGAGGCCCTGAGCGATGTCGCCGAACTGGTCTGGCGATGGCGCAACGACCACCTGGTGGCGACCCGGCGCGCGATGGGCGCGAAGACCGGCACCGGCGGTTCGGCGGGCGTGGCCTGGCTGGAGAAGCGGGCCCAGAAGAACGTGTTCCCGGAGCTCTGGACGGCGCGCAGCCATGTCTGACCTCCTCAGGGCCAGGGCCCTGGAACTCGACGCCGCCGACGAACTCGGCAAGCACCGCGAGAAGTTCGCCCTCGACGCCGGGACCGTCTACCTCGACGGCAACTCCCTCGGCGCGCTTCCCGCCCACGTACCGGCCCGCATGGCCGACGTGATCACCCGCGAGTGGGGCGAGCTCCGCATCCGCTCCTGGGACGAGTCGGGCTGGTGGACCGCGCCCGAGCGGATCGGCGACCGGATCGCGCCGATCGTCGGCGCCGCCCCGGGGCAGATCGTGGTCGGTGACTCGACCAGCGTGAACGTCTTCAAGGCGGTCGTCGCGGCGGCCCGGATCAACGGCGACGACCGGGACGAGATCCTCGTCGACGCGACGACCTTTCCCACGGACGGGTACATCGCGGAGTCCGCGGCGCGCATGACGGGTCACGAGATCGTGGCGTGCGACCCGGCCGACATGGCGGACGCGGTGAGCGACCGCACGGCCCTCGCGCTCGTCAACCACGTCGACTACCGCACGGGCCGGCTCCAGGACCTGCCGGGCCTCACCGCCGCGCTCCACGCGGCGGGCGCGCTCGCCGTCTGGGACCTGTGCCACAGCGCGGGCGCCCTGCCCGTCGGCCTGGACGCGCACGGGGTCGACCTGGCCGTCGGCTGTACGTACAAGTACCTGAACGGCGGGCCCGGTTCGCCGGCCTACCTGTACGTCGCCGAGCGTCACCAGGCCGCCTTCGACTCGCCGCTGCCGGGCTGGAACTCGCACTCCGACCCGTTCGCCATGACCCCCGGGTACGAGGCCGCCGCGGGCGCCGTACGGGGCCGGGTCGGCACGCCCGACATCCTCTCCATGCTGGCCCTCGAAGCGGCGCTCGACGTCTGGGACGGGGTCGCGATCGAGGACGTGCGCGCCAAGTCCCTCGCGTTGACGGACTTCTTCCTGGAGTGCGTCGCCGCCTACGCCCCCGAGGGCCGGGTCGTCCCGGTGACGCCCGGAGCGCGCGCCGAGCGCGGCAGCCAGGTGGCACTGAGCTGCGAGAACGCGCCCGCCGTGATGGCCGAGCTGATCAAGCGCGGGGTCGTCGGCGACCTGCGCCGCCCCGACGTGCTGCGGTTCGGCTTCACGCCGCTGTACGTCGGCTTCGCGGACGCGGAGAAGGCGGCGCGGGTCCTCGCGGAGGTCCTGGCCGACCTCCCCGCCTGAGGGATGACGGTCCGATGATCGCCTGATCTGCGGGGGCTCCACTCCTGGTACCGTCCCCGCAGGTCAGGCCAATTCGGCCCCGTACCCGAGAGGTTGGAACAGCATGCCGGACCCCGCCGCGCGCGCCGCCGCCGAAGAGGCGTCCGCCTTCTCGCACCCGGCCGTCGCCCCCGACGCCTCCGCCGCGTACGGCGACCACCCGGACCAGGTGATCGACTTCTACGCCCCGCGCGGTGGCCACACCCGGGCGCCGCTCGTCGTCGCCCTGCACGGCGGTGCCTGGCGGGCCCCCTACGACCGGCAGCACCTGACCCCGTTCGTGGACTTCCTGGCCCGTCGCGGCTTCGCCGTGGCCAACGTCGAGTACCGGCGCGGCAGTAGCGACATCCCCCGTCAGGGTGGCGCCGCCCCGGTCGCCGGGCGCTGGCCCGAGACCTTCGACGACGTGGCCGCCGCGCTCGACGCCGTACCGGAGCTCGCCTCCGTACACCTGCCGCAGGCCGACACCGGCCGGATCGTGCTCACCGGCCACTCGGCGGGCGGCCAGCTCGCCCTGTGGGCCGCCGCCCGGCACGTCCTGCCCGTCGGCTCCCCGTGGCGGCTGCCCGCCCCGCCCGCCCTGCGCGGGGTCGTCGCCCTCGCCCCGATCGCCCACTTCGGCCGGTCGATCGAGCTGGGGGTGTGCGGCGGCGCGGTCACCGAACTCCTGGGCGACCCCTCCGCGTACGTGGAGCGGGCGGCCCACGCCGACCCGTCGGCGCTGCTCCCGACGGGGATCGCGACCACCGTCGTCCAGGGCCGCGAGGACCTCGACGTGCCGTACACCGTCGCCGACGCGTACGCCGAGGCGGCGGCGAAGGCGGGCGAGGCGGTCGGCATGACGCTCCTGGAGGAGGTCGGCCACTTCCCGCTGATCGACCCGGCGGCGGACGCGTGCGCGGTGGTGGCGGAGGAGATCGCCCAACTGGCCTGGTGACCCCGGAGCGGAATGTTCCGGCGAGGTTCCGTACAACCCTTCGAACCGATCGCGAGTCTGATCGGGCGCGGCACTCCCGTGTCCGATCTTCCTCGTGGAGGTTCTACCTTGCAGCTCCGCTCCACCGGCAGCCGTCTCGCCCTGGCCGTCACGGCCGTCCTCGCCGTCACGGCGATGGGCGCCGGCACGCTCGCCACCGCCCCGGCCGCCTTCGCGGCCACCTCGGCCCCGGCCTCGGCCGAGCAGGCCGCTGCTCTTCCCGTCTTCCCGAAAAGCAGCGACTTCGGAGGCGTGGGCTCCTCCGGCTTCCTGACGTACTCCTTCGCGTCCGACGGGACCCGGAACCTGCTCTGGACGCCGTACGACGGCGGCGCCGCGACCCCGCTCCAGGACCCCGACGGCTGGTCTGTCGGGGCCGGTGACGTGGTCGTCCTCGGCGACGCCTCCTGGTCCGCCGAGTTCCGCTCCATCACCCTGCGGAACATGGCCGCCCCGGCCGCCCCGGCCGTGACCATCGACCTCGCCGCGCTGAACGGCAACTACGTGGCCGTGCTCAGCCCGACGAGCGTGCTCGCGCAGGTGATGAACGAAGTCGGCCAGGCCGAACTGCACGTCGTGACCAAGGACGGCGCCACGACGACCAGCCGCAAGATCGCGGGCCTGCCGGCGAACGCCACCGACTTCTTCGGCTCCGGGGCCCACGACGGCCAGGTCTTCGTCGGGTTCGAGACCGGACCGGAGGGCGCGCGGACCGGCGGCCGGGCCCTGGTCGACGTGGCGGCCGGGACCGTGACCGCGACGTACGCCTCTCCCGAGTCCGGGTTCGGCTACGGCGGCCTGAACTTCTCCGCTTCGCACGTGACCTGGTTCGGCTACGAGAGCGGTACCGGCGACTACATCACGTCCGTCGACCGCAAGACGGGCGAGCAGAAGAAGACCGTCCTCGGCTCCCACCTCGACGAGTGGTACAGCACGCTCATGGGCGAGTGGCTGGTCTACGGCAACCCCAAGACGCCCGCCAAGGCCGTCTCCCTCGCCACGGGCGAGATCCACGAGCTCGGCGTCTCGGCGTCGGGCGTGTCGTCATCGGACGACGGCAGCGCGGTGCTGCGCGGCAGCCGGGCCGCGGACGGCGACGGACTGTTCCGCGTCGTGGCCGGTGCGGACGGCACCCCGACCGTCACCAAGGTGGCCGAGACGGGCACGGTGGTGATGCCGTTGGCGATCGAGCAGGTCCACGTCCCCGAAGTGGTGAACCTCGACAAGTCCGGCGGCAGGGTGACCCTGGGCTGGACGCTGTCGCGCCGCGACGCCTACCTCGACGTCACGCTCACGCACATCGCCACGGGCAAGGAGTTCCGGACGCGTGTGGCCGCACCGGCCACCGGCACCCTGTTCTCCTTCGACTGGGACGGTGTCATCGACGGGGTCGACGCGCCGAACGGCAAGTACGGCGTGGAGGCCGAGGCGACGCCGCTCGACGGTGTCGGCGAGCCCGCCTACCAGGGCTGGTTCATGAACCTCGCCCGGGCGTACAACCCGCACGACTACAACGACAACGGTTCCACCGACGTCCTCGCCCGGGACGCCTCCGGCGTGCTGTGGCGCGACGACCTGCGGGACCGTCCGGACTACGGCCAGGTCAATGTCGCCAAGCGCACCCGTATCGGCGCGGGCTGGGGGGTGTACAAGCAGATCGAGGCCGTCGGCAGCGTGGGCGGTGCCGCCAACGGCGATGTGGTCGCGGTCGACGGATCCGGCGTGCAGTGGCTCTACCTGGGGAAGGGTGACGGCACGTTCGCCACGCGGCTGCAGGTCGGCACGGGCTGGCAGATCTACAACAAGCTCGCCGGCGGCTCGGACCTCGACGGCGACAGCCGTTCCGACCTGGTGGCCACGGACGGCGCCGGTGTCCTGTGGTTCTACAAGGGCACCGGCAGCTACGCGAAGCCGTTCGCGACCCGGGTGAAGGTCGGCGGCGGCTGGCAGGTCTACAACCAGATCACCGCCGTCGGCAACATCGCGGGCTCGGCGGCCGGTGACCTCGTCGCACGCGACACCGCCGGCGTCCTCTGGCTCTACCAGGGCAACGGCACCGGCGGCTTCGCCCCCCGCGTGAGGATCGGTGCCGGCTGGGGCGCCTTCTCCCAGCTCGTCGGCGCCGGTGACCTCGACAACGACGGTCGCCCGGACCTGATCGCGTACGGGTCGGGCGGCACGTACGTCTACCGCTCGACGGGCAGCGTCACCGCCCCCTTCAGCCGTCAGACGACGACGCTGTACGCGGGCGACGGCTCCAAGTTCAACAACGTCTCCTGAGGCCTGCCCTAGTCCTCAAGGGGGACCCGGAAGGATCCGCAACGAGCGGGACGACCGGGTCCCCCGCCGCACGTACCGTGGTCGACGTGACTCAGACACAGACCCCCGAGACGAGCCGCGCCCCCGAGTTCCACCTGGTCCAGGTCGTCCTCGGCGGGCTGCGGCAGGAACTCTTCCACGACGCGTCGGCCTACCGGCCGCTCCAGCCGGCCGAGGTGAACCCCAAGGTGGCGCGCTTCCTGCCGAAGGGGATACGGCCGCACCTCGGACTGTTCCCGCACGTGGTCGTCGCGTTCCTCGCCATGATCGCCTTCGCGCTGGGGTACGAGGAATTCGACACCAGCTTCGCCCCGCTGACGCTGATGGTCGTCTGCACCCCGCCCGCGATCGTGCTGCTCACCCTGGTGCGGCCGGTCCTCGCCTTCTGGGCCTCGCTCGCCACCGCGCCCGTCATCGGCTACCTCACCGGCTACGACGCCGGCTGGCCCTGGTCGCACATCACGTTCTTCTCCCACCTCGTGGTCCTCGGCGTGGTCGCGGCCCGCTCCCGGCCCCGCACCTCGGCGTGGATGTGGCTCGTGACGGCCGCCTTCTCCCTCTTCACGGAGATGTTCCTCGGGAGGGGATACAACTCCGACGCCGTCCCGCTGCTCTTCGTCGCCGCCCTGGTCCTCCTCGCCGTCACCGTCCTCCAGGTCCGCCGCCAGGCCGACCGCGAGGTGACCGCCCAGCTGACCGTCACCGAGCAGGAGCGCTCCAAGCGGACCCTCCTGGAGGAGCGCACCACGATCGCCCGCGAGCTGCACGACGTCGTCGCCCACCACATGTCGGTGGTCGCGATCCAGGCGGAGGCCGCCCCGTACCGGGTCGAGAACCCGCCGCCGGAGCTGGAGCAGGCCTTCCTCACCATCCGGGAGAACGCGGTCGCCGCGCTGACCGAGCTGCGCCGCATCCTCGGTGTCGTCCGTGCCGAGGACTACGAGGCTCCCGACGCCCCGCAACCGACCCTCGCCGACCTGGACTCGCTCGTCCGCAACGTGCAGGAGGCCGGGCTCGTCGTCGAGAAGACGGTGACCGGCGCCGTACGGGAGCTGCCGCAGGGCGTGGAGCTCTCCGCGTACCGGATCGTCCAGGAGGCCCTGTCGAACGTGCTGCGGCACGCGCCGGGCGCGGCCGCGAAGGTCGAGGTCAGCTATGTCCTCGGCGGTCTGGGCCTGCGCATCGCCAACGGGCCGGCGCGGGGGCTCGTGAAGCCCTCGCCGGGCGCCGGGCACGGCATCACCGGCATGCGGGAGCGTGTGACGATGCTCGGCGGGGAGATGACGGCCGAGACCACCGAGGACGGTGGCTACGAGGTGGCCGCCTTCGTCCCCGTGAGCCGCGACCACGACCGTGACCGCGACCAGGACCGTGAGGGGGCCGGCCAGTGATCCGCGTACTGATCGTCGACGACCAGATGATGGTCCGCGAGGGATTCTCGGTGCTGCTCGGCGCGATGCCGGACATCGAGGTCGTCGGGGAGGCGGTCAACGGCCGGGAGGCCGTCGCGCAGGTCGCCGCCCTCCGCCCCGACGTGGTCCTCATGGACATCCGGATGCCCGAGCTGAACGGCATCGACGCCACCCGGGAGATCGTCGCCGCCGACGCGGACGCGAAGGTGCTCGTGCTGACCACCTTCGACCTCGACGAGTACGTGTACCAGGCGCTGCGCGCCGGGGCCTCCGGCTTCCTGCTCAAGGACGCCTCGGCCCGGCAGCTCGCGGAGGGGGTGCGCGTCGTCGCGGCCGGCGAGGCGCTGCTCGCGCCGACCGTCACGAAGCGGCTGATCACCGAGTTCGCGAAGGCGCCGGGGAGTTCTCCGCGCCCGCCGGCGATGGCGCAGATCGGGGAGCTGACGGAGCGCGAGACGGAGGTCCTCGTGCTCATCGCGCAGGGTCTGTCGAACGCCGAGATCGCCGAGCATCTCGTCGTGGCCGAGTCGACGATCAAGACGCATGTGAGCCGGATCCTGGTGAAGCTGGCGCTGCGGGACCGGACGCAGGCGGCGGTCTTCGCGTACGAGGCGGGCCTGGTGCGCGTCGGCGGCTAGAGCGGGCTCCGGGGCGCGGGTAGCGTCCGGTCATGGACGCTCGCATGGACGCTGTTGTCGCCGCGTACGACCCCTGGTCGCCCGATTTCGTCGCCGATCCGTACCCCGCGTACGCCGCGCTGCGGGAGGCGGGCCGTGCCCACTGGCACGGTCCGACCCGGCAGTGGCTGATCCCGCACTACGAGGACGTGTCGGCGCTCCTCAGGGACCGGCGGCTCGGGCGGACGTACACGCACCGCTTCACCCACGAGGAGTTCGGGCAGGAGGCTCCGGCCGCCGCGTACGAGCCCTTCCACACGCTCAACGACCACGGGCTGCTCGATCTGGAGGCGGCCGACCACAGCCGGATCCGGCGTCTGGTGTCGAAGGCGTTCACGCCGAGGACGGTGGAGAACCTGGCTCCGACGGTACGGCGCCTCGCCGCCGCACTGGTCGGGGACCTGGTGGCGGCGGGCGGCGGCGACCTGCAGGCCGTGGTCGCGGAGCCGCTGCCCGTCGCGGTGATCGCCGAGATGCTGGGCGTTCCCGAGGACGACGAGGAGCGGGGGCGGCTGCGGCCCTGGTCGGCGGCGATCTGCGGGATGTTCGAGCTGAACCCCTCGGAGGAGACGGCCCGGCGGGCGGTCGAGGCCTCGGTCGAGTTCTCGGACTATCTGCGGGAGCTGATCGCGCGGCGCAGGAGGAATCCGGGGGACGACCTGATCTCGGGCCTCGTCGGGGTGGAGGAGCTGACGGAGCAGGAGATGATCTCCACCTGTGTGCTGCTCCTGAACGCGGGCCACGAGGCCACCGTGAACACCACGGTCAACGGCTGGTGGACGCTCCTGCGGAACGACGTCCGTCCGGATCCCGAAAAGTTGTCCACAGCTGTGGAAGAACTTCTGCGGTACGACACCCCGCTCCAGATGTTCGAGCGCTGGGTCCTCGACGACATCGAGATCGGCGGGCAGACCATCCCGCGCGGCTCCGAGGTCGCCCTGCTCTTCGGCTCCGCCAACCGCGACCCGGCCCGCTTCGGCCCGACCGCCGACACCCTCGACCTCACCCGCGCCGACAACCCGCACATCACCTTCGGCGCGGGCATCCACTACTGCCTCGGCGCCCCGCTCGCCCGCCTCGAACTGACGGCGGTCTTCGGGGAGTTGCTGAAGCAGGCGCCGGGGCTGCGGCTCGTGGCGGAGCCGGTACGGAAGCCGGGGTACGTGATCAGGGGGTTCGAGGAGCTGGTGGTGGAGGTGTGAGCACTGCTCCTACGAAGCAGCAGTGCTCGGCTCGCCTCACCCCGGCTCGGCTCGGCTCGGCTGACCTCAGCTCACCATGTCCCGCCGCCGCAGTCCCGCCAGTCCCGCCGCCACGAGCGCCGCCGCCAGGACCGTCAGCGCCAGGACCGGGGTCCAGGCCATCTCCTGGCCCGGGAGCTTGGGCAGGTGGCCGAAGGGGGAGAGGTTCAGGGCGGCCTGCGGCAGGTCGAGCGCCGGGCCGATCCAGCCGAGGGCCAGGCAGAGCCCGGCCGCGCCCCACGCGGCGGTCGCGGCCTTCGGGACCACGCCCCAGAGCAGGACCGCGAGTCCGGCCAGCGTCCACACCGCCGGGAGCTGGGCGAGCGAGGCGCCCAGGATCGGGCCGGGATCGTGCCCGTACGAGAGGGCGAGGCCGAGCCCGCTGAGGGCAAGGATCAGGGCCGAGCCGCCGAAGGCGATCACCAGGTGGCCGGCCGCCCAGCGGAGCCTGCCGAGCGCGTTCGCGAGGAGCGGTTCGGCCCGGCCCGAGGTCTCCTCGCCGTGCGGCCGCAGCACCGAGCCGACCGCGAACAGGGCGGCGAGCATCCCGAAGAGGGACACCATGGTGGCGAGGAAGGCGTTCGTGAGGGCGCTCTGGCCGCCCATGCGCTCGAAGATCTGCCGGGCGGCCTCGTTGTCGCCGACGATGTCGGCGGCGCCCTCGGCCATCCCGCCGAAGACGAGCCCGCCGAGCAGGAAGCCCAGTGACCAGCCGAGGAGCGTGCCGCGCTGGAGCCGCCGGGCGAGCGCGCCCGCCGTCGCCAGCCTGCCCTCCGCCGGGCCGGGCCGGGTCGCGAGGAAGCTCGCGCCGACGTCCCGGCGGGCGGTCAGCGCGTACGCCGCCGCCGTCTGGGCCAGGACGGCCGCGGCGATCACGAGCAGCACCCACCAGCGTTCACCGGCGAAGGCGCGGACGTGCTCGGCCCAGCCGATCGGCGAGAGCCAGGTCAGGGCGCTGCTGCCGTCCGCCGTCCCGGAGTCCCCGGCCGCCCGCAGGACGAATGCGAGGCCGAGGACGGCGCCCGTCAGCCCCTTGGCGAGGCGGGCGCTCTCCGTCAGCTGGGCGGCGAGCGCGGCCGTCGTCGCGAAGACCATGCCGGTGCCGCCGATCGCCAGGCCGAGGGCGAGCGCCCCGGCCGCGCCCTGCCCGGCGAGGCCGGCGGTGACGATGAGGGCGACGGCGGTGTTGACGACGAGCGCGGCGAGGAGGGCGGCGGTGAGCGGGGCCCGGCGGCCGACCGCGCCGGCGGAGAGCATCTCCTGACGGCCGGTCTCCTCCTCCTCGCGGGTGTGCCGGACGACCACGATCAGGCTCGCGACGGCGGCGAGGACGGCGGCGAAGGTGCCGAACCGCCAGGCGACGAGCCCGCCGAGGGAGTCGTCGAAGACCGGCCCGTAGAGGGCGCGCATCGAGCTGTTGGCGGTCATGGAGGCGGCGGCGTCGGCCCGTTCGGCGGCGGTGCCGTAGAGCCCTTCGAGCGAGCCCGCACCGCTGGCGACCAGGCCGCCGGTGACGAGCGCCCAGACCGGGATCATCAGTCGGTCGCGGTGCAGGGCGAGCCGGGTGAGGGTCCCGGTGCCGGCGAGGGCGGCGGCGCTCATCGCGCGGTCACCTCGTCCGTGACGTGCCCGTCCGCGACGTGCTCGTCCTCGTAGTGCCGGAGGAACAGCTCCTCCAGGGTGGGCGGGGTGCTGGTGAGGCTCCGTACGCCCGAGGCGGTCAGGGAACGCAGGACGGCGTCGAGCTTGTCGGTGTCGACCTGGAGCTTCACCCGGAACCCCTGGACGTCGAGGTCGTGGACGCCGGGGAGGTGGGCGAGGCCGTCGGGCGCGGCGGCGAGTTCGGCGGTGACGCTGGTACGGGTCAGGTGCCGCAGCTCCGCGAGCGAACCGGACTCCACGGTGCGGCCCTTGCGGATGATGCTGACCCGGTCGCAGAGGGTCTCGACCTCGCTGAGGATGTGGCTGGACAGCAGGACGGTGCGGCCCCGGTCGCGGGCCTCCTGGACGCAGCTCTGGAAGACCTCCTCCATCAGCGGGTCGAGGCCGCTGGTCGGCTCGTCGAGGACGTACAGGTCGACGTCGGAGGCGAAGGCCGCGACGAGGGCGACCTTCTGCCGGTTGCCCTTGGAGTAGGTGCGGCCCTTCTTGGTGGGGTCGAGCTCGAAGCGCTCGATCAGCTCGGCCCGCCTGGCCTTGTCGAGGCCGCCCCGGAGCTTCCCGTACAGGTCGATGACCTCGCCGCCGGAGAGGTTGCGCCACAGGGTCACGTCGCCGGGGACGTAGGCGATCCGGCGGTGCAGTGCGACGGCGTCCTGCCAGGGGTCTCCGCCGAGGAGCATGGCGGCGCCGGAGTCGGGCCGCAGGAGGCCCAGGAGGACCCGGATCGTGGTGGACTTCCCGGCGCCGTTGGGGCCGAGGAAGCCGTGGACCTCGCCGGTCTCGACGGCGAGGTCGAGGCCGTCGAGCGCGTGGGTACGCCCGAAGGACTTGTGCAGTCCGGCGATGCTGGTTGCCTTCGTCATGTTTCAGAACGTACGCTCATTTCACAAAGTTGTGAAGTTAAGGAAGCGTATAAAGTTGGGGCGGCGGAGCGAGTGAGGGAGACGATGACCGGCATGACGACCACCGAGGGCAGCGGCGAAGGCAACGAGGAGGCCGTGTCCCGCTTCGTGGAGCGCTTCGCCGCCGAGCTGACGGAAGCCGGCATGCAGCGCATGGGCGCCCGCGTCTTCGCGGCGCTCCTCGCCTCCGAGACCGCCTCCATGACCTCGGCCGAACTCGCCGGACAACTACAGATCAGCCCGGCGGCGGTCTCCGGCGCGATCCGCTACCTCAGCCAGGTCAGCATGGTCAGCCGCGAGCGCGACCCCGGCACCCGACGCGAGCGGTACGTCCTCCACAACGAGCTCTGGTACGAGACCTTCACCCGCCGAGACCAGGTCCTCACCCGCTGGGAGAAGGTCCTCCGCGACGGCTCCGAGCTGCTCGGCCCGGACTCGGCGGCGGGCACGCGCACCGCCGAGACGGCCGAGTTCTTCGCGTTCCTCCAGCGGGAGATGCTGGGAATCATGGACCGCTGGAGCGCCTACAAGGCGGCTCAGGGAGCCGAACTCTCCTCCTGACGGGCCCGAGCGGCCATGGGTGGGGCGAGCCGGGCGAGGAGCGCGGCGCCCTCCGCCCCGCCCGCCGGCCGGTACGGCCCCGCCGGCCACAGCGCGCGCCCCTCGAACCGCGGGACGACGACCGGCAGGCCGTCGGCGGAGAAGTCGCGCCAGCCCCGCAGCTCGACGGTCCCGGTCGGCTCCGACGGCAACCCGAGCCACGGGCGCTTACCGGTGCCGGGGTGCAACAGTGCGAGAAGCCCCTCGGGCGGGGCGTGCGCTCCGCCGTGGGCGGGGAAGACGACCAGAACGGGAACCCCGTCCTTCGGGTCGTGGAGCAGTACGTACCGCCGCGGGACCGGTACGGGGGAGTGCGCGGCCCGGGCCATCAGCCGGACCGCGGGAATCCCGCCGGTCAGCAGGCCGTGCCCGGAGTGGGCGAGTGCCACGAGCCCCACGATCGCCACGACGAACAGCTTCATCAGGCCGCTCCCCTCCGGCCGGAGGACCGCCGCCACCGCCGCCACCGCGCAGACGGCCAGCGACATCAGTACCCGGCCGACCCCGGCGGCCCGTCGCAGGCTCCGCACGCGCCACCACGCCACCTGGCGGACGTCCGCCTCCGGTCGCCGGGTCCGGGTCCGGATCCGTGGCACGGCCTGCCGCCCGGCGTGGGCCGCGAGCCGCGCGTACGTCGGGGCGCCGGACGTGTCGGACTCGGGTCGCTTGACCAGACTCACGCGCGGGGCCGGAACGGTCGTCGGGGCGGGAACGGTCGTCGGGACCGGATCCGGGACCGGCGGCACATGAACCCGCACCTGTGGCTGGACAGGGGCAGCCCGGCCGAGGAGTCCCATCCGCGTGGCCTGCTCCACGATCCGCCGCCGGGCCCGCCGGTGCTTCACCGTCCTGGTCCAGATCAGCGCCCCGCCGCCGGGCGGCGCGACCACCCCGCCCCTGGACGGGTCCCCGCACCACCACATCACCCCGTCGGGGCCCGGCCGCAGCGGCTCGTACCGCTGCCGCATCGCGACCACCTCCAGCGGCCACAGCCCTTCCCCGGCCGGGGACCGCAGCACCACGGCCTCGGTGGTCCGCATGATCCGCACCCCCACCGCGGCATGCGCCGACCAGGCCCCGGAGCCGAGCACGCGCCTCATCCGACGCGCCAGGGCCCAGGACCCGGCACCGGCGCCGGCCACGAGTACGCCCAGGGCGACGAGCGCACCGATCAGTTCGTCCGCCCACGGCTCCCCGGGTACGACGAGCGCGACCCCTGCGGCGAGGGCGAACAGGACGCCCCCGCTCACCATCACCCCGCCCGCTCTTCGCCCGTACCGGTCCAGCGCCTCCGCCGTCTCCGGCAGATCCAACGCCCGTGCCATCGCCCATCCCCCGTCACGCATGCCGTCCACCCCACGCGCGACGGTAGACGGCTGCCGTACCCGGCACCAGCCCGGCCGTCACCGGCTCGGCTCCGCGACACGATCAGCCGCGGGGCAGGGCCGGCCGCGGGGCAGCGTCAGTCGCGGGGCACGGGTCAGCCGCGGGGAAGCGTCAGCCCCCACGCCCCCTCCCGGACCGTCCACGTCCGGCGGCGGACCGGCCCCGTGACGCGGCCGTCCGCGCGGTAGCGGAAGTCCGGGCCCGAGACCGTGAGGACGCCGGCGGTGGTGTGCCGGGGCGGGGTGGCCGAGGGGTGGACGACCACCTCGGCGGTACCGCCGACCGAGCGGACCGTCAGGCTCTCCAGCGGGGTGTCGACATCGCTGAGCAGCACCCCGTCCGCCTCCACCCGCAGCCGGAGGGCGCGGACCGCGAGGGCCGTCGGGGCCGGCCGGACCAGGGTGCGGACCAGGGAGCGGCAGGTGCCCCAGACGGTCGGGGACACCGAGGCGAGGCCGGGTACGGCCGGTACGCCGGGGATGCGGAGGCCGCCGAGGACGACGCCGTCGCTGTCGTCGACCAGCAGGTCGAGGCGCCGTACGGTCCCGTCGAGGACGGCCCGGGCGGCCGCCGGGGTGGAGCGCGGCACGCCGAGGGAGTGGGCGAGTTCCAGGGCGTCCGGGGCGCCGATCGGGATGAGGGAGAGGGCCCCTTCGGCGAGCTCCCGCTCCCGGTGGAGGAGGGCCACCGTACGCAGCAGCGTACGGTCGTCGCCGAGCACCACGGGGCGCCGGGAGCCGCGCCGGGCCAGGGCGCGGGAGAATTCTTCCGGGCTGTCCGGCAGGCAGATCTTCGCTTCCGCGCCCGCGGACAAGACATCTTTCGCGATCCGTACGGACTCGCCGTCACTTCGGCGGGCGACCGGGTCGATGACCACCAGCAGCTGGTCGTGAGCCGACACCTCGGTCCTTCCTCGGGTAGCATCTTTGTGCAAGAGCCCCTTGCGCTATTGCGCCAGGGGCTTCGTCTATTCCGGGGCACACCGGTGAGGCGGCCTCGGCCCCTGACCTTGGACATGCCCCACCCGGAAGGGGTGTACGCCTGTGCCCGCACTTGTGCTGCTCGGTGCTCAGTGGGGTGACGAGGGCAAGGGAAAGGCCACCGATCTCCTCGGTGGATCCGTTGACTATGTAGTGCGCTACCAGGGCGGCAACAACGCCGGCCACACCGTCGTCGTCGGCGACCAGAAGTACGCGCTGCATCTTCTCCCTTCCGGAATCCTTTCGCCGGGGTGTACCCCGGTGATCGGAAACGGTGTCGTCGTCGACCCGGCGGTCCTGCTCTCCGAGCTGAGCGGACTGAACGAGCGCGGCGTCGACACGTCGAAGCTCCTGATCAGCGGTAACGCCCACCTGATCACCCCGTACAACGTCACCCTCGACAAGGTGACGGAACGGTTCCTCGGCAAGCGCAAGATCGGCACCACGGGTCGCGGCATCGGCCCGACCTACGCCGACAAGATCAACCGCGTCGGCATCCGGGTCCAGGACCTGTACGACGAGTCGATCCTCGTCCAGAAGGTCGAGGCGGCGCTGGAGGGCAAGAACCAGCTGCTCGCCAAGCTGTACAACCGCCGCGCGATCGACGCCGCGCAGATCGTCGAGGAGATGCTCCAGTACGCGGAGCAGATCAAGCCGTTCGTCGCGGACACCACGCTGATCCTCAACAACGCGCTCGACGAGGACAAGGTCGTCCTCTTCGAGGGCGGCCAGGGCACGCTGCTCGACGTCGACCACGGCACGTACCCCTTCGTCACCTCCTCGAACCCGACCGCGGGCGGCGCCTGCACCGGCGCCGGCGTGGGCCCGACGAAGATCAGCCGGGTCATCGGCATCCTCAAGGCGTACACGACCCGTGTCGGCGCCGGCCCGTTCCCGACGGAGCTCTTCGACGCGGACGGCGAGGCGCTGCGCCGCATCGGCGGCGAGCGCGGTGTCACCACCGGCCGTGACCGCCGCTGCGGCTGGTTCGACGCGGTCATCGCGCGCTACGCGACCCGGGTCAACGGCCTGACGGACTTCTTCCTCACCAAGCTCGACGTGCTGACGGGCTGGGAGCAGATCCCGGTCTGCGTCGCGTACGAGATCGACGGCAAGCGCGTCGAGGAGCTGCCCTACTCGCAGACCGACTTCCACCACGCGAAGCCGATCTACGAGATGCTCCCGGGCTGGTCCGAGGACATCACCAAGGCCAAGACCTTCGCGGACCTGCCGAAGAACGCGCAGGCGTACGTGAAGGCCCTGGAGGAGATGTCGGGCGCCCCGATCTCCGCGATCGGCGTGGGCCCCGGCCGCACCGAGACGATCGAGATCAACTCGTTCCTGTAGGAGCACGCACGACGAAGGGCCCGCCCCCGGTTCGCCGGGGTGCGGGCCTTTTCCGCGTCCATTGGCCGTCAGACGTCCAGCTTGGTGTCCCGGCCGACCTTCTCCCAGGTGCCGAGGTCGTCCCGGACCTGGTCCAGGTGGCCCAGGATCGTGTCGATCGAGTCGTCGCCGAGGGCGAGGCGCAGGGGGGTCTCGTCGGCGGCCAGGGCGGCCAGGACCGCTGCCGCCGCCTTCGCCGGGTCGCCCGCCTGCGTGCCGCCGCCCGTCTCCACGAAGGTGCGCGTCGCGCCCACCGTGTCCGCGTAGTCGGTGATGCCGTCGTCGCTCAGGCTGTGGTTGCCGAAGAGGCTCGTGCGGAAGGCGCCCGGTTCGACGATGAGGACGTCGATGCCCAGCGGTCGTACCTCCGCCGCGAGCGCCTCGGACAGGCCCTCCAGGGCGAACTTGGTCGCGCTGTACGCGCCGAAGCCCGCCATCGACATCTGGCCGCCGACGCTGCTGAGCTGCACGATCGCGCCCGAGCGGCGGGCCCGCATGTGGGGCAGGACGGCGCGGGTGAGGGCGGCCGGGCCGAAGACGTGGACGTCGAAGAGGGAGCGCAGGTCGGCGTCCGACGTCTCCTCGACCGAACCGACGTGCGTGCGGCCCGCGTTGTTGACGAGGACGTCGATGCGGCCGTGGCGCTCGGCGACTTCGGCGACGACTCGGTCGATCGCCGCCGTGTCGGTGACGTCCAGGGCGACCGGGTGCACCTGGTCGGGGTGGGCCGCGACCAGGTCGTCCAGGGAAGCCGTCCGACGGGCCGCGGCGACCACGACGTCGCCGTCGGCGATCGCCGCCTCGGTGAAGGCGCGTCCGAAGCCGCTGTTGGCGCCTGTGATCAGCCAGACCTTGTTCATGTGGACCGTTCTCCCAAGTCGTTTCGGTGTCCTGCTGTCCCGCGGTGCTGCTGTGCTGCTGTTCCGGTGTCTCGGTGTCTCCGCGTCTCGGCGACACAACAAGCTTGTGTCCCACGGGTGTTGTCGTCCAAGATCTGCTGTGATAACTCATGGTTATGACCATGGACGTGCACGGGCGGGACCTGAGGTACTTCGTCGCCGTCGCCGAGGAGCTGCACTTCACCCGCGCCGCCGAGCGGCTGTACGTCTCCCAGCCCGCGCTGAGCAAGCAGATCCGGGCCCTGGAGCGGCAGCTCGGCGCCCCGCTCTTCGACCGCGACCGGCACGGCGTCCGCCTCACCCCCGTCGGTACGGCCCTGCTGCCGCACGCCCGTGCCGTGCTCGCCGCCTGGGCGGAGGCGGACGGGGCCGTACGGCGGGCCCGCGCCGACGAACAGGCCACCCTCGTCGTCGGCATGAGCACCAGCCCCGGCCGGGGCGGGCTGCTGCCCGCGATCCGCTCCCGCTTCACCGAGGCCCACCCGGAGGCCGTGCTCAGGCTGCGTCAGGTGGGGTGGGAGGACCCGACGGCCGGGCTCGCCGACGGCGCCAGCGACGTGGCGTTCGTCTGGCTGCCACTGGCCGGCGAGGAACGGTTCCGCTGGGTCGTCGTGGCCACCGAACCCCGGCTCGTCGCCCTCCCGGAGACCCATCCGCTGGCCGCCCGCGAGCGCCTGGACTTCGCGGACCTCCTCGACGAGCCGTTCCTCGCCCTGCCGGACACCGGCCCCGAACTGCGCGACCACTGGCTCGCGCTGGATGCCCGCGGCGGCCGGCCGCCGGTCGTCGGCGGGGAGATCGCCAGCACCGACGAGACGTACGAGGCCCTCGTCGGCGGTCTCGGCATCTGCCTGGTCGCGGCCGGCAACACGCCGCTCCTCACCCGAGGCGGCGTCGTCACCCGCCCCGTCGACGGCGTCAGCCCCAGCCGCTTCGTCCTCGCCTGGCGCGCGGACGACACCCGCCCGCTGGTCCGGGCGTACGCGCACGCGGCGGCGGGGCGGGCGGTCTCCTACGAGCGGTAGTGCTCGTTCTCGGGTACGTGTCTACGAGCGGTAGTACTCGTTCGGTTCGCCGTCGAGCATCGGATAGACGAGGAGCCGGTCCTTGCCGTTCAGCTTGTCGACGAGCAGGTAGCGGGAGAGGCCCTCCTGGCATTCGCGGTCCCAGGCGTTGGTGTCCCGGGTGGCGGGGCCGACGATCAGCAGGTTTCCGACGCCCGCGAGGACGGCCGTGGTGCCGCAGGACCAGTCCTCGTCCATGAGCACGCCGTCGACGGTGCGCGGATAGCCGTCGAGGGTGCTGACCACGGGGGCGCCGACCGGGCCCTGGGTGATCGTCACCTGTGAGGTGTAGCGGTCGTCGTTCTCGCCGTAGATCTCCGGCGCCGGGATGCGCGACCAGCGGCCGAGGTAGCGGGCGGGGACGACCTCGGTGCCGGTGGGGGCCTTGCGGAAGGTGGCCTTCGCGGTGCCCGAGGTCCATTCCAGGACGTCGGGGGAGCGCAGGGTGAGGGTCTGGTGGGCGGCGGGGACGCAGCGCTGGGCGGGCACGCTGGTCGTCACGTCGGACTCGCCGAAGACGACCTTGTCCTCGTCGGCGGAGACGAGCCGGGAGCGGCCCATGCACAGGCGGTTCTCGGCGACCTGGACGTAGACCGCGTTCTTGGCGCCCGCCGCGCCCTGGCTGATCTCGAACCGGGCGGTCTCCCGGGGGTGGTCGGGGGAGCCCTGGATGACGCCTTCCCAGGCGCCGAGGAAGGCGGCCGGGACGATTCCGGCGGGGCGGGCCGCGACGTTGCCCGTGCTGCCGGGGGCGCGGTTCTTCTGATCGTCCATGCCGGCGTTCGGGTCGGGCCAGAAGGTGTACGTGACGGTGGCGGCGGCCGCCACCGCGAGGGCCGCGAGTCCGGCGACCAGGGCGGTACGGCGAGGGCGCCGGGCCGGTGGCTGGGGTGCCGTGGAGGCGGTGGACGGCGGCAGGGGAGTGGGCGGGGTCGGGTCGCCCGCGGCGAGGGCGGTGGACCCGGTCCCGGTCGGGCTCTCCGTCTCCGCCTCAAGGAGTCGGGCCGCGTGCCGGCCGAGCCGGGCGAGGACGTCCGCCGGGAGCCAGGGATCGGCGACCGGCAGGGTCTCCGCGATCTCGGCGGCCGAGGGCCGGGCGGTCACGTCCTTGGCGAGGCAGGCCCGGATCACCCCGGACAGCTCGGGCGCGAGATCCGTCAGGTCGGGCTCGTCGTGGGCGATGCGGAACATGGTCGCGTGGACGCCGCTGTCCGCCGTCCCGAACGGGGAACGGCCGGTCGCCGCGTACGCGAGGACCGAGCCGAGGCAGAAGATGTCCGACGCGGGCGTGAGGCGGTCGCCCCGCACCTGCTCGGGCGACATGAAGCCGGGGGAGCCGACGACCGCCCCGGTGGTGGTCAGATTGCCGCCGTCGGCGACGGTGTCGACGGCGCGCGCGATGCCGAAGTCGATGATCCGCGGCCCGTCGACGGTGAGCAGGACGTTGGACGGCTTGAGGTCGCGGTGGACGAGCCCGGCGGCGTGGATGTGCACGAGGGCCCGGGCAAGGCCGGAGGCCAGGGCCTTCACGGTCGCGGGCGGCAGCGGCCCGAACTCGTCGCCGACCACGGTCCGCAGCGAGGGCCCCGGTACGTAGCCGATCGCCACCCACGGCGACTCGGCGTCCGTGTCCGAGCCGAGCACGGGCGTGGTGCCGGTGCCGCCGACCCGTTCCAGGGAGGCGACCTCGCGGGCGAACCGGCGCCGGAACTCGTCCTGGGCGGCCAGTGCCGCGTGCACGACCTTCACCGCGACGGTCCGCCCGCCGGACGAACGCGCGAGGAACACCCGTCCCATTCCCCCGACGCCGAGGCGGCCGAGCAGACGGAACGGGCCGATGCTGACCGGGTCTTCCGCGTTCAATGGCTCCACGTCGTCAGAGCATGCCAGACCGGGGGTCAGCCGTCCCCACAGATCCGCAGCCCCTTCGGGGTGGAGCAGGGCAGATGCCCGTGGGTGCGGATGACGTCCTGGCCGCTGCCCCAGCGCAGATAGGTGAGGAAGCTGGAGGTCAGCGAATCGGCCGGCGGCTCGCCCCAGGTGTAGGCGTACTCGATCTCCCGGTACGGGTAGCTCGACTCGCCTATCTCGTCCAGGACGGGCCTGCGTCCGTCGATGGCAACCCGGTGCAGGCCCTTCAGGCCGGTGCCGTCGCGGAGTTCGGTGTATCCGATCGCTCCGGGCAGCTTGGCCACGGTGGAGAGGACCTGTTCCGTGGAGTCGAGTTCGCAGCGGATGACCGCGGACTCGGAGTCGTTGCTGTTCTGGCAGTCGAGGGAGGAGTTGGCGGGCTCGTTGCGCCCGAGGACCCGGCGCTGGAACACCTCCCTGGTGCCGGAGTTGGCGTCCCGGCTGACCAGATGGATCGGCTGGTCCATGCTGGGGACCAGTTCGGCCCAGTTCTTGATCTCGCCCCGGTAGATACGGCGGATCTGGTCCAGGGTGAGGTTGTCGACGGGCACCCCGTCGTTGAGGACGAGGGTGTAGAGGGAGACGGCGACCATGCTCTCCCGCAGCTGCGGGAAGCCGCCCGGCTTGCGCCCGTCGGACAGGGCGATGACGGCGGGGGAGCCCTTGGCGGTCTTCGCCCCCTCCTCGGCCAGCCGCCGGATCCCGGCCGTCGACCCGTGCGCCTCCACGCTCACCGTCGCGCCCTCGCAGTCCTTCTCGTACTTCTTCGCGAGTTCCCGTACGACGGGGGCGAAGGCCGTCGACCCGGTGACCGTGAGACTGCCCGTGGCGCAGCCGATGGGCGGTGGGGTCTGCTCCCGGACGATGATCACGGCGAGGGCGATCACGCAGAGGGTGAGGACGACGGTGACGGCCCGCGCGACCCGGCTGAAGACGGGCGGCTTGTCGTCGGGGGTCGTGCTGTGGTTGACGTGGACGACGCCCTCGGCGATGTTGCCGTGGACCTCGACGGGGGTGCCGATCGGACCGCCGGTGAGCAGTACGAGCAGCTTGTAGTGGGCGCCCCGGTTGAGCGGCACCTTGGGCAGTACGAGGGAGGTGGCGCCGTCGGCCGGACCCCGCCAGCTGTCGGGGAAGTGGGTCAGGAGGCCGGGGTGGTCGGGGGCGGTCACGACGAGCGCCTTCACGTGCCGTCTTCGCCCGGGCTGCTCCGTGCCGCCCGCCGTGCTGCCGAACACCACCGTGAGTCCGTTGTTGGCACCGTCCGTGTAGTGGTCCGCGGTGATGGCCAGGCCGCCGTCGTTCTCGATCCGGAGCAGGACGATGGTGGCGTCGGCGTTGGCCAGCTCCGGGGAGGTGTCGAAGAACCCGCGCCGCACGGTCGTGCCGGGGCCGGTCACGGGAAGGTGCGTCGCCCCGGCGCCGATGGCGGTGTCGAGCTGGACGCGGTAGCCGATCCGGCGCTGGTGCGGCACGCGCCGCTCGTACCAGACGGCACCGGTGGAGACGAGGACGCCGAGGAGCGCGGTGATCACGGCGATGAGGTTCTCAGCGGTAAGCCAGTCCACTCGCGCGACGGTACGGACGTGTGTGCGGTTACGGAGGGTACGTCGCTCCCCGCCACCTGGAGTTCTCCCTTCCGCCAACGGAGCCGTCGCGTTCGCCGGGCGGCCCCGGCGCGGGCGGGTCAACAGAGGTTGCCCGGGGCTGCGGGGCGTGGGTGTAATGGCCACGAGGGGGCCTTCAGCCTGAGGAGAACCCCATGCGTGTCGTCGAAGTGACCGCCTACGGCGGACCCGAGGTCCTCAGAATGGCCCGTCGGCCCGAGCCGGAGGCCGGGGACGTCCCGGGCAAGGTGCGCGTGCGGCTCAAGGCCGCGGGCGTGAACCAGGCCGATGTGCGGATCCGGGCAGGCCTGTACGCCGACGCGGTCGGCGATCTCAAGCCCCCGTTCGTCCTGGGGACGGACTTCGCGGGAAAGCTGCTCGATCCCGTGCCCGGAATGGCGCCCGGGACCCGGGTGGCCGGCACCGTGCCCTGGTACGCGCTGCTGAACGGCGAGGGCACGTACGCCGAGGTCATCTGGGTCGATCCGGAGTGGCTGGCCGCGATCCCGGAGGACGTGGAGTACACCGTGGCCGCGTCCGTCCCGCTGGCCTCGGCCACGGCCCAGCAGGGCCTCGACCGGCTCGCGCTCCCGGCGGGGGCGACGCTGCTCGTGACCGGTGGGAGTACGGTGGTGGGCCGCTTCGCGGTCCAGCACGCCCACGCGGCCGGACTGCGGGTCGTGGCCGTCGCCCACGAGGGTGACGAGGCCGAACTGAGGATTCTCGGTGCGGACCACGCCGTCCCGCGCGGTACCCCGGAGGAGGTGCTCGCCCGGGTGAGGGAGGTGGCCCCGGAGGGGGTGGACGGGATCTTCGACGGGGCGCTCTTCGGCGGGGGGACCCTCCCGCTGCTGAAGGACGGCGGCGTCTTCGCGGCGATCGCTCCCGACCGGATTCCGCCCGCCGAACGGAACATCCGCGTCGAGGTCGTCCGGGCCACGCCGGACGCCGCCCGCCTGAAGGAGACGCTGCAGAAGGTGGCGGACCGCGAGCTGCTCACCCGGGTGGCCGACGTCCTCCCGCTGGAGGAGGTCGCGGAGGCCCACCGCCGCGCCGAGGCCGGCCACCGCCCCGGTCGGATCGTGCTGCTGATCTGACGTAAGCCGTAAGGGAGTCGAGCGGCCCCGGGACCCGGAACATCGGGTCCCGGGGCCGACTCGTCGGTCGTCGGGACAAGAGGAACCCCCTCCGTCACAACTCTTGGTCTAGACCTTGACAGGTTCAGACCAATCGCGATTCGCTGTGCTTCCCCACCCGGCCCCACCCGGAAGGAAGCACGCATGCTCCGTAAGTTGGTCACCCTGATGGCCGCGCTCTGTACGGCCGCCGGACTCGCCGTCCTCCTCGTCCCCGCCGCCTCCGCCGGTGCGGCCGCCGCCTGCGTGGCCGCATGGAACGCCTCCAGCGTCTATACGGGCGGAATGACGGCCTCGCACAACGGCCACAACTGGTCGGCCAAGTGGTGGACCCAGAACGAGACTCCCGGCACGACCGGCGAGTGGGGCGTCTGGGCCGACCAGGGCGCCTGCGGCGGCGGGCCCACGACCCCGCCCACCACCCCGCCGCCGAGCTCCGGATTCGTGGTCTCCGAGGCCCAGTTCAACCAGATGTTCCCGAGCCGGAACCCCTTCTACACGTACGCGGGCCTCACCGCCGCCCTCAAGTCGTACCCCGGCTTCGCCAACACCGGCAGCGACACGGTGAAGAAGCAGGAGGCCGCGGCCTTCCTCGCGAACGTCTCCCACGAGACGGGCGGCCTCGTCTACATCGTCGAGCAGAACACGGCCAACTACCCGCACTACTGCGACACCAGCCAGTCCTACGGCTGCCCCGCCGGCCAGGCCGCCTACTACGGCCGCGGCCCCATCCAGCTCTCCTGGAACTTCAACTACAAGGCCGCCGGTGACGCCCTCGGCATCGACCTGCTGAACAACCCCTGGCGCGTCGAGCAGGACCCGGCCGTCGCCATGATGACCGGCCTCTGGTACTGGAACACGCAGAACGGTCCCGGCACGATGACCGCCCACAACGCCATGGTCAACGGCGCCGGATTCGGCCAGACCATCTGGGCGATCAACGGCAGCCTGGAGTGCAACGGCGGCAACCCGGCCCAGGTCCAGAGCCGGGTCACCAAGTACCAGCAGTTCACCCAGATCCTGGGCGTGCCCGCGGGGTCGAACCTGTCCTGCTGATCAGTCCTGCCAGGCAACGAACGCGGTCCAGGCGGCGGGCTCCACGGTGAACGTGGGCCCGTCGCTCTGCTTTGAGTCGCGGAGGTGGACGGCGTGGGGGCAGGTGGCGACTTCGACGCAGTTGCCGCCACCGTCGTCGCTGTACGAGGACTTGTGCCAGTCGAAGGCGACCTCGACGCAGCTTCCGCCGCCACTGTCGCTGTAGCTGGACTTGAACCAGTGCAGGCTGTCGTTCATCCCGTGCTCCCGCCAACTCCTCGATGAGACCCAGCGACCGGCGCGGATCCAGGGCCTGTGCCCGGATCTTCGCATACCGCTGCATGTGCGTACTGACCTTCGCCCGGTCGGTGATCAGCACACTCTCTCCCTGGATCTCCAGGTAGGTCACGCGGTCGTGTGCCGGGGTCTCGACGATCTCCAGAGCGCCTCGATCGCCCGCGTACTCGCCCCCCAACCCCGCCTCCAACGGCAGCACCTGAAGGTTCACGTTCCTCCGTCGGGCGCACTCCGCGAGGTACAGCAACTGCTCGCGCATGATGTCCTCGCTCCCGATCGGCCGCCGCAGCACCGACTCGTCCAGCACCAGCTCGATCTCGCAGACCGGCTTCCGGTCGAACAGCGCCTTCCGGGCCATCCGGCCGACCACCAGCTCCTCCACCCGTTCCGGTGTCGGCTCCGGGTAGCCGCCCGCGATCAGCGCCCGCGCGTACGCCTCCGTCTGGAACAGCCCGTGGACGACGTGGTTCGCGTAGAGCCAGAGCGCGACCGCCTTCTGTTCGATCGGCGCGTACCCGCGGAACTGTTCCGGGAGTTTCTCCAGCCGTACGAGCGGCCGCATCTCCTCGAAGATGCCCGTGCCGCCACCCAGGGCGATTTCGAGCTGCACCAGCATCTCGTCGCTCACCGGCTGGGCCAGGGTCTCCATGGCGCTGATCGCCGCACCGGAGTACCCGGTCTGTTCGCCCAGCTGGGGCTGAGTCAGGCCCTTCTTCACCCGCATTCTCTTCGCCACCGTCGCTGCCATCCGGGCCGCCGGGCCCGCTGATTCCTTGTTCTCCGCTCGCGCCATCGCGATCCCCATTCGGACTCAACCGATCTCAACCGGTCTCAACTGCTCCCCGCCGAATTCGACTGCATTCAAGGTGCGTTGACGCAGGTCGAGGGGATGGCGACGCACCGTCAGCAATCGTGGAAAACGCTAGCGTCGGCGCGGGAGCATGTCCTCGTGAATGATGAGAATCGGGAAGTAAACGTGGATTGGATTCCAGTTTCCGGATTCCAACTCCGCAAGGCCGGGGTGCAATTCGACGCCGTTCGTGTGGACGGTGACGAGGGGCGGCGGCTGGCCGACTGGATAGAGGCACTCACCGGTGGGGACCCTGGGCCGGTCGTGATCGAGGCGAACGGGCGACGAGGGGTCTACTTCCTGGTGCCGCCGGGGTCGACGGCGCGGAAGGTGTGGCCGCGCGGGGTGACCCGGTTCAATGCCGGGCCCGCCCATGTGAGTTACGTACCGGTGCCGGCGTTGACGGGCCGGACCTGGCCGCTGTCCTGGCGCTTCCCGCCGACCGCCCCGGACCGCTTCGTCCACCCCCTGCTCCTGCGGAGCGCCGTGGCCGAGCTCCTGGCGGGAATGTGACGGCTCGATCCGCAGACACGCCGGGCGCGCCGGTGTGACATGTCCACGGACGGTCGTTACCTTCCGAGTCGATCAACGACCGAAGGCATCGGGGGAGCCTGCGGCGGCGCGGTGGCCTGTGTGCGCACCGGTGTCGGCCGGTTTCCCCGTGCCGTCACAGAAGGACATCGATGACCCTCACCAGCAAGATCCGCCGCCTGGCCGCCGCCGGTGCCGCGACGCTCGCCGTCGCCGCCACCAGCCTCGTCGGCGCCTCTTCCGCTTCGGCGGAAGTGATCTACCCGGGCTACACGCTGAAGAACCACGAGACCGGCCTGTGCCTGGAGGCCAGCGGCGAGGGCACGACCGCCGGCACCGCCGTCACCCAGTGGCGCTGCGAAGGCTCCCTGCACCAGCTCTGGTACGCCTCCACCAACGCCTACGGCCAGCCGATCCTGATCAACTCGTACAGCGGCCTCTGCCTGGACATCTCCGGCGCCAGCCAGAGCCCGGGCGCCCGGCTGATCCTCTGGCACTGCAACAACGGCTGGAACCAGGTCTGGAAGGAGCAGAACCTGTCCTACATCAACCCGACGACCGGTCACGCCGTCGACGTGCCCGGGGGCACGGGCGTCTGGGGCACCCAGATGATCGCCTATCCGTTCAACGGGTACGCCAACCAGCGCTGGGGCTACTACCCCAGCACCGGCTGGTAGTCCGTCACTCCGGCGCGCCGTCGGGTACGTCCAGTGCCCAGGAGAGCCGCCGACGCGCTGATCAGTTCTGGGCGGGGCGAAGGAGTCGAAGCAGGGCTTCCGCGGTCACCCGGGTGACGAAGGTGTCGTCCGGGTGACCGAGAGCTCCAGCAGCGGCCCGGCGGCCTTCCGCGACTCGGCGAAGCCCGCCAGGCCGTGACCGGCATCCGCCCGGTCGCGGTGGTCGTGGCTCCGCCCGGGCTCGCCGAGCGCCACGACAGCCGCATGCCGCAGGTCACTGTCCACCTGGCTGCCTGCCTTCTGGTTCGGCGGCCTCGGGGGCCGCGTACCTCGTGCCGGCCGCCTCCAGCGCCGCCGACAGCCGGTCCAGCACCCGTACCGTCTCGTCGAAGGCCTCCTGGCCGCCCAACTCCCGCATGAGCAGGGCTGCCAGGTGCGCATGGCCCGGTTCGATGCGGGCGATGGCGGCCCGGCCCGCCTCGGTCGGGGTGAGGAGCTTGGCGCGCCGGTGGGCCGGGTTCGGCTCGTACGCCGCGAGTCCCTCCCGTACGAGCAGGTCCGCGATCCGCTGGACGCTCTGGCGGGTGATGCCCATGACCCGGGCGATCCCGGCCACCGGGAGGGGTTCCTGGAGTACGGCTCCGAGGACCTGCCACCAGGCGGCGGTCAGGCCGGCCGGTTCGGCCAGCTTCTCCGAGACGGCGAGGAACTGGCCGTTGAGGCGGAAGACGCCCAGCGCCGTACGGGAGAGGGCGTCCTGCTGCTCGCGGCTCACGAGTTCAGCTCGACGAAGGCGGCCGGGTCCGAGTCGTGGAAGAGGCGGTACCAGGCGTCCCGCTTGCCCTCGTACGCGCCGAGCACGGCGAAGACCTCGCGCGCGAAGGCGACGGGCTCCGTCGGGCCGGCCGTGATCAGGTCGCCCGTCCCTGCCTGGCCCTCGGAGGTCACCGCGTCCGTGTCGACGTAGTGCTCGCCGCCCTTGTAGCCGGTGGCGGCCAGGTAGAAGGAGACGGCGCTGGTGTGCGGGCGGTCGTCGAGCAGGCCCTCCTTGGCCAGGCCCGCCGTGGCGCCGCAGATCGCGGCGACCGGCACACCGGCGTCGAGGAAGGCACGTGCCGCGGCCGGGAAGGCGGCGAGCTCGTCGCCCTCGTCGTACTTCTCGGCGCCCGGAAGGATCAGCAGCGTGCTGTCCTCGGGCCGGAGGTCGGCGAGCGCGAGGTCGGGGACGATCCGGATTCCGGCGATGGTCGTGACGGGTTCCCCGGCGACCGGGCCGACGGTCCTGATCGTGTAGCCGGCGCGGGCGAGCCACGCGGTGGCGTGGCCCGTCTCCCAGTCGGCGAGGGTGTCGTAGACGGCGAGATGGACGGTCTTCGTTCCCATGGCTGCTCCCTCGGTCGTTCCCGTGGCTGATCCCATGACTTCGATGACAACAGACTGTCATGTCGACAGGATGCTGTCAATGAACCGCTGTCACGGAACAAGGTGTCGCGTCCGCCCCGGTCTCGGTGGACAAGATGGCCATAGCCCGCCCTACCTGCACTTCCTTACCCTCGACCCCATGACCCCTCATGTCATCGAACCCGATCCCCAGGCCGGGGCCGCCGTCAAGGCCGCCGACCGCGCGCACGTGTTCCACTCCTGGTCCGCCCAGGGCCTGATCGACCCGCTCGCCGTCGCCGGCGCCGAGGGTTCGTACTTCTGGGACTACGACGGAAACCGCTACCTGGACTTCACCAGCGGCCTCGTCTACACGAACATCGGCTACCAGCACCCGCGCGTGGTCGCCGCCATCCAGGAGCAGGCCGCGAAGCTCACCACCTTCGCGCCCGCCTTCGCCATCGACGTCCGCTCCGAGGCCGCACGCCTCATCGCCGAGCGCACCCCGGGCGACCTGGACAAGATCTTCTTCACCAACGGCGGCGCCGAGGCCGTCGAGAACGCCGTCCGCATGGCCCGGCTGCACACCGGCCGTACGAAGGTGCTCTCCGCCTACCGCTCGTACCACGGCGCCACCTCCACCGCGATCAACCTGACCGGTGACCCGCGCCGCTGGGCCTCCGACAACGGCTCCGCCGGCGTCGTGCGCTTCTGGGCGCCGTTCCTCTACCGCTCGCCCTTCTACGCCACCACCGAGGCGGAGGAGAGCGCGCGGGCCCTCCAGCACCTGGAGGACACGATCGCCTTCGAGGGTCCGGCGACGATCGCCGCGATCATCCTGGAGACCGTGCCCGGCACCGCCGGCATCATGACCCCGCCGCCCGGCTACCTCGCCGGCGTGCGCGAGATCTGCGACAAGTACGGCATCGTCTTCGTCCTCGACGAGGTCATGGCGGGCTTCGGCCGCACCGGCAAGTGGTTCGCCGCCGAGCACTTCGACGTCGTGCCCGACCTGATGACCTTCGCCAAGGGCGTGAACTCCGGCTACGTGCCCCTCGGCGGCGTCGCCATCAACGCCGAGATCGCCGCCACCTTCGACAAGCGGCCCTACCCGGGCGGACTGACCTACTCCGGTCACCCGCTGGCCTGCGCCGCCGCCGTCGCCACCATCCAGGTGATGGAGGACGAGAAGGTCGTCGAGAACGCCGCCCACATCGGCGAGAACGTCCTCGGCCCCGGCCTGCGCGAGCTCGCCGAGCGCCACCCGTCCGTCGGCGAGGTCCGCGGCATGGGCGTCTTCTGGGCGCTCGACCTGGTCAAGAACCGCGAGACGCGCGAACCGCTCGTCCCGTACAACGCGGCCGGCGAGGCCAACGCGCCCATGGCCGCCTTCGGCGCCGCGGCGAAGAAGAACGGCCTGTGGCCCTTCGTCAACATGAACCGCACCCACGCCGTCCCCGCCTGCAACGTCACCGAGGCGGAGGCCAAGGAAGGCCTCGCGGCCCTCGACGCGGCCCTCTCGGTGGCCGACGAGCACACCGCGTAACCGCGGGTCGAACACACCGCGTCACCGCCTGACGAGGTGGCCCCTTCCGTCTGGACTAGGGTGTCCGGAGCCGGACGGAGGGGGCCGACCCATGCCCGCGAGCGGAGCTGTCACCCGCAACACCTTGCGACAGCAGATCGCGGATGCGCTGCGTGACGAAGTGCTCGCGGGCCGTCTCCAGCCCGGACAGGAATTCACGGTCAAGCAGATCGCCGAGCAGTACGGCGTGTCCGCGACGCCCGTACGCGAAGCCCTCGTCGACCTCTGCGCGCAGGGCCTCCTCGACTCCGACCAGCACCGCGGCTTCCGCGTCCACCAGTACTCGGTCGACGACTACCGGGGCATGGTCGAGGCCCGGATGCTCGTCGTCGACGGCATCTTCCGCCGCGACGCCTCCATGGTTCCGCCCCGCTCCGCGGTCACGGAACCCGACCTCGGCGTCGGGGTCGCCCTCGTCTCCATACGGCGCCGGGGCGAGGCGGCGGCCCGCGCGGCCCGCGCCGGGGACCTGGACATCCTCATCGGCTACGACATCCGCTACTGGCGCGAGCTGGGGCGCCTGGTCGCCGCCAACGACTACATCGCCGACTTCCTGCACCGGCTCCGCGTCCAGGCCTGGGTCTTCTCCGTGCCGTACCTGCGCTCCGAGCGGGACATGCTGGGCTGGCTGTGGAGCGACCACGTGGAACTGGTCGACGCGATCACGCGCGGCGACGCGGACGCGGCCGTCGAGGTCGTACGGGCGTACAACAGGCACTCGATGGACTGGGCGGACCGGCTGGAGCGGCGGACCCGCTGAGGACGACCCGGCCCCGGCCGGCCGGGGCCGGGGACGAGCGAGCCGGGTCCGGTCGGGTTGAGGGCCTGCCTCCGAGGGCAGTTCCTCAGCGGGAGGGCGGTGGCCTGTGGGTGCCCGTGGGGCGCCGACTACCCTGGCCGTCCCTGCAAGAGCCCGGCAGACGCCCGCAAGCGTCCCCCACAACTGACGGAGAGCGAGCCTCCCTTGGCCTGTGACCTGTGGCTGGTCCCCCTCGTCGACGTGCTGTGCCACAGCCCCGACAATCCCTTCGCCGAAGAGATCGCCGCGTACGACGCCGTGCTCAGCGCCTCCGGTCTGCCGACCGTGCCCGTCTACGCGTACATGCCGGGGCTCTCCGGGGACGTCGCCCCGATCGCCGGCTTCGACTACGAGGCCCTGCACTTCCTGCGCCGCGCCTACCTCCTCCAGATGTGCGGACTGCCGGTCGAACCGGTCGGCGAGCTCGGCGGGGACTACGAACAGCTCCTGGAGATGTTCGAGGCGACCGCCCAGCAGTCGCACCTGGTCTGGCACTACGACCACGCGGGCGCGTACGTGCCGGTCGACTTCCCGGTCCCGCTCGCCAGCGACGAGCTCCTGGAGGGCGGCGGGCCGCTCGGCTCCTCGTACGGGCTGCTGCGGGAACTGGAGTTCGTCGCGCCCTCGATCGGCATCGACCCGTCGAACCCGCCGGCGCCCCCCGTACCGCCGGAGCGGCCGACCACCCTGGAGGAACCGGCCGTACCGATTCCGCTGGACGGCGGCCTCTTCGCACGCGAGCGCCACGTGTGGCTGGGGCTGCACGCGGCGGCGACCCGGAGCCTGGCCCAGGGCTCGATGATCATCCTGAGCTGAGGCCCGCCGCGGCTCCTCCGCCGGAGGCCTGCGTCAGCGGGCCTCCGGGGGCCGCTGACGCGGCATGTTCGGCCGGGTGCCGGGCGGCAGCGGGAAACGGCCCGACGGGTGATGGCTCTCGGCCCGCGCGGGCATCACACCCACCGACTGCAGCGCGAGCGGCGCCGGGCCCGAGCGGAACTCGACCATCCAGTCCGCGGTCTCCGCCCGTACGAGCTCCGTCACGTCCTCCGAGAAGCGGCGCAGCACGCCCAGACATCGCTCGGCGGCCTCGCTGGCGGTGCCCTCCGTGGGGCCCAGGACCTCCCGGACGCTCTCCGAGGCCCAGTCGAACTGCAGAGCCTGGAGACGCCGCTGCACGGCCTGCGCCGTCGCCACGTCCCTTATCCAGCCCGACGTCAGGCCGAAGTACCGGTCGCACGCCAGGCAGGCGGCGCCGAGCAGCAGCGAGAGATAGCCCCAGCCGGCGGTGCCCTCGGCCACGCCGGTCAGGTCGAGCAGCGGGAGCGCTGCGCCCGCGATCACCCCGGCGGCCGTACCGATCCGCAGGATCCGGGCGCTGCGGCGCTTCCAGACGCGGTCGGAGAGGTACCACTCGGCGGTGCGCAGGGCATTGGACTCCACCCAGCGGTACAGCTCGTCGAGCCGTTCGGCGGGCTCGCCCCAGTCACCCAGGGGGAACGGCGTACCGGTCAGATCGCGGTGGACGTCTCCCCCGGGGGGCCCCGGTGGCTGCATCTCCGGCTGCTGGCTCACCGGGGGACTCCTCTGTTCAGCTCAGCGCTCATGTCCTTCTGTGACGTGCGGTGCACGTGGTGCCTGCCCTTCCTACCGCCGAATGGTGGGCGGTGGGCCCGGAATCCCAGGATTTCCGCCCGCAAGGGGGTCTTGATCAGGTAGAGGAGCCCGCAGTTTCTCACCCGAAAGAGTGATGGAGGCAGGGCGGGCGGCGACCACGTAGGCTCGGCGTACCGACATACGGACGTAGCGAACCTCAGGAGTGACCGTGATTCCCGGTGGTGGTCAGCCCAACATGCAGCAGCTTCTCCAGCAGGCCCAGAAGATGCAGCAGGACCTCGCCCGCGCCCAGCAGGAACTGGCCGCGACCGAGGTCGACGGACAGGCGGGCGGCGGCCTGGTCAAGGCGACCGTGACCGGCTCCGGCGAGCTGCGCGGCCTGGTCATCGACCCCAAGGCGGTCGACCCCGAGGACACCGAGACGCTCGCCGACCTGATCGTGGCCGCCGTACAGGCCGCCAACGACAACGCGCAGCAGCTCCAGCAGGCCAAGCTCGGCCCGCTGGCGCAGGGCATGGGCGGCATGCCGGGCCTCGGCTTCTGAGGCGTGTGAGCGCGGGGCTTTCGAGGCCCCTCCTCCCGCGGGCTTCTTAGGCTCGCTTTAAGCCACTACCGTAAGAATCAAGCACTCCCTTGAAAGGGCGTTCCGTGTACGAAGGCGTGGTTCAGGACCTCATCGACGAACTGGGCAGGCTGCCCGGCGTCGGTCCCAAGAGCGCGCAGCGGATCGCCTTCCACATCCTCCAGGCCGAGCCGACCGACGTACGGCGTCTCGCGCACGCGCTCCTGGAGGTCAAGGAGAAGGTCAGGTTCTGCGCGGTCTGCGGCAACGTGGCACAGCAGGAGCAGTGCAACATCTGCCGCGACCCGCGCCGCGACCTGACCGTCATCTGTGTGGTCGAGGAGCCGAAGGACGTCGTCGCGATCGAGCGGACCCGCGAGTTCCGGGGGCGGTACCACGTCCTCGGCGGCGCGATCAGCCCGATCGAGGGCGTCGGACCGGACGACCTCCGCATCCGCGAGCTGCTCACACGGCTCGCCGACGGCACGGTCACCGAGCTGATCCTCGCGACCGACCCGAACCTGGAGGGCGAGGCCACCGCGACGTACCTGGCGCGGATGATCAAGCCCATGGGGCTCAAGGTGACCCGGCTCGCGAGCGGGCTCCCGGTCGGCGGCGACCTGGAGTACGCCGACGAGGTGACCCTCGGCCGTGCCTTCGAGGGACGGAGGCTGCTAGATGTATGACGACCGGGCCGGCGCGCTCTCAGGGAGGCTCCTCGATGTCTGACCCCACGCTGCACGCGATCACGCAGAACCCCGACGACTTCGCGGTCCAGATCGCCGACTCCATCGAGAGCTTCATCGTCGCGACCACCGAGGTCGCCAAGGGCGACGAGCCGGACAGCGCGGTGCCCTTCCTGCTCCTGGAGCTCTCGCAGCTGCTGCTCGCGGGCGGGCGGCTGGGCGCGCACGAGGACATCGTCCCGGACGAGCGGTACGAGACGGACACGGGCCCCGAGCCGGACGTGGACGACCTGCGCGAGCGCTTCGCGGTGCTCCTCGAACCGGTCGACGTCTTCTCGGAGGTCTTCGACCCGTACGAGCCGCGCAAGGCCCCGGTCCCGGCCCGGATCTCCGACAACCTCGCCGACATCGTCACCGACCTCCGCCACGGTCTGGCCCACTACCGCGCCGGCCGAACCAGCGAGGCGCTGTGGTGGTGGCAGTTCTCGTACTTCTCCAACTGGGGCCCCACGGCCTCGGCCACCCTCCGCGCCCTCCAGTCCCTCGTCGCCCACGTCCGCCTCGACCAGCCGCTCGCGGCCCTCGACGGCCTCGACACGGACGAGGACCTGACGGAGGACGACCTCGCGGAGGAGGCGGGGCGCGTGATGCTGGAGGAGATCGCGGGCCCGCTGGGCCTGCCCAGCAAGTCCCTCAGGAAGTAGCGGACCGCTCGGGCCGGCCCCTGCCATCATGGCGCCATGGCGGGGACGGCAGACGCTTCCGGTGACCGGTCGGTCGCGGCCGGCGGGAACATCGGGCGGGTCGTCACCGGCGACGGCGTGACACTGGTCGAGCAGGGTGTCCTGCTGCCCACCGAGTTCCTGTCCGTACCGGACACCGGGCTCGTCCACCTGCCGGAGCGGACGGCGCTCTTCGTGGGGCGTTCCGAAGAACTGGCCCGGCTGGACGCGGGAGCCGTGTCCGGCGTCCAGGTCCTGTGCGGGCTGGGCGGCATCGGAAAGTCGACCCTCGCCGCCCACTGGGCCGCGAGGCGGCTCGACAGCCACCACCCGGTCTGGTGGATCACCGCCGAGACCCCGGCCGAACTCGACGCGGGCCTCGCCGCGCTCGCCCGCGCCATGCAGCCCGCGTACGTCGGCATCCTGCCCGAGGACGCCCTGCGGGAACGGGCCCTCCAGTGGCTGGCCACCCACGAGGGCTGGCTCCTCATCCTCGACAACGTCTCCGACCCGGCCGACCTCAAGCCGTTCCTGGCCCGGGCGACGGGCGGCCGCATCCTGATCACCTCACGCCGGGCCACCGGCTGGCAGGACCTCGCGGAGACGATCGCCGTGCCCGAGCTGGGAGCGGAGGAGGCGGCGGCGCTCTTCACGCGCGTGTGCCCGGGGGACGGCGTGGCCGAGGTGTGCGCGGAACTGGGCCGGCTGCCGCTCGCCGTCGGACAGGCCGCCGCCTACTGCGCGGAGGCGGGCATCACCCCGCGCGCGTACCTGGACCTCCTGGCCCGCTACCCGGCAAAGACGTACGCCCTGACGGCGGAGGGCGGCGAGGCGGGGCGCACGGTGGCCCGGGTGTGGCAGGTGACCCTGGACCGCCTCAGGGACACCCCGCTGGCGGGCCGGATCCTCGCGGTCCTGGCGTGGTGGGCCCCGGAGGGCGTTCCCCGGCGGCTCCTGGGCCCACTGGGCAGCCCACTGGAGGTGACGGAGGCGGTACGGCGCCTGCGGGCGCACAGCATGATCACGCTGGAGGGCGACGTCATCGCGGTGCACCGGGTGGTGCAGGCGGTGGTGCGGGCGGGGGGAGAGGGGCGCGAGGAGGCGGGGGCGCTGTTGGTGGATGCGGTGGGCCGGCCGCAGTCCCCGGACGAGGTTCGGGCGAACTTCGGCCCGTGGCAGTCGGTCGCGGCACAGGCGGAGGCGCTCGCCCGATGCACGGAACCGGACGAGGACACCGGAGAGTGGGCCCGTCTCTTCGACTGGGCCGGTCTGGTGTTCGGAATGGCGGTCGACGAACGCAGTTTCTTCCTGTGCGCCCGGGCTCTGCTCGCCTACATGAGGCTGTACGGGATGAAGGACGATCGGGTCCTGCGTGCGATGCGCGGCGTGACGCTGGGGTCTCGGCACGGCGATGGCTCCCCGGCGCTTGCCGCAGTGCATCTCGCGTTCCACAGCAATCTGTACGGTCCCGACGATCCCCGCACGATCGACGCCCGGACGAGGCTGGCGGAGGTCCTTCTGGAGTCGTCCCGGGGCCGGGCCGAGAAGCTGCTGCGGGAGAACGTGGATCGAGCCGTCCGGTCCCTGGGGGAGGACGCTCCGGCGACCTTGGACACCCGGCGTGCCCTGATCGCCGCGAGATCCGACCCCCGGACCGCCGTTTCCGACCTCGAGTCGCTGGTTGCCCGGGCCAAGCACGTCCTGCCGGAGGGCAACGCCCTGATCCGGACCATCGAGATGTCGCTCATCTCCGTCCTCGTGGACGCGGGCCGGACGGGACAGGCCCTCGACCTCGCCGAGGAGGCGGCCGAGGACGCCAGGAGGCGGTTCGGTGACGCACATCTGGACACCCTTGTGCGACGCGGCTTCCACGCCGTCATCGCGCGCGAGGCCGGTGAGGTCGAACGCGCCCGCGCCCTGGCGCGGGAGCTGCTCTCGGACTGTCAAACCACCCTGGGAGAGGTCGGGTTGACGTCGACCATGCGGCAACTCGCCCACGAAAGGCTCCCGTCGGCCGACTGAGTCCCGCATCATGGGCCCATGGCAGCAGTGAACGGTCCCTCCAAGACCCTCCTCTGGAGCGGAATCGGCGTCGCCGGGGCCGGATTGATCGCCCTCCTCCTCGTCGCCTTCACCGACCTCGGCAAGGCCGACCAGATCGCCAGCGTCGTAGGCGCTGTCCTGGCCGCCGTCGGGCTCGGACTCTCCCTGTGGGCGCAGTTCGGGCGCGGTGGCCAGGCCGCCCCGGTGGAGGCGTCCGGCACCCGTTCCGTCGCTGCCGGCGGGAGCATCGGGGTCGTCGTCACCGGTGACGGGGCGCAGGCCACGGCCGCCCCGCCCGCCATGCCCGCCGGCGGCCCTGCCGCCACCGGCCCCGTCACCGCCTCCGGCGAGCGTTCCGTCGCCGCCGGCGGGGACATCGGGAGCGTGTCCACGGGGGACGCGTGAGCGGGGGCGTCGGCGTGTCCACGGGGGACGCGTGAGCGGGGGCGTCTCCGCAGCGGGGGACCGTTCCGTCGCGGCCGGCGGGGACATCGGGTGGGTGCACACCGGCGACCGGGTGACCGCGCTGCCGCCGGAGGCCCTCGCGCCGGTGGTCTGCCCGCCCGGACTCGTCAACGTGCCCCGCAGGGCCGCCCACTTCGTGGGGCGCGGGGAGGAAGGCGCCCTGCTCGACGAGGAGTCGGAGACCGTCGTGATCAGCGGCCTCGGCGGGGTGGGGAAGTCCTCGCTCGCCGCCCGCTGGGCCCTCCGGCAGGCGGCGCACCGAAACCCCGTCTGGTGGATCACCGCGGAGAGCCGTGCGGACGTGGACGCCGGGCTCGCGGGGCTCGCCGCCGCGATGCAGCCCGCGCTGATCGACGTACTCCCGCAGGAGGCCCTGCGCGAGCGGGCGTTGCAGTGGCTGTCCGCGCACGACGGCTGGCTGCTCGTCCTCGACAACGTCACCGATCCGGCTGATGTGGCGGGCCTGCTGGCCCGGGCCGGCCGGGGGCGGATCGTCGTCACCAGCCGGACGACGGACGCCTGGTACGGGATCGGGCGGGTCCTCACGCTGCCCGTGCTGCCGGCCGGCGAGGCCGTCGAGCTGTTCACCCGGGTCGCCACCCACGCGGGGCCGCGCGACACCACCGGCGCCGAGCGGCTCTGCGAGACCCTCGGACAGCTGCCGCTCGCCGTCGAGATCGCCGCCGCGTACTGCGGCCGCACGGCCACGTCCCCGCTCGCCTACCTGGCGGAGCTGGGCCGGAGCGGCGGACTCGGCAACGCGGAGGAGGCCGTCGCCCGGGCCCTGCGCGTCACGCTCAACGGGCTCTCCGCCACGGTCCCGTACGCGGCGGGGATGCTCCGGCTGCTCGGCTGGTTCGCCCCCGACCGGATTCCCGTGATGCTCCTGCCACCGTTCCCCGGCGTCCGAGAGGCGCTCGGGGAGCTGGCCGCGCACAGCATGATCACCCTGCACGAGGACGGCTCGGTGTCCGTCCACCGGCTCGTGCAGGCCGTCGCCCGCCGTCCGGCCCCCGGGGACGGGCACGGGCGGCAGGGGGTGATCGGAAGGTCCCGCAGTCTCGCGGAGACGGCGTTCGGGGTCGCCGCACCGCTGGACAGCGACGACCCGGCCCACTGGGAGACGTGGCGGGTGCTGTTGCCGCACGTCGAGGCGCACCTGCGGTGCACCGACCCCGCGGGGGACGGCGAGGCGCTGCTTCCCGTGCTGGCCGCCGCGGGCGCGTACCTGAGTCTGAACGGGCTGTACGAGGAGGCGGCCGACGTGTACGAGCGCGCGCTGGCCGGCTGTGAGCGGCTGCTCGGCCCGGACGATCCGGCCACCCTCGGCCTGCGCGGCGCACTGGCCGAGACCCTCGCCTCGGCGGGACGCGCGGACGAGGCGATCGACGCGGCGGCCGCGGTGGTGCGGCGCATGACCGAGGTGCTGGGAGCCGACGACAGGGACACGTTCAGGGCGCGGAGCTGCCTCGCGAAGGCCCATGTGAAGGCCGGGCTGGTCCACAGGGCGGTCGCCCTTCAGGAGAGCATGCTCATGGACATGGTCCGTGTCCTGGGCGCGAAGGACCGGGAGACGCTGCTGGCCTGCTCCGAGCTCGCCGGGATCTACCGGGCCTTGAACCTGACCCGCGACGCCGTCGCGCTGGGCGCGTACGCGGCGGCCGAGATGAGCGTGGTCCTCGGCGAGGAGGACCTGGACACCCTGATCACCCGGATCAATCTGGCCGGGCTGTACGCCGGCGCCGGCGTGACCGACCGGGCCCGCGCCGACTTCGCGGAGCTGCTGACCGTCTGCGTACGCCTCCTCGGCGACGACCACCCGTACACCGTCCACGTACGGGAGGCCCTCGACGCGCCATGGCAGGACGACGCGTAGGGGCCGAAGCGCGCGCAGGGGGCGAGCCATGCGCAGGGGACGAAGCGCGCGCAGGGGCCGGAATGATCACCCAGTGAGCGCCTCGTCTCACCATTCGATACCACGTAGGCGTTCCCGGGTCGCTCGTTAGACTGAGCCGATCGCAGCGCCGGCTGCGGCACACACTGAGCGAGGAGCGCACGTGGGCCTTGTCGTGCAGAAGTACGGAGGCTCCTCCGTTGCCGATGCCGAAGGCATCAAGCGCGTCGCCAAGCGGATCGTGGACGCCAAGAAGAACGGCCACCAGGTGGTCGTCGTGGTTTCCGCGATGGGCGACACGACGGACGAGTTGATCGATCTCGCCGAGCAGGTATCCCCGATCCCTGCCGGGCGTGAGTTCGACATGCTGCTGACCGCCGGAGAGCGGATCTCCATGGCCCTGCTGGCCATGGCGATCAAAAACCTGGGCCACGAGGCCCAGTCGTTCACGGGCAGTCAGGCCGGTGTCATCACCGACTCGGTCCACAACAAAGCGCGCATCATCGATGTCACGCCGGGCCGGATCCGTACCGCCCTCGACGAGGGCAACATCGCCATCGTCGCCGGGTTCCAGGGTGTCAGCCAGGACAAGAAGGACATCACCACGCTCGGTCGTGGCGGTTCCGACACCACCGCCGTGGCGCTGGCCGCCGCGCTCGACGCCGAGGTCTGCGAGATCTACACCGACGTCGACGGTGTGTTCACGGCCGACCCGCGCGTGGTGAAGAAGGCGAAGAAGATCGACTGGATCTCCTTCGAGGACATGCTGGAGCTCGCCGCCTCAGGCTCCAAGGTGCTGCTGCACCGGTGCGTCGAGTACGCACGCCGTTACAACATCCCGATCCACGTCCGCTCGTCCTTCTCGGGGCTGCAGGGCACCTGGGTCAGCAACGAGCCGCAAGGGGACCGCAAGGTGGAGCAGGCCATCATCTCGGGCGTCGCCCACGACACCTCCGAGGCGAAGATCACCGTCGTCGGCGTGCCGGACAAGCCGGGCGAGGCCGCGGCCATCTTCCGGGCCGTCGCGGACGCCGAGATCAACATCGACATGATCGTGCAGAACGTGTCCGCCGCCTCGACGGGTCTCACGGACATCTCCTTCACCCTCCCCAAGGCCGAGGGCCGCAAGGCCATCGACGCCCTGGAGAAGGCGAAGACCGCGATCGGCTTCGACTCGCTGCGCTATGACGACCAGATCGGCAAGATCTCCCTGGTCGGCGCCGGGATGAAGACCAACCCGGGGGTCACCGCGGACTTCTTCCGCGCGCTCTCCGACGCGGGCGTGAACATCGAGCTCATCTCGACCTCCGAGATCCGCATCTCGGTCGTCACCCGCGCCGACGACGTCAACGAGGCCGTGCGCGCCGTCCACAGCGCCTTCGGCCTGGACAGCGACTCGGACGAGGCCGTCGTCTACGGAGGCACCGGCCGATGACACCGAAGCCGACGCTCGCGGTCGTCGGTGCGACCGGAGCCGTCGGCTCGGTGATGCTCCAGATGCTCACGCACCACGCGGACGTCTGGGGCGAGATACGCCTGCTCGCCTCCCCGCGCTCGGCCGGTCGCAAGACGGCCGTGCGCGGGGAGGAGTGCGAGATCCTCGCGCTGAGCGAGGAGGCCCTGGAGGGCGTCGACCTGGCGCTCTTCCTGGTGCCCGAGACGGTGGCCGCCCGCTGGGCGCCCATCGCCGCCACCAAGGGCGCCGTCGTCGTGGACACCTCCGCAGCCTTCCGCGCGGACCCCGACGTCCCCCTCGTCGTCCCCGAGACCAACGCCCACGCGGCGCGCGTACGCCCCCGTGGCATCGTCTCCAGCCCCGGCTGCACCACGCTCGCGCTGGTCGTCGCCGTGGGCGCCCTGCACGCCGAGTTCGGGCTCGCCGAACTGGTCGTCACCGCCCAGCAGGCCGCCAGCGGCGCCGGTGCGGGACAGGCCGGTGTCGAGGCGCTCCGCGCCCAGCTCGGCCTGGTGGCCGGCGACGGAGACCTGGGCACCCACCCCGGAGACGTACGACGAGCGGTCGGCGAGAACACCGGCCCCTTCCCCGGACCCCTCGCGCTCAACGTCCTGCCCTGGTCGGGTACGGCCGGCGCCGACGGTGCCTCCTCGGAGGAGGAGCGCGTACGGGACGAGACCCGGCGGATCCTCGCCCTGCCCGCGCTGCGGGTCGCCGCCACCTGTGTGCGCGTGCCGGTCGTCACCGGGCACTCCGTCTCCGTGCACGCCCGCTTCGAGCACCCCGTCCCCCTGGGGCGCGCGCACGAGATCCTCGCGACCTCGCCGGGGGTCGTGCTGTACGACGATCCCGCCGCGGGTGACTTTCCCACCCCCGCCGACGTCGTCGGCACCGACCCCGCCTGGGTCGGACGGGTACGGCGCTCCATGGACGACGAGCGGGCGCTCGATTTCTTCGTCTGCGCCGACAATCTGCGCAAGGGCGCGGCCCTCAACGCCCTGCAGATCGCGGAATCTGTTGTCGCAACTTTGTAGGATCTGTGAACGACCTGTGAGCAAATAGGCGTCAGATACCTCTTGAACTGCGGTGATGCCGTAGCCGACGATGCTCTTCCCCCTTACTGCAACCAGTAGTTGGGTGCGGGGCGTCTCTGCGTGCACCCATGGTCGTGTGACGCGGAGCACGCTGTGAAGCGGGGCATCGGGGGAGAACGGTTACACATGAGGACAAACAACTCACCGTCGAAAAGGGTGGCGTACGCGTACAACCCTGCCGGGGGGAAGCGTGTCCAACATGCGTGGCAGACGTACTCGACATCGCAACCATCGCTCCGCTGCGCGGCGCGGGCACAGCTGTGCTCCCCGCGCGGAGCGTCGGCGTCGTCCCCGTACGCGGGCCGGCGGTCCGCCCCTATCGGCGGCCGCGCGCTCTCGGTGGGATGCCGGTGATCGCCCCCGTGCCCACCGGATCCCGTGCGAGCGCCGTGGACGGCATCCCGTCGCCCCGGACGAGCACCGAAGGCGCCTCGGCGGCCGGAACGACCGTCGACCACCTGACCGAGACGTACCGTGCCCACTACCGGTCGCTGCTCGGCCTCGCCGCGCTGCTCCTCGACGACACGGCCTCCTGCGAGGACGTCGTCCAGGAGGCGTTCATCCGCGTCCACTCGGCCCGCAAGCGGGTGCGTGAGCCGGAGAAGACGCTCGCCTATCTGCGCCAGACCGTCGTGAACCTCTCCCGGTCCGCACTGCGCCGCCGCATCCTCGGACTCAAACTGCTGTCCAAGCCGATGCCGGACATGGCCAGCGCGGAGGAGGGGGCGTACGACCAGCTGGAGCGCGAGGACCTGATCAAGGCGATGCGCGGACTCCAACGGCGCCAGCGTGAGGTGCTGGCCCTGCGGTACTTCTCGGACATGACCGAGGTTCAGGTCGCCGAGGCGCTCGGGATATCCCTGGGTTCGGTGAAGGCGTACGGTTCGCGGGGCATCGCGTCGCTGCGCGTCGCGATGGGAGCGACGTCGTGAGCGAGGCACCTGGCAAGGACGCCGGCGAGGCCGACAGCGTCGAGAACGGCGCGGCGGCCGAGAACGGCGACAGCGCCGCGAAGGACGCGGGCGTCGGAAGCGGCGCCGATGTCGAGAACGGCGACGGTGTCGAGAGCGGCGCCCCGGATGAACGTGACGACCTGAGTGGACAGCGCATGGTGAACATCGAGCCCGGCCCCGGCGAGGGTGACGGGGACGACGAACTCGCGCTGCGGCGGCTGTTCCAGAGCACCGTCTCCGGCCTGGAGCCCTCCCTGGGCTCGCTGGAGCACCTGCGCCGCGCCGTGCCCGCACGGCGCGCCCGTAAGCGGCAGGCCGTCGTGGGTGCCGCCGCCGCCGCGGTCCTCATCGGGACGGCCGTACCCGCCTTCGTGCACGTCGCCGCGTCCGGCGGCATCTCCGCCGCCAACCCCGTGAACGCGGGCCACGGCGAGGAGGCCCAGGGCGGCACCGGCGCCGAGACCGGCGTCGAGGGCGGCAAGAGCGCCACGACCCCCGCGAGCACCCTGGCCCCGAGCCAGGGCGCGGCCGACGGTTCCTCGGGCAAGCCGCAGCGACCCGGCTCCGGTGCGTCCGCCACCGGTCCCCGGGAGGCGCAGAACGTGCCGCCCGGCTCCGTGCCGGCGTGCGGGGCCGAGCAGCTCGGCGTCAGCTCGGCGGGGGCCGGCGCACCCGACGGCGAGGGCAAGGTCCACGGCATCTTCCGCATCGCCAACGTCTCCGACCGGGCGTGCGTCGTGAACGGCAGCGGGATCGTCGGCTTCGAGGCCCACGGCGCGGCCGACCCGGCGCGGATCTCGGTGATCCGGCACACCTCGGGAGACGCGGGGAGCGGGCTGCCCGACCCCTCGCAGGAGTACTCGTCGCTCCTCCTGAAGCCGAGCGACACCTACGAGTTGAAGTTCGTCTGGGTGCCGAGCGAGACCTGCCCCACGACCACCACCAGCCCGACCCCCACGGAGCCGACGCCGACCGAGCCGCCGACCACGCCGCCGCCGACGGACACCCCGACCGAGGCCACGGGCAACCCCGATCCCAGCGGGGGTACGGGCTCCGGGGGGAGCGGCACCGAACCGGGCACCGGCGCGGAAGCGGGCGCGGGCTCCGGTGTGGCGCCCCAGCTGCTCCACGAGGACGGCGGTCCGGCGGACGGCAGCGTCCTGGTCAGCCATGTCGCGGAGCCGGGCGGCCCCTACGCGTCGGCGAGCATCCCCAACGCCTGCGCGGGCACCATCTACCGGACCGGAGTCCTGGGCTCCTCCTGAGCGGGCGTACGGGCTCCGGGGGCGCACGGCGCCTGAGCGGCCGTACGGCTCTGGGCGCGCACGGCGCCTGAGTAGCCGTACGGCTCCGGCGGTCGTACCGTTCCTGGGCGGGCGTACGGGCTCCGCAGGGCGTACCGGCTCCCGCCCGGCGCGCGCGCAGGGCGGCGGGGCTACAGACCCAGAGCCTCGTCGCGGGACGCCTCCGCCTCGCGGCGCACCAGGCGGAACCACATGAAGAGGACGAAGCCCGCGAAGACGAACCACTCCGCGGTGTAGCCGAGGTTCTGGAAGGCCTTCGCGTCCAGGCTCGTGCCCGCCGCGGCCGCCGCCGGGACCGGGGTGAGGCCGGTGGGGGAGTCGGCGAGGGTGATCCAGGCGTCGTAGACGTCGTCCGTGACCACGTTCACCAGGGACGCCGCGCTGATCATCCCCAGCTGTCCCTCGGGCAGCCCACCGGCCTGGTGGACGCCCTTGGTGCCCCCGTTCTCCGAGGCCTGGAGCGCGCCCACCACCGTGACCTCGCCGGACGGCGGGGCGGGGACCTCGGCACCCGTGGGGAGCCAGCCCCGGACCACCGGAAGCGACCGGCCGCCGTCCGTCCGCAGCATCGTCAGGACGTAACTGCCGGTCCGGCCGTCCAGCTCACGGTCCGGGACGAGGAACTGCTCCCCGAACCGGCCGCGCGCCTCGGCCGACCGGCCCGAGGTCTCCGTGTCCACCGGGAGCAGCGAGGCCAGCGGTTCGGCCTTCAGCGTGCTCGCGTCGGGCCGCTTCTCGGCCGCCTCGTGGGATTCGACGCGCCCCTCGAACTTGCCCAGCTGCCAGGTCCCCATGAACACGCAGAACGGGATCGCCAGCAGGACGAAGACGTTGATCCCCCACCAGCGGGGCGTTCTCAGGAACCGGTACACGCCCCCCACGGTACGCAAGCGGCCTCGGTCCTCCGTCGGCCGGGTCCGACCTGTCGGCCGGGTCCCGCCTGCCGCGCGCACCGGGGGCCGGGCGCGTCCCACTTGCCTGCCGGGTGTCACCCCTGCCTGCCCCGGGTCCCCGGCCGCCTCAGCCTTCCACCGGACCGGCCCCCAGGTGCTTCTCGGCGAACGCCAGGTCCAGGCCGACCTGCTTGATCCGCTCCTCCACCACGAGCGAGCCGTGGCCCGCGTCGTAGCGGTACACCTCGTGGACCGCGCCCCGGGCCTTGAGCCGGTCGACGTAGTTGTCGATCTGGCGGATCGGGCAGCGCGGGTCGTTGACGCCGGCCGAGATGTGCACCGGGGCCTTCACCGCGTCCACGTACGTCAGCGGCGACGAGGCCGCGTACCGCTCGGGCACCTCCTCGGGGGAACCCCCGAGCAGCGTCCGGTCCAGCGCCTTGAGGGCCTCCATCTCGTCCTCGTACGCCGCGACGTAGTCCGCGACCGGGACCGCCGCGAGACCGACCGCCCAGGCCTCCGGCTGCGTGCCGATGCCGAGGAGCGTCAGATAGCCGCCCCAGGAGCCGCCGGACAGCACGAGCCGGGCCGGGTCGGCGAGGCCGCTCGCCACCGCCCACGCGCGGACCGCCTCGATGTCCTCCAGCTCGATCAGACCGATCCGGTGCTTGAGCGCGTCCGTCCACTCCCGTCCGTACCCCGTCGAGCCCCGGTAGTTGACCCGCACCACCGCGTACCCGTGGTCCACCCAGGCCGCCGGGCCCGACGCGAAGGCGTCGCTGTCGTGCCAGGTGGGACCGCCGTGCACCTCGAAGACCGTGGGGAAGGGGCCCTCGCCCGCCGGGCGCTGCACGAGCGCGTGGACCCTGCCTCCGGGGCCCTCCACCCACACGTCCTCCACCGGCACCGACGGCGGCGCCTTCGGGCCGGGCGGGTCGAGGACGACGCCCCCGTCCGTGGAGCGCACCACCGGCGGCTCGGCGGCCGAGGACCACAGGTACTCCACGCTGCCGTCCGGCCGGGCCGTCGCGCTCGACACCGAACCGGCCGGGGTCTCCACCCGGACCAGGGCGCCGGTGGCGATCTCGTACCGCCACAGCTCGCTGCGGGCCTCGAAGCTGTGCACGATCAGCAGGCCGGACCCGTCCGGGTACCACTCGGCCGACACGTCGCCCGGCAGGTCGAGCCGGAGATCGGTCTCCGTGCCCGCCGCCACGTCCCAGAGCATCGGCTCCCAGCGGCCGCGCCGCTGGTGCCCGACGAGCAGCCGGGTGTCCCCGGCGACCGGTGCGAAGCCGAGGACCGCCAGCCCCAGTTCCTCCGTGCCGCCCTTGGTGTCGTCGAGCTCGGCGAGCACGCTCGCGTCCGAGGCGCGCAGCACCCGCAGCGCCGAGTGCATCGCGTCCCCGTGCTCGGTGTGCTCGATCGCGATCAGCGTGCTGTCGTACGACAGGTCGCCGACCCCGGCCGACTCCCGGTGCCGGTAGATCTCGACCGGGGCGCCGGCCCCGGGGCGCACGAGATGGACCGTCGAGCCGTCCTCGTCCGTGGAGCGGCCCACCAGGAGCGTGCCGTCCCGGCCGATGGCGAGCCCCGCCGGATAGGAGGCGTCGAGGCCGGCGACGGCCGGCTCGTCCGCGCCGCCGCCGAACGGCTGGCGCATCCACACCCCGAACTCGTCCCCGTCGGTGTCCGCGAACCACCAGATCCAGGCGCCGTCCGGCGACAGCGTGCCGTCCGTCGTGCCGTTCGGCCGGTCCGTGACCTGCCGCTGCTCGCCGCTCGCCCGGTCCCAGGCGTACAGCTCGTACGTCCCCGTCGCGTTCGACACGAACAGCGAGCGGTCCGGGGCCTCCTCGGCCCACTCGGGCAGGGAGACGCGCGGCGCGCGGAAGCGCTGCTCCCACACGGGGGCCGGTTCGGTGAGCTCGGCCTTGAGCTCGGCGTTCTTACTCTCAGTCATGGCACCCATGATGCTCCGCGCGGCGGACAATCGGGTCGCGTCCCCCTCAACCTGTGGATAACCTCGCGGACATGTACTCACCCACGCCCGAGGACTGGCACGAGGCCAACCGCGCACGCTGGGACGAGCGCGTCCCGATCCACGCCGCGAGCGCGTTCTACGACCTCGACGCCTTCCGCGCGGGCAAGGACGCTCTGCGGGACTTCGAGCTCGCGGAGGTCGGTGACGTCACCGGCCGGTCCCTGCTGCACCTCCAGTGCCACATCGGGCTCGACACCCTCTCGTGGGTCCGCCACGGTGCCTCGCACGTCGTCGGCCTGGACTTCTCCGAGCCGGCCGTCGAGACCGCCCGCTCGCTCGCCGCCGACCTGGGTCTGACACAGGACCGGGCGGCCTTCGTCGCCGCCGATGTGTACGACGCCGCCGAGGCCGTCCCGGACAGCGCGTACGACATCGTCTACACCGGCAGCGGGGCGCTGAACTGGCTGCCCGACATCGAGCGCTGGGCGGAGACCGCCGCCTCGCTCGTCGCCCCGGGCGGCTTCCTCTACGTGGCCGAGTTCCATCCGTTCACCGACTCGCTCGACGACGAGACCGGCAGCCGGATCGTGCACGACTACTTCGTCCGCGAACCCTGGGTGGACACCAGCCCGGGCACGTACGCCGAGCTCGACGCCGCCACCGTCCACAACCGCAGCGTGGAGTGGGTGCACCCGGTCGGCGAGGTCGTCACCGCGCTCGCGCGGGTCGGCCTGCGGATCGAGTTCCTGCACGAGCACGAGGCCTCGCTGTTCCCCCGCTACGGCGCGCTCCAGCGGCACGAGGACGGCTACTACCGCTTCCCGGCGGACCGGCCCCGCATCCCGCTGATGTACTCGATCAAGGCGTCCCGCCCGGCTGTCTGAGCCGGCTCCACGAGGGCTGCGGAGAGAGCTGCGGAGAGAGCTACGGAAGCCGGATGACCGCGCGTCCGCCCGTGAGGTCCACCGTCGAGCGGTTCGGCGGGGCGCCGTCCTCCTCGTCGTCGCGCAGCACGAGCGCGCTCTGGCGCTCCTTCAGCTCGTTCTGCTTGCCCTGCGAGAAGGTGGCGTGCAGCTGCTCGAAGCCGGTCGAGGAGATCTGACCCTTGCGCTTCCCGCGGCCGGTCATCCGCAGGATCTGATCGGCGAAGGCGATCACGGTCAGCAGGATGACCAGACCCGGCAGCGTCACGAACACGGCGAACTCCATGCCATCCATCAGACCACGCCCCGGACGGATGCGTCAGGGGGTGTCGGGACGGATGTGGTGCATCCGCCGCCCGTCGGGACCGAGGACCTGGGCCCCGATCTTGTGGGTGCGCAGCGAGAGCGCGGTGCCGGAGATCCGCAGCGCCGGGGCGGCCCGTACGAGCGCCGCCGTCACCTCGTGCAGTTCGTCGACCGTACGGAGCCACAGGGCGACGGCCAGGTTGTGGGGTCCGGTGACCGAGGTGACCAGCCGGGTCTGACGCAGCCGGGCCAGCGCCGCCACCGTCGTCGGCACTTCCAGGGGCGGTACGTCGGTGGTGACCATCGCCCACACCGGGCGGCCGGAGAACCTCGGGGCCGGCAGACAGTGGTGGTGGAGGGCGCCGCCGGCCGTGAGGGCGTCCAGCCTCCGCCGTACCGTCGACGCGCTCGTACCGCACTGCCGGGCCAGCTCGGCGGCGCTGCGGCGGGCGTCCCCCGCCAGTTCCGCGACCAGCCGGTGGTCGAGTTCCGTGAGGTTCGGCGCGGTACGCACGTGCGCGCGTGGCCGGTCCCCGCCCGTGATCTCCCTGAGGAGCTGGACCTGCCCGGGGGTGAGCTGCTCGATCCGTGACCGGTACGGGCGGTTGTGCAGCCGGGTGACGACCTGGGTGCGGGCCCGGAGCACCCCGGGCAGCCGCCGCACCCGCCCGGCGAGATAGGCGTCGAGGGCGTAGAGGTCGGGGCAGACCACGAGCAGGACCAGATCGGCGTCGCCGGTCACCTGGTGGACGCCGAGGGTGCACGGATCCCCCGAGACCTCGATCGCGGTGGCCTCGGAGGCGCCCGCGACGCACTCCAGCTCGACCCAGGCGTAGAGCATCGCGTCCGTGCCACGGCGGGCGGCGAGCAGCGAACTCCAGGCGTAGCCCCCGGCCGTGAGGTGCTCCCAGCGCCGGGCGAGGGTGTCGGCACTCACCCCCAGAACGGCCGAGAGCTGGGTCCAGCTGGCGCGCGGGGCCATCTGCAGTGCGTGGATCAGCGACAGATCCGGCTCTCCCAGGACGGATTCCCCGGTACTCATTTCCCTCCCTGGTCGATCCCCGGCAAACCGTGGGTGTGGGTTCCAGGGCGCCCCAGGATGTGGACCGAGGCATATGCATTCAAGCCGTAGTGGCGGTTGTTCGCCATTGACTCAGGCATAACTCACACATGGGAAGAGGACGGGGGCGGTACGACATGGGGATCGGCGATCCACCGGAGGCCGCGGAACGGGCCGGGACAGCGGCCTCGTGGAACGACTCCTGGGGTGACTCCACGAGTGAATCCACGAGCGATCCCCGGGGTTACTTCAGGAGCGATTCCCGGGGTGACTCCAGAAGTGATTCCTGGGGTGCCTCCTGGAGTGGGCCGACCGTGCTGTGGGGCGAGCCGGTGAGCCTTGACCAGCTCGCCGCCGCCGAGCGCGGATACGCCTGCGGCGGGCCCGCCGAACGGCTCCTGTGGGAACGGCTGTCCGTCTTCGAGGGGACCTTCGGCCGGGACGCCGTCGTCGAGGTGTGCGCGTCGGGGAAACTGCCCCCGGCGGCGATCCCGGCGGTCCTCGACCGGCTCGTGCCCCTCGCCCTCCTCCCCGTCGACGACCTGTTCGCCGGCGAGGACGACGTCACCCGCTACTGGATGCCGCACGCGATGCGGGCCGTGGGCGCCCGCCGGCTCACCGAACGCGGCGACCGACGGTCCGTGGTCCTGCGGCACCGGCGGTGGTGCGTGAAGCTCGCCCGGCGGGCCGCCGACTGGTGGCAGAGCGGCCGGCAGCTCGACGCCCGCGACCTCGCCCTGCGGGAACTCCCGGACCTGGCCGCCGCCATGGACCCGACGACCGCGCCGCTCTCGCCGGGCAACGAGGCCGACAAGGCCGTCGAGATCGCCGTCTCGCTGTGGTTCCTGTGGGTGGCCTGCGGGCGGGCCACCGAGGGCCGGACGCGGCTGCGGCACGCCCTCGCCCTGCTCAACGGGGAGCCGACGGCCCGCGCCCTGTGGCTCGCCGCGTTCCTGGATCTGGAGGCGGGCCGCCCGGAGGACGCCGATCCGCTCCTCGGCCGGGCCTGGGCGGCGGCCGTGCGGGACGGGGACGAAGGCACCCTGGGCCTCCTCGCCCATCTGCGGGGCTCGACCGCCCTGTATCAGGGACGTACGCGCGCGGCGGCGCACGAATTCCGGGAGGCCCTCGCGCTGAATGGGGGAGTACCCGGAGTTCGGGCCGACCCGGCACGCCTGCTGGGCGGGCCTCGCGCTCTCCCTCTGCCGCACGGACCCGGAGGCCGCGCAGGAGGCGCTGGACCATGGCGACCTGGACCGCGAGAGCCGGTGGCCCTGGGTGGGCCGCGACATGTACGCCGAGGCCTGGTCGTCCATGGCACGCGCCGAACTCGCGGCGTGGGACGGGGACCTGGACCGCGCCGCCGAACACGCCCGGTGGGCGCTGTGCGAGCACCTGCGGATGGGCACGGCGGCGGGTGCGGCCGGCGCGGCGGAACTCCTGGCCCAGATCCGGGTGTCGGCCGGAAGGCGTGACGCGGCGGCCCATCTGCTGGGCGCCGTGGACCTGTTGCGGACCTCGGCCTTCGACGACTCGTACCGGCCTGCGGAGTACTGCGTGGTGACCCGCGCCCGGAGCGAGAGGGCGCTCCGGTCGCTGCTCGACGGCAGTGAACTCCGGTACGCCTACGAAGAGGGCGCGAGACGCGGCCTGTTCGCCCTGGCGGGGGAGGCCTGAGGTCTGCTCGCTCTGGCGGGGGAGGCCTGAAGTCTGCTCGCTCTGGCCGGGGAGGCCTGAGGCCCGCTCGCTCTGGCCGGGGAGGCCTGAGGCCCGCTCGCTCTGGCCGGGGAGGCCTGAGGTCTGTCTACGATGCCGTCATGTCGTACGCCTTCGCCGTGGCCACGGTCTTCCTGCTGTTCTTCGGGCTCGGCGTACGGCGGGACCGGCGCCGCTTCGGCAACGCCGTGCACCTCGGCCTCGCCGTCACCTTCCTCGGGATCGGGCTGCTCGCCGGGATCGAGGACGCCCCGCCCGGTGTCGCCGAGACCGTGATGATCTGCGGGCTGCTCGTGCTCGGCCTCGGTCCTGTCGTCCTCGCGGGGCTCCTCACCGCGAACGGCGTGAAGATGGTGCGCAAGGAGGGCAGGCGCCCCGCCAACCTGCTCGCGCTCCTCGCCGGGCTCGGCATGTTCGGGGTGATGGTCCTGGCGGTGGCCGCCGCCGCCACCGACTCGTGGGCCCTGCAGACCCTCGTCGTCACCCTCCTCCTCATCCTCGGCTACGTCTCCTTCCTCTTCGTCTGCTTCGTCGGCTACGCGTTCTTGTACGGCCGCATGAGGATCCGCCGCGACGCCGACTACGTCGTCGTCCTCGGCTCGGGCCTGATCGGCGGCCGCCGGGTGCCCCCGCTGCTGGCGAGCCGCCTGGACCGGGGACGCGAGGTGCACGAGAGGCTGGCCGCGTACGAGCGGCGCGACGGCGACGCCCCCGTCCTCATCACCTCGGGCGGGCAGGGCCCCGACGAGGAGGTCCCCGAGTCCCACGCGATGGCCGACTACCTCGTCGAGCGCGGCTTCCCGTCCGTCGCGCTGGTGCGCGAGGACCGCTCGCGCACCACCGAGGAGAACATGCTCTTCAGCAAGGAGCTGATGGAGCGGGAACGGCCGGGCTCCTCGTGCGTGATCGTCACCAACAACTTCCACGCCTTCCGGGCCGCCATCCTGGCCCGCCGCGCGGGCGTGAACGGCCAGGTGGTGGGCTCGCCGACCGCCGCCTACTTCTGGCCGTCGGCGACCATCCGCGAGTTCGCCGCGGTCTTCCTCCAGTACAAGGTGGTCAACCTCGGGATCCTGCTGACCCTGATCCTGCTCGGGGTCCTCGTGTGGGCGAGCCGCTGACCCTCCGGGGCCGCCGGGTGCCGCCGTACGGCTCCGTACCTACTCTGGAGGTACGGAGGTGACCCATGAGGCGACGGCACCACTTCCACATCGACTACCTCGGGCACTCGGTCTCCGCGACCGTCCAGACCGGGCACACGCCCGTCGTCGAGATCCTCGTCGACGGCAAGGAGACGGGCCATGCCACGACCAAGGACGACCGGCCGGTCGCCGTCCCGATCGAGCTGCCGACCGACCCGCCGACGACCGTGACCGTACGGGCCACCCCGGGGCCCGGCGTACCGCGCTGCCTGCTGCTCGCGACGGTGGACGGGGAGCCGCAGGTGATGGCGCCGAGGCTGTACTGACGTGCCTCCGGGGCGGCCCCGGGCGAGCGCCCCGGGCGAGCGCCTCAGGAGAGCCAGGCCATCCCGATGATCAGGAAGACCACGAAGGCGATGGCACCTGCCACGGCAGCCGTCTTGCGGGGACGGCGCCGGGAGAGCTCCGCGAGCCCGCTGCCGGTGCTGCTCGGCCGCTCACGCCGCCGGGACGCGGGCGCGCCGGCGGACGGCGGTCTCTGCCCCTGCGCGGGCGGCGCGGGTCTGTGCGTCGGCCCGGTGGCGGGCATGGCTCCGGGCATGGCTCCGGGCATGGGCGCGGCCCCGGGCATCGGCGCGGGCCGCGTGGCGACGCCGGGCGGCGGGCCGGCGTTGTGGTGCGGGACATGGGGCTGCACCGGGGCGGGCCGGGAGTAGCCGCGCCAGGCGCCGGAGGAGAACCAGTCCGCGATGGTCTGCGCCGAGGGCCGCTGCTCCGGCTGCTTGGCCAGCAGGCTCAGCAGGTACGTCTCGAACTCGGGCGGCAGCGCCACCCCGAGCCGGGCGGGCGGCATCGGCGCGGTGTCGATGTGCTGGTACAGCAGGGCCGTGGCGGTGTCCGCGCGGAACGGCGGGCGGCCGGTGAGGAGTTGGTAGAGCACGCAACCGAGCGAGTACACGTCGGAGGCGGGCGAGGCGGGCTGCCCGAGGGCCCGCTCGGGGGCGAGGTAGAGCCCCGTGCCCACGATCTGGCCCGTGGTCGTGAGCGCCGCCGACGGGTCGTCGACGAAGCGGGCGATACCGAAGTCGGCGAGCTTCACCGTCCCGTCGGCGTCGACCAGGAGGTTTCCCGGCTTGATGTCCCGGTGCACGACACCCTGCCGGTGCGCGGCGGCGAGCCCGGCGGCGGCGTGGGCGGCGACCACGGCGACCCGCTCGGCGGGCAGGATCAGCGGATCGGAGGGGCTCCCGGCGAGGCTGTCTCCCTCCACCAACTCCATGACGAGGAACAGCTTTCCGTCCCACGTACCGAAGTCGAAGACGCCCACCACGTGCGGGTGGCTCAGCCGGGCGGCGGTCTGCGCCTCCAGCCGGAACCGGTCGGCGGCGGAGGGGTCGGTCCCGTGCGCCAGCATCAGCTTCACGGCGACGTCCCGGCCGAGCACCTCGTCGGTGGCCTGCCACACCTCGCCCATGCCGCCCCGGCCGATACACACATGAAGCCGATATCGGTCCGCGACCAGCACCTGGAGACCACCCTTTCGACGATCGTTCAACTTGACGGAAGGGAACCAGCGTAGAGCCGTCGGGCAACGCCGTTCGCCGCGCTCCCCCCTCCCGGCGCACGTCGGGTGCACCACACCCGTGATGCGGGTGAACGGAAGGTGACGCCGGGCGTTAGCATCGCGGCCCGGAGCGAGTTCCGGTGAACAGCGAACGGAGTGGTCGTGGCGCGACCTCGTGTGGGTGTGGCGGTACTGACGATGGGCACGCGCCCGGTCGAGCTGCGGGCGTTGCTCGACGCCGTGGCGGCGCAGGACGAGGCCGCCACCCGGATCGTGGTCGTCGGCAACGGCGCCGGGACCCTCCCGGAGCTCCCCGAGGGCGTGACCGGCGTCGAACTGCCCGAGAACCGGGGCGTGTCCGGCGGCCGGAACGTCGCGATCGAGACCCTCCGCGCGTTCGGCGACGTCGACGTGGTGGTGGACCTCGACGACGACGGCCTGCTCGTCGACACGGACGTCTTCCGCCGCCTGGCCGACCTGTACGAGGACGACCCGGCCCTGGGCGTCGTGTCGTTCCGCATCGCCGACGAGACGGGCGAGACGCAGCGGCGCCACGTCCCGCGCCTCGGGGCGAAGGACCCGATGCGCGGCGGGGAGGTCACGACCTTCCTGGGCGGCGGCCACGGCCTGTCGATGGTGATGCTCGACGAGATCGGCGGCTGGCCGGAGGACTTCTTCTTCACCCACGAGGAGACCGACATGGCCTGGCGGGCCCTCGACGCGGGCTGGAAGGTCGTCTACGAGCCGAAACTCCTCCTCCAGCACCCGAAGACCAGCCCGGCCCGGCACGCCGTCTACTACCGGATGACCGCCCGCAACCGCGTCTGGCTGGCCAAGCGCAACCTGCCGGCCCTGCTCGTCCCCGTCTACCTCGGCGTCTGGACCCTCCTCACGCTGGCCCGCACGCGCTCCCTGCCGGGCCTCGCGTCCTGGTTCGCCGGCTTCGCGGAGGGCGTCCGCCGCTCCTGCGGCCCCCGCCACCCCATGCGCTGGTCCACGGTCCGCCACATGACCCGCCTGGGCCGACCGCCGGTCATCTGACGCCCCGGCCGCCGCCCGAGCCACGGGCGGCGGCCTGCTCCGTGAACATGCGAAGCCTTCTGGCGAATGCTGCAATGGATGGAGAGCTCCGGCCGACCATGCCCTGCGGGACACGGTGGCGGGATGAGGCCGGGCGCGGCCAAGTCCTGCGAGCCGTGTGTCTGGAGTGGTGATGAGCGACGCAATCGAAGACATGGGACCGGTCGACTTCCTGGTGATCGAGTTCCCGGGCAACCGCATGACGGGCGAAGGCTTCCCCCTGCTGCTCGACCTGGTGGACCGAGGCGTCATCCGCGTTCTCGACCTCCTGTTCGTACGGAAGGACGACGACGGGAGTGTCGTCGCCCTGGAGCTGGCAGATCTGGACGGTGACGGCCGGCTCGACCTGTCCGTGTTCGAGGGCGTTTCGTCCGGACTTCTGGGCCAGGACGACCTCGACGAGGCAGGGATGGCGCTCGAACCCGGCAACGCGGCCGGAATCCTGGTGTACGAGAACCTTTGGGCCGCGCCCCTCGCGCGAGCCCTGCGGCGCGGCGGTGCGCAACTCGTGGCGGGCGGACGCATCCCCGTGCAGGCTCTCCTGGCCTCGCTCGAAGCCGCGGAGGCGGCGGAGGGGAACAGCCCCGCTGCCTGACGCCCCTGATGTCCGAGCGAGCGGATTGTCTCGGCAGAAGCAAGGAGGACCGACATGCCAGGACTTCTTCGAGGGGTGGCGCGCACCGCCGTGGTGGCCGGTACGGCGACCGCGGTCTCCAACCGGGTCTCACGGCGCCAGGCGGGTCGCTGGGCCGGACAGGAGACGGCGGCAGCCCCACAGCAAGCACCGGCACCTCCCCCGGCGCCGGCGCCCGCCGCACCGGTCGACGACATGAGCGCCAAGATCGCTCAACTCAAGGAACTCGGGGAGCTGAAGGAACAAGGCGTACTGACCGAGGAGGAGTTCGCGGCTCAGAAGAGCCGGATTCTCGCCTCGTGACCGCCGCCTGCCGCAGCGCCTGATCCGGCGCCGAGACCGCCGGAGGCAGAGTCAGTGGCCGTCGGCGAAGGAGACCCCTATGTCCAGCAACGTCACAGGGACCGAGCGTGGCGACTCAGCGCACAACCACTCACATGGCGGCACAGCCGCCGGTGGATGGGTGGTGTTCGCCGCAGTAATGATGATCTTCGTCGGGGCGATGACCCTGTTCCAGGGGATCGCCGGCATCGCCAAGGACGACGTGTTCGTCACCACGCGCAACTACGTCTACCAGTTCAGCCTGACCGGCTGGGGCTGGGTCCACCTGATCCTGGGCATCATCATGGTGCTCGCGGGTATCGCGCTGTTCAAGGGAGCCCTGTGGGCGCGCTTCATCGGTGTCGCACTGGCGGCCCTGGGCATGATCGCGAATTTCATGTGGCTGCCGTACTACCCGTTCTGGGCGATGCTGCTGATCGCGATCGACGTCATCGTCATCTGGGCGCTGTGCGCCGCACCTCGCCTGCCGCAGAGCTGACGCACACGACGACGAATTGACCCGCCGCGCGCGGCGGGTCGTGCGTCGCACCCCCTCGGGCGGCTGGGACGCTACCGGTCATGGCACCGGGAACAGGCACTTCCGAAAGTTCCGCGAAGGCGCGACTCGTTCTGCTGGTACTGGCGTCCGGTCAGTTCCTGATGGCGCTCGACAGCTCTGTCATGAACGTCTCGATCGCGACGGTGGCCGAGGACGTCGGCACCACGGTGGTGGGGATCCAGGGGGCCATCACGGCCTACACCCTGGTGATGGCGATGTTCATGATCCCCGGCGGGAAGGTCGGGGCGCTGATCGGCCGCAAACGCGCCTTCATCATCGGCTGCGTCATCTACGGCTGCGGCTCCCTGACCACCGCCCTGGCGCCCAACCTCACCGTGCTGCTGATCGGCTGGTCGTTCCTGGAAGGCATCGGGGCAGCGCTGATCCTGCCGGCGATCGTGGCGCTCGTGGCGGGCAACTTCCCCACGGAGCGGCGCCCCGCCGCCTACGGGCTTGTCGCCGCGGCCGGCGCGGTGGCGATCGCGGTGGGCCCGCTGATCGGCGGCGTCGCGACCGCGTACTTCTCCTGGCGATGGGTGTTCGCCGGCGAGGTCCTCGTGGTCCTGGGCATCCTCGTCCTCGCCCGTCCGATCGCCGACGCGGTGAGTGAGGAACGGCCGCGCATCGACGTCATCGGTGTCGTGCTCTCGGCCCTCGGGCTCGGGATCTTCGTCTACGGTGTGCTCCGCTCCGACGAGTGGGGCTGGTTCCAGCCCAAGCCCGACGCACCCGCCCTGTTCGGGATCTCCCTGACCGTGTGGCTGATGCTGCTGGGCATCGGGCTGACCTGGCTGTTCCTCCGCTGGGAGGCCCGCCTCGTCGGGCAGCACAAGGAACCCCTCCTCGACCCCGCCATGCTGCAGAACAAGCAGCTGACCGGTGGGCTGACGATGTTCTTCTTCCAGTACCTCGTCCAGATGGGCGTGTTCTTCCTCGTCCCGCTCTACCTGTCCGTCGCCCTGGGCCTGTCCGCGCTCGCCACCGGCGCCCGGCTCCTGCCGCTCTCGGTGACCCTGCTCGCCGCCGCGGTCCTCATCCCGCGCTTCCTCCCGGACGTCTCACCCCGACGAGTGGTACGCCTCGGGATCGTCGCTCTGCTTCTCGGTGCGGTGATCCTGATGGCCGCACTCGACGCGGACGCCGGCGCGGAAGTGGTCACGATCCCGATGCTCCTGATCGGGCTCGGGATGGGCGCACTCGCCTCCCAGCTGGGGTCCGTCACCGTCTCCGCGATGCCGGAGGAGAAGAGCGCGGAGGTCGGCGGCGTCCAGAACGCCGTCACCAACCTCGGCGCCTCGATCGGTACCGCACTCGCCGGATCGCTCCTGATCGCCTCGCTCACCTCGTCCTTCCTGGCGAGCGTCGAGCAGAATCCGACGGTCCCGGACAGTGTGAAGAGCCAGGCGACCGTCGAACTCCAAAGCGGCGTCCCGTTCCTCTCCGACGCCCAGCTGCAGACCGCCCTGGACGAAGCGGGCGCCCGCGAGGAACAGACGCAGCAGGTACTGGACGCGAACGCCGACGCGCGAATCGACGGACTGCGCGCCGCACTCGCGGTCCTCGCCTTCGCCGCCCTCATCGCCCTGTTCTTCACCCAGCGCATCCCCACCACCCAGCCCGGCTCGACCAAGCCCTAGCAAGCGCGCCGGAGAAACCCCGGAAACCACTCAGGGGCCCGACCCGCTTACGCGGATCAGGCCCCTGAACTGGTCTTACGGCTGTCGGGGTGGCGGGATTCCACACTCACTCTGTGCGCGATGGAGGTGCCCTGAGTGCGAGCAGGTGTGCAACCGGGCGGCGAAGGTGCGTCAGTAACCGGTGCCGCGCTTGACCTGGGCCCGCTCGGTGTCGTGCGCCGCGCCCTTGTCGTCCAGGGTGCGACATGCGTCCTCGATGTCCTGGCTCAGGCGATCGATCTGTTCGCGGCTCAGGGTCTCCTTGACGAGGGCACGCATGATCTTCACCCGCTCCGCGTTGGGCGGGAGCGTGTACGCCGGCACCATCCAGCCGCGCTCGGCGGAGAGCTGCCAGGCGACGTCGGACTCGTCGTAGGAGTGCTTGCCGGCGAGGCGGAAGGCGACCAGGGGCAGCTGTTCGAGGTCGCTGCCGATTACTTCGAAGCGGCCGCCGCTTCGCAGGTTGTCCGCCAGCGCATGGGCGTTCTCCTGCATCAACTTCATGACGTAGGTGTAGCCCTGGCGGCCGAGTCGCACGAAGTTGTAGTACTGCGCGAGCACCATCGACGCGCCGGTGGAGAAATTCAAGGTGAAGGTCGCGTCGGTCTTGCCCAGGTAGTTCTCGTAGAAGACGAGGTCCTTGGCGAGGTCGGCCTCCTCGCGGAAGATCAGCCACCCGATTCCGGGGTAGACCAGGCCGTACTTGTGGCCCGAGACGTTGATCGAACGGACCTGCTCCAGCCGGAAGTCCCATTTCGAGTCCGGGTAGAGGAAGGGCCACACGAAGGCGCCGCTGGCGCCGTCGACGTGGATCGGAATGTCGAGGTCCCGCTTCTTGCGGACGTCCCGCAAGAGCTTGTCGATCCCGACGACATCGTCCATGTGGCCGGTGAACGTGGTGCCGAGGACGGCGACGACGCCGATCGTGTTCTCGTCGAGGTGGGGCTCCACGTCCTCCGGGCCGATCGTGTACTTGTTCTCGGCGAGCGGCACGATCCGCGGTTCGACGTCGAAGTAGCGGCAGAACTTCTCCCACACGACGTGGACGTCCCCGCCGAAGATCAGGTTGGGCCGGTCGGTCGACAGGCCGGCTGCCTGGCGACGTTCCCGCCACTTCCACTTCAGTGACAGCGCGCCGAGCATGATCGCCTCGGACGAGCCCTGGGTCCGACATCCGGCCGTCTTGCCCGGCGCGTTGAAGAGATCGGCGAGCATGCGCACGCAACGCTGCTCGATCTCGGCGGAAATGGGGTACTCCGCATGGTCGATGAAATTGCGGTGGAGGTTCTCGGCGATGAGCCGTTGCGCCTCCGGCTCCATCCACGTGGTGACAAACGTGGCGAGGTTACGCTGTGGATCGCCCTCCATGGCGAGATCCACATCGACGAGCCTCATTGCGTCCGTCGCGGCCATTCCTTCCTCGGGGAATTTCTCCGAGGGAGCGGGCGCGGTCAAGAATCGGTTACCGAAAAGGGCCGCGTCGTCGCGCTTGGTCATACGAGGATTCAAACAGCGCCGCTGCCTGCCTGCGCGAGGGACACGCCGGAGTGCAACCTCCAGGCACCGAGCGTGAAGTCTTGTCCACGGTTCCCCCGATGCGGTGATCGAGTTATCGCTTCTGCTCGTGGCTTCAACGTCCCCGGGCTGCGCGGGCCAATGTGGCAGGCGCATCAGATGGTCACCGGGATGGCGGCGTCTACCTCAGGGCGAATTGTGCTCCGTCGATTTCGTTTACCGGCGCGCCGACGACACACGAGAAGGGGTGACTGGTGGCGGCTTCCGGATCGGGCCGCAAGGCGGCCTCATCGAGTGGTTGGAACACTCGCCTGTACTGGCAGTGGATCGGCTGCAACACGATCGCATTCGTTGTTGTTCTGACTGTCGGCTTCCTTTTGGTATGGGTAGGCAGCGACACCCTCAACCTGAATCTCGTGAGCAACCATGTCGTGGTGGCGCTGCTGATCGCCACCCTTGGGGCCCTGCTGTTCGGGGGCGTTCTGGGAGCGCTGCAATGGCTGGTCGCTCGGCAGCGCGTCCCCATCCCCCGCAAGGCGTGGATCAGCTCCAACGTCGGCCCGGCGTTGCTTGCCTGGCTGCTGGTGATCACGCCCGCGATCGCCACCGCAGAGGAATCCGCCAACGAGGTGTCGACGGCCTACCTGCTGGCCGCCAGCCAGAGCCTGGCACTGGGGCCACTCCTGGGCCTGTCCCAGTCACTCGTGCTCCGCAAGGTCACCAATCGCTGGGCTTGGTGGATCGGGGCGAACCTGGCCTCGTGGCTCATCGTCGATGCCGTCGTCTACCTGCTGTCACGCTTGTCCGGCGACCTGGATGTCTTCACCGGTAACGGATCGACCGTCGAGGTGTACCTGACCCTGATCGCCACGACCCCACTGACCGGCCGAGCCTTGCTGTGGGTGCTCGCCCCGTCCGCCCTGACAGTTCCCACCACGCCAACCTGACCAGCAGTCGCGCTCTGGCGCCTGGCGGAACCGAGGCGAGGGCGGCAGTCGGCAGTCATGACCCACCACTCTCCCCGACTCCCATCCCGTCTGCCGTCGACCCACACGTATGTGGAGCGGGCGCGGGCCTGGCGTCCCGACGACATGCTCATCAGCCACGGTGGCGGGTGCCTTGATGAGGTGGAGAAACCTGTAACAGCTCCCCACGACCTCGCGCTCTAGTACTCGGTCGACTCGGGCCGCGGGCCGAGCCGGCGCTCCAGTTCGGCCTCGTCGTAGTCCACGGTGATGCCGAATTCCTTCATCGTCTCGGTAAGCAGCGCCAACGGGATGTGGACCTCGGTGTTGCCAGCCTCTTGCCATCCCACCGGCTTCCCCTCCGTTTCCGGCGCATGCAATCCGCCTTGGGGAGTGGCAAGACCAGGACGGAGGCCAAGAGCAAGCTCAAGGAGGTGCTGCGGGACCACGAGGACGGTCTCGCGATCGCCCCCCACCAACTACACGGTCAAGGAGGTCAAGCGCGCCATGGCCCGGGACAAGGTGATCGCCCTGCTGACCGGCGCCCGCACGGCACAGCTTCGTGTCTCTGCTCTCCGACCGTGGCGTCCCGCCGGAAGTGATCTCCCGCCTCGTCGGCCATTCGGGGACGACTGTGACGGAGGAGGTCTACCGGAAGCAGATCCGGCCCGTGATCCAGGCCGGTGCCGTGGTCATGGACGGGATCTTCGGCGCCGATCCGCAGCAGCCGTAGACACGCGAGAAGCGGTAGCCACGCAGATGGACACGCAGACAGAAACAGGTGAGGCCGGTACTGAGATCAGTACCGGCCTCACCTGGTCTTACGGCTGTCGGGGTGGCGGGATTTGAACCCACGACCTCTTCGTCCCGAACGAAGCGCGCTGCCAAGCTGCGCTACACCCCGATGTCGCTGCTCTGTTGTTCACGTCGCGGCGACATCGATTACTTTAGCCCACGCGCGCGCTGAGACGAAATCCGGTTTTCGGGGGGTCGCGGCGCAGGTCGGATGCGGTCCAGGCCGACGATGGCGAGGCCCAGCGCGTAGAAGGCCGCGCCGAGGACGACCGCGTTCGTGAGGACGCCGGCGTAGCCGTGGGCGGTGACGTCGAGGAAGGGGTACGTGTAGCGGGTCGGGGCGCCGGGGGAGAGCAGGGCGCCGCGGATCAGCGCGAAGGCGAGGTAGAGGCCCGGGATCGCCAGCCACTGGGCGGCGTGGCGCCGGCGCAGCGCGCCGGGGGCGGTGAGCAGCAGGAAGTCCAGGGCCGTGCCGATCGGGGTCACGGTGTGGAGGAGCTGGTTGGCGACGGCCTTCGCGCCGGTGAGCCGGGCGATCTCGGCGGCCTGGTTGAACTCGCTCGCCGGGTTGTCGAGGACCAGGTGGAAGACGAGGCCGACCACCGTGATGCAGAGCACGACACCACCGGTCCACACCGCGGGCAGCGGCGGACGGCGGGTCCAGGCGCGGACGGCGCCCCAAGCGAGGACGAGGGCGACCAGGATGTTGGACCAGATGGTGAAGAAGCTCAGGACGACGAGCACGTTCCCGTAGAGGCACTCGATGATCAGGCCCGTCGCCGCGGCGAGCGCGATCATGCCGCGGAAGGCGGCGGCGTACGGCCTGCGAGTGGTGGGGAGCACGACGGAGGCCGGGACGGCGGACGCGCGGTTCGGCGTGAGCATGCCCCCACCGTAAGTGGTCGGGCATGCCCCGCACCGTAGGTGGTCGGGGGCCCCAGTCGAGGAGGAGGGGGTCGATCCCGCGCGGAGTGGTGGCTACCTGCGTGCCGTCAGCGTCAGCAGCGTGACTTCCGGGGGGCAGGCGAAGCGGACCGGGGTGAAGCGGTTGGTGCCGCAGCCCGCCGAGACGTGGAGGTAGGACGTCCGGTCGGCGACCGTGTGCGTGGAGAGTCCCTTCACCCGGTCGGTGTCCAGGTCGCAGTTGGTGACGAGCGCCCCGTAGAAGGGGATGCACAGCTGCCCGCCGTGGGTGTGCCCGGCGAGGATCAGCTCGTACCCGTCGGCCGTGAACGCGTCGAGCGAGCGCAGGTACGGGGCGTGGACCACGCCCACCGTGAAGTCGGCGTCCGCGTCGGGGCCGCCGGCCACCCGCTCGTACCGGTCGCGCTTGATGTGCGGGTCGTCGAGGCCGGTGAACGCGAGGTCGGCCTGGGGGAGCTTGAGCCGGCCGCGGGTGTTGGTGAGGTCCACCCAGCCCGCCGCGTCGAACGCGTCCCGCATCCCCTCCCAGGGGTTGTGGACCGCCCCGACGACCGGCTTGTTGCCGTTGAGGCCGTGCCGGCCCTGCACCTTCTCCTTCAGGTAGCGGCCGGGGTTGCGGAGCGTGGGCCCGTAGTAGTCGTTGGAGCCGAAGACGTACACGCCCGGGAACTCCATCAGCGGGCCGAGCGCGTCGAGGACCTCCGGCACCGCGTCCGTGTCGGAGAGGTTGTCGCCGGTGTTGACGACGAAGTCCGGGCGGAGGCCCGCGAGGGACTGCAGCCAGGCCCGCTTCTTGCGCTGGCCGCTCACCATGTGGATGTCGGAGACCTGGAGGACCCGCAGGTCGCTCATGCCGGGCGGGAGCACCGGGACCGTCACTCGGCGGAGCCGGAACGAGCGGGCCTCGAAGCCCGCCGCGTAGACGATTCCGGCGGCGGCCGTCGCCGTGAGGCCTGCCGTGATCTTCAGGGGGATCCCGTACCGTGCGCGCATTCCCCCATCGTCGCAGACCCTCCGGGCGTAAATGCGCGGGCGGGTGGGGTGGCGCACCTGCCACACTTGACCCCATGACCACGCTCAAGGCGAAGCTCCAGGCCGACCTCAACGCCGCGATCCGGGAGCGCGACGAACTGCGCTCCTCGACCCTGCGGCTGACCATCACCGCGATCACCAAGGAGGAGGTCGCGGGCAAGACCAAGCGCGAACTCTCCGACGACGAGGTGCAGAAGGTGATCGCCAAGGAGGCGAAGAAGCGCCGCGAGGCCGCGGACGCCTTCACCCAGGGCGGTCGCCTCGAGTCCGCCGAGCGGGAGAAGGCGGAGGGCGTCCTCCTCGACGCGTACCTGCCGAAGCAGCTCACCGACGAGGAGATCGACGCGATCGTCGCGGCGGCCGTCGAGGAGGCCAAGGCGGCGGGCGCCGAGGGCCCGCGCGCCATGGGCGCCGTCATGAAGATCGTGAACCCGAAGGTGGCCGGCCAGGCCGACGGCGGCCGGGTCGCCGCCTCCGTGAAGAAGCTCCTCGCGGGCTGATCCCCGAGAGCCGGCTGTACGAGGAAGGGCGCCCCACCGAAGTTGGGGCGCCCTTCCTCGTATCCGCGTGCCGTCAGCGGTTTCCGCCGCGGCCGTTGTCGTTGCCGGCTCCGCCGATCATGCCCGGCGGGAGTGTGATCCCGGGGAACGGGTTGGTCGGCTTGTTGTCGCCCGGCTTCCCGGGCTTGCCCGGCTTGTTCGGACCCTCGTCCCCTTCCTCCTTGTCCTTGGGCTTCTCGGCCCGCGGTACGGAGATGGGGGCGAAGCTCGGCGTCTCGGAGGCGTCGAGGGCGCCCGTCATGGCGATCCGCCAGATGGGGCCGGGGAGGCAGCCACCGCAGACCTTGTCGTAGTACTCGCCGCCGATGGTGATGCGGTACATCGACTTCTTCTCGCCGATGTCGTCACCGACCCAGACGGCCGTGGACAGGTTCGGGGTGTAGCCGACGAACCACGCGTCCTTGCGGTCGTTCGTCGTACCGGTCTTGCCCGCGTTGTCGCGGTCGCTGAGGCCGGCCCTCGTACCCGTACCGTCCTCGACGACGCCCTTCAGCATCTGGTTGATGGTGTCGGCGGTGCGCTCGCTCATCGCCCGCGTGCACTTGGTGTCCGGCACGTTGAGCTTGTCGCCGTTGGCGGCCCGGACGGACTCGATGGCGATCGGGGTGCAGTACTGGCCACGGTTGGCGAAGGCCGCGTAGGCGCTCGCCATCGACAGCGGGGTGCTGACCTCGCCGCCGAGGGTGATCGAGGCGTTCTCCTCGATCGGCTTGCCGTCGCCGCGCTCGTAGCCCAGCTTCTTCGCCATCTGGACCGTCTCGCACAGACCGGTCTGCTGCTCGAGCATCGCGAAGTAGGTGTTGATGGACTTGCCGAGCGCGCTGGTCATGTCCCAGGTGCCGGCCTCGGACTCCACCTCGTTCTGCAGGTCCCACTTGTCGTAGCCGGAGGGCCGTCCCTTGCAGGTGAGGAAGGAGCTCTTGTCCAGCGTGATCTTCCACGGCGTGGTGTAGGGCTGCGCGGGGCTGATGCCCTTCTCCAGGGCCGCGGCGGCGGTGATCGGCTTGAAGGTCGAACCGACCTGGAAGCCGTAGGTGCTGCCGCCCATCCGGTTGCTGACGGCGAGGTTGAGCGTGGTCTCGTGCTTCTTCTGGTCCAGGCCGTACGGACGGGACTGGCCCATCGACACGATCTTGCCGGTGCCGGGCTGGACCTGCACGACCGAGGCGGCGACCGGGTCGTCCTTGTTGATCTTCGCGACGGCGGCCTCGTTGGCGGCGGCCTGGGCCCGCGGGTCGAGCGTGGTCCTGACGGTGAGACCGCCCAGGTTCCACAGCTTCTGGCGCTCCTCGGCCGTCTTGCCGAAGATCGGGTCGCTGAGGATCGTCTTGCGGACGTAGTCGCAGAAGAAACCGGCGCCGCTGACGGCGGTGATGCAGCCGTTCTTCGGCGTCCTGACCTTCAGCTTGAGCGGGGCCGCCTTCGCCTTGTCCGCCTCGGCCTGGCTGATGTCCTTGACGTCGGCCATCCGCTGGAGGACCACGTTGCGGCGCTTGGTGGCTTCCTGGATGTCGTTGATCGGGTCGTAGCGGCTGGGCGACTGGACGAGACCGGCCATCATCGCCGCCTCGCCGAGGCTCAGGTCGGCGGCGCGCTTGGAGAAGTACCGCTGGGAGGCGGCCTCGATGCCGTACGCCTGCTGCCCGAAGAACGTGATGTTGAGGTAGTTCTCCAGGATCTTCTTCTTGCCCAGCTCCTCCTCGACCTGGATCGCGAACTTCAGCTCGCGGACCTTGCGGCCGATGGTCTGCTGGGTGGCCTGCGCGACCTTCTCGGGGTCGTCACCGGCCTCCTCGACGAAGACGTTCTTCACGTACTGCTGGGTGAGGGTCGACGCGCCCTGCGAGACCCCGCCCGACTGCGCGTTGCGGTTGATCGCGCGCAGCACACCCTTGAGGTCGATCGCCCCGTGCTCGTAGAAGCGGCCGTCCTCGATCGCGACGATCGCCTTCTGCATGTACGGGGAGATCTTGTCGAGCGGGACGACCGTCCGGTCCCGCGAGTACACCGTGGCGATCAGCCCGCCCTCGGCGTCGAGGATCTTGGTGCGCTGACTCAGCGGCGGGGTCTTCAAGTTGGAGGGGATCTCGTCGAACCCCTCGACCGTGCCCTTCGCCGCCAGACCCAGTGCGCCGGCCGCGGGCAGGGCGATGCCCGCCAGCACGGCTCCCGCGAGCACACTGACACCGAGGAACTTGGCGGCCTGCTGGGTCCCGGTCAGACCACCGCCGGAGCGCTTCTTTGCCATGGGGGCAGCCTACGTTCTCATTCGCCGGACACACGTATATGCCTTGGCCTAAGCTGCTCCCAACTGTCACAGCAGTGTGGTCTGGCATCAAGACCCGGGTGTGACTTCGGCATGAATTCCCGTGACCCCGAAACATGGGGACCTCGTGTCCGATTCCGGCTCATGCGTCACGCGGTGCCCGATGTGGCCCCGTCAAAGAAGGACGTATCCAGGTGATATGTCCGCTATCACACGCATGTCCTTCGATCACTCCCCTGGGTGATCTGACGCGCACGCATAGTCCGTTCGGGCCATCCAAGATTGGGCCCGAAGGGGGTGTTGCGCTGTGCCCACCTTCCGTAACGTCCCAACTGGCAGCGGTGAATATGCCGCTGTCGCCGTGGGGGAGCCTCGATTCGGGAGAGGACGGCGCCGGTATGGGCTGGGTAGCTGACTGGAGTGCGCAGGCGGCCTGCCGCACTACCGATCCGGATGAACTTTTCGTGCAGGGAGCGGCGCAGAACAGGGCAAAGGCGGTGTGCACCGGATGTCCGGTGCGGACCGAGTGCCTCGCCGACGCCCTCGACAACCGCGTGGAGTTCGGCGTGTGGGGCGGCATGACGGAGCGCGAACGACGTGCACTGTTGCGCCGCAGGCCGACCGTCACCTCGTGGCGCCGGCTCCTGGAGACCGCGCGCACGGAGTACGAGCGGGGAGCGGGCCTGCTGCCCGTGGCGATCGAGGACGACGCGACGTACGAGGCGTACGCCGCGGTGGGGTAGCCGCGGCCCAGGGGTCTCCAGCCGATCAGGCCGGGCTCGCGCGCCCGGCCGTGAGCCGGTCGCCGATGGCCCGCAGCCCGGCGAGGTCGTGCACATCGCCGGGCAGGGCGGCCACTTCGGTCACCGCCACCTCGGGGTGAAGCGCGGTGAAGCGGTCGCGCGTGCGCTGCTCACGCGCGAGCACCCGCATGCGCTCGGCATGCAGGCGTAGAAGGCCCGCGGTGAGTTGTCGTACGTCTGCGTCGTCTACGGCTGGTTCCTGTGCCGGTGCGGCTGTGGGGGCAGCCTCGGGTACGGGTGGTGCGGTGGCGGCGGTGGCGAGGTCGGACGGCTCGTGCTCGGTGGCCGGGGAGCCACCTCGGTCAGTCTTCCCGCGCCCCTGATCCACAATGCGCCCCTCGTCAAGATTTTCCGCCGCGGCCCGCGCCCGCTCGGCCGAAAGCCGGGCGGCGGCGCTGCCGTGGACGCGGTTGAGGACGAGGCCGGCCAGCGGCATCTCCTCGGCGGCCAGCCGCTCCACGAAATACGCGGCCTCCCGCAGCGCGTCCCGCTCCGGCGTGGCCACCACGAGGAAGGCCGTGCCCGGGGCCTGGAGCAGCTTGTACGTGGCGTCGGCGCGGGTCCGGAATCCGCCGAACATCGTGTCCATCGCCGCGACGAACGTCTGCACGTCCTTGAGGAACTGACCCCCCAGCAGCTTGCCGAGGGTCCCGGTCATCATCGACATGCCGACGTTGAGGAACTTCATCCCCGCCCGGCCGCCCACCTTCGCCGGCGCCATGAGCAGCTTGATGAACTTCCCGTCGAGGAACGACCCGAGCCGCTTCGGCGCGTCCAGGAAGTCCAGCGCGGACCGGGACGGCGGGGTGTCCACGACGATCAGGTCCCACTCGTCGCGGGCCCGGAGCTGGCCCAGCTTCTCCATCGCCATGTACTCCTGTGTACCGGCGAATCCGGCCGACAGGGACTGGTAGAAGGGGTTCTCCAGGATCGCCCGCGCCCGGTCGGGCTCTGCGTGCGCCTCGACGATCTCGTCGAAGGTCCGCTTCATGTCCAGCATCATCGCGTGCAGTTCGCCGCCGTCGGAGCCCTTGATTCCGTCGACCTTGCGCGGGGTGTTGTCGAGGGAGTCGATGCCCATCGACTGGGCGAGGCGGCGGGCCGGGTCGATGGTGAGGACGACGACCCGCCGGCCGCGCTCCGCCGCCCGTACGCCGAGGGCGGCCGCCGTGGTCGTCTTGCCGACCCCGCCCGCGCCGCAGCAGACGATGATGCGGGTGCCGAGGTCGTCGATCAGCTGGTCGAGCTCCAGGACGGGGACGGCGTCGAGCCCGTGCGTCTCGGGGGCCGTGTCGCGACCGTCGGATGTCGAGTCGCGACCGTCGGGGGACTTCTCCGTCACGCGCCCACCCCTTGCTTCCGCAGTTCCTTCGCCAGCCGGTAGAGCCCCGCGATGTCCGCCCCGTCCCCCAGGAAGGGGAGTTCGTACGCGGGGACGCCGATGTCGTCCAGGACCGCGCGCTGCGTCCGCTCCAGCTCCACCCGCCGGGCGTGCTCGGTCGCCTGGTCGAGGAGCGGCTCCACCAGCGTCGTGCCGCCCGCGACGCCGACGGAGGCGAGCGTCCTGGCGATCGCGTCCCGGTGGTCGCCGGAGGCGGCCCGTACCGCCGCCTCGTCGAGGACGTGCGGCCGGACCATGTTCACCACGACGCGGCCCACCGGCAGTTCGGCCGCGCGGAGCTCCGCGATGCCGTCCGCGGTCTCCTGGACCGGCATCTCCTCCAGGAGCGTCACCAGGTGAACCGCCGTCTCAGGGGACTTGAGGACCCGCATGACGGCCTGCGCCTGGTTGTGTATCGGGCCGATCCTCGCCAGACCCGCCACCTCGTCGTTGACGTTGAGGAAGCGGGTGATGCGGCCGGTGGGCGGCGCGTCCATGACCACGTGGTCGTAGGTGTGGCCGCCGTTCTTCTCGCGCCGCCTGACCGCCTCGCACGCCTTGCCGGTCAGCAGGACGTCCCGTACGCCCGGCGCTATCGTCGTCGCGAAGTCGATCGCGCCGAGCTTCTTCAGGGCCCGCCCCGCCCCGCCCAGTTTGTAGAACATCTGGAGGTAGTCGAGGAGTGCGCGCTCGGCGTCGATCGCCAGCGCGTACACCTCCCCGCCGCCCGGGGCGACGGCGATCTTGCGCTCCTCGTACGGAAGGGCCTCCGTCTCGAAGAGCTGTGCGATGCCCTGTCTGCCTTCGACCTCGACGAGAAGGGTGCGCTTGCCCTCCGTCGCGAGGGCGAGCGCGAGGGCGGCGGCGACCGTCGTCTTACCGGTACCGCCCTTGCCGCTGACGACCTGGAGCCTGCTCACGCTGTCGAGCCTAACCACTGGCGGCGGTGCCCAATCAGGAGGCCGCCCCGGAGAAGTCCCCTAGGGGGTGTCCTGCCGATCGGTCCGGATCAGGGCTGCCTCGGAGAGCCGCCCCGCGGCAGCGGATACAGTCGGGCCCATGACCAAGTGGGAGTACGTCACGGTGCCGCTTCTGGTGCACGCGACCAAGCAGATTCTGGACACCTGGGGCGAGGACGGCTGGGAGCTCGTCCAGGTCGTGCCCGGGCCGAACAACCCCGAGCAGCTCGTGGCCTACCTGAAGCGGGCCAAGTCGTGAGCGGGGCCGTCGAGGCGAAGCTCGCCGAACTCGGCCTGACCCTGCCGGCCGTCGTGCCGCCGCTGGCCGCCTACCAGCCGGCCGTGCAGTCCGGCGTGTACGTCTACACCTCGGGCCAGCTCCCGATGGTGGACGGCAAGCTCCAGCTGACCGGCAAGGTCGGCGGCGAGGTCACCGCCGAGGAGGCCAAGAAGCTCGCGGCCACCTGCGCGCTGAACGCCCTCGCGGCCGTGAAGTCGGTCGCCGGTGACCTGGACCGGATCAAGCGGGTCGTGAAGGTCGTCGGCTTCGTCGCCTCGGCCTCCGACTTCACCGGTCAGCCGGGCGTCATCAACGGGGCCAGCGAGCTGCTCGGCGCGGTCCTCGGCGACAAGGGCGTGCACGCGCGCAGCGCCGTCGGCGTGGCCGTACTGCCGCTCGACGCCCCGGTCGAGGTCGAGGTCCAGGTGGAGCTGGTCGAGGCCTGACCCTCCGCCGTACCTCCGTACGCGACGCAGAGCCGGTTCTACCGCGCGGGCCCGCAAGGGCCCACCCGGCGGGAACCGGCTCTCGTGCATTCAAGTACTTGCGCATAGCATCCGGCCATGTCGAATGGTCAGTGGTACCCGCCCGAGTGGCCCGACCGTATCCGCGCCCTCGCCGCCGGTGAGCTCACGCCGGTGACCCCGCGCCGCGCCGCCACCGTCCTGCTGCTGCGGGACGGGGCCGCCGGGCCCGACGTCCACATGCTCCGCCGCCGCGCCTCGATGGCCTTCGCGGGCGGCGCGTACGCCTACCCCGGCGGCGGGGTCGACCCGCGCGACGAGCACCCGGTGCGCTGGGCGGGGCCCTCGCTGGAGACCTGGGCGGCCAGGCTCGGCCTCGACGACCCCGCGCAGGCCCAGGCCGTGGTCTGCGCCGCCGTACGCGAGACGTACGAGGAGGCGGGCGTCCTGCTCGCCGGGGAGACCGAGGGCGCGGTCGTCGGCGACACCACCGGCGAGGACTGGGAGCGGGACCGGGAGGCGCTCGTCGCGCGGGAGCTGTCCTTCGCCGACTTCCTGGACCGGCGCGGGCTCGTCGTACGCTCCGACCTGCTCGGCGCGTGGGCCCGCTGGATCACCCCGGAGTTCGAGCAGCGCCGGTACGACACCTGGTTCTTCGTGGCCGCCCTTCCGGCCGGGCAGCGCACCAGGAACGCCTCCACGGAGGCCGACCGGACCGTCTGGATCCGCCCGGCGGAGGCCGCGGCCGGCTACGACCGGGGTGAGCTGACGATGATGCCGCCGACGATCTCGACCCTGCGCACCCTGGAGCCGTACGGCACGGCCGCCGAGGCCCTCGCGGGGGCACGGGAGCAGGACATGACCCCGGTGCTCGCGCAGGCGCGTCTGGACGGCGACGAGCTCGTCCTGAGCTGGCCCGGGCACGAGGAGTTCACCAAGATCATCCCGATGGGAGGCGCCCGATGAGCGATGCCGCAGCCCTGCCCGGTCAGCCGCGCGGGCTCGTGGTCTCCGGGCCGGCGACCGCCCGCGCGGTGAACGTGCTCGCGCCGAACCCGTCCGCGATGACCCTCGACGGCACCAACACCTGGCTCCTCTCCGAGCCCGGCTCCGACCTCGCCGTCGTCGTCGACCCGGGCCCGCTCGACGACAGCCATCTGCGCCATGTGATCGACACCGCCGAGAAGCTCGGCAAGCGGGTCGCGCTCACGCTGCTGACCCACGGCCACCCGGACCACGCGGAGGGCGCCGGCCGCTTCGCCGAGCTGACCGGGACGGCCGTACGGGCCCTCGACCCGGCGCTGCGGCTCGGCGACGAGGGGCTCGGCGCGGGGGACGTGGTGACCGTCGGCGGCCTGGAGCTGCGGGTCGTCCCGACGCCCGGCCACACCTCGGACTCGCTCTCCTTCCACCTGCCCGCGGACCGGGCCGTGCTGACCGGGGACACGATCCTGGGGCGCGGGACGACGATGGTGGCCCATCCGGACGGGCGTCTCGGCGACTACCTGGACTCGCTGCGGCGGCTGCGCTCGCTCACCGTCGACGACGGGGTGCACACGGTCCTGCCGGGGCATGGGCCGGTCCTGGAGGACGCGCAGGGGGCGGTGGAGTTCTACCTCGCGCACCGGGCGGGCAGGCTCGCCCAGGTCGAGACGGCGGTCGAGAGCGGCTTCCGGACGCCGGCGGAGGTCGTCGCCCACGTGTACGCGGACGTGGACCGCTCGCTGTGGCCGGCGGCCGAGCTGTCCGTACGGGCGCAGCTGGAGTACCTGAGGGAGCGGGGCCTGGTCTGAGCGGCGGGGCGGAGTTGTCACGATCCGGAACCGAGCGGTACCCCGGCGCGTCGGTCCTCTTGACCTGTGCTTTACGCTCCGCTTACTTCTGGCCGTAGCTTTCGGGGGGAACGCCCGTGTTCGTCATCGCCATCCTGCTGGTCATAGCCGCAGTGGTGCTCTTTTTCGTCGGCCGCGCCAACGATTCCAAGGGGCTGAAGTTCGGCGCCCTCGGCGCGGTCCTGGCCGGCCTGTTCTCGCTGATCGTGAGCATGACGTACGTGATCAGCGCGTACGAGGTCGGCGTGCCGGTCGCCTTCGGCAAGGTCGGCTCGCCCATGACCTCCGGCATGCACGTGAAGTCGCCCTTCACCAACGTCACGACCTTCTCGACCCGCCCCGTCGACCTCAACCTCTCCGACAAGGACGTGGTCGAGGTCCGCTCCTCGCAGGGCGGTGTCATGTACGTCGAGGTGACGGTGAAGTGGGCCGTCGTCCCGTCCAAGGCCGTGGAGCTCTACAAGCTCGCGGGCAGCGAGGACTCCATTCAGCAGCGCCTCGTCTTCCCCGACAGCCGGGAGATCGTCCGTAACGTCTTCGCCCGCTACACCAGCGAGCAGGGCTACGCCTCCGACCGGGAGAAGATCAACGCCGAGATCGGCACCCTGATCAAGGAGCGGCTGACCCCGCGCGGCATCGACGTGACCACGGTCAACCTGCGCAACGTGAAGCCCTCGGACTCGCTCCAGGCCCAGATCGACCGCAAGATCCAGCAGCAGCAGGCCACCGAGCGGGCCACCGAGGCCGCCCGTACCGCCAAGGCCGAGGCCGACCGGCGCCGGATCGAGGCGGAGGGCATCGCCCGCGCCAACAAGATCCTCAACGACTCGCTGACGGACCGGGTCCTGATGAACCAGTGCATCGACGCGTTCAAGGAGGCCGCGGCGAAGAACCCGATCTACACCGTGCCCTGCGCGAACGGCTCCTCCGCCCCGGTGATCGTGGACGGCTCGAAGCGCTGACCGTTCGGAGACACGCGAAAGGCCGCCCCGGTCCGCATCGGCCGGGGCGGCCTTTTCACGTACGAGCGAGCGCACGAGCGTGCGTACGGGTGTGCCGTACGTACGCGCGTGCCTACCGCGAGCGCTTCGCGAGGCGCTCCACGTCGAGCAGGATCACGGCGCGGGCTTCCAGACGCAGCCAGCCGCGCTGGGCGAAGTCGGCGAGCGCCTTGTTGACCGTCTCGCGGGAGGCGCCGACCAGCTGGGCGAGCTCCTCCTGGGTGAGGTCGTGGACGACGTGGATGCCCTCCTCCGACTGCACGCCGAAGCGGCGCGACAGGTCGAGGAGCGCGCGGGCGACGCGGCCCGGGACGTCGGAGAAGACCAGGTCGGACATCTGGTCGTTGGTCTTGCGCAGTCGGCGGGCGACGGCGCGCAGCAGCGCGGTGGCCACCTCGGGGCGGGCGTTCAGCCAGGGCTGGAGGTCGCCGTGGCCCAGGCCGAGCAGCTTGACCTCGGTCAGCGCGGTCGCGGTCGCGGTGCGCGGGCCCGGGTCGAAGAGCGACAGCTCACCGATGAGTTCGCCGGGTCCGAGGACGGCCAGCATGTTCTCCCGGCCGTCGGGGGAAGTGCGGTGCAGCTTCACCTTGCCCTCGGTGACCACGTACAGGCGGTCGCCGGGGTCGCCCTCGTGGAAGAGCGCGTCGCCACGGGCGAGCGTCGCCTCACTCATCGAGGCGCGCAGCTCGGCAGCCTGCTCGTCATCGAGCGCCGCGAAGAGCGGGGCGCGCCGCAGAACGTCGTCCACGAGTTCTCTCCATACTGTCGACCTGCTCAGGGGACCTGGGTCCCATGATGCCGGACGCACAAAACAGTGCGATCAATCACAACAAGTTTGACGTACCGAGCCGCCCGTCCGTACGTCAGGGGCCCGATTGGGGGCTGATCGGCCACGCCCGGGGCGGATGTCGGTGGTGGCCCCTAGGCTGGCCGGGTGTCCAACTCGCCGGTGAGAGCGCAGGCCAAGGGGGCTGAAAGAGTGTCGGCCGAAGGTAATTCCGCTGTGGGCGAACGCGGCGTGTCGAAACGGGCGAAAGCCGCAAATCGGAAGTCTACGGAGTCCGCCGCGCCCGTCAAGCCCGTGAAGCCCGCCCCGTCCGTGAAGCCTTCCGAGCTCACGAAGCCCGGGAAGCCCGCCAAGCCCGAGTCGCGGCTCGCGATGGTCCGCAGGGCCCGCAAGATCAACCGCGAGCTCGCCGAGGTCTTCCCGTACGCCCATCCGGAGCTCGACTTCCGCAACCCCTTCGAGCTCCTCGTCGCCACGGTCCTCTCGGCGCAGACCACCGACCTGCGGGTCAACCAGACCACCCCGGCCCTCTTCGCGAAGTACCCCACGCCCGAGGACCTCGCCGCCGCCGTGCCCGAGGAGGTCGAGGAGCTCATCCGCCCCACCGGCTTCTTCCGCGCCAAGACCAAGTCGATCATGGGCCTCGCCGCCGCCCTCCGGGACGACTTCGGGGGTGAGGTCCCCGGCCGCCTCGACGACCTCGTCAAGCTCCCCGGCGTCGGCCGCAAGACCGCCTTCGTCGTCCTCGGCAACGCCTTCGGGGTCCCCGGCATCACCGTCGACACCCACTTCATGCGGCTCGTCCGGCGCTGGAAGTGGACCGAGTCCGACGACCCCGTGAAGATCGAGGCCGAGGTCGCCACGATCTTCCCGAAGAGCGAGTGGACGATGCTCTCGCACCGGGTGATCTTCCACGGCCGCCGTATCTGCCACGCCCGCAAGCCGGCCTGCGGCGCCTGCCCGATCACCTACCTCTGCCCGTCGTACGGGGAGGGCGAGACCGACCCCGAGAAGGCGAAGAAGCTGCTCAAGTACGAGATGGGCGGCTTCCCCGGCCAGCGGCTCGACCCTCCACCCGGCTACCCGGGCCGCCCGGCGCCCCCGCTGGGTGCGAGCGATTGAGCCCGGGCCGCACCGGATCCCTTACTGGCTCCGGGCCCCCGGGGATCCCGTACGGGCTCCGGTTCCCCCGGGATCCCGTACGAGCTCCAGAGGGAACGAACCCGTGCGTCGATCGCGTTGTGAAACTCGGGGGTGTCTATGACGCGCACTGATGAAGAGATCCACGGGCCCGGTACCGGCGGGCTGATCAGCCGGGACGGGCTGCCCGACTGGCTCGGGCCCGTCGACCGGGCCGCCCGCACGGTCGAGCCCGAGCAGCTGAGTCGCTTCCTGCCGCCCGCGAGCGGCGCCGGGCGCCAGTCCGCCGTCCTCGTCCTCTTCGGCGAGGGCGAGCGCGGCCCCGAGCTGCTGCTCATGGAGCGGGCCGGCAGCCTGCGCTCGCACGCCGGACAGCCCTCCTTCCCCGGCGGCGCCCTCGACCCCGAGGACGGCGACCCGGCGGACGGCGGGCTGCTGCGCGCCGCCCTGCGCGAGGCCCAGGAGGAGACCGGACTCGACCCGGCCGGCGTCCAGCTCTTCGGCGTCCTGCCCCAGCTCTACATCCCGGTCAGCAGCTTCGTCGTCACCCCGGTCCTCGGCTGGTGGCGCGCCCCCAGCCCCGTCGGAGTCGTCGACCCCGGTGAGACCGCCCGGGTCTTCACCGTGCCCGTGGCGGATCTCACGGATCCGGCGAACCGGGTGACCACGGCCCACCCGAGCGGCCACCTCGGCCCCGGTTTCCTGGTCGAGTCCGCTGTGGTCTGGGGTTTTACGGCCGGAGTGATCGACCGCCTCCTGCATTTCTCCGGCTGGGAGCGACCCTGGGACCGGTCCAAGCAGGTCCCGCTCGACTGGCGCTCATGACAGGCTGAACCCCGGCGGACTGGCTGATCCCCGGCGACCGGAAACGAATCTGCGAGGCAATTGACGGTGAACGTGCTGGACATCTTGTTGCTGCTCGCCGCCGTGTGGTTCGCGATCATCGGCTACCGCCAGGGATTCGTGGTCGGCATCCTGTCGGTGATCGGCTTCCTCGGCGGCGGTCTCGTCGCCGTGCTGCTGCTGCCGATCCTCTGGGACCAGCTGACCGACAACAGCGAGGTCTCGACCACGGCGACGGTCGTCTTCGTGATGGTGGTGATCGTCTGCGCCTCCGTCGGCCAGGCCTTCACCACCCACCTCGGCAACAAGCTGCGCCGCCACATCGTCTGGTCACCCGCCCGCGCCCTCGACGCCACCGGCGGCGCCCTGGTCAACGTCGTCGCGATGCTGCTCGTGGCCTGGCTGATCGGCTCCGGACTGGCCCGTACCACGATGCCCACCCTGGGCAAGGAGGTGCGGAACTCCAAGGTCCTGCTCGGGGTCGAGGAGGTGATGCCGGATCAGGCGTCCCGCTGGTTCGACGACTTCAGCTCCACGCTGGCCCGCAGCGGCTTCCCGCCGGTCTTCAGCCCCTTCGCCAACGAGCCGATCACCCCGGTCATGCCCCCCGACCCGGCGCTCGCCGAGAGCCCGGTCGCCGCACGCGCCCAGCGCTCCATCGTGAAGGTCGTCGGCACCGCGCAGAGCTGCGGCAAGGTCCTCGAAGGCACCGGATTCGTCTTCGACGACCGCCGGATCATGACCAACGCCCATGTCGTCGGCGGCGTCGACGAGCCGACCGTCCAGATAGGCGGCGAGGGCAAGCTCTACGACGCCAAGGTCGTCCTCTACGACTGGCAGCGCGACATCGCCGTCCTGGACGTGCCGGACCTCAAGGCCACGCCGCTGACCTTCGCCGACGAGGACGCCCGCAGCGGCGACGGCGCGATCGTCGCCGGATTCCCCGAGAACGGCTCGTACGACGTGCGCTCGGCGCGCGTCCGGGGCCGTATCAACGCGGACGGGCCCGACATCTACCGCCGGGGCGAGGTGCGCAGGGACGTGTACTCGCTGTACACGACGGTCCGCCAGGGCAACTCCGGCGGCCCGCTCCTCACCGCGGAGGGCGAGGTGTCCGGCGTGATCTTCGCCCGCTCCCTCGACGACGTGAACACCGGCTACGCCCTGACCGTCGACGAGATCCGCGAGGACATCGAGCTCGGCAGGACCGCCGACCAGCAGGTCGACACCCAGGCCTGCGCCCTGTAGAGCCCATCGGTCCCGGACAGGCCCTAAGGCGTGTCGCGGGGATGCCGGAGCCTGGCCGAGACCCAGCGGGCCCGGCGGCGGAGGATGCGCGAGATCCCCACCCCTCCCGCGGCGTGCGCACCGCCCGGGTCCGGCGGGCCGGCCCCCTCGCGAGAGCCCTGCCCAGCGGCCGAGCGGCGGTTGCGTGCTGTCGTGTCACCGTAGTCGTGCGTCCAGCCCATACCTCGACGTCTGCCCGGGGCCCAAGGTCGGTAACCGCCCGGGGCCCCGCCAATTGGAGTATGCGCGAGGCACATGGCCGTTCGAAGGAAGTCTGTACGCACCGGAGCGGGCAGAGGGACCGTCAGCGGCCGGCCCGGCTCGTTCAGAGGTCGCCCCGGCTCCTTCAGCGGTCGGGCTCGGGGTCCTTCAGCCAGTTGACGAGCTCCGTCGAGAAGGCCACCGGGTCCTCCTCGTGCGGGAAGTGACCGAGGCCGTCGAAGAGCCGCCAGCGATACGGCGCCTCCACGTACTCGCCCGACCCCGCGGCGCTCCTGGTCCGCATCACCGGGTCCAGGGAGCCGTGCAGATGGAGCGTCGGCACCCGCACCGGCCGCTTCATGCGCCGGTTGAACTGGATGCCGTCCGGGCGGGCCAGGGAGCGCACCATCCAGCGGTACGGCTCGATCGAGCAGTGCGCCGTCGACGGGACCAGCATCGCCCGCCGGTACACCTCGATGGCCTGCTCGTCCGAGCTGAGCCGCGGCTGCGGTCCCGACCAGTCCCGGATCAGCTCGCCCACGAGTTCCGCGTCGTCCGCGACCAGCTGACGCTCCGGCAGCCACGGCCGCTGGAAGCCCCAGATGTGCGAACCGGCCCGGGACTGGGCGAAGTCGGAGAGCATCGCCGAACGCCAGCGGCGCGGGTGCGGCATCGAGGAGACCACGAGCCGGCGCACCAGCTTGGGCCGCATGACGGCCGCTGTCCAGGCGAGGTAGCCGCCCAGGTCGTGCCCGACGAGCGCCGCGTCCGGCTCGCCCAGGGAGCGGATCACGCCGGTCACGTCGAGAGCCAGGTTGGCGGGGTCGTAACCCCGGGGGGTGCGGTCGCTGCCGCCTACCCCGCGCAGGTCCATCGCGACGGCCCGGAACCCGGCCTCGGCCAGGACGGGCAGCTGGTGGCGCCAGGTCCACCAGAACTGCGGGAAACCGTGCAGGAGCAGCACCAGCGGGCCGTCGCCCATCTCGGCGATGTGGAAGCGGGCGCCGTTGGCGGCCACGTCGCGATGGGTCCACGGCCCGTCGAGTCGGACGGGCCCGCCGTTGCTGCTCTCGGGGAGGGTCATACGGACGAGCGTGCCACAGCGGAGGCCTTGTCCAGCGCCGGGCGCTGCGCCGGACGGGGGTGCGGCTTCGCGTTCTGCATGATCGCGGCGGTCTGCTTGGCGGAGGCGATGGACTTCTCCGGCGGCTTGACCTTCTTGAACTTGGCGTACGCGAGGAACCCGAGCAGGCCCGCGATCAGCACGTTCGCCGCGAAGGAGAGCAGGAAGCACCAGATGAGGTTCCAGCCCCCGTTGCCGTTGTGCCCGCCGGTCCAGGTGTTGATGGCGTACGCGAGCGCGAAGCTCAGCATCGGCAGCGAGAACAGCAGCACCACCCCGGCGGCGATGCCGGCGACGCTGCCGATCGCGCCGCGCTTGACGTCCTGTCGGATCTCGGCCTTGGCCAGGGCGATCTCATCGTGCACCAGCGCGGACATCTCGGCGGTCGCCGAGGCGACCAGCTGGCCGAGGCTGCGCTCGGTTCCGTCGAACGGGTCGCTCATCGGTGCTCCCTCTTCTCTTCTGCGGTCCGAGTTCTCTTCTACGCGGTCCGACTCAGATCATGCCGGACGGTCGGCCCCGTCGCGCGGTGCCCCCGCCAGTTGGGCGCGCTCACGGTGTTCGGCGGCCTTCTTCTCGTAGATCTCGGCCATCCGCAGGTGGTACGCCGGGTTGTCCTGCTCGTAGATGTCGGGGATGCCGTCGTGGTCGTCGTCGCGCTCCTCGTCGGAGACCAGGACCTGGTACCTGCGGACCCGCAGCTTCAGCAGGACGGAGGCGAGGACGGCCGCGATGAGCGAGCCGATGAGGACCGCGGCCTTCACCTCGTCGGTGAGGACGGGGTCCCCGGCGAAGGCGAGTTCCCCGATGAGCAGCGAGACGGTGAAGCCGATGCCGGCGAGGGAGGCGACGGCGAAGACGTCCGGCCAGGCCAGGTCGGGGTTGAGCTCCGCGCGGGTGAAGCGGGCGGCGAGCCAGGTGCCGCCGAAGATGCCGACCGCCTTGCCGACGACGAGGCCGAGGACGACGCCGAGGGTGACGGGCTGGGTGAAGACGTCGTGGATCGCGCCGCCGGAGATGCTCACGCCGGCCGAGAAGAGTGCGAACAGCGGGACGGCGAGGCCGGCCGAGAGCGGGCGGACGAGGTGCTCGATGTGCTCGCCGGGGGAGTGCTTCTCGCCCTCCCGCGTGGTGCAGCGCAGCATCAGGCCCATGGCGACACCGGCGATGGTGGCGTGGACGCCGCTGTTGTACATCAGGCCCCAGATGACCAGGGCCAGCGGGACGTACACGTACCAGCCGCGGACGCCCTTGTGGAGGAGCACCCAGAAGACGACGAGTCCGGCGACGGCGCCGCCGAGCGCGGCGAAGTTCAGGTCGTCGGTGAAGAAGATCGCGATGATCAGGATCGCGAAGAGGTCGTCGACGACGGCGAGGGTGAGCAGGAAGGCGCGCAGGGCGGAGGGCAGCGAGGTGCCGATGACGGCGAGGACGGCGAGCGCGAAGGCGATGTCGGTCGCGGTGGGGACGGCCCAGCCGTCCATCGAGCCGTTGCCGAGGGTGTTGACCAGGGCGTAGACGAGGGCGGGCGCTGCCATGCCGCAGATCGCGGCGATGACGGGGAGCGCGGCGGCCTTGGGGTCGCGCAGTTCGCCCGCGACGAGCTCGCGCTTGAGCTCGATGCCGGCGACGAAGAAGAAGATCGCGAGGAGGCCGTCGGCCGCCCAGTGCTGGATCGACAGGTCGAGGCCGAGGGCGGCGGGGCCTATGTGGAAGTCGCTGACGCTTTCGTAGCTCTCGCTCAGCGGGGTGTTGGCCCAGACGAGGGCGGCGACGGCGGCGACGAGGAGCAGCACACCGCCGACGGTCTCGGTGCGCAGGGCGTCGGTGAGGTACCGGCGCTCGGGCAGGGAGAGACGGCCGAGGAACTTGCGGTCGGTGGGTGCGGGCGCGGCCACGGGGAAAACCTCCGGTCGGTGGGCAGGACTGAGCACATGCCGACCAGACTTCCCGGCGCACCTAGGTTTTCTTGTCGCGTCGCTGACGCGGTCCTTACTTTACCTAACGAGCGTGGGTTGTGTCCGGCGAGAATTACTTTAGGGAATTTTGCCCCTTTCGTCCCCTCGGGGTGAGGTGCCCGGGAACGGTCCGGGAGCCGTCCGGGAACCGTCCGGGAACGGGAAACGCCCGCCCCCAGTGGATCGGGGCGGGCGTTCGCGTCGTACGGGCCGGGGCTCAGTCCTCGCTGGAGGCGGCCGGCAGCTGGGTCTGGATGAGCGACATGACCGACGAGTCGGTCAGGGTCGTGACATCGCCCAGCTCACGGTTCTCCGCCACGTCGCGCAGCAGACGGCGCATGATCTTGCCCGAGCGGGTCTTCGGCAGCTCCGCCACCGGCAGGACCCGCTTCGGCTTGGCGATCGGGCCGAGGGTCGCGCCGACGTGGTTGCGCAGCTCGGCGACCAGATTCTCGTCCTCGCTGGCCGAACCGCGCAGGATGACGAAGGCGACGATCGCCTGACCGGTCGTCTCGTCGGCGGCGCCGACGACGGCCGCCTCGGCGACGGACGGGTGCGAGACGAGGGCCGACTCGACCTCGGTGGTCGAGATGTTGTGACCCGAGACGAGCATGACGTCGTCGACCCGGCCGAGCAGCCAGATGTCGCCGTCCTCGTCCTTCTTGGCCCCGTCACCGGCGAAGTACTTGCCCTCGAAGCGGGACCAGTACGTGTCGATGTAGCGCTGGTCGTCGCCCCAGATGGTGCGGAGCATCGACGGCCACGGCTCGGTGAGGACCAGGTAGCCGCCACCTCCGTCCGGCACCTCGTTGGCCTCGTCGTCGACGACGGTCGCGGAGATGCCCGGCAGCGCGCGCTGGGCGGAGCCCGGCTTGGTCTCGGTGACGCCCGGAAGCGGCGAGATCATCATCGCGCCGGTCTCGGTCTGCCACCAGGTGTCCACGATCGGCGTCTTTCCGGCGCCGATGTGCTCGCGGTACCAGACCCAGGCCTCGGGGTTGATCGGCTCGCCGACCGAGCCCAGGACCCGGAGGCTGGACAGGTCGAACTTCGCGGGGATGTGGTCGCCCCACTTCATGAACGTGCGGATCGCGGTGGGCGCCGTGTAGAGGATCGTGACGCCGTACTTCTGCACGATCTCCCAGAACCGCCCCTGGTGCGGGGTGTCCGGGGTGCCCTCGTACATGACCTGCGTCGCGCCGTTGGCCAGCGGGCCGTAGACGATGTACGAGTGCCCGGTGACCCAGCCGATGTCGGCGGTGCACCAGTAGACGTCGGTCTCCGGCTTGAGGTCGAAGACGGCGTGGTGGGTGTACGCGGCCTGGGTGAGGTAGCCGCCGGAGGTGTGCAGGATGCCCTTCGGCTTCCCGGTGGTGCCGGAGGTGTAGAGGATGAAGAGCGGGTGCTCCGCCTCGAAGGCCTCCGGGGTGTGCTCGGCGGACTGGCGGGCGACGATGTCGTCCCACCACACGTCGCGGCCCTCGGCGAACGCGGTCTCCTGGCCCGTACGGCGGACCACGAGGACGTGCTCGACCTGCGGGCACTTGGCGACGGCCTCGTCGATGGCCGGCTTGAGGGCGCTCGGCTTGCCGCGGCGGTAGCCGCCGTCGGCGGTGACGACCAGCTTGGCGTCGGCGTCCTGGATGCGGGAGGCCACGGCGTCGGCCGAGAATCCGCCGAAGACCACCGAGTGGGCGGCGCCGACGCGGGCGCAGGCCAGCATCGTGATGGCCGCCTCGGGGATCATCGGCAGGTAGACGGCGACCCGGTCGCCCTTCCGGACACCCAGCTCGGTCAGCGCGTTGGCCGCCTTGGAGACCTCGTCCTTGAGCTCGGCGTAGGTGATCGAGCGGCTGTCGCCCGGCTCGCCCTCGAAGTGGATGGCGACCCGGTCGCCGTTCCCGGCCTCGACGTGCCGGTCGACGCAGTTGTACGCGACGTTCAGCTCGCCGTCCGCGAACCACTTGGCGAACGGCGGGTTCGACCAGTCGAGGGTCTCGGTCGGCTCGGTGGCCCAGGTCAGGCGCTTGGCCTGCTCGGCCCAGAAGCCCAGCCTGTCCGCCTTGGCCTGCTCGTACGCCTCCGCCGTCACGTTGGCGTGCGCGGCCAGCTCGGCGGGCGGCGAAAATCGACGCTCTTCCCGAAGCAGATTGGCCAGGCTTTCGTTGCTCACGACATCTCCCTTTCCCAGGGCGTCCTCTGTGCGTATGTGTCCCGCGTCATAGCTCATCAGTCGGAGGCCCGGGTGACAAGAGCATCCAGGCAATTGGTTTAGACCTGTGAGTTGTCCGACGTGCGGGGGCCCCTTCTTCCCGAGCGGTGGGAGAAGGGGCCACACAGTCTCACGGACGGGGGGAGCGGAAGGTTCAGGACGCGCGCGCCGTCTCGCCGACGCCCGTTTCAGGACGCGCGCGCCGTCTCCAGCGGCTCCGTCGGCATGACCTGGGTGAAGACGTCGTCGTAGCTGTGCACCTCGTCCGTCCCGGAGAGGAGATACGCCTGCGCCTCGCCCACGTGGAAGTACACGCCGTGCAGTGTGAGCGTGCCCTCGGCGAGCCGCCGCGCCACCGGTTCGTACGCCCGCAGGTGCTCCAACTGCTGGACCACGTTGGTCAGACAGAGCTGCTCGACCGCGTCGGCCGGAAGCCGTCCGGAGATCCGGGCCCAGGCGTGTCTCCGGCTCGCCATCCGCTCCAGGCTGGGCCGGCCGTGGCGGAGCCAGCGACGGAGCGGGGTCGGCGGGTCGTCCGGGCCGCCGTTGAGAAGGGCCTGCATCGCGCCGCAGCCGGAGTGGCCGCAGACGGTGATCGACTCGACCCGCAGCACCTCCACCGCGTACTCGATCGCCGCCGCCACCGAGTCGTCGCCGCTCTCCTCGCCCGGCAGGGGGACGAGATTCCCGACGTTGCGCACGGTGAACAGGTCGCCGGGACCGCTCGACGTGATCATGCTGGTGACGAGGCGGGAGTCGGCGCAGGTCAGGAAGAGCTGCGAAGGGGTCTGGCCCTCCCTCGCGAGCCGCGCCAGCTCGTCCCGTACCAGCGGGGCCGTGTTCCGCTGGAACTTGCCGATGCCGCTGGCCAGCTTCAGAGCCGTCGTACGAGGGGGCTCCACGGCCTCGTCGGGCCGGTCGGCCGGCTGCTCGCCGCACTGGTGGTTGTGCCACGGGTTCCAGGGACGGCAGCAGGTGTGCGCGGCGGCGGAGGCCGTCGCGGGGTCGGGCTCGGCGATCCGGGTACCGGAGGGGCCGGTCGTCTCGACCGTGCCGCCGTGGGCGAGGTGCCCGGCGGTCCAGTCGCTCAGCGTCTCGTAGGCGGCGTGGTCCATGAAGGAGCCGTCGAGCTCGACCACCACATCGGATCCGTGGGGCAGCTGGTGAAGGGCGCGGCTCAGCCGGGGCACGGCGAGGAAGGTCAACTGGCCCCGGACGTGCAGCAGGTGGCGCCCGTCCCGCTCCTCGCGGGTGATCCGGGTGCGGGTGAGCCGGTGCAGGGCGACCGCGATGGCCACGGCGATGCCCAGCGCGACGCCCTCCAGGATGCCGACGAGGACGACTCCGGACAGCGTCACCGCGTAGACGACGACCTCGCGGTGCCGGGTGACGGTACGGATGTGGGTGATGCTGACCATCTGGATGCCGACCACCATGACCAGGGCGGCGAGCGCGGGCAGCGGGATCAGGTCCAGCACGGGCACGAGCAGCAGGGCCGCGAGCACGACCCACAGGCCGTGCAGCATCGTGGAGGCGCGGCTCACAGCACCCGCCGATACGTTGGCGACGCTGCGGACCGCGACGCCGGCGACCGGCAGTCCGCCGAGCGCCCCGGACACCACGTTGGCAGCGCCCTGACCGGCGAGTTCGCGGTCGAGGACGGAGCGTGGGACACCCCGACCGCCGTCCGGGCGGGCGGCGACCAGCTTGTCGACCGCGACGGCGGAGAGCAGCGACTGCACGCTCGTGACCAGGGTGATCGTCAATACCCCGGCCGCGATGCCGAGCACCGGTCCCTCGGGCAGACCGGGCAGGGCGTGACTGCTCCAGGAGGGCAGGTCGACGCGCGGGACGGTGAGCCCGGCGAGCGCCGCCACCACCGTCGCCCCGGTCACCGCGACGAGCGCGGCCGGGACCTTTCGTGCGAGCTTCCCGGCCCGGCCCGGCAGCCGGGGCCAGCACAGGAGCACGGCCACGGTGAGGGCGCTGATGCCGAGCGCCGCCGGGTGGATGTGCGCCAACTGGGCGGGCAGGACGAGGACGTTGTCGGCGGCGGAGCTCTGCGGGGTGCCGCCGAGCACGATGTGGAGCTGGGCGAGGGCGATGGTGACGCCGATGCCGGCCAGCATCCCGTGCACGATCGCGGGCGAGACGGCGAGCGCCGAGCGGGCCACCCTGAGGGCGGACAGACCGAGTTGGACGAGCCCGGCGAGCACGGTGATGGCGCAGGTGGTGCGCCAGCCGTACAGCTGGATGAGCTCGGCGGTCACCACGGTGAGGCCGGCGGCGGGGCCGCTCACCTGCAGCGGGGAGCCGCCGAACCGGCCGGCCACCAGACCGCCGACGGCGGCGGCGACCAGGCCGGACTGGAGCGGTGCTCCGGTGGCGAGCGCGATGCCGAGCGAGAGGGGCAGCGCGATCAGGAAGACGGCGACCGAGGCGGAGAGGTCGGCGCCGGCGATACGGAAGCGGCGTGGCGGCTCCGGCGGGCTGTGGGGCCGCTGGACGCGGGGCCGGTTGGTTGTGCGGGCAGGGGTGCAGAGGGTCATTCCCGTCTCCTCCGGGGCAGCGCGGTCGCGGTTCGTGCGGGACGAACGTGGGGGGCTCGCGGCCGTGGGTCACGGCGTGCAGCGGCGGGATTCCCGGCGGGATCCCGCGGGGCGAGGATCAACGCTCGGTAAATGGATCGTAATGGAGAGTAAAGTCTCTGGCATTATTTTCGGGGCAAACAGGGCAATGATTCACCGGTTCCGGTGAAGGCTGAACGGATTGCCGCTTGTCGTTTCATCTCTCCGGCTGTCGCGGTGCGACGTTGACGCCGCTCGTACGGAACCGAGGAGAGGTGGGCGGATGACAGCCGCCGGGAGAAGGACCACAGCCCAGAGGAAGGCGCTCGCCGCCGCTGCCCTCGCCGTCGCCCTGATCACCGGCCTCGCCGGCTGCTCGGGCTCCGACGGCACCGCCACGAAGGGCAAGCCGGGCGGTGCGGGCGCCAAGAAGGAGCCGGCCGCGGCTCCGCCGAACGCGGTCCGCCTCATCGGCGACGGCTCGACCGCCTTCACCGGCACCCAGCCCCGCCAGCCCGCCTGGCAGCGCCTCAAGCCGGGCGAGACCCCGCCGCAGTTCGTCGTCTTCTCGTGGGACGGCGCCGGCGAGGACAGCCAGAAGCTCTTCTCCCACTTCCGCACGGTCGGCAAGAAGTACGACGCCACCATGACGTACTTCCTCAGCGGCGTGTACCTGCTGCCCGAGGAGAAGCGGGAGCTCTACGACCCGCCGCAGCACAGCGCCGGGCGCTCCGACATCGGCTTCAACGACACCGAGGGCATCCGTGCCACCGTCCGCGAACTGCGCGGGGCGTGGCAGGAGGGCAACGAGATCGGCACCCACTTCAACGGACACTTCTGCGGGGCCGAGGGCGGCGTCGGTACCTGGTCCGTCGAGGAGTGGAAGAGCGAGATCAAGCAGGCCAAGTCCTTCGTCAAGAACTGGAAGACCAACTCGGGCCTGCGCGCGGAGCAGCCGCTGCCCTTCGACTACGACAAGGAACTCGTCGGCGCCCGCACCCCCTGCCTCGAAGGCCGGAAGAACTTCGTCCAGGCGGCGGCGGAGCTGGGCTTCCGCTACGACACGAGCGGCGTCAACGACCAGATCTGGCCCAAGAAGGACCTGGGCCTGTGGGACCTGTCGCTGCAGCTCGTGCCGGTCCCCGGCCGCGCCTTCCAGACGCTGTCCATGGACTACAACTTCCTGGTCAACCAGTCCCCGGGCACCACCCAGGGCGACCCGTCCCAGCGCGAGCACTGGGGCGACCAGATGCGGGACGGCCTCGTGCAGGCCTTCGAGCGCTCCTACCGGGGCAACCGCGCGCCGCTCGTCATCGGCAACCACTTCGAGTCCTGGAACGGTGGCACCTACATGCGGGCCGTCGAGGAGACCATCGCCACGGTCTGCGTGCAGAAGGACGTCAAGTGCGTGTCCTTCCGTCAGCTCGCCGACTGGCTGGACGCCCAGGACCCCGACGTCGTCGCCAAGATGCGCACCCTGAAGGTCGGCGAGGCCCCGCCGGCCGGCTGGAAGGCCTTCCTCGCCCCCCAGCCGGCGGTGCCGGCGGCCCCTGCCGGCGCCCCGGCGGCCGGCGCCAAGCAGGCTGAACGGCACTGAGCCGTTCGGCGAGTACGAAGTCGGGGTCGACCTGCGCAGCCAGGTCGGCCCCGGGCCCCTCTCTTTCGCCCCCCTCGCGCCGCTCGGCGCCCGGGGCGCCTTCCGGGCTTCGTGGTGCTGCGCCGGACTCCGTCCGTCGTGGGCGACGGGTGCTGTCAGCCGAGCTGCGCCGCGGCCATCGGTTCGCCGAGCACGAACTCGGGGTCGACCTGCGCAGCCAGGTCGGCCCCGGTTTTGGCGTTGCCCCAGCTCTCCGCGTTGCGCAGGTGGAAGTGGACCATCTGGCGCGTGTAGCGGTCCCAGTCGCGGTCGGTGTACGAGTCGTCCGCCGCGTCCTGGAGGGCCTGGAGCGACATGCGGTTGTCCGCCTCCAGGAGCTCGAAGCGGGGCGGGCGGCCCTTCTCCATCGCGCGGACCCAGTCCGAGTGGCCCACCGTCACGAGCAGGTCGTCGCCGACCTCCGCGCGCAGGAAGTCGAGGTCGTCCTGGCCCTGCACCTTGTTGCCGACGACCTTGAGCGCGACGCCGAAGTCCCGCGCGTACTCCTTGTACTGGCGGTAGACCGAGACGCCCTTGCGGGTCGGCTCGGCGATCAGGAAGGTCATGTCGAAGCGGGTGAAGAGGCCGGAGGCGAAGGAGTCCGAGCCGGCGGTCATGTCGACGACCACGTACTCGTCGGCGCCGTCGACCAGGTGGTTCAGGCAGAGCTCCACCGCGCCGACCTTCGAGTGGTAGCAGGAGACCCCGAGGTCCGACTCCGTGAAGGGCCCGGTCGCCATCAGGCGGATCTCGCCGTCGTCGAGCGGGACCGTCCGCGCGCAGGCCTCGTACACCGGGTTCTCCTCGCGGACCCGCAGCAGCCGCGAACCCTCCCCGGGCGGCGTCGTCTTGATCATCGTGTCGGCGGAGACGATCCGCGGGTTGCTGCCCCGCAGGTACTCCTTGATGAGCGGCAGGTGCGCGCCCATCGCGGGCAGCGCGGCGGCCTCCGTGTCGGGCAGGCCGAGCGCGGCGCCCAGATGCTGGTTGATGTCGGCGTCGACGGCTACGACCGGTGCTTCGTTGGCGGCGAGGTGGCGGATGAAGAGCGAGGACAGCGTGGTCTTGCCGCTGCCGCCCTTCCCCACGAAAGCGATCTTCATGTTCACCTAGGGTAGTGGTATGAACGCGCCGCGTGGTCGGGATGCGTGAAGAAGACCACTCCATCGTGGGGCGGGCCGCCGGGGCGCGTAGCCTCCCTACTTATGAGTACGCACGCCTCTGACCCCTTGGCCGCCCTCGGCTCCCTGCCGGGCGTCGCCGACGCGGTGGACTCCGTACGCAAGGCCGTCGACCGGGTCTACGGTCACCGTGTGATGCGTCGCCGCAGCAACGAGATCTCCTCCGAGGCGGCCCTGCGCGGGGCGCGGGGCTCGGCCGCCCTGTCCGGCGCCGACTGGGCCCTGGAAGAGGTCCGCCGCCGCACCGACTTCGGCTCCGACGCCGAGGCCCGCACGGTCGGCGCCGCGCTTCGGCTCGGCGCCGAGGCCGGGCAGCTGCTCTCCATCTGGCGCCAGTCGCCGCTGCGGGTCCTCGCCCGGCTCCACCTGGTCGCCGCGGGCGACCCGGGCGAATCGGTGGGGCGGCCCCGGCTGGACGGCGAGACGGTCGACGAACCGCTGGTCACGGCTCCGCTGCCGTCGCCCGCCGAGGTCGGCGGACGGCTCGACGGCCTGGCGGAGCTGATTGTCGCGGGCGGCGAGGCCCCCGCGCTCGTGACGGCCGCAGTGGTGCACGGCGAGCTGCTCGCGCTGCGCCCCTTCACGTCGTACAACGGCCTCGTCGCGCGGGCGGCCGAGCGGATCGCGCTGGTCGGCAGCGGTCTCGACCCGAAGGCGATCTGCCCGGCGGAGGTCGGTCACGCGGAGCAGGGGCGGGCCGCGTACCTCGCCGCGTTCGAGGGGTACCTGTCGGGGACCCCGGAGGGCGTGGGCGGCTGGATCGCGCACTGCGGGCGCTCGGTCGAGCTCGGTGTCCGGGAGTCGACGGCCGTCTGCGAGGCGCTGCAGCGCGGCGCGGCCTGACACGGCGCGGGCGGGGTCCTGAAGCAGCGCGGCGGGTCTTGAAGCAGCGCGGCGGGTCCTGAATCGGCGCGGCAGGTCTTGAAGCACCACGGCGCGGCCGAAACAGCGGGGCGCGCACCGAATCGGCCTCGGACAAACGAATCCGGGCCCCTCGCGGGGCCCGGAACGGGTTGCGGCGGCACCAGTTCTGGTACCGCCGCTGGCACGTCTACCCAGTTACCATGCGTCCTCGAATATGTGCCCATCAGGCCGGGAACTTTGCCCGTGGCCTGGTGCGGCTGGCCCGTAATCGACGGGTCGACGTCGCGTGGGTGCTCGGTTTCTGTGCTAGGTCCGTGGGGCCTTCATGCTCAACAGGTGATCCTCTCGGATGTCCTCGGTCTCGCGGGCCTGATTCCTTTCTACTCCTGTCGGGGTAGAAGCGAAAGTGCTGGCTCCACTTCTCTGGTCATTGCTCAAATTCGGGCAAAGCCATCCGCGAGCCGATGGGCGAGCGCTGCCTGCCTTCGCCGCGCGGCGTACCAGACGAGTCCGGCCCCCACGGCCGCCGCACCCACCGCCGCCGCGGCGACGAGCGTGGGGCGGGGCGGCATCCGGAATTCGGGCAGCCGCTGCTTGAGCCGCACCGGCTTCTCGAACGCGAGGACCGGCCATTCCCGCGCCACGGCCTCCCGGCGCAGCGCCCGGTCCGGATTGACCGCGTACGGGTGGCCGACGGCCTCCAGCATGGGGATGTCGGTCGCCGAATCGCTGTACGCGTAGCAGCGCGAGAGGTCGTAGCCCTCCGACTCCGCGAGTTCCCGGACGGCCTCGGCCTTCGTCGGCCCGTAGGCGTAGTACTCCACCTCACCGGTGAAGCAGCCGTCCTCGCCGACCACCATCCGGGTGGCGACGACCCGGTCGGCGCCGAGCATCTCGCCGATCGGCTCGACGACCTCGGCGCCCGAGGTCGAGACGATCACGACGTCGCGGCCGGCGGCGTGATGCTCCTCGATGAGGGAGGCGGCCTCGTCGTAGATGATCGGGTCGATCAGGTCGTGAAGGGTCTCGGCGACGAGCTCCTTCACCTGGGCCACGTTCCAGCCTTTGCAGAGCGCGGAAAGATATTCACGCATCCGCTCCATCTGGTCGTGATCGGCCCCACCTGCCAGGAAGACGAACTGGATGTAGGCCGTCCGCAGGGCGGCACGGCGGCTGATCAGTCCGCCCCGGTAGAAGGACTTGCTGAAGGTCAGCGTCGAGGACTTCGCAATGACCGTCTTGTCCAGGTCAAAGAAGGCGGCTGTGCGCGGCAAGGAGTGGTTTTCCACAAGCCTGAGCATAGGTGCCCGCCATTCGGCGTACGCCGGGGCGCGTGGGTTTGCCTGAGAAGGCTCTCGGGTACACCATGGAAGTCACGGATCGTTCGCGACCGTGCTAACCCGGTCCGGCTCCTCCCCCCCCGAGTCGGCCGGAGAGACGACCCCCGCTCTCCCCCCCGGCGGGGGTCGTCGCATGTCCGGAGCCGTTTTGGCACTGTGAGACATCGTCCGTTCCCTTCCTTCCGGCCGCCGGCCACACCTCGGCCGACGCTCCGCCGAGCTCTCGATTCATCACTCACAGTAACCGGCGGGTTGCGTTCCGGGGAGTCCCCCGAGGGGTGACGAAGATATTCACAGGGCTTCGGATATCCACAGTTTTTCAGCAAGATCCCCAGGATTTTCGGTACGGCCCCACGGTGATTCCTGTCGCGAAGTTCGCGAAGAGCAGGAATCACGAGAGGGGTGGGTGTCATGGAGGCATCCAGGACTTCCGGGGCCAGGGGTACGACGTGGACCGCGGCGCCGAGGGGTGCGGACCGGACTTCGGCGCCGACCGGTCCGGAGGCCGACGGCTCCGAAGAGCCTCGCCGCACGGGGCCGTTGATCGTCACCGAGGACCTCGGGCTGCTCGACGACCTGCTGCGGCTGTGCGCCGCGGCCGGGGTCGAGCCCGAGGTGCACCACCGGGTGCCGGAGCGGCGGGCGAGCTGGACCGACCCACCCCTCGTCCTGGTCGGCGACGACGCCGCGGTCCGCTGCCGGGGAGCCGCCCGCCGCCCCGGGACGGTCCTCGTCGGGCGAGGACAGGCCGATCCGGGGGTGTGGCGACTGGCCGTCGAGATCGGCGCCGAGTGCGTGCTGCGGCTGCCGGACGCCGAGAGCCTCCTCGTCGACCGCATCGCCGACGCGGCCGAGGGCGTGGGCCGGCCGGCCCTGACCGTCGGGGTCGTCGGCGGCCGAGGGGGTGCGGGCGCCTCCACCCTGGCCTGTGGTCTCGCGCTGGCCGCCGCGCGGACCGGGCGGCGCACCCTGCTCGTCGACGGCGACCCGCTGGGCGGGGGACTCGACGTGCTGCTCGGCGGCGAGCGCGAGGAGGGCCGGCGCTGGCCCGACTTCGTCGCCTCGAAGGGCCGGTTGGCCGGAGGCGCCCTGGAGGAGTCCCTGCCGTCCGTGCGGGGGGTTCGGGTGCTCAGCTGGGGCAGGGAGCCCGCGGCGCCGGTGCCGGCCGAGGCCGTGCGGTCCGTGCTCGCCGCCGCCCGCCGCCGGGGTGGAGTCGTCGTGGTCGACCTGCCGCGCGGAACCGACCCGGCGGCTGTCGAGGCCCTGGCCCAGCTCGACCTCGGACTACTTGTTGTGCCAGGTGAGTTGAGGGCCGTCGCGGCCGCCCACCGGGTGGCCTCGACCCTCGCCCTGGGCGTGCGCGACCTACGGGCGGTGGTCCGTGGACCGTACGCGGCGGGGCTCGACGAGCGGTGGGTCGCCGACGCCCTGCGGCTGCCACTCGCCGGTGAACTCCCTTACGACCCGGGGATCGTGGCGGACCAGGACGCAGGCGTGCCGCCGGGTGCCGAGCCCCGTGGTCCGCTCGGCCGGTTCTGCGACGCCTTCTGGGTACGTGCTCTCGCCCCTGGCGGTTCGGCATGACCGGGGGTGCGGGTGCCGGCGGTGCGGGTCTGCTCGACGCCGTGCGGCAGCGGCTCGCGGCGAGCGGCTCCGAGCCCACGCCGGCGCGGGTCGCGGCGGCGCTGCGGGCTCAGGGGCGGCTGCTGGGCGACGCGGAAGTGCTGGGTGTGGCGGAGGAGTTGAGGTGCGAGCTGATCGGCAGCGGGCCGCTCGAACCGCTGCTCGCCGACCCGGCCGTCACCGATGTCCTGGTCTCGGCACCCGACCGGGTGTGGGTGGACCGGGGCGCCGGCCTCGAAAGGGCCCCGGTGTCCTTCGCCGACGCCGCCGCCGTACGCAGGCTCGCGCAACGGCTCGCGGCGGTGGCCGGCCGCAGGCTCGACGACGCCCGGCCCTGGGTGGACGCGCGACTGCCCGACGGCACCCGGATGCACGCGGTGCTGCCACCGGTGGCGGTCGGCTCGACCTGCCTGTCGCTCCGGGTGGTGCGCCCGCGTGCCTTCACCCTGGAGGAGCTGGCGGCGGCGGGCACGGTGCCGCCGGGGGGTGCCCCGATCCTGCGCGCCCTGATCGACGCCCGGGTGTCGTACCTGGTCAGCGGTGGGACGGGGACGGGGAAGACCACCCTGCTCGCCTCCCTGCTCGGCCTGGTGGGGGAGCGGGAGCGGATCGTCCTCGCCGAGGACTCGGCGGAGCTGAGGCCCGACCACCCGCACGTGGTGCGCCTGGAGGCGCGGCCCGCGAACCAGGAGGGCGCCGGACTCGTGACCCTGCGGGACCTGGTCCGGCAGGCGCTGCGGATGCGGCCGGACCGGCTGGTGGTCGGCGAGGTCCGGGGTGGCGAGGCGGTCGATCTGCTCGCCGCTCTCAACACCGGCCATGAAGGGGGCTCGGGAACGCTCCATGCCAACACTGCGGCGGACGTACCCGCGAGGCTCGAAGCCCTGGGGACGGCGGCCGGGCTCGACCGGGCCGCCCTGCACAGCCAGTTGGGGGCCGGCCTGTCGGTGGTGCTCCATCTGGCGCGGGACCGGGACGGGCGGCGGCGGATCGCCGAGGTGCACGTCCTGGAGCGGGACCGGGACGGCCTGGTGCGGACGGTTCCCGCGCTGCGGTGGGGCGCCTCGGGGTTCGTGCGGGAGCGGGGCTGGGAGCGGCTGAGGTCGCTGATCGGAGGGGGATCGTGATCACGACGGGGTTGTCCGTACGGGACGTGGCCCCCGTGGCGTCGGCGGTCTGCGTGGCACTGGCGTTGTGGGAGGTGGCCGAGTGGCGGCGGGGCATGGGGAGGGCGCGGACGGTGCTCGTCGAAGGGGTTTCCGGCCTCCCCGGGGCTGCCGGTGTCCGTGCTGTGTGGGCCGAGGCGGCCGCGCGCTGGTGGGCCGTGCTGCGGGGGCGGCGGGCGTGGCTGTGTCTGCCGGTCGCGGGAGTTCTCGCGCTGCTCGGTGAGTCGCCGCTGCCGCTGGTGGCGGGGGCGGTCGCGGTGCCGGTGGTCGGGCGGCGGCTGCGGGAGGCCGAGCGCCGGAAGGAACGCGAGGCGCGGGCCGAACGGGTGGTGGCGCTCTGCGGGGCCGTCGTCGGGGAGCTGAGAGCCGGGTGGCAGCCCGCGCAGGCCCTGTCGTTCGCGGCCCGGGAGACGGGCGCCCTCGGTGGGGAGGAGGCGGCGGTGCTCGCGGCGGCCCGCTTCGGCGGGGACGTGCCGGAGGCCCTGCGGAGGGCGGCCGCGCAGGACGGCGCCGACGGACTCGCGGGCATGGCGGCCTGCTGGCAGGTGGCCGTGGACGGCGGTGCGGGCCTGGCCGCCGGTCTTGACCGGCTCGAATCGGCCCTGCGGGACCACCGCGAGCAGCGGGAGCGGTTGCGCGCCGAACTGGCCGGGGCCTGGGCGACGGTGGCGGTTCTCGCGGTGTTGCCGCTGGCCGGTGTCGCCCTTGGTGCGGCCCTTGGCGCGGACCCGCTGTGGGTGCTGCTGCACACACCGGCGGGTCTGGGCTGCCTCGTCGTGGGCGGGGCTCTGGAGGCGGCCGGGCTGTGGTGGGCCGCGCGGATCGTGCGAGGAGGGGAGCGGCAGTGATGGAGGTCTTGCGACTGTCGACAGTTGTGCTCCTGGCAGTGACCTGGGGTGCGCAGGGCGCGTGGGAGCTGGTGCGCGGGCGACGGGTACGCGGGATGCGGCGGCGGTTGAGAGGTCTGCTTCCGGCCCCCGCTCCACCGCCGCCCAAGCGGCGCCCACGGATGCCGCAGCGGGTGGGGCGCTGGGTGGGGCCACTGGGGGCGGCCGGCCTCGGCTGGGTGCTGTTCGGGGCGTTCGGCGGGCTGGCGGCCGGCGTCCTGGTGGCCGCAGGGGTGCGGCGGGGCACGACGAGCGGGTCGGCCGCGCCGACGGACGCGGAGGACGAGGCGGCACGGCATCTTCCGCTGGCCGCGGATCTGTTGGCGGCCTGTGCCTCGGCCGGAGCCGGGCCCGGGGAGGCGGCGGAGGCCGTCGGGCGGTCCCTGGGCGGCCCGTTGGGCGAGCGCCTGACCCGTACGGCGGCCGAGCTGCGGCTCGGTGGCGAACCGGCCGAGGTGTGGCGGAGGTTCGGCGCGATACCGGGCGCCTCGGGTCTCGCCCGCTGCATGGAGCGGGCCGGTTCCTCGGGGGCGCCCGCGGCGGAGGCCGTGGCACGGCACGCGGCCGCGCTGCGGTCGGCCCGAGCCCGTACGGCGGCGGCCAGGGCGCGCCGCGCGCAGGTCCTGATCAGTGGGCCCGTGGGGCTCTGCTTCCTGCCGGCCTTCCTGGCGGTGGGAGTGGCCCCGGTGGTGATCGGCCTGGCGACGGGCCTTCTGGACGGGTGAGCGACATGACACGACGAGAACGACGAGAACAACGCGAACGACGAGAACGACGCGAACGAGCAGGACGGATCGGGGAGGTTGGCATGGCCGGCAAGGTGGCGATGGGCGGTTGGTGGCGGGCGCGTCGGGCGGCCGCGCGCGGGGACGCGGGGATGACCACGTCCGAGTACGCGGTGGGAACGATCGCGGCGGCGGGGTTCGCCGCGGTGCTGTACAAGATCGTGACCAGTGGCGCGGTCTCGGGAGCGCTGGAGTCGGTGATCGGGAAGGCTCTCGATGCGCCGTTCTGACCGGGGTTTCGTGACCGTGGAGGCGGCGATGGTGCTGCCCGTCCTCGCCCTCTTCACGGTGACCCTGCTCTGGGCGCTGGCGGCGGCCGCGGCGCAGATCCGCTGCGTGGACGCGGCGCGGGCGGGGGCACGCGTCGCGGCCCGCTCCGAGCCCGTGGCCTCCGCCGAGGCGGCCGCGCGGGCGGCCGCACCCGAGGGCGCCCGGGTCTCGGTGACACGGTCGGGGGAGTTGTGGCGGGTGACCGTGGAGGCGGCGGCCCCGGGCCCACGGGGGATGGGCCTGACCCTGCGCGCGGACGCGGCGGCCTTGGCGGAGGACACGATGGCCGGTGGTCCGGCACCGGACACCTCGGAGAACGGGGGCCCGCCGTGACGGCCGAGACGCGGGGCCGGGCCGGCCGCCGGGCGGACTTCCGAAGCGTCCGGGCCTGGGGCGTCCGAGCCTGGGGTGTCCGGGCCGGGGGTGTCCGGGCCCGGGGTGGGCGCCGTACAGCCCTTCGGAGCGACCGGGGTGCGGCGACCGTGTGGGTGGCGTTCGCGGCCTGTGCGCTGTGTGTGGTGTTCGGGGCGGTGCTCGCGCTCGGGCAGGCGGTGGCGGCCCGGCACCGGGCCGGTGGGGCGGCCGACCTGGCGGCGCTCGCCGCTGCCGACCGGGCGCTGTGGGGCGAGGCCGAGGCCTGTGCCGCCGCCTCCCGGGTGGCCGCCGCGCAGGGCGCCGAGCTGGTGGGATGCGCGGTGCGGGGTGAGATCGCCGAGGTGACCGCCCGGGCCGTACGTGGCCCCTACCGGCCGCAGATCAGGTCGCGGGCGGGGCCTCCGGCGCCTCCCGCAGGATTTCCGTGAGGAGGCGGACCGCGCCGCGCTTGTGGAGGGGGTCGTTGCCGTTGCCGCACTTCGGGGACTGGATGCAGGACGGGCAGCCCGCCTCGCACTCGCAGGAGGCGATGGCCTCTCGGGTGGCCGTCAGCCAGGCCCGGGCCGTGTGGAAGGCGCGCTCGGCGAAGCCCGCGCCTCCCGGGTGGCCGTCGTACACGAAGACGGTGGGCAGCAGGGTGTCGGGATGGAGCGGTACGGAGACCCCGCCGATGTCCCAGCGGTCGCAGGTGGCGAAGAGCGGCAGCATGCCGATGGAGGCGTGCTCGGCGGCGTGCAGGGCGCCCCCGAGGATCTCCGGGGTGATCCGGGCGGCGTCGAGCTGGTCCTCGGTGACCGTCCACCACACGGCCCGGGTGCGCAGGGTACGGGGCGGGAGGTCGAGCTTGGTCTCGCCGAGCACCTCGCCCGTGATCAGGCGGCGGCGCAGGAAGGAGACGACCTGGTTGGTGACCTCGACGGAGCCGTAGCAGAGGCGGCCGGCTCCCCAGGGGATCTCGGTCTCGGTGTCCAGGACGGTGATGGAGGTGGTGTCGCGGGCGGTGGTGGAGTACGGCGGGACGGCCTCCTCCACGAGGGCCACGGAGTCCTTGAGGTCGAGCTCCCGCACCAGGTAGCTGCGGCCCTGGTGGAGGTGGACGGCGCCCTCGTGGACGGCGGTGTGGGAGGCGGCCTCGTCGACGGTGCCGAGCAGCCGGCCGGTGCCGGACTCCACGATCCGGACAGGGCTGCCGCCGCCGCCCCGGATGTCGGTGAGGTCGGCGGCCCGCTCGCGGCGCGTCCAGTACCAGCCGGTGGAGCGGCGGCGCAGCAGGCCGGCGCCCTCCAGCTGGGGCAGCAGGTCGGGGACGGCCGGGCCGAAGAGGGCCAGGTCCGGTTCGGTGAGCGGGAGCTCCGCGGCGGCGGCGCACAGATGGGGGGCGAGGACGTAGGGGTTGTCGGGGTCCAGGACGGTCGACTCGACCGGCTGGTCGAAGATCGCCTCCGGGTGGTGGACCAGGAAGGTGTCCAGCGGGTCGTCGCGGGCGATCAGGATCGCGAGGGCGCCCTCGCCCGAGCGGCCGGCGCGGCCCGCCTGCTGCCAGAGGGAGGCCCGGGTGCCCGGGTAGCCGGCGATCAAGACCGCGTCCAGGCCCGAGACGTCCACGCCCAGCTCCAGGGCGGTCGTGGCGGCCAGGCCGAGGAGCTCGCCGGAGTGCAGGGCCCGCTCCAGGGCCCGGCGCTCCTCGGGCAGGTAGCCGCCGCGGTAGGCGGCGACCCGGCGGGCCAGTGAGCGGTCGGTCTCGGCGAGGCGTTCCTGGGCGATCACCGAGATCAGTTCGGCGCCGCGCCGGGAGCGTACGAAGGCGACCGAGCGGACGCCCTGGCGGGTCAGGTCGGTCAGCAGATCCGCGGTCTCGGCGGTGGCGGTGCGGCGTACGGGCGCGCCGCGCTCGCCGTGCAGATCGGTCAGCGGCGGCTCCCAGAGGGCGAAGACCAGCTCGCCGCGCGGGGAGGCGTCGTCGGAGACCTCGGTGACCTGCAGGCCGGTGAGGCGGCCGGCGGCGAGGGCGGGTTCGGCCGAGGTGGCGGAGGCGAGGAGGAAGACCGGCTCGGAGCCGTACCGGGCGCAGATCCGGCGCAGTCGCCGCAGCACCTGGGCGACGTGGGAGCCGAAGACGCCCCGGTAGGTGTGGCACTCGTCGATCACGACGTAGCGCAGGGAGCGCAGGAAGGAGGCCCACCTGGGGTGGGAGGGGAGTATGCCCCGGTGCAGCATGTCGGGGTTGGTCAGCACGTAGTTCGCGTACTGGCGGACCCACTCGCGTTCCTCGACGGGGGTGTCGCCGTCGTAGACGGCGGGGCGGATCCGGTTGCCGAGCGGGGCGGCCAGTTCCCGGACGGCGCGCCGCTGGTCGGCGGCGAGGGCCTTGGTGGGCGAGAGGTACAGGGCGGTGGTCCCGCGCCCGTTCGGGGCCTCCGAGCCGTCCAGGAGGGTGCTCAGGACCGGGGCGAGGTAGGCGAGCGACTTGCCCGAGGCGGTTCCGGTGGCGATCACCACGGACTCGCCGTCCAGGGCGTGCTCGGCGGCCTCCGCCTGATGCGCCCAGGGGTGCTCGATCCCGGCCGTCTGGATCGCCGCGATCACCTCCGGACGGATGCGGTGCGGCCAGACGGCATGACGACCCTCCCGGGCGGGCATGTGCTCCGTATGAGTGATGCGCGCGGCCCGGCTCTCGCCCGAGGAGAGCCGGTCGAGGATCATGCCGGGGGAGGGGCGACTGCCCGTGTCCCCGGCGGGTCGACGGGGGCGCTGATTCTTGGCCATCGGCACCGAGTGTGTCACTGCCATGACGGACAATGCTTCCAAGGCGTCGTGCATGGCTGCTGGTAAGTGATTGAATGCCATCGCGGCTGGCGATCAGTTCCCTGACTCCGCCCGGGAGACCCAGTGGGGACGATCGTTCGATAGCAAGGTGCTGGAGGATCCGTGGACCTGTCCCTGTCGACTCGCAATGTGTCCGGCGCTGGTGGCGACCGTACGGTCGTCGAGGTCGGTGGCGAGATTGATGTGTATACCGCGCCCAAGCTGCGCGAGCAGTTGGTCGAGTTGGTGAACGACGGCAGCTACCACCTGGTTGTCGACATGGAGGGCGTGGACTTCCTCGACTCCACGGGCCTCGGTGTGCTCGTCGGCGGCCTGAAGCGCGTTCGTGCGCACGAGGGCTCGCTGCGTCTGGTCTGCAACCAGGAGCGCATTCTGAAGATTTTCCGGATCACGGGTCTCACCAAGGTGTTCCCGATCCACACCTCGGTCGACGAGGCCGTCAACGCCGTCGACTGAGCCCAGGGGGTTCGCATGGCCACCGTTGAACTCCGCTTCAGCGCTCAGCCCGAGCACGTCCGTACGGCCCGCCTGGTGGCGGCCGCGGTCGCGCGCCGGGCCGGCGTGGACGAGGCGGTCCTCGACGAGGTGCGTCTCGCCGTGGGCGAGGCGTGTTCGCGTGCCGTCGGGCTGCACCGCAGCAACGACGTCACGACGCCCATCAGGGTCGTGCTGACCGAGGAGGAGAAGACGTTCTCCATCGAAGTCGGCGACGAGGTCCCGGGTGCGGGGGTCGCGGCGGCAGATGCCGCCGGTGTCCCCGGCGCGCGGGCCGCGGCCCCGGCCGAGGAATTCGACGACGCCGACGGTGAGGACGAGATGGGGCTCGCGGTGATCCGCGGGCTCGTCGACGATGTCGAGGTGAGCGCCGGCGAGGACGGCGGCACCATCCGGATGAGCTGGCCGGTGAGTTCGGCGGACGTCCTGTCCTGACCCGTACACGCTCGCTGTCCCGACAGCGAGAAGCGCGACGAGAAGAGGCCCTGCCCCGCAGGGCCTCTTCTCGTTGTCCAGGGGCCGTTCCCGGACCGCCCGCCGGATTGGTGCATCCGCGCGGGGGTCTGCGGCATCCCCGTATGCGCCGGTTTGCCTCCCTATGATCCGTCCCCATGGACCCCACTTCTCTCGCCGCGGCGGTGCTCACGAGCGGGAACCGGACGATCGTGTACGTCGTCGGCGCCGTCGCCCTCGCCGCGCTGGTCGTCGCGCGGCTCCTCGTCCGCCAGGTGCTCAGGGCCGGTGAGGGCACCGAGAAGATGAGGGAGATCGCCGCCGCCGTGCAGGAGGGGGCCAACGCCTACCTCGCGCGGCAGCTGCGGACCCTCGCCGTCTTCGCGGTCGTCGTGTTCTTCCTGCTGATGCTGCTGCCCGCGGACAACTGGTCGCAGCGCGCCGGACGTTCCCTGTTCTTCCTGGTGGGGGCGCTGTTCTCGGCGGTCACCGGGTACATCGGCATGCGGCTCGCCGTACGGGCCAACGTGCGGGTCGCGGCGGCCGCCCGGGAGGCCACCCCGGCCGAGGGCGAACCCGAGAAGAACCTGACGGAGGTGGCACACCGCGCCACCCGGATCGCGTTCCGGACGGGCGGGGTCGTCGGCATGTGCACGGTCGGCCTCGGGCTGCTCGGGGCCGTGTGCGTCGTCCTCGTCTACGCCGCCGACGCGCCCAAGGTCCTGGAGGGATTCGGACTCGGTGCCGCGCTCATCGCCATGTTCATGCGCGTGGGCGGCGGCATCTTCACCAAGGCCGCCGACGTCGGCGCCGACCTGGTCGGCAAGGTCGAGAAGGGCATCCCGGAGGACGACCCCCGCAACGCGGCCACCATCGCCGACAACGTGGGCGACAACGTCGGCGACTGCGCGGGCATGGCGGCCGACCTCTTCGAGTCGTACGCCGTCACCCTGGTCGCCGCGCTCATCCTCGGCAAGGTGGCCTTCGGCGACCACGGCCTGACGTTCCCCCTGATCGTGCCCGCGATCGGCGTGATCACCGCGGTGATCGGCATCTTCGCCGTCTCCCCGCGGCGCTCCGACCGCGGCGGGATGACCGCGATCAACCGCGGCTTCCTCGTCTCCGCGGTGATCTCGCTCGCCGGAGTCGCCGTCGCCGCGTTCGCGTATCTGCCCTCGTCCTACGCCGAGCTCGCGGGCGTCACCGAGCCGGGCATCCGCGACCACGCCGGTGATCCCCGGGTCCTGGCCCTGGTCGCCGTCGCCCTCGGCATCGTCCTCGCCGCGCTCATCCAGCAGCTCACCGGCTACTTCACGGAGACGAGCCGGCGGCCGGTCAGGGACGTCGGCAAGTCCTCGCTCACCGGCCCCGCGACCGTCGTCCTCGCGGGTGTGGCCCTCGGCATGGAGTCCGCCGTGTACACGGCGATCCTGATCGGGCTCACCGTGTACGGGGCGTTCCTGCTCGGCGGTTCCTCGATCATGCTCGCGCTGTTCGCGGTCGCCCTCGCCGGTACGGGCCTGCTCACCACGGTCGGCGTGATCGTCGCCATGGACACCTTCGGCCCGGTCGCCGACAACGCCCAGGGCATCGCGGAGATGTCCGGGGACGTCCAGGGTGCCGGAGCCCAGGTCCTCACCGATCTCGACGCCGTCGGCAACACGACGAAGGCCATCACCAAGGGCATCGCCATCGCCACCGCCGTACTCGCCGCCTCGGCGCTGTTCGGCTCGTACCGGGACGCCATCGCGACCTCGGTCGCCGAGGTCGCCGAGGTCGGCGCGACGGCGGACCGGCTGACACTCTCGATGGACATCTCCCAGCCCAACAACCTCTTCGGCCTCATCCTCGGCTCGGCGGTCGTCTTCCTGTTCTCCGGACTCGCGATCAACGCGGTGTCCCGGTCGGCGGGATCGGTGGTGTACGAGGTGCGGCGGCAGTTCCGCGAGCACCCCGGGATCATGAACTTCACCGAGAAGCCCGAGTACGGACGGGTCGTCGACATCTGCACCAAGGACGCGCTGCGCGAACTCGCCACGCCCGGACTGCTCGCCGTGCTGGCCCCGATCGCGGTCGGCTTCGCGCTGGGCGTCGGCCCGCTCGGTGCGTACCTCGCCGGCGCGATCGGTACGGGTGCGCTGATGGCGGTGTTCCTCGCCAACTCCGGTGGCGCCTGGGACAACGCGAAGAAGCTGGTCGAGGACGGGAACCACGGCGGCAAGGGCAGCGAGGCACACGAGGCGACCATCATCGGGGACACGGTCGGCGACCCGTTCAAGGACACGGCGGGGCCGGCGATCAACCCGCTCCTGAAGGTGATGAACCTGGTCGCGCTGCTCATCGCCCCGGCGGTCGTGCGGTTCAGTTACGGGGGCGATGCCAGCGCCGGTCTTCGCGCGGCGGTCGCGGGGGTCGCGCTGCTCGTCGTCATCGCTGCCGTGCGGGTCTCCAAGAAGCGTTCCGTGACGGTGTCCTGACATGGTGTCCGGCATGGTGTCCGACGTGGTGTCCGTCTCATTTCCGGGCGCGTCCGGGGTGCGTGAGCGGTCTCTCCCTTGGTTCAAAAGACTGCAATACGGGGTGAATCCGTCGTACGAAAGGTGGAAGTAGCCCGTTCGGCGTGTATGTTCCGGGGCCGAGAGCCTTGGAAGGGACCGATCCGGTGAACAAGAAGCTTGCGGCCGCACTGTCCGGCGGCGCGGTACTCGTGCTCGCGCTGTCCGGTTGCAGCGACGACGAGGGCAACAAGGTGGACGACTGGGCGAAGACGTTCTGCGACCAGGCGAAGCCTCAGATCCAGAAGCGGGCCGACGCCCACCAGATCATCATTTCGACGGCCGCGGACAGCAAGCCCGCCGAGATCCAGGCCGCCGACTCGAAGGCGTTCCAGGACATCGCCAACGCGGACCGGGCACTCGCCAAGGCCGTCGAGAGCGCGGGCGCCCCGCCCGTCGAGAACGGCGAGAAGGTCCAGCAGGACGCGATCAAGGAGCTCAACGCGACCGCGGTGGCGTACGAGGGCCTCAAGAAGCAGGTCGACGCGCTGGACCCGACGAACCAGCAGAAGTTCGCGGACGGCCTCCAGGGCGTCGCGGACGGTCTGACCAAGATCGAGAAGATGGACCAGAACGCCCTGTCCAAGCTGGAGGAGGGCGAGCTGGGCCAGGCGATGGCCAAGCAGCCCGGCTGCCAGAAGCCCACGGCCTCGACCCCGCCGAAGGCCTCCGGCTCGGCGGCTCCGAAGCCCGGATCCACCGCCTCGGGCTCCTCCGCCAAGGGCTCGGACTCCTCCGAGCCCTCGGGGAAGTCCTCCACGAAGCCGGCCGAGAAGACCTCGTCGGCCAAGACCGAGGAGTAGTCCCACCCGGGATTCCACCCGGGATTCCACCCGGGCAGGCCTGGCGACGAGCGGCGATCCGCCGTCCGTCGCCGGGTCGGCCGCCCGGTTGTCGGTGGCGGCGGTCACAATGGAGCAGTGAGTACGACCAGCCTTCCTCCCCGCCTCCCGGTGCCCGCGCACGCCGCCCGTCTGCGCGAGACGCTGCTCGCCGCCGACTTCACCGCCGACGGACTCCTCGACCTGCTCGGCGCCCCGGCCTACGCGGCGCTCGCGCGCAGCGAGACCGTGCCCGCGCTGCGCGCCACCCGCGGTGACTCCCCGCTGGAGACCCTCGTCCGGCTCTTCCTCCTCCAGCAGACCGTCGGGCACGAGCGGGCCGCCGCCGCGCTCCCGCTCGACGAGGCCCTTGCCGACGGCTGGGTGGTCCGCGAGGACGACACCGTGTCCGCGACGGTCGACATCCGGCCGTACGGCGGGCCCGACGGCGAGGACTGGTTCATCGTCTCCGACCTCGGCTGCGCCGTCGGCGGAGCCGGCGGGATCGGGACGAAGGAGGAGGGGGTCGTCCTCGGTGTCGGCGGCGCCTCCACCACGCTCGCCGGCATCACGGTCCGTACGCCGGTGTCCTCCGCGCTCGACCTCGGCACAGGCTCCGGCATCCAGGCGCTGCACGCCGCACAGCACGCCACCCTGGTCACCGCCACCGATCTCAACCCGCGTGCCCTGGACTTCACACGGCTCACGCTCGCGCTCTCCGGGGCCCGGGAGGCCGAGCTGCTCACGGGCTCGCTCTTCGAGCCGGTCGACGGGGACACGTACGACCTGATCGTCTCCAACCCGCCGTTCGTGATCTCCCCCGGCGCCCGGCTCACCTACCGGGACGGCGGGATGGGTGGCGACGACCTGTGCCGCACGCTCGTGCAGGAGGCGGGCGAGCGGCTCAACGACGGCGGATACGCCCAGTTCCTCGCCAACTGGCAGCACGTCGAGGGCGAGGAGTGGCAGGACCGGCTGCGGTCCTGGGTGCCCGCGGGCTGCGACGCGTGGATCGTGCAGCGCGAGGTCCAGGACATCACCCAGTACGCCGAGCTCTGGCTGCGGGACAGTGGCGACCACCGCGGCGACCCGGACGCGTACGGCGAGGCGTACGGGCGCTGGCTCGACGAGTTCGAGGCCCGCAAGACGCGCGCGGTGGGCTTCGGCTGGATCACGATCCGGCGGAACGAGGCCCTGGCCTCCGGCTCCGTCGAGCCGTCGATCCTCGTCGAGGAGTGGCCGCACCCCGTCGAGCAGCCCCTCGGCCCCACCGTCCGCGCCCACTTCGAGCGCCAGGACTATCTGCGCGCCCGCGACGACGCCGCGCTGCTCGCCGACCGGTTCACGCTCGCGCCCGAGGTGGTGCAGGAGCAGGTCGGGCTTCCCGGCGCCGAGGACCCCGAGCACGTCGTGCTCCGGCAGAACCGGGGCATGCGCCGCGCCACCAGGGTCGACCACGTCGGCGCCGGGTTCGCCGGGGTCTGCGACGGCACCCTCAGCGCGGGCCGCATCCTCGACGCGATCGGGCAGCTGATGGGCGAGGACCCGGTGATACTGCGGGACCGCACCCCGCAGGCGATCCGACTGCTGGTGGAAGAGGGCTTCCTGCTGCCCGTCGGGGACGAGGCCTCCGCGGAGGGCGTTTCCGGGGAGGACCGGGCTTGATACGGATCGAGCTGGACGAGGCCTCGCTCGGGGCGACCCGGATCGCGATCAGCCCGCTGCGGGACGCGTTCTGCTCGATGCACCTCGCGCTGCCGCACCGCCGCCCCTCCTGGCCGTACCAGGAGTGGGTCGGGCAGGCCCGGGAGGTGTGGCGCGAGGACGACCGGCTCCGGCCGCTGTGGGACCTGTTCGCCGAGGAGCGGTACGTGGTCTCCGACTTCCTGCTGCCCCGCCCCGTCGGCACGGTCCATGTCCAGGAGGAACTCGCCCTGCTGCGGGCCACCGACCCGGCGTTCGTCCGCGAACAGGCGGCCGTCTGCTACCCCGGCATGGCCGACGCGCCCTTCCTGCGGCCGTATCTGAAGGACCCGGAGGCCGCCTGCGCGGCGCTCGCCGACGCGTACGGGGCCTACTGGGAGGGCGCGATCGAACCGTACTGGCCGACGATGCGGCGACTCGTCGAGGACGAAGTGCTCGTCCGCGCCCGGACGTTCGCGACCGAGGGGATCGACGCGCTGTTCACCGGCCTGGAGTCGCGGGCGCGGTGGGAGCCTCCCGTACTCGAACTGACCAAGTACATCGAGGCGGAGTACGCGCCCGGAGAGCGGCGGCTCGTTCTCGTGCCGCTGGTCTTCGCCGAGGGCTGCCGGCTGTACTCGACGGACGATCCCGAGGTGTTCGCGGTCACCTTCCAGGCCCGGGGCGCCGCCGCCCTGCGCGAACCGCCCGAGCCCGTCGCCGAGGACCGGCTCGGGCTGATGCTCGGCCGGGGCCGGGCGGCGGTCCTGCGCGAGCTGGGCGGGCCGCTGACCACGGCCGGCCTCGCCGACCGCCTCGGCCTCGCACCCAGCACGGTCTCCGAGCACCTCTCGGTGCTCGCGGAGGCGGGTGTCGTGACCCGGCACCGGGTCGGACGCTCGGTGTACTACCAGCTGACGGACACCGGCCGTTCACTGCTCGCGCTGCTCGCCGGGGAGGGCGTGCTGCGCGCGGTGGCGTGAGCCTCGACGTGCTGCACGCGCTGGCATGAGCCCCGTCCGGGTTCGAGAGACGGCCGTGGCCTGACGATTCGGGGGCTCCCGAATCGATGGCCCCACCCCTCCGCGGGCTCCTACCGTCCGGCGCATGCTCGCAATCGAGGCGGACGCGCTGCGCCGCACCTACACCAGCAGGACCGGGTGGCCGAAGTCCCGGCGGACCGAGACCGAGGCCGTCCGGGGGGTCACGTTCGACGTGGCCCCGGGGGAGCTGTTCGGCCTCCTGGGGCCCAACGGCGCCGGGAAGACCACCACCATCAAGATGCTCAACACCCTGCTCCTGCCGACCTCCGGCACGGCCCGGGTGTTCGGCCACGACGTGGCCCGTGACCCCGTCGCCGTACGCCGTCGGATCGGGTACGTCTTCGGCGGCGACCGGGGCCTGTACGACCGGCTCTCCGCACTCGACAACCTCCGCTACTTCGCCGAGCTGTACGGCGTCCCCGCCCGCGAGCAGAAGCGCCGCATCGCCGAACTCCTCGACCTGGTCGGCCTCCTGGGCCGGGAGAAGGAGTGCGTCGAGGGCTACTCGCGCGGCATGCGGCAGCGCCTCCACATCGCCCGCGGTCTGCTCCACCGCCCCGAGGTGCTCTTCCTCGACGAGCCGTCCATCGGTGTCGACCCCGTCGCCGCCCGCGACCTGCGCCGCACGGTCGCCGACCTGGCCGCCGCCGGTACGACCGTCCTCCTCACCACCCACTACATGGCCGAGGCCGACGAGCTCTGCGACCGGATAGCCGTCATCGCGGGCGGCCGGATCCGCGCCCTCGGCACCCCCGACAGCCTCAAGTCCCTCGTGCGGGAACGGGACGTGCTGGAGATCGAGGCGTACGGCGTGGACGAGGAGCGGCTCGACCGGCTGCGGCGGGTCCCGGGCGTGCGGGGTGTGTCCGCCGACGACCGGGGCGCGCTGCAGACCGTGACCGTGCAGACCGGGCGGGGGGCCGCGGAGCTGCACGGACCGGTCCTCACCGCGCTCGACGGCGTACGGATCGGCCGGGTCACGAGCCGCGAACCCTCCCTGGAGGACGCCTACATCGCGATCGTGGAGGAGGCGGCGGGCGGTGCCGTGGCGGAGGTGGTGTCGGGGTGAACGTCGACACCGCCCTCCTCAGGCGCGTTCCGCGACTGATCCTCGTCGGGGTGCGTACGCACGTCTCGTACATGTCGCGCTCCCCGATCGAGATCACCTTCGCCGTCCTCGTCCCCCTCGTCTACGCGACCCTCGCCGTCCATCTGTTCCGCGCCGCCGGAGACCCCGACCGGCTGCTCACCGCCTCCGTCGGGGCCGGACTCATGGGCATCTGGGGCTCGGTGCTCTTCGGTTCGGGCGGCGCGGTGCAGAACCAGCGCTGGCTCGGCACGCTGGAGACCCTGGTCGTCGCGCCGACGCCGCTCGCGCTCGTCCTGCTCCCGATCACCCTCGCGACCGCCGTCATCGGCACGTACGCGATGGGCGCGACGCTCCTGTGGGGCGTGCTGCTCTTCGACGTTCCGCTGGACTTCGCGCACCCGCTGCTCTTCCTGGTCGCCGTCCCGGTGTGCGTCCTCGCGCTCGGCATGACCGGGCTCCTGCTCGCCGCCACCTTCGTCCTGCTGCGCAACGCCAACGCGCTCGCCAACCCGCTCGACACCCCCGTCTGGCTGCTGTCCGGGCTGCTCGTGCCCATCACCGTGCTGCCCGCCTGGACCCATCCGGTCTCCTGGGCGCTGCCCACGACCTGGGGCGCGCGGGCCGTGCACGCGGCGACCTCCGGCGGCGACGTGCTCACGCCGCTGCTCACCGCCGCCGTGCTCGGGGCCGGGTACGCCCTGGCCGCCGTCCTCGTCCTCGGGCGGGTGGAGCGCCGGGCGCGCGCCGCCGCCACCCTCGCCCTCACCTGAGCCCCCGTCCGAAGCCCGAAACCCGAAGCCCGAAACCCGAAGCCCGAACCCCGAAGCCCGAACCCCGCACGCAAAACCTGAAAACCCGAATCCCGAAAGGCCCGACACACATGTTCCGTTTCCTCGGTACCGCGCGGCTCGTCGTCGTCGGCGGGGCGATCTCCTACCGGGCGCTCTTCAACTGGACGACCCCGCCGATGTTCATCGGAACCCTGCTGGTCGGGCCGCTTCTCCAGGTGTTCTTCTTCGTCTACCTGGGCAGGGAACTGGGGGTCGCCGACGACCGTTTCCACCTCGTGGGGAACGCCGTCCTCGCGGCTTCCGCCTCCTGCGTGTACGGCGGCACGATGGCCGTCGCCAACGAGCGCCGGTACGGCACGCTCGGCGCGGTCCTGCTCTCGCCCCGGCACCGGGTCCCGCTGTGGCTCGGGCGTGCCCTGCCGTACGTGCTCAACGGGCTGTTCGTCAGCGCCTTCGTGCTCACGGCCGCCTCGCTCGTCCTCGGGCTGCCCGTGCCCGCCGGGGCGCTGCCCGGTCTCGGTCTGGTGCTGCTCGCCGCGGCCGGCGCCTGCTCGGCGTTCGGGCTCGCGCTGGGCGCGCTCGGGCTCCGCTTCCGTGACGTGTTCCTGGTGTCGAACGTGGCCAGTTCCGTACTGCTCCTGCTGACCGGCGCGGCCGTACCCCGGGAGACGCTGCCGGAGTGGATGCGGGCCGCCGGCGAGCTGCTGCCGCTCACCCACGCGGCGGACGCGGCGCGCGGGCTGACCGCCGGCGCCGGTCTCGACGGATCCCTGCTCGGGGCCGAGCTCGCCGTGGGCGCCGGCTGGGGGCTGCTCGCCGTCGTCCTGCTCGGTCTCTTCGAGCGGGGCAGCCGGCGCCGGGCCACCCTCGACACGATGTGACGGAAGAGGAGGGCGAGAGGCGAGAGGCGAGAGGCGAGAGGCGAGAAGGGCGAGACGTACGAGACGTACGAGAAGTGAGGAGTGGGTCACTACCGGCCATCTTCGTGAAACCGTTCGGGATGCTCCGCGTCGTTCACCCGGAATTCGCACCCAGGACGCCGGGAGGTGCCAGCCTCGGCTGCGGGAGACCAACACCGCACGTGAACGGAACGGGGTACGGGCATGGAGAGCGGGCCGGCGATCTTCGCGGGGGCGGCGTTCACGCTGTTCGGAGGCGCGCTGCTGCTGTGGACCGCCGTGCGGACACTGCACCGTCAGCCCGTCGCCCACGGGGTCGCCCCGCGTGCCGCCGTCGCGCTGACGAGCCTCTTCGGCGCCGCCTTCCTCGCCCTCGGCGTCTGGTGCTTCGGCCGCCTCTGACCCCTCCCGGGCACCTCTCCCGATCCCGTCGCGATCATGTCGCGCCCCGCCCGACCGGGAGTCCGGGCGGCAGGAATGCCAGGACTCGGGTTACCGTTCGAGTGGCCGTTGCGGGCTTTCGCCGTTTGACACGGGGGCGGGTTGTACCGTCACACTCCGCAGCGACGGGAGCGTCACCGTCCGTGCCGCTGCCGTGCGTGCCAGCGCCGTACGTGCCAGAGAGTGTCGATCCGGAGAGAAGAGCGAAGTTGTCCCCGACCAGCGAAGCCGCACACGGCGGCCGCCGACTCGTCATCGTCGAGTCGCCTGCCAAGGCGAAGACGATCAAGGGCTACCTCGGCCCCGGCTACGTCGTCGAGGCGAGCGTCGGGCACATCCGGGACCTTCCCAGCGGCGCCGCCGAGGTGCCCGAGAAGTACACCGGCGAGGTGCGCCGCCTCGGCGTCGACGTCGAGCACGACTTCCAGCCCATCTATGTCGTCAATGCCGACAAGAAGGCTCAGGTCAGGAAGCTCAAGGAGCTCCTCGCCGAATCCGACGAGCTCTTCCTCGCCACCGATGAGGACCGCGAGGGCGAGGCCATCGCGTGGCACCTCCAGGAAGTCCTGAAGCCCAAGGTCCCGGTCCACCGGATGGTCTTCCACGAGATCACCAAGGACGCGATCCGCGAGGCCGTCGCCAACCCGCGCGAGCTGAACCAGCGCATGGTCGACGCCCAGGAGACCCGCCGTATCCTCGACCGGCTGTACGGCTACGAGGTCTCGCCGGTCCTGTGGAAGAAGGTCATGCCGAAGCTGTCGGCGGGCCGCGTCCAGTCGGTGGCCACCCGCCTCGTCGTCGAGCGGGAGCGCGAGCGCATCGCCTTCCGCTCCGCCGAGTACTGGGACCTCACCGGCACCTTCGCCACCGGCCGCACCGGCGACGCCTCCGACCCGTCGCAGCTGGTCGCGCGCCTCGCGGCGGTCGACGGCAAGCGGGTCGCGCAGGGTCGTGACTTCGGCGCCGACGGCCGTCTGAAGAGCGAGAGCGTCCTCCACCTGGACGAGACGAACGCCCGCGCCCTGGCCGCCGCGCTCGCCGACACCGCGTTCGCGGTGCGCTCGGTCGAGTCGAAGCCGTACCGCCGCTCCCCGTACGCCCCCTTCCGGACCACCACCCTCCAGCAGGAGGCGAGCCGCAAGCTGGGCTTCGGTGCGAAGGCGACCATGCAGGTGGCGCAGAAGCTGTACGAGAACGGCTTCATCACCTACATGCGTACGGACTCCACGATCCTCTCCGACACCGCCGTCTCGGCGGCGCGGGCGCAGGTCACGCAGCTGTACGGCGCCGACTACCTGCCGGAGAAGCCGCGCGTCTACGCGGGCAAGGTCAAGAACGCGCAGGAGGCGCACGAGGCGATTCGCCCTTCGGGTGATCGTTTCCGCACCCCGGCGGAGACCGGCCTGACCGGCGACCAGTTCCGGCTGTACGAGCTGATCTGGAAGCGGACCGTCGCCTCCCAGATGAAGGACGCGACCGGAAACTCGGTCACCGTGAAGATCGGCGGCCGGGCCTCCGACGGCCGGGACGCCGAGTTCAGCGCGTCCGGCAAGACCATCACCTTCCACGGCTTCATGAAGGCGTACGTCGAAGGCGCCGACGACCCGAACGCGGAGCTCGACGACCGCGAGCGGCGCCTGCCGCAGGTCGCCCAGGGCGACGCGCTGACCGCCGACGAGATCACGGTGGACGGCCACGCGACCAAGCCGCCGGCCCGTTACACCGAGGCCTCGCTGGTCAAGGAGCTGGAAGAGCGCGAGATCGGCCGCCCGTCGACGTACGCGTCGATCATCGGCACGATCCTCGACCGCGGCTACGTCTTCAAGAAGGGCACGGCCCTCGTGCCGTCCTTCCTGAGCTTCGCCGTCGTCAACCTCCTGGAGAAGCACTTCGGGCGGCTCGTCGACTACGACTTCACCGCCCGGATGGAGGACGACCTCGACCGCATCGCGCGCGGTGAGGCCCAGTCCGTGCCGTGGCTGAAGCGTTTCTACTTCGGGGCCGGCGAAGGCGGTACGGCCGCCTCCGGCGGTGCGGCGGACGCCGGCAACGGCGACGGCGACCACCTCGGCGGTCTCAAGGAGCTCGTCACCGACCTCGGCGCCATCGACGCGCGGGAGATCTCCTCCTTCCCCGTCGGCAACGACATCGTGCTCCGCGTCGGCCGCTACGGCCCGTACGTCGAGCGCGGCGAGAAGGAGGCCGAGGGCCACCAGCGCGCCGACGTCCCCGAGGAGCTCGCACCCGACGAGCTGACCGTCGAGCTCGCCGAGGAACTGCTCGCCAAGCCGAGCGGCGACTTCGAGCTGGGCGCCGACCCGGTCAGCGGCAACCAGATCGTCGCGAAGGACGGCCGCTACGGCCCGTACGTCACGGAGATCCTGCCCGAGGGCACCCCGAAGACCGGCAAGAACGCGGTGAAGCCGCGCACGGCCTCCCTCTTCAAGTCGATGAGCCTCGACACCGTCACCCTGGAGGACGCGCTCCGGCTGATGTCCCTGCCCAGGGTCGTCGGCGCGGACGCCGAGGGCGTCGAGATCACCGCGCAGAACGGCCGCTACGGCCCGTACCTGAAGAAGGGCACGGACTCGCGGTCGCTCACCGAGGAGGAGCAGCTCTTCACGATCACCCTCGACGAGGCGCTCGCGATCTACGCCCAGCCGAAGCAGCGGGGCCGGGCCGCGGCCAAGCCGCCGCTGAAGGAGCTGGGCACCGACCCGGTCAGCGAGAAGCCCGTGGTCGTCAAGGACGGGCGCTTCGGCCCGTACGTGACGGACGGCGAGACCAACGCCACCCTGCGGACCGACGACAGCGTGGAGACGATCACGCCGGAGCGCGGTTACGAGCTCCTCGCGGAGAAGCGGGCCAAGGGACCGGCGAAGAAGACCGCCAAGAAGGCCCCGGCCAAGAAGGCCACCACCGCGAAGAAGACGGCCACGAAGACGGCGGCGAAGAAGACCACGACCGCCAAGAAGACGGCCGCGAAGAAGACGACGACGGCCAAGAAGACGACCGCCGCGAAGAAGACGGCGGCGGCGAAGCCGGAGTAGTTCTTCCGAGAAGGAGCAGTCCTTCCGAGAACGAGAACGGTGGGGGTGGAGGCAGGTGCCTCCACCCCCACCGTTCGTTCTCCCGTTCGTCCTGTCACAGGCTCGTCCGGATGTTCGGGCGGAGGCCGCGGGGAGCAAGGCCGTCCGGATAGGGTGGACGGATGACGCGAGCAGAGCAGCCAGACCGCCTCGGCGATTCCGACGCCGCACTCGTCGCGGATTCCAGGGAGCGTGCCGTACGCGCTCTCCTGCGCCATCAGCCGCTGCGCAGGTTGTGGAGCGCTCAACTCGTCGGCAGTACCGGCGACGCGCTCGCCCTGCTCGTCCTCGTCCTCCTCGGCCTCCAGGCGGCCGTGTCCGAGGGCGCGTTCGGAGGCGGCTACCGGGGTGCCGCGTTCGCCGTGGCCGCCGTCGTCGGCGCCCGCCTGCTCGCCTCGGTCCTCTTCGGGGCCGTCCTCCTCGGCCCGCTGACCGCGCTCACCGGTCCCGGAGGCGCGCTCGACCGGCGCTGGACCATGATCGGCGCCGACGGCATCCGGATCGCGCTGCTCGTCATCGCACCGCTGTGGATCGACTGGACCCCCGACAGCGCCCTCTGGTACCTGCTCGGCACCGTCTTCGTCACCGGTGCGGCCGAGCGGCTCTGGACGATCTGCCGCGAGGGCGCCGCGCCCGCGCTGCTGCCCGCCCCGCCGATCGAGGGCGGGGCCGTACGGCCGCTGCCCGACCACCTCGGCGCGCTGCGCCGGCTCTCCCAGCGCACCGGCTTCCTCGCCGTCCCGGCCGCGGCCGCCGTGCTGCTCGTCGCCACACTGATCGGCGATCTGCTCGGCACCGGGATCGACTGGTTCTCGCTGCACCAGGCCGCCCTCGGCTCGTACGTCGCCGCCGGCCTCTTCGCCGCCTCCGTCACCGTGCTGTACGCGATGGCGCTGCCCGGCGGGGAGACGCCGCGGCCTCGCTCGCCCCTGGAGGGCCTGCGCCGGCCGGCTGCCGAGAAGAGCGGCGCGGCAAGCGCAGAGAAGGGCGCCGCTGGAAGCACCGAGAAGGGCGCCGTGGGAAGCGCAGAGAAGGGCCGCACGGGAGCCCTGTCGCTGCTCGTCCTGACCTGCGCCACCATCGCCGGGGCCATCGCCGCGGCCGCGTCCGTCGCCGTACTCCACGCGTACGACCTGGGCGGCGGCCCCGTCACGTACGCGCTGCTGATCCTCGCGCTCAGCGGTGGCACCGCCGTCGGCATCCGGACCGCCCGCTCCGTCCTGCCCGTCCTGTCCCGCCGTCGGCTGCTCGCACTCGTGACCGCCGTCACCGGGGTCGCGCTGATCGCGATGGGCCTGGTACCGGACACGGCGACCGTGCTGTTCCTCGCCGCCCTCGCCGGATACGCGGCGGGAGTCGCCGCGAACACCGGCCACACCCTCGTCGACCAGGAGACCGAGGAGCCCCGCAGGGCCCGGACCACCGAACACCTCCAGGCCACCGCCCGCGTCGGCATGGCGATCGGCGCGCTCGCCGCGCCGCTGCTCGCCGCCGCGATCGGACCGCACCGCCTCGCCTCCGGCGACTTCGTCTTCGCGCACGGCGGCGCCGCCTTCACGCTCGCCCTCATCGGCGCCCTGCTGCTGCCGGTCGCCGCGCTCGTCCTCGCGAAGACCGACGACCGGGCGGGCGTCCCGCTCCGCCGCGACCTGCGCGACGCGCTGCGCGGCTCCGACCCCGTGCAGGCGCCCTCCCCGACCGGCTTCTTCATCGCGCTGGAGGGCGGCGACGGAGCCGGCAAGTCCACCCAGGTCCAGGCACTCGCCGAGTGGATCCGGGCCAAGGGCCACGAGGTCGTCGTCACCCGCGAACCCGGCGCCACCCCCATCGGCAAGCGCCTCCGCTCGATCCTCCTCGACGTGTCGTCGGCGGGGCTCTCGAACCGCGCCGAGGCCCTGCTGTACGCGGCCGACCGTGCCGAACACGTCGACTCCCTGGTCCGGCCCGCCCTGGAGCGGGGCGCCATCGTCCTCTCCGACCGGTACATCGACTCGTCCGTCGCCTACCAGGGCGCGGGCCGTGACCTGTCCCCGACCGAGATCGCCCGTATCTCGCGCTGGGCGACCGACGGGCTCGTCCCGCACCTGACCGTGGTCCTCGACGTCTCCCCGGCGACCGCGCGGGAACGGTTCACCGAGGCGCCCGACCGCCTGGAGTCCGAGCCGCCGGAGTTCCACGCGCGCGTACGGGCCGGATTCCTCGCCCTCGCCGCCGCCGACCCCAGCCGCTACCTCGTCGTCGACGCCGGCCAGGAGCCCGAGGCCGTCACCACCGTCGTACGCCACCGGCTCGACCGGATGCTGCCGCTCTCCGAGGCCGAGGTGAAGGCCGTCGAGGAGGCCCGCCGGAAGGCCGAGGAGGACGCGCGCCGCCGCGCCGAGGAGGAGGCCGCCCGCAAGGCCGAGGAGGAGCGCCTGGAGCGCGAGCGCCAGGAGCAGCTCGCCAAGCTCCGTGCCGAGGAGGAGGAGCGCAAGCGGCGCGAGGAGGAAGAGGCGCGCCGCCTGGAGGCCGAACGGCAGGCGGAGGAGGCCCGGCGCAAGGCCGAGGAGGCCCGGATCGCCGCCGAAGCCGCCGCCGAGGAGGAGCGCAGGCGGCTCGCGGCCGAGGAGAAGGCCCGCCTGGAGGAGCAGGAACGACTCCGCAAGGAGGCCGAGGAAGAGGCCCGGCTGCGGGCCGAGGCGGAGGAACGCCGCCTGGAGAAGCAGCGCAAGGCGGAAGAGGCCCTGCTCCGCGCCGAGGAGGCCCGCCGGATGGCCGAGGCCGCGGCTGCCGCGAAGGCGGCGGAGGAGGCCGCGGCGAAGGCCGCCGCCGAGAAGATCGCGGCCGAGGCGGCCGCCAAGGCGGCGGCGGAGCGGGCGGCGGCCGAGCGGGCTGCCGCGGAACTGGCCGCGGCCCAGCGGGCCGAGGCGGCGAAGGTCGCCCGGGAGCGGGCGGCGGCCGAGAGGAAGGCGGCGGCCGAGGCCAGGGCGGCCGCCGAGGCGAAGGCCGCGGCAGAGGCCGAGGCCGCTCGGGAGACGGCCGCGGCGGTCGAACTCTCGGCGAACGAGGTCACCCAGCCGACGCCGATCGTGAAGCCGGACGCGGGGGTGACGGCCGACCCGCGGACGGCGGCCGCGCCGACGGATCCGCGACAGGACCGGAAGCCGGACGCTCCGACCGTTTCGCCCGACGAGATCACCGTCGCCACGCCGATCGTGAAGATCACGAAGCCGGAGGCGGAGACCACCGTCCTGCCCCAGGTCCGTGAGACACGCGGCGCCGACGAGACGGCCGTCCTGCCCGCCGTACAGGCCACCGGGACGGAGAAGCGCACCCGGACCGAGAAGGACACCGAGGCGACCGCCGTGCTGCCTCCCGTACGGGACACCTCGGCGTCCGACCCGGCCGACCGGGTGCCGCAGGGCATCTTCCGGGACGCGCGGCCCGCTCGGCAGCAGCCGCAGGGCGCGAACGACCGGACCCGTGAGCTGCCTCAGCTCGACGAGAACGGCCGGCCCCGCCGCCGCTCCGACTGGGCGGAGGAGACCCCGCTCGACGATCTGCCGACGCTCGCGGACGAACTGTTCGGCCCGCACGACGACGAGGACGAGGGCCCCCGGCGCCGCCGCTGACCCCCCGGCACCGCCGCTGACCCCCCGGCACCGCCGCTGACCCTCGGCTCCCCGCGCCGAGGCCTGATCCGGTCGGCATCCGGTCGGCATCCGGCATCCGGCGTGCGGCCCTCTCTCCGCCCGGCGGGGGTTGTCAGAGGACTGCCCCACAATGGAGGGCGTACCTGAGGAGGGGCAGACATGGCCGTATGGGACGACCTGGTCGGACAGGCGAAGGTCGAGGAGCAGCTCGCCGCGGCCGCGCGGGACGCCGACGCGCTCGTGACCGCCCATGCCGCCGGAGGCCCCGACCCCGAGGGCTCGAAGATGACCCACGCCTGGCTGTTCACCGGCCCGCCGGGGTCCGGGCGGGCGACCGCGGCGCGGGCGTTCGCCGCCGCGCTGCAGTGCGTGAGCCCCGACCGCGCCCTGGGCGGCGCGCCGGGCTGCGGCTTCTGCGACGGCTGCCACACGACCCTCGTCGGCACCCACGCAGACGTGGAGATCGTCCGTACGGACCTGCTCTCCATCGGTGTGAAGGAGACCCGCTCCCTCGTCCGCCGCGCCCAGCTCTCACCGGCGGGCGGCCGCTGGCAGGTCATCGTCCTGGAGGACGCCGACCGGCTCACCGAGGGCGCGGGCAACGTCCTCCTGAAGGCCGTCGAGGAGCCCGCCCCGCGCACGGTCTGGCTGCTCTGCGCCCCCTCCCTCGAAGACGTGCTGCCCACGATCCGCTCCCGCTGCCGGCACCTGTCCCTGCGCACCCCGTCCGTGGAGGCCGTCGCCGACGTGCTCGTGCGGCGTGACGGCATCGACCCCGAGGCGGCACACACCGCCGCCCGCGCCACCCAGGGGCACATCGACCGGGCCCGGCGGCTCGCCACCGACGAGCGGGCCCGCGCGCGCCGGTCCGTCGTCCTCAAGCTGCCGCTGCGGGTCGAGGACGTCGGCGGCTGCCTCAAGGCCGCCCAGGAGCTGGTGGACGCGGCCGCCGAGGACGCGAAGCAGGTCGCGGAGGAGGTCGACGTCAAGGAGACCGAGGACCTGAAGGCGGCGCTCGGCGCGGCGCAGGGCGGGCGGATGCCACGCGGCACGGCCGGGGCGATGAAGGAGCTGGAGGAGCGGCAGAAGCGGCGGAGAACGCGTACGCAGCGCGACAGCCTGGACCTCGCGCTCACCGACCTGACGGGCTTCTACCGCGATGTCCTGGCGCTCCAGCTGCGTTCGCGCAGCGCCCTCGCCAACACGGACGTGCGGGACGCGCTGGAGCGGATCGCCCGCGACACCACGCCGGAGCGCACCCTCCGGCGTATCGAGGCGGTCCTGGCCTGCCGCGAGGCCCTCGACCGGAACGTGGCTCCGCTGCTCGCGGTGGAGGCGATGACGATGGCGCTCCGGGGCTAGGTCCGGGACTGGGTTCGGGACTGGGTTCGGGCTAGGTCCGGGACTGGGTTCGGGCTCGGTCTGGGTTTCGGGACTGGGTTCGGGACTGGGAAGGATGTCCGCGACATCCGATTGGACACGGTGCGTACCGCTCCGGATACGCTCCGGGAATGGACTCCAGGCGTTTGCTCCGTACGTCCGCCACGGCCCTGGCGGCCGCCGGGCTGATCCTCTCCGGCTGCTCGGGCGGAAGCGACGCGGCGGCGTCCCGCACGCCATCGGCCGCCCCGTCGGCCCATTCGGCCCCGGCGGCCGCGGCCGCCGCCTCGCCCGAGGCCCTGAAGACGTACTACTCCCAGAAGCTGACATGGCGTGACTGCGGCGTCACGAGCTTCCAGTGCGCCACCCTGCGCGCGCCGCTGGACTACGCGAAGCCGGGCGGGGAGCAGATCGACCTGGCCGTCTCGCGTGCCCGGGCGACCGGCCCCGGCAAGCGGCTCGGTTCGCTCCTGGTCAACCCGGGCGGCCCCGGCGGCTCCGCCGTCGGCTACCTCGAGGGGTACGCGGGCGTCGGCTACCCCGCACCCGTCCGCGCCCGCTACGACATGGTGGCCGTCGACCCGCGCGGAGTCGAGCGCAGCGAGCCGGTCGAGTGCCTGACGGGTCCCCAGATGGACACGTTCACGCAGGTCGACCAGACGCCCGACGACAGCGCGGAGGTCAACGCGCTGAGCGCGGCCTTCAAGGAGTTCTCGGCCGGCTGCGCGAAGAAGTCGGGGACGATCCTGCCGCACGTCTCCACGGTCGAGACGGCCCGTGACATGGACATCCTGAGGGCGGTGCTCGGCGACGAGAAGCTCAGCTACGTGGGGGCTTCGTACGGCACGTTCCTCGGCGCCACGTACGCCGAGCTGTTCCCGGGCCGGGTCGGCCGCCTCGTCCTCGACGGGGCGATGGACCCCGCGCTGCCGGCGATCGATCTCAACCGTGACCAGACCGGCGGCTTCGAGACCGCGTTCCGGGCCTTCGCCGCGGACTGTGTGAGCAAGCCGGACTGCCCCCTCGGCACCGAGTCGGTTCCGGCGGCCGGCGCGGCGCTGAAGAAGTTCTTCCGCGACGTGGACGCCGAGCCCGTGCCCACCGGCGAGAGCCGGGCGCTCGGCGAGTCCCTCGCCACCACCGGCGTGATCGCCGCGATGTACGACGAGGGCGCCTGGCCCCAGCTGCGCGAGGCCCTCACCGGGGCGATCGGCGGCGAGGGCTCGGGCCTGCTCGCCCTGGCCGACAGCTACTACGAGCGCGAGGCGGACGGCACGTACGCCAACCTGATGTTCGCCAACGCGGCCGTGAACTGCCTGGACCTGCCGCCCGCCTACACGGACCCCGCCGACGCCGAGAAGGCCGTCCCGTCCTTCGAGAAGGCCTCCCCGATCTTCGGCAGGGGCCTCGCCTGGGCAGCCCTCAACTGCACCTCCTGGCCGACGCCGCCCACCGGCGGCCCCCACCGCATCACCGCCGAGGGCGCCGCCCCGATCCTGGTCGTCGGCACCACCCGCGACCCGGCCACCCCGTACAAGTGGGCCCAGTCCCTGGCCGGCCAGCTCTCCTCCGGCACCCTCCTCACCTACGAGGGCGACGGCCACACGGCGTACGGCCGGGGCAGCGACTGCGTCGACACGACGATCAACACCTACCTCCTGGAAGGCACCCCTCCGGCGGAGGGAAAGCGCTGCTCATAGGCCCTCTCCGGGGGTGGTCGGAGCACCCCGCGAAACTGTGTAGACTTGGCGTCGCTGCTGCACCCACCATGGGTTCGGACGGCGTGCCGCCTTAGCTCAGCTGGCCAGAGCAACGCACTCGTAATGCGTAGGTCTCGGGTTCGAATCCCGAAGGCGGCTCGGATCAGCCCCAGGACTCACTCGCCGTGACCTGGGGCTTTTTCATGCCTGGACGCGGTCTCATTGCAGTTGCTCGGCCAGTCCGACGATGATGCCCTCCGGGCCGCGGACGTAGCAGAGCAGATAGCTGTCCTCGAACCGGGCGATCTCGCCGACGAGTTCGGCGCCGTGAGGGCGCAGGCGGGCAACGGTGTCCTCGATGTCGTCGACGGCGAACATGACCCGGTGCGTGCCCAGAATGTTGTGCGGACGGTTGCGCGGCCCGGCGCTGATCGCCGCGGGGCTGCGGTACTTCGCCAGCTCGAGCCGGCTGTGACCGTCCGGGGTCCGGACCATCGCGATGTCGCAGCGGACGCCGTCGAGTCCGGTGCACTGGTCGGCGACGGGGCCCTCGACCTCCGCCCTGCCCTCCAGTTCCATACCGAGTTCCACGAAGAACGCGATGGCGGCGTCCAGGTCCTCGACGACGATGCCGACGTTGTCCATCCGCTGAATCGCCATGCCGGTTTCTCCTTCTTCCTCGTGCGGCCGGTGGTGGCCGCTGATGTCCCTGGGACGGAGCCGGCGGCACGTTCTCGACATTCATGCTTCCACCACGAACACGGGCGCGCTCGCGCTCGAACTCGTCTGAACGCCCTTGCCCCCCACAGCGGCGATCACAGCGGCGAACAAGAGCGGGCGCGGTGTCGCGGAGAGCCCGAGCCGTCGTGTCCACCGACCGGTGGACGGAAGGTTCCACCGGTCGAGCCTGCCGGTGGGGGTGGGCGCGCGAACAGCATGGGGGGCATGACGAATCTCCCTGTACGTATGGCCCGTTGGAGCGCCGGGAACCCATGGCGCGCGATCGTCGGATGGTTCCTGTTCGTCGCGCTCTGCCTGGGGGCGGGGATCGCCGTCGGCGGCAACCCCGCCACCACCGAGGACTTCCGGATCGGTGAGGCCGGCCGGGCCGAGGCGCTCGCCGCCGAGGGCGGGATGCGGCAGCGGCCGCTGGAGCGGGTGCTGATCTCCGCCGCACCCGGCACGGGCCGTCTCGACGCGGCCGAGGCCGACGCCGCCGCCCGGGACATCGCCGACCGGATGCGGAGCCTGCCCGAGGTCCTGTCCGTCGCCCCGGCGGTCCGCGCGGCCGACGGCACGGCGGTCCGGGTCGACGTGACCATGGAGGGCGCCGAACTCGACGGCAAGAAGCACGTCGACCCGCTGCTCGCGCAGACCGCCGAGGTGCAGGCGGCCCATCCCGGGCTGCGCGTCGAGGAAGTGGGCAGCCCCTCCATCGGCAAGGGCGTCGAGAAGCTGCGCGGCGACGATCTCGCCCGTACCGAGATGATCGCGCTGCCCGTCACGCTGATCACCCTGCTGTTCGTCTTCCGTTCCGTGTCGATGGCCCTGGTGCCGATGCTCCTGGCGCTCTCCTCGATCGCCGGGGCCGTCGGACTGTCGATGCTGGCATCGCACGTCTTCCCGGACGCGGGGGTCGGGACGAACGTCATCCTGCTGATCGGTCTCGCGGTGGGCGTCGACTACACGCTCTTCTACCTCAAGCGGGAGCGGGAGGAACGGGCCAGGGCCGGTGGCCGGCTCACCCCGCAGGCCGTCGTGGAGCTGGCCGCCGCGACCTCGGGGCGGGCCGTCGTCCTCTCCGGTCTCGCCGTCGCCGTCTCCAGCGCGACGCTGTACCTGGCGGACGACGTCATCTTCTCCTCCATCGCCACCGGCGCGATCGTCGTCACCCTGGTGGCCGTGGTCAGCTCGCTGACCGTGCTGCCCGCGCTCCTCGCCAAGCTCGGCGAGCGAGCGGAACGCCGCGCGGCGCGGAAGGCGAACTCCGCACGGAAGGTGAATCCCGCGCGGAAGGCGAACTCCGCACGGAAGGTGAATCCCGCGCGCAAGGCGTCGTCCTTCGGTGCCGGGCGGGCGACCCCTGCCTCCGGTGCAGGGCGGTTCACCCGTGCCGTGCTGCGGCCCGTCAGCCGGTATCCCGGCGCCACGCTGATCGTCTCGGTGGTCGCCATGCTCGCCCTGGCCGCTCCGCTCCTCGGCCTCAGGCTCACCGACATGGGCCGCGAGACGCACTCCCGCGCCATCGGCGCCATGCAGACGTACGACCGGCTGAACGCCGCCTTCCCGGAGCTGAAAGCCATGCACCAGGTCGTCGTACGGGCCGATGCCGGCCGCGCGGACGAGGTGGCCGGCGCGCTGCGCGAGCTGGCCCGGAACGTGAAGGACGACCCCCGGCTCGGCGGTACGGCCGTGCTGCGGACCTCTCCCGACGGCCGGATCAGCATGCTGGAGCTGTCGGTGCCGCACCATGTGAGCACGGAGGCGGCGCAGTCGTCCCTCCGGCAGCTCCGCGAGGAGTACGTGCCGGCCACGGTCGGCGGGGTGCCCGGCGCCGAGACCGCGGTGACCGGTGATGTCGCCCGCTACGCCGACTATCCCGAGCACCAGAAGCAGAAGCTGCCGCTGATCATCGGGGCCCTGCTGCTCGTGACCTTCGCCATGACGGTGTGGGCCTTCCGTTCCGTGGTGCTGGGTCTGGTCGGTGTGGTGCTGAACCTGCTCTCGGCGGGTGCCTCGCTCGGTGTCCTGGTGGTGGTCTTCCAGGGGAGTTGGGCCGAGGGACTGCTGGTCTTCGAGTCCACGGGTTCGATCGGTTCGCGGGTGCCGCTGTTCCTGTTCGTGATTCTCTTCGGCCTGTCGATGGACTACCAGGTGTTCGTGATCAGCCGCATCAGGGAGGCCGCGCTGAGCGGAGTGCCGACCCGCAGGGCCGTACTCGACGGCATCGGCAGCTCGGCGGGCGTGGTGACCAGCGCCGCCGTCGTGATGGTGACGGTGTTCGCCAGCTTCGCCGCGCTGCACCTGATCGAGATGAAGCAGATCGGCTTCAGCCTGGCCGTGGCCGTGCTGCTCGACGCCTTCGTCATCCGGATCCTGATCCTGCCCTCGCTGATGCTGCTGCTCGGCGAGGCGAACTGGTGGCCGTCGCGTGGCGTGGGCCGCGCTCGGCGGCGTACGGCTTCCGAGGCCGGACCGCTCCGGGAAGCCGGCCGGACCACCCCGAAAAGTACGCTGACCACATGAATCAACGGCCCCCAGCGGACAGCAGGTCGTGGCCGCCGACCCTCCACCGGTGGTACGCCCTCGTGTGGGTCTTCCTCGGTCTGGCGCCGTCGGTCATCGGCGGGCTGAACGACCCGGCCCCGCAGCGGTACATCGCCCTGGCGCTGCTGGTCGTGATCGGTCTCGGGTACGCGACCGTGCGCTGCCTGCCCGGGAACCCCGTGGTCCGGCCGACCCCCTATCTGTGGGTGCTCGCCGCGGCCGTCGGCGCGATGGCCTGGCTCCCGGGCGGCGGCGCGGCCCTGTTCATCGTGTCGCTGCCGCAGTTCTGGATCCTTGCCGCGAGCCCGCGGGCGGCCACGGTCCTGAGCGGCGCGGCGGCGGCCGGGACCTTCGCAGGCAGCACCGAATGGCAGGCGGAGTCCGGCGAGTTCGTCACGGGCAACGGGGTCTTCACGGTCATCGGCTACGCGGCCGGGATACTGATCGGAACGCTGGTGCACCGGAGCATGGAGGAGTCCGAGGCGCGGGCGCTGCGGCTGAGCACGGAGCTGGAGCGCACGCAGTCGCAGCTCGCCGAGGCGCATCGCCGGCAGGGGGCCGTGGAGGAACGCGAGCGGCTCGCGCGGGAGATCCACGACACCCTCGCCCAGGGCTTCGCCTCCATCATCGTGCTGGCCGAGGCCGCCCGGTCCACGCTCGACACCGAACCGGACAGGACCGCACGGCAGTTGCTCTCGATCGAGCAGACCGCACGCGAGAACTTCGCCGAGGCACGGGTGCTCGTCGGTTCCGCGCCGCAGAGCGGCCTCACCCCCGGATCGGTCGCCGCGACGCTGCGCAGGACCCTTGACCGGTTCGCCGAGGACACCGGGCTCACCGTCCTCGCCGAGCTGCCGGAGGTCCTCTGCGACCAGCAGACCAGGATCGCGCTGCTGCGCTGCACGCAGGAATCGCTGGCCAACGTACGGAAGCACGCGGGCGCGTCGACCGTGAGCGTGTTTCTCGACCGGCACGCGGACCGCGTCGAACTCGAGATCACCGACGACGGACGCGGGTTCGTGGTCGAGGAGTCCCACGGCTTCGGCCTCGACGGCATGCGCAAACGCGTTGCCGAGCTGGGCGGAGAGCTCACGGTCACCAGTTCCCCCGGGGACGGCACCCGCGTCCTCGCCGCCCTTCCCACGAACGGTCAGGAGTGACGACATGGAAGACGCGGGGGAGGGCCCGATGGAGGACGTGAGGGCAGGCGGGAGGGGGGACGTGAGGGCAGGCGGGAGGGGGGACGTGAGAGAAGGCGGGAGGGAGGACCCGATGGAGGACGCGGTGGGCCGACGCATCCGCGTCATCGTGGTGGACGACCACACGGTCATGCGGGCCGGCGTCGTCGCCCTGCTCGCCGGGGAGCCCGCCATCGACATCGTCGGAGAGGCCTCCGACGGCCGGGAGGCGGTCGGACTCGTCGAGTCCCTCGACCCCGACGTCGCCCTCGTCGATCTGCGGATGCCCGTCCTGGACGGCGTCGCCGCCACCGCGGAGATCGTCGCCGGCCCGGCCGCGACCCGCGTGCTGATCCTCACCACGTACGACACCGACGAGGAGATCGAGCGGGCGGTCGAGGCCGGTGCCATCGGCTACCTCCTCAAGGACACGACCCGCGAGCAGCTGGTCGACGCCATCCGCTCGGCCGCCCGCGGCGAGACCGTGCTCGCGCCGAGGGTCGCGGAGCGCCTGGTGGCACGGATGCGGCGGCCGGCCCAAGTGACCCTGACCGCGCGGGAACTGGACGTCCTGAACGCGGTGGCCGACGGCCTCTCGAACATCGACATCGGCAAGCGCCTCGTGATCGCGGAGGCGACGGTGAAGACGCACCTCCTGCGCGTCTTCGCCAAGCTCGACGTCAGCGACCGCACCCATGCGGTGGTCGTGGCCCTCGAACGAGGCCTGCTGGTACGCCCGGAGCAGCGCGGCCGGTGACCCTTCCTCGCCGGGCCACGCCGTTTCGACAGGCGGGCGGGGGTGGCGGGGGCGGGGCCGGAGGTCGTACAACTCCGGAAGATCTTCTACGTCGGTCGAGGAACCTGGGGGCAGCGTGAGTGGCAGCGGTAGGGACGGCGGGCACGACGAGTTGGTCGTCACCGAGCGGACCCGGTTGCGGCGGATGCGGGAGAAGGGGAGCCATCGGCGGGGCGATCTGGACGCGGTGCTCGCGGCCGGGTTCCTCTGTCACCTCGGGGTCTCCGTCGACGGGACGACGATGGTGGTGCCCACCGCGTACGGGGTCGAGGGCGACCAGCTGTACCTGCACGGGTCCGTCGCCAGTCGCAGTCTCGTCCAGGCGCCCGACACCACCGTCTGCGTCACCGTCACCCATGTCGACGGGCTCGTGCTCGCCCGTTCCGTCTTCGAGCACGGGGTGAACTACCGCTGCGCGATGGTCTACGGCGTTCCGCGCGTCGTGACCGACCCGGACGAGAAGCTGCGCGGCCTGCGGGCGCTGACCGAGCAGAGTTCGCCCGGGCAGTGGGAGTACGTACGCCAGCCCAGCCGCAAGGAGCTGGCCGCGACCGCTCTGCTCGCGCTCGACCTGACCGAGGCCTCCGTGAAGACCCGCGGCGGACCGCCGGACGACGGTGATTCCGAGGACGCGGCGCTCGGTCTGTGGGCCGGGGTGCTGCCCGTGGTGACCACCTTCGGCGAGCCGGTCACCGACCCCGTGCTGCCCGCCGATGTCGTGCCGCCCGCCCATGTGGCCTCGCGTGCGGGGCGTGTCCTCGGCGAGTGAGAGCGCCGAGGAGCGCTGAGGGGGTTGAGGGGGCGTCGAGGGGCTCTGAGCGCTTTCGCGCCGAGGGGCTCTGAGCGCTTTCAGAGCTGGAGCTTCAGGCGGATCAGGTGGTCCTCGTCCGACAGGGCGTCGATCGCAGTGATCCGCCCCTCCAGGACCGTGAAGGCGAGCACGAGCCGCGGGTCGCCCTCGGACGGCCACGCCAGGCCTGCCGCCCCGTCCACCAGGGCCTTCCTGGCTGTGCTCACCCGGTCGGCGATCACTTCGGCGACCGCTCCCGGGCCGTGGGCGGCCGCAGTCCCCGTCCGCACGGCCGTGGCGTCGGCCCGCAGCACCACCTCCGGGTCGAGGAGGTCGTGCAGGGCGGCGGCGTCGCCGTTCCGCGCGGCCGTCAGGAAGGCCGCGACGACCTCCCGCTGGCGTGGCAGGTCCGGCTCCGGCATCTCCTCGGCCTCCTGGAGCCGGTAGCGGGCCCGGCCGGCGAGCTGGCGGGTGGCGGCCGGGGTGCGCTCCACGATCGGGGCGATCTCCTCGTACGGGACGGAGAACTCGTCGTGCAGGACGAACGCGAGCCGTTCCGGTGGGGTCAGCTCGTCCAGGGCCGAGGGCAGGGGCGGTTCCTCGGGGTTGCCGGCGCGGTCGCGGGCGTCCTCGGCGTGGTCGGCGTGGTCGGCGTGGTCGTCGGCGTGGGGCGGCCCGCCCGAGGCCCAAGGGTCCCAGGGGTGTTCGCGGTGGGTCTCGCGGGAACGGAGCCGGGCCAGGCAGGCACGGGCGACGGCCGCGGTGGGGTCGTCCGTGGTCGGGACCGGGCCCGGGGCGATGCGGGCGTCCCGGGCCCGCCCGGTCCTCCGTACGTCCTCCACCGCCTCGTCCGCCTCCTCGAAGGAGCCGAGGAGGCGGTACGCGACCGCCCGCAGGTGTGGTCGTCGCCCCTCGAAGAGGGCTGCGGGGGCGGCGTTCTCATCCAGGGTCTCGTCCACGGTCTCGTCCACGGTCTCATCCACGGGGCGTGGCCTCCGTCGGGCAGGAAGGGGTCAGTCGCCGTGCCCCGTGCCTCCGCTGCCGAAGCCGCCGCTGGAGATCCCGCCCCACTTGCGCTTCTCCTCGGTCGGCGGGTCGGGCGACGCCTCCGAGCCGTCCTTGAGCTGGTACGGCATGAGCCGGTGCTCGCCGTCCGTCTGCGGCATCTCGGTCGGCCTGCGGTACTCGGACATCTCGCCCGGCAGGCTGCCGTCCTCCGGCCGGTGAGGCTGTTCGTCCGCCTTGGGCGCCGCGGGTTCGCGGTCGCGGACGCGGAAACCCAGCCAGACCGCTGCGATCAGTACGGCGACGATGACGAGCCCGCCGAGCACCTGTCCGAGGCCTGACTGCCAGACTCCCGCGGCCATGGTCTGGGCTGCGCTGAGAGTGTTCATACTCCAGGATTACCCCTTTTTCACCCTTTTGGACGCGCTCGGCGAAGACACCTGAAGATTCCTGGAAGATTCGCTGAAACATTTGCCCCTCCCCGCCGCGTCAATGAGGTGTACGGCGACCGCACCACGTGACCGCGAGGGAAAGGAGGGGCATGAGAAAGTCCCGCGCGGACGAGTTCCTGGAGTTCGCCGCCGCACGCACGGGCCATCTGTTCCGCTCGGCATGCCTGCTGACCAGCGGCGACACTCATCTCGCCGAGGACCTCACCCAGGAGACACTCGGCCGGATGTACGCCCTCTGGGGGCGCATGGCCCGGATCGGGAACCCCGCCGCGTACGCCCAGACCGTGCTCGTCCGCACGTTCCTCAGCCACCAGAGGCGCCGCTCGGCCACCGAGCGCCCCTTCGGAGAACTCCCCGACCGCGCTCCCGACAACGGCGAGGACCCGGCGCTCCGGATCGCGCTGCTCGACGCGCTGGCCGGGCTCGCACCCAAGGACCGGGCGGTCGTGGTGCTGCGGTACTGGGAGGACCGCAGCATCGAGGAGACCGCCGACGCCCTGCACGTCAGCTCCGCGGCGGTACGCACCCGTTCCGTACGTGCGCTCGCGAAGCTGCGCGAACAGCTGGGCGGCAGCATCGCCGAGTTCGCCGCGCGCTGACCGCCGCCCGCTGACCGCGGAACTGCTTCTTTCACGCTTCTCCCCTTCACGCTTCCCTCATCCACGCTTGCCTCATCCACTGACCGGAGACGGTGAATTCGACATGCCCCAGAACGAAAGCCCCCAGCACGAGGGATTCGAGGACGAGCTCGGCGCGATCCTGCGCCGCACCGGCGACGGCTTCGCCGCCGACGACCGGCGCGAGCTGGCCGAGGGTGGGCTCCAGCGCGGCAAGCGCCGCCTGGTCCGCCGCCGCCTCGCGATGACGGGCGGTGTCCTCGCGCTCGCCGCCGTCGGTGTCGGCGGTGTGTACGGCGGCTCGCTGCTGTCGCCGAGCGGGGCCGCGACGACCACCTCCGTGGCGGCGCCCCCGAAGCCCCGCGCCACCACCGACCCCGTCCCCGGGAAGCAGCTGCCGGGCATCGCGAAGATCCCGGTCAAGGACATCGCCGCCGTCCTCAAGAACAACACCCCGGCGGGGACCTGGGAGATCGACGGCCTCGACGGCGTCGGCCAGTCGGTCACCGGCGTCTTCGACGACGGGAACGGCAGGGCGGGCGTCTCCGTCGGCCTCTACCGCGCCGGCACCGGCGAGGCGGGCGAGGACCAGGTGGCCTGCCCGGACAAGGTCGCCATCCCCTACGACGACTGCACCACCCAGAACCTGCCGAACGGCTCCCGGCTCATGATCCTCCAGGGGTACGAGTACCCCGACAAGCGCGAGGAGACCAAGGCCTGGCGGGCGGTCCTGCTCACCCGGGACGGCTTCCTGATCGACGCGAGCGAGTACAACGCCGCCGCCGAGAAGGGCGCCCCCATCAGCCGCGAGAACCCGCCCTTCACCCCCGCCCAGCTCAAGGCCCTGGTCACGACCGACGACTGGCGCCCGCTGACCGCGCAGCTGCCCGAGAACGTGGACATGTCCGGCGGCGAGGGCGCGGCCCAGCCGCCGGCCGAGCCGAGCGCCACCGACGTGATGAACACCCTGAGCTCGCTCGTGCCCAAGGGCCTCACGGTCGTCAACAAGGGCGGGCAGTCCGGGTACGCCTACGTGGTCGTCGACGACGGCAAGGGGAAGAGCCTCGTCGAGATCAACGTCCAGCCGAACATGGCGGACGTGGCCGACACGATCTTCGGCAGTGGAGACGTCACCACGCTCCCCGACGGCCGCAGGGTCAAGCTCACCCAGCAGCCGGGCGAGAAGGGTGGCGAGGGCGTCGTCTGGTGGACGGCCGACACCATCACGCCCGAGGGCTTCCGTGTCGTCGTGTCCGCCTTCAACGCCGGCACCCAGCACGAGGCGGCCACCCGCGCCGAGCCCGCGCTGACGATGAAGCAGCTGAAGTCGATCGCGCTGAGCCCGAAGTGGCAGAAGCTGCCGCTGAAGTAGCGGCGGGACAGGTGGTGGGCCCCGCATGCGCGTGCGGGGTCCATCGGCCTTTCCCCCGCGGCTACTTCGCGTCCGCGTACCGCTCGACCGTGGCGACCGTGAACGGGAAACGCACCGGCGTCTCCCCGAACGCGATCCGGCCCGCCTCGTCCCCGGCCGCCCGGATCGCCGCCGTGACCGCCTCCGCCTCCTCCGTCGGGCAGTGCACGATCACCTCGTCGTGCTGAAAGAACACCAGCTCCGCCCGCATCCCGGAGAGCGCGCGGCGCAGCGCCGCCAGCATCAGAAGCGCCCAGTCGGCCGCGCTGCCCTGCACCACGAAGTTACGGGTGAACCGGCCTCGCGCCCGCGCGTTCCCGGAGGCGTACCCGGGGGTGAACTCCCCTTCCTCCACCGCCGGTTCGCCGCCCTCCTGCGGCAGGCCGGCCTCCTCGTCCCCGCCCGCTCCCACCGCCCGCGGGCTGGTCCGGCCCAGCCAGGTCCGTACGAGCCGGCCCTCCTCGCCCATCTTCGCCGCCTCGTCGACATAGGCGACCGCGCGCGGGAAGCGGCGCCGCAGCGCCGCCAGGTTCTTCAGGCCGTCGCCGCTGGTCTGCCCGTAGATCGCGCCCAGGAGCGCGATCTTGGCGTGGTCGCGGTCGCCCGAGAAGGCCCGGTCCGAGAGCCGGGTGTAGAGGTCGTCGGGGTGCCCCGCGACCTCCATCAGGCCCGGGTCCCGGGAGATCGCGGCGAGCACGCGCGGCTCCATCTGGTCGGCGTCGGCCACCACCAGACGCCAGCCCTCGTCCGCGACCACCGCCCTGCGGATCACCTTCGGGATCTGCAGGGCCCCGCCGCCGTTCGTCGTCCAGCGCCCGCTGACCGTGCCACCGGGCAGGTACTCCGGTCGGAAACGGCCGTCCCGCACCCAGTCCTGGAGCCACGACCAGCCGTGCGCCGTCCAGATCCGGTACAGCTTCTTGTACGCGATCAGAGGCTCCACCGCCGGATGGTCGAGCTCCGCCAGCTCCCAGCGGCGGGTGGACTTCAGCCGCACCCCGGCCTGTGCGAAGGCCTTCACCACATCGGCCGGCAGATCCGGCCGGACCCGGCGGCCGAAGGCCGCGGACACCTCGTCCGCGAGCTCCGCGAGGCGGCGCGGCTCGCCCCCGCCCGCGTACCGCTCGCCGAGCAGTTCGTTCAGCAGGTCCCGGTGTACGTCCGCCCGCCAGGGCAGCCCCGCCCGGTGCATCTCGGCGGCCACCAGCATGCCCGCCGACTCGGCAGCCGTGAGCAGCCGCATCCTGCCCGGATGCTCCGCCCGGTCGTGGCGGCGCAGCTGCTCCGCGTAGACCGCGAGGAGGCCGTCGAAGGGGACGGAGACGACGGGGCGCGGCTCGAAGAGCGAGTCCTGCGAACCGGGCTCGGCGCCGCGCTGCGGCGGATCGGGCGGCACCGGAGCGTTCCGCAGGCGCGCCCAGGCCGCCGCCGCGGAGCGGGGCTCGCCGAGCCGCCCCTCGTGGCCCAGGAGCAGTTGCTCGGCGTCCTCCACGTCGTAGCACCGCTCGACCCGGACCCCCGCGGCGAGCAGCCGGGGATACACCTCGGCCGTCGACCTCCACACCCAGCGGGCGACCTCGGGTCTGGCCCGCACGGCCGCCACCAGGTCCGCCTCGCGCCGCACCTCCCCGGCGGGCAGCCCGTCCGGGCCGAGGGGTACGAGCAGTGCTCCGTCCCCCTCCGCCTCGGCCGCCAGTGCCCACCGCTCGGTCATGGGTGCGAGTCTGGCACCCGGCACTGACAGTGCCCGGAAGGCCGCGCGGGGGCGCGGCGCGACCCCTTCACGGCGAGGGCGGCAGGCGCTACGCCGCCGCGTGGAACAGGGCCGCCGCCTCGCCCCGGGAGTCGACGTCCAGCTTGTTCAGGATGTTCGCGACATGGAACTTCACCGTCGACTCGCTGATGTGCAGCTCCTCCGCGATCCGCCGGTTGCGGTGGCCGAGGGCCAGGTGCCGCAGGACCTCCACCTCCCGCTCGCCCAGCCCGGTCAGGGGGTGCGCCGCCTCGACCGGCGCGGCAGGCGCCGCCAGCGGGATCACCGCCGTGATCGTCGTTCCCCAGCCCGGGACCGCGTCCATGTCGAGCCGCCCGCCGAGCACGTCGAGCCGGTCCTTGATCGTGCCCGCGCCCAGGTCGCAGGGGGCGAGCGCGCCCGCGCCGTCGTCCCGTACGGAGGCCCGCAGCTCGTGCTCGGTCAGCTGCCAGCCGACATGGATCCGGCGTACCGAGTCCTGTTCGAGCACGATCAGGAGCAGGGAGCGGAGGATCGCCCGTGCGCTGTGCGCCACGTCCGCCGCGAGCGAGCGGTCCGAGTCCGGGGCGCCCAGGTCGAGCCGGACCTGGCTGTGCCGCAGCATCGGCCGGAGTTCGGCGGCGAGCCGCTCGAAGGCGTCCTGGACCGGCTCCTCCGCGAGCGCCCGGTCCCGCCGCTGGGCCGCCCGCATCTCGATCAGCGCCGACGCGGCCAGATCGGTCGCGGTCGTCCGAGCCGTCGTGTCGTCCAGGGCCCGGCTGCGCAGCACCCCGAGGACCCCGGAGAGGGCCGCCGAGTGCGTGGCCGTCAGCTCCGCGATCACCCGCGCCCGGGTGTCGGCCGCCGCCCGCGACCGGGCGAGGGCCCCCGGCAGGGCCTCCGTCGCGAACCGGTCGAAGTGGCCGGACACCAGGTCCCACAGGGCCTGCGCCACGGCGAGTTCGGCCCCGCCCGCCGGGGCGGCGGCGTCCTCCCGTACGAGCACGAGCAGCGCACCGCGCCGGGTCGCGTGGCTGGTGACGGCGACCACCGGGCGTTCCCGGCCGCCGATCGTCGCCGCGCCCTGCCAGGGGCTCCCGGGCACGCCGGCCGCGAGGAGCGGCGCCAGTTCGGAGGCGGTGAGCAGCTCCGTACCGCCGAGGGTCTTGAAGGGGGAGTGGGCGCAGTGGGTGGAGAGTTCGGCCGCGTCCACGTGCGGGACGAGCGGGGCGAGGGCGGCCGAGACCTTGGGGAGGATCTCCCCGAGCGGCTGCCGGATGATCTCGTACGCGGTGGTCAGCGTGAGCGCGTCCATGCGAAGGAGCGTACGCGGGGAAGTGCCGTGCGCGGCCGGTCTTTCGGCCAGGTGGGACTGGCCGTTGGGAGGGCGGAGTGCGGGTGCCCGGAGGCGCAGTCTTGATCACGTCGAAGAGCGACAGGACCGAACGGGCAGTGGTGGAGGCTGAGATGGAAGCGATCGTGTACGAGGAGTTCGGCGGGCCCGAGGTGTTGCGCCACGCGACCGGCGTCGCCGTACCGGAGCCGGGCCCCGGCGAGGTCCGCGTCAAGGTGGCGGCCGTCGGGGTCAACCCGGTGGACTGGAAGCGCCGTTACGGCTGGGTCGAGGAGTTCTACCCGACGACCTTCCCGGCCGTCCCCGGCCTGGAGTTCGCCGGCACCGTCGACAAGCTCGGCGAGGGCGTCACCGATCTGACGGTCGGCGACGAGGTCCTCGGCTGGACGGAGACCGGCGCCTACGCCGAGTACGCCATCGCCGGCATCGTCGCCCCCAAGCCCGCCGGGCTCTCCTGGGAGGCCGCCGCGAGCCTCCCCGTGGCCGGCGAGACGGCTCAGCGTGTGCTCGACCTGCTCGGCGTACGAGCGGGCGAGACGCTCTTCCTGCACGGTGCGGCGGGGGTCGTCGGCTCGGTGGGCGTCCAGCTCGCCGTCGCCGCCGGGGTCACGGTGATCGGCAGCGCGTCCGAGTCCAACCACGCGTACCTGCGCGAACTCGGCGCGGTCCCGGTGGTGTACGGGGAGGGGCTGGCCGACCGGGTCCGGGCCGCCGCCCCCGACGGCGTCGACGCGGTCTTCGACGCGGCCGGCCACGGAGTGCTGCCGGTCGCGATCGAGCTCCTCGGCGGAGGCGAGGCGGCGAAGGAGCGGATCGTGACGATCGCGGACGTGGACGCGGAACAGTACGGGATCGTGTTCTCGGGGGTCGTGGGCGACCCCGACGCCGTACGGGCCGGGCTCACCGCCCACGCGCGCGGGGCGGCGGCCGGGACCCTCGCGGTCCGGCTCGCCGACACGCTCCCCCTGAAGGAGGCGGCACGCGCCCAGGAACTGAGCGAGTCGGGCCACGTGCGGGGGAAGCTGGTCCTGGTCCCGTAAGTCCCGGTGCGCGGTGGAGGGCGGGTGAGAAGATCCCTCCGCCGCGAGTGCGGGCCCCGACCTGGAAGGCGACGACGACGATGTACGCGATACCCCTGGGAGACGACGGCGCGGAGCTGCGCCCGCTCGAACCGTGGCAGGCCGACGAGTTCCTCGCGCACATGGACCGCGGACGCGAGTTCATCGGCGCGCGCAACGGGCTCCCCGACGTCGTCACCGACCTGGAGTCCAGCCGGGCCTTCCTCCGGGCGTACGCGGAGAAGGTGGCCGCCGACTCGGGCCGCATCCACGGCATCTGGTCCGACGGCACCCTCGTCGGCGCGGTGATCCTCCGGAAGCTGGACACCGGGGACGGCACGGCCGAGGCGGGCTGCTGGCTGGAGCCGGCGGGCGTCGGCAAGGGCCTGGTGACCCGGGCGGCGTGGACGCTCGTGGACTGGGCGATCGAGGTGCGCGGGATCCACCGGGTGGAGTGGGTGGTGTCCTCCGACAACGAGCCGAGCATCGCGGTGGCCCGCCGCCTCGGCATGAGCAAGGACGGCGTTCTGAGGGAGAGTTACCCGTACCGGGGCAGGCGCCACGACGAGGAGATCTGGTCGGTCCTGGCACCGGAGTGGAGGGCCGCGAAGGCCGCGAAGGCCGCGTCCGCGTAGGCGGGGGCAGGCGGGGGCAGGTGGGGGCAGGCGGGGCAGGCGGGGTCAGGAGGACTCGGCCGGGTTCGCAGCCGCGGCCGGGTGGCGACACCGGTGGACGGGGACACCGGTGGACGGGGACACGGGTGGACGGGGATACGCCGGTGGACGGGGCGGTGACCCGGCTCCGACCCCGGTCACCGCCCCGTCCGTCCCACCATCGCCGCTCAGCGCGTCAGGCGCCACGCGGGGAGGGCCGACGCGGCGATCGCGACCATCGCGCACACGCCCGCCGCCGTGCCGACCGTGGCCCACGGGAGGGCCAGGGCCAGCGGGGCGGAGAGGGCGGCGAGGCCCGCGCCCAGGGCGCCCAGGACCAGCGCGGTCACCGCGAGGCCGAGCAGGGTGCCGATCGCCACGGCGAGGGTCGCCTCGCCCGTCACCACCCGCAGGATCTGGGCCCGGGTGGCCCCGGCGAGCCGGAGGGAGGCCAGTTCTCCGCCGCGTACGGAGGTCGCCATGAGCAGCGTGTTGGCGAGGCCGATCACCGTGTAGACGAGGGCGATGCCGAGGACGAGAACCATGCCGAGCCGGGCCTGCGGGCTGCCGCTCGGCGGGCGCTCGGCGTCGGCCCACGCGTCGGCGGTCCTGACGGTGCCGCCGCTCGCCTCCAGGGCCCGCACCGTGGCCGTACCGCCGCCGCGTGCGTCGATCCGGTCGGGGGCGGAGCCGGGGGCGTTCGCCCGGGTGACGTACGGGCCGTTGTCGCCGGTTCCGAGGGCGAGGACGGCCGCGACCCGGAGCCGTACAGGACCGGTCCCGTCCGCCCGCCAGACCTCGACGGTCTCGCCCACCCGGCGCCGCTCGAACTCCTCGTTGACGACGATCGACCGGTCGTCGAGGTCCCGCGGATCGCCGGCGACCACGGGCAGCCGGGCGAGCTCGGCGAAGGCCGCCGGGTCGGTGACCGCCCGCGCCCCGTACTTCACGACGGCCGCGTCCCCGTCCCGTACGAAGACGGAGGTCGGCCCCGTGGGGGAGACGACGGCCCCGGCGGGCGCCGTCACCGGTCTCAGGGCCGGGCCCGTCACGACATACTGCGCGGCCGTCTGCTCGCGCGCTTCGACGCCCTTCGCGCGCGTGACGCTCGTCGCCGAGCCGAAGAGCGTCCCGGCGAGCGCCACTGTCACGAGGACGGGGGCGGCGACGGCGGCGGTACGGCGTACCGAGGCGGCGCTGTTCTCGCGTACCAGCGTCCCCACGGCCCCCCGCAGCCGCAGCAGCCGGGCCACCGGCCGGACGAGGAGCGGGGAGAGCAGGGCGATGCCGGTGATCAAGAGCATCGGGAGGATCGTGTACGTCTTCCGCTTGAGCAGCGCGGACGGGTCCGTGGCGTACGTCCAGACGAGGAGCCCGAGGCCGGCCAGGAGCAGTCCCGTACCGAGCAGGGCCCGGCCGAGGGGAAGGGTGTCGGCGTCGACGTCCGCCTCGCGGAGTGCGGCCGTCGGGCCGACCTTCCCGGCGCGCCGGGACGCGGCGACGGCCCCGGCGAGAGCGACCGTCACGCCCGTCCAGAACGCGGCGTGGAAGGGCCAGGCCGGCCCGCCGACCGTGAACCACTCGGGCGCGAGACCGCCGTCGACGAGGGTCCGGGCCAGGACGGGCGCGCCGAGGGCGCCGAGCGCGCACCCGGCCGCGGAGGCGAGCACGCCGAGCGCCGTGGCCTCGGCGAGGAGGATCCGGCGGATCTGCCCGGGGGTGGCCCCGGCGGTCCTGAGCAGCCCGAACTCGCGGCGGCGCAGGGCCACGGCGAAGGCGAAGGTGGAGGCGACGACGAAGACGGAGACGAAGGCGGTGACGCCGCCGGAGGTGCCGAGGAGGGCGTTGACGCCGACGAGCGCGTCGGCGTCCCGGTCGGCGTCGGGGTCGGCGCGCCGCCGTTCGTCGCCGGTGAGCACCTGGGCGCGGTCGCCGACGAGGGCCCGGACCTCGGCGGCGGGGGCGTCGACGCCGACGGCGTCGGGTCCGCCGGAGGGGGTGGCTGTGTCGGGTCCGCCGGAGGTGGTGACGGTCCAGCGGGCCCGGAGCTCACGGAGCAGTTCTTTGTCCACAGGCTGTGGACGGTCGAGCCGCTGCGCCACGGACACGGTCTCGGGCCCCCGCCGCACATCCAGTGTCAGCCGGTCCTGACCCTGCACGACGACGGCCGAGGACGCGAACCGCTGAGGAGAACGCTCGGGCGCGTGAAAGGCGGCGGACAGCCCGAGGCTCATGGTGGCGAGCAGCCCGACACCGAGCGCGAGGGCGACGAACCCGCCGAGGAAGGAGGCCCAGCGGGCGCGCAGGCCGGAGAGGACGACGGTCAGCACGCGGTCCTCCCGGCGGGGGTGGCGGAGGCGTGGGCCGTCCCCGGCACCGACGCCGGTCCCGTCTCCAGGGCCGTCATCCGCGCCGCGACCGCCTCCACCTTCGGGGCCGGCAGCTCACCCGCCACGCGACCGTCGACCAGGAAGACCACGCGGTCCGCGCGGGCCGCCGCCACCGGATCGTGGGTGACCATGACGATCGTCTGACCGTCCCGGTCGACCAGCTCCCGCAGCATGTCCAGCACCTCGCGGCTCGTCGTCGAGTCGAGCGCGCCGGTCGGCTCGTCGCCGAAGAGAACGGCCGGACGGGTGATCAACGCCCGGGCGATGGCCACCCGTTGTTGCTGTCCGCCGGACAGCTCACCCGGCCGGTGCCGCTCCCGCCCCGCGAGCCCGACGCGGGCCAGCGCCTCCCGTACCTCCGTACGGGACGGGCGGCGGCCGGCGAGCCGGAGGGGCAGGGCGACGTTCTGCGCGGCCGTCAGAGCGGGCAGCAGGTTGAAGGACTGGAAGACGAAACCGATCCGGTCCCGCCGCAACAGGGTCAGCCGCCGCTCGCTCAGCCCATCCAGGGCGACCCCGCCGACCTCCACCTGCCCGGAGGTGGGCCGGTCGAGCCCGGCCGCGCACTGGAGCAGCGTGGACTTGCCGGAGCCCGAGGGGCCCATGACGGCGGTGAATGTCCCGGCGCGGAAGTCGAGGTCGACACCGTCGAGGGCGCGGACGTCCCGGTGGTGGCGGGCGAGCCGGCGGAGCCGTACGGCGGCGGTGGGGGCGACGGAGGTGGGGGCCGTGGGGGCGGTTCGGGCTGTCGAGGTCATGCCTCAAGCGAACCGTTTCCGCCGCCGCCGATCACGACCACTGACGGGCGTTCAGAGGGTATGCCTGGCCCTACCCCCTACCCCCTACCCCCTACCCCCTGGCCGGGTCCAAGGGGTGTCTTGTGGATCAGGACACCGCCTGGCTCTCCCGAGCCGCCTTCACGAACACCTCCAGCGCGTCGAGGGGTTCGCGGCCGCCGAGCAGAGCGCGCAGGTCGCTCTCGACGCCCGTGCCGTCCATGAAGCCGTGGGCGATCGCCGAGTACGTGCTCGCCAGCATCGGCACCTGGAAGGGCAACGCCCCGGACGCGGCGATCGCGGCGCGGGTGTCGGCGAACGTGCCGGGGGCGTACGTGGCGCCCAGGGCCGCCGCGAGGTCGGCGCCGCCGAGGGCGCGCTCGCCGACCAGCTCGTACACCCGGTTCCGGTGGGCGGCCGGGTCCGTCGCGACGGAGGCGGCGATCTCGGCGAGGTCCTCACGGGCGACGGCGGCGAGGCGGCCCTCGCCGAGGGGGCCGGTGATCCGGTTGTCGGCGTCGGGCACGGCGATCCAGGTGAGGAACTCGGCGTAGAGGCCGTTGCGGAGGATCGTCCAGTCGAGGGTGGGGGAGCGCCGCAGCCGCCGTTCGGTCCAGCGGTGCGCGAGCGCGTACGTGAGGTGGTCGCCGTCGCCGGAGAGGCTCGTGTACACGACGTGCCGGACGCCCGCCCGCTCGGCGGCCGAGATCGCGGCCTCGTGACGGGCGACGACCGTGTCGTCCTCTCCGTACCCGGCGGATATCAGCAGCAGCGTGTCCACCCCGGCGAAGGCCTCCGGCAGCGTCCCGGGCGCGTCGAAGTCGAGTCGGCGGGTGCCGGGCAGCCCCGCGCGCGTACCGAGGACGACGTCGTCGCGACCGGCGAGCCGTTCGGCGACGAGCGAGCCGAGAGCGCCGGAGACGCCGGTGACGAGAAGCATGGATTCCCCCAGGGGTCGAGATGGCTGAGACCATCGTGGAGGGGCGGAGAAGATCGCGGAAGGAGGCACATTCATGTCCGAGGGGCACACGGAGGTAACCACCGAGCCCTTGGTGAGCTGCGCGGAGGACTGCGGGGTACGGGACGTCCAGGACCGGCTCGGCGACAAGTGGACCGTGCACGTGGTCGTCGAACTCGCGCCGGGGCCGAGGCGGTTCAGGGAACTCCAGCGGCTCGTCACCGGGATCTCCCAGCGGATGCTGACCCTGACGCTGCGGCGCCTCGAACGGGACGGCCTCGTCTCGCGGACGGTGTATCCGACGACACCGCCGCAGGTCGAGTACGCGCTGACGGAGACCGGGCACAGCATGACCCACCTGATCAAGCAGCTCATCGACTGGTCGCTCGACCACCGTGCGGTGATCGCCCGGTCGCGCGAGGAATGGGACACGAGGACGGCGTGAGCACGTGAGCACGAGCACCACGATCGACAAGGCCTTCGAGGCGCTGTACGCGAGCGACGACGGGTCGCTCGACACGGCGGCGTCGCTGCTGGCCGCCGACCGCGCCGCCGACGCGGAACTGACGCGCCGCGGCGAGGAGTTCGTACGGACGCTGTGGGGGCGGGGGTGGCAGCCGGCGGACGTCGTACGGTTGGCGCGCCGTGACCTCTCCGACGACCACCTCCGGGTCCTCACCGGCCTGATCAGGGCCGAGACGGCCCGCTACGAGCGCCTGCCGCACCGCTGGCGGACACAACTCGACGAGCTGGACGCGACTCCCGGCCAGCCGTCGGACCGCTTCTCGTACGCGACGACCGTCCTGGAGCTGTACCGGCTCCTGGTCCGGCTGCCGAGGCTCGACGCGGTCGGTCCGGCGCCCGGGGAGGCGCTGCCGCCGGCGACGGCCGGGGAGCCGCGCATGCTGACCCGGATCAGGGCGCTGCTGGCGAAGGCCGAGGCGACGGGGTATCCGGAGGAGGCGGAGGCGCTCACCGCCAAGGCGCAGGAGCTGATGGCGCGCCACAGCCTGGACGAGGCGACGCTCGCGGCGGGGGCGCCGTCGCCGGAGACGCCGGGGGCGATCCGGATCGGGGTGGAGCCGCCGTACGAGCAGGCGAAGGCGATCCTGCTCGACGCGGTGGCGACGGCGAACCACTGCCGGGCGGTGTGGAACGAGTCGTACGGCTTCTCGACGGTGGTCGGCTTCGAGGCGGACCTCGACCCGGTGGAACTGCTGTACACGTCGCTGCTCGTGCAGGGGACGGCGGCGATGACGCGGGCGGAGGCGGAGCAGCGGGCGGGGGGCCGCAAACGCACGAAGTCGTTCCGGCAGTCGTTCCTGCTGGCGTACGCGAACCGGCTCGGCGCCCGACTCGCGGCCACGTCCCGCCGGGTGGCGTCCGAGGCCCCGACCCTTCTCCCGGCCCTCGCCTCCCGCGACCTGGCGGTCACCACCCGCACGGACGAACTCTTCCCGGAAACCCGAGCCACGCGCGTACGTGCGGCCTGGGACGAGGAGGGCTGGACCCACGGCGCCTCGGCAGCGGACAGGGCGGGCCTGGGCCCGGGGCGACGGGGGGTCGAGGGCCGGGGGTAGCGGGCGGTGCGGCGCGCGGGGTGGGGTGTGGGTCGTGGGGCAGGGCGTGGGGCGGGGGCCGCCTCACGCCCCCCGAGCCCCTACCCGCCCCCGGCAGGGTTCCGGGAGGCGTGGGGCGGGGCCGGATGGGGGGAATGGCCTGTTTTGGGTCGATCGCGGATACGCTCGGGCCATGAGCTGGCTCCGGGCGTTGAAGGAGACCGCCCGCTCCGGGCTCACCGTCGAGCGGCAGCGGCTCGACCCCGTCATCGCCGCCCGCGCCGCACTCGGGCTCGCCCTCGTCATCGGCTTCTCGCTCGCCGTCTTCGGCCCCGCCGTCGCCGCCTCCTCCGCCTTCGGCGCCTACCAGGCGGCCATCGCCACCTTCCAGCGTTCCTGGCGCCCCCGCCCCACCCTGGCCCTCGCCTCCGGCGCCAGCCTCGCCGTGTCGACGTTCATCGGCTACCTCACCGGCGCCCACGAGGGCCTCTTCCTCGCCCTGCTGCTCCTCTGGACCTTCCTCTCGGGGCTGGCCTGGGCCGCCGGCCCCACCGCCGGCATCATCGCCTCCTCCAACGTGGCGATCATGCTGGTGACCGTCACCCTCCCCACCTCCGTCGCCACCGCCGCCGGCCACGCCGTCATGATCTTCGCGGGCGGTGTCGTCCAGGCCGTCCTGGTCGTCGTCCTCCCGGTCCGCCGCTGGGGCGCCCAGCGCGACGCCCTCGCGGACGCCCTCGCCGCCGAGGCGGACTACGCCCGCCGCCTCCGCCACGACCCGGTCGCCCCGTTCGATCCCGTCCCCCTCATGACCGCCCGCAACGCGGCCGCCGTGACACCCGGCCAGGCCCGCCGCCGTCCGGCGGAGCTGCACGGCGCCCGGGGCCTCGCCGAGCGCATCCGGCCGGTCCTCGCCTCCCTCGCCGACCCGGCGGTCGGCGTCCCGGAGGAAGGCCCCGCACGCGCGCGCGTACGGGAGCTGCTCGCGGCCGCGGCCTCCGTCCTGGACGCCGCCGCGCACGCCATCCGGCACGGCGAACCCGTCACCGTCCCCCCACCCGCCGTCGCCGCCCTTCGCACCCCCGACACCGGCGCGATCCTCCACGGCCCGTCCCGCCGCGCCGCCCTCCGTCTCGTCGCGCTGCTCGGCGACGTCGTCGAGACGGCGGAGCCGAGGACGGAGACCACGGACGCGGGCGGGCACGGCGCCACGGCCCGCACCCGCCCCACCCTCGTCCGCCTGGCGCCGATCGTCGTCGCGAAGGCGCGCGCCGAGCTGCGCCGTGACTCCCCGATCCTGCGCCACGCGATCCGCGTCTCGGTGGTCACGGCCGCCGGCTACCTCCTCGGCGCGGTGCTCCCCTTCGGGCACGGCTACTGGGCGCCGATGGCCTCGGTGATGGTCATGCGCCCGGACTTCTCGCAGACGTACGCGCGCTCGGTGGCCCGGTTCGGCGGCACCCTGGTCGGGGTGGCCCTGGCGACGGCGGTCGTGCAGACGGCGCACCCGGACGTGTACCTGTCGGCCGGCCTGGCGGTGGTGTGCGCCTTCGCGATGTACCTGCTGATGCGCACGGGGTACGCGGCCGCCCAGGTCTTCGTCGCCGCGTACGTCGTGTTCCTGCTCGGCATGGAGGGCGCGGGGGTCACCCAGACCGTGCGGGACCGGGTGCTGCTGACCCTGATCGGCGGGCTCCTCGCGATGCTCGCGTACGCCGTCTACCCGGCCTGGGAGACGCCCCGGCTGCGCGGCCGGCTCGCGGACTGGGTGGCGTCGGTCGGCAGGTACGCCGCCGCGGTCACCGCGCGGTACGCCGATCCGGCCGGACCCGGCAGCCCCGACGTACGGGAGGCGCTCCTGAACACCCGTGCGGCCCGGGTCGCCTGGCAGGATGCGGTGGACCGGGCGACGCACGAGCCCGTACGGCACCGGGGCCTCTCGCACGCGGCGGCCGAGCAGGCCGACCACGCGCTCGCGGAGTTCGGGCGGGTGGCGATGCTCATGGAGGCGCACCTGCCGGAGCGGGGTGCCCCGCCCATCCCCGCCGCCGCGACCCTCGCGGAGTCCCTGCGCCGGGCGACGGAACGGGGCGCCAAGGACGTACGGGAGCGCAAGGCACCGCGCTGGGACGACCTGCGCGAGACGGTCGACGCCTGGTCCGACGACCCACCGGACCACTTCCTGCTGCACAAGGGCGCGGTGCTTCTCCTGGAGGCCCTGGACGAGGTCACGACGGCCCTGACGGAATCCACGCGGGCGCGGGCGCGCTAGCCCCGGCCCCGGCCCCGGCCTCTGCCCCAGCCCCAGCCCCAGCCCCGGCCCGGGCTCCGGGTCCCGACCCCGGGTCCCGGCCTCGCCCCGCCCTGGGACGAATTTCGCGAGCATGTCATCCGGCGTCCGGCTGGGCGGAGTTGGTAGGGAGAGAGGGGCGTGGACGTGCGGACGTGCGGACGTGTGCGGTCCTGCACCGACATCCCATCCCACCCAGGAGCAACCGCATGAAGAAGTACTGGCTGGCGGCCGCCGGCGTCGTGGCCGCCGTGGTGATCGCGGCACCGTCGGCCGTCGGGGCGTCCACCGAGACCTCCCCCGCGACCCGTTCCGCAGCGCAGACCAAGCCCGCGGCCCCGGCCGAGCCCGCCGCCGCCAGGCCCGCCGTCCCCGTGAAGGTCGCCGTCCCCGTGAAGGTCGCCCCGGCCGAGGCCGCCGTGCCCGCCCCGGACCCGGTCCGTACCGTGCGTCCTGGCGCCCGCGTGGACGCGGGCCAGGGCTACACCGTGTGGCTGACCCGCGAGGGCAAGTACTGGACGGGCCCGGACGGTTACGAGAACTTCCGCAGTGTGGTCGACGGCAACATCGACCGCTCGCAGCCCGGCGTGAGCCACCAGAGCGAGGGCGACGCGACGGGCGTCTTCCACTCGGGCCTCTACTACGGGACCCGTAAGGCGGGCCGCGTCGAGCTGACCGACGCCGAGGGCCGCAAGACCGCCGCCACCCTCATCGCCCTGCCCGGCCGCCCCGACTGGGGTGTCTGGTACGCCCACACCGGGCCGGCGGAAGGGAACGGCGGCAGCAGCCCCGGCGTCACCCTCTACGACCGCACGGGCAAGCTCCTGGCCGAGCTTCCGGGCTTCGACTTCCCGGCGGGCCGCGGCTGAGCCGTGGCAGAAACGTGGCGGGGCCCGGCACGGGGCGGGCCCCGCCGCCTCTCCGCTCCACCGATCCATCGACCGATCGCGAGGTCCGACATCGTGCCGCACGAGTCCGTCACCGACGTCATCGACGGTTCCGAGGACGACGGCTTCACCGAGTTCGCCGTCGCCGCCTGGCCGCGTCTGGTGCGTACGGCCCAGTTCCTGACCGGGGACTTCCACGAGGCCGAGGACCTGGTGCAGACGACGCTGGCCAAGGTGTACTCGCGGTGGCGGCGGGTTCCCCGCGGAGAGGTCGACCTCTATGTCCGCCGGGCGCTGATCAACAACAACCTCAGCCGGCTCCGCCGCAAGCGGGTCGTCCATCTCCTCACGCCGGTCCTGCCGGAGTCGCTGCGCCACACCTCGGCGGGTCACGCCGAGGCGGTCGAACAACGCACCGCCCTGCTGGCCGCGTTATCGGATCTGACCGCCCGCCAGCGTGCGGTCATGGTGCTCCGCTATTGGGAGGATCTGACCGAGCTGGAGATCGCGAGCGTGCTCAACTGCTCGATCGGCACGGTCAAGACCCATGCACGGCGCGGTCTGACGGCGCTGCGCGCCCACCCGGGGCTCGTCACCGCCTCCGCCCCGCCTCTCCCCGTCTCCACCGGAGCCCGACGATGACCCCCGCAAGCCCGACGACACCCCCGGATCCCGACCCCCGTCCCGCTGCCGGTCCCGGCCCCGGTCTCGAAGGCGAGCAGTCCGCACCGACCGCCGCCCCGGGGGAGACCGACGTGCGCGCGGCGTTCGCGCGGGCCGCCTTCGACGTCACCCCGGGCCCGCTTCCGCTGGAGGCCGTCCGCCGTGCGGGCCGGGCGCGCCGGCGGCGCCGTACGACCGCCCTGTCGGCGCTCTCGGTGCTCGCGGTCGCGACGGCCGTGGTGGCGGTCGTCGCTCTGACTCCCGTACGCCCGTCGCCGTCGCCGTCGGCCCCCGTCGCCGTCCCGCCGACCACCGTCCCGACCACGGCGCCGGTCGCACGCGCGAGCGACCCCCCGCCCCCGGAGTCGACCCCGATCAGGATCGTGGCCTCCGGTGAGCGGGTGAACGCCGGGAAGGGCTGGAGGATCTGGCTGACGGGGGAGGGCAAGCACTGGCTCGGGCCGGACGGTTACGAGAACGTCCGCAGTGTCTCCGACGGCAACATCGACCTGAGCGCGCCGGGCATCAGCCACCAGAGCGAGGGGGGCGCGAAGGGGGCCTTCCACTCGGGGCTCTACTACGGGACCCGTACGGCGGGACGGGTCGAGCTGAGGAACGCGGAGGGCCGCGGAATCGTTGCCACATTGCTCGAACTGCCGGGCAAGCCGGGCTGGGGTGTCTGGTACGCGCAGACCGGACCGGGGGAGGGGGAGGTCAGCCCGGCGCTGTACGACCGTGCGGGCAAGCTCCTCGCCGAGCTGCCCCTGGCCCCGGCCGGAGTGGGTCCCTGAGCGGGGCCCGGCAGGAAGGTCGGGAGCCGTAGGCTCAAGATCAACACCCGTAGGCGGAAGATCAGGACCCGTAGGGTGAGGGGCGGGCGCGGCACCGTACTCGCTGGTAGCACGCTGAGTCGCGTAGCCGCTACGCCACCCCCCGTGCACGTGCATCTGCTCATGCATCGGCATATGAACACAGCTATGATCCGAGGAAGTTGACACCTGCACCAAGCAACTCGGGGAGCTACCAGTGCATCATGCGCATCACGCGTACAACGGCATGGCGGCCACGGAGCTGCGAGGTGTCGTGTGGCAGAAGAGCAGGCACAGCAACTCCCAGGGATCGTGCGTGGAGTTCGCCAAACTGCCGGGGGGAAACGTTGCCGTACGCAACTCGCGCCACCCCGAAGGCCCCGCCCTCGTCTACACCCCCGCGGAGATAGAGGCGCTCCTCCTCGGCGTCAAGGACGGGGAGTTCGACCACTTGGTGTGAGGACCTTGCGCGGACCGCACACGCACGAGAAGGGCCCCGGCGGTGAGCGTCGGGGCCCTTCTCTCGTATGGATGTGCGCGGCTGTACGGTGCGCGGCTTCTACTCCGGACCTATCCGGAACAGCGCCCACACCACCTTGCCCCGCAGCGTGCCGGCCAGCGGATGCCACCCCCAGCTGTCGCTGAACGAGTCCACCAGGAAGAGCCCGCGTCCCGACTCGGCGGCGAAGTCCTCCTCGCCGCCGCGCGCCTCCGGGCTCTCCTGGCTGGGGTCGCGCACGGCGCACACGAGGCGCGAGCTCCAGCGCATCAAGTGCAGCCGAACCGGCGGGTTCTGGCCTTCCTCCTGGGGCGCGTCGGCGGGCACCGCATGGCGCAGCGCGTTGGTGACGAGCTCGGAGACGACCAGGGCCACGTCGTCGAAGCGCTCGGTCAGCTCCCAGCGGTCGAGCGTCGCACTGGTGAACTTCCGGGCTCCGCGGACGGCTTCGTACCGCGCGGGCAACGCGCAGGAGGCGGAGGTGGAGACGGCGCCGGGATCGATCGGCGGAAGGCCCTGCCGTAACGGCTCGAGCACGGTCGATCCATTGGTCCCCATGCGAGGCACTCCCGGGAATCGCGACTGTGGTGCGACAACACGACAACACGAACGAGCACGCGGCTGCGCGAGGTCCATGGTTCCGAATGCGACCACTGGATGCAAGGGCAGATGCACGTGCACGCGCCGGACCTGTCCGTCCCCGTGCCTAATCTGTGCATAAGTCGTCGGCCACTGGAGGGGAACTTTCCGCGGCTGCCCGGAACTCGCCGTCTTTCCGTAATCGAATGTGTACGCGCTGAAGCGTTTGGTGGCAGAATCCGGGGCTCGACGGGGGCTCGACACCGTAAAGGGGAGGCTGGGAGCCGTGACCGCAGGCGAATCGGGCGGAGCGAGCGGGAGTGTGGTGCGGCGCATCCTGCTGGGCTCCCAGCTGAGGCGGTTGCGCGAGTCGCGCGGGATCACCCGCGAGGCGGCCGGTTACTCGATCCGTGCGTCCGAATCCAAGATCAGCCGTATGGAGTTGGGACGGGTGAGCTTCAAGGCCAGGGACGTCGAGGATCTGCTCACCCTGTACGGGGTCGGGGACGAGGCCGAGCGCGGCTCGCTTCTCGGGCTCGCCCGCGAGGCCAACGTCGCCGGCTGGTGGCACAGCTTCGGCGACGTCCTGCCCGGCTGGTTCCAGACGTACATCGGTCTGGAGGGTGCCGCGTCCCTCATCCGCGTCTACGAAGTGCAGTTCGTCCACGGCCTGTTGCAGACCGAGGCGTACGCCCAGGCGGTCGTCTCCCGGGGCATGCCCGGCGCCCCCGCCGCCGAGATCGACCGCCGGGTCGCGCTCCGCCTCGAACGGCAGAAGGTCCTCGTCTCCGAGCGCGCCCCGCAGTTCCACGCAGTCCTCGACGAGGCCGCGCTGCGCCGGCCCTACGGCGACCGGTCCGTCATGCAGGGCCAGCTGAGGCATCTCATCGAGATCTCCGAACACCCCGGCGTCACGCTCCAGATCATGCCCTTCAGCTTCGGCGGGCATGCCGGCGAGAGCGGTGCGTTCACGATGCTGAGCTTCCCCGAGTCCGACCTCTCCGACATCGTCTACCTGGAGCAACTCACCAGCGCCCTCTACCTCGACAAGCGCGAGGAGGTCGCCCAGTACCAGCGGGTGATGGAGCGGCTCCAGAAGGAAGGGCCGGATCCGGCCGAAAGCCGAGACCTTCTCCGGGGACTCCTCCAACTCACCTGACACATCAGTACGATGACGTGACATCAGTTTCGACGTTTCGACGTTTCCACGTCACTTCTGTCATCCGTACGGAAGTAGAGCGGGTAGAGGGGTCTCGATCCATGTCGCACTTCACCGACCTGGCCCACCAGTACATCGACGGCGAGTGGAAGCCCGGCAGCGGCTCGTGGGACATCATCGACTTCAACCCCTACACCGGGGAGAAGCTCGCGTCGATCACCGTCGCCACCGCCGGTGAGGTCGACCGCGCCTACCGCGCCGCCGAGCGCGCCCAGGCCGAGTGGGCCGAGACCAACCCGTACACGCGTCGGCTCGTCTTCGAGCGTGCCCTGCGGATCGTCGAGGACCGCGAGGAGGAGATCGCCGAGACTATCGTCGCCGAGCTCGGGGGCACCCGCCTCAAGGCGGCCTTCGAGCTGCACCTCGCCAAGGAGTTCCTGCGCGAGGCGGTGCAGCTGGCGCTGCGTCCCGAGGGCCGCATCCTGCCGTCCCCGGTCGACGGCAAGGAGAACCGCGTCTACCGCGTCCCGGTCGGCGTCGTCGGTGTCATCTCCCCCTTCAACTTCCCCTTCCTCCTGTCGATCAAGTCGGTCGCGCCCGCGCTGGCCCTCGGCAACGCGGTCGTCCTCAAGCCGCACCAGAACACCCCGATCTGCGGCGGCACCCTCGTCGCCAAGGTCCTGGAGGAGGCCGGTCTGCCGGCCGGTCTGCTGAACGTCGTCGTCACCGACATCGCCGAGATCGGCGACGCGCTCCTGACCCACCCCGTCCCGAAGGTCATCTCCTTCACCGGCTCCGACAAGGTCGGCCGCCACGTCGCCACGGTCTGCGCGCAGAACTTCAAGCACGCCGTCCTCGAACTCGGCGGCAACAGCGCCCTGATCGTCCTCGACGACGCCGACGTCGACTACGCGGTGGACGCGGCCGTCTTCAGCCGCTTCGTGCACCAGGGGCAGGTCTGCATGGCCGCCAACCGCATCCTGGTGGACCGGACCGTGGAGGAGGAGTTCACCGAGAAGTTCGTGGCGAAGGTGAAGACCCTGCGCGTCGGCGACCCGGCCGACCCCGCCACCCACATCGGTCCGCTCATCAACTCGCAGCAGGCAGAGGCTGTCTCCTCGCTCGTCGACCAGACGGTCGAGGCGGGCGCGACGGCTCTGCTGCACGGCACGGTCGACGGCAACCTCGTCTCCCCGTCCGTCCTCACCGGCTTCGCGCCGGACGCGCCGATCCTGGGCCAGGAGATCTTCGGCCCGGTCGCGCTGATCGTCCCGTTCGACGGCGAGGAGGAGGCCGTGCGCATCGCCAACGACACCCCGTACGGGCTCAGCGGCGCTGTCCACACCGGGGATGTCGAGCGGGGTGTACGGATCGCCAAGCGCATCCACACCGGCATGATCCACATCAACGACGGCACCGTGCACGACGAGCCGATCGTGCCCTTCGGCGGCGAGAAGCACTCGGGCATCGGGCGGCTCAACGGTGAGGCGATGGTGGAGAGCTTCACGACCCAGAAGTGGATCTCGATCCAGCACGGCCGGAGCCGGTTCCCCTTCTGAGCCCTTCGAGTCTTCGAGCCTTCGAGTCTCCGAGTCTTCGAGCCTTCTGGGTCGGCCGCGTACTGATTTCTCATTGCGGACCGTATCTGTCCGCAAGTCTCCGTAGCGTGAGGGGTGTCGAGAAGGTTCACAGGAACCGGGCGACGAACGCGATTCAGCTACGGAAGGCGGACATCATGGTGGCTCTTGTTCCCACGGAGGCCCAGGGCGACGAGCGCGGCGCGCTCCTCAACTTCGTCGAGGCGCAGCGCGCCGCGATCCGCCGCTCGCTCCTCGGTCTCACCGAGGAGCAGGCGGCGAGCCGCCCCAGCGCCAGCGAGCTCAGCCTCTCCGGCCTGCTCAAGCACGTCGCCGAGGTCGAGCTGAACTGGCTCCGGCTGGCGCAGCAGCAGCCGAACGAGCGGCAGCGCACCCAGGAGACCTGGGGCGACGGCTTCCGCCTCGTGGACGACGAGACGATCCCGGAGATCGTGGAGTTCTGGGCGGGCGTGGCGAAGGAGACCGAGGAGTACATCCGCACGGTGCCGAGCCTGGACGACACCTTCCCGCTGCCCAAGGCGCCCTGGTTCCCCGAGAACGGGCGGGTCTCGATCCGCTGGATGCTGCTCCACCTGGTGCAGGAGGCCGGCCGGCACGCCGGGCACGCGGACGTCATCCGCGAGTCCCTGGACGGCAAGGGCTCCTTCGACCTGATCGCGGCGGAGCAGGGCCGAGGCTGAGCGTGAGCGGGGTCGGGGCCGCTCTCCGGCGGCCCCGCGCGCGTACTCTGGTCAAAATTGACCAGGAGGTACGGCGATGTCGGCGATCCGGCTGCTGGTCCTGGGCGCGGTGAAGCAGCACGGCCGCGCCCACGGCTACCAGGTCCGCAACGACCTGGAGTTCTGGGGCGCGCACGAGTGGTCCCACGCCAAGCCCGGCTCGATCTACCACGCGCTGAAGCAGATGGCGAAGCAGGGACTGCTCCACGCGCACGAGGTGGCGCCCAGCACGGTGGGCGGCCCGCCGCGCGTCGAGTACGAGCTGACGGAGCGCGGCGCGGAGGAGTACTTCGCGCTGCTGCGCGAGGCGCTGACCACGTACGACCAGAAGATGGACGTCCTGTCGGCGGGCATCGGCTTCATCGTGGACCTGCCCCGGGAGGAGGCCGCGGAGCTGCTGCGGCAGCGGGTGCGGGCGCTCGACGCATGGCGGGCGGCGGTCACGGAGTACTACACGCCGGAGGGCGGCCCCGGTCAGCTCGGGCACATCGGCGAGATCATGCACATGTGGATCCACTCGGCGGACGCCGGCAAGGAGTGGACGCTCGGCCTGATCGAGCGGATCGAGGGCGGGGCGTACGTGTTCGCGGGCGAGGGCGAGCCTTTCGTGGGCGTGCTCGCCGAGGGGGAGGAGAACCCCTTTGCGACCTGATCGGGCGCCGGCGCCCCTACGAGCGCGCGGGAAGATCCGCATCTAATCAAGTTTGACTAAGGGTCCGGGAGGGCATACCTTCCTCCGTCGGCGGCAAGTGGTCAAATTTGACTACGCATTTTGCGGGAGGAATCGACATGACGGCGACTGGCGACGCGATCCTCGTGGAGGGCGCACGCAAGCGGTACGGCGAGAAGGACGCCCTGGCCGGCCTCGACCTCACCGTCCGGCGCGGCACCGTCCACGGCCTGCTCGGGCCCAACGGCGCGGGCAAGACCACGACGGTACGGATCCTGGCCACCCTGCTGCGCCACGACGAGGGCCTGGTGCGGGTGGCGGGGCACGACGTACGGACCGAGGCCCGTGAGGTACGGCGGCGGATCGGGCTGCTCGGGCAGCACGCGGCCCTCGACGAGGAACTGGGCGGCCGGCAGAACCTGGAGATGTTCGGCCGGCTCCACCACCTGGGCGCGCGGCGCGCGGGGACTCGGGCCGACGAACTCCTGGAGCGCTTCGGCCTCACCGACACCGGCCGCAAGCCCGTCAAGCAGTTCAGCGGCGGTATGCGGCGGCGGCTCGACCTGGCGGCCTCGCTGATCACGGAGCCCGAGGTGCTCTTCCTCGACGAACCGACGACCGGGCTCGACCCGCGCGGCCGCGGCGAGGTCTGGGAGTCGGTGCGCTCACTCGTCGGCGGAGGAACCACGGTGCTGCTGACCACGCAGTACCTGGAGGAGGCCGACCAGCTGGCCGACCGGATCTCGGTCGTGGACCAGGGGCGGGTCGTGGCCGACGGCACGGCCGACGAGCTCAAGGCGCGGGTCGGCGTGGACCGTATCGACGTGGTCGTACGGGACGCGGCACGGCTCGACGAGGCGGCCGGGCTGCTGCCCGTGGCGCGGGCCGAGGTGAGCGTGGACGCCGACCGGCGGCTGCTCAGCGCGCCGGTGGAGGACCGGATGGCCTCGCTCGCCGAGACCGTGCGGGCGCTCGCGGCGGCCGGGATCGAGGCGGAGGACATGGCGCTGCGGCGGCCGACGCTGGAAGAGGTCTTCCTGCATCTGACAGCGCGCGGGGCAGGTCCCGACGGGGGCTGCGGTACGGCTCCCGGGGCGGGCCGGGCGAAGGAGGTGGCGGCATGAGCGCCGCGTACGTGGTGAGCGACTGCTGGACGATGACCCGCCGCGAACTGGCGCACTGGGCCCGGCAACCGGTGCAGGTCCTGGTCGGGCTGGTCTTCCCGGTGATGATGCTGCTGATGTTCGGCTATCTGGTCGGCGGCGGGCGGAGCGTCGACGGCGACTACGTCGACTTCCTGGTGCCCGGGATGCTCACGCTGACCATGGTCTTCGGGCTCGAAGGCACCATGACGGCGGTGACGCAGGACCTGAACAAGGGCGTGATCGACCGGTTCCGGGCGATGCCGATGACCGACGGAGCGGTGCTCGTGGGCCGGGCGGCCGCCGACATGCTCCAGTCGACGGTGGGGCTGCTCGTGATGGTCGGCGTCGGGTACGCGATCGGCTGGCGGGCCGACGGGGGCCTCGGGAGCACCCTGGGGGCCCTGGGGCTGCTGCTTCTGCTGCGTTTCGCGATGCTGTGGATCGGGATCTTCCTGGCCCTGGTCGCGGGGCGGGCCGAACTGGTGCAGGCGGTACAGATCCTGGTCTGGCCCGTCGGCTTCCTGTCCAATGCCTTCGCCTCGCCGGACTCGATGCCGGGCTGGCTCGGGACGTTCGTGGAGTGGAACCCGATGTCGGCGACCGCGACGGCGGTCCGTGATCTCTTCGGCAATCCGGGCGGCGAGCCGGGACACGTCTGGGCGGCGGTGGTGTGGCCGCTGGTGCTGCTCGCGGTCTTCTTCCCGCTGGCGGTACGGAAGTTCGGGCGGCTGGGGAAGTAGGGACGGGAAGTCGCGGCGGGGGAAGGGGCGGTGGGTAGGGGGAGCGGCTCGGGAAGTCGCGGCGGGGGAAGTCGCGGTGCGGGGAGGTGGCGGCCCGGGATGTCGCGGCGGGTAGGGGGAGCGGCCCGGGAAGTCGCGGCGCGGAGGTGGGAACCCGGGGGCGGTGAGCGGTGTATTGAAAGCAGCGGTTCACCGCGGACCGCCCGAGGGAGGACAGGGGGACGTGCGATGCGCAGGCCCGTGGGAGGAGTGGCCGGCGCCGCCGTGGCGCTGGTGTTGGTGGTGTTGAGCGGGTGTACGGGTTCGTCGGGCGAGGGCTCGAAGCCGGGGGCGGAGAAGGGTGGTTCGGGGTCTTCGGGGTCCTCGGGGTCCTCGGGACCGTTCGGGTCTTCGGGGTCTTCGGGGTCTTCGGAGTCCTCGGGACCGTCCAGGTTCTCAGGGGGCCCGGCGGCTTCCGTTTCCCCGGGAGTGTTCGGGGCGCCGCCCCGGATGCCGTCCGCGCCGGGGCTGCCCGGCTGGGCGCACAGTCTGGGCTTCGCGTCCGACGGCAGCGGGTTCGCGCTGCTCGCCTCGTGTGTGAGTGACCCGGCGGTGCCGGAGAGCGGCTTCTGCCGGCAGCACGTGGCCGTTCGGGACGCCGGGGCGAAGGAGTGGGTGCTGCGACGGTCCCCGTTGCCCCGGATACAGGTGATGGAGGGCGTCTCGGCCGGCCTGCTGGCCCTGGGGCCGGGCGGGGCGCTCGTCGAGGAGGGCGGCGTCGAGCCGAACGCTCGGACCTGGTTCACCCGGGACGGCGGCCGCAGCTGGCGGGCGGTCGACCGGCGCACGGTCGGCAGGACCCCCGAGATACCCGCCGGGGCGGTGCTCACCACCGACTGCGCCGTGCCTGCCGGGGCTCTGCCCGACGACTGCGAGCGAAAGCGGCTCGTGGTGATCTCGCCGCAGGACGGGCGGCGGCGGGCGCTGGTCCGGCAGCCGCTCCTCGGGGCGCAACCACGACCTCAGGAGCAGCCGGAGCCCGACGGGTCCTGGTGGGTCTCGGGTACGGACCCGCTGTCGGGGCGGGCGGCGGTCGCCGTCTCCCGGGACGGGGGGCGCGGCTGGACGGTCAGCCGGCTGCCGAGTCCGGTCGCGGGCCCCGGGTGGTACACGTCGGTGGCGGTGGGCCGGGACGCGGTGTACGCGGCGGAGATGGGGGAGTTGGTGGGCGGCGAGCCCGTCAAGAACCCGATGCGGGCGCTGCACCGCTCCGTGGACGGCGGCAGGACCTGGCAGCGGATGTGGACCACGGGGCCGGCCGAGCAGCCCCGCACGCTCCTGGGCGTGCCGGTCCCGGGGCCCGGTGGCCGGGTGGAGATCGGCGGCGAGCTCTCCGGGTACGGGAGCACGGACGGCGGTCGTACCTTCGCCCGGCTCGACGACGGCACGTACTACGTCCGCCGCACACAACTGGGCCTGCTGCGTGAGGCGTCGCGCTGTCAGTACGCGCTGACCGTGGACGGGGTGCGCTGGTCGGAGTTCCGGCTGGCATGCGAGGACCCGGTGGGCGGCTGACGGCCGCCCGGCGACGGCCGACGGTCGCCGGCCGACGGTGGAACGGGTCCGGCAGGTGGCGGACACCCCTCTAGTGGTGGAAGGAGGTCGCCGCGCTCTTGTCGGCGGTGGACGGGTAGGGCTGGCGCCGCAGTTCGGGCAGTAGCAGTCTCAGGTCTTCGATGAGGAGTCCGGCCAGGTCGGCGGAGAAGCCGTTGCGGCAGACCACGCGCAGGACGGACAGGTCCTCCCGGTTGGCGGGGAAGGTGTAGGCGGGGACCAGCCAGCCGTGCTCACGCAGCCGACGGGAGACGTCGAAGACGTCGAAGGAGGTGACGTCGGGGGCGGTGGTGAAGGCGAAGACGGGCAGTTCGTTGCCGCGGGTGAGGAGCTGGAAGTCGCCCATGGCCTCGATCCGTTCGGCGAGGCCGCGGGCGACGTCCCGCGTGGTCTGCTGCACCACGCGGTAGCCCTCCCGGCCGAGCCTCAGGAAGGTGTAGTACTGCGCGACGACCTGGGCGCCCGGCCGGGAGAAGTTGAGGGCGAAGGTGGGCATGTCGCCGCCCAGGTAGTTGACGCGGAAGACGAGCTCCTCGGGGAGTTCGGCGGGCGAACGCCACAGCGCCCAGCCGACGCCCGGATAGACCAGGCCGTACTTGTGACCGGAGGTGTTGATCGAGGAGACGCGAGGGAGACGGAAGTCCCAGACGACGTCCTCGTCGAGGAAGGGGGCGACCATGGCGCCGGAGGCTCCGTCGACATGGACGGGGACGTCGAGGCCGGTGCGCTCCTGGAGCGCGTCCAGGGCGGCGCAGATCTCGGCGACGGGTTCGTAGGAGCCGTCGAAGGTGGAGCCGAGGACGGCCACGACGCCGATGGTGTTCTCGTCGCAGAGCGCGGCGGCGGATTCGGCGTCGAGGTGGAAGCGGTCGCCCTCCATCGGGACGAGCCGGGGCTCGACCTCCCAGAAGTTGCAGAACTTCTCCCAGCAGACCTGGACGTTGATGCCCATCACCAGGTTGGGTCGGGTGCCGCCCGCGTAACGGTCGGCGTTCCTCTTGGCCCAGCGGCGCTTGAGCGCCATGCCGGCGAGCATGCAGGCCTCGCTGGAGCCGGTGGTGGAACAGCCGACGGCCGCGCCCGGGTCCGGGGCGTTCCATAGGTTGGCGAGCATGGCGACGCAGCGGCGCTCCAGTTCGGCGGTGCGCGGGTACTCGTCCTTGTCGATCATGTTCTTGTCGCGGCACTCGCTCATCAGGACGCCGGCCTGGGGCTCCATCCAGGTGGTGACGAAGGTGGCGAGGTTGAGCCGGGAGTTTCCGTCGAGCATCAGCTCGTCGTGGACGATCTGGTAGGCGCTCATCGGCGGCAGCGGACCGTCGGGCAACTGGTGGCGTGGCGGGGCCTCGGTCATGCCGCCGATCGGGTCGGCCTCTCCGAAGAACGGGTTGAGCGCGAGCCGGGGCTCGTGCTGGGGCAGGGAGGGATCGGGGCCCTGGTGCAGCGGCATGGGGGCTCCTTCTGTCCGGGTGGGGGAGGCGTCAGTGCAGGGAGGCGCCGTGTTTGTCGAGTTCGAGCTGGGGGCGGCCGGTGACGATCAGCCAGGCCGGGAGGGTGGCCAGGCAGAGCACGGCGAGCATCGCGGGGGAGGGGGCGAGGACGGCCCCGGTGAAGAGGCTGATCCAGCCCAGCCGGGTGGTGGCGAGCAGGACGCCGAGCACGGCGGAGGAGACGGCGACGGCGGGGTGGACCTCGGGGACGAGAGCCTGGGCGAACAGCCCGAATGCGGTCCCGATGAAGACGGCGGGGAAGATGCGGCCGCCCCGGAAGCCGCAGGAGGCGGCGACGAGGAGGGCGAGGAGTTTGACCACGGCCAGCTTGGCCAGCTCGCCGGAGGACGAGCTGCCGATCGAGGTGGTGAGCTCCTTGACCTGCTCCAGTCCCTTGAAGAGGGTCAGCTGCCCGCCGAGGGCGCCCAGGAGGCCGAGGACGAGACCGCCGAGGGGCAGCATCAGCATCGGGTGGCGCAGCCGGCCGAAGGCGGCGTGGAGGTAGGGGAAGAGGTAGCAGGAGGCGAGGCCGAAGACGGCCGCGGCGGAGGCGATGGTCAGGGCGGCGAGGAGGTCGCCCCAACCGGGGTCGGTCAGCGGCGGCAGCCCCACGTCGAAGGTCGGCTCGGAGAGCAGCTCCGCGGTCATCGATCCGGCGCCGGCGGCGACGAGCGGCGCGAAGAGCCGGTCCCAGAGGGAGCCGGGGCCCGGCTGGCCTGCCAGGGCCTCGGAGATGGCGAGGGCGGCGGCCACCGGCGTGCCGAAGAGGGCGCCGATGGTGGCGGCCGAGGCGAGGGCGACCCAGGCGGCGGCGGGCACCGAGGGCGCTGCCTTGCGGCCGAGCCAGTAGGTGAGGGCGATGTTGGCCGTGATGATCGGGTTCTCGGGCCCGAGACTGACGCCGCCGGCCAGCGCGAGGGTGGCCGCGAGCAGCAGGCCCGGTACCACTCCGGGGGCGAGCGGCGCCCCGCCGAGACCTCCGGAGGCCGGGTCGGGGCCGGCGTGTCCCGGCACCTTCCACACGACGAGGCCCACGGCGATACCGGTCGCCGTGAGCATGACGATGATCCACAGGGAGGAGTAGCCGCCGATGCCGAGGGCGTCCGGTAGATCGTTCCAGAGCACATCCTTGAACTCTTCCGCGAGGGCATTGATCCCCAGGAGCACCAGGCTCGCCCCGATGCCGATCGCGAGCGCGGGGGGGATCTGCCGCAGCTCGACCCGGCGGGGGGTCTCCGAGGGCGAGGGCGACGGCGTGGGCGGAACATGATCAGTGGCCACCGCCCCACCATAGGTGAGCAAAAGCCGCATAACATCCCGAGATTCTGCCCGAACGGGCTCGTAAGGGCTTGCACCTCACGTCACGTCAGGCCCGAGGCTGACACGCGTACCGACAGAGAAAGGGGCGGAAAGCCGATGGGCTACTCCGTGGGACAGGTCTCCGGATTCGCCGGGGTCACGGTGCGCACCCTGCACCACTACGACGCGATCGGGCTGCTCTCCCCGAGCGGCCGCAGCACGGCGGGCCACCGCCGCTACGCCGACGCGGACCTCGACCGGCTCCAGCAGATCCTGTTCTACCGGGAGCTCGGCTTCCCGCTCGAAGAGGTCGCCGTCCTCCTCGACGACCCGCACGCCGATCCGCAGGAGCACCTGCGGCGGCAGCACCGGCTGCTGACCGAGCGGATCGGCGAGCTCCAGAGGATGGCGGCGGCCGTCGAGCACGCCATGGAGGCGAAGAAGATGGGCATCAACCTCACCCCCGAGGAGAAGTTCGAGGTCTTCGGGGACAAGGACCCCGAGCGGTACGCGGAGGAGTCCGCGCGCCGCTGGGGCGGCACCTACTCCCACGATCTGGCCCAGGCCCGGGCCGCCACCTACACCAAGGAGGACTGGCAGCGGATGAAGGACGAGGTGGACGTCTGGGGCGCCGCCTACGGCGACCTCATGGACGAGGGCCTGGCCCCCGGATCCGAGGAGGCGATGGACCTCGCCGAGGCCCACCGCCGCCACATCACCACCTGGTTCTTCGAGTGCCACCCGAAGGCCCATGTGGGGCTCGCCGAGATGTACCTCGCCGACGAGAACTTCCACGCCTTCTACGACGCGATCCACGAGGGCCTTCCCGAGCACCTCCACGCCGCCGTCCGGGCGAACGCGCGCCGCCAGGAGGCCTGACGCGAGGCCCCGCCGCAGGCTCAGGCGGGCGGTGCGATCACCACCGCCGTTCCGTACGCACAGACCTCCGTGCCCACGTCCGCCGCGTCCGTCACGTCGTAGCGGAACATCAGCACGGCGTTCGCGCCGCGCGCCCGAGCCTGCTCCACCAGGCGTTCCATCGCCTGGTTCCGGGTCTGCACGAGGGTCTTCGTCAGACCCTTCAGCTCCCCGCCGATCATCGACTTGAGACCCGCGCCGATCTGGCTGCCCAGATGGCGGGAGCGGACGGTGAGCCCGAAGACCTCACCGATCACCTGCCGGATCTCGAAGCCCGGCACGTCGTTCGTCGTCACGACCAGCACGTCGGGGTGCGACCCCTGGCCGCCTCCGTACTCCTCGATGCCCATCGGCATACACCTCCTGGCCCCCCAGCCTCGGGGGAGCGGGCCCCGTCCGCATCCTGTGGGCCCCGGGTGGAACCGGTCGCCTCCGGTCGACGTTGATAGCTTGGGGCCAGCCGTCCCCCATGCCCCCACCGACCGCAGGAGCCCGGAACCCGTGAACACGCTTGCCCTCGGACCGAGCTGGCTGGACCCGGACTATCTGATCGGGACCTTTGGTCCGATCGGTGTCCTGGCCATCGTCTTCGCCGAGTCCGGACTCCTCATCGGGTTCTTCCTGCCCGGCGACTCGCTGCTCTTCACCACCGGCCTGCTGATCACGACCGGCAAGCTGGACATGCCGCTGTGGCTGATGTGCACGCTGATCGTGGCCGCGGCGGTCCTCGGCGACCAGGTCGGCTATCTCTTCGGCCGGAAGGTCGGCCCGGCGCTCTTCACGCGCCCCAACTCCAAGCTCTTCAAGCAGGAGAACGTCGAGAAGGCGCACGAGTTCTTCGAGAAGCACGGCCCGAAGTCGCTGATCCTGGCGCGCTTCGTCCCCATCGTGCGGACGTTCACGCCGATCATCGCCGGCGTCAGCCGCATGAACTACCGCCAGTTCATCACGTTCAACATCATCGGCGGTGTGCTGTGGGGCGCGGGCGTGACCCTGCTCGGCGCCTCCCTCGGCAAGATCGACTTCGTGCACAAGCACATCGAGATGATCCTCGTCGGGATCGTCCTGATCTCCGTGGTCCCGATCGTGATCGAGTTCCTCCGGGCCCGCTCCCACGCGAAGAAGGAGCAGGGCACCGGCGGCGACCACGACGCCCCCGGCACCCCGAACCCGCAGGGCCCCCGCGGCCGCCACGCCAAGCGCTGACGCCACACCTCACACGGCACGTCACATGAGCTAGAAGCCCCTGGTCCGCTTGGCCGCACGCCGGGCCGCGGCGGCGCCGGGGGCCTGCATGAAGAGGCGGGCCAGCTCGCCTCCCAGGTTCACGCCGATCGCGATCGCCAGGGCCAGGGCCGCCGCCTTCGCCAGCGAGGCGAAGCCCTGGTCCAGGTTGTTCTGGGCGATCGCGAGCACCCCGAAGTACGTCGCCGAACCGGGCAGCAGCGGACCGATCGCCGCCGTCACGTACGGCAGCGACGAGGTGTGCTCGTAGCGGGCGATCAGCTGCCCGAAGAGCCCCACCAGGCCCGCCGCCACGGCCGTCGCCATGACCGCCGAACCCTCCGCGGTCACCGCGATCGACGCGTAGATCACCCACGCCACGCCGCCGTTGAGCGTCGCGAAGAGCACCGTCGCCCGCGACTGCTGCAACAGGATCGCGAAGGTCGCGCACAGCACCATCGACGCCAGGATCTGCGTCACCGGCCGCTCCACCGCCCGCAGCGCCCCCTCCGGGTTCAGCTCGGCGTCGAACTGCACGGCGATGTACAGCACCGACAGCACGCCCACCACGATCGCGACGAAGAAGTACGCGACCTCCAGCAGCCGGGCCGAGGCCGTGATGTAGAAGCCCGTCAGACCGTCCTGCACGGCGGCCACCAGCGCCCGCCCCGGGATCAGCGCGAACAGGCCACCGGTGATCACCGCCGACGGACGCAGCTCCGCGTGCAGCATCGTCAGGAGCACACCCATCGCGGCCGGCGGCATCGCCGCCACCAGGAACTGGTAGAACTCCGGCAGCCCGCGCCCCGCGCACAGCCACGCCAGCCGGTCGCCGAGCACCGCGCCCAGCGCCGCCACGAAGAACACCGTCGGACCACCGCCGAGCAGCACCGAGGCCGCGCCGGCGAGCACGCCCGCCGCCGCCGTCAGGACCCAGCCGGGATACGGGTGCCGGTTGCGCCGTATCTCCGCGAGCCGCCCGTACGCCTCCTCGGGCGTCACCTCGTGCGCCCGCGCGTTGATGTCGGAGAGCAGCGTGTACACCGCCGCAAGGCGCGTGTAGTCCGTCCCCCGCCGCCGTACCGTCCGGTTCGCCGTGATCGGGTCGTCCACGAGCGACGGCTGGTACGTGACGGACAACAGGGTGAACGTCACCGTCGGCTCGACCCGGTCCAGACCGTACGAGCGGCAGATCACGAACATCGCCGCCTCGACGTCCTCCGCGCCCTCCCCGCCCGCCAGCAGCAGCTCGCCGATACGCAGGGTCAGGTCGAGCACGCGCGGCACCGAGGGACCGCTCTCGTCCTCCTTGCGCGCCGTCTCGGGCATCGGCCGCTCACCCACCGGCAGCCGCAGCATCGTCCGCATCCGGTCCTGCCACGGGGCATCCTGCGAGAGCCGCACCAGGGGCACCCCGTACGCCGGGGTGAAGGCGGGCGGTGAATTCTTCGCCGAGTAGGTGGCCGGCGTCGCGAACGCCGAACCCTCCTGCTCGGCCGGCGGCTCCGTCGTCAGTCCCGGGGGAAGGGCGAACTCGGAGGTCGGATGCTCCTCCTCCGGCGGCACGGGCTGCTCCACACCGGCCGGCGGCACGAAAGCGCTCCGCGCCTCGTCCGACACCGGCTTCCGATCCTCCGGAGCATCCTCGGGACCGTCCTTCGAGCCGTGCGGCTCCGCCACCACTCTGTCCGCCTCACTCCCTGGGAACCGTGAATTCCAGTATGAGTGTGCGACGGATGTGCGAAAGGCGGTGCACCCAAGGGGTGCACCGCCTTCACGCGTTCAGAACAGAACCGGCTCAGTGGCCGCCCTGCTCCTTGGCGCGCGCGTACGACTTCTCGATCTCTTCCTCGGCCTCGGCGCGACCGACCCAGTCCGCACCCTCGACCGACTTGCCCGGCTCCAGGTCCTTGTAGACCTCGAAGAAGTGCTGGATCTCCAGGCGGTCGAACTCCGCCACGTGGTGGATGTCCCGCAGGTGCTCCATACGCGGGTCCGTGGCCGGGACGCACAGCAGCTTGTCGTCGCCGCCCGCCTCGTCCGTCATGCGGAACATGCCGATGGCGCGGCACTTGATGAGGCAGCCCGGGAAGGTGGGCTCGTCGAGGATGACGAGCGCGTCCAGCGGGTCGCCGTCCTCACCGAGGGTGTTCTCGACGTAGCCGTAGTCGGTCGGGTAGGCCGTCGACGTGAAGAGGCGACGGTCCAGGCGGATGCGACCCGTCTCGTGGTCGACCTCGTACTTGTTCCTCGATCCCTTCGGGATCTCGATGAGAACGTCGAACTCCACGGGTGGCTCCTCCTGAATCAACACAAGTGAATGCTCGCGACGACGCGCGGTGATTAAGTGTCCCTCACGCACGTGTGTGATCGCGAAAGGGGCTGGTCAGCAATGCCCGAGCCGAGGATGTGGCAGCTCACGGCGGGCTCCGCCGCCCTCGGACTGGCCCTGGCCGCCGTGGCGGTGACCGCGGCCGGGCCGTGGGACTCGGGTCAGCGTACGGCCGAGCGGGCCCGCGCCGCCGCCCCGACGACGGGTGGCGCGCGTCACGCCCCGCCCCCCGCGCCCGCCCCGCCGAAGCGCCCCGCACCCGCCCCGAGCGCCCCCGGCGTCCTCACCGCCCTGCACGCCCCGGCCCCCGCCGGACGCCCGGCGGACCTCGCCGCCCTCCTCGTACCCCTCCTCGCCGACCCCGGACTCGGCCCGCTGCGCACCGCCTCCGTCGTCGACACCGCCACCGGCGAGCAGCTGTACGGCGAGGGCGCCGGCACCCCCATGACCCCCGCGTCCACCGTCAAGATCGCCACCGCCGCGGCCGCGCTCTCCGCCCTCGGCCCCGACCACCGCATCCCCACCACCGTCACCGCCACCGCCGACGGCCGGACCCTCACCCTCACCGGCGGCGGCGACCCGACACTCGACCCCGCCCGCCTCAAGGCCCTCGCGACCGACACCGCCCGCGCCCTCACCGCCCGCGGCCACACCTCCGTACGCCTCACCTACGACACGAACCTCTACCCGGGCCCCGAGCTCCACCCCATCGGCCCCAACGAGAACATCGCCCCCGTCGTCGCCCTCATGACCGACGAAGGGCGCCTCGACGACAGCACGAGCGGCCCCGCGCCCCGCACCGCAGACCCGGCGGGCGACACCGCCACGGCCTTCGCCGGCCACCTCACCGAGGCCGGCATCAAGATCACCGGCGACCCCGCCCCCGGCCACGCCCCGAAGACCGCCCTCCTCGCCCGCACGTACTCCGCCCCCCTCGCCGACCTCGTCGAGCGCACCCTCACCCACAGCGACAACGACCTCGCCGAAGCCCTCGCCCGGCAGACCGCACTCGCCCGCAAACAGCCCGCGAGCTTCGACGGCGCGAGCAAGGCCGTACGGGACGAACTCGCCCGCCTCGGCCTCCCCGTCGCCGGAGCCCGCTTCGCCGACGGCAGCGGACTCGACCGCCGCGACCGCGTCTCCGCCGCACTCCTCACCGGACTCCTCACCCGAGCGGCCGACCCCGCGCACCCCGCCCTGCGCCCGCTCCTCACCGGACTGCCCGTCGGCGGCTTCACCGGCACGCTCGCCGGCCGCTTCGACACGGCACCCGCCACCGAGGGCGCCGGACTCGTCCGCGCCAAGACCGGCACCCTCACCGGCGTCAACACCCTCGCCGGGACCGTCGTCACCGCCGACGGACGCCTCCTCGCCTTCGCGTTCCTCGCCGGAGCCACCCTCTCCCCGTACGAGGCACAGCCCGCCCTCGACCGGCTCTCCGCCGCCCTCGCCGGACAGGACTGACCCCCGCCCGCCCCCGTCCGGACACCGCTCCGACCCGCACGGAAGCCGTCCCGAACCCACACCGAACGGGCTTCGAGACCGTACGGTTGACGCATGACGAGCATCGGTGGCGCAGGCACATCCGGGATGGTCGACTGGAACCTCGCGGTCGCGACCGCGACCCGCCTCGTGCGGCCCGGACCCGAAGTCAGCCGCGACGAGGCCCGCGAGGTCGTCGCCGAACTCCGCAAGCACGCCAAGGCCTCGGAGGAACACGTCCGCGCCTACACGCGGATGATCCCCGAAGGCATGGAGCCCCACGACACCCCCGTCCTCGTCGTCGACCGGGCCGGCTGGATCAAGGCCAACGTCGCCGGCTTCCGCGAGCTCCTCACCCCCCTCCTCGGCAAGATGCAGGACCGCCGCTCCACCACCCCCGGCAGCGCCGTCCTCGGCGCCGTCGGCGGCAAGGTCACCGGCGTCGAACTCGGCATGCTGCTGTCGTTCCTGGCCTCCCGCATCCTCGGCCAGTACGAGACCTTCGCCCCCGCCACCCGCGACCTCCCCGCCGGCACCAACGGCGGCGGACGCCTCCTCCTCGTCGCGCCCAACATCGTCCACGTCGAACGCGAACTCGAAGTCGACCCGCACGACTTCCGGCTCTGGGTCTGCCTCCACGAGGAGACCCACCGCACCCAGTTCACCGCCGTCCCCTGGCTCCGCGACCATCTCCAGGGCGAAATCCAGTCGTTCCTCGCCGCCACCGACGTCGACCCCGGCACCGTCGTCGAACGCCTCCGCGAGGCCGCCCAGACCCTCGCCGGCGGCCGCCCCGAGGGCGAAGAGGGCGAACCCTCCCCCTCCCTCGTCGAACTCGTCCAGACCCCCGAACAACGCGAGATCCTCGGCCGCCTCACCGCCGTCATGTCCCTCCTCGAAGGCCACGCCGACTACGTCATGGACGGCGTCGGACCCCAGGTCGTGCCCTCGGTGGCCGAGATCCGCGAGAAGTTCCAGCAGCGCCGCGCACGCGGCGCCTCCCGCCTCGACCTCGCCCTGCGCAAGCTCCTCGGCCTCGACGCCAAACTCCGCCAGTACCGCGACGGCGAGCGCTTCGTCCGCGCCGTCGTCGACCAGGCCGGCATGGACGGATTCAACCGCGTCTGGACCTCGCCCAACACGCTCCCCACCAAGGCCGAGATCGCCACCCCCGCCGACTGGATCGCGAGGGTGCACCGTAAGGCAGACTCGTGAGACAGGTGCGGCAGACGGCACAGGAACACGTCGGAACACCTCACCAATCACCCATCCGAGGGACCCTGGGCATGGGGTGAGGCGTGCAATGCTCGGGTAACGGCCGGGTTTCTGTCACCATCGACGCACTCTGAGTGACCGAACCCCCCTTTCCGACCGTTAAGACTCCGACCGAGGCACCCCACCCCATCACGAAGGGCACCGGACATGGGTCCCCATCCTGCGGTCGCGGCGATACGCCTGGCGGTCCGCCGCGTACTCCACGACGTTCTCACCGAGCACCAGACCGAACCCGCCCCCGCACGCGACGCACACACCCCCCTCGTGCTCGTCGCCTGCTCCGGAGGCGCCGACTCCATGGCGCTCGCCTCCGCCCTCGCCTTCGAGGCCCGCAAGCTTCCCGTGCGCGCCGGCGGCATCACCGTCGACCACGGACTCCAGGACGGCTCCGACAGCCGCGCGGGCGAGGTCGTCGCACGCATGACCGCCCTCGGCCTCACCCCCTCCGAGGCCGTCGCCGTCACCGTCGGCCGCGAAGGAGGACCCGAAGCCGCCGCACGCGACGCGCGGTACGCGGCCCTCGACGCCGCAGCCGAACGCCACGGAGCCGCCGCGATCCTCCTCGGCCACACCCGCGACGACCAAGCGGAAACCGTCCTCCTCGGGCTCGCCCGCGGCTCCGGCATCCGCTCGCTCTCCGGCATGGCCGCGATCTCCGGCGCCTCCGGCCGCTACCGGCGCCCCTTCCTCCAGCTCGACCGCCAGACCGTCCGCAAAGCCTGCGTCGCACAGGAACTCGCCGTCTGGGACGACCCCCACAACAGCGACCCCGCGTACACCCGCTCCCGGCTCCGTCACGAGGGCCTCCCCGCCCTCGAGAAGGCCCTCGGCAAAGGCGTCGTCGAAGCCCTCGCCCGAACGGCCCAGCTCTCCCGTGACGACGCCGACGCCCTCGACACCTGGGCCGCCGACGCCGAGACCCGCGTACGCGACGACGCAGGCGCCCTCGAATGCGCCAAGCTCTACGGCCTGCCCCCCGCCGTACGCCGCCGCGTCCTGCGCCGCGCCGTCATCGCCGAGGGCGCACCCGCCGGCTCCCTCTTCGCCCGGCACATCGAAGAAGTCGACCGGCTCATCACCGGCTGGCGCGGCCAGGGGGCCATCAACCTGCCCGGCCGCGTCGAAGCCCGCCGCCAGGGTGGCAGACTGGTGATCCGGCAAGGCTGACGCACGCTGCAACGAAAGTGACCCGGGTGAACGAGAAGGACATGGGCACCGACCTCCAGTCGGTGCTCATCACCAAGCAAGAGATCGACGCCAAGCTGGCAGAGCTGGCCGCGAAGATCGACGCGGAATACGCGGGCAAGGACCTGCTCATCGTCGGCGTCCTCAAGGGCGCGGTGATGGTGATGGCGGATCTGGCTCGCGCCCTTTCCACCCCCGTCACCATGGACTGGATGGCCGTGTCCTCCTACGGCGCCGGCACCCAGTCCTCGGGCGTCGTCAGGATCCTCAAGGACCTCGACACCGACATCAAGGGCAAGCACGTCCTGATCGTCGAGGACATCATCGACTCCGGCCTGACCCTGTCCTGGCTGCTGTCGAACCTCGGCTCGCGCGAGCCCGCCTCCCTCGAGGTCTGCACGCTCCTGCGCAAGCCCGAGGCCGCGAAGGTCGCGATCGACGTCAAGTGGATCGGCTTCGACATTCCCAACGAGTTCGTCGTGGGCTACGGCCTCGACTACGCCGAGAAGTACCGGAACCTTCCGTTCGTCGGCACGCTCGCCCCGCACGTCTACGGCGGCTGAACACCCGGCTGTACGGGGAACCCGCACCGCCTTCCCTCCGTTGAACCACGGGAAGGCGGTCGCGGGCGACGATGCTGAGGTACCGTCCGAAGAACAGCTTTTTCATACAGCAGCACTCACAGCAGCATTTTCCTACGGGCAGGAGGGACGGGGCGTTCTCGCTCCGTATGGATGGACGTGAAGCGATACTTCCGTGGGCCGGTCATGTGGATCGTGCTGGCCGTCCTCGCCGTGGTCGTGCTGATGCAGGTCGTCGGCTCGTCCGAGGGCTACAAGACGGTGGACACCGGCAAGGTCGTCCAGGCGATCGACAAGAACCAGGTCAAGCAGGCAAAGATCACCACCGGTGACGAGCAGATCGTCAAGATCGAACTCGTCGACGGCCAGAAGATCGACAACAGCAGCAAGGTCCAGGCCAGCTACATCGGCACCCAGGGCGCCGACCTGGCCGACAAGCTGCAGGAGAAGTTCGAGGCCGGGCAGATCGAGAAGGGCTACACCGTCTCCCCGACGAAGCAGTCGCCCTTCGTCTCGATCCTGCTCTCCCTCCTCCCCTTCGTCCTCATCGTGGTCGTCTTCCTCTTCCTGATGAACCAGATGCAGGGCGGCGGCTCCCGCGTCATGCAGTTCGGCAAGTCCAAGGCGAAACTCATCACCAAGGACACGCCGAAGACCACCTTCGCCGACGTCGCAGGCGCGGACGAGGCCGTCGAGGAACTCCACGAGATCAAGGAGTTCCTCCAGGAGCCGGCGAAGTTCCAGGCCGTCGGCGCCAAGATCCCCAAGGGCGTCCTGCTCTACGGCCCGCCCGGAACCGGCAAGACGCTCCTCGCGCGCGCCGTCGCCGGCGAAGCCGGGGTGCCGTTCTACTCGATCTCCGGCTCCGACTTCGTCGAGATGTTCGTCGGCGTCGGCGCCTCCCGGGTCCGCGACCTCTTCGAACAGGCCAAGGCCAACGCGCCCGCCATCGTCTTCGTCGACGAGATCGACGCCGTCGGACGCCACCGCGGTGCCGGCCTCGGCGGCGGCCACGACGAGCGCGAGCAGACGCTCAACCAGCTCCTCGTCGAGATGGACGGCTTCGACGTGAAGGGCGGCGTCATCCTGATCGCCGCCACGAACCGGCCCGACATCCTCGACCCCGCCCTCCTGCGCCCCGGCCGATTCGACCGGCAGATCGCCGTCGACCGACCGGACATGCTGGGCCGTCTGGAGATCCTCAAGGTCCACCAGAAGGGCAAGCCGGTCGCTCCGGACGTCGACCTCGGCGCCGTCGCCCGACGCACCCCCGGCTTCACCGGCGCGGACCTCTCCAACGTCCTCAACGAGGCGGCGCTCCTCACCGCTCGCGGCGACCAGAAGCTGATCGACAACCATGCTCTGGACGAGGCGATCGACCGTGTGGTCGCGGGTCCGCAGAAGCGGACCCGGATCATGTCGGACAAGGAGAAGAAGATCACCGCGTACCACGAGGGCGGCCACGCCCTCGTCGCGGCGGCCCTGCCGAACTCCGACCCCGTCCACAAGATCACCATCCTGTCCCGCGGCCGTGCCCTGGGCTACACGATGGTCCTGCCGGACGAGGACAAGTACTCGACCACCCGCAACGAGATGCTCGACCAGCTGGGCTACATGCTGGGCGGGCGTGCGGCCGAGGAGCTCGTCTTCCACGACCCGACCACGGGCGCGGCCAACGACATCGAGAAGGCCACGGCCACCGCGCGAGCGATGGTCACGCAGTACGGCATGACCGAGCGTCTGGGCGCGATCAAGTTCGGCGGCGACAACACCGAGCCGTTCCTCGGGCGCGAGATGTCGCACCCGCGTGACTACTCGGAAGAAGTCGCCGCGCTGGTCGACGAAGAGGTCAAGAAGCTCATCGAGACCGCGCACAACGAGGCCTGGGAGATCCTCGTCGAGAACCGCGACGTTCTCGACAACCTGGTCCTCGCCCTCCTGGAGAAGGAGACGCTGGGCAAGGAGGAGATCGCCGAGATCTTCACCCCCATCGTCAAGCGCCCGGCCCGCCCGGCCTGGACCGGCTCCTCCCGCCGTACCCCGTCCACGCGTCCGCCGGTGCTCTCCCCCAAGGAGCTCGCCCTGACGAACAGCGCGAACGGCTCGGCGACCCCCACGGTCGACACCACGAAGGGCATCGACATCGCCCCGGTGGACACTCCGGAGGACTGACCTCTCGGTCGACCCCGGAATGGATGCCGCGCCCTCACAGGTTTTAGCCTGTGGGGGCGCGGCTTTTCGCGCACATCAGTCAGACGGAACGAGGCACAGAGATGACCGACCCGGTGACGCTGGACGGCGAGGGCACGATCGGCGATTTCGACGAGAAGCGCGCCGAGGCGGCCGTACGCGAGCTCCTCATCGCGGTCGGCGAGGACCCGGACCGCGAGGGCCTGAGGGAGACGCCGGCGCGGGTGGCGCGGGCGTACAAGGAGCTGTTCGCGGGGCTGTGGCAGAAGCCCGAGGATGTTCTGACGACGACGTTCGACCTTGGGCACGACGAAATGGTCCTCGTGAAAGATATCGAACTGACGTCCCAATGTGAACATCATTTGCTCCCCTTTCATGGCGTAGCTCACATTGGCTATATTCCAGCTGAATCGGGCAAAATTACCGGGCTGTCCAAGCTGGCCCGCCTCGTCGACGTCTTCGCGCGGCGTCCGCAGGTGCAGGAGCGCCTGACGACGCAGATCGCCGACTCGTTGATGCGCATTCTTGATGCCCGCGGCGCGATCGTCGTCATCGAGGCCGAGCACATGTGCATGGCTCTGCGTGGCGTCCGTAAGCCGGGCGCGAAGACGACCACCTCGGCGGTACGCGGTCAACTTCGTGACGCGACTACACGCGCTGAGGCCATGTCCCTGATATTGGCCCGTTAGTAGCGGACTGCCCGCCTTGCTTCATACCGATCCCCCTTGATCAGCGATTCAACTCCGCTGATCAAGGGGGATCGGTATGGGGCATGGGCTGACCAGCGAGGCTGGCCCCGTACCCCACCTTCCCGGCGAACGGGCACCTCGTGCGCGAGGGCCGGTAGGGGCGCTAGGCGGCCGGGGAACGGTTTTCGTCGTCGTCCTCCGGGAGTTTGCAGACGCGCTCCAGGAAGAGGGCTGCCGCGATGACGCCGATGCCCGCTGCGACCGCGAGGGCCGCGTAGAGGGCCTGGTCGCGGCGGGCCGGGACGTCGAGGGAGCCGAGGAGGAAGACGCCCGTGCCGCCGTACATGCCGGCGACGAGGGCGGCGACCAGGGCGCTCGCCTGGCCGAAGACCACCGCGCGGGCCGCCATGAGGGGCTCGACGCCCTTGGCGCCGGGGCGGCGGTCGCGCTGGGCCTTGAGGCGGGCGCGGATCGAGAGGGCGGTCGCGGTGAGGACGACCGCGATCACGGCGAGGACGATGGGCGCGGCGATCGGCACGCTGGGGAGGGTGCCGACCGCGTCCCAGAGCCGGGCGGCACCCCAGGAGAGGATGCCGGCCACGAGGAAGAGTCCGGCGAGCACCTTCAGCCGCAGTTGTTTCACCGGGTGTCCTTCACGTGGTCGTCGGTCGTGGTCGCGGGGCGGTCTGCCACGAAGCGTAACGACTACTCGGGCAGACGGAGTTCCAGGTCGGCGCGGCGGGCGACGCCTTCGCCGCCGACGGCGGTGAGGAGCTCGGCGACGGGGCCGTGGCCGGGGAGCTGGGCGTCGGGGTCCACGTCGTGCCAGGGGGCGAGCACGAAGGCGCGCTGGTGGGCGCGGGGGTGCGGGAGGGTGAGGACGGGGTCCTCGGAGATGACGTCCGCGTAGGCGACGATGTCGACGTCGATGGTGCGGGCGCCCCAGCGCTCCTCGCGGACGCGGTGGAAGGCTTCCTCGACGGCGTGGGCCCGCTCCAGGAGCGAGGAAGGGGGCAGTGTCGTCTTCACGAGCGCGACGGCGTTGAAGTACGAGGGCTGGGTGCCCGGCTCGACGCCCCAGGGCTCTGTCTCGTACACGGGGGAGACGGCCTTGACCCGGAGGCCGGGGGTGTCCGCGAGGGCGTCGACGGCCCCCTGGAGGGTCTCCAGGCGGTTGCCGAGGTTGGCGCCGAGGGCCACGACGGCCCAGCGGGGGTTGGACAGGGTCGTGTCGGCGGCGTCGACGGTGGCGACGACGGAGGCCGGTACGGGCTGGACGGTGGGGTCGCTCTGCGTCGGCTTCATCGTCGGCTCCGGGTGATCGTGATGGTCACGTCGTCGAAAGGCACGGTGATGGGCGCGTCCGGTTTGTGGACGACGACCTCCACTTCTTGTACCCCGGCGTGGCTGAGGCATTGCTGGGCGATGCGCTCGGCGAGGGTTTCGATGAGGTCGACGGGTTCGCCCTGGACGACGTCGACGACCTCTTCGGCGACGATTCCGTAGTGCACGGTCTTCGTCAGGTCGTCGTCGGCGGCCGCCGGGCGGGTGTCCAGGCCGAGGACCAGGTCCACGATGAAGGTCTGGCCCTCCTCGCGCTCCTTGGGGAAGACGCCGTGGTGGCCCCGGGCCTTGAGGCCGCGCAGCGCGACACGATCCACGCGAATCACTCCTGCTGTCGTAGTTCGGTGGCCACGCAGCCGGGTGCGGACGGCCGGGTGTCCAGCATCGAATCTACCTGCGGGGACCGACAGCGCTTGCCCGTGGGGGTTGTGGGCGGGTTCGGTGGGCGGGTCGCGGGGTGGTTACGGGGTGTCGCCGCCGGGCTCTTCGTCCGGTGTCTCCTCGGTGTCCGCGAGGACCGGGGAGGCGTGGTGGGACCAGATCTTCCAGCCGTCGGGTGTGTGGCGGAACACATTGGTGGCGACGACGAGCTGGCCGACGAGGGGTCCAAGTTCGGCGCCGTCCTCGGCGGGGCCGCCGCTGAGGATGTTCTCGGTGCAGGTGACGACGGCGGTGCGGCCGGCGAGGGAGATCTTGAGGTCGGTGAGGAAGAACTGGATGTACTCGGTGTTCGCCATGATCAGGGCGTACGAGCGGAGTACCTCGCCGCGGCCGGTGAGGACGGGCCAGCCGGGGTGGACGCAGGTGATGGGGGTGGCTCCGTCGTCGAGCCAGAGGTGTGAGACGCCTTCGAAGTCGCCGGTCTCCATCGCTTCGTAGAAGGCGGTGTTGGCGGCTTCGACGGCCGCTTCGTCGGTGGTGTGCCTCACGCGGCTCCCTCGACGGCGCGGGCGACTCGTACGGCGTCGGCGGTGGCCCTGACCTCGTGGACGCGGACGGCCCACGCGCCTGCGTGGGCGGCGAGGGCGGAGACGGCGGCTGTGGCGGCGTCGCGTTCGCGGGCGGGCGGCGGGGCGGCGCCTTCGCGGGCGAGGACGTGGCCGAGGAAGCGCTTGCGGGAGGCGGCGACCAGGAGGGGGCGGCCGAGGGCGCGGAGCTCGGGGAGGTGGGCGACGAGGGCGAGGTCGTGGGGGGCGAGTTTGGCGAAGCCGAGGCCCGGGTCGACGACGATGCGTGCGGGGTCGATGCCGCCGTCGATGACGGCTTCCAGGCGGGTGCGGAGTTCGCTGACGACTTCGGTGACGACGTCGTCGTACACGGCGAGGCTGTTCATGTCCTGGCTGAACCCGCGCCAGTGCATGACGACGAAGGGGACTTCGGCCGCGGCGACGGCGGGGACCATGCCGGGGTCGGCGAGGCCGCCGCTGACGTCGTTGACGAGGAGGGCGCCGGCTTCGACGGCGCGGGCGGCGACGGCGGCGCGCATGGTGTCGACGGAGACGGTGACGCCTTCGGCGGCGAGGCCGCGGACGACGGGGACGACGCGGCGGAGTTCTTCTTCCTCGTCGACGCGGCTGGCGCCGGGTCGGGTGGACTCGCCGCCGACGTCGACGAGGTCGGCGCCCTCGGCGACGAGGTCGAGACCGTGTTTGACGGCGGCCGTGGTGTCGAACCAGCGGCCGCCGTCGGAGAAGGAGTCGGGGGTCACGTTGACCACGCCCATGACCGCGCAGCGGTCCCACTCCGGCAGGCCCAGGGCCGTACCCCGGTCGATCGTCGTACTCATGCGTCCAGCGTAGGGCCCAGCGGTGGCATCAGGCCGCCCGGATCTCGCGCTCGGAGGCGGCGGGGACGATGTGGGCGCAGGGGCGGGGGGCCGGGGCGGGGCGCCTGCGGGTGAAGGGGCGGGGCAGGGAGAGGTTCACGAAGCCTTCGGCCTGCATGGCGGCGAAGCTGATGCGGGGGAGGTCGCGGCTCTTGCGGTAGACGACGAAACGGGGTTCCCAGCGGGGCTGGAACTTGGCGTTGAACTTGTACAGCGACTCGATCTGGAACCAGCGGGAGAGGAAGACGAGGAGTCCGCGCCAGACGCGCAGGACGGGTCCGGCGCCGATCTTCTCGCCGCGGGCGAGGGCCGAGCGGAACATCGCGAAGTTGAGGGACACGCGGGCGATGCCGAGGTCGGGGGAGGCCTGGAGGGCGGCGACGATGAGGAGCTCGTTCATGCCGGGGTCGGCGGAGCGGTCGCGGCGCATGAGTTCGAGGGACATGCCGTCGGGGCCCCAGGGCACGAAGTGGATGATCGCTTTGAGGTCGCCGTAGCGCGAGTCGGGGTCGTCGCCTGCGTCGCTCTTGTGGGCGGTCGCTATCACGGCGTCGCCGTCGCCGGGGGCGCCGATGCGTCCGAGGGCCATGGAGAAGCCGCGTTCGGTGTCGGTGCCGCGCCAGTCGGCGGCGGCGTGGCGGACGCGTTCGAGTTCGGCGTCGTCGAGGTCACGGACGCGGCGGACCTGGGTGGTGTAGCCGTTGCGCTCGATGCGTTTCACCATCTGGCGGACGTTGCGCATGGCCCGCCCGGAGAGGGAGAAATCCGGGACGTCGACGACCGCCTCGTCGCCGAGTTCGAGGGCGTCGAGGCCGGTCTCGCGGGTCCAGACCTGGCCGCCGGTCTCGGAGCAGCCCATGACGGCGGGGGTCCAGGAGTGGGCTTTGGCTTCGTCCATGAAGCGTTCGATGGCGCCGGGCCAGGCTTCGACGTCGCCGATGGGGTCACCGCTGGCGAGCATGACGCCGGAGACGACGCGGTAGCAGACGGCGGCCTTTCCGCTGGGGGAGAAGACGACGCCCTTGTCGCTGCGGAGCGCGAAGTGGCCGAGGGAGTCGCGGCCGCCGTGCTGGTCGAGGAGGGCGCGGAGCCGGACTTCGTCCTCGCCGGTGAGGCGGGCGGCGGGGTGTTCGGGGCGGAAGGCGAGGTAGATGGTGGTGAGGGCGGTGAGCATGCCGAGGGCGCCGAGGGAGTAGCCGACGGTCCAGTCGACGCCGTTGTCGTAGCCGACGGGGCCTTCGACGCCGAACAGTCCGTAGAGGACGTGTTCGAGGCGGTCGGCGAGGCTCGGGCTGCCGATGACGCGGCGTGGGTGGGCGCTGACGATGACGAGGCCGAGGGCGATGGAGCCGGCGCCCATGACGACGAAGTTGGCGAGTGCGCGCCAGCGGCTTCGGGGGTCGGGCAGGGCGGCGAACTCGCTCCGGTGGCGTAGGAGGAGTGTGAGGAGTACGAGGGAGAGGAGGGCGCCGAGGACGGAGTGGCGCCAGACGAACTGGGCGAGGGCGCCGAGGGGGAGCAGGACGACGGCGGCGCGCCAGGCGCGGCGCTTGTGGCGCTTGAGGCCGTGGGCGAGGAGCAGCAGGAGGACGCCGGCGCTGAGGGAGAGGGCGGCGGAGAGGGGGCCGAGGGTGCCGGGGAGGACTTCCGCCATGGCGTGCATCCGGCTGGCGCGGAAGCGGGGGAAGACGCCTGCGGCGATGTCGATGAGGCCGATCAGGGTGCAGGCGGTGCCGACGAGTGCGGGGACCTTCTCGGGGCGGGGGCCGCGGAGAATCCGGCGTACCCGAACCGGAACCATTCCTGATTTGTCCCCATCTACTGTGACAGACATGGCTTCCCGTGCTTCCCGTGGTCCTGCGAAGGGTCCTTGACTCCGGTCGGGCCCTGCGGCGCGTTCGGCGGGCCGTTCCGGTTGGTGCGCCTTCTAGGACGGAGCTGCGCGGGGTCGGGTTCATCGGTTCACAGGAAATTCTCGGAAAGAAGGCTCGGTCGCCCCATGGGTCTCACCAGCAACAAAGTTCTCGTGGTGGCGGTCGTGATGGCCGTGGCACTGTTCGTCGCCACGGTCTGGCTCTGGCCGCGGCTCGCGCGTCGTGGCTGGCGGGCGGTGGTGGGGCGGGTCGGGCTGCTGTTGGTGACGCAGGTGGCGCTGTTCGCGGCGGTGGGCCTGGCGGCGAACCGTTCCTTCCTTTTCTACGGCTCGTGGGCCGACCTGTTCGGGCAGGAGCAGGACCTGGGCGTGGTCGTCGACCACGCGGGCGGTTCGAAGGACGTCCGGGTGGTGGGGACGCAGGGGCTCGACGTGCCGGGCGGCGGCCGTCCCGAGGTCGCCGGCCAGATACAGAAGGTCGTGGTGGCGGGGGAGCGGTCCAAGATCGTCTCGTCGGCCTATGTGTATCTGCCGCCGGAGTACTTCCAGGCGCGGTACGCGAAGCGCACCTTCCCGGCCTCGGTGGTGCTGACGGGGTATCCCGGCACGGCCGAGAACCTGATCAAGGGGCTGAAGTACCCGAAGACGGCGTACGTCCAGGCGAAGGAGGGGCGGATGCAGCCGATGATCCTGGTGATGCTCCGTCCGACGGTTGCTCCGCCGCGGGACACCGAGTGCGTGGACGTGCCGGGCGGCCCGCAGACGGAGACCTTCTTCGCGGAGGATCTGCCGAAGGCCGTCTCGGAGACGTACCGGGTGGGCACGAAGGCCCGTAACTGGGGGTTCATGGGCAACTCCACGGGCGCGTACTGCGCGCTGAAGATCGTCCTGCACCACCCCGACCGGTTCACCGCCGGGGCGGGGTTCTCCGCGTACTACCGGGCGGCGGAGGACGTGACGACGGGCGACCTCTTCCACGGGGACGACGCGCTGCGCAAGCGGGCTGACCTGCTGTGGAGCCTGGACCACCTGCCGCAGGGAACGTCGTCGTTCCTGGTGACGACGTCGAAGCGGGGCGAGGACAACCGGCGGGGAACGCTGGAGTTCATCAAGAAGGTGAAGAGCCCGGCGAAGGTCTCGTCGATCACGCTGGAGAGCGGCGGCCACAACTTCAACACGTGGAACCGGGAGATCCCGCCGGGGATGGTCTGGATGGGCGGCAAGCTCAGCGCGACCTGAGCCTCGCCGCCCGGGGTTACGAGGCCGGGGCCGGGGCGGAGGCCGACGCCCGGCGCAGGGCTCGGTGGACGCCTTCCGGGGTGAGGACGCCGAGGGGCCGGCCGTCGCCGCCCGTGACCGTGAGCCGGCCCGTGTCGTGCTGGAGCAGCACGGCGAGCGCGTCCTTGAGCGAGATCCCGAGGGGTACGGGGTCGGGGGCGCCGTCCTGGTTCCCGGGCTTCGCCGGAGGTGTGGGATGTCCCGCCGGTACGGGTTCGAGGTCGGCCTCGGTGACCGGCGTGACCGCGAGCCGCTTCAGGCCCCGGTCGCTGCCGACGAAGTCCGCGACGTACGGGGTGGCGGGGGAGCCGAGGACGGTCGCGGGCGCGTCGAACTGCTCGATGCGGCCCTGTCCGTAGACGGCCATGCGGTCGCCCATGCGGACGGCCTCCTCGATGTCGTGGGTGACGAGGAGGACCGTCTTGCGGACGGTGGCCTGGAGGGTGAGGAACTCGTTCTGGAGGCGTTCGCGGACCACGGGGTCGACGGCGCCGAACGGTTCGTCCATGAGGAGGACCGGCGGGTCCGCGGCGAGGGCGCGGGCGACGCCGACGCGCTGGCGCTGACCGCCGGAGAGCTGCGCGGGGTAGCGGGATCCGTAGACGGCGGGGTCGAGGCCGACGAGGTCGAGGAGTTCGGCGGCACGCGCGCGTGCGGCGGCCTTCTTCCAGCCGAGGAGGGCCGGGACGGTCGCGGTGTTGTCGAGGACCGTGCGGTGGGGGAAGAGCCCGACCTGCTGGATGACGTAGCCGATCTTGCGGCGCAGGGCGACGGGGTCGACGTCGGCGATGTCCTCGCCGTCGACGAGGACGCGGCCGGAGGTCGGCTCGACGAGCCGGTTCACCATCATCATCGTGGTCGTCTTGCCGCAGCCGGACGGTCCGACCAGGGTGACGAGTTCGCCCTCCGCCACCTCGAAGGAGAGGTCGTCGACGGCGGTGGTGCCGTCCGGGTACCGCTTGGTCACGTGCTCGAACCGGATCATGGTTCCCCATTCTGGCCCCTGCATGCCGGGGGTGTGTGAAGGGCGTGTTGCCGCATTGTGGCGGGTCTCGGGGATTGTCGGTGGCGGGGGTTAGGGTCGTCATACATGCGTTCGGGAAGATCGACGACCCGGGGGGAGGGACGGATGAGCGCACCGAACTGTCTGGTCACGAACGACTGGATCTGCGGTGAGTACCTGCGTACGCGCGCCGAGGAGTTGACGGACGCCACACTCCAGCATGTGGGAATCACGGTCGTGTCCGTGCTGATCGCCCTGGTCGTCGCGGTGCCGCTCGCGCTGCTCGTCCGGGCCCGGCCGCGGTTCGCGGGACCCGTCCTCGGACTGACCACCCTGCTCTACACGGTGCCGTCGCTCGCCATGTTCTCCCTGCTGCTGCCCCTCTTCGGGCTCTCGGCGGCGCTCGTGGTGACCGGCCTCGTGCTGTACGCACTGACGATCCTCGTGCGGAACACGCTGGCGGGGCTCGCGGCCGTGCCCGCCGAGACCCGTGAGGCCGCCCGGGGCATGGGGTACGGCTCCATGCGTCTCCTGTGGCAGGTCGAACTCCCGCTGGCGCTCCCGGTGCTGATGGCGGGGATACGGATGGCGACGGTCTCCACGATCGCGCTGACGACGGTCGGCTCGGTCGTCGGCCGCGGTGGCCTCGGCAATCTCATCGAGGACGCGCTGCCCACCTTCTTCAAGGCGCAGATGCTCGCCGCCTCGGTGCTCTGCGTGCTGCTCGCCGTCGCCGCCGACCTGTTGCTCCTGGGACTCCAGCGGCTGCTCACGCCGTGGACCCGGATACGGACCGCGCCGGGAGGTGGGTGAGATGGGCGTAGTGACGGACGCCTGGGGCTGGCTCACCACCGGCGCGCACTGGACGGGCGAGGAGGGCATCGGGCAGCGGCTCGCCGAGCATGTGTACGTGAGCGGGGCGGCGTTGCTGATCGCCGGGGCGCTCGCGCTGCCGCTGGGGCTCTGGCTCGGTCACCTGGGCCGGGGCGGGGCGCTCGCGGTGAACGTGTCGAACGTGGGGCGGGCGGTCCCCGTCTTCGCGGTGCTCGCCCTGTTCATGGTGTCCCCCCTGCGGAACGCGGGATACGTGCCGACCGTCGTGGCCCTCGTGCTGTTCGCGATACCGCCGCTCCTCACCAATGCGTACGTGGGGGTGCGGGAGGTGGACCGGGCCGCGGTACGGGCCGCGCGCGGCATGGGGATGACCGGCGGGCAGCTCTTCCGGAAGGTAGAACTCCCGCTGGCCCGGCCGGTGGTGATGACCGGGGTCCGCTCGGCCGCGGTGCAGGTGGTGGCCACGGCGACGGTCGCGGCGATGGTCGGCCAGGGCGGCCTGGGCCGGATCATCACGGCCGGCTTCGCCACGTACGACACGGCGCAGGTCGTCGCGGGCGCGGTGCTCGTGGCCCTGCTCGCCCTTCTGGTGGAGGGCGTACTGGTGGGAGTGGACCGGCTGTTCTCGCCACGCTTCGACCGACGATTCGATCAACTGAGCAAACGCTGACTGGGGATGGGTGATCTCGTGAACAGGGTCTCGCGTATCGCGGGCGCGGTGCTGGGGACGGCGGCGCTGACCGTCGTGCTCGCCGCGTGCGGCGGTGACAGCCTGGAGCAGGGCAAGAAGAAGGACTCGGGAAGCGCCGGGGACGCCGGGAACTCGGGCGGCGCGGAGAAGGGCTCGCTGGTCGTCGGCGCGGCGGCCTTCACCGAGGCCAAGGTGCTGGCCGAGCTGTACGCCCAGGCGCTGCGGGACGCCGGATACTCCGTGTCCATCACCACCGTGAAGAATCGCGAGCTGTACGAGCCCTCGCTGGAGAAGGGCGAGATCGACGTCGTCCCCGAATACGCGGCGACGATCGCGGAATTCCTCAACGCGAAGGTGAACGGGTCGAAGGCGCCCGACGAGAAGCCGGTCGCCTCCGGTGACGCGAAGGCCACGGTCGAGGCGCTCCGGAAGCTCGCCGAACCGCGTGGTCTGAAGGTGCTCGCGGTCGGTGCGGCGGTCGATCAGAACGCGTTCGCGGTGACGAAGGAATTCGCCGAGAAGAACAAGCTGAAGACGCTTTCCGATCTCGGTGCCTCGAAGCTGAAGGTGAAGATCGCCGCCGGTGACGAATGCGCGGTACGGCCGTTCTGCGCGCCCGGTCTGAAGAAGACGTACGGGATCGACCTGACCGGGATCGACCCCAAGGGCGTCGGCACCCCGCAGTCCAAGCAGGCGGTGAAGGACGGGGTGGACCAGCTGGTCCTGACGACCACCACGGACGCCACCGTCGACAGCTACGGCCTTGTCTTCCTGGAGGACGACAAGAAGCTGCAGAACGCCGACAACGTGCTGCCCGTGGTCAACGCGAAGGACGCCGGTTCCCCGGAGATAGCCGCCGCCCTGGACAAGATCACCAAGGTGCTGACCACAGCGGATCTCGCCGAACTCAACCGCAAGGTCGACGCCGAGCGGGCGAAGCCTGCGGACGTCGCCAAGGAGTATCTGGAGACGAAGGGGCTGCTCAACAAGTAGGCATCAGGTGAGGGGCGTCGGCCCGAAACGGAACCGGAACGGTGGATATCCACTTCTGGTGACGAGAAGTGGCCAAGAGATTGCCGGGCCGACACCCCACACGGCGCCTACGCACGGTAAATTTCAGGCCATGCCACGTGGACGCCACCGCCATTCCCCGCCTCTGCACAAGCTGCTGCCGCCTTCCGCGGTCGCCGGCGCCGCGGTCGTGTGTGCCGCGGCCGCCTGGCTGCCCGGTGACCTGATCGTCGTACGGCTGCTCGCGGCCGCCGCGGCGGCCGCCGCCGTCACCGGTGCCGTCCTCATGCGCAGTTGGGACCGGAGCGCCGGCCTGCGGGTCGCCGAGCTCGACCGGGCCCGCACCGCCGACCAGTGGAAGGCCGAGGAGCGGGTCGCCGAGCTGGAGTCCGACGTGGAGGAGGCCCGCGCGCTCCGCTCCCGGCTCGACGCCAAGCTCCGCGCCAAGCGCGTGGAGCTGGCCGGGCTGCGCGGCGAGCACGCCGATCTCCTCCGCCGGTACGCCACGGCCGAGACCGAGCGGGCCAGCGCTCTGGAGGGCGCCCGGGTCCTGGCCCTGGAATCGGCGTCCGGTACGGCCTCCGGTGCCGCCAAGGCGCTGCCCGCCGGCTCCCCGCTCACCCCCGAGGCCTTCCGCCGCGCCGCCCAGGCGCTGCGTGACCTCCCGCGCAACGCCGCGGCCCAGCAGGCCCGCCACACCCTTGAGGCCGCCCGTGCGCGTGACCTCGCCGAGCGGGCCCGTGAGACGGAGGAGCCGCAGGGGAAGCACGCGGCGGCCGCCGGATCCGAGCACAGCCGCCCGGCCGCCCCCGCCCTCGCGCTCCCGCCGGCCGCGCCGGTCCCGCCCGCCTCCACGATGGTCCCGGCGGTGCCGACCGCGTCCGCGATCGTCCCGTACGCGGCTCGCAGGCCCGTCCTGCGCCCAGAGGGCGGATTCGACTTCTTCGGGACGCAGAAGGCGGCCGCCGCCATCGAGGCCGTGCAGAACACCGACCTCGCCGACGTCGTGGGCGAAGAGGTCCTCGAAGAGGCCCTCGCCGCCCAGGCCGCGCTCGGCGCCCCGCTCCTCACCCCGATCAGCCCCACCGGCACCCCGGTCAACCCGCTCGCCCCCCGTGCCCCGGCGCCGGCCCAGGCGATCGGCCAGGTCATCGACCTGACCGCGCACGACGAGACCGAGCAGCTGGACGTGGCCGAGCTGCGCGGAGCGGTGAACTCGTGACGTACCGCCTCGCCTACCTCCCGGCAGGTGAGGCCGCCCGGCACCGCGACGAACTGCTCGCCCTGTGCGCCCAGGCCTTCTGCGGCGCCCCCTGGCACGAACCGCCGCTCGGCGCCGTACGCACCGTGGACCGGCTGCTCGACTCGGCCGCGCGGAAGGACGGCTTCAACGCCGTGGTCGCGCTCGACACCGACGGTGCCCTGCTCGGGTTCGCGGCCGGCTGGACCGACACCGCCCTGACCGGCGGGGAGCCCGCCTTCGAACTCGCCGAACTCGTCGTCGCCCCCGGCCACCAGGGGCGCGGCATCGGCCGCGCGCTCCACGACGCCCTGCTCGTGGTCGGGGCGCCGGGCCGGGCCCTCCTCATGACCCTCGACGTACCGGAACTGACGGACCGGTACGAGCACTGGGGCTGGACCGTGGTCGACCGGCGCCGCCCCGGCAAGGAGGAGCGGGAGTACGTCGTGATGAGCTGCGGGCGCTGACCCCCGGCCAGGGGCCCGGCTACTTGTCGATGTCGCCGACGACGAAGAACAGCGAGCCCAGGATCGCCACCATGTCGGCGACGAGCGTCCCCGGCAGCAGCTCGACGAGCGCCTGGATGTTGTTGAACGAGGCCGAGCGCAGCTTCAGCCGGTACGGGGTCTTCTCGCCCTTGGACACCAGGTAGTAGCCGTTGACGCCGAGCGGATTCTCGGTCCACGCGTACGTGTGGCCCTCCGGCGCCTTGAGCACCTTCGGCAGCCGCTGGTTGATCGGCCCCGGCGGCAGCTCCGCCATCCGGTCGAGGCACGCGTCCGCGAGGTCCAGGGAGTTGTGCGTCTGCTCCAGCAGGCACTCGAACCGGGCCAGGCAGTCGCCCTCCTGGCGCACGGCGACCCGCAGGGTGTCCCGCAGCTCCCCGTAGGCCAGGTACGGCTCGTCGCGGCGCAGGTCGAAGTCGACGCCCGAGGCGCGGGCGATGGGCCCCGACACCCCGTACGCGTGGACCGCGGCCGGGGACAGGACGCCGACCCCGCGCGTACGGCCCCGGAAGATCTCGTTGCCGAGGACGAGCCGGTCGTACACGTCCATCCGCGAGCGCACGTCGGCGACGGCCTGACGGGCCCGGCCCAGCCAGCCGGCGGGCAGGTCCTCCTTGAGGCCGCCGACCCGGTTGAACATGTAGTGCATCCGGCCGCCGGAGACCTCCTCCATCACCGCCTGGAGCTCCTCGCGCTCCCGGAAGGCGTGGAAGACCGGGGTGATACCGCCCAGTTCGAGGGGGTACGAGCCGAGGAACATCAAATGGTTGAGGACCCGGTTCAGCTCGGCGAGCAGCGTACGGGTCCACACCGCGCGCTCGGGGACCTCCATGCCCAGCATCCGCTCGACGGCCATGACCACGCCGAGCTCGTTGGAGAAGGCGGAGAGCCAGTCGTGACGGTTGGCCAGCATGATGATCTGCCGGTAGTCCCGCGCCTCGAAGAGCTTCTCGGCACCGCGGTGCATATAGCCGATCACCGGCTCGGCCTGCCGTACGACCTCGCCGTCGAGCACGAGCCGGAGCCGGAGCACACCATGGGTCGAGGGATGCTGCGGCCCGATGTTCAGCACCATGTCGGTGCTCTCCGCCGCGCCGCCGATGCCGACCGTCGTCTCCGTCATGCGGTCAGTATCCCCCCTGCCCCGGCGGCTTCGTCGCCCCGCCCGGGACCCGCCGGGTCAGCCACAGGAAGTCGCCGAGACCGCCGCGGGCGGTGAGCTCGGCGGCCTCCCCGGCGGAGGACAGGGCGCGGACGTACGCGGCGGGATCGGTCGAGGCGAGCGAGAGCGGGGGGCGTCCACCGGACACCCCGAGCCCACGGAGGGCCTCCCGCTGTGAGACCAGCTCGGCCACGGGTGACCTCTCCGAGGCCGCCCCGACCGCCGCCGCGCACGCGTCCAGCGCCACATGGGCGGTCAGGTCGCAGCTGCCGTCCGGGACCGGCGGGACCTCGCGGCCCCCACGGAAGCCCGTCAGGGAGCCGAAGGGCGGCCGGGCGTCCCGTACGTGCGCGTAGTCCACGGCCACCGCGCGGCCCGCCGTCAGCGAGGCCACGGCCGACGCCCACGCCTCGTCGCGCGGTCGGCCGATCTCGGCCCGCGCGCCCGGCTCCCGCAGCGGCCACCAGCGGGCCAGCCACTCCGCGTCCGGGCCGGAGACGGGACCGCCGAGCCGTTCCGTGCCGTCCGCGCGGACCTCCACGTACCGGGCCGTGCCCTCCGCGTCCGCCTCGGCCACGTCCACCGGCACGTTGTCGAGCCACTCGTTCGCGAAGACCAGCCCCCGCACGCCCCTGGGCAGCCGGTCGGTCCACTCGATCCGGGGGTCGAGCCCCGCGGGGCGGGCGGCGCGCTCGACGGCGTACGCCCGGACGGTGAGGCCGCGCGTGAGGCCGCTCGTGGAGCCGTCGCCGCCCCCGATCGCCGCGAGCACCCCCGTCAGCAGCTCCCCCCGCCCCGCGCCCACGTCCACGAGATCGACCTCGGCCGTTCCCAGCTCCTCCGCGACCTCGGCGAGCAGCCGGGCCACCGCCGCCGCGAAGAGCGGGGAGGCGTGCACCGAGGTGCGGAAGTGCCCCGCCGGCCCCTCGGGCCGCAGATAGAAGCCCCCGGGGCCGTACAGCGCCCGTTCCGTGGCCTGCCGCCACCCCTGCCACTGACACGTCTCATCCGTCACGCGCCCCAGTCTCCACCTCGGGGAGTACGGGTCCCGCGCCAAGGATCGACCCCACGGTTGATCCCTGCACCTATCTCCCTTCCCTACTCTGGGTGACGTGCAGCGCCTCTACGACTTCCTCCGCAGACACCCGACGGGCGTCGACACCTTCTGGGCCGTCGTCCTCCTGGGGTTCTCCATGCTGTGGGTGGCGTCAGCGGGCACGGTGCAGGGCCACCCCCTCGGGTACGTTCTCGTCGCCGTGCTCTTCTCCCTGGTCGTGGCCCTGCGGCGACGCGCACCGGAGAAGATGCTGGTGCTCGCGGTCGGCCTCGGGCTCGCCCAGCTCGGCTTCGGCCTGGTGCCGTTCATGGCCGACTTCGCGATGCTCGTGATCATCTACACCGTCGCGGCGCACGACGGACCCCGCTGGGCGTCCCGGCTCGCGCTCGCCGGCGGACTCTCGGCCGCCACGCTCTCCCAGCTGAGATGGCCCATGGAGGGCCCCGGGTCCGACGCGGCCAGGGTCTTCTTCACGATCATCATGACCGTGCCGTTCGCGCTCGCCTGGGTGCTCGGCGACTCGCTCCGCACCCGCCGCGCCTACTTCGCGCAGCTGGAGGAGCGGGCCTCCCGGCTGGAGCAGGAGCGCGAGGCCCAGGCCAAGGTCGCGGTCGCCGCCGAGCGGGCCCGGATCGCCCGCGAGCTGCACGACGTCGTCGCGCACAACGTGTCGGTGATGGTGGTGCAGGCCGACGGCGCCGCGTACGTCATGGACTCCTCTCCGGAGACCGCCAAGCAGGCCCTCGACACCATCTCCACCACCGGCCGACAGGCGCTCGCCGAGATGCGCAGGCTGCTCGGCATCCTGCGTACGGGGGAGCACCAGGAGGCCGGGGAGTACGTGCCGCAGCCCGACGTGAAGCAGATCGAGGACCTCGTCGAGCAGGTGCGGAGCGCCGGTCTCACCGTGGACTTCGCGATCGAGGGGAGCCCGCGGCCGCTGCCCAGCGGCGTCGAGCTCACCGCGTACCGGATCGTGCAGGAAGCCCTCACCAACACGCGCAAGCACGGCGGTCCTGACGTCGGGGCCAGCGTCCGGCTGGTGTACTTCGACGACGGCCTCGGACTGCTCGTCGAGGACGACGGCCGGGGAGCGCCGCAGGAGATGTACGAGGACGGGGGCGCCGACGGCCGGGGCCACGGTCTGATCGGCATGCGGGAGCGGGTCGGCATGGTCGGCGGCACGCTGGACGCGGGCCCGCGTCCCGGCGGAGGCTTCCGGATCAGCGCCCTGCTCCCTCTCAAGCCCGCTCACTGACGACGAAGCCCGCTCACCGACGTCGAGCCCCCTCCCTGACGACCCGAAGGAATCTGATGTCCATCCGCGTGATGCTTGTCGACGACCAGGTGCTGCTGCGCACCGGTTTCCGTATGGTGCTCGCCGCCCAGCCGGACATGGAGGTCGTGGCGGAGGCGGGCGACGGGGTCGAGGCGCTGGAGGTGCTCCGTTCGACGGCGGTCGACGTCGTGCTGATGGACGTGCGCATGCCCAAGCTCGACGGGGTGGAGGCGACGCGGCGGATCTGCTCGCAGCCGGACGCCCCGAAGGTGCTGATCCTGACCACCTTCGACCTCGACGAGTACGCGTTCTCGGGGCTGAAGGCGGGCGCGAGCGGCTTCATGCTGAAGGACGTCCCCCCGGCGGAGCTGCTCGGCGCGATCCGTTCGGTGCACAGCGGCGACGCGGTCGTGGCCCCCTCGACCACCCGCCGGCTGCTCGACCGGTTCTCGCCGATGCTGCCGTCGACGGGCCGGGAGCCCGAGCGCAAGGAGCTGGGGCGGCTCACGGAGCGGGAGCGCGAGGTGATGATGCTGGTCGCGCAGGGCCTGTCGAACGGCGAGATCGCCGCCCGGCTCGTCCTCTCCGAGGCGACGGTGAAGACCCATGTGGGCCGCATCCTGACCAAGCTGGGCCTGCGCGACCGGGTCCAGGTCGTCGTCCTCGCGTACGAGACGGGCCTGGTCCGCGCGGGCGGCGGCGCGGCGGGCTGAGCGGGGGACGGCTGATTCCGGAGGGCGGCCCGATGCTGCTGTGGATCAACGGCCCCTTCGGCGGGGGCAAGACCCAGACCGCGTACGAGCTCCGGCGCCGACTGCCCGGCAGCGTGGTGTGCGACCCGGAACACGTCGGCTTCGGTCTCCACCGCACCCTGCCGCCCGCCCTGAGAGGCGACTTCCAGGACCTGCGGGCCTGGCGGCAGGGCGTGTACGAGGTGCTCGACCTGACGCTGCGGCGGGCCGTCGACCTGCCCGGTCCGGTGATCGTGCCGATGACGCTGGTGGAACCGGCGTACTTCGAGGAGCTCGTCGGCCGGCTGCGTACGGTGCACGGCGTGGACCGGGTGCACCACTTCGCGCTGCTCGCGCCGCGCGAGACGGTTCTGAAGCGGCTGGCGGAGCGGGGCCTCGGGCGTGGCCTGAAGCGCGAGAGCTTCGCGGTGAGCAAGCTGGACCTCTGCCTGGAGCGGCTGAACGGGCCCGAGTTCGCCCACCACATCCGTACCGACCGGCTGACGGTCCCGCAGGTCGCCGACGAGGTGGCTCGCACGGCGGGCCTCCGGATCGAACCGAACAGGGACGGACGGCTGCGGCACCGCCTGCGCCGGGTCCGGGTGGGGCTCGCCCACCTCCGCTTCGACTAGACGCCGGCTGGACGTCGGCGTCGGCTACCGCAGCACGCTCTCCAGGAAGTCGCTGCCGAGGCGGGCGACGACGGAGAAGTCGAGCTGGTGCAGCACGTAGCGGCCACGGCGCTGCGTGGTGAGCAGGCCCGCCTTCTTCAGGACGGAGAGATGGCGGGAGACCTCGGGTGCGGTGATGCCGTACGCGTCGGCCAGCTCGCTCGTGGAGTACGAGCCGCGCGCCAGGTTGCGGCACAGCCGCATCCGCATCGGGTGGGCGATGGCCTCCAGGCGCAGTTTGACCGTCTCGACGGGCTCGACGCCGCCGACCTCACGGGTGGCGGCCGGGTACTGGATCACCGGCTGCCAGCCGGGGGCGCTGGTGGCGAAGAGGTGGGGCCAGCCGAACGCGGTCGGTACCAGCGTCACGGCGGAGCCCTGCGCCTCGGTCCGGCCGTGCACCAGCTTGTCGACGACGATCCGGCTGCCGTGCGGCCCTTCCTCCAGGGCGAGCGCGGGCGACGCGGCCGTCAGGGCCTCGGCAAGACCCTTGCGGCGCAGCAGCTCGGTCTTGTGGCGGGCGTCGGCGGCGAGCTGGACGCGGACCCGGCGCCAGGTGTCGGCGAAGAACGCGTCGTCGCAGTCCTCCAGGAGCCGGCGGACCCACGCGCGCGTGGTGGTCGGCTCGGCCAGCATCCGCTCCACGAACGCGGCCTGGCGCGGCCCGCGTGCGGTGGCCAGGTCGAGGGCGCGGCGGCGGGACTGCTCGTCGACCAGCGGGGAGGGGATGCCCTCGGAGTAGCGGCTGCTGCAGGAGATCTCCAGGGCCGCGCCGACGTACTTCTCGTCGTCCATGCGGTCGAGGTCGTCCAGCTCCTCGGCGAGCGTCTCGCGCGGCCGCGCGGGCAGCAGGAAGTCGGAGCGGGTGGACCGCCACATGAAGTCGGCCTCGTGCAGCCGGTCCGCGAGTTCGGGTTTCATCGCGGCGGAGGTGGCGGTCGTCCAGGCGTGCAGCCGGGCGTGATGGGCGGGCTCGGCGAGGGCGTGCAGGGCGTTGCCGAGCTCCGCCAGCGGCGAGGGGCAGAAGGTGATCCGCTCGTGCGGCAGTCCGGTGATGTCGATGGTCACGCTCACGCCCCTATGGTGCAGGGCCCGGAGGGGGCGGTGTCGCGCCGTTTGACGAGCGCCGTCAATCGGCGGGCCCAGGGGCCGGGGCACAGCGCACGGTGAGGACATGAACGCGCTCCAGCAGTACCAGTTCGACACGTACCGCGCCGCCCAGCTGGGTGAGCCGACACCCCCGGCACCCGGCACCCACGACGTCGCCGTCCTGCGGTCGGTCCGCGACCGGCGCCGCTTCGAGCGGGTGATGGCGGGCCGCCCGGCGCGGGGCCGCCTCCGGGCCGCCCTGCGCCGCCGGCTGCGTCCGCACGCCTGCTGAGCGGGTCTCACCCGATCCGTGCGCCTGCCGGCCGAGGTCTCACCCGGTCCGCGCGGGTGCCGTGCGGGGCCTCACCCGATCCGCGCGGGTGCCGGCCGGGGTCTCATCCGATGCGTACGCCTGCCGACCGGGGTCTCACCCGATCCGTGCGCCTGCCGGCCGAGGTCTCACCCGATCCGTGCCACGAAGTCCCGTACCGCCGCCTTCACGTCCTCCGCCGTCCACTCCAGACCCGGTCCCGCCACCATCAGCTCCGTCACGGCGACCCCCGGCGGGCCGCCCGCGCCCGGGGTGAACCAGCGGCGGAAGAGGACCGTGCCGGTGGCCTCGGTCTGGGCGAGGGCCGCCGCCGTCAGGGTCTCGGCGGCGTACGGCAGCCAGACCTGGAACTGGTGGGTGTGCGGGGCCTCCGGGTGGACCCGGAACCACCCCGACCCCGCCTCCGCGAGCGCCTCCCGTACCGCGTCGGCCACCACGCGCGCGTGGGCCACGTACGACGGCAGCCGGGGCAGCTCGACGTCCAGGCCCCGGAGCGCGGAGAGCGCCGCCGGGTACTGCTGGAAGACCAGCCCCCCGTACCGGTGCCGCCACACCCTGGCCTCCGCCATGACGTCCTCGGGGCCGGCGAGCACGGCGCCGGACAGCCCGCCGAGCGACTTGTAGAACGAGACGTAGACGCTGTCGGCGAGCCCCGCGATCTCCGCGAGCGGACGGCCGAAATGCGTCGGGCACTCCCAGAGCCGCGCCCCGTCGAAGTGGACCACGGCGTCCCGTTCCCGGGCCGCCTCCACCACCTCGGTCAGCTCCTCCCAGGACGGCAGGACGAAGCCGGCGTCCCGCAGCGGCAGCTCCAGCATCAGCGTCCCGAAGGGCTCCGGATGGTCCCGTACCTCCTCGGCCGTCGGCAGCCGGGGCGCGTCCGTCGGGTGGACGGTACGGAGCCCTGAGACGGCCGCGAACGCGCCGTCCTCGTGGACCTCGGGGTGGGCGAGCGGGTGGAGGGCGACGACGGGGCTGCCGGTCCGCCCGGCCCAGCAGCGCAGCGCCACCTGCTGGGCCATCGTGCCGGTGGGGAAGAAGACGGCGGCGGGGAAGCCGAGCTCCTCGGCGACGCGCCGTTCGAGTTCCTCGACGAGCCCGTCCCCGTACGTGTCGAGCGGCGCCTCGCCGTGTCCGGCGGCCTCCGCCCAGTCGGTCAGTTCGCGCATCCGTCGCCCGACCGTGCCGTCCACCGGGGTGTCCCACAGCTTGCGGTCGGCACCGCCCCAGACCTTCGCCCGGTACAGCCGGGCCGCTTCCTCGTCCACAGATTCCACAGCAGAGTCCATCGCATCCACAGGTTCCATGGACTGATCATCACACCACCACCCACACCCTGTGGACAGCCACGGAGCACCGCGAAACGCTGGCGTAGCATGACCAGAAATCGTCCGGTACCCGCCGAGGACTGGAACGGAAGGCCGTCCCCACCGTGAACGCACCAGCAGCGCCAGAGCCCCGAGCCGAGGACCGACCCGCCCGGCTCACCGTCGGAGTCGTCGGCGCAGGCCGCGTGGGCCCCGCCCTCGCCGCCGCCCTCCGGCTCGCCGGGCACCGCCCCGTCGCCGTCTCCGCGGTCTCCGACGCCTCCCGGCGGCGCGCCGCGGAGCTCCTGCCCGACGTGCCGGTCGTCGAGCCCGCACGCGTCCTCGCCCTCGCCGACCTGGTCCTGCTGACCGTGCCGGACGACGCCCTGACCGGTCTGGTCGAGGGCCTCGCCGACACCGGGGCCGTACGGCCGGGACAGCTGATCGTGCACACCTCCGGGCGGTACGGGGCACGGGTCCTGGACCCCGTCCGGCGTGCGGGTGCCCTGCCGCTCGCCCTGCACCCGGCGATGACCTTCACGGGCACCCCGGTCGACGTCCAGCGGCTGGCCGGCTGCTCCTTCGGGGTGACCGCGCCCGAGGAGCTGCGGCTCGCGGCCGAGGCCCTGGTGATCGAGATGGGCGGCGAGCCCGAGTGGATCGCCGAGGACTCCCGCCCGCTCTACCACGCGGCACTGGCGCTCGGCGCGAACCACCTGGTCACGTTGGTGGCCCAGTCGATGGAGCTGCTGGACAAGGCCGGGGTCGCCGCCCCGGACCGGATGCTGGGCCCGCTCCTGGGCGCCGCCCTGGACAACGCGCTGCGGTCCGGGGACGGGGCCCTCACGGGCCCGGTCGCGCGCGGTGACGCCGGCACGGTCGCCGCGCATGTCGCCGAACTGCGCAAGCACGCGCCCGGCACGGTCGCCGGCTATCTGGCGATGGCCCGCACGACCGCCGACCGCGCGCTCGCGCACGGCCTGCTCAAGCCCGAGCTGGCCGAGGACCTGCTGGGCGTACTCGCCGAGGGGGAGCCCCGATGAACACCTCGCCCGCCACCCCCTTCGCGCCGGTCCGCACGGCGCGGGAGCTGCGTGCCCTGGACGTCGGGAGCGACGTCCCGCGGGCCGTCGTCATGACCATGGGCGCCCTGCACGAGGGCCACGCCACCCTGATCCGTACCGCCCGCGAGCGGGTCGGGGCCGACGGCACCGTCGTCGTCACCGTCTTCGTCAACCCGCTCCAGTTCGGCGCCGGCGAGGACCTCGACCGCTACCCCCGCACCCTCGACGCCGACCTGAAGGTCGCCTTCGACGCGGGCGCGAGCGCCGTGTTCGCGCCCTCCGCCGACGAGGTCTACCCGGGCGGAGAACCCCAGGTCCGGATCACCGCGGGCCCCATGGGCGAGCGTCTCGAAGGCGCCTCCCGGCCCGGTCACTTCGACGGCATGCTGACCGTCGTCGCCAAGCTGCTCCACCTCACCGCCCCCGACCTGGCCTTCTTCGGCCAGAAGGACGCCCAGCAGCTGGCCCTGATCCGCCGCATGGCCCGCGACCTGAACTTCCCGGTCGAGATCGTCGGCGTGCCGACGGTCCGCGAGACCGACGGCCTCGCCCTCTCCAGCCGCAACCGCTACCTGTCGTCGGACGAGCGTCGTACCGCGCTCGCGCTCTCCGGCGCGCTGTTCGCCGCCCGTGACCGGCTCGCCGCCCAGGAGGCGCTGCGCGCGCGTGCCGCGGCCCTGCCAGGTGCCCAGAACCGGGGCGAGAACCGTGCCGAGGCCCTCTCCCGGCTCGGCGAGGCGCGGGCCGCCGCCGACGCCCACGCGGTCGCGCAGGCCGCCGAGGGCTGCGGCGCCGAGGCCGTACGGGCCGCGGCCCGCGGGGTGCTCGACGACGCGTCACGGGCCGAGCCGCCGCTCGTCCTGGACTACCTCGCCCTCGTCGACCCCGCCGACTTCACCGAGGTCGCCGACGACCACGACGGGGACGCGATCCTCGCCGTCGCCGCGCGCGTGGGCGCGACGCGGCTGATCGACAACATCCCCCTCCTCCTCGGAGCCACCATGTCCACCATGTTCGGAGCCACCCAGTGACCGGAATACGGCTGCACGCCCCCGCGCCCGGCTGGGACATCGACGCCGACGTCGTCGTGGTCGGCTCCGGCGTCGCGGGTCTCACCGCCGCCCTGCGCTGCACCGCCGCCGGGCTCCGTACGGTCGTGGTCACCAAGGCCCGGCTCGACGACGGCTCCACCCGCTGGGCCCAGGGCGGCATCGCCGCCGCGCTCGGCGACGGCGACACCCCCGAGCAGCACCTGGACGACACGCTCGTCGCCGGTGCCGGGCTCTGCGACGAGCGGGCCGTGCGGGCCCTCGTCACCGAGGGCCCCGACGCCGTCCGCCGGCTGATCGCGACCGGCGCGGACTTCGACAAGACCGCCGACGGCGAGATCGCGCTGACCCGCGAGGGCGGCCACCACCGCCGCCGCATCGCGCACGCGGGCGGGGACGCGACCGGCGCCGAGATCTCCCGTGCCCTGGTCGAGGCGATACGGGACCGGGGCGTGCGCACCATCGAGCACGCCCTCGTCCTGGACCTCCTGACGGACGCCGAGGGCCGTACGGCGGGCGTGACCCTGCACGTCATGGGCGAGGGCCAGCACGACGGCGTCGGCGCCGTCCACGCGCCCGCGGTGGTCCTCGCCACCGGCGGCATGGGCCAGGTCTTCTCCGCCACCACCAACCCGGCGGTCTCCACCGGCGACGGCGTCGCGCTGGCGCTGCGCGCCGGGGCCGAGGTCTCCGACCTGGAGTTCGTCCAGTTCCACCCCACGGTGCTCTTCCTCGGCGCAGGCTCCGAGGGCCAGCAGCCGCTGGTCTCCGAGGCGGTACGGGGCGAGGGCGCCCACCTGGTCGACGCCGACGGCGTCCGCTTCATGACGGGGCAGCACGAGCTGGCCGAGCTGGCGCCCCGGGACATCGTCGCCAAGGCGATCACGCGCCGCATGCAGGAGCACGGCACCGAGAACATGTACCTCGACGCCCGCCACTTCGGCGCAGAGATGTGGGAGGAGCGTTTCCCGACGATCCTCGCGGCCTGCCGCTCGCACGGCATCGACCCGGTGACGGAGCCGATCCCGGTCGCCCCTGCCGCCCACTACGCGTCCGGCGGCGTCCGGACGGACCTGCGGGGCCGGACGACCGTCCCGGGCCTGTACGCGTGCGGTGAGGTCGCCTGTACGGGCGTCCACGGCGCCAACCGGCTCGCCTCGAACTCGCTCCTCGAGGGCCTGGTCTTCGCCGAGCGGATCGCCGACGACGTCATCGCCGCCGCCCCGCGCGTGCCGGGCGCCCCGGTGCCGCCCGCGGCCCCGGTGACCCTGCCGCTGCCCGTGGCCGGTGCCCGGACGCGTATCCAGCGGATCATGACGGCCGGTGCCGGGGTGCTGCGCTCCGAGGCCAGCCTGCGGGAGGCCGCCGAGGCCCTCGACGCCCTGCACAGCGACGCCCTCGCGGGCGGCACGGACGACACCAAGGCCGGCGAGCCGGGCGTGGACTCCTGGGAGACCACCAACCTGCTGTGCGTCTCCCGGGTCCTGGTCGCCGCCGCCCGTCGCCGCGAGGAGACCCGCGGCTGCCACTGGCGCGAGGACCACCCGGACCGCGACGACGCGGACTGGCGCCGGCATCTCGTCGTACGTCTCACCCCGGAGCGGACCCTCGACGTCCGGACGACCGGCACGCATGACTTTCCCTCCACCTCCGATGCCCCCAGGGAGCCGTAAGTGACCACGCCCGAGGAAGCCCGTCCCCAGCCCGTGGACGTCCCTCTGATCCAGATCAGCGCCGCGTCGGCGACCTCCGCGTCTCCCGAGGGGGACGCCGGTGGCTGCGGCGACGGCTGTGGCTGCGGCGGCGCCGAGGAGTTCGAGTGCGGGCTCGACCCGGCGCTCGCCGAGCTGCTCGCGGACGCCGGTCTCGACCCCGTACAGGTCGAGGACATCGCCCACCTCGCGATCGCCGAGGACCTCGACGGCGGTGTCGACGTGACGACCATGGCGACCGTCCCCGAGGACGCCGTCGCCACCGCCGACTTCACCGCCCGCGAGGCCGGTGTCGTGGCCGGTCTGCGCGTCGCCGAGGCCGTGCTCTCGATCGTGTGCGACGACGAGTTCGAGGTCGAGCGGCACGTCGAGGACGGCGAGCGCGTCGAGGCCGGGGACGTGCTCCTCAGCGTCACCGCCCGCACCCGCGACCTGCTCACCGGCGAGCGCAGCGCGCTCAACATCCTGTGCCGCCTCTCCGGCATCGCGACCGCCACGCGCGCGTGGGCGGACGTCCTGGAGGGCACGAAGGCCAAGGTCCGTGACACCCGCAAGACGACGCCGGGCCTGCGCGCCCTGGAGAAGTACGCGGTCCGCTGCGGCGGCGGCGTCAACCACCGCATGTCGCTCTCCGACGCGGCCCTGGTGAAGGACAACCACGTGGTGGCGGCCGGTGGCGTGGCCGAGGCCTTCAAGGCCGTGCGCGAGCTGTTCCCCGAGCTGCCCATCGAGGTCGAGGTCGACACGATGCCCCAGGTCCGCGAGGTCCTGGACGCGGGCGCCGACCTGATCCTGCTCGACAACTTCACTCCGGCGCAGACCGAGGAGGCCGTCGCCCTCGTCGCCGGCCGCGCCGCCCTGGAGTCCTCGGGCCGGCTGACCCTGGAGAACGCGGCCGCGTACGCCGCGACCGGCGTGGACTACCTGGCGGTCGGCGGCCTCACCCACTCCTCCCCGATCCTCGACATCGGCCTCGACCTGCGCGAGGTGCGGGCCTGATGCTGCTCACCATCGACGTCGGCAACACGCACACGGTCCTCGGTCTCTTCGACGGTGACGAGATCGTCGAGCACTGGCGGATCTCCACCGATCCGAGCCGCACCGCCGACGAGATGGCGGTCCTCCTCCAGGGCCTCATGGGTATGCACCCGCTGCTCGGCGTCGAGCTGAGCGACGGCATCGAGGGGATCGCCATCTGCGCGACGGTCCCCTCGGTGCTGCACGAGCTGCGTGAGGTGACGCGGCGGTACTACGGGGACGTTCCGGCGGTCCTGGTGGAGCCGGGCGTCAAGACGGGCGTCCCGGTCCTCACGGACAACCCCAAGGAGGTCGGTGCGGACCGCGTGATCAACGCGGTCGCGGCCGTCGAGCTCTACGGCGGCCCGGCGATCGTCGTCGACTTCGGGACGGCGACGACGTACGACGCGATCACCGCGCGCGGCGAGTACGCGGGCGGGGCGATCGCGCCGGGCATCGAGATCTCGGTCGAGGCGCTCGGGGTCAAGGGCGCCATGCTCCGCAAGATCGAGCTGGCCCGGCCGCGCAGTGTCATCGGCAAGAACACGGTCGAGGCGATGCAGTCCGGCATCGTCTACGGCTACGCAGGCCAGGTCGACGGCGTCGTCGCCCGCATGAAGCGGGAGCTCGTCGGCGCGAACGGCGACCCGTCGGACGTGACGGTGATCGCGACCGGCGGCCTGGCGCCGATGGTCCTCGCCGACTCCAAGGAGATCGACGAGCACGAGCCCTGGCTGACCCTGATCGGCCTGCGCCTGGTGTACGAGCGGAACGTCTCCCGCATGTGAGGGCGGCCGCGTGCGGCTACGGCCGTCGGCGCGCCGGAATGATCGCTAAGAGAAAATTGTCCGATTAGCGCGTATCGTCGGCCCATGCCCACGCCATACGGATCCCGCGGCGGCATGGCGTTCAGCGCGGACGAGCTGCGTGTGCTCCGCCGTGCCCTCGCCGTCGCCCTCCACCCCGCCCCCCTCCAGGACGAGGACGTCCAGGACGCGCTGCGCCTGGCCGAATCCGTGGACGAGGCCGTGCGCGAGGCAGGCCGGCTGCGCGCCTTCCTCCTCGACGACCTGGCCCGCTACCGCGAGGCACTGCCCGGGTCGCTCAGCGGCTACCTGGAGCTCCTCAAGGACGCGCTCGCCGCCGGGTACGATCCCGCGGCCGACGACCTCGCCGCCCTGCGCGCGCTGCGCCGCAACCCCGCGGCCGCCGCGCTGCTCGCCCGCTGCCGGATCCTCGCCGAACGCTCCGTACGCGCGCGCCTGGCCCGCGTCTCCCAGGCCACCACCACCCCCGCGGCCGCCACCCCCAGGGTCCGGCTGCTCGCCCTCCCCGGCGGGCGTGCGGCGGCCGACGAGCCCAAGCCGACGCCGCCCGCCCCGGCCGAGCGCCCGGTGCCCAAGCCGTCCGAGGTCTTCCCGCCACGCCGGAGGCCCGTACCCCCGCCCCCGCCGGAAGAGCGCGTCGCCGGATAGCTAGTCTGGTCGCCATGGACTACGTATCCGCGCTCCTGCCCCCCGTCGTGATGGCCGTGTTCTTCTCCGGCATCGTCGCCATCATCATCAAGACCCAGGGCGGCCCGAACAAGGCCAAGGAAGACGCGATCGTGGACGCCGCACTCGCCCGCGCGGAGGCCGCGCGCCAGGCGGACGGCACCGCCGCCCACTGAAGCCCTCACGGGCTGCCGCATCACCCGGGACGTGCGACCCTTCGAGGTTGCACGTCCTTTTTGTTGCGTTTCCTTCCGTCAATGGCCCGTTATTGGTGGTTTGCGCACTAAAGTGGCGTTGTGCCCCGTCCTTTGGGAGAGCTCGAAGACGCCGTCATGACGCGCGTCTGGCAATGGAACCGTCCGGTGACCGTCCGGGAAGTTCTCGAGGACCTTCAGCAGGAACGGTCCATCGCCTACACCACCGTCATGACCGTCATGGACAATCTCCATCAGAAGGGCTGGGTCCGCAGGGAAGTCGAAGGCCGCGCCTATCGATATACGGCGGTCTCCACCCGCGCCGCATACGCGGCCGCGCTGATGAACGAGGCATGGGCCCAGAGCGACAACCCGGCCGCCGCCCTCGTCGCCTTCTTCGGCATGATGTCGCAGGACCAGCGCGAGGCCCTGAACGACGCCATCCGTATCGTCCAGCGCGACAACCCGCTTCCCGCGCCGCCCGAGGAGGGCGCCGAAGGAACCGGGCCCCAGGAGCGATAGCGTCCCCCCATGTCGCCGTCCGCTTCCCCGGCCGCCTCCGCGGCCTCCGCCAAAGCCGTCACCGTACGCAGGGCCCGCACCGAAGATGTCGCCGCGGTCCGCCGACTCGTCGACCCGTTCGTTCAGCGCGGGATCCTGCTCGACAAGGCGACCGTCACCCTTTACGAGTCCATCCAGGAGTTCTGGGTCGCGGAACGCGACGAGGACGCGACCGTCGTCGGCTGCGGCGCTCTCCACGTCATGTGGGAAGACCTCGCGGAAGTCCGTACTCTCGCCGTCGATCCCGACTTCAAGGGCGCCGGCATCGGACATCAGGTGCTGGACAAGTTGTTGCACACCGCCCGATGGCTCGGGGTGCGCCGCGTATTCTGCCTGACCTTCGAAGTCGACTTCTTCGCGAAGCGCGGCTTCGTCGAGATCGGCGAGACCCCGGTCGACGGAGATGTCTACAGCGAGCTCCTGCGTTCCTATGACGAGGGAGTCGCCGAGTTCCTCGGTCTCGAACGAGTGAAGCCGAACACCTTGGGCAACAGCCGGATGCTTCTGCACCTGTGAGGCGGAACCCCGCTGAACGCCGGGCGGAACCGTACGGGGAACCCACAGGGAAGCCGTACGGAACCAACACGGAACCAACACGGAACCCTATGTCCGAATCGCGCACGTTTCCCGCGTTGCCGGGCTTCTGAACCTCTGCCAGGGGTTTGTGTTTTTCCGGGAAAAGCGGTTTCCTTTCCGCGTACTGCATTTTCGATGAAAGGAAATCCGGTGGCACAGAAGGTTCAGGTCCTTCTTGTCGACGACCTCGACGGCGTCGAGGCGGACGAGACCGTGACGTTCGCGCTGGACGGCAAGACCTACGAGATCGACCTCACCACCGCCAACGCGGAAAAGCTCCGTGGCCTGCTCGAGCCGTACACCACGAGTGGCCGTCGTACCGGTGGCCGCACCACCGGTGGACGCGGCAAGGGCCGCGCCGTGGCGACGGGCAGCCAGGACACCGCGAAGATTCGTGCGTGGGCCAAGGAGAACGGCATGAACGTGAACGACCGCGGTCGCGTTCCCGCCGACATCAAGGCTGCCTACGAGGACGCGAACCGCTGAGGCGACAGCTGCTGAGCCGCCGGCCCCCGGGCCCGGGCACTCAGCAGCCGCACCCGGTGGCACTCCGCGGCGGCGGCGGCCACGAGACGCACCAAGCACGGGGCGGTCCCATCGCCCCACGGCGCGGACCGCAGTGCCGGCAGCGAGGACTCGACCTCGCGGCCCGGTGCCGGGGCCCGCAGCCACTCGGCGGCACCCGGCGTGCCGGATCCGCCCCGCCCCGGGGGAAGGGGCGCGGTCATCCGGCCGTCGGCGCCCAGCACGGCGAGATCCAGCGAGATCCCGCCCCACTCGAGCCAGTCGAGCAGGCCCGGTAGCTCCTCCGCGCTCCCCGCGGCCACGAGCAACCGCATCCGGCGCCCCACCAGGGCCACCGGACCCGTCGCCGGGCCCATCCTGCGCAGCACACCGCGGCCGGCCGCCGCGGGCAGCTCCAGGACGTCGAAACGCAGCCCCGTGACCAGCTGCACCGGCGGGCCGGCCACCGTCGCCCAGCCGAGCTCGTGCTCGTACCACCGCGCGAGGCCGCCGTCGATCGGCGTACGGGGAAGCGGGACGGTGAAGGCCATGCCCGGGGAACTCCCGGAGGGGCACGTTGGTTACGCCCGAGAGGGCGCGTCGGCCACTCTCCGGTGACGCACGGTCCCCCTCCGGACGCGCAAGGTGTCCGTGATGGGGCCTACGAGTGCATTCGGCAGCGCAAGGGTGTTCGCTGGTAGCGGAGGGAACCGGGGTACTCCGCATGGAGTGTCAGTCCTTACGGGTAAGACATTCCTAGTGGAGAGGGGCGACTCGCGGGCTTCGGCGTCTCACGTTCGCCATCGGCGTACTGATGGCGCGGGTAACTACTTGGCCTGCGGGAACATCGTCTCGCACCATCGGGTTGGAGCATTTGTCGGCTGTTCGGCAGCAGGTCTCCCCACGGACAAGGGGGTGATCCGGACGGATGTCGGCAGTTGGAATGAGCGGTCCCCGCTTGCGGGACTAAGCTGCGGAAGGACAGGGAGGGGATCGACCCCTAACTGACTGACCGCTCTGAGGAGCGATTAACGATGTTCGAGAGGTTCACCGACCGCGCGCGGCGGGTTGTCGTCCTGGCTCAGGAAGAAGCCCGGATGCTCAACCACAACTACATCGGCACCGAGCACATCCTTCTGGGCCTTATCCACGAGGGTGAGGGTGTCGCCGCTAAGGCCCTGGAGAGCCTCGGGATTTCGCTCGAGGCGGTCCGCCAGCAGGTGGAGGAGATCATCGGGCAGGGGCAGCAGGCCCCGTCCGGGCACATCCCCTTCACTCCTCGCGCCAAGAAGGTCCTGGAGCTCTCGCTCCGTGAGGCCCTCCAGCTCGGCCACAACTACATCGGCACCGAGCACATCCTGCTCGGCCTGATCCGCGAGGGCGAGGGCGTCGCCGCCCAGGTCCTCGTGAAGCTGGGCGCCGACCTCAACCGGGTGCGGCAGCAGGTCATCCAGCTGCTCTCCGGCTACCAGGGCAAGGAAGCCGCCACCGCCGGCGGTCCTGCCGAGGGCACCCCCTCGACGTCCCTGGTCCTGGACCAGTTCGGTCGCAACCTCACCCAGGCGGCCCGCGAGTCCAAGCTCGACCCGGTCATCGGGCGCGAGAAGGAGATCGAGCGGGTCATGCAGGTGCTGTCCCGCCGCACCAAGAACAACCCGGTCCTCATCGGCGAGCCCGGCGTCGGCAAGACCGCCGTCGTCGAGGGCCTGGCGCAGGCCATCGTCAAGGGCGAGGTGCCCGAGACCCTCAAGGACAAGCACCTCTACACCCTCGACCTCGGCGCGCTGGTCGCCGGCTCCCGCTACCGCGGTGACTTCGAGGAGCGCCTGAAGAAGGTCCTCAAGGAGATCCGCACCCGCGGCGACATCATCCTGTTCATCGACGAGCTCCACACCCTCGTGGGTGCGGGTGCCGCCGAGGGCGCGATCGACGCCGCCAGCATCCTCAAGCCGATGCTGGCCCGTGGTGAGCTCCAGACCATCGGTGCGACCACGCTGGACGAGTACCGGAAGTACCTGGAGAAGGACGCGGCCCTCGAGCGCCGCTTCCAGCCCATCCAGGTCGCCGAGCCGTCGCTGCCGCACACCATCGAGATCCTCAAGGGTCTGCGCGACCGGTACGAGGCCCACCACCGGGTCTCCATCACCGACGAGGCCCTCGTCCAGGCCGCGACCCTGGCCGACCGGTACATCTCGGACCGCTTCCTCCCGGACAAGGCGATCGACCTGATCGACGAGGCCGGCTCCCGGATGCGCATCCGCCGGATGACCGCGCCGCCGGACCTCCGCGAGTTCGACGAGAAGATCGCCGGCGTCCGCCGCGACAAGGAGTCCGCGATCGACTCGCAGGACTTCGAGAAGGCCGCCTCGCTCCGCGACAAGGAGAAGCAGCTCCTCGCCGCGAAGGCCAAGCGCGAGAAGGAGTGGAAGGCCGGCGACATGGACGTCGTGGCCGAGGTCGACGGCGATCTGATCGCCGAGGTCCTCGCGACGGCCACCGGCATCCCGGTCTTCAAGCTGACCGAGGAGGAGTCCAGCCGCCTGCTCCGCATGGAGGACGAGCTCCACAAGCGCGTCATCGGGCAGAAGGACGCCGTCATCGGCCTCTCGCGGGCCATCCGCCGTACGCGTGCCGGTCTGAAGGACCCGAAGCGCCCCGGTGGCTCGTTCATCTTCGCCGGTCCGTCCGGTGTCGGTAAGACCGAGCTTTCGAAGGCGCTCGCCGAATTCCTCTTCGGCGACGAGGACGCGATGATCTCCCTCGACATGTCGGAGTTCAGCGAGAAGCACACGGTTTCCCGCCTCTTCGGTTCGCCGCCCGGATACGTCGGCTACGAAGAGGGCGGCCAGCTCACCGAGAAGGTGCGCCGCAAGCCGTTCTCCGTCGTCCTCTTCGACGAGGTCGAGAAGGCCCACCCCGATATCTTCAATTCCCTTCTCCAGATCCTGGAGGACGGTCGCCTGACCGACTCCCAGGGCCGGGTCGTGGACTTCAAGAACACGGTCATCATCATGACCACCAACCTCGGGACCAGGGACATCTCGAAGGGCTTCAACCTGGGCTTCGCCGCCCAGGGCGACACGAAGTCCAACTACGAGCGGATGAAGGCGAAGGTCAGCGACGAGCTGAAGCAGCACTTCCGTCCGGAGTTCCTCAACCGTGTGGACGACATCATCGTCTTCCCGCAGCTGACCCAGGACGACATCCTCCAGATCGTCGACCTGATGATCGGCCGCGTCGACGAGCGCCTCAAGGACCGGGACATGGGCATCGAGCTCTCCCAGGCCGCGAAGGAACTGCTCGCCAAGAAGGGCTACGACCCCGTGATGGGCGCCCGGCCGCTGCGCCGGACGATCCAGCGCGAGATCGAGGACTCGCTGTCGGAGAAGATCCTCTTCGGCGAGCTGCGCCCCGGTCACATCGTGGTCGTGGACACGGAGGGCGAGGGTGACGAGCGCACCTTCACCTTCCGCGGCGAGGAGAAGACGGCTCTGCCGGACGCCCCGCCGATCGAGGCGACGGGCGGCACGGGCCCGAACCTGTCGAAGGACGCGTAAGGCGTAGCGCCTGAGCACAAGGGGCGGCCCCGGAACCTGATCGGTTCCGGGGCCGCCCCTTTGTGCGTGCCTCGGCGGTACGGAGGTCCGTGCGTGCCTCAGGCGGTACGGAGGTCCAGGTCGGGCCGCGCCGCCCGCAGGGCCGCCAGGTCGAGCACATCGGCCGGGCCGGCCGGGCCGGCCGGGGCGGCCGGGGCGCTCGGGAGGCTGAGGATCCGCAGCCCCGGCATGGCGGCGAGGGCGCGCACGTCGTCGGGCCGCAGGGACAGATCCTGGAGCTGGATCACCTCAAGGCCCTCCAGCTCGGTGAGCGGGAGCAGACCGGTCACGCCGGGGCAGTCCCTGAGGGTCAGACTCCGGGGCGTCACGGCGCAGTCCCGGAGCCACTCCACGCCGTCCAGAACGGTGTTGCTGAAGATCTCGACCCGGTGGGGGCGCGCACAGGCGATGGCCCGGGCGAGATCCTCGCCGGTGAAGTCGCCGAAGAAGCCCACGTGCGCGACGCGGCCGAGCAGGTCCAGGTGGGCGAGTTCCGCCCGGGTCGAGACCGGCAGGGGCGTGGTGGCGAGGTCGAGGCGGGCCAGGATCTCGCGGGCGTAGGTGGCGAGGGGAAAGGAACGCCAGCGGAAGGCCAGCCGGTAGGCGAACTGCGAGCCCACGAAACCGCGGGCGTACGGGACGGCTTCCGCACCGCCGACCGTGCAGATCACCTCGATCACGTGCTCGTCGAACCGTCCGTCCTTGTGCGGGCCGGGCAGCAGGGGCAGGACGTACGGGCCGAGCCTGGCCAGCTGCTGCACCTGCTCGGAGGTCCGCGGCGGCAGTACCGATGCCACGGCATCCCGGATGCGGCGGTGCAGGGGCTCGGACAGCCACGCCGCGTGCTGGGCGCCCAGCGTCGCAAGCACGTACAAGGTGGCCTTCAGGTCCCAGTCCCGCTCGGCCGAGCCCGCCGTGAGCAGCCCCTCGACGAGGACGGGCAGCTCGCGGCGCGAGCAGTGGCCGGCCGCGAGCAGGAGGACGTCGTGCCACTGCTCCTCCCGCGCGTGGCGCAGGAGCTCCGGTACGAGGTCGTCCTCCACGAACTCCTTCGCCGCGAGGAAGTCCTGGAACGTGCGGTGCGCGAACTGGAAGACGTCGTCCGTCCGCTCCTGGAGCAGGCCGCTGCGGTTGAGGAGGTGGGTGAGGATCTCTTCGGGCGTCCCCTGATCGGCGACCCGTGGCATCCCCGGCAGCGTGCGGTTCAGCCGGTGCAGGGCCTGCTCGCGGGTGAATTCCGTCTGGCCGCCCCGGACCAGCCAGGCCGCTAGCCGTTGGAGGAGCTGCTGGTGTTCCTCCACCGACATCCGGATGCCGTCGGGGGCGTCGATCCGGCGCCGGTCGTCGCGGGTGCCGAGGAGCATCTGCAGGGCGGAGTCGTACAGCGCCCAGCGGGTCTCCGGCAGGAAGCCCTCCCGTAACCGGTGGAGCGCGCAGATGACCGCGCAGAGGAGCGGGGTACGGGCCAGGTCGGAGAGCGTCGGGTTGTTCAGGAACTGCTGGAGCAGGTCCTGTTCGAGGCTCGTCAGGGCCTCCGGATCCTCACCGTCGAGGCGGGCGGCGTCGTGCCAGGCGGTGACGAAGGCCTGGATGTCCTGGTCCCGCATGGGCAGGAGCGTCAGCTCCTCGAAGCCCTCGGCGGCCAGCCACTCCGGCTCCACGGCGAGCGGCCGCACGGTCGCCACACAGCGGGTCCGGGGGAAACGGGCGAGGAGCCCCGAGAGCCAGGCGCGCGCGGCCTCCCGGTTCTCCTGGGGCACCTCGTCGAGACCGTCGACGAGGAGCAGCGCCCGTCCGCCGGACAGGACCCGGCCGGCCCAGCCGTCGGGCGGGGAGTCGACCATCAGGCCCGCGATGCCGGGGAGCTCGGCCGGTGAGGGGAAGCCCGAGCCGTGGGCCCGGAGGGTCCGGAGCGGGACGACGAAGGGGACGAGGCCGTTGAGCTCGGCGAGTTGGGGACCGAGGGTGCCGGCGGCCGCGTGGGCGGCGAGCCACCAGACCAGGGTGGTCTTGCCGGCACCGGCGTCGCCCCGGAGGAGGACGCGGGGGCGGGAGGCGAGGAGTTCGTCGATGCGTTGGGGGACGGGAGCCGTGTCGAGCTCCTGCGACGCGGCCTCCAGCGAGAGGTAGGCGGTGTCCAGGTCCCACTCGGCCGCGCGCCTGCCGAGTTCGTCGAGGCCGAAGACCCGCGTCCGGCGGTAGGCGGCGCCGACGGCCTCCCCGTACTCCTGCTCGTAGGGGGAGTCGGCCGAGCTGTGGCGGGTGAGGGCGGTGAGCGAGGGGAAGCCCCGGCCGGTGGCCTGGGTGAACGCGACGAGGAAGTCGGCGTCGGCGGCGATGGCGCGCAGGGGCACGCACTCGACCCGCCGGTGGCCGCGGCCGCGCGGGATCTCCCGGACGATGCCGAGCAGCCCGTCGCCGACGACGACGGGCCCACCCGACAGCCCGGCGAGGGGCGAGCTTCCGTCGGCGGGTTCGGTGGCCGGGGGCGCGTCGAGCTCGACGACCATCGTGCGGCGGACGAGGCCGGCGAGGGGGAGGACGGTGCCCCGGTACTGATCGCTCTCAAGCCGCCCGTTCTCGTTCCGCTGCACACGGGGGTAGCCGAGGATCTCGCAGTCGGGCAGGGGCCGGTCGGTGGCGAGCAGACTGATCTTCGCCCGGTACTGGTCGCCACGGGGGCGTACCAGGCTCTCCGGGGCCTCGAGAAGTGCGGCGTCGAGCCGCTGGTCCGACCAGATCACCTGGCAGAGGACGCGCTCGGCGCGGCCGGGCACGGACACCCAGGCCGTGTAGGCGGTCCCCAGCACATGGGCGCAGGTGAGGACGGTGTCCGCGGTGAGCAGGACACCGCTGCCCTGCTGTCCGTGCTGCTCGGAGTGGACGACGACGGGGAGCCGCACGGAGGGGCTCGGTATCGAGATCGTCAACGTGCGGGCCCGCCGGTGGAGTCGGAGATGCCGCCGAAATCGGAGGTGTCTCCGAAGCCGGAGGTGTCCCCGGCATCCTCGTTCCCCACCAGCCAGGGTCCGTTCGTCGTGGCGTTCCGCGGCTTGAGGGTGAAGCTGACGCGGTGGGTCTCGCCCCGGGTGCGGGCGGCGTCGGCGCCGGCCTCGACGACCCAGGCCTTGACCTTGGTCCCGCCCTTCACCTCCTTGCGGAGCTCGATCGTGAACTCCATCGCGATATCGCCCACCTCGAAGACGACGGGCTTTCCGGTGGCTCGGGTGGCGGCGTCGACGAGCTGGTCGCGTACGGACTCGATGGCGTCGGCGAGCTCGATGTCGGTCATGACGGTGAACGTATCGGGGGAGGGGGAGGGCGGTCAGCTCATGTGCGGATCTCGACCGCGGGAGCGAGGTTCTCAGCGCCGGTGAGTGCCGGTTCCCGGTGTGTCCCCCTGCGGGTCCTCGAAGCCGTCGGCGTAGTGCGGGACGGCCTTCCGGGCGGCTCGGTCGCGTGACCCAGGTCCCATTGGCGGCCGGTGCCTGGTGACAAGGCGCACAGGGGTTTTGAGGGGTACTAACCGGAATAGTGGCGACCTTTGGTGTTGATTCGGGACGTTCAGGAGCGAACCGCCAGGACTTTGGTCCCGCGGGGTCCCGAACCGGACGCCAGACGGTGTTTTGCACGGTTCGGCTCTCCGTGACATGCGGATAAACCGGTTCTCTTGTGCCGGTATGTCCGATTTCGAAGGCGGCCTCCGGGGCCGTCAAGAGCCGAACTCCCCCGGAGATCGCTACGACCTGATGTCGTAGATGGGGTGTTTTGGGCTGGATGGGGGTCCGGGTTACCAAGGATGAGCAAGCCCGACGCAGAGCACCGTTCGCGTCGGGTCCCGTACTTCCCGGAGGTTTCCCCCGTATGTCGAAGCGCATGAACCCCGCCGCCCGTGTCACCGTCGTCGCTCTTGCCGCCGCCGGCCTGGGAGCGACGATGGTGACCGGAGCTGGGTCCGCCTTCGCCGCCGAGGGCAAGGCCGTCACCGCCCCGGTCGCGGTCACCGCGTCCGCCGCCGTCGCCGCCCAGGCCGACGCCCAGGCGCACGTCGCCGCCCAGGTGAAGGCCGCCGCCGCGAAGGCGACGGCTGCGAAGGTCACGGCCGCCAAGCAGGCCGCCGCGGTCAAGAAGGCCGCCGCTGTGAAGCCCGTCGCCGCCAAGAAGGCCCCGTCCTGGGTCAAGCCGGTCTCCGCGTACACGCTGAGCGCCAGCTACAACCAGGGCGGCGCCATGTGGGCCCACAAGCACTCCGGCCAGGACTTCGCCGTCCCGGTCGGCACCCCGGTCAAGGCCGCGGGCACCGGCACCGTCGTGAAGGCCGGCCCGAACGGCGGCGGCGACGGCCCCGCGTACGGCAACGCGATCGTCGTCAAGCACGCCAACGGCACGTACTCGCAGTACGCCCACCTGTCGAAGATCAAGGTGTACCCGGGTCAGAAGGTCCTGGCCGGTCAGCAGATCGCCCTCTCGGGCAACACCGGCAACTCCTCCGGTCCCCACCTGCACTTCGAGATCCGTACGACCCCGAACTACGGCTCCGCCGTGAACCCGGCCGCCTTCCTGCGGTCCCACGGCGTCTCCATCTGAGCGGCCTGAGCCGGCGGGTCCAACTGCATACGACGCTCTACGAGGCCCCGTGGGCCTGATTGAGCAGATCGAGGGCGACCTCGAGGGTGGCCCTGTGCTTCTCCTCGGGGTCGCCCTCGATGTTCTGCATGAAGAACGCGCCCGCGTGCAGGGTGAAGATCGCGCTGACGCAGCGCACCTGGTCCACCATCGCGAAGTCCGGCTCCCGGATCAGGCCGGTCAGCGACATCATGCGTTCCTTGAAGGTGAGGCCGACGCTCAGCTCGCGGACCGTCGCCTGGTTCTCCTGCATGAAGCGGAAGAGCGGGGCCGCCGCGCGCAGTGCCACCTGGTAGCGGCGCAGCACCTCCTGCCGGGTCTCCAGGGTTCGGGGCTGCTCCTGGGCCCAGGCGATCAGCTCGTCCATGGGCCGGGTCAGGTCCTCGAAGATCCCGACGAGGATGTCTTCCTTGGTCTTGAAGTGGTAGTAGAGGGCCGCTTTGGTGACGTCGAGGCGTTCCGCGATCTCGCGCAGGGAGGTCTTCTCGTACCCCTGCTCCGCGAAGAGATCCAGGGCCACGTCCTGGATGCGCTGGCGGGTGTTGCCTCGGGCCATGACTGCCCTCCACTTTCCAAAGAACTTACTTGACGACCGGCAAGTTACGGGTCTACGGTCCCCAGTGTAGTAACTAGCCGGGCGGCAAGTAAGGGACTGACATGACGACGCAACAAATGACAGCGAAACCGACGCAGGGGGAATCGGAGCCGCAGCCACGCAGCGTTCGCGTCGTCCTTCTCGCCCTGATGATCGCCATGCTCCTCGCGATGCTGGACAACATGATCATCGGCACCGCGATGCCGACGATCGTCGGCGAGCTCGGCGGCCTCGAGCACCTCTCCTGGGTCGTCACCGCCTACACCCTGGCCACCGCCGCCTCGACCCCCCTCTGGGGCAAGGTCGGCGACATGTTCGGCCGCAAGGGCGTCTTCCTCACCTCGATCGTGATCTTCCTGATCGGCTCGGCGCTCAGCGGCATGGCCCAGGACATGGGCCAGCTCATCGGCTTCCGGACGATCCAGGGCCTCGGCGCCGGCGGCCTCATGGTCGGCGTGATGGCGATCATCGGCGACCTCATCCCGCCCCGCGAGCGCGGCAAGTACCAGGGCATGATGGCCGGCGTGATGGCCCTCGCCATGATCGGCGGACCGCTGGTCGGCGGCACCATCACCGACCACTGGGGCTGGCGCTGGTCCTTCTACATCAACCTGCCGCTCGGCATCGTCGCGCTCGCCATGGTCACCACCGTCCTGCACCTGCCGAAGAAGCAGCGCGCCACGGGCACCCGGATCGACTTCCTCGGCGCCGCGCTCCTGACCGTCGGCATCACCGCGATCGTCCTGGTCACCACCTGGGGCGGCACGGAGTACGCCTGGGGTTCGGCCACCATCGTCGGCCTCGCGGTCGGCGGAGCCCTCTCGCTCGCCGCCTTCCTCCGGGTGGAGACCCGCGCGAGCGACCCGATCATGCCGCTGCACATCTTCCGCAGCCGCAACTTCACCGTGATGTCCCTGATCGGCTTCATCACCGGCTTCGTGATGTTCGGCGCGGTCCTCTACCTGCCGATCTTCCAGCAGTCCGTCCAGGGCGCCTCGGCGACCAACTCCGGACTGCTGCTCCTGCCGATGCTGCTGGCGATGATGGTCATCTCGCTGGTCGTCGGCCGGTTCACCACCAGCACCGGCAAGTACAAGATCTTCCCGATCGTGGGCGGCGCCCTCATGACGGTCGGTCTCTTCCTGCTCTCGACGATGGACACCGACACCTCGCGGCTGACCTCCGGGATCTACATGGCGATCCTCGGCGCCGGCATGGGCTTCCTCATGCAGATCACCATGCTGGTCGCCCAGAACAGCGTCGAGATGAAGGACATGGGCGTCGCCTCGTCCTCCACCACCCTCTTCCGGACGCTCGGCTCCTCCTTCGGCGTCGCGATCATGGGCGCGCTGTTCACGAGCCGCGTCCAGGACGAGATGGCGTCGCGCGGCGGGTCCGGGCTCACCGAGCGGACGGCCCAGCTCGACGCGGCCAGCCTGGCCAAGCTGCCGGCGGCGCTCCGTGAGGCCTACCAGCACGCGGTCTCCACGGGCACCCACGGCGCCTTCGTGGTCGCCGCCGCGGTCTCCGTCCTCGGCCTGGTCCTCGCCTTCTTCGTCAAGGAGGTGGCGCTCCGCGGCGCCGGTCCTGCGACGGGCCCGAAGGACGCCGCGGCGACGACGGAGTGAAGGTCGCCGAGACGGTCTGATCACCTCATCTCGTGAGGTGCGTGTACGGCGGTGGGGCCGGGTCCTGTTTCAGGACCCGGCCCCACCGCCGTACCACCGGGAACGCTCAGTCGGCCGGCCGCAGGATCGGGAAACTGCCCGTGTTCGTCGGCGCGTGGTCCGGCAGCCACAGCACCGCGATCGCCCCGCCCACACCGTTCGGTGCCGCCTCGGAGGCCACGTTCCGGAAGGTCAGCCGGGCGCCCAGGACCCGCGCCTGGCCGGCCGCGATCGTCAGGCCCAGGCCGTGGCCCTGGCCCGCGCGGTCGCTCGTCCCCGTACGGAACCGGCTCGGGCCCTCCTTGAGCAGCGCCTCGGGGAAACCGGGACCGTGGTCGCGGACGCGGACGACGCGGCCCTCGACGGTGACCTCCACCGGCGGCTTGCCGTGCTTGGCGGCGTTCGCGAGCAGATTGCCCAGGACGCGCTCCAGGCGCCGAGGGTCGGTGTTCACCCAGGAGTCGTGGACGACCCGGACGACCACCTCCGGGTCGAGGGCCCGCACCCGTCGCTCCACGAACTCGCCGAGCGCGATCTCCTGGAGCTCCGCCCGCTCCGACGCGCTGTCGAGCCGGGCCACCTCCAGAACGTCCTCGACCAGCGTCCGCATCGCCTGCGCCCGGTCCCGTACCAGCTCGGTCGGACGGCCCGGCGGCAGCAGCTCGGCCGCCGTGAGCAGCCCGGTCACCGGGGTGCGGAGCTCGTGTGCGATGTCCGCGGTGACCCGCCGCTCGGCCTCGATCCGCTCGTTCAGGGCGTCGGTCAGGGCGTCGACCGCCCACGCGAGGTCGTCGGTCTCGTCCCGTACGACCCCGCCTACGGCGTCCCTGACCCGTACGTCCGTGTTCCCCTGGGCGACCCGGCCGGCCGCGACGGCGGCCTTCCGCAGCCGCCGGGAGAGCTGGCCGCCGATGAGCACGCCGAGCGCGCAGCCGCCGAAGACCACCGAGACCGAGCCGATGACGAGGGCCCGGTCCAGATCGTTCATGATCGTCGCGCTGCGGTCGGCGAAGGGGATGTGCAGCGAGAGCACGTCACCGTTGGCGAGCGGCACGGCCGCCCATACGTCGGGCGGCCCGCCGTGCCGGTGCTCCTGCACGTACGTACCCCGCCGCTTGTCCCGCATCAGATGGTCGAGCTGGGCGGGCAGCGACGGGTCGTTGATCTTCGTGCCGAAGCGCGGTTCCTTGGGCTTCGACGTCTCGTACATCCGCTGCGCGAAGAGCAGGCGCTCCATCTGCACCTCGCGCGCGTTGTCGAGCATCGAGATACGGGCGGCGTTGTGCACGACGATGCTGAGGGTGACCGCGATCAGCGCGCCGACCGCCGCGATGGCGACGGCGATCTTCCAGCGGACCCCGGTCCGGAGGGGGAGCAGCTTCACCGGTACGTGCCCTAGCTCTTGAGCTTGTAGCCGAAGCCGCGGACCGTCTCGATCCTGTCCTGGCCGATCTTGGCGCGCAGCCGCTGCACATGGACGTCGACGACCCGGGTGTCACCGCCCCAGCCGTAGTCCCAGACCCGCTCCAGGAGCTTGTCCCGGGACAGCACGGTGCCCGGCGCGGACGAGAACTCCAGGAGCAGCCGCATCTCGGTCGGCGTCAGCGCGACCTGCGTCCCGCCCTTGCGGACCTCCATGCCGTCGGTGTCGACCTCCAGATCGCCGAAGGCGAGGAGCCCGCCGCCGTCCGGCCCCTCCTCCCCGCGCTCACCGGCGCCGGGGCCGCCCGCGTGCCCGAAGCGGCGCAGCACGGCCCGGATACGGGCCATGAGCACGGAGCCGTCGAAGGGCTTGGTGACGTAGTCGTCGGCCCCGGCCTCCAGGCCGAGGACGACGTCGATCGAGTCGGCGCGCGCCGACAGCATGATCACCGGCACGGTCGACTCGTCGCGGATCCGGCGGCAGAGGCTGACCCCGTCCATGCCCGGCAGCATCACGTCGAGCAGGGCGATGTCCGGCCGCTGCGCCCGGAAGGCGTCCAGACCGGAGAGCCCGTCGGGCATGGCCGTGACCCGGAAACCGTCCCGCTCCAGGGCGAGCTGGGTGGCCTCACGGATGACGTCGTCGTCCTCGACGAACAGGACATGGGTTTCGGCCATCGTGCGTGCCCTTCGGATCTGTGCGCTGCTGCTGTGCTGGTGGGAGGTACGGCTACGGGCGGGTAAGGCTGCGGGGGTGTACGGCTCTGGGACTGTACGGCTCCGGGGGCGTACGGCTGAGGGGACGTTCGGCTCAGTTCGCGGCGGGCTCGGACGGCGCCGGCTCCTCGATGCCACCGTCGCCGACGGCCCGGCTGTAGTCGTTGTGCACCCAGTCGTGCTGGGTGAACCTGTTCCCCGACCAGCGGTACGTGATCACGTCCTCGCCCGAGGGGTACGCGACCGGGTCGCCCTTCGCGTACACCTGCTTGGTGACGACGAGCTCGCCCCGGTCGATCGTGGCGTACACCGCGGCGTCCTCGGCCATGAACACGTTCTCGTACCGGTCGCTCTGCTTCCGGTAGACGTACGTGCCGATGCCGACGGCATCGCCGCAGGTCATCACATTGACCACGACGTCGGGCGCGGGCGCGCCGGTGAGATTCCCGTACGAGGCGTCCACCGGGTACGCGTCCGCGACACACGGCTTCAGATCGGTCTTGAAGCGCTCGCCGATCTTCGGGTCGGCCTTGAGCAGCTCGATCGGATCCACCCGCTCGGAGGCGTACCGCTGCTCGTCGCCGGCCGAGGGGGAGGGAGTGGGCGCCGCCGAGGCCACCTCGCGGGTGCCCGCTGCGCCCTCGTCACGGGAGCCGGTGCCACCGGTGGAGCAGGCGGCCATGGACAGCCCGACGGCGACGAGCCCGGCCGCTGCCGTGATGCTCGCCGCCTTGGCGGTACGGCGCCGGCGGCGCCGCCCGGTTCCGTACCGGTCGTCGCCGCCGGGGCCGCCACCGCTGTCGATGTCGCCGTCGCCGTCGTGTCTTCTGCCGTCGGCTTCGCCGTCTAGGCCGCGCACCGCTCCCGCCCCCGCTCGTCGCCTCGTACGGTCGTCCGCTCTCCGGTCCGCCCCAGGGCTCGGGCGTCAAGGTCGCGGCTCTCCAGCTCCTGGCGGAGCCGGGCGAGCGCGCGGTGGAGCGTCGACTTCACCGTACCGGTCGACATGCCGAGCGCCGCCGCCGTCTCCTCCGTGCTCATCTGTTCCCAGTGCCGCAGGACGACGACGCTGCGCTGCTTCGGCGCGAGCACCTTCAGGATGTCCATGAGGAGGGCCCGGTCGGCGTGCTGCTCGGTCGGGTCGTCGACACAGGCGTCCGGCAGCTGCTCGGTGGGCACCTCTTCGAGCTTGCGGGAGCGCCACCACTCGGTCCGGGTGTTGATCATGACCCGGCGGAGGTAGGCGTCGGCCAGGGACTTGTCGGCGATGCCGTCCCAGCGGCCGTACGTACGGGCGAGGGCCGTCTGGAGGAGGTCCTGGGCGTCGACGGGGTCGGCGACGAGACGACGTGCACTGCGCAGCAGTGCGTCCTGCCGCGTGCGCACGTACTCCTCGAAATCGAGCACCTCGCCATGCCTCATCCGAACCGCCTCCGAACCCCGTGACCAGCTTTTTCCTCGTGTCGTGGACGACGCTACGGAGCGCTTGTCACGGGGTTGTGCGGGGCAGCCGTCGGTGGACGCACGGCTACCCATCGGTTGTGTAACAGCGGGGCGGAGGCGGTTCTGTGGTGGCCGCCGCAGGCGGCCTCGGGGCGGGCCGCGCCGGGCCTCGGGGCAGGCCGATCGCGCTTTTGGGACGGGCGGGGGCCGGCTCAGGCCACGGGCAGCCGGTAGTACCCGCCGTCCAGCGGCTCGACCAGACCGTCCGCGACCAGACCGTCCAGGGCCCTGGCCCGCTGCACCGGCTCGTCCCAGACCGTGTCCAGTACCGCTTGCGCCACCGGGTCGTTCGACTCCCGCAGCGCCGCGAGAAGCCGGCCCCGGACCTGCCGGTCGGTCCCGGCGTACGTCTGGCCGCGCCGCGGCGGGCCGTCGTGCGCGGGCTTCCCCGAGAGCCGCCAGGCGCACTGCCCGGAGATGGGGCAGCGCCCGCAGTCCTCGTTCTTCGCCGTGCAGACGAGCGCGCCCAGCTCCATCGAGGCGGCGGCCCAGCGGGAGGCCGTCGCCTCGTCCGTCGGCAGCAGCGCACGGGCGAGCCGGCGCTCGGCGGCCGTGGTCGCGTTCGGCGGGTACTGGACGCCCGTCGCCGCCCGGGCGAAGACCCGGCGCACATTGGTGTCCAGGACGGCGTGCCGCTGCCCGTACGCGAAGGAGGCCACCGCGGCCGCCGTGTACTCGCCGATGCCGGGCAGCGAGAGCAGCTGCCCGTGGTCGCTCGGTACGTCGCCGCCGTGCCGTTCCTTTATGGCCACGGCCGCCGCGTGCAGCCGCAGGGCCCGGCGCGGGTAGCCGAGCCTGCCCCAGGCGCGGACCGCCTCGCCGGGGGCGTCGGCGGCCAGATCGGCCGGACGGGGCCAGCGCGCGAGCCACTGCTCGTACACCGGGAGCACCCGGACGACGGGGGTCTGCTGGAGCATGAACTCGCTGACCATGACACCCCAGGCGCCGGCCTCGGGGCGGCGCCAGGGCAGGTCGCGGGCGTGCCGGTCGAACCAGGCGAGGACGGGCCCGTGCAGCTCGGCGGGGGGCGTCGGGAGAGCGGGGGCTTCGAGGACCGCGGCGGCTGCGAGGGCTTCGGCGGTCTCGAAGGCCGCGGGGTCGGCCGATGCGGCGGCTTCGGGGGCGTCAGGCGTGAGGGGAGCGTCGATGGAAGTCATGGCACCTCCGATCCTGGCACGTCCGCGACGCGATCAGTACGCGCCGTGGCGGGCGCGCGGGAGGTCCTCGGCGCGCGCGGGGGCGTGAGCGCGGGGCCCGCGCCCCGCGCACCACACCACGGCCGAGCTCCGGCTCGACCGGGCCGTCTCCACCAGGGCGCCTACCGGCCGGACCGCCGCCTTCATGACGAGGAAGGCGATCAGACCGCCGACGAGCAGACCCACGGTCACGTCGTGCGGGTAGTGCACGCCGACGAAGACCCGGGAGAAGGCCATGAGCAGGGCCATCGGCACGGTCAGCCAGACGATCCCGCGCCAGGACAGGGCGAGCGCGATCGCGGCGGCTCCCGCGATGGCCGAGTGGTTGCTGGGGAAGGACCAGTCGCCGTGCGGCGGGCAGGTGACGAGCGAGGCGGGCGCCCCGACCACCGCGCGGCACGGGCGTTCCTCGTCGAACAGCGACTTCACCGCCTCGCTCACCACGTACCCGAAGGCGGTGGCGAGCGGGGCGAGCAGCGCGAGCGCCATCACGCGGCTCGATCCCTCGCGGGAACGCCACCAGCCGGCCAGGAACAGCACGCCGAAGAGAAGCAGTCCGGCCTCGGTCCAGACCTCGGCGAGCCACTGGAACCAGTGGGGGGTGGAGTGGGCGAAATCGGCGACATCGAGATACAGCCGGTCGGAGAGGTCGAGGAGGGTGTTCATGGAGAACGACGCTAACCGGAATCCGGAGGTCGTCGCCCCGGGCCAACGGCCAGAACGACCCCCGACGAAAGTGGGGGTTCCCGCGATTCGGTCCGGTTCCGGCCGGTTTCGGATGGAGTGGCGAGAGCTCCGGAGCCGGGACCCGGGAAAAGTTCCCGGAACGAACGGATGTGATCATCGGCAAAACTTGATGCCTCGGGCGGCGGGTGGGGCGGGAGTTGGGCCGGATCTCTCGTAAGGTTCGGGTCGTGGGATCTTTGCGCAATCCGGTCGGGCCGCTTCCCTCCACCATCTACTGGCGACGGAGGGCGGTGGCGGCGTGCCTGGTGGCGCTCCTCGCACTCCTCGCCGTATGGGCCGTCACCTCCGGTGACGGGGGCGGGAAGAAGACGAACGGCGGGGCCAACGGCTCCTCTCCTACCCCTCCCTCCATCACCCCCGGCCCCTCCGGCACCGGCCCGGCGATCACCCAACAGCCGGGCGGGCGCGACGAGTCGGACGACTCCGGCGACACCACCACCGGCGGCGACGGCGGCTCGGGCGGCTCCGGTACGGACCCGGGATCGGGCACCGGCGCCGGTACGGACGCGGGTACGGCAGCCGGGACCGACGGCGGCGGCAAGAACGGCGACACCGACGGCGCGGGCGGCGACGGAGGCGCGGGCACCGGTGCGGGACAGCAGGTTCCGGCCGATTCCCCGCTCCCGAACTGCCCCGCCGGAGCGCTGCAGTTGACACTCCGCAGCGCCAAGGTGAGCTATGAGGCGGGGGAGAAGCCCCGCTTCCACCTCGTCGCCAAGAACACCTCGAAGGCCGCCTGCAAGGCCGACTTCGGGCCCCGCACCGCGGTTCTGACGATCAGTGACAAGCAGGACGACGAAATCTGGTCCTCCGCCGACTGCCCGCGCCCCGGAAACCCGATCCTGCTGCGCGTCCCCGCGGGTGCCACCGTCACCCACACCGTGGCGTGGGACCGCGCGCGCAGCGCCCCGCAGTGCGCCACCGCCCCGGCAGGCCAGGCCGGCCCCGGCACCTACCTCGTGGAGGCGACGATGCCGGGCGCGAAGGTGCTCCCGGCCTCGTTCACGCTCGCCAAGGACTGACCGGCCGGGCGAAGGGCAGAGCCGCCGGCGGGGGACCGGCGGGGGCGGGGCACCGGCGGCGGTACGTCCTGGACGAACCGCTTCCCGGACGTACCGATCCGTACGGCTCCTCAGACGTGCTGCTCCTCAGGCGTACTGCTCCTCAGCCGTACTGCCCCTTAGACGTACCGCTCCAGGATCGAGGACTCCGCCAGCCGGGAGAGGCCCTCGCGCACGCTGCGGGCGCGGGCCTCGCCGACGCCGTCCACGGTCTGGAGGTCGTCCACACTGGCCGCGAGCAGCTTCTGCAGCCCGCCGAAGTGCTCCACGAGCCGCTCGATGATCGCGCCCGGCAGCCTCGGCACCTTGGCGAGGAGCCGGTAGCCGCGCGGCGAGACGGCCGAGTCGAGGGTCTCGGGCGAACCGCTGTAGCCCAGCGCCCGTGCCACGACCGGAAGTTCGAGCAGCTCCGTGTGGGTCAGCGCGTCCAGCTCGGTGAGCGCCTCCGCCACCGTCCGCGAACGCTTGGCCGTCGGCTCCGGCACGTAGTCCCGGATCACCAGCTCGCGCTCCGGCTCCACGCCCGCGATCAACTCGTCCAGCTGGAGCGAGAGGAGCCGCCCGTCCGTGCCGAGCTCGACCACGTACTCGGCGATCTCGGTGGCGATCCTGCGGACCATCTCCAGACGCTGGGCGACGGCGGTGACGTCCCGGACGGTGACCAGGTCCTCGATCTCCAGGGCGGAGAGCGTGCCGGCCACCTCGTCGAGCCGGAGCTTGTACCGCTCCAGGGTCGCGAGCGCCTGGTTGGCGCGGGACAGGATCGTGCCCGACTCCTCCAGGACCCGGCGCTCACCGTCCACGTACAGCGCGATCAGACGCATCGACTGGGAGACGGAGACGACCGGGAAGTTGCACTGCTTGGAGACCCGGTCCGCCGTGCGGTGGCGGGTGCCGGTCTCCTCCGTGGGGATGGAGGCGTCCGGAACGAGCTGCACGCCCGCGCGGTGAATCTTGGTGATGTCCTTGTCGAGGACGAGCGCGCCGTCGAGTTTGCACAGCTCACGCAGGCGCGTGGCGGCGAACTCGACGTCCAGCACGAAACCGCCGGTGCACATCGAATCGACCGTTTTGTCCAGGCCGAGCACGATGAGACCGCCCGTGTTGCCGCGGAGGATCCGCTCCAGGCCGTCACGCAGCGCGGTGCCCGGCGCGACCGCGCTCAGGGCGGCGCGCATGAGTGCTTCGTTGCCGGAGCCCGCGCCGGACTTTCCAGGAGCTGCTGCCCCGTCCTTGGCTGCCACTGCTCTCCTCCGGCTCGTACGGATGGGCGAGACCAGGGCAAAGTCTAGCGACACCACCCCGCCGCCCTCCGCCCCCGACCGATCACGGTGGTCCGAAAGGGGTCCCCGCCCCGACACGGACCTAACCCTCCGCGTCTTTGCGAAGCGTACGGAGCGAACCGTCCTCACGGTGTGAACATTCGGCGTCGACCGCTCCAGGCTCACCGGTCCGGGCCCACCGCGGCGGGTCGCACAGCCCGTCCGAGCCACCCCGCGGCGGGGCGAATTGCCTCCGCGGCGGGGCGCACTGGGTGTGCGGACGCTGCGGACGCTAGCCGCGAAGCGGGTCGAGCCATCTCCGCCGGGGCAGTCGAGCCGCCTCCGCCGGGCGGGGCGAGCTCCCCCGCCGATTCAGCCCCCCCCCGCTACTTCTCCGCCCCCTCCGGAGCCTTCGCGCGCCGGCTGCGCGGCAGCACCCGCAGCGCGTCGCCCATGTCCGCGACCTCCGTCACCTTCATGCCGGCCGGCACCTTGCCCGGGTCCGAGGGGACCAGCGCGTGCGTGAAGCCCAGCCGGTGCGCCTCGGCCAGCCGGCGCTGGACGCCGGTCACCCGGCGGACCTCGCCCGCGAGGCCGACCTCGCCGATCGCCACCAGGTTCTTCGGCAGCGGGGTGTCGCTCGCGGCGGAGGCGAGGGCGAGCGCGATCGCCAGGTCGGCTGCGGGCTCGGTGAGCCGCACGCCGCCCACGGTCGCGCTGTAGATGTCCCGCTTGCCCAGCGCGCTGATCCGCCCTCGCTGCTCCAGGACCGCCAGCATCATCGAGACACGGGAGGTCTCCAGACCGGAGACGGTCCGGCGCGGGGAGGGGATCTGGGAGTCCACCGTCAGCGACTGGACCTCGGCGACGAGCGGGCGGCGGCCCTCCAGGGTGACGGTCAGACAGGTGCCCGGCACGGCCACGTCACGCCGGGTCAGGAAGAGCCCGGAGGGGTCGGCCAGACCCGTGATGCCCTCGTCGTGCAGCTCGAAGCAGCCGACCTCGTCGGTCGCCCCGTACCGGTTCTTCACCCCCCGGACCAGCCGGAGGCGCGCGTGCCGGTCGCCCTCGAAGCTCAGGACGACGTCGACCAGGTGCTCCAGGAGCCGGGGGCCCGCGATGGCCCCGTCCTTGGTGACGTGGCCGACGAGGAGCGTGGACATGCCGCGCTCCTTGGAGGCCCGGATGAGCGCGCCGGCGACCTCGCGGACCTGGGCCATGCCGCCGGGCGCGCCGTCGATCTCGGGAGAGGCGACGGTCTGCACCGAGTCCATGATCAGCAGCGAGGGCTTCACGGCGTCGAGGTGCCCGAGGACGGCCGACAGGTCGGTCTCGGCCGCCAGGTACAGATGGTCGCTGAGCGCGTTGATCCGGTCGGCGCGCAGCCGGACCTGGCTCGCGGACTCCTCACCCGTGACGTACAGCGTGCGGTGCTCGTCGCTGGCCGCCTTGGCCGCCACGTCGAGCAGGAGCGTGGACTTGCCGACGCCCGGCTCGCCCGCGAGCAGGACGACGGCGCCGGGCACCAGGCCCCCGCCGAGGACCCTGTCCAGCTCGTCGACGCCGGTGGAGCGGGCGGTCGCCTGCCGGCCGTCGACCTGCCCGATGGGGACGGCGGCGGTGGAGACCCGGCCCGCCGCGGTCGTACGGACGGCGGGCGCGCCGTACTCCTCGACGGTCCCCCAGGCCTGGCACTCGGGGCAGCGGCCGAGCCACTTGGCCGTCTGCCAGCCGCACTCGGTGCAGCGGTAGGACGGCCGGTCCTTGGTCGATTTCGTACGGGCAGCCATGTCGCCCACCGTAGCGGCCCCCACCGACAGCGGGCGCCGAGTCGCCCCGGGCCTCCGGAATGCTGGATTCCTGTCCCCTTTCGAGCGATACCTTCACCCGTAAGAATGAGAAGAACGCGACCGGTACGAAAAGCGCCCCCTGCGCTGCCTACGGTCGACCGGTGACGAGCAGCAGGCTGGAATCCCCCGCACGCACCACCGGCGCACACCGGGCGCACCGCGCCACGGACCAGGGGCCGCGGACGCTCGGCCGACGGCCCCCCGCCCGTTACGAGGCCGCCCTCGACGGCCTCTTCACGTACTGCCTCTCCGTGCTCTGCGACCACGACACGGCCACCGCCGTCCTCGGCGACGTCCTCGCCGTCGCCGAGCGGCACCACGGCCGCTGCCCCTCGGACGAGGACGGCCGTGCGGCCTGGCTGTACGCCCTCGCCCGCTGGGCCTGTCTGCGCAGCCTCGGCGAGCAGCGCCGCCGGCGCCAGGGCGCCCACACGGGGCGTCCCGCCGTCACCGCCCCCGAGCCGCCCCGGGTCCCCGAGGAGACCGCCGAGCGGCGCCGCGCCGAACTCGCCCGGCTCGCCTGGCCCGAGGCCGCCGGCACCACACCCGAGCAGCGCGAGGCCCTGGAGCTGGCCGTACGGCACGGCCTCAGCCACCGTCAGGTCGCCGCCGTGCTCTCCCTCGATCCGCTCGCCGCCCGCGAGCTCCTCGCCACCGCCGGCTGCGAGGTCGAGCGCACCCGCGCCGCCCTCGCCGTCGTCGAGACCGGCAGCTGCCCCACCGTCGCCCGGCTCACCGGCGACCACCAGGTGCTGCTCTCGGCCACCCTCCGCGCCGAGCTCGTCCGGCACGTCGACGACTGCCCCCGCTGCCGAAGGGCCGCCGAGCGCGTCGGCGCCACCGGCCCGTGGCCCGGCGCCGGATCCCTGCCGCAGGCCCGGCTGCCGCTCGTCGAGGCGCCCAGGGCGGCCGCGTACATGGCGATGCTGCACGTGCCCCGCGCGCGTGCCGGCGCCCCGCGCTTCTCGCCGACCGGTTTCCCGATGGACCCGAAGGACCACGTGGCCCGCCGCGACCGGCTGCGGGCCCGCGCGGTGACGACCACCGTCGTCGCCGCCGTGGTCGCCGCGCCCGTCCTCGCCCTGTGGACCTCCTACCGGGGCACTCCGGTCGCCGACACGAGCGCCCGCGACGGGTCCAGGATCAGCGCGCGCGAGGCGGACGAACCGACGGGCTCCGACGGACGCCCGTACGACCGGTACGAGAACGCGGGCAACGCCCACACCACCCCCGAGCCCCGCTTCACCCGGGGCAGCCGCGCCCCCGACGTGTCCGTCGAGGTGCTCAGCCCCGGCGGTCCCACCGCCCCCACCGCACCGGGCGAGCCCGCCGCCGGCTGGATCACGGTCGCCGCGCGCGGCCACGGCGATCTGACCCTGCTCACGCTCACCGCCTCCGGCGGCTCCCCCGTCGACTGGTCGCTGTGGACGGACGCGCCCTGGCTGTACGTGAGCCGGGCCTCCGGCACGCTCCGCCCGGGCGAGAAGGTCACCGTCACCGTCCGCGTCGACCACGGCCGCGAACCGCGGGGCGCGTGGAGCGCCCGGATCGGGGTGAACCCCTCGGGCGCGGTGATCAGGATCGCCGGGCGGGGACAGACCACGCCGCCGCCCGTCGTCGATCCGGTGACACCCCCGCCGACGACGACCGAGCCCACGACTCCGCCGACGAGCCCGCCCACGACGGAGCCGACCACGCCGCCGCCGACGACGGAGGAACCCCCCCCGACGACCGAGCCGACCGACCCGCCGACGAGCCCGCCGACCACGGAGCCGACCACACCTCCCCCGACCACGGAGGAGCCGCCTCCGACCACGACGGACCCGGGCACGGCGGAGCCGACCACGCCGCCGCCGACGACGGAGGAACCGCCCCCGCCGTCGTCCTCCTGAGGACGAGCCCCGCGCCAGGGCCTGTCCGGCGGTTCGGGGTCGGACAGGCTCTAGGTCGTGTCCGGAAAGTCCCGCCTGGCCCGCGGGCAGACGGCGCTACTTTCCGGGCACCCCCTAGACCTTCGGGTCCGCCGGGTGCGGGGCCACCAGCGGCAGCTGCGAGGAGAGCCGCGCCCGGCACAGTCCGGCCAGGACGTCGTAGGCCTCCGTGCCCATCATCTCGGTGAGCTCGGGCCGGTACGTCACGTAGACCGGCTCCCCGGCCCCGTGCGCCGACGTGGCCGACGTGCACCACCAGTGCAGGTCGTGACCGCCCGGACCCCAGCCCCGGCGGTCGTACTCACCGATCGACACCTGGAGGACCTTCGTGTCGTCCGGCCGCTCGATCCAGTCGTACGTGCGCCGCACCGGCAGCTGCCAGCAGACGTCCGGCTTGGTCTCCAGCGGCTCCTTGCCCTCCTTCAGGGCCAGGATGTGCAGCGAGCAGCCCGCGCCGCCCGCGAACCCGGGACGGTTCTGGAAGATGCAGGAACCCTCCCAGCGGCGGGTCTGCCGGTCGCCGTCCTCGTCGAGCTGGGTCCAGCCCGAGTCCGTACCGACGTCGTGGAACTGCCACAGCTCCGGCGTGAGGCGTGCCACGTGCGACGCGACCCGCTTCTCGTCCTCCTCGTCGGAGAAGTGCGCGCCCAGCGTGCAGCAGCCGTCGTCGGCCCGGCCCGCCTGGATGCCCTGGCAACCGCTGCCGAAGACGCACGTCCAGCGCGAGGTCAGCCAGGTCAGGTCGCAGCGGAAGACCTGCTCCTCGTCGGCCGGGTCGGGAAACTCGACCCACGCGCGCGCGAAGTCGAGGCCCTTCTCGTCCGGCTCCACGCTCTTGCCCCGCTTCTTGGCGCTCTTGACTGCACTGTCTTTGCCCGGCTTCGCCTTTTTCGTCTTTGGCACAAGTCCAAGCGTATGCGGGCGGGCGCAGTAGCGTTCCGTCCATGAGACTCGGAGTCCTCGACGTCGGTTCGAACACAGTGCACTTCCTGGTGGTGGACGCCCACCCCGGTGCCCGGCCGCTGCCCGCCCACTCCCACAAGGCGGAGCTCCGGCTCGCCGAGCTTCTCGACGAACGGGGCGCGATCGCGCCCTTCGGCGTCGAGCGGCTGATCGCGACCGTCCGGGACGCGCTGCTCGCCGCCGAGGACAAGGGCTGCGAGGAGGTGCTCCCCTTCGCGACCTCCGCGGTCCGCGAGGCCAGCAACGCGGACGCCGTCCTCGCGCGCGTGAAGGACGAGACCGGGGTCGACCTCCAGGTCCTCACCGGCGAGGAGGAGGCCCGGCTCACCTTCCTCGCCGCCCGCCGCTGGTTCGGCTGGTCCGCGGGCAAGCTGCTCCTCCTCGACATCGGGGGCGGCTCCCTCGAAGTCGCGTACGGCATCGACGAGGACCCCGACACGGCGGTCTCCCTGCCGCTCGGCGCGGGCCGGCTGACCGCCGGCTGGCTGCCGGGCGACCCGGCCGACTCCGCCGACGTGAAGGCGCTGCGCCGCCACGTACGCGCGCAGATCGCCCGTACGGTCGGCGAGTTCAGCCGCTTCGGCCGCCCCGACCACGTCGTGGCCACGTCCAAGACCTTCAAGCAGCTGGCGAGGATCGCAGGCGCCCCCGGCTCGGGAGAGGGCCTCTACGTCGAGCGGATCCTGTCCCGCAAGTCCCTGGAGGAGTGGGTCCCGCGGCTCGCCGGCATGACCACTCCCGAGCGCGCGGCACTGCCGGGCGTCTCGGAGGGCCGCGCCGGACAGCTCCTCGCGGGCGCGCTGGTCGCGGAGGGCGCGATGGACCTGCTGGGCGTGGAGGAACTGGAGATCTGCCCCTGGGCCCTGCGCGAGGGCGTCATCCTGCGCCGCCTGGACCACCTGCCGGAGGAGTAGGGGACCCGTACACGGGGAGAGGGCCGGGGCCACGCGCGCGTGGAAGCGGTCCGGGCCACGCGCGCGTGGAGCGGTCCGGGCCCGCGCGCGTGCCCCGACGCGCGCCAGGAGCGGTTCGGGTCCGTGAGCGCGTGACGGCGGCCCGGCCCCGACGCGCGGCCGGGGTCCCACCCGTCCGGCGTGACCGGAACCACCCCCCGGCCCCCCGGCGGGCCCCGTACCCTGTCTCCGTGGCAGAACCAGTGGTGCGCATCCCGGATGCGAAGGTCGCCCTGTCGACGGCCTCGGTCTATCCGGAGTCGACGGCGACGGCCTTCGAGATCGCCGCGCGCCTCGGTTACGACGGTGTCGAGGTCATGGTGTGGACCGACCCGGTCAGCCAGGACGTCGAGGCACTGCGCCGGCTCTCCGACTACCACCAGGTCCCGATCCTGGCCGTGCACGCCCCCTGCCTCCTCATCACCCAGCGCGTCTGGTCCACCGACCCGTGGGTCAAGCTCCAGCGCGCCCAGGCGGCGGCCGAGCGGCTCGGCGCGTCGACGGTCGTCGTGCACCCGCCGTTCCGCTGGCAGCGCCAGTACGCCAAGGACTTCGTCACCGGCATCTGGCGGATGGCGGACGAGACCGACGTCCGGTTCGCCGTCGAGAACATGTACCCGTGGCGGTACAAGGACCGCGAGATGCTCGCGTACGCCCCCGAGTGGGACGTCACCAAGGACGACTACCGGCACTTCACCGTCGACCTCTCGCACACCGCCACCGCCCGCACCGATGCCCTCGCGATGATCGACCGCATGGGCGACCGGCTCGGCCACGTCCACCTCGCCGACGGCAAGGGGTCCGCCAAGGACGAGCACCTGGTCCCGGGCCGCGGCACGCAGCCCTGCGCCGAGCTTCTGGAGCGCCTCGCGCTCACCGGCTTCGACGGCCATGTCGTCATCGAGGTCAACACCCGCCGCGCGATGTCAGCCGCCGAACGCGAGGCCGACCTCGCGGAGGCCCTGGCGTTCACCCGGCTCCACCTCGCCTCCGCGGCCCCCCGCCCGTCCCGGGTGCCGCGGCCGTGACCGAACCGGCCCCACGCAGGCGCGGCCGCCCGTCCCGTACCGAGGAGGAGAGCGGGCCGGGCGCGCGGGAACGCATCCTGGAGGCGGCCCGCGCCCAGTTCGCTGAGCGGGGCTACGACAAGACCTCGGTACGCGGCATCGCCAAGGCGGCCGGCGTCGACGCGGCCCTCGTCCACCACTACTTCGGTACGAAGGACGAGGTCTTCGCGGCGGCGATCGAGGTCTCCTTCGAGCCCGCGACCGTCGTCCCGGCGATCGTCGGCGGCCCGCGCGAGACCATCGGGGAACGGCTCGCCCGTTTCTTCATCGGCGTCTGGGAGAACCCGGTCAGCCGCGCCCCGCTCCTCGCGATCGTCCGCTCCGCGCTGACCCACGAGGCGGCGGCCAAGGTGCTCAGGACCTTCGTGCTGCGGCGGCTCCTGGAGCGGATCGCGGACGAGCTCGACGTACCGGACCCGAAGTTCCGCGCGGAGCTGGCCGCCTCGCACATGATCGGGATCGCGATCCTGCGGTACGTGATCCAGGTCGAGCCGATGGCCTCGGTGGACCCGGAGGAGATCGTGGCCATGGTGGCCCCGACCCTCCAGCGGTACCTGACCGAGGCCTGAGCCCGCCCGCCCCCGGATCGCCCCGAGCCTGCCCGAAAGCTGAACAGCCGGTCCGGCATGCGGACGCGCTGTCCAGATCTTGGTCCGTCGGCGTACGCTCGACAACAAGCACCCCCGTCACGAGGAGCGAGCGACGATGCCCGAGCTGAGGTCCCGCACAGTCACCCACGGCCGCAACATGGCGGGCGCACGCGCCCTTATGCGCGCCTCCGGTGTACCCGGCGCGGACATCGGCCGGAAGCCGATCATCGCGGTCGCCAACTCCTTCACGGAGTTCGTCCCGGGCCACACCCACCTGCAGCCGGTCGGCCGGATCGTCTCCGAGGCCATCACGGCCGCCGGGGCCATCCCGCGCGAGTTCAACACGATCGCCGTCGACGACGGCATCGCGATGGGCCACGGCGGCATGCTGTACTCGCTGCCCTCCCGCGACCTGATCGCGGACAGTGTGGAGTACATGGTCGAGGCGCACTGCGCCGACGCCCTGATCTGCATCTCCAACTGCGACAAGATCACTCCCGGCATGCTGATGGCCGCCCTGCGCCTCAACATCCCGACGGTCTTCGTCTCGGGCGGTCCGATGGAGTCCGGCCGCGCGACCCTGGTCGACGGCACGGTCCGCACGCTCGACCTGGTCGACGCGATGTCCGACGCCGTGAACCCGCAGATCTCGGACGAGGACATGCTCCGGATCGAGGAGAACGCCTGCCCGACCTGCGGGTCCTGTTCCGGCATGTTCACCGCCAACTCGATGAACTGCCTGACCGAGGCCATCGGCCTCTCCCTCCCCGGCAACGGCTCGGTCCTCGCCACCCACACCGCCCGCAAGGCGCTGTACGAGAACGCCGCCCGCACGGTCGTCGACATCACCCGGCGCTACTACGACGAGGACGACGACTCCGTCCTGCCGCGCTCGATCGCGACCCGCGCGGCCTTCGAGAACGCCATGGCCCTCGACATCGCCATGGGCGGCTCGACCAACACGATCCTGCACCTGCTCGCCGCCGCCCAGGAGGCCGAGCTCGACTACGGCCTGCCCGACATGGACGAGGTCTCGCGCCGCGTGCCCTGCCTGGCCAAGGTCGCCCCGAACGTCGCCAAGGACCGCACGTACTACATGGAGGACGTGCACCGGGCCGGCGGCATCCCGGCCATCCTCGGCGAGCTCTACCGTGCCGGTCTCCTCAACGAGGACGTCCACTCCGTCCACTCCCGCTCCATCAAGGAGTGGCTGGACGCCTGGGACGTGCGCGGCGGCTCCCCGACCGACGAGGCCGTCGAGATGTGGCACGCGGCCCCCGGCTGTGTCCGCTCGGCGACCGCCTTCTCGCAGTCCGAGCGCTGGGAGGCGCTCGACGTGGACGCGGCAGGCGGCTGCATCCGCGACGCGGCCCACGCGTACTCGAAGGACGGCGGCCTCGCCGTTCTGCACGGCAACCTCGCCGCCGACGGCTGCGTCGTGAAGACGGCCGGCGTCGACGAGTCGATCTGGACCTTCGAAGGCCCGGCCGTGGTCTGCGAGTCGCAGGACGAGGCCGTCGAGAAGATCCTGAACAAGCAGGTCACGCACGGCGACGTCGTGGTCATCCGCTACGAGGGCCCGCGCGGCGGCCCCGGCATGCAGGAGATGCTCTACCCGACCTCCTTCCTCAAGGGCCGGGGCCTGGGCAAGACCTGCGCGCTGGTCACCGACGGACGCTTCTCGGGCGGTACGTCCGGCCTGTCCATCGGCCACGCGTCGCCGGAGGCGGCCTCGGGCGGCACGATCGCCCTCGTCGAGGACGGTGACCGGATCCGCATCGACATCCCGAACCGCTCGATCGAACTCCTCGTCGACGAGGACACCCTGGCCGCCCGCCGGGAGGCGCTGAACGGCGTGTACGAGCCGAAGAACCGGCAGCGCAAGGTGTCGGCAGCCCTGCGCGCGTACGCGGCGATGGCGACGAGCGCCGACAAGGGCGCGGTCCGGGACGTGTCGAAGCTGGGCTGACACCGGCGCACACAGTGCTCGAAGAGGAGGGGGAGCAGGCATCGAGCCTGCTCCCCCTCCTCCGTGTGTACGGGCCGGGTCCACGCGCCCGCGTGGACCCGGATCTCACCAGGACGCCGGGTCGCGCGCGTCCACGGCGAAGACCGATCCGTCCGGGGCCGTCCCGAACACCCGGTCCCCGGCGACCAGTGGCGCCGGCACCAGCGGCGCGTACTCGAGCCGGCCGTTGAGCAGCCGCGGCCGGGTCTGGCCGATCAGCGCCCCGCGTACCGTGTCGACGGCGAGCAGCCGCCCGTCCTGGACGGAGAAGTAGAGCCGGTCGCCGGGACCCACGACCGGCGTGGACACGTTCCCCGCACCCGTCTCCAGCTCCCACAGCACCCGCCCCTTGGGCGCCGCGGTGTCGAAGGCGGTGAGGTGCCCGTTGGCGTCGAGGATGTGGACGACCGTGCCGCGCACGGCGGCGCCCCGGATGTCGATCCGGTGGGGCAGGGGCAGCCGGCGGGCGGCGCCGCTGTCCGGGTCGAGCAGGACCAGGTGGTCGAAGAGCGAGTCCTGGTAGCGGGAGGCGAGGAGCAGCGAGCCGTCGCCGGTGCGGCCCAGCGGGTCGAGGTCGCCCTTCATGTTCCGCTGCCAGGCCTGCTCGCCGGTCCGGGGGTGGATCTCGCCCACGCGCGTGTGCGTCCCGTCGGCCGAGGTCTCCGAGACGGTGAGGAGACCGGAGGGTGCGTCGTACGGCCCCGGGCGCGGCACCTCGAAACCGGCCAGGCCGTGCCGCCAGAGTTCCTTCCCGCCGCGGCTGTCGACGGCCCGGACCCCACCCCGCCCGTCGGACAGGACGACGGCCGAGCCGGCCGGCGCGTACAGCTCGGGGAGCTTCGCGCCGGTGGTCCAGCCGGGGGAGCCGTCGGTTCCCGCGTACGCCCGCAACGGGTCCGCCGGGGCGGCCGCGCCGACCAGCCCGTCCGCGAGGACGAAGGGCGCGACGGGGGACTCCGCCTTGACGGGCGCGGTGTGCGACCAGACGACCGACCCGGTCACGGGGTCGAGCCGGGCGAGACCGACGCCCCGGGCCGCGCAGTACAGCGCGCCCCCGCCGTGGGTGCACGCGGGCGCGGCGGTGGGGCCGTGCATCTGGAGCGTGGTGTGCCAGCCGGCGAAGGCGGTGGCCACTTCGTCCGGGCGGGCGGGGGACTCGGACCCGCCGCGCGCAGGCGGGCTCATGGCCGCGTACAGACCGGCCCCGGTGAGTGCGAGCGCGGCGGCGACGGCGATCGTCAGGCGCGGCCGGAGCCGCACCCGGCCCAGGCGCGGGCCCCGGCGGGGCGGGGCCGGCGGAGTGGCCCGTACCGGCGTGTCCGCGTCCCACGCGGGCGCGGGGCCGGGCTTGCCGTAGGAACGTTCTTCGCCGTTCGGCAGGGCGGGCCGGCGCCGCTGCGCCGGTATGAACGCCTCCGCCGCGTACGAGGGAGGCAGCAGCGCGGACATGATCTGGGCCGGCGTCGGCCGCTCGGTCGGTTCCTTGGCGAGGCAGCGCGCGACGAGCGGCGCCAGCTCGGCCGGCACACCCGTCAGATCGGGCTCGTCGTGGACGACCTGGTACGCCACGATGTACGGGCTGTCGGAGTCGAACGGGCCGTGCCCGGTCGCCGCGTGGACGAGGACCGAGCCGAGCGCGAAGACGTCCGCGGCGGGCCCGACCTCGCGCGGCCGCTGGAACTGCTCGGGCGCCATGAACGGCGGCGAGCCGATGAGCTTGCCGGTCTCCGTGTGCAGATCGCTGTCGACGGGCCGGGAGATGCCGAAGTCGATGACCTTGGGGCCGGTGTCGGTGAGCAGGACGTTGCTGGGCTTGAGGTCACGGTGGACGACACCGGCGCGGTGGATGTCGCGCAGCGCCTCGGCGAGCCCGGCGGTGAGCCGGCGCAGTTCGGCCGGTGCCAGCGGGCCGTTCCGTCTGACCTGGTCGGCGAGCGTGGGCCCGGGGACGTAGAGGGTGGCCATCCAGGGGCGTACGGCATCGGGGTCGGCGTCGACGACCGGCGCGGTGAAGGCCCCGCTGACCCGGCGGGCGGCCGCGACCTCCTGGCGGAAACGTGCCCTGAACTCGGGGTCTTCCGCGTACCGTGCGTGCACGACCTTGACGGCGAGCCGCAGGCCCGAGGCGGAGGCGGCGAGGTGCACGACGCCCATGCCGCCGGCGCCCAGACATGCCTGGAGACGGTAGTCGCCCGCGTACTCGGGCCCCTCCGCTTCCCGGTCGGCACCGGTATTGCGCAACGGCGGCATCGCCCACCCCCGTGTGGTTGCCCGTCACCTCGCGCGCACGTGCGCGACCCGACGGAGCCTAGTCCATGGCCCCCGCGATGTCGGTGGGGCTTGCTAGCCTGCGCGTCGCGGAGAGTGAAACTGGGCGGAGCGCTTTTGCGCCAAGGGGGAGGACACCATGGGTACGGACGAGAACAGGACAACGGCGACGGGGACCGAGGCGACGACGGCCGCGCTGACGACGGCCGCCACCGCGACCCGCTACGCGGTCGCGCCGGGCCACCGCGTCAACGTGCGCTCGGGCCCGAGCACCCAGTACCCGATCGTCCGGGCGCTGCCGCTCGGTGCCACGGTCGCGATCGCCTGCCAGAAGAACGGCGAGTGGATCAGCGGCCCGTACGGCACCACCAGGATCTGGGACAACATAGCGCCGGGCGAGTACATCTCCGACGCGTACGTGCGCACGGGCAGCGACGGCTTCGTCGCACCGCGCTGCGCCTGAGGCCCTCCTCCGTCGCCCCGGGGATAATCGACCTCGTGAGCGACGACGAGCAGACCCCCAGCACGACCGGCGGCAGTACCGGCGGGACTCCCACCGGTACGCCTGCCGGGCCTCAGCCCGAGGAGATTCGTTTCTTCGGTACGACGTGGGTCGACCACAGCGGCAACTACACGCTGCGCCGCATCGGCCTGGCCGTCGGCTCGCTCGCCGCCGCCGTCGCGGCCTGCTTCGTGCTGCGCTTCGCGTACGAGGGCCTGGAGATCGCGGACGTCGGCGGCATCGTCAACATGCTGGTCGTCCTCATGTTCGCGGTCTGCAGCGCCATCGCCTTCCGTAAGACCTGGGAGGGCTTCGTCCGCAGGCCGGCGGACCCGGCCCGCGAGGAGTCCCTGCGCAGCCTGAAGGCGATCGGCTTCATCGGCTCACTCCTCGCCTACTGCGCCCGCTGCTTCGTGGAGGCCCCCGGCGAGAAGCTCCGCCGCGCCGAGTACGACACGGCCCGCGCCCAGTACGAGAAGCGACGCGGCACCCGTACGGGCAACCCATCCGCCCGCAAGAAGCCCAAGCGCAAGTAAGCGGCGAACAACCCGCCCCCGCGAGGTCCCCTCTCGCGGGGGCGCTGTCATCCCCCCGTGCATGAAGACGACACCGCAGCACCGCCCCGGCCGCCCCACCCACCGCGTTCTCGTCCTCGGCTCGGTCTCCCACCCCAAGATCTGCGTCCCGGCGCCGCGGGCGCCGCCGCCGCCACCCCGGACGCCGGCGGCGAGCTGCGGATCGCCTGCGTCACGGCGCGCCCCACGGGCATCCACACGGCCCGGTCGATCGCCCGGGAGCTGCGCGCCGAGGAGCCCGTCCGCGGAGCGACCTGGTTCATCCGCCGATCGGAGCCCACCGCCACTGAGCGCCCCGGGCCCGCACGATGCTTGACGGCCGATACCGCCGGGAGGACTATTCATCACATGATGAATTACCCGACGGGTGAGGCCGCCGTCCCGGCCACAGCCAGGTCCGACACCGACAGCGCCACCGGCGAGACGGCCACGGCCCACGCGGCCGCCGCAGCGGTCGCCGCGCACGGACTCACCACCGTCCGCGGCGACCGCACCGTCCTGCGCGGCCTCGACTTCACGGTCCAGGCCGGCCGCATCACCGGCCTCCTCGGCCCCTCGGGCTGCGGCAAATCCACCCTGATGCGGGCGATCGTGGGCACCCAGGCCAAGGTCGCGGGCACCCTCCAGGTCCTCGGCCACCCCGCCGGCGACCCCACCCTCCGCTCCCGCATCGGGTACGTCACCCAGGCCCCCTCCGTCTACGACGACCTCACCGTCCGCCAGAACCTCGACTACTTCGCCGCCGTTCTGCTCCTCGGCCGCGCCCACCGTCAGGAACGCCGCGCCACCGTCGACCGGGCCATCGACGACGTCGACCTCGCCTCGCACGCCGACTCGCTCGCCGGCCGGCTCTCCGGCGGACAGCGCAGCCGGGTCTCCCTCGCCGTCGCCCTCCTCGGCACCCCGGAACTCCTCGTCCTCGACGAACCCACCGTCGGCCTCGACCCCGTCCTCCGCCGCGACCTGTGGAACCTCTTCCACCAGATCGCCGCCGACCGCGGCACGACCCTCCTCGTCTCCTCGCACGTGATGGACGAGGCCGAACGCTGCCACCGGCTCCTCCTCATGCGCGAGGGCGAGATCCTCGCCGACGACACCCCCGAGGCCCTCCGCCGCCGCAACGACACCGCCACCGTCGAAGAGGCCTTCCTCCGCCTGGTCGACGCCGCCGCCGCCCGAGCCGCCCACGAGGAGCCCCGGTCATGAGCCCCGCACGCACCCTCGCCACCGCCGCCCGCGTCCTGCGTCAGCTGCGCCACGACCCGCGCTCGATCGCCCTGATGCTCCTCGTGCCCTGCGTCATGCTCTTCCTGCTGAGGTACGTCTTCGACGGAAGCCCGGGCACCTTCGACAACATCGGCGCCTCGCTCCTCGGCATCTTCCCGCTCATCACGATGTTCCTGGTGACCTCCATCGCGACCCTCCGCGAACGCACCTCCGGCACCCTGGAACGCCTCCTCGCCATGCCCCTCGGCAAGGCCGACCTCATCGCCGGCTACGCCCTCGCCTTCGGACTCCTCGCCGTCGTCCAGTCCGCCCTGGCCACCGGCCTCGCCGTCTGGTTCCTGGGCCTCGACGTCATCGGCTCCCCCTGGCTCCTCCTCCTGGTCGCCCTCCTCGACGCTCTCCTCGGCACCGCCCTCGGCCTCTTCGTCTCCGCCTTCGCCGCCTCCGAGTTCCAGGCCGTCCAGTTCATGCCGGCCGTGATCTTCCCCCAGCTGCTGCTCTGCGGACTCTTCACCCCGCGCGAACGGATGGCCCCCGCACTCGAAGCGATCTCCGACGTCCTGCCCATGTCGTACGCCGTAGACGGCATGAACCAGGTCCTCCGCCACCCCGAGATCACCGGCGACTTCGTCCGCGACGCCCTCGTCGTCGCGGGCTGCGCGCTCCTCGTCCTCGGCCTCGGCGCGGCCACCCTCCGCCGCCGCACCGCGTGACCGCCCCTCGGACACCCGCACACCACCCGGCCCGCCGGTGCGAGGATGACGACACGTACCCCCCTCCGGCGAGGTGAACAGAGCCATGACCCAGACCGTCGCAGTCCTCGGCACCGGCAAGATCGGTGAAGCGCTCCTCAGTGGCATGATCCGCGCCGGCTGGCGCCCCGCGAACCTCCTGGTCACCGCCCGCCGCGCCGAACGCGCCGAGGAGCTCCGCACCCGCTACGGCGTCGAGACCGTCACCAACGCCGAGGCCGCCAAGCGCGCCGACACCCTCATCCTGGCCGTCAAGCCCCAGGACATGGGCCGGCTCCTCGACGAGCTGGCCCCGCACGTCGCCGCCGACCGCCTGGTCATCAGTGCCGCCGCCGGTATCCCCACCTCCTTCATCGAGGAACGCCTCGCCACCGGCACCCCCGTCGTCCGCGTCATGCCCAACACCCCCGTCCTGGTCGACGAAGGCATGTCCGTCATCTCGGCCGGCAGCCACGCCACCCCCGAGCACCTCGCCCACACCGAGGAGATCTTCGGCGGCGTCGGCAAGACCCTCCGCGTCCCCGAGTCCCAGCAGGACGCCGCCACCGCCCTCTCCGGCTCCGGCCCGGCGTACTTCTACTTCCTCGTCGAGGCCATGACCGACGCCGGCATCCTCCTCGGCCTGCCCCGCGCCCAGGCCCACGACCTCATCGTCCAGGCCGCCATCGGCGCCGCCGTGATGCTCCGCGACAGCGGCGAACACCCGGTCAAGCTCCGCGAGGCCGTCACCTCCCCGGCCGGCACCACCATCAGCGCCATCCGCGAGCTGGAGAACCACGGCGTCCGCGCCGCCCTCATCGCCGCCCTCGAAGCCGCCCGCGACCGCAGCCGCGAACTCGCCTCCGGCAACAGCTGACCCAGGGGTCACCGGACCCCGACGGCCGCCCCCTTCACGACCTCCTCCGTCGTCACGACCTTCGCGAACCGGCCCCCGTGCAGGGACACGGCCGTCGCCTCCGTCAGCTCATCCGCGCTCCGGGACCAGCCGAACGGCCCCTCCAGATCGAACGTGTGCATCGCGTCCAGCGGGAACACCACCTCATACCCGAGGTTCCCGCCCATCCGGGCCGTCGTCTCGTTGCACATGTTCGTCTGGATCCCGACGATCACGATCTGCGCGATCTCCTGCCCGGACAGCCACCCGTCCAGCGACGGCTCTCCGTAGAAGGCCGAGTTCACCGTCTTCGTCACCAGCAGCTCAGGACCGCTGCCCTTCCCGCGCCGCTGCTCGACGAAGTCCTTGAACTCGTTCCCCTCGTACCCCACCCGCAGCGGCGAACGGGAGCCCTCCGGCGAGTCGTGCCGCACGAAGACGACCGGCCGCCCCGTCTCCTGCCACAGGTCGATCAGAGCCGCGATGTTCTCCTCGGCGGCCGGGTTGTTCCGCTCTCCCCAGAACCCATCCACGAAGCCCTTCTGTACGTCGATGACAACCAGCGCTGCGTTCTCGGTGATCTCCATGCCCACGATCCTGCCGCCGGCCGCGCCCCTCTCCCAGAGGGTCGAATGACAGCGATCGATGGTTTACTGCCAGCCATGCCGCCCATGCCGCAGACACCCGCGCCCCGCCCCCAGCGCATCGCCCTCCTCGCCTTCCCGGGCATCCGCGCCTTCGACGTCTCCGTCATCACCGAGGTCTGGGGCAGCGACCGCACCCTCCGCGGCGTCCCACCCTTCGAACTCCGCAGGGCAGCCGCCGACCCGGACACCCCCGTCCCCCTGCGCGGCGGTCTCACCCTCACCCCCGACCGCCCGCTCACCTGGCTCGACGACCTCACCCCCGCCGATCTGGTCCTCGTCCCCGGCATCGAGGACCCCGACGCCGCAATCCCGGCCCAGGTACTCGACGCCCTCCGCCGCGCCCACACCGCGGGCACCCCGGTCGCCTCGCTCTGCGCCGGCGCCTTCGTACTCGCCCGCGCCGGACTCCTCGACGGCCGGCGCGCCGTCACCCACTGGCACCTGGCCAGGACCCTGGCCGCCCGCCACCCCGCGATCCAGGTCGAACCCGACGCCCTCTTCGTCGAGGACACCGGCGTCTGGACCTCCGCAGGCACCGCCGCCGGTATCGACCTCTGCCTCCACCTCGTCCGCACCGCCCACGGAGCCGAGGCAGCCGCCGCCATCGCCCGAGCGATGGTCACCGCACCCTTCCGCACCGGCACCCAGGCCCAGTTCATCGAACACCCCACCCCCCGTGCCGACCGCGACGCCGACGCCCTGGCCGACGTCCGCACCCACGCCCTCGCCCACCTCGACGAGCCCCACACCGTCGCGACCCTGGCCGCCCGTGCCGGCATGTCCCCCCGCTCCTTCGCCCGCCACTTCCAGGCCACCACCGGAACCACCCCCCTGCACTGGCTCATCACCCAGCGCGTCGCCGCCGCCCAGAAACTCCTCGAACTCACCGACCACCCCCTCCCCGAGGTGGCCCGCCGCGCGGGCTTCGGCAGCGAGGTCACGATGCGCCAGCACTTCGCCTCGCACCTCGCCACCAGCCCACGCGACTACCGCAACGCGTTCCGTCACCCGGCGGGCAACAGCCCGACCGCCTGATAGGCCCGGTCCACCAAGGGCCGCGCCGTCTCCCGGGCCCGCCGGGCCCCGTCCCGTAGCACCTGATCCACATAGCCGGGATCCGCCGCGAGCTCGGCATGCCGCTCCCGCAGGGGCCTCAGCAGCTCGACGACCGCGTCCGCCGTGTCCTTCTTCAACGATCCGTACGATTCATATACACCGGCCAGCGCCTCGGGGTTCCCACCCGTCGCGGCCGCCATCAGATCGAGCAGATTCGCGACCCCCGGCCTGGCGTCCCGGTCGTACTCCACGTCCCGCCCGCTGTCGGTCACGGCCCGCATGATCTTCCGCCGCACGGTCTCCGCGTCGTCGAGCAGATAGACGATCCCGGCCCCGTTCGCGTGCGACTTCCCCATCTTCGAGGTGGGGTCCTGAAGGTCCATGACCCGCGCCGCCACGTCCGGCCGCGTAGCCCGCGGCACGGTGAACGTGTGGCCGTACCGCTGGTTGAACCGCAAGGCCAGATCCCGGGTGAGCTCCACGTGCTGCGTCTGGTCCGCACCCACCGGCACCTCGTCGGTCCCGTACGCCAGGATGTCCGCCGCCATCAGCACGGGATACGTCAGCAGTGACAGCCGCACGCTCTGCCCCGCCGCCCGCGCCTGGACGCTCTTCTCCTTGTACTGGATCATCCGCCGCAGCTCGC